>JACKPV010000001.1 GCA_024233305.1 Verrucomicrobiales bacterium
GCGAAGATCGTCCGGCGGATCACCGGGCGGGCGCGGCTCTTCCAGCGCGTATTCGAGTTGATGGCCGCCAAGTAGGCGCCGAATCACTACCACCCCGCCCCTCGGCAGTTCCGAGGGGCATTGTTGCGTCGCGTCTGCGTTCGAGACTGGCCCGAGAGCGGGCGAGAACCGGTGCGAGGCAGGTTTTCGGGGCCGGGTAAGGGGTAAGATAGGCAACCCGCGTTTAGTGTATGAGACAGCATCCATTGCTTGAAGGCTTCTGTTCCGCGTGCAAACCGGCCGACCGGCGTCCGCCGTGGCGGTGGTGCGAGGACCATGTACGGGTTGATGAGACTTCCCCGATGCCCGGTCGGTGGCGGGCCGATGCCTCTCCGTGGGTGAAGGCCGTCATGGAGGATTTTTCCGACAACACCGTTCACGACATCGCCGTCCAGTGTGCCGCCCAGAGCGCCAAGACTCAGACCGTCATGAACTGCGCTTGCTGGGCCATCTCCGAGGACCCCGGTCCCGCCATGTGGGTGACGGCCACGAAAGACGAGTTGAGGGACTTCACCCGTGACCGGTTGACGCCGACGTTCGATGCCTGCCGGCCGGTGAAGGATCGGATGGCGGAACCGACGCTGACAGGGTTCAACTTCGACGGGATGCCGTTCTACCTGGGGTGGTCGGGATCGAAGGCGCGGCTCCAGTCCAAGCCGATCCGGTGGCTGTTCTGTGATGAGGTCCGCAACTACCCGCCGGGCCGGCTGGAGATGGTGCTCAAACGGACGCGGTCCTTCTGGAACTCGCGGCGGTTCCTGATCTCGACGCCGGGGACCAAGGGCGACGCCATGGACACCGCGTTCCGGGCGGGGGACCAGCGGGCATGGCATTTCGAGTGTCCGAAGTGCCTGCAGCTTCAGCCGCTGAAGTTCGAGCAACTCAAATGGGACTCCAATGACGCCACCAAGCCGGAGGGCAAGTGGCGTTTCGACGTGCTGGCGGACACCGTCCGATACGAGTGCGCCCACTGCGGGCAGCGGATCAAGGACACGCCGGTGGACCGGCGTTGGATCGAGAACCACGGCCAATTCGTGCCGCAGAACCCGAACGCGCCACGTTCCCGGGTCAGCTACACCTGGAATGCTCTGCTCCCGCACTGGATCGAGTGGCGGTCGATTGTGGAGGAGTTTCTGGCGGCCGTGGATGCGATGCGGGTGGGGGGTGACATCGAGCCGATGTTCACGTTCGTCACCGAAACGCTGGGAGAACCGTGGGACCTGGATCGGTGGATGGTGACCGGCGAGGACTACCTGCTGGAACGGCGTGGGGATTACGATTTCGGCGATGCGTGGGCGTTGGAGCAGACGCGGTTCATTGCGGCCGACCGGCAGGCCCGCGGCGGCGAGCATTACTACTGGGTGGCCCGCGCGTTCGGGCCGGGCGGCGCCAGCCGACTGCTGGCATACGGCCGGTGCAACACGACCACCGAGTTGGAGCAAATCCGCCAGCAACTCAACGTGCCGCTGGTCAACGCGATGATCGACTCGGGGTTCAAGGCGTCGGAGGTCTATCGGTTCTGCCTGGCGTCGGGCTGGAAGGCGATGAAGGGGGATGACGCGGAGTGGTTTCTGACCCAGGACCCGCGCAGCAAGAAGACCGTCCGGCGGACGTGGCGGCGGGTGTTGGTGGACCCGAACCTTGGTGTGGAGAAGCCGAGGGTCAAACGGCACCTGCCGCTGTTCCAGTGGTCGAACCCGAGCATCAAGGACCAGTTGGCCCTCGTCACGCACGGTGCGGTCGGTCAGTGGACGTTGCCCCGGAAGATCGGCCAGGACTACCTGCAGCAGATGACGGCAGAGGTTCGGGAGGAACGCGAGGACTCGCGGGGCCGGATCAAGGTGCTGTGGGTCCAGAAACGTCGGGACAACCACTATCTGGACTGTGAGCTGATGATCGCCGTCGGCGCGGTGATTTCGGGGGTGCTGAAGGGGGCATCGGGGACCGCGGACGGTTCACGTCAAGCATAAGGCACGGCTGACCGGGAGCGCGCGCTCGATGCAGGACAGGGCTCAAGAGTAAGGTAGATCACTCCAATTCGGAGCGGGTCAGCCGTTGCTCTCCGTGCGTTTGCTATCCCCGTTTTGTGTATCGGCACCTCGGAAACTCTGAGCATCCGAGGAACATTGATCCTGCGTTTGCCCCCTTCTTCGCGGTGCGCTCGACAAGCGCCGATCCACATTTGGGGCATGTGGTCGTAGAAGCGTGTCGCTCTCGAAGTGACTTCATATGGGCGCGGTGATTTAACGATCGGTCGTCCTTCAAAGCCTGGATCGCCTGCATGATTCGATGAATCTCTGCGTCTGAGAATATGACCTGTTGGTAAGATCTGATGTGAGTGCCCAGTCCGGAGCGGAGCACATTCGAGGGCATCGGCGTTTTGAAGGTGCATTCGCCGATAAAGAAGACGACGGAATGTAGAACCGCTGGATCGAGATCGAGGTAATCAGCGAGGCACTTCGTGTGACGGAAGTTCTGCCTGAGTGGGTTCTGGAACGAATACTTCTTGCCGTAGAGGGATTGAGTCCATTGGGGCTGGTCTTCCGATCCGAAGATCCATCCCGTGATGTTCTTCGTCTCGATTACGAATAATCCGAATGGAGAGACAAGAAGATGATCGATCTGAGTTGTCCCATTGGAGGTCGGCACGATCACGTTGTGGAAACGTCGGTAGACCTTCTTGTCAAGAAAGAGCCACATCCCAAGAGTGGTCATCTTCTCACCTAGCCAGCCACGCAGTGCGCTCATTTTCTTGGCGTAAGCTTATACAACTATTGGTTCGTATATCGCACCAAATCCCGCCATCCGTCCGGGTTGAAAGCTCCATTCTTCCGTGAGGCGCTTCCCAACCGAAGGGTCGGAGGTGCTGATTTCGAGCTTATCGGAGGCAATTAACATAACGCATTGGGCCGCACAAGCCTAAAGGCGCCACGCTCGCAAAAGTACAAACACCGCGCCTATGGGTGTGAGGGCACGCGTACGACTTGAGGTCCGGATGTTGGTCCGGGCGCTCAAATTGCAACTCGGTGAGGGTGACACCCTGGTGGGGTCGCTCACCGCCTTGCTGCAGCAGAAATGGGCCTCCCAGGTGGTCAACGGGCAGACGGTCGTCTCGACCGCGGAGGCCGGCGGCTCGGTCACCTTCACCTTCGAGCGGGGCTATACGCCGGCGCAGCTCGCCGTCATGGCAGAGGAAGCCCTCGAATGGGTCAACACCCTCGCCGACCCCGAGAACCCACCCACCGACGTCCCCTTCTACAACCGCGTCCACCCGACCTTTCACAAGGCCGTCCTATGATCCGACTGTTCCGCTCTATCTTCAGCCCGCCTGAGCCTCCGAACCCGTTCAAGCGGGTCAAAACCCCGAGCCCGCAGCCGTCGAGCCTCGCGCCTCCGCTGACACCCGTCCGGCATTACTTCGAGGCGTTGAACGTCACGGACCACCGGACCCCCGTGCCGGCCTTGGGGCTCTACGTCCACCGGCTCCTGTCCAAGTTCAACCGGCTGCAGCTCGCTTCCATCGCCCGTTACCTCTGGGACAACGTCGGCCTGGTGTTCTACGCCACCGACCTGGTGGCCAACTACTCCACCCCGATGGTGCCGCGGGCCGCCACGCTCGACCGGAAGTGGAATGAAGCCGCCAACACGCTGTTTGATGACTGGGCCACGCGGGCGGATTTCACGCGCCGGTTCGATTTCGGGGACCTGCAACGGCTGAGCTCGTTCTACCTGGACACCGACGGCGAGGTGTTCGCCCTGTGGACCGATGACGCGGGATTCCCGCAGCTGCAGTTCCTCGAGTCGTG
>JACKPV010000002.1 GCA_024233305.1 Verrucomicrobiales bacterium
GGTGGCGCGGACCACGGACCTGCTGAAGCGGGTGTTCGGAAGCTAGATTCGCCTGTCGCCGGGCGCGATGGCCGTGCTATATTGAATTGGCCTCCCCCACTGGCACCCCCTGCACGCCATCGCTAGCGAACGTCCGCCGTAGGTGTGTGCCGATGCGCAAGGTGCTACTTCTCCTGGGCCTGCTCTTGGGCGCGCGGGCCGTGTCCGCCGCCGAGCTTCATGTCCCCGCCGAGTATCCCACGCTTCAGGCCGCGGTCGACGCAGCCGTCGACGGCGACAGCTTGCTGATCGCCCCGGGCATCTACTCGGGTCCGGGGTTCAGAGAGATCGACCTGGGCAGGTCGATCGCCATCCTGGGTGCGGACGGACCCGCGGCGACGGTTCTCGATGGCGAAAACTCTGGCCCGTTTCTCAACTACTCCAGAGACACGTCGCAACTTCTCCAGGGCCTCACGCTCAGGAACTGGTACTGCGTGGACGACGCGGACTGGGATCCGTTCTGGGGCACGCCGGACGTCTCGGGAGGTGCCATCCGACAGCAATCCGCAACCACCTGCATCTACCGCGATGTTGCCTTCGAGCACTGTCGCTCCGACCACTTCGGCGGCGCGCTGGCGATCGGCGGCAACGCGGCCACGATCATCGAGGACTGTGTTTTCCTGGATTGTCAGGCGGGGCAGGGAGGTGGCGCGGTCCGGGTCAGCGGGGGTTCCCTCGTAGCAATCAACAGCCTCTTCAGCGGCAACTACGGCCGCGCCGGGGGCGGAGCGATCTACGGGTACAGCTGCGATCTGAGCCTACGGGGCGTCACTCTCGTCGGCAACGAGTGCGCGGGTCTCGGGGCGGCCGTCGACGCGTGGCAGTGCACGACTCTCCTGGAACACTGCGTCGTAGCGAATCACCGTGTCGGCTCGGCCGCGCTCTGGCAGGTCCCGGACGAGAATGTCCCAGGCAGTCTGTCAGTCGTGTGCAGCGATCTCTACGGCAACGTGCAGGGCAGTTTCGGCGGCATCGCCGACGATCAGAGCGAGGTCGGGGGCAACATCTCCGAGGAGCCTCGCTTCTGCGACGCTCAAGCCGGCGACTACCGCCTCGCCTCCGACTCTCCGTGTCTGCCCGCTGGCAACCCCTGCGGCGTCCGTATGGGCGCGCTGGGTGAAGGCTGCGGGAGCCATGGTCTCCTCGTCTCGGGACGGGTCACGGATTCGAGCGGCCTCCCCGTCGCCGGGGCACGCATCGACGGTGGTCCCGCCCTGGTCTTCACGAGTTCGGAAGGTGACTTCGCCCTCCACGTCCCCGCCGGCTGGAGCGGAGTCTTGACTCCGAGCAGCCCCTATGGGGCCGACTTCGTGCCCCCCAGCATCGCCCTCGGCGATGTCCAGTCCGACCTTCCAGGACAGGACTTTGCGCTGAGCACATCGTCCCGCGGCATCCACGTCCCAGCGGATGTGTCGACTCTCTCCGAGGCCATCGGCCTCGCCATGCCAGGCGACTCCGTGCTGCTTGCACCGGGGATCTACTCCGGGGAGGGATTCCGCGATGTTCGTCTCCAGGCGAAGAGCATTGCGTTGCGCGGCGAGGGAGGCTCCTCGGGCACCGGCATCGACCTCGCAGAGGATCGGGGGCATCGCATCCTCCAGATTGCCGGCGGCGGCAGTCCAGTCATTGAAGGACTGACGCTGCGGAACGCCTACACCAATAGCGCCGGAACGGCGCTCTACGTCGGTGACGCATCAGACCCGGTGATTCGCGATGTGCGGTTCGAGAACTGCCGCGCCTGGGGCTACTTCGAGAATGACTACCAGGAGTGCCACGACGGTGGCGCTGTCTTCGTGGAGGGAGGCTCTGCTCCGCGCTTCGAGGACGTGTCCTTCACCAACTGCAGCTCTGGGTGCGGCGAAGGTGGGGCCTTGTGCCAGATCGATGGCTCTCTCGAGTTGCTGGATGCTGTCTTTGAAGGCAACCGGGGCAATCGCGGTGGCGCCGTACATCTGAGCGAAGTCGATGCGCAGCTGGACAACTGCTCCTTCATCGACAATCAGGCCAGCGACAAATGCTTGTACATCAGCGGGGAGCAGTACTGCTTTGGCAACGACGGAGGTGCCATCTATGCGGTCGGCGCATCCGCATCCGGCCAAGTCGTCGTCCGCAACTGCAGCTTTCGTGGCAACCACACGGTGAACGTGGGCAAGGGTTCTGCGATCATCGCCGGGGGCGCACCCCTGAACATCGAGGGCTGCCTGTTCGTCGGAAACTACTCTTCGCCAACGGGCGTGGTGGCTTCCATGTACCTTGGGACACTTCGGATCGATCGCTCCACGTTCGCCTCGAACGAGGGCCCCTCCATCGGCTTCGGTCCAGGCTCCGGCGGGCACCTTCGGCGCAGCATCGTCACCGGAGGGTCTGACGGCGGTGGAGTCGCGTGTTGGGAATCCGGCCCGGTCACCCTCGAGTGCAACGACGTCTACGGCAACGTCGGCGGCAACTACATCCGCATCGAGGACCCCACCGGCCTGGACGGGAACATCAGCCTGGACCCCGGTCTTTGCGACCCGGAAAGCGAGGACTTCACCCTCTTCGACTACTCGGTCTGCGCTGCGGCCAACAGCCCTTGCGGCGAGCAGATCGGCGCCTTCTCCGTGGGCTGCACGGGCACCGGCTTCACGGTGATCAGCGGGGCGATCGTCGGCTTCGATGGCACGCCGGCCGAGGGTGTGCTGATCACCGGCGGTCCGGAGGACGTCCTGACCACAGCCACGGGCGTCTACACACTCCAGGTTCCCACGGGGTGGTCGGGCACGCTGACTCCGGTCCAGTCCACGTATCGCTTCGAGCCGGAGAGCCGCTCCTATGCCTCGCTTCAATCTCCCGTCTGGGACGACGGCTACACGCGCCGCACGGCCATCGGTCCCGTGCTACGCGTGCCCGCAGACTTCGTCACCCTGCAGGCCGCGGTCGAGTACGCCGAGCCCGGGGACACGGTGCTGATCGCTTCGGGAACCTACTCGGGTCCCGGGTTCAGGAACGTCCGGTTCGACGGCAAGACGCTCGTCGTCACCGGCAGTGATGCCGCGAGCACCATCCTCGACGCGACGGGGGCCGGTGAGGGCGACGCGGTCTTCATCCTCGACGGCAATCTTCCTCCGGCGGCCGTCGTTCAGGATCTCTCGATCCGCGCCGGCAGCGATGCTCGGGCGATCCTGTGCACCGGCGGCGCCTCGCCCACGCTGCGCGGCATCGTCGTCGAGGACTTCGAGGCGACGACCTACGGCGTCGGCGACACCGGCACACGAGGGCTCGGACTCTGCGTTGCGGACGGCTCCCACCCCCGGATCGAGAATCTCGTCTTCCGGAACTGCCTGACGCGCGGCTACGGCGGCGCGGTCTATGTCGGCAATGCCGGTCTCGACGCGGTCGCCGTGACATTCCAGAACTGCGGCGCCTTGCGTGGCGGAGCGTTCGCCGGGCTGGACTGCGCGCCGGGCGACGTTTCTCTCGAGGACTGCGTCTTCGTGGACAACTGGGGGAAGTACTTCTCCGTCGACGGCGTCAACTACACCGGCTCTGGCGGCGCCATCTATGTCAGCCACTGCGGGCTGTCCTTGAGCGGGTGCACCTTCCACCGCAATGGAGTCGAGTCGCCCGCCGCCTACGGCGGCACGCTCTACCTGAACGGCGCCACCGATGTCGCGGTGGAGAACTGCATCGTGGCGGGAACGGTCCGAGGCAGCGCCATCCACCTGTACTATGGCGCGACGGTGCCCGGCTTCACCTGCTCCGACTTCTGGAATCCGCTGGTGGCCGAGTTC
The DNA here is from genome assembly GCA_024233305.1 of Verrucomicrobiales bacterium. Classification (GTDB taxonomy): domain Bacteria; phylum Verrucomicrobiota; class Verrucomicrobiia; order Limisphaerales; family J093; genus J093. Next base: position 3,810 of record JACKPV010000002.1, read on the forward strand.
AGCGGAACCCCCTTCGACCCCGTCGGCGTGGGCGGCAACCTGCATGAGGATCCGCGCTTCTGCGGCGCAGCCGGGGATGATCTGACCCTGCGCACGGACTCCCCCTGCGCGCCCGCGAACAACGGCTGCGGGGTCCTCATGGGTGCCCTTCCCGTGGCCTGCGCGGTTCCCGACCACCTGATCATCGCGGGAACCGTACGCAACGCGAAGGACGACCCGCTCGGCGGCATCGCCATCGCGGGCGGCCCCGCTCCTGTCCAGACCGACCCGAGCGGCGCCTACCTCTGCGAGGTCCCCACGGGCTGGACCGGCCAGCTTCGCCCGCTCCAGGACGGCTACGTCTTCGCCCCCCCCTATCGCGAGTATTCCGATCTCCAGTCCGACTCCCTCGCCCAGGACTTCCTGCGCCTGGCGAGCCTGCCGGACACGCTGCGGATCAGCGGCATCGTGCTCGACGAGGACGCGAACCCCCTCGCCGGCATCGCCATCGGTGGCGCTCCCGACACCCTCTCCACCGCCACCGACGGCAGCTACGTCTGCGCCGTGCCGCGCGGCTGGACAGGCCAGCTCGCCCCGCTCCAGGAAGGCCGCGCCTTCGACCCCGAGCTGCGGGAGTTCACCGACCTGCAGGCCGACTCCACGCAGCAGGACTTCCAGCGCCTGGCCACCGAGCCGCCTCCAGAGGATCCCATTCCCGACGGCCCCTTCCTCGCCCAGAACCGTCCCAATCCCTTCCGCAGCTCCACGAGCTTCTCCTTCGGCAGCGATCGGCCGGCCACGGTGTCCCTGGCGATCTACGACATCACCGGCCGGCGCATTCGCCGCCTCCTGCGCGACGCGCCCTACAGCCCGGGGTCGTTCAGCATCGACTGGGACGGCTGCGACGACGGCGGCGCGTCCGTCCCCAGCGGCGTCTACTTCTCCCGGCTCGAGATGCCCGGCACGACGATCACGCGGAAGCTCGTCCTCGCCCGCTGAGCGCTCGACGATTCGCCCTGGCCGTCCGCTCGAAACCTGCTACTATCCCCCGTCGGTCGATCTGCCGGTCTCCAGCCCCGAGGAGCTGCCGCCGTGATCCGCGTCGAATCTCTGTCCAAGCGCTACGGCGATCTGGTCGCCGTGAACGAGATCAGCTTCCACGCCGAGGCGGGCCA
>JACKPV010000003.1 GCA_024233305.1 Verrucomicrobiales bacterium
AGGAGGCGGAAGCCGGAGGGAGGGTCCGCAGCGTCGAGGGGCGCTCGAGACCGCAGTCGGCTCAGGGGCCGTTCCTGAGGATTCTTCACTTCGCTCCACCGGGTGAGGTGCGTGGTCTCAGGGGAGGGCGCCGTCGGCCCGGCCGGATCGGCATCCGGATTCACCAGTGCGATCCAGCCTGGAAGGCGCAGTCAAACCGCGGGTCGACCCAGATGGACGCCGATCCCCAAGGATTTCCGGCGATCGTTCCGGTTGACCCATGGGGTGAGGACATCCGGCGGGCGTTGCGGGCTCAGCCCGAAGGACCTATCCGCGTTCATCCGCGGTATTCCAGGTTCTGAATTCTCTCCTCTGTCGGTTTCCGACCGCTTTCAGCGGCGACTTCGGGAGACCCCGTGAGTTCTCATTGGCCCGTTTGACAGGGGGGAATGGGCGATTGCACGCCGCGCGCTGCTGGGCGTTTGTATGGTGATGTGAACTTATTAAAAACAACAAGTTGACTTATGAGCATTGTGCGCGTCTTTTACGGGCCAATTGTCGCAGGTATGCCTCGTCACCCGGACATGATGTCCTTGCTCAACGGTCCCAGCCGGTCCCTGTGGGGGAAGCGGTGGGAGGCTCGTCTCGCGGCGGAGGGGGCGCTGTCCTCCGGTGCTGCCGCCCTCCGCGCAGGTCGAAGGCTTCGCTTCATGTCATGGACAAACCGATGAATTCCCAGTTCAGATTGATTTCCCGTCTGGTCGCCTTGGGGGTGGCCGCCACGGCAGCAGCGACGGTGTCAGGGGCGGACGATCCGCCGGTCAGGCGGTCGCAGGTGCTGACGCTGCATGCAGGCTGGAACGCCGTCTTCCTGGAAGTGGATCCAGTCAATCCCGAGCCGGACCAGGTGTTTGCCGGGCTGCCGGTGGACATTGCCGCGGGGTTCTTCGCACGGACCGCGTCGGCCCAGTATGTGACCAACCCCGACGCCAACATCTTCAGGCGGGCCGGGTGGGGGGTATGGTATGGCCCCGGGCGGCCGGACAGTTTTCTGTCGACACTGCACGCCATCAGCGGTCAGCGGGCCTACTTGGTGCACGCCACGGATCCGTGTGTCTGGCAGGTGACGGGATCGGTGGTGCGTCTGGCGGTGCGCTGGCAGCCCGACGCGTACAACCTGGTGGGTTTTGCGGTGGCCCGGCAGGGGAGTCCGACCTTTGCGGAGTTCTTCAGCGGTTCACGGGCGCACGCACTGAACCGGATCTACCGTTTGGAGAATGATGCCTGGCGGCGGGTGACGGATCCGACCGCGGAAACGATGCGGTCGGGTGAGGCTTTCTGGGTCTACTGCGATGGGAGTTCGGATTACCAGGGCCCGCTGCGGGTGGAGCCGCCGGTGCAGCAGGGGGTGGTGCTGTTGCGGAGGCCGGAGGAGTTGGTGTTGCGGAACGACCTGGGACACCCGCTGACGCCCACGGTGGAACTGGTGCCGGCGGAGGGGCCGGCGGTGCCCCTTTCACTGGTGATGAGCGGGGTTCGTGGAGCGGAGGGGCTGGTTGGGGAGGTCAGCGCGCCACTGCCTGCGGGGCCCTGGGTGCAGCCGCTCCCGGCAATCGAGGCGGGTCAGGGGATTCGCCTCCCCTTCGAGGCGCGCCGCGAGGAGGTACAACTGCCGCGCCAGGCATCCCTGCTCAAGATTTCGACTGATATTGGCACGGAGGATTGGATTCCGGTGATCTGCCTTCGTCAGGACCTGGAGGAACAGCAATGACCGGTTCTCCTGTCCCCACCCCTCTTATGTCCCGTTTTTCCCGCCTGCGAACGTGGCGGTGGAGTTTCGGCACTGCAGCATTGATCGCAGTGTCCGGCGTTTCCACCTGGAGCGCGGCCAACCCTTACCGAGGTCTCTGGGTGGGCGAAGCGCGATTGAGTTACGTCAACGAGGTGCCGGTACCGTTGGATGAGAACAACGTTCCGATCGCGCCGGACCCCAAGGTGGCCACGCCCACGGCGGACGAGGCGCAGGTGCGATTGATCTTGCACGTGAATGGGGCTGGCCAGGTGAAGCTGCTGCGGGACGTGGCGATCCTCTCCCGGATGGGCAGTGGAACCACGGGAACTGCCGGTTCGGTGGATCTCAAGGCGCGCCCGGACCTGCTGAGGGCCGGGGCCAGCCTCTCGGGGCGCGAGAGCGACCTGGCGCTGGTGACTGATGAACGGCTTTACGGCGATTTCCCCGTGCAGGTGGCAACGCGGATTGCGAGCGCGGTTTTCGATTTTGGGGACGCGCAGGCCACGAGAGCGGTGCAGTCGGTGATTGATGCGGTGGCGGCATCGGCGGCCAGCAGCATGCTCGGCGGGCAATCCCGGGATGCCGCGGTCAGCGCGGCCCGGGCGGCGGGGCAGGGCATCCTGGACACTGCCGACGTCGCCGAGGCCTTCCGGCTGTTCCGGCAACAGTACCTGAGTCGAACCAAGGTGGACCTGATCGCGACCGGTGACGGCACGGCGTTAAGCGACGCGCAGTCGGCGGCGGCGACGCTGCTCATCCGTGCCGGTTTCTTTCCGGATCCCCGGGGCGAGGCGATGATTGACGCGATCCTGGCGGCGGCTGCCGGGGAAACCGACGCTGAAGCGAAGAAGGCGGCGGCGCAGTTGGCGGCCGCGGCCTTTGCGGATCTGGCGGACGAATACCAGCGCTTCATTGCCGGCAGTGAGTTCGGCGACATGCTGGTGGGGGGGGCGGAAGCCGCAGGGACCGCCGCCGAGGTTTCGGGCGCGAATGCTGCGAGCATTTCGCTGGCCGTGGAAGGCAATGCCGCGGTCCGGGCTGCCCGCGCCTCGGCTCTCGCCCTGGATTCCGCCAGCGAGTACGCGGACACGCGGGCGAGGTCCGCGGTGGATGCGGTGATCGCGGCCATAGTGAACGCGGCCGCCTTGACCCTGCCGGTGGAGTCGGGCGGGGGATCTGCCGTGACCCTCACGGCGGAGGCGGCGGGTCGGAATGCTCTCGAGATGGATGTCGCGCGGTATGGCGTTTCGGCAGAGGGTCCCACCACCGATTACACCACCTTCCTGGGTTCCGCCTTGCTGGCGTTGGTGCCGGCGACGGCGGCGGAAGCGGCGGTGACCGCCGCCACCGACGGGTTGGTGTCCAATCCCTTCATGACGCTCGAGGAACTGACCTCGGTGGCGGGTGACGCGGCGACGGACGCGGTCCGGTCCACCTCGCCGAACGCCCTGACGGAAGCGGCACTGGCGGCGCAGAGGGAACTTCCGCTGTTGGATCACGAGGCGGGGATGTGGACCGGCGGCTTTGGGCCTGGGATCGGCGATCCCCGGTTTTCCTACGCGATCAAGACCGATGGGCTGGCCGCGTTGGGGTTCCCCGCACTGGAGGGGGAGATCTTCCTGCCGGCGAGTCATCCGACCAACCCCTTCCGGCATTTTCGGCACCCGGACCACCGATACGGTTACGACATCACCCGGAAGGTGAGGTTCGACTTCGATGCCGGGCCGCCGGAGTTGGAGCATTCCGGATACGGGGTGGACCGGATTACTGGAGTCTATCGCGAGGAGGTCTTCGGTTTGCACAAAACCCTGGGGCCGGACAAGGACGTCGGCCTGCGGGTGGAAGGCCGGTTCGAACTGAACCGGGTCGCCCTGATTGACGCCCTGAACGCCCTTTGATCCCCGCCCCATGAGACATCCTGCCTTCCATCGGTTCGTTTCGCCTGTGTCCCGCCACCTCCTGCTGCTGGGAATGGGTGCCGGTCTGGCGCTGTCCGGCATCGATGCAGCCCACGCCGCCGCCGCCAATCCGGTGGCGTTCCGGTTGGAAATCCTGGGCAACGGAAACGTGCCAACCCTCAAGCTGTACAACGATTCGCGGCTGGCGATCACCGGGTTTGAGATGACCATCGGTGATTACGACAAGAACTGGGACTCCGCCTATGGCTTCAGCCGTTCGGGGGTGACCCTGACCTCGCCTGACGGGGTCGATGAGGGCGCCGACGCCGACACCATCATCTTCACCATCGGCAACGGGGGCCTGCCGCCCGATTCGGTCCTGACGTTCTCCGCCGACCTGGACTCGGACGGGCACAATGATGGCCAGGAGTTCCGGAAGATCCTGTTCAACAACACCCAGGACAAGCCGAACTCGACGGTGAAGGTGACCCTTTCCAACGGGAAATCGGAGAGCATCACGTTGCCGGACGGGGCGGCGGATTTGTACAGCTACATGTTTGTGTCCGAAGCCCGCCCGCGGGATCTGTGGGTTGAGTCCCAGTCGGAGCTTGCCAACGGTCAGGACCGGGTGTTCCGCACCACGGTTCGGGTGGACGGGGTGATTCCGGACCTGCTCAACCAGCCCGGGGTCAAGGCGGAGAACATTGGGAATCGCAGCCTCATTCGGGTTTACGACGGGGAGCGGGTCGAGATTTCGGTTCCGCGAGAGGTCTACAAGAACATCTATGGCGATGACATCACGGACAGCGTCCAAAATGATCCGGCGCTGATCCAGGACGACGCGACGGAGCGGTTCACCGCGGCGGGTATTTCGGTGAACGACGTAACGCAGAGTGGTGACCCGACGTTGGTGACCTTTGACATCAGCGAGGACACGGACGTCACGGTGAAGTGGCAGCACGAGTATGCGTTGTTGGTGGAGCATGATTTCTCGCGGACCGAGAGTTCGGAGATGGACGACTCGGGGAACCCGTGGGCGGGGCCGCTGAGTTCCGATGGTTCGGGTAATCCGGAGCCCCAGGCCAAGAAGAACTGGGTCAAGCGGGGGGACACGGTGGTGGCGCAGGTGGATGGGGAGGTGCTGGACTTCAATCGGGCGGGCTTGGACGTGCGTTATGTGCCGGTCGGGTATGTCGCCGGCGGTCCGCCGAACGGTGCCACGACTCCGGCAAACGACATTGACACCCGTGCGGCAATGCTGCTGCCCGGACAGATTCTGGATGCCCCAGGGCTGGCGGAGCGGCTGCGCAACTCCACGAGCACCGACACGAGCGATCCCCTGCCGTACTATCTCTGGGACGGCTTCAGCACCGTGTCGCAGGGGATTCTGCAGGACGGCTCCCAAAAGGCGCGTTGGGCGGACACGCTGGCTCAGGAACTGAACCGGGTGATTGGTCGGGCGGGAGGCGCGCCGACCTCACTCTACGGCGCGGTCGATTTCACCGAATACGAGAACCGGCAGGAGTTGCGGGAGGAAACCCTGGCGCTGCTGGCGACCCCCCTGACCGATGTCACCATTCCGCGGGCGAACCGGTTGCTGCTGGAGGATGTCTTTCCCACGGAGTTGCAGCGGACTCGCCTGGCCGAAACCCCGTTCAGTTTCGCCGTGCGGCAGGCGCAACCGCCCCGGCAGCAGGTGCCCCAGTTCACCATGTATGGGCCGGGGGTAATCCGGTATGTCTGGCAAATCCAGTATGGAGTGCGGGTGAACTCGGATGATCCGACGCGGGCGGCGCTGGCGAAGGTGTACCAGGTGATCAACGGCACGGCAGCGGAGATCGGTTCCGGGGAGGGCGTCTTCTGGTTCGATCCCGGCACCCGGGTCTGGGTGATGACCGCCGGGCGCGAGAAGACGGACAGTGGACTGGCGCTCCGGGGTTGGTTCAACGGCGACGGCTACTACTTCAGCACCAACGGCGACGTAAACAGTGAGACCGGGGTGCTTGAGGATGGCGGGCCAGCGAAGGCGAACAACGGGAGTCCGGTTGCCGCCTGGATTGCGGAATACCTGCAGCCTTCGACGGGACGGACTTTTCGCGGCATGGACATTCCCCGCCTCAACCGTGCGGCCCGGGTGCTGTGGCGCTACGATCGTCAGGCGTTGTCCGTTCGGGCAACCCTCGGGGAGTTCGTTTTTCAGGGGGATCCCCAACTTGCGGCGAAGTTCGTCACCAAGCCGGATTTCATCGAGATGCGGCGGGTGGACGGGAGCAACCCCAACGTTGGCAACGACCAGATGGCAATCTGGGATCCCGTGGCCCTGCGTCTGTATCCGCTGGTGCCCGGCCGATTCGTGGCCAAGTGGCGGCCCGATCCCAACAGCCCCGAGACCATGGATGTGACGGTGGAGGCGGTTTACCCGGCCATCGCGCACTATCCCCACATCGCTGAGGCGCCGCCGGTGGCGCTCGATCCGGATTCGCGGGACGCGTTTGGTTTCAAGGAAATCAAATACACGGAGACGGATGCGTCCGTGGATGGGGAGAAGCGTTTCACGGCGACCCAGCCCGGCCACACGGTGCTGCTGTTCACCGAGCTGCAACCGGATGGTCGCGGCGTGCCACGGGAGTTTTTGCGGGTGCGCGTGGTGGAGACGAAGCGGTGGAACGACCGCGGCGTGCTTTCCACCGGGGTGGCGATCATCGGACGGCGCGTGCCGGACCTGGGGTTGGACCGGGCCGGCCTTGGGACCGGCTACGTCTACGATCCCACCGCGACCGCCCGTTACAACCCGTACATTTACGACGGAACGAAACTGGAGGGGCTGGCCGCGAAGGATGTCTACGACATGGCCGCTCTGAAGTCGGACCAGGCTTTGAAGAGGGTGGTGTCAAAGGATCACCTGCCCGGGCCCGTAATCCCCGTCAACCTGTTCCCGTCCACCGGCGATGACGGCAAGCTCATCGTTTTTTGGTACGACGATCCGGCGCAGAACGATCTGCTGCTCTGGCCGCACGCTGCGGCGGTTTACCAACCCCGCTGGCCGGCCTCGGAGGCGGAGGGGCTGGGGCGGATCGTGATTGCGAGCCAGTTCGGCAGCGAAGGGCTGAAGGTGGATGGATCGGAGCAGTACATCGTGCCTCCGGGCTCCGCCACGCCCGAGGCCACCACTTACGACCCGTCGCGGTTCCAGCAGGTGCAGATCTACCAGCAACCGGATTCCGGCCTGCCCGGGTACAACCCGAACGAGGAGCACGCGTTGGTTGCCCCTTCCCTGCGGTTTGCTGACGTCTCCCCGCGCCCTCCCGCCGTCTATGCGCTGCGGATCGGGGACCTGAACACCTTCAACCGGCAGGCGGCGGAGACCGAGGCCAATCAGGACCCGGACACCTACACCTCGCACCCCTACGTACTGGCCCAGTTCCTGGACACGGCGGAGGAGGAGTTCAAGATGCGGGTCTACAAGGTCTTCCGTTCCGACGACCGTTACGGTCTGGCAGATCAAGCGGTGATTACCCCGGCCGCCGAGGGGGGCACGGTCAACGCGTCGGCGTCGCAGTTGAATGCACAGCCACACGTTTCGATGGAGGCCGGCGAGCCCGTCATCCCGTTCTACCCGCTGGGGGTGGTGATCGGTGCCTCTCCGTGCGCCGAAACCCGCGGGGCCAACCTCAAGGGCCAGTTGACCTACTGGGAGGATCACCGGGGCTCAAGTTGGTCGGTGTCGGGTGGCAGCAATGCGTGGTTCAACGTCTCCTTCTACTACCCGCTCGCACCCGACTTCTACTGGCCCCCAAACAAGCCCGGGGTGCTGGAGGCCCAGGTGCAGGGCAACGCCGTCGTCCGCGTGGCGCAGGTGGCGCAGACCGGGGATCCGATCTCCTTCCTGCCGGTCGATGTCACCCCGCTGCTGAACACCACGCCCGGCAACCAGGTCGCCGCGGGGAGCGCCGCACTGGTGAATGCGCAGCCGGTGAAGGTGCTTTACAAGAGCGAGTGGCCCCGGAACCTGCCCAAGCTCAAGGGGGGTGAGACCTTGACGTTTTCCGGCGGGGAATACCGGGCGGACACCCCGTTCCGCACGGTGGATGGGGAATTGGTGGAGACGGAGGGATTGCCGGGCATCGTGGCGTTTGCGTCGGCGGAGGTGGTGTTCGACTCGAGGAACCCCACCGGCTCCCTGAACGGGTGGAAGGAGAGCTGGAGCGCACGGGTGGCGCAGGTGCTCGACCGCCGTGGGGTGCCCCTTTCGCTCGCGGACCTTCCCGCCGTCCTACAGCCGGCCTCCGGCAACAGCCGCGTCAAGGACGGCAAATACGTTTTCGACGGGCTGCCTTCCTCCCTGCAGCGCCGCGTGCGCTACGACCCGCTGGCCGGGCAGTTGGAGGTGATCGGCTTGTTGAACGACAAGGACATCGGCGATCGCACACTCACGGCGGCGCCCCCCGCGGTATACGTCCTCGAACCCAACATCCTCACCGAGGGGGAACGTGACGCCCTGCTGGCCCTGGACGGTGAGGGCACCAGTTCCGCCTGGGACGCCGCGGTCGCGAGCCTCTACAAACTGTCGCGAAACCCGACGTTGGTGGACTCGGATAATCCGTATCTCATGTCCCCTCCGACGGATGATGCGAGTCGGGGGGCGTGGCAGACCCGGTTGGAGCAGTTCTGGCGGCATTACTACTTCGGGGTCGTGCCGACGATCGATCTCACAACGCTGATCAACTACATCCTGCAGCATCTGCCGCTTTCATCCACCATCCTCCCGACGGGGATTGCGGCGCTTCCCACGGTTAGCGGCCTGGCGGCGACCGATCCGGTGCCGACGCCGATCCCGGTGGACGCCGCCGACAGCGGTTATCTGGTGGGGTTGGAGCCGAAGCGCGTGTTTGATGCGGCCGGGCGTCCGGTGACCGTGACGGAACTGGTTCCGCCGATCTCGGCCAGCCAGCAACCGGAGAATTTTCCGCGCGAGGTCCTCGATCCGAAACAGGCGGTGCCAATGCGCGCCTTCGGACCCGGTCTGGCATTGCTGCCGAATGCGGATTTCCTCGATCCGCTGACCCGGCCAGGCAGTCCCAGCTACGTGGCCGTTGTTGAGAACAACGATCCGTCCCTGGGGGGATCGCCAATTACGGTGCACATCATCGAGGTGGACCCGAAGGAACGCTACCGCGGGGCCATCAAGACGGTGGAGTCCGACAACGTCTTCGACGAAAACCTGGTGCTGCGTCACACGGGTGATTTTGGCGCCAACGCCGACGCGCTGGCCTTCGAGTGGTGGTACCGCTTCGACGATGGCAGCCTGAATGTGCCGCCGCCCGACCAGCTGTCGCCCGGCACCCCGAATCCATGGAAACTGTTCCCCGACCCCAGTGGCAAGCGAGGGGTGGGCCGTTACCAGATCACCCTTGCGGGCAATCCCAATGCTCCGGAGGCGCTGCTGGCGGACAGTTTTTGGTTCGTGCGTTACCGCCACGCGAACGATGTGGTCGAAGGCACGAACTGGCAGAAGCCCCAGCCCGACGGTTCCTCCAAGGTTCCCTTCGAATGGGCGGGGGCGGGCAACAACGACCCGCGGAACGGGGATTATCGTGCGCAGTTGGCGCAGGGCTGGATCAAACGGGTGCTGGATGCGGTGAATCCGTACGAGGCACGGATCCGGGACTTCGAGGGTGACAATCCGTCGACCATCTCGAGCATCATCACGCAGCTGGGGCAGCCCTACGTCGGACCGGTGGCGTTGAATCCGGACAAGAACGTGATTGAGAACGTCGGGTTGATCCAGCTCTACGAGACGATTCTCAAACGGGGCCGGGACCTGAGCATCGACCTGTCACGGCCGGTCTCCACCCCCGCGATCGCCAACGCGCTTGAGCTGGCGTCCACCCGGATATCGGACTTTTACACGATTCTGGGCAACGAGGCCTACACCGATGCATTGGACCCGACCATCGGGTTTGGGAGCGACAGTGTGGAGTATGGCAGTTTCGCGCCGGCGGTGTTCGCCTTCCAGAACCAGGTCTCCTCGCTGATGGAGGAGGAACTGGCCCTTTTGCGGGGGGTTGACGACTACTTCGCGCGGCCGGTGTACAACCGGCTGTTCTGGAACTTCACCAAGGGGGAGGGGGAAGCGGCGTACGCGATGAACTACAATCTGAGCGACATCAACCAGGACGGGTTCATCAACGAGGACGACGCGCTGATTCTGTATCCGCAGGGCCACGGGGATGCTTGGGGACACTACCTTACGGCGTTGCGCAACCAATACGACCTGCTGCGTGAGAAGAACTTCAACTGGGTGTCGCGCTCGGAGTTCTACAACCTGCAGGACATCGTCCTGAAGGTGGACTTCCTCGATGAGCGCAAGTTCGCGCAGACGGCGGCCGCGAAGGCGAAGACCGGTGCGGAGATCGTCAACCTGACGTATCGCAACAAATACGTGGAGGATCCCACGGCACAGTGGCAGGGGTATACGGACAGTGATCCGGAGCGGGCCTGGGGAGTGCAGGGTTGGGCCCGGAGGGCGGGGCAGGGGGCCTACTTCGACTGGATCACGGCCAACGCCTTGTTGCCGGCGGTCCATCCGAACACGACCCTGGAGGGCATTCAGAAGGTGGATCGGACCACCAACCCGGACATCGCGGTCATTTCGGCGAACCTTAACGCGATCCAAACGACGTTCGACCAGGCCGACGAGGGCTACAACCCGCTCGGTTTGCCGGGGACGACGGTGCCGTTCGACTTGAATCCGGCCGAGATCGACGACCTGGTGTTCGGCCTCACGCACTTCGAGCAGGTCTACCAGCGCGCCGAGAAGGCCATGGCGAATGCGGCGGCCGTGTGGGACAACGCGAACCTGCCGCGGAACATGATCCGCCAGATCGGGAACAGCGAACTGGAGCAGCGGAACGCGGTCTATCAGGAGGACCTCTCCTATCGCAACGACCTGATCCGCATCTTTGGCAAGCCCTACGAAGGCACCGTCGGCCCCGGCAAGGTCTACCCCGCCGGATACGACGGACCGGATCTCCTGCTCTACATGTATGTGGATGTGCGGGAGATCAACGACGACACCGTTCCCGGTCCCACGGTGGATTTCGCCAACTTCAACGGCAATGCCCTGGCGTCGCCGTCCGATGCCGGCCAGTCTCAAATCTACGACGCGTTCGTCAACGGTCAGGGCAGCGGCAGCGCGCCGCGGGCCACGTTGTCGGACATTGGCAATCTCGGCACGGTGGCGCTGCAGACCTACTTCAACGACGACGTCCTGTCGTTGTTCGCGCCGAGCTTTTTCCCGGACACGGTGAATGCCAGTGTGCGCGTGCGGGACGGGTTGTATGCGGTCAATTACACCGACCTCGAGTCCCCCAAGGTGCCGTTGGAGGGCCTCACGCAGAAGATGCCGGTGACGGCGGCGGGCTACACCTTCCAGGCCCCACGCGAATGGGGTGCCCGCATGGCGGCGGGAGAACTCCAGTCCCTGATCAGCCAGATGATCCAGCAGGAGGCCCAGATCGCCAGCGCGATCGGGGCGTGGGACGGACTTCAGGGCGGGATCATCCGTGAAATCCGCTTCATCAATGCCAAGGTCGACATGATGGCGAACATCCGGTTGAAGAACGAGATCTTCAGCCGCCTCAAGACCGTCACAATGGCCCTGCTCACCGCAGCGGAGGGCATTTACGAGGCGGTGGATGCCGGTAAGGACACCGTGACGAAGACGGTCTCGGGTGCGGTGCAGGCCGTCCCCAAGGTGGGGCCCACCGCCGGTCTCGCGGTGTCGCCCGGAGACGTCCTCGCGCCACTGCAAGGCGGACTCATCATGGGCAGTGTCGCGGTGACGTCGGGCATCGACGCCGCGCTGGTGGCCCTCAAGATCGGCAAGATTGTCACCGAGAACGCTCTCGACATCGCCGAGAACGAACTCGACCTGTTCGATCAGCGGGAGCAGGACGCTCTGGACATCAAGGAGATGCTGAAGGAGCTCGAGAACATGGTCGGTGACGAGCCGATCCGCCGGATCGAGATCTTCAAGGAAATCCAGACGTTGAAGGAACTGTCGGATCGCTACCGCGCCCTGGTGGACGAAGGCAGCCGCCTGATCGATGAACGCGCCGCCTACAACAAGCGGGTGGCCGCGGCGACCCAGCGCAACCGGTATCAGGACATCACGTTTCGGGTGGCCCGGAACCACGCCTTGCAGACCTACCGGGCAATGTTCGACATCGCCGCCCGGTATGCCTACCTCACGGCGAAGGCCTACGACTACGAGACGAACTTCGACCCGTCCCACCCCGGTTACCCGGGGGCGGTCATCGAGGATATCATCCGAGCCCGCGGATTGGGGCGATTCGACGATGCCAGCGAGTTTGGCGGGGGCGGTCTGGCGGAAAGCCTCGCGTGGCTGCGCACGCAATACGACCTGCAGAAGGGCCAGTTGGGCATCAACAACCCCATTTACGAAACGGCCGAACTTTCCCTGCGGACCGAACTCTTCCGCATCCTCCCGGATGCGGGCGGCGCTGCGGGGGCTCCGGACCCCGACAGGGTCTGGCGGGACACGCTGCAGAACGCCAGGGTGTCGGACCTGTGGCGGGTCAGCGAGTTCCGGAACTACTGCCGGCCGTTCAACTCCGCCTATGACGTCGGGGGCAACCCGCAGCCCGAGCCGGGCATTGTGATCCGGTTTGGATCGGAGATCCTGGCGGGCCGGAACTTCTTCGGCCAGCCGCTGAGCGGGGCGGATCACGCCTTCGACCCGAGTGTGTTTGCCACGAAGATCGGCGGGGTGGGCGTCGGCTTCGAGGGCTACCTGAGTGACGATGTAGCCAACGACCTGCCGGCCACGCCGCGCGTCTACCTGGTTCCGGTGGGGGCGGACATCATGAGTGTTCCCACGAGCAACGACCCGGACGTGGTCCGCGTTTGGAACGTGTTGGACGCGCGGATCCCCGTGCCGCTGGCGGCCCGGACGAGTGACTTGGACCTCGGCGACTGGATTCCGCTGGTGGACAGCCTGAGCGGGCGTTTCGGTGAGCCGCGCAAGTTCTCCTCCTTCCTTGCCTCCTACTTCGAGGCGGGGGACTCGGGGGCGGAGACCCCGATCCAGGACCGGCGCCTTATCGGTCGTTCGGTGTGGAACACTCAGTGGCTGCTGATCATCCCGGGTCGCGCCCTCAACGAGAACCCGGACGAGGGTCTGGACCGGTTTGTGGACCAGGTTCAGGACATCCGGCTGGCCCTGCAGACCTATGGCTACTCGGGGAACTAACGAGCCAACCCAAACTGGTCACCCAACAATTACCATGCGACCTCGAAACGCTGACCTGTTCTCCCGGAGCCTGGCGCTGATGGCGGCGGCCCTCGCGGCGTGCTGCCCGGTGTCCCACGCCGCCTCAGTGGACGAACCCGCCACGGTCTTCTACGGCCGGATCATCGGCACGGGATCGGCCCGTCCCTTCCTTCTCACCGAGGGGGACCTGCGGTGGAGCCTGCGCCGGGCCGGTGGCGGGACGCTGGAGTTGCAGGCGAAACTCTGGCCGGTCAACGACGGCGAGTTCTCCTACCGCCTGGACGTACCGCACGAAGCACTGGTCGCAGGGTCCGCCCCGCGCCCGGAAGCCGTGGCGCTTACCGCCGTCGAGGAGACCCTCACCATCGCGGGCATTCGTGTGAACGGCCTGCCGGCCCGGTTGGCGGGGCCCACGGCGGAGACCTTCGATGTGGAACAGGCCCGACGTGCCGCCACTTACCGGCTGGATCTCGAAGTGCCGGTGGAGGCGACGGACAGCGATGGCGACGGATTGCCCGACTGGTTCGAAGCGCAGTACGGCGGGGACTTGAAACCGCACGAGGATCTGGACGGCGACGGGCTGGACAACCTGGCGGAATACCTGGCCGGATCCAATCCCAAGCTGGACAGCCGGCGGCCGACACTGGCGACCTCACGAATCCGCGCGTATGCCGATTGCACAACTGGCGTCCACTTGCAGGTGCTCGATTCCGACACCGCCCCGGCGCACCTGACTTTCACGCTGACGGTCCCGCCGACCGGCTTCGAACTGCGTCTCCGCAATGCCCGGACGACGCCGGACAATCCTGACCGGGTGCTGACGGACGGGTCGGGGTTCACCCAGGAAGACGTGCTCAACGGCCGGCTGGTGCTCGTTCCGCTGGACGGACAGACCCCGGGGGACTCCGCGTTTGGGGTCCTTCTGCGTGACGATGCCCCTGAGGCCCCACCGGTGACTGCCTCGATCGCGATTGAGGTCTACCGGCCCGAGCCGGCGTTGCTGGAGGAGATCGCCACCGTCACTCCACCGCAGCCTGCGGTGGGTTTGAGTTCGGTGGGGTTGGCCGGGCTGTCCGCCGATGAGGCACTCCGGGTCCGCAGCTACCTGATCGGGATGGCACAACAGGGCGTGTTATGGGACTACTCCGAGGAGGATTCGGATTTGCAGCTCGCCACCCCGAGTTCGGGCCTAAGTGCCGAGGCCTACGAGGGGGTATATCGGAAGCAGTACGGCGCGGAGCATCCCCAGGCGTTGTTGGGCGGCCGGGGATCGGATGTCCTGCGGGGCGGCATGGCGGATGACCTGCTTTGCGGCGGCTCGGGACGGAACGAACTCTCGGGAGGGGGGGGGCGGGATCGATTCCTCTTTGCCAGCGGCGGGGGGGCGGAGGACACCTTGACGGACTTCGATGCTGCGGCGGGCGATGTCCTGGACTTTGCCACGCTGCTCAAGGGGGCTTCGAAGCGGCTGCGCGATTACCTCCAGGTCCAGGCGGACGTCACGGGGTGCCGGCTTCTGGTGGATCAGGATGGCGACGGCAGCGGATACACCGATTTGACGGTGCGCCTGCCGAACGTGCCGGCCAGTGCGATCGACTTCTACGAGTTGCTCGACTCGGGCGCGCTGGCGGTCGGCAATCTGACCCTGGCACCACGGATTTCCATCGCCGCCAGCCAGCCGGTGGCCCGGGAGAACGGGCCGATCGCCGGGGAGTTCCTGCTCTCCCGAGCCGGGTCCGTGGAGCAGCCCACGACCGTGCAGTTGGACGTGCGCGGGTCAGCCGTGAACGGCGTTGATTTCGCCTCGGTTCCCGGCACTGTGGTGTTCCCCGCCGGCGCCCGCACCGCGAAGGTGTCGGTCACCCCGTTTCTGGACAGCCAGGCGGAACCCGCCGAGACCGTCGAGGTCACCGTGGTCGCGGGAGCAGACTACGAGGTCGCGGCGGCCGCGCGGGCGGAGGTCACCATCGCCGACCTGCAACCGGTGGTTTCCGTTGAGGCTCTGGAGCCCCTCGCCACCACCGAACCCGTCGTGGCCGGAACAGTCCTGCTGAAGCGGGACACGGTACTCGACCGCAGCCTCCTGGTGCGGCTGAGCCTTCAGGGCACGGCGGTCGGGGGGGTGGATTTCCAGAACGTTTCGAGGTTCATCAACCTGACCCCGGGACAGACCACGGCGTTGATTTCCATCCTTCCGAACAGCGGAGCATTGACGGAGCAGCAGCCCAAGTCGGTGGTGGTTTCGGTGCAACCGGACCCTTCGTATCTGCTCGGTGAGGAACCGCAGGCGGAAGTGTTGCTGGTGCGTCGGCAGGTGAATCTCGCCAGTTGGCGCGCGGAGAACTTCCCGGGCTTCTTGGGGACCGCCGCCGAGTTCCTGGCCAACGATCCAGGGGGGCAGGGGGTGTCCAACGCGATGCGGTATGCCTTTGGAATGGATCCCGGGAACCCGGACCGGGCGCGCCTGCCGAAGGTGTCGGTTCGTGACGGGCATCTGACCGTGGACGTGTGGCGCCGGGCGGGGGCGACTGATGTCGAGGTGGTGGCTGTCGCCAGCAGCGACGTCGGAGACTGGTCCGGGCATTCGCAGTCGGTGGAACGGTTCCATCCCGCGGACCAGCCGTCCGATCCCGAGGTGGTGTCCTTCCGGGCGGTCACGCCGGTGGCTGACGCGCCTTTCCAGTTCTTCAACATCCGCATTCTCTTCCACCAATGAGTCGTTCTCTTCCTTTCATCCGATCCCCCAGAGGCTCGCTTGCCGGGCTTGCGGGAGGTGTGGCCGGCCTGGCGGTCTGGCTGGTTCTGGCTGGCTGCAGCAAGACCCCGACCGACGCGGGCTCGAAGCAGGGGGTGGTCCTGGCCGAGGTGGGTGACCACAAGATCACGGAGGAGGACTTCCTGGCCGAGGCCCGGCGACGGGGGGAAGCCGGACTTTCCGTGGCTGACAAGGATGCGCTCCTGAACGAGTTGGTGGAGCGTGAAGCCCTGCTGGCGAAGGCCCGGCAGTCGGGTCTCGACCAGGACCCGGCCCTGCATCGGGAATATGAGAATCTGCTGATTGCCCGCCTCGTGGAGCACGACATCACGCCACTGAAGGAAGCCGTGGCGATCACGCCCGACAAGGTCCGGGCGGAGTACGAGGCGAATCAGGCGACCTACACCCGGCCGGCGCAGGTCCGGTTGGCGATGCTCTACCTGCAGGCCGACGCCAAGGCGAGCGACGCGCGCCGGGCGGAGATTCGTGCCCGGCTCGAGGAGGCCCGGGAAGAGGCGGTCACGCTCCAGACCACCAACCGCTCCCGGGGTGTCGTGGGATTCGGGCGGGTTGCCATCGAGCATTCGGATGATCAAGTCAGCCGATACCGCGGCGGTGACCTCGGCTGGATCGCCGCAGGGCAGCGTCCTCCGCGAGTGCCGGAATCGGTTCTCGAGGCCGGCATTGGGCTGGAAACCGGAGCCATGAGTCCTGTCCTGGAAACGCCCCAGGGGTTCTACCTCCTGATGAAGACCGACAGCCGTCCGGAATTTGCAACCCCGATCGAGTCCGTGCAGGCGGCTCTGCGCCAGAGTCTTCTGGCCAGGGAACGGCGGCGGGTCGAGGAGACGTACCGGCAGGACGCGCTTCAGGCCTTACCGGTTCAGATTCACGCCCAAACCCTGGCTTCGGTCCAGCTGCCCGAGGCCGGGTCAATGATCGCCCGCACCCGGGAACCCAAACCGCCCGGAATGCCGGGTACCAGCCTTTCGCGCAATGGCAACTGACCGGAACACTCTTTTGCTGGAGCCGCCGGCCTCGCCGGTTTCCAGCGTGACTTGCGACGCCATGGAAGCAACCCATCCCCCCCGGCCTGAAAGCAACCTTCTGTCCCCCAGCCGATGGTGGCTGGCCTTCGGCGCCGGGTTGTGGCTGGTGGCCATCCCGTGCGTACAGGCGGCCAACCCCTCCATCACGTTGCCGGGAGCCTCCCCATCCACGATCGAGGACACCGCCACTTCGAATCCCTTCAACGGGGCCGAGGTGAAGGACTCCGACGGGGGCAACGTCACGGTGTCGATCACCTTTACCAGCGTCCGGGGAACGCTCTCGGGATCGGGGATTTCCGGCGGCAGCGGCAACTACACGATCTCCAGTCGGTCCCTCGCCGACGCCCAGAGCGCGCTGCGCGGCGCGGTTTTTGACCCCGCGGACAACCGGATTCTGATGACCTCGCCTTCTGAGGTCACCACCTTCACGGTCACCGTGACCGATCCCGACAGCCATTCCGACTCCGCCACGTCGTCGGTGACTGTGACGCCTCACAACGACGCCCCGTCGCTAAGTTTCAGCGGGTCCAACAGCCTGATACAGGACAACGCCACCAGCACGCCGTTCTCGACCGCCAGCGTTTCCGATGTGGATGCCGGCGAGACCCTCACCGCCACCATCACCTATCCCTCCGAGGACGGCACGCTGGCGAAAGGCCCGTCCAGTCCGGCGCTCACCCTCTCCGGTTCGGCGGGAAGTTATGCAGTGTCGTCCGGGTCCGTGAGCGACCTGCAGAGCCTCCTGCGGAAGCTCGTGTTTGACCCCACGGAAAACCGGCTGCCGGTATCGCCTCCGGGCGACACCAAGGACACGACCACATTCAGCGTGGCGATCACCGACCGAGGGGGGCTGCCGGCCAATGCGACACGGAGCCAGGAGGTGGAGTCCCACAACGATGCTCCGTTGATTTCCGGCAGCCCGACAAGTCCCGTCAACGACAACTGGAACGCCACGGTCTTCAGCCCCCTGACCGTGCGCGATCCCGACTTCGTGAAGGAAGGCAGCACGCTGGTGCCGCAGCCGGTGAGCCTGGTGGTGGACCTCGGGGAAGGGGACTCCGCGGCCCTGGGCAATTTCCCGGGATACACGGACGCGATCACCCTCTCGGGGCAGGCCATTTCGGGTTCCGGCAGTGTGGAGGACCAGTTGCATGCCCTGGTCTTCCAGCCGACCTCGAACCTCAACCCCGTAGGTTCCACCGATCCGGTTACGGTCAGCATGACCGCGACCGACAGCCTGGGCAGCGTCGGCACGGCGAGTCCCACCTTTGATGTGCTGTCGGTGAATGATGCCCCCACGCTGACCGTGGTCCTGACCGCAACCTCGGTGGCGGACAACAGGACCATCCAGCCTTTTGATGTCACCATCACGGATCCGGATGTCGAGGAGACCTTCGAGGTGACGTTGAACCCCGCCAGCGGCGCACACTACACCTTTGAACCGGCGCCGAGCCCGGCCTACACGGGGAGTGCCTCCGAGATTGAGGATGTCCTGTCGGGCGTGCGTTTTCGTCCGACCGCCGACCTGAACAGCAACGAGACGGTGAGTTTCACCATGTCGGTCACGGATGTCCACGGGCCGCCAGGCAGCTCGAGCAAGGGCAGTCCGGTCACCAGCGGAACCCTTTCGCTGACGATTCTCGGGATCAATGATCCTCCCGCCATCGCGGTGCCGGCCGGGACGATCTATCGGGTGACCGACGATCCTGCAGTGGCCCCGATCCTGCCGTTCGGGTCCGTGAGCATCACCGATCGGGACTCGGCCAGCCTGACCGTCACCCTCCGCGTGGAAGGCCGAACTCCCGGCGTGTTCACCTTGCCCGGATCCCCCTCCACCCAGGGTGCGGTACTGAGCTTCCAGGGTTCGCCCACCGATGTCTCGCGCCTGATCAAGACCGTGACCTTTGCGGCCGGGCAACGCACCGGACGGGTGCTTGGCGAGCAGGACACGGTCCGCCTGGCCATCGCGGTGGAGGACGGATCGAGCCTGCGTTCGGACCGGACCACCACAGTGGTGGTGACCGCGGTAAATGCCGCGCCTCAGATCACCGGGGTGCCGGCTTCCTCCGCGGAAGCCCCCTATCGGCTCGACCCCGCGACGCCGGGCAATCCCGTGCATCCGTTTGCCGGCGTCGCCATCACCGACGACGAGGACGCGGACCTTACGCTGGTGGTGCGACTGGATGATGCTGACAAGGGCATCCTCACGACGCTGGGTGGATTCAGCGAGCGCGCAGACGAACCCGGGGTCTACGAGTTTACCGGCGACGCGACCAGTGCCACCGCGGATTTGCAGGCCCTGGTTTTCGAGGTGAACGAGGATTACCTCTTCGCACCGAGCTCCCCGGGGTTGACCACGTTCACGATCGAGGCGACTGACGCGGTGCTGAACACCGCGGAGGAGGGCCTCACGATCGTCCTCTCCGAGGAAGCCAGAAACTGGTTGGTGACGACGTCGGAGGATAACACGGAGGAGGGATCCCTGCGCTGGGTACTGGATCAAGTGGCGGCCGGGAGTGCCAGCAGCGCGGTGGTGACCTTCGCCCTGCCCGGCTACCCGGCGACGATCCAGTTGACCAACGGGCCGTTCGTATTGAATCGCAACGTCACGTTCAAGGGGCCGGGGGCGGACCTGCTCATCATCAGCGGCGATCCCCAGGGCGACGGCGTCCCCGACTTCCAGCTGTTTCGCGTGGAATCCGCGGTGACCATGGAATGCCTCACCCTGGCCGAGGGCGCGGCGACGGATGGCCTGAGCGTCACGGGTGGCGCGGTGGCTGTGGGACCGTCCGGACGGCTCACCCTCCGGCACTGTGTGGTTCGCGACTCGGTGGCCGCGCAGTGGGGTGGGGGCATCGATGTGGACCAGGGCAGCCTGACAATGGAGGGCTGTCTGGTTCGCGGAAACATCACGGAATCGGGACTGGGCCTCGGGGGTGGCGGTGTGTCGCTGTTTACCGACCTGCCTTGTTCCTTCGTGAACACGACCTTCTCGGGCAATGCCCAGTCGGCGGTCACCGGCATCGGGGGCGGCGCGCTCTACGTTGAGAACTACACGCCGTCTACGGAACTGGAAGTGTTGGTGAGCCAGTGTACGTTTGCCGGGAACACCGAGGCGGGCGGCCAGGGTGGCACCTCGATCCACGCGAATGTGTTCGGCACGCAGGTGACGGTGCGCAATTCGGTGTTTGCGGACGGAGCGACGCGCAACCTGGAAGTGCAGGGTACGGCGAGCATCACCTCGGCGGGGGGCAACGTGTCGGACGACCAGACGCGGACCGTACTGACCCAGGACGGCCAGCCCAAGGATGTGGTGCTGTTGAACCTTTCCTCGGACCGGCGGAGTGAAGCGGACATCCTGCTGGACTTCGACGCGTCGATTCGGCCGGTGCCGGGTTATCGGCTGTCGCGGTTTAGTGCCGCCGTGGGACGTGCTGTGTCGCCCTCGGAGCCCGTGGACCAGCGCGGGGCGTGGCGGGACAATGATCCGGATGCCGGGGCGCTTGAGCGTGGAATCGGCGAACGGATCGTGCTCAACGAGATCGATTATGATCCCGCGGCTTCGGGGCCGCAGTTCCTCGAGTTCTATGCGCCCCGCGATTCTGCGGTGGTCAACCTGTCCGGCATGATGGTCCGGGTGGATGGAACCAACCGGTTCACCTTCCCGGCCGGGACCTCGGTCCGGCCCGGCGCCGGCATCCTGGTGGCCGACACGACCCTTACGGCGGACGGGTATCCCACGCCGACACCCGTGCTCGCCCTGCCGGTCGGAGAGTCGCTGGAACTGGGGCGGAGCGGCGTGGTGGAGTTGCTGAGGCCGAACGGTGACGTCCGGCTGCGGGTGGAGTATGTGGCGAGTTTTGTGGATCCGTATGATCCGCAGAATGACACCAAGTTCGATCACACATCGATCACGCTGGCACCCCAGCTCCGGGGCTGCGCCTACCTGCCGCACGGCATCGTGGATTCGTCGCCCCTGGGTGGAGGCAAGGACCTGACCGACCCCCTGCTTGATCCGCAGGCCGACCCGAACTCGCCGGGCGGTGCGATCACGACTCCGTTCGGCAGCCCCAACGCCTACCCGGTTGCGGTCGGGGACGCCTTCATTGTCGGGGAGGATGTGGTCACCGCACTGGACGTGTTGCCCAACGACATCGAGGATGATGGCGCGGACCAGTTGATCATCCAGGATGTCAGTGCGACCGCGGGAGCGGGTGGAACGGAGGCGCAAATCCTGACGAGCCGCGGAGCGATGGTCCGGGTGGATCCGATTGCCACCCCCCTCCGGGGTGCCCGGGTGCTCTACAGTCCCCTGACGAGCACGGCCAGCGGCACCGGGTTGCAGGCCCTGCCGGTGGGTGCCGAAGCCACGGATCAGTTCACCTACACCGTCATCGACGTCGGGGGAGGCGAAATCGAGGACTACACGGGCACTCCCGGATCCTCGCCGGTGACCGTCAAGGTATCGAATCACCGCTTGACGAACGGGGATCAAATCACCATCCAGGGGGCCGGCACCCCCTCCTACAACAACACGTTCACGGTGACCCTGGTGGACGCTGATCACTTCACCGTTCCGACCTTGTTCATGGATGGCACGGACACCCTGGGGACCTGGGCGACGGTATTGCCGCGGACCCCCACGGCGGCATCCGAGGCGACGGTGAGCCTGACTGTGCTGGGCGCCAACGATTTTCCGGTGGCGGCCGCAGACGAGATCGCGGCGACCGACGCCAATGAGGACACCCCCCTGCGAATCATGGCCGGGCCGATTCCGAGTCCCGCTGCCGTTGCCGCGTCCTTCGACACGGATGGTGATTACCCAACCAAGC
Source organism: Verrucomicrobiales bacterium (assembly GCA_024233305.1). Taxonomy (GTDB): domain Bacteria; phylum Verrucomicrobiota; class Verrucomicrobiia; order Limisphaerales; family J093; genus J093. The sequence goes on from JACKPV010000003.1 coordinate 21,601, forward strand.
CGGTGATCCTCACCCACCTGAGCCTGCTGGGCGGCGGCGCCACTCCGGACAGTGACCCGGATGTGGACGACTCCGGCGCCACGCTGCGGGTGATCGGCGTCGTCGGGTCGGTGAATCCGATCACGGCATACGCCAGCGCGGCGGACGGGGCGGCGGTCGAGGTCGATTCCCCCAATCACGGCCTGACGGACGACACCGTCATCCTGATCTCCGGTTACGAGGGTTACTCCGGCTACAACGGTTTCCACGGGGTCACCGTGGTGGATGACAACCACTTCACCATCGACGTGCCGTATGTGGACCACGCGGACGGTACCGGGGTCTGGGCGATTCTCAACGACGCAAACCGCCTGCAGTGCATCAGCGAGTTGGGCGCCGAAGTGCGGCTCGAGATCCGGGTGGACCGGCTGGAGACCAGCGTGGTCTACAACCCGCTGCCGTCCGACACGCTCAACGCCCTGGCGGCGGGCGAAGAGGCACCGGACCACTTCTACTACGCGGTCACGGACCGTCACAGCGCGGTGAGCCTGGGGCTCGTCACCGTGCACGTGGCGGGACGGAATGACGCGCCCGTCCCGGCGGCGGATCCCGGTTCCCTCAGCCTGCTGGATTCCTGGATGGCCGGGGGTTCCAGCCTGGCCGATGTCCTTTCGTCGCTCGCCATCGCCTACACCCTTCCGCCGGCTTCCGGGCTGCCAGGGCGGATTGACGCGGAGTTGCAGAACGACGACGTACCGCCGCAGCGGGTGCTCCTGCTCGACCTGTTCACGACCGATGAGGAGACACCGCTGGCGATCAACAGTGCGGATTTGTTGGCCAATGACCACGATGTCGACAGCAGCGACACGCTTCGGGTCAAATCGGTTGGCAGCCCGAGTCGCGAGCAGGCGGCGGTCAGTCTCAGCGCCGACGGGTTCACAGTGACTTACAACCCGGTCGGCTCCGCCCGGCTGCAGTCCCTCGCCCGTGGAGAGCCGTTGATCGACACGTTTGAGATCGTCGTCTCCGACGACAACCTGGGGGATGTGACGAGCCTGGTGGCCGTGCTGGTGGTCGGCGTGAATGACACGCCGGTCGCGGTGGATGACGCCGTGGCGACGAACGAGGAGACTCCCGTGTCGCTCAACCCGATCCTGTTTCCTCCGGAAGACCCGTCATTCCACGACAGCGACGTCGACCGCGATGGGTCGGCCCCCGACAACCGGTTGATGGTGATACCCGGCAGTTGGGAAACCTCCGTCGGAGCGCTCGTGACCACTGGGCCGGACTCGCTCACTTACGACCCCACGACCTCGGCCTTCCTGAACGAGTTGGCGGTGGGGCAGTCGTACGTGGATGCGGTTGATTACACCGTGATGGACGGCAGCTTCCTGTTCGCGAACGACGATCATTACCAGGTTGAGGCGGACGGCACCGGCTTCGCCCTGAACCTGCTGGCCAACGATCGGAACCTCACCGGCATTGGCACCCTGGTGGCGGGCTATGACGGGGTGGTGGGCGCAGCTCCGGTTACCGTGAGCGCACCTGGTCACGGTCTGACCAGCGGCATGACCGTCGGTATCGCGGGGTACGGGGGGCAGGGGCTCTACAACCAGACCTTCCCGATCGACGTGCTGGACGCCGACACCTTCACGATTCCGGCGATCTACCGCGACGATGACCCGGTGAAGGGGAACTGGTCACGGCTCCGCATCACCGCCCTCAGCACGACCAGCCAGGGCGGTTCCGTGGAGATCTCCGCCGATGGCAGCACCGTGGCATACACCCCGGAAGTGAACTTCGTGGGCGACGAGGTCTTTGCCTACACGCTCATGGATGAACTGGGCAACACGGACGAGGGCCTGGCGGTCGTCAAGGTGGTGGTGAACCAGTTGAACGGCAATCTGCAGGCCAATCCCGACCGGTTCACCGTGGCGCGCGGACAGTCACCGGTGCTGGATGTGCTGGCGAACGACAACATCCTGCCGGCGCTCGGCCAAAGCCTGATCCTCAGCAGCGAAGTCTCGTCGCCGCTGCTCGTGACCGATGAGAGCCCGGTGCTGGACACCCTGATTGTCGTGGACAACCGGATTCAGTTTGTTCAGGGCGAGAACACGCCCGCGGACGGATTCCCCTACGAGGTACATTTCACCTACCAGGTATCCGGCGGCGGAGTCTCCACCGCGACGGCGGAGGTGATCGTGCGGGTGGTGGACCGCAACGACACGTTGCCGGTCCGGGACGATGCCTTTGCCGTGCTGGCGGGCAGCCATGACAACCCGCTGTGGGTGCTCGACAATGACACCATCCTGCCGGGTTCCGGCGAGGTGCTGGCGGTGGCGGAGATCGTGACTGCACCGGCCCACGGTGAAGCCGTGATCAGTTCCGACGGTCTGTCGGTGAATTACACGCCGGAAAGCGGGTTTGTGGGCGAGGACACGTTTGCCTACCGCGCCTCGGACAACCTCGGCGGAACCGGTCTGGCCGGGGTTCGGGTTTCTGTGGGCGGTTTGACCACGAGTCCGGACTTCTTTGCGGCGCCTTATGATGATTCCACGCGGACCGATGACAACGGCAGTGTTGAGATCGACGTGCTGGCGAATGACTCCGTGCTCGGTTCAGCCCCGGTGGATCTGCACCTTGCGACCTTCGCTCCCGTCACCCTGTCGCTGGGCACCATGAGCGTGAGCGGGGATGACCGGCGGTTGGTGTTTGACCCGGCCGAGGATCAGGAAGGCGAACTGGAGTTCGTCTACACGGTGGAGGATCAATCCACCCCGCCCCGGACCGCCGAGGGCCGGTTGGTCCTTGTGGTGGCCCGGTCCAGTGTGCGTGCCGGCTCAGACTTCTTCGTGGTCAGTGCCGACAGCAGTGCCAATCCGCTGGCCGTACTCGCCAACGACGTGGCCATCCCGGATCGCGGCCGCACGCTGACTGTCCTTTCGATTGGCACCGGCGTGCAGGCTCCCAACCGGGGCGGCATCGTGATCCTGAACGACAACCATGACGGATTGATCTACACCCCAGCCCCGGGATTCGTGGGTGAGGAGACCTTCACGTACACGATGACCGATTCCCGCGGTACCGACACGGCCGCCGTGGTGGTGACGGTTGGCACGGGGGCGCTGAGTGCCAACGACGATCAGTTCACGGTGTTCTACGACTCGGCGAACGCCCGGGAGTTCGACCTGCGCGTGCTGGCGAACGACCTGGTGCTGCCAAGCGCGGGGCAGGTGCTGACGATCACCGGCGTGGGAATCGATGATGCCAACGGGCAAAACGCGCCCACCGAGCAGGGCGAGGTCAGCATCGCCGCCGACGGGACCCACCTGCGTTACGTGGCCCGAAACGATGCCGGCCCGTTCCCCTACACGGAGCGGTTCACCTACGAAATCTCGGACGGTACTGAACGCCGTTCCCAGGCCGTGGTTCACGTGGTGGTCGAGGAACGAACCGGCGCCCGGGCGCTGGAAACAAACGCCGACGCGTTCGCGGTCGAGGCGGGTTCCAGTGGCAACATGCTCGAAGTCCTGGCCAATGACGGGGTCAAACCCGCCGGCACGCTGAACTGGACCCTCGAAGCCATCGACCCTGCCCCGAATCATGGCGGCCATGTCGTCATCAGCGGCAGCGTGGTCCTTTACTCGCCGGCCCCCGACTTCGTGGGCACCGAGAAGTTCACCTATGCCGTTTCGGACGGCATCGGCGGCACGGCAAGCGCGCTGGTCACGGTGAAGGTCGGTGATCTGCCGCTTGCTGAGGACCGGTTCGTTGCGCTCTCAGACAGTGGCAACAACGTGTTCGATGTGCTCGCGAACGACGCCATCCGCCCCGCCGAGGGCACCGGGTTCCACCTGAATTCGGTCAGCCCATGGGTGGCCGTGACGGATCGTGTGCTCGAAGTCCGAGATAACCTCGTGTTTTACGCGCCCTCCGCGTCCTACAGCGGCCCCTGGCCGTATCTCGATGGGTTCGACTACGTGGTGGTCGATGACTCGGGCGGAACGGTTACCGGTCATGCGCTTGTCGAGGTCCACGAGATCGACACCGACCGCGCCGTGGGAACGGTGGAGGTGACCGTCAACGGCGTGAACGACGCGCCGACCATCGATCTGGGCGGGCTTGGCACGCTGACTGTGAAGGACGATTCGCATGTCCAGCCGTTCGTGGGGATCGTCATCGACGACGTGGACAGTGCCCTCGTCAACGGTGCCTGGACGGGGCATCAGGAGCCTTTGGAAGTCCGGTTGGTCATTGATGATCCCGGGGCCGGGCGGTTGACCGATCTGGGAGGATTCGAGGAGCAGCCTTATGGGAGTGGGGTCTACGTGTTCCACGGTACCGGCGAGGAGGCCACAGCAGCGCTGCAGGGCATCTGGTTTGAGCCCACGCCGAATTGGTTTACCTACCCCCAAATCCAGCCGGTGACCTTCGACATTCTGGTGACCGACCCGTACGTCAGCGTTCCCACCGGAGCCGTGGTCACTGTGAACGTTGAGACCGTCAACGACGCGCCGGTGATTCTGGGCACGGTGGCGGACCAGCACGTTTATCACCTGTCCACCATCCGTCCGTTCGCGAGCACGACGATCGTGGAGCTCGATGACCGGACCCTGCAGCCGCTGGTGGTGACCTTGAGTTACGACGCGACCCACGGCGACCTCGTTGAGACCGGCGGCTTCGTTTGGGAGGCGGACGGTCTGTTCGTCTTTCATGGGACGGGTGCCGAAGCGACCGTGGCTCTGCGGGAGATCGTCTTCGCCCCGGATACGGGGGATCGGCTGAGCGTGGATCTTGTGCCGCCGGCGGACTGTGAGGAAACGGTGTTCACCCTCGCGGTGGACGATTCCTACTGGACCCCGGTGGTTCAGGACAGCACCACGTCCGTTTTCGCCTGCAACAGCCTGGTCACCAAATTGCTGGCCGGCGATGGCAGCAAGCCCGACCAGTTCGGCTACGCCGTGGGCGCGGCCCGGGATCTCGTTGTCGTCGGCGCGCCGATGCGGGACGACAGTGCCGGTCGGGAGGCCGGGGCGGTCTATGTGCACGAGCGGAATCAGGACGGGCTGGACACCTGGGGCGTGGTGGCAGAGTTGTTTTCCAGCGCTCCGCAGGCCGGGGCGCGGTTCGGGCACTCCGTTTCCGTCAGCGGACGAGTCATTGCCGTCGGCGCCCCGTTCACGAAACCCGGGTCGAAGGACTGCGGAGCGGTGTACGTCTTTGAAAGGAGCAGCGCCACCAGCCTGGATTGGCAGCTCAATGTCGTGCAGTTGATGCCACCGGCCCCGGAGCGGCTGCAGCAATTTGGCTTCTCCGTCTCGATTCACGGCGACTTCCTGGCCGTAGGCTCCCCTTATCAGGATGATGCCGGCTCCGACGCCGGGGCCGTCTACCTCTACCAACGACAGGGATTCAAGAACTGGACCCTTATCGGGCCTGCCCTGCATTCAAGCGACCTTGCCTCCGGCGATCTGTTTGGCCATGCCGTTTCGATGTCCGTGGACCGGTTGGCGGTCGGGGCCCCCCAGCAGGACTCCGCCGTCAAGGACGGCGGCGCCGTCTACCTCTTCGAGCGCAGCCCTGCTGGCACCTGGAGCCAGACCCGCAAATTCATGGCCCGGCTCCCGAACGGCTCGCTGGATGCCGATGCCGGTGACCTCTTCGGGTTCTCCGTGGGCCTGGACGGTGACACCCTGCTGGTCGGATCGCCGCACGACGATGATGTCGGCAACGATCGTGGTTCCGCCTACGTGCTCGGGCGCGACACCGGAGGGGCCGGCAACTGGGGCGCCATGATCAAGCTGGCTCCCACTGAGACCCTCAACAACGACGAGTTCGGGTACGCCGTGAGTCTGAGCCGCGACACCGCCCTGGTCGGAATGCCATTCGATGGCGAGAGCAATCAGAGTCGCTGGGGTTCGGCCTGGGTATACGGCCGGGACCGGGGCGGTGAGGATGCCTGGGGCTTGTTCGAAAAGCTCGACCCGCCGGACAACCGCAACAATGACGAGTTCGGTTACTCGGTGGCCATCGCCAGCGGTACCGTGGTGGTCGGTGCCCGCCTGGATGATAGTGTCGGGCTGAATGCCGGGTCCGCCTATATCTACGAGGTGAGGATCAACAACGCCCCCGCGCCGGGCACGCCGTCGTTGCCGGATCAGATCGCGGTGGTGGACGAAGTCTTCAGCTACGTTGTCCCCGCGACCGCCTTCGGCGATCCGGATGTGGACGAGACCATCACCTGGTCGGCCACTGGCGGGCCGGCCTGGCTGAACTTCGATGCCGACACGCGCACATTCTCGGGGACACCGTCGCTGGCGGATCTGGGGACGACGGTAATCCGCGTCACCGCCACCGACTATGACGGGGCTTCCGCCTCCGCGGAGTTCAACCTGGAGGTCACCGATACGCCGCCACCGGTGGTGCCGGACCCGGCTGAGGCCACGAGTTACGACGAGTGGCTCGCGCGGTTGCTGCCCGAGCGGATCCTCAACGATGCCCTCCTGATGACGACGGTGTATGCGCCGGACGGGAACGTGGACAACGATCCGTTCACGAACTTCGAGGAATACGCCTACGGGACCCATCTCCTGGAGGTCAACCTCGACGATGGTCCGCAACTCCGGATCGGACTCACCGCTGACGGCCGGGTGGTCGTGTCCTTCGTGCGCCGCACCAACGACCCGTCCTTGTCGTTCGGGCTGGAGTACTCGACCGAACTCGATGTCTGGCGGGATGCGGCTGACCTGGAACATGAGGAATACGTGGATCGCCTCACCTCTTCCACCGAACGGCTCCACGTGGTGCTCCCGGCGGACTTCAACGCCGCGAACGCCTTCTTCCGCGTGCGGATTGATGCGGACAACTGACGGGATACCCCGTCGCTTCGGATGGATGGGGAGGACCCGGAGAAGTCCTCCTTCCCGCGAACCCGGCCGCTTGGCCGGGTCCTGCCCTTACGGTGCGCAGATCGGTGGGCAACGAGGCGGTTTGCCAGGCCGGGGTTGCGGTTTGTGAGCCGGGATGGTAACGGGAGACGATGAATCCTGAAGCGGCGAGTCTGCGTTCCGAACTGGAGGCCCTCCTGCGGTTCGAGACGCTGCTCGCCGAAGTGTCCTCCCGGTTCATCATCCTGCCGGCCGAACGGATCGACCGGGCCATCGACGACGCCCTTCGGGAGGTCTGTGAACACCTGGACCTGGATGGCAGCGCGCTGTGGGAGGCGCAGGACTCCGACTGGGGGTCGATGCTCCTCACGCATATTCATCGCCCGGTCGGGGGACCGGCCATTCCCTTGAGCATCAGCGCGGCAAGGGAGTTCCCGTGGTGTCTCAGTGAGGTCCGGTCGGGTGGGACCATTGTCGTGTCCTCCATCGAGACGGAGGTGCCCAGGCACGCCGTGGTGGACCGGGAGGGCTTCCGTCGTTACGGGGTGAAGTCGGTGCTGGACATCCCGCTCTCCTCCGTCCCGGACGAACCTTTCGGCGTGCTTACCTTCTTCACGGTGCAGGCCGAACGCCT
>JACKPV010000004.1 GCA_024233305.1 Verrucomicrobiales bacterium
ATCGGCAGGGTTACGGCACAGCGCCGGCGAACCTCCTCAGTGGGGGCCAGCACGGATTCTCCGGGGGCAGTCCAGAGAAGGACATCACCCGGATCCAGCAGATCATCCTCGGACAGATAGAGCAGGTCGAACCAGGCTTGTGCCCCGGCCCGACCCTGGTTGCGGACGGTCCATTCGGCGGGAATCGCGTTGCCGACCGCGGCTTCCGGTGGGACCTCGAGATCCGACGGTTCCAGGTCAGGCCCGATCACCTCGACCAGGCGCGCTCGGAGGTTGTTCGATTCGTTCACCTCGGCAACGCTGGATTTGGCGCCCGCGTCGGTGACCAACAACAGGAAGTAGGCGCCATCCTCAAGCCCGGGCAACTTCGGCTCGGCCTCCTGCGTGTAGGCCTGGTTGGCCGGCAGGTCGGTCTTGATGGTCCAGCTCGCAAGCCGGAGGTCGTCCCCGCTGAGTTCCGGATCGTCCGACAGGTACAAGTGATCCTCCCAAGGCTGCCCGGCGACAGATTCGCCCGCATTCCCGGCCCGATACCCGAACGCGAACGGGACGCCGGTTGGCAGCCAGTCGTCGGTTTCAAGTTCGAGTGGCAACAGGTCCGGCAGGAGGAGTCCGGGGGCGGAGCCCGTTACGGTCGGATCCGTGCCGGCCTTGAACTCCGCCAACGCGTTGTGCCCATCCTTGTCCCCGTCCGACAGGGCATCCTTGGCATCGGTCGGGTCGAGTCCAAACCGCACCTCCCAGCCGTCCGGCAACCCGTCTCCGTCCGTGTCATCGTCGCAAGGGTCCGTCTCACCGGGATCGAGATGGCCGTTGGCGTTCGCATCCTCAACGCCATCCAGGATGCCGTCGTCATCGGAGTCCGGATCTTCGACCGAGGTACAGGTCTGAGCCTCCAACTCGTTGGGAAGCTGGTCCCGGTCGATGTCGTCGTCCTGGGCGATGACGATGGTGACCTCATCCGATGTCCGCTGCGCCCACCCATCCCGGGCGTCGACCCGCACGCGATGGATCCCCGGCGAAAGCTGGGAGGCGCTAAGGCACGAGCCGTAGCCGATCAGCCCGTCGCGGTCGGACAACCATCGCACATCCTCCGCCGGGAGTTCACCGGACTCGGGATCGCGGACATCCGCCTGGAACAGAACGGGCAGCCCCTCGCCGAACACCTGCATGAAGCCGGGAGTTCGGATGGCGACGCGCGGTGGCAGATCGCCCTTGATCAGCGGGCTGACCACGGCAGCGGTTTCATTCAGGCCGTCGCTGGCCACGACCCGGATCTCCGCCTGAACCCCGCCCGGCAGGTCGGCCAGGTTCAGCGTGGCGTTCCGGCCGAGGGCGTTCTGACGCAAGGATTGCCACGTGGCTGCCGGCGAAGGCCGGTAATCGATCCGATAAGTGAGGGTGTCGGACTTGGTGTCCTCCCCCAGCCAATCGACCAAGACAGTGCCGGTGGCAGGCCAGGTTTGACCCGGTTTGGGCACGGTGATGGCGAGCGAAGGCGTGACCGGCGAGGCAGTCACCCGGGCAAGGACGAAATCCTCGTGATAGAGGACGGCTTCGGCGAGTTCACCGGCAACCGGCAGGGCCTGATGGAAGAAGCCCTCGTTGTCCCGGGTGGCTTCCAGTTCGAAGTGGCGTTTGAACGTGGCCGAGCCTTTCGCGTCGTAGAGTTCCAGACGATAGGGACCCTGCCCCGGCTGGACGGAGAAACCGGCCGGGTGAAACTGGCGGGCACCACGGGACATCCACACATTGCCGGGGCGGACCCAGCCACTGAAGTGGAGGTATTCCTCCGAAACGGGCGGTTCGGCGCGGCGAAAGATCGGCTGCTCCCGCACCGTCGCTGACATCGCGGGATCGAAGGCATCAAAGTAGTCCGTCAACCAGTCCCAAGTGTACCGACCGATCCAGCGGTTGCCCCACAACCCGACATCCTCCATCAGCAGGTCACGCTCCGTCCAGGGGCTCTTGTAGTGGACCCCGCAGTTGAGTCCGACTCCACCAGGATTCGCGCCGATCTCGCCAATTGAGCCGCGCGGGAGCAGGATTCCGCTCGGGGCGCGGTAGTTGGGGTAGTCAGTGTTGCATTCCCGCAGGAGGTCCTCCCAGAAGGGCGCGTTGCGGCCGAAGCTCTCCAACCAAAACTCGTTTCGTCGCCAGTCATCCTCGGCCACGAGCGGCTTCATCCCCAGCCCCCGGAGCATCCAGGGAGCAAAATCGGTCGCCAACGAAAAGTAGCCGTCGATGAGGTAGGTGGCGGTATGAAGCCCGACCTCATCCAGTCGCAGGTCCGTGTCTGCGAGGCCAACCCGGAACTCCGGCCCGGGCGTATCGGGGGGCGGTGGTGGATTGGCGGCAATGTGGCCGAGCAATTGAACGAAGGCCTGGCCGTCGGCATCCCTGGGGTCGGACGCCGAAAGCGTGATGTCCACCACGTCGGCGAAACGCGCGTGGATCCGGTTGCCGGGCAGGGGCAGCCAGTAAAGCCCCTCGCCCGAAATGCGGAGCTGCCTCAACGCATCCTCTTCACTGGGTTCCTCGAACACGGTGGTCGTGCCGTCGTCGTGCTGGACCGTCACGCGGAGCCGATACACCCGCCAGTTCAGATGCCGTTCGGTATCGTGGAAGACCACATCGCGGCCGGTGTTGTTCCGCGGGTTGTACATGCCGTCTCCCTCGGGCACACCGTTGAACGGGTTCACCGTGGCGACGAACTCCACATGGCCGGGCGCGGTCCATTCGATGGGGATGACAAAGTCAAATCCGTGGGTGTAGTCCGACCGCGCACCGTAAAGGTCATCATCCATCCCGCGCCAGCGTTGGGTAAGCCAGTGGTCTCCCGGTGAGAGTCGCACGCGGTTCAACGCGCGGAGCGGGCGTTCCGCCAGCGGCTCGCCCCCCCGATACGCCATGAGACTGCAGTCCACGCCGCGGACCTGGACTCCGGTCTCGACGTGGGCATAAACCCGCACGGCCGTCGGTTTGTTGGCGATCAACCGATGAGCATGGTCGCCGCTCTGAATCACCTGAAGGACCTCCAAACCGTCCGCCACGAAGTTCTGATTCTCCGGCAGGACCGGCGGTGGCGGTCGCGGGACGTCATAGTAGATGTAGCTGGTTGCCGTGCCCAGGTTCCCCCCCACGTCAGTGGCGCGTATCTCGACACGGTGGAATCCCTCGGTGGCCGAGAGACGGAGGGGAGCGCTGAACACGATCGTCGGGGCCACCCCGATCGGCACGATCGGCTGCCAGTCGTTCCAGGTCGCCGGCCCCCGGGAGGGGACCACCCCGGAACGGGCTTCGATCAAAGTCACGCCGAGATTCTCTTCGATGTATCCCGCCACGGTGATCACCGCGGAGTCGGTCACATTGCGGGCGGGTGCCTCGTCTGTATCCGGCGCCGGGCTCGTCAGATGCACCACCGGTGGGATCAGGTCTTCGATGGGCGGGGGTTTGTCCCCCTCCCAGACCCGAATCCGGATTCCGTCGATCACCTCCGGGGCGGCCGAACTGCCATAGGTCACCCGAAACGCTCCGATGGCGCCGGTTGGCGAAGTCACGGTCAGGGTGTTGGCCGCCGTGGGACCGACCGGCTCGGATCCCAGGCCCAACGAATCCTCGATCCCCAGGGGGACGAACACATCCCCAGCCCGGCGACCGGCACGCAGCGTGGCGGTCACGGGAGAGGCGGCGTGCTCGCTCAGCCCGACCGCCAGTTCCACCTGATCGGAGCTGAAACCCACCAGCACGAACTCCACCGCATCGTTCGCACTCCCGAATTCATTGCCGCTGAATGGCCGGTTGCGCAGGGCACGATCCCCGGAGGCGGTGGGAGTGGCGGGCGTGAACACTTCCGGTTGGCTGCCGTAAACCCCTTGGATCAGCACGCCGCGACCTCCGCCCAAATCGGCGTACGCCTGGTGGGCTCCGTCGAACCCGTAACCGTTCGCGAGGGTATCGAAATCGAGGGTAGCCTCCGCGGCTTGGGCAAGCAGGCCAAGCCCGGCAACCAACCAAGGGAGACGACGAAGCGAGGTAACACGGATTGAATGACTCATGTTCATGCATGCACTCCTGCGTTTGACGCTGCTGCCCATGCCACGGCCCGGGCGGTATCAGACCCTGGTGGCTTGAGCGGAGTCTGTATCTCCCCACCGGGTATTGCCAAGCGGAAAGCCCGGCCCCACAACAGGGCCAGTGACAAGGTCGTAGCGCAGACCTCCGAGTCTGCTGTATCGCGGGTTTCCAAACCCGCACGCCACGCGAGGATCCGGGAGCCCGGCCGATGGGGAAACCGGCGCCCCGGAATGCAGGCGAAACAACCCTCGGCGGACGCGAGTCCGCCACTGCGGAGGGGTACGTTAGGCGAACGCCAGTTCGCCGCTACGCTACGGGAGGAATGACGGGCGATGACTTTCGTCCCGCGTTGCGGGATTACCGGCCACCGCCCGTCGCCGCGTGTTTTCCCCGCGGGTGCGGAACGTGGAGACACGGATGACACCGATTTCACGGATTCGCCACGCCTCAGCCGCCTGCGCGGGGCGTGGAACGGGCGGTTAGGTGACCTCTTGGCACTCGCCGGGCAGGGGCGTTCCCCACCCGGCACCTCGCCGAATCTCCGGTGTCGCCACCTTGCTGCCGACGCCAACCCCACCCACACACATCGAAACCCGATGTTGTTGTTACGGTTGTCGGGCGTGTTGTTGTTGCGATACGCACAGGACAGGTTCTCGGGATTGTTGTTGGCCCACGACCCGCCCCGCAACACGCGCTTCGGCCGCCCACACCACTTCCCGGGATGAATGCGGTCCCGGAAATCGCATCCGCCGCCGCTGCGCGACGGGGGAAAGAGAAAACAGAAAAAGGGAAAAGGGCAAAAGGTTCAAAGAACAAAGGGTAAACGCGCGGTCACCCTGCTGCCGACGCCAACCCCACCCACACACATCGAAACCCGACGTCGTAGAGACGGAAGTCGGGCGCGAAGTTGCGGCGATACGCACAGGACAGGTACTCGGGACTGAAGTCGGCCCACGACCCGCCCCGCAACACGCGCGATGACTTTGTCTCCTCATTGTACCAGTTCTCACACCACTCCCAGACATTGCCGGCCAGGTCGGCGATGCCTTCCGGTGTCGAGCCGCTGGGATAGACGCCAACGGGGGTGGGTGCGCCAACATTGTGATTCCAGTTGGCCAAGCGCTCGTCGGGGGCGGAATCACCCCACGGATACTCCCGGCCTTCCGTGCCCGCAGCCGCTCGTTCCCATTCTGCTTCGTCGGGCAGCCGGGCGCCCCGCCACTTGGCATAGGCGCTCGCCTCGAACCAACTCACGCCCACCACGGGCCGGGTAGGATGTGCGACTTGTTCCTCCCACTCACGGGGTTCGGACCACTGCCCGAATCCGCCTGCCGGCCACCATTGCTCATCGCGGTATCCTCCGGCGTCGATGAACTCGGCATACTCTTGCACCGTTACCGGATAGCGGCCGATGGAGTAAGCATCGAGGCGGACCGGGCACTTGCCCCGCCGCGTTTTGAAATCGCAGGCGGACAGATTCACCCAGTTTCCTGCGCGGGCCGAGTTCGCGAATCTCGGGTCTCCAGCCTGACCCAGCGCCTCCGCGGCGGCGATGGCATCCCGGATTGGAACAGCAGCGGACTTCTCCGGGTGAAAGATCGCCATGACACGTTCCATGAGCGCGGGGTAGCGGGGATCCTTCGGCTCAAATCGCATGACCGTGAGATCACGCAGAACCGCCCCCAGGAGCCCGGCGCATTGCGCTTGATCGGCCAGCGCAGCATCCGCCTCCAGGTTGTCGAGGATCGTGCCGACCATCTGCTGGGTAAGACGTTCGCCGCGGCGCTTCCGGAATTCCATGGCAAATAGCGCAACCGTCTCGCGCCACTCCGAGGCATACAGTTTCCGCGGTTGCCGGAGGAGACGGGAGTTGCGGTCCTCGCCATCGAGGGCGGCCAGCGCGCAAGCGGCAAGGTACTCCTGAAATGTCAGATGCCAGAACAGCACCTCCCCGCCTCGGCCCACCACAATGCCGCTGTCCAGTTCCTCCTCCAGAAGGAAGCGCTCCGCGGCCGGAACCCGCTCTTGCTCTGGGAGATCATACCAGTGATGAGCGATCTGTTCCGCGGCCCAGCGGCGGGGGGCCTGTCGTTTCCGCCCTCCCTCCGCATCCTGCATGGCCAGCGCCAGTTCGGCCATGCGCTCCAGGGTCAAATCGGGGGATAGACGATCGGGTTTGCTCTCCCGTGACAAAGCCAGCCACTTCATGATGGACTCATACAGGTCCACTCGTTGCTCCGGCATCCGTCTCTCGTTCCAATGCACCACCGCGAGAGCGGTCAACATCACCGGATTGCGGGCGAGACGACGGATTTCCGGTCGGCACCGCAGGGCCTCCGTCAGTTCGGCACGGTGGGACTGCACCCGATCGGGAGTGTCATGGAACAGCGCCTCGGACCATTTTCCGAAGAATCCGTCCACGGCAGCATCGGTCAGCGGCTCGATGCGGGCCGGCGTGAAGCCAGGCAACACGACGCTGTCCACGTAGGCGCCGGGACGGCTCGTCACCACAAACCGGCAACGAGAGTAGGTCGCGGCCGCTTGTTGCACGATCGCGCTGATTCTCTCTCGAACCGCCACCGTGGGCGCTTCATCCAGGCCGTCGAGCAGAAGGATCGCCGTCCCGTCCTCAAAGTGCTTGCGGAAGTACCCGGCATCGAGGTTCCAGAGCCATCGCGAGGCGGACTCGCCAAGGAAGACTGCCAGCCAATCCGGCGAGTGAGGGTCATCGGGCAACCCTGGCCCGGCTGCCTGGCGCTTCTCAAGGTGGTCGGCCAGCTCGGCAACGCGGATCAGGACCGGCAGCGGGCGCTCAGCGAGCCCCAGACGCTTCGCCGCGACCTCGGGGTCGCGACCCAGCCAGGAGTCGCACAAGGCCGCTGAAATCCGGTGCACGAACGTGCTCTTGCCGGCCCCCGGATCGCCCACGATGACAAGCCTGGGCATTTGCAGCGCTTTGTGTAGCTCCGGATGCGCTGACTCCTCCACTTCCACAAGTCCCGGCTTGTCAGCGCGCCGTGGCTCGCGTTCCCAGCCCGCCATCGTGAGAGGGATGTACAACTCCTCGATGGGAAACCGGTGCGCCTTACCGCCGCCCACCGATAGGCCGCGGATGTCGATGTGCGACGTGTAGGCGTAGAGCCAGGAAAGATAGGCGGTCGGATCGCGTTGAATTCGGGGGGCGGCAAGAGTTCGAAACTCCGCCCGCACGGCATCGGTCACGGGATACGGACATTCGGCGTCGTCGTTGCCGGGGAACCGCTGAACCGAGGTGAGCGCGATTCCTTCGTCGTTCAACAGCGAGCGGGCATCGAGCAGGTGTTGGCGCAGGGGTTTCTCGGAGAGCTCCGGCAGATCAAGTTTGATGTCCCCCGCGTTCTTCGGAAAGTTGTAGTGAAAGGCGAAGAAGCCCATCCCCTCCCTCTGGATGCTGGCCGTACAGAAATGCTTGAGGATGTGCAACTGCTCTTTCGGTGGGATCTTTTCCCAGGGATGCCGTTCCAGGAAATCCTTGGGAAGGCGTCGAGCGTCAGCATCAAGCGCATCCCCGATCCGGAGCAGATGGATCAGCATCATCAACCGGACCGCTGGGGCCACCTGATGACAACGCTTGTTCTCTCGGTACTTCTGCGGAACGGCGGAAACGGGCCCAACATGATGCCGGGAGAGGATCGCCATGAGTTGCGCCTCTTGGGAAAAGGACTGCGCCTGAAGGGCGAACTCCGGGTACTCGCGTTCCTTAACTGGTCTGCACGCATCCCGGATCATCCGCTCGCTCAGGAACGAATGCCTCTGGCGTATCTGCTCAAGCAGAGAATAGTCCAGAGCGGCAATCTGCTCAGACGAGACAGCAATCCCCTCGGCCTGCAACAGGGCCGGACAAACGCACTGCATACCCACGTCATGCAGGTAACACGCGCCAATCAGGAGAAACGCCTCCTCCGGCTCCAGGACGTGCCCCTGGTTAGCGGACAGCCAGTCAGCCAATCGGGCGATGATGCGGCCCGAATGGGCCAAACCGTGCGTGGTGAAGTGGTGATGATGCGGATGTTCCCACAACTTCCCGCAAGCGGCCACGATCTCGCTCAAATGAGCGAGGTGATCCCCGTCAATTGATTCGATCGCCCCCAGCCACTTGCGGATCTGAGCCGAAGCTTTGTCACCCTCAGCATTCAAGCCGGGCAGGCTCATGAGACCATCAATTGTCATCGGTTACCTCCGAACGGTGTTGCTGATTCGATTGGCGGAATACTAACCACACGAAGGGCTTCGGCAACAGCTTTCCTGTCTGGATCACAAGCGTGGAGGTCAGTCTCCGTCATCGCCCTGGCGCACTCGCGGGCAACAGATGCCCCGGAGCGCAGTAACCTTGGCGCAAGCCCGTGCTGTTTCCTTCCCGGCTGAACTGGTACCAGGCGAAGACCGTTTCGCTCAGGCGGCGGATGCGGTTTCCGTGAAAGAGGCGGCGGCAGCGCTGCTCGAAGCGGCGTTTGGTGGCGCCCAGGATCCGGGGGCGGAGGCCCGGCACAAACCGGAAGCCGCAGAAGGGCACGCCTTCCGCCGTGGTGAGCAGGCGGGACTTGGGTTCCGCCAACTTCAGACGCAAACGGGCCAGGCGCTCCACAATCGCCGCCCGCAGCTCCGACAACCTCCGTTTGTCATCCCCGAAGAGCAGGAAGTCGTCGGTGTAACGGAGATACGCGCCGTGGCGTTCGTCTTCCGCGATCCAGTGGTCCACTTCGTCCAGGAGGAAGTTGCCCCAGAGCTGGCTGGTCAGGTTGCCGATGGGCAGTCCGCGGGAACGTGTGGCGGCCAGGAGATCGTCGCCGGGAGACCATTCCGGCGGTGGTTTGTCATCCGTCCAGAAGCTGCTGAGAATGGCTTGAATCAGGGACCACACCACCGGGCAACGGCTCACGCCGTCCAGTTTCTCCAGCAAGATCGCGTGGTCGATGTTTGGGAAGAACTTGCGGACGTCGCACTTCAGCACAAACCGGTATCGATTCGTCAGCCAGCGGCAGCATTCCCGCGCCGCCGTGGTCCCCTTACCCACCTGACAGGAGAAACTCCGGGCAATGAACCGTCGTTCCAGCACCGGCGCCATGAACTGACACAGCGCGTGATGCACCACCCGATCCCGAAACGGCGCCGCAGCAATCATCCGCCGCTTCGGCTCCCGGATTTCGAAGAACCGGTAGGAACCGGGGCGGTATTCGCCGGCCAACAGCTCGTCCCTCAACCCCAGCAGTTCGCTCTCCTCCCGGAGCAGCCAGGACTCCACGTCGGGCCGACGCCGCTTCCCTTTCGCTGCCCGACGCGATGCCTGACGGAGATTCTCCCAGGACGCCACGTCGGCTATCGTCCACGTTGTTGACTTACGAATGAAAATGCCCACAAACCGTCCTCCCATCTATACCGCGTTGGTCGATCTCGTCGGCTGGACACTCGACCGCACCGCCGCCCTGCCCCGGAGCCACCGGTTCACCTTTGGCGAACGCGTGGACCGGCTCACGCTGGACTGCCTGGAATACGTGATCGAAGCCATCCACTCACCTCCCCCGACAAAGCAGGCGCCGCTCCGGCGACTGAACCTCGCTCTCGAAAAACTCCGCGTGTTCTGGCGGCTGATTTCTGAGCGTGGCTGGATCAGCGAGCGGCAACTTCTGTTCGTCTCCGGCCGATTGGATGAAATCGGGCGCATGACCGGCGGCTGGCTCAAGCAGGTGGAGAAGTCCCGCTCGTAGCGGCGCTCTGGCGAGCGCCGAAACCGATCCTGCGGCAATACGGGCAGGACCGAACCTACCCGCAATCTGGACGGGGGAGTTCCGGCGGACACCAGTCCGCCGCCTCGAGATTGGTTCTCACTAGATTGGCGGACTAGTTATTGAGGAGTTTTGCCCAGATTTGCCTTGATTCTTTGCGGACTTCGACTCTAGTATATGCGCTAGATATTTGCGTCACCACATCAAACCTCAAACCCTGAGCACCCACCATGGGATACCCCACCAAAGTCCAACTCATCTCCCGCAAGACCGGCGCCGACCAGTACTACATCAACTTCCCCACCGCCGTCGCCGAAGCCCTCGAGTTCCAGAAAGGCGAGACCATCGAGTGGATCATCGAGAACAAGGCCAACATCATCGCTCATCGGCCGGTGGTTCCTCCCTCCCCGGTGCAGATTCGGGAAAAAAAAACGCCACGCCACTCCTGACCCAGTGGGAGCAACTCTGGGGAGAGTGTGCCCTGCGGGCCGCGACCGCCGATTCCTGCCAGCGGCGGCTGCGCGAACACCTCCTGGCTCATCTGGTCTGCCCCGGTCGGCATACCCTCTCAGGCCTGATCGCCGTCTTTGGCCGCCAATTCCAGGACTGGACCGGTCATTACTCCCTCTACGCCAAGGACCGCGTCGATCCCGCTGCGATCTTCGGGCAAGTGCGCCGGGAGGTCGAAGCCCTCGGGTTGCCGGACCAACCGTTGTGTGTCGCCCTCGACGACACGATCCTGCGCAAGCGCGGCCGCTTCATCCCCGGGGCCGCCTTCCGCCGGGATCCGCTGGGGCCCGCCTTCCAAGTCAACCTCGTCTGGGCCCAACGCGAGCAGGCCTTGAGCGCGGCCGTGCCCGATGAACACGGCGACGTGCGCATGGTCCCCATCGGCTTCCGGGACGCCTCCACTCCCCGCAAACCACGCTGCGACTCCGCCCCCGAACTCTTCGAGCGCTACCGGGAAGAGATGAAACAGCGCAACCTCAACGTCCTGGCCATCGACACCCTCGCGGAGCTCCAACGGCAGCGGGCACACGAACAAGGCGGGCCGACCCCGCCATTGCGCGTGTTGGTCGACGGCAGCTACACCAACTCCAAGGTGGTGCGCCACCTGCCCGAGAACACCGCCCTGATCGGCCGCATCCGCAAGGACGCCCGTCTCCATGCGAAACCCGAACCCCCCGAGCAAACCCAGACGGGCCGCAGGCGTGTTTACGGAAAGCGTCTGCTCACCCCGGAGAAGATCCGGCAGGACGATTCGGTTCCCTGGCAACCGGTGCGCGCACGGGTCAACGGCAAGACCAGGAAGTTCGAGGTCAAGACCCTCGCGCCGGTGCGCTCACCCATTGCCGGGGCGACCGACTTGCGCCTGGTGATCATCCGCCCAATCGGCTTCCGCCCGCGCCGGGGCGCCCGGCTCGCCTACACCCAGCCCGCCTACCTCATCTGTACCGACCCCCAACTGCCCCTTCAGGACATCCTCCAGGAGTACGTCTGGCGCTGGGACATCGAACTCAACCATCGCGACGAGAAAACGATCCTCGGCGTCGGTCAGGCCCAGGTACGCAATCCCCACTCGGCCCAATCCGTCCCGGCCACCGCCGTGGCTGCCTACGCCTTGCTCCTGGTTGCCGCCATCAGGGCCTATGGCAAGGGCGGCAAACCCGCGGTCATTCCCGAGGCCAAGTGGCGCAAACCCGACAAGAAGATCCGCCCCTCCACCCAGGATCTCATCAACGAGTTGCGACGCGAACTCTGGGCCAAAGCCATCCGACCCGATCATTTAAGCGACTTCATGAACGCCGCCCGCCACCGCACGAAGCCCCTTCAATCCGGCCCCAACCTCTGCAGCTCTCTCTTCGCTGCCACGGCATAGCTAAAATCCACCGGTTTCGCCGCGGTGCCCACTTACCCCCGCTTGCAGGAGAAACCAATCTCGAGCCGGCGGACACCAGTCCGCCGCTACGCCGCCTGGCGGCGGGAAAAAGGGAAAAGGGTAAAAGGACCAAAGAGCAAAGGGGAAACACGAAGTCACCCGGCTGCCGACGCCAACCCCACCCACACACATCGAAACCCGATGAAGTCGAGACGGTAGCCGGGCGAGTCGACGTAGCGAAACGCACAGGACAGGTACTCGGGATTGATGTAGGCCCACGACCCGCCCCGCAACACGCGCGATGACTTCGACTTGTCGTCGTGCCAGTTGTCGCACCACTCCCAGACGTTACCGCTGAGATCCATCGCACCACACTTCGCCTTGCCGTCCGGGAACAGCCCCACGGCACTGGTGTGGCGAATGCCGGTTTGCCAGCAATTGCACCGGTCGGCCAGTTCGTTGTCAGCGTCGCGGCCCCAAGGGAATCTGAGATTGTGAGCCTCCGCGCGAGGCGGCCTGCCCCGTTTGTCCTCCTTCAAGACGCATCGTGCCGCCCACTCCCACTCGCCTTCGTGGGGCAGACGTACCTCTTGCCCCAGTTTCTCCGAAAGCCAGCGGCAGAAGGCCACCGCCTCGAACCAGCACACCCCCACCCGAGGATGATTGGGCGTCTGGAAGACCGGTTCGTAGTCCTCCGGTCCGCTGTCCTTGTTCTTCCGCCACCACTGGTGCGCCTCCGCAAGCCAAGCCCAGTGCGATTCCTCGCGATAGCCGTCGGGAGCATCCACAAACGCCTGGTACTGCTTCCAAGTCACCGGATATCGGCTGATCCGGAGAGGCCTCTCGATCTTGAATGCACGCCTGCTGATGCCCAATTCGAACCGGCCCGCTGGAAGGTCCACCCAGTCAATGTCTGGCAGGCCGTCCTCTCTCAGCTCAACCCCGTCGCGGGGATCTCCCAGCTTGCCGAGGACAATTCCTGCTTGCTCGCGCTCGGATGGCGAAGGAACGCTGCCCTTCATCACTTTGAGGAGCCGCTGTTTCACCAAGTCCAAACAGGCCCGCCCGTCCTGCAGCTTCACGAGCGCATCGCCGCGCATGATGACAACAACCTCACCGGCGAGGATGACCTTCAGCCACGCAGCCGGTGCCGTGAGTGGTTCGGAGCCTGCCAGGAGTTTTACCAAGTCCCGCAGCGATGGCCGCGCCAACTGATACGTGTTGACGTGCATGATCCAGCCGGCAGCCCACTTGACGACCTCCCACCAGTGACGCGACGGGTCAATCAGGTCACCGCATTGTGGGAAGTCGGGGGAGTTGGCAAGGTGCAGCCCGGCAAGGTATTCCCGGAAAGAGGCGTGAGGAAAATCGAAAACGTCCTCATCCACTTCCATCAACAGCCCGGCACGCTCCTTGATCAGGGCGATCACCCGCGCGCGCCAGATGCCGTCTCCTTGGGAATGAAGCCGTTTGAGCGCCTTTTCCAGGTCATCCTTGAGCACTTTGAGGGATTGGTCTTCTCGGGAGTGCGCCTCGGATTCCCCACCAGTCTCCTTGGAGTCACCGGCAGGTAACGGACCATTCTTGGCTGCGCGCGCATGTACGTCGTGTGCGAGGCGTGCAAGTTCCTGAATGAAGTCCGGCTCCTTCACCTCGGCTTCGGCGAGCAACCTGACGAGACTTGCCGCGTGCGGATGCCCCCGCCATCGGACTCCTTCCCAACGGAAAAGGAGGATCTCCACCATGCGCGAGTAGAGCTTGGCGCTCTCGCGCGGGAGGCTCTCGTCGTGGTTGTGGACCAGCGCCATCACCGTCAATCGAAGCGGACTGCGCGCGACCTCGATGAGTTCGGGAAAGTGCGGGTCGCGAATGGCGTCCCAAAGCGAGTCAATCAAACGCTTGACGTCATCGTCCGGAAGGCGATCCACCTTCCCTCGCTCCACATACCAGCGGCGAACGAAGCCCTGAATCTTCACCTCGTCGAAATCCGCGAGTTCAAACGGGCCGCCAAAACCGTGGGGATTGTCCTCGTCAGGAGGTGAGAACTGCCAGGGTCTGTCGCGGTACGAGCGCGTCCGGCATGTGATGACCATCCTACTGCGATTGAAGTTGCCGCTGGCAAACTGCTCGATTGCATCCCGCACGAGCAGTTTTCGCTCCTGAGTCGCGACTTCGTCCAACCCGTCGAACACCACCAAGCCCCGCCCATTCTGGAGCGCATTCTGCAGGGCGCGCCCGATGGCGGCTTGATCAAGAGGATAATCGTTGAGGGAATCCTGGATGAAGTTCCACAACTGCCGCGCCAACGTGCCGGCGGTCGGCGACACGGTCAGTCTGTCGGCAAAGCGGCGCAATTCGACGAAGATCGGGACCAAGTTCGCATCTCCCCCCGGAAGTGGCTGAACACGCACGCCCCAGTCGCCCTTCTGATCCAACCCCTGCGCTGCAAGGCAGACGCAGAGATGCTTGGCAAACGTGGACTTCCCGGCACCAGGATCGCCCAAAAGAACGACATGAGGATTCTCAGCAAGCGCTTCAAGTGCGGAAATCGGGGTCTTCTCCTGCTCCGGGTGTCGCAGCAGGCCGGATCGGTGTTGCGCTTCCAGGTCCTCCGGCATTCGTGGCGTGCGCGTGTCCAAACCGACATAAACGCCGGGCAGGCTCATCCGCGCTCGCGACGTGCCGGACGACTGAGGAGTGGAGGTCACTGCAGCCAACGGCAGCTCGGACAGGTGCTCGAACACCGCTTCCAAGTAAGGCTTCAAAGAAGCCAGAGGACGTGAAGGCGGCAGAGAAAAGAACCACTCGACAAACAGCCGGTTGAACGCCGCTGGGTCGATGGACGAAGGAAGCACAGTGCCGTTGTTGATCTCCTTCCCCAAGTCCGTCCAGAGAGCATCGACGCGGCTTCGATTCTCCTCATTTGACATGCCCGCCAGCTCGGGTTGCTCGTGCAACCCCCAGAAGGCCGTGGCCAGTTTCCCCGCACCGGTACCCCCCACGCGGCGCGTCCCGCCGCGAAGTTCGCGCGATGCGCCGGGAACATATATGTCCAGCAGCGTGTAGTTCACCTTTGGCTGCTGGTAGTCCATCAAGAACTTCAGCCGATCGATCTTCTTCCGGGTTTCCGGAGACTCACTGGCGCGCTTTGCCGTTTCGTTGCGACGCTTCGCTTTCATGGCTGCCAAGGGAGTCTCCATTCAGATCGGGTGAAAGGCCAGCCGGCAGTTTCGGACAGAATCGGACAGAAGTTGGCCGCTGGTCCATCGGTCGCTTGTCCGTTGTGGCCTTTTGAGCCTCCACCTTCACACGGGCTAAGTTCCCATCGGTTTCGGCCACGAGTGGAACCGAGACCGGCTGATCAGACCAAGAGTCACGCGCGTGACGATTCCAACCGCTCACGAAACGGAAACGAATCGTCATGAACATACGCAGAACAAACGGCAGCCCTCGCATCGAGGGCAACCATGCGAACAACGCACACAAGCACGGGCAGCCGTCGGCGACGCCCGGTCCCGGGCCAGCCGACACGCAGCTCCTGCCGGCCTTCGACGGGGTCCACATCCCCGAGAGCTGGCTGGAGGAAGCCGCCAGGACTCCGGGCCGGCCGCCCCGGACCGCCAAGGAATACGACCGCGCCAGGGCGGCCTGCGTGGCCGATTTCGAAGCGCGGCGGGCGCGAGAGGACAAGCGGAGATCCGGGGGGCGGGTTCAGCCGATCTCCGTCTCGGCGGTGCTGTGGTTGTGGATCGGGTTCCGCGCCGTTCCCCTCGCCGTCCAGGGCTATGACACGTTGGAGGCATGGATCCGCGTGGCCCTGATGGTGGCGGGCCTGCCCACTCATTGAGTTGGCGCCGGCAAGACGCATGAACCAAGGCGGGCGGGTTACTCCGTCCGCCTTTTCGTCACCTTCATGTGGGCCGCACGGGTTGCCTCCCGCCAATCCCTTTGCGGGGCGGGTCCGATCGCCGCACCAACCGGACGGCAATGGATGATGGAACTCGCGCGAAGACGCAAAGGCGCCAAGACACCCGCCCCGAGGGGCGAGTTCCACGAGCCCCATTTCTCAATCCCCGAAGCCCGAAATCCGACCTGTGTGGCGAGTTCGAGGTGCACTGCGCCGACCGCAATCCGTCGGCGGTCTACTGGCGATCAAAGCTAGTCATGAGGATAGTTTCCGGGCTACACTTGCCCTGATGAACTCCTCTGAGAGACTCGATCCGCTCCTGCCGCACGGCCGTTACCGGAACCTGCGCAGCTACAAGGTCGCGGAAGCGGTCTATGACGCCACGGTGGTGTTCTGCCGGCGGTTCCTCCCGGCCGACCGACGGATGACCGATCAGATGGTCCAGGCGGCGCGGAGCGGGGTACGCTACATCAGCGAGGGCAGTGGTGCGGCGGCGACTTCCCGCAAGAGCGAGTTGAAGCTCACGAACGTGGCGCGGGCCAGCTTGAATGATGAACTGCTCCCGGACTACGAGAGCTTCCTGCAGCAGCGCGGTTTGAGGATTTGGCCGAAGGACTCGCGACGCGCCCTGGCAATGCGAGCACGTCTTGCGCATGACCATGCCCCAGAGTTGCCACCCGCCAAACCGGGTGTGGTACGTCTGACCGGGCTGCTGGGGTTGGCGGAGTTCGTGAAGAAAGCCAAGCCGGAACTGGCGGCGAACGCCATGCTGTGCGCCGTGAATCAGGCGGCGTATCTGCTGACACGACAGATTCACAGCCAGGGGAGGGAGTTTCTGGAGAAGGGTGGGTTTACGGAGAAGCTGTACCGGGCGCGCAAGCAGAAGCGCCTGTCCGACGAGTCCGACGAGTCTGACCGGTCCGACAAGTCAGACAAGAGCCCCACCTGCCCACAATGCGGCCAGTCCATGACCCTCCGCACCGCCCGTAAAGGCGA
>JACKPV010000005.1 GCA_024233305.1 Verrucomicrobiales bacterium
TCGGCAATTTGAGATTCTGAGATTTGAGATCTCGGATCTGCGATCCAAGCCGGCAGCCGCCCCTACTCCGCACGCCCCCATGCCTCCACCTCCATGTAGGGATTGTACGCGGTGAACGTGCTGGATCGGCTGTAAAGGCGGACGTAGCGCGCCTTCGCACCCCGCGCATCGATGAGCCTACCCTCGTTCGTCTCCAGGTACATCGGGTCCTCGCCTGCGCCCAGGCCGGACGAGTTGTCGCGGTCGTTGTTGAACAGGGTGGTCACGCCCTCCTTGAACTCGGGATCGTTGGCCGCTTGCACCACAACGTCGTAGCAGATGACCGGCTCATGGTGCGCGTGCCAGATCGTCACCGCCGCCAACCGCGCCGGCGCGCCGAGATCGATCTGCACCCATTGCGTTCCCCGATGCAGTTCCGCCAAGCTCTCGCGGCACGCCTCCTTGCCGCCATCCGTGATCTGCTTGAGCTGACCGGAGACCGGGTTGGGATCGCTGCTGGTGACCGGTTTGCCACGAGCCAGGTTGGTGATGCCTACCTGTGCGAGGAATGGCGGCCGCAGCGTCTTGGGGTATGGCTCGACGTTGGGACGGGGAGCGGGGTCGAAGATCCAGCTGGCAAAGACCGGCGGCGGGAGTTCCAGAGGCAGAGGTGCCAGGACTTCGGCAGCTGAGGCGGCCCAGATGAACATGGTGGCGGCAACAAGGGGCAATGCAACAGTCCGCTTCATGGCACTTGGGGAACGTGATTCCCGAGTTGGACCGCGACCCGGTGCAGTCCATTCACCGTGTGAAGCCCCTCCGGCCTGGCCCCGCGGTGAGAGCGCCGGCCACTCGAAGCGCCGGCCCTGCCCTCGTGTTCCACGGGGCGGCTCAGTTTAGAGCGTTTCAATAAGTTCCGTAGCCGTGGACGTTAGTCCACGCACTTGGATTCCCTCGCGGATTGGTATGCACCCCGACCGAGGTCGGGGCGGCTACAGCTTTTCTGGAAATGCTCTAGCAACGTCGTCGCCAATCGGAAGCCGTTGAAGCGGGGACTGGAAGAAGTTCGACCCGCGGAAGCGCGGGAATGAGGTGGTCTTTGACAGGATCCACAGGATTGACAGGATTGTCATAGGGACAGAAAAGCCGGCCGAGGCGGGCCTCCGAACATCCTGTCCATCCTGTGAATCCTGTCCTGCATTGGTGGGCACAGGGCGCGCCGTCACCTGCTCAATGCCTGCTTTTCCAGTCGTCCAGTCGATCCAAGGCTTCGAACTCGCTGATCGAGCGCGTCTCGACCAGCGCGTTGAGCGCACTGAAGGCCGTCGACCGGGTATCCGTCCGACTGGCCAGGCCCAGAAGGTCCTTCGTCGTCGCGTCGTCGGGCGCCTGGTCCCGCGCGGCCAGGTAGTGATGAAGGAACTCCGCCGCCTGCCTCGCTTCGACGGACCGGGGCTTCCGCAATGCTTGGCGGGCCAGGTTCACGACCTCGGGCAGGTCGATGCACTGACCCACCTCGGCAAGGATATCGAAAGCCATGGCGCGCCTCCGTCCGCCAAAGGCGTCCCGAGGCCGCGTGAACGCGAAGCAGGTCATTGCGAAATCGTGCAGTTCTCGGAGCACTTGCAAGGTCGGTTGCATTTCCGGCGGCGCCTCGGCGATGGCACTGAGTCCAGGCAGACGCGGGAACTGGGCGTCCTCCAGCCGGCAGCGACCCCGCCAGGCGAGGCTCTCCAGACTCCTCATGAGCCGTTCCTCCGCCACCCGGCTGCCCGGACCGGTCGAGGCGCGGATCTCGCAAGCGACCTCCACGACCGCTCGCGCCGTTGCAACGTTATCAAGTGTTTGATAGAGCAGGACCGCAAGATCCCCCACGGCGTGTGCCAGGGCGTAGTCTCTCGGAGGTCTCGTGACATCCGCGAGGAGCGTGCCGATCTCGTCCAGCACCGTTTGCAGTTTGCGTCGTTTCATATCAAATCACCGCAGCCGCGCGCGATGCTGGCGAATCCATCGTTCCGCTTCCCGGTAACCGGGGCAGACCACCGCCACTTCCCGCCAGAACTTCGCCGAGTGGTTCGGCTGCCGGAGATGCATCAGTTCATGGAGGATGACGTAATCGCGGGCGGCCTCCGGCATGAGCACGAGCCGCCAGTTCAGGGAGATGGTCCCTCGACGCGAGCAGGACCCCCAGCGACTGCGCTGGTTGCGCACGGTGACCCGTTTCACCTCGAGCCCGTGATCGGCGGCGAAGGCCAGGGTCAGAGGTGGCAGTTCCCGCCACGCCAGCAACCAGAGATGCCGGAGCAGCAACGGACGCACCGGCGCTTGCGCTTCCTTGAGGTCAACGCGTTGGTCGGCAAAGACCAGGCAGGGCCGGCCGGCCGGGTCCGTTTCCAACTCCAGCCGACGTTCCTCGCCACGGAAGAGGATTGTGCCCCCAACCTGCCAGGAATCCTCCCGGTCGGCCGCGCCGTCCAGGCGACGAATCTGCCGTTCCAGCCAGCAAAGCTGCCGCAGCAGGAACGCCTGGGCCTCCCTCAGACTGCCCCCCCGCGGGACAGTCACCCGCGCGGCGCCGTCCGCCCGGAGCCGCAGGATGTAGCGGCGCGCGCGCAGGTTGCGCACGAACAGCACAGGCACCTCCCGATCGCCACAGGACACGACGAGCCCGGCGTCGCCGGCGCGCAGACCTTCCGCCGGGTGGCTGGTTATCGTTGCGTTCATCAGGAGCCCTGCTCGTGATTCTGGCTGCAATGGGACCAGGAACCCGTTCGGCCGCCCTGGGGGCAGTCCTCACTATTGGCGGAGGGGGCGCGGCCCAAGGCTGCAGAACTGACCCCGTCGCTCGGTTCACCGATGGAAAGGCCGCGGACATTGCTGCCCGCGGCCGTGAGATCACCGGTCGGAGGACAGGGCTATTCCTCTTCCTCGTCCCGCTTCTTGCTCTCGGCGATGACCTTCGCCTCCATTTCCTTCGGCATCTCCTCGTAGTGATCGAACTCCTCCATGTGGACGGCCCGACCGCCGGTGAGGGAGCGCAGCGCGGTGGAGTACTGGTAGAGTTCCATCGCCGGGATCTGCGCGCGGATGAGCTGGAACCCGCCCTCGGCGTCCATGCCCAGGATCTTGCCGCGCCGACCCGAAAGATCGCCGATCACCGCCCCCATCGCCTCGTCCGGCACCTTGATGGTGACAAGGTGGATGGGCTCGAGCATGCAGGGCCTTGCCTTGAGGAACGCCTCCTTGAAGGCCTCCTTGCCGGCGATCTGGAAGGCGACGTCCTTCGAGTCCACCGGGTGCATCTTGCCGTCGTAAAAGTCGATCTTCACGTCCACGACGGTGTAGCCCGCAAGGATGCCCTCGGTGCAGGCCGCTTTCACGCCCTTGTCCACGGACGGCACGAACGCACGATCCACGTTCTGGCCGACGAGGGATTGGGTGAACTCGACGCCGGTGCCGCGCGGGGAGGGCTCGATCTTCATCCAAACCTCGGCGAACTGGCCGGCGCCACCGCTCTGCTTCTTGTGGCGGTACTTCGAATCGGCCTTCGCCTTGATCGTCTCGCGGAAGCGGATCTTCGGCGCGATCAGATCGAAGTCGACCCGGTAACGTCCCCTGAGTCGCTCGGCGGCCACCTGCAGGTGAAGCTCGCCCTGACCGGAAATAACGGTCTGGTGCAGTTCTCCGTCCACGAGGTAATGGAACGTGGGATCCTCCTCGTGGAGGGCGGCGAGGCCCTGGGCCACCTTGTCCTCCTCGCCCTTGCTCTTCAGCCGGAGCGCGGCGTGGATGTTCGGCCTGGGAAAGTCCACCTTCGGCAGACGCACATTGATCGAGGGATCGCACAGCGTGTTGCCGGTGTGCGTGTCCTTGAGCTTGACCACGGCCCCGATGTCGCCGGCCACGAGGGAGCCGGCTTGTTCGCGGTGCTTGCCGTTCAGGACCATGATCTGGCCCAGGCGCTCGCTCGTGCGCCGGTCGCTGTTGTACATCTCCATGCCGGTGGTGGCCTTGCCGGAGTAGACCCGGAAGAACGACATTTCGCCGACGTGTTCTTCGGCGAGGGTTTTGAACACGTAGAGCACGGTCTTCGGATCGTCCACCGTGACCTTGACCTCGTTGTCGTTGTTGTCGAGGGCGGTCACCGATTTCCGGTCCAGCGGGGAGGACCCGTACTTCGCCACGAAGTCCATCAGTCGTGTCACACCGATGTTGGTCTCGGCCGCGACAGCGAACACGGGAATGACCTGCCCGCTCTGGAAGGCGGCATGGACACCGCTGCGCATCTCCTCCTCGGAAAGGCCGCCCTGCTCGAAGAACTTCTCGAGCAGTGACTCGTCCGATTCGGCGATCAGCTCGACGAGCTGCTGGTGATACTGCTGGGCTTGTGCCTTGAGGTCGCCCTCCGCGGGGGCCTCCGTGAACCGGCCGCTGGCGTTGGCCTCGAAGGTCATGACCTCGTTGCGCATGATGTCGAGGATTTGGTTGAACCCGGGCCCGGCGTTCACCGGCAGGCTCAGCGGCAGCACCTTGTTGCCGTACAGTTCCTGGAGCTTGGCCAGAATGCCGTCGTAGTTGGTGTGCTCCTTGTCGAGCATGTTGATGGTGATGATCTTCGGCAGGTTGAAACCCGTGGCATACTGCCACACCTGGTCCGTTCCCACCCCGGGGCCATCCACCCCATGAACCGTGAGCACCGCAAAATCACAAACGCGGAGGGCGGCAAGGGCTTCGCTGATGAAGTCCATGTAGCCGGGGGTATCGATGATGTTGAGCTTCTTCCCCTGCCACTCCGTGTGGAGCGGCGTGGCATGGATCGAAATCTGCCGCGTGTGCTCGGTGGAATGGTAGTCTGACGTGGTGGAGCCATTGGCCACGCTGCCGAGGCGCCCAATGACGCCGCTGCTGGCCAGCATGGCTTCCGCCAGCATGGTTTTGCCGCTGGTGGCATGTCCCACCAGGCCGAAGGTCCGAATGTCGCCGGATGCGTACTGTTTCATGTCAAATGCGATCTAATCGCTCAATGGAGCGAGGTTGAGCGAGGTTTGTAAGAGAAACACCCCCTGACGGGCAACAAAACTCCGCCCCTTCCCTCCGGCGGGGGCATGCTCGCGGGCACGCCGGCCGGCTCCGGCAGCCGTATTGGGCGAACGTCCGGGCCCCGTTCCCAGGCGCCGTCATCAGCGCCGTGAGGGGTCCTGGGGTCGACCCGTCATCCCCCCCGCTCCCCGGTCCTGCACGGGTCCCGCTTTCCCTCGGCGGGCTCCTGTGGCATGCTCCCGGCATGAGTACGATGGTTGTCATCGACTACTGCATTGTCTCGGACGACCTCCCCAAGGTCGTGGCGGAAAACGTCGCGGCGAAGATTGCCGAAGGCTGGCAACCGTGGGGCAACCTGGCCACCAGCATGTGCACCGGCGAGGACGGTACCGCGTCCACAATGGTCTGCCAGCCCATGGTGAAATACACCCTCTCGGACTGGGAATAGCACCACCGCGCCAGCCGTTGCAGGCCGAACCCCGGCCGGGTCGGGAGTGGATGTTCCTGCCTGACCGGCACTTGGGCTGTCGTTTCGGACGCGGCATCGTTCCGCGGTTGGTGCAGGGTTGACAGTCTCCAGTGGCAGGCTTTCCCACCCGGCCTGCCATCGTGTCCTTCGTTTCCTTCTGTGGGTGCTGTGCTGAGTGAAGGGTCACGGCTCAGACCCATCGGGAGACGGTCACTCACCCCCGGCGAAGGGCGTCCGCCACGCGCAATCGCATGGCCTGCCAGGCAGGCAACGCGCCGCTCGCCAGCCCGAGCAGGACGCCCAATCCCGCACCGAGGACCATGTCCCTCGGGGGAAAGAAGAAGACCGGCAACGCACCGCCGGTGGGATCGCCCGCGGCGGTCAGCACGCGGCCGATCCCGAGTCCGACGGCCGCACCCAGGCCGGAAAGCAGGCAGGATTCGACCAGCACGAGCCCGAGCACCTGTTCGTGCGTAAACCCGACCGCCTTGAGCACCCCGAGTTCCTCGGTGCGTTCCCGGACGGATTGCGCCATCGTGTTCCCCGCCACGAGCAGGATGGTGAAGAACACGGCGGTCAGGATGGCGGTCAGGATGGTGCCGATGTCCCCCACCTGCTTCGCCCAGCCCTGTAGAAAGGCCTTCTCCGATTCCGCCTTCACCTCCGCGGACGAATTGGCGAATTCCTCGTTGATCGCCCGCGCGACTTGCGGCGCCAGGTCGGGATCGGTCACCCGGACCACATACCATCCCACCAGTCCTTTGCCAATCCGCCGGGTCTCGTCGAAGTAGTCGTAGCGGAAGTAGAACGGCGTGGTGTCCGTCCCCTGTTTGGCGCCGTCGAAGATCCCCACCAAGTCGAACTCCCACGTCATCGAACCGTCCTGCTTGGTCCAGATGCCGGTCTGCAGCGGGATGCGATCCCCGACCTTCCACCCGAACCGTTCCGCCGTGGCGCGGCCGGCAATCGCCCCGGTGCGGGTCCGCAGCCACGCCTGCTTCTGGGCCTCGGGCAGGAGAAACTCGGGGTACATGCGGAGGAAGGGCTCCGGATCCACCGGCATTTGGGCGAAGAAGTTGCGCGGGTTCTGGTAGATGCCGCCAAACCAGCTCTGATGCACCACCAGGTCCACCCCCGGAATCCGCTTGATCCGGTCGAGGTAGCTCAATGGCAGCGGTTGGGCGAGGGATACCGCGTGCCATACCAGCATCCGGTCCGCGCCCGCCACATCCACGCCCTGACTGAGGCCCACCCGGATGGCGGAAAGATAGGCGTAGAGGATGAACGCCACCGTCACGGAGACCAGCGTCAGGCCGGTGCGGAGTTTCCGACGCAGCAGGTTGGCCACGATGAGCGACGCGAACTTCATGCCGGAATCGCATCCACAATCCGGCCCTTGTAGAGAAACACCGTGCGGTCCGCGCGCGCCGACGCATGCGGATCGTGCGTCACCATGATGATCGTTTTGCCGTGTTGGCGGCAAAGCGTGTGGAGCAGGTCCAACACCGCCTCGCCGGAGGTCCGGTCCAGATCACCGGTCGGCTCATCGCACAGCAGCAGCGTGGGATCGGTCACGATGGCCCGGGCGATGCCGACCCGCTGCTGCTCCCCGCCGGAAAGCTGGGCGGGATGGTGCTTCAACCGGTG
The DNA here is from genome assembly GCA_024233305.1 of Verrucomicrobiales bacterium. Lineage (GTDB taxonomy): Bacteria > Verrucomicrobiota > Verrucomicrobiia > Limisphaerales > J093 > J093. The sequence goes on from JACKPV010000005.1 coordinate 7,136, forward strand.
GCCCAGTCCGACGATGGAAAGGGCGAGTTCCACCCGGCGCCGGCGATCCGCCCGCCCCAGCAACGTGAGCAGCAGCGGGAGTTCCACATTGCGCGCCGCGGTGAGGGCCGGCAGGAGATTGTAGAACTGAAACACGAAACCGATGTGGCGGGCGCGCCAGGCGGCCAGCCCGCGTTCGTCCAGACGTTCCATGCGTTCGCCGGCCACGGTGACGGAGCCCCGGGAGGGCCGGTCCAGGCCCCCGATGAGATTCAGCAAGGTGCTCTTGCCCGAACCGGACGGTCCCATGAGGGCCAGGAACTCCCCGCGTTTCACCTCCAGGTCCAGTTCCTCCAGCACATGCACCCGTTCGGTCCCGCGCTGGTAGTACTTCTCCACCCCGCGGACCTGGACGAGGGCGGAACTGCTGTCCCCGGCCGACGGCTTCATTGGGTCCTCTCCCGGACCCGGCCCCCCTCCAACAACTGGTCCTGCCCCTCGATAATGACCCGGTCACCCGGGGTCAACCCCGCCAGCACGGCCGTCTCCCCATCCAGTACTTCCCCCACTGCCACGTCGCGGACAACCGCCCGATCTTCGGTCACCAGCCAGACCTTCGCCTGGCCGCCTTCATGAACGACAGCCCGCGTGGGAACAAACAACGCCGGGGCACCGTCCAGAGCGCTGGGTGGTGGTCCCAGAAAAGCCACCCGCACCGCCATCTCGGGCAGGATGCGCGGGTCCAGTTCATCGAATCCCACCCGGACTTTGACCGTGGATTTCTGGCGGTCGGCCGTCGGAATGATCGCGATGACGTGCGCCGGGATGCGCCAGTCGGGATACGCATCCAGGGACGCGGCGACGGCCTGATGCTCGCTGACCCGGCCCAGGTAGCTCTCATTCACGTCCACCTCGATCTCCAGGGACGCCATGTCGACGATGGTGCCGATGCCGGTGCGGGTGTAACCCCCGCCGGCGGACACCGGGGAGATCATCTCACCGGGCTGGGCGTCCTTCGTCGTCACCACACCGGTGAAGGGCGCGCGAATGATGGTGTCCTCCAGCTGCCGGGCGTAGACCGCCTGCTGGCGTTCGGCCACCCCCACTTCCTCGGTCTGCAGCTCCAGGTGCGCCTTCAGTGAATCGACCTCACCCCGCGCGGCATCGAGATCGGCTTCCGTGCTGATCCCGGTCGCTTCCAACTGGTGAACCCGTTCCAGTTCCCGAAGGGCCACATCCAGCCGCACCCGGGTTTCGGCCAGGCCGGATTTCGTGGCGGCCACCTGGGCCTCCGCCAACCGGAGATAGGTGTCGGCGTTGGTGTCGTCGAGCCGCGCCAGGACTTCGCCTTCCTCGACGTGCTGCCCCTCCTCGAAACGCACTTCAATCACCTTGCCGGTGATCTTCGAGGAAACGGTGGCAGCGCGCCGGGCGGTGACATAGCCGGAGCTGTTCAGCAAGGTCCGCTTTTCGGCGGGATCGGTGGCCGTGACCACAAAGGTCCGGACCTCGATCGTCCGCGGCCGGAACCACCAGACCGCCACCACCCCCAGCAGCAGCAGGCCGAGGACCCACTTCCATCGTCCGCCCCGTGGGGCGACGGAGGTTTCCTCCGACCGGTCCAATCGAAGGCCGTCAAGCGACTGTGGATCCGTGCTCATGAGTCATTGTCGTGAGCCGGCTCCGGCTCAGCGATCCTTCGCCGCAAAGCCCGCGATGATCGGACGGTGATCCGAGCCCAGCCCCCAGTTCGGAACCGTCACCACGCGCGTCGCCTCCGGCAGCCATTCCGCTGCCAGCCCCGGACTCACCAGCAGATAGTCGATCCGTTGATAGGAGTCTTCCTTGCCGTAGAAATGGGTCCACGTGATGTTGCGCGGATCCCAGTCCGACCGCGGCGCGGGAATGTTGTCGCCGTTGTCCTCAGCCGGTCGGAGATCCTTGAACTTGAGCCGTCCCTGACCGATCAGCGCCCGTGTGGAGGCCGTGTCCTTGGTGTCGTTGAAGTCGCCCATGACGATCACATTCGCATCCGGGCGGGCCTTCAACAGGTCATCGACCTTCTCCCGCAGAATCCGGGCCTCGGCCAACCGCATCGCCGCCTGGTCGGCGAAGCCCACCTCCCGGCGCGACTTCAAATGCGCCACGAATGCCGTCAGCAGGTAATCGGGTGTCACGGCAATATCGACCTCGATCAAGGCGCGGCTGACCTGCAGGCGTCGCCCGTTGAGCAGGTAATTCTCATTGGTGTGTGAGCGCCGGGCCACGATGGGGAACCGGCTCAGGAGCGCCACGAAGATGTTCGTGTCCCAGCCCCCGGCGTATTCGTAGTGCGCGTAATCCAGTCCCGCCTTGCGCAGCGTGTCGCGGAGTTCCAACAGCGCACTCTCCCGGCCCATTTCCTCCACGGCGAGGATGTCCGGTCGCGCGGCGAGAATCGATTCCACCACCTTCGCCCGGGCATCCGCCGGCTTCGGATTCCGACCGCCACTGACCGCGGCATCCAGGTAGTTTTCCAGGTTGTAGGTTCCCACCGTGAAACGGTCCGCGGAGAAGGCCGGACCGGCGGACAGGAACGCAGCCAGGGCGGCGAGGGATAGCAGTCGAAGCAAGCTCGTCATGTCCGGCAGTCTGCGCAAGACCGGCCACCCGTGCAAGCCATCCGCGGTCCATCCGCACCCCGGAACGCGTCTCACCGGGAACCAGCCGTCTGCCGTTCCTTCCGGATCACAAACTGGTCGCGGACACGCCCCTGGTTGTCGAAGGCGCGATAGGTCAACTCATTGCCCTCCACCCGCACATCCAGCACCTGGTAGGTCGGGATCTTCGTGAATCCAACCTCCGTGTACGGGCGGGGTGCCTGGTCATACATCTTGGTGCCGGAGACCGACACCACGTAAACCGTGCCATCCGCCGGGTTCCCCACCCGCTCGCTGCCCTTCAACGGGTAGGTGCGGAGATAGGCGTGGTCGTGACCCTGAAGCGCCAGGTCGACGTGGTACCGGTCGAACACCGGCACCCAGGCGTCCCGAAGCACTTCGTTGTCCCGGCTCGGGGCCGAGGAATACGCCGGATGATGGTAGGACACGAACTTCCACAGCGCGGTCGAGTTCGCGAGTTGTTCCTCGAGCCACGGCGCCTGCAGCCCGGGGTCCAGGTTGGAATCCAGGATGACGAACAGCGCGTTGGAGTACTCGAAGGCATAGGCCCTGCCGGGCTCGATCTCCCCCGGCCCGTTCGAGGGCACCGCAAACTGCCGGAGATACATCGTCGGATATCCCCCCTGGCATTCGTGATTTCCAATCACCGGCACCAGCGGCCGGCGCGCAAAAATCTCGCCCGAATACGCGAAGAAGGCGTCCCAGTCATCGCGCTCGTTGCCCCGGTTCACCAGGTCGCCCGCCATCAGCCAGAAGGCGATGTCCGGCCTCGAGATAAACGCGTCCCGCGCCATCGCACCCCAGCGATCCAGGCCGTTTTGCGCGTCTCCCATGTAAACGAACGAAAACGACCTTGGCTCCGCCGGGGCGGTGGTGAACTCGAGCGGTTCCGACCATCCCCCCGGGGCGCCGTTGCCCACCCGGTAAACGTAGGGGGTCCCGGGGGACAGGTCGGTAACCTCCGCGGTGTGCCTCCGGACGACCGGATCGTTCGCGAGCACGGCATCCACCAGGGGCCGGGAAAGCGACGGCACGCTCCGCACCTCCACCGCGCGGATCTGACCGGCCGGTGGCTTGGGATAGAAGGCCACCAGTCCGTTGGTGACGGTCCCGCTGGTCCGCCACTGGACCGTCACGCTCGTCTTCGGGTCGTGACTCCAGGTCAGGACGATGTCATCCGGTCGGGGCGAGGACGGGAACGGGGTGATCCGCGCCTTGGCCGTCAGCCGGGCCAGGTTGCGATGGCCGTTGAACGTGCGGATCAGGGTCCAGCCCGCATACGCCTCCGGCACCTCTTCGAGCACCTGTTCCTCATCCACCCAGGGCCTGGCCCCCACCGCGAGCGAAACCAGCCGCAACTGACCCGGATAGAGCCGGCTGACCTCCACGGTCCCGCCTTCCACCAGCGGTCGCAGCAGGATGAAGTAGTGGTCGTCGGCCCCGGTCAGCGCGTTGACCCCCAAACCGATCTCCCCCGCGGGAAAGTCCCGTTCCCAGGTTTCCCACGCATCCCCGTCGATCTCCCACCGCGTGGCCGTCCGTCGGTAACCGCCATCGATCAGCCAGAACGGGGCGCCCTGGGTGGAAACCTCGCGCGCCACAGCCAGGCGCACGGGGATGTTCACCTGAAAGCGGATGTGGGCGGTGCCCAGGACCTCCCGTTCCGCCGGGGTCAACCACTCAGCCAGCCTCGCCTCGGTCGCTTCCTCGCGCTCCTTGGCCGGGACCAGACGGGTCAGCCGCAGGGCGGCCGCGGCCGCAGCGTCATTCACGGAGGGATACGCGCCGTCGTGCGCCCGGCAAACGAGCCCCACCAGCAGGGCCCCCATCGTGCCGAGTTCCAGAGTCCGTCGCAAAAGCATGGCGACCAAAGTGCCACAGTTCCGGGAAACCCGAAGTGACAAGTTCGCCACGAGACTCCGACCGGTGGGGGCGAACCCGCGTCCGGACCAAGCGATCGGGGGGCGATCGCCGACAAAACCCGCCGAGGAACGGCGACGCAGAGCAAGCAACTCCGTGTGGCACCTGCAACACGAAGTTGGTGGCCGGGTGCGATCATCCATCCGACTGGCCGGGGAGGGAAGACCCGGCCTCGAAGATGCTGGATTGCGGCTCGATCCTCCGTATTCTGCCGTCGTTTGCCAGCCAGCGATCCAGTCATGCAGCACCGATCACACACCCGCTCGTCCGGCCTCAATCGCCGCTCTTTTCTCACCCGTACCACCGCCCTCGCCGCCGGATCGCTCCTGGCGCCGCTTGGCACTCCCCGGGCGGCCGCTTCCGGCGGCAAGCTCCTGGCCTACGTGGGCACCTACACCTCCCCGCTCAAGAACATGCTCGCGACCCAGGTGGATCTGCCCCCCGGCAACGGCCACGGCATTCACCTGTTTGAAGTGGATCGAGCGACCGGCGCCCTGACACCCTGCGGCTTGGTCGAGATGGGCACGAGCCCGAGCTGCCTCGCCTTCAACACCGCCAAGACCCGGCTCTACTCCGGCAACGAAACCGAACGCATCGGGGACAATGAAGCCGGCTCCGTCAGTGCCTTCGCCGTCAATTCCACCGACGGTCAACTGAGTCTGCTCAACAGTGTCAACTCGGGCGGGAAGGGGCCGGCCCACCTCACGGTTCACCCCGGTGGGAAGTTCGTCCTCGTGGCGAATTACTTTGGGGGTACGGTGGCGGTT
>JACKPV010000006.1 GCA_024233305.1 Verrucomicrobiales bacterium
AGCAGATACTGCCTGGCCATCGAGAGCAATCGGTTGAGCGAGGTTCGTCGGATCGAGTTGAATTACGGTTGGAACGTGCCGGAACCGAAGTTGATGGCAAAGTCAACGCACCAGACCGAGATCGCGTTGTAGCCGTCGAGGCTCTGGCCTTCCGGCAGGCTGACCGTGACGCTGTCGCCGGAATGCGCCGTCCCGGTCAGCAGATCACCGGTCCGAATGCCATTCTCGTACGCCTGCTGGGCATCAATAACGCTCGAAAGTTAGGTTCACACCTTCCAGGATGCAACCTGAGTGGAGCGTTTACCTCCCCTGTTCCAGGGACCGCTACCCGTCCGGCGTGGAGCAGACGGTCCGACGTCGCCGCGGCGTTACGGGTGGGACAACCACTGCACCGCGTCGATGACGACGTATCCGTTCGCGCCCTGGTTGGAGACGGTTACCGAAACCCGCTTTCCGGCGGGGAACTCGAACGTGCCCAAGGAAGCCCAAAGCCCCTCGATGGGTGGAGCCTTCTTCTGGTTCAACCGGCGAACCGTGATGGACGAGCCGTTGTCGACTGTCACCCGGACTGCACTGCTGCGATTGTCGTGGGCAGAATAGGCCAGGCGGACTTCGTAGAGGGCGGCCTTGGGCAGCTTGGTAGCAAAGGCAGCGGTGGCTTGCGGATCGTGCTGGTTGCCATCGTGCCGGTAGCCATTCCCAACCCAACTGCCGACAGATCGGCTGATCTGCCAATCGCCCGTGAGAACCGCCTGGTCGTCGTCCACCACAATGCCCGGCAATTTGGCGGGATCGATCGCGGCCCCCGCGGTCCTTTCCGCGGGAGTGTCGGCTTCCAGCACCTGCCCGTCGCGCAAGAGCCGTTGCCGCAGTCGGGCGTAAGGCACGTCCTGGACGGAAAGATCCGCGTCGAGGGCGAGGGAAGCGGCCGTCGCAGCGGACTGGCCCAGAATCATGAAGACCGGCTCCATCCGGATCGATCCAAACGCGATGTGCGACGCCGAGACACAAACCGGCACCAGCAGGTTATCCGCCTGGCCCTTCTTCGGCACCAGCGCGCCATAGGCAATCTCATACGGCCCCGGCGTGCCCACCCCGATGTCGCCCTCGTTCTGCACGGAGCCGTCCGGTGTGATGTAACGCTGCACGTTGTGGGAATCGATGGTGTACGAACCCATGCCCACGGATTCCGGCGTGGGACGGCGTCGGAGCAGTTCGTTCTCCGTCATGACGAACCGCCCGATCATCCGGCGGGCTTCGCGCACGTAGATCTGATGCGGCCAGTTGCCGTTGTCGGTGAATTCATCCTTCGCCAGGCCCCATTGGTTCATGCGCTCGCGGAACCTGGCCGGCACGCGGAGATCGTGCGCGATGAACCACAGCCAACCTTGCTGGTAGCGCGCGTGCGCCTGAATGATCTCGCGGCGCCGTGCATAGGAGGCCTCGGGATAGTCATAGTTGGCGCCGATGTAATCGGTGCTCATCGGGCCGTGGTTGTTCGTGTCGGTCTTGTGGTTCGGAATGGGATCGAACTTCTGGAAGACCTCGTCCCAGCCGGCGTCGAAGATGCGCAACAACAGCTCGTACTGACCGGCGTTGTAACCCTCGGGCTTCGGAAACGGGACCCGGTTTTCCGGCCGATCCGTCAGGCACATGCGGAAGCAGTAGGCTTGGAGGCGGCGGTCGCCGGAACCGTACTCCCCGGGCGGTTCGGCGCTGACGTTGGGCAACACGCCGCTGGCGGGATCGCCCGGCACGACGTAGGGATCGATCTTCTGCTTCAGTACGCCGAAGTGATGGCGGTGATGCAACACGCCCGTCTGGACCCCGTTCCATTTCTCATCATAAACGCTCTGTGCCTCGCGCCCGACCGTGTAATCGACGCCGGCGGCCGCCAGCAGATCGCCCTCGTAAGTGGCGTCGATGAACATCCTGCCGCGAACCGACATACCGGTGAAGGATTCGCCGTCGAGCAGGGTGATCTCAACAATGCGGCCGTTCTCCTTGACGACGCCGTGTTCGCGGTCGAGCCAGAGGTTTCGCTGCACCGGAATGTCGTTCTCACGGATAAAATCCTCGAAGACCTGCTCCGCCACGTGCGGCTCGAAGATCCACATGGTCCGCTCCGCGCCGTCGATGGCCGGCGTGCCCTGGCCACGGTTGCCGTATTCCTCGCGCGCCTGCCATTTCCAGGCGTCCGGTCCCTGATAATGCTGCCAGACCCGGTGATAGAACTGACGCGCCAGCCCCCCAATAACGGCCTTGTTACCGGTGTCAGTCCAACCGAGCCCGCCGCTGGACAGGCCGCCGAGATGCTGGTCCGGGCAGACGAGAATGACGGATCGACCCATCCGCTTCGCCTGCACGGCGGCCATCACCCCGGCCGAGGTGCCGCCGTAGACCACGACGTCGTAGGTTGCGGCGCCAAGACTCGAACTCAGCAGTGCCCAGGCAACCGCGGCGGCAATGAGGTTGCGGTAATTCATGGGCCGCATTTAGCGGCAACCGACCGTTGGAGGGAATCTTCAAATGCCCGGCAGCACCGCGCGGGCCCGCGCGAGTTCATCGGGGGTGAGGACCACCACGGTGGAGCCACACTTCGCCGGACAACGGACCCGTGCCAGCGTGAGGCCCCCGATTGCCAGCAGGGACGACAGGGACAGCGACAGCCAGAGGCGCCGGGCGGGGTGTGACAGACGACGATGCGTTTTCATGGCGCATCAGGTAAGCCACGCTTTGAGCCGTCGCTAATCGATAACCTCAATGCGGCTATTGACTGTCGGTCCCGAGCCGTGGCGGCTTGTGAAAGCCCGGGGGATTCTGGGAGGATCGGGCGGATGAAAGTGCTGTTGATTCTGGCGCATCCCACCCCGGGGAGCTTCAACCACGCCATCGCTGAAACCGTGGTCACCACCGCCACCGAGCTCGGCCACACCGTGACGTTGCGCGATCTGTACCAGGAACCGTTCGATCCCTGCCTGCGCACCGCCGAACTGGCCCGTGACGCGGCCCTGCCCGATTCCCTGGCTGCCGCAGTGGACGAGGTGTGCACCACGGACGCGCTGGTGTTCGTGCATCCCAATTACTGGAGTCGACCGCCGGCGATCCTGTGCGGTTGGGTGGACCGCGTGTTGCGGGCCGGGCGCGCCTACAACTTCGTCCCCGACGGCCAGGGTGGCGCCAAGCCGGTGGGGCTGCTCAAGGCCCGGGTGGGAATGGTGTTCAACACCGCCAACACGCCGCAGGAAAAGGAGGAGGCCTTGTTCGGCGATCCGTTGGAAGTGCACTGGCGGAAGGTCGTGTTCGGCCTGTGCGGCGTCACGAATGTCTTCCGTCGCAACTTCTCCCCGGTCATCGTGAGCACACCCGAACAGCGCGCGCAGTGGCTGGCCGAGGTGGCCGAGGCCGTGACGGCGAACCTGCCGTCGGCGGAATGAGCCCAACCGGCTCGGACGGTGGCCGCGAAGGTCAGTCCGCGCATTCGTGTCCGGGACGGTGGAAGGTTATTGCGCCGACTAACGTCGGCGGCTACCCCGTGGAATGATGAAATACACTTACGAAGAACTCGCCGGGATGATCGACCACTCGCTGCTGCATCCCACGATGACCGACGGCGACCTGGAGGAAGGCTGTCGACTGGCGGCGAAGTACCGCGTGGTCTCGGTCTGCATCAAGCCGTATGCCGTGAAGCGTGCGGTGGAGTTGCTGGCGGGAACCGGGGTGGCGGTCGGCACGGTGGTCGGGTTTCCGCACGGCGGTTCCAGCCCCGAGGTCAAGCGGTTTGAAACCGCAATCGCCTGTCGCGATGGCGCCGTCGAGATCGACATGGTCATCAACCTCGGCAAGGCCCTGTCCGGCGACTGGGAGTTCGTGGAAGCGGATGTGCGGGCGGTTTGCGAGGAAGCACATTCAAACGGCGCGCTCGTGAAGGTGATCCTGGAAAACGATTTCCTGCCGTCGGACGACCTGAAGGTGAAGCTGTGTGAAATCTGTGAACGGGCCGGGGCGGAGTTCGTGAAGACCTCGACCGGTTACGGCTTCGTGAAGCAGCCGGACGGAAGCTACAACTACCGGGGCGCGACCGAGGCCGACCTGCGCCTGATGCGTGCGAGCTGTTCCCCCAAGGTCCAAGTGAAGGCGGCCGGCGGTGTGCGCGACCTCGATGGGTTGATCAAGGTGCGGGATTTGGGCGGCACCCGTTGCGGGGCTACCGCGACCGCCGCGATGCTGGACGAATACCGCCGGCGCGAAGCGGCGGCGGAGAGGCCTTCGCCGGATTCTGCGGGAGACGGTGAGATCGGTCGGGGCGGCTACTGAAACTGCGCGGAAAACCGAAAGGCGCCCGCCGGGTTTCCCCAAGGGCGCCTTGCGGGCTCAGCCGTAACCATTCAGCAGAGAACCACGAATGAACACGAATGGACACGAACAGGACGGCATTTCGCGGGAAAGCAGGTTCCGAGCTCTGTCACCACCTGGTTGCCCCCATGCGGCGGCCGTACCGGTCCTGAAAGCCGCATCTTCATTCGTGCGGATTGGTGTCTATTCGTGGTTGGATTGCTTGGAGACGGCTGAGTGGCGCCTGGTCGTGCGGCCCTATTGATTGCCGGTCGCCGCGCCGGTAACCGCGTCCACCGCGCCTTGCACCGCGCCTTCAACCGCCTCCTTGGCGTCCGCCCCGGCGGAGTCGGCAGCTTCCTTCATGGCTTCGAGCTTCTTCATGCCCTCTTCCATGGCGGCATCAGCGTCGTCGCCCAGCTTGGTCCGGATCTGCTGCGCCAGGTCCATCAGGCTGGCCTGCTGATCCACCGTGATATCGACTTCCGGAACCAGTTCGAAGGACAGATCGTCCAGGATCGCCAGCGCGAGGCCGAGGTCATCCGCTTTGATGGCGTCGAAGGCTTTTTGGACCTTGGCCTTGACCTCGGGCGAGGCGGAGTCAAAGCGTTTCTCCGCCGGACCGGGCTCCACCCTGGCAATGCTGCCGAAATAGCCGTCCTTGTAAAACTTGTAGCCAACGCCCCCGGCCACGACCAGCGCGAGCAGGACCACAATCAGAATCACCTTTTTCATAATGCTCTCGATTTCTTTGCGAATCTAATGCGGGCACGACCATCTGTCACGCCCGCGGCAGGGGAATCCAACCCCGTCCCGGTGTCAACGCCAAAGGGCCTCGCCGGCATCACGCGGGGAGCGCGGACAGCCTTGTCTGCGAGTGAGAAGGCCGGGCCGGAAGGCGCCAAATCCACCCTGTTGACATAACCCAGCAACGGGAGGACGGTTCGCTTCGTCCAGCGAGCGATCCGAGCAGAAACGGTTGGGAAGCACACATGAGGGAGCGGCAGCAATCTGAAGCGACGCGGCCAGCCAGGCTGGTTGAGAACAGCCTTCTGGTTCTGGGCGGCTGCCTTGCCCTGTCCGTCCTTGGCCACCAGCTTCAACGGATGGCGGTGGGACTGGATCCCATGTTCTTCCACTCCAAGTGGCTGAAGACGTCGCCTGTTCCGTTCCTGCTGCAACTGGTCAACGTCCATCCCGCGATATGGCTCGCAGTGATCATCGGCAGTTTCTATCGGATTTGCCGCAACTACGGCTGGCAACTTGCATGGTAATCGGGATGGCGCCGTCGGATCCTGCCGTCGCTTGCAGTGGTTTCCTCGGCTGAAATATGCTTCCGCCATGCAACTCAGCCCGTCCGTCCTCGTCGGCGTCCTCGCCCTGTTTTGGGCCAATGCTCCTGCCACGCAGGCGCAGCCGCGCCGTGCCCCCTCCCTCCCCGAAGGCACCACCGTGCTCCGCAATGCGGCTTACGTGCCCGACGGCCATGAGCGCCAGAAGCTCGACCTCTTCGTGCCCGAAGGCGACGGGCCCTTTCCGGTGCTGATCTGGATTCACGGCGGCGCGTGGCTGGGCGGAAGCAAGGAAAACTGCCCGGCGCTGCCTTACCTGAACCGGGGATTCGCCGTCGCGTCGCTGAACTACCGGCTGAGCCAGCACGCCATCTTCCCGGCCCAGATCGAGGACTGCAAGGCGGCCATCCGCTGGTTGCGGGCCAACGCCACCACCCACCACCTCGATCCCGCCCGCTTCGCCGTTTGGGGTTCCTCCGCGGGCGGCCACCTCGTCGCCCTGCTCGGGACCACCGGTGACCTTCGCACCTTCGACACCGGGCCGAACCTGGACCAGTCCAGCGCCGTGCAGGCCGTGGTGGATTTCTTCGGGCCGACGGATTTTCTCCAGATGGACGCGCATCGCCGCCCGAACGGCATGGTCCATAACCTCCCCGATTCGCCGGAGTCGAAACTCATCGGCGGGGACATTCGCCATCACGCCGACCCGGTTGCCCGCGCGAACCCGATTACCTACGTCAGCGCCGGTGATCCCCCGTTCCTGATCGTGCACGGCGACTCGGACCCGCTGGTGCCGCACCATCAAAGCGAGTTGCTGGAGGCGGCGTTGAGGGAGGCCGGCGTGCCGGTGACGTTCCATACGGTGAAGGACGGCGGGCACGGAGGCTTTCAGGACCCGGAAGTACCACGCGCGGTTGAGGCATTCCTGGAACAACACCTGAAGCAGGCAAAGCCGACTCAGCCACGCGAGACGTCCGAGGTCTATCGCAATACGACTGAGACGAACCTTGCGATGCACCTGCACTTCCCGGCGGGGTGGCAGGCCACCGACCGGCGACCGGCCATCGTGTTCTTCTTTGGGGGCGGGTGGCGGGCAGGGACGATCGAGCAATTTCGGTTTCAGGCGGAACACTTCGCCCGGCGCGGCTTGGTGACGGCGCGGGCGGATTACCGGGTGCGCTCACGGCATGGCGTGGCGCCCGACAAATGTGTGGACGATGCCCGGGCAGCGGTGAACTGGCTGCGGGAGAACGCGGCCAGACTGGGCATCGACCCCGATCGCATCATCGCTGGCGGAGGTTCGGCGGGGGGTCACCTCGCAGCCTGCACAGCGTTGGGTGACCGCCCGCTCAAATCTCCCGCGGCACTGCTGCTCTACAATCCGGTGCTCGACCTGCGTGATGTGGCGGAATCCGGTTCCTCGGCACTGCTGGAGGGCCTCACGTCGGTTCAGATCGAAGCGCTTTCGCCGGTGCGGTTCCTGGACGCCAAGTTGCCACCGACGCTGCTGTTCTATGGAACCAACGACCGGTTGATGGCGCAGGGCGAGGTGTTTTGCCGGCGGGGTGGGGAACTGGGATTGCGGATTCCGCTGTGGCAAGCGCCGGGCATGGGACACGGTTTCTTCAACCGTTCACCGTGGCTCGAAGCCACCACGCGACAGGCCGATGCCTTCCTGGTGGAGCATGGTTTCCTGACGGGCGATTCGGGGATCGTCCAGCCTTGAAAGGCTGGGCTATTGTCTTTCTTCCCGCGGGATTGTCGGGGCTGAACTCCTACCCCGCCGGAGCGGGCGCCGGTGAAGTGAGCCCGGGCGGCAGCTTCGGCGGGACGGGCTTGGGCACTTCCGGGGTTGTGGTCGCCGCCTCGGCACCGGTGGGAGGACCGGTCTGCGGTTTCGGCGGCGGCTCCGGCAATTTGCCGGTCTTGATGATCTCCTCGACCTGGCTGCCCTCCAGCGTCTCGAATTCCAACAGCGCCTTCGCAATCAGCTCCAGCTTGTCCCGGTGCTGCTCGATGAGTTCCTTCGCCCGCGTGTAGCTCTCGTCGATGATCCGCTTCACCTCGGCGTCGATGTCCCGCGCGGTGGTTTCGCTGTAGTCCTTGCTGCGGACCATGTCGCGGCCGAGGAACACGTATTCGCTGTCCTCGCCGTACTGGACCATGCCGAGCTTGTCGCTCATGCCGAACGTGCAGACCATCGCCCGCGCCATCTGGGTGGCCTGCTGGATGTCGCCCGCGGCACCGGTGGAAATGTCCCCGGTAATGAGCTCTTCGGCGATCCGTCCCCCCATGGTCACGGCCACGGCGTCGAGCATCTCCTTGCGGTTGCGGTTGAGGATGTCCTCCTTCGGCAGGTACATGGTGGCTCCGAGCGCCTGGCCGCGGGGAATGATGGTGACCTTGTGGAGCGGGTGGGTGTGCTCGAGCAGGACGTTCACGAGGGCATGACCGGCCTCGTGCCAGGCGGTGCTCTGTTTCTGTTCCTCGGTCATGGCCAGACTGCGCCGTTCCCGGCCCCAACGGACCTTGTCCCGCGCCTCCTCGAGTTCGGCCAGGGTGATCGCCTTCTTGTTGGCGCGTGCCGCGAGCAGGGCCGCCTCGTTGAGGAGATTCGCCAGTTCGGCGCCCGAAAAGCCGGGGGTTCCCCGGGCAATGACGCTCAGGTCGGCCTGCGGGGAGAGTTTCACGTTGCGGGCATGCACCTTGAGAATCGCCTCGCGCCCACGCACGTCCGGAAGGTTGACGGTGATCTGCCGGTCGAACCGTCCCGGACGCAACAGGGCGGGATCGAGCACGTCCGGCCGGTTGGTCGCGGCAATGATGATGATGCCTTCCTGGGTATCGAAACCATCCATCTCGACCAACAGGGCGTTGAGCGTCTGTTCGCGCTCGTCGTTGCCA
>JACKPV010000007.1 GCA_024233305.1 Verrucomicrobiales bacterium
GCTCGATTGGCTGGTCAGGCAGTTCGCGCGCGACGGGTGTCAATAAAGCCCCCTGGGTTCCGTTTCTCGCGGCCCATCAGGCATCTCGGGGAGCATACCGCAGCCCGTCTTGAAGGGCCCGGATTACTCCTTTACCGCGCGATAGAAACGGCGGGACGGCAGGTTCGCTTCGGTTTCCTCCACGTCGGTCGGGTCTTCGCCCAGCGTCAACTCATGGAAGGTCTCCCAACGGCGGAGGTCGTTGCTGCGCTGGAGTTGCACGTGGTGACCCGGCCGGCCCGAGACGGTGAGGGTCAGTGGGCTGCCCGGCGATTGCGGCGTTCGCGCCGACACGCGGGGCAGGGGAAACGCATCGAAGATCAGCAAGCCATCGGTGTCCGCGGCGACGTACACCCTGTCACCCTCAACGGCGACGCCGAGGGCGTTGAAGGAGGCGTTGCCGGCGACCTTCGTCGGGTGGGTGGGATCGGAAACGTCAACGACCACCAACCCCTCGGCCTGTGCCGCCACATAGACAAAGTCACCGGAAACCGCCACGTCGTTCGCAAAGCTCTTGAAGCTCTTGAGCGCGCATCCCCCCACGCGCCGCGGGTTCGTCGGATCGCTGATGTCGATGACCTGCAAGCTGTGGCCGTCGCCGACATAGGCGTGTTCGCCGGACATGGACACCGTGAAGACATTGTCCAGTGCATCGATGGATCCAGTCAGTTGTGGATCAGCGGGATTGCTGACATCGATCATCCGGATCCCGGCCGGGCCGACGGCGACGCACGCGAGATTCCCGGAGATCGCGACTTCACTGGTTCTCTGGGGAAGTTCCGTAAATGCGCCGGCGAGTTGCACTTCGCCGGGGTTGCTGACATCGAGCACGCGCAATCCAGCGTTCAGCGCGGCCACGTACAGATGCTCGTCCGCGAGGGCCAGTCCACCCATTTGTGATTGTCCCTCATAACCGCCGACCTTCCGCGGTGCCTCGGGGTTGCTGAGGTCTACTATCTCGACACCGGTGTAAGGCAACACATAGACGAGATGTCCGGCCGGAATGACATCTTGAGGGGCCCAGGCGGGCTGGTAGCCCCCCAGCTTGCGCGGAGCCGAGGGAACACTCACGTCGATGATCTCGAGTTCCCACGACGCCACGAAGGCCAGGTCGCCGGCCCCCGCCACGCGCATGGCGGTTCCCGTGGTGTCGAGACGCCCCACCACCGGTAAATCCCCGCCGCCGGCCCAGCTTGCGCCGCCCGCCATCAGGCCGAGCCCGGTCAACGCCAGCAGGCGGATTCCTGCCAGGCTCAAGGTGTTGTTGGGTGGACGGTGGTTCGCCGCCGCTCGCCGTGCGGTGCAAACCGTGGGACAGAAGTTGTTTGGAATCAAACGCGAACGGCCTCTCAAGGTTGACGGATTCGCTTGAGTCCCATCTTCCCCTTGAGTCGTGTCTTTCATTTGAGTCGTGTCCTGGTTTGGTGACACCAGACAAGCATGTATGATGCCAAAGTCGCCACTATTGTGCCATTGCCTGTTGCGCCGGACGGGGGGATCATCCCGGCATCAACGCCATGCTGCAGCAGACCCCATTCCAATCCCGATTCGCTCCCTGGCCGCGGTGGCTGGCCGCCCTCGGCCTGGTCGCCGCCTGCCTCCTCACCCGCGGGGATGTCTTCGACCGTTTCGACCTCGATTCCGTGCAGGTCGGCGGCGAGATCGGGCGTCGGATCGACATCACGGTTACCAACAACCTGCTGAAGCTCGACCTCGAGAAGGACTTCCTTGCGCCGTTCGCCAGCAAGACCCGGAGCGGTGGCTACGTCGGCCTGGGCAAGACGCTTGATGCCACCGCCCGGTTGGCGCGCTACACCGCGGACCCGCGAATGCTCACCCTGCGGCGGGACCTCGTGAATCGAGTCCGGGGATTGCAGGAGGTCGACGGCTACCTGGGCGCACTCGCGCCGGAACACCGCGTGCAACGCCTCTGGGACGTCCACGAGCTGTCCTACCTCGTCTACGGCCTGCTTACGGATTACGACCTGTTCAGCGAGGAGGAATCGTTGGATGCCGCCCGTCGACTCGGCGATTACCTGCTGGCGAACTGGGGTCGGTTTCCGGCGGATGAGCCGGGCCGGACGGAGGTGGTCACGCACGTGGCGGTCACCGGGTTGGAACGGGCCATGCTTGCCCTGTTCCGCCACACCGGCGACCGGCGTTATCGCGACTTCGTGACCGTGACGCGCGCCCTGCCGCGGTGGGACCTGGGACAGGTCATCGGGCGGCGAACCGGGATCGAGGGCCACATGTACGCCTACTTCTGCCGCTGCCTGGCGCAGACCGAGCTTTACCGGTTGCAGCCCGATCCCGGCCTGTTGCGACTCGGCCGCAACGCCCTCGACTTTCTGACCGTCGGCAACGGCATGCTCCTCACCGGCGGCGCGGGGCAATGCGAGATTTGGACCAACGACCAGGACGGTCGCGGCGACCTCGGCGAAACCTGTTCCACGGCCTATCAACTGCGGGTCCAGGAAAGCCTGCTGCGCCTCCAAGGGCAGGCCCGGCTGGGCGACCTGATGGAGCGCACCCTCTGGAACACGCTGTTCGCGGCGCAGTCCCCGGACGGTCGCCGGTTGCGCTATTATGCGCCGATCGAGGGAGAGCGCGTTTACTTCAACGGCGACTCCTACTGTTGCCCGTGCAACTACCGCCGCATCATCGCGGAACTGCCTCAGATGGTGTGCTACCGCTCGGGAGGCGGGCTGGCGGTCAACCTCTTCGCGCCGGCCGCCTGCGAATTCCTGTCGACCGGTGCGGGCCACGTGCGGGTCCGGATGGAAACGGCCTATCCGAATGACGGTCGCGTGACGTTGCGGTTGGATCCGGAGAACCCGGCGCGCTTTCCGGTTCAACTCCGGATTCCGCTCTGGGCGGGCGGCACCACGCTGGTCTGCAACGATCAACCGCTTGCTTTGAAGCCGGTTCCCGGCACGTTTGCCGTGGTTGACCGTGAATGGCGGCCCGGGGACACGTTGACGATGGAGATGCCGATGGAATGGCGGTTGGTGCGCGGCCGCGAACGTCAGGCCGGGCGCATCGCGGTGATGCGCGGACCGCTGGTGTTCTGCCTCGATCCGTCGCAGAACCCGCAGCTTGCGAAGCTGGACCCCGCGGACCTCGGCCAGTTGCGTCTCGATCCGGATTCGCTCGGTGCTCCGGTCTCCGACAACCGGGTCCGGCCCGATGGCATTGCCTGTCAGGCGGGCTTCTGGAAGGGCGGTTTCGGACTCGGGGCGAAGCACGATTACACACTGCGGCTGACCGAGTTTCCTGATCCCGCCGGGCGCGCCACCTACTTTTCCTTGCGCGATCCGGCGGTCGGGGAGAAGGACGTCCTCCTCGCGGAAAGCCCCTTTTGATGACCCGGAATGACGATGCCATGATCTCGAAGAACATCCTCGCCTTTGGAGAAATCCTCTGGGATCTGCTGCCGGACGGAGCGGTCCTGGGCGGTGCGCCCTTCAACTTCACCGCGCGGGTGCATTCGCTGGGACATCGTGCGCGCATGATCAGTCGACTCGGACGTGACGACCTCGGCCGACGCGCTTTCGATCAGGCGACCGAACTCGGTCTCGACGCGGGCTTGGTCCAGTGGGACGACGGAAAGCCGACCGGCACCGTTCCGATCAAGCTCGATGCCGCCGGGGTGCCGGATTTCAACATCCTGCCGGACGTCGCCTACGACCGGATCGAGCTGACCGACGACCTGTTGCGAGCGGCCGGTGAAGCGGACTGCTTCTGCTTCGGCACGCTGGTCCAACGCACGCCGCATTCGCGGGCCACGCTTTACGCGTTGCTCGATGCTGCGTCCCGAAGCGTAAAGCTGCTGGACATCAATCTGCGGCGCGATTGTTACTCACCGGAAACAGTGAAGGAGTCGTTGCGCCGCGCCGATGCGCTCAAGCTGAATGAGGACGAGGTGCGTTACGTGGCGGAGCAACTCGAGTTGCCGGCGGTCCCGTTGCCGGATTTTGCGGCGCGCGTGATCGATTCCTGCGAGCTTCGGCTCTGCATCATCACGCTTGGTGCCAAGGGCGTTTTCGCCGCGAACGGTTCCGGCCAGTACGCCTACGAACCCGGTCGGGACGTTCCCGTGAAAGACACGTGCGGGTCGGGCGACGGATTGACCGCGGCCTTCCTCGATGCGCACCTGCAGGGAAAGACGCTTGGGGAGTGCTGTCGGATCGGCAACGCGATGGGTTCGTTGGTGGCCACGCAGGCCGGAGCGACGGAACCGGTGTCGCGCGAGCGGATCGCGGAGTTCCTGGCGAACCCCGGGACCACGATCATTGAACCGGCGCTCGAGGCGTTCCGGGTGTGAGCAGGAAGGCCGGATTCAGCAGTGTTGCCGTTGCGCTGTTGGCGGCGGCCTTCGCGGTGTGGTTCTTTCGGCTGCCGGCGAAAGGTTCGATCGAGTATCACGTCGCGGGAGCCCGGGAAGCAGGCCGCATGGCGTATCTGATGCAGGCCAAACCGCGTCAACTGCGTGTGCTGGTCCGGAAGCTTTTCCATCCAAACCGGACTGCTCAGGATTATGGGAAGGAGCATGAGCAGCACCTTCTGGCGCTCGTCGAACTGGGATATCTCGAGCGCCGGAGCTTCGTGTTCAGCAACGAGGTTCCAACGGTCAAGGCCTGGATGTCAGTCCTGCAGGCGATTCCCCCGTTCTGCCGGACCAACCAGGGGCAATTTGAGATCACCTATCAGCCCAATTCAAACGCCCTTATGATCACGGCGAGGCCGGAACTGATGCCGGCATGGGAGGAGTTCGCGAAGGAGTATGACCGCAAGTTGGGGGCGGAAGCGGCCGGCGGCGTGACTCACGGGATCTCCACGGGGGGAGCGGGGGACCAGGATTGAAACCACGACCCGCCTTGCTACGCTTACGCTATGGGGAGGCGGCCCGTCCGCGCGTGACGCACTGCCTTGCCAGAGGCTCGGTTCCTGCGTCAGGATCACGCCGTGGTTTCCAAACGACAGTTCCTGGGAAGACGCGGGTGGACGTGGCATTTGCTGATTTCCGTATTGGCGCTGGCCTCGACGGCATGCCGTGCCGCCGCCCAGATCCCGCCGCCGCTTCCGCCTGTTTCTGCCGGGGTCAACGACCGGTTCATCGACGTGACGCGACAGGCCGGGATCGGGTTCACCCACCAATTCTGTCACGACGGCATCATGAACATCCTGCTGTCGAACGGCGCCGGCGGAGCGGTGTTCGACTACGACAACGACGGTTTCGTGGACCTCTACCTCCTGAACTGGGGACCGCTCGACGGCGTCACCAAGAGGGGTCTGAAGGTGGCGCGCGAACCAAACCGGCTGTACCGCAATCGCGGCGACGGTACCTTCGAGGACGTGACGGCCCGGGCCGGCGTCGCGGGGACCGGCTTTGCGAGTGCAGCTGCCACCGGTGACTACGACAACGACGGTTTCGAGGATCTCTACGTTGCCTGTTTCGGCGCGAATCAGCTTCTCCGCAACCGTGGCGACGGCACGTTCGACGACGTGACGACTCAAGCCGGAGTGGCCGATGCGAAAGGCACCGGGATTTCCGCCACCTTCCTCGACGCCGACGGCGACGGTTCGCTGGACCTGTACGTGGCGAACTACCTGACGTTCGATCCGTCCACCATTTCCGAACAGAACCCCGGCGCGTATCCGGGGCCGCTGGCGTATCCCGGAGAGGCCGACGTTCTCTTCCGCAATCGCGGCGACGGGACCTTCGAGCCGATCACGCAGAATGCCGGGCTCTATGCGCCCATGCATCGCGGCATGTCGGTGTCGGCGTTCGACTGCGACCGGGACGGCGACCCGGACCTCTATGTCTCGAACGATGACACGCCGAACGGTCTTTGGCTGAACGACGGCAAGGGCCAGTTCCACGATGCCGGATTGGAACTGGGCGTCGCGTTGAACTCCATCGGAGAAGCGCCCGGCTCGATGAACGCCACGTTGGCGGATGCCAACAACGACGGCTGGCTGGACCTCTTCGTGACGCGCTTCGGCTACGGCTCCCTGTACGTGCGGCAGGAGGGCGGGCATTACCTCGACGAAATGTGGCGGTCGGGGCTGGGGCGGTTGACGCAGAACCACGTTGGGTGGGGCGGCAGTTTCATTGACTTCGACAACGACGGTGACCCGGACCTGTTCATTGTCAACGGGAGTGCGTTTACCTTGGGCGGCACGTTGAGTCTGTTGTTGGAGAACGACGGCGAAGGCCGGTTCAGCGACGCGGGGAAGGAGGGTGGGGCGTTCTTTGCCACGCCCATCGACGGGCGCGGAAGTGCGGTGCTCGATTTCGACAATGACGGTCGGCTGGACCTGTTGGCGACGACGCTGGCAAACCGGCCGTTCCTCCTGCGCAACCGCGGGGAGCAGGGCAGCCGCAACCACTGGCTGAAACTCGACGTGCGGGATCGTCATGGCCGCGTGGCCTACGGGGCCTTGCTCACCGTCGAGGGCGGTGGCCGGACCTGGAACACGGAGGTGCTTTGCCCCACGGGCTTCCTGATGCAGGGCGACACGCGTGTGCATCTCGGACTGGGGTCGGCATCCAAGGTGGATCGACTGGAAATCCGCTGGCCGGGTGGGGGCACCCGGACCCTTCACGACGTGGCGGTGGATCAGATCCTGAAACTGCGCGAGCCCAACCCGTGAGACCCTTTACGATGAAACTGCTCCCCGCTTCCCTGGCATTGGGCGTCGTCGCTGTGCTGTTTGCCGGTTGCGCCGCGCGGTCGCTGTCCGACAAGTCCGACGAGTCCGCCGCCGCCGCACCGGCGCATCTGGCGGATCGGGTTTCCTACCAGCGCATGGCGGATGGGCTGCATGCGGTGTTGCGGGCGGCGAATGCGGCCTGGCTTGAAGCCGAAGCGGGTGATTCCCCGGTGTTCACTTCCCCTTCGGATTTCGGATCTCGGATTTCAGATCTGAACCGCGGCAGCCACGGGGCGTTTCTGCGTCGGGCGGCGCAGGAGATCGCCACGCACGGGGCGGAGTTCTCGTTTGCGATTCGGTCGCCCTGGCCGATCAGCCCGCTGGGGGCGGCGCAGACCGGGTTGGAGGAGGAAGCCCTGACGGTGCTTCCACGGTCGCCGGGCGAACCGCTGTTTCGGGACGAACAACTCGGGGGCCGGGCCTACTTCACGGCCGTTTATCCGGAGACCGCCACGAGCGCGTCGTGCGCCGATTGCCACAACCGCAACACTGGCAGTCCCCGCCACGACTTTGCGGACGGGGATTTCATGGGAGTTCTGGTGATCCGGATTCCTCGGGAATTCTAGACCCCTCGATTCCACTGGTATGAACGAGATCATCGAGTTTACGGACCGGGAGAGGTTCTTGATTAGTTATTACCGGGACCCGCAGCTTTCGAGCCAGTCACGGTTCTGGGTGCTTGAGGGACTCGCCATCGTGGTGTCACTTGCTTTGATCGGATTGTACCTGCTCAACGAGGATCCTGGCTGGGGGGTTGCGGGCTATGGCATCCTGCTCTGGCAGGTGATCCGTAATCTGCTTCACGGCAATCGCTACTCCCGGGATTTTCGGGCCATCTTCCAGAAGTACGACGCCAAAGTCCGCGAACTCGCCGGGCCGGAATAGCCGACCCGCCACCGGAATCCGCGGTTGTCCCGCGCTTGACGGCGGGGTTGGCGCCGCCTAGGG
>JACKPV010000008.1 GCA_024233305.1 Verrucomicrobiales bacterium
CGGCGCAGGGCCTTGCGGACGATGAAGTCAGCGTGCCGACCACCGGCCCACGCACTGCGGTTGATCAGCACGACGCTCGGGTTGCGGTCAGTGGTGTGATCCTGGAAGGCACCGGCCCAGAGGTGGGGCACGAGCCACGCGGGCACGCGGCGGCCGAGCGCCCGGCTGGACGCGGCCCAGCCACCCTTCGCGAGGCCCACGCGGGAACGCATCTTGCGGATGTAGGCGGCTTCCTCGCGGTAATCGGGCGTGGCCTGCGCCAGCCGCGCCTTCACCCGGCCGTCCTCACGCGCCCCCTGGTGAATGTCCGAGCTGAACGGCAGGATCTTGTCCTCGCTGAAATGGGCGAAGGCGGCTTCCAGCGCGTCATACTTCTTTCGCCGGATCAGCGTGGCGAACCGCGGCGTGCGCCATTGGCTGGGAATGAGCGGCCGGGCCGAGCGTCGCACGTCCCGACCCATCCGGGCTTCACCGGCCTTCCGGGCACCGTAGGATTTGCCGCCGACCTTCCCCTTGGTGGGCGGCGTGTCCCGGATCAGCTCATCCGCCAGGAGACCGGCCTGCTGCCGGAGCCCATCCCGGAGGGTGAGCTTCTTGAGCCGGATGAACTCCGAAAGCGCTGACTCGAAACTCCGGGTGTTGACGCGGGCCTCGACCATCACAGGGCCTCCTTCTCGCAGGTGAACCGGGCGGCGATGTCGATGCCGTTCCGCTCGATCCGCACCACGCGGTAGTCGAGGCCCGCGTCCGCATCCCGAAACACGTCGCCGATTTCGACGGCCGTCTCGCCCAGGTCCTCGTGCAGGATGGCGAGCCGGTCGGCTGTGCGCGTGTCCGCTTCCAGCACCCGAGGGCCAGAGTCGCCGACCGTCCCCGGTTGCGGTCCCTGGTAGTGTTCGACCAGGGCGGCGAACACACCACGGTCCGGCATCAGGGTGACGCTGATCCCGCGCACCCCGAGGGAGGCACGGAACCCGGCGACTCTGGCTTGTTGGGCAACCGACATGACAGGAGGCAGAAGCTAGGAATCAGAAGCCGGCGACTCGTCCGGCTTGGGTGGTTTCGCGGCCTTGGCCCGCTTGGGTTTGGCTGAGCCTTGGACCTGCGTAAGCAGCCAGGCGACATCGCGGTTCCGGCGGGCCAGGCGCTTCAACCGGGCGTCTCGGCCCTTCTCGGACTGCAACCGGTGAGTCCGCTGGAGCTCCATCGCCGACAACGCCACCGGCTTCGGGTAGGGATCGACCTTCGGCTTGGTCGGCTGTTCCTTCGTCTTGGGGTCCATTTTCGTGTCTTTCGTGTGTTTCGTGGTTCCCACCAAGGAATCAGCCGTTGGTCCGGATGCAGACCGCGCCGACGCGGTTGGCAGTGGCCAGGACGAGGTTCCAGTTGGCGATGGTGCCCAGTTCGGCGTTCTCCGGGCTCTCGCCTTCGATGGTGCCGACCCACTTCATGCCGTTGAGGTGCATGACGAACCGGGTGCGGTCGTAGATGATCTCGTTGTTCAGGCCGAACTTCCGTTCCATCTGCAGGGCGGCCACATCGACCACGTCGGTCTTCTGCGGCTTCTCCCCACGGGCAACGATCCCCCGCGCCAGCAGGTAGGTGTCATAGACATACCCGTTGGTCGTGCCCGCCCGCACCAGCGATTCGGACACGTAGATGGGAATGCCCCGGTAGGTGCGAATGGTCCACGGCCCCCGAGACGCCTTGTCGAAGCTGGTCTCATCAGCCTTCTCCAGGGCACCCAGGATCGTGGGATGGAGCCACAGGGCACCGTTCGAGAGGTCATCCGCCAACTCGCCCATCAGGCCCTTCGAGTCGATGAACAGGTCAATCGACATGAGTTGGTCGACGGTCGCGTCATTGCCGGACTCATCGAAGGCGTCCATGCGGACGGCCTTCAGCGCGGCATCCACGCCGCTGGCGCCAGCGGAACCGAATGCACCCCGCAGCATGGCCAGGAGCGACTTCTGCCGCTGCTTCAGCTTCCGCTGGACCATCTGGGCGACCATCTCGCCAACTGGGTCCTCGCCGGACAACTGGGCCGAGAACGCCGTGGCGGAGTTCTTCGTCACCCGGTTGCAGGCGACGGCCTTCATCTGGCCGGCGGTGATCTTGTTGTCGACGGTGGGCTCCTGGTTCTCGACCTGGACTTCGTCATCCTGGTCGGTGATGTCCCGGAAGAACGGGATGACGGCGACTTCACCGGGGCCAGTGGCCAGTTCGGCCGCCTTGGGGTTATCAACCACCACTCCGGAGTTGAGGAGACTCGGGAAGGTGGCCTGCTTCTCCCGCATGGTGGCGAGCCACACATCGGGAATCCAGAGATCAGAGATGGTCGTGGGCATGGGAGGTTAGGAGATGGGGAATGGGAGATGGGAGATAGGGATCAGGCTCGGGCGGCCGTCAGTTCCGCGATGCTCGACACGCCCTTCGCGGCCAGCACGCGCTGCGTCGGCGTCAGATCGGCGTCGCTCGGGGCTTCCTTGTGTTCGGCGGCCTTCGGCCGGAGCCCCAGCTTCTGGACTTCGGCGGCGACGGCCCGCTGGAAATCGGACTGCCGGGACCGAAGGTCAGTGTTCTCGGCCTTCAGGCGGGTGATTTCCTCGCCGGCCACGCGGGCGGCGGTTTCGAGCACACCCACACGCTCAGTCAGCGCCTGGACCTGCTGCCCGGCTGCGTTGGCCTGGGTCTGGGCGGTCTCCAGGAGTTCGTTGGCCGCGGTGAGATCACGGCTCAACCGCAGGTTGTCGGCGGTGAGCCGCTCGTTGTCAGCCAGGACATCGGCCTGGTCCGGGATTTCGATTCGTTCAGACATGATTCGTCACTTTCTACCCCCAGGGTTAATGTCCCATTTTGGGGTGTGAACGGGCGAAGCGGCGGGACACGCTGAATGCGTATTCGAGCCCGCCCAGAGCGTCGATTAGCTGTTCCGACCTCGCCTGAAATCCGTCGAAAGATTGTCCCTTCAACGCCTCCGGACGGATGCTCTTCCGGGTCCGGAGAACATCGGTTTTGAACACGTCAAAAGTCCGCTGCGCCTGCCGCGTGAACTCCGCCGCGTGGTCATCGGTGATGGGTGTTCCCGGCATCCCGGCCGCCTTGAACGTCCCCTCCTGATTGCGGAAGACCCGGACCTCGATTCCCGCGTTGGCGAGCATCCGGTGGTAATCGACCACCGACACATACGCCCCGATACTGCCCACCATCGCGCTCCGGGTGCCGATCACGGCATCCGCCTGGGAACCGATCCAGTAGGCCAGGCTGCACATCATCCCGCCCACCCAGGCCACCGTCGGTTTGGAGGATTTGAAGACCGCATCCGCGATCTCCGCTCCGCCGACGCTGAAGCCACCGGGCGAGTTGACGTCGAGCAGGATGCTCTTCACGCCGGGATCGGCTTCCAGGCGTCGGAAGGCGGCCAGAACCTCCGCGCTGTCCTCGAAGCCATCGAAGAGCATGTCCCCGATGTCCGGCCGGTAGGCCAGCACCCCGTGGATTTCCAGCGTGCCGACACCGTTCTCGACCGATGTGCGCGGTGCGAACGCAGCCCGCAGCTTCCGCCGGGGTTCCGGTTCAGCCGCGGTGGGTTGAAGAAACTGGCCCAGGAGGGCCTGGGCGGCACGCGCCTCAATCAGTGGCACCTGCGTCGCCAGGAGCATCGGTAGGTTCGTTGGCATTGTCGTTCGTGGGTTTGTCGGTGGGTTGCGGGGCCTTGGGTTCGCCCTTCAGGCCGAAGCTGGCCATGACGGTTTCGACGGGGATGTCGTGTTCCTGGGCGAGCGCCTTGGCGCGGTCGAGGATGTAGTCGAGTTCCTCAAACACCTGGTCGGTCTCCCGGCGCCAGGAGCGGCCCCGGTTGCCGTAGTGATCGCGCCGGGTCATCAGGCCGCGGGCGACATCCTCCCGCTCCTGGGCCATCTCCCGGCCGGCATCGATGGTGATCTTCGACGGCCCGATGAAATCGCACTGCGCCCAGGTGTCGTTGGATGGCAGGGTGCCCGTGCTGATGGCGTGTCCGATCACCCGAACCCAGGCGGAACGACCGAGACGGGCTGCCACCTGCTTCCGGCGGTCGAACTTCCGTTGCGCCTTCCCGTTGACCGCACGCTGGTTCGGTCCGGTCAGCTTCTCATCCAGGAAGAAGGCCGGCGGCAGTCCCAGGCCGGCCACGAAACACCCCGCCAGGTAGCTGATGACCTCGATGTTGTTGGCCGGAGCGCTGGGGGTGTTGACCTGTTTCAGCTCGTGCCCCTCGGGCACGACCGGAATGTCCCCCGCCACCAGGTCCGCCACCGTGAATGACCGCTGCTTCTCGTTGGTCTCCGCCGGTTCCTCTTCCTCGGTCGAGGCCTCGCCCGCCGGCTCCGGTGCGTTTCCCCAGGGGTTTTCCTCCACGGGCGCACCCTGGATCGCCAGCGTCAGCACCGTCGACAGCTTGGACAGCACCTTCTGGAACCCCTTGATGTCCCCGCCGTCCCGCATGTCGTTGGCCCCGCGCCGGATCGGGCTCATCCCCCGATATTGCGTGCAACGCTCGCAATCGGACAGGTGAACCAGTGCGTTGGCGTCGATCAACGTTTCCCCATCCAGCCAGTAGCCCAGGACCCGGCCATTCGCGTCCAACTGGATGCCATCGAAGATGCGCTCATCCTGGACGGTCGGCTTGTCGATCCGCCACGACTCGAGGAACTGCAGCTGCGGGAACCCGGCGTCATCGGTCCACAGGGCGAACACCTCCCCGTCGGTGTCGAGGTAGAATGAACCCAGCCGTTGCAGGTCCCCGAAATCGAACCGGCCCGTGAAATCCGCTCGCGTGGCCCAGTCATCAAACAACGTGTTGGCAGCCTCATTCCACTTTCGGTCCAGGGTGGCCGCCCGCGGGACCATCGGCGTGGAGTAGTTGGCCACCAGGTCGGTGGCGTAGAAGACCAGCCCGACGTTGTCCCACAGGTAGCGGGCGATGGACGCCAGTTGCAGCCGGTTGAACTTCGACAGCAGCCGGTGGACGTAGAGGCCCATTGCCGGCACGGGTGTCCGGTGGTCGGTGACGTTCAACGCCTCGAAATAATGCCGGACGGGCGTCAGCGGAGACGCGAGGCTTGCCGGCTGCGGGACCGGCGCTTTGACCCGCTTGAACGGGTTCGGACGCTCAGGGGGGCTGAAGATGGAGCGGAACAGTCGGATCATAGGACGGCCTTGTGGAAGGTCGGGTGGACGCGGTTGTAGAAGGGCACGTCGGTGGGCGGGTTCTCGGGATCGGCGAGGGTGTTGACCCATTCGAGGGCTTCCTCCGCCATGACGGCGAGCTGCGCCGGGGTGTAGCCCCGCTCAAACGTGAAGGTGACGGAACCGCCGGCCTCCGCCGTGGAAACCACGGTCTGGCCGTTCACGACCTGGCTGGCCCATTTCTGCTGCAGCAAGGCGGTGAGCGACCCCACCAGGGTGTCGCCCTCGCCGAGCTGCAATTTGAGCGCCCGGACCAGCATCCGGACCTCAAGTCGTACGCGTGCCCTCACACCCCACGGGCTAATGTCCCACTCGGAAGTCGGTTTTATGCCTCACACAAGGGGTTTACGCGGTTCTTGTGTCCCGTTCGGCCTCGAACGCATCACCCCGCCAAGAACCAACTGCGGCTTCTCCAAGCCCAACTAGCTCC
This sequence comes from Verrucomicrobiales bacterium, assembly GCA_024233305.1. GTDB lineage: Bacteria > Verrucomicrobiota > Verrucomicrobiia > Limisphaerales > J093 > J093. The sequence goes on from JACKPV010000008.1 coordinate 5,660, forward strand.
CGGGTGAAGCCCCCGAGGCGCCCTTCAACACCCCCGAGATCACCGCCCCCACCGCGATCATCAGCTCGCAGTCCAGATAGTGGTTGTCCCGCCGTTTCTGAACCCACAGCACCTTGATCCGGCCCCGCGAGTCCTCCCGTTCCTCCCGGACCTCCGCCGTCATCTGCTGCAGATAGTCCTGTCCGATCTTCCGGGGCAAGGTCCACTGACCGACCGCACCGTGCGTGACGAGGGCCAACTGGTCCTTGATGCTCGGGTTCGACCACTGGAACAGCGGCAGGTGCCGCTTCACCCTCGGCTTCTCCACCCCGAGGTTCGGGTCCACCAACACCCGCCGCCAGGTGCGCCGGACGGTCTTCTTGCTGCGCGGGTCCTGCGTGAGGAACCACTCCGCGTCATCCCCCTTCATCGCTTTCCACCCACTGGCCAGGCAGAATCGGTAGACCTCAGACGCCTTGAACCCCGAGTCGATCATGGCATTCACCAGCGGCACGTTGAGTTGCTGGCGAATCTGCTCCAGTTCCGTCGTCGTGTTGCAGCGCCCGTAGGCCAGCAGCCGGCTGGCGCCGCCCGGCCCGAACGCTCGGGCCACCCAGTAGTAATGCTCGCCACCCCGCGCCTGCCGGTCCGCCGCAATGAACCGTGCCTGCTCCAACGGCCAGGCATCACCGAAATCATAGTCCCCACGGCGCTCCAGCAGGTAGTCTTCGCCGGTGACCATCCAGCGATCCAGGTCCCACGGTTCCCCCAAGGTCTCGGTGACGAAGGTGAACATCGGCTCGATGTCCCCGCCCACCCGCATCGCATCCACCGCCGCCAGAAACTCCTCCACAATCGACCGCCACTCGATCCAGTGCGGCAGCAGGGCATTCCAAGTGTAGCTGACGCGGGAACGCGGGGCATTCGGGTTCTGCGGCACGAACTGCCCGTGGTTCTCGATCCAACGCCGGTCCACCGGCGTATCCTTGATCCGCTGACCGCAGTGGGCGCACTCGTACCGGATGGTGTCCGCCAGCGCGTCGAACCGCCATTTCCCTTCCGGCTTGGTGGTGTCGTTGGAGTCCCACTTGAGTTGGTCAAACTTCAGCGGTTGAAGCTGCAGGCACTTCGGACACTCAAAATGCCATGCCCGCTGGTCCCCCGCCCGGAACGCGGTGTCCATCGCGTCCCCCTTGGTGCCGGGTGTCGAAATCAGGAACCTGCGCGAGTTCCAGAAGGACCGCGTCCGTTTGAGCACCATCTCCAACCGGCCCGGCGGGTAGTTGCGCACCTCATCGCAGAACAACCACCGGATCGGCTTGGACTGAAGCCGCGCCTTCGAGCCCGACCAGCCCAGGTAGAACGGCATCCCGTCAAAGTTGAACCCCGTCAGTGTCGGTTCCGCCATCCGATCCTTCACGGGGCGGCACGCATCGAACGTCGGGGTGAGCCGGTCACGGGTGAAGTCCCGCAGCTCATCCTTGGTCGCGGTGACCCACATGGCGGGACCAGGGTCCTCGGAGATGGCCCAGCAAGCGCAGTTCATGACGGTCTGGGTTTTGGCGCTCTGGGCGGCGCATTGGACGGCGATGTCGTGAACCGTGTTATCGGAAAAATCCTCCATGACCGCCTTCACCCACGGCGACGCATCGGCCCGCCAGCGGCCCGGCATCGGGGAAGTCTCATCCACCCGGACATGGTCCTCGCACCACCGCCACGGCGGACGCCGGTCGGCCGGTTTGCACGCGGAACAGAAGCCTTCAAGCAATGGATGCTGTCTCATACACTAAACGCGGGTTGCCTATCTTACCCCTTACCCGGCCCGGAAAACCTGCCTCGCACCGGTTCTCGCCCGCTCTCGGGCCAGTCTCGAACGCAGACGCGACACGAAGATGCCCCTCGGAACTGCCGAGGGGCTGGGTGGTAGTGAT
>JACKPV010000009.1 GCA_024233305.1 Verrucomicrobiales bacterium
GGGTGATGGGTGCGACGGCAATTCTCTCCCTGACCCCAGAGCGGCCCCCAGGTTCCAGGGCACCGTGCGCGCGAGCAGGTTGCTGGGCCGTCTCACAGCGAGGGAGACGGCCGGGTGACTTGGGCGTTGGCATCGAGCCGGGTGGATCCTCCAGAGGGAGTCACGTACAGGTGGCCATCCCGGATTCGCTCTGCTGGTCGCCATCCGGCAGATTCGGGACCAATCCCCTCAGGTTTCTGTCGTCGCCCCCAAGGTTGCGTTCAGCTCCCGCAGCCGCCGCTCCACTTCCTCGCGTTCGGCGGTGATCCCGGCGATGGCAGCCGCCGCTTCCTCGATCCTGCCCCCCTTGGCGAGCGCCTCGGCCTCGGCGCACAGCTCGCCCAGCCTCCGGGCGCCGATGTGACGGGAACTGCCTTTCAGGCTGTGCGCCGCAGCGTGGAGTTCCTTCGCATCCTGATCGTCCGCGGCGCGCTGCAGGCGGGTGTTCAGGTCGCCGGCCGTGCGCATGAAGAGTTCGGCCAGGCTGCGGGCGGTGGCGGGGTCAAAGGAACGCAGCGTGGCGGGATCGAAGGAAGCCGCCGATTCATCCGCGGCCGGCGAGGCCATTGCAGCCGGGGGAACGGGAGTTGTCGCGGGTTCCACCGGCACCGGCGCCAGGTGGGCCTCCGCCTCGCGCAAGGCGGCATCCAGGCTGGTCCGCACCACGGGTTTGCTGAGGAAGTTGTCCATGCCGGCGTCGAGGCATTGCCGGCGGTCCTCCTCGGAGGTGTTGGCGGTGACGGCGATGATGTGAAGTCGGGGAGCGGCTGCTCCGGCGACGCGGTGTTCCTCCTCCCGCTGGCGAATGGCGCGGGCGGTCGCGTAACCGTCCATGACGGGCATCTGGCAGTCCAGCAGCACGGCGTCAAACTCCCCCTGATCCAGCGCGGCCAACACCTGCCGTCCGTCCGCCACGGCGGTGGGATGGTGGCCCAACAATTCGAGCTGCCGCACCGCGATTTCGCGATTGAAGTCGTTATCCTCCGCCACCAGGACGCGCAGGGCCCGGTGATTCGGCGCGGTTTCCACCAGGGAGAATCCCTCGGTACCCGGGTCGCAGCGTTGCCAGGCCAGGAGGAGGCGGTGCAAACGGGCGGGTGGAGGGGGTTTGGAGAGGCACCGCAGCAGTCCGTCCGGGGCCTGCCCCGCCAGTTCGAGCCGACAGCCCATGGAGGCCATCAGCAGAACGGGAACGGCGTCCGGCATCGAGGCGAGGCGCGTGGCCAGGGCTTTGCCCGGCTGGTCGGGCAGGGTTTCGTCCACCAGCACCGCCTGAAAATCCCGGCCCGCCTTTCGCGCCCCGGCCCATTGTGCTTCCGCTTCGGCCGCAGTGCCCGCCGTCGTGACCCCCGCGCCCCAGCCCGCAAGCCAGCGTTCCAGCACCTGGCCGGCAACCGGGTGATCCTCCACGAGCAGGATCCGAAAGCCGTCGAGACCGTCCTGATGCAACGAGTCCGGCCCGGGGGAGGTCGCCCGGGGCAGCCAAAGATCGAAGGAAAAACTGGAGCCGCGGCCGACCTCGCTCCGGACCCGGATGTCGCCGCCCATCCGCCGGACCAACTGCCGGCAGATCGCCAATCCGAGTCCCGTGCCGCCATAGCGCCGGGTGGTGGAAGCGTCGGCCTGCTCGAAGGCATCAAAGATCCGCTCGCGGGCCTCGTCCGGGATGCCGATGCCGGTGTCCTCGATTTCAGCCCGCAGGAGGACCTTTTCCGCGGTGGCCTCCGGGGCGGTCAGTCGCAGCAAAACATGACCGTGTTCCGTGAACTTGATCGCGTTGGCGATGAGGTTGATCAGCACCTGCTGGAGCCGGATGGGATCCCCGCAGACGCGTGGGAGTGGGGCCGGCATGTCGCCGATCAGTTCCACCTGTTTGTGCAGCGCGGACTCCGCCAGTCGCTCGATCACGTCCCAGGCGATCTCCTCGGGATCGAAGTCGTGCGACTCAAGCCTCAGGCTGGCGGTGTCGCCCCGCGAGATCTCGATCAGGTCGTTGATCATGTGGAGCTGCCACTCGGCCTGGCGGCGCATGGCGGTGAGGAGCTCGCGTTGTTCGGCGCCCAGCGGGGTTTGTTCCAGGACATCCGCGCCGGCGATGATCGTGTGCAGGGGGGTACGGAGTTCGTGGCTGATGTTCCCGAGCAGGACGTTCTTGAGGCGGGTGGATTCGAGTGCGGCGTCGCGGGCCTGCTCGAGCTCCCTCTCGATCTCGATCAGCTTGGTGATGTCCTTGGAAATGCCCAGGGTGCCGATGATGTGGCCGTCCTGGTCGCGGAAGGGCATTTTCGAGCTGAGCACCCAGCTCTCCCGGCCGTCGCGCCAGGTTTCATGCTCCGGCTTCCCGAGCAGCGGTGTGCCCGTCCGGATGATCTCCTGCTCGTCGTCGAAGGCCTGCTGGGCGTGATCGCCGGAGAAGAGGTCGAAGTCGGTCTTGCCGCGCAGATCTTCGGGCGAGGCCACGCCCACGCGGCGGGCCATTTCCTGGCTGCAGCGCAGAAAGCGGGATTCCCGGTCCTTGAAGTAGATGGCGTCCGGCATGGTGTCGAGCAGGGCGCGCAGCAGGTCCCGCTCGTAGGCCAGCTTCTCCTCCATTTCATGGCGCTCGGTTTCGTCCCAGAAGATCCCCTGAATCCCCACCACGTGGCCCTGATTGTCCTGCAGCGGGCTCTTCAGCACATGCACGTAGAGGAACGTGCCGTCGGCGCGCCGGTGCCGTTCGACCTTCTCCATGGGCAACCCCGTGCGGATGACCTGCCGGTCGTCCGCCTGGTAGGCGACCGCCAGGGCTTCGGGGAACAGGTCCGGATCGGTCCGGCCAATGATCTCCTCCACCGGCCGGCCCACCGTCTGGGCGAAGGTGGAGTTCACGAAGGTGAACCGGCCCTCCAGGTCCTTGCGGAAAATGTTGTGCGAAAGCGATTCGACCAGGGAATGGTAGAGCAGTTCCGAGTCCCGCAGCCGCTGCTCCGCGCGTTTGCGGGCGGTGATGTCCACCACGGTGCCCTCGTAATAGAGGAGGTGGCCGTTGCCGTCGTGGACGCTCCGGGCATTTTCCGAGATCCAGATGCGCCGGCCGTCGCGTCGGTAGACCTCGGACTCGAAGCCCACGACCTCGTGATTGTCCCGGAGCAGGGACTCGAATTCCTGGCGTCGGCCGGGCTTGACGTAGAGTTGATGACCGATCCTGCGGATCGCCTTGATCATCTCCTCCTTGGTGGCATAGCCGTAGATTTGGGCGAGCCGGGGATTGGCGATCCGGTAGGTGCCCTCCGGGGTGGTCTGGAAAATGCCCTCGGTGGAGTTCTCGAAGATGCCGCGGAACTGCCGCTCCGCCTCGGCCAGGTCGGCCTCGGCCTGCTCGTGTTCGTGCACCAGGTCCTTCATCTGCCGCAGGTTCCGGCGGAGGTCGAGCTGGGTGACAACCTGCCGGCCGAGCACCTCGAGCGCGTTGTACTGGGCGGGATCAAGCTCCCGCCGTCCGGGGGCCATCACGCAAAGCGTGCCCACGATCATGTTGCGCCGGCCGATCAGGGGAATCCCGGCGAAGAAGCGTAGCCCGGTTTCCCCGGCCACCAGGGGATGGTTTCGAAAACCCGCGTCCTCACTCAGGTCGGTCACGGTGTAGGGCCGGCCCGCCCGGATCACCCGCTCGCAGATGGCCTGTTCCCGGGGGATTTCCCGGCAATTCAAGCCAACTTGGGCCTTCACCCAGACGCGGCTTTCGTCGACGAACCCGATCAGGGCGATCGGCGTGTCGCACAGCTGGGCGGCCAGCCGGGCCAGGTCCGTGAAGGCATCCTCAGGCGCCGTGCCAAGGATCTGATACTCGCGCAGGACCGCGATGCGCTCGCGTTCAGCCGGGGAGGATGGGGTGGGGGATGGCATGAGTCCGAATCTCGTGAAGCAGTCCGCACCAAACCGCTGTGGCCGGCAAGACGGAAATCCTCTCAGGCGGATCCAACCGCCGGTGGGGAGGGCGGTTGGACGGCCCCCCACCCCACCGGCTGCCGGCGGCCGGGGTCAGATTTGGGAGCCCTTGACCGGGCGCAACACGAGGTTGGTGATGTTTGAGACCGTGTCGGCGTAGGTCGGGTCGTTGCGCAACTGGAGCCAGCCGGGATCCTTGCCGAACTTCCCCCACCCCTCCTTCATGGCAGCCTCGTTCTCGAAGCCCAGCGCGTAGGTCAGGTTGGGCAGTTTCGTCCCCACGAGTGCCTGACCGAAAAAGACGGGGTTCATGCCGCAACGCCGGAAGATGGCGATCTCGCCGCCTTCGTTGAACATTGCGATCTTCGCCAGCGCGCGCTCGTCACTGTGGCTCTCATAGATGCGCAACTGAAGCAGCCGGTCCGCCGCCAGGGTGGGTACCTCGACCTGCGGGGCGCCATCGAAGGCCAGGAGCAACGAACTCTCGAACCGCGTGTAGGCCGGGGAGTCCTTGGGCGCCATCAGGGTGCCGGCCCCGTCGCTGGTGAACCACGAATCCCCGGACAGTGTCTTCACCAGGCCGGCGACCGAGGCCGGTGATCCGTGGGGGAGGAGCACGTAGAGGTCGGTGCTGTCGGCCTCGAGCTTCAGGCCGGGGTTGTCGTCCTTGAGCAGCCGCCAGGCCCCGACCGGTTTGACGCCGGCCCGGTTCAAGGCAGGGATGGCCGCGGTTGCCAGGAAATCCACAAAGGCCTGCTGTTTGGCGGCCGAGGCGAAGTGGTAGGTGCGCAGCTCGAGCAGGGCCTTGGAACCGGCTGTGGCGGCAGTGGCGGTGCCCGGACCCAGGGTGGTGGCCGCCATCCCGAAGGTGGCGGCAGCGGAGGAGGTGAGGAAGTCGCGTCGTTTCATCGTCGTCGTGTCATGTGTGATCGGTTCAGTCGACCCACCCGCACCCCGGAGGCTGCCCGGGTGGCAAGGGCGGGATTGCGACCAAAGCCTTTAGTCTTTCGGCGGGCGGGGAGGCAAGGCTTTCCGCGAGGGGATCGGCAAGGCCCGGGACGCTTCCCACGGCCCGCGACCGACCCGGAGCCTCTGGGCGGTTGCATCCCGGGATCCGGCGTGGGCGGCCGGCGCCTCATGGGGTGGCGCGGAGAACCGGTGGCCAGGCGGCAGCCACGGTTGCATCCGGTTTGGCCGGGTGGTAGCTTCCGCGCGAGTCGAGAAGGCAATGTCCGATCAGCGTAAGAACGATAACAAAGACGGCGAGAAGCGCGGCCCCGAAAACCGGGTGCCGCCGCGCACGTGGTTGCTTTGGCTGGCCATCCTCAGCCTGATCCCCCTGTTGGTGTTCTTCCGCGACCGGGCGGAGGGGCGTTACACGGTGCCCACCCACAAACAGTTTGTGGATCTGGTGAACAGCAACCTGGTGGTCGAGGCGGTCATCCAATACAACCCCCAGTCCCAACTGCGCGAGATCAGCGGTACCTTCAGAGAATCGGCGGACCCGAACGAGAAACCCATTCCCTTCCGGCTGGAGACCCGGCTGACGGACGAGTTCGAGGACAAACTGCTGAACACGGGCCTGTTCAAGGTGCATGAGCCGAGCACCATGTTGCTCAGCCTGCTCTACGGAGTCCTGCCATTCGTGCTCATCGCCGCCCTGGTCTACTTCTTCCTGATCCGTCAGATCCGCATGGCCGGCAAGGGCGCCCTCAGCTTCGGCAAGAGCAAGGCCCGGATGCTCAACAAGGAGAAGAACCGAACGACGTTCAAGGACGTGGCCGGCATCGAGGAAGCCAAGGACGAGGTGTCCGAGTTGGTCGAGTTCCTCAAGGATCCAAAGAAATTCCAGCGGCTCGGCGGCCGGATTCCCAAGGGCATCCTGATGGTCGGGCCTCCCGGCACCGGCAAGACGCTGCTCGCCAAGGCCATCGCCGGCGAGGCGGATGCCGCGTTCTACAGCATCAGCGGTTCGGATTTCGTGGAAATGTTCGTCGGCGTCGGCGCGAGCCGTGTGCGCGACATGTTCGAGCAGGCCCGCAAGAGCACGCCGTGCCTGGTGTTCATCGACGAAATCGATGCCGTGGGCCGGAGCCGCGGGCACGGTCTGGGCGG
>JACKPV010000010.1 GCA_024233305.1 Verrucomicrobiales bacterium
CGTACTATGACTCCCCAACGATCTACGGCACAACTCTCCAGATAAGCCGGTCGCAAGGCGGATTCGAGCATCCGGGTGGCACGGTTGTTGGCCGCGGCGGAGTGCCCTGAGATCAGGTTCGGGGGATGCGCCGACCCGCCGGGGCTCGACAATCCAGCGATTGCCGGCCACCCGGCTCAACCTCGTGGGGTTCTTGCCCTCGTGCCTCCACGTGCCCAGGTCCCACGCTCGCCGCCGCCAAGTGGCGTGGAGATTGCCTCGGTGACACCCACGATCACTTCTGCCGCCCCAGGAACTTCGCCACGGCGCCCGCCCGGGACCGGACATGGAACTTGTCGTAGATGTTGCGCAGATGGGTTTCCACGGTGGCCGTTGCGATTCCCAAGGCCTGGGCCACTTCCTTGCCCCGGTAGCCCCGCGCGATCAGGCTCAGAATCTCCTCCTCCCGCGCGGTCAGATTCTCGTCCTCTCGCGCCACCCGGCCCTGGCGGTGAAAGGACTGCACCAGCATCCGGGCAATCTGGCTGGACATCGGGGAGCCGCCCCGGTGCACCTCCTCAATCGCCGCAAGGATGCCGGCGGGAGGCACGTTCTTCACCAGGTAGCCCGTCGCTCCCGCCGCCAGCGAATCGAACACGCGCTGGCTGTCGGCCTCGATCGTGAGCATCACAATTTGCAGTCCCGGGTCCCGCTCCTTGAGTCGCTGGACACACTCGACACCGGATCGTCCGGGCAGATTGATATCCATCAGGACCACATCGGTTTCGTCCCGGCGAATGCGTCTCAACGCCTCCTCCGCCGTGCCGCAGGCACAGACGCACTGGAAACCGGGAGTGCCATTGAGAATGGCGGCCAGTCCCTCCCGCACGGAGGCGGTATCCTCCACGATGGCAACCCGGATGTTCAACGGGGGATTCACAGGATTGTCAGGCTAGGTCTCCGGTCTCAAAGGAAGCCGAAGGGTGATCTGCGTGCCAAGCCCAAGCCGGCTCTCGAGGGAAACGCGTCCCCCGAGCGAGGTCACGCGACGGCGCATGTTGGCCAAGCCGTGACCGCCCCGCAATCCTGGCGACCCGTCTTGGTAGCGGTCAGCAGCCTCACCTTCCCCGGCGGGAACACCGGGTGCCGGTTCAGGGAACCCGCGGCCATTGTCGGCAATCCCCAACTGCAGTTGATGGTCGGTGATCTCCATCCGGATGTGCACTTCGGTGGCAAGCGCATGACGCGCCACATTGTTCAGTGCCTCCTTCACCACCAGCAGGAGGTGGTGCCGTACCTCCGCCGAAAGCGAATGGTCGGGCAACTGCTCCGGCAGATCCAACCGGCACCGCAGGCCCGCCGCTCCGAGGAACTCCTCCGCGTAGCCACAAACGTGCGAACAGAAGCTCTCAAGCCGGTCGCATTGCGGGTTCAGTGACCACACGACCTCGCGCAGCTGTCCCACCAGGGCCCGGACAGCCCCGGCGGTCTTCTGGAGGTGATCCCGGGCGAACTCCGGATCTGCCAGTTGCCGGTGCGCAACCTCGATTTGCAGGGCCACCCCGGTGAGGTTCGCCCCGAGATCATCGTGCAGATCCTTCGCAATCCGATTGCGTTCCTCCTGCAACGCCCGCGTCTTTTCCAACTCGCGCAGGCATCGTCTGGACCGCAATCGGCGGAGGTGCCACCCGCCCAACGTCGAGGCACAGAGCGCGACCGCCAGAGTGCGGAACCGCCACGTTTGATAGAAGAAAGGCGCCAGCGAGAAGGCGAACGTCGCCGGTGCCTCGCTCCAGGTGCCGTGGCGGTTGCACGCTTCGACGAGGAACCGGTAATCGCCCGGACGCAGGTTTGTGTAAAGGGCCGTGCGTCGGGTGCAGGCCTCGTGCCACGCGCTCTCGTGCCCTTCGAGCCGGTAGCGAAACCGGGCCCGTTCGGAACCCACGAACGTATTCGCGGTGTAACGGATTTCCAGCACGCGCGCCCGGCCCGGCGACAGGCGCAAGAATGTGCACGCATCGTCGCCGTTCATCGCAGAGTTCTGCCGTCTTCGGATTCCGGACTTCGGATTTGTTTCGGAATTCGGGCTTCGGATTTCGGATTTCACCAGGCCTCCGTCCTTGAACACAGTTTCATCATCCACCCGAACCTCCTCGATCACCACGCCGGGCGGCACCTCGTTGTCCCGGAGCTTCTCCGGCTCCACGATGACCACGCCCCGCGTCGTGGGAAACCAGAACTCCCAGTTCGGCAGGGCAGCCGCGTTGGGCTGCTGATCCCCATTCCCTTCGGCACTGGCCATGCCGTCGGCCTCGCCGTAGTTCACGCAGGTCAGCAGGGCCAGCCGGCCGTCGGCAACGGTGTTCAGATCCGCCTTCTTCATCCGCCAGATGCCACGATTGCAGAAGCTCCAGTAGCGACCCATCCGATCCTCCAACAGGCAATACGCCAGGTTGTCGTAGAGCCCCTGCTCCGCGGTGACGGAGCGGACTTCATCTCCGCGAATGCGGTTCAGCCCCCTCGGCGTCCCGACCCAGACCGTACCGTCGGACTCGGCGCGCAACGGCCAGGCCTCATCACTCAGCAGTCCGTCCTGTATCGTGTAGGCGCGAAACCGGCCCTCGTGAAACCGGTTGACCCCGCCGCGTTCAGTGCCCGCCCAAATGCTCCCATCCGGCCCCTCCACCAAACCGAACACAAACGGGTCGGACAAGCCGTCGTCCACCGTCCAGAGTCGGAACTCACCGTTGAACCACTCCAACACGCCACTGGGCGTGCCGAACCAAAGCGCGCCCCGGCGATCCTCGATCATCGAGGAAATCAACGGTCGTCCCTCCCCGACCAGATGCGGGATCTCCACCGGCTCGAACACCCCCTCCCGAAGCGTCCACAATCCCCGGTCCAGACCGGCCCACACTCCGCCACTACGGTCCTCGAGCACCATGCGGGTGCGCAGCGTGTAGCCGTCGGGCACGCGCACCGTGGTGTTCGTGTAGACCGTGAACTCGCCCTGCTGAAACCGCACCAAACCGTAGGGGGTTGCCATCCAGACCTTGCCGTCCCTGCCAGGGGACACCGAATAGACCTCGTCCTCCGTCGAATACGATCCGGTCAAGAGGCTCAACAGATGACGCGGCTGCAGGCGGGCCAGCCCCCCGCTCCCCATCCCCACCCAGAGATTGCCCTCCCGATCGGGCAACAGACAGCGCACGTCATCCGGATTGGCGAGGCCGGTCGAACGATCGAAGCTGCTGAAACTCCCCCCGGCGAATCGATGCAGCTGGACTGGTCCGCGCGAGGCGATCCAGAGGTTGCCTCCCGCATCCTCGCACAGAGCTTTGACCGGTTGATCCCCCCAGGCTGTGGTGGCGGGGAAGTGCGTCAACCGCCCATCCTCCCAGCACAGCAACTCCCCCGGCCGCCCCAGCCACAGCCGGCCGGCCCGATCCTCGATCAGCGCCCCGACGTCCAGGGGAGTCACCCCGGTCAGATCGGCGAGGAGTTTCAACTCACCGGAAGCGGGATCCAAACGCTGCCACCGCGGCACCTGCCCCGCGAAGTAGGTGATCAGCACCCACAGCCGTCCCCGCGAGTCACTCAAGACACGTTCGATCTCGGGCGGCGAGCCGTGGTAGTCATCGGCAAAACTCCTCAAGCCAAGCTGCCAGTCCACCTGACTGGCCTTCAGCCGGAAAAGCCCGTCCACGCGCGCCACCCAGAGCGCAGCATCCGGGGTGACGCAGATGTCCTGGATGGCACCGGAAAACGGACACCCATCCAGCGCCACCGACTCAAAACGCCCCTGACTGAGGCAAACCACTCCCTGACGCGAGGCCAGCCACAACCGTCCCCCGGCATCCTCCGCCAGGCTGCGCACATCGAGCGCGTCGGTGGCCACCTTGGCCAGGTTATCGGCGAACGAGGTGAAACGGACGCCATCAAAGCGGGCGAGCCCATACCGGGTCCCAACCCAGAGATACCCATCACGCCCCTGCAGCGCACAAGTGACCGTGTTCTGCGGCAGGCCCGCCTCCGTCGTCCAGCCGCTGGCGCCATACTGCCCGTCCGTCAGCAAGCCGGGCGAAACGGCCGTCCCGACCTGCCCCACCCCAACCAGGTTCAGGCTCGCCAAGAGACACAAAATGGACGCTCGCGTGATCACCGTAATGTGACGGAAAGGCTCGTTGGCACGGGTCCCTTTGTCATCAAGAAACACCCGGCAAATCAACTTTACGCGGTACGTAATCGAACCTAGCTTTGCCCACGTGAGTGAAATCGCCATCCCAGTCGTGGACGCGGCCAAAGATTTCCTGGGACTGTTGGACCGCATTTGACATGAACACGCTCGAAGCCACCGTTGAAGAACTGAAGAGCCTGCCTCCCGCCAAACTGGAAGTGGCGCTGAATTACATCCACGGTCTGACGGCGGCCTCGGTCCGCGAACGCCGACAGGCACTGGAAAAAGCCTTCGGTTCGCTGACACCCGCTGAGGCCGAGGAAATGGAACGCGCCATCGCCGCCAACTGCGAAGGGATAGATGCCAGCCAGTGGTGACATCCTGCTGGACAGTTCGGTCGTCATTCCCTTTCTCAAGGGCGACGTGACGTTGCGCGCCAATTTCCTTGCCAGCCAATCGCTTTATCTGCCGCAGACCGTCCTCGGCGAACTCTATTGCGGCGCCCACCTTTCGAGCCAGCCGGCCAAAAGCATCGCGCAAATCGAGAATTTCCTGGCCGGTGTGATCCTCCTTTCGCCCGGCGCAGTCACGGCTGAGCATTACGGACGCATCCGCGCCCAACTGGCCCGAGCGGGAACGCCCATCCCGGAAAATGACATCTGGATTGCCGCCCTCGCCCTGGAACATCAATTGCCCTTGGCGGCTCGCGATGCTCACTTTGACTTCGTCGCTGGCTTGCAGGTCAAGAAGTGGTAGTGCGGTTTGGCCTCGCTCATCACCCATCGGTTCGATTGCCAACGTGCGCCACGGAATCCGCCGGTTACGCAGCGCAGACGGCCTCTTCTTGAATGCCGGCGTCGAGCAGTTCATTCGGTCGCAGGTCGGAGGGCAAACGGCTTTCGTAGCAGCTCGAGGGAGGAGGCTCTGCGTCCTGGCGGCTTGGCATTGACTAGCCCGACTTCCGCTGTTCGACCGCAGAAAGGACGATTTTCGGGGGCTATGGATGCGTAAGTTGTTGGCAATGTGGCCATCGGGTTTTGGAAGAGGGCTGTAGTGCAGAC
>JACKPV010000011.1 GCA_024233305.1 Verrucomicrobiales bacterium
GCTTCCCACTCGTGGAGGCGGCGGTTAGATTCGCCGCCACGTCAAAACGAAATTCACAACGATGAAAGCACCGCATCTCCTTTACCGCATGCTTGCCGCCGCGAGTGGCGGCTTGTTTCTCGCCGCACAGGCCGCCGATTTGCCGCAGCCGAAAGTCATCGATCCCGGCCCGCCCGGCGGTATCCCGTCCGATGCCATTGTCCTCTTCGATGGCAAGGACCTGTCCGCCTGGCGCGATGCAAACGGCGGGCCGGCGCGTTGGGAGGTCAAGGACGGCATGGCGGTGGTCAACGGCACGGGCAGCCTCTTCAGCAAGGCCGAGTTTGGGGCCTGTCAGTTGCACGTCGAATGGGCGTCGCCGGAACCCGCCGGCAAGGAGGGTCAGGGTCGCGGCAACAGCGGGGTCTATCTCCAGGGCCGCTACGAGATTCAGGTGCTGGATTCCTACGGCAGCAAGACCTATCCCGACGGCCAGGCGGGCGCCCTCTACTCGAACTTCCCGCCGCTGGTCAATGCCTGCCGCCCACCCACCGAGTGGCAGAGCTACGACATCCTCTTCCATCCGCCGTTGGCCGGGGCCGACGGGCAGATCGTGCCGGGTTCGATCACGGTTCTGCACAATGGCGTCGTCATTCAGGACCACGTGCCGGTCAAGAACTCCACCACGGCCGCCGCCTTCACGGGGCCGGTGGAGAAGGGCCCGCTGGTGCTCCAGGACCACGGCTGTCCGGTCCGCTACAAGCGCCTCTGGATCCGTCCCCTTAAGTGATTCTCAACCGCGGATGAACGCGGATGAACGCGGATGCGTGGTATCCATGCAGTAGCCAGGGGGAGCGCGGCCGGCCTGGTTGCTCCTTTCGGCGGCTCGCCGAATGGCCCTCCGGCAGATGCCTCTTCACCGGATGGTGAGCTTCGGCGCACTTCGGATGTGGCGGGCGGGCCGCCCGCCACGGCACGCGAGCCGCGCGCGCTCCCCTGGCTTGACTGCCTTTCCCCGCTGACATGACTCCCGAGTTCTACGACACCCATTGCCACCTCGACTTCCCCGATTTCAAGGAGGGGGTGGGGGAGGTGGTGCGTCGGGCACAGGAGGCGGGCATCACGCGCCTCGTTACGATTGGCACCGAACTGCCCAGCAGCCTGCGGGCCATCGAACTGGCGGCGGCGTATGAACCTGTTTGGGCGGCGGTGGGCTGGCATCCGTCGGATGCGATGGATGCGCCGCCCGATGTCCGGCCGCGCCTGCGGGAACTGGTGTCGCAGCCCAAAGTCGTGGCCATCGGCGAGATCGGGATCGACCACTACCGGCTGCCCTCGCAGCGCGGCGGTTCGGAGGAGCAGGACGAGCGTGCCAAGGCCCGGCAGGTCGAGGTCTTCCGGCAACAACTCGAAGTCGCCGCGGAACTCGGCCTGAACTGTGTGATCCACCAGCGAAGTGCCCTTGAACCCACCCTCGAAGTCTTCGCCCCCTTCGCCAACCGGGTGAAGGGAGTCTTCCACTGCTTCGTGGACGATCCGGCCGCGATGCGACGGATCGTGGAACTCGGTTCCCTCGTGAGCTTCACGGGCATCGTGACCTTCAAGAACGCCGAGACCGTCCGTGACTCCCTGCGCGCTGTTCCGGCGGACCGCTTCATGCTGGAGACTGACGCCCCGTTCCTGGCGCCGATGCCTTATCGCAGCAAGCGTTGCGAACCCGCCTACGTCCGCGAGATCGCGGTCTTCGCCGCCGAAGTGCGCGGTGTGTCGTTGGAGCAATTGAGCGCCGAGACCTGCGCCACCGCCCGGGGTTTCTTCCGGGGGTTGGAGTGATCTCAGCCGAGATTGGCGGGGAACGGTTCCTTCTGGGTCCTCCACTCGGCGGGGATCCCCTCCGTTCCCACCGCCAGGGCAACGATCCCTCCGACGATGGCGGCGTTGGTGTCGCAATCCCCGCCTGCCGAAATTGTCAGGGAGAGGGCCCTCACGAAGTCGTCCGGGTGGCATGCCACGCACCACAGCGCGAAGGGCACAGTATCGGGTGCCGTGACCCGCGACCCGTTTCCGAGCGCTTTCACGACGGCCGCAAGCGGTACCGTGGGCGGAGTTTGTGAGGCGATCAGGATCCCGCGACGCACCTGGCTCTCCGGAGTGAATTCCATCGCTGCCTTGAAGATGTGGGCGGCCCGGGCTGACGGGTCCTCCTTCCTTGATCGCCACGACTGAGCGGCTGCCACCGCCACCGCGATGGTACCGGCGATGCCTTCGGGATGAGTGTGGGTAACGGTGGCTGAAGCCTCGGCCTCGCGCGCCGTCCTTGCCAGGTCATCCGCGAAGTACGCTCCCAAAGGCGCCACCCGCATCGCGCCCCCGTTTCCCAGCGATCCCTGTCCACCGAAGGCATTGGACGCTCCCTGGCGCCAGTCGCCACCGCGGTTGATCTCGTTGAGCTGAGCCCGCGTCATGCTGCCATAGCCGCGATCGGGTTGGTTCGCGTATCGCCACGCGAAACGCCGGGCGAGCGAGTCTTGCCGGATGTGACCGTAGAGTCGCAGGACGTCGACAATCGAGAGCGCCATTTCCGTGTCGTCGGTGTGGAACCACGGGCCTGCCGGAAGCCCGAGCTCAATCACCTCCGCCGCCTGAGTGTACCGGCCGGCCAGCATTTCCCCCACTGCGTCGCCGATCGCAAGCCCTTCAAGCGACAGCATCGTGCGCTGCAACCTCTCGGCCTGGTCGGTCGCCGTTTGAAAGACCTCGTGGCGGGGAGGGTGGTGGAGCAAGGCCCGTGCTTTCGGCAGCCAGAGTCGTTCGACCCAGTCCTCCCCCATCGGTCCCACGCGGTCCGCCTCCCAACCGGTAAACCGCAGTTCGTTGTGCATGGACCATGCCCGCTCCGTGTTGGTGGAGTGAATGATCACGGGGCAGAAGGGAAAGTGACAAGCGAGGGTGCGGGCGACATCAAGTCCGGTCCCCGGATCGCGTTTCGCACCCGGGCGGGGGTTTAGATCGTGATCCAGGGAGATGAGGTGAGTCATGTGAAAGCACGCTTCGAACTCGGCGAGCATGGTCGGAGCATCGTGCCAGACCTTGATCTGCCATTCCCTGCCAAGT
The DNA here is from genome assembly GCA_024233305.1 of Verrucomicrobiales bacterium. Taxonomy (GTDB): domain Bacteria; phylum Verrucomicrobiota; class Verrucomicrobiia; order Limisphaerales; family J093; genus J093. The sequence goes on from JACKPV010000011.1 coordinate 3,094, forward strand.
TCCGGCGCTGCCGCCTCAAACGCGGCGATTCGGTCGTTGTCATCTTCCAGGAGCAGGATGGTCTTCATCGCCCCGCTCCT
>JACKPV010000012.1 GCA_024233305.1 Verrucomicrobiales bacterium
GGTGAAGTCGGGGGACTACCATCTGCTGGCCGCCGTGGGCGCCAAAGCCGACCAACCTGCCGGCGGGGTTGCCACCCAACCCATCCGGTTACTTTCGCCCACCCAGCTCGCACCGAACGAAATCGTGTACCTCGATCTGACCGGCGATCCCGCCGACGAGGAGGACACCGGGATCATGGTCTGGAATCGGCACCCGCAGAAGACTGCGGAGATCAGCCTCCACTACCGGTTCCCGGTTCCGTCCGGGCCGGTGGAGCCGATGATGGAACTCGAACCCTATGGTGTCGAAGTCCAGGTCACCGGCGTGAATGCGGGCGACTACACCCTGCTCGTTGCGGTGGATTACGGCGCGGGCCATCCGGCGCCGACCGACGAACGGGTACTCCTGCGGCTCTCCGGCTCAACCGGCAGATCCGTCTGGACCTGGCCCGCCCCCGATCCGGACAATGCACGTGGTCCCATCGATGGTCCCGCTCCCTGGGCGGCCCTGGCGGCGCGCGACAAGACCACGCTCGGCGCGTGGGGCATGGATCCCGACGACGACTACGTGTGGGCGGTCGTGTCGAACTGCGGCACCTTTGGTGTGGGGCGCCGGCCCGCCATGCTGCGTGACCTTGAGATCACGCCAACCGGAGACCTTCGAATCCGGTTCCTGTCGGCCGAAAACCGCGCGTACCGGCTTCTCTCCGCCGCGAGCCTGCCCGGCGAATGGGAACCGCATCCGGTCCGAATGCCCGGCGGCGCCGAACTGGTAGAAGGCTTTTGGGGCAGTGGGGATCTGCTGGAAGTGCTCGTTGATCTTCAGGATGCCCGGCGCTTCTTCAGACTGGAGTCCTGGCTCCCGGACATGCCGTAAGTCCCGGCACCTTCCGTTCCGCCCGCGGCCTCGGACTAGTCTGCCCGCCACTTCCCCGTAGTGGCGGGATCGGCGTCCTTTCGCGAGTTTGCTTGTCCGGTTGCCCTGCGGTCGGCGCGAGCGCAATCCGGTTGCCGGGGGCTCGTCGGCTGTGCCAAGCTTTCGCCGAACCGGATCCCTTGGCACGGCGCGGAAGTCTCATGACCTCATGACACGATGAACACGGAACAACTCTATCAGCAACGGCTCAGTCGCTATGTGGCGGCCATGCGCAACGAGCAACCCGACTGCGTTCCCATCCGGCCGTTCGTGGCGGAGTTCACCGCCCGCTACGCCGGGTTCACCTGCCAGGAGGTGGCGCACGATTACAACAAGGCGTTCGAGGCCGCCATCCGGTGCGCCCGCGATTACGACTGGGACGCCATCGTGCCGAACATGGTCTATGTCTGGACCGGGCTCGCCCAGGCGATGGGACTCCGTTACTACGGCGTGCCGGGCGTGGGCATCCCGCATGACGTCGGGTTCAACTACATCGAGCCACCGGAGGACCAGGCCTTCATGCGCGAGGACGAATACGACGCGTTGATCGACGATCCGACCGGCTTCCTTTACGAGGTCTGGTTTCCCCGCGTGTGCGCCGACGCCGCCCGGATCGGCGAGGCCTGCACCCTTCGGAACAACGCCGCGTTCGTGAAGGGTGGCATGGCGATGTTGCAGTACTTCTACGCGTTCGGCCCGCAAATCGCCCGGATGCGCAGTGAAACCGGGACCGCCTCCGCCATCGCCGGCATCTTCAAGGCGCCGTTCGACATCATCGCCGACAAGCTCCGTGGCTACGTCGGGTTGACGATGGACATGCACACGCAGCCCGACAAGGTGCTCAAAGCCTGTGAAGCCCTCTCGCCTCATCTGTGTCACGTCGGCCTGACCACTGCCGACCCGGCCGGGCAGGTGCCGATCGGGTTCTGGATGCATCGTGGGTGCGTGCCTTTCGTGAAGCCGTCGCAGTTCGAATCGCATTACTGGCCCACGCTGAAACCGATCATCGAGGAGTTCTGGAAGCACGGCCACCAGACCCTGTTCTACGCCGAAGGCAAGTGGCATCATCATTTCGATGCCTTCCGCGAACTGCCCGACCGCAGCATCGTGTTTCATTGCGATCAGGACGACATCTTCGAGGTTCACCGGCGCCTGCATGACAAGTTCGCCATCAGTGGCGGCATCCCGAATGTGTTGCTCAGCTACGGCAAGCCGGAGGAGGTGCGCGAGTTCTGCACGCGGGTGCTCCGCGAAGTGGCCGGGAATGGCGGTTACATCATGGACGCCGGGGCCATCATGCAGAACGACACGTCACCCGAGAACCTGCGGGTGATGACGGAAGTGACGCGCGAACTGGGCGGTTATTCGGGCAGCCGTTTCCAGGCCACACCACCCGAGGAGACCAGGGGACCGCAACCCACCGAGGACGACATGCGTCGGCCGGGGCTGGCGAATCCCAAGCGAACCCGCCGTGCGCCGGGGGTCTGCGTGCCCTGGGAAGAGAAGGCGAAGGAACTGCCCGAGATCACGGGCGACCCCGATTTGGTCCGTCGGATCTGGGAATCGACCGACGCCCTCGGGAACATGTTCATCTGGCAGTGCCTGTTGAGCTTTTGACCTACGCGGGCCGCATCCAGATGAGCTGTTCCTCGATGTTCCGGTGAAGTCGGTAGGGCTTCACGTGATCGCGGATCTCGGGACCGAGGATCTCCATCCTGGCCAGGTCCGCGCAGCCCATGCCGGCGTCGGCGCAGAAGTTCAGATAGCCCATCTTCGCAAAGTCGATTCCCATCAGTTCCACCCCCACGCGGTCTGCGGCCAGCCAGTCGAGGCTGACCACTCCGACCCGGTGATCCACCGGCGTGCCACCCACGGGCCCGTTGCCCTCCATCCCCTCGACGCCATCCAGCACGGAAAGGTCCGGGCGCAACTGCCGGGAGAGCGCGTAGAGGTTGTAGTTGATCCCGCGAAAG
>JACKPV010000013.1 GCA_024233305.1 Verrucomicrobiales bacterium
GGAGAAGGAACGCGACATCACCTTGCGACCGCCCACATAGCCCTCGATGCGCAACTCCGGATGGCCGGTGCCGGTCGGCTCGATGTCCAGATCCACGAAGAACGGGGCATGCTTCAGGTGCGGGTAGTGGGTCGTGTCCGGTTCCAGGCTGGCGTGGGGCTGGTTGTCGATGAAGACCTGCAGTCGGTCGCAGTTCGAGAAGATGGCGGCGTGTTTGCCTGGGCCGCGCGGGGTCTGGTCACCGAAGTCCCAATAGAAGTTCGGCTCGATGACCAGCCGGACTGCGGGATCGCCCTGGGCGAGGTAGAATGATGCCCCCAGTTTGGGCACGCGGAAGACGTCGGCCACGCCGGGGTGCTTGAGGGTTTGGATGGCGTTGACGGGACTGCCGTATTCGAAGCCGCACCACGCGATCACACCGCAGATTCGGGGATACGCCGCCGCCTTGCTGTGGGCCTGGGCATGGCGCAACGCCTGCAGTTCCTGCGCCTTGATGTCACCGGCGCGCCGGTAGTAGCTGTCGAAGCGCTTGCCGGTCTCGTAGTTGAACTGTCCGACCGCCTCGGCCAACAGATAGGGAACCCCCGGCGTGGGGGGCAGGATGCCCACCGTCCCGTCGGGCGCCGCATGGTAGTCGTCGAAGGCGAAGACATCCTCGTGCCAGTTCGTCTCCCAATCTTCCCGGCTGCCGGGCGTCATCGATCCGGAAGTCGGCCGCGTGTCATCGAGCGATCTGGCCACGGCCCGGGTTCGGTCATACAACTCGACGTCGTTGACGGATTCGTTGGCCCGCGTACCCCAGATGACAATCGACGGCCGGTTCCGGTCACGCAGGATCATGTCGCGGGTGTCCCGGACGAGCAGGTCCTTCCAGGCGTCGTTGCCCAGGTAGCCCCAGCCCGGCACCTCCTCCCACACCAGCAAGCCGAGCTCATCGCACGCGTCAAGAAAGGCCGGCGACTGCGGGTAGTGCGAGCAGCGGACGAAGTTGCAGTGCAAGTCGTGTTTCAGAATCTCCGCGTCGCGACGCATCACGCGCGGGGGCATGGCATAGCCCACGTAGGGATAAAGCTCGTGCCGGTTCAGCCCAAAGATCTGGAGCCGGCGCCCGTTCAGATGGAACCCGTCGAGTTCGAAGCGCGCCTCGCGGAAGCCGATGCGGGTCTCGTGACCATGCACGGGCTTGCCGTCGATCAACAGCGTCGTCACCACCCGGTAGAGGTGTGGGGTGTCGACGTCCCAGAGCTTGACCGCCTCCAAGTCGGAAAGCGTCAGGGTTAACGGAGTGGGTCCGGTTTTCGTCAACTCGATGGGGGTCTGCACGCGGGAGACGGGCCGTCTCCCTGCCAGGAGTTCGACCCTGAGTTCCGCCGATGCGGCAGGCTGCAGGGCCGCGTCCAGGGTGCAGTGCACCTCGAGTTTGCGGTCGTCGCTGAGAACGTCCACCGGCCTGGCGAAGACATCGCTGATGAACAAGGGCGGCACGGCGCGCAACCGGACCGATCGATGGATGCCGCCCGGTTCCAGGTAGTCGATGCGTTGCGGCCCCTTTTCCGAACCCTGCGGAGGCACGTTGCTCCAGCGGGAATCAACGGCCACCGCCAGGAGGTTTTCACCCTCGCGAATCCAGTCGGTGATCTCGTGTTGGAAGGGGAGGTAACCCCCAAGGTGTTTTGGCAACTTGTGTCCGTTGATGACCGGTTCCGCTCCGACCATTGCGCCGTCGAACTCAATAAAGACCCGACAGCCTGCGAATGCGGCCGGCAGGTCAAAACGCCGCCGGTAGCACCACACGTCCTGCCAGCTCTTCCAGTCCCAGTCGTGCCAGGAGAGGGCTGTCACGCAATGGGGCAACGTGACCCGGGCGAAGCGGGAATCGTCGAAATCCGGAGCCAGGGCTCCCGGTTCGAGCCGGCCTCCGAACCGCCAGTCCTGGTCGAGCGCCAGGACGTGGCACGCCGGACCGCGGTTGCCGTTCCCCAGGCGACCCGGGGTGCTGCGGCAACCGACGAGGGGCAGGGCGGCCAGGGTTGAGGCCCCGACGACACAGTCCCGCACAAAGCTGCGGCGGGAGATTTCCCTGGGGGCGGATAGATGAACCTCGGACGATGTCATGTGCCGGCGAGATTACGCTCCCGGGTGTCGATGAACCAGCCGCGACGGTGCACTACGGCGACGGGATTGGA
>JACKPV010000014.1 GCA_024233305.1 Verrucomicrobiales bacterium
GAACCCCGGGAACTGATCGCCCTGGACCTGGCTCTGGCGCGGGCCCCCGAAATCCGGCCGTTCGCCGCGGCGAGTCGGGCGGTGGGGCGGTCGCAGTTGCGACGCCTGCTCCCGATGCGCGACCAGCGCCTCGTGCAGCGCTACTACCGGGCCGTGGAGAGCGGTCGGGCCAACGGCTGGCACGTGCTGGTCTACGGGGTGGTGCTTGGCTTGTTCTCGCTGCCGTTGCACCAGGGCACCCTGACCTACGCCCGCCAGACCATGGGCGGGTTCATCGGTCGGGCCGCCGGCCCCCTGCGACTGCGGCTCGCCGAATGCGACGCGTTGCTCGAGGAAGCGTCCGAACCGGTCGCCGGCACGTTGCGTTTCGAGAAGCGCGACGCGAACCAACCGCCCACCCTGTTGATTTGCCGATGAACGTGCCCATTGGCAGCCGTCTGGATCCGGTCGACTGGGGGGTGATTGTCCTCTATCTCGCCGGCATCATTGCGTTTGGGGTCTGGCTCGGGCGCGGTCAGAAGGACACGCGCGACTACTTCCTGGGGAGCAGCCGGCTGCCGTGGTGGAGCGTCGGCATGGCCATTGTGGCGACCGAGACCAGCGCGCTCACGTTTATCGGCGTGCCGGCGGTGGCGTTTGGCGGCAACCTTGGTTTCATCCAGGTCATTGTGGGCTACGTGATTGCCCGGGTGGTCCTGGCCATCGTCATGGTGCCGCACTATTTCCGCGGGGACATTTACTCGCCCTACCAGTTGTTCGAGGGCGCCTTCGGACCGGCGGCGCGGCGGACGGCGGCGGGTTTCTTCCTGATCGCGGGGACCCTGGCAGCCGGGGTGCGGGTGTATGTCACCTGCATTCCGGTGCAGTTGATCTTCGGGCTCCAGGAAAGCCAGATCTTCTGGGCCATCCTTCTCTTCGTCGGGCTCTCGCTCATCTACACTTACGTGGGCGGCGTCAAGGCCGTGGTGTGGACCGATGCCATCCAGTTCTGTCTCTTTGTTGCCGGTGGGTTGTTTACGCTCTGGTTCATCACTCGCGAACTGGGCACCGGTTGGAGCGCCGCCTTGGCCACGGCCGGGGACGCCGGCAAACTGGATTGGTTCAACAGCCGTTTCACCCTGTCCGCCCCATTCAACATCTGGATGGGCATCCTCGGAGGCACCTTTCAGGTGTTGTCCTCCCACGGTGCGGATCAACTCATCGTCCAGCGTGTGCTTGCCTGCGGCAACGTGCGCGAAGGGCGCAAGGCTCTCATCCTGAGCGCGGTCATCATCCTTCCGTTGATGCTGATGTTCTTGTTCGTGGGGGTGATGCTCTGGGTCTACTACCAGGCCAATCCGGAGTTCCCGATCGCGGTTCCGGAAGCCCGTCCCGGGGTGGGCAAGAACGACTACGTCTTCCCGATCTTCATCATCACCGCCATGCCGCCCGTGCTTCGCGGACTGCTCATCGTGGCGATTCTCTCGGCGGCCATGTCCTCGGTCAGTGCGGCGCTCGCGGCGCTGGCGTCCGTGTCGACCATGGATTTCGTGAAGCCGCTGCTCCGGCGGGAACGCACCGAGACGTGGTATCTGCGGTTGAGCCGGCAATCCACGTTGATCTGGGCGGTCCTGCTGATTCTGGTGGCGTTGCTGACCCGCCAGGTGACCTCGGTGCTCAACGCCGCGTTCGCCTTGAACGGCCTGACCAGCGGACCGCTGCTTGGGGGATTGATCCTGGCCGTCGTCTGGCGGCATGGCCGGGCGCTGCCGGTGGTGGTGGGAATGTTGACGGCCTTCCTGGCAATGGCGGCGATTCACACCGGACTGAACGTCTTCTGGCCGTGGTACACGCTGATCGGCTGCACCGTCACGCTCACGGTGGCTGCGGGTTTACGCCGTCTGCTGCCGGCCCAGTCCCCGGCAACGTGATCTCGAAACGGGAGCATTGACCC
>JACKPV010000015.1 GCA_024233305.1 Verrucomicrobiales bacterium
GGCCTCTGCGCCCCACGGTCCCTCGGGTTCCGTGCCGCCCCGGGGAACGCTGCAAGCGGCGCGCGCGCCACCGTCCAAGGGGGGGGCGGCCTTGGGTGGTGTCTGCGTTCGGGCTCGTGTGAGCGCCACCCGGTTTGCCCGATTCAGGCGCTTGTGGTGCGTCGACTTCGCACGTGCCAGGCCGGGATTTGACGGCGCCTGGCTGGTCGCCTACGGTCCAGTTTGTGCGAAGGGACCCTGTTCCAGGCACACCAGTTATGAACGCACGGCTGTCGCTGCTCTTGCTTCTCGTCGTCTGCCCAAGCGTCCTGCCCGGGTTGCAGGCAGCCGGCGGGGTCCTTTACTACAACCAGATTGCATCGCCGGTCTCCCCCGTCGTGCTCCGACGCGTCAACGGCGATGGTACCGGGGATCAGGCGATCCTGCTGAACCTCCCCGCCGCCTTGTATCCGACGGTCTCGCGCGACGGTCGGCGGTTGCTGGTCACCTCCCCCGATCCCGGGCGTCCTTTCAAGATCAGCCTCAACGTTTACGCCATCGACCTGCTCACCGGCTTCTTCGGCCGGGCAACCACCTTCCTCGACGAGGTCAATCAGAATGGCGTCCTCTTCAACCCGGACCTGGCCACGCTTTTTGGCGACACCACGATCTCCTCCTACAAGGTCAACTTCCCTTACTACAAGGCATTCTCGCCGGAGGGGGCGCGCGTGGTGGTCATGGATTTCCTCAAGGCCGGAAGCGTGGTCAACGAGGTCGATGTCCAGGCCAGCAGCGGGCGGTTTCCCATCGTGGACGTCTATAACCTCGCGGATGCACTGCCGGCGGGGCCTTTCATCTACCGCTCGCCCCAGGAACGGAACGGCCTGAACCAGGGAGGTGACGGCGTCGACTGGCACCCCACGCTGAACGAGGTCGTGGTGCCGGTCGACTCGGACATTCCGGCCACCGGCAACGCCGCGGGGAACGGCCTGGGCGGCACGGTGCTCGCCGTCTATTCCACCACCAGCATTTCCCCTTTCATTCGCCGGTTGACCAATCCCGTCGGGCAACGGGACAGCCTTTTCGATCTGTCGAATCTCATCCTGACGGCGACCACGCCCCACGATTACGCGCCGTCGATTTCGCCGGATGGAACCCGGGTGGCCTACGTGCGGCACTTCATGCGCCAGGACAGCCGTTTCGACGGCGCGGCGATTGCGCCGCTGCCGGCGATCTGCTCCATCCGCGTCATCAACTACGACGGCAACGGGGACCGCGAGGTCCTGCGCCTGGCAGAAGGACTGTGGGTCAGCAAGGTCGCCTGGTCCCCGGATGGGACCCGGATCGCCTTCGATCTCGCCCCACAACAGGTGGTGAACGGCTGGAACTCGACCAGCGGGGATGCGGCTCGGTCCACCCTCAACGTCGTGAACGCCGACGGCTCGAACCCGCATCAACTGGTGGCCGGCGCGGCCTCGTATCCTTCGTGGGGTGCCGGCCTGCCCGCCCGCCCGGTGCTGCAATTCCACCGCGACGGAACCCGCTTCGAACTGCGGATCGATCAACTCACTCCGGGAACCCCGTTCGTGGTGGAAGGCTCGACCAACGCTCGCGACTGGCAGTCGCTCGGCACATTCATCGCGGCCGGGACCACGCATCTCATCACGATCACCCCGAACGCGAACGCGCCCTTCGCCTTCTATCGCGTCCGCCTTTAGCCCAGTTTCCGAGAAGCC
>JACKPV010000016.1 GCA_024233305.1 Verrucomicrobiales bacterium
TTGTTCTCAACCTGTTTGACCACGGTTCCCTTCCAGTTGTAGATGCCGCGCTGCGGTTGGTCGATGAAGCGCACTTCGCCGGGGATGCCCGCGGCATGGCAGTCGGCTTCAAGGGCGGCGCCGGAGGCGTTCAGGATCCTGGTCACAGACCTGCCACGGTCGGGCGAGAAGTACAGGGCATTCGTTCCGCCTTCACCACCAGCGGTTCTCCGCGACACTCGGCCGTGGGAAACACCTCCCTGCGATAGGCAAAGGCGGGGGCGGCCGTGTCGGGAACCTCCCAGGAAACCGCCGTAGAAACTCACGTTGTTGGGCCCCGGATTGAAGCGGATGTTCCAGCTGGCATAGTAGGTGTCCGACGGCCACCACGGCCAGCGCAGGTCCATCATGACAAGGTCCGCACCCGAGGGAATGTTCTCGTTATACCACCTGGCCAGCCCCCTTGAAGGGAGAAGGAGGAACGCGAGCGCCGCGCAGGCGGCAAGCCGCAAGGTGGATTTTCGCGGGACACTCACGCAGAAAGGGACTCGTGGGTTCATTGGGCGAAGACGATGGTCCAGTGGACCTCCCCGGTAACGCGCGGACGCAACCGCAATGCGACGGTGCCGTCCCGTGCCTCGGTTTGCCCCGGGCTCCCGTCCACCATTGCTGAGGTTGCCCGGAATCCGTCCGGGAGATGCACCGTGAGGACGTAGGGATCGTCCACAACGACCGAACTGCAGCCCGACAGGACAAGCTGGTCGGGGTCCCATTCCTCATCAAGCAGACTCACGCCGCCCTGTGACAGATGGCGGGTGGTGGAAAGAACCCACGGGTGGGAACGGGTCTCCGCGGCAAAGCCCCCCTCACTCCCGAGAACCCGGCCACGGAAGATCACCCGGCTTCCGGCCAACGGTTCCGACAGCCTGAACGTGAGGACCTGCTCGACCTTCCCGGCCTCGCTGCGAGACTCGGTCGTTTCGAGTCTCACGCCCAACTCCGAAACCCGTTGCCCGTCGGCGGTCTCGGCGCGAACAAGGCCTTCGAGGATTGCGGCGCCCTGATAGAACAGGCTTAGCCGGCCATCAACCGCGTTCCACTGAACCCGGGCCGCCCGGTTCGGCGGAGCCCCGGGAGTCTCTCCCGGGACGGCCACCAGGCTGACATCCGCCCCCCCAAAGCGTGAGCACTGCGAGCAGA
>JACKPV010000017.1 GCA_024233305.1 Verrucomicrobiales bacterium
CCTGCCCTACGACGAATACACCGGGGACGACATCGCCCACCGACTGGTCTACATCGAGGCGTCGCGCGGATGCCCGTTCGAGTGCGAGTTCTGTCTGTCCTCGCTCGACGTACCGGTAAGGCAGTTCCCACTCGAGTCGTTCCTGGAGGCCATGGACCGTCTGCTCGAGCGCGGGGTACGCCACTTCAAGTTTGTGGATCGCACGTTCAACCTGAACCTCCGGGTCAGCCGCTCGATTCTCGACTTCTTCGCCGAACGCCTTCCACCCGGTTTGTTCCTCCACTTTGAGATGATCCCCGACCGGCTGCCGGAGGCGTTGCGCGAATCCATTGCCCGGTTTCCGGCTGGCTCCCTGCAGTTCGAGATCGGCATCCAGACCTTCAATCCCGACGTGGCTATGCGGATCGGCCGGCACCAGAACTACGTGGCACTCGCCGACAACCTCCGCTGGCTGCGCGAAAAGACCGGAGCCCATCTCCACGCCGACCTGATCTTTGGTCTGCCCGGCGAAAACCTGGAAAGCTTCGCCCATGGCTTCGACCAACTCGTCGCCCTGAGACCCCAGGAAATCCAGGTGGGCATCCTGAAGCGGTTGCGGGGGACGCCGATTGCACGGCACGACACGGATTGGGGGGTCGTGTGGTCCCCGGTGCCACCCTACGAAATTCTGGAGAACCGGCTGCTGGACTTTGCCACCGTGCGCCGGATGACCCGCTTTGCCCGGTACTGGGATCTTGTGGCGAACAGCGGCAACTTCATCGAGACCACCCCCCTGCTCTGGCAACAGGCGCCCCCGTTCGATGGCTTCCTGCGATTCAGCGATTGGTTGCACGCCCGACTCGGCCGGCAACACTCGATTGCGTTGCCCACCCTCGCCCGGGCCTTGTTCGACTTCCTCACTGTCGAAGGCGCACGGCCGGCGGAGGAAATCGGCCCCCCTCTCGCCCGTGACTTTCTTCGTCCCGGCCGGCGGGACGCACCGCCTTTCCTGCAGGCGTGGGCACCGGTGCACGAGGTTCCTTCCGCGCCCCGCAGTCCGAGTCCCAAACGCCAGGCAAGGCATCATCCGTCCCATGTTCCGACCTCCGCGTAAACCCGCCCCGGCTCCCCAATTCGCGAAGCGTCCTGGAGTGCGGTGAAAAGCGAC
>JACKPV010000018.1 GCA_024233305.1 Verrucomicrobiales bacterium
CGTCATCACCAGATTGGCCGCCGCCACGTTGGTGTCCCCGAAGCGGCTCCCCACCTCGTAGTGTCGGTCGATGTTCGGCGACCCCAGAAACACCGTCCCGAAGTTCGCCCCGAAGCGGCCCGCCTCCACTTCCGCTTCCCACACCGCCTTCACCGAGCCCCCGATGTTCTCGTACGCGTCGTCGGCGTCCGGCACCCCGTTGACATTGGCCGCGAACCCATAGCCCGCCAGACTCGCCTCGTCCCCGGTCCAGCCCGCGATGATCGCGATGTCCCCCCCTCCGGAGGTCCGCACGTGATTATACAGGTTCACGTTGCCCCCCGCGAACAACCCCAGGCTCCCCAGCGAATTGGTCCACTGCACCGCCGCGTCCAGGTCGTTGGAATCCGGAATCGTGTCCCCGTCGTAGTCCCCCGTCCCCCGGTTGTCCAGACTGTCCCCCCCGAAGTTCGAGGCTCCCACCGCCTCCACCGTGATGTCCCCGTCCCGCGTCGCCACGATCACCTGCGTCCCCGCCTGCAACAACTGGTTGAGCGTCGGAATCGGCACGTCCGTCGTCAAGTCCCCGATCGACACGTTCCCCGGGTCCAGCAGCAGCGTCCCATTGCGATGGCTCACCGCGCTGACATCCACCGTCCCCACAAACTTCAGCGTCTCCTTGCCCGACACCTCGATCGGGCCCCCGCGACCTTCCTCTCCCAAGGCCCGCGCCGTGATGTCGCCCCCGTAAAACGTGCTCCCGTCACTCCACACCACCGCTCTCCCGGCGTTCCCGTTGCCCAGCGAATCCACCCGAATCCGCGCCCCGCTCTCCACCTCCGTCTCGCTCGAATTGCGCAGCCGCCGGTCGTTGCCCTGAAAGCCGCCCCCCACACTCACGTTGCCACCGCCGTGCTCGCCCGAGGCGTCCAGCAGCGCTTCGTCATGCAAAATCACCCGCTCCCCCGTCGCCTCCACGTCGCCACCCATCCCCGTGCTCCCCCGCGCCCGCAGTTCCCCGTCGATCTCCGTCTCCCCTTCCGTGTCCACGCTCACACGGCCTCCGCTGGCCCCGTCCGCGCTCACCTCGCCCGTGTTCCCCACGTTGACTCCGCTGCTCCCCCGCACGATCACGCCGCCCCCGCTCCCGCTTCCCCCGTCCGCGCTCACCCGTCCCCCGATCACCGTCTCCCCGGCGCTCGAATCCAAAATCGCCAGACCTCCCGTGGTTCCCCCGCTGACGTCCACCACGCCCCCGTCCAGACTGCTCACCGTCCCCGCTCCCAGCAACACCCGACCCCCGGCTCCCTCCACGCTCGCCGCGCTCACCGCTCCGGCCACGTTCACGCTGCTCCCCAGCATCCTCACCGTCCCCCCGGCTCCGCCCTCACCGTCCGCCGAAATCGTCGAGCCCGCGAAACTGTTGATCGTCCCCCCCTGCACATTGACCAACCCGCCCCCGGCCGGGCCGTTGGCGCTGATCGTCCCGTAGTTGCTGATCACACTGCCGGCCGTCCCCAACAGCTCCACCACACCCCCGCGGCCCGTCGTCCCGTTGGCCGTCACGCTCGCCCCAGATCCCACCGTCACCTGTGTCGTCCGCTCGCGCGAGCCCAGCCGCACCCGGCCTCCGTTGCCACCGTCCGCGCTCACCCGCGCGCCCCCCACCACATTGACCACGTCCCCCAGCACCGTCACCGAACCCCCGTTGCGGTTCCCGTTCCCGTTGGCGTCCACCACGCCCCCAATCTCCGCCTCGCCTCCAATCCCCGCGTCGATCAAGATCTCCCCTCCGCTCCCGTCCGCGTTGCGCGCCTCCAGCGTCCCGCTGTTGACGATCTTCCCACCCGTCGATCCGTTCCCCGCCGCGCTCAACACGATCCGGCCCCCGCTGGTCCGCGCCCCGGTCGCGCGCACCACCCCCGTGTTCTCGATGGCCAGCGCATACACGTTCCCGTGCGCCTTGAACTCCACGCTCGAGCCCGTCACCGTCCCGCTGTTGCGTATCCCCGTGCTCCCGCCCGGGCCAGCCCCAATCACCGAAATCCGCGAGTCCCCCATCGTGTCCACCACAAACTCACCCCCCGCCCCAAAGGCCACCGTCCCGTCCGGCGCTCCCACCGTCCCCTCGTTGACCACCATGTTACCAAGCAACACCACGTCGCCCCCGCGAGAGGTGATCGTCCCCAGATTGGTCACCGCCGCGCTGCTGTTCCCCTTGAAGCGCATCGTCCCCCCGTTCAGAAAATCCTGGTCCGAAATATCCAGCGTCGAGAGCACCGCCAGACCCCCGATGTCCACCACCCCGCCGGCTCCCACCAAAATCCCGTTGGGGTTGACCAGAATCACCCCCCCGTTGGCGCGCAGGGTCCCGAAAATCGACGACGGGTTCCCGCTGATCACACGGTTGAGCGCCACCGCACCGGCTCCAGGCTGGATGAACTCCGTGATCTCGCCACCGGCGATCGAGAAATCCTCCCAGTTGATGATCGCCTTGTTGCTCCCCTGGTGAATCCTCAGGTGCGAACCGTCCGCTCCCTCAATCTCCACCGCCCCGTGCACCACCACTCCACCGCTCGGGTTCCCGTAGCCAACGGAACCGAAGAGCGTCATTCCTAGCCATACGCCCACAAGGACGACTCGTTGCACCGCCACCTGGCGGCGAATTCCTTCCATGATCGTGTTCATTGCTTTAAGAGGGTGGGTTAACGCAAATTCGAATCTTCAAACTTCACCGGAACCGAAACGGCTCCGCTACACGGCGAGATCGGACTCGTCGTTTCGACAGAAAAAAGGGAAAGCCGCAAGCGCCCGGCATCGGGAATCCGCACGAGGGATCGCCGCTCACGGAGAAGACTTCACTCCGAGAAGAGAAAACAGACGGTCCAGACACCCGGGAACCACTTGCCCGGCGAACCAAGGACCTCGAACCATCCGACTGACCGCGGTTGAGATCGTTATCGACGTCTTGGTGGACGCTGTCGGTAACGAACGCATCGGCGGACCGATGATCGCCCGGTGGTGGCGGTGGGGCGATCCCGTAGCCCACAAAAACGCGGGCACGGCGGCTGAAGCCGGCCTTCCACTCTTCCATGTTTCCCAAGCCGACAGGCGATCCATCCTCGCCGCGGAGAATTTTTCCCCGCCCCTCGAAAGCCCGGGACAGCCCGCCCAACCCTGAGGCCGGGAACGGCATCGGGATCCGAGACACTCGGAATCGAAAAAGGCTGTACACGAGGGGTTTCATCGAAAGAACGCTTAGCTCATTCCGTTGGGCTCCGGGCAAACGGGTACTGTCGTTTCCGCCGACGTGGCGGTGGCGACCGAATCAGTTTGGGGGCGACGCGGGAAGGATCAGTGGGTTGCGACGCGAGGAATTGCCATGCGGTGCGAGATCAGCGCGAAGAGGTGGGGTGGTTTCACACTAACAAACAACGACCCGTCACCCAGTGGTGAAGGCCGCCGCACCGTTGATGGAGAGAAGTGATTCACTTCTTTTTCAATAGACGTCCCGTTTTGGAAAGCGGCCCGTAAATCGCAAACCGTGGCGTTTTCGTCAAGAAGAAAATCAAGAACCGGAAATCTTCCCTTCAGCGGGCAAGAGCTTTCGCTCAGAGGTTTCCGATACCTGATCCACGTCTTTGGCGAAACCGCGACGCCACCCGTGTGGGTGGAAGTCCGATGGCGATTTTCAGTCCGTTTCATCCTGGATCGATGGATTCGCATCACGCAAATCCAAAAATCCTTGTCCCGTTGCCTCGCCTTGTGACACCGAATCCGATGGGCGAACTCGTTTTTTGATCGTTCTTTGACAACCCAACAGGGTTTGGTCGATGACCTTACCCTGTTGAGTCAAAGATTTTCCGAAACCGGCGCTCAGGGCGCGGTCTCGATGGAGGACTCGCTGACCTCCCGCAGTCCGAAGACCTGATTGCTGCTGTAGTGTCCCGTCTCGCTGAACGGTTGATACTGCCAGTAGACCCCATACAAGCGTCCCAGATTCTGGTGCGCCGCCTCTTCCCTTTCCTTCTTCTTCTCCTCGTCCTCGTCATCGTCCTCCGT
>JACKPV010000019.1 GCA_024233305.1 Verrucomicrobiales bacterium
TGCCGGGGCTGCCGTCGCCATCGACGTCTATGTTTATGTCAAAGATAGAGCCACCGTTGGAGGGCGCATCGGGGTCTTCGGCGTCGGTGAGGGTAAAGTCGGCGGAGTTGCCGCCCGGCGTTGACGGGCAGGCCATGAGCATGACGGAGAAGGCCTCTATAGTAGAAGCGACCGTCACTTCCTGAGTCACCATCTGGGTGCAGCCGGGGAAGCCCTCTGCAGCGTACTCCAGCAAAGTATTATCGATCGGCAGGTAACTCGTCTCGGTGAAGGTAAACCATATATAGCGGTTGCCGCCGACGGTCGAGCCGATAATGTCGGTGGGGTCCGAGCGGGTTTCCGTCCAGAGTATCGTGCCGGATGCGTTTTTGAGGTTGAGGTCAACCGCCAGCACGCCACCGCCGGCGTCCCGGAATACCCATTCAAAGGTATACCAGCCGGAAGTAGTTACGGTATAATGGTTGATGCTGGCCAGGTCGTTGCGCCGGGTAAAGTTGGTGTTGTTCGAGCCGGCGACCAGGATTTGGCCGGGACTGCCGGCCGTGTGGAAAATGAAATCCCGGCGGTGGGCGCCGGCAGGCGTGCTTACCGCCGAAGAAAGGTCCCATCCGTAGGTGTCGGCGAGGACAGCCGGGTCGGCAAGGTCGAGGTAGACATCCAAAGAGGTGCGGAAGCCATTGCCGAAAGAAGAGCTGAATCCGCCCAGGCGGGTGAATGTAGCGCCCGCTGAAGCGGGGGTTACTGCGGCATGCGCGACCCCGGTGGCCGAAGTGATGCCAAGGCCCGAAGCACCGCTATTGGTACCGGAAGTTTGGCGAATAACGTCTGACCCGGTTTCCCAATCGTTGCCGCCCATTGCGAAACCCGGGTCTTCGAACCCCTGCTCGTGGACGATGGAGGAGGTGAGTTCCTCAGCGTCGAAGGTGTACTTCACCGTATACGTGCCGGCGCACAGGGCGCCCGGGTCAAACTCGGTGGCGTCGGCTACCACAATATTGCCCTCGCTGTCCAAAATGTCAAAAGATTCTGAATCGGCGCCAACCAGTCCGCCGCCGTCGCCCCGGTCCGCCTGGCCGCTCAGCGGCACGGCCGGGTCCGTATCATCGTACTGGCTCGCCAGGCCGAGGATTTCCGGGTTGGGATAGTAGCAGGTATTC
>JACKPV010000020.1 GCA_024233305.1 Verrucomicrobiales bacterium
GTTCCTGGTGAAGCCGAGGGAGGGCGCGACCTCGAACCGCCCGCCCCGCAGGAGCAGCCGGTTGCGGATGGCGTCGCCCTCTTCCAGGCGCTCGAGCGCCGAGCGGCGAGGGCCCTGGATGCTGGCGGCCTGCCCCACCGCGGGCAGCAGCACCGCCAACGCCAGGCCCAAGGTCAGCGCGCGGCGCAGGGTCGTCGTGGTCGCGTGCAGCACGGGGCCCCTCACTTCAGCGTCCTGTACTCGAAGCTCGGCGGGATGAAGAAGCTCACGCCGGCCGTGAACATCATGTTGTTCACGATCTCGGAGCCGCCGGGGTACTCCTCCAGGTACAGGCTGTCACGCAGTTCGAAGTTCAGCGTGAACCACTGGTTCATGAAGAACCGCTGGCCGGCGCCCACCGCCAGGGTGGGGTTGCCGGCGAGCTCGGTCTGGGTGTAGCCCGCCCCCAGCAACACATAGAGGTCCCAGGGGATGATCCAGGTGTTGAACAGGGCGAACTTGCCGTAGACCGGCGCGTACTGGAAGTCGAGGGTGGCGTACCACAGCACCTGCGAGATCTGCGGCAGCAGGGCGTAGTCTTCGATGACCTTGTTGAAGAGGTCGGTCTCGGTGCCCAGCGAATACCCGCCGTTGACGCCGATGGCCATGTCTTCGGTCAGGTGGTAGGTGAGGTTGGCCCCCGCCACGAACATGCTGACCATGGCGTCGTTGATGTTCGTGCCCATGAAGGGCGCGAACTCGACCCGGCCACGGCGCAGGAACGGGCGCCGCTGCACCACCCGAATCAGATCGATCTCGGCCTTGCGGGCCTTCTCGAGATCCTTGGCGGCGGCGGCAGTGTCGACCACGTCGAAGGTCATCGCCCCCCCGTCGTCGCCCCCGCCCTGCATGTCCTCCGGCGAGAAGTCCATGTCCTGAGCGTAGGCGGGCGACAGGAGTCCCCAGGCGAAGCACAGGACGCCGAGTGCGGTCCAGGCGCGTCGGTTCATGGCCTCCGGTCCCTCGAAGAAGTCCCCCGGGGTGGTAACACGTCGCTGCGCGGCCGAACAACAAAAACCCGGGGCGCGGCCGACCCGTCACAGGCCGATTGGCAAAGGGTCAGCGGCCGGATCAGTCCTCGGCGAACAGGGCGTCCGCGAAGCCCTTCGCGTCGAACGGGCGCAGGTCCTCGACCTTCTCGCCGAT
>JACKPV010000021.1 GCA_024233305.1 Verrucomicrobiales bacterium
CTCGTGGCCTTCAGCCTCACAACCACCCAAGCCCAGAACGGCAACCGGTCCGGCAAAGCGGCGTCCGCCCAATGCGATGAGTGCGACACCCAAACCGCCGCGAAAGGCAAGGGCAAGGGTTCCTGCAATGGCAAGTGCGACGGCTGCGGCGACGAAGAGTGCGATCAGGCGGGCCAGGGCAAAGGAAAAGGCAAGGGGAAGGGCAAAGGAAAAGGTCAGGGGAAGGGCAAAGGGAACGGCCAAGGCAAGGGCAAAGGAAAAGGCAAGGGCGGCAACTGAGCCCGCCGTTTGATGCGGAGATTCGCTCCGCGAAATGAAAGCCGGCGCAGGATGTGATGTCCTGCGCCGTTTTTCGTATCGGCTGGCAATCACCAAGCCCAAGGACCGAGAGGAGCATGCGACCCGGTTCATCCGATGGGGCGGGACGTTACGGATTCACAGGGCGCCCCCACGCCGGCGGCGGAAGGCGAACCAGACACCCGCGGCGACGGGAATCCATGCGCCGCCCGGCTCGGGCACCGCACGCAACGCCGCGGCATCGAGGAAAATGTAGTCCCCATCCAGCGCGTCATCCACCACGGTCAACGTGAAGGTTCCATCGGTCACATCGACATCACCGATGTGGACGAATGGAACATCATACGCACCGTCATTGAGAACCACGACACCGAGCGATCCGGTGTATGACAGGGATCCGGGTTCCTGGTTGATGCTGATGGTCGAGAAGCCGTCGGTTCCGGAATAGATGCCCGCATTCAGGTTGGCTTGCGCCGCCGAGCGCCACGAGACGTAGACCTCGTACCGCGCGTCCGCCAGCGCGACATCGCCGGGGTTGCCGGTGCCCCATGACCAACTGCCCGTGGTGGTCAATCCGAGGTTTCCGTAGTGGCGGTAGTTGCCCCACGTTCCTTCGCCGAACACCGCGACGCCATAGTCACCACCCGTCGTGCCGGCGGCGCTGAAGTTGGCTCCGACCTCATTGTCGATGACGAGATAACCGCCGACTGAACTCACCGCGGCACGGGATCCTGCAGCAGCAACCACGGACACAACGAGGGCGCGGACAAAGGGGGAGTTGAGGAAACCGGGCATGCTATAGGATGGACCGCACCCGAAACGGATGGCTTGCCGTTTCCTCCGAATTCGTATGCGTATCTTATCATCGTGGCATGCCGACCGACTCCCGCGGGAGAGGCGGGCCCGCTCGGTCGATTTCTCATGGCCCGATGTTGCGCACCGACAAGGTGACGTTGTCCAGATTGGCGAATCCGGTGCCCGTGTTCACAAACTTGATGCCCAGCGTGCGGCCGATCGCACCCGGCGTTGCCGGGATCTCGTCCGGGTTGTTGTAGGTGGTCCAGCTGCCGTTCACAGGCCGCACGTAGCTGCCCATCGCATTCTCGGGATCGTCGTAGAACAGGGTGGCCGTCCACTCGGAGCTGCCGTCCCAGGATTTGCCGACGAAGCCGATGACATAGCGGTCCCCGTCCTGGATCGTGTGCCCGCTCATGAGATAGGCCGCATCGCCGGCTTTCATGAAGGCGGAGTAGCCGCTGTAAGGCTGCCACCAGACACCCGTGGGTTCGATTCCCGAGTCGACGATCGAGATGTCCGTCCAGTTGGGAACGTCATACGGAGAGTCGAATCCGGTCGGGAAGTTGCTTTGGGTGCTTTGGTCGAAGTTGCCGTTGGGCAGGGAAATGGCGACGGGGGTCGTCGGGTTGAAAGGCCAGTTCAGGCGGTAGAAACGCTTGGGCACCCCGATCGCGCCGGCATCCTGATAGGTGTAGGGAAGCGTCACCGGCTGGAGGGATTCCAAAAGCGACCAATGGCTGAGGTCGTCGGACACTTCGATGTCCACGTTGCCGCCGCCCGGCCCGGTGATGGTCAGGTCCGGACCGTTCGTCATGCCCGCGGGGTCGAGTGCGAGTTGATAGAAGTCCGCAGGGTCGACCGAAATCCGCAGCGTGGCGACGGTGACAGGAGTGTGGTCCGCCGCGTCGTGCATCGTGATGTAGCGCAGGATCTCGTTGGTGGAATCCTGCCGCAGGTCGGTCGCGAAAGCCGCGCTCACGCTTTGATAGCAGAGTTTCACATCCACGAGATAGGGTCCCGGCCGGCCGCCCGTCGCCACCCGGTAGGAGATCTTGTCCTGGCCGCCGGTGAAGTCGGGATCACCCGCGGCCCCTCCGAACACCGCGATCCGCGGATCGGCCGAGGCAAGGTCGAAACCCTGCGGCAGCAGCCGGTTGTCCTTGCGGTAGGCCGCGCCGCGCAGAAGCGTGTAGGTGACCTCGCCATCGGTGTTTTCCATCACCGACTCGTAGATCTGGACCTGCCCGGGCGAGCTCACCACGCGATGGTGCGGTTCGCAGCCACCCTCGGTGAAATCGGCGTCATTGCCCTCGATGCGACCCGTCGCATCCGGTCGGCCGGACTCGAAGAACACCTCGTCGTTGCCATCCGTCACGGTGAAATGGAGCCAGGTGCGGCGGGAGGGGAATCCGGACGGAAACTTGTGACCGACGAGGTTCTCCACCAGCAGTCCGAGCTCGAGCGTGTCATTGCCGGCATGCACCCCGGCCACCGAGAGCCGTGCCGTGGCGCTTTCCATCTGCGTGATGAGACGGACCCGGGTGTCCTCGAGCTGCTGGGTCGATGCCGTGAGTTTCAGCTCGTCGATGTTCGCCGACATGAGTTTCAGCATGAACTCGTTGCCACCCACGAAGTGATGCTTCGCGTACGGGCTGCGGGCCTGGAGATTGAGTCCCGGGCCACCGCGGTTCGAAAGGACGACGCCCCCGTAGGCCGCCGGCATGTGGCACTCCTGGCATTCACGACCTTCCGCCGCCGTGCTGTTGAACTGGCTGTGCTCCCATTCCAGATAGGTCATCTGCTCGGGAAAAGTGCCGACGACCGCCCCGGCCGCATCGACATACGGTGTCTCCAGGGTGTGGCAGGTTCCGCAGAGCTGGGACTTCGTCATGTGCGCGCCTTCGACCGGGGTGAATCCAATGTTGTTGCGCATCTGATTGGCGAAGGGATTGGCGAAAGGACCGTAGATCAAGCGGTCGGGGGAATTCGTCGAGGTGTCGATGGTGTAGCCACCGCTGAAGGACGCCTGCTGCCCGAGGTTCGTATTGGAAATCTGGTGGCACGCGGCGCATGACACCCCGTCCATGGCCAGATCGTGCAATGCGTGGGCTTCATTCAGGAAGCCGTCCGTGCCGAGGATCTTCACCGGCGTCCCCTGCGCCTTGGCCTGGGTGGCGGCCATCGGCATGTGGCAGGTGGCGCACTTGCCCTCGATCACCGACTGTAGCGCCGGGTTGCGCTGGACCTCCGAGGAAACCTTGGCCTGCCACAACGGATCCTTCGCGGAGTTCGCCATCATCGTCGATCGCCAGTGGCTGTCGATCGACACGTCCTGGCCCGCATGGTCCTGCAATCCGCTATGGCAGGACGCGCAGTTGGCCGAACCGACGAAATCGTCGTGCACCGTGTTCACCAGCGGCAGACCGTCCCCGAGGCCATGCGGCGCGGTGCCGGCCACAATGACAATGCCCGCGAGAACATGTTTCCCGGAAATGAGAATCTTCAGGACGGTGCAGAGGGGTGTGGGGTCATTTGCGTCAAGCTAGCGCTGTAACACGCAGAGATTCAGACACATGAATAAGGTGATTTCAACAAAATAGTATTGACATCCACACCAGCCCGGCAGGCTGGACATGCTCGAAGC
>JACKPV010000022.1 GCA_024233305.1 Verrucomicrobiales bacterium
TCGCCAGTCCAATTGAGTCCAAGTGAGGGAAATCGCCGAAAAGTGGCTATGAGCCGCCTCGCCTCAGCTCGCTCGCACGGCGGTGGTGCTACATTCGGACGCCTGACACGAGTCTGCGGACGGCGTGCTACGAACCTGCCCAACGGCTTCTTCACCGTGTGCGCGCTTTGACTACTTCTCTTTGACTACTATCCGGCCGGATTTCAGCCCCATTGAGGGCATTCTTGTCCAAATACGTCCTTTTTGGTCGTTGCCATAAGTCATTCGTATTGAATTCTTAGTCCACTTAGAGCCAATTCAGGCCATGAGCGGCCAAACGGTCAAAATAGGTTTCGTAAACCATCTGGCCCCGAGTTCGACTTTTGCCTTCCATTCTGCGTGGGACAGCGCCGTACCAACTCGCGCCCCCCTACGTTGGCGTCTCGTTCCGGTCATGCTCGCTGTCATCATGCCGGCGGAACGAGACCGTGCCGTCGTTGACCACGACGATGCGCCCATGTCCGCCACGCCAGCAGCGGGCATGTCGAGGTAGGGTGTCCCCGGACCCATTCCGCGGCCTCCACGGCGCCGCGGTCAAAGGGAACCGATTCCAGTCAAGCCACCAGTGCGGGATTCGGCCGCTGTCCTGCCTGTGACGCCAGGCCACTTGCGGCCCGTACTCCGGCACATGCTTCCGCCAGGTCCGGGTGCGTGCCTGCCGCCCCTCCGCTCTCGGTTCTGGTGGCAAAGCCTTCGCGTCGGCTCGGGACGTTTGCGGATCAAGACGGCAGTATGGCCCAAAAGCGTTCTGTTTCCTGTTGCGTTACCAGCTCGCGATAGTGCCTGAAGAGCATTGTCTCGGAGTGTCCAAGCGTTGCGGCCGCGGTTCGTGCTCCGTGCAGGGCGACCAAGTGACTCGCCGCCGTGTGCCTTAACACGTCGTGAGCCCAGTCCCGGATCCCGGCCGCCGCCTTCAGGGCGTCCATTCTTCGCCGGCGATTCAGGCTGCAGGGCAGGTCCCCTCCCAGCTTGAGCCACGCCACACATGTGGGATGAAGGTCCACCAATCGTCGATGCCGCGTCTTCGATGCCGCCGCGTCAATCGTGAGGAGACTTCTCCCGAGGTCGACCTTCCTCCAAACCAGCCGGGTTATCTCGTTCGGCCGGACCCCGGCAAACATGCCCAACGCCAATTCAGGCACCAGGCTTCTGTCGGTGGTCTCTGCCGCCCGCATCAGGCGTTCGCACTCTTCAACGGAGAGGATCTTCGGGACGCCGGCTTCGACGTGCGGTTTTTGCACCCTCAGGCAGGGATTCTCCCTGATGTAACCCCGACGCCAGCAGTGGTCGAAGAGGGCCGACAGTTTTCCGAGATTGCCGACCCGGGAGGACGGGGACTCCTTCCGCGCAGAGAACCAAGCCTCGATATCCGCCACGCCAAACTCCGCAACGTCCATCGCCTCCCTGCCCCGCGCGAACAAGCGGAGGTATCGTGTCAGTTCGGCAAGATACGCCGGTCGCCGATTCGCCGAGGTCTTCGCTTCGAGGACCTCTTCAACCGCATCGGCGAGTGTCCTGCCTGATTCGTCGCGAGCCGTCTTGCCTGACCGGTAGGCCTCCCACACCGCCTCCAAGGTGAGGCCACGCGACTCGATCTCGTCCAGGATACGGATGAGCGTTGCCTTGGAAGTCGCAGAAGCGGAGGTCCACTTTCGGCCAGCCGCGTGGAAATCTGACTGGATCTCCGCCATGCGCAGGCGCGCCGCCTTTTCGTTCCGGAAGAAGAACCGCCGGCGCTTTCCGTCGATCAAACCGGTGTCCAACTCCCAAACCACCTTGCCGTGTCGCAGGGTTTTTCGGAGCTTCACGGCCTTTTGTTACCACTTTGTTACCGCCTTAGCAAGCCTGCAAACGACCCGAAGTCGACGCGGAGTCGACGTGAAATCTACCGGCACCGCAAAAGCCAACGGCCCAGAAAACTGCGGATTTAAATGGAAAATCGCGCAAATTGCGCTGAAAGAAAGGGAACCTGTTGAAGCTTTTGGGTGGTGGAGCCGAGGAGAGTCGAACTCCTGACCCCCACAATGCCATTGTGGTGCTCTACCAGCTGAGCTACGACCCCAACCAAAAACCGGCAAGACGTTGCCTGACCGCCTCCGGCCTGTCAATCCTCCCGCGAGAAAAAAACCGTCGCCGTCCGCCGCGCCGCCCCTCCACCCGCACCTCTGCGAAACGCGCCCCATTTCCGCCTTCCGGACCCGCCGCACACCGCGGCTCCAGCCCCCGGGTTCATCCGACCGGCGCCGTCCGCCATGCGCCCTTCAGGCCGTGGCTTCAGTGGCCACGGTGGGAGTTGCCGCGGGCGCGAGTGGCCCGGACTCGGTTGCCGGCGCCTCGGCCGGGCGGCGCGCCAACCGCGTCAGCACTTCCTGCGCAAATACCTCATAGGCCGCCGTCGCCACGCTGTAAGGATCATAGTCACCGATTGCCTTCCCGTGACTGGGAGCCTCGGCCAGACGCGTCGTGCGGGGAATAACGGTCTCGAAAACCAGTTCCCCGAAATGCTCGCGCACATCCGCCGCCACCTGGGCGGAGAGCTTCGTCCGCGCGTCGTGCATGGTCATGACGTAGCCGAGGAGCCGCAGTGCCGGGTTGGCCCCCGAATCGCGCATCTGATTGACCAGCCGCGTGATCATCGACAGCCCTTCGAGGGCGTAATACTCGCATTGCACGGGCACCAGCAGGCGGTCCGCCGCGGCCAGGCTGTTGATCGTCAGGATTCCCAAGGAAGGCGGACAATCGATCAGCAGCAGATCGTGCCGGGCCGCCTCGCGGAGGGGTTGCAGGGCCGCCCGCAGCCGGAAGATGTAATCCTCGAGGCGCGGCAACTCGACCTCGACGCCGCACATGTCCAGTTCGCTGGGGATCAAGTCCAGGCCGGGATAAGCGGACGGTCGAATGCGGGTCTCCAGCGCCTCCTCGCCCAGCAACGCCCGATAGGCGCTGCCTCCGGCGGCCTTTTCGATGCCGAGCCCGCTGGTGGCGTTCGCCTGCGGGTCCAGATCCAGCAACAGCACCCGCTGGCCCAGCGCGGCCAGACACGCCGCGAGATTGACGGCGGTGGTGGTCTTGCCCACGCCGCCCTTCTGGTTGGCCACCGCGATGACGTCCATTGACACGCCGGCGATTTAAGGGGAGGCGTCAGGCCGGCGCAAGGCTTTCAGCCCCGCGCCCGAAGCAGGCCAGCGTTTCCAGCACCGCCCGCGTCCGCGCCACTTCGTGCGTGCGGAACAAGCCCGTCTGCCCCAACGCCGCCAGCACCGCAAAGAACGGTTCCGCGCACCGCACCTCTTCCCCGAAGCACTCGAACGCGTGAGGCAGCGCATGACAAATCGGCCAGCCCAGTCGACGCAGCCGGAAGCTGTTCAGGAAGACCTCGATCTGACGCCGGATGCGCCCCGCGCTGTCGTGCAGGTTCCGGTAGTAGAATCCGAGCCCGGGATCGATGAAGAGCTTCCTCACTCCCGCCCGCTCCGCCCGCTCCGTCTGTCGCGCGAAGAAGTCGAGCAACGGGGCCACCGGATCGGCCGCCAATTCGAGGTCCGTCACCTCGCGCACGTTGTCGCCCTGCACGTGGCAGATGATCACCGCGGCATCTTGCGCTGCCACCATCCGGAACACTTCGTCCGCCCCGAGCGTGCCCGTCAGATTCAACACCGCCGCCCCCGCCTCAAGGCAGGCCCGGGTCACCGCCGGCTCGTAGGTCTCGACCGAAACCGGAATGCCCGCCGCCGACAACTCCCGCACCACCGGCAACAACCGGTTCGTCTGGCCGGAAGCATCCACGCGCGCGGCCTGCGACAGCGTCGATTCCGCCCCGACATCCACGATCCCGGCCCCCTGGGCGTGCAGCACCCGACCCCGCCGGACCGCCGCTTCCGCCGAGAGACAAACGCTCTCCCGATACCAGGAATCGGCCGACAGGTTCACCACCCCCATCAAGGCCGGTCGCTGGTTCCACTCGAACGCCAGCCCGCCGACCGCAAACTCCCGCACCGGATGATGCAACTCTCCCGCATGGCGGGTCGCCAGTTCGGCCAGGTCTTCCAGACGCAACATGGCGCGAGTATAGGCCGAAAAGCCCGCCGACCAAACCGCCGGTTGCGCCGGGATGAAAACCACCACCCGCGAGGAACGCCCCGCCCGCTCAAGCTGCATGGGGGATGGCAAGGAAAGTGGCGCGCCCGGCTGGACTCGAACCAGCGACCACCTGCTTAGAAGGCAGATGCTCTATCCGACTGAGCTACGGGCGCAACCGTTTATTATGAAACACTTACGAGACCAATCGCGACGCAGAATCAACCTTCTGCTACTGGTGTTTGATACTGCCGGCATGAACGAAGCCGAAGCGCGGCTTGCCCGCCCAGCGAACCGATCTCTGTGGCGCAAAACCCAGTTCGCGAATCTGATCCGCTACGTTCCATCGGGCACGTTCTTCGCAAGAATCCGCGTCGGGGGCAAGCTCATCCGACGCAGCCTCAAGACCGATTTCCTCCCCGTGGCCAAGCTGCGGCTGGCTGATCTGGAGAAACGAGAACGGAGACTGGCCTCCTCGGATCGCGAGGTGGGGAAGGGACGCATGACCTTCGAGGACGCCGCGCGGATTCACCTTGAGCGGGTGGACGGCAAGCCGGGCATCAAGCCCCGGACTCGGGATTACCACCGTCAGCAGCTCAAAGCCCTCTTCCGTTCGTGGCCGGAACTGCCGGGGATGATGCTGCGCGACTTGAGCAAGACCGGCTGTCTGACCTGGGGCGGCCGGTTCAGGGCGAAGGCGAGCGCGTCCACCTTCAACCACACTCTCGGCATCCTGCGGCAGCTCGTGGAACTCGGGATCGAGCACGGCGCCCGATACGACAACCCGGCCAAAGCGGTCTCGCGGGGGGGGAGAGGCCGAAGGACCGTAAGCGGTAAGCAGACCGCATCTGTCGGAGGGCGAGGGCGGGTTGGTATGGTGGGGGGATGAAGGACGATGCGAAGGGCAAGGGCGTGGTTTCGCGAGCGCAGCGGGCACGGTGGGTGGCGCGCTACCGCGCCAGTGGCATGGGATTGAAACGCTTCGCGGCGGAGCATCGACTCCCGCCCGGTCAACTCCATTACTGGGTGTATGCTCCTGCCCCCGCGGCGGTGACCGGAGTCGACGCCCCGGTGTTTCAAGAGGTCCGGCTGAGCCGTAACGATTCAGTAACTCGTAGCCGCCGACGCGCAGTCGGCGCATGATTCAGCTGGGATAGGGCTGCCTGCCGTCGAGGGCGACAATTCACCGAAAGGTGACTGCTGATCGGAATCGGCGAGCCCGCGTAAGCCCTGATTTCAGCGCCGACTACACGTTAATCTGGCGGCTACCAGCAGTGTTCACCATGATGGCGCATGGCCGATATGGAAACAGATTCGCCTGGTCACCACATTGTTTCCGCCCATCCAAGACAGCGCCGCGTCGTGGTATTGCCATCCGTTCCTGACTGATCGATCGGCTGAGCCGGATATTCGTGGGCACCGGCCTGGAACTCGAGGTTCTCAAGGCGGCGCCGCCTCCCGTCGGCGGCGCCGAACCTCGCTTCGTCGAACGCTATCGCCTGTCGGCGCTGCCGGACTGCGCCACTATGCAGTTGGCCACTATCATCTCCAGCGCCAAGGCCCGTTCCTGAGCACCGCCAGCCGATCTCGTCACGCCGGTCTCGTAACGGTAGCGAAACGCATCGCCGTCGTCACCACCGATGCGCTGTGCGTCGGTTGAGCTCACAATCGCGACGCGCGCCTGTGCTCAGAGCAGGGCGCGGGTCGCATCGTTGGATCCCTCCCCGGCGTCCGACGCCACGACACGCTCGGGAGATCCAGCGGAAGCGCAGTGTCAACACGCGGTTGGCTCGCTTTCGCCTGGCGGAGGCGGGGCGCCGTGAGCGATCCGCCACCGTGCGGGCACCAAGCTGCCAGATCAGGTGCTTCAAGAGTTGCACCGGTTGAGGCGGCTGGGCGGCCTGGCAATGAGCCATCAGGCAGCAGAGCCGCGGTGATCGCCGCGACGCTTTAGGACATCTAGCCTGAAGCGGAGGAGGCTGCCGACGTTGATCGCGCGGCCGTCGTTGCATGGCCAGGTTTGCCGCCAGCGATGCGACGATCCCGATCTTTGTGGTCCCGCGACAATCGCGTGCTAACGGTGCGCGCGCCGCGACCTTCTGTCGGTGAAACGATGGTTTTCGTGTATGAACCGTTTGGACGGTTCTCGTGGCGTTTTCCATCACCAAACGTGACCACGCTCTGCTACGGCTGCTTCTCCACGCGCGAGGTCCTCCAGCGGGCGGTGACGGCCCCGCAATGGGCGGTGGCGTTGGTCAAGCTTTGGGAGGGCCATGCTCGCGCTGACGCCCGGCCTGCGGATCTTCGTGGCCGTGGCGCCGGTGGACTTGCGACGGGCTTCAATGGTCTCTCCGCCCACGTGGAAGCGGTGCTCGAACAACGGGTCCTCGACGGCGGACTTTTGTTTTTACCAACCGGCGACGTAACCGGCTACGGCTCCTGTGGTTCGATGGCACGGGCCTGTGGCAGGCGACCAAACGGTTGGAGGGCGGCACGCTCCACTGGCCCGCCGGCGAAGACGCGTCGGTGGGGCTGCGGCCCGAGCAGTTAAGTGCGCTGATCAGCGGTCTGGAAGTCACTGAACGGACCGGTTGGTATCGCCGATAAAAGATCCTATCTCCTCTGGACTCTGAACCGCCCCTGCGTAAACTCGCCCCCGTGACCGAAAGCTGTGTCATGCAGGGCCGGCGGATCGAGCCCCTCGAGTGGCTCCAGTTGCGCGCGTTGGTGGCGAACCATCCGGAGTGGAGCCGCTATCGATTGTCGCGGGAGCTGTGCGTGTTGTGGAACTGGCGCACGGCCACCGGGCAATGGAAGGACATGGCCGCCCGGACCCTGATGCGCAAACTGGCCCAGCGGGGATGGATCCAGTTGCCGGCGCGTCGCGGCCCCTCGCCCAACCGGCATCGACTGGCCCCGCCCCCGGCCCGGAGTTGGCCCACGACTCCGATCACTTCTTCCCTGGCCGACCTCGGTTCCCTGAGGATCAGCGAAGTGAGCCGGCAGGTGGAAGGCCGGGCCGAACTACCGCGGCGGTTTCGTCGTCGGCTCGAAGGAAGGACTTGAAAAACGGTTGCGCTCGATCCTGGCGTTCAAGACCGACGGTGACTGCGAGCTCGGAGCTGAGGATATGCGGTTGACGCTGTATCCTGAACAGTAAACATCCGAGTTAGCCAAGCAACTGACCAAACGTTCCATGGGAGCGTTTGGTCAGCTTCTGTTCGGGAAGCAATCGTGGGCCGTTCGGCTGCCGCGAATAGACGGTGAGCCAAAAGGCCTCCTGGCACGGGTTCACCATGTTGGGAGCGAGTGAAGGACAGCCGTATAGCGCCTGCCAAAGCCGCGATTGCCGGAACCCAGCGGCACGCGTTGTTCAAAAGCGATTCCGCCCGCATGTTGAATCCGCCCCGTTAGCGACTTCAAGTCCGCGTAGAGTGCGGTCTTGAGCGCTGCCCTGAATGCAGCCGGAGAGGCGATGCCAGCAGCCCGCAGCGCCTCTTTCCCGGGCTCGCGGATTTCATCCCAGAGAAAGCGGTAAATGCGGTCGGGAATCTCGGCGCGATCGACTTGGCACAGATAGCCAGCCTCCGTCTTTACGGCGTGCTTGGGGCTGAACCAAGCGAGGGCCGTCAGGAGAGCCAAGTGGCTGGTGGCTCGGGGAATCAGATTCTCGTGGTTGACTCGCATCTGCAGGTCAAATCCCCCGCTCCTTCCGCGCCCAAGTCGAAGATTCTCGCAACCGGACCTCCAAGGCAGGCTGGCGCCCTCAAGCATCAGCTGGAAGGGCGCCCGGACTTCAATCTCCTCGATCCGCGTAATCTGATCGAAAGCCAGGTGAGTGTTTCGGACGCTGGCGGCGATTACTCCCTGGATGTCTTGTTTCCAGCGGATGTCGCCTGCCGGCGGTTGTTCCGTACCACCCCAGGCCAGCAACTGGTCAGCGACATCACCTACATTCCCACCGCCGAGGGCGGGCTCTACCTGGCCCTGGTCGTGGATCGTTTCAGCCGCAGCGTCTTCGGCTGGCACTTGGCCGACTCCCTTCACGCGGACCTGGTTTGCCACGCCCTGGACCACGCCCACCGCACCGGCCTGATCGGCCCCCAAGCGATCTTCCACTCCGATCGGGGCTGCCCATACACCGCCGCCCTCCTGCGCGGCCAACTCGCCCGCCTGGGCCTGCGCCAGAGCATGAGCGCCCGAGGGCATTGCTATGACAACGCCATGGCCGAAAGCGTCTTTGCCGCTCTCAAGGCCGAGGCCCTGCCCCCCGAGCAGCCCTTCGCCTCCCGGGCCCTGGCCCGCAGCGCCCTCTTCGACTACCTCGAAACCTTCTACAACCGCCAGCGCCTGCACAGCTCGCTCGGCTACCGGCCACCCCGAGAATTCCTCGATCTCTACTTCCAAACCCACCCTCTTGCACTACACTGAACTCAACAAAACCCTGCGCCCCGCCTGTCCACTTTTTCGGGGGAAGACCACGGATCAGTCCCCCGAGGTCAAAGGCCATCACCCGCTTCGCGCCTGCCTGTCGCAGTTGCCGAGCCCACTCGCGGCAGGCCTGTTTCCCGGCGTCATCGACGTGGGGGTAGATGGTGACTGACTTTCCCACGAACCTGGCCAGTGCCTCAGGATCCAGCCGGTGGTTGGCCGCTCCCAAAACCGCCACCGGGGCTACTGCCTCCAGCTTGCCTTCGACCCAGAGGTGATGGATGGCAGCCAGCAGGTCCGGAGCGCCTTCGACCCAGGCAATCTGATCGAACTCCCCTGCTTCTTCGACCCCAATCGGCCAGCGCTTCCCCACACCGATGCAGTGCGCCTTACGTTCCGCTAGGCGACCGCAGGCGGGCCACGGCTTACCGTCCAGCCTGCAGAATTCCCACAGGTGCGACCGCTGGTCGGTTACGCACCATGCACGATGGCTCCAAAAGGCACCGAACCGCAGAAACCCGCGCGCTTCCGCGCACCGGAGAGCCTCCGGGGCGAATCCTCCCTTCGGGGATCAACCCCGGGGCGGCATGAACTCCGCGCTCCGGAGAGGCTGGAAGGCGCACGTCTTCGTGTTCCCGCGTCCCGCGGGCGGGACCACGGGACAGGATCATGGCTTGTCGTTCGCCTCGATCCCGTAGTCCAGATCCCGGGCTGGTGCCTCGCCACCCGGGCCCTTCAGGTAATGCTCGAACCAACGCAGCATGCGTAACTGATAGTCGTGCCGGGACGCGGCCCGGCGGTTGCCGTGTCCTTCCCCCGGGTACAACACCAACCGCACCGGCGCCCGGCCGCGCAGCTTGAGATGCCGGTAAAGCTCGCGCGACTGACCGACGTTCACCCGGGGATCGTCCTTCCCGTGCAGGATCAGCAACGGGGTGTGCGCGTTGCCGGCGTGGTAAATGGGGCTTCGCTCCAGCAGGAACTGCCAGTCCTCCCACGGACGCTCCAATGCATGCACCAGGTACTCCTCGTCCGGGATGTCCGTGGTGCCCACCTTCGATACCTTGTCGCTGATACCGACGAACATGACGCCGGCGGCGAACCGGTCCGAGAACTTCGTCGAACACCAGGCCGTCGCGTAGCCACCGTAGGAGCCGCCCGTGACTCCGACCCGCTTGGGATCCGCCACCCCCTTGGCGACCAGGTGATCGACGGCGTCGACGAGGTCATCGAATTCCCGGCCCGCGGCGTCGCCCTGCCCGAGCTTCGAGAAGGCCACCCCGCGACCGGTGCTGCCGCGGTAGTTCGGATAAAACACCGCAAACCCGCGCGCGGCTGCCACCTGACCCGGCCGGCTGTAGGACGTGTTCCACCCGTTCTGCACATGCGATTCGGGACCACCATGCACGGTGAGAATCAGCGGGGCAGGATCGGCCGGTCCGGGACCATCCGCGAGGGGACGGATGAGAACGCCCTCGAGTTCGAGTCCGTCCCGGGCGGCATGCCGAACAACTTCCTGGACCCCAAACCGCTTTTGCGCGAGCCAGGGATTGCTGTCGGTCCGCCGTTGCAGATGCGGTTGGTCCGTCGTCCAGCTGAAGACTTCCGATGGATGCCAGGGCGTGCTCCCCACGGCGGCAAGCACGCGCCCCCGACCACCCTGCGCCAAGGCCGTCAAAACCGGACCATTCGGCCCCAGCAAACGCTCCCGCCGGGTTTCCTCGCCCTGCAGGACCAGCCTTTCGACGACCGTCTGCACGCCTTCGCTGGCGAGACAGACCAGGGTGTCCGGCTCCGTCCACACGAAGTCCTCGACCTGTCCCTCGTAACCCGGGATGAGATCGCGGAACGCGCCGGTCCCGGCGTTCACCAACATCAGCCGCCCGGCGGAAGGATCGTGCTGGTCCTCCGCCGCAATCATGGCCAGATGGTAGCCAAAGCGGCTCCAGCCGATCCGTCCGAGCTTGCCGGGATTCTCGACCCGCACGAGCACTTCCCCGGTGGTCGCGTCCACAATGCGCACGCGTTGCCGCACGTAGGTGTCATCCACGGCCGCGGTCGGGGTCACGCTGACCGCCAGTCGATCCTCGCGCGGATTCCACTCGACCTGATGAATGCAGCCTTCGACGGGCAGCGGCGCTTCGGGTGGTAACGGGGCGAACAGACTCGTCACCCACACGCGAGCCGGTCGTTCGTCCTCCTCGTAGATCTCCTGGCTGAAGCCCTTGTCCCGGTCCGCCTTCCGCTGCTTCGGCTCGGCTTCCGCCGCCACGACCGCCACCCGGCGTCCGTCCGGCGCAAGGCTGAACGCCGCGATATCGGTGGCCAGACTCACGGCCCGGCGCGCCTCCCCGCCGTCGACGGGAATCAAGTAAAGACTGCGCGTCTGGTCCTCGTGCCGCTTGGCAAGAAAGGCGATATGGCTCCCGTCGGCGGTCCACGCCACGGCGCCCACCCCCACCTTGCCGGTGACAAAGGGACGTTCGCGCCCATCCGCCAGCCCCTTCACCCACAACTCGCTCCACGCGCCGCCGTCATCGTCGGTGGCCAGGTCGCGCGGCGCCAGACGGGTGAAGGCGAGGTGCGTGCCCTCGGGAGAAACGGCCACCGAAGCGACGTTCCGCAGGCGGGCAACGTCGGCCGAAGTCAGAACCGTCGCCGCCGCCGATTCCGCCGCTTGCAGGCCAGGGCCGCCGAGCGCGAGCAGCAACGAACACACTCCCAAGCGGGCCGTCTTTCGGATTGCGGTCTTCATGCGCCCATTCTTGTGTCCCTCCGCCGTGGAGGCAATCCGGGAGATGACCTGAGGTTTTGCTTTACCCGGAGCCCGGGCTGGCCAACAACTTCCGAGTCTGCCCGCGAATCCGGATGCCGTTGCCGCCACCGGACCCGCTGGCCGAGTTCGTCAACGGAACGAAAAGCCCGGACCGCTGTATTCGATGACCATGACATCCATCTTCGTCAAGCCGCCGGCCGGTTCCGCCATCCGACCGCGCGCTTCCACCGGCTGCCTGGCGCTTCTGCTGCTGGCTGGCTGCGGACCCGGACGGTTGGCGCTGGCCCAAACCGCCCCCGAGATCGACGCGGCTTCGGCGCAACTCGAGCCGGGCGCCGTCTTCCGTTTCCGCTTCCACTCCCCGGGCAACGATCCCGCGCCCTTCGCGGTCGAAGTCACCGCCGACCTCGGCGCGGCCAGCCCCTGGGAGGAATCCGCGGCGACCGTCGCGCCCGTCCGCGAGGGGCTCTTCGAGGTCCGCTTGCCCGCAGGCGACGAGCCGCGCTTTTGCCGGGTGCGCACCAGCGACCCGGGGGCCCCGGATCCGGGGGTGCGCCTCAACGAGGTGATGAGCGACAACGAAACCGTCCAGG
Source organism: Verrucomicrobiales bacterium (assembly GCA_024233305.1). GTDB lineage: Bacteria > Verrucomicrobiota > Verrucomicrobiia > Limisphaerales > J093 > J093. The sequence continues at coordinate 11,917 of JACKPV010000022.1, forward strand.
CCGATGTCGACGGCCGGTTCTGGGATTGGATCGAACTCTACAACCCGAACGACGAAGCCGTCGACCTGGAGCGTTACGCGCTGAGCGACGACCCGGAAACGCCCGGGAAATGGCGCTTTCCCGCGGTGTTGATCCAGCCGCGGTCGCACCTGCTGGTCTACGCGTCGGGCCTGGACCGGACGGATCCCGCTGCCGCCCTGCACACGAACTTCCGGCTGGGGGCGGCAGGCGAGGTGCTGTTGCTGAGCGACACCGCGTTGCGCCCCCTGGACCGCCTGGCGGTGCCGCCGCTGGAAGCCGACCAATCCATCGGGCGCACGCCGGACGGCGCGGACGAGGTGGCACTCTTCGCCCGGGCACAGGCCTCGCCGGGCAGTGAGAATTCCACGCAAAACGCCGGCGAAGTGCTGCTGTCGCCGCGCTTCGATCCGGATGGGGGTTTCTTCGACGGATCCGTTACCGTGCAGGTGCGAGGCGCCCAACCGGATCACCGGCTGCACTACACGACGGACGGCAACCCGCCCACGCCGCAATCGCCGGTGCTCGACGGCGCGTTGAGCTTCTCGCGTTCAACGGTGCTGCAGGTGCTCGCGACGGACAGCCAGGGACGGCGGAGCCCGCTTGAGGCGCGCGCCTATTTCGTGGACGCGCACCACGAGCTGCCGGTGGTTTCGCTGGCCATGCCGCCGGCGCACCTCGAGTTTCGCAATGGTTACCTCTACGGTCTCGGATCGTCCGTGCTGTCCGGTCAAGATCAGGTGCTGAAGAACTTCCCCTACAGCGGCTCGAATGCGTGGCAGGATCGCGAGGTCGAAGTGGCCATCGAACTGCTCGAACCCGACGGGGCGGTCGGGTTTCGCCAGCGGGCAGGGGTGAAGATCTTCGGCGGCTGGGGGTCGCGGGGCTATCCGCAGAAATCCCTCGCCCTCTTCGCCCGACGGAGCTACGGCGCGGGCCGGTTCGAACACCGCCTCTTCCCCGACACGGACGTCGACGGGTTCGAGGCCTTCGTCCTCCGCAATTCCGGCAACGACAATCAAAGCACGCACCAGACCCCGCCCCGCCCGCCGATCACCGAGTTCGGCCCGACGCTCTCCTACGGAAGCTACTTCGTGAACGGCCATTTCACCCTGCTGCGCGACGCCCTCCTGCAGCGGTTGGTGCGGGACACCGGCGTGGATCAGCAGGCCTATCGCCCGGCGGTGGTTTACATCAACGGCGAATACTGGGGCATCTACAACCTCCGGGAGAAGATGAACGAGGACTACCTGCTCTCCCATCATCCGTTCGCCGGCCCCGGCGGCGTTGATCTCATCGAGGGCCTCGGCAAGGTCAACGCGGGCAGCGGCACGGTCTACAACCAGATGCGCCAGTACCTCACCGCGAACAGCCTGTCGGACGACACGCGTTACGACTTCGTGGCGGAAACGTATCTGGACATCGACAACTTCATCGACTACCAGATCGCGATCCTGTACGGGCAGAACTTCGACATCGGAAACGTGAAGTGCTGGCGGCCGCGGGCCCCGCGAGGGCGGTTCCGGTGGATGCTCTACGACCAGGACTACAGCTTCAACCTCTGGCCCCCCGACGTGTACGTGCCGGCCATGGGGCGCGACTACGCCAATTACGACAACATGTTCCGCTTCTATACCAGCGGGACCAACCCCAGCGTCGGCTGGCCGAACGGCGCCGGCCAGACCCTCATTTTCCGCAGCCTCCTCGCCAACGACCGCTTCAAGGCCCGCTTCATCCGTCGCTGCACCGACCTGCTGAACAGCCTCCTGCGCGAGGATCGCGTGCAAGCCACCATCGCGCTCATGGCGGCCCCCATCCGCCCCGAGATCGCCGATCACCTCCGCCGTTGGAGCTGGGACGAACTGGTTGCCCGCGGGTTCGGCGTGCCCCACAAGCCTGAGTATCAGCCCTTCGTGCCCGCCACCTGGGAGGCCAACCTCGGGGTGATGGCGGCCTTCGCGGCGAACCGGCCCGCGAAAGTCCGGCTCGACTGCCAGCGGGAATTCCGGCTCACGGGCGGCCTGGGCGAACTTGAGGTCCGGATTGAGCCGTCGGACGCCGGACGCGTGGCCCTGAACACCCTCACGCTCGACACCTTCCCGTGGGTAGGAACGTATTTTGCCGACCTCGCGAACTCCCTGCGACCAATCCCCAACCCGGGCTTCCGTTTCGTCGAGTGGACCACGCCAACTGGGACCGGGACGAGAACCACGATCGAGTTTGCTGTCGAAAGCGGCGGCCGGAGCGTGGTGACCGCACGGATGGAACCGGCGCCTGTCGATCCGGGTTCGGCCTCCGAACTGCGCCTCACCGAGATCCACTATCACCCGGCGGATGCCGCCGACTCGGGCGATTGGATCGAACTGCAGAACGTCAGCGGCGGACCGCTCGACCTCGCCGGCTGGATCTTCCGGGACGAGGATGACGACCACGCGTTTCTGCTGCCCAATCGGGTGCTCGAACCCGGCGCTTTCCTGGTGCTGATTCAGGAGGATGCCCGCTTCCGCCTCCTGCATCCCGCCGCCGTTCCGGTGGCCGGTGACTTTGGGTTCGGTCTGGGCAATGGCGGCGATACCCTCCGCCTGTTCCGCCCCGACGGCACGCTGGCACTTTCGGTGGTTTACGACGACGCCGCGCCCTGGCCGCAGCCCCCGGACGGCGACGGCTTCACTCTGGAACTCGCCGCACTGGAAGCCGACCCGAACGACCCCGCCTCCTGGCGAGCCTCACCGAATCCGGGAGGAAGCCCCGGAACCTTGTGAACCATGGACCAAGGGGTCGGTTCTTGATATTGACACATCAACGCCCTGACGGCGTTACGCCCAGTGGGACATCGGCGTTGCGGTGACACGCCCCTCTCCGTCGCGCAAAGCGAAGCCGGAGTGCATTTGACCGTTGCAGCCGCCGCCGGACGGGGTTCCAATGCCGCCGGAATCCAATGCCATGAACACGCGTGTTTTCTCCCTGGTGGTCGCGATGCCCCTGGTGGCCGTGTCGCTTCCGGCGCAAAACCTTCTGCCCAACCCCGCCTTCGAAGAGCCGGCGCTGCGGGCGAGTGTCAATAGTGAGGACCGACCCCTTGGGTGGGTGCTTACCGGATGCGCGGGCCAGTGGCGGGTGGCGGGGACCGATCACGTGCTGGTGGTCGAAGGCGACGGGACGGGTTCCGGCTTCTGGCGGTCGCCGGATTTGCCGATCGCTGCCGGGGGACTTTACGCGCTGCATTTCCGGGCGCGGCGGCTGCCGGGCACGAGTGGCGGGACGGCGATCGCCGGAACGAGTCGGGTCAACCGTGATTTCCCGCTTGATGCCGAATGGCGCGATTACCGGTTCTGTTTCCGCCAACCGGCCAACGGGGCGAAGGACTTCGTCCGCCTCGGCCAGTGGCAGGTCCAGGGCGAGATCGAGTTCGATGACGTGGAACTGCTGCCGGTGCTGGCGAGTCATCGGAGCTCCAACAGCGGTTTGCGTCTGGGCGAAGGGGAAACCCTGCGGGATGGCCGCTATCGTTTCACCCTGAACCTGGGCTGGCCCGGCGCGAACAATCACCAACCGCTCCAGCGCTGCTCGGCGGGCTTCAACTCGGATCGCTGGGTGTTCTCAGCCGGCTCGGAAGTCGTTTATCGCTTTGCGTTGCCCGACCTCGCCCAACTCGACGCGCGCGTCAGCGTGGCGATCAACCACCACACCGCCGGGAGCCTCCACGTCGAGGCAAGCAACGATGGGGGTTCCTGGACCACCCTGGCCAACTTCGACGGGGAGAATCCTGGCGGCGCCTGCGAGACGCCGGACGACTTGCTCCCCGCGAAGGAACTCTACGTGCGACTGAGCACGCCCGAGGCAGGCGCGTCGCTCCAGGTCAACCGGTTGGACTACACGGCGCGGCTTTCCGGGGCGCCGGAAATGCGGGCCGAGGGGCGCACGGACTTTCTGGAGTTGATGCACTGCGATCCCCGCGTGCGCCTCGAGACGTTCAGCGTCCTCAACGACCGCGGGCAGGGCGTGCTTCAGCTCTTCGTGTCCGGCACGACCGCCTTCACGAACCAGGTGGAATGGCTGCGGGAACTGACCGGCCCGACCGTACGGTCCGCGCCCTCCGCTTACACCGTGGCCCCGCGCAAACACTTCGCCACCTGCCCCACCGTCAGGGCCGGGGCGCCGGGGGATCACGAACTGCTCTTCACGATCCGCGCCAAACCGGATCAAACCCTGCTCCGGGCCCGGACGATTGCGCATCTCAGTCATCTCCGGGATCCCCGCGCCGGCCATTTCCTGTCGAAGCACCCGAACCTGGCGGTTTGGTGGTGCGAAAGCGGCTGGAAGGTGTCCCGCGACGGACGGCCACCGGAAACCGACGAAGCTGTCACGCCCGTGAGGGTCTCCGCGGCGCGTGGCGAGTGGGAAGCGGCGCAGGTATGCGTTGCCTCCTACGAGGCACAAGACCTCACCGCGGCCGAAGCCTCCCGGTTCACACGGGCGGATGGGCTCGCTTCTGGCATCCGTGTGCAAATCAACGAGCTGGCCTACGTCCGCGTGGAGACCCCGACCGACGGAACCTGCGTGGCGGATTTCCACCCGGACCCGTTGCCGGCGCTGAACCTGCCGCTGAAACTGGCGCCTCACCGCAACCAGCCCCTCTGGCTCACGTTCCACATCCCGCGCGCCACGCCCGCGGGCGACTACACCGGCAAGCTGACCCTGCACATCGTCGGCAAGACGGACCGGCAGGTCATTGCCATCCCGCTCGCCGTGCACGTTTATGACTTCGAACTTCCGCGGGAGACACACTTGCGCAGCGCGCTCGGATTGGGCACGCACGAGATCAACCGCTATCATCAGCTCACCCGGCGCGAGGATCAGATCGCGGTCTTCGAGCAGTATCTCCGGAACTTCGCCGAACACCGCATCAGCCCGTATTCGTTCTTCGATTACGCGCCGATCCAGGTGTCGTTCGAAGGCGAAGGCGCGGACAAGCGGGCGCGGGTGGACTTCGCCGAGTTCGATCGTTGGGCAGAACGCTGGCTGGACGGGAAGCGCCCGCTCAACCCGGCCCTCTCTGCCGGGGGAGACGAGGCCGACGGTGGCAGTCCGTTCAACACGTTTCGGTTGCCGCTGCGCGGAATGGGCGGGGGGACTTTTCACAGCCGGCATCTGGGCGAGTTGGAAGGGTTCCAGGAGGGCACCCCCGAACATGCGCGGTTGTTCAGGGATTACCTGAGCCAGGTCGAGGCACACCTGCGCGAGAAGGGTTGGCTCGACGAGGCGTTCACCTACTGGTTCGACGAACCCGATCCGAAGGACTACGAGTTCGTCGTCGCCGGCCAGGACCGGATCCAGGCCGCCGCGCCCGGTCTCAAGCGCATGTTGACCGAGCAACCGGAACCCGCGCTCATGGGGCACGTCGACATCTGGTGCGGGCTCACGCCCGAATGGACGCCGGAGGAAGTCCGGGCCCGCCGCGACGCTGGCGAGGAGGTCTGGTGGTACATCTGCACCGGGCCGAAGGCGCCCTACGTGACGGAATTCATCGATCATCCGGGCACGGAGTTGCGGCTCTGGCCCTGGCAATCGTGGCAATACGGCGTCACCGGCGTCCTCATCTGGGCCACGATCTACTGGACCAGTCCGCTCGCCTATCCGGATTCTCTGCAAGATCCGTGGGAAGACCCGATGAGCTGGGTCACCGGATACGGGCGGCCGGTCGGCACGCGCAGTCCGTGGGGCAATGGCGACGGCCGCTTTCTTTATCCGCCGCGTCGCGATCCGAACACCGCCACCGAACCGTGTCTCGACGCGCCGGTCAGTTCGATCCGTTGGGAGAACCTGCGGGACGGCATGGAGGACTACGAGTACTTCTGGCTGCTCGATCAGGAGATAAAACGCGTTGCCGCGTTGCCGCGCGACTCGCTGGAGCTGGTTCTCGCCGAGGCCCGCGGACTACTGGTCGTCCCGGAGGAAGTGTCGAAGGATCTGACGCATTTCACGACCGATCCTCGCACGATCCTGGCGCATCGGGACAAGATCGCCCGGATGATCGAAACCCTGACGAAACAGCGGTAGACAACCGACAAGACGGGGGCTGCCGGATGTGTTCCGATGTTCCGGGGTTCGTCCCGTGACCGCCGGTTCCAGAGTGGAGGCCGCCGGAAGCGTTCCCGGTCCCTGCCCTGCCGTCAGGTCGAAACCGGATTCTCGGAGGCGGTCGGCTGGGTGAACACGAGCTTGTCCCCCTCGACGGTGACCACAATCGGCTGGTTTTCGTGCAGGCTGCCCCGAATGATCTCCTCGGCGAGGGGATCCTCGAGATAGCGCTCGACGGCCCGCCGCATCGGACGCGCGCCGTAGGTCGGGTCATAGCCCTTCTCGACGAGGAAATCCTTCGCCTTCTCGTCCAGGCTGACTTCGAGGTTGCGGTGCTTCAGGCGCTCCAACACCTTGCCCACTTCCAGATCCAGAATGGTGATCAGGTCCGGCCGGGACAGCGACCGGAAGACCACCACGTCGTCCAGGCGGTTCAGGAACTCGGGTCGAAACACGCGCTTGGCCTCGTCGAGGATCTTCTCGCGCATCCGCTCGTAGGTGTCCTGCTCCGAACCCGAAGTGAATCCGATCGAGGTGTTCCGTCGAATGCTCTCGGAACCGACGTTCGACGTCAGCAGGATCACGGTGTTTCGGAAATCCACCTGGCGCCCGAAACTGTCGGTCAGCTTCCCTTCCTCAAGGATCTGGAGCAGCATGTTCATCACGTCCGGGTGGGCCTTCTCGATCTCGTCGAAAAGGACGACGCAATAGGGCTTGCGCCGGACGGTCTCCGTCAGTTGCCCGCCTTCTTCGTAACCGACATAGCCGGGGGGGGAACCGATGAGCCGCGAGACGTTGAACTTCTCCATGTACTCGCTCATGTCGAGCTGCACGAGGGCCTTGGCATCGCCGAACATGTGTTCCGCAAGGCTCTTCGCCAGGAGGGTCTTGCCCACTCCGGTCGGCCCGAGCAGGGCGAAGGTCCCTATGGGCCGGCGAGGGTCCTTGAGATCCGCCCGCGACCGACGCAGGGCCTTGGTCAACGCGTTGACGGCTTCCTCCTGACCGACCACGACACGGGTGAGGTCCTTCCCCATCGCGAGCAGTTTCTGGGCCTCGTTCTGCCCCATCCGCTGGAGGGGAATCCCCGTCCACTTGGAGACGACATGCATGATGTCGTCGTCGTCCACGGTGACCCGCTTTTCCTCCCGGTTCTTGCGCCAGCCTTCGAGGACCCCCTCGAGCTTCTCTTTGAGCTGCTTCTCCTGGTCGCGCATGGTGGCGGCGCGCTCGAAGTCCTGCTCCTTGATGGCCCCCTCCTTCTGCGCCTTGATGGTCTCGACTTCGGCTTCGAGGTCCTTCACGTCCGGCGGACGCGTCATCGCCCCGATGCGGGCCCGCGAGCCGGCTTCGTCCATCACATCGATGGCCTTGTCCGGCAGGTAGCGACCGGTGATGTAACGGTCCGAGAGCTTCACCGAAGCGCTGATCGCCTCGTCGGTGAGGGTAATCTTGTGGTGATCCTCATACTTGTGCTTGAGGCCCTGAAGAATCTGGATCGCCTCGTCCACGGAAGGCGGCTCGACCATGACACTCTGAAAGCGGCGTTCGAGGGCCGCGTCCTTTTCGATGTACTTGCGATATTCGGTCAGCGTGGTGGCTCCGATGCACTGCAGTTCGCCGCGGCTGAGGGCGGGCTTGATGATGTTCGAGGCGTCCATCGTGCCTTCCGCCGAGCCCGCGCCCACGATCGTGTGGAGTTCGTCGATGAAGAGAATGATGTTTCGGGCGCGCCGGATCTCGTCCATGACGGCCTTGATCCGCTCCTCGAACTGGCCGCGGTATTTGGTGCCGGCAACCATGAGGGCGAGGTCGAGGGTGATGAGGCGTTTTTCGCGCAGCAGTTCGGGCACGTTGCCGCGGGCGATTTCCTGGGCCAACCCCTCGACGATGGCGGTCTTGCCGACGCCCGCCTCCCCGAGCAGCACCGGATTGTTCTTGGTGCGGCGGCAAAGGATCTGGATGACCCGCTCGATCTCGTCCTGCCGCCCGATCACCGGATCCATTTCCCCCTTGCGGGCAATTTCCGTGAGATCGCGGCCGAAGGCCTTGAGGGCGGGCGTTTTGACGTCCTTGCGTTCGCCCTTCTCGGTCGGCTCGGCACCGGCGCCCTCTTCGCCGGTGAAATTCGGATCGAGTTCGCGCAGGACTTCGGTGCGGGTTTGTTCGAGATCGACGTCGAGGTTCTTGAGCACGCGCGCGGCCACGCCATCCCCTTCCCGGAGGAGGCCGAGCAGGATGTGTTCGGTGCCGACGTAGGTGTGGTTGAGGGCCTTGGCCTCCTTGCTGGCGAGCGAGAGCACCTTCTTCACGCGGGGCGTGTAGGGAATGCTGCCCATCAACTTCTGGTCGGGCCCGGTGCCCACCTGCTTTTCGACCTCGATGCGGACCGTTTCCAGGTCCAGCCCGAGCTTCTGCAGCACGTTCACGGCCACGCCCTGCCCCAGCTTGATGAGTCCCAGGAGGAGGTGCTCGGTCCCCACGAAATTGTGGTTGAACCGGTCGGCCTCTTTTCGCGCCAGAGCCAGCACCTGCTGCGCCCGGGGAGTGAAATTGTTCATCAACTCGTCGCTCATAGTGTCGTTCCTCGCGAGGAACCGTTCCAAACTGCAACCTCTACGCCGGTTTGTCCAGTGTGCCCGCCCCGCCGGCGGCGGGCGGTCTCGGGCGCGGCACCGCCTCGAGCCGGCCCCGGACCAGATCGGCCCGGTGGAAGTCCCGTTGTTCCGCAGACAACTTGTCGCGGGCGGTCAACTGGAGGTGCGCCGGCTGCACCAGCAGAAACAGCTCGTCGGTCAGGCCCCGGGGGGTGTCCGCGAAGAGGCCCAGATCGATCCCGAGCCGGAACAGGGACAGCAGATTGATGGCCTCCTTCGAGGAGACGCTGTGCGCGTTTGCCAGGATGCCGTAGGCGCGGCCGACGTGGTTGAAGACGGACTTGGGCTTCTTCTCGAGGAGCAATCCGCGCGCGTCGGTTTCGTGTTCGATCACCTGCGCCACCACCTTGTTCAACCGCTCGACGATTTCCTCCTCCGAATCGCCGAGGGTCATCTGGTTGGAGATCTGGAACACGTTGCCGAGCGCCTCGGTCCCCTCGCCGTAGAGGCCGCGAACCGCCAACCCGAGCTTGTTCACCGCCTGAATGATCTGGTTGATCTGCTCGCCCAGCACCAGGGCCGGCAGATGGAGCATGGCGCTTACGCGGATGCCGGTGCCGACGTTGGTCGGACAGGCGGTAAGGTAGCCCAACTGCGGCGAGAAGGCGTAGTCCAGCGCACTCTCCAGCGCGGTGTCGACCGCGTCGATGGCCTGCCAGGCGCGGTTGAGTTGCAGGCCGGGAAGGAGGGCCTGCATGCGCAGGTGATCCTCCTCGTTGATCATCACGCTCAACACCTCGTCCCGGCTGACCACCAACCCGCTGCCACTGCTCTTGGCGGCGTGCTCGCGGCTGATGAGATGCCGTTCGACCAGCACCTGCTTGTCCAGCGCGGAAAACTCCTCCATCGAAGCGTGGAACCCCTCGGCCATCTGGGACAGCGCTTCCACCGCCTCGCGGATGCGGGAACACACCTTCAGCCGGTCGGGTTTCTTCGCCCAGCCCGGAAACGGGGTTTGCACCAGGTTCCGCGCCAGCCGCACCCGGCTGGACATGACGATCTGATCCTGCGGTCCGGAGATGCGGGCCACCTCGGCGGCCGGCCGCAAAAACTGGTGCAGGTTCATGGCGTGGCAGGATCCGGCTTGGCCGCCCCCGCGCGCAGGGACTTGATCTCGTCCCGGAGCCGGGCGGCTTCCTCGTAGTTTTCCACCGCGATGGCGGCGTCCAGTTCCTTTTGCAGGGCCTGGATGCGCTGGCCGGCGGGCGCCCCGTGGCGGGGTTCATGGGGTGTCTTGCCCGTGTGCCGCGGCCCTTTGTGCATCCCCTTCAAGAGCGCTTCGAGACCGTCGGAAAAGTGCTGGTAACACTCGGGACAACCCAGTCTTCCGGTTTTCTTGAAGTCGGCCTGGGTAAATCCGCAGGCCGGACAGGCGGCTTCCTTTGCCCCGGCTCCGTGGCCGAGTTCCTGCGAGGCGCCCAACCCCATGAGGAGATCGGCGAGCGAGAAGCCCATGGGATCATCCACGCCCTTGGCCTTGGCGCATTCCTCGCACAGATCCACCTTTTTCAACGTGCCCTCCAGGACCTGCGTGAGGTGAACCTTGGCTTCATTCTTCTTGCAAACCATGCACAACATAGGCGCCACCAATCTCCCTCCCGACCGCCAAAGCGCAAGTGCGCCGGCCGGTTCAACCGACCTTCCGCCCGGTCCGCCGGATCGGCTCCCCCGAAACCCGCGTCATCTCGTGGTACCGCTCCTGCAACATCCGGGTGGTCGCTCCGGGACGCCCCTCGCCGATCGTCCGCCCGTCGATCTTCACCACCGGCACGATCTCCGCCCCCGTGCCGGTCAGGAAACACTCGTCAGCGACATAGAGATCGTAGCGCGTGAGCGTGGTCTCGACCACCGGCAGGCCCGCCTCCCGCGCCAGGTCCATCACCACCCCGCGGGTGATCCCGTAGAGCGCCCCCGAATGCAACGCCGGGGTGGCCATCTCTCCGCGCCGGAGGATGAACAGGTTGTCGCCGGTGCACTCCGCCACAAATCCCTCGGCATTGAGCATGATGGCCTCCTCGACCCCGGCCACGTTGGCTTCGATCTTCGCCAGCACGTTGTTGAGGTAGTTCAACGACTTGATGGCGGGATTCACGGCGTTGTGGTGGTTGCGGGTCGTCGCCACGGTGACGATCTCCATGCCCTTTTCGTAGAGTTCCGGCGGATAGAGCTGGATCTTGCCGGCGATGATGACGACGACGGGCTTGGCGCACCGGTTCGGATTCAGCCCGAGCGTGCCCTTCCCCCGGGTCACCAGCAGCCGGATGTAGCCGTCGACGAGTTTGTTCTGGCGGCAGGTTTCAACGACTGCCTGGGTCATCTCGGCGGGGGTCATCGGGATGTCCAGGGCAATCGCCTTGGCGGAATACCAGAGCCGCTCGAGATGCTCCTTGAGCTTGAAGACCCGTCCGTGGTACGCCCGGATGCCCTCGAACACGCCGTCACCGTAAAGGAGACCGTGATCGAAGACCGAGATTTTCGCGTTCTGCTCGCTGTAGAACTTGCCGTCGATGAAAACCTTCATGCAATCGGCCGGCAGCGTACGCAAGCGCCGGGGGCGGTGCAATACCTATCCGGCGCCGCAGCGAAGACCATCAGTAGCGCCCGGTCGGCGGACCGCGGCGAGGCGGGCGAAACTAGGGTTGGAGCACTATCTTCCCGCTGAGCAACCCGGAATGGTGAATCGTGGCGTCCTCCTGCAACTGATGCGCCGCCGCCGTCTCCGCCAGCGGCAGCACGCGGTCGATCCGGGGCGTCAACCGGCCCTCCTGCAACCAGCGGTTGATGTCCTCCGCCGCGTCCCGCTGGGCATCCGGATGTTCCATGAACATGACGAAGCCGTGCATCGCGCACCCCTTGACATAAAAGGGCCCCACCGGCAGCGGCGGACGCGCGTCCCGCCCGGCCATCAGGATCAGCCGCCCCCGCCCGGTCAGCGCCCCAACCGCCAGATCGAAGTCGGGCTCACGCGTCGTTTCCCACCAGACGTTCACCCCCGCGGGCGCCACCTTTCGGAGCGCCTCCGCCACATTCTCCTCCCGGTAGTTGATCGCATGCTCCGCGCCCAGCGCCCGGCAGGCCGCCAACTTCTCGGCCGATCCAGCCGTGGCGATCACCCGGGCCCCGAGCGCGCGCGCCATTTGAATCACCGTGGAACCGACCCCGCCGCTCCCGCCATTGACACAAATCGTCTCGCCGGACTGCAATTGGGCGCGCTGGACCAGACCGAGATGCGCCGTGATGCCCACCAGGGACAGGGCCGCGACCGTCTCATCCGAAACGCCGTCCGGTGTCGGATAGGCCCAGCATTCATCCACCACAACGTATTCCGCGAAGGTTCCCTGCCGCCCGAGCAAACCTTGGTTGCTGCCCCACACCCGGTCGCCCGGGCTCAACAAACTGACGTCCGGCCCCACCTCCTCGACCACCCCGGCGAAATCGCAGCCCACGATGAACGGGAACGGAAGGTCCATCTTTACCATCCCGCTCCGAACATAGGTGTCCACCGGGTTGAGGGCCACCGCCCGCACCTTGACCAGCACCTGGCTGCCGGTCGGGTTGGGCCGCGGCAGATCGCCGTAAACGATGGTGTCGGCGGGACCGGTTCGTTCGATATACGCAGCTTTCACGGGAATCAGGCGGAACGGTTACTCGGGTTTGCGAATGCAGTACAACTGGGAATTCGTGCGGATGAACAGCTGCCCGTGCGCCACGGCTACGGTCGAACGGGTCTGATCGTCACCCGGCTTGCCCATCGGAATGGTATGCAACAACGCGCCATCCGCCGCAGCAAACACGGCGACCTCGCCGGCGAAATTCATGAGGAAGACGCGCCCGTCCGCCCCGGTGGGAGATGCCTCATACTTGGCCCGCCCGGGCGTGGGCACGATCCATTTCGCCTTGCCGGTCGCCGGATCGACACGCGCCAAGGTCTTGCGCAGATCGCTCAGCACGAAGAAATCGCCCTGATAGAACAGCGGGGTGGGAACATCGCTGGTCAGATCCGGGACCTCCTCGGTGGTCCAGGCAAGCGCCGCGTCGGTGAGCGCCCCCTGCCCGTCGGCCTTGACCGCGAAGATCGGCTCGCGCTTCGGCGCACACGCCAGGATCACGCCTGCGCCCGCCACCGGCGATGGCACCAGCCGCCAATGCCCAATTTTCCCGGGGTTCCAGGTGCCCCATCGCCAGAACTCGCGGCCCGTCTCCGGATCATGCCCCGTCAGACAATCGCCGCCGGCCACCAGCACCTCGGACCGACCGCCCGGAATCGTGAACGGAATCGGGGTGGTGTAAGCCTCGCGGGACTCGGCCACCGCGTCCGATGGCCGGACATGGCGCCAGAGTGTCTTCCCGGTCGCCGGATGCACCGCCAGCAGGTAGGAATCAATCGGCCCTCCGTCCCCTCCCCGCCCGCGCACCGGGACGTTTCGCTGCAACACCTGATAGTAAAGCTTGCCGCCGTGCAGCAGCGGGCTCGCGGCGAAGGTCCATTGGAAAGCGAACTCACCGAATTCCCGGGCCAGGTCCCGACTCCACAGCTCCTGACCGTCCTGGTCGAACGCCGCCGTCCGCCCGTTGCCATAGAAAAAGACCACCACGTCCCCGTCGGTGACCGGCGAGGGCGAGGCGTAATTGCTCAACCGATCACGGCTCGTGCCCGCCGCCACCGTCCGCCGCCAAAGTTCCCGCCCGGTCCGCCGATCGAGGGCCATCCCGAGCAGCGCATCCGCGGCGGCATCCGTGCTGGAAACGTAAACGTGATCCCCCTGGATCACCGGCGTGGCCGCGCTCGGACCGGGCAGGTCCACCGCCCAGGCCACGTTCTCGGTCTGCGACCACGAATCCGCCAAACCCGTCTCCGGGCTGGAGCCGTCGAAGGCCGGCCCGCGCCACTGCGCCCAGTCCGCCCCGACGACCGGACGGGCAGCCACCAACCCCAGCCCCACGGCCAGCAGCGTTCCGAACCTTCGGCGAATGGTGTCACGTGTCATGCGGGCCAAGGTTGTCCGGGTGGGGCGCGTTTGCAAAGACCCAAGTTGCCCCGGGCCGGGCCCGCCGACGAATCGCCACTTGCGCGCCCCGCCCGGCATTTCCCCGGAGGACCGTCGCCCCGCTCCGGTTGCGCCCCGCGGCCGGCGTCGATATCGTTGGGCCGATGGCAGAAACGATCACCCCCGAGGTGCGACCCGACGTCACCGAACGGCCGGACACGGATTCAGAGGCCTCGCTCGAACCGGGCTATCTGGTGATCTGCTGGAATGATCCGGTCAATCTCATGACCTACGTCACGCACGTGTTCATGCGGGTGTTCGGATGGCCCCGGACCAAGGCCGAACGGCACATGCTCGAAGTGCATGAGCAGGGCCGCAGCCTGTTGACACGCGATTCCCTCGAACGGGCGGAGTTCTACGTCCACCGCCTGCAGCATTTCGGGCTGCAGGCCACCCTCGAACGCGAAGCCACATGAGGTTTCATCGGACCGCACCGGCGGAATTCCGGTTGGAACTTGATGGAAGGGAACGACTTCTGCTGGCCCGCATCCTGCAGAATTACCCGTCGATTCCCGCGCACTACCACGCCCTCAGCCGCAATCCACCGACGGCAGGCGACGCCGTGCTGCGCCGGGCGGAAGCGCTGCGACAGGAATCCCTGGCCGAGCATCGCGGGACACTCCGGACCGCGATGACCGACCTCCGTCAACGTCTCCTGGATCAAAGCCACCCCGGGCGGCTGGTGGTGGATCTCGTAGCCGACGACGTGGACCGACTCCTCCAGGCCGTGAACGATGTCCGCGTGGGCGCCTGGATCCGGCTCGGCTGCCCGGACCCGGCGGAGGTTGAGGCGAGCGACGACCCGGTCCGGATGGACCTCGGTTTCCGGATGTACGCGGCCGGACACTTCGAAGGCCTGATGCTCGCCGGCCTGCTTGATCCCGAGCCTGAAGCCCCTCCGGAAGATCGCCGCGACGAAGTCTGAGCCGTGTCTTTTCCCTGTCCAAACCACCCGAGGGCCGACATGCTGGGCGTTGATCGCCGACGTGACGTCTGCCCTCCGCAAATGGGGCGCCGGGATGCACCCCGCGCCGGGGAACAACGACAACCGTAAGCACAGCATTGCACCCATGACTCGAAGAGACTTCCTGCAGCGCAGCATGGCCTCCGGATTCGCGCTGTCCGGCCTCACGTGGACCAGCGCCGGCGCCCTGGCGCTGGAACCGCTCCACCGGCCGGGCAAATCCCGCCTTCGCCTCAGCCTGGCCGCTTACTCCTTCCGCGACTTCTTCAACCACCGCGACCCCGAACGTCGCCTTTCCCTGATTGAGTTCGTCGACTACTGCGCCGATCACAACTGCGACGGCACCGAGCTTACCAGCTACTACTTTCCCAAGGAACTGACCGACGAATTCCTCACCAGCCTGAAACGTCACGCCCACCTGCGCGGCGTGGACATCAGCGGGACGGCGGTGGGGAACAACTTCGCCCGCCCGGACGGTCCCGAATTGCGCGCGGAAATCGAGGCGGTGAAGGGCTGGATCGATCGCGCCGCCCTGCTTGGGGCGCCGCATATCCGGGTGTTCGCCGGCAACCCCCAGGGGATCGACAAGGAGACGGCCAAGCGACAGTGCACGCGCGCACTCGAGGAATGCGGTGATTACGCCGCGGGCAAGGGCGTCTGGCTGGGACTCGAGAACCACGGGGGCATCGTTGCCCAGGTGGCGGACCTGCTCGACATCGTCAAAGGAGTGCAATCCCCATGGGTCGGCATCAACCTCGACACCGGCAACTTCTACTCGGACCGCAGTCCGTACGACGAGATGGCCGACCTCGCACCCTACGCGGTGAACGTCCAGCTCAAGGTCGCCCTGAACCTCCGCGGCACCGGCCGTCAACCCACCGACTTGCAGCGGGTGGTGCGCCTCCTCCGGAATGCCAATTACCAGGGCTACGTGGCCCTCGAATACGAGGAGAAGGATCCCTGGGCCGAAATCCCCGGCTGGCTGGCCCGGATGCAGGAGGCGTTCCGCGCGGAATGAACCGCTGCCCCCGAAGCCGAAAAGTCGCCCTCCGCACGCTCCTGGCCGCGGTCGTCCTGGCGACCGGGACCGCAGCGCTGCCGGCGGTGGCAGGAGGCATCGACGCCTACGACTGGCTCCCCCGGGAGCGGCTCTCGACCGGCGCGTGGTGGTTGCTGGAGCCGCCGCCGGCGCCGGCAAGTCGCGCGGCGACGACCGCGGACGAGGTCCGTTCGGCCTCCCGGCGGGCCCTCGCGACGCTGGATGTGGTAGGGGAGAACATCCGGCTGGGCGATGACCCGCCCGAGTTGCCGGCCGCGCGCCACGCACAGGCCGAACCGCACGCCGCCCGCAGCTTCCGCGACCCCGGCCTCGTGCTGGCCACCTTCCAGGAAGGCCGTTTCGAGGATGGAGGGGCGGTTGGTTGCGGTTATGCCGTCACCCGCGACGGCGGCGCCACCTGGGAGCGCCGTTGGGTTCCCGGGCTGGTGCAGGCGGTGGACGGCGGGGTGTTCGACCGGGCTTCCGATCCGGTGGCCGCCGTGGGAGCGGATGGCACGCTGTGGTTGAACACCCTGGGTCTGCGAAACAGCCCCGACGGCTTCCTGACCTCGATTGTTCTGAGCCGCAGCACGGACGGCGGGCGGACCTTCTCCCCGCCGATGATCGTCCGCGCAAGCGCCGACACCCTCAACTTCCTGGACAAGAACTGGATGGCCGTGAACAGCTTTCCGGGGACCCCCACCGCCGGACGGCTCGTCATCACGCTCACGCATTTCCAGACCATCCCAAACCGCAGCCTCACCTACCCCGTCGTCCTGACGTACAGCGACGATCAGGGAGGCACTTGGTCCGACCTGCACCCCATCACGCCGAATTACTGTCAGGGTTCCCAACCCGTGTTCCTGCCGGACGGCGCACTGGCAGTGGGTTACTGGAACTTCAACATCCCGAACCCGGACCACATCGAGGTGGTTGTCTCCGAAGACGGAGGCGCCACATTCGGCCCGGCCCACGTGGTGGCGGAAGTGACGATCCATCACGACCCCGTGGCCCGGTCCGGCGAGTTCCTCCCGTCACTGACCACCGACCGCACACTGGGGAATCTGTATTTCGCCTGGCAGGCCGTGGAGAACGGCGCCCCGCGCATCCTCTTCTCGCGCTCGACGGATCGCGGACAATCGTGGTCGGCGCCGGTCCCGGTGAACGACACGCCCGCCGGACGTTCGGTGTTCAACCCCGCCGTCGCGGTGTCGTCCGAGGGCCAGCACGTGACGATCATCTTCTATGACAAGCGGCACGATGTTGGAGCCGGCAACTGGGCAGATCTTTACTTGGCAGAGTCCTTCGACGGCGGGCTCACCTGGGAACCCAACCGCCGCATCAGCGCCAGTTCCACCGACCTGACCCGGGCGCCCCTCACCCCCGCCGGCCGCATGGTGGGGGATTACCTGGGCCTCGTGCCGGCGCTCACCTTGCAGGAACCTGGCATCGCCGTTTGGGTCGACACCCGCGAGGGTTCCCCGGACCCGTTCGCCGCCACCATCCACCGCCGCCTGCCGGCCAGTTTCCACCACTGGCAACGACTGCTCTTCCCAGCGGGCGCCCTCCTGGCTGGCCCGGACGAAGACCCGGACGCCGACCGGCTCCCCAATCTCCTGGAATACTTGCTGGGCCTCCACCCCCTGGTTGCCAACCCATCCCCGATGATCCCCCTCGTCGGACCGCCCAGCAACCCGGCGGCCGGCTGGCTGATCGACATCCTCGCCGACGTAACCGACGTCGAACTCGCTCCCATCGAAAGCGTCGACCTTCGGGAATGGACCCCTTTCGAGGCTCAGCCGGCCGGAACCCTCCCGCCCGAAGCCTTCCGTCGCCGTCTGCGGCTCTCGCCCCCCGCCCTGGCCGCCGGCGCCGCCTTTGTCCGTCCGGGAGCGCGGGCATCCTCCGTTGACGGCCCGTAACCCCGCCGCACCTCGGAAGCAAGCCCAAGCGCCCCGCCGGGATCAGCGGCGCGCCCCAGTGTCATGGCGGCCATCTTGACGGGCTCGAACGAGCCACGCCGGATCGATTCGGCAAACCAACGGCGTGCGCCTCTCAGCCGTGACTGTGCCGTTGAATGCACCAGGGATGGGCACTGATACGGATAATCGGGGCCACTGAAATGGCCCGCCCTGGGTTGGGACGCACCATTCAGGGAGTCTTCCCGCCCTCTCCGCCAACGCGGCGGCGCCGCGCGCTATCCGTGTTATCCGGGCCCATCCGCGGTTCGCTGACTGAATCGTTGCGGCTCAGCCGTATCGATTCAATAGGCCGTAGCCGCTGATGTGCAGTCGGCGCTGATCTTCATGGACTTGACCGGTCCCGCCCGTGCCGACCGGCAGCCACGCTTCGGTGAATCGTCGCGCTCGGCGGCAGGTGGACGGATCGCCGCTGAATCATGCGCCGACTACACGTCGGCGGCTACCATCCTCTGAATGGTCACGGCTCAGACGCGCTCGCCCAGCAGCCGGGCCGGCAGGAGGAGCAGCGCCCGCGCCAACCGAAACGCTCCCTCGAAGAGCAGCGCCACCAGGCGGAAGGGCAACGCCAGCAGCCACACGATGGGAAACGCCACCAGCGCGAGGATCGCCAGCGGCCAGCAGCACACGAAAAGCAGCACCCAGAGCAGGAACGCAATCAACAGTCTCATGATCCGGTTCTCCGTCCCGCCGGCACCGATCCCGGAATGAACAACCGGGCCTGCCACCGCGACCTTCCATAAATCTCGAAAGGCGCTGTCACCGTCGCCCGCGGGCCAGAGAACCGCATAACACACCTTCTCCCGCCCGGCAACGTCTTTGGCACCTCCCGAACCGTTCGCGAACGCCGCGGCACAGCCAAGGCACCGCGAGACTCACCCGCTCAGCGCCGACTGCGCGCTGGCCGCCGCAACGCATCAGATCTTCGCGGCTCAATCTTCCTGCCGTCCGGAGGCGACGCCGAGTTGCAGGCCGCGCGCAGCAAGTTCCCTGACGATGCAATCGAGCCGCCACGCCAGCACCAACGGCGCGGTGGTGAGCACGTAGACGGAGTGTTCGTCAGGACTGATCGCGAGGGCGCGAATCCGGCCCCGGCGGGGATGGGTCAACCGGGTGATCGTCCGCCCGGTTGCGCCATCCACCAGCGTGACCGTTTCCTCATCCAGGGCCAACGCTGCCATTCGGCCGCTGGGAGAAACGGCCATCGGGCGGTAGAGGCCGTTGCGCAGCGCGTGTTTCCGGCGCCAAACCTCACGGTTCTCCCCAAGGTCCCGGAGCCGGTAACTGGCATCGTCACTTACCAGCAGCCGCTGCCCGCCGCGCAGGAGCTTTGCGCCCGTTGGCTCGTCGCTGCCGGTGGCCGGCGAGGTCCAGTCCGATCCCGACCCGCCCAACCGGATGGCGCCCGCAGCAACCACCACCACCTTGCCGGACGGCACATCAGCGTCGAGGTCGCGGATCCTCGCCGCGAACCGCCGCGATTCGGCCCCGGGTCCCCCCGGCGCCAAGCGGAGTTCCGCCCCCGCACCGACCGCGAAGCCGCGGGCCTCGCCGCACCAGCAGATCCGGCCCAGGGTGTCGGCAAGCGGGCTGACGAGTGGTGCGGCCATGGACTTTCCAACCGAGGGGATTGCATACCGCCGCAACTCGCGAATGCCGGCCACCCCAAGGGTGGCTCCGTCGCCCGAAAAACAGGCGTCGTAGACCGCGGGTTCGGGAAGGGAATCCGTGACTTCCATGGTATCGGTGTCGATCAAGTGCAGGTCCGCCTCGGCGCTCACCGCCAGCCGGCGGCCGTCGATGGAGAGCGCCATGACGTACCGTCCGTGGCGCATGTTGTGGGTTTCCAGCAGGGGCGGCAGGCCGGTGGTGGCGCACACTTCGGAGCCCACCAACCGCCCCGCGAGCACCTCGCCCACGTGGCGCACGACGAAGCGATTTCCCGCCACCAGCGCCACATCGCGGGCGCCGCTCCAGGGAAAAGCAGCCAGTTGATCGCCGGTGGTCGCATCCCAGAGGCGCGTCGTTTCATCCCGCGACTGGGTGATCAGCACGCGGTTCGCCATGAACAACCCGACCACGTCAACGGGGCGTCGCACGCTCGCAAAGGGGGTGGGTTCCGGCGGCGCGCCGAGATTCCACCGGACCACTTGCCCTCCGAAATGGCCCGCAAACAAGTCGGTGGCAGAACCGCCCCAGGCCCCGGCCGCCACCACTTCCCGACCGGGAACCGGGAGTTCCTGCGTCACCCGGCCCGGTTCGACATCGATGATGACCAGCGGCGCGCCGGGCGTGTCCGCGCCCTTCGCAAGGAGTTGCCGGCCATCCGGCGAAAAGGTCAGAGGACGCAGATCGAGTGGCGTCCGGTCGAGCACCCGCACTTGCGGCGGCTCGCTCGCGAGGTCCAGCAGGCGGAGGAACTGGCCGCGCGCGCCCGCGGCGAACCACGCTCCATCCGGCGAGAAACACGGGGCATACCAGCGTCCGGGGACCGTGACCCAGGGAGAAGCGGACGCCGCGTCCCAGATGGTCATGGCGTGCTCGTCGCGGATCAGCAACCGCTTCCCCGCGGGGTCGAAGGGTCCCACCCACGGCGCGACGGACGGATCCGCCGGAATCCGGCTGATCACCTGGTCACTCTCGAAATCACACACCTCCGCCGCCGATTCCGTGAGTTGCGCGTAGTGCCGGAAATCCGGGGCGACCGCGAGGTGGTTCATGCGGGCCCGGAACCGCTTGAGCACCTCGACGCGCGGCCAGGCGAGCACGGCGATCAGTTCGTCGCGCGCGGCCGGACCGGGCAGGATTTCCGCCGACTGCTCCACGCGACGGAGGGCTTCGGACCGGCGCTGAAAGGCACCGAGCAAGCGGGTCGAGCGCGCCTCGTTGAGCAGCGACCCGGCGAGCGCGTGACGAGTAAGGCGGTTTTCGCGCCATTGCGCGGCGACGAGGCCGGCCAGGGCGAGACCCAGCGCGATGGAAAGGGCGGTCAAGGCAGGGTTGCGCCGGGCCCGAGCGATCAGTCGCTCGAAGGCGCCGGCCGGTCGCGCCCGGATCGGTCGACCCTCCAGGGCGGCACGCAGGTCTTCGAGCAGATCGCCCGCCGACGCGTAACGCGCGCCCGGGACCTTGGCCAGGCATTTCAAACAGATCACCCGCAGGTCGCGCGCCAAACGCCCGGACGCCTGGGCCGCGCGCGTGTCGAGCGGATCGGGTTCCTCCTCGACAATCGCCCGCAACAACCCCGGCAGGCCCGGCGCTCGGAACGGCAGGCGGCCGGCCAGCAGTTCGTAGAGCAGCGCGCCCAGGCTCCAGATGTCACTGGCAACCGATGCCGCCCCGACGTTGCCGCCGACGATCTCGGGTGCGGCGTAATGCGGGGTACCGAGGAACTCGGTGGTGACCGTGAGAGCGGTTGCCGAATCGATGATCTTGGCCAGGCCGAAGTCCGCCAGATAGGGGCGGTCGGCCTCGTCGAACAACACGTTCCCCGGCTTGATGTCCCGATGCAGGACGCCGCGTGAATGCGCGTAACTGACGGCCCCGGCAAGCGTCGCGACCAGTTCCCCGATCGCCCGCCACCGCCCCGCGAACCGTGCTCGTCGGTCGGCCAGGGTTCCCCCCGCCGCCAGCTTCATGGTGAAGAAGGGGAAGTCGCCCGCCTCGCCCACGCGGAACACCGGCAGAATGGCGGGATGATCCAGCGCCGCCGCCGCTCGGACCTCGACGCGGAAGCGTTCCCGCATGCGTTCGAGGTCCACGATTTGGGGCGCAAGCATCTTGAGGGCCACGGTTCGGTTCGCCACAAGATCCCGCGCCCGGTAGACCACGCCCATTCCGCCCCGGGCAATCTCCCGCTCCACCTCGTGCCCGGCCACGTGGAAAACCGGGCCGGAACCGGGTGGGCGGGCCAATGGTGGCGGGTGGTCGGTGTGCTCGGAGGCGTGCGCGGACAACAGCGTCGGGGTTTCGTCTTCCGCCGGCAGCGCTTCCCCCCAGAGGCAAGCGGCGCAAATCGCGCCCGGGTGGTCCGGTGGCAGTTCGCGTTGGCACTCGACGCAATGGCGGGTGACTGGGTTCATGATGCCGGCGGGCGTCCGCCGCGGTTCAGCCGGCCAGGAGCTGCCGCAGATAGTTGAACTCCTCCTCGAATTCGTGCGGCGTCGCGATGGTCCGGCGCACTTCGGCCCGCAGTTGTTCACGCAACCGCCGGCGCCAATGGAGCACCTCGGTCTTAAAGGCCGCGAGACCCAGCCCCAACCGGGCCGCGGCAACCTCGTAGGTCGGCAACTCCCCGGGCCCGCCCAGAAAGGGCGCGATCACTCCGGCGGCATCCCGTTGGCGGCGATCCACGCATTCCTCGAGCACCCGGTCCAACGCGGCCTGCATCGCCGCCCGGGCCCAGCGCCGATCAAACTCAACATCCGTTTCCGGGTCCAGCGCCAGTTGCTCAGCGACGCAGCCCACGTCGACCTCCGCCCGCCCCCCACCGCGCCGCGCGGCGCCGCGGCGTTCGAGTTCGTGGAGCAGGAAGCGATGGAGAATGGTCTTGAGAAACGCCCGGAACCGGCCACGCTCGCGATCCGCCCGCCGCAACAAGCCCCGCTCCAACAGGTGCATGAAGAACGACTGGGTCAGGTCCTCCGCTTCATGCGGCGTCCAGCCCCGGCGCAGCACCGACTGCCGGACCGGCTCCCAATAAGTCTGACACAGCCGGTTCAACGCCTCCCGGCCGGCCTCGTCGCCGTGCAGGGTGGCCTGCGCGAGCACAGTCCATTGGGTGACCGGAAAGGGCATGCCCCGAATTTGCCAGCGGTTTTTCTCAGGTCGCAAGCCCTTTCCCCGGAATGGCTTGAGCAAGACCGTCGAACCTCCCGAAAGAAAATCGCCAACTCCCCGCCAGAAAACCGGAATCGCTACCGGAAACATGGAAACGCGATTAATGACGACCGTTCGCAACGCTTCTGCCGCGCAGGCCCGACCCGCGACCGCCCTCCGCTTTCGGGCCTGGGGCGCGGCGGTTCTCGGGACGCTGCTGGCGGCCCCGACCACAACCGCCGCCGGCGTGCAGATTGGCATCACCGGGCCGCCCGGCTTGGTCTATCTGGGCGCGCAACCGACCCCCTCGCCCCTCTACGAACGGGTCCCGATGCACCACCGGCTCGATCTCAAGGTGCGGTTCGTCAACAACACCGGCAAACCGCTCACCTTCGACGAGGGAGAGGTCTTCTTTGTCGATGACCAAGGCGCTCTGCTCGGCCAGGTGACCTTGACGGGCGAGGAATTCCTGGCGCGGCGCACCATCGTCGAGGGATCGGCCTTCGCCGAGGGCATCGCCACAGTCGAGGCCGCCAACAGCCTGACCGGGGAGCAGGCCGGCGGGGTGACCCTGGATGGCATGGGACGGATCGTGATCGCCGGTTACGGCGTGGACGACGCGCAGCAGGGGCGACTCCTGTTTGCCCGTTTTCTCCCCGACGGCAACCTGGACGATGCCTTCGATGGCGACGGCAAACTGATCGTCGCCAACGCCTCCTTCCAGACGCTGCGGGCCTTCGACATCGTGGCGGTGGGAGCGGATCGCACGGCATACGGCGGCACGGGAATGCTCAACACAAAGCGGGTGATGATCGGGGGCGAGATCAGCGCCGGCGGGGCAGCGGGAAGTCTGCGCACCGTGTCGGTCGACGGGGACGCATCGGCGTTGGCCACCGCGGTGGATTCGCAATCGCGCCAGCTCCTGGCGGGTTGGGCGCAGGTGGCGGGCAAGACGGTGTTCGCCGTGGCCCGCTTCCAGGCCGGCAGCTTCCTGCTGGATTCCGCCTTTGCCAACCAGGGCGTTGCGCTGACCGACATCCCGGAAGCCACGGGCGAGACGATTGTCGCGATGGCGATCGATGCGCAGGACCGGCCCGTCGTTTTAGGGCAGGGACTGGTCGACGGGCGGATGGCGTTTATCCTGCTGCGCTACCGCGCGGACAACGGCAACCCGGACCCGTCGTTTGGCGGCAACGGGCTTGGCTGGCGGATCACCGGTCTCGCGGGCGAACACATGCTGGCGGGCGGACTGGCTCTCGAACCGGGAACCGGCCGGATTTACGCTGCGGGCAATACCAGCGATGGTCTCCTCGTGTTGCTGGCGCGCTATTCCTCTGCCGGAGTGCTTGATGCCTCCTACGACTGGCCGGGCAACGACGGTTATCCGGGATTGTCGGCAACCGGACCGGGCGGCGACTGGCGACGCCAGATTGCGGACCTGATCCTGGACAGCGAGGGTCGGCCGGTGCTGGCTGGAACCGCCAGCAACCCCGGCGAGGATCACCCGCTGTTCACCACGGCGCGGTTCACTTCGGTGGGGGCACCCGATCCGACCTTCCTGGCCGCCGGCTCGATCAACACGGAAATCGAGGAACGCAGCGCGCACGGCGCCGGCGTGGTGCAACTGAACGACGGCCGCTACATCACGGCCGGGCATTCCACCAAGGATGCCTCGGTGCATTTCAGCCTGGCCCGCTACACCGAAAAGGGCTGGCCGGACCGGTCCATCGACATCCCCACGAACACGACGTTTCAGATCGATCTGCTCGATTTTCCGTTCTTCCACGACTACCAGACCCAGCCCTTCGACGGCTACGATCCGAAGGTCACCCCGGCCAAGCTGAACATCCAGCTGAAGTTCAACGAATTCGGCACGCCGTTGTTCATGAGCGGCATCCAGCCCGAGGTCTACCGGCGCAACCAGCGGAGCTACCGGTATCCCGTGCGGAATCCGGCGTTCGGTTATTGGTCGTCGGGCAACGGTCACGAGGCCTTCCGGTCGCACACCGGCAATCCATCCCAGCGCTTTGCCTACGACATTGGCGTGGTGAACCCGGACCTGCCCGCAGGACACAAGCGCCGCGCGCTGCGGCCCGAAGCCGACAGCATGGTGGCCGGCTTGATCGAGCAGTACCAGACGCATCCGGGGTTCGACCCCAATCGGAAATACGGGCCGGGCGATTTCAACGAGTGCTTTCTGTGCTACGGCGAACCCATCCACGCCATGGCCGACGGCGTCATCGTGTTCGTGCAGGAAGGGGTCGAGAACAACTGGCCGGTCGGGGTGGAGTTGAACGGCGGCGGAGGCAACTGGATGATCATCGATCACGGGAACGGGGAGTTCTCGATGTATGCCCACATGATCCCCGGCACCATCACCGACGCGCTGGGAACGGTCGTGGCCGGGGTCACGCCGGTCACCCAGGGCCAGGTCATCGGCAAACTGGGCAACTCGGGCGCCTCGACCGGTCCCCACCTGCACTTCCAGATCAACGACAGCTACGACGGCGCCAACATCAACAACAGCCAGTGCCTGCCGATGTATTTCGTCGACGCGATGTTTCAGACGTCGGAAACCGGTCCGTGGCTGAGACAGCTCCGGGCGGCAGCGCCGAGCAACACGTTGATCCGGATCATCGATCAGCCGTTCCCCGATCAGCCGGACGTGGCCCCGCGCGTCTACGGGCCGGGAGCAGCGCAGGAGATCGAAGACCCGCCGAACAGCCGCCTCAACCTGGCCCATGCGTTGTTGATGCCGATCGATCTGAGCGGCAGCATCGGCACCGACGAGGGACTCTACCTGGCCGACGGTGGGGATCCCGTCGAGGATGTCTACAAATTCCACGTGCCGAAGAAAGCGAAGCTCACCGCCACGTTGGACTTCGCCGCCGGCGCCGACCTGGACTTCCATCTCTACGACCTGAACCTCTGGCCGCTGGAACCGGACCGGGGCGCCACGCGCAAGGACACCGAGGGGATCACCACCGTGCTGGAACCGGGCATCTACTTCCTGTTCGTCAGCCGCTACGACACCCCCGAGCGACCGCAGGCGGTCAACTACCGGTTGCAGGCGCGCCTCGACCGCCTGCCATCGGATTTGAAGATCGCGCCCTCGGGCGATCCGTCGGATCCGAAGCTGGTGTTGACCTATTCTGCCGAGGATGACGATGTGATCATCGAAGCAACCTCGATTCTGGGAACGGACGCCGCGGGGGGACCGGCCCCGTGGAGTCCGCTGGAAATCCGACCGGAACGAGTGGACGACGTCTATCGCGTGACGATCCCGTGGGGACGTGATCCCGCGCGCTATTTCCGCCTCCGCCGGAACACGCCTTGAGCGGCCTGGCCCCGCCCACCGCCGACGTTCCTCCCCGGCCAGCGGGCGGCATCCGGCGGTGGGGGTTGGTCGCGGGAAAAGGGCCGTAGTGACCGTGCGCAACCGCGCGCGGCGCCACCGTGTGGCCGTGGCCATTACCAACCGAACAGAGGTCCCGGATGGACGCCGGGACTCAGTTTTCCGGCAGCAGAGTCACCCGGTAAAACGCCGGCGTTGCCAAGGGCGGGTTCAGCATCGCCGTCATGCGGGATGCCTCCGCCCGGCCGACGGGCGCTGCCATCTCCCACCCCGCCCCCACCACTGAGGCCCGTTGCTCGACCACGTAGCGCTGTCCTGGCAGGGTGCGCCACGTCAACTCGATCCCGCGGTCGTCAACCGTCGAATGCAGAATCACGGGGGCTGGCGGCGTCACCTCGCCCAAGGCCACTTGATCGCTGCGGGACTTCTTGAAGTTGTCGATCGGCAGCCATTTCGCCACGGTATCGTCGCCGTAATAGATGGTCTGGCCATTGTCGCTGATCAACGGCGCCACGCTCGTCGAGGTCCAGGGACGGGGCGGCAGCTCCACGATGGCTTCCGGGTTGAGCCCGCTCAAGTCGGCCGACAACATCTCCGGCAGATCGGCGGGATGGCCCGACCATTGATACAGTCGGAAGTCCCGAGGGTAGGGGCCGGGCGTCGCCGCAGCGGGTCCGGCGATGATCAGGTAACCCTCCGCATCGCCGGCCAGGCTCCGGATTCCCCGTCCGTAAAGATCGAGTTCGACCGGGGCCCCGAAGACCGCCGAACCGGGCGGTCCATCGCTGACCGCGAGCGCGGTGAAGTTCAGCACCGGCACCATCAGCGCCAGGTCGCGTCCGGAAGGCGGCACAATCGGCGCGCGAAACCCGACATACGCGCCGGTGTCGCTGCCGGGCATCATCGCCAGCCCTTCGATCGACCAACCCGAACCGTCCTCCGCTTTCGGAGGCACCCCTTCGGCGTCGCTGTCCGCCAACCCGAGATAATCCGGCCCCTTCCCGTGCCAACCCTGATGATCCCATTCGATCAGGTCCTGCTTGAGAAAGTCGTAGCGCCCGACGTAGGTCAGAGTGCTCTCCGACCCCGTGCCGGTAAGATCGGTCGCGAACAACCGCGTCCGGTTGGTGCGGGTTTCGCCGATGTTCGCGTGCGAATGCGAGCCGAGCCAGAACAACCGGCGCCCCACGCGCACCGAGGCCTCGAGGTCCACCTCGCGGAAATCGCCGTCCTCGATGTCGGTCAAATCAAGGAACGGCGTGAAATCGATCCGCTTCTCCGGCAGCGCTGAGCGATCCCGCGGATACAGCCGCAGGATCTCGTCCTCGTCATCGGCCACCCACATCCAACCGCCATCGATCGGGATGGCACTCGAAGCGTCACTCGCGCCGAGCAACCACCGCCCGCCCGGCCGCCCCATCGCCGAGGCGGCATAGGGAACCCGCGCCTCCCCGGTCATCGCCCCATCCGACGCGCGGATGACGATGGTGGCGTAGCCGACGCCCGTCGGATCGGCATCGAGCCGAAAGGCGCCCATCGAGGTGGAAAGGAGGGTCAGATGGTCGTCGGACACGACCGCGGGATTATCGCTGTGCACGGAGACCGCAACCGAGCCAGCCCCGCTTTCAGCATCATCAACCGCAAAGGCCAGGGGCGGATTGGTGGGATCGCCGATCACCCCGGACACCGGTTCCCAACCAGCGATGATCGGGGCCGTGTTGTTGATTCGGCCGGGTGTCAGCTCGGTCCCGGGGCGGAAGCTGGCGCTCACGCGGTCAGGATCGAACGCCACCGCCACTCCTTTTTCGCCCGCCAGTTCACCGCCGAACCAAGCCTCCGGGTCGTTCGGATGGTCGTTGCCCGGAAAGCGCGCGACCGCATCCGGCGTGGCGCCCTCCAGTTCGACTTCCGCATCCCCGAAGACCAGATCTTCCTTGTCGCCACCTTTCCATCCGACCGCATCGAGGATCGTGGCGCCAGCGGGAAGCCCCTCCAAGATGCCGTTGTCTCCCTTGTCGAGGTCCTCACCCAACGGCACGTCGACCGGACTGCTGATCAACATCACGGTCAGGGCGTCGTTCCCGAAGGCACCCCCCGGGCTGGCAAGTTGCGCATCCTCCACCACGACAGTGCGTGCGTCGGGGACGAACTCGGGTCCGGGCGCAGCGACCAGCAACAAGCCGTTTTCCCCCAATTGCGCCCCCGATAGGTCCAGTCGGTAATCGACGGTGCCAGGATCGCGGCCAGCGCTGCCGTCGAGGGCCAGCAAGTACACGTTGGTCAGGCCGACGCCGGATTCGCCGCGCAGTTCCACAAACTCAAAGCCCGCATCGTCCTCGCCGGGAGGGTTGACGTTGATCTCGGAGAGAACCAGCCCGTCATTCTCCCTGACCGCCACTCGAACCCCCGGTAAAATCGTGTCGGGCGGATACGCGACCGGATCGTCCGTGGCCAGGAGCCGGTGCCGGATGAACCGGTGATACGGGGAGGTGTCCACGATCCGGTCATCGCGGGCGCGAACGAGGATCTCGACCGGATGCGGGTCGACCAGGGCGAGCTCCAGTTCCGGGTGAAAGGAGAGGCCGCCGTCGAGGCTGGCTTCCAGAGGGTCGGGACACTCGATCCGCACCCGGAGCATCCCCACCGGCGGTGTGTTAAGCCAAAGCCGATAAGAGCCGACGGCGCCCTCCTCGCTGACTTGCACCTCCCCGTCTCCCGCATCCAGCACGATGCCCGGCAGCTCCGGCGCGCCGAAATTCGGATGACCGAGGTGGTCCAGCAGCCAACCGGCGGCCTCGGCGGGAAAGGTGCTGCCGGGTTCACCAACCCGCCACGGCAGCGCGTCACCCACCGGATGGTCACTGGCCACCCACGCTTCCGGCGCGCTCCCGGTGGTGTTCCCGCGGCGCCCCACGTAGCCTGGAGTGAAGTCGATGGGAACGACTGTTCCCCGGACCAGCGCGGCGTCGCCTGGAGGCGCGTTTCGTCGAAAGGCAAGCGGCCCGTAAGCAATGTCCCCGGCACCGTCGGCATCCAGGATGGCAATCGCATCCAGCACCCGCCAGAATTCCCCAACCGGTCCGTCCAGTCGTCCGTCGTCGTCGAGATCCAAATCCTCTCCCACGACCGGCAAGACGGGCGCCTCGATCAGCATCAGGGTAAGGGAGGGATTCTCGATGTCCGTCTGACCATCCTCGCCCGTATGCCCGACCGTGCTCGAATCACCGCTCCCCCAACCGGTGGCCGCGCCGCCCTGGCGCAGCACTTGCGCAGCGGGAGCGACCGCGTAGGGGGCCCCCTGTTGGAGGAGGACCAGGAAGCCATTGCCCCCGACGTGCCTCCCCGAGAGGTCGAAGAGATTCTGAATCACGCCCGGATTCCCCCCGGCATCGCCCTCCAGGGCGACCAGGTAGGTTCCCACGGCGAGGACCGAATTCGGCGTGCCGCGGACCTCGACGTACTCGAAGGGAGCATCGCCACCCGCCGGATTCAGGAGGACTTCGTTCAGCCAAAGCCCGGCCTGCGCCGCGCTGCCCGCCACCGCGACGACCGCCAGACCGATGCCCTTCCGCACGTGTTTCAAACGCCTGAATCTCAAAGGCGACCTTGTGGAGCAGAAACCGCGCCAATCGCCGCGCGCCGCGCGCCGCCCGCCCTTTCCACCCCGCCACCGCGAACCGACCGGCCGGGTCCGCCCGCGTTCCCGGGGCTTTTGACATCCCGCCGCGCCGCCCTATGGTTTGGCGCCCGAGCCGGCCGAACAGCTCCCCGACCAAGCGGACCGGGGCGACCGGCAAACACCACGGACCGGCGACACCACCAAGAACGACGATGACGATAACGAACTGGCGAACGAAAGCACCCACAATGACAGCCGTCGCGATGCTGGCGATGACCGCGAGCGTTCGGGCGGAGACCGGGTGGACGCAGTGGCGGGGCCCGGGACGCGACGGGATTGCCGCCGGTCCCACGTGGCCGGACAGCCTCGACGAAAAGCACCTTCGGCTACGCTGGCAGGTGCCGCTGGCGCCCGGCTATTCCGGTCCGATTGCCGCGGACGGACGGGTGTTCACCACCGAGACGGCGGACGAAAAATACGAAGCCGTGACC
Source organism: Verrucomicrobiales bacterium (assembly GCA_024233305.1). Lineage (GTDB taxonomy): Bacteria > Verrucomicrobiota > Verrucomicrobiia > Limisphaerales > J093 > J093. The sequence goes on from JACKPV010000022.1 coordinate 41,986, forward strand.
GCCTTCGACAGCGACACGGGGCGAAAACTCTGGCGGACCCAATGGGAAGGCGCCATGAGCGTGCCGTTCTTCGCCAAGAGCAACGGGGACTGGATCCGGTCGACGCCCGCCTACGCCGAAGGCCGGCTTTACGTGGCGGGGATGCGCGATGTGTTGGTGTGTCTCGAAGCGGCGGACGGCGTACAGGTATGGCGAATGGACTTCATGGCGGCGTTGGGCACCCCCCTGCCCTCCTTCGGCTTTGTGTGTTCGCCGCTGGTTGACGGGGATGCGGTCTACACCCAGGCGGGCGCCTCGGTGGTCCGTTTACACAAGGCGGACGGCCGCGTGGTCTGGCGATCGATGGCGGACGCCGGGGGCATGATGGACAGCGCCTTCTCCTCGCCGGTGCTGGCCGACCTGGCGGGAGTCCGCCAACTGGTGGTCCAAACCCGCGAGGAACTCGCCGGCCTGGACCCCACGGATGGCAGCGTGCTCTGGCGCCAACCGGTGAAGTCCTTTCGCGGCATGAACATCACCACCCCCGTGGTCTTCGGCGATCTGGTGATCACCAGTTCCTACGGCGGGCGGACGTACGGATGGCGCGTAAGCCACGACTCCGGAGGCTACCGGGTGGAGACCGCGTGGGAACACAAGGCGCAGGGCTACATGTCCACCCCGGTGGTCATCGGAGACTACGCCTACCATCACCTGCGCAGCCAGCGGGTGATGTGCCTGGACCTGCGGACCGGAGCCGAGCAATGGACCAGCCCGCGGTCCTTTGGAAAATACTGGAGCCTCGTCGCCCAGGGCAACCGGGTGCTCGCCCTCGATCAGCAGGGCGAACTGTTCCTGCTCGACGCCACGCCCGCGGCCTTCAGCCTGCGCGACAGCCGGCGCGTGTCGGAAAGCGACACCTGGGCTCACCTCGCGGTGGCTGACTCCCGGCTTTTCGTCCGCGCGCTGGACGCCCTTCAGGCCTGGGAGTGGCAGGCGGACTGAGGAGCGTCGATTCGGGGCCCCGAAACGAACGCGAGCCGCCCCGGAGCCTGCCTCCGGCTTGCGAAAGGTGCGTTCGCTGGAGTCCGTCGGGCCACCGCTACGTTGCGCCGAGCCGCCATGGCCGGTCGCGCGCGGCCAGCCGTCAGGTCCCCGAGGCCCCTTACCGCCGTGCGGGCCGATCGAAGGTCGCGGTTTCGCGAATGGTCGCGGCCCGGTCGGCGAGGCGCCAGTTCAACCTCGTGAGGCCACGAGTCACTTCCCGGCGATGGCTCGGACGAGGACAGCAAAACCCGACCGGCACGGGGATCACGGCGCCGTGACCACCTGCCCGTCCTTTAGCCGGACGATCCGGCGGGCGCGCCGGCTCAGGGCCGGGTCGTGCGTCACCATCACGAGGGTGTGCCCCTCCTCCACGAGATCCTCGAGCAACCGCACAATCCCCGCCCCGCTTTGCGAATCGAGGTTGCCGGTCGGCTCATCGGCCAGAATGAGCGGCGGACGGTTGGCCAGGGCCCGCGCCACCGCCACCCGTTGCTGTTCGCCGCCCGAGAGTTGATGCGGACGATGATCGAGGCGGCCGGCGAGTCCCATTCGTTCCAGCAACGCCGCGGCCCGATCCGCACGCTCAACCCGCCCCACCCCCGCCAGCCGCAGGGGCAACGCGACGTTCTCCTGCGCGTTCAGCCGGGGCATGAGGTGGAAGCGCTGGAACACGAAGCCCACCTTCCGGTTGCGGATCGCCGCCAGCTCAGGCGCGTCGCGCGCGGCAACGTCCACGCCATCCAGCCGGTAGGTCCCCGCGGTGGGCCGGTCCAGACAACCCAGCACGTGCATCAGGGTGGACTTGCCGGAGCCGGAAGGCCCGAGCAGCGCGATGTACTCGCCGGCGGCGATTTGGAGCGTGACGTCGGAGAGCGCACGCACGCAACGGGCGCCGCTGGCGTAATGGCGGGATACCTGTTCGAGTTCGATCATGGTCATTCCTCGCGCAACGACTCGACGGGATCCGCCAGGGCAGCCTGGCGGGCGGGGAACCAAGCGGCGAGGACCGCCGCCAGGCACAAGGTCCCGGTCACCGCCAGGGCGATCCCCACGGAAAGAACCGGACTGCCCAGATAGGCCCGGGGTTCGCGCCCCAACGGCAGGGCATTGAAGGCGCTCAGCACCACCACACTGCCGGCGATCCCGACCGCCCCGCCGCTGAGGGTCAGCAGCGCTCCATCCAGCAAGGGACCGGCAAGGACCCGCTTCGAAGTCGCGCCCAGCGCCATCAACAACCCGATCTCGCGCCGCTGTTCCTCGACCATCACGAAGAGCACGTTCGCCACGCCGACCAGCGCCACCAGCAACCCCAGGGAACCGACGATTACCAGCAGCACCCGAACCCCGGTCACAATGCCCCGGGTCATGTGATCGGTCGCCACCTGGTTCTGGAGTCCCACGGCCGGAAGATCGCGGGGATCGAATCCGTGCCGCCGGGCCAGGGCCGTTCGCAGCCGGTCGATGACGGCGACGTCCGCCGCCGGCGACTCGAGACCGACGATCAGGTAGCTGACGTACCGCCATCCGGTGAGGGCCGCGAACGTGGCCGCCGGAATGAACAGCTTCTGCTCGTCCTTCCACTCGTAATTCGACATCGCCACCTTGGGCTGCATGACGCCAACCACCGTGAACGGGCGTCCCCAGATATCGATCGAGGCGCCCACGGCGGGTTGATTCCCGAACAGCCGCCGCTTGACGGCATCCCCGAGAAAGACCACGCGGCGGCGTTCCGCCTCGTCCCGGGCGTTGAGGAACCGTCCGCCGGACGCGGGCCGGATGGAACGTAGCCCGCCGTACGCCGGCTCGACTCCGTGGATGGCTCCGTTGAAAGGCTCCCGATTGCCGTTGATGGTCTGGTTCCCGGCGATAAACTCGACACTCACGCCGCGCACGCCGGGAATCCCCTTGGCGATCAAGCGCCCGTCCTCCGGCTCCAATCCGATCCAGCGCCCCGGCGGCACGCCTGCATGCGAACGCGTTGTGGCGCCCGACCAGACCCGCACGAGATCGGTTCCCGAGGCGCGCAGGGCGGTCTCGATGGCGCGCTGCAAACCGGTCCCAAAGGCAAAGACCACAGCCAGACTCAGCGTGCCCCAAACCACCCCGAGCACCACGAGCAGGCTGCGGGCACGATCCGCGGCGAGTTCCTGCAGCCGCTGGCCCAACGTCTCCATACTGTCCGTGAGGCTCCGCATGACGCTACTCCGTGAGCGCCTGCACCGGGTCAAGCCGTGCCGCCCGCCGCGCCGGGAACCACCCCGCCAACAAGCCCACGCCCCCCAGCAACGCCACCGTGATCGCCGCCGCCGGCAACGAAATCCGCGGTACCCCGATGTGCGCGGTCAAGGGGGTCGCCGCCACCACCACGATGACCAGGAAGGCCGCCCCGGCTCCCGACAGTCCACCCAGGCCGACGAGCATCAGGGTTTCTCCGAGCACCCCCGCAAGGATGGCCCTGGGACGCGCCCCGAGCGCCATGAGGATTCCGATTTCGCGGGTCCGTTTCCGGACGCGGATGAACATCAGATTCCCCACGCCTACGCCGCCCACCAGCAACGTCAAGGCCGCCGAACCGCCAAGCATGAGGTCGAGCCCGAGGAACGTATAGGACCGCATGCGGGCTTCCGCCGCCGTGTCCCAAACCTGCAACGCCGCTTCATCCAGCGGGGAAAACCCGCACGCGCGGGCCAGCGCCCGACGGATTCGAGCGGTCACCTCCGCCTGTTCGGACAGGGAACCGGCGCGATAGACCAGCGCGTCCACGAAGCGATCCCCCATGATTTCCTCAAAGGTCGTCGCCGGAATGCAGACCCGGTCCTGGTCCTCGCTCGAATAACTGCTGTCCTGCAACTTGGGCGCCAGCACTCCCACGACCCGAAACCGGGCCCCGCGCAACAGCAACCATTCGCCCACCGCGGGGCGCGTTCCGAAAAGCAAGTCCCGCACGCGGTTGCCCAGCACCGCGACCCGCCGCGCACCCGTCCCGTCCCGGTCGTTGAGGAACCGTCCGCCGGGTTCGACGCGCCACGAGCGCAAGCCGGCGTAGGCCGGCGCCACCCCGGAGAGGGTCACGCGCAGCACCCGGTCCCCGGCCGCCAACCGATCCCGCCCGATGAACTCGGGACTGATCGCCGCCAGCCCGCGAACCTCCGTCGGCAGCGCTTCCACCTGCTCCCGCCGGACCAGCACTGGCCGTCCCGGCGCCCAGCCCTCGTGCGGCAGCACCGTCCGGCGGGGAAACGCAATCGCAATGCCGGGCCCGAGATTGGCCGCCTTGCGTTGCAGCAATTCTTCGAGCCCGGTCCCGAACGAGAGCATGATCAGGATCGCGAAGATCCCCCACGCCAGCCCCAGCAGCGTGCTGAGCGTCCGCCCCTTTTCTTCGCGCAACGCGACCACCAGCTCCCGCATGGACGTCAGGGACAACACGGCCTGTCACTCCGCCACCGGCTCAATCACTTCCTCCCCTTCCACCAAGCCGCCGGTGATCTCCACGGTGAGGCCGTCGCTGAGTCCCGTTTGCACGGGCTTTTCCAACGTCCGGCCCTCGTCCGCAGCCACCGTCACAAAGGCGCGTCGATCCCGGAAATCAACCACCCGCTCCGGCAGCACCAGCACGTCATCGCGCCGGTCCACCTCGATTTCGGCCACCGCGGAGTAGCCCGAACGCAGCGTCACGCCCGGCGGGGTCTCGACCTCCATCAACACGCGGAAGACGGTCGCGTTGTCGCGCAACGAGGATTTCAAGGCGATCTCGACCAGTTCCCCGGTCACCTCGGCGTCGCGGAGGGAGCCGACCGTGAGGCGGCCGCGCTTGCCGGTTTGCAGGCGGCCCGCATCGATCTCGTCCACCGTGCCGCGAAACACCAGATGATCGAGGTCCGCCAGGACCAGGAATTCGCTGCCCGAGCCGTAGAGGCTCGAAGGAACGATGGGCGAACCCTCCCGAAACCGGATGTCGAGCACGTGGCCGCTCACCGGCGCGCGGACGACGTAATCGAGCTGCCGGTCGCCGGCACTCGCTTCACCGCGTTGGAGGAGGTTCAGCCGTTCCTCGGCCTGCTCGCGGGCCAGTTCGGCGTTTTGATACATCCGGTCCAGACTGTTTCGACCCAGGAAAAACCGCGTGAGATAGGCCGCCGGATGGTCGCGCTCGACGTATTCACGCGCCGCCTGTTCGCCGATCCGGGCCTGTTCCAAATCGCGTTCCGCCTGCAGCAGGGTCTGCTGGGTGAGCACCGGACGCACCTCCGCCAGCGGCTGCCCGACGGTCACCGGCTCGCCCAAGTCGACGTACAGCTTGGTGAGAATCCCCCCGGTCAGGGAATTCACAGGCACTTCGTAAGGCACTTCGATGCGCCCGACGGCCGTGGCGTTCCGCACAATGGTACCGCGCTCGACGCGCACGGTGGCCGGACCGGCCCGCGCGCCTTTCCGGGACCACGACAGAAGCAAACCGGCCACGATCACCAGCATCAGAGCGGCCAGCCAGGTACGATGTTTCATAGGCAGCGAATCTCCGGCGAACCGGGCTGACGAACCCCGTTCATTCAGTCTCCCTTGCCCGCCCGGGGAACGAGGTGCTCGTCAAACCAGTCGGCGAACCTGTACACGTCGAAAATCATGCTCAACCAGCCGTGCTCGCCGCCGGGATGAACCCGGACCTCCACCGTTTGTCCCGCCGCCTGCGCGGCATCGCGGAAACGCTCCGATTGGTCGAGCGGCACGAGCGTGTCCGCGTCGCCATGGTAAATCAGCACCGGAGGCAGGTTCGTCGGGAAGTGGAAGATGGGCGAGCATTCGCGCCCGACGACCTTCCAAAGCGCCAGATTGGTCATGCCCGGGCCGAACGAGTCCCGGAAGCTCTTGGGCGGACCGCCGTCGCCCAGGTTCTCGGTCGAGGCCCCCAGGTTCAACAGATCGGTCACCGGATAGAAGACCGCCACCGCCTGCACGGCGCTGCTGGCCCGGTCCACTGAATCGGGGGCCTCCGCCGGCCCCGCGCCGCCGCGGGTGGCCAGCATCAGGCTCAAGTGGCCCCCGGCACTCCCACCGGTGACTCCCAGACGGTCCGGGTCCACTCCGTATTCCTTGGCGTGACTCCGCACAAACCGCACCGCCCGGTGCATGTCCGTGACGATTTCCGGCACGCTGGCTTCCGGTTGCGACACGTGATAGATCGCAAAGAGCGTGTAACCGCGACGGAGCAAGGCCGCGGTGATCCACTCCCCAAAGCTCCCCGGTTCACCCGACTTCCAGCGACCGCTCACGAGCACCAGCACCCCGAGGCCGTTCGGTCGGGCGGGACGGATGACATCCATTTGGAGCGGACGGGCGCCGCGCGTGCCGTATCGGACAGCGTTGGTGCGCTGGACTGATGGGTGGAAATACCACCAACCGGCGCCGACCACGGCTCCGAACGCCACCACCAGAACCAGAAACCCCAGCAGCAACCCCCGGATGAATCGTCGCAGTGTCACGCTCGGGAGGCTACCAGCCGCCGGTCCGCTTGGCGAGCCCCGGGCGGGCGTCCGGGAGGCCGCACGCGAGAGCGCTCGGAACACCCCGCATGACCGCAGCAATCCCCTGCTTCCCGGCCCTTGACCCCGCGCCCAACACGGGCATCATAGCGCCGCCGATGCGACAACCAGTGAGGTCAGCATGCCGATCTACGAATTTGCCTGTCCGAAGTGCCGCGTGATCTTCAGCTTCCTCTCGAAGCGGGTGAATCCGGAACGTCAACCGACCTGCCCCCGATGCGGCAACCGCAAGCTCGTGAAGGAGGTCAGCCGCTTCGCCATGCTCAAAGGAGTCACGGAGCCCAAGGACCCGGGCGCAGAAGGCGAGGAGCCCGAGATCTCCCCCGCCGACGAGGCGCGCATGATGCGGGCGATGTCCGAACTCGAGCAAGACATGGATCATCTCGATGAGAACAACCCGAGGCACATGGCCCACATGATGAAGAAGATGAAGGAGGCCATGCCCGCCGGGATGATGCCCAAGGAGCTGGACGTGGCCATCAAACGGCTGGAAAAGGGGGAGGATCCCGACAAGATCGAGGAGGACATGGGGGATGTTCTGGGGGACCTGTTTGGCGGCGGGGAGGACGAGGAAGGAGGCGCCGGCGGGTTCGGCGGCGGAGGCAGCTACACGCGGGACAGCGGACTCTATGATTACTGAAGCCACCAACCGCCCCGGCGACGACCCCGCGGACTGAACGCCTCCCGAGGCGCTGCCCCGGGCCCTTTTCGCCCCACGCCGGACGGCCGCTGCCGGTCGTTCTTCAGCTGATGCTCGATATCGCCCTGGTCCTGACGATCCTCGTTCTGGCGATGATCTGCTTCGTCACCGAGAAGTTGCCGGCGGACTTCGTGGCGGTGATGATCATCGGGGCTTTGCTGGTGCTCGGTCTGGCACCGCCCGATGTGGCTGTTTCCGGCTTCAGCAACCCCGCTACCGTCACGGTCGCCTGCATGTTCGTGCTGAGTGCAGGACTCGATCGCACCGGAGCGATCCGAGTCCTCGGACAGCGGCTCATCAGCCTGGGCCGGAACCGCTCAATCCTGCTGGTCCTGATCATGGTGACCGTGGGAACGGTTTCCGCGTTTATTAACAACACCGCCGCCGTGGCCGTGTTCCTGCCGGTAGTGCTCGGCGTGGCGCGAGCCCGGCGGGTGGCCGTTTCCCGCCTGCTCATCCCGCTCTCCTATGCCTCTCAATTCGGCGGCATTTGCACCCTCATCGGCACCTCCACCAACATCCTGGTCAGCGGGATCGCCGAACGCGAGGGGGTGGGCGCCTTTCGCATGTTCGAGATGGCTCCCGTGGGCATGTTTCTTTTCGTCGCGGGCGCGGTCTTCCTGGTCACCATCGGCCAGTGGTTCCTGCCGAATTACGCCGGCCCCGAACTGCTGGACACGTACCAGCTGCGCGATTACCTGAGCGAACTCGTCGTCAAGGAAGGCTCTCCCTTGGTCGACAAATCCGCCACCGATTTCAACCTGAGCGACCGTCACGATGTCACGGTCCTGGAGATCCTGCGCGACAACCGCAAGATCTGGTTTCCACTCTACGAACCGTTGAAAGTCGGTGACATCCTCCTCGTGCGCGGGAAGATCAACCGGCTCCTCGAACTCCAATCGAAGGCCGGGCTTGAACCCGAGGCCGAATTTCGCCTGAGCCGGGCGGACCTTCAGGGCTCGAACCGCCGGCTCGTTGAAGCCCTTGTGGCTCCGGGCTCGGAACTCATCGGACACACGCTTACGGACCTTCAGTTTCGCCGACGGTACAACACCGTCGTCCTTGGCGTGCAGCGGCAGGGCCACCTCCTGGGGGACAAGCTCGCAGAGATCCGCTTCGAACTGGGTGACGCCCTGCTGCTGCTGGGCAAGCCAGAGGACCTCAAGCGCATGCAGGCCAGCGGCGACGTCGTCATGCTCGGCGAGGTCGAGGGTCAACCGGCGCGCGGCCGCCAGGCTTGGGTGGCCCTCTCCATCGTCGCCGCGGTCGTCGGCTTCGCCGCGAGCGGTTTGTTGCCCATCATGACCAGCGCGATCCTCGGCTGCATCGCGATGATCCTAAGCCGCTGCCTGGACATGGGCGATGCCTACGAGTCTCTCGACTGGAGGGTGCTCTTCCTGCTCGCCGGTGTCCTGCCCCTCGGCTCGGCGCTGCAAGACACGGGAGCGGCGAAATACATAGCCGATCTCGGTCTGAAGCTGGTCGGCCCCTTTGGGGCGGTGGGAGTGCTGGCCGGAGTCTATGTCATGACCGCCATGCTCACCGAGTGCATGAGCAACAACGCCAGCGCCGCAGTCATGGCGCCCATTGCGATATCGATCGCCGCGGCCCAGGGGATCGACCCCAAACCGCTCCTCATGGCCGTCACCTTCGCGGCCTCATCCAGCTTCGCCACCCCCGTCGGCTACCAGACCAATCTGATGGTCTATAACGCCGGCGGCTACCGTTTCCGCGACTTCATGCGCGTTGGGATCCCGTTGAACATCCTCTTCGCCGCGCTCGCCATCTGGCTCATCCCCCTCTTCTGGCCCCTGTGAAACGCCCCCTCGGGCCGCCCCCGAGCGTGGGTGTCCGCCACGGGAGACGTGCGCATTCCAAACGCCTCGGCGGTGTCCCGTTGTGACGGTCGGCGCGGGTTGTGGCTCGCCTTCGTCCCGGCCACCCCCGCCACCGCAGTTTGTTTCCCCGATACGCAATCGGCGGCCGCCCGCCCCGCGACCGCCGACAATCACCCTCCGCCCCACCGGGCTCCGCTTCTCGGGAAGCCCGCCCGACGCAGCCCGGCCGCGCCCGGTTCGCAAGTTCGTGATTTTGACTTGCCGGACGCTGTCCGGATGGAAAGAGTCCGCCAGTTCGCAGACAACCATGAACACTCCGTTGGCCCCCCAATGAAGTGGCTTGTACCCGGCAACCAACAGGCGCCCACCCGCTCCAGCCTGCTGCTGCGCATCCGGGACGCCGGGGATCACACTGCGTGGGAGGAGTTCGTGGAAATCTACACCCCGCTGGTATTCGGCCATTGCCGCCGCTCCGGGCTGCCCGAAGCGGATGCGGCCGACGTCGCGCAGGAGGTAATGCTGGCGGTCGCCCGGGCGATTCGCACGTTCGAGTATGATCGCGCGCGCGGATCGTTCCGATCGTGGCTGCTGAGCGTCACCCGCAACAAACTCCGCACGTTCGTCTCCCGTCGGAATCGGCAACCCGGAACCCTGGCCAGGAACGAAGCTCTCGACGATATCGCGTCGCCGGCTTCGCCCGATGAAGTGGCGGCCTGGGACCAGGAATACTACCGACAGGTCTTTGAGCGCGCCGCGGCGCAGGTCCGCCGCGAGGTGAAGGACCTCACCTGGCAGGCCTTCTGGAAAACGGCCATCGAGAACCGACCGGGTTTGGATGTGGCGCGGGAACTGGACATGAAACTGGGCTCCGTGTACGTGGCCAGGAAGCGCGTTCTGGCCCGGCTGCAGGCCGCGGTCGCCGCGATCACGGATTTCGGTCTGGCGCGAGTGAGCGATGGCGCCGGCCTGACTCGTTCGGGCTGCCTCGCGGGGACACCGGAGTATCTCTCCCCCGAACAGGCGGAAGGACGCCCGGTGGACCACCGCGCCGACCTGTTCAGCCTCGGCTGTGTGCTTTACGCACTGGGAACCGGTGCATCGCCCTTTCATGCGGACTCGGTTGCCTCCGCGGTTCGGAACGTTTGTGATCTGGATCCCCCGCCGATGCGCGAGCGCCAGCCTGACATTTGCCGTGACCTGAGCGATCTCGTGGAGCGGCTGTTGCAGAAGGACCCGGCCCTCCGGTTGCAAACCGCTGCCGAAACGAGCGTCCGGCTGGGCCGGATGCGGGAACGTGCGAACGATTCCAACCGTGCCGCCATCACCCGGTTCCGGCACAGGATCGAAGACCTGGGAGCGACTCTGGTCCGAGCCTTCCGTCGATCCCGCAGGCGCTTCGGAACCGCCATGGTGCTGGCCCTCGGGTTGAGCTTGGCCACCTTCCTGAGCCGACGCCTTCCCCGCCCCGCGACCGGAGTTGCCCCCGCTGTTCAGCCTGGGTCCCCCGCCGCGGAGCCCTTCGCTGTCAGCCCTCCGCCCGGGGCCTGCCTGCTGCGGGACAGCCAGGCGCGGGAACTTGCCGGATTCGCAACGCTGGCGGACGCCGTCGTGGCCGCCGCCGACGGAGACGAAATCGAGTGCCTCTGGCGCGGCGACTGGATCACGGAGGCAATCGACCTGGGGAGCAAGCCTCTGAAGCTGCGCGCCAGCCACGGAGTCCGGCCGGCGCTCAGGATCGCCCGACGCCCGGGGCCACTGCTACGAACCCGGGCTCCGCTGGAGTTGGAGGGATTGACCCTCAAAGTGCCAGCGGTGGTTTCCCCACCAGGGGAGGTGACCTACCGCAGCGTCTTTGGAGAAACGCTCATCGAAGTTGTCGGCGCCCCGCTCTTGCTGACCAACTGCCGCCTCGAAATGCAGATGCCGCCCGGAGGACCGGCGGGACCGGTCTGTGTGGTCGGCGTGCAGAGCCCGGGCACCGCGCTGTTCCTGAACTCGGAGTTCTACTCCCCGTTCGTCAGCACGATCGCCTACCTCCCTGCTGCCGACGACGCGCCGGGTGGGGACCGGTTGGTCGTTCAAAACTGCGTGCAGACCGGCTTCGCGCTGGTCCACGTCAAGCGCACGGCGAAAACCCCGCCCACCATCGAACTGACCGGCAACACCGCCGCCCTGGGGTTTGTCGTGGGTTTCACCGACCCGCCCGCTGGCGATCCCGTGGCCATCCGGGCCAATCGGAACGTCTTCGATGTGCAGCGCGTGGTAAACACCGCGCCGCAATCCCGACGGAGCGCGCCGGAAGACCTGCTGCAATGGAGCGATGGGGCCAATGTGGTCCAGGTCGGACAGGACTTCACGCTGACGCGCCCGCCGATCATCGATCGGGCGGGTTGGCGCCAGTTCGCGGGGCTGGGCGAAGGACCCTGGCCCGAAGGTGCCTTGAACCTCTCCCCCCGCGTACTCCAGCTGCGGCAGACCCCGGCCCGGCTCACTCCCGAGGCCTTCCTCCTGTCCGCGACGGAACGGGAAGCGCTCGACGCCGCCATGCCAGGGGTGGCCCACCTCCTGGGGGTAAACCCACAGACCTGCGGTCCGGGGCCGGCCTACGATGCGCTGAGCGCCAGCCCTGCCTGGACCCTGGAACGTGGGCGGCTGGCCGGTGCGTTTCGCGGCAGATAGGACCGACAGGCCAAGGAAGGGAGCGCGGCAAAACCCGGCACCTTGCGCGGATGTTGGAACCGCAGGATTGCTCGTAAGTCCCGTTGGGGCGGAGCCATCGGAGGTTGCTCTGCCCGGGACGACTCGCTGGCGCGCGGGCCTTGGGCCGGGGAGCACGCGCCCTGCCTCCAAGGCCGCTCCGAGTCGGAAGGACTGGAGATACCCCCGTCCGTTCCGACCCCGCCCGGCGCAAACTCCGTTTGACAACCGGCGGCAAAACGCAGCAGGGTGAAGGCGCTGTGAAAAACGCGCACCCGAGGTTCTCCGGCGCTCGTCAGACCGCTTTTACGCTGATCGAGTTGCTTGTCGTCATTGCCATCATCGCCATCCTGGCCGGCCTGCTGTTGCCCGCCTTGTCCGCCGCCAAGGACAAAGCCCAGCGAACGAAGTGCGTGGCCAACCAGAAACAGCTCGGGCTGGCCTGTCACATGTACGCCGGGGACAACCAGGAGATGCTCCCTTTCCCGAACTGGAACCCGCCCTGGCTGCCGGGCTGGCTCTACAGCCCCGTGAACAACGGCGTGCCGAACCTGTTCGCCGCCCCCTACGCCACCAACCAGACCCTCGCCTACGAGGGTGGCCAGCTCTGGAACTACATGGGCGCCATGGGAAGCTACCGCTGTCCGCTGGACAAAACCAACTCCGCCACGTTCAAGGCGCGCGCCAACAAGCTGGCCACCTACGTGATGAACGGCGCGGTCTGCGGCTTCGGCAAACTCCAGCCCAGCGGCAAGGCCTACAAGCTGCACGAGTTCGCCGCGGACGCCTTCATCATGTGGGAACCCGACGATGCCAACGTCACCCTGGGTTACGGCTACAATGACGGCTCCAGCTACCCGGACCCGGACGTCGATGGCGCCCTGGGCCGGCGGCATGGCAAGAAGGGCGGCATCGTCCTCGCCGTGGACGGTCACGTCGAATACATCACTTACGAGACTTGGCGCCGGGAATCGAAGCTGACCACGAAGAACCGCATGTTCTGCAGCCCGGGCACCGTCGACGGGCGCTAACACCGACCGGCGCGCGCGACCGGCCGCGCCCGCCCTGCGCAGGACACCTCGTACGGTTGGCCGAGCGGGTCGATGGGGTTCAGGCATGCCCACCGATCTGCGAGAACACGGCCGTCCCGCCCGTGCGGAATCGTGCTCGAACACCCCGAACCTCCGGGCAACTCTCGATTGGCTATGAATCTCCCCTCCCTCCTGACCAGCGCCACTGCACTGTTGCTAACCGTCGTGCCACCGTCGGTTTCCACCGCCGCGGATCGCCCCCGGATCCTGCTCGACGTCGACCTGTGCGAGGATGTGGACGACGCCGGCGCTTTGGCCACGCTCCACGCCTTGGCGAATCGCGGCGAAGCGGAAATCCTCGGGATCCTGATTTCTTCGCGGAACGAATGGGTGGCCCCGTGCGCGGACGCCATCAACACCTGGTACGGGCGGCCGGACCTGCCGATCGGCTACCAGCGCGGGCTCGAGGCCGGCTACCGCAATGTGAAAGACCCGCGCCGGGAGGTGCCTTCCCGCTATGCCGAGGCGGTTGCGCGGGCCTTCCCGCACGATCTCGAGCGCAGCAGTGACGCGCCCGATGCGGCACTGCTGGCTCGTCGCCTGCTGGCAGCGCAACCCGACCAAAGCGTGACGGTGGTCACCGTGGGGTTTCTGACGAATTTGCGCGATCTCCTCGATTCCCGACCCGACGAAATCAGCCCGCTGGACGGCGAAACCCTGGTGCAACAGAAGGTGAAGCAATGGGTGTGCATGGGGGGCATCTTCCCGGACGGACGCTTCCCGGGCGGCCAGGGCGAATACAATCTCATGTGGGACACCGCCGCCTCGGTGCGCGCCGTCAACGACTGGCCCACGCCGGTCGTGTTCAGCGGATTTGCCATCGGCGCCGCCATCAAGGTGGGGGCCCGGCTGGCCACAACCGACCCCGCCAATCCCGTCCGCGCCTGCTACCAGCACTACAACGGCCTGGCCAACCGCGAGGCCTGGGACCAGACCGCCGTGCTCTACGCGGTGCGCGGGACGGGCGATTATTGGAAGCTGTCGGAGCCCGGGTTCTGCCTGATGCACGCGCGAGTGAACCACGGATTCAACGAGTGGCTTCCGACAGCCGGGAAACAACATCGCTACCTGATCGAAGCCATGGCCCCCGACGCGGTCGGGAAGGTCATCGAAGACCTCATGATCGCCCCGCCCCGAGCCGGCAATCCGGTCATCCAGGGCTGGTATGCCGATCCCGAAGCGACGGTGTTTGGTGATCGTTACTGGATCTACCCGACCTTCTCCGCCCCTTACGACGAGCAACTGCATTTTGACGCGTTTTCCTCGCCGGATCTCATCCACTGGACGCGGCACAGCCGGATCCTCGACAACCGGGAGGTTCGCTGGGCGCGCCGGGCCATGTGGGCGCCCGCGGCCGTCGAGCGGGGAGGAAAATACTACCTGTTCTTTGCCGCCAATGACGTTCATGAAGGTGAGGTGGGCGGCATCGGGGTAGCCGTCGCGAATTCCCCCGCCGGTCCGTTCAAGGATCGCCTGGGAAGGCCGCTCATGGGCACCATCGTGAACGGCGCCCAACCCATCGACCAGTTCGTGTTCCGCGACGAGGACGGCCAGGACTACCTGGTTTACGGCGGCTGGTCGCACTGCAATATCGCGAAGCTCGAGCCGGACTTCAGCGGGTTCATCCCGTTCCCCGATGGCGCCCTCTTCAAGGAGATCACGCCCGAGCGCTACGTCGAGGGGCCGTGTATGTTTCGCCGGGCAGGCAAGCTCTACTTCATGTGGTCCGAAGGCGGCTGGACCGGGCCCAATTACTCCGTCGCGTACGCCATGGGGGATTCGCCGCTCGGTCCGTTCAAGCGGATCGGGAAGATCCTGCAACAGGATCGCTCGGTGGCAACCGGCGCGGGCCATCATTCGGTGCTGCGGGTGCCCGGCGCCGACGAATGGTACATCGTCTACCACCGCCGGCCCCGGGGCGAAACGGACGCCAACCATCGGGTGACCTGCATCGACCGGATGGAGTTCGACCACGAGGGGTTCATCCAGCCCGTGAAGATCACGTTCGAGGGCGTCGAACGCCGCCCCCTGAAGGCCGGAGACTGAACCCCGTCCGGTGGCTCACGCCCGGACGTTGGCCGGTTACCCCCGGGCGGACTCACGGCTGCCGGTCAAGCGTCGCGTGCAGGCGATCGCCGTGGCGGGAGATGATCCCGGGAATGGCATCGATGTCCGACGCCGAGGTGCGGAAGTTCACAATGCAGGCGCGAAGGGCGTGGCGCCCGTCGATCACCGCATTGGAAACGAACAGCTCGCCACTCGTTTCCAAACGCTCCTGCAACGCCTGGTTGAGCCGGTTGAGATACGCTTCGGTGGCAGGTTGCCCAACCTGATCAAGGCAGCCTTCCGGAACATACTGGAACGTCACGATGCTCAGGTTGTGGGTGAACACCCGGTAGCAACGCTCGCGTTGCAGCCGCTCGGACAGGCGGCGGGCCAGCGCAATGTCCTCAGCGATCATGCCCGCGCAACCCCGCCGCCCCGCCTGCCGGAGCCCCAGCCACACCTTCAGCGCCCGAAAACCGCGGGAATTCTGCGGACCGTAGTCGACGTAGTTCGTCGCTTCTTCGTCGAAATGATAGTAGGGCGGGTGATAGCTGTACGCCGCCCGATGCCGGACGGGATCCCGCACGAGCGCACAGCCGGCCTCGAGCGGCGTGTAAAGCCACTTGTGCGGATCCACGGCGACGGAGTCCGCCAGCGACAGTCCCCGAAGGTCCTCGGAGGCGTCGGCCAACATGGCGGCGAAGCCACCATAGGCACCATCCACGTGAAACCAGACGCCGTGCTCGCGACAAACCGCCGCGATGGCGGGCAGCGGATCGACGGCTCCGGTGCTCACGGTTCCGGCGTTGCCCACCACCGCCACCGGCAGCAAACCCGCGCGCACGTCCGCTGCCAACCGCGCGCGCAGGTCGTCCACGTCCAGGCGCTGCGCGGCATCCACGCCGACGGAGCGCCGGGCGCCAGGGGCGAACCCGAACATGTCCATCGCCTTCTCGATCCAGGTGTGCGTTTCGACCGTCGCGTACACCGTGGCCCGGCCGAGCCGCTCGGGCGGAAGCCCCCCGGAATCGCGCGGAAAAACGGAACGAAGCGCCGTATAGATGCCCACGTGGTTCGCAACGTTGCCCCCGCTAACCAGCAGGCCACTGCAACCGGCCGGGAAGCCGAGTAACCCGGCGATCCAGCGAATGGTCTGGGCCTCGATCTCGCTGGCCACCGGCGACAGCGTCCAAGCGCCTACATTCGGATTCACCGCCGCCGCCAGCAAATCCGCCAGCATCCCGATGGGCGCTGGAGAGGAGGTCACATAGCCGAGGAAGCGCGGATGGCCATTGTACAAGGAATGCCGCGTGAGCACCTCCGCGGCCTCGGCGAGCAGTTCCCCCGCCGGCGCACCCTCGTCGGGCATCGGCGCGTCCGCGTCGATCAAGCGGCGGATGTCGCCGACCGCAAGTCCCCCCGTCACCGGGCGTTCCCGGATGCCGCGCAACACCTCCGTCAGGCGATCGATCAACGCGTAGCCCGCCGCGCGAAACTCTTCCGCTGGAAGGTCGATCGGCGCGGACCGCTCACCGGTCCTACCGGGCGACTCCCCGCCCGGAGGGTTCGTGTCCCCGTTCGTCATGCGCCGCCCATTTGAAACCTCGGCGTAGGACGCGACAAGACCAAGTCCTCCGCCGTCATGACCGCCGCCGTGCCTCGCACCGCGGCGAGGACCGGCAGCGTTCACCCGTATCCGTCCGCTCCGGAGTTCTGCGGTTGCCGGAGCCTCAGGAACATCAAGCGCGTCGATGGGGCCGGGCTGTTTATCGATTTTGCATCCTTCGATAAGATGGGTTAAGCATGCTCAGCCGCGTTCAGGCGACCGCTGGTCGCTGGCGCGACGGACGGCCCCGCCCCGGGCTGGCCCGTCCGGAGGACACCCCGGTACGGCGGTGGTTGACCTGACGGGCCGGGTGGTGAGAATGGACAACGAAAGGCGCAAAGAACATGGACTGTCGCGGGTTAACGTGCCGGCTGAATTCCCCGAACGCCTCCCCCGAAGGACGCAACGGAAGGCATCATCCCCGGGTTGACGCCGTCAGCTCGCTCCCGTCGAAGTGCGCCGACGCGGTTGCCGGATGTCCGGACGCCAACGGGGAACAGCGCTTTCTCGGGATCGACCTCGGCGCGGAAACGCTCAAAGTGGTTGAGATCATCCGGACGGAAACCCAAATCATCCCCGGCCGAACGCGCCTGGTTGAGCATGGCAAACACCCCCGGCACGCGCTGGCGGACACGTTGGCGGAGTTCGACTGGCCAACGGTGGCCGGCGCGGCGGTGACGGGGCGCCTGGGCCGGAGTGTGCGCTTGCCGCGCATTCCCACCAAGCAGGCCCAGGCCGAGGCGTGGAGGGCCTGGTTTGGGATGGAGCCGGCGACCCTGATTTCCATCGGCAGCCACGGATTCTCGACCCTCGAACTCCGGGTGGACGGTCCGGAGCTGTACCGTGAGAACGGACGCTGTTCGCAGGGCACCGGCAATTTCCTTCGCCAGCTCGTCGAGCGGTTCGGTCTCGCGGTCGAGGAGGCCAGTGAACTGTGCGTCGGGGTCGCGGAGGCAGCCAAGCTCTCAGGCCGTTGTCCGGTGATCCTAAAGACGGACATGACCCACCTTGCCAACAAGGGCGAGGATCGGGCGGGCATCCTCGCGGGACTGTTCGACGCGGTGTGCGAGAACGTGCTCGTGCTGGTCAAACCGGGACGCAGCCCCGAACGCGTGGCATTGGTCGGTGGGGTGGCCGAATCCCGGCGCGTCCAGCGAACGTTCAACGCCCGGTTGCAGGCCATGGGTTTCCAGGCCGTGGAACTGACCGGGAACCAGCGCCGTTATCTCGAGGCCACGGGCGCCGCGTTGCTCGCTCACCGCGCGGACACGCCGCTCCCGGCCATTGGGGATTTGGTGGCGGAGGAACCCGCCCTGCGGCTGGAATCCGTCCCGCCCCTCGCCGCCACGCTCAACCGTGTGCGTCGCCTGGCCGCACCACCGATGGCGCCCGCGGTAACCGGGGACACGCCGTTGGTCGCAGGGTTCGATGTCGGATCGACCGGCTCGAAACTCGTGGTCCTTTCAGCCGGGGCGACCGGCTTGGTTTGGGAAGGCTACCGCCGGACCTCGGGGAACCCGGTCGCCGCTGCCCAGGACTTGTGGCGCCGCTTCCTCGAAAGCCCCGCCGCGAGGGGGCGCGTGATCCGGTTCGCCGTCACGGGCAGCGGCCGTGAGATTGTCGGGTCGCTGCTCGCCAATTGCTACGGGCACGAAGCGGTCATCGTGCTCAACGAAATCGTGGCCCACGCGACCGGCGCCCTGCATTTCGATTCGCGGGTGGACACGATCTTCGAGATCGGCGGCCAGGACGCCAAGTATATCCGGCTCGAGGGCGGTCGCGTGATCGACGCCGCCATGAACGAGGCGTGCAGCGCGGGCACCGGCTCGTTCATCGAGGAACAGGGCGGACGCTTCGCCGGACGACCCGACGTCGTGGCCATGGGCCGCCTGGCCATCGAAGCCCCCGGCGGCGTTTCCCTCGGGCAACACTGTTCGGTGTTCATGGCCGAAGTGATCGACGAGGCCGTGGCGGCCGGGGTCGATCAGCCCATCATCATGGCCGGGCTCTACGACTCGATCATTCAAAACTACCTCAACCGCGTGAAGGGGTGCCGCCCGGTTGGCCGGGTGGTCTTCTGCCAGGGCATGCCCTTCGCCGCTGATGCGCTCGCCGCCGCGGTTGCCCGGCAGACGGGCAGCGAGATCGTCATCCCACCAAATCCGGGCACGGTCGGGGCCCTTGGCATCGCCCTGCTGGCGGCCCGCGATTCGAGCGCGCCCCAGGAGTCCATGCCCGATCCGGCGGTCTTCCTCGAGGCAACCGTCGAGGGCAAGGACACCTTCGTCTGCCGGGCAACGGTCGGTTGCGGCGAACCCGGCAACCACTGCCGCATCGACCGTCTGCGGACCACCGTCCAGGGCCATCGCAAGACCTTCCAATGGGGAGGCGGCTGCTCGCTCTACGATCGGGGCACGCAACACCGGAAACTCCCCGACCGCGCCCCGGATCCTTTCCGCGAACGCGA
Organism: Verrucomicrobiales bacterium; assembly: GCA_024233305.1. Taxonomy (GTDB): domain Bacteria; phylum Verrucomicrobiota; class Verrucomicrobiia; order Limisphaerales; family J093; genus J093. Next base: position 60,994 of record JACKPV010000022.1, read on the forward strand.
AGCGCTCATTGAATCCCTCTGGCAGGCGCCGGAAGCGAGGGCTCCGGGACCGGTCGTGGCGCTGAGCGACGAGTTCATGCTCAAGGGCCTGCTGCCCTTCTTCGCGACCTTCCTCCGTCGGCTGGGCTGTCAACTCACCCGGATCCAGGCGGCGGGCGCCAGCACGCTGCAGCGCGGCATCCGCGAAGGCAACGTCCCGTTCTGCGCCCCGATGCAGTTCTTCCAGGGCGTCGTCGCGGAGATGGCCACGGCGAACGCGGATTTCCTCTTCCTCCCCGCCATCACCTCCCTGCCCCGCGTCGCCAACGAACCCGTCGCCAAAACCTGCCCCATTCTGCAGGCCGGTCCCGAGGTCGCGGGATGGGCGCTCCCTCCCGCAACCCGCAGGCGGGTGGTGTCGCCGTGGATGCAGGTCGATGCGGGCGGCCTGAGCGACGGCGCGTTCCGCCGGGCCTGCGAGGAACTGGCCCGGACGTTCGGGTTCGACGGGGAACCGGTCACGCGCGCATTGGCGGCGGCCGTCCGCGCTCAGGAGGACTTCAACACCGCCTGCGCGGCCATCGGACGAGGCGCCATCGAGTTTTGCGCGGCCCGGGAGATTCCCGGGGTGGTGGTGCTTGGACGCCCGTACACGATCTACAACCGCGTCCTGAACTCGAATGCTCCGGCCCTGTTGCGCGAGCAGGGCGCGGTGGCCATTCCGATTGATTGTCATCCCGTCGACCGCGAAGCGCCCGTGTTCCCCGACATGTTCTGGGCTTACGGCCAACGCATTCTGCGAGCGGCCCATCAGGTCCGGCGCACGCCCGGCGTCTACGCCATCTATTGCTCGAACTACTCGTGCGGGCCGGACAGCTTCAACCTGCATTTCTGCAGTCACTTGATGGAGGGCAAACCGTTCGCGATCATCGAAACCGACGGACACGCCGGGGACGCGGGCACCAAGACCCGGATCGAGGCGTTCCTGCATTGCGTGCGCGAGGACCTGGCGGTCGCAGGAAATCCCCGCCCAACCACCGGGTTCGACCAGCCACCGCTTGGCCAGGTGCGGCTCGAGGACATCCGCGCCCGCAACGAAACGGTGCTGGTCCCGAGCATGGGCCCGGTCGCCCAGCCGGTGGTCGCCTGCCTGCGAGGTGTGGGCTTGCGCGCGGAGGCCCTGCCGCCCTCGGATGCCGAGGCGCTGCGCCGCGGACGCCGCCACACCTCCGGCAAGGAATGCCTGCCGATGAGCATGACCCTGGGCGGCTTGTTGCGGCGGGTGGAGAACGACCCCGATGCCGACCGGCGGTTCGTTTTCCTGATGCCGCGTCCGCAGGGGCCGTGCCGGTTCGGCGCCTACAACCTGCTCAACCAGATCGTGCTCCAACGCCTCGGCCTCGGGGATCGCGTACGGCTCTGGGCGCCCGTCGAACGGGATTACTTCGCCACCTTCACACCGGCGTTCACCTTCCTGTTGATCAGCGGTTTCCTGGCAGTGGAACGGCTGCAGCAAGCCCTGCTCGAGGTGCGTCCGGGCTGCCCGGATCCGACCGCGCTGGCGGAAACTCACCGGCGACACGAGGCCGCTTTGCTTGCCCTGCTCGAACGGGAAGCCGGCCGGCGTCATTCGCTGCCGGGCGTCCTGTGGCAGGCGGCTTCGGGCGGCTTGCTCGGCATCCGGGACCTGCTGCGCGCGGCCGCGGCGGACTTCGCCCGTTTCCGGCGCCCGGCAGACCGACCCACCGTTCTCGTGGCCGGGGAAATCTACGTGCGGCTGGATCCGTTCTCGAACGGCAACGTGATCGCCGAACTCGAGCGCCGTGGCCTGCGCGTTCGCTTGGCGCCTTTTGGCGAATGGCTCGAATACGTGGACCAACTCCATCAACCGCCGCCGGGACTGACGGGTTTGAGCGGTCGGCTCAGCCGGCGCCTGCACCGTCGCATCCGTGAAGTCACCGCCGAAGCCATGGCCCCGGTGCTGGGCGACGAAGCCCCCGCCTCCGTGCCGCAGGCCCTGTCCGCTGCCAAACCCTACCTCCGTCCGGAACTCGAAGGCGAAGCGGTGCTCACCCTCGGCGCGCCCCTCCACGAATGGCGCGCCGGCGTCATCGACGCCCTCCTGAGCGTCGGCCCGCTCGAATGCATGCCCAACAAGATCGCCGAGGCCCAACTCCATCACGTCGGACAGGCCGAGGGTCTGCTCTCGCTGACACTCTCGCTCAATGGCGAACCCCCGGACCCGGCCACGTTGGACACCTTTGCCTACGAGGTGCATGCCCGGTTCGCGCGCCGGCGTCACGCATTGGTTGCCGCCGCGGATCCGGTCCCTGATCCGGCCCGCCAGAAAGCGCCCGACCGGACGGTCCCCGCCTCCGCCCCTGCCGCCCGCGATTGAGGAACATCCATCCGGCACGGATCGGCCCCATCCACAACGCCCTCGGGCTGCTGGTAGATGCCCCGCGCCGCGGGCTCCCGGCACGGCCTGTACCGGGCGCATTACGGCGTTGACGTCACATTAGCGGGCGTAGTTACCTTCATTACGCGCAATGAGATTTCGGATGAGCAACGCAATCGGCCTGGCCGGCATCATGCTGGTCGGCCCGGTCAGCTTGGTGGCGGCGCCCCCCCCGGACGGCGTTGACCGCTTTCTGGAGGCCCATTGCCGGGACTGCCACGACGCCGACACCCGGAAGGGGGATCTTGATCTGACGAGCTTGCTGTTCGCCCCTTCGTCCGCGGAGAATTTCGACCGTTGGGTTCGCGTGCATGACCGGGTGCGGGCCGGCGAGATGCCTCCCGAGCGAAAGGCACGTCCGGAGGCGGGCGAAACCGAGGCGTTCGTCCGTTCGCTGGGGGACGCCCTTCTGGCCGCCGGGAAGACGCGGGTGGCGTCCGAGGGCCGCTCGACACAACGCCGGCTGAATCGTTACGAATACGAGAACGCTTTGCGGGACCTGCTCCAGGCCCCCTGGCTGCAGATCCGGGACACCCTGCCGGAGGATGGCGAGGCCTACCGGTTCAACAAGGTGGGTGAGGCGCTGGATATCTCCCACGTCCAGATGGCGCGGTATCTCAGCGCGGCGGATCATGCCCTGCGCCAGGTCATGGCGCCCTACCCCGAACGGCCCGCCGTGAACGTGCGTCGTTACTACGCCCGCGAGCAGGGCAGTTACACCGGGCCCATGAAGTTCTCCGAGTTCAATACGGCCCCCGAGCGGGCGACGTTCCCGGTGCTCGGATTCGCCGGCCAGCCCGCCGTGCGCCGCGGAGAGGCCCCGCTCACGGTGGGCGCAGAAGATCCCGAAACGCGCGAACTGGAAGGCGTGGGCGTGGTGGCGGGCGCTTATGAACCCATCGAACCGAAGTTCAACCAATTCCGGGCCCCGGTCGCCGGCCGCTACCGACTTCGCTTCAATGCCCACACCGTCTGGGTGGGCCCCAGCGAGGGCAAACGCTGGTACATCCCGAACCTGGACGACATCTCGCGCGGGCGTCGCGACGAACCGGTGATCATCACCGCGGAAACGCCCCCCCGACTCCTGCGCACGATCGGGCAATTCGACGTCACGCCCGAGCCCGCCGTCCACGAACTGGAGGTCTGGTTGCTGGCCGGCGAGATGATCCGCCCCGACCCGGGACGGTTGTTCCGCTCCCGCCCCGGGCGGTCGCGTTGGCAGAACCCGCTCGCCGAGGAAGACGGCCAGCCGGGAGTGGTGTTCCGCTGGATGGAGGTCGAGGGCCCGCTCTATGACGAGTGGCCTCCCGCCGGGCACGCATTGCTTTTCGGCGATCTGCCGATGGTCCGCCGGTCGGATCCGCAGCCGGGAAACGATGGGGCGCAACGCAACCGGCCCCGGCGCGGCCGTCGCGTGGCGCCCCCCGGGGTCGAGGTGGTGTCGGAGAATCCCCTGGTCGATGCCGAACGGTTGCTCCGTCGCTTTCTGAATCAAGCCTGTCGTGGACCCGTGCCGGACACCGAATGGACGCGCTTCCTGCCGGTGGTCCAAGCGGCCCTGGATCGCGACGATTCCTTCGACGAGGCCATGATCGCCGCCTATACGGCCGTGCTGTGCTCGCCGGACTTCTTGTGCCTGCCGGAACTACCGGGCCGCCTGGACGACTTCGCCCTCGCTTCCCGGCTCGCCTTCTTCCTTTGGAACTCGCCGCCCGACGCAACGCTCCGAACCCTGGCCGCCCGGGGAAAACTGCACGAACCGGAAGTGCTGCGGCGCGAGACCGACCGACTGCTCGCCGACCCCAGGTCGGAACGCTTCATCGACGCCTTCCTCGATTACTGGCTGGACCTGCGGAAGATGACCGTCACCGCGCCCGATGCCGGCCTCTACCCGGATTATTACCTGGACGACCTGCTGACCGAATCCGCCCTCGCCGAACCCCGACGGTTCTTCGCCGAACTCGTGCGCGAAGACCTGCCGGCGCGCCACATTGTCGATTCGGATTTCGCCATGGTGAACGAGCGGCTCGCGGTGCACTACGGTTTGCCGGCCAAGCCGGGGATCGCCTTGCAGCGTACCGAGTTGCCGGCGGACAGTCCGCGGGGCGGGCTCATGACGCAGGCCGCCGTGCTGAAAGTCACCGCGAACGGCACCACCACTTCGCCGGTGTTGCGCGGCGCGTGGATCATGGAGCGCATCCTCGGCGAGAAACCCCCGCCGCCACCCCCGAGCGTGCCGGCGGTCGAACCCGACCTCCGGGGAGCGACCACCATCCGGCAGCAACTCGAACAGCACCGCACGCTGCCGAGCTGCAACACCTGCCATGCGAAAATCGACCCGCCCGGCTTCGCCCTCGAGAATTTCGATGTCCTGGGCGGCTGGCGGGACCGCTACCGGGCCGAGGGCGAGGGTGAGCCCGCGCCGGGCCTCGGGAAGGGCGGCCAGAGGTTCGACTTCCATTACGCGCTGCCCGTGGACGCCAGCGGCGAACTGGCCGACGGACGGAGCTTCCGGGACGTCCGCGAGTTGAAGGCATTGCTGCTCAGCGACGAGACCCGGATCGCCCGAAACCTGGTCGGACAATTGACGGTCTATGCCACCGGGGCACCCGTGGGTTTCGTGGATCGCCCGGTGGTCGAACGTATCCTTGCCGCGACCCGTCCGAGCGGGCACGGCGTGCGCAGCCTCATCCATGAACTGGTACAGAGCGAGATCTTCCTGATGAAATGAGTCCGCGCAGGAAAGCCGCCATCCCACCACCCGTCGCCGGACGCTATTGCCCGCTGCCGCGCGCCGAAACCCAGGACGCGAAACCGCCCCAACCAAGCCAACGCTTATGAACCCATCCCTGCCCTACATCGCCACCCGCGCCGCCATTTCCCGCCGCAAGTTCCTGCGCGGAGCCGGCATCGTGCTGTCATTGCCGTTGCTCGAATCGATGACGCCGGCCTTCGCGGGTTCGAAACCCGACGACGTCACGGCAACCCCGGGCGGCAAGCCCCGTCGCATGCTGGGTATCTGCAACAACCTCGGCCTGCTGCCGGACCAGTTCTTCCCGGAGACCTCCGGTCGGGACTACACGCCATCGCCCTATCTCGGACTCCTCGCCGACCATCGCCGGGACTTCACCGTGTTCAGTGGGGTGTGGCATCCCGATGTCGATGGCGGTCATCCCGCGGACAACTGTTTTCTGACGGCCGCGCCGCATCCGGGCAGCGCCGGGTTCCGCAACACCATTTCCCTCGATCAGTACATCAGCGAGCGCATCGGGCACCTCACCCGCTTCCCTTCCCTCACCCTCGGGGTCAACGTCCAGCAGGGCGTGCGCAGCCTCTCCTGGACCGGGGCCGGCGTGCTGATCCCCTGTGAAGAAAAGGCCGCCGACGTCTTCCGCCGGCTTTTCCTGCAAGGGACGCCCGAGGAAACCGAGGCCCAGCTGCGCCAATTGGAGACCGGCCGGAGCATCCTGGATGCGGTCGCCGGACAGGCCCGCAGCTTGCAGCGGTCGGTGGGCGCGCGGGATCGCGACCGGCTGGACCAGTATTTGACCAGCGTGCGGGACCTCGAACAGCGGATGCAAATGGCGCGCGAGTGGGAACGCCAGCCGAAACCGAAGGTCGACGCCCCCGTCCCGCTCGATCCCGCCAGCCCCAAGGCCTACATGGACAAGGTCCGCCTCATGTATGACCTGGCCCGGCTCGCGTTCGAGACGGACTCGACCCGTTCCATCTCGCTGCTGCTCGACAGCGTCAATTCCCCGGCGATCGAGTTCGGCGATGTCAAGACCACGGACGGCTACCACAACCTGTCCCACCACGGCAGATCCCAGGAGAAGCTCGCCCAGCTCAAGGCCATCGACGAATGGCATATGAAGTTGCTGGGGGACCTGTTCAGCCAGTTGAAGTCGGTGACCGAGGATGGCGAGCCGCTGTTGGAGCGGACCATGATCCTCTACGGCTCGAACTTGGGCAATGCCAACACCCACGTGACCACGAACCTGCCCGTGCTGCTCGCCGGCGGCGGTTTCGACCACGGCCAACACCTGGCCTTCGACACCGTGCACAACTACCCGCTCCCCAATCTCTTCGTCTCGATGCTCCAGCGCATGGGCCTGGAAACCGACCGGTTCGCCTCAGCCTCCGGCGCCATGCGGGGTCTGCAGATGACGTAGCCGGCCCGAATCGAACCGAACCCCATTCGCCGGAGCCAACACTACGGGATATTCCGGCGAAACCCGCTCGGCGGTGGAGGTCATCCGGTTGCGAGAGCGGGGCGGCAGGACGTCCAAGCCACGAAGCGTCAATCCACGCGCGCGGGATACCCTGGCGGGCCTGGACCATCTCCTGGCGGGAATTGCCACCCCGGCCCCCCCCGCCGACTGACCGACCGGGTTCCCTGGAGCCGTGACCATCGCGAGACCGAAAATCCAAATCCGACGTCCGAAAGCCGAAATCCGAAGAAAGGAACGGGACTCGGGGACGAGATCTTCGCCTGGGTCGTCCGGGATCGACGCGGTTGAGCGCGCGTCCATCATGCCCTTCGCGGCTCCTCGGTGATCCGCCCTACCATGGCACCAAGCCAGACGCGCCCGGAGCAAGGTCGCTTGTCAGATGCGGTGAGACACGCGACAGTGCCCCTCGGCGACAGGCGCCCCGTCATGAGCAGCAAGCGCGAACCATCCCAGGAATCCCGCCGCGGGTCGCGGTGTCTCGTGCAGACGGTTGCCGATGCGTTCGGCGAGGATGCGAAACTCGAAGCCGTCACCCTGGATCGCGGCGCCCGGCGCATCTCGGTGGCCACCTGGGGCAAACGGGAAACGAAGGAACTCGAGGCCCGACTGGCCGGCACCTTGCAGGAAGCTGAAGCCGCCACCGACCAGGAGACCTGCTGCCTGCTCGCCGGGCAGGACGACTGCGGGGCGTGCGCCATCGGCCCCGACGAAGCCGGCCGCGCCGGGTTGACCGTTTCCTGCGCGGACAACCGCATGACCATCGCGCGGGCCACTTGCCCGACGGCGCCGCGGTTCTGGCGTTGGAAGGAGATCCCCTGGCCGCGCGTTGTGCCTCGCGAAGTCGAGATCCCCGAGGACGAACACGCGCTGAACGAATGGAAGTGGCAGTTGCTCGCGGCATTGCTCTGCGGCACGTTCGGGCTCGCGGCCTGGGCGCTCGGTGATGCGGCGTATGCCATCGGCTTTCACGCCGCGGCCTACGTCGCCGGCGCGTGGTTCGCCGCGGAAGAAGTCCGGGAACGTCTGCAAGCCCGAACCCTCGACGTCCATTTCCTGATGCTCGCCGTGGCCGCCGGCAGCGCCGCCATCGGACAATGGGAGGAGGGAACTGTGCTGCTCTTTCTCTTCTCGTTGTCCGGCGCCCTCGAACACTACGCCATGGGCCGCACCCAACGGGAAATCCGCTCCCTGTTCCGCGCCGCCCCGAAGGAGGCACTGGTCCTGGAACCGGACGGCGCCGAACGTCCGGTGCCCGTGCCGCAACTCCGATCCGGCCAACGCCTGCTCCTCAAACCCGGAGCGCAGTTCCCCGTCGACGCCGAGGTCGTGAAGGGTCGCACCGCGGCGGACGAATCCACGCTCACCGGCGAGGCCACCCCGGTCGACAAGGGCATCGGCGACGTGTTGCTGGCCGGCACCATGAACCTCTGGGGCGGCGTGGAGGCCGTCGTGTTGCGACCGGCGAGCGAAAGCTCCCTCCAGAAGATCATCCGCCTCATCCGCGAAGCGCAGCACGGCAAGGCCCCCTCGCAACGCTTCACCGACCGCTTCGGCACCCGCTACACCTATGGCATCCTCGGACTGACGCTGTTGATGTTCTTCGTGTGGTGGCTCGGGTTTGGCCTGCCCGCCTTCACGTCGGACGGCCCCGTATCCAGCGCCTTCAAACGCGCGATGACGTTGCTCGTCGTGGCGTCACCGTGCGCCCTCGTGCTGTCGATCCCTTCCGCCGTTCTGGCCGCCATCGCCTGGGGCGCGAGGCGCGGCATTCTGTTCCGCGGCGGCGCGGCAGTCGAGGACCTCGCGGAGACAGGCGTCGTTGCCCTCGACAAAACCGGCACGCTGACCACGGGCGATCTGCGTGTGGAACGGATCGAGAGCTTCCCCCCGGGCCGCGAGGACGAAGTGGCCCGGCTGGCCTTCTCGGTCGAACGGCTGTCCGAGCATCCCCTCGCCCGCGCGATCCGGCGCCACGGCAAACAGGTGGGCTGGTCGGCGCTGGACATCGACCGTTTCGAATCGGTCACCGGCCTGGGCCTCCGCGCCGAGTGGCAGGGCCAACCCGTTCTGCTCGGCCGCCGCGAGTGGGTCGATGGCGCCGATGCCGTCCCCGGCGACCGGGCGGCAAAGGCAGCGCAACGAGCGGAAACCACCCCGGTCGACAGCGAGCACTCGGAGGTCTGGCTCGCCTGGGGCGACCTGAAAGGCCGGGTGGTTTTGCAGGATGAAATCCGCGCGGCAGCGGCCGGGGTGATCGATGAGTTGCGAGGTTTGGGATTGCGGACCGTCGTGCTGACGGGGGACCGTCCGGGCGCCGCGGAGAAGCTGCGGACGACGTTGCACCTCGATGACGTGCGGGCCGGCCTGAAACCCGAGGAAAAGGTGGGGGCGATTCAGCAACTCCGATCGAGCGGCGGGCGCGTTGCGATGGTGGGCGACGGCGTCAACGACGCGCCCAGCCTGGCCGCTGCCGATGTCGGCGTGGCGATGGGCGCCCGGGGATCCGACGCGGCACTCGAACAGGCGGACATCGTGCTGATGAACGACCGCTTGGAGAACTTCCTGGCCGCCTATCGGTTGAGCCAGCGCGCCCGTCGGGTGATCCGGCAAAACCTGCTCGTCTCGCTCGGCGCCGTCGTGGTGCTGGTGGGATTCGCCATCACGGGAGGCATCGAACTGACCACCGGCGTCCTCGGACACGAAGGCAGCACCGTGGTGGTGGTGATGAACAGCCTTCGCCTGATTCTCTCCCGTTGGTCCAACGAGTAGCCGACGGGAGACCCAGACCAAACGTCCGGCACGCCGTTTCGCTGGGCGCCAAACGGGCCTCAATCGGCAACGGATGGCTCCGCGGACTCACGCCCCGCCTCCCACACCACCCCCAGCGTCACCGCGACCATTGCCACCGCCAGCGCAAAGTAAAACCAGAAGCCCGCGGCGATCCCCATCCGGTCGGAAAGGGCCGACATCACGAACGGGAAACAGCAGGCCCCGATGCCCCCACCGGTCGTCACCATCCCGATCGCGACGCCCTGATGCCGGGAAAACGCGGCGCCGGTGACCGCCATCACCAGCGGGTAGATCGCGGAAAGCCCCAATCCGGTGACGAGAAACCAGCCCGCCCCCCAGCCCCAGCGGTCGGCCAGCAGTCCCCGGCCCAGCGCGACGGATGCCAGCAGCGCGAAGCCCACCAGCAGCAGCGCCGGCCGATTGCCGTGGTAGAGGATGGAGGTGAGGAGGCGTCCGAGGAGGATGCCAAGCCAGAAGACCGAGACCATGAAGGCGCTGCGTTCCGGCGCAATCCCGAAACGACGCACGTGATACTCGGCGATCCAGGCGGAGATCCCCATTTCGACCCCGACATAGAGCAGGATGACCGCGGCGAGCAACCAGAGCAGCGGTCTCCCGATCACGCGGCGCAGCGGGCTGGAGGAGGGATGCCCCCCGGCCTCGGCGACCGGGAAGGAACGGCGCAGGCCCCACACCGCCGCCATCATCGCCAAACTCAACGCCGCGAGGCCGAGGTAAGTCAGGCGCCAGCGATCGGTCATTCGCGCCAGCAACCCCGTGGCGAACGGCGCCGCGATGGCCCCGATGGTAAAGGCCGAGTGAATCAAGTTCATCTTGCGGCTCTGCCCGGCAGGCTCCATCTGGACCACCGAATAATTCGTGGCCACCTCGGACGTCCCCTGCCCCACGCCGAGCAGCACGAGCGCCGCCATGTTGAAGCCCACGGACGGCAGACTGCCAAACCCCGCCAATCCCGCGGCCTGCAAGCAGAGCCCTCCCGTCATCAATGCACCGGGCCCCACGCGCCCGACCAGCAGGCCGGCCAGGAAGGTCGTGGCGAAATAGCCCACCGCCCCGCCCGCCACCACGGCGCCGGTTGCCAGGTAGGCCCAGTCGAAGCTGCGGATCACCAGCGGCAACGTGGCGCCCACCACCGTGCTCACCCCGCCGTAGAGCAGGAAGTTCACGAACAGCAGCAGGAACAACGCGGAGTTACGATTCGTCGACATCACGTCTCACCGCAACGATGGTCTCCGGCCGCGGCCGCTGGCGAGCCCGTTCAAGGGAAAACGTGCCCGGAACACCCGGTTTCCCGGCGTGCCGTCGCCAAGTCCGGCATTGCCCGCCTCCGCCGCAACCGCCATCCTCGGCCATGCGCTTCGTTGCCGCGTTGCCCCTCCTCGCCCTGACCCCCGCACTGGCCCCGTTTGCCGCGCTGGCCCGGGCCGCGGACATCGAACTCATCGACGCCGCCGGGTGTTACGCGGTGAGGGAGTTCCGCCTGTCCGGGGCGCCGGCTTCCGCCCGCCCCTTCGACCCCGAGGCCATCGCCGTGGATGCCCGGTTCACGGTGCCCTCCGGCCGGACCACCGCGATCGGAACGGACGGCAAACTGGTGATCGACGTGCCCGCCTGCGCGGAGGACCTGGCCGGACACCTGTTGCCCGAAGACCGCTTGAGCCTCCACTTCCTGCGACTCGGGCCGAACCGGGAATTCGACTGCGACATGGTGACCGATCATCCCGGACACTACGCTGTGGAACAATCGTCCGACGTGATGCGCTGGGACGCGGCGACCGAACTGTACGCAGCGGGCGGACGAACCCCCTTCAACGATGCCGGTCCGCCCTTCGGGCGGCAGGCCTTCTACCGCGCCCGGCGCGCCGACTGACCATGCGCTCCGCCCTCATCATCGGCGGCGGCATCGTCGGTCTGGCCACGGCTTGGCGCCTGCGCGAACGCCATCCCACCGCCCGCATCACTCTCCTCGAGAAGGAACGGCGGGTCGGCGCGCATCAAAGCACCCACAACAGCGGCGTGCTCCATTGCGGACTCTATTACCAACCGGGCTCGCAGAAGGCGCGGCTGGCCGTGCAGGGCATCCGCCAGATGGTCGCCTTTTGCCGGTCTGAGGACGTTCCCCACGATGTCTGCGGCAAGCTGGTGGTCGCCACCCGCGAGGAGGAACTCCCCCGATTGGACGAACTCCTCCGGCGCGGTCAGGCCAACGGCCTCCAGGGCTTGCGGCGCCTTTCGCCCGCGGAAATTCGCTCCCACGAACCGCACGCCGCCGGCCTCGCCGCCGCCCGCGTGCCCGAAGAGGGCATTGTGGACTACGACGCCGTCTGCGCCCGACTCGCCGACCGTCTGCGGGAGCGGGAGGGACGGATCGAGCTGAACGCCGCCGTTCGCCGCCTCGAACGCCGTCCGGGAGCCTGGATCGCGCATACCACCCGCGGGCCCTTCGAGGCGGACTGGATCGTGAACTGCGCCGGCCTGCACTGTGACCGTGTCGCCGCGCTGGCCGGGGAACCACGGGAAGTGCGCATCATCCCCTTCCGGGGCGAGTACTACAGACTGCGCCGTGAACGCGACGGCTTGGTCCGCCACCTCATCTACCCCGTCCCCGATCCGAAGTTCCCCTTCCTCGGGGTCCACTTCACCCGGCTCATCGAAGGCGGGGTGGAAGCCGGTCCCAACGCGGTCCTGGCCTTTGCCCGCGAAGGCTACCGATTCTCCACGCTCAATCCGCTCGACCTATGGGACGCACTGAGTTTTCCCGGGCTCTGGCGGTTTCTCCGCAGATACCCCGACATGGTCCGGACCGAACTGGCGCAATCACTGAGCAAGTCGCGGTTTTGCCGGGCCCTCCAACGGCTGGTGCCCGACATCCGTCCGGCGGATCTTGATGCCGGCGGCGCGGGCGTTCGCGCCCAGGCGATGGCGCCCGAAGGCACCCTCGTGCAGGATTTCCACATCCTGGCCCGTGACCAAGCCCTGCACGTGCTCAACGCCCCCAGCCCCGCCGCCACCGCCTCGCTGGCCATCGGCGAACACATCGCCGGGCTGATCCCTTCCTGAAGCGCCAGACGGGCCGCCCTGAGCCCTATCGATTCAACACCCCGTAGCCGCCGACGAGTAGTCGGCGCTGAAATCCAAGCGCTTACGCGGGCTCGCCGATTCCGATCAGCGGTCACCTTTCGGTGAACCGTCGCCCTCGGCGGCAGGCAGCCCTGTCCCAGCTGAATCATGCGCCGACTGCACGTCGGCGGCTACCCCGTGTTGAATCGATACGGCTGAGACCGGCGGTCCCGACGAGCCTTCTTGAAGCATGCGCTCGCCGGACTGGCAGGGCCGCCAGCACGCCTCGCGTCCGGTGCGTCCACGGTTCCAGGGCTTGTTGCGCTACTATCGTGGCTGACATCGCGGACAGGAGAAGGTGCTGCGTGCCGCCAGCACGCGGCGTCGGATGGCGGTGCCGCAGACCCGGCAAGGCTTCCCCTGCCGGCCGTACACCCGAAGCCGCTCCTCGTAGTAATCCGGCGCGGCGGGGTCTCGTCCGTAATAGAACAAACCGTCGGAGCCGTTCTGCCCGGACCAATTCAGCGGCACCGTGCTCCCGAAATCGATGGCCTCCTGAAGCACCGTGCGCAAGGCCCGCCAGAGTCTGGCCACCCGTTTGGGCCCGAGGCGGACGCAAGGCAGGGTCGGGGGGATTCCGGCTACAAAGAGCGCCTCGCTGGCATAGATGTTACCCACCCCCGCCAGCGCCTGTTGATCGAGCAACCGGACCTTGATCGGTTGCCGCGAGCAGCCCAGAACGGCACGCAGATCGGCGGGCGCGAACCCGTCCGCAAGCGGTTCCGGACCGAGCTGTTCCAGCGGCGCCGCGTCGAGACTCAGACGACCGAAGTAGCGAGGATCCTCGAAGACCAGACACTCGCCCCCCAGATCGAGGACGACCGCGGCGTGTTTGGGAAGCGCTGTGCGCCGTGGTTGCAGGAACATTCGCCCGGTCATCCCGAGGTGCCCGACGAGCGGAAACGCCGCCCGCAGCGGCCGGCTCTCAAGCGTGAAGACCAGAAACTTGGCACGCCGCTCCAAGGCCCGGATCCGGCCCCCGATCAACCGCGCACGGAAAGCCGCCGCCGTATCCGGCCGGACCGACTTCGCCCGCCGGACCTCGACCCCGCAAATCCGCCGCTCGATCACCAGCGGACGCAGGTGGCGGACCAAAACCTCGACTTCAGGCAGCTCAGGCACCGCGGAATCCCAGCATGCCGTCCCCGGCCAATCCAGCCTGAACCCCGGTCGGTCCCAGCACTCCGGGCTTGGCAGTCCGCCGCGCTTCAGGCTATGAAGCCGCCCGTGTCAAACCGAACGCCATCGCCGATTTCGGCCGCCACGCGCCATGTGGCAGTCTACGGCCATCCGATCCGGCATTCGGCTTCGCCGGCGATGCAGAACGCGGGTCTGGACCATCTGGGCCTGGACTGGCGTTACCTCGCATTCGACGTGCGTCCGGAGGAACTGGGCCCCGCCATTGCCGGAGCCCGAGCCATGCGCTTTCTCGGCCTGAACCTCACCGTTCCCCACAAACTCCTGGCGGTGAACCTCGTGGACGAACTCGACGAAAGCGCGCGCACCTGGGGGGCAGTGAACACCATCCGCTTCGAGGCCCGCGATGCCCGGGGCGCATGGCAGCCGCTCGGGACTTTCGATGAGTTGCCGGAGGACGATCGAATCCTGGCCCGGGGATTCAATACCGACGCGGACGCGATCGTCCGATCGCTCCGGGAAGACCTGGGTGTCGAGCCCGCGGGCGCAAAGGTCGTGCTGCTGGGGGCGGGGGGAGCCGGTCGCACGGCCGCCCTGCGGCTGGCGGTGGAAGGTGTGGGGAAGCTCTGGTTGGTGAACCGCACGACCGCAAAAGCCGCCACCCTGGCCGACGATATCCGCCAGCTTCACCCCGCCACCGCCGTGTCCGTCGGTTATCCGAAGGAGCCGGTGGACCTGCTGTTGAACGCGACCTCACTTGGCTTGAAGCCCTCGGATTCCCTGCCGGTCGATACGGAGGCGTTCCGGTTGGCGAACGCCCGCGCGGTTTACGACATGGTGTATCGTCCGGCTGAAACGCCGCTGCTGAAGGCCGCCGCCGATTGCGGCTGCCGGACGGCCAACGGCATCGGCATGCTGCTTTACCAGGGGGCGCGCGCGCTCGAACTCTGGACCGGTCGGCCGGCGCCCGTCGAAGTGATGCGCCGCGCGCTGGAGGCCAACGTATATGGCGTGGCTCCCGTTTGACTCCATCCATGTTCGAGGCTGAACGCTGGGCCGCCGTGCCCTTTCACTTCTGGACGGTTGCCTGGTTCGGCCTGGGCTGCGCCGTGGGCAGCTTTCTTAACGTGTGCATTCACCGGATGCCACGCGACGAGAGCATCGTGTCGCCCCCCTCCCACTGCCCCGCGTGCGGGTCGCGGATTCCGTGGTACTTGAACGTGCCGGTGCTGAGTTGGGTCTGGTTGCGGGGGCGGTGCGCTGTCTGCGGGACGTCGATTTCCGCGCGCTACCTCGGCGTCGAACTGCTCACCGGGGCGCTCTTCATGGGTGCCTGGCTGACGGCGGGAGAGCGGTCGGCCCTGCTCGCGCTGGCCTTCGCGGTGTTCCTCGCGGGCCTGGTCGTGGCGACCTTCATCGATTTCGAGCACTTCATAATTCCCGACGAGATCACGCTGGGTGGCGCCGGGGCGGGCTTCGTCTTCTCCTTCCTCGTCCCGGCCCTGCACGACGCCGCGTCGCCAGTGGCTTCGCTGCAACGCTGCTTCCTCGGGGCGGGACTCGGCTGGGGACTGATGTACGGGGTTCTGCGTCTGGGCAAGATGCTCTTCGGACGGGAACGCCTGCGCTTGGAGCCGGGGACGAAGGTGCATTTCGGCGAGGAAAGTCTCCGACTGCCCGGGCGGGAGGTGGCTTACGACGAACTGCTCTACCGGGATCAGGACGCTATCGTGTTCCAGGCCAGGACCCTGGAGCTGGTGGATCGCGGCTATCGTGACGTCCAGGTGCGGCTGAGCCGGAACGCCCTGGAGATCGGGGATGAGACCTTCGATCCCGAGGCCGTGCCGTTTCTGGAAGCAGTCACGGATGGACTCACCCTGCCCCGCGAGGCAATGGGACTGGGAGACGTCAAGTTCATGCTCGCCATCGGCGCTTTCCTGGGCTGGGCGGGCGTCCTGTTCACGCTGGTGGCCAGTGCCACCGTGGGATCGGTGGTTGGGATCGGCGCCATTCTTCTGGGGCAACGCGAGTGGTCCAGCCGCATTCCCTACGGCCCCTACCTCGCCGCAGCCGCTGCCCTATGGGTGTTCGCCGGTGATTTCCTGCGCCGCGTGTGGCTCGGTGGATAGGAGCGCATCCCCACCGGACGGAGCGTGCCTGGTTACGTCCCGGCGTCAACCTGGTAGCTCAGGCTCGTGATCGTGAGTAACGGCAGCAGGGAGGCAAAGCCGGCATCGTTGTGGATCACAACGTAGGTCCGCTTCGACGCCGACCGCGGCGGAAGGAACAGATAGTCGGGATGCGGAACCGAATACTCGTCGCCGTCCGCCACCTTTAACCGGAACGGCACCCCCCGTTGCGCCGCTTCCTCGATCTGCGCGATGTTCATTGACGGAGCGTAAGCTCGGGGGCCTTCCAAGTCAATTCAATGGACCACATATGAATAGTCTTATGAACCACTGATCAATCCACCCGCTGCACCAGCGGCGTCCCGCTGATCGCCCGCTGCCGGAGCGCATGATCGATCAAAACCAGCGCGGTCATCGCCTCGACCAAAGGCACGGCCCGCGGCAGGACACAAGGATCGTGGCGTCCGCGGCCTTTCAAAGTGGTGTTGCGCCCCCGCCTGTCTACGGTGTCCTGCTCGTGCATCACCGTGGCCACGGGCTTGAACGCCACACGGAATACGATGGGTTCTCCGTTCGAGATCCCTCCCTGCACACCCCCGGAACGATTCGTCGTCGTGCGCACCCGCCCCCCCCGCATGCGGAAGGCATCGTTGTGCTCACGCCCCGTCATGGTAACGCAGTCAAACCCCGAACCAATTTCGAACCCCTTGGACGCCGGCAGGCTCAGCATGCCCTTGGCCAGATCCGCCTCCAGTCGGTCGAACACCGGCTCCCCCCATCCCGGCGGCGCCCCGCGCACGACGGCCTCCACGATGCCCCCAACGGTATCCCCTTCCCTCCGGGCCTTTTCGATCCGCCGGATCATGCGCGGGGCCGCGCTGGCATCGGGACAACGGACAATGTTCGCCTCGACCGCCGAAGCCTGCACCGAGTCTGGATCGACTTCGGCCCGAAGCCGGTGCACTTGGCGGACGTAAGCCAGAATCTCGACTCCGTGCTGCAACCGGAGCCATTTCTTCGCGATCGCCCCGGCGGCGACCCGACCGACCGTTTCCCGGGCGCTGCTACGCCCACCCCCCTGCCAGTCGCGCACCCCGTACTTCGCCTGGTAAGTGTAGTCGGCGTGGGAGGGCCGGAACTTTGTCGCCATCTCCGCATACGCTTCGGGCCGAGCATCCTGGTTCTTCACCCACAGTGAGATCGGGGTGCCAAGCGTACGGCCTTCGAAAACCCCTGACAGAATCTCGACCGTATCGCTTTCCTTGCGCGGAGTCACAATGGCCGACTGCCCGGGCCGCCGACGGTCCAGGTCCGGCTGAATATCCGCCGCGGAAAGCGGCAGCAGCGGCGGACAACCGTCCACCACCACGCCGACGCCCCCCCCGTGAGACTCTCCCCACGTGGCGAGACGAAACAAATGGCCAAAGATACTCGACATGCCACCCAGAGTGCGGGAACCCGGGTAAGGGGTCAATGATGGGGCTGACGGGCGAGAAGGGAGCGGGACCCGTGCGCCCGAAATCGCGGAGTTCGCACGGCGCAACGGACGATCCGGCGAGTTGCCGTGTCCCAACGCAAGGGAGCCCGCACCTCAATGAAGCCCCGGCTGCGAGGATGGCAGCGGCCACGAATCGGTGAATGCACACGTTTTCGGGTCTCGCCGCCCCCCTCGAACGGATCAGCGCGCCCGGGACTCCCGGATCGACGACCGCCCCCCCTGCCGGCGCTCCCCCTCGAGAAGGAGAGGAGCGCCGGCCAAGGTGAAACGTCAGCCTTTGCCCTTGCGGACCAGCCCGACCATGACCCCCTGGATCACGAGTTCGGCGGCCGGGCGCAGTTTGGAGTAACGCGGGTTCTCCGCTTTCAGATGAGCCGGTTTCCCCCGCTCCTGAACGAAGGTCTTCAACGTGCTCTCGTTATCGATCAGCGCCGCCACCACGTCACCATTGCGCGGGTTTTTGCCGTGCTCGAGAATCACGATGTCGCCCTGGCAGATGTGGCGTCCGATCATCGAATCCCCCTTGACGCGCAGGGCGAACGTGCGGGCACTGCGCTTCACGCCGAGCGAATCGATGTCCACGGAGACACACCCTTCGGCCTCCTGCAACCGATCATCCGGAGGGCCGGCAGGAATCGTGCCGAACACCGGGATGTCCTTCACCGGCTTGCGGAGCCCCTGCAAGGGCGAGATGATCTGGAGTGAGCGCGCCTGATGCGACCGGGCGGCCAACACTCCTTTTCGGCGGAGCGCCGAGACGTGATCGGAGGCGGCTTTGACGCTCCGGAACCCGAAATGATCACAAATCTCCCGCAAACTGGGTGGGATCCCGCTGCCCTGGACGGTGTCCCGAATGAAGTCCAAAACCTGCTGTTGTCGTTTGGTCAAACCTTTCATCGAATCTGAGGTAGTTGATGTTGTTACTGCTATCGAATACCAGCACTGCGGCGGCCTACCCGGAGTCTGATGCCCGCCGGTAACCCTGACCCGCGGCCTCAGGCCAGCGAATCCCCGGCAAAATAAGTGTCACCCCGTAGGCAACCTGCCCAGCTGTTTCCCTTTCGCTAAGCAGCATTATGTATGCACAAGCTCAGCCAGTCAAGATGCGAGTGTTAAATTGTTGACTATCGCATCACCACGCCGTCATCCCCGGCGGCCGGCCCGCGCCCCTGGCTCCAGCCAGGCTGTCCTCCCCGTGCTCGAAAGCGATTTGAGCCTCTACAAACGCCCGCACTCAAATAAACTGGGCCTTGACGCGCGTGCGCGTCAGGGCCCCACATGAGGGCTAACATAAGGGCGAAAAATCAGACTGCAATCGGAATTTCAGTTGAAATGGCAAACGTGAGCGCCTCGATTGACCCGGCTTCCGACGTTCCCCGGATGGAAGCCGACATCATCTGCGTTGGCTTCGGGCCGGCGGCCGGGGGATTCCTCACGACGTTGGGGCGCAAGATCTTAAATAGCGACGGCACGCCCCGCTACGAAAGCCCCAGCCAGCCCGGCCTGCCGTTGCAGGTCCTCTGCTACGAGCGCGCTGATGACTTGAGTTTCGGAGTCTCGGGGGTCGTCACCCGTGCGCGAGGGATTCGGGAGAGCTTCCCGGAGTTGGAGCCCGAGCAGATCCCCATGTGCCATGCGGTCACCCGGGAAAAGGTGATTTATCTCATGGACCCGGTGGGAGCCAGCCGCCGATCGACCGCCCTCCGCCTCGCGGACCGGGCCCTCGGGCTGGCCGGTCGGTTCCTGAGCGCGGAGCACCACGCTCTGGAACTGCCCTGGACGCCCGCGTTCCTGCACAAGCGGCCCGGCTTGGTTATGGCGCTCGGGCAGTTCAACCAATGGGTTGGATCCCAACTACTTGGAAGCGGAACTGTCCAACTCTGGCCCGGCACGCCCGTGGACCACGCCGTGATCGAGGACGGTTGGGTGAGAGGCGTCCGCCTCCTGGACCAGGGCGTCGACCCGGAGGGGAAGCCCGCCGAGGGCTTTCTGCCCGGAATGGAGGTTCACGCCGGGCTGACCGTGGTGAGTGACGGCCCTGTCGGGGCATTGGGCCAGCAACTGGACGCGGCGTTTGGCCGGCCCGAGGGGAATGAGTCCCGGGACTGGGCGGTCGGGATGAAGTTCGTCGTCGACCTGCCCGCGGACTGTCCGCTCGAACCCGGAACGGTGCTCCACACGTTTGGCTACCCCGAACCGGAGATCTTCGGGTTCTTCTATGTTCACCCCGAGAAGGTTGCGTCCATCGGTATCTTCGTGCCCTCGTGGTTCGACAGCCCCGTGCGCACCACCTACCGGTACCTCCAGCATTGGATGATGCACCCCTGGCTCTGGCGCTATCTGAAGGGGGGGCGACTCCGCTCCTGGGGGGCAAAAACCCTGCAGGAATCCGGCCGCCGGGGAGAGCCGCGGCTGGTGGGCAACGGTTACGCCCGGATTGGCGAGGGATCGGGAAGCACGAACGTCCTCACCGGTTCCGGTGTGGATGAGGCCTGGGTTACCGGCGTCCAATTGGCCGAAGCGGTGGTCGAGCTGCTGGACCAGAAGAAGCCGTGGACGGCAGAGAACCTCGAGGCAACCTACGTCCGCCGTCGGCGTGAAAGCTGGGTCGAGCACGAGGGCCGCGTTGCCGAGCGATCGCGCGACGGGTTCCAACGTGGCGTCGTGACCGGTTTGATGGGCATGGCCCTGGCCGGATTGAGCGGCGGGCGCCTGGCGGTTCCGGGTCGAGCCCTGCGCCCTTACGAGCGAATCCCCAGCCTGGAAGCGTATTATCGCGGACGAATTTCCGCGGAGGAGGTGCGCCGGGTGCGCGACGAATGCTACGCCCGCGGGGTATCGGCCCACGCGGCCCTGATGGAACGTGCAGGTTGGCCAGCAATCCCTTACGACGGCCAATTGCTCGTCTCCCATCAGGACGCGCTGCTGCTGGGCGGCAAGGTTCAGGCAAATCCGGGCTTCAGCGACCACGTGAGCTTCGCCTATCCCAACCTGTGCGCCGCGTGCGGCACGAAGATCTGCGTCGAGGTCTGTTCGGGCCAGGCGATCACACCGGGGGCGACCGGAGCGACGCCCGAATTCGACCGCGAGAAGTGCATTCACTGCGGCGCCTGTTTGTGGAACTGCACCCGCGCCAACCCCGAGCACCCGGAGCGGATGAATGTACGGTTCCGCGCCGGCGCCGGCGGATTACACTCGGCGGAGAACTGAGCCGCCTGGCTGCGAGGGCGACAAGTTGCCGCCCGCGGGCTTCAGCCGAGGACGGATCGCAGAAACCGTTGGTTGGCAACGTAGCTCTCCTTCATGGCGCCACCCGAAGGCACCGCGCCTTCGATTTGAACCCACCCCGAGTATCCGATCTCGTCCAGCGCCTGGCGGACGCGGCGAAAATCCACGACGCCTTCCCCAAGCAGAAAGCCGTTCTCTTTGGCGTGGAATTCGCAGATCAACCCCTGATTGCCGAGCCAGCGTATCTCCCGGTAGATGTCGTAGCCCATCTTGGACGAGTTCGCGACGTCGTAGTAGACCTTGACCGCGGGCGACCCCACGCGGTCGATGATGGCGACGTGTTCCTCGGCGCTGAGCCAGCTTTCGATCCCGAGCGAGACGCCCGCCTTCTCGGCCTTGGGCGCCACCTCCCGCAGGCGCCGAACCACCTCGTCGGTGCCCGCCGCATCCCCCTTCAAATCGCCGTTGTAGAAGAACGCGAGCAGCACACACCGGCAGCCGAATGCGCGGCACACGTCGATGCTGTCCGCGACCCATTCGACCGTCCGCGGGTCGCTCTTGTAAGGGATGTTGTTCAGCTCGCCAATCGCCAACGATCCCACCTGCAAACCGGTCCGCTCGAGGGCTTCGCGGTAGGTGGCCTGCACTTCTGCGCGGCGCAGGTGCATATCGTTGGCCGCGGTCCCGAGACTGACCTGGACCCCATCCAGGCCGATCGCCCGGGCAACGTCAAATGCCTCCGGATTCGCCATCCGGCCGATGGACCAGTCGCAGGCACCGATGCGAAACCGGGGCGAGGTCCCCGCGCCGGCGGCGTCGGCCCTCAGACCGAGGGGATAGAGCCCGAAAGCCAGCCCAGCGCGTCCCACGCTCCGAAGCCAGGCCCGGCGGGTGGTGGAATGTCCCGGTGCGCCGAAGGTAGTGATCATGCGGGAAGCAAACCCCGGACGCCGGGCGCCAAGCAACCGAAATCTCTTACGTGACCGAATCACGGGCACCGCTCAACCCACCCCGACTCCAAGCCGGCTGGGCAAATGGCGCCCGGAGTTCATGCCGCATTCCGCTGGACCCGCCGGAGGTCGAGCTGCCTGCGGCATAAACCCCGCGGTCCAGAAGACCTGAGCTGCGCATCCAAGTCCACGGGACCGGCCGAACCTCCGGCCCACGCAAGCCCGACGCAAACGACGACCGCTCGCCCGCCACCAGGCAGGGACGCGTCGCGCCGCCGAGCCCACGGGTCACCAGCGTTCGCGCACGATCCGGCGGGCCTCCTCCAGGGACAGTTCCGCGGGGGGAGCGAAGAAGACATCGATGTAGCCCTGCCCGCGTCCGGCGTGTGCGGACAGGGCGAAGATGTTGCCCCCCAGGTGGCGGAAGATCTTGTAGGTCAGGGCGTAAACCAAGCCGCCCGTGTCGCGGTCGATCTCGAAGTTGAGACAGTATTGCCCCGGTCTCCACGGCCGCACCGTACTGCGGCCGGCCAGTTCCGAGAGATTCGCCTCGTCCGCTTCGGCGATATGGCGGCGTTCACGGATGGCGTTCTCGAGGTCCTTCTGCAACTCCATGCCAAGCGGTGACGATCCGGGCGCCACGTGGAAGAAGTCGAGGGCCAGCCCGTGGTTCATGGCGGAGAAGAAGTGGGCCTGCGCCAAGTTCACCCGATGGTGCCAAAGCGCGCCGCTGACCGACGCGGCCAGACCGCGGAAATCGCTGGCGGCCACCCCGATGATCAGGCCTTTGCCGTGACGCAGGACGCTGACCTTGGGCCCCGTGTCCTGCGGTTGCTCGTAAAGCCGGACCAGATGGGCGCCGAAACGATTGGCGTAGCGTCGGTAGACCCCGGCGAAAAAATCCTCGCCGAAATCCCGCAATATGGCCAATTGCTCGGGGGAATACCCCGCCGTCTCGATGGCGCGTCGCAGATCCACTCCTGGCCGGAACTCGCGCATCGTCTTCTCATACAGCTCCCGAATCGTGAACCAGCGGGCCGGGTCGTCCGTCTCGCACTCCCATTCCGCCCGGTCGGCGCAGGTGAACACAAACAGCGAACGCAACCGGTCCTCGCTCCCGCAGAGGCGCGCAAAATCCTCGACCCGCTGTTTGTCGACCACCCGCTCGCGCGCGTGCTCGCGAAAGGCGCGGCGGTTGGCAATCAGGAACTCGGTCAGCCGGATGGTCTCGGGATTGAAATCCGCTTCTTCCGCGTAGGGGGCGTAGTAGGAATCCAGATCGACCTCCGACATGCCGGTCGAAAAGCGCTCGTAAAGTGGCCGCGTCGCGTCCTCGCGCACCTTCCGATCCGCCGGTGTCAGGGGTAACCGCTTGGTCTTCAGCGCCAGCTTCACGGCCGCCAGGTGGTCGAGGTCGAGGAGCGCCGCTTCGACTTCCGCGCGCACCTCTTCGGCCAGCGCGCCGGAGCCGCTCGCGGAGGTGCTGCGCGCGAGCATCGCCGCGCCTTCCCGGACGTAACCCTCGAGGATCTGAATCTTCCGTCGCTCGATGGCCCCCCGCAGGCGTTGCTTTTCTTCCATGACCCGACCATCCAGCGACGACTCGAAGCGCCGGTATCCGGGAAACAGGCAGTCCTCGGCGCCATCGAACTGGGAAAGAAAGGTGAACGAATCGGCCAGGCTCCCCTCGGTTTCGTGGAAAAGGCTCCCCAATTCGGGCACCAGCGTCAGCCAATCCCCGGCGTTGCGAAAAGTGGCCTGCAGCTCGCAGGGATCGATCGGCACCCCGTACCGTTGCGCCGCCCACAACAGCAGGAGCGCCGCCCGGCTCTTTTCGCGCGGGGTACGGCACTTGGGCGACGTGGCATGGTAGAGTCCGCCCACGCCGTAGACGAGGGGGCTGTCCGGCCCGACCTGGCGGCCCTGCTTCAACTCCTGTTGGATGACCGCCCGGGTGAACCGCGCGACGCGTCGACGGGCATCGAGCAGGCGCGACCGGACATCGTTGTCGAACTCGAATCGCGTGCGTTCGTCGGCTTCGGGGCCCAGCAGTTCGCCGAAGGACGTGAAATCCTCGAAGGTCAGCACGTCCTCCGGGTGATTCCCATCCGGAGCCGGGCGGCACGGACAACCGCGCCGGAGGTGGATGAACATGCGAATGCGCAGCAGGAACTCGTAGGCTTGGAGGGCCCGCGGATCATCGAGCGTCCGGTAGATCTCGACGCCGGGCCGGAACTGCTTGCCGGCCAGCGTCCAGATGCCGGCCAGAAAAACCCGCAGGCCGTCGTTCTTGATGTCGAACCGGTCCAACCGCTCGCTCTCCCCCGCCGCCTTCTCCCAATGATCCTTCCAGAAGCGGCGCACGTAGAGGAAATGCTGGAAAGGATCGTACGTGCCCCGAATGCGCTCGCGAAAACGGCGCGCCAGCCCGGTCGGATCGTAGACCGGCTGAAGGTCCACGAAGGAGTTGAGCTGTTTGTCCGTCAACCCGGCCGCATCGTCGAGATTGAACGGCAGCGGCTCGCACTTGAACCCGCAGGCCTCGAGAAAACGGTCCGAGTGCAGCAACTGCGCCTGAAGTTGCGCCAGAAAGGGATTCTCCTCGATGTCATCGTCGAACAACAACGCGAAATCCAGATCCGAACACGGAGTCACCTCCGCCCGACCAGTGCCGCCCAGGGCCACGAGTGCGAATGGCTTGTCGTAGCCCGAGGTCCGGTGCTGCTCCGTGACCCAGGCCGCGGCCACTTCGCGGTGAATCACCGACCGTGCCGTAACGAGCGCCCGGCCGTTCTCCAGTTCAGGCTGCCGGATCAACCGGTCGTTCCCGGCAATCAGACGTTGGAATGCCTCTCGCAGCCCGTGCTTTGCTATGGCTTGGCGCACCTGCGCTTCCAGTTCGGCGATCATCGTTCGGTTGCCGGACGGTCCGTCCATCGGTCGCCGACCCCGCAGCCTACCGCATCAGCGCCCGCTTGGGAATCGCGAATCCGGCCGCCGGACGGAGCGCGGCCGCCCCGGAAAGAAGCAACTGCTTCCCCAACCGCGCGGTCGCCGTCCCGCGATCGACGGGAACCCGCTGCTGACAAACCCCGGCACAAAGGACGCGCCCCCCGGGGCGACGGGGTGCTTTTCGCGAGCAGTCATCCAGAGTAGGATCGCCCCGACGATGAACGAGAACCCGCCCTTCCTTGCCTGGCTTGAGCAGTCCGGCGGCGAGCCGATCCCCGTGGCCGCGCACATGGCCCTGGGGCGGATGGCCGGCAACCAGATGGTGCTGCCCGACGAGCGGGTTTCCCGGCGGCACGCCCTGATCCACTCCCAGGAACAGGGCGAATACTGGCTCGTGGACCTCGGCAGTCGCAATGGCACCTACGTCAACGACCGAAGGGTGAATCAGCCGGCCCGCCTCCAGAACGGCGATTTGATCCGTATCGGCCCGTTCCATTTCAAGTTCCGCCAACCCGCGGACGACGCCACGCGGCGCGAATCCGAGCCAACGACCGCCCACACGCTCGTGGATTTCCGCACGGAACGGTGCTGGCTGCTGGTGGCCGATGTCGAAGGCTCGACCCGTCTCGGCCAGGACCTTGCCCCCGATGAACTCGCCATGCTCATCGGCCAGTGGTTTCTCCACTGCCAGCAGGTTGTCGACCAGGCCGGGGGCACGATCAACAAGTACCTGGGCGACGGCTTCCTGGCCTACTGGCCGGCGTCCGAAGACTCCCAACCGGAGATTGCCGGGCTGGTGGAGTCGCTGCGTCGTTTGCAACAGCGACAGCATCCTCCGTTCCGGTTCGTTCTGCACCTCGGGGAGGTCTTCCTTGGCGGCGGACCTTCGCTGGGCGAGGAAAACCTCTCCGGCGCCACCGTGAACTTCGCCTTTCGGATGGAAAAACTCGCCGGCAGTTTGAAGGAACGCTGTCTGCTCAGCGAGGCGGCGTGCGAGCGACTGGCCGGGACCCTCTCGCCACGTCCGGTGGGCCGGCATGCTTTGCCCGGCTTTCAGGGGGATTTTCCGTTCTTCGGACTGTAACGGGTTGCTTCCCGGCCGGCCTCCCGGCTGCCACCCTCGGGATTCCCCCCCGGACCCCAGCCGGCGGGGGCGAAGACGGGGAAATCCCAGCCCTTGGGCCGACCGCCGCGAGAACGAGCGACGGCGCGCGCCGCCGTGGAGGATGCCCGAATCAGGGCGCTGCCCGGGCCTGCACCTCACGGAACCAGGCACGTTGCTTGGGAAAGAGTTCCTCCGGGTCGATCTTCTTGAGGGCGGCGGCCATTCCCGCGGCGTCATTGCGTACGCTGGCGATTTCCAGCTCCACCATCGCGATGGATGTCTGCGCCCCGAGGGATTCCGCCCCGCTCAGACCCGCCAGGATCCGGGCCGCCTCGTCGACCCGGCCGGTTTGCGCGAGCGCCGAGGCGTGGTTCAGCCGGATGAGGGCGGAGCGCGGGGTGGCTTCGAGACAGGCGAAGGTCAGGCGCGCGGCCTCCTCCGGGCGGATCCGATTCACCAACAGCGCGTAGGCGTAATTCAGCTGCCGCACGGGATCGTCGGGCTGGAGGTCCAGGGCCCGCCGGGCCGCCTTGAACACCAACGCCTCATCCCTCCGCTCGGCGTAGGCGGCCTCGAAGAGGGCCTGCCAATAGCGGAAGGAATCGGCAAACCGCGTTTCCAGAGGTACGAGCACTTGCCGGGCGATGTCGGGATACCCCATCCGGAGGAGGAGGATCCCAACCTCAATCGACATCTCGGGGGAATTGAGCCCGGTTCCGACCATTTCCAGGAGCCGTTCTCTCGCCGCCTCGGACACCCCCATCTCATGCCAGGCGCGCCCTTCGATGAACTGGCCGAATCCGCGCAGCGAACCCCAGGCCCCGGGCAGCGCCTGCAACCGCTCGCCGAGCCGCCGCAATGCCTCCCAGTCCTTCGCCTTGATGAGCAGGTCGCCCAGCAGCGCCCAGTACGGCAGCGTGAACACCGCTCCTGCGTTGCCCAGGGTGTCTCCGTAACGCTCGAGCAGCGCACGCGCCTCGGCGTCGCTGCCCAGCTGCACCAACGCCTGCGCCAGCAGGGTCACCTCCATCGGCGTGCCCGGGGGGGAGGCATAGCCCAGCGCCAGCCGCCGTCCCTCCTCCCGCCGGCCTGCCGATTGCAGCATCAACCAATACCGCACGTGATCGACGAGCCGGTCGCCCCGGAACGCGACCAAGCGGTCGAGCGTCTCGCGGTAGTGCTCCACGTCCGCACGCTGCAGATAGACCGCCAGCATCAACCGGTTGGCCAGCAGCCGGTGGTCGAGGTCCTCCGCGGCCGCCCGCAGCGTGGCGAGCGCCGCCTCCCGCTGGCCAACCTCGCCCCAGCCGAGCTGCCACGCGGCGTGATACAGCCGCAGCTCAGGATCAAGCTCGAGCCGTCCCCCCGCCTTCATCCACCATTCACCGAAACGTTCTGGCTGCCCGCTGTCGAACAAGGCCTTCGCAAATGGCCCCTGCAGTTCCGCGGGCAACTCGTCCTTCCGGGGTTCCAGCAGCCCGAGCACCTCCGCCGTGTAACCGGCCGTGTCGTAGGTGCGCGCCACCAGATAGGCGTCGCTGGCATTGGTGGCCGAAAGCTGCAGCAACCACGCCGCGGACCGGGCGGCGTCGCGCTTGAAGCGCTCCTGAAAAGGGGCGACCCGCAAGTACGCCTGCAGGGCCTCCCGGACCAGGTCAAGGCGACCCAGGTTGTTCTTCGAGGCTCCGAAACGGGCCTGGAGTTCCTGCTCGAAGTCGCCCGCCTGTTGTTCGCGCTCGGCCGCGCGCCGCAATGACCACGCCTGGGCGAGGTCCAGCAAGCTGATCCGGACGATGGGCCGGAAGCCCTCGGGCGTCGCGCGCCAGATCTTGGGCAGGGAGATCAGCACCCCGACCAGGACCATCGCGACGGCCAGCAAGGTCAGCCCGAAAAGGGGGTTGAGCACCAGCGTGCGCAACACCGGCCAGTCGGGCAGACGATCACTGACCCTTTCTCTCCAGCTCAGATTCTGCACGCCATTGATTGTGCGACCTGCGGCCCCGGCTGCAAGGGCGAAGCGCCCGTCCCTCCGGACCTTACCGTTCTGTAATCCTCCGGAAAGCCCTCCGTCAGGATGCGGGTGTCTCTTCTCCCGGACAGTGACAACGGAAACACAAACGAAAGAAAAGACCATGACCGACAACAATCCTCACAGCAAAAGGTGGAAACGCTCGTTCATCCTCGGCGGAACCGTGCTGGTGGCTGGCACCGCCCTGGTTCTCGCCCCCTGGAGCCAGGCCAAGGAACGGGTCTCCCCGCCCCCCGTTCAGCTGAAACTCGCGGAAGAACCCGTCGCTCGCGAAGGCCGACAGATCACCAGCTTCGCCCCCGTCGTCCGACAGGTCGTGCCCAGCGTCGTCCAGGTCACCGTGACCACCAAGGCCCGCCCGCTGCCCTCCGGCAGCCCCGAGCTTCCCTTCTTCCGGCGCTTCTTCGGCGAAGGTCAGGAAGGCCCGTTCTTCGGCCCCCAGCTCCAGGCCCCGCCCACCCACGGCGAAGGCTCCGGCGTGATCGTCTCCAAGGACGGCTACATCCTGACCAACAACCACGTGGTCGAGTCCGCCGACGGCATCACCGTGACGCTCAACGATGATCGCGAGTTCGCCGCGGAGGTCATCGGTCGCGATCCCAAGACCGACATCGCCGTGCTGAAGATCGAGGCCAGGGACCTGCCCGCCCTGACCGCCGCCGATAGTGACCAGATCGAGGTGGGCGACCTCGTGCTGGCGGTCGGGAATCCGTTCGGCATCGGCCAGACGGTGACCACTGGCATCGTCAGCGCCAAGGGCCGCGCCACGCTGGGCCTGGATTACGAGGACTTCATCCAGACGGACGCCGCGATCAACCCGGGCAACTCCGGCGGGGCGCTCGTCGACATCGAAGGACGCCTCATCGGCATCAACACGGCCATCCTCAGCCGGACCGGCGGCAACCAGGGCATCGGCTTCGCGGTGCCGACGAACCTCGCTCGTTGGGTCATGACCCAGTTGGTCGATAACGGTCGCGTGGACCGCGGTTTCCTGGGCGTGCAGATCCAGGATCTCAACCCACAGCTCGCGGAGAAGTTCGGGGTGGACGAGACCCGGGGCGCGCTCGTTGTCGACGTGACGCCGCGCAGTCCCGCGGCGAAGGCGGGCCTCAAGAGCGGCGATGTCATCGTCCAATTCAACGACCGGGAAGTCTCCGACAGCCGCCGGTTGAAGCTCGCCGTTGGGGAGACCGCACCCGGTTCCGAAGTCGCGATCCAGGTCCTCCGGGACGGGGCTCACCTGAACCTCAAGGCCCGCCTCCGAAGCCTCCCCGGCGAAGAGCAACTCGCCCGCACCGACAATCCGTCCACCGCCGCCGACGAGGCGCTCCGCGGCGTGGGCGTGGGCGATCTGGATGATTCCACCCGCGCGGCGCTCAAGCTCCCCGAACAGGTCCGCGGCGCCGTCATCACCCAGGTGGACCAGTCCTCGGCCGCCTACGAGTCCGGCCTGCGGCCCGGCGACGTCATCATCGAGATCAACCGCCAGCCCGTGGCGAACGCCGAAGAGACCGTCAAAGCCTGCGAAAACCCCAAGGATCCGGTCACCCTGGTGAAGGTCTGGAGCCGGGGCGGCAGTCGTTACCTCATCGTCGACGAAACACGCGTCGGCTGAATCCCACCCCCGGCACCGAGGTGAATCCGGGAAAACCAGCGCCGCCCTCCGGTGACCGCAACGTCGTCGGGGGGCGGTCGCTTTCGGACCTGCTCGCGTGCCCCCGCTTGACGAGCCAACCGTCCGAATCCCGGCGCGCCCGCTGCCCGGCTGGCAACCAGCCGCCGGTGATTACGACATTTCTGGATGTGGCCACGGTTCAATCCTGCGCTACCCTCCCCCTTATGCGCGTGCTGGTGGTCGAGGATGATCCCAAAATCGCTTCGTTCGTGGTCAACGGCCTGCGCCAGAGCGGCTACGCGGTCGACCATGCCGCGGACGGCGACCGCGGTCTGGCCCTGGCGTTGACGGTGAGCTATGACGCCGCCGTGCTGGACCTCATGCTGCCCGCACTCGACGGTCTGTCCCTGCTCCGTCGACTGCGCGAGGAACGGGTCCTGGTCCCGGTGCTGATTCTGAGCGCGCGCGCCGGCGTGGACGACCGCGTCAAAGGGTTGCAGGCCGGGGGCGACGACTACCTGACGAAGCCCTTCGCCTTCTCGGAATTGCTGGCCCGGGTGCAGGCCCTGATCCGGCGGGCCACGCACACGGCGGAACCCACCCGCCTCGCCGTCGCCGGGCTGACCCTGGACCTCGTTTCCCGGGAGGTCCGCCGCGGCGATCAACGCATCGAACTGCAACCGCGCGAATTCTCCCTGCTCGAATTGCTGATGCGGCATCCGGGACGTCCGGTGAGCAAGACCATGATTCTCGAACACGTCTGGGACTTCAGCTTCGACCCGCAGACGAACGTGGTGGACGTGCTCGTGCATCGGTTGCGGGCCAAGGTGGACAAGGACTTTCCCCGCAAACTCATCCACACGCTGCGGGGCGTGGGCTATGTCCTTCGCGCTGATTGAACGTGGGCGGCGCAGCCTCGCCCTGCGCTTGAGCCTGGGTTACGCCGCCGTCTTCACCGTCGGCGCCGCGGTCCTTTTCGGACTCACCTACCTGCTCCTCGCCGGCGCCCTCGAACGCAAGGATCGCGAGGTCATCCAGGCCCGCCTGAACGAATGCGCCGCAGTCTACGACAACGGCGGCCTGCCCGCCCTCGACCACCTCGTCCAGCAAAACCGGGCCTCGCCCCGCGAAAAGTCGTTCCTGGTCCGCGTTGCCAGCCCGCGCGGCAGCGTCCTGTTGATGGCCGCACCGGATGACTGGGTCCAGTTCGATCCCGCCGCCCTGCGCCGCGGGGAATCGCCTTCGAGCGTGCTCTGGCTCCGCCTTCCCCGCGATGAGGAACGCGACTTCATGGTGGCCTCGATGCGGCTCGATGACGGCTCCGCCTTGCAGGTCGGCCGCAGCACCAACAACCGGGACACCCTGCTGCGCCCGTTTCGCCGGACGTTTCTGCTGGGGCTGGCGCCGACCCTGTTGCTCGGAATCCTCGGGGGGGCTTACTTCGCCCACCGTGCCATGCGACCGGTGCGCGAGGTGACCGCCACGGCCCGTTCGATCATTGACACCGGCGATCTTGCCCAACGCGTCACCTCGGGCGGCGGGGAGAGCGAACTGGCCGATCTGGCGCACCAGTTCAACCGGATGCTGGATCGCAACCAGGCCCTCATCAAGGGCATGCGGGACGCCCTCGACAACGTGGCCCACGATCTCCGCACTCCGCTGACCCGCCTCCGTGGCACCGCCGAAATGGCCCTGCAAAACAGCGGGGACCCCGTCGCCCGCGAGGCCCTCGCCGATTGCGTCGAGGAATCCGACCGGGTCCTGACCATGCTCCGGACGCTGATGGACATCGCCGAGGCCGAAACGGGCATGATGCCACTGCGGCGCGAACCGACCGCCCTGGCCACGTTGCTCCGCGAAGTCGTCGAGTTGTACGAACTGATTGCCGAGGACAAGGGAATCACCGTCGTCGCCGAGACCATCGATCCCTGCACGACCGGGATTGACCGGGCCCGGATGCGGCAAGTGTTCGCCAACCTGCTCGACAACGCCCTGAAATACACCCCGAACGGCGGCCGTGTAACCCTCCGTTCCAAAGCCTTCGCCGACGCCTTCGAGGTGGTCGTGGAGGATAACGGCATGGGCATCCCGCGCGCCGAGCAAGCCCGGATTTGGGAACGGCTTTACCGCGGCGACAAGAGCCGTTCCCAGCGCGGTCTGGGCCTCGGCTTGAGCCTCGTCAAGGCGGTTGTCGAAGCCCACGAGGGTTCCATCTCCGTGGCGGATGCCGCGTCCGGCGGCGCCCGGTTCGTTGTCCGCCTGCCCCGAACCGGCGCGCCCAACGGCCGACCCGCCGCCGACGCTGCGGCCTTGCCGAAATCCGATCACTCCCTAAAGTGACCGCAACAAACCGCAAGCCTATGGCCGAGAACATCCACCTCGAGGACGCGATTGAGTTCGCGGAAAACCCCGAACCACGATGCCCGTGCGTCCTGGTGCTCGACACCTCCGCCTCAATGCAGGGCGAAGCCATCGAAGCCCTCAACCAGGGCCTCGTCACCTTCCGCGAGAACCTCATCAAGGACCCGATGGCCAGCCGCCGCGTCGAGGTGGCCGTCATCGCCTTCGATAACGAGATCCGCGTGGTGCAGGACTTCATCACGCCCGACCGCTTCGAGCCGCCCCGCCTGACCGCCCAGGGCCAGACCTTCATGGGCGGCGCCATCCAGAAAGCCCTCGACCTGATCCAGGCGCGCAAGCAGCAATACCGCGCCAACGGCGTCGCCTACTACCGTCCCTGGGCCTTCCTCATCACCGACGGCGAACCGCAGGGCGAACCCGAGAGCGTGGTCCAAAGCGCGGCGCAACGGCTCAAGAACGACGAGACGGCCAAACGCGTCGCTTTCTTCGCCGTCGGCGTCGAGGGCGCCAACATGGAAACGCTCGGTACCCTCGTCGTGCGCACCCCGGTCAAATTGCACGGGCTCAACTTCGCCGAAATGTTCGTCTGGCTGTCCCGCAGCATGGAAGCGATCGCCCAGTCCCGCACCGACGAACAGGTCGCCCTGCCCCCGCCGGGCTGGGCCAGTGTGTGATCGCCGCCCCGAACGCTTGGATCGCGATGGATCCCGCCAAGCCTCTCCGCGCCTGCCGGCCGGGCGGGGCAATCGACTCTCCCGAGCGCTGCCCCGTCGCGAACTGACCTCGCGAGGCACCTTTCGATCCCATGAACCGCCCCCCGCCTCCCATCCCCGGCCCCCAGCGCAACACCCCGTGGCGGACCGTTTCCGCGGTCGTCAGCGGGGCCCGGCACCGCCTCCACCAGCAGGCCTGCCAGGATGTGCTGCGAACCGCAGTCATCGACGAACATCGCCTGCTCGTCACCCTGGCGGATGGCGCCGGTTCCGCGAAGTATGGCGGTGACGGAGCGGAACTCGCCACCGCGGCAGCCCTGCGGCGCCTCGCCGGGTATCGACCGGCATCCACGCCCCCCGCCTCCGCCTCGGGGCCCGCCGATGACCTCCCGGCGACCATCCGCCAAAGCCTGGCCGACGCGCGGACTGCCATCGAGCAGGAAGCGGCCCGGCGCAAGGTGGCTCCGCGCGAACTGGCCACCACCCTGCTCGTTGCGGTGGCAACGGCTGACTGGATCGCCGCGGGCCAGATCGGCGACGGGGCCGTGATTTGGGGGGAAGGCGCGGACGAATGGAGGACGCTAACCCGCCCCGCGTCGGGCGAGTACCTGAACGAAACCGTGTTCGTCACCTCGGAGGGGGCGCTGGCCACCGCCCAGATCGTCCGGCAGGAAGGCCCGGTTCGCGAGGTCGCCCTGTTCTCGGACGGCCTCCAGATGCTGGCCCTGAAATTGGCCACCGCCGAACCGCACGCCCCCTTCTTCCGCCCGCTGTTCCGCTGGCACCGCGAAGCCCGTGACCCCATCGCCGCCGCGCGGACGCTGGATCAATGGCTGCGCTCGCCGCGGGTCACCGAACGGACGGACGATGACCTGAGCCTCTGCCTGGCGGCGTGGGATACGCCGTGGCCATTCAGCAGCTCGTCGCCGCCCAACGTGCAGTCAGCGCATGATTCGGCGGGGACAAGGACGCCTGCCGCCGGGCGCGACGACTCACCAAAACGTGACGGACCGTCGAGATCGGCGGGACCGCATAAGCCCGTGGATTTCAGCGCCGACTACACGTCGGCGGCTACCGCGGGTTGCATCGATACGGAGGTGGCGTAGCCCCGGTCGGTGTTCGCGCCTCAACGCGCCGCCGGCATCTCGGCGATGCGGAGGTTCCGGAACGAGAGGTCCGTGGTCGGGTCGTGCCCCTGCAGGCTGAGGACACCGGGCGCGGCGCGGTAACCCTGGCGGGCGTTCTCGTTCGGGGAACGCGGGTCCGTCCAGTCGCTGACCTGATGGCCGTCCACCCAGACGGCCAGATGCCGGCCATGCGCCACGATGGTCTTGGTGAACCACTGGTGGTCACTCGCAACGACCCGGCGGGCGGATTGCCGGTTGTAGATGCCGCCGGTTCCGTAATCGACCGGCTGAGTTCGATCATTCCCCTGCCACTGGTTGCGGATCTGGCTCTCGTAACCGCTCCAGAACTGCCCCGGCAACGCGCGGAAAAAGACCCCGCTGTTCAGGTGCTCCCCGTTCGAGATGATGTCGAGCTGGAACGTGAAGTCGCCGTAGCGCCCCTCGCTCTGCAAGTCGCCGTTGCCGTCGCGGACGTTGAGCCAGCCCTCGGGCGTGACGGAGTAGACCGACTTGCGATCCGGGATCTCACGCCAACCCGAGAGGTCCTTCCCGTTGAAGATGCTCCCGAGTCCGCGCGGCTGGAGGATCACGTTGCGGAATTTCACCTGCCCGGCGCCCCGATACTGCAACGCGACGCAGCCCCGTGCCTGCCGGTTGTCCTTCGCATCCAGAACCACCTCCCCGTTGAGGCGGACAATCAACCGGTCACCTTCCGCGGTCAGATCGTAGGTGTTCCAGTGGCCGATGGTCGCAGGCTTCCCGGTGGTGCGTCCGGTCCGGTTGATGCTGCCCGTCGGCCACTGCTCATGCACGTCCGCGATGTTGACCTCGTAGGCGTTCACATCCGTGATCGCGCCCTCCGTCGGACAGCGCAAAAAGACGCCGCTGTTCGCATCGGCGTCGACCCAGAAGTCCGCCCTCAGCCGGAAGTCGGCAAACTCGGTCGTGGTAACGAGGAAACCCGCGCCGCTGCCGGTTTTCGCGGTGATGACGCCATCCTCGACGGACCACTGCGCCTCCCCGCGAGGCTGCCAACCGAAGAGGGTTCCCCCGTCAAAGAGCTGAATCCACCCGTCGCTGATCTGCTCGCGGGTCAGGCTGGCGGCTTGCGCGGAACTGAGCGCGGCAGCGAGGACCAAAGGGACAAGAGGGACGAAAAGGCGACGCGGAGCGAGCCGGAATGTTGTGTTCATCGTGGCGTGGACTCTCGCGCAATCGGCCGTGGTCGACAACGAAGAAAGGGCGCCCGGTCTATCGTCGTTCGAGCAGGAAGCCTTTGAAATCGCCGTCGGCCTCGAGCTTGGTGGGGCGATCGGGTTTGCCGGGTTCGTTGAGCACGATCGCCAGCCCGCGATCCGTCATCCGGCAGATCCCCAGCGCGGTGCGTCCGAGGAACTTCTCGACTTCGTCACCGCGCGCCTCGACCACGCGGAAGTCGCATTGGCCGCCGCGGATGGTGACGTGGCCGGCGAGCCGGTTCGCCTCCGCCTCGACCACGAACTTGCCTTCATCACCGCTCAGCCACACGACGAGTTCGAGTCCGCTGTCGTCCACGGCGCGGCCATGCCATTCCACGACCGGCGGCGCGGACTTCGGCTTGGCCGGCCCGTCATCGGCGCGTTCGACGAACAGTCGCTCGATGGTGTGCTCCCTCTCCTCGATCGCCCGCTGCAACACGCCGAGTCGCCTTTCGAGCGCCGCAAGCCGCGCGCTGTCCGCCGCCGCCCCGTCGGCGTGCCCCGCTTCGGCCCGGGCGAACTGCAGATCAAGCTCCACCTTGAGCCGCTCGGCGTTGAGGTGTTTGAAGTGATCGATCATCACTTCCAAACGCGCCTTGGTCAGGAGGTTTCGAACCTCTTGCCGGGCGGTGGCGCCACGCTCGCCCGCCCGGACGAAAGCCATCGCGATGAAACTGGTCAGGATGAGGAGTGCAATGCGGTTCTTCATATGCGGGGGCATGGGTTCGGTTGACGCCGGCCACCCTCGCCCGCTTGCCGGCGCGGGTCAAGCCCGCCCCGCCCCTGGCCCGACCAGCAGCCGGCGCCTGATCCGGCAGACGCGCCTACCGCACCGCCGCCTCGATGGCGCTTACCAGCCCTTCGGCGGTGTGCGGATCGGCCTCGACCAGGGACCGGATGCCCAGTCCGCGCAGCGCCTTCGAGGTCTCCGGACCAATCGAAGCGCAGCGCAGGCGTTTGAACCGCCGCCGCAGATCTTTCAGATCGAAACGGGCATTGAAATGCTCGACGGTCGAAGCGCTGGTGAAGGTGATCCAGTCCGCGCCCTCTGCCTGAATACGCGGGCCCGCGCCGTCAGGATCCCCGGTTTCGGGAAGGGTCCGGTAGCAGGCGATGTCATCCACGATGGCGCCCATGTCCTCCAGGAGGCGGGGGAGTTCGGGGGTGGCCACCTCGGCCCGAAGCAGGAGGACCCGGAGATTCTCCAGGCCCTGCACGGCGTCCATGGCCCGGGCGAGTTCCCGCGCCACGAATTTCTTCGGCGTGACGTCCACCGTCAGCCGCAACTCCCGCAGACGGGCGGCGGTGGCGGGTCCGACCGCGGCAATGCGAACCCCGCCGATATCCCGCATGTCCGCGAACGCCTTGAAGAAGGCGCCGAAGAAGGTCTCGACGCCGTTGACGCTGGTGAACACCAGCCAGTCGTAGCCGTGCAATCCTGCAATCGCCTCGAGCAACGGACGGGCTTCCTCCGGCAGGCCGAAGCGGATTGTGGGGAGGGACAGAACCTCCGCGCCCCTGGCCTCGAGGGCGCTGATCAGCGTTCCGGCCTGCTGACGGGCGCGCGTGACCACGACGCGCCGCCCAAACAGCGGTCGTTGCTCGAACCACCGCAGCTTGTCGCGCAGCCGGACCACCCCGCCGATCACCGTCACGGCGGGCGCGGTGATGCCGGCCGCCTCCGCCCGTTCGGCGATGTTGCCCGCCGCGCCCACCACGGTGCTCTGCACGGGCAGCGTCCCTTGCCGGATCATGGCGGCGGGCGTGGCGGGATCGAGACCGGCCTGGATCAACCGCGCCGTCACCTGCCGCAACCGCGCGCAACCCATGAGCAACACCAGGGTCCCGGACGCCCCCGCCAAACGGTCGAGATCGACGGACGCAGCGGCCTTGGCCGGATCTTCGTGACCGGTGATGACCGTGAAACTCGAAGCGATGCCGCGATGCGTCACGGGAATGCCCGCCGCCGACGGCACCGCCACGGCCGAGGTCACCCCGGGCACCACCTCGAAGGGAATTCCCGCGGCATGGAGCGCCTCTGCCTCCTCGCCGCCACGGCCGAAGACGTAGGGATCGCCTCCCTTGAGCCGGACGACGCGTTTTCCCTGGCGGGCCCGCGCGATCAGCAGGGCGATGATGTCCGCGGGTTCGAGAGCGTTCCCGGCGCCGCGCCGGTGGATTTCGACGGTGGACGGCGCGTGGCGCAGGATCGCCCCGTTGACCAGGGCGTCGCAAACCACCACGTCCGCCTCGCGCAGCAACTCCGCCCCGCGCAGCGTGAGCAACCCCGGATCACCCGGACCCGCCCCGACCAGAAACACTTTCCCAAGCGCCGTCATGAACCGCCAGCCTACGCACCCGCGGCGCCGAGAGGAAGCGCGGTGTTCCGACAGGACAGGGCCGGTGGGCCGCTCAGGTTTCCCCGACTCCGAGCGGGCTGAAGATTCGTGGCGCCGACCGCTCCCCGGCGACTGCGGCATGTGGGGAGGGTGCGGCTCAGCCGGGAATCGCCGCGAGGGCGCGGTCCAGGAGTTCGAGCACCCGCGCTTTCCCGAGCACTTCGAGCAGATGATAGAGGCTTGGTCCGGAGGTCTTCCCGGTGCAGGCCAACCGGACCGGATGCACGAGAACGCCCGCTTTCACCCCGAGTTCGCCGGCGGTGTTCTTCAACTGCGCCTCGAGCATGCCCGCGTTGAAATCGCCCAGTCCGGCGTAAGCCTCCCGCAACCGGAGCAAACGGGGCCTGGCTTCCGCCACGAACTGCGTTCGAGCCGCCTCGGGATCGTATTCGACCGCGTCCGCGAAGTAGAAGCCCGCGTAGCCGGGGAGTTCGCTGAAGGTCTTCAGCTTGCCGCGGCACGTGTCGAGCGCCGCCTTGACGTAGGCGACCGGGAAGCGGTTCGTGTCGATGCCGGCCCGGCCCAGCGCATGCACGCACAACTCGTGGAACCGGTCGTCGTTCAGGCGCGCGAGATACTGCCCGTTCATCCATTGCAGCTTCGCCAGATCAAACCGTGCGTTGTGCCGCAGCACCTGCGGCAGGTCAAAACGCTCGACCAG
This sequence comes from Verrucomicrobiales bacterium, assembly GCA_024233305.1. GTDB lineage: Bacteria > Verrucomicrobiota > Verrucomicrobiia > Limisphaerales > J093 > J093. Next base: position 98,736 of record JACKPV010000022.1, read on the forward strand.
TTCGTCCGCGTTGAGAAACTCCTGGTTGTCCTTCGGCGACCAGCCCAGCAGGCAGAGGTAGTTCAACACGGCTTCCGGTGCGTAGCCCTCCTCGACGTAGGTTTGCAACGACGCTCCCTCGTCCCGCTTGCTCATCTTCGAGCCGTTCGGATTGAGAATCAGCGGAATGTGGGCGTACTTCGGGGCGGGCACACCGAAGGCCTCGAACAAGGCGATGTGTTTCGGGGTGTTCGACAGGTGATCTTCTCCGCGGATGACGTGCGTGATGCCCATCTCGAGATCGTCCACGACGTTCGTGAGGTGGAACACCGGCTGCCCGTCCGAACGGACGATCACAAAGTCCGGGTCCTCCTGTTCGCGGTCGGTCAGTTCGCGCCGGACCTCGCCCACGATCAGATCCTCGAAAACCGTGGCCTCGCGCCGCATGCGGAACCGGATGGCCCCGTCGCGTTCGTAGGCCAGATCATGCTGGAGCAGGGCTTCCACACGGCGCTGGTAGTTCTCCCTTCGTTGCGACTGGAAATACGGTCCGCGATCGCCACGGCCCGCGCCGGTCGCGTCACCGGTCAGGGGACCTTCGTCCCAGGCGAGACCGAGCCAGCGGAGGCCGTTCAGGATGGCGTCGGTGGCCTCCTGGGTGTTGCGGGCCGCATCGGTGTCCTCGATGCGCAGCACCAGCTTCCCGCCGCAATGACGGGCGTAAAGCCAGTTGAACAGCGCCGTGCGGGCGCCGCCGATGTGGAGGTAGCCGGTGGGACTGGGGGCGAATCGAACGCGAACACTCATGTAAAGCCTTCCGTTTGGGGGTTGTTCCCGATGCCGGAACCATACAGGCGGCAGCGGCCCGTTCGCAAGCCGCGAGAAAGCGCGCGGCACGCCCGTCACCCGCGGTTGCCCCGCCACACCGGCCTTCCAACCGGCGCACCGAAAGGAAGGTCGGCGACACAGCTCCGCGTCCCGGGGCAAAACCGCAGCGAATCATCCGCCGCCTTCGCTTTGGCTTGATCCGTCGCGCGCCGGTTTCCATGCTCGGGCCAGCCCGGCTAGTCACCATGATGAAGAGCAAAACCCTGCACGCCCCGCTGCTGGCCCTGCTTTGCGGCCTGTTCCCCGCCGGTTGCCGGAAGGCGCCGGCGCCCCCGTCCGAAACCACGCCCGCCCAGCGCCGGTTCACCATCGCCACGGTCGTCAAACTCGACGGCATCGCGTGGTTCAACCGCATGCAGGAAGGCGTCCGACGTTTCGCCGGCGAAACCGGCCACGATTGCTTCCAGCTCGGCCCGCCGCGGGCGGACGCCGCGCTCCAGGTCCAGCTCATCGAGGACCTCATTTCGCAGGGCGTCGACGCCATCTGCGTGGTCCCTTTTTCGGTCGAGGCGCTCGAACCGGTCCTGAAAAAGGCGCGCCGCCAGGGCATCGTCGTGGTGGCCCACGAGGCGTCGAACCTCGTCAGCACCGACCTGATCATCGAACCTTTCGACAACGCGGCCTACGGGGCGCATCTCATGGATCATCTGGCCCGCTACATGGGAGAAACCGGCGAATTCGCGGTCTTTGTCGGCAGCCTCACGTCGAAATCGCACAACCAGTGGATCGATGCCGCGCTCGCCCGCCAGCAGGCCGCCCACCCGCAGATGAAGCCCGTCCGCGACCGGATCGAGGAATACGACGACCAGAACACCGCCTACCAGAAGACGCTCGAACTCTTGAAGGCCTTCCCGGCACTCAAGGGCATCCAGGGCAGCGCCTCGACCACCGCCGCCGGGGCCGGGCTGGCCGTCGAAGAACGCGGGCTCCAGCATCAGGTCAACGTGGTCGGCTCGGGTCTCGTCTCCCAATGCCGGCAATACCTCGAAAGCGGCAGCGTGAAGCTGATCAGCTTCTGGGATCCCGCCGACGCCGGCTACGTGATGAACCGGCTCGCGGTCCGTCTGCTGGAATCCCGCCCCGTCACCGAGGGCGACGATCTCGGGGTGGAAGGCTACCGGAGGCTGCGCCGGGATCCCGGACGCACGAATCTCTTCTATGGCTCGGCGTGGGTGGACGTGACCACGAACAACATGGCGCAATACCCCTTCTGAACCCGTGGCGGTCCGCCCCTCCACTCCCGCTCCCGGCGACGGCCTGCCCGGCCCCTCCGAAACGGGGTTCATCGCCATCCGGGACGCGGTCAAGAGCTTCGGCGCCGTGCGGGCCCTCGACGGCGTTTCCCTCGGCTTTGCCCCCGGTCAGATCCGCTGCCTGGCCGGCGAAAACGGCTGCGGCAAATCCACCCTGATCAAGGTGCTGTCCGGCGTCCTCCGACCCGACGCCGGCCGGATCACCATCGACGGCGTCCCCTATCAACGGCTGCGTCCCTTGCAGGCCATACGGCTGGGGATCCAGGTGATTTATCAGGATTTCGCCCTGTTTCCCAACCTCAGCGTGGCCGAGAACCTGGCCCTGCCGGGGCTCATCGAAGCGCGTCGTTTCCAGCTGCGGCCGGCGGCGCTGCGTCCCGCAGCCGAAGCGGCCCTCGCCCGGCTCGGCGTCCGGCTCGATCCGGAGCGGCGCGTGGGAGAACTGTCCGTCGCCCATCAACAGCTGGTCGCCATCGCCCGCGCGCTCCGCCAGCAGGCGCGCCTCCTGATCCTGGACGAGCCGACCACGGCGTTGACCCACCACGAGGTGCAATCCCTCTTTGCGACCCTGCGCGACCTGCGGTGCCAGGGCGTCTCCGTCCTGCTGGTCACCCACAAGACCCGCGAAGTGCTGGCCATCGCCGATGCCATCACCGTCATGCGCAACGGACGGATCGTGGCGCAAGGATCCGGCGCGGACTTCGACGCCGATGCCCTGGCCTCCGCCCTGACCGGCAGCGAGGTTGGAAGAACGCTGCCGGCCCCCGCCCCCATCCCGGCCCCGGCGGCTGAACCCCGTTTGGAAACCGGGGGATTGTGCAGTGGCGCCGCGGTCCGCGATGCCAGCCTGCGCCTCGCGCCGGGCGAGATCCTCGGTCTCGCCGGCCTGCTGGGCGCGGGTCGAACCGCCCTGGCATCCGCCCTGTTCGGCTTGCGCCGCATCGATAGCGGGGAGGTCCGCATCGACGGAGCCCCGGTGGCCATCGAAGCGCCCGGTGACGCCATTCAGGCCGGCCTGGCCTACGTGCCCGAGGACCGGCTGAGCGAGGGCCTCTTTCTGCCCCGCTCCATCGAGCACAACCTGGCCGTGGCGTCCCTCTCGGCCCGCCGACCGCGCCGCGCGACCCTGGACCGGCGGGGAATGCGCCGGCTGGCCGACGACGCCGTGGCGGCATTCGGCATCCGAACACCGTCGGTGCTGCCACCGGTCCACACCCTTTCGGGCGGCAACCAACAGAAGGTGCTGCTCGCCCGCTGGCTGGCCACCGACGCGCGCGTGTTGATCCTGAACCGCCCGACGGCCGGCGTCGACATCGGGGCGCGGGAGGACATCCATGCCCGGATGCGAAGGCTTGCCGCGGGCGGGCTCAGCGTCCTTCTGATCTCCGATGAGCTGCCGGAATTGGTGGCCCTTGCGCATCGGGTGGCGGTCATGCATCGGGGGCGGATCGCCGGCGAGCTGGCCGGCGACGCCGTCACCGAAGCGGCCCTGGCCGCCTGGTTGGACCGGCTCGCATGAAACACTGCCGCCACGAACTTGTGCTGGCCGGGGCGTGGCTTGCGCTGGCCGCCGGAATCAGCCTGGTCAACCCGGCATTCCTCTCGCTGGCCAACCTCTTCGATCTGCTGAAGGCCGGCGTGGTCACGGGCATCCTGGCCCTCGCCGTGCTGATCGTGCTGGTCAGCGGCGGCATCGACATCTCCTTCACCGCCATCGCCGCATTCGCCATGTACGCCAGCTGCCGCGTGCTCGTGGCCGCCGGCTCCACAGACGGGGCGGTGGCGGGCATGCTGCTGGCCACCGCCATCGGCGCCGGACTCGGGATGGTCAACGCGCTCTTCATCGGAGCGCTTCGACTGCCCACGCTGATCGTCACCCTCGGCACCGCCGGTTTGTTCCGCGGTTGCCTCCTCGCCTTTGTCGGCACCGGGATCATCAACAACCTGCCGGCCGGACTCATCCGTTTGTCGCGGTGGCAGCTGTTCCGACAAACGTCCGCCGGCGGCGAGACGATCGGGCTTTCCGCCGCGGTCCTCGCCCTGGCGGCGGTGGCCGTCGGGGTCGCCGTTCTCCTGCAACGCACCGTGACCGGCCGCTCGATCCATGCCCTCGGCGGCAGCGCCGGCGCCGCCGAACGGATCGGCATCCGGACCGTCCGACTGCAGTGCTTCATCTACACCGTGGTCGGCGCCCTGGCCGGACTCGCCGGCATCCTCCACGCCATCACCATGCGCAACGCCAATCCCTTCGACCTCGTCGGCGCCGAGCTGACCGTTATCGCGGCCGTCGTGCTCGGCGGCGCGGATGTGTTCGGCGGCCGCGGCACCGTGACCGGCACCCTGCTCGGGGTGTTCCTGCTGGTGACCTTGAACAACAGCCTGATCCTGCTCGGCGTGCCGACCTACTGGCAACGCGTCTGGATCGGCGCCATCATCCTCATCAGTGTCGCGGTCTCCGCGCGAAACCGCCGCGCCGCCGCATCCCCGCGGGAGGAAGCCCCGGCCATCGGCACGCCAAGCCAGTGAGCGCAACCGGTCCAACCCCATCGGAAACCCCGGTGCCATGGCGCCCTTCCGCCACCCTCCGGTTGTTGGTGCTTTGCATCCTGCTCGCGACCGCGATGACCCTGCTGAACCCCGGTCGCTTTCTCACCGCCCGCAACCTGGCCTCGATGGGCTTTCAGTTTCCCGAACTCGGTCTGTTCGCGCTGGCGGTTTCCCTGTCGCTGATCACCGGCGGCATTGATCTCTCGGTGGTGAGCACCGCAAACTTGGCCGGTATCCTGGCCGCGCTCGTGCTCACCCGGATGATCCCCGATACCGCCGGGTCCGGCCAAGTTCTCGGCTGGGTGCTGGCCGCCGGCGGGCTCGCATTGATCATCGGAGCCGGCGGCGGGCTCGTGAACGGCCTGTTGATCACCCGGCTCGGAGTCACTCCCATCCTCGCAACGCTGGGCACCATGCAACTTTACCTCGGCCTTGCGCTGGTGATCACCCGGGGACCGGCCGTCTCGGGCTGCCCGGAACTGTTTCTGAAGCTGGGCGCCGGGACCCTCCTCGGCATCCCGGTTCCCCTGCTGGTCTTCGCAATTGCCGCCCTCGGCGTGGCGGCGGTGTTGGGGAACACGGTTTTCGGACTCGAACTCCACCTGATCGGCACCAGCGAGAAGGCCGCCCGATTCGCCGGGGTGCCGGTCGACCGGGCCATCGTGCGGACGTACGTGCTTTCCGGACTGATCGCCAGCCTGGCCGGACTCTTGATGGTCGCGCGCACCAATTCGGCCAAGGCCGACTACGGGGCCTCCTATCTGCTTCAGGCAGTGCTGGTGGCCGTGCTGGGCGGCGTGGATCCGCGCGGGGGCAGCGGGACCGTGCGTGGCGTGGTGCTGGCGCTGCTCTCGTTGCAGTTCGTGTCGAGTGGCTTCAGCCTGCTGCGTTGGAACCAGTTCACCAAGGAAGCCGCCTGGGGCGGCCTGCTGCTCCTCGTGATCACCGCTCCCGCCCTGCTCCGGCTGTCTTCCCGTCGGCGTCCAAGCACCGATTCCCGTGGTTGACTCGCCGCGGCGCCCGGCCCGTATAGTGGCGTCATGAAGACCCTTCCTCTCGCGCTCGGCCTGACCCTGGGCAGCCTCGCCGCCGGCCTCCACGCCGCCGACGCCCCCGCCCGGCGCAACCGCCCGCCCGTCACCGCTTCGCCCGAAATCCTGGACGATCACCGGATCGTCTTCCGCATGCAGGCGCCACAGGCCAGGGAGGTGCTGGTGCTCGGCCAGTGGACCGACGGCCGCGCCTCCCTGGCCCGGAACGACGAGGGCGTTTGGGAAACCACCGTCGGCCCGATCGCCCCGGGCGTTTACGAATACAGCTTCAGCGTCGACGGCCTCCGCATGATCGACCCCGGCAACCCGGCCATCAAACCCATGCGCCAGCCGCGCACCAGCATTCTCCACCTCCCGGGCAACCCGCCGCTCGTCCATGATTTCCAGGACGTGCCCCACGGCGTCGTCCGCTCGCACAGTTACTGGTCCCGGTCGCTGGACCGGCTTCGCGCGCTGACGGTCTACACACCGCCCGGTTACGACGCCGCGCCGGACCGTCGTTACCCGACGCTCTACCTGCAGCACGGTTCCGGCGACAACCAGGACACCTGGACCGTTCACGGGAAGGCGCACTGGATTCTCGACAACCTCCTCGCGGCGGATCGCGCCCAGCCCATGATCGTGGTCATGATGGACGGCCACGCGAGTCTCGAGCGGGAAGGCAACACCGCGGCCTTCGAGCGGGATCTGTTCGAGGATGTGCTGCCCATGATCGAGGCCGCCTACCGGCCAGCACCCGGGGCGGAGAACCGGGGCATCGTGGGCCTCAGCATGGGTGGCGGCCAGTCCCTCACCGTGGGCCTCAACCACCTCGACCGCTTCGCATGGGTGGGGGGCTTCAGTTCCTCGGCACCGTCCGTCGAGCAAATCGCGACCGCCCTCCAACCACCGGCTCGCACGCGCGAACGACTTCGCCTGCTTTGGATCGCCTGCGGCCGCGACGATTTCCTGCTCGACCGCAACCAGGCCTTCGTCGCCGCGCTCAAGGAAGGAGGGATCCCCCACGAATGGCATCTGACCGGGGGAAACCACAGCTGGCCCGTCTGGCGCGGCTACCTCGCCGAGTTCCTCCCGCGGTTGTTTCGGTAGGTTTGCCCCACGATGCCGATCCCGCGATCCCCCGGCCCGACGGAAATCCGCTGGCGCAAATCGGCGGCGTCGGTATGTTGCGTGCCATAACACCAACCCATACCTGCCATGGCCCAAAGCAATCCCAACCCGCCCGCCGCTGACGTCATCACCACCGAGGGGCTCAGCCGCCTGCCGGTGGGTTTCTACGGCACGCTCGGAATCGTCTCCTGCACCGTTCTGTTCGTCGTCTGGCTGCTCTACAGCCTGCTGGCCTTTTGGCCGGAGAAGCCGAATCGGACCGCCCCGAGCGGCGAGCAAACCCGCATTGCCGCGAACACCACGCCCGGACCCCAGGACACGAACGGCGGATCGCAGGACACCACCGCGCGTCCCATCGACTATTTCGGCGGCAAGATCGACTTGGGACCCGAGGCCCGGCTGCTGGCCTTGGTCATCTTCGCCGGCGCGCTCGGCGGCACCATCCACTCGCTCCGGTCGCTCTCGTGGTACATCGGCAACCGCGAACTGGTGTGGAGCTGGGTGGTCATGTATGCCTTCCTCCCCATGGTCGGCGGCTGCCTCGCACTGGTGTTCTACCTCACGATTCGCGGTGGTTTCTTCTCCCCCGAGGCCGGCACTCGCGACGCCAGCCCCTTCGGCTTCGTGGCCATGGCCAGCTTGGTCGGTCTCTTCACCCAGCAAGCCGTCGAAAAGCTCAAGACCGTCGCCGAAACCGTCTTCACCCGGGCCGAATCCGGCAAGGACAAGGCCACCACGCCGAAGACCGACGCCGGGTAGAAGCCAGCCCCGCCACAGGCCCGTAACGGCGACGAGTCCCCGGAGGGATCCGCCGCAGGCAAGCCGGGACGGAGTTCAGTGGGGTGGCGTGGCGTGCAGCGACTGGATCGGACGCCCGGTCGGGCGGAATGCCCCGATCGGCAACCGGACGATGCGCTGTGCGGGTCGGCGACCGAGCGCCCAATACTCGACCGCAGGGCCGTCGGCACGGCCTTGCGTCCAGGCGTGCAACCCTTCGAGGGCGTGGAGTCCGGCGTCATAATAGTCGGCGGGCAGCGAGGCGAGGTGGTGGTTCCAGGCACGGTTGCGGCGGGCCAGCCATTCAGACGGCAGGTCCAGCCAGCCGTGGGCGGCCATCGTTGTCATGAGGGAGCCGGCAAGTTGTTGATGGCCCGGGATGGACGGATGGACGTGATCCAGCAGGGAATCGTTGCCAGGGATGCCGCAAGGGGCCTGCGCGGCCAACAGCCCCGGCCAGTCCAAACACGTCACGCCCTCCTCCGCCGCGATGCGCGTCAGGGCGGCCTCCATCGGGGCCAGGATTCGCAACGGGCAGATGTCCTGTTCACGGGCCTCGAAGTAGGCCGCCCGCGCCCGGAGAACCTCGCCCGCCGCCTCGCAGGCCCGCCCCAACTCGAACCATGTCGCAGCGTATCGCGGATCGATGGCGACCGCTTCTTCGAGATCAAGCATGGACGCCCGCGGATCGCCCGCCGGCGCCGGCGCCGCTCGCCGCATCGCGGCAGCCCATCGTTCGAGTTCGTCCGGCGTGAGGTCGTCGCGATGCTGGGACTTGAAGGGCGGACAATCCCGGAGGTTGCTCACCGGCTTGACGAGGATGATCGGCACCCCCGCCCGGCGGCTGGCGGCCACCATGTGCCGCACGTTCGCTTCGAAGTCCTGGATGACCCCCTCGCGCCAGGCGGCATCCCGCCGATAGAGCTTCAGCCCGCCCTCGTAATCGAGCATCGCGTCCACCTCGTCGGCGAGCTTGGCGCCGCCCGGCGCAGAACGAGTTCTGGCCCGGGGGACCGATCCGAAACGCTCCCAGGCCTGGCGCGCCAGATTGAAGGTGCGCAGCCGCGAGGCCGTTTGGACAGTGGCGGCGAGCCAGCGGGGCGCGCGTTTGATGTTCCCGAAACTGCGGTCCTCGAGGAACTCATTGTGGCCGGTGCAAAGCACGAACAAATCGGGTTCGTAGGTGAGGCACTCATCAAGCACGGCCGCCACCCGGTAGCTGGCGTAGGACAGCCCGCCGCAGTTGATCACTTCCCATCGCCGCGAGGGATCCACGGCTTCGAGACCGCGCTGGAGCCAGGCCGAAAACGCCGTCTGCTTGCCGAATGGATTGCCCTGGACGGTCGAGCCACCGAGACAGAACACGCGGAACGTGCCCGGAGCCTTGCGGCGGGCAAAGGTCTCCTGCTGGAAGAAACGACGGCGGTTCGGCGCGGTGGTCACCCGTCCCGTGGCCCCGTCGGGAACAAACAGCGGACGCCCGGAATCAAAACTCGCCCAAGCGTCACGCAACGTTACGTCCGTCCCCCAGCCCAGCAGCCCGCAGACCAACTCCAACAGGACCAGCAACCCCGCACTGCACACCATCGCGGCGCTGCGGAAAACCCAGCGTCGTCCGCCGGCCGCACGGACGGGCACGGGCGCTTCGCCGCTTGGACCGCTGCCAACGCCCCCTCTCACTTCCCTCCCCCGCCTCATCGTCCGCGGGCGCGTGCGGGCGCGTTTCGGTTCGTGCCCGCCCCGGCATCCACGCCGTCCGGGAGCCGAAACTCGAGCCGGCTCTGCCAACGCGCGTGTTCGGCAGCAAGTTCGGCCTGCAATCCCCCGACCTCCCCTGCCCCGATCAGGTTGCGCGTTTCATACGGATCGGACTCCAGCTCGAACACCTCGGTCCACTCCTCGTGCCCGGGATACGTGATGAGCTTCGCGGTCGTGGTGCGTGTGGCCAGAACCGTCGGGGCCGCGAAATTCGCCTCCTTGAAATACTCGTAGAAGAACGAACGGCGCCAGCCTGCCGGCGGCCGGCCGGCCAGCAGCGGACGCAGGCTGCGCCCCTGAACCGAAGCGGGCGCCGAGATCCCCGCCACGTCCAGAAAGGTGGGCGCCAGGTCGATGTTCAAAGCGATGGCATCCTGCACCGACGGCGCGGCGCCGCCCGGCCAGCGGATCAACAACGGCACCCGCAGGCTCTCCTCGTAGGCGCTCCGCTTGTCGCCCAACTGATGTTCGCCGAGGTAATAGCCGTTGTCGCTCGTGAACACGACCACGGTGCGACCGGCCAGTCCGCCGGCTTCGAGGGCTTCGAGCACGCGTCCGACATTCTCGTCCACGCCGGCGATGTGCCGCATGTAATCCAGGTGGGCGGTAAGCACGGCGGGCGCATCCACCGGGGCCCGCTGGTTTCGACCGGGCCCGGACGGCTCCCGATCCGCGTTGTAGATCGCCGGCACACCCAGGTTGGGCACGGGACGGGACGCTGCAGCCGCGTAGAGCGACCGCAGCCGTTCCGGCAGATTCGCGCCGCCCCGCGGGCCGTGCGGCGACTTGAACCCCAGCCACAGGAAGAACGGACGGTCCGCGGTTTGCCGTCGCAGGAAATCAACCGCGTAACCCGTGGTCACGTCGTCGACCCAGCCGCTCGTCGGGGTCCGCTGACCATTCACAAGCAACGGGCAGTCGATGTATTTCCCCTGCCCGATGAAGCTGGCGAACTCGTCGAAACCGGGGCGTTCGGTCTGGGGTCCCATGTGCCACTTGCCGAAATAGGCGGTCGTGTAGCCCGCCTGCTGCAAACCGCGCGCAAAGGTCCAGGCGTCGAGGGGAAAGGGGGTGCGGTTGTTGATGATGCCGTTCAGATGACTGTACCGCCCGGTCAGGACGCAGGCCCGGCCCGGCGAACACAGCGAGTTCACCACAAACGCCTCGCGGAACCGGACGCTCTGTGCGGCAAGCGCATCCAGGTTCGGCGTGCGCAGCCAGGGGAATCGAGCGCGTTCCCCCTGCTCGCGCTGCACCACGCCCAATGCGTCCCAGCGTTGATCGTCCGGGTAAAGGAAAACAAAATTCGGCCGGTCAGCGCCCGCGAGGCGGGCTGTTCCCAGACAGAATCCGATGATACTGAGCGCGCGCGTTACGCGCCCTTTTGGCCTTGTTGTCATGCTGCTTTGATTCGCGCGAGGCCGCCGGCGGCCGCCTCGATCAACACTCCCGACTCGACGCATCCCCGCCGCTCCGCATTCATCCCCGTATACCCGGGGCCGGGCGCCCGGCGCAAGGTTCCGCCAGCGCCGAAGTCCGCGCGGTGCGCCTCTCAGCCGTATCGATTCAACACGGGGTAGCCGCCGACGTGTAGTCGGCGCTGAAATCCAAGGGCTTACGCGGGCTCGCCGATTCCGATCAGCAGTCACTTTTCGGTGAATCGTCGCCCTCGGCAACGGGCAGCCCTATCCCAGCTGAATCATGCGCCGACTGCACGTCGGCGGCTACGAGTTACTGAATCGTTACGGCTCAGGTTTTTCACCGGGAGGGAGGCGGGGTGGTTTGAGCGAGGGGCCACCGGCTGAAGAATGGTCTCATTTGGGGCGGAACTCTGATCCTCCCCTTCGCCATAGTCCCCGGGCGTGACGGATGCAGTGATTCAAGGCCGGCGGATGGGACCTGCGCAACTGGCCCACGTGAAGGAGCTTCCGGAAAGGCCTGATATGCTGATATCAAGCACTGACCCATTCTCTTCCCGGCCCTCTCGCGCAGCGAACCGTGCCGCCGATCACAAAACGGATGACCGGCCAGGCCCCCGTTGGCTAGATTGGCGGCCACGAACACCCTTATGGAAAGCCGGACGTTGCCCAAGAGGTTTCTGGTTGCATTCTCCTTCGCGGGAGAACAACGGGATTTGGTGCGCTCGATTGCCGCAGCCGTCGAACAGCGGCTGGGCCGGGGAACCGTTTTCTTCGACGAGTGGTTCGAGGCCTGGCTCGCCGGCCCGGATGCCGATATCCGATTGCAGCGGATCTACCACGAACGCGCCGAACTCGTCGTGCCCTGCATTTCGGAGCGGTATGAAGGCAAACCCTGGACCTGGGCGGAATACGAGGCCATCCGGGCCTTGCGCATGAAGCTCCATCAGTCCGGCAAACCGGGCGACGACCTGCGCGTGTTGCCGTTGCGCGTCGGCGACGGCGACGTCAAAGGCATCCACTTCAACGCCATCGTTCCAGACGTGCGCCACCGCCCGCCCGAGGCCACCGCCCAACTGATCGTCGACCGCTTGCGGCACATCGATCCGGCGCTGATTCCAACCAGACCGAGCGTCGGGGATCAAAACCCGGAAGCACCCCCGCCTCGTTCTGCAAGCCCGCCCCCATCCCCCGCCGCTCCCGAACGCTCGGTCCGCGAAGCGAAGATCGAATTCTGCCGACGCCTGGGCGCCCCGAGTTGGCTGGAACTGGCCGATCATCTTGGCATCCGCAGGGACGAACGGGACACCTGGGCCAAAGGGCACGAAGCCCGCGCCATCTGGGAATGGCTCGAAAACCGCCGCCGCCTCCCCGACCTCGCCGCCGCCTGCCGCAAGATCAACCGACCGGACCTGGCTGATTTACTCGAAGGCCTGGATTTCCCCCGGTAGGCCCGTCGGGGAGCACGCCTCACCCCGACGGGCCGAACTACCGGGCTTACCTCGACGATTGCGCCCATCGCTGGACCGACGCCCGCTACGCGTTGGACAAACGCTTCGTCCGCCTGACCCTCCTCATCGACCAGGGCGAATCGGCCCCGGGCCCGCGCTGGCAGGCGACCCGCGAATTCGACGACCTCGCCTCCCTGCTCGCCGACACCCCGCAGCACCCGGCGGTCGTCATCCTGGGCGCGCCCGGCACGGGCAAATCCACGCTCCTGCGCCATCACCAGCTCGAAACCGCCCAAAGCGCACTCGCTCGCCTGGCGGAAACCCCCGATCCGCCGCTCACCTTCCTCGCCGAACTGAACCGCTATCCGTCCGGGAAAGCCGACCAACCCCCACCCTCCCCGCTGGCCTGGCTCGAACAGCTCTGGGAAAGACCCCGCCGGGCGCACGACCTTCCGTCCCTGAAATCCCTGCTCGAAGAGCGTCGCTTAACCCTCCTCCTCGACGCGCTCAACGAAATGCCCGGGGAACCGGCCCCGCTGGTCCGGCGTTGGAAGGAGTTCCTGGCCGAGCTCGACCGCGATTACCCCGGCAACCGGGTGCTCTTCACCTGTCGCACCCTTGACTACAGCGCCTCCCTTTCGAGCAACGATCTCCCCGTCCCGCAGGCGCGCCTCGAGGATTTGTCCGACGCCAAGGTCCGCGAGTTCATCGACCGCCATTCGCCCGAGCATGGCGCCAAGCTGTGGGCCAACCTGCGAGGCACGCCGCAGCTGGACCTGTTTCGCACGCCCTACTACCTGCGGCTGCTGGTCGACCTGAGCCGGGACGGCGAAGTGCCGGACGGTCGGGCGAGCCTGTTCACCCGGTTGATCCGCTCGGTCTTGCAGCGGGAACTCGAGAAGCCCCATCCCCTGCCCGCGCTCATGGACGGCGGACTCCTGACCGAAGGCGACCGCCGCCAACTCGGCCTGGGACGATGGAACGGCCCCCATCAACTGCCCGAACGCGGCCCGCTCGTGGGCCGATTGCGCGACCTGGCGTTCGACATGCAGCGCGAACATCCGGGCGCCAAGGCCAGCCTGCCGCACGGGCAGGCCCTCGAACGGCTGGGCGGCCCGGACGCCGAAGCCGCTCTCGAAGCGGCCTGCGCGTTGACCATTCTCGATCAGGACCCGGCACGGGAAGACGAGGTGACCTTCTTCCACCAGTTGCTCCAGGAATACTTCGCCGCCCGAAAGCTGGCCGCGGAGTTCGATCCCGAGTTGGTGGCTCAGAAGTGGCGGGCCAACGAGGTGAGCCCAAACCTGGAGGAAACGCTGAAAGGCCTGTCCGAGGCCGATCCCCTGCCGCCACTCGAAGCGACCGGTTGGGAAGAGACCACCCGGTTGGCAGCAGCGATGGCGACGGAACTGGCCAGCAGCGAGCCGAAGCCCAAGGACGCCGGGGAGTTCGTCCGCGCCATCAGCCGGGTGAACCTGCCGCTGGCCGCCCGCTGCGCCGCCGACGCCGGAGTGGCGGTTCCGGAGACGTTGAAAGCGGAGTTGCGCACCGCGTTGATCGAACGGTCGCGCTCCCTGCAAGCGGACCTCCGGGCGAGGATCGCAGCGGGAGAGGCGTTGGGAGAACTGGGCGACCCGCGCTTCGAGCGAAAGCCAGGACCACACGGCGACTACCTGCTGCCGCCGATGGTGAGGATTCCCGCAGGCCGCTACCTGATCGGGAGCGAGGACGGACACGCGGACGAACGGCCGGTTCACCACGTCGATCTGGCGGAATTCGAAATGGGGCAGTTTCCGGTGACGAACGCGGAGTGGCGGCTGTTCATGGATGCCGGAGGCTACGAAGAGCAGCGCTGGTGGACCAGCGAAGAGGATCAGGCTTGGCACCGGGGCGAGGGAACCGAGGACGGACCGAGGGCGCAAGCGCGCGAAGAACGTCGTTTCCATCAGCAGAACCCTGGAACCCTGAGGAATTGGCTCCGCGAAGGTCGGGTGACCACCGTCTATGTGGAGGACTGGGAAGGCTACGCGCGGATGCGTGACGAGGAGTTCGACGCGCTGTTGGCGCGCAGCTTCCCTGCCGGTCGGCAGACCCAACCGCGGCAATGGAACAATCAGGCTTTCAACGATCCCTCGCAGCCCGTGGTCGGGGTTTGCTGGCACGAGGTGCGGGCGTACTGCCTATGGTTGAGCGCGCAGACCGGCCAACACTATGCGTTGCCAACCGAAGCCCAGTGGGAGGCAGCAGCGCGCGGCAAATCCGGTCGGGCCTTTGCGTATGGCGACCGGTTTGACAGCCGGCGGGCAAATACCTTCGAAAGCCACCTCCGTCGGACCACGCCCGTCGGCATCTACCCCGAGGGGGAGACCCCGGAGGGAATCAGCGACTTGACGGGGAACGTCTGGGAATGGACCTCAAGCGTGTTCCGGGACTACCCGTATGATCCCAACGACGGAAGGGAAGCCTCCAAGACTGGCGCCTCGCGTCGGGTGGTTCGCGGCGGCGCCTGGTGCAACGATCGTGACGGCGCGCGCGCGGCGTATCGGGACGACAACCTTCCGGGCGCCCGGTACAGCTCTCTGGGGTTTCGGTTGGTGCGTGTGTCCCCCATCCTCAAATGAGAGTCTGATCACTGTCTGGCCGCGTCAGCGGCCATCCCCTTTATGGACTGCGGTGGCCCCGACACCGCTTTTCGGAGCCTCCGAAGCGGAAAGAAAGACCGAATGCCCGTCCGGCCCCGAAAGCACCGCCGCCGCTCTGCTCCCGTCTTCGCGACGCTCCGCCGAGGCGGGCTGCCGGCGCACTCCACAATTGCCCGCGCCCGCAGAGATGCCGGCGACGGCTCCGTGTGCCCGGCGCGGACTCGGGCTTCACTTCCTGTCGGGCGTCACGGTGACCACTCGAAACCCGAGAAAACCGCCCCGGCCGGCGGGACGGACATGACGCCGACAGGCCGTGCTGACGTCGTCACGATGGCTGCCCCAGGCACCCCCGCGCACCACCCGCCGCTCCTCCCCTCCCGGTTCGATCCGGCCCGGATCTCCGTACTTGTTCAGGCACCATTCGGCCACGTTTCCACTCATGTCGAACGCCCCTACCGGCGAGGCACCCTGCGGATAAAGCCCGACCGCCACGGTCCGGTTGACGTTCGACAAGTAAGTGTTCGCCCTCGCCTCGTCCCAGTTGGTTCCCCAAGGGTAGCTGAACGTGGGATTCCCACTCGTGGCTGCCTGCTGCCATTCCCACTCCGTCGGCAGCCGCACTTCCCGCCCGCTGCGCTGGCTGAGCCAGCGGCAAAAGGCGACGACATCAAACCAGCAGACGTTGATGGCGGGATGGTTCGGAAGATCCCATCGTCGCATCACGGGACCATCTTCTCGCCTCGCCAAGCCCGCCCACCATCCAGGATTCCCAAACCCGTCCGCCGCCTCAACGAACGCCGCGTACTGCCGCCAAGTCACCGGATACTTGCTGATCTCGAAAGCCGCCACCTTGAACCGCCGCTGATTGCGGCTGCCCTTTCCTTCCAACGTGATCTCTCCAGGCGGGACCGGCAGCCAGCAGAACTCGGGCAACCCGTTCTCATCCAAACCAATCCCCGGACGCGGATCGCCGATCACGGCGAGGCGTTCACCGATCCAGGCCCGGCGGGCGTGCGGCGTTTCCGGTCGGTCGATTTCCGCCAGCAAGCGCTCGGCCTCCGGGCGCAGGAAGTCCCGTTCGAGCTCGCTCAGTTCGGGGTCGAGCCGGTCGAGCACCCCCTGCATCAGGAAAAGCCGTTCGTGCGGCCAGCGATGGCTCTCCAGGCCACCCAGCCGTGCCCACTCGGCGGCTTCGAGCCGGAACTGCCGCAACTGCCGGAAATCGTCGAACCGCGCGGCGATCCAATCGCGCAGCCGCGGCCAATGGACGAGCAGCGCTTCGTGCGCCACATCCACCACCGCCGCATGCCCGCCATCCTCGTTCCCCACCAGCAACCGGTGCTTGGCAAATGTGTCGATCAGTTCGAGCGCCGCCGCCGACCCGGCAAACCGGCTGCGGGGCGCGCGTTTCCGCGTGGGAATACCCCGCTCCGGGTCCACGTCCACGAGTTCCTTGAACACCGCGCCAAGCGCCGCTTGCGCCTCGATGCCCAGGGCCGCGAAGGCTTCCTCCGCCTTCCGGGCAATGGCGCCGGACACGCCCCCGAAGGCGTCGTAGGCGACCTCCGTCAGCCGCGTGCCGGATGCCCGGCAGTCCTCGTGCAGCACCGACAGCGCATAGGCCATCAGGGCCAGCGCGCCCGGCTCGGCGCCGGTGTCGCGCAGGATGCGGCCCGGCAGGGTGTCCGGCTCGAAGCACAAACCCGCCTCGACCGCCGGCCGGGTGATCATCTGCATGAGCGCCACCGCATCCGGGGGCGCGAGGGGAAACTCGCAGGTCCGCAGCAGCTCGACGAGCGGCGGAATGGCCAGGCATTGCGGGTAGAAATCCGCCCGCAACGTGAGGACCGTCCGCAGGCCCGGCGCGCGCGCCAACCGGCGGAGCAGGTAGACAAACGGCGTCCGGTGCACCTCCGCCACGGCGGTGAAGAGTTCCTCGAACTGGTCGATGAACACCAGGAACCCGGCGCTGCCCGTCGCCGGCGGTTTCCCCGGCCGGAGCAAGCCATCCAGCGGTTGCGCACTTCGCAGTTGTTCCCGAACCTCGGACGGATCGAGGCCACGATCCTTCAATTCGCCGCACAGAGCGGCGGCGAAAGCGAGGAAGGGATCGGCGCCCCGGTCCTCTTCCCCGCCGCCCATTCCGCCGGGGGTGAACCGAATCCAGCGAAAGCCTGCGGGGCCGGATTCTTGTTCGAGCCGCGGGATCAGACCGGCGGCAACCAGCGACGATTTCCCCGCGCCCGAGGCCCCGGTGACCGCCACGAGACGTCCCTCGCCCCGCAACGCCGCCTCGAGTTGGTCCACCTCCCGATCCCGACCGAAGAAGATCGGGGCATGACACGGCCTGAACCACTCGAGGCCCGGATACGGACTTCCTTCCCAACGGACGGATGCCTCTTCCGGCGCGGGCGGTGGATCGGTGAAGAGCGGCACGAGATCCGGTCGGACTTTCGCCAGGGCGTCCGGAAGCCGCTCCAGTTCCTCGCGCACCTCAAGCCAGTTCCAGATACCCCGCCCCTCCTTCCCCGGATGCTCCGCGGTGAACTGGCGCTGCTCGGCGGCAGGGATGCCGAGGAGGTCTGCCAGTTCCCGCCAATCCCCGCCCAACCGGCCGACGAACTCGAGCTTGGCTTCGGGCGGAAACCTCATGGCTCGGGGATGACCCTTGGGCCAGGAAAGCCGCCACCACGCGCGCGCCTCCCCGAGCGGCGGGACCGCCGCACACACCCCGCCCGCGGCTCGTCGGACACCGGAAGTTGACGCGCCACAGGGACCTTGGCAGCACCCGCCACCCATACGACCTTTGGATTCGCCCGGCCCCTCACGGTTGTCCTGGTTTGGTGTTTCGTCCGAT
Organism: Verrucomicrobiales bacterium; assembly: GCA_024233305.1. Classification (GTDB taxonomy): domain Bacteria; phylum Verrucomicrobiota; class Verrucomicrobiia; order Limisphaerales; family J093; genus J093. The sequence goes on from JACKPV010000022.1 coordinate 116,468, forward strand.
TACGCGGGCAGGCTACCAGCGGGCCGGATCGGACACAAGCAGCCCGCGCGACGGGCTTTCGGTTTGACACTCCGGTCCCGCGCCGGTAGCCTGCCGCGCAAAACGTATGGCAGACGAAACTCCCAACACTCCGGCCGGCGCTACGCCACCCAAGCCCGCAGAAAGCGGCAAGGTGCAGCCCAAGAAGGAAACGGTTCGCATCAGCCTTCCGCCCAAACCCACGGCGGCGCCCACCATCAAGATTCCGCGCCCGGCCGCTCCGTCGCCCAATGTGGCCGCGGCGGCCGCCCCGGCCGCGGCTCCCGCGCAGGCTCCGGCGGCAGCTCCGGCCGCCGCATCGCCTGCTGCCCCGGCGCGGGCCGCAGCCGCTCCCGGCCCGGTTTCGCGCCCCGCCCCGGCCCCGCGCGTGGCCCCGGCGGCGGCCGCCGCGGCCAGCCTGAGCCCGCTGGACATCGGCTTGGCCGTGGCCGCGGCCGTGCTCGCCATCGCCGCCGTCGTGCGGGTCTTCCTTCTCGTCTGAGTTTACCAGCCCACCGACGGACGGTGGCCCCCGACCGGGGGAGCCGTCCGCCAAGCAATTCACCGAACATGGCCGCAGCCAACATTCTTCAACTGAACGAAGGGAATTTCAGTCAACAGGTCCTCGGCAGCACCCAGCCCGTCCTGGTGGATTTCTGGGCCGAGTGGTGCGGCCCCTGCCGCATGATCGCGCCGGTCCTCGATGAACTGGCCGGCGAATACGACGGCAAAGTGCGCATCGGCAAGGTCAACGTCGACGAAAACCAGGGCCTCGCGTCGGAGTACCGGATCACCGGGATTCCCACCCTGCTGCTCTTCAAAGGCGGCCAGGTGGCCGACACCATCGTCGGACTCAAGAGCAAGAAGGAACTGCAGCAGAAGCTCGATTCGGTCCTCGCCGGCTAGTCCGCCCGACGCTTTCCGGCGCTTCGCGCGTCGCTTCCACCTCGGGGGAGCCGGCGCGCGTTTGCTTTTCTCCGTCGCGCGGTTGAACCCGTCCGGGTTCCCATGACGATTCCCTCCCTCTTCCAGGACGAAGCCGCACGCCGCCGGGAGTTTCCGGTGACGGACGGGAAGGTCTTCCTCGCGCACGCCGCGGTCAGTCCCCTGCCCCTGCGGGTGAGCGAGGCCATTCGCGCTTATTCCAAAGCCTGCGAAACCGGCGACCAGGAAGCAGTGCTGCCCCCGGCGTTCCTGGCGGAAACCCGCGAGCTGGCCGCGCGATTACTCGGCGCCGACCGCGACGAGGTCGCCCTCGTGGGACCGACCTCGCTGGGACTGAGCCTAGTCGCCAACGGTCTGGCCTGCGAACCCGGCGACAACGTGGTGTGCTATGCCGACGACTATCCGAGCAATGTCTACCCCTGGATGACCCTGGCGCGGCGCGGGGTCGAGGTACGTTCCATCCGTCCGGCAGAGCTGGGCCGGATCGAGCTCGGGGACGTCCTGCGCGAGGTCGACGCCCGCACCCGGCTGGTGAGCCTGGCGTCGTGTCACTTCGTCGCCGGCTGGCGCCCGGACCTGAGCGCCATCGGACGCGAGCTGCAATCCCGCGGGGTGCGGTTTTGCGTGGACGGCATCCAGACCTTGGGCGCATTCCCGTTCGAGGTTGAAGGGGTTGATTTCGTGGCAGCGGACGCCCACAAGTGGCTGCTCGGACCGTGCGGCGCCGGCCTGCTTTACGTGCGGCGGAGCGTGCAGGACGAGCTCTGGCCGACGGTTTATGGCTGGCACAACCTGCGTTGCCCGGATTTCGTGGCTCAACCGGAACTGAGCTTCCGTCCGGATGCCCGACGTTACGAGGCCGGCACCGCGAACCTGCTTGAGCTGGTGGGCATGCGGGCCGCCCTGGAACTGCTGCTCGAGGTCGGCATCGAGGCCATCGGGCGCGAAGTGCTCCGCAAGCGACGTTTCCTCGGCGCCCGGTTGCAGGAGGGTGGCATGGAGATCCTGGGGGGCGCGGACACGCCCGAGGCGCATGCCGGCGGCATCCTGAGTTTCCGGCCCCCGCGCGGTGATCCGGCGGCGCTCCACCAACGGCTGACCGCTTCCGGCATCCTCACCTCGCTCCGCACCGACCGGCAGCAGCGCCAGTTCATCCGGCTTTCGCCGCACTTCTACAACAGCGACGAGGAACTGGATCGCTGCATCAAGGCGGTCCTGGCGGGTTGAACCGGTCGGACGGACGCCCCGTCGACGGCGGGGCCGCCAATCGCAGTCGCCGGCCGCTCATCGTGCGGAGTTCCCACCGGGATGGACGCAGTTCGAGCGTGATCGCTCCCTCCTGACTGACGGGCAAGACCACGGCCCCGGACGCCTCGATCCGGCGCACAACCGCCGCGGGCGCCCGCCGCGAAGGAGGCCATTCGGCGTCGGCAAGGACCACCACCCGCGGCGAAATCCTGGCGAGCAATTCGGGCCCGAGCGGCTCCTCGTTCAACGGTATTCCGGTAACCACGACCTCCGCCGCGAGCGATTGACCGCTCCGCAGCAAGACCCCCTGTCCCGCCTCCCCGAGGTCCGACAACAGCAGCAACCGCACCCCGTGAACAACGCGCGCCAGGACCAGGGCCTTGTCGTCCGCGCGGGGAAAACCATCCTCCGGCCCCGGGTACAGCACGTGCCAGCCTGCCAGCCGGTCGCCGCGGAAAACTGTCCGGACCGTGGGATCGCCGTTGGTCAGCCCCGCAAGGAACGAACGATAGCCTGGAGAACGGAACGGCAACCCGCTGACCCCCACCGTCCGGACCGGCAGGTTCTCCACCAGCCACGCGGCGCCACCGGTATGCCGGACGTCCCCATGCGTCAGGGCCAGCGTCCGCACGCGGTTTACCCCCCTGGAGGCGAGCAGGGGCCGGACCAGCCGATCCACGGCGCGTTCATCGCCGCAATCGACCAGCAAATCCTCGCTTCCCCCCGCGGCATCACTCCACACCACGCCTCCGCCGTCGGGCGCGATGATCGTCACGCGCACCAGCGCGCGTTCCCACCAGCCGGCGACGGTCAGGGCCACGACGGGAAGGCCGACGAGCCACGGCGCCCAACGCCGTCGTCCTGCCCGCCAGCACTGCCCGCCCACCAAACCGAACAGCACCGCATAGAAGAGGAGGATCCGCCACCAACCCGGCGATGCTACCTGCCACCAGGCGCCGGGCAATTCGGCCGCGGTTTCGCTCAACCGCAGCATGGTGGTCATCCCGAGCCACGCCGTGTGGTTGAAGCACTCGGCCAGCGGCGCGGCCCAGGCCCCGGTGGCGAGGCTGGCGAGCGCGCTCATCAAGACGCCGGCGCCGAGCGGGACCATCAGCACGTTGACCCCCAGGCTGACCGGCGTGACCAGGTGGAAGTAATGCGCAACCAACGGCCCCGACCCCAGCCAGGCGGACAACGAGACCATCAGGCTGCCGAGGGCCCAGCGGCCGCTCGACCGCAGCAGGCGCTGCCCCCCGGTCACGAGTTCCGGCGCGAGCATCGGATCCACCGCGAGCATCCGCGCCGGCGCCTGTTCCAGCACCGGCAACAGCACCGCCAGGGTCAGGACAACGCAAAAGGACAGTTGAAATCCGGCGCGAAACAGCTGGAGCGGCGCCGCCAACAGGATGACCAGCGCCGCCACGCACAGCGAGTTCAACAAATCCGACGGTCGGCGCAGGCTCCAACCGAGGATGACCACGGTCATCATGATCGTGGCCCGGACCGCCGAGGCCTGCCAACCGGTGGCCGCCACGTAGAACCACAACAGTGGAATCACCAACGCGCCGCACGCCGCCCGCGGCGCCTGGAGCACGCGGAGCACCGCCACCAGGATCCCCGCCAGCAACGCCACATGCAGCCCGCTGATCGCGAACAGGTGCATCGTTCCCGAATGCATGAACGGTTCCGCCACCTCGTCGGTCAACCCCGTCCGCCACCCCAGCACCATCGCCCACAGCAACCGGACCGGCTCATCCTCGGGCAGGCCCCGGGACAGGGTCCGCCGGGCCCAATCCCGAAAACGATGCGGCAGGCCCGCCGGCACGTCGCGGTTTCCCCACCGGCGCCAGTCCCGGAGATCCCGCGTCTCCAGTTCAAAATGGATCCCCTGAAGGCGCAGATGTTGCCGCCAGTCAAACAAGCCCTCGACCACCGGACCCGCCGGGTGGCGCAGGATGCCATACACTTCGACCGCCTGCCCCGCGTGGTGGCCGTCGGGAAGCAGCGCGGGCAATTGCGCCAGCACCCGTCCCCGGGCGGGCTCCCACACCTCGCGCACCGCAACCGCCCGCGTCGACAGGATCACGCGGGTGCGCCATTGCTCCTCCCCGTTCCGCACCACCCGACGCGGTTCCGGATCGCGGTCGATGATGCCCCGCAGGCGGACCAGTTCCGGCTCCCCATCGTGGGCCTGTCGCAGATCGAAGGGGGAAAGCGGCGTGGTCGCCAGGGTGACATTGAGCCAACCCATGCTCACCAACAACGCGCGCAGCGCCCGGACACCACCGCGCGAAGCGAACAGCGCGACGCCCAGCAACCCGAAGGCGGGCAGGAAGAGCAACGGCGAGGACCACGGCAGCGCCCAACCCAGGAGCAACCCGGCCACATACCAAAGCAACACTGGAAGCAGCGGATGCCTCATGCGTCGGACCCCGCAAGGGAATCACGCCGACGCCGGAATCACCACTCAAAAGAGGAGTGTCAAAAATACTGCTTGCGATCCCCCCCGGACACGGAAGCCTATCGCCGGTCAAACGGCCGCCGCTGCGTGCAGCGCGAAATGGTGCAGCGCGGCGACAACCAGGGAGTGACGGACCCGCCCCGCGGCCACCAATCCCGCCACTTCGGCGACCGGAATCAGGCGCGTCACCAGGTCCTCCGCCGCATCGAATTGCGCCGGATGCCGGAGTTCGCAGTCCTCGACGAGAATCGTGTGGCAGCGATTGGTCATGATGGCGGGATTGGCCGCCACCCACCCGAGCACCCGCGCGTTCACACCTTCGAAGCCGGTTTCCTCGCGGAGTTCCCGGATGCCCGTGACCACCGGGGACGCGTCGTCCGGGTCCATCACCCCGCCGGGAATCTCCAACTCGAGCGTGTTGGTGCCGTGACGATACTGCTCCACGAACACCATCCGCCGGTCCGGTGTGAGCGCCACCACGTTCACCCAGTCCGGGCATTCCAACACGAAGAAATCGTGCTCCGAACCGGTGCGGGGCGAGCGACGGAAATCATGCCGCAACCGGAAGATCCGGTGATCCCCGAGCAGTATCGAGCGCAGGAGGGGCCAGGACTCAGGCATACGGCGAGGAACCCGGAAGCGGTCCGAACGCCGCCGGGTCGGATCCCGAAGACGACGCTCTCATCGCCGGGTGACCGCCACGGGACGCGACCCGTCCGCTCCTTGGGGGCGGGTCAACTCGATGAGATCGAGCAGGATCCGTTTCGCCTCCTTCATGGTGACATCGACCAGGGGCGCGGACTCCTCTTCGTCCTCCGCCAGGGCCGGGTCGGCGTCCGGGCTCTCATCGGCCGCGCCGGCTTCTTCGTCGTCCCCGGCCTGGGCCGAAACCGGGTCGGGCAAGCCGGGCTGGGCCGCAAGTGCCAGGGTGATTTCGTAGCGGGTTTCGGGCAGCGGATCCCGGGCGGCGCGTTCCTTGTCGCGCGCCTCCTTGCGGGCGTCGGCCTCTTCCTTCTCGCGCCGGCGGACGGCCTCGTTCAGCGAGACCATCTTGTCCGCCTGCCGCCGGTTGTATTCGGCCATGTCCTCGTGGACGTATCCGAAGTCCTTGTCCTTCGCGACGCGGGCTTCGCTCCGCCGACGGAGTTCCGGCAGGCAGGGCGCAATCTGGTTCACGGCCTGATAGTCGGCGCTCGGAATCGTATCCCAGGGCAACGCGTATTTCTGGTTGGCTTCCCCCACCTCGAGCAGGTTGTTCACCGACGGCAGGACGATGTCCGGCGCCACGCCCCGCATCTGCGTGGATTCGCCGTTGGCGCGATAGAACTTGCGGATGGTGACCTTGATGGCGCCAGGGTTCACGTCCGGGGGAAACCCTCCGCCACGACCGAGTTCGAAGATCGTCTGGACGGTGCCCTTGCCGTGCGTGTTCTTGTCGCCCACGATCAGCGCCCGACCGTAATCCTGCAGGGCGGCCGCGAGGATTTCGGAGGCGGACGCGCTGAACCGGCTGGTGAGGACAACCAGCGGCCCATCGTAAAGGATGCCGGGATCCGGATCCGATTCGCGGGAAATTTCCCCAAACGTCTCGCGCACCTGCACGATGGGCCCCTCCTTGATGAACAAGCCGGTCAACCGGATGGCTTCCTCGAGCGAACCCCCGCCGTTGCGTCGCAGGTCCAGGATGATCCCCCCGGCGCCCTCGGACTTGAGCTTCCCGATCAGCAGGGCCACGTCCTCCGAAGTGCTCCGCCGCTCGGCCTCATCCTGCGCCGAACCCAGATCCACCGGGGCATAGAACGACGGCAGATCAATCACGCCGAACCGGTTGGTATGGCCCGCGCCGTCCGAAAGATCGATGAGTTCCGCCTTCGCCTGCTGATCCCGCAGCTTGATTTCGTCGCGGATCAGCGTGACCAGCTTGCGCTCGGACGAATCGCTCGCGCTCGCCGGAATGACGGTCAGGGTCACCGGGGTGCCTTTACGCCCGCGGATCATCTCCACCACCTTTTGCAGCTTCATCCCGACGACGTCGACCCCTTCCTCGCCTTCCTGCTGCACGGCCACGATGCGGTCCTTCGGCTTGAGCTTCTTGCTGCGCTCGGCGGGACCTTCCGGGACCAGGCTCTCGATGGTGCAGTAGCCGTCATCGTAACTGAGCAAGGCCCCGATCCCGAAGAGGGAGAGCTTCATGCTGATGGCGAAGTTGTCCAACTGGGCCTTCCCCATGTAGTCGGTGTGGGGATCGTAGCTGTTGGCCAGCGCGCTCAGGTAGATCTGGATGACGTCGTCGGAATCGAATTCGCCCAGCAGCCGCAGCGTCCGTTTGTAGCGGTTCGAGAGGGTGTCCACGATCTCCTGATGCGGCTTCCCGCCGAGCTTTTCCTGCAAATACTCGTAGCGGGCGTGCTGCCGCCACAGCTTGCGGGCCGCCTCCAAATCCGCCGGCCAGGGCGCGTCCTTGCGCGAGGCCAGGTACTCCTCGTCGTCCGTAAAGTCCGGTTCCCCCGCCTGCAACATTTCCGCCACCAGCGTGGTGCGCTGGTCCAGACGACGCAGGAAGCGCGCGAAAATCTCGAAGGCCGGGAACGTGTTTCCCTGCCGGCGCGTCAAGTCGTCCAACCGGTCCTCATACTGCTCGAATTCCCGCAGGTCCGCCTGCGTAAAATGGAAGTGCTGCGGATCGAGCGCATGGAGATAGCGTTCGTAGAAGCGCTCGGACATCGCGTCATCCAGGCGGTGTCGGGAGTAGTGCGCGCCTTCGAGCACCTTGGCGGTCAGCATGCCGATCGAACCGTCATGATCGCCCGGCAGCATCGGAATCACGTCGCGGAACTTCTCCGTGTAGGTGATCAGATCCTGCAAGGGCGCCGGGTTCCCTGACGGCACCGGCGCCGTTTCGCCGCCGGTGTCCCCGCGGACGCTTCCCGTAACCAGCAGCCCCAGCAGCAGCGCCAGCCCGGACGCCCTCCGTTCCCGACTGCGGTCCCTCGAATTTAGCAAGCCAGATCTCATAACCGCCGGTCGCTTGCCGGCGTGGGCAAGATAGAGGAATTACCCGGAACGGCAAGCTCCGGGAACCTCCCCGCCGGCACCCGGACGGGACGGGCCCGTTCGATCTTCACGGCAGACCTTGCGCCGTCCGCCTTTCTGAATAGAATAACCGGCTGAACCGGGCCCGAACCCCCGGGCCTTGGACCCCACAAACCAAACGCATGAACTCGATGAAGACCGGATGGACGACCCGGCTCGCGATTGTCGCCCTCGCGGCGGCGGCTTTCGCGGACGCCTCACTGCCCTCGCACGCCCAGGACGCCGCCACGCCGGAGGCCCCGGAAACCGCCCGCACCATCGCGGATCCGAAGGTCGCCGTGGACCAGCTCCGTTGGCTGCTGAAGCCCTTCGCCCAGAAGCAACTGGTGATCGAGGCCAACGGCTGGCAGGGCCTCCTTGAAGCCAAGGTGAACCAGATCAGCCAGGCCGAGATCGGCGTGCTCGCGCAAAACCAACAGCAGAAGACCCCCGACAGCGCCGCGGCCGCAGACGGAACGCCGCCGCCCGCGCCAGCCGCCGCCGGGACCAGCGCCCCCGCCGCCCCCAAGGAGGCCCTGCTCGAAAGCCTCACCGCCCTCCGCGCCGAACGCACCGCCTTGATCGACCGCTTCAACATCGTCCTGGCCGAGCTGACCGCGAAGGGAGGCGATGCCGCGCCCTACACCAAGTATCGGGACGCGGTTTCCGAGGTGATCGTGGACGTCTCCGATACCTCGGCGGTTTGGAAGTACGTCACCGGCTGGCTGACCTCCGACGAGGGCGGCATCAAGTGGCTGGTGAACATCGCCAAATTCGTCGCCATCCTGGTGGTGTTTTTCGGGCTTTCGGTCGTGCTGGGGAAGACCGCCAGCAAGGCCACCTCCCGCTCGCAGAAGATGTCCAAACTCCTGCGGGAATTCACCGTCACGTCCATCCGGCGAGGAACCCTCCTGGTCGGCCTGCTGATCGGCATCAGCAGCATGGGCATCGCCGTCGGCCCCGTGCTCGCCGTCATCACCGCCGCCGGCTTCGTGATCGGCCTCGCGCTCCAGGGCACGCTCAGCAATTTCGCCAGCGGCCTGCTGATCCTCGTCTACCGGCCCTTCGACGTCGGGGACGCCGTCGAGGCCGGTGGCGTCTCGGGCTCCGTCACCGCCATGAACCTCATGTCCACGCAGATCAAGACGTGGGACAACAAGTCAATGATCGTCCCGAACAACCAGATTTGGGGCGGGGTGATCACCAACATCAGCGGCACCGACAAGCGCCGGGTGGACATGGTGTTTGGCATCGGCTACGGCGACTCCATCGAGCAGGCGCAGGCCATCCTCGAACGGCTCGCCACCTCCCATCCGAAGGTCCTCCAGGACCCGGCGCCCGTCGTGAAGCTGCACGAACTGGGCGAGTCCTCGGTGAACTTCGTGGTCCGTCCCTGGACCCTGCCCGGCGATTACTGGGCGGTCTACTGGGACATCACCCGTCAGGTGAAGGAAACCTTCGACCGCGAAGGCGTGAGCATTCCCTTCCCGCAACGGGACATTCACGTGCATCAGGTCGACGCGAAAGCCTGATCAGCGAAGCGCTTCCGCAATCGCCGGAAGCCCGCCTTTACCGGGTCACGGCGCCGGCAGCCTCGCCGGCGCCGTGACCCGCGCGACGTACCGCGCCCGCCCGCCGACCCGAAACGCGGCATTTCTTCCGCCGCCCCTGCCGTAAACCACCGCGGCAGGCCGAACCCCGCGCCCCAAAGCAACCGAGCCGTGTCCATCCGGTGGCGGTGCGCCAACCTCGGGTCCGCGGATGGTTGAGGGCGAATCCGGCTGCCTCCCCCAGGCGCCACCATTCGCTCAACGGTAGCCGGCAGTCGGGTCCCCGAACGCCCAGCCAAGCCGCCGGTTCCAAGCGCCGACGGCGTGTCCGCGACCGCGGCGCCTCGGATCAACCCGGCTGAACGGCATGCGCAGCGCAGCTTTTTGCGCTTAGAATCGAATGGACAAACGCTTCCGTTGTCTCTGAACTGAGTCTTCTTTTCGGCCCGGGTTCACACCGCGGGTCAGGAGTCATGGCTAAGCAGAAATATCGACGTTTCAAAGGGGCCGCAGGGACCGGTGAACCGGGGGCTTCGCCGGGCGACGCACCGGTGCTTCCGGAGGCCACGTCCGCCACGCCCGCAGCAGAGGCGGTGGCGGGAGTCCCGGCGCCCGCCGCCCCCTTCACGAGTGGGATCGCAGCTTGGGGACGGCGGCTGATGGCCCTGCTCTCCGCCGGCTCGACACGGCCACCGCTCTTCCGCAAGATCGACTGGTGGACCTTCTGGGGCACGACCGCGTTGACCCTGCTCACCTACCTGATCACGCTCGCCCCTGATCTGACCCTCGAAGACTGCGGTGAGCTGGCGGTGGCATCCTACTACGCCGGCGTACCCCACGCGCCCGGCTATCCGATCTGGACTCTCTACACCTTCGTCTTCGCCAACCTGCTTCCCATCGCCAACGTGGCCTGGCGGGTCGCCGTCTCCTCGGCCGTGGCCGCCGCCCTCGCGAACGGCCTGCTGGGCCTGATCGTGTCGCGCGGCAGCAGCATGATCCTCGAGGGAATCCCCTGGCTGAAGGACATCGACCGGCGGCGCGAGGACGCGATCTGCGTGGTGTCGGGCACGGTGGCGGCGCTGTTGATCGGCTTCAACGGGTTCATGTGGAGCCAGGCGGTCATCGTCGAGGTTTACACCCTCAGCGTGCTTTCCCTCGTGGGCGTGCTGGTTTGCCTGCTGCATTGGGTCTACACCCCCGAACAAAAGCGCTATCTCTACCTCGCGGCCTTCCTCTTCGGCATCTGTTTCAACAACCACCAGACCTTGATCGTCGCCGCCATGGGCCTCGAAGTCCTGGTCGCGATGACCCGTCCGCGCCTGGGTCGCGATGCGTTCCTGATCAACAGCCTGGTCTTCGTGCTGGGCTTGATTCTGATGTCCCTCGAGCTGTTCACCGCCTTCGATGACAACAAGGTCCTGCTCCGCATCTATTACGCCGTCGGGCTGGGATCCCTCGGTGCCTTTGCCTGGCTGACCCACAAGACCGGCGGTCTGCTGGCCTATGAAGCCCGACCCGGCCATACCGGATGCCAGTGGCTGAACACCCTCTCGCTCGGCCTCCTGGGCCGTCCGGGCAAACGCTATGTCGGACCGCTTTCCGAGTGGCTTCCGGTGCTCATCACCTTCCTGGCATGGATCGTGGCGGCGCAGTTCTACTTCATCATGCCGCTGCTCTCGGTCAGCAACCCGCCAATGAACTGGGCCTATCCCCGGACGTTCGACGGGTTCTGGCACGCGTTCAGCCGCGGCCAGTACGAGCGGACCAATCCGACGGACATTTTCCATGATCCGTGGCGGTTCATCATGCAGCTGGCGATGTACTTCGAGGGGGCGGCGGAGGAATTTCACGTGGTGTTCCTCCTGCTGGCACTCGTGCCCTTCTTTTTCTACACCCAGATGCAGCAGCGCGAACGCGCCTGGATCATCGGGAACACCGCGATCTACGCGTGTCTGGCCTTCCTGTTGCTCATTCTGCTCAACCCCACGCCCGACAAGCAGAGCCGCGATCTCACGCGCGTGTTCTTCACCGCCTCGCACGTGGTGATTGCGATGTTCACCGGATTCGGACTCACGCTCATCTCGGCCATGCTGCTGAAGTTCTACACCCAGGTCCGGACCACGGTGTGGGCGGGCGGCGCCGTGGCGGGCGCGTTCTCCCTCTACTGGCTCGCGGCGCGGCTGCTCGAAGCCTACGGCGATCCCGAACTGGGGGTGGCCGGGCTCGGCACGCTGTGGAGCGGTTTCTGGGGCACCCTCGCCCATTTCTCCTTCACCCGACCGGTGTTCGTCGTGCTGGCGGCCACCTTCGTCCTGGTCCTGACCCTGACGTTCATGGGGCTCGTTTTATACCATCGGGAACGGTTGAACCCCGCCATCTTCCTCGGCTGCTTTGCCCTCATTCCCCTGTATTCAGTCATCTCGCACTGGCCGGAAAACGAGCAGCGCGGCCACGTTTTCGGGTTCTGGTTCGGGCACGACATGTTTACCCCGCCCTTCGATGTCTATCCCGAGATGGCCCGCAACGCCATCCTCTTCGGCGGCACGGATCCGGGCCGGTTCTGCCCCACCTACATGATTTTCTGCGAGAGCTTCATCAAACCCTCGCGGCGGCGGGATCCGGAGTTCGACCGGCGGGACGTTTACATCATCACGCAGAACGCCCTCGCGGACAACACCTACCTGAACTACATCCGCGCCCACTACAACCGCAGCACGCAGGAGGACCCCCCGTTTCTCCGGGATGCGGTCATGTTTGTCAGCGACATGCTCCTCGGGAAGGAGGAGCGGGAACTCAAGGCCCAGGGCAAGCTCTACAAGACCGGTTTCCTGGCCCGCAGCGTCGCCAGCCTGACCAACATCGTGGCGCCTTTCGATCGTCTCTACCTCGGCTACGGCGCCGCCGTCGAGGCCCGTCGACGCGGCTACGGGCTCTATCCCGAGAAGGAGATCTATACCCCGTCACCGCTGGATCTGCAGGACTGCTTCGACGCCTACATGGCAGATGCCCAGCGACGGTACTTCCACGACCAGCAAAACCCGACCGCCCCCCGCCAGGTCAAACCCGGCGAGGAGTTTCACGAACTGCCGGGCGGGCGCATCCAGGTGGCCGGACAGGTCGCCGTGATGGCGATCAACGCGCTGCTTACGAAGGTCATCTTCGATCAGAATCCCGACCACGAGTTCTACGTCGAGGAGAGCTTTCCCCTCGAATGGATGTACCCGCATCTCTCGCCGTACGGGATCATCATGAAGATCAACCGCGAACCGGTCGGGGAGTTCACCCAGGAAATGCTCGATCGGGACCACGAATTCTGGAAGCGGTACTCGGCCCGACTCTGCGGCGACTGGGTCGACCATGACACGCCGATTGCCGATTTGTGTGATTTCGTCACCCGCGTCTACCGGCAGGGCAATCTGAGGGGTTACACCGGGGATCCGAAGTTCGTGCGTGACAGCGACGCTCAAAAATCGTTCGCCAAGCTCCGGGGTTCGATCGGCGGGCTCTACGACTGGCGCATCCGAAACACCACGGATCCGGATGAGCGGGCCCGGCTGACCCGGGAGGCCGAATTCGCCTTCAAACAGTCCTTCGCCTTTTGCCCCTACAGTCCCGAAAGTGTCTCGCGCTACGTCCAGCTCCTCGCCGGCCTCAACCGGATGGAGGACGCCCTGCTGCTGGCCGAGACGGCCTTCAAGTTCGACGTCGAGAGCGGCTACCTCCGCACTGTCATCGATCAGTTGCGGACGTTCCAGCAAAACGCCATGACCGTCGAGCAGGTCCAGGGCGCGCTGGCCGGCTACGAGAAGACCTACCGCGACCAGCCCACGAATCAGGAGACCGCCCTCCAACTCGCCCTCGCCTATGCCCAGGTCAACCGGACCAACGAGGCTTTCCGCGTGCTGGACGAAATCGTCGAACGCCCCGAGGCGAGCGTCGAAATCCTCATCGCCGTGGCCGACGCCTACGTCAAGATCGGACAGTACGGTCGCAGCGCGAAGGCCCTCCGGAAGCTGGTGGCGCTCATGCCTGACCAGCCGGAACTCTGGTATGACCTCGCGGGCGCACAGGTCTACACGGGGCAAAACGCCGAGGCGATTGCCTCGCTGAGCACTTGTCTCACGCTCAACCGGCAGCGCCTCGCCACCAACGCCGAGGCGGTGGACCTGCAAAAGCTGGCCGCCTCCGACCCGCGATTCCAGCCGCTTCGCAGCCTGCCCGAGTTCCAGAAACTCGTCGCCCGACCCCGCTAAAAGGCGTCGCCTGCCGTGCTGGCGGGCCAACCGTCCGCCGCGCCCGGGTGGGCGTTCAAACGCCCACTTCTAACCCGCGACGCAGCCACTATGCTGTCGGTCGAGATTGCCTCACGCATGCTGGGATTCACGAAGCGCAAAGTCGACGCCGACGGCCGGTTGCAGCCGGGACCGTTTGGCGCGTACGTGCTGCACGAGCTGATCAACAGCGGCGGGATGGCCGACATCTGGCTCGCCACGAACGGACAACAAGGCACCTGCGCCATCCGTTGCCTGCACACCGGCAACCGGTTCGACCTCACCGCCCGCAAACGCTTCGTCCGCGGTTGCAAGGTGCTCGCGGGCCTGCACCAGCACGAGCACATCATCGGATATCTCGATCACGGCAAGGTCGACGGCGTGCATTACCTCGCGATGGAGTACATCGAGGGCGCGAACCTCAAGCTGCTCATGGCGCAGGCGGATCCGTTGCTCGAACAGTATCTGGGCAACATCCTCATCGAGGCGGCCATCGCCCTCGAACACGTGCATGAAAGCGGCTTCATGCACCTCGATTTCAAGCCCGAGAACATCGTCCTCAGTCGCGGCGGCAGCCTGCGCCTGCTCGATTTCGACCTCGCCCTGCCCCGTCCGGAGTTCGCCCGCAAACTCTCCAGCAACCCGGGCACCCCGGCCTACATGTCGCCCGAACAACTCCTCCGCGAACCCGTTGACCACCGCGCGGACATCTTCGCCTTCGGCGCCACGGCCTACGAACTCGTCACCTTTCGCAAGCCCTTCCCCGCCGACAGCGCCGACGAGGTCCTGCGCCGGCAACTGGATCGGAGCCTTGATTTCCTCCCGCCGCGCAGCGTCAACGAAGCCGTGCCGCTTGCCCTGGAACGGATCATCCTGAAGTGCCTGGACCGTGATCCGAACCGGCGCTACCCGTTCATGAGCGTCCTGGTGCGCGACCTGCAACTCGCCCTTTACGTCTGAGCCGCATCGGTTCAACAGGGGGTAGCCGCCGACGTGTAGTCGGCGCTGAAATCCAAGAGCTTACGCGGGCTTGCCGATTCCGATCAGCAGTCACCTTTCGGTGAATCGTCGCCCTCGGTAACAGGCAGCCCTATCCCAGCTGAATCATGCGCCGACTGCACGTCGGCGACTACGCGTTACTGAATCGATACGGCTGAGCCGCATCGGTTCAGCAGGCCGCAGCCGCTGACGGGCCGTCGGGGCTGAGATCCGCGGCCCCGGGGTCCCACCGGCGTTCAGCCGCAGGGCTGCAGCGCCCAGCTCAGAAAGGCATAGATCTGGTCGTTCGATTCCTCGGTCGGCGCATGCCCTTCGCGGTGCGTGTAGCCGACCCGGCGCCGGAAGCCGAGCACCTCATTGACCTCGACCAACCGATGCAACGCCCGCCAGCGCTCCGGCGGGTCCTCGGCCCCGCCCGAAACCAGGAAGGGGCGCGGCGCCAGGAGGGCCAGGACCTCGTGCAGATCATGCCCCGACTCCACCAAACGCCGGTAGGCGCCCGTGCGCGGGTTGTCCTCCGAGACGATGCCCGGCCGACGCGTCGTACCGGCTTCCCGCCCGAGATACCACGGTTCCCAGTAGTTGACGTTCGGACGCGATTCGTCCCAGACGATGCCCGGGTCGCTGACCACACAGCAGGCAAACCGGGCGTCCAACGCCGCCGCAAACAACGCCCACTTCCCGCCGTAGCTGTGCCCCACCACCCCGATCCTGGCCGCGTCCACCTCGGGCAAACCCGCCAGCGCAGAAAGGCAGTTGGCCGCGACGTAGCCCAGAAAGGACAGCGGCTGCCAGTCCGTCCGTCCGGGATCCGGCTGCCGGGCGTCGCCCCCCGGCGACCCGATCGAAAGCGTCACGAAACCTCGTCGAGCCAGCTGATAACCGAAATCCCGCAGCGCGTTCGCCGGATTCAGCCCGGCGCTCGTCTCCGGCTCGTAATAGGGCACCAACACCGCCGGAAAGGGGCCCTCGCCCGGAGGCTTCAGCAGCCAGCCTTCCTCCGCGCGGTCCGGAGCAATCGGGACCCGCACCCGTTGCTGGCACAGCCCTTCCCGGGCCGCGGTCGCCAGGACCTCGAACCGCGGCGCCTCCAGCAACGGCGGCCATTCCCCCAGGAACTCGTCCCAAGCGACCCGGATCTCCCTCCGCCGCGCCGCCCATTCCGACGCCGATGAAACCCGCCGTCCGTCCGCCGACACCAGCAGCGAACCATACGAGCCGGCATCGTCCCGAAAACCCCGCGGGGCGACGAAGGCGATGCCCCCATCGCCCGGTTCACGCGGAGGGAGCTTCACCCGGGCGAGATAGATCGCGGTGCGCCCCTCATGGGAAGCGTAGTAACTGACCCACAACAATCCGTCCCGCCAGACCAAGCCGGGATAGCTCGTATCACCGCCGGAGGGCAGTCGCAGGAATTCCTCAATCGTGCCCGCCGCCGGGTCAACCCACGCGAGGGACGTCCGGGCGCCGCCATCGTAGAGCCGGACCCCCGCGACGTACCGACCGTCCGGCAGACGGAGCAGCTTCGGCCCGCCGATCTTCACGCCCAGGTCCTTCCATTGCCATTCACAGTAGGGCGGGCCCGCCACGCCGATCTGACCCGAGCCGGGCTGGCCATCCCGGCGCAACAGACACACTCCCGTGCCATCGGGCGCGAATGCCAGACTGGCCTCGTTCCCCTCTCCCGCCGAAAACAGGTCGGACACCAGACAACCGAAGAACTTCCCGTTCGCGCTGCGGTACAGCCGGGTGCCGCTGCCCCCTGCCGTCCGATAACCCACGCCATAAGCCTCGCCCTGATGCCACGTCAGCCGCCACAACCAATGGTCGGGATCCCCCACCGGAACGGGCGCTTCCCAGACCCGACCATCGGCGGAAGACCACGTCATCGTCTGGTGCCGCACCGGTCCCGGCGGATGCAACGCCGCCGCGGCCACCAGCAGCAACCGTCCGTCAGGGCCGATCGAAAGCTTCGGATCCCGCAAATCCGCCTCTTCGGAGGTCAATCGCGCCAGGGATGCCCAATCGACCCCGTCCTTCGACCCGATCACCCGGATGGCTCCGTCGGGCGAAACGTGTCCCTGCCCCTCGCGGAACGTGCAAATCCACTCGTCCCGGAAGCGAATCAGGTCCGTAAAGGCACAGTGGGGCGCCTGGTCCCAAATGCGCCGCACACTTACCAACTCGGCGCCTTCCTTCGGTTGGTGGCCATAGCGTTCATAGATCTCGCGCAACGCCACCGGGGCGCCATCCCGCCGCTTGCTCTCGTCCGCCGCCTCCATGAACGCGAACAACTCGACCGTCTCCTCGGGAGCCACCGGCGCGATGCCGGTCCGAAAGAACCCCATCACCTCCGCCACCAGGGGCGCGTAACCGTCGTAACTTCCTACGTCCATCGCCCCGTGATCCCCCTCCGCCCGACCGCCGTAGCCCTTGCTTTCCCGGTAGATCCCGATCCGGCCGCCCTCCCAAGCCCCGGTTACTTCGACCAGGCCATCCGCCGTCGTGCCCCGGGTGACCGAGACACAGCCGCGCCCCATGACCGTGAAGAGCGATTCCACCCCGTGGATGCCGTACCAGAACAGGTCCGGGTGTTTCGGCTCCACGTGGTACGGACTGGTCGTTTCGGCGCGCCGCACGTTCCCGATGGCGCCCTGCCGGACCGCCTGCGTGTGGCGTCCATAGCGAAGTGACGACGCGCTGAACACCGGCACCCCGTGCCGCGCCGCTAGGTCAAAGATGGCCAGCACATCGCCCAGCGACCCCGCCATGGGCTTGTCAATGAAGAGGGGTTTTCCGGCCAGGATCACCGGGATGGCCTGCCACAGATGCGGCCGACCATCCACGCTCTCCAGCATCACGGCGTCCACCTGGCCGCACAATTCCCCGATCGTGTCGCAAATCCGCACGCCGAAGTCCGCCTGCAGCTGATGCGTGTAATCGTCCACCCGCGTGCGGCTCGACTCGACGTCCGGACTGCCCCCCTTGAAGGCGGCCACCACCCGGCCTCCGGCCACGTGCCCGGGCTGGGCGGGATCGTTGAGTACCTTCGTAAAGGCGATCACATGCGAGGTGTCCAGGCCAATGAGACCGATGCGCAAGTCATCGCCCACCGCGACCTCACCGGCGCCCAACGCCGCAGCCAGGAGGATCCAATGTGGTTTCATGCGGCGCATCCTGTCACTCACCGCGCCATCCGACGAGCCCCATTTGCGGCCCTCCAGGCTGTGGAACATATCGCTTCCGGTTCGTCACCATGCCCCTCCCAACGCAGACTCCGGGCGCGCAATCGCCGTGCCCGTGCCGGACGCCTGCGCGCCGCCTCCAGGCCGGGGGCGGCGGATCACCAACAGCCACCGACCGGCAACCTGCCCGGAGCCAAGGCGCCGATATGCAAATATCAAGAACCGACCCCTTGGAATTTCCATTGGCATCGGGGTGACGGTAGGGGCACCCTTCGCCACATTCGATGATGCGTATGAGATTCACCCTGCCCCTCGGGGTCGGTGCGAAGCGCCCCTCCCGGCGGCTCCTGTTCCCGGTGTCGATGGCGTTCCTCGCCGGTCTCGCCCTGCTGGTCGCCGGCTGTGTGTCCGGCCGTCAACTCGCGACCTCCGCCTACCCGGTCACGGCGCGCACGAACGTGCTCGACAATTACCACGGGACGATGATCAACGATCCCTACCGGTGGCTTGAGGACGACAACGCGCCCGCCACCGCGGCCTGGGTCGGGGAGCAGAACCAGGTGACCTTCGCCTACCTCGAACGCATTCCCTACCGGGAACGGTTGCGCGAACGCCTGACCGCGCTTTGGAACTTCGAGCGCTACGGCATCCCGTGGAAGGAAGGCGGCCGCTACTTCTTCTTCAAGAACGACGGGCTCCAGAACCAGAGCGTCCTCTACACGCTCGCCTCCCTCGACGCCGAACCCCAAGTGCTGCTCGATCCGAACAGCCTCGCCGCCGACGGCACGATCGCGCTCACCAGCACCGCGGTCAGCCCCGACGGCAAACACCTCGCCTACGGAACGTCCGCGTCCGGCTCCGACTGGCAGGAGTGGCATGTGCGCAGTGTGGAAAGCGGCGAGGACCTCGCCGATCACCTGCGTTGGGTGAAGTTCTCCAGCGCCTCCTGGACCCGGGACGGCCAGGGCTTCTTCTACAGCCGCTACGACGAACCCGAACCGGGCGCGGCGCTCACCGGGGTGAATTACTTCCAGAAACTCTGCTTCCACCGCGTGGGCACACCGCAGTCGGAGGACCGTCTGGTCTATCACCGGCCCGACCAGAAGGAATGGGGCTTCGGCGGGGAGGTCACCGATGACGGACGTTACCTGATCATCAGCGTCTGGCAGGGGACCGATCCCAGGAACCGGGTGTTCTTTCAGGATCTCCAGCAAGCGGGCGCCCCGGTGGTCGAGCTGTTGGACGACTTTGACGCGGCCTACAACTTCATCGACAACGACGGCCCGGTGTTCTGGTTCCACACCGATCTGGACGCGCCGCGGGGCCGGGTCATCGCCATCGACACCCGGCAGCCGGAGCGCTCCAACTGGAGGGAACTCATTGCGGAAGCGCCCGAGACCATCGAGGGCGTGAACGTGCTGAACCACCAATTCGTCATCGAGTACCTCCAGGACGCCCGATCGCAGGTGCGCCTCTTCGCTCTCGATGGCACTCCCGCTGGGGAGATCGGACTGCCCGGAATCGGCGCCGCCGGCGGGTTCGGCGGAAAGCGCGGCGAGACCGAGACGTTCTTCAGCTTCACCAGCTTCAGCCGGCCGTCGACGGTCTACCGGCACCATATGGCGAGCGGTCAAACCACCCTCTTCCGCGCCCCGACGCTGGCGTTCAACCCGGAGGACTACGTGACGGAACAGGTCTTCTACGAAAGCCCGGACGGTACCCGGGTGCCGATGTTCATCACGCACCGTCGGGGACTGAAGATCGACGGCCGCGTGCCCACCCTGCTCTACGGCTACGGCGGGTTCAACATCAGCCTGACCCCGCGGTTTTCCGTGGCCAACTTGGTCTGGATGGAAATGGGCGGCGTATATGCCCAGCCGAACCTGCGCGGTGGCGGCGAGTACGGCGAGGAATGGCATCAGGCGGGAACGAAGGCTCGGAAACAAAACGTCTTCGACGACTTCATCGCGGCCGCGGAATGGCTGATCGCGAACGGCTACACCCAGCCCGAGAAACTGGCGATTGCGGGCGGGAGCAACGGCGGCCTGCTCGTGGGCGCGTGCATGACTCAGCGACCCGACCTGTTCGGCGTCTGCCTGCCGGCGGTCGGCGTGATGGACATGCTGCGCTTCCACAAGTTCACCATCGGTTGGGCCTGGACCTCGGATTACGGCTCGCCGGACAACGCGGAGGAATTCCCCGCGCTGCTCGCCTACTCGCCCTATCACAACCTGCGTCGTGGCGTGGAATACCCGGCCACCTTGATCACCACGGCCGACCATGACGACCGCGTGGTGCCCGCGCACAGCTTCAAGTTCGCCGCGCGGTTGCAGGAATACCACCGCGGTCGCAACCCGGTGCTGATCCGCATCGAGACCAAGGCCGGCCACGGCGCCGGCAAACCAACCGCCAAGCAGATCGAGGAAGCCGCCGACAAACTCGCCTTCACCGCCTGGAACCTGCGGGAGAAGGTGCGCGTGCCGTAAGCCCCAGGACGGTGACAAGGCCTGCCGGGTCTGCAAATCGGGCGCGCCCTTCGAGGGACGCGCCGCCACCGACCGCCACCTCGAAAATCACCGCCTGTCCTGCAGTTCCCGCATCGCCTGCGCAAACGCCCGTCCCAACCGGAACTGCCCGTCAGCATCGTAGTGAACCAAGTCGGGCAGCAACCCGAATCCGTCGGTCGAGATCATCCGCGCGTGGCGCATCGCCTCCGGTCGCCCCGAGTGTTCGTCCGCCGCCGCCATCTGGTCGCGGATTTCAGCCCGGTGCGTGAACCGTTCCAGGGCCGGCTCATGTGGCAGCACCTGTCCGAAAGCAAACGGAAGATCGGGCGTGGCCCCGACATCCTCCGCCACCCGCCGGCGAAGCTGCTTCAAGCTCGCGGCGTATTCCCCCGCCGACACCGCCTCCTTGCTGTCCTGCTCGCCCTGCATCCAGAGAAAGCCCCGGACGACCGGCGTGTGCCCCTCCGATCGCAGGAACTCCAATCCGGCCCGGAACCGCACGATCATCGCCCGGTAGAGCAGGCCCGTATTCGCGTCATCGGGTGATCCGCCGGGATGGAAATTGCGGCGTCCGGGCGCCGGCTCCCCGCCCTCCCAACGGTTGCCGTTCCATCCGTGATGCAACGGCATGCCACTGGCGTGGTCCTTGATCAAATGCACGGGACGACCGGATTCCCCGAGCCCGAACGCGAACCCCAGTTCCGGCCCGAACTCCCCTTCTCGCGTCGAGGTCCGCGTGCGGCCCGGCGTCAGCGGCTCGAAGGCCTTCCCGTTCCAGAAGCGCACCCGGGCAAAAGCAGACGGAAAACCGGCCGGCAAATCCGCCACCTTCGCGATCCCCTGCATGTTCGACTGTCCGCCCAGCAGGTAGACGTCCACTTCTTCCGCCCGGAGGGGCAGCAACACCATCAGCACGGACCAGCGAAGCCATCGGAAGAAACGGTTCATGATCCGCATGAAGCCACAAGGAGTTCGGGATGTCACGCATCCGGACCACCCTGCCGAACGACGAGGGGCAACGTCGTTGGCTTGCGCCGCTGTCGTCAACACCTTCGGCCTGTCGACGTGACACCCGCCCGCACATCCCGCAGGCTGGCGCCCATGAACTGGCTCGTTCCCCTGCTGGCCGCCGGGATGACCGCGACCGCCGCCCCGCATCCTGGCGAAGCGGACGGCGGAGCCGCCTCCCCGGCGCGCAATGTCCTCTTCCTCGCCATCGACGATTTGCGGGACGCGTTGGGCAGCCTCGGGGCGACGCAGGTCAGGACGCCGAACCTCGACCGGCTGGCCGCCACCGGACGGCTCTTCCCGCACCATTACGCCCAGGTGCCCACGTGCGGCGCCTCGCGCTGCTGCCTCCTCCGCGGTCGGTATCCCGAAGTGCCGTCCCAACTCGGCAACGGCGCCATCACGGCCACCGGCAGCGAGTGGGCCGACGCCAGCCTGCCGGGTTGGTTTCGCCGACATGGCTACCGAACTCTGGCCCTGGGCAAAATCAGCCACCATCCCGGCGGCCGCACCGGCCGGCTGTGGGCCGATGGCCCCGAGGAATTGCCCGGCGTCTGGGACCGCTGCTGGATTCCCGAAACCCCCTGGGGCGAGGCGCAGAACATCATGCATGGCTACGCGAACGGCGTCCCGCGCACGCCGGGAAAATCGCCGCCGTACGAAGCGTTCGACGGTCCGGACAGCGCGTATCCGGACGCCTGGGTTGCCGACGAAGCGATCCGCACCCTCGGCAACCTGGCGGCGCAGGAGAAACCCTGGTTCTTCGCGGTCGGCTTCTTCAAACCCCACCTCCCCTTCGCCGCCCCGAAACGCTGGTTCGATCTCTATCGCGACGTCGACTTCCCCGCTCCCCGGGCGGCGACCCGCCCGGACGGCATCTCGGGCTGGCACGCCAGCGGCGAGTTCCGCGGGAACTACGGCCATGCCGGACAGGATCCCGAGAACGACCCCGATTACGCCCTGCTCATGCGCCGGGCTTATGCGGCCGCCACCAGCTACATGGACGCACAGGTCGGCCGGGTCCTGGTCGAACTCGAGCGACTGGGACTCGCCAGCAACACCGTGGTGGTGGCGTGGGGCGATCACGGTTTCCTGCTGGGGGAACACGCGATCTGGGGCAAGCACTGCCTCTACGAAGACGCATTGCGCTCACCCCTGATCATCCGCCCGCCGCAACTCGCGCAACCGGGGATCCCCTCTCCGGCCATTGTCGAAACCGTCGACATCTTCCCCACCATCACCGCCCTCTGCGGCCTGCCCGCACCCGCCAATCTGGATGGCCGCAGCCTGGTTGACCGCCTGGACAATCCCGCCGCCGGCGCAACGGACGCGGCGCTCGGCTTCTGGAATCGGAGCCAGCGCACCGTGCGCACCGACCGTTGGCGACTGGTCGCTCACGAAGCACCCGATGGCAGCTTGCGGGGAGTCGAGTTGTTCGACTACGCAACCGATCCAGACGAAGCGCAGAACGTGGCCGACGCGCACCCCGGACTGGTGCAGACCTTGCTCGCCCGGCTGGACCAGGCCCCACACCCGGGCAGGCAACGGCAAGCGGGGCAGTGAGGCCGTGCTGCACGGACCGGCGCGCCCCGGGAGAAGGTCCGGATCCCACAGCAGTCCCCGGCTGAACCGGTGCGGACGGTGAAGGTGAATCGCTGGCGAACGGCTGCCCCCGGGGGGGCCGAACCTCCGATCCCGTCCGGCGGTCGCACGCCTTTCCCTGCTCGATCAGGCTTCCTCGACGAGCTTCCAACCAATCGCATGGGCCAGCGCGCGGACGGGCTCCTTGAGATCGCCGTAAAAGGTGACCCGATGCCAGCCCCACTGGTCCCACATCGTGAAGAGCTTCTCGACATCGCCCACCGGTTCGGCGCAGAGCTTGGTCCGGCAGGCCCGGTCATCCGGGTCGTTCCCCACGATCCGCCCCTGGTGCAGCAGGATCTCCCGTTTTCCCTGGTCCACCTGGATCGACGTGGTGAGGTAACCCGTCGGCAGCAATGACCGCACCGACGCGCCCTGCCGGTCCTCCGAGTGCGTGAGTATCTCGTACGGGTTGGCCGGGCCGCCGGGCCCGAAGGCGCGGTTCGATGCCACGCAATGGGCATAGATGATCTGGCGCCTGGCCGTGTCCACGACGGGATCCGAAATGTAGCCGGGCCGGCCGCGCGTCAGGGTCGTCAGCGCCACCATGCTGGCCGTCGACCGGACGTCGCATTCGCAGGCGCCGATGAGTCCGTCGTTGAGCAACTGGTGGAAGCCGAGGCACGGATAGGCGTGGATGTGTCCGCCGTAGAAACCGCCGAGACAATTGATGGTGATGGCGTTCGCCTCGTGCTGCCGCAGGACCGCCTTCTGGGCGAGGTACATGGCCGCCGAGGCCTCCAGGGTTTCGCGCGAGACATCCTTCACCGCCGCCGCGTTCTCCTGCCAGCGATCCGCGACCGCCCGGGCCTCATCCCGGTCGGCGGCCTCCCAAGCCCGGTTCACTTCGGCGAAGGACACCCACTCCATCGGAATGCCCATGATCGGTTCCGCCGGGCCGGCTTCAGTGCCGCGCACGGCAAGGATCCGGGAAGCCTTCAACCGTTCGAGGCAGTCGGGCGCCGACAGGGGATCGAGGTCGTCCGGGAGACAGTCGCGATCACCCGCCGCCGGAGTATTACCGCGCCGTGCCTGCGCTGTGGCCGCCACGAACTCGGTCGGCGTGGCCCCTCGCGCGAGCAGCCGGAAGGCCCGGGCGGCCCGCACCAGATCCTCGGGGTCCGAGGACGCCACGAACCCGACATTGGGCGTCCGGGCCCGCAGGAAGGCGGCGTTGTAGACCAGGAACCCGCCGCTCCCGCCGAACTGAAAGTCGGCATACAACACCGGCTTGCCCGAGGCGGCCACCGTCTGCACGACGCGATTCCAGCAGTTCAACTGGAAGACCACATACCCGTCGATGCCGGCGTTCTCATCCGCTTCGAGAAGCTGCTTCGCCTGGGCTTCCCCGGCGGCCTGGGCAACGACGAATTCGAGTTCCGGACAGCCCGCCACCAGGGTGTTCGTCAGCCGTTGCATGACCGGGACGAAGTCGAAGCCAACATTCGGCCAGTCGGGTCCCGGCTGTTGGTCGGCATGCAGCGCGTAGACCACGCGAATGCGCGGCCGTGGCGACGGGGCTGCGCGGAGCCAACCGGGGGCCGTGAACCAACCCAGAGCGCCGACGCATGAGGCGCATCCGGAGAGGAATTGCCGGCGGTTCAGCGGACAACCGCCACAACCGGCGGGACGTGAGGGAGCTTTCATGAGGTATTAGTGATGAAACCACTTTAGCGGATGTCAGGCACAGTTCCCTTATCTCAACGGAAAAGTCCAGATGGAATTCAGCGGGCGGGAGCGGGTCAACGCAACGCTTCCGTCGGGGCCAGCTCCACGGCGCCGCGGACGGGCATGCGGCTGGCAGCCTCAGTCCGGCAGGTCGTCCCCCCGCCCCGGGGGACTTCCAGGCCGCTCAGCCGGTCTCAGACCTGAGCCGAAGAAGGACCACCCGCTGGCCCGGGCAGCCTGTCCTGACCGATGCCCCTTGTCGATGCCATCGGGATGATCCAGACTCGGCGTGCAAAATGAAGCGCACGGACCAGACATCGCCATCGACCTCACCCCCTCCGTCCGGCGCCGATCCCCGACGTGCACGTCGCCGGTCGGGACGGCTCTTGTTGAAGCTCGTGGCGCTTGCCCTGATCGCCGGCGGACTCCTCTACAAGCTACGGTTCGCCGCCATCGGGGTCACGACGCATACCGTCGGCAGGGCTTCGGTGGAAGCGGAAGTAATGGGGACCGGCACGTTGGAGGCGCGCCTCAAGACGACGATCAGCCCGAAGATCCAGGGACGGCTGCGGGAGGTGCTCGTCGACCAAAACGACACGGTCACCACGGGACAGTTGCTGGCGCGCCTTGATGATGCCGAACTGAAGGAGCAGGTGGCCGTGGCGGAAGCGGCTTTGAACGCTGCCAATGCCACCGTTGAAAGGGTCCGCGCCGAGGAAGCGCGAGCGCAGGCGGTGCTCAAACTGGCCCAGCTTGATTTCGCCCGCGCCGAGGATCTCCGCCGCGCCGACGTGGCGGCGCAAGCGGACTTTGACAAGGCGGTGGAGAGCATCCGCGTGGCCGAGGCGGAACTCCAACGGGCCCTGGCCGCGATCACGGAGGCCGATCAGCAACGTGTCACCGCGTCGAAGAATCTCGCCTATCACCAAGCCCGCCTGGCCGACACCGAGCTGCGCAGCCCCTGGGAGGCGCTCGTGGTGCGGCGGGATCGCGACCCCGGTGAGGTGGTCGTGCCGGGCAGCTCGATTCTGCGCCTGATCTCGACGAACGAACTCTGGCTGTCAGCCTGGGTGGACGAGACCGCCATGGGCCGAGTGACCACGGGCCAGACGGCGCAGGTCGTTTTCCGGTCGGATCCCGAGACCCGCCACGCGGGAACGGTGGCCCGCCTGGGACGCGAGGCCGACCGCGAAACCCGCGAGTTTCTTGTGGACGTCCGCGTGGACGAACTGCCTCTCCGCTGGGCGGTGGGACAGCGGGGCGAGGTCTACATTCACACTGCCCGGGAGGAGTCCGTGGTGGCCGTTCCCCGGGGGTTTCTGGTCTGGCGCGACGGCCGGGCTGGGGCATTCGTCGAGGTGCGGGGCCGGGCGCAATGGCGTGCCTTGGAGACCGGTTTGCAGGGCCGCCGCATGCTGGAGATCCAACAGGGACTCGAGGCTGGCGAGGTGGTTCTTCGCCCGGTGCCCGGCAGCCGGATGCCCCTCCGTGACGGACAACGCGTGAAACCCGCCGCATGAACCTCGCTGCGCAGGACATCCGCCACAACCTCGGCCGCTTCGCCCTGACCGCGGTCGGCATCGGGCTGCTGTTGATGATCGTGCTCGGGATGAGCGGGATTTACCGGGGCATGATCGATGACGCCCTGGTGGTGGTGGATCGGATCGGCGCCGATTTCTGGGTGGTGCAACGGGGGACCCGCGGTCCGTTCGCCGAGATCTCGCGGTTGCCTGCGAACCTCGAACACCGGATCGCCGCCGTCCCGGGCGTCGCCCGCGCCCGCAATTTCGTTTCGCACAGTGTTCAGCGCGAAGCGCAGGGGCGCCCGTTGCGCATGACCGTGCACGGCCTGGCCTGGCCGGGGGACAAAGGAGAATGGGTCAACCTCGTCGCCGGGCGTCCCCTCGCCCAGGCCCACTACGAGTTCATCGCGGACGCCTCCCTTGGCCTGCCCCTGGGAGAACGCGTGCCGCTGGGCAAGGATGTGTTCACGGTGGTCGGCATCACCAGGGGCATGGTGTCATCGGGCGGCGACGGGCTGGCATTCTTCACGGTGGCGGACGCGCAGGCGATCCAGTTTGACGAATCCGGCGAGGCGGTGCGGCTCGAACGCGCGGCGCGATTGGAGCGGGGCGGAGACCAGGACGTCGGGCGCACGTCCCCCTTCCTGCTCCAGCGCGGCAGCGGCCCGGCCTCCGGCATTCCCGCCCTGGCGCGCCCGATGGTGAGTGCGATCACGGTGAAGCTGGCCGAGGGCGCCGATCCTGGTCGGGTAGCGGCCACCCTGGCCGGCTGGCCGGATGTCTCCGTGCATGCCCGCGCCGATCAGGAGGAACTGCTCGTTCGCGGCATGATCGACAAGGCGCGCCGTCAGATCGGTCTGTTCCGTGTCCTGTTGGTCATCATCTCGACCATCATCATGGCCTTGATCCTCTACACGCTGACGCTCGACAAGATCCACGACATCGCCATGTTGAAGCTCATGGGGGCCCGCAACGGGATGATCATCGGGCTCATCCTGCAACAGGCGCTGCTGCTGGGAATGCTCGGTTTCGGCATCGCGTGGTTGCTTGGCGGCTGGGTCTTCCCCCGTTTCCCGCGACGCGTGCTGATCACCCCGGCCGATCTCTGGGGCTTGGGGCTGGTGGTGGTGTTCATCTCGGTCTTCTCGAGTCTGCTCGGAATATGGAAAGCCATGCGGGTGGAACCGAACAAGGTGCTTTCCTGATGCCCGGCCACCCCGACAACCCGCCCGCGATCGAGGCCGTCGAACTCACGAAGGTCTACGGCCAGGGCAACACCGAGGTGCGCGCCATGCAGGACGTCAGCCTGCGGGTGGAGCGCGGGGAAGTGCTGGCATTGCTCGGCCCGAGCGGCGCCGGGAAATCCACCCTCCTCACCGCCCTCGGATTGATCAATCCGCCGACGCGCGGACGGATTGTCATCGGCGGCGTGCCCGTGCTGGATGGGGAACAGGCCCTGGTCGACCTGCGCGGTTTCCGCCGTCGGCACCTGGGTTTTGTGTTTCAGAAGGCGAACCTCATCCCCTTTCTGACCGCGCTGCAAAACGTGCAGATCGCGCTCGAAATCAACGATCACCCTCCCCGACAGGCCCGGCACAGGGCCTTGGAACTGCTCGGTTACCTCGGCGTTGCAGAGCGATCCGGCAACCTGCCCGAGGCCCTGTCCGGCGGACAGCAACAACGCGTCGCCGTGGCCCGCGCCCTGGCGAACCATCCCGACCTCATCCTGGCGGACGAGCCCACCGCCGCCCTCGACAGCCACCGGGGCCGCCAAGTGATGGAGCTGTTCGCCCGGGTGGCCCACGAACGCGGCGCCGGCGTGATCGTCGTCACCCACGACCACCGCGCCCTGGACGTCTTCGACCGCACCCTGGAAATGGAGGACGGAAAGCTGCTCCCCCCCGCCCCAGGGGTCAGTCCTCACTATTGACACAAGGCGAGCCAGCAATACCCGGCATCGGCGACTCTCGACTCACGAGATCACCAGGAACGTCCCGGCGCTGGTTCGGAGACCACGCGGTAGTACCGGCTCCGGTTGGGATCGAGGTCCGCAGCGGCGGAGAGGCGCGCCGGAAGGGGCAGGGGAAAGACATCCGTGATCAGGGTCCACGCCCCAGCCGCGGGATGCTCGCTTGCGAACAGGGAATAGACGCGTTCCGGATCCGCACGGAAGTGCAGGACCACCTGTGTCCCGGCAACGTCGATGCTGTCGATCAGCGGGTGGCTCAGGGCCATCGGGGCGCCCACGGGAAAGGCGGCGCCGGGGTTCTCGCCATTCGCGCCCCGTCCGCGCAGCGGGGAGTCCGGGCTCAACCGGCAGTCGAGCGCGACGGTGTCCACGAAGGCGGGATCGAGCGCCATGTTGCCCTCCCCTCGGACCGCCATCCCCTCGAAGTCACTGTGGTGCGCCGCCAATGCCGAGCCGTTCTCAAGGAGCAAACTGGCAGCATTCCCCCAGAAGATGTTGTTCACGGCTTCGGTGATGAACCCGCCGCCGTCGGGCGCCGATCCGTCCGCCTTGTTGTAGGCGTGTATCCCGGACTGGCTGGCGGTGATGGTCGTGTGGCGAACGGTAGCGGTTGAACGGTCCTTCACCGCCAGGCCGGTATCGACGTGGTGGATGAAGCAGTTGGTGACCGCCACGTCCACCTGAACACCCATCGAAACGCCCTTGTCCACGAAATCGTAGAGCAGACAGTCGGCGATGGTGACTCCTCGGGAGGATTCGCCCGAACTGTATTCGCCGATATCGATTGCGTCGATGTTGGTGGAAGGTCCGTGGCGCACGGTGCACCGACGGATAAGCGAGCCGGGTTTTGCGCCGTCAAAGTCAATGCCGTCGCCGCCCGCCGCCATATGCTCCATGAGGGAGTCTTCGAGACGGTTCAAGCTCAACTGGCAGAGGATCTCATAGTAGCGGAGCACATGACAGCGTCGCACCACGAGGCTCACCGGATTGGGGCTGCCACGAGTGTGGATGATGGCCGGACTGTGCTCGACGTAGTCGTGCAGAAAACCGTCATCGAGGGTGCCGTTCGCGCCGTCCAGCAGCTCGACATACCCGGCGCAGATCTCGAAATGTCTCAGGTCCAGCACGGAGCCGGGACCGTCGCCCGTGATGCCGCTCCAGACGGTGCCACCGTCGGCCGGCAGGAAACAGACGGGCTCATCGGACGTCCCGTTCACTTCCAGCCTTCCGCCGTCGACACTGATCCCGGCACCCCGACCGAACAGGCACACCACCCCGGGCTCGATGCGCAGAGTAACGCCGGGCGGGACGATCACCGGTTCGCTGACGCGCACAATCCCAAGCGCGGCCGTCCAAACGGAGTCGCCCCCCAGTTCGCCGCCCCTGGGGGTCGAGGCGAGTTCGACCACAACGTCGAGATTCGTGGTGACCAGCGGCACTCCGCCCGCATCCCACGCCTGCACGAGCAAGCGGTTGAAGCCCCCCGGCAGTTGGAGGGTGCGCGACCAGCGTCCGGTGAGCGGATCGGAAGCCGCCTCCATACCGTCGACCGTCACGCCAACAGCGTCCGGCAGAGTGTTCGTCCCGATGAGAGAGATGGTACCCGCGCGGCTCACGGTGAGCAGCGATCCGGCGATCACGGACGGTCCGCGTGCCCTCGTCAGATCGGCCCGGAGTATGAAGTCGCTGCTGTTGCGCGCCTGGTTCAAACCCATGATGGCGAGGACGTGCGAGCCCGCGTCCAGCCAAGCGTCCGAAGACCCCAGATCGTACGTGACAGGCGCGTTTGGCGAACCGGTTCCCCGCGATGACTCATGGCTGCCGCTGGCGAGGTCGCCGTAGTCAGGCTCCGAGGGAGCGCTGTTCACCAACGCGTGGGCCACGGGCCGACCGTCGATCCAGGCGATGAAACCGTCGTCCCAGTCCGTTGTCAGCCACAACCGCTCGTCCGCCGCCGGGGCATCGCGGAGAGTGAATTCCCGCCGGATGCAAAAAGTCGTATAGCCGTTCCGCATATCGGGAAGCAGCGTGGCACAACCGGCGGTCTCCGCGGGATTGTCCGCGTATCCGAATGCGCCGGCGCCGCTTTCCCATCCCTCGCCGAGCGCTGCATCGGCGACGGTCTGCCAGCCGGCTTCTGGAGCGCTCGTGCCTTTGCGGTAGTGCCAGACATCCTCGGCCTGGACGAGCGCCATCGATTGTTCCCCGGGCGCCTCCACGACCGCGGTGAACTCTCCCTGCCCGAACGCGGGCATCGCCAGGACCAAGAACCCCAACGTCGACGGCCTGTGCAGAACCCTACGGAGTATCGTACCCGCCAAGCGCCCCGACAACGTCGTCGTTTTCCGCTTCATTCTCCCGCCATTACCGCAGTACCAACCGGTAGAACCTCCCCCCATCCGGCGGGGCCGCGTCCGTCACCGTCACCCGGACCGTGTCGATCCGAGCCGGGAGGATTCGCAGGATCTCCCACGTCCCCGCACCCAGCGCGTCGCGGAACTCGACCGCGTAGGAGCGTCCCGCCACTGCGCTGAAGTCGAGTGAAACGTAGTCCAATGCGGTGATGGCCAGCAGGCGCAGCGCATCCGCAGGATCCCGCGGGTCGGTACCGGCGAGGAACTCCTCCCCGTCGGTCTGGCCATCCCCATCGAAGTCCTCCGAACCATCGCGGGTCAGCGTCCCAAAATGCTCCCTTTCCCAGGCGTCGGGCAGGCCGTCGTCGTCCTGATCGTCGATCGCCCCCCCGGGCGGCAACCCGGCGGTCGGCGCCGCCGCGAGCCAGTTCAGGGGTTCGTTGCCGTAAGCAGCCGCCACCGAGCGCTGCAAGGAAAGACCATTTCCGTCGGCGTCCGGCCAGGGTGGCGCCGGGCGGTACCGCACACGATCCACGAGGATTTGCGGCACGTAGCCGGCGTCCGGATGCGGCGGGAGTTGCACGGCGTCGGGCCGGACGAGTTCGACGCTGTCGCCGGCGTTCCCGAGCCGCCCGCTCCAGGGGCCGAGCACGGGCACGTCCACCGGCGCGTTGAACCGGGCGCGGAAGGCGGCGAGCCGTCCGGCGTCACCGGGGTCAAAACCCACCACCAGCAGACGGCTTCGAGCGGCGAGGGTGGTATCCCGCGGGAAATCGAAATCCACCGAATCCCGCAGCCGCCACGAATTCTCGGGGTTGCGGGGATCGAACAGCGGCACCGTGGCGAAGCTGAGGTTCTCGATTTCGAGGAATTCCTCCGCGGGATCCTCGTAACCCGCGGTGACCGGGTGATACATGATCTCGGAAATCACCACCGGCCCCACCAACGGCTCAGCATTCGGCGCGCCCCGGCCAGTCCGGAACGCCACGACATCCACCGGGTTCTCGATCCCGAAGGACGGCGCGGTCAAGGCCGTGAAATCCACGCCCTCGCTCGTCAGGTGACGCCCGAAGGAAATCCCGTTCGCCGCCGCGCCGAACGAAACCTCGCTCCGGAAGCCGGTGAGTTCGCCGTCGGCCGCGGCCTGGGACAGAATCGCCCGGTCCCCGTGGGCGCTGTTGAAATTGAACGGCGCGCCGGCATCGGGGCCGTTGAACTGCGCTTCGTAGAACACCGCGAAGCCGCCCGCAGCGATCACCGTTTCGTCCGGGATGCGGTATTTCCGCAGTTCCATCGGGGAGTTGCTCAGGTACCACCCGCTGATGGCCACACTGGAAGCCGTGGGATTGAACACCTCGATGGCGTCCTCGAAAGGCGGATCCGTGTGACTCAAGACCTCGTTGATCACCACGGTCGCCAAAGGCAGGTGGTTGCTCCCGCCCGGCGACGCGGTGTCGCTAAAGTCGAGGATGGACACCGCGCCGTCGGGGAAACGCCCCTGGGAAACACCGGTGGTCTGGTTGCCAAAACTGACGGCATCGATCAAGGCCCCGCCGGCGGAGAACACGCCCAAGGCTTCACCGCCCTTCTTGAGGGAGAAGCCGGCATGATTCGCGCCGGCGCCGGCGTCACCGTCCGCGATGAATTTCACGAAGGCATTCCCGCGGGCCCCGATGAAGGACAGCGGCGGGATGGGTGACTTGGTCCGGTCGGTGAAATCATCGGTGAGGAAGAGGCCGCCGAGGGCCACCGGTTGCTCGCCGCGGTTGTGGAGTTCGAACCAGTCGCTATCGCTACCGGCCGGGTCGGCCATCCACTCGTTGACGCACAGGGCGGAAATACTGCCGAGGGCCGCCGCCTGGTTCGGAGCGCCCGGCGTCGGGACGGCCAGATTCCACGCGCCGTCGCCATCGGGCACACGGGCCAGCGCGAAATCCGGGGTCTGCAAGCCGTAACTCAGCGCGTCGAGGAGGCCGCCGCCCATGCCGGGGGTGTTGAAGAGGAACAGGCGACCGCCCTGGGCGTCCAGACCGAAACCCGAGTTCACCTCCGAGGGCGCCTGGTTGGCGTCACAATAAACCACCTGATACGCGCCGGGCGCGAGGCTGGCTCCGACCGGGAACACCCACTTGCGGGCGAAGGCCGGATCATCGGTGAGGCTCAGCCCGGCCAGGTCCACGGGGGAGTCCGACGGATTGAACAACTCGACATGGTCGGCGGTGCGCCCGTTGAAGTTCGGGAACGAGGCGTTGGCGGCCAGCACTTCGTTGATCACCACCGGCGGCGCCGCGCCCGGGGCGCAATTGGTGTAGGTGCGGGTCGCGTCGAGCGCCAAGCCCCACACCATGTCGCTGCTGCTGGATGAGGTTTGGTGGACCTCGACCGCGAGCAGGTTCTCGCCCGCGACGAGCGCCGAAGCGGGCACGGTGAAGAACTCGCGCACCGCGTTGCCGACGGTCCGGGACGCGCGGGTGTCGTAGGCGGGCGCCGCGGTGTCGAGGCCGACGCGCAACAGCGGTTCGCCGTTGAGATACACGAGGGCGCCGTCGTCGAGCACGGTGGTGAGGCTGAGATCGAAGCCGTCGAGGTTCGTTTCGACGAGGAAGCGAGTGCGGAAGTAGCAGGTGATCCGGCCCAGTTCCATGGGGGTCTGCAGACCGGGCGCCGGCAGGCTGCTGCTCTCGACGCCCAACAGGGCCGGCCCCGCGGACCAACCGGAATCATCATAGGCTTCCGTCCGCCACTCGACGCCATCCAGGTTCTGCGTGTCGTTGAACCGCCATTCGGCATCCAGCGGGAGCAGCGGCACGGTCACTACCGCCAGCGTGCAGTCGCCCTCCGGGGCGCCCGGATTCCCGGCCCCGGGGGTCGGCTCGATGAAGCGCGTAATCCCGTCGCGGCCGTTCGGCGAGCGCCCTTCGGAGACATCCGTGGTTTGCGGTCCGTAGTTCACCGCATCGATCAGGGAACCGTCGGGCGCCGACAGCAGGATCAAACCCACATCCGCGGCGAGCTTGAAGTTCAGGTGATCCGCGCCCTGCCCCGGGTCGTTGTCGGCGACGAATTCCGTGAAGCCCAGGCCCCCGATGAAGCTCAGGGCCGCGATGGCATGGCGCCGCGGCGCACCGGCGGCATCCGAAAGGAAAAGGCCACCGAGCGCGACCGGCAGCGGGTCCGGATTGAACAGTTCGAGAAAGTCGTTGTTACCCGAAAACTGGGCGTCGGTGAGCCACTCGTTGAGGCGCAGACTGTCCGGTCGGCCCGTGGCGACGGCCTCGTTCTCCCCGCCGAACGTGGGCCGGCAAAGTCCCCAGGTGCCATCGGTGCGTCGGCCGATCGAGAGATCCTCCAACTGCACACCGAACGCCACCGAGTCGATTAGTCGGCCGCCCCGCGCCGGCGTGTCGAAGAGCGACAGGTCATCCCCGGATGCCTTCAGCGCAAAGCCCGTGTGCAGGTGCGCGCCGCCGAAGCCGTCATCCGCGATCACCACGAGGCGGCCGCCCGCCGCGAGCATGGTGCCGGCCGGGAACACGAACTTGTGGGGCACCCCGACGTTGTCGGTCAGCCCCATCCCCGACAGATCCACCGCCTCCGAACCCGGATTCTCCAGTTCGATGAGGTCCGGAACGAGGCCCGGCTCGAGAAACGTGCTGCGGTTACGCGCCAGGATTTCGCTCAGCCGGATGGTGGGCATGCCGGCGGGCTCGTGGTCCGGGTCCACCGTCCACGTCAGGGAACGGGTCACGGTGGCCGCCGGGCCGAGTTCCGGATCGTCCTGAAAGAAACCGGCGTCGTTGCGACCGCTGACTTCCACCCGGTGCGGGCCCGGAGCCAGATCGCTCAGGACAATCGGCAGGCTGGTCGGCGCCGGCGTGCTCCAGGCGCCATCATCCAGGCGAAACCGGTAATGCGTAAACCCGGCCCCATCCGGCCAGCCTGCGGACGGGATGCCGTCACCGGACCGGTTCATGCCGACTGTCAGGGTGGCGTCTGTCGCGCGGGTGACTCCGCGCGGTTCGCCGCTGATGGCGGCGCCGCGAGAAATGACGCCGCCGCGGTCGCGTCCGTTGGGTCCGGATTGGAGAGCGGGCGAACCCGGTTGCAGCGCGAACCACTCCCACATCACCTGCGCCTCCTCCCATGAATTGAAGAATGTCTCATCGAGCTGCGGCAGGTGGTTCAGCAACGGGGCCACCGTCGAGTTTCCCCCGCCCGGACCGTCCCACGGCAGCGGCATGAGGTTGTTCCGGAAGGTCACCCGGGCGCTGGTCTGGAGGCGCACGAGTTGCTCGATGTCCACCATCACGTTCGCCTCGACAAGCAGGCCCGCCGCTTGGCTCGTGCCCTCGTCGGCCACCGCCACCACCGCCCCTTCGGTATCGAGGCCGCCCTCGTGGGTCTGATGGACGATGGTGTTGTTGATCAGCGTGAAGTAATTCCCCTGCTTCGCCATCGCCGCCTGGTCACAGTCGTAGAAAAGGTTGCCGATGATGGTCACCTCCGATGTGTCCGCGTTGTCGGCGCCGCCGCTCACGCCGCTGGCGGTGTCCGGCGAACCGTTCTTGTGCGCATGCAGGAAGATATTCCCCTCGATCCAGGCATCGGTGCTGTCCAGGTCCAGATGGTCATCCCCCGAACCGGCGAACACGTTTTCGATCACCTGCAGGATCGGGCCGGGCCGGTTGCCGCCGGTGAAGTCGATGATGTCGTTGTAGCCCTGGGCCGCCCCGAAGAAGTTGCGCAGGAAAATGCCTCGACCGCCGCTCTTGATCCCGCCCGAGCCGTGCACGGGCTCGAAGCCGCTTGAAGGCGCCGGGAAGACGCAGTGGCTCACGACAAACGACGAATTGTCGAGCGAGACATACTGCTCGGTGGTCGTGCCAAAGGTCAGGTGGTCGAGGAACACGGCGCCCCCGCTCGAGTGAATGGCCGTCGAGCTGTTGAACTCGAAGTGCGTGTAGGCGATGCGGGTCTCCGGCGAACCGGCCCCGCCGTTGATCGTCAGGCCGCCCCAACTCGAAGTCCCCCCCGGGACGCGACCGAAACGGATCGGCGCTTCCGCGGTGCCCTCGGCAAGCAGCCGTCCCCCGTTCGCCACCGTGAGGTCCACGCCGGAATCCAGATAGATCGTCGTGCCGGGTTCAATGACCAGCGTCGCACCGCTGACAATTGTAAGATCGGCCCCGACCAGGTAGGGCCCCCCGGATGCCGTCCAGGTCGTGTCGGCGCCCAGCGTTCCTCCGACCGTTGCCGTCGAGCCGTCGTCGAACCACACCACGAGTTCCGTCCGGGCAACCTCCGAACCGCCTTCGCCAGCGGCCGCGATGCGGATGCGGTTGAGCCCCGGCGTCAGGACCACGACCGGCGCGTCCCAGGCCCCCTCCCAGGCCGACCAATCGACGGAAACCCCATTGACATGGACGCTCCTGGTGGCAGCGGCGGGGGCGGTTCCGTGCAGCGCGATGGCGCCTTCGGTGGCGCGTGCGTAGCCGTCCTGTACGGTGAGTTCGTGCACGACGGTCAGCGTTCGCGGGAATTGGGAAAGCACATGCGCCACCTGGTTTGCGCGGTACGCTTTCAGGTTGTCGATGGTTCCTTGCGGCACGTATTCGCCCAGCACCTGGTCAATCAACGGGTTCATCTGCTCCGGCGTGAAGGCGGTCCGGGCGAGGTATTCGAGCCAGTGGAAGTACCGGGGCGCGAACCCGGGAGTTTTCATGAATCGCTCGATCACCGGCAGATTGTTCATCCGCCCGATGCTGCGTCCGGGCGGGGTTCCGGTCTGTCCGCGACCCAGCAGCGTGTCCAGGTCGTAGGGCAACACCAGGAAGCGTGCGTCGTCGACCCCGCGGTACAGCGCGTAGTCGTCCCCCACCCCGGTGGCCAGACAGGTCTCGTTGTTGTCCAGCAGCGTGTTGATCGCCATGTAGCGCATCCACTCGTCGACGTTGACCACCCGCTGCACGTCCTCGACGTAGGTTTCGGCGGAGGAGTATCCGGGGGTTTCGTTGAGCACACCGATGAGTTCAATGAGGTCGGACCAGTCGTTTTCGAGGAGGTTGTTCTCCTTGAAGTAGGCTTCCGCGTAATCGGGGTCCGTGGGATCGTCGCCGTGCCAGACCAGGTCGGCGTCGCTGTTCACGCCCGTCATGGGGTCGCGAATTCCCCGGTAGGAGTTGCCGTTTGGATCCCGCGGCCACGTGCGCCGCACGAAGTCCTGATTGTAGTGTTCGTTGGCGGCGTAAGACCCGAAGGAATCCCCCGCGTCGGCCATCAGGTTCACGCCGTTGACGCGCACCTGGACCGGACGCGAATCGGCGGCCGGGACCCCCAGTCGACGGAAGATCGCGCTGCCGAGGATCTGCGAGTAGGCGTAGTGGGAATTCAGGTTGATGCCCCCCTGCCCCTTCCAGTGCCGGTCCTCGGGGAGGTCGAGATGGTAATTGTTCGGGTTGCTGGTGCGTGTCCCGTGGCCGCGGTTCCGTACCCCGGCATTGTAGCGAACCTGCGTCGTCGTTCCCCCGGTGAGCACACCGTCGGTCGTGATCCAGGTGGCGTTCATCTGCGCGTCGCTGTCGGCGTCAGGAAACTGCCGGCCCAATTCGCGGAGTTCGGCCCGTTCGTTCTCCCGCATGATGATCCGATACAGCGGCTGCGCGCCTGCATACGTGCTGTTGTCGACCTGGTAGAGCAGGTTGGCCGTGCGGTCCGAATCCGTCGGCGGCTCGTAAGCGGGATGGAGGCGGCGATGCCCTTGCGCATCGGTCGCGTCGATGAAGAATTCCACCACCGTCCCGTTGGCCTGCGGCGGCACGAGGGCCCCGAAAATACCGTCCCCGGCCAGGCTGTCCCCACCGGAACCGTCGTCGGCCATCGGGACCACGGTGAAATCGGGCGCACCGTCCGCGCGCCAATGCAGCGTCACGGCGACCTCCGCCAACTGCTCATCCAGCACCCGCGCGGTGACGGCCACCGGATCGGCGGGCAGCGGAATCGGCGGGTGATGGTGGACGTCGAGGATCAGCGGGGCAACATCGGGAGCAGCGGTCGAGTTCGGACTGCCGGGGGTTCCGCCGGGGGCGAGGCTGCTGCTCCAATTGTGAGCCGGCTCATTGGGCAGATCCGTGGTGATCAATTCGAGCGAATGCCCGGCCCCGTCGTGCGGTGCCCGCCATTCCCAGCCACGGTGGCCGAACATCGGCTCGCCGAGCACGCGGACCGCCCAGTCGCCTTCCCCGTAAAACACCAGTTCATCGACCACGTTGCCGGCGGCATCCTTGAGTTGGATCCGGTGACGCAACACCCCGCTCCAACCCGACACGACCCGAGTGACGCCGGGGTGCTGCGCGGCAAATGTCGGTCCGTCCGCAGCAACCACCAGCCAGCCGCCCGCCGGCACGCTCGTATCCGCCGGGCACGTCAGCGTCACATCCCCCGCCACCCGCCAGCCGGAGAGATCGACGGCGGTGGAACCGGGGTTGGACAGCTCGAACCACTGTTCGAGCAGATTCGTCCCCACCGGGTGATGGTAGACCTCGTTGATCACGATGTCCGCCGGATAGGCCGGCAGACAGGCGACCAGGACCAGGAGCCAGAGGTTCGAACGAGAGGACAACCGATTGCTCACCCGCGCCCACAAAGCAGTAAACATGCCAGCCAAAACGATTCTACCCATTAGAAGTCAAAGAGATAAACCCGGAAGCCCAGCGTGGCCGCGAAGTAGGACATGTCCCCGGTCTGCGCGCCGAGGTAGCCGGGAATCTCGAACTGATGATCCCAGCTGTACCCCCAGCGGGCGTCGAGGTTCAGCGAGAAGTTCCGGACGATGAAATACTCGACTCCCGCCCCCACGCCAACTGCAGGATGGAACCGGTTGCCCTCGGCCGTCACGCCGACGCTGCCCAGTTTCTCGTCCTTGAACTCGCTGTAGCAAACGCCGGCTCCGAGGAGGGCATAGGGCGTCCATCGGCCCATCGGATGGCGCAACCGCAGGCTGGCCAGGATCCACCCCTGCCCATACTCCCAGGCATCGCCCAACCCGTCCACGTTGAGCACGTGGTTGACATGATCGAACGACAGCTCCGTCCCCCAGTCCTGGCCGAAATCGGCGCCCAGCAGGAGTCCGCCGGTCTGGGACATCGCCCCGCCCCAAGCGGCCTGTTCCGGGCCCAGATGCACCCCGGACACCAACTGGTCATCCGTCAGGAGGTTGCCCCCCACCCGCACCCCGAAGTAGAAACGCGACCGCGGATCGGGCTCGGCACTTACCAGGGGGCGGGGCTGGTTCTCGTCGAAGAAGACCCGCAGCCCGAAGGTGAAGATGGGCGAGGACAGGTCAACCTCCTGCGGCTGACCATCCACACTCCCCTCGATGGGATCGACCCACATGTACTTGCCCTCAAGCCCGAAGGTCACGTTGTCCGCGATGAAATACTCGATCCCGGCGCCGACGGTGACGGCGAAGGTGTAGCCCTCGACCTGGATCGACTGGTTCAGAGCCCAGGGTTTGTTGTCCTTCACCTGCATCCAGGACGGGCCGATGCCCGTGATGAGGTAGGGCACCAAACGATCGTTCAACAGGGGATAGCGAAGTCGGAGTTCAGGGACCAAGTGGTAGCTCGACACCTCCGCGATGTTGACCGGTTCGCCCCAGTCGCGGGTAAAGTAGTCGAAGGCCAGTTCCGCCCCGAGGTGCCGGGTGAAGTTGGCTCCCAGCCCGAACGACCACAGATCGTCCACCTCCCACAAGGGATCCACGTCGCCGCTGTGAAACCGGAGATAAGGCCGGAACCGATCCGCATCCTCGGCCCGAAGTCCGACCCAGCCCGCCAACAGCACCAGGCTCACCGCCCCGGTAATGCCCCGCACATATCGAGTATTCATGGAAATCATCGAGCGAATCCGTCGCAACGAGTCGGCCCGCCAGGAGGTCCGTCGACAATCCGTGCGCCCTCCCACGTCCGCGCTTCGGACGGAGCATGGCGGGCCGGGCGAGGCGGGGCGGCGGCCGGAAGGCGAGCGATTGGCCCCGATTGGGCGTGATGGGAGAGCGAACGGGGGCATCACGGCGCTTCCATCGCGAGGGACACGGCAACCGTGGTGAGCCCACCGGGTTCGGACGCGAAACTGATCTCGCCGCGGTGGGCCGAGACGATCCAGCGCGCCGTGCTCAGGCCGAGTCCGGAGCCCTCGATTTCGTTGTGGTGGCTGGGATCGACGCGGAAGAAACGCTCGAACACCCGCGATTGCAGATCCGAAGGCACCCCGGCGCCGGTGTTTTCGATGGTGAGCCTTGCGCGCCCCTCTGCCGCTTCCAGCGCGATGGTGACCAGCCCCCCAGCGTAGTTGTACTTCACCGCGTTATCCGTGAGATTGAGCAGGAGCTGCCGCAGACGGTTGCGGTCGCCGCGGATCGTGAGCGGTTCGCAAGCCCCGAGGCGCACGGCGACCTCGCGCGGTTGGGCGAGGATCTGGGCATCCGCGAAGGCGTCCTGGACCAGTTCGTCCAGCCGCACGGGGGCATGGGCCAGCGGGACCAGGCCCGCATCCGCCTTGGTCAACAGGCTCAACCCATCGACGATTTGGGCCAGCCGCTGGACCTCATCCAGCTGGGTGCCGCAACGCTCGCGATGCGCGGCGGACAGTTCGGGATCCAGGGAGGCCGCTTCGAGTTCCCCCTGCAGCACGGTCAACGGGGTTTTCAGTTCGTGCGAGGCATTCAGGGTGAATTCCCGGATGCGTTGGAAGGACCCCGCCAGCCGGGCGGTCATCCCGTTGAAGACCTCCGTCAGGCGATCGAGTTCATCGCCGTTTCCCGAACGCGGCAGCCGCTCTTCAAGATTGTGCTCGGTGATTCGGCCGGCCGCCGCGGTGAGTTCGGCGACGGGCGCCAAGGCCTGCCGCACCAGAAACCAGCCGCCCACCAATCCGAGCAGGGCTGCGGGCAAACCGAACCAGGCCCCGATCTGGACGATGTGCTCCAGCACCTCAGCCTCCTCCGCTTCCTCGTCCTCGAACCGTTCGTGCTCCGGTTCGCCCGACGGATGGCCATCCCGCCCCAGCAGTTCCCGATGCTCGACCACGAACTCCCGGTAGGCCACCGCGCCGATGATGACGCTGGAAAGGAAGAAGACCCCGCTGTACCAAAGGGTGAGCCGCGTGCGAATTGTCACGGCACCTCCTTCAGCACGTAGCCCACCCCCCGCACCGTGTGGAAGAGCTTCGGCTCGAAGCCGGCATCCAGCTTTTCCCGCAGCCGTTTGAGATACACGTCAACGATGTTGCTCCCGGGATCGAAGTCGTAATCCCAGACCTTCTCCAAAATGGCGGTCCGCGTGCAAATCCGGCCTGCCGAACGCATGAGGAATTCGAGCAACCGGTACTCGCGCGCCGTGAGATCGAACTCCTGCCCCCCGCGCCGCGCCGCCCGGGAGACCGTGTCCAGGCGCAGATCGCCCACCCGCAGCACCGTGGCTCGCGACTCGTTCCCGCGCCGCCCCAAAGCCCGCAACCGCGCCACCAGCTCCGCCACCACGAACGGCTTCGGCAGGTAGTCGTCGGCGCCGGTGTTCAGCCCCTCGATCCGCTCGTCCACTTCCCCGCGCGCGGACAACAGGATCACCGGCGTCGCGTTCAAGCGGTCGCGCAACTGCCGCAACACGCTCAGCCCATCGCGGCCCGGCAGCATGATGTCCAGCACGATGGCGTCGTAGGGAGTCGTCAGCGCCGCCATCAACCCGTCCTCGCCGTTCCCGCACACGTCGACCGCAAATCCTTCGGCAAGCAAGGCTTTGCGAACAAACGCCGCGGTGTTTTGATGATCTTCGACGACCAGGACGCGCATGCCTCATTTCACAAAACCGTGCCGCACCAACCGCAGGTCCCCGTCCTGAATCAACCCCACGCCCGGCGCGTAGAGTTTGTACTCCGTCCCGCCTTCCAGCGGCGTGGTTTCCTTGGTTTTCAGACAGTCCTTGAACCCGCCCGCCGGCGTCTCGAACGTCGCGGTAACGGACACGTTCTCCGCCCGATCCATGGCGATCCCCGGCGCCTGTTCCTGATAGTAACGACCCCCGAGCCGGACCCGACCGGGCAGCAGGATTCCGCGGCGCGCCCCGTCCGTTCCCTCCCTCCAGGCGCCCGCATGGGAAACCACCCTGCCGTCCCGGTATTCGTCCACTTCCTCGCCCAGATAGTAGATGTTCCCGGTCACGGTCCCGAAGGCCAGGAAGTTGCGCGAGACCTCGGCCAGTTCCCCATCGGCGGTTTCGCGTTCCTCGACAACGCGGGTAAAAACGCCGTTGATCTCCTTCGTTTCCGGCAGCACGCGGACAGTCAACTCGGCAGTCTTGCCGCCTTCGCGACCGTGCAGCGCGAGTTCGTAACCGGGTTCGAGAATGAAGAAGTCGTTGCGTCCGGTGGATGCCAACGGCTCATCGACCGGGCTCAACGTAGGCTCCCAGTCCTTGCGGCCCGCGGCGACGTGCTCCTCCACCGCCTCGTCCGCCTCTTCCTCCGGGGTCTCGGTGTCGGTGCCCACCACGGCGCCGGTCACTGCATCCACCAGCACCTCGGTGACATCACGGGTTCCCGGAGTGGCAAGATCGAAGGACCAGATAAGCCGGCCGCCCTCGCGCTCCAGCTCGGCCTCCTTGACGGCGCCGCCGGGCACGCGGGCGAGCGCAGTCTGCCGGGCCTCGGCCTCCGGGATCCGCGCCTCGCGTTCGAGTTGTTCCCGCGTGGCTTCGCAACCCGTGACCAGGATCAAACCAGCGACAAGACCAAGCCCGAGGGGCCGGAGAAAGGCACTCTTACACATAAGTCTGATGAAGTTTCCAGATTGCGGTTCGACAAGCCGTGGTGATCCTCGCGAACGCACGTGAACGGTAGATGAACGCCCGATGAAAAGCAGTTCATTTTCAACCCAGCGGGGGTGCGCATCTCCGCGGGTCCGGACCGTGCCGATCCACTCCGCGGAGATGGACCGTCGGGATGCGCGTAACTGCTGTCTTGGTAGTGAACCGGGGGGAGGCTCGGGCGGCGCGCAGGGGACTGCGCGCCCTACCCGCTGCCCGGAGGTAGGGCGTGTCGTGCCGGCATACGGTGATCGGACGCCGTCCCGGAGACGCCCGACCGAAGGGGGACCGCCGGCGTTCCGCCGTGGTCCGGTGCTCCGGACGGCCCATCTCGGGCTACGCCGCCGGCTGAATCAGGATCCGCCGTACCTGACGACTGCCGGGCCTCGTGGTGATCACCGCCACCACCAGTCTCGTCGTGGAAGCCTTCTCCACGAGTTCCAGGATGGCGGCTTCGCGGCTGAAAAAGCGGCGCCGCGAACCGTCGTATCCCTCGATCGTGAAGCCCTCGAAATCGCCAAAATGATCGAAGACCAGTTCACTCACCTTGCCCGACCACATCCCAGGCCGCGCCGCATCGGGACGTTCATCGCCGTCCGGATCCCCCGGCCCCGGCTCACCGGCCGGCTCGCAACACCGGTCGCACGGATCGCCGCCTTCCCCGGCGCCGCCGTGACCGTCGTGGTCGGGCGCCTGCTCCGGCAACGGGATCCCGCCGTCCGGTGTCGCCGGCACAAGGTCCGGGTTTCCACCGAGCGCCCGGACCTTCTCGGCGGTCAACTGGACGAAGCGGATGAACGCGTCGTACCAGCGACTATCCGGGCGCAACCACTCGGCGCGCCAGCGAAGGACCGACAGGAGCCGCAGGTGATGAGCGAGCATCTCAGCCTTGACCGAAACGGGAATCCCGAGCTGGAAGGCGCCAATCGTCTCCCGCCACCGGCCCGTCCCGCGCCGGGCGGCCGCGACCTCCTCGGGGGCGGGATGCTGGATGATGAGGGCCTCGCCGCCCGGCGCGTTGATCACGCCCAGATCGGTCATCAGGACCGTGTTTTGCCCCAGATCGAAGACCCCGCGGACGGCCCCTTGTTTGTCGGGGCCCGCGCCGGTTTCCGCATCGGACTTCCCCGCCCGGCGACGTTCGAGGAGGCGCGCCGCCTCCTGGGCAGAGATGAGCTT
This sequence comes from Verrucomicrobiales bacterium, assembly GCA_024233305.1. Lineage (GTDB taxonomy): Bacteria > Verrucomicrobiota > Verrucomicrobiia > Limisphaerales > J093 > J093. The sequence goes on from JACKPV010000022.1 coordinate 159,924, forward strand.
GAGGTTGGACGGCTTCACCTCGACCTGTCGGCTGCGGTTCGTCACCTGACGGACGGCGAGATCGAAGCGCTGGCCCCGTTTCACCCCAAGCGGGAAATCGGCGGTGATCACGCCGGTCCGCGGGCTTTGGCTCCGCGGTACCGGCACGTAACGAACGCCGCCGCCCGGCACGGCGACCGTATGCGGATCGATCACGCGGATTTCGTGCCGCGGATAGAATCGGTCGGCCAGCGCCACCACCTCACTGGCATCCCAGCCCGGGATGAAGAGGCGGACCTCGGCGCCCCGGGGCGGATCCGCGCGCCAATCCAGCAGCAGCTCATCGGGGGGCAGTTCGTCGCTGATCGCGCCCGGTGCGGCTTCGATTTCGAAGGTGTGAAACGCCCGACGCGACGCGTCGAGACCGGGATTCGCGATCGCGCTCAGGGCGATGTTGCGCTGCGAGAGTTTGTCCGACGTGAACGGGTTCGCCCCGTCCGGGATGGGCGTTCCGGGAAACTCGATCTGCGCCACGATGCACTGATGCTCGCTCATCATGAGGGTCGGCAGATCGGTCGCGGCGCCGCCCGCCGGCGTGGGCGGGAGATAATCATCGTCAAGGTTGTTGTCGACCAGACAGCCGAAGAAGGCCGACGTCCCGGGCGCCATGTTCGGCTTCACGTTCACGGGATCGGACTGGGCGTTCGGACTCGCCGCCCGGGTCGCGGCAAACATCGGGAAGGAAAGCCATTCGGTCCCGGCGGCGTTCGTGCCCGGCAACGCGATCGGGTTGGCGCCGGCGGTCTTTTTGTAGCCGCGGACCGGCGTGCCAGGCGGGGATTCGCGGTAGGTGAGCGCCGCCGTGGTCTGCGACGTGAAGATGCGGAAGAAGACGCGCACGTTGGTCGCCGCGGCGCCGCTCGACGGGAGCCGGACGCGGGCAACGGCGAAGTTGTATACCCTGCGACTCGGGCTGCCGGTGGTGGTGGGAAACGGGCTCAGGGCCGACGCGGACTGACCGGTCGGGAGCGCCTCGAACTCGGCCACCGTCATCGCGTTCAAGCGCGTCTGCAAGTGGGCCAGCGCCTGGGCTCGCGTGGCGCCGTTGGGCAACGGGGATCCGGGCGCACCCGCCACCACCGGAAACACCCGCACATCCGAACTGAGCCACGGCGTCGGATTGCCGTTGGCGAGATCGAGCATGAAGGGGTTCGCGGATTTGACCAGGGTGATCTGGGCGGAGTCAGTGAGCGGCGCCGCCGCAGCCGGCGAGGTCAGGCTGGCGTCGACTTGAACGTGGTTGAAATCGCCCGCAAAGCCGAACGCAGCAGGGTTGGCCACGACACGGTAGATGAACGTGATCCGCTGCAGCCGGTCGTTCAGCCCGGGATCGTCACTCGCCACACCGGTGGGAACAAGGCTGAGACCCGCCGGTTCCAACGGCGTCAGCACCGGAGCCCACGCGGCCAACTGCGCCGGGTCGGGCGACAAACTGGAGATGCCTCCGCCCGGGAACTGGTTCGGTTTCAGCCCGTCCACCGTCACCAGCATCGCCCCGGCGAAGCTCGGATCCGCCGCCGCTTCGGCCTGGCTGAACGTGCTGCGCTCGAGGATGAGCTGGATCTTCGGACGCGGCCGGGCCAGCCAGTTGGCAATGTTGACGAACACCGCCCGGATGTCATCGAACACCGCGGGCGCGTCGTTGAAACCGTGGTTCTTGGCAGCCCCCGGCCCGGTGAGCGCGGACTCGGCAGGCGTATCGATCCGGCTGTCACCGGTCAGGTTGATGTCGATGTAATGATGCCAGGTCGAGTCGGTCACCACCCGGCCCACCCCGACGGTCCTCCCGTCATAGGCGCACAACGTGTTGACGGTCTTGGGCGCCGGGATGCTCGTATCCAAATCCCCGCCGCCGGAGGCCATCTTCGAGGCCAACGAAACGGTCTGTCCGGTGGCGATGACCCGCGGCAGTTCGCGGTGACCGTCGACCATCGGGAATTCCGGAAACGTCTCCCCGGCAAACGTGGCGGCCGCGGTATCGTAAGGATACCCCGGCACCTCCCCCAGCGTGTTCCCCTCGTGCATGTGATCCGGGAACACCGTGATGTCGCTCACGCCGCGCTTCAGGATCGGATGGACCGGCGGCACGGGCGTGATCGGCTGGGGCACGGCATCGGACTGGTTCTCGAACCAGACGAACGCCTCGTTCGTGCCGTCGTCGTTGAGGTCGTAATCGCCGCCCGGGTTCTGCCGCGTGGTGTCCGCGCGCCCGGTACCCAGCGGCGGGAAGTTGCGCGGGAAGCCGGCCGGCATGGGCGACACCGCATCCCCCGTTCCGTACCAGGCCCGCATCGCGCGGACGCGCGGGATATGGCCGCACATGTTGGAGCCGATGCTGTCATGATCCCCCGTCGCGAAGACCCCGCCGCCCGCCGCCGCAAACCTGGCAATCGCCGCCAGTTCGGCATCCGGCAGCTGGGCACTGCTCCCGCTCACGTTCCGGCCTTCATGACCGATCAGCCACAGCACGTCGAAAGCGAGCAGGTCGAGCGACGAGGCAAAACTGAACGACGCGTGGTCCGCGCTCGGATCACTTTGCCGATGCGCCTTGGTGACGCTGTGTCCCGCGCTGCTCAGCGCTTCGACCAGCGTCTGAAAAGTGAAGTCAGGGATTCCGCCGGCGGCCGAGAAACGAAAGCCACCGTCGAGGACGATGAGGATGTTTGCCATGGTGGGGTCGGTTTGAATTCAGAGTTGTTTGCCGCGGGTCATCCGGTTCGGGGCCGTGGCTGGATCGCCGCCCGCCGTCCACCTTCACCCGCCCCCCAGGGGCATTGCCATCCGCCAGCAATCGCCTTTGGAAATCACGGGCGGTAAACCCGAGGCAGAACGGCAGCCATGTTGACCAACCATAATAACCTTGAACAGCGTCGCTACTGTATGGCAGGTGACCGTCCCCCGCAAGTCGCCGTTTGGAACCGGCAAATCGTGGGGCCCGGTTCCGCTCTCCCCGGCTTCGAGAGGGCCGGGGAGCTGGCGCGCGCGGTCCATTTCGCTGGCCCCGACAGGAGTCCGACTTGCTGCGGAGTGGATTCCGCGCTCCGAACACACTGCGACGCGCGCGTCGAATCGGACCGTCCGGCGTCGGGATGGACACCCGGATGGCGCAACCGTATGCTCGGGGCCGGGCATTTCCCCAACGAACGAGGTTTACATGCGAAAAGCCAATCTGGATCGGGCCTACCGGCTGGCCCGCGAACGGTACGCCGGGCTCGGCGTCGACACTGACGAGGTCCTCCGTCAACTGGCCTCCGTGCCGTTGTCACTGCATTGCTGGCAGGGCGACGACGTCGGCGGCTTCGAGCAGGCCGGCGGGGATCTCTCCGGCGGCCTCGTGGCCACCGGCAATTATCCCGGCAAGGCCCGCACGCCGGACGAACTCCGTGCCGACGCCGCGCAAGCCCTGTCCCTGATTCCCGGCCGACACCGCTTTAACCTGCATGCCTCTTACGGCGAGTTCGGCGGACGGAAGGTGGACCGCAACCAGGTGGCGCCCGAGCACTTCCGCGGCTGGATCGCCTGGGCGAAGTCGCTGGGCATCGGGTTGGACTTCAATCCGACCTGCTTTTCGCATCCGAAGGCGGACGGCGGCTTCACGCTGTCACATCAGGACAAGGCCGTCCGGCGGTTCTGGATCGAGCATTGCCAGGCCTGCCGCGAGATTGGCGCCGCCATGGGCCGGGCCCTCGGCAGCCCGACCGTCACCAACGTCTGGATCCCTGATGGCATGAAGGACACGCCCGCCGACCGCCGGGGCCCGCGCGAACGCCTCGCCGAATCGCTGGACGCGGTCTTCCGGAAGAAACTCAACCCGAAACACAACCTCGACGCCATCGAAGGCAAGTTGTTCGGCATTGGCGCGGAAAGCTACACCGTGGGGATGCACGAGTTCTACCTCGGCTACGCGGTGAAGCATCAGAAACTGGTTTGCCTCGACGCCGGCCACTATCACCCCTCCGAGAACATGGCCGACAAGATCTCGTCGGTGCTGTGCTTCGTGCCCGAGATCCTGCTGCATGTGAGCCGCGGGGTTCGCTGGGACAGCGACCACGTGGTGACGTTGACCGACGATCTGCTGGCCATCGCCCAGGAGCTGGTGCGCGGAAGCTATCTCAAGCGAACGCATCTCGGGCTGGATTTCTTCGATGCGAGCATCAACCGCGTCGCGGCCTGGGTGATCGGCGCGCGCAACCTGCTGCGGGCGCTTTGTTTTGCCATGCTGGAACCCTGGGCGTCGTACCAGCGGCTCGAACGGGAAGGCGATTACACGGCGCGTCTGGCGTTGATGGAGGAAGCCAAGACGCTGCCCTGGAGCGCGGTCTGGGATTACCACTGCGCGCAACAGGAGGCGCCGGTCGGCGAAACCTGGCTGGCCGACGTGAAGCGGTATGAAGCGGAGGTCCAGAGCGCGCGTTGAGCCCGGCCATGAACCCCTTCCTCGGCGTCTTCTTCCACTGGCTCGGCGGCCTGGCCTCCGGGAGTTTCTACGTTCCCTACAAGGGCGTGCGCAAATGGGCCTGGGAAGTCTATTGGCTCGTGGGCGGCGTCTTTTCGTGGATCGTCATGCCCTGGCTGCTGGCCGGCCTCATGACCCGCGACCTCGGCGGCGTGCTGCGACAACAGACCGCCGGGACGCTGTGGTGGACCTATTTCTTCGGGGCGCTCTGGGGATTCGGCGGACTGACCTTCGGACTGACGATGCGCTATCTGGGGATGTCCCTCGGCATGGGCGTGGCGCTCGGGTATTGCGCCGCGTTCGGGACCCTGCTGCCACCCATCTTCAAGTCCTTCGTGCCGGACATTCCGGTGGCGGAAACGTTGGGCCAGATCGCCGCGACGACGCCGGGGAAGATCACGTTGCTCGGCGTGCTGGTCTGCCTGGTCGGGATCGCCGTGGCGGCCTACGCTGGGTTGACCAAGGAACGGGAGATGCCCGAAGCGGAGAAGAAGAAGGCGATTGCCGAGTTCAACTTCGGCAAAGGCATTCTGGTCGCGACGTTCTCGGGGATCATGAGCGCGTGCTTTTCGTTCGCCCTGACCGCCGGGAACCCCATCGGGACGGCCACGGCGGCGGCCGGCACGTCGGAACTCTGGACCGGCCTGCCGAAACTGGTGGTCGTGCTTGCGGGTGGCTTCACCACGAACTTCATCTGGTGCGTGGCGCTGAACCTCCGCAATCGCACCGGCTACCAGTACTTCAGCCGCACGCTCAACGCGCCCGTGCCGCGCCGCGAGGACGAGACGATCATCGAAACCGCCGTCGACGCGCCGGGCGAGGAAGCCGTCGAACAGGCCCCGAAATTGCCCGTCACCGGGGACGACCGCGTACCCGTCGCGCGCAACTACTTCTTCAGCGCGCTGGCCGGCACGACCTGGTACATGCAGTTCTTCTTCTACACGATGGGGGAGACGCAGATGGGCAAGTTCGGGTTCGCCTCCTGGACGCTGCACATGGCCAGCATCATCATCTTCAGCACGATGTGGGGCTGGATCTTCCGCGAATGGAAGGGCGCCAGCCGGAAGGCGCACGGGCTGATCGCCGGCGGCATCGCGCTCCTCATCCTGTCCACCATCATCATCGGCCTCGGCACCTACCTCAAGGGACAGGCTACCGGCTAGGCGACGAAGCCCCGGCTGCCACTCAGTCCAGCAGGCGAAACACGCGGTCGACCCTGGCGCGCCGCCGCTCCTCGTCCGTGGGCACGGCGTCGGGAAAGGTCTCCCGAAACCAACGGTTTCGCTTCACGAATGTCGCCAGGGGAACTTCCGGCGGGAGCGGATGAAACCCCTCGTCCTCGGGAAAACGCAGGTCCACCCCCGACGGCGATTCCTCACCGTTGCCGCGCAAGTCGCCGGAAGGTCTCGTAGATTTCCCGGTTGCCATACCTCAGGAAGAGTTGCTCGTACCGCGGCTCGCGCAAGTCCAGACCGTTGCGCCGGATCAGCATTTCCACATCGTCGGCGTCCTTGGAGGTGCGATGGGCCAGCGCTTGGCGGAGCACATGGAGTTTGAGCGCCAACAAGTGATCAAGACAGGGCACCAGAGCATGCGCCGCACCAAAATCCCGTTCCTCTGCGGCCCCAACCATGCCTGTGAAGGTGTCCTCGTCGACAAACATCAAGTCGAGGGCGTCCCCACCTCCGGGCAGACCGAACCGGACGAAGGAACGGGTGTCCCCCACCTGCCGCAACCCCGCCGCAGTCAGCCGCGTGATCCAGACCTCCCGATCCGCCCGGCGTGCCAGAAAGTCCACGTCGAAGGTGGCACGCGCGTACCCGTGGGCGGCGACCGCATAGCCCCCGATCACGAGAAATGGCAATGCCGGTTTCTCTCGGGCAAGGCAGACAAAGTCGCTCAGGTCCATCGGACGTGAGTCTAGCGGGCTGGACGCGACGATCAAGCGGCCCGCTACGGGACGGACCGCAAGAACGCCCGCAGCCGCGTCCATCGATTCAGCAAGCCGGAAGGTCGCTGCGGTGCGCTATGTCCCGCAGCCGGCAGGGAGGCGGATTCAAAGTCACCGGACGGATTGGTTCTCCCGCGGGGGCCTGCTGGCAGACCCCCGGCAAGGGGCCCGATCATGGCGGATCGTCGCCCCGTTGGACGAAAACCCGGACGGACGACTCCGGCGTTGCAGCCGGCGGGAGGCGCCCTTAAAGTCCGTCACCGTTTACCAAGCCGGACGGGCCGACGGATCATGAAGCAGTACCTGGACTTCGAAAAGCCAATCGCCGAGCTGCAGCGCAAACTGGATGAACTTCGCGAGCATCCGGAAAGCGCCTCGCTGGGTCTTGACCTCGAGGCGGAAATCAAGCTGATGGAGGACAAGCTGGCCGAGACGCGCCGGGCCGTGTATTCGAATCTGACCGCCTGGCAGCGCGTGCAATTGGCCCGTCATCCCAAGCGCCCGTACACCATGGACTATCTCCGCACGGTCTTCGCCGACTTCGAGGAACTCCATGGCGACCGGCTGTTCGCAGATGATCGCGCGATGGTCTGCGGCCTGGCGCGTTTGGAGGGGGAAAACGTGGTGGTGCTGGGCACCCAGAAGGGACGCGAGGTCAAGGAGAACATCCTGCGCAACTTCGGCTCCGCCCATCCCGAGGGCTACCGCAAGGCGCTGCGCCTCATGCGCCTCGCGGCGAAGTTCGGCCTGCCGATCATCGCCCTCATCGACACCGCCGGCGCCTATCCGGGCGTCGGAGCGGAAGAACGGCACATCGCCGAAGCCATCGCGGTCAACCTGCGCGAGATGACCCTCATGTCCGTGCCGATCATCGCGGTCGTGATCGGCGAGGGCGGCTCGGGCGGCGCCCTCGGGATCGGCGTGGCGGACCGGGTGCTGATCCTCGAGAACGCCTATTACTCGGTCATCAGCCCCGAAGGATGCGCGGCGATTCTGTGGAAGGACCGCACCGCCGCCGCCAAGGCGGCCGAAGCCCTCAAGATCACAGCGCGGGATCTGCTCGAATTGCAGTTGGTGGACGAAATCGTGCCGGAACCGCTGGGCGGCGCGCACAACGACCTCGCCGGGACCGCCAGCACCTTGAAAGCCACCCTGGCCCGGCATCTGCTCGAGTTGAAGTCCTGTCCGGTCAAGGAGCGGTTGCGGCTGCGCTACGAAAAGTACCGCGCCTTCGGACACTTCCTCGAGGAACTCCCGCCGGTCGCAACCGCAGAACCGAAGCCGCCCGCCGCCACCCCGCCACCCGCCCAAGCCCCCGCGCCGCAATCCTGACCGCGCCTCATGCTCCACCCGTTCACCCTGCAGCCGATCTTCAAGCAGCGCGTTTGGGGCGGGCGCGCCCTCGCCTCCCTCTACCAGAAGGACCTGCCCCCGGACATGCCCGTGGGAGAATCGTGGGAGATCGCGGACCGCTCGCCCGACGTCAACCTCATCACCAACGGCCCCCACGCCGGGCGCAGCCTGCGTTGGTTGATGGAAGACCATCCGCAGGAACTCCTCGGGGAAGCCACCGGCAATGGGGGCCGGTTTCCGTTGCTGGTGAAGCTCCTGGATGCGCAGCAGGTCCTCTCCTTGCAGGTCCACCCGCCGACAAACCGCGCCCGGGCCCTCGGAGGCGAACCAAAAACCGAACTGTGGTATGTCAGCCACGCCGCTCCGGGAGCCGAAGTGCTGGCCGGGTTTCACTCCCCCATCGACCGCGCTTCATTCGGAAAACTGCTCGCCACCGGGAACGCCGGACCGGCAATTCACCGGTTGCCCGTGCAGGCCGGGGACGCCCTGTTCCTCCCCAGCGGCCGCGTGCATGCCCTCGGAGCCGGTTGCGTAATCTTCGAGATCCAGCAAAACTCCGACACCACCTATCGGGTCTACGACTGGAATCGACCGGGCGTCGACGGCCAACCGCGGGAACTCCACATCGAAGCCGCCCTGGCCAGCATCGACTTTGACGACCTCCGACCCGCGCTCGTGCAAACCCCGTGGACCGAACACACCGGCCGGCGACAACGCGAACTGACCGCCAACCCGCTCTTCCGGGTGCTTGAATGGGAGGTTGGCGCCGACCCGGTCGACCTTCAGGGACCCAACCGACCGTTGGTCGTCGGGGTAATCCATGGGGACATCCGGATCGCCCATGCCGCGTCGGGAGAGCTGGTTCACGCCCGCGCGGGGAGTTTCGCCCTGGTGCCCGCCTCCGCCCGGAACAGTGTCCTGTCGGGCCCCGGCGCCCGCGTGCTGGTGGCCGAGCCGGGAACGGGCCGGTAGATGTCCCCGGCGAAACCGAAACCGCGCCGAACGACCGCGGGCCCGCCGTCGCCGGTCCGGGCGCCACGACCCGGCGGGCAACCAGCTCCCGCAGAAGCGGGACGCCTGCTGGTCTTCGTCAAGGCGCCACGGCCCGGTTTCGTCAAAACCCGCCTGGCGGCCAGCCTCGGAGTGGAAGCGGCAACCTTGGCACACACGGAACTCGTCGGTGTGACCCTCGACCGGATTGCCGGCTCGGCCAACGTCACCCTCTGCTTCACACCCGCCGACGCCGAAGCCGAAATCGCGTCCTGGCGCCGTCCGGGTTGGGCGCTTCTCCCCCAGGTAGCCGGCGACCTCGGCAGGCGCCTCGAACGCGCCTTTGCCTGTGCCTTCGCAGCGGGTGCCGCAAGGGTGGCCGCCATCGGCACCGACTGTCCCGACCTGACTGCCGACGACCTCGGGGCGGCCTGGCGCGCCTTGGACAGTGCGGACGTGGTGCTGGGCCCCGCCGCCGACGGTGGTTACTGGCTGATTGGCCTGCGCCGGCCGCAACCTGCTCTTTTCGACGGCATCGCCTGGAGCACGGACCGGGTGCTGCGCCAAACCCTCGCCGCCGCCCGGGCGGCAGGTCTGCGGATCGGCCTGCTCCGCGAGTTGCGGGACGTGGACGACGAAGCCGACTGGCGCGCCTATCGGGCCGGCCGGCTGGTGGATTCGCGGTCCGCGGGACCGTCGTGAGCTACCGCCACTCGAGGACCGCCTCGACGGGGTAATGATCCGAGGGGAACCGGCCGGCGTCGTTCGTCCGGTCGATGGCTGCCTCCACCGCGGTGAGATGATCCGAATGGAGGATCCAGTCGATCCGGCTCCCTTCCTCCACGAGTTTCCAACCGTTGAAGCTCGCCTCGTCAGCGCGCCGCTCGGCATGCACCGTGCGATAAGCGTCGATGAGCCGGGTTCGGTCGCCCGTGTCGCCCCGCACCAGCGCGGCATACGGTTCCCCGTCTTCGGTCGTGTTGAAGTCGCCCGTGAGGATGGCCGGCATTTCGGGCAGCACCTCCGCGGCGCGCCGCCGGATCAGCCGCGCCGATTCCAACCGGGCCTGCCGCCCGCGGTGATCGAAGTGGGTGTTGGCGTACACCAACTCACGCCCGCCCGCCCGCCGGTCCCGGAGCGCCACCCAAGAGAGCATCCGGGTCAACGACGAATCCCAACTCACACTGCCCGGCGTCGACGGCGTTTCGCTGAGCCAGAAGTGGCCCGCGTCCACCAGCTCGAAGCGGTCCTTGCGGTAGAAAATCCCGCAATACTCGCCCGCTTGGCGTCCATCGTCGCGACCGACGCCGTGGAAGGCAAAGTCCGGCAGATGCTGTTGCAAAAACTCGCATTGGAAGGTCAGGGCCTCCTGCACCCCGAGCAGATCCGGCTTGAAAGCGCCAATCGTCCGCACCACCAAATCCCGTCGCAACGGCCAGCTGTTCTCGCCGTCCGAGGCCGTGCCATAGCGGATGTTGAATGACATCACCCGCAACGCCGGTGTCGAAGACTCCGCCGCCACCACCCCGGCGGGCGCGGCACTCGCGAGCATCAGCAATCCGACGGCAACGCTGGAAACGGTGCGGAAAGCCTGGCGGAACTCGGAATAGCCGGCTCGGGCCCGGCCACGGGGACTGGCAGGTGTGTTCATGGCGAAAACCCTCGCATGCCCGGCCCGGTCTTGCCAATCAAGTTGCGCGCATCGTCCGAGAACCGAATCGGAGCCCCCCAGCCGACCGCCGCTCCCGGGCCGCAACGAAACCACCGCCGCCCGCCGCCAGCCCGTGTGTTTCCACACAGGGGGCATCGACCGCCAAGCGCGGCGGCACGTGAGGTCACCAAATGAAACGCGTCTTGTCCTCAACCGCGCCCGGGACAGGACAACTACGAACATGTCACCATATCGAGCCGTTGCGGGCGATCAATCGGTAGGTCCCGACGTCCGGCAGGCCAACTTCCGTCAGGGTGAGCCCGGCTTCCGTCGCGGCTTCGAGGGGTTCGCCATTGAAGAACCACTGGTATGCCATCGGCGCATCCCCTCCCACGATCGCCCCCAGCGTCACCTCGGATTCCGCTGGCGCTAAGCCGTAACGATGCAGATGGATTCACCACGATTCAACACTGGGAGGGAAACAGCCGCCGACGTGTTCTCGCCCTCTCCGCGGCGCTGAAATCGATACGGCTGCCGACCACGCGGGCTCGCCGATTCCGATCAGCAGTTACCTTTCGGTGAATCGTCGCCCTCGGCAACCGGCTGCCCTATCCCAGCTGAATCATGCGCCGACTGCACGTCGGCGGCTACGAGTTACTGAATCGTTACGGTTGAGGCGGGGGGTCCCACGGTGAGGCGGCATGACCCCCTGCCGCTCAAAAGAAAAGCAGCGGCAGAGAGCCAGACAGGTTGCGGCATACCGATGGGTTCACCCGACACGGATTACCAGCGGGCTTCGCCACCGAGTCATCCCCGCGGAGAATCGAACCGACCGCCGTTGCGAACTGTCGGGGCAGCGTTATGCGTTGGTCGGAAAGCGTGACGAGCAGGTTCGCTGCTCTCGTCGAAGTCGCGCGCGTTCGGCCTTCTCGGCTGTTCGCCACCCCTGCCAGGCGCACCCGGCCTCCCCTGCCGCGCTGTTCTCACCATCGGAAGAAGCGGTAGGGATCGTCCCACTCCTCGGGCTGATCGAGGTAGAGACCGGCAAGCCATCGCTGCTCGTCCGAGCCGCTCGCGAGCGGGTGGGCGAACCGCTCCAGCAGGGGCGTGGCTGCGCGGACTCCGAGATTCCCAAGCAGCCGGCTGGCCACAAACGCCAGGCGGCGAAAGGTGCGTTTTTGGTTCATCGCCGCGTCCGGCTGGAAATCCCACGGCGCCAACTGGCAGAACACAACGCCGCCGCCCTCCGCGACCCCGAGCACACCGCCACCCGCTGAATCACCACCTGACACCAGCAGCGCGATGTCGCGCGGATCGCGGTTGTGCAAGTCCGCCGGACCGATGCCGCGCCAGGGCGAATCGGAAGGCAGCGAGTCGAACGAGGCGGCAATGAACTGCCGTCGTTCGAACCGAACCGGCGACGGCATGAACGCGTCGGTTTCCGCCGGACCGGTTCCCAGCGCCAGCACGCGTCCGCCGCCGGCCAGCCACGCGGTCACTTCCACCCGCCGCGGCGCGAGCACCCGGTCGCCGCCCTGACCAACAACAAGCACCTGGTCCGGGGCCAGCGGGGTGACCCCCAATGGCGCGGCCCGGACGCCGGCGGCCTCGAGGTGCTGTAGCCCCGCGGGATCGCCCGCGAACACCGCGCTCCGGACCTTCTCGGGATGCCAGCCCAGGGCATAGTCGAGCAGGCGGCGGCGTAACTGGTCCGCCACCGGGTCCGCCTCCGTGCGTCCCGTAACATCCAACTGGCAGAACAGGACCATCCCCTGCCCTTCGTGGTACTCGAGCAGCGGGCTGTATTGCAGGGCGTAGCCGCCATCGAGGATCGGCAGGAAGTCGCCGCACGCCGGCTTCTCGATCAGGACGGACGCCACATTGCCCCGGTTGCCACAGCGCCAAAGCCGCGGCACGGCAAAACCGCACCATTCGACGGTCGGCCCCCGGCGGGCGTCCAGCGTGTAATCCAGCCGGGGCGGCAGCAACGTCGCCTCGCCCCGCCAGTCCCGCAGGTGCCCGGCGCGGAGACCCTCGATCGCCGGATGGTCGCTCACCCGGGGGAACACCTGTCGCAAGCCGTACTCCGCGACGCGAAAACCGAGCCGTTGTTCGAGCACCCGGCCCGTTTGCTCGAACACGATCACGCGCAGCCCGACCCGAACCGCGCCGAGATCGGGCGCCACGGCGTCCGGCGTCAGCGCGGATTTCCCAACGACCAGGAGATCGAACCCGGAGAGGTCCGTGCCGGCGTCCACCCGTTCCGCCCGAATCCCCGCCGCTTGCATCCAGGCCAGGGTCTCCCCCGGCGGATCGAACACCGCGATTCTCCCCGCCACGGAAGCCGGCGCGCGAGGGGCGGGAATGTCCAACTGGAAAAGGTCCGTTTGGACCTCGCCGGTGCTGAAGGCAAAGCGCGCCCTGAGCGTCCGCGAGCCACCAGGCAGATTGTCCGGCAGCTCGATCCGCACCGGGATCCGGGCCTGCTCTCCCGTCGGAACACTCACTTGCACGCTGCCGGTGATGCCGGCGGGCAGGTCGCACTCCCAGGCAACGTCACAATCCACGGTGGCCCTCGAGTTGTTGATGACGATGAGTTGCTTCGACACCGTCTCGCCGGCCACGAAATTGTGGTCCTTGCTCGTGAAGGCCGACGGTTTGCCGGCGATGTAGCCGAGGAGGGGCCGGTTGTTGCGCAGCAGAGCCTCCGCGGCGGGGGTGGCCTCCCAATCGTCCTGTTCGTAAGCGAGGTCCAGGCGTTCATACCGCTGGTCAAGGTAGTCCGCGCTGAAGCCCGGTCGCTGCAAGTGCTCCCAGTCCACTGCGAGTTCCCGCCGGCCCCGGTCCACGCCGTCGCGCAGCCTCCAGAACAGGCCGTGCTCCCAGGGTGAGATCGCCGAAACCTCCCACGTGCGAAACGCGCGCCAGTTGTCGGTGAGATACGCGGCGAAGACCGGGAATCGCTCGGTGAAGCCATCCCACCCCACGCGATAGGGATAATCCCAGCGATGCCAGACCCGACCGGCACGAAACTGGCGGGCCTCCCAGCGCAGGTTGGCCTTTTCCGGTTCGCTGAGAGCATAGGCCGCGTCACCCAGAAGCTGGGCATTCCACTCCGCCAGGCAGAACTCCCAGGGCACCTGCGCGCTGCCGAACTCGCGCTGTCCCTGGTACCACCCACGGTACATGGTCCAGTCCCAGCTGAAGGGCGCCCCATACTCGCAGAGAAACACCGGTTTCACGCCTTCCGTCGCCCAATGACCGAACCAGTCTGAGAGTTCCTGAATGGGAACGAAGTTCGGGTAGAAATTGACCGGATGCATCGGCCCCAGGTTCCCTGAGGCGTGGTGATAGACGAGGCGTTCGGGATCCAGCCGGCTGACGATCGCTCCGGCGCGGAGCGCCAGCCGGACATTGCGGACGGCCCACGTGTCGCGGGCGTCATGCCGTCCGTCCAGCAGATCGGGATTCATGTCCTCGCTGTAACCGGTGGCGTTGTGGCTCATGGCGTAGGCCACGACCGAGGGATGGCTGCCCGCCTCCTGGACGTAGAAGGCGGCGTGCGCCGCATAGCCGTTGTGGTCATCGGCATCCGACGCCTGCCAGTCGTAATGGCTGAAGTGCGGCTGTGAAAGGGAGACCAGCATGCCCACATCGTCCGCGGCCCGGAGGATTTCGGTGAAGGCCAGGTGCGATCCCGGCTCGCAACCATAGTTGTGCGTATAGACGAAATTGATGCCGAAGCTCCGCAGCCGTTCCAGGCTCTCCCGGGCCGCCGCATAGCCGGCCCAAGCGGCGCCGACCTGGGCGTTGTCCAGCGGCACAGCGGAAAGAAACACCCGCGTGCCGTTGAGATGGAAGTCCCGACCCTCGACCCAGAATTCGCGGAAACCGAACCGCGTCCGCCAACCGACATCCTCCAACCGACCGCCGGCATCCCGCAGGGCAACTTCGATTTCATACTGGTTCGTCGGCGTATGCAGGTCCCAGCGGCGCGGCGGCGTCCACGCTTCCCAGACGGCCAGCCGATCGGCTCCCGCGCCAACCGGGCGGCGGAACTCGTGAACCACCTGCTCCCCTTCGAGCACGCGCACTTCCATGGACCCGCCGCCGTTCCCTCGGGGACCGGCCAGATCCGCCTCGATGGTCAGCCCGCCCCGTCGCACCGAGGGCGTCACCCGGACGTCCTCCAACCGCCGTCCCGCAGGAACGCCCGTCAGCCAGACATCGCCACACAAGCCACGCCGCGCCACGCGGCCCTCGACCTGCCGGGCGGATGCGCTGTCGGTGTACGATGACAGGACCGCCTTCAGCGGCAGGGCAACCACGTGGAGATCGAGCCGGTGGATTTCCCCCGCCCGGCAAACGGCGGTGAGATCGAGTTCGCCGCCCGGAAAGCGGATCGTTCCCGCCGGTCGCCCATCGACAAAGGCGATGGCCAGGGAGTTGAGGTAATCGGTCGTGAGGACAATGCGTCGGCCGTCCCATCCGGGCGGGATGGCAATCTCCCTGCCGTACCAAGCCGCGCGGATGTCGCCCATCGACTGCCCCTGCCAATCCGGGTGTGGAAAGACGGTCTGGCAGTCCTTCTGCATGTAGTCCGTGATCCCCGGCCAGCAACCCGGCACCTTGAACCACCCCCATCCGTCGGGCGGCGGAAGGGTTGCCCCTTCGCCGGCCGGCCGCCACTGCCAGAGACCGTTGAGGCAGATCCGTTCCCGCGACGGCGTCGACTGGCGGAAGGCCTTGGCCACATCCCATTCCGCCTGCACGCCGGCCGGCAGGGCCGCCACCCGAGGTGTTCCCTGGGCCGTGGCCAGGGCGAGTTCCGCGCCGGCGGCCAACCCGGCAATTCCAGCCCGAATCCCGCGCTTCGCGATGGGTGACATGCCGCCCATTACCGCAGTTCGGGACGACGGTGTCCATCCCGCGCCCCGACCACCCGGAGGTCCGCGGCAAGCCGGCGCCGGTCCGTGCGGGAACTTGTCATCGTGGTCAAACAGTGCTAGGCGACCTTGGTGCGGAAACTCAATCCATGCTCTGCTTGCCGGGTCGTGTCGCCTTGGATCGCGTTGGCGCTGGCCGGCTCGGCCGCCGCGGCCCCGTTCCTCAGCGAGTTCATGGCGGCGAACGATTCCTGGCTGGCGGACGAGGACGGCGCCTTTGCCGACTGGATCGAAATCTGCAATCCGGACGCCGCCCCGCTTTCACTGGAGGGTTATCACCTGACCGACGACCCCGCGGACCTGCGCCAATGGACGTTTCCCGAGGTGACCCTGGATCCGGGCGCGTGCCTCGTGGTGTTTGCCTCGGGCAAGAACCGCGCCGACCCGGCCGGCGAGCTGCACACCAACTTCCGCCTGGCGGCCGAAGGCGACTATCTCGCGCTCGTGGCGCCGGATGGAGTCACGCTGGTCACCGCGTTTGCCCCCGCGTATCCGGCCCAGTCCGACAACGGGTCCTTTGGAATCGCGCGAGGATCTTCCCCTCCGGAATGGACCTTCTTCACCACGCCGACTCCCGGCGCCCCCAACGGCAACGGCGTTCGCGCCGGCCCGGTCGTGCAGGTCATCGAGCCAAATCCCCCGCAACCGGTGACCGGCCCGTTGACCGTGATGGCCCGCGTCAGCCCCGCCAACGATCCGGTGGCCGAGGTGACGCTCTCCTACCGGCGCATGTTCTCCGTTGATACGCTGCTGGCGATGCGGGACGACGGGACGGGCGGGGACGCGGCTGCTGACGACGGCGTCTGGACGGCGGTGATTCCCGAGTCAGCGTTCGTGCCCGGCGAGATGACGCGCTGGCGGTTCACGGCGCGAGACACCCGGGGAACCGCCACGAGCGAGCCGCCGTTTCGGGATCCGCTGGACTCGCCCCGCTACTTCGGCACGGTGCCCGAGGACATCACCGTGCAAACGAAACTGCCGGTTTTCCACTGGTTCACGACCAGCCCGGGCGGCGCCGGCACAGGGACCGGGTCGCGGGGTTCGGTGTATTACGCGGGCGAGTTCTATGACAATGTGCTGTTCACGCTGCACGGGCAGTCCTCGTCCGGGTTTCCCAAGAAGAGTTACAACCTCGATTTCAACCGCTCCCAGCGCTTCCGCTGGAGCCCGGACGCCCCGCGCGTGGCGGACATCGACCTGCTTTCCAACTGGGCGGACAAGTCCAAGGTCCGCCACGTGCTGGCCTACGAGGTGATGCGCGAGTCGGGGGTCGCGGCCCATTTCGCCTTCACGGTTCGCGTGCAGCAGAACGGAGCCTTCTTCAGCACCGCCGACCTGGTCGAGGACGCGGACGAAATCTATCTGGAACGGGCGGGGTTGAATCCCGACGGCGCGCTCTACAAAGTGTACAACAACGTGCTCAACCGCGACGCGGGCAACACCGGAAACAGCGGCGTCGAGAAGAAGACGCGGCGGGACGAGGACAACCGCGATCTGCAAGCGTTGATTGACGGACTCGACCTGACCGGGGTGGCCCTGGAACGGTATCTCTTCGACCACATCGACATCCCGCGAACGGTCAACATGCTGGCGGCAAACTCGGTGATCCGCAACATCGACATGCACGCCAAGAATTGGTATATCTACTGCGACACCGGGCGGAGCGGGGAGTGGGCGATGTTGCCGTGGGATCTGGATCTTTCCTTCGGCCGCATGTGGAACACCCAGAACACCTACTACGACAACCGCATCTACACCGACGGCTACGTGGTCAACAGCACCTCGATCCGGCTCGTCTCGCAGCTGTTTTCCAATCCCACCACCCGCGCCATGCTGATGCGCCGGATCCGCACGCTGAGCGACCGGTTTCTCCAGCCGCCCCCCGCGCCCGGCACGCCCGAGAGCGCACTCTACTTTGAACGCCGGCTTAACGAACAGCTGGCCCTCATCGATCCACCGGACCTCGCCCCATCCGATGCCCGGCGCGATTTCGAGAAGTGGGGCTCCTGGCGGCACGGCGGCACGTTCGTGCCCTACACGAATCCGAGCCCCGACGTCGAGACCATGGCCGAGGCCGTCCAACGCTGGAAGGACGAGTACCTGCCGGCCCGCCGACAGTTCATTTACGGGACGCAAATTGCCGAGCGGGGCGGTGAGTTGCCGCTGCCGCAGGTCGGCGGCGGTCCCACGACGGATTTCGAGCCGCTCGTCGGGACGGGCGCGCGGGTCAAGGTCCTGGTGCCCGCCAACGGAAACCTCGGCCTGACCTGGACGGGGGAGCCGGCCCTCGAGCCGTTCGACGACAGCGCGTGGGTCAACGGCGTCTCGGGCGTCGGCTACGAGCGCGGCGCCGGCTACGAATCCCTCATCGGCCTGAACGTCGACTCGCTGATGGCGGCAAACAACAGCATCTACATCCGCATTGAGTTCAACGTCGACGATCCCGCCGCCTTCGACCGACTCGAGTTGCGGATGAAGTACGACGACGGCTTCGCGGCCTTTCTCAACGGCGTGCCGGTTGCCGCGGCCAATGCGCCCGAGCCCCTGGCTTGGAACGCCGCCGCCACCCGGTCGCAGGAGGCCAACCGCAATGCGTTCCTGACCTTCGATGTGACCGACCAACGGTCCGCGGTGCGGGCCGGCCGGAACATCCTCGCGATCCAGGGCCTCAACGAGAGTGTCGGCAGCAGCGACATGATCATCGTGCCCGAACTGCATGGCGGCCTCGTGATTCCGCCCAGCACCCAGGAACCCCGCATCGAGTTCGGCGAAATCGACGCCAGCCCCGTGTCCGGCAATCAGGACGAGGAATACGTCGAACTCCGGAATCCCCATTCCTTCGCGATGGACGTTTCCGGCTGGCGGCTCACGGGGGCCATCGAACACACGGTCGTGGGGGGCACGGTGATCCCGGCAGACGGGTCGCTGTTCGTCTCGGCGAACGCCGCCGCCTTTCGCGCTCGCGCCGTCTCCCCGACGGGTGGCGAAGGCCGGTTCGTGCAGGGCGGCTGGCAGGGACACCTCACCGGCCTGGGGGGCACGCTGACCCTGCTGGACGCCACGGGCACGACCAACAACGTCCTCACCTACGAAGCCCGCCCTTCCGATCTGCAGCGCGCTCTCGTGGTCAGCGAGATCATGTATCACCCGTCTGACGACGACCTCGCGGAGTTCATTGAACTGCTGAACATCAGCGACACCGTCGCCCTCAACCTCCAGGGCGTGCGCTTCACCCAGGGGATCGATTTCGATTTCACCGGCAGCGCGCACACCTTGCTGGCGCCGGGGGAACGGGTGGTGGTGGTGCGGGATCTGGCTGCCTTCGAACGGGCGCACGGAACCGGCCTCCCGGTGGCGGGCGTGTTCGCCAACGACACCGCCCTCAGCAACAGCGGCGAAGTCCTGCGCCTCGAGGATGCCGACCACGACACCATTCGCGAATTCGCCTATTCCGACGATCCCCCCTGGCCGGACGCTGACGGGTCCGGTCGGAGCCTCGTGTTACGCGCGCCGGAAACCGGACCGGACCACGCCCTCGCGGCCAGTTGGCGGGCGGGTTCCCGTGACGGGGGAAGCCCCGGGGTCGCCGATTCCGGCGGCTTTCAGGGAGATCCGGAGGGCGACGCGAACGGCAACGGCGAACCCGATCTCATCGATTACGTGCTCGGCAACGACTCCGGCCAGACGCCCGTGGCGGTGCAGCTCGTGCGACAGCCGTCCGGCGCCGGCGAACCCGACGAACTTATGCTGATCCACCCCGCCCGCCTCGACGCCCAGGACGTCGTGCTCGGGGTGTCGGTCTCCCGCGACCTCGTGGCCTGGGAGAACGCCTCCTCAGGGCTGGAACTCGTTTCGCAGGCGCCCCTTGATGACGGGCGGGTTAAGGTCACCTGGCGGATCCACCCGTCGCTCGCCGCCGAGTCCCAGATCTTCCTGCGCTTGCACGCGGCGCTGCGCTGACCGGCCACCACAACCACGGCGCACCGTGTCCTCCCCAAGCGGACCAATTGGGCGCCGTCGACAACCCGGACCTCCGCCTCTATCGTCGCGGACATGACCAAGTGCGGGGTCTCAGAAGGTGCGCAGCGCGGGTTCTTCGGAGCGCGGAGTTCATGCCGTCCCACGGCGCCATGCCGGCAAGGCGGCGAAGGTGAACCGCACACTCCTTTTCCGCCGCTCCGGCGCCTCCGGGAGCGCCGCAAAGGCGCCGCTTTGTATGCCTTTCTGCCGGTCTTGCTGGCGTTCGGTCTGATCGGGTGCAAGCCGGGGTCGGAGAGTCCTCCCGCAGCCGCTCCCGAAGGAACCGCCGACCTTTCCGACCGGTTTCTCAGCCTCATGAACGCCGGGAAGAACCACCTCGAACAGGGCAACGCCACGAACGCCCTGACGGTCTACCGGCAGGCGGAAGCCGTGGCCCCCAACAATGCGGACCTGCATCTGAACCTGGCCAACGCACACCTCCTGGCCGGCGACGGCGAGGAAGCGATCCGCGAGTCGGCGATCGTGTTGCAACTGGAGCCGAACTCGGCCGCGGCGTGGTTCGTCAAAGGCTCGGCTCACCTGCGACTGGGACAGGCAGAAGAGGCGGTGAAGGCCTTCGCCAACGTCCAGCAGATTGACCCCGGTGAAACCGCCACCTTCTTCCAACTCGGCAAGGCACGCACAGGGCTGCGCCAATGGGACGAGGCCATCGCCGCCTTCCGCGAAGGGTTGGCGCGCGATCCCAATCACCTCCACGCCGCGGTCCATTACCTGCTCGCCCAAGCCCTCATCCGCGCGGGCCGGGAGGCGGAGGCGGACGAGGAGATGCGCCAGCACGCAGCGAACCTCGATACCGGCAATCGCCCGGTCACCACGGCCAGCTTCGAACGCTGCAAATACACCCGGGCCCGGGTGCCCTTCCGCCTGGATCAACCGGATCCATCCGGCGTGACGCTCCGGTTCGTCGATGCCACCGCCAGCGCTTTCGGGAATGCGGCCGCCCGGTTCTCCGGCCCGGTCGCGCTCATCGATGCCGACAATTCAGGCCGTTACCACCTGCTCGCGAGGGAACAACCAGTCGGCTTCCAGCGATTGCGCCTGGTGGACGGGGCCTTTCATCCCGATGGCGATCCCCTGCCTGCGTCCCCCGATGCGCAGTTCACCCGCCTGCTCGTGGGCGACCTGGACAACGACCGGTTCAACGACGTCGTGATCCTCGGAAGCACCGGCAGTCGGCTCTTCAAATCCGGCGCCAACGCCAGCGCCACCGACGTCACCGTCACCGGCGGCCTCGAAGAGCTGGACGCGGTCGACGGCCTGCTGATGGACCTCGATTTCACCGGCAAACTGGATCTCGTGGCGGCAGGCGCGGGGACCGGCAGCGTGCGCCTCCTCCGCCAGGCCGGTCCCCTGGAATTTCGCAATGTCACCGCGGCCTCCGGAATCCCGGACGCCATCCACGACGCCCGGTCGGTGGGCATGGAAGACTGGAACCGCGACGACCACATGGACGTGATCGTGAGCCGGACCGGCGCCCCCCCGTTGCTGCTCGAAAAGCAGCGGGGCGGGCCGCTCGTCCCGCGGGAGCTGACCAACTGGGTGGCCGGGAGCGTCCTCTGCACGGGGGACTTCGACAATGACCTGCGGCCGGATCTCGCGGTGGCCGGCGGCGACCGGATCACGATCTGCTACAACGGCGGCGCGCAGCGGGTCATTCCCGCGCCGGGGAGCCGGGACTTCACGGCGATGGTGGCCATCGATTACGACAACGACGGCTGGCTTGATCTCTGGGGGTGCGGCGCCACCCAGCGCGCCTGGCGCAACCTCGGGCTCGCCGGATTCGCCGATCAGACCGCGGCCCTCGGCCTCGACCGTCTGGCTGCCGGCGAAGCGAGCGCGATTCTGTTTGCGGACTTTGACGACGACTGCGACCCCGATGCGGTGGTTGCGCTGGCCGGCGGCGGTTTGCGCTATTTGCGAAACGACGGCGGCAACGGCAATTCCCAGGTAAAGGTGCAGTTGTCAGGCAACCGGTCGAACGCCAGCGGCATCGGCTGCAAGGTCGAGATCGAAGCCGGGGGCCTGCGCCTCCTCCGAACCGTTCACCGCCTGCCGGTCGAAATCGGCGTGGGCCGGCATCCGCAACTCGATTCGTTCCTGGTCCACTGGTTCAATTGGCCGCAGGGTTCCGCCGGGCTCCCCGTGGACTGCGCCCAACCGATCCTCGCCGCCGAACTCACCATTCAGGAAGGCAGCTGCCCCTACCTCTACGCGTGGGACGGCGAACGGTTCCGGTTCGTGACCGACATCCTCGGCGCCGCGCCGCTGGGTCTCCCCGTCGCCGAGGGCGTTTACACCGGCGCCGATCCGACCGAGTTCGTGTGGATTGGCAACGCGGAGACCTTCCGTCCGCGCGACGGCAGTTACCGGCTGCAAATCACCGAGGAACTGCGCGAGGTCCTGTACCTCGACGAGGCGAGACTCGTGATCGTGGATCACCCCCGCGACACCGAGGTGCATTCGACCGACAAACTGCTGCCTTCCGGCCCCTTTCCACCGGGAGCCCTGATGACGCTGCAGCGCGAACACCCGTTGCGGCGGGCGGTTACCCTGGATGGGCGGGACGTCACCGCCGCGGTGATCGCCGAGGATGGACAACGGGTGTCCCCTCCCCGGTTGCGCCCCTCGCATCTCCGCGGCCTGGCGGAACCCCACGGGTGGATTCTGGACTTCGGTCCGCTTGATTCCAAGGCGCCCCTTGTGCTGGTGTTGAACGGCTGGATCCGGTTTGGCGGCGGCATGGCGAACATCGCCGCCTCCCAGGATCCCAGCCTGCCATTTCCCTTCCCGTCGCTCGAAGCCGAGACCGCCCCGGACGCCTGGCAACCGGTCGACGCAACGGTCGGCGCCCCCGCCGGCAAGACCAAGACCATCCTCGTGCCGCTCGCCGGAAAACTCCCGTCGGGAACCCGGCGACTGCGATTGACCCAGGCCTTCGAGATCCACTGGGACCGGATCACGCTGCTTGAGGAGGGGCCAACCGACGGGACCCTGGTCACCTCGATTCACCCCGGCGAAGCGGACCTGCATTTCCGCGGGTTCAGCGCCCTGCGCGACCTCCCCCCCGACTGGCCGCTGACCCCGGACTACGATCGGGTCCGCCCCGACTCCTGCTGGACGATCATCCCGGGCGGCTGGTGCACGGCCTACGGCGACGTCTCGGACCTCGTTGCCGTGCGCGATGAAGGCCTGGCCCTGATCAACAGCGGCGACGAACTCAGCCTCGCCTTTCCCGCCGCCTCCGTGCCGCCCGGGCCGCCCGGAACCACCCGGGATTTCTTCCTCCACGTGGATGGATGGGACAAGGACTCCGATTTCCATGTCGCCGCCGGCGCCGAAGTCGGCCCCCTTCCCTTTCACGGAATGGACGAACAGAACTACGGTCAGGAACTTCGCCCCGCCTTTCCCAGCGACGCACTCCACCGCCAGCACAACACCCGCTGGGTCCAATCCAGACCCCTCACTCGCCATGCCGCGAGCCGGTAAGGTCCCCGGGCACGGGAGGATCGACGGCGCGATCGGTGGATCACGCCCGCCCGCGCCCTGTCTCATGCTCGAACGCGGACCGGAAAATGGCCTTCCGCACGTCGGTGCTGCCGGCTAACGTCGCGGAGTGAAACTTGGCGAGGGAGTCAACCGCGGCACGCTCCGGGCGCCGGATGTCATCCCAAACGGCTGGATGTGCCGACCTGCATGATCCCTTGTTAGCGGAAAACGATGGGATGCTCGCTGTGACACAGCTCAAAGCGCAGAAACAAGAAAGCTCGGATGCGGCAACTTCCGCAGTGGGGACCCAGCTGGCAGCGCTTGATGATGCCCGCCAGGAAGCCACTGCACGCCTGGATCCCCGGCGACGCGCTCAGCTGGGATAGTTCCTCACACCGAGCCCCCTGGCTGCTTTCATGGCCGGAATGTGCGAGTGCCCAAAGTCCACGCTCCACATCCTCGATCCCGGCGCCGGGGCTGGCTCATTGTGCGCCACACTGGTCCTGATGCTCTGCAAACGCGCCGGACGTCCGGCTTCCATCCGGGTCACGGCTTACGAGATCGATCCAGTTCTCATCGGCTATCTCCGCCAGGCGCTGGACCGCTGCCGAGGCGCCTGTGCGGGCGCTGGAATCTCCTTCGAATCCCGCCTGATCAACCAGGACTTCCTCGAGGCGGGCGCCAACGGACTTCTCGGCGATCTCTTCCGCGCGGGCGAGCGGGAGCGTTTCGACTGCGCCATAATCAACCCTCCCTACCGGAAGATCGGCGCCGATTCCCGCGAGCGCGCGCTCCTTCGCTCGGTCGGCGTCGAGACATCCAATCTGTACACGGGTTTCGTCGCGGTTGCCGCCCGTCTGCTGGTCCCGGATGGAGAGATGGTTGCGATTACGCCAAGGAGTTTCTGCAATGGCACCTACTTCGAGCCTTTTCGTCAGCGCTTCCTGCGCGAGATGCGGTTCCGTCGGGTACATCTGTTCGACGCGCGCGACAAGGCCTTCGGGGACGACAAGGTCCTGCAGGAGAACATCGTTTTTCGTGCCGTCAAAAGCGCGACGGCAAATCCTGAAGTCTGCGTGTCGGCCAGTCCCGCCCCCGGCGGCCAGGTGCGCATGCGGACGATCCGGCACGACGAACTGATTCAGCCCGGTGATCGGCAAGCGGTCATCCACATCGTCCCGGAAGCGGCAGGGGAGTCGGCCCGTAACCGCATGAGCAGCTTGGGAGGCACGCTCGCCGATATCGGGCTGCGGGTGTCCACTGGGCGGGTGGTTGACTTCCGGTCCCGGGAGTTGCTCCGCACGCGGCCCGGCAAGAACACGGTACCGCTCATCTACCCCTGCCACTTCAAGCACGGCTACGTGGAGTGGCCCAATGGCGGAACCCGCAAACCAAATGCCTTGGCTCTCGGACCGAAGGCGGCGGAACTCGTCATCTCCCAGGGTCACTACGTCCTGACCAAGCGCTTTTCGTCGAAGGAGGAGCGCCGCCGCATCGTTGCTGCCGTCTACGACCCGGCCCGCATCGCCACCACGCAGGTCGCCTTCGAGAACCATTTGAACTACTTCCATGAGCACGGTTCCGGCCTGCCCGCAACCCTTGCCAGGGGGCTCGCAGCGTATATGAACTCATCGCTGGTGGACACGTACTTCCGGCAGTTCAGCGGTCATACGCAGGTGAACGCTTCCGACCTGCGTTCCCTGCCCTACCCCGCTCGTTCCGCTCTTATCGCCCTGGGGCAACACATTGGATCGGAGTTTCCCGGCCAGGAGGAACTTGATCGCCTCCTTGACCAAGTGATCTTCAATGCCTGAAAAACCTGCCAGCAAGCGTGGTGCGGCAGCGAAGCGCGTCGTCGTCTACGTGGGCGATACCGGACGAAAGCAACGACACCTTGAAGCCGGTTACTTGGAGCGGCTTGGGGTGGCGATCGACAAGCACGGAAAAATGCCCGATGTGGTCGTTCATCTGCCGGACAAGGACTGGCTTGTGTTGATCGAGGCGGTAACCAGTCACGGGCCCATCGGCATCAAGCGGCACAACGAACTCCGGGCCCTTTTCGGCTCCGCCCGGTCCGGCCTTGTCTTCGTGACCGCATTTCTGACGCGCCGAGCCATGACGAAGCACCTGAACGAGATTGCGTGGGAAACCGAAGTCTGGGTGGCGGAGGCGCCCTCGCACCTCATCCACTTCAACGGTGAACGCTTTCTCGGACCATACGCGTGACCAGCCCGGCCGGCAGCCCGCTGCGCGACTCGACGCCGAACCGGATCGCTGGCCGGCATGAGAGCCGGCCTGGACCAACGCGCCGGCAGGCAAAACCTGGTCGACATGGGCCTTGACCCGACGCGTCGGCCGCTGCCCGGAGACCGGATCCTCAATATCGCCATCGAGGCCGCGGCGGGACGTTTGCAGCAGACGGAACTCGCTTGACGCCGAGTTACCCCCGGTCCGACGGGGCGGGTCGGGACCAGATTCGTCGGGGTTGGCCGCCGATGCGGACGGTGACTTCCCGCGGACGGGTCGAGCGGACCTCGAATTCCGTCACCACGCCGTCGACCCAGGCAAGGTCCACCTCGAAGCCGCCCCGCGCCCGCAGCCCCTTCACCGACCCTTGCGACCACGCGGATGGAAGCGCCGGCAACAACTCGATCTCATATTCCAGATCCGCCGCGTCCGGAACCTGCCCGGCGGGCGCGGCGTGCGACTGCACCAGCATCTCCGCGATGCCCGCCGTTCCGCCGAAGTTGCCGTCGATCTGGAACGGCGGATGGGCATCGAACAGGTTCGGATAAGAGCCCGCTCCGCGCCCGTCGTAGCTGCTGCCGCTGTCGGCCGGGCTGAGCAACCGGGTGAGGAAGGCGTGCGCGCGGTCACCGTCGCCCAGGCGCGCCCAGAGGTTGATGCGCCAACCGAGTGCCCACCCCGTGCTGCGATCTCCGCGAGCCTCGAGTGTTCGCCGGCACGCGGCGGCGAGTTCGGGCGTGCCGCGCGGGGTGATCTCGTAGTACGGAAACAAGCCGTAAAGATGCGACGTGTGCCGATGTCGCGGATCGGGTTCGGCATACGCTTCGAGCCATTCCTGCAACCGCCCGTCCGGCCCGATCTGATTGGGCGCCAGCCGCGCGCGCTTCGCCGTGAGTTCCCGTCGCAAATCCGCGTCCACCCCGAGAATCCCGGCGGCCCGGGCGGTGTTGCCGAAGAGTTCGCGCAACAACTGCATGTCCACGGTCGGACCGAGACAGACGTGCGCCGTCCGTCCGTCGGGGAGGCGGAAGGGATTCTCGGGAGAGTTCGAGGGCCCCGTGACGAGCCAGTGGTTTCGTGGTTCCTCGACGAGGTTGTCGAGATAGAACAGCGACGATTCCTTGAGCACCGGGTAGGCCTGGGCCAGGAACTCGCGATCCCCGGTGAAGGCGTAGTGTTCCCAGAGATGTTCACAGAGCCACGCGGATCCGCTCACCGTCGAACCCCACGAAGCCGATTCGCCCGGCGAGGTGAAGCCCCACGGATTGGTGATGACGTGGGCGACCCAGCCGCGGGCGTTGTAGTAGGCCCGCGCCGTCTTCCGTCCCGGTTCCACCAGCGAGGCAATGAGGGCGTGCATCGGTTGGTGGAGTTCCGACAGGTTGCAGACCTCGGCCGGCCAGTAGTTCATCTGCACGTTGATGTCGAGATGCCAGTCCCCGTTCCACGGCGTCTGGATCTCCTCCGCCCAAAGGCCTTGCAGGTTCGCCGGCAACCCGCCCGGACGCGAGGAACTGATCAGCAGATAGCGCCCATGGTCGAAGTAGAGCCCGGCCAACGCCGGATCCGCCGCGCCGTCGGCAAAGCCCTGCAACCGGCGGTCCGTGGGCCGGTCGCTGTTCGCGGTCCGCGGCAGGTCCAGGGCAACCCGGTCAAACCAGTGCCGGTAATCGGCAACGTGCGCCGCGCGCAGGGCCGCAAACCCTTTCGTCGCTGCGCGATCCAGATCGGCCGCGGTCGCCGCGACGGGATCGTCCACCTGTCGTCCCGCAAATCCCCGGTAGTCAGTGGCCGCCGTCACCAGCAACATCGCCGCATCCGCCCCGCTCACGGTCAGCCGGTCGCCCCCGGCCTCCACCGTGCCGTTCTTCACCACCACCCGCACCCGCGCGACGTAGGTGACCCCGTCGCCACCACGACCATCATTCAGCGTCCCGGTCATCAACAGTTCGCCGGGCGCGACCACCGTCGTCGTGGCCCGCTCCGGGCGGTCCAACCCGATGCTGAAACCCAACGCCCCCGCCCGGTCGACGGTCAGCCGCGACACGAACACTTCGTCCGGCGCACTGATGAAATGCTCGCGCCGATGCCGGACCCCCTCGTGCTCGTAGGTAACCGTGGCGGTCGCCGTGGCCAGATCGAGCGAACGACGATACCCCGGGCTGTCCCCGATGTCCGCCGGTCCGGTCGTCACTCCTGCCAGGGAGATCTCGGCCACCTGGAAATGCTCCACCCCCGGGTTCGGCTGAAACCGGAAGCGGTAATGCCGGTAGGCGCCCGGATGCGCGACCGCGTAGTCGCGTTGCTCGTGGCGTTGGTTGAAGAGCGGTTCGTTCGCGTGCCCGTCCAGCAACGTCCATTCCCGGCCATCGGTCGAGCCTTCGAAGGTCCAGGTGCGTGGATCGCGTTCGGGCATGTCGTTGGCCGACGTCAGCGCATAGCGCGCGACCCGGACCGGCCCGCCGGCGTCGAGCTGCCATTCGACGGGCTGGCCCGCATGGATGACACACCATTTCGTCCGTGGATTTCGGTCGGTGGTCATGGTCACAGCTTCGCTGGCCGGCGCATCGTGGCCGCTGCCACAGCGGAGCGTCGCGGGAATCCGGGCCCCGGCGAACTGGAGGCGCAGATTACCGAGCACCTGATAGCAACCGAAGGGAACATTGGCGCCGCTCCCGTGCCCCGACCCCGGCCCTTCGCAGGTGAAATTCTCGTTCACCAGCGCCTCCGCCTCGACGTTCTTCCCAGCCAGCAGCAGGCGACGGATCTCCGGCAGCGCGCGCCAGGCTTCCGGGCGGTCGGCGTCCTGCGGGGACCCCGACCACATCGAACTCTCGTTCAGCACGATCCGCTCGACGTCGACCCCGCCGAACACCATCGCTCCGAGACGTCCATTGCCCAGTGGCAACGACCGCGTGAAGTGGTTGGCCGGTTGTTCAAACCAGAGTTCCTCGGCGGCAACCGCGGCAACGGCGGTCAGCGTCCCGAGCAGAAGCAGGGAAGGAAGGCGGACTGACATGCTGATTCCTGATGTTTCGATTGAACGCCGGCGAGCGTGCGGTCCCCCTTTCGTTCCAGGCAAGTTCCATTTCCGCCCGCCCGCCAGAACCTCCACGATGACTTCATTCGGATTCCCAGGCGCTTGCGGTTGTTGGAGTTGAAAGGAGTGCTTCTCCGTTTTTGGTGGTTTGCCTCGTAGAAAGCGCGCATGGAATCGACCGACACCGCCACTCACTCCCGGGCCTTCACCGCCGATCCGCCCCTTTCGCTGCTCAAACACCTTGCTGTCCAATCCCTCGATCCCCACGAATACGAGCGGGCCGGCCAACTCCTCCAACCGCCATCCTCCGGGGCCGGGCTGCGCCCGTTTTTTTGCCCGCTTGGTGCGCGGTCACTGGGACGGTTGCGAAAGCCGCAACCACTGGGCGTGCGACGCCTGCCTGCGCGAGGACCAAACCCGCTCCAAGCACTGCTCCCTCAACTGCGCCCTGGCGGCCCTGTGCGTCTGCCGGATCGGACTCAGGGCCGACCGGCATTCCGACTCCTCCGGGCCCGCCCTCCAGGAGCGCTGCCGGAACAATCCCCTCATCCCGCTCCAAACCCTCTTCAAGAACTACTGTAAATGAAGACACGGTGCCTCCGCCCAAGCGCATCAAGTTCGCATTCGAACAGGCGAGGATTTCCTTCCGATCCAGGGCGGGGCTGCTAGCATCCGTGGCGTGCCCGCCTGCCTCGCACCCGATGTCCGGGTGGCGCGACCGGGCGGTGTGACGAATTGCCATGCGATTGAACCGACGATCTTTCCTCAAGTGCGCCTCCGGTCTGCTCGCCACCGTTCCGGTGGTCGCCCCGGCGCGGGTGTTTGGCGCGAACGACCGCATCACGATGGGCTGCATCGGCATGGGCGGTCAGGGACGCGGCGACATGGGCGGTTTCCTCGGCTTCCCGGAGGTCCGCGTCCTGGCGGTGTGCGATGTGGTCGCGCAACACCGGCAGCAGGCGAAGGCCATGGTGGACAGCCGCTACAACAACCAGGATTGCGCCAGCGTCGGGGATTTCATGGACGTCCTGGACCGGCCCGACATCGATGCGGTGCTGATCGCGACGCCGGATCACTGGCACGCCATCATCGCGACCGAGGCCATGCGGCGCGGGAAGGACGTTTACTGCGAAAAGCCCGAGTCGTTGACGGTGCGCCAGGGCCGGGTGATGACCCGGGTCGCCCGCCGGTATGGACGGGTCTTCTCGGGCGGAAGCCAGCGGGTTTGGGGCGACTACAACTGGTATCACAAGATGGTGCGCGGCGGAGCCATCGGGGAGCCGAAGGAAGCGTGGGTGAACGTCGGGGGACCATCGGGACCGTGTTACCTGGCGCCCGAACCGGTTCCGGAAGGCGTCGACTGGGACCGCTGGCTGGGGCCGGCGCCGTGGCGGCCGTTTCATCCCACGTTGATTCGCGGCGGCTTCCGGCCCTACCGCGATTATTCGGGCGGAGGCATGACAGACTGGGGATGTCACGGGTTCGGCGGCGCCCTGTTCTGCCTCGATCTGCATCGGACCGGCCCCGTCGAAATCATTCCGCCGGACGGCCAGGACTTCCCGCAACTGACCTACATCTTCGCCAACGGCATCCGCATTTATCACGGCGGAGGCTGGGGTGGGCTGCTGTCGTTCCGCGGAACCGAGCGGGAAATCCCCGACCGTGAACTGGGCGAAGGCTTGACGCCGCCGGACATCGAGATTCCGAACTACAAGGGACGCGGGGGAATCTTCGGCGACTTCCTGCATTGCGTGCGCACACGCGAGCGTCCGTTCCGGGACATCGAGATCGCGCACCGCACGGCCACGCATTGTCATCTCGGGAACATCGCTTGCTGGTTGAACCGCCGGTTGCAATGGGATCCCGAAAAAGAGGAGATCATCGGCGATCCGGAGGCCAGCCGCTGGCTGGACCGTGCGATGCGGGAACCGTGGTCACTGGCCTGAACCCTGGAAGGAACGCCCATGAAAACGCATCTCTCTCAGCCCATGAACACCATCCTCCGGTGGCTGGCTTCGGCAGTTCTCGGTTCCCTTGCGCCTCTCGCCGGGATGGCGGCGGAGGGGGAGGAACCGGACACCGCCTGGTCGGCGGTGGTGGGTTTCGAGCCCGGCCAGGACGCCGCGCCGCTGAACCAGGTCGAGGCCGCCGTGGTGGCCGCCTTGAATGAGCCGGCGGCCCGGCTCGAAATGGAAACCCGGCTGCTTCGCGCGCTGGAACTGGCGCGCACGCCCGCAGCCATGGACTTCGTTTGCCGGCAGTTGCGGACCGTTGGCACGGAGCGGTCGGTGCGCGCGCTGGCTGCCCTGTTACGCGATCCTGAGGGCTCGCACATGGCGCGGTTTGCCCTGGTGGCCATCGGGGGCGGCCCGGCAGCGCAGGCGTTGGAGGCCGCGTTGCCGGAGGTTCCACCGGCGCTTCAGGCGGGCATTCTGAACAGCATCGGGGAACTGGGCTATTGTCAGGCGGCTGGCCCCGAGGTCCCGCGGTTGTTGCGGTCCGACAACCCAACGCTGGCCGCCGCGGCCGCGGACGCGCTCGGAAAGCTCCGTAACTGCCGGTGGGCGGCGGCGCAGTTGGAGAGTGCGCGGCCGACCGCCGGACCGGCGCTTCGCCGGCACATCGACAATGCACTGCTGGCCGCCGCCGAAAAGCTCCCGGACGCGGGCGCGGAGGCGGAGGCCCGGCGCATCTACGAGGCTTACGCGGGAGCCGAACAGCCCGTGCACCTGCGCATTGCCGCCCTGCACGGGTTGGTCCGGCTCGGAGGAAACGACGCCTGGACGATGGCGGCCGACGCGATCCGGTCGGAGGATGCCGCCCTGCAAGCCAGCGCCGTGGGGCTCGTGCGGCTGCCCGGTTCCGCCGGGGCAACGCGCGCCTTTGCCGCGCTCGCGCCCGGCCTCGAGGAACCGGCGCGCGCCCTCCTGCTGGCCGCGCTCGGGGATCGTGGCGATGCAGCGGCCGCGCCCGCCCTGCTCGCGGCGACGTTCGACGACGGCGAATCGGTGCGTCTCGCGGCCATCGAGGCCTTGGGCAAGGTCGGTGGCGCGGGCGCGGTGGAACGGCTGGCGAGCCTGGCCGCGGAGTCAAGAGGCGCGCTGCAACGGGCTGCGAGAACCGCCCTCCTCCGCTTGGCCGACGCCGGCGTAAACGCCGTACTGACGGCCGGAGTGGCGCCGATGGAGGACCCGGTGCGCGTGGAACGTCTGCGCGCGCTGGCGGCCCGGGGCGCCGCGGAAGCCCTGCCGGCAGTCCGGGTTGCGGCACGCGATCCCGCGCCGGAAGTCCGGCAGGCGGCTATCGCCGCTCTGGGCGAACTCAGCGGGGCCGACGGGATCGGGTTCCTCGTCGACCTGCTGCTGGCTCCCGGCGAACCCGGGGAACGCGAAGCGGTGGCCGACGCCATCGAATCGGCGTTCGGACGACTCACCGAACCGCGAACCAAGGCCGGCCCCCTGCTGGCCCGATTCGACGATGCGCCGGTGGCCGCGCGCCCGGCGTTTCTCCGGTTGTTGAGCCGGACCGGCGACGACGCGGCCTTGGCGCCGGTGCAGGCTGCATTGCGGACGCCGATCCCGACCGTGATGGATGCTGCGGTGCGGGCGCTGGCAGAATGGCCCGACCCAACCCCCGCCGCGGACCTCCTGACGCTGGCGCGCCAATCGGACAATCGGACGCACCGGGTGCTCGCGCTGCGCGGGTACGTGCGCATGGCGGCCCTGACCGATGATCCGGCGCCGATGTATGCGAAGGCCTTCGAGGTGGCGCAAAGCGTCGAGGACCGCCGCTTGGTGCTCGCCGGAATCGGCGTGGCTGATTCCCCGGCGGCGCTCGATCTCGTCGCGCCCTGGTTGGAATCGCCCGAGGTGCGCGCCGAGGCCGCGGTGGCGACCGTGCAAATCGCGGAGAAAGCCTGGCGCCGGGATGCAGCCCGGGCCCGGGCTGCGTTGCGATTGGTGATCGAGAAGCAACCCGACGGTCCGGCGGCGGCCCGGGCGAGGGAGGTGCTCAACGAACTGGAGCAATACGAGGGTTACCTGCTTGTCTGGCAAGTGAGCGGCCCGTTCCAGGTGAAGGGCAAGGACAGCCGGGTGGTCTTCGACACGGCGTTTCCGGCCGAAGACCCGGCGGCGGAAGGAATCGAGTGGCGCCCGCTCAAGGAAGGGATCGGCGCGTGGGACATCAACCTCGAAGCGACCTTCCCGAATCTGGACCAAGTGGCGGCCTACGCCCGCACGCGGGTGTGGTCGCCGCGCGAGCAACCCGCGGTGATTGAGGCCGGCAGCGATGACGCCATCAAAATTTGGCTGAACAGGAATCTTGTGCATGCGAACTACGCCCAGCGGTCGTTGAGTCCGCGCCAGGACCGCGTGACCGTCGCCCTGCGTGCAGGTTGGAATGATCTGCTGCTGAAGGTGGTGGACCACGGGGGGGGCTGGGCCTTCGCCTGCCGCCTGCGGCAACCGGACGGCGACGCCCTCAAGGACCTGAAGGCGGAGGTTCCGGAATGAGGTGGCGCCTGCCGCGCCGGCGTTCCCTGGCGCCCCTGGTTCGGGGCCCGTTGGCGGCACTGTTTGGAGTTCTGACCGCGCTGCCCGTTGGCGCCCACGCCGGGGAACCGCTCGCGTTGGCTTCGCCCGACAGCCGCCTGGTGGTGACCTTTCACCCGGGCGGCGACGGGGAATGGGGAGATCCAAGCTACGAAGTCCATTTCGGGACCCGCGCGGTGGTGGTCCGTTCCGGGCTGGGGCTGGAGTTCAGCGATGCCGAACCGCTGCGTGGGTTGGGTGTGATCGACACGGCCTGGCACAGCCAGCGCGGGGAATGGCGGCCGGTTTACGGCGAGCGGGCGCTGGTGGCGGACCGGTTCAACGAACTGAAAGTCGGGTTGCAGGAGGCAGGCGGTTCCCGACGACGGATCGATTTCGTCTTCCGCGCGTATGACGAGGGCGTCGCCTTCTGTGCGACCCTGCCGCGCCAACCGGGCTGGGAATCCGTGCGAATCGAGCGCGAGCACACCGAGTTCCGCTTCCCGGCAGACCATGAAGCCTGGGCGGTCTACAGCGCACAGGGCAACTACCGCCGGGTGCGCCTGGAGGAGATCAAGTCCGGTTGCGAGCGGCCCCTCACCATCGCCGCCGCGGATGACCTTTACCTGGCCGTGGGCGAGGCGAGGCTCGTGGACCATGCGCGGATGAAGCTCGGTCCGTTGTCCGGAATCCCGCATGCGCTCGTCAGCGAGCTGAGCAGTCCGGTCGAAGCCGGCCTGCCGTTGACCACGCCGTGGCGGGTGATCATGGCCGCCCCGAGTCCGGGCAGACTGCTCGAAAACAATGATCTCTTCCTGAACCTCAACGAACCCTGCGCCATCGCGGAGACTTCGTGGATCAAGCCCGGAAAGGTGATTCGCGAAGTGACGCTGACCACCGCGGGCGGCAAGGCCTGCGTGGATTTCGCGGTCCGCCGGAACCTGCAGTATGTCGAGTTTGATGCGGGGTGGTACGGGCCGGAAGGCGATGATTCTTCGGATGCCACCACGGTAACCGTCGATCCGCAGCGGTCGCCGGGACCGCTGGACCTGCCCGACGTCCTGCGTTACGCGCGCGATCGTGGCATCGGGGTGATCCTGTATGTGAACCGCCGCGCCCTCGAACGGCAGTTGGGTGAAATCCTGCCGCTCTATCGCTCCTGGGGCATTGCCGGCGTGAAATACGGTTTCGTAAACGTCGGCTCGCAGCGCTGGACCACGTGGTTGCACGACGCCGTGCGCCAGGCGGCGGCCAACCGGCTGATGGTCGACATCCACGACGAATACCGCCCGACCGGCTATTCACGGACGTATCCCAACCTGATGACGCAGGAGGGAATTGCCGGGGACGAAACGCGGCCGAAGAACGATCAGACCCTGACGATTCTCTTCACCCGCATGCTGGCGGGCGCCGCAGACAACACGATTTGCTACTACGACCGGCGCGTGGACGAGAACGCGAGTCACGCCTACCAGCTGGCGAAGGCGGTTTGCCTCTACAGTCCATGGCAGTTCCTCTACTGGTATGACCGCCCGGCGACATCCCCGGCGCGGACCGGCGGCGCCGGGGGGGCGCAGACGGGCATCGGCGACGAGCCGGAGTTGGAGTTCTTCGATGCCGTGCCCACCACCTGGGACGAGACCCGGGCGCTTCACGGGCGCATTGGCGAGTACGCGGTGATCGCCCGGCGGAGCGGCGACGAGTGGTTCGTTGGCTGCCTGAACAGCACGGTCGGGCGGACGCTGGCAATCCCGTTTGATTTCCTGCCGGCAGACCGCGCCTACGTGGCGCACGTCTATTCGGATGACCCGTCAGCCGCCACGCGCACGCAGGTCCGCATCGACCGGAAGGCCGTCAATTCGACCACGGTCCACCAATCCGTGTTGGGCCCGCAAGGAGGACAAGCGATCCACCTGGTCCCCGCGGCCGCGCCGTGACCATTCATCCCGGTCGGAACCGTGCCGCGCTTCGCAGCTGCCGACATCGGGCCGCCACATGATGCAGCGCGAAGACGGACGCGCCGCGCTGGGAACGGAGGCGCAGCGGAGCCGTCCAGGCAACCAAGGCGGTAGCGCCTTCCGGGCCCGGTCCGGCAGGAGGACGCAACGGTCCCCGACGGAACGCCGTCCGGTCAGGCAGGACTGGGGGCAAGTCGCGGGTTCGGGGCCGGCGCCGAACCGCCGCCGGAGGTCCCTTCCGGCTCCGGCGTTCGGAAAGGCTCGAGTTCTTCGCCCTGGCGCACGAGCCGGGCGCTGTTGAACACCACGATCAGCGAGCCCGCGTTGTGCATGATGGCGGCCACGATCGGGTTGATGTAACCGAACGCCGCCAGGGTCAGACCGCCGATGATGAAGAAGACGCCGAACAGGAAGTTCTGGTTGATCACGCTGCGGGTGCTGCGCGAAAGCCGCACAAGGAAGGGCAGTCGACGCAGATCATTGTTCATCAGGGCGATGGTCGCGCTGTGAATGGCCACCTCGCTGCCGGCGGCGCCCATCGCGATGCCCACATCGCCCGCGGCCAGCGCGGGAGCGTCGTTGACGCCATCGCCCACGACGGCGACGCGGTAGCCCTTGGCCTTGGTTTGCCGGACGTAATCCACCTTGTCCTGCGGCAGGCACTCGGCGAGGACCTCCTCGCAGCCAATCTCCCGGGCCACCCGGGCGGCCACCTGTTTGCGGTCGCCCGAAACCATGGCGATTCGCCGGGCGCCCGCCTCGATCAGTCCGGCGAGTGATTCCCGCGCTTCCTCGCGCGTCTGGTCGCGCAGACCGATCCAGCCGAGGTACTCACCGTCGCGGGCGACAAAAATCAGGCTGAAACCCTCTGTCTCCTGCAAATCCACCGACTTCTCGACGTCCGCGGTCACCCCGTTGTCCTTGAGCCAGGCGGCCCGGCCAACCACCAGTCGGGCGCCGTCGACCTCGGCCCGGATGCCGCGTCCGGCGGTCTCGGCGAAGTCCTTTGGCTCGGCCAGCGGGACCTTGGCCTCGACCGCGAGTTCCGCAAGGGCCTTGGCGGTGGGATGATTGCTGTAGCGCTCGGCGGAGGCGGCAAGCCGCAGCAGTTCGGACGGCTTGATCTCCCCCTGGGGCGCCAACCGGCTGACCGCCAGGCGTCCTGTGGTCAAGGTTCCGGTCTTGTCGAAAATGAAGGCGTTGATCCGCGCCGCCAGTTCGATGTCGGCCACGTTCTTGATCAGAATGCCCAACCGGGCCGCTGCACTCAACGCCGCCACCATGGCGGTCGGCGAAGCCAGGATGAAGGCACAGGGACACGACACCACCAGAACCGCGATCATGCGGTCGAGGCTGTGGGTGAAGGCCCAGACGAGGGCCGCGAGCAGGAGAACGAACGGCGTGTAATAGACCATGTACTGGTCCACGATCCGCATGAACGGCAGCTTGGTCTTCTCGGCGGCGAGAATCAACTCCCGCACCCGACCGAGGGTCGTCTCACCGCCGGCGCGGGTCACTTTGACTTCGAGCACGCCGGTGAGGTTCTGCGTACCGGCGAAGACCTGTTCCCCTGGGGCCTTGTCGACCGGCAGCGATTCGCCGGTGATGGTGGCTTGGTTGATCGACCCTTCTCCCTTCACGATATCGCCGTCCGCAGGAATGCTGTCGCCGGGCCGGACCCGGATGACATCGCCGATCTTCAATTCGCTGGCTGCGATCTCCTCCTCGCCACCGCCCGAGGCCAGCCGGCGGGCCTTGGTCGGCGTGAGCTTGATCAGTCCCTCGATGGAGGCGCGCGCGCCGGCGGCAGTGCGGGTCTCGATGATCTCGCCGAGCAACATGAAGAAGGCGACGACCCCCGCGGTCTGATAATCGCCGCTGCCGAAGGCCGCGAGCACGGCGATGGTGACCAGTTCGTTGATGCTCAGGATGCCGCGCTGAAGATCGCGCACCGAGGTCATGACGATGGGCACCCCGAGAATGATGGAACCGATCATCGCGCTGGCGCCGGCCACCATGTTGGCGCCGGGGAAGAGCCAGTTCACGACGTAGGAATTGAGGACCAGAATCAGCCCGGCAAGCGTCTGGGAAAGCTTGACCGGAACGTGCTCATGATCGTGGCCGCACGTGGAGCACGAGTCGCCGTCGTGGTGGTGATGACCGTGATCGTGCTGGTGGCCGTGGTCCTGGTGGGCGGCGTGGGCCTCCTTCCGACTCATCAACGTGGTGACCTGCATGGGGCGTTCCTCGGTTCGATCCGGCGGTTAAGACACAGGGGGTTACGGACGGGCGGGCATTTGCCGCGATTCGGGCTCCCGGCTCAGGTTCAGGCGGAGTTCGCGGGAGACCCCGGACGGCAGGTCCGGCAGAAACATCTTCTCCTGCGCGTTGGTCAAGACCCGCTCCATCCGCGCCGTCAACAGGCGGCTGCGGAACAGCCAGGGGTCCTTTTCATATTCGGGCAACATCTCGTTGAAGGACTGCCCGAGCGATTGCACGACCTGCACGAAGCGGTTGCTCTGGGAGGTCGCGAGGGTGATGGTCGCCCGCGCCTCGCCCAGGGCCCGTTGCGTCGTTTCATCGCGGTACCCCCGCGCGTCGCTGATTGCCTGGTTGCGCTCCTGATCGGCGGCGATGACCTCGTCGAAGGCCCGCTTCACGTCGATGGGGGGCTTGGTCTCCACATCGCTGGGCTCGAGCGTGACGCCCAGATCGAGTTCGTCCACCTGCTGCTGAACGCGCGCCAAGACCAGATCGCGGAAGGCCGCCTTGTCCCGGTAGAGCGCGGAGTCGGCGGTCATCCGGGAGGCGGCGTACACGACGGCGTTGTTGACCACGTTGGTCAGGGTTTGCGTCACGTTCGTGAAGCCGAACTGGTAGCGCAGCGGATTGCCCACCCGGTACTTCACCGTCGCGCGGGCGTGGATGATGTTGCCGTCGGCGGTCAGCACATAGCCGTCGGCCTCGGGGCTGAGAAAGCCGCGTTCCGGCGGGTCCAGCCCGAGGGCCTCCATCTCCGGCGTCGTCGCGTGCCAGCCGCACGTCGAGCGCACCGTCTGGCTTTCGCCCACCTTGATGCGCACGACCTCGTCAATCGGCGCTGGCCAGCCGAAATACCAGCCGGGCTGCCGCAGCATGGCGGCGCCCTCGCCGACCGGCTTGCCGAAGCGGAGCAGGATGGCCACCTCGTTGGGTTGCACGATGAACGAGCCGGAAAGCAGGAACACCCCGATCAACGCCAGCATCAGGAACCGCACCACGCGGAAACTGCTGCTCAAGGCCTCGGACAACGCCTGGGAACTGGCATCCTCGACGAGGGCCGTGGCGGGCGCGACCGGAGCATCCTTGCCGGTCGGTTTTCCGGTCGGCTCCGGCCCGGGGATCGGAATCTGGGGATCACTCATGGCAACGGCACTCCGGGGCGGCTAGTGCTGGGACGGCTTGGTCGATCCTTCGCCCTGCAACAGGTCGAACGGCGGCGTGCGCGGGTCGAGCACCAACGTGGCCTTTTCCTTCAACGCCGCCTCGAGGGTGTCGAGCTTGATGAGGAACACCGCCAGTTCGGGATCCTGTTCAAAGGTCTTCAGGGCTTTCGCCGCGCTGGCCTCCGCCTCGCCGCGGATCACCCGGGCCCGCGATTCGGCCGCCGACAGGATGTCGGCCATCTCCTTGTCCGCCGCAGAACGGATGTCCTGCGCCCGCCGCTCGCCATCCGCGCGATACTGCCGGACGAGTTGCTCGCGCTCGGCTTTCATGCGGTCGAAGACCTTCTGGGTCAGGGATTCGGTCAGCCCGATTTGCTTGATGCCGAGCAGGTCAATCCCGATCCCGTAGGTGTCGGCGGCCTTGTCCTTGATCGCGGCCAGCATCTCCTGCTCGATATCGTCAAAGTGGAGTTCCTCGCGGTTGGGCGAGATGAAATCCGAGAAGGGATGCCGGCCGACGGTGCTGTTCTTGGCGTCGCGCAGCAGGCCTTCGAGACTCTGCTCGGCCCGGGCCACGTCGCCACCGAAGCGCTCGAGGAAGATCCGGGCGTCCTTGATGCGCCAGCCAATGAAAGCCTCGATCATGATGATGCGGCCATCCGTGGTCGTCGTCTGCTCGTATTTCTTCTCGAAATTGTGAGTGCGGTTGTCGAACCGGTAGACGTTCTGGATCGGCCACGGCAGCCGGAGTTTGAAGCCGGGCTGGCTGACGGTGCGCGAGTATTTGCCGAGGGTCGTGACCGCCACGACCTCCGTCTGCCGCACCTGAAAGGCGAACAGCATCGCGGCGAAGATGATGGCGATGAGGCCTGCCGTGACCAAAGTGACCGGATTGCGTTTCATAATCGGTTTCAGCCGGGATCGAGTTATCGCTCGTTCGAGGAAGGAAGCCTGACGTCCAGCAGATCGGGCCGGAGTTTGTCTTCGAAGTTGAAGGTGATCACCTCGTGGGTGTTGCTCGGAACGATCACGTACTTGCGCGAGTTCGTGAGGGAACGGCTCAGGGTGTCGAGGTGTTTGAGCACTTCATATACCCTGGGCGAGGCCTGATGCGCCGCGACCTGGTTCGTAAATCGGCCGGCATCGGCATCCGCCAGGGAAACCAACCGCACGCGGTCGGCCTCGGCGCGCGACACCATGTTCGTGGCCCGCGCCTTGGCAATCGGGCCGACCTCGGCGGCGTAAGCGCGGGCGTAGTGATTCGTGGCCTCCGCCTCCTGGATCGCGCCAATCACCTTCTCGAACTCGGGCGCGATCTTCACCGGCGGATGAATGCCGTGCAGACCGACGAAGAGGACCCGCACCCCGAGTTTGGCCGCGTCAGCCCGGGCCTGGATCCGCCGCTGCAGTTCCACCGTCGCCGCCGACCGGCCCGGCCCCATGATGTCGTAGAGATCGACACTCACCAGGTAACGGGTGAGTTCGCTGTTGGCGAGGTTTTGCAGCAGGGCCCCGGCGTCGCGGTGCTCGTAGGCATAAGCGCGGAGGTCGTTCACCTCGTAATGCACCGGGATGTTGACCGAGAGGAGGTTGACCGGCACGCCCGCTTCGACGCCGCCCTCGTCCCCGGGCGGAAGTTCCGGCTCGGCGGCGGCGCGGCTGGCCACCAGCATGTTGAACTCCTCCTTGGCATGCGGCTTGGTCCACAGGAGGGTGCGCTCCTTCTCCTTTTCCGGGTCCTCGACGTAGCCGAGCACAAAGGACTGCACCCGCTCGGTTTGGTAGCGGTACACCTTGCTGATGGGCCAGGGCAGCTTGAGATGGAGGCCCGGATCAAGCACCGCTTGGCCATCGACGGGCCGGCCGAACCGTTCGAGCAGTGCCTGCTCGCCGGGCTCGATCACCACAACGCAACTCGCCAGCAGCAGCGCCGCGATCTGCAGGAGAACCAGCCAGGCGAACGCCTTCTCAAGGAACCGGTAGAACCACGTCTCGCTGACCTTGAAACCGAACTGGTAATCCAGCGCCTGGGCCGCGGTCCGGATCAGACCTCCGGGCTGGCTCAGGATGCCGATGAGCCGGCTTTCATAAAGCGGATGCAACGCCTGCCCCCGAACCCGCGGCCGGTAGATCTCGAACACCAGGGTGATGACGTTCTCGATGGCCACCAGGCCCAGCAGGACCGTCAACACCCGGGCGGCGATCAGATCGACTTCCGGATGCCCGGCCCAACCCGCGATCTCGACGCCGGTCGTCACCGCGCTCAACAGGGCGCCGAGCAGCAGGTAACTGGCCTGTGGCCGCAGGAGACGGAGGCCTTCCAGGCGCGCGTAGACGGCCGAGTATTTGCCGAACTGGAAATAGAGGAGCGCAAAGAGCGCGTTCAACGCCATCGCCACGGTCATTTGCCGCGGGGTCGAGGCGGCCTCCTCGCCGAGGCGGGTCCAGAGCAGCCAGGCGCCACCGGCCTGGAGCAGCAGGAGGAGAATCGCGATCCCGGGCACGAAGAAGCGCTCGAATTGCGCCCGCGCCCGCCGGGCGGGAAAGGTGTCCAGCGCCTGCTCCGCGAACAGCGAGGAGTCCTTTGTGGACCGCTTCAGATCGTCGAAGTCGAGTTGTTCAAGCCGCTCGCGTTCTTCGAGCCGCATCTGCAGGTAACTGACGATGGCGACGATGAGGCCCAGGCCGACGAACACGCCGGTGACCAGGGCGGTGGCCGAGTTCGCGTAGCGCGCCACGCCCGCGCCCGCCGCGCCCAGCACGAGCAGCACCAGCCAGTTCACCAACCCTTTCCGCTGTATGTTCTGTTCCATCGGTCGCTAATTCAGCTCACGATCCTGAAAGAGAAGCAGGGCCACCGCCAGCGCGGCGCCGAGATAACCCACCACGTATCCGAACGACTGCGCCACATACGACCACGGGATCACCTTCCCCATGTCCAACGCGTCCGCCATCCAGAACAACTGCCAGTTCGGCAGCACCCCGTAGACGACCGCCGCCCACCATTGCCCCGCCTCCGCGCGATCCCCGAAAAGGAAGTCGGACATCAGCCCCAGAATGAACACCGCCGTGCAGATCGCCAGCGTCGGGATCAGTTCGAACCGGGTCGAACAGGCCAGGGCCACCGCGGCCAGCAACCACAGCGCAAACAGGATCAGCACCGTCGCCGGCACCATCCGCCAGTCCACCGCGCCCTTCTCTTGGAACGCGCGATCCAGTTCCACGAAGAACGCCAGGTAGAGAAAAACCGCCGTGGTGAGGGCGACCAGCAGGAAGACCGCGTCCGCAACGAACACCCGTTGCAGAAAGAAGTTGCTCAATCCCGCCAGCAGGTACGCCAGCCCGAGCGCGGCGAAATACAGCCCCAGCCCGAACCGATCCGCCTCGCCGTAGGCGTCGAAGGCCATCCGGCTCGCCAGGAGGGCGGCAACCGCATTGAAGAACGTCAGCAACGTCAGCGCCCCCGTCAGCCCCGCGTACTTGCCCAGGATAAAACTCACCCGGCTCACCGGCTTGGCCAGCACCGCCAGCGCTGTGCCCGTGTGAACCTCGCGGGCCACCGAGGCCGACGCGCTCAGGGCCGCCCCGACCAGGCCGCTCAGCAACATCACCGCCAGCACCATGTCCTTGACCATTTTCTGGTCGTCGCCGAAGCCGAAGTAGGGAACCGCCGACAGAAAGACACAGAACGCCCCGGACGTGGTCATGAGCAGCAGGAAAACCGGCTGCCTGACCAGCTCCATGAAAGCATTGCTCGCAATGGTCCAGAACTGTCGCATCCCGTACAACTGAGCCCGCTATTCTAGCGGGCACGAAAACCGATGCAAATCGTTATTCCCACCGCCTCAGCGGTGGCCAAAGCCGCCCGCCCGGACGGGGTGAGCCGCATCACTAACGACGGATCCGCCGGCCTGCCAATGTGCGTTTGACGGCACAGCAAGCGTGACTTTTCCCGCGTGACGCGGTCCAATCAGCATCAATCGACGCCACGCATGACCGCAGCTGCCAGTCCTCCCGCCGCCGCCCCGACACCTGCTGCGCCGGGTTTCGACGACGATGCCTTTGCGCAGGTCTACACGGAGAACGTGCAGGCCGTTTACTACCTCGCCCTGCGCCTGCTCGGCAACTCCGCCCAGGCCGAGGACGCCGCCCACGACGTGTTCGTCCGCGCCTACCGCAGCTGGGATCGTTTCCGCCGCGAGGCCAGCGTCCGCACGTGGCTCTACCGCATCACCCTCAACCTCTGCCAGAACCTGCAACGCTCCTGGCACCAGCGGCACATCCTCACCGGCCTGGACGATTCGCTCTACGAAAACCCGTCCCCCGGCGCCCCCTCGCCCCTCCGCGTGCTCGAGACGCGCGAACTCGGCCAGCGCATCCAGCAAACCCTCGAGGCGTTGCCCGAAGAATACCGC
Source organism: Verrucomicrobiales bacterium (assembly GCA_024233305.1). Lineage (GTDB taxonomy): Bacteria > Verrucomicrobiota > Verrucomicrobiia > Limisphaerales > J093 > J093. Next base: position 202,454 of record JACKPV010000022.1, read on the forward strand.
CTGCTGCTGCTCCTCGTCGCTGATGAGAAATTGAGCTACCAGGAGGTCGCTGGATTGACCGGCCAAACCACCGACGCCGTGCGCGGCAAATTGCATCGCGCCCGACGCGCCTTCGCCACCGCCTTTGCCCGGACCGCCTGACCGCCATGCACGATCCCTCCTCCCAGTCCCGCCTCGAACACGAGCAACCGCTGGACGCCCGGCTCGATGCCCGCGCGCAGACGCAACCCGGAATCGAGTTCGCGTCCCCGGAAGAGATGCTGCGTCACGATGCCGCCACGACGCCGCCCCCCCCCGGCCTCGAACCCCGCGTGCGTGAGTCGCTCGCGCGCGAAGCCCCCGCCCTGCGTTCCTGGTGGCGCCGCCTGCTCGGGCGTTGACCCGGCCAAGCCCGCATGCATGCCCCCCGGGAGATCGAGGAACTGGTGCGCGCGCGCCATCCGCTCGTCGCCATCGAGTCCGCCGAAGAGGAACGGATCGGCAGGTTCCTGTCGCAGCTTGCCCGCCGACTGGGCAAGCCACTGCTCACCTGGAGCTGCAACCGGGGCCTGCAGCCATTCGGCGCGCCCCGGCCCGCGGGCCGCCGACTCCCCGCGCCGGCCCCCGATCCACTGGCCGCCCTGGATGAAGTCGCGGCGCGGGTGGAGCCGGCCCTGTTCCTCTTTCATGACCTCCATCCCTGGATGGGCCGGCAGCACCCGGCGGTCATTCGCCGCCTCCGCGAACTGGCCCATGAACTGAAGGAAAGCCGGAAGACCGTCCTTCTGCTGTCACCGCAATGGGAACTGCCGGTGGAACTCGCGACCGAAGCCGCCCTGGTGCGCTTCCCGCTGCCGGACGAGAGCGGATTGCTGGAGTTGATCGCCGGGCTCGAAACGGATCTCGCCGGACAAACGGAAGTAACGCTGGCCCTGGACGCGGCAACGCGCGAACGGCTCGCGCGGGCCGCGCTTGGCCTGTCGCACCACGAGGCTGAGACCGCCTTTGCCCGGATTCTGGTGCGGGACGCGCGGCTGGGCGCCGGTTCCGTGCCGGCCCTGCTCGAGGAAAAGCGGCGCGTGATCGCCCGCACCGGCCTGCTCGAGTTTTGTCCGCTCACCGAGAGCTTCGACACCCTGGGCGGTCTCGAAGGTCTCAAACAGTGGCTGCGCGTGCGCGAACGCGCCTTCACCCCCGAGGCCCGGGCCTTCGGCCTGCCGGCGCCCCGGGGCGTCCTGCTGCTCGGCGTGCAGGGCTGCGGGAAAAGCCTGGCCGCGAAAGCCGCCGCCGCGCTCTGGCAGGTCCCCCTGCTCCGCTTCGATGCCGGCCGGCTCTTCAGCAGCCTCGTCGGGTCCTCCGAGGAAAACACCCGCCGCGCCATCGCGGTCGCGGAATCCGTGGCCCCCGCCGTTCTCTGGATCGACGAACTCGACAAGGCCTTTGCCGGTCTGCGCGGTTCGGGCGCCGGCGACAGCGGCACGACGGCGCGCGTGTTCGGCACGTTGCTGACCTGGCTGGCCGAGAAACAGGCGCCGGTGTTCGTGGCGGCCACCGCCAACGATCTGGGCGGCCTCCCTCCTGAATTGCTGCGCAAGGGCAGGTTCGACGAACTCTTCTTCGTCGATCTTCCCGAACCGACCGAACGCCACGAAATCCTCGCCATCCACCTGCGCAAACGGGGCCGCTCACCGGAGGGATTCGACCTGGCCCGGCTCGCCCGACGGGCCGAAGGATGCAGCGGCGCCGAGATGGAACAGGCCATCGTGGACGCGCTGTGCGAGAGCTTCCACGCAGGACGCGAACTCACCACCGACGACGTCGCGAGCGCCCTCGAACGAATTGTGCCGTTGGCCCGCACGATGGCCGAACCGGTGGCCGCCCTGCGGCAATGGGCGGCCGGACGGGCGCGCCCGGCCCGCTGACGGACAGCGTCGCATGCTCCCTGCCCCGCCGCGCCCGCCGACCGAAACAGTGACGCTCAAGCCATCATCCGGGACCGCCTCGCAGCCATCGCCCCCCCGCGCCAGGAAGCCACTGGCTTCTCAGCCGTATCGATTCAACCCGCGGTAGCCGCCGACGTACTTCGTTGCTGAGATCCAAGGGCTTACGCGGTCCCGCCGGTTCCGACCGGCAGCAACGTCTTCGTGAATCGTCACGCCCGGCCGCAGGCGCCGTATCCCCACTGAACCATGCGCCGACCATACGTCGGCGGCTCCGGTTTCTGAAGGGTCACCGCTCAAGCCTCCCGCGCCCGGGCCTCGGCGGCGAACTGCTCCGCCATGGCGACCGCCTTGCGCATGGCGCGGGATTTGTTGACGGTTTCCATGAACTCCGCCTCGGGATCCGAGTCATTAACCCAGCCCCCCCCGGCCTGGATGTGAACCTGGCCGTCCTTGAGCAGAGCGGTCCGGATGGTAATGCAGCAATCCAGGTTGCCATTGAAGGAGAAGTAGCCCACACACCCCCCGTAGGGTCCCCGCTGGGTTTGTTCGAGTTCGGCGATGATTTGCATCGCCCGGATCTTGGGCGCCCCGGTCAGGGTGCCGGCCGGGAAGGTGGCCCGCATGAGATCGAAGGCGTCGCGTTCGGCGGCCAGGCGTCCCTCGACCTGCGACACGATGTGCATCACGTGGCTGTACCGTTCGATGATCATGAGGTCGCGGACCTGCACCGTGCCGAACTCGCAAACCCGACCCACGTCGTTGCGCGCCAGGTCCACGAGCATCACGTGCTCGGCCCGCTCCTTGGGATCCGCCAGCAATTCAGCGGCCCGTGCCTCATCTTCCTCGACCGTCGCCCCCCGCGGACGGGTTCCCGCAATGGGGCGGATCTCGACCTGCCGGTCCTCGCACCGCACGTGGATCTCGGGCGACGCCCCGACGAGCGAGAAGCCCTCGAGTTCCAGGAGGAACATGTAGGGCGACGGGTTGATCGTGCGGGCGGCCCGGTAGACATCGATAGGCGAGGCCCGCAGGGGGGCGGAAAACCGCTGCGAGCCCACGACCTGAATGATGTCGCCCGCCACGATGTATTCCTTGGCGCGCCGGACGTTTCCGAGGAACACCTCCTGCTTCATGTTCGAGGTGAAGGGAATCTCCGGCGTCTCGGTCGGAATGCTCGAGGGCCGGTGCTCGACGGGCAGTTCGAGCAGCGAAACCAGCCGGTCGACTTCGGCCACAGCGTCCTCGTAGGCCTCGCCGGGATCGGCGCCGTCCTCGAGAAAGGCGTTCACCAGCACCGTGAGGCTCTGGTTGACGCGGTCGAAGATCAGCAACTCGTCCGCGACGAGGAAGAGCAGCACCGGCGTGCCGAGATCGTTCGCCTCCGGGCGCGGCACCACCGGCTCGATGTCGTGGATGAACTCGTAGCCCAGGAAGCCGACCGCGCCGCCGGTGAAGCGCGGCAGCCCCGGCAGGTTCACCGGGCGGTAACGGCGCATCACCTGCTGCACCACCTCCAGGCCGTCCCGGACAAAGCCGGGCTCCCGGCCGGCGCGGGCGGCGTCCACCGTCCAGGTCCGCGTGACCACCCCGGCTTCGATCATCTCGACCGTGGCCTCCCGCTGGCGGACAATCGCGCGCGGGCTGCAGCCGACGAACGAGTACCGGCCGATGTGTTCGCCGCCCTCGACCGACTCGAACAGGAAGGACTCCCCCTGCCCGCGGATCTTGAGATAGGCCGAAAGGGGCGTTTCGAAGTCACCCAGCAGCCGGCGATAAACGGGGATCAGGTTTCCCTGCCCGGCCAGCTGGCGGAACTGTGATTGCGTCGGAGCGAACATTTGCATTCAGGTTGAAGGGCGGGCGGCGCGGACCGCGTCGGAGCAGTCCGCGGACGCCCAACCAGGTGAAGAGCGGAACCGCGATGGCAAATCCCACAAAGCCGAAACCCAGCCCGAGCAGCACCTGGTTGCCACCGGCGAAGACGATCACCGCGACGCCCAGGCCGGCATAGGCCAGGGATTGCGCGCCCAAGCAGAGGTAGTAAAGCCCCCGCGGCGCATCGGACAGACGATCGGCCAGCCAGGTCCGGTAGGCCGGCTCGCCCATGGTGCGGCTCAGCCAGGCCGACTGGCAGTTGCGCGCCGCCACCAGAATGCTGGTGGTCGCCAGCATCAGGGCCGGCAAGGGCCAGGCGGCGAGCGCCGCGCAGATCACCGCGTTCAGGAGGAGTCCCCCGCGCCATCCCAGCGCCCGCGCCAAAGGGTTGGCTTCAAGCGTCAGTCGCGGTGTGGCCAGCCAGGTGCTGAAGAAATCCGCCCCCCGGGCGAGGATTAACAACAACAGCAGCAGCCAGTACTCGGCGCTGCCGAAAGCCACGAACTCCTGGTTCACTTGTTGCCGTAGATCTGCGCCGGATCTCCCAACCGCTCCTCGGTCACCGTAATCTCCCCGCCGGGCCTCACCGAACGGAAAAAGCAGGAGCGGTAACCTTCATGGCACGCGGCCCCCGTCTGCTCGACCTGGATCAGCAGCGTGTCGCCATCGCAATCGAAAGCCACGTCCTTGACCAACTGCACGTGCCCGCTGGTTTCCCCCTTGATCCAGTACTTCTGCCGGGACCGGCTCCAGAAGACGGTCTTGCTCAGTTCGAGCGTTTTCTCGAGGGATTCCCGGTTCATCCAGGCCATCATCAACACCCGCCCGGTGCCATGGTCCTGCACGATGGCCGGGATCAGGCCGTCCGCGTTGAATTTCAGCTGGTCAAACAGACTCATAAGCGCGGACCAGTTCTAGGGAAAGCGGGCCAGAGTGCAATCTGGAATCGCAGAATCCTGCCGCCGGGATTGCCCCTCGCTCAGACCGTCAGACGATCGCGCCGCACCGCGATGCCCCGGCGTTCAAGGCAGGCCTTCACCTCATCCACCGTGTATTCGTTGAAATGGAAGATGCTGGCCGCCAGGACGGCGTCCGCCTTCCCCTGCTCAAGCACCTCGACCATATGTTCCAGGTTCCCAGCCCCGCCGCTGGCCACCACCGGCACCCCTACCATCTCGCTCACCCGCCGGGTGGCCTCGAGGTCGTACCCCGCCTTCGTCCCGTCCGCATCGATGCTGTTGAGCACGATTTCCCCCGCGCCGAGTTCCACCGCCCGCGCCGCCCACTCGACCGCGTCCAGCCCCGTGCCGCCCCGATCGCCGCGGGAGCGCACCGCCCACCGGCCCGGTTCCACCCGCCGGGCATCAATCGACACCACGATGCACTGGCTACCGTACTTCTCGGCGCCGGCGCGGATCAGATCCGGATTCGCAATGGCGGCGGAGTTGATGCTCACCTTGTCCGCGCCGGCCCGGAGCATGCGCCCCATGTCCTCAAGGGTCCGGATCCCTCCGCCGACGGTGAGCGGCATGAAGCAGCGGTCCGCCACCCGCTCGATAACCTCGACCATCGTGGCCCGTTCGTGGGCGCTGGCGGTGATGTCGAAGAAGACCATTTCGTCCGCCCCCTGGTCATTGTAGCGGACGGCGAGTTCCACCGGATCGCCGACATCGCGCAAGCCGCCGGTTTCGGCCTTGCCGAACTGCACGCCCCGGGTCACGCGACCGTTGTGGACGTCCAGACAGGGAATGACTCGCTTTGCCAGCACGGGAGAGAAACTAGCCGCGGGGTTTCGGGGACGGAAGGACGTTCTTCGCCCGGTCAAGCGGGGCGGACCACGGCGGCGAGTTCGGGCCAGAGCAGCGCGCCAAGCCGCATGCCATCCGCGAAATTCCGCAGATCGAACTTCTCGTTCGGGGAATGCGGGTTGTCGTCCGGAAGCGCCAGCCCAAGCATCAACGTTTCGACGCCGAGCACGCGTTTGAAGTCGTTGACGATCGGGATGGATCCGCCTTCCCGCAACAGGACCGGATCGCGACGGAAGGCCTGTTTCAGGGCCCGCAAAGCGGCGTCCGCCAGCGGATTGGCGGGATCGAGCAGATAAGGGGCCCCGCCGTGGCCGGGCTCGACCTCAAGGCGCACGCCGGTCGGGCACGCCCGCTTGAGGTGCTGGCGCATGAGTCGCGCCATGCGTTCGGGTCGCTGATCCGGTACCAGCCGCAGGGTGAGTTTGGCGCTGGCCCAGGCCGGGACGATGGTCTTGCTGCCCTCGCCCTGGTAGCCGCTGGTGAGCCCGTTGATTTCCAGCGTGGGACGGGCGCTGCGCCGTTCCCAGGCGGTGTATCCGCGCTCGCCGAACAAGTCGGGAACCCCCAGGAAACGCGCGTAGCGGCGCTCGTTGAACGGCAGCCGCGCCAGTTCGCGACGATCCTGCCGCGAAAGCGGGCGCACCTCGTCGTAGAATCCCGGGACCGTGATACGACCGTGCTTGTCCCGGAGGGAGGCCAGGAGCTGACAGAGGGCCATTGCGGGGTTTTCGAGCGAACCACCGAAGATGCCGGAATGCAGGTCCCGCGAGGGACCGTGCAGGCGGACTTCCAGGGCGACCACGCCGCGCAAGGAACAGGTCAACGCGGGCAGGTCCCGCGACGGCATGCCGGTGTCCGAGATGACCACGGCGTCGCAGTGAAGTTCGCGGCGCTTCTGCGAAAGGAAGGGCGCGAGGTTTCCGCTGCCGACCTCTTCCTCGCCCTCGATCAGGAACGTCAGGTCGCAGGGCAGTTCGGAACCCGTTTGCAGCCAGGCCTCGACCGCCTTCAAGTGCGCCAGGTGCTGTCCCTTGTTGTCGCTGGCTCCACGGCCGAACAGCGAATGCCCAGCGATACGCGGCTCGAAGGGCGGGCTTTCCCATAACTCGAATGGTTCCGCCGGCTGAACATCGTAGTGACCGTAGACGAGGAAGTGCGGCCGGCGCAATCCGCGCCGCCGGGGAGTGCGGGCCAGCACGATCGGATTGCCGTCGGTCGGATGCACGCCGGTCTCGAGCCCGATCTGCCGGCACAAACCGGCAATCCAATCCGCGCACGCAGCCACATCCGCCTTGTGAGCCGGCTGGGCCGAGACACTCGGGATCCGGACGTAGTCGCACAACTGTTCCACCGACCGGGACTGCCCGGCGGCCAGATGATCGAGGATCTGCTGCATCATGAGGAGCGGATGGCGGCGGTCATTGCGGGGGCGCCTTGGTGGCGCCCGAGGCGTCGGGAGGCGCCAGGAGGTCGGGCCGAAAAGGCAGGACACCCCCGGGCGGCGGCATGTCGCCGGAGACCGCCGGCTCCGGGGCCGTCCGGACCGGCGCCGTGGAGGAACCGTTAACCGGTCGGCTGCGGGCGCCGGCAAGGAGCGCGTTCAGGCGCACAGGATTGATCACGTTCGTCAGACTCCCCGGCGTACCCCGGATCGTGGACAGTTCCCGCAGTTCGACGTAGCCGGGCCGGGAGGCGGGCGGGAGACTCTCGAAGCCGAGGCGTTGGGCGACGGATTCGCCCAGCGCCAGTTCAACGGGCAGGTCCACGCGCGTGTTGGCCAGACGGCCGTCCGAATGCACATCGCCCTGCACGCTCATGATCAGGTTGTCCGAAACCAGCGCGACGTGATCCAGCGACCAGACTCCCCCCCCCTGGGAAGTGGCCTGTCCACCAAGATAGCGGATCTCGGGCTCAAGCAGTTCCTCCGCCCCCAGGGAGTCCGCCACGGGCGACAACAACTCACGGGTCCATTCGGGCAGCACCCGGAAATTCAGGTTGGTCAGACCGAGGTTGATCCGCCCCGCGCGACCACCATCGCCCGGGCCCGCCGCGTCGAGCGCCAGGTCGACATCTACCTGACCGATGTAGCGGCCCGGTACGCATCCCCACAAGGTCGTCGTCAGCGGCGCAAGCGGTATGCTCCCGGCGGTGACTTTCCACTGCGATCGGGTCTCTCCCCCGGCCCGCAGGGTCTCGCCGGCGATCCGCACCGGGCGGTCGAACACCTCCATCTCGCATCGCTCGACCACCATCCGGTCGGGCGCGATCTGCACCCGGCCGCGCCAATCGCGGATCGCGAGGTCGCCCAGCTGCACTTTGTCCACGGTGACCTCCCCGTTCAACTCCTTGAGGGTCGGGGCCGGCAGCAGGAGGACCTGCGGCCCGGCATCGAAAGCGGTTCCTGCTGCCTGCGCCGCCACCTCGCCCCGGGCGCCTGTCGCCTCCTGGGCCCGGTAGTATGCGAGCACCGGCGTCAGATCGAGCGAGTCCGCACGAAGCGCAAGCCGGCTGGCCACCGCATTGGTCGGGGCGAAATCGAGATCCCCGCCCAGCACCATGGAGTTGGCCGATTCCTTCGTTGCCGGCAGTGACACGATGTTGGTGCCCAGCGCAAACCGCCAGCCGGTCTGCACCCCGCGCAGCGACGCGGAGAGCGTCAACGGAAAGTGCCTGCGCCCGGTCCGCGCCTCCTGCACCACCAGCTTCTCGGTTTTCAAGTCGAGCTCGATGGGGTGGCTCCCGGATGGATCCACGGTAAACCGTCCGTCGCCGTCAATGGCTCCTTCGCCCAGCAAAATGCCGGGCGCGTAAGGGGCCAAGAACGGGTTCAAGGCCGAACCGCCCAGGTTGACCAGCTGGAACCGGAACTCCCCTGACCCGTCCACCCGAGCCAGCCGTCCGCTCCCATAAATGGTGCCCGTGGGTCCCAGATGCCGTCCGCAACTCGCCGCGGCGTTGTGCAGAAAGAACACGTCCTTGGTCCAGTCCGCCGCAAAGTCGGCGCGCAAATCGTGGCCGCTGAACCGATAATCCCCGAGGCGCCCCTGCAACGCGGTGGACAACACCCGCACCCCGACGCTCTTCGCCAACGGCTCGGAGCGCACGGTCGTTTCCACCCGCAGCGAGCCGTCCCTGACCTCCACCGCCGGGTGCGGGAAATGCGCCACGAGATTCGTGAGCACGAACTCGGTCGTCGTCTCGAAGCGCACTTCCTGATCCCGCCACTCGAGGCTGCCGGAACCCCGGCTGCGCAGCAGGGGGAGATCGTCCATCCACGCCTGAAGATTGAGTTCCTCGGCGGTCAGCCCGAGGTAGTCCACGAGTGCCACATCGCCCTGGAGTTCGATCGCGGCATGGGAGACGACCCGGTCGCCCAACGGAAAGGCGAGCTGTTCGATCCGGTTCGTGAAATCCAACCGCACCCGTCGCCCGGCGTCGCGATGGTGCACCCAGCCGGTGAAATCCAGCACTCCCGCGGGAATCCGGGGACCGAACAGCGGCCGCCAGGCGGCCAGGTCCAGGCGGTTGACGGCGATTTCCACGTTCGCCTCCGTGGTGTCCGGCTTCGGGTTCAGCCGGTTCCAGTCCAGATTGATCGTGACCGGCACGCCCACCCGGATCACTTCGTTCGTCCCTTGCCGCCCGGACAGCGCCAACGACTTCACCTGGGCCTTCTGATTTTCCAGCTGAAGGTTGACGTCGAAAGCGAGGTCCAGGTCCAACGACGGCGTCGCCCCCTCCGCCACTTCGAAGCTCAACCGACGGGCCTGCCAGCCGCTGTTCACATTGATCACGCTCCCGTTCTTGCTGAAATCGATCCGGGCCTGTCCGTCGATTCCCGACTCGCCAAACTTCATCCCGAAACTCCCCCCGAGCAGGTTCAGCACCCGGTGGTCCAGCCCCGTCAACACGCAGTCCACCAGCATGTCCACGCTGTTGGGTTCGACGACCCCGCTCAATTCCAGCCGGCCAAGGGAGCCATCCGGCCCATCGAAGCGCAGTTCGCAGGCGCGCAGGTTCTTCTCCGCCAGACTTCCGCGCAATCGGGCCTCGATCCCGGCGAGTTCCGCATAGTCCCCCGTGGCTTCGACGGGCTTCAGCCGCACGTCAGCGTCGAAACTCACCGGCATCGAGCGACGGCTCAGCAGGAAGGCCAACTGACCCTCGCACTGCATGACCAGCGCGCCGGTCAGGGCCGCGCCCGGGCCGGCGCCCGCTCTGGAAAGCCGCACCCCGGACCGCACGGTGACCTGCGCCGGCTCCTCCTCCGACGGACGGGTCGACGTGAGATCCAGCCCTTCGATCCGGCTCACCACCCGGGAACCGTCCGACAGCCGACGACGAAACTCCAGGACGCCCCCCTTGACCTCCAGCTTCTCCACGCGCCATTCGGAGGGCCGGAACAGCGAGTGCCGCCAGGGGCTGCCGGGCGGGGCCTCCCAGAACCGCGCCGTCGGGGAGGCGCTCGGGGCGTCCTGCTCGATCGCCAGGCTTGGCGAATCGAAGCGCACGCTCGTGAAATGCCAGTCTCCCTGCAACGCCGACCACGCATGGTAGCGGGCGACAACCGACGCGGCGCTGGCTTCCGACCCGCCGTCCGCGTCGCGCACCGCCACATCCCGCAAGGTGAAACCGGTCAGCGGATCCCAGTCGATGTGCCCCACGGTGACCGTCCCGTTGACGGTAGCGGCCAGGCGGGGCAGCACGACGGCCTGCAGGAACGCGTTGCTGCGGACCACGAAATAGAACGCCGCCAGCAACCCCGCCACCACGAGCAGACCGATCAGGATCCGCCGCCCGTAGCGTGGTTCCAGCAAATCGTCGTCATACTCTTCATGCTCACTTCGTGCCATGTGTTCGGGATGCTCGGTTCAGAACTTGCGTCATAGGGCTCCGCCCTGGAGCCCGCCGCGGCCAACCGCAGGCGAGCCTACGCGGTGAGGGAGGTCAGTCAAAGTCAATCCGCCGACGGCCCGCCATCGGACCGCTCGACGAGGGTGTCCCGCGCTGCCCAGGCCGGGTCGGCCTCGGGGTGATCGAGGTTGTAGTGCAGTCCGCGGCTTTCCGGACGTTGCATGGCGCACTTCACGATCAACTCCGCCACGGTGGCAATGTTGCGCAGCTCGACCAGATCCGCGGTGAGCACGAAGTCCCAATAGTAGTCCTGGATTTCCGCCTGCAGATTGGCCATCCGGCTCCGCGCACGCCGCAACCGGCGGTCGGTGCGCACGATCCCCACGTAATCCCACATCAACCGGCGAATCTCGTCCCAAAGGTGCGAAACCACCACCAGTTCGTCAGGATCATGGGCGTCCCCGCTTTCCCACCTTGTCAGGTTCGGGACCAGCGGACCGGCCTCCCCGGCGATGCATGCCGCCGCGCGATGAGCGCCGACCAGGGCCTCGAGCAGCGAGTTGCTGGCCAGCCGGTTGGCTCCGTGCAATCCGGTGCAGGCCACCTCCCCGATGGCATAGAGCCCCGGCAACGAGGTGTGTCCGTCCATGTCCGTTCGGACCCCGCCGCACTGATAATGCGCGGCCGGAACCACCGGAATCGGCTCCTTGGTGATGTCGATTCCGTAGTCGAGGCAGGTGCGGTAAATGTTGGGAAACCGGCGCATGATGAACGGGGCGGGCTTGTGGGTGATGTCCAACAGGACGTGATCCGCGCCGCTGCGCTTCATCTCGTTGTCGATGGCCCGCGCCACCACATCGCGCGGCGCCAGGGATTTCAACTCATGGTACGCCCCCATGAACTCCCGCCCCTCGAGTGTTTTCAGCACGGCGCCCTCCCCACGGACGGCCTCGCTGATCAGAAATGACTTCGCCTTCGGATGATACAGGCAGGTCGGATGGAATTGGATGAACTCCATGTTCGCCACCGGCACCCCCACCCGGTAGGCCATCGCCACGCCGTCGCCCGTCGCGATGTCCGGATTGGTCGTATATAAATAGACTTTCCCGCACCCGCCGGTCGCCAGCACGACCGCCCGGGCCGCCACGGTGTGGACTTCTCCCGTGGCCTTCTCGAGGACGTAAGCCCCCAGGCAACGGTCAGCACCGGGCAGACCCTGGCGCTTGCGTGTGATGAGATCGACGGCGATGTGATCCTCGCGGATGGTGATGTTCGGCTGCCGGTGCGCGGCGTTCAGCAGGGCCTGCTCGACCTCCCGGCCGGTCATGTCCTGCGCGTGCAGAATGCGTCGCTTGGAATGGCCGCCTTCCCGGCCCAGATCGAGTTCCCGCTCCCCGGGACGGTCGGGAACGGCGCGCTCGCTGAACCGGATGCCGAGGTCGATCAACTCCGCCACCCGCGCCGGCCCCTCTTCCACGATCCGCCGCACGATGGCCTCCCGGCACAATCCCGCGCCCGCCTTCAACGTATCCTGCACGTGCAGGTCGAAGCTGTCCTCACGACTCGTTACCGAAGCGATGCCGCCTTGCGCATAATTGGTGTTGGAGTCGGCGCTCGACTTCTTTGTGACGATGGCCACCTTCCCGTGCGGCGCCAGCTTGAGGGCCACGAACAACCCGGCAATCCCGCTGCCCAGCACGAGAAAGTCCACCTGCTCCAGCTTGCTGCTCGTTGTCATGAGTCTTCAGAGTCGTTCGTTGTCGATCAACCGGGTCTGCCCCAGACAAACCGCCAGGGCCGCCTGACAGCCCGGCGTCACCCGCCGGCAGGGAACGAGGGTTTCCGGATCGAAGAACGCCACGTAATCCAGCCGCACCAGCGGAAACCGCTCCAGGCACTGCGTCGCCAGGCGCCCGAGCGCCCCCGCCGTCCGACCCGCACCCCCGGCTGTCTGCACCGCCCGACGCAGCGCCAGCAGGACCTCCCGCAAGGCGACCGCCTGCGCCCTTTCTTCCGACGACAACCGGACGTTCCGCGAGCTGCGGGCCAGGCCGTCCTCCTCGCGCACCGTGGGCGCCACCACGATCCGGACCGGGAAGTTCAGGTCCCGGGTCATGCGGCGCACCACCGCCGCCTGTTGAAAGTCCTTCGCGCCAAACACCGCCACCTCCGGCAGCACAAGGTTGAACAGCTTGGCTACCACCGTGGTCACGCCACGAAAATGCGTGGGCCGGCTCGCCCCCTCCATCCCGGCGCTCAATACCTGCTCGCCAACAAAGGTGCTGTGCTCCCGGCCCGGTTCGCGCACATACATCGCCGCATCGTCCGGGACAAACATCACGTCCACGCCCGCCTCCCGGCAAAGCCGCCGGTCCCGCTGCAGATCGCGGGGATAACGCGCGAGGTCCTCCCGCGGACCGAACTGGGTCGGGTTGACATAGACGCTCAGGACCACCACTCCCGCCGGCCCCACCACCTGACGCGCGCGACAAACCAGGCTGAGGTGTCCCTCGTGCAGGTAACCCATCGTCGGAACGAGCGCCACCCGGGTCCCGGCCCGCTGCCACCCCCGGGCCTGCCGCTGCATGCCCGCCAACGACCTGATTTCGCGCATGGGGCTAGGTTGGAGACCTTCTTGGCGGCAGGCAAACCGTTTTGCACCCGGCGTCCGGAAGTGCCGTTGGCGCCCTAATCCCCGGGCAACAGCAAACGACGGATGCCGGCCAGGTCCGGCACCACGCGGGAAGCCCGGGTGAGCGCCGCTTCGGGGTAAGTGTGGGGGACCGCGATGACGGCTAGCCCCGCGGCCCGGGCTGACTCGATCCCGGCCACCGTATCCTCGATGGCGCAGCAACGCTCCGCGGGGAGACCGAGCTTCCGCGCCGCGAGCAGGAAGACATCCGGCGCCGGCTTGGCCCGGCCGACATCCTGCACGCTGGCCACGGCGTCGAAGGCATCGCGAATGCCGGCCAGGCCTAGGACGGCCTCGATCACCGCGTGCCTTGAACCCGAGGCCACCGCGAGCGGATATCGCCGCGCGAGATCCCGCACCAGGCCGGGCAAGCCCTCGTAAACCGGCCGTTCCGCTTCCAACAGCGCGATCAGCGTCCGCTCCTTGCGCGCCAGCAACTCGTCAATGGGCTGCGACGGGCGGTGCCGCGCAACGAAGTCCTCCCACAGGTCGCGATCCGACCGCCCCAGGTAGGCCGAGAAGTCCATCCCGTGGTCCGCGCCGAAGCCGATCTCCTCGAAGACCTGCAAGAACGCCCGTTCATGACGCGGCTCGCTGTCGACGATGACCCCGTCGAGATCGAACACCACGGCCTCGAATGGACCGAACGACATGGCGGGAAGCGGCGGCGGATCGGGATACGAAAAGGGCGCCGACGGACGGCGCCCCGGGAAAAATGACCGGCTTCCGCTCAGTCCTCGCGGATCTCTTCGATGCCGCCCTTCATGTAGAAGTTCGCTTCGGGCACATCGTCATGCTTGCCGTCGAGGATCTCCTTGAAGCCCCGCACCGTGTCGGCGACCGCCACCTGTTTCCCGGCCCGACCGGTGAACACCTCGGCCACCGAGAAGGGCTGGCTGAGGAAGCGTTGGATCTTCCGGGCGCGGAACACGGTGAGCTTGTCCTCGGGCGCGAGCTCGTCCATGCCCAGAATGGCGATGATATCCTGCAAGTCTTTGTACCGCTGCAGCACCCCCTGCACGCCGCGCGCGACCTCGTAGTGCTCCTTGCCGACGATGTCCGGAGTGAGCGCGCGCGAAGTGGAGGCGAGCGGATCCACCGCCGGGTAAATGCCCAACTCGGCAATCGACCGCTCGAGCACGATGGTTGCATCGAGGTGCGCAAACGTCGTGGCGGGCGCCGGATCGGTCAGGTCGTCCGCCGGCACATACACCGCCTGGAACGAGGTGATCGAGCCCTTCTTCGTCGAGGTAATGCGCTCCTGAAGATCACCCATCTCGGCCGCCAGCGTCGGCTGGTAACCCACCGCGGATGGGGTGCGGCCAAGCAGCGCCGAGACCTCGGAACCCGCCTGCGAGAACCGGAAGATGTTGTCGATGAAGAGCAGCACATCCTGATTTCGCTCGTCCCGGAAGAACTCCGTGATCGCCAGTCCCGAAAGCGCCACGCGCAGACGAGCGCCCGGCGGCTCGTTCATCTGGCCGTAAACCAGCGCGATCTTCGATTTGCCCAGATCCTCCTGGTTGATCACCCCCGCCTCGGACATCTCATGGTAAAGATCGTTGCCCTCGCGCGTGCGCTCGCCCACGCCGGCGAAGACCGACACACCGCCGTGCAGCTTGGCGATGTTGTTGATCAACTCCATGATGACGACCGTCTTGCCCACCCCGGCACCGCCGAACGCGCCGACCTTGCCCCCCTTCAGGAAGGGACAGATCAGGTCGATGACCTTGATACCCGTGATCAGGATCTCGGGCGACGTGGATTGATCCAGCAACGTCGGCGCCGCGCGATGGATCGGGTTGTGACTCTCGGCCTTGATCGGCCCTCGCTCGTCCACCGGAGCGCCCGTGACATCGATCACGCGCCCCATCACGCCGTCCCCGACCGGCACCGAAATGGGAGCGCCCGTGTCGGTAATCACCCACCCCCGTTTGAGGCCTTCGGTGCCGGACATGGCGACCGCCCGCACCCAGTTGTCCCCGAGGTGCTGCTGCACTTCGAGCGTGAGCTTGATGTTCTCATCATGCCCGGGGCGCGGAAACTCGACCGTGAGGGCATTGTAGAGGGCGGGCAACTGGTCGGGAAACTCGGCGTCCACAACCGGCCCGATGACCTGCACAATTTTACCTTTGTTCATGCGTGTATGAAATGCCGCCGATAACGGACGCCGCGGGCAGCGCCACCCCGGCCGGTTCGGCTCAAGGCCGGCCAAAGTAGGGTGAGCCTTTCCATAGTGTCAAGGTGACTTTCGAGCAAATCCGAACCCCGCGCGCCCCCCGGCCTTGCGGGACCTCGAATTTCACTCCGCAGCGCGCTTGACTTCCCGCCGAGCCGGGTTCGCCCCGGTAATTCGGAGGCCCTCACGTCAAGCCCCGACCGCAGGCCCTCCGATCCGGACCGCGGCGGCCCGCACATGGGACGGGAACGGCGCGCGCGCGGCGCGCCGGCAAAGCGGGACCGCAGCGTCCGGGCGCCCGGCGGCGATCAGTGACTCGGCACAAGCCAGCAGCGCATCGCCCAACACCGGCAACAGTGCGACCGGAGCGCGAACAGCCCGGGCATCGAGCGCCTCCGCCGCGGCCGGGGTGCCGATCCGGCCCAGCGCGAACAGCGCCGCTTCCGCCGGCCTCGGATCCTCGGCGTTCAGCATCGTCGCAAGCGCGCCCACGCTCTCCGGATCCCGAAGCCGCCCGAGCGCCGCCGCCACACCAGCGCGAGACGCCCCGTCCAGGCGGTCGAGACACCCCCGCAAAGCCGCCGCGGCCGCTTCGCTCCCGAGCGCCTCCAGCACGCCGCGCGCCGCTTCTCGCACGGCGGGGTCCGACGCCAGTTCTCCCAGCAGCGGCGCCGCCGCGTCCGTGACGATGCGGACCAGCTGGCGGGCGGCGTATTCCCTGGCCTCGACCGGAAGATCCGCGCGCAGCACACCAAGCAGACGCTCCTCCAAGCGGTCCCGATCCACGGCCCCGGGCCGGGAACGACGCACCGCGTCATCGATGGGAAGCAGGTCGCCCCGGGGCGAACCTTCGCGGTAGCGTTGCAACGCTGCGAATGCCGCTTCCAGCGCGCCGCTCGCCGGCACCGCCGATGAATTCACAACCGGGTCTGCCATTTATTCCTCCTTTTTTGTCCCCGTTGCGCGTGAACGGATCACCAACTCCAGTCCGAATCCCGCGCACCGTTCGCGGAATCCATCCGGACAGACGGTCGATTCCCCCAGCACAATGCGCTCGACACCCATGCGCCGCGCAAAGCCCAGCAATCTGCGTTGGGCGTCCTCCCCGGACGGCACCGCGGGCAGTGCGTAACTGACCAGCCGCACCCCGGCGGTTTCGAGGGCAAGCCGCACCGCCTGCCTTTCCGTGGCGCTCAACCCCGGCGACAACGGCGCCATCAGCGCTTCACTCAACGGCTGATCCGCGACGCCTCCCACCGTGTACTGCCCCAGGTTCGAGGCGATCCTGACAGCTTCGAAGAACGGGTGCTTCCGCGCCTCCCAGGCTTGCGCGTCCACCCACTCGGAGGTTTCCACCCCGCCCGGGCCCCTGAACGGTCGGGGCGCACTCGGTTGCACGGAGCCCGGCAAATCGCCCAGCGCAAACTGAACGGCAGCGAGGTAGAACGCCAACATCCGGGGATCCGCGAACACGTACGGGTTGTGGGCAATGGTGCAGTAGAAGACCCGGCCCCGTCCGTAGCCTCGCACCCAGGCGAGGGCATAGTCGTCGTCCTCACGTTCCAGCCGGCCGAAACCGCGGCCCTGCCGCAGGTCGGTGCGCACCGTGTCGATGCTGAACAACACGCGCAGACGCTCCCTTGAGTAGGGCTCGTGCACCCGGAAGAACTCGTCCCGGTAATCCCAACCCGCCCCCGCGAAGACGGCGTTTATGGGGTGGGCGGGATCGTCCAGTTTGATGAAAACATGCTCGGTGCTCTCGCGATGATTCGCCCCGCGGGCGCCGATGAGATGGGCAAATTCGGGCCAGTCTTCGACCGCCCCCGGCCATTGGGTGAACGCCACGGTGGTGCCGTGCACGCCCATCAACCCGCCGCCCCGATATACGAACTCGACGAGGCTTTCCCGGAGTTCCGGGTCGGTAAACAGATTACCGACGGTGTTGTTCAGGAACACGGCATCGAAGCGCGCGAGGCTTTCCGGTCGGAAGACCTCCGGGTCCTGACTGATTTCCGTGGCGTAGGCGCCCGTGGTTTCGCCCATGCGGCGGAAGGCGTGGTTCGCATGGACGATCGAAGGATGCCCGCCGTAGCCGGTGTTGCGGTCGAAGATGAGCAATCGACGCGCTTTCAGGGGGCCGGCCGGCGCGCCGGACGGCAGGGCCCGCTCGATGCGCGCCTGGTCGGAGACATCCAGGCCGGCGCCGTGGCCGTGAACCGACACCAAGTCGAGCCCGGCGATACCGAGGGCCAGAACCAGCAGGGGTTTCATGCGTGTCGTCTTTTCTCGCACCAGGACCCGTCCGGGGCCAGTCTTTTCGCAGCGGACACGCCATGCAACTGTTGTTCTCCGAGACCCGCCCCAGCTACCGGCACTACCTCTATCCGTACGTGATCTGGGCGCTGCCGGAAGCCCACGAAACCCCGGCGGACCTCTATGCCCGGGGCTTCCTCCCCGCCTGGCCGAACCTGGACCGGTTCCAACTCTGCCGGAATCTGCGGGTCGACCTCGCCCGGTTTTCCCTCACGTCGGAGAACCGCCGCATCCTGCGGAAGGGCGCCGGCATCTCGGGCCGCCTCGTGCGGCGGGCTGATTTCGCCTACACGCCGGAGGTTCGCCAGGAATGGCACGCCTTCGCCCGCGAGCGCTTTGGGGAGGGAATCATGCCTTTCGAGCGGCTCGATGCGCTGATGCGCGGCGAGATCGTCAATCATCTGCTGGTCTTCGAGGACGCGGACGGCCGACCGGTGGGCACGGCACTGCTGTTCCTCCAACCGCCCCGGGTCGCGCACTATTGTTTCGCCTTCTACGACCTCCGGGACCGGGCGCGGAACCCCGGCATGTTCATGATGACGTGGGCGGTGCAACACTTCGCCGATGCCGGCTACCACCATCTCCATCTCGGCACGTGCTACTCGCGCCGGGCGCTCTACAAAACGCAGTTCCGCGGTGTGGAATTCTCGAGTGGCAACGGCTGGAGTCGGCGTTTGGAGGAACTGAAGTTCCTCCTTCGGCGCGACACTGACGACGGCACGACGCACCTCCTCGACCATCCCGATTATCTGGCCCGGTTCTATCCCGAGCAACTCGCGGGACTGCTGGCCCAGGCGCACGGTTCCTGACTCCCTGGCGCAGGCGGTGGCAGGAAGGAAATCCGACGGACAAACAAAGGAGGGCTGGAGCAGAACTCCAGCCCTCCTGCGCCGGGAGGTCATGCCTCCCCCGATCGGTCGACTACTTGGTGAGCAGGCGCACGCGGTAGAAACCGCCCTCGCTCATCAAGGCCGGCTCCCATTTCTCGGCCTCGGGACCGCTGGCGCTCACGTCGCCGGGCACCGACTCCCACGTGTCCGCGCCCAAAGCGGTTTTCCGCTCGACGCGGTAGGTGGCTCCGGGTTCGGAAGCCCAGCGCACGACCCAGTAGCCTTGATCGTAGCTCAAGGTGTGGATCGCCAGGGTCGGGCCGGGGTTGCCGGCGCACTGCGCGGTATCCTGCACGACCGTGCCGTGACACAGCGACGTGCCCTGCGCGGTCACGACCACGTCCGTCGTGGCCACGCCGCTGAAGCGCTTGATCTCGCCCGGCGCCAGTTCGATGGGGCCGAGCAGGGTGGCCGTGCCACCGACGACAGTGACGTCGCGGAGCGTGATGTCGCCGACGTTCTCGACGGTGCCGCTGTAGGCGTCGCCACTGCACGTCTTCGTGACCGAAATGGCCGGCGTGTAGCGGACCTGGCAGGCGGCGGCGCCGGTGTTCGACACCATCTGACCCGTGCAGGCATCCTGGCCGCGGGCTTCGAGCACATCCACCGTCTGGCAGCAGTCAGCGGCCAGCGTGTAGCTCGCGGTGAAGTTCGTCGAGGCGCCTGCCTCCAGCGACACCGGACCGAACACCTGGGTGCCGGGGGCGGGCTGGTTGTTGAAGACCACGACGTTGTTCAGCTTCGAGCCCCCGACGTTCATGACCGTCGCCGTGAAGGTGAACACGCCGCCGTTGGCCACCGGGGCGGGCGGGCACTGTTTCACGATGGCGATGGCCGGGGTGGTGTTCACCGGGCAACGGGTCTTGACCGAACCGGTGACGCCCTCAACGCGACCGCAGAGGGTGTTGCCCACGGCGACGACTTCGTCCTCGCCGCAGAAGCCGCTCGGAATGACGTAGCTGTGGGTGTAGTTCACGATCTGGCCAGGGGCCAGCGTGATGGGGCCGAGGATCTGCATGCCCTGCCCGTTCACGAGGTTGCGGACATAGACGTCCACCAGTGTGATGTCGCCGGTGTTCATCACGGTGCCGGTGTAGTGCAGGGTGTCACCGGTCCAGAGCACCTCGTTTGGACATCTCTTGGTAACCGCTAGCCCCGGATGGAACATCACCGGACAGGTCTTGGTGGCCGTGTCCGTAAAGGACTGCTGGCTGCACGGATCGACCGCATTGACCGTGAGGGTGTCAGTGACGTCGCAGCAGTTCTTGGCGACGACGAAACCGTAGTTGAAGCGGACCTCCTGGCCCGGATTGAGCGCCGTGGGATAGCCTCCCAGGCCCCCGGCGGTCCGGCTGCTGACCTGAACGTTGTTCAACTGCACGTTGCCCACGTTCCGCAGGATGGCGGTGTAGACGATGAGCCCGCCCTGTGGCACGGCGCTCGGCGGGCAGACCAGCGAGATCTCGATGCCGCCCACATAGGCAATCGGGCAGTCATTGGCCTGCCGGGCCTGAACGGGTCGGCCGTCGCACTTGCCGTTGCCGGTCGCCGTCACGGTGCTCTGGTAGGTGCAGGCGCTGCCACTTTCAGGAATCTGGTAAGTGCCGCTGAACGTGGCCGACTGGCCGGGTTCGAGGGTCGCCGGACCGTAGACCGGCGCAGTGCCAGCGAGAGTGTGCAGGACCACCACATTGGTGAGCGTGATGTCGCCCGTGTTGGTCACCTGGCCGGAGAAACCCACCGCGGAACCCGGAGGCGACGCCGGAGGACACTGCTGCGTCACGGCGATCGCCGGATTCGAGGCAACCTGACAGGTGGTCGAAGCCTCCGCGGAGGCAGACTGCGTGCGGCAGAGATCCTGCGCCAACACCGACAGAGTGGTGGTCAGGCTGCACACGTTCGAAGGCACGGGCACGGAGGCGGTGAAGTTGGCCGCCGCACCGGGCGCCAGTGATGCCAGCGTGTAGACCGGCGTCTCCGAGGATCCGGAACGATAGACCGCGACATTGGTCAGCGTGATCGAACCGGTGTTGGCCACGGTCCCGCCGAACGTTGCGCTTTGCCCCGGTGTGAGGGGCCCCTGCGGGCAGTTCAGCGACAGGCTCACCTTCGGCTGGTTGCCCAGCGGGCAGGTCGTCGAGGCGGTCTGGGTCACGGGGTTCCCCCCGCACTTGCCGACCGCCGAGGCGTTCCAAGTGTCCGTGAACGAGCACACTCCACCGGGCGCGGTGGTCGTGACCGTGAAGCTCTGGGATTGCCCCGGAGCGAGGTCGATCGGGCCGTAGACCGAACCGCCCGCATTGTTCACCACGAGCCCCTGCAGGGTGACATTGCCGGTGTTGACCACCGACCCGCGGAACACCACCTGGCCGCCGGCCATGGCCGGTTGCTCGGGGCAGAGTTTGGTCAGAGTGAACGAGGGCGCGGTGGTCACGGGACAAGTCTGGGTCGAGCTGCTCGAGACCTGCTGCTGAGTGCAGTTGGCAACACCGCTCGCCGACAGCACGGTGGTCACCGAGCACGTGTCCGACGGCGCCAGCACCGTTCCCTGGAACGTCGCGCTCTGGCCGGGCGTGAGGGTGGCCGGCCCATAGATCACCGCTTCGCCCTGCAGCACGCGCACGCCGGTCAGCGTCACGTCACCCGTGTTCTGCACGGCACCCGCGAAGGACACCGACTGGCCGGGCAGGATCGGCGTGGTCGGACAAGAATGGCTCACCGATATCCCCGGGTTGCTCGCCACGGGGCAGGTCACCGAGGCCTGATCAGTCACCCCGCGTCCCCCGCACTGATCCGCCGCGCTGGCACTCAACGCGAGCGACTGCTCGCACACGTTCTGCGGCACCGAAACGGAGACCGTGAAGCTCGAACTCGCGCCCGGTGCCAGCATGGGCACCGTGTGGACGCTCTGCTGGGAGCTGACGTTGATGACGACCACGTTGGTCAGCACCGCATCACCGGTGTTCAGAACCGCGCCCGAATAGACCGCGGTGCCGCCCGGCACCAGGGATCCGCCGGGGCAACTCAGGGTCAGGTCCAGGCTGGCATCGGTGAGCACCGGGCAGGTCGTCGTGCGTTCCCGCGTCAGGGTATCACCGGTGCACTGATTCTGGCCCGTCGCCACCCAGGTGTCGGTCACCGAACAGGAATTTGCCGGGGCGATGACCGAATGCTGGAACTGCGTGGACGCGCCCGGAGCCAGGGTCACGGGCCCGAAGATCGCCACCCCACCCTGGGTCACGGTAAGCCCCGTCAGGGTCACGTCACCCGTATTCTGCAAGGAACCCAGGTAGGTCATTTCGGCCCCCGGCATCGGCGGCGTCGGCGGACAGAGTTTCGTCAGTTCAAACGCGGGGTTGGTCTGCACCGGACAGCTCTGCGACGAAACGCTCTCGACGATCGCGCCCGAGCACTTGCCGGCACCGCTGGCCCGGACCGTGGTGGTGACCGAACAAACGTCCGAAGGCGCCACCACCGAGGCCGTGAAGGGCGCGCTGGCGCCGGGCGCCAGGGTGGCCGGACCGAAGACCACGGTATCACCGTTGTACACCCGCACTTCGTTCAGGGTGACGTTTCCGTCGTTGCGCACGGTGCCATTGAAGTTCGCCGTCTGTCCGGGGACCAAGGCGGATGCCGGACAGGTGTGCGTCACGACGATCGCGGGCGTGGTCACCACCGGACAGGTCGCTGCGGCAGCGTCCTGGATTCCCGAACCGCCGCAACGGTCTGAGGCCGTGGCCGTAAACGCCGCACTGACCGAGCAGACGTCCGCCGGCACGGCGACCGAAGCGGTAAACGGCGCGCTGGCGCCGGGGGCCAGGGTAGCCACCTCCAGCACGGGGGTCCCGGGGGCGCCATCGCGGTAGACGACCACGTTGTTCAGGGTCACCTGACCCGGATTGCTGACCACGCCCGAGTAGACCACGGTGCCGCCCGGGGTGGGCGAAGTGGCCGGGCATTGCACGGTCAGGTCAATGCTGCCGCTCGCCACCAGCGGGCAGGTCGTCTGCACGCTGTCCGAAACCTGCTGGCCGGTGCAGCGTCCGACGCCGGTCACCGACGTGGTGTCACTGATCGAACAGGCGTCCGCAGGCGTGGCATAGCTGCCGCTGAAGGACGCTTCGGCGCCCGGCGCCAGGGTTTCAATGGTCGCCACGACGGTCCCGGCCTGGGGGCGGTCGCTGGTCACCACCACATTGTTCAAAGTGACGTTGCCTGTGTTGCGGACCACGCCGGTGTAGTTGAGCGGCGTACCTGCGGTGGGCGCGGTGGGCGGGCAATAGCGGATGATCTCAATCCCCGGCGTCGTCGTGTTGCTGCACGAAACCGTCGCCGAATCGGAGACCGCGCGTTCCTGCTCCCAGACGAGAGCGCTGACGCCATGCGCGTTGAGCACCGCGGTGCCCGAACAACCGTCCGTGGGGGCATAGGAACCCGAGAACGTGGCCTCGGCTCCCTTGGCAATCGTCTGCGGCCCGAAGACGCGCTGGCCGGTCACGGAGTTGGTGACCGTGACGTCGGTCAGGTCCACCGAGCCGCAGTTGCGCAGCACACCGCTGAAGGTCAACGCCGTGTTTTCGCCGACGCCGCCCTGACAGGTGGCTTCGATCGTCAGGCACGGATTCACCACCAAGGTGTTGACGTCACGGAAGTTCTCGGAGGTTTCATTGCTGATGTTCTGGTTGATGACCGCCGTCGAGCGGGCCTGGGCGCGCACGTTGCCCTGGGGGCCGAGGTCCTGTGACCGGATGACGTAGGTCACGACATTCTCGTAGATGTCAGACTGACCGGGATCGAGGATCGTCCGCGTGAGCTGGATCGGGTGCGTGACGCCGTCCGGAGTGACGATGTTCGCGACGATCTGCTCGGCGCGACACGCCGGGAACACCTGGTTGCCGACGTAAAGGGAATAATT
Organism: Verrucomicrobiales bacterium; assembly: GCA_024233305.1. Lineage (GTDB taxonomy): Bacteria > Verrucomicrobiota > Verrucomicrobiia > Limisphaerales > J093 > J093. The sequence goes on from JACKPV010000022.1 coordinate 225,902, forward strand.
CAAGGTGTCGCCCACGTGGGCGGTCGGCTTGTCGACGAACAAGCTGATTCCGTAGCCGTTACCCGCGCATCCCGGGGGAATGATCTCGGCTTGCGCTCCAGGCAGCGCGCCGAGGGCGAGAGCGATGATGGGAAGCAACCAGCTCCACCACCAACTGGTCAAAAATTGGGTTTGCCGTCCGCCCGAACATGGGCACAGCAACACACCGTCGTGTTCTTTCTTTTCCATGGCTTTCTTTCTTGGTTGTCCGCGAAGGCTCAGCGCACGTGACCCGGCTCCACCGGCCAGGAGCCCGCGAGTCCGGAGCACATTGACTAACTCGTTGGCTTTGATCATACGCCGCAGGGTGCCGCTGTCCAGCAACTAATCCACTCCCGGGGGCCAGGGAAAGGCGCCTCCAAACGGCCCCCTCCGCCCCACCGCGGCTGCCACCTACACGGCGCTATTCTTCGTTGAACCTGCCCTCGATAAGCGTCTCAATGGCCGCCAGCGCCTCCGCGGCATCCGCCCCGGTCGCCTGCACCCGGATGCGTGATCCCGGCCCCGCCGCCAGCATCATCAGTCCCATGATGCTCTTCGCGTTCACGGTTTCGTCGTCCTTTTCAACGAGAATCTCGCAGCTAAACTGGTTCGCGAGCTTCGCAAACATGGCCGCCGGCCGGGCATGAATCCCCAGCTTGTTGGCAATGGTCATGACGCGGCTGGCGCGGTCGGCGGATTCCTCTGTCTTGTGCACGCTCATCAAGAAGCGACCAACGCTACCAAGGTTCGACGACCGGCGCCACCCCTGATTTGATCGGGCTCCGCGTGGGTCACGGTAACCTCATTCAGATTCCTAGGCGATTGCGGTTGTTGGAGTTGAAAAAGAACGCCTGCCGTACCAAGTGGTTTGCCCCGTAGTAGGCGCGACATGGAATCGACCGACACCGCAACTCATTCGGGAGCCTTCACCGCCGATCCACCCCTCTCGCTGCTCAGCCACCTTACCGTCCAAGCCCTCGAACCCCACGAATACGAGCGGGCCGGCCAACTCCTCCGACCGCAGCACCACCTGGGCGACCTGCCCCCGGGGGTCGCCAATTGCTCCAGACCGTCGAACACAACGGCGACTGGGTGGCCCTCCTGGACTGGGGACCCGCCGACCGCGAAGCCTGCATCAGCTGCCCCCCGGCTGCCGCCAGGGGCTCAACCTCGAGTCCCCGGAGCGCGCCCCACTCCTCGACGGCAAGTGGATCCGCGACCGCGGCTTGAACCTCTGTCTCAGTGACCACCAGACCGGCGCTCAGCGAATGTTACCCCCACGCAACAAGAACCGACGTAAAGGACGCGATCTAGCAATTTAGCTACGCTTTCCCGCCGGTCGCTCCCAGCGGGCTGCGCCCCGCACTCAGTGCCAGGATCCAAGAGCGCGTAAAGCCTGCGCAACTCCGCGCCGAATCACCGCGATGGACCCACCGGGAGCGTCCAGCGACGCCCCCGTTGGTCACGTCCATCACCCACCCGCCGGGCCTGCGGGCGGGGGTGGTGTCGCGGTGGCGGGCGGGGCGTTGGTGTTCGGGGGCGGAGCGGCGGGGAGGCCGAGTTTGCTGCGCAGCAAGGCGGCGAGTTCCGGCACGAACCCCTCCTCCGGATCCAGCACCTCCTGCAACACCTTGTCCCGCATGGTCTCGATCGGCGGCAGGCCGACCCGCTCGGCGGAGGGTCCGTCCTGGATCTTGCCCATATAGCGATTCCAGAAGTTTTTCGCCATGAGCATGTTGCCCGCTGCGATATCGTCCTCGTCGACGGCCAGGTAATAGAACGATTGGGTGATGTAGCCGTTGATGTTCGAGATCGTCTTGTTCATGTCGGTCTCGCCGGCGTCCTCCTCGACCTTCGAGAGGGCGTAATCCTCAAGCGATCCCTTGGGGGCCATGTCGGGGTACTTCTGCTTCAGGTAGGCCAACCACTTCTGGGCCTCGCTGACCCGGGCATGCACGTAGAGGAAGTAGACCGCATCCCGCAGGAAGTTCCGGTGCGCCTTGCCGATATGTTCGCTGAGTTGCTTGTCCTCGGCGATCATCTCTTCATAGGCGGCATTGGTCTTGTCGACGATGTCCAGGTTTTGACCGAACTCGATCCGACCGGTTTTCTCGAGCCCGACGAACCGGCCCCGGTGAAAGGCCATCTGCATGGACTGGTAGATGAGCCGGCGCAGTTTGATGAGTTGATCGTCGGTCTTGGCCTCCTTGCGCCCGACCACCGCCCAGTAGATCGCATGCGTCTCCGGCAGGCGCCACTCGAGCGGACCGTAACGCTCGTCGGTCTCCTTCATGATCGCCGGGTCCAGCTTGTAGACCGTCCGCAATTCCCGCGCCCGCTCCTTCATTTCGTCGGTTTGCGGATTGATGAAGGCATCGAAATCGGGGTGACCGCTGCCGAGCACATCCTGCATTTCCCGGGCCCAGGAAGCCTTGTAGAACAGGTGGGCGTCGTCGAGGTTATGGCCGAGCTTGTGCTGGAAGTGCCAGCCCAGCTCGCGGTAGAGCTCGACTTCGTGCGGGTTGTATTTCAGCGCCTCGTCCCGCAGCAATTCAATGCCCCGCTGCACCCAGCGCCAGCGGTCCTCGGGTTCGCTGAACTTCACCGAGATGTTGTAGGACATGTTCCAGGCCGCGACGACCCAGACGTTGGCGATATGGGGGGTGAGTTTGGTGATCCAGTCCGCGAGCTGCACCATCTCGAAGTACTGGCCGTTGTCCTGCATCTCGATGGCCCGGATCCAGAGGGCGTTGGCGATGATGCCGCGGAAGCCGCCCAGAACGACGGTGGTGAACACGAGCAGCGGCGGGGCGTTCTTGAGCGCCTCGACGCGGGTCAATCCGAGCTTGTCCCGCGTCCGGTTCAGCCGGCCCTGGGAAAAGGAGGAAACCAGCAGGCACACCACGGCCAGGACGATCAACAGGGCCTTCTGCAATTTGGACTGGGAGACGGGATTCATCGGCCGGTCAGTTCTGGCTCTGGGCGGTGGCCAGCTCGCGCCGTTGGAAAACCACGATGCCGATCAGGGCGAAGATCCCGCCCACCAACCCGACGATCTGGGCGGCCGCCCTGGCCAGCGTGCCCCAGGTGATGCTGCGACCGTTGCTCAGCTGTTCGATGGGCGAGAAGTCGCGCACCAAGTTCACCGTCCCGAGCATGCCCTTGAACACGGCCACGCTCGCCGCGTCGAAGAGGTTCGGGTTCGCCACCAAGCCGGTGTCGTGATCGACCTCGCGAATCGTCCCCTGTTCAATCACCGAGCGCATGGTGCCGGTCGAGAACGCCACCAACAACAAGGCGAGCGAAACGAAGGCCGCCACCGGGAACGAAAGCTGGCTGGCGGCCGCGAGCCCCACCGCCGCCAGCAGGGCCAGCCAGCAAAGGACGATGGCCACACCGCGCACGTAGTTCAGCAGGAACCCGCCCTCCCGGTACAACACCTCGATCCCGTCCTCGAACTGGAACAACAGCGCCGTGTCGTTCTGGTTCCGGAACTGCACGGTCAGGATGCCATCGGGCCCGATCAGATTCGGCAGCACCATGAACTCATGAAAGGTCTCGGGGGCTTGGCTCAGGATCTCGCGTTGCCGCGTCGGTCCCTCGATCGGACCGATCTCCCAGATGCCGGCATAAGTGTCCGCCGCCTTTTCCGCCGCCGCAAAGAACTTGATGCGCAGATACAGGGGCTGGTTCAGCAACCGGTCCTTCACCGGGCTCATGTCGATCCGCCACGTCCGCATCCAGCCCGGCAGCACCACCTGATACTGGGCCTTGACCTGTTCCGTCACCAACCGCCGCAGCTCGCCGCGGTCCATGGCCGCCACCTGCTCGTTCTTCAGGCGTTCCTCGAGGACCCGCTCGACGTCGGCCTGGTAATCCGGCACCGGCTCCTTGAACGACCCGCGCGCGACGAAGATCTCGTTGCGGAGGATCGCCTGCTGATCGGGCGGCAACCGTTTGGCCCGCCACTGGAGCTGGAGAAAAATCGCGCTGGTTGCGAGCGCGAGCAGCACCCCGTCCAGCAGGAGAATGCCCAGCCATTTGCCCGCCCAGATCTGCCAGCGGGCCACGGGCTTCACAACCAGCATTTGCACCTGGCAGTCGTCCACGTCCTTCGCCAGCGTGCCGCACGCCAGCCACAAGGTCGTCAGCCCCAGAACTGCCGTCGTCAGACCGAGCGTGTAGGTCAACACGATCTGCGTCAGGCCCCGCGCCGTGCCGTCGTCCTTGATCACCGCCGGCAGCAGCAGCACGCCGCCGATCAACAGGACCGTCAGCACCGGCACCAACCGGAACCGGAAGGCTGCCTTGAACGTGAGGCGGGCGATGGCGAGCAACGCTTGCATACGCGGTGGGTCTCCCGGTCAAACGAGGTTCCTGCCCCTCCTCATTCCCCGCCTCCCAGCAATCGGGAGAGCTTCTCGTCCGCCTCGCGCAGATCCGGCTTGGCCTTCCCCGCTTTGGGCGCCGCAGGCTCCACGGCGGTCGGTTCCGGCACGGACTGCGTCAACTGATCCAGTCGCCCCGCGTCAATGCTGTCGGCCGGGGCCGCCTCCTGGACGCCGGACGCTTCCGCGGGCGCGGCCTCGGGCAGGGTCAACCGCTCGAGCACCCGGTCCGGCGCGGCGGTTTCCCCCTCGCCTTCCCCCCGCAAATAGGCCGCCACCTGGGCGCCGGAGGTCGCCCCCGAAGTGGCCTCGGTCTCCTTCGCCCGCGCCACCACACCCAAAAAGTAGCTCTCGAGGTTCTGCGTCGGCGTGTCCAGCCGCACCCGGTCCTCGCCGGCCTCGCGCCGGAGCGTGGCAAGCACGCCCTCCATCGTTTCACGCGGCAACAAGGGCGCAGTGATGCGCACCGCATCGGGCGTCGCCAGCAGTTCCTTCAAGGTGCCCATGGCCTGGATGCGGCCGCCGTAATAGATGACGACGCGGTCGCACACGTCCTCGACATCCGCCAGCAGGTGACTGCTGAGGATCACCGTCTTGCCCCGACGCGCCAGGGCGACGATCAAGTCCTTCACCTCGCGGCACCCGATCGGGTCCAGGCCCGAGGTCGGTTCATCGAGGATGATCAGGTCCGGATCGTTGATCAGGGCCTGGGCCAGGCCGATGCGCCGTTGCATGCCCTTCGAGAACTCGCCCACCGTCCGTCGCCGCACCTGGTTCAGCCCCACCATTTCGAGCAACTGCTCGCTCCGGGTCCGCCGGTCCTTGGGGGGTAGATCGAACAGGTTGCCGAAGAAATCCAGGGTCTCGGCCGAGTCGAGGTAGCGGTAGAGGTAGGATTCCTCGGGCAGATAACCGATACGCGCCTTGGTCGCCACGTGGCGTGGGGAATGCCCGAACACCTCGATCCGTCCCTTGGTGGCGTGCAGCAATCCGAGCAGGAGCTTGACCGTGGTGGACTTGCCGGATCCGTTCGGGCCCAGCAATCCGAACACCTCGCCGCGCCGCACCTCGAATGACACGTTGTCCACGGCGCGCGCTTTCGGCCGACCCCAGAAATCCTTGAAGACCTTCGTCAGGCCATGCACCGACACGACCGCCTCCCCCGTCGGGGCGGGGCGGGCTTCCGGCTGAGTTGTGCTTGCTGTGACCACCGGCTTTCCTTTGAACAGATGACCCCGCACGGCGACGGCACCGATCCAGCGCGCGGCCCGGCGGGGGTCCAAAATCCGGCGCCACGACCCATTCGCGGCGCAGAAACTCGCGGAAACTAGCAAACCACCCCGGGGGAGACAACTGCGCGTTTCCCGGCACAGCGGGGGTGGCACCGGGCGGCAATGGTCAGAGGAAGGCCAACTTGTCGGCCTCGGCGATGCGGGTGAGGCCGTCGGGCTTCTTGTGGTCGCTGGAGATCTTGGCCAACAGCTTGTTGCCAGCGATGCCGATGGTGGCGGTCAGCCGGCGTTCCTCGGCGATACGTCCTTTCAACCGCCGGGCCAACGACAGGGTGGCCCGCAGCGAGGCGTCATGGTCCTCTGCCTGACCGACCAGGGAAAGGTCCGGTTCGTGGACCTGGGTTGGCTTGAGCTTAAGGGCGGTGCAGCGCGCAAGGACGTGTCCGAGCCGGGTAGGTCGCCCCAGTCCGGGTCCGGCAAAGCGAACCAGCGCGTCCGTCCGTTCTCCTGAGCCGTATCGATTCAACACGCTGTAGCCGCCGACGTGCAGTCGACGCTGAAATCCAAGGGCCCATGCGGTCGCGCCGATCCCGACCGGCAGTCACGTCTTGGTGAATCGTGGCGCCAAGCGGCAAGGGGCCGTATGCCCACTGAATCATTCGCCGACTACACGTCGGCGGCTACGAGTTACTGAATGGCCACGGCTGAGGGAGAGTGGACGGACGGGGGCGGAAGGAGGAGATGCTTGCTTGAGGAAATTCCCGCCGTGCGCAGAGGCAAAGCGTTGTTATCGGAATTGGCAGCGCGTACGGGAGTCGAACCCGTCTTTCGGCCTTGAGAGGGCCGCGTCCTAAACCGATAGACGAACGCGCCACACGGCAGGGGAGATTGTTAGCGGCATCCCGCCGGCCTGTCAACCTCGCCTCCGGGCCTTTCGATGGGACGCCGGGAGCGGCCGCGACCAATCCACCGGGCGACGCGACGCCACGAAGGCGAGGCGGCCGCGAGGGCGGGGCCAGGTGGTGATCGCGCAGTTGGCTGCGCAGGGGATGGGCGCGAACGGACACGGCGGAACGGGGCCGAGGGAGTTGTCGGCGCCGGGGGTGGAGTCACCGTTCGGCGTGCCTTTCCACCCTCTCGATCAGGACCGCAGAGCCGCTACCCTCCCGGGCATTCAAGCCCATCGGCAGTCGGGAACTGGATCGCGTTGAAGGCCTTTGCCGGAGGAGCTTTTGCCCTTGACCGGTCCGGGTGTGAACCAGATTCTGGCCCGACCTTTATATGAACGCAAACGACGTGAGGATGCTTGGCCTGGTCAGCCTGCTGGCAGGCTTGATGACTCCGGGATTGACTGCGGCGGAGGAAGCGGCCCCGGAGGCGAAGACCTACCCGACGATGGGCTCGGTGCTCCGGCTGGATCCGGCGCTGGATGCGTTGATCCCGGCGGACGCGCAGATCGAGAAGCTGGCCGGCGGCTTCGAATGGGCCGAGGGCCCGGTCTGGAACGTGGCGCGGCAGAGCCTGTTCTTCTCGGATGTCCCGCGCAACGTCATCTTCGAGTGGAAGGAAGGGCTGGGAACGCGCGACTACCTCTACCCAAGCGGCTACACCGGCCAGTCCTATCGGGGGAAGGAACCCGGCTCGAACGGACTCACCCTGGACTCCCAGGGACGGCTGGTCATCTGTCAGCACGGCAATCGCCAGGTCGCCCGGCTTGAATCGGACGGCTCCATGACCGTCCTGGCCCGGCTCTGGAAATACCGCCGGTTCAACAGCCCGAACGACCTCGTCTACGACGCGCGCGGCAACCTGTATTTCACCGACCCACCCTACGGCCTGGCCCGACTCAACGACGACCCTGCGAAGGAACTGCTTTTCAACGGCGTCTACCTGCTGCGCGCCGACGGGAAACTGGAACTGCTCAACCGCGAACTCACCTTCCCGAACGGCGTGGCCCTTTCCCCCGACGAAAAGACCCTCTACGTAGCGATTTCCGACCCCGACCACCCGGCGATCATGGCCTACCCCGTCAATGATGATGGCCTGCTGGGCGCCGGTGCCTGCTTCTTCGACGCGGCGCCCCTGCAGGCAGGCGGCAAGGGCCTGCCGGACGGGCTGAAGGTGGATCGGCAGGGCAACCTGTTCGCCACGGGACCGGGCGGAGTGCTGGTGATCTCTCCGGAAGGCAAGCACCTGGGAACGATTCAGACGGGCGAGGCCACCGCCAATTGCGCGTTCGGCGACGACGGCTCGATGCTCTACATGACGGCGGACATGTTCCTCTGCCGGATCCGAACGAGCACGGTCGGCAGCACGTTCGGGAAACGCGGGCGCTGATCCCCCCTTCCCTGCCGCCTCGAAGCCAGGCTTCAGTGCTCGCGGCGCCAAGGCAGTCGGCGCCCGGCCGGATGCCTGATCCTGCGGGACGGATTCACCATCCCCGGCGCAGAAGCCGTAGCGCTTTCGGGCAGGCTGTGACCAATCGCGCCGACTTCCGTTCGCCGGCCCGGGGCGCGGGGTTGCGGCCCGGACAGGTCGCCGGCTTTGGGGTCACCGGTCCGGGACGGGCAGGCAGCGATCCATCCGACGGGCGAATTCGGCCAGAAACGCTTCCCGCCAACGGTTCACGGTTCGCGCGCCGAGGTGACCGGCTTCGGCAAGGTCGGGGGAAGGATCATCAGTCCACCAGAACCGGTGCTCCGGGGATGCACCCTCCACCGCTTCCGTCCGTGCTGGAACCGCAGTGATTCCGCCACTCCGCCCGTCCAGAGCGGGAACATTGCTGCGAAGCCGGAAGCGGAACGCCCCGGCGGCCTTCGGACAGAACCGAAAACGCAGGGTGCCATCCCCGGGCGTGGAACCCGCCAGCGATTGGTTCTCCACCTCAAGCGAGGCCTCGGAAAGGACGGGCGCCCCCGCGCCAAGCGGCAGCACAATTTCGAGGATGCCGAACACCTCGATCCGATCATCGAGTGTCGGCAACCGCTCGAAGCGGGCGCAGGGACGCTTTGCCACCCGGACGAACCGTCCCCCCCAGCCGGGCCGCGCCGGATCGTCGGGATAGCCCGCGAGCAACCAGCCAACCGACGGGCTGTCCCCCATCTTGAGCCGGCCGCCAAGTTGCCGGTTGAAAAACGCCCCCAACGCGCCGTGCCCGGCAATGTGCGTGGCGACAAAGCCGTCGTTGCCCTGGTCGCCGGACTGGTTGCCCCCGGTGAACCAGCCGCGGTAGGTGGCGTTCGCCTCGATCATCCACAAACCGGGATGGTGGGTTTCGATGTACTGATAGGCATCGGGACTCCACTTCTTGTTCGGCCCGCCGATCCAGTAAACGCGCAATCGGGGAAGGATGTCCGGGGCATCGTGCAGCGCCTGGGCGAGGTCCTCGAGCCCACCCCAAACCAGCACGCGCAACGGACGCGGATCCGCGCGCCGGGCGCAACGGATCAACCACTCGGATCCCTCGGTGCTCCGCCGCACGCCGGCATACGGCGCGACTTCGGTTTCGCCCTGCATCGCGATGGCCGCCAGTTTCTCCGGAGCCGGGTAACCCGCCGCATGGGCCTGCAAGGCCGGAAAGTCCCCGGCGTAACAACGGATCACCCGCAGGAGGTCCTCCTTCCGACCCGGACCGGGCGGCGAGGCAATCAACCCCTCGAGGTCCAGCACATCGGCGTGGAGCAGCAAATGCACCATCGACTGGAAATCGTCGGGATCGGTGCCGCCGATATCCGTCGAGACGACCACCCGATGCCGATGACCGGCGAGCGCCCCGGCATGCTCCCCGTCGAACGCCGGCGCCGTCGGGTTAGACTGGGCAACGACGCCGATGGCGCCGGCTGCAACGAGATTCAGGATCCGAAGGCTGGAGGTCATGAATACGAGGAGCGACCGGGGTGGACGCGGGTTGAGCCGAGGAAGGAAAGGCGATTCAAGCCGGCGCTTTGCACGAGACACGGCGGAGGCCGGCGTGGCAGACAGCAGGGGTCCATCCGCGCGGGCTGGGGCCGCCCGGTTGCGCGAAGCCCCCCGCAGAAGGGCTTCCTGCGAGGGGCTTGATCAGAGACGCCGCGGCACCGGGAACGCACGTCGGCAAGGGGACGATCAACTCAAGCGCACGTCCCCGCAGAGATGGACGTTGAGGCCGAGTTCGGCCAGGGCTGCCGCCTTGATCCGGCAGGCCCGGTGCGCCTGCTTCTCGTTGGGCGCATAGACCACCTGGATGTGGTTGGATTTGTGGCGGGCCATCATCTGATCGCGGCTGACCCCCTTGAGGACTGCGTGCATGATCGGCCACTGGGGCGTGGTCTCGCGCCAGCGGCGTTGGGTCTCCCTCTCGGGCAGGGCCACCACATCCGCCACCCCGAGGTCGCAGTGGAGTTCGCCCCCCATGACGAAGATGCGGCTCCAGACGATGCTGCCCGGCTTGCTGATGCCCTTGAGCGTGCCGCCGCCCAACCGGAAGTACATCGGCGGCTGACGCTCGCTGCTCGCCCCCTTCCAACCACCGACAAAATGGGCCGGCGGCGCCGCGCCCGAGATGAGGAACACCCAGACGTAGTCATCAATCCCCTGCCCCTTGTACGGCGCGCCCCAGCGGAGATCGTGCAAGGTGTTCTCAGGTGCGAACCCGAGTTCCCGCCAAAGGTGATAGGTGAGCAAGCCGTCAAGGCCGGCCCCTTCGTCCACCTCGTTGAAGTGCGGCACCGCTTCGCCCTCGAAAAGCTCGGCGCCGGTCTGCGGACAACACACGGGCGGCCGCACCGCATTGTTCAAGGTCCCCTCGACCAGGTCGCTCGCCGGCGCGAGGTCCTTGAGCCCCTGCTGATACTGAATGCCAATGGTCGCGCAACCGAACTCAGCAGCAATGCGCACCGCCGCGATGTACATCTTGCATTGCAGGAGCGTCTGGGCCTCCGTCAACTCTGTCTCCTCGTCCCGGCCCCAATGGAACGTGAGGCCTCGCTTCAAGTACCAATCGAGCACCGCCCGGGCCTCGTCCTCGGACACCTGCATCATCGCAGCGTACAGGGCCGACTGGCTCAACCGCTCCTTGAAAACGCCGGTGGGGTTGAGCAGTTCATCGGGGATGATGGCGTTGTGCATGCCCATGCAACCCTCGTCGAACACCCCCATGATCGCCTTGTGCGCCCGGAAGCGCCGCGCAAAACCGCGTCCCGTTTCCTCGTCGTCGACCGGGAGTTTGAGAAGCGCCAGGTCGCGGACGTGGCTTTGGTCGTGCGTCACAACGCCCTGGGTGAGCCACTGACGGAGGCCCTGCTTGAAATAGGCGTCCTTGAAGTCCTCGCTCCACAGCGTGCTGTAGGGGATGCCCATCTTCGTCAGCGAACCGTTGAGGTTCAGCATGCCGACGAGGCCCGGCCAGGTGCCGCTCCAGTTCGCGACGGTGAGGATCGGGCCGCGGTGGGTGGAGAGTCCCGGCAGGATGTGCTGGCTGTACTGCCACACGGATTCAGCGACGATCAAGGGCGCCTCGGGATCGAGTCCGCGGAAGACCTCGAGACCCATTTTCTGCGAGTCAATGAAACCGTGCTTGCGGGCGCGGTCATAGGCGTGGGCCCGCACGAGTTGCCAGCCCTCGGCCTTGAGCGCGGCCCCGAGCGTCGCCTCCATCTTCGATTGTTCGGCCCAGCATTTCTGGTTTGCCGAAAGGCGGAGATCTCCGTTGGCCACCAGATAAGCCCGGTGGGCGGCCTTCGTTTTGGACTTTTTCATGGTTTCGATGGGCGTTGCATTAGCAAATCCGCCTCCCGTTCGCGAGCCAAAACGTGACGGCGGCCGGCGTGCCCCGGACCGACGAAGCCCTCATCACCCGCGCGAAGCCGGTCAGCCGGACCGGAGCCGCCCCGTCGAATCCAGGTTCGGCGCTGAACCGCAATCTCCGGGAACACGGGCCCGATAACGCCCCGCCCCCCCTGCCCACGCGCGTGCGCATTTTGAACCTGTCACCTTGCCATTCTGAACCTGTCACCCTGTCCACTTTGTGCTCGGGCGACCGTCTTCCGCCTGTCAGGCACCGCACCGCACCCTTCCGATACAACTACAAACCTGTCACTCTATCCCTAGGCTCAGGGGCACTCGGTTGGAAACGCCGCGCGGCGGTTCCCATGCGGGGAGAGGAGCTCGCAGCCGCAGCGCAACTCGACCCTCCGAACACAAGTCGTCGCCTCCGGGCGCGGGCCGTCAGCAGTGACGAAAGGGGGGGCTGGCAGGATCAGGGGGCTTCTATGGGCACCCCGCAGAAAGTCAGCGCAGCGATGCCATTGGCGCCGTAAAGCACGCGGTCGGGACTCCAGGAGCGGGAGTCGAGGTAGGTGATGTGGCTGGCGGTCGTTGGACCACTGAGCTTGAGGAGGAGCGCATTTGCCGTCCCCGCGCCGGCGGTCACGCGTTCCGCGGCCCCCTCGAGGTGGAACTCGCCAGCGAGCGCTTCGTTCCAAATCACGGGTTGATCGAACTCCAGAGCGATCTCGTCCCGGCTCGCCTGGGTAAAGGCAGCCCGGAGGAGGTTCGCCGGGGTGATACTCCCGGTGAAGGAGGCGCCGTAGTGATCCCGTTCAAGCAAGGGTTGGATCAACCGCGCGAACCCGGCCCAGCCCGCCAGCGGGAAGTGGCAGCCGCCGGGCGGTTTGATCCCCACCGTGGACATGAGGCTCAGATTCGAGAAGAGCGACGGCAGGCGGCGCTGCACTTCCCGCAGCCGGTTGTCGGAGCCGTCCACGCCCATGGCGCAGGCTTGGGGCCAGATTTGGAACACGTAGTAGTGCCGCAGGTTCGGATAGTCCTCCTTCCAGGCCCCCGCCAGCTCGACGAAGTACTGCGCGTAGGTTTCCCAGCCGTATCCGCCGGTCGGGCCATCGGCGCCCTGATCGTTTTCGCCCTGATGCCAAAGGAGGCCGCGGATGCCGTGCGCAAGCCGCGCCTGGCGCACCCGCCAGAGCAGGCGTCCGTAGATGGTCGAAACGTCCTCCGGATCCAGCGGGTTGCGTTGATGCTGATCGATGCGGCTCCCGCCGACCGCGCCGTTGATGAGGCAGATCGGGACCTGCTGGCGCTCCACCAGCCGCCGGGCGAGTTCCATTCCCCAGTAACCGATTTGGAGTTGCTCTTCGGCGTCCTTCCAGACGGCATTGCCCCAACGCTTCGTGCGGGCGCGTTCGGGATCGCCGCTGGGGCTGCCGAAGGTGCGGATCCAATCGCTCCCGATCCGGGGCGCGCTCTCGGACGTATCGGTCGCGAGGGCGTTCGATTGGCCCTGGATCAAGAAGGCGTCGCCGCAGACGAGGTTGGTCGCGGTGTGCCACACGCGCTCGATATTCCCCCTCCGCGCGCCCAGTTCGACCCGGTATCGGATCCGGCCCGGCGCGAGTGTCGCGGAGAAGGTATAGGCTCCGCCCGGACCTGAGGGCTGGGACTGATGCTGAATCAGCCGTTCGTCAGCATAGAGCCGCAGGAACACGGAATCCGCGGGTTCCACCGCGTTGCCGCGCCAAACGAGCGTGCCCTCGTTACGATCGTCCCGGGCGTAAAACTGATTGTCCACGGGACGTTCCTCGGGCTCGGGCGTCGAGGGCACCCAGGGATCGCTCGCGGGTTCATGCACGGTGATGGCGAGCTCGCGCGTCGTGCGGGCGCCGCCGTTGTCCAGGTTCAGGACAACCCGGAGTTCACCGCTGTTCTGCGCCCTTTTGAGCCGCAACCTTCCGGCTTCCTCCGCCCGGATGACGGCCAGCCCGGAGACCTTCCATTCGTAATGCAATCCGTCGACGCCCTTCGCCTTCATCGCGGCGAGATTGGAAACCACCGGCGCCAGTTCGATGGCCCGGCGCCCATCCCACTCGGACGGCGCGACCAGCGTGAACGCCGGTTCGGGAAGGGCTTCCCGGATCGTGAGGGGGATGTCCCGCGTCCTGACGCCATCCGCGAAGACCGCCTTGAATCGCAGCCAAGCCGTCTGATCGCCCGTAACGCGCCCCGCTTCGACCGTGCAGGTCGACCGGTCCACGGCCAGCACCCGCTCCATTTGATCGCGAACCAGGCTCCAATACACCTTCAGGGCGCCGCCGGCCCGCGCGGTGAACATCGCGGTGGTCCCTTCCGCGATCGTGGCCTGCGCCGGCGCAACCGAGAAATCGTCCCCTTCCGGCGGTAGCCACCCGACCAACGTCTGGAGCGGTTTCTGGTTCTCGAACCCGAGTCGGATCCAATCGGCTGACCGGGCGACGTTGGACACCCGCACTTCATCGAGATCCCCCACGAAGTCGTACCGGCCATACCAGCCCCCGAGCCAGAGGCGGGCGGGGCTCCGGAGATTCAGCGGCGTCCCCTGCCGGTGCGCTGATCCGTCGGGGCGTCCGTTCACGTAGATCCGCGCGTTGCCGTTCTCGTAGGTGTAGGCCACGTGGGTCCATTCGGACAACGGCAGCCGGCTGCCACCCGCCACGTTGCCGTCCGAGAAATAGCAGTCCGTCCGGACGTGCGGCGGACTGCGGAGTTGCAGGACCACTTTGCCCTGGGCCTGTTCATTGCCCCAGCCCACCAGGGTCGCGTTGGGCGCCTCGGCACGGAACCAGGCCTCCGTGGAATGCGCGCGGCCGCCAGCGGGGTAAGCGGTGAGATCATCGCCGGCGAACACGCCCTGTCCGCCGGCGAAATGCCGCGCGGCGCCGACGACCCCGCCGATGGCCGAGGTCCCGACATTGGCCGCCACCGTCGCACCGACGTCATCGACCACCGGCTCCGCCAGGTGCCAGACGCCGACGTGGCCGTTGGACGCGTCGAAAACCGCGTGACCGTTCGAGGTGTCGGTCGCCCCGGGATTGCCCCAATGCAATCGGATCGGCTGGCGGGCATTGCCCCGAATTTCAGGAACCCGGACCCAGACGCTCGCCTCGCCCGCAGCGGGATCCCAGGTCTCGATCTGATGGGCCAACGGGGCCCCGCCGGCATCGGAAAAGCGGATGTCCTCACCCCTGGCCGCGGCCTCGCTGAAATCGAAGAAGTCCCGATGCAGCCGCACGAGCAGCGGAAAGTCATCCACGCGGACCGAGGCCGGCAGGTGGGCGCCTTCCGGGGTCGTCAGGATTTGCAGGAAACCCGAGTGGCGCCAGGCGCGCAACCCGGAGGCATCGGTCGGCGGGGCGGCTGGAAGCACGGCGGTTCCCTGTGCCGCCGCGAGCAGAACCGTTGCGGTCAGGGCGGCGAGCCGGGTTGTCCGGGACCGACGTTTCGAGCGGCATCGCCCGCGCCGGCTTCGCGCCGGCTCCCTAGCGCAGGAGTCCGAGGGCATGCCGGGACTTCACGGCAAATCGTCCGCGGTGTCGAACAAGATCGGGCAGGCCCCGGCGACCGGAGCCGTTGACCCGTCCTCGCAACGGGCAACGCTGCCGAGTTCTGCCGGGCTGCCGGGCTGCGGGAAGCGACCGGCCGACGGCGATTCCGGAATGACGGATTGCCCGGGCCGCGGCAACCCCGTAGGATTTCCGCATGAACGCAACTTCTGCGGGTTTGGTCAATCGTCGGGCTTTCCTTACGTCCACCGCCGGCCTCGGCCTGCTCGCCTCGTTGGGATTGGGATCCCGGGCCTCCGCCCTCGAACCTCACCCGGGCCGGCTCAAGCAGGCGGTGTGCCAGGGGGTGTTTCGCGGGCTCAAGCTGGATCTGGACGGGATCTGCCGCGCGACGGCGGCGGCTGGAGCGGTGGGCATCGACCTGGTCGGGCCCGAGGCCTTTCCGACGTTGAAGAAGCACGGGCTGATGCCGACGATGGTGGGGGGCGGCAGCGGCATCAAGGAAGGGATCAACGACCGCCGGCATCACCGGGCCATCGACGGACGAATGCGGGCGGCGATCCGGGCGACGGCGGAGTTCGGGGCGCCGAACGTCATCGTGCTGGCGGGAGACCGGCAGGGGATCTCGGACGAGGAAGGCCTGGAGAACTGCGTTCTGTTTCTCAACGGCATCAAGGCGCAGGCCGAGGATCTCGGGGTCACGCTCTGCCTCGAACTGTTGAACAGCAAGGTCAACCATCCGGGGTACATGTGCGACCACACCGCGTGGGGCGTCGAACTCTGCCGGCGGGTCGGCTCGCCGCGGGTCAAGCTGCTCTACGACATCTACCACATGCAGATCATGGAGGGGGACATCATCCGCACGATCCGGGATAACATCGAGTGGATCGGCCATTTCCATACGGCTGGCAATCCGGGCCGGCACGAGTTCGACGCCAGCCAGGAACTCAACTACCCGGCGATCTGCAAGGCCATTGCCGATACGGGTTTTCAAGGGTATCTGGCGCACGAATACACGCCGACGCACGACCCGCTCGAAACGCTCAAGGCGATGATGAAGCTCTGCCGGGTCTGAACGCCCGCGCTGGGACCGGGCGGGTGTTGACGACCGTGCAAACCATCAACCTCAAGACCGGCCTCCCCACGGTCGACGAAGCGCGACGCCGGTTGCTGGCGGCGATGACCTCCGCCCGGTCGCGGGGCGTCCGCGTGCTGAAGATCATTCACGGCTGGGGCTCGGGCGGCGAGGGCGGCGTGCTGGGGCCGGCCATCCGCCGTTCGCTGCGCCTGCGGGTCAAGGAGGGAAGGGCGGTGCTGGTCGTTCCCGGCGAACGCTTCTCCTCGGACACGGTGGAAGGGCGCGAGTTGAGCCAGCGCCATCCGAACGTGCGACGCGACCCGGACTTCAACCGCGGGAATCCCGGCGTCACCGTGATCGAACTCGCCTGATCCGGGCGGATCCGGTCCCGGACCACCCACGGACAAGAACGCAACCTGATCGCTGGCTTGGCGGAAGTCTGGCCGGCCTTTCCAGAACTCCCCGTTCCGTGGTTCTTCCGGCGGGCGTTCGCCGTCGTCGTGGCCGCGGGCTTATTGGTGTTTCACCGCGTCGGTTCGTGGTGGAACTGAACCGGTGCAGCCTGGCCGGGGTCCGGCATGCGGTTTGAGCAAGCGCTGCCCGTTCGACCGTGACTCGAACAGCGCGGCTGACGGACAGCGCTCGGACGGCGCGTCGTGCCGGATCGCCGGACTACTTTTCGATGAGGTAGTACAAGCGATCTGCGGCCAGCTCGATAACCGCGGCTCCCGTGGCCGGGGGACCGCTCCGGTAGCCGTTGGCATCGAGAGGCGTGACGGTCAGCGCTCCGGCATCCGGGCGTTGCAGACGCACCGTGCCGGCCAGTTCCCGCACCATCAGCGGCACGGTCCCGCGGTTGGTAATCCGGCGCGGTCCGGCAGGCCGGTCAGTGGACCATTGCCAGGGACGCTCCTCGCTCGCCGCCTGCAAAAGCACCCGCTCCGCTTCAGCCAACGGGCGGCCATCCAGCGCAACGATCAGGATCGAACCGTATTCCATCGATGACGCGATCTCGACCGTCTCCAGGCGAATCGCCCCGGCATCCCGCAGAAACCCCGTGGCACCCTGGGCGGCAGGCGCATTGACTGTCACCAACCCCCGACCCCAATCCCAGCGCAACTCCCCGGTCTCGCTCAGCGCGCGCTTTCCCTGACGGTCGATGTACGGGGAGAGATCCCGCACGCGGGATTCCACGGGACCTCGCTCGACGAAGTCGACGTTCACCCGGCCCACGAGAAACGCGAGGGAATCGATGACACTGACATTCGTCAACACAGCGCCGGCGGGCACATCGCCGCTGCGCAGATTGTCGAAGTTCTGAGGCGCCGGCAGCGGGGTCCCCTTCAGCGCGTAGAGGTCCTCGACGGCGAGCTGCACATCGACCACTCGGGAGGCGGTTCGGACCAGGCCTTCACGGAAGATCAGGGCCGCGGCGGGGAATTGCCCCAAGCCCACCGGCGTCTGGATGGCAAACTTGCCGGGCAACCCCTGCCACGTCGGTTCCCCTGCGGCGAACCAGAAGATCGCGTCGCTCCCCTGCAAGGCGCCGTAGGCCGCCCCGAGCACCACCATGTCCGCCCGGTAGCGGTTGGGCAACGGCCAGTTGACTTCGGTGATGGTCGACGGGCGGCCGTTGTAGGCGAGGTCGAACAGCGGATTGCCGAAATCCTCGCCCGCGCCGGTGGCCGGCACGAAACGCACCGCCGTCCGGTCGTCGTAACGCTGCCCCGGTTCGAGGTTCCAGGACGCGTTGTTGCCCTCATGCACGCCACCGAAGTAGCCGTGCCGGTCGAAGAAGTCACCGACGCTGTTCGCGTATTTGTCCAGGGGATCGAGATACTGCTCGGACGCGGTCTTCCAGTTCGAGCAGTAGACAAGGGCGCGACAGCCCAGTTCCTCCTTGAGGAAGCGGCGCACCGCAAGGTGCCATTCGCGCATCAACCCGGTCAGGAAGCGAGCGGTATCCTGGTCGCGAGGGCGGCGTTCGCTGAAGATGTTCCAGAGCGGGCGGAACCCCATGCGACCAGCGACGAGGTCGTCCTGCGACGTGGCGAGCCCCTGCCAGGGGCCGCTGCGGATCTGCGCCAGGGTTTCACCGGGATAACGGGCCAGCAGCCAGTTGGCGAACTGCCGCTCCAGCCGGGCTCGCTGCGCATCGGGAAGGTTCCCGCGGCTGCCCTCCTGGGGATCGAAAGTCCAGAAGAGCGTGGAATCCTCGTTGATCATCTCGACCATGGCCACCGCGGGATCGTCCTTCAGGGCCAAGCCGGTGTGGGGGTTGACCGGGACCAGCAGGGACCGCCACCAGTCGCGGTAGAAGGCCTGGAACGGCTCGCTGAAATACGGCAGCGCGAAGGGATGTTGCCCCGTGTAGCCGGAGAATGCCGTGTTCTCGGGACCCAGCGTCACCCAGAGCGGAAAGTAGATGCTCAGGGCCGAGTAGATGCCTTCGCGCTTGAGGGCATGCACCAAGTATTGCAGCCGGGCGACCGTGGGCTCGTTCACCCGGCCGAAGTCCGGGCCGCGGCCTTCGTAGATCGGCCCATGCACCCGGACCAGGTTGACGCCGCGTTTCGCCATCGACCGCGCGAACAAGTCCAGTTCCGCGTCCGCCGAGTTCACGAAACCCATGCCGACGTTGACCGCCCAGAAGCGGACGGGTTCGCCGCTCGAATCGTGAATAAAGCCCTCGCCCCGCACGCGGATGAAACCTTGCTCACCGGCCTGTTCCTCGTTGAGCCGGCGCAAATCGATCGGGCTGTAGGTCAGCGGGTCCGGCGGGGGCTCGAAGGCGAACCAGCCGGGCTCCGTGGCTCCGGAAGCCTCGTCCGGTTTCAGTTTTCCGCGCGGCGTGAACGGTTCGCGCGCAAGCAGGAAGCAATCGTAGGCGGTGGTGTTGCCATCGCCGGGCAGCACCTCGAGGCGAAAGACCTGATCGCCCGCCGGCAGGTCGACGCGGCCGGCGTTGAACCAGCCCACCCGGCGGCCCGCGTTTCCATTCAGCAGGACGAGGTCGGTCAACGCGGCGGTTCGCACCTCCTGCCAGTCCGCGCCGCCGACCCGCCAGCGGATGCCCTGGGGATTCCAGAACTTCCGCACCCAAAGGTCGTAGCTCCCGGCCGCCGGCACGCGCACGGACTTCTGCACCGAACCCCCCGGGCCCACCCAGGTCATTCGTTCCGCCGACAAGTCCGGGTCCGATTCGCCCCCGGAACCCGCTTCGGCCTCGAACCAGACCCAGGCCGGTTGTTCGGGCGCCGGGATCGCCGCCGAGATCGGCAGCGCGATGAAGGCCGCGCCCGCGGACGCCGGCAGACTCACGCGCGTCTCGGTGCGACCGGCGCCGGCGTCCCTGGTAAACTCCGACACCTCCGCCGGCCGGCCGGCCGGCCAGTCACCGTCAAACGGAAGCTGCGTGGCCGCAGCGACGCGCACCTCGGCTTCAACCGCTGCGGTGGAACGTCGGTACTGCACGTCCAAGGTGCCCGGTTCCGGAGTGGCCGTGGTTGACCAGCGAAGCACCGCCTCCCGATCGGCACACCGCGGGTCCGCGCCCAGCGCATATTCAGCGAAATTCACCAACCGGTCGCCGTCGGGATCCGCCATCCTGCCGCTGATGGCCGTCCGGGCAACCTCGGTTGGCCGCCAGACCTGCGCCTGCCAGTCGGCATAGGAAATGCCGCCGGAAACAAACGCCGGCGTGCTCGATGCGAGAAGCGACGCGGCACACCACCGGGTCCACCGCAGCTCCGGGCGGCGGCGGCGGCAGGGCGTGGGAGGAGAGGCAGGGGCAACGGTGCTCATGGCGTGGAAAGGTAATGACCTCCGCCAGCCGGGGTCAATCCGGGCGACACGGTCGCGACGCGGCAGACAGCGGCTGATGGCTTGATGGACCCTGCGCCGACTCGACGCCGGCTACCGGTCCCGGCATGAGGTACCTGCCGGGAACTCACCGGAACGAACCACCCGGTTCCGCCCCCCCCGTCGGGTGGGGAGAGCAAGGGAGTGACAGGACAAAACGAGCGGCACAGGATGAGGGTTTGAAACTCCCGCGCGGCTGAATATATTGCCGTGTAACTCAGCCCAGGAATCCCTATGAAAACCACAACATTGGAGCGCATTCCCCAGCCGACACCGGTGACTCCGGGGATGACCAAGGCCATGGTTCGGGAGCACGCGTATCAAATGTATCGCGACCGGTTGCCGGACACTCCGCTGACCATCGAAGACTGGGTGCTGGCGGAGAAGGATCTGGTGGCCCGGATGCAGGATGAGCAGCCACCAACCGACTAGCCGGCAGGCACCGGTGGCCACCGCCGGCTGAAGAACCTGACCCTCGCGTGACCGCAGCTTATCGATTCAACCCGGGGTAGCCGTCGACGTGTAGTCGGCGCTGAAATCCACGGGCTTACATGGGCTCGCCGATTCCGATCAGCAGTCACCTTTGGGTGAATCGTCGCCCTCGGCGGCAGGCGGCCCTATCCCAGCTGAATCATGCGCCGACTGCACGTCGGCGGCTACGAGTTATTGAATCGCTACGGCTCAGCATCGCGCCGCGCCCCGGGCGGCGGTGCTTGACCGAAAATCCCGCGGCGGGAGGTCACATCTTGCGGTAGCGCGGACCCTCCCCTCCCTCCGGCGGCGTCCAGTCGATGTTCTGATACGGACATTTCACCGCGCAGGAACCGTCATGCATGCAGTTGCTCGGACTCAACACCAGTTCCCCTTCCCGCAGCCGGTAAACCTCTCCCGGACATAATTGGACGCAGGGATTCCCGTATTCGTCCTTGCACTCCAGGCAAACGGCGGGGTCGCGGATGATGATGTGCGACGGCTCGTCCTCGCGGTGCGCGGCTCCGGAAAGACTCACGAAGGTGGCCTTGTCCAGGCCGCCGTCCGGGGAGCGGTTGAGGCGGGAGCGCTTGCGGGTCGAACGATGATCGGGCTCGGCATCCAGACCGAACGGGAGGAGGTGTTGAATGGTCGAGAGGGGCGCCCCGAGGTAAAGCCCGAGCTTGAAGCACTGCCGGTAGTTGCGCGCCGACCGCATGGGCCGCAACACGCCCGGCTCCAGCGCCTGCCGATACCCCTTGAGCGAAGACTCGGAGAAGTCGTTCCGGGCCAGGGCGTCGAAAACCGTGTCCGCCGCGGCGATCCCCGACCGGATGGCGTAGTGGATGCCCTTGATCTTGCGCATGTTGACGAACCCGGCCGCGTCCCCGGCGAGCAAGGCGCCGTCCACGGCCAGCTTGGGCAGCGCATAATACCCGCCCTCCGGCACGGTCTTCACGCCGGTGGCCACCACCTCGCCACCCTCCAGCAGGCCGGCAACGAAGGGATGCGCCTTGAACAGCTCCATTTCCCGTTGCGGGTTGAGGTCGGTGTAGCGCCAGTCCAACCCGAGGATGAGCCCGACCGCCACCTCGCCCTTGCCCATGTCGTAGAGGAACCCGCCGCCGAACACGTCGCGGCGACAGGGATAGCCGATGGTATGGATGACGCGCCCCGCTCCGAAATCGGCCTGGGACGGCAGCTTGATGAGCTGCTTGATTCCGACCGAATAGACCTGTGAGTTGCGGTTGCCGCCATGACGCTCCGTCACCTGGCGCGAGAGAACGCCCCGCGAGCCGTCAGCGAGGATTGTGACCCGGGCCTCGATGCGTTCCCCGGCGAGGAAGTTGGCCTGCTTGCGCCCACGGGTGTTCCGCCCGAGGTCCACGAGGCGCACCCCGCGCACGCCCCCGCCCTCCTGCAGCACTTCCCCGGCGGCGAAACCCAGTTGGACCTCTGCGCCGGCCTGCTGGGCCACGCCGCCCAGCCATTTCACCAGCCGGTTGATCGAGATCGCGTGGTCGCCCTGGTGGCGCAGATGCCGCGGCACCAAGGACGCCGGGATGGGCTGCATCTTCGACCGGGTGAGATAGACCAGTTCGTCGCGCTCGACCGGCACCATGTTCTTGACGAAGGGATCCGGATCGGCGCGCCAGCCGGGACACAACTCGTCCAGGCAGTCCGCCTCGAATACGGCGCCCGACAAATTGTGGTAGCCCAGCCGGGGGGCCTTGTCGATCACCACCACCGACGCCTCCTTCCGGGCCTCGGCCAACCGGCGCCGCAAACGAATGGCGGACGCCAGCCCCGCGGGGCCCGCTCCGACAATCAGAACATCCACCTCGCTCATGACTTGTTCTCCACGTGTTGCAGCCCCTCGACCAGCGCCGGAAGCACGGATTCGTATTCGCCCACGATGCCGAAATCCGCGTGGCGGAAGATGGGCGCATGCGGGTCCTTGTTGATGGCCACCACCAGGTCGGCGTTCTGCATTCCCGAGAGGTGCTGGATGGCTCCCGAAATGGCCACCGCCACATAAAGCCGCGGTTGAATCGTCTGCCCGGTCTGGCCCACCTGGTGTTCCCGGCCGATAAAGCCCTCCTCGACCGCGGGCCGGGACGCACCGATCTCCGAGCGGCCGCCGAGGGCCTGCTCCAAGGCCCCGGCCAGCGGGCGCAGAAACCGATCGAAAGCCTCCTTGCTGCCCATGCCCCGGCCGCCCGAGACGACGATCTCGGCGTCCCCGAGGTTCGCGCCTTCCGGGAGGGATTGGCGCGCCACCACCCGGGTCCGGATGTGGCCCTCCGTCACGCCGGGATCCAACGGGACGACCCCGCCCCGACGCTCCGGATCAGGGGGAAGCGCCTTCATCACCGCCGGGCGCACGGTGGCCATCTGCGTGACCGAGTTCTTTGTGACAATGGTCGCCATGATGTTCCCGCCGAGCGCGGGACGGGTCTGCAACAGGACGCCGGTTTGGGTGACCTTCTCCCGGGTGAAATCTCCGATCTCGAGCCGCGTGCAATCGGCGGTCAGGCCCGAACCCGTCTCATAGGCCACGCGCGGGGCAAGTTCCCGGCCCAGCGGGGTGGCGCCGAACAGGACAATCTGCGGGCGGCGTTCGAGAATCGCACGGGCAAGCGCGGTCTTGTAGGGGACCGGACGGAACTCCTCGAGCAACGGATGAGCAAGGAGGTAGACGGAGTCCGCCCCGTGGGCGGTCAGCTGCGCCGCCAACGGCTCCACCTGATGGCCGGGCAGCACCGCGCCCACCTTCACCCCCAAGGGGGCCGCCAGCCCGCGGGCCGCGCCCAGAAGTTCCAGACTGACCGGATGCAGCGCCCCCGCCTCGTGCTCCGCAAACACCCAGATTTCGCCGGTATGCGCCGGTTCGCGGCCGTCCAGTTGATAGGGCGCCTGCGCCTCCGCAGCCTTCCGTCGCCGGCCGGACCTCCAGGCCGCGGTCACTTCCTCCGCCAGTTTGCTGGGCTCATCAAGCAACCGGCACTCGGCGTCGTGCGATTCGCTCGGGGAAAAGATGCGTACCACCTGGGTCCGCGACCCTTTCAGCCCCAGTTGTTCCGGCGTCAAATCGAGGTCGCCCGCGGTCCAGCGCCGCACGGTCCTGCCCAGACTCATCCGGGCGCGGTGGAAGGAACGGTAAACCGGGGCCTCGCTGCTCGAAGCCGTGATCAACACCGGAGTAACCAACGGAGTGACGGTCTCCTTCCCATGCGGGCCGATGCGGTGGACCACGAGGGACTCCCGCCATTCGACCGCCTCGGCGTACGCGATCTGCTCGATGCCCAGTTCGTCCGCGACTTGCGGCGGCACCTGCGCCGTGTCCCCGTCGGCGGACTGCATTCCCGCCAGGATCACGTAATCATCCCCCAACGCGAACTCCCGGACGAGCCGCCGGATCCCCTGCCCCAACGCCCGCGCCGTGGCACAAGTGTCCGCCCCGGCGAAATGCACGTCGCAAAGCAGCACCGCTTCGTCGGCGCAACGCGCGATGCAATCCCGCAGCATCTCCTCGGCCTGCGGCGGCCCCATGCTCAACGCGATGATCCGGCCCGGGTCGCGCCGCACCTGCGCCGCCAGCGTCAGCGCGTGCAGATCCAGGGGGTTCAGGACACTGTCGAGCACGCCACGGCGCAAGGTGCCCTTCTCGGTATCCCAGGCGTCAGGCCGGAGATCCGTCAGATCCGGCACTTGCTTGACCAAGACAATGCAGTTCACAAGCCAGGCTCCATCGGAAAGGCGGGCACGGGCTTATTCTGCGAAGAACATAATTGCAGTTCAAGAATGAAATCCGGTCGGCCAATGATGCATCAACGCCGGATCCGCACCCCATCCGCAAATAAAACTCACTGCTTCTCAGCGCTGTAGACATACGCTCGACTTATCAAATTACCCTCCCGAACCGCGCTGGTTCGCAGGCCTCCGGCGCCGAATCCGGCGCGCGCGGCGCAAGGCAGAAACGCCGGCGAACGAGTCACCGCACCGGCGTCGCGCCGGCGGCCGGCCAGGGTCGCCAATCGACACTCGACAGGCGCGGGCGGGCCTCGGAGTATCGCGCCGGATGCGTTTGCTGGACCGGTATTTGCTCCGCGAACTGGTGGTGCCGCTCGGCTATTGCCTGGGCTTGTTTGTGGTTTTCTGGGCCGCGTTCGATCTGCTCGGCGAGATCTACACGTACCGGGAATTGAATCTGACCTTTCTGGACGTGGCGCAGTACTATCTCATCCGGGCCCCGCAACTCCTCGTGACCGTGATCCCCATCGCGCTGTTGCTCGCCTTGTTGTACGCGCTCACCAACCACGCCCGGCACCAGGAACTCACGGCGATGCGGGCCGCCGGAGTGAGCCTCTGGCGGTTGTGCGCCCCGTATCTGGGGGTCGGCGCGGCCTTCACCGTCGGGGTGTTTCTGCTGAACGAGTTGTGGGTTCCCCGCAGTCTCGCGGCCGCCAACAGCATCCTCACGCGACGCGGCGGCAAACTCAAAGACCAGGTCGACCCTCGTTGGGCCCGCGACCTGACCTTCTTCAACGAACGCGACAAACGGCTCTGGAACATCGGGCTGTACGACCGGAAAACGGGCCGGATGTGGCTGCCCAACGTCGAATGGTGGACCGGCGACGGCGGGCGGCACCGGGTGGCGGCGGCCCAGGCGAGCTACACCAACCGGGTCTGGCGGTTCGAGGACGTGCGGGAGCTGCATTCGGATCCGGACGGGGAATCCCGCTGGCAGCGGAGCGAGACCAACCGGCTCGAACTGGCCGACTGGAACGAGACACCCGAGCAGATCGACAGTGAAATCGTGTTCATGCACCTGACGAGCATCGAAGCCACGGAGCGCCCGCAGATGTCGATCCGCCAGATTCTCAATTACCAGCAACTCCATCCGGATCTGCGGGCCGAGCGGCGGGCCAAGTTGAAAACCCAGTTGCATGCCCGGATCGCCGAACCCTGGACCAGCCTGGTCGTGGTGCTCATTGCCATCCCGTTCGGCACCCCGTCGGGCCGGCGCAACGTGTTCGTCGGGGTGGCCAGCAGCATCTTCATCGCCTTCGTGTATTTTGTGCTGAACCGGTTTGCGCTGGCGCTCGGCACGGGTGGCTACCTGCCGGCCTTGCTGGCGGCCTGGCTGCCGAATCTCGCCTTTGCCGGCACGGGCATCTGGCTGACCCGCCGCGTTCGCTGAACCGGAAGGCAACGGAAAGGGGGCAACCCAAACATGGCTGACGACGAGCTGAGACGGGACTACGAGCGGCTCCGGCTGCTGTATCAAGTCAGCCAGACCATCCACTCGACGCTCGAACCCCAACCGGCCCTCGAACTCATCCTGCGCGAGGCCGTGCGGCTCATGCGTGCCACCAGTGGCTCGGTGGTGCTCATCAATCCGAACACCGGGTTTCTGGAGATCCAGGCTTCCCACGGCCTTCCGCCCACCGCCGAACGGCTCCGGCTCAAGGTGGGAGAGGGCATCACCGGCTGGGTGGCCCGCACCGGCCGCGCAGCCTGCGTCGGCGACGTCCTGCGGGATCGCCGCTACTTCATGGTCCGCCCGAACACGCGCTCGGAACTCGCCGTTCCCCTCGAGGTCCAGGACGAGTTGCGCGGGGTGATCAACGTGGATTCGGACCGCACCAACGCCTTCTCCGAAGCCGACCAGACGCTCCTCGAGGAACTCGCCATCCAGGCCGCACGCGTCATCCACAACACGTGGCTTTACGAACAGCTGCGGCTGCAGGCGGGCCTGTTCGAGACCCTGCTCAAAATCGGGCAAACCATCAACTCCACGCTCGTGCTCGACGAGGCCCTGCGGGCCATCACGCGCGAGGCCTGCGGCCTGATGGAAGCCAAGATGTGCGCCCTGCTGCTGGTCGATGCCACGGGACAATGGCTCGATCTCCAGGCCTGCTACGGCGCCGGCGAGGCCTACCTCAACAAACCGCGCCTCAACATCGGCGAAAGCCTCGTCGGGGCCGTCGTCCGCCGACGCAAACCCCTGCAAGTCGAAAACGTCCAGGTCTCCTCCCGCTACCAGAGCGTCGACGTCGCCCGCGCCGAGGGGCTGGTCTCGCTCCTGAGCGTTCCCCTGCGGTTCGCCCAGCAGATCATTGGCACGCTCAGCGTCTACACCGGCACGCAGCACAACTTCTCGAACGAGGAGATCCGGATCCTCACCGCGTTGGCCGACCTGTCGGGGATTGCCATCGAGAAGGCACGCCTCTACGAACGCATCGTCACCCTTGAGGAACAACTGCGGCAGAACGAGAAGCTGTCCGCCCTCGGCCTCCTCGCCGCCGAGGTCGCTCACGAAATCCGCAATCCCCTCACCGTGATGAAGCTGTTGTTCCAATCCCTCGAACTGGACTTCCCCGGCGGCGATCCGCGCCAGCGGGACGTGGCCATCATCACCGACAAGATGGATCACCTGAACCGGATCGTGGAGCAGATCCTCGACTTCGCCCGGCACAGCGAACCGCGCCTCGAACCGGTGGGCGTGAATCAGCTGGTGGACGATCTCGCGCTCCTGATCCGCCATAAACTGGCCCAGCAAAACGTGCGACTCGACTGCCGTCCGGCGCCGGATCCACCGCCCGTGCTGGCGGATGCCACCCAGCTCGAACAGGCGTTCCTCAACCTGACCCTCAACGCCCTCGAGGCCATGCCGCAGGGCGGTTGCCTCACGATCACCACCCGCGCCCTGCGCGTGCCCCGCGACCGCCCCCATCCCACCCACGTTGCCGTGAGCTTCCGGGACACCGGCCAGGGCCTGACGCCCGAGCAGCGCCGACGCGTCTTCGCCGGGCTGCTGAACAGCTCCAAGGCCCGCGGCACCGGGTTGGGTCTGATGATCGTGGATCGGGTCGTCCGGGCGCATGGGGGCCGCACCCGCATCACCTCGAAGCCCGGGCAGGGCACCCGCATCACCATCGTGCTGCCGGTCTGACGGAACCGGTCCGCCGACCCCGGACAGGCGGCCGGCGCGGGGCCCGGCTTCGAGGCGTCCTTTCCCCGGCTCCGAGGTTGCCTCCGCCGCGGGTTTTAAGGATAATGACCGCAGTGAAAGAGCGCTCGACAATTCAGGTCCGCTAACGCCATGAACCACCCCATCAGCCGCCGTCGCTTCGTAACCGCCTCCGCCCTGGCCGCCACCGCAGCGCCGGGCCTCCTGGTCCCGCCCGCCCGGGCCGAACTGCCCGAAGTCCCCCTGCCCGAAGGGCCGCTGCCGGCCACCCGCGATTCGCTGCCCCTGGGACGCATCAAGGACCAGGAGTTCTCCCGGCTCATGCTCGGGGGCAACCTGATCGGCGGCTACGCCCACGCGCGCGATCTCACCTACGTCTCCCACCTGATGAAGCGCTACAATACCGATGCCCGCATCGTCGAGACCCTCGAGATCGCGGAAACGCACGGCATCAACGTGCTCAACAGCTGGGTCGTCGATGGCATCCAGCACCTCCAGCACCACTGGAAGCGGGGCGGCAAGATGCAGTGGATCGCCCAGGCACGGTTGAATCCCGGCAACAACCTGGACCAGTTTCAGAAGTCCATTGACCTCGGCGCCGCCGCCGTCCATGTAACCGGCGACGTGGCCGACGCCCTGGTCCAGAGAGGCGATGTGGACACCATCGGGAAGATCGTTGACTTCATTCGCGGACAGGGCCGGATCGCCGGCATCGGCGCCCACGGACTGGGAACCATCGTCGCCTGCGAAAAGGCCGGCCTGAACCCGGACTTCTACATCAAGACGATCCATTCCCACGACTACCACACCGCGCCGGGGCCCGAAGAAACAGACGACCTCGGCCGGTTCGACAACTCGTGGTGCAACGATCCCGACGAGGTCAAGGAGGTCATGTTCACGGTGAAACAACCGTGGATCGGGTTCAAGGTGCTCGCCGCCGGCGCCATCCCGCCCTACCGGGGCTTCCGCCACGCGTTCGAGAGCGGCGCCGACTTCATCCTCGTCGGCATGTTCGACTGGCAGGTCGCGGACGATGTGCAAACGGCCAAGGAAGTCCTGGGGAACCTCCGCCGGTTGCGCCCCTGGCGCGCGTAAGACCGCCCGCGGCACCAGCGGCATCAACTGCGTGCACCATTGCGCCAGCCGCCTGGAACCTGAAACAAGCCGGGATGCGCACCGCCACGAGGCGCTGGGGCGAAACTGCTTGCGACCCCTTTCGGGGAAGGCATAATGGCCCCCGGTCGCCAGACGGCCCCGAGGGGTTCCCCCTCAGGCCCGGGCGCTCCCAACTCCTTCGCCGCGCGTCGCCGGAAGACCGGAACGCGACGTGCGATGCCAGGGTGACAGAACCAGGCCTCGCAACCGACGCCCGGCGACCGTGAAGAAGTCCGTGGACTGCTGTGGATCAGCAGTCTGAGGGCTGGTAGCTCAATGGTAGAGCAGCGGCCTTTTAAGCCGTTGGTTCCCGGTTCGAGCCCGGGCCAGCCCACCACCCTGCCCCGTGCCAAGCTCGAAGCTCGAAGCTCGAAGCTCGAAGCTCGAAGCTCGAAGCTCGAAGCTCGAAGCTCGAAGCTCGAAGCTCGAAGACCCGCTCCGGCAGCGCCGTCGGGGCTTCTCAGTCGGCCCGCGGTAAGGTATGCCTGAAGGCCATGAAGCCTCCGTTGCGATTCTCACGGTTCGCTGGGGCCATCGGCCTGGCACTCATCGGCTTGCCCCTCGGGGCCGCCGCCGACCCGGTGATTTCCAACCGGGCCGCCCGCCCGGGCGAATGGGGCTATCACCCCGGCGACGGCGAACGCGCCGCGCTGAATCCACCGACCTTCACCTGGTTGCACGAACCCGAGGCCCGAACCTACACCGTGCAGTGGACGCGCTCCGCCGACTTCAGCGACGCCGAAACCGCCGGACCGGTTCCCTGGAACACTTACACCCACCACACCGTCTTCGCTCCCGGCGCCTTTCACTGGCGGTATCGCTTCGAGGACGCGCAGGGACGGATCTCGAATTGGAGCCGAGCACGAACGGTCATCGTCCCGGAGGAAGCCACCCCCTTCCCCATGCCAACCGTCGACCAGCAGCGCGAGCGGGTACCGTCCGGACACCCCCGGCTGTTCCTGCGTCCCGAGGATCTGCCGCGGCTCCGGGAATTGGCGACCGGCCGGGAAGCAGCCCGTTTCGAGGCGTTGCGACGCGAGGCGGACCGCATCCTGCGGGCCGGGCCCACGCCCGAACCGGTCCACATGGGTTCGGCACGGGACAAGGAAGACGCCGGGTTGATTCAATATTGGTGGCCGAACCGCGTGCAAACCCTGCAAGCCTGCGAGGAGGCGGAAACGCTGGCCTTCGTGCACCTGATCACCCGCGATTCAAGATACGGAGCGGCGGCGCGCCGTTGGATCCTGCACCTGGCATCCTGGGACCCGGACGGCCCCACGAACTTCCGCATGAACTGCGAGGCCGCCAAACCCCTCCTGCATCGACTGCCCCGCGCCTACGACTGGGCCTGGGACACCTTGACCGAGGCCGACCGCGACATCGTGCGCCAAGTCATGTTGCGACGGGCCACCGATTTCTGGGAAGGGGGCGAGGTCCAACGCGGGGTCGGGCACTTGAACCGCCCCTATGGCAGCCACGCCAATCGTGTCTGGCACAAGCTGGCGGAGACAGGAATCGCGTTCCTCGGGGAACTCCCGGAGGCGGCGACCTGGCTGGATTACGCGGTCAACAAATTCTACGCCTGCTACCCGGTCTGGTCGGACGATGACGGCGGCTGGCACGAAGGCGTGAGTTACTGGGGGGGTTACATCAGCAAGGCGGTCTGGTGGCTCCAGTTCGCCGACAACGCGCTCGGAATCGACGGCTTGAAGAAACCCTATTTCGCGCACGTCGCGGACTTCCCGCTCTACATCGCCCCACCGAATTCCCCGAACATGGGTTTCGGCGATCTTTCCTACCGTCCGCCCAGCGCGAGTTGGGGCGGGTTCATGGAGTTCCTCGTCCGGGCAAAAAGCGCCCAACCGGACGGCGAGCGCGCGGCCTACTGGCGATGGTGGATGGCGCAGTGGGGAATGCGCGGTCAGGACGGCATTCTGGGATTCCTCTACGCAGCGAATCTCCCGCCGCTCCCCGAGCCGCGGGCCCCGATCGATCTGCCATCATCAAAGGTGTTCCGCGGCATCGGTGTCGCGAGCTTGCACACCACGCTCCTCGACAGCCGCGACGACGTGCATTTCCTGTTCAAATCAAGTCCGTTCGGCACGCAAAGCCACGGGCACAACCCGCACAATACGTTTCAACTGAATGCCTACGGCGACACCCTGCTGACCACGTGCGTCTACCGCGATCTGCACGGCAGCAAGTTCCACTATCAATGGGCGCACAGCACGATGGCGCACAACGGGGTCCTCGTGAACGGCGAAGGCCAGATCCCGCACACGCAGGCGCCGCACGGACGGATCGTGGATTTCTCCTCCTCGCCGGAGACGGATTACCTCGTCGGGGAGGCCGCAGCGGCTTACGGCGACCGCTTGCAGCACTACGAGCGGCGGGTGTTGTTCGTGAAGGAACCCGAGCCGTTCCTCGTGCTGCTGGACGACCTCGAGGCCACGGCGCCCTCAACTTTCCAGTTCATGCTGCACGCCCTGGCGCCCTTCACCGTCGAACCCGAACGCCAGCGCCTCGTCGTCACCCAGCCGAACGCCGGCGCCGTGATCGACTACCTCGGTGCCGGACCCTTGGTTTTCCGCCAGTGGGACGGGTACACCCCGCCGCCAACCCGGGAGTTCCCCAACCAATGGCACCTCGAAGCCGCCACCTCGAAGCCCTCCGCGACCGTGCAGATGTTGACGCTGATCGTACCGCACCGATCCGGACGTCGCCCCGAAGTCCGCAGCGAACGCCTCGAAAGCCCCACCGCCCTGGGCGTGCGTGTTGTCATCGACGGCGAGGTGAAACACGCGGCTTTCCGTCGCGGGGGAGAAGCGGAAGCGGCTTCGCTCGACGGGCGCCGCTTCCGCGAACCCTGGGCGGTCTGGTAACCGCTCCTTGCGGCGGGGCAGACCGCCGGCGATGAAGGGCCCTGCGAGGGACCCGGGCGTTCCGGAGCGGTATGCGGAAGCACCTTGGTGAACCCTCGAGCGGCCCTGCCGGTCCGCCCCGACGGCGCACCGCTGCAGGCCGGTATGAGCATGCCGCTTCAACGCCGGGCGAGTCGCGTCTGTCCATTGTAACCGGTTTCCGGCACGCTCCGTCTTACGGTGGCGTTACGGTATCAATCGCATCCACTCATGCTCATGAAAAAAACGACGCCGACCGCTCTCGTCACCGCCATGTGCGCGCTGCTGCTGAACACGAACGTCCTGGCTCAGGATCGCGGTCCCGGCGGACCGCCCGGATTCCGACCGGACGGTGGTCGGGGCGAGCGGGGCGAGCGAGGATTCCCCCGGCGGGACCCGTTCATGGCGACCTTCGACATCAACAACGACGGCGTGATCGACGCGAAGGAAATCGCGGAAGCGGCTGCCGCCCTCAAGAAGCTCGACAAGAACGGCGACGGCCAACTGACAGCGGAGGAACTGCGTCCCAACCTGCCCGAGCGCGGCGGACCGGGCGGGTTCCAGGCCAATCCCGAGGAAATGGCGAACCGCCTGCTCCAGTTCGACAAGGATGGCGACGGGAGAATCTCCGCGACCGAACTGCCGGAACGGATGCAGGCCCTGATGGCCCGCGCCGACGCCAACAAGGATGGTTTTCTAACCAGGGAAGAACTCCTACTCCTCCAGTTGCCCCCCACCCGCGAGGGGGTTGCACCCCAGCGAGGCGGCGATGGAGGTCCCGGACCGCGTCCCGAACGCCGCCTCGAGCGCCAGTAGGCCCGGGCGGACGACCAGCCCCATACCGTCGCCCTGATGAAGCCACTCTGTTTGAGCGCCCTGCTGGGTGCGGTGCTGCAACCGGTTTGGACCGCGCCGGCGGCGACGCAGGTCCTTCAGCACGAGAACGTGCTCGGCACGTCGCTCGAACTGAGGGTCACCGCATCGAC
The DNA here is from genome assembly GCA_024233305.1 of Verrucomicrobiales bacterium. GTDB lineage: Bacteria > Verrucomicrobiota > Verrucomicrobiia > Limisphaerales > J093 > J093. The sequence goes on from JACKPV010000022.1 coordinate 258,281, forward strand.
GGACGGCGCGATTGCAGCCTCGGAATCGGCGGTGCTGGCGGAGATCGACCGGCTCGATCGGATCATCAGCACCTATCGCGACGACAGCGAATTCTCGCGCTGGATGCGGACCTCCGGCCAGGCGGTCAAGGTCGCACCGGAACTGCTCGAGGTGCTCGCGCTGTTCGAGCGCTGGCAGGAACGCAGCCGCGGAGCCTTCAACGCCGGCGCGGAGGCGGTGGGCGCGGTCTGGCGCAACGCGGCCCGCGAAAACCGCGAGCCCACACCGGCGGAAATCAATGGCGCCATCGCCCTGGCCCACCCGCCGCACTGGCAACTCGACCTCGCCGCCGGCACCGCCACACGCCGCAGCCGTTCTCCCCTGACCCTGGATGCCGCGGGCAAGGGCTGGATCATTGATCGCGCCTGCGCGGCGGCCCTCGCGGTGCAGGGCGTGGAAGGCGTGGTTCTGAACCTCGGCGGCGACGTCGCCGTGCGTGGGAACGCCGCCGAGCCGGTCGACATCGCGAACCCGCGCGATTCAGCGGACAACGCCGCCCCCCTCGCTCGTTTGAGGCTGCGGGAACAGGCCGTGGCCACGAGCGGAGATTACCGGCGCGGTGTCGAGATTGGCGGACGTCGGTTTTCGCACCTCATCGATCCGCGCACGGGCCGCCCCGCGGCACAAGCGGCAAGCGCCACCGTCGTGGCCGCCCGCGCCGCCGATGCGGATGCGCTGGCCACGATCTTCTCCGTGCTCACCCCGACGGAAAGCCTGGCGCTCGCGGCGGAACTCCCCGGGGTGGACTGCCTGTTGGTCACGCCGGACGGACGGCGCGTCACGACTCCCGGCTGGAGCCGGCTGCAAGTCCCGCTGGAGCCGCCCGCCACGTCCGGTTCCCCGATCGACGTGACGGATGCCGGCGAGGTGGTCGTGCAACTGGAGCTTGCCCGCATCACGAACCAACGCGCCGCGCGTCCGTTTGTGGCGGTCTGGATCGCGGACGAGGACCGTTACCCGGTGCGCACCCTCGCCCTGTGGTTCAACAGTCCGCGGTGGTTGCCTGATCTGCGTTCCTGGTACCAGGACGAACAACTTCGTTCCCTGACGGAAAACTCGGAGATCATTGCGACCGTCTCCAGCGCCACGCGCGCGCCCGGGCGGTACACCCTGAAATGGGACGGTCGCGACAACACCGGCAAGCCGGTGAAGCCCGGCCGTTACACGGTGCTGATCGAGGCCTCCCGGGAGCACGGCACCCACCAGTTGATGAAACAGGAAATCGAGTTCCCCGGCCCCTTCCGCGAGGTGCCGCTTCCGGGCAACGTCGAAATCGCCTCCGCGTCGGTTGCCTACCAGCGCAAGGCCGGGGCCAGATAGCCGGGGATGAGTTCACCGCGTCACGTCCCGGGCTACTGGCGCCGGCACTCCGCCGCCTTTCTGCGCTGGCTGCACATCTACCTGTCGATGGTCAGCTTCGGGATCCTGTTCTTCTTCGCCCTCACCGGCATCACGCTGAACCACGCCGCTTGGTTTGACGCCGGCGCTACGCGAAGCAGTTCGCACAAGGGCCGCGTGAATGCGGCCTGGGTCGGCGCCACGGATCCCGGCGATGTGCAGCGACTCGAAATCGTGGAGTCGCTCCGCGCCGCGCACGCCATCCGGGGTGCCCTCGGCGAGTTCAACGTCTACGATGACCAGTGCATGGTCTCGTTCCGGGGACCCGGTTACACCGCCGATGTCGCCATTGACCGCGCCACCGGAAACTACGAACTGACCGAGACCCGCATGGGCTTCGTGGCCGTCCTCAATGACCTGCACAAGGGCCGCGACACGGGGGCGGTTTGGAGCGCCGTCATCGATCTCTCGGCCGGCTTGATGATCCTCGTTTCCCTGACCGGATTCGCGTTGATCTTCTATCTTCGCCGCCGCCGCCGGGGCGGATTGACCGCCATGGTCGTCGGGGGACTGGCCTGTCTTCTGGTCTACCTCCTCCTGGTGCCCTGAGCCGTATCGATTCAATAGGCCGTAGCCGCTGACGTGTGGTCGGCGCTGATCTCCATGGGCTTGGGCGGTCCCGCCGGTGCCGACCGGCAGTCCCGTCTCGGTAAGTCGTCGCACTCGGCGGCAGGTGGACGGATCCCCCGCTGAATCATGCGCCGACTACACGTCGGCGGCTACCAGCCACTGAAGGGTCGCGGCTGAGCGGACCTGCCGGGACGATCCGGCGGCGCCGTCCCCCGGGTCATCGGCCCGCCGCCCGGCGCAAACGGTCGTGAATCGCCTGCCAGTCCGGGCCGACGGGCGGGGTCTCGACAATCACCTCCTGCGCCCCCGCTTCGTCGCACTGGTGAAGTTCCGCATAAAGGGCGCGCGCATAGGCGACCGGATCGTGCGGGATCACCGACACCCGGAGGAACCCGGCCTCGGGTGGAGGAATCCGCGCATGGCAAAGCACCGCGACGCTCTCCACCCGCCCACCACGGCCACGCAATTGATCCAGCAGATCCGCTGCATCCAGCCAGGATCTCACTTCGAGCCGCGCGCGGGGAGCGTAGTGCCGGAACCTCTGCCCGGGACTGCGGGGCACCGCGGGTGCGTCGACGGCGGGCTCCCCCCCGCCTCCCGGTCCCGCCACCGCGGCGAGGGCTTCCTCGCTGATCATGCCCGGTCGGAGCACGACCGGCCGTCCGCTGGTGACGTCCACCACGGTCGACTCGATCCCCACGTCGCAATGCCCCCCGTCGAGAATCAACCCGACCCGCCCGCCCAGCCCGCTCCCGACATGGGCCGCGGTGGTCGGCGAAAGCTGGGTCGAGAGGTTCGCGCTCGGCGCCGCCAGCGGAAAGCCGCACTCCCGAATCACGGCCTGGATCACCGGGTGGGCGGGCCAGCGGACGGCCACCGTGGGACCGCCGGCGGTCACGATGTCGGGAATCCGACCGGCCCGCCGGACGACGATGGTTAGCGGTCCGGGCCAGAAGGCGCGGGCCAGTGATTCCGCCAGCGGGGGCCAGTCGACAGCGCAATCGCGCGCCATGCCAATCGAGTTGACATGGACGATGACCGGGTTGTCGGCGGGCCGGTTCTTGACGGCGAAAATCCGGGCGACGGCCGCCGGATCGAGGGCGTTGGCGGCCAGACCATAGACGGTTTCGGTGGGCAGCACGACCAGTTCCCCCGCCCGCAACCGGACCGCTGCCTCGCGGGCGGCGGCGGCCTGGAGGGGAAGCGTGTGCGTCGACAGCACCCCGGTTGTTCGTGGTTCCTGCATGGGTCATCGCGCGCCCAACGGGACGGCGGTGCGCGGGAAGTGTAAGCGCACTTTGGGCTTCGACGGCAACCGCCGACTTCCTAGCATGGGCGCATGCTTGCCGAATTGACCGCGCGTCTGCAACAGGGCGAAACACTGGCCACGGACCGGGTTCGCGCCGCGGTAACCGCGCTGACCGACGAGAGCGTGACGGCCGAAGCCAAGGCGGACTTCCTGACCGCCCTGGCGGCCAAGGGAGAGACCGCGGAGGAAATCGCCGCGTTCGCCATTGAGTTGCGCGCCCGCGCCGTCCCGGTTCCGGTGACCGCCGCGACCCGCTCCGGGGTGATCCTGGACGTTGTCGGCACAGGCGGCGATCGTCTGGGCCTGATCAACCTCTCGACGGCCGCGGCCCTCATCGCCGCCGCGGCCGGCGTCCGGGTGGCAAAACATGGAAACCGCGCCATTACCTCGAAGACGGGTAGCGCAGATGTGCTGGAAGCCCTGGGCCTCCCGGTCGACCTTTCCCCCGAGGCGGCGGCCCGCGACCTGACGGAGCGCGGCTTCGTCTTTCTCTTCGCCCCCCGCTACCATCCGGCGTTCAAGCACCTCATGCCGGCCCGCAAGCTCTGCGCCGAGCGAGGCCAGCGGACCTTGTTCAACTTCCTCGGGCCCCTGCTGAATCCCGCCCACCCGAACGCCCAACTCATGGGCGTGCCCCGGCCCGAAATGTGCGAACCGCTGGCCCGCGTGCTGCAAGACCTGGGAGTGCGCCGCGGCATGGTGGTGTGCGGCAGCGTCGGCATGGTCGGGGATCGCGAGGCCTTTTGCGACGAGTTCTCGCCCCTGGGCCCCACCACCGTCGCTGAATTCCACCAGGAACGCGGCTTTCACCAGTCGGAGTTCTCGCCCGCGCTGCTGCCCCTGCAACCGACGACCCTCGACGAGCTGCGGGGCGGGGCGGCGGAAGGAAACGCGACCGTGCTCCGGGAAGTGCTCGCCGGTCGGGACCGCGGCCCCCGCCGCGACGCCATTCTGCTCAACGCGGCCGCGGCCTTGTTCGTGGGGAACCATGCTCGATCGATCGCTGAGGGTTGGGACCAGGCAGCGCGGCTGATCGACTCGGGAAAGGTGGTGGACAAGCTCGTCGAACTGGGGCGCCCCCGTCCGGGGAGCGGGGTTTGACGTCGGGACCGGTCCCTTCCGCCCGCCGACTGTGCCCTGAAAAGCACACTCCCCACAGCGGTCCCCTCCCCTATGCTTGGCCCCCGCTAACCCAACCATGCAGCCGACCCACGCATTATGAAAAAGAGGTTCCCGTTCCGGAGCGGCTCGGCGTTTACGCTGATCGAACTGCTCGTGGTCATTGCCATCATCGCCATCCTGGCGGGCATGCTCCTGCCCGCTCTTTCGCGGGCCAAGGCCAAGGCGAAGTCCATTTCGTGCGTCTCGAACCTGAAGCAATGGGGCATCATCTGGATGATGTACACCGACGACAACGAAGGGAAATTCAGTGATGGGGACGTGGGCTGGGCGCGTGGCGAATGGGTGCGCGCGCTGGCGCATCATTACCGGGAGAAGCCTTACCTCCTGCTCTGTCCGGACGCGACCGGACGTCGTGGGAAGGCCACGGGTGGCCAGGAAGTGAAGAAGCCGATGGACACCCCCGAGGGCCAGTTGCTCGAGTACGGCGGGCCGCACACGGCGTACAACTTCCCGAGCTTCGACGGCGACCAGGCGGCCGGCGCGGAGTTCCTCACTTCGAGCTACGGTGGGAACAACTGGATCTACAACGCCAAGAGCGACATTCAGGGACGCCGCCGCCAGGATCACTGGGGCTCGATGAACGTGGCCGGACGACCGACCGAGATTCCCCTGTTTCTGGATGCGATGTGGCGCGGGGGCGGCCCCGACCATCGCGACGCCACGAAGGACGCCGCGCCCAACCTGAACGGCGAATGGACCGGCTACGGCGCCGAGTCGAAGCACTTTGCCATCGTGCGCCATGGCCGCGGCATCAACGTCCTGTTCTTCGACACCTCGGTGCGTTCGACCAGTTCGCCGCGCGACATCTGGAAATTCCAATGGCACCGCACCTACCAGCGACACGGCCAGGAGCGCACCAAGGTGTTTCCCCGCTGGATGAACTGAAGCCCCCGCCGCCGCCAGCCCGCGCTTGACGCTGCCGGGTTCCATCCGGAGACTCCCGCCCGGAAGTTGCCGGCCCTTCGGCTGGTCGAATGATGCGCTGGATTTCATGGCTTTGGCTCGCGGCAGGCTGTGCGGTGCTGGGTCAGAACGACCCGGCCGACCGGACCGCCGTGGCGGGCCCTGCCTACAGCCGGTTTCGGCTGACCCTCGACCCCGGCGAGCGCACGCAACTGCTTGGACCGCTTTGGAGCCAGCAGTCCGTCTGGCCCGAAACCATCACCGACGGGCTCGGCCCCAGTGACTGGCCGCCGCCCGCGACACTCGGGGATCCCGCCGCCGTCAGCCGCATCGCGCGCACGTTCACGTTGTCGCCGCTGTTTTCGTATTACACCGAACCCTCCGTCGAAGCGGCCTTCGTCGATGTGCTCTATCCGGTCGTCACGTACGATCGCTACGGCTCGGAATCGCGCTTCCAGATATTTCAGGTCATCAGCTTCTCCGGCGGGGCGGACCAGGAGGCGGCCCGTTCGCGGACCTATACGTTGTTCCCGTTCCTGTTCGCCCGGCGTTCGGAAAACCCGGAGGAAAACTACACCGCGCTCTGGCCGCTCTACGGGACGATGCAAAAGCGGCTGTTCCGGGACGCAACGAAGTTCCTGCTCTGGCCACTCTACGTGCAGACGCGGAAGGCGGACGTGGTGACCGACAATTACGTCGCGCCCTTCGTGCATGTGCGCCGGGGGAACGGCCTCCAGGGCTGGCAGTTCTGGCCGTTCGCGGGCCACGAGGTGAAGCTCCCGACGGTCCGGACCAACACCCTGGGCGAGTTGGAGCCGGTCGCGGCCCACGAGAAGCGCTTCGTGATGTGGCCGTTTTACGCGACCGGGAGTTCGGGGCTGGGAACCACCAACGAGATGACCCAGGGGCTTTTCCTGCCCTTCCACAGTTACCAGCGATCACCGGCACGCGACACCCGCACCTACTTCTGGCCGTTCGGGGTTACGTTGACTGATGACCGCGAGATTGGTTACCGCCAGACCTCGGTGCTCTGGCCGGTCTACATCCGCGCCCGCGGGGAGGGCAAATACCAAAACCGGTTCTGGCCGTTGTTCGGCTACACGCGTTACGAGGAACTGACCTCCCGCTTCTATCTGTGGCCGGCCTACGCGCATCGCGAGGTTCAACGCGGGCCGCTCCACCGCGACATCACCCAGGTGGGGCTGGTGCTCTACAATTCCGTGCGGGAAAGCAACAGCGACACGGGACGCACCCAGGGACGCACGGGCTTCTGGCCGCTCTTCCTCTGGCAGGAGGACTGGGAGGGGCGCGAGCAGTTCCAGATCTTCGCCCCGCTCGAAACCCTGATGCCGAAGAACCCGAGCATCGCCCGGCTCTACTCGCCGGTCTGGGCCCTCTGGCGGTCCGAGAACAACCACGCCACCGGCGCCTCGAGCCGCTCGCTCTTGTGGAATCTCTACCGTCACGAACGGACTCCCGAACGCCGCAGGACCTCGTTCCTGTTCGGCCTGTTTCAGCATGAACGCTCGGACACCGGCGCCCGCTGGCGGCTCTTCTACATTCCCTTCGGCGGAAAGGACCGCCCGCCGCCCGCCCCTGAAACGCCCGCCGCCCGCGCCCAGCCCTGAACGCAATCGCCCGCCATGTTCCAGAACATCGGTGAAATCCTGACCCTCTTCGGCCGCTCGCTGCGCGCCCTCCCCTGCACCTGGCGGCAACGGCGCAAGGTGCTCGAACAGTTGTTCGAGATCGGGAATGCCAGCCTGCTCATGGCCTGCGTGCTCTCCCTGTTCATCGGCGGCGTCCTCGCCCTGCAAACGGGACCCGTCCTCGCCGAACGCGGCCTGGCCAACTTCATCGGGCAGGTCGTCGGCCTGTCGCTCTGCCGCGAACTCGCCCCCGTCATGATGGCGGTCCTCATCGCCGGCCGCATCGGTTCGGCCATGGCGGCCGAAATCGGCTCCATGACCGTCTACCAGGAGGTCGACGCGCTCGTCACCATGAACATCAACCCGGTGCATTATCTCGTCCTGCCCCGGATGCTCGCCATCGCCATCGCCCTGCCCGTCCTGGTCCTCTTCGCCATCCTCATCGGCTGGCTCGGCGGCGCCCTCGTTTCGTTCTACAACTACCAGGTCGCCATTTCCTTCGACGCCTATTTCACCAGCCTTCGCGAAGGCGTCGACGTCCTCGACCTCGTCAACGGGCTGGCCAAGAGCGCGGTCTTCGCCGTGGTGATCGGCGTCGTGTCCTGCCATCAGGGACTGCAGACCATCGGCGGCCCGCGCGGCATCGGCCGGTCCGTCACCAAGGCGGTCGTCAACTCGATCGTCATGATCCTGATCCTTGATTACTTCCTCACCCGCGTGTTGATGCAACTCGACTGATGAACGCAATCGCACAACCAGGCGTGGGATTGACGGTGCGCGGGCTCCGCAAGAGCTTCGGCGACCGCGAGGTGCTGCACGGACTGGACTTCGAGGTCCGGGCGGGCGAGCGGTTCGTCATCATGGGACCCAGCGGCAGCGGCAAGACCGTCCTCCTGAAACACCTGATCGGCCTGGAAAAACCCGACGCAGGTGAAATCCTCATCGGCGACGAGCCCGTGGGCGCTTCGGGCGTCATGGACCGCTACCGTATGGCGATGGTCTTCCAGTCCGGCGCCCTGCTGAACTCCCTCACCGTGGGCGAGAACGTCGGGCTCTACCTCACCGAGCATCGCCTGAAGCCCGCACGCGAAATCGAGCAGATCGTCGCGGACAAGCTCGCTCTTGTCGGCCTCGAAGGCCTGCAGGACAAGATGCCGGGCGAACTCTCCGGCGGCATGCGCAAACGGGCCGCGGTGGCCCGCGCGCTGGTGATCGAACCGCAGCTCATCTTCTACGACGAGCCCACCAGCGAACTCGATCCGCTCATCGCCGTCACCATCGGCGAGGAGATTCTCCGCCTCAACCAACGCACCCGGGTCACCTCCGTGGTGGTCACCCACGACCGCCAGCTGGGCTTCGGCATCGCCCATCGCATGGCCCTCATCTTCGACGGCGAGATCGTCGCCCTCGGCACCCCCGACGACATCCAGGCTTCCGACCATCCCGAGGTCCGCCGCTTTTTGTCCGCCAACTTCCACTTCGACAAGGAAAAGGTCTCCCCATGAAAAACACGCTCGAAACCCGGTTGGGCATCTTCTTCGCCGTCGCCCTCGTGGCCACCGCCGTCGTGCTCGAAATGGTCGGCGGCTTCGAGGCGTTCCGGAAGGGCGTCCTCCTGACCGCCCGCTTCGACAACATTCTCGAACTCAAGTCCGGCGATCCCGTCAAGATGGCCGGCAAACAGATCGGCCGCGTGCAGGCCATCGAGTTCGCCGAGCGCAAGGTGCTCGTCCGGATGAAGATCACCGAAAAATCCGCCGTCGTCCGCGATGACAGCGTGGCCACCATCCGGTTCAGCGGCCTGCTCGGACAAAACTACGTCGCCATCGGCTTCGGCACCGACAAGGGCGTGGCCGTCACCAGCGGTTCCGAACTCCAGACCACCGCCCAGCCCGACATGGGCGAGATCCTCGCCAAAATCGAGGGCGTCGCCAGCGGTGTCCAACGCCTCACCGACAACCTCAGCGACGTCGACCTCGAACAACTCCTCGTGCCCTTCACCGACTTCCTCCAGCAATCCGGCCCCGAGATCTCCACGCTGCTCACCAACGTCACGGACATCTCCCGCCAGATCCGTTCCGGCGAGGGCACCGTCGGCAAGCTCATTTACGACGACGCCCTCTACGCCTCCGCGCTGCAGACGGTCACCAATCTGAACGCCACCGCCGACGACCTCCAGGCCACCCTCACCGACGCCAAAGCCGTCGTCGCCGACGTGCGCGCCGGTCAGGGAACCCTGGGCAAACTCGTGACCGACGAACAGCTCTACAACGAAACCACCACCGCCATGACGAACCTCCGGGAGATCATGCAGAAGATCAACCGGGGTGACGGCGCCGTCGGCAAGCTCGTCAACGATCAGTCCCTCATCGACAACGCCAAGCTCACCCTGCGCAAGATCGACAAGGCCTCGGAAACCCTCGAGGACCAGGGCCCCCTCACGGTGCTCGGCATCCTCATCAACCCGCTGTTCTGAGAGCCCGGACGCTGAGCGCCCGGGCACTTGCCCCGCACCGCGGACCGGCATAGGTTCGCGGCGGTGACCACCGCACGCCCCAAACCTCGACGCCGGCTGCGGCTGGCGGGTCTTCTGGTCGGAATCATCCTCATTGCCAGCACCGTCCGGCTGACTCTCTTCCGCCCGCACGCCATCCCGGTGACGGTCTTCCACGCCGCTCCGGGCCGGGTCGAGGACACCGTGGTCAACTCGCGCGCCGGCACGGTCCAGTCCCGTCGACGGGCCGGGATGAGCCCGGGAATTGCGGGATTGGTGGTCGAAATCCCCGTCGAGAAGGGCGCCCGCGTCCGGAAGGGCGACGTGCTGCTCCGCCTGGATGACAGCGAACATCGGGCCCGCGTCAACCTGGCCGGGAACTCGCTGGCCGCGGCACAGTCCGCGGCGGAACAAGCACAGCGCGAGGCCGAACTCGCCGAATTCGTCTGGGAACGCACCCGAAGCCTGGCGCAGGAACGGGTGGTATCGGACACGAACGTGGAACAGGACCGCACCCGCGCGTTGATCGGGAAGTCGGCCGCTCTGGCCGCCGAAGCCCGCATCCGCGAGGCCGAATCCACCCTGGAGGTCGCCCGTGCCACCCTGGCCAAGGCGGTGATGGTCGCCCCCTTCGACGGGGTCGTGCTCGACATCACCACCGAGGTCGGGGAATGGATCAGCCCCTCGCCGCCGGGCGTCTTCATCCCGCCCGTCATCGATCTCATCGATCCCGAGGCGCTGTATGTGAGCGCACCCATCGACGAGGCGGACGTGGCCCGGATCCGGCCCGGACTCCCGGTGCGACTCACCCTGGACGCCTTTCGGGATCGTTCGTTCGACGGCTCCCTTTCTTACGTCTCCTCGTTCGTGGAAACGCGCCAGGAACAAAACCGCACCCTGCGCGTGGAAGCGGTGTTCGCAGATCGGGCACTCCCGTCCAACCTCCTCCCGGGGCTCTCCGCCGACATCGAGGTCATTCTGGCCGCGCGCACGAATGTCCTGCGCATCCCCACCTACGCCCTGCTCGAAGGCAGCGAGGTGTTGCTCCTCGAAGCCGGCCGGCTCCAGACCCGCGCCGTCACCACCGGCCTGCGCAACTGGAGCTATACCGAGATCCAAAGCGGCCTCGCGCCGGGCGATGCCGTCGTGGTCTCCCTGGACCGCCCGGAAGTAAAGGCGGGCGCGCCCGCCGTGATCGCCGGAGACGCCGAGCCGTGATCCAACTGCAGGGCATCGAACGCGTGTACGAAGTCGGGGCCAGCCCGGTGCGCGCCTTGCGCGGGGTGAACCTGTCGATTGCGCGCGGGGATTACGTCTCGATCATGGGGCCTTCCGGCTCGGGGAAATCCACTTTGCTGCACATCCTCGGGTGCCTCGATCGCCCCACCGCGGGCTCCTACCGGCTGGCGGGACAGGAGACCGCGGACCTGCCCGAAGCGGAATTGTCGCGGGTGCGCCGGCATCAAATCGGTTTCATCTTCCAGTTCTTCCACCTCATCCCGCGCCTCACCGCCGCGGGCAACATCGAGCTGCCGATGGTGTTCGCCGGCATCCCCGCCGAGGAACGCCGCGAACGGGCCCGGCGCTCGCTCGAAGTGGTCGGCCTCACCGCCCGCGCCGGCCACCGGCCCGACCAACTCTCCGGCGGCGAGCAACAACGCGTGGCCATCGCGCGCGCCGTGGTGATGGAACCGGCGGTGCTGCTGGCCGATGAACCCACCGGCAACCTGGACAGCGTTTCCGGCAGCGAGGTCGTACGGTTGATCGAACGGATGAACACCGATGGCCTGACCCTGATCGTCGTCACTCACGACCCGCAAGTGGGCGGCCGCGCCCGCCGCTGCATCCGCCTGGCGGATGGCTTGGTGGTCGAGGACACGGAACCACCTTCCCGCCGCCGGTCCGCGGCGCCCGCGCCGGAGGTCACGTGAACCTGCTCGACCTGTTCCGCTTCGCCACCGGCGGCCTGCACGGACACCGGCTGCGCACCGGCCTTTCCGTGCTGGGCGTGGCCATCGGTGTCGCCTCCGTCATCCTGCTGACCAGCCTGGGCGAAGGCGCGCGGCGCTATGTGACCGGGGAATTCGCGACGCTGGGTTCGAACCTGTTGATCCTCATCCCGGGCAAGACCGAAACCGCCGGGCTGGCCCCGCTGGTCAGCACCGCGCCGCACGATCTCACCCGCCAGGACGCCGAGGCCGTGCGGCAGCGTGTGCCCCAGATCCGTCGGGTCGCCCCGGTAGCCGTGGGCACCGCCAGCGCCACCGCCGGCGCCCGCAGCCGCGAGGTCACCGTGATCGGCACCACCCACGAACTCCTCGCCATCCGGCATCTCAAAATGACCAGCGGACGCTTCCTCCCGGAAGACCTGCCCGACGCGGCCGTGTGCGTCCTCGGGGCGCGCGTCCAACGCGAACTCTTTCCCGACCGCAATCCGCTGGGCCAACGGGTGCGCATTGGGGACTGGCGGTTCCGGGTGATCGGCGTCATCGAACCGCGCGGAACCTCGATCGGCCTCGACCTGGACGAGGTGGTCGAGATCCCCGTGGACACCGCGCTGCGGGTGTTCAACCGCACCGGTCTGTTTCGGGTGCTGGCCGAGGTGAACCCGAATGCTGATCTGGATGCCGCCGGACGCGCCGCGCTCGAGGTGCTCCGCGAACGGCACGCGGGCCAGGAGGACGTCACGCTGCTCACCCAGGATTCGGTGCTCACCACATTCAACCAGATCCTCGGCGTGCTCACCGCCGCGCTGGCCGGCATCGCCGCCATTTCCCTGGGCGTCGCCGGCCTGGGGATCATGAACGTCATGCTGGTATCGGTCTCGGAACGCACCCGCGAGATCGGCCTGCTGAAGGCCGTCGGCGCCACGCACGCGCAGGTGGTGGCGGTGTTCCTGCTCGAAGCGGCGGTTCTCGCGACCACCGGTGGCGCCATCGGCTTGGCGGCCGGGTTGGCCTCGGGACGATTGCTGGAGCGGCTTTATCCGGATTTTCCCGTCCACGCACCCGAATGGGCAATCCTCGCCGCCCTGGTCGTTTCGTGTTCGGTCGGGGTGATCTTCGGCATCCTCCCCGCCCGGCAGGCCGCGCGATTGGATCCCGTCGAGGCCCTGATGCGCAGAAAGGCATGATCGAACGCGATGTCATCCGCCTCGCCTGGCACTCCTTGCGTGCTCACCGGCAGCGCTCGTTCCTGACCATGCTCGGCATCCTGATCGGCATCGCCTCGGTCATCCTGCTCACGTCCATCGGCGAGGGAACGCGCCTGTACGTGCTTTCCGAGTTCACCCAGTTCGGCGCCACGCTCGCAGCCGTGAACCCGGGCCGGATCGAGACCAGCGGCCTCCCGGGCGCGCTGGGGATCACGATTCATCCGCTCACCCTCGACGACGCCGAGGCCCTCCGGCGCCTGCCCGGAGTGGAACGGGTCGTCCCCGTGGTTATGGGCACCGCGGCCATCGAACATGGCGGACGCACCCGCAACACCTTTGTTTACGGCGTGTCCTCCGCGGTGCCCGAGGTCTGGCGCATGAACGTGCGCGGCGGACGGTTTCTTCCCGAAATGGACCTGCATCGCGGCGCGCCGCTGGCCGTGATCGGACCAAAAGTGCGCCGCGAACTCTTCGGTGAAGCGAACTGCCTGGGTCAGCCGATCCGCGTCGGCGGGCAGCGCTTCCGGGTCATCGGCCTGATGGAGCCCAAGGGACAGTTCCTCGGGTTCGACATCGACGACAGCGTCTACGTTCCGGTCATGGAAGCGGCGCGGCTGTTCAACCGCGACGACCTGCACGAGATCGATGTGCTCATCGCCAATTCGTCGATGATTGATCCGGTGGTTCGGCGGATGCGCGCGCTGCTGACGGAACGACATGGTGACGAGGAGGACTTCACGATCACGACGCAGACCGGCATGCTCGATTCGCTTGGTCGCATTTTGCGCATCGTGAGCCTGGCGGTGGGCGGCATCGGGGCGATCTCGCTCCTGGTCGGTGCCATCGGCATTCTGACGATGATGTGGATCTCGGTGAACGAACGCACTTCCGAGATCGGCCTCATGCGGGCCATCGGCGCCACCCCCGCGCAGATCATGCAACTGTTCCTGATCGAAGCGGCCATGCTGTCCACGTTGGGCGGCGCGCTCGGCCTGGGGACCGGCATGGGAATCGCGCACGTGTTGCGGCTCTACGTTCCCGGGCTGCCCGTGCATACGCCGGCCGAGTTCGTGCTGCTCGCCCTGGCGGTCAGCCTCGGCGTCGGGCTCCTGAGCGGATTGCTCCCGGCCCGCCGCGCCGCCGCCCTCGACCCCGTGCTGGCGCTCGCCGCCGAATAACCACCCCTGTCGCGTGCGGCCGGGGTTCCCGGCGGAAGGCTTGCGTTCGAACCGAAGAAACCGATTGAAAGCCCTCGCGCCCACGGGTATTAGTAGCGCCTATGCCATCGGTTGAGAAGCAGGTCGATACAGGGGGCTTGTCCGATGATACCTTCTGAGTCCGAAGGGGGACGGAGCGTTTCAGTGATGCCTGCGGATGAGCCGTCAGCAGCCTCGCCCGGCGCGCCCCGGCTCGCCGGTCTGTCGGAATTGGAGCCAGATCCCGAGGCCATCCGCACCCTGCCGGCGGAGTTCGCGAAAGCCAATCGCGTGCTGCCGTTCGCCATTCGCAACGGGCGGTTGTGCCTGGCCACCGCCGCCCCGGGCAACCGCCGGGTGATTGACGACATCCGGCTGGTCAGCGGCATGGAGGTGGAGGAGTTCACCGCGCCGGCCGGCGAGATCACCGAGCGCATCGGCGAGTGCTACCAGGTGACGGTCGAGCAGATGATCGAGAACCTGCACCCGTCCCAGCAACCCGCCGCCGAAGGGCGCAACCGGCACGACATCGAGGTGATGGCCAACGAGCCCACCGTCATCAACCTCGTGAACCTGATCATCTCGACCGCGCTGCGGGAACGCGCCAGCGACATCCACCTCGTGCCGTTCGAGGGGGAACTCCAGCTGCGCTACCGCATCGACGGATTGCTCCAGGAAAAGGCGCCGCCCCCCAAGCACCTCCACGCCGCCCTGATCTCCCGCCTCAAGATCATGGCCGACATGAACATCGCCGAACGGTTCATGCCCCAGGACGGTCACATCCAGATTCACCATCGCGGCGTCCGGGTGGACATCCGCGTCGGCACCATGCCAACCGTCCATGGCGAGAGCATCGTGCTGCGCCTGCTCGAGAAGGGCTCCCGGCTGTTGACCCCCGAGGAACTCGGCCTGGATCCCCAACGGTCGGCCCTCCTCAACCGGCTGGTCTCGAAGCCGCACGGATTGTTCCTGGCCACCGGCCCGACCGGCAGCGGCAAGACCACCTCGCTCTATTCAATCCTCAGCAGCATCTACACGCCGGAAAAGAAGATCCTCACCATCGAGGACCCGGTCGAATACGAACTCGCCGGCGTGGCCCAGATTCCCGTCCGCCCCGGGCGCGGTTTCACCTTCGCCCGCGGCCTGCGGTCCATTCTGCGCCAGGATCCCGACGTCGTCATGGTCGGCGAAATCCGCGATTCGGAAACCGCCGAGATCGCCATCCGCGCCGCGCTCACCGGCCATCAGGTCTTCAGCACACTGCACACCAACGATTCCGCGGGCGCCATCAACCGCCTGGTCGACATGGGCATCGAAGCCTTCCTGATCGCCTCCTCGCTCGACGGCGTGCTGGCGCAGCGGCTGGTTCGCCGCATCTGTCCGCATTGCCGGACCGAACACGCCGTGTCGGATGCGGTCCGGGACAAGCTGGCCACGCTCGGCGAGGAGACGCTGAGGGGCCGGTTCCAACACGGGGCCGGCTGCGAGGCGTGCGGGGAAACCGGCTATCGCGGACGAATCGGCATCTTCGAACTGCTCCCGGTCGACGCGCGACTGCGCGAACTGATTCTGGAAAAGCGCTCGACCGAAGAGGTGAAGCGGGTGGCCCACAAACACATGACCACCTTGTTCCAGGACGCCATGCAGAAGGCGGCGGACGGAACCACGACCCTGGACGAGGTCCTCCGGGTCGCCGCGGTGGATCTCGAGGAATGAGCGCGTTTCGCTACCAGGCGGTCAGGGGGGATGGCGGACCCGCGCAGGGAATCGTCGAAGCCGAAGACCGCCGCGACGCCCTGCGACGGTTGGGTCAACAGGGCCTGTTTCCCTCGGCGCTCGAGGCCTGCGCGGACGACCGCCCCGCCGCGGTCGCGACCGAAGCGCCGGCGGCGGTCGCGTTGGCGGGACCGTCCGGCTGGCGGATCGGGCGGGGGGTGCGACGCAAGGACGTGACGGCGTTCACCCGGGAAATCGCCGCCCTCGTGGAAGCGGGCATCCCCATCCCGCAGGCGCTGGACAGCCTGGGCCAGGAGGAAACCAACCCGGTCCTGCGCCGCACCGTGCTGGGGCTGGCCGAGTCCGTGCGCAAGGGCGCCGCATTCTCCGCCGCGCTCGAGGAACATCCCCGGCTCTTCAATCCGCTCTACGTCAGCATGGTGCGGGTCGGCGAAGAAGCGGGCGCCCTGCCGCGGGTCCTGGCCGATCTCACGGCATTGCTCGAGCACGAAGACGAGGTGCGCGGGGAAGTGGGCTCCGCGGTGGCCTACCCGGTCTTCGTTCTGGGATTCGGTGTGCTGGCGGTCGTCACGCTCCTGACCTTCGTGTTGCCTCGCCTGTTCGAGATGTTGCAGGGGATGATGCAAACCCTGCCGCTCCCCACCCGGATCCTCCTCGCGATCAGCCGGACCTGCCATGACTACTGGTGGCTGATCGGGCTCGCGCTGATCGGGGCGGGCGGCGGCGTCCGGGCGGTCCTGCGATCACCCGGCGGACGGCGCGGGTGGGATGCGTGGAAACTGCGGTTGCCCTATCTGGGCGGCGTGTTTCGATCCGCCGCCCTCGCGCGGTTCAGCCGGACCCTGGGCACGCTCGCCCGCAGCGGCGTCTCGTTGCTGCCCGCCCTCCGCATCGTCGAGCACACCATCGGCAATGTGGTCCTGGCGCAGATGATCGCCCGCGTGGCCGAGGACACTCGGGGCGGGGATTCCTTCGCCGATCCCCTCCGCAAACTCGGCGTCTTCCCGAACACCCTGATCCAGATGATCAGCGTCGGGGAGAACACCGGCAAGCTGGACGAAATGCTGCTCAAAGTGGCGGCTATCGAGGAGCGGCAGATGCGTCACCGAACGCGGACCCTGATCTCCCTGCTGGCCCCGGCGATGATTCTCGTGGTCGGCGCCCTCGTCGGCTTCGTGGTCATCGCCCTGCTCCTCCCGATCTTCAAAATGAGCCGTGCCCTGCGTTGACCGGGCGCGCAACCGTCACCCCCGTTCGAACCCACGTCATGAACCTGCAACCATCCCCCCGGCGCCGGACCGCCTTCACCCTCATCGAGATGATGGTGGTGGTGATCGTCCTCGGCATCCTCGCGGCCACCATCATCCCGCAGTTCATCGGCGCCACCTACGATGCCAAGGTGGGCGCCGCCAAGGCCCACATCAGCGAACTGGAGAACGCCGTGGAACGTTACAGCATCCACCTGGACGGCTATCCCAGCACGGAACAGGGCCTGGTCGTGCTGGAAAAGCCCCCCGCCGAAAAACGCGAAAGCTGGCGCGGCCCGTACGTCAAACTGGTGCGCCCCGACCCCTGGGGGAACCCCTACCAATACCGCCGGCCCGGAACCCACCACCCCACAAGTTTTGATCTCTGGTCCCGGGGCGCCGATGGCGTGGACGGCGGCGAAGGCGAAGGCGCGGACATCGGGAATTGGTGAGCGTGCGAGACTCCCCGACAACGCGATCGGCGTCGACCGGGTTCACCCTGATCGAACTGATGGTCGTGATTCTCCTGCTCGGCATCCTGACCGCCTCGATCATCCCCTCGATGCAGGGGACGTTGGAAGCCGAACGCCTGCACGCCCAGTGCCGACGCTTGGTGGGCGCGATCGAACTCGCCTACAGCCGGGCGGTGACCCTGAGCCAGCCGCACCGCCTGCGACTCGACACCAACGAGCATCGCTTCTTCCTGGAGACCCGAAGACGCGGCCCAGACGGCCGGGCGGGATTCGCCGCGATTCCTTACACCCCGGGCGCCGTGGGCGACCTCGATCCGCGCATCGCCGTCCGCCTGCTGCCGTCGGGAACCTCCCTCGAACCCGAACGGGACGGGGCTTCGTCCGCGTCCGATGAACCCCGGTCATCGCCACCGGTCGATCAGCCGCCCACCTTTTATCCCGACGGCACCGCCGATGCGGTGACGCTGGTACTGCAAGATCGTCAGGGCTTCCGCCAGGCCCTGGAAGTCAACCCGGTCACCGCCCGCGTCCGAGTCCGCGCACTGCCCCGACAATGAAGCGCACCCCCCAGACCGCCGGCTTCTCCCTGTTGGAGGTGCTGTGCGCCGTACTGATCCTGGGCGTGGGCGTGGCCGGCATGACCCACGGCGTCGCCACCGCCCTCCGGTCCAGCAAGGAATCCGAAATCGAAACGCGGGCCGCGTTGATGGCCGCCGGACGGATCGAAATCCTGCGGGCCGAGGGGTTTCTCTCCGCGGGCGGACGCGAGGGCCGCGGCGAACAGGACCTTGCCGGTTACCGCTGGCAGGAAAGCCTCACCGAAACCGACCTCGACGGCCTTTACGAGGTCGTGGTCACCGTGCGACTCGAGGAATCCGACCGGCCCGTCTACGAACTGCGCACGCTGTTGTTCGACGTTCCGGTCTCGCCGACGGTTTCGACCGACAACACGACCCCGGACGCCACGGGCGGCCGGGATCGCAACCGAAGTCCCCGCCGGTGAATCACCAGCTTCTCAACCGGTCCGTGGTCCGGGGCGGGCGTTCACCGGCGGCGAGACGTGGGCGGACGGTGGGCTTCACGTTGATCGAGCTGCTGATCAGCGCCGCCTTGATGGCCATGGTGCTCACGGCCACCTATGCGTGTTTCAGCGCGGCGATCGCCGGTCGCCGGACGATTGAGGCGCGGTCCGACGTGCTGCAATCCGGGCGCGTGGCCCTGGCCCTGATCTCCGCCGACCTGCGGAGTGCCTGCCCCCTTTCCTCGCGGTTCGCCTTCCTGGGAATGAACCGGCGGCTCGGCGAAGTGGAGGCGGACAACCTCGACTTCGCCACCCGCAACCTGTCGATCACCCGCCACGATCCCCCCGCCGACTGGTGCGAAGTCAGTTACTTCCTCGAGCCGGACGGGGAAGCGGACGACTGGGTGCTCTACCGGCGTCGGGATTGGACCCCGGATGACAAACCGTTGGCCGGAGGCGCCCGCGAGGAAATCGTCCGCGGCTTGCAGGGCCTTCGGTTCGAGTATTACGACGGTTGGGACTGGTACGACGAATGGGGGGATCCTGATAGACGGCGCCAGGGAGAAAACTCCTGGCTGGAACCCGCCAACCTCGAGGGCATGCCCGACGCCGTCCGCATCACGCTGTGGTTCGACGCCGGGGAATCTCCGGCGGCGACACCGGAAGCCTCGACGGAGAAGCCCCCACCCCCGTTCGTGCTGCAGACCGTCGCCTACCTCAACCTGGCCCACCTGCCCGAGTCCCGGCCGTCCGGCTCCTCGACCAACGCACCGCCGCAACCACCCGCCGCCGGACCCTCAGGCGCGCCCGTGCCGGGAGGCCCCTCGTGAACCGCCGCCACGGCTCGGTTCTGGTGGGCGTCCTGTGGTGTGTGGCCGTCCTGTCGGTGGTCGTGATAGGCGGCCTGCATTCATCGAGCCTCGGTCTGCGCATTGGCCATCAGTTCGGCGACACCATCCAGGCCCGTTACCTCGCGCTGGCCGGGGTGGAACGGGCGAAGGCGCTGCTGTACCGCGAGGCCGCCCAACGCCGCCGCAGCCACGTCAATCATTCGGGCCAACTCCTTGATGCTCCCGAGCTGTTCCGCGACGTGCCGCTGGGACGCGGTTCGTTCAGCGTCCTTCACGGGGACACCGGCCGGGGATCTGTGCCGATCCGTTACGGCGTGCTCGACGAGGAAAGCCGGCTGAACGTGAACACCGCTTCGGCGGAGGAACTCGGCCGACTGCCCTTCATGCCGGCCGAACTCGTTCCCGCCATCCTGGACTGGCGCGACGACGATGATCAGGTCACGCCCAACGGCGCCGAAATCGAGTCCTACGCAGGTCTGCCCTCGCCCTACCGCCCCCGGAACGGCCCCTTCCAAAGCGTCGCCGAAATGCTGATGGTACGGGGCGTCACCCGGCCACTGCTCGTGGGCGAGGACGCAAACCTGAACGGGCTGCTCGATCCCGAGGAGAACGACGGCGATCTCTCGCAGCCGCCCGACAACCAGGACGGCGTGCTGGATCCCGGATGGTCGTCCTGGCTCACGGTCTCCTCCGCGGTCGAGAACGCCAGCGCTTCCGGGGAGGAACGCGTGAACGTCCAGACCGCCGACGCCGCGACGCTCAGCACGGTCCCCGGCATCACCGAGGCCATTGCAGCCGGCATTGTGGCGACGCGCGGCGCCCAGGAGTTCCAGAGCATTGTCGACTTGCTGAACGTCCGCGCCCCTGCGCCCCAGGACCCGGGACAGTCCGGCTTTGGACCGACGCCCCCGCCCCAAGGCGCGGCCCAGCCCATGGTGATCGAATCACCCCGGGTCCAGACCGGCGGGGGCCCCGGTCCCGCAGGCCGTCCCGCCGCATCCGCCAACCTGACCGGCGCGCCCCTCATCAGCGAATCCCTGCTCAAGGACATCGCCGACTCGGTGACCGTGAGCGACGCCACCACCCTGCCCGGGCTGGTCAACGTTAATACCGCCGGTGTCGAGGTGCTCGCCTGCCTGCCTGGCCTCGACCGCGAACTCGCGCAGGCAATCGTGTCCCGGCGAAGTTCCGCCGGCTTTTTTCCGAATGTTGCCGCCCTGCTCGACGTGCCCGGCCTCACGACTGACGCACTCCGCCAGCTGGCGCCACGGGTCACGACCCGCTCGGAGACGTTTCGCATCCTCAGCGAAGGCCTCGTCCCCGCCACCGGTGCCCGGCAACGCATGGAAGTGATCGTCCACCTCGGCGCCTCGGACATCAACACCCTCGCCTACCGGGAGAACTTGTGAACGGCTTCCCCTTCATCCCCGCCAAGCCGGTGCTGATCGCCATCAGCCAGGACCGGCTCCGCCTGCTCGACGGTGGGCGCGACTTCGAAGCGGAACTGGCCCGGCAGCCGAACGGACGGCTCACCGAAGCCACGCGGCAATCGCTCGCGACGCAGTTGCGGGGGTTCCTGAAACCGGGAGCCTGGCAGCTGCGACGCCGCGCCATCTGCGCCATCGGCGTCCGCGGCGTGTCGCTCCGTTGCGTGACCCTGCCCCCCGTGCCTGACGACCAACGAGAGCGGCTGCTGCGGCTCCAGATCGAAAGCGAGTTTCCCCTGCCCCCCGCGCAACTCGCCTGGGGAACAATGCGCAACAACGGCCAGTCCCAGCCCCTGAAGCCCGCGGAGCAACCCGTCGAGACGCTCGTTTTCGCCGTCCGGCGCGAGTTGATCGAGGACTACCGGCAGCTCCTCGAGGCGGGCGGACTGGATCCGGTTTTCACCCTCGCCGCCCTGGCCCAGGCACGCCTCTGCCCGCCCGCTTCCGAACCCTGGGCCCTGCTCGACCTTCGCCCCAATGACGCCGAGTTGATCGCGTTCAACAACGGGGTTCCAACCGGCATCCACTGCCTGCCCTGGGGCACCCGTTCGCTGGCCGCGACACCGACGGAACCCCCCACCCTCGACCCGGCGCTGCTCGGCCGAAGCCTGCGTTTCTCGACCGACCCGGCCGAGAGCGATGCGCTCAATGACCCGCCGGGCGCCATCCGCCAGATCCTCGAACGGGACCTCCCGATCGCATCCGTCCCGCTCGCCCCGGGCCCGCCGCACGACGCAACGCTCCAGGGGTTGCAACGCCTGACCGATCACGGACGAAAGCTGCCGCCCCTGACGCTTCGGACCGATCCGGCAGCGACACCGAAGGGCGCCTCCTCGGGCTTGCGAAACCGCTGGGCACTGGTCGCTGCGCTGCTGCTGTTGGCATGTTTCCTGGCGCGAATCGCGGGGACTTCCCGGGAGCACGCGCGGCTCGACCAGGCCATCAAGCAAGTCCGGTCCTACCGCGCGTCTCTGCCCCTGATCGACCAGCAACTGGGCTTCCTCCAATACCTGCAGACGAACCGGCATCCCTACCTGCGGCTTCTGGCGGTCGTGGCCGAATCGGCAACCCCGGGTTTGCAGGTCGAATCGGTGGCCCTCAGTCGCCGCGGCGATCTGCTGATTCGCGGCGCCCTGCAAGGTCAGCAACCCCCGACCGACTTCCGCACCAAACTCGTTGAATCGGGCGCCTTCACGAGTGTCGTGCTGGAGGAGCAGACCCCGGAACCCAACCAGCAGAAGACCGCCTTCCGCATCGCCGCCCGCTGGGATCCGGCGAGCATCCGCGCCCTGCCCGAACTGCCGGCGGTGACCAACAACCTCTCACTCCCTGGTATGCCCGGAATGCCCGGCCCCGGGATGATGTTGTCCAGGCCGTCCGGACTTCCAGCGGGCATGGTGCCGCCGGAAGCCGCCCTGCCTCCAGGCGTGGCGCTGCCCCCCGGAGTGTCCCTTCCCCCTGGATTCACCCCGCCGTCGGGTGTGCGAATGCCCGCAGGGATGCCGTCCGGGGCCACCGTTTCCGAAGCCCCTCCCACGATCATCCAGGTCCCACCTCAAGCCCCCTGACCCCTGATGCGCACGCTGACCAACCAGGAGATACGCACGATCCGGATCGCGACGCTGGGTCTGCTGATCTATCTCGGGCTCTTCTACGGCCCGGGCGCCTGGCGACGCCTCACGTCCGGCGGCGCCCGTCAACAGGCGCTCGCCCGCGAGGTCGAGGCGTTCCGACAGGATCTCCGCCCGTACGAGAACCGGCTCCTTCGATTGGAGAAGCTGAAGACCGAAATCCACCTCGACCCGGTCCGGCTTCCCGGAATGGAACTGGTGGCCGAAGCCAGCGCCGCGATCCAGAACGCGGCCCGCAGTGGCGGCGTGCAACTCGGCCCCGTGCGTGAATCCGCCGGAAACCCCTCGGCCCGGGAACTGGCCTCCATGCGCCTGGAAGCGATGGGACCCATGCCGGCTTTGCTGGGCTGGCTCGCCCGGCTCGACGAACTCGGCTTTCCGCTCGTCGTGGATTCGGTCGGGATCGAGGCCGACCCGCGCCAGCCCAACCTGCTCAAGCTCAGCCTCACCGTCGTGATCGTGGACTTCGAGCGGTGGAAAGCAGAGGAAACCGGCAATGCGTGACCGTTGGGAGCCGATCCTGAAGCTCGCCTGCGCACTGCTGGCGGGACTGTTGCTCTTTCAACTCGCCGGGTTGACCCGTTCGTCGGACCCGCTGCAGGGCGTGGACCTGCCGAACCTTGCTGCGCTGAGGGTGAGCAGCCATCCCCCGCCGCCGGACGAGGCCGACGAACCGGATACCGGACGGCCTCCCGGAAGGCCGACGGGCCTGCCCCCGGGCTTCCCCGGGGGCGCCCCTCCCGAACCGCTTCCGACCAACATCCAGAACCAGGTCGACACCATTTTGCAGAGTGAAATCCTTGGCCGCCTGCCCCGGCCGCAACCGCTCATGTTCCTCGGACTCGCCGGCCAACACGCCTTCCTGCAGACCCCTTCCGGTCAATCCGGCATCGCCGCCGAAGGCGAGGAAATCGGCGGGGTAAAGGTCCTCCGCATCGGCGCGAACCGGGTGCTGGTCGAGGTCGAAGGCAAACCCCAGGAACTGGTCCTCTTTCCCGGGCTCCCCGGTGAGTCCCTCATGCCCGCCACCCCGTCACCCGCTCCCTGATCATGCGCCCCACCCGTTACGTGCTTTCCGGCGTCGCGCTCCTGTGCGCAGGCGTCCTCCTCGGTGTTCTGTTCAGCCGCAAGCCCCCCGGACCAGCGGAGCCGCCGTCCACTCCGCCAGGCGCAGAAGACGCCAGCATCACCAACGCCCCCGACACAACCGCCGAAGACACGAATGTCAGCGCCGCCCCCACCGCGGATGGAACCAACGCAGTGGCGTCGGCAACCAACGCCCTGACCGCCGCCCTCATCGGCACCACGAACACCACGGCGCCGGTCACCCCGCCAATCCCCGGCGACTTGGCCGGTCCCATCGCCGCACCGGACGCCGGCGGCGCCAACGTCGTCGGAACCAGTTCCACGAACCTGATCCAGCTCAGCTTCAAAGGCGCCCGCATCGAAATGCTCGTCGATTGGCTGGCCAAAACCACCGGCAAAAGCGTCGTGAAACACCCGCGCGTCAATTGCCAGCTCACCATCGTCAGCCCGAGCCCCCTCCCGCTCCGCGATGCCCTGAACCTGTTGTATCGCGCGTTGCTCCTCGAAGACTGTTCGGTGATCGAGTCCCGGGACGCCATCCTGATCGTGCCGAAGGGTCAGGAGCCCAGCTTCGCGCCCGAGTTGCTTACCGATGGACAGGACGAAATCCCCGAGGGCAACCAGCCCCTCCTCAAGGTCTTTGCCCTGCAACACATCAAGGCCGACGAACTCAAGGACCGCATCCAGGTCGTCCTCTCGGACAAGGCCATCGTCGATGTCGACGCCCGGTCCAACCAGCTCATCGTCACCGATTCCACCGCGAACATCCGGTTGCTGACCGAGTTGATCAAGGAGCTGGACGTCCCCTCACCCGGGGACACGGTGGTCGAGCTTTACCCGCTCAAGCACGCCGAGGCGAGTCAGCTGGCGAACCTGCTGGGGTTGATCCTCAACGCGAAAGCCGCGCCGGCCTCCTCGAGCAGTTCCGGCCCCTCCGCCCGCCGATCCTCCTCGTCGAGCCGGCCCTCGCTGCCGCCCGGCGTTTCCCTGCCCCCCGGAGTTTCCCTGCCGGACTCGTCCCCGCCCTCCTCCAGCGGCCCGACCATCACCGGTTCAACCGGCCCGACCGACAGCTTCCGGGTCTGGGCGGACAGCACCGCCAACCGCCTGATCGTGGCGGCTCCCCGCTCGCGATTGCCCGAGATCGAGGAACTCATCGGCATCCTCGATCAGGAAAAGCCCCAGGACGTGACGTTGCGCGTCCTCCCGCTCAAGCACGTCAGCGCGCAAGATCTGGTGCGCGAGATCGCTCCGCTTTACCAGAGGATGAGCGGCAGCTCCCTGAAGGACACCATCGAGGTCGCCGCGGACTCCCGCGCCAACGCGATCATCATCCTCTCCAGCGAGTCCAACTTCAAAGCCTTCGAGCGGCTCGTCGAATCCCTCGACACCGACGAGGCGCAGGAAAAGGTCATGCGCGCGTTCCCGCTCAAAAACGCCGACGCCGAGGACGTTGCCCAGCAACTCCAGGACCTCAGCCAGGACCAGAGCGGCATGTCCCGCTACATCTACTACTATCCGCCGATGCCCGGCGGCGAGAGTGGCGGCAAGCTGCGCGTCGTCGCCGACCGGCGCCGGAACACCGTCATCGTGCAGGCCCCGCCGGCGCAAATGGACAGCATCGAGGAAATGATCAAAACCCTCGACGAACCCGTGGCCGACGACAGCCTCGCTCCCAAGATTTTCCCGCTGCGCTACGTGAGCGCCGTCGACATCGAGGACGTGCTGAACGAACTCTTCCTGCGCCGCCGCGAACAACGAAGTTACTGGGATCCCTACTACGACATGTATTCGTCGTCGTCGACCGATCAGGATGCCGGCCGGCTGTACGGCAAGGTGCGCATCACGAGCGAGCCGTATTCGAACTCGATCATCGTCACCTCGAATTCACCGGAAAACCTGGACGCCGTCGAAGCGGTGCTCAAGCAGCTCGACGTGCCTTCCCAGGCCGGCGAAACCACCATCCGGCTCGAACTCCGCTTCGCCCAGGCCATCGAGATCGCCAAGAGCATCAACATCCTCTTCGCCCGGGGCGGTTCCCCGCCGCTGCGCAACGAGGCGCAACCGCGCACGCCGCAGCAGGGGGGCACCCCGCAGCAACCATCCGGCACGCAGGAAACCGGCTTTGAACTCGAACAGGAGGCGGTCGAGGAAGCCTATTACCCGTGGTTGGGAGGGCAGCAGGACAACGCTCGCTCGCTCGACGGCCGGAGCAGCGTCCGCCCCATCAGCGATCTGGTGGGCCGCGTCCGGATCGTCCCCGAACGCCGCAGCAACTCGCTCATGATCACCTCGAACGTCCACCTGCTGCCCCAGGTGCTCAAGCTCGTGAACGAACTCGATGTCCCGACGTCCCAGGTCCTGCTCGAAGCCCGCATCGTCGCTGTCTCCAGCGATTTCCGCGAAAAGCTCGGCATGCGCTGGTCACCCGATGGCTCCCAGGTGTTCACCGCCGAGGATCTGGACGGCTCCCTGCTGGCCAACGTCGGCGCCGAGTACAGCGAAACGTTCCTGGGCAACACCATGCCCGACTCGATGCGCCGCGGGATTCTCAGCTCCTCCATCAGCATGGATTTCCTCCTCCAGTTCCTCAAGAAAACCGTCGGACTGAAGGTCCTCGCCGAACCGCAGATCAATGTTGCCGACAACGAAATCGGCCGCCTGTTCGTGGGCTCGAAGGTCCCCTTCATCGCCAGCAGCCTCAACACCGATGTCGGCGGACGCAACGACAACTTCCAGTACCGCGACGTCGGCATCATCCTGGAGATCACCCCCTACATCAACAACGACTCGGATGTCACCCTGCGCATCCGCGTCGAGTCCTCGAATATCCGCGAGGGCGAGACCATCCTCGGCGGGGCGATCATCGATACGCGGGACTTCCGCACCGAAGTGACCGTCCACAACGGCCAGACCCTGGTGCTCGGCGGCATCATTCAAACCGAGGAATCCAGGACCGTCCGCAAGGTGCCGCTGCTCGGGGACATTCCGCTGCTCGGGTACCTCTTCAAGAAGAAGGACACGGTTTCAAAGGAACAGGAACTGCTCGTCTTCCTCCGTCCCCAGGTGACCCGCACGCCGCAGGAAGCGGAACAGCTCCTGCGGGACGTCGAGCGGGACGCCCCCCTCATCCGCGACTGGATGCAGGAGCGCGAGTCCGCACCGCCCGCGTCCGGGGAAACACCACGTTGAACGGGACGTGAATCCGGGACCACCGGGAAGGCCATCCGCGGAGGCGCCATTCCGCTGAACCTATCCCGGAGCCACCACTCCGCCGGCAACCATGGATCGCAATGCGCGCGCGGATGCGGGTAGCCACCGCTCTCCCTGACCCGCCACGCGACCCGAATTCTCCGCTGCGTGCCCGGTTCCACGTATCCCGCTCGCACCCCCCCTTCCCCAGCGGGAAGGCGTCCACTCCAACGGCGGCGAGACCATTACGCGACGGTCCGGGAAAGTCGTCGCCCTCATATTTGACACCCCCCAGTTCGCATCACACTTTTCGCGATTGCACAAAACAAAGCATCATTGCTGCGACCACGGTGGCCGCTTGCAGGCCCCGTTCCCCGTACCGTCCGGGAGCGGCCATTGCCGCATCCACGGATGCGGATCACGCGGCGGCGCCGAGCGCCGGCCGGCGCATGGTCTCATTCAACCACCCGAGTCCACCGAACGCCGGGCGGCATCCCCTGCTGCCGCAACCACCTCCAGCAGGCCGGTTTGACCGGCCGCCTTTCGAGGACCACCGCAGCCGTCTGGATCAATCCGCAACCCGCCATGCAACAACTCGTCCAAGGAATCCACCACTTCCAGCACGTCGGCTTTCGCGAACGTGAGCAACTGTTCCGCCGCCTCAAAAGCGGCCAGCAGCCGGAGGCCTGCCTGATCACGTGCGCCGATTCACGAATCGTTCCCAATCTCATCACCAATTCCGAACCCGGCCAGCTCTTCATTGTCCGCAATGTCGGCAATCTGGTGCCCTGTTATGGCACCAGCAACAACGGCGAACTCGCCGCGGTGGAATACGCGGTCACCGCCCTCGGCATCCAGGACCTCATCGTCTGCGGCCACACCCGCTGCGGCGCCATGCAGGCCGTCGTCGACTCGGCCGCCGGCGAGGATTCCGGCCGGTTGCCGTCCGTGCAGAACTGGTTGCGTCACGCCGACGCCACCCGCGAGATCGTGCGGGCACATTACGGCCACTTGAAAGGGGTGGCCCGGGTGAACGCCGCCGCCGAGGAGAACGTCCTCGTGCAGCTCGAACATCTGCGCACCCTGCCCGTGGTGGCCGCCAACCTTTCTTCCGGTCGCATCCGGCTTCACGCGTGGATGTACAAGATGGACACCGGCGAGATCTTCCAATACGAAGCCGAAACCGGTCAGTTCGTGAAATTCGGGGACGTCAGCGTCCAGAGCGGCAGCCGCGTTTCCACCGGCGGACGTACCGGGCGCTGATCCGCCGGCCTTCCGGCTTCCCTTTCCCTGCCGCCCGCCAACGCCTTCATTTATGAGCGATTCCGCCCAACCCGATCGGACTCTCGCCGACAATGGCCGTCCAGCCCTGCTCGCGGATGCCTCCGCCGGCCTGGTGGTTTTCCTGGTGGCCCTGCCCCTCTGCCTCGGCATCGCGCTGGCCTCCAACGCCCCCCTCTTCTCGGGGATCCTGTCGGGTGTCATCGGCGGCATCGTCGTGGGAGTGCTCAGCCGGTCGCACACCAGTGTCAGCGGCCCCGCGGCGGGTTTGACCGCCGTGGTGGCAGCCCAAATCGCCACCCTGGGCTCATTCGATGCCTTTCTCCTCGCCGTGCTGCTCGCCGGCGGGCTGCAAATCCTGCTGGGCATCATCCGCGCCGGCTCGATTGCCGACTTCGTGCCCTCAAGCGTCATCAAGGGCCTGCTTTCCGCCATCGGCCTCATCCTCATCCTGAAACAGATCCCGCACTTGGTCGGCCACGACGAGGAGGCCCTCGGCCTGATGTCCTTCCAGGAACCCGAGCACGAAAACACTTTCACCGCCCTCGCCCACTCCTTCCTCGGCATCCATCCCGGTGCGGCGCTGATCGGATCGGTGTCCGTAGCCCTGATGCTGGTCTGGGACCGCGTGAAATGGCTCAAGCAATCGCTGGTGCCCGGACCGCTCGTGGTGGTGGTCGCGGGCGTGTCCATCAACCTCCTCCTCACGCGGCTGGGCGGCCCCTGGCTGATCGAAGAATCCCACCTCGTTCAGGTTCCCGTGGCCGAAGGGCTCGCCGGCTTCTTCGGGTTCCTGCAACTCCCCGACTTCGCCGCCCTGCAGAATCCGCGCGTCTATACCGCGGCGATCACCATCGCCCTCGTGGCCTCGCTCGAGACGCTGCTCAACCTCGAAGCCGTGGACAAGCTCGACCCGCTCAAACGCGTGTCGCCCACCAACCGCGAACTGATCGCCCAGGGCGTCGGCAACCTGACCGCCGGGCTCGTCGGCGGCCTTCCCGTCACCTCGGTGATCGTGCGCAGCTCGGTAAACATCAACGCCGGGGCGAAGACCAAGCGCTCGGCCGTGCTGCACGGGTGCCTCCTCCTCCTGAGCGTCGCCCTGCTGCCCCACTGGCTGAACCTCGTTCCGCTCTCCTGTCTGGCCGCGATCCTGATCATGACCGGCTTCAAACTCGCCGCGCCCCGGCTGTTCCGCCAGATGTGGCGCCAGGGATGGAACCAGTTCCTGCCCTTCGTCGTCACCGTGGCCGCCATCCTCCTCACCGACCTGCTCGTCGGCATCCTGATCGGCCTCGGCTTCAGCATCGTCTTCATCCTCCGCAGCAATCTGCAACGACCGCTCCGCCAGATCCGCGAAAAACACGTCGGCAGCGAGGTCCTCCGCATCGAACTCGCCAATCAGGTCAGCTTCCTGAACCGCGTCGCCCTCAGCCGCGCCCTTGATGCCGTCCCGCGCAACGGACACGTGATGATCGACGCCCGGCAGACCGCCTATCTGGACAACGACGTCCTGGGCCTGATCACCGAGTATCAGAAGGAAATCGCCCCGGTGCGTGGCGTGCAGGTGAGCCTGGCCGGACTCCAGGACCACTACGAACAACTCGAGGACCGCGTCCAGTACGTGGATTACTCCACCCGGGAAATCCAGGCCAACCTCACCCCCGACCAGGTGCTCCAGATCCTGCGCGAAGGCAACGAACGTTTCCGCTCGGGCCAGTTGCTCACCCGGGACCTCATCCGCCAGCGCGAAACCACCGCCACCGAGCACCACCCGCTCGCCATCATCGTCAGCGGCGCCAGTTCCCGGACCCCGATCGAACTGATCTTCGACGCCGGTCTCGGCGACGTCTTCTGCGCCCGGGTAACCGGCAACCTCGTGAGCGAAGGGGTCCTCGGCAGCCTCGAATACGCCTGCGCCGTCGCCGGCGCGAAACTCGTCGTCATGATGGGCCACAGCAACAGCGCGGTCATGCGCATGGCCATCCAGGCCTTCCGCGAGCAGCGGGACCCCGCGCACATCACCGGCTGCGCGCACCTGGATCCGGTGCTCGAAGAGGTTCAGCGAAGCATCGTGCCGGCCCGGCTCGAAGGCTGGCACGACCTCACGCCCGACCAACGACAGGAACGCGTTGACGAGCTCTACCGCAATCACGTGCGGCGCAACAACCGACTCATCACCGAACGAAGCGAGAGCCTCCGCCGCATGGTCGACCACGGGGCCTTGAAGATCCTCGGCGCCCTGTACGACGTGCGCAGCGGCCAGGTGGAGTTCTTCGAGTAGCGCCGCCGGCCGGCCGCGCGATCAGTGGCCCGGATCGCCCGGCGGCCCCTGCACGTGCGCGCGGACCGAATGCCCGATCAGCTCCGCCACCACCGGATGCGGAAACCGCCGCGACAAGGTGACCGCATGGAACGGCTTGGTCAGCCCCGGCACCCGCACGATCTCCAGCAGACGCCCGCCCTCCAGTTCGTCGCGCACCACGACCGGCGGCACCAGCGTTACCCCGACGCCCTCCCGCGCCAGCAGGCGCAGCATCGCCATGTCATCCGCCTCCGCCGCGATGTGAGGACGGATGCCGGCCCCGGCCAGCAAGGCGTCGAACGCCTCGCGGATCGCGCTGCCCCGCGCGGGCAGCACCAGCGGGACATGGCGGAGGTTCCGGGGAAACGGCTCCCGCGTGACCTTCACCTTCCGCGCCGCCACCAAACTCACGGGGTATTCCGCGATCAGGTGGTTCTGCAGGTTCAGCCCGGCATCGGTGCGGACCGGTTCCGTCGCCAGAATCACATCGACGCTGTAGGCCTCCAGCTGGACGAGCAACTCCCGCAGGTTCCCCGAGCGCAGGACGACCTCGACCTCGTGGCGGGCCAGCAGCGGTCGGATGAAATCCAGCTGGAAGTTTCGGGAGAGTGTGGCCATGGCGCCAACCCGCAGGATCTTCCGTTGCGCCGGGGTCTGGCCCGCGAACGTGTCCAGCAGCTCCTCCCCCGCCCGGAAAATTGTCTCCGCATAATCGAACGCCAGCCGGCCGGCCTCGCTCAGAACGAGTGACTTCCGGGTGCGCTCGAAGAGGGCCTGGCCGAGTTCGCCCTCGAGCAGACGGAGCTGGGTGCTCAACGCCGACGCCGAGACATTGAGCATCCGGGCGGCGCGGGTCAGGTTCCGTTCCCGCGCGATCACCCAGAAATAGCGGAGATGGTGGTAGTTGAGCTGCGCCACGCCCTCGAGATTCCGTCATTCCAAAAAACAGAACGAACCTTTTCTTTTTGTCGAATTTCGCCCGGGACCGCCGCGCGCTACTGGTGGGGCGTATGACAAAACAAGCGACTGCGTTATCCATCGAACAAGGCCCGGTCCACCCGCTGGCAACCGGGACAACCCCGCCCCACCCGGACGGACAGTGCATCCCCGGCCCCCGGGGTTTGCTGGCCGTCGCGCTGCGGCAGGAGACCCTTGCCCGGCTGCGGCAAACCGTCCGTCCGACCCACTGGCTCCTCCCCGTCGACGACACCGCCATGGCCGTCGAAGCGGCGAGCCTCGGTGGCGAGGTGCTGTGGCTGTGCGGACGAAAACCGGCCGAAGCCCTCGGCCAGTTGCACGAACAGCTCGCCGGCGCCTGGATCGAACCGGATGGCATCCGGATAAACCTCGACGGTCGGGCGGTGCAGAAGCCCCTCCCGCACGGTGCCCCGAATCTCCCGGCCCTCGCGGAAATCGTGGCGCGGGAATGGGCGGTTGATGCCGGCAGCCCGGCGCATTCCATCCCCTTCGCCTCCCAACCAAACGGTTCCCTCCTCGCCGCCGCCGCATGAAAACCCATCCCGTCACCCTCATCCCGGGCGATGGCATCGGCCCCGAAGTCGTCCACGCCGCCCAACGCATCATCGACGCCTCCGGGGTGCGCATCGCCTGGGAAACCGCTCACGCCGGCGCCTCGGTGTTCCTCAAGGGAGTTGCCTCGGGCGTGCCGGCCGACACCATCGATTCCATCAGCCGCACCCGCGTGGCCCTCAAAGGCCCGTTGGAAACCCCGGTTGGCCACGGTGAAAAGAGTGCCAATGTCACCCTGCGCAAGCTCTTCGAGACCTTCGCCAACCTCCGACCGATCCGCGAATTCCCCGGCGTGCCGACCCCCTATGCCGGTCGCGGGATCGACCTGGTCGTGGTCCGCGAAAACGTCGAAGACCTGTACGCCGGCATCGAGCACATGCAGACGCCGGGCGTGGCCCAATGCCTCAAGCTCATCTCGCACAAGGGCTGCGAGAAGATCGCGAGACTGGCGTTCGAGGTCGCGCGGGCGCAGGGCCGCACCTCGGTGCATTGCGCCACCAAGGCCAACATCATGAAGCTGACCGAAGGGTTGCTGAAACGGACCTTCGAGTCGCTTGCCCCGGAGTTCCCCGACCTGAAGGCCCAGCATATCGTCGTCGACAACTGCGCCCATCAACTCGTCAAGAAACCGGAGCAGTTCGAGGTCATCGTCACCACGAACATGAACGGCGACATCCTCAGCGACCTGACCTCGGCCCTCGTCGGCGGACTGGGCTTCGCGCCGTCCGCCAACCTGGGCCACGAAGTGGCGATCTTCGAGGCGGTCCACGGCTCGGCGCCGAAGTATGCCGGCAAGGACGTGGCCAACCCCACCGCCCTGATCCTGTCCGGCGTCATGATGCTGCGACACCTCGGCGAAATGGCCGCCGCCGAGCGCATCGAGAACGCCGTGTTGGTCACGCTTGCCGACGGACGCAGTGTAACCCGCGACGTGGTGGGCGACGAACGGGCGGCCGGCACGACGGCCTTTGCCGACGCGGTGATTGGCAACTTGGGCCGCACCCCCGCGGAAGTTCAGGCGCGAAGCCAGAAACCCTTGAAGGTCCCGGTGCGCGGCGACCGGATCGTCACCGTCCAACCGAAGACCCGGAGCGACCTGGGCATGGATATCTTCATCGAGGCGGCGCTGCAGCCCGCCGTGCTGGGCGACCTGCTCACGGGGCTTGCCGGGCCCGCCGGGTTCAAGCTCAAGATGATCTCGAATCGCGGCACCCAGGTGTACCCCTCGCGGGGAGCCGGCACCGACTGCATCGATCACTGGCGGTGCCGGTTCCTTGATCTTCAGCCCGCCGCCACTCCCGATCTGGCTCGGGTGCACCGCTTGCTGGAATCCATCGAGACGGCGGGATTGCGCTGGATGCAGATCGAGAAGCTCCCCGAGTTCGACGGCCAGCCCGGCTTCACCAAGGCCCAGGGCGAGGATTGAACCTCAACCGGCCTCGCGCCCTTCCATCCGGGGGCGCGAGTCCGACTCCCTGCCGGACTGCGGGGCGGCGATTGGGTCAGGCCGGTTCCTTCGCCTGCAAGCGGCGGCCCTTCGCGCGGGATTCCGCCGCCAACTCCCGTTTGAACGCCAGCACGCGCTGCTGCAATCCGGGATCCGCGGCGGCCAGGATCTGCACCGCCAGCAAACCCGCGTTACGACCGCCGCCAATGGCCACCGTCGCCACGGGAACCCCGCCCGGCATCTGCACGATCGACAACAACGAGTCCAGGCCCTTGAGGGCGCGACTCTCGACCGGCACCCCGATCACGGGCAACGGCGTGTGGCTGGCCACCATCCCGGGGAGATGCGCCGCGCCGCCGGCCCCGGCGATGATCACCCGCAGGCCCCGCCGGTGCGCCGTCCGCGCATAGCGGGCCATGTCGTCGGGCGTCCGATGCGCGGAAACCACACGGACCTCGAACGGCACGCCGAAGCCCGCGCAAGCTGCGGCCGCAGGTTGCAAGGTGGGCCAGTCTGAATCGCTGCCCATGATGATGCCGATCAGCGGCGGGGATTGGGATTGGCGGCTCATTATAATACTCTCCTGAAGGGAACGGGCTGCGGCCTCAGTTTTCCCCGCCACCGAAACCGATCCGGCCTGCGGCCTCCTCTGCGATGGCCCGGGCCTCGGCCAGGGTGGCGCCCAGGGCGGTCACGTGTCCCATCTTGCGACCCGGACCGCTCATCGCCTTGCCGTAGAGATGCACATGGGCGCCGCGGACCCCGAGCGCCTCGCCGAGGCCCACCGGACGTCCGGGCGCCTTGCCACGGCCCAGCAGGTTCACCATGACCGCTGCGGGCGCCACCATCCGGGTCTCGCCGAGCGGCCAGCCCAGCACCGCCCGGACGTGATTCTCAAATTGCGAACACACGCAGGCCTCGATGGTGTAGTGCCCCGAGTTATGCACCCGCGGCGCGAGTTCGTTGATCACCAGGCTGCCGTCCCGCTTCCAAAACAGCTCCACCCCGAAGGATCCAACTCCCCCCACCGCCGCCACGGCTTCGCGGGCCATTTCCGCCGCCCTCGCCACCATCTCCTCGGGAACGGGAGCCGGGGCCTGCACAACGTGACAGACGTGGTCGCGCTGGATGGTCTGCACGACCGGGTACGTCGCCGTTCCGCCGTGACGCCCACGCGTTACGATGACGGCCAGTTCCGCCTCGAAATCGCAGAACTCCTCGATGAACAACCCGCGCCCGACGGACCCGCCCAGCCGGTGCCAGGCATTGAAAACCTCGTCCGCGGCACGCAGCGTGACGTTGCCCTTGCCGTCGTAGGCGTTCCGCCGGGCTTTGACCAGAAGCGGCCATCCGAAACGGCCGCCGCCCGCCTCGATATCCGCGGGGCTGGCCACCGACTCGAACCGCGGCACCGGCAGGCCGGCGGCGCGCAGGGCCTCCTTCTGGCCGAGTTTGTCCTGCACCAGCGCCACCGTGCGCGACGTGGGGAGCACGCAATAACCGCAGGCCTCCAACGCCTCCAGACCGGCCGCATCCACGAACTCGTTCTCCAGCGTCACCACGTCCACTTGCGAGGCCAGCTTGACCAGGGCCTCCGGGGAATCCCAGTCGCCCACGAGTGAATGCGAGGCCAGATTCGCTGCGGGGCTGTAGTTGTTGCGTTCGAGGACCACGACATCGCAGCCCAGTTGCAGCCCCGCCAGGGCGGTCATCTTCGCCAGTTGCCCGCCCCCGACAATCCCCAGCCGGGGATGAATCGCCGACCAGACCCGCGCGGGCTGATCGACGAGCCGAAGGATGTCGCGGTCGTAAGTCTCGTGCATAGGACGCCGGCCCCCGAACGAACGCGCCGGGCAACCGGCGCCAAGATTAGGCGCGACCGGGAGCGGGCGCAAATCCCCGGCGACCGGATCCGCCGCGGCCCCGTTCCCCCGGGCGGCCGGCCCCCGTCGCCGCCCGCCCCGCTCACACCAACCCCGCCGTCTCGGGGAACCCGCACATCAGATTCAAGCTCTGCACGGCCTGCCCGCTCGCGCCCTTCACCAGGTTGTCCTCGGCGCTCATCACCAGCAGACGCCGCGTCCGCGGATCGAGTCGCCAGGCGAACTCGAGGCAGTTTGTGCCCACCACGTTCTTGGTATCCGGCAGCCCCGAACCACCCAGCACCCGGACGAACGGCGACGCGCCATACGCGGCGTCGCAGGCTTTCGCCACGGCCTCGAGCAGGGCCTCCCCGTCCGTGACGTCCGCCGGCGTCCGGACCGGATCCACGTACAGTGTCGTCAAGATCCCGCGGTTCACCGGCACCAAATGCGGCGTGAACTGCAGCGTCACCGCTTCCCCGGCCGCCCGGGAAAGTTCCTGCTCGATTTCGGAAAGATGCCGGTGTTTGGGCACCCCGTAAGGCCGCAGGCTCTCGTTGCATTCCACGAACAACAACGGGATCTCCGCCTTCCGCCCCGCGCCGCTCACGCCACTGAGCGAGTTGGCGATGATGCCCGTCGGGCGCACCAGTCCGGCCCGCAACAACGGAATCAGCGGCAGCAGGATGCTCGTTGGATAGCAGCCCGGCGAGGCCACCAACCGCGCCTTGACGATCGCCTCGCGATACACCTCCGGCAGCCCGTAAACCGCGTCCTCCAGGAGACCCGGCGCCGGGTGATCGTGCTGGTAAAACTCCCGATAGACCTCGGCGCTGCGCAACCGGAAGTCCGCGCTCAAATCGATCACCCGGCAACCGGCCTCGAGCAGGGGCGCCGCAAACTCCGCCGCCACCCCGTGCGGCAGCGCGAGGAACACCACCTCGCAATCGCGCGCCAACCCCTCCACCGCAGGATCGCTGAAGACCAGTTCCCGCGCGCGGGGCGCCCCGGCGAAACGCGGGAATACCGCCGCGACCGTCCGGCCGGCATACTGCCTCGACGTCACCACCGAAAGCCGGGCCAGCGGATGCCCGAGCAGCAGCCGCACCAGTTCCTCTCCGGAATAGCCCGACGCGCCCACGATGCCCACCCGCACCGACTGCGCGCCGCCCGCCGGGTCCACCCCCGTCTCGTCACTCCTGACATGCATGCGGCGATCAAATCCGAAAGCCCGCCCGCTGGCCAGTTCAACCATGCGCGGGTCCCCTCGACGCCGGACCGAAGGGCGAAATCACCCGTCCAAACCTTTCTTGCCAAAGCCCCGAAGGCTGGGTTCAACTTCCCAAGCTGACCAGAACCTATGGAAGACCGACCAATTCCTGCAGAAAACGCGGATCGCAGACCGGATGAACCGGACCTGACGGATGAAACGGAGTTCGACGACGAGGAGTCTCCGTTCGGCTTTGCGCAGCGCCGGCTGCCCTGGATCGTGGCCGGGGGGCTTTTCTTGGTGTACCTCGTCACCCTGAACCGCTGGGTCCGGCTCGACTCGCTCGGGGCCGTGGCGCGAGCCACCGGATGGGACTGGTCGCCCCAGTTTGCGGCGCCCCTGCTCGTGCTCGTGACGGCGCCGTTTCGCTGGCTGCCCGCAGCGTGGCAGCCGCTGGCGTTGAACGCGCTGACCGCGCTCCTGGGAGCGGTCTCGGCGGGCCTGCTCGTGCGGTGCGTCGCGCTGCTGCCGTATGACCGCACGGCGGAGTCGCGCCAGCGGGAACGGAGCGAGCACTCGCTCCTGAGCCTGCCCCTGGCCTGGGTGCCCCCGCTCTTCGCCGGTCTGGCCCTCGGGCTCGGGCTGACGTTCTGGGAACAGGCCACCGCGTTCACCGGGGAAATGCTGGATCTCCTGTTGCTGGCTTTCGCGGTTCATTCCCTCCTCAGCTATCGCCTGACCCGGAGGGAAATCGAACTGTGGCTGGCGGCCTTCGTGTTCGGACTGGGCATGGCCAACAACCACGGGATGATCGCTTGGTTTCCCTGCTTCCTGCTGGCCCTGCTGTGGATCCGGGGATTCGGCTTTTTCAACTTCAACTTCCTGGTCCGGATGTTCCTGTTCGGCATCGCCGGCCTGCTGCTTTACCTGCTGCTGCCGTTGATCGAACTCGGCGCCAACAAGACCGGCATGGGCTTCTGGCCCTACCTGCGCACCATCCTGGCCGCCGAACGAACCGCGCTCCTGAGCGTTCCGCCCTACCTCATCCTCCTGCTGTCCTTCACCTCGCTGATTCCCGTGTTCCTCAGCGCCATCCGCTGGCCGGCCAACCTCGGGGACACCAGCGCGGCCGGCGCCATGGCCTCCGTCTTCATCATGCGGTTGGTCCACATCGTCATGCTGCTCGCAGCCCTCAGCGCCCTCGTCGAGGCCCCGCTGAGCCCGCGCATGCTCGCCGGGATCCCGATGCTCTCGCTCTATTTCATGTCCGCGCTGGTCGTCGGTTACTACAGCGGCTACCTCCTGCTCGTGTTCCGCACGCCCGAGGGTCGCCACCGGCGGCACACCCCGCCGAATGCGCGGCTGCTCAACGGTCTGGTCACCGGCCTGACCCTGCTCGCCGCCGCCGCCGTGCCCCTCTACCAGGTGGGCGCCAACTTCACCCGCATCCGGCAGCAGGACGGAAGCGACCTGGCCCAACTCGGTGACCGACTGGTCCGCAGCCTGCCGGAGGAACCCGCCTATCTGCTGGGCGACGCCAACATCGAACCGCTCCTGGCCGACGCGGCCCTGCGGCGTTTCCGGGGCGACAACCCGCACGTGATGGTGGCCACCGGCCTGCTCCGGCTTCCGGTCTACAACCAGCAAATGAGCAAGCGTTACGGGGAGCGCTGGCCTGTCCCGGGCCCCGACCCTGCCGCCGGCGCCGTCCGCTCGGAGGGCGAGGTGGCGCAATGGCTCGTGCAACTGGCCGACACGCACCCCGTCTTCTACTTGCAGCCCAGCTTCGGCTACCTCTTCGAGACCGTGGGGCTCCGTCCCGAAGGCCTGGCCTACCGCGTCATCGGCCTCGGCACCGACTTCACGAACGAAACCCGGCTGACGAAGGAGGTGATCCGGAAAAACGAGGAGTTCTGGACCGGGACCGAGACGCTCCTGCCGAAGAACCGCCCGTCGGCCAACGAGCCGGACACGCGCCGCTTCGTCCGCGGTGTGCTCAGCCGGGCCCTGAACTACTGGGGCGTCCGGCTCCAACGCAACGGCGAACTCGCCGCCGCCGCGCGCCGCTTCGAGCAGTCCCTGGCCGCCGATCCCGGCAACCTCGCCGCGGGCGTGAATCTCGAATTCAATCGGCCCCTCGCCGCCGGCACATTGCCCCCGCTCGATCTCTCCCAGGGGCTGGATCTCGAGGATAAGCGCGCCACCTGGGACCGGTTGATCGGCCGCCATGGCCCCTTCGACAACCCCCGCTGGTGCTACCGCCTCGGCATCGTCTGCGCCGAAAGCTCGCTCTTCCGCCAGGCCCTGCACGAATTCCTCCGGGTCAGTGAACTCTATCCCGAAAATCCCGCCGCCCGGCTGTGGTCCCGCAACATGGAGGCCCTCACCCTCCTGGGCGCGGGTGATCGCGCCGCCGCCCTCGACCGCGCCCAGGCCCTCGCCCGGGATTTCCCTGACAAGGAAACCAGCCTGGAGACCCTGACGCAGGTCTACATCTACTGCAACGATCCCACCAATGCCCTCGCCACGGTCAAGCGACAACTGGCCCTCAACCCCGGCAACGAACGCGCCCTCCTGAACGAAGGAGCCCTGAGCATCCGGCTGGGCGCCTACGCCGAGGCAATCCCGCCGCTGAGCCGCCTTCTCGAAAAGCACCCCGAACACCAGGCCGCCCGGCTGAATCGCGCCATCGCGGCGTTGCAGAACGCCGACCTCAAGCGCGCGCGCGAGGATTACGAGGTGCTCCTCAAGGAGGCCCCCGACTTCTATGCCCTGCATTTCGGCCTGGGCGAGGTCGCCCGCCAGCAAGACCGGAAGGCCGACGCCGCCCGCCATTTCCAGCTCTACCTCGACCATGCCCCGAAGGGGACCGCGGAATACGCGGAAGTCGAACGTAAGCTCACCGCCCTGAAGTAATCCGAAGCCCGCCGCCGCATCCCCCGAACGGCCGTGGAAGCGCGGGCTCTGCCACCATGCGCGTGTGCCACGTCATTACCCGGTTGATCGTCGGCGGCGCGCAGGAGAACACCATCGCGTCCGCTCTCGGCCTGCGCCGATTACCGGATTTCGACGTCGAACTGGTAGCCGGTCCAACCAGCGGTCCCGAAGGCAGCCTCGAACCCGAGGTATCCGCCCTGCCCGGCTTCCTCACCCGCCTGCCCACCCTCGTGCGTCCCGTCCATCCGTGGAAGGACCTCCGCGCTTGGCAGGCGTTGACCCGTCACTTCCGCGCCCGCCGGCCCGACGTCGTCCACACCCACAGCGGCAAGGCCGGCATCGTTGGGCGCTTCGCCGCCCGGCGGGCCCGTGTGCCCATCATCGTCCACACCATCCACGGACCGAGCTTCGGCCCCTTTCAAGGCGCTCTGGCCAACGCCGTCTTCCGGACTGCCGAACGTCGCGCCGGAAAGTGCACCACCCATTTCGTCAGCGTGGCCAACGCCATGTCCGATCAATACCTGGCCGCCGGCATCGGACGCCCCG
Organism: Verrucomicrobiales bacterium; assembly: GCA_024233305.1. Lineage (GTDB taxonomy): Bacteria > Verrucomicrobiota > Verrucomicrobiia > Limisphaerales > J093 > J093. The sequence continues at coordinate 298,019 of JACKPV010000022.1, forward strand.
CGCAATTCACCCGCGTCTTCAGCGGCTTCGACCTCGAGCCGTTCCTGCACGCCGCGAACGATGCCGCACTCCGCCGTGGGCTCGGTCTTGCCACCGGCGATTTCGTGATCGGCAAGATCGCGCGGCTCTTCAAGCTCAAGGGCCACGATGAACTACTGACCGCCGCCCCCGGGATCCTGCGCCGATGCCCGCACGCCCGGTTCCTGCTGGTGGGCGACGGCGTTTGGCGGGAACGCTTCGAGCGGATGACCAAGGAAGCGGGCCTGGCCGGGAAGGTGATCTTCACCGGCTTGCGCCCCCCGTCCGAAATCCCGCGCCTGGTCGGCATCATGGATGCCCTCGTCCATCTCTCCCGGCGGGAGGGCCTGCCCCGCGCACTGCCCCAGGCAATGGCGGCCGGCAAACCGGTCGTGGCCTGGGACTGCGACGGCGCCGCCGAAGTGTGCCGCCCGGACGAAACGGGCTTTCTCCTCACGCCCGGCGACCAGGCCGGCTTCATCCGGGCGGTCTGCACCCTCGCCGGGGATGCCCCGCTGCGCCAGCGCCTCGGTCGCGCCGGCCAACAGCTGGCGAGCGAGCATTTCAGCGTATCCACGATGGTCGGATCGTTGGCCGCGCTCTACCGTCGCCTGGCTCAGGAAAGGCGTTGCTGAAATGCGGGCCTTCCCCGACGCGGTCTACCTGCTTTCCGCCACGGGCGGTTTGCTGACCACGTTGACTGCGATGCCGCTCTGGCGCGCGTGGTGCCGCCGGACCGGCCTGCTGGATGACCCCGGCCATCGCAAGATCCACCATCAACCCATCCCGCTGGCAGGCGGATTGGCCGTGTTCACCGGCCTTGTCGTTCCCCTGCTCATTGGCGGCCTGACCTTGCTGGCAGGCGTGTTTGACGAGGAAACCACCGCGCGGTTCCTGCACGGCCTCGGACGGAGAGGACCGCAACTGTTGGCCGTTCTCGCCGGTGCGCTCGGCATGGTGGGCCTGGGATGGTTGGACGACCGGCACGAACTGAAGCCCGGACAGAAGCTCGCCGGCCAGGTCCTCATCGCCCTCGTTGTCGCCGTCAGCGGTGTGCGCGTCACGCTCTTCGTTCCCAGCGTCGTCGCCTCGGTTGCGCTGACCGTCCTCTGGATTCTGGTGGTAACCAACGCGGTCAACATCATGGACAACATGAACGGGCTCTGCGCCGGACTCGGGGTCATCGGCACGTTCTACTTCGGTCTCGCCGCCGGCCTCGCCGGGCAATACCTCGTCACAGCGATGGCGCTGCTGACCTGCGGCGCGCTGCTGGGTTTTCTGCCCTTCAACTTCCCCAAGGCCAGTTCCTTCCTGGGCGACTCGGGCAGCCATCTGGTCGGTTACCTCCTGGCCGTGCTGGCCATCCTGCCGGACTTCTATTCCTCGACGCATCCCGTTTGGTGGGCGGTGCTGACTCCCTTGTGTGTGCTGGCCGTGCCGCTTGGCGACATGCTGGCGGTGATCTGGATCCGCCGGCGCCTGGGCAAGCCCTTCTACGTGGGCGACACCAACCACCTCTCACACCGCCTCGTGCGCCGCGGCCTGAGCCAGCCCCGGGCCGTGCTGCTCATCTGGCTGCTGGCCACTCTCGCCGGCGCCGTGCCGTTCCTCTGAGCCCCTTCAACCCCGACCAACGTCCGCTGAATCGGTTCGCTTCCCGGCGTGCGTCGGCGGCGCGCGTTCGCTAGGCTGCGCGCGTGACGACACCCGGTGACAACCCGTTCGCCCCCGCCAGCGAAGCCGTTTACGACTTGCGCACCACCGCGCCCGGACCGTCGGGCGCCCTGCCGCTGACGGCGCAGATGCTCCGCGAACGCCCAAGCGGCGACATCTTCGGGCTGACCCAGAACGCCGGCATGGGTTGGCAACCGGACGCGCTCCGGGGAAAGGAATTCCTGATCCTGAGCACCCAGGGCGGCCTGCGCGATCCAGAGGGACGCCCCGTCGCCCTCGGCTACCATACGGGGCACTTCGAGATCCACCTGCAAGTCGAGGCGGCGGCGCGTGAGTTCGCCCGCCTGGGCGGCATCCCGTTCGCCGGATTCGTCTCCGATCCCTGCGACGGCCGCACCCAGGGCACGGCCGGCATGTTCGATTCACTGCCCTACCGCAACGACGCCGCGCAGGTCTTCCGCCGGCTCATCCGTTCCTTGCCCACCCGGGCCGGCGTGCTCGGCGTCGCCACCTGCGACAAGGGGCTGCCGGCCATGATGATGGCCCTCGCCGGCTGCAACGACCTGCCGTCCGTGCTGGTTCCCGGCGGCGTCACCCTCCCGCCCGAACGCGGTGAGGACGCCGGTAAAATCCAGACCATCGGCGCCCGTTTCAGTCATGGCCTCCTTTCCCTCGACGAAGCCGCGGAACTCGGCTGTCGCGCCTGCGCCTCCCCCGGCGGCGGCTGTCAGTTCCTCGGCACCGCCGCCACCTCCCAGGTCGTCGGGGAGGCCCTCGGGCTTTCGCTTCCCCACAGCGCCCTGGCCCCGTCCGGACAACCCGTCTGGACGGACCTCGCCCTGCGCTCCGCCCGGGCGCTGGTTGCGCTCGAAACCCGCGGCCTGAACACCCGCGCGGTGCTCACCCCCGCCGCCGTTCACAACGCCCTGGCCCTGCACGCCGCCTTCGGCGGCTCGACCAACCTCCTGCTGCACCTCCCCGCCATCGCCCACGCCGCCGGCCTGCCGCGCCCCACCGTCGACGATTGGCGCACGATGAACCGCCGCGTTCCCCGCTTGGTCGACGTGCTGCCCAACGGCCCCACCGGACACCCAACCGTCCGCGTGTTCCTCGCTGGCGGCGTCCCCGAAGTCATGCTGCACCTGCGCGAACTCGGCGTGCTCCAAACCGAAGCGCTGACTGTCACCGGTCGGTCGCTAAACGAGGTGCTCGACCTCTGGGCCGCCTCCGAACGACGCGCGCGTTTCCGCCAAATCCTGCGCGACCTCGACGGCGTGGATCCGGACGATGTCATCCTGCCGCCGGACCGCGCCCGGACCAAAGGCCTTACCAGCACTGTCACCTTCCCCGGCGGCAACCTCGCTCCCGAAGGCGCCGTGGTGAAAAGCACCGCCATCGATCCCTCCGTCCTCGGGCCCGACGGTGTCTATCGCCAAACCGGTCCGGCCCGCGTCTTCACGTCCGAGGCGGCGGCAATGGAGGCGTTGAAGGCGGGACGTGTCCAGGCGGGCGACATCCTCGTGTTGATCGGCTGTGGGCCGCTCGGCACCGGCATGGAGGAGAGCTACCAACTCACGTCCGCGCTCCGCTATCTGCCCTTCGGCAAACAAGTCGCCCTGATCACCGATGCGCGCTTCTCCGGCGTTTCCACCGGCGCCTGCATCGGCCACATCGGTCCCGAGGCGCTGGCGGGCGGACCGCTCGGCCGCCTCCGCGACGGCGACCGGATCGCGATTGAAATCGATTGCCGCGAACTGACCGGCCGGGTCGATTTCGTGGGCGAAGGAACAACGGCTTTCGATGCCGGGGAAGGCGCCCGCCGACTCGCCGCCCGGTCACCGCACCCGGATCTTCGCCCTCATCCCCGGCTGCCGGACGACACCCGGCTGTGGGCGGCGCTTCAACAAATCGGCGGCGGCGCCTGGGGCGGCTGCGTCTTCGACGTCGACGCCATCATCCAGCGGCTGGCCGGCGATTGAGCGGCACGAAGCGACCCTCAGCCGTAGCGATGCAGCTGGATTCACTACGGATGGGCACTGATGGGCACTGATATTGAGGGAAACCGGAATCGCTCGCCCTGGTTTCGGGCTCACCATTTGGCCGTAACGATGCAACACGTGGTAGCCGCCGACGTGTAGTCGGCGCTGAAATCCAAGGGCTTACGCGGGCTCGCCGATTCCGATCAGCAGTCACCTTTCGGTGAATCGTCGCCCTCGACGGCAGGCAGCCCTATCCCAGCTGAATCATGCGCCGACTGCACGTCGGCGGCTACGAGCTACTGAATCGTTACGGTTTAGTGAGTCTTCTCGCCCTCTCCGCCAAGGCAGCAGCGCCGCACGCCATCCGTGGCATCCGTGCCCATCCGCGGTCCATTGACTGAATCGATACGGCTCAGCGACGGGTATGGCCCGCCGCAAGCACTGAAGGGGCACGGCTCCGCAGCCGGACGGAGCCGCCCGCGTGACAGGCAGAGCACCAGATCCCGGCGGAAATCAGGAGGATATGCTTCGGTAGATCAGGTGCAGGTCGGTGCCGCAAGAGGCGCTAGGTTCTCTGTCGCCCCGAAGGACGCACGGTCACGTTCTTCCCAAGGCGGCGCGCACGGAGTGACGCGCCCTACCACCTGGCCCGGGCGCGCAGTCCCCTGCGCGCCGCCCGAGATCCAGCCCCCCGTTCACCTCCCGAACTTGCATCAAGCGCGGTTCCGCTCGCTCCCTCGACCCCACACCTCGAACCACTCCGTTTCGGGCCGCCCACGGTCGGTCGGCCGGGATCAGGTGCTCTGGACGGTATCGGCCCATCAAGCCGGCGCCGACGGCACGGCGGCGGCTGTGTCGTGAATCGATGCGGTTTAGTCAGCGCATTCACACCCCTGCTTCGCGAACTCCCAGAGCGCGATCCCGGCGCCCTGCGGATCCGTCAGCACGGCGAACTTGCCCATTGGCAGTTCGGTGATGTCCTTGCAGATGTGCGCGCCAAGCGCCCTGGCCTTCTCGACGGCGGCGGCGATGTTCTCCACAGTGACGTAGGAAAGCCAGTTGGGAGGCACTTCACCCATCTCCGGCGTGATGGTCAGCAGGCCGGCAACGGGCCGTTCGCCGATGCTGAAGAACGTGTATTTTGTCGGTCCGACATCCATCTCCTGTGCCCTCCAGCCGAACAATTCGCCGTAGAACTTCTTGCTCGCCGCGGGATCGTTGGTAAGCAGTTCGCGCCAGGAGAAAACGCCCGGGCTACGGTCTTCCTTCGGTTGCTGATTCTCGTTTTCGCTCATAGTGGTGATTCGCTCTGATGATTCGGAACTGAATGTGCCGTCACGGGCACGGTCTGGCCAGCAGTTTTCCGGTACGAGCGTCTGTCAGCGGCGACAATTCAATACACCGTAGCCGCTGACGTGCAATCGGCGCTGAACTCCACAAGGTGACGCGGGCCCGCTTCGCGCCGGGGTGCGTCCGGAATCTCAAGGCGCGCGAGCCGTCGAAACATCCCCGTCCCGGGACCGGCCACGAAGGCGGATGCCAAGACCGCCCAGACTCAGGATGCAGCCGCAGCCCATCAGCCAAACGTCATACGGCTCCCAACGCCGCCACGGTCCGCGGACGGGACGCGCAGCATCCACCACTGTCGGTTGGGGCGCGGTCCGCAGGTCGAGGTCAGCGTCGATCTGCTCCTGATGCAGGCGCAGGGCAAGTGTTTCATGGACCCGCAGCATGGGCTCCAGCGCGCGCTTCGCAGCGAGGTACCGCTGGAACACTTCCGCCTTCGCTCTTACTGCCTGTGTGGTGTTTTCGATCTGATTGCTCACGGAGGCGCATTTCGTTTCACAGGCCTCCACGTTCGCACGCAGACCACGCATCACCGCTTCAACCCGGTTGCTCGCCTGAACTTGAAGTACCGTCTGCAAAGCGAGCACCTCCTTCACCTCGGGATGGTCCGGAGAGAACCTGCTCCGCAGCCGAGCGAGATCCTGCTCCGTGCGGTCCAGGTCGTCCAGACGGGCCGACAGCAAATCTTCGCCAGGCATCACCGTGAGGATCGTGTCGCGGAGTTGGCGTCGATCCCCGGCCCCCATCTCCTCGAGTGCGTTGAGTTTCTCACTCCAGAAGGCCAGCTCGTTACTCGACTGGAGAAGCGTCTGTCGCAAGGCGCCAAGCAGTTCACGCTCGGCCAACATCCGATAGGCTTCGTCGTCCCCAACCGGCGCGCCCGGAATGCCCAGTTGGTCCAGGAGATAAACCAATTCTCGCTGTTGAGCTCGGACCAGCATGTCCTGCTGGGATACCTGCTTGAGCAGGGTGTCCATACCCGAGAGCGTCCGCGCCCGTTGTGCGCTCCGCAACTGGCGGACATACTCCTCGGCCACGGTCTGGGCCAGAGTTGTCGCATCGTGCATATCCGTGTCCCGCACTTCGACCTCCATCAAGCAGGTCTGCGGGATGTGGCGAACCCAGACCTGGTCATGGAGCCGTCGGAACAAGGGAAGTTCCTGCTGAGAGGGAGGGGCATTCGTTTGGCCATGATGCGAGCCGCGACGGATCACCTCCATCAAGACGTTCGGGAACCGGACCTGATCGGGCGCCGACCGGAAAAGGGACGCGTCGACAGCCTCGGATGCTCCCGTGAACATGCCGGCATCGCTCGGAGGGACATCCACGGGCGAAATAGCCGCCGTCAGTTGGATCCGCGCCACCGCAGTGTACAGCCTCGGTGATGAAGTGTGGAGCACCTTGCCCGTCGCGAACACCAGCAATCCCAGGAGCAACAAGGTGGAACCAGCGGCCCGGCGATCAATGCCGCCGCGTTCGTCATCCGGCAGGGCCAGAATCCGGCGCACCCGCGCCAGCAAGGAACCGTCCGTGGCGGCGAGCGCGAAAGGACCATTGGCCTGCCGCAGTTCCTCAAGCGTCGTCAGGGCCTGCGCCAACGCCAGCCGGTTGCCGCAGACCGTCACCGCGATTTCGTCGCAACAATGTTCGCGATCCTCCCGCACGCACCGCGACACCCACCACACCGCGGGATGATAGAAGAGCACCGTCTCGAGCAGCAGTTGCCCCAGGTTCACCCAATGATCCCATCGCCGCAGGTGCGCCAGTTCATGCGCCAGGATCAGGTCCAGCTGCACAGGGCTCAGGCCTGAAACCGTGCTCGCCGGCAGCAGGATCAACGGACGAAACCAGCCCACCACGGTCGGCACGCGGACCAGAGCGGATTTCATCAACCGCACGCGCCGGCTCACCCGGAGACGTTCGCGCAGTTCGACAAAGCGCGCCCCGAGCGGGTCGTCCGCTGCCAGCGAGAGCCCGCGCCGGCTTTGTCGGACCCTGATCCAGCCGCCGGCAAGCCGCAGGCTGCACACGCCCACACCGGCGGCCCAAGCCGCGACCACCCACGGCAAGGCCGCCTCGACCGCATTCCAGACGCTGTTCCCCTGACCATCGACTTCCGGTGAAGCCTGGAGGCTTGGAGAAACCGGTTGGACCTGCGGACTGTCGGCACTTGCGGAAACGGATTCCCGAAGGGCGAGAACAAAGGGGCTCAGATGCCCGGTTGGCTCCAGCGTTACGAAGGTCCCGACAACACAGGCGGCCATGAGGAACAGAGTCAAACAGCCGGCAAGGTAGCGCACGTTGGGGGAGGTCGTTCGCAAGCTGCCTCGAACGGCGGTAAACGCCGCCCCCAGCAAAGCGCCCTGCCAGAGGAAATGGACGAGCGTCCACCCAAGACGCGCAACGTCCGGGCCGCGCAGGAGTTCGAGGGCGAGATTCATCGCGCCTCCTCCTCGAGTTGGTTCAGCAGCCGCCGGATTTCCGCGAGTTCCGCCGGGTCGGCCGGCTTCGCGGACAACGCCTGCAGCACGAGCTTCTGCGCGGACCCCTCGAAGGCCCGGTCCATGAGGTCGCGCAGCAGCTGCCGTTGGGTGTCCTGCTCGCGCAGGGTCGGTTCGTAGACGTGCTGACGGCCCGCCCCGGTGCGGCGGACCAACCCCTTCTCGGTCATGATTTGCAGCAGCTTCAACACCGTGGTGTAACCGGTCGGCTGGGTGCGGTTGAGCTGCTCCATCACCGCGCGGACAGTGCTGGGTCCCAACCGCCAGAGGACGCCCAGGATCGCCAGTTCAGCATCCGTGGGCCGGGGCAGTTTCAATCTCGCAGGCATGACGGGGCTAATCTACGAAACTCGTCGTAGTTGTCAACGAAAATCTTCGTAGACAAAGGAAGAGCAGGCCTGCCCGGTTCGCCAGGTGACCGTGGGCGGGTTCGCTGCCCGACGGACCGAGGTTCGGACTTTCCGGTGGACCGGACTTCGTATTGGCGTCGGGGCGAGCCCCCTGTTAGCTTCTGAGCCGGTGACGGAACCGTTCATCAACTGCGAAGAACAGCCGGACCGGACGGTCGGACGGCGCCAACTGCCCGCAGACTGCTTTGAAACCGGGATGCGTCTGCAGGAGGCGATGGGCGAGTACCTCCAGGCCTTCGGCCATCTGCCGTTGCCCCGGGGGGTGTTTCGGTTTCAGACTCATGAGGAGGCCGACGAGTGGATGCTGAAGATGCTGGCCCGGCACCGGAAGAGCTGATCCCCCGCCCCCCCACCCGGGTGGATCTGGTCAACCTCTGCCGTCACCTGAACCAGCAGGAGGCTCGTTGCGTCGTGGTGGGCGGATTCACCATCATTCACGCCGGCTACCTCCGCCTGCTTTGGCGGATGAAACGGGTCTCGCACCGGACGAAGACCGCCGCCGACCTCGTATTCCTCCGCCACTGGTTCGAGATAGAAGGCGAAAGCCCTCCCGATTGAAACCCGCACGATCACCCGAGGCGCCGCTCGCCGGGTAAGGAAACAGTGCCCGCGAGTCGGCCCGAACGACTCGTCGCGCACGCCGCCGCAAACACCAGGGAGGCAGGCATCGGTGCAAACCGCCAGCGCGGCCATCCGGAGGCTTGACCACAGATGGCTCTCTGCTCACGCAATTGAGGGGTTGAACAGGAGTTCCACGCCATAGGTCCGCACGCCCCCCTCCCACCACACCCGCTCCCGTCCCGTCGCCCGCCGGGATCGGGAGAAGCACTGAGATCTGGCAGGGCACCTGCTCTGTTCTGACACCCATGAAGCGGATCCTCCGGTCTCGTGATGCGGCGTCCACCAACCGCGTCCGGTTTGATCGTGCCGCAGTCTTCGCTGCCGTGCTTGCCGGGCTGAATGGTCTCGCGGCGGATGCTCCCGCCGCCCCGCAACCGCGGGAAGTGGCCGCCTTCTTGCAAGCGATCCGAAAGCCGGATGACAACCGCTTTCGCGCCCTGCTGGACAGGAACCCGGCGCTGGCAACCTCCGTCGATTCGCGTGGCCGGCGGCCCCTGCACTGCGCCGCTGCGGAAGGGACGGTCGCGATGGTGGACGCGCTGCTGGCGGCGGGGGCCGGACTGGAAGCGGAAGGCGGTTGCTGGGACCACAGCGTCGCCGGGATGACCGCTCTGCACGCAACCGTGCTCCATAACCGGGCGGATACCTGCCTTCGCCTGCTTCAGGCGGGCGCTGACCCGAATCGCCAGGACAATTCCCGAAACACGCCGCTGGGTCGCGCGCTCATGGATCGCCACGCGGCGCTCGCAGCGCTCATGCTGGACCATGGCGGTGATCCCCTGCGGACCGCCGGCGGCACCCCGCCCCTGGCAACAGCGATTCACTGGGGGAGAGGTCTGCTCGTGCCGCGCATGCTGGCAGAGGTCGAACCGGCAAGACGGGCTGCATTTCTCGCGGAATGGGGACCCAACCTGATGTTGAGCGCGGCGGCGTCCCGCGAACTGGCCACGGTCGAAGCGTTGCTGCAGGCCGGTGTCCCGCCGGATGGGCTGAAGCCCGGTGCCGGGATCATCCGGGTGCTCCGGCACATCACCGGCCCCGTGGCCAAGGCCCGGCATGCCGCCGTGACGTCGGACCCCGCGGATCCGCTGACGCCTTCCGACCCGGCCCGCCAGGCCGGAGCGGAGGCACAGGTCGCCGAGTGGGTTCGCTTGTGTGACCTGTTGCTGCGTTACGGCGCGGTCTACGACGTCTTCTCCGCCACCGGCATGGGCGACCTGCCTGCCGTCAGGAAGCTGGTCGCGAACGCCCCCGACAGCCCCCACCTCCGCGACGCCAATGGTGACACGCCGCTCCACTGGTCGGTGCGCCACGACTGGCCGGACCTCACCACCTTCTGGATCGATCAGGGGGCCGCCCTGGCAGCGACGAATCGGGTTGGCCAAACCCCGCTGCACCTCGCGGCCAAGCTCCGGCAACGTGCGCAAACGGCCCTGCTGCTCGACGCTGGCGCGCCCCTTTCCCCATCCGATACGAACGGCATGACAGCGCTGGACCTCGCCCTGAACGCCGGCGCCACGGAGGTGGTCCGCGCCTTCAATGAACGCTTCCCGGATGCGATGCCCGAAGGACGGGGACCGACAACCCCCTTGCACCACGCCGTCGCCAGCAAAGATCCGCAGGACGTTGCGGCGGCGCTGCGGGAGGTCCCGGTGGATGCGCCGAATGAAGCCGGACGGACGGCATTTCAGCTCGCCGTCATGCTCCGACACCTCACGAATGCCGTGCTGCTGCTGGAGCACGGCGCAAACGTCAACGCCCGCGACGCCACCGGGAACACCGCGTTGCACTACGCGGTGCAGCTGCCTGGGACCGTGACTCAGCCGGCGCCGGAAGCCTGGCTGGCCACTCTGCGTGGGCGGCCCGAAAAGGCGCGCTGTCTGGAAGTGCTGACGGGGAACCCGCTTCGAGGAGACGAACGCCTCCTGATCATGCCCGCATTCCTGATCGCTGCCGGGGCCGATCCCCGCGCGATGAATCACGCAGGCGAGTCGGTCGCCCAACTGGCCGAGCGGGCTTTGGCGGGAGCCGGACCGAAATCCGTCGCTGTCGTCCTGGAGTTCCTGGCGTCCTTCGGGGCCGAGACCGTGGTCCGGGATCCCAATGGCGACACCGCCCTGCACCGGGCGGCCCGTGGGGGTCCTGTGGCTGCCGTCGCCCAACTCGTCGCGGCGGGGGCCGCCATCAACGCGACCAACCGTCTGGGGCGAACGCCGCTTCATGCCGCCGTGGAGTCCAGTCATGGCTGGCCTGGTCCGCTCGTCGAGCTGCTGCGGGCGCAGCCCAAGATGAACCCCCGCGACAACGAAGGAATGACCCCGCTTCACCTTCTGCTCTCCACCGAATCCGACTTCCTAACGGAAGCGGTCCGGGCCTTGCTCGACGCCGGGGCGGATCCGAGCGCCCGCGATTCGCTCGGACGAACTCCTTGGCTGCTCCTGCTGGAGCGCCGCAAATCCCCGTTTGGAGTGAAGGAAGTCGCGACGGCGCTGATCGAAGCCGGGACCGATCTCACGGCCGCCGACCACGAGGGCCGCACCGGGCTGCACCGGATCGGGTTAAACGGCAGCAGCCTGCTCATCTCCCTTCCGCCGCTCCAAGATGCGCTTGCCCGCGCTGGAGTGGACCCGGATGCCCGCGACCGCCACGGGAACACTCCCCTGCATCTCGCTGCCGGTGCGAGTCAGGGCGATTCCTTCGCCTGGCTCTGCCGGATCGGAAGCCGACTGAATCTGACGAACGGGCTCGGACAGACGCCCCTGCTCGTCATGCATACCAACGTGCAGAGCAGGGACACGGGCCTCTTCCCACGGGAATCTGACGTCTGGTGCACCGCGTGGGACGGTCAGGTCGACCAGATGCGGCGGTTGATTGCCATCGAGCCACAACTCCTGAACCTCACCAACCACGGCGGCTGCACCCCCCTTTTCATGGCGGCTGACGCCAACCGCGTCGAGGTCGCGCGCGTCCTCCTCCAACAGGGCGGTGCCTGGGATGTCGTGTCGGCGACCCAACTCGGCGAGGTCGCCGCCCTGCAGAACATCCTGACGAAGCAACCGACGGCCATCGCGCGAACGCTGTCAGGAACTCCACTGTCACATCTTGCCGCGAAGCGGAACCACCGGGGTACCCTCGAGTGCCTGCTCCGCGCCGGCGCCGATCTCCATCTACCGGACCCGTCCGGCCGATCCTGCCTGGGACAAGCCCTCCTGGCCGGCCATGCGGATCTCGCTCAGTGGCTCCGGCAACGAGGAGCGGATGAGAGCCTGTTCGACAGCGTGTTCCTCAACCACCCGGAAATCGCCGCCGCGCATCTGCGGCGACGCCCGACGGCGGCAATCACCACCAACAGTCTCGGACTCGCAGCCATCCACCTGGCCGCCGCCCTCGGGCGCGAAGAGATGCTGACCGTGCTGCTGGACAGGGAGACCCCGGTGGACCTCGAGCACACGGCAACCCGGTCCACCCCGCTGCACGCCGCCATCGCCATGGACCAGCCCGGGACCGCCGCCCTGCTGCTGGCCCGGGGCGCCAATCCCAACGCTTACGACGCCCGTGGTTGCACACCGCTCCACCTCGCCGCCGTCCGGGACTGCCTGCCGACGCTCCGGCTCCTCCTGGGAGCCGGTGTCCGCGTGAACGCCCCCACGCACCCCGGGCAGGCCCGCGAGCGATCCCGGAGCACGGCTCACATCACTGGCCATACCGCCCTGCATCTCGCGACCTGGTATCGACGTACGAACTCGATGCGGCTTCTGCTTGAAGCCGGCGCCGATCCCAACGCCAAAGGGTCCACTGGTCTGACCCCGCTGGGCACGATCGGCGCCTCGCAGCGGTATGCGAATCTCGGATCCGACGTCTACGCGGGCGAACCGCTGCGCCGAACGCTCTCCACGGGCGGTGTCCTACTCCCGCACGCGGGTGACTCGTACATCGAGCAGCGTTCGCGAACCCCCGCCGCGTTTGAGATCCTGCGCGAGGCAGGTGGACACGAGCCGGACTGATGCAGAATCCGCCGTCGGCTGGGCGCGCGCTACGGCGAAGCCGCGCCGACGAGTTGCCAACCTGCCGCGGTCACTTCCAGAGCGGTGCTCCCGCGGTAACGGTCGTAGACTCGCTCCATTTCAGGAATGCTGTCGAAGTAGCCGACCACGTAAGCGGCCCCGAACGACTCCCCCTCGCGGACCGGGCGTTCGCCCACTTCATGGATCAGGCAGACGTAGCCCCGTTGATGGCACCACGCCTCGGAGGTGGCCGCCGGATCAAGCGTCATCCCGGCCAGCCAGGGACCCTCCTTTCCGGCAAGCGGATCGCGAATTCGGTAGGCACGAATCATCCGTTCCGGAACGCCGTCGCGATCCCGGCGGTAATTGAACCGCTCGTCCGGCGCGAAATCCTCAACAAACGCCGACGAGGGGATCCTGCCCGCGTAGCTCAGATAAACTTCGCTGAAGGTATCGCCATGACGGTGTTTGATGTGCCCGGGCATGTCCTGCCGGAAGAACAACGCCTCTCCCGCGTTCCGGCTGAGGATCCAATCCGAGGACACGAAGTAACGCCGGCCGGAAGGGAACACGAGGGTCTGGCTCCATTCGGAACCCGTGTTCTTCCCTGGCGCGGCGAGCCGGTAGGTCCAGTTCTGTTCGATGGCCACGAAGTCGGCTCCCTCGATGATCCGCGGCTCCAGGCGGCGGGCCTGGGTGCAGATTTGCGGCCCTTCGATGCTCCGCTTCGCCCGCCGTCCGTGATACAGGTTGTGGTAGTCGTAAGGCAGATCGCCGGGCAACCGATCCCGGTAGGCCGCATCGCTGCCGGGTTCCATGATCCAATCCTGGATATCCAATCCGAACCCCAGATCGCGCGCGCCGGTCTGCCGGTCATGGAAACTCCCTCCCTCGACGCCGCTGACGTAACCGGTCTTGCGCACCGCCGCCTCGATGGCCTCGCCGCGCAGCACGATCCGCTCGTCGGTTTCCTCGATCTGAAAACCGTGCGTCTTGAAAAACGCCATCAGGATGCGGGCCAGGATCTGTTCCCCGAACTCGTTCGCATGGACGACGTCGCGGTAGAACCGATGCGGATGCAATCCGCTGGAAACGATGTACTCCGCCCAGGGAGTCGTGAGGTCCAGGAACCCGCAGCGTTCCGCGTCCGCCAATCGGCGCAGGGCGACCCCGTAGGCACCGGCGCCCGAGTGAGGCGCCTTCGCCAGCGCTTCCGGATCGCGGGGATCTGCCGTACCAAAGGCGCCGGTTGCGAGGAGGATCTCGACGTCCGGCAGTCCGGCCCGCAGTTGCTGAATCACCTCGCGGATATCTTCGAGGCTCCGCTGACTGATGCCGCCGATGAACACCAGATCAGGCCGCCGCGGAACGACGTTCTTCGCGATGCGTTCCGCCTCCCGGTAGTGCTGGCAGCCCCCGCCGCCCCGCACGTAGACGGTCGCGCGGATACGCGCCTCGGGATGGGCGTCCTGCAGCAGGCCCACCCAACCGGAGCGCATGGTGTCATTTACGATGCTGTCGCCGAGGGCCAGCAGATGGAGATCGCCGCCCTCAATCAACACCCGCCGGGTCCGCGGGAGATGTGTCCAGTCGGGCCTCGGCGGCACGAACCGGCCGGCGGGCATTTCCGACTGAATCCGCCGGATTTGCGCGACCGAACGACACGGCGAGGCGAAGAGGTAATAGTCCGGCTCAGCGGGCTCGTGGGCGATGGGCACATCCGGCGGGAAGCGGGCCGGAAGCGCGCCGCGTTCGGGAAACTCAACGGGCGAATCAGCGAGCATGTCGCCGGGGATGAACCGGGTGTTCACCGGGTTGCGATCCGCGGGCGCGGCCTCCTGGGCGACCATGAGGATCGCCAGCACGGGGGCAAGGAGGATCCCGCCGCGAGCGATGGAGTGGCATCGAGGACACAGGCTCATGAGCGGATCTTTGCAGAACTTCGCCTGAAGGTGAATCTCCATCCCGGCACCGGTGCGGCGCAACCGCCGGGTGGCTGGCGCTGAGATCCCGAGGCGGAATGCCTTCGCGCAACTGTCGATTGCCCGGGGGAGGATGCGCCGACCGGACGTCGGCGGCTACGACTCACTCCCTGCTGCCGATTCCGGAGTCGGCGATCCCGCCGCTGGCGGACAGAGGAGCAGTCGCTGCCGGGGCCACAGCAGCGGAAGGGCGGCGAGCGCCATCAAGAGTGAATTCTCGACCAACTTGTTGCAGACGCCGATCTCCCCGGTGCCGCAGCCGCAGTCGAACTTGATCAGACACAGGGGCGCGCCTTCCCGGGCGGCGAGGTCCGATCCTCGTTGCCAGACGGCGAAGGTGAAGGCGACGAGCATCATCAGGGTGAGCAATCCCGTGCCGCGGATGGCCACGCCGAGGATGAGCAACAGGCCGCAGAGGATCTCGAGCCACGGCAGCACCCCTGCCACGAGGTTCAACCAGGGCGGCTGGACGACCAGATCATAGGCGTGGACCTGCTTCAAGAACGCCACCGGATCGAGCACCTTGACGGCGCCAAGGTAGATGAACGCCGCGCCAAGGAACCAGCGCCCCAACACAAGGCCCCAGCCCAGGGCGCCGCTTCGCGGCCGGGTGTCAGCAGGTCTATCCATGCCCCGGGTTGGCCGGTTGGCCACTGAGCCGTTGCCCGCCTTCGAGCGGCAGCCCTTCGGCACGCCAGCGGGTGATGCCGTCCCGATAGATCCGCAGGCACTCCGCAGCGACCCCGAGCTGCCGCAGGGAGGCCGCCGCGAGTTCGCTGTCCTCGCAAGTGCCGCCGTTGCAGTAGACCACCACATCCTCGGCCAGCTGACAGGCCGGGAGGACTTCCGGCAGATACTCCTCGGGACGGTAGTGATAGAAGAGGTAGGCCCCGGGGATGTGGCCCTCGCGATAATGATCGGGGTCGCGGGCGTCCACGAAAACCACCAGCTCCGCCTCGCGTCGCGGGTCCTCGAAGAGCGCCACGGCCTGTTCGTGCGACAGGAAGGCCACCCCTCCCTGCACGGCACCTTCGGCCCCGCCCGCGGGTTCGCCGTTAGCGGGGGTCTGCGCTTCAGCATCGTCCTGCGGCTCGATGGACGCCGCCGGAACGGAGGGAGGCGGAGGCACGAGGGACGGAAAATAGTCGCGGGTGAGACTGAGTCCCCGGGGGGAAAGCCGGTTCGCGGCGAGACCCAACGCGAGTCCGGCCACCCCCACGACCACCAGCTCGCCCAGAATGCGGGAAACGGTCCTCATGCTCCGCGGACTCCCGGCCGGCGTCAGCGGGACTTCGGCGGCAACGGGGCCGGCGGCAACGGCGGCTGCTCCGGGCCGGGAACGAGCGACGGGACCGGCGATCCGAAGTCCGGTGGTGCCGCAGTCGCGGCCTTCGTCGCTGCGGGGCGGGGAACCGGAACCACCGTCGGCGTGCGCGCGGTCACCGTGGGCCGGGTTGCCTGCCGGGGTTGCACGATGGGCAGGGTGAACACCGGGTAATCCGGATGGCTGGTGCCAACCTTGACGGCGGCCTGCTGGCCGGCCTCGAGTTCGAAGCCCGCCGGGAACACAAGCTCCACGCGGAACATCCTCCCCTTCAGCGTTTCGGTGACCTGTGCTTCAACGTTCTTCGCGCCCACCAGTTCGGGAGCGGCGACCGTGACCGGATCGGACTCATTGCTGCGGATCGTGACGTAGCGCTTGACCGGACCCGGAAGCGGACCTGCGGGGAGAATCAGATGGCTCGGGGTGGCCACAATCGGATCCTGCATGTAGGCGTAGACCTTGACCTCGATCTCTGGAGTTTCCTTCAGAGTGGTCTTGATCTTCAACGAACCCTGGTTCGAGGACGCCGGCAGCTTGCCCTCGACCGAGGCGATCAGGTCGTATTCCTTCCCCGGGGTGATGGTTCGCACCTCGGTATGGAACAGGTCGGAAGTGCTCTCGACGCCGAGGATTTCCATCGGTTGCTCGGTGTTGTTGGCGATGCGCGTCGTGCGGGTGACCGCTTCCGCTCGTCCGGCCACGAGCGAGAAATAGAGGTAGGGGGGATTGACGCTCACCGGAACCCAGACCTCGCCGTCGAGGTTGAGGGTGATAACCGGCGTGTTCACCGCCGAACTCACCACGGTCACCGTCTTGTGGATGGCGCCCTTGAAATTGGTGGTTGCCAGCTGAATGGGAATCGCGCCGGTCTGCCCCGGCGCCACCAGCTTCGACCACTCACCGGCCGTCGTGCAACCGCACGAGGGTTGGACCGAGCGAATCTCCAAAGGCTGGTTGCCGGTGTTCTTGAACTCGAAGTTCTGGCGGATCGTCTGCCCCGCCGACACGCGTCCGAAGTTGCACTTGGTGTCAAGGAACTCGATCCGGGGCCCGTCCCCCGCCACGGCAGCGGTCGCGTTGCGCGCCGCGGCCCCGGGAGCCGACTGGGCGGCCAGGGGCCACATCGCCAGCCCAACAGTCGCCAACACCGCCAAGCGCCGGCGGAAGGTTTGATTTCTACTCATGGAATCCGGTCCTTCGTCTCTCGCTGCCAATCCGCAAGTCATGTTCGCTTAGAATGCCCCGTAGCTTACTCGCTGCCCGGGACGCCGCAAACCGAAATCCGCCCCCCCCGCGCGGCCCCCGAACCGGAAGTCCCTTTCGCGGCGACTTGACCGTCCAAACCGAGCGGGCGAAGGGCGTGATACGCGAGGCGACCTCCCGGCTGGCCGAGACCCGCCGGGAGGCCGTTGCTTGCCCGAACCGGGCCCGCTACTTGCTGCGGGACCGCGCGAAGATCGCCGGGAACTCGGTCACCGGGATCGTCATCGGACTCTGGCTGTCGTCCGCATAATCCTCGTAGCCGCCGTTGACCGTCTCCGACACCTGCAGCACGCCGGTCCATGAGACGGTCACGTTCTGCCCGTCAAAGGCCAGGTTGACCGACGGACGGCTGATGAAGCCGGACCCGGGCCGGAAGGCGAGGATCGAGGCCGGATTGCCGGTTTCATTGAGGAGATGGAGTTCCTTGTCGCTCACGGAGAACAGCTCGAGCATCATCCCGGCTTCCTCGCGGTGGTTGGTCTGGAACCACAGCCAGCGAACCGGATAATAGCCGGTCCGGGGCGCCACGATATCGAAGAACTGGCTCCGCGCATAGTAGCTCGGCACCTTCTCCGAATCCGTGTTGTCCACGAGGCTCAACACCGGTCCGGCCGGGTCGAAACCGCTGGTGACCTTGTGCCCACCCTCCGTATAGAGGCCGAGCTGATGGTAGCCCTGCTCCAGTTCCAGATAGGCCTCGATGGCAACGACCACGCCTTCGGCGGGAAAGCCGCTGCTCCCGGCGTAGGCCGAAATCAACGGGATCTCATCGTCGTCCGGGAAGTTCAGACTGGCATCCGTGCCGGGCGCGAGTTCGAACCAGTTGATCACGCCCGGGACGTTGACGGGTTCGACCACCCATTCGGTGAAGTTGTTCCCCACCTCATTGTAGTAGGGAAACCCGCCTTGATTCGGGATCTCGCCCGCGAACTGCTCCTCCGCCAGGGCCGCCTTGTTCTCGTGAACCGCGCCGGCGAACGTCTGCTCGCTGCTGAGCTGCGTCGGGTAAACCACAAACCCCGGCAAACCCTGCGTCAGCCCGTCGTACATGCCGTCCGTCGGCAGCACCGTATAGGGCTTCACCACCACCAGGAAGTCCTGCGATTGGGTCACGCCGGCAACCTGCACGCTCACGTTCACCGTGTGGCTGCTGCCGGGTTCCAGCAGGGCCGGGTGACGGCCGGTGATGGTCGTCACGCCCTGGTCCTTGCCGGCGGTCACACTCACCGGCGTGCCATCCACCCGGGCCGTGGCGCTCTGGGGATCGATCTGTTGGTCACCGTCATCCCAGATCCGGAGGCTGAACCCGACCGGGTTGCCGTCGAACAAGGTCTCCAAATCGATGCCCCCGGCGTTGCCTTCCACCAGGGTCATCACCACGGACTCCATCCAGTCGGTCGCCCAGCCGTCGGACGAACCCTCCTGGAAAGCGGAGATGGCAATGGTCTGCCCGACCACCAAACCAATGTCTGTCAGCCGCACCCGCGCCTCGACCGAGCTGCCGTCGGCGGCGAACTCGAAATCCTCGACGAGGTTCGTGTCCTCGTCGGCGGGATCGTAAACGTTGACGCCGTCGGGGCTACCGTTGCGCCAACCGATCTGCACCGCCCGCTCGTAGCCGATCGGGTTCGCGATCCCGGTGGATTCGCCCTCGTATTCCGCGTTGCTCCGCCCGGTGGCCGGGTTGTTGTCGATGTCCAGCAGCCAGTGGTAGTAATACCGGTTGTTCATCCCGGGCGGCGTCTCCTCCACCGACGGCAGCGCAATCCCCTCCATGCTCATGCGCAGATAGAGGTAGCCGTTCTCGACGGTGGCCTCGATCCGGCGGATGTCCCCGCTGGAATCGAGCATGTCCTGCGGATCGTCGACGCCTTCCACAAGCCCGGCAGCGGCGGCCTCGGTCCAGTCCGCGAATTCCCCGTCGATCTTCATCCGACCGGTGGCGGGCGGCTCGAGCGTGAGCGCGGCCGACTCCATCCAATCGGTCGCCCACCCGTCGGACGACCCTTCCTGGAAGGCTGAGATGGCGATGGTCTGGCCGACCGCGAGTCCGAGGTCCGCCAGCGGAATCACCGCGGTCAGGGTGTTGCCCCCGTTTTGGTAGGAGTAGTCCTCGCTGATGTTGTTATCCTCGTCGGCGGGGTCGTAGACGATGATGCCGTCGGGCTTGCCGTCGCGCCAGCCAACCTGGATGGCTCGCTCGTAACCCACGGGGTTCTGCACGCCGGTGGATTCGCCTTCGTATTCGGCGTTGCTGCGGCCGGTCGCCGGGTTGTTGTCGATGTCCAGCAGCCAGTGGTAGTAATACCGGTTGTTCATCCCCTCAGGGGTCTGCTCGCTCGCGGGCGCCGCCACGGCCTGCACGCTCATCGACAGGAACAGGCTCTCGCCCAGCACGCAGGCGGAAATGGCGCGGATATCGCCGCTGCTGTCCGCCATGTCCGAGCCGTCCGTCACACGGGCAAATCCCGGCGCCGGACCTTCGAGAGTCAGCGTCGCGGATTCCATCCAGTCGGTGGCCCACCCGTCGGAGGAACCTTCCTGGAAGGCCGAGAAGGCGATGGTCTGGCCCGGCGTCAGGCCGATATCCGCCAGCGGAATCACGGCCGTAATCGTGTTGCCGCTGCCCTGATACTCGTAATCCTCGAGGACGTTGTTGTCCTCGTCCGCCGGATCGTAAACGATGATGCCGTCGGGCTTGCCGTCGCGCCAACCCACCTGGATGGCCCGTTCGTAGCCCACCGGATTCTGCACGCCGGTGGATTCCCCTTCATACTCGGCATTGCTGCGTCCGGTGGCCGGGTTGTTGTCGATGTCGAGCAGCCAGTGATAGTAATACCGGTTGTTCATGCCCTCGGGCGTCTGCTCGGTCGCCGGCATGGCGACCCCCTCCACGGTCATCGCCAAGTAGAGATTGTCGCCCATGACGGACGCCGAGATGGCCCTTAGATCTCCGCTGCTGTCCGCCATGTCGGATCCGTCGGTGATTCGCGCGTAGGCCGGGTTCGGACCTTCCAGGGCCAGCGTGTCGGACTCCATCCAGTCGGTCGCCCAGCCGTCGGAGGGCCCTTCCTGAAACGCCGAGATGGCAACCGTCTGCCCGACCGCGAGTCCGAGGTCCGCGAGAGGAATCACCGCCGTCAGGGTGTTGCCTTTCGCCTGGTACTCGTAGCCCTCGAGGAGGTTGTTGTCTTCGTCGGCCGGATCGTAAACGATGATGCCGTCGGGTTTGCCGTCGCGCCAGCCGATCTGGATGGCCCGCTCGTAGCCCACCGGGTTCTGCACTCCGGTCGGGTCTCCTTCATACTCGGAGTTGCTCCGACCGGTGGCCGGGTTGTTGTCGATATCGAGCAGCCAATGGTAGTAATATCGGTTGCTCATCCCCTCGGGCGTCTGCTCGGTGGCCGGCGCCGCGACGCCGTGCACACTCATCGAAAGGTGCAGGTTCTCGCCCAGCACGTAGGCCGAGATGGACCGGATGTCGCCGCTGCTGTCGGCCATGTCCGCGGGATCGGTGACCCGGGCCCAGTCGGCAAGCGCCGCCCCCGGCAGGGCCGCCGCAGCGACCAGCAATGCGCCCGCCAGGCCCGGTCGGCCGGACCGGCCCACCGCCCGAAGTCTTGGGAGAAAGGATTTTTTCATCACACAGTTCGTTGCTGTCTCATCAGTTGCACCACGCAGACTCCGCCGGCCCCGGAACCGCGCCCCCCGGCAAGAGTCGTAATCGAATTGGTCCGCGCAGCTTATAGGTCCCCGCGGCGGAATGCAAACCTCCCTTGTGCCGGCCCGGCCCGCATTCCGGCCGCGCGTCGCCGGCGCCGGGCGGCGGCGGACAACCCGGCGGCCATCCTGAAACGCGCAAAAAGCCGCCCGGCCCTTGCATCCCCCCCGGGCCGCATGCAGCATTCTCGCGATGCTTTCGCGGACCACCGGAGACGGGAGGCGGCGGAGGTGGCAGCCAGGCGCTCGTGATGGAACCGCGTCGGTCGGCGCGGAAGTCCCTCAGGGGCGCCGGCCGGCAGACAAACTGAATCGGGACAGACAAGTTGATGCACATGCAACGAACGGCTTTTGGAACCAGCAACCGGAGACCTTTGAACCGCGGCGGCGCGCCCGGGGACGGAAGGCCGGACAACCGTGGCCTCGCCCGCCTCCTTGCTGCGGCGGGCCTCGCCTGGGCCGGAGGGGCGCAGGCGGCGTTGATCCCCCTGCCGAACGCCTCTTTCGAGGGCCCGGTCACGGACTATGCGGACCTGCGGATCGACGCCTGGGCCAAGACCCCGAAGCCCGATTGGTATGAGGAGTCGCAGCCCGGCGAGTGGCTGCAACTGACCGGCGTGTTCAAGAACGTGCCGCCCGGTGAGGAGGGGCATTACGAAAACGTGGATGGCGACCAGGCGGCGTTTCTGTTCGCGGTGCCCCAGGCCGGCATCTTCCAGGATTCCACCGCCACCGACCTCGAGGGCGCCGCACCGGAAGCCGTGCTCGACGCGAC
Organism: Verrucomicrobiales bacterium; assembly: GCA_024233305.1. Lineage (GTDB taxonomy): Bacteria > Verrucomicrobiota > Verrucomicrobiia > Limisphaerales > J093 > J093. The sequence goes on from JACKPV010000022.1 coordinate 319,637, forward strand.
GTACCAGGTGGGCCGGGCCTACCGGATGACCGTCGCTGTGAACGGCGGCGGCGGCGGCATGGCCGACGGCACGCAGCTCTACCTCATCCTCCATTACCTGGACGAGGAGGATGCGCAAATCCCGCTCGCGACCTCGCTGATCGAGTACCTGCCGAAACCGGCGCCGGGCCCTCGCCTGCTGACGGATCATCAGGTGTCGATCCCGGCGGTGCAGGCAGGGGACGCCTGGGCGGGACGGCCCATCGGGGTGCAGATCGTCTCGGGGGCCATCGCCGCCGGCGGCTACTGGGACCTCGACAACGTGCGCCTCGAGAGCTTCGTGGCGCCGGTGTTGAGCGCGCCCGCGATGGCCGGGGGACATTTTCAATTCGTCATCGAAGGCGAGGCCGGGGCGCAGTACCAGATTTTCAGCACCGGGGACGTGACGGCGCCGGACGGGACGTGGGAAAGCCTGGGCACGGTGCTCAACGAGACCGGTTCCGTTGCGTTCACCGACCCGACCCCCGCCGATGCGGCCACGCCGCGTTACTACCGTGCGCGGCAGGTCGAGTAGGCATCGGGCAGCGGTGCGATGTCCTTGCAGCCTCCAACCCGCCGGGCGTTCACGCTGATCGAGCTGCTGGTGGTGCTGGGCGTGATCGGAATCCTGGCGTCGCTACTGCTCCCGGCGCTGGCCTCGGCGCGTGCAGCCGGGCGCCGGGCCGCCTGCCTCTCGAACCTGCGCCAGATCGGCCTCGCGATTCACGCCTACGCGATGGATGAGGACGGCGAGATCCCCTACGGACCCAAGGCGCCGCCGTTCACCAGCCCGTCGAATTTTTACCCCTCGACGGGCGCCCCGACGAGTCTGGTGTCCCTGCGGAACGGCGGGCCGGTGGGGCTCGGTTTGCTGCTGGCGGATTACCTGGCGGCACAACCGCGCGTGCTGTTCTGTCCGGGGGCGGATCAACGATTGAACGCCGATGCCGAACTGGCGCTGGTCGGACATCATCAGGCGCAAGCAAGTTATTACTACCGGCATGCCGGCAACACCCTGCTGTTCGATGACCCGAACCACCCGGTGACCCCCGAACACATCCGGCTGGCCAACCCGGGCAACAACCGCGACGGTCTTCCCATCCAGGCCCTGGCCATCGATTCGCAGTTCCTCTGCCCGGAGGAACTCGAGTCATTCAACGTGCGACCGCGCACCCATCACCGCCGGGAACGGGCCACCGTCCTCTACCTCGACGGACGGGCCGTGTCACAGGCGAACGCAGACGGTCGCTTCACGGTGGACATCCGGGATTACGCGCACCTCCGGCGGACGTTCGACCAGATCCTCGCGGTGCTCGAACGCGCCGACCGCGAGCACTGAGGGGGGAAAGCTCGAAGCTCGAAGCTCGAAGCTCGGAGATCGGAGCTGGAAGGTGGAAGTGGGAGGATCGGGGGACGGAAAAACCCTTTGCTGGGCGGGGGTTTGGGGTATGCTGCGCGCAATCTAATGAGCACGTTCAGTCGTCGCGATTTCTTGAAGACGGCCTCCGGCGCCACGCTCGGGGCGCTCGCCGCGGGGTATCCACACCGACTGCTGGCCGAGGGAATCCATGCCCCGGCGGCCAGCGCGGACACGTTGATCGTTCTGTGGATGGGCGGCGGGATGGCGCACACGGAGACCTTCGATCCGAAGCGTTACACGCCCTTCGAGAAAGGCCTCGAATCGAAGGCGGTCTTGAGCACCTTCCCGGCCATCGACACCGCGGTGGACGGCATCCGGTTTTCGGAGGGACTCGAGCGGTTGGCGAAGGTGATGGATCGGGGAACGTTGATCCGGTCCTATCGGGCGGGTGACCTCGGGTTCATCCTGCATTCGCGGCACCAATACCAATGGCACACCGGCTATGCCCCGCCCCAGACGGTGGCAGCGCCGCACCTCGGTTCGGTCATCGCCCGCACGCTCGGTCCCCGGGATCCGGCGGTGCCGGCCTTCATCGACATCGGGCAGCGGTTCGACATCGGCGAGGGCGAGGAACTGAAGGCTTTCCACACGGCCGGCTTCCTGGGCAGCGAGCACGGACCGTTCCTCATCCCCTACCCCGACCAGGCCGCGAATGCCGTGCGCCCGCCCCGCGGGATGAGCCCGGGACGCTTCCAGGACCGGAACCAGCTGTTCAAACGCTTGCTCGCGGAAAGTCCGATTGGCGAACACGGCAGTGAGTACCAGCGGGAATCGCTGTTGCGCTCGATGGACAACGCGCACCGGCTGTTGAGTTCCCCGGCGGCCAAGGCTTTCGATCTGTCGCTCGAACCCCGCGAATCCCTGGCGCGCTATCTGCCCGACGGCGTGGACCCGGACAAATCCTTCGACGCGAGACAATCCCGGGACGGCTCGTACGAGCGGGAGACGATGGGGCGATTCGGGCTGGGTTGCCTGCTGGCGCGGCGGTTGACCGAAGTCGGAGCCCGCTTTATCGAGGTGACGACCGAGTACATTCCGTTCCTGAACTGGGACACGCACGAGAACGGCCACACCCGGGCCGCCGACATGAAGCGGCAGATCGACAAGCCGATTGCGCAACTGGTGCTCGACCTCGAGGAACGCGGGTTGCTGGACCGGACGTTGATCGTGGTGGCCAGCGAGTTCAGCCGCGACATGATCACCGAAGGCAAGCCGGACAACACCGTGAAGAACCAGGTCGAGGTGCCGGACGTGATCGAGGACCTGAAGCACTACGGCATGCACCGGCACTTCACCGACGCGGGGTGCGTGCTGCTGTTTGGAGGCGGCATCAAGCGTGGCCAGCTTTACGGACGCACCGCCGACGAACGCCCGGTGAAGTTGATCGAGAAACCGGTGACCATCGAGGATTTGCACGCCACCCTCTACACCGCGATGGGGATCTCGCCGCAACTCGCCTACGAGATCGAGCGACGGCCGTTTTACGTGACAAGCGACGGCGAAGGGCGGGCCATTCCCGAGCTGTTCGCCTGAGCCTCATCGCGGAACCGGAGCGCGCTTTTCAGGGAACGAGGCGCGAGCGGGTTGGCAGGCGGGAGGAGGCGGCGAGCCTTGAGCATTCCGGCGAACCACGAAACGGCACGCATCAACGCGGGTCAGGACGGCCCCGAGACGTTGTCCGTAACGGCTTTGAGCGGCGTCGGCGCCGAGCGGCAGGCGCAGCTCGCCCGGTTGAAGATACACACCGTCGAGGACCTGTTGCTGCATCGTCCGCGGCGGTATGAAGACCGGCGGCATTTCCGGGCGATCGCGGCCCTGACGCCCGGCGAAAGCGCCGCGGCCACGGGCCGGGTGGTGGCCCAAGGGCTCAAGCGTTTCCGGCGCGGGCGGCAGTCGGTTTTCGAGTTGATCCTGGAGGACGGCACCGGGCGATTGCATTGCCGGTGGTGGAACATGCCGTTCATGGAGGGGGCATTTCAGGTAGGGCAGGAACTGATCGTTTACGGCCGGCTGCGCGATCTCAAACCGCGCACGATGGACCATCCCGAGACCGAAATCGTCGAACCGGGTGGCGGTCCATCGATCCATCAGAACCGGGTGGTTCCGATCTATCCCGCGACCGAAGGGCTCACCCAACGCTGGCTGCGGGCACTGGTCTGGCAGGCCCTGGAACGGCACGCTCCGACCCTCGTCGATCCGTGGCCCGGCGTTGTCCCGCCGCCGTTCGTCGGCCGCGAGCGGGCGTTGCGCGATCTGCATTTTCCAGGCGAACCGGAGGAGGCCGAGGCTGCGCGGCAGCGTCTGGCACTGGACGAGTTCATCGGCCTGCAGCTTGGCATCCAACGGCGGCGACGCAACTTGCAGGCGCGGACCCGCGGCCTGCCCTGCGGCGGGGACAACCGGTTCATGCGGCCCTTTCTGGCCGCCCTGCCCTTTCGGCTGACGGAGGCGCAGACCCGCGTGCTGCGCGAGTTGCGCCGCGATTTGTCGGGCCCGCATCCGATGCGGCGACTGCTTCAGGGAGACGTCGGTTCGGGCAAGACGGTGGTGGCGGCATGCGCGTCGTTGATGGCCCTGGAAAGCGGTTTCGGGGTCGTCTACATGGCCCCGACCGAAGTCCTCGCCCGCCAGCAATGGGCCACCTTCCGCCACTGGTTCGAGCCCCTTGGCATCCCGGTATCCCTGCACACATCAAAGGGGTCAGTCCTCACTATTGACACTGAACCGGCCGAGGCGCCGTCGCGGAGCGGATCGTCCACCGCTCGGCCCCGGCCGGGCATCGCGCTCGGAACCCACGCCCTGCTCGAGGCCGGCTTCAACCCGGCGCGCCTGGGTCTGGTGATCATCGACGAACAGCACAAGTTTGGCGTCACGCAGCGCGAGGAACTGGTCCGCAAGGGCCGTTATCCGCACCTGCTGGTGATGACCGCCACGCCGATTCCGCGGACCCTCGGCCTGACGCTTTACGGGGATCTCGACGTCTCGGTGATCGACGCGTTACCGGCGGAGCGCGGTCGGGTGCGCACGCACATCCGGAGCCAGGCCAGCCTGCCCAAGGTCTGGGAGTTCGTCCGCGCAGAACTGGCGGCCGGGCGGCAGGCCTACATTGTGTATCCCCGCCTGGAGGAAGCCAGCCTGCAGACCGGTCTGAAGGCGGTACTCCAGGAACACGCGCAGCTCGAGCGCGCCCTGGCGCCGCACGCGATCGGCCGGCTGCACGGCCAGCAATCCCCCGCGGAAAAGGAGGCCGTGCTGAGGGCGTTTCGCGAGCGACGGTTGCAGGCGCTGGTGGCGACTTCGATCATCGAGGTGGGGCTCGACGTGCCCAACGCGACGGTGATGGTGATCGAGAACGCCGAACGCTTCGGGCTGGCCCAGCTTCACCAACTGCGCGGCCGCATCGGCCGCGGCGCGGCGGACGCGCACTGCATCCTGGTGGCCACCGTGCTGAACCCGGAAACCCGCGGGCGTCTCGGGGTGTTGGCGGAGAACCAGGACGGTTTTCGCATCGCGGAGGCGGATCTTCGGCTGCGTGGCCCGGGGGAGCTGCTGGGACAGGCCCAAAGCGGATTGCCCGCGTTGCGCTTTGGCGATCTGGCCGGGGATCTCGCGTTGGTGGAGTTGGCCCGCGACCTCGCCGCCCGCGTCCTGGACCGGGAGGCGGCGAAGCCGGCCGATGTTCCGCAGCCCGGGACGGTCAACGCAACCGGGCGAAGGTCTGCTGCATCAACTCGAGATCCGAAAGCCCCTTGACCTTGCTTTGCAGGCGCTGGTTGACCTTCGCTTCGAGCGCGTTTTTCGTGGGGCGCTTCACCTGATAGAAGATGCCGAAGTGGCCGGGAAACGGCTCGCCCGCGAGCTTGTAGGCGGCGAGTTCATCGGTCACGTCGTGCTCGGCCGGAACGACGTTAAAGCGGCCGCCCTTGCGCGGGTTCGAGTCATGGAACGCGCCCGGGTAGAACTCGACGCATTCGCTCAGGCACTCGATGAAACTGAAGCCGTCATGGTCCATGGCCGCCTCCATCATTTCGAGAACGTGGCCCGGATTGGTGTGCGTGGTCCGCGCGACGAACGTGGCGCCGGCCGAGATCGCCTGCTTCATCGGGTTGATCGGGTAGTCCACCGCGCCCCACACGTCGGTCTTGCTCTTGAACCCGAGCGGCGACGTCGGCGAGGTCTGCTTTTTGGTCAGCCCATAGACCTGGTTGTCCATGACCACGTAGGTCAGCTTCACGTTCTTGCGCGCCGTGTGGGTGAAGTGGTTGCCGCCAATCGAGAAGGCGTCGCCGTCACCGCCGAACACAAACACGTGCAGGTCGGGCCGGCTGAGCGAAACCCCGGTGGCGAACGGCAGGGCGCGACCGTGGATGAAGTGCACGCCGTGGGCCTGGACGAAGTAGGGAAAGCGGCTCGAGCAACCGATGCCGGCCACCGTGGCGACCTTCTCGTGCCAGACCTTGCGCCGCTCGATCAGCTTGTAGTAGGTGGCCAGCACGGCGAAATCGCCGCAGCCCGGACACCAGGTCGGGTGCTCGGCCACCAACGCCTTCTTGGTCAACGGCGGCCGTTCGATGGACTCGGAAGCGGACGTGTCGGAGTTCGCCGGCGTGACGGCGGCGTTCTCGGGATTCAACTTGGATTCAGCGGCGGCAATCATGGGACAAGGGTGATCATGGAGGGGCGAGAAGCCGGTTCAACTCAGAGTTTGCGGAGGCTGTCGGCCAGTTCGCCACGGATCCGCTCCACGATATCGCGCACCTTGAACGCGAGGCCATCGGTCTTGTTGATGCCGCGAATCTTCACGGTGCAGAACCGCGCGCGGAGCAGGCCCGCGAGCTGGCCGTAACCGTAAACCCCCTCGTCGTTCATCTCGATCACGCGGATGTTCGGGAACCGGTTGAACAGCTCGCCCAAACCGGCGGGCAGCGGATGCAGGTGGCGCAGGTGAATGGCCGAAACACTTTCCCCGGCGGCCCGGGCACGGTCCACCGCTTCCTGGATCGGGCCCAGCGTCGAGCCCCAGCCGACGAGCAACACCGAGGCATCCTCGCCGCCGTAAACCGGGGGCACCGGCAGTGCCTCGGACAGGACCTGCAGCTTGCGGCGGCGCTTGGCGCTCATCTGGGCATGCAACGCGGGCGACGCCGTCGGATGGCCGAATTCGTCGTGCTCAAGCCCGGTGACGATGGGGTATTTCCCGCTGAGAATGCGGGTGCCCGGCGGACGGTGGCGGGCGGCGCCGTTCGGGCTTTCGAGATCGTACGGCTTGTGCTCGGGCACCGGGCTCATGTCCGGAGCGATGTCCTGGACAAGCGACTTGAGATCCGGTTCCGGGAAGGCCTCGATCCGGGTGGCAATCGCCTGGTCCGTCAGGAGGATCACCGGCACGCTGTACTGCCGGGCCAGGTTCACCGCCTCGATGGCCATGTGGAAGCACTCCTCGACGTTGGCCGGCGCAATGACAATGCGCGGCGAATCCCCGTGGCCGCCAAAACAGGCGATGTTCAGGTCCGATTGCTCGACGTTCGTGGGCAGGCCGGTCGAAGGTCCGCCGCGTTGCACATCGACCACGACCAGGGGCACCTCCGCCATGATTCCCCAGCCCAGCGCCTCGGTCTTGAGCGAGAGCCCCGGTCCGCTCGAACCGGTCACCGCCACCCGCCCGGCATAGCTCGCGCCGAGGGCCATCGCAATCGACGCAATCTCGTCCTCGCACTGCACGAACGTGCCGCCGTATTTCGGCAACTCGCGCCGCAACAATTCCATGATGTCGGACCACGGCGTGATCGGATACCCGGCGCCGAACCGCACCCCCGCCGCGACCAACCCGTAGGCCAGCGCCTCGTTCCCGTTCATCACCACCTGCTTCGCCCCGCGCCGGCGGCTGTCGGCGAACTTGAACGTCTCGAGCAAATGCCCCAGCGAATAGGCGTAGCCCGAGTCGAACGCGTCCATCGCGTTGCTCAACACGCTCTCGTCCTTCGCCTGGAACTTCTCGGTGATCAGGCCGCGCAACTTCTCGACATCCAGATCGAACAGCTTGGTCACCAGGCCCAGGGCATACATGTTCTTGCCCTTGTCGCGGGCGGTGCCGCCGATGGCCTCGACGGTCAGGCCGGCAATGGGAATGGCGACATGGCGGTATTGCTGCTCCCAGTCGGCATTCGGCGTCACGTGGCCCGAGTCGTAGAGCACGATCCCCCCTTTCCGCAGCGCGCCGATGTGCTCGTTATAGGAGTGCTGGTAAAACGCCAGCAGCACGTCCGCGTCGTCCCCCGAACTGACCACCTCCCCCGTGCCAATGCGCACCTGAAAAATCGAGGGCCCCCCCGAGATTGTCGACGGGATGGTCATGTAGGTCATGACATCCTGCTCGCTCCTCCCGGCCAACCGGGCCAGAAACGCCCCCATGGCCTGAATCCCGTCCTGGGAGTTCCCCGCAATGCGGATGACGACGTCGGATACTTCCGACTTGGCGCCCGCGGATTTGGCCGCCGGGGCATCGGTGCTCGCTACGCTCATTGATGATCGACCTGCACTTGCCGCGCTCAAAAGCGCCTCCGGAGACTACTCTCCGGGGCGCAAAACATTGGCCGCCAACCTACCAACCCCGAGAATGATGTCAAACGGCAACTAATGACCGGCATTCGCTCACCGCTCAACCCGGCCACGCATCCGCTCGCCACCGGCTCAACCAGCCCCGGGAACCGGGCTCAACGACGCTCCCAGCACCCGCCGCAAAGCCTGCTCCACCCCGGCGCCACAGGGCAGATCGCTCACGAAACCACCGTGCGCCCGCACCGCCGACTGTACTTCCGCCACCGCGTTCGCCGGCGCCGCGAGGTGCTTCGCATGGTCCGGATGCAACATCGGCAGATCGTTGACGTGATCGCCAGCGGCAAAGATGGCGTCGGGACGGAGGTTCAGGCGGCGGGCGAGTTCGCTCAGGGCCGTTCCCTTGCTGTAACCCACGTGACTCAGCCGCGCGTAGACGTCGTTCCGCACCACGGTCAACTCGCCGACCATCCGGCAGTAGTCGTCCAGATAAGCGCCAATCGCCGCGGCATCCTCGCTGCTCTTGGCTATCAAACAGAAGGGCGACCAGGGATCGGCGTAAACCTCGACGTCGTAGTGCGCCTTCACCCATTCCGCCAACCGCGGCAAATCGCCGTCCACGCGGTCGAACAACCGCTCATGGTCCTCAGCGCAGCGCTCGTTCCATTCGGACAAACCGACGTATTGATGGTCCCGATGGACGTAGATTTCGCGTTCGACGAGGACGAGGAAGTCGGGTCGGACCCGGAGGCGCGCCCGTCCCATCGCTTCCATGAGACTGCTCAGGTCGCGTCCGGTGTTGATGACCCAGCGCACGCCCTGCGCCTGCAACCCGCCCAGCAGATCCTGCAAGCTGTCCGGCACCGGAGGATTCGCATGGTCCGCGTGGAGGGTGCCGTCGAAGTCCGTCGAGATCAGTTGGATGGTATGTTCCATGGGCTGGTGACGCCGCGTTTCAACCGCGCGAGCATTGCCGCGCCCCCGCTCTTGTTCAATCCCGAAACCACCTCCCGCAACCGCCAGCCGTGTCCCTGCGGAAAACGCCCGCGGGCGGATTCCGCGAAAGGCCCGGAACCGGGGGCTCGAGGATCATTAGCCGTCAAAATACTGCATCCACGCTGCATGTTCCGCGCTTGAACCAACCCGGCAACCCCGCTAGGCTGCCCGCCGTTCCAGTAACAAGATCAACCGCCTTTCGCCATGAACGAAACCCAACCCGAAACCCCTTCCGCCACCACCCGGCGCGACTTCCTCAAGACCTCCACCAAGGTGGCCGCGGGCGCTGCCCTTGCCGCCGGCTTGCCCCGCCCCGGTTACACCGCCGGGACCGACACCATCAAGGTCGCGCTGATCGGTTGCGGCGGACGCGGCACCGGCGCCGCCGCGCAGGCTCTTTCAACCCCCGGTCCGACCCAGCTTTGGGCCGTCGCGGACGTCTTCGAGTACCGCCTCAACGGCGCCCTGAACCAGTTGCGCCAGAGCAAGCCCGACCAGGCGGATGTGCCACCGGAACGCCGCTTCATCGGTTTCGACGCCTACCGCCGCGCCATCGACGCGCTCGGCGCCGGGGGCGTGGTTCTGCTGGCCACCCCGCCGGCCTTCCGTCCGATGCACGTGGAATATGCGGTGTCCCGGGGATGCCACGTCTTCATGGAGAAGTCCTTCGCCGTGGATGCGCCCGGCATCCGGCGCATCCTGGCCGCGGGCAAGGCGGCGGAGGCGAAGAACCTGAAGGTCGCGGGCGGGCTGATGAGCCGGCATTACGTGCCGCTCGAGGAAGCCGTGAAACAGATCCACGACGGCCTGATCGGGGACGTGATCACCGCCTGGGCCTATCGCATGCACGGCCCCGTCGGCATGAGCAACAAGGGCGCAAACACCTCGGAACTGGCCCACCAGATCGCCAACTACAGCTGTTTCACCTGGCTCAACGGCAGCTTCATCGTCGACTGGCTGATTCACAACATCGACATCTGCTGCTGGGTCAAGGACGCCTGGCCGGTCTCGGTCCGCGGCATGGGTGGCCGCCAGACACGCACTCAGCCGGACCAGCTGTTCGACCAGTATTTCGCGGAATACACCTTCCCTGACGGCACCCGACTGGCCGCCCAGGGACGGCACATCAACAACTGCTGGGACTTCTTCGGCGACAAAATCCAGGGCACGCGCGGCCTGGCCATCCTCGGCGAAGGCCAGCCCAACCCTTTCATCTACAAGGGACACCAACCGCTGCCGGCGAACGTCATCTGGCGTTACCGCGGCGGGCAGCACGATCCCTACCAGCACGAACACAACCTCCTCTTCGACGCCATCCGCAACGACCAGCCCTACAACGAGACCGAACGCTGCGCGCGCGCCTGCCTGACCGCCATCATGGGCCGCATGGCCTGCGAATCGGGGAAAGAGATCACCTACGAAGAGGCCCTCGCCTCGAACCTCGAACTCGCCCCCAACCTTGCGCGAATCACCAACCTGGACGCTGCGCCACCCGCCAGCGCCACCCCCGATGCCGACGGGCATTATCCCGTGGCCATGCCCGGCACGACCCAGGTCCTGTAACCATCCGGGCGAAACGGGGACCCGATCCAACGTGGCACCGGGGGCTCAGCAGTACCCACCAGCGGAGGGAGGGGGATCACGCACGGCGCGCGGGAATACGCGGCCGCGACCCGGGCTTCAGTCCCTGCGAGTCCCTTCTCCGTCCCTCAAACGCCCCCGGCCCCCGCTCGCCACCCTGCTGACCCTGTGCGCTCTGGGCGCCGCACTGCACGCCGAACCCTCAGGTGTGCCCGTCGAGCGCGACTTCATCGTCCGCTCCTGGCGCCGCGAGCACGGGCTGCCAGACAACGAGATCCGCGTCCTCCGGACTTCCCGGGGAGGTTACCTGTGGGTGGGAACCCGCGCCGGCCTGGCCCGCTTCGACGGCATGGAATGGCGGGTCTGGCGCAAAGGCGATTTCCCCGAGCTGGCCAGCGACGATTGTCTCGATTTGATCGAGGACTCGCGGGGCAACATCTGCGTGACGACTACCGCGGGCCTGACGGTGCTCGGCCCGCAACCGTGGCAGGCTGAATTCCATGGAATGGGCGCAGGGATTGGGGAGTTTGAGTATTTCAGCGGACTTGATCCATGGGAGGATACGGGGCAAGCCCTCGTCGTTGCCGAGTTCGAGCCTGGTCGCCTGCTCGTTGGAACCCCCCGTGGCGTCTTCATGCAGGCAGGGGCGAATTGGGAACCGGCGGAAGGAGACTCAGGCATCACTTCGCTACCGGTAAGTCACTGTCTCCAAGCCACCCGGTCGGGAGTGACTTGGGTCGGTCACCGCAACGGCTTGAGTCGGATCGAGCGGACCGACGACAGGCGAACCGCGGTTGTGCCCGCTGAAATCCCCGAGGGCGACACGTTCACCCACGCGCTTGCCTGCGACCGGCACGGCACCCTGTGGGCGGTGGTCGGACGCCACACGCCACAACGGGGACGGCTATTGCGCTGGGAGGATGAAAAATGGCAGCCCGCGTGGGACCAGGTGCTATCAAACGGCCCGCCGCTCTTCTTGTTCGCCGCCAGCGACGGCTCCCTCTGGTTCCCGGACGGAGAGCGCGGCTTGATCCGGTGGTTCCGGGAGGGCCAAACCCACTACCTCTTCGACACCGGCCGGCGCCCCGAGTTCGCGACGGCCATGACCGAGGACCACGAGGGTAACCTCTGGGTCGGCACGGAAACCAGCGGCCTGCTCTGCCTCCAACCCCGACGCATCCGCTCGTTGACCACCACCGACGGCCTGCCAGACAACAACTGCTGGGCCTTCGCTGAACTGCCCGATGGCGCCCTTGCCATCGGCACCGAAAGCGGCCTCTGCATCCACCGCCCCGAAAGTTCCCGGATCATCGCCGAACAGGACGGCCTCGCCCGCAACGAAGTCCGCGCCCTCACCGTTGACGCCCGAAACCGGCTCTGGATCGGCACCCATTCGGGCCTGAACGTCATCGAGTCGAACACCTTGCAACGGGTGACTCACCACGGGGCTTGGTTCGCCACCAAGACCCGCGTCCTCCATACCGCCCGCGACGAAACGGTCTACGTCGGCTCCGCCACCGGATTGCATCGCCTGACCCGGACCAACGACACCTGGACCGCCCTGCCCGTGGTCACCGGATTCGACGTGCGCGCGATCCTCGAGCGGGAGGACGGTTCCTTCCTGCTGGGCACCGAGGGCGACGGTCTCCACGCCTGGCAGCCAGGCACGGACCAGGCGCCCCGCTTGGACGCCGAGGAACCCGCGGCCGCCGTCTGGGTGATTCGGCGAGACCCGGAAGGCGTGCTCTGGTTCGCCACCGAGGCCGGGATCGCGTGCTGGCGCGGGGAGCGGCGGTTCACGTTCACGCGCGACCACGGACTGCCCGCCAACCTGATAAACACCCTCGAGATCGACGCCGGGGGCGACGTCTGGCTGGGCCACGACCTCGGTATCTGCCGTCTCGACCGGGAGTCCCTGTTCGCCGTGATGGACCGCCGGCAGGAGCGCGTGACATGCGTTCCGTACGATCGCGAGGACGGGCTCCCGGGCGTCGAGGTCAACGGCCAGAAAAGCCATCCCGCGAGCCTTCGCCTCGGTGACGGACGGATCCTCTTCGCCACCGCCGAGGGCGTCGCGATTATCGATCCAAAGTCGCCACCGGACCGGACCGTGCCCCCGCCTGCGGTCATCGAAGCAATCCGGGCCGGCGGCCAGACGCTTTACGAACCGTTGACGCGGACCCCCCGCTTCGCCCCCGGGCAGCCGCCGGTGGCCCTGCCCCCCGGCAGCGGCCGCATCGTCGAGATCGTCTACACCGCCTGCACCGCCACCAGTCCGGAGCAGGTGCGCTTCGAGCACCGCCTGGAAGGTATTGACCCCGACTGGATCCGGGCCGGCACAGCGCGCAAAGCCTCCTACGCCAACGTGCCCCCCGGCCGATACCGGTTCACCGTGCGGGCCACCAACAAGCACGGCCATTACGATCCGGTGGGAACCACGATCGAATTCGCCCTCGCCCCGTTCCTCCACCAAACCCTCGGCTTCCGGCTCTTCGTCGCCTTCGGCGGTGTCGGCGCCGCCGGGCTTGTCTGGCGCTGGCGGACCCGTTCGCAAGCCAGGCTCCACGCCCTCGAACGCGAAGCCGCCCTATCCCGCCAACGCGTCCGCCTCGCCAAAGACCTGCACGATGACCTCGGCGCCCGGCTCACCCGGCTGGTCATGCTCACGGACAATCCCCCGACCGACGCGCAGACCGCCGCACCGCCGGCCCGCCGGGACGAGATCGCCGATTGCACCCACGATGTCCTCCACGCCCTGCGCGACATCATCTGGGTCACGCACCCCGCCGGCGACACCATCGAGGGGCTCGCCGGCGCCCTCTCGGAAATCGCCACCCGCCTGCCCGCCGCCGCGGGCCTGCGCACCCGCCTCGACATCCCCCTGAACCTGCCCGCCGGCCAGGTGAGTCCGGAGCAACGCCAAGCCCTCCTGCACGCCACCCGCGAGGCCATCAACAACGCGATGCGCCACGCCCATGCCACCGAACTTCACCTGGCCTTCCACGTCACCGACGCTCACCTCGTCCTCCGCCTCGAAGACAATGGCCGGGGATTCACGCCGGGCAAAACCAAGAAGAAAGCGCAAGGCGGCCTCGGCCTCGACAGCATGCGCGAACGCATCGAAACCCTCGGCGGCCGCGCAACGATACAATCCACCATGGGCCGCGGCACCCGGATCGAATTCCGAGTGCCCCTGGATCGTTGACCCGCCAAAGCACGGACTTTCCGTCCCTGATCGCTCCCTTGCCGGTCCCTTCCTGCCCGGTCCGGAGCAGCCCGCCCGACTGCGCCCCCCGAGTCAGCCCCTCCTCATCGGAAGGCGTAAGGGGGCCCCTCAAACTGCACGAATCTCCTCCACGGACAGGGCACGCCCCCCCTGCCTGCATCGGGCAAAATGTCGTGTTCGAGCACCCATTGAGTATTCGCAATACGCCGAACACCCGATACCCGATGACTCGTCCAGCAAGGACGATGTGGCGGAAAGAAATACATCAACATTCACGATCATGACCAGCCAACACTTCATTGCCAGGTTCCTCGTTACGGCGATTGGTACCTTCCTCGTTGCGGCTCAAGCCCAGGTCCTCAAGGACATCTTCTCTACAGGCTACTATGGCGGGATCTGGAGGGCTCAGGCGGACGGCTCTTCCCTGACTCAATTGTTGCCCGACCGGGGACAGGGTATAGCGACGACTCCCACCGGAGGCAAGATCTACTGGACGAACGAGAACGTCGACCAGATCCGGCGCGCGAATCCCGATGGAAGCGGGGCCGAGGCAGTCATCACCGGCCAACCCGCCGCAGAGGTCGCCTTGGACTTGCTCGCTGGGAAGCTCTACTGGACCCATTACCAAGGAATCCACAACGGAGTCTATCGATCCAACCTCAACGGCACAGGAGCTGAGCAGGTCATGGCAGGAGTGAATGCCTATGGAGTGGTGATCGATGCGACGGCTGGAAAACTCTACGTGGCGGATTACTCCGGCGGTGAAATCAAGCGGGCAAACCTCGACGGCTCCAACATCGAGACCCTGTTCAGCACGGCCGCCCCACTCGGGTTGGCGTTGGATGCCGCGAACGGCAAGGTCTACTGGAGCAGCTTCAGCGGCGTCTACAGGTCCGACCTGGACGGGAGTTCAAGCGAGCAGATCGTCTCTGGCGTCAACGCCCGCGGCCTTGCGTTGGACCCTTATGATCAACAGATCTACTGGGCCGACTTTGGTGGCGGCTACATTGGCCGGGCTGACTTGGACGGAGCAAATGCCCAACCCAATTTCCTAAGCGTTCCCGGTGCCGCGGGTGTGACTCTGGTTTTCACGCCGGAACCGCGCTCCGCTACAATCGCCACCGCGCTCCTGGTGGCGTTCGGTGTCATGGCCCGACGCCGCTCCGCGCAAAAGCAGGAGCAGAACGCGCCTCCCCTGAACGACTGAGCACCCCGTGCAACTCGCGGCATATCTTACAGCGTCCCCTCACCCCGTCCCTCTCCTCATCCGATGGGGAGAGGGTGCCCGGAGGGCGAGTGGGGGACTGGGCGGCCATCCCAGTGACTCCTCGGCATTGCGACAAGGCATCCGGTTCTCGGTCGCTCCGGAGTCGCCCGATGACCGTCGTTCCGGATCGGCCCGCACAGTGCTGCACCTTGCCGAGGGCACCAGGCAGAGCGGACGTCCCCTGACCGCGGCGCGAGCCCCCCGGCTCACCTCCCAAGACACTGGTGAGACCAGTTCCACGCACTTACGCGACTTCACGCCACGGGCCACTGCATTCTCCTGGGGCTTTCAGCATCAAGCCGGTCCACTTGGCCGTGGTGCTCAGACACTCCGGCCACCCCCGGCCGGCGCGGTTTAATTCGCTCTTGGCATCTTGCTCGAAACCCCCGCTAATGCGCGCATGACACCCGAGAACGAGCCTCTGCGGGTCTTCGTGCTGGAGGATGACGCGCCGACAAGGGAGCACCTGCGCGCGCTGCTTCATCCGGCCTCGGGCTTTACCTGCGTCGGTGAGGCGGCGAACGCCAAGCAGGCGCTCAATCTCCTTCCCGAACTCCGGCCCGACGTGGTCCTGGTCGATCTCGAACTCCCTGGCATCGATGGCACCAGCTTCATTCGCGCCGCCCGCGCCCACCATGCGCACTTGCGCCTCCTGGTCCTTACCAATCACGACGGAGCCGGGTTCCTCTTCCCCGCCCTGGCCGCCGGCGCCGACGGCTACCTGCTGAAAGGCGGGAACCCCGCCGTCCTCCTCGCCGGAATCCGGGAGGTCCACGGAGGCGGCGCCCCCATGTCCGCGTCCATCGCACGAAAAGTCCTGCAGCACTTTCAGGCTCCCGCCGGCCGGGTGACCGAGGAGCAGGGCCTGAGCCCGCGGGAGATCGACATCCTGACCCTCCTCTCCCGAGGCCTCCAGCAGAAGGAAATCGCCGAGCAACTCGGCCTCGCCCCCCGCACCATCAGCACCCACCTCGGCCACATCTACCACAAACTCCACGTCCACAACGCAGCGGGCGCGGTGGCGGTGTTTCTTCAGCAAGAGGAACGTTCCCAATAGGGCCTCCGGCTCAAGCAAGCAGCGCTCCGGGTGCCAACGCCGGAAGCGGAACGGCGCCCATCCGCTGCCGTAATGCGGTGCGTGGCAGCCTGTAGGGGGTCAGCCCGTAGGAGGTCCTGTAGGGGGTCCGACTATAACAATGACGGTGTGCCCTGTTGTTCTCGCTTCCGTTTCAGGCTATGCAGCCGGGTGGTGGCGCTCTTCCAACTGCCCAGGTGCAGCCGCTGGGTAATGCGGTAATGCGGTTGATCGTCAGTGTCGTTTCCCGGCGCAATCTTGCCGCCAGTTTCAACTTCTCCGGGGCGATGCGCTTGCGCTTTTCCAGATCCGCTCGCGTCCAACCCACACGTTGCAGTTCTTCCCCGATGATCCGCTCGGCCTTGGCCGCCGCGCTCTCCGCTCGCAGTTGCCCGGCATGGTGCTCCCCCAACTTCCCCTCGATCCGTTCCAACAATCCCTGCCGAAAACCCTCTCCTCCCAGACACCACCCCCGCCGCACCGGCTCCCAGTGCGGATCGTCGTCTTCCTGTGCCCGGCGCGCCTCCGTCCGCCGCTCGAACACTCGCCGGGCTTCCGCGGTGTCCTCGCTCGATCCATGCTCGCCCAGCAAGCGGTCCACTCGCATCCACGCCGGACGGTCAGCGGGCGCGGCCAGATACCAGCCAAGACCGCTCCACGGGTAGCCCAACAGCCGCTCTTGTTTCCCCAACAGGCATGAACCTGGAAATCCGCCTTCTGGCAGGCCTCAGCCAGAGTCTTGAGAAATCCCTGACGATCCGCCTCGTCGTGGAAGATGTCTTCCCGCCGGTCTCCGCGGCTCAGGGCATGGTAGCTCGCCCCCGGATACTCGATACGCAGTTGGCGTGGCATGGGGACCCCTCCAACCCCATACCAGCCCAAGTCAATCCACTGTTATAGTTTGACCCCTTTTTTATCCATGTCATTGAAGCCCTCCGCCCCGCAGAGCAGGCTGCAGATCTGATTTTGTGTAGTTTGTTCCTCCATTCTAATGCGTTTGCCCTGTCGATAGGATTTGCGCCGATTGGGCACTGGCGGCTAGAGTGCCGTCAATCGACACGACCTATGCATTCCCCGCGTTCCTTGTTGCTGATCACCGCCCTGTGCCTTCTGCCTGCCACCGCGCCGCGCGCCTGCACCACGCTCGTGCTCGAGGACGGCGGCGGGCTGTATTTTGCCCGCAACCTGGATTGGTACTGGGAGGACGGTCTGGTCATCGTCAATCAGCGGCAACTGCACAAGCGCGCCCTGCTCATCGCCGGCGGCAAGCCCGCGGAATGGACCGTGCGTTATGGCAGCGTGACGTTCAACCAGATGGGCCAGGACATGCCGTTTGGCGGGATGAACGAAGCCGGGCTGGTGATCGAGAACATGATGCTCTACCCGACGGTTTACCCCGAGCGCGACGACCGGCCCGAGGTCAACCTGCTTCAGTGGATCCAGTATCACCTCGACACCTGCCGCACCGTGGACGAGGTCATCGCCGCGGCCGACCAGGTCCGCCCCGAGCCGCCGGTGTTTCGGGCCCGCATCCATTACCTGCTGTGCGATGCGAGTGGCGCGGCGGCGACGATCGAGTTCCTCGACGGCAAACGGGTCGTGCATCACGGAGCGAATCTGCCGGAGCGGGTGTTGAGCAACAGTCCCTACGCCGCATCCGTTGGCTTCCTGGAACGTTGGAAACAGGAGGGGGCCGATCCCGCGGACGTTACAGGTCCGGGCTCGCTGGAACGGTTCGCGCGAGCAGCCCGGCTCGCGGAGGATTTCAAGGGCGACACCCCCCGGGCCCGCATTGATCAGGCGTTCGCCGCGCTGGAGGACGTCCGTCAGGAGGACACCACCGTCTGGAGCGTGGTTTATGAACCCAAGACCCTCCGCATCCATTTTCGCACCCGCAGCGCGCCGTCGGTGAAGATCATTGATTTCAGCTCGCTCGACTTCACCTGCGGCAAGCCACCGCAGTATGCGGGCATGGCGGACGCGGTCGGCGCCGGCGCCGCCCCGAACTTCGACCGCCTGACCCCGGAACGGCACGGGGCGTATCTCGATCGCTTCTTTCGCGAGGAGTCGTTCATCGCAACCATCGGGGACATGCGACCACTGGCCGCAGGAATCCTGGGGATGGCGCAGGGTTTCCGTTGCGAGCCGGCCGCCGCCCCCGCCGCGGCGTCCGCCCGCTGAGCCGTATCGATTCAACACGGGGTAGCCGCCGACGTGTAGTCGGCGCTGAAATCCAAGCGCTTACGCGGTCTCGCCGATTCCGATCAGCAGTCACCTTTCGGTGAATCGTCGCCCTCGGCGGCAGGCAGCCCTATCCCAGCTGAATCATGCGCCGACTGCACGCCGGCGGCTACGACTCACTGAATCGTTACGGCTGAGCCGTGGGGACCCGCTCAAAGCCGGCTGCCGGGCGCAAAGCGTAACTGATCTTGGGGGAGGGCGCGGCGGAACTTGCGGGTTGAATCATCCCCCGGCGGGTCTAACCTTTGCCCATGCCGGTTGCGGAACCTTTGCTCCAAGTCTCCCAGGTGGTGAAACGCTACCCGTCCGCAGGCGATCCCGACGGTCCCCCGGTGCTGGCCGGCGTTGATCTCGAACTTGCGCCCGGGGATTCCCTGGCCATCGTCGGGCCTTCCGGGTGCGGCAAGACCACCTTGCTGAACCTGATCGGCACGCTTGATTCGCCGGATGCGGGGGACATTCGGCTCGAGGGCGCCAGCCTCACGGGCCTGGCCCCGGCGGCCCTGGCGCGGGTGCGCAACCGGCAGATTGGCTTTGTGTTTCAACTCCACCATCTCCTGCCCCAATGCACCGTGCTGGAGAACGTCCTCCTCCCCACGCTGGCCAGCGACAACGAGGTGCTGCGGGACGGCGCGCCGGATCGGGCCCGCAAGTTGCTTGATCGGGTCGGGCTGAAAGACCGGCAGAACCACCGGCCCGGCCAGTTGTCCGGCGGCGAACGGCAGCGGGCCGCGGTCGTGCGCGCCTTGATCAACGAACCCCACCTGCTCCTGGCCGATGAACCCACCGGCGCCCTCGACCGCGCCTCGGCCGAAACACTGGCCGGGCTGCTCGTCGAACTGAACCGCGAGACCGGCGTGACCCTGATCGTGGTCACCCATTCGCTCGATCTTGCGCACCGGATGCGCCAGGTACAGGAACTCCGCGATGGCCGCCTCCGGCCGGCGTCGGACCAGTGAAGGACGCGGCCCCATGACGCGACTCAAACTGGTCTGGCGCAGCGTGACCTTCCACGCCCGCGCCCATCTGGGCGCCCTGTTCGGCGCCAGTGTCGGCGGCGCCGTCCTCATCGGGGCACTCGTCGTCGGGGATTCCGTGCGCGGCAGTCTGCGCGAACTGGCGGTGGCCCGGCTGGGCGATGTCGAGTTTGCGGCCTCGACGGGCGAGCGGTTGTTCCGCGAGGCGCTCGGCGGCCAGTTGCAGGCAGGCCTGGCCGCCGGCGGTTTGGGCCGCCCGGGCGGCGTCCCGTGCGCCGCCGCGCTGGTGCTCCCCGGCACCGCATCACGCGACGGCGGCAAGGCCCGCGCGAACCACGTGCAACTCGTCGGCGTCACGCAGCATTTCTGGCGTCTCGCGCCGGAGCCACCGCCGTTCACCGAGGTCCCCCCCGACGGCGTGGTCCTGAACGCAGGGCTGGCCCGCCAGCTTGGGGCAAACCCCGGCGACGAGATCCTCTTCCGTGTGGCGAAACCATCCGGACTTTCGCGTGACGCCCCGTTGACGCCCCTCGACGAGACCACCGTGGCCCTGCGCCTGAAGGTGTCTGCGGTGGTGAGCGAACGGCAGTTCGGACGCTTCGGCCTGCAGGCCTCCCAGATTGCGCCGTTCAACGCCTTCATCTCCCTGGCGACCCTCCAGAAACGCGTCGAGTCCCCGGGCCGGGCCAACCTGCTCTTGGTCGGTGAACTGCCCGAAGCCACCAATCAGGCCGCCGGCGTGGTCTATCCCATCCTCCCGCCGGAAACCTACCGGCAGCGGCTGCAATCGGCCCTGCAACAACGCTTTCAACTTGCTGATGCCCAGCTCGAATGGCGCGATCTCCCCGCCATCCGCGCCCTCGAACTCCGCAGCCCGCGGGTCTTCCTCGACGAGAGCTTCACCGCCACCGTCCTGGGCGACGCCGGCCGGACCAATTCGCTGGCCTGGGCCATCAAGCGCAGTCTCCCTTCCGTGCGGCCCGTGGGCGTGCTGACCTACTTCGTCAATGAACTGCGCCACGGCGACCGCCGCACTCCCTATTCGATGGTCAGCGCCGTCGAGGCCCCCCTGGTGCCCGCCGATCTGAAGGAGGACGAAATCCTCATCAACCAGTGGTTGGCGGATGATTTGCAGGCGAAGCCCGGCGATCCGCTGACCCTGCGCTATTACGCGGTGGGCATGACCCGCGAACTCGAGGAACGGACGGCCACCTTCACGATCCGGAGCGTCGTTCCGATGGACGCCCCGGGTTGGGACCGCGATCTGATGCCGGACTTCCCGGGCATGACGGAGGCCGAGAACTGCCGCGATTGGGAGACGGGGCTGCCCATCGACATGGAGGCCATCCGCGATCAGGACGAAGCCTACTGGCGCGACCACCGCGGCACGCCCAAGGCCCTCGTGTCGCTCGCCGCCGGGCAGAAGCTCTGGAGCAATCGCTATGGCAACCTGACCGCGGTGCGCTTCTACACCAGCGGCCTGACGATCCGCACCCCGCGCACGCCCGCGGAAACCCAGGCCGTGCAACGCACCCTCGCCGCCATCCGGCAGCCCCTCGAACGTGCGATGACCCGGGTGCTCGATCCCGCCCTCTTCGGCCTCCGCCTCCAACCGGTGCGCGAACAGGCGCTGGCGGCCGGGGATCAATCACAGGACTTCGGCGCGTTGTTTCTCGGATTCAGCTTCTTCCTCATCGCGGCCGCGCTCCTGCTCATGGCCGTCCTCTTTCAGTTCGCCATCGAACAGCGCACGGCGGAGGTCGGCGCCCTGCTGGCGATCGGTTTCAGCCCCCGCCGGGTGCGCGGTCTGCTCCTGAGCGAAGGCGCCGCCGTGGCCCTGGCCGGCATCGTGATCGGGCTCGGCGGCGGTATCCTCTATGCCCGCGCCATGGTCGCCGGCCTGTCCACCATCTGGAACCAGGCCGTGGGCGGAGCCTCCCTCGGATACCATGCCACCGACCGCTCCCTGTTGATCGGCGCCGTCGCCGCGTGGCTGGTGGCTGTCGGCACGATGGGGCTGGCGTTGCGCCGGCAGGCCGCGCGCCCCGCCCGCGAACTGATGGCCGAAGGCGATCTCGCCGACCTTTCCCGTCCCGCGACCGGCCGGCCCCGACGTTCGCACGCCACGGGGATTGCCCTGACCGCCGGCGCCCTTGCGGTGGGACTGCTGGTTTGGGGCGTCATCGGCCGGCCTGGAGCGGCCGCCGGGCAGTTCTTCGGCGCGGGAGCCCTCCTGCTGATCGCCGGCCTGGCCGCGGCGTCCCGCCTGCTCACGGCCTTGGATGCCGGCGCTTCCAGCGCGCTGCCGGGCCTGCGGGAATTGGGCCTGCGGGGAGCCACCCGCCGGCGCCGACGCAGTCTCGCCACGATGGCCCTCCTCGCCTGCGGCGCGTTCCTGATTCTGTCCATCGGCGTGTTCCGCCTCGACACGCCGGACGACGGCAATCGTCGCGACTCGGGAACCGGCGGCTTCGCCTTGATCGGCTCGGCCACCCAGCCGGTGCTCGAAGTCCCCACCGGACCCGCCGGCATTCAGCAATACGGCCTGGACGAAGCGCGCTTCGCCGGGGTGGACACGGTTCCGTTCCGCGTGCAGGACGGGGATGAAGCCAGTTGCCTCAACCTGAACCGGGCCCAGGCGCCACGGGTCATGGGCGTGGATCCCGAGGCTCTGGCGAAACGAGGCGCCTTCCGGTTCGTGACCTTTGCGAAGGGACTGCCCGCTGCGCTGGGCTGGCAGGCCTTGAGCCGCGAACGCTGTCTCGCCGCCGGGCTGGACCTGGCCGAGGACGAAGTCCCCGCGGTCGGCGACCAGGCCTCGATCCAGTACGCGCTGGGCCGGAAGGTGGGCGACTGCGTGCCCTTCACCGACAGCCAGGGAAGGACCTTTCAACTGCGCCTGGTGGGCGCGGTCGCCAACTCGATCCTGCAGGGCAGTCTGATTGTCGACCGGACCGAATTCGTGGAGCGGTTTCCAGATGCCGCCGGCTACCGGTGGTTCCTGATCGATGCGCCGCGCGACACGGCGGCGAAAGTGGCCGAAGGGCTTTCCCGTGCCCTTGTCGATGAAGGGCTTGAAATCACGCGGGCGACCGACCGGTTGGCAGCCTTCAACGCCGTGCAAAACACCTACCTCGGCACCTTCCAGATCCTCGGCGGGTTGGGACTTGGCCTGGGCAGTCTCGGGCTCGGCGCGGTGGTGCTGCGCAACGTGCTCGAACGTCGGGGGGAACTGGCCCTCCTCCTCGCCCTCGGCTTTCGCCGCCCCACCTTGCGCCGGCTGATCCTGGTCGAACATCTGGCCCTGCTGGCGGGCGGCCTGGGGATCGGTGCCGTGGCCGCCCTCGTCGCGGTGTTCCCCACCGTGTGGACCACCGGCCTGACGGTCCCGGTCTGGCCTTTGACTGTCACCCTGCTGGCCGTGCTTGGAAACGGCGCCCTCTGGACCTGGGCCGCCACGCAACTCTCCATCCGCGGCAACCTGCTCACGGCGCTGCGAAACACCTGAGCCGTGACCATTCAGTGGAGGGTAGCCGCCGACGTGCAGTCGGCGCTGAAATCCAAGAGCCTACGCGGTCTCGACGGTTCCGACTGGCAGTCACGTTTTGATGAATGGTCGCCCCAGACAGCGGGCAGCGGTATCTCCACTGCATCGTGCGCCGACCGCACGTTGGCGGCTACAAATCACTGATTCGATACGGCCGAGCCCCCGCCGGTTGGTCGATCACGGCGCCGCCCGGGTCAACCCTGCCGCGCGCCCAACCTGACCCCGCTGGCCGCCGTCTCCGGAACCGCCCTCCATCGATCCCTTCAATCGGCGACCGTGGACTATCGATTTCGGCCACCCCCTCCAACCGGCTATTCTGTCCGGCATGTACGCAACGGGTTCCTCGACCGCAGGCAAACGCGCGGCACGTCTCCTGACGCTCATCGGCAGCCTCGCAATGATCTTGGGCGCCATCGACCCGCTGGAGGGATCCCTGCTGGTACTCCCCGGCAGCGGGCTGGTTGCCCTGGGCGCCGTTCTCGGCGGCGCCGGTCGCCGCGACATCGCCTACCGGGTCGGCGTCTTCGTGACGATCACGACGGGCGTAGGCGCGCTCTGGGGGCTGAGCAGCCTGGGAGGCCTGGGCGGGAATACCGGCCGTTCCCTGTGGTGGGGAGTGCTGATCCTGCCCTACCTCGTGGGGTGGTCCATGGGGATCTGGGGCCCCCGTTCGCCACGCTGGTTGCTGATCACCGGAATCGGCGTCGGGGTGTGGTACCTGGCCCTGCTGGCTCTGATCCAAACCCGGTCGGGCGGACCACCCCAACCCGTCTCGAATCTGGCCGGCCTCGCGCTCGGCGCCATCGGGTTGCTGACCATCGCCGGCTGCGTCACCCGGCTTTGCGCTGGGGCCCCGGCGCGGCCGGTCGGATGAACCGACGCCACCGGCAGGGAGGCGCCCGCCTGCCATCGGCAGTGAGAGCGGGTTGGTGGCCGGCGGTTCTGTGCCGTCTTGATCGGGCGCTCGACGCGGGTCCGGGCGCAGGAAGACCGAAGAATCTGAGATGCGCACTTTCGGATTTCTGGGTTGGACCGCCGCCGGGACGCGCGTAGATTCCCGCCCTGCGATGAAGCGAATTCCATGGTCGGAAACCCTGTTGCTGGTGGCGGTGGTGAGCGTCCTGGCGAACGTGGCGTTCTGCGAGAAGCACGCGCGCATGGTCAAACTCGCCCGGGACCTCTCCCTGCAGGGTGAGGCGTTGCAGCAGGCCACCCTGTCCGCCGGGCAGGAGCGATCGCTGGTCCAACGCCTCTCCCTCGCGGCGCTCCAACACGGGCGCCAGGACCCCGCCATTCTGGATCGTCTGGCGCCGTTCATTCCCATGTTCAGCGAACTTGGAATCAACGTGACCGCCAACGCCGCACCCGCCCGGAATCGCTGAACCCCCGACTGCTCCACGATGTCCCTGCCCCCCGCCGATCCCGAAGCCCATCCGTCCATCCCCGGCCCGACGCCGATCTCCGAATGGGAGGTCGACCGCGTGCGACAGTCCGTGCGGCAATGCCAGTTTCTGGCGAACACCGCCCTGGTCGGTCTGGTGATTCTGGCGCTCACCGCCACCGTGTTCATCTACCATCAACTGGAGTTGCTGTCCGCGCAGACCGCCGAACTCGCGGTGCGCACCCGGGCGCTCGCTGGTTCTTTCCAGCACTACCAGACCAACGATCTGCCCCAACACGCCGCGTTTGTGCGGGCCATGCAGGATTATGCCGCGACCCAACCCGAGTTCGCTGCAACCCTCGACCGTTTCAACCAGGCTCTGCACGAGATCGCTGCGAACAACAGCACCTTCAGCCAGCTCGTCCGCGACTTCCCGCCCCCCGATCCCACGCCGTCCACGAATTCCCCTCCCGCGAATTGAACCGGCATCAGCGATCCGGTTCGGTATTCCGGTCGGGCGGATCCTCCGGTAACCCCGGCTCTCGGGAAGGATCGCTCCCGCCGCTGCGGGCTTGGGAGCCGAGGGCGGCGCCGCAATGGGAACAGAAGCAGGCCGGTTCGGAAATCGCGCTCGAACACGTCGCGCAACGCAGCATCGCCGCCTGCGAACGCCGGTGAATGATCAGGTTCCGCACATAGGGGATCCAGGTGAACGCGTAGGCGAAGATAAACACCGAGTCCCGCCGGTAGAAGAGGGCATACGAAAAGAGCAGCAGCGCGCCCAGCAGGCTGAGCCACCAGAAAGCCACCGGCACCACCACCCGGCGTTGACGTTCCGTGGCATACCATTGCACCAGGAACCGCGAGAAGAACGTCGCGTTGCCCAGCCAGCCAATCACCTTCCAGAAATGCCATTCAATGCCCAGGAACCGGCCGTCGTTCCACAGCAAATGCAGCAGGCTGTCCATGCCGCGCATTAAGCGCATCCCCCCGGCACGCTGACAATCCCTTTCCCCCCGGCGCGAGGCGTATCGTGCCCCGTCCCTCAGGGCCTCCACTCCCGGCCCGGAATCGGGGTGCCGCTCCGCTTTCCCCCGGTTATCGACGGCCGGGGAAACCGAACGCGGACTTCATTCCGCTGGCCCCCACCGGAGGCCGGGCTGGCTGCGGAGTCCATTCCGCGGTCTGAAATGGCTGGGAGGCGCCCGGAATCGCACCGCTCGAATCTGGTCTTGCCAAGACGGGGCCGCCACGGAAGATTCGGCGCCAGTCAGACGTGAGCTGGAAGGCGGCAATCTGGAGCTGTCGGACAGCAGGAGTTCCCAGGCTTTTTGTGCGTGTGGCTAAAGAAGAACCGATTGAAGTCGTAGGCACGGTAACGCAGGTCCTTCCCGGGACCATGTTCCGAGTGGCGCTGCCCAACCAACACGAGGTCCTCGCCCACATCTCGGGCAAGATGCGGAAGCACTTCATCCGCATTAGCATCGGTGACCAGGTGAGCCTCGAGATGTCCCCCTATGATCTGAACAAGGCGCGCATCACCTACCGCCATCGCTGACCCCGCACGGCAGCCCCCCCGACAACCGGCACGAGGCGCCGCAACCCGGTTCGCAACGGTTCGTGGTTCTCGGATGTGCTTGGAGACCTTCTGGCGCAACGGTCACTGGCACGAGCACTTCTCCCACGCCCAACTCACTTCATCACACCCCAACTAAACACCCCGCACCCTTGCCCCCCGTCCCCTCGTCGCAAAAACCTGAGGTGCGCACGCTTTGCCAGATCCGGTTCACGGTGGCCTTGCTGCCCCCCCTGGGCTTTGGCCATCGCACGGCAGCTCCAGTAGGTGGCGTCCGCCGGCTTGGGCAGGAGCTTGGCGTGAAGATCCTCTCAACCGACTCCGCACCGAGCGTCGGCTTGCGCCCCCCCGACCAGTTCCCAACGCATCGGCCCCTCACCAGTCATTCAACTCCATGCCCACCGCCCTCTGCCGCGCCTTTGTCCATCCGTTCCGCCAGTCGGCTGCGGCGGAATCCGTAGGCGAGGTAGATCACCAGGCCGATCGCCAGCCAGAGGACGAACCGCCACCAGGTCTTGGCCGGCAGGCTGCACATGAGGTAGCCGCAGGTGAGAATTGCGCCGAGCGGCACCCAGGGCACCAGCGGGGTCCGAAACGGCCGCTGCCGGTCGGGCTCGGTCCGCCGCAACACGATGATCCCCGCCGCCACGAGCACGAAGGCGAACAGCGTGCCGATGTTCGTCAACTCGACCATTTCGTTGATGTTCGTGATCCCCGAAAACGCCGCCACAAAAACGCCCGTCAGAATCGTTGTCACGTGCGGCGTGCGGAACCGCGGGTGCACCTTCGCCGCCCAACCGGGCAACAGACCGTCCCGCGCCATCGAGAAGAAGATCCGCGGTTGCCCGACCTGAAACACGAGCAACACCGAGGTCGTGGCGATCAAGGCCCCGACCGAAATCACCGCCGCCGCCCAGTTCATGCCGAGGTTGGTAAATGCCGTCGCCAGGGGTTCGGCCGTACCGAGCGTGTCCCAGCGCGCCATCCCGGTCAGCACCACCGCCACGACCACATAGAGCACCGTGCACACGCCGAGGCTGGCCAGAATGCTCACGGGCATGTCCCGCTGGGGGTTGCGGGCCTCCTCCGAAGCCGTCGAGATCGCATCGAATCCGATGTAGGCGAAGAAGATGATGGCCGCCGCGCTCGAGATGCCACGCAGTCCGTTCGGAGCGAATGGAGTCCAGTTCTCGGGACGCACATAGCAGGCGCCGACGACCAGAAAAAAACCGATGATGAGGAGCTTCACCACCACCATCGCCGTGTTGAAACGGGCGCTTTCCCGGATCCCGCGCACCAGCACCCACGTAATCCCGACGGTCACAAGCACCGCCGGCAGGTTGAACACGAACGGCATCCCGAACCACCGCGGCGCCAGCTCCAGGGCCTGCGCGTTGCGCAGGGTGGTCGCATCCAGCGCCGCCAGCAAACCGGCATCGCCCGCCTGCGCCGCCACGACCGCCGCCGCCTGCTGCGCCGACCGCCAGTCCGTGCCCAGCCACAGCGGCCATTCCAATCCGAAACCCCGCAGAAGTTCCTGAAAATAGCCGGACCACGAGATCGCCACGGCAACGTTGCCGACGGCGTATTCGAGAATCAGGTCCCAGCCGATGATCCACGCCACCAACTCCCCGAGCGTGGCGTAGGCATAGGTGTAGGCCGATCCCGAAACGGGGACCATGGCGGCGAACTCGGCATAGCAGAGCGCGGCAAAGCCGCACGCGACCGCGACGATAACGAACGAAAGCGTGACCGCAGGTCCGGCGCCGACATGCTCGCTCCCCCCCGCGGCCGCGGACCCCACGCTGGCGAAGATGCCCGCGCCGATCATCGCACCGACACCGAGCGCCGTGAGTTGGAAGGCGCTCAAGGCCCGGCGAAGCTGCCGGTCGCCGGTGGCGGTTTCCCGCACCAACCGGTCCATCGGCTTTGTCCGCCAGAAGGCTGCCATGTTCGGTGGCGAAAAGCCGGGCGCCCGAGCCCCGGTCAAGCGCGTCCCCCGGTCCGCCCGGGAGACCTTGACGACACCTGATTACTGCACCCGGACCGTGGCGTGGTTCTGCAACCAGGCGACGTCCGGACTGTTGGCCACCGTGTAGTTGTGTCCGTGCCAGTCCAACGTGCGCGCCGGCTCGTAAGTGCGCGGGTCAGCCCATTTGTGGACCTCGGCGTGACCGTCCGCAAACGCCACCGTGCTCGAGGGTTTGTGGTAGGCGGCCGGGACGTGGTAGAAGGCCGGACGATCCATGATGATCCCGAAGAAGGGACGGCAGATGCTCTCCGAATGGATCTCCATGAAGACGAAAAGCTCGGTGGGACTCATGCCCCCCATGTCGCTGGTCTTGAGGAAGACCTTGTAGCCCGGCGCCGGGTTGTTGCGGTAGGTGGCCCCCCGCCAGCCGACGTGCGAATTCATGCCGTAGCTGCGAACCACCTGCTGTTTGCGACCGCCGATGGTCACGGTCGACCGGTCCGTCGGACACCGATAGATATCTGGAGAACGCAGATAGGAGGCAAAGAGGGAATATTGCGGATCGGTGAGCAGAAAGACATTGGTGTTGTCCTGGAGGTTCCCCTCGAAGCTGCCGCCGACCCACGTCACGGGATAGTTCGCATCGGCGCCGTTGTTGTTGACCGCGGCTTGATCCTCGGCATCGCCGGCGTACATCGTCCAGATCAGGCCGAGCTGCTTCAGATTGCTCATGCAGCTGATGGCCTGGGCGCGGCTCTTGGCCTTCGACAACGCCGGCAGGAGCATGCCCGCCAGGATCGCAATGATCGCGATCACGACCAGCAGTTCGATCAGGGTGAAGGCCGTTTGAGAGACGCGCCGATTCCCTTCGGCTCGCTCCCTCGATTCAGGGATGGGTGTCATAGTTGATTCGCCAAGCGGAGGATGGATTCCACTTTGAGGCGAGGCTAGACAGATTTGCCGGACGGGCGCAAGTGTGCGTTTCCCGGCACAGCGAGCCGCCACCGAAGTCAGTTCGCCAGCGCCTCGCCAGCTCGTCGGATCACCTCGTCGATGACCGCCTCCTGAAGGTGCAAATGGGTCACCGCCCGCAATCGATGCGGCCCGACCGCCAGGACCCGGACACAGGCATCCGCCAGCCGGCGGGCCACCGTTTCCGCCGGCATCTCCCCCGTTCCGATCATCACGATGTTCGTTTCCACTCCCGCCGGCTCAACTTGCAGCCCGGCCAGACCGTTCAACCCCTGCGCCAGCCGACGGGCGTTCGCGTGGTCCTCCCGCAACCGCTCACGGTGGTGATCCAAGGCATACAGCGCCGCCGCCGCCAGCACCCCTGACTGACGCAGACCGCCACCGAACATCTTGCGGAAACGGTGCGCCCGCCGAATGAACTCCGCGCTGCCCGCCAGCGCCGAACCCACCGGCGCGCCGAGTCCTTTCGAGAAACAGACGCTGATCGAATCGAACGGCGCCGCGTAGTCCCGCTCGGAAACGCCCGTCGCCACCGACGCATTCCACAGGCGCGCGCCATCGAGATGCAGCCGCCAACCATGCTCGCGCCCCACCGCCGTGACGTCCCGTACGGACGCCAACGGCCAAACGCTGCCGCCGCCGCGATTGTGGGTGTTCTCGACGCACAGCAGTTTCGTCACCGGGAAGTGCGCGTTGGCCGGCCGCACTTCAGCCCGAAGGTCCGCCGAGGTGAAGATCCCTCGCTCGCCCGTCACATACCGGCACATCACCCCGGAGAGAGCCGCCGGGGCTCCCGACTCGTAGTAGGCGATGTGCGCGGTGGATTCGAGCAGCACCTCATCGCCCGGTTCGGTGTGGGCTCGCACGGCGACTTGGTTGCTCATCGTCCCCGATGGCATGAACAGCGCCGCCTCCTTGCCCAGCAACCCGGCAATCCGCTGCTGCAGCTCCTGCACCGTCGGGTCCTCGCCAAACACGTCATCCCCGACCGCCGCCCCCGCCATTGCGGCCCGCATCTCCGGGGTGGGCTGCGTAAGCGTGTCGCTGCGCAGATCAATCGTGCGCTCGGGGTGGATGGCATCCGGTTCGCTCATAGACGGTCGCAGTTAAGCCCAACCCCGCCCCCCTGACGAGACTTCACTTGGGCTGTGGTCCTCGCGAAGCCGGCTCCAGCTTGCGGAACAGGCAAGGCCGGGCGGGCCGGAACGCGAGCAACCGGGCAAACCACGCGACACGAGCCAGCCTCGATCACGCAGGAAAGGTCGTGAAACATTAAGGGAATCCACGCATCACGACGCGGGAAAGGGCCATTACGATTGCAACAAGCGGCAAATCGTCTTCCACGGAGCGGGGAGGAATCGGGGAAGGTGGCGGAGAGGGGGGGATTCGAACCCCCGATAGAGCTTTTGACCCTATGACGGTTTAGCAAACCGTTGCCTTCAGCCACTCGGCCACCTCTCCATGCCCACGCTGCGACAGGGCTCTCGGGCCACTGATAACGCTTTGCCGGCGCGGGCAATTCGGGCGGCATTATGCGCCGCCCCCCCGTGGGAGCAAGCAGTTTTCCCGGCCAGGCGCCGAATCGAACCCGAAGCCTCCTCCAGGCCGGTGAGGGAGTCCTGCGGGGAGTGTTGATTTCGGCACATCGCCGGCCTGCCGACCCGCCAGGGCGACGCTCCGGCACGCAGCCCGCGATCTCGGAGTGGCTTCCGCCACGGCTCGAATAGACTGAATAGAGATAGAGTGACAGATAGAGTGACAGGTTCAGTATCAACATGCCGCCGGAAGGCAACGACCCCTGGATGGGGAATATGGAGACAAATGCATATGGTGACAGGTTCACCATTGATGCGGCGGATTCCCTAAAAAGGGCGATCCAGCGACATTGTGACAGCAGCGCGATGCGTGGTGACGGGGGCAGCGGCGAAGCAAGTCCTAAAACGGTGGATCCTCGGGATGCACGGGTACAGGCTCCGTGGCTGCCCCCGGTGTGGGGCGCAGGCGAGATGGACGCCTCCTCAAGGACCGGAAGTGCCTCATCCGTAACGATCCAGTAGCGCGTAGCCGCCGGCGTGTAGTCGGCGCATGATTCAGGGGGAATACGGCCGCCTGCCGCCACGTGCGACGATCCACCAAAACCTGACCGCCAGTCGGAACTGGCGAGACCTCGTAGGCCCCTGCATTTCAGCGCCGACTACACGTCGGCGGCTACCGCGGGTTGAATCGATACGGCTCACGGGACCGTGGGCCTCGGTCCTGACCGGGACAGCCGGCCCAAGGGCAGGACAAAGGAACGCGGGACAACGTCGGCCCGGTTGCCGCCCGCGCAGGGACTCGCGGCTATTCGAGAAAAGCGGCGTGGACGGCACGTGCGGCGGCTTCGGCCTTGGCGAGGTCGATCACGACTGACACCTTGATCTCGCTGGTCGAGATCATGTCGATGTTGATCTCCTGTCCTGCCAGGGTCTCGAAGAGGCGCGCCGCAATACCTGAATGGCTGCGCATCCCAACCCCCACGATGGAGAGCTTGCCGATGCTCTCGTTGGTGAGGAGTTCGCGGTAACCGATCTCGGGTTTCAGGCCCTGAATCACCTTTTGCGCCTTCAGCAGGTCCGCCTTGTCGACCGTGAAGGAGACGTCGGTCACCGGCTTCGCGGCCCCGTGACTGACGTTTTGCACAATCATGTCCACGTTGATCGCGGCACCCGCGAGCGCCTTGAAGATGCCCGCCGCCACGCCCGGACGGTCGGGTACTCCGACCACCGTCAGTTTGGCTTGGTTCTTGTCGAGCGAGACGCCGCGGATGACGACGTCCTCCATACTTCTGGTTTCCTCTTTCACGATGGTTCCGGGATTGTCGTTCAGGCTCGAACGGACTTCGAAGATCACGCCGAATTTCTTGGCGAATTCGACCGACCGGAGTTGCATGACCTTGGCGCCAGCGCCGGCGAGTTCGAGCATCTCGTCGTAGGCGATCTCATCCAGCTTGACCGCGTTCGGGATGACCCGCGGATCGGCGGTGTAGACGCCGTCCACGTCGGTGTAGATCTGGCACAGGTCGGCCTTGAGCGCGGCGGTGAGGGCGATGGCCGTGAGGTCGGATCCGCCCCGCCCGAGGGTCGTGATGTGGCCCTCGCTGGTCTGCCCCTGGAAACCGGCCACGATCACGACGTGCCCGCCGTCCAGCATGGCATGCACCTGTTTGGGCGTGATGTTCAGGATCTTGGCCTTGGTATGCACGCCGTCCGTAACGATACCCGCCTGGGCGCCGGTGAGGGAAATCGCCGGCACCCCGAGCGAATGGAGCGCCATCGCCGCCAGGGCGATCGTGGTCTGTTCGCCCGTCGCCAGCAACATGTCCATTTCCCGTTCGGTCGGGATGGGCATCAGATCGCGCGCCATCTTGATCAACCCATCCGTCACCCCGCTCATCGCGGACACCACCACGACGATGCGGTCGCCGTTTTCGCGGTGCCGCGCCACACGTGCGGCGACGTTCTTGATGCGTTCGGTGTTGGCCACCGAGGTGCCTCCGTATTTCTGAACGATCAGTGCCATGAATGCGTCTTTCGCGCCTGGTGGCAGCCGGCGCGGTCCGGTCGGCTGCGGTTCGTTAAGATTCCTTACCTTTACTCCAGCGGCCCCAAGGTCAGTCAAACTGATTCTGCGAATGCCGGGGGGCCGAGCCCTCCACGTGATGGCGCAGGAACGCGCGGAAGCCCGCATAATCGCGCCCGAGTTCCGCGTAGTGCTCCGGCCGTCCCTCGAGGCGCGCCAGCGCGGGCGGAACCTCGGGAGGAAAGCCCAGCACCGCCTCGATGGCCTCGGGGAACTTCGCCGGGTGCGCCGTCTCGACCACCGCCACCGGCACGCGATCCAAGGTCTCGACCGTCGCGAAATCCAGCAACCCCCGCCAGCCGACGGCGCCGTGCGGTTCCAGCAACAGCCGATGCGCCTGCCAGGCCTCGCGAATGGTCTCCCGCGTTCGCTCGTCGCTGACCGCCGTGGAGAACAGATCGCGGCGCAGGGCTTCCATGTCCGGCGGGCGATGGACGGTTCCGCGTTCATCGAGGTGCCCCCCGTAAAGCGCCACCAACCGTGCCAGGTTGCTGGGATGCCCGACGTTCATGGCGTTGGACAGGCAGGCTCGCGACGGTTCGATCTTGCGGTAATCGCCTGAGGCAAGGAAATCCGGGAACTCGTCGTTGCCGTTCACCGGCGCCACCAGGCGGCGCAGGGGCAACCCCATGCGCCCGGCGATCACGGCCCCCATCAGGTTGCCAAAATTCCCCGAGGGCACGACGAACACCATCGGCTCACCGGGCTGCGCCATCCGGGAGGCGGCGTAGAAATAGTAGACACTCTGCGGCAGCAGGCGTCCGATGTTGATCGAGTTCGCCGAGGATAGAGCGAGGTGGGTCAGCTCGGGATCCGCAAACGCCGTCTTCACGAGCGCCTGGCAATCGTCGAATTTCCCGTCAACCGCCACCGTGCAGATGTTGTCCTGCAAGGTGGTCATCTGCTTCCGCTGGCGATCACTGACTTCCGCCACCGGAAAGAGCACGATGACCCGGATGCCGGGAACTCCGTGGAAGGCGCTCGCCACCGCCGAACCGGTGTCCCCGCTGGTAGCCGTGAGGATCGTCAAGCCCCGCCCGTCCTCGGCGACCAACTTTCCGATCAGCCGCGCCATCATCCGCGCCGCGAAGTCCTTGAAGGAGGCGGTCGGCCCCTGGTCCAGCCGCAGCACGTGCACGCGGTCGTACACGGGTTCGAGCGGCACCTCGTAATCGTAGGCCTCCGCGCAGATGACGCGCAGTTCGTCCGGGGCGATCATCCCGTCGGTAAACCGGGACAGGACGCGGAAGGCGATCTCGGGATAGGCGAGTTCGGCGAATCCCTCAAGCTCCGGGGCGTCGATCCGCGGGAAACTCTCCGGCAGGTAGAGCCCGCGGTCGGGCGCCTGCCCTCGCAACAACGCCTCCCGCAGCCCCACCGCCGGGGCCTTCCCGTTCGTGCTTAAGAACCGCAGCATGGGCGTGCCCCCCCGGAGTGGATTCAGTCCAGATCCTCGACGCGAATCATGACCGGCGGCGCCTTCACAACCGGCAACCGGCGGATCTGCCCCAACGCTTTCGCCATCGCGGCGTTCGTGGCGTCGTGAATCATCATGATCAGCGGGATGGCCTCCCCTCCGTGGCCCTCGGGTTGCATGACCGACGAAATGCCGATCTTCGACGCCGCGAGAATCGCCGCGACGCGCGCCAGCACGCCCGGTTTGTCGCTGACACTCAGGCGCAGGTAATAGCGCGAAATGCAATCCGCGAGCGGCGCCACGGCCCCTTCGTCGTCGTGGGGCACGAAGGCCGGCACCCGGTCCGGCGCCTGGTGCTTTAAGTCGAGCGCGGCGTCGGCGAGGTCGCCCAAGACCGCGCTGGCCGTCGGATCCTGCCCGGCGCCGCGGCCGTAAAACAGGGTGTCGCCCACCACGTCGCCCTGCACGAAGACCGCGTTGAAGGAATCACTGACGCTGGCGAGGACGTGGCGGTTCGGAACGAGGGCCGGGTAAACCGCGACCTGCACCGCGCCTCCGTTCCCGCCCTTGCGGCGCCCTCGGGCAGGCAGCTTCTTCACCACGCCGAGCAGCTTGATGGTGTAGCCGAGCTGGCCGGCGAACCCCATGTCGAGCTGCGAGATGTTCCGAATCCCTTCGACGTGGATCTTCTCGGGTTCGACCCAGAAGCCGTGCGCCAGCGAGGCGAGGATGCCGGTTTTGTGCATCGAATCGAACCCGTCCACGTCGAGGGACGGCTCGGCCTCGGCATAGCCCAACCGCTGGGCGTCGGCGAGCACGCCATCGAAGGCCGCGCCCTCGGCCTGCATGCGGCTGAGGATGTAGTTGCAGGTGCCGTTCACGATCCCGTAGAGGCTCAGGATGCGATTCCCGATGAACCCCTCGCGCAGGGCCTTGATGATGGGAATGCCGCCGGCCACGCTGGCTTCGTAGTAGATGTTCGCGCCATGCTCGCGGGCGGTCCGGAACAACTCCTGTCCGTGCGCGGAAAGCAGCGCCTTGTTGGCGGTCACCACGGGTTTGCCCCGCCGCAGCGCCGCCAGCACCATCTGTCGCGCGACACCCGTTCCGCCCGCCAACTCGATCACGATATCGACTTCGGGATCGTCCACCACCGCGCGCCAGTCGGTCGTCATCAAGCGCTCCGGAATCTCGACCTTGCGCGGTTCGTCGAAGGCCTTGACCGCAATGCGCTTCAATTTGAACCGGAGGCCGGTACGCGACGCCAGCAAGGCGCCGTTGGACTGGAGCGCCTGATAGACGCCGCCGCCCACGGTTCCACCGCCGATCATTCCCAGGGTGACCTGCTGCATAAAGGGATGAGCTTGGCCAACCCCACGAAAGGGAACAATAAGAAATTCTCGCCGGCAGGAACGCTGCGAAACCCCACGAACCCGTCGCGCAGTCCCCCGCGATCACCGCCCGCCAAGGCCGGTCAACGGCCCATCATCCGGCCCGAGCCGCACCCGCAGCACATGAACCACCGTCCGCGCGCCGCCCGTTACGTTCCAACCCGACGGAGCATACAGATACGCCGGCCGCCCGGCCCGCATCAGGATCTTCGGCCGCTCGAACTTCGGATCGCCGCCATAGACCCGTGTGACGCGCTCCGGACGATAATTCGCATACAGGCCCGGAATGCGATCGAAGCCCGTCTGCGTCCAGGCCGGATCGAAGGTCCGCCCGTCCGCCGACACCCACAGGATGCCGCCGCCCCGCACCCCCGTCACGGACCCGTGGTTGTCCGTCGATAGCAGGCACACCTTGTCGTCCCAGGCGAAGGCGCTCCCGTCCTCGATCATCACGCCCTTCCGGGTGAGCGGTTCCCCTGCGAGCCGGTAGGGACCCTCGAGCCGGTCCGCTGTGGCCAGGCCATAGACTGTGCCGGGAACGCCCTGACACCTCGCCTTGAAGTACAGGTGAAACCGTCCGTCCACTTCGAGCAGGGTCGGGTTCACCACCTGGCTGCCGTGCGACCAATGCGCCGGATCGGGCGACGAGGAGAGGATCAGTCCGTCGCCGTTGACCTTCTCCCAAGGGCCCGCCGGGGAGCGGGCCACCGCCATGCCGATCCGTTGATTCGCCGGATGCGGGGGTTGACGGTAGTCGTCGTTGGCGATGTAGAGCAGCACATAGCGGTCGCCAAAACGGCGGATCTCGGGATTGTGCGGGGCGTAGCGGTCCCAGGTCTCCCGTCCGGTCCCGCGCAGGGCGACCTCGCGGAAGTGAAAGGGGCCTTCCGGGGCCGGGGCTTCGTAGTGGGCAATCTCACTCGAACGCCGCCAGGCGGGATCGACATTCGGCTCGGGCCAACGGGCCACGAGGAGGTGCACCCGCCCGGCTTCGTCCTCGATTGGTGAGGCGCCCCAAAGCGTGAAGTCCGGTTCCTCGACCGCAACGCCCACCCACTCGAGCCCCTGTGCCAGCGAAGAAACCGGGACCTTCGTTTCGGCAACCACCAAGCCCGTCCCGAACCCGCCGAGAACGAGGGCCCCCAATGAAACCGATAGTTTGCGCATCACCGCCAACCCTCCCCGAAGAAGCCGATTGTGCAAGCCTGCGGAACCGTCCCGTCATCACGCTCCGCCCATTTCAAACCGATGCCGTGCGCTTCCGCCAGAGTTCCGAATAGACGACCCCGGCGGCAAAGAGCCGCCGGTCCCGCAGCTCCATCCCCGCGTCTTCGAGCATCGGAGTGGGATCTGCCAGGGACTGTGCGCCAAGGCCTGTCGCCCGGCGAAAGCCGGCGTACAGCAAGGCGACCAGCGCGCGGGCCGGCCTGTGCATGACCCCCGACGGAATCCGGAAATCGGAAACGACCCACAGCCCGCCGGGCCGCAGCCCACGAGCGAACGCGGCGATCAGGCCGGGCAGTTCCCCGGATGGAAAGCAATCGAGCAGGAAATGCGTGGCGAGACCGCCGAACGCCTCGCACGCCGGTTCCCACAGCCGCACGTCGGCCTGCACGTAGTCCACCCGGGCGCGGCTCCGGAACGTCGGCGCCACCCGTCGCCGCGCCCGTTCAAGCATTGCCCGGCTGGCATCCACCACGGTGATCTCCGCCGCCGAATCAGACCGCGCCAACCGTTCCAGAAACCGCCCGGTGCCCTCACCGATCAACCCGATCGGCGAGACGGGCGTCAGTTCGGCCAGGAATGCGTTCCGGGCCCGGCGGAGGCAACCCGCGGCACACACGGCTTCGATCCAGTCATAGTGCACCGCCAACCGGTCAAAGTCAGCCGGGGGAGATGGCCTTCGAAACGTCATGCGCCAGGGGGGATCGCCAGACCAAACCCGCGAACAGGGCGCCCGCGGCGTAGGCGAGGACATCCCAGGGATCCGCAACGGCCGTTGAGACCAGCAGCGGGCCGATCCCCTCGCAGACGACCGCCCACACCCCGAGGTGCAGACCAATCTCGCTCCACGACGGGGATTGGTCGTGCCGTCGCCACCCGAAAACCCGATGCAGGCGAAGCAGCACCGGCAGGGCGGCCGGGATCAGCAGGAAATCGCTCAGCCAGCTCTGGAAGAAAGCCGGCGCGCCGGCCGGTTTCCACCACCAGCGGTTCAGCCCGTAGACTCCCACCGCGGCGAGGAAGAGCGGATCGCGCAAATAGGCAAAGCGCTTCAAAGCAGGCCGATCAGCATGATCAGCGCCGCGAGCACGGCCAGCAGGATTTTGAAAAACGTCAGCATGGTCCGCCATCGGACGGGGACAACGGAGGCCGCCAGGGACGGTGGATCAGCCCCCCTGCCCGATCATCTTGGCGAAGATCTCCCGTTGCTCCGCCAGGGCCTTGACGCGGTCCGGCGGATCCTGCCGGGCTTCGAGCAGAATCCAGCCCGCGTAGTCCATCGCCACGAAGAGGTCCATCAACTCCTGGTACGGGTAATCGCCGAGGTTGAGTTCGCGAACGTGGACCGTGGCTCCGAACCGGTTCTTCACTAGGTTGAAGTTCTGGACCAGCCCCGCACCCTGCAAGTCTTGGCCGTTGCAGTTCCAGCAGACGGTGGCATTCGGGTGATCGGCCACGTCCATGATGGCCTTGATGGTCGGCAGTTCTGCGCATTGACCATGCACCTCGAGGCGGATCTGCTGGCCGAGTTCGGCCCCGTAACGGGCGACCTCGTTCAGCGAACGGCCGATCTGCTCGATGGTCACCTCGCGCGCGACACCCTTGGCGAAGTCGTTGGGTTTGACCTTCACCCCGCTCCCGCCGATGTCGTGACTGAGCCGGAGCCAGGCCTTCGTGTTCTCGATCCTCTGCTTCAGGAGGTCGGCATCGGCGTGGTGAAAGTCCTCGTTGGTGCCCATGCCAACACACACCACCGGGCTATCAGCGAAGCGCTTCCGGACCTCGACGCGTTCGGTCGGGGTAAGCTTCGGGCTCACCCCGTGCTGGTGGTCCACCCGCAATTCCACGCCGGACACCCGGGCCGTCTCGCAGTTGGCGATCAGCGTCGGCAGGTCCCAGTCCCGCCCCCACTGGTACGTCACCAGACCGAACCGCATGCGGGAGCCGCGCTCGGCCGCCTTCAGCGAGGACGTGATTCCCGCCATCACCGGGAGCCCGGCGGCGGCGAACTGCTTGAAAAAAGAACGACGATTCATGTTGTCTCTTTGCGCCATAGGATGAACGGCCTGCCGGCACGACCTGCTCGCAGGAACGCCCGGTTGAGCCGCAAGCAAAGCACGCATCCGCCGGCGGCTCAAGCCGCATGCTCACCCGGAGGCGGGTAGTCTCTGAAGACCGAATCGGCTTGCGCCCACCGCGGGGATGGCCTTCCATCCCGACCATGAAAAGCACTTTCACCCTCCCGTTTCTCGGAATGGCGCTCGGTTGCGGGCTGGTCGCCCAGAGCGTATCCGACGGTTTCGTGTCGCTCTTTGACGGCCAGACCCTCAACGGCTGGCATGTGAGCGCGAAGACCGGGCACAGCCGCGCCAGCCGCAACCAGACCGGCGGCAAGTGGGTGGTCGAGGACGGGGCCATCGTTGGCTCGCAGGACATCCCCGGCAACGGCGGCTTGGTGATCACTGACGAGCAATTTGGCGATTTCGAGGTCAAGCTCGAGATGCAGAACGATTTCGGTCCGGACAGCGGCCTTTTCCTGCGCAGCACCGAGGACGGCAAGGCCTGGCAGGCCATGATCGACTATCACGCCGGTGGCAACCTGATGGGGGTTTACGGAGAAGGCCTTGGTGGGCGGCCGCACGTGCGCAACTTCAGCTTCAAGGACCAGGTCACCGAGATCACCGACCGTCCGACCGGCGAGCCACCGGTTCCCCTGCCCGTCCTGCCCGACGCCTGGCCCTATTTCTGGCGGCACGGCCAGTGGAACGAACTGCGGGCCCGCATCGAGAACAACCCGCCGCACATCACCACCTGGATCAACGGCGTGAAAATCATGGAATGGCAGGAAACCGAACTGCGCCATCCGGCCAAAGGGGGCATTGCCTTGCAGGTGCATGGCGGCGGCGATCACACGCGCGAGTTCGTGCGTTACCGCAACATCCAGGTCAAACGCTTGGACAAGGCGAACTGACCACCTCACTCACCGCTCCGCATCGGCGCGGATCATCCGCAGGCCGAAGACCCCGGCGATTTCGTTGCCACCGGTTGCCTCGAACCGAACTGTAACCTCCGTCTTGCCGGCCACAAGCGCTGCACGCAGCGGGTATTCGACGTCGAAGAAGCGCAGCGGCCCGCGGTCCTCGATCACCTGTTGGGCAATGCGCTCGCCATCGACCAGGATGTCGAACGTCCGGCGCCGCCATTCGTCCTCGTTGTAGGTGACCACCAGGGCCATCGGATGCGCCGGATCGACCGGCAGATCGAAGGAGAACCAGCCGCCGCCCCGCCGCCCGGCCCGGCCCATGACCCGCGTCGGCGCGGTGTTTTCGCCCTGCTGGTTGAAGTCGCGTTCAGGCTGCATTTCGCCCGGCTGCGCGTAGGCCACGGTGGCGGCCTCGAGCCGTCGCTGCCGCGCCGCGCCCGCGGCCAGTTCCGCCGCCCGGATCTCCCATTCCGACGGCGTGAAGAGATCCCAGTAGACGCCGTAAAGCCGCCGGTGCAACCGGTAGAACGGAGCGAACTCGACCTCCCGCTCCTTCCCAACCCCCACGGTGCGAAACCAGCCGGAGCGTCCTTCGACCGGCTTCAACCACTCCTCGACGGGACGCTCCGCCGCGACAAACACCGGCGCTTGGATCCGGGCGGCGCCGCGGTCCGGCTCCGGCCCGAGATCCCCGGCGAGCACCAGCGGTCCCCAGAGGATCGCCACGCGCCGTGGATTGTCGGGCAGCGGCTCGACGTGCAGCGCCTTCGGGAGGACCACGCTGACTTCGTCCCCGTCGCGCCAACGCCGGCGAAGCTCGACATAAGATCCCGTCGCCGCCGCCCGCTGCAGCGCCACCTCGGAACGCCGCCCGCCCCCGCCGTCACGCACGCGCCCTCCCTCATCAACGTTCACCGGCTCGCCGTTCACCCGGATGCCAAACCCCTCCCCCGCCCAGGACGGACGCCGCACCGCGAGCGTGAATTCCCGTGGTTCCCCGACCGTCAACCGGAGGTTCGCCGACCCACCTTCGGGAAAGCCCGTCGTCATCTCGCCGCGCACCCCGAGCCCCTGCGCCTCGAACGTCGACGGAACAAACAAGTGGACCCAGAGCTTGCCTTCCGCCTCCGCGTAAATGCCGTCGCCGTGGAGGGCGTGGCTTTCCATACCCGAGCCGACACAGCAGGTGAAGCTGCGGAACATGTCCTGGTACTCGTGCTCGACGCCCCGGCCGACGGGGACCATGTAGCAGGTGCGTCCGTCCTCGGGATCGATCGAGGCGAGGATGTGATTGAAGAGCGCCCGTTCGAGGAAGTCGGCGTAGTGCGCGTCCGGCCGCAGCGCGGACAGCCGGCGGGTGAGTTTCAGCATGTTGTAGACGTTGCAGGTCTCGGCGGTGCGTCCATCCACCCGTTCGCTCAGCTGGTCCGGTTCGCCGAAGTACTCATCCTTGCCGTGCCCACCCGTCGCGTAGCTGTGATGCTGGACCACGCAATCCCAGAAGAAGGCCGCCGCGAGACCGTCCCCCACATCCCCGGTGAGCGCAAACCGGTCGAGGGAACCGATCAGTTTCGGGACCTGGGTGTTGCCGTGTTTGCCGGGCAGATTGTCCTGGTGGCGCATGAAGGGCTCCGTGAAGGAGCGATGCTCGAACCGCTGGGACAGGTCGAGCCAGCGCCGGTCGCCGGTGTCCTCGTAGAGGTCGACGAACACCTCGTTCATGCCGCCGAACTCCGTGTTCAACATGCGTTGCGTCTGGTCGTCGCTCATCGCGCACAGAATGCCCTCGGCCCAGGCGGCAAACCGGATTTCGAGCTCGAGCGCCGTCTGGTTGCCGGCGAACCGCCAGGCGTCGCGCAAGCCGGCATAGGTCTTGTGCAACGTGTACCACGGCGACCACATGCCGTTCAGATCGAAGCCCCCCGACCGGATGTTCCCCCGGGCCACCTCCTCGAAAATGGCCGCCGCATCGCGCCCGTCCTTGTCCGTCAGCGCCCCGAGGTAGCCGTTCCCACGCGCCTCCTGCACCGTGCGCAGTTCCTCCACGACGTAGTCCGCCCGCGCTCGAAAACGGACATCCCCCGTCGCCGCAAACATCAAGCTCACCGCCGACAGGTAGTGCCCGGCAATGTGCCCGGTGAGTTGCTTGCCCTCGACCGAATCCCAACCTCCATAACCCCGGGCCCTTGGTTCAAGTCCCGCGCGCAGACGGTAACCCGCAAGCATGCGGTCCGGCTCGAGTTCGAGCAGGTATTGCGCGTCAAGATCCTGCGCCCGTTTCAAAGGTCCCCCGGTGATCCGCACGGACGACAAGGGCAGTGGACGGGCGACGTCAGGAATGAGCGGGCGGACACTTTCGCCGCGGGTCGCTGTCGGAACAGCGAGCCAGGTTAGGACGGCGAAGAGGGTTCGGAACACGGTCTGCATGGCGACGCATCATCAACGCTTCTCCGCTCGCTGGCGAGCCTCGAAGCGTGCGGCGCGCGTGGTCGAGGTCGTGGTTGGTCCGCTTCCGAAAACCGGCGCCGCCACCGGGGCCCGGTTCAGTCCCGCGAATCCACGTTCCCCGATTTCCGCACAGCGCGGAAGAGCCGCCAGCCGAGGTAGACCGCGAGCAGATAGCCCGCCGCGC
Organism: Verrucomicrobiales bacterium; assembly: GCA_024233305.1. GTDB lineage: Bacteria > Verrucomicrobiota > Verrucomicrobiia > Limisphaerales > J093 > J093. The sequence continues at coordinate 361,706 of JACKPV010000022.1, forward strand.
CGAACACCGAGACGCCCCCGAGGAGCGGCGGCGCCTTCATGCTCCAGAGCAATGACGAACCCAGGAACAAGGACGCCGTCATGATGCCCAGCACGAGCCGGTTGACCACCGGATCGAGGTGGCGATGATCCAGATGAACGGTGAACCGCCCGACCCGGATCTGCATCAACGCGCTGTGCAGTTCGCGCGGCAGGGCGCCGAGCAGCCGATCCCAATCGCGATAGGATCGTTGGAGCCGGAGGAGGATCCGCCGGGGTGACAACCGGCGGCCAATGACCCGGCTGTAGAAAGGCTCGATGACCTCGGCCAGGCTGAACGCCGGGCTCAACAACTGCGCCGTTCCTTCCAGCAGGACCAGGGTGCGCAACAGCAACGACACCCCCGGGGGCAGAAACAGTCGATGCCGGCGGATGATCTCGGTCAGGCGCTGCAACGCGCCGCTCAGATCGAGTTCCCGGATCGACTGGCCGGCATATTCGGCGACAAAATCGGCCAGGTCGGCGCGCAGTTGTTCCCGCGGACAATCCGGTGGAATCGAACTCAGGTGCCACACCGCGTCGGTCAAGCCTTCCGCATCCTTCTGCGCCACCGCCAGGAGGAGGTTCTCGATGTCGTCCCGCAACCCTTCATCAAGCCGTCCGGTCATGCCGCAATCGAGCACCCCGACCACCCCGCCCGGCAGCCACATCAGGTTTCCGGGATGCGGATCGGCGTGGTAGAACGAGTCACGGAAGATCATCTCGAGATACATGCCCGCGCCGCGCCGCGCGAAGTCCGACAGGTTCGCCGGCGAGGCCTGCAACCGCTCGGCCTCGGATCCCTGAATGCCCGTCAATTCCTCCATCGTCAGCACCCGACGACTCGAATACTCCGGCCAGGCCCGGGGAAAGTGGATGGCGTCGTCGTTGGCGAAATTGAGGGCGAAAGTCTCGAGGTTGCGGCGTTCGCGGGTGAAATCGAGTTCCTGGAGAATGGTGCGCCGAAACTGCCGCACCAACGCCACGGGTTCGTACGGCTTGAACTCGGCAACGTGTTTCTGGGCCAGCTCGGCCAGGCTGGCGAGGATCGAGAGGTCCGACTGGATCCGCTTCTCGATGCCGGTCCGCTGCACCTTGACCACCACGCGTTCGCCCGAGGGCAGGCGCGCGCGATGCACCTGCGCAATGGACGCCGAGGCAAAGGCCGCAGGCTCGAAATGGGCGAATCGCTCCGCAGGCGGCGCACCCAGTTCCGCGGTGAGCAGGGCCTCGACCACCTCCGGCGGATCGGCCCGGGTGTGGGTTTGCAGACCACTCAGCTCGCGGGCCAGATCCAGCCCGATCAGATCCGGCCGGGTGCCGAGCATCTGACCGAGCTTGATGAAGGTGGTCCCCAACTCGGTGAAGGCCAGCCGCACCCGCTCGGCGGTGGTGTGCTCGCTGATCGCCTGCCCCTCTGCGCTGCGCAGCCATTCATGCACCCGGCTCCCCGGGATCGACTTCAGCCAGTCCGCGAGGCCGTACTTGACGAGCACCGCGATGATCTCACCGACCCGGCGCGCGTCGCGTTCGAGCCGTTCGATGGCGCCGAGTTGCGGGACCTTCATACGCCGCGTCCGGTCTATTCGAGCGGCGCTTCCGCCGGCTGTTTCACGAAGACCAGCGCATTCGTGGCAAACCCTTGGCGATCCGCCTGGGACAACAGGGACGCCAGAGTTCCCGCGGGCAGGGACGGATCACGCGCGAGAATCCACAGGTAATTCCGCGAAGGGCCCGAGACCATCGCGTAACGGTAATCCTCCTGGTCGAGGGCAATGACGTGGTAACCGCCGTAGAATGGACCGAAGAACGAGACCTTCAGACTACCCACCGTGCGGTCTCCCAGAAAACGCGCCACTCCTTTCGCCTCCTTCCAACGCGCCTTGGCCGGATCGTAGCCGCGGTTCAGCACGCGGATGCTGCCGTCGGATCGCTCGGAGTATTCCGCCGAGACCGCTTCCAACCCGCGCTCGAACCGGTGATCCAAGCGCGCGATTTCGTGCCACTTGCCGAGGTAGCGTTGCGCATCGAAACCGGTCACCGGGGTCAGCCCCTCGGGCACCGATACTGAAGAACACCCCGCCAGAAAACCGGCCGCAAGGAGCCCGCCCAGCCAACCGGCAAGCCGGCGTCCGCCCCGACTCGATCCCGCGCTTCGGGCCAACCGACGCGCGTGTCCGACGACGGGTGCCACGGCCATCCTTTGCTCGGAACCCATGAAAGCATGCACCACGGCAGCCTGCCCCTCCGGCTTTCGCGGGGTCAACGGCATTATCCGGAACGCCGCGAAACACGAGGGACCGATCCTCGGACAGAGATACGGCAGACGGACACTGGCGTCGCGCACGTCCGGCCGATGGGCCCCAGCACAGAAAGCACCTCGGCGGCGGCTGGGTGCCGGCCCGGAACGGCTCAGCGCGGACGCCTCCGGCGATTTGGCGGGGAGAAAGGAAGGGCGGTCCAGCGGCTTCATGGGCCAGCCGGACCGCCCGGAAGGGCTACTTGATAAGCCGGTAAAACCGGGTCTGCCCCTCGATGGTCTGCGTCACGACAAACTCTTGATCCACCAACTCGGGGGTTTCGACCACCGGCCCCCACTGCGGGTCGGACAGACTCACCGTCTCCTGGAGCACAAAGTCAGTTGCCTCAGCGGTCCAACGGATCTGGATCTCATCGCCGACCCGCACCGCGGTAAGACTGATGTCCTCGGGCGCCGGTTTGCAGTCCTCGAGCAGGTTGACCCCGGCCAGGGCGCCACACGGCGCAATCACGGCGTACTTCACCGAGGTGAAGAAGACCTTTCCGCCGACGGCGAAACGCGCTGCTGCCTGCGGTCCCTGATTCACGCCGTTGAACTTCACGTTCGGGATTTCCCAGTAGGCTGTGCGCCAGGTGTCCGTTCCCTCGACCGCGACCGCGCTGTCCCCGGGAGTGAACCCGAGCGTGAGGACGCCGTTGGCTTCCGTCTGATAGACCTCCGGGCGGAACAGTGTCCCCGTCAACGCGGGATCATCGTAGTAGGTCACGCAGATGGCGAGGTGCGCCGGCGGTTGCGAATTGGGCCCGAGGGCTTCGTCCAGGATGGCAAAGTTGAGATACTGATGAGTGAATCCCGGTGTGCCGTCCTCGCGCGCCGGACGCACCGCCATCCGCCGATCCCCTGCCGGCCCCGCCTCCTCAACGATCATTTCCTGATCGCCTCCGCTGGAGCCCACATCCAAGCCGTCGGTGATGCCCGCCTGCAAATCAAGTTCCGCATAGTTGCCGTAGGCGCCGGTGCAGATGTTCGGGTCCGCCACACAGTCCGCCAACGGATCCTGGCCGGACAGGGGATGCTCTCCCGTGCGCAGGACGGCCAGTTGGAAGCGGGAAACGAAGACCTGACCGCCTTCGGAAATGAACCGCGGCCCCGCTGTGAGTCCGCCCGCGTTGACACCAAAGAGGTTCACGCCCGGAACGATGAACGAACGGCGGATCCACTCACCGGTGCCCTGCAGCACATGCCGGCTCGCTTCCGGGGCGAACCCGATGCCCCCGAGGGCGTCGGTGGCATAGGCCTCGGGGCCGAATCGCACCCCCAGGCCCGCGAACATCGGATCATCGTAGAACTCGACGCACATCTTCATCGTCCGGGGATCGTTGCAAGGCTGCCCCAGGTAGTTGTCGGTGATGCCGAAGTTCAGGAAGGTGCCGTTCGGCGCCACCGCCCGCCGCTTGTCGCCCGCCGGACCGACGTCATCCACATACATCACCGTCTGGTCGCCGTTGTCGATGACGACGAGATGGTCGGCGGTCTGCGCGTTGAGGTCGATACCGACCAGGTTGGTCTCCGGCTCGGGATCGCAGAAATCGGCCGGCTGGAACAGGTTGATCTGCTCGGGCTCGCCGAAGGCTCCCTGAGGTCCGAAGGCGATCACCCGCACGATCATGCCGGGCACGCCCTCGAACCGGATCGTACCCCCGTTCACGCCACCCGCACTCGAGTTCCCCTGGGCATTGGGCGGAATGCTGCCGATGTAACGGGCGCCGTCCGAGGGCCGGGTGTCGTTGGGAATCCGGAACAACACCCAGTTCCACTTGCCGTTTCTGGCCTCGACGGGGATCTGCCCGCCGGTGGGGAAGTTCAGGTCGGGAAGCACGCCGGTGAGGAAATTGAAATTCCGCGGCTGCCCGTCCCCGCCGAGCAACGCCTCGTTGCCGTAGACCTGCACGAGGATGTCGATGACCGGCACGTCCGCCCAGTCCTGATAGAAGGAATCGGCGACGTTCAGGAAGTTGCCGGTAACCTGTTTGCCCGTGTGCCCGCCGATGGTGATGTCCGCCGTTCCCTGGTCACCGCCGGAAAGGATCGTCAGGGTCCCGTCCGCATACCAGTTGAACCCGGGCGGCTGCAGCACCCCCTCGGTATCGAGGTAGTGAACCAACGCGCTGGGATCCACCGGCACCGGCCAGTCCGAGGGATCGTAGGGCCCTTCCAGCGCGAGCACCGCAGGCAGGCACACCCCGGCGAGGGCCGGGCCGCAAAGGAATCGAATCGTTCTCATGGTGTTTTCCGTGAAGCTCGGGCAAAGTAAGCGCTGTCGGGTTCGCCGTGCAAACGAAAACTCCGGCAATGAATCGTATGCTCCACGCCACCCACCCATCCCCGCCCGAGCGGGCCTCCTCCCGTCGCCCCCGCCGGCTTCCCGCCTGGTTGCTGGTCGCCCTGCTGGCGCCGGGCGCCGCGCCGTTCCCACCGGCGGCCGGTCGGCCCGCCACCGCGGCGGCAATCAATCCGCCCATCGGCCCCTACGTGAACCTCACCGAACGCCACTTCGCGGGCGTCCCCTCCTTCGCCGCCACCAACCGCCTCGCCCTCACCCCCTACTTTTATTGGTACGACAGCTATTCACAGAGTCATCTGCTCAACGGCGACGGCTCGGATGCCCTGACCGACCACCCGCCGACCCTCGAGGATTTCAGCTACCGCTCGGAAACGTGGCATCGAACGCAGCTGCGGGACATGATCGAGGCCGGCATCGACATCGTGCTGCCGGTCTATTGGGGCGAACCGTCGCAACGCCTGCCGGGCCGCCCGGTGAGCGCCCAACCCTGGAGCTTCGCCGGCCTTCCCCCGCTGGTCGCCGCCCGCAGGGCGTTGGTCGACGAGGGGCTCGAACCGCCCCGGATCGGGATGTTCTACGACACCTCGACCTTCGAGTACAACCAGGCGGGCACGCGCATCGACCTCACCTCTCCCGAAGGGCGCCAGTGGTTCTTCGAGAGCGTTCGCGATTTCTTCTCGCTCCTGCCGCCCGAACACTGGGCCCTCCTCGACGGCAAGCCGGTGATCTTCCTTTACAGCGCGGCGTTCGCCAGGGCCCATGACCAGACCGGCATCGACTTCCTGCGGACGGCGTTCGCCGGGACCTTCGGGCGCGAGCCATACATCGTGCGCGAAATCTCCTGGAACGTCGTCACGGACAACGTCTACGCCTGGGGCGGGGCCCTGGGTTTGAAGAACCCGGGCGTGGCCTCCCTCGGGCCCGGCTACGACCACTCGGCGGTGCCGGGACGGGCGCCTCTGATCGTCGACCGCGAGGACGGCGCCTTCTTCGAGCGGAACTGGATCCGCTTTCTGCGGAATCCGTCCAACCTCGTTTTCGTCGAGACCTGGAACGAATTCCACGAGGGCACCGAAATCGCCGAAACCCGGGAATACGGACGGCAGTACATCGAGCTGAACCGAAAGTATGTCGACCTGTTCAAGCGCGGCGTCGTGCCGCCCCGACCGCGGGGGCCATTCTCCGACACGCACAGCGTCGCTGTCGAACTGGCCGCACCGAACGTGACCCGCGGGTTGTATCAACTGGAATCCGCCGACGGGGTGACGGCGGTGGCGGAGGTCGGAGGCAGTCCCTGTCGCTCCGCCCAACCGAGCGAACACGCCGGACGGTATGTCTATTTCCGCCTCGACGATTCCTTCAAATGGGCGGACCGCATGCGGGTGGACGTTGCCGTCGAGTATTTCGACCACGCCGGAGGGAACTTCACGATCGAGTTCGACGGCAGCGACGCCGCGGCGCCGTTTCAGGGCGCGTATTCCCGCGCCGCGCGGACGATCCAGTTGGAAGGCTCGCTCGAATGGAAGACGGCTGTGTTTCGGCTGACCGACTGCCGCTTCCTGAACTCGCAGAACGCCGGAGCGGACTTCCGCCTGACCCTGCAGGCGCCGGCTTTTCATGTCCGACGGGTGACGGTAAGTCGCCCGGGCATGCCGGAGGAGGCCGGAGCCGATCTCCCCGGCAACCAACCCGATCTCGATCAACCCTGGCCGGTGGCTTGGGAACTGGTCGGTGATCCCGAGGCCATTTCCCAGCCGGTCGACGGGCTCCTCGGGTTGCGAGCGGTCGGAACCGAGTCCGCCCGTCTCTCGCTGCGGCACCCCGCGATCACCGGCGCCGGGGAGACTCTGCTGGCCCGGCTTCGCTTGCGTCGCATCGACCTCGCGCAACCGGTCGCCGGGGGCATCACCCTGGCCGAACCGGCGTCGGCAACCGCCGAGATTAGCCTCGAATTCCTGACCGGAGAACCCCGCGGACTGCGCCTGAGCGACCGCTGGGCGGGGCGCAGCATGTTCGTTGCCCACGCGTGGTTGCCCAACACCTGGTACTGGGTCCGCGTACGGCATTCGCTGAACCGGGTCACCGGCTATCCGGATGTCTGGGCCAGGGTCTGGATCGCGGACGGCGAGACGGCGGAGCCGTCCGCCTGGCAGCTCTATCTGGACTATCACCCGTTGCGTCCCGCGCAAACCGGGCGGTTCGGACTGCTCGGCCCCCAGGGAGACAGCAGTCGGTGCGAAACGGACTTCATGGTGCTGATCGCGGAAGCCAGCCCGACCGTCGCGGTGCGGGTGCCGGCGGAAAAGCCCGCCTGGATCGAATTGCATGCGGGGACGTACAATCCAGACGGCGCGTTCGGGTTCCTCTTGGAAGGCGCGCCAGCCCGCGCCTACGCCATCGAAACCTCCGGCAACCTCCGGGCCTGGACAGCAATCACGCGGAACACCGACGCTCTCGGACTGGCAACCTGGAACGAGGAAACGCCCCCGAACGAACCCCAGGCATTCTACCGCGCCCGCGAACTCGGCCCCCCGGCGACCGCCACCGTGCCCCCGCCGGGATAGTCGAGGTTGAAGCAAGTCCGGCCCCGACCAGCGCGTGGAGATCCCGCTCCGTCCGGTCGCCTTCGCACCTCTATTCACCCGGGTCCAGCGCGCCAACCCCCGCGACCGACCCGCTTGCGTCGAGGGCCGGTGACCGCTGGCTGCGCCGCCGAACGCGTGCCCCCCCCTCGACAGGTCGGCGGACGTGGACTAGGTTCGCCCGAATTCAAACTGCGTCCTCGCCCCGGGGACCACCCACCAGATGAAAAACAAAGCTGACCCGCGCCGTGTATCACAAGCAAAACTGGACCGGTTGCGTGCCAATCTGCAATCCGTGCGGGAGTATTTCGAGGGATGCAAAACGCGGTTCGCCAGCCAGCCCGGTGCTTGGTGGCTTGGCGCGGCGGAGCGTTCCCTGGCGAACGCGCAGACGGGCCTGGACGCCGGCGATCTGGACGGGGGCTGGGGAGCGGTGCATGACGCGGAGCGGTTCCTCGTGTTCAGCATGTCGGACGACGAACTGATCCTCCGGACCCTGGCCCTCAAGGAGGAGACGGCGGCGAAGCTCCGTGGTTGGCGCGCCAGGGCCACGGCGAATCTCCTGGCGACCGCCGCCTGGGCCGTGCGCGGAAACTCGACCCAAAAGCCGGGTCTGTCGCCGGATCAACGGGCCCTGCTGGAGCAGGTGGTGGTGCAGTCCATGGCCGTCATGCACGGCCACAGCGACAACATCTACCATCAATTGCACCAAGCCGGGGGACAACTGCGCTGGCTGGTCTGGATTTGCACCGGATTGATCCTCCTCGTGCTGGCCCTCTCGGCGTGGTTTGCGCCCGTGGACTCCGACTTCGGGCTCTTGTGGGTGCTGCCGGTCGCCATCGCCGGAGCGTTGGGCGGAACGGTAAGCGCGATGTATCAATTGCGCCGGGCCGGCGAGGAGCGCATCCCGGAAAGCCTGCTCCAGAACTTGATCACCTCGGGCCGGCCGTTGGTCGGGGCCGCCTCCGCCCTGTTCATCTACGCCGTCATTCAGTCCAAGCTCATCAGCCTGATCGACGCCTCGAACGTGACGCTGGCCGTCGCGGTCGTGCTCGGGTTTGTCGCCGGGTTCAGCGAGAAGTTCGTGCTGGGCGCGGTGGCGAAAGTCGCCGGGGAAGGAACCTCCGAGCCGCGACCAGTAGGCCCCATGGTGGTGGGCGAAAAGGCCGCCGGAAACCGTCCGGGTGGCGGTGGCGATGCAGGCGGCCCGGCAAGCAGACAGGCCGCCACCGCCACCGCGCGGACACCCACCGCGAAGAAGAAGACCGCCTGATCCAGCGCCTTGAGGGCGATCCCCGGGACGCCGGTCCTGCGGACACTGCCCGTAGCGGGGTCGCAGAAGAACAGGCCGCCCCTGCTGGGCGGACGATCGAGTTCGGCTCTTCCCCTCGTGGGTGGAAGCGTGGAAAACGAGCGATGCCGATCAGTCCGTGGCGGCGAAGAGGGTGCGGCAGGGGTTGGGGCCGGATTTCCGGGGCTTCGTGCGGTGGCTGGCCGTGTCCATGAAGTCGCCTAAGCCGTAACCATGCAGTGGGATTCACCACGGATGGGCACGGATGGGCACGGATATTGAGGGAAAACAGAATCGCGCGCCCTGGGTTCGGGCTCACCATTTGGTGAGGCTTCCGGCCTTCTCCGCCATGGCGGCAGCGCCGCGCCCCATCCGTGGCATCCGTGCCCATCCGCGGTCCATTGACTGAATCGATACGGCTAAGTGGTCGGGCCGGATGGCTTTGGCCCAGAGTTCGCGCCGCAACTCGTTAGTCAGATCCTGGGGGGGAGGGCCGGATCTTCTCGTTGGGCCGTCGCCACTTGGCCTCGGGAATCACCGCGGGTTTGCCCCCCTTGCCAAAGGCTTTGATGGCGGCTACGAGCAACAGGGCATAGGCGGCCACCGCCATGGCCGGGACCGATTGGGCCGAGTTGGGGTTGCGCACCTGGGCTTGGCCAACGCCCAGGATGGTCTTCTGGTTGGATCTCCCCCGATTTGGTGGACAGGCGGAAAGCAGGGTTATTGTTGGGTTCAGTGTAGTGCAAGCGGGTGGGTTTGAAAATCGAGATCCAGGAATCCCTGGGGTGATCGGTAGCTCAGCGAGTTGTGCAGGCGCTGGCGGTTGTAGAAGGTCTCGAGGTAGTCGAAGAGGACGCTGCGGGCCAGGGCACGGCGGACTCGCGCTCCGGACCTGCTGAACAGGGAGCGGTTGCTACGGTTGACATCTGCTTCTGGCATGGACCTGGTTCGAGGCGTTGGAGCGGCTTATGACCCGGAGGCCCTCCGCAATCCGCGTCGAGACGTCCGGCGTTTCCGCCCGCATCCGCATTGCCGTGCGCACCTTCCTTCCGAGCCCCTGCGGCGTCGAGCGCAACCTCTCCCCGCCTGCTTCGCACGGAGCTGGTCGGACGGACCGATCCTCCGGTTCGGCCTCGCCAAGGGCGGGAATGCGGGGTGCCGACCGAGGGGCTGCGCCGTTCCGGGAAGAACCCGAGTCTGCGATCCCCGAGGTGCCCGCGAGTCTGGCGCCTCGCAACGGAGAGTCCGCCCGCCTTCTTGGGACTTCGGGAGCCGGCACGCCCTCCCCACACAGTCATTGAAGGGTGGTCCGGCAACCGCACCTGCCGGTCCCCGGTGACCTGAAGAGTGGCGCGGCGCCAGCGGACGCCAAGTCTGCGTCATCAAGAAGAAGTTGGCAGGGCCGACAGATCAGCAAGATGTTGGTCATCCGTAAAAGCCAGGCTGCCACTGGTTCTCCCCCATGCGTCGCACGGTTGCTTCGAATGCCTGGTAGGACGGCAGCTGTCGCAACGGGGAGAAGTCCTCAATGTAGTCGACGATCCGCCAGAACGCTTGCGCGGTGTCGAATTTCTTCAGCCTTCTGCCACGCAAACCGCTTGCGGCACGCAAGGCCCAATGCAGGTCGCTCTTCGGATCCGGGCGCTGCTCGATGCGTTTCGCGTCGGGCAATGAAAGCGGTTGGTCTCCGTTTGGATTGCCGGCGGCCTTCCGGATCGCGGACTCATCGAGGCAGAGCCAGGCCTCGAGCATGCGCACCGGGATCAGCGCTACGACGGGGCACTCGACTCCGGATGCCCGCGCCTTGATGAAAGCCGTATGGATTTCACGCAGCCTGTCTTCCCGCCCCGCGGTGTCGGCGTCACGATGAACGAACAGGACGTCGCAGGGGAAGGCCACCAACGCCTTGGTGATCTTCTCCGACAGTCCCCCCGGGGGATTCGGCAGCCGCCAGAATTCGGCGTGGGTACCCTGGGCCAGACTCACTCCTGCCTTCTCCTTCAGGGTCCACTCAATGATGGGAACGAGGTTTGCGTCAGTTGTCCCTTCTGACACCAACGTATGCCGGAGGACCTTCCTCGGGTTCATGGCGCGGCAGACAGGTCCAACTGCAACTGCAACTCCGCGTGATCGATCACGCGCCGACAGCGTCGAGCCGGGGGAGCCTGGTGACGAATGATCGCGCTAGGGTTGAGATAACCGAGCATTTCTCCGAGAGTCGCGATCGGCTCTTCTCCGCCCGGTTGAGCCCTCCACGTGCCGGAAAGACAGGCGAAGTGCACCATCGTGTACTCGCCGCCTTCCCGGATTCCTTTGGCTGGTCTGGCCAGCAGGATCGAGTCCTCGGGTACGGCCATAACCACCGAGGGAGAATGCGTGTTGATGATCACCTGGCGGAGGGGATTGGAATCGTCGGCCGGCTCATCCGGATCCACCGCGATGTCCCGAAGCAGTCTCAGCATTGAGGGAACCCGGTCCGGGTGAATGCCATTTTCGGGTTCCTCCATGCAGATCAAGCCCGGGGTTTCAGGATCCTGCTCGAGGACCGACAACGCCAGGAAACGGAGCGTCCCATCTGACAACGCCCGGGCAGGAAGTTCGGTTCCGTCCATCCCCGCCATCATCAAAGTCAGCAGCTCGCGCTTTTCGTCGCGGTCGACCCGGATCGACCGGACGCTGCCGATCAATTCGCTCAGCCGGTTGGCGATCCGGGCGTAGATGTGTGCCGGATCCTCCTTCATGGCGAGGCGGGAGAGATTCGAGGCCAGATGGCGCCCGTTGGTCTCCAGATGGGAGGCCGCGGTGAACTCATCTGGCTGGCGCAGAGCCGTCGGCTCCAACTGCAACAGCCGCCATGACTCCATCTCCCGCCGGGCGCACAGGACGGTTGGACTCTCCGCAGCGTTCGCCGAGGACAGGACGGTCCTGGGCATCGTATTCGCCGCGCGTTCGTAGGCCCGACCTCGCCCCGTGGCATCCTGATGCAACTTGATGACGCAGGTTCCGTCGTCCTTCGTGGCCGTGGAAATGAAGGCGACTCCCGCCCGACGCCCAGTGACGACCCGTCGGCGCCAGTCGCGCACGTTGTGAGGGAAGAGTAAGTGAGCGTGGGCCTGGCCCAGTTGGATGTGCTTCAGCTCCTCCTCGAGGATCTGGAGGGGAGTCGAGTTGGCCCCGTTGGATGCGTCGGAGGTTTCCTGGCGCAGCCGGATCACCAACCGGTATCGCAGCAACGTGATCGCGGCCGTACCCCTCTGGCCCAGATCATCCACCGCGTTTGGAGGGACGATCATCTCGGCCTCGAAGGTGATTCGTTCGGCCAGAGATTCCCCGACGCGGTGAAAGAGGCCGCGAACGTCGTTGTTGTGCCCTGTCTCGTCGCGGACGCGGAGCGCGGCTTCCAGCAAGGGGAAGTTCGCGGTGAGGCTCAGGAATTGGATGGCGTCGAAGAGGTTCGACTTTCCAACCCCATTCGCACCGGCGATGCAGGTGAACGGACCGAAGCGAACATCCGCTCCAACGAGGTTCTTGAAGCCGTCAACTCGAAGGCGGATCAACATAATCTACCGCCACGATAACCCCGCGAAGGAGCCAGACTAGCACTTTCTTGCCGCCTTCACCTCGAGGTGCAGATCCCGCAGTTGCCGGGGCTCGGCGACCCCGGGGGAATCGGTCATGAGGCAGGTCCCTTTCGCGGTCTTCGGGAAGGCGATGACGTCACGGATGCTGCCGGTGCCGCAGAGCAGGGCCACCAAGCGGTCGAAGCCGAGGGCGATCCCGCCGTGCGGCGGTGCGCCGTACTTGAACGCCTCGAGCATGTAACCGAACCGCGCTGCGGCCGTTTCCGGCGGGATGCCCAGCACGTCCTCGAACACCACCTTCTGAACCTCGCGCTGGTGGATACGGATCGAACCGCCCCCCAACTCGACGCCGTTGACGACCACGTCGTAGTGCTGGCCGCGCACCGCCTTTGGGTCCTTGGTCAGCAGCGGAATGTCCTCCGCCACCGGCGCGGTGAACGGATGATGGCTCGAGTACCAGCGGTTGTTCTCCTTGTCGAAGCTCAACAGCGGGAAATCCACGACCCAGAGAAAATCGAAGCGCCGCGGATCGATGACGAGCTTGCCCTGGGTGCGCAGGATGTCCGCCGCGTAGAGCCGGATGCGGCCCAGGATCTCGCAGGCCGTCAGCCACTGGTCGGCGGCGAAGAGGATCAGATCCCCCTCCTGAATCTCGAGCCGGCTTTCCAGGTCCGCCTTCTCGGCGTCGCTGAAAAAGCGCACGATGGGCGACTTCCACTGCCCGCCCTCGACCTTGATGTAGGCCAGGCCGCGCGCGCCGAAGCTCTTCGCGTATTCGGTCATGGTCTCCATCTGGCCCTGGGTCACGCAGGCGAGTCCCTTGGCGTTCATCGCCTTGACCACGCCGCCGTTCTCGATGGCGCTTTTGAAGACTTTGAACTCGCTGTTCCGAAACGTGTCGGTGAAGTCCTTCAGTTCGAGGCCGAAACGGGTGTCCGGCTTGTCGATCCCGTACCGATCCAGCGCTTCCTGGAAGCTCAACCGCTTGAAAGGGGCGGACACGTCGATGTCGAGGGCGACCTTCCAGACACGTTGCAGGAGGCCTTCGATGAGCGTGTAAATGTCCTCGCGCTCGATGAAGGACATCTCGATGTCCACCTGGGTGAACTCGGGTTGGCGGTCGGCGCGCAGGTCTTCGTCGCGGTAGCACCGGGCCAGCTGGAAGTAACGTTCGATGCCCGCCACCATCAGGATTTGCTTGAACTGCTGCGGCGACTGCGGCAGGGCGTAAAAGGTCCCCGGTTCCCGCCGGTTGGGCACGAGGAATTCGCGCGCGCCCTCGGGGGTGGACTTGAAGAGGGTGGGGGTCTCGATCTCCAGGAAGCCCTGTTCCTCCATGAACACCCGCGTAGCCGTGGCCACCTTCGAGCGCAGGCGGAGATTGCGGGTCATCTCGGGGCGGCGCAGATCGAGGTAACGGAACTTGAGCCGCATCTCCTCGTTGACGCGGGCGGCGGCTTCCGGATCGTCGATCACGAACGGCAGCACCTCCGCGTCGTTCAGGAGGCTCATCTGATGGACCACCATCTCCACCTGTCCGGTGGGAATCTTCGGGTTCACCGTGCCGTCGGGCCGTTGCCGGACCAGCCCGGTGACCTCGATCACGCTTTCGCTGCGGAGCGCCGCCGCGCGGTCGCAGAGTTCCTGGGGAACTTCCTGCGGGTCGAACACGGTCTGGGTGCGCCCTTCGCGATCCCGGATGTCAATGAAGATCACGCCGCCGAGGTCGCGCTTCGAGTGGACCCAGCCGGTCAGTGTCACGGTGCGTCCGAGGTGGTCGGGGCGCAGTTCGTTGCAATGGTGTGTGCGTTTCATCGTCAACAGGGGGCGGTCGTTGCGGTCGCTCGGGGCGTCCTGATCCCGTCCGTCGGCACGGGAAGTCCGCCAGTCGGCGCCGCGGTCGCCGCCCGGAAAACGGAGCGGCGATGCTGGCGATACAGGTCTGAAATGCAAAGCCCAAAGTCAGCGGCACAGATGTCGTTTCCGCGCGAACGGGGGCGGCGTCCGGCGGACCGCGGCACCGCCCGTCCGGGAACACCCCGCGGCGTGATCGGGCTCGGGTCTTTCGGGCTGAAGGCGGTTCCGTACAGCTTGGCGGACCGTTCCGCACCGTGGACCTTCCCGGGCCGTCCTGCCGGCCTGACCGGCGCCGAATCAAGGGCGACGACCACGGGGCAGCGAATGGGGCCGGCCGCGGGAACCGGGAACGAGGGCCGCTTCCCTTGGGGCAACGAAAGAGGCAGGACCGACGGGGTCCTGCCTCGGAAGGGGTCCGCCGATCGCGGCGGGTGTTGGCGCGTTCGTTCGGCGCTTCAGGCCTTGCGGCGGCGGAAGGCAACGAGCCCGAGCATCGCCCCACCCAACAGGGTGAGCGTCATGCCTTCGTCGGGTACGGGTGACACGCTCTCGACCATGACCACAAAGTCCGTGTAATCGTAGTCGGAGACCGAGTCGTCGAGGTCCTCGAACGCGAGCACGTACTCGTTCGCCTCCCACGGGCCCGGCGAGTAGCTCCCGATCTGGACGGTGTCGCCCATGCCCTGGTAGGCGGCCATATGATCCAGCCCGTCACCGTTCAGGTCGGTGTCGGAGTACCACATCCCTCCCTCGCTGAGCCGTAACGATTCAGTAACTCGTAGCCGCCGACGTGCAGTCGGCGCATGATTCAGCTGGGATAGGGCTGCCTGCCGCCGAGGGCGACGATTCACCGAAAGGTGACTGCTGATCGGAATCGGCGAGCCCGCGTAAGCCCTTGGATTTCAGCGCCGACTACACGTCGGCGGCTACCCCCTGTTGAATCGATACGGCTGAGGGCGTTGACCGTGGCGTCCAGATAGAACCCGAAGTTGTTGCCGGCGGCGAAGTCGATGCCGGTGTCAACGAAGTTCAGTTCGACTGATCCGTCTGCGTGGATGGAGAGCAGCGCTTTGTCTCCGGCCCCGGCGCTGCCGGCAAGAACCGGGACCTTGTTGTTCGGATCTGCCGCGTCGAAGATGCCAAATACGTTGTCATCCGCAAAACCCGCCAGTTCGATGACGATTGTGCTTACCGATCCCCCAGATCCACCGATTTGCCAGTAGGAGTCCAGCTGATCCGACATTTGGTCGGTCACGACGTTCACGCTCGAATTGTTCGCGTTCGGCGCGAGCGTGATGCCGTCCAGAACCCCCTGCAACGCGGCTCCGCCGTCGCCGAAGGTGACCGCGAGAGCCGAGCTGAGACAGACTGTCGAGGCGACGCCCGCCAGCAGTCTCGGGATTGATTTAGCGTGCGTACAGTTTTCCTTTCGATTGGAGTTCCCGATGAGCGCTTCCCCCACCCATCGCCGGGAAGCCTTGAGCACCAATCGTGCGATGGTTTCTGGATATGATTGCAACCAATTGGGCGGTAATGATTTGCAAATAGAGCCGAAAGGCCATCGACAGCCGTCCGCGCGCAAGTTGTAAGTCCACCTGACAGATTCGGGTTCAAATCCCCGCGTCCGCCGAAGGCCAGCGGTCCAAACCTCTTTGGCCGAGGAGTTTTCCTCGCGGAGTGCGAGAGCGGCGAGCCGTCGGAAATTCCGACACCTGGGTTCCGTTCCCTCCCGGTGCTCGCGTCCGTTCGAACGAAAACCGGGCTCGCGAATCCGCGGGTGACGGTGTCAGACTCCGCCCTCGAACCATGAATCCAGTCGCGCAGTCCATCGTTTCCCTGGCCGTCGGCAGCCTGGTGGCCGTCGGCGCCGGACGTCCGAACGTGCTCTTCATCGCCGTCGATGATCTGCGGCCCCAGACGGCCGCCTACGGACGTTCCTTCATGCGGACGCCGAACCTGGATCGCCTGGCGGCGCAGGGGGTTTTGTTCGAGCGGGCCTATTGCATGGTGCCGACGTGCGGGGCCTCGCGGGCGGCGCTGATGACCGGCCTGCGGCCCGCGCGCCACCGGTTCGTGAACCATCTCACGTGGGCCGAGCAGGACGCCCCGGGCGTGCCGACCCTCAACACCCATTTCAAAGTCCACGGGTACACGACCATCAGCCTGGGCAAGGTCTTCCACCACCGGACCGACGAGGCCGCGGGATGGTCCGAACCCGCGTGGCGCCCGAACGCCGGGCACTATCGCGACCCAGCCGCGGTGGCAAAGGCGATTGCCGATGACACAGCGCGATACCCGGGGAAGCGGGAGCATCGCGGCCCGCCGGTGGAGGCCTTTGACGCCTCCGACGACGCTTATCCCGACGGCCAGATCTCGGACCGGGCGTTGGCGGAACTCGAGCGGCTGGGCGGCCCCTCGCGCCCTCCCTTTTTCCTGGCCGTCGGTTTCATGAAGCCGCACCTGCCGTTCACCGCGCCGCGGAAGTACTGGGACCTCTACGACGCGGCGGCGATTCAGTTGCCTGCCAACGACCATCCGCCGAAGGACGCGCCGGCCGGAGCGGTGCACAATTCCGGGGAGCTACGTCCCTATGCGGGCATCCCGCCGCAAGGACCGGTTGACGCCGCCACGGCGCGACGCTTGATCCACGGTTACTACGCCTGCGTGAGTTTCATCGATGCCCAGGTTGGTCGGTTGCTTGATGGCTTGGAGCGGCTCGGGTTGGCGACGAACACCGTGGTCGTGCTTTGGGGAGATCACGGGTGGCAATTGGGAGAGCACGGCATGTGGAACAAGCACTCCTGCTTCGAGACCTCGATGCACGCACCGTTGCTCGTGACCGCGCCCCATCTGGACTCGGTGAAGCCCGGGACACGGGTGCGGGCCCTGACCGAGTTCATCGATGTCTATCCGTCGCTCTGCGAACTCGTCGGGCTGCCCCTGCCCGCGCATCTCGAGGGGCGCAGCTTCGTGCCCTTGATGCGGGATCCCGGCCTGCCCGGGAAGGACTTCGCCATCGGTCGTTTCGGCGCGGGGGACACCGTCCGGACCGAACGGTATCGCTACAGCGAGTACACGCGGCCTGCCGGCGGGTTGACCGGGCGGATGCTCTATGATCACCGGATCGATCCGGGCGAAAACGTCAACGTGGCTGCAGATGCGCCGGCGGTAACGGATCGCCTGGCGGAGACGCTGAACGCGAACCAGGGGCGGTGAGCGAGGCGCCGGGGAAGCGAGAGAGACGGTGCATCGGAACTAGAGCCCAAGGGAGTCCAGGGCGGGCTTCAGGGCCGATTCCAAGCGCGACATGGAGGCGACCATCTCCGCCTGGATTTCCGGCCAATCGGGCTCGGGACTGCGATAGCCGCCCCGTTCGACCCGGTGCTTGATCCGGCAAGCCCGCTTGGCGTCGAGCCGCTCCCACATGAGCGGTCCGCCGAAGGCGGACTCGATCTGCTCCCTGGCACGGTGGAGTTCATCAAACACACGCTTGTTCTCCTCTGCGTTGCCCCGGTCGATGTACAGTTCTGCGACTGCGTACTCCTGGACGATGACGAAATTGAACCCCAGCCCCCGGATGCCCGCACTCGCTCCGAGCCAGGCGTAGGGCCCCGGTTTGATGTTCGCGTGGCGGGTCCGGCGGCTTCTCGCGACGGCTACCAGACCCTCCCAGAAACGAAGCCGCAGGTCGTGGCGTTCGACTCGTTTCTTTCGGTCGACCTGTTCCTTTTGCCGCAACTGCACCTGATACTCCTGCGCCTCGGGGAGGGGGATGATCTGCTGCACGTCGATGAGACGCGCCTCGCCGTCCTGGTACGGACGCAGGCGCACACATCGAATGTCGATCTCCCTTTCCCGCAGCCACAGCACGGCGGTCGTGAGTTCCTTGCCGAAGTCCTCCGACACCAGCAGGATGCGAACGTCGGGGGCAAAGCTCTCCTCGTCGGATTCCTCCCAGCCCAGGAACTCGAGCATGCGAGCTCTGGCGTCTGCGTTGGGCTCCCCGATTCTCGCCAGGAAGTCGCCGTGGATTTCCTCCGCCCGATCAAAGGTCATGGCGGAGATCATGCTCGCATACCGGATCGCCTGGAGTTCCATGTGTCCACCATCCGCCGTCCGCTTCAGCTCGATGACCACGAGGTTTGCTTGTCGGTCCATGGCCAGCAGATCGATGCGCCGGCGGCTGTCCTCCCAATCGCCGAACTCTTCCGTCAGAACATAGAGATCGTCCCCCAGAACGTCGATCTGGGACCGAAGCAGGCGCTGCAAGTCGCCGCGTTCCCTCACACCCAGCCCGGCAAACGACGCCTCCGCGATGGGCCGGAACGAGTTGGAGGTCATTTCATAGAGTGCCATGTCGTGAAGGGGAATTGCGAGGCGGTCAGGGAAGTGCGGGCGGATTCTCCGCCGGGCGCACCCTCCATCTGCCACGCGCGTGTGGACCGACAAAGGGGACCTTGCGGCCGGGCTCCCGCCAGGTCACGAGCCCTTTGTCTGCGTGCAAGAACCCGCTTGCGCGTTGCGCTGTCATCCCGTGTGCTCGGGGGAAGGCTGGCACGGGCAATACCCGAGGGCAAGTCGTTTGAGCAGTCTTTTGGCCGGGTTGGCGGTCCTGCCACGGGGCGGGGTCTGGCGGACGACGTTCCCGGGGGCTGCGACCAGGGACTGGGGGACGGCCGTTCGTCCTCGAAAAGCGAAACCGCCGCTCGGGGCGGACGCCCCGGGCGGCGGTGGGTGAGGCGGATGTTCGTAACGAGGCTGCCGGGCGGCGGCAGCCGGAGCCGGTCAAACGCGCTTGGAGGAAACGTTCGCGGAAGTTCCTTCTTCGCGTTCCCAGCGGATGAAACCCGGGGCGGCGGGCGGCTTGATGATGCGCAGTTCCCGGATTTGCAGGGCGGGCGCCGGGGGCGTCCCGGTCTGTTTTTCATACTGGTTCTGTTGCTCGATCAACTCCTCGGCATGCTCGAGGCGGGCGCGAAGCTCGGGCGCGAGATCCTGGTTCTTGAGGGCCGCCCCGAGGTCGCCTTCAAAGACGGTGTCCCCTGTGGGCGACTTGAGCAGGATGTGCCGGACATCGTTTTCCTGTTTGACCGTCATCTCGCCGTTCTCGTCCCGCATGAGAACGGTGCGAAGCCGCTGCTGCGGTCCTGGCCCGCTGCCGGAACTGCGGGTTGTGATGCGCGTCTTGAGGTTCTGAACTGTTCCGTCGGCGTCGGAGACACCGGAGCCGAAACCCGCGCTGGACCAGCCCCCTTCGGCGCCGAAAGCGACTCCGCCCATCCCGGCGCTGCCAGAGGTGTGCCCCGTCGAGCCACGCAGTACGATCACCTCTTTGTTTACCTGGTCCGGCATGGTAAGGCTCAGGTCGTCGCCGGCCGGGGGCACGGCGGAAGCTCCTGGGAGCCGGCGCCACTCGATGGCTCCCGGCGCCGGTTGGATTTGGAAGTGGAGCGGAGGATCCGCCACCCGGGGGGCGGAAGCCGGCGGTTTTCCAAGCGTCACCGCGACCTCCTGCTTCTGGCCGGCGCGCAGCACCTGGAGCGTGACCTGGTCTCCGGGTTGACGGTCGCGAACGGTCTTGACGAAGGCCTCGGGGCTTTTCACAGGTTCCTCGTTCACGGCGATTACCAAGTCATACTGGCGCAGGCCGGCCTCCTCGGCCGGGCTGTCCTTCATCACGAAGCCGAGTAGCACGCCGCCGATGTCGGCGTCGCGGCCGAGTTGGGCGAGAACGCTCGCGTCGGGCGGTTGCACTTCCACTCCCAGAAAGCCGTGCGGTGTCGTGCCGGGAAGAGCGGGAACGGGCGGGACGGCGGGCGGCGACGGCGGGCGAAGGGTTTCGATCAACTGGTCCAGGGCCGGCTGCCAGGTGACCCCCGTCTGCCCGGGGAACGCCACCACGCCCGCCGCACCGGCCGGCCTCTCATGTTCGGCGAGTGCGATGGCCACGGTGGTCTCCTCGCCTTCGCGGAGCAGGGTCAGGTTGACGGACTCCCCGGCGGCGTGGCTTTGCACGAGACTCGCGAGTTGCGGCGCGTTGAACAACCACTGGTCATCCAGTTTCAACAGGATGTCGTGGCGGTGGAGCTGGTCCTCCGCCGGGCTCGATTTGGCGACCTGGGTGACGGTGAGGCCGGCGCCGCGGGTGAGTTTGAGTTGGTGTCGGACGACTTCCCCGGGCGGCTCGACGGACACGCCCAGCCAGGTGACTTTCTCGGTCGCGGTCGCCCCCAGGTTGACGAGGACATCCTCCATCGTGGCAGGAGCCTCGTCCAGACTGACCAGGACGTCGGCGAGCCGGTTCGAGGTTTCCTCAGGCACCGCGGATGGTTGCCCGGCGGCCAGGGGCAAGCCCAGCAGGCCCAGTGAGAGGAGCCCCGTCAGCCGGGTGTGGTGGGGCGGTTTGATGTGTTGGTTCATGTCCGTGTTCCTTTCGTTTTGGGTGTTTTTCGGTTGTTGCTCAATAAACGTTCATCGGCAAAAGCAGCACATCCTCGCGCGGGACGATCACCCGGACCACGGCCCGGCTGGCCTCGTCCTGCCATTCCGAGGTGTCGAGAAACTGATAACGAATCCGGCGGTAGGGGGTGTCTCCGTCCCCGTAGACCACTCCTTCGTCCGCGGCGCCGTAGAGGTAGTTGGCTTCTCCCACGCGACGCAGGGAGCCGGCGGGGTTGGGCGTCGCGTCGGGAGGGCGGGCGACGTTCGGCACGGCCCGCGTATTGGTGGCGGCGAGTTGCTTTTCCTCGGGCGGGGTGTCTGCTTCCGGATCGTTGAGAAGCGGCGTCAACAGCGCTACGAACACGGCGGCGGCCGCCAGCGGCAGACAGAACTTCAGCAGGGCGCGTGGTCGGGTTCCGGTCACGGTGTCGGAAACGGTCGCCTTGAGCCGGGCTTCGATGCGCGTGGCGAGCCGGTCGCCGGGTTGCTTCGGTGCGAGCCGGTGCAATTCGTTTTCGAGGTCTTCCCAGGGTGTTTTCATGTCAACACAGGGGTCAGTTGGCGGCGCAGTTGGCCCAGGCCGTAGCGGTACCGGGACGCCGCGGTGTGCGGTGAGATTTCCAAGGTCGTGCCGATTTCGTCGAAGGTCAGGCCGGCCCAGATCTTGAGGACGAGGACTTCCCGCTGCTCGACGGGCAGCGAGCGCAGGGCCGTTTCGAGCAGGGCGGCCCGCTCGCGGTCCTCGATGACCGGCTCGAACCAGCCATCGCCGTTCGCGACCTCGATGCGCAGGGCATCCAGACCCGTCTGGCGCCGGCGCCATTGCCGGGCGCGGTCCGTTGCGATGCGGCGTACGAAGGTGAACAGCAGCGGCGGGGAGAGGTCCGGACGATCCAGCCGCGATTTCCAATAGCGCACGAACGCTTCCTGCACGATGTCCTCCGCCTCGACCGGATCCGCCGCCTGCTGCCGCGCAAAGAGCAACAGTCGCGCCCCCCACTCCTGCAGCAGGCCCTGCCAGTCGCTCCCGGCCTTGTCTTGATCCATCGTCGCCATGCGGTCTCAACCACTATAGCGCGCGCCGGCCGCAGATTTGTTCAAAGAAATCTCCGCGGGTTGCCGGCCCCAACGGGGGATTCCCGGCGCGCGGGGAAGAGCAAGTGCGTGATTCCCGGCAGATCCGACGCAGGTCAGCGCCCGATATCTGGCCCGGTTCGACGTCGACGCGAGTGTTACACGATCACCGTCTGCCGCAGGCGGCGCGCACGGAGTGACGCGCCCTACCGCCTGGTCGCCAACGCCCCCCGGGACCTCCACCCAAACCAGTCACCGCGCTCCGAAAGAGAGCCGGGGCCGCCGGCGTCTATTGCTTTTGGACCCGCTCGAAGGCAACGCGGCGAAGGCTGAAAGCGTCCTCCCCTGAAAAGACGAGCCAGCCGCCACCGCCGGCGTCCGTCATCGCGGCGGGCAAGTGGGCGCTTTCGCCGGGGGCGACATCCCACGCCTCGTTGTAGTAGACGGTGCTCCACGGGCCCCAGGGTTCGGGGGCGTCGAAGATGGCCAGACCGCCGCGGAAACGCAGATCGTTCGTGCCGCCCCGGTGATCGAGTTCCGGTGAGGGCAGCGCTTGGACCAACAGGTAACGTCCGCAGGCGGCGTTGAAATGGACCGAAGGGCGGTAGCATCGGCCGGGCAGTTCGAGCACGGGCTTGCGATCAGCGACAGCCGATGACCAGCGGGGGTTTCCTGCCGCGTCCGTGCCGCTGAAGAACTCCCAGTTCTCGGGTTCCCGCACCGCGTGCTGGGGCACGCGCGCGAGCACCTGCGCATCCGCGGGCGTGTAGGCATCATCTGCGTCCGGCGAAAGGACGTAGATCCATTCGCGGGTGGCGCCCGTTGTTCCCGCCCCGGGTTCGATGAACGTGGGGCAGCCGAAGCTGCTCGTGAACCGCCAGTCGGCCCAGGCCCAGCTTCGGGCGTTGTCCCCGGACCAGGCCAGCGTCGCATTCGTGGCGTTACGGGCCAGGAGGTAGAGCGTGCCGTCCACAGCGAGCAGTCCGGAGGCCTTGAGGCCGCGGGCGCCGTCGCCGAAACACTCGCCCGAGGGGGATCGCACATTCTCCGTGTTGAAGGCGTCCGGCCAACCGCGGAACCGGGCGAACCCGAGGCTCAGTTTACGGTCCACTCCGGGCGCGAACCCGTGGCCGTCTCCGTACGCCGTGTAAACCCAGCCGTCGGGTCCGGTGGCCATGGGCCAGTTGTCACTGCCGGGAGCGAATCGCCGGATCGTCTCCGCCGGCGCCCAGCGCACACCGCGGATCACCCGACTGGCCGGCAGGGGCGACCATCCGCTGTGCGGGTCCGCGGCCTCGATCGCCCTCATCAACGGGGCGAAGAGATGTCTTTCGGCCGCATCCCAGAATCCCTCGGCTGAATCCACCCGATCCAGGTTGGCCCCGCTGCGGACCGCAACGAGGTTGAGGCTGGGGACAACGAGCAGGATTTGGTGTCCGGCGCCGCCGCCCGCAAACGCGTCGCGAGGCAGGCTGGGCCAACGTCCGCCGGCGTTGGTCCACCAACCGATGCCACACCCGCCGGGCGTGCCCACCGGCCGGGTGATCGCTTCCACCGCGCCTTCGCTCAGCACGCGTCCGCCGTCCCAATCGCCGCGCCGCAACATCAACCGTCCGACCCGGGCCAGCGCCCGGGCGGTGAAATTGCCGCCTCCCCACGCGGCGACCAATGGCAATCCGTCGACCTCGACCGTTTGGCCGTAGCCGCAGTTCCAGTTGCCGTCGGCGATGCCGATCCGGCGGAACACACGGTCCCGCAGGGCGTCTCTCACCGAGGCAGGTCGCGAACCGCCGATCCGGTTTGCCCGTGCCTGCCAGGCGGCCGCCACGCCGTACGTGAGCATGGCGATTCCCGGATTGCTGTAGGCGAAATCCGTGCCGGGCGCGAAAACCACCGGCGCCGTGTCGCGTGCCCGGGTGAAGGGATCGCGCGGAGGGGCGAGGCGTTGCCAGAAATCGCCCTTCCAACCGGGCAGTCGATCGTGTGGCAAATCGTCCGCCTCGGCATCCTCAATCCCGGATGTGTGCGAGCCCAGGTGGGCGAAGGTGATCGCACACCGTTGCGGATCCGTGCCCCAGGCGGGAACAAAGCGGGCCACCGGGTCGGCCAGTTCGAGGGCGTGATCATCGAGGGCCAGGGCAGTGGCGATTCCCCCGATCACCGCCTTGGCCAGCGAAGCCGTGTAATGCTTCACCTCGGGGCCATGGCCCGGGGCATACCATTCGAGCAGCACGCGGTCGTCGCGGATGACGAGGATCGCCTTGGTGTTGCGTTCCGCCAGCCGTACCCGAAGCGCCTCGAGGGCCTCGAGGGCCACGCCGTGCCGGGTCGCGTCCGCCGCTTTCCAGTCGAAGGCGCCGACATCCGGCTTCACGGTCAGCAGGCTGGCCAGGATGCAGGCCACCGTTGCGGTCTTCATGACCCCAGCATGTGGCGGACGGCGAGCGCGGGCGAGACTCAAAGCCAACAGCTTCTCCGGCCCGGCACGCGGCCCCGTCCTTTCCCGCCGTTCGAGACCTTCGGGTGCGCCATCGCCCTCCGGTGGCAAGCGGCGGTATTCGCGTTAAACCATGCGGAGACTCGACGCCGGCTGCGGGTTATTGAATCGTCACGGCTCAGGCACATCACCCATGAGCACGAAGACAAACCGATGACGACGCAACCCACCGCAACGTCCGAAGTTCGCCGGGAGCATCACCCAACGCCGGGTGGCAGTGAGACTGCGGGGCGCCCCGCAGGGAAAGCGCACGCTCCCGTTTGGCGGTGGTTGTCGTCCCGGACGTGGCTTGCCCGTGCGGGGTTGGTGGCCTTGGGGCTGGCGGGCGGACTGCCGGGGTGGGCGGCGGCCGGCGGGGAGAGCCGGGACGGGATCGAGAACCGCCTGCCAAATCCATCATTCGAAGCCGGCGCAGACGAGCGGATCACCGGATGGACCGCCCGCGCGTGGGCCGGCGAGAAGGCGTGTCGTTGGACGATCGGGCCGTCGGGTCACACGGGAAACCGGAGTGCAGTGATCGGTTCAACGACCGGCGCCGATGCGGCCTGGACGTGCACGGCGCCGGTCGAGGTCGGCGCGTGGTATCGGCTCTCGGGCTGGATTCGCACCCAGGAGGTCCGCGGCGCCGTGGGGGCGTTGCTGAACATCCAGAACATGCAGGCCGTGCGCACCCCGGCGGTCTTCGGCACCCGCGGCTGGACGAAAGTCTCCACGGTGTTCCGGGCGGAAACGCCGGCGCTCGAGATCAACTGCCTCTTCGGCGGCTGGGGTTCCTCAACGGGGACCGCCTGGTATGACGACGTCGCCCTCGAACGGCTGGATGCACCACCCGACGAAACGTCCGCCACCGTGCGCGTCAACGTCGACGGGCCGTCCACGCCCTGGAATCCCATGATCTTCGGCGGGTTCCTCGAGCATTTCGGCCGGCAGGTTTATGGCGGCGTGTTCGATCCCGGTTCACCGCTCGCGGACGCGCAGGGCTTTCGCCGCGACGTGCTCGCGGCGTTGGGGGAGTTGAAGGTGCCGGTGGTGCGCTGGCCCGGGGGGTGCTATGTGAGCGGCTACCACTGGGAGAACGGGGTCGGGGCCGAACGCCGCCCGACGGACGACATGGCGTGGGGCGTGATCGAGCCCAACACCTTTGGCACGGATGAGTTTGTCCGGCTTTGCCGCCTGGCGGGTTGGGAGCCCTACATCTGCAACAACGCCGGCAACGGCACCGTCGAGGAAATGCGCGAGTGGGTCGAATACTGCAACGGCGTCACCGCCGGATCCGCGGCCCGGCGGCAGGCCAACGGGCACGTCCGGCCGTTCGGCGTGCGCCTGTGGAGCATCGGCAACGAGAACTGGGGGCGGCACGAGATCGGCTACAAGCCCATCGAGGAATGGGCGCCGCTCGTCCTCGAAGCCGCCCGGGCGATGAAGGCCGCCGATCCGCAGATCCAGCTTTCCGCCGCCGCCCTGCCTTCCCGGGAGTGGACGCTCCCGCTCCTGCAAACGGCCGGCCCGTGGCTCGATTACCTCTCGATCCACGCCTACTGGCTGCCACTCTGGCAGCAGAACGACACGCCCGATTACCTGACCTGCATGCTGCACGCGGACGGGCCCGAGGAGACCATCGCCCGGTTCGTCGCCGTCCTCGAAGAAGCGGGCTTCCGGGGGCGGATCCAGATCGCCTTCGACGAGTGGAATCTTCGCGGCTGGCACCACCCGGGTTTCCCGCGGAAAACCATGCAGGACTACGCGGATCCCGAAGTCATCCGCCTCGTGAAGGAGCGGGAAAAGAACGACCTCGCGGCGCAATACACCATGGCGGACGCCCTGTTTTCGGCGTCCTTCTTCAACGCCTGCCTGCGGCACGCCGAGGACGTCGGGATGGCCAACATCGCGCCGCTGGTCAACACGCGCGGGCCGCTGTTCGTGCATCCGAAGGGCGTCGTCCGGCGGACGCATTTCCACGCGATGGCGATGTATGCGAATCAGTTGGAAGCGCAGGTGGCCCCGATTGAAATCGAGGGCGGAAGTCTGCGCGACGGGAACCGTTCCGTGACGGTGCTCGACGCGGTGGCGACCGTCGATCCGGGCCGACAGCGTTGGGCGGTGGCGTTCGTCAACCGGCATCCCACGGAGGCCGTGACCTGCACCCTGACGCTCGGGCAAACGCGAATGGACGGGTCCTTCCCCGCGACGCAGTTGGCGGGCGACTCTCCTGAAGCTTTCAACGACCTTGAGCATCCGGACCGCGTGCGGCCCGTCGAGGTGGATTTGACGTTCACCAACGGAGTCACGACTCTACCGCCGCATTCCCTCACCATCCTCCACCTGCCGGCTCCCTGACCCGTAGCCGCCGACGTGCAGTCGGCGCATGATTCAGTGGGGATACGGTCGTCTGCCGCCCGGGGCGACGATTCACCAAAACGTGACCGCCGATGGGCGCCGGCGGGACCGCCCAAGCCCGTGGAGATCAGCGCCGACTGCACGTCAGCGGCTACGGGCTATCCAATCGATACGGCCGAGACCGGCGAAGGCGCATGATTTCCTTGAGCTTGGAGGGCGGACGGACCAGTATGACCGCGAATTCTGTTACACCATTGCGTCATGACTTCTAACCCTTATCTGTTGCGAAGACGTTCCTTTCTGAAATCCGCCGGCCTGACCGCCGCGGGGGCTGCCTTCGGTCTGCCCCAGATCGTGGGACCGCGGGTCTTCGGCGCGAATGCGCGCCTGGTCACCGGCCATATCGGGGTCGGGGGCATGGGGGGCGGGCACCTCGGTTACATGGTCGCCCGGCAGAGTCGCGGGGATGTGACGATTGCGGGCGTTTGCGACGTGGACGCCAAGCGCCTCGAGGATCGCGTGAACCGGGCGGGCCCCCAAGCCAAGGCCTATCACGATTACCGGGAGTTGCTCGAACGAAAGGACATCGACGCGGTGATGATCGCGACTCCCGATCACTGGCACGCCGTCCAGATGGTGCACGCCGCCGAGTCGGGCAAGCACGTTTACGTCGAGAAACCGGCCTGCTGCACGATCGAGGAAGGGCAGGCCATGATGGCGGCGGCGAACCGCAACCAGGTCGTGGTCCAGGTCGGATCGCAGGGGCGCTCGCAGAAGGAGTGTTACCTCGCCCATCGCTACATCGCCAACGGCATGATCGGGCGGGTCCACACGGTGGAGTGCTGGCATTACGAGAGTCCCGCCGACAACAATCCGGTGCCCGACCGCGAGCCGCCCGAGGAATTGGACTGGGATTTCTGGCTGGGTCCGCTGCGTTGGCGGCCCTACAACCCGCGCTATTGCCACGGCACCTTCCGCTGGGTGATGGAGTCCGGCGGCGGACAGATCCGGGATCGCGGCGCGCATGTCATGAGCAACGCCCTCTGGATCATGAACGCGGACCACACCGGCCCCGTCGAGATCGAAGCCACCGGCACGCTGCCGAAGAAGGGCCTGTGGGACACCGCAATGGCGATGGAGGTCAACTACACCTTCAAGAATCCCGATTGGAAACTCATCTGGGCCCAACCCGGCCAGAAACGTCCCTACTTCGACGACGACAAGCGCAAGCGTCTCGGGATCCGCGACGGTTACGGGGCGGTCTATCACGGGGACAAGGACTCGCTCATCGTCTGGGTGGGCGACGGGCAGGTGTTCACCGAACTCAAGGCCGTCGAATGGGAACCGCCCGCGGGCGCCGTGGACGTCTACAAGAGCCCGAACCACGACCATCACGAAGACTGGATGCAGGCGATCAAAAAGGGCTCGAAGCCAGTGATGAACATCGAGGCCGCGGTCGCCACCGCCAACCTGACCGTGCTCGGCAACCTCGCACTGGTGCTCGGACGCAAGCTGCAATGGGACCCTGTGAAGAAGGAGATCGTAGGCGACCCGCAAGCTCACCGGTTGATGAGCCGTCCGCAACGTTACCCCTATTGCCTGTAGTTCACTGTGTCACCGGAGAACCCAACTTTGAAACCGAAGACCACCATGAAACCGACTCTTCCCAAAACCGCCGCTGCCGCCGCGGTCTCCGCCGGCGCCCTGGCCGTGGGCGCTGATCGCCAAAACGTCCAGGACCTCGTCGATCAGATTCGCAACGGCGATGACGAAGTCCGGGGAAACGCCTGGCAGAATGCCGGTCCCGCGGGCGCCGCCGCCATCGGGCCGCTCTCGGATCTGCTCGTGCATGATGACTTCGAGGTGGCGCGTTCCGCCAAGCGCGCGATGGAGAACATCGTGCGTTACGCCGGCCGCCCCGGAGCGGACGCCGAGGCGCGCGCCGTCGAGCAGGCGCTGGTGCCGTTGCTGGGCCACTTCAAGACCCAGGTCCGGCGCGACGCCTTGTGGATGCTCTCGGAGATCGCGAGTGACGCCTCCGTCGGGGCGATGGCGCGGTTGCTCAAGGATCGCGAGGTCCGCGACGACGCGCGCATGACCCTGCAGCGCGTGCCCGGCGACATGGCGACAATGATGCTCCAGACCGCCTTGAACGCCGCGCCGGAAGACTTCCGCTACAACCTCGCCGAGGCGCTCCGCAAACGCGGCGTCAAAGTCGAAGGCTACCCAAGCCAGAAGCTCCAGCCCGGCCTCCGTCCGTGACGCATTCAGGGCGGAGACTCGGCCCAGCCGCGCCGGATTCGCAGGCCGTAGCCGTCAACGTCAAGTCGCCGCGACCCCAATCCTCTCCACACGTTGATGTGCGATCCGGGCGCCATCGGCTGCGGCGCCGCATGCAGGGCGAAGCGCCGTGAGGCCCTGACTTGATTCCCGGGACTCGCGGATCTCGCCCCTCCAAGAGGTGGCGACTCGGCGCCAGGGCTCAGCCGAAACCATGCAGTTGGATTCACCACGGATGGGCACCGAGGGGTCTGGTGTTGAGGAAAAACACAATCGCGCGCCCTGGGTTCGGACTCACCATTTGATGAGTCTTCTCACCCTCGCCGCCAAGGCGGCAGCGCCGCGCCCCATCCGTGGCATCCGTGCCCATCCGCGGTCCATCAACTGAATCGATACGGCCCAGAGCAACTGGCTCAGAAAGGTGCGCGCCGGGAGGACGGTGGGTTACCGGGGTTCGAACCAATCAGCCGGTTCGTAGGGCAGGTTCATCACCACTTGAAACGCGTGCCGCGCCTTCGTCTGCGCCTGGAAATGCCCCAAGGACGACGCGAGACTCGTGTCCGCCAGCTTCACCTCGACCAGGAACCACGGCTGACGATCTCGAACCACCACGAAATCGACCTCCCGTTTCTGTTGGTCCCGCACGTAGCGCAAGTCAGCTTGCGCTCCTTCCGTCCGCCACCAAATCGCCCGCCCTCGCCGCGCGGCCCGGCCGAACCGGTCGTCCGACTTTCTTTCGGTTTCCTGGCGGGCTTCGGGTCGGAATTCCGTATGCGTGAGTGAAGGACTTGCGCGGCGGCTCGCTTCCTGCAATGGCGGGCGATGGCCATCGCCAATTTCCTCTGGACACAGTGTTCGGCTGGATCCCCGGGAATGCCCTCCAGGCCGCCCTGGATTCCAAGGACATGACGCGGGCGGACCGGGTGATCCTGGTGTAGTCGCTGCTATGAACGCAATGCTGATCCAATCGCATTCAACGCCACCGCAGGTTCCGGTCCGGACATTGCCGCGCGGCACGCTGTTCCAGTCCAATCAACGAAAGGTCAAGGAGGCCAAAACGCGCATCTCAGCCCAGCCCCTGGTTGATTAGTGTGTCGAGTCCGACGAGCTGGTCCGGGAGGGCAACAAGGTGGCCGAAGGAGCTTTTCGGGGCGGCGTTGCCTCCATGTCGCCGCAACCAGGTCCGGACACGCTGTCGAACGGTCACGCCTGGAAGATGACAGCGGATCCAGCTCAACCGGCTGCCCGCGGCGGGCCGGACCGGGGCGAAGAAAGGAAGGCGACAAACGGCGCCCCGGCGCCTATGGTGGGCGTCGCTGCCATGACGACACATCCGGCCATGAACGGGCCACGACGGCTGTCGGCGACGGCCCCGCGGCTCTGCATTGGAGCGTTTTGCCTCGCGGTCTGCCTGCCGCTGAACTCCCCTGCCGGACACGCGGGCGAGCCGGATCCGGCGCAGGAGCAGACCGCATGGGACGCCGAGATCGAAGCGGACTGGTTGCGCCAGCTGGCCCGGGCGTGCGCCGGTGACAACGCCTCAAGCATCCCGCCCGAAGTGGACGCCGCTGGCGCTTGCGACGGCGTAACGGACGAGGAAACGGGATTTCACACCGACCGTGAACCGGGTCCCTGGTGGCAGGTGGACCTCGGAACGCCCGCGGCGCTTTCCCGCATTGTCATCCACAACGCCCGGGACTGTCGCGAGCGGTCCAGGAACCTGCGGCTCCTCGTGTCCGCCGACGGCGACTCGTGGCAGGAGGCGCATCGGCTGGACGGACGGATCTTCGGCGGAGGGGCGAAGGGCGATCCGCTGATCGTTCCGCTCGGCGGCAGGTCAGCGCGGGTGGTCAGAATCGCGTTGCCCGAAACCGAATACCTGCATTTGAACGAGGTCGAGGTCTACGGCGTGGCAGCTCCCACAAGAAACCTGGCCCTCGGCCGACCGGCCACTCAGAGCAGCGTCAGCCAGTGGTCCACGCCGCCGACGGACTGGAAGCCGGGCCCGCGACCGGAAGCCGTCCGGCGCGAGGTCGCGAAAGCACTGGAACGGGCCGAACGACTCGGAGAGGACCTGCGCTGCCGGGACGGCATGCCTGACTTGAGCGTGCAAACCGCGGCCCTCGAAACCCTGCGGCGGGAAGTCAGCAGCGTCGACTCCATGGACGCGGACGCCGCCCGGGCGCTGTATCTCAAGATCCGCCGGGTCGGACGCGAGTTGGCGCTCCAGAACCCGCTCGTGGTTGCGCAACCGATCTTGTTTCTGATGCGCCCGCGTTACGCCGGACACGGCCAGATGCTTTACGAGTACGTCGGGTGGTTCTACCGCAACGGACCGCCGCGTCCCGATGCCGGGGTGCATGTCCTCGAGGCTCCCGGTCGCAGCCCGAGAACACGCCCCCTGGTCGCGAACACGGAGCTGAACGGGCATTTCGTCACGTTGTCCCTGGCCTACGATGCCCGGACCGTTTATTTCGCGTTCGCTGATCCGGAGGGCCGGCCGAGCTACGACCGCGGCTACCGCCCGGCGCCCGAGGCGGCCGGCGTGAAATACGGCTCGTTCCACATCATGGCGGTGAATGCCGACGGCTCGCAGCTGCGGCAGCTGACCGATGGCCCGCGCGACGATTTCGATCCCTGCCCGCTGCCCGACGGCGGGCTCGCATTCATGTCCACCCGGCGGGGCGGCAAGAACCGATGCGGGGGCGGAAACCCGGAGGCCATTCACGTCCTGCACCGCATGGACGCCGACGGGGGGAACCTCCGGACGCTGTCCTTCCATGAAACGAACGAGTGGCATCCGTTCGTGTTGAACGACGGCCGACTGGTCTACACGCGGTGGGACTACGTGGACCGCGATGCCGCGTGCTTCCACGGCCTGTGGACCTGCAACCCGGACGGCAGCAGCCCGGCGATCCTGTTCGGCAATTACACCCGGCTGCCGTGGGCCTGCTACCAGGCGAAGCCGATCCCGGGCTCCCGCAAGATCCTGTTCGTCGGCGGCGGCCACCATTCGCTGGTGGGCGGCACGCTTTGCCTGCTCGATCCCGCGCGCACCGAACTGGATTCGCAAACCGGCGAAGATCGCCCCGAGGCCCTCGAATGCCTCACCCCGGACGTCTGCTTCCCCGAGGCGCAGGGCTGGCCCGGGAGCTACTTCTACAGCCCCTGGCCGTTGTCCGAAAATCACTACCTCGTCGCCTTCAGCCATGAGCCGTTGAGCGGGCAATACACGGGGACATCGAAGGAGGGAGAAACGGGATTGTACTACTTCGACCGCTTCGGCAATCTGGAGTTGCTGTTCCGTCGTGAGGGCCTCTCGGCCGCCTACCCGATCCCCTTCGCGCCGCGTCCCTGCCCGCCCACGCGGGTCAGTCCCCGGAATCCGGATCTGGGGGACGACGGCGAATTCCTGCTGTCGAATGTGAACGAGAGTCTCCACCCGATGCCCGCCGACCGCCCGATTGTGGCCCTGCGCGTATTTCAACTGCTGCCCAAATCGCGCACCGACCACCAAAGCGATCCACCGATCAGCCACCAGTTCGCCTATGGGCCGAACGCCCGGATGCTGCTGGGCACGGTTCCGGTCGAGACCGATGGCTCGGCCTACTTCCGGGCCCCGGCGCGCAAGCCCCTTTACTTCCAGGCGGTCGATGCGGCGGGCCGGGCGGTCCAGAGCATGCGCTCGCTCGTGTACCTGCAACCCGGCGAGCGCCGTAGCTGTGTCGGATGTCACGAGCGACCGGGCACGGTCTCGTCGCCCCGCCCGGCGCTGGCGTTCGCCCGACCGCCATCCGCGCTTGAACCGGGCCCGGACGGCACCCTGCCGTTTGGCTACCCCCGCTTGATCCAACCGATCCTCGACCGGCATTGCGTCCGTTGCCACGACGGCGCGGCGGGTCCCGGCGGAAGTGAACTGGTTCTCACGGGTGACCCGGCCAGTGACGGGGCGCTCGCCTGGAGCCGGTCCTACCGGAACCTGGAACCGTATCTCGGGCTGCACATGCCGACGGCGAGTTTCCCAGGCCAGATCGGCGCGGACCGCAGCCGGTTGGCCGCCGTCCTGACCAGCGAGGCGCATCGGCGGCACATCGAATTACCGGAAGCCGATCGGCGGACCATCTTCCTCTGGTTGGATGCCAACGCGCCCTTCTACGGAAGCTACGAGGAAGCAGACTTGCTGGCGCAGCAGCAGGGGCAGGCGATATCGCCACCGGCGTTTCAGTAGGCCTGAAGCGTAACGTCCGGGGCTTCAGCGGATGGTTGACGGACGGGGCGTTTGGACCAGAATCCATTCGAACTCGCCATCCGCCATGCATCACCTGCTGATCGCCACCTGTATCGCAACCGCCGCCCTGACCACCACCGCCGCTGCCGACTGGTCGTTCTTCCCTTTTCAGAACGCCACGACTGACGAGGCCCACCCCACCCCGGCGGCGCAGGTTCAACTCGCGAAGACCCTGGGCTTCGATGGGGTCGGCTCCGTTTACCCGGCCGATGTGGCCGGCTTTGCTGCCGCCTGCGATCACGCAGCCCGGCGCCTGTTCAACGCCTACGTCGTCCTCCCGATTGACGGCGCGCCGCCGCTGCCCACCGAACTCGCGGCACAACTGGCGCCGCTGCAAGGACGCCGCGCGTCGCTGTGGGTGGGGCTCACCAGCAAGACGCGGCAACCGGGCGACCCGGACGGCGATGCGGATGCGCTCCAGGTTCTAACGTCCGTGGCGAACCTCGCCGAATCGCTGGGCGCCACCGTGGCCCTCTACCCGCACGCGGGATTCTGGGTCGAGCGCACCGAACAAGCCGTCGCGGTGGCGAAGCGCCTGCACCGGCCGGACGTCGGGGTCAGTTTCAACCTCTGCCATTTCCTGAAGGTGGACGCGGAGAGCCGCCTTGAAACGGTGGTTCGCGATGCGGCGCCCTGGCTGCGCGTGGTGAGCCTGAACGGCGCCGAAAGCGGCCACCCGGGCGGCACCTGGCAGGAGTTGATCCAACCGCTCGACCGCGGGTCGTTCGACAACCTCCGCCTGCTGCGCGCGTTGCGCGGCGTCGGCTACACCGGCCCGATCGGCTTCCAAGGCTACGGCATCGGGGGCCGGGCCGAGGCCAATCTCCAGGGAACGATCGCCGCGTGGCGCACGCTGAACCAACGCCTGGACGAGGAGTCTGTCGCCCCGACGAACCTGCGCTTCGTGCCGGATGCGAACGGTGGTTTCCGCTTCGACACCGGCCAACTGCGCGGTCGCCTGCATGCCGATGGCCGGGCCCTGGGCCTGACTGAAGTCGAGCACGTCCCCAGCGGGAGCCGCCTGGACCGCAGCAACGGGCTGCTCAGCCACTACCGCGTATTCACCCGCGGCGTGCGCTACGGCGCCGGGGCCTGGGACTGGACCGGCGCCGCCACCCTGCAACCGGACGGCTCGGTGCAGGTCCATTGGCCCGCGCAGGACGGACGGCCCTTTCACCTCGAGGCGCGCTACCGCTGGGTGGCGCCCCGGACGATCGACGTGCAGACCTCGGTCACCGCCACCGAACCGATCCAGGGTTTCGAGTCCTTTCTCGCCTCCTACTTCGACGCTGCTTTCACCAACGCCACGGTCGAGGTCCGCAGCCTGGACGCGCCCGGAACCGCGGGACTGCGACTGAATCCCGCTCTCGGTGACTGGTTGATGTTCCCGCGGGACGGCGCGGCTCGCGAACTGGCCGGGGATGGCCGATGGAGCCTCGAACCGCATCCGGTCGCCTGGGTTTTCCCCGCCGAATTCGCCCCCCCGCAAGCCGTCGCCATCCGCCGGGCTCCCGCCCTGAACCTCACCGCGACGCTGACCGCCACCAATGACGGCTGTTTCGGCATCGCCTCGCCGCACGAACTCGAGGGCCACTACTCGACCTATCTGTCGCTCTTTGGGCATGACCTCCGAGCCGGCGAGACGGCCCGGGCGGTGGCGCGGTTGACCATCGAGTGAGCGCGAAGGACCGCGGTCGGACGTGGAAAAAGCGGTCCTGATCGGGCCGCGCTCCGCCCGGAAACGACTTTCTGCGGGCTTGACACAAATCCCGCTTGCGTCCGCGACGGGTTGTGTTAGGTAGCGACGCAGCCGACCCGCCGGTGGCCGGTCGCCGACAATGGAAGTCAAACTTGACCTGCGGATTCAACCGCAACCTGACGAAGTGACGTGCGGGCCGACGTGTCTGCACGCGGTCTATCAATACCTCGGCCTCGGCCTCTCGCTCGAACAGGTCATCGCCGAAGTGCCCATGCTCGAAGGTGGCGGCACGCTGTCCGTCTCGCTGGGATCCCACGCCCTCCGGAAGGGTTTCCGGGCCCGGATCTATTCCTACAATGTCCAGGTGTTCGATCCGACCTGGTTCGACCTGAGCCGCCGCGAGATCATCGGCAAGTTGAAGCAGCAGATCGCGACGCGGGAGGACGAGAAGCTCAAGCTCGCCAGCGAGGAGTACATCAAATTCCTCGAACTGGGGGGGCAGTTGCGCTTCGACAACCTGAACCGCGGCCTGGTGCGTCACTACTTGAACCAGGGCGTGCCGATTCTCACCGGCCTCAGCGCCACGTATCTCTACCGGTGCGCCCGGGAATTCGGCCCGAACCTCGATTACGACGACATCCGCGGCGAACCTTCCGGACACTTCGTCGTGCTCTGCGGCTACGACCGGAACTCGCGCCTGGTGCAGGTGGCCGATCCGCTGAGCCCCAACCCCGCCTTTCAGAACGAGCAGCGTTACGCCATCGACATCGACCGGGTGATCTGCGCGATTCTGCTCGGGATCCTGACCTACGATGCCAACCTGTTGATCATCCGTCCGAAGTAAGGAGAATGCATCCATGCCCATTCTGATGGTCGTGAACAACCCCCAGGACTGGCCGTTGCACGTCCCGGGGGTCGAGGTGGTGGCCGCCCGCGCCTACCTCACCGAAACCGCCTATGCCAACCTGCGCGGCGCGAAGGTCTTCAACTGCTGCCGGTCCTACCGCTACCAGAGCGTCGGCTACTACGTCTCCCTCCTCGCCGCCGCCCGCGGACACAAGCCTGTCCCGAACCTGGCCACCATCCAGGACATGAAGTCGCCCGCCATCGTGCGGCTCACCTCCGAGGAGATCGAGGAACTCACCCAGAAGAGCCTGGCCGACATCAAGTCGCCGGGCTTCCAACTCAGCATTTATTTCGGTCGCAACCTCGCCCGAAAACACGACCGGCTGGCCGGCCAGCTTTTCAAACTGTTCCACGCCCCCTTCCTCCGCGCCCATTTCGAGAACGACCCGAAGGAGGGGTGGCGCTTGCAGAAGATCGGTCCCATCTCCGAACGCGAAATCCCCGCCAGCCATCACCCCTTCGTCATCGAGGTCGCCACCGAGTACTTCGCCAACCGCCGCTTCAGCGTGGGCCGGCGCGAGCGTTCGCGCTATGACCTCGCCATCCTCTTCGACACCCGGACGCCCTCTCCCGCCTCGGACGAAACCGCCGTTCGCCGCT
The DNA here is from genome assembly GCA_024233305.1 of Verrucomicrobiales bacterium. Classification (GTDB taxonomy): domain Bacteria; phylum Verrucomicrobiota; class Verrucomicrobiia; order Limisphaerales; family J093; genus J093. The sequence continues at coordinate 397,760 of JACKPV010000022.1, forward strand.
TCATCCGGGCCGCCGAGAACCTGGGCTTCCACGCTGAGACCATCGGTCGTGATGACTTCTCCTCCGTGGGCGAATACGACGCGCTGTTCATCCGGGACACCACCAACGTCAACCACTACACCTACCGCTTTGCGCAGCGCGCCCACGCCGAGGGCCTCGTGGTGATCGATGATCCCGAGTCGATCCTCAAGTGCACCAACAAGGTCTACCTCGCCGAGATCCTCAACCGGCACAACATCCTCGCGCCCAAAACGCTCATCGTGCACAAGGACAACGTCGGCGAGATCGTTCCGCAACTGGGTCTGCCCTGCATCCTCAAGGCCCCGGACAGCTCCTTTTCCGCGGGCGTCAAGAAGGCGGACACCGAGGCCGAGGTCGCCCAACTCGCCGAGGACATGCTCGACAAATCCGACCTCGTGCTGGCGCAGGCCTTCGTCCCGACCGAGTTCGACTGGCGCATCGGCATCATCGACCGCCGCGCCATTTACGCCTGCAAATACTTCATGGCGCGCAAGCACTGGCAGATCATCCACCGCGACGAACAACAGCAGGCGCGCTACGGCAAGTGGGAAACCCTGCCCATCGAACTGGCCCCGCCCGCCGTCGTCCGCACCGCCCTCAAAGCCGCCAATCTCATCGGTGACGGCCTCTACGGCGTCGACCTCAAACAGGTCGGCAAGGAGGTCTACGTCATCGAGATCAACGACAACCCTTCGCTCGACAGCGGCGTCGAGGACCAGGTGCTCAAGAACGAACTCTACCGCCGGATCATGGAGGTCTTCCTCCAACGCCTCGAACGCCGCCGCCAGGGACTCGAACGCTGACATGCCCCCCCGCCGCCTCTCCCTCTTCGCCGCGCACGGCGTCGAGATCGAATACATGATCGTCGGCGCCGAACGCCTGGACGTCCTGCCCGTCGCCGATGAGCTGATCAAGAGCGTTGCCGGCGCCTACGTGTCCGACGTCGAACGGGATGGCCTCGATTGGTCCAATGAACTCGTGGCCCATGTCATCGAGTTGAAAACCCACGGGCCGGCCGCCGACCTCGCGCCGCTGCCCGCGGCCTTCCAGGCGGAGGTTGGCGCGATCAACCGCATCCTCGCCGGCATGCACGCGCGCCTGATGCCCACCGCGATGCATCCGTGGATGGATCCCTTCACCGAAACGCGCCTCTGGCCGCACGATTACAGCCCGATCTACCAGGCCTACGACCGCATTTTCGACTGCCGCGGTCATGGGTGGTCCAACTTGCAGAGCGTGCATTTGAACCTGCCCTTTGCGAACGAGGCGGAGTTCGGCCGGTTGCATGCAGGCATCCGACTCGTGCTGCCGCTCCTCCCGGGCCTGGCGGCGAGTTCGCCTTTTCAGGACGGCCGGGCCACGGGACGGTTAGACAGCCGGCTCGAGAATTATCGGGTCAACTCCGCCAAAATCCCTTCAATTACCGCGGCGGTTGTGCCCGAACCGATCTACACCGAGGCGGCCTACCGCGAACAGGTCTTCGCCCGCATGTACCGCGACATCGCGCCGCTGGATCCCGAGGGCATTTTGCAGGACGAGTTCCTCAACGCCCGCGGCGCCATTGCGCGCTTCGACCGCGGCAGCATCGAAATCCGCCTGCTCGATACCCAGGAATGCCCGGCCGCGGACCTGGCCATCGTGGCCCTCGTCTCCGCCGTGCTGCGGGCCCTGGCCGCTGAGCGTTGGACACCACTCGCCGCCCAGCAAGCCTGCCCGACCGAACCCCTCGCCGCGCTCCTCATCGACGCCATTCACCGAGGAGAACAAGCGCCGATCCCCGAACCGGACTACCGAGCGCTCTTTGGCCTCACCGCCAAATCCGCCGCGAACGTGGGAGATCTTTGGCGCCACCTCGCCGACGAACTCTGGCCAGCCGGCAGCCCGGAAGCCGGCCAATGGCGGCCGATCCTTGATGTGATCCTCGAACACGGTCCCCTCGCCCGCCGCATCCTCAAGGCCACCGGACCGGCCCCGGCGCGCGACGCCCTCGAAGGCGTGTACCGGCAACTCTGCGATTGCCTGGCCGAGGGCCGCCTGTTCGATCCCCGGAACTGAGCGCCGGGGTCAGTCCTGCATCTGTTGGCGGCGCTCCCTCCGCCAACAGTGAGGCCTGACCCCGGCGCGACCCCAGCTTCTTGGCCAGCTTCTTAGCCGTAACGATGCAGTAAGTCGTAGCCGCCGACGTGCAGTCGGCGCATGATTCAGTGGCGATACGTGCGCCTGCCGCGGGGCGCGATGATCCACCAAAACGTGACTGGCAGTCGGAGACGACGTGACCGCGTAAGCCCCTGGATTTCAGCGCCGACTACACGTCGGCGGCTACCGCCTGTTGAATCGATACGGCTTGGCCGTTGAGCAGGTCCGCAAGGAACAGGACACTTCCCTGCAACCGAAACGCGCGGTCAACCCTCCGCCTTGCCTTTTAGTTGCGGCCATCGCGCCGGCCCGAAGGCGACGTTGAACGCCGCGTCGACGAAGACTTCATCCCCCGCGAACCGCAGCCGCACCGTCAGGAGGTGTGGTGTCTCGCGCGCGCAGAGGGTCGCCTCGAACGTGTCGGGGCCCACCCAGGCCCCGGCGGCGGCCAGCGGTTCGTCGGGAATAACGCCGCCCGCCCTGGCCGGGCTTCGCTTCCACGCACGGAAGCCGCACGGAATCCGACTCTCCCCTTTCGCCGACCGTGTCGTCAGTACCCAACCGCCGCCGTCGTCGGCGGCTTCGAGCCGGAGGGATTCGAGCTTCTGCTCGTTCTCCGCCAGTTCGTAGGTCCGACCGAGCACAGCCGCCGCCCCCGGCGAGTCCTCCGGGCCCTGGGGAAACGGGAGCGACAACCGCTGCAACCTGGCCTGCAACCGTTCGCGCGCGCCGCTCTCCTCCGGCCGAGCCGCCGCCTGGAAAGCCGGCAGCAACCGGTCCCAGATCAGGTTCAACACCGCCTGCATATCGCGCACGCCGCTGGTAATCGCGACCACCGCGTCCTGCTCCGGCATCACGATGCAATACTGCCCAAAAGCGCCGTCGCCCCGGTAGGCCCCGTGACGGCAGCGCCAGAACTGGAAGCCGTAGCCCTGGTTCCAGTCGCTGTCGGGATTGTCCCCGTTTGCGATCTGTCGGCTCGTGGCCATCCCGATCCACCACGCCGGCAGCAGTTGCCGCCCTTCCCAGGAACCCTCTTGCAGGTAAAGCTGACCGAACCGCGCGATGTCTTCCGTTCGCACCCGCAACCCGTAGCCGCCCAAGCTGATCCCCTGCCAGTTCGTCGCCCAGGACGCCGGCTCGATCCCCAACGGCGCGAACAGCCGCGGCCCCAGGTAGTCGCACACGGTCTGGCCCGTCCGCTGCTGGACAATCGCCGACAACATGAACGTCGCCGGCGTGTTGTAGCGAAAATGCGTCCCGGGCGCGTGCGGCACCGGATGCGCCAGGAAGGTCTTCGCGCAAATCGCGTCCGCCGCGGACGAGGTCTCATCGGCGTGCCCGGCCGACATCGTCAACAGGTCGCGCACCCGCATCGCGCGCAGGTTCGCGGACGGATCCGCCGGGGCGTCGTCCGGGAAGAACTTGAGCACCGGATCGTCCAGCGAGAAGCGTCCCTCGGCAATCGCCATCCCCACCGCCGTCGAGGTGAAGCTCTTGCTCAGCGAGTACAACCGGTGCGGCGTCGCGGCGTCATACGGCGCCCACCAACCTTCCGCCACCACGTGGCCATGGCGCACCAGCATGAGGCTGTGCAGGCTGTCGATCTCCCGATCCGCCGCGTCGATGAACTCGAGCAGGCCCGCCGCCGATACGCCCTGCGCCTCGGGTGTGCTGCGCGGCAGGTCCGCGGCGGCGAGAGAGGCGAGGGCCAGCGAAAGAAGGACCGGGGCAAGCCGGTGCGAAGCGGTCCCCCGGCGAAGGTGGGGCAGGCGGAGTGTCTTCATGTATGCTCCGCAGCCTGAGCTACCGGAGCAGAAAGAGCAACAGTCCGCCGCCGAGCGCAATCCGATACCAGCCGAAACCCTTGAAGGTGTGCGTCTGCACGAAACCAAGCAGCCACTTCACCACCGCAAACGAAACGACCGCCGACACCAAAGTGGCCAGCAGCAGCAACCCCCAGTTCTCCGGCGCGGCGTCCGCCGGCGGGGAAACGAACGCCTTCACGATCTTCAATCCCCCCGCGGCCAGCATCGTCGGGATCCCCACCAGAAAGGAAAACTCGGTCGCCGCGGGCCGGCCCAACCCCAGCGCCAGCATCACCAGAATCGTGGTCCCCGACCGTGATGCCCCCGGGAAGACCGCCGCGACCAACTGCCCCACCCCGACCGCCGCCGCGATCGCCCAGGTGATTTCGCTGCGGGTCTCCCGCCCCTTCAACCAAGCCTCGACCGCCAGAAACAGGATGCCCCCGATGATCAACGCCAGCGCCACCGGCAGGATCTCCTCCGGCAGTTCGAACCCCCCGGCCTCCAGCGCCACGCCGCCGACACCGGTGAGAAAGAACGCGCCGAAGGCCTTCAAGACGAAATCCCGCGCCACCGGATCCCGATGCGCCCGGAACACCTGCCGCACCCGCTCGGGAAACAGAGGGATCACCGCCACCACTGCCCCGCTCTGGATCACGATGTTGAACAGGTCGCTCTGCCGCGCCAGCCACTGTTCGGCCAGCAGCAGATGTCCCGTCGAAGAAACGGGCAGGAACTCCGTGATCCCTTCGATCACGGCCAGGATGATCACCGTCAGCCAGTCTGGCATGCGCCGTTTAGACGGGAAAACCGCGCTCGCAGCAAGCGGCAAATCCGCCGCCACGCCCTCCCCGCGCAACCTCCGGGCCGAGCACGCATGACTTCCGGCGGGGCCAGCGGAATGAACCCCGCGCTCCATTTCCCCAGCCGCCTCGAACCCGGGAAAAGCCGAGATGCTCCCTTTGCCTTTGTTGCCCGGCCCCGGCCCCAGCCCAGCCTCGACGCGCCGGACCACCGGGGCTACCCTGCCGGCGATGATAACGCGCTATTCCCGCCCGGAAATGCGGGCGATCTGGACCGACGAGAACAAGCTGCGCCAGTGGCTGCAGATCGAATTGCTCGCCAGCGAGGCGCTCGTCGCCGAAGGCATCGTGCCCGCGGCGGATTTCGCCCGCATCAAGGCGGGTTGCCGCAAGTGGCTCGCGGACCTGCCCGGCCTCGTCGCCCGTCAGCGCGAACTCGAGCGGACCCTCAACCACGACGTCATCGCCTTCACCACCGCCGTCGCCGAGAAGATCAACCACAAGGCCAGCCGCTGGTTCCACTTCGGCCTGACCAGCAGTGACGTTGGCGACACCGCCTACGCCGTGCAGATGACGCAAAGCGCGGACCTGCTCGTCCGCGACGTAAAGGAGGTCCGCAAGGCCATCGCCAAACAGGCCCGCAAACACCGCTTCACCCCGTGCATCGGGCGCAGTCACGGGATCCACGCGGAGCCCACCACGTTCGGGTTGAAACTGGCGCTCATGCACGACGAGTTCGGACGCGCTCTCGAACGCCTCGAACGGGCCCGCGCCGTGGCCGCGGTGGGCAAGCTGTCCGGCGCCGTGGGCACCAACGCCCATCTGCCGGCCCGGGTCGAGAGTATCGTCTGCAAGCAGCTCGGGCTCCATCCCGCGCCCCTCGCCACCCAGGTCGTGCAGCGGGACATCCACGCCGAGTTTCAGACCATGCTCGCCCTGGTGGGCGCCAGCATCGAGCGTTGGGCCGTCGAATTCCGCCACCTTCAGCGCACCGAGGTGCTCGAGGCCGAGGAACCCTTCACCAAGGGCCAGAAGGGCAGCAGCGCCATGCCGCACAAACGCAACCCCATCACCTGGGAACGCCTCACCGGCCTCGCCCGCGTGCTCCGCGGCAACGCGCTCGTCGCCCTCGAAAACGTCGCCCTCTGGCACGAACGCGACATCAGCCACAGCTCGACCGAACGCATCATCTTCCCCGATTCCTGCTGTCTCCTGGACTACATGTTCGGCCTCCTGACCCGGCTCATGGAAGGCCTCCAGGTCTACCCCGGCAACATGCAGAAGAACCTCGGCCTGAGCCTCGGCATGTGGAACAGCCAGACCGTGCTCCTCGCCCTCATCCGCAAGGGACTCACCCGCGAACAGGCTTACGACCTCGTCCAGCGCAATGCCATGGAAACCTGGGCCGTCAAACACGCCGGTCGCGACGACGCCGACTTCCTCGAACAACTCAAACGGGATCCGGCCATCGCAAAACACCTCACCCCCGCCGAACTCGATCAGCTCTGCTCTCTCGATTTCCATTTCAAGGAGGTCAGCAACCGCTTCAAGAAGCTGGGACTCTGAACTCCGGCGACACGGCGGTTCCGGGTCGCACACCTCCGGAACCGCCGGCCGGCACTCGGCAGCGCGCCCCGAAACGCTCCCTCCTTCGAGCCCAAACGCGACCGCACAGGACCGCCATTGCCCATGAAACGACGCCTCGCCCCCCTGCTCGCCTCGCTGGCCCTTGTGGCTGCCGCCGATCCCGCGGCTGCCGCAACACTGCCGCACGTGGTCATCATCCTCGTCGACGACATGGGCTACGGAGATCCGGGCTGCTTCAATCCGGCTTCCCGAATCCCGACGCCGAACATCGACCGGATCGCGTCCGAAGGCTTGCGGTTCACCGACGCCCACGCGCCGGGCGCCCTCTGCCATCCATCCCGCTACGGCTTGTTGACGGGACGTTATCCCTTCCGCACTGACGTCGGCCAATGGCCGCGGCAGGCGGTGATCGAACCGGATCGCATGACCGTGGCCTCGCTGCTGCGCTCCCGCGGATACCGCACGGCCATGGTCGGCAAATGGCACCTCGGGTTCGACGAACGGGGCTACGATCAGCCCCTCGTGGGCGGCCCGGTCGACCGCGGATTCGACACCTTCTTCGGCATCCGCGCCTCGACGGACATCCCGCCCTACTTCTACATCCGCAACAACCGCGCCGTGGAGCCGCCGACCGCGGCGATCGCGGCGAGCCGGAGCGAGGGCTGGTCGCCCATCCAGGGCGCCTTCTGGCGTGCGGGGGGCATCGCGCCCGGCCTGCATCTCGCCGACGTGTTGCCGCGTTTCACCGACGAAGCGGTCACGCTCATCCGCGACCACGGGCCGAAGCGTTCCGAGCAGCCCCTCTTCCTCTACCTGGCCTTCCCGGCGCCGCACACGCCCTGGCTGCCGGGGCCCGGGTTTGCCGGTCGCAGCGGCGCCGGTTTGTATGGCGATTTCACAATGATGGTCGACGCCATGATCGGTCGGGTATTGCAGGCGCTCGAGGACGCCCGAATGCAGGAGAACACGCTGCTGGTCTTCACCTCGGACAACGGCCCGGTTTGGTATCCCGAGGATGCGCAGCGCCTCGGGCACGATTCGTCCGGCGGCTGGCGCGGCATGAAGGCCGACGCCTGGGAAGCCGGACACCGGATGCCGTTCATCGTTCGTTGGCCGGGCCAGGTCAAGACGGGCACGACCACCCGGCAGACCGTCTGCTTTACCGACCTCTTCGCTACGCTGGCGGCCGTCACGGGCGCCGAATTGCCCGAGGATGCCGCCCCCGACAGCTTCAACTTCCTGCCCGTCCTGCGCGGCGAACAACCCGAAAGCAAACCGATCCGCGGCCCCGTTGTGATCCCTTCCGGCAACGGCACCATGACCATCCGGTCCGGACCGTGGAAGTACATCGACGGCCTTGGCTCGGGCGGTTTCACCAAACCGGCGCGCATTGCCCCGGAACCCGGCGGCCCGTCCGGCCAGCTCTACAACCTCGAAACCGATCCGGGCGAAACCAACAACCGTTTCGCCGCCGAACCCGCCATCGTGGCACGGCTGCGCACGGAATTGGAACGGATCCGCAGCGCAACACGCACCCGTCCCTGAGCCGGCACGACCACTGCCCGACGCCGCCCATTGCACGACGCCAACCGATCCCCCGCCTCCGCCATGCTGGTCAGCATCTTTAACGACGTCATCGGTCCCGTGATGCGCGGGCCTTCGAGTTCCCATTGCGCCGCGGCGCTGCGGATCGGGCGCCTGGCCCGGGATCTCATGGGCGGCGAGATCCGCGAAGTGCTCGTCGAGTTCGATCGCGCGGGTTCGCTGCCAACGACGCATGAAAGCCAGGGCTCGGACATGGGGCTGTTCGGCGGTCTGCTCGGTTGGGAAGCCACCGACGAACGGCTGCCCAACTCGGCGCAGGCCTTGCGGGAAGCCGGGGTGCGCGTTCGTATCGAAACCGTCGACACCGGCGATCCGCATCCCAATACCTACCGCCTGACCTGCCGCAACCCCCACGGCGAGCATTCGCTCATTGCGGTGTCCACCGGCGGCGGCATGATCGAAGTGATCGGCATCGATGGATTCGAGGTTTCATTGTTCGGCGACCGTCACGAGACGCTGATCCCGTTGGCGGCCCCGGATGCAGCACTGCGTGACCGGTTGCAGGCGGCGCATCCCGAGGGCGAGATCCGGCTGCACGAAAACCCGCGCGGCTGTCTGCTCCAGCTAAGCGACTCGCGGTTCGCCAGGGCGGACGCGCCGCGAGAGGGAACCGCCGGCATTGCCCGTCTGGCCCCGGTGCTCCCCGTCCCAACGCGACCCGGAATCAGGCTCCCCTTCACAACTTGCGCGGCCATGCTCCAATACGCCGGTCCCGCACCCGCGCGAACACTCTGGGAACTCGCCCTCGAATACGAGCGGGCTCGCAGCGGATTCAGCGATCAGGAAATCCTCCGGCGGATGGTCGACATCGTGCGGGTGTTGCGACGATCCATTGCCCAGGGGATCGCGGGAACCCACTACGAAGACCGGGTGCTCGGGCATCAGTCGGGACGGTTCCGCGAACGCCTCGAAGCCGGCCGCTTGCTCGATGCCGGCGCCCTGAACCGGATGGTCCTTTACGTCACCGCTTTGATGGAGGTGAAGAGCGCGATGGGGGTCATCGTCGCCGCGCCCACCGCCGGGGCCTGCGCGGCATTGCCGGGAGCCGTTATCGGCATGGCAGAACGCATGGGGCTGGAGGAGGAGGCGATGGCCCGGGCAATGCTGGCGGCCGGATTGATCGGCGTCTTCATCGCCACCGAATGGTCGTTCGCGGCCGAGGTCGGCGGCTGTCAGGCCGAGGGTGGCTCCGCTGCCGCAGTGGCTGCCGCCGCCCTGGTCACCCTCGCCGACGGCGCCCTTTCCCAGGCCACTGCCGCCGCGTCGCTCGCATTACAGGGTATGCTCGGACTCATCTGCGATCCCGTGGCCAACCGCGTCGAAGTGCCGTGCCTGTCGAAGAACGTCCTGGCCGCGAGCCAGGCCCTTTCGTCCGCGAACCTCGCCCTCGCCGATTTCGATCCAGTGATTCCGTTCGATGAAGTCGTGGCCGCCGCCCGGCAGGTCGCGAACCAGATGCCGCGTGAACTCCGCTGCACCGCCCTCGGCGGCCTCTCGATCACGCCGACCTCACTCGCCCTCGAGAAACAGCTCGCCTCGCGCCGAGCCCGCGCGTGCGACGCCTGCTCCTGCTCGTGACGGAAGCCCCCCCAGAACCGAACGAGCCACTCGCCGCAACGAATCCTGCTCCACCGCGCGCACCTGCCCCGAGCGCTCCGCCCCAGCGCATCCCCCTGTCCCAAGGGCCAACGGCCCGCCTCAAACCAGCCCAGGGCAGAGCGAGGAACGAGCGCCGCCCTGGGTCCGAACGGGCAAATCGCCAAAGCCCTGAAGGGGCGACACATCAATCCCACGCATACCGTCCGTCAATGGCCATCCCGTGTTTCCGGCACAACGCCCCGTATTCCGACCGAAACGAAACCTGCCGGTGAGGTTCCTCCTGCCGGACGACTTGCTCCCTCACTCTCGCGGCCTGCGACTGGCTGACCGTGAACGCGCCGAAGCCGGCCTTCAGGGCTTTCGTCGTTGGTGGCCGCGTGCCCAAGGCGGCGCTCGTTCCTCGCTCTGCCCTGGGCTGGCTTGGAGGCGGGCCTTTGGCCCGGGGGGTAAGGGGGATCTCTTACGACCCCTTTTGCGCAGCGGGTTGTCGGCCCTGTGAGCCCCGGCTAAGGGAGCGGTTTCAGGTAGATGTTCTTGAATTGAAGGAGGCTCGGGGGGCTGACCCATTCGCCGTTGCGCTTGCCGCCGTGGTGCTGGAGAGCGATTGCGCCTTTCGCCGGCAGGTCCGGCAGTCTTGCCCCGGGAAGGACAGTGATGCCGTTGAGCACCACTTTCACGGTGTCGCCCTGGACCGTGATCTCGTAGCGGTTCCATTCCCCGACCGGCTTGTCCGCCTGATGCCGGGGCGTCACCGCGGCGCGGACTTCCGGCGGCATCGTGCGGTCCATCCGGACCCCGTACATCTCGCCGGAACCGATGGGCCAGCACCAAATATTGATCTGATGCCGCCCACTCCCACGAATGAAGATCCCCGAATCGGAGTCGGGCAGCGCCAGTTTCATTTCCTTTCCGGTGGTGTCCCGGGCATGGGTCCCGTCAGGCAGGATGTAAGGGACGTTCGGATTGGTGTAAGGCGTGGCCTTGATCCGCCAGTCGACGCGCAGCACAAAGTCCGTGAACTCGCGGCGGGTCCAGAGGTTCTTGTCCTCGGCCGCCTCGCTCTCGGCATCGTAGTCGATGACGCCATCGATGACCTTCCAGTGGCCGTTGTCGCCTTCAGGCGCCTTCCAACCCGCAAAGTCGCGGCCGTTGAACAGGGCGATCCAACCGTCGGGCGCGACGTTGTCGGCGGCGAGCAATGAACTCGTAACCAGACAAAGCGCGGGCAGGATCCGGCGGATGCTGCGGGACAGGGGCAGGGTCTTCATAGGCACAGGGCGGTGAGCATGGTCAGACGTCGCACAGACTGACGGCCTGACGCAGACCGTCGAGAGGGCAGCAGGTCGGTATGTATTCCTGCCCCACGAATCCGGTGTAACCGATGTCCAGAAGGGCCTGCATCACGGGGCGGTAGTTGATTTCCTGACGATCGTTCAGTTCGTTCCGCCCCGGACAGCCGGCGGTGTGGACGTGGCCGATGTAGTCCTTGAGCTGATGGATCCGGCGGATGACATCCCCGTCCATCACCTGCACGTGGTAAACGTCGAAGAGGAGCTTCAGCCGCGGCGATCCGACCGCCTCGATGATGTCGATGCAGTAGTCGGTGTGGTTCCCCTGATAGCCGGGATGCCCCTTCATCGGGTGGGTGTCATCCCGCGTGTTGAGCATCTCGAGACAGAGAGTGACCTGTTTTTGCTCGGCGTAGCGGGTCATTTCCTTGAGGCCACGCACGCAGTTCCGGGCGCCTTCCTCAAGGGACAGGTGCGGGCTGGCGGGGTCATCCGGATTGCGAGCGCTGAAACCGGTGAAGCAAATCACGTTCGGAAAGCCATGTTCTGCGGCGGCGTCGATGGCCGCACGCGTGGCCTGAGTGAGGCGCGGCCAATGGTCGGGGTTGTTCCAACCCTTCACGAACGGCGCGTCCGGACTCATGTCAATCTGGCAGATGGCGCAGGTCAGACCGTGCTGCTTGAGGATGGGATAAACGTCCGTGGCGACCAGTTCAACGCTCTGACAACCAAGCTCGTGCGCGATCCGGCAGATCTGTTCCCCGTTCCATTTCTCCCCGAAGGCCTCGAACGGCCAGTGAACGATGGACTGCCGGATCCGCCCGCGCACAACCGCCGGACCTTCCGCAGCCCGGGCCGGTTGCAGGGCGAGCGCGCCCAGGGTAGCGGTGGCGGTGCGGCCGATCATCTGCCGCCGGTTGAATCCGGCTGGAGACGGCCCGGGACGGCGGGTTTGGGGCTTGTTCATGCGCTTTGCTCGTGATGTGGTTTCTGCCGCGTGACTGGTGCGGGCAGCCTAGAAGCCGCTGGGCCGAACAGCAAGGCCATTTCCGAGCCGAAGAACGGCGCGCTCAACCGCGGCCTGCACAGGCCCGCTGACCGAACGAATCCCCCTGTCCGAACGATCATCCCACCCGGAAGGAGATCGCGCGGATGGTCTCCCGACCGAACGCGTGCTGGAGGCGGTCGAGGATTTCGCGGCGACGGTAACGCACGATTTCATCGAGCCACGCGCTGCTGTCGACGATCACGAACAGGGTGCCGTTGCGCAGCCCGCCCGGCTTCGCGTGCGACGTGAGCGTGGGATCGAGGAGTTGACTCCAAACGCGTACCACCTCGGCGTGGGTGCGCTTCCGCTCGATGGCATAACGCTGGAGCGTGGCCGGCACGAGGTCCGCCACCGACCGGGCAACATTGGCCGCCTCGATCTCCAACGGCGTCAGGTCAACCCGACGCCACGCCGCCAGAACCGACCGGCGATCGTCCGGTGGCGGCGGTCCGGATATCCGGCGCGGGCGGAAGGGACCGGGGGTGTGGGACATCGCGGTGGGGGTGTCGACCGTGGAGCAACGGAGTTGACGCGAAGAAGCCGGGGTAAATCAGTCAATGACGATCGCAGCGCACGCTTCCGAGGGATGCTTCGAGAATCGGATGCCGCCCGAGAACTGCAACGGCGATCCGCGGGTGCCCCGGGTTGGCGAGGTTCCGCCGAGGACCTCGCGCTCCTCGATCAACTGCCCCGCGCCGTGCGCGGCGCCCACAACGAATGCCGCTTTCGCCGGCCTCGGAAAGCCGATACGGACAGCCGCTTCGCTGGAGAACTCATCGAAGCCCGCGCCTGCCTTCTTGGACGCCGCCACGGCCTCCTTCCCCTCGCCCGTGAGCTTGTCCGCCCGGGCCACGGGAACAGCCGGCGCGAGCACCGCCACGCTGGTAGGCGTCATTTGCGGATCCACTTTCATGGCGCTGCGAAGCTGGGCGCTTTCGAGCGGGGTGTCAATCGCCGGCCCGCCATCGCCGCCGCCCCGCGGCAGGAGCTTGCCGGACCGAATGGAGGCCACCCCGGCGGGGTCTTCAAAGGACCTCTTCGCGCCCGGCTTTGCGGAGTTTGGTGACCAATGCCTTGAGTTGCTGGGCGTGAGATTTCGGAGCGACGAGCGTTGCGTCATCCGTGAGCACGAGCACGCAATCGGTCAATCCCACCGCCGCCACCAGAGTTCGGTGCTTCGTGCGCGCGTCGAAGATCAGATTGCGCGCGGCGTCGACGTGCACGAAATCGGCCGCGGCGCCGTTACCCTCCGCATCGTGTTTGAGATGCCGCGCGAGGGCCGGCCAGGCGCCGAGGTCATCCCAGGCGAAATTGCCTTCGGCGACCACGACATTGTGCGCCTGTTCGAGCAATGCGTAGTCGATGGAGATGCGTTTGATCTCCGGGTAATCCGCCGCCAGGACCTTGGTCAACCGGGGCGTGGCGCCGACCCGAAACCACCGCTCGCAGGCCGCCGCGAAATCCGGCTGATGGCGGGCCAACCCCTCGGTTACGGTGGCGAACGACCAGACGAACATCCCGGCATTCCAACGGTGTCGACCGCTGTTCTGGTACTCGACCGCCCGCGCCAGGTCGGGCTTCTCCACGAAACGCTTCGCCACGTGAAACACGGTCCGGGTCGGTTGGGCGCCACGGGGGGGCGGCAGCGGATCCCCCATCTCGATGTAGCCGTAACCGGTGGCCGGCTCGGTGGGTCGGATGCCGATGGTCACGATCACCTGACCGCGCCCCGCCAGATCGAAAGCGTCCTTCAGCACGCGTTGGAAACCGCGCGTATCCGGGATGAGGTGATCCGCCGGCAGCACGGCCATCACCCCGGTCACCGAACGCGCCCCCACCAGGGCCGCTCCCAGCGTCACAGCCGCGCACGTGTCGCGACCGCAGGGTTCCCCGACGATGTTCGACTTCGGCAACTCCGGCAACTGCCGGCGCGTGGCGGCCACATGCGCTTCGTTGGTGATCACGAAGACGTTCTCGGGCGGAACGACTCCCGCCACGCGATCCACCGCCTGCTGCAGCAGGGAACGCCCCCCCACGAGGGTCAGGAACTGCTTCGGATGTTTTTCGCGGCTGAGCGGCCAGAATCGCTCGCCGCGTCCGCCCGCCATGATGATCACGAACCGCTCTGCGGCCCTCGTCGTTGCCTTGTTCTTCGCGTTCACGTTGCCTCCCGTACTGCTTTCACCAGCGTTTCCACAAAACCGGCCACCCTGGCCGCCAGGCCGGGCGCGCTGCCGTGTTCCGCAATCTGGTTCACCACCGCGCTGCCCACCACCACCGCCTCGGCGTTGCGGGCCACTTCCCGCGCCTGCTCCGGCGTCGAGATGCCAAACCCCACCGCGACGGGCAGGTCGGTATGCCGGCGGATCAACTGCGTCATCGGACCGATGGTGTCCGAAACCTGTTGCTGCATGCCGGTCACGCCTTCGCGCGAGACGTAATATACGAATCCGCGCGCCCGACGCACGATGGCTTCGATCCGGTCCTCCGGTGTGGTGGGCGCGATGAGGAAGATCGGGCAGAGATCCGCAGCCCGCATGAACTCGCTGTACGCGCCGGCTTCTTCGGGCGGCAGATCAAGCACCAGCAATCCATCCACACCCGCCGCGGCCGCCGCGCCAATGAAGGCCTCGGGACCCTGGCGATGGATGAGGTTGTAATAGATGTAGAGAACCACCGGGATCTGAGATTGCCGCCGGATCTCGGCAACCGCCGCCAGAACCTTCGTCGGCGTTGTCCCGGATTCAAGCCCGCGTTGGGCCGCCAGTTGATTCACGAGGCCGTCCGCCAGCGGATCGCTGAACGGCACCCCCAACTCGAGAACGTCCACGCCCACCCGGTCGAAGGCGAGCGCCAGTTCGACCGTCGCCGCCAGGTCGGGATCGCCGGCGCCAATGTAAACCACAAACCCCTTTTCGCCCGTGGCGCGCAACCTGGAAAAACGTTCATCCAACCGGTTCATCAACGGTTATGTACGGGACGGAGCGCCATTCCCTCAAGCCCCTTCTTCGCCCGCCGTCGATGCCGGCCCTGAAGATCTGGGCGGCCGGCTTGATGTCGCCGACCATGGGTCCACGCGACACGGTGGTGATGTTCGCAGGGAGCATCGTCTTCCCCCGCTTTCGCCGGCGGCCGATCCGTGCGAAGCGCCAGAATGCCCGGCATGCCCCACGCCGGGATCCGGGCGCGGGCGCCAGACCCGGGTCCTTGCGATCCCATGCTTCGTGAGCGTCCGGCCCGCAGGCCGCCGCCCGGCTCCCGCCGGCTTCCCATCAACTGCGGCAATGTCCCCGCCTCGCTTTTCGATTATCGCGATCCGGACCCACCGGCGTATGTTGCTCGCAGCCTCCCGCCTGTCACGTCCGGCACGAAGCCGGCGAACGACCGAGACTGGAGCTGCCCGATGCCATGGAAGCCCTGCTCGTTTTCCTCATCCTCACGACGGCGGTCGGCGTGCTCGCCCGCCAACTGAGCGTCCTGCGCCGCGAACTTAGGGAAATGAAGGAGCAGGTCGCGCGTTTGCGGCACGAAATGGACGGCTGGCGCCAAGTTCCTGTTCAGGAATCCGCCGTACCGCCCCCGGCGCCGGACGCGACCGGCGGGAAACCGGCGACGCCCCCGATCAAGCGCGCCACGATCCCTCCAGACCGATCCCCCACGACTCCCCCGAGGATACCCCCGATGGCAGCGCCGCCAGCCTTCGTCCCCGCCCCCGCTCAAGTCCAGGCCCGAAGCGCATCCCCGGTAGCAGCGAACGCCGCCCCTCCCCCGCCCTTCCCCTCGCCGAAGGCGCCCCGCGCACTCCGGCAAATCGACTGGGAACGCTTCCTGGGCGTTCGCTTGTTCGCATGGATCGGAGGGTTCGCGCTATTCCTCGCCCTCGCGTTCTTCATCAAGTACTCCTTCGACAACAACCTGATCTCCCCGGCAATGCGCATAACCCTCGGGTTCCTCAGCGGGCTCGGGCTGCTCGGCGGAGGCATCACGCTCCGACGGAAGGCGTACGAAGTGACCGCGCAAACCCTGGCCGCGACAGGTATCGTCACTCTGTACACCACCTGCTTCGCCTGCCACGGCATCTACCGATTCACCGGCCTGACGACGACGTTTGCCATGATGATCCTGGTGACCGTCGCCGCCCTTATTCTCGCCGTTCGGATGGAGGCTCGCGTGGTGGCCGTGCTCGGCTTGGTCGGCGGTTTCCTTACCCCGTTCCTCCTCTCCAGCGGGGAGGATCGGCCGTTGGCCCTGTTCGGCTACGTGCTTCTCCTCGATGCGGGTCTGCTGGCGGTGGCCTTCCGGCAGCGGTGGCCCTTCCTGGCGATGCTCGGCGCACTGGGCACGGGCTTGATGGAGATTGCCTGGCAGATCGAGTTCTTCCATGACGGAAAGGAACTGACGCTGTGGTTGATCCTCGCGAGCTTCAACGCCCTATTCCTGGGAGCCCTGTGGTTTGCCCGACGTTGGAGATGCGCAAGTGCGTTCGTCACCGCCGCCCCAGTGGGACTGGCGCTGCTGACCTTCCTCTTCGCCGCCTGGCAGTTGCCCCGTGCCTGGGTGTGGGACCGGCCCGTCCTGTTCCTGGCCTTCGTCTTTCTCGCCGACGCATGCTGTCTCGTGGCGGCCTTCCGTGAGCCGCCTCTCCGCCGGCTCATACCCGTGGCGGGCGGGCTTTCCTTCGCAATCCTGGCAGGTTGGACCAACAGCCGCCTCGCCGAAACCAGCCTCGGCTGGGCGCTTCTGGCCTTCCTGCTCTACGGGTTGCTGCACGGCGCCCTGCCGCTGATGCTGTCCAGCGAACCTCGCGACCGTCAGCCCCCACGGTGGTTGAACGTCTTCCCCTCCCTCGCCCTCGCCTTGTTTGCCATTCCCCTGTTCAACGAAATGGCCGTCGGCGCCGGACTCTGGATCAGCTTGCTGTTTGGCGCCCTGCTGGCAACGGCAGTCGGTCTGGCGACCGGAACCCGCACGCCGGTGGTGATCGCCTGCGGCCTTGTCACCTTCGTTCTCGGTCTGGACGTGGGGAGCCTGCCGCGCGAGGCCGGATTGGTCCTTGGATCCGTCTTTCGAATCGGCCTCTTCGGCGGGTTGTTCTTGTTGGCGGCGACGTTCACCGCCTGGTGGGGCGACTCCCTGTCGGATGCGCCCGATCCTGCCGACCGCGATCCGGCCACCACCCTGGCACTTCCGGGAGTGCTGCCCTTTGTGCTGCTCTCGATGGTCATTCTCCGCTTGCCCCTCTCGACCCCCCACTGGGTGTTCCTGGGCACGCTGGTCCTGGGCGTGATGCTCCTCGCCCTGGCGCGACTGCTCCACAGTCACCGGCTCGTTCCCCTGGCGTTGGGCGGCATTCTGCTCGTCCAACTTGCCTGGCACGTCGCCCGGTTCCGGGAAACCGCCGCCGCCGCGCCCCTGGTTTGGAATCTCCTGTTCCTCGTGATCTTTGTCGCCTTTCCCATGGTTGCATGGCGGTCCAACCGTCCGCCCGTGGTGCCATGGGCCACGGCGGCGCTGGCCCCGATCCCCCATTTCTTCCTGATCTACAACACCATCGAACGCGCCTGGAACCCGGACCATCCCGGGTGGATCCCTCTGACGCTGGCCCTCCCCGCCGCAGCGCTGCTATGGCAACTCCTCCGCACCGTCGAACGCCAGGCGCCGCAACGGAACACCCTGCTGGCCTGGGCCGGTGGCAGCCTTCTCTTCTTCCTGACGCTCGTCTTCCCGATCCAGTTCGAAAGACAATGGCTCACCATCGGGTGGGCACTCGAAGGGCTCGCGCTCCTCTGGCTGTTCCGTCGGATCCCCCATCCCGGCCTGCGGACCACCGGTTTCGGCCTGCTTGTCGCCGCCTTCGTCCGCTTGTCGATGAACCCCGCCGTGCTCGAATACGGCGCGCAAACCGGCGCCGCCGTTTTCAACTGGTTCCTCTACACCTACGGGCTCGTTGCCCTGGCTGCCTTCCTCGCAGCCCGGCTCTCCGCCCCCGACTGGCGCATCTCGCAAGTCACCGTGCGGGCTTGGCTCAACACCCTCGGCGCGATCTTGGCCTTCCTGCTGCTGAACCTCGAGATCGCGAACTACTTCTCCCCCGGCCCCACCGTCGAACTGCGTTTCACCGGCAGCTTTGCCCGAGACATGAGTTACTCCATCGCATGGGGACT
The DNA here is from genome assembly GCA_024233305.1 of Verrucomicrobiales bacterium. Classification (GTDB taxonomy): domain Bacteria; phylum Verrucomicrobiota; class Verrucomicrobiia; order Limisphaerales; family J093; genus J093. Next base: position 415,820 of record JACKPV010000022.1, read on the forward strand.
ATTCGCCTTCGGTCTCCTGATTATCGGCGTGGTAAAGCGCCAGGGCCCTGTGCGATACGCCGGCGCCGGACTGTTGGTGGCAACCCTGGGGAAGTTGTTCCTGCACGATCTGCTCATGCTCACGGCCCCCTACCGAATCGGAGCGTTCTTCGGCGTGGCGGTTCTGGCAATTCTCGCTTCCGCTGTCTACCAACGATTCTTCGCGAGCGAAGGCAGGTAGCGGCACACCGCACGACGCCCGGCGTGAGACTCGCGGGTGGCGCGGTGGTTGCCGGGGTGTTCGCCTTTTTTCTGGTCTTCTGGTAGGTCTCCTCCGGCGCCGGGCGCCCGGGCCGGTCCCAAGCAAAAAGCCCGCCCGGGCGCCGGTGGCTCCCGGAACGGGCTTGGTTGGGTGGGCCGGTCTCTTCAGCCGCGCCGGCGGACGCTGGCCCACAGGCCCAGGCCCAGCGCGGCAAACAGGGTCACCGTGCCCGGCTCGGGGATGATCACCTGGTTGATGTTCAACGTCCACGAGTCCAGTTGCGCCTCGCCGCCCGATTCCAGGTCCGCCGCATACAGCACCCAGTCCCCGTTGGGGTTGATCCCCAGGAAGTCGTTCAACGAGGTCGTCCGTGGGCTGGTGTCCAGCACGCTGGCCGGGTCCGCGCTCCGTCCGTCCGCCGCCCACGTCCCCAGCAGTTCGCCCGATGCCCCATAGCTCGGCGCCGGGCTGCTGGTCTGGTAGGTGTGAATGTCGTTCCCTCCCGCTTCCAGCGTCACGGTCATCCCGTTGTCCAGGTAGCCCAGGTCGTTCCCCGCGTCCCGCCCGGGCCGGTTCACCAGCACCACCCACGTCGAGCTGGGCACGTGCAGCAGCGTCACATACAGGTCCCCGTTGAACGCCCCGAAGCCGGTCCCGCTGATCGCCAATCCCACCGACAGGCTCGTCACCACGCTCTCCCCGCTCACCGTCTGGAAGTCCGCCAGTCCGGGATCGATCCCGTCGGGGATTGCCGCCCCCACGTTGAAGGTCAGCACCCCCGCCTGGCCCACTCCCCACAGCCCCGCCAGGCCCATCAGCATCATTCTTCGCTTGTTCATAGTCGTTGTCTCCCTTCGTTTCACGGCGCGCTCACCCCCACTGTCCGGTAGTAGGCCATCACTCCCGGCGGATCGTCGTCCACGAACTCGATCAGCCCCGTCGGCCCCGCCACCGCCGTCCCCAACCGGGTCCACACCGGGTTGGCTCCCACGTCGGTCGTCCGTTCCAGCGCGTATTCCCGCCCCGGAATCCCCACATACCGCAGGGTCACCTGGCCCCCGCCCACCACCGGGTTGCCCAACCGGTTCCGGCTCCCTTCGCTCCCCGCGCCTTCCACCGTGATGGCCACCGTTGCGGGCACCGTGCTTTCCCCGTCGGTCAGGTCATACACAAACCCGCCCGCCGCGTCCGGCTGGTCCGTCGCCGGCGTGTAGATCACCCATTGGCCCGCCAGCCGCACGCTCGCTCCCGCCGGCGTCGCCCCCGACACCCCGCTGATCGCCAGCAGGGAGTGGTCGGTGTCCGGGTCCTGATCGTTGGCCAGCAGTTCGGCCACCGCCATCTTCACACCCTTCCCCGACTGCCGCACGAAGCTGTCCGCTCCGGGCACCGGCGGGTCGTTCTCCGCGCTCACGTTCACCACGAACGTCTCCACATCGCTCCCGTGCCCGTCGCTCACCGTCACGGTCACTTCCGCCTGCCCGAAGCGTTGCGCCACCGGCGTCAGGTTCAGCGTCCGCGCTCCGGCCGCGCCTCCCAGCACGATGTTGTCCTCCGGCAGCAGCGTCCGGTTCGACGTGCTGATCTGGAAGCTCAAGCCCCCCGGCGCGGTGTCCGGGTCGGTCACGTTCAACGCCAGCCCCAGGATCGGCACCCCTTCCCCGGTATGCTGCGCCGCAATCGGCGCCAGGTCCGGATCGGTGTCCGTGTAAAGCACCGTCGTCTGCGCGTCCGCGCTCCCCGGCGCTGCCTCGGTGTTGCCTGCCAGGTCGGTCGCCCGGCTGTAGAACCCATACTGGTGGCCCACCTGGCCACTATACAGGCTCCCGGTCTGCTTGGTCTTGCTCCGCCACAAGCTGAACGGCCCGCCGTCCTCCGACACATACACATCGAAGAACGCCACCCCCGATCCGCCCGGGTCGCTGCCACTCCAGTTGACCGCAAACTCCGCCGCCGATTCCGCCGGCAGCGCCGCCACCTGGCTCATCGGCGCGGTCGTGTCCAGCGGCGGCAGTTCGCCGTAGAAGAGGGTGTAGGTCACCGGGCCCGCGCTCCCCGCTCCGTTCAGATCGAAGAGGTGCAGCACGTGCTCGTTGACCGGGCGTTTCCCTTCGCCAACGAACGTCCGGTCGGTCGTCCACACGTTGACTCCCAGCGGTATCTCCCGCCCGTTCTGTTCCACCCGCGAGAGTTCCATCGCCCCGTTCGCGGGCTCGGGCACCCGCACATACACAAAGCCCGGCGGCAGTTCCACCGTCAGCTCGACGGTCGGATCCCCTGCACTCGGCGCTCCGTCGGGGCTCCCTTCGGTCACCACGCTCACCGGCTCCACGCTCCCGTCGCTCAGGTGCACCACGTCCGGGTAATCGGTCGGCGGGTCCGGTTCGTCGTTGGCCAGGAAGTCCGGTCGCCCGTCGTCAAACGGACCGGGCGCCTCGACGATGTGGGTCAGCTCGTGGATCGTCACTTCCTCGATCAACGCCGTCTTCTTGCCCGCTATCGCGTCCACGTGCTCGAAGGTCACCGTGTAGTCGATGAACAACCCCTGCAGGGTCGAGGTCAAGAGCCACCGCGCGATCTTGGTCGTGTCCGGCGGGATGTTGCCCAGGTTCACCGTCAGCGAGGGCGAGAGGTTGTCGTTCTCGACCTGGGTCCCGATGATCTGGAAGTCGATCAACAGGCCCTTCTCGTTCTCGATGATCTGCGGTTGGGCCGAGGTGATCCGGAAGCTCTTGGCCTCGCCCTTGCCCCGGTTCTCGACCATCACCGCCAGCGAGTAGGGTATTGAGGGCTCGATCACGCTCGTAAACGGATCGTCCGCATACACGTCCCGTTGGTGGAAGTACTTCACATACAGCAACGGGTCCGGATACACCGTGATCGGCACCCCGGTCAGCGGCACCAGCACCTGCAACCCGTCCTGCTTGTATTGCAGCGTGCCCCCGACCAGATACACCTGTTCGGTCTCCGGCGCCGCCTCCCGCGTCGGGATCAGGATCCACGAGGCGGTCCCCGTCGAGCCCGTCCCCACCATCCCGGTCCCGTCCACCGCTCCGATCCCCGAAAGCTCCGGATCCCGGATCGCGAACACCTCATCGGCCGGGTTGCCGTCCGCATCGGTGATGTCGATCAGGACCAGCACATCCTCCAACGGCGTGCTCTGGTCGTTGTTGATCAGTTCCAGCGTCGCGTTGAACGCGTTGCGCGTCAGCACCGCCTCCTGCTCGAGCCGCAGCTTCACCGTCGCGCACACTCCCTCGCTGGCCTTCGTGCCCACCGACCGGGCCGCCGCCCGGGGCGCGCTCGCCGCCAGGCTCTGGTCAGGCTGCGGCGCATCCGCCAGCGCCAGGGCCACCAGCCGCGGATCCCCGATGGCGTGCACCCCGTCGCTGTCCAGCAGGCACTGTTTCGAGGTCAGCTCCTTCGAGGCCGAGATCTCCCCGCTGTAGACTCCGGGGATGTTCAACGACGCCTTGCAGCTGGCCACCAACGGTTCGATGCACAGGTTGCCCGAGGTCCCGCCCTTGAGGCACTTCTCCACGTTGCCCGTGAAGCTGATCGACAGGCTCGCGCTGGCGCTGGCCCCGATCGTCTGGCTGAACCCGTCCGGCCCCGTCACCGTCCCCTCGATCCCCGCCGTCGCGTTCAGGCTCGGGCTCAGGCTCGCGTTGGCAAATGCGCACACGTCGTAGTCCGAGCCCCGGCACTCCATCTTCGCCGTGCCCCCGACGCTGATGTTGAAGTCGATGGTCGTGTCCACCGTCCCCAGCGAGAAGAATCCCTTGGCCGTGTAGCCACCGCCCAGGTCCTGCTCGAAGTCGATCTTCGGCGCCCCGGCAATCGGGATCGTGAACTTCGCCCCCACGCTTGCCGAACCGCTCGCCTCGCCCCGCAGCGAGGTGCCCCCCTCGTAACAGCACGGGCACACCTTCGCCTTGGCCTCGATCTTCGCGCTGCCCTCCACGTCCACGCCGGGCACCGCGCTGAACAACGACGTCAACGCGTCGGCCACCGAGGAGATGTCCACCCCGAAGTCCTTCTCGAAGCAGTCATCCTCGCTGTAGTCCTCCTCCTTGCACGGTTTGCACGTGTTGGGTGAGCCAAAGCCCGAGGGTGGCGTGTAGTAACTGCCCCCGCCGGGACCGCTGCCACCGCTGCTGGGACCGCCCCAGCCGCCCCAACCGCCCCAGCCCCAGCCGCCGCTGCCGCCGCTGCCGAAGCAGTCGCCCTTCACGTTGATCACCGGGAAGGGCACCCAGTAATACTTGTTGTCCGGCCCGCACACCAGGAACCACTCCAGCCCCGCGGTGATCGTGCACGGCACCCCGCCCTTGGTCCCCACCGCCCGGGTCTGCGCCAGCGCCGCCACCCCCTTGGGCGCGTTGTTCCGGATGAGCACCGGCACCTTCACCTCGCCCATCGCCGGCACCAGCCCCACATCCTCCACCAACGGGATGATCTCGTAATACGGGTGGCTCCCAAACTGCAGCTTCGCCCCCTGCGCCGCGATCAACCCCGTGTTCTTCACCGTCACCAGAATCTGCTGCTCCGGCAGCGGATAATCGTTCATGTCCAACGACGAGGGTTCCAGCGTCACCACCGGCATCGGCACGAAGGTCTCGAACGTCGTCTCAATCGTGATCTTGTACCGATCCTCGATCTCCACCGGCACCACCGTCCAGTTGTACTCCACCGTCTGCCGATACAGGAACGCCTCCACATACGTCACCGTCCCCGGGTTCAGGAAGTGCACCTCCGAATACGTGCTGTGCTTGTCCGCGCTCACCCGCACCGAGTAATACCCTTCGGGCAGCTGCAGGAACTGCGCCACCCCGTTCTCGTCGGTCGTCCCGCTGGCCACCAGCGCGTTGTTATACGCATCCCGCACCTGCACGCTCGCCCCCGCCACCTTCGGCGAGCCCTCCGCGTAATACGTATACTCGTCCACTGCCACCACCCGCAGGTCCCCCTTCGCCTCCGAAATGCTCCGGAACTCGAAGGGCACACTGATCCCGTAGGTCGTGTTGCCAAACCCGATGCTCCCCGTATACGGGCCCAACGGCAGGTCCTCCGGCGGCGTCAGCACCAGCATCAACGAGGTCGACTCGCCCGGCGCCAGCGACCCAATCTGCCCCACCGTCGCCGACAACCACGCCAACGGCGGCAACTGCACCTCCAGCGCTCCCGTCGCCTCGCCCCCCTCGTTCTTCAACCCCAGCTCCACCGTCACCTGGCTGCCCCGCTTCATCCCCGCCACCAGCCGGCCCGGTGTGGCCACCAGCTTCGGTCGCAGGTCCGTCACCCCGATCCGCACCGGCACCAGCAACTCCGCCCCTTCGACCGAGCGCACCGTCACCGTGCCCCCGCCCCCGACAAAGCTCGCGTCCGCCGCGGTCGCCCGCAACGTCAGGGTCCGCGTCCCCAACCCCGCCAGGAACGTATCATCCAGCTCCGCGCTGAACTCCACGTTGGGCAGGTTGTCGCTCACCTCCAGCGTCAGCCCGTTCAACGCCACATCGCTCAGGTTGCGCAACGTCGCCGTCGTCTCCGCCGACTCTCCCTCCACCACCTGCAACGAAGGTTGCTTCGGTTCCGACGCCATCCCCAGCAGCTTGAAGGTGTCCTGCACCCCCGTGCTCGACACTCCCGGATGATCCGCCCCCACCCCGTAGTTGCCCGCCTCCCCGGCCAGCGGCGTGAACGTCGTCGTGTAGTTGCCCTCCGCATCGCACAGCGCCGAGAACACCCGCGTCGTGCCCCGCACGCTCACGTGCAGGTTCACCAGCGCGTAGGGCACACCCGTCCCGTCGGGCTTGTAGGCCCGGCCCCGCAAGGGCACCGGCGTCCCCGCCAGCGCCGTCTCCACATCGGTCGACACCGTGGCCGCATACGCCGCGTTGACCTGGATCGGCGCCGACACCGCCGCGTTGTTGTTCTCCAGCAACTCCCCGATCACCCCGTCCTCGTCGGTCTTGACCACCAGCCAGAACTGCCCCGTGCTCCGCGGCAGGTAGAACGAGTGCACCACGTCGAAAAACTCGCCCGCAGGCAGCTCCGCCGGCCAGATGTATTGCGAGAGGAACTTGTCATTGCCCACCACCGCGTCGGTCGACAGATACAACCGTTGCACAAAACTCGTCCCCGCTCCCGTCCCTGAGGGACCCTGGTTGCGGATCCGGTAGGTCACCGTCGCCAGCGACTCCGACGCCCCCGATCCCGGCGGGGTGATCGACTCCACCCGCAGATCCGGCAGGTTCACATCGCTCACCACCACCGTGTCGGTTCCCGGCGTGAAGCCGCCCGCCTCCGCGCTCACCGCCACCGTCACGTTCCCGTCGCTGATCCCGTCATCCAGGCTCGCCACATCGAAGCTCACCGAGGTCTCTCCCGCCGGGATCTCCACCGTCAAGGGCAGGGACACCTCGCCCGGCGCATCGCTGCTCAACGTCACCGCCAGCGCATCGGTTACATCGGTGTTCCGGCTCACCGTCCCGGTCGTCGCCGGGTCCAGCCCCTCGGGCACCAGGTCATCGGCCAGCACCAGGCGCAGCGTCGGCCCGTCATCGTCGGTCACCGTCACCGTCGCGCTGCCCCCCATCGCAAACTCCGCCCCGTTGACCATGATCACCGTCTCCAACAGCGCCTGTTGCGCCCCGTCCACCACGTCATCATCCACCGCCGCCACCGGGAACGACACCGAGGGTTGGTTGGCTGGAATCGTCACCAGCCCGGGCACCAGCACCGCCGTCGGATCGCTGTTCTCCACCATCAACGTCAACGACCGGCTGCTCACAATCGAGCGGGTCAACGTCGCCGTCGTCGCGCTCGCCCCATCCCCTTCGCTCACCGTCTCCTGCGCCAGCGTCAGCGACACAAACGGCAGATCATCGTCCACCACCTCCAGCGTCGCGCTGTCCCCCACCGCTCCAGCCGCGCTCGCGTTGACCGTGTAGGTCGTGTCCGGCTCGATCGCCGTGTCCTGCACCGGACGCACCACGAACTCCACCAGCACCGAATTGGCCGGAATCTCCACGCTCGCCGGCAACTCCAGTTGCCCGGGCACCGACGCGCTCAGGTTCACCGTCAGCGCCGTGTCCCGCGCCGCATCCCGGCTCACCGACCCCGCCACCGCGTCCGCCTCGCTGGTCGAACCCGGCGTCAGCGTCAGCGTCAACACCGGCAGGTCCACGTCCCGCACCACCACACTCGCCGTTCCCGTCGGCACATAGCCGGTCGCGCTCACCCCCACGCTCACCGTCTGGTCCCCGTCCGGGATCCCGTCAGTCTGCGGCGTGCCCGAGAAGCCCGCGGAAGTTGCCCCGCCCGGGATCTCCACACTCGGCGGCAACGTCAGCTCGGTCGTGTCGCTGCTGCTCAAGTTCACCGTCAACGCCGCCCCCTTCGGCCCGTTGCGGCTCACCGTGAAGCCCAGCGGCGCCCCGTTCTCCGCCACCGACGGTCCCCCCGCCACCAGTTGCAGCAACAACGGCACCGCGACACTGCCCGCTCCCATCGTCGCGTTGTTCCCCTCGTTCTCCTCGACGATCCCCCCGCCGATGTCCGTCGCCACCACCGCCCGCAGCGTCCCGCCCAGGCCGTTGGGCGCAATCGTCACCTGCGCGCTTCGCGCCACAAACGCTCCCGGATCGATCGTCCCGGCGAAGTTCACCGTCGCCATCGTCTGATCCCCGCCGATCACCCCGTCCTCCGACAGATACACCCGCTCGCTCCACGACCCGCTCACCGGCGCCGCCCCGGCATTGCGCGTCTTCCACGTCACAAAGAACGGCACCCCCGGCTGCGCCGTCCCCGGCGCCACCACCTCTTCGACCACCAGATCCGGGCGCGGCGGCGGGCTCAGCGTCAACGCCGCGGCGCTGCTCCAGTTGTTGCCCTCATCCGCCTCGCCCTGCTCCCCGTAAGTGTCCGCCCGCACCAGCAGGTAATAGGTCCCGGGCGCATAGCCGGTGACCGGCAGCGTCACGTTCACCCACACGTCCGCGTCCGCCCCCGCGCCCAACGGCGCCGCATCTCCCGAGGGCCGCGTCTGCAACGCCACATCGTTCCCGTTGCCCCCGACCGCGTCCGGCGACAAATACACCACGTCCCGCCACGGCCCCGCCGCCGCCGAACTCCCCCCGTTGTGCAGCCGGTAATCCACCCGCACCACGCCCCCAAACAACCCCACCCCAGGCGCGCTGATCTGCGTGATCTGCAGGTCGGGGGCTTCGAGCACGGTCGGCGTGTCACTGACCAATTCGTTATCCGTCTCGTCGGACTCGGCGATCAGAGTGGTCGCATCCGTCCGCACCACGAAGTAGTGATCACCGGGCGCGGCCGCCGGCAGGGTCACCGCCAGCGTATGGTCCGCCGAATCCCCGGCCGCGAGCGGACCGTTGATTTGCAGCTGACCGAGATATTGGGGGCTCGATCCATCCGAAGAAGCGCTCAGATAGACGCGGTCATACCATGAGCCGAACGCCGCGCCGTTGCCGAGGTTCTCGACCGTCCAGGAGACGTCGACGCTATCCCCCGATTTACCCCCCGACGGGGCGGTCATGACCGAAACCGTCAAATTCGGGCGTCGCACCAACACTGAAGTCGGACTGACCGCGCTGTTGTTGTTGTCATCGAGTTCAAGCACCGCATTGGCACCGTCGGTGCGGATCACCAGATAGCGGGCTCCCTCCGCGCTGCCGGGCAGCGTGATGTTGGCGTTGCGGTCCAGGAAACTGCCCGCGGCCAGATCGTCGGCGAAGGGCACAGTGGTCACGTACTGCGCCGCTGAACCGTCGGCATTCGGCGAAATGTAGATGTGCTCGGTCCACGGGGCGGCAGCATCCAGGGATCCCTGGTTATGGGTGCGCCAAGTGACGGAAATCGGCTGCCCGGCATCACCCTCCGCGGGAATCACGACGTCCGAGACGACGAGATCCGGGTACGGCGCCAGCGTGGACGCGCGCTGCACCGAGGCCGTGTTGTTGGCCTCGGCGTTGACCGAGTCGCTGTACTCGACCGCCTGTCCGTTCGAATCCACGGTCACCAGGAACTCAATGTTGCCAACCCCGCGCTGGCCATCCGGGAGTTGGAACGTCCGCTGGCGCGCGATCGAGCCTCCCGGCGCCAGATTGCCGTCCGCGCTGCTGTCGTGGTTGAGCGTCGTGTTGAGCAGGGTTTCTCCGCTGGTACGGTTGATCACTTGCAGGCGATCCACCCAGTTGCCGCTGCTGGAACGGTTGCCCAGGTTCGTATCCTCCCAACTGATGGTGGTTCCGGTGCCGGAGTGCAACGTGGCGGGAGCGACGACCAGGTTGGCCACCACCAAGTCCATGGTCACATCCACGGGAACACTGGCGAGGTTGTTCTGTTCGGCACTCGCATGGCCGCTCGCATTGAATTCGTAGAGGTCGTTGTCCGCGTCCGCGAGAACACGCAGTTGGTACGGACCGGGGGGCGGCAGCGGCGCAGCGGTCGAGCCGGGCAATGAACTGCCAATCCCGAGGTCGGCCCCGATCACCCGTTCGGCGCCCCATTCGACGGTCGCACTGACCGCGTGTCGCAGCGACAGGAGGTCCCGGAACCCGGCAGGAGCCACTGCGTCGCCATCGTTCGCCGTTTCCCAGGCGACATCGATCTGCGCTCCGTTGACCGCCCCCGAGAGGCCGGTGATCAACACATCCGGGTACATGGCCCGGGCGACGTTGATGGTGGCGCCCGCGACGGTGACGTTGTCCGCCTCAAGCACGAACTCGGCAATGGCGTTGCCGGAATCCGTCTGGCCGATCAGGTAGAACGTGCCGTCGATTCCCTCGGGCAGGTTCACAGTCTCGGTCACCGTATACTGCGCGGTGGAGGCCAGCGCGCCGTTGTGCACAAACACCCCCAACAGGATGTCATCCACATCGCCGTAGGTCGGGTTGGGCGAGAGAACCAGCCGATCGGCCCAAGAGGATCCGCCGGTTCCAAGGGAACCCACGTTCTGCACCGTGAAGGACACCTCGACCGGGTCGCCGCTGAGGAGCCCGCCCCCTGGCGGCGGCTGGAGGGCAATCATCTGGAGGTTCGGGAACGCCACGCTCGAAGTGGGCATCACCTGGGTTTCCAGCACATAGCCTTCCATCAATCCGCCTTCGCCAGCGTTGCCGCGCACGACGGCGTAGTAGTGCCCGGTCGTGTTGATGCGCACTTCACCGACGCTGTCGAACGGACGTCCCCCGAGCGCCTCGACCATGTAGCCATTCGACGCATCGTATAGGCTCACGACCGGGGTGAAACTCGCGTAGTCGAGCAGGCGGGCGTTCAGGAACACCGTCATCCCGCTCTGCAATTCGCCCAGATCGAAATAATCGAGATCGCCGTTGGTGCGAATATAGCCGACGGCGGTGCCCAGCAGGTTGTCGCCGTTGGTCTCCATGAGCATCGGGGTCGCCCCGCCGACCGACCCGTTATCTTCTCCCTCGACCACGGCCGGTGGCGGAGCATTGAAGACGCGAAGCCGGTACTCGCCCTGGTAGGAGTAGTTGTAGGTCACCAGGACCGTGTAGGTGCCATCACGCGGAATCACCACCGGCGCGGACTGCCCCCAGCCGAACCGGTCCGCGTAGAAGCTTGTCAGTTCCTCCCCGTTGGTACCCAGCAACCGATAGCGCAGGCCGCTGTTGTTCGGACGGCCCGGAACATCGACGCCGATGATCACCCGCTCTCCAGCCTGGGCGCTGAAGCTGAAATAGTCATTGTCCGCGTTGTCCAGCAGGTTGCCCTGGGCGCCGGCCACGAGAATCCCATGCCCTGCGGTATCCGCGGGCAGCAACTCGGTATCGTTGCCCAGGAACACCGTCAGCGTGTTTTCGTAGTAGTTGACGCTCGCCAAGTCGGGGCGCCCATCGTCGTTCCAATCGCCGACCACTGTGCAGATACAGCCGTTGCCGGAAGGATAGCTCACTGTGGGGGCAAACGTCCCGTCGCCGTTGTTTTGCAGAATGCCCAGATTATCCCCGTTAAGGTTGGATGCCAGCAACTCGTCGCGACCGTCGCCGTCGAGATCGGCGGCCAGCAGATGATGCGGCTGCGAGCCGCCGCTGGGGTAATCGACCTTAGCCTGGAAGGTACCATCGCCGTTGCCGGGGAAAACGCTAACCGTGTGACTGTTGAGGTTGGCGACCGCCAGATCCAGCACCGCATCGCCATCCAGATCAGTGGCCTCGACAGCATATGGGTTCGATCCGGTCGCGTAGGCAACCGGCGCGCCGAACGCTCCGGCGCCGTCACCCGGCAGTACGCTCAGCGTGTGCGCATTGAAGTTGGCCACCGCGAGGTCAAGCGTGGTGTTCCCGTCGAAATCCCCCACGGCCAGTCGGGCGGCTCCATCACCGGCGGCGAAACTCGCCAGCGGGCCGAAGGTGCCGTCCCCGAATCCCAGCCGGACGGTGACGTTGTCCGAGCCGCGGTTCGCGGTGACGATGTCCAGGTTCGAATCGCCGTCGAGCAGGGCCAGACGGATACCGTTGGGATTGCTCCCCATGCTCAGATTCAGGGCATCCCCCAGCGTCCCGTCGCCTGCGCCGAGGCGAACGGTGACCGAGCTGGCGTTGTAGTTGGCCGCGACCACGTCAAGCACGCCGTCGCCGTCCAGATCGCCCAACCGCACCTCCACACAGCCGCTGCCGGTCGGGTAGTCCACCGGCGTCCGGAAGGTCCCGTCCCCGTTGCCGAGGTAGACGCTCACCGAAGCGCTGCTCCAGTTGGCGACCACCAGGTCCGGATTCGTGTCGCCGTCCAGGTCGCCCGAATCCACGAAGTGAGGGTTACTGGGGGTTCCGGTCTTGCCGACGTTCGAAAAAGACCCGTCAAACGCAGGATCGACCGTGGCGCCCAGTGACGTGGCCAGCAACTGCGAACCATTGTCCTGGTTCTCGAAGACGAAACCAGGCAAGGCCATGATGGTGAATTGACGCTCGTAGGCCGTCACCAACGGGTTGGCCGCCCGGTCCGTGACGCCGGTGTCAATCGTAAACCGGTAAGCGCCCGGTTGCAGCGGTCCGTTCGTGACCAGGAAACTCGCCGCCAAGCCGCTGGCGTAGGCCGGACTGGTCACCACTCCGTAGAGTTCGTCATCGGCGGTGTCCATCACCTCATCAAGGCCCGCGTGCCGCAACTCGAAGTTGCCCGAATCGTTGACCGTCGACGCCAGCATGTCCTCGCTGAATCCAACGTCGAACCGGTCGATGATTCCCATGCTCGTCGTACCCTCGGCGGGCAGGCTCACCGAGGTGATCACCGGCGGCACCGTGTCTTCGAGCGCCACGCTCAGGATGTACTGCGCGAGCAATCCCGCCCCGCCAGCGGCGCGCAACCGCGCGTAGTGCGCTCCGTCTCCGCCGTTGGGAATGATGTACGCCAGCGAGAGGTCCGAGGCCGCCCCCTGCGCCACCAGGCTGCCGGACGAATTGTAGATCTCCATCACCGCATCCAGCGGGCTGTTGCCCGGCTGCTCCAGTCCCAGCGTGATCCGCGTCCCCTCCGTCAGGTTGCCCAACAGGTAGTAGTCTCCATTCGGATCGCCCACCCCGACATACCCGTGCACCCGACCTTCCTGAATGCCTCCGTTCAGTTCCAGCGCCAGCACATCCGCCGCGCCGGTGCTATCGTTGCTCTCGGTCTCCATCTGGATACCATCCCGTGCCAGCGTCACCCGCAGCTTGTACTCGTTCCAGTACTGGTAGTTGTACTGCACCCGCACGTAATACGTCCCGTCCGCCGGCAGCACTACCGGCGTGATCTGCCCCCAGCCGCTCGAGTTCGCACAAAACGAAGTCAAACTCGTCCCATCCGGTTTCTCCACGTAGTAACACAATCCGCTCGATCCCGGATTACCCGGCACCTCCACGGCCACGCTCAGCAAATCACCCGCCTGCCCGCTGAAACTGTAGAAATCAAGGTCGGACGTATCCTTCAGGTTGCCCCGGCCCAGACCCGACAGCACTCCGCTTGGATCCTCCAGCAAGGGCTTGAGGGCGTTGCCCAGCCACACCGTCACGTTGTTGCCGTGGTAGTTGGCTGTCGCCAGATCATCCAGACCGTCCCCGTTCCAATCCCCGGAGACGACTCCGATTGGGTAGTTCGATTCCGAATAACCAATCACTCCACCCAGGACACCGCCTCCCTGATTGAGGAGCAGATCCAGCCTTCGCTGGCCATAGGCCGCGACCGCCACGTCATGTCCATTCACCCCGTCAAAATCAGCCAGAGCCAAGTGATAGGGATCGCTCCCCACACCGCCCGTGTTCATGGCGGCCTGGAACGTCCCGTTCCCATTGCCCAACAACACGCTCACGCTCCGGGTGCCCGCATTCAACACCGCCGCATCCACCACCGTGTCCCCATTCAGATCCCCCAGAACGACGTGCCGCGGCTGATCCTCGGTGGCGTAGGCCACCGGGGCTTGCAGGGTTCCGTCCCCGTTGCCCAACAGCACCGTCAGGTTGTCAGCGTGGACGTTCACGGTGAGCACATCGAAGAAGCTGTCCGCGTTCAGGAGCCCCACCGCCAGTCCATAGGTGCCGTTTCCGCTGGCGTAATCGACCCGGGTGTAGGTCCCGTCAAGTTGCCGCGTCAGCACTGTAACGTTGTCGCCCCCTTCGTTCGCGGTCAGGACTTCGGGCGTCCCGCCTCCGTTCAGATCCACCAACTCCACATCCCGCGGATTGCTGCCCACCGACACGTTCACCGCCGCCTGCAAGGTCCCGTCCCCGTTGCCCAGGAAGATGCTCACCGCGTTGCCGTAGTAATCGGCCACGATCACATCAAAGAAGCTGTCCCCGTTGACCTCCCCGACCGTCGCGGCGATCGGCCCATTGCCCGCGGCGTAGTTCACCGCCGGTTGGAAGGTCCCGTCCCCGTTGCCCAGCAGCACGCTCACGTTATCGCTGCTGATGTTCGGCACCACCAGGTCCGGAACACCGTCCCCGTTCAAATCCCCCTGCGCGATGTCATACGGGTTGGACCCGACCCCGGTCTTGCCGCCGAAAGCGACCGAGCCATCAGGATCGCTGCCACCTGAGGTACTCAGGGAAGTCGCCAGCGACTCGCTTCCGTTGTTCCGGTTTTCCAGCACGAAGCCACTCACTCCGGCGACGCTGAAGTGGCGCAGGTACTCCGCCGCCAGGGCGTTGCCCGCCCGGTCCTCCAGCCCCGTTCCGATGGTCAACCGGTAATCCCCAGGCTGCAGCGGCCCATCCACCAACATCACGCTCGCGCTCAACCCGCTCGCATACGCCGGACTCGTCATCACGGCGTAAACCTCGTCGTTCCCGTTGCCGAAAACGTCGTCGGTCCCGCTGCTGCGCAAATCGTAGTTGCCCGGATCGTTCGCCGTCCCCGCCATCATGTCCTCGCTGAACCCGACGCTGAACCGGTCGATGATCGCCATGCTCGTGCTCCCCTCCGCGGGCAGACTCACCGACGTGATCACCGGCGGCACCACGTCCGCCAACTCGACGCTCAGGATGTATTGCGCCAGCAATCCCGCCCCGCTGTCCGCCCGAACTCGCGCGTAGTGCGCGCCGTCCCCACCGCTGGGAATCGGATACTGCAGGCTCGTGGCGCTCACCGCACTCTCAGCCACCTTCGTGCCCGCCCCGTTGTAAATCTCCATCACCGCATGCAGCGGGCTGTTCCCCGGTTGGCCCAGCCCCAGTGTGATCTGCGTCCCCTCCGTCAGGTTACCCAGCAGGTAGTAATCCCCGTTCCCATCACCCACCCCGACATATCCATGCACCCGACCCTCCTGGATGCCACCGTTCAGGTCCAGGGCCAGCACATCCGCTGCTCCCGTGCTGTCGTTGCCCTCGGTCTCCATCTGGATCCCGTCCCGCACCAGCGTCACCCGCAGGTTGTACTCGTTCCAATACTGGTAGTTGTAGCTCACCCGCACGTAATACGTCCCGTCCGCCGGCAGCACTACCGGCGTGATCTGCCCCCAGCCGCTCGAGTTGGCACAAAACGAAGTCAAACTCGTCCCATCCGGTTTCTCCACGTAGTAACACAATCCGCTCGATCCCGGATTCCCCGGCACCTCCACCGCCACGCTCAGCAAATCACCCGCCTGCCCGCTGAAACTGTAGAAATCAAGGTCGGACGTATCCTTCAGGTTGCCCCGGCCCAGACCCGTCAGCACTCCCGTCGGATCCTCAATCAGCGGCTTGAGCGTGTTGCCCAGCCACACCGTCAGACCGTTGTTCGGATAGTGGTTCGCTGTCGCAAGGTCGACCAACCCGTCTCCGTTCCAGTCGCCGGACACGATCCCGATCGGGTTGTACGGCTCGTAATAACCGATCACGCTCCCCAGCACGCCACCGCCCTGGTTCATCAGCAGGTCCATCCGGTCCTGACCGTAGGCTGCCACCGCAACATCCAGCCCGTTGGCCCCATCCAGGTCCGCCAGTACCAGGCCGTAGGCATCGCTGCCGACCCCGCCGGTGTTCATCGCCGGCTCAAACGTGCCGTCTCCGTTGCCCAACAAGACGCTCACGCTCTGACTGTTCCGGTTCAAAACAACCGCATCCAGGTTCGTATCTCCGTCCATGTCCCCCAACGCCACCCGCCGCGGCTGATCCTGCACCGGGTAGGCCACCGGCGCCTGCAGCGTTCCGTCCCCGACCCCCAGGAACACCTTCATGTTGTCCTCGTTGTAGTTGACGACGGCCACGTCCAGAAACGCGTCCCCGTTCAGCAAACCGACGGCCAGCCCAAACGGCCCGTTGCCGCTGGCCGTGTCCGCTCGCGCGTAGCTGCCGTCTCCCTGACGCGTCAATATGCTGATGTTGCCCCCGTTGATGTTGGCCGTCAGGATCTCCGGCGCGCCAGCACCGTCCAGATTCCCCAGTTCGACGTCGTACGGGTTGCTCCCGACCGTGGTGTGGCTTGCCGCCTGGAAGGTGCCATCCCCATTGCCCAGCAACACGCTGACGCTGCTCCCGTAGTAGTTGCCCGTAACGATGTCGACGAGCGTGTCCTCGTTGACGTCACCGGCCACGACCGAGAACGGGCCGTCGCCCACGGGAAAATTCACCGCGGCCTGGAAGGTGCCATCACCGTTGCCCAGGAACACGCTGACGTCGTCGCTGTTGTAGTTGGCCAAGGCAAGGTCTTCGATGCCATCTCCGTCAAAGTCGCCCTTGGCGATGTCGTACGGGTAGGAATTGGCGTTCATCCGGCCACCGAAGGCCAGCGATCCATCCGGCGTGCCACCCCCCGAAGTGCTCAGAGAAGTCGCCCCCGCCTCGATCCCGTTGTTCCGGTTTTCCAACACAAAGTCGGTCACTCCCGCCACGCTAAACGTCCGCACATACGCCGCCGCCAAGGCGTTCCCCGCCCGGTCCTCCAGCCCCGTTCCGATGGTCAACCGGTAATCCCCAGGCTGCAGCGGCCCATCCACCAACATCACGCTCGCGCTCAACCCGCTCGCATACGCCGGACTCGTCATCACCCCGTACACCTCGTCGTTCCCGTTGCCGAAAACGTCGTCGGTCCCGCTGCTGCGCAAATCGTAGTTGCCCGCCTCGTTCACCGTCCCCGCCATCATGTCCTCGCTGAAACCGACGTTGAACCGGTCGATGATCCCCATGCTCGTGGTCCCCTCCGCCGGCAGACTCACCGACGTGATCACCGGCGGCACGATATCCTCCAGCGCCACACTCAGAACATACTGTGCGAGCAGACCCGCCCCGCTCTGCGCCCGCACCCGCGCGTAATGCGCCCCGTCGCCACCGTTGGGAACTGCGTACAGAAGCTCCGTGGCGCTCACCGCGCTCTCCGCCACCTTGGCGCCCGCCCCATTGTAGACCTCCATCACGCCCGCCAGCGGGCTGTTCGCCGGTCGGTCCAGCCCCAAGGTGATCTGCGTCCCTTCGGTCAGGTTGCCCAGCAGGTAGTAGTCTCCATTCGGATCGCCCACCCCGACATACCCGTGCACCCGACCTTCCTGAATGCCTCCGTTCAGTTCCAGCGCCAGCACATCCGCCGCGCCGGTGCTATCGTTGCTCTCGGTCTCCATCTGGATACCATCCCGTGCCAGCGTCACCCGCAGCTTGTACTCGTTCCAGTATTGGTGGTTGTATTGCACCCGCACGTAATACGTCCCGTCCGCCGGCAGCACTACCGGCGTGATCTGCCCCCAGCCGCTCGAGTTCGCACAAAACGAAGTCAAACTCGTCCCATCCGGTTTCTCCACGTAGTAACACAATCCGCTCGATCCCGGATTACCCGGCACCTCCACGGCCACGCTCAACAAATCTCCCGCCTGCCCGCTGAAACTGTAGAAATCAAGGTCGGACGTATCCTTCAGGTTGCCCCGGCCCAGACCCGTCAGCACTCCCGTCGGATCCTCAATCAGCGGCCTGAGCGTGTTGCCCAGCCACACCGTCAGACCGTTGTTCGGATAGTGGTTCGCCGTCGCAAGGTCGACCAACCCGTCTCCGTTCCAGTCGCCGGACACGATCCCGATCGGGTTGTACGGCTCGTAATAGCCGATCACGCTCCCCAGCACGCCACCGCCCTGGTTCATCAGCAGGTCCATCCGGTCCTGACCGTAGGCTGCCACCGCAACATCCAGCCCGTTGGCCCCGTCCAGGTCCGCCAGTACCAGGCCGTAGGCATCGCTGCCGACCCCGCCGGTGTTCATCGCCGGCTCAAACGTGCCGTCTCCGTTGCCCAACAAGACGCTCACGCTCTGACTGTTCCGGTTCAACACCACCGCATCCAGCTTCGTGTCCCCGTCCATGTCCCCCAGCGCCACCCGCCGCGGCGCGTCTTGCACCGGGTAGGCCACCGGCGCCTGCAGCGTTCCGTCCCCGACCCCCAGGAACACCTTCATGTTGTCCTCGTTTTGGTTGACCGTCACCACATCCAGGAACGCGTCGTTATTCAAGAGGCCCACCGCCACTCCAAACGTGCCGCTGCCGCTGGCCGTGTCTGCCCGGGTGTAGCTGCCATCCCCCTGCCGGGTCAGCACACTCAAACTGGCCCCGCTGTAGTTCGCCGTCAGGATCTCGGGGGCGCCGCTGCCGTCCAGGTTCCCGAGCGCGACGTCGTAGGGATTGCTGCCCACCGTCGTGTGAGTCGCCGCCTGGAACGTCCCATCCCCGTTGCCCAGCAACACGCTGACGCTGCTCCCGTAGTAGTTGCCCGTAACGATGTCGACGAGCGTGTCCTCGTTGACGTCACCGGCCACGACCGAGAACGGGCCGTCGCCCACGGGAAAATTCACCGCGGCCTGGAAGGTGCCATCACCGTTGCCGAGGAAGACGCTGACGTCGTCGCTGTTGTAGTTGGCCAGGGCAAGGTCCTCGATGCCATCTGCGTCAAAGTCGCCCTTGGCAATGTCGTACGGGTAGGAATTGGCGTTCATCCGTCCACCGAAGGCCAACGATCCATCTGGTGTGCCGCCACCCGAAGTGCTCAGCGAAGTCGCCCCCGCCTCGATCCCGTTGTTCCGGTTCTCCAGTACGAATCCCGTTGGATTGGCCACCGCGAACAGGCGAACATACGGTGCCGCAAGCCCATTTTCGGCGCGATCCTCCAGACCGGTGCCGAGCGTGAACCGGTAGTCCCCCGGTTGCAGCGGGCCGTCCACGACCATGAAACTCGCGCTCAACCCGCTCCCGTAGGCGGGGCTGGTCATCAATGCGTAAACCTCGTCGTTCGCGTTGCCGAAAACGTCGTCGGTCCCGGCGCTCCGCAACTCGTAATTGCCCATGTCGTTCACCGCCGCCGGTTTCATGTCCTCGCTGAAATCCACGCTGAACCGGTCGATCACCGCCGTGCTGGTCGTACCCTCGTCGGGCAGGGTCATCGAGACGATCTCGGGTGCGACGCCGTCAGTCACGACGACATTCAGGAGGTACTGCGCGCGCAGATCGCGCGCCGCGCTGGTCACCCGGATCAGGTGCACGCCATCATCCGTCGCGGCAAAGCTGATGCTTCCGCTCCCGTCCGTGGCCAGCGGAGTGCCGTTCCCGAGGATTTCGACGGCCAGCGTCAGATCACCCAGCGCCATCGAGCTGCCATCGGGCAGGCTCAGGCTGGCATCGACGGAGTTGCCGGCATTCAGATAACCGAGGCTGAAGCAGTCCCCCGCCGTATCCGCCGCCGGCAGGGCGCCGGCCACATTGCCCACCAGGGTGACTCCGGAAACCTCGAGGGCCACCAAGTTGGCACTGCCCTGCGCATTGTTGTCTTCGTTCTCGAGTTGGATGCCCCGGGACTGATCCACCCGCATGCGGTAGCGGGAGGGATTGTGGTCGCTCCACATCCGCAGGTAGTAGGTCCCCGGCGCCGGGATGACGAAGTTCTGCAGGATCGCCTCGGTGGCATAGCGCGAAGCCTGCACCAGGGAACTGTCCGCGGCGTTCCGGAGTTGCACGTAGGGGTAGACGCTGCCCACATCATCCGCCTGCAAATGAACGCTCACCTTGTCGCCGGCCTCGGCGTCGAACCGCCAGTAGTCCACCTCGCTGACGGCGTTGAAGGTGCCGATCCCGTAGGCGGTAAAGAAAGTCGAATCGACCGGTGTCTCGGTCATCGGCAGCGGGGTCGCACTGGGAAGGGTTCCGTTGCTGTCGTTCTCGAGGCTGCCGATCAAGGGATGCTCGATGGTGAACAACCGGTCGAATGCCTCCACCGGGAGCGCCGATTCATCGAGCAAACCCGCGAAGGTCCGAAAGCGGTAGTCGCCCGGCTGCAGCGGGTTCGGCGTAGTCGACAGTTGCACCAGCTTGTTGCCCACCAACTGGGGCGACAACGCGTAGACGGCGTCGTCCGCCGTGCCGTAAGTGTGGTCCGGCCCGAGATTGCGCAATTCGTAATTCGCCGCCTGGGCCGCGGTCGTTGGGTCCAGGTTTCGGGAAGCCGTGATTGTGAACCGGTCAATGGCCCAGGCCTCGGTATCCGCCTGGCCCGGCAGGGAGGTTTGCACGATGGCCGTGGCGGGCAGATCCGCCGAAAGCCACACCGAGACATTGTCGATCCCCCACGATTCGTCGGCCAAGCTCTGCAACCCCGAGCCGGAAAACTCGATCGTCGCCTCGGCCGCTGCCGGGGTGAAGGCCAGTTCCACGGAACGGAAGATGGAATCATTCCAACTGCTGAAGCCGTACATGCCCTGCTCGTCCGGCCCGTCCGGATAGGTCTGGGAACCGCCAAACTGACTGAAGGTATGGTGAAAGACCTGCGCCCCGTCGACCGCGATGTTGAAATAATCCGAGCTGCCGCCGTCCCACGAATCGATGATGTAGAGGTCGAAGAGCAGGGTGTACGCTTCTCCGGCGTTGAGTCCCGTGAGGGTCAGGGTTTGGGCGGAATTGCCGAAACGACCCGAGAATTCTGTGAACGGCACGGGCACGCTGGAGTCGGTGGTCGCACTGGACCACCCGGCCCCGGCGCCGCCTTCAAAATCGGTCGTGTACGCGGCCGTCGCCGCCTGCGCCAAACCACCGGCGAGGGTCGCCAGAACAGGGACGAGCAAAGGGCGGGTGGCAGTTAGCAAAATGGTGTTCAGGTTCATTGTCAGTCCTCTGTTACCCCAACTGGGTCAATGTCTGCTGGCGCGCAACCGTATCGACAGGAAAACACGGGTAAAGAAAAAAAGGAAAACACGATAAGCCGGCAGGGCTGCTTGAATCATAACGGCTAATCGATAGAGATGACTGCATAGACGTTCAACAGATTCCCCAGACTTCGCGGATTGTCAAGGGAGCGAATCCAAACGTGGGTAGTTACAAGATCACGCGTTCTCAGAACGCGGCGCGCCCGCCCTGCCGGACGGCGAGCCTGGAACATAACCCACACCGCACGAAGCATTTGCATCATACGCCGCACGACTGCTCAAGGAGAATCAGGCGGGCCGGACGGCGGCTCCCGCCCCCCGCAACCAGCCGCCACCCGGTGGATGGTCATGAAGTCCGCCGGGTTGCTCAGCGGCACGAACCCCAGTCGCGCGTAGAGCCCGTGCGCGGCCCGGGTCGAAAGGAGGAGCCGCCGCACCTGCCGCAGATCGGGGTGTGACATCAGGGTCGCCACCAAGGCGCTCGCCAACCCCCGGCGCCGGTGCGGTGGGAGCACAAAGACGTCGGCAAAATACGCGAAGGTTGCCCGATCGGTGACCGCCCGGGCGAAGCCGACCTGCGCACCGTTCCGATAGGCGCCGACGCACAAGGAGTTGCGCACCGCCTGCTCGACCAACTCCCGCGAGATGCCCCTGGCCCAGTCGCAGCCGGAAAGGAACCCGTGGATTACGCCGAGATCCTGGCGGTCGGGATCCGCACTGATCTCGTACCCGGCGAGCCGGCGGGCCACTCCAACCGGGACGTCGTCCTCGGGCGCGGCACCCATCGCTCACCAATAGCCGCGGATGGCCCCGTTGGGGATGGTGGCGTAGTGCTCCACCATTTTCGACTGGGAGACCCACAGGACGGAACCGTCCACGTGGCCCACGTTGCCGCCCCGGGAGCGGATTTCCTCGGGTTCGGGCAGGTCTCCCTGCGCGCTGCGCACGGGCCCCGTGGGACCGTGCGGCGCCGAGGTGACGTTCGGTGTTACGGTGCCCTTCTCGATCACATCGGCAACCATCGGCCAGGAAGGCTTGTCGGTGTCCTTTTGCGGCGAATCCCAGGGAGCGGGTCCGCGGTAGGAACCCGTTCTGGGCCGGGTGTCCTGGTCCGTGCTGTGGCCCCAGAGGAAGTAATAGCCCAACCGATGGCCAACGCTTGGCTCGTAGCGGTACCAGTCCCGCTTGTTGGGACAGGTGATCGAGTTGGTCGACATCGAGCCCACCTCCTGGAGGTAGTCGTAGACCTCCGAACTGATGAACGAGAAATGCTCGAAGTTGTTGTTGCGCACGCCGCTCGGGAACTTGCCCTCGTTGTCCCCCGAGTACATCAGCATGGTGAGAATGATCTGGCGCTCGTTGTTCTTGCAGACCGAGCGTTTGCCGGCCTCCTTGGCGCTCGACAATGCCGGCAAGAGCATCGCGGCCAGGATGCCGATGATGGCAATCACCACCAGGAGCTCGATCAAGGTGAAGCCGAAGGCGCGGCGCCCGGGCCGAGCAGGCACGGACGCGTGATCGTGGGGTTTCAGTGCGTGCTTCATGGCGCGGTACCGGCCTTGATTTCGGTTGGTTCGTCTTCTTTTCGACCTCCGTCGTGGGCCTGCTACCGGGTCAACCGGAAGAAAGCCGTGGCCTCGGGGACCATCGTGTGCGGGCTGGTTGCGCCAGCCACCACCGTCCACGGACCGCTCACCGCCGGCGCGGTCTGCAACGTGGCATTACCGTTCCAGGAGAGGGTAACCGTGTCATCCTCGTTCCGCTGGATACCGACGCGCAGCACGGGCTCGCCTTCGATCACGCCGTTGCCGTTGAACAGGCTCACGATCTCGGCGTCGCTCAACGCGCGGTTGTAGAGCCGCACATCGTCCAGCACGGCGCTCAACGTGCGCAGTTCAGCGCCGAACGGCGCGCCGCCGATGGACACCGGCGGGGCGGTGGCCGGATCGGTGTCGGTGTTGACCGGATTGGTGACGCCGCCGCTCTTGACGGGATCGAGCACGCCGTCGACGTAGTGGTTCACATCGCCCACCACCGCGCCTTCGCCAAAGTCCGGAAGGACCGCCACGATGTGATGCCAACTCCCGTCATTCACGGGAATGGACGCATAGTTGTTGCCCCCCTGGTTCTCGGTCCGGAGGGCGCCATTGACGGTGTTCTCGAGTTTGAAGTGCCAGCGGGCGCTCGTCGCGTTCCGTCCCCAGCCCATGATCGCGTTTGCCCCGCCGGGAACCACCCAGTCGGTCTTGATCCACATCGAGATGGTCCGGGGCGCCGCGCCGCTGATGCCGTAGTAGCTCGGTGCCACGAGGAAATAGGAGGTGTCGAACTCGACGCCCCCGCCGAACTGGCCGTCCGTCCAGAGGATGGACTTCCCGTCGAACGCCGGCACATCGTAGACCACGGCGTCCCGGCCAAATCCGGAAACGTCACGGGCGACCGCGCCGCCGCCCTCGTCGAACGTCCAATAGAACTCCAACCCGTAGAGCAGGTTCACGGTGGACGCGGTAAACTGGGCGGAATCTTCCGGCTGCACCACCCCGTGCGCATCGGCCACATTGCGTGCCGTCACGGTGTAGACCTGCCCGTTGCTCTGGGCGGTGGTGGTGAGGGTCACCCGGGCACCGTCCACCACGGCGGCCTGCACCGTGAGCCCCGGGGCAATCGTGTAATTGGCCGTATTGCCGGCGCTGACCGGATCCAATGCCTCGCTGAAGAGCAACTCGACCCGGTCGAGGCCCGGACTCCCCTGCACGCCCCCGATGCGGGGAGGATCGCTGTCGACGACAATGCTCACCGGCGACGAGACGGCTGACAGATCGTCGTTGTCCACCGCTTCGGCCGTGAGGACGTAGCTGCCCGCGGGCACCTGCGCCCAAGTGATTTCGTAGGGCGGGTTCTCGACCCGGCCGATCTCGGTCGGCACTCCCTGCTGGTCGACGTAGAAGGCAACCTGCCGGATGAACCCATCCGCGTCGTCCGCGGAAGCACGCACCGTGATGTCGCCCCCGGTGGGATGCACCGAACCGTCCGTCGGGAAATCGATGGCGATGGTGGGAAGGATGGGGGGTTGTTCCTCCGCCTCGGGAAAGAGGAGGAAATTCCATTGGATGTTCGCGTTCGCCTCGATTGCGGTCAGGCGGATGGTGGTCTCGCCGTCGAGGTTCGCGGCCAGTTCGACCGCCCCGGAAACGTCCGTCAGTGGCACGAAGGTGTAGCTGCCGTTGCCCGGGACCGCGAAGTATCCCATCAGGCTGAGTTCCTGGTCCGCCCCCGTGGCGGCGCCGGTCACCCGATCAAGGCGCACCAACTGCGGCGACGTGGCCATCGCCCGCAGGAGGATGGAATACGTGCCCGCGGGAAAGGTGCGGGTGTAGTTCGCCCAATCCCCGGCGGCCAGGCGGTCCACATCGTAGTCGACGATCGCCCCGTTCTGCCCGTTCTGCCCGTCGTACTTCGAGCGGAGAACGTCCCCGGACCGCATGGTGTCAAATTCCTCCTCGCGCGTCGCGCCTCCGCTCGAGAAACGGTAAACATCCTCGTACGACGCCGTGTCATCGCCAAACCCATTGGCATCGAAGGCGTCGATCCCCGGCAGGCTGACCCGGTCGAAATAGCAGCCTTCGCTGCTGCCGTACGTGTTGCAGAGAACCGGGTTGTCGATAAACGCGCCACCGGCAAAGTTGTAATTCTCGGCCTCGATCGTGAAGTTGTCCTCCCGGAAGGTCGTGAAACCAAAAGTCCGCGTGGCGAGGCGCTGTTCACTGTCGCTCGCCGTGATTTCGACCGAATACGTCCGATCCGCCTCCAGGCCGGAATACTGCAGGGACAGCTGCGACCCGGCGCCACTGAAAGTGAGTTCCGCGGTCACGTCGGCGCCATTGACGGTCATCGTGACGCCCCCGACGCTCACGGTCGCCTGCCCGACCGCCATGATCGTCGCCTGGATCCCCTGGGCGGCCGGATGGAACGGAGCGTTCACGAGTCCGTCTGCGGGCACAATGCGCGGCGGCGCTCCGGTGACGACCCCCTGTCCCTGGGCCAGCGCGGCGATCTCGGCCTCGTTCAGCGCGCGGCTGTAGATACGAACGTCATCGATCCAGGCGGTCGTCATCCGCAAGCCGGTCCCGAAGGGCGCGCCGCCCAGCGTGAGGGGCGGAGCGACCGCTGGATCGACGTTCGTGTTGACGGGATTCGTGATGCCGCCGTTTTGGACCGGGTCCAGCACGCCGTCGACGTAGTGCCGCACGTCACCGATCACGGCGCCGCCTTCGGGGAACACGCACACGACGTGATGCCAGAAGCCGTCGTTGACCGGGACGGAACCGTAATTGTTGCCGCCCTGATTCTCGGTGCGGATGGCTCCGTTCGTGGTCTCCAGCTTGAAATGCCAGCGCTGCTCCGCCACGTTCGGCCCCCACGCCACCATGGCGCTGGCGCCGGTCGGAGCCCAGACCGTGTTCACCCAGAGGGAGATCGTGCGCGGTTCAGTGCCGCCCACGCCGAGGTAATCCGCCACGGCGAGGAAGTAGTTGCCGTCGAAGTCGATCGCGTCCCCGAACCGACCCAGGCCGCCGGTCAGCCAGAGGATCGAATCATCGGCGAAAGCGGGGGTTTCATACATCATCGCCCCGCGACCATGCCCCGAAACATCTCCCACCGTGTCACCGGCGCCTTCATCGAAGGTCCAATAGGCTTCGAGGCCCTCCTCGAGATTCACGTTCTGGGCCCCGAGCACGGGCAGAAGCCCGATGGCCAGGGCCAGCCGGACGGCGCCGGCAAGGGTTCGAGAGCAGTTGGATCGCGGTTCGTTCATCGCTGTGGCCTTTTGGTTCGCTATCCGACGGACCGAAGCCGGCCGCATGGAGACGGACGGTGGTCGGACTGGCAGGAGATCATGCCCGGCCCGGAACAGGCTGACAAGCGGTTTGCCGCATGATTCGGCGCTCCCGCCCTCCCCCTTCGGCGCTCCCGCCCTCCCCCGGTTCGCCCCCGCCGACGCACGGACCAGGGCGGGTCAGACCGGGGCGGGCTGCCCGACGCCGGCCGCGCCCTCCATGAAGGCGTAGCAGAGCACATGACAGATGTGCATGTGACAATCCTCCACCCGGCCATAGTGGGTGTCCTCAATCACCACCACCTCGTCGGCCACCTCGGCCAGTCGCCCGCGTTTGCCGCCGATCAGGGCGACCGTATGGACCTTCCGCTCCTTCGCCCAGGTAACCGCCTTCAAGAGATTCGGCGAGTTGCCACTGACGCTCATCGCCAGCAGCAGGTCCCCGCTTCGGGCGTAGTTCTGAAGCTGTCCGACGAACACGTCCTCGTAAGCGTAATCGTTGCCCAGCGCGGTCATCCAACTCACGTTGTCGTTCAGGGAGAGGACGCGGAAACGCCGCCCGAGCTTGTCGGACGCGCCCTTGCCGAGGTCCGTGGCGAAGTGTGAGGCATTGGCCGCGCTGCCTCCATTGCCGCAGACGAACACCTGGCGCTCGTTCTCCCAGGCCTCCGTCAGCCGTCCGATGATCCGTGCGACGGCCGCCACGGGGATCGCATCGACGGCCCGCTTCTGCGCCGCAAAGTAATCGTTGATCCAGTCATTCATGCGGGAACGACTATGCCTGCATGGTGCGTCGGCGGACAGACATTTCCCGCCGGCGGCCGGGACACGCGCAGTTCAACGAACCCCCGAATCTGTCGGAGGCAGGCAACACTCCGCCGGATCGGCGCCCGAGATGTCCGGGCTCACGTAGGGAATGCCGAGCGAAAGCCCGCGCAGGATCAACAGCACCGCCACGAGGCCCACGCACAAAGGCACGAGGCGCTGCAGACGCAACCGCAGGCGGACCGGCACGAGACGCCCGGCCAGCCCCAACGCAAGCATCATCGGCACGGTTCCGAGGCCGAAAACGAGCATGTAGGCCACCGCGGCCGACAAATCCCCCAACGCGGCGGCCCCGAAACAGGCCACGTAGACGAGCCCGCAGGGGAGCAGGCCGTTCAGCAGGCCGAAACCGAACAACGCGCCGGGCGTTCCCCGCCTCAGCAGCCGCCCCAAGTGCGGACGCAACCATCCCGAAAGGCGGCCGCCCCAGGACGTTCCCCAGAGGTTCCTGGAGAAAAGCACGCCGGCGAGCAGGACCACGCCCAAACCGATGGCGACCCATCGCTGGACGCCAGCCAGGGCCAGGCTCCGGCCCACGAGTCCGAAAAGTACCCCCAGCAGGCCGTAGGTAACGAGCCTCCCGAGGTTGTAAAGCAACCGGCCGCCAAACAGGGGGATCGGTCCCGCGCCGGCCCCGGGCAGGGCCAGGGCCAGCGGCCCGCACATGCCGGCGCAATGGGCGCTTCCCGCCAGTCCCAGGATGAACGCTGTCCAAAGTTCCATCGGCGCCTGCCTTCCAGCCGGGGCGGCCCGTCAGCGCGCCGCGGACCGGCGCTCGATCACCAGCCGTCGGTCGGCGGCAAACCGCGCCTCCCCGATGGCCCACTCGACCCGCACCTGCCAGGGACCATCCGCCAGGTCCGCGGCCGCGATGCGCTGCCGGCCTTCGGCGTCCGGGGCCAGTTCGATCTCCTGGTCCAGTTCGGCGGCGGAAGGCCGGTACAGATGGATGCTCCCGGTGGGCTGCGTCCCGACGTGCGCGGCCGGCAGGCTGACGATCACCGTGTTGCTCAGGCGATCGAATTCAACCTTCGGCTCCAACCCGCCGGCCACCGTACGTTCCTCCCGTTCCATCTGGTCCTGATGACGCAGCTCCTGCTGGTAATAATCCGCCGCCACCAGATCGGTGCGCTGGCCGAGGCTGAAAACCACAAACCCGACGGTGATCCCGATGAACACCACGAAGAACGCGATGATCCCGATGGGCCATGGATTCCAGGAAGATGGGGGCGGGGCGGAGTTCATCCTGCTCACTCACTCGCGCGCGGCACGCGTGGCCCCAGGAACTCGGGCGTGATGGTGTCGATCCGCTCCCCGCCGGAGAAAACCCCGATCTCGAGCGGGGTCTTGCGCGCGGACAGGTTATCACGGGCAAGCTCGACGATCACCGATGTCTCGACCTGTTTCCCCGCCGGCAGACTCAGGGGCGCACCGGCAACGGTCAACGCGCCCGCGGGACTTTCAAGCCGCAATTCGACGGGCAGATCCTCGTTGCTCTTGTTGGTGACCTTCAGCAGATACAGGTTGCTGATCCGTCCGTCGGTCAACTCCTGAAACAAGGTGCCCCGCGCCCGCAGCATCGTGACGTCGATATCCGAACGGGTGAGCAGCAACGTAAACAGGATCGTGCCCAGCAGCAGCAGCACCGCCGAGTATCCCACCAACCGCGGCGTCACCTTCAACGGTTGCCGCTGCTCGATGCCATTGAGCGAGGCATAGCGGATCAGCCCGCGCGGCCGCCCGATCTTGTCCATCACCGTGTCGCAGGCATCCATGCACGCCGTGCAATGCACGCACTCCATCTGCAGGCCGTTCCGGATATCGATGCCCGTGGGACAAACGGACACGCATTGCCGGCAGTCCACGCAGTCCCCGGCGCCCCGGCCCTGCCGTTCCGCGGCGGATTCCGCGCGGCGCAGGTGCTGCCGGGTCTCGCCGCGCTGGTGATCATAACCCACCACGATGGTGTTCTCGTCGATCAAGGTGGACTGAAACCGGCCGTACGGGCAGATGAACGTACAGGCCTGTTCGCGGAAACGGGCGAAGATGCCGTAGAAGACCAGGGTGAACAGCCCCATGAAGGTCAACCCCTTGACGTGCTCGGCGGGATTGTCCGTGATGATCCGGATCAGGGCCTCGCTGCCGATGATGTAAGCCAGCAGGGTGTTCCCCACAAGGAAGGAGAGGGCCAGGAAAACGGCGTGTTTGAGGGCCTTCTTCGCGATCTTGACCGGGGTCCAGGGCGCGCCGGCCAGAGCCCGCTGCTGGGGGGCGTCTCCCTCGATCCAGTATTCGATACGCCGGAAGACCATTTCCATCAAGACCGTCTGCGGACAGGCCCAGCCGCACCAGAGCCGCCCGAAGGCGGCCGTGAAGATGACGATCCCCATCAGGAAAAGCAACAGGGACACCGCCAGCACGATGCCGTCCTGCGGCCAGAAAATCCGACCCAGCACCGCGAACTTGCGCTCGACGACGTTGACCAGCAGGAGCGGGTTGCCATTGATGCGAACGAACGGTCCGCCGAACATGATCGCCAGAAGCAGGAGGCTGAACCACGAACGGGCGGCATAATAGCGCCCTTTCGGTCTCCGCGGATAGATCCACATGCGGCGTCCCTCCTGGTCCGCCGTCGCAATGTGGTCGCGAAAATCGCCCCAGTTGATGTTCTGGAGGACCGAGGAATCCGTCGTGTCCTTTTCGGGCGCCTTGACTGCCATACGAACGCACTGAACCGGCTCATCGCCGGCGGTTACACCAAAACCCGCCCCCGTCCGGTCGCCGGAGACCGGCAACCGGCGCGGGGTCCAGGCATCGGTCCTGGGTTACTCGTAGATGTTCACCTCGGGCTGCGCCGGCGCCTGGTTCTCCGGCGGCTTGGGATTCGGCGGATTGCTTCCGCGGAGGGTGTAGATATAGCTGCCCACGGCATAGATCTGGGTGGGCTTCATCAGGGTCTTCCAGGTGACCATCCCCTTCTCCGGCACGCCGTTCGAGATGATGCGCAGGTTGTCCTTGAACTCGGATCCGTGGATCCAGTAGTCGTCGGTGATGTTGGGCCCGACCAGCCCCCCGCCATCCGCCCGGTGGCAGGGCATGCAATTGACGGTGAAGAGCTTCTCGCCCTCGTCAAGCACCGCCCGATCGGTGGAGGGCTGCATGGTCATCATCTCCTTCTCGAAACGGTCGAGCGCGGCCTGCTTGACCTTCTCGCCCACCTCCATTTCGCGTTGATACTCGGCGGCCATCAAGGCGCCGCGATCAAACACGTGATAGTACAACATATAGGCTCCGGAAAAGGCGATGGTCAGGTTGAACAACCAGACCCACCAGCGCGGCAGCTTGTTGTCCAGCTCCCGGATCCCGTCCGCCTCGTGATCCAACAACAACGGATCTTTCTCGTCATTCATAATCATGGCTCCCGGCAACAGGCTCGCCCGCTTCCACGTCCAGCGGCCGGGCGGCCATTTCTTCCAGATAGGGCTTCCGCAAACGGAAGGCCCAGACCAACATTCCGATGAAGAAGGCAAAGAAGAGGCAGACGGAGACGACTCCGAACCCTTCAATGCCCCCCATATGACGCAGCACGTTCTCGATCATGGCCGTCAGTTTTGCGCCAGCCCCGCGGCGCCCGCCGCCGCCGGCTGCCCCACCTTGATGTCCGTGCCGAGCCGCTGGAGAAACGCGATCAGCGCCACGATCTCCCGGTCCGCCGCCGCGTCCGCCTCCTCGACCATGCCCACCTTGAGGTTCTGCACCACCGTGGCCGCCTGGGCTTTCGCCGCTTCCTCCGCCCCCGCTATCTCCGCGTCGCTATAGGGAACCCCCACCTTGCGCAACGCCCGCATCCGCGCCGGCAACGGCGAAAGATCCAGCTTGTCCTCCAGCAGCCACGGATACGGCGGCATGATCGATCCCTCCGAGGTTGAGGTGGGATCTTCCATGTGATTGTAGTGCCATGCGTCCGGGTACTTGCCCCCGACGCGATGGAGGTCCGGCCCCGTGCGCTTGGACCCCCAGAGGAACGGGTGATCATACACAAACTCCCCCACCTTCGAGTACTGGCCGTAGCGCTCCGTTTCCGACCGGAACGGGCGGATCATCTGCGAATGGCACCCGACGCATCCTTCGCGGATGTAGATGTCGCGGCCCAGCACTTCCAACGGCGTATACGGCTTCACGCTGGCGATGGTCGGCACGTTCTTCTTGACCAGGTACATGGGGACGATCTCGATCAGGCCGCCGATCACGACGGCGATCACCGAAAGCACGGTGAAGGTGATCGGCATGCCCTCCAGCCAGCGATGGCCGCGCTCCCGTTTCGATCCGGCGTGGGAACCCTCGCGCAGCGCAGGGGCCTTGGCCTCCGTGTCCGGCTCGAAATGCCCGCTCTTGGCGGTGCGATACAGATTCACCATCATCACGACGATCCCCACCACGTAGAGCGTGCCCCCGACGGCCCGCAGCATGTACATCGGGATCAACCGGATGACCGTTTCGAGGAAGGTCGGGTACTGGAGAAAGCCGTCCGCATTGAACTGCTTCCACATCAGGCCCTGCGTCACGCCGCTGACATACATCGGCACCACGTAGAACATCATGCCGGTGAGGCCGATCCAGAAATGGTAGTTCGCCAGCTTCGTGGACCACAGCCGGATGTTGTAGAGTCGCGGGAACAGCCAGTAAAGCATGCCGAAGGTCAGGAAGCCGTTCCAGCCGAGCGCGCCGGTGTGAACGTGCGCGATGGTCCAGTCGGTGTAGTGGGACAGCGCATTGACGCTCTTGACGGCCAGCGTCGGCCCCTCGAGCGTGGCCATGCCGTAGGCGGTCACCGCCACCACCAGGAATTTGAGCACCGGGTCCCGGCGCACCTTGTCCCAGACGCCGCGCAACGTCAGCAACCCGTTCAACATGCCGCCCCACGACGGGGCCACGAGCATCACGGAGAACACCATGCCCAGCGACTGCGCCCAGTCCGGCAGCGCGGTGTACAGCAGGTGATGGGGACCGGCCCAGATGTAAATGAAGATCAACGCCCAGAAGTGGATGATCGAAAGCCGGTAGGAAAACACCGGGCGATCCGCCGCCTTCGGCAGGTAGTAATACATCAGCCCGAGGTAGGGGGTGGTCAGGAAGAAGGCCACGGCGTTGTGGCCGTACCACCACTGCACCAGCGCATCCTGAACCCCGGCGTAGATCGAGTAGCTCTTGAACAGGCCGGCGGGCATCTCGAGCGAGTTGAAGATGTGCAGCATGGCCACCGTCACCGCCGTGGCGATGTAGAACCAGATGGCCACATACATGTGCTTCTCGCGCCGCCGGAGAATGGTGCCCATCAGGTTGATGGTAAAGGCCACCCACACCACGGCGATGGCGATGTCGATGGGCCACTCGAGTTCGGCGTATTCCTTGCTGGTGGTCAGCCCGAGGGGCAGGGTGATCGCCGCCGCCACGATGATCGCGTTCCAGCCCCAGAAATTGATCCAGCTCAGCGCATCACTGAACATGCGCGCCTTGCACAGGCGCTGCAGGGAATAGTAGATGCCGGCGAACATGCCGTTACCGACGAACGCGAAGATGACGGCGTTCGTGTGCAGCGGACGCAACCGTCCGAAGGTGGTGTAAGGCATTTCGAGGTTCAATTGCGGCCAGAACAACTGGCAGGCCACCAGCAGCCCGGCACTGGTGCCGACCAGCGCCCAGATGGCCGTCGCAATGGCAAACGCCCGGACGATCCGATTGTCGTATTTGAATGTCTCCACGTTCATGGTTGTTTGGTTTTCTGCCCCCCACCGCCGGGAAACGGCCCGTCCGGTCTGGGAAATTCGTCGTCCATCAAGAGCCGCATCGCCGGGGTCGAGGTGTCCTCATACTGGCCGGACCGCACCGCCCAGATGAAACCGCCCAGGAACGCCAGGGCCACCAGCAGGCTCAACGGAATCAGCAGGAAGATCGCACTCACGTCGCCTCCTCCAGCCCCGGCGCCTCCGCCGACAATCCCCGCCGGCGGGCGCCCCACCGGGTCGCCCCAACCGCCAGCAACACCACCGAAATCGAACTCACCGGCATCAGGACCGCGCAGAGCCAGGGCGCCAGCAGGCCGCGCGCGGCGAAGCTCACCCCCGCCACGTTGTAGGCACAGGAAAGCAGAATGCAGAGGCGGACCACCCGCACCGTGGACCGCCCAATGGCCAGCACCTCCGGCAACCGTCCCAACCGGGTCCCCTCCAGAATCACATCGCTGGCCGGCGAAAAGGCCCCGAGGCTCTCGGTCACCGCCACCCCGACATCACTTTGCCGAAAGGCCCCGGCGTCGTTCAGTCCGTCACCCACCATCATCACGGGCCCGCCCTTCGCCTGCAACGCGCGGACGAACTCGAGTTTGTCCAGCGGGGTTTGGTTGAAGCGCAGCGAAGCCCCGCCAAACACCGGCGCCAACCGCTCCCGGTCGCGGTCGTTGTCGCCGCTCACCAACGCGAGGTCATAGCGCTCCCGCAACGCGCCCACGAGTCCAGGCACTTCCGCCCGAACCGCGCTCTGCAATCGAAAGACCCCCAGCAACCGGGCGTCCACGGCCAGCCCCACCTCGCTGCCTGCCGCCAACACCCGCCCTCCCTCCGGCGCTTTTCCCGGGGAGACCCAGCGCACCGCTCCCAACCGGATTCGCCGCCCGGCCACGGTCCCTTCGATGCCCTGACCGGGCACTTCCCGAAAGCCGTGAACCCGCGGCCGTTCCCCCGCGCGACCAAGCAAGGCGCCGATCCGGACCGCATACGGATGGGTGGACTGGCGCGCCAGAGCTCGCACGGCCGCCGCGTCCTCCCGCGACAGCGGCGGCCCGTCGAAGCGCACTTCCCCGGTCCGCGGGACCGTGAGCGTACCGGTTTTGTCGAACACGATCGTTCGCAACCGGGCGAGCGTCTCGATCACCTGCGGGTTGCGCACGAAGATGCCTGCTCCCGCCAGCAGGCGCTGCGCGGCGCCGAGCGCAAAGGGCGCGGACAGGGCCAGCGCGCAGGGACACGCCACGATAAGGACCGAGGTGAAGGCCCGGATGGCCGTGCCCAAGTCCTTCGGCAACCACCAGGCCGCCGCTCCCAGCGCAATGCCGACCACCGCGAGCGTAAACCACCGGCTGAAGCGGTTGGTCAGGGTGTCGAGCGAATCAGCCCGCGTCTTGCGGAAGGCCTCATGGTCCCAGAGGGAGGCCAGGTAGCTCTGCGAAACGGGTTTTACCGTCTCGACCTCGATCTCGCCGCCAACCTGCAGCCCGCCGGCATAAAGGTGATCGCCGGCGTGGCGGGCCACCGGATCCGATTCGCCCGTAACAAAGCTGTAGTCCAGCCAGGCCTCCCCCGAAACCAGGCGCGCGTCCGCCGGGAGCAGTTCCCCGTGCCGCAACCGCAACCGGTCCCCCACGGCCAGCCTGGAAATCGCCACCATTTCCTCGCCGCCACCCTGCCGGCGCACCACCGAGAGGGGAAAAAACGAACGGTAGTCCCGGTCGAAAGCCAGGCGCGCGTAGGTCTTTTGCTGGAACACCCGGCCGCACAAGAGGAAGAACACCAGCCCGGTCAGCGAGTCCACATACCCCTCACCCGTCCGCGAGAGGATCTCGTAGGCGCTCTGCCCGAACAGCGCCGCCAGCCCCATCGCGATCGGCAGTTCGATGGTCAGCCAGCCCCGCCGCAGCGCGGTCCAGGCGGATCGCCAATAGTCCGCCGCGCTGAACCCCAGCACGGGCACGGCCAGGGCCAGCGAGAGGACCCCAAAGAAGAACCGCAACCCCGGCTCCTCGCCAACGGTGAGCCCGAGATACGCGGGAAAGCTGAACAGCATGGCGTTGCCGAAGGCGAAGCCCGCCACGCCCAGCTGAAGATACAGCCGTCGCGAGGCCGTCGCCGGTTCGTTGCCCCGTTCCACGGTGTCCAACCGGAGCGTCGGCGGATACCCGATGGAATCCAGCAACGCCACCACCTCGCTCAGGCGCAACCGGGTTTCATCGAACGTGATCGCAACCTGCTTCCGCGGGAAGTTCACGGCGGAACGCCCGATGCCTTCCCGCAGGCGGAACAGGTTCTCCAACAACCAGACGCAAGCGATGCAGTGCATCGCCGGGACGGTGAACGTCACCCGCGCCACCCGCCCGTCGCTGAAATCCAGCAGCCGCTCCCGCACCGTGGGGTCGTCCAGGTAGCGAAAGGACTCCGGCCCGACCCGACCCGACGCCCGCAAGCCCGCCTGCCGGCCCAGATCATAGAAGTGACCGAGATCGTTCTCGCAGAGGAGTTCGTAGACGGTGGCGCAACCCGCGCAACAGAAAGCCCGCCCCGCCCGGGCTTCCCGTTCCGCGCCGCAGGGGGTACCGCAATGGTAACAGGCCGCCGGTTCGGAACCGGCCGGCGCCACGCCGCTTACGGAGGCAGCAAGGTCCGCTTCCCGGCGGGAAGCCGGGGTGCGCGTCGCCTGACTGATCGCTCTCGCTGACACCGGTACCGGGCGAACGCGGGCGCGAAACGCCACCCGTCGGCTCGCCAAACGCGCGTATTCCGTCATTATCGCCTATTGTTGTCAAGGCCGGAGCAAGAAAAGTTGGGTTAATCATCGGTCCGACGCTCAGGAATCATCAAACTCAGCTAATCACAAGCAAAAGCCACCCTCACCCACGGGCCACCCCCGGTTCGTCGGATCACGCTTCAACGAACCCGGCCCCGGACGGTCCCATGCGGCGCGGCGCCAAATCCGGCTGGGGCGTTGACGACCGTCCGGTTGTTGCTAGCGTAGGGCGGCGTATGCTCAAACACACCCCACTGCATGCGGCGCACGGCCGTCTTGGCGCCCGGTTGACCGGCTTCGGCGGCTGGGAAATGCCGCTCCAGTACGCCGGCATCGTCGAGGAACACCTCGCGGTCCGGCGGGCCGCGGGCGTCTTCGACATCTCCCACATGGGTAACTTCACCGTGACCGGGCCCGGCGCGGCGGCTTACCTGGATTTCTGTCTCACCAACGACGTGAACCGGCTCGCCATCGGGCAGGGCCAGTACACGCTCCTGTGCCACGAGGCCGGCGGGGTGATCGACGATCTCTACCTGTTCCGGGTGAAACCGGAGGAGTTCGCCCTGGTGGTCAACGCCGCCCGGACCTCGGACGACTGGGACTGGCTGCAAACCCAGGTGGACCGGGCGCCGACCCGGGACGGCTTCCATCTGCGGGATGATTCATCCCGGTTCGCCGCGGTCGCCGTGCAGGGACCACGGGTCCGCGGTTTCATGGAGGAGGTGATCCAGGGCGGCTCGATTGCCGGCATGCTCGTGTCGACCGTGCTCGATTTGCGGCGCAATCAGTGGGGAACCTTCGTCTTCCAGGGCGGCCCGGCCGGTGTCGCGCGGACGGGCTATACCGGCGAGGATGGGTTCGAGATCATCATCGGGGCGGAACAGGCGGAGGCCTTGCTGGAGGCCCTGCTGGACCGGGGCGGGCCGCACGGGTTGCAACCGGCCGGACTCGGGGCGCGGGACACACTCCGGACCGAGATGGGCTACCCGCTCTACGGTCACGAACTCGACGAATCCATCTCGCCGCTCGAGGCCGGGCTGGGAACGTTCGTGGCGCTGGACAAGCGCGCCTTCATCGGCGCCGAAGCATTGCGCGAGCAACAGGCCCGCGGCATCGGACGTCGCAGCATCGCGCTGCGGATGATCGGCAAGACGCCCACGCCCCGGCCGGGGTATCCGGTGTTCGTGCCGGGCGCCGACGACACCCCCGTCGGCCGGCTCAGCAGCGGGACTTCAAGTCCTTCGCTGGGTTGTGGCATCGGCCTGGCGCTCGTCCCGGTCGCGCATCGAGCGGTGGGCACCCGGCTGAACGTGGGCATCCGGAACCGGTTGTATCCCGCCGAAGTCGTGGCCAAGCCCCTCTACCGCCGGCCGGCTTCGCCCGGCTGAACCGGGACGCTGCAAACCGCCGCGACCCCTGCGGGACCTGTGCGCATCTCAGTGTTTTCCGACTCCGTGCGGCCCGAAGAGTCGGAGCGCGGAATTCATTCCGCAGACCCCGCCGGGAGTCAACCTTGCTGCGGAATGAATTCCGCGCTCCGAAAAAGCTGAGATGCGCACGCGGGACCTTTCCCGCGGAAATCCGGATTGACCTGCCGGACAAAGCTTGCGTCTCTTGGGACATGAGCAATGTCCCGCCGGACCTCAAATACGCCCGATCGCACGAATGGGTGCGGGTCGAAGGCGCCGTCGCCACCGTGGGCATCACCGACCACGCGCAGGCGGAGTTGACCGACATCGTGTTCGTCGAATTGCCCTCCCCCGGACGCCAGCTTTCCGCCGGCGAGAACTGTGCCGTCGTCGAGTCGGTGAAGACCGCCAGCGACCTCTATTCCCCCGTCGGCGGCGAGGTCATCGAGGTCAATCAGGCGGTCGTCGAGGACCCGTCGCTGGTGAACACGGATCCGTTCGACAAGGGCTGGTTCTTCAAGGTGCGCCTCAGTTCGATGGTCGACGTGGACACCTTGCTTGACGCGGCGGCCTACCGAAAGCAGATCGGCGGGGCCTGAGTCTGGAACGACCGGCCTTGAGGCCGGACAACCCGACAGATTTCCCCATGCGCGACCGGCCCGCCTGTGCTAATAGACAGGCGATGAACGCCAAAATCACCGATTACTGCATCGTCTCCGCCGATCTGGCGAAAACCCTCCAGGCCACTGTGGCGGAGATGCTGAAGGAAGGCTGGCAGCCGTGGGGCAACTTGGTCGTCAACTCACCCGTCCTGCCGGAGGGCGAGGTCGACCTCGAGTTCTTCCAGGCATTGGTGCGCTACGCCGACGCCGCAACGGGTTGAGCTGAGACCGCGTCGGTTCAGTCCGCGGCTCCGGAGGGAAGGGCGTGTCGATGTCCGGCCTCCCGCTCGATCCGGCGCGCCGGATCGCCAAACAAACGGGTCAACCGTTCACGCAACTGCAACCGGGCCCGCAGCAGGCGGACCTTGACGTTCGCCTCCGAGATCTTGAGCGATTCGGCGGTCTCGCGCACCGAAAGCCCCTCGACGTCCCGCAGCAGGAAGACCAACCGGTGTTTCTCGTCGAGTTGATCCAGCGCTTCCTCGATCAACCGTCCGGCCTCCCGTCCCTCGACGAGGCGTTCCGGTGAATCCCGCCAGTCCGCGATGAACTCGGGCCGGGCGATCGAGCCCGTGGCGTCGGGTTCGGTGGCCGCTTCGAGGGAAACCGTATCCAGGCCCTTCCGTTTCCGGATGACTTTCAGGGCGGCGTAGGTCGCGATGCGGAAAAGCCAGGTCGAAAACCGCGCCTCCTCACGGAAGCCGCCCAGATGCTCGACGGCATTCATGAACGTCTGCTGGGTGATGTCCTCGGCGTCGTGCCGGTCGCGCAGGATCCGCCACGCCAGGGCGTAGACCTTCCTTTCGTAACGGGTGACCAGGACCTCGAATGCCGCCAGGTCGCCGCTGCGGGCCCGGGTCACGAGCGCTTCGTCAGCAGGCTGTGAATCCGCCGCCACGCCGTCTGCCCGCTCCTCTGCCGGTGTCCCGCTCATTCCCGCAAGTCTGCGGCCCGCCCGGCCCGGAGGTCAACGGCGGACTGGGGCGGCACGCTGCCAAGCCCGGGGAATGCGCGGCGCAGGGAATCCGCCCGGCGGTTCATCGCCCGGCGGACGGCGACGGACCGGGGGCGCCCGCCTGCAACGTGCGCAGGTACTCGGCGGCCCGGGGGTTGTCGGGTTCGATCTGCAGCGTGAGGCGGAACTGCTCGACCGCCTCGCGCACCTTCCCGAGGCGGACTTGCGCCACACCGAGGTTCAAGTGCCCCCGGGCGAATTGCGGCCGCAAACGCACGACCTCGGCAAACTCGGCGGCCGCCCCGGCCACGTCCTCATCGACGGCCAGTTCGACCCCGAGCAGATAACGGGCCTCCCAGTAGTCCGGCTGGATGGCAATCGCCTCGCGCAAGGCCGTGAGCGCATCGTTACGACGCCCGTGCGCGG
Source organism: Verrucomicrobiales bacterium (assembly GCA_024233305.1). Lineage (GTDB taxonomy): Bacteria > Verrucomicrobiota > Verrucomicrobiia > Limisphaerales > J093 > J093. Next base: position 454,333 of record JACKPV010000022.1, read on the forward strand.
CCAGTGCGTCGGCCATTTCGACGCGCAGCCGCGCATCGTTGGCACGGAGTTTTCGGGCGGAATCGAAATGGGCCAACGCCTCGTCCGGCCGCTGCTCCTGGAGCAGCAGGCGCGCCAGTTCCGTGTGGGCCTGGGCCAGATCGGGGCGCAACGCCAGCGCCTGCCGGAGGCACTTCTCCGCTTCCTCGGCCCGCTCCTGTCGCGCGAGCAGCCGTCCGGCGTGAAACCACCCGGCGGGGTGACGGGGCAGCAGGACCTGAATGCGTTGCCACTGATCGGTGGCCTCCCCAAGACTGTCGTTGGCCTCCAGGAACTCGGCGAAACCCTCCCGAACGCGAAAATCATCCGGTCGCTGTTCGAGCACCTCCTCGTATCCTGCCAGAGCGTCCATGAACCCGCTGGGGTGCGTTCCCGCTTCCGCCGCCATCGCCTGCGCCGTCAGCCGCGCAACCTGGTCCGCGTGATCCAGCTGGTTGGTGAAGGGCGCCTCACTGATCCGACCCAGCACCTCCCGGTAAACCGCGCGCCGGTTCCAGTCCGTCAGCCCCAGCAATGCCTCACAGCGCGTTTGCGAGGCCCATTCCCCTGTCGCGTCCTCCGGCAGCTCATCCCCGAGCAGCACGCGCACCTGCTCCGCGATGCCCACCGCCATCCGGTAGTTGCCGTCGAAGTTCAGGTGCACATGTTCGAGGAACACCTCGCCACCCGGTATTCCCGACGCGCAGGCCCCGCCCAGCAAGGCCGGGGCGTCCAGCAGCCGCACCCCACGACCGGCATAACGCCCGGCGGCGGCAGTGATCAACGCGTTCAGCACGGAATCCGTGCGAAACGGCAGCGCGTCGAGGTCCCGCGCGCGGGCGAAGGCGGCCGCCGCTCCGGCCTCGCGCCCCATCGCCAGCAAACACGCCCCGTAACGGAAGGCGGTTTCGGCGTCGTCCGGGCTGGCGGCCGCCGCCCGCTCGAGGGCGATCAAAGCGCCCGCCGGGTCGTCCGCCGCCAGGCGTTCCTGCCCGCGCCGGATCGCCGCCTCCCAATCCCCGCCCGCCGGTTCTCCGAGGTCCCGTCCGGGCAGCGAGGCGAACGGCGCGCAGTCCTTCAGATTGCCCGCCACGGTGCACAATACGATCTTCGCGCCCGCGCCGGTTCCGACCCGCAGAATGTCGTCCAGATTGGCGGCGAAGTTGCGATGAACGACCTCGCGGCGCGGATCGTGCGGCGGCAACCGGGCCTCGTTGAACATCTTCAATCCCTCCCACCCCGCCGGGGCGGACGTCGGCCGCAACCATTCGCGCAACGCGCCGAACCACTGCCCGATGCGCGTGCTCCCAAGCGCCAGACTGGCGCGCACGAGGGCCAGGGGCGGCGCTTGCGGTCCCATGACGGTGTTGGCGCCGAACGGCCCGGCCATCTCGTTGTTGCCCATGTAGACAACCCAGACATCCCCCTGCAAGCGGGCGCATTCACGGGCAATCGGGAGGATCGCGTGCGAGTTGATCGCCGTCATCGCCACGCAGACGACTTCGAATTCCCGCCCCCGAAAGCGCTCCCGCAGGAGCATCTCAAGATAGCGCCCCATGCCGTACGCCGGCCGGGGATCTCCCAGGGCGGCGGACTCACCGAGCAGGAATATCCGGCAGGCGCCCGGCGGTTTGATGGCGTCCATCCGGACCGCGGAGGGAGATCGGGCAAGCGCGGCAGGAAAGAAGCGCAACCCGAACGCGTCGTTCTCAACGAGCATCGGACGACCCTCGATTTCCTCGGCCACGAGGAAACTCGACGGATGCCCGTACCCCGCCAGACGTAACGCCAGTTCCAGGCCGCCGAGGAACAGCAAGGGGATCCCCAGCGCGGCGGCCACCCGGAACCACCACGTGCGTCGCGTGGCCGGCGTCCGGGTGGCCTCGCCGGGCGTCACGGGGGCGGGAACGCTTTCGGCTGCAGGCGCGGCGCGTTTCGACTTCGCCGGATGTCGGGCTCGTTTCAACGCCGTGACGCTACCACCCGCACCCGGCGCGGCGAATCAAAAAGCCCGCTCCCCGCGCCCGGCCGCCCGCTTGCGCAACGACCGGTCATAGTCCGCCGGTGTGTCGAGGTCCTCCAAAACGGCAGGCCCGGCAGACGGCCACTCGCCGACCTCGTCGGGATGGGCCGCGAGGAGCCCGCGCAATCCGATGCCGTCGTGAGCCGAGAGCAGTTCGGCGCGGTACCGGGCGGCGAACACGAGCGGATGCCCGCGGCGACCGCGATGGGTCGGCGCCAGAATGCCGTGCCCGCCCGCGCGGAAGGCAGCCAGCAGCGCGCGGACCAGTCGGGGCTCGATCGACGGCAGGTCGGCGGGCGTCGCCACGAAGGCGCCGGTCGTGGACGGCGCGGCCCGCAGACCACAACGCAGCGAACTCAGCATGTCTCCCCCGGTCTCCGGATTCTCCACGCAGCAGACCGGTCGCGCACCCAGAGCGGCCTTCAGCGCATCGTCGCCCGGACGAACGACCACGAACACGCGATCCACGGGCGCCTCCAGCAGGGCATCCACCACGCGGGCGATGATCGTGGAACCGGCGAAAGGCAGCAGCACTTTCCGGGTTCCCATCCGCCGTGAAGCGCCTGCCGCCAGCACGATCGCGCAGGTCATCACGCCGCCTCCTTCGTGATCCGCGAGGCAGCGCCCAGGCGGCGAACGGCGATCAACTGGGCCACGATGCTGGCGGCGATTTCCGGCACCGTGACCGCGCCGATGTCCAGGCCGATGGGGGCGTGCACCCGGTCGAATTCGGTTGCGGTGGCCCAACCCGACGCGAGGAACCGCCGGCGGATCAGGGGGACCTTGCGCCGGCTGCCGATCATGCCGAGGTAAGCCGCCGGCCGGCGGATGCAGGCCCGCAGGGCCTCGACATCCTGCTGATGCCCCCGTGTCACGATCACGATGAAGGTGTCCCGATCGACGGGCATCGCGGCGAGCTGCGCCGCCACGTCACCGGAGTGGGTCCTCGCTCCCGGCGGAAAGCGTCGTGCATCCGCGAAGTCGGGTCGGTCGTCGAGAATCCGCAATTCGAATCCGACGCCCGCCGCCTGTGCGGCCACCGCCTGGCCCACGTGCCCTCCGCCCACGATGATCAGCACCGGTTGCGGCACGAGCGGTTCGATGAACACCTCGAGGCCCGGCTCCGACGACGCGGGAAGCAGCCGGGGCGTTTCGGCCTTCAGACAAGCCTCCAAAACGGCGGCGTCGAGGAATCCCTCATGCCCGACCAGCTCCCGCCCGGGGAGATGACGCGTGCCCACCTCGATCCGGTCCGTCCGTCGCAGGGTGGTGATCCACATGCCCCTTTCCCGTCGCGCCAGGGCCGCCGCCGCCCGGCGGTAGTCCGCCACGTGATTGGCAACCGTCGGATCAACCAGCAGCCGCATGGCCCCGCCGCAGATCGGCCGGGCCGCCCGCACACTGGACCCGCGAAGGGTAAAATCGAAAACCGCCGGACTCCCCGACCGCGCCGCGGCCATCGCACGCCGCCGGGCTTCGGCCTCCACCGCGCCGCCCCCGACCGTGCCATGGATCGTGCCGTCCCTCTCGATGGCCGCTTTGGCGCCGGCGGGAACCGGAGTCGACCCTTCGGCCTGGAGCACAGTGACGACCGCAAAGCCCCTCCCCGACTCGATGAGCCGGAGGACCGTCGAGCACCATGCGGCAGACTCGGTCTGGGACGTCATGACGGGAGAATCACTCCGGCTGAGCGGCCCGCAGCCGGATCGGCATTTCGCGGATGCGGCGGCCCGTGGCCTGGAACACCGCATTGGCAATGGCCGGGGCGATGGCGATCAACGGCGTTTCACCGGCCCCCGCGCTGGGGAGGTCGGGCCGGTCCAGCACGTGGAGATCCAGTTCGGGCACATCGCTGAGGCGCGGCACGTGGTACCGGCTGAACGCGGCATTCCGCATCACGCCGCCGGCAAAACGCATCTCCTCGCGCAGGGCCGGTCCCAACCCCATGATCAGACAACTCTGGATCTGCGCCACCAGGTTGTCGGGGTTTACCACGGCGCCGCACTCGAAAACCTGGCAGACCCGCCGGACGACAATCCGGTCCCGGGCGGCATCCACCAGGACCTCGGCACATGCCGCCACAACGGAGCCCTTCTCGGTGCCGCACGCGAGACCGACCCCCAGGTTGTCACGCCGTTCCGTCACGCGCTGCTTCCACCGGAACCGGTTGGCGGCCGTTTCCAGCACCGCCCGCAGCCGCGGTTCATCCAGATGGGCCAAGCGGAAATCCAACGGATCGACACCCGCGGCGGCCGCGAGTTCGTCCATGAACGATTCGCGCGCGAAGTTGTTGGCCGTGGCCGCCAGCACGCGGTAAGAGCCCTGACGCAGCGGCGCGTCCGAACGGACGAAACGGGCATGGGTCCGCCCCGCGCGATACGGCGTTTCAAGGGCCGAACCGCCGGAGTTGAGGTTGATGAAATGCCAGGAAGTCAGCCGGTTGTCCGCGTCCAGAGTGGCTTCGGCGTCGATCACCGCCGCGGGCCGGAAGTAGGCCCAGGTGAACTCCTCCTCGCGGGTCCACCGCACCAGCACCGGACGGCCCGCCGCCTGCGCCAACCGCGCCGCCTCGATGGCGCATTCGCCGGTATGCTTGCCGCCGAACCCGCCCCCGAAGTCCGGCACGATCACCCGCACCGCGTCATCGCTCAACCGAAAGGCCCGCGCGAGTTCCCGGTGGTATCCAAAGGGATTCTGCGTCCCCGTCCACACCGTCAACCTGCCCTGATCCCATTCCGCGAGCGCGCTGCGCGTCTCCATGGGCGCATGTTGCACATAGGCCACATGGTAGGTGGCCCGAAGCCGCTTTGGCGCACGGGCCAGTTCGTCGGCAAATGGATTCGGCGGCACACCGCCCTGCGCGTTCCGCCGGAGCAGTCCGGGAACTTCGCGGCTCGACGGGTGAGCCCGCACCTCCCATTGCGCGGTCGCCGAGACGGCCCGCAACGCCTCGACCGCCCGCCGGGTCGTCGGGGCAGCCACGCCCACCAGCGAGCCGTCCTGCACCGCCACCACTCCGGCCATCGCCCGGGCCGGACCAAGGTCCACCGCGAGCAGCCTGGCTCCATAGGACGGCGGACGCAGGATCTTGCCGTACAGCATGCCGGGCCGCGTGCGGTCGGACGGATACTGATGGCGGCCCGCAACCAGGTCGCGCCGGTCCACGCGGGGAACCGAGGTCCCCATGACCCGCCACCGCGCCACCGGTGTGAGTGCGATGTCGCGCGGCACGGACTGCGCAAAGGCGGCGGCAACCTCCCCGCCGCGGGCCAAGTCGGCATAGGTCAACGAACGCCCGCCGGCGTTCTCCGTGATCCAGCCATCCCGGACTTCCAGACTCCCCGGCGGGACGCCCCACTGCTTCGCCGCGAGGTCCACCAACAATTCCCGCGCCGCCGCCGCGCCCTGACGCACCGCCGGCACGGTCGAGGGCGTGGTTCGGCTGCCCGCGGTGAGGCCGTCGTCCGGCGCCAGGCCGGTGTCGCCGAGAATCATCCGCACCTGGTCCACCGGCACGCGCAACTCCTCGGCGGCGGCCTGCGTCAGTTCGGTTCGGGCGCCCTGTCCCATTTCGATCTTGCCCGAAAGGACGGTCACCCGACCGTCTTCGCCGAAGTGAATCCGCGCCGCCGCCGGCGCGGCCCCGGCGCCGCGGCCGCCCCGCCCTCCGTTCCGCTCCTGAGCCAGCGCGGCGCCGGGGCCGACGGCGATCATGAGCCCCGCCCCCAGCACCTGCACAAAGCGCCGGCGGTCCATCGCGAAAGTGAATTCCACGCTGTCCGCAAATTCCCCGACCGGCATCTCCGCGTCCGCTTCCCGGCGTGCTTGTTTCGTCATGGGATTACCTTTCCGCTTCGGCGACCGCCCGGCGGACGGCGTTGAGGATCCGCGGATAACCGCAGCACCGGCAGATATGCGCATCCATCCAGGCCACGACCTCGGCCTCGGTCGGCTGCGGTTTCTCGTTCAACAGCGCCACCGCGGCGAGGATCATGCCCGGGGTGCAGAAGCCGCACTGCATCGCGCCCTCCGCCAGGAACGCCTCCTGCACGGGGTGGAGTTGATCGCCGTTGCCCAATCCCTCGATGGTCGTGACGGACTTGCCGGCTGCCCCGGCGGCGGGGAGCAAACAGGCGTGTTCGCGTCGGCCGTCGACCAGCACCGTGCAGGCCCCGCACTGGCCTTCGCCGCACCCGTACTTCGGTCCCGTCAGGCCCAGGTCCTCGCGCAGCCAATCGAGCAAGGAGCGCTGCGCCTCCGTGGTCACCGTGTGCTGCCGCCCGTTCACAGTGACAGTGAACGTGGCATCGGTATCAGGGCTGTTCACAAGCGGGATGTAGACCGATCCGGGCCCCAAAGGCAAGGGCGGGCAGCCGCGCCGGAAACCGCTCCCCTGCGAGCGCATCGCCGCGCGCCGACGGGAACTCCTCCTCGCCCCGGTGACTCACGCGCCGGCGCGGTGTCCGGCGCCCCGGGCTGCGGATCGGGCACGCCCCGTCCGCGGCCTCCGCGTCGGTCCCAGCGCGATTGCGTTTGCCCGGCCTGCGCGACAACGCTAACACAGTCGTCATGTCGATCTACCTTTCGATCATCCTGCCGGTCCACAACGAGGCCGAGGTGATCGCGGAAACCCACCGTCGCGTGCAGGCCGTCTGCGAGGCGGTCGGCCAACCGTACGAAATCCTGGTGGTCAACGACGGCTCGACGGACGGCACCTGGGACCTCCTCCGGGGCTTGGCGCAGCGGGATCCCCACCTGGTGGCGGTGGACCTTTCGCGCAACCACGGACATCAACTCGCCCTGACCGCCGGGCTCGCCCAGGCCCGCGGGGAACGGGTGCTCATCATGGACGCCGATCTTCAGGATCCCCCCGAACTGCTGCCCGACTTGATGCGGGCCCTCGATGACGGCGCCGACGTCGCCTACGCTCAACGCCGGACCCGCCTCGGTGACGCTCCGCTCAAGCGGTTCTTCTGTGCCGTGTTCTATCGCGGCCTCGCCCGGATTGCGGATGTGCCGGTCCAGTTGGACTCCGGCGATTTCCGGTTGCTGAGCCGCCGCGTGGTCGACGCCCTGGGCCGGATGCCGGAGCGGCACCGGTTCCTGCGGGGCATGATCAGCTGGCTGGGCTATCGTCAGGTGCCCGTGTTCTATGATCGCGGCGCCCGGCACGCGGGGGAATCCAAATATCCCTTCCGCAAGCTGGTCAAACTGGCGCTGGACGCAGTCGTCTCCTCGAGCCTGCGCCCGCTGTCGTTCGCGCTCGTGGTGGGCGGTCTGACCGGCCTGATCGGCGTGGCGCTCCTGGGTTACGCGCTCTTCTCGTGGTTGTTCGTCGGCCAGACGCCGGCCGGCTGGACCAGCCTGCTCATTGCCATCGTGCTCATGGGCAGCCTCCAGTTGCTCATGCTCGGCATCCTCGGCGAATACCTGGGCCGGATCTACATCCAGACCCGCGGCCGCCCGATCTACCTCGTCAACCAAGTGGTCGGGGGAGAGCACGCCGCGGCCCCGCTCGATTCCCGTCCGTCCGCGCCATGAAACTCATCTCCTGGAACGTCAACGGCCTGCGATCGGTCCTCCGCAAGGGCTTCCTGGAGTACCTCGAACAGGAGAATCCGGATGTCCTCTGCTTGCAGGAAACCCGTTGCGAACCCGGCGACGTCGACCAGCTCTGGCCCGGCGGATTCACGCCGTACTGGAATCCGGCCCAAAAACGGGGCTACGCCGGAACGGCCATCCTCACCCGCCACCGGCCGCTCGCCATCCGGTCGGGCATGGGGTGCCCCGAGCACGACGGCGAAGGCCGGGTGCTGACGGCCGAGTTCGCCGACTTTCAACTGGTCAACGTCTACGTTCCGAACTCCCAGCGGGGCCTCACGCGGTTGGCCTATCGACAGGAATGGGACCGGGCGTTCCTGGCCTTCGTGCGCCGGCTGCAACGGAGCAAGCCGGTGGTTTTCTGCGGCGACCTCAACGTGGCCCATACCGAACTCGACCTCGCCAATCCGCGCGCCAACGTGAAGAACCACGGCTTCACGCCCGAGGAACGCGCCGGTTTCAGCGCCTTCATCCGGGCCGGCTTCCTCGACGCGTTCCGCGAGTTCGAAACCGGTGGCGGCCACTACACGTGGTGGAGCCAGATGCCGGGCGTGCGGGCGCGGAACGTCGGGTGGCGCATCGACTACTTCCTCCTCGCGAAGGGCCTTCGCCCGCGGTTGAAAAGCGCTTTCCTCCGGCCCGCGGTGATGGGTTCGGATCATTGTCCGGTCGGCATCGAACTCGCCCCCGCCGGAACCGCCGCGTGAACGCCGAGACCAACCGAGATTTGCATTTCCCCGGCGCGGGCGTTCAAGCCAACGTGTCCGCATGAAGTGCTTCGTCACCGGCGCCTCGGGCTTCGTGGGCGCCAACCTCGTCCAGGCCCTCACCGCGCGCGGCCACACCGTCAAGGCGCTGATCCGTCCCGACAGCGACCGGAGCGGGCTGGCGGGGGCCGCCTACGAAGCGGTCGGCGCCGACCTGCAGGATCGCCCCGCCCTGACCGCCGCCCTGCGTGGCTGCGATTGGTGCTTCCACGTGGCGGCGAGCTACCACCTGTGGCTGCCCGATTACGCCCCGATGTACGCCGCCAACGTCGAGGGAACCCGCAGCGTGCTCACCGCCGCCGCCGACGCCGGTTGTCAGCGGATCGTGTATACCAGCACGGTCGGTTGCCTGGCCCTGCCCGAGCAGGGACCGGAGGGTGTGATCCCCGCGGACGAAAGCCGGACCGCCCCCCTCGAGCAGGTCGTCAAGAACCCCTACAAGCACTCGAAATGGCTCGGCGAGGAAGTGGCTCGGGAACTTGCCGGCCAGGGAATGCCGGTCGTCATCGTCAACCCCTCCGCGCCGGTGGGACCGCGCGATTCCAAGCCCACGCCCACCGGCCAGATCATCCTCGATTTCCTCCGGCGCCGCCTGCCCGCCTATCTCGACACCGGACTCAACTGGGTGCATGTCCGCGACGTCGCCGAGGGGCACATTCTTGCCGCCGAGAAGGGACGGATTGGCGAACGCTACCTGCTCGGCAACGGGGAGGGCAACTGGACGCTCAAACAGGCGCTGGACACCCTGGCCGAAATCACCGGCATACCTGCGCCCGGCTTCCAGGCCCCCTACTGGCTGGCCTACGCCGGCGCCCTGGCCGCCGAAGGCTGGGCGAAGCTCAGCGGCCAACGGCCCAAGGCCCCGCTCGCCGGCGTCCGCATGGCGCGCTACAAGATGTTCTTCGATCCCTCCAAGGCGGTCCGCGACCTGGGCTTGCCCCAAACCCCACCGCGCCAAGCGCTGGCGGACGCCGTCGATTGGTTCCGCCCGCGCGCCACGTAAAAAGCGGCCCGAAACCCGCCGGTCATCCGGCCACCAGCGGAGTGGTCCCGGCACTCGCCGCGGGGTCCCGCACCACCAGCACCGGACAGGGCGCATGCCGGACGACACGTTCCGCCGTGCTCCCGAGCAGCACGTGCTTCAACCCCGTGTAGCCGTGGGTGGTCAACACGATCAGATCGGCGCGCTCCTGCTCGGCGGCCGCGGCGATCTCGAGGTAGGGTCGACCGCTGCGCAACACCCCGGTCGTGCTCAGACCCGCGGCCGTCATTTCCCCCACCGCCGCGTCCAGCCGCGTCTGCGCCTCCTTCTGCAAGTCATTTGCGAGGTCGTCGGTCACGACCGGCGCGTAGCCAAGATCCGAGGGATAGACCAGCGGTTCGACGACATGCACCAGGACCAGGGTGGCCGAGAACCCGCTGGCCAGGGCCCGGGCATAATGCAGAGCCTTGCCGGCGCGTTCGGAAAAATCCAGCGGAACCAGGATCCGACGCAGGTTGAGGGCGGAAGCCGCCGATTGCGGTTGGGATCCGCCGGTGGCGCCTTGGGTTTGCTCGTTGTTCATGGTGTGCCTCTCGCCAAAGGGTTTCTGCCGGCCAAGCTAATCCCGGCCGGGGCGAATCTCAACGCTCATTCCCGTTTCCCCCCGTGCCGCGACCGCGGGCCCCTTCGTCGACGGCCTTCCCGGCCCCACGCGCGCGAACCGTCCGCCGCCTGATTGCCGGATTGCGCCCACCGCCGGGCCGGGGTATCACGACCGCATGATCCCGTTCCGCTACTTCGGGTTGTGCCTGCTGGCCGTGCTGGGCTGCGCCGGTGAACGTCAATGGCCCCAGTTCCGCGGCCCCCGCGGCGACGGCACTTCCCTGGCCCGGGAGGTTCCGGTCGCGTGGAGCGAAGCGACCAACCTCGCCTGGAAGGTCGCCCTGCCCGGTCGGGGGCGGTCCTCGCCGGTCACGGACGGCGGGCGCATCTGGTTGACCACCGCCCTCGAGGAAGGAGTGGAACGAACCCGGATCGGCCCGGATGACATGCAAACCGCGGAACACGTCCGGCTGCACGCGGTGTGCCTCGAGGCGGAGGATGGGGGGATCGTCTGGAACGAACTGCTGTTCGACGTGCCGCACCCCGACCCCGTACATTGGTTGAACAGCTGGGCCACCCCCACCCCGGTGCTTGAGGGCGACCGGCTCTATTGCGATTTCGGGACATTCGGCACGGCTTGCCTCGTGGCTGCAACCGGCGCCCGCCTCTGGGAAACGCGGCTGCCCCTGGACCATCAGGTCGGCCCCGGCAGTTCCCCCGTGCTTTTCGAGAACCTGTTGATCCTCGTCCGCGACGGGCGCGACGCCCAATACGTCACGGCGTTGGACAAGGCCACCGGCAAGGCGGTGTGGCGGACCGAACGCCCGCCCATCGACGTCGGCAGCCCGAACCTCAAGAAGTCCTTCTCGACCCCCTTGCTGGTGCGCGCGGACGGAAAAACCCAGCTCATCGCGCCCGGCGCCCACTGGGTGGTGGCCTACGATCCCCGGACCGGGAACGAGATCTGGCGGGTGAACCACGGCCGCGGTTTCTCCATCGGCACCTGCCCGTCCTTCACCCGGGGATTGACCGTCATCGGCACCGGTTGCATGCGCGCGGACATGCTGGCCATCGCGGTCGATGGCCGGGGCGATGTCACGGAGGACCACGTGCGCTGGCGCACGCCGCGACAAGTGCCCGTCATGTCCTCGCCCGTGGCCGTGGGGGCGGAGCTCTATTGGGTCTCGGACCGCGGGGTGGCCTCGTGCGTGGACGCCGGCACCGGCGAAAACTGCTGGCAGGAACGTCTCGGGGAGGACCATCTCGCCTCGCCGCTTTTCGCCGAGGGGCGAATCTACTTCTTCGGCCAGCAGGGCGCCGCCACCGTGGTGCGCGCCGGACGTGCCTTCGAGCCGCTGGCAACCAACCGGATTGAAGGGACGGTGATCGCGACGCCCGCGGTGACGGACGGCCGGATTCTGCTGCGCACGGACACGCACCTTTACGCCATCGGCACCCCGGCGGGTTCCGCGCCTTGACACGCCGGCGGCTTCGGAGGATCAAAGGCCAGCTTAACCACGGTTGCCGCCATGAGCACCAGAACTGATCCTCCATTCGACCGCCTTCCCTGGCTTCCCAAACCACTGTCCCGCTGGGCCGCCCGTGGCGCCGCGCAGCGCCCCCCCCGAACCGCTCGGCTCCGGACTTCGCGCCGGAGGGCGTTCGCCGGCGGGACGACCATCCCCGTGCAATGGCGCGCCGCCGGCTTGTTCCCGGCGCTGTGCGTGATCACTACCGCGCTCTCGGCCGGCCAACCGCTCTGGCAGATCGGCGCGCCGGACGGCGATGATCGCGAGTTCGCCCTGGCGCCGGGAGGGTATGCGGATTTCAAAACGGACGGCTGCCTGGTCATCGGGATCGACGATCCGAAACGTGATTGGCCCTACGTGCACCCGGGTCCCGCGGATGCTTGGGCCGGCTCACGACGGCACACGTTCGCGATTTCGTTCGGGTTGCGGCAGGAAGCAGCGGGGGAAGGCCGGTTGGTCATCCACGGCCTGGACGCCCATTCGAGCGCCCCGCCCCGCGTCGAGATCGACGTCAACGGCCGGATTACCGAACGTCGGCTTTCCGCCGGCGGAGGCGACGCTTCGGTCTTCGGCGAGCCCGCGAAGGGCCGGCCGTTCACGCTGGAAATCCCGCTTGCGCCGGACGTCTGGCGGGCCGGGGAAAACCGGATCGCGATCACGACGCTGGCGGGAAGCTGGTTCCTCTACGACAGCGTCACGCTCGAAGCCCCGGTCGGGGCCGAACTCGCGCCGGTTCCCCCCTCGACGCAATGCCTGAGCCTCGCCGCCCATCCGGTATGGTTGCGGCACGACGACCCGGCGGGGCCAACCCAACCGGTCACCCTCACCCTGCGCCACACCGGGGAACCGGCTGATGCCGAGCTGCGATTGGACGGGCGAAAGGTCGCGGACATCCATTTGGAACGAGGCACCCGGGAGGTGGCCATCGAAGTCCCGGCGGCCAACGAACCGCGCGCCTCGCAATTGGCGGTCGTGGCCGGTGGGGTCGAACTCACGACCGCTCCCCTGCCCCTCCAACCCCCCGCCATCCGCGAGATCTGGATCCTCCCCCACTCGCACGTGGACGTCGGATACACCCATCGCCAGGACGAGGTGATCGACATCCAGATCGGCAATCTCGAGCAGGCCATGGCCCTGTCGAAGGCCAGCGCGGCCAACCCGCCGGAGGAACGGTTCAAATGGAATCCCGAGGCCGTCTGGGTGCTCGACCATTTCCTGAACCGCGCAACGCCCGCGCAACGCGAGGCCTTCGTAGCCGCCGTGCGGGCCGGGGACGTCGGGCTTGATGCGCTGTATGGCAACATGCTGACCGCCCTTTGCCGGCCCGAGGAACTGGCGCAATGTCTCACGCTGGGCAGCGAGATTGCCGAGCTCACGGGCGTTCCCTTCACCACCGCCGCCATCTGCGACGTGCCCGGTTGGACGTGGGGATTGGTGTCGGTGCTGCAGGAAGCCGGCGTGAAGTACTTCGCCGCCGGTCCGAATTTCAGCGCGCGCATCGGCACCATTCACACCTGGGCCAACCGCCCCTTCTACTGGCGCTCGCCTTCGGGAAAACAACAGGTCCTTACCTGGGTCGTGGACAACTACCATCACTTCGGCACGCTCGCCGACCACGTGCTCGGCCACATCGAAAACGCCGGACGCGAAGGCTTCCCATATGACATGTCCTTCCTGTTTTGGGTGGGCCGCTGGCCAAACGGCGGCGTCGACAATGCCCCGCCGGACGAAGCCCTCGTCCAGCAGGTGATGGATTGGAACCGGCGGCACGCGACGCCGCGGCTGGTGATCGGTCTGACCGGCGATTTCATGCGCCGGTTCGAGGAACGCCATGGCGGACAGGTGCCGGTTTTCTCGGGAGACCTGACGCCCTATTGGGAGGACGGGGCCGGTTCGACTGCACGGGAAACGGCGATGAACCGCGCCTCCGCCGAGCGGCTTTCGCAGGCCACCGCCCTCCTCGCCATGCGTCAGGCAACGCATTACCCCGCCGACGCGTTTCGCGCAGCATGGAAAAACGTGCTGCTCTACAGCGAACACACCTGGGGCGCGTGGAACAGCATCTCGGATCCCGACCACCCGTTCGTCCTCGATCAATGGCGCGTGAAGCAGGCCTTCGCTCTCGACGCCGACCGGGAATCGCGGGCGTTGCTCGCCGACGCCCTGCCGGCAGGCCCGGCGGATTCACGCCTGATCGACGTGTTCAACACCACGCAATGGCCACGCACCGAACTCGCCGTCGTGTCGCCACAGCTCGCCGGTTTCGACATCCACGGCGTCGAAGCCGTGGACGGAACGCCGGTCCCTTCGCAACGGCTGGCCTCCGACGAACTGGTGTTTCTCGCGGAAGACGTGCCCGGCTTCGGGGCCCGCCGCTACCGCCTCCTGCAAGCGGCGAACTGGCAGGGCACGGGCGCGCGCATCACGGAGAACGGCCTGTCAACCAGCACGCTGCACGTCGGAGTGGATCCCACGAGTGGCGCCATCGAGACCCTGCGGTTGAATGGGCTGGAGCACGAATTCGTCGATGCCGGAGCGCCCGTGGGATTGAACGACTATCGCTACGTTTTGGGCGCGGACGCCGCGGGCGCACAGACCAACGGCCCGGTCGCCCTCACCGTGGTGGACGATGGTCCGCTCGTGGCCACGATGCGTCTCGAGTCGGCGGCGCCCGGATGCCGGCGGTTGTTCCGGGAGGTGCGCGTCATCGAGGGACTCGACCGGGTGGAGATCGTGAACCACGTCGACCGCGAGGCCGTGCGCGAGAAGGACAGCGTTCACTTCGGGTTCGGCTTCAACGTGCCCGGAGGCGTCGTGCGCATGGAAACGCCGTGGGCGGTGGTGCGACCAAACGTCGACCAACTGCCCGGCTCGTGCTTCCACTGGTTCACGGTCCAACGCTGGATGGACGTGTCGAGCGCCGACCGCGGCATCCTTTGGGCGCCGGTCGATGCCCCGCTGGTGGAAATCGGCGGGATGACCGCGAACCTGATGGGCGCCGTGGGCTACAACGAATGGCGGACCAACGCGATGGACTCGACCACCCTCTATTCCTGGGCGCAGAACAACCACTGGTTCACGAACTACAAGGCGGACCAACCCGGCGTCACCACCTTCCGCTACGCCCTGCTGCCCCACGCCGGCGGATACGCCCCCGAAGCCGCGGCGCGCTTCGGCATGGCCACGACCCGCCCGCTGCTCGTAACCCGCGCCCAACCAGCCGCGCCGTTGCCGGGACCCTTGCTGCGGGTGGCGTCGTCGGACGTGCTGGTCGAGACCGCGGCCCCCACCCCGGATGGCCGGGCGCTGTTGTTGCGGCTGTTCGGCCTGGGCGAAAAACCGGCGTTCGCCAAACTCGAATGGACCGGGTTCCAACCCGCGTCGGTCTGGCGGGCCGATCTTGCCGGCAACCCGGTCGAACGGCTCGACGGTCCCATCGTCGTTCCGGGCCACGGCCTCATGACCCTGCGCGTCGAACGTTGAACCAACGCGGCCGACAACCGACGCCGTAAGCCCCGGGCTGCCGCAAACCCCAACCGCTGAACGATGCCTCATCCCTCCGAACCCCCGCTCCGCGCCTCGCTGCCGCTGGTCACCCTGGTGGCGGCGATGGGCGGTTTCCTTTTCGGCTACGACACGGCGGTCATCAACGGCGCCAACCAATACCTCAAGGCATTCTTCGATCTCACCTCGGCGCAGGAAGGCTTCGCCGGGGCCAGCGCCATCCTCGGCTGCATTCCCGGCGCGATGGTGGCGGGCTTTCTGAGCGACCGTTTCGGCCGGCGGAAAGTGCTGTTCCTCTCCGCCATTCTCTACGCGGCTTCCGCCTTCCTCTCCGCCGTGCCGCGCACCTTTAACGAATTCCTCGTGGCGCGCTTCATCGGTGGGCTGGGGATCGGGGCCTCGTCGATGGTCTGCCCCGTCTACATCGCCGAACTCGCGCCGGCGTCGCGACGGGGTCGGTTGGGTTCCCTGTTCCAGCTCGGCATCGTGCTGGGCATCTTCGTGACCCTGTTCATCAACGCCGGCATCCAGGCCCGGGGCGACGCCGTCTGGAACACCACGCACGGCTGGCGGTGGATGCTCGGCGCCGAACTCGCGCCCGCCCTCCTGTTGCTCGGACTGCTCTTCGTCGCGCCCGAAAGCCCGCGTTGGTTGATTCAATCCGGGCGCGACGATGAGGCGCGACGGATTCTGGAAAGCGTCGCCGCTCCGGACGAAGCCGCCGTCGAGATGGCCGCTGTGCGCCGGTTGCTCGCCGAGGAGGATGGCCGGTTCCGCGACCTCTTCCAGCCGCGCTTCCGGACCCCGTTGATCGCGGCCATCGCGTTGATGGCCTTCTCCCAGTTCAGCGGCATCAACGCCATCATGTATTACTCGACCAAGATCTTCACCACCGCCGGGGTCGGCGTGCAGGACGCTTTCAGCGCCTCGGCGGTCGTGGGCTTTGTGAACTGCGTCTTCACCTTCGTGGCCATCCTCCTGGTCGACCGTGCCGGACGCCGGCCCTTGCTGCTCGTCGGCCTCGCCGTCCAGGTGATCGCGTTGGCGGCGGTCGGCGGCATGTTCGCGGCCGGCGTGCAGGGGCGTCCGCTGCTGGTCGCCATCCTGGCGTTCATCGCGGCGTTCGCCATGGCCCTCGGGCCCATCCCGTGGATCGTCTGTTCAGAGGTCTTCCCGACCCGGCTCCGCGGCCGCGCGATGTCGCTCGCGACATTCACCATCTGGACCTCGTGCTACGTCGTGGCGCAGACCTTCCCGATGCTGAACGACAGCCCGTCCATCGGCCCCGCCCTCACGTTCCTGATTTACGCGGCGTGCAGCCTTGCCGGATTCCTCTTCGTGTTCGCCCGACTCCCCGAGACAAAGGGCCGAACGCTCGAGGAAATCGAAGCCTCATGGAGCGCCGCCTGCGGAAGTCCCGAACCAGCCCCCGCGCAACAGGCAATCAAGCCGTAGCCAAGCCTGCGTTCCGCCCGGGCAGACAGTCGGAGCGACGCCCGCGCCATGTTCCACGGAAACGTCAGCAAGCGGCGCTTGGCCCGGAATAGGGGTAGGGATGGCGGGATTAGCGCCACCCCTCCCTCCGAGCCGTACGGGCGGTCGTTGGTCCGTTTGTTGAGGGGGCGGGGAAGCGGGCGCCGACGGCCTGTCCGGCGGCGTTCCCGGCCGAAATGGGAGCCCCTCGACAGCCCGAACCGGTTTATCATGAACCGCGGTTCGGCCGCGGCACCCGAGCGGGTCACTCCCCGATGATCTTGACGAGCACGCGCTTGCGGCGGCGTCCGTCGAATTCGCCGTAGAAGATCTGCTCCCAGGGACCGAGATCAAGCCGTCCGTCGGTGATCGCCACGACGACCTCGCGGCCCATGAGTTGGCGTTTGAGATGGGCGTCGGCGTTGTCCTCGCCGGTGCGGTTGTGGTGGTAGTGCGCGACCGGTTCGTGCGGGGCCAGTTCCTCGAGCCAGACATCGTAGTCGTGCAGCAGCCCCGACTCGTCGTCGTTGATGTAGACCGACGCGGTGATGTGCATGGCGTTCACCAGGCACAGGCCTTCGCGCACGCCGCTTTGCCGGACGAGATCCTCGACGGTGGGGGTGATGTTCAGGTAGCCGCGGCGGTCCGGGACGTTGAACCAGAGATGTTCGGTAAGGGATTTCATTGCGACCAGTGCACGGAAGGTGGCCCCTGCCTGGCAAGCTCGAATCCGATGGCCAGGCGGCGGTCCCGGTCTCGGCCTGGAGGGGGATGGTCCGCGCGCGGCGTCGCCTCCCCCCGCGGCTGCCCGACGCGGCTTGACCATTGCCACGGGGCGGCGCGGCTTCCTATGCTGCTCCGCATGCAGGTTGATGCGCCATGTCAATACAGGTCGCGTCGGCGGCGGAGCGGCGGACCGCGGTCCCGTTCGAGCCGGCGCCGTCCGTCCGGTTTCTCGGTCGCTTGGCACCCCGCTGAATTGCTTCCATGACGTCCCGCGCCCCAGCCGTTTCCGCGGTGGTTCATCCCCTGCCCAACGGGGCCACGCTCCTCCTGGCGCCAATGCCGCACATGGCGAGCGTCAGTGTGGGGTTCTGGGTCGCCGTCGGTGGCCGGCACGAGGAGGCCGCGATGAGCGGCGTGTCCCATTTCATCGAGCACATGCTGTTCAAGGGCACGCGGCGGCGGTCGGCCCGGCAGATTTCCGAGGCGGTCGAAGGGGTGGGGGGATACCTCAACGCCTTCACCAGCGAAGAGCACACCTGCTATTACGCGCGGGCTCCGCTGCCGCAGTTCGGCCTCCTGGTGGACGTGCTGGGCGACATGTTCCTGAACCCGGTGTTCGCGGCCGAGGAAATCGACAAGGAGCGGTCGGTGATCAAGGAGGAAATCGCGATGTACCTGGACCAGCCCAGCCAGCACGTACAGGAACTGCTCAATGCGGCGCTCTGGCCGGACCATCCGCTGGGCCGCCCCCTGACGGGTTCGCCCGAGGGGTTGGACCGGCTGCAACGCGACGAACTCCGGTCCCATTTCCAACAACACTACGTCGGCCGCAACCTGATCATTGCCGTGGCCGGGAACCTCACCCTGCGGCAGGCGGTGCGCGCCGTGGAACCGGTTGCCCGGCAGCTCGAATCCGGGCTCAGAACGCCGTTTCTCGCCGCCACTTCCCGCCAACGACAGCCGGTGATCCGGCTCGTCACCAAAGAGGCCGAACAAACCCAGCTGGCGCTGGGGATCCGCACCTGTTCCCGGCAGGATCCGCGTCGTTTCGCGCTGCGGATCCTGAACGCGATTCTCGGGGAGAACATGAGTTCGCGCCTGTTCATCACCCTGCGCGAGGATCGGGCCCTGGCCTATTCCGTGGGCAGTTCGATCAGTTTCTTCGCCGACGCGGGGGACTTGGTGGTGTCGCTGGGACTCGAGACCGCGAACGTGCGGGAGGCGCTGCGGTTGATCATGGCCGAGCTGGCCCGGTTGCGGGCCCGGGCGCCGGGGCGGGCGGAGTTCCAGCGGGCGCTCGATTATTCGCTGGGTCAGGTGGATCTCGGGCTCGAGACGACCGAACACCGGATGAACTGGCTGGGCGAGCAGATGCTGGGCCACGGGCGCATTCAGTCTCCCGGCCATCTGAAGCGGCGCTTCAAGGCGGTCAAGCCGTCCGATGTCCGGGCGGTTGCCCGGGATTTCTTCCGTCCCGAGGGGCTCAACCTCGCCCTCGTCAGCCCCCTCAAGCGCGCCGGCCACTTCCGGACGATTCTGGGCGAGATGTAGCCCGGAACGGGTTCAGCGAACGGGACTGTTCGCCAGGGCTCCGGGAAACTCCGGGAGATAGCGCAGGCGACGGGCCAGCACGTGGCGGACGTATTGTCGGGTGCTGGGGAAGCCAATGGCCTCGATGAAGGCCTCGCTGTTGGTGGCCGCCAATCCCCGCGCCCACTTGAGCACGTTGCCCCGGCCCGCGTTGTATTCGGCCAGTCCGAACGGCAGCGGATCGTCGGTCAGCAGATGGCGGTTCAGGCTGCGCTTCAGGTACCAGGATCCGGCGAGGATGTTCGTCAGAGGGTTGAACAGATGCTCGCGTGGCAGGGGATAGGCGCCGACCGCCGAGGCCCACTCCTGCGCCGCGGGATCGGTGACCTGCATGAGCCCGACTTCTCCGGCGGCGCCCACCGCCACGGGATTGAACCGGCTTTCCTGCCAGATGACCGCCTTGATCAGCGCAGGATCCACCCGGTGGCGGCGTGAGGCCGTCAGGATCTCCGCCTCGAACTGACGTCCGGGACGCAGCAGGAACCACCATCCGGTCACCCCTGCGATCATGGCCAGCGCGACCACGTATTGCCAGTGCCGGAGGGCGGAGCCGACCGCCCGTCCGAGTGCACTCGTCGCAGTCCGCAACCCGCCAACCGCCCGTGCGCGCCAGCCCGCTCGTGGCTTTGGGGGGCGCTTGCGGCGTGACCGGCGCGGCTTCGATGCCCGGGGGGCGTCCTCGGGATCAGGTCGCGTTGGACTGGTCTTTCGCCGGCTCATGGGTGTTTCACGCGCCATCGCATCCGGTGGATGTGCCGGGGTTCGGGCGCCAAGGCAAGCCCTGAGCCGTATCGATTCAGTAACTCGTAGCCGCCGACGTGCAGTCGGCGCATGATTCAGCTGGGATAGGGCTGCCTGTTGCCGAGGGCGACGATTCACCGAAAAGTGACTGCTGATCGGAATCGGCGAGCCCGCGTAAGCGCTTGGATTTCAGCGCCGACTACACGTCGGCGGCTACCCCGTTCCGACGGCTGGGCGGTTCGGGGAGAAACGAGGTGCCCCGGCGTCGGTCACTGTTCCGCCGGTGGCCAGGCGTCGGAAGGGCGAGTGCAGGTTGAAGTAAATGCCGCAGAGCGGTCGCTCGCTGTCCGTCTGGCTCAGAATGACGGTGATCTGCCGGTCGAGGGCGATTCCGTGTCGCAAGCCGGGCGCGCGGGTTTCGTAGGCCTTGATCGCTTTTTGGAGGAGCGACCCGAGGGAGCCGCGACAATCCTCGGTGGCTTTACCCAGGCAGACGATGTGCTTGTCGTAGACCCGAAGGGCCTCCTCGATTTCCGCCTTGAACGTATCGACCGTCACGCCGGCCAAACTAGTGCGGGGCCGCCCACTGCGCCACTGCAAAAGCGGTGGCGAACGCGCGTGCCGACCAGCGGGTCAGTCGGCGGACCCGTTCGGACGCCAGGGCCCCGGCGCTCGCCGAGCAGGGCTGTGCCGAGACGCAGCCAAGTGGCGCCCTCCTCGACCGCCACCTCGAAGTCACCGCTCATCCCCATGCTCAGGTGGGGCAGCGGCACACCGAGCCGTTGCTCGCATTCTTCGCGCAATTCGCGCAGTCGCCGGAAGACCGGTCGGGTGCTTTCCGGCTCGGGCGTCCAGGGCGCCATCGTCATCAACCCGTGAACCTCGATCCGCGGCAGACCGGCCAGGGCTTCCAGGTCATCCAGCAGGGCGGCACGGCCGGTAGCCGAACTTGCTCGCCTCGCCGGCGACGTTGACTTCCAGCAGGACCGGCAACCGGCGGGCCAGGCGGTCGGCGCAACGGTCAAGTTCCTGAGCGAGCCGGAGGCTGTCCACGCTGTGCACCATCCGGAAAAGCCGCGCGGCGTCCCGGGCCTTGTTGGTTTGCAGATGGCCGATCATGTGCCAGCGGGCGGCGGAGGGAGCGCGGGGAAACCTGGCTGCCCGGCCTCCTGAATCCGGTTTTCCCCACGTCCAGCAGGCCCAGATCCAGCACCTCGCGGACGACCTCCGGGCCGTGCCCCTTGGTGACCGCGAGGATTTCGACGCCGGCGGGATCCCGGCCAACGCGCTCGCACGAGCGGAGGATCCGGCGACGGAGGGCTTCCAGGTTGGCGGCAATGTCCATGCGATGCCAGGGTAGGGGCCGGGGCGACAAACACAAGAGCGCGACGGCCCAAAGCGGGCGGGCACCCGTCTGCCCGGCGGCCCTCCTGCGCTTGACAGGTCATTCGGTCGAGGAATATAAGGCACTCCAAGAATGAGCACCCGCAAAGCAAACCAACCGCCGGGGCCCAAGGCCCAGGGAGGCACTTCGCTCAGTCCGACGGGAGAGGCCTTCCCACTGCCGAAGCCCGCCGATTATCCGCGGGAGTTCGCTCGCCTCAAGAAGCTCGCGGACGCCAATCGCAAGGCCGGTCGGGAAATCGTCGTGGTGGTCGGCCTCGGGTTCGTGGGCGCCGTGATGGCGGCGGTGGTCGCGGATGCGCGGGATCGCCGGACCGGCAAGCACGGCAAGTTCGTCATCGGCGTGCAACGTCCCAGCCCGCGCAGCTTCTGGAAGATCCCGCTGCTCAACCGCGGGGTGTCCCCGGTCAAGGCCGAGGATCCGGAGGTCGACGTGCTGATTCGCCGCTGCGTGAAGGAGGTGAAAACCCTCGCGGCCACCTACACCGAGGAAGCGCTCAAGCTCGCGGACGTGGTCGTGGTGGATGTGCAGTGCGACTATTTGAAGCAGTCGCTTGGCGACGTTCGCACCGGCGCCGCGGACATGGCAGCACTCGAGGCCTCGATGGCGACCATCGCGCAGCACATCCCGGCCGAGGCCCTGGTGCTGATCGAAACGACGGTTGCCCCCGGGACCACCGAGCAGGTGGCTTACCCGATCATGAAGAAGATCTTCGAGCGGCGCGGCATCAGCACCGACCCCCTGCTGGCCCACAGCTACGAACGGGTGATGCCCGGGCGGGATTACGTCGCCTCGATTCGCGATTTCTGGCGTGTTTGCAGCGGGATCAACCCCGTGGCGCGCGAACGCGTGGTGCGGTTTCTGAGCGAGGTGCTCAACGTGGAGAAGTTCCCGTTGACCGTGCTGGACCGGCCCATCGAGTCGGAGACGGCGAAGATCGTCGAAAACAGCTACCGCGCGACCCTGCTGGCCTTCATGGACGAGTGGTCGCTCTTTGCCGAGCGCAACGGCGTCGACCTGAAGAAGGTGATCCAGGCGGTCAAGATCCGGCCCACCCATTCGAACATCATGTTCCCCGGGCCCGGCATCGGCGGTTACTGCCTGCCCAAGGATGGCGGCCTGGGCATGTGGGCTTACAAGCGTATTTTCGGCTTCGAGGAGGACATCTTCCGGCTGACGCCGACGGCGATTGACGTCAACGACACGCGTTCCCTGCGTGTACCGCAACTGGTCCGGGATGCGCTCCGGAACATGGGAAAACCGCTGGCGGCGGCCGAGGTCCTGCTGTGCGGGGCCTCGTACCGCGAGGATGTGGGTGACACGCGTTACAGTGGTTCCGAGGTCATCGTCCGGAAGCTGGCGGAGATGGGCGCGGACCTCCGGGTGCATGATCCGTACGTCGAGCACTGGTGGGAGTTCGAGGCCCAGGACACCTACCCGCACCCGAGCTACAGCCTGTCGCGCTTCTTCAGCCGGCAGGAGGGCTTGAAGGAACTCCGCGTGGAAACCGATCTCGCAAAAGCCCTCGCGGGTGTCGACGTGGTGATCTTTGCCGTCCGCCACGAAGAATACCTCAAGCTCAAGCCGGAAAAGGTCGTGGCCGCCGTCGGCCGACCGTGCGCGATCATCGATTGTTTCTGCATCCTCGATGACGACCAGATCCGTGAATACCTGACGCTGGGGTGCGAGGTGAAGGGGATGGGACGCGGGCACATTCGCCGTTTGAAGGAGAGCTTGAAATAGAACCGCGCCGCCGCGTGCGCCAACCCCGGCCTCCGCAGTCCTTCCGGCAACCGCAATCATGCGTCCGCTCGCCGCCGCCGGGTCGGCGTGTGAATTGCCGGGGATGGAGTCATCCGCGACCAGTCCCGGCGATTTACTCCAAAGCCCCCGACGGGCGGAAGGCACAACATCGGATACGCCCTCAGCCGTATCAATTCAGTCAACGGACCGCAGATGGGCACGAATGCCACGGATGGCGTGCGGCGCTGCCGCCTTGGCGGAGAGGGCGAGAAGCCTCACTAAATGGTGAGCCCGAAACCAGGGCAAGCGATTCCGGTTTCCCTCAATATCAGTGCCCATCAGTGCCAATCCGTGGTGAATCCATCTGCCTGGTTACCGCTCAGCTTCAGTCGCCGTGCCCGCGTGGCCGGCCACAGCGCATCGAATCGACAAGGCTCAGCGGGAGGTGATGCCGATCTGGTAGCAGGCCATTTCCGAGGAGTTGCGCACGAGCAACCGTCCGTGGGCGATGGCAGGCACGTTCCAGCACTTCCCGCGGAGGGCGTGCAGACGTTCCAATTCCTCGTATTTGGCCGGATCGGCCGCTACCAGCGCGACGTCACCATCACCCGACAGGACCAGGAGGTGACCGTCGGTGAGCAGCATCTGGCCGTAACCGTAGCGGCCCTCCCGCCAGCGTCGCTCGCCGGTTTCTGCATCCACACACGCCAGGACCCCCTCGTCCAACCCATACAAATGGCCCTGCCAGAAGACGGCCGGATTGAACTTGGTCCGGAGGTTCCGGTTCTCCCACACCGGTTCGGCCTGGAAACCGCCGCCGGCGGGGCGCACCTCGACCAGCGCGGAGCCGGCGCCATACCCGGCCCCGAGAAAATAACGCGCCTCGGCGACACGCACCGGAAGGCAGATGGTGTTGTCGTAACGCACGTGCCAGGGGAAGTCCCAGAGCACCTCCCGGCGCCGGACGTCGAAGCCGAGCAGGCGCGAGGCGGTGAGCAGGAGCACCTGAGGGTTGGCACCGTCATCCACCAGCATCGGCGAGGCGTAGGATTGCTGCTCCGGCAGCTCCGACCACAGGACGTCACCCGTCAGGGCATCGTACGACAGCAGGGTTCCATGGGCGGACGCGGTTCCAGCGGTGACCAGGAGTTGTTCGCCCACCAAGAGCGGGGAGGCCGCCAGGCCGTACGGGAGGTTCGAACTGCCGGCGTCCTCCAGCACGTTGCGCTGCCAGACAACCGTGCCGGTGGCGGCGCCCAGGCAAAGCAGATCGCCCTTGGCGCCCAGACTGTAAAGCCGTCCTGCATGGTAGGTGGGCGTTGCCCGCGGTCCGTCCCCCCCCATCCATTCCTCGAACCGGGCGGTGTACCCGTGGGCCCAGACCTCGCGTCCGGTCTTGAGATCATAGGCCGCAACGACCTCCTGATCGCGCCGCTGCTCGATGGTGAAGGCCAAGCCCTCGGCCACCACGAACGAAGCGTAACCCCCGCCGCAGGGGTTCCGCCACAACTGACGCAGTCCCGCCGCCGGCCAGCGTGTCAGGATCGGGCCCTCCTCGCTCCGACCAGCGCGGCCCGGTCCACGGAAGTCGGTCCACACGGGTTCCCGCATGGCGGCGGCATCAATCCGCGGAGCGGGGAGCGCCGCTTGATTGGCCCGGTCGGCCTCGACGAGGTCGGGATTGGGGCGGCTTCGGCGATGCACCAGGACCGGATAATCGCCGCCCAACCATTCGATCTCCCACCAACCGACCTGAACCCCGGCCCCGATGATTACCGCCGTATACACAAAGGCGCCGACGAGCAAGGCGATCGAACCGAGGATCCGGCGGCGCCGGGTGGCCAGCGGCGAAGTCCAGAGCAGCACCAATCCCAGCGGCGGCGCCAACAGCGCCAGCCACCGGAAAAAGAAACGCGTGTGATACCACGCGTGATCCACGTCGAGCATCTCGTTCTCATCCAGGTCTTCGGTCGACATGGCAGTCACCTCCATTCAGGGCGTTCTCGGACGGCGCCGGTTGCTCGACGCAGAGAGGATTCGGCGGCCGGACGACGCCTCGCGGCGGGCACGGTCCGACCGGCGCCGGCGCGCAACGACCGCTCGGGGGTGGCCGGCAGAAAACAACGATCGAGGAAGTCCGGAAGCGTCACTGCGGGGAGATAGTCAGCCACCCGGCGCGGACTGGCAAGCCAGGCCTTCGACCAGCGGCGTCGCCGTGGGCCGAAAGCGGCGTTGGCCCGGTCCGGGAATGGCGATCGATGGTTCATTCGGCGCCCGTGACGGCCCGGATGCTGGCGAAGAAGTTGCGGCCCTGTTCCAGCGAAACCGCTTCGCGCGGTCGGCTTTCCGCGCGGGTCACGAGGTCCTCCGGCAGTTCCTTCAGGAACTGCGATGGATGCCCGGCGGTCAGTTGACCGTACTTCCGGCGCGCCACACACCAGCTCATCTGCAGCGTGCGCATGGCGCGGGTGATCGCCACGTAAAAAAGGCGCCGCTCCTCGTCGAGCGTGCCTTCCAGTTTGGATCGCGCATGCGGCAGCAGTCCTTCCTCGATCCCGACGATGAAGACGTGCGGAAACTCCAACCCCTTGCAGCTGTGCATGGTGATCAGTGTCACCGCGTCGCGTCGCTGCTCGGTGTCGTCGTTGCGGTCGTTATCCAGCGTAACTTCCTCCAGAAAACGGATCACCTGATCGCGGCGGGTGTCGTTCGCCTCCGTTTCCACCGCGTCCATCGAAGCCAGGAGATCAACCAGGTTGCGCACCCGGTTCTCCGCCGCTTCGGGGTCCTTTTCCGACCGGCGCAGTTCGGTGAAGTAACCGATGCCGTCGAGAAAGGCCCGGGTCCATTCCGAGAGCTTCGGTTCCGCCAATGCGGCGCGGGTGTGGCTCAGGGTGTTCTGGTTCTCTTCGATCAAGGCCACGAACTCCTCGATGCTGGTCCGGGTGCGGCCCGGGAAGCTCGTTTGCACCACGGGATTTTGCATGGCCTCGAAGACGGGGCCGTGGCGTTCCTGACTGGCCGCCAGCAGGCGCTGCATCGTGGTGTCACTGAGCCCCCGCGCCGGCACGTTGGCAATGCGCAGGAGGCTGATGTCATCGCGCGGATTCACCAGCGTTTTCAGGAAGGCCAGGAGATCGCGGACCTCGCGACGGTCAAAGAAACTCTGCCCGCCGACCAGGTGGTAACGGACCTTCGCCTTGCGCAGGGCGGCTTCGATGGGGCGCGACTGTCCGTTGGTGCGGAACAACACCGCCTGCTCCGACCACGGAACGCGGCGGGCGAAGCGGTCCGCCTCGATGCGGTTGACCACGGCCTGGGCCTCCTGTTCGTCGTTCTCGAACGTGTGCAGGAGGATGGGTGTCCCGGCGCCGTTCTGCGACCACAACTGCTTCGGCCGCCGCCGTGCGTTGTTGCGGATCAGGGCGTTGGCGGCGTTGAGAATCAGGGTGGTCGAGCGGTAGTTCTGTTCGAGCTTGACCACCTTGACCTCGGGAAAGAACCGCTCCAACTCGAGCAGATTCGCGATCTCCGCCCCGCGCCAGCCGTAGATGCTCTGGTCGTCGTCCCCCACCACGCAGAGATTGCGGTGTTCGCGTGTCAGGGTGTGGACCAGTTCGAACTGCGCGGCGTTGGTGTCCTGATACTCGTCCACCATCACGTAGCGGTAGCGCTGGCGGCATTCCTCGAGCACCTCGGGATGTTCGCGGAGCAGGCGCAGCACGAGCAGGATCAGGTCGTCGAAGTCCACCGCGTTGCAGGCGCGCAAGGCCGATTCGTAGCCCTGCCGGAGGTGTTGTGCGATGGCAGCCACCTTCGGATCGGCAAAGGTGGGCGGCTCGCTGCCGGCGTTGCGCATGCGGCTCAGCATCCCGAGCACGGCGGGCGCGTCGGGTTGGGCGTCCTTCGAGGCGATCCGGCTCAGCAGCTTCTTCACCACGCCGAGCTGCTCGCTTTCGTCGTAGATGACGAAGTTCGCCTTGTAACCCAACCGCTCGATGTGCCGGCGCAGAATGCGGACACAGAGCGAGTGAAAGGTGCAAAGTGTCGGGCGCGGTGCCGGCCCTTCGGCCGCTCCCCGGCGCCGGCGCGGCAGCAGCTGGTTCACCCGCTGCAACATCTCCCGCGCGGCCTTGTTCGTGAACGTCACCCCCAGAATCCGGTCCGGGGGCACGCCCCGTTCGATCAGGTGCGCGATCCGGGTCGTGATGACCCGGGTCTTGCCCGTTCCGGCGCCGGCCAGGATCAGCACCGGCCCTTCCGTGGTTTCGACGGCCTGTCGTTGTTGCGGGTTGAGCGTCGCGAGGTTCACCATGCGCGGGCGGCGAGTTTAGGCAGCCCACCCCGGGAGGCAAGCGAACTCGCCCAGCCGGTGCATCGCCCCGCGGGATCCCGGCGCGCCGGGATCGCCGCCGGACCGATTCAGACCACGCCCCGCAGACGGGCCTGGAGCACACAGGCGAAGTGCGGCAATGCCGCGTTGGCGCAGCGGGCGGGGAGAATCACAGAGGACGAGTTCAGGTCCGAAGCACGTCGATTCCCTGGAGGGAAGCCGACGAGTCCCGGAGCGCTCGCGTGAGCCGACGGCGACCGTCTATTGAATTGATGGGGCTTATCGTTTCCGTTGGAGGTCGCGGAGCGGGCGGTAGCCGATGCGGATGATCCCCTCGCGTTCGAGCAGGGCCCGGGTCTCGGCATCACAGGTGAACGTCTCGTATTCGGCCCCGCGCGTCCGCCAGCTGCCCGTGATCGCCTGCAATTCGGCGGTCGGTTTGGCGGCGTGTATGTAGAGTTCCGTGACGCCCGGCTTAAGGTTCTTGAGCACCCTCCGCCAGAAATCGCCGACGTCGCGTCCCATCGTCCCGAGTTCTTCGTGGATCAAATAGTCGGGGAAGACGATGCCCTGCGCGGCGACGGTTTCCCGCACGTTGGGCTGGCCGAATTTCGCCAGGGTTTCCTGCGAGGCCATCCGCAGCGGGAGGTCGAATTCCGCCGCCAGTTTGACGTAAACCTGGAAGTAGCGCAGGTCGTATTGCAGCGTTCCCATGTGCGAGTCCAGGTGGGTGATGTCGACACCGGCGGCGAGCGCCTTGCGGATCTGGGCGCGGCCTTCCGCCAGGGCTTCCTCGGGGGTGGCATGGCCGTAGACCTCCTCGATGGACCGCCACAGGTTGCCGTCCGGATCCACCAGCCCGGGCACCTCGACGCGCGGCAGGACCGGCCCCCAGCGGTAGTAGCGCCATTCCGCCGTGTGGCAGAGATGAATGCCAAAATCCGCGGCGGGATGCGCCTTGCCGTAGGCGGCGATCTCGGGGAACCACGGGCAGGGGACCATGATCGTGCCCGAGGTGATCAGGCCGTTCTCCATGCCATCGATCACCGCCTCGTTTGCGGCGTGACACATGCCGACGTCGTCGCAATTCACGATGACGAGGCGGTCGGTGGCCTTGTAGCCGAGGCGCACGGTCAACGGTTCGGCGGCGCGGGCCAGCACGGGCAGGGCGGGGAGCCCGGCCAGGGCCAGGAGCGGCAGGATCCGGAACAGTCTTTCGAGGGCTCGTTTCATGGCGTTCATTCGTAGCTCTGGATGGGGTTTTCTCGGCGGATTTCGCAGCCCGGCGAGCGGGCACAGTCAGCGCTGCTCCGGCTCGTCACCGTTGCCTTCCAACCCGCGCACCGCGGCTTTCAGATGGTCCAGTTCCTCGCGCAGGTCGGCGTTGTCGCGCTGGAGTTCGTTGAGTTCCCGGCGCAGATCCCGCAGTTCGCGATCCGGCGTCCCCTTCGACTTCAGATCGGCGACCGCCCGCTTGGCTGCCTCGGCCAGCTCGCCATCCCCCTTGGTGTCGACGTAGGTCTCGAGGGCGGGGATGGCCAGCGGATCGCCCAGCTCGCCCAGGGCCGCGGCCGCGGCGCGTTTCACCCGCGGGCTCGGTTCGTCAAGGGCGGCGAGCAGGAACTCCCGCACCGCGCCGCGGTCTTCCTCGTGGCGGGCAAGGTGCGCCAGGGTCCGCAGGGCCGAGGCATAGTCACCGGCTCGAAACGCCTCGCGCCGTTCTTCCAGCGCCGCCTGCACGGGGGCGACGAAGCGGGCGTCATCGCGGGTACGCAGGGCCTGGATGGCCGCCTCGGCGACGAGATTCTCGAATGACTCGACGCGCAGGCAGGCCAGCAAGCGGTCGTCGACGCCGGACTGCGGCTGGTTCGCCAGACCGAGAATGGCCTCGCGTTTGAGCTGTGGATTGTCCGTGGTATCGAACACCCGGGTCAGCACGGCGAAGGACGCCGGATCGCGGAAGGCGCGCAGATCACGGATCACCTGCTCCTGAACGCGCCGATCGGGTTGATCGAAACCCGCGCGCAGGGCCGCCGCGGCTTCGTCCGAGTGGATGCCCCGCAGCGCCTTCGAGGCCTCGATCCGGACCGCGTGGAAGGGATCCTCGCGCAACACGCGTCCGAGGCGTTGCACCGTTTCCCGGTCCTTGCGTGAGGCCAGCGCCTTGACCGCCAGGAGGCGGCCCAGCATGTCCCCCTCATCTTCCAGTTGCGCGTGCAGCATCGGGGCCGGCGGTTCGAAGTTGACCTGCGCCAGCAGTTCGAGGTCGGGATCGACGCGCACCACCGCCGGCTTCTGCGGCAGGGGGAAGGAGAAATCGTGCTGCTCCTCCCGAATCTCGACGGCGCGGTCTTCGAGCATGCCGTCGGCCTTGAAGCGAAACCGCAGGGGAACCTGAAACAACAGCACGTTGTTAGTCACCTTCTGGGTCTGCCGCACGGTCAGATGCGCCAGGCCCTCGCCTTCCTCCCAGCGGTAGTCCACGTCCAGCACCGGCGTCCCGGCATGGTAAACCCACTGGTCGAAGAAGGCGTCAAAGGAGCGCCCCGACACCTCCTCCATGACCGCGCGCAAATCATCGGTTGTCACAACGTCGTAGGCGTGGCGTTCGAGGTAGGTGCGGACGGCCCGTCGGTACAGGGTTTCGCCCAGTTGGGACCGCAGCATGTGTAGAACCCAGCCGCCCTTGGGATACGCGCGAAAGCTGAACTGGTCGTCGGGCGAGTGGAACGTCCGGTTGACAATCGGCGTCTGGTCGTTCGCCTGCGAAAGCACGTTCCGGGCGTCATTGTGCATGTCCAGGAGAAAGGCGTCGCGCCCGTTCCGATAGCCGTCATAGAGGTTCTCGTAATAGGTGGCGAAGCCTTCATTCAGCCAGAGATGGCTCCAGTCCTTGCAGGTCACCAGGTCCCCGAACCACTGGTGCGCCAGTTCGTGCGCCACCAACCCCTGGCTGCTGCGGAGATTCCCCACCTCGTCGGCAAACAGCGTGCGGTCGGTGAGAATCGTGAGCGAGGTGTTCTCCATGCCGCCCGCCACGAAATCCTGCACGCAAACCTGACCGTATCTATCCCAGGGATACAGCACGCCGGTTTCCCGCTCGAAGAAGTCCATCATGTCGCGCGTGTCGCGGAAGGAGTTTGCCGCCATGGCGGCCTGCGATTTCGGCGCGTGAAAGGTGAGCGGCACGTCGCGCCAATGATCCTCGATGCCCTCGAAGTAGCCGACCGCCAGGGCGATGAGGTAGTTGACGTGGGGTTTGTCCTGCAGCCACCGCACCGTCTGCACCCCGCCGGCCTCGTCCACGCTGCGGCCCGCCAGGTGCCCGTTCGAGAGCACCGTCATGTCCGCCGGCGCGTGGCACGTGATCTCCGAAGTCAGCTTCTCGTTCGGGGCGTCGAAGCAAGGATACCAATGCCGGCCCAGGATGGCTTCTCCCTGGCTGAACAGGTGGGTGTCCTCGGGACGGTAGCCGAGTTCGGGCGTTCGGAAGTAGATCCCCTGTTCCGGCTCCGCGGTGTAGGTGATGGTGACGCTTTGTTCTTCATCGGGCCGCAGCGGCGGGTTGAAGGTCACCCGCAGGGCGTCGGCCTCCGCCTGCCAGCCCTGGATCGCCGCGGTCGAGGTCACACTGGCGATGCTCAGGTTCACCGCATCGAGGCGCAACGTGCGCAAACTGTTCGCGATGGGACGGAAATGCAGGGTGGCGGTCGCCGCGATGGTCCGGGTTCGGAAATCCGGGGTGATGTCCAGCGCCAGATGCCGCATGTCCACCTGCCGGTCCGGCGCGTACTGCCGTCCGGCAATCGACCGGTCCGGGGTCGCGGCGCCGTCCGCCTCCCGCTGGCGCAGCGCGGCATCGAGGTTGCCGGCCAGGGCCAGGCCGGCGAGCGTGGACAGCAATGGAAGGAGGAGGCGGGGATTCGCGATTGAATGCATGGTGTTTCGATTTGTCGTCAACCCGCTGACGGCCCGCTTCCGCGCGACCGCAACGCGCCCGCAGCGTAGGGCGAAGCCGTCGCCGGTTGCAATGACGCAGGCTCCGCCGCCGGGCGCTCGCCGAGGGACGCGATCCCGCCCATGCCGCCCGCCCCCGGCGTCCGGTAGATGGTTGGTCAGCCCCTCTCGACGAAGCCGCCGACCCGGGAGTCGCCTCCCGCATTCCCCGCTTGCATCCCGGAACGGTTCGCT
This sequence comes from Verrucomicrobiales bacterium, assembly GCA_024233305.1. Classification (GTDB taxonomy): domain Bacteria; phylum Verrucomicrobiota; class Verrucomicrobiia; order Limisphaerales; family J093; genus J093. The sequence goes on from JACKPV010000022.1 coordinate 485,562, forward strand.
GGTCACTTGGGCATGCGATTGATTTCGTCCTCCCGAACTTGGTTGCCGTCCCTGCTCGGCGCCGGCGCCGCCGGTGGGTGCCTGGCCTTGGCCGCCGCGGCCGACCTCCCCACCGCGCGTCCCGCCCCCGACGGCAACGGCAGCTTTATCATCGGCCCCGAATACACCGTCGATCCCGACCTCACCGACCGGGGCAATCCCAAGGGACGGCAGTTCGAGTTCACCATGGCCCTGGCGGACAGCCGGATTTTCACGGGCGACGACCCCACGCTCGAGCCGGGGAACAAGCCGGTGCGCAAGGAGCGGAGGATCTTCGTCTACATCCCGGCCGCCTATCGGGACGGCGCCCCGGCGCCCGTGCTCGTCACCCACGACGGTCCGAGCAATCTCCAACTCGTCCGGAACGCGCTCGACAATCTGACGATCTCCCGGGACCCCAACCGCCGCCTGCCGCCGTTCCTCGTGATCGCGGTCGAAAACGGCGGCAACGACGGCAAGAACAGCGAGCGCGGGCTCGAATACGACACCCTGTCCGACCGGTTCGCGCGCTTCATCAACGACGAAGTGTTCCCGGCGGTGGTGAACAACGCGGCGATCAAGGCGGCTTTTCCGAACCTCGCCATCACGGACGATCCCTGGGGCCGGGCGACCATGGGCTGCAGCTCCGGCGGGGCCGCGGCGCTCACGATGGGCTGGTTCCGCCCCGACCTCTTCCGGCGCGTCATTGCCTACTCCGGCACCTTCGTTGACCAGCAGGACGACGACGCCCCCGAGGAAGCCGCCTTTCCGTACGGGGCCTGGGAATACCACTCTGGCTTGAAGCTCATCGAGAACAGCGAGAAGAAGCCGCTGCGGATCTTCACGCACGTGTCCGAGCACGACCTGCGCGAGAACGATCCGGAAGGCACGCAGCACAACTGGGTGATGGCCGGCCAACGCACCGCCGCCGCGCTCGCGGCCCAAGGCTACGAGCATCGCTTCCTGTTCAGCCTCAACACGCGTCACTGTGACAGCAAGGTCTTCCAGCAAACCCTCGCCGACACTCTCGTGTGGATCTGGAGCGGCTATGCCGGCGATCCCGGTCAGCCATGAGCACAACGCGCATCCCACCAACGCGCGGAAACCGCCGTCCGTGCCCTGGCGGAAGGCGAAATCACCCTCTCAAGAACTGACCCGAATGGCGTGCCGAGGCGACGTTTGCCCGCGGCAGCGAGACCGCTGCACTGTCTGAAATTCGGCAGGCAACAGTCTGATTCGTGATCGGGCACTCGCCGATGAGGTTCGGGAGCCCGACCGGCCATGATCTCCATCAACGCTGAGCCGTGACCATTCAGTAACTCGCAGCCGCCGACGTGCAGTCGGCGCATGATTCAGTGGGGATAAGGCTGCCTGCCGCCGGGCGCGATGATCCACCAAAACGTGACTGCCAGTCGGAACCGGCGAGACCGTGTAAGCCCCGGGATTTCAGCGCCGACTACACGTCGGCGGCTACCCCGTGTTGAATCGATACGGCTGAGATCCGTCCCTGAAGCCGCTGCGAAGCCCCCCTAATCAGCGCTGGTCGGTGGTTTCGTCCGCTCCCTGACGCTCGGGGAGCGTGTTGCCCTCAGCGAGTTCGTGCTTACCAGGGGTCCGACCTCACCCGCGCAACCCGGCGGTCCTTGGCGATCCCCTGGCTCCTGCGGGGCGGTCGCGGTCAATACGGCAGCGGGAAGCGCGTGGTCAGTTCGCGCACGCGGTTCCGGACCTGTGCGTGGATGGCGGGGTTCTGCGGGTCGAGCAGGACTTCGCTGATCATGTCGGCGATGGCGGCCATCTCCAGTTCCTTCATACCGCGCGTCGTCACCGCCGGGGTGCCGACGCGAATGCCACTGGCCTGAAACGGGGAGCGGGTCTCGAACGGAATCGTGTTCTTGTTCACCGTGATCGCGGCTTCGTCGAGGGCGATCTGAGCATCCTTGCCGGTGATGCCGCGGGCCCCCACATCGACCAGCATGAGGTGGTTTTCGGTACCGCCGCTCACCAACCGGAAACCGTTCCGGAGCAACCCCTGCGCCATGGCCTGCGCGTTCTTGAGGATCTGCGCCTGATAATCCTTGAAGGACGGCTGCAACGCCTCGTGGAAACAGACGGCCTTGGCCGCGATCACGTGTTCAAGCGGCCCCCCTTGAATGCCGGGGAAGACCTGCGAATCGATCGCCTTGGCGTATTCCGACCGGCACAGGACCAAGCCCCCCCGGGGGCCGCGCAGGGTCTTGTGCGTGGTGGTCGTCACGAAGTCCGCGTGGGGCACCGGACTCGGGTGCAACCCGGCGGCCACCAAACCGGCGATATGCGCGATGTCCGCCAGCAGCATCGCGTTCACCTCACGGGCAACCTGCCCCAGACGCTCGAAGTCGATGATCCGCGGATAGGCGCTCGCGCCGACGGTGATCATCTTGGGCCGGTGCTCCCGGGCCTGTTCGGCCAGCCGGTCGTAGTCGATGCGCTCGTCGTCCTGCCGCACCCCGTAATGCATCACCTCGAAGAAGCGGCCGGAAAAGTTGACCTTGTTGCCATGGGTCAGATGACCGCCATGCGAGAGGTCCATGGTGAGGATGCGGTCGCCCGGCTGGAGGAAGGCGAAATAGACCGCCATGTTGGCGCCGCTGCCGGAGTGCGGTTGGACGTTCGCGTGCCCGGCGCCAAAGAGTTCCTTCGCCCGGTCGATGGCGAGTTGCTCGGCCGTGTCGACGTTCTCGCAACCGCCGTACCAGCGTTTGCGCGGGTAGCCTTCGGCGTACTTGTTCGTGAGCACCGAACCCTGCGCCTCCATGACCGCCGGGCTGGTGAAATTCTCGCTGGCGATGAGTTCGATGTTCTCCTGCTGCCGGTTCCGCTCCGCGGTGACGACCGCCTGGATCTCCGGGTCCACCGCGGACAACCGCAGGTCGGCGTGGACGGCTTCGAGCTTGCGAACGCGCCGGTCGTGGCGACCGCCCTCGAAGGCGGTGTCGAGAAACGCCTCGAGAATCTTCGCGGCCGCGGCGGCGTCGGTGCCGCGAGCGCCGAGGCAAAGCACGTTGGCGTCGTTGTGGCTGCGGGCCAGGCGCGCCCCTTCCACGTCCACGACCAAGGCGGCGCGGATGCCGGGTATCTTGTTGGCCGCGATGCTCATGCCGATGCCGGTGTGACACACGAGCACCCCGAACCGGGCGCGGCCGGCCAGCACTTCGCGGGCAACGGTCTGCGCGTAGTCCGGGTAATCCGCGGAATCGACCGAAGAAACCCCGAGATCTGTCAAGCCCACTCCCCGGCTCTGCAGTTGCCCGATCAACGCCTGTTTGAGCGCGAACCCAGCGTGGTCGGCGCCCACGGCCAAGGCCAGGGTCCCGGCGGTTTCGGTCGCGGCGTCAGGGTTCACGTTGTCTCCTTGCAGGTGCGGGATCATGGCTTCGATGGCTTGCTTGATTTGGTCGCGGCAGTGGCGGTAAACCTCGATGGGCGCCCCGATGGGATCGGCGATGTCGCGGCGGCCGGCCGGCCGGTCCGCTTCGAAGTCGCGCAGCAGGAACGTCTTCTCCACCGCCTCGGGGTGCAGCAGCAGAATGCTGTCCACGTGTCCCTGGGTCATGCCGAGGATGTAGTCCGCCTCGGCAACCAGTTGCGCGGAGAGGGCGCGGCTCCGCTGACGGCTGATGTCCACGCCGAGTTCGCGCAAGGCCTGGACGGCAAACGCGCTGGGAGCCTGGCCATTCATGGCGCCCACACCCGCGGACACCACGCGCCAGTCTGACTGGGACGGCAGCAAATGCCGCAACAACCCCTCGGCCATGGGGCTGCGACACACGTTGCCCGTGCAAACAAAAAGGACTGTCTTCATGCAGCGACAGGACCGCAAACCGTGCCGGCGGTTCTTGGACACGTCAACGGCGAAATGGGCCGCGGGCTGGGGGCGACACGGTACATTCATTCAGATTCCTAGGCACTTGCGGTTGTTGGAGTTGAAAGAAGTGCCCACCGTTCCTAGTGGTTTGCCTCATAGTAGGCGCGGGATGAAATCGACCGACACTGCCATTTGGAGAGGAGGTCGTGGAAGAGTGCCTTGAAGGTGGGGGCTGGCAGTACGGTCTTGTTTCGCAGCCCCAGCCTGGCGGGGTGCTACACAAAAAACACAAGTATAAACATCTGCCAATCAGCACTTTATGTTTCCAGCACTCAGCTCGCCCCCCCTCCCCCATCTTGTGGCAGTTTCTAAACGGTATTGAGGCTAGGCGCCATGCGGCGCCGATAGCTTGTCACAGCGGTTTGCCGTCGGGTCCGTTGGGCGTGGCCGGGGGTTCGGAGGGACGTGCGGGGGGCATGGCGAGGGTCGAGATTTGAGCGCGGGGCAGGCGGCGTTGCTGGAACCAGGCCACGCCGATCAGGTCGTAGACTCCCCGTCCCAATCGGTTCCAGACGCCGTATTTCGACCAGCCCGCCACGCGGGGACGGTGGTTCACCGGCACTTCACGGGTTTTCCACCCGCCACCCGCGACGAGGATGGGCAGGAAGCGGTGCAGGCCGTTGAACGCAAAAAGGCCCGTGAGCACTTCGCGTTTGAACACCCGAAGGGCGCAACCCGTATCGCGAAAACCATGGCCCAATGCCCGCACCCGGAACCACCGGGCGACGGTCGATGACACGCGCCGGATCCAGGCGTCGCGGCGCGCGGCGGAGCGATCCCCGCACACAAAATCCACTTCGTCCAGCAGGGGGAGCATCCGGGGGATTTCCGCGGGGTCGTTTTGCAGGTCGCCGTCCAGCGTGGCGAGCAGGCGGCCCGAGGAGTTGCTGATGCCCGTCCACACGGCGGCGCTCTGTCCCAGATTGCGGGCGTGCCGAAATCCCCGGACGCGGGGGTTTTCCTGCCCGGCGGCGGCGATGCGTTCCCAGGTGGCGTCGGTGCTGGCGTCGTCGATGAAGACCAGTTCCCAGGTGATCTCGATAGCCTTCAGGGCGGCGGTCACCTCGCGGGCCATCGGCAGGATGTTGTCCTGCTCGTTGAAGACCGGGACGAGCACGGAGAGTTCGGCGGCGGTCTCCGAAGTGCGCATGGGTCGAAGCTACCACCGCCCCGGGGCCGGCTGCAACCGGGAGCCCGGAGCGCGGGGCGATCCGCCCCAGGAAACTTAGAGGCCGGCGAGGCGCGACCGCTTGACCCAGGGGTCGGCCACACCCGCCAGCCGTCCGGATCAACCGCCGGCGACGATCTTCACGATCTCCAACCGGTCGCCGTCGGCCAGTCGACGCTCCTTGAACTCGGAAGGCGCCACCGCCTCTCCGTTGTGCTCGACGACGACGCTGCGGGGCAGCTGTTGCTGGGCCACGAGGAACGCTTCGATGGTGCAGGGCAGTTCGGCGGGGACCGGTTTGCCGTTGGCGATGATGGTTGGCTGTGACATAAACCGAGGCGATTCAAGCCGCCGACAGCGCCCCATCCCAGTCCTTCCAGACCGGTTCATAACCCAGGCGACGGATGCGCTCGGCGACCTCGGCGGCGGAACGGTCGTCGGCGATGTTGAACTGCTCTGTGGCGGCGCGTCGCTCCGATTCGCCGGCGGCCCATTCGCTTGCTCCGAGTTCGACGATGCGGCCGCGTTCGGTCCGGTGGAGATGTTCCTTGCCGGCGCCGGTGTAGCCGCCCGGTTCGGTGTGGCTGCCGGCGCTCACCAGGGTGATTCCCAGCGGCATCAGTCCATCCCGCAGCCGGGCCGGTTCCCGGGTCGAAAGGACCAGGCCCACATCCGGGAACATCAGGCGGAACGCACAGATCAGTTGGGTCATCTCGCGATCGCCCAAGTGGGTCAGGGGCTGAAAGGCGCCGGCGCAGGGGCGTAATCGCGGCACCGAGATGGTCACCTGCGCCTTCCAGCAGTGTCGGAGCAAATAGGCGGCGTGAGCGGCCACCGACACGGCCTCCGCCCGCCAGTCCGCCAGCCCGTAGAGCGCGCCGATGCCCAACCGGCGAAATCCGGCGGCGTAGGCGCGCTCGGGTGTTTCGAGCCGCCAGTCGAAATCGCGCTTGGGACCGGCGGTGTGCATTTCGGCATAGCCGCCGCGATCGTAGGTTTCCTGGTAAACCACCAAACCCTCGGCTCCCGCCGCCACGAGCGGGCGGTAATCGGCGGCTTCCATCGGTCCGACTTCCAGCGAAACGCCGGGGGCCTCCTCGCGAACCGCGGCCACGCAATCCCGCAAATAACCGTTGGACACGAACCGCGGATGTTCACCGGCCACGAGCAGGATGTGGCGAAACCCTTCCCGCACGAGTGCCCGCGCCTCGGTCCGGACTTCGTCCACGGTGAGCGTCACCCGCAGGATCGGGTTGTCCCGCGAAAAGCCGCAGTAACGGCAGTTGTTGACGCATTCGTTCGAGAGGTACAGCGGGGCGAACAGGCGGATCACCTTGCCGAACCGTTGCTGGGTCAACGCCTGCGCGCGCCGGCCCAGGTCCTCGATACGGGCGCCGGCGCATGGCGAGAGCAGATCGGCGAAATCCGCCAGCGACAGCCGCGTCCGGGCCAGGCTGCGCGCCACGTCATCCGGGCGCGCGTCCTGCGTCCGGGCGAGCAACTGCGCCATCGGCAGGTTCTCAAATTCGGTAACGAAACTCACCGCCCCGAAACTAACAGGCCGGGCCGCGAAGTCGAGCCGCCGGGCGTCCGGCGCTGAAGGGGGCGTCGTCCGGTCGAAAATGTTCAGTTCCACCCCGGACGTACCCAACGGGAGACGCGGACGTTCGGAACCGGCGAGACCGCGTAAGCCCCTGGATTTCAGCGCCGACTACACGTCGGCGGCCACCGCGTATTGCATCAATCCGGCTCAGTAGGTCCGGCCTTCGAGCAGTTTCTCGCGCTGATAGGGCGTCAACTGATCGCCCTTCGCCTTGAGCCATTCGGTGAAGTCCCGCTCGATGTTTTCCGTCCACTTACGGTCGATTTCGCCCGGGGTGTATTGGCCCTCGCGGAGCCGTTGATGTCCGAACTCGTCGCGCAATCGCACGACCTCCGAAGTCTCGACCACCTCCTGCGCCAGGTGCGCCGGGATGAAGATGACACCCTCGCGTTTGCCGAGGACGACGTCACCGGGCATGACCGCCGCGCGCCCGATCCGCACCGGGGTGTTGATGCCCATGAGCATGACGTTCGCCAGGAAGGAGGGATCCCAGCCGCGGGTGAAGGTGACGAAACCGGGGATCTGCTCGACGCCCTCGATGTCCCGGGAACCGCCGTCGATCACCACTCCGTTGCCGCCGGTCTTGGCCGCAATCGAGTTGGCCAGGTTGTCGCCCATGAACGTGCCGTCCACGACCTTTCCCATCAGGTCGACGACGATGACGTCGCCCTTGACGAGGGTGTCGATGACCCAGGAGTTCTGGGCTCCGATTCGGCCCTCCTGCTTGCCCCGTTCGTTGATGGCGTCGTTGACATCGGGGCGCAAGGGCTGGAAGAAGGCCGTCACGGCGCGTCCGACCAGCACGGGGTTGTCGCCGGTGATGTGCCAGTTTCCCTCGAATTGATTGACAAAACCGTGGCGGCGACAGACGGACCAGGCCTCCTCGATGGACACCGCCTTCATGCGTTCGAGGAGTCCTTCGGGCACCTTGGGGCGGCCATCGGCGAAGCGTTCGCCCTTCCATCCGGGAGTGTGGACCGCGAGGTCCGCGGCGTTGAAGACGCCCACCTGGCCGAACAACGCCGGCATCCCCGGGAGGAGGCAGGTCAGGAGAAGGAACGGGAGGTTTTTCATGGGTATGCTTGGGGGAAAAGCTGCGGTTCAGGTGAGGCGCGCGGCGCGGGTTCGGGAGGCTTTTCGGTCCAGCCGGCTCCAGTGGCGGTCCCAGGAGCGTTCGTTATTCCAACGATCGCTCGGTGGGAAGAAGGCCTCCGCGGGGTCGAGACCCTCGTGCGCCAGATGCTCCCGAATGGCTTCCTCGTTCAGGGAAATCCCGAGCCCCGGTCCGTCCGGCACCGGCACGTAGCCGCCCTGCACGATGGGTTTCGGCACGCCTTCGATCAGATCGTCGTAATGCGTGGTGTCGACGTCGTGATGTTCGAGGGCGAGGAAGTTCTCGGTGGCGGCGGCGCAATGCACGCTGCCCATCAAGCCCACCGGCGAGCCGGCCATGTGCATGGCCATGGCGATCCCATGTTCCATGGCCAGGTCGCCGATCTTCTTCGTCTCGAGCAGACCGCCCGAGGTCATCAGGTCCGGGTGGCAGATCGCAATGGCCTTCTGCTCGAACAGCGGCAGAAACCCTTCTTTCAGATAGATGTCCTCGCCGGTGAGGATCGGCGTGCTGCACCCGTTGCGCAGCCGGACATACTGGTCGGTGTAGAACCACGGAATCATGTCCTCGAGCCAGGCCAGATTGAACGGGTCCAGCGTGCGGGCCAGTTTGATCGCATCTTCGACGCCCATGTGTCCGAAGTGATCCGCTGCCAACGGGACATCCCAGCCGACCGCTTCGCGGACCCGACGGACGTAATCGGCAATCCGCTCCAGACCCTGATCGGTGATCCGGATTCCGGTGAACGGATGCGGCACCATCGGCGGCGTGATCGATCGGCGGGAACGCGGCGAGCCATCGGACGGATCCGGGGCCGGGTACGTCAGTCCATCCTCCGCGCCCCGCGCGAGGTCGATGCCGATGTCCATCTTCAGGAAGGTGAAGCCCTGCTCGCGACGGGCGCGCAACCGGCGGCCCATTTCCTCGGGGTCCGGATGGGTCGGAGTGTCGGCATACATGCGGACCCGGTCCCGGAACCGGCCGCCGAGCATCTGCCAGCAGGGGACCCCCCAGTGTTTGCCCGCCAGATCCCAGCAGGCCATCTCGATGGCGACCACCCCGCCGGCCTGTCTTCCGTGACCGCCAAACTGTTTCAACTTCCGGAAGAGGCGGTCCACGTTGCAGGGGTTTTCCCCGAGGATCCGGCGCTTGAGCATCAAGGCGTAGGTCGGACTGGCCCCGTCGCGGATCTCGCCGTAGCCGCTGATGCCGTGGTTGGTGTCGATGCGGACGATGTGGGTGGTCAGCCCCGTCGGCATGCGGGCGACCCGCAGATCGGTGATGCGCAGGGGTTCGGTCGGACGAAGCGCTCTGGACGGGGTCGGAGACGGGGATTCGGCGGCCGCACTGTCGAGGCCTCCGACGGCGCCGACCGCGGCGCCCAAGCCGGTGAGATTGAGGAAATGACGGCGGTTCATTGCGGAGTGAGTGGGCTGGTTTGGCAGCATGGCGGTTGGCGGTTGGTGGAAGGTTGGCGGTAAAACGCGTTCAGTTCTCGGGAGCGGTGGGCCGCCCGACGTTGGCGCGGGTGGTGGAAAGGGAGGAGGGCCCGGCGGCTGACGGTTCGTCGTCGCGGTGATCCCGGCGCGGGGGACGGCCGCGCCACCAAGTTGCCAGGATCGAGCCGGACACGTTCATCCAGGGGCCGAAGATCGCCGGAGCGAGAGCGGCCTGGACGCTGTGCAGGGCGTTCATCGCCAGGCCCGATCCCATCCCGCCGTTCTGCATGCCGACCTCGAATGCCACCGTCCGGCAATCCTGCTCGCGCAACCGGGCGAGCCGCGCCAGCCAGTAGCCGAGCGTGTAGCCGATCAGGTTGTGGGTGATCGCCGCCAGCAGGAGCAGCAACCCGACGTGGAGGAGATCGTCGGCGGAGCGGGCGGTGATAATGGCGATGATGTAACAGATGCCCACCATTGAGACCAGCGGCAGCGCGCGGTCCATCCAGGTTCCCGGTCCCTTCAAGACGAGTTCGACGATCCACTTCGCCAGCGCCACCACCGCGATGAGCCCGAAGCCCAGCACCAGCCCGGTGGTCAGCGGACCGAACCACGCAGCGCCCGCCACGCCGATGCCCACGGCCGCTGCGCCGGCGGCGAGGCCCATGCCGACGAGCACCGTCCTCCGCTGGAAAATGGCCCGGCGGCTGTACAGCACCCGGTTCGCCAGCAACCCGGCGGCGATCGGCACGAGGATCATGTTGCAGATCGACAGCATCATGTCGACGAACCTGATCTCGATGTATTGCGCCGCCAGGAGTTTCATCATCAGCGGCGTCAGCACCGGGGAGAGCAGTGTCGAACACGCCGTCATCGTCACCGACAGGGCGACGTTTCCGCGGGCCAGGTAAGCCATCAAATTCGAGGCCACGCCGCCCGGACATGCGCCGATGAGCACGATGCCGGCGGCGATCTCGGGGGCGAATCCGAGGGCGGACGCCAGCAGGTAGCCCACGGTGGGCATGATCGAGAACTGGAGTACGATGCCCACGAACACCGGCCAGGGCAGGCGCAGCACCCGGCTGAAATCCGCGAGACTCAGGGTGGTGCCCATCCCGAACATGATGATCTGGATGAGCGGGACGATGAGGATCTTGAGGTCCACCCCGAACCAGACGCCGAACGCCCTGGGCTGGCCGAGCGACAGCGCCACGAAGGCGAGCACCCACCAGGTGAAGGAGAAGCCCCGCAGGGAAGGATACCGGCTGAACCCGAGCGCCGTGCCGGCGAACAGCGCCACCAACCCTGGCGCGACCAGCTGGCCGCGCCCCGTTGCCCAACCGCCCAGGGCCACGAGCAGGCCGGCCAGCGCCATCGCCCACATCGCCTGGCCCACACGCGCGGCCAGGGGCTTATCCACGGGGTGCGAGGTCATGCGTCGTTGGGGGGAAGGACGTTCAGGGGCGGACGGCGGTTCCATCCCGCCGGCGCACCGGTTTCCAGAGGCCCTGCCCGGTGTCCCAGGCGCCGGCCTTTGCGGCGAGTTCCTCGTTGATGTCCACCCCGAGCCCCGGGGCTTCGTTGAGGTGCATGTAGCCCTTTTCCATCGTGGGCGTGCCCGGGAAGATCTCGCGCAGCTCGTCGGAAATGTCGACGTACTCCTGGATGCCGAAATTGTGAATCGCCAGATCCAGATGCGCGTTGGCGGCGTGGCCCGGCGGCGACACATCCCCCGGCCCATGCCATGCGCTGCGCACCCCGAACCATTCGGCGAGCGCGGCGATCTTCCGCGCGACGCTGAGCCCGCCGACCTGCGAGAGGTGAACCCGGATGAAGTCGATCAGGCGTCCGGTGATGAGGTCCACCCATTCGTGCGGGCTGTTGAACAGTTCACCCATGGCGATCGGCGTCGAGGTCTGTTCGCGCAGCATCTTGAAATACCCGTTCATCTCGGGCGGAAACGGATCCTCGATGAAGAACGGACGATGGACCTCGAGCTGTTTCACGAGGTTGATGGCGTCAATCGGGGCCACCCGCTCGTGGATGTCGTGCAACAGCTCGACCTCCTCGCCGCAGGTGTGGCGGATATGCTCGAACATCTTCGGCGTGACGCGGAGATAAGGTCCCGGCGCCATGAACTCGTCGCTCGCCGAACCGAAGCCGGCGGCCTTGAAGTCCGGGTCCCGGGACAACTGCGGCGAGCCGTAACCGCCCAGCTGGATGCGAACGTGACGCCAACCCTGTTCGATGGCCTGATGCACGCGGTCTTCGAGTTCCGTCAAATCCCGCCCATGGCAGTGGCGGTAGGTGTCGGCGGCAAAGCGGCATTTCCCGCCCAGCAACTGGTAGACGGGCAGGTTCGCCCGTTTGCCCTTGATGTCCCAAAGCGCCTGATCCAGGCCGCTCAAGGCGTTGTTCAGAACGGGGCCGTTGCGCCAGTAGGAGGAGGTGTAGGCCGTCTGCCAGAGGTCCTCGATCTGATCGGGATCGCGCCCAATGGCGAAGGGTCGCAGGTATTCACGCACCGCGGTCTCGACCACCATCGGCCGCTGCTGAAACGTCGCGCAGCCGAGGCCGTGGAGGCCGGGTTCGCTGGTTTCGACCTTCACCACGTTCAGGTTTCGCACCCGGATGCAGCGGACGTCGGTGATCTTGAGCGGCGCCAGGCCGCGGGTGGCGGCGGCGTAACGCTCGCGGGTCGGGTCGTCGGCGGGCAGGCCGGTCAATCCGCCCACGGCGCCCAACCCGAGGTTGAACAGGAGTTCGCGTCGATTCATGGCCATGCCGTGGCACTCCGCCCCCCGATCAACACGACGCCCGAGGCAACGATGCAACCGGTCGGCGGAGGTGTGGCAACAGGAAGCGGGATTGCCCGCCCGGGGTCAAGTCCGCAGAAACCCACGAACGCCCGGGGGTGCACCTCAGAGCGGTATTGATTCAACACGGGGTAGCCGCCGACGTGTAGTCGGCGCTGAAATCCAAGGGCTTACGCGGGCGCGCCGATTCCGACCAGCAGTCACCTTCCGCGGAATCGTCGCCCTCGGCAGCAGGCAGCCCTATCCCCACTGAATCATGCGCCGACTACGCCGGCAGCTACGCGGTACGGAATGGTCACGGCGGAGGCCCCACCGACCGGAGAGCGGGCTGCGGGAAATCCGCCCGTATGGTTCGGAGGGAGGAGGGGCGCTAACCTCGGCATCCCTGCCCCCATCGAAAAAGCCGAGTTGCGCAGGCCGGCAACTTTGCGGTCGTGCGGCAGGGGATTCTCGGGCATAACCGGCGCATGCTTGAGGGTGTGCTCAACGGCGTATCGGTGCTGGTGGTGGAGGACGAGGTCCTGTTGCGGAAACGGCTGGCCGCCTACCTTGAGCATCAGGGGGGCGATGTCACGACCGCGGGGGAGGTCGGGGCGGCGCGGCGGCTGGCGCAGCAGTTGAACTTCGACTACGCGTTGCTGGACGTGAACCTCCCCGACGGCAAGGGAACCGACCTCTTGCGCGAGGCGGTCTTCAGCGCGGGCACGGGGGTGATCGTGATGACGGCCGAGGGCGGCGTGGATGGGGCGGTCGAGGCGATGCGGCTCGGAGCGCTCGATTACCTGGTGAAGCCCTTCGAGCCGGAGGAACTGCCGCTGGTGTTCCGCCGGGCGGGAAGGGCGCGGCAGGCGGCGCGGCTCACCGAGCATCAGCGCGAGCACGCGGCGGAAGATGAGTTCTTCTTCGGGGAGGCGCTCGCGGGGGTCCGGCAGCAGTTGGACAAGATAATCGCAGCGGACCGGCGTCTGGGCACGCGGCTTCCGCCCGTTCTGGTCCAAGGGGAGACGGGCACCGGCAAGACGGCCATGGCGCGGTGGTTGCACGCGAGCGGACCGCGTTCGGCCCAGGCGCTGGTCGAGGTCAACTGCTCCGCGCTGCCGGGTTCGCTGGCGGAGTCGGAACTGTTCGGTCACGAACGGGGGGCGTTCACCGATGCGCGCGCGACGCGCATGGGATTGTTCGAGGCGGCGAGCGGCGGAACCCTCTTCCTCGACGAGTTGCCGAGTCTGGAACCGGCGTTGCAGGCAAAGGTGCTGAAAGCCATCGAGGATCGAGTGATCCGGCGTTTGGGCGGGAACAAGAGCCTCCCGGTGGACGTGCGGGTCATCGCCGCGGCGGGACCGGACCTGCGGGAACGGGTGGGGCGCGGGGAGTTTCGGGAGGACCTCTTCCACCGGCTCGACCTGTTTCGTGTGGAACTCCCGCCGCTGCGGGAACGGGGAGAGGACATCCTGCGTCTGGCAGAGCGGTTCCTGGAGCAGCTTTGCCGTCGGCATCGGTTGCCGCGGCGGGGCGTGACCGCCGCAGGTCGGCGCCGTTTGCTGGGCTACGCCTGGCCCGGGAACGTGCGTGAACTGGCACATGAACTCGAGCGGGCCATCGTGTTCGCCGAGGAGGATGATCTCTCGTTCGAGCACCTGCCGGTGGGACCGGCGACGATGGAAACCGCGCAACCGGCCGCGGAAGGCGCCGGGGGAGGCGACTGGTGGAACCGCGGCTACTGCTTTCCGGAAAAGGGGTTCTCTCTCGAGGCGGCCATTCACCGGTTCATCGAGCACGCGCTGCACCAGACGGACGGCAACGTCTCGGCGGCCGCCCGGATGCTGGGGGTTTCTCGCGACTACCTCCGTTACCGTTTGGAAGGTAAGCAGCGGGGCTGAGGCAGGGGGGAGGGCGCGCTTCCCTGGAGCGGCGCGCGGGGGATTCGGACCGCGCGATTCTTGAATTCGGACGGCGAAACCGCAGGCGCCGGAGGCTTTCATTCACCGGCGCCGCGCGCTAAGTTCAGCTCCTGTGAAGGCAATCAGCCCGGAGTTGCTTGAAGAAGTTTCCCGACGCTTGGTCAGCGAGTTGCATCCGCTGTCGATCTGGCTGTTCGGCTCCCATGCCTGGGGCTCGCCGCACGAGGGCAGCGATCTGGACCTTTTCGTGGTTGTGCCGGACAGCCGCGACCCGGTGGTCGAACGGATGCGTCGAGCGCACCGTTGCTTGCGCGGACTGGGCATCTCGAAGGACGTCCTTGTCAGGACCCGGGACGAATTCGACCGGCTGAGCGGGCTGCCGTCCACACTTGAGCACCTGGTTTTTCACCGGGGACGGAAGCTGTATGGATGAAGCGAGACGCGAATGCGTGCGGTCCTGGTTGGCGAAGGCGCGCAACGATCTTCGTGCGGCCCGGATTCTCGCCGCATCAGGGGAGTCACTGAACGACACGGCGGTCCATCACTGCCAGCAGGCGGCGGAGAAGTCGCTCAAGGGCTATCTGGCGTCGCGGGACCAACCCTTGGAGCGGACTCACGCTCTGGAGCGACTGGTGGAACTGACGCTCCCGCTCGACGGCACTCTTGCCTCCCTGATGCCCCGGGCGGTTTTTCTGAATCCTTACGCCACGACCTTCCGTTACCCGGACCTGATTGGGTCGCAACTGCCGTCGGTCGAGGAGGTGGAGGTGGCCGTCGGGCATGCCCAGGAGGTTTACGCCTTCGTGTTGCAGCACGTTCCGGAGGACAGCCATCCGTCCTGACGGCGAGGTTCGACGAGACGTTGGACCGGACCGGAGGCTGATGGGCGGGCAGCAGGGATGAGCCGGTTCGCCGGTGCGGGCGCGGGCGGGCCAAGGAGGCCTCCTCTCATTCGTAGCGCAGTGATTCTATGGGGTCGAGGTGGGCGGCTTTGTAGGCGGGGTAGGTGCCGAACAGAACGCCGACGACCGAGCAGATGAGCAGGCCGAGGACGATCCAGTCGAAGGGGATGACTGGGGGGAGCTTGAGGAACATGGCGGCCACGTTGCCTCCGGCGACTCCGAGTGCGACCCCGGCCAGTCCGCCGACTTCGCAAAGCACCACCGCCTCGATGATGAACTGGGTCATGATGTTGCGTTTGGTGGCGCCGACGGCGCGGCGGACACCGATTTCGCGGGTGCGTTCGGTGACGCTGACGAGCATGATGTTCATGATGCCGATGCCGGCGGCCAGGAGGGCGATGGAACTGATCGCTGCGGCGCCGGCCCGGACGGCCAGGGTGACCTTCTGGAACGTCTCGATCAGGCTGTCGTTCGAGAAAATCTCGAAGTCGTCCTCCGCTCCGGGCTCGACCTTGCGCACTTTGCGGAGAATCCCGCGCACCTGCTCGACGGTGTCCTGGTAACGCGCCTGGTCCCGGGCCTGCACGAGCAGGGCGAGACTGCGCCAGTTGCGGCCGCCGTAGCGGTTGAGGCCGGTGGTGATCGGCACGACCGCGAAGTTGTCCTGGTTGCCGCCGAGCATCGCGCCCTTGGCCTCGAGCCGGCCGACGACGCGGTAGTGGATTCCGTCCAGCTTGATCCGCGCCTCGTCATCGACGCCGAAAGGGAAGAGGGTATCCGCCAGGGAACTTCCCAGGACACAGACGTAGCGGCCGCTCTCGACGTCGGCGTCGAGAATCGGGCGGCCTTCGGCCAGTTGCCAGTTGCGGGCGGTGAACGTGCCGGGATTGGCCCCGATGAGGCGGACGTTGGGCGGCGATTTCTCGTGTCGCGAGGTGGCCTGGCCGGCCCAGAAGTTCTCCTCGATGCCGACGCTGACGGCCAGGCTGGCGCGGTCGGCGACGGCGAGGCATTGGTCGTAGGTGATGCTCTTGCGCCGCCAGAATTTCATGTATCCCTCGGGACCGCCGAAGAAGATGCCCGGGGTGCGGTCCACCTGGAAGGTGTCGGTGCCCAGTTGGCTGATCTCGGTTTCGATGTTCTGCTGCAACACCCGGATGGCGGTCATCACGATGACGATCGAGAACACGCCGATCAGGATGCCAAGCAGGGTGAGGGCGGAACGGAGCTTGTGGGCGGCGATGGCGTCGAGCGCCATGGCGAAGCTCTCGCGCAGTTCGGCCACAAACACGCGGCGGCGGGCGGCGGGGCGCGAGCGGGGATGCGCGGATGCCGGGACGTCACTCATTGCGCAGGGCGTCGACGGGGTTCATCCGGGCGGCCCGCCAGGCGGGCAGGAAGCCGGAGATCAGGCCGGTCAGCAGCGAGACGAGCAGCGCGAGCCCGACCAGCGGGAGCGAAAGGCGGGCGGGCATGAACTGCGCGAGGGCCAGGGTCAGCGGCCAGGCGATCGCCAGCGCCAGCAACCCCCCGAGAATGCAGATGGCGGCGGCCTCGATCAGGAACTGGATGAGGATGGTCCGTCGTTTGGCGCCGAGCGCCTTGCGCAGTCCGATTTCCTGCGTCCGCTCGGTGACCGAAACGAACATGATGTTCATGATGCCGATCCCGCCGACGAACAGCGAGAGACCGGTGATGAACAATCCCACGGCGGCGATGGTCCGGGAGACCACCGCCAACCGCTCGGCGAGTTGTTCCTGCTGGTTGATATCGAAGTCGTCGGGCTCCCCGGGTTCGAGGCGCCGGACCTTGCGCATCGCGCCGCGCAGTTCCTCCTTGGCTTCGTCCAGCCAGGCGACGTTGGCGACCTTGACCTGGATCTGGAAATCGGGGTCGTGCCAGAAATGGCTGATGAACTGGCGGACGGGGATGGTGATCTGGTTGTCCAGACTGAAGGCGCCGAGGAAGCTGCCCTGCTTCTCCATCACCCCCACGATCTCGAAGGGTTGGAAACCGATCTTGATCTGGTTGCCCATCGGCGGGGTGTGCGGGAACAGGTTGGTGGCAACGTCCGAACCGATGACGCACACGGGCCGCCCGCCGTCGGATTCCTCCGCGGTGAAATAGCGTCCCCGTGCGACCCCGGTGCCACCGGTCAGAACGGCCTGCTCGGTCGTGCCGATGATGCGCACCGACTGGGCCTCGCGGTCCCGGTATTTCACGGACTGCATCGTTTCCACGATGGGCGCCACCGCGGTCACCAGCGTGGCTTCCTCCTCCAGCCCGAGGACCTGGCGCAAGGTGATCGGCCGGCGGTTGCGGAGGCTCATCCATTGCTCGTAGGATTCGACGAACCACCCGGTGCGCGAGATGTAGAGAGTGTCGACGCCGAGCTTGGCCACGCTTTCCATGAACGCCCGGTTCAAGCCGTCGATGGCGGTGCCCATGAGGGTGACCGTGACGACGCCGATGATGATGCCGAGGGTGGTGAGGATGGAGCGGAGCTTGTTCGCGCGGATGGCTTCCAGCGCGATGCGCAATCCCTCCCCAAGCTCGAGCAGCAGGTTCATGCCGGGGCCTCGGGCACGCGCGCCCGGGATTCGTCGGCGGCGATCTCCCCATCGCGCAACCGGATGATGCGTTGCGCGTGGTCGGCGATGCTCTCCTCGTGGGTCACCAGCAACACGGTGTTGCCGGCGCCGGAGAGCCGGTCGAAGAAGTGCATGATCTCCTCGCCGGTGCGCGAATCGAGGTTTCCGGTGGGTTCATCGGCCAGGATGATCGAGGGGCGGGTGACGAGGGCCCGGGCGATGGCCACGCGTTGCCGTTGGCCGCCTGAAAGCTCGTTCGGCCGGTGCTGGACACGGTCGGTGAGGCCCACCTGTTGAAGCGCCTCGCGCGCCCGTTCCCGCCGTTCCTCGGCCGGCACCCCGGCGTAGATCAGCGGCAGCTCGACGTTCCGCAACGCGGTGGCGCGCGCCAGGAGATTGAAGGTCTGGAAGACGAATCCAATCTCGCGGTTGCGGATGTCGGCGAGCTGGTTGTCATCCATTTCGCTGACGTTTTCGCCGTTGAGTTCGTAATCGCCCTCGGTCGGGCTGTCGAGACAGCCGAGCAGGTTCATCAGGGTGGATTTGCCGGAACCGGAGGGGCCCATGATCGCGACGTATTCGCCGCGCCGGATCTCGATCGAGACCGAACGCAACGCGTGGATGATCTCGGCGCCCATCTGGTAGCGCCGGGCAATGTTCTGCAGGCGGATCAGGCTCACGGCAACGGGACTGGGTCAGCGCTTCGGGGCTTCCGGCAGGGAGGGGCCGCCTTTCATGATCTTGCGGCCATCTTCGAGATCCCGACTGATGGCCCGGTAACCGCCGGAGACCACCTCCTGCCCCTCCTCGAGTCCGCTCAGGATCTCGGTGTGGTCATTGTCGCTGATGCCGCGGGTGACCGGCGCCATGCGGACCTGATCGCCTTCCACCACGAACACGACTTCAATGGGCTTGGGTGGTTCGCCGGGTTTGGCTGCCTTGGCCGCGGAGTTGGTGGAGGTGGTCGCGAGGTTGGTGGCGCCGGGTTCCGCCACGGCCTCCGCTGAAGGGGCGTTCGTTGCGCCCGGCGAGCCGGCGGTTGCGGTCCGGTTCGTGCCCTTTCCGGACGCGTCCGGCCGCGGGGGCTTCGGCGCCCGGGTGGTGACACTCTGGATGGGCACGGTCAGGACGTTCGTGCGGGAGCGCGTTTCGACCTCGGCGGTTACCGACATGCCCGGCCGGAAGCTTTCCTTGTCGTCAACGCGGATGCGGACCTCGAACTTGATGGCTTCCTGGGACTGGCCGCCGGGGGCGTATTTCGAGGAATTCGCGATCTCGGTGACCGTGCCCTGGAACTCACGGTCGCGGAAGGCGTCGACTTCGAGCCGGGCGCTCTGGCCAACCTGAACCAGGACGATGTCGATCTCGCCAATGTCCACCCGGGCCTCCATCTGGTCGAGGTCGGCGATGGTCATGATCTCAGTACCCGTCATCATGGCGGTGCCGACGACGCGCTCCCCGAGTTCGGAGTTGAGCTGGCTGATGGTGCCGGCGAGCGGAGCGGTGATGATGGTTCGGGTGAGTTCCTCCTCCGTGCGGTCGAGGGACGCCCGGGCGACTTCGACCTGGTGCTGGGCGACTTCATTTTGGGCCTTGGCGATTTCATGGCTGGTGCGGATGGCCATGAAGTCGAGTTCGGAGAGCAGGCGGTTTTCGAACAACTCCTGGTTGCGCTGGAGCTCGAGTTCGGCCCGCCGGAGGCTGGCGTTGCTGTTGGCCAGGCTGGCGAGGGCGGACTGGTAACCGGCCTCCGCCGACTTCACGTTGGCCGCGTAGACGTCCGGTTTGATTTTGACCAGCAGATCGCCCTTCCGGACCTCCTGGCCCTCCTTGACCGGGAGTTCGATGATCTCGCCGCTGACCTCGGCGCTGATCTTGACCTGCTGGACCGGCTGGATGCGGCCGTTGGCGACGACCGTCTCGACGAGATCGCGCCGGGTCACCTTTTCGGTCTGCACGGAGGTCACCGGCTCCTTCTTGCGCAGGAGGGCGGCGGCGGCGAGGCCGCCCAGAACGAGAACGATGAGGCCGAAGACAACCAGTTTCCGGCGTTTGCGTGATTTGGGTTTTGTCATCGGTCGTTGGGATGAAGACACGGCAGCGACGCAATCGTTACACCGGTTTCGACGTCCATCCGCGGGGTTCAGCGCTGGAGCAGGGAGGCGATGGCGAGACCGATTCCGGTCCAGAGCCCGTTCCAGAGGATCCAGAAGCCGAAGACCACGCCGGCGGAACGGGCGAACGAACCGGCGCCCAACCGGGCGATGCCCACGGCCCGCACGGCCAGGACCCAGAGCGTCGTGAGGCTCAACTTGGCCAGCACGCCGTGCAGCAGGTTCTGGGCGTCGAAATCGCGAATGAGCAGCACGGGCCCCGGGCCGGCGAAGAGGTTGCCGGTGGCGAGAATCAGGAGCGTCTTGAGCACGGCTTCGAGCACCAGGATCATGCTCGACAATCCGGCCACCTCGACGGCTTTCATGAAGGAGAAACCGCCCTTGAGCAGTTTGCCGCCCAGCAGCCACAACAGCAGTCCCCACCAGAAGGGGGTGGCAAAGGCCGCCGCCGGAGGCGCCAGGATGCCGGCCACGCGGGCGGAGATGCCGGCGAACTTGATGGCTTGATCGTGGGCCACATCGGCCTGCGCCTGGGTGAGCTTGCCCGCCTCGACCTGCTGCTGGATGCCGCGCTCGGCCATGGCATTGATCTGTTGCATGGTTTCGGGCTGCGCCATGACCAGGAAATGGCAGGCCCACCCCACCACCATGAGCAGGATCGCCGGCATCAACCAGTTGGCGGTGTTCGGGGCGCTTTGTCGAACCTCGTTGAAAACATCGCCGGGAGCCGCGAAGACATTGAGCATCCGCGCCATGACCGAGGTGGTCACGACCGGGGAATCCGGCGGGTCGACGGGAGGGGTTTCGGAGTTCATGGGAATCGGGGACTGATTAGGCGGCCAATTGGAGGAGACACTGCGCCTCTCTGCCGGTGAGCGCAAGTTCGCGCGCAGGTTCCATCTGGAGCGCGAACCGGCGGCAGGGAGCTACCCCATCCAGAAGCCCTTGCGGTGCGAAATCCCGAGCACCTTGCGGCACGCGGAGCAGAAGTAGACGTAACGGACCCCAAGGAAAGAACTCAGACGCCGGTAACAGACCCGGCGCACGGGAGTTTCGCAATGAGGACAGATCGGTTCGACGTCGGGAGTTTCCTCCGCCGGGATGGTCGCGTTCATGGGGGGCATTAAAGCGGCCGGCGGCGGACCGCTCAACTACAGCCCGCCGCCGGCCTTGTAACCGCCTGGATCACCTTTCTTCCGCCCGGATCGGGCCGGGTTGCGCGCGACGCCGGGATGGCCTTGCCGCCGGGAAGTGTGTGAAGATCGCTGCAGCGGCCGGCGCCCCCGAACGCCGCGAGGACGTTGCTGAGCGGGGGCGCGGTCGGCTATGAGCGAAATGCGTGGACCAGCGACGAAATCGGTGTTGCCGCTCCGGGCCCTGGCCGGGTCCGGGCGGGGTGACGATGCCGGGCAGGGTCCGGGTCTCGAGCGGACGGGGCCCGGCGAACGCCCCGGCATACGCTCCCACCCTCGATCACGATGGCGGGCGGTTTGGTCGTGGACCGCCGGCCTGGTGTGGGGCCAGGTGGGGGCAGCGACGGTTTGGGCGGAGTCCTCGACCATTCGCACGCCGGGCGTCCGGATTCGTTACACGAATTACGACTGGTCCCTGAACGAACAGCCCGGTGGGGAGGCCGGTGAATCGTCGTGACAAGGCCCCCGCCAGAATCGGTGGGACCGGCGCGTGGACCGCGCCCCTGGAGGTGGGCGATTGGGGTTGTGGCGGTGGTCGCGTTGGTGGCCGGCGTTCGATGGCTGCCGTTGGAGCACTGGATGGACGCGGCGATCGGATGGGTTCGTTCCCTCGGGATCTGGGGGCCCCTGTGCTTCGTGGGGCTCTACGCGGTGGCCGCCGTGTTCCTGGTGCCGGGCTCGGTGCTCACCTTGGGGGCCGGCGCCGTGTTCGGGGTGGTCCGGGGAACAATCATCGTGTCCGTCGCGGCCACGGCCGGGGCGGCGGCGGCGTTCCTCATCGGGCGGCATCTGGCGCGTGAACGGGTGGCGCGGTGGCTGGCGGGGAATCCCCGGTTTGCGGCGATTGACCGCGCGGTGGCCGGGCAGGGGTGGAAGATCGTCCTGCTGACGCGGCTTTCCCCGGTGTTTCCCTACACGTTGCTCAACTACGCATTCGGGTTGACCCGGGTTCGTGCGGGTCACTACGTCGTCGCCTCGTGGGTGGGGATGTTGCCGGGAGCGTTCATGTATGTGTATCTCGGCAGTCTGGCCCGGGGGGTTGGCGAACGCAGCCGGACGACGGGGGAATGGGTGCTCTACGGGATTGGATTGGCGGCGACGGTGGGTGTGACGGTGTTCATCACGCGACTGGCCCGGACGGCGCTGGCGAAGCGTGTGGATGAGTGAGCGTGGAGGGAGGCGCAGGTGGCGTCGGGCTTGATTGTGCCGCCGGGTGCGGCGCAGGATGAGGCGTATGAAGACCCGCGTTACTCGGTGGCTTGGTTGGCTTGTTGTCTTCGTTGGCAGTGCGTCGGGGCTGTTCGGGGGCACGATGCGACAATCCGCCCGCGAGTTGCCGGTGCTGGCGGAGGTGGATGTGGTCGTGGTGGGCGGCACTTCCGGCGGCGTGGCGGCGGCGGTCGAGGCGGCCCGAACCGGCGCCCGGGTCTTCCTGGTCGCGCCCCGGCATTATCTGGGCGAGGACATTTGCGGCGCCTACCGGCTGTGGCTTGAGCCCGGCGAGGTCCCGGAAACGGATCTGGCGCGCGAAGTGTTCAACGACCCGGAAAGCCGCCCGGTGGCGAACGGGCTTGCCTTCGCCTACGAAGCCAGCCTGCCCAGCGCGGCCATGCACCGCGATACCTCGCCGCCCTCGCTGCTGGCGGACCGCAAATGGCACGGCGCTCCGAGCCAGAGCGTGCAGTATGACCGCGACGTCGAACTCACGCTGGACCTGGGCCGGGAAACTGAAGTGCGGCGGGTGACCCTTTTTGTCTACCAGCGTCCGGGGGTGTTCGAGGTGCAGGACTACGCGGTGCAATCCAGCCGCGACGGACAGTCATGGACGGCGGTGGGTTCGTGTCTGAACCGTTCCCTCGGCACGGGGCACGAGAGCGAAGCGCTGCCGCTGGAAATCTCCTTGGAAGCCCCCGCGCGTTACCTGCGCCTGTCGGTGCGCAAGACGGAAGCTGCCGAGCGCATTCTGCTCGGGGAGGTGGTCGTGGAAGGACCGCCCTCGGGAGTGGCGCCGGATCCCGCCGACTTCCCGCCGCGACCGATGCATGTCAAACGCACCCTGGACCGCGCCCTGCTCGACGCCGGCATTCCCTTCCTTTACGCCTGCCAACCGGTGGGCGTGCTGCGTGACGGCGAAGGCCATCTGGCGGGGGTGGTTGTGGCGAACCGTTCCGGCCGGCAGGCGGTGAAGGCGAAGGTGATCGTCGACGCGACAACGCGGGCGGCGGTGGCGCGAATGGCGGGCGCCGAATTCGCTCCCTACTCGGCTGGCGAATACGATTTCGAGCGGGTGGTGATCGGCGGCCGTCCGCGGCCGGGTCCGGGAGTCGCCGTGGCCGGGCAGGCGCGTCGGGTGGTGCGGCGGCCGGGCGGGGTCGAGCAGCCGGTTTGGGAGTACCGGTTGCGGTTGCCGATGGCCGACGGGAGCTTTGCCGCGTTTGCCGCCGCGGAACAACGCGCGCGGGATCTGACGTGGACGGCGGAGTCGGTCGAGGATGCGGACCTGTTGTTTCAAGTGCCGCCCGATCCGGTGCGGGCGCAGGCGGAATTCCGCGGGGCCTGGAAAGGCGTCCGAGCGTTGCCGGTCGGGGTGTTCCAACCGGTGGGTGTCGAACGCCTCCTGGTGCTGGGCGGCTGCGCCGGGGTGTCGCGGGACGCGGCCGCCGGATTGCTGCGTCCGGTGGCGTTCATGGAAGCCGGCCTCGTGGTCGGGCAGGCGGCGGCGAAGGAGGCGGCGGGGATTGGCGCGCTGACGGGAGTGCGGGTTCCGGGCAACGACCCGGTCGCCACGGAGGCCGGGAATTTGTGGGAGATTTCGCCGGGCGCCCTGCCGCGCTTCCGATCATTGCCGGCGGTCCCATGCGAGGCGCGCACCTGGCCGGTGGCGGCGGCATATGACGTGGTTGTGGTGGGCGGCGGTACTGGTGGCGCGCCGGCGGGCATCGGGGCGGCCCGGCAAGGGGCGCGCACCCTGGTCGTCGAGTTCCAGCACGGGCTGGGCGGCGTGGGAACGATGGGGCTGATCAGCTCGTATTACCACGGCAACCGGGTGGGCTTCACGTCCGAGGTGGACGCCGGCGTGGACACAATGGGGAGCGTTCAGGGCGACAGTCAGCGTGGTTGGAATCCGCGGTGGAAGATGGAGTGGTACCGGCAGGCCTTGCGCAAGGCCGGGGCGGAAGTGTGGTTTGCCGCGGCCGGGGTGGGCGCGGTCGTCGATCTCGGACGCGTGAAGGGCGTGCTGGTGGGGACGGCGGACGGGCCGTTGCTGGTGCTGGCCAAAGCCGTGGTCGATTCCACGGGCAACGCCGACATCGCGGCGGCGGCCGGCGCGGAATGCCGCTACATGGACGGTTCCCACGTGGCGGTACAGGGAGCGGGTTTGCCGCCGAAGAAGCTCGGGGCCGGATATACGAACACCGATTACACCTTCATCGACGAGACCGACGTGTTCGACGTCTGGCGGGTGCTGGTGATGGCGCGGGAGAAGTTCGAGGGCGCCTACGATCTGGGGCAGTTTCTCGATACCCGGGAACGCCGGCAGATTGTCGGCGACGCGACGCTCACGCCGATGGACATGATGTTGAACCGCCTGCATCCGGACACGGTGGTGGTGGCCAAGAGCAACTTCGACACGCACGGGTTCACGGTGCATCCGATGTTCCTGATCCGGCCGCCGGACCGCGAAGACCTCTTCGTGCATGTGCCCTACCGGTGTCTCCTGCCGCGGGGAATCGAGGGCGTGGTGGTGACCGGGCTCGGGGCGAGTGCGGATCGCGATGCCGTGCCGGTCATCCGGATGCAGGCTGACGTGCAGAACCAGGGGTATGCGGCCGGGGTGGCCTGCGCCATGTCGGCGGCGGAAGGCATCACGCCGCGCGGCATCGACGTGAAGGTGTTGCAGCGGCATCTGGTCGAGCAGGGGAACCTGCCGCGGTTTGTGCTCACGGCGGAGGACACCCTGCCGATGGCGCGGGATGAGGTCGCGGCGGCGGTGACTTCGCTGGTGAACGACTGGGAGGGTTTGGAGGTGATTCTGGCCCACCGGGAGTTGGCGGAGCCGATGGTGCGCGAGGCGTGGCGAACCGCCGAGACGTGGGACGGCAAACTCGCCTACGCCCACGTGCTCGGCATGCTGGGCGACGCAACGGGGGCTCAAACGCTGGTCGAAGCCGTGCAGGACGAGGAACCCGACGCCGGTTGGCGGTTCACGGGCATGGGGCAGTTCGGCGCGAGCTTGAGTCCGTTGGACAGCCGGATCATCGCGCTGGGAAGGACCCGGGATCCCCGGGCGCTGGCCGCGATCCTGGGTTTTGCGGCGAAGTTGAAGCCGGACAGCGAATTCTCGCACTTCCGGGCGGTCGCGGAAGCCTGCGAAGCCCTGGCGGATCGGGCGGCGGCGCCGGCGCTGGCGGCCCTGTTGCGCCAACCCGGGATGACCGGGCACGCGGTCGAGGATATCGAACGCGCCCGGACCGATCCGCCGTCGAGCGGCACCGATACGTCGGTGCGCAACCGCGAACTGATCGAACTGGTGCTGGCCCGCGCGCTCTTTCGTTGCGGGGATCACGAGGGAGTGGGCGAGGGGATCCTGCGTGCCTACGCGTCCGGATTGCAGGGGCATTACGCCCGGCACGCGAGCGCCGTGCTGGCGGAACGGGAGGCGCCGTGAATCCCCGCCCCATACGAGCCGTTGGCTTCTTGCCCGCGCGCGGTCTGGTGTCGAAGCCTGTTCCATGAACGAAAACCAGCCGCGCAAGGAACTCAGTCTGGTGGATTCCACCAGCCTGATCGTCGGGATCATCATCGGCGTCGGCATCTACCAGATGACGCCCGACATCGCCAAGGGCGCCGGCAGCGGCGGCGGGTTGCTGCTGCTCTGGGTGGCCGGCGGTCTGCTGTCGCTGTGCGGCGCGCTGGGCTACGCCGAACTGGCCTCCGCCTATCCGCATCAGGGCGGCGACTACGTCTATCTCGGGCGGGCGTACGGCAGGTGGGCGGGATTTCTGTTCGCTTGGGTGCAATTGGTGATCGTACGGCCGGGGGACATCGCGGTCATGGCCTTTGCCTTCGCGACCTACGCCCGCGCGGCGTTCGGAATCGAAACCGGCTGGGCCCAGCGCGCGCTGGCCGCGGCCGCCGTGCTGGCCGTGACAGGCATCAACGTGCTTGGCGTACGGCAGGGCAAGTGGACCCAAAACCTCCTCACCGCGTTCAAGGCCATGGGTCTGCTGGCGATTTTCACCGTGGCCCTCGTCGCGCCGCCCGAAAAGCCGGCGGTCGTCGAGGTGACGCCGCTGCCATTGAGCCTGGCCCTGATCTTCGTGTTGTTCACGTTCGGCGGTTGGAACGAGATGGCCTACGTGGCGGCCGAGGTGCGGCATCCGCAGCGGAACCTGGTGCGGGCGCTGGTCCGGGGCACCGTGGCGGTGACCGCGCTTTACCTGCTGGCCAATGTCGCCTTCCTGCGGGCGCTGGGCTACGCGGGCGTCGCGAACTCGAAGGCCGTGGCCAGCGACACCATCGCCGCGGCCTTCCCCGACCTGGGAGCCAAGTTGATCAGCGCCTTGGTGTGCGTCTCGGCGTTGGGCGCGTTGAATGGTCTCGTGCTGACCGGCGCGCGGATTTCCTACGCCGTGGGGGCGGACCATCGCGTGTTTCGTCGGCTGGGCGCGTGGGATGCCCGGCGCAGCACTCCGGTGCCGGCGCTTCTGTTGCAGGGATTGATCGCCGTGGTCCTGATCGTAGCCCTCGGTTCGTTCATGGACGCGGTGTTGTACACCGCACCGGCGGTCTACTCCTTTTTCCTCGGCACGACGCTGGCGGTCGTGATCCTGCGGCGGAAGGACCCCGCCCGCCCGCGTCCCTACCGGGTCACGTGGTTCCCGCTGCCAACGGTCGTGTTCAGTGTGGTGTGCGGGTGGTTGATCTACAGCTCGGTGGCCTACAAGCCCTGGATCGCCCTGGCCGCTCTCGGCGTGGCATTGCTGGGGTTGCCGGTCTATCGATATTCCGTCCGCCAGGCCGACGGCTCCGTGCCGGAGCGGGGGTAAGCCGGGTCAACGCAATCCACCGCCGCCGCCGTGCCGTCGGGCGCTGAAATCCACGCGCGTGCGGGCTTTCGCCGGCGCGCGCTCAGCTCAGCGGGAGCGCCTCCGTGCTGTCGCCGAACGCGTCGACCGGGGTCCCCATGCGTTCGAGCAGCGAGACGTAGAGGTTGCAGAGCGGCGTGTTCTTCGGGCTGGCGATGTGCCGCCCCGGTTTGATCGAGCCGCCACCGCCGCCGGCGAGGAGGATCGGGAGGTTGTTCGGATCGTGCCGGTTCCCGTCGGACAGGCTGGATCCGAACAGCAGCAGGCTGTTGTCGAGCAGGGTTCGTTCGCCTTCGCGAATGGCCGCCATGCGGTCGCAGAGGTAGGCGAGCTGCTCACTGTGCCACCGGTTGATCTTCGAGTACCCCTCGCACTTGGCCGGTTCGTTCTGGTGATGGCTGAGTTCGTGATGGCCGCCGTTGACGCCGGGAATGAGGGCCGAGAAGTTCTTGCCCGAAACGTCGTTCGCGAACATGAACGTGCTGATGCGCGTCGCGTCGGTCCGGAAGGCGAGCACGATGAGGTCAAGCATCAGCCGCACGTGCTCCTGATGATCACCGGGCGCGCCGGTCGGAGCCGCGAGGTCGTCGGCCGCCGGCAATCCGCCGGGGCCCCATTCGCGCCGGTCCTGCCGGGCAAAGAACGCGATGCGCTTCTCCACATCCCGGACGGCGTCCATGTATTCGTCGAGCTTGAATTGATCGTCCCGACCGAGACGCGTCCGCAACCGACGGGCGTCCTCAAGCACGAGGTCCAGCAACGCCTGCTGGTCCCCGGCTTGCGAACGATCATCCCGGGTCGGCTGCCGCGCGGCGCGGAACACTCCAAACAACCGTTCGTAGGCCAGTTGCGGGTTGATCTCCCGCGCGACCGGGACCGAGGGCGAACGCCAGGAAATGTAGGAACCGTAGAGCCGCGTGTAGCCGACGTTCGTGTCGATGCCCGAAATGACCGGATCGATGCCCAGTTCGAGCGAGGGCAACGGCGTCAGGTGACCGATCTCGCGGGCGCACAGTTGGTCGATCGAAAGGCCGCCGACGCTGAGGTCCTTGCCGGTGGTTTTCCGGACGGGCAGGCCGGTGAGGAAGTTCGCGGTCTTGGCGTAGTGGCCGTCGCCGCTGCGACTGTTCGCCTTGTCCAGGCCCGAGAAGACCAGGAGACGGTCGCGGTGCGGGGCCAGCGGTTCCATGGCGAACGGCAGGTCAAACGCGGCTCCTGCGGTCTTCGGATACCAGGTGTCCTCCCAAACGCCGTTCGGGTAGAACAGGCAGGCGAGACGGACCGGCGGACGCACCGTGCGTTCGGACGTGGTCGTGGCGGCGGCCGTGGCCGAGGCGCCATTGAGGACCTCGCCCATCGCTTCGAGGATCGGCAGGCCGAGCGTGGCGCCGGCCCCCTTGAGGAAGGTCCGCCGCGGGATTCTCCAGTGCTTCATGATTCCTTTGCCTCCGGGCTTTCCGGCGCGGCGTAGAAGCGGTGCCGGAAGGGGAAACTGGTCGCGAGGGTCTCGATCAGCGCCGAGGCCCGGTAGCCCCGGTCGGCCAACGCCTTCATGGCGTCGCGGATGACGCATTCGTCGAACCGGTTCAATTCCCGGCCGAACGCGTAACCGGTCATCTGCCGCACGAGGTGGCGCAACACCGGGTCCTGTCGTCTGCGAATCACGGCCTTCAACCCTGCCGGCCCCGTGAAATGTTCGCCCGACGGCAACGTGCCCGAGGCGTCGACCGGTTCGCCGTTCTGTCCGTCCCGCAATCGACCGAGCACATCGAACGACTCGAGCCCGAAGCCCAGCGGGTCCATCCGGTCGTGGCAGGCGGCACAGGAGGGATCGCGCCGGTGCTGCTCGAGCTTCTCGCGCAGGGACGCGGCGGTGACGTGTTGTTCGTCGATTTCGAGCGCGGGGACGTTGGCCGGCGGCGGCGGCATGCGGTCGCCGAGCACGACCTCGAGCACCCATTTGCCGCGGAGCACCGGGCTGGTGCGGAACGGATAGGAGGTGGCCGTGTGGACCGCCGCCATGCCGAGGACACCGCCACGTTCGGGGGCGGTGAGGGAGATCTTCTGAAAACCGGGGCCGCCCGGAGCCGGAAGCCCGTAGAGAGCCGCGAGGCGGTCGTTGGCGAAAGTGTAGTCGGCGTCGATCAAGTCGAGCAGCGGCCGGTCTTCGCGGACGAGATGGTTGAAGAAGGAGACCACCTCCTGCCGCATGGCGTCGGCGAGGGCGTCGTCGAACTCGGGGAATTTGCGCGGGTCGGGTCGCGATTCCCGCCCGAAACCGTCCAGCTTCAGCCATTGGAGCGCAAACCGCTCCCCGAACGCATCCGCCCGCGGATCCTGCAACATGCGTCGGACCTGGGCAAGGTACGTGGCATTTTCCTGCAGGGCGCCGGACTCGGCCGCGGCGAGGAGTTCCTCGTCCGGCAGTGAGGCCCAGAGGAAAAACGCGAGCCGGCTCGCCAGGGGAAAGGGCGCCAGCGGCACGATGCCGGTCGCCTCCGGTTCCGGCTCCGCGAGGAAGAGAAAATGCGGCGAGACCAGCACCCCTTTCAATGCGAGCCGGACGGCAGCGTCGAAGCCATCGCCGCGCTCGAAGGCACGGTCGAACAGCGTCACCAACCGGTCCGTTTCCGTCCCGTCCACCGAACGTCGCCAGGCGCGGCGGGCGAAACGTGAAATCACCTGACGGGCCGCGTCGCGCGGAGCGGCGCCCGCCTCGTGGGCCGGGGCGAGCAAGGCCTCGCGCGCCGTGGCGGACGCCGGATCGAGTTGCGATGGATCGTCGGGAAGCACGCGACGCAGCGCCTGGTCCGCCGCTTCCAGATAGCGCTCGATGGTCAACGAGGAGGTGAACAGGGTGTCCCCCGTATTGTCGAAGCCTTCGCCCCCGGCGCCGTCGGCGGGCAGCAACCGGCCGGCGTCGACGGCCACCCCGAGCAGATCCCGCAGCGAGTTCTCGTATTCCGCCCGCGTCAGCCGGCGGCTCATGACGTAGCCGCGATAAAAGCTCTGCGTGCGGTCCGACGCCAGTTTGTCGCAGTCGGGCGTCACGGCCGGGAGTTGGCGCAGCCAGGTCATGAGGGTCTGGCGTTCGCTGTAGCCCAATGGCGGGGCGCCCGACGGCGGCATCTCGTCGGCCTGCACCCGTTCGAGCACCGTGGTCCACAGGGCGCGGTGTTCGAGCACCTGCTCGTATTGGGTGAACGTCTCGAAATTCACGCCCCCTTTGGCCTTCTCGTTGCCGTGGCAGCGAACGCAGCCATTCTGGAGCACCGGGAGAATCTCGCCGGTGAAGCGCTCCGCGAGCGGGTCGGCGTGCGCGATCACGCAACCGGCGAGGGCGGCCGGCAACCAGCGCTGCCAACCGGCGGCAAGGCCCAGAGGGCCGCCGAATGGACGTCGACCGCGTGGTCGCCCCATGCTTGTCCAGCTTACGTTCCGGTCCGTCATGTTGTTCCTGATTCCGGCTGCCTTGCCCCGGAGCTTAGATGCCTCCGCGCCCTGCTGCAAGATGCCCGTTCCTCGCTGTCCCGTTCCCCTGGCGGGCAGGCGCCAGGCCGGGTGCCATGATCCCTGGAATTCGGGGTTTCGGAATCGGTGGGCGGAGGCCGCCCGCCTCGTCCTAAGCACGGCGTTTTCATTTGCAGTAGTACTTGAAGAGGAAACGGAACGGGATGGCGGGATCCTCCTGGCAGATCTCCTGGAGGTGTTTGAGCAGCGAGAGGGGCGGATCGGCGGTGAAGGCCCCGGAGCGAGTGGCGGTGTCGTTCGATTTCCTCCCGCACCTACTACGAGGCAAACCACCAACAACGGTAGGCACTTCCCTCAACTCCAACAAGCGCAAGCGCCTAGGAATCTGAATAAAGTCGCCGTGCGGCCCGGAACGGGACCTTGTTTCTGGCTTTGCCTGCCTGCGTCTTCTATGGTGATGCGCCTGAAGGGCTGGAAATGAGCACGAGTTTCACCAGATGGAACCGCCTCCGGCGAATGGCGCGCCGCGTCTATCGGCGACATCGCGAGCGCCTGCTCGGCTGGAGGCAACGCTGGCAGCCGCGGGAGGAGACCTTTCACCTGGTCCTCGCTGCCGCGGTCGGAATCGTCGCCGGCCTGACGAACTTCCTGTTCCACCTCGGAACTGAACTCATCAAGGTGATCGCATTGCGGCAGCCGGGGGACGTGGTCGAGATCGCGGAGGTCATGGTCTGGTGGTTGCGACTGCTCGTGCCGGCACTGGGCGGGTGCATGGCCGGTCTCGTGCTCCAGTACGGCTTGCGGGCGGTGGGTCCCCAGGGATCGTCGAACATGCTCGAGGTCATCGTGGCGGGCGACGGACGGCTGCCGTTGCGCACGACCCTGGTAAAGGCCGCTTCCTCACTGTTGAGCATCGCCACCGGGGCCTCGATTGGGCGCGAGGGGTCGATCGCCCAGTTGTCCGCCACGCTCGCCTCGAAAGGAGGCCAGCTCTTCTCCTGGCCGCCATACCGGCTCCGCGTGCTTGTGGCGTGCGGGGCGGCCGCGGGCATTGCCGCGGCGTACAACGCGCCCATCGCCGGGGCCGTCTTCGCCGCGCAAATCGTGCTGGGCAATTTCTCGATGCACTTGTTCGCGCCGCTGGTCTGCGCCTCGGTCGTGGCGGCGATGGTGTCGCGCACGTTCTTCGGCATCGCCCCCTGGTACACGGTCCCACCCTTCGAGTTCACGGCCATCGCCCAGCTCCCGTGGTTTCTCGTCCTTGGCATCCCCGCGGGGATCGCCGGAGCGCTGTTCCTGAAGCTCCTCAACCTGAGCGAGCGCGCCTTCGCCCGGACCCGGCTGCCGGTGTTCGCCCGGCTCGGGCTGGCCGGGTTGTTGGTCGGCGCCGTGGCGGTCCGCTACCCCGAGGTCTGGGGTAACGGCTATGCCGCAACCTCCCGGATCCTCGGGGATGAAGCGGGCTATACCCTGGTGTTCCTGCTCGGGCTGTTCGTTGCGAAGTTGGTCTGCACGGTGGTGACGGTCGGGTCCGGCACGGTGGGCGGCGTCTTCACACCCACGCTGTTCGTAGGGGCGGCGCTGGGGAGCGTGTTCAGCCACCTCTTGCAGCAACTGGGCTGGATCAGCCCCGATTTCGGGCACGGCGTGTTCGCCCTGGTCGGCATGGGAGCCGTGCTGGCCGCCACCACGCATTCGCCGCTGCTGGCTATGATCATCGTCTTCGAGATTTCGGCGGACTATTCGATCATGCCGCCGCTGATGCTGGCCTGCGCGGTGGGGACCCTCGTGGGACGGCGTCTGCACCAGGCTTCGATTTACACCGAACCCCTGCGCCGGAAAGGCCTGCTGCCGGAGGACACCACCCGCCTCGGTGGCGCCCTCGAGGAAACCGTCGGGGATCTGATGCGCGAACCAGTGCCGCCCTTGAAACGCTCCGCGACGCTGCGGGAGATCTCCGACCGATTCCTTCGCATCACCAACAACTTCATTCCGGTGGTGGATGAGGAGGAACGCCTGGTCGGCATGGTGGCCCTGCAAGATCTGAAGGAATACCTGCACGCGGCCCAGGGCCAGGAGTTCCGGGTCTTCATTGCGATGGACGTCATGCGGCCACCGCCCCGGTGTTTCACCCCCGGGCAAAAACTGCGCGACGCGCTGCCGCATCTGCTCGCCAGCGAACTTCGCCGCGTGCCCGTGGTCAACAATCTGACCGAATTCAAGCTGATCGGCTCACTTTACCGCAGTGAAGCACTGTCGATGCTCGCGGAGGCCATCTCGGCCAGGCGCTCCCAGCCGTGACCGGCGCCCGTCCCGGCCTCAAGGGAGCCAGGCAGCCCGCCCGACCCCGTAATCCCCCAGCGGCAACCAGACCGCATCCGCCACAACCGCCCGCTCCAGGTTGAACCACTGGCAGTCGGAGACGCCCGCGGACTTCAGCCGGACCGGAGCTCTGGACACCACGCCGAACAGCTCGAGGTATCCGCTGCGTCGGGCGATCACCCCATCCCCTACCGGCACCCATTCGTTGACCCGGGCCGACAGGGCCAGGCTCCCGCTCATCGCGAACCGCCCCTCCCCGGTCAGGCCCCAGACCTCCAGGAGCGCCTCGCCGTTGTCGGCCGTCGGCGGACGCTGCAAAAGCCACCCATCCCCGAGCCGGACCGGCTCCGGCCAGATTTCGCGCAGCGGCAGAGAGGCCACCAACGCCGCCTTCGTCCCCTCGTAGGCGCTCGCATCCAGGTGGTTGACCCAGTCAGTCAACCCTTCCTTGTCGTAGTGCGGCCCCACCGTGTAGAGCAGAGCGCCGGCGTGCGAGAGACCGCGCAACTGACCGGGAATGTTCACCGGTTCACGCACGGTCGGCAGGTCCGGATCCGTGAGATCAACCACGTGCAGAAAATGCCGCACTTCATACCGGCCCTTCACCGGCTCTCCATCGCTCGGGTCGGCGTCCGGTTCAAACGGGATGAACTCCGACTGCTGGCTGCTGCGATAGACCAGTCCCGAGGCAACCTGCGCCCGGCTGAATCCCCAGCGCTCCCCGTTCTGCGCCAGATCCAGGGTGGACCGCAGCACCGGCAGCCCGGGGTCCGTGACATCGAACACCCACAGGCGTCCGCCACCGCCCCACCAGGGCCACCACCGACCGGGGGCAATGGCCACATCGATCATCGGCGCATCGATCCATCCCCGCCAGTAACCCCCGCCCTCCTCGCTCCACACCAGCAACCCCGAACCCGTCCAGAGCGCTTCCATCTGCGAGGAATAGCTGACGCCCTCGACCCGCGCCTCCGCCCGGCCCATCTCGACCACCTCCGGCAGGGCATCGAGCGCGTAAACCGTCAAAGCCACGTTGGCCGGCTCGGCCTCCCCTGCCCCCCCCGCGCCATCCTCGGGGACCGCCCAGAATCCGTTGTAGTCCGCCTGCAGCAGAAAGAGCCGGTCGCCGGAAACCTCCAGCCCCACCACCGGCCACGGGTTCGCCGGGTACACTGTGGCCAGGACCTCGTCCGGAGCGTCCCGCGAACTCACCCGCAGGGCGGCGCCGGCGGTGGCACCCCAATCCGTTCCGTCGGAAACCTGCACGACATGCTCCCCGACCACGACCAACCGGTCGACCGCCCACGCCAGATCAAGCCGGGCGGTGACTTCCGGGGCATCGCGATCCGCGGCATCGACCACCACGAACTCGCGCCCCGAAACGGAGAGGATGCGCCCGGCGTGGCTGGTGGCACGGCGCGCGGAAAGGCTGTGCTCGATGACGCCCCGGGCCACCAGCTCGTCGCCCTGCCAGTCGACCAATTGCAGCCGGTTGGCCTGCCCTTCCCCGGTCCAGCCCTGATACGGCACCAGGATCAACCCTTCGTCCGGCAGCACCTTGAGCGCCTTTTCGTCGTAGTTCGCCTCGCTCCACGAATAGTTCTCGCCGAGCGGCACCTTGGACAGCAGCGCCGGACGCGCGGGGTCCTGCACGTCGAACAACTGCACTGCCACCTTCCATCCCTCCGTGTTGTCCACGCCCACCGTGACCAGGCGGTCGCCCAGCGGATGGATGTAGGTGGACCAACCCGGAATCTCCAATTCGCCGGCGACGCGCGGGTTTCGGGGATCGCTCAAATCGACGACCCACAAGGGATCGACGCGCTCGAAGGTCACGATATACGCCCGGTCGCCGTCAAAGCGCGTGGCGAACAGGGCTTCTCCGTGCCCCACCGCGACCGCGCCCAATCGCTCCGGCGCATCCGGCGTGGCCAGGGAAAACGTCTGCAACACACTGGCGCGCAGTCCCCCCGTATCCCGGTTCAGATCCTCCGAGACCACGGCCAGGACCTCGCCGTCGAGGTTCATTTTGAACTTGTCCGCCACCCGGCCTGCCGGCCGCACCCAACCCCGTGGCGCCATCGCCCCGGCAGGATCCGAGATGTCCACCAACCGGATCAGCGACTGCCACCAATCCCCCGTTTCCTGGGTGACGACGAGCAACCATTGATCGTTGGCGGAAACGACGTTCCCCTGTCCGGCAAACCACAGGGAGCCTGCGGGCGCCGGATTCTCCGGATCGGCGAGATCGAACGAGACAGCCAGCGATCCCCACTCCCAGACCCTCTCTGCATCCGCCCCGCCGTCGCCGGCCCGCGCGCTTTCCCGATAGGTCTGGGCAACGACATACAGGGCGGAACCCACCATGCGGCTCTCTTGAATGCTCCCGTCCACGGGCAACGCACTCTCAACCAACGCCGAGTCCCCCGTCACCTTCACCACCAGCACTTCCGACAACGACGGCCACGCGCAGCCCGAACGCGCCAGCAGCACGACATGCGTGTCGTCGAGGACATACATCTGCTCCCCGACCGCCGGCAACGCGAGCCGGGCCGTGACCACCGGGTGATCCGGGTCGGTGACATCGAGGACCTGAAGCCCCCGGAGTTGATTGAAGAAATAGAGCCTGTTTCCCCGGAGCTGCCAGATGTCGGACTCCTGCACCTCGCGGTTGGTATCCGCATCGGAAGCGCCGCCCCCCTCGGGCGCACCGATCGCGTCAATCGGGCCATAGCGCCAGAAGCCCGTATCGTCGCCGCCCGCGAATTCCGTCGGCCCCGCGTAGAACGACGCCGGCAACTCGCCGTTCTCATCCCCGCGCACACGGAAAATCTCGGCCTGCCGGGCGTGCGGCAGCTGGAAGGTCACGACGCCTCCCTCACCGTCCGTCCATTCGACCGCCCGTGGCACCCAGGCGCCGCCGACCGGTTGCGCGCGCGATTCGAGGACCACGCGCCGGCATCCGGGGGGCACGGCGACGGTAAGGACCAGATCATCGTCGGCGACCATCACTTGGGCAATCACCGGCGCCTCGGGGAGCGGTCCGGCGTGGGGCGTCGCGGCCGAGGGAAAGAGGCACGCGCCCACGAACACCGTGAGCGCCGCCACTGCAAAGGAGGGCTTCATTTTCATGATTCACTGCCGGCGGAGCCGAAGTGATAGGTTGTCCCGTCCCGACCACCCGCGCTGGCCCGCGCCTTACTCGGACTACATACGCCCCAAACGCCCGGTTTTCCAGTCCCGTTTCAGCGGGCTCGCGGTGCGCATCTCAGCTTTCTCCGGGTTCAAGGCGACTGGGGAAATGACGCACGGAGTCCGTTCCGACCGCCCCGCCGGAACTCACGCTTGCTGCGGAATGAATTCCGCGGTCCGAGATGGCCAAAAGGCGCGCGGGCTCACGCCAGCTCCCGCCTTTCGGCTGGTCAGCCCGGTCGCGACCCGGCAAGGTGAGACCCAATCGACGGCGGGCAACGCGTCCGTTGAGGGCGGACTTCCACGAATGGCACTGGCGGAACTCCAACAGGAACAGGCCGGAATCGAGCTGCTTCAGCGCAGTCTGGAACAGGGACGCCTGGGGCATGCCTACCTCATTTCCGGCCCCGATCTCCCGGCGTTGGAGCAGGTCGCCCGGACGCTCGCCGCCACGTTGAGCTGCACCGATCCGAAGCGCAGCGCCGGCGGAGATCTGCCCGTCGATGCCTGCGACACCTGCCCGGCCTGCCGCCAGGTGGCGCGGGACGTCCATGCCGACGTGCATTGGCTGCGACCCGAATCCAAGACGCGGGTCATCACCGTCGATCTGATGCGCGGCCTGTTGCGTGTGGTGCACATGAAGCCGAACGGCCCCGGCTGGAAGGTCGCGGTCCTGGTCGGCGCGGAACGCCTCAACGAACAGGCCGCCAACACCTTCCTCAAGACGCTCGAAGAACCACCCGAACGCTCGGTATTGATTCTGCTCAGCACCGAACCGTCGCGCGTGCTGGACACCATTCGATCCCGCTGCCTTCGCCTGAACCTCGGCAGCGAAACCGGCGGTCGGCCGACCGGTCCGTACCGCGACTGGCTCCAGGAATTCAGCCGCAGCGCCGCCGGCGGCGAGGAAGGCCTGCTGGCCCGTTACCGGATGATCGCCCGGCTGCAGGAGGAACTCGGGCGCCTGCGCGAGCGCATACAGGAGGAAGTTGCCGCCCGATCGCCGCTGCAACGCTACACCGACATCGAACCCTCGTTGCGGGAACGTTGGGAGGCGGAACTCAGCGCGGCCGTCGAGTCTGAGTACCGCCGGCAACGCGGGGATTTCCTGGCCGGTCTGCTCTGGTGGTTGCGCGACGTCTGGTTGCACACCCTCGGCGGCGACCCGGTCTTTCTGAGCTTTCCCGACCTCGCACAAGACAGCGCCCGCATCGCGGAACGCCTCCGCCCGACCGAGGCCATCGGAAATCTTCGCGCCATCGAAGGCACCCTGCGGCTCCTCTTCACCAACGTCCAGGAAGCCCTCGCCCTCGAGGTCGGTTTGCTGCGCTTGCGCCTGTGAAACGCCGCGCTTCCAAGTCCCGCCCGTCCGCTGCAACCCCGCCCCCTCCGCCACCGCCGCGCGGAAACGAACCCGGCCCGGACGCCGCCGCCTCCCCGGTCGGGAAGCCCGCCGGAAGCGGACCGCCAACGCCCCCCCGTTCCTGGCTCAACCAGGCGGCGCTGGGCGCGTTGCTCGGGCTCGCCGTGGCCAAGTTCGGCAATCCGGCGCTGCTGGATCGGTATACCACGGCGCCGGGCAGCTTCTACGAATACCTCTTCTTCGCCTGGCCGCTGCGCTGGGGTTACGGCGCCCTGTTCCTCGCGACCTTGGTCTGCCTCTTCCGGGCGCGTTGGCGGCCCGAGGCCCCACGGTGGTTGCTCGCCCTGCCGGCGGTGTGGTTCGGGTGGCAGCTGCTGGCGGCGTCGGGCACCGTGGATGCGGCGCTCACCCGGGTCACCCTGCCCTATCTGGGTTCCGTCGCGCTTTGCTATTACGTGGGCCTGGCGGCCCTCGGCGGGGAGCGCGAAGGGCGGGTGTTCTGGCTCTGCTACCTGGTGGGCTTCGGGTTCATGCTCGCGACCGGCTTCGAGCAACATTTCGGCGGGCTCGCCGCGGCGCGGGACCAGATCCTCGCCCGCCCCGACCGGGACCTGCTGCCCCCCGAATACCTCGAACGCGTCAACAAGATGCGCGTTTTCGCCACCCTGCTCTATCCCAACGCGCTGGCCGGCGTGCTGCTGCTCATGCTCCCGGCGGTGAGCGTCGGCGCATGGCGGTTGCTCGGGTTCCTCACGCCCCCCTCGCGCGTGCTGCTCGGTGGCGCCCTCGCGGCGGCCGGACTGGCTTGTCTCTATTGGTCGAAATCGAAGGCCGGCTGGCTCGTCGCGCTCCTCATGGGGACGGTGCTCTTCTGGCGCCTGCCTTTCGCCAGGCGCTGGAAGATCGGGTTTTCCACCCTGCTGCTCGTCGCCGGCCTGGCGGCTTTCTTCGTCCGTTTCGCCGACTATTTCGAACGCGGTGCGACGAGCGTCGGCGCGCGTTTCGATTACTGGCGCGCCGCGGCGCAGACCGTGCGCGATCATCCCGTACTCGGGGCCGGCCCCGGGGCCTTCGCCCGGGAATACCGCCAGCGCAAGACGCCCGAGGCGGAGATGGCGCGCCTGGCCCACAACGACTACCTCCAGCAGGCGTGCGACTCGGGCCTGCCCGGGGCGTTCGCCTATGCGGCCTTCGTGTGGGGCGGGTTGGGCTTGCTGGCGCGACGCTGCTGGCGCGATCCCCTGCACTTCGCCATGTGGCTCGGCCTGCTCGGTTGGGGTCTGCAAAGCGCGGCGGAATTCGGACTCTACATTCCCCCCATCGGCTGGGCGGCTTTTCTCATGTTCGGCTGGCTGTCAGGCCTGCCAAACCCGCCGCCAAGGCGCGCCGCAGGCTCTCCCGGGCCGGCGGAATCGTCGGAAAACGGAGGTCAAGTTACGCCCGCGCCCGCCGCTTGACGCGGGCTTGGCGGGGCGGACGACGGCGGGATGAAAGCACGGCTCGACAGATGGATTCGTCACACGGCGACCGAACTCACGGTCGGCGCGCTGATTATCTTGAGCGTGGTGCTGATCGTCCTGGAACGTTTGACGCCGGCGGACGACCCAAACCGGCTCCGTTTCGAGGTGCTGGGCGACGCCATCACGGCGCTGTTTGTGATCGAATTGAGCATCCGTTGGTACGTGGCCCGGAGCAGCCGGTTTTTCTGGCGCGAATACTGGCTGGATGCGCTGTCGACCGTGCCCCTCATCCGTCCGCTGCGCATGCTGCGCGTGCTGCGGCTGTTGCGCCTCATTCCACTCGGGGTCCGGATCAGCCGGCGGACGCGGCGGTTGGGTCAGTTGTTCCACGAAGGTCTGGCGCAGAACATCGTCGTGGCCGCCGCCCTGCTCATGATCCTGCTGTTCGGCGCCGTCGGGATCAATGTGGTCGAGGGGCGCAACCCGGAATTCAGCCACTTCGACCAGGCGGTGTGGTGGAGTCTGTTCACCATGATGGCAGGCGAACCCATCGGGGCCGTCCCGACCACCTGGGCCGGACGCCTCGTCACCCTCGCCGTGATGCTCGGCGGATTCACCCTGTTCGCGATGTTCACCGGCATCGTTTCGGCGGTCATGGTCGCGCGCCTGCGCGGCGGCATGGAGGTCAAGGAAATGGAAATCGACGATCTGACGGATCATTACCTCATCTGCGGCTGGAACCGTTCCGCGCCGCGCATCATTCAGGAACTGCAGGCCGACCGGGCCACGCGGCGTCACCCGATCGTCATCGTGGCGGAACTCGATCACGATCCCGAACTGCCCCGCTCGGGCGTGAACCGGGGGTTGATCTTCTTCATCCGGGCGGATTACACCTCCGCCGACGTGCTCCGCCAGGTGCGCGTCGAACACGCCCGCCGCGCCATCCTGCTGGCGGACAAATCGAAGCCCCGCTCGGACCAGGACCGCGACGCGCGCACCGTCCTCGCCGCCCTCACCATCGAGAAACTCCACCGTGGCATCCACACGTGTGTCGAGCTGCTGAACCGCGACAATGGCAAGGTGCTCGAACTGGCGGGGGTCGAGGAAATCCTGGTGGGCGACGAGTACATGGGCAACCTCATCGCTCATTCCACGCGGACCGGCGGGCTGGTGCGCATGCTGGATGAACTCCTGAGCGTGGACCGCGGCAGCCAGTTCTACCGGATGGCAGCGCCGGCGGATTTCGACAACCTCACCGTGGGCGAGGCCATCACCCGCCTCAAAGCGCAACGCAATCTGCTGTTGGTGGGCGTTGAACCGGCGGCGCCGCGCCCGGGACGCACCGAGCGCCTCTACGTCAACCCGCCGGCGGAGCTGGTGCTGCGCGGCGACGACCACCTGCTGGTGATCGGTTGCGAGGCCCCTTGATCAGCCGTTCGGACCGCGCCGTTCGGCCAACCGGTTGCCGGGATGCGCCTCGGCGCGGCCATGCACGAATCGCGCCGTCCATTCCGCCAGCCGCACCCCCAGCAAACGACACGCCGCCTGGCTGTCCTCGTCGCGCGGCTCGCGCGCTGCCACCGCGCCGTAATGCAACGTGGTGAGCTTGCCCGAGTAATCGGTCACCCCGAACACCAGGAAGCCGAAGTTGATCAGGATGGTCAGCACCGACTGGCACGCGATTTCCATGCCGCCACCCCAGGCCCCCGAGGAGGAGAACGCGCAGCCGATCTTCCCGTCGATCTTCATCCAGTGCTCGAGCATCACGTCGTCCCAGAAGCGCTTCATCTTCCAGGAAAGCACCCCCATGTTCGTCGGGGTGCCCACCGCGATCCCCTCGCACCAGAGGACATCATCCGCGCCGGCTTCCTCCACCGACCGCAACCGCACCTCCGTGCCCTCGAACGACTGCGCCCCCTCGGCCACCAACCGGGCCATCTTGGCGGTGTTGCCGCTCGCCGAATCAAACAGAACCAGAATCTTGTTCATCGCGCATGTGCCCCCCCGCCAACCCGCCGCGACGCGGCGGACCTGCGGAGTGGACGGGGCAAATCGTAGTCATGACACCCGCGCCGTCAATCCGCGAAGCCGACCCTCAATACCGCAGGCAAATCACCTCGTGAATGTCCTCGATTACCAGGTCGACGCGACCGGCCTCGGCCGTGATGCGCGTGCGCGGATTCACGGCGCCGGCCTCCAGCACCGCCTCGCGGCACCGCAGTGTGGCGCGGTACATAGGTGCGTCCTCGATCGGCACGGGCAGGGCGTAGGGACGGTCCTTTGGCGGCGTAGTTTGGGGCGGCGGGTTGTAGCCCAGCAGATGCACGCGCAGGATCCGCCGGACAGGGTCGTCGGTCACCACCGCCTCGACGTTCGCGGGCGCGTCAATGCGAAGCCGCGGATTCGGATGCAACGCCCGCACCGCATTCACCAACAGGCGTCGCGCCTCGACGATGTGATGGTCGCTGGAGGTGGCCCGGTCCGGGGAAGCGGCGAGCGTGAGGAACCACCCCCGGCCCACCGGGTTGAGCGCGATGGCCGGCCCGACAGGCTGATCGGCGCTCATGGGCCAATCCGCGTTGTAGCGCCCCTCCGCGTGCAACCGCGTGCGGTGCGGAGCCAACAGTTCCCCCCACACCTGCGCGGTGGTCGGCTCGATCACCGCGGCCGGGCCGCGTACCAAGAACGGCCAGTCCGAGCGCACGCCTGTCCCCATGGCCGCCAGCCTGTCGTCCGCCCGGTCCTCCGCCCCGGGCAGCCGGACCCAGTTGTCCGTCGAGGCCAACGTCCGCACCAGCCGGACGCCGGCCAGCGACTCGAGCGCGCCGTTGGATTGCGGCCGCCCCATGCCGTCGCAAGCCCCGCTCAGCCCGGTGGCGATGATGTTACCGCCGCTCTCCAGATAGCTCCGGAACAGCGCCACCTCGCCCGGCGAGAGGATCCCGACGTTCGGGAGCAGGAGCACCGCGTGCCGGCGCAGGGCGGCGAGCGTGACGTTCCCGGCATGCACGACGCCCCACGGCACGTGCGCGTAGGCCATCGCCTTGTGCGCCCCCTGCAAGGCCATGAAATACTCCGCCGGCCGGTCCCGCCCCACCCAGTCCCGCGTCCGCGCACTGTAATAGATCCCGACGTCCTGGACCGGCGCCTGCCCGAAGTGCGCCCGCTTCGCCCGGACTTCGTCGAAGCAGGCCCCGAACCGCTCGTAAGCCACGGGATCCAACCAGCCGTCGAAGCCGGTCTTGTCGATCATCGTCACGAAGGCCCCGTGAGCCAGCAGGGTGAAGAGTTCCCAACGGAGATCGTTCAACGGCCGGGTCGTCTGGTCATGATACATGCGAACGCCGCGCTGCATCGCCACCTGAAAGGGCCGCCCCGGGGTCGCCGCCCGGTAGAACTCCGCGTTCAACCCAACGGTCAGGGCGCTGAAACCCCACACGCCGGTCTCGCCGGTCACAAAGTCGCCGTTTTGCGCGTGCCGCACCGGCAACTGCCCGACCTCCCACGAGAAGGGCGGATTGCCATGGTAGTTGAAGTCGACCGTGACCCGGGGATTCCCGCGACGGACGTGCGCGGTCAATGCCTGCTCAAACCGGTCGCTCGCCTCGTAGCGGAACTCGAGCATCGCATCCCAGCCCTCGTCCCACGTGATTCCCGGCGGCATCGGTCGCCCATGGCGCTGCTCGAATTGCGCGCGGCACCTCGCGCACCAACAGCCGTGAGGCGGACCAAAACCCTGGTCCACCATGTCCAGGTGAAAGCCGTCAATCCCGTACGTCAGCATTTCATCCAGCATGGCCTTCATGTAGTCGAGGTACCCGGAGCGGAAGCAGACGAGGTGGTTGATGGGCTGGCCCGCCTGATCCACGGCGCGCCACTCGGGGTGGGCCTTCAGGGTATGG
Source organism: Verrucomicrobiales bacterium (assembly GCA_024233305.1). Taxonomy (GTDB): domain Bacteria; phylum Verrucomicrobiota; class Verrucomicrobiia; order Limisphaerales; family J093; genus J093. The sequence goes on from JACKPV010000022.1 coordinate 528,127, forward strand.
GTGGGATACTGCTGCACCGCGTAGGCGATGACGGCCAAACCGAGCCGATGCCCTTCCGCCACGGCCTCGCGCAGCACATCCCGCTTCCCCAGGCCCGGGCACTTGGGCTGAAGTTGAGAATCGTAGTAGGCCCAGTCGCCATCCCGCGCCCAGATCACCAGATACTCCCCGCCGCACGCCTTCGTCTGCCGCGCGATCTCCCGGCCATCGAACCGCGAGGCATAAACCTCGTCCGCGGGATCGCCACCGAACTGCGATCCGGTGGGACCCACTTCGAGACCGACGAGGGATCTTTCGTGCCACGGTTGCGGATCGGCGGCTTCGGCCCCGTTGACCAACCCCAGCGCGGCCAGCGGCAGGAGCAACCCGCGGACAAGCGCACGGAGAACCGCACCGAACGCCGCCCCTCGAGTCCGCCCGCCAAATCGGACCTGCCCGTCCGTCCGGGAGCGACGCCCGCCGACCGAACCGGCCCAACACCCTGCAACAAGGATCATGCCCCGAGCATACGGACCTCGCGCGGGGAACGGCAATTCCACGATAGCAGGGGCGCAGCCGTCGCGAAACGTCGCCTTGAACCCGGGCGCGGCCCATGCCAGCAACAAGCGCCTTCCCGAAGACCCGCCCCCGCGGGCGCCAGTCCAGTCTGGCCCCGCGCGCTTCCCGCCTGCGCCCGCCGCGAGGACTCCTGCCGACAAAGTATGGGATTGAACGCCCCGGCACGCCGGATACCTTCGGCTGCATGACTCCAATCGATCCTGCGGGTCCCACACAGCGGGGTAGAATCCCGATCCCATGAGCCCGATGGTCTCGCGTCTGCTTGCCGGGGCGGTGTCGATGGCCGGCGGGGCCCTGCTGCCAGTCGGCGCTGGTGAGGGCCTGCCCACGCCCGGCGAGACGCGGCCCCTGCCCGTTTCCATCTCGATCAACGGCCGCCCCGTGCCCCCGGCGCCCGGTTCGACCACGGGCGTCTGGTTTTACGCGGCGCCGAACGCCACGACCCAGGTGCTGCTGACCGGACATGCGCACGAACCGGCTTCGTGGCGAATGACGACGGTGGTTTTCCCGGGCGAAACGGTGCGCCTGCATCTGCCTTCCGAAACAGCCGATCCCGAGGCCTTCCGATTCCGCACGCGAACCCTGTCGACGTCCGGGCCAGAATGCCGGATCGAAGCCGGCGCCCTGGTAATCGACGCCCGGACGGAGCCCGGGGCGGTGCAACTCATCGACTTCAATCGGGGCGACTGTCCGGTCTCGCTGACGCCCGAACGGCGACCGTTTTCGCGGCGGCCCGTTGCCGTTTCTCCCGACCTGCATGCCGAGATCGCCGATGCGCTGATCGAATGGGACTGGCGCATGCAGGACGGCATCCAAACACCCCGCGAGCCGCGCACCCACCGCCAGGCGATGGCAAAACTGCGGGACCGTATGGCGGCCCTGGTGGCCGAACGGCACCGCCTTGGCAACCTGAACCCGGACGAAGCGAACGCCTGGGCGGCCGTCGCCGCCGTGGACTGGAATGCGGTCGGGGAGGGCGCCGAAAGCGAAACGCTCTGGCTTGAGCTTCACCGTCTGCGGCGACGGTTGCTGCTCGGCCATCCGCTGTTTCCCAAGGCCCCCCTCTTGTACCTCAAACACGTGCCCTCCGTCATGAGCCATCAGTTGACGCAGGCGTACGGATACTGCGCCCGCCCCGGAGGAGGCCTCTTCGTGCTGACCGAGCCCGGCGTCAGCATGCGCACCCGCGACCTCACCCCACCGGCGCTTGTTCCGGGCAACTTCATGACCCCGGAGATCTCCTTCGATGGCAGCAAGGTGTTCTTCGCCTATTGCCCGGTTCAGGAAGCCCCGATCGCCTGGGATTTCAACGACGCCACCCGGCATCTGCGCTACCACCTTTACGAACTCCTCCCGGCCACCGGCGGCCTTCGCCCTTTGACCCGGGGCGACACGGACAACTTCTCGCCGGTGGCGCTGCCCGGCGGTGACGTTCTTTATGTCTCCACCCAACGCGGGGGCTTCCACCGCTGCGGGCGCGGGCCGTGCTTCGTCTATACCCTCGCCCGGATGGGTCCGGACGGTCAGGAGCCGCGCAGCGTTTCCTTCCACGAAACGCACGAGTGGGATCCGTGCCTCCTGAACGACGGGCGCGTGGTCTATACCCGTTGGGACTATGTCGACCGCAACGCCGTCCACTATGAACAACTCTGGTCCGCGCGCCCGGATGGCAGCGATGCGCGCATCTGCTTTGGCAACAACACCTGGAATCCCACGGGGATTTGGGAGGCCCGGTCAATTCCGGGCAGCAACCGACTCATGGCCACCGCCGGACCACACCACGGCATGAGCGCGGGGTCGATCATCCTGGTGGACCCGGCGCGCGGCGTGGACGGTCCCGCGCCACTCACGCGCCTGACGCCGGAGGTGCGCTTTCCCGAATCGGAATCCCCTCTGGCATTCGGGCCGAACCCCACCGGGTATGACTTCGATACACCGGTCAGCCAATACTGGCGGGCCCCGTTTCACGAGCCCTGGGCCGAAACCACCATTCCCGAGGAGGAAAGCCGCTGGCCGGGACATTGCTACAAATCGCCCTGGCCGCTCTCCGAAACGCTCTTTCTGGTTTCCTACAGCTTCGACCAACTCGTGGGAGAACCGGGACCGAACCTGGCGAACATGTTCGGTCTCTACCTCGTCGACGCCTTCGGCAACAAGGAGTTGATCTACCGCGATCCGGCCATCTCGAGCCTGTGGGCCCGCCCCCTGGCGCCCCGCCCTGCCCCACCCGAAATCGGAAGTCCTGTCCCCGAAGGCACTGTCGGAACGGGGACGTTCTTTGTCCGGGACGTTCGACAAGGCTGGCCCGCCCTGCCGGAGGATGTCCCGGTCACTCAGCTCCGGATCATCCAGGTATTACTCAAGACGACCCCCCACGCGGATTCCCCCCGCGTCGGAGCCGCCTTTGCCGCGCCGGGCAAACAAGTGCTCGGAACCGTGCCCGTGGAGGCCGATGGCTCGGCCTGCTTCGAGGCACCCGCCCGGACGCCGGTGTTGTTCCAGGCCCTGGATGCCCGGGGGCGGGCAGTTCAGACGATGCGCAGCCTGGTCTATCTCCAACCGGGCGAACACCAAAGCTGCGTCGGCTGCCACGAGCACCGGATGACCGCCCCGGCCTCGGCCGCCCTGCCGCAGGCGCTGCGTCGGGCGCCCTCCCGCATCGCGCCGGGGCCCGATGGATCCCTGCCCTTCAGTTACCCGCGGCTCGTGCAACCGGTGTTGGACCGGCACTGCGTGCGTTGCCACGACGGCCAGGAACCCGACCGCCCCGTGCTGACCGGCGAACCCGAAGGCGCGTTCACCAAATCCTACAATGCGCTGGTGAGCCGGGTTTCGTTCTCGGCCTGGAACCGCCCCGACCAGAATCTGGAACCCCTGACCGAACCGCTGCGGTTCGGCGCGTCGGCCAGCCCGCTGGTGGCGCTGCTCGACGGGGGACATGGCGAGGTCCGGTTGTCGTCCGCGGACGAGGAGCGTCTATACACCTGGATCGATGCCAATGCGCTCTTCTATGGAACCTTCGACGTGGCGGAACAAGGCAAGCAACTCGCCGGCCGGATGATCGCCGGCCCGCCCGAATGACCCGCTCCCCGCGCCTCTCTCTATTCACCGTTCGCCGGCCGCTTCAGGAGGCGCCGCGCGTTCTCCCGATAGACCTTCTTCAAGACGGTTTCTTCCAGCCCGAAGCCGTGCAGCGGCCAGTGGTAGGTGAACAGGTCGCGGGCATAGAAATGCTCATCCTCGGTCTCCAGAATTCTGAAAGTGGTGCGGTACATTTCCGGATCAAATCCCATGTCGGTTCCGTATAACAACCGGTCCTGGTAGCGCTCGTAAAACCGGGCCATGAACCGTGGGATGGGCGCCGTCTCCCCGAAGCGTGCCCCGATGTCGGCGTGCAGGTTGGGATGCGCGTCGAGCAGGCGTCCCAACACCGTCAGGTCCTGGCAGCAGTTGGCGAAATGGCAGGCGATAAACGTCGTGTCCGGGTGCTTTTCCACGGCGCGATCCAGCGTGGCGATCACCCCGGCATGGCCCAGCAACCCGGGTGCCTCGCGGATCCGCCACTTGTAGGCGTTCATCAAACCATCGTTGGTCTCGTCCATCGGTTCGTACATCCAGAGGTCCTCACCGACGTGGACGTTCACCGGCAGCCCGAGTTCGCCGCACTTGGCCAGAATCGGGTCCATCCGCGGATCATCGATGTGCATACCGCCGGAATTGCGACGAAGCCCGCCCCCCTTGTCGCTCAGTTCACCGACCCCCACGGCCCCAGCCTGGAAGCACCGTTCGAGTTCAGCGACCGCCGCCGGACCGAAACCCGGCTGGTCGAAGCCGGCATAGTCCACGCCGCACCACATCTCGAAGCGATCCCCGTGCGGCCCGTAAAGGCCGCACAACTCGTCGAACCGTTCCCCCGTCGCTCCGGTCATGATCACTGTTTTCGCGATCCCCACCGCGTCCATCGTCCGCACCCAGCGTTCCACCTCCTCGGCGGTCCGGGCATAGGCGTGGGAATGCACGTCGATCACCGGAAACCGCGCCTTCTCCACGCGGGTTTGCGGCACGTTGAAAATGGAGCGTGGGCGGTAGTCCTTGAGGAGGAGTTCGTCCGGGGAAACCGGCTCGTCGGCAACCGCGGGCAGCACGACCCGGCCAGCCACCGCCAGGAGCAAAACCGCCCGGCAGCGGAAACTCTGAATGCGGGAACGTCCGGCGCAGGTTCGTGGCTTCGTCATGCGCCCGACCATCCGGCACTTTCCAATCACCGGCAAGGCCTCCCTTCACCCACCCGATGGGGCAAGGGTGCCCGGGGATGAGGGCACGGACACGTTCTTCCCAAAGCGGCGCGCACGGAGTGACGCGCCCTACCACCTGGCCCAGGTAGGGCGCGCAGTCCCCTGCGCGCCGCCCGAGATCCAGCCCCCCGTTCACCTCCCGAACCCGTATTGAGGGCAGTTCCGCTCGCTCACCCGACCCTTCACCTCAAACCACTCCGTTTCGGGGCTTCCGCCCACCGTCAGTTGTCCGGGATCAGGTGCTCTGGAGTTACTGATTTGTTGCGGCTCAGCAGCCTTCGCGCCCTGCCGGCAGACCGAGGTCGCCCGGGAGTCAACCACGACCCTCCAGGGCGGCGAACAAGGACTGCAGTTCGGCATCCACCTGATCGGCCCGGGTCAGCGTCCGGGCGATTTCACGCCGCAGCAAACCACGATAGCGCCGTCGCAACCGATGGACCGCCACCCGCAACGCTCCCTCGCTCAGACCGGTTTCCCGCGCCATATCGGGATACGGAATTTCCCCCCGTTCGAGCATGAGGCAACCCTTGAGGCGGGCGAACACCCCCCCCTTCCCCTCCGCCGCACATTCTTCCGCCAACCGCGCCAGCACGCGATCCAACAACGTGACCACCCAGGCGCGGTCGTAGAGCCGGTCGGGACTGCCTCCATCCATCCCCAGGGCGGCGTAGCGCGATTCGGCCTCCCGCCAGTCCAGCGACAACGGATTGCCCGCGCCTCCGCGCTTCAGTCGGCGCCGGTATTTCCATTCGTTGGCGAGGAAGTGGTTGAAAGCTGCCAGCAGGAATGCCCGGAAGCGGCCACGATCCGGACTGAGCCCGACGAGATCGTTCCGCTCGAGCAACCGGGCGAAGAAACCCTGCGTCAAATCCTCGGCGTCCTCGCGCGAATGGCCACGCCGGCGGACGTAGGCATATAGCGGCTGCCAGTAGGTCCGGCAGAGTTCCTCGAGGGCGGCCGCCGCCGCGGGCGAATCCTGATCGCCGACGGCCGCCACCAGGGTCCAATGCGTGGTGGCGAACCAATCCGTCGCCGAAGTTGGATTCCCGCGATCAGCGTTCCGCGACGTTGAGTGATCGTTGTCAGCGTCCGGCATTCAGGGTTCCTCCGGCGCCTCCGGGGTGCGCCGTTCCGCGGGCGCATCGCGAAGAAGCTTCCAGCGCAACCACGCTTCCCGACCGTTGTCCGCCGTTGCGGTCAATTCGATGACGCCCGCCCTGCCCTCCCGATTTCTGAAGAGCCAGGTCTGCTGTTCGTCCCGGGGTTCGAGCCAGAAGCAGACCGGTTCATCCGGCCGGCGCTCCCGGTGGATCCGCAAGATCTCGACCACATTGCTCGAAAAGGCGGCGACGCTGCCGGCTTCCGGGGCGTCGAACGCCACCGGGTCCCCCCTCCCGTTTCCGACCGGCACACCCGTTCCGTCCAACAAAGTCAGCCCCGCCCGACCGGGACGCAGCACGAGATCGACGCCCTGGTCGCGCATCCAGTCGAGCAGGGGCCCCGACTGTATCTGCCAGCCGCCCGGGGTTGGCAACCCGCCCGCGGCCCGCAGGGTGGCAGTGAGAGTCTCCGGGGCGCTGAGCACCCGTCCGGTTTCGAGATCAAGGAAGGCGTCGTGCAGGCTCCCAGGCTGGGCCACGCTCAACACGGCGGTAAGGGTGGGCGTGAAACCTCCGGTCGGAGCACGGGAACGCGCCGCCCGATCCGCAGGGTCGGCCGCGACCCAGAAACGCAGGCCCTCGAGTTCCGCTTCACCGCGCACCTGCCACCGGCCGGACTCGCCAGGTGTCAGGCGCGCGCAGAACCGGGACGCCTCCTCGCCCATCGCGGCAGCGCGCGGCCCGGATTCCGCCCGACACAGCGCTCGGGCCGGCGGCGGGAAAAGACGCACCTCCACACCGTCCAATCGCACCCCGAGCACCGCGGCCCGGACAGTGATCGCCTGTTCAAGCACCCGTTGCGTCATCAAGCGTTCTTCGTGCCGAGCGGCAGAGGAAGGGTCGACACGCTCGGTTCGGACGGAGAAGGCCGCCACGAGGAGGGCCGGCCAGAGCCAGACGCACGCCCAAGCCAGACGTCGTCCGCGGCGACCGCGCGCCCCGGAAGCCCCATTCCGTTGTGCCTGAAGGCCCAGGGTGACACTGGCAACCGTCAGCACCAGGCTTGCGCCGATCACGGCGAACGTCACGGCGGCTTCGGTCGGGGCCGGATTCCAATCGGGATCGCCCGCAATCTCCCGCACGATCAACAGCGCCGTGCCGAAGAGCGGCAGGTTCAAGCCGAGGACAATGGCCGCCGCGATGGCCCGCCACGACCACCGTCCCGGCTCCATTCCCTGCCGGCTGTCAGCCGCGCCCGGTCGCGAAGCACTCCAAACGAGCAGACCCGCCAGACCCGTCGCCGCAGGAAGCCCGAACAGAGCCGCATAGAACTGCGCATCGATGTCGAACCCGAACACGTCGCCCGTGAGGGCCGCGAGAAAGCCCCCCGGCACGAGCAGGAAGAACAGCCCCAACAAGGCCTCACTGCGTTGCCTTGAAAGGCTGTCCGGGGGGCCGCGGAAGAACCACGGCGCCCCAAGCCAAACCGACGCAGCCACCACCCCGTTCACCCCCAGCACCCCCAGGGCCAGCCCCGAACCGGCGACAACCAATGCCCAAAAGACCCCGAACGCCGCGAAGAACAGCGTCGCCACCCAGGCCACCCGCCAGCGCAAGACCAGTCCGGTTAGCAGCAGCAGATCACCGAGACCGGACGGCAGTCCATCGAGGCCCTTGGCAGCCTGCACCACCGCGGCGACTCCCAGCGTGAGCAGGGCAGGCCACAGGCTGGGAGGGATGGCGCGGCGAGGACCGGATCGGCTTCCGGCTCCAGCGACTTCCCCGCCCGCCCGCTCCACGCCGGGGGAAAACCAGGATGACAACGCGGCGAACCTCCCTGGGCCACGGGCCTGCCACCGGTGCCACCACCCCAGCTTGTGCGGAACGATGAGGAGGCCAACGAGGGCCAACCCCGACACCCAAGGCAGATCGAGCAGCCAGCCTGCCGGAATGCCGAGTGCGCTCACCATGAGCCCGTACCACAGCAGGGCCTTGCGCCGTGGTTCCAACTCGCGCCACCGCAACGCAGCCGATGGATTCAAACCGGGGTCGGTTTCCCGGTCGGTGACCGGGGCGCCGCTGGCCGAGCCGGCCCGCCTCTCGCGAGGTGAATCGGAAATTGTCTCGAGGTCCGTCTTGACCTCGGCGGCTTGCTGGTATCGGCGCGCCGGTTCCTTCTCCAAGGTCCGCAAAACCACCTCATCCAACCGGAGGTCCACCTGCACGCGGCGCGAGGGTGGGGGGAACTTCCCGAGCGGCAGTTCGCCCGTCAGCAATTCGTAGAACACCACGCCGAGCGCGTAGATGTCGGCGCGATGATCCACTTCGAGCGGGTGTTCGACCTGTTCCGGCGCCATGTAGTGCGGGGTTCCCATCACCTGCCCCTCCCCCGTCAAACGCAGGTCATCGACCTCGGCACCGAGGATGCGGGCCAGGCCGAAATCGGCGATCTTCACCCGGCCCCGGCGATCGACCAGCACGTTCTCGGGCTTGATGTCCCGATGCACGATGCCCTCGTCGTGCGCGTATTGCAGGGCGTCGCATATCTGGGGGACGAGTTGAAGGGCTTCACGCGGCGCCAACCGGCGGGATCGCTGCAACTGGCGGAGATTCGCGCCGTCGACGTATTCCATGAGGAGCCACGGCACGTCCGCGGTCTGCCCGAAGTCGTGCACGGCGACGATGTTGGGATGGCTGAGGCGCGCCAGGGCTCGCGCTTCGCGGTGAAAACGCTCCGCAAAAGCCGCCTCGGTACCCGACTGCCGGGGCAGGACCTTGAGGGCGACGAACCGGTCCAGCGCCGGCTGGCGCGCCTTGTAGACGCTCCCCATGCCGCCCCGGCCCAGCAGTTCCAGCACCTCGAATTGCGGGAAGAGCCGGGCGACCTCCTCGAGGGATGGCGTCTCCCCCGACGGCGCTTCCGGCTGCGTTGCCGTATCGGCGGCGGCGCCCTGTCGCAGCAGGCAGGCGGGACAGAGGCCTTGCAGCGCCCCGGCGGGCAGCGCGGCTCCACATCGCGGACACTTGCCGGGCTGGTTCATGGGCTGGTTCCTTTCGCGTTCATGTCCACCCTCCTCAGCAACAAAACGAGCAGCGTGTTACGCGAAAATGACGTCAACCTCATTCCCGCCAGCGCGCCCGGCGCCTGACCACGCCCAGCCCGTGGCCACTTCCGGTGCGCCACCCAGCGGCTCCGCCCGCAGTCCGGCAGTTCAACCCGGGTGACGGGTGATCCGGATTGGCAGCATCGCCTCGGGTCGGCGCTTTGCGGCGCCAACCGTCGACCGGTGCCCACGGGAGAACCGCGGCGATCAAGCCGGGGCGTTCGGACGCGGGCGGGCGCTTCATCGTCTTGCATCACACCCGAACCGTGCCACGCTCTCCGTTCATGAACTCCTGCCTCCCCATCCTCGTCCTGACCTGGCTCCCTTCGCTCGCCGGCCTGACCGGGGCCGCGGCAGTCCGTGTCCATCCCGCGCCCGCGGGCGAACCGTTGTCCGGCGACTTCACCGTCCAGGTCGATGGCGCGCCCCTCCCGGTTTACGTGGCAAAGGTCGCGCCGGCCGAACCGGAACGTCGTTGGCAGGCGATGGACGACAAGGCCCGTTCCGCCGACTACTTCGAGACCGCCTCGTTCGCCAGCTTCGACATGGCCGAACCGGCATCGGTCCTGGTCGCCGCGCCGGAGCCCATCCGTTCGGCCCGCGTCCTGCCCTCGTCCCTGAAGCTCACTCCCGTCATCCAGGACGGGGGCCTCCGGCTCACCCTCACCGAACCGAAGCCGGTCACCATCGAGATCAACGGCACCTGGCGGAAGGCCCTGCACCTGTTCGCCAACCCGCCCGAAACGGATGCCTCCCGCCCGGACGATCCGGGCGTGGTCTACTTCGGCCCCGGCATTCACGAAATCACCCACCTCACCCTCACCAACAACCAGACGGTCTACGTGGCCGGCGGCGCCGTCGTCCGCGGCGTCATCGGCCCCGACGAACCGTTCCATATCTCCGGCTACAGCGGCCTGCGGAATTACACGCCGACCTTCGAGCTTCGCGGCACGAACATCACCTTCCGCGGCCGCGGCATCGTGGATGGCAGCCGCTCGCCCACCCACGCCCGGAACCTCCTCCTGGTCCGGGGTCGCGACATCCGCATCGAAGGCGTGACTCTGCGCGACTCGAGCGTCTGGACCATTCCCATCCGCCAATCGGACCGCGTGCACGTGCAGAACGTGAAACTCATCGGTTACCGTGCCAATGCCGACGGCATCGACATCTGCAACAGCCGGGACGTCACGGTCGAGGACTGCTTCATCCGGACGCTCGACGACCTGATCGTCGTCAAGACCGACGCCGGCCAGGGAGCAGCGCGCCGGATCCTGGCCCGGCGATGTGTCCTTTGGAACGAGGTGGCCCATGCCTTGAGTGTCGGCGCCGAGCTGCGCGAGGATGTCGAGGATGTCCGGTTCACGGACTGCGATGTGATCCACGATTTCGGACGGGAATGGACCCTGCGCGTCTATCACAGCGACTCCGCGCGCATCCGCAACCTCGTGTTCGACAACCTGCGCATCGAGGAATCCCCGCGACTGATCTCGCTTTGGATCGGCCGGGCGATCTGGAGCCGCGACGCGGAGCGGGGGCACATCGAGGACGTGACCTTTCGCGACATCCGGGCCACCGCCGATCCGCTGCGGATTGCTCTCCAGGGTTTCGACGCGGAACACCGGATCCAAAACGTGCGGTTCGAGAACGTCGTCGTAAATGACCGCCCGCTGACGGACGCCGATGTAAACCGGAACGCGTTCGTCGACGGGCTCAGGATCGAACCGTAACCACGACCGCCGCCGGCCTCGCCCTATTCCACGGGCAGGAAACGGACGCAGACCGGCATCGGCACATCCATCGTCACCCCGGTGGGGGCCAGTTCGCCGGTCGCAGCGTCGACGCGGAAGATGGTGATGTTGTCCGAGTCACGGTTGGCCGCCCAGAGATAGCGGCCCGTGGGTTCGATGGCAAAGTTGCGCGGATGCCGTCCGCCACTGGGCGTCTGTCCCAACGGGCGCAACCGACCATCCGTCTCCACGCGAAAGCCCGCAATGCTGTCGTGGCCGCGATTCGATCCGTAAACGAACCGGCCCGAAGGATGCGCCTGCACCTCCGCCGTCGAGTTTTCGCCGGCGAACCCGGTCGGCAGCGTCGACTGCGTGTCAATCGGCGACAACGTCCCGGGTTCCGGATCGTAGGCGAAGCTCGCCAGCGTCGAGAGCAGTTCGTTGATGACGAACACCCGGTTCGCCCCGGGTTGGAAGGCGAGATGCCGCGGCCCCGATCCCGGCGGCAACGCGACCGCTGGCGGATCGTTCGGCGTCAGCGTGCCCTTGGCCGCATCGATCCGATAGGCCAGCACCCGGTCGATCCCGAGATCGGCGACGAGGGCAAACCGGTTGTCCGGGGACGGATTGATCGAGTGCGCGTGCGGTTCTTTCTGGCGTCCGGGATTCACGCTGGAACCGGTGTGCTGAATGAAGGTGGTCGCCTCGCCAAGGGAACCGTCCTCACGCACCGGCAGGGCGGCGATGCTTCCCCCGCCGTAATTCGCCACCATCACCAACCGGCCCGTCGCGTCCACGCTCAGATGGCAGGGGCCCGGCCCTTCACTCGAGGCCTGGTTCAACAACCGGAGTTGCCCGCTGTCGCGGTCGATGGCAAAGGCGCTCACCAGCCCCGCCCGCTTCCCTCGGAACTGGCCCGTCTCCCCGACCGCGTAGAGGAACCGCCCGTTGGGATGCAGCGCAAGAAACGAGGGGTTCGCCATCTCCGCGACGCAGCCCAGGGGCGTCACGGCACCAGCGCCGGCATCGAAGCGCGCGGCGTAAATCCCCCGGCTGCCACGGCCGGTATACGTGCCGATGTAGGCGATGAACCGTCCGGCGCCCGCGGCTTCGGCCGCCGCCAGGCGCGCGCGCTGACGGCGTCCGCGTGTCTCGCCCGGCACGAACAGGTCGTCCACTCCCAGGCCGCATTCCTCGATCATCTGCAACGGGTATGCCAGATAACCGAGATCGTTGCGACCGCCGTTGTTGGTGCCGAAGGTGAACTTCACCCCCGCCGCCTTCGCCCGCCGGATGAACGCCGGACGCGGGAGGTGATAGCGGTCATTGATCTCGATGGCCACGCCGTTGCGCACCGCGGCGGCGATCACGCGATCCATGCGCGCCGGGGTCCAAAGCCGGTCGTAGTCCGCCGCGATGACCGCCGGCAGGAAGGTCGGATTCACGTAAATGTCCACCGGCTCGTCGGTCAGGATGCGCTCGATGGTGCCGACCAGCAGTTCCATGAAGGCCTGCGGATCATCCACCGCCACCTCGTCGGGCATCCACAAGCGCGTGCGTTTGCCGCGCTGGTCGGTGAAGGTCATCGCGTCGGTGAAAATGTAGTCGAACCGGTCCAGCGCCGCGTCCGAGAACAGGTTCACCCATTCCCGCCCCTCGGCCTGCATGCCGGTGAACACCGGCGGCCCCTGGAGGCTGTCCACGAAGGCGTGAATCCCGGCGTCGTTCGTGACCGAAAAGCCGAGGCCACAGTTCACCGCGATCCCATACCCGATGCCCGTCGCGCGCGACCACTGCAACACGTCCTCCACCGTGAGACCGCCCTTGAGATGGGCGTGCAGATCGATCACGGGGAAGTTGCCTGCATGCCGGCTCATCAACGCGCCGTAAACCGGGGCCGGCACCGGCGGAACCCCTGTCGCCACCGGCAGGTCGTCGGGCAATGGCCGCACCTTCAGATTGCGATAGAACACGCGGCTCTCGGGATCGTGGCATTGCAGGGCGAAGGTCCCCTCGCTCAACCGCCGCCCCAGCCCGCGGCCTTCCCGCACCGGTTCCTCGGGTTCGTAGTAGTCCACTGTTTGGACGTCGTTGACCCACACCTGCACGTGCTTCCCTTCGACGACGATGCGCAGGGTGAACCACTCATTGTCTTCGACGGGACTGCGGTAGACGTTGCGCACCGCGTACAGGCTGCCCGTCTTCTTGAACTCGTGATAACCATCGTGCGTGGGCTGGGTGTTGTTGACCTGCACCTCGTAACCCTGGCGCAGCCAGTCCTCCGCCTGAAATGCCGTGTGGAAGAACACGCCCGAATTCGCGCCCGGACGGCTCAGGACCTCGGCCGACAACTCGAAGTTGCGGAAGCGCGCCCCGCCGGCGGGCCCTTCGTAGAACAGGTGCGCCCGCGGCCCGTCGCAAGCGATCATGCCCTCCACCACCCGGAACGAAGCGGCATTCTCCCCGGCCCGCCACCCCTCGAGGGTCCGCCCGTTGAACAACGGTATCCAATCCGACTCCGCGCCCCACCCGACCACACCCAACAGGAAGATCGCGCCCAAACGGAAGACCGGCCCCACGGGAAAGCAGTGCGTCAACATGATGTTGCCCCCGAGCCTAAGCCCCACCCCCACCCTGTCAATCGCCACCTCCGCCCCCTTATGAAGTGCGCCGGCAGCTTGCCGCGGCGAAGCATAGCGAAGACGGGAGCGCAGCGCCGACGGCGCCTTCGCGACCGGACGCACGTCCGAACACCCGAAGCCCCCCCGAAGCCCGAAAAGCGGTGTCACGGCCACCGCCCGCAAAACGGCTCGGCCCGGCCCCTTCAGCCGGCGTGGATTTGGGTGTTCGTGTAGAGCATCGACCACCCGGCGGCCTCGTCCATCATCAAGCCCGCCGCCGCCAGCGTTTCGGTGCACAAACCCCAGACGGCGTCCGAACCTGCTGGATCGCGCACGAAATCCAGGGCCTGCAACCGGGTTCGTTGCTCCTTCAGCAAGGACGCCATGCTGACCGAACGCTGCCTGAGCCGGGCGGCTTCGATCTGCGCCAGAAACCCATGCATCGCCGCAATGAAGGCCGGACCGCCAACGCACACCAGCAGGCACGGAACAGCCGTCCATTCCCAGTGAAACGGCACCGCGAGCAGATGGAGCCCCGCGAAGACGAACACCACGAGGAAGACCGCCCGGCTGGTCCGCTCGATGTCTTCCTCCAGGGTCGCCTGCTTCTGTTGGTTGCCTTCGTGATAGCGGATCTGACCGTCGATCAGCTTCCCCACGACGCCCTTTCGCAAGGCCTCCAACTTCCGCAACCCCGGGGCCGCCGGCCCCGCAGCGCCGTCCGCCAACCGTTCGTCCTCCCCGGTCAATAGGGAGGCGGCGAGTTCCGGGAAGGCGTCCTGCTCCGGGGTCAGCCGCAGCGGCGCCATGCGCACCAGCGCACGGAAGTACCAGATCGCCCATTGCTCCTCGGGCGGCGGCGACTTCGCGTCACGGCGCAGATGTTGCGCCAGCCGCGGCAACGGCGTGTGGATCCCGAGCGGCCCGAGGTGCTTCATCAGTCGCAGAGCCTCAGCGAGGATGCGCGCGTGCGTGTAGGCCAGATTCCAGCCCTCCGCCCGCGACCATTCGGACACCGCGAACATCAGTCCGATCACCACAACCTCGATTATCGCGACGGCAATCTGGAGCGCCGCGGGAGCGTGGTGGGCGTGCAGAATGCCGCCCACCACCGCGCACAGTACTGCCAGGGCGGCGAACAGATACGAGGCGATAATCCCGCCGCGATGCGCGTTCCCGTAAATCCCGCTGTAACCGTCACTCGACGCCCGCAGCCGCGCGGGCTCGTAGTGTGAGGCATGCGTTCCCGGTGGCGCTGCGGCCGCCGCCGGACGTCCCGCTGCCTTCCGGCGGCCCGGCTCCCCCCGCCAGAACGCGTCGAACCCATCTTTGAAATTCCCCCAGGCCTCCGCCTCCTGCGCCTCCGACGCCTTCCGCTGCTCGGGATCCGTCGATCCTCGCACCCGGTGACGGGCGGCGCGATAGCGGGCCAGCGCGTCGAAGTGTGGCCAGAAACAGGCGGGCCACGGCGCCGGATGATGGCCGCCGCGCAAAAACCGATGGAAAGCCGCCCGCGGATGATACGCCGGCTCGGCGTGCGCTGCGTGGCCCGCGGAAGGCCGGCCTTCTTCCTGGCCGAAGCGCGGGTCAGGAAATCGCAGGATGCCCTTGATCGTTGCGTCGAGGTCGTCCGCCCATGAACGCGCCTGGGCCGGCGGCCCATCGCCGAGCGCGGTGCGCAGATCGTCGAGGGAATGCAGGACCCGGATTTCCGGGGCGTCTCCCCCACGCGGCAGCACGGCGATGACCGGGATTTGCTCGCGCAAAGCCAGGGCCACGCTCTCCGACGTGCCCCCGGGCCGGCCCTCGGCATCGGGGTCCCAGACCGCGAGCAACAGGTCGCTGTGATGGCGCAGGGCCTCGGACTGCGCGCGGTAGGCGTGGGCGCGTTGACGCGCAATGCGGGCGAGTTTCGCCGCGTCCTCGCGGGCCAGGAGAACCCCCTCGTCCAGCCTGCTTCCAAGCGCTTGGTCCTTTGGCGTCGGACGGCCCACCCCCAAGCCCTCGTCCGCAGGCACGGTGTCGGGGGCTTCGGCGACAATGCGGAGCGCCTTCCAGGTCACAATTCGCTCCCGGGCCGCGTTCCGTTGCCGGGCCGTTTCGGCGATCAGCGTGTCGCCTCCCTCGGCGGCGCCGGTGAGCACCTGAACCTCCGGTGGGTCGGGGGAAAACACCGCGCCGGGTTCACCGGCCCGATCCCTTTCCCACCGGTCCCGAAAGCCGAAGCAGCCAGCCAGGTGATGCGTGATCCAGCGCGGGCAACGGGACGCCTGCGGTGGCAGGCAGCACGCTTGATCCGCTTGATGCAGTTCCTTGAGCGTGGCCTCGATTCGACGCAAGACCGCTTCGCAGGCGCGGCCCAATGCCCCGATGACCGCCTGCGGATCCTCGGCGATCCGTCCGGCCCCATCCTCGCCGAACTTGCGGTTCCCAATCCCACCGAGCCGGAGGATCAGCCGCGGCGGAGGCAGCGGGTCCGTGGCGTTCATCGTGGGCATCGCGGTGGGGGTCAGGCGGTCAGGGCTTGGGGGTTCCTGGGAACGTTCCCTTAAGCTGCTCGTAGAGCTGCCGCATGGGGGAATCCACTTCGACGCCGGCGGCGATGGCCTCATGCAACAACCCGAGGCAGCCAGCCAGGCATTGAGCCGCCTGTTCGCCCTGGCCGGCCGCCTGCGCGCGCTGGGAGGTGAGCAGGAAGGACACCGCCGCGGTGCGCTGATAGAACCAGGAACCGGGATTCTGCTCGCGAAGTTCGAGCGCCAGCTTGAGCGAGCGGGATTGCAGTTCCAGGGCGGCGTTTTCGCGCCCCACCCGCCCAGCCTCGGCCCGCGCCATCCGTTCGAGGCTCACCAGCAGATCGCGGCGCGCCGCGGCGCTCTCCGGATTCGCCGTCCACAAGTCCTCCCGAACCTTCAGGCTCCGCTCGTAATACCCCAGCGCCTTCTCCGCATCCCCCGCCTGCCCGCGACTCGCCAGAAAATCCCCCAGTCGATCCAAACTCACCGACACGTCCCGCGCCGCCTGCCCGCTCTCAGGATTCGCCGCCAACGCTTGCTCATACGCACCCAACGCGGACTCGTAGAGTGGGCTCGCCTGTTCGAACCGCCCCTGCAACATCGCAAGATCTCCCCGCATGAGTTCGAGCGCTGCGCGTGTTCGCCCCGCGGGCAAGTCCATGCTCGATGCCACCGCCGCGACATGATCGGCCTCCGCGACCCTCCCGTCTTCCAGCAAGGCGGCCATCAAGGGCAGGCCGACCCCTTCCACGTGAGCGGACGTCAACGGCTCACCCGTCGCGGTAATCCGCCGCCAAAGGGCCCCGAGCGCCGCGCCCCGCAAGTGAGCGGCATCGTCCACGCCTTCACGCGGCTGGCTCTCGCTCCGAATCTCCCGATCCCGCCCGGCAGGTTCGGAGGAAGAGGACGGCGTCAACAGGAACTTCGGCGCACACCATGAAAGCAGGTCGCGGGCGTGAGCCAGGGCGTAGGGCTCATGCTCGGGGTCGAGGCAAAGAACCACTCGCGCGGCGAGGTTGCCCAGGACTTCCCGCTGCCCGTTCAGCCGCTTCCAGAGTTCCTCCGCCCGGTGCGGAACGAGCAAACCCGTCGGGCCGTAATTCGGAACCAGGAAGATCACCGGGGGCGGCGGAGTAGCGGCCTCCCTGACAGCCTCCTGGACCACCCTGGCGACACTTCCCGACTCACTCTCCGCCGCCCCTGCTTGGTAGGCCAGTTCGACGCACCGAGGCCCGTCCGCGCGCCCGCGCAGCCGGGCCGCAAGCCAAGCCGGAGTGCGGGCATGGATGAAACGCAGCAAGACCAGCCCGGGCGTCTCGTCCTCGAGCCGCGCCAGCACTTCGGCGACGGCGTCGTGGGCTGGGGAGCTACTCGCCAACGTCATGGCCGAGGTCCTTCAAGTAAGCCCTCGCCAGAGGATGCACCCCGAGCCAGCCATCCCCGTTGTATTCCAGCAAAGCCCCGCTCATGAGCAGAAGCTGCAGGTCGGGATCGGGTTGGGTAAGCACCAACTCGCCGCATGCCTGCTTCCGGGCAATCGCCGCCAGCTTCTTCTGGAGCGGCTCGGGGTCCCGCTTCTCTCCCTTGGCGCCGGGCGGGTAGGCAATTTGCAGACCAATGGTGGTCTCCATCCGCCGCAGCGCCTCCTGGATCGCCTCCCGGCCCAGGATCCCGCTCTCGCGGACCGTCCGGAACTGCGCCGCGGTCTGGATCGCCTCGAACACATCCCGCAACACCCCGCCCGTCCGGTCGATCAAGACATCCAGTGCATCTTCCGGCAGGACACTCGCTGCCACGCGCCGGCGCACGATTCGGCGCACCGTTTCCCGGCCCGCATCGGCCCGGGTCCCGTCGGGGTTCGACACCTTGATCATGGGCAGGCGTTGTTCATGATCGAAGAACGCGCGGATGGCCCCCGCATCCGCCGAATGAAAGGCGAAGATCGGGATCGTATAAATGGCGCGGATACCCACCTCGGCCAGCAGGCGGCCATCATCCACGAAGATGCGCCGGGCATCATCAAGGCCCAGCTTGTCGAGTTCCTCGATCACCAGAAGCACGCGTCCGCCGCGATCTCCGCATTTCTGCTGCCAGGCGAATTCGACGGCCAGGGTGAAGGCATTGACAGCCGCAGCCAACTCACCCTTTCGCCGTCGCACCCGGTCCACCGTGCTCGTTTCTGTGCGGGAGCCGAACTTGAGGGCACTCACCAGCTTCGCCTTGAGGCCCAGGAGTTGACCCAGCACACCCCCGGCTGCGTCAACACCTGCTTCAACCGTCAGGCCGCTGTCCCGGCTCGTGGATTCGGTGGTCGTTGTCTGGCGGAAGTAGTCGACAACCGGCTTGAGCGTATCGGCATCGAGGTCCAGCTCCTGCTCTTTCACCACGTCCATCAGCCGCGTGCAGGCCGCCAACAACACGTCGGACGCCTCGTTGCCACTGACGGGCAGGTAGTCTCCGGCGTTCAGCTTGATCACCAACCAGCATGCGTCCAGGCCGGCGATGAACTTGTTGATCTCCGTGCTCTTGCCACAACCACGATGGCCGTATACGAGCACCACCGGCGATCCTTCGGCATCGACGAATTCCCGGAGATTGTCGCGGAACCCCACCAGCTCGTCGCGAGCGTCCTGCGTCTCGATCCAGAAGTCATCGAGATTGGACGCGTCAAGCGGCCGGGGAGAGCAGTTCCGAACCGCCACCCGTAGCGTGGTAGCTGCCTTGCTGTCGCACATCCTGTGCCTTATAGCAGGCGCTCCCCCCCGCCGCCAGCACTCTTGATCCGGCGCCCCGTCACTCTCGCCTGCCGCGGGTCGTGGCTGCCGACCTCGCGTCGGCGCAGGACTCACCCGGGAAAAGCCTCGTTACCTCCGGAGCGCGACGAGGCACCCGAAGATGGACCGATGTTCGGCTGCCGCGGAACCGCACATGCCCGGGGTTTCGGCGCCGACTGCACATCGGCGGGTACGGCGCATGGAATCGTTGCGGCTCAGCGCGGCTGGACTTCCCAGGGGAGGCCGTATCGGTTGAGGTCGGCCATGAACGGGTCGGGATCGAGTTGCTCGAGGTTGAACACGCCGGGCTGCTTCCACACGCCGGTCACCACCTGTTTCGCCCCGATCATTGCCGGAACCCCGGTCGTGTAGGAAACGGCCTGGGCGCCGGTCTCGCGAAAGCACTCCTCGTGATCGCACACGTTGTGGATGAAGACCTGCTTGCGGGCGCCGTCCTTGACCCCTGCGATCAGGCAGCCGATGGAGGTCTTGCCCTTCGTCCGCGGCCCCAGCGAAGCCGGGTCCGGCAGCAGGCGTTTAAGGAATTGCAGCGGGATGATCTGGTGCCCCTCGTACTCGACCGGATCGATGCGGGTCATGCCCACGTTCTCAAGCACGCGCAGGTGGGTCAGGTAGCGTTCGCTGAAGGTCATCCAGAACCGGATCCGCCGCAGCCCGCGGATGTTCTGCACCAGCGATTCCATCTCCTCGTGGTACATCAGGTAGGCCTTGCGCGGCCCGACTCCGGGAAAGTCGAAGTCCTGGCTGACGCTCAATGGCTCGGTCTCGCGCCATTCGCCCTGCTCCCAGTACCGCCCCTTCGCGGTGACCTCCCGAATGTTGATCTCAGGATTGAAGTTGGTCGCGAACGGATACCCGTGGTCGCCGGCGTTGCAGTCGAGGATGTCGACGGTTTCGATCTCGTCGAACAGGTGCTTCTGCGCGTAAGCGCAATAGACGTTGGTCACGCCGGGATCGAAACCGCTGCCCAGAAGCGCCATGAGACCCGCCTGCCGGAACCGGTCCTGATAGGCCCACTGCCACCGGTATTCGAACTTCGCCGTGTCCGGCGGTTCGTAGTTCGCCGTGTCCACGTAGTCCACGCCGGTCGCCAGACAGGCGTCCATGAGGCTGAGATCCTGGTACGGCAGGGCGACGTTGATCAGCAGCTTGGGCGAGAAGTCCTTGATGAGGGCCACCACCTCCGCCACCCGGTCGGCATCGACACCGGCAGTGCGGACGGGCCGCGGCAGATCGGCGGCGATCTGGTCGCATTTGGCCCGGGTGCGGCTGGCCAGGCAGATCTCCGTGAAAACCTCGGGCAACTGAGCGCACTTGTGCGCCACGACCCGCCCCACGCCACCCGCGCCGATGATGAGAACACGACTCATAGCGGCGGCATCATGCGTCCGGACCGACCGGCATGCCAGCCTCAAAGCGAACGCCGGATCGCCGACAGGAAGGTCGTGGGATGGAGGCGCGCCGAAACGGGCGAGACCGCCGACTGAATTAGACCGCCTGCTCTTCGGCCAACGATGTGCGCGCTCAGGCTTCTGATGCAAGTCTGCGACACGCCGGGCGTCCACGGTTGGAAAGCTCGTCCTTGACAGGGGTTACGGGGAAGCGGAGATTCGGGCGACAGACGCCAAGGAGGAGGGGGTGGGGAACCCACTGAATATACGTACTGCCGCCCGAATCAAATTCCCAAATCCGGTTTGATTTCACCACTCGGTTCCCCCCAACGCAACCAAGAAATTCCCGAATCGCTCCTGCCGTGCGCACCACTCCGAGCGGGGTGAGGAGTCGGAGGGCGCGGCTCATGCCACCGGATTGGCCAGGAGTCAACCCGGCAGTGGAATGAACGCCGCGCGCCATGAAACCTGAACTGCGCACCCCCCTGCCCTCCCCTGAGCCGTGACCATTCAGTGCCTCGTAGCCGCCGACGTGCAGTCGCCGCGTGATTCAGCTGGGATAGGGCCGCCGGCCGCCGAGGCCGACGATTCACCCAAAGGTGACTGCTGATCGGAATCGGGGAGCCCGCGCAAGCCCGTGGATTTCGGCGCCGACTAGGCGTCGGCGGCTACCGCGGGTTGAATTGATACGGCTCAGGAGGACACCGCGGAAGTGCGTTTCCTCCGGGCCCGGGGTTCCCGACTGCATCGGCCGTGTACCGCGCACGCGGTTTTCGGCGGTGCCCCCCGGACACGGGGTCAGCGCCCGGACGCCCGCTGCTTAGCCCGCTCCGAAGCCGGTCGGACGGGCGGGCGGTGAATCGCTGGTTTGACGGGAGGCGGCGGGGCCGCGAAGATGACGGCTTTGCGTCCGGGTTCATGACGAGCGACACGCACATCAGCGAGAAGACGGCACTTGAAAGTCTGCGCGAGGAACTGCCCGTGGTCTGGGAACAGATCCCGGACAAGGGCCTGTTCTTTGGCTTGCTGGCAGCGTGGCTCGCCATCTTTCAGTTTCTGGGCAACGCCACGTTCGGCTACATCCAGTCGCCCTCGTTGTTCCTCTGGATGAAGGGCACCTATGACGCGCCCGGTTCGGATGATGCCCACGGCACGCTGATTCCGTTCGTCGTGCTGGCTTTGTTCTGGTGGAAGCGCGAAACGCTGCTGGCGCTGCCCAAGCGTCCGTGGTGGCCGGCGTTGTTCGGACTCGGCGCGGCGATGATCCTGCACGTGCTCGGTTACGCCGCGCAGCAGTCGCAGGTTTCGGTGGTGGCCATGTTCGGCGGCATTTACGCCCTGCTCGCCCTGGTCTGGGGCTGGCGGTTCGCCCTGGCGTCGGTCTTCCCGTTCGTGCTCTTCGTCTTCTGCGTTCCTCTGACCGGCATCGCCGAGCCGTTGACGGTGCCGCTGCGGCATGTCTCGACCGATGTGGCGGTGTTCGGGTTGCGGCATTTGCTCGGGATTCCGGTGATGCAGGTGGGGGTGCAGTTGATGGATCCGCGGGGGAACTACAGCTACGAAGTGGTGGCCGCGTGCAGCGGCATGCGCAGTGTCATCACGCTGCTGGCGCTTACCATCGTCTACGGTTGGATCACCTTCACCCCGCTCTGGAAGCGGCTGCTGGTGGTGGGCCTGGCACTGCCGCTGGCGCTCCTGGGCAATGTCATGCGGTTGACGGTCATCGTGGTGATGGCCCAGGCCTTCGGACAAGAGGCGGGCAACTTCGTGCATGACTGGTTCGGCTTCGTCACCTTCGCCCTGTCGTTGGGCGTCCTGATGCTGGTCGGCCACTGGCTGCGGGATCCGGAACCGGAAGTCCTCCCCACCCTGCAACCCGACGCCGCATGAAACCGCCGCACCTCATCCTCGCCACGATCGCCCTGTTGATCATGGGCGCCGGCGCCGGCTGGCTCGCGCGGCTCAGCGCCAACCGCGATCTGGGCCGGCCCGGCGTGCGGGTGGAGGCCGCGGGCGAAGCGGATCTGCTGCGAATCCTGCTGCCGGGGCAGGTGCTCGACTACCAATCCCGCCCCGTGGACCCGATGGAAGCGGAGCTGGCGGTGCTGCCGAAGGACACCACCATCGGCCGCCGGATTTACACGGCGACCGACGGATTCGAGATCATGCTCACGGTGGTCCTGATGGGCACGGATCGCACCAGCATCCACAAGCCCGAATACTGCCTCACGAGCCAGGCCTGGCAGATCCTCGACCGCTCCACCCTGGCGGTGGCCATTGACCGGCCCGCAGACTATGCGCTGCCTGTGCGGGAGTTCATCGCGAGCCGCCTGGTGCAACAGGCCGATGGAACGGCCGCGCGCTGGGGCGGGGTTTATCTGTTCTGGTTCGTCGCGGACGGTCACTTGACCGCCAGCCACTACGACCGGCTGCTGACCACGACGAAAGACCTGCTGCAGACGGGGCGGCTGGCCCGCTGGGCTTACGTCTCCTGTTTCGCCACCTGCCAGCCCGGTCGCGAGGCGCAGGCCTCGGAACGGGTGCAGCAGTTCATCGCGGCAGCCGTTCCCGAGTTCCAGACGACCGGACCCGCCACGTCTGCGCCCTGAACGGGACGCTTGGTTTTGCTTGCCGGCGCCCGGCCTTCGCCGAGACTGCCCGCATGAAACCGCTGCTTTGCTCGCTGCTGCTCGCCTCGAGTGGCTGGGCCGCAACCGCTCCCGATCCCCTGGTCTTCTACGTCGCTCCGGAGGGAGACGATTCCTGGTCAGGAGCATCAGCCGCGCCGAATGACGGGCTCACCGACGGCCCCTTCGCGACCATCGACCGGGCCCTGCGGGCGGTGCGGGAACGCCGTGCCGGTTCACCGCCGCCGCCTACCGCGCCCCATCCTGAAATCCAGGTGCGCGCCGGGACGCATTTCCTCCCGCGGCCCATCACCCTCGGGCCAGACGACAGCGGAATCGTGCTGCGAGCGTATGGAACCGAACTACCGGTGCTCAGCGGCGGGGTCCGCATCCGCGGATGGACCGTCGGTGAGGACGGCCGCTGGCGGGTCCGGTTGCCGGAGACGCGCGATCAGGGGTGGCGGTTCACCCAGCTCTTCGTCAACGACCAGCGACGGCCCCGTCCGCGTTTGCCGCGCCAGGGATACTACCGGATCGCCGGGGAACTGTCCCCCACTCCCGAGGCGAAGGGACGGGGCGTGGACCGTTTCCAATTCCATCCCGGGGACATGCGGGCGGACTGGGCCAACCTCAACGACGTCGAGGTGCTCGCGTTTCATAACTGGAGCATGTCACGGCTGCCGGTGCGCGCGGTGGACGAGACCGCGTCCGAAGTGCGCTTCGCCGGCGCCAGTCCCAGCAGTTCGTCCTGGGGCATCTTCCGCCAGGATCATCGTTATCTCGTCGAGAACGTGAAGGAAGCGCTCAATGAACCCGGGGAATGGTATCTCGACACGGCGGCGGGCGAGCTGACCTACCTGCCCCGCCCCGGCGAAACGCCCGAGAACACCACCGCGATCGCGCCGCGCCTGGAGCGTCTCCTGGTCTTCGCGGGGGAACCGGAGGGCCGGCCCGTGACCGACATCCGCGTCGAAGGACTCACCTTCGCCCATGCCGCCTGGCGAATGCCACCGGGCGGCCAGGCGATCCCGCAGGCGGAGATCAACCTCGACGCCGCCGTCCGGGCCACCGATGCGCGGGACATTGTGCTCCAGCGTTGTGCGGTCCGCCACGTCGGCACGTATGCCATGGCCTTCGGCAACGGATGCCACGGCAATTTGGTCGAGTCGTGCGAAATGGTCGATCTCGGGGCCGGCGGCGTGAAGCTCGGCGCAGTGGGTCTGCCGGACTGGAGCGGTCTGGCTGCGGCGGCCGCGGCGGCCGAACCGACGTCATCGCACAACACGGTTCGCGATTGCACGATTGCGCACGCCGGCCGACTGCATCCGGCGGCCATCGGCGTGTGGATTGGGCATTCCCCCTGGAACGTCATCGAGCACAACGAGATTTACGACCTCTACTACTCCGCCACGAGCATCGGCTGGGTTTGGGGCTACGCGCGCAGCCACGCCCACCACAACCGCGTCGTTTACAACCACCTTCACACCATCGGCCAGGGGGTGCTGTCCGACATGGGCGCGGTCTACACGCTCGGGGTTTCGCCGGGCACCGAAGTCAGTTTCAACGTCATCCACGACGTGCACGCCTTCGACTACGGCGGGTGGGGACTCTACACCGATGAAGGTTCGACGGGCGTGGCAATGGAGAACAACCTAGTCTATCGCACCAAGACCGGCGGGTTCCACCAGCATTACGGGCGCGAAAACCTGATCCGCAACAACATCCTCGCCTTCTCGCGCACCGATCAGCTGCAGCGCACGCGCCGGGAGGAGCACGTCTCGTTCCGCTTCGAGCGCAACATCGTGCTCTACGACCGCGGCCAACTCATGGGCAAGCAATGGACCGACGACCGCCTGCTGCTCGATCACAACGTCTACTGGAACCTGGGGGGCGAGGTTCGCTTTCCAGGCAACCAGGAGCTGTCGACGTGGCGGACGGCAACCGGCCACGATGCCCGTTCGCTGGTGGCGGACCCCATGTTCATGGATCCGTGGAACGACGACTTCCGGCTGGCCGCGACCTCCCCGGCACTGACCGTCGGCTTCGTGCCCTTCGATGCGACCCGGGCCGGACGGTTGAGCCGGCCCACCTTGACCGTCGGGCTCCCGCCCGTGCCGGCGAGCTTCGAGTAGCCGGCCGGGCAAAGCCCTCGGGGGCCGGCGCGAAGCCGGTTGCCCGGGGAGCGAGGTTGCGGCAGAGTGAGGTGGGTTTGCCGCCGCCGCGAGTGCCGGCGGTTCCCGTCCGGGTTTCGACGTTCAGGGCCATGCCAACGGAACATCAATCGCTCAAAGGACAGCTTCTGCTGGATGGCGGCAAGCTGGTGGGGTCGTTCTTCCATCGCACGGTGGTTCTCATCTGCCAGCACGACGCCGAGGGGGCCTTCGGTCTGGTGCTGAACCGGGTGAGCGGGCATTCCGTGCGGGAGGTCCTGGTGGCGGACATGCCGGCGCGGATCATGGACCTGCCCCTCTTCGTCGGCGGCCCGGTGCAGCCCACTGCCATGAGTTATCTGCACAGCGAGGATTTCCTGCCCGAGGCCACCGTGCTGCCAAACCTCAACCTCGGGCATTCGCTGGATGACCTCGGGGAAATCGGGGAAAGCTACTCGACGGGCAGCCAGCTCAAGCTCTTCGCCGGCTACGCCGGCTGGAGTGCGGGCCAACTCGACGGGGAGATGAAGCGGGGCGCCTGGCTCACGCATCCCGCCGACCTCGGACTGATCTTCCATCCCAAGCCCGAGGGACTCTGGACGCTGATCCTCCGCCGCAAGGGATCGCGCTACCGGCTGCTGGCTGACTCGCCAGACGATCTGTCGGTGAACTGAGCCGTGGCCATTCAGTAACTCGTAGCCGACGACGTGCAGTCGGTGGGGAACAGGCAGCCCCTCCCGTCGGTTTTCTCCCCGAGATGAATCGGATTGCACGCCCACCCCACCGACTCACCGTTGCGCGGGATCGTTGCACAGGCACCAGATCGCATCGGGGGTAAAGTGCACGTAATCCTCCTTCTCCTGCAGTACGAGCGCCTGGGCCGCCCCGAGCAAGGCGTAAACCGACCGTGCGTTCTCGATGCCGGCCCGGATCCCGGGCAGACTGGTCCGTGGGTCCAACATCGAGGCCACGACGAGACAAGGGCGCGGGGCGGTCATGGCAAGCAGTTCCTCGAAGTCGTACGGCAACAAGCTCTCGTTCCCGCTGAAAGCCGCGAGCCAGGGCAGCAACGGCGGGCTTGCCGCCCAGCGCACCAATGCTCCTCGACCGCTCTCCGGCGGGTCCGAGCGGAAGGGGGTGAACCCGTTCACGCAAATGACTCCCGCCACCCGGTCATCGAGGGCCGAGACATGAAGCGCCACCGCCCCGCCCAGCCCGCCGCCGATTAGAAAGACCTGCTCGGGATCCACGTGGGGATGAGCGGCCAGGGCGGTGATGGCCGCCCGGGTATCTTCCACCATCCGTCCCAACAGCGATCCCGCCGGGCGCTGCCGGTAGAATTCGACCGCTTCCTCCACCCGCGTCCCACAGCCGATCTGGTCGAAGGTCAGGACCACCGACCCGCTCCGGGCCAGTGCCAGCCAGGGTTGTTCCGCCCGGGTTGCCGCGGCGGCGTAACCGGTCGGCACCGACCAGGGATGGAGCCAGATCATCGCCGGCAAACGACGCGTCGTGCCGAGGATGTTGGTCCGGTGGACGATCACCCCGGACACACCCTCCCGGATGACGAGCGGCTCGCGGTGCAGCCAGTCCGGAACGGGCCCCCGCTCGACGCCCCCGGTGGCCAGTGATGCGGGCGGGATGCGCGCGCCAGGCAACAGCGTGGAGTCTCCGAGCAGTCCTTGGATTGTCTGGCGCAAGCCGGCGCGCTTGCTCATCCAAGCGGATGGCGAATCGACAGGGTTGCCGAGGGCATCCCGTAACAGCGCCCCGGCTGGCATCGTCGTGGCCGGGGAGGTAGCGGTTTGATCCCCGGCAGCCGGGGCAGAACCGCGCCCGTCTGGAAAACGCGGGCCGGTAATGCCCCCCCTGTTCTCCGTCCGGCAGGGTGCGGATGCGGCCGTTCCGTCCGCGCTCAATCGGTCGTCCAACCACTCCAGCCAACGAAGCCAGTCCGTCGCGTCGGGAGGTTTGCCACCCGAACGGATGTCCAGGCCAAGCGCGCCTTCCCGGCCCGATTTGCGGTAAACCGACACCGCCGCGCGCCAGGCCTGTTCGACCGCCCACGCGCTTTCGCCGGGATTCGCCGTCGCCGTGGCCACAAGACCCGGGCGGGGCGCCAGCAGAGCGAGCAGATCGGCAGCGTCCACCGGGAGATGAGTTTCGCGGCCCACAAAGAAGCGCAGTCGCGGATGAAACCAGTCGGGATGGCGGCGGGTCAGCAACTCGATTCCCTCGCCGAAGTCTGCTTCAGTCCAGAGCCGGAACGGACAGGCGCCCCCCGGACCCGAATCCGCCGCCAGCACCGCACTGATCCGGGGATTGATCGCCGCCGCCCACAGGGCCACCTTCCCACCCCAGGCTTCCCCCGCCAGCACGACCTCCCGCGAAGCGGTAAACGAGGCATCGCTCTGCACCCAATCCGCGACGCCGGCAATCAACCAAGCCTCGCGCGCCAACCGGCCCCAATCCGCTCCCATCCACGAGCCGGCCTCCCACCAGCGGGCCCCTGTTTCGCCGTCCGCAGGAACCAGGCGACACACCGCCCGCCCACTTTCTCCGATGGCTTCCGGCGGTTCCGTGCCACCGCACCAGATGACGGTTGGCGCCGGAGCGCTCCGCCGGGATTCGCGGAGTTCCAATTCGATCCGGAGGTCGGGACGCGAGGCGGATTGGAGTCGAATCCGCCGGTCGGCTCGCGGCCAGCGCACGGACGCATCGTGGGACTCGAGGCACCAAGAGGGGCGCTCCTTCGGGCAGGAACCGAATACGAAATGCTCGAACGTCGCGATGGTGGTTTGACGCCAACCGGCCAGAGATTCCCCATCGGCCACCGGAGGAAAGTCGCGCAAGAAGGTATCGGTGAGCGCTGGT
Source organism: Verrucomicrobiales bacterium (assembly GCA_024233305.1). Classification (GTDB taxonomy): domain Bacteria; phylum Verrucomicrobiota; class Verrucomicrobiia; order Limisphaerales; family J093; genus J093. Next base: position 555,885 of record JACKPV010000022.1, read on the forward strand.
CGGCAGAGCAGTTCCTCCGCTGCGTGGCCCGACGGAACAGACGGATCGGCCCCGACCCCGGCGGGGGTTGGCGTCCCGGCGAAGCCGACGGAGACCGCGGAGAACCGCGGCGGTCCTTCCCCGGTGCGATCAAGCCAGTCATTCCATTCCGGCGAGTCCGGCAGGATGCGCTGCAACTGCGCGAGCGTCGGATCCCGGGTTGCGGCGCCAACCGCGACAGAGAACTGCCCGCCGGGCACGCTTGGGAAAGCGAGCCCGAACACCACGAGCGCGCCGGCGCCCATGCGAAGAACCAGATGGCACTTGTCGGCCATTGCGGGATCATTCTCCTTCCCCGGCTTCCGCGCCGCAAGCCACAGAGCGCAACGGATTCACCAAAACTCCGCCCAATCGCAATCCTAATCCTAATCCCAATCCCAATCCTAATCCTAATCCTAATCCTAATCCTAATCCTAATCCTAATCCTAATCCTCACCGCCGCTCGTAACCCGCGCCCAAGCCTGCCTCGGCGCTCTCGGCAGTCCGCGCTTCGAAGCGCCGACCCGGTCGGGTTGGTGGGCGGCTGAACGCCACCCCGGAGGCCCTGCCAGCGTGGGGCCTCGGTTGATCAAGCGGGACCAGGCTCGGCGGGCGGACTTGTGAGCCGGATCGATTCAACATGCGGTAGCCGCCGATGTGTAGTTGGCCTTGAAACCCAAGAGCTTACGCGGTCTCGCCAACTCCGGCTGGCAGTCCCGTTTGGGTGAATCGCCGCGTCCGGCGGGAGGCGACCGTATCCCCACTGAATCATGCGCCGACTGCACGTTGACGGCTACGAGTTACGGAATGGTCACGGCTGAGTTCTCATGGTCGAAAGGGGGCTGAGGTGATTGCGATTCGGTCGGTAGTTGGGCTGATGACGGCGGTCATGGGTGGGATTAGGATTAGGATTAGGATTAGGATTTGCGATGGGGCGAGGCGGGGTGTTCGGCGGACGCCGGGGTTCGCCGGCCGCGGGCGCGGACAGTCACAAAGGAATGGATTCCGGCCCGGGGGACCGGTAGCGTTGGGCTCATGAACAACCAGGCGGCAGGGTTCCGGCGCACTGCGCTCCATTCATTGATCGAACGGATCGTGAACGCGACGAAGGTGGTGGACATCCACACCCACCTTTACGATCCGCACCTCGGTCCGATGCTGCTGTGGGGTATCGACGAACTGCTGGTCTATCACTACCTCGTGGCGGAGGGTTTCCGGCATGTGAACGTCCCGCCGGCGACCTTCTGGGCGATGTCGAAAACCGAGCAGGCCGAGCTTGTCTGGCATCATCTATTCCAGGAGCACTCGCCGATCTCGGAGTCCTGTCGCGGCGTGCTGACCGTGCTGCATCGCCTCGGTCTGGACGCCAAGGAGCGCGATCTGCACAGCCTCCGCGAGTGGTTCGAGCAATGGCCGGTTGCCGGCTATGTGACCCGGTGCATGGAGACGGCGGGGGTGCAGACCATCTTCATGACCAACTCGCCCTTCGACGATGTCGAGCGGCCGTTTTGGGAAGCGGGATTTGAACGCGACGAACGGTTTGTGGCCGCCCTGCGCATCGATCCCCTGCTTACCGACTGGCCGAACTCGGCCCTCCGGCTGGTGCAATGGGGCTACAACGTGGGCGAGGGCCTGTCGCCTTCCACACTCGGCGAAGTGCGCCGTTTCCTGGCCGACTGGACACGGCGAATCGAGGCGAAATACCTGATGGTGTCGCTGCCGCCGAACTTCGCGTACCCTGGACGGCACGACGCGGCGCAACTCATCGAGGGCGCGGTCCTGCCGTTCTGCCGCGACCACGGGCTGCCGTTCGCGCTGATGCTCGGGGTCAAGCGCGCCGTGAACCCGGCACTCCAACTGGCCGGCGACGGGGTCGGGCACAGCGACCTGACCGCCCTGCAGAATCTCTGCGCCGCCAACCCGCAGAACAAGTTTCTCGTGACCGTGCTCGCCCGCGAGAACCAGCACGAACTCTGCGTGCTGGCCCGGAAGTTCGGCAATCTGCACCCCTTCGGTTGCTGGTGGTTCACCAACATCCCGCACCTGATCGATGACATCACCCGAATGCGGCTCGAGTTGCTGGGAATCAGCTTCACGGCGCAGCATTCCGACGCCCGGGTGCTCGATCAGATCATCTACAAGTGGGACCACACCCGGCGTGTGCTGACCCAGGTGCTCGAGGAGAAGTACTGGGATCTCCTGTGCGCCGGCTGGGAACCCACGGCGGCCGAGATCGAGCGGGACGTCAATAACCTCCTCGGCGGCTCCTTCCTGGAATTCTGCGCGCGCTGAACCTCGCGCGCCCCACCGAGCCGCATCCAGATTATGGAGTGCGGCGGCCTTGACGCCGCTTTTCGGGCTTCGGGACGTTTCGGACGTTCCGAGGCCTGTCCGGCCACGAAAGCACCGTCGCCGCTCCGCGCTGCCGGCGTACTCCAAAAGGCAGGCGGCGTGCGCGGGCTTCAGGGTTGGGCGGGACTGACGATTTGGTAAAACCGGCCCGTGGCAGGTGGCGCCGAATCGGTGAGCGTGACGATCCGGTCGCCCCCGGACGCCTCCACATCCGCGAGCTTCCGCCAGCCCCCCGCCCCGAGTGCATCCTGATACACGAGGCTGTAGGTCCGTCCCGCCATCGCCGTGAACTCGAATACCACCCGGTCCATCTCCACGCCGACCGTCGCCATCTCGAGCACGCTGGTCGGCGAGCGAGGATCGGTGCCGGCCTGATATTCGTGCTCGTTGTCCGCACCGTCACCGTCCGGATCCTCGTGAGCGTCAGGCCGGTCGGGATCCGTGCCGTTCTCCTCCTCCCAGGCATCCGGCAACGCGTCACCATCGCGATCGCCCTCGGTGGCGGTTCCCCCGGGATTCGGCGCGCCTGACCGCCAGTTGACGGGATCGTTCGCGTAGGCCGTGGCGTCGATTCGTTGTAGGGACGCCGGCAGGTCCTCCGGCAGCACCGGCCACGGCGCAGCGGGTGAATAGGCCACCTTTTCGACGAGGATGTAGGGCACGAATCCCGCCCCCGGTGACGGGGCGGACTGCGGCGTGTCCGGGCGCCGGAGTTCCAGCGTTTCGCCAGCCCGGTCCAGTCTGCCCGCATAGGGGCCCAGAATCGTCCCCGCATCGCCGTACGCGTTGGCGAATGCTTGCCGGGCCAAAAGATCAACGACCGGGTCGAAAGGCACGACCACGAGTCGGGCTCCGGGTTCGAGGACAGTGCCCGGCGGGAACTCGAAATCGACGGCGCCAGCCAGCCGCCATCCGTGCTCGGGGAAAGCGGCATCGAAGAGCGCCACCGCGGCGCCGGTGCGGTTATACAACTCGATGAACTCGCCCCCCGCGACCAGACCGCCGTTTCCCGAGGATTCGGGCAGGGCATAGAGGATCTCGCTGACGACCACCGGGCCGACCAGAGCCGCGGCGTTCGGCAGACCGCTCCCGGTCCGGAACTCCGCGACGGTCGCCGGGGCGTCCGCACCGAAAGTCCGCGCGGTCAACGCCACGAAATCCACACCCGTGCTGGTCGGGAAACGTCCCAGTGAAACCCCGTTCGCCGTGGCGCCAAACCCGATCACACGCCGCCGTCCGGTGAGCGCTCCGGCAGCGTTCGCCTCCGAAAGCAGAACCTGCTCACCACGGGCCGAGTTCAGGTTGAACCGGGGTGGGACGTCATCCTCGCCGCCGGACGATCCGAACGCCGCCTGGTAAAACACCCGATACCCTCCGGGCGCGAGCATCGTGCCTTCGGGAATCCGATACCGTTTGGGATCGCCCGGATCGTCGCTGAGGAACCAACCGCCGAGATCCACCGGCAGACCGCCCGGGTTGTGCAGCTCGATGGCGTCTTCCAGGGGGAGATCGGTGTGCGCGAGGACCTCGTTGATGACGACTTCGTCCAGCGGAAGGAAGTTCGCGTCGCCCGGAGTGGAGGTTTGTGGAAAAGCCACCGTGGCGGCGGCGCCGTCTGGAAGGCGACCTTCGGAAACGCCCGCGATCTGTCCCCCGAACTCGACGCCGTCAATCAAGGTCTGGTCCCGAGCGTAGAGCCGGAGGGTCTCCCCGCGTCCATCCAGCTGAAAGCGCGCATGATCGCGACCCTCGCCCGGTTTGTCATCGGCGCGCCAGCGCACCCATTCCCTCCCGCCGACGTAGCTGAGGGGCGCGACCTGCATCTTCGTCCTTCCGGCCACCGAGGGATCGTCAGTAAGGAAGAGGCCGGCGAGATCCACCGGGCGCAGGTCCTGGTTGTAGAGTTCGAACCAGTCGTCGCCCGTCAGCGGTTCCGCCATCCATTCGTTGATCCGCAAGGCGGAGGAAGGCCCCGAAACGGCGGGCGCCGCATTGGGCGCAGCCGGCGTCGGGCGCTCGAGCAATTGCCACCCACCGGACGTTCGCCCGATCGACAAATCCGTCACCTGGAAGCCGAAACCCACAGCGTCGATCAACTGCCCGCGCGCATCCCGCAGCCCAATGTCGTCGCTTTCGCCGTCCAGGCTGAACCCGGTGTTCCAGGCCGGCTCTACCCGGACGGAGGCCGGTTCCGCAGCATCGCACCAGATCTGCAGGAACCCCCCGGCAGGAAGCGTGGCGCCAACAGGGAAGGTCCATCGATCCGTGCCGCCGGTTCCCCGGGCAAGAGTCCATCCGGCGAGGTCGACCGGTTCGCCTGTCGGGTTGTGTAGCTCCACCCAGTCGGGGGTATCGCCCCACGGGCTCACGCCACTGTGCCGGTTGCGGGCAAGCACTTCGTTGAGCACCGGTCCAGACGCCGGCACGATGTGGTTTGGCGCGCCGGGGCTGACACTCCCGGCGAAGGGAGTGACGGCATCCTCGCCATCGGGCAGGCGTCCCTCGGAGACATCCGTCGATTGCGGGCCGTAATCCACGCTTTCGAGGGCGAACCCCGTGGCGTCGAGCAGCGACAGCCTGGCCCCGGACGCAGGCAGCTTGATCTCGAGATGCTCTACGCCCGCGTTTTCATCGGCGAAGAAACGGGCGTGCCCCCCTGGCGGCAGGAAGGAAAGCGACGGGATGCGCGCCAGGCCCGCGTTCACCCCCAGCCAAAGCCCGTCCAGCGAGGCGGGCGCATCGGTGGCACGATTGAACAGTTCGATCCAGTCCGCCTCGCCCGGACCGGGATTCGCCAGCCACTCGTTCAACGCGACCCTGTCGGGCGAGGCCAGCGTCACGGCGACATTGGCCGCGCCGGGGGTGGGAATCGTGAGTTGCCAGCCGTCGCCGGCGCGCCCCAGCGACAAATCCGGGACCTGCAGCCCGAACGAAACCGCATCCGCCCGGTTCCCCGCCGGGTCGTGGAGCAACACGGTGTCCCCCCGTCGACCAAGCGCGAATCCCGCGTGCAGCCCGGGGGATCCCGCTTCATCATCGCACCACACAAGAAGGTATCCATGCGGCGCCAGCACGGTGCCCGCCGGAAATACGAACCGCCGCGGATCGCTGTCGTCCGTCAGACTCCACCCGGCCAGGTCCACTCCCAGGTCACCGCGGTTGTGCAGTTCGACCCAATCCGGGTGTCCGTTCCCGTTCGCGACGGCGGAGATGTTGTCAGCCATGAGTTCGTTGATCACCACCTCGCTCGGAGAAGGCGGATTCGGCGGCAAACCCGGAGTGCCGCCCATCGCTGAGCTGGCGTGCCAGCCTGCCGGAGCATTGGGGTCGGCCTGCAGATCCCTCGACTCGATCGAGAAACCTCCCCCGTCCGCGCCGGATGGCCAACCGGCCTCGTCGTCATAGTGCACCGCAGTCACTGTATTCCCGTCCCGATCGAGGATGGCCAGCCGTTCGCCGCCGTTGTCGAGCCGGCCGGCAAACCACCCGAAGACCACGACGCCGGGATAGCGCTGCTGGAAGGCGGCCGGATTGTCGCCTGACGCGATCACCAACGTCGCCCCGCCCAGCAGGGTCGTGGAATCCGGGAATATGTAGTCAATGCCCTCGAACCGGAACCGGCTCAGATCAAGCGGCAGCGGCCCGGCATTGATTACCTCGACAAACTCCAACGCCTCACCCCCGGCCGGGTTGTACATGATTTCGGATATACGGAGCGGCAGCCCCGGTTCACCGACGGTGAACGCCGCCTCGTTGAGCGCGCTCCAGGTGGCTCCCCGTAGCAAGCGGGTCCGGATCAAGACCGAGCGGTCCAAAAGAACCGGCCCGGTGTAGACCCGGGCCTGCGCAGCGACCGCGCCGCTGCCGTAGACGCGGGGATCGGATCCATCGGTGGTATAGTAAATGGCGCCTGCGGCGGCGCGGAGGGCCATCGTGAAACCGGGCGGCACCCGTCCGCCCGGACGGTTGAAATCCGGGGGTTCAATGTCGGGATAAAGGCCGGCGGCCCGCAATTGCCCGAGCACCACCCCGCCCCGGTTCACAAAATAGGAATTCACCATCCGGGAATTCTCCGGCAGCCAGTGGTCCTCGCGGGTATAGAGCTGGAATGTGCCGTCGGCGTAACGGTGGACGTCACGGCGGTAATCTCCCCAGCGGCAGGACTCCGCGACGATGGCGCGGTCCAACAGCGCCTCCCAGCGCTGCCACCGGGCGATGTTGGCTTCCCCGGTCAACGCGCCGCCGGGCGCCAGCAGGTGCCGGAACACGCGGTCCGCAAAGTCCATCCGGTATTGGGCGTTGTCATCTAGCTTGGTATGCAGGGCGCTGGGCACATCGGTGCTGCCGCCGCCGTTCGGCACGCGGTTCACGTTTTCCTCGAGCAAAATGCACTCCTGGTCCCACGGCAGATACTTGAACGTGCCGCTCGGCCCCGCAACGTCCGGGCGCACGGCATACCAGTTCTTGTTGTTCCCCCAGTCCTGATGCCCCACGTAGAAATGGAGCAGCATATAGTCCATGAACTCCGGCAGATCGAGGTACTGCTTCATCGCCTCGTAGGCGCTGTTGTCCGCCAGGTTGCCGAGGCGGGTCATCGCGTTGTACGCCGCCGCGCTCCCTTCCCGGAGACCGCCCTGATCATAGACGTCATAGGTGATTCCCTCACCGCCGTAGTAGGCCTCCGCGAAGGTCCGCGTGGGCTGCTCGCCGAAGTCGTAGGCGCCCCAATAAAGCCCGTTGATGAACAGGTGGAAGAAAAGGGTGTGCGGCGACACATGCCCCATGTCGCGAAAGGTCTCCTGCGACCACGCGTACCGCGTGCGCGTTCCGCGGCTGCGCTGGAAGGCGCCGCTGCCATTGCCGGCCGAGTCCGACCAGTGACGCCAACTCGAGTTGAAGTCCGGTCGCAGGAGCAGGTCGTCGAACCGGCGGGCCGGCGAGTCGGGGAACAACGGGTAATCGAGGGTTGCCGGGCCGTATTCCTTCTTGAACGTGAGTTTGAAGCCGTGCTTCGGGTTCTTTTGCGGGTTGCGGCTCGCGTTGCCGTGCAGGTCCAGTCCGCCGTCAATCACGAACGCCGTCGATCCATCCGGCAGGATCATCTCGACGGAAACCGGCTTCTCGTTCGGCGCCTTGTTGCTGTCCGAGGCGCGCGGATACAACCCCGCGGGGCCGAACATGTCGTTGCGGTCCATCACCAGCGAGACGACGGGCAGATCGCGCAACCCCGCCCGCAGGCGTTCAAGTTTCTCGGGATCCACCGGCGAGGCCGCGCTCGACGGATTCACCCGCAGGGGATCGCTGTCCATCTCGTAGTCGGCCGGAACGAGACCTCCCGGAAACCCGCCGTTGCTGCCCCAGTTCGACGGAAAACCCGCCGGGTTGGCCGGTTGGTTGATCACGTCATCCAGGAAGAGGTAACTGGCGGTTTCGGTGCGCGATGGCAGATAGCCGCTCTTGAAGGTCGCCGCCCGCAAGGTCGTCGAGCGTTCGATCCGCAGGGCATTCGAGTAGACCGTGCCGTTGGCCGCGGTCGGCTCACTGCCATCGGTCGTAAAGCGGATCGTCGCGCCTTCGAGCGGCGTGGTCAGGAGGAGGCGGAAGGGCTCGTCGAACAAACCCCGCCCCACGGTGAAATGCGGCGGTGGCGCGATGGCGGTGAGGGCGCCCGGGGAGTTCGCGACGCCGGGTGTGGGGTTCGTGAAATAGGTCCAGGTATCCTGCGGGGTCCGGCCGTAGGAGTAGCCGTACCGTTGTTCCGGAAACCGGGGCGCCAGCTCGCTGGCCACCCGCCGCGGCGATTCGGCACTGAAAAGACCGAGGTACTCGCCGAAGGGGTTCAACTTGAAATTCGTGTGCAGACGGTTGCCGCCGCCGGATGCCCGTCGGTCCTTGCCGGACGCAAAAACCACCAACTGCCCGCCGGGCGCCAGTTGCGTCGCGGGAAACACCCAGCGTCCCGGAACCGCGGGATCGTCCGTGAGCGACCAGCCGAGCAGATTCACCGCGACGGCGCCCCGGTTCCAGATTTCGATCCAGTCCTGCGGTTCGCCATCCTCGTCGAGGAACCCGGCGTATCCCGCGGCGCAGATTTCGCTGATCACCACGTCGGCGGCGGGCAGCGCGGGATCCAGCACCACGGACCAGTTCGCGCCGGCAAAGGCGTTGGGGATCGGAGCGCGGTCGGTGATGCCGTGGTCGTGGGTCCAGCTGAAATTGACGGTTCCGGCGGCAGGTGGCTCGAAGCCGAAGACGTAGGGCCCGGCCCCGTTTCCGCTCAGACTTGTCGCCGGTTGATCGTTGGCTCGCAGATCACCGGCATCGACGCCTCCAACGGGCTCATCGAACCACAACTCCACCTGGGTCAAGCGGCCGATCCGGGCGGCGGCATACGGGGTTTGATCCAGCACCCGAGGCCCGACGGTGTCGGCGAGTTCATAGCTCCAACTGGCCGCCGCGGCCTCCGTGTCGAACGGGTTCCCCTGGACATCCGTGATGCCGCCGCCCTCGCTCCACGCCACCTGGATCAAGCCGGGCGGTGGCTGCGAGAAGCGAAAGGTGTAATCCCCGCCCCCGGCGCCGGCCACCACCGCATCGGCGCCCCGGTCGTTGAGACGCAGGTCGGCGGCGTCGACCCCGACCACCTTCTCGCTGAACACGACCCGGATCTCCGTCAGCGCCGCCAAGGTTCCGGGCAATGGCGTCCGGCTGGTGATCACGGGCGCTGCGCCGTCGTTGCCCGTGGCCATCAGCGTGGCGTCGAGCCGGAAATCGCTGCTGCCGCTCAGACTGCGGTTGAAGCCCTGCATCGCCAGCACGTTCACGCCTTCCGCAAGAAAGGCCGAGGGCGGGAGGCTAATCGTGAAGGTCACGAGCGAGCCGCCTTCGTGCGAGGAACTGGCGGCGGCGTTGTAAGCGGGCTCCCCGTTCACCCCGGCGCGTGCCACCTCGACGCCGTTGATCCACGCCACGAAACCGTCGTCGTAGTCCACGCCCAGCAGCACCGAATCCAGCGCCGCCACGTCCGCGACCTCGAAAGTGCGCCGGGTGAACACGCAGGTGTAGCTCCCGCGCATATCGGACAGTTCGGTGCCTTCACTCACGCCGTCGCCATAATGGAAGGGAGCCGGCGCACTGCTCCAGCCGGCGTCCACGAAGCCGGCCCGGCGCCAGGCATCCACCGGGGTCGAGGCCTCGCGAGTGCCTTTCAGGAACCGCCAGTCCGCGCCGGTGGGCACGAAGATGGTCTGCGCGGTGCACAGGGAAACGACCGTCGCGGCCAGTGCGCCGCTCGACAGCCGTCCGAGATTCAATCTGGTTTGCGCCATGCGTGATGAAACGTGGACTGCGCGCGGCAGTCGGAGTGTGTTGAACCCAGCGAATTCTGTGCCAATCCCGCCCGCCTTTCAACGCCCCAACCGCCGCAACTCCGCCTCGAATCCCTCACGGAAGGTCGGGTAGGCCAGTTCAACCCCCAACCCCTGACGCAGCCGTCGGTTCTGCACGCGTTTGCTGCCCGGGCGGCGTTTCCCCCCCGCGGACGGACCTTCCGCGGTCGGCGGCAAAGGAGCATGCAGCCGGGCCGCCAGCCACTGGAAGACCGCCAACTGGGTGACCGGTTCGTCATCCACCACGTTCCACACCGTCCCCGGTTCTGCCCGATCGAGAGCCGTGGCAACCGATCGTGCCACGTCGTCCCGATGGATCATGTTCAGCACCCGCGAACCGTCCCCTTCGAGCCGGGCCTCGCCCGCCAGAAACTGCTTCAACCAGTATCCCCGCCCGGGGCCGTAGATGCCGGCCAGGCGCAGCATGACCGCCGGCACCCGCCCGGACGCCGCCGCCTCGCGCAGCATCCTCTCGGTCTCGACCAGGATCTGTGCCGTGGGAGCGTCCGGTTCGGTGGGGCTTTCCTCGTCCACCTCCTCGCCGTTTTGCTGGCCGTACACCCCGGTGCTGCCCGTGTAGACCAGCTTCCGTGGCGGATGCGATGCGAGCCAGTGGAGCACGTTGCGCGTGCCATCGACGTACACCCGCCGGTAATCGTCCAACCCACCGCCGGACGACGCGGCACACAGCACCACGCCGTCGCAGCCAGCCGGCAGGCCTTTCAACTCCTCGCTGCGGGTCAAATCCGCGATGACCGGTTGAATCCCCAGCGGGGCGAGTTCCGCCGCCGCCTCCGACCGACGCCTTACCCCGAAGACCTCCTGCCCCGCGGCGACAAGGCTGGCGCCAACCTGTTTGCCGACGTACCCGCAACCAATGATCAGGACCTGCATGAAGGCCAGCCTAGCCCGGAATCCGACCGCCGACCATTCCCATCCTCGGGCGGGGTGCAGCCCGGAAATGCACGGGCAGGACGCCGGCGGGAGGCTCCGGTCGACAGGACCCGACAGTTGGGTTGCCCCAGCCACGAGGTGACCTGCTCGCGCGCCTGTTCCACCGACTTCGGGTTCTCGCTCAGCCGTATCGATTCAGTCAATGGACCGCGGACGGGCATGGATGCCACGGATGGGACGCGGCGCTGCCGCTTTGGCGGAGAGGGCGGGAAGCCTCACTAAATGGTGAGCCCGAACCCAGGACGAGCGATTCCGGTTTCCCTCAATATCAGTGCCCATCCGTGGTTAATCCCACTGCATGGTTACGGCTCAGCCGTAACCATTCAGTAACTCGTAGCCGCCGACGTGCAGTCGGCGCATACTTCAGTTGGGATAGGGCTGCCGACCGCCGGGCGCGATGATTCACCAAAACGTGACTGCCAGTCGGAACCGGCGAGACCTCGTAAGCCCTTGGATTTCAGCGCCGACTACACGTCGGCGGCTACCGCGTATTGCATCGATACGGCTCAGCCGTAACGATTCAGTAACTCGTAGCCGCCGACGTGCAGTCGGCGCATGATTGAGCTGGGATAGGGCAGCCTGTTGCCGAGGGCGACGATTCACCGAAAGGTGACTGCTGATCGGAATCGGCGAGCCCGCGTAAGCGCTTGGATTTCAGCGCCGACTACACGTCGGCGGCTACCGCGTGTTGCATCGATACGGCTCAGCCGTTCTGCTTCGGCATCGAGTTCAGCACAGGTGGCCGGCAACTCGACCAGAGCCCCGGTCCACAAATCCTCATCCGGGGCTTGGTGGAGCCGGTCGCGTTCCTCGGGGGTGATTTCCTTCCCGAAGACCGCCAACCGGACAGCGTTCCGGCCCTCGTACCCGAGCAGTGGAGTGAGGGCGAGGGGTTTCTTGAAGCGACTGGCCATCCCTTGCGCCACCGAAGCCAGGATGGCCTCGAGGTCGTGGCGGAACTATCGAATCGTCACTGTCTTCAAGGGGAACAAGATGTGTCAGATTCGACCACCCCGTGAAGGACCGCCTCCCCGGTGGCAAGGCCCGACCGTAACGCCGCCCCGGATAGGAGCCAACCGCGCCCGCGTCCGGGTGAACTGAAGCGCAGCGCGGGCCCTCCGGGGCGATTCGGAACCGGGGCGGACCACGGGCATGAAACGCGTTGACCCGTCGGTGGCTTTGGGATGAAGTGCGCGCATGCAAAGCAAGCCGATCACCCGTCGCCGCGCCATTCAAAATCTCACGGGCGGCGCCACCGCGGTTGCCGCTGCCACCGCCCTTTCCTCCCGCCTGTCCGCCGCCGAAGACGCCGCGGGCGCCGCGTTGAAGGGCCGGATCAACCATTCGGTCTGCAAGTGGTGCTACGGCAGCATCCCGTTGGATCCGTTCTGTGCGGAGGCCCGCAGGATGGGCCTGAAGTCCGTCGAACTGCTGACGGTGGACGATTTCCCAACGCTGAAGAAATACGATCTGGTGTGCGCCATGGTAAGCGGCGTGCCCGGCGGCATCACGAAGGGCCTGAACCGTCTCGAGAACCACGACCCGATCGTCGCCTTCTACGCGGCCACCGCCCCGAAGGTCGCCGCCGCCGGATTCAAGAACATCATCTGCTTCTCCGGCAACCGGGGCGGCATGAGTGACGAACAGGGGCTCGAGAATTGCGCCGTCGGTTTGCAGCGGGTGGCGCGGGTGTGCGAGCAGCATGGAGTCGTCGCCGTCATGGAACTGCTGAACAGCAAGGTCGATCACGCGGACTACATGTGCGACCACACCGCGTGGGGTGTCGAGTTGTGCAAGCGCGTCGGCTCGGAGCATTTCAAGCTGCTCTACGACATCTACCACATGCAGATCATGGAAGGAGACGTGATCCGCACGATCAAGGGGGACCAGGGCAAGGGCATTGAGTCCGCGGCGCCGTACATCGCCCATTACCACACCGGCGGGGTGCCCGGACGGAACGAGATCGACGAGAGCCAGGAGCTGTATTATCCGGCGATCATGCAGGCCATTGCCGACACGGGCTTCAAGGGATTCGTGGCGCAGGAGTTCATCCCGGCGCGCACGGACAAACTCGCCTCCCTCAACCAGGGCGTCCAAATCTGCGACGTCTAGCCGCGACCATTCCGTGGCCCGCGGCCGCCGGCGTCGAGCCGGCACATGCTTTACCGGCGATCTGGCGGCCCCAGGACGTGCGCATCCCAGCCGTATCGATTCAACCCGCGGTAGCCGCCGACATGTAGTCGACGCTGAAATCCAGGGGCCTACGCGGTCCCGCCGGTTCCGACTGGCGGTCATGTTCTGGTGGATCGTCGCACCCGGCGGCAGGCGGACGTATTCCCGCTGAATCGTGCGCCGACTGCACGTCGGCGGCTACAGTGTCTGGGATCGTCGCGGCTGGACCGGACGTGTGGCGGCCTGGACGGAGGCGCGTTGATCTCAGGGTTTTCGCCGTTTGCGCCGTGGAGTTGAGCGCTGGCGCGCGCCGCTATTGGTAGAGCAGGTAAGGACGGCGGCGGGCCCGGAAGGACTCTTCGCCCCGGGCCCAGGAGGCGATGATCTCCGCCGCACTGCGGCCGCTCTCAAGCGCCTTACGTGTCGCGTCGGTCCCGTTGATCTTGTCGAACATCGCAAAGGATCGGGAGGTGCGGGCCGCCGAAGCGTAGAGGTCCCGCCCGCCCACGCGACGGGCCGCTTCGAGCGCGTAGAAGTTCAGAGCGACCAAGGGAGCCGTGGCCGGATCGGTGAAGCGCAGACGGGCGCCCTGGACTTCGCGACCGGCGTAAGCGCCCCGGCTCGGGGTGAACTTCACGGGAATGAACTCGACTCCGGGAAGCCGCCGGCCCCGCAGCCAGTCGCACAGGCGGTTCGGATCGAACCAGGGCGCCGCGAGGCACTCGTAGGGCATGGGCGTCCCAAACCCGACACTGACCCCGCCGATGTCCGCCAGCAGCGCCATGGCCGGGAGAAACAACGCGCGTTCGGCGGTGGGAACGCCCGGCGAGGTGGGCGTCCATTGCAAGCCGGTGTCCTGCCAGGTCATCCGCCGCCGCCAGCCGTTCATGCGCACCACCGTCACCTTAGGCGGATTCGGTATCCAGCGTTCGCCGGCGATCATGAGGGCGAGTTCGCCGGGGGTCAGTCCGTAGACGAGCGGCACCGGCCACTGGCCGACGAACGATTTGAATCGCGGCTCCATCATGGGGCCTTCCACCCGCAGCCCGCCCAGTGGGTTGGGGCGGTCAAGGACCACGAATTCAATCCCGGCAGCGCCGCACGCGTCCATCGTCAGTCCCATGGTACTGATGTAAGTGTAGGCCCGGAAGCCCGCGTCCTGCACGTCGTAGACGAGGGCGTCGAGGGACTCCAGCATGTTGGCTCGCGGTTGCCGCACCGCGCCCGGCCCGTAGAGGGACCAGACCTTCAAGCCGGTCCCGGCATGGGTCGAGTCGGGGAACTCGCGCCCGGCCGGCGCCTTGCCGTCGATGCCGTGCTCGGGAGCGAACAGCGCCTCGACCTCGAGTCCGATGGCGTGATGCAGCACCTCGATGGTGTTGCTGCCGCCGCGACCAAGACTGGCCTGATTGGCCAGCAGACCAATGCGTTTGCCGCGCAATTCCCGAAACGCCCGGGCGCGCAGGACATCGATGCCCGGCTCGACGGTCGCGGAGAGGACCGGCCCGATGCCGACCAGAAAAGCTAGCAGCGCCAGAAGGCGAATCATGGCCGCAGGCTAACCTTACCCCGCTGCCGGACCAATCTTTTCGGAACCCGTGATTCATTCCGCCGGCGGCGGCGGGTGGCGGACACATCGCGGAATGAACTCCGCGCTCCGATGCCGCCGAGACGCGCAACAGCAGCCTTCCGAACTGGCATTCCTTTTGCTCTCACGGCAGCCATCGTTGTAGAACCTGTCCACACATGCGGATGACTGAACCAGCGGGGTCGCGTCGACCGGGACGGCGCATCGGAGGGGCCACGGTCCTCAGCGGGCTTGGGATGTTGCTGGCAGCCGGCCTGGTGCCGGACGTCCGGGCGGAGATCCTGGCGCCGTTGCAGGGAGACTGGCGCTATCTCAAGGGGACGCGCGAAGCCAGCACGCCGGTGGAAGCCTGGCGCCTCGTCGGTTTTGACGACTCGGGCTGGAGCACGGGCAACGCGCCGTTTCACTACGGCGAGGCCGGCATCGAGGGGGGAACCGTGCTCGACGACATGCGCAACAATTACACCACGCTGTATCTGCGCCGGGTATTCGAGTTGGATGATACCGCCGCAATCGCCGGCCTCACCCTGCGGGCGGCCGTGGACGACGGTTTGATCGCCTGGGTCAACGGTCGGGAGATCGCGCGCTACCGGGTCGATGCGGGCGAGCCGGCGTTCAACGGTCTCGCGAACTCGAACGCGCCGGAACCGGTCGAGTTTGCGAGCTACACGGTCGCCAACGAACCGGGCTGGCTCGTCGAGGGCGCCAACGTCCTGGCCCTCCAGGTCTTCAACGTCTCCCGCACCAGCAGCGATCTCCAACTGCACGCCGAACTGTCGTCCGCCGCCGCCGATTCGAACCCGCCGACGATCATCGCCGTGAGCCCCCTGCCGGGCGTCACCGGTACGCTGACCGCCGTTACGGTCCGCTTCAACGAAGCCGTCACCGGCATCGAACCCGAGGATCTGCGGATCAACGGCATCCCGGCCGAGCGTCTCGTGGCGAGCGGCAGCAACTACACATTTGGCTTTCCGCAACCGGCGTTTGGGATCGTCCGGATCACCTGGGATCCCGCGCACGGCATCACGGATTTCGGGACGCCTCCGAATCCCTTCGATGCCGGCGCTCCGAACGCCAGCTGGACCTACACCCTCACCGACGGCGCCGCGCCGCAGCTCGGGCGCATTGAACCGCCGCCGGGCCGCGTGGTCCGGTCGCTGACGGAGATCGAGCTGCGTTTTTCCGAGCCGGTGACAGGCGTGGATGGCGCCGACCTGGAGTTCAACGGTTTGCCCGGCGCGTCGGCGACCGGCATTCTGACCGGTCCCTACCGCATCCTGGCGCCGGCTCTTGCCGCAGGAACGGTCACGGTGGACTGGGCGGCGGCGCATGGCATTGCGGACTTTGGCGAACCGCCGAACCCGTTCCACGGGACCTCGTGGAGCTACACCATCGATCCTGCGGCGGTCGTGCCGGACGTGGTGATCAGCGAGTTCCTGGCCGGCAACCTCTCGGGGACGAAGGACGAGGACGGCGAACCGCAGGACTGGATCGAGTTGTTCAACCGGGGCCAAACGGCGGCCGACCTCACGGGCTGGTCGTTGAGCGACGATCCGGATGCGCCCGGCAAATGGGTGTTGCCGGGAATCCTCCTGGGCGCCGGGCAGCGGTTGGTGGTCTTCGCCTCGGGGAAGGACCGGATCGCGGCGGGAGGCGAGTTGCACACCAACTTCAAGCTCGGTCTGGATGGCGAATACCTCGGCCTGTTCAACCACGAGCAACCGCGGCAGGCGCTCAGCGAGTTCGCTCCCCGCTATCCCGAGCAACGCAACGATCACAGTTACGGCCTCGATGGCGCGGGGGCGTGGCGGTACTTCGCCCCGCCAACGCCTGGGCGGGCCAACGGATCCAGCACCATCCTCGGGCTCACGCCGAAGGTGACGTTCAGTGTGAAGCGGGGGTTCGCCACGGAAGCCTTCGATCTGACCCTCGATTGCGAACTGCCTGAAGCCAGCATCCGTTTCACGACGGACGGTTCCGAACCGACCTCGAGCAGCGGACGCCTTTACGAGCAGCCGATCCGCATTGACCGCACGCAGGTGGTTCGCGCGGCCGCCTTTGCGCCGGACCGGCTGCCATCGAAGGTGAAGACGCACACCTACCTGTTCGTCGACGACCTGGTGCGGCAGCCCTCCCTGCCCTCTGGTTTCCCGGCGCAGTGGGGTTCGAGCGTGATCACGACGGGCGACTACGCGATGGACCCTCGCATCGTGCAAAGCCCCGTCTACGCGGACCGGGTTCGGGAGGGACTCGCCAGCCTGCCGGCCGTCTCGCTGGCGATGCCGGTGGCGGATTGGTTCAGTCCGGACCGGGGCATTTACTCGAACGGACAGCGCGAGGGAATCGCCTGGGAACGGGCCGGTTCCTTCGAGCTGTTCACGCCCGACGGTCGAGAGGACTTGCAGGAGGACTGCGGCCTGCGGATCCAAGGCGGCAGCAGCACCGGACCGTGGAAGTCCTACAAGCTCTCGATGCGGACCAACTTCCGTTCAGACTATGGCGTGGCTTGGCTGGATCATCCGCTCTTTGCCGATTCGCCGGTCGGACGGTTTGACACGTTGATCATCGACGCGGGATTGAACTACGTCTGGAGCTACGGCGGCGGCTCGGGACCCAGCGAACAACGCACGAAGGCGAAGTACCTGACGGACCAGTTCGCCAGCGACCTGCAACTGGCCTGCGGCGGGTTGGCCGCGCACGGCCGCTACGTCAACGTGTTCATCAACGGCCTCTACTGGGGCCTGCACAACCTGCACGAGGAACCCGAGGCGGCATTCGGCGCGACCTACGTCGGCGGTGAAAAGGAGGACTACGATGTCATCAAGCACACCGGCGACAACGCCCTCGACGGAAACGTCGCCGCATGGAACGTGATGATGGCGGTGGCACGGCGCGGCCTGGCGGATCCTGCCAACTACGCCGAGTTGGCCACCCACCTCGACCTCCCCGCTTTCATCGACTACCTGCTCGTCCATTTCTACGTCGGCAACACCGACTGGCCGCACCACAACTGGTATGCGCTGCGCCGCCGGGCGCCGGGCGCGCTCTGGTACTTTGCAAGTTGGGATTCGGAGCATTGCCTCAAGAGCGTTGGCGAGGACCGCACCGGTGTAAACAACGCCAACACTTGCGCCGAACTCTACGCTCAGCTGCGGCAGAACGCCGAATTCCGGGTGCTCTTCGGAGACCGGGCGCAGCGGCACTTCTTCAATGGCGGCCCGTTCGAGGTCAATGCCGTCCGGCCCGCGTGGGACCCAGCCCAACCCGAACGCAACCGGCCCGCCGCCCTCTACAACCGCCGCGTGGCGGAAATCGACACGGCGCTCGTGGCGGAATCCGCGCGCTGGGGGGACAACCAGCGACCGGACGAGCCCTATACGCGCGACGGGGAATACGAGGAAACCCTGCGCTGGCTGAACGAGACCTACTTTCCGCAACGCTCCGCCACCGTGCTGGGCCAACTCCGTCAGGCCGGGCTCTTTCCCACGGTGACGGCGCCCGGCATCGTCCCGTTTGGCGGCCGGGTTCCCGCCGGGACCCGCCCGATCCTTAACGCGCCGGGAGGGGTCATTTACTTCACCACCGACGGCGCCGACCCGCGCCAGGCAGGCACCGGCGCCGTGGCCCCCTCCGCGGAGCAGCACCGGGGCCTCTTCCCACCTCTGACCACCGACACCCTGCTCAAGGCACGCGTCCTCTCGGCGGGCAACTGGAGCGCGCTGGTGGAAGCGGCCTTTCAAGTCGGCGGCGACGACCGTCCCCTGGTGCCTTCGGAAATCATGTACAACGCGTCCGGCGGCGGGGAATACGAGTTTCTGGAGATGGTCAACCTGGGATCGTGGCCGGTCGACCTGAGCGCGCACACGTTTGATGGCCTCGAGTTTGTGTTTCCCCCCGGCAGCACGGTGGCGCCCGGCCAGGTTGTGCTGCTCGCCTCGGGGGACGATCCGGCGGCTTTCGCCGCCCGCTACCCCGGGGTAACGCCCGATGCCTACTACGCGGGCAGCCTTTCCAACGGCGGGGAAACACTCAACCTCAAAGACAGCCAGGGACAGATCGTCTGGCAGGTCGCCTATCGCGATGACGGCGCCTGGGCCGCGGCGGCGGACGGGGACGGTTTCAGCCTGGAACTGGCCAAGCCGGAGGGGGACTTGAGCGAAC
This sequence comes from Verrucomicrobiales bacterium, assembly GCA_024233305.1. Lineage (GTDB taxonomy): Bacteria > Verrucomicrobiota > Verrucomicrobiia > Limisphaerales > J093 > J093. Next base: position 574,518 of record JACKPV010000022.1, read on the forward strand.
CCGCAACCTGGAGGGAGAGCGCCCAACCCGGCGGATCACCCGGAGCCTGGACGCCCCCCGCCGCCCGCGGAACGGTGCGGCTGAGCGAGATCCTGGCACTGGCCATCGATCCGGCCGATGCCGACTTCGTGGAACTGCACAATGCCGGGCCGGACGACGTCGATCTGGCCGGCTGGACGTTGCGGGACGAGGGCAACGCCGGCGCCTTCCGGTTCCCCGCAAACACGGTGTTACCGGCGGGCGGTTTCCTGGTGGTGTGGTGCGATGGCCGGACGAACGGGGCCGGCTGGCATGCGCCGTTCGCCCTCGACCGGGACGCGGATTCGGTGGTGCTGCGCGACGCCGGGGAGCGGACAGTCGATGCGGTCAGCTACGGTCATCAGATGGCGGGCTTCAGCCTTGGCCGCTCACCCGAGACCTGGAAACCCTGCGCGCCGACGCCCGGCGCCGGCAACACGGCCGCGCCGCTGGCTTTGTCCGGGACGCTCGTGATCAATGAGTGGTTCAGCAACCCGCTGCCCGGCGAGGACGACTGGTTGGAGATCCTCAATCCCGGCCCCCTGCCCGTCAGCCTGGCCGGCCTGGGGATCGTCACCGACAACACCACCGCAACCGTCCGCTCCCTGGCCCTGCTCGAACCGCTGGGCTTTGCCGTCCTGGTCGCTGATGACCGGAACGGCCCCGGACACCTGACCCTCAAGCTGCCCGCTGCGGGCGGGCGTCTCGGCTTGCTCACCGCCGAGGGTGATCGCGGCGACACGGTGACCTACACGCAACAGCCGGAAAACGTCGCGCTCGGACGGTTACCCGACGGCGCCGGCCTGCCCCGAGCGCTGGGTGCGATCACCCCGGGCCGCCCCAACAGCGACGATCCGGGCGATTCGGATCGCGACCGGGACGGTTTGCCGGACGCGTGGGAAGCGGCGCACGCATTGGACCCCGGCTCGGCCCGGGGTGACGACGGGCCGGACGGCGATCCGGACCGGGACGGCCTCCCCAACCACCGCGAGTTCGAAATGGGCACCGACCCGCAAGTCGCGGATGCCCCGCTTCGGCTGACCATTCACCGCACCCCGGAAGGCCTCACGGAACTGATCTTCCAGGCCGCGACCGACCTGCGATACCGGATCGAAACCCGCGCCTCGCTCCTCGGAGGCGAATGGGAGGTCTGGCGGGAGTATGGCATTGGATCAGTGACCGGCGAAGTGCGAGCAACACTCCCCGCAACAGCCGCCGACACGACCCGCTTCTACCGCCTCTCCGCAGGGGTCAGTCCTCACTATTGACACTCCGCCAATAATCCCGCACGCCCCACGACGGGAACACCGCGAGCGGCGCACCTCCGTCGCAGGGTCCGCAAAGGCCTCCGCCCGGAGTGGAATCCCGATCGATCAAGGCCGTGAATGCCGGCCCTGGCCCGCCGCCCCTCTCCCGCCCACAGCCCGACGGGATGGTCGAGGGAGAGGAAATTCGTCCGGGTTGAGCGAAGGTTTGCCCGGCGGTTTGCCCGGCTTGCATCCCCTGGGCGCGCCCCGTATTTTTTCGCCGATGAAGACGCCGAGCCAGGTGCCGGTGATGACCCTGCCGAATGTGATTCTCTTTCCGCAGGCCATGCTGCCCCTGTACATCTTCGAACCCCGCTACCGGCGGATGGTGCGCGACGTGCTGGAGGGCGACCGCGTTTTCGCCGTGGCGATGCAGCGCTCGCCGGGCCGCCGTGAGACTCCAGCGCGCGTGGCGGGCCTGGGATTGGTGCGGGCTTGCGTGACCCATGCCGATGGGACGTCGCATCTGGTGCTGATGGGCTTACAGCGGGTGCACCTGACCCGCACCCGCCGTTACCGCCCTTATCGTGTGTGCGAAGTCGCTTTCCTGCCGCAGGAAGCCGGGTCTGAAATCGCGGTTCATGCGTTGTCGGTTCGTTTGATCGAACTCGTGCGACAGCGTCTTGCGGCACTCCCGGAGACATCCTTCGTTGAATTCGCCGGACCGGAAGCGGTGGCCAGGGAAGCCCGCTCGATGGCGGTGGAGGCGTTTCAGAAACTGATCGACCAACTCCATTCAGTGAGCGACCCCGAACAAGTGGCGGACCTGATTTCGGCCACCCTGCTTCCGGACCCGGCGGACCGGCAACTCATCCTGCAGACCCCGGGTGTGGAAGGACGTCTGCGGCACCTGGTGCGGATCATCGGTCGGCAGGTGAAGGGCCAAAACTCGCAAGACACTTGATGCCATGAGTGCCAACGAAAACCCACCCCTCGCACCGGGCTCCGAATCGGCGGCGGACATGCAAGCCGCGCTGTTTGCCAGCCTGGTTCTCCAGCAAACCAACATGGCCCTCATGTTCCTGGGCCGCCTGCCGCACCCTGAGTCGGGCGAGGCCGTAAAGGACCTCGAAGGGGCGAGAATGTTCATCGACACGCTCGGGATGCTGGAGGCGAAGACCAAAGGAAACCTGTCCCCCCAGGAAGCCCAGATGCTGCAGCAAAGTCTGATGACGGTTCGCATGGCTTTCGTGGAAGCGTCGCGGGAACCGGCGACGACCGCAGGCGGGACGAATCCGAAACCGGAGACGGCAACCAGGGCCGCCGACGCGCCGGGGGACAAATCGGAAACCCGGGCGGCGCCCGACCAGGACGAGGACGGACGGAAGAAGTTTGTGAAGAAGTATTGAAGGGCGTTCGGTCGGCGCGGCTTGCACGGCGGCTCACCAGAGCCCGGGCAGGAAACGACGCGTGCGCCGCGAGTACTCGTCGTAGTCGGGAAACCGCGCCCGCAGCAGGCGCTCCTCGTGCGCGGCCTTGCAGCGCAGGAAGGCCACCAGCAACAGGGATGCCCCGGCGGCAGCCCAACTTCCGCGCAGACAGCTCCAACCCAGGGAAAGCCCCATCAGGCTGCTGTAGAGCGGGTGCCGCAGCCAGCGATAGACCCCGTGTCGGACAAGTTGGGATCCGTGATTCGGGGCGGGGAAGATCGTTCGGTTGCCGCCCAGGATCAGGGCGCCGCACACCCCGACCAGGGCCCCCCAGGCGAACAGCAGACCGCCGGCGACGCGGATCGGGAGGAGGATCGTGCCCGCCGGACGGGCGCGGTCCAGTTCCGCGGCCAGCACCACCAACCCCATGAGGACGGACTGGGCGAGCACCCAGACGCCGCCACGTTGCCAGAAACCACTGCGCCTTGCGGGCCGGCTCACCGGGGCTTCTTTTGCCCGCCAAGCAGATTGTTGAGCAGCCCCTTGCCCTGCTCGCCCAGCTGGCCTCCAACTTCCTTGTCGAGCAGTTCGCCGGCGCGGTTCTGGGCTTCGCTCAAGGCCCGTTGCTTACCGGCCGCCAATAGAGCCTGGCTCAAACCGGAATCGTCCACCTGAACGCGCGGGCGATCGAGCGGGCCGGACAAACCGATGGGAAGGACGAACTCGTCCAGTTTCGTTGCGTCGCCAGTCGGCAGGGTCAGGTCCACGTTGTGCAGCGTGGCTTGAAGCGGGAAGTCGATTTCGATCCCCGCCGGACCGCGACCCCACTGACCGGTGCCGCTCAGATCGATGGTGCCCCCCTGAAGCGGTCGTTGTCCGCCGATCTTGAGGTCCCCGGCGATCCGATCCGTGGGCAGGCCCCGCCAGGCGAAGTGGATCAGGTTGTTCGTTGGCTGCGCGGCAAACCGCCCCATCGTCAGCCGGAAGTCCAGCGTGCTGGCGCTCGAATCGACCGCGATCTCCGGCACGCGGCCCAGCAGCGCCGGATGCGTCGAGAGATTGCGGGCCGAGATGTTCAGGGTCTCACCCTCCAGCCCCGCGACGCGCATCTTCTCGATCGTCAACTCGCCGATGGTGAACGTGGGACGACCTTCCACCAAGTGGCTGGCACGAACACGGGCGTATCCCTGCTCGCGCACCTCGCGTTCGAGCCGCTCGCGCAGTGTCTCCTGCTTCTCCTCGGGCGTCTTCCCGGAACCGCCCTCGGGACCGGAGAGTTTCTCCAGCCATTCCCGAACCTGTGCCAGGCGTTCCTTCCACTTCTGCGCGTCCCGCAGGTAATCGTCGATGGTCCTGGTCTCCGCCGGCACATCCGGTTCGACGACGGGCTCCGGCGTCGGGCCAACGGAGCGTCCGGGCACGGCGCGCGTTTCGCCGCTGCTCGCGTCGCTGACCACCACCCGGTCCAAGGCCAGCCGCTTGCGCAACAGCTCGCGGGTGCTGATGTCGGCTTCGAGTTGGGCGGCCCGGAACAGGTCGGTGTCGAGGGCGTTCGGATCGGCCACCGCCAGACCGCGCACGGTGAGGCGGTTGCCTTTGAGATCCAGTTCGACGGCCTCGACGTCGGCGGTGGCGCCGTTGGCGCCCTCGAGCCCGCGTTGCAGGCCGGCCCGCAGGATGGGCCCGGTGGCGAACTGATTCACCAGCACGACCAGCACCGCAACGAGGATCACGAGCACCAGTCCCAGGACGCGGATGGGATTGCCGATCCGCCGGCTCAGGAGTTCCTCGTAGGACTTGCCGCCCTTGCCGCCGCCGGCCAGCAGCCACACCAACAGGCGCACCGACTTGCGGGACTGGAATTGCTGGAACCGTTCGGAGTTTTGCTCGAGATCGGCCATCTTCCGGCGATAGCGGCCGACCAACAGGACCACCGCCCCGCCGAGGACCACGCCCACCAGTCCGCCGAGCGCCAACCCGCCGGTGGTGAGGTAATAGTCGAACCCGAAGAGGGCGAAGCCGGGCGCGTTGATGAGCCACTCGAACAGCCCGCGCGTCGGCCCATCGAGCAGGAATCGTCCCGCGGCGAAGCCAACCGGCGCCAGGGCCAGCGCCAGCAGTTTGGCGCCCACCGCCACCAAGCCGGCCAGCGCGAGGTTGGCATTCAGGACGACCAGCAGGCCGGTGAGCGCCAGGATGGCGCCCGGAGCCTGCATCCACCCGGGCATGAACCCGAGCACGCTGCCGAGAATGCAGGCCGACAGGAGTTGGAACGGCGTGGCCTGGCCACGAATGATGCTGCCAAGTTTTCGGGTGATCATGGGAAGCTCTTGAGGCGGGCGCGGCAACGCGTCACGAAGGGCGACCCCGGTCCGATCCGGCGGCACCGGAATGCCCGGCGCGACCTATTGGCGCACGTCCAGACATACCAGTTCTTCGAGGCTGCGACAGTAGAGCCGTCCGTTGGCCAGCACGGGGATGGCCCACGTGTCCTTGCCCTTGAGCACCTGGAAGCCGCTCAGTTCGCGGCAACCCGCCGGGGTGACCTCCGCCGTGGCCACATATCCGTTGTCGCTGTAGAGAATCCACGCATTCCCGGCGCGCAGGATCGACCCCTTCCCATACTTCCGCTCGGCCCACTTTTCCTCGCCGGTCTTCAGATCCAGGCACTTCAATTCCCGCTCGTCGAAGCCGTACAGATGCCCCTCCCACAGCACGCAGGTGCCGACGTGGTTCCGCATGTTGGTGTTCTCCCACACCGCCCGCGTCACGCCGGACTTGAAATCGATCAACCCGCAGCCCTTGCCGTAGCCCGAGGACAGAAACACCCGTCCCTGATCGACGATCGGGGTCGCTGCGTTGACGTCATAGCGCGTCTTCCATTCGTGGCGCCAAAGCTCCGCGCCGTCGGCGGGGGAGCGTCCGACAATCCCCAGGGCGGTGAGCACCGCGAGTTCGCGCTCACCATCGCGGAGGTAGGGAATGATCGAGGAATAGGCGGCTGTGTCGTTGCCGGCCCGCCAGCGCTCGACTCCCGTCACCTTGTCGAAGGCGACCACCGAGCGTCCATCGCCGCCGACCTCCGTCACCAGGAGGTTTCCTTCAACCAGCGGGGAGCCCGAATAGCCCCAGCGAGGCACCTCCGCGCCATAGTCCTTCTTGAAGTCCTTCGCCCAGAGCACCGCGCCGGTGGCGCCATCGAGACAGAACAGATGCCCGTGGCGGCTCAGGGAATAGACCCGCCCATCCGCCACCGTGGGCGTCGCCCGGGTGCCGTGGTAACCGTTGGGATCCTTCGCTTCGCAGGCGTAGGTGTGTTTCCAAAGGGCCTTCCCGTTTTCGGCGTCGAAGCAGTAGACCGCGTCCACATCGTCCGTGTTGCCCATGGTGTAGAGCTTGCCGCCGCTGACGGACACCGACGAGTAGCCGATGCCCACGGACGCCTGCCACACGCGCGGCGGCCCGGCCTCGGGCCATTGGGTGCGCCAGCCCGACTCGGTCGAGATGCCGTCGAAATTGCTCCCCCGCCACCGCGGCCAGTCGCCGGCCGGAAGCGCGGCGCTCAAGCACAAGCCCGCCAGCATCACGCCCGGGAACACCGGAGTGCGGCCCCGCCGCCTGCCACGATCAACGTATTGGTCAGCCATGAGAAAAGGGGATACGGGCGCCGGCACGGTGTGTCAAAGCGAATCGACGCCCCCGCGCGCCCGCGGTCAGCAACCCACGGACCCGCGACCGGACCGGCAGCGAAGCACGTCGTGCCGCCTCCCGGCCGGCGGCCCGTCGCTCGAATCCCCGTTCCCTTACGGAGACCGGCGCCTTTCCCCTTGACCCGTGTTGACCGCGGGTTTGAACTCACGGGCGTTCTCAACATGAAGCACTACCCCACCACCTCCCCGACGCCATGATCGCTTCCTGCTTCCGTTCGTCGCTCCTCCCCGCCGCCCTGCTGCTGGCCGCGCCGCTCCTCGCGCAACCGATCTCGATCGAGAGCCTCCTCGACGAAATGGCGGACCGCGACCGGCTCGCCCGGTTGCCCGAGCCGGCCTACACCTGCCGGCAGTCCAGCAGTTATGATCGCGGCACCGTGGCGCCCGAGCAACCCGGCTGGTTCGCCAACATGGATCGCAGCCACTTCGTCCGCGTCGAGGAACATGACGGACACCGGGAATACGTCATGCTGGACGAGACCGGTCCGGGCGCCGTGGTGCGCGTCTGGGCGACCTGGCACGGCCCGGGCGGGAAGAACTTCTCGGACGGCACCTTGCGGGTTTACCTCGACGGCCGCCCCGAGCCGGTCATCGAAGGCCCGATCAGCCGGATCATCGACGGGGGCGCCCTGCTCACCGGACCGTTGTCCGAAGGCGTTTCACCCGCCACGCCATACGGTCAGCGTGGGCACAACCTGTATCTCCCGATCCCCTACGCCAGCCACTGCAAGATCACCTACCAGACCGATGTGCTCGTCGATCCGGGCGCCTACAAGGGCGAGGCGCTCTACTACCAGATCAACTACCGCACCTACCCGGAAGGCACGCCCGTCACGTCGTTCAGCAGGCGCCAGCTCGGCGATCTCAGGTCGCGGATCAACGGCACGCAGCTGCGGTTGCTCTCCCCGCGCGCTTCGGCGGCCGCCGGGGCGGAAGCCGCCGCGTTGACCGGCCGCCTGCCCGCGGGCGAAACGCGCACGATCACCCTCGACGGCCCCGGCGCCATTCGCGAACTCGCGCTCAATCTCGACGCCGCTAACCTGCCGCAGGCCCTCCGATCCACCGTGCTGGAAATCGACTTCGACGATGAACCCGGGGTCTGGTGTCCGGTGGGGGCGTTCTTCGGTCGCGGGTATCGCTCCGCGCCCCACCGCACCTACTACACCGAAGTGGCCAGGGATGGCACAATGCGCAGCTTCTGGGTCATGCCCTTCGAGCAGCGCTGCCGGATCCGCCTGACCAACCTGTCGGACCAGGAGCTCGACATCGTCGCGGGCGGGGTCCGGGTTGGCCCTTGGCAGTGGGACGAACGCTCGATGCATTTCCAGGCCTCGTGGCGGCAGCTGACCAAGGTGGCCTCCTTCCGTGAAGGGACGACCCGGCCCGGCGAGGGGGCGTTCGACGTGAACTACGTCACCGTTCGCGGACACGGCGTCTACGTCGGCGACACGCTTGCGGTGTTCAACGGCACGGACGCCTGGTGGGGCGAGGGCGACGAGAAGATCTTCGTCGATGGCGAGTCGTTCCCGTCGCATGTGGGGACCGGGACCGAGGATTACTACGGCTACGCGTGGTGTCGTCCGGAGTTCTTCGATTCCCCCTTCCACGCCCAGCCCTCCGGCGCGGGGAATTTCACTCCCGGCCTCTCGGTCAACAGCCGTTACCGCGCGCTGGACGCCATCCCGTTCGAGCGTTCGATCCAGTTCGACATGGAACTCTGGCACTGGCGCAACACCATGGTGAACTTCGCGCCCGCCGCCTTCTGGTACGCCCGACCCGGCGCCTCGCGAAACGTCGCCCCCGACCCGAAAACCGCCGCCCTGCCGGTGGCCTTGCAGCGCTCGGACGTCGTCGAGGTCTTCCACGCCCCGAACGCTCTCGAGGGCGAGGATCTCAAGATCATCAGCAAAACGGGCGGCATCACGGAGAACCAGATGCTGAGCCAGTTCCGCTGGAGCAACGACGCGCAGCTTTGGTGGCGCTCCGGGGCCATCGGCGACCGTTTGGAAATCGAATTCCCCGTGGCGGCAGCCGGCCGCTACCGCGTGGTTGCCAGCCTGACCAAGGCGGTCGATTACGGCATCGTCGAAACGACCATCAACGAGGGTGCGCCGGTCCGCTACGATCGCTTCCATCCGAACGTGACCAACGACGCGCTCGAACTCGGCGTGTTCGACCTCCCGGCGGGCGCGAACCGCCTGACCGTGCGGATCGTCGGCGCCAACGAAAAGGCGGTGAAGAGCCACATGTTCGGGCTGGATTACCTCCAGTTGCTGGCGCCTTGATCGCGCGCCCCCTCGCCCCCCAGGACCAACACCAGTGGTGGCCAGGACCACGCGGGCTGCGAAACGAGGCGCTACCGGCAAGCCCTTCGCCATGGGCAGGCGTCCACTCGCCGGGCCTCCGGCAAGCGCCGTCGCCGCTTCGTCCGCCGCCGGGGAGGCCCGCTCGTCGATCGATCCTCGCAATCCGCCCTGCGACCGCGGGGCTTCCGGCCGGGCTACGACTTCGGCTGTCCGAACCAGCCCGGCACCCGGAGCGACAGTTCGGGCCAATAGGTGATCGCCAGCAACGCCGCGATCATCGCCAGGAAGAACGGCAGCAGGGCGGGCGTCAACCGCGCAATCGTGGTCCGGCCGACGCTGCACCCGATGAACAGACAGGAGCCCACCGGCGGGGTGCAGAGCCCGATGCAGAGGTTGGTGATGATCACGATGCCGAAATGGATCGCCACCTGCGCCTCGGACAATCCCCAGGCCTGCCCGATCCGCTGCATCACCGGCAGGAAGATCGGGGTGAAGATCAACACGGCGGGCGTCATGTCCATGAAGGTCCCGACCACCAGGAGGAGGGCGTTGATCGCCAGCAACAGGACCAGCGGATGCTCGGAAAGGCCGAGCAGGGCCTGCGAGGCCTGTTGCGGGATGTTCTCGCTGGCCAGCAGCCACGACATCCCGGCGCTGGCCCCGATCAACAACATCACAATCGCGGTGGTCAGTCCCGCTTCAAGGAGGATTCCCGGGAGTTCGCGCGGCTTCACCTCCCGGTACCAGACCACCGCCAGAAAGAACGAATAGGCCACCGCAATGGCCGCCGCCTCGGTGGCCGTGAACAAGCCGCTCAGGATCCCGCCAATCACGATGACCACCAGCAACAGGCTCAGGAACGCCTGCAAGAACCCGCGCCCGACCAACCCGGCCGCCGACCGCACCCGCGCCCACTTCGTATCGCCAACCACCGGCAATCGCTCCCCCGCGCCGAGATCCCCTTTGAGGGATCGCAACAGACAAACGAGCATGATCGCCGCCCCCACCACCAGACCCGGCACAATGCCCGCCAGAAACAACGCCGCCACCGAGACGCTCCCCGCCGCCACCGAGTAGACAATCATGATGTTGCTGGGCGGAATGATCAGTCCGGTCGTCGCCGCGGTCGTGGTCAGGGCAACGTTGAACTCCTTCGGATAGCCCTTGCGGTTCATCTCAGGGATCATGAACCCGCCGATGGACGAAACCGCCGCGGCCGCCGAGCCGGACACCGAGCCGAACAGCACGCAGGTCAGCGTGTTCACGTAGGCGAGTCCGCCCGGAAACCAGCCCACCAGCACGGCGGCGAAGTTCATCAACCGGTGCGCCATCCCCCCTCGCCCCATCAACAACCCCGAGAGGATGAAGAACGGAATCGCCAGCAGCGCGAAACTGTCGACGCCGTTTGCCAGCTTGTTCGCCACGATGTAGGCCGCATCGCCGCCGGCGCCCACCACCGCCAACAGCGTCGCCAGCGCGATCCCGACCGCAATCGGGACGTTCAACCCGAGCATCAGGAGAAAACTCACCACCAGGATGACCACGATGCCGCTCATTCCCCGCCCCCTCCGGAACGCCAATCCGCCCGCAGATTCTGCAGCGCAAACAGGAGGACAAACCCGCCTGCCACCGGCACCACCGAATAGACCACCCACTTCGGCAATCCGAGCGCCGGGGTCACCTGCCCGCTGGCGAGCGCCGTCCCGACGAGCATCCAGCCCCCCTTGAGCAGCACCCATCCGGCGAACACCAGGGTCAGCAGGTGACTCACCACCGACAGGACGCGGCGGCCGGCGGGGTGGAATTTCCCGACGAAATAGTCAACCCCCAGGTGCGCGCGCCGCTCGAACGCCAGCGCCGCCCCGAGCAGCGAGATCCAGATCAGCAGGAACCGCGCGAGTTCCTCGGTCCAGGAGCTTTGCCCGTCCGGCAAAAGGGCCAGCGCGGGGCCCGCCGACGCCCCGAGGCGGGCCTTCAATTCGCCCAACCCGCGGGACGCCACGCCCCACAACACATCGAGCACAAGCAACGCCATCGCGAGGATGAGCAGTCCTTCGAGCAGCCGCACCAGGGCGCGTCCGGGCCGCGGTTGTCCATCGGCGGCACTCATCGCTCAGTGGAGACCGCCCGGATCCGTTCCACCAGTTCGCCCACCACGCCTCGCGCGAATTCGTCATAGACCGGCTGCACTTTCGCCATGAACAGGCGTTGGTCAGGATCGTAAACCGTCGCTCCAAACCGCTCACGCGCCTCGCGCAAAGCCGCCTCGCTTCGCTCCCGCCACAGCCGCCGCTGGAAACGGCTCGAGTCCTCGGCCGCCTCCCGCAGCCAGGCCTGTTCCTGCCCCGACAGCCCATCCCACACCCCGGCCCCGATCAGCAGGATGTCCGGCACCCGGGTGTGGGCGTCGCGCGAGAAGAACGGCGCCACCTCGCAGTGCTTTTCGGCCACGTAGCTGGGCGGGTTGTTTTCCGCGCCATCCACCGTTCCCTGCGCCAGAGCGGAGTACAACTCCCCCCAGGCAATCGGCGTTGGCGCGCCCCCCAGCGCCTCGACCATCTTCATCGCCACGGGGCTGTTCTGCACCCGGATCTTAAGCCCCTGGAGATCAGCAGGCGTCTCGATCAGGCGGGTCTTGGTGTAGAAGTTGCGACTCCCGGCATCGTAGTAACACAGGCCGAGCAGGTTCTTCGCCCGCCCCTTTTCCAGCAGTTCCCGCCCGATCGGACCGTCGAGCACCAGCCAGAAATGCGCGTCGTCCGCAAACAGATAGGGCAGCCCGAAGACCTGCATCTCCTCGAGAAACCCTTCAAGGGGCGCCGTCGACGACTTCGTCATGGCCAGCGTCCCCCGCTGCACCTGTTCGAGACATTCGGTCTCCCCACCCAACTGCCCGCTGGGATACAACTCAACCCGCAGGCGGCCCCCCGAGAGTTCCGCAAGCCGGCGCTGCAGCTCCAGCATCCCCTGATGCACCGGATGCTCGGGCGGCAGGCCGTGCGCGAGCTTCAGGGTCCGCCCCGGGCGCCCGCCAGCGTCTCCCGCCGCGCGCTGCCCCAACAGGAAGGCATACCCCGCCGTGGCCGCCAACAGGCCGACCATTACCCCTGCCAGAAACAAGGACCACGAACGGTTCATCAACTCAGCGCGTCGCCGGAGATCGCAAACTGAATACTGCGCGCCCGCCGGGCGCGTCAAGAACCGCCCCCCCCTCGGGCCGGCACGAGGCACCCGGCGGCGTGGACGCGCGGGCGGCGACGTGCCATAAAGCGGCGTGATCACCGCGCCTGCCAGTTCCGCAGCCGACCACTGCCGCATCCCGGAAACACCGGTCACGGGCCACGATGTCAGCGTGGTGCTGGTCGAACCGTCGTTGCCCGAAAACGTCGGCGCCGTGGCGCGGGCGATGGACAACATGGGATTCCACCAATTGCGGCTGGTTCGTCCCCGCGACCACCTGAGCGACGCCGCCCGCGCGGTGGCCACCCACGCGACCGCCGTCCTGGAGCAAGCGGCCGTTTTCGATTCGCTGGCCGCGGCGGTCGGGGACCGCCAGCTGATCCTGGGCACGACCACGCGGCGGCGGGATTCGTCCTTCCGACTGACGCCGCTCCCGGAGATCGACGGCTTGCTGGCCGGGAGCCCCGCGCGCCTGGCGCTGGTCTTCGGTCGCGAATCCAGCGGCCTGGACAACCGCGAACTGGCACTGTGCAACGGCTGGTTGCGGATCCCGACCCGCGGGAGGAATCCGTCGTTGAACCTCTCGCACGCGGTCATGGTGGTGCTCTACGAACTGGCGCGCGGAAGCGCCGCGACACCCGCTGCGCCGGAGCCGGTGGACCTTGCCGAGGGCGCGGCCATCGAGGGTTTGAAGCGGCAGCTCTTCGCGCTGCTGGATCGGGTGCGTTTTCTGCGGACCCGGAACCGGGAAGGCATCTGGGCCGGCTTTTCGGGGTTGCTGGGCCGGGCACGCCCCAGCCGGCGGGAGGTGCAGATGGTGCACGGCTTCCTTCACCGGGTGCGGGTGACGCTGGATCGGGAGCGGGGCGGCGAGGTTGCGGGGGGCCGGGTGCGGGCGGGCCGGGAGGCAGGGACTTGAGGGACGGAAGGGACGCAAGAGAGCGGCGGATGGTCCGCCGCTCCCGCGTTTCCAGAGTGGAAGGGTGGCTTAGCCGTAACTATGCAGTAGCCAAGGGTGGTCACTGTTTGGAAGTGATGGAGGGGTGCGAAATAAACGCTCCAATCACACCGGGAGAACCGGTCACCAAACAGTGACCGAGTTCATTAAGCTCCAGACGCCGGAGAAAACCATCCAAATCGGTTTCACCGACCAGAAGGTCAGCGGGCGGGCCGGGCTGCTCACCTTCGCCGGATTTCTTCACTGGCACCGCTTCGGAGCCTTGCTGGCGCTGGTGCTGCCGCATCGGCGCACCAGCAAAAAGGCCATCCCGGTGGCCGATCTGGCCCTGGGGTTCCTGGCCGGCATCCTGGCTGGCGCGCAAAAACTGGCCCACCTGGCTCATCTGCGCAACGACGTGATGCTGCCCGCGCTGCTGGCCATCCAACGCATCGGCAGCCAGTCCACCTTTACCCGCTTCTTCCAGGGCTTCACCTCGGCCGGGAAGAACCTGGCCACCTTTGGTCCGCTCTGGCGCTGGTGCCTGGAGCGGCTGCCCAGTCGCCCCGGCGGCTACAGCCTGGACCTGGACTCGACCCGGCTCCTGCACGAGGACGGCCACCAGGAGGGCGTGGCCACCGGCTACACCCGCCTGGGCACCAAACCGTGCCTGCATCCGCTGGTGGCGGTGCTCGAGGAGGTCAAGCTGGTGGTCGGCTTTTGGTTGCGACCGGGCAACGCCAGCTGCGCCAACAACGTGGTCGCCTTCACCCTGGAATTGCTGGCGCGGCTGCCCAAGTGGATTGCGATCGGCCTGGTGCGCGCCGATTCGGGTTTCTGCCTGCCTGAATGGCTCAATCTGCTCGAGGCCCGGCGGCTCTCGTACATCGTGGTGGCCCGCCTGCTCAAACCGGTGCAACGGCTCTTGAAGAAGGACCTGATCTGGCAGGCCAGTTCGGTGCCCGGCACCGAGGTGGCGGAGGTCTGGCATCAGGAAGCCAACTGGCCCAAGCCCCGCCGCCTGATCCTGCTGCGCCACCGGGTGGCGGAAAAGCGAGCGGCCCGGCAACGGACCGGCGGCAAGTTGTTGATCGACTGCCCGGGCTATCTCTACCAGGCGCTGGTGACCAACCTCTCCCAGAGCGTGTCCCCGGTGGAGGTGTGGCGGCGCTACAACGGACGGGCCGGGTGCGAGGAAGTGATCAAGCAACTGGATGCGGACTTCGCGCTGCCCAAGTTGTGCCTGAAGCGGTTCTGGAGCACGGAGGCGGCGCTGTCCCTGGCGATTGTGAGCTACAACCTGACGCAGTTGTTCCAGCGGCATCTGGGGTGGCTGGACCGGGTGACGGCGGCGACGTTGCGTTTCCGGCTCTTCACCACCGGGGGGATTATCAGTGAGACCGGCGGGATGACGACGATCCGGCTGGCGGTGCGCGATCCGCAGGAACGGGCCTGGTGGCGCCGGTTGCTGGAGAAGATGATCAGTCTGGTGCCCAACTGCAATGCAGTGGCGCAAAGTCCGGGCTGAGGCCTGCCGGACAAGGCGATGAGCGAGGTTCCCGGACAAGCAAAGCCGCCCTGAGCCAGGGGTTCAGAGCGCCCGCCCGCCCGAGCGAGGGACGGCGGAGCGCGCCGCGCGCGTTGGAGAACCCCTCCGAGTTCCCAGCGCTCCGCTGGGGTATGCCCCAAAACGGCCCCCTCTACTGAATGGTTACGGCTTAGTCGGCGTCCAGCGAGAGCAGGGTCACGCTGCAGGGAGCGAGTTCGAGCTGTCGGCCAAGGGCACGCACCGGCGTTTCCGCGATCACGACGCGCGGGGGTTGTTCGGGATCGTTGCAGGCCTGCGGATCGGTTCCGGCAATTTCCCAGCGGGTGCCGGTTCCCCGCAGTTTCGCGCCGGTCAGATTCAGCGGCACGGCCACCGGTTTCAGGCTCGCGTTCACGACACCGATGGTGAGCCTGCGGCGATCCTGGCTCCACGCCGCCTGCGCATCGATCAACCCCGTGGCTTCGGTGGTGGCCGGCAGGGTGCCGAAATGGCGCCGGTAGAGTTTCAGGACCAGCCCGGTGGTCTCGAACGCGGCGTTGCGCCGGCTCGTCTTGATGCAGCCGATGACGTTCACGGTCTGGGCGTAGAAGGCCGAAGCGACGATGTCGCTCTGGCGGGCGTATTCGTGCAGCCCGGCGGCGATGCCCAGGGCGTCCTTGAGGAAGTAGCGGGTGCCCAGTTCGCCGAACTCATGCGGCCCGTACCAGTAGTTCCACTCGGTCATCGCAATGCGAATGTCCTTCCCCGCGAGATTCGGAAGCTCGCGCCGCGCCTCGCGATGGAACTCCGCCTTGCGCCGGATGTTGTCCGGAATCTGGCGGATATGCGCCATCAAGCCCGAACGCTCCTGGCTGTAGAAATGTTCGGCGATGGAATCCATGTGATCGGCGCAGTCCTTCAACAAACCGAGACTCCAGGGACCGGCGTTGCCCGACGAAATGCAGATGATGTCCGGATCCACCTCGCGCATCTTGTCCACCACCCAGTTTTGCTTGAGCACGTAATGGTTGAGAGCCATGTAACCAAGCTGCCACGTGCCCCACATCTCGTTGCCGATGCCCCAGTACTTCACGCCAAAGGGCTCGGGAGAACCGTTCGCGGCCCGTTGACGGCCCTGGAGCGTGTCGGGCGCCCCGTTGGCGTATTCGAGTTCGGCAGCGGCGGAATAGGCGTCCCCGAAGCCGGTGTTGACCGTGATCCAGGGTTCGGCGCCCACCAACCGGCAGAACCGGATGAACTCGTGCATGCCAAAGTCGTTGTGCTCGACGCCGGTCCAGGCAGGGTTCGTGCGCGGCGGACGCCGGTCGCGGTCCCCGACACCATCCCGCCAGTCATAGCCGCTGACAAAATTGCCGCCGGGCCAGCGATAGATGGGCGCCTGGAGTTCCTTCAGCAGCGCGAGGGTGTCGGCGCGCAAGCCCTCGATGTTGTCCGCCGGCATGAGCGAGGCCGTCCCGATGAAGGCGGCGCCGCGATTGACGGTGAGTTCGACCCAGGCCCGGTCGGTGGTCTTCACCCCGGTAAACTCGAACGGAACCCGGCGATAATCGCCGGCGAGCAGTTCGACCGGCATGGATTCGCGGGCCCCCTGCTCATCGCCCCAGGTCAACGTAATCGCGGCGCCGCCCGTCCCCTCGGGTCGAAGCCAGACGTAGCCGGTGTACCCCTTGCCGGCGGTAACCCCGAGATCGAGCTGGCGCAACCCGGCGCCCGCCCCGACACGCGGGGAATGTTGCCCAACGAACGGCCTTTCCGTGCTCATCGTGACGACCGCGGCGTCCCCGACGATCTGCCAGGGCGAGGCGCCCACGACCGGAAAATCCGAGTTGCGCAGTGAGCGATACGGGGCGTAGTCGGCGGTGATCGGGTGGTAGAACTTCCGGTCTTCCAGCATCTCCGCCCAGATGCCGCCGTAGATGCAGCGCCCGAGATGTTCGATGAACTGGCTGTAGATCTCGACCGGCATCGGCTCGCCCACTTCACCCGCGTTGACAGTAATCGAGGGCGCGGGAGCGGGCAGGTCGCGGACCTTCACCAATTCGAGGTCGTCAAACCACGCCTTGCCCGTCGCCTGCCCCCAGCCGCCGAACAGACAGTTGATCTGGAGCGAATCGACATCGTCCACGTCGAACTCGACGCTCACCTGCTTCCAATCGCTGGAGCCCGTCACCGCTTCAGTCGCGACCCCTTGCAGGTTGTGGAGATTCAACAAAGCCCCCCGTCCGGTGCCGGCCGCCACCGCTTCCGTCTTGATCCAGCCGGAAAGGCGGTAACGACTGAAGGGCTCGACCGACGCGTTGGCGCTCCAACTGATGTCGGCGCCGTCGGCCGAGGCGAGCTGGACGCTGTGGTCCCCAGTGCGGCCGATGGCCGCATACGTGCTCGTGCCGGCGCCGCCCCAGGTCTGGGAGCGCCAGCCTCGGGGGCGATCTCCCTGCGCTGACTCGAAGGAGCCATTGCGCAGGGCGTTCTCGGCCGCGGCCAGCGTGGCCGTGGTGATGCTTCCAACCGCGAGGGCGGCCAACAGGAGGCCGTGCCACGGGCTGGCTTGGTTCTGGATTCGTCGGGTTCTCATCTGGAAATCGTCAATCATCGGCAAGGTTTGAATCAGGCCAAGACTCCTCCGGTGGATGGTCAGGGTTCTTCGCGCACCATGCGGCAACCGAACAGGCCGCCCGCCCAGGCTTCCGGATGCGCCTGAAATCGGACGACCACCCGGTCGCGATCATGCGTCAATTCAGGGTCGATGGAGTAGCGGACATCGAAGAACCGGTCGGGCTCGTTGCGCAGCAGCTTTTGGGTCGCGATGCGTTGGCCGTCGACCAGGATATCGAACTCGCGAGCACCCGTTTCGCCGCCCCAGTAGGTGCAAAGCAGGGCGTTCGGACGCTGCGGATCGACCGCGAGGGTGAACTCAAACCAGCCGCCGTCCGTGGCATGGCGCCATTTCCGTCCGAAGGCTTCGCCGGCCGCGGTCCGTTCGCCGCGCACTTCGTGATCGCGCTCGGGTTGCATTTCGCCGATGCGCAGCCGATCGACCGTGAGCGCCTCCAGACGCGCCTGTCGCTCCCGTTCCGCCCGAAGTTCGGCTTCGCGCGCGGCCCAATCCGCCGGGGTGAACCGGTCGAGGAACACCGTGTAGCGCCGGTCATGCAGGCTGTGGAACGGCGCCAACCGCACATCGCGGGGGTGCCCGACCCCTTCGGTCCGGAAGACCTGGCGTTCGAGCGAC
This sequence comes from Verrucomicrobiales bacterium, assembly GCA_024233305.1. Lineage (GTDB taxonomy): Bacteria > Verrucomicrobiota > Verrucomicrobiia > Limisphaerales > J093 > J093. The sequence continues at coordinate 592,127 of JACKPV010000022.1, forward strand.
AGCGCCCGGACCCACCCGGTCACCGGGCGATTCCCGGCCACGATGACCGGGACGTAGTCCGCGGCGGCCGCCGCGGGATCCTCCACCGGGCCGAGGTCCGCGGCCAGCAGGGTGGGACCGTAGAACACCCCCACACGATTCGGATTGTCGGGCATGGACTCGGTGCGCAGGGACATCGGGAAACGGTACTCGACGCGGTCGCCCGAATGCCATTCGCGCCGGAGGACAACGTAGCCCGCCGCCTCCTCGTCCGGGCTCACGGGATTGCCGTTCACGGCAACGAACACGCCCTCCTCCGCCCAGGACGGACGCCGCAGGCGCAGCGCGAACTCCTGCGGCCGCCCGCTCGTGATCCGCAGGGTGGTCGCATCCCCGAATGGCCAGCGGGTTTCCTGCCGGATCCGGAGTTCGCGATCCCGCCAGTGCAATTCGGAGGCGATAAAGAGGTTCACCCACAGGCTGTCTTCGTCACGAAAGTAAATGCCGTCGCCGTAGCGAACGTGGTTTTCCATCCCCGTGCCCATGCAACAGGTGAAGCCGTCGTACTTCATCTGGTAGTGCTTCGTGCCGCCGGGCTTGAGCGTGAGGTTGTAAATCACACGGCCGTCCGGATGCTGGGAGGCGCGGATGTGGTTCAACAGGGCACGCTCGTAGAAATCGGCAACGTCGGCGTCTGGACGCCAGCCAAACACATGCCGGGTCAGGCGCAGCATGTTGTAGACATTGCAGGTCTCCGTGGTGTCGTCGGTGAGCCGGTCGTTCAACCGGTCGGGCTCGCCGAAGTGTTCGTGATCGCAGTGGCCCCCGGTGATGTAGGTGTGATGATGGACCACGCGATCCCAGAAGAAATCCGCCGCCGCACGGTCCCTCGGATCCCCGGCAAGTTCGTAGCGGGTGGCCAGACCGGTCAGCTTCGGAATCTGGGTGTTGGCATGCTTCCCCGGCAGGATGTCCTGCCCGTCGGCCAACGGTTCGAGAATGGCGCGGTGATGGAACCGCCGCGACAACCCGAGGTAGCGCGCATCCCCGGTGTCGGCGTAAAGGTCGGCGAAGGTCTCGTTGAGGCCGCCGTGTTCGGCCACCATGATGCGCTGCATCTGCTCGTCGGTGAGGTTGCCATGGATGCGCTCGAACCAGTCGGCCAAGCCGCGGGCCACGGCGAGCGCCTGCCCGTTGCCCGCCAGGCGCCAGGCATCGCGCAGGCCGGCAAACAGCTTGTGCATCGTGTAGTTCGGCACCCAGCACCCGTTCAAATCGAAGCCGGCGGAACGGATGTTCCCCGCCGCAACCTCGGCGTAAACCCGGCGGCCGTCCGGAATGGCCGCCACATACCCGTCGCCGCCCGCCTGCTGGCAGGCCGCAAGTTCGGCGACGATGTAGTTCACGCGCCGCAGAAACTCGTCCTGCCCGGTGGCCGCATAGGCCAGGGCGCAGGCGCTCAGGTAATGCCCGCCCGAATGCCCCGAGATGCCCTGCCGCTCCCAGCCGGGGTATTGCTCGGCTTTCGGCGGAAGCCCCGCTTCGCGACGGAAGTTGGCCAGAAATCGATCCGGTTCGAGGCTCAACAGATAGGCCACCCCGGCGTCCTGACCGTCCTTGAACATCCCGTCCAGCAGGCGGACATCGTGCGGACTGAAGGGAAGGGCGCGCGGGGGCGATACCGGGTCGACCCGCACACCAGCGGGGTTCGCCGTCAACGTGTCCGCGCGCAGTCCGGCCGGCCGGCCGGCCGCGGCGAGAGTCAGGACCAGGATCCACCGGGAAGGGAAAACAGGAAGCCGTCGCATAAGATCAGGAGAACGGGGACAGGTCGGGGATGGAAGCGGAGGCGGTGGACGGACGGGCAACCACGGCCTCGCACTCGTGACACGGCAGCCGGTCCGGCCGGCCGCCGCCCGATTGCCGGCGGCGGATATCCCGAGGAGATCGCCCCTACCACCAGAACGCAGGAGTGCCGGTGGTCCGCACCACCATCCGGTTGAAAGCGCGCCATTCGGTGTGCCCGTCCAGCATCAGCAGGTTGCCCCCCGCCGGGATGTTCCCGCTGCCAAGGTGCGGTGCCTGATGCCCGCGCCAACCACCGTCGACCCCCTTGTACTGGTTCCTGGTGCGATCCACCATGTTGTCGCCGTTGGACAGCGTCGCGTCCGCGGCGACCACCCGCTCGGTCGGCCCCGGGTGGTACGTGCTGCGGTCGGCCATGACCCACGGCGCGGGGTTCATCGATTCGGTGATGTTGGTGGCGGCCACGCGACCCGAACCCTTGAAGGCCACGGCGTAGCCGATGACGCGGTAGCCTCCGACCTCGCCGGCGATTTCATTGGTGACCCCGGTGGTGAAGCTCCAGAGTTCGTCGTTGTTCTGCTTGGAAAAGCCCGGGCAATAAAGGATGCCGCGGGTGCCGCCGTTGACCACGAAGGCGTCGGCGGCCTTGGCGGGCAAATCCCACGGCCAGATGGCGCCGGTGCAATCGGGGAACTTCCCGTCGTTGTCATGCGCATACATGCTGATGGCGATGCCCAACTGCCGCATGTTGCTGTTACACTTCACCTGGATCGCCTTCATCTTCGCCTTGCTCAGGGCCGGCAGCAGCATGCCGGCGAGAATCGCGATGATCGCGATGACGACGAGCAACTCGATCAGGGTGAAGGCCCGGCGAGAGGCGCGGAATGTCGAGAGGTGGGTCATTTGGGTCGGGGAGTGCGCCGGCCGGCCCCACCGTCCCGACGGGGCCGACCGGCGCGTTGATTCAACGGCCGATGGTCATCAGCACTATTGCTGTCGGATCCGGTAGTACCGCTGCCCCGCGGTGGGCACGATGGTCTGCGGGTTCGCCTGGTTGGCACTGTTGGTCCAGCCGCCCGGCGCCAGAGTGCTCGATTCCTGCAGGGTCCCGCCGCCGGTCCAGGAGAGGCTCACCTGGCCACCGGAAAGCGAGATCGAGAGCACGGCGACGGGCTCCGGGAGGTCGTCCGGCCCCGCCGCGCGGCTCGCCACCACCTCGGCAGCGGTCATGACCCCGTTCCAGATGCGGAACTCGTTCAGGGACCCTTGATAGTACGCGTCCGCCGCGTAGTTGGATCGCCCCAGCCAGTTGTTGACGTCGTCGATCACACTCAACGCATAGGTCACCGGCCCCGCGGCCACCTGCACCCCGTCGACATAGAGCCGGGCGAGCCGGGCGGTGTAGTTGTAGGTCAGGACCACGTGTTGTTCTGCGTTGGGGGTCATGGTCGCGCCGCTCTCGAGGATGGGAGTCTCTCCGCCCGTCGCCGACTTGATCGCGAACCGGATCGGCCCGCCGGTGCCCGTCCGCGGGCAAAGGAACAGGTATCCCAATCCGCTGCCGGCTCCGTCCTCACCGTCGGTCATGGTGCCGAAATCCCACACGCGCTGCCAGGCGCCACCCTGCCCGCTGAAAGTGCCCCACACCTCGAAGGTGGCGTCTCCCAGGGCGGAGATCATGCCGTTCGGCAGGTCGACGTAGCCGTCGACGCCGTCCATCACAATCTGCCCCGCGCCATCGAAGACCGCGCCCAGTCCCATCAGCGTGCCGTCCGCCCCGCCGGCGGAGTCTTCGGCGACGAACTGGCTGGCTCCCTCGGAGAAGCTGTAGCGGTGGGCGAGGGTCGGGTTCCCCTCGGGAATGGGCGCCACCGTGAGGTCGAACAGGGCGATCAACCCGCCATACGAGGCCCTGATCTGCACCGTGCCCGGCGCCACGCCCACCGCCTGCTTCAGGTCGTTGATGGTGGCGATGGCGGAATCCATCGACTCGATGACGCAGCTGTCGAACGCGGTGGCGTTCACTCCCTGGGCCTGCTCGAAGTCGGCGATAACCGACAGGGAAAGCCCGCCGGATCCGGCGTAAGCGATGCCGGACGCCGGGTCGAACCGAAGCGCCGTCAGGGCGCCCAGATCACCGCTCGTGGCGTCCGGACCGGCCAGATAATGGATGTAGGCCTCCTCGGCGGTGAGCGGGCCGTCCCAGATGCGCACCTCGTCGATGCTGCCGATCAGGTTCGCGTCCGCAGAATACTGCGAGCGGCCGAGCCAGTTGTTGACGTCGTTGAGAGCGCTCAACGGGTAGATGACATTCGAGGCGGTGGCCCGGAGGACCCCGTTCACGTAAACCGACATCCGGCGCTGGCTGTAGTTGTAGACACACGCCACGTAAACGTCCTCGCCTTCCGGCAGCGAGGGTGAGGAATCGAGCTGGGGCTGTTCCGAGGGGCCGCCATCCATCGCGAAGCGGAAGGCGCCATTGTCGCCCATCCCCGGCGCCAGGAACATACTGGTGAGGGCGGTGCCATCGGTGGGATCCTCGCTCCCCGTGGAGTTGTCCCCGAAATCGAACGCCCGCTGCCAGCCGGAGTGGGTGCGGTTCAACCACAGTTCCACGGTGAGGTTTTCCAGGGCGGAGATGATGCCGTTTGGCAGATCGACATAGGTCTGCGGCGCCTTCGAGCCGTCCAGATGCACGCGCCCTCCCTCCAGGTAGGCGTTGCCCATCAACTGGCCGTCCGCGCCACCGACCGAATCGTCGGCCACCAGCGAGCCGGGCGCGTCATTGAAGCTCCAGCGATGCGCGAGCTGCGCCGGCGGCAGCGGCTGCACGGTGATCTCGACGGTGGCCTCGCTGGCGCCATAGGTCCCGGTGATGGTGGCCGTGCCCACATCGACGCCGCGCACCACGCCGTTGGCATCGACAGTGGCAATCTCCGGGTTGCTGGAAGCAAACGTCGTTTGCCCACCCGGCAAGGGCGTCTCACCGATGGTGGCATACACCCCGACGGGAAGCAGATCGGCCACGCCGCCCACCACGAGTTCGGTCGAACTGGCGTTGAGCTTGATTCCCTGCATCGCCCCGGCACCGTCATTGAAGCCCTGCGCAATCTGCACGTCGGTCAGCGCGTAGTCACGGATCTTGACCGAGGCAATCGAGAGGCTGCCGGAAAGGGCGGCTTGCGGCGCGCCGGCAGCGTCGTTCTGGGCACCGATGTTGATCGGGTTGAGCGGATGGATGGCGAGGACCATGTCCTCCCGATATTTCTCCAACCCGTTGTCATACACGATCGCGGTCGTCCCGTTGTAGGTATAAACCAGATAATGCCAGTAACCGGGGGCCGGGTTGCTGCCACCCCAGCCCATGTCCGGAGCGCCCCAATGGCCCACGGCGCCCCACGTGGCATTGCCGCCGTAGTTGAAGGACATGTTCGAGCCGTCGGGCCCGCCGCGCTTGCCCCACGCCACCACGGTTTCCTCGTCGGAAAGCGACGGATTGTACACCCACACCTCGATGGTGCAGGGACTGGCCCCCTCAAGTTCGGCCGGCGTGATGGGCCCCGAGTAGGCCTCACCACCGCCCTTCAGCGTCACGCAGGGCACGCCATTGATGGATTCAATCGTCGGAAAGTCCACCGCCAGGCCAACCTCCGCGAACTCACCGCCCAAGGTGCCGCGGTTCGGCCAGAAAAACTGCCCCGCATCGGCCGCATCCAGGTCGACGAGAACGCTCTGCCCCCAGGCCGACGAGGCCAGGCCCGAGGCCAGCAGCAATGCGCCCCAGCCAATCCGCCGCCGCCCGCGCGCGCCGCCACCTGGAGATGAATGTGTCTTGATCATAAGGCAAACAAGGTTATCTGAAGCACTGTTGTAATCGGACCACATCACCGGGCTGCCCGCAGCGCGACGGAATGACCGTTCGCCCGACCGGCATGGATCGTCGTTACCCGTCCTTCGACAAAACGGCACCCGACGTCTTTCGACCCGTGCGTGAACATGCGGCACAGTTGCTTAACTTTGTTTATTTTGTCAAGGGAAACCTCCGCCCGCGCCAGGGCGCTTTCCCCAGCTGGATCGGGCCGGCGAATTCTTCGTGTTCCCCCTCCCCCGGAAGCCTATGATCGCGGCATGCGACGCCTGCTGTTGACTGCGTTGATTGCGGTGCGGGCCGGCCTCCCGGCGACGGCGGCGGAGGCGGCGATGCCCCCCGGCGTGCGCACCAACCTGGCGGCGGCAGTGGTGTTCATACCCGAAGGCGCGAACGCAACCCCAACGACCACGTTCGACCTCACCCTTCACCTCCACGGGGCGCCGGCGGTAGTCGAGCGCAACTTCATCGCGGCCCGCAGCCCGGGCATCCTGGCCAACGTGACCCTTCCCGGACTGAGCGCGGTGTATGCGCGTCACTTCGCGACCACCAATGCATTCTGGGAGATCGTCCGTGACGCCGCCGACCGGCTGCGATCTGAAGGGGGGCCGCCACCGTTGCTGCGACGCTTGACGGTGACCTCGTTCAGCGCGGGGTTCGGTGGCGTTCGGGAACTGCTCAAGGATGAGGCGATCTTCGAGCGCATCGACACCCTGGTGATGGCCGACTCGATCTACGCCGGCTTCGCGGGCGATCCCGCCGAACGCCGGGTGGATCCCGCAAACATGGCGGGCTTCCTGCGGTTTGCGCGCGAGGCCGTCGCCGGACGGAAGCGGCTGCTGATTACGCACACGCAACTCGCCACCCCCACCTACGCCAGCACGGTCGAAACCGCGAATCACCTCATCGCCCGGCTGGGCGGAGAACGCACGCCCGCGAACGAGGATTGGGGGAACGGGTTGCGCCTGCTGAACCGCTTCCAGCGCGGTCAGTGCGAGATCCTGGGCTTTGCCGGAGCGACCGGCGAAGACCACCTTCAGCACCTCCGGCAACTCGCCCGGTGGCTTCGACGCGCTTCGGAGGATCCCGCGGACTGAACCCGCGCCCGCCCCGCCGGCGGAGTCGCGGGACGGTCATCAACAAACGCGGACCACCTCCATACCCAGAAGCGCGCCGAGTTTGTCCAGCTTTGCCGCAACATGACCCACACCGACGGCGCAGTGATGCGCGGGCCCATGGACGTTCCACGTTTCGACGAACCGTCGCGCGCCCAGGGAAAACCGGTAGCGGCTGTTGGTGTTGCCGATCTCGAGGATCGGACCGGGCACCGATTCGCCTTCGGCCACCAGCAGCTTCAACCGTCCGTCCACCGTCTGCACCACCGAGAGCAACGTGACCGGACCATGCTTCACGGACATTTCGACCGACACCCCTCGTCCCACCTTGCCGTGATAGACGCGCAGTGGACGCACCTTCGTCCTCCCCTCCGCGATGGCGATGTGCCCCGGCCCATCGTGCCCCATCAGGACCAGGTCCGACGGAAAGTCCATGGCGTAATACTCGGTGAACGAACCGCCCACCCCGAACGCATCCATGATCTTCATCGCCTGCGCATTCTTGATTTCGAGTTCCCCGGCCACCGGGATGCCCCGCCCGGTCAGCAGTGACGTGCCCAGGATGATCGAGCTGATCGTCTCCTCGTTGGCGGGATTCCCGGTGCCCATGTAGTAATAGGCCATCGAGCCAAGCCGGTGCCGGTCCGCCAGCCGGTCCAGTGCGACCGAGGTCCGGGCAGCCCGCTCCAATTCCTCCCCCGGACAGTCCGATTGCACATCGAACGTCTCGTGAAAGAGCGCGACGCGCGCCTTGATCTCGTCCGCCACCACCTCCGCCCGCAACGCCGTCAGCTCATCCACCTCGACGATTTCGACGTGCCCGCCGAAGCAGGCGCACTGCTGGGTAAGGTCGGAGTAGATGTCGAGCATGCCGCAATAGTAATGCCCCATGACCCCAAGCCGGTTGTGCTCCATGACGTGGGCGACCCGCGCGGCCTCGACCCATTCGTCGACCTCGCGCCAGCAGTCCGGATCGTCCTCGAGCATCCCGGTGACCTGGTGGAACGGAATGCGGGCCCGGTTGAAAACGTTGGCGATCTCGGGCACGGGACAGGCGGCGCAGTGGGCCAGCCATTCCCCGGTCATTCGGGTGCGATCCCCGAGCCGGTTGAAGCGCGCATAGTCAATTGCGGGCGCCGGTTGCAGATTCAGAATGATCACGGGCACCTTCGCCCGCCGGACCACGGGCAGAACGGTGGACGAGAGGGCGTAGGTGGTGACGTGCAGGAAGATCAAGTCGACATCCGCCTGGCGGAAGGTGTGGCCCGCGGTCATGGCCTTCTCCGGCGTGTCCACGAGTCCGAGGTTCACCACCTCGACGCCGGGCCGTTCCAGTCGGGCCGCCGTCCGGCCAAGGTAGCCTTCGAGCCGGGACTTCAAACCCTCGAACTGGGGCCAGTAAGCATCGAGGCCGATGCCGAACAAACCGAGCTTGAGGGACGGGGCGGTCGTGAACGTCTTCATGGGCACGCGGGGAGTCTAGGTCGGAACGTCTTCGTTGAGAAGCAGGCACCGCTTGGAAATCGCTCGGCCCGGGAGAAAGGACCATCAACCGGGCAGCCGTCAGCGGGCTCCTCCCCCCACTACGCTGCCCACGGGGCGACCGGACAGGAAGCAGGACCAAAGCACCCCGGTTTCAGAGCTTTCGAAGCCCCCCCGGCAAGGCCACCTCCCGCGTCTCGATGCACCGCAGCAAAGGACCTAATAATGAGAGGGATAGTGGGACATGGAGGGACAGGTTCAAAGTCCGCCGGACTCCGGTAGAAACCTATGCGCGGAGGTAGTGACAGGTTCAGGATATTGGACATCGAAAGCCCGCCACTCATCGTGGCTCGTGATTGAGGTCCTCAGCCGGTGCCGATGGTCTGGACTACCAACGATCAGCGGCAGCCCGTTCGAGGGGTTCCAGACAGAGTGACAGGTTCAGAGAGACAGCCCGCGACCTCCTCCGATGATCATCGTTCGCTGCTCCTGGAATTCCCACCTTCTACCGGCCTCCTCAGTGCGTTTCACACGCCTTCAGGGTGTTCTCCCCGCCCCGCAGGTTCGGTTCAACCGCCTTCCGGAGCCGCGTTCAGCCACCACAGGAGGTCGCTCATCCCGCCCGTGCCCCGCGCGCCCCCCTCGCAATGTGATCCCCCCTCGCCTGATCACCACCGGCGCCGACTACTCCACCGCCCGCACCCGCAGGTCGCGCAGCGTCGCCAATCCCTCGAACCCCGCCAGCCCCCGCAAACCCCTCGCCCCGCTCCGCCGCCCCGGCCCAAACCGGTCTCGGAACTCCCCCAACAACCCCTCCACATACCCCCGCGTCCCCAACACCAAGCCGTCGCTCAGATACCTCACCCGCAACCGCAGCACCTGCCCCAATCCCAGCCTCGCCCCCTGCGCCAAACCCCGCCGGATTGTCGCTCCGTCCAACGCCACCTTCCCGCTCCTCCCCGCCCATCCGCTCTTGACCAGCAACACCGCCCGGTAACCCGCCTGCATCCGCCCCCACTCCCCACCCGCCGCCATCCCTGCCAGACCTCTCTGCGCCAGTCGATTGCCTCCCATTGCCTCCCCGTACCCGCTCCACCGGTAGTCCTTCGGATCCCTCACTCTCCCCGCCCGCACCGGGTTCAAGTCAATGTAGGCCGCCACCTTCTCCACCACCTCAGGCGTATCCTCCACCAGCAGGCTCTTGAACCGCTCCGCCCACAAGGTTCCAAAGCGCTTGTGGCGCCGGTTGTACCACCGGCTGAATCGTTGCTTGAACTCCTTCATGAATGCCGACACATCCCCCAACCGTCGCCCCAGCCCTTCCCGGAGATCGTCCGGCAGCCGACCCTGCGCCGCCAGCGCCTCCTGCAGGGCCATTGCCTGCGGGCTCTTGGGGCCGTAGAAACCGACGGCGCGCCCGACCAGTTCCTGGTCGGTGCAGGCCAGTTGCGCCGGTACCCGGAGCAGGAGGTGGAAGTGATTGTCCAGGAAGCAGTAGGTGATGACCTCGAGGCCACAGAAGGCGGCCTGCCTTCGAAGCAGGAGGCGGAGCTGTTCCTTTTCGAGATCGCCCAGGAGGCGTTGACCGCCGACAATCCGGGAGATGCAGTGATAGACGGCAGGGCGACCGGCGAGTTTGAGGCGGGGAAAGCGCATTGGGAGAGGGGAACTTGTATGACTGCCCATGTGTATAGCTTTGTCTTCGCCTCCCGTCAACCCCTTCTTTGAACCTGTCACTATGTGTGCAACTGACAACTGCCCCTCAATGGTCGGCTCCCAACCCTTCTTCAACCAAGGAACGACACCCCGTATGCGGGCGATGGTGAGCCTGTCACCCTCTTTTCTTTGCCGCCTCTCGCGCACACACCAAGTCGGCGGCCGCAAGTCACCAGGTGGAAAGCGGTGAGGGCCGGACACTCGTCGACCGACCGGCGTTCGTCCAGATTCTGCGGACAGCGAGCCTGTCCCTTAGCCGTAACGATTCAGTCAATGGACCGCGGATGGGCACGGATGCCACGGATGGGGCGCGGCGCTGCCGCTTTCGCGGAGAGGGCGAGAAGACTCACTAAATGGTGAGCCCGAACCCAGGGCGAGCGATTCCGGTTTCCCTCAATATCAGTGCCCATCAGTGCCCATCCGTGGTGAATCCATCTGCATCGTTACGGCTTAGTCCTTTGTCGATCCTCGGGACCGCGCCGCCGGATCCAGGACGGAGCCGACGTTGTGGATGATGAGAGCGAGGGACTTTGAATTTTCTTTACGCTTGCCGCGACGCGCTCTCAACCTTCCCGGCATGGGCACACGCCGCGATGCACGCGAGCGCGCCGTGCAGTTTCTTTTCCAGTGCGATCTGAACCCGCCTGAGGATCTGGAGACGGCGTTGCGCGAGTTTTGGGAAACGCAGCCATTCGGATCCAGGGATTCCGAACCGGCGGCGAAGGATCCCGCTGCCCCCGGTGACTCCCCGGCTCCCACGGTCAAGGAGGCCGCCCTCCGCCTCTTCGCCGAGGAACTCATCCGCGGCACGCTGGCCGAACGCGATGCCCTCGACCGCCAGATCGAGCGGCTGGCGCGCAACTGGGCGGTCAACCGGATGGCCGTCATGGACCGCAACATCCTGCGCCTCTCGATGCACGAAATGCAGCGCCGCCGCGACGTGCCCGCGGTGGTGAGCATCAACGAGGCCGTCGAAATCGCCAAACGCTATTCGACCGATGACAGCGGCAAGTTCGTGAACGGCATCCTCGACAATTTCCGCAAGTCCCTGGACCGGCCCGCCGCCCCTCCCTCGGCCTGAACGCCCCCTGCCGACTGGCTCCGCCCCTGATGTTCGCCGACCTGCATACGCATACCCGCTTTTCGGACGGCACCTACACGCCCGAAGAACTGGCGGCCCAGGCGCGACAGGTGGGCCTGGGGGCCATCGCGCTCACCGACCACGACACCGTGGAAGGCTGCCCGCGCATGGCTGAAGCCTGTGCCGGCGAGGGACTCGATTTTGTCGCGGGGACCGAACTCACTGCCGAGCAGGACGGCTCCGAGGTGCACATCCTTGGTTACTTCCTCGCCATCGACCATCCGCGCCTCCGCGCCGAAATGCGGCGCTTTCAGCAGGTCCGCCAGAACCGCATCGGCGCGATGACCGAACGGCTGCAGGCCCTGGGCGTGGCCCTCACCGCGGAACAGGTCTTCGCCGTGGCCCAATGCGATTCGCCCGGCCGGCCGCACGTGGCCCGCGCGCTCGTCCAGGCCGGGGTCTGCCGCAATCCCGACGAGGCCTTCGATCGTTTCCTGAAACAGGGACGGCCCGCCTGGGTGCCCAAATGCCGGGTGTCCGCCGGGGACGCCATCGCCCTGATCCACGAAGCCGGCGGCGTGGCCTCCCTCGCGCACCCCGGCTTGCTGCGGCGTGATGAATTGATCCCCGCCCTCGCGGATCTTGGCCTCGACGGTCTTGAGTGTCTTCACAGCCGGCACACGCGGTCCCAAACCCGCCGCTACGAGGAGATCGCCAACGAATGCCGGCTCCTCATCACGGGCGGTTCGGACTGTCACGGCCTGAGCAAGGGCCGTCCGCTCATCGGCACCGTAAAGTTGTCCCACCACCATTTCGAGCGGCTGCGGGACCACGCCCTGACCACCCGCCGCCGCGCTCCCCACACCGCGTCCCCGTAACCGACCGCCCCACCCATGGGATTGTTCCAACGGATCAAGCAAGGACTGCAGAAGACGCAGGCGCGTCTGACGCACGAGATCAAGCGCATCATCAGCCGGTCGCCGAGGCTCACCGGCGAATCCCTCGAGGAACTCGAAGCCGCCCTGCTCGGCGCCGACTTCGGCACCACCCTCACCCTCCGGATCACCGAAGCCGTCCGCCAAGCCTACGAATCCCAGGGCAGCGGCGGCGCGAATGTCTTTGCCGTGGCCCGGCGCGAGGTCGAGAAGGCGCTCGAGAACAACCGCCCCGAGTTGGTCCGCGCCCCCGACGGCCTGACCGTGGTTTCCGTGGTCGGCGTCAACGGCACCGGCAAAACCACCACCACCGCCAAGCTCGCCCACTTTCTCAAGGAACGCGGGAGCCAATCCGTGCTCGCCGCCTGCGACACCTTCCGCGCCGCGGCCATCGAGCAACTCAAGCTCTGGGGCCAACGCCTCGACGTGCCGGTCGTCGCCGGCAGCTACAACGCCGATCCCGCCGCCGTCGCCCACGACGGCATCTCGGCCGCCCTTTCGCGCAAAGCCGATTACCTCTTCGTCGACACGGCCGGACGTCTGCACACGAAGAGCAACCTGATGCAGGAACTCCAGAAGGTGCACCGTGTCATGGCCCGCAAACTCCCGGGCGCGCCGCACGAAGTCCTGCTGGTCGTCGACGCCACCACGGGCATGAACGCCCTCACCCAGGCCCGCGAATTCCACAAGGCCGTGCAGCTCACCGGCCTCGTCATCACCAAACTCGACGGCACCAGCCGCGGCGGCATGGCGGTCGCCATCCAGCGCGAACTCGGGCTCCCCATCAAGTTCATCGGGGTCGGCGAGCAACCCGACGACCTCCAGCCCTTCGATGCCGGCGAATACGCGCAGGCCCTCTTCGGCGACTGATCGCGCGGACGCCGCCGACGCCGGATTCATGCGGCTCGCCCTGCGGCTGGCGCGCCGCGGTTACGGGCTCACTTCGCCGAACCCCATGGTCGGCGCCGTGCTCGTGCGGCGCGGGGATATCATCGGCCAGGGCTGGCATCGCCGGACCGGACTGCCGCACGCCGAGATCGAAGCCCTGCAGGACGCCGCGAAGAACGGGCAGCATCCGCGGGACGCGACCCTTTACGTCACGCTCGAACCCTGCTCGACCCACGGCCGCACGCCACCTTGCACCGAGGCTGTTTTGCGCGCCGAAATCCGTCGCGTCGTCGTCGCCGCCACCGATCCCAATCCCGCCCATGCCGGCCGCGGACTGGACCTGCTGCGAAGACAGGGTGTGCAAGTGACCGCCGGCTTGCTGGGCGAAGAAGCGGCCCGGCTCAACGAAGCCTTCAACCATTGGATCGTGCAGCGGACGCCGTTCGTGACGTTGAAAGTCGCCATGACCCTGGACGGCAAGATCGCCACGCGCACGGGGGAATCAAGATGGATCACCGGCCCGGCTGCCCGCCGCCTCGTGCATCGCTGGCGACAGGGCGCGGATGCCATCCTCGTCGGCATCAAGACCGTGCTCGCCGATGACCCCGCCCTGACCGTGCGCCGCGGCGAACGGACTCTTCCCGCTACCCGCCAACCGCGCCGCATCGTCCTCGACACCTCGGCCCGCACCCCGTTGACCAGCCGCCTGCTCGACGATGCCTTCGTCGACCGCACGCTCGTCGTTGTCGGCGAGCGCGCGCCAGCCCGGCGGGTGAAGGCGCTTTCAGACCGGGCGAACGTCTGGATGGCGCCTGCCGAGGATGGCCTGGACCTGCGCTGGCTTTTGAAACGATTGGGCGGGGAAGACGTGACCCACCTGTTTGTTGAAGGCGGCGGCGAGGTCCACGCGGCCTTCCTGCGCCGTGGCCTGGCGCAACGCTTTCTTGGCTTCTACGCGCCGCTCGTCATCGGGGGAAAGACCGCCCCCCGCGCCATCGCCGGCCCCGGCGCCACCGACTGGCCCGAGATCCAACGCCTCCACCATCTCGAAGTCCTCCCCTGCCCCCCCGACCTCGGCATCACCGGCCTGATCGAGCCGGCGTAGTCAGTCGTAGCCGTGGACGTCAGTCCGCGCTGAAATGGGGAGCCGTCAGAACAGCCCGCCGCGCCTGACCGATCACCCTCGCCGGGAGGGCGCCGGGCGATCGGAACCCGAACGGTTTACGCCCGCAACCGGACGATCTTCTCGAGGCAGGCGTCGCCGTCGATGGGAATGGCGGACCGGGCGCCCTTGCCCTCGTCGACGCCGAAGCTGCGGTACTTGATCTTGATCCCCTTGGCGACCACGTCCTGATCCAGGCCGAGCAGGAAAATGCAACCCTTCACGTCGAGGAAGAGCTTGATGGCCTCGAGGACCGCGATGGCCTTCCCCGGCAGGCAACGGTCGAGATCGTCCACGAAAACGACCAGGCGGCGGTGTGGGAGGACGTGGATGGGATTGTCCCCGAACGCCCCCGCCTGTCAAGGCGACCGCCCGCCCCGGCAACCTCGCGTCCCTTCGGTCCCTTCAGTCCCTTGCCGACGCCCTCCCCCAACTACGCCCCCGGTCGGAAGTGGGTCGCCAGCACCCGCGGCAACTCGCCAGGAAAAGCGCCCTCAAGCTGCTCGACGCTCCGCAAACCGAAGATCCAGGCAATCGCCAGAGGATCCGCCCGATAGTCCGTATGCCCTTCGTAGAACCCGTAGCGCATGACATAGTAGGGCACCATCTCACCCGTCCGGACATGGGAAAGCCGGCGAAGAAACGCCTCCCATGCCCTCCCTTCAAGCGCCGGATAACACCTCCGCAGGAAGGCCGTCTCCTCCGCGCGCAGCTCCCGCCAGACCTCGATGTCAAACGAGCACTCGAGGCCGTCGTTGAAAATCGACTCCTGATAACCGCGCGTCGGGTGAGCCCGGACGTGAACCGTTTGTCCGTGATAGCGGAAGGAGGTGATGTCGTCCTGGAACCGGCCAGGCTGCTTCACGGCATATTGCTCGAGCACCAGGTTCCACAGATGAAACAGCGGGCGCGCCAGCTCCGGGTGCTTGAAACCGAGCGCGCGGGCCAACTGATCGTCACCGCGCAGGACGGAAACAATGTCCTCATCAGCGGCGAGGAAGCCCGCGGACGACGCCCGCCCGGGACGGCCTTCGGCGGTGATTGCGTCCACGGGTTTGCGGGTGATGGTGCGGAGTTCGAGGAGCGCGGGCGCATCGTGCCAGCCGGTGGCCGCGAGCGTCGGGAAATCCGCGGCATCGATTTCCAGTTGGGTGCCTTTTCGAACGGAGGGCCGGATGTAGGGAATGGTGCGGGCCACGTTCTCGATGGTCACATCCACCAGGGCCCGCCCGACGCTGGCAGAATCGACAAGGATCATCTCGCGACCGTCCGCGGTGCAGGCCGGTGACTGGAACCTCGCGTCATCCGGCAGGCCGGCGGGATAGAGCGCCAGGTCGCCTCCGGCAAGCTGCCTGGTGGCCGGTTCGGTTGGGAACGCCCCGGAGGTGACAACCGACACGCTCAGCCCACAAACCAGCGAGGCCGTCCAAGCAGCCTTCAGCGGTCGCCCAAGGCAAAGGTCGATCCGGTGTTGCATCATGAAGAAACGACACCGCAACCGGGGCGCTTCTTAGCCGTATCGATTCAGTCGGGTTCACCACCGAGGGCCGGTGATGGTTACGGATATTGCGGATGGGAGACCGGACTCCCCGACCGGGATCGGAACGTGGCTTTCAACGATACTGCCCGCCCGCCGAACCGGCCTCGCCAGCCAGCCGTTGAGGCTTGAAGCGTTGGATGCATCAGCGACCGGCCTCGGGCGCCTGGTCCAGGGCGGGGAACGGGAACTCCGGCGCAGGCACGTGCTGCTCGCGCATCAACGCGGCGAGCCGGGCGACGAGCTCTGGGTGTGCGTCCCCCACATCCCGCGATTCCGCCAGGTCGTCCATGACGTTGTAGAGTTCGATATGGTGATTGGGCCTGGCGTCGCCGCGCGGACGCAGGTTCTGGCGGATCCCCTTCCACGGCCCCATCCAGACGGCCTGCTGTCCGCCGTAGGAAGGAAACTCGCGATACAGGAAGGGACGCGGCGGCTGCCAGCGACCGAGCAGCGTCGGGGCGAGGCTGATGCCGTCGGTGTTGGCAGGAATGCTCTCCCGGAGCCCGGCCAGGTCGAGCAGGGTGGGCAGCCAGTCCTCGAAACCGGTCAGCCGGTCGCTTTCCACCCCCGCGGGCACCCGACCTTTCCAACGCACGACCAGCGGCACCCGAATACCGCCTTCGTAAAGAGAGCCCTTCAAGCCGCGCATGCCCGGGGCGGAGTTGAAGAACCCGGAATCCGAACCGCCGAGCCGGTCGTAGGTCGGACCGTTGTCCGAGGTGAAAACGAAAATGGTCCGTTCGGTCAGGCCCAACTCGTCCACCAGGTTGATCAACGTGCCGATCTCGCGGTCAAGCCGGGTCACCATCGCCGCATAGGCGGCGCGGGGAGCGAACTGCGGCAGGTAACCGTGCCCCCCCGGATACGGCGGATCGGGCCAGTGTCCCTGATACTCACGCAACGAATCCTCCGGTACTTGCAGCGCCAGATGCGGCACGGTGGTCGGGAAATAGAGAAAGAAGGGACGGTCGCGGTGGTCGCGAATGAACCGGCGCGCCGCGTCGGCGATGCGGTCCGGCGCATAGTCCCGACCGCGATAGGTCGCGTAGCTTTCAGGGTCCGCGGGATCGGCGCCCTCGGGCAGCTTCTGGTGCGCCGGGAACTCGTGGTTGTCCAGAGCTACGCGCCGGTCATCGTCCCAAAGGTAGGTGGGATAGAAATTATGGGCGTGCCGCTGGCAGTTGTAGCCGTAGAAATGATTGAAGCCCTGGCGCAACGGGTCTCCGGAAGACCCCGGTGGCCCCAGTCCCCACTTGCCCATCGCGGCGGTAGTGTAGCCGTGAGCCTGGAGCAACTCGGCCAGGGTAACCGCGCCGTCGGGAATCGGTTTCTGCCCTTCCGGCTGCACTTCGGAGTTGTCCCGGACCCAGGCATGCCCGGGGTGCATGCCGGTCATCAGCACGCAGCGCGAGGGCGCGCAGACGGCGTTGCCGGCGTAATGCCGCGTGAACCGCATGCCTTCCCGCGCCAACCGGTCCACGTTCGGGGTACGGATCTTCTCCTGCCCGAAGCAGCCCAACTCGCCGTAGCCCAGGTCGTCCGCGAGCAGGAAAATGATGTTCGGCCGCGACGCCGGTTCGGCCGCCATCCCGGAGGTCAAACCCGCGACGAGCAACCCACCGAGCCAGCCGATCAGACGGGCAGCGGCATATCGGGTTCGCGGAAGCGCGCGCATTCGCGAGGCACGACGGGGCGCCCGGCCTTCGGATGACGCCGGCCAGCGGGAAACGGAGGCGTGGTGCATGGGCGATTCGTAACATCGCGGCGCCGGGATGGGAACTCTTTATCAGGGAACCGGCGGGCGACAGCGCCTTCGATCCGCGCTCCGCGGACGGTGGCTTGGCGCGTGGCCGTCAACCACGCGGCGGCGCCGTGACCTCCGACGGGGGCGGCAGACGACGCAGCAACTCGAAGTTGCACAGGCGCAGTTCCGGGCGCCCGCTCGAATCCGGCACCAGGTCGTCGGCGGCGTCGCAGGAGAGCAGCAGGTGGTTCGGACGCAGGCGGAGATGCTCGAAACCGGCGCGGCGCAGACGCTCATGGGCACGGCCCATGATCTGGGCCACGGTCTCGCCCGGAATGATACCCTCACCGGCGGCGTGCTCGACGTCCACCCCGCGGAAAGCGGGTCCCGTGTGACTCGCGATGAGTTTGTCCGGCCCGTTCCAGAAGCCCCAGAGCGTGATGTATTCGTGGTCGGGAAGCAGGATCGGGCTGCCGTCCGGGGTCTGGATGCCGGCGAGTTGTTCGTAGCGGCTGCGGTCGGCGATGTTCGGTCGTTCAACACGCCGGCCGGTCATGTAGATGGCCCGGAGGTAAACCGTGCTCACCCCGGCGCGGTTCAGTTCCATGGCGTGGGCGAATTCCTCGAACGGGCTGTTGTAGCCGTGGCGAAGAATGTCGTGCGCCCGGCCGGGCAGATCGCTGAACGAGGGCGTCTCCCCGACGCGGGAGACCCGCCAGACGAGGTTGATGTTGTCCTTCGTCGTGGTGCGATAAACCTGGTTCACGACGGAGAGCAGGCGCTTCGGCGTGCGGCGCCAGCGTTCGGGCAGGAAGTAATTGAACAGGTCGGGATCGCGGCCCGCCACCCACAACCGCCCGCCGGTGCTTTCGGCCTGGCCGTAGATGTAGTCGACGCCGAGAATGTTCACGGCGTTGAGGTGGGGCGGCATCGGCTTGACCTCGGCGGACTCGAAGCGGCGGGCCATGTGTTCGAGGTAATAACGCCGGTGATCCCGGCGCACCGCTTCCTCGTGCTGGGGCGTGCGCACGAGCAACTCGTAGTCGATCAGGGCGTAGATGAGCTGACCGCTCCGGTCGCGGGGCAACGAACCATCCGGACGGGGCCGCACGATGATGTGCGCCGGTTTCATGTCCACGACCTGGTAGCCCTTTTGCTCGAGTTCGTGGATGACCAGGCTCGTGATCCCCCCCATGCGACGGCTGCGATCCTCGGGGCTGCCGTCCCAGCCGGTGGAAGCCTCGACGAGATCGACGCCCTTGATCCACTCGTAGATGAGGACGTATTGGCGGAGGATGTCGAGTTCCACGCCGGGATGGCGGGCGATCTTGGCGGCGATTTTGCTTTCCGAGCGCCCGGTCTGCCAGAGTTGCAGGCGCTCCGGCGGCACATAAATGGCAAGTGGCCGCTGGGTGCGGATGCGAATGCCCTCGGGACCGGTCAGACCGCGGCGGAGTTCATGCAGCAGCGAGAATTCCTCGAAGGGACTGTTGAAGTCGGCATTGATGAAGCGGTTCACACTGAGGGTGTCCCCGGGCACATCCTCCCCCACCCGCGACCATTTCACCACCAACTGCACGACCCGGTCGTTGACCGGGCGGGTGGGCAGGCGGTAAACGACACTGGTGCCGACGAGCCGCTCGCGGTTGGCCTCGAACCAGTCGCGCTCGAACCAGTTCTCGGGCTGCAAGTGGAGAAAGAACGGCAACCCGAAACGCGTGAGGTAGAGTTCGCCGCCATCCGCGGTGCGGCAGCGCACATAACGAATGCCCAACAGGTCAATGGGCCGGGCATCCGGGGGCAATCCGTCCGGGGGGGGCGACCACGCTCGTTCGGCGTCGAGGTTTGCCCCGGTCGGTTTCAACCCGGTATCGAATCCCATGCCGCCGAGTCTAGTGCGCCCGCAAAACAGGGCAAGACGCGAAAGGCCCCGGGGGCGCATCCCAGCTGTTCCCAAGCTGGAGGCCCCGGGAAGCATGGGGCCCGGAGTTCACTTCGCTGGCTCCGCCGCAAGTCAATCTCGCTGCGGAGTGAATTCCGCGCTCCGAAGCAGCCGAGCGGCGCGTGCCTCACTGAGCGGGACCGATGACGCCTGCAGCCGCGTCCCCTTGACGGCGCAGGATTTCGACTTGCGCCCGCCCGCCGCCGGAGCTTATTAAGGGGCTCGCGCTTGCGGTTATGGTGGAATTGGCAGACACGCTACCTTGAGGTGGTAGTGCCGAAAGGCGTGCAGGTTCAAGTCCTGCTAACCGCACCACTCCTTCACTTCTCTTCTCCTCGCGTGCCCCCATCGCGCCCCGGGTTCGTTGCGTTGCCATTGACCCTCGCAAGCAACCCGCTCGCTTGGTCCGGGTGGGGCGCGCAGTCCCGGGCGCGCCGCGCGAGAGCCACCGCCCCTTGGGGCGCACTTTCCGAACAACCGCACGGGCCATTGCTCGTGCGCCCTCGACACCAAGGCCAAACCACGCCTTTTCGGGAGCTTCCGGTCGCGAGCCAACGGGGCGAGGTCCGGTGCGCCGCCATGAACCTCGTCACGTCGGCGGCCCCGCGGGGGGCCCTTGAACAAATCACCCGGGACCCCTTGGCGCACGGGCAACGCGGGCTGTGACAGAGGGTGCGGCTCGAACCGCGGGCGAAGGCCGCGGCTCCAGCGGACGCCGGGATTCAGATGCGCACCTTGAACTCCTCGCCCGGCTTGAGCGACGTCACAAATGCGGCCAGCAATTCAGGAATTTGAACAAGGTCCTTGAGGTTCACGACCTCGACCGGCGAATGCATGTAACGGTTGGGCAGGCTGATCAAGGCGCTGGGAATGCCGCCGCGCGTCCAGAAAATGACGTCGGTGTCGGTGCCGCTGGTCGTCGAGGGCGCCTCGTGTTGGAGCGGGATCTTCGCCTTCTTCGCCACGCTTTCGATCCGGGCCACCACCTCGGGATGACTGGCCCCGCCGTGGGTGATCGTCGGGCCGGCCCCGAGCCGGATGTCGCCGTGCAACTGCTGGCTTACGGTCGGGTAATCGGTGGCGTGGGTCACATCGACCACGAGCGCCACGTCCGGCTTGAGCGCGTAGGCGATCTGCCGGGCGCCGAGCAGACCGGTTTCCTCCATGATGTTCGAGACGGCGCAGACCTCGGCTCCGATCCCCTTCTTGCCGCCGCGCAACAACCGCAGGGCTTCCGCCACCGCAAAGGTGCCGATGCGGTTGTCAAAGGCGCGGGCAACGGCGAGGTCGTTCCGCAGCAACTCGAATTCATCCACCAACGTCAGCGGATCCCCGATCTGCACCAACTTCTCCGCCTCCTTGCGACTGCTGACGCCGATGTCGACGAAGAGATCGCCCCACTCGGGCGCCTTACGTTCCTTCTGCCCCTTGATGAGGTGGAAGGCCACGTTGCCCACCACGCCCGCGACGGGCCCCTTGCGGGTGTGAATCGTGACCCGCTGGGCCTTGCTGATCGCCGGGTCGACGCCACCCATGCGCCGCACCCAAAGGAAGCCCTCCTTGTCGATGTGGCAAACGGTCATCGAAATCTCGTCCGCATGCGCCGCCAGCATGACCCGTGGGGAACCGCCCTTGTTCAACACGGCCACGCAGTTGCCATAGGCATCCGACCACGTTTCGTCGGCGTACGGCCCGACGTAATCGAGCCACACGCGCTGCCCGCGAGCTTCGTGGCCGGTGGGGCTGGGGGTGTTGACGAGGGTTCGCAGGAACTCAAGTGACTTGTCGCGCATGGGCCAAGGGTGATCGGCGGCGGGCTGGATTTCAAACGGCAAATCGCCGGCGTGGAGATGGTCGGGGCGGAGATCCCACGGGCTTCTGTGGTCCCGCCCGTTCCGAGCGGCGGCCACGTCTGGATGCATCGTCGCGCCCGGCGGCAGGCGGCCGTATCCCCGTTGAATCATGCGCCGACTGCACGTCGGCTACGAGTTCCTGAATGGTCACGGCTCAGGCGGAACGGCCGAAGCGCTTTTCGAGTTCGCGGTAGCTGAACTCGATGAGCGTCGGTCGCCCGTGCGGACAGGTGTAGGGCATGGCGCAACGGCGCAGGTCGTTGACCAGTTCCTCCAACTCGGGGCCCTGCAAGGGATCGTTGGCTTTCACGGCGTGGCGGCAGACCGTCTTGGCGATCATTTCCTCGCCGAGCCGCAGCGGGTTGACCGACGGGCCGCTTGCCTTCAGGCCGTCGAGCAGTTCGAGCACGAATTGCCGCGCGTCCCGCACCCGGACGAAGGGGGGCAGGCCATCCAGCAGAAACGTCCTTTCGCCGAACTCGCTCAAACCCACCCCCAGCCGGCCCAACGCCGGAAGGGCCTCACGCAGGTGGTCGGCATCCCGCACGGACAACTCGATGGTCTGCGGCAGGAGCAACCGCTGGCAGGGCGCCGGCCCCTGCTCGAGGCGGTTGAGCATCTGCTCGAAGAGCACCCGCTCGTGCGCCGCATGCTGGTCCAGCAGAACGAGTCCGCGATCGGATTCCAGCACGACGTACAACCGCCCGATGACGCCCACCAGCCGGAGCGGCACCTTCAGCAGCGGCACGGGCGCCGACGCGGTCCCGACCGGGCGGGCGGGAACAACCGGCGCCGGGACGGACGGTGGGGCAACCGGATCGCCGATCTCTGCAGGCGGCGACGGCGGCAGCGTCGGAGCAGATGGTTGGCGGGGCGGCGCGGGCGCAGCCTTGGACGGCAGCAGCACGCGCGGTCGGAGCCGACCGAGGGGATCGTCATCCAGGTCCAGCGCGAGATCGGCCGGCGCGGGCGGTGGCGTGCTTCCGGCCAGGGAACCGGCGGTGGCCGGGACCGGCGTCGGCCCGGCCGGGCTTTCGGTTCCGCTCGGGGCGGATTGCTCGGCCGAAGCGGCGCGATTCGCGAAGGCCATCAACGCCTCGCGCACGGCCTGCGACACGGCCCGGCGCACGTCCCGTTCCCCGCGGAACTTCACCTCACGCTTGGCCGGGTGGATGTTCACGTCGACCAGGGCAGGATCGATTTCGAGGAAGAGGCAGCAGACGGGGTAGCGGCCCTTCATGAGCGCAGTGTGATACCCCTCGAGCAGGGCGAAGTTCAGGCCGCGATTTTCGACCGGACGGCGGTTGACGAAGAGATGCTGATCCTCCCGCGTCGCGCGCGAAACGCCGGGCGCGCCAATGAAACCCCGGATGCGCAGCTCGGAGGTGGCCGGCGCCGGATCGTCGTCCTCCTCGCCCGGATCAAGCCGCCCCCCGCCCGGCCGGGCCAGGGGTTCGGTGTGGTCGACCGGGATGAGGTTCAGTTCGCTGCCGTGCAACGCCCGCAACCGTTCGCGCAACGCGGTCTGCTGTCCCGCGGCGTCCTCTCCGCCCGGCGCCGGCGGCAACTGCCAGACGGTGCGCTGGTTCTGCGTCAGGGTGAAGCCCACCTGCGGCGACGACAACGCGGCGAGCGTCACGTAATGCTGAATGTGCGAGCGCTCGGTTTCCTCGCTGCGCAGGAACTTGCGGCGGGCCGGCAGGTTGTAGAAGAGCTGGCGCACCTCGACCGAGGTCCCGGGCGGCCCGCTCGCGCTCCGCACGTCGATCATCTTCCCGCCGTGGATGACCACCTGGGTCGCCTCGATAACCCCGCCTTCCCGCTCGCGCGTGGTCAGCGTCAACCGGCTCACGCTGGCAATGCTCGGCAGGGCTTCGCCGCGAAACCCCATGCTGGTGATCGCGCTCAGATCCTCGGCCCGCTGGATCTTGCTCGTGGCATGCCGCTCGAAGGCCAGCAACGCATCGTCCCGCGTCATGCCCATCCCGTCGTCGGTGATGCGGATAAGGCTGCGTCCTCCCGCCTGCACCTCGACGGAGATGCGGGAGGCGCCCGCGTCCAGGGCGTTTTCGACCAGTTCCTTGACCACGCTGGCCGGGCGCTCGACCACTTCGCCGGCGGCGATTTGATTGGCGACCTGCTCGGGCAGGAGACGGATGCGGTTCACGGGGCGCACTCTATCCCGAAGGCCGGGAGGGCGGAAGACGGAAGGCGGACGCCCGGAGTGAGGCCTGCATTACGGACGATCGATTTCGGCCTGAATGCCAGCCAGCAGCGCGTGCGCCTTTCGGATGTGGCCTGCTTCGCGCAGGCTTCCCAGCGGGACCAGATCACCATTTCGTTCTGGCAGAAACGCGAGGTCGAGGGGGGGCAACCAGACCGCCATCTGGGCCGGCTTGGCGTCGTCGTCAGGCCCGCCGTCCGGCGCGGTTCTTGCCGCCGCGCGGACGGAAACCGATGCCCTGAATCGCATCCGCCCTCATCGGTAGCGACTCCCACCGGCGTTTCGGCGCTGCGGAAAGGCACCTTCACGCGAACCTCGCCGCGGCGCCGCTCGGTGGCCGGCCAGGCCGCGGCCTGGCAATAGGGTCAACCCAATGGTCACGGCCAGGGAACGGTCGCCGCACGAGGGAGAAGCGCTTGCCCGGTCCGCCCGCCTGCCGCACGCTTCGGACATGCACTCGCCTTGTCCCCGCTGGCTCGGGCTCTTGCTCGCCCTGGCTCTCCGCACCGATGCCCCTGCGGCGCCGGCGGCTTTCCCCGCCATCTACATTGCCAACCACTTCGAGAACGCTTCGCCGCTCTGGTGGGAAGTGGGCGACGCCGGAGAGATCCACCTCCATCTCGTATACGACCATGAGCGGGATTCCCCAAACCGCGCCGCGGGCCATTGGCATTTCCAGGTCCAGGCGCCGACCGGGGCGAACCTCCGCCTGGTGCTCCACAACCTCGACAACGTGTGGAACGGCCGCTCCGGCTCGCCGGTTTCCGACCGCACCATCAGCTTCACCTCGCCCGATGGACGCGAATGGACCCCGGTGGAAACCGCGCACCTTCCGGGCAACCTCCTTGAGATCGAGCTTCGGATGCCCGGCCCGTCCCTGTTCATCGCGCGGCTGGAGCCCTATCGGCTTTCGGATCTCGCCGCCTTCCAGGAGGAGATCCGCGCACACCGCGACGTCGGCTTCGAGACCATCGGGCACACGGTCATGGGGCGACCGCTCCAGATGCTGCGGGTCGGGGATCCCGGGGCGCCGCACCGGGTGCTCATCCGAACCCGCGCCCACGCCTGGGAACCCGGCGGCGACTGGGTGGTGGAAGGTCTGGTTCGCCGGTTGCTCGCGGAAGATGCGGACGCCCGACGCTGGCGGCGGGAATACAGCGTCCACGTCCTTTCCATGGCGAACGCCGACGGCGTGGCGCGCGGCTTGACCCGGCTCAACGCGCTGGGAAAGGACCTGAACCGCAACTGGGATCGACCGGCGGATCCCGCACTCGCGCCGGAGAACCACGCCCTCGAGCAGTGGATTGAGCGGCTGATGCAGGCCGGCCGGAAGCCCGATCTCGCCATCGACTTCCACAATGACGAAGGCGGCCGCCTCCACGTCAGCCGGCCGGAAACCGGGGGCGAACGCTACCTCGCGAACCTGGATCGCTTCGAGCGGCTGTTGCGACGCCACACGTGGTTCACCGAAGGCAGCACCGGCGCGAGTTTCCGCAATCCGGGAACGATGGGCGAGGGTTTGCTGGCGCGCTACGGGATCGACGCCTGCATTCACGAGTTGAACGCCAACTGGATCGCCGGGCTGGACTCCTTCCCCTCCGCCCGAAACTGGCAGCTATACGGCGCCCAACTGGCGGTCGTGTTCAGCGAGTATTTCGCGTCACACGGGGTGAAGTAGGCGGGCGCCCTTCAGCGCTTCTTCGCCTTGGCGTTTGCCTTCGCGTCCTTCGGTTCGGCCGGGGGCGGGGCGAGGCGGTCGATGGCTTTCTGGTAGCGATTCGCGACCTTCCTCTGCCCGGCCTTTTCCGCCACAGGCAACGCCTCGCGATAGACGGCCAGAAGGCCGGCCCGATCAGCGTGCCCACGCAGAAAGTCCTCGTAGACCGCCACGGCCTCGCCAGGGCGATCGGTGGTCGCCAACAGGCGGGCCAGAGCCAGCTGCAAGTGGACCCGCTGCTCGGGCGAGGGTTTCAGATCGATTGCCCGGCGGTAGGCATAGGCGGCCTCAGCGGGATGACCGGCGATCACCTGCAACTCCGCCAGACGCTGCTGCAGCACCGCACTGGCGTTCAAGCCGGAGAGCGCGCCAAGCCGGGCCAACGCCTCGGTGACTGGCGGGTTCACTCCCAGTTCGACATTCAACTCCTGGAGCAACGCCCAGGGCAGGTCGGGATCCCCAGCGGTCTCCAGCCGCTGCCGACGTTCAGCCAGCGACACGCCGAACGGCCGGTAGAGCGGATCCCCCACCACTGTCGTCTGCCAGGACAGCACCGGTTGGGCCGCATAGGCGGCTTCCCCGAAGGTGAATCCGCCCCTCACCAAACGGTCGAAGAAGACGCCGACATCCGGCGTGGCGCCCAGATACGGCTCGAACACACAGCCCATCGTGGCGGCAACTCCCTTGGCCAGCAGCGGCCCCACCCAGTGCGCTTTGGCGCTGCGGATCGTGCTCGCGCTGAAGGAGTGCAAGTGATACGCCACCGCGCCCGGCATGAACTCGATTTCGGGGGCGGCAAAGGGCCCGCTGGCAGCCCCCGCATACCAGCCCGCATAGAGACCGATCTGCGGCATGGGAAAACCATCCGGGAATACGCTGCCCTGCTCATCCACAACCGTTTCAAATCCGGCGCGCTCCGCAACCCCGGCCGCCGCCCGGATCCAGTCGTCGCCCATCTTGTACGCCCCCGATTTCAGCCCCCGGAGATCGAACCAAGCCCGGCCCCAAAGCCCCCGCTGCTCCGCCTCGATCGCCTTGTCCACGAGTGCCCGGGCGATGTCGGGAGTCGGTCCGTCCAGCCGGGCGACCATGAACAACCCCTTGATCGGGTTGATTGCCGCGGGATCCGTTTCGCCCTGAAACGGATTGCGTCCCGGCCCGGAGATGGGCGCCCCCTGCAGCAACGGGACGAGGAACGCCAGCTCGCTGTCGACCGCCGCCTCGTTTCGCTGCAACGCCTCCGGCAACTGACCCTGCGCAGCCTCCACCCGGTTCGTGTCGCGCGCGATCCGCAACGGCACCCCGTAACACAGAACCAAGTAGCGAATCCGGGCCCCGGTGACGACGTCCACAACGCGGCCAGGTTCACCGGGGCGGGCCGGAACCACCGTTCCGTGCACCGCCAACAGCCCCCGTTCCTTCAACGCGGCAACCAGGGGAGTCATCAGATCCTCCTCGAACTCGGCCCGGGTCATGGTCTCCTGTTTCGGTAGCCTCAGACCAATGAGATGATCCTTGGGCACCGCCCGCAACCGGGCATAATGCTCGGCTACGAAAATGGAGTCGGGACCGCCGCTGCTGTTGTAGATAACCGCCACCTCCTCACCGGGCGCCCCCCCGACCAGCACGACCGCCGTCGCCGCCGGGACCCATGCGAGCCACGCGCGCAGAACGTCGAACAACCGCCGGATCGTAATCACGCCGCCACCTCCTCTGCTTGTTCATGTCCGTCCATTACCACGCCCCTTTCATCAACTGCCCCACGCAGTCCGTCGTAAGCCAGCCACACGCCCGCCGGCAACGCCGCCTGATCCCGGTCGTGGTCGTAATGATGGGTCAGATGCGTCAACAGCGTCACCTCCGCCCCGATCCGTCCCGCCGCCGCCAGCGCCTCATGCAGACTCATGTGCGTCGGATGCGGATAAGGGCGCAGCGCATCGAGCACCAACACCCGGACGCCGGCGACCTGTTCCACTCCCTCCGCGGGCACCTCCTTGCAATCGCTCAGATACGCCAGTCGCTTCACCCCGTCCTGTTCGAAGAGGTATCCCGTCGCCGTCACCCGCCCGTGCGGCAGGTCAATGGGGATCACCCGCAGATCCCCCAGCCCGAACGGACCGTCGACCACCCACGGATCGGGCTTGAAATACCCTTCCGGGATCGGGTTGCCGCAGAAGGCGTAGTGGAAGACCCGATGCAGGTCCTCCATGGTGGCGGCTGAGGCATACACCGGCAGCGTCCCCCGCCGGAGATCGCAGAAACGCCGGCAGTCATCCATGCCCATGATGTGATCCGCGTGCCCGTGCGTGACCAACACGGCGTCCAGCCAGCGAATGTCCTCGCGCAAGACCTGCACCCGGAACTCGGGCGTCGTGTCGATCACCAGCCGGACCTCGTCGGTCTCGACATACAGCGAGGGCCGGGTGCGGTGGTTCCTGGGGTTGGCCAGGAACGCCGCCGGGTAATCCCCACCGATGATCGGCACCCCTTGCGAGGTCCCCGAACCTAGAAAGACAAATCTTAACGCCATTTCTTCCGTATCCGCACTCCGTCCGCCCCGCAACCCAGCGTCGCCGACCGTCCGTCGCGCATGCCCAATCTAGCCGGAGTTGCCGGCCGCGGTCCAAATTTTCTTGCCCCGACCTCGTCTCCTCGCGCCACACTCCGTGCCCGGTGACGCCATGCTGACCACCCTGCGCATCCGAAACCTCGCCCTCGTGGCCGATCTGACCCTCGAGTTCCCCGCGGGACTGGTCGTCGTCACCGGCGAAACCGGCGCCGGGAAGTCCATCGTCCTCGGGGCCCTGAACCTCCTGCTCGGCCAACGCGCCGACCGCAATCTGATCCGGGCGGGCAGCGACGCTTGCACCGTCGAAGCGGGCTTCAACGTTCGCGACCTGCCGGGAGCCTTTCACGAAACGCTCGCCGAATCCGGTCTGGAGCCCTGCGAAGACCACCAACTGCTCCTCAAACGGTCCTTCACAATGGCCGGGACCAACCGCCAGTTCGTGAACGGCACCCCGACCACCCTCGCCGTCCTGGCCGAAGTGGGCGACTGGTTGGTGGATGTGCACGGCCCGCACGATCACCAGTCGCTCCTCCAACCCGCCCGGCAACTCGCCATCCTGGACGCCTACGGCAAGCTCGCGGGACCGGTCGAGGAGTTCGCCCGCCTCCTGCGCGAGCGCTCCGGGATCGAGGCCGCCAAAGCGGAACTCGATGTGGACGGGCGCACCCTCGCCCAGCGGCTTGATCTGCTGCGTTTTCAGGTCGGCGAAATCACCGCCGCACGGCTGGACCCGGAGGAAGCCCGGACGCTTGAAAGCGAACACCAGCGCGCCCATAACGCCGCCCGCCTCCTGGAACTGGGCCAGGCCCTGCAACACCTGCTCGCCGAGGCCGAAACCTCCGTGCTGACGCAGCTCGGGGAAATAGGCCGACTCCTGCAGGAACTCCGCCGGCTCGATCCCGACTCCGCCGGCTTGAACGCCCTCCACGAACAGGCCACGGGGCTCCTGCATGAACTCCAAACCGAGAGCACCGGCTACCTTGAGGGCATCGAAGTCGATCCAACCCACCTCGAGGCAATCGAACAGCGCCTGGACCTCATCCAGGGCCTGAAGCGGAAGTACGGCGTCTCAATCGAAGCCATCATCGATTTCGGAACGGAAGCGGCGCGCCAACTCGCCCAGATCGAAGGACGGGAGGGTGAACTCGCCCGGCTCGACGCCGAACTCGCCCGGCTGAACCAAGCCCTCTGGTCGGCCGGAGCCCGGCTCGGAACCCGCCGACGCCGGCTCATCCCCGCGTTGGAAAAGGCAATCGCCCGGGAACTCAGCCAACTCGGCTTCCCGAAGAGCCGGTTCGAGATCGCCTTGGACAGCCCACAACCTCCCGGCAACCACGCCGACCAATCGGCGCCGCCCGCCAGCCCGGCCGGCCTGGATTCCGTCGAGTTTCAGTTCACCCCCAACCCCGGCGAACCCCCGCGCCCCCTCCGGACCATCGCGTCCTCCGGCGAAATGGCCCGGGTCATGCTCGCCATCAAGACCGTGCTCGCCGCGGAGGACCAGGTCCCCGTGCTGGTCTTCGATGAGGTCGACGCGAATGTGGGGGGACAAACGGCCCACGCGGTGGGCGCGAAGATGGCGGAGATCGCCCACCATCGGCAGGTCTTCTGCATCACCCATCTGGCGCCCGTCGCCGCGGCCGCGGGAGCGCATTTCTGCGTCGCCAAGTCGGTCCGCCAGGGCCGCACCTACACGGAGGTGCGCCGGCTGCTGCCCGATGAGCGCGTGGACGAACTCACACGCATGCTGGGCGGCCAGGGCGAGGCCGCACGCAAACACGCACGCGCCCTGCTCGAATCCGCGCCCGGCGCGGGACCGTAACCGCCTCTCCCCCATGCCCAACGGCGCGCGCACCGCGAAAAATCACCAGATCCGGCGCGCGCGCCTCGCTTCGGCCGGGCTGCTCACCCTGATGGTCCTCGCCGGCTTGGCGTCCAGATCCGCCGCAGCGCGCTTCCTCCCCCAATTCCTCCGCGACTACTCGGGAGACACCCTCTGGGCGATGGCGGTATTCCAGAGCCTGACCTTGGGCTTTCCGACCGCCTCCGGTCTCCGTCTCGCCGTCGCCGCTGTGCTCGTCGCTGGAGGGGTGGAGTTCTCGCAACTCTATCAGGCTCAATGGCTCAACCAGATCCGCGCCACCCCGCTCGGCGAGCTGACGCTGGGGCGCGGTTTTCTCGCCACGGACCTCGCCTGCTACACCGTCGGCGTGCTCCTGGCCACCCTGCTCGACCGGTTCCGAAACTCGCACGCGCCCGGGGCCTCGGGACGCACGGATTGCTGACGCGCCCCGCAACGCCCCGCATGGACGTCTCCACCCTCCTTCTGCGCCCGGCCAACAACGCCGATGTGCCGGCGGTGAAGCGATTGGTTTTCAAGGTGTTGCGCGAGCACGGACTGCGCCCCTCGCCACATGGAACCGATGCCGATCTGCGGGACCTCGAGGCTTCCTACTGGCGCCAGGGCGGGCGGTTCGATGTGCTGATCGACACCGCGGGGCGCATCCTCGGAATCGTGGGCCTCAAGCCCGTCAACCCCACCACGGTCGAGCTACGGAAGATGTACCTCGACGCGGGCATCCGGGGACGCGGCCAAGGCCGGCGGTTGCTTACGCACGCTTTGCGGAAGGCACGGGACCTGGGCTTTCGCCGCGTCGAGCTGGAGACAGCATCCGTTCTGCAGCAAGCAGTTAAGCTCTACGAGCGAGCCGGCTTTCGGCGCTTTGTCTCCGCCTCGCTGGCGACGCGCTGCGACGCCGCCTTCGCCCTGGACCTGAGCCCGTGATCGGGCGTCGTACGCCAGGCCACGCCCGGACCGCGTCCACGGGAAAGGCGGAGGACCGGCCCCTCCAGGCGGCCCCCTCGGAACCCGACGACTGCACGCACTAAACACGACTGAAAAAAGGCCTGAATTTCTCTTTGACAACTATGCATTAATACATATCCTTAAGTGCGTAGTTTCTGACGCACCTCAACGTTCAGCTCGCTAGGTTGACTTGCTTATTGGCGCGAGGTTTCAAACGGTTGAGTGATCAGAGTTCGTTGATGCGAACCATAAGAACAACAAACCTAAATCAGCTACAGTCGATGAAGACATCCCTACTTATCACAACCGCGGCGTGCCTCGGCCTTTTGGCGGCGGGAGCGCCCCGCACGCAGGCCCAGGTGCCCGCCGGCACACTCATTGCCGGGCAGAACCAGGAGGTCGGTCAGGTGGTCGTTTCACAGGACCCCGATTACCTCTACGTCGCCTATCTGATCACCGAACTCGGATGGGGAATCACCGAGACCCATCTGGAAATCGCGGCTTCAGTCGCGGACGTTCCCCAAACCAGCAGCGGGAATCCCATCCCCGGGCAGTTCACCTACCAGGACACGTTCGAGTTCGAGCGGGAAGTGGTATACACAATACCGCGCGCCGGGCTGCCAGAGAATATCGTGATCGCCGCGCACGCGGTCGTTTCCGGAGGCCAATCGGTTGGCATCTGCGACCTGCTGCCGACGCCGGTCACGCTCCAGGTCTACCAGAACGCGGCCGAAACCGGGATTCCACAGAGCTTCCCCGACGCACCGCCCGCGCTGAGCGGACAGAGTTACGCCTATCTCAACATCCTCGATACCGCGCTGGCTGGCTGGCACGAGGGTTGGTGCGGAAAGAAGTCGGGAGTTATCGTGCCGGCTGGTTACGGCGGCAATCCATGGAAGTACTCCACAGATGTCTATTGTCCTTCCGAGGTTCCCGCGGGAGTCGTGGGGCACCCGGAGAACCTGGGCCTGATCCAGTACCTCATCAACCAAAGCTACATCGGTACCTGGCCGATCCCGCCGTATGACACTGGGGACAAAGTCACGGTGACGGCGTTGGACATCCAGCACGTGGTTTGGTGGCTGCTCGACGGCGAGGGCACCATCAGCCTCAGCGATGGAGCGAGCTACGTGCTGGCCGATGTCCTCCTGAACGGCCCCGGATTCCAGCCCACCTGCGGCCAGCTCAACTTGGTCGTCCTCGTGCCCTGGCTGCCCAGCGCCATCGCCGGCCATCCTGCGGGCAGCATGGCTCAGCCGTTGCTCTTCGGGATACCCGTGACGTGCGTGGCCGGCTCCGGTTGCGAGACCGCCTGGGCCAGTGGCTACGGCTTCTGCGGCCGCAACTGGGCCACCTACTTCACCTACTCCTTCACCGGGAACCAGACCGCGGCTGACGAGGCGTTGGTCGTCGACTGCAGCACGTTCGACCCGGACAAGTGCGACAAGGACCGTGAACCAAAGGGCGACCGCGACAATTGCGACGATGACCGCGGCCCGAAGGGCGGCAAGGACAACGACAAGTGCGACGATGACCGCGGCCCGAAGGGCGGCAAGGACAACGACAATTGCGACGACGACCGTGGCCCGAAGGGCGGCAAGAAGTGCGACGACGACCGTGGCCCGAAGGGCGGCAAGGACAACGACGACGACCGGGATCGAAGGGCAGCAAGGACAACGACAAGTGCGACGATGACCGTGGCCCGAAGGGCGGCAAGGACAACGACGACTGCGACGATGACCGTGGCCCGAAGGGCGGCAAGGACAACGACAAGTGCGACGATGACCGTGGCCCGAAGGGCGGCAAGGACAACGACGACTGCGACGATGACCGCGGATCGAAGGGCAGCAAGAGCTCCCCGTTTGACAACTGCTTCAACTTCAGTTCGAAGCGGGGTTAGAGACGGGCAGGTCGGGGCCGGGCAACCGGAACCGGAGGCGGTTGACCGGACAGACCTCCCTGGCGCCATTCACGCCAGCCTCCCTCGGGAGTGAGTGGCGGTGGCGGACCGGTGGACACGAGCAGGTGTCCACCGGTTTTTCTTTTGTGACGCGGGTGCGGCCCTCACCCTTACCCAGGTTGGAGCCTCGTGGGGCCATGGAGCGCGAAATCCAATCCGCTGGCCCCGCCGGCGGTCCAGCCGGCCGCGGAACAAATTCCACGCTCCGAAGAGCCTGAGCCGTGACGAGTCGGTTCTTGGAACGTGGATGGGCGCGGATGATACTGAGGGCCGCGGCACACCCGCCGTGGAGAGAGGGTTGGAGCAATCACCGAATGGTGAGTCCAAACCCAAGCCGGGCGACCTCTCTTTCCCCTGATATCCGAGCCCATCCGCGCCCATCTGTGGTGAAATCAACTGCATGGTTACGGCTGAGCGGCGCACGGGACAGGCTGCCATGGGAGCAGGGGGTTGCGCCCGCCGCCTGCTGCGCTACTCTGGCGGCTCATTGAGTGCCTGATCGATACAGCATGCGCAGCATCGTCACCCGCACCGGCGACGCCGGCACGACCAGCCTGATGTTCAACCGGCGCGTCCCGAAACACCATCCACGCGTCGAAGCCTACGGTGTGGTGGATGAACTGAATGCGGCGCTCGGACTGGCCCGGGCGCGGGTCCCGGAAGCGGAGTGGAAGGAGCGGATCCTCCAGATCCAACGGGAATTGATCCTCTTCATGGGGGAGCTGGCCACGGACACCGCCGACCGCGAACGCTACCTGCAGGCGGGCTACGGAGTGCTGGAGACAAGGATGGCAACCCGGCTCGAAGGGTGGATCGCCGCACTCGAGGCGCGCCTGCCCGTCCCGCAGGGATGGTCCCTGCCCGGCGCCGAC
Source organism: Verrucomicrobiales bacterium (assembly GCA_024233305.1). GTDB lineage: Bacteria > Verrucomicrobiota > Verrucomicrobiia > Limisphaerales > J093 > J093. Next base: position 625,386 of record JACKPV010000022.1, read on the forward strand.
GAAGTTAGCGCCGCCCTGCACGTGGCGCGGACTGTTTGCCGGCGCGCGGAGCGCAAAGTCTCGGCCCTGCTGGCCGCCGGCGATTTGCCCAACACCGACCCGCTGACCTACTTGAACCGGTTGGGAGACCTGCTCTGGCTCTGGGCCCGCCAAGCCGAGACCGCGGACTGATCTCAGTCCAGGCCCTGCCGCACCCGATGGGTCAGGCGCAGGATTTCACTGGCGGGAATCAAACCCTGGTGAACCTTCCTCCACCCGTGGTCCCGCAGACTGCGCCATCCGCGCGCGCGAACCGCCGCCCGCAGTTGCCCCGTCTTCAACTCGGCTCCCAGTAGATCGGCCACCTCCTCGCTCATCACGAAGAACTCGTAGATGGCGACCCGCCCCCGGGTGCCGTTCTGCCCGCATTCGACGCACCCCCGGCCGCGGCTGGCCCGGATTTCATCCTCGGGCAACCCCAGCACGCCGGCCATCTCGCGTCGGACCTCGCGCGGCAGTTCGGGATCGGGCTCGGCGCAATGCCGGCAGACGCGCTGCGCCAACCGTTGGGCCACACTGGCCGACAGGGTCGAGCCCAGGAGGAACGGGTCGATGCCCATTTCGATCAGCCGCGTGATCGCATACACGCTGTCGTTGGTGTGCAGCGTCGAGAAAACCAAGTGGCCTGTCTGCGCGGCGCGCACCGCGATCTCCGCGGTCTCCACGTCCCGGATCTCGCCGATCAGCACCACGTCCGGATCATGCCGCAGCACCGCCCGCAGCCCGCTTGCGAAACTGAGGCCAACCTCGTCCCGGGTCTGGATCTGAACGACGCCTTCGATCTGATACTCGACCGGATCCTCGATGGTGATGATCTTGCGGCCCTCGTCATAAGCCTGGGTCAGCGCAGCGTAGAGCGTGGTGGTCTTGCCGCTGCCGGTGGGACCGGTCAACAGCACCATGCCCTGGGGCAGCCGGGTCAGGTCGCGCAAGAGCGCCTCCTGATCCGGATCGAGTCCGAGTTCCTGCAGCTCCAGCATCAGGCTTTGCCGGCCCAGGATGCGCAAACACACCGCCTCACCGTGTTTCGTCGGGACGACATTGACCCGCAGGTCGTACTCCTCGCGCTCCGTCCGCATCGAAATCCGGCCATCGTGGGGCACCCGCTTCTCGGCGATGTTCAGGCCCGCCATGATTTTGAGCCGCGAAACCATGGCCCCGTAGACTTGGCGCAAACCGTCCGGCGCGCGGACCGTTTGCAGTACGCCATCGATCCGATACCGGAGTTTGATCCGCGCAAAATAGGGTTCGATGTGGATGTCGGTCGCCCCCAAACGCACGGCATCGGCCAGCAATTGGTCGACATAGCGGGTGATGCCGGCGCTGACCGCGGCGTCATCCTCGGTCAGCCCCAGGTCGAACACCGCGTCCGCGCCGCGGTCCTCCGGGGTGGTGTCTTCGTCCAGCCGGAGCAAGGTGTCCGCACCGAGACCGAAGTGCTGCCGGATGACGCCCTGGTAGCAGCTTGGGGTGATGAGGACCGGATCGACGCGACGGTTGAGGAGCAGGCGCAGGTTGCTCAGTTCCGACTGGCGGGGAGGATCGACGAAAGCCGCCCGGACACTGTCGTCGGTGAAGGCCACCGGCAGCATGCGATGATGATGCACCAGGCGGGCGGGGAAAAGCCGTTCGTCGGGGAGGCCCGGGGGGAAGGTGTAGTTGCAGAGGTCGACGAACTCGAGCCCGCTGGCGCCGGCCAGCTCCTGCCAGGTCTCCTCCTCGGACGCAAAGCCCAGATCGACGACCGCCCGGTGCTGGGAAATGCGCAGGCGATGCTGCCGCCGGCGCACGAGCTCGAGTTGTTCCGAAGTCAACCGCCCCCGTTGCTGGAGCCGCTCGGCCACCTCCCGTGATTGTTCGACCTTGTCCATCACCTCGCGACGGGCACCTGCACCTGGGCCGGCACCCGAAAGGTGAGGACGTTGGTCTCCCCGGCCGTGTTGGTCAAGATGACTTGCTGCAAGGTGATCCGGGCGATGGCGTGATCGGCGATGACCGGCGAGCCGTTGGTCAGAATCAGCAACTTGTCCTCGACCAGCAGGTAGGCGAGCAGGCGTTCCTGGGAGGTGCGCAGCGAGCCCTGATAAAGCAGCGAGGCCTGCCGCGTGCTGGGCGGCGGCGGCGGGGGCGCCTTCGGCGGCGGCTCGAAGTGGCGGGTGAAGAAGGGGTTCACGGGGTTCGTCGACACGGCCAGCCGGGCCAGTTCGGCGGGATCGAACCAGCGCTGGACCTTCTCGGGCGCGACGAAGTCCAGCACGGGCCCCGAGTTCTCGGAGATCGAGGCCAGCTTGGGCATCGTGCCGCGGATGTGGAGAAGGCTGGCCAGGATGATGGCCACCGCCCCTGCGCTCACGGCGAAGGCCATCCAGTATTGGTTGCCGCGGTCCGTGCTCATCGCCCCTTCCTCAGCCCGAATCCCCTCCGATCGGCGGCGGCAAGGGCACAAACCCGCTCACGACCGCTTCGAGACGCACCTCCGTCGGACGCTCGGCCGAGGCCTTGCGCGCCAGGATGCGGCTCAGGAACAGGGCGGGCTTGTTGGTAAGCGTCACCGCCAGATCCACCTCGCCGAACTCGGTTCCCCGCAAGGGGATGCATGACAACAACCGCAACACGCCCTCGAGCTGGCCCGCGATTTCCACCTGGACCGGAAGCTCGATGTAACCGGCCACCTCGGCGTCGGCAACGAGGTCGGACGCCGGGAGTTGCTGCAACATCCGGACCTCGCCCACGCGGCACGCAATCGCCGTGCGCAACAGCTCGCCCGAGAGGAACAACCGCGGCCACAACAGCGCGGGATTCGAGGTCTCGGCGAGATACTGGGGCAGACCGTTGGTGGCGGCGGGTTGGAACCCCACTCCCGCGGCCTTCGCTTCCGCGGCGAGTTGCTCGGCCAGCACCTGGCGTTCGCTTTGGAAGTCCAGCAACTGGAACGGCGCCTTGAGCCGCCCGGCGACCTCCTCCGGCAAGGCCACGCGGGCGTCGATCAGCTTGCGCGCCTCGCCGACCTCGTCCTGCGTCCGGTTCAACGCCTTCAAGCGATCGCTGAAGTTCTCCGGATTCACGCCCGCGCAGGCGGCGAAGGTCGCGTTGGACACGACGACGCTGTGCCAGAGGTTGGTCAGCACGCGATCCAGCTCGATCGAACGCTGACTGGCCGGTCGCAGGACGCCGACATACCCGATCGAGAGGAACAGGAACCCGGCCAGGAGCAGGCTTGCGGGGCGCAGATTGAGGGATCGCCGGGTCATGCGTTCAGTTCGTCACCCCGGCGCTGCGTGGGGAGGAGATGATGCGGATCGGGTTTGGCATCGTCCGCCCGTCGGCCTTCTCCGCCTCCTTCGCGGGCGGCAGCGTGATGGGGACATTGAGGGTGTGGGGCGACTGCGGGGCCTCGCCGGCCAGCTCGAGACTGAGCCGGAACAGCCGGTTGGTCACCATCACCCCCGGATCGACCAGGTCGCGCGCCCGTTGGGGCGGCAGGGCGTCCACGCGCCGGAAAATGCCTTCCGCGCGCAGGTCGTTCACAATCCGGCTCAGGGTGGTCCGCAGTTGGTTGCCTTCGAGCGGCACCACCACTTCGGCGATGAACTCCCGCCGGCCCGCCGCGGGGTCGGGCCCGTAGCGCGGGCGGTTCGTCGTCTGCAAGGATTCCGGGAGGGTGGTGCCCGCGGCATAGCTGTCCGCGTCGGAGAAGAGCACGTACCAATAGACCCGGTTGGTCTCCCGCCCGCGCATGGCCCCGAGGGCCTGCAGGGCATCGAGCGTGCGTTGCTCGCGCTGGAGCACCGGATGCAGGGCGGCGTAGTCGCGGTTCAAACGCGCGTGCAGCCGGACCATTTCGCGGGTGGCCTGGAGCACCTCCTGGGCGCGCTGGATCATTCCCTCCTTCCGTTCCACCAGCGCGCGCTTCGATCCGGTCACCCACGCGAGCGTCAACGCCAGCAACAACAGGATGACCGCGTTCGCCCGCTGCCACGTGCGCCACATCGAGCGCCGCCGCGCACTGCGCCGGAGTTCCCGGGGCAACAGCGAGAGCCGGTGCGGTCCGCGCCGGAGCGCCTGCAACGCCAGCCCGTAGGCCACCCAGTAGGAATCGGCGTCGCCGCGCGCCCCGGGCATCCGTCCGTTCCAGGCGCGCAACTTCAGCGGTCCCATCGCCTGCGTGGCCCGAAGCACCCCCTGCCCCTGCGCCCCGCTACCGCACACAAACGCCGGCAGGCGGGTAAGCGAGAGGTTCAGCTCGGGGTTGTCCTCCAACCACTCCCGGACCGCCGTCTGCACCGCCGCATGCCACTCGCCGAGGGCCCGCTGCAAATGCGCCCCCGGCGCCTCGAATCCCGGGCCCTCCCGCAGCGCGGTCAAGGCCTCCGCCACTTCCACGTTCCCGTCGGCCGCGGCCGCTTCCGCCAGTTGCGCGAAACCCAGCGGCAGACTCGTGGCGAAGGAACCCTGGCCGTCGACGAGCATCGCCACCACCGTCAACCGCGTGCGGAACTCGACCAGCACGGCGTTCTCCGGTCGCGGACGCAGCATCCGGCTGGCGGCAAAGAGCCCCTGGGCCGAGGTCGCGATTTCACAGAGACCGCCGTCCTCGAGTTCTCCCCCGATCTCGTCCCCGACGAGAAACCGAGTGGTCGCCCGGTCCACTTCCTCCCGCTTGCAGAGCGTCAACCAGGCGGGATTCTCGAACCGTCCGAAGGGCCGCAGCGGGGTGTAAGCGTAGCTGAGATTCGCCGGATCGAGCCCGCTCAACTTGCGCGCCTCACGCAGCAGATGGTCCCGGGTCTCCGCCGCGCCCCCGATCGGCACGTCCACCGTCTGGCAGATCGTCCGGTCCTGGGGCAGCAACACGGCGCGGTCCCAACCGTGCAGTTCGGGGAACAGGGATTCGAGGTGCTGGCGGGTCTCCTCGAGTTCGAGCACGCCCTCGCCCTCGAGATCGACACTGTGCCGCTGCTCCACCCGCACCCGCAGGAAACGCCGGCGGACCACCAGCAGTTTGAGCAGGCGCGTGCCGGGATCGATGACCACGAGGCGACGCCCGCCCAGCGGGTTGAGCGCGGCCAATTGCGTGCGCCAGCCCTGCGCCATCAGCTCGATCCCCCGGGCATGACCATCGGCGCGCCCCCGACCGGAGCCGGCTCCTCCGCTCCCGGCTCGTCCTCGTAAATGATGTACTCCCCGGTCTCGGACAACAGGGTGGCGGTCACGAAGATGAGCAGGTAACGCGGCTGGTCCAGTTCTGTGCGCCGGCGGAAGGCGGCCCCGATGATGGGCAGACTGCCCAGAATCGGCACCGCCTCGACGAAGGTCGTCTGTTGCCGCTCGAGCACGCCGCCCATCACCACCGTTTCCCCCGAGCGCACGACCACGCGCGTTGAGAGATCCTGCGTCCGGTACTCCGGCAGCTTGATGTCGAACGTGCTCACCACGTTGCCCTGATCGTCCAGGTCGGTGATGGTCGCAAACGTGGACAGTTGCACGTCCGAGTTGATCGAGGGGTTCAAGGCCAGGAAGATGGTCTTGCCATCGTTGCCAACGCTCGCCAGCACCTTCAAGTTCGCGCCCGAGGTCAGCTTGCTCGGCTTGCCCGAAGGGACCAGGGCCGAGGACGAACGCCGTTCGAGCACCTGCTGCTTCACCTGATATTCCTCGTAGTAATACTGCACTTTGCCGTCGCTGATCGTGGCCGGGAGGTTGTTCACCACGGTCAACCGGGGGGCGCTCAGCAGCTGGCTTTCCCCGGTCTGATCGAGCATGCTCAGGGTGGCGGTGAGATTGGGTCGGTTTAAGATGTTCGTGAAGGTCTCCTGGATCGGCAGAGCTACCGCCCCCACGCCGAACCCCGTGAAGTCCTGGGCCTGTTCGCTGCTGAACTGGAGCCGCCCGGTTTCCCAGGCCACGCCCAGCCGCATGAACGCCGCCTCGCTGATGGTGATGAACTTGGCCTCGATCAACACCTGCTGGAGCGGCTTGTCGAATTCCTGCACGATCCGGTCCATGATCGCCATCTGCTCGCGCGTTCCCCGCGCCACGATCAGGTTCCGCTCGTAGTCGATCTGGTACTTGCCCACGAAGAAGTTCGTGATGGCCACTTCGATGGCGGGGTTGATGAACGGCGACAGGTCGTTCACGAAGCGGTTCAGGTTCTCCTGTTCGGTCGTGACCACCGAACCGTCCTTCTGCCGCACCGAGGTGCGATTCACGATTTCGGGACCGAACTGCGCCGGCAGGATGAAGCCGTGCTTCAGCCGGTAGAACCGCACCTCCTCGTACTTCTTCGACGCGTCCTTGCCGTCCACGATCCAGATGAGGTCATCGCCCACCTGGAATTGCAGCTCGTAGTTGCGCGCCACGAAGGCCAGGAACTCCTCGACGGTGACCTTGTCGAGGTTCACGCTGACTTTCTGCTGGAAGGCCGCCAAGCCCTTGTCCGCGATGAAGTTGATCCCCTCCTGCTGCCCGACAGTGAAGATGATCGACTCGAGGGTGGCGTTGTCCAGCACCACCGAAATGCGCTTCTGCATCATCTCCGACATGCGGCTTTCCTCGGAGACCGCCTCGAACGAGATGCCCTTCAGGTAGTTCGTCCGGCCGTAGCTCGAAGGGATGTAGGGCGTCGATTCGATCTGCTCCACGACATCGCGCACATCCTTCCGCGGCGGCAACCCGCGGTCCTTCTGCTCGGTCAGGATGCTCTTGAGGGACGGGTTGAAAACGGAGTTGGCCGCGTCGATCTCGCGGATCTTGTCCTCCAACGCCTGCGCCCGCTGCTGCTCCCGCTGGGTGCGCACCCAGCTCCGTAACCGCTCGATGGACGTATCCTGCGGATCCAGCGCGCCCAGACTGTTCGCCAGCGTCTCCGCCTCCTCCCAACGCCCCTGCTTGGCCAGGTCGAAGATCTCCTTCACCTCCGCGTCGTGATCGGCGCTGTAACTGATCTTGTCCGGTCGCTCCGGCTTCTCCTCCTTCTCCGTCTTGGCAGGCGCAGGCTCCGTCGTCGCCGCGACCGGATTCTCGCCGGTGGCCGTTTCCGTTTTGGCCGGCTTCGGCGGTTCCCGGCGCGCCCCGCTGCTGGTCTCTTCGTAACGCTGACAGGCGGTGAACACCACGGCCAGTGCCAGCCCCGCCAGGCAGCTCTTCACCCATCTCCCATGGTGTTTCGTCATACGCACTTCTGCAGGATACCCGGTCCTCGGATGCCACCGCCCCGGGCCGGGCAACCCTGCCCGCCCTGCCTCCCCGGTCGGTTCCTCCGAAACGCGAGCCTCCGGCGCCACGCCATTCACTCGCACGAATTTCCGCGGACTCTAGTCGCCCGCCCCCCTCCTGTCAGCCGGAAAACGGTCGGGCCCAACGCCGCGGGTCAGCCGGAACGCCGTCCGGAACCGGCTGCCTCCCGCCCTATTCAGGATGCACCGACAGCAACACGAAAGCCGCCGGGTCCTCGCCCGCCGGAGGCTCCAGACTGACACTCACCCGTTCCCAACCGTCCCCCAAATCCACGATCTCGGGAACCGTCGCCAACGGCGCCCAGCCGGTCAGTGAGGTCCCCGAGGACAGCTGGTAACCCACCCCTCCCAGCCCCTGCGGCCGATCATAGCCGACCAGCCAGGCTCCGGGAGAACCATCGGCCCGGTGCGCCTGCAACGGCACGAAATCCGGTTCCGGCTCGACCGGGTTCAGGCCGAGCGCGAACTCGACAAAGTTCAGCCACGGATCGAGATCCGGATTGGCCTCCGGCCCGATGATCGCTTCATCCGTTTCCCCCGGAAAAAAGCCTTCGATCCAGCTCCCGAATGTCACCGGCGATCCGCCCAGCGTCCGCGTCGCCACCAGCGCCCCCTCGATCCGCACTTCGGTATCGCCCTCCGCCAACAACCCGAAGACATAAGTGGCGTCCAGGGAGATGCGCAGGGTCTGGACATTGCCTTCGGTAACCAGCGTGCCCGGCAGCGCCGAGGCGTTCGTGGACATGCCCTCGAGCGGCATCCGCGCGGCGGTGGCGCCCAACCCGCTCACCCGGTAGTCGAAAGCCGCCCGCCCCCCGGGCGGAAAGGCGAAGACCACCCCGCGCCCGTCGAAGGTCCCCCCGGTCAATTCCAGCGCCGCGCTCGCCAACGTGAATTCCATGTCCCGCCCGGCCGCCACCGCGGACGCAATGATCGCCGAGACCTTGCCCCCGAAGCAGGCGGGATCGCTGCCGGTTTCGCCCCCGGCCTTGGGTTCCCAGGAACCGTTGTCCTGCACCCGGACCAACGGCCCTTCGAGAAAGGTCAGCGTGGTCTCCGAGACCTCGGCATCCACGGTCCCTTCGAGCCGGGAGGTCAGACTGCCGGGAGCCTGTTCCCGCACCGCGAACGTGGCGAGACTCCCGGAGACGGTGATCGCGCTGCGCTCGGGATCCACCTGGAACTCCGCCGCCACGAGCCCGCCGCTCACGAAGGCCGCGCACCACCAGGCAACCCGCCGCCGGCCGCGGCCCCGCACGAATGAGTGAGTCGATTCCATAAGCCGCCGCCAAATTGCGCCACCCGCCGCCGGCAATCAATCGGCAATCCTCGCTCCCGGTCGCGCGGCCCGGGCGTGACCGCACGCGTCCGCCACGCTATTCTCCCCACCGGCAGACAACACCGGAACCCGCATTCACCATGACCAACTTCTCTCTCCGCGCCGGCCTGATCGGCAGCGGTTTCATCGGCCCCGTCCACCTCGAGGCCCTGCGCCGCCTGGGCATCACCGTCACCACCCTCTGCGACCTCCCCGATCGCGCCGCCGCCGCCGCCGCCCGCCTCGGCATCCCCCGCGCCGTAAGCGATTACCGCGTGCTCGTCCGGTCCCCCGAGGTCGAGGTCGTCCACATCACCTCCCCGAATCGCTTCCACCGCCCGATGGCCCTGGCCGCCCTGCGCGCGGGCAAACACGTCGTTTGCGAGAAACCCCTCGCCCTGAACTCCCGGGAAACCTCCGAAATCGTCGCTGCGGCGCACCGCGCGCAGACCGTCTTCGCCGTCAACTACAACGTCCGCTTCTACCCCGCCGTGCTCGCGATGCGCGACCTGGTTCATTCGGGCCAACTCGGCGACATCATCCACGTCAACGGCTCCTACTTCCAGGACTGGTTGTTCAAGGACACCGACTACAACTGGCGCCTCCTGCCCCGGGAGGGCGGCCCGCTCCGCGCCGTGGCCGACATCGGCACCCACTGGATGGACACGGTGTCGTTCGTGCTCGGCTCCCGGATCGCCGCGGTGTTTGCCCAACTCGGCACGCATCACCGCACCCGCCAGCGCCCGGTCGGCGAAGTCGAGACATTCAGCCGCGGGACCCGCTCCGGGAAGACCGTGACCTACCGGGTCCGCAACGAGGATTTCGCCTCGGTGCTGCTCCGTTTTCAGAACCAGGCCCACGGCAACCTGGCGGTCTCCCAGGTGGCGGCGGGACGCAAGAACAGCCTCCGCTTCGAACTCTACGGTTCGCGTCAGTCCGCGGCCTGGGATTCCGAAAAACCCGAGACGCTGTGGCTCGGTCGACGCGACGAGGCCAACCAGGTCGTGGTGCGCAACTCCCCGGCCTTTGGCGACGGGGCCCGGGGCTTCACGGATTACCCGGCAGGCCATGTCGAGGGCTTCCCCGACACCTTCAAGATGCTCTTCCGCGCGGTCTATGCCCGGGCCATGGCCCCGCAGAGCAAAGAGCCGGTGCTCCATGCCACACCGGAGGACGGCCACCACGAAGTCGCAGTTTGCGAAGCGATCCTCCGCAGCCATCGGGCCCGCGCGTGGGCCACGGTCCGGGCCCCTACCGGCTGAACCGCGGCCTCTCCGATGCACATTCCTCGGTCCCGCCGCCGAGCGGCTTTCCGGCAACACGCTTGAGGCCAGCCACTTCCGTTTTCGTCTCGGACCGCCACCACCCTGGCCGGCGGCGGCTCCGGGCCAGCAAACTGAGAAACTGCAACTAAATAATTGGTTCTTCTTGACATCCTTCTTTTGTATAGCTTAAACACATGCATGCTTGCTTGTGCACAGTGTGTCAAGAACACTGAGCCCGGCGCGGCAAGGGCGGGCCAGGCGGCAGTAATGGCGGTTTGAACGATAAAGCGCCCCGGCGGTTGCGGCGAAGGCAACAATGGCTTCACGGATCCGGCCCGGGCAGGCCAGGTGCCAGTGACAACACGGATCCAGTTCCCCGCAGGTTTTTCTCCTTCGCCAGGTGCCCGCGTTCCCGGTGAGCACCCTCAGCGCGACGAACCCGCCCGCACGGCAGCGCCCCTCCCCGGCGGACAGCGCCCCGAGCCATGTGCCCCACCCGGACGGATCCGGCGAACCCTGCGTCCGCGCCACGGCAGCAGCCTCATCGAAATGATCGGCGTCCTTACGATCATCTCAATCCTGGCGGCGGCGGCCGTCCCGAGTTTGATCGCCCGCCTGCGCGGCGACCTGCAGCGGAGCGAGGAGTGGCGGATGCAACGAATTGGTGAAGCGTTTCGGACGGCGGTGATTGCCACCAAATCCGTGCCTTCCACGAACCTCCTCGATTGGACCACGCTCGTCTCGGCGCAGTTGGCCGACTCCGACGAACACGTTTCGGAGACCCGCGCCGGAGTGCCGCGGATCCTGGTCTACGATCCGGCCCTGGACCTCGGCGGCGTGGGCCCGGAAGGCCTCCCCGTCCATCAGGGCGGCGCCGGCGTCTCCACTCTTACCAACGCCCGGATGGTGATCGTGTCGGTTCTCGATGCCGGCTGGCCCACGGTGGCCCTCGACACCGAGGAAGGCTTCAGCAACCTCTGGAACCGTGCGGATCATGCCCTGCCCGGAAACTGGCCGGAAGGCTGGCCGGAAGACCCGGACGACCTCTTCATCGAGCGCGTCGACCTCTCCGGCGTCTTCCACGAAGTGGTGCTGAACAACCTCGACGGCTACCGGGCCGCCCCCTACGCGTTTCTCACCAACCAGTTGGGCGGCGTCGGTTTCACCAATGCGATCGCGATCGACGGTCAACCCGTCGTCACCCGTCTCATCCATGGCACCCCCCTGAGGCTGGACTTCGCCGGCGGCCAACCCCAATCCATTCAACTCGTGTCCGAAGACGTCAGTTACAGCTACGAAAATGGACGGTGGCATCGCCATCCCCTGGCCGGTGTCAATGGCCCGGGGACGTGCGGATTGCTCGGCCAATACGTCGAACAGTTCATGAATCACCCCGATTGGGCCGTCACCGACATCGGCACCGACCCCGCTTCCGCCGTCCTCGCCATGTTCGACACGCTCTGGGGCGGAACTGATTGGGCGCTGGCGGACTTCGAAAACGAAAACGGCAACTCCAAGTGGGAGACGCCCACCGCGCGTTTCCTGTACGACGTGGCGCCCCAACTGATGCTCACCTGCGAGGACCTCATCGATTTCTAAGGCCACCCCATGAAGACAACCACCCCTTCCCCTGGTACCAGCGTCCCCGCTGGACGGCCGGCGCTGCCCGTCCGGTTGCTCAGCCGGATCACATCCCGTCGCATCCACAACCCCGGCCTGGCCCCGCGCCTCTCCCAGCGGCCCCGCGAAGGTTGGACGCTGGTGGAACTTATTGGCGTCCTGGCCATCACCAGTCTCCTCGCCGTCTTCGGGACGGCGGCCGCCATGTCGTATTGCGACGAACAGGCAAGAAACCGCGAACGCGCCACCCTCGAGGAAATCGGGCTCGCCCTGCGTCGTTCGGTCGCGCACGACCTGCTGATCCCTGATGAAACCGGTTACGCGGCGAAGGTGGCGATCTTCAGCGGTCAGCCCATGGAGGCCGTCCTGAAGAACCGCCGGGGACATCCCCGCCTGCTGCTCATCGACCCGGCGGTCACCAACTCGGGATTCGACCTCCCCTTCGACCAGACCGAGGAAGCCCGGGAAGGGGCGGGAGCCGGCATCCTGAGCAACGTGCGCATGATCCTGGTTTCCTCCCTGGACGCACCATTTACCAACGGCTTGCCGGCCGCGCCGGGCGGCCGTCCAAGCGGAGCGCTCTTCTCCAACCTCTGGTCCACCCCGCACGGCACCCTGCCCGCCGGAAGCCAATGGAAGGGAGATCCACACGATCTCTTCATTCACCGGATCCGCCTGCAAGACCTGTTCGAGCCCGTCTCGTTCAATCATTCCGAAACCACCGGCATCTATACGAACGGCCAGCTCCGGATCGCCGGCATGGAGACGTTCGGCCCCCCGACCGACGCCCCGCTCCCATGCGCCCGATGGTACCTCTCCGGCACTCCGTTGACCCTCTCCAACGCCGCGGACCGTTCCACCTTCTCCGAGATCATTCATGAGCCGGTAACCTACACTTACGAGAAGGGTTTCTGGTTGCGCGGCGGAAACGGCCTCATCTCGGGAACGGGCCTGCGTTCCGGCATTACCGGCGCGGACTTCGAGGAGGCCGTGCGGCAGTTTCTCGCCTCCTCGGTCGTCGAGGAAGACGACGACGGGAACAACGGGAATAGCGGCAAGAAGGACAAGAAGGACAAGAAGGATAACAACGGGAATAGCGGCAATAGCGGCGGCGAGGGAAGCCGGTTGGCGGCAGAAGCCGTGGTCAACGCCATGTCCAACTACGTCCGCTTGGGGGCAATGGGGCCGCAACAGCATTCGCAGATGGAGGATCCGCTGGACGATCTGCACGACGCCCTGCTGGACTATACCGGACTGCCTCCCGGCCAGCTCAACAAACCATGAACGCGCCAGCCTCCATCCCTCCGGACAAAGCCACCCTCCGCGAAAGGGCTTCTCGCATCGTGGAAAGCCGAAGCCGGGGGTTCAGCCTGATCGAACTCCTGGGCGTGCTGGCGATCATGGTGATCCTCACCGCCAGCGTCGTACCGCCGATCTTCCGCCAAATGCGGATCGCCGAGCAGCAATCCGAAGCCGGCTCGGTCGAGGCCATTGCCAAAGCCTTCGAGCAAGTGGTCCGGGAAAGCAAGGTGCTCCCCGGTTCCGCGGACTGGCTGAACCTCGTCCAGACCGCCCTGGACCGTCCGCCGCAGAGCCTGGGGTTCGGTGCCGGCGGCTGCCCGCGGGAGATGATTTACCACCCGCTCTGCCCCATCAGCCCCGGTGAGAATGCCAATGAGCAGACCGCCGCCGGGTTCCAGAGCATCCCGCCGGGGTTCGATCGGGTAATGGTCGTGTCCACCGTCCGGGACTCGCTCCCGACGGCCTACTTGCCGGAATCCCCCAAGGCCTTCGAGGCCCTCTGGAATCTCGAACCCCATCGCCGCCCGGCCGGCTGGTCGGCCGAGGCGCTGCCCGATCCCGATGATCTCCAGATCGCCCGGATCGATCTGAACCGGCTCATGCACCAGGTGGTGATCAACAACGTCACCAGCGACAGCTCCCCGGCCCGGATCTCGCTGGAAGAGAACGGCACGGTGTTCAGCATCGCCCGGCAGGAGCCCAGTGTTCCCTGGCAGACCAGCTTCATCCACGGCACCGGTCTCAACCTGCACGGCCCCGACGGACAGGTCTGGGCCCGCGAACTCATCAATGGAGATCGCACGCTTTACTACGGCGACAACGGCTGGGGCCTTTCCCCACCGCCCGGTCCCGGGGACATCAGCTCCACCGTGATCCCGCTGGTCGAGGCCTTCCTGGCAGCCGAGTTCCCCGACGCCAAGAACAACCAGCGACCCCGCGCCGCCATTGACGAATTGTATCGCACCCTCTGGACCTACATGGACTGGGCGGAGGCCGGCTTCCTCGAGGGAGGCAACAACAAGAACCAAGCCCCGGATGCCTATGTGGTCCGCTCCACGGTGGCGCGACTGAACCAAGGCACGTTGAACCTGATCGGCTCCGGCGGCGGCGGGAATTAGCCCGGCTGAAGCCCCGCCTCCCCGCCCGTTTCCCGCGTATGAAGCTCCTTCCTCCCCGCTCCTCCCGGTCAGCGACCGGCATGGCGCTGACCGCCTTGGTCGCCCTGCTGTTCGTCGTCACCACCGCCGCCCTGACCGCCGGCTTTGTATTGATTCGACACTACGACCTGGTCAGCCGGCAGGAGGAGAAGATCGCCATGGCGGAACTGCGCCAGACCCTGGAGCGATTCGTGATGGACGCCGGCAACATCCCCCCGCCCGTCCAAACGCTGGGGCTGTTGTCGATGTGCTCGGGGCTCTCCCGGGAACAGGCCGAGGTCAACCGGGCCGGCAACCCGCGCGCCCTGATCGCCGATCCGGGAATGGGCCTCGGCCCGCAAGGCACCGGCGGTCTGCCCTACGCCCAGAACCGGTTTGGATCCCTCCCCCCGCTTCGCCCGCGCCTCCTGCTCGTTTCCTCGGTGGGGGCTCCCTTGCCAGAAGAGATCATCACCGGGGCGACGCTGAGGCAGAAGGACTTCGACGCCATCTGGTCCACCCCGCAGGGAATCATGCCCGCCGACTGGGAGTGGGAGGGCGACCCCAATGACCTGTGCGTCGAACAAATCCACCTCGGCCCGCTGTTCACCGAAGTCACCCTGCGCTATTACGCCGACGACGCCAGCCATTTCGGCACCTACGCCGTCGCCAGCCACCCGGTACCGAACGACCTTCCGGCCCTGCTCTCCACCAACACCTTCCGCACGCACTTGCTGCGGGGGAGCTTCCTTTCTCTCTACGGAACCGACGGGGCCCTCCAATTTCGGGACATCCTCCAGGACGATGGGCTCATCTACACCTGTCGCGACGGCGTGTGGCATCGGGGAATGGGGAACCTCGGAAGCCGGGTCGGACCGGTGATCCGTCACCCGACACCGGAGGAGTTCAGCGACTGTGTTGCCGCCTTCATGTCGCCCGAAGTTCCGCTCTGGTCGGACAACGACTCGGCCGGCAAGGAAGACTTGGTGCTCGCCCTGCTGCAGTTTCTGCAAACCGGGGCGGAAGACAACCAGGGCGGGGCAATGGACGAAGCTCAGGAGGAGCTGATTGACGTCCTGGTGGCCTTTACCGGCGCGAATCCGAACAAGCCCTGACGCACACCCGCCCTGCTCTCCGGCCCGATGGCGCGAGCACAGACCACAAAACGGGAAAAACCGGGCGTTGACATCGTTGCCCGAGGGCGTAGCATCTTGCTCCTTTGTTGAGGGAATAGTCGAATATGCCGAATACACTGTCAGCCGAACGCCGCGTGCGGAGCAACGCCCGCCGGCAGTTGCGCAACCGCAGCGAGAAGTCGCGGGTCAAGACGCTTGAGAAGACCTACCTGAACCTGGCTTCGAGCGGCGACCGCGAAAAAGCAACCTCGGCGTTGCGCGATGTAACCTCCGCCCTCGACAAGGCGGCCAAACGCGGGGTGATCCACTGGGCAACCGTGAACCGCAAGAAGTCACGACTCGCGGTGAAGCTGCCCGCGGCAGCCTGATTCTCGCTCAAGTTCGGACATTCACGATCGCCAAGGCGTCCCACCGGACGCCTTTTCGGTGTTTCCACCCGGCCCCGGAACGTCGCTCGATCCGCCCCTCGGACGGTTCTACCGCTTCAGGGAGGCCGCGCAGCGCCCCCCTCGGAAATTCGCTGCTCCGCAGCTGCGGCTTGCTCTGCCTGAGGGCGATGGGGCAAAACCAACGCATGCGCGCCTTCCTGCGGTTTCTCAGATCCGCTCCCGCCCTGGTAATGGCGGTCTGCGGAGCAGCCCCAGCCACGCCAGGACCGAACATTCTCCTCGTCTTCGTCGACGACATGGGCTGGGGCGACTTCTCCTGTTTCGGGAACCGCCGGACCACCACGGAACACATTGACCGCCTGGCGGCGGAGGGGCTGCGGTTCGAACAGTTCTACGTCAACTCGCCGATCTGCTCTCCCTCCCGCGCCGCCATCTCGACCGGCCAGTATCCGCAGCGCTGGCGCATCAACTCCTATCTCGACAACCGTCGCCGCAACGATGACCGGGGCGTCGCCCAATGGCTCGATCCGCAGGCTCCGATGCTCGCCCGCATCCTCCATGAAGCGGGCTACGCGACCGGTCATTTTGGCAAGTGGCACCTGGGCGGGCAACGGGATGTGGGCGAAGCCCCCTTGATCACCGAATACGGCTTCGACGAATCCCTCACCAACTTCGAGGGGCTTGGCCCGCGGGTCCTGCCACTCTGCGACGCCCACGACGGAAACCCGCCAAGGCCGCATGCCCTCGGGTCGGACAAACTCGGCCGCGGCCCGGTCCAGTGGCAGGACCGCTCCCAGGTGACGGCCTCTTTCGTCACGGCGGCGCTTGATTTCATCCGCCGGGCCGAAGCGGCCGACCGTCCGTTCTATGTGAACGTCTGGCCCGATGACGTCCATTCCCCATTCTTCCCCCCCGCGGCCCGTCGTGGCGATGGCGCGAAGCGCTCGCTGTACCAGGGCGTGCTGGACACGATGGACGAGCAACTCGGCGTGCTTTTCGACTACATCCGGCAGCGGGACAAGCTCCGGGAGAACACCCTCATCCTGGTGTGCTCGGACAATGGCCCGGAAAAAGGCGCGGGCTCGGCGGGCCCCTTCCGCGGATGCAAGACCATGCTCTACGAAGGCGGTGTCCGATCCCCGCTGGTGGTCTGGGGACCGGCGTGGATTTCCGGCGAACGCGCCGGACAGGTAAACCGGCAGTCCTTCTTTGCGGCCATCGATCTGGTGCCTTCCCTGCTGGCATTGGTCGGCCTTGCGACGCCGCACGGCATTTCCTTTGACGGCGAAGCGCTTCCCGAGGTGCTCCTCGGGCGGTCGGCAGACTCCCGCAAAGCCCCGCTCTACTTTCGCCGTCCACCGGATCGCGACACCTTCTACGGCATCGACAACCTGCCGGATCTCGCCGTGCGCCAGGGACGCTGGAAGTTGCTCTGCGAATACGACGGCGCCAACGCCGAGCTTTACGATCTGGAAGCCGATCCCTCCGAAACCCACAACGTCTCCGGCGAGAACCCGGATGTGGTGAACCGGCTCCAAACCCGGCTGATCGCGTGGCACCGCGGGCTGCCGCCGGACAACGGAGCCACGTTCGGCAAGAACTGACCCGCCCGGATCGACCGGCCGCGTCAACCCCGCTTGGCCAGCAGGGCGATCAGCCGGATCATGATCACCAGCGCCAGCCCCAGCAGCAGCGCCCCCGACACCCGGGCCAGCCCCACCAACCGTCGCTCTGACAAGCGCCGGTGCGCGTGCGTGGCGGCGTAACTGAGCACGGTGAACCACAGCAGGATCCCGGAGGTCACGCCCGCCACACACACCGCCTTGCCCAGGCGGGAGCTGTCGATCCAGCCGTGGGACAGGAACAGGGAGGACGCCATCACCCAGAAGACCAGCACGCCGGGATTGCCGAGCACCCGCAGGAAGCCCGTCATGAAGGCAGTGTGCGGATGCAGCTTCGCCTCCACCACCCGCTCGGTCCGGCTCGCCGACGGCAGGTGTTCGAGCCGCAGGTAGCGCAAACCAATGAAGAGCATGAGGAGAAAACTGATCATTTGCAGCGAGGCCTCCCACCACCGGTTCGTGAAGAGTCCCGAGAAGCTCGCGAAGCCAAGCCCGCAGTAGATCCCCTCCATCACGGTCGCTCCGAGCCCGATGCGGAAAGCCCAGCCAAAACCGCGGTGCCCCCCTTCGTTGAGGATCGCCGTGTTGATCGGCCCGACCGGCACCGCCGCCATCAGGCCGCTGAGCAGGCCCACCAGAAATGAAAGCCAGAGGAGCAAGGGATCCATCATCGCGCACCATCCCGGACGGGCCCCGTCGACGGCGCCGGTTGCGGAATTCGCGTGGCCTTCTGTGGCAGAATCCCGGGCCGTTGGCAAACCTTCTCCCCGCGCCGCTCACCGCCGCCCTGGCCGGCGTGATCGGGCCATCGCAGGCCGGGGAATCCCTCGAGCTTCCGACCGCACCGCGTTCCCCCGCGCATTCCGCCCAGTGCCCACCGCAAGGCTCGCATCGGAGTTGCATCCGCCCGCCGCCCGCCGCACACTGCGGCCATGAAGCAATCCCTCAATCGTCGCTCTTTCATCCAATCCGCGACCCTGGCCACCGGCGCCGCCCTCGCCGCGGCGGTTTCGCCGCGTTCCCGCGTGCTCGCCGCCCCGGCAACCACGGCGCCGGTCGCGAAACGGCCCACCATTTTCAAGGCGGTCAAGTGGGGCATGATCGACGAGAAGGAACTCTCCGTGGAGGACAAGTTCAGACTGCTTCAGGACCTCGGCTTCGATGGCGTTGAACTCGACTCCCCCGGGGGCGTCAACAAGGAGGAAGCCCTGGCCGCCAGCCACAAAACCGGCCTGCCCATCCACGGCGTCGTGGACTCCACCCACTGGCGCATCCGCCTGTCGGACCCGAAACCGGAGATTCGCGAACAGGGTTTGCAGGACTTGCTGACCGCCATCCGGGAGAGCCACCAATGCGGCGGCTCGGCAGTGCTGCTGGTCCCCGGTCATGGCAACGACGGCACGCCGGAAGAGGTGTCCGCGCGTTCCCTCGGGCAGATTCAGAAGGCCCTCCCCCTGGCCGCGAAGCTCGGAGTGCACATCCTTATCGAGAACGTCTGGAACCAGTTCACCTACCAGCACAACGGTCCCGGCGACCAGACCGCCGACCGGCTGGTCGCGTTCATTGACGCCGCCAACAGTCCCTGGGTGGGCTCCTACTTCGACATCGGCAACCACCGCAAATACGCCACGCCGTCGCAGTGGGTCCGGCAACTCGGGCACCGGATCATCAAGCTCGATGTGAAGGATTTCAACCACCAGACGGACAAATGGGCGGAAATCGGTGAGGGCACGGTGGACTGGGACAATGTCCGGACCGAACTGGGACGGCTCAATTTCTGCGGCTGGGCCACGGCCGAAGTCGGGGGCGGCAATCGTCAGCGTCTGGCTACCATCAAGGCCCAAATGGACCGGGTGCTTGGCTGACCGCCCGGCGGAAGCCCTCCTTGGAACCGCGGCCGGCGCTCGTCACCGGGGGCGGGCGCGGCACGTCCATCCGTTCGAGGCGCCGTTCAGGTCGCCGGCGGCGGCGGCGTTGTCTCGTTCGCGCAACACCGCTTTCCGCGCTTCGCTGCCAGCAGCGACAGGAGCATGGAAGTGATGATCGTCGTGCCCACCATCGCCAACGACCAAATCGTCGGCACCACGATCCAGTCGGCGACGAGCATCTTGAAACCCACCAGCACGAGCACGATGGCCAGACCGAACTTCAGGTAGCAGAAGTAGGCCACCGCCCCCGCCAGCACGAAGTACAACGAGCGCAGACCGAGAATCGCGAAGACGTTGGAAGTAAATATGATAAAGCGGTCCGTCGTGATTCCGAAAATCGCCGGGATCGAATCCAGGGCAAAAATCAGGTCCGTGGTCTCCACCATCACGAGCACCACGGCCAGCGGGGTGAGGATGCGACGCCCTTGCTCGAAGGTCGTGAAGCGTTGCGCATCGTAACGCTTGGCCACGGGAAAGAACCGACATACCAACCGGACGACCGGGTTGGCCTCGGGCTGGACCTCGGCGTCATCGCCCACGAGCATTTTGATGCCCGTGAAGACCAGGAACAGGCCGAACAAGTAGAGGGTCCAATGATAATGCTCCACCAGTTCGGCCCCCAACCAGATCATGAGTCCCCGCATCGCCAGCGCGCCCATGATGCCCCAGAAAAGGACCCGGTGCTGATAGGCCCTGGGCACCGCGAAATACTGAAAGATCACGGCGATCACAAAGACGTTGTCCATCGACAGGGACAACTCGATCAGGTAGCCCGTGAGAAATTCCAACGCCGAGTCGCGGCCGAGCACCGGCACCAGGGTCCAGGCGAACACCAGGGCGGCGAACACCAGGAGGCACGTCCAACCCAACGCCTCGCGAAAACGGACCTCCCTCGCCTGGCGATGGAAAAGGCCCAGGTCCATGGCCAGGAAGATCAGGACCATCAGCACGAAGCTGGCCCAATGCCACCACTGGATTTGCGACACGGCATCCATGAAGCACAGCGAATCTAGCCGCGACTGACGAAAACTCAAAAGGACGCCTGCGACAACCGGCCGCCGCCGGGGGACGTCCAACCGCGGCCGGGGTTCCGTCACCAACCGCCCGCTGAAGGCGGAAGCGCGCCCGGCCCACTCGCAACCGGACGCGCCACCAAAGAAACAGGGCCGGCATCAGCCGGCCCTGCATGCTCGCTGGCAGGCGGGTTAGAAATTGAAACCAACACCCGCCGCGTAGATGAACGCACCGTCATCGAACGTGCTGCCGGCGTCACCGGCATCGTCGAAGGCCCACTGCCACTCGAAGTGGCCGAACAGGTAGGTCTTCTGGAGCACGTAGTATTTCAAGCCCGCCTCGAGGCCGGCCGCGAAACTGTCGTTCACGCCGTCGCCGTAAATGCCGCCGAAGTTGGCCCCGACGTAGGGACGGAACTTGTTGCCGAGTTTGAAGTGGTAATCCACCGCCACCCGGGTCTGTCCGGCAACCGCGTCGCCGCCGGCGCCCACCGCGAAACTGAGGTTCTGACGAAGCGCGATCTCGAAGGCGTCACTCAGGAAGTAGCCGACGCTGGCATTGAAATTGCCACCGTTGTTGTTGAATTCCTTGTCGCTGGTTCCGCCGCCGCCCAGGGTGAAATCCCAGTCGCCCTTCGCCATGCCCCAGGCGCCGAGCCCGGCCGCTTGCACGGAACTCGCGCCGAGCGCCAGCCCGAGAAGGCCAACCCCAATCGCCAGTTTCTTGCCGTTCTTCATAGACTTGTAAGTAAGTATTAGGTTGAGTTGCTCTTTGTTCAGGCTCGCGAGCCGCGTCACCCCGTCGTTCGACCGCCAAACAGCCCTCGTCGAACTCCGGGACGACTTTCGCCGGACCGCGAACCCGGACGGCTTTTAAGGCGTTGCCGCCCTGCGGTCAAGCACGAGAATCAAGCCCTATCGACGCACCTTCGCCGATGGCGCCGTCGTCCGTCCGGGGGCCAACGGTTCTTTTCCGGCGTGCTGCACTTGACGCGGAGCCCCTTCCCCACTAAGCACGCCGCGTGAAGATTTGCGTGCATGGCATCCCCGGCTTTCCGCTGGGCAAACGGAACGTCAAGGATCCCCGGCTGGACCAGGCTCACGAACTGGTCGAGGCCAAGAAGAAGGTCTACGCCCAGGTGGACGCGGTCGGCGAGGACGACATGGTAACGGCGGACGCCATCCTCAGCGCCGAGGCCGCCTTTCCCGATCTGCTCCTGCACGATCTTGAGTTCATTGAGAACCGCCTGGGACGCGATCCTGTCGCGGCGGAAAAAGCCGTCCTCGACAAGCTGCAGGCCGAGCTCGAGGCCGGGCTCCCTGTCAACCGCGTGGCCCTTGTCCCCGAGGAGCAGGAGGCCATTGCCGCCCATCGGTTTCTGACGCAGAAACCGATTGTCATCGCGGGAGCGGGCGAGGAATCCGATCCCGATTCCCTGATTCTCCGTGCCTACACCCAGGGCGGGTTCATCAGCTTTCTCACCGTCGGCGGCAAGGAGAACCGGGCCTGGACCATCGCCCAGGGCGCCACCGCCTGGGAGGCCGCCGGCGTCATCCACACCGATATCCAGAAGGGGTTCATCCGCGCGGAGATCATCAGCTTCGCGGATTTCGCGGCGGAGGGCGGCGAGACCGGGGCCAAGCGCGCCGGAAAGCAGCGACTTGAGACCAAGACCTACGTCATGCAGGACTGCGACGTGGTGAACTTCCGTTTCAACAAATAGCCTCCCCCACCCGGCGGATTGGATCGCTAAGCCGGATCGATGTAACACGCGGTAGCCGCCGACGTGTAGTCGGCGCTGAAATCCAGGGGCTTACGCGGTCTCGCTGATTCCGACTGGCAGTCACGTTTTGGTGAATCGTCGCCCTCAGCAGCAGGCGTCCGAAAACCCGCTGAATCATGCGCCGGCTACACGTCGGCGGCTACGACTTCCTGGATCGATACGGCCAAGGCTCAGGGCGCGGAAGGCGGCGCGTTCTCGGGCTCTGCTCCGGGCTCGGCCAACGGGAGGTCGGTGTCGCCGGCAAGCCGCACGACCCGGTTGGCGTAGCGGTTCAAGTGGCCGGTGGCGGTTTGATAGGCCTCTTGAGCCCGTTCGAGACCCCGGCCCACCTCCTCGAAGCGTCGCTGGAAATGCCCGAAACTGTCCTGGGCGCGGCGGATTTCCCGCAGCGTGCCCTCGACGTTCCGCGCGAACTCGTACTGGCTGATGCTCATCGCCACGGTCCGGAGCGTGATGGCCAGGGTGTTCGGCGAGACGGGAAAGACCTTGAGCTTGTGCAGCGCCTCGGTGAGCGCGCCATCGCGAATGACCTCGAAGTACAGGGTCTCGCTGGGAAGGAACATCAGCGCCAGGTCGGTGGTACCCTGTTCGGGATGGATGTATTTTTCGCTGATGGACCGGGCCTGCTGGCGAACCGCGCTGGAGAGCTGCTTCCGGGCCTCGGCCAGCGCCGCCGGATCCGAGGATTCAAACAGCGGCAGGATCTGTTCGCGGTTGAACTTGCTGTCGATGGGCAGGACGTAGTTCGGGAAGCGCACGACGGCATCCACGGCCTCGCGTGATCCGGGCACCACGGGACATTGCTCGGTGTAGGCGGAAGCGGGAAGGAAATCGGCCAGGAGACGGCCCAGTTCGGCCTCGCCGAAGCGGCCCCGAAGGTGGGGCAGTTTGAGCAGGCTGTTCAACTCGTTGATCGAGTTACCCACGACGCCGACGTTGCGGAGCTGTTCCTCGGCGGCGCGGAGGTGTTCCTGGACCTTCTGGAAGTGGGCGAATCCCTCCTGGATGTTCTTCTCGAGCTTCTGCTGCACCTGCTGGTTGATGGCTTCGAGGCGCTCGTCCACGCGGCTCCGGATCTGCTCGAGCTGGGCTCCGGTGCGCTGTTCCATTCCCTCCACGCGCTTCAACAGCGACGCCGCTGTCTCGGTGAGCGTGCGGGCGAGTTCCTCGCGAGCTTCCCGGGCGGATTCGCCCTGGCGGCGGGCAACGGCATCCAGGCGCCCCTCGATGGTCTCGCGCAGACGCTCGAATTTCTGCTCGATCGAGGCCGACGTCTCGCCCAGCCGACGCCCCTGTTCGGCGCGTCCCTCCCCCAGCTCCCGGGCCAGCACATCGCGCGTACCCACCGCCGCCGCCTGCAAGCGCTCCGCCAGATCGGCGCGCAGCTCGCCCTTGACCTGCTCGATCCGCGTGGCCAGATCCGTGTGATTCTGCCGCACCAGGCTCTCCAGGCCGTCGCGGGTTTCGACCAGGCGGCCGGCCATCGCCTCCGCGGCAGCCCGGCCATCGCGTCGGTGCACCAGCCAGCCCAACAGGCCAAAGCCCGCGAGCATCACCGCCACCAGCACGAGGAATTCCGGCGTGTTCATGTCCCCGCCATCCTGCGGCGACGCCCCACGAACGGAAGCCCAAATCCGTGCCGCTGGCTTGAAAGCGGAAAGTAGCGCACTTTGGAACCGATATCCTATGAACACCTCCAGACCAGCCTGGGATCCCAACGACTGGGTAAAACGTTGCGCGTGCTGCGGCCGGCGGATTCCGGAAGACCGCGAGGTCATCGGCATCAGCGCGAGGTTACGCCGCGGCACAATCCGCCGGGAGTGGTTCGCTGCCAATGCACCTCAGCCACGTGTGAAAACCCGAACCACGCTCGCCGCGCTGTTCCTCGCC
Source organism: Verrucomicrobiales bacterium (assembly GCA_024233305.1). Classification (GTDB taxonomy): domain Bacteria; phylum Verrucomicrobiota; class Verrucomicrobiia; order Limisphaerales; family J093; genus J093. The sequence continues at coordinate 649,063 of JACKPV010000022.1, forward strand.
AGCGTGACACTTGGCATCCTGGGCAACCCGGGCACGAGCCCGGTCCAACTGGCCTACACCCCCGCCCCGCCGGACAATCCCCTCAAGGGGTTCGTGCCGTACCTGCGTGACGAGCCGACCTTCCCCCACAGTCTGGAGTGGGACTATACGAAGCTTTCCGACCTGATGATCGGGCCGACGAACTTCAACTGGGCCCCCCTCGAGGCGAAGCTCGAGGCAGCGGCGTCGCGCGGGCATCAGCTCTATACGCGATTCTATCTCGAGTGGCCCGGCCGCTCGACGGGTGTGCCCCGCTACCTCATCGATTCCGGGTTGCTGATGCGGCGTTGGACCAACACCAACACGCAGCCCTTCCCGCCGGCCGTGGACCACACTCCCGACTACGAAGACCCGCGGCTGCGGGCGGCGCTGACGAACTTCATCCACGCATTGGGCCGGCGGTACGACGGAGATCCGCGGCTCGGATTCGTTGGCCTCGGGTTGCTCGGCACCTGGGGCGAATGGCACAGCCACCCTCATGACCAGTGGTTCGCCTCGAAGACCGTCCAGCGCGAAGTCATGGACGCCTACGAAACGGCCTTTCGGCAAACCCGCCTCGTGGCCCGCTATCCTGCCGGCCCGGATGACCCTCGTTACGCCGACAACGTCCGGCGTGCCATCGGCTATCATGACGATTCGTTTGCCTGGGCCACCGTGCATACCGGCAGGAAGGGGGAGGAGTGGTTCTTCGAAACCCGCCTGCGTTCGTCCGGCGCGCTTGCCAAGTGGCGGACGCAGCCCATCGGGGGCGAGGTGCGGCCCGAGGTCTGGGAGTGCCTCTTTGACGAGGCGAGTTGCGTCCCGAAAGGCCAGGAGTTCGACCGCTGCGTGACCGTCACGCATGCTTCATGGCTGTGCAACGAGGGCGTGTTCCGTGGCAAAATCGATGGGGCCGCCCGCGACCGGGCCATTCGCGCGGTCCAGCGGATGGGCTACGAACTGCATGTTCCGCAAGCGAACCTGACACTCGCAAACGACCGGCTCACCGTCTCACTGATCGTGACCAACACCGGCGTTGCGCCGTTTTACTATGATTGGCCGGTGGAACTTGGAGCGCAGGACAGCGAAGGAAGACTCGCCGCCACCTGGCAGACCGATTGGAAACTGACCGGCATTCTCCCCGCCGCACCGGCCACGTTGTGGCGCTTCGACGCCGGGACTCGTGCGCTTCCGCCCGGCGCGTATCACCTGCTGTTGCGCATCCCCAATCCGCTGCTGAACGGCGCCGCGCTGCGTTTTGCCAACCAGAGCCAGGACCAGCATCGCGAGGGCTGGCTGACGCTGGGCGGATTTCAGCAACCATGAGCCCGTCCCTGGCCGGTCGGTCGGTCGGTACTTGTTTGAGTGCCACCCGGCCCAAGCCCATACTCGCCCCATGTCGGCCACCGAAACCACGCCAAGCCCGGCCCGGCCGCCCGGCACGGCTGATGGCGGGTCGTTTCCAATCCTCCTCAGCGCGAACCGTTGCCGCTCGGCCCCGCAGGACGGCAGACCGATGGTCCGCCAAGCGTCGCCGCTGCACCCGATTACCAGCCGGTTTCAAACCGCCTCGTGGCCGGGCTCCAGCCTCCAACGCACCGGCTCGCCGGAGCAGCCGGGCTGAGCAACCGCCGCCCCACCAGGATAACTTGTCATGAGCACGATCCCCGCACCTCCCCGGAAACCCAGGTTCCACACGTCCGCCCTCGGTGCGGGTTGCCTGCTGGCCGCCTTGTTCCCGCTGCCTCTAAAGGCGCAGCCCCCGGCAGCACGCCCTGCCATCCCCGAGGCCCCGTCCGCGCTCGATGTGAAACGCGATTTCGGAGCCAGGGGAGACGGCGTCACGCTCGACACGGAGGCGATTCAGTCCGCGATTGACCGGTGCGCCACCGACGGCGGCGGGCAGGTGACGCTTCCAGCGGGACGGTTTCTCTCCGGCACCATCCGGTTGCGCAGTCGAGTCACGCTGAACCTCGAGGCAGGGGCGCGACTGGTCGGCGCCACGAATCTGAACAGCTACTCGCAACCCGTGGTTCCCGCTTACCTGCCCGAGGCCAAGTGGGGCAAATGGCATCGCGGCCTCCTCGTCGCCGAAAGCGCCGAGGACATCACCATCACGGGCCCGGGCGTGATCGACGGCAACCGGGTCTTTGATCCGACGGGCGAGGAACGGATGCGCGGGCCGCACACCATCGTCTTCATCGACTGCCGCCGTTTCACCCTGCGCGACGTGACCATTGTGGATGCTGCCAATTACGCGGTGTTCTTCCAGGCGAGCGACGATGTCGAACTGCGCAATGTGAAAGTCGTGGGCGGTTGGGACGGCGTCCATTGGCGCGGCGCCCCGGATCGTTGGTGCCACAATGTGAAAATCCTCGGCTGCCAGTTCCATACTGGCGACGACGCCATCGCCGGTCGCTATTGGAACAACACCGTCATCCAGGACTGCCTGATCAACTCGTCGTGCAACGGCATCCGCCTCATCGGCCCGGCCACCCGGCTGACGGTCACGGGCAACCTGTTCCGCGGCCCCGGCGAGCAACCGCATCGCACTTCAGGCGAGCGGCGCCGCACCAACATGCTCTCGGGTATCATTCTCCAACCCGGCGCGTGGGATGCCACGCGCGGTCCGCTTGACGAGGTGTTCATCGCTGACAACGTGATGGAAGCGGTTGCTTCCCCTGTCACCCTCTGGACCAAACCGGGCAACCGCGTGGGCAAAGTAACGATCAGCGGACTCGAAGCGACCGGCGTGTACCGCGCCGCTTTCTCCGCCGAAAGCTGGGCCGACGAGCCGATCACCAACGTCGTCTTGCGCGGCGTGCGCGCGGAGTTCACCGGCGGTGGCGAAGCGTGGACCGACGCGACGGTGCGCGGCCCCGGCGTGGATCCGCGACCGCTGCCGGCCTGGGGCTTCTATGCGCGCAACGTTGAGCATCTCACGTTGGAGGATGTTCGGCTGAGCCTCGCCAGGGACGACCCGCGTCCGGTCATCCACGCCGAGCAGGTTGGCGAGTTGAGGCTGGATGGGGTCAAGTTCCCGCGGGTACCGGGCGTCATGAATACCATCGTCACCAACGCGGTCGGCTGCGTGATTCAGACGCCATGAATCCGACCTCCAGGCGAGGCCCCTGATCGGATGCGGCGCTGGGAGCGATGGCCCCCCGCGCTGGCCCGGACCCGGCGGCGCGCGCGCCAACTCGCTGGCGCCGCTGGAAGTAAGGCTTACTGCGGGTTGAATTCCGCGGTCCGAAAGAGCTGTGATGCGCTCGGCCGTCCGGCGGGGGGGGCTTCCCGCTTGCGTGGCTCCGCGGAGCTTCCTACTGTGAACCCATGAAAAGCACGTGGATGCGCCGTTGGGGAGCGCGATGGATTCAACCGGTTTGCGGTCTGCTCATGCTGTGCGTCGCGGTCGCCCAGCCGATCACGGTGGCCGAAGCGCGGGCCTTGCAGGAGGAGTTCGAACAACGCTATCAACGGCTCAGCGGCATGGTCGAGGATCTGCTGGCAGCCCAGGCCACCATGCAGAAGCGCCTGGAAGCGCTGGCGGGAGAGGTGCGCGGCGTGCGTGACGTCCAGGGACGCCGGCCAGCGGACGTGGTAACATCGGACGAGCTGAACCGCGCCATTGAGGGGCTGCGTACCGCCATCAACAAACAGCGGGAGGAGGATGGCCGGCAGGTGCTCGATGAACTCAAGCGCATCAACGCCGCCGTCGCCAAGCTGGGCGACACCTCCCGGCGCCCCGCGGAACCGGCTGCCAAGCCGATTCCCACCACCGGCTATGACTACGTCGTCAAGGAGCGGGACACGTTGATCGCCATCGTGCAGGCCTACCGCGATGCCGGCGTGAAGGGGTTGACCGTGGACCTCGTGCTCGAGGCCAACAAGGGGTTGAAGCCCGAGCGCCTGATCCCCGGAAAGACCATCTTCATCCCGGACCCGGACAAGCGCTGATCCGCGCCGCCTCACCGGTCGGCGGATGGCCCGGCGCCCGGATCCGGCGGCGGGCCTTCCCCGAACTCTGCGCATGCCCGACGAAGCCCCCAGTCTATTGCTGCTGATTCCCGCTTACAACGAAGCGGAACGGATCGGCCCCGTGCTGCGGGAGTATGCGGCGCATCTGCGCGCCCACTTCCAGGGCCGGTTCCGCCTGCTCGTGGTGCTGAACGGCTGTGTGGATGACACGCTCGAGGTGGTGCGCCGGGCGGCGGCCGAGTTCCCGGAAATCGCCTGGATCGACTTCCCCGGACGGATCGGCAAGGGAGGGGCGTTGATCGAAGGACTGCGCCGCGGCGGGGACATGGAATGGATCGGCTACGTGGACGCGGACGGAGCGACCTCGCCGGCGGCCTTCGCCCAACTCATCGAACATCTGGACGAAGCCGAGTGCGTGATCGGATCCCGTTGGCTGCCGGGCTCGGTGCTGCACGTCGCCCAAAGCGGTCAGCGGCGCTTCTTCAGCCGGGCCTTTCACCTGCTCGTGGAAGTGCTGTTCCGCATGGGGATCAAGGACACCCAATGCGGCGCGAAAGTGATGCGCCGGCGGGCGGTCGAGGCGATCCACTCGTGTCTGACGATTGCGGACATGACGTTCGACATCAATCTGTTGTATTCGCTGAAACGCAACGGATTCCGCGTTTTGGAAGTGCCCACCGAGTGGACCGACAAGCTGGGATCCAAGGTCAGCCTCAGCCGGGCCTCATTGGCTTGGTTCCTCTCGGTGGTCCGCCTGCGGCTGGTCTACTCGCCCTTCTATCGCTGGCTGGGCCCCGTCCGACCGCTGGAAGTCTGGCTGTACCGAAAGCTCGGCGCCCCACCGCCGCTTTCGGCCAAACGGGGGTCGTCGTGAGCCACGCACCCCGGCCGGGACCATCCGCGGAAAGTGACCGCCCGCAGGAGCGGAGGCCCTGCGGAGCGGCCATCGAGTAGTCTGCCTTCCTGGGCCTCCGTTGACTTTGACCGGACCGACACGACGGGGCCGCGCGGGGAAGTCGTTCCGCCGGTGATGGCCAAAGACTTGCGCGGTCGGCGCGCATTCAAACGGCTTGCTTCCCGGACTCAACAGTGTTGTTGTAGGGGTCGCCCATCGGCCGCTCCGGAAGCCCGGCCCGGCGGGCGACATCACATGAGCAAGCGAATTCACGGAACGGCGAGTAATCCGTGGTCAGGAACGCTGGCGGTTCTGTTGACCGCGGCGGCGGCAGGAACGTGGCCGGCTTGCGCGGTGACGTTCCTTTCGACGGACGACCCCACCTACAATGCGCCGGCACTTGGCGGCGACCTCCCGCCGGAGGTGGCTTCCTTCTGGATCTACGAGGGGCTCTGGGGGAACTTCCTCGGCACGGCGATCTCCCCCTACCACTTCATCACCGCGTCGCACGTCGGCGCAGGGGCCTCCGGCAACACCACCTTCACCTACCAGGGCAAGGACTATCAGGCAACCCTGGTCGCCAACCACTCGAACGCGGATCTGAGCATTTGGGAGGTCGCGGAGCGCATGCCTTCCTGGGCGCCGCTCTGGACCTCCACCGGGGCCGAGGCAGGCAAGGAGTTGGTGGTGATCGGCCGCGGGACGCTGCGCGGCGCCGAGGTGATGGGCCCCAGTTCCTCCGGCGGGGAAGAGTTGAAAGGTTGGAGGCAGGGGGGCGCAGGAGGCACCCAGCGATGGGGAATGAACGAGGTCGCCGCGATCGGAGTGGATGGATCCGGCAACTCGTACCTGGTGGCGGAGTTCGACGACCTGCACGGGACGGACCCTCTGTATCCCTACGAAGCTCACCTTACCGCCGGCGACTCCGGCGGGGCGGTCTTCATTCAGGACCCCGTGGATTCTCTCTGGAAGCTGGCCGGCATCAACGCCGGCGTCGACGGCTTGTACAGCCTTACCGGCGGCGCCGACACCGGCTTTCGCGCGGTGCTTTTCGACAAGGGAGGCCTCTACGTGGGCACACAAAACCAGTGGACTCCGGTGGCCGAGGGCCCAAACGATGTTCCGAGCCGGTTCTACGCCACCCAGGTTTCCGCCTATCAGGACTGGGTCCAGGCCCTCATCCCCGAGCCGCGCGCCTATGCGCTGGTCACCGGGGGACTCCTCATCGCAGAAGCGATTCGGCGGCGGGCGCGCCGATGAGCCCGCCGTCCTGCACGAGGGTTGGGGACGAAATGATGCGCCTCCGTCGCTGCGGCTTTCCGTGGGGCGCCGGGAGGCCGCAGCAAAAAATGAACAGTCTTCGCCAATTCAGGACGAGTGTGCCTCCCCGCGGTTGAGCTACAAATCTCCCCGGCGGTTGACCACGTCAGACGCGGTCGGGTGAATTCCCTGTTTCCGGTTCCTGCGGTGGTCCGGCCGGAATCCGAAGTGCGATTCCAGTCCGGCGCCCGGGAGCACGCTGTCCGGCCGCCGCCAGAATCGAGAGTGACAAGCCATGCTTGAATCCCTGCTGTATCCGCAGACGGTCGCCGTAATCGGCGCCTCCACCAACCCCGAGAAAGTGGGGTATGCGTTCATGCACAACCTCACCCGGAGCGGGTTCAAGGGGAAGATCGTCCCCATCAACCTGACCGCCCCCGACATCCTGGGAGTCCGATGCTACAAGAGCCTCGAGGAATACGGCGATCAGATCGACCTCAGCATCATCGTGGTCGGAGGCAAGCACGTGAAGGCCGCTATCGAAAGCTCGATCAAGGCCGGCGCCCGCACCATTGTCGTGATCACCGCCGGATTCAAGGAGGTCGGCGAGAAGGGCGCCGCGGCGGAGCAGGAACTGGTGGCGCTTTGCCATGCCCACGGGGTGCGCATGATGGGGCCCAACTGCCTCGGGGTGCTCAACACCCACCACCACATGAACGCCACCTTCGCCCCCACCCTGCCCCCGCCGGGCCACATCTCCGTGATCTCCCAATCCGGCGCCCTCTGCGTGGCAATCCTCGACTGGGCAGCCAGCCAGCAACTCGGCCTCGGCAAGGTCATCAGCTTCGGCAACAAGGCCGACCTCAACGAGGTCGACTTCCTGCAAGCCCTGGCCGAAGACAAGGAAACCCGCGTCATCGCCGGCTACCTCGAGAGTATCAAGGAGGGCGACAAGTTTCTCCGCGTGGCCGAGGAGGCCGCCGGGATCAAGCCCGTGGTGCTGCTCAAAGTGGGCATCACCCAGGCCGGCGCCAAGGCCGCCTCATCCCATACCGGCAGCCTCGCCGGACAGGACATGGCCTACGGAGCCGCCTTCCGCCGGTCGGGCGTCGTGCGGGCCGAGAACTTCGAAGCCCTCTTCGATTACGCCCTCGCCTTCGCCACCCAACCCTTGCCCAAGGGCAAACGCATCGCGGTCATCACCAACGCCGGCGGTCCCGGCATCATGGCCGCCGACGCCGCCGAAACCGTCGGGCTGCAGATGGCGACCATTTCCGACGCCACCCGCGCCAAACTCCAGCCGCTCCTCCCCCCCACCGCGGCCCTCGGCAACCCCGTGGACGTCATCGGCGACGCCGAACCGGAACGCTACATCAACGCCTTCGAGGTCCTGCAGGAAGACGAGGGCATCGACGCCATCGTCGTGGTCGCCACCCCCCAGAACATGACCCGCCCCCTCGAACTGGCGGAACGGCTGGCCGCCACCCACAAGGGGGTCAAACCCCTGCTGACCGCCTTCATGGGCGGGGAGGAAGTCACCGCCGGCAAGGCCCGCCTCATGGAACTCGGCATTCCCAACTACCCGGCGCCCGACCGCGCCATCGCCGCCCTCAAGGCCATGTGCGACTACGCCGCCTGGCGCGCGCGCCCAACCCGCATCGTCACACGCTTCCCGGTGAACCGCCGCCGCGTGGATCGCGTGCTGCAGTGGCACATCCGCAGCGCCATCCCGCAGATCGGGGAGGTCGAGGGCAAGGAGATCCTGAAGGCCTACGACTTCAAGATCCTCGAGGGCAACCTGGCCGCCACCGCCGGCGAAGCGGTCGAAACCGCCGAGCGAATCGGCTATCCGGTCGTGTTGAAAATCTCTTCGCCCGACATCATCCACAAGTCCGACTTCGGCGGCGTGCGCGTCAACCTCGCCAACGCCGAGCAGGTCCGCGACGCCTTCGACCTGATGATGCTCCGCGTGCAGCGCCGCGCCCCGAACGCCTTCATCCGCGGAGCGTACGTCGAGAAAATGGGCCACCGGGGACGCGAGGTCATCCTGGGCATGACCCGCGATCCGCAGTTCGGCCCGATGCTCATGTTCGGTCTGGGCGGCATCTTCGTCGAGGTCATGAAGGACGTCACTTTCCACCTCGCACCCATCACCCGCGAGGAGGCCGTGCAGATGCTGATGGGGACGCGCTCCTACGCGCTGCTCAAGGGCGCCCGGGGGCAATCGCCCGTCGACCTCATGCAGGTCGCCACCGCCCTGCAACGCATCAGCCAGCTGGCGACCGATTACGGCGAAATCATGGAACTGGACATCAACCCCTTCATCGTGGGCGAGGTGGGCACCGAGGCTTACGTCGCCGACGCCCGGATGACCCTTGCGCTCGAGACGAAGTAACGCCGCATCCCCATGAAACCCAGCTACGACCCGAACTGGCAGGAAAAATACCCGGCCTCCATTGTCACTGCCGAGGAGGCCGTGAAGCGGATCCGTCCCGGACAGCGCATCTTCATCGGAACCGGTTGCGCCGAGCCACTCCAACTCGTCGGCGCCCTGACCAAACGGGCCACCGAACTGCCCGACACCGAAATCGTCCACCTGCTGACCTTCGGCGACGCCCCCTACGCGCACAAGGAAATGGCGCAGTATTTCCGCACCAACAGCTTTTTCATCGCGGAGAACGTGCGGGACATCATCCAGGAAGGACTCGGCGACTATACGCCCATCCACCTGTCGGACCTGCCCCGCCTGTTTGACTCGGGCGAGCTGCCGCTGGACGTGGCGCTCATCCAGGTAACGCCCCCCGACGACAAGGGAATGTGCAGTCTGGGCGTCTCGGTGGACGTCGTAAAAAGCGCCGCCGAGAACGCGTCGCTCGTGGTCGCGCAGGTGAACCCCAACATGCCCCGCACCCACGGCGACAGCACCCTCCACGTCTACGACATGGACCTGCTGGTTCCCGTCGAGGATCCCCTCATCGAGGTGCCGGCCATGGAACTGACCGATGACACCCGGCAGATCGCCGAGAACATTGCCTCGCTCATTGAGGATGGCTCGACCATCGAGGTCGGCATCGGACGCATCCCCCAGGCGTTGCTGGGTTTCCTCAAGGACAAGCAGGACCTCGGCATCCACACCGAGATGATCTCGGACCGCATCGTCGACCTCGTCGAATCCGGCGCCGTCAACGGCACGCACAAAACCACCGATCGCGGCAAAATCGTCACCAGCTTTTGTCTCGGCACCAAACGGCTCTACGACTACATCCACGACAATCCCACGTTCGCCTTCCACCGGACGGAGTACGTGAACGATCCCTACGTCATCCGGCAGCAGCACAAGATGGTCGCGGTGAACGTGGCCCTGGAAATCGATCTCACCGGCCAGGTGTGCGCCGATTCGCTCGGCTCGAAGTTCTTCTCGGGCGTGGGCGGTCAGGTGGATTTCAACCGCGGCGCGGCCAAGGCCCGTGGCGGCAAGGCGATCATTGCCATCCCCTCCACCGCCAAGGACGGCGAACTGTCGCGCATCGTAACACGCCTCAGCCCCGGCGCCGGCGTCGTGACCACCCGGGCGGGGGTGCATTATGTCGCAACCGAGTATGGCGTGGCCTACCTGCACGGCAAGAGCATCCAGGAGCGCGCGCTGGCCTTGATCTCGGTGGCCCATCCGAAGTTCCGCGCCCAACTCCTCCGCGAGGCCATCGAGGCCAAATACCTCTCGGCGTCGATGGCGGACATCGAGGGCAAAATCCAGGTCGGACCGAAGGAGATGCGGACCACCTACGTGACCAACGACGGGACCCAGATCAACTTCCGCCCGATTCATCCCACCGACGAACCCCGGATGCGCGACCTCTTCTACAAGCTCAGCCAGCAGACGGTCTACTACCGTTTCATGAGCTTTACGAAGATCATCCCGCGCAAGCAGATTCAGGACTTCGTCTATATCGACCATCGCAACGACGTCACCGTCGTGGGCACGCTCACCGAGGCGTACGGAGACGATGTGGTGGCGGTGGGCAGCTACTATCTCGATCCCAAGACAAACCTGGCCGAGGTCGCGTTCGTGGTCTCGGACAAGTGGCAGAACCGGGGCGTCGGCACGTTCCTGCTCCAGTTCCTCATCCGGGCCGCCCGCCGCAACGGCATCCGAGGATTCACCGCCGAGGTGCTCACCGAGAACAAGCCCATGCAGGCCGTCTTCAACAAAAGCAATTGCCGGCTCAAGACCGACTTCTCCGGCAATGTGATCAGCTACCGCATGGAGTTCGAATAGCGAATCGACCGCCACGGCACACTCCCGGCCAGTACGGCGGCCCCCACCGGGCGGGAGCCTGCCCATGCGACCCGCCCGCCTTCCGATCGCCGTGCGCGGGCAAACCACGACCGTGCCGTGCAGTGGCTTGGCGCCAGACCGGGCCCAACCTGCTTGCTGGCGCCGGCGCAATCCGCCCAGAGTCGTCCCCGCCAAACCATGATCGCACGCGGGAACCTCCCCACCATGGCGCTCCTCGCCGCAACCGTGCTCGCGCCCCTGACCGGTGCGACCGGGACCTCCGCCCTGTTTCAATCCACCGATCGAGGCCGGTCCTGGCATCGGGCTGACGCGGGGCTGCCGCCCGGTGCTCGCATCAACGCGCTGGGATCAATCCAGAACGTCCTGCTCGCGGGCTCGGACGCCGGCCTCTACGTCTCCCTGAACCAAGCCACAGACTGGTCTCCTGCGCGCATCGATTCGCTGGCCCAGGAACGTGTGCTGAGCCTGGCGACAACGCGAACCACGGTCTTCGCCGGCACGGACGGATCGGGCCTCCTCAGATCGGTCGACCAGGGCGCCACCTGGAACCGGGACGCGGCCTTCCGCGGCCGGACCGTTCGCTGCCTGCTGGCCCTCGACGACCGGACCTACGCCGGAACCGACACCGGCGAAGTGTTCGTGGCGGGCCATGGCGAACCGGAGTGGACAGCATGGAGCGAAGGTTTGCCGGTGCCGGCCCAGGTCTTCGCCCTGGTGCGCGTGTGCGACCGGGTATGCGCCGCCCTCTACGCCAGGGGCCTGTTCATTCGGCACGAGTCCGCACCGGGCTGGAATGTCGCCACGGGCGTGTCCCCGTTGGCGCTTGCCGGAATCGAGGGTGTGTTGGTGGCAGGTCACAACCCCGGCGGCCTCTATTGGTCGGAAGACCTCGGCGGCTCCTGGTTAAAGGCCCGCGAAAGCGCCCCCCCATCATGGCTTGCGGGAAGCTTGGTTTCCGAAGGTTCGGGTGAACTGCAATCGTCAGCACCGGTGTGGGCACTGGCGGCGGGGGAGGACCTCGTAGTCGCCGGTGTCGCGAACGGGATCTACATCTCGTACGACCAGGGCCGAACCTGGGAACGCGCCCGCACCGGCCTGCCCGCGAACAGCCCCGGCGTGGCGTTCCTGATCACCGAGGGTCGTGTCTTCGCAGCCGTCGCGGTAACGGCAGGCGAAGCCGCTCCCGGCGTGGAAGACTGAGGTAGGAAGCGCCCGCGAAGGAGCCAGGCGGACAGGAGCAGAGCCTGCAGCATGATCACCAGCCAGAACCGGCGCCGGAAGGCAGTCTTGATGGTCTTGTGACGGAACAGCGGCATAGCCACAAGGGCGCCAACCGTGCCGCCGACCAAAACGAGCATCAGCAGATCGAACTCCGCCACCCGCCGCCGATTCGCCCGGGCAGCCCATTTGTCCCAACCAAAGACGAGCAGCGTGACCGCGGTGATCGACAGCAACCAGGCCAGCCAGGGAAGGGCGTGCAGGCCCCAAATCAGCCATGCGGTCACCGCGCTGCTGGTTGCCAGCGCCACCCGCAGGGCCGGTGGACCGCCCCGCATCGAGCTTTCCGGACGCCGGCTCACAACCCGCAGATCTCGCGAATCCGCGCAATCGCGTCATCGGCGGACAGCAACTCCGGCTTGGCGTCCGTGCGCCGCTTGAATTCGATCTGCCCGGCTTCGACCGTCCGTTTGCTCAGGGTCAGCCGGATCGGCAGTCCCAGCAGGTCCGCATCGCTGAACTTCTCTCCAGCCCGCAGCGGTCGGTCGTCGTAAAGCACCTCGATGCCTTCGCTTTGCAGCCGTTCGTAGAGCGCCTCGGCTTGGCCGCGCACCGTCTCATCCTCGAGGTTGAGCGGCGTCAGATGGACGTGATAAGGCGCGATCTGTGGCGACCAGATGATGCCCTTCGCGTCGTGGCTCTGTTCGATCCAGGCCGCTGCCATGCGGGAAACACCGATCCCGTAACAGCCCATCACCACGGTCCGGGTCTTGCCATTCGTATCGAGGTAGGTGCACCCCATCGCACCAGAGTACTTCGTGCCGAGCTTGAAGATGTGGCCGATCTCGATGCCCCGGGCCGCCTGGAGCCGGCCGGCGCAATGCGGACAACCGTCGCCTGCCTTCGCCAGCTTGAAATCACCGAACTCGGGCAGTGGCAAATCGCGGACGAAGTTCACGTTGATGTTGTGGTAATTCGTCTTGTTCGCGCCACACTCGAAGTTCACCCGTCCGTTCACGTCTTGGTCCGCCATGACCCGCACCCCGGCGGGCAGGCCGATGGGGCCGGCGTAGCCGACTTCTGCGCCGGTAAGGCCCTTGATGCGTTCGGCGCTCGCGAGTTTCAGAGCCCGACAGCCGAGGAAGTTGGCCACCTTGATCTCGTTCACGTCGCAATCGCCGCGCACCATGACCGCCACCGTCTGCTCATCGGCCTCGTAAATCAGCGTCTTGGTCGTCTTCCAGACGGGGATCTGCAGGAACTTCGCCAGCCGTTCGACACCGATCAAGCCCTCGCCGAACACCTCCTCCATCGGAGCTTGCGCGGTGTCCGGCGCGAATTGTTCGAGCTTGGACGCGGCCTTTTCCTGGTTCGCCGCGTACTCGCATCGATCGCAGAAAAGAACCACCTCCTCACCGGTATCCGCCAGTACCATGAACTCGCTGCTGCCGCTGCCTCCGATGGCCCCGGAATCGGCTTCGACCGCACGGTACTTGTAACCCACACGCTGACAAATCCGGTGATAGGCCTGCCGCATGGCCTCGTAGGAGGCCTCCAACCCGGCGTCGTCGGCATCAAAACTGTAGGCGTCCTTCATGATGAACTCCCGGGCCCGCATCAATCCGAATCGCGGCCGGATTTCGTCACGGAACTTGGTCTGGATCTGAAACACGCACTTCGGGAGGTCCTTGTAGGAGTTGATCTCGCGGCGCAGGATCTCCGTGACCACTTCCTCGTGGGTCGGCCCGAGACACGACGTGCTACCCCGCCGGTCCTTGAAGGCGAACATGATGCCGTCGACGGCGGTGTACCGCTCCCAACGCCCCGATTCCTCCCACAGTTCCCGCGGCTGGAGGGCGGGCATGAGCAGTTCCTCCGAGCCGGCCCGGGTCATTTCCTCGCGGATGATCTGCGCGATCTTATTCAGTGTGCGGTGCAGCAGGGGCAGATAACTGTAGACCCCGGCGGAAAGCTGCTGAATGCAGCCAGCCCGTAACATCAGGGAATGCGCCGCGGTCTGGGCATCCTTGGGAACCTCCCGCAACGTGCGGCCAACGTGTCTGGATTGTCTCATGCGCTTCTTGTTCGCGTCTTCACTAAAACGGCAGGCCCTTGTTTTGGCCGGAACCGTCGCCGCGCGCGAGTGGAATCTTGCGTCAACCGGCGCCCGTGCGCATCTCAGGTTTTTGGTGGGAGGGGATGCGGTCCAGGGTGTGGGGTGTTTAGTTGAGGTGAGGGGAGGTGAGTTCGGCGTGGGGGAAGAGCTCGTGCCAGCGACCGTTGCGCCATCAGGGCCTCGTCACCGGCGGATAGTGTGACAGGTTCATAGTTGACGCATGCTCGCAGAGCTTCTACGGTCTGGCCGGCGCAGGCGAACCAGAGGTAATCATGCGAATGGCACGGATCAAGGTATCGGGGCGGGGGGCGGTGTATCACTGCATCTCCCGCGTGGTCGGCGGACAGCGGTTGCTCGGGGACCTCGAGAAGGAGAAGCTCCGCCTCATGCTCTGGCAGCAGGCCGCCTTCTGCGGACTCGAAATCATCACCTACTGCCTCCTGTCCAATCACTTCCACATCCTGGTCCGGGTGCCGTCCGAGGTCGTCGCCAGCGATGCCGAACTGGTCGATCGGACCCTGAAGTTCTACGGGCCCAAGAGCCTCTACGTGCAGAACCTGCAGCGGGTCCTGGGGCAGCAGGGGGAATTGCCCGAGGATCTGCGGGCCGGGGTGCGGCAACGGTTGGGGGATGTGTCGGTGTTCATGAAGGAACTCAAGCAACGGTTCAGCAAGTGGTACAACAAGCAACACGAACGGTTCGGCACGCTGTGGGCCGAACGGTTCAAGAGTGTGTTGGTGGAGGACGTGCCCGGGTGGTGGAGACGGTGGCGGCGTATGTGGACTTGAATCCGGTGCGGGCGGGATTGGTGAAGGATCCGAAGGAGTATCGGTGGTGCGGGTATGCGGAGGCGGAGGCGGGGCGGGGTGAGGCGCGCTCGGGGTTGGCAAGTATCTCGGGAGCAAAGGAATGGAGTGAGGTAGCCGGGCGGTATCGGGAGGTGCTGATGGTGAAGAGCGGAGTGGCGGGGAGATCGAGGAAGGAGGTGTTGAGTGCGGGGGAGATCCGGCGGGAGTTGCAGCGGGGGAAGGAGTTGGCGATGGGGCAGGCGCTGAGGTTGCGGGTGAGGTATTTCAGCGACGGGGTGTTGTTGGGATCGAGGAACTTCGTGAACGAGATGTTCGCGGAGCACCGGGAGCGATTTGGGCCGCGGCGAAAGACGGGGGCGAGGAAGCTGCGGGGCTTGGGTGTGTTGGGAGGGTTGACGAGCCTGCGGGACTTGCGGGTCAGGGCGGTCACGTAGAGGGAAGCGTATCAGGGGCCCTGCGGCTCGGTGACCTGTTCGAGCATGGCGGCGATCGTCTGCGGGGCGTTGCCTTCGAAGCGATTATTGACGTACAGGAACGCCCGCCGGCCACCGGTCGCTGCCAGCGTATCCCGGATGATCCGGGCTCCCGCGGCCCTCCCGGCAGGGTTGGCATCCTGGATCCTGGCGTACGGGGCAAAACGTTCAACAGCCTCTTGGTAACGGCGTCCACTGCGCAAAAGGAAACGCGCGGTCGCCAGATGCGGCGCGGTCATGCTCCCCGGCAGGTCGAGCTGTTCCGCGATGTCCGGCATCACGTCCCAGTTGTTGAAAGTGTGGCTGACGCCGTGGCGGGCCAAGACCGCGAAATAGTCAGGATGCAGAAAGCTGTGGTTGCGAATTTCCACCGCGTAGGGCCAGCCCCCGGGGAGCGCCCCAAGAAAGCCGTCGAGGGCGGCCACGAAGTCCCGACCGCGGGCAAAGTCCGACGGATAGAACCGGGAAAACTCGAAGATCAGAACGCCGATCGAGTCCCGGAATGCGGCACACGGTTCGAGGAACTCCGTGACAAACCGCTCCGCGTTCAGGAAGCCCGGGTTCACCTGTCCGGCGCGGTCGCCGAAGCGCGGCAAGTTCGAAAAACGACGAACGGTGATTTCATCGGTGACCTTGAAGCCGAACCGGAAGCCGGGTGGCACCTGGCTCACCAGACTTTCCAGGTGACGCTCGTCCGGGAACCGGTAATAGGCGGCGTCCACACACACGGTACTGAAAGTCTCGGCGTATTCTGCCAGGCACCGCCGGCCGAACCGGGTCAAAGAGAAGCGTCCGTGGTGCAGATAGCGTTCCTCGTCGTAAATCTGACCCAACCAGCCGGGGTACTTCCACGAGGACGTCCCCAGATAGACGCCGCGCTGCGCGAGCGCCACCAAGCGGGCGGACAGTCCCGCCCGGTCAAAACCGGTGGTAAACATGACGGGAGGCGGGGACGAGCCATCGACGCACGGCTCGCGTGGAATCGGTCCGGAGCTTCATCGGGAAGATCCTGCCCGTCAGACTGCCGGTTCGCGAACGCAAATCGCCGGGTGGGCGTTGCGCGATTCTCCTTGGATCGCCGCCCGGGTTGGGGCTTGCTTGCGGGCGTGCAATCCACCGGACGTCACTCGCTGGCCACCCTCCGGTCGATCCGAAGGACCGCACTGAAGGTCGCCTCCGAAGGAGCGGCGACTGGATTGCCACGGGAACCGCGATACTCATCCCATGCCTGAATCACGCTCTGAAATCCTGGAACGTCTGCGCGGCAAGGTGGCCGCCCGAGAACCGATCATTGGCGGCGGCGCCGGCACCGGCATCAGCGCGAAGTGCGAGGAGGCCGGAGGCATCGACCTGATCGTGATCTACAACTCGGGTCGGTTCCGCATGGCGGGCCACGGGTCGCTGGCGGGCCTGCTGCCCTATGGCGACGCGAACGCCATCGTCATGGAGATGGCCGCCGAAGTGCTGCCGGTCGTGAGCCGCACGCCCGTGCTGGCCGGCGTGTGCGCAACGGATCCGCTGCGGCTCATGGACCGCTTCCTCCGCCAGGTGAAGGACGCCGGTTTCGCCGGGGTGCAGAACTTCCCGACGGTCGGTCTGTTCGATGGCGTGTTCCGCCAGAACCTCGAGGAGACCCGCATGGGGTTTGACCGGGAGGTCGCGATGATCGCCGCAGCGCATGAGATGGACCTGCTCACCACCCCCTACGCGTTCACGGAAGGCGAAGCGGAACGGATGGCGAAAGCGGGCGCGGACATCCTGGTGGCACACATGGGACTCACGACCAGGGGATCCATCGGGGCGAAGACCGCCCGAACCCTGGAGGAATGTGTTCCGTTGATCGAGGGAATGGCCCGGGCCGCGCGGGCGGTGCGGGACGACATTCTGGTGCTTTGCCACGGGGGGCCGATTGCGGAGCCGGACGACGCGGCCTGGATCCTCGATCGCTGTCCCGGCATCCACGGGTTCTACGGCGCCAGTTCCATGGAGCGGCTACCGGCCGAGCGCGCCATCACCGAGCAGACGCGGCGGTTCGTGGGCCTGCGTTTGCGCCGATGACTCCGTGGTCCGCGGATGGGCGCCGCGGGTTCCCGCCGGGTTCAAGCGCGTTGGCGCAGGAAATGGTCGAGGGTGTAGATCGCCAGGGCGGCCCAGATGAGCACGAAACCCGCCCCTTGCGCGGCCCCAAACGGCTCGTGGTAGACGCCGACAGCGATCAGCAACTGGCAGCTCGGCGCGACGTACTGGAGCACGCCGATGGTCGACAGGTTGACGCAGCGGGTGGCGGCGGCGAAGAGCAGCAAAGGCAGGCCGGTGACCACCCCGCCGAGCACCAGCAGGCACACCGTAACCCGGTCATCCGCCGGCCCCTCCCCGCCCGCTCTGGCGGCCGCCACCAGCAGGAAGACCGCGGCGGGCGCCCACAGCATCCCCGTTTCGACGGCCAACCCGGCGAGGGCGGGCAGCGGCGCCTGTTTCTTTACCAGTCCGTAAAAGCCGAAGCTGAACGCCAGCACGAGCGCCACCCAGGGCAGCGATCCGTGCCGCCAGGTCAGGTAGGCCACTCCGCCGGCCGCCACGCCCACCGCCAGCCATTGCACGGGCCGCAACCGTTCGCGGAGGAACCCCACAGCCAGGACCACACTGACCAGCGGGTTGATGTAATACCCGAGGCTGGCCTCGACGAGCCGGTCCGCGTTCACCGCCCAGAGGAACGTCAACCAGTTCACGGACAACAGCGCCCCCGCGAGACCGTAGACCGCCAGGACGCGACGGTTGATCATCCGTCGAAGGGCTGCCCCTTCCCCGCGCAGGGAAAGCAGCGCCAGCAGGAACAGAAACGACCAGACGATCCGGTGGGCGAGAATCCGGGAGGCCGGCACCGTGTGCAGCAGCTTCCAATAGACCGGCAGGAGCCCCCAAAGCAGGTAGGCGCCCACCGCCAGCCAGATTCCTCGTGTCGCACCCGACATCCGGCGCAGCGTGGACCCGCTGCCCGGCAAGGCAAGCCCTTTCACCGCACCACCAGTCCCCTCCCCTTCCCACCTCACCACCCTCATGCGCCAGCATCCCGCCCCGGTGATCCTCCGTCGGCATCCTGAGCCGTGACCGTTCAATGAACCGTAGCCATCGACGTGTAGTCGGCGCAGGATTCAGTGGGGATAAGGCCGCCTGCCGCCGGGCGTGACGATTCACCTAACCGTGACTGCCGATCGGAACCGTCGGAAGCGCACAAGCCCCCGGGTTTCGGCGCGGCCTGCGCGTCGAGGGTTGGGACCATTTGAATCGTTGCGGTTCAGTCCTCGGACGCTTCCCGGAGGTGCGCCCAGGGTTCCGCATTCGACATGTCCACGAGCGCCGGTCCATCGAAAACCGCCGGCGACAGGATCGCCAGGAACACGAGGTTCCCTGCGCCGGCGTTGTAGGTGCCGTGCACGACGTCGACGGGGATGTGGGCACTCTCGCCGGGCCCGAGCAGCCGGCGCTCGCGATCGACCCATTGTTCCGCGCGACCTTCGATCACATAGATGATCTCCTCGAGCGCGGGGTGCCGATGGAATTTGTGCGCTTGTCCCGGTGGCATCGTGACGCGGACCAGCATGAGCTTCTCGGCCGCGGTCAGGCCGACGCGACTGATCCACTCGTGCGGCCCCCACGGCAACTGCTCCGTCTGGACGTCTGTTCGGGTGATGAAGTGCAGGGCGTTCATGAAGAAATTCCGGGAGTGGAGGAAGGAGCGGCGGGCCCGGCCCGGTCCAGCAGGTCGAGCAACGTCCGGGCGGCCTCCTCCGCGAACTCCGGCTCGTTGATGTGCCGGTCCCGCTCGATCACCGGAATCGTTCCGGCATGGGCGCGCAACGCGCCAAACAGCGCCCGACGGGCCTCGGGATCGTCAAAGGGGCCCCCTTCGATATCCAGCGCCGAGACCCCGCGCGCAGGCAACAGGACGGTGACCGGCCCCCGGCTGGCGGCGAGCTTGCGGCCGATGTCGGCGCCAATCCGCTCATTCTCCTCCGCCGTCGTGCGCATCAGGGTCACGTTTTCGTTATGCCGGTGGAGGTTCCGCTTCCGGAACCGCTCGGGCACCGTGGCCGGACCGAAGAAGTTGACCATGTCCGTGGCCCCGACGGACACCACTTGGGGAACGCCCGCGCTGGCAGCGGCGGTCAGGCGGTTCGGACCGGCGGAGAGCAGACCGCCGACGATTTCGTCCGCGAGTTCGGTGGTTGTCATGTCCAGCACACCCCGGACCACGCCGTCCCGGATCAACCCCTCCATCGTCTCGCCGCCCACCCCGGTGGCATGGAACACGAGCACCTCGTAACCGGCGGCCTCGAGGATGGCACGCGCGCGTTCGACACACGGGGTCGTCACGCCGAACATCGTGGCGGCCAGCAAGGGCCGGCTTTCGGCGGCACGCGGTTCGGCGGTGGCGAACCGCACCATCCCAGCCATCGCGTGGGCGGCGTTCGTCAGAATCGCCCGACTGATCCGGTTGATTCCCAGAATGTCGACCACCGAATAAAGCATCAAGAGGTCACGCCCTCCGACAAACGGGCGCACCTGCCCCGCGGCCAGCGTGCTGACCATGACCTTGGGCACCCCGACCGGGAGCGCGCGCATGGCGCTGGTCGCGATGGTCGTCCCGGCGGATCCGCCCAAGCCCAGCACGCCGTCCAGGTTTCCCCGTGCGTGCTCGGCTTGCATCAACCGGGTCACGCCCTCGGCGGCGCGGGTCACCGCCAGGCCGCGATCGCCGGCGTCCCGCATCGCTTCGAGGCTGGTTCCCGCAGCGGCAAAGACTTCCGCCCGGGGGACATCCGGCGTCGAAGCTGGCTCGCCCAGGCAGCCGGCATCGACCAACCGGACCTCCACCCCGGCGCGGTTCAGACAATCCCGGACGAAGACGGCCTCGGCGCCCTTGGTGTCCAGCGTGGCGATCAGGAAGACAGGCATAAGATCAAGTTTGCCCGGCGAACGCGCACGGAGTTGAAGCCGGGCACCCGCCCCAACGACCGCGCGCTCCAGCTCCAGACAGTGCGGAGCAGCAGCGCCCGACAAGGCGAACGAGACAGCGACGGTGCATGGTGAGGATGAGCCTACGCTGACGGATCGAGGCGCGGCAAACCTGAATCGGTGTCCCCCTCCGGAGAAGCGCGCATCCAAACCGCGCCGATTGAACGTCCGCGGCCGCGGAGCGGGGCACGGCGCCGGAGCGGGGCACCCGGCTGCGTTTCTCCCTTGATCGCAGGCGGAGGTTCCGCACCCTTGGGGGCGTGCAAGCGACCGGAACCAACTTCGCCTCCGAACCGCCTCCGAACCCGGATGACGACCGGATCGAGTGGTATGTGGCGCACACCCGCCCGAGGTGTGAGAAGAAGCTGGTGGACTACTGCCAGCGGGAGGGGTTCGAGACCAAGCTGCCGCTCTATCGCAGCGTCAAGAAGTATCGCGGCAAGACCGCCGTGTTTCTGAAACCGCTCTTCCCCGGCTACGTCTTCCTCCGACTGCTCCGGCGACAGCGGCAACCGGTCTTCCAGAGTGATTACGTCGCCAACCTGCTCGACGTGCCTGACCAGCAGGAATTCGAAGCGCAACTGCACGACATCCTCTTCGCGCTCGACGAGGAGGTGGACGTCCGCCTGGCACCCACCATCGGTCCCGGCGTGCGCGTCCGCATCCGGAACGGCCCGTTGCAAGGCATGGAAGCCTGGGTCGAGAACCGCTCGGGCATGGCGGAGGTGCTCCTCCGGTTGGACTTCATCGGTCAGGCCGCGGCCGTGAAGGTCAACGCCGAGGATCTCGAACTCGCCTGAACCGCATCGAATTAGTCGAACGTCGCCGCCGACGTGTAGTCGGCGCTGAAATGCAAGCGCTTACGCGGGCTCGCCGATTCCGATCAAAAGTCACTTTTCGGTGAATCGTCGCCCTCGGCAACAGGCAGCCCTATCCCAGCTGAATCATGCGCCGACTGCACGGCGGCGGCTACGAGTTACTGAATCGTTACGGCTCAGACGAGCGCTGCGCGGCGGTTGTGCAACCAGTCGATGGCTTCTTCGAGGTCGTTGAGGGTTCCAACCATTCCGGACTTGAGGCGCCCCTTCAGTTCGTTCCGTCCGAACCGGGCCAGGCAGGGTTGGTCAAGAAACCGGCTCACGTATTTGATGCCCTGAAAGCCGGCGGGATGGTGCGCCACGGCGCGACCCCAGGCCTGGGAGACATCGCGGTTCGCCGCAAGCAGGCTGGACTTGTCGACCCCCATGATCGCGCGGGTGGCTTCCAAGTTGGTCACGCAGACCGGGAGTTCCGGAACCGGGATCTATCGCCATTCGTGTTTCGGATAGCGGCGCTGGAGCTGGGATTTCACGGCGGGGTAGTGCTCCTTCCAGAAGTTTGCCAGGTCCGAGGTCACCTGCACGGGCCGCATGTTGGGGGCGAGGATCTGGACCCGCAACGGGATCCGGCCGAGGGCGAGCCGGGGGGCGTTGTTCACCCCGTAGAGTTCCTGCAAGCGGAGGGCGATGGTGGGCGGCTCGGTTTCCGAATAGACCACCTTCGGAGTCCGTCCGTTGCTCAGGGACACGCGTTCGGGGGCGTGTTGGTCGAGCAACTCGCGTTGCCCGGCGGACAACCAGTCCTGAACCACGCGGCGCACGGGACGGTCCTTGATCTCCTTGTAAGTGAACGCGCCGTGGCAAACCTGCTCGACGAGGGCCTGCCGGTTCGCGGGATCGAGGGGCGGCAACTCGAATTCCGGACACCACCGGGCCAGGCAGTTCAGCCGGCAGATCCACTGCTCGATGGCGTGGTTCCACTCCTTCAATTCGAGGCGGCCGGTCACGACCTGTTCGGCCAGCAGCCGGGCGGCGGCTTCGAGCGGCGGCGGTTCCACCTTGCGGGCGGCCAGCTCGAGCCCGCGGAAAAGCTGGAGTTCCTCGGCGTAGACCCGGCGCGCATGGGCGTCGTAGAAGACCTCGAGTTCCTTTTCGAGATCGCCGGGGAACAGTTCCTCGAGCCAGGCTTGCTCGATGGCGGTGGCCAGCGAGAGGATCGTCTGGACGTCTCCTCCGTGGCTGCCGACTTCCCGGACCTCCGCCGCCACGAGCAACTCCGCATGCTGTACAACACTCTCCCGCGCCAGCACGCCGCGCCGGTCATGCACCAAGTCGCAACGCAGGGTGCCCGCGTCGATGCGCCGCGCCACCCGGTCGCTGAAGGCGGTCAACAGGCATTTCTGGAGGATCTCGTCGGCGACCGCTCGGGGTTGGACGTCGAGTCCCTCGCGTTCGGCGATGCGCACGAACTGCTGCAAGAGCGGACCGACCTGGCGCGCCGTGACCGCATGCAGTCCGAGTTTCCGGCAGGCGTCGAGGCGGAAGTCGTTGTTCGCGGCGTAGGTGAACGCGCGCATGAGGTGGAAAAAATCGCTCGGAGCCTGCTCGCCAAGCAGATCCTCGCGCAGGTCGCGCGAACGCTTGTCCACCTTGCGCAGCAGCAGATCGCGTCCCTGGGTCAGTGCCGCGATCAAACACGCCTGATACACACAGCCCAGCTCGGCCGCCGCCAGGAGCAGGCGCGCGTAGCGCGGGTGCAGGGGAAAGGCGAGCATGCGGCGGCCCAGCGATGTCAATGCGGTATGGCGATCTTCGGACGCCGCACGTTCCAGGGCCCCGAGGTCGAGCAGGAGTTCCTCGGCGTGGGCGAGGCGCTGATCCCCGGGATGTTCCAGCCAGCGAAAGGCGTGCAGGTCCTCCACGCCCGCGGCCTTGAGGGTGAGCACCACCTCCGCGAGGTCGAGCCGCTGCACCTCGGGCTTTTCCTGCGCCGGGCGCTCCTGATGTTCGGCGGGGGTCCACAGTCGATGGCAGGTTCCCGGCGCCGTGCGGCCCGCCCGTCCGGCGCGCTGGTCGGCGCTGGCCTGCGAGATTCGTTCGATGAGCAGCGTGTTGATGCCGCGGTAGGGATCGAAGCGCGGGATGCGCGCCAGGCCGCTGTCGATCACCAGGCGCACGCCGTCGATCGTGAGCGAGGTCTCAGCAACATTCGTGGCCACCACGACCTTGCGTTGGGCGTGGCGCGCCACGGCGGCGTCCTGGTCCCGCGGAGGCAACTCGCCGTGCAAGGGCAGCAGGAGGAACCCGGACGACTCCCGTCGATGGCGGATGGCCTCCAGGGTCTGCTGGATCTCGAAGGCGCCGGGCATGAACACCAGCACGTCGCCTTCGCCACCCTCGCGCACGTAGGTCGCGAAGGCGTCCGCGGCCTGTTCCCAGACCGGGTCGCGGTTCGTGTAGGACGGCGTGTCGGCATGGCGGATGTCCACGGGAAAGGTCCGGCCCTCCGATTGCAGAAGGGCGCACGACGGGCGGCCCTGGAGCGAGGGCGCCGTTGCCGGGTCTGGCGATCCTAGGTAATCCGCGAGCAACCGCGAATCGATGGTCGCCGACATCACCGCCAGCAGGAGGTCGGGCCGGGTCGACTCCTGCAAGTCCAGCGCGCGCGCCAGCGTGATATCGCCGTAGAGATGGCGCTCGTGAAACTCGTCGAAGATCAGCGCGCGCACCCCCGCCAGCGCCGGATCGTCGAGCATTTGGCGGAGCAACACTCCCTCGGTGACGAAGCGGATGCGGGTGGCGGCGGAAGTGACGTTTTCAAACCGGATCGAGTAGCCGACTTCGCGTCCGAGTTCAACGCCCAGTTCGCGTGCCACGCGGGCAGCCAGGAGACGGGCGGCGAGGCGTCGGGGCTGCAGGACGATCACCTGTCCGGGCGCGGGATCCAGCAATCCGTGGCCGAGCAGCATCTGCGGGACCTGGGTGGACTTGCCCGATCCGGTCGGGGCGGAGAGGATCAACCGCCGACGGTTCCGCAGCGCAGCGACGATGTCGTTTTCGAGGTCGTAGATGGGCAGCCGATCAGCCATGCGCGGCGCATGGTGCGGCTTTCCGTCCGAAGACGGAACCCGGAAAGTGCGCGCCGGAATGCGTCCCCCGCCAGGTCGGCGGGGGTCAGGCTACAGCGACCAGCCGTCCCGCAATTGGGGGCGAAGCAGGCGGTCGGCCTCCGGGTGGTTCGTGATGCGCATCGCCCGGCTGTCCCAAAGCAGTCTGTCCCCGTTGAACCGTTGGGCGAGCACCCCCAACATCGCGATCTCGGTCAACGGCCCGCCGTAGTCGAAGTTGGCGCTCGCCGGCGCGCCGCCTTTGCAGGCGAGGATCCAATCCGCGTGGTGTCCACGCGAGCGCGGGATCGTGCGCGGCGGGCGGCGGTAATCGTTCCACCGGCTGGCGGGCAGGATCTGCGCGCCGCCCGCGCCATGGGATCCGTGGAGGATGATCCCTTTGTCGCCCCTGATGAGAGCGCCGATGTTCGGCAGCTTGCGGTTTGGTTCGAGTTCGGGCGGGCGTGGCGGCTGGCAGTTGCCTTCATACCAGTTGACGGTGACTGCTGCCCGTTCGCCCTTGGCCGGAAACTCGTAGCGGATGATGCAACCCGGGGGAAAGGTCTCGGCGCGGATTCGCGGATCGCTGTAGTCCACCGCGGTTGCCACCGCGCTGGTGGGCGCCCCCAGGTCCAACGCCCAGAAGATCGGATCAAGCACGTGACAGGTCCAGTCTCCCGCGATTCCAGTCCCGAAGTCGACCCAGCCACGCCATTTCCCCGGGTGATAGGCCGGATGGTACGGACGAACGGGGGCCGGCCCGAGCCACAGTTCCCAGTCGAGGCTGGGTGGCGCCGGCGGTTGCTCAAGCGGGCGGACCCGGCTGGCCGGACAGTAGGCGTTGCCCACGAAGGCATGCACTTCCCGCACCGTCCCGATGGCCCCGTCCTGGATGATCTCGCAGAATTCCCGGATCGAGTCGGACGAATGTCCCTGATTGCCCAGTTGCGTCGCGACGCCGTGGACACGCGCCGCTTCGGTGACCGTCCGGACTTCGAGCATCGAGTGCGCGAGCGGTTTCTCGCAGAACACGTGCTTGCCGCGACGGATCGCGGCCATGGTCGCCACCGAATGCGTGTGGTCCGGCGTGGCCACGGTCACGGCGTCGATCTCCTTTTCCATGCGGTCAAACAGTTCGCGGAAATCCTGGAAGAACTTCGCCCGCGGATGCTTCGCGCGGGCCGCGGCCGCGCGCGATACATCGACGTCGCACAACGCCACGATGTTCTCTGCGCCCACGCCGCCCACGCTGGCCGCGCCCCGTCCGCCGACGCCGATGCAGGCCACGTCGAGCCGGCTGTTTGGCGCTGGCGCTCCCCGGCCGAGGACGGTGGCGGGCACGACCGCAACGGCGGCGGCAACGGCGGAGGAGGTCTGCAGAAAGCGACGGCGTGAAACCTGCCGTTCCAGGCGTCCGGAGGCGGTGACCGGGTGGTTCATGCGGGCGACTGTAGGGGCCGGGTTTCCGGGCGTCACGGGAAAAGCAGCGTGTGAAACGAGGCCCCGGTCGAAGCGGGGCCTGAACGGGATCCCGGCGTTGGCGGACGCCGCCGAGCACGCTCGGGATCGCGACCTCCGCCTTGGCCGTTCAGTGGCTGGTAGCTGCGGACGTACAGTCGGCACAGGATTTCGTGGAGAACCGCCCACCTGCCGCCGGGCGCGACAATTCAACGAAACGTGACTGCCGGTTGGAACCGGCGGGACCGCCCAAGCCCATGAAGAACAGCGCCGACTACATGTCGGCGGCTCCCGGGTGGTGAATCGATACCGCTGGGGCACGAAGGCACCGGTGGCTCTGGTTGGCGATTGACCGGAACCGCCGGTGCGGAGTACTAGCTGCGGGCAACTCATGAACACCTCGGTTGGCGGACTGGACTGGACGATCATTGCGGCCTACCTCCTGGCGGTCGTGGGACTGGGTGTGGCGGCAGGTTTCCTGCGACGCAAGGGGGCCCGCGGCGGCGAGGGCGGGCACTATTTCCTGGCCGGCAACACGCTGACCTGGCCGGTGATCGGTCTCGCAATGTTCGCCGCCAACATCTCGACCGTCCACCTCGTCAGCCTGGCCGAGGCCGCCTACAAATACGGCCTCGTCTTCGGCAACTTCGAGTGGATGGCCGGCTTCACCCTGATCCTGCTCTCGCTCTTCTTCGCCCCGCTCTATCTCCGCTCGCGCGTGGCCACCCTCCCCGATTTCCTCGAACGCCGGTTCAACCGCGGCTGCCGCGACGTCCTCTCCGTGGTCTCGCTCTTCTCCGCCATCGTCATCCACATGGGCGTGGCGCTCTACACCGCCGCCTGGGTGCTGCGGGGCATCCTCGGCCTGGCCCCCGGCTCGACCGTGCTGGGCATGGACACGCTGATGTTTTTCATCATCGTGCTCGGCCTGCTCACCGGCATCTACACCATGCTCGGCGGCCTGCTCGCCGTGGTCTGGACCGAAAGCCTGCAGACCATCCTGCTGCTCGTCGGCGCCGTCGTCATCACGGTCGTTGGCTACCTCAAGGTGGGCGGCTGGTCAGCCCTCGCCGAAACCCTCGCAGCGCAGCCGCATCCACTCGCCGGCGTCGAAGACAGCGGGGTGACCTGGGGGACCGGCAACTTCCTCCACCTGGCGCGCACCGCCGACGATCCGTCCGGGCTGGCCTGGTATTCCATCCTGCTGGGCTATCCCGTGCTGGGCATCTGGTATTGGTGCTGCGACCAGACCATTGTCCAACGGGTGCTCGCCGCGAAGGACGAGAAGCACGCGCGCCTCGGGCCGCTGTTCTGCGCCTTCCTCAAGATCTGGCCGGTCTTCTTTTTCGTGCTGCCGGGGGTGATCTGTGTGGCCCTCGTGCAACAGAACGCCTTCGACGGCGCCGCGCCCCGGACCGCGGCGGACACCTACACCTTTCTCATCACCCACCTGCTGCCGGTGGGGCTCAAGGGACTGGTGGCCGCGGCGATGCTGGCAGCAGCGATGCAGACCTGTTCGGCCGCGCTGAACTCGACGGCCACACTGGTGGCCTACGACTTGTTCAAGCGCCACAAGCCGGATCTCGGCGACCACCAACTGGTCACCATCGGCAAGGCGACGACCGTCCTGGGCACCGTGCTGGCCATCGTGGCCTCGCCGTTGTTCGGGCATTACACGACGATCTTCGAGGGGATCAACAAGCTCATCTCCTACGTGGCGCCCCCCATCACCGCGGTCTTTCTCCTCGGCGTTTTCTGGAAGCGCGCCTCCGGCCCCTCGGCGTTCATCACCCTCATCGGCGGCATGGGGCTGGGAATGGTCGCGTTCTATGTGGACTGGACCGGACTGTATCGCGGCGACTTCATGTTGATCGCGTTCCTGCTCCTGCTCGCCTGCCTCGCCATCATGGTCGTGACCACGCTGCTGCTGCCCGGCGAGTTGAAGCCGGAGGCGGTGGACCTGGTATGGAACCACTGGTCCGAACCTTTGCGCCTGCGGTGCGGCTCCGGCCTCTCCGACTACCGCATCATGTCCGGCGTGATCCTTGTCATCTTCGCGGTTCTCTATATCCTGTTCCGCTGAAGCCCGGAATGACCACCGCCATGAAACCCGCCCCTGCCCTGCTGGCCGCCCTGCTCCTGACCGGCTGCGCCACCGGTTCGCGTTCGCCCGAACGCTTCGCCTGGGTCACCGGATTGAAACCGGAGAAGGCCGATTACTACCGCCGTCTCCACGCCGATCCCTGGCCCGCCGTCAACCGGACCCTCAAGGACTGCCACATCCGCAACTTCTCGATCCACGAGTGCGAAATCGACGGGCGCCTCTACCTGTTCGCCTACCTCGAATACACCGGCAAGGACTTCGCGGCGGACATGGAGCAAATGGCCGCCGACCCGGAAACCCAGCGTTGGTGGAAGGAAACCGATCCCTGCCAGTCTCCCCTGCCCCCGGCCGCCGCCGCCGGCAAGATCTGGACCGACATGCAGGAACTCTACTTCCTGAAGTAGCTGCCGTAGCGCGTTCCCCGCCGACCGCCCGTGAACCCGGCCCGCCCCGCCCCCCGCAACGACCGCCTCGCCGGGCGCGTGGCGCTCGTCACCGGCGGAGCGGCCGGCATCGGCGCGGCCATCGTCCGGCAGTTCGTCGCCGAAGGAGCGCGGGTCCTGGTGGGTGACCGGGACCAACCCCGCGGGGAGGCGCTTTGCGCGTCGCTCGGACCGGCCACCGTCTTTCGGGCGCTGGACGTCGCCGACGCCGACTCCTTCCGGGCGGCGATCCAGGACCTGGTCGCCCGGTGGGGACGGCTGGACATCCTGGTGAACAACGCGGGCATCGCGTTGCCCGCTGAAACCGTGCAGCACACGACGCTGCCCCAGTTCGAGCAGTTGATCGACGTCAACCTGCGCAGCGTCTTTCTCGGCTGCAAGTTCGCCCACCCACATCTTCGCGCGGCGCGCGGTTGCGTGTTGAACATCTCGAGCATGGCCGGCGTCACGGGCCAGGAGCGCCACGCCGTCTACGGCGCCACCAAGGGCGCCATCAACGCGCTGACCAAATGTGCCGCCGTCGACTGGGGCCGCGAAGGGATCCGCATCAACGCCCTGTGCCCGGCGGGAGTTCGCACCGACACCCTGCGTGCCTGGATCGCCACCCAACCGGATGCGGCGGGCATCGAGACCTACCTGCGGCAGATTCACGCCCTGGGCTACTGTCCGGAACCGGACGAAATCGCGACCGTCGCCGCCTTCCTTTGCAGCGACGAGGCCCGGTTCATCACCGGTTGCATCCTGCCCGTCAGCGGCGGCAGCGAATGCGGCTACAACGTCCACGCGCCATTTTCGCTCGCGGATCCGCAATCATGAACGTGTCGTCCCACCCTGCCATTCACCTCCCCGTCACCCCGAAACTTCGCGGCCC
The DNA here is from genome assembly GCA_024233305.1 of Verrucomicrobiales bacterium. Classification (GTDB taxonomy): domain Bacteria; phylum Verrucomicrobiota; class Verrucomicrobiia; order Limisphaerales; family J093; genus J093. The sequence goes on from JACKPV010000022.1 coordinate 677,944, forward strand.
CCGCCAGCCCGGCGCCGGAAGGACGCAACAGTTCCCATCCACACCGCTCCCATGAAAGTCTACAACTCACTCGCCATCGCCGACGCGGCCGATCTCCGTTTCGGGTTTGCTCCGAAACCGCTGAAGACCCGCGACGGTTTGATCCTGGGTGGCGGCACGGTCTATCCGGAACTCAACTTCACCCTGCCCACCATGCTCGTGGATGCCTCGACGATGCCCGAGGTGCGGCAGCACTACCGCGACATCATCCGGAGCGCCGGCCGACGGGCCGCCGAACTCGAGGCGCCGGGCCTGGTCGTCGAGTTCGAGACCCTGCCCCCGATGACCGAAAACCCGGATTGGGGCATCGAACTCACGCGCATCCTGCTCGATGGGCTTGAGGAGGCCCGCAGCCGGCACGGCCTCAAAAGCACCCTCCGCATCACACCGAACGACACCCGGGAAATGGAACGTCCCCCCCGCATGCGTCAGGGCCGGCTCTACGAGGCCATGCTTCGGACCTTCGAGGGCTGCGCCGCCGCGGGAGCGGAACTCCTCAGCATCGAGTCCGTCGGCGGCAAGGAAGTCCACGATGACGCCCTCCTCAACGGCGACCTGCGCGGCGTGCTCTTCGCCTTGTGCGTGATGGGCGTGCGCGACATGCGATTCCTTTGGTCCGGGCTGGATGCCATCGCCCGCCGCCACGGGGCGCATTGCGCCGGCGACACCGCCTGCGGCTTCGGGAACACCGCCATGGTGCTGGCGGAACAACGGATGATCCCCCGGGTGTTCGCAGCGGTGGTCCGGGCGGTTTCCGCGGTGCGAACGCTCGTCGGTTACGAATGCGGCGCGGTCGGGCCCGGCAAGGATTGCGCCTACGAGAACCCCATCCTCAAAGCCATCACCGGTTTCCCGATGGCGATGGAGGGAAAGGCCGCCGCCTGCGCCCACTCGAGTCCGTTGGGCAACATCGCCGCCGCGACCTGCGACACGTGGAGCAACGAATCGGTCCAACACATCAAGCTGCTCGGCGGGATGGCGCCCACCTGTTGCCTGGAACAACTCATCTACGATTGCCGCCTGATGAACCAGGCCCTGGCCGACGGCAAGGACGCCGCGCTCAGCTACCGCAAGTGGATGGTCCACTCGGATGCCGGCCTCGATCCGCAAGCCCACGTGCTGACGCCCGAAAACGCCGTCGCCATCGCTGCGGCAATCGTTCGCGCCGACACGCCCTTGAAAGCCGGTCGCGCCGCCGCCCTGACCGCCCTGGAGCAAATCCGCCGCGGTCACCGCGAAGGTCGCCTCAAGCTGCCGCCCCGCGAAGTGCCCTGGCTTGATCGCATGCAGCGAACCCTGGAGGGCATTCCCGACGACGAAACCAGGTTCATCGACGAGATGATGGCGGCCGTGGACACCAGCAAGTTCGTGGCCGCCGACTACGACCTGGGTTGACCTTTCCTCCGTGCGCCCCCGACGCCCCCATCGATGATCCAAGCCATCACCACCCGCGACGCCCGTTTTGTCCTCGGCGGGGGCCATGGCAGCGACGCCATCCACAAGGACCCGGTCTATTCCTACGCGGTCACCGAACTCCGGGACGAGCAGGGCCGCGCCGGCACGGGCTTCGCCTTCACCCTGGGCGCCGGAAATGAACTCGTGTGTGAGGCCGCGCGCTTCCATGCGCAGTCGCTCGTGGGCCGGGACATCGAGGAACTCATGGCCGGCTTCGGCGCGCATCTCAAGGCGATGGCGGATGAACCACGCTTCCGCTGGCTGGGCCCGCACAAGGGCGTCACGCACCTCGCGCTCGCGTCGGTCGTCAATGCCGTTTGGGATCTGTGGGCCCGGACCCGCGGTGTGCCGCTGTGGAGGCTGCTGCTCGACCTCACTCCCGAGCAGGTGGTGGCGACGCTCGACCTTTCCTACCTCGAGGACGTTTTGACACCAGGGGAAGCCCGCGAACGCCTCCGTCGCGAAGCGCCCGGTCGGCCGGCGCGCGAGGGAATCCTGGCGACGGGTTATCCCGGCTACGACACCAGCGTCGGCTGGTTCGATTACCCCGATGCCCAAATCCGCGAGAACTGCCGCCGCGCCCTGGACACCGGGTTCACCGCGATGAAACTCAAGGTCGGCTCGCCCGATCCCGAAAGGGACCTCCGGCGGGCGGGTCTGGTGCGCGAGGTCGCCGGCCCGGAGATCCGCGTCATGCTGGACGCCAACCAGCAATGGACGCTCCCGCAAGCCCTGAACATCGGCCCGCGATTGCGCGCGATGGATCCGTTCTGGATCGAGGAACCGACCCATCCGGACGACGTCCTGGCCCATCAAACCCTCGCCCGCGCCCTCGCCCCGACCCGCCTGGCACTCGGCGAGCACGTCCCCAACCGCGTCCTCTTCAAGAACTACCTCCAGGCCCGTTGCGCCGGGTTCATCCAGGTCGATGCCGTCCGGGTGGCCGGGGTCAGCGAGTTCCTCGCCGTAAGCCTGCTGTGCCGGAAGTTCGGTGTCCCCGTGGTCCCGCACGTCGGCGATATGGGGCAGCTTCACCAGCACCTCGTGCTCTTCAACCGGATCGCGCTCGGCCACGAAACGGTTTTTCTCGAACACATCCCCCATCTGCGCCGCCATTTCGTCGAACCCTGCCGGGTGGAAGGCGGCGTCTACCGCACCCCGCAGGAGCCGGGCAGCAGCTGCGCGCTCAAACCGGAATGAAACCGCCCGCCATTTCCTTCACCGACGCTCACGTCCATTTCTGGGATCCCGCCCGTTTCCGCTACGCGTGGCTGGCGGACCTCCCGGCGCTCAACCGGCCTTTCCTCCCCGCCGATTTCGCCGCCGCTTCCCGCGAAACGCCGCCCACCGAAATGGTCTTCGTCGAGTGCGGCGCCGACCCCGGCCAAAGCCTGGCGGAAGTGGACTGGGCCATCGACCTCGCCCGTTCCGAACCCCGGCTCAAGGGCATCGTCGCCCATGCGCCGATCGAACGGGGCCCGGACGTCCGGACGGATCTCGAGGCCCTCTCCCGCCGCCCCCTGGTCAAGGGCGTCCGCCGCCTGTTGCAGGGCGAACGAGACCCCGGCTTCTGCCGGGAACCTGCGTTCGTTGCCGGCGTTTCGTTGCTGGCCGAATTCGGCTTCACCTTCGACCTGTGCGTGCGACCGGACCAGTTGTCGCCCGTTGCGGAGCTTGTCCGCCGGGCGCCGGGCGTTGTGTTCGTCCTCGATCATTGCGGCAAACCGGACATCCGCAGCGGCCACCTCGAACCGTGGGCAACTCACCTGCGGTCCCTCGCCGCCCTGCCCAACGTCGTCTGCAAGCTGTCCGGACTCGCCACCGAGGCCCGTTGGGCGGACTGGAGCGCGGAAGACCTGCGACCGTATCTCGCCCACGCCCTCGATTGCTTCGGATTCCGAAGGGTCCTGTTCGGCGGCGATTGGCCCGTGGCAACCCTGGCCACGACCTGCCCGCAGTGGCGAAGGACGGTCGAGGAACTGCTTTCCAATGCCACCCCGGACGATCTCGAGGCCGCGTTTCGGTCCAACGCGAGACGTATTTATCAGCTCGGACGGACCTGACGGAAGGACTTGGGAAACGGCCCGCGCGGGAGGCGGGAAGGCGGGCAACGCCGGACGGACGGACGGAGGGCTCCGGGCAGGGTTCAGAGTTCCATGCCGCGCTCGTAATAGAGCAGCCGTCCGCAGCTCGAGCAGGTGGCTATTTCACTGCCGCTCCGGCAGGTCAGGAGCAGGTGGGGTTGGAGCTTCATGTGACAACCGCCGCAAATCCCCCGGTCGACCCCCACCAGCACGCGGTCGCCCTTGGTTTTCCGCAACCGCTCGTAACGGCTGCGCAGACCGTCCTCCACGGCTTCGGCCAGGGAGTCCCGCCCGGACTGGGTAGCGCCCAGCTGGTCATGCAGGTTCTTCTGCCGCGCTTCGAGGTCGGCCAGTTCACGCTCGACCTCGGCCCCGATCCCGGCGGCCTCGTTTGCCGCGGCCTGGGCCGCCTGCTCGGCCTGCTCGGTCTGCTCCATCAACTCGAGTTGCTGGTCCTCCAGCTTCGAGATCTTCCGGCGGGCGCCCTCGATCTCCCGACCCAACGCCTGGTACTCGTCGTTCTTCTTGGTCTGGAATTGCTGGAGGGAGAACCGATGGATGTTCTCCTGCTGGGTTTCGACCTCGAGTTCGAGCTGCTTGCGCGCCGTCTCGAGTTCCATCACGACCTTGCGCGCCGCCTCCGCTTTCGCCCGGGCCGCGGCGGCCTTCTGTTGCTTCGCAAGGCGCTGCGGCGGAATGACGGCCAGTTCCGCCTCCAGACTGCCGATCTGGCGGTCGCGGTCCTGCAGGATCAGTAGCTTTTCAATCGCTTCCAGCATCACGTTCGCCGCTCGGGCGAACCGCCATGCTAGGGACCGCCGCCATGCACGTCAACCCGGCCATGCCCTCACTTTTCGGTGAACAACCGGCGGATCACCTCCTCGATCGGCACCTCCTGAATGTCGATGTCGCTCACCGGCAGTTCGTCCAGCAGCGCCTTGCAAACCGGAATGACCCGGCGACGCTTCACCCGCATGCGCACCATCAGCTCGTTCCGCTCGACCACCTCCCCGTACGCCGAAAGCTCCGCCGGAACCGCCGCCCCGCCCGCCTCCAGACGGATCGTCACCAGCTTGAAATCGACGAACCGATCCAGAATCTCCGCCAGTCGCCCGTCGAAAAAAATCCGTCCGTGATCGATGATGATCACCCGGTCGCACAGCTCCTGGATGTCCGCCATGTAATGGCTCGTCAACAGGATGGTCGTGCGTTGCGTCGCGTTATGGTGTTTCAGAAACTCGCGGACCGTCTTCTGCGAAACCACGTCCAGCCCGATCGTGGGTTCGTCGAGGAAAAGGACCCGCGGACGATGCAACAGGGCGGCGATAAGCTCCATCTTCATCCGCTCGCCCAGCGAGAGTTCGCGCACCATGACGTTGAGCTTGGACTCGACGCCCAGCAGCGCGGAAAGCTCGGCCACCGTGGACTCGAAATCGGCCCGGGGAATCCCGTAGATCTCGGCGTTCAATTCGAGGGATTCCCGGGACGGCAGGTCCCACCAGAGCTGATTCTTCTGGCCGAGCAGCAGGGCAAACTGCCGCCGATACCCGTCGGCCCGCTCCCACGGAACGTAACCCAGCACCCGCGCCCCGCCCGCGGTCGGATACAACAGGCCGGCCAGCATCTTGAGGGTGGTCGTCTTGCCCGCGCCGTTGGGTCCGAGAAAGCCGACGAGTTCCCCCTCTTCAACGCGGAAATCCAGGTGATCGACCGCCTGCGTCTCCTCCATCTCGCGACGAAACAGGCCCCGCACGGCCCCGCGCAGTCCGGGCTGCTTGCGGTACGTTCGGTAGCTCTTGGACAGCTGGCTGACCTCGATCACACTCATCCGGGGAGCCTGACGAAACGGAGCGCCGCAAGGCGAGCCGGGAGCGGGCCGGCGATCCTCCCGAGCAACGGCCTAAACCTGCAGCTGCCGCTCAAGCAACTCGACGGTCTGGCGCACGTTCGGATCCACTTCCATGCGCCCGGCCACCAGGCGCGAGGCGTGCAGCACCGTGCCGTGGTCGCGCCCGCCGAAGGCCTCCCCGATGGCGCTGAGGGAAAGGGACGTGAGCTTGCGGGTCAAATACATCGCCACCTGCCGCGCGAAAGCGATGTGCTCGGGGCGGCGACGGCTGGTCATGTCCGCCAAGCGCACATCGTAGTGCGTCGAAACACACTGCTGGATCATGTCCACGGTAACGACATGCCGGCTTTCTTCGAGCAGCTGTTCGCGCAGGATCTGTTCCGCCAGCTCAATGCCGATCGCCTCGCGCGGTTTGCGGGAGAGGGCCAGGGTGGCGCCCAACTTGGCGAGCGCCCCCTCGAGCCGGCGCACGTTGGAGCGGAACCGCTCGGCCATGAACTCGAGCACGGGCTCCGGCAGGTCGAGCTTGTACTGGGCCTGCTTCTTGCGCAAAATCGCCAGCCGCGTCTCGACATCCGGCGGTTGCAGGTCCGCGAGCAGCCCCCACTCGAAACGCGAGACGAGCCGTTGTTCGAGCCCCTCGATCTCGCCAACGGGCCGGTCCGAGGTCAGCACGATCTGGCGGTGCGCCTCGTGCAGCGCGTTGAACGTATGGAAGAACTCCTCCTGAATCCGGTCCTTCTTCTGCAGGAAATGAATGTCGTCGATCAGCAGCATGTCCACGTTCCGGTACTTGCGGCGGAACCGGCTGAGGTCGTTGTTCCGAATGCCCTCGATGAACTCGTTGGTGAACCGCTCCGTCGTGACGTAGACGATCCGGGCGTTGCGGCGCTCCTGACCGACGTGATGGCCCACTGCGTGCAGCAGGTGGGTCTTGCCCAATCCGGTGCGCCCGTAAAGAAAGAGCGGGTTCCAGGTCTTGCCCGGAGCCTGGGCCACCGAGAGGGCGGCGGCATGGGCGAAACTCGCGTTCTGCCCGACGACGAACGTCTCGAACGTGTAATTCGGATTGAGCCCGCTGACCAGGGGACCGGACTCGCGCGGCTTGGGGGAAGGCGGCGGGGGCGCCGCCGGCGCGGCGGGGACCGGCGCGGCCATGGACGGCGCCGGCTCGACGGCATCCGCGCCCCCCGGGCGCACAGTGAACCGCACCGCCATTTCCCGCCCGGTGTGGTGCTTGAGAATCTCCTGGATCAGGCTCCGGTAGTTGTTGGTCAGCCAGAGTTCATGAAACTCGTTGCCGGCCTCGACCACGATCTCCTCGCCGTTCAGCGAACGGGCCTTCAGACTGGCGAACCAGAGGTTGAAAATCTCCGCGGAAACCATCCCGCGCAACACGCGACGAACATCGTTCCAGAGCTTCTGACAGGGGGATTGCATCGGGGGCTGCCGGGCGGTTGTTCAGTGGTCCATTCCCAAAAGTTATTCACCGGGATTTCTGGCGATCATGTAACGTGCTTTTCCCTAGCCAGTTACACCAGACCGTCCCGGCGCCGTTCCCGAACCTCCGCCCACGCCTGGCACCAAACCGCCGAAATTACGTCATGGTAAGTCATAAGCTTCTAGTAATCAACAGGTTGTTTGCGAGCCAGAAACACCAGCACCGGGCGCCATCCCGGTGCCATCCCGTCCAACCGGGGGACAGCGCATCGTTCGGATTCCGTTCTAAGGGCAGCGGCCCGGTCTGGCGAGCAGAACATATTCACTCTTTTTCCCCGGTTATTCACAGCCCCGATCAAGCGCTTGACAACGAGCCTTTTGCCATGCTGCCCCCCGCCGGCGTCCACCGGTCTCCGCTCCCCCCGCCAACCACCCCAACCCCCGGGCACGCCGGGCGGCCGCAACCCTCACCCCCCGCGGCGCGCCGGAACTCAGAGCGCCTTTTCGGCCTTGTCGCCGGTCCGAATCCGGATGGCATCCTCCACCGGAAAAACGAAGACCTTGCCGTCGCCGATCTTCCCCGTCCGGGCCGCCTGGACGATGGCCTCGACGGCCGCCTGGACCTGGTCGTCAGCGAGCACCATCTCCAGCTTGATCTTGGGCAGGAAATCGACCGTGTATTCGCTTCCCCGGTAGATCTCCGTGTGGCCTTTCTGACGCCCGAATCCCTTGACCTCGCCGACGGTCATGCCTTCCACCCCGATCTGGCCCAACGCGTCTTTGACGTCCTCCAGTTTGAACGGTTTGATGATTGCCTCGATCTTCTTCATGGGCTTTGCGCGAGGGGCAGTCTACGCCGGGCAGGACCGCTGTAAACAGCAATCTCGGAAAACACCGGTCAGATGACCAGAGCGCGCACGCAAATCCTGCAAAAGCCTCCCAAAAGACCGCATTGGAAATCCGTTTCCGGCGGCGGAAACCGCCCGCGGAACCCCCACTTCAGCCGGCCTGCCCGCCCCTGACCGCCAGCAGAAATTCCTCGTATCGCCGCGCCAGATGATCCCAGTCGTAGGCCGCCGCCGCGGCCTTCGCCGCCCGGCCCATGGCCGCTCGCGCCGGGGCGTCCTCGAGCAAGCGTCGGAGCGCTCCACCATAGGCGGGCGCCTCGAAAGCCCGCACCTTGCAACAGGCCTCCGCCGGGTAGCCGCGCAGTTCGGGAATGTCGAAGTGCACCACCGGCAACCCGAAGCAGAACGCCTCGGCGATCACCAGCGGCGAAGCCTCGAATCGCGAGGGCAGCGCCAGCAGGCAGGCCTCCCGGAACAGCCGCAACCGCGCCGCGCCATCGGCCCGCCCCACCAGTCGCACGCGCGCTTCCAGCCCCAGCTCACGGACCCGCTGGCGGACCCGCGCTTCATCCCGCGGCACCCCGGCGCCGGCAATGACCAGGGGAAGCGCGATCTCCGGCGTGACGGCGAGGGCTTCCAGCAACAGGTCCACCCCCTTCTGCGCGATGTCGATCCGCCCCATGAACAGAAGGTGGCGTTCGTCCCGCTCGACCGGTTGCCGCACCAGTTCCCCTTCCACGCCGTTGGGAATGACACAGGTCTGCAATCGCGGATTGATCGTCCGCAGTTCCTCTTCCAGGTGCGCGGACGTCGCGATGGCCCGGCGATAGCTGCGCAGCCCCCACCGTTCGACGGCCGCGAACGGAAGGTGGTACTTCGCGCTCATGCCGCGGCCCGCCAGCACCTGGGTCAACGCCACCACGGGACGCCGGGTGAACCGTTGCAGGCAGGCCGTCGAGAAAGGCGGCGTCAGGCTCTCGACCCAGACATCGAACGCCAGGCGTCGCACGGCCCGGGGCAGGGCGAACTGAAAAAGGACTTGCCCCAACTTCGGTCCCGCCCGCCGCGAGCCGACCCGCATATACTGAACCCCGTCGACCCGCCGGTCGCTTCCGCCGGGGAAGGCCCCGGTCACCACCCGCACTTCGTGGCGGACCGCCAACCGACGGGCCACCGCATGGATGGCGCGGGCGCCGCCGCCGTCGTACCACGGATTGCCGGGAGAATCGTAATTCGAGAAGACGATGGTCATGGGCACGAAACCGGCACGCCGACCGCAGCGCCTGTCCGTCGCCTCCCGGCGGGTCGGGTCGATCGGCTATTGGCCCGCCGGATTCCTGGGGTTGCAGCCGCCATCGAGGTTTCCCATGACCGGGCGACGGGGTCCGTCCCGCATCGGCTGGCGGCGCTTCGTCCGCAACCAATAAGGCCAGCCCCCGGAGCGGCTCCCGGCTCCTGGCCAGTGAGCAGGTCCGCAAGGAACAAGGAACTTCCCATAGCCGTCGTCAAATCGTCGCGATGTTCGCCGTCGGAAGCGCCCTTGTCCACCCTGCGCCAGGGGCCGGTCCTCGACCGCGGGCCGGGACAGGCAGGACGCTGCTTTCCTGCTGACGCCCGCCCGCTCCCCGGGTATAAGGCCGACAACACAATGGCATTCGACACGGAACTCGCGGCGACTCCCATCGTGGCCGGTGAGCCGGGCGGGGAGACAACCCGAAGCCCGCTTCCGGCTGCTCCGGCGGAGGACGGTTCCGCCTTTCCCGAAACCCGCTGGACCCGGGTCATCGCAGCGGCAGCCGGGGAGACCACGGACCATGGCGAGTCCCTGCGATTTCTCGCCGGGCTTTACCGGCCGGCGATCTGCGATTGGTTCCGCCGGGCCGGGCTCCCGCCCGCGGACGCCGAGGACCTGACCCACGATTTCCTCCTCGAAATGCTCGGCGGCCGGCTGCTGCGCACGTTCAACCGGCGCGACACGCGGTTTCGGGTGTTTCTGCAAGTGTGCTTGCGGAACTTCCTCCGCGACAGCGTTCGCCGGCGTCAGGCCCGCAAGCGTGGCGGCGGTTCGCTCCCGCTGGAACTGGAAGACTCGCTGGCCGCCGAAGGACCGCCTGCCGTCACCCGGCTCGAGGAAGAGATGGCCCGGCTGGTCCACGAACTGGCCGTGAACCGCGTGGCGGCGGACTGGCAGGCCCGCGGTGCCTCCGAGCGCTTTGTCGCACTGCGCGGGTTCATGTTCAACACGCCTGCCCCGGGCGACTACGCCGCGGTGGCCGAACGGCTGGGCGTCCGCGCCGGGGTCGTGAAGAAGGCCGTGTTCGACCTCCGCAAGGCCTATTACCAGGCGATCCGGGAACACGTGGCCCGGACCGTGGCTCCGGAGGCCCTGGCCGAGGAACTCCGGCACCTCGTCGAGATCCTGGCCCGGATGCTCTGACGACTTTCGTTGTGGGCCTTGACGCGGCGTTCACGAAAACGAGAAGGCGGTTGCCGGATAACCGCCGGGGCCGTTTCGCGTTCAATCATTGATGAGCCCGCTGCCGGATCACGGCGCGGACCGCGCAGGCCCGTGCCAAGCGGCAGCGCGAAGGCCCCGGGCTCGCGGGGGAACATGGCCTCGAACTTGAAGAACTTCGGCGACTTCGTGGTCCTGGGCGAACTGGGACGCGGGGCGACGGGTGTGGTGTACCAGGCGGTGCAGGTCCGCCTCAACCGGCCCGTGGCCCTCAAAGTCCTGCGCACCGGCTGTCGGGAGAACGACCCCGCCCGGTCCCGCTTTCTGCGCGAGGCCGAAGCCACCGCCGCTTTGCACCATGCCCACATCGTGCCCGTCTACCAAGCCGGCGAGGTGGACGGTGAACTGTTCCTGGCGATGAAGCCGTTCAGCGGCGGCTCGCTGGCCGAACGCCTTGCCGAGCAGACCTACGAAGCCCGCGCCGCCGCAACCCTGATGGTCGACCTCGCCGGCGCCACGCACTACGCCCACAGCCGGGGCGTGCTCCACCGCGACATCAAGCCCGGCAACGTGCTGCTGGATGAAAATGGCGCGGCGCACCTGGGCGACTTTGGCATTGCCCGCCTGCTCGAAGCGGCGGAGACGCCCACCGCCCTCACCGCCGTCATCGGCACCCCGGCCTACCTGGCCCCCGAGGTGGCCCGGGAAGGTTCGCCCAGCGCCAGCGCCGCCTCCGACATCTACAGCCTCGGGGCCGTGCTTTACGAACTGCTTGCCGGACACCCACCCCACCGGGGCGAACAGCCGCTGGAAATCCTGCGGAAAGCCGCCTCCGACCCGATCACCCCCCCCTCCCGCGCCCGAAACCTCGGCACCCCCGGGGCCGGTTCGCCGACCACCGCTCGCCCCGCACCGCCAGCCGACCTGGAACAAATCTGCCTCAAATGCCTCGAGCGCGAACCGCGCCATCGCTATGCCTCCGCCGCGGATCTGGTCGAGGATCTCGGACGCTTTCTGCGTGGCGAACCCGTGGTGGCCCGGCCGGTGTCCGCCCTTGAAAAATCCCTCCGCTGGGCCCGACGGCATCCGGCGCGCACGGCGCTCGCCACCGGTGCCATCAGCATCCTGATCCTGGCGGCGAGCGCCCTCACCTGGCAATGGTGGCGGGCAGAGGACCTGAATGCCCGCTTTCAGGCGGCCTACCTCTCCCGGCAGCGCGCCCAGATCGAAGAACTGCTCGAACGCAATGACGCCGCCTCGGCCATCGCCCAACTCTACCTCACCCTCCGCGACCGCCCGAAGGACCACGCGAGCGCCCGCCGCGCGCTGTCGGTGCTGGCCGCCCGCTCGTTCCCGCTGCCGCTGTTGGCGCCGTTGCGCCACGAGGCTCCCGTCCGGCAGGTGGCTTTCCTGCCCGGCGACCGGGAACTCCTCACGGTCTCGGGCCGGACCGTTCAGTTCTGGGACGCCGCCACCGGGACACCCCGACGCCGGGTCACCGCCGCCGCCCCGCTGGTTGAGGCGGCGATCAGCGACGATGGCGCCGCTCTGTTGACCGTTACCGACCCGGGCAGTGTCTCCGTCTGGTCGGCTGGCGACGGCGAGATGCGGTTCGCGATGCGCCTCGATGAACCACTCTGCGCCGCGGGCTGGCGCGGGACTTCGTCCGAGGTTTTTCTCCTCGGAAAGACCGGCGCGTTGCGGGTGCTCGATGCCCGCGACGGGACCAGCCGGACAACCATCTGCTGGCCCGGGAAATGGGTGTATGCCGCCTGCGACCCCGGCGGACGCCGTCTCGCCGCGCTGAACGAAGCCGGGGAAGTCCGGTTCTGGGATTTCACCGAGATGAGGGAATCGGCAGGACGCATCAGCCCGCGCGAGCCGGTGGATCGCTTCGTCTTCTCGCCGTCCGGCCAGACGCTGCTGACATTCGCCGGCAGCCGGGGCCTGACCGTCGCCTATGAAAGCGCCACCGGCCGCCCGCTCGCCCGCCAACCCGTAATCCGCCACCCCCTCGACCTCGCCGTCTACAGCCCCGAGGGCCTGCGCCTGGCCGGGGTCATGGAGGGAACGACCGCCGCTTTCTGGGAGATCCTCCCGGCGCAACGCGTGTCCGAGTGGCTTCGCCATCAAGCCCGGATTACGGCCCTCGCCTTCAGCCACGATGGCGCCCGGCTGATCACGGGCTCGGAAGATGGGACGGCGGTGATCTGGACCGCGTTGGACGGAGCGATGCGACCGCTGCTGCTGCCGGCGGAGACCGCGGTTGGAGGCCTGGGCTTCAGTCGGGAGGGGCATCGCGTGTTCGCCGACGGACCAGCGGGAACCTCGCGCAATTGGCAGATCGACAGCGGTCAACCCGTGGCGGAGGAGCGGGCGCCAACCGACAGCGCGGGGCGGACCGAAGAAGCGCCGGGTCGGTGGCGCATCCGTCTGGAACCTCCGAACCGGCTAAGTGTCCGGAGCGTGACCGGCGACCGGTTGCTCGCCGAGCGCACGACTGCGAGCCAGCCGGGCGAGGCTGATCGATGGGTCGCGGCGGGAGACCGGCTCGCCCTGCTCACGGGTCGCCGAAGCCTCGAACTGTTCACCCTGCCCGACTTGGAACCGCTGCCGTTGCCGCCGGGTTTTGTTCCGGCCTCCCTCGTGGCGGACATGGCCTTCTCGCCAAACGGTCGCTGGCTCGCGCTGGGAATGGCGACCGGGGAAGCGCGGCTCTGGGACCTCGCCGCCCGCCCGCCCATCGAACGTCTCCTCCCGCTGCGCAAGCCCTTGCGGCGAATTGCCTTTGACCCGACCGGCGAGATCCTGTTCCTGGCCCGCGAATCGGGCAGCGTGGCCAGCTTCGAGACGGCGACCCTCCTGCAGGCGGCGGAACCTCTGCGATCCCATTCCGAGCTCACCGACCTCGCCGTGTCACCGGACGGCCGGTGGCTGGCGTGCGGCCATCTCGACCGCGCAGTGCGCCTCTGGCGACTTCCCGAGACCGGCGATGGCCCCGTGCCCCGCACGCTGCTTCAGCTCTTGCAGGCAGTGGGCGGCCAGCAACACCTCCGAGGCGGCGCGGTCCGCTACATCCCCCCGGATGAACTCCACGAAGCCTGCCGCCAGATCCGCGAATCGGCCGGCAACCACCCGGAAGAAGTCTTCGCCCGTTGGTTTGTGGCGGATCGGGCGTCGCGTACGGTCGCGCCGGGAACCCGCCGCACCACGGACGCAGATCTCGCGGTTGCCGAGGCAAACGGGAGCGACCTGCTGCCGGTCCGGGCCGTAGGCTTGCACCCGAACTCGCCCGCCCTGTTGCGCCGCTGCGCGGACGTGGCCGGGCAAGGCAACCGCCTGCTCCCCGCCGAAATCACCTGGCTCCGCCGTCGAGCGGACGCCATCGAGTCGGCCCGGAGAACGCCCGAGCCATGACCGACACTCGTCCGCGCCCCCGCTGATGATAGCGAATAACCCGAACGGCATTTCCGCGTTCTTTCCTTTGGAGTCCGCCCGGCCTCGACCCCAAGGCCGGCCGACCCCCTTGCGACACGCGACATGAGCCGGATCGGACCAGCACAGAACCTGCGCGAACATCGGCAATTCAAGCTGCCGGGGAAACACCCCGCCCCGGCACCCTCCGGAATAGGGGGACCGACCAAACCCGGCCTCGCTCGAACCACGCGAACTCACCCCCTTCGCCCAAGGCCCACCCCGCCCGACGCACGGACGCAGCAGTTGCGCAGGCGGGTCTGCCGCCAATCGTCCGTTCCCCGGTTGGTGACGGCCTGGGTCGCACTGGTCGCCGCCGCCTGTCTGACCACGCAGGGCCAGAACCCAACTTGTCCGCGCCCCGATGATTCGTTCACATCGCTGCTTCCTTCGGAGGCCGAGGTCTACGCCCTCACTCCTGCCCCGGAAGGGGGGATACTGATCAGCGGCTCCTTCGAGGCCTACGGCGGGCAAACCCGCTCCTCGGTGGCGCGGTTGCTGGCCAACGGTGCTCTGGATCCGGCATTCGATCCCGGGGAGGGCTTCGACGGTGATGTCTACGCGCTGGCGCTGCTGCCCGATGGTGACCTCATTGCCGGGGGTGACTTCCTGTCCTGCGACGGCTTTCCCTGCGGCAGTCTCGCCCGGCTCCACCCGGACGGCTCCGTGGACACCACCTTTGCCGCGGACATCGCCGGGTATGTAAACACGGTGGTGGTCGATGCAGCGGAACGGATCCTGGTCGGCGGTTCATGGGAGACCATCAATGGCAATTCCAGGGTTCAGGGACTCGCTCGCCTCACCGCAACCGGAGGCCTCGATCCCACGTTCGCCTCGCAGATTCCGGCAGGACTCGAGCCCTACGCCCTCGCCGTCCAACCGGATGGGCGCATTCTCGTGGGAGGCGCCGACGAGGTTCAGGACGCCACTTCGCGCTCCGGGCTGGTGCGCCTGCTGCCGGATGGCGCCGCGGACCGCTCGTTCTTCCCGATCACCGTCCTGGTCCACGACGACCTGCGGGTGAACACCCTGGTCATCGCCGATTCCGGCAGCATCCTTGTTGGAGGAGCGTTCGAGTTGCCGGGCGAAACCACCCGCGAAACCCTCGTCCACCTGGATGCGACGGGCCGCCTTGACCCGTCGTTCCGACCCGCGTTCGCCTCGGAGACCGGCTGGCTGGAGGTGACGAGCATGGTCCGCGATGCCGAGGGCAATCTCACCGTGGCGGGGGCTTTCCAAACCGTCAATGGTCTCCCACGCCACGGACTGGTTCGCCTCAATCCCAACGGCGGCGTCCTCCCCGGGTTCGATCCGGGCGACGGGATTGACGATCCCGGCATCATTTGGACCCAGGCGATCCAACCGGACGGGGGCCTCTTGATCGGTGGGTATTTCAGCGGGTTTGCAGGCATTCCCCGGCAGAGCCTCGCCCGGCTGGTCTGTTCGGGAGCGCCCCCGTCGAAGCCGGTCATCGTGGTCGCACCCGCCGGTGGAAGCGCGCTGCAGGGAGCCAGTTTCTCGTTCACCGTCGAAGCGGACGGCACCCCGCCACTGACCTATCAGTGGTTCTTCAACGGGCAACCCATCCCTGGGGCGACCACGCCGGTCCTGACCCTGGAGGACGTCCAACCTTCGGACGTTGGATCCTATTCGGTTTCCGTGGCGAACTCCGTCGGCGAAACCGTCAGCCAGGCGGTGGCATTGGCGGTGCTCTCGGTCCCGGTGCCACCTATCATTGAAGTCGAGCCGGTGGACCTCGCTATCTTGGCAGGCCAGGATGCCCTGTTCGCCGTCCAGGCAACCGGAACCGCGCCCTTGTCCTACCAATGGCTGAAGGACGGCGAACCGATCCCCGGCGCGCAGTCCACGACCCTGTTGATCCAGGATGCCCAGCCCAGCGACGAAGGCGGCTACTCCGTCGTCGTCACCAACGCCGCCGGAACCACCGTCAGCCGCGAGGCCACCCTGGTCGTGCTGGACCCCCAAGCCGGCTTCGAGGTCACCGACTTCACCTGGCAGGGCGGCGCCGAAGGTACGCTTCGCTTCCCGGCGGAACCCGGCTTCTATTACGTGCTGCTGCAAGGCGTCACGGTCACCGCCATCGTGGAACCCGTCGCGGTTTACCGACCGGAAACCGCCGGTGACTTCGAAGTCCGCGTGCCCCTGGTCGCTGACGCGGGGTCATCGGTCTTCCTGAGGCTGCTGCGCGTCCCCGTCTCCGCGCCGCTCGATCAGGACCGCGACGGGATCGACGACCTCTTCGAGCTGGCCCACCCCGGCCTGCTGAACCCCGTTGACGGCAACGACGCCCGCCTGGATGGGGATGGCGACTGGCTCACGAACCTCGACGAGTACCTCCTCGGCACTTCCCTGTCCGAGGAAACCTTCCTGAATGAGCCTGTCAGCCTGGAAGTCGTGCTGGACGACCCGACGGGGGAACCGGCGGCACGAAGCCTCGCCGCCGAGCCGGGAGTGGCCGCCGTCGTCCGGGCCCACATCCCGGAGGCCTTCACGGGCGTGGTCGCCGTCGGGTTCTATGTGGACGACCGGCTGAAGGCGACCCTCACGCAGCCACCCTTCGAGTGGCAGCCCACCGACCTTTCGCCCGGCGTTCACATGCTCCGGGTCAAGGCCAGGTTGCGCGACGGGTCCGCGGTCTCCTCGGACAACGTGCAGCACCTCGTGCCCCTGCCACCCGGCGAAATCACCTCCGGCGCGACGGCGCCCACCACCCTGGCGGTCGGGGTGCAACACGCCCTGGCCATTGCGGACGACGGCACGCTCTGGGCGTGGGGCAGCAACTACAACGGCCAGCTTGGACTCGGGTCCACCGGTATCGCTGCTTCGGTGCCCACCCAGGTTTCCACGTTTACCGACTGGCTCTCGGTCGCCGCCGGCGGGGAGACGAGCCTCGCCGTGCGGCGGGACGGCAGCCTTTGGAGTGCCGGCGGGCTGGATCCGAACGGGCAATTGCCGCGCTTCGGTTCCGCAAGCTTCGTCCGCGTCGGAACCGATTCGGACTGGGCACAGGTTTTCCTCAGTTCGATCCCGAACGGCAACGGGCCGCTCCCCATCGACACTCGCTATGCGGTCAAGCGGGACGGTTCGCTATGGGTCTGGGGCAACTGGATCCCGGCGCCATTTGGGCTCGGCGCCGCGATGCTCGAGCAACCGGAGCTGCTGCCACTGCCGGCACGGTGTGTGGATGTGTCCGAGTCCGGCTGGACCTCCCAATGGGTATCCGATCTGCAGCCGCTCCTCGTGCTCGATGATGGGGGCATCTACGTCTTTGCTGACGGCCACGCGGTCCCGGCCCTCGACTCCGGGGATTGGAAGGTCGCCGAATGGGGATTTGGCTCGGGCGCGGGCATCAAGCACGACGGCAGCCTCTGGCGGCTCGTCCCCAACGAGAGGACGGAATCGCCGTTCTTCGACGCCGTTCAGATTGGCACGGAGACCGATTGGGCATCGGTGGACACGAATCCTGCCGGCATCCTCTTCGCCCTGAGGACCGACGGTTCCCTGTGGCGTTGGGCATCGATGCCGGGGCTGCCCAACCAGCTCCTGATGGCCCTGACCGAAACCCCGGAACCGGCCGAAGGCGGCACGGACTGGTTGGTGTTTCAGATCGGTTTGGAAAAGGGTTTCGGCATCCGCCGGGACGGTTCCCTGTGGGAGATGAACAAGGCCTACAACTGCGGCACCGGCAATCCGCTGCAGTGGCCGGTGCGCCTGGTCCGGGTCCCGTTCAACCAACCCCTGGCCCGGCCATCGTATTCAAAGCCGTTCCTTACCTCCACCGACGACACCCCCGTCCCCCGGGCCAAGGATGCGACCGGCAACCTCCCCGTCCAGTTCGCGGTGGACAGCACCGGGGCCGCCACATTCTCCGTGCCCATCGCCGTTCCCCCGGGAACCGCGGGGATGGAACCGGGTCTCGCCGTCACCTACCACAGCCGGGGCGGCAACGGTCTGCTCGGCATGGGCGCCTCCCTCTCCGGCCTCTCCACCATCACCCGCTGCGGGAAGACCATCGCCCAGGATGGCGTGACCGGCGGCGTGCGCTTCGATGCCAACGATCGCTATTGCCTCGACGGGCAGCGCCTGGTGCCGGTCAACGGCGGCGCGGACGGCGGTGACGGCACCGAATACCGCACCGAAATCGAATCGTTCACCCGGGTTCGCTCATACGGACACGCGGGAAGCGGGCCGGCCTCCTGGAAGGTCTGGACCAAGAGCGGCCAGATTCTCGAATTCGGCAACACCCCGGACTCCCGCATCGAAGGACAGGGCAGCCCGGAGGTGATGCTCTGGGCGGTCAACCGGATCGAGGATGTCCGCGGCAATTACCTCACCGTTTCCTACCACGAGGACAATGCCCTGGGTGAATACACCCCGAATCGCATTGCCTACACCGGCAACGACCAGGCGGGCACCGCGCCCTTCGCGGCGGTGGAGTTCCTCTACGGTTCGCGTCCCGATCTCGTGAAGGGACGGGTGGGACCGTTTCCGGTGACGGTTTCCCGACTGTTGAAGGGCATTCGGACCTCCGTGCAGGGGAATCCCGTCTTTACCTACACGTTCCTCTATGAGGAAGGGCACGCCACCGGGCGTTCCCGGCTCAACTCGGTCACGCTCTGCAACGCCGACGGCACGTGCTTTCCGCCGACCCGCTTCGACCAGTGGACCGACTTCGACACCGAACTCTTCTTCGCGATCCAGGACAAGTTCCTCCCCGGCACCAAGTATTGGGCCGATGCCGGTGACTATCGCTATCTCACGGGCGACTTCAACGGCGACGGCAAGTCCGACCTGCTCCACCTGCCGGACGACAACCACTACAACGTGTGGTTGAGTGATAGTGGTGGCCGGTTCAATGTGGCTGGTTTCACCCAGGACGGTGTCGGTGATTATCACAAAGACAAAGAGGATCACTTCTATTTCGTGGCTGGCGACTTCAATGGCGACGGCCGAACCGACTTCTTCCACCCCCGGCGCGACAATAAGGCCGAGCTCTGGCGTGCGACTCCGGCTGGCCGTTTCAGTATTTCGGATTGTACCCCCGCAGGTTACGGCGACATTCTGCAGAACGGGGACAAGGGGCATTTGCGCTATTACGCGGGAGACTGGAACGGGGACGGGCGGACCGATCTCTTCCACGTCGTGAATCCCTCGACGGTCAAGGTCTGGCTTTCCCGCGGCGACGGGACGTTCCGCTTTCTGACCGAGTCCATCGCCCCTGAAGAGTCCTACCGGCCCACCGAGAACGATGACAACTACCTCGTCTTCGATGTCAACGGCGATGGTCTCACCGACCTCCTCCATATCAAGGAGCGCGACCAGTACTGGCTCTGGACATCCCTCGGAAACGGTCACTTCGACCGGCAGTCACATGCGCCGGACTACGACCTCGATCTTCGCGCCAATGATTCGGATTTCCGCACCGGCGATTTCGACGGGAACGGTCGCACGGACCTGATTCACTTCGCCGGTTCCGATTCGCTTTACGTTTGGATGAGCCTTGGGGACGGGCGTTTCAACGTCATCCCGCAGACGGCTTCCACGTTCTACCTCGGCTGCGGCAGCAGCGGCGGAGTGCTGAACGCCGATTACGACTTCAAGGGAAAGGACCCCGGCCGCTATGACGAAAACGCCTACAAGTTCTCGATCGCCGACTTCAACGGCGATGGTCGCACGGACCTCATCCACTTCTTCAGCAACACCGATGCCTTTCTTTGGATCTCGCGCGGGGACGGCAGTTTCAAGGTGACCCGGCCGTTCGACAACTCCTCCGACGACCCCTACGGCCTGATGGGCGAGGGCGGCTTCCGCTATCAAGTGGGCGATTTCGACGGTGACGGCCGGTCCGACCTGGTGCACTTCGTGGATCGGCAGGGGATCCATGTATGGAAGGCTCAAGGGCAGGATCAAGAGCGTTATCCTGATCTGCTGGGCCGGATCACGGACGGCCAGGGCAATACCACCGAGGTGTCCTATCAACCGCTGACGGACGCGCCCTTCTACACGTCGGGAACGGACGCCGCCTATCCCGTTCAGGATTTGCACGGCCCGCTTTACGTTGTGGAAAGCCAGCGCCTGAGTGACGGCCAGGGTGGGCTCTACGAACTCCTCCACCATTACTCGGGCGGGCGCGCGGACATCAGCGGCCGGGGTTTCCTCGGCTTCGCCACCACGGAGGTGGAGGACGCCCGCAACCATTTGCACACCGTCACGCGCTACCGGCAGGATTTCCCCTACAACGGACAGGTGAAGGAGTCCCGTTTGATCGAGGGCGACGGCACCACGCTCAACCACACCCTCAACACGTGGAACTCCCGGACCTTCACGGGCCCGGGCCCTGACCGCTTCTTCGTTTACAACGATTCCAGCGTGGCCAATGCCTATGAACTGAACGGCTCGCTCATCACCAGCGTCACCACCACCACCAGCTTCAGCGGGGATGATTACGGCAACCCGACCCGGATCATCGTGGATTCCGGCGACGGTTACAGGAAGACCACTGTCAACACCTACCAGAACGATCCCGGTCGCTGGTTGCTCGGACGGCTCACCCGCGCCGCGGTCACCAGCGACGCTCCAGGCCAGAACGCCCAGACCCGCACCTCGGCCTTCACTTACGATTCGGACGGCCTGCTCGCCAGCGAGGTCATCGAACCGGATCACCCCAAACTGCGCCTCCAAACCGACTACGCCCACGACCGTTTCGGAAACCGCAGCCGTGTCACCGTAAGCGGCAACGGCATCGCCACCCGCACTTCCGGCACCGCCTACGACTCACTCGGTCGCTTTCCCGTTCGCATGACGAACGCCCTGGATCACGTCGAGCGGTTGGGCTCCGACGGTCGGTTCGGCGTGGTCACCAACGCCGTCGATGCCAATGGACTCACGACCGCGTGGAAGTATGACGGCTTCGGCCGGAAACTCCGGGAAACCCGGGCGGACGGCACCACCACCACGCTCACCTACGCCAAGCGCGACGCCAACGCACCGCCCCGCGCGACCTATTTGCTCCGCACCAAGGAGTCCGGCCGGGCCCCCTCCACGGCCTATCTGGACAAACTGGGCCGCACCTTGCGCGTGGCCACGGAGGGGCTGGACGGCCGGCTCGTGTTCCAGGACAACGAATACGACGAGTTCGGCCGCACCAAACGAACCTCGCGGAGTTACTTCCAGGGCGAGACACCTCAATGGACCAAGTTCACCTACGATGTCCTGGGCCGCGTCCGCACCGAAACCCTGCCCGACGACTCGGTTTCCACCACCAAGTACGAAGGCCGGGTGATCACCGCGACCGATCCCCTCAATCACGTTGCCATTCAAACCCGGGACAGTCAGGGACAGCTTCTCCAAGTGGAAAACGACGCGCACAGCGTCATCCACTACGAATACGATCCCTTCGGCAATCTCACCCGCACCACCGCCCCCGGAAACGTCGTCACCACCATCGACTACGATCTGCGCGGGCGGAAGACGTCCATGGTGGACCCGGACATGGGAACATGGGCCTACACGAACAATGTGTTGGGCGAGCTCATCGGCCAACGGGACGCCAAAGGCCAGGGCGTCAGCTTCGAATACGACAAGCTGGGACGCCTGACCCGGCGCGTCGAGGCCGAGGGGGAGACCCGCTGGACCTACGACACGGCCGCGCATGGCGTGGGCCGGCTGGCCCGGGTGAACGGCCCCGGCGGCTACACGCGGGTCCATGCCTACGATCCCTTGAGCCGGCCGGCGAACCACACCATCACCTTCGAGGGCCAGGATTACACGTTCGGCGCGACGTATGACGCCTTCAGCCACGTGGCAACCACGCGGTTCCCCTCCGGGGTCAGCCTGAGGAACGAATACAACGCGCGGAGTTACCTCGTTTCCACGTTCAACGAAACGGCGGATCAGGAGGTCTGGCGGTTGAAGGCGATGAATGCCGCCGGTCAGACCACCCGCGAAACCCTCGGCAACGGCGTCACCACCACGCGCGCTTATGACCCGGAACGCGGCTGGATTGACACCATCGTCACCGGAACCGACGGTTCCATTCAGAACTTGGAATACGAGTTCAACGACCTCGGCAACCTCCGCTGGCGCACCGATCACCGGCAGGGATTGCTCGAGCGGTTCACTTACGACAACCTCAGCCGTCTGACCAACGCGGTCATTGATGGCCGGGCTGCCTTGACCTGCGATTACAACCGCCGGGGCGGCATCACGTTCAAGTCAGATGTGGGAGGCTACGAATACGCCGGGAATGGCGGCGGCCCCAACGCCGTGTCCCGCGCGGGCGGCGTGGACTACTTCTACGACAGCAACGGCAACCAGACCTCCGGCGGCGGGCGCACCATCACCTACACCTCCTTCAACAAGCCCCTGCTGATCAGCAAGGGCACGGCCACCAGCGCCTTCACCTACGACCCCGACCACGCACGCATCAAGCAGGTGGCCACGGTTGGCGGCGCGACCACCACCACGCTCTACCTCGGGGGCGCCTACGAGATCGAACGGCGCGGAACCGCCCGCACTGAAAAGCACTACCTCGGCTCGGCGGTTTACACCCGCGAATTCAACGGCGAAACCCTCACCGCCACCCGGACCCGTTACCTGCACGGCGATCACCTGAGCTCAACCGACACCGTGACCGACGACACCGGCGCGGTGATCGAGCGTTTCAGTTACGACCCATTCGGCAAACGCCGCGACGAAGCCTGGAACAACATCCCGTCAGGAACCCTCCGCAGCGACGTTACCGAACGCGCCTTCACCGGCCACCTCCAACTCGACGCCCTCGACGTCATCCACATGGGGGGACGTTCGTACGACCCGGTGCTTGGCCGCATGCTGAGTGCCGATCCCCTGATCCAATCGCCCGGCAACCTCCAATCGCACAACCGCTACTCCTACGTCCTCAATAACCCCCTCACCCTCACCGACCCGACCGGTTACTTCTCGTTCGGGAACGTCCAGCACTTCTTCCGGGAACACGGCAGAACGGCAGGGGCTATTGCTGCGGGTATGGCTGCCACGGCGATTAGCGGCGGTTTGGGTGCGCCTTCATTGATCGCAGCTGGTCTGGGTGGAGCTACGCAAGGGGCCGTTGCGTCCAGAGGAGACCTGAGATCGACCTTGGTGTCCGCTGGAACCAGCATTGCTTTTCAGGCAGTGGACAATGCCTTCCAGTACCACAAGATCGCCCAGCCGTACACGGCGTTGCCGCAGCAACCCGGCGGGTTCAGTGCTGTCGATGCCTCTCGGGGCTTCCACGTGAAGAACTACCTCTTCGGTTCAGCCGGGGCCGACATCTTCGTAAGGTCGGCTGCGCATGGTCTGGTGGGCGGCCTCAGCGCGTCGATTCAGGGAGGCAGTTTCCGGACTTCCTTCCTGTTCTCAGCGGGTGGCGGGTTGGGGAAGGGCATCTACGAGACCTATGTGGGGGCCAGCGCGACCTTCAGGCTGGGGCGGGAGATTCACGATGAAGGCTATGACACTGGTTCGATGATTGCGGCGGGAGTTCGCATCGGGCCGACCACCACCGGGAGTAGGTTCTTGGACTTGATCTTCTTCGGCACGGACACCGTCGGATTTCAAGTGCGCCTGCCAAATGATGTCTGGGGACGCGCCCTGCCTGAAGGAGGGTGGCTCGCAAGTTCACTCCAGTTTGCCGTCCCCGGCATCAACTCCATCTCGAAGTTCCATGATTTCCTGGTCGATTACTACGACTGGGCTGCACGAGGGCTGGTGTCAGACGCGACCTCAATCATAGGTCTACTACCCAACCAAGCCTTCAACATCCCGACCATGCCACTGGCAGGCGCGGTTACCTACTCGGCACTGCTTGCGGGAAACCCTGCGGTGGAAATCGCAAGGCGCAGATAGTGATCTGCCTTCCGACGATGACGCGCAATAACCGGGAGTTGCAACGCAGGACCACGTGCAGAAGTCGATCTCGCCCACTCAGGGTAGAGCCACTGCTCTGGGCTGCGGCGTCTCCAGTACGATCCTGGAGACAGACGAATAGGCATGTGGAAGTGGCCCCTGGAATTTCGGTCAACGCTCCCCTGCGATGCGACGGAAACAAGCGTCGCTGCAAACGCGGGGGAGGTGGATGCTCACTATCCCCTCCCCAATCGAACCCGCGGCCTCATCTCCCAGCGTTGGGTGTCACCTCTTTAGAACGCAGACTCATTCCAACCATGACATCAAAGACCTTGGCATCGATCCTCCTCCTCGTCACCCCGTCCCTCAACCTCACCGCCGCCGGGCTTGATTCCTGGGAACGCGTGACCGTGTCCGCTTCGGGCCAGAAGATCTTCGGAGTCGCCACCGGGGATGGCTGGTGGGCGGCGATCACCGAGGACAACTCACCCAACGGGCACGTGCTGCGCTCCCGGGACGGGCGCACGTGGGAGTCCTGGAAGGTCCCGCACGAGACCTCGACCACCCGCGGCGTGGACCTCTACGACGTGGCGGTCGGCGATGGCCGGATCATCGCCGTGGGGCGCCAGCTCAGTGCCAACAAGTCCGTGATCGCCAACTGGCCGCTCGATGCCGCCGCGGGTGCGAAGCCGAAGTACTACTCGACCTCCGCCCGCCTGCTCGGGGTCGTCTTCGCGCAGGGGCAGTTTACGGCCAGCGGCGACAAAGGCGCCTTGTTCTCCGTCGCAGCGGACGGAACAGCCACCCCGTTGGCGACGGTTTCCTCGACCGACTCGCTGCGCGCCGTCGCCTTTGGCGGACACCCGGGTCGGTATGCGGCCTTCGAACTCCAGGCGAGCCAGGTCTGGGTTTCGGACGACCGGACGGAATGGACCCCGGCGACGATCCCGGGCGGACAGGTCACGTGGGTGGACATCGCCCACGTGGGCGACCGTTTCGTCGCCGTCGGGAACATCGGCACAGCGAGCAACGGCGTCATTGCCTGGTCCCTCGACGGCCTCCATTGGGAGCGCCGCGACCCCTCCGGTTACACCTCCCTCACCAGTGTCGGCGGCGGGGTCGGTCAGTTCTTTGTGAGCAAAGGGGGCAGCAGCGCGGCAGGCTTGTGGCGTGGCGCCGACATCGGGAATCTCAAGAGCGTCAGCCTGCCCGGGATCACCCCCGTGACGGACATCGCCTACAACGGCTTTCAATTCCTGGCCGTCGGGGCCGACGGGGCGGGCTGGTTGTCCGGCGAAATCCACGGGTTCGATTACGCCCGTTTGCGGCCTCGCGACGAGCCGGTGCGGTTCGACTTCGTGGCCGCCCATGGCCGGCGACATCGCCTCGAGAAATCGTCGAACCTCAGAGATTGGGAACTGCTGCTGGACGACGTAGGCCAGGGCAACCTCATCCAGTTCGAGCACCCCGCCCGCCACCCGGACCATGAGTACTACCGGATGACCGTGCTTCCCTAGTCATCCCGACTGCCCTGGACATGCCCTCCATCTTGCGCACCTGCCTCGCGGCCAACCCCGCCTGCCTCCTCACGACTCGTGCCCCCATCTTCACGGCCTTGCTGCTGTCCGGGGGCTTCCTGTCGCCTGGAGAGACCCATGGTGGCTGCGGCCCACAACCGGACGGCACGAACATCCCTTGCGGCAGCAGCTTCCTGGTGTCCTCGCCATCGCCGGAGAACCAGATCCCCGACGCGGTACGGCTTTCGTATCGCATCCGGTTCGACGCGAATCTCGGCCCTGAGAATCCCATGGGCTCCTCCTGGAAGCTCGTGTTCTGCTGGGTCAATTTCTACACGCCCGGAGGGGAGCACCCGCAGAGCATCCAGTTCCAGGCGACCAACGGCCGCCCCCTCTACAACAAGCCGCAATGCGCCACCGGCCACGCCGGCACCATCCTCTACGAGACCGGCTTCGGCGCCGGCGTCACCGACCTTTACTTCGGCGGTCAGATCGGCGCCCGGTTGGCCGAGCCGGTGGACGAACTGGTCCTGAACTCCTACGAGGTGGACGCCATCAACGAGCTCTGGCAGATCTCGGCCTGGAGCATGCGACCGCTGAACGGGGAGGAACTCGCGGTCGAGGTCACCCGGGAAGGCACCACCACCGACGTGGGGGGCTGGAACTGCCCGGATACCTTCACCTTGACCGCGGGCCTCTACCGCATTTGGCGCGTCAGTTGGAGCGACGGGGCCTTCACCAACACGGTTCGCTTTCTGCTCCCGGAATCGTCCGCGCGCTACCTCCGGGCTGGGGACGCCGTGGTCCTGGCCACGGAGAACTTCACCTCGCTCAACCCTGGCTACACCCGCGTGACCTTCCGCGATTTCGCGGTTGAATCCGAGCGTGGCGAGACGCGGTCCCTGCACTCCTGGAAAGTCACTGCAGAGGACCAGAACGACACCCATTTCGGCTGGGGGTTCCGCCAAGCCTGCGTTGACGACACGCCGGCTATCGAGGTCAGCAACGACGGCAGCCCGGACTACCTGCGCGTCAACGATCCGCTGAGCCTCGCCGCCGGGGACGATTGTCCTCCGGGTTACCAACCGGTGTTGAACGTCGAGTGGCTGCCCGAGACGAAGTCCATCCGCCTGGAATGGCCGGTGCGCGCATTCAACTTCGATCTCCTGACGAGCGAGGGTGGCGTTCCGACGGCGGAAGCGTGGCACGAGGCGCCCGTCGTTCCAGAGATTTCCCGACGCTCCCTGCGCGTCGAGTTGCCCGCCACGGAGACCGCCGCCTGCTTCATGCTCCGCCAGCCGGCGGGACAGTAATGAGGAGCCACCGGAACAAGCTACGAAGTCCCCTCACCCGCCCTCCGAGTGCCCTCACCCCATCAGATGGGGCGAGGGATGGGATGAAGGTTCAGGAGCTGCACAACGGGCCAAGCGCCGACCCCAAAATGAACCGCATCCCCAATCCTGAAACCGTTCGGAACGACTGCCGTGACTGCCGGCCCACCATCGGTTCCGTCGCAGAACACCGCCGGCACCAGCATGGTCTCGCGCCGCTGGGATGGTTGCTGCTCGCCTTGGGCGGAGCCGGCGCGTATCCGCTTTCGAGCTTGGCTGCCGACCCGCCATCCGGTCCGGCACTCGGTTCGCCGGCGGCTCAACCGCCCACCCCATCCTCCCTGCGCCATCGCTATTCGTTCACCTACGACGCGAAGGACAGCATTGGCGGGGCGCATGGGGAACTCATGAGCGGAGCGACCATCGTCCACGGAGCGGTTGAACTGGTTCAACTTGGTCAGTATGTCGACCTGCCCAACGATCTGCTGAGCGACTACCACGCGGTCACGATTGAACTCTGGGCAACCGACCGGGGGAGCGGTCCGTGGGCCCGGCTGTTTGACTTCGGGAACAGCACGGGCGGCGAGGATTTCCCGTGGCCTTCGCCGGCCCTGGGCACGCGCTACTTCTTCCTCTCCCTCCCCAGCGCCTATGGGAACCTGCGCGGCGGCTTCACCGTCACGGGCGGCGGCCAGGGCGAACAGATCCTCGAATGGACCGGGGGACGCCCGCCGGTCGACGAGGAAACGCACATCGCCCTGGCCTCCGACGGCGGCGCCGGCCTCGGAGTGTTGTATGTGAACGGCGTCGAGGTCGGACGGAACGAAACCCTCACCCTGACTCCCGCGCTGATTGGTCCCACTGCCAACAACTGGCTCGGACGCTCCCAGTTCTTCGACCCGACCTTTCAAGGTGGCATTTCGGAATTCCGCATCTACGACACGGCCCTCGGCCCTGAGGCCGTTGCCGCCAGCTTCGCCGCCGGGCCGGACAAGGTCCCGTACGACGTTTCGCTGCAAACACGCATCCTAATGTCCGGCGGCGAGGTTAGCCTCGGTCTCGGTCCCGCTGTGGAGGGCAGGTTCTACGGACTGGAGGCTACAGACGATCCGGTCAATGGGTCTTGGATGCCGCTGCGCACGGTCGTCGGGAACGACGATTGGTTGCAGGTGAGCGTTGGCCCCGACGCTTCACCGAGGTTCTACCGGGCACGGGAATTGGATGTCGCACTGGTCAATCCCAGTTTCGAGGCGGACCGCTACACCCGCAGCCCTGGCTACCCGAAGGACAACCGGCCGGTCACCGGCTGGACCTTCAGCGGCGCCAGCGAGGACGCCTACCGCTGGGGCGTCAACCCCGGGTCGTTCGGCAGCATCTTCACCGACAACGGCGCCATTCCGGAAGGCCGGCAGGCCCTGTTCATCGAGGATGACGGCGCCGTGTCCCAGCGGGTGGCAGGCCTGTCGCCCGGGGTGGCTTACCGGCTGCACTACTTTGAGAACGCGCGGCTGGGATCGAGCCCGATCTGCCGGGTCGACTTGGGCGGGATGGAGATCGTCGCGGAACACGAAGTCCCACCTGTCGGCGAAACCAACCCCTACCACGAAGTGTGGAGCGAGCAGTTCACTCCCGCCGGCGCCGAACTCGACTTGATCTTTACGAAGCGTAGCCCGGACGACACCGGCAGCGCCCTGTTGCTCGACGCCATCCGGATGGTTCCGGTCGTTCGCTGAGCCGGAAGCAGGCGGTCGGCGCGGACCTGCCTCGTTGCGCTTCACGGAAGAAACGGGGGAAACCTGATAACCGTCGTCCGCGCTTTGCGTTTCCCCCTTTGACGGCCGTGGCGTCGATGGCGAACGGGACGCGCTCCCTCCGCGCCGCTGCCGGTTGTCAATCCAGTGAACCACTCATGGTCAACGAGCTGAGCGTCGAAATCGATGCGGGACGGAAACAGGCAATCCGCAAGGCGCGCGCGGCCATCGCGGGAGGTGTGGGCCGGCTCGTGCTGGGCTCCTTTCTCGCGGCGTTCGCCGTGCTGCTCGGATGGGGTGACGAAGCCACCATGGCAGCATGGACACTGGCCGCCGGACCCTTCGTCCTCTGGTTTCTCCTGAAAGGCACGAAACAGATCGTCGTGGACGGCTGGGTGCAACTCTGGATCAACCGGCACTGAACGCACCCCGCTACCGATCACCCGACAACCGACCCCGTCCGGCTCCGGAATCCGCCGCAAACCGACGCGCTCCGGCTACCCGCGACCGCGGGACGGAGAGGAACCGCCGCGCGAACCGCGACCAAGCGGTGAAAGCGCCGCCGGTCGGCGCGGATCCGGGGGCCGGGTTCGACTTCGAATGATCCGTTGCTCGTTCACCACGATAACCCGTCGCTCCCACGCGCGACGCCGCCCTACTGGGAGCGAACGATGCGCCGACTCGACTTACCAGGGCTACGCGCCAAGGCACGGCCACGGATCACAGGCCTTCCGCCGGCGTCGCGGCGGACGACTCAGCGATGGCGGCGGCGATGGTATCGATGCTCGCGAGCACCTGCCGCGCGGCGTCGGCATCCGAGATCTTGAGGCCGTAGTGCTTGTCGAGGGCCACCACGATCTGGAGGGCATCGACGGAGTCCAACCCCATGCCGTCCGGACCGAACAGCGGCGTGTCGTCCCCGAGGGACTCCGCCGCGTCCTGCAACATCAGGTTGGTGATCAGGAGGTCCCGCACCTCCGCTTTCAATTCGTCCGTCGCTTCCATTCAGAGAATTCCGCCGTCGATTTTGAGGGTAGAGCCTGTGACATAACCGGCCTCGGAACAAGCCAGAAACCGGACCGCTGCCGCGACTTCATCCGGCCGGCCAAACCGCCGCATCGGCACCTGCGCCAAAGCCGCCTGCCGGCGTTCCGCGGGCAGCCGCTCGAGCTGGTCCGAATCGATGTAGCCCGGACAGACAGTGTTGACCGTGATCCCGATCCGCGCGACTTCCTTGGCCAGCGATTGTCCAAGCGCCACGACGCCCGCCTTGGCCGCCGCGTAGTTCGCCTGGCCGGCCGGCGCCAGCAGGGCGCTGAGGGAGGCGATGTTGATGATGCGTCCGTGTCGATGGCTGATCATGGTCGGGAGCACCGCCTGACAGCCGTGGAACACTGCGTTCAAATTCGCGGCGAGAACCCGGTCCCAGGATTCGGGCGCCATCGTGGCGAGCAGGGCGTCCTCGTGAAAGCCGGCATTGTTCACCAGCACATCCAACCGGTCGAATCGGGCTGTGATTTCGGCCACCGCCGAACGCCAGGCCGCCGGATCAGTGACGTCCAGCGCCACCGCGGTCGTCCGGTCGGGAAACGCTTCGCCGAGGGAATCCGCCCGATCCCGCCGCGCGCGCACGCCGAGACAGACGTGGTTCGCGGGCGATTCATCGAGAAACGCCCGGGCGATGGCCTGCCCCAATGCGCCGTTGGCGCCGGTGACCAGAATGACGCGCGGTGGCATGAATTCGTGTCCGGTTGCCTGTCCCTCGGGGAACCAAGCGCCCCCCGGCGGCCGGCGGCCCGATGCCTTTTGCGAGGGGCGTGCGAATCCCGATTGGCACCCCGAGAATGCCGGTCGACAACCGGCGTTGGCGACAACAAACCGCGGCGGAACCCGGCGCCCGGGATCAAGCGCGGGCACGGACGGAACCCCCGGCTTGCCCTGCCCGCCCGGAGTGTGGTTTATACCCGCAGGCAGCATCATGGCACCCACACCCAGTCAGAGCGCGGAGGACTATCTCGAGCGCATTCACGAGCTCATCCAGGAGAAGGGATACGCCCGCGTGGTGGACATCGCCTCGTCGTTGCGCGTGACCCAGGCCTCGGTGACCAGCATGGTCCAGCGGCTCGGCGAACAGGGCTACCTGAATTATGAGAAGTACCGCGGCGTTCTGCTGACCGAGAAGGGGCTCGAGGTCGCCGTGGGCATCCAGGAACGGCACGAGATGCTCTCCCGGTTCTTCTCGCTCCTCGAAATCGACGAGGCCACGCAGCGGCGCGACATCGAAGGTATCGAACACCATCTCAGCCCGGCCACCGTGGCGGTGATGGCGGATCTCGCCCGGTTTCTCGAGGAAAACCCCGGCGTGTTGGAACGCTTCCGGGAGTCCCGTCGCCTGAACCGCCGGCGCAACGCCGCCTGAAACGCCATGCAACTGCCCGACCTGCTCAAGCTCCAGGGCATCGCCGAATCGGTGGTCACCCGGACCGTGCGCGCCCTGCCCGCCGAACTGCGCCGTCACGCCGAGACCCTGCCGGTCTGCTTCGAGCCGGCCCCGAACGCGGAAACCGTCGCCGACGGCATCGATCCCGACACCCTCGGCCTCTTCGTCGGCCCGGAATATGGCGAGGCCGAAAGCGCCCTGATCGACGTGCCGTCGCAGATCATCCTCTACCTCGAAAACCTCTGGGATTTCTCCGAAGGCGACGAGGACCTCTTCCGGGGCGAAGTGCGGACGACGTTCCTCCACGAACTCGGGCACTATCTCGGTCTCGACGAGGACGACCTCGAACGCCGCGGGCTGCTCTGACCGGTCGGTCGCCTGCGCCGCGCCTCAAGGCCGCGACGCGATGGATTCCTCGGGGACGCAGACGCGCGCCAGCGAAAGGGCGGCGGTCCGCGCATCCGCCAGGATGGCCTCCAGCTCGGTCTGCAGGGGACGATCGATCCGGGTCAGTGCGCGCACCGGTTCCGGCGGGAGATTCCGCACCTGCTGCGTCAAACGCCCGGCTTGTTCGCGGGTGAACTCGGCCAGGTCGATCTCCACCGTCCGGGGGCGCCACCACGGTCCGAAAGCCAGCGCCACGGCCAGCCCCGCCACCGCCGCCAGCGACCAACCCATCCAGCGTCGCCGCCCCACGCCGCCGGGCCGGGCCTGCGCTTCCGCCCGCTTCACCGCCGAGCGAATCCGCGCCGCCAGGAACGGCGGAACGGGGCGACGTTCACGCGCCGCTTCGGCGCGCAACCGCGCCGCCACGGCCCGCCGCCCGGACGCGGCGTGTTCGCAACGGGGACAGGCGGCGCGATGCCGCCGCAACCAGCGCGGCCCCCGGTCGGACCGGTCCCCGGTGAGGGGGGACAACCATTCGTGCAATAGACAGCGAATCATGGGGAAAAAGACCAGTCGACCGCCGCCGCGCCGGAACCGGAAGGGGTGAACTCCCCCGTCCCCTCCAGCCGGCGGCGCAGTTCGTTGCGACCGCGATGCAGGAGCACCCGCACACAAATCCGGGTCGTGCGCATGACCCGCGCCACCT
Organism: Verrucomicrobiales bacterium; assembly: GCA_024233305.1. Lineage (GTDB taxonomy): Bacteria > Verrucomicrobiota > Verrucomicrobiia > Limisphaerales > J093 > J093. The sequence goes on from JACKPV010000022.1 coordinate 709,608, forward strand.
CCTCGACGTCCAGGCCCTCGCCATAGTGCAGCCACAACGCCTCGCGTTGGCGCGGCTTGAGCCGACGGGCATGACGCCAGATCGAGTCCGCCAGATCGGCCTGTTCGGTTACCCGGTCGGGGACCTCCCCCGCCGGCGCGGCCAGCGTCTGCTCGGTGAACTCCTCGTTGGGTCGACGGGCGCGGAAATGGTTCAAGGCCGTGCGCCGCGCGATGGTGAACAACCACGGAATGAAGGCCCGCGTGGTCTGAAATCGCGCCATGCCCCGCCAGGCTTTCAGGAAGGTATCTTGCGTGAGATCCTCGGCGTCGTGCGGGTTGCCAACGAACTTCCAGAGATAATTGAAGACCGCCGGCGCATGGCGATCCACGAGGCCGGCGAAGTCCTCCGCGGAGCCCCGGCGGCTGCCGGCGATCAATTCCTCGTCCGACCGTTCCGCCGCCGTTTCCTCCGCCCGGTCGACCGTGGACGGCCGACCGGCACACGCCGCCGCCGGCTCTCCGGTTCGGGATCGGGAACCGGGGCCGGCGGGCTGCTGACGGGCAACGGAAGTCATGCGACGGCTCCGGTTACCATCCCTCTTCCTCCGCCTGCTGGCGAATGCGTTGTTGGATCTTCTCGATGGGGATCCGGAGGTGCAGATCCGCGTTCCGCCCGGACGCGGACACGTTCACCATCTGCGACAGGTCCTTCAACTCCTGGTTGTCCACCTGGCCCAGCGCAACGAGCGCCTTGAGTCCCTGGATGACCTGCGCCACCTGCTCACTGACGCGGGCGTCGCGCGTGAGCAGACGGAGGTTGAGCAGGAGATTGTCGCCCTGCTCGGCCAACGTCGCCTGCAAGCCATCAGCCATGCGCAACACCTGGGCCTGGGGCGGAATAGGTGCCTCGCTGGCAAAGCCCTTGGCGGCGGCGACGAGGAAGAACGAACCCGGCGCCCCCGGCGTCTCAAGGGCGGCCCCGCCCGCGGTAAGGCTGTCGCGCGTGCCGAGCAGGACTTCGCGCGCCTCCTCGACCTGGGCTCGTGACTGCCCGATCACCACCGGACGCCCCGGCGCCAGCGCCACGTAGGCCTTGTCGTTCAGCGAGTACAACGCCGTCCCGCCCTTCACGAGCGGGATGACCGGACCGTCCTCGCCGTACCCGGCTTCCTTCTGCTTGCGCAGCGCGGCCTCCAAACCTCCCCGGACGTCCAGGTCGGTGTCGATGACCAGCACCCCCATGGCCCGGCGCGGAGCGCGATAGTCCCGCCCGTAAAGCGTCAGTCCGTGGATGCGGCGCCAGTTGAAATCCACCCCCAGCTCGGCCTTCAGCTTCGTCGCTCCTTCGGCGAACCGCGCGTCCAGCAAGCGCTTCGCCAGAAAGGTCCCCGACTGCGTCTCGAGGAGTTGTTCCACGTCGAGGTGAACCACCCACTTCGCATCGGCGGCGACGCGGGCGCGGTCCAAAGGTCCGGCCACCAACCACGCCGAGGTCAACGGCGTCAGCAGGCTCAGACAGAACAGGGTCTTGCGGTTCATGTTCGATTCCTTCGTTGTGATTCGCATCTTGCGTTCCCCGTGACCGACCACACCGGACGACGGGCGAACGTTCACCCTTCATTCACGGCAGCCGCCTTGGTGGTTACAGGAAACAGCGCGCGCCAATCGCGGCGCCGGCTGTCAACCGCCCCCCTTGACCTCGACGACGAGGCGCTGAAACGACGTGAGCGCCGGCTCCCCGTCATCCGTGGCCTCGACCACAACATGCACCTCGGACCGGGGCGGGTTGACAGGCAGCGCCAGCGAAGCCGACGCCGTCCCGGCGGACTCGAGGGTCGCGGCGCGGCTTTCCCGCCCGGGCGCCTCATGGATCCACCACCGGAACCGGAGCACATCCCCGTCCGGATCCTGACTGTCCGAGGCATCGAGCCGCACCCTTCGCCCCGCCTCGGTGACGAGGCGCAAGATCCCGTAGGCGCCGCGGTCGGGACCGTCGTCCACGACCGCCAGCCCGCCCTCGGGCGACTTTACCGAAATCCGGGGCGCATGATTTGCCGCGTCCGGGGCGCGAACGCACCAATCCATCCGGGCCTGAAAATCAGCCTGAAACGCGGGCCGCCACCGCCACACCCCAACCCGGGGATGCGCCTCCTCGCCCAGCCGGTCGGGAGCGTCCCGGAACACCCCGTTGTCGACCCGCTCGAAACGCCCGCCCCAGCCGCCCCAATCCGGATGGGCCGGGTCGTTCACGCCGTTCGGCAGAAAGAAGAACCACGAGGGCGTGTCGCCTTCCTTGAGCACGCCGTGGGGATTTGGCGCGGTCCAGGTGCGGGTGGGATACAAGGCCCCGAGCGCGCCGTGACCCTCGCGCACGTGCGCGTCGATCCAGGCCCGGGAAGTGAGGTCCAGGTCGCCATCCAGATACATCCCCCGAAAGACGGCCTCGCGCCGCTCGCGGCCGGGCGGGGCCTTGTCGAGCACGTAGAACAACCCGGGGAATTCCTGCGCCATCCACGACTGGATACCGTCCTGGTCCGCAATGTCATGGACGCGCAACCGGGTCGCGAACCGCGCGAAGCCCGCCTCACCCCGGTCGGAGCGAACCCGCCACAGCGCTTGGGCCAAGTCCGTCTGGCCACCCCAGACGGCGATGTTCAACGGGCGCGGATCCGCTTGGTCCGCCCTCGCGATGATCCACTGCGAACCCTCGGTGTCGTGTCCCGCGCCGATATGCGCCCGACCGCGCTGCGGGTTGCCCGCCTTGACCACGGCCCGCAACCCCGCGGCCGGTGGATAGCGGGGATCGTGACGCACAAGGTTGGGCTGAACGGTCGCATAGGCGTCCACGATCTCCCGGATCAGGTCCGGTCGCACCACCGCTTCCTTCAATTCACCCGGGGTCCCCGAAGCTGACGCGACGAGCCCCTCGATGACGAACTCGTTGGCATAGGTCATCAGGCGGATCATCGACTGCCGGTCATCAGGATCGCCGCCAATGTCGGTGAGCACCAGCAGACGCGGCCGCGGGTCGGGCGTCGAACCGGCAGCCCGGCCAAAACCGGGCGCCAGCGAACCGGCAAGGAGGCAAAGACCGAGCCTGGAGGCGCGCACGAGGGGGTTGCACATGCCGGCAACCTACCCCCGCGCCGGCCCGGCTCGCGAGCCTTATCGCCCGGCGATCAACGGACGCAAAGCGGCGATGAGCTTGTCCGTCCGCTGCGCTGAGCCTGCCTCGACCAGGTGATAGCCCGTGTCATAAAAGAGCGCTTCCGGGTAGGCTTGGTCGAACGGACCGTCGAGCACCGCCAGTCCGGGGATCGCGCGCAAGGCCTCGACGACACGGGTGACCTCGTCCCGGCGCGCTTCAAGCACCGCGGTCGGGTGCGGGGGAAAGGTGAGCGCACATCGCGCGCCTCGTTCCCGGCAGTATTGCGCAAAGCGCGCGAGCTGTTCCCTGACCCGTCCGGTCAGCGTGACCGCGGTTCCCCGCGACCCTCGGGGGCCGTCGCCCGCGGGCCTCGGGCGGCCCCAGTGACCGACATAGTCTCCCCAGGCGTTGAAGCCGGCGTGCGCGCCGCCATCCGTCGCGGAGGCGTCTCCACCGCGATCCAGGCCCAGGGCCGCACGGAAGGCCCCGCCAATCAAGGGAAGCGCGTCCCGGTCGAGGAAACCCGGCCAGCGGGCAACCGGAAGATGGCGCAGGTTCGCCGGACGGAATTGAACGACCTGCCGCTGCACCGCCGCGTCGCTGCCGCCGTTGAACAATTCATACTCGAAGCTCAACACGACGACATCCCCGGGCGCCACGGCGTCCCGGACCTCGTCGAGCATGAACCCGATCCCCAGCCCCCCGACGAGCCCCAGGTTGACCACCGCCAGTCCCAGGGCATCCTCGATGCGCGCCGACTGAAAGCCGAACGGGACATTCGAGCCGCCGACCAGCAACACCCGCGGCGGAGCGATGCGTTGCAGCCGTGCGTGCTTTTCCCGGGTGCCCGCGAGGTAATTCGTCGTCGTCGGCACCCTCCCCCAATGCAGCACAGCGGCGCCCAGCAACGCCTGCAACAGCAGAAAGAGTGTGAGGCGGACGAGAAAGGCCGGCATCGCTCAAAACTGGAAGTAGATGAACTCCGCGCCCCGGCGGCTGCCCAGCACGAGGACCATCCAGAACAGCGCGCTGTAGACCGCCCAGCGCGCGGCCACGGGGAAGTCCTCGATCGCCAAAGGGTTCCAGCGGAAACGCGTCCGCCACTCGGTGATCACGAAGACCGCCACCAGCGCCAGCAGGGGACCGTTCGCCACAATCAGGCCGGCGAGTTCCCGCCAGGCCGACAGCTCCAGCCAACCCGTCGCCAACGCCGCATAGACGCGCCCGGCGTCACCCAGGCTTTCCGCGCGAAACAGCACCCAACCCGCGCAAACCAGCGCGAACGTGCGGCACATACGTCCCAGCACGAACGGAGTGAGGGCGCCGGCCGGGCCGGAACCCACCACGCCCGCCCGCGTTCCGGAAGCCGCCCGGTCCGACGGCCGCCAACCGCGCCACGCATGGCCCGCCACCAACCACAACCCGTGAAACGCCCCCCACGCCACGAAATGCCACGCGGCACCATGCCACAGTCCGCTGATCAGGGCCGTCACCAGGAGGTTGCGCGCCGTGCGCGACGGCGCTCCCCGGCTGCCACCCAGCGGGATGTAGACGTAATCCCGGAACCAGCTCGAGAGCGAGATGTGCCATCGACGCCAGAAGTCCGAAGCGCTCCGGGCGAAACAGGGAGTCGCGAAGTTGCGCGAAAGGCGGATGCCGAACAGCCGCGCCACGCCGACGGCAATGTCCGAGTAGGCCGAGAAATCGCAGTAGATCTGGAAGGCGAAGCAAAAGGTGGCGAGCGCGAGCTGCGCCGGTGACGCGGTGGCGGCGCTGCCGTAGGCGGCGTTCACGATCGGGGCCAGGTTGTCCGCCAGCACCAGCTTCTTGCCCAGGCCCCACAGAATGAACCGGCAGCCCCCGGTCGCTTCGGCGCCATCGAAGACGCGGGCTTGACGGAATTGCGGCAACAGCTTCGCCGCCCGTTCGATGGGACCCGCAACCAGCTGCGGGAAGAACGAAACGAACGCCAGGTAATCCAGCAGGTTCCGTTGCGGCGCAAACCGACCGCGGTACACATCGATCGTGTAGCTCATCGTCTGGAACGTATAGAAGCTCACCCCCACCGGGAGGATGACCCGCAGGCCCGGACCGCTCAGATCGAACCCCGCGGTGGCCGCGGCGATGAGCACGCTTTCGACGAAGAAATCGAAGTACTTGAAGAACCCAAGAATCGCCAGGTTGCCACCCAACGCCGCGATCAGAACTGCCCGGCGGAACGCGCCGGAGGAGCGCTCTGCCAGTCGGGCGCCGGCCGCGTAATCGATCAGCGACGAGCCCAGCATGAGGATACAAAACCGCCAGTCCCACCACGCGTAGAAGGCGTAGCTCGCGGCCAGCAGCACGGCATTCTGCCACCGACGCCCGCGGCCCGCCCAATGCAGACCGAAGACCAGCGGCAGAAACAGAAAGAACGTCAGCGAGGCGAACGACATGCCGGCTCAACCGACCCGCTTCCCGCGGGTTCACGAGCGGTTGCGTCCGCTTAGACCCGGGGCGCCCAGCCGGGCTCGTATTCGCGTTCCCAGAGCGCGGCCGCTTCGGCGTCGTTCAGGATGCGACCGTTGCGCGGGTCACAACGCAGGGCCCGCCCCATCCGCCAGGCGATGTTCCCCAGGTGACAAAGCAGGGCCCCCTTGTGCCCGTCCTCGACATCGGCCTGCGGCCGCCGCCCCTCGCGCACAGCCTCCACGAAGTCCTGCAAGTGCGGCCGATCCCCGCTGGTTTCCTTGACGTAACCCGTCTCCTTGTCCGCCGGATCGTAGAACCGGCAGCCGCCGCCATCGATGACCAGCGTGCCCTGATCCCCGAAAAAGGCCGCGCCGAAACCTGAGCCTTCATACCCGTGCCGCCGGCAGCTCTGGCATTCCCAGGCGATGGCCTTGTCGCCGTAATCGAAGGTGACGAGGTTCGTGTCGGGCGTCTCCTGGTCATCGGCGAAGGTGTAGCGCCCGCCGCCCGACGTGACCTGTAGCGGGTAATCGGCGTCCAATCCCCAACGGCAAAGATCCAGCGCGTGAATGCCGTTGTTCCCCAACTCGCCGGTGCCCCAGTGCCAGAACCAATGCCAGTTGTAGTGCACGAGATTGTCGCGGAAATCCCGCCGCGCGGCGGGCCCCTGCCACAGGTCCCAGTCCAGCCACGACGGAATCGGCGCCTGCCGCCCCCGGCCAATCGAACCGCGGGTCGCGTTGTACCACGCCCGCGCATACTTCACCTCGCCTAGCTCGCCCGCCCGCACCCGGCCGATGGCCTCGATGATCGCCGGCATGCTGCGGCGCTGGGTGCCGACCTGCACCACCCGGTGGTAACGCCGCGCGGCGGCGAGCATCCATTCGCCTTCGGCGGGGTTGTGGCTGGCGGGCTTCTCGACGTAGACGTGTTTGCCGGCGGCACAGGCCAGGATGGTGGCGGGCGCGTGCCAGTGATCCGGCGCCGCAATCACCAGCGCGTCCACCGACGGGTCATCAAGGGCTTGCCGGAAATCGGCCAGCGTCCGGGGCGCCGTGGCCTGGCGATCCTTGACCGCGTCGGCCCCCTTGCCCTGCACGCGCTGGTCCACTTCGCACGCGATGGCGACCTCGACATCCTCGAGGGCGGCGAACCCGCGGGCCAGCGCGGATCCCCGGCCGTTGAGCCCCATCACGGCGAGGCGCAACCGACGGTTGGCGCCCAGGACGTTCACACTCACGGGCAGGGTGGCGGCAAGGGAAGCCCAGGCGGCGCTGCGCCCGAGAAAACGACGGCGGGAGAGGGAATCGTTCATGGCGCAAGCATGGCAACCCGACCGCCGAACGTCAAACCGCGCCCACGGGCAACGCCCCCCTCCGGCTGGGGGCGGACTTCGGGCAGGTCCGGCGGCGGACGGGCGCGCGCCTTACCGCCCGGCAATCCCGGACTCGACACCTGCCGCCCCGCTTTCCAAAGTGGACCGCAGACATCAGCCGCATGCGACAAGACGCCTTATGAACACCCGCATTCCCAATCCGTTTCCTCGCTCCCGCCCGTTTTCCCAGCTGCCGGCCCTGGCCGTCCTGCTGGTGCTCGGATGGCTCGTGCCGGGCCTGCTGGCGGCCGGCCAACGCCCGAACATCGTGTTCGTGTTCTCCGACGATCACGCCGTGCAGGCGATCAGCGCCTACGGATCGCAGCTCAATCGCACGCCGAACATCGACCGGCTCGCGACGGAGGGGGCGTTGTTCGTGAATTCGTTCTGCGCGAACTCGCTTTGCGGTCCGTCGCGCGCCTGTATTCTGACCGGGAAGCACAGTCACCTGAACGGTTTCATGCGCAACGGCGACCGGTTCGATCCCGGTCAGACGACGTTTCCGAAGCTGTTGCAGAAGGCCGGCTACCAGACGGCCATCATCGGCAAGTGGCATCTCGCCAGCGATCCCACCGGCTTCAACTATTGGGAGGTCCTCCCCGGCCAGGGCAGCTATTACAATCCGGACTTCCTCCAGATGGACGGCAGCCGCAAGCGCTACACGGGCTACTGCACCGACATCATCACGGAACGCAGCCTCGAGTGGCTGAAGCACGGACGGGACCAGAAGCAGCCGTTTCTGCTCATGTGCCAGCACAAGGCCCCGCACCGGAACTGGTCGCCCGCGGAGCGGCACTTCGACCTCTTCAACGACGTCACCTTCCCCGAACCGCCGACGTTGCGCGACGATTACGCCGGCCGCAGCCGGTTGCTCCAGGAGAACGAAATGACGATCCGGCAGCACATGAGCTGGGGCGCGGACATGAAGTTCCAGGGGCCGAACCTGTTCCCGGATTACTTCACCGGCTCGGGCGGCAACGGGGAATACAACCGGATGACCCCCGGACAGAAGGCCGCCTGGGACGCCTGGTATCAACCGCGCAACCGGGCGTTCATTGAACAGATGCAGGCGGGCGCCCTCGATGCCGAGGGGGTGTTCCGGTGGAAATACCAGCGGTACCTGCAGGACTACCTGAAGTGCATCCAGGCCGTGGACGACAGCGTGGGACGCCTTCTGGGCTGGCTGGATGAGAACGGGCTGGCGGACAACACGATGGTCATCTACGCCTCGGATCAGGGTTTCTATCTCGGGGAACACGGCTGGTTCGACAAGCGCTGGATGTTCGAGGAATCCCTCAAGATGCCCTTCCTCATTCGCTGGCCGGGCGTGATCCCCGCCGGCGTCCGATCCGAAGCGCTCATTCAAAACATCGACTACGCGCCGACGTTCCTCGACGTGGCCGGCGTGTCCGTGCCGTCCGAAATCCAGGGCCGGAGCCTCGTGCCCGTCCTGAAGAACGCCGGCCGGCCGACCGCCGACTGGCGGGACGCGATCTACTATGCCTATTACGAGAACGTCGCTGCCCACAACGTGCCGATGCATGACGGCGTTCGCTCGGCGCACCACAAACTGATGTTCTTCCCGCGCACCCGCGAATGGCAGTTGTTCGATCTCGAAAAGGACCCGCTCGAACTTCGGAGTGTGCACGACGATCCAGCCTACGCGGCGGTGCGGCGGGGACTGGAACGGCGTTATCGGGACTTGCGCGAGTTTTATGACGTCAACCCGGCGGTCATCCCGGCGCACCGGCGCGGCGAGAACTGGTGGCGGCAGCGGGAACAGGACAAGAACGCCCTCGCGAAGGAGGGCAACGTGGAGCTGCTCTTCGTGGGCGATTCGATCACCCAGGGCTGGGAAGGCGGCGGCAAGGAGGTGTGGAACGAGTTCTATGCCGACCGGCACGCCCTGAACCTGGGCTTCAGCGGAGATCGCACCGAGCACGTGCTGTGGCGGCTGACCCGGGGCAACCTCGCCAACGTGAAGCCGAAGGTGGCCGTGGTCATGATCGGCACCAACAACACCGGCCATCTGATGCAGGATCCGCAGGAGGTGGCCGCCGGCGTCCGGGCCATCCTCGACGTGCTCGCTCGACGCATGCCCGAAACCCGCATTGTGCTCCACGGCATCTTCCCGCGGGGCGCCTCCCCCTGGGACGAGGGCCGCGTGAACAACACCGCCATCAACCAGATCATCCGGCGCTTCGCCGACGGCGACCACATCCGCTATCTGGACCTCAGCGACCGCTTCCTCGCGGCGGACAGTACGCTGCCGAAGGAGTTGATGCCCGACTTCCTCCACCCGAACGCCGGCGGCTACCGGATCTGGGCGGAGGCCCTCGAACCGACCTTGCAGGCACTCGGGTTGTAAGTCAGCGGAGTTGGGCCTGGTGGCGCCGGATCCAGGCCGCGGCTTCCCGATAGCCGGGGCAGACCCGCGCCACCTCCTCCCAGAAACGCGGCGAATGGTTCGGCTGCCGGAGGTGCATCAGTTCATGCAGGATGATGTAGTCGCGCGACGCCTCGGGCATCTGAACCAGCCGCCAGTTGAGTGAAATCGCGCCCCGGGGAGAACAGGAACCCCAACGGCTCCGCTGGTTGCGGATGGTGACCCGGGTCACTTGCAATCCGTGCGCACCCGCAAAATCGAGGGTCAGCGGCGGCAATTCCCGCCAGGCCATCCGCCAAAGGTGAGCCTGGACCGCCGGCCGCACGTCATCCGTCGCGGCCTCGACCGGAATCCGCTCGCCCCCCAACCGCAACGCCAGGGCGCCTTCAGCAGTCGGGGACGCAAGGCTCAAGACCTCCGGCTGTCCCCGGAACCAGACCGTGTCGCCGATCCGCCAGGCATGGCTCCCCCGACGGGGCAAACGGTGCTGGCGCTCGACCTGCCGCAGCAGCCAGTCCAAGTGCCGGCCCACGAATTCCCGGGCCTCCCGCACGGTGCCCGCCCGCGGCACGGTGACTTGGGCCGCCCCGTCGGGCCGCAAGCGCAGGATGTAACGCCGCGCCCGCGGATGCCGGACGAAGACCAGGTTGATCCGGTGCCCTCCCGACGACACGGAATCCGTCATCGCCGGCGGAGCTGCCGGTTCCAGAAGCTCAGTGCCGTCCGCTTTCAAGAGGTTGGAGGCCGGTATCAAGGCCCGCCCGCTCGTTTGCACCAACGCCGCTCATCGCCCGCCGTCCGGCTCATCGAATCCCGAACCGGCCCGGATCCGCCCCCACGCGGGAGGACTCCAAGCCCTGCCAGGCGACGCAACCCGGGAGGCGCGCCGCCGCGCGAAGCCACCGACGAGGCGACCGGGAGATCGCTTATTCGGCGTCTTCCTTCGCCTTCTTGCTTTCCGCAATGACCTTCTGCTCGAGTTCCTTCGGCATCTCCTCGTAGTGATCGAATTCCTCGGCGTGGACCGCCCGGCCCCCGGTCAGCGAACGAAGCGCGGTCGAGTATTGGTAGAGTTCCATGGCGGGCACCTGCGCCTTGATGACCTGGAACCCGCCTTCCGAATCCATGCCGAGGATCTTCCCGCGCCGGCTCGAAAGGTCGCCGATCACCGAGCCCATCGCCTCGTCGGGGACCTTGATGGTCACCACGTGAATCGGTTCGAGCAAACAGGGACGCGCCTTCATGAAGGCCTCGCGGAAGGCCTCCTTGCCGGCGATCTGGAAAGCCACGTCCTTCGAGTCCACCGGGTGCATCTTGCCGTCGTAGAAGTCAATCTTCACGTCGACCACCCGGTAGCCCGCCAGGATGCCCTCGTTGCAGGCCGCGTTCACCCCCTTCTCGACGGAGGGGACGAAGGCGCGGTCCACGTTCTGGCCCACGAGGGATTGGGTGAAATCGATGCCGGTGCCGCGGGGCACGGGTTCGATGCGCATCCATACCTCGGCGAACTGCCCGGCGCCGCCGCTCTGCTTCTTGTGACGGTACTTCGAGTCCGATTTCGCCTTGATGGTCTCGCGGAACCGGATCCGCGGGGCGGCCAGATCGAAGTCCACCTTGTAACGGGCCTTCAACCGCTCGGCGGCCACCTGCAAGTGGAGTTCGCCCTGTCCCGAAATCACGGTCTGGTGCAGCTCGGAATCGACCAGGTGATGGAAGGTCGGGTCCTCCTCGTGCAGGGCCGCCAGGCCCTGGGCCACCTTGTCCTCCTCGCCCTTGCTCTTGAGGTGGAGCGCCACGTGAATGTTCGGTCTCGGGAAGTCCACCTTCGGCAACCGCACGTTGAGGGAAGGATCGCAGAGGGTGTTGCCGGTGTGGGTGTCCTTCAACTTCACCACCGCGCCGATGTCGCCGGCGTGCAAGCTGCCCACCTGCTCGCGGTTCTTGCCGTTCAGCACGGATATCTGGCCGAGCCGTTCGCTGCTGCGCCGGTCGCTGTTGTAAAGCTCCATGCCGGTGCGCGCCACGCCCGAATAGACACGGAAGAACGACATCTCGCCGACGTGCTCCTCGTTCATCGTTTTGAACACGTAGAGCACCGCCTTCGGGTCCTCCACCTTCACCTCCACCTCGTCGTCGTTGGCGTTGAGCGCGGTGACGGATTTGCGGTCCATGGGGGACGAACCGTATTTGGCAACGAAATCGAGCAGGCGGGCCACGCCGACGTTGGTTTCGGCCGCGGTCGCGAAAACCGGGATGACCTGTCCGGACTGAAAGGCCGCATGAACCCCGCCGCGCATCTCCTCCTCGCTCAGGCCGCCTTGTTCGAAGAACTTCTCAAGCAGGGAATCGTCCGACTCGGCGATCAGTTCGACCAACTCCTGGTGATAACCCTTCACCACCTCGGCGTGCTCGCCGGCGGCGGGCGCCTCGGTGTATTTGCCGCTCGCGTTGGCCTCGTAGGTCATGACCTCGCTGCGCATGATGTCGAGCACTTGGTTGAAGCCCGGCCCCGGATTCACGGGGATCGCCAACGGCAGCACCTTGTTGCCGTACTGCGCCCGGAGCTTCTCGAGGATCGCGTCGAAATTCGTGTGCTCCTTGTCCAGCATGTTGATCACGATGACCTTCGGGATCTTGAAGTCGTCGGCGTAGCGCCACACGGTCTCCGTGCCGACCCCCATGCCGTCCACCCCGTGGATCGTGACCACGGCGAAATCGCAAACGCGCAGGCTGGCGAGCGCCTCGCTGATGAAATCCATGTATCCCGGCGTGTCGATGAGGTTGAGCTTCTTGCCCTGCCACTCGGTGTGCAGCGGGGTGGCATGGATCGAGATCTGCCGGTTGTGCTCGCTGCCGTGGTAGTCCGAAGTGGTGGTCCCGTTCGCCACGCTGCCCAGCCGGCCGAGCACGCCGCTGCAGGCCAGCATGGCCTCCGCGAGCATGGTTTTGCCGCTGGTTGCGTGGCCGACCAGGCCGAAGGTCCGAATGTCGCCGGATTGATACTCTTTCATGTGTAATCCATTCTAATCGTCTAACGACGTCTGCTTGCCCCGACTTTGTAAGTGATCCGGCCCCCGCTGGGCAACAAAACTTGTTGACCGCGACCAAACCGCGGCCCTCCTCTCCAGCAACGGCGGCCATGGCGCCACCACCGGGCCGGCAAACGGGCCGGCACTTGGTGGCGCCGCATCCGTGAACCCCGCGGCCCCCCGGGAGGTCGCCTCCGCCCCTGGCAGCCGGCCGCCCGGCAACACCCAGGTTGACACCCGCCCCGAGCCGCCTAACCTCGACCGGTAACGCGCCGTTGATCTGTCAGACCATGAAATCCCTGCTCCCAAGACTCTGCGTCGCGCCCCTCCTGTTGGGCGCCTTCCCGACCCTGCTGCTGGCCGCCGATCTCACGGCTCCCGATGCGCAGTTGGAGAAACTGACGGGCGCCTGCCAGTTCACCGAAGGCCCGGTCGCGGACGGCGCCGGCAACGTCTACTTCACCGACCAACCGAATGACCGCATCCTGATCTGGACCACCAACGACCGCCTCGAGACCTTTCTCCAGCCGTGCGGGCGCTCGAACGGCCTGTTCTTCGACCGCGACGGCAACCTGCTGGCCTGTGCGGACGAGCGGAACGAATTGTGGCTGATCCCGCTCTCGCGCAAGCCGCGAGTGGTGGTGAAGGCGTTCGATGGCAAACTGCTCAACGGCCCGAACGACCTCTGGGTGCGGCCCGACAACGGAATCTACTTCACCGATCCGCTCTATCCGCGCGCTTGGTGGAAGCACCGGGACGACCAACCCCAGCAACCCGGGCAATATGTCTACTTCCTGTCCCCGGACCGCCGCACCCTCAAACCGGTGGCCACCGACCTCCGCCAGCCAAACGGCATCATTGGCGCCCCGGACGGCCGGACACTGTACGTGGCGGACATCCGGGCTGGACGCACATACGCTTACGCCATCCAGGAGGACGGCGGACTGACCGACAAGCGGCTGTTCTGCGAACTGGGCTCCGACGGGATGACCATCGACGAGGCAGGGAACGTGTATCTGACCGGGCGCGGCGTGACCGTGTTCGATCCGTCCGGCCAGCAGCTGCAGAACATCCCGGTTCCCGAGCGCTGGACTGCGAATGTCTGCTTCGGCGGGCCGGAGCGGAATCAGTTGTTCATCACGGCAAGCCCCGCCCTCTATCGCATCTCAATGCGGGTCAAGGGAGTCCGTTGAGGTCATCGGGCCGGGCGCAAACAGGATCGACCGGGCTCGACGACGATGAGTGACGCTTTTCAACGACTGCTGGACGCGACCATCGACCATCTGGAGCGGTTGCGGGAACAGGGGGCGCGCCAGGTGCCGGTGGCGCCGGAGACGCTGGCGGCCTTGCGGCAGGCTCCGGTGCGCCCGAACACGAAAAAGCACGCACCGACCCCTTCCGGCCTGCCAGTGGCCGAACGCGTGGCTGCGCGGCCGGCTCTCGTGGGCGGCGAGGCCTCGCCGCTCAATCCAACGTCGGTTTCGCCTTCGCTTCCCTCCGGGACGCCGGACGGCCCCGGTGGTCGACTCCCTCTGGATCCGAACCGGGTGCCCGCGCCGGGACAAACCACCGCGGCGCTCCGCGCTTTGCAGGCCCGCGTTCAGAGCTGCACGAAGTGCCCCCACCTTGCGGACAGCCGGCGGAACGTCGTCTTCGGGGTCGGCAATCCGGAAGCCAGACTCATGTTCGTGGGTGAGGCGCCCGGAGCCGACGAGGACCTGCAAGGCGAACCGTTCGTCGGCCGGGCGGGTCAGCTGCTCACGCGGATCATCGAGGCCATGGGGCTCGAACGGAGTCAGGTTTACATCGGGAACGTCCTCAAGTGCCGCCCGGACACGCCGGGGCAGGCCGCCGGAAACCGGAAGCCTACCCCGACCGAGATGATCACCTGCCTGCCCTATCTTGAGGAACAGATCGGCATCATCCGGCCCGAAGTGCTCGTCGCGCTCGGCCTGACCGCCGTCGAGGGGCTGCTCGGCAAGCAGGCCGCCGCAACCCCAATGGGGCGAATGCGCGGCCGCTGGCTTGAGTTCCGCGGCATTCCCCTCATGGTCACCTACCATCCGGCCTACCTGCTGCGCAATCAGCACCTCGGCGAGAAACGCAAGGTCTGGGAGGACATGTTGCTGGTCATGGAACGTCTCGGCCTGCCGATCAGTGAGAAACAGCGCGGGTTCTTCCTCAAAGCCATGGGGCAGTAACGCGGTGCCGGTCTGCCCGCGGACGTCGATTCGATGACCTCCCCTGCCCTTCCAACCGGCGCGGACTCCCGGGAACGGTCCCTGCGGTTGCGGGCGATTGCCTCGGCGGAGGTCTCGCTGGCGCTGTCCGAACTGCTGCGGGCCGGAGCCCGCCTGCCGGAGGTCGTGACCGCCATGGCGGCGCGCCGCAGCCAGCTGGACGACCCGGCGGCGCCGGCCTACGAGCGGATCGCGGGGGCGGTGCGCGACGGGGGTTCATCCTTGTTCCAGGCGCTGCACCGCGAGCAGTCGCTCTTCACGCCGCGCTTCATGGCGGTGCTGGCGGTGGCCAGCCTGGGCGGCCCCTTGTTCCGGACCTTCGTGCAACGCCTCCGCGAGTTTGTGACCGCCTTCAACAACCTGCCGCCCGATGCCGCCACGGACTTCCCCCCAATGGCCGACGAGCGGGGCGAGTTCTGCTTCTTCCTCGGGCATCTCACCCACCAAAAGGCGTCGCAATCGGAGATTCAGCACTGGCTGCCGCGCGTCTTCACTGCCCGCCTGCGCCTGGTCGCGACGCACGTGCTGGCCCGCTTCTACGAGCAGGGCCTCGAACTCTCCGAGGCCTTCCAACGGACACCGCCATTCGACGATCCCGAGATGGTGCTGGCCTTGGAGGCGGGCGAGCGGATGAACCGTGTCGGCCTCGAACTGATCGAACTCGCCGACTGGCTGGCCCACCGTCGTCGCCTTGAGGAACGATTGCGGTTCGGAGACTATCTCCGACCGGTTCGCCCGCTGCTCGGTTCGCCCGGCGAAGCGGCAGGTGAAGCGACCGGAGACGGATAGGCCGCCCGCTTGCCCCCCGGCTCCGCAACCGTCCCGGCCGCACTGCCATTCATGGGGTTTTACGGTCCCGCCGGTTCTGACGGGCATTCACGTTCAGGCGAATCCTCGCACCAAGCGGCAGGCAGCCGTATCCCCTCGGAATCCTGCGATGAGTCCGCGAAGGGTCACGGTTGAGCGGGGAAAGGGCAGCGAGTTCCCGCTTCGCCGCTCATCGGGCCAGGATCCATCGGAGCACTTGGCGCGCCACCGGGGCTCCCTCGGCGTTGAGCAACTGAACCCCGCCAGCGGGAGCCACCGTCTGCAACACCGGCGGGACCTCGTCCCCCTCCCCGGCAAGGGCCAGTCGCTGGAACTGCGCCGCCGCCAGCATGCCGGGCAAATCACCGTAGCGCGCCCCACCGGGTAAGAATTGCGGACTGCGAACGTCGCGCACCTGGCCGAAACGGAAGCCCTCGGTATCGATGGCCGCGGCCTCGATCGCGTCACCCGCCACCGAACCCGCGGCGGCCGCGATGGCGCCCGCCCCTTCGAGGCCCACCAGCAGAACCGTCCGATGCTCCCGCCGGAGCAGTTGCACGAGGGTGAGGACATCCTGCGCCCGTTGGGCCATCACGCTGTAGTTGTAGCCCTGGGTGTAAGCGGCCGACTCCCGGGGGTTGTCCACGCGACGGGTTTGCGTCAGCGGCTCGCCGTCCGGGCGAAATTCCCCCTGCTCGAACAGGTCGGCGCTCAGGACCGCATGGCCGGCGGCCAGCAACCGGCGCACGGCCGGCCGCGGCGAGGTGCCATCGCTCCCGAACAACCCGCCCTTCCCGCGAGCGGTGAGCCACAGGACGGCGGGTTTTGCGGGCGCATCGGCTTCCGGTTCGAGCCAGACCGCCGGAAGTTCCTCCCTGTGGGTCGCATTGCGCACGCGCCCCCAGCGCAGGGTGCCTCCTTCCACCGAGCGCCTTCCCGCCGGCTGCCACTCGACCTCGCCCACCTCGGCCAGCGTGCGTCCCACCACGATTTCCAGGCCTTCGCCGTGGACCTTCCGGAACGCCGCGGGATCGCTCCATGTCGCCCGCAGGGACCGATCGACGTCCTGCGCCAGCCCGGCCAGCAAGCGTCGCTCGAATTCCGGTCCACCCTCCGGGCGCGGATGTTCGGCATCCCAGACCGTCAACGCGGCACCGGTCAGGCGCTCGAAATCCGACTCGAGCACCGGTTCGGTGAACCCGAGTTTGAACAGACGGTTCATCCAGCCGTACATCGCGGTCCGACTGACGTGGTTGTAGTTGTGCCCGAAGTGCTCACCGCGGTTCAGTTCGACGCGGTTCCCGGCCCCGAGCAATTCGTAGAGCCCCTTCAGTTCGGGGAAGCCCTTGGTCGCCATCTCGACGGTCCAGTCGTTAGCGCACGTCAGGCCCTGCGGCTTCGGGGCGGCCAGGGCGGCGAACTCGACGTTGCCCGTGTTGATCCGCAGGTTCGCGGCGTTTTCGCAAGTGCAGCCGCCCTGCATGGCGGTCGACACCATCACCGCCGGGAAGGAACCAGCAAGCCGGTCCTCGATGGCGCCCAGGATGAAGCTCTGGGTGCCGCCGCCGCTCGCGCCCGTCACCGCGACCCGCTCGGGATCCACGTCCGGCAAACCGAGGAGGAAGTCCAGCGAACGGATTGCATTCCACGTCTGCAAGCCCATGACGCTTTGGAACCGCGATTCGGCCGGCGCACTGAACAGCCCCCAAGCCGCCGGATCGCTCATCTCCGGGCGCTGCTTGCTGAACCGATGTGCCAGGGCCTCCGTGATCTGCTGGCTGTCCGCGTAGCCGATCATGTCAAAGTGGAACACCACGCAGCCCATGCGGGCCAGTTGCACGCAGCGGGCCTGCAACGGACTCCGCGCGCCGCTCATGAAGCGCTCGGCGCCCTGCGCGATCTGCTTCCGCGCCTCCGCCTCGCCGGCATCCATGAACCGCCCGTTGCTCCAGTGGCCATGCGGACACAAGACGCCGGGCACGCGCCCCGAATGCCCCGTCGGCCGGTACAGACTGCCCGTGACAAAGAACCCGGGCACGCTCTCGAAATACACCTTCTCGACCGTGTAACCGTCCTGCTCGAGACGGCCGTGGATCACCGGATTCAGCGGCGTGCGGGCCGGCATCGGCCAGAGACCGAGGCTGACCAGGATCTGGCGGCGCACCTTGGCGGTCCGCTGCGCCCAGGCCTCGCGCGTTGGCGGCACGACGAAGGGGAAGTAACCGTTGAGGTCCTTGAGCGGTCCCAACCGGACATCCTCGGGAAGCTCGCCAGCAGACAGAACGCGCAGGGGCTCCGCCCGGATGTTGATCGAGGAAAGCAGCGCGACGGCCAGGAGACACGCCCACGACACACCGCGACGAAGCCAGGTCGATGAGTTCATGCGCCGAGTCTGCGCGAGACGCGCGAAAAACCCAAGCAGCGAAAACGGTGCGCCCCGTGCCGTTGGTCCGCGCGGCGGAAGGGGCCGGACAACCAACGCCCCGCTCGCCGATGCCGGGAAGGCTGCGTACCGGGCGCGGTTTTGCAGGTGCGGAGGAAAGGCCCGCCTGGAGAAACCCAATTCCGAGACGGAGTGACCGCGGCGGGGGAACTTCCAACTTGGTCGGTGCAAAAAATGGAGCGAGCGAAGGGATTCGAACCCTCGACATCAACCTTGGCAAGGTGATTAAGGATGGAAGACCCACTTGGCCCCATCGGGCTATCACGTTGACAAATCATTGCTCACCAGTCAGTAACGCGCGTTGTCTCAGCTGCCCCATTTGGTCTCACCAAGCGTCATTTTCTTCCGGCAGTATAAAAGGCCGTTAGAAGCGATTTTGTCGTCCGGCTTCCCGTGGTCGCCCCGCCTCGCGCAACCGAGTCGCATGGTCGGGCCGCCGACCAGGATGGTGGCCCCTGGCAGAGGGTAGAGGTGGGTGCGCCTGTCAGCCGCGTGTGGCCGCCTGTCCACGTCTTCAGGGTGAGCGGCGACCCCGTGTAGGGCGAAGAACGGATAACTCGATCCGGCCACTCCTTCCGCATCTCCCCCATCTGCTCCTGCGTGGACAAAGCCCAAGTCGCCAGCGGGTTGCAGTCGTGCAGTCAGAGGTCCCGCAGCCTCCGTGTGAACACACTCACTGGAGACGCGCGGAACAATGGTGGTTGGAGGCGCTGAACCGCATGCCGGCCGCTTGGGGTCGAATGGCGTCAGAGTCAGCCTTCCCGTCAAACCCGAGCGCAAGACGGCGGTCGTGCGTCAAGCGTTCCGCCGAGATCTTCCCAGGAACAGCAGCAAGGCTCCAAGGCCCAGTGAGGCTCCGAGGCTGAATGCCGGGCTTTCCGGTATGGGGGTGAACGCGAACTCCAACCCCCAAGCGTCCAAGCGCGATTGACCACCAGGATCGAGGTCGGCCAAGAACAGCGTCCACCTGCCGCTAGCTTCGATGGCCGCGAAGTCCGTCAGCAGCGCGAGACGGGGCGCAGCATCCGTGACCACGCCGGGATCGACCGCTCTTCCATCGCTCCCCCAGACGCCAGTGACCGGCCCGCCGGCGGAGCCGCCCAGCGTAACCTGATAGGTGTGAATGTCGGGCGCGGCGCCCGAATCGTCGAACGTCACCGACAATCCGTTGTCGCCGTAACCCCACGGATCGGCGTCGGTTCGGCCCGGTCGATTCAACAGGACCGCAAACGCCCCGGACGCGTGCTGCAACGTCGCATAGAGGTCGCCGTTGAAGGCGCCCCCGGGAGCGACACCGCCGATGTCCAGCCGGACCTTGAGGCCCGTGATCGAGCCGGAAGCCTGCCCCGGAGTGATCGTCTGGCTGTTGACCAGCCCGGAACTGCTGCCGTCCGGGATCGACAAGTCCAAGCCGGTGAACTCGATGACCGCCGCCGCGCCTTCCGCCGCCAGCAAGGCCAGCGACCCGAGAATGAGAACCAAGCGTTTCATGGTTTCCTCCGCAATTGCATCGTCAAGGCGTGGTCGCGCCGGCCGCCCGATAGAAGGCCGTGCCCGCCGGCGGATTCTCGTCGGTGAACTCGAACCGCCCCGTCGCATCCGCGGTGACCGTGGCGATCGTTCCCCAACTGCCTTCGGTCAGACCGGTCCTGCGTTGCACCTGGTAGGCGCGGCCGGGGATGCCCACGAACCGCAGGGTCACCAGCCCGCCCTTCACCTCGGGCGGCGCCAGCCAGTTCCGGCTTTCTCCGGTCGGCTCTTCGGCGACCAGCAACGTCACCTCGCCGGTGGCCTCGCCTCCTTTGCCGTCGGCGACCGTGTACGTAAATGTGTCGGTCTCGTTCATCGCCGGGTCCGGTTGGTAGAAGATCCACCCGCCGCTCAGACGAACGGTGGCGCCGTGGGCCGAACTCCCCGAGACCGCCACCACGCCGAGGGTATCGAACTCCGGATCGCGGTCGTTCTCCAGCAAAGCCGCGACCGCGACCTTGTAGCTCCGCCCGGCGCGTCGCTCGACCGTGTCCGGATTCGCCACCGGTGGATCGTTCAGCGGGCGCACCGTCACGCGGAAGGTCCGGCGCGCCGAATCAACGCCGTCGCTCGCGATCAGGGTCACGACCGCGTCCCCGAAACGGTCAGGCGCCGGGTGGATGCGCAACTGCCGGTCCTGGCCTGCGCCCGTCACCGCCAGTCGCGTCGGCGGCAAGAGGGTGAGGTTCGAGGACTCGAACGTAAACTGGACCTGATCCAGCGGGGTGTCCGGATCGTTCAGGGTGAAATCTACGGCCAGCGGCGTGTCTTCATCCGTGGCCTGGTCGCCCAGGGCGGAAAGGGTCGGCGCCGTGCTCGCGAGGACCACCTGGGTTGTGGCATCCGGTTGCACAGGCGCCGCCTCGCGATTGCCCGCCGCGTCGGAAGCGCGCGTGAAGAAGGCGTAGTCATGGCCGACCTCGCCGGTGAACAGGGCTCCCTGCAGCAGCGTGCGAGACAGCCAAAGGGCGGGTTCCCCGCCATCCTCGACGACGAATACATCGAAGAACGCCAGGCCTGAACCCCCGATCTCGTCCGCTCCCTGCCACGTGACCGGGAAACTCTCCGCGGCCTGCGCTGGCAGCGGATCCACGGCGCTGATGGGCGCAGTGGTGTCCGCGGTCGGCAGTCGCTCGTAATACAGCGTGTAGCTGCCGGTGCTGTCGTGATCCAGCAGGTGCAGCAGATGCTCCGGACGCGGGCGTTTCCCGAGCCCGAGGAACGTGCGATCCGTCGTCCAGACATTCCAGTCCGTCGAAATGCTGGTCCCGTCCGAACGAACCACGCCTGCCAACCGGAACTGCCCCTGCGCCGGATCGGGAATGCGCAGGTAAGCCCAGCCGGGCGGCATCGGTGTCGTGACGACGATGCTGAGGCTCTCCGGCGAAAGCGTCCCGACAACCGCTCCCTCCTCGACGAGCGTTACCTCGCGGATCTCCCCATTGCTCAGGTAAAGCGTATCGCCGAGGTCGAGCACGTCCGGCACGTCGTTGACGAAGAAGTCCGGTTTGCCGTCGTCGAATTCGCCGCCCGCATAAACCAGGCGGATCAGCTCGTGGATGCTGAGATCCTCGATCAGCGAGAGCCGCGGATTCCCGAGCCCGTCGATGTGCTCGAAGGTCGCCTGGTAGTCCGTAAACAACCCCTGCAAGGTCGAGGTCATCAGCCATCGGCCCACGACCGTTTCGCCCGGCGGGATGTCCCCGAAATTCGCGGTCAACGACGGGGTGAGGTTCTGTCCCGCGACTTCCGTGCCGATGAGTTTGAAGTCGATCAACAGTCCCTTCTCGTTCTCGATGATCTGCGGTTGGGCCGAGGTGATGCGCAGATTACGCGCCGTGCCCTGGCCGCGGTTCTCGATCATCACCGCGAGATTGAACGGGATGCTGGGTTCGGTTTCGTCGGTGAACGGGTCGTCGCTGTAAACGTCGCGCTGGTGGAAGTATTTCATCCACAGCCGCGGCGCCGGCAGGACGGTGATGGTAACCGGCGAAAGCGGCACCCGGACCCGCGTGCCTTCCTGGGTGTAACCGAACTCGCCGCCAATCGAGTAGAGCACCGGCCCGTCCGGCGCCGCGTCCACCGTGGGAATGATGGTCCAACTGGCCGAACCGGTTGTGCCGCCCGCCACGATGCCTGCCCCGTCTACCGAGGTGAGTCCGGAAAGAACGGGTTCCCGGATGCCGAACAGATCGGTGACATCCCGCCCGGCCTCGTCGAACACCCGGACTCGAACCTCGACATCGGTCAGATCCGCGTTCTGCGAATTCTCGATCTCGAGCGCCGCCCGGAAGGCATCCCGGCTGATGACCGCGTCCTGGTCGATGCGGAGCTTCACGCGGGCGCAGACCCCGCCCGCAGGCTCACTGAGCGCGTCCTGCAACTCACGAAGCCGCGTCTCCAGCTCTTGGAAGGCGCTTGCGAAACCTGCGGCCCTAGATTCCTCCTCGGCCTGTTCTGCGCGACTCATGCTCTGCTCCAACACATCCAATGCGATGAAGTCCTCGTTCTGGCCGCTTGGAACATCCGTAGTGGTCAGCACCCCGACGGCATAATACTCTGCCGTACGATTCCAGCGTTCAACTAGGCGTTCGACTGCCGCCACCGAGAAGCGCGCAGCAAACGGATCACCGACCAATGCAGCCCGTTCCAGCTCGGAGATCCGCTCAGCCTCTTCGCTGGTGCCGGCCACTACATCGGCGAGGATCTCGTACCATGGCTGGAAGCCGGGATCACGTGCGGCGGTCAACCACTCGGGCTCTCCGAACAACACGACGAATACGTCGAGTACGGCGCGCGCTCGGCGGGACGCCTCAACGACCGGCCCCACCCCGGCAGCCGACCAACTGACTGTAGAGCCAGCGAGGCCGGTCGACTTGAGCCGGACACCTGCACGTGCGTGGCCGGTTTCGGAAGAACCCAGTCCGCCGGACCCTGGATCGGTGCCGCAGAGTGGAGGTAATCCCAGACCGTCTCCACCGCAGGCGTACGACAGGTCTTCAGCACAGCAGTAGATGGCAATCCCGTTTCCGACACCAGGTACTTCGACGAAGAAGGCCTTCAGGCAAGCCAGCACGGCCGAGATGCAGCCGAGTGGGTTGGGAGATTGGTAACAATCGTAGAGCCCGCTCAGGCATTTAGACAGATCTGGAAATGGATTCACGAAGTTCCAGATGCACCGCAAGATCTTCCCTGCCAACTCGATCGCGCATGGGTCACACTCCAGAGGGGTAGACCGTGGAGGGTGGACTACGTAGCTACCACCACCACCACCACCACCACCCGGCGGCGGCAAGACAACTCCTCCTCCCCCTCCTCCGCATCCACCCCGCGCGTTGGGGAAATAGACGGTACCGCAGTGGGTGTAGGTTTCCGCCCCGCACACCAACTCCCAGCATACGTAAGCCGCGATCGAACACGGTCCCGCCCCTCCATCCGCCGGCGCCACCCGCTCCGCCAAAGCCGCCACCGGCCGCAACTTCCGAATGGTCAACGGAATGGTCAACGAACTCTTCGCCGGCAGCACGCCGATCTCCTCGATCAACGGGGTGAACTGCCACAACGGATGCGTGGGAACGTTCACCTTCGTGTTGTTCGCCGCGATCAGACCGTGGTTGGTGATCTTGAGGTCGACCTGCGTCACGTCCGCCGTGATCAACGCCAGATCAATGACGGCGGGTTCGATGGTGACCACGGGCAGCGGCACCACGGTCTCGAACGTCGTCTCGATCTCCACCCGGTAACGGTCCTCGACCTCGATCGGTTCCACGGTCCACGAGTAGGTCACCGTCTGGTAGGACAGGAACGTCTGGATCGCGTTGGTTTCGCCGGGCGCCAGCAGGTGCGTGGCCTGGTAGCTCGTGTGCTTGGCGGCGGTGACTTCGATTTCGTAGTAACCCTCCGGCAACCCGGCAGTGAAGAACTCCCCGTTCACATCCGTGACACCGCCCGCCACCTCGGCTCCGGTAACCGGGTCGCGCACGCTCACCGTGGCGCCGGCGACCTTCGGCGAGCCCTCGGCGTAATACGTCAGTTCATCGACCGCCGTGACCAACAGATCCCCAACCGCCTCCGAGATCGCCCGGAACGTGAACGGCACGTTGACGCCGGTCGTCTGGTTGCCGACGAACAAGGAACCCTCGTAAGGCCCGAGGTCCAAATCCGGCGGCGGCGTCAGCAGCAGGCTGACCTGGGCGCTCGCCCCCGGTTCCAGCGAAGGCAGCGGATTCGGCGTCACCACCGCCATCCAGTCAACCGTCGGCAGCACCACGTTCAATGGCCCGCTGGCCAGGCCCCCGGCATTCGAGACCTCGAAGGTCACCGTCCGGGATGCCCCCCGCAACATGCCCGCGGTCAGCGGCGCCGGCGCGACCACCAACCGCGGTCGCAGCGGTTCGACCAGCACCTCGATCACCGCCTCGGCCCAGGCGCCTTCGGTGCTTTCCACCCGGAAGACAATCGACCCCGTCAAGGTCGAGGCATCGTTGGCCGTCACGAGGAAGGTCACCGGCAGTTCGCCGAGCCCGGGCAGGTTGGCATCGGCGATCTCGGCTTCGATGCTCAGGTTGGGCGGCGCTTCGACGAGCGTCAGACTCAGACCGCTGAGGGCCTCGGTGCTGAGGTTTACGAGGCGCAGTTCTCCACCCGCCGTGGCGCCTTCCACCACCCGGACCGAGGAGGTCGACGGCTCGATGGTCATGCCCACAAGCACGAAACCGTCCTGGACCGGCGCGTCGGCCTCGCCCGGATGCGCCGCGCCGATTTCGTAGAAACCCGCCTCAGTGGGCAGCGGATGCCAGACCGTGGCGAATTCCCCGCGCGCGTTCACCAACGCGGAGATGATCCGATGCGTGTCGCGCACGTGGAGGTGCATGTTGACCAACGAACCTTCGGGCGCCGGCAGTCCGTTCGCCTTCCGGGCCGTTCCATGCAGCGGAATCGGCGTGCCGGCCAGCGCCGTCTCGACATCCGTTTCCACCAGCGCCGTGTAGGCCGGACGCACCCGCACGGGTTGCGCGGCGATGCGGCGGTTGTTGTCCTCGAGCGTCTCGGCGATCTGATCCGCGATGTCTACTTCGGTCACGACCCAGTAATCGCCCGGCTTGGTGGGCATGCGGACCGACACGGACTGTTCGTAATACTGGCCCACCGGGATGTTCCCGGTGAAGGCGTAGTTGCCGATCAACACGTCGTCGCCCGGGATCGGGTCGGTCGAGAGAAACACGCGGGTCGTCCACTCGGGTTCGGCGGGTTGCGCCCCCTGGTTCTCGACGCGATAGGTCACCGAAACGTAGGCGTCGGTGTCCGCGGACGCCGGGCCTTCCGATTTGGTCACCACCAGGTCCGGCAGGTCCGTGTCGGAAACGATGATCGTCTCGACGCCGTCGGTGAACCCGTCCGCCGAGCCGGTCACCAGGACGGTCTGGTTGCCGTCCGTCACCCCGTCATCCACCGAAGTCACCCCCACCGCAACCGACGCCTCCCCGCTGGGAATCGCCACCTGTGCCGGGACCAGCAACTCCGAGGTGTCGCCTGAGACCAATTCCACCACCAACGGCCCGGTTGGATCGGTGTTGCGAGTCACCGTGAGCGTCGTCGCCGGATCTTCGCCCTCGCGGACCAAGCGCTGCGCAAAGGCGAGCTTGAGGGTCGGGCCGTCGTCGTCCGTGATCGTGACAATCGCCGTCTCTGTAACCGCCAGGATGCGTTCCCCGCCGGACTCGACCGCGAGGCCGGTAATGCCCACTTGCCGCGGGCCATCCACGTCGTCGTTGTCCACCGGCCCGATGGCAAACGTCGCCGCGGCTTCGTTCGCCGGGATGCTGACGCTTCCAAGCAGCAACAGTCCGGGCGCGTCGACTTCGAGATGGACCGTTACGGCCCGGTCGGTCACCGGCGCGCGGGTCAAAGTCCCGACCGCCGCCTGCGGCCCGTCCCCCTCGCTGATCGTGTTCTTCGACAGCGTGAGGCTGACCGAGGGAACATCGTTGTCCTGCACCACGACCTCGACCGCGCCGGCGAGGTGTCCGGCCGCAGCGGCCGTGACGGTGTAGGCCTTGTCGCCCTCGATGAGCGTGTCCTCCGCCGCGAACACGGTGAAGGCCGCAAGGCTTTGGCCGGCGGGAATAATGACGGAAGCTGGAACCGCCAACTGATTGGGCCACGGCGTCGTCAACGTGACCGGCAGATCCGCCGCCGGTGGCAGCGGCGTCCTCACCGTCAGTTCAAGGGCCGCTCCTTCCGCCACCACACCGTCGACGGGCGCCAACGTCAACTGTGGCACCTGCGCATCCGTGACGGTGAACCGGGCGGTGACGGCATCGAAGCCGGCCGCGGCGGCCGTGACGGTCGCCTCGCGTGTACCGTCCACAATCCCATCCGCCGCCCCCTGCACGGTGAACGCCACCGAACCCGCGCCCGCCGGGATCACCACGTTTTCCGGAACGACGATCTCGGTCAGATCGCTGGAACTCAGCACGACTGTCAGCGGCGCCGTCCGGTCGCCGTTGCGTGCGAGGGTGGCCGACAGGGATCGGCCTTCGCGCAATTCGGCGGTCGCCGGTTGAATCGTCAGGCGCAGCGGAACCGTCAGCGTCCCGGCGGCAAGGCCGGCGTTGTTGTCCTCGCGGGATTCGGGGATGTCCCCGGCGGAATCCGTCACCACCACCAAATGCAGTTCACCGGCCGGCACGGTGCCGGGAAGCGTGACCTCGGCCGTGCGCGTCTCGCTTTCCCCGCCGGCGATGGTCGAATCGAAGCTGAACGTTCCCAGCGGCAGATCGTTGCCGACCTGGGCATCGGTGGAGAGTTGGATCGTATCCCGCCATGTTCCCGAAGCCGGGGCCACGCCACCATTCGCGACCGTCCAGCGCACCGTGATGACAGCGCCGGGATCCGCCTGCGCCGGCCCTTCGACCTGCGACACCGTCAGGTCGATGATCGCCAGCGACACGTCGACCGTCAGCACGTCATCGTCCGCTTCGCCGCCGGCGCCGTCGGCGTCCGCATCCAGCGGGTTGCCCGCCAGGTCGCGGATGGCGGGTTCGAGACGGAACCGGTAGGCGCCGGTTGCGCTTTGGGTTGCGAAATTGAACCGCAGGGTGTCCGGCGCCGGTTGTTCCACATCCACGAGCGGGATCGGCCCACCCGGCCCGAGCAGGACCGCGTCCCCGGCCGCCAGTGCGTCTGCGGTCACCGCTTCGCTGAAGACCACCTCGAAGAAGCTCAGCGGGATGACCTGATGGCCTTGGGGCGTGACGGCAACCACCTGCGGCGGTGTTCGTTCCAGGGTGATCCGGAAGGTTGCCGTGTCTTCGCCCGGCGGCGTTTGATCGTCGCGCACAAGCACCGTGAACGGGTAGGTCGCATCGGGTGTACCGGTGGGCGGCGTCCAGGTGAACCGGCCCGAGACCGGATCAACCGTGGCGCCGGCCGGCGTTTCGGGCGACGGCGGCCCCAACTGGAACCGGATTTCCTGCGCCGGCAGATCGGTGTCCATGGCGCGCAACGGCACTTCCACCGGCGCGGTTGAGTTGACCACCAGGTCGTTCACCGGGGCGAATTCGGGCGCGGCGTTCACCTCCCGCACGACCACATTGAAGCCGAGTTCTTCCGTCAACGCCGGCTCCCGGGTGTCGGTGGCGCTCAGCCGCACGGCATAGTCGCCGGGCCCTTGCGCCTCGGAGGGAGTCCAGGTCAGCAAACCCGTTTCAGCCTCGATGCTCATGCCGTCGGGCGCTTCGACCAAACCGAACGTCAGCGCGCCCTCGGGCAGCCCGGTCATCCCCGGCACGACCGTCAGACTGAGCGGGTCCAGTTCATCCACCGTTTGATCCGCCGGAGCGATGGCGAGCCGGAGGGTGAGCACCTGGGCGGCTGCCGCCGAATTCGCTCCTTCATCGAGATACTCGCAAACGGCATCGCCGGCGTCCGCTACGATGAAGACGTGGTACCGGCCAGGCGCAACCCGCGGCAGGGCCACGCTCGCGTTGGCGTCGTAATGCGAACCCACCGTCAACACGCCGGCATGCAGAACCTCGGCCACCACGACATCGTTCCCGTCACCCAGCACGGCATCGGGCGACAGCATGATCCGATCGCTCCAAGCCGACACCATGGTGCGATCGTCGCGCGAAGTCTGCGCCAACCCGACATTCCGCACCCGCCAACCGAAGCCAACGGTCTGCCCGGGGTAGGCGAGCGAGGGCGCGTCGAGTTCGGCCAATTCCAGGTCGGCGAACTCGTCTGCGCGGGGGTTGGGTGTCACCGCGGCTGTCTCCACGGCGGAGTCCTCGCAGCCAGCTTGGTTGACAGTCGTCACGGCAAAGAAATAGAGCCGACCGTTCTCAAGCCCGGCGAACTCCACGCTCGTCGCCTGAGTCGCAATCAGGGGCGTCATGCCGGCCACCGAATCGAAGTCGTGGGAAGCCGAGTAGACGCGATACTCATCGACGAGGACTTCCGGTTTCGACGCCTCCCAGGTCAGACGGACCAGTCCGTTGAACGGGTCGGCAACCAGGTTCGCCGGTTGCCCCAGCAAAGTCGCGGCCAGCACGGACGAACCGCTGCTTTCTTGTCCAAATTTGTCAACCGTGGTGATCCGGAAGGGGTAGCCCTTGGCGGGCTCCAGTGCGTCGGCAAGGTAATGGGTTGCGGATCGATCAAGCACGATCGGCGCCGCGGCTCCGGCGAGATACACGCGATACTCCGTCAGCCAATCGTTGGCCAACGGATCAGCACCTTCCGGGGGATGCCAGGAGAAAAGCAGGGCATCGGAGGCACAGGTCACCGCCAACTGCTGCACCTCGCCGACTGCCCCGATCGACGCTTGGGCCGAAACCGACCGAACAGCCGGATTCCACTGCCCGAGCGCGTCCTCTGCCACCACCGCGACATAATAAACACCCAGCGGATGAAGCCCACGTATCGTCCAGTTCAGGTTTCCTGCCACCACGAGCGCGTAAGGCTCCATCCCCGAGACATCCTCGTAGTACGACGGCCCAGCGTAAACCCGATAGCGCACCACATCCACCTGGCCGAGTTCGTTGTAGTCGGGCCAATCCAAGTCGATTGCTCCGAAGGCCGAACTCGATTCCACGGCCGTGAATCCGCTGTCGATGCCGGTCACGGGCGCCGGCACTTCCGGCGTCGGGACGAGGGTGCTCACTTCGCGCGAAACCGCCTGAGCGAGGCTTTCCCCGGGAGCAGCGCCCACGAACACCGAGGTCTCTCGCGAGAGCGTCTGGCGCGCGATGAGGTACGCTGACGCGTATTCCACCGCAGGATCGAAGCCTTCCAGCGCGTCCACGGGAACCACCGCAAAGAAGCGGTCCTGCCACGGCTCCAGGTTCTCAAGGGTGACCGCAAAGACCCCGCCTGGAACGCTCGTGTAAGGGGTCATACCGGAAACGTCCAAGAACGCCTGGGTCGCAAGATACACGTCGTAGCGGGCGAGATCCTGCTGTGCCCACTCGTTGTAGCCGCCCCAATCGAGAGTGACCGTTTCCCCCGTCGGGCTGGCATCAACAGTGAGTTGCGAAATTCGCGTTGGCGCCTCGGGCGTCGTGATCAACAGACTGGTTTCGCGTGAGGCAACTTCGGCATACGGCGAATCCGCACCGCTCGCGATGAAGACGGAGAACTCCCGCGACGCGACCTCCCGCCCGCTGGAATAGTCGGCGGCGTAAATGACGGTTGACTCGAAGCCCTGCAACGCATCCACGGGAACCACGGCAAAAAAGTGATCCTCCCAGGGAGTCAAGCCGGTCAGCGTGACCTCGAAGGTTTCGCCGGGAAGGCTCGTGTATGGCGCCATCCCTGAAACATCGGTAAACGCGTGCGAGGCCATATAGATATCGTAGCGCTCGATATCGTGCTCCGCCCAGGGGTTGTAACCCTGCCAGGACAAGGTGATCGTCTCCCCCGTCGGAATCGAGGTGACCCGGAGTTCGGAGATGCGCGCCGGCACTTCCGGCGTCGTGACCACCACCCCGACCTCGCGGCTGGCGGCATGGCGAAACGGTGGTTCGGGCTCCGCGCCGATGAAGACAGAGATGGCCCGCGAAACGGTGTCTGCGGACTCTGGGGTGGCCACCCCACCCACACGGACCGAAACCTCCCGCGCAAAGCTCTCCTTGAGCAGCAGGGTGGTGCTCTGGGCCAGGGTTGCCGCCGGGGTCAGCAACCCGGTGGCAGCGAGAATGGCAAGGGGTGTCGGTTTCATATGCGGAAGCGGTGGTGGGAATTGGCAATTCGCGCGCGGACGCGCCAAACAATGCGGGTCTTCCAAACGGGCGCCGGGTGGTCGCGGCCTTTTCCGCGGCCGCGGGCGGAGGGCCTTCACCCCACCCACCGTCGCTCGCGAAGCCGGATCGACAGCCCCTTGATTCCGCCCTCAAGGCCGGACCACTTTGACCTGGACCGCGGAGTAGCCGTCGTTGACGGGGACCTCGGCCGTCCACCGCAGAACGAGGGGATCGGCGTTCACAACCTCGCTGACCGTCGCGGTGGCCTCCGCGAAGTCGGCATTGGACCGCGGCGTCACGCGCACGGTCACCACCGAGGCATCCTCCACGTTGGTGGTCTCAACAACCACCGGCAGGCTGGCAGTCTGAGGCAGGACGACGTCGGCTCCGATGGCGTTGAATTCCGCGCGCGGGTCGGCCGGCGGCTGAGTGCCGCCGATGGACACGATCCTGACCATCGGGCCGCTGACGGGCATCCAGATTTGCGGCGTGGAGCCATCGACCAGCGGGACGATGCTCGGGTCCGGCGTGACCTGCACGTCCGCATTGTTCGTCACCCGCTCGATTCGAATTCGCCCCAATCCTCCGTAGTGATACCCGCCGCCACCCACTGCCTGGATGCTGCCACCTCCGGACAGGATCTCTGAAACCAAGCGAATGCCACCCCCGCTGCCGCTGCAGAAGTCCTGGTAACTCTCACCATTGACGCGGCCGTTTCCGCCATTGGCGTGCATCTCGCCTTGGATGTGAATATCCCCGGCACAGGCGATCAGAATCGCACCGCCGCCACCGCCACCACCCCGAGCTCCTGCTTCGCGGTATGTGCTTGACCTCCCACCACCACCCGAACCTCCCAGCAGAGGGATGAGAGCCGGATTGCCATACGGCGGTTGACCATTTCGGCCCTCGGAGCCGTAGCTCCCGCCGCCACTGTAGTAGCCATAGTGATCGCCGACCCGCCGGCCTGCGCCACCAGGTCCG
>JACKPV010000023.1 GCA_024233305.1 Verrucomicrobiales bacterium
TTTAATAGGACAAACTCAGTTTGTCCTATCATTGATCCCGGGTGTCGGGGTTTGCTTCATGATAGGTTCAGGGTGAACGGGTTGCGCGGAGAAGTCAAGTTTTGAGTTTGTCCTAACAATGAGACTGTCTGGGGCGTGCGCTTCATGGTCAGGGGATGATGGAGGCTTTACTGGAGGGACACAAGTGGATAGTATGCGCCGAGGATGAAATCGCGCTGGCAGGATCGGGGACGCGGGATTCCGCGGCGTCCGCCGTTGGAACGACTGGCTCCGAACCCGAAGCTCAAGCTGCTGGATCAGTGCCGGGAGGTGATGCGCTTCCGGGGACTGGCCTATCGAACCGAGCAGACGTACGTGGACTGGATCCGGCGGTACGTTCGGTTTTGCCGGCAGGTGCCGCCGGGCGGGGGCGCTGCCGTCTGGAGACATCCGGAAGTCTGTGGTCCATTGGAGGTCAAGGGTTTCCTGACGCATCTCGCGGCGCATTTGAACGTGTCGAGCAGCACGCAACGACAGGCCTTGAGTGCGGTGGTGTTCCTCTACCGGGAGGTGTTGGACCGGGATGTCGGTGATTTGGAGGGCTTTCGGCGGGCCAGGCGGCCGGCCCGATTGCCGGTGGTTTTGAGTCGCGATGAGTGTCGGCGGTTGTTTGAGCATCTGGAACCCCCGTGTCAATTGGTGGCGCAGGTGCTTTACGGGAGTGGCTTGCGCCTTACCGAGGGACTACGACTCCGGGTCAAGGACGTCGATCTGGAACGTGGCCAACTGGTTGTACGTGCCGGGAAGGGCGACAAGGACCGGGTGAGTGTGCTTCCGGAGAGTCTGCGGGAGGGGTTGCAGGCGCAGTTGACGTTCGCCCGCAAAGTGCATCTGGCTGATCGTGCGGCCGGGTTGCCGGGGGTGTGGTTACCGGAGGCGCTGGAAAGGAAATACCGGCGGGCGGGGGAGCGTTGGGAGTGGTTCTGGCTCTGGCCGAGCCGCGAGCTGGCGGTGGATCCCATCAGCGGAGTGCGGCGGCGGCACCACGTGCTCGATGCCACGATTCAAGAGGCGGTGCGAACGGCTGCCCGGGAGGCTGGTCTGGGCAAGCGAGTGACCCCGCACGTGTTGCGGCATTCGTTCGCGACGCATCTGCTGGAAGCTGGCGCTGACATCCGGACGGTGCAGGACTTGCTGGGTCACGCCAGCGTGCAGACCACCCAGATCTACACCCATGTGATGAAGCGGCCGGGGCTGGGGGTGAGGAGCCCTTTGGATGGGGCGTGAGAGGCGCGGGACGCGGGCGTTTTCGCGGCCAGGAAGGCTTCGCCCCGCGCGCTCAGCCGTAACCATGCAGTAGAATTCACCACTGATGGGCGCGGATGGGTACGGATGTTGAGGGAAACCAGGATTACCCGCCCTGGGTTCGAACTCACCATTCAGGGAGCTTTTCCGCCCTATCCGCCAACGACTCAGCGCCGCGCCCTATCCGTGGTATCCGTGCCCATCCGTGGTTCGCTGACTGAATCGATACGGCTGAGCCGTAACCATGCAGTGGGATTAACCACGGATGGGCGCGGATGGGCACGGATATTGAGGGAAACCAGAATCGCGCGCCCTGGGTTCGGGCTCACCATTTAGTGAGGTTTCCCGGCTTCTCCGCCATGGCGGCAGCGCCGCGCCCCATCCGTGGCATCCGTGCCCATCCGCGGTCCATTGACTGAATCGATACGGCTAAGCTACAGGGAATTGAGGTACTCGATCAGATCGGCCAGTTCCGTGGGCGCGAGATCGGAGACGCGGCCGTGCGCGTCGGTCAGGTTGCGATCCACGAGGACCTCCCGCAAGGTGGCGGCCGAGCCGTCGTGCAGATAGGGGGCGGTCCGCCAGATCTCGACCAGGGTGGGGGTGTCGAATTCCTTCACCTCGCGGTCGAACTCACCCGCGGTGCCCACGTCGTAAGCGAGCCCGTCGGTGAAGCGCGGTCCCGGATGGCAACCGGCACAGCCAACGAGTTCGTCCTGGAAGATCTCCCGACCTCGCGTCGCGGACGGGGAGGGATCGCCGTCGATCAGGTGCGGGCTGGGGATCGGTCGCAGGCCGGCGAGCCACACGTCGAGTGCCTCGGCTTCCTCGGCGGGTCGGACGGCAAAGAGGATGTGGCGAATGCCCGCGCGCACCGCGGCCCGGGCGTCGTCGCGCACGCCCAGGCTCATGGCGGGCGGGGTTTGATGGGACAGGACGAGGCTCTTCGAGTTCTTCGGATTCCCGAGCCCGTCGTTCATGAGGTCCCAGTTCAGGCCGTCGATGCGCGCGTCCTCCGAATGGCAGCTGGCGCAGCTCTGCCATTGCTGGAAGCAGATGGTGGCGTCGTTGAAGAGCTGTTCGCCCCAGCGCTCCGGTGTCCGAACGGGGATCGGTCCAAGGAGGAAACTTTCCGGACGGCGCGGTGACCGGGTCAAGTCCACGAGTTCGAGCGTGTCGCTGAAGTAATCCGCGACGACGGCCGTTTCGCCGAACATGGCGACGGCCCGCGGGCCGTTTCCGCTGAGGCGGATGCGTTCGCGATACCCGACGAGAAAGGCCAGGTCATTCGGAACATCGGCCTGGGTGGCGGAGGCGGAGATGTATTGCGGGGTGACGCCTTCGGGGCGCGTTGCTGGAAGTTTGGCCAGCCGGTCCAGCAGGTCGGGCACTTCGATCACGCTGAGTTCGTGAGTGCCGGCATGGGTGATCAGCAGGCGACGGGAATCAGCGGTCCACGCGATGCCCCAGGGATTGGCGGCGCCGTAGTCCACCTCGTCCAGGAGCACGCTGTTGATGATCTGACGGGCGGCCACGTCGATCAAGGTGACGGCGCTGGTGTTCATCCAGCCGCGTTCGAGCTGGGTGGTGGGCAACTGGTAGCGGGCGAGGGTGTGGACGACGGCCGCCAGTTTTCCATCGGGCGAGAGCCGGATCTGCCGCAGGGTGGTGCTGCCGTTCGGGAGCAAGAGGGTGCCCGCAATCCGACCGGCTTCGAGGTCCACGATGGTGACGTTGGCGGCCACGCGGTTGGCGCTGGCCTTTCCTTCGGGCAGGTGATGCGCCACGAACAGCGTTTTCTGATCCGGCGCCAGCGCAATCGAGATGGGCTCACGCGGCACGGGCACCCGCAGCAATTCGCGTCCGGTCGCCAGGTCCCAAACGGCCACGTTGGCGTCGAACCGGTTGGGCACCGCGACCCGGACGCCGTCGTCGAAGCAGACGAGGTCCGTCGGCGTGTGACCGGTGTGGAAGTGTTGGAGCAGTTCCCCTGAATCGGTGTCGAGCACGCAAACCATCCCGTTGCTTCCGCCGGCCGCCACGAGGAGCCGCGAACCGTCCGGGCTCAGGCACAAGGCCTGCGGCGAAGCGGGCAACGGGAGCTTCCGGTCGACGTTTCGGGCGGCCACGTCGACGACCAGGACGGCGTTGGCGGTTGCGGCGCCGAGGAAGGCCCGGGTTCGGTCCGGGCTGGCGACGACGCTGTTGGGGGATTGCCAGCCTGCGGGGGCTTCGGCGGCTTGGATGGCGGTCGCAAGGATAACCGCGGCGCCGCGCAGCGCCGGGCGTTGGAGCAGGATTTTTTGGATCATGGGAAAAACGGGTGAGGAAGGCCTGGTGGTGGGGCGGGGGCTTGGGGCGGGTTGGCCGCTTCGGCGTCAGTCCTCACTATTGCAGGAGGGAGCGCCTGCAATAGATGCAGTACTGACCCCTGCGCTGGGTTGTTCGGGGGGAGGGACGAAAGGGCTTTTTGTGGGTTGGGGGCTTGGGGCGAGTTGGCCGCTTCGGGGTCAGCCCTCACTGTTGGCGGAGGGAGCGCCTGCAATAGATGCAATGCACTGACCCTGCGCTGGGTTGTTCGGGGGAGGGACGAAAGGCTTCTTGTGGGGCGGGGGCTTGGGGGCGAGTTGGCCGCTTCGGGGTCAGTCCTCACTATTGCAGGAGGGAGCGGCAATGATGCAACTGACCCCTGCGCTGGGTTGTTCGGGGGAGGGACGAAAGGGCTTTTGTGGGGCGGGGCCTGGGGCGAGTTGGCCGCTTCGGGGTCAGTCCTCACTATTGCAGGAGGGAGCGCCTGCAATAGATGCAGTACTGACCCCTGCGCTGGGTTCTTCGGGGGGAGGGACGAAAGGGCTTCTTGTGGGGCGGGGGCTTGGGGCGAGTTGGCCGCTTCGGGGTCAGTCCTCACTGTTGGCGGAGGGAGCGCCGCCAACAGATGCAGTACTGACCCCTGCGCTGGGTTCTTCGGGGGGAGGGACGAAGGGGCTTTTTGTGGGGCGGGGGCCTGGGGCGAGTTGGCCGCTTCGGGGTCAGTCCTCACTGTTGGCGGAGGGAGCGCCGCCAACAGATGCCGTAATGACCCCTGCGCTGGGTTCAGGGGCAGAGGGTTGGCTCCGGATGGGGGGGAGCCGGAAACGGCATCGTGATGGCGTGAGACACGGCCCATGGCGACAGTAGAATTGCGGTGATGCTACGCAAGGCTCGGGTCGACGGAAAGCCTGTTCGGCGTTGATTCAGCGGATTCCCCGCCGGCCACCGTTGGCCCCGTCGCGGAGCCGGGGTGGGCGGGGCGCGGTTCAAACGCTGTTCCGGAGGCCGTGCGGATGGGCGTGGAAGAGGCTGTGGGGCTTTTCGAGGCCGTGCTTCAACATCAACGGTTCGTCGCCCAGGACGGCGGGCGCCGGTCCCTCGGCCACGACGCGTCCCTCATCGAGCACCAGCACCCGTGCGCAGAGGGCCAGGATCATCTCGAGATCGTGGCTGGCGATGAGCTTGGTGGCGGTCAAGCGGCGGCAAAGGGCGATGAACTCGCGGCGGCCGCGGGGGTCGAAGTTGGCCGTCGGTTCGTCGAACAGAAGCACCTCGGGCTGGCAGGCGAGGATGCCGGCGAGGGCCACCCGCTTCTTTTCGCCCAGGCTGAGATGTTGGGGCACCCGCGGCTCGAAGCCCCGGAGGTCGACCTGGGCCAGGCAATCACCCGTGCGGCGGCGCACTTCGTCCGCGGGCAGGCCGAGTTGGACGGGCCCGAAGGCCACGTCCTCCGCCACCGTGGTGCTGAAAAGTTGATCGTCGGGGTCCTGGAAGAGCAATCCGACGCGGCGCCGGACCTCGGCCAGGTGCGGCGCTTCCACGGGCAGTTCGTTGACGGTGATCCGGCCCCGGCCCGGGGGTTGGCCGAGGAGCCCGTTGAGGTGGAGCAACAAGGTGGATTTGCCGGCGCCGTTCGGCCCGATCAAGCCCACGGTCTCGCCGGTGGCAATGCGGAAGGAGACGTCCCGCAGGACCTCGCGGCCGTCGCCATAGGCGAAATTCAAGTGTTCCACCCGGATCACGGCGGCGGATGATGCGGGCAATCGGCAACGGCGAAAAGGGGCAAGTTCGCGCTCACCTCCAGAGCGCCGGGTCCACTGTGGGAAAGAGGGGATGCCGGGCGGCGAGGGCCGCGACGCGCCCGAGGTCCGGGGTCTCCGATGCTGCGAGGCGACAGAGCTCGTCCAAGCCCGCGAGATGCTCCCGGACGCGTTGGACGGCATAGGTGGGCCCCGTGCCGGTGTGGAGAATGAACGGCCAGTCGCTCGCCTGGGCCAGCAGGAGTTCGCGCGCGGCTTGTTCGAGCGAACGCCAACGGGCCGGTTCGTGACGGGCGTCGCCGACGGTGGCCAGGGTTTCGCGGAAGCGCCGGATGGCCGCGTGGGTTTCCCGCTGGATCCATTCGTTGGCCGGCTGCAGCCAGACCCCGAGATGGCCGCCCTGTCCCCAGGTTGAGGGGACGGGCGCCAATCGTTGGATCGAGTGCATGCGGGCCAGGTGCTGCGAGGGCGTCACCAGATCGAGGTCGGGACAGGCGGCCGCGGCGCGGATCACCGCCGCGAGAAAGTCCGGCCCTTCGTGCCACCAATGGCCGAACAACTCCGCGTCATAGGGGCAGAGCAGGACGGGCGGTTCGGGCATCACCGCCGCCAGACCGCGCGCCTGCGCCGCCCGGCTGGCCACGAAGTGCCGGGCGTGCTCGCCCACCGCCGCCTCCGCGGCGCCGGGATCGTAGAGGCGCTTCGGTTCGCCGCCGGTTACCGCGTGGTACTTCAAGCCGGTGAACCCGCGGTCAACCGGGCCGGGCAGAAAAGGCCGGACATATTCGAGTTCGGCTTCGTGCCCGAGGTCGTGGTGGAATTCCCGGTACCGGGGATCGCCGGGATAGCCGATCTCGCGGCTCCACACCTGGCGGGCGGAGGTCGGTTCGCGGGCGAAGGCGGCCAGCCCGCGGGGGGTGGCGACCGGGGCAAAGACCCCGTAACGGGCGCCGGCATCCAGCAGGGCATGCGTTTCGACGGCGAACCAGCGGATCCCTGCCGCCGCCAGGGCCGGTTCAACGGCGTGGTCCCAGGCGCATTCCGGCAACCAGAAACCGCCCGGCGAGCGT
Organism: Verrucomicrobiales bacterium; assembly: GCA_024233305.1. Classification (GTDB taxonomy): domain Bacteria; phylum Verrucomicrobiota; class Verrucomicrobiia; order Limisphaerales; family J093; genus J093. The sequence continues at coordinate 6,425 of JACKPV010000023.1, forward strand.
CCGAATCGGCGCTGGTGTTCGGCGACCGCCGTGGCCACCTGCCCCGCGATGGCGGTTGGTTCGTCGGCAAGCAGCGGCAGCACGGCATGCGTGGCCGCGCAGGTGATCAGTTCGAGGTGCCCGCTCCGTTCCAATTCTCCGAAAGCCGCCGGCAAGTCGCCGGCGATTTCATCCCACAACCGGAGGGAGGCATCGAATGCCGCCGCCTGGCGCTGTGCCAGCGCCTGTTGAACCGGTTGCCAGCGGTGCCGGATGCCTTCGCGGCGGGCCAGTTCAATCAGCTGCTCGTGCCGCCGCCGCCAACGCCCGCGCAGGAGGTCGTCTTCGAGCATCGCGCCCAGCGTTGGCGAGAGGCTCAGGGTCAACCGGAACCGCACCCCTTCCGAGCGCAGCCCTCGCAATCGGCCGAGCAGCGGCAGATAGACCTCGGTGACGGCCTCGAAGAACCAGCTTTCCTCCAGGAAGCGCTCGTGTTCCGGATGGCGGACATACGGCAGGTGCGCGTGGAGGAGGATGGCCAGATGACCGCGCATGCTCCAGACCCGGCGGGTCATTCACGGCTTACGACCGCGGGGTGTCGGCGGGCGGCGCGAACAAACGAACGTCCTGCGGATGCGCATCCACCCGTCCGCTCGTGCGGGTTTGCCGGACAAAACGCAGCCGCGCCGCCCGCCGGTCGGATGCGTCGGCGGAAACCGCCTCGAAAGCGAGGCGATAACCGCCGTCCGGCAGGGCGAACCGCAGGCTGAACGTGCCGTCGGGACGGAGCCGCAGCGGGATGCCGTCGAGCCGGACGGTCGCGCCCGGTTGCGTGGCACCGTAGACGATGAGTTCGGCGTTTACGTTGAACCAAAAGGCCCGCGGTGTCGGGCTGGCCGTGGGGTTTTCGGACGAAGCCGGCAACCCGGGGCCGCCGGAGGCAGCGCCCCCGCCCCACTCGCTCGAAGGGGAAGCGGGCAGGGCGGGACGCGATGAAGGAGCGAGCGCTGGGCCGCCGGGTCCCTGGAGCCCAACCAGCGCGGCGGAGCCCGCCTCCCAGACTGGTTCGTCTGGAGAAAGTCCCATCGCGGTCCGGATCACTGCGGCCTGGGCCGCCGTCCACGGTTGCACCGCTCCGGCAACCGCTGCGTCCGGTTCCGGCAGCGTGGTTCTGGTGACCGGTAGCCCGTCCGCGACGGCGCCCTTCGCCGGCAGGGCCGGTTCGCCCCGCGATCCATTGGCTGGAAGGGGTGGGGCGGAGACCGGCCCGCGATCAACGACCACGGGTTTCACGGGACTGGCCGGCGCGGCGTCGGTGGTCCCGGAGCGCGGGGGTTCCGCGTAAGCCGGCGCGGAGACCACGGGCGCGGTGGCCGGAGCGGGCGCCGTGGGGCCGCCGGATGGCAGGCGGGCTACCGCCACGAAATCCGCTGGCGCAACCCGCGGTGCTTCCGCCGGCGGGGTGGCGGCGGCGCCGGAACGTCCCGCCACCACCCACTCCCCATCCTCGGGGAGGTAGACCAGTTCCGCGCGGTAAGCATGCCCCGGCAAGGGCACCGGAATGAAGACCGAACGGGTTCCCGGCGCGAACACCGTGTGCGACGCCTCGATGCCGGGATCGGCGGCACTGCGGACCCGCAGGCGCAACCGTCGCTCGCCGGCCATTCGGGCAAACAGTTCACTGGCCGCCGCCGGTACTTCCCAATGGGCGAAGACACAATGCGGATCGCGCGCCACCAGATGCACCGGCAGGTCCTCCAGCCGCGGCGCCGGCGTTGGCGACGAACCGGGGGGAACCGGCGGCACCAAGGGAGGCTTCGGAAGTTTCGCCGGCAGCATTCCCGTGGTGGCGGCTGCGGTCGGCTTCGGGGCTGTTGTGTTGAAGGACGCGGGGGCCGTCGGGGTGACGGGCGGCGGGTCGTCCTCGAACAGGACGGCGGGCAGGATGGAACGGATGCTCGGCACCTTCCCTCCGGCAGCGGGATCGGCCTTTTCCGGCAAGCCCGCGGATGGTCGCTTCGGCGTGCGGGAGCGGAGCGGTTTGGCGACGGTCCTCCGGCGGGCAGGTGTCCGGCGACCGTTCGGCTTGCCCTTGACGGGGGCGGTCCTGGTTCCGGCTGCGCTGCGGCGGGGGATGGTCTTCTTCCTGGCGGTCATGACGCGTCGTTCGGCGGGTCCTCGCGGCGCTCGCGAGTGGCCGGAATGTAAGAACGCTCCCGATGCCCTGGCAATGCAAAAGCCCGGACAACGGCAAACCCCCACGGCGGCGAATCTTCTGCCGTCACCGACGGGGTGTGGCCGTGCCGATTCCGGGCGGAAGTGTTTTGCGGGTCGCGACGTGCCGGGGCTTTCCCCGAACCGTGAGCCCGGGCCTTGGCGGCGCCGGGCCGGGTGCGCGCGCGGCAGCGCTATTGCCCCTGAACGCGCTTTTACGCCCGCCTGCCAACCGCAGAACAGGGCGAGCATGACGCCAGCAAAGCCGCCGCGGAGGGCTCCGGGATCGCCACGCCAAAAACCACGGGTAGCGTTAGCTCCACAGGGACATCAACACCTCCAGCACCAAAGGCATTTTCAAAACCTGGATTGCCGTCGGTGCCTATGACGTAGCGATTATCCGCGAACGGGTCCGCGACATCCGCGAAGACGAGGTCCGCCGGGTTGGAGCCATCGGCATTGGCGGTGTCGAAGACCAGTTGGGTTGCCGTAGCAGCGATCGAGAATTGAGCCGTTCCAAAGATCAGGTCAGTCAGGGCGCATGTCAGGGAATAGGGACTGCCATTCACCGTCAGGGTGAGGTCAACGGAGGTGAACGGACTCACACTCGCATTCTGGATGAGATAGTTGCCGATCGGAACCTCCACCGTGCCCGTCAAGCTGGCCACATCGACGCCGTCCGTGAACGACCGGTTGACGGTGTAGACGGCCGCCTGCGCGCTGCTGCTTGCGATGAGCAGAGCCATCGTGCCGCCGGCCAAGGCCAAGCAGCGTCGCAAGGAAGCGGTGGTTTTCGCCAGTGGTCGCGGTTTGCAGTTCGGATTCGTTGTTCGGTGTTCATACGCATGCAGAGCATCTTAAGAAATCCACTGAACACAAGCTGAATTCTTGTTCCCAGGACCGTCCGACGGCAGCCACCCGTTTGGCAGCATTGCGTTGCCGCGGGGTTTCCTGGTAGGCTCGGGGCGTCATCGGCGCGGTGGAACGTCCGGCGGCTCGTTCGCCGGGCCGCCGCCCGGGACGCACGCACTTCCATGATGAACGTGATATCACATCGTTGGGGCGGCTGGCTGGCCGCCCTGTTTGTTGCCACCATTGCCACCCGCGCCGTCGGGGGACAGGAAGCCGGGGACCCCGCGCTGAAACTCGAGTCCCGCGCCGATGCCGAGCTGCGTCACCATGCCGCCTTGATCTTCGGCGGGGCGACGCGGTTCGATGAGGAGGCCGAGGATGAAACCGGGGCTGCCTTCGGGATCGACTACGAATACCGCCTGGATGAGCTTTGGGGCATCGGCGCGATGGGGGAGGCCGTGGTGAGCGACCACGCGCGCGACGGGGTGGTCATGGTCCAACTCGCGCTGCATCCCTACCGGGGCTTTCGCGTGGCGGCCGGGCCCGGCGTGGAATTTGCCCATGAGGAGGCGGAGTTCGCCGTGCGGGTGGGCGCTTCTTACGAATTCGAATTCGGCCGCTTTACGGTTGCGCCGGAACTCGCCATCGATGTTGCCACGCCCTCGCAGACCCTGATTTACGGGGTGAGTGTCGGCACCCGCTTTTGATGCGGGAGCCGCGGGTCGGTCCGCCGCCTCCGCGGGGCGCGCTTGGCCGGGCGCAGTTCGGGATTTTCCGAGTCCGGAAGTGACGGGATGCGCCCCCGCTGGCCGCGTGCCCTGCGGGCCTATTCGGCGGGGATGGGTCCTCGGCGGGGCCGGTCTGGACGGCGGCCACCAGGGACCTCCAGCAAAGCCTTATTAGAAAGAGATTCAGCTCCGGACGATCCTCGTTTCGGATGTAGCGGAAGGCGGCCCCCGCCAGCTGCGCGGTCAGTGCATCGCCCGCGGCGGCACGTTCGGCCCGGAACGTCCGCAGTGTGGCGACCAGTTCTTCGATCCGCTCGCGCGTGAAGATGGCCGCCGCCATTTCCCGCAGGAGCGGCACCAGGCCGTCCTCGAACACCCGGCGAATTTCGGCTTCCGGAATCTGAGCGTCCGGCTGTCCGGGGGGCGCCGCGGCTGCCAGCCGATCGCTGAACCCGGGAATCCAGGGCTCGACTTCCTCCGGGGAAAGGAGCAAGAACCGGCACTCCTCCCGATCGACCAGTTCCGCCGAACGGCGTGTCATGGTTTCTAATTCGTCGTCCGCGTGCTCCCGCAGTTGCGGATTCTCCCGCAGGAAATTCTTCCACATCTTCTCGCGGGCCGGGTCGGCCAGCTGCGATTCCATCCAGGCCTCCTGTTCGTCGGGGCTCAGGCTGCGGAGGTGGTCCACGTCCACCCCCAACCGCCGCAGCAAGGCATCGTCCTGGCTTTGCTTCTCCGCGATCCAGGCTTCGTAGCCGAAGGAGAACATCGCGAACAGGAAGGGGTTCGTGTCGTCCACCGCCTCGACGGTGTTGAAGGCGGTTGTCTGCACCAGCCAGCCTTCGAGATACCGCCCGGCCTGCACGAGGTCGGGCAACTGCAACAGCAGGCGGGTGGCCAGGTCCTGCCGACGCTCCTTGTCCGCCAGGTGCAGGATCGCCGCGCGCAGCGTTTCGCCGGCGTCTTCGTTGTTGGAGAGGGGTGCGGGATGACCGACGTGTTCGAAGGCTTGGCGGACTTCGGTCGCGGTGAAGTGCAGCGGGGCGAAACGCGCCTCCGAGAACAGGGATTGCAGGAGGGCCAGCTGCCGCTCGCGATCCTGCACGAGTTCCTCGAAGGCCGCCCGGTGGGCCTCCAACTCCTGGCCGGCGGCTTGGATTTCGTCCTGGCGGACGGTGTATTCGATCAACGGCCCGGACTCCGCCAGGATCTCAGCGAACCGTTTCCGGTCTTTGGCCGGCCCTGTCGTGGCCAGTTTCCGCAGCATACCGGGCAGGGCCCGCAGATTCGGAAGGGGGGCAGGGGCCGGGGAATCTGCCGGCCCGTGCGAGTCCTTCGGACGCTGTCGCTGGTCTGCTTGCAGATGACACTTCTTGTATTTCTTGCCGCTGCCGCAGTGGCAGGGGTCGTTGCGGCCGAGCTTCGTCATAACGCGACGACCAGCATGGCCAAACCAGGCGCGCAAGCCAATGGGAAGGTGCGTGGCGATCGTTCGTCGCCGTTCGGGGGCGGGGGATCGCGTGGCTGCGCGGGGGGGCTGTCGGGATCGGCCCGCGTTCCGGCCCGGTCACATCCGGTCGGGCAGTTCGAGGCCCAGGACGTGCAGGCCCCGGGCGAGGACGCGCAGCGTGAGTTCGCAGAGGACCAGTCGACTCGTGCGCACGGGGTCTTCGGCGCGGAGGACGGGGCAGGCTTCGTAGAACCCGGTGAACTGGCCCGCCAGTTCGTAGAGATAGTTGCAGAGGTAATTCGGTCGGTGTTCCTCGGCGACGGCATGCAGGACGAGATCGAAGCCGTGCAGGTGCTTCGCCAGGGCCAGTTCCGCGGGTTCGTTGAGCGTGAGGTGTGCCGCCGCCGTCGCGAGATCGAACGTCTCGCCGGATTCCGCGAGTTTGCGGAAGATGCTGCGGATGCGGGTGGCCGCGTAGAGCAGATAGGGGGCGGTGTTGCCGTTCAACGCGAGCATTTTGTCCCAGCTGAAGACGTAATCGCTCTGCCGGTTGGGTAACAGGTCGGCGTACTTCACGGCCCCGATGCCGACCATCCGCGCGATCTGCCGCTGTTCAGGCTCCGGCAGGTCGGGGTTCTTGCCGGCCACGACTTGCAGGGCGCGTTCTTCGGCTTCATCGAGCAGGTCGGCCAGCTTGATATTCTCGCCCGAACGCGTCTTCAACGGCCGGTTGTCCTCCCCGAGAATCGAGCCGAACCATACGTGCGCGGGACGCACCCGGGCTTGCGGCTGCCACCGGCGGAAGATCTCGAAGACCTGCTGGAAATGCAGCTGCTGGCGTCCGTCGGTGACGTAGATCACCGCGTCCGGATTCCAGGTCGTCAGCCGGTACTGCAACGTCGCGAGGTCGGTGGTCGTGTAGTTCGCGGCGCCGTCGCTCTTGCGTACGATGGCCGGGTGGCGTTGGAGCTGTGGCAGGTCGTCGAAGAAGGCAACGAGCGCCCCTTCGCTTTCACGAACGATGCCGGCGGACTCGAGTTCGCGCACCACCCCGGCGAGCCGGTCGTTGTAGAAGCTTTCGCCGAGCGCGTGATCGAATCGCACGCCGAGCCGGCCGTAGATCGTGGCGAACTGCTCCTGCGAAAGCGCGATCATCCGGCGCCAGATGGCGGTGTTCTCCGCGTCGCCGGCCTGGAGCCTGACCAGTTCGCCGCGGGCCTGTTCGAGCGTGGTGCGGTCGAACTCCGGCTTGCCCTCGCTGCAACGGGCGTTGACGGCGCGATAGATACGCTCGAGTTCGGCGATGGGATCCCGCTCCAACGCCGCGGGATCGAGCAGGGTCTTCCAGCCCACGAGCAACATGCCGAACTGCGTGCCCCAGTCGCCGATGTGGTTGTCGGTGATCACGCGATGCCCCAGCAGCCGGAAGGTCCGGGCCAGGGCGTCGCCGAGAATGGTCGAGCGGATGTGCCCGACGTGCATGGGCTTGGCGACGTTGGGCGAGCTGAAGTCCAGGATCACCGTCTGCGGCGCGGCCGCCGTGGCGAAGAACAGGTGCCGGCCCCGGGCCGCTTCGGTCAACGAGTGGACGAGCGCTTGCGGGGTCAGGCGGAAGTTGAGAAAGCCGGGGCCGGCGACTTCGATCTGGTCGCACAACCCGGGGGCATCGAAGGCGTCCGCGACCGCCTGCGCGAGCTGTCGCGGATTTGTGCGACGGGCCTTCGCGAGGGCCATCAGCGCATTGGTCTGGTAATCGCCGAAGCGGGCATCGGGACAGGGCCGGACCAGGATCGCGCCCGGATCGGCTTCGGGGGCCACCTGCGCCACGGCTGCCCGGAGGCGTTCTTCGATCTGGCGATGGAGCATGGGCGGGACGCGGGGGATCAGTGCTCGGCGGAGCCCTTGCGGATCACGTCGGCCATGGCGGCGGCATCGGGCGCCTCTTCGAGTGCCTGGCGGAATTCTTTGCGATGCAGCAATTTGGCGATGTCCGCCAGCGTGCGGAGGTGGGGTTGGAACTGGCCTTGCGGGACGAGGAACAGGACGACCAGGGTCACGGGCTGATCATCCAAAGCGTCGAAATCGATGCCGCTGCGCGAACGTCCGAAAGCGGCGACGACCTCGCCAATGAGTTCGGTCGAGGCGTGGGGGATGCCGATGCCGAACCCGATGCCCGTGCTCATCGAGTTCTCCCGCTTGCGAACCACGGCGGCGATGGGTTCGCGGTCCTCCTCCCGAATGGTCTTCGTTTCGACCAGCCGGCCGATCAACTCATCAATCGCCTGCCACCGGTCGGTGGACGCGAGTTCCGGCACGATGTTGTCCGGATGCAGGATGTCGCCAAGCATCATACGCGGTCCAAACTAAAAGGTGACAATTGGCCCGAAGCTCCCGGCCTTGGCAAGTGCGAAGTGGCCGTCTGCGATGGGCGGGTTGAGGGCGGCAGCGGCCGCGACACTTGCCCGGCCGCTGGCCCGATCCACCGCCGGCTTCGCGGGGGGGCGGCCTTCCGTCTCTCGGACGGGACAACACCGGCGAAACCGGGGTTGTCCAACGGGGTTGGATGTGGATAAAATCTGCTCATGCGAAGTGTTAGTGCGAGTAAAGGCCTCCCGTTCGCAGCCCGGATCGCTGCGGTCCTGACGGGGGTCATCTGCAACGCTGCGGCCCAGGGAGTGATCGAGACGCTGGCCATCGAGGGCACCCCGGCGCCGGATGGAAACGGCCACTTCGGGCGGCTGTTCAGCGAAGCGTTCGGTCCGCCGGTCATTAACGCCGCTGGCCAGGTCGCCTTCGCCGCGTTCCTCACCAACACCGCTGCCGGGCTCGCGGACAGCGCGGGCTTGTATCTGTTCGACGGCGTGGCGACCCGGAAACTGGCGCGGGGCGGGGATCCGGCGCCTTCCACCCAGGGGAAGTTCTCCGCGTTCAAGTCGCACAGCACGACGGGCCAACGGCATCTCACCTTGAACGACGCGGGCCAGGTCGGGGCGTTGGCCAGCATCTCGGGCGACCCGCTCCTGGCCGGGGTGTGCGGTGGCGGCCTGTTCCGCTTCGGGCTTGGCGGATCGACCCTGGTCATCGGCTGCGGGATGCCCGACCCGCGGAACCTCGGCGGGTTCGGCGATTTCGGGGAACACGGTCTCGATGCGCTTGGGCGCATGGCCTTTCAGGCGCGGGTGAAGGTGGACGACTTCAATGTGCCGGTCGGGGTGTTCGTCGGGGACGAGTCGGGCTTTTCGACGGTTCTCCTGGCCGGCGATCCGGTTCCGAACGGAGGGGAGGCGTTCACCGCGTCGCTGCTGCGGGGCATGAACCCGACGGGGGACCTGCTGATCTTCGCCGACGACACCGGGGACGAGGGCGGGCTGGCGAACGAATCGATCTACGTGGCAACCGCGGACGGATTGCGTTCCGTGGTGGCGAACGGGATGCGCCCACCTGATGAAAACGGGGTCTTCGAGGAGTTTCAGGTGGGGGCTTTGAACAGCGCCGGCCTGGTGGCTTTCACCGCCACGCTCGGGCAGACCACCGGTGGGAGGGCCGACGACTCGGGCCTCTTTCTGGCGACGGAGAGCGCGCTTTTCACCGTGGCCCGGGAGGGGGCCCGGGCGCCGAACGGCGGGAACTGGATCAACTTCCAACAACCGGTGTTGAACGACCGCGGGACGCTCGCGTTCCTCGGATTTGCCGGGGTCACGCAGACCGTCGGTTCCGGCATTTACGTCGCCACGACCAATACCATCACCCTCCTGGTGCCCGCTCGCAGTCCCGCCCCCGATGGACAGGGCACCCTGTCGCTGGAGCAGGCGACCTACCCGATCCTGGCCCTCAACAACCGCGGCCAGGTGTTGTTCCAGGCGGGCGTGAGTGGCGGTCCCAGCAGTGCCCGCATCGGCGTCTTTCTGGCCGATCCTGACGGGACCGTGCGCCGTGTGGTGCGTCGGGGACAGGAACTCGAGGGCAGCACCGTGAACAAAATGGAACTTACCAGCGTCGGGAACACCGTCGATGCGGGGGGCGCCGACCTGGGCCGTCAGCGTCCGTTGAACGATACCGGACAAGTGGCGTTCTGGGCGGAGCTCGCCGACGGCCGCGACGGCGTGTTCCGGTGGTCTCCGCCGGCGGCCGGTCCGGTGATTTCGGGGATCCGGTTCGAGGAGGAGGACGTGGTGGTCCAGACGGCGTCGATGACCGGGCATGCCTATCAGTTGCAGAGCCGGGCGGCGCTCGCCGAAGGCGAATGGCAGGACGAAGGGGACCCGGTGGCGGGGACGGACGGAGAGATCGAACTTCGGGAGGTCGGCGCCCCGACCACCGCGGGGCAGCGCTATTACCGGGTCGCGGTGGTCCCGGCGGAGTGACGGCGGAGACGCGCTGGGGGACTGCTTTGCGACGAATCGGGGTGGCCGGGAGGGTCGGCGGGCGCTGCCTGTTGCAGGCCGGTGTCCGAAGGGTTGGCGTTTGACGTTCCGAAGCGGTCCCGGAACACTTGGGTCCTCAAAGTCATGAACAGCTCGTTACTCAGAACCTGGTTCCTGGTTTCCGTCTCCGCCGGGTCATTCGCGGTCGGGGCCGGGCCGCTTTCCCTCAACTTGCGGGACCGTGTGGAAGCCCCCGGCGGCAGCGGCTCCTTTGAGGTCCGGGAACGCCGGGCCGAATGGGATCCCGCCCGGACGGCGGTGGTCCTCTGCGACATGTGGGATCAGCACTGGTGCCGCAGTGCCACCGCCCGCGTGGCGGAAATGGCGCCGCGCATGAATGCAGTGATCCAGGCCGCGCGCCGCGCCGGGGTCCTGATCATCCATTGCCCGAGCAGCACCCTGGATTTCTACCGGGACAGCCCCGGGCGCAAGCTGGCGCAGTCCGCCCCGGTGGTCGAGGCCCGGGTTCCGTTGCAGGGTTGGTGCAGCCTGGACCGCACGAAGGAGCCGGCGCTGCCGATCGACGACTCGGACGGCGGCTGCGACGACTGGCCGCAATGCGCCCAGGGTTCTCCGTGGAAGCGGCAGATCGCCGCTCTTGAGATCGCGCCGGGTGATGCCATCACCGATTCCGCCGAGGCCTACTACTTGATGCGCCAGCGGGGGATCGAGAACGTCATCGTGATGGGGGTGCATCTGAACATGTGCGTCCTCGGGCGGCCTTTCGGCATCCGGCAACTCGTCGCCCAGGGGCTGAACGTCGTCCTCATGCGGGACCTCACCGATACGATGTACAATTCGCGGAGGCGCCCTTTCGTCAGCCATTTCGTTGGCACGGACCTGATGGTGGCGCACGTCGAGCAACACTGGTGTCCGACCGTGACCAGCGCCGACTTCATTGACGGCGAACCGTTTCGCTTTGCCGCCGACCGCCGCAAGACCGTGGCGTTGCTGGTGGGCGAGAACGAATACCGCACCTGGGAAACGCTGCCTGCGTTCGCGGCGGAGGAACTGGCGTGGCGGGGGTACACCTTGAAAGCAGTGACGTCCTCCACCCGGACGGACGATTTTTCCTGGGACAACTGGGCGGCATTGAAGGACGCGGCGGTCATCGTGGTCAGTGCCCGGCGACGCGCCATGCCGGACGGGATGCGGGCGCTGCTCAGGGCCCACCTCGCGGCCGGTCGGGGCCTGGTGGGCATCCGGACGGCCTCGCATGCCTTCGCCGTGCGCGGCCCGGCCCGGGCGGAACTCGTCCCTGGCGCGGGTTTGGTGGAGTGGGCGGATTTCGATCCCGAGGTCTTCGGCGGCAACTACCACGGACACCACGGTGCGGGCCCGGAAACGAGCCTGGCGGTCGTGGCTGGGGCCGTAGGTCATCCGGTGTTGACCGGCGTCAGCGCGGAGGACTTTACGGGACACGGTTCGCTCTACCAGGTGGCTCCGCTGAAGCCGGATGCCACCGTCTTGTTGCAGGGGACGATTCCCGGCCAACCGACCGAACCGGTGGCGTGGGTGCGCACATACGGAGCCCGTCACGCGCGCGTTTTCTACACCTCGCTCGGCCACGCGGAGGACTTCGCCGAACCGTCCTTTCGGCGGCTGTTCCTGAACGCCGTGCTGTGGGCGATGGACGAACCGATTCCGCCTGCCGCCGCGCCGTAGGACGCCGGCGTTGGCCTTCGGGGTTGCGCGGTCGGGTCGCCCGGACGGCGATGAAGGGAGTGTGGCCCGGGGGGCGCGGGTGATTTTGTTCGCGCCGGAGGTTGTGCCCGCGGGCGACGTCTGGCACAAGTGCCGGTCGCTGTTGCTGATGAAGAAGCCGAAGAAAACCCCCGAGGTCCAGTTGCTGGAGTTGTTGAAGCAGATTCTGCCGAAAGCCGCCCCCGATCCCGATGTGGCGGGCCGGATTTATCAGGCGGTCGAGCACGAACTCCGGGCCAAGGCGCGCGCCACGGCATTCGAGGGTTTTTGCGCCCGCGTGGCGCTGCCCGATCTGGAGCCGCCGAGCCTGGCCGAGGTGAAGGAACAGCTGGAAGCCTCCTTCGGCGACGGCGAGGTCACCATCGAGCCCAGCGCCGAGGAGAATCTCCTGCGCGTCGAGGTGACGTTGCCGGACGGAAACGAGTTCGCCAGCGTCATCAAGGTCGATCCGAACGCGGCGGCGGTGTCGACGGAGGAGCAGGAACCGGAAATCCGGCTCAAGTTCGTGCCTTTTCCCGTGGCCCTGCCGGCCGATCCCGAACTGGTCTGGTTGCTGGCCCGGCACGAGACGTTGACGCCGGAGGAGGGGGGCATGGCGCTGGCGCGGGCGGAGGAGGAATTCTGGGCCTCGAAGACCGGGCAGAAGCTCCAGCGCGACCGCGTGGAAAAGACCTTTCCCGAGTTCATCGCGCGGGTTCCGGCGGGGCTGCTGAAGGAGGTCGGATTGAAGCGGCATTACAAGGAGCCTGAACCGGTGAAGGAACACCGGGCGGTGGCGCCGCAGCGGTGACGGCCGGGGGAAAATGCCCGGCCGGCGCCCTGGCGCGGGTCAATCACCCCTTGTCGGGGCGGGGCATTCCCGCTACTTGTTCCCGCGGCAACGGATGAAGTTTCTCAAGACAGGATGGCGCCGGGCCCGGCCCGGATGGCGGCTCGGCTGGTTCCTCGCAGCGTGCGGGTTTGCAGCGGCGGTCGGCCTTGCCGCCGGGGCGGGCGGGCACGAGCTTCCCACCGGCCAGCAGTTTCCCCCCGCGTTGACCGGCTATGGTGACGCGGAGATGGGGAGCCTGCTCGAAATCCTCAAGCACCGCGTGGCAGTGGCGCCCTTCAATCTCTGGGCGACCGTCCTGTTCTTCGGCGCGGTGCTGCACACCTTCCTCTGTCACAAGTTTCGGCACTACGCGCATGTGCTCGAGGAACGGCACCTCGAGCGGATTCGCGCGCAAGGCCGCACGGCCGAGGCCAAAGGGTTCGAGGGGGCGCAGGATGACGTGAGCTTTTCGGCGTCGTTGTTCCACTTCCTGGGCGAGGTCGAAGCCGTGTTCGGCATCTGGGTGGTGCCGTTGCTCATCCTGATGTCGTTGAAGGTTGGGAAGGCGGCGACGCTGAATTATCTCGACGGAATGGTCACCTTTCGCGAGCCGATCTTCGTGGTGGTGATCATGGCGCTTTCGGCGAGCCGTCCGGTGCTCAGTCTGGCCGAGAACGTGATGCGACGGCTGGCCGCGCTGGGCGGGGGCGGACCGGTGGCCTGGTGGTTTTCGATCCTCACGCTGGGCCCGTTGCTGGGGTCGTTCATCACCGAACCGGCGGCGATGACGATTTCGGCCTCGCTCCTCGCGCGGCAGTTCTATCAATTCCGTCCGCGCCCCGCCTTCGCCTACGCGACCCTGGGATTGCTGTTCGTCAACATCTCCGTGGGGGGCACTCTGAGCAACTTCGCGGCTCCGCCCGTGCTCATGGTGGCGGCGAAATGGGGCTGGAGCGTCACGTTCATGCTCGAGCACTTCGGGCTTCAGGCGGTGGCCGGAATCGTGGGGGCGAACGCGGTCTATTTCCTGGTTTTCCGCAAGGAGTTCGCCCAGCTTCCCCGCGAGCGCGGCACGATGGCCGAACTGGCGGCCGACGGCACGGTGGCCGAGCCGATTCCCTTCTGGGTGACGGCGGCGCACCTCGGCTTCATGGCTTGGTCGGTGGTCGCCGAGCATTATCACAGCATCCCGTTGCTGGTGGGCGGATTCCTCTTCTTCCTCGCCTTCCACCAAGCCACCGTCCATGTGCAATACCGGGTCGAACTCCGTTCCCCGGTGCTCGTCGGGTTTTTCCTGGCCGGCCTGGTGACCCATGGCGGGTTGCAGGGGTGGTGGATCGAACCGGTGCTCGGGCGCCTGGCGGAATTCCCGCTGTTCGTCGGCTCCACGGTGCTGACCGCCTTCAACGACAATGCCGCCATCACCTATCTGGCGACGCTGGTGCCTGAGCTGACCGACACCATGAAGCACGCGGTCGTCGCCGGCGCGGTGACCGGCGGCGGATTGACGGTCATCGCCAATGCCCCCAACCCGGCGGGCCAGGCGATCCTCGCCCGCTACTTCAAGGACGGCATATCCCCCCTGGGACTCCTGCTCGGAGCGATTGTCCCGACGCTGATCGTCGGCAGTGCCCTGTGGTTCCTGGGTTGAACCCGGCCGGCGGACCCGGATCAAGAGGTCCGACGAACCGTCCGGCGGCGCCCGAGAAAGCCGCACTCCGACGTTGCCAATCCGCCGCGGGGCTACTAGCTTGCGCGGTCGAATGCCGAGTGTGGCCGAGCAACTGAAGAGCGCGCGGGAATCGCGCCACCTGTCCGTGCATCGGGTGGCGGAGATCACCCGGATGCGTGCCGACCATGTTCAGGCCCTGGAGCGGGGGGATTACCGGGCCTTTGTGGCTCCGGTGTACATCCGGGGTTTCGTCCGCGCCTATGCCCGCTGCGTGCATCTGGACGAGGCTGCCATCATGACCGCCCTCGACGGGGAACTCGCCAGCCGGCGCGAGTCGGGAGCCCGCCCGGGAGTGCCGGTGGACGCGGACCAGCCGCGCCCGGCGCGATTGCCGCGCGTGTTCAGCGGCCGCTGGCAGGTTCTGGCGCCGGTGGCTGCGGGCGTGTTCGCCGCGGTCGGCGGCTTCTTCCTCCTCCGATTCTGGTGGACTTCCCCCGGCGACGATCCGCTGGCGGGGATTGCGCCGGGCTACCATCAGGGGCCATTCGTGGCGGAGACCCTGCCGCTTCCCGCCGAAGTCCCCCGCTAGCCGTCCGCCTCTCCCTCCGATGCGCCGCTCGAACCCTTCGGGTCCCCTGTTTTCACCCCCTGCCGCCGGCCAGATGCCGCTGCGGGTCGGCATGGTGTCGCTGGGGTGTGCCAAGAATCTCGTCGATGCCGAGATCATGCTCGGCGCCCTGGCCGGTGACGGGCTCGATATCACCAGTGATCCGGCGACTGCGGACGCGATCATTGTGAATACCTGTTCGTTCATTGACGCAGCCCAGGAGGAGAGCGTGGACGCCATTTTGGAACAAGCCGCCCTGCGGGATGCGTCCCTGCGCAATCAGGCGATCGTCGTGTCGGGCTGTTTGTCCCAGCGCTATCGCGACGAGCTGCGCGACCTGCTTCCGGAGGTGGATGCGTTCATGGGGGTGGATCAAGTCCGGGAGGCCCCGGCCATCGTCCGCGAGGCGGTGCGGCGCCGGCGCGAACAGCCGGACCGCCCGCCCCCGCGGCGTACCCGGACCGGAATCCGCAGCGCGGCGGGTGCGGGCGGGCCGGCGTCCGCCGGGCCTGCGGTCACCGTTTCGCGTCGCCCGTCATACATCCCGGACTACACCACGCCGCGCTTTCGGCTGACCCCGCCGCATTACGCCTATTTGAAGATTGCGGAGGGATGCAATCACCCGTGCAGCTTCTGCATCATCCCGCGCATGCGCGGCAGCCACCGCAGCCGGCCGGAGGACGACGTGGTCGAGGAGGCCCGCCGCCTGCTCGACGAGGGCGTGCGGGAGTTGAACCTGATTTCGCAGGACACCACGTATTACGGGCTCGACCTGGGAGTCCGCCCCGCCGGGACCGGCAATCCGTCCTCGCCGGCCCGCTTCGCCGCAGCCTCCGGTGCCCGACCGGCAGACGCGCCGAACCTGGCGCGCCTGCTGCGCCGCTTGAACCGCCTGCCCGGCGAGTTCTGGATCCGGGTGCTCTACACGCACCCCGCGCACTGGACGGACGAATTGATCGGGACGTTTGCGGCGTGCGACAAGGTGGTGCGTTATGTCGACCTGCCCTTGCAACACATTGACGAGGTGATGCTGCAACGGATGCGACGGGAGACCTCGCGGGCCCACGTCGAGACGCTGATCGGGCGGTTGCGCGAGCAAATCCCCGGGCTGGCACTCCGCACCACCTTCATTGTCGGTTTTCCGGGCGAAACGGAGGGGCAGTTCGCCGGTCTCGTTGATTTCATCCGGGCGGCGCGTTTTGAGCGGTTGGGCGTGTTTCCGTATTCCCGCGAAGTCGGGACGGTGGCCGGCCGGATGCAGGCGCAGGTCTCCGACCAGGAGAAGGCCCGGCGCCTGGAGGCGGCCATGCTGGCGCAACGTGAGGTCGCGCGGTCCATCACGGACGCTTCCGTCGGGCGGTCCGTCCGGGTGCTCGTGGAAGGTCCGGCAACCCCCGCGGACTGGTTGCGGTCCGGGTTGTCACCGGGGGGCGGCAAGGGGGCGGAGGCTGGGTCGCGGGTGGTGGCGCGGCAGCCCGCGGATGCGCCGGACATCGACGGGCGTGTGTTTCTGCGCGGGCCGTTGGAAGCGGGGCGGTTCGTGGACGTGAGGTTGGTGCGGAGCGCGGATTACGATTTGGAGGGGGAGGTGGTGGCTTGAGCGACGCGACCTGGGGCCGGTGGGGGCGCAGTTCGGGCTTGCGGACGGCGGGAGCTTTGCTGGAAGCTCCGGCCAAACGGTGTTGCCCCCCCTGCGTTTGCCGGCGTGGACGGTTGCCATGCGGTGGGCTCCTGATGAAACGTGCAGCTGTGAAGGACAAACCCGACAGACCAATGGTGCCTGCCATCGAACGGCCCGGAATGGCCGGGGATTCGCAGCAGGATGGGACGCGTCACGCCTGGATCGACCGGAGGCCTTCCCGCCGCCCGGGCCTGCTGGCGGCTTTCTGCTGGTTGGGTGTCGCGGCGATGCTGGGCGGTCCGGTGCGGGCCTTCGAGGCCCGGGACCTGCTGGCCTTCCGGGCCGGTCCGGTGACCTTCCGGCAGAAGCTGTCGAGTTCTGCGCAATTCACCGACAACCTTTTCTGGTCCGACGGCACGCTGTTCCCGAAGGAAAGCGACCTTGTCGGCATCTTCAGCCCCAGCGTGACGGCAGAGCTTGGCCGGACGGAAACGCCGAACCGGGTCAGCCTTGGCTATACGCTTGATGGCTTGGTCTACCTGCACAACAGCGCGCAGAACGCAGTTGACCATCACATCAACCTCAGCGCGAACTTTCGTGGTGATCGCCTGAGCTCTGCCAGCTCCGTAGCATTCGGCTTCCTGAGCAGCATCCAGAATGGCATGCAGCGCTTCGAGGAGGGCATCCTCGTTCCCTCGGGCAAGGTGGACCGTACGCAGTATTCCCTGAGCCAAGCATTGGAATACGACTTTACCACGAGGATCAGCGGCTATGTGCGGGGCTCGTTGAACGGGCTTCTGTACGGGGGCGAGTCGCGTTTTTCCGACACTTTGAACTGGCGGGCGACCGCCGGTGGGACATTCGCGATGCGGCCCGGGTTCCGAATCCTGGGGGAGGTGTACTACGGGCAGCGGCAGCTGCAGGACAGCAGCGGCCTGCAATCCGGGCCCCCCGATCTGGACACGCTCGGCGGGATGGTCGGGTTTCGCTCCGAGTTGACCCGGCGCTTGGCGGGAACCGCGAAGGTGGGCTACGAGCACAGTGAATTCGCCGACGGCAGTCCCGGCAACGACGGCCCCGTTTTTGAGGTCGATCTGGGTTACAAGGTCACGGATCGTTTCTCGACCAGGATTGGGTATCGTCGCGCTACGATGGTGGCGAGCAGCCCAGGGGGCCTGACGGGGATTACGGACTTCGTGAACGCGGGGCTGCAATACCGCTGGGGGACGCTGCATCCGATCCTTTTCAACGCCAACTTCAACTACGGCACGACCGACTATTTCAACACCGATGCCTCGCAGGAACGGTTCGGCGCCGGCGCGAGCATCACTTACCAGTTCACGATCTGGCTGGCCGGGGTGCTGGCCTACGACTACGAGAACCTTGGAAACAACCTGTCCGGCGCTCGCAGCTACTCGGTGAATCGCGTGACCGCGAGTGTGATCCTGGGCTACTAGAATGAACGGAATGCGACAAATCGGAATCATGTTTGTCCTGGCCGGGCTGCTGACGGGGTGTGAGAGCCCGGGCACCGGGTTGAGCGGCCCCGGAACCGTCGGCGGCGCCGACGCCGGGGCCCTGCCGCTCACGCCGACCGATCGCAAGATCGAGGCGCAGGACCTGCTGACCATCTCCATCGTCGGCGAATCGGGGCTGCAGACCGATTATCAGGTGTCGCCCTCCGGCTCCATCCAATTCCCCTACCTGGGGGTGGTGGAGGTGGCCGGACTGACGCCGGACGAACTCAAGGCCAAACTGGAGCAGGTCCTGCGACGTGATTATTATCAGAATCCGCAGGTGATCGTCACGGTGCGGGAGTTCAGCCCGCAATTCGTCCGGGTCTTCGGCGCGGTGAACCAGCCCGGCCTTTATCCGGTAGGCGGAAACCGGCAGATGGATATCCTCGATGCGATCGCCGCGGCCGGCGGGACCAGTCCCACGGCCCGCAAGGAGGTCATCTATTCGCACAATGGTCAGCGGGTGACCCTTTCTTTGAAGGAACTTGAAAACCCGGAGAACCGGATCTGGGTACAGCCCGGGGACGTGATCCAAGTGGAACAGACTGTCTGGTAGTGCCCCTCATGCGCAATTATCCTCAAACCATGCCCGCCGAGTTCGAACAGGGAGCGCCGTCGAGCGGGGCGTCGGCCAGTGCGACCTTCCAGCACTACTGGCACGTTCTGCTGGAGCGGCGGTGGATGATCGTGTTCATCATGTTCGTCGCCGTGGCGGCGAGCCTGGCCTACATCTACAAGGCGCCGAAGGTCTATCTCGCGACCACGCGCATCCAGATCGACCCCGAAGCCGAGTCGCGCATCTCCCTCCGCGAGACTCCCGGACGATCCGGTGGAGTCGATCAGGAGTACTTGCAGACCCAGTACCGCAATCTGCTGAGCCGGCGGCTGCTTGCTGACGTGGTCAAACAGGAGGAACTCAATGAGGACAGCCGCTACCGCAAGGAACTGGACCTTGCCAAAGCGCTGGCGGACGATATTCAGATCTCACCCATCCGCATGACCCGGTTGGTCGATATCGGGGTCGAGCATCCGAATCCGCGCAAGGCCGCCAGCATCGCCAACACGCTTGCGGACAAGTTCATCGAGGCCAACAAGGTGATGCTGCGGCAGCGCACCATGGGCACACTGAACACGCTCCGGTCCCAATCCCAGTCGCTGGAGCGCGATGTCACTGAGGCGGAGGAGAAGGTCCAGGAATACCGCGACCGGCACAGCAACTTCGCCACCCTGGACGTGACCGACAACCCCATCGCGCAGGCTTTGATGCAGGCCCAAGGCGGCGTGGCGTCGGCGACGGTCATCGCGGACACGGCCCAGGCCGTGGTCAAGGCGCTTGAGGCGCACATCGAGGCGGGCAAGCCTCTGGAGACGTTTCCCGCGATTGCGGAGGACGCGCGGATCAGCCAGCTGCAGATGAGCCTGGCCGGATACGAGACGGAACTCAGCGGTCTGCGCCAGACGTACAAGGACAAACATCCCAAGATCATCGATGTCGAGTCCCGCATTGCGGAGACGCGCTCGAACCTGCTTTCCTTTGCCGAGATCATCCGCAAGACCCTGACCGAGAAGGCTGACCTCGAACGGGCAAAACTGCAGGTGCACGATCAGAACCTGAGCACCTGGGCGGGGAAACAGCAGGAGTGGAACAAGGTCAAGACGGAATACGACGTCCTGCAGCGCAAGGCCGAAGCCAGCCGCGCCCTGTTCAACATCGTGCTTTCCCGGCTGGAGGAATCCGAGTTCATGCAGACGGCGTCGGCGAACATGCAAAGCAACATCAACGTGGTCGATCCGGCGACGATTCCCACGGAGCCCTTCAAACCCAGGGTGCCGCTGGTCCTGCTGGGCGGGGTGCTCGGGGGCCTGGTGCTTGCCGTGGGGCTCGCGTTGTTCATCAATCTGCTGGACGACTCGATCAAGACCCAGGACGACGTGGAACTTCACCTGCAGGTTCCGTTCCTGGGTTACGTTCCGAGCATCAAGAACAGCAAGGTCGTCGAACGCTTCCTTCAGTCCCATCTCCGGCCCCAGTCAAACGCGGCGGAGAGCTTCCGCTCGATCCGTGCCGCCGTGGCGCTCGGAGATCACGGGGAGAAGCTCCGGGCGTTTTCGGTAACCAGCACGATTCCTTCCGAAGGCAAGTCCGTGGTGGCGGCCAACGTGGCCATCGTCATGGCGCAAACCGGGCTGCGTACCCTGCTGGTGGATGCCGACCTCCGCCGTCCCACGCTCCACAAGGCCTTCCAGGTGCACAGCCCGCTGGGCCTGCCTGCCTACCTGACGGGCAAGACGACCGAGGTGGACGACCTGATCCATCACAGCGAGGTGTCGAACCTGGATCTGATCTGCAGCGATGCCACCGCCAGCCAGTCGACCGAACTGGTGGCTTCAAAGAGCATGATCCGGTTCCTGGAGGAGGTAACGAAGCGATACGACCGCGTGGTGCTGGATTGTCCGCCCGTTTCTGCGGTCAGTGATGCGCTGGTGGTCTCCGCCCTCGTGGACGGCACGATCTTCGTCGCCAAGTTCAACAAGGTGCGCCGCGACCATGCCCGCAAGAGCATCCGCCGTCTCACCGACGCAGGCGTGCGGATTTGCGGTGCCCTGCTGAACGACATCGACTTCGAGGGGCGCGACTCCTACTACTACTCCTACTACCACTACCAGAACCGTTACTACAGCAGCTACCGGCGGCCGCGGGCTGATTTTCGCGAGTCCGCTTGAAGCGCAGGCGGCGATTTTCCCGCGGTTCTCTTCAACATTCCGGGCAAAAAAAGGCCGGAGCGGCAGACCGCTCCGGCTTTTGCTTTGCCCCCTTGAGGCGGCGTGGTTCAGGCGAGTTCGTAGGTGCTCAGGACGCGCATGTATTGGGCGCGCTCGAAGGCGGCCGGATTGGCGACGCTCTTCTGGCTGAGTGATCCGCGTGCCTGTTCGAGCGAGTCGTACTCGTGTTCCTCCAACCAGCGTCGCATCTCGCGTTCGATGACGGCGATCTGCGCCACACCCTTCCGTAACAGCACCGAGCACAGCATGGCCACGTCCGCTCCGGCCATGATGACCTTCAAGGCATCGGCGGCGGTGTGAATGCCGCTGGTGGCCGCCAGGCTGGCCTGGATCCGCCCGTGCAGTATGGCGATCCAGCGCAGCGGCAGACGTCGGGCCTGCGGCGTGCTCAGCAGGATGCTGTGCTCGACCTCGAGGTTGTCGAGGTCGATGTCCGGCTGGTAGAAGCGGTTGAACAGGACCAGGGCGTCCGCGCCGGCGGCGTCCAGCCGCCGCGCCATGTTCGCCAGGCTGCTGAAGAAGGGGCTGAGCTTGACCGCCACCGGGATCTTCACGGTGCCCTTGACCGCCTTCAGGATATCGAGATAGGTCTGCTCGACTTGGGGGGAGGTAAGTTCCGGATCGGTGGGGATGTAGTAGATGTTCAGCTCCAGGCCATCCGCGCCGGCGGCCTCGATCTGGCGGGCATAGTCGGTCCAGCCGCCAACCGACGTTCCGTTGAGGCTGGCGATCACGGGGATGCCGACGGCGGCCTTGGCTTTTTGAATGTGATCCAGGTAATCCTCGGGGCCCAGCCGGAACTCACCGACGCTGGGGAAGTAGGAGGTGGCTTCGGCGAAACTCTCGGCGCCCTGTTCGAGGGCGATGTCCAGTTCCGCGCTTTCCAGGCGGAGCTGCTCCTCGAAGACCGAGGGCAGCACCACGGCGCTTGCGCCGGCGTCTTCAGCCCGCTTGATCTCGGCCACGTCCCGCGTGAGCGGGCTCGCGGACGGCACCAGCGGACTGTTGAGTTTCAATCCCATGTAATTGGTGGTCAGGTCCATTTCGATTCCTTTGATGCTTGGATGGAGAACTCGGTGGGAGAGCCGGGTTGCCGGGGTCGCCGGCAACCCGTTTCGTCCGTATCATTCAGACTTGCCGACGACCGCTTCGGAGGCGCCATTCAGTTTGCGGGCGGCCATGTAGGAGTAGAGCTGCCAGCGGGAGGTGGCGTCCTGCTGCGCCGT
The DNA here is from genome assembly GCA_024233305.1 of Verrucomicrobiales bacterium. Taxonomy (GTDB): domain Bacteria; phylum Verrucomicrobiota; class Verrucomicrobiia; order Limisphaerales; family J093; genus J093. The sequence goes on from JACKPV010000023.1 coordinate 28,014, forward strand.
TTCGAACAGGGCTCGCGCCTGTTCCGGGCGGGCTTTGGCCAGCATTTTGAACCGGTTTTCCGAGAGCAGGAAGTCCTGCACCCGGTTCTTGGCGGCGCCGGAATCGAGCTGCAGCGGGTTCTCGCCGCGGTCCTTGCGCCGCGGGTCGAAGCGGTAGAGCAGCCATTGCCCGCTGTCGACCGCCGCCTTTTGCTGGCGGGCGCCGGCCACCATGTTAATCCCGTGGGCGATGCAGTGGGCGTAGGCGATGATCAGCGACGGACCATCGTAGGACTCGGCTTCGACGAAGGCCTTCAAGGTTTGTTCGTCGCGGGCTCCCATGGCGACGCTGGCCACGTAAATGGTCCCGTAGCTCATGGCGATCAAGCCCAGGTCCTTTTTGCCCGCCTGCTTGCCGCCGGCTGCGAATTTCGCCACCGCGCCGCGCGGGGTCGCCTTCGACATCTGGCCGCCGGTGTTGGAGTAAACTTCGGTGTCCATGACCAGGACGTTGACGTTGCGTCCGCTGGCCAGCACATGGTCGAGGCCGCCGTAACCGATGTCATAGGCCCAGCCATCGCCGCCCAGAATCCAGACGCTCTTGCGCACCAGACTGTCGGCCAGGGAAAGCAGCATGCGGGCGTTCGGGACGTCCACCCCGGTGAGCTTTTCCTTGAGGCGGGCAACGCGTTCGCGCTGCTCGTGGATTCCGCTTTCGTTCGTCTGGTCGGCGGTCAGCAGGCCCGTGACCAGATCGTCGCCGATCTGGCCGCCAAGTTGCTGGACGAACTCGCGGGCGAGTTCGTTTTGCTTGTCCAGGGAAACGCGGAATCCCAAACCGAATTCGGCGTTGTCCTCGAACAGGGAGTTGGACCAGCTCGGCCCGAGTCCTTGCGCGGTCTGGCAGTAGGGGGTGGTGGGGAGGTTGCCGCCATAGATCGAGCTGCAACCGGTCGCGTTGGCGATGATGGCCCGGTCGCCGAAGAGCTGGCTGAGCATCTTGACGTAAGGGGTCTCTCCGCAGCCGGCGCAGGCGCCCGAGAACTCGAAGAGCGGCTGCATGACCTGCTGCTGGCGCAGTTGGGTGACCTTGACCTTCCGGCGGTCCATTTCGGGCAGGCCGAGGAAGAAGTCCCAATTCTCACGCTCCTGCTCGCGCAAGGGGGCCTGCGGCGCCATGTTGATGGCCTTCAGACGGGCCTCGCTCTTGTTCTTGGCCGGGCAGACGTCCACGCACAGGGCGCATCCCGTGCAGTCTTCCGCCGCAACTTGCAGCGAGAACTTCAACCCCTTCCAATCGGGGTTTCGGGCGTTTGCGGTCTTGAACGTGGCCGGTGCCCCCGCCAGGCAGGATTCCTCGAAGACCTTCATCCGGATGGTGGCGTGGGGACAAATGGCCACGCATTTCGCGCACTGGATGCACGTCACTTCGTCCCAGACCGGGATGTCGAGCGCCAGGTTGCGTTTCTCATAGCGGGCGGTCGCCGTTGGGAACGTGCCGTCGGGCTCGAAGCAGCTCACCGGCAGGGCATCCCCCGTGCCTCCCAGGATCGGCCCGAGCACGCGCTGCACGTATTCCGGGGCGTCGGTGGACATCGGCGGAAGCAACTCAAGCGTGCTGTCGGCGGCGGCGGGCACCGGAACCTCGTGGAGATTCGCCAGAGTCTGCTCGACCGCTTCGATGTTCTTCCGCACGATCTCATCGCCCTTCCGTCCGTAGGTCTTCTTGATGGACTTCTTGATTTGCTCGATGGCCTCGTCGCGCGGCAGCACTCCCGCCAGCGCGAAGAAGCAGGTCTGCATGATCGTGTTGATGCGGGCACCCATCCCGGTGTCGCGGGCGACGCTGGTCGCGTCGATGACAAAGAGCCGGGCCTTCTTCGTGGCCAGGGCCTCCTGGATGGGGCGCGGAAGGGTGCCCCAGATCTCCGCCGGTCCGTGGGGGGAATTGAGCAGGAACGTGCCGCCGTCCACCAGGTTCTGGACCACGTTGTAGCGTTCGAGAAAGACCGGCTGATGGCAGGCGACGAATTGCGCCCGGCTGACCAGGTAGGTCGAGCGGATGGGTTGCGGGCCGAAGCGCAGGTGGGAGATCGTCATCGAGCCCGATTTCTTCGAGTCGTAGACGAAGTAGCCCTGGGCGTAGTTGTCGGTCTCCTCCCCGATGATTTTGATCGAGTTCTTGTTGGCGCCCACCGTGCCGTCCGCGCCCAATCCGTAGAACATGCACCGGACCACCTTGTCCGCCTCGGTCGAGAAGGCGGGATCGTAATCGAGGCTCGAGTGGGAGACGTCGTCTGTGATGCCGATGGTGAAGTGGTTCTTCGGACGGTCGGCGGCGAGGTTGTCCAGGACGCCCTTGACCATGCCCGGGGTGAACTCCTTGGAGGACAGTCCGTAGCGACCGGCAAGCACGCGGGGCATCGAGGTCAAAGGGCCCCATTCGTTGGCCAGCGCTTCATTCAGGGCGGCGACCACGTCGAGGTAGAGCGGTTCTCCGGCGCTGCCGGATTCCTTGGTCCGGTCCAGCACGGCGATGCGCCGGACCGAGGCCGGCAGGGCTTCGACGAAGGCCTGCACCGCCAGCGGGCGGTAGAGCCGCACTTTGAGCACGCCCACCTTCTCGCCGGCGGCCACCAGATGCTCCACTGTTTCGTGAGCCGTTTCGCCCCCTGATCCCATCAACACAATCACGCGTTCGGCATCGGGCGCCCCGACGTAGTCGAACAGGTTGTAGCGACGGCCGGTGATTTCGGCGAACTGGTCCATGGCCTTCTGGACCACGCCGGGGCAGGCATCGTAGAAGGGATTCGCCGCCTCCCGGGCCTGGAAGAAAACGTCCGGATTCTGCGCCGTGCCCCGCAGCTTGGGGCGGTCTGGTGAGAGCGCCCGCTGGCGGTGGGCAATCACCAGGTCATCCCGCATCATGGCCCGCATTTGATCCTCCCCGAGCATCTCGATCCGCTGGACCTCATGCGACGTGCGGAATCCATCGAAGAAATGCAGGAAGGGGAGCCGGGCCTCGAGGGTCGCGGCATGGGCGATCAAGGCGAAATCATGCGCCTCCTGCACCGATGCCGACGAGAGCATGGCAAACCCCGTGGTGCGCGCGGACATGACATCGCTGTGGTCGCCGAAGATCGACAGGGCATGGGTGGCCAGGGCGCGCGCGGAGATATGAAAGACCGTCGGGGTCAGTTCTCCGGCGATCTTGAACATGTTGGGGATCTTGAGGAGCAGCCCTTGCGAGGCGGTGAAGGTGCAGGTGAGGGCGCCGGTTTGAAGGGCGCCATGGACGGTGCCCGCGGCGCCGCCCTCGCTCTGCATCTCGATGACGTGTGGCACGGTGCCCCAGAGGTTCTTCACGCCTTCCGACGACCATTGGTCGCACCACTCGCCCATGTTCGAGGAGGGCGTGATGGGGTAGATCCCCATGACCTCATTGCAGCGATAGGCGACGTAGGCGACCGCCTCGTTGCCGTCCAGGGTTTGGAAGCTCTTCATCTGTCAGTTTCTCGATTTGGCGGGCGTCCTTCGATGCCGGGTCGCCCCGATTTCATTGCGTCAGGAGAATCAGGCGGGGTCCGGACGGCGCCGGGGCTTTGGCAGCCCTGGCCTCGTCCACGGCCGCGCCATTCGTCCTGAGTATGATGGGCAGGCCGTGCCCCCTGCTCACCATGCCTTGGCCAGTGTTTCCCATTTTTTGGCACGCAGGGGCGCCACCGTGCGAGGGGGCGGCAGGACGCCGCGGAGGGGGCCGACAGCGTCCGGGCAGCCGCGACCGGAAGCGGGCCCGAAAGGGCATCCCAACACCTCCCAAGCCGCCCCAACTCGCCGGGGTGCGGGGGGAAGCGAGGATTTGGGGTCCGGTGAACGCCCGCCCGAACGCTCGTGGAACGGGCTGGCAACCGGCGCCGTAGCATGTTAGTTGTTGTCCGGCAACGCCCCGATAGCTACAGCCACCCGTCAACGTCAGCCCGCACTCACCGGGACAGCTGCGAACAAGCTGCGAATAACTCAAGACCCACCGAAAAGCATTCGGGGTTGACTGTTGCCTCTTCTTGGGAGTATTTGGGAGCTGTAGGTAATAACAAGGGTTCTGTTGGGTGGTGGATTGGCTCATTTGGGTTAGCTTGCTGTCGTCGTGGGTTCGTCTGGTTCCAAGAAGGTCAAGTTGTCCGGGAACGTCCCCCTGTCCGTCGAGGCGGGGGCCCGGGTGATGGTGCCGCGTCGCTGGCGCGATGCGTCGCCCGATGGCCTTTGGACGGTTGCCCCCTGGCCGGTGGCGGGGCCTCGCTGCTTGGCCGCCTTTCCTCCCGAGGCCTGGGAGGACCGGTTGAACAAGGTCGAACTGGCCGCCATCGACGAGGGGGACCGCATCATCATCTCGAAGGCGATGAACCATCGGGCCGTCGACCTGACCCTCGACAAAGTGGGGCGCCTGTGCTTGGGGCAGTCCCTGGCCAACCGGATCAAGCTGGAGGGCCAGGCGGTGCTCGCGGGTTGTGGCGATCACTTCGAGATCTACACGCCCGAGGAATATGCCGCGATGGAGAAGGAGTTCGACGAAATCCCCTTGGAGCAGCTGAAGAAGTTGGGACTGGTATGAAGACGCTCAATTTGCTCGCCGTCGGTCGGAGCTTTGCCGGAATGCGGGAAAAACGCGCCCGCCTGCGGGTCGAAGCGGGAAAGCTGCCGCGCTTTGGCCCCGTCGCCCCATCGCCTTCCACCAGCCAGGTCGCGGGAGCCGGGGATTCCGCGGCGGGACCGTGCCCCACCATGTCCGGGGCGCAGCGAACGGGCGACCGGGCCGGAGCGCCCGAGTCGGCGCTTCCCGTATTGGCCGCCGAGGGGGCGCGGGAGCCTGCTTCGCCGTTCCGTCGATCCGGGGGAAACCGGCCGCCGCAGGGAAACTGGATGCGCGGCTTACGGCGGCTTCTCCGCCGACGCGGACGGAAGTATGGCCCGCTGATTCAGGGTGAGCTTTCCCTGGATACTGTTCAGGTGGTCCGCAACGACCTTTCGGATGCGGACGTCGAAGTCGTCACGCCAGCGCGGGCGGTGGTCGGCCGCATGCGCCGCGATGGGACCGGCCTGAAGGACCCGGTGGTGGCGGTGTCGCGCTGGCGCAGCTGGCTCGGGGCCTGGATGCGAATGTCACATTGAGTACCGAGGGTGTGGATGATGCCTTCCATCAAGCCGTCATGGTCGCCGAGGTGCTCGCGGCGCTCGCCGTTCGGCCGGGAGGCGTCTATGCGGACGGCACCCTGGGGGGCGGCAATCATGCGGCGGCGATACTCGAGCGCAGCCAGCCGGACGGCCGGTTGTATGGCTGTGATCTGGACCCGGAGGCGATGAGCAGGGCACAGGTCAGACTGGAGCCCTTCGCGGGGCGGTTCGTGCTTCGGGAGGGAAGCTATGTCACCCTGCCCGAGTGGGTGCCCGCCGGAAGCTGTGACGGCGTACTGCTGGACCTCGGGGTGAGTTCCCATGAACTGGACACCGCCGCGCGCGGATTCAGTCTGCGTCACGACGGGCCGCTCGACATGCGCTTTTCACCGCATTCGTCGCCGACGGCGGCGGCGTTGGTGAACGAAACCCCGGTGGCGGAACTGGCGCGGATCTTCCGGGAACTCGGGGAAGAGCCCGCGGCGCTGCGGCTCGCTCGTGCCATTGATCAGGAACGGCGGCGGACACGCATCGAGACCACGGGTCACCTGGTGGCCGTGACCGAACGCGTGCTGCCTCCGCGCGGCCGGGGGGTGCACCCGGCAACGCGTCTGTTCCAGGCCTTGCGGATGGCGGTCAACCGGGAGGTCGAGACCATCCGTGAAGGTCTCCTGGCGGCCTGGAAGTTGTTGCGTGAAAACGGACGTCTCGTCTGCATTGCCTTTCATGGCGGGGAGGCTCGCCTGGTGAAGGAATTCGGACACCGGCTGTCGAGGAACTACGAGGTGGTCGGTCCCGTGGATCGTCCGGAGTTTCGGCGGCCGCAAACCCCGCAGTTGCGCTGGGTGCATCGCCACGCGGTCCGGCCATCGCGGGAGGAAGTGCGGGTCAACCGGCGCAGTCGCTCTTCGCTGCTCTACGCCTTTGAACGGATCCCCTGATGAAGGCCCGCGCCAAACCCCGTCCGAAGTCCATCGTGGCCACGCTGCGATCCGGGCCGTTCGTCGCCATGCTGGTCGGGTGCCTGTTGCTCGGCGTCGCCGCTCTGGGGCGGGTCTGGCACGAACACCGCAACGAGTTGTTGCGGCGGGAGGTTTCGCGCATGGAGAGCGACCTCAAACGGCTGGACAGCGAGATCCAGGCGTGGCGGGTCCGGGGCGCGCGCCTGGTTTCTCCGACCGCTCTCGAGGCGGCGGTCCGGCGTTTGGACCTCGATTTGCGGCGGCCCACCGAGGAGCAGTTCCTGCGGGTGATCGAACCTCGTTGGGAGGCCTCCGGGACCGGGGCCCTCCGCGTGGCCGGGCCGACGGAAGGCGGATTGACCGGCCCCAGGCGATCAGGATCGGTGGCGGGCGCCGATCAGGAGGTGACAATGCGATGACCGAACCTGTGCGACGATCCTCGGTGCTGCAGCTGGCCAACCTGATGCTCGTCGGCTTTGTGGCTCTGGCGGCGTGGCTGTTCCGCTGGCAGGTCCTCGAGCACGACCGGTTCGAGGAGCTTTCGCTGGCCAACCACCGGATGCGGGCGAGCGTCCCGGCCCGGCGGGGGACGATCAGCGACATCCACGGGACGGTCCTGGCCGCCAGCGAGCCGATGAAGACGGTGTGTGTCGATCCGTTCCTCGGGTTGGTGTCGCGCAATCTCGACCCGTATCGCATCCGGGCGGCGAAGGCGATTGCGAAGCACCTGGAGCTTGACGAGGAGGTGGTGATCGCGAAGACCACGCCCAAGTGGTTCACAAATGCCGCGGGCAGGGTGGTGGCGGATCGCTACGAGATCCTTCGGCACGAGGTCCCGCTGGAGGCGTGGGAGGCGTTGACCAACGAACTGGCCGACTTCGACTTTGGCATCGATCTGGGCACGCTCTCGACCACCAACCGCCAGACGTTCATGGCGATGCGGACGAAGCTGGTCTATTCGCAGGACGACTTTCTGCGGCGTTATCCCTGCGAGGATCTCGCGCCGCACGTCATCGGGTTCACCCATGCTGCCGAGGTCAACCGGGTGACCGGCCCGATCTTCGAGGAGTGGGGGGAGCACGGGGTCGAGCGGCGCCTCGACGACGTCCTCAAGGGCACCGCGGGTTGGCGGCTCGGACTGGAGACCGTCGAGGCTCGCCCGGGCCTGAACGTGGTGCTGACGCTGGACAGCTCGATTCAGCGGATTGTGCAGGATCACCTGCGACGGCTCGTGGCGGAGAGCCGCGCGCGTGGGGGGGTGGCCGTGCTGGTCCGTCCGCAGACGGGCGATGTGCTGGCGATGGCCAGCATGCCGGACTTCAGTCCGACGAATCCTGCCAACCTTGCCGGGCATCGGAATCTCGCGATTGCCGAGTTGCTCGAACCGGGCTCGACGATGAAGGCGATCACCTTCGCGGAGGCCGCGGAAAAGACCGGTTTTTCCTGGGAACGCAGCGTTTTCTGCAACCACGGCGTGTGGCTGACCGACGGTGCACGGATGCGGGATTTCCACGGCTACGGAGACCTGACCTGGCGGGAGGTCTTGATGAAGTCCTCAAACATCGGGACGAGCAAGATCGCCGACCTCCTCATCCCGATCCCGGACATGATCGATGCGCTGCAACGGTTCGGCTTCGGCGAACGCAGCGGCATCCACCTGCCCGGCGAGGTCTCCGGGTTGGTCAACCGGCCCCAGCGCCGCATGGACTACCACCGGATCGTGTTCGGTCAGTTCGTCAGCACGACGCCCCTGCAAATGACGATGGCCTACGCGGCGCTGGCGAACGAGGGCCGGCTGATGCGCCCGCGGCTGGTGGATCGCATCGAGGATGAAACCGGCCAGGTGCTCGTGAAATTCCCGCCGATGGTCGTCCGGCAGGCCGTGTCCCCGGCGGCCGCCGCCAGCATCACCGAAGGATTGACCCACGTGGTTTCTGTCAAGGGTACCGGCCACAACGCCGAGTTGGAGCTGCATACGGTGGCCGGGAAGACCGGGACGGCGGAGATCTATGACCGGCAGTTGCAGGCCTATCCGCCGGGCAAGGATTACCCTTCATTCGTGGGCTATCTGCCCGCGTCCCGGCCGGAAATCTGCCTGCTGGTCGGGCTGATCGAGCCGGGGACGCCGGGGCGGCACGGCGGGGGCAAGGAAGTGGCGCCGACCTGGAAGCTGATCGCGGAGCAGGTCGCCAACTACCTGCGCATCCCTCCCGACAAGCTGCCCAATGCCGACCTCAACCTGCCGGGGGCGCCGGAGGGAACCTGGCCGACGGGACCCATTGCTGCCCGGCGTTCCTCGAGCGTGCTCGGGAGTTACTACCGCTGACCGTGCCATGTTGCTGCGCGACCTCATCCACGAATTCCGTCCCGAACTGATCCAGGGACAGCTGGACCGGCCGGTTCGCGGCCTGGCTTACGAGGTCGAGCGCGTGGCGCCCGAGATGGCGTTCTTTGCCGTGCGACGGACCGGGCGGGATGGACACGACGAGGTCATCGAGGCGATCCGGCGGGGAGCGCTGGCCGTGATCGGTGAACGGACCGGGTTGGTGCCGCCCCGCGCGGCGAACATCCGGGTGCGCGACAGCCGGCAGGCGATGGCGCGGGCGGCGTCGGCTTACTACGGGCATCCCGCGAGCCGCCTCCGGGTGCTCGGCCTGACCGGTGACGGCGATTTGCCCGGCCTGGCGTGGGTTTTGCGTGAGACGCTTGCGTTGGCGGGCGAATCCAGCGGGTTGATCGGTTCCCTGCGACATGCCGCCGGTCCGCATGAGTTCGCTCCGCGCCCCGCCGGCGACGAGTCGTTGGACGTCCAGCGGATGCTGGCTTCGATGGCCCGGTCGGGGGAGGCCACCTGCGTCATGGAACTCGGCCCGACGGCACACCGGCATGGCTGGACCGCGGGGCTTCGGCTGGCGACCCTGATCGAAGTGCGGGAAGTGCCTGCGGCGGATCCCGAGGCGAGCGGGCTGTCCGATGTCCACCCCCGGTTCTGCGACGGCTCGGCCTCGCTCGATTCGATGGGTGAGGCCGGCGCCGACGGGATGACCACCGGCGAACCGGACGGGGCCTCGCTCACGGCCCGGCGGTGCCTGCGGATCGAACTCCAGGCCGGCGCCGAGTGGCAGGTGCGCTTGAGCGGCAACGCCCTGGCCGGGGCGCAGAGCTTTCGCGTGGACCGGTTCGCCACGAACCTCGAGGGTTCGTCCTGCCGGATTGCCGGGCCGGAGGGTTCGTGGCGTTTGCGATGCGCCTTGCCCGGCTGGCAAAATCAGCGACGGGTCGTGCTGGCCGCTCTGATTGCGCGGGCGCTGGGAACCGATGCCACCGCGATCGGTCGTGCTGTCCGGCGGCTTGAGCCGGTTCCTGGCTCGCTGGTTCCCGTGCGCGGAAACCAGCCATTCGCCGTGCTGGTGGATGCGGCTCGGGAGGCGGCCGCCCTCGGGACACTCCTGCGTGACGTCCGGCGGCTCCGTCCGCGGCGCATCCTGCTGTTGATGGGCGCCGAGGAAGGAACCTCGATCGCCGAGCGGGAAGCGCTGGGGCGGGTGGCCGGCGCCCTGGCGGACCAGGCGATCATCACGAGCAACAACCCGCGTTGTGAACCGCCGGCGGCGATCGCCCGGGCGGTGCGACGGGGGGCGGCGCTGGGCGCCCGGGCCTCGGTGGCCTTCGAGCCGAACCGCGTGCGGGCCATCCAGGCGCTGCTTGCACTGGCCGGCCCGGGGGATGCGGTCCTGCTGACTGGCAAGGGCCATCGGACCACCGAGGAAGCCGATCATTGTGTCACTCCGTTCGACGATCACGCGCATGCCCTCCGGGCGCTGGAAGCGCTGGGCTGGCGGCGGGCCGGCGCGGCATCCCGAAGCCGCCGACCATGATGGAACCCCTCACGCTCCAACGGATCGCCGAGTGCGTCGGTGGTGAACTCTCGAGTTCGCCCGCGACGACCGTGCGCCGGGTGGTGACGGATTCCCGGCAGGTGCGTCCCGGGGACCTGTTTGTGGCGCTCGCCGGTGAGCGTTTCGATGGGCACGCGTTTCTCGGGCCGGCGTTTGAGCAGGGTGCGGTGGCGGCGATGGGCGAACACGGGCGCTGTGCCTTGCCGCTGCCGGACCGGCCGCTGGTGCAGGTCCGCAGTTCCCGCGAGGCGCTGGGTCGGCTGGCGGCCGCCTACCGGCGGGACTTCCAGTTGCCGGTGATCGCGGTGGCGGGATCGAACGGCAAGACGACGGTCAAGGAGACACTGGCGACCGTGCTGCGCCGGCGTCTCCGGACGCTCGCCAGCGCCGCGAGCTTCAACAATGACATTGGCGTCCCGCTCACGTTGCTCGAATTGGAACGTGAACACCGGGTGGCCGTGGTCGAGGCCGGAACGAATCATCCGGGGGAACTGGCGGCGTTGCTTCGCCTCATCGAGCCACGTTACGGCGTGTTGACTTCGCTGGGCCGCGAACATCTCGAGTTCTTTGGGAACCTCGCCGGTGTGGTGGAGGAGGAGGGTTGCCTGGCGGAGGCGGTGCATCCGGAAGGCTGTCTCTTCGTGAACGCCGACGTCCCCGGGGTGGACGCGGTGGTCCGGCGGACGCGCGCTCGGGTGGTGCGCGTGGGCTGGAAGGCGGGGGCGGATTGGCGGGTTGTCGAAGCGGGCGTGCACGAGACGGCGACCCGGTTTCGCGTGGAGGCGCCGCAGCCCGAGTTCAGCGGTGAATATGCGGTGCCCTTGCTCGGGGTGCACCAAGTGGTGGCGGCCGCTCTGACGGTGGCGGTGGCCGCGGAACTCGGTTTGTCTCCGGTGGAGGTCACCCGGGGACTGGCCGGCTGTTCCCCGGCTCCGCACCGGTTGCAGGCCCGCGCTGGGGGCGACGTGTTGCTGCTGGACGACACTTACAACGCGAACCTCGATTCGGTTCGGGCTGCCCTCGAGACCCTCCGGGACGTTGCCGGGGAGCGAAGAAAGGTGGCGATTCTTGGGGACATGGCCGAACTGGGCGCGGCCAGCGAGGCCGATCACGCCGCCGCGGGCGAGGCCGCGGCGTTTTGCGGGGTGGATCTGCTGATTGCCCTGGGGGCGCGGCGCGAAGGCGTGGCGGGCGCCGCGCGCGAGGCGGGCGTGCCGGACGTCCGCGCCTGGGCGACTCCCGACGCCGCGGGACGGGAGGTTGCGGGACTGCTGCAACCGGGTGATGTGGTGCTGCTGAAGGCCTCCCGGGCCTCCCGGCTCGAACGCCTGGTGGAATCGCTTGAACATGAGCTGGCAGCGCCGCGGCCGGCGGATCGCCACTGAACCCGTGGACACGCGTGCTCTATTATCTCAGCCAACAATGTCTGGAAGCCGCCGCCGGGACCCGCTGGGCCGAGTGGGTCTCGGGGCTGAATGTCTTCCGCTACATCACCTTCCGCAGCGCGGGGGCGGCGGTGACCGGATTGCTGCTCAGCCTGTGGCTGGGACCGCGGGTGATCGAGGGGCTGCGGCGGCTGAAGTTCAGCCAACTGTACGCCGACCGGGCGCGCGAGGCGGGTGGGTTGGAGCAACGGGCGGAACTCAAGCGCGGGGTCCCGACGATGGGCGGCCTGTTGATCGTCGTGGCCATCGATCTCACGGCATTGCTCTGGGCGCAGTGGAACCGGCTCGTGGTGCTGACGCTGGTTCCGTTGGTGGGGCTGGCGGCGCTGGGCTTTTACGACGACCACGCCAAGATCACCGCCCAGCACGGAGCCGGCCTGCACAGCCGCATCAAGCTCATCGTGCAGACGGGGCTGGGCGTGCTCATCGCCGCCTACCTGTGGTCCGTGGCGGATCTGCGAACCCTCGTGAGCGACCTGATGGTGCCCTTCTTGAAGGAACCGGTGCTTCGCGGCGTGCCGCTGCTGGGCGCGTTGCTGACGCTCTTCACCATCGTGGGCAGCTCGAATGCGGTGAACCTGACCGACGGCATGGACGGACTCGCCATCGGCTGCACGCTGATCGTGACGGCGGTCTTCCTCGTCCTCACCTATGTGGCGGGCCACACCATCATCGCCGAGTACCTGGGCGTGCCCTACGTTCCCGGCGCCGGCGAGCTGACCGTCGTGTGCGCGGGGATGTTCGGCGCCTGTCTCGGCTTTCTCTGGTTCAACTGCCATCCGGCGCAGGTCTTCATGGGCGACACGGGGTCGCTCGCGCTGGGCGGCGTGCTGGGGATCATCGCCGTGTTGATCCACCAGCCGCTGGTCCTCTTCATTGCGGGCGGGGTGTTCGTCATGGAGGCCGTGTCGGTCATGATTCAAGTCGGCTTCTTCAAGTACACCCGGCGGCGCACGGGCACCGGCCGCCGCGTGTTCCTGCGGGCGCCGGTGCATCACCATTTCGAGGAGCGCGGCTGGGGGGAATCCCAGGTGGTCACCCGGTTCTATATCCTGGGCGTCTTCTTCGCCGTGCTGGCCCTCGCCACTCTCAAACTGCGATGAACGCCACCCGGCCCGGCTATTCAGCGAAAATGCACGGCGCACGGCCTCGAAGCGCACTAATTGCGATTAGTGTTCGTGAGGTTCCCGCTTCACAGGGAATGCCGGATGGTGGACAGTTGCCCAAAACCTCAAGCTGCGATCAATTATGAGTCAATCCCCCGGTTTCCAGCCGCTCGGCCGCATCCCGCAATCGTCGGGGGGACGTCCGAACTTCCGCATTGCCGTCTTCGCTTTCGTCGCCCTGCACGCCGTCTTTTTCGCCGGCCTGTTGCTGCAAGGTTGCGGTCCCAAGACCGAGGTGGCCGAGGCGCCTCCCCCGACGAACGGTCTGCCGGACATCAACGCCCTGTTCGGGGAGTGGACGAACACCACCCGTCGCGCGTCGGAACCGGAAGCCAACGCCGGTTTCCAGCCACCGCCCGCCACCAACGAACCCGTGGCGCTCGACGAACCCGACCGCTCCGAACCGCCCGGTGATACCGGGACCACCACCAACGAACTCGCCGGCGGGCAGACGCCCGGGCAGCGCCTGCTCGAAGGAACCCAGGAGCCACCCGACGGCGGTCTCCGCCCCGGAGATCAGGGTGACCCGTCCCGGGATGCCACCCAGGACCTCGTCCAGGCCCGGCAGCACGTCGTCGAGCGGGGCGAGACCTTCTGGAGCATCTCCCAGAAATACGGCATCAGCGTCGCGGAGATCCAGGCGGCCAATCCGGGCGTGGTTCCCGAGAAGCTCCAGCCGCGCCACACCCTCGTCATCCCGGCGCCCAAACCGCGGACGGCCACGCCCGAGGAGACGTATGCCGGCCGGGTGCACACGGTGAAACGGGGCGACACGCTGCTCCGCCTGAGCGAGACCTACGGCGTCAGCGTGAAGGCCATCCGGCAGGCCAACAACCTGCGCACGGACGTGATCAAGGTGGATGACAAGTTGAAGATCCCGGCGGCGAACGGGAACTGAGCGGTTTGCCCTCCCTCCGAAGCCGCATGGAAACGCCCCGTCCAGGTTTGCGCAGCGCCACGGTGGTGATTGTGATCGGCACCACGATGCTGGCGGTGTTCGGGCTTGTCATGCTCTATGGCGCCAACTCGGCGACCGAGGCGGCGGGCGTCCTGTCCCGGCAGGCGGTGGCGTTGCTCCTCGGCCTGCTCGGCGCCGGCCTGGTTTGGATGGCGCCCTACGACTGGTTGAAGCGCGGGGCGCCGCTGGCTTATCTGGTGGCCATCGGTCTGTTGATCACCGTGCTGGCCTCAGGGCGCGAAATCAACGGCGCGCGGCGCTGGATCGAGGCCGGGGGATTCCGGTTTCAGCCGTCGGATTTCGCCAAGCTGGCGGTCCTGCTGGCCCTGGCGTCCTATTGCGCCTGGGTGGGCACCCGCATCGCGACGTTCAAGCATGGCATCCTGGCCCCCGCGGCCCTGGTCGGGGCGGTGTCCGGGTTGGTCTTCTTCGAGCCGGATTGGGGCACCTCCCTGATCATCACCGGCGTGTCGGCGGTGGTGCTCCTGGTGGCCGGGGTTCGCCGACGGCACATCATCCTGCCGGCCCTGCTCGGGGTGGTGGCGGTCGGGGTGGCGGTTTACCTCAACCCGCTCCGCAACGACCGGCTTTACAGCTGGTTGCACCTCGAGCAAACCAAGGAAACCGTCGGCTACCAGGCCTGGCAGGCGCGCATCGCGCTCGGCGCGGGCGGATGGCTCGGAGTGGGCTTTGATCGCAGCTCGCAACGCGCCTTCGTTCCCGAGCGGTACACCGATTTCATCTTCGCGATCATCGGGGAGGAATTCGGCTTTGCCGGATCACTCGTGCTGATGGGGATGTTCGCCGCGATCTTCCGGTCGGGGATGGTGGTCGCCCGGCACGCGCCCGACACTTTCGGCACGCTGCTCGCGACAGGTATATCCGTGCTCATCGGCGGTCAGGCCTTGTGCAACATGGCGGTGGTGTCGAGTGCGCTCCCGAACAAGGGGCTCACCCTCCCGTTCATCAGCCAGGGTGGCTCGAATCTCATGATGATGCTGATCTGTGTCGGGGTGCTGCTGCGCATCGCGCGCGCGGCGGAAGAGCGGGTCGAACTCGCCGATGAACCGCTCACCCTGTTTGACCACCTGCCGCCGATGCCGGCGCGCTCATGAACGCCTCCCGTCCAGCCTCGATCGCCATCGCCTGCGGGGGTACGGGCGGCCATCTTTTCCCGGGGATCGCGGTCGCCCGTGAACTCGAAGCCCTCGGCGCCCGGGTCCGCCTCTTCGTCTCCGAGAAGGAGGTCGACCGTCTCGGGACCCGCGAGTTTCCGTCCGGGCAGGTGACCGCGCTGCCGGCGATCGGTCTGGACCTGCGGCGGTTGCCAGCCTTCGGGCGGGGTTTCGTCCGGGCCTTCTGGTTGTCCGCGCGGCGGTTCCAGCGGGAACGACCGGACGCCGTGCTCGGCATGGGCGGGTTTGCCAGCGCCCCGCCGTTGGTCGCCGCGAGGCTGGCCGGAGCACGGCTGTTCCTGCACGAAGCCAATTCGGTTGCCGGGCGCGCCAACCGCTGGCTGGCGTGGCTGGCACGGGAGTCCTTTGTGTTCTTCCCCTCCGCGGCGCGCGGTCTGCGACGAGCTTCCGTACAGGTGACCGGCATGCCGGTTCGCGAGCGGTTCCGGCGGCTGGACCCGGAGGAATGCCGGACGCGGTTGGGACTGGCTCCCGACCGGCCAACCCTGCTGGTGATGGGGGGAAGCCAGGGGGCCGCGGGGCTGAACGACGCCTTCCTGCGCACGCTGCCCTTGTTACGGTTGATGGAACCGGCCCTGCAGTTTGTGCATCTGACCGGCACCTTCAGCCACGAGGCCGTGGCGGAAGCCTATACCCAGCCGGGGATGATGGCTTGTGTGCGCCCGTTCCTCGCGGAGATGGAGGTTGCCCTGGGGGCTGCGGACCTGGCCATCAGCCGGGCCGGTGCCTCCTCCCTTGCCGAACTCGCCGCGATGCGGGTGCCGCCGA
The DNA here is from genome assembly GCA_024233305.1 of Verrucomicrobiales bacterium. Lineage (GTDB taxonomy): Bacteria > Verrucomicrobiota > Verrucomicrobiia > Limisphaerales > J093 > J093. Next base: position 43,556 of record JACKPV010000023.1, read on the forward strand.
TCCTGATTCCCTACCCGACGGCCGTCGGGAATCACCAAGTGCACAACGCCCGGCACTTCGCGGAGGCCGGGGCCGCGCGCGTCATCCCGCAGGCGGAAGCCGCGCCCGAACGCTTGCTCTGGGAGATTCGCGGTCTGCTGCGTCATGAACAGGCGCGTCGTTCGATGGCCGACGCCCTGACCCGCCGCCACCATCCGGCGGCCGCGCGGCTAATCGCCGAACGGATGTGGACGGCGCTCGGCCAGCCACTCCGGCAGGTCGATGGCGGTCCGGACCTCGATCCCGCCCCGGATTCGATTCCCTCGCAGCCGCAGCGTTTTCCGGCTTCCTCATGATTGCCTGTGTCCCGGAAAACCTGGCCACCTTCGCAGGCGAACTGCGCGCGCGGTTCGCGGGGCGGTCCTCGGTGACGGTGGATGCTCCGCTGGCGTCCCGCACGACGCTGGGTGTGGGCGGACCGGCGGACCTGCTGGTGGAACCCGTTTCCGAAGCGGACCTGGCGGTGGCCCTGCGGTTTTGCCACCAGCACGGCCTGCCGTGGCGGGTCCTGGGCCGCGGCTCCAACGTGCTCGTGCGGGACGGGGGATTCCGCGGCATGATCCTGCTGCTCGATGCGGCGCACTTCGGGCGGGTGGAACGTACGGGCAGCCAGCTGCGCTGCGGGGCCGCGGCCCGGCTCAAGGCGGTCGCGGGTTCCGCCCGGAAGGAAGGACTGGCAGGGCTCGAGTTTCTGGAAGGCATTCCAGGCAGCGTTGGCGGCGCCTTGCGGATGAACGCCGGCGCGCACGGATCCTGGATGTTCGAGGTGACCGAATCGGTCCGTTTCGTTGAGCCTTCCGGCGCGGTGCTGGAAGCGGCCGCCGGCGATTTGCAGGCGCGTTACCGGAGCTGTGATTTTCTGGCCGGTCGGGTGGCAGTTGCGGCGGTGTTGGCCGGTCGGCCCGCGGCGCCGGAGGCCATTCGGGAGCGGATGGAGGCCAACGCCCGCCAACGGCGCGCCTCGCAGCCGCGCACGCCCAGTGCCGGCTGCATTTTCAAGAACCCGCCTTCGGTGCCTGCCGGGCGGCTCATCGAGGAGCTTGGGTTGAAGGGGACGCAGATCGGATGCGCGCGGGTCTCCGAGATCCACGGGAATTTCATCGTCAATACCGGCGGCGCCACCGCCGCGGACGTCCTGCGGCTGGTGGAACATGTCCGGACCCGCGCGGGCGGCGCCGGCATCACGCTCGAAACTGAGGTCGAGATCATCGGGGAGGATTCGCCCCCGACCCGAATGCGCCATGCCTGAACCCCTTCAGATCGCGCTTCTGCTCGGCGGCCCATCGGCCGAACGCGAGGTTTCCCTGGCCAGCGGGGCGGCCATGGCCGGCGCGTTGCGCGGCCTCGGGCATCAGGTGCGGGAGGTCGATCCGCAGACCTCCGACTGGGCCCTGCCGTCCGGTACGGAGGTGGTTTGCCTCGCCCTCCACGGCACCTACGGGGAGGATGGCACGGTGCAGGAGCGGTTGGAGGCGCTGGGCGTGCCCTACACGGGATGCGACGCGGCAGCCAGCCGGCTGGCTTTCGACAAGGCGCGGGCCAAGGAGTGCTTCGCGCGCGCGGGCGTTCCCACCCCGCGGTGGCTGGTGCTTGACCGTCCGCCCGCGGCCTGGCCGGACGGCTGGACGCTCCCGGTGGTGGTGAAGCCGCTTTGCCAGGGATCCAGCGTCGGTCTGCGGTTTGTCGAACGGGAAGCCGACCTCGCAGCCGCCGTCGAAGCGGCTCTGCGATGCGACGATCGGGCGCTGGTTGAGACCCTTGTTTCGGGGCGGGAAACCACGGTGGGAATTCTCGAAAGAGCCGCCCTGCCGGTGGTCGAAATCCGTCCGCGCGCGGGGCGTTACGACTACCGGAACAAGTACACGCGCGGGGCCACGGATTACTTCTGTCCCGCGGATTTCGATCCCGCCACGACCGAACGCATCCAGGCGGCCGGCCGCGCGGCGTTCGAGGCGGTGGGCGGCCGCGATTATGGCCGGGTGGACGTGCTCGTGGACGGCGACGGGGCGCCCTGGGTGTTGGAGGTGAACACGCTGCCGGGGATGACGGAGACGAGCCTGCTGCCCAAGGCGGCGGCGGCGGCCGGTCTGGGCTTCGCCGCGTTATGTCAGAAGATGGTGGACCTGGCCCTGGCCCGCCGGGCGCGGAGCGGCGCCTCGAACCCGAAAGGAGGTCGTTGAGACATGGCGTTTGGTCGCCGACGAACCAAGCCTCGCGGAACGGGCTCTACCGCGCTTGACCTCCGTTTGCGCAGCGCGCCCCGCCGGCATCGTTTCCGGCTCGCCGTGACGACTCTTTGTCTGGTCGCGCTCGGCGCGGCAGGGGCACAGGTTGCGGTGCGTTACTGGCCGGAGTTCCGCGATCGCGAGATCCTGGGGGACGGTCTGTTCGCGCTCAAGGAAGTGCAGATGTTCGGTTCGTTCCAGGGGGTTTCGCGCGCCGAACTCCTGCTCCGCTCCGGCATTGCCGAGGGACAGAACCTGCTCGCTCTCGATCTGGACCAGGTCAAGCGGGACGTCGAAATGATCCCCTACGTGGAATCGGTGGCTGTCGAGCGAATCCTGCCGCACCTGTTGCGGTTGCGGGTTGTCGAGCGGACCCCGGTGGCGCGCGTCAAGGTGTTCCGCATGGCGGACGATGCGGGTGAAGCGGGCAGTCTGTATTATCTGGACCGGCACGGCGCGGTGATGCCCGCCCGCTTCAACGTCACGCCGCCCCGCGACCCCTTCGCGGATCGCGACCTGCCGATGATTACCGGGGTGAGTGCCCGGGACATTCGTCCGGGCGACCGGGTGGCGGATCCGGCCGTGGAATGGGCCATCGCATTCGTTGGCCGGTACGAACGGGCGCCCGTCCGCCGGTTGACCGCGCTTCGCAGCGTGGATGTTGCGGAAAGGGGGGTGCTCCGTGTCACGCTCGCGAACGGAGCCCGGGTGGTGATCGGGCCCCGGGATCCCGACCGGCAACTGCTGCGCCTGGGGCTGCTGCACGAGGTCGGGGCCGAACACGGCCAGCGGCTTCTCGAAGTGGACCTCTCGGTCGAGAACAACTGTCCGTCCCTGTGGATGCCCGAGGGGACGGCGGCGGTGGAGACCGACGCCACGCAAAACCTCGTTGACCATTCTCCATCCGATGTTTAGCCGTTCGCATCATGTCATCGTCGGCCTCGAAATCGGCACTTCCAAGGTGTGTGCCGTGGTCGGGCGCCTGAGCGCCGAGGGGGTCCTGAATGTGGTTGGCGTGGGACAGCACCGCTCGCGCGGCGTGCGCAAGGGGGAGATCGTCGATCTGGAGACGGCCTCGGAGGACATCCGGAAGGCCCTGGTCGAGGCGGAGAACATGGCGAATCTCGAGGTCCGGAGCGTCTTCCTCGGCGTCACCGGCGCTCACATCTGCGGTTTCAACAACCGGGGGCGGCACCACATTCCGCCCACTTATCGCGAGATCACCGAGGAGGACGTGCAGGACGTGATCAAGAATGCCCGGGCCGTCAACCTGCCGGCCGACCATCATGTGGTGCATCTGATCCGGCAGCACTTCATCGTGGACGGCCAGCCGGAGGTGGTGAATCCGGTCCGCATGGAAGCTCGCCAGATGGAATTGGACGTGCACGTGGTGCATGGCATCACGAGCCGCCTGCAGAACCCGATCAAGGCCGTCAAGGGCCTGCAGATCGAGGTCGAGGACATCGTCTTCAACGGCGTCGCCTCGTCCCTGGCGGTGTTGGGCAATCAGGAGAAGGAACTGGGAGCCCTGGTGATCGATCTCGGGTCCGGGGTGACCGAGTACGTGGTCTACGCGGAAGGCATCATCAAGCATACCGGCGTGCTTGCGGTGGGCGGGGACCACGTGACCAACGATCTGGCCTATGGACTGAAGGTGCCCATGGGCCGGGCCGAGGCCTTGAAGATCGAACATGGCGGCGCGCTGCTCACGCCGGACGTTCGGGGGCGCGCGGTGCGCCTCGGCAGCGAAACCGGGGCCAGCGATCGCACGCTGAACATTGAGCATCTCCGGCGCATCATGTCGCTGCGCCTCGAAGAAACCCTCGAGATCATTGCCGAGGATCTCGACCGGGCCGGGTTGCTGGATTATCTGCGGGCGGGCGTGGTGTTGTGTGGCGGCGGATCCCGTGTGCCGGAGATCGACCGGCTGACCGAGCGGATCTTCGGATTGCCCGTTTCCATCGGGCGGACGCGCACGGTCAGCGGCCTGGCGGCGGCGCTTGATCAGCCGGAGTTCGCCACCGCCATTGGCCTCGTGCGCTTCGGTTCCTATCAACTGGGGCGCCCGGCGCGCGCCCGGGGACTGACCGCCCGGCTGGCGGAGAAACTGGGCAGCATGCTCCAACGCTCCTGAGCGGGGCTTTTTTCATGGAACAACCGATCACCAATCCCTCCGTTGCCGGCGGCCAGGCAGGCCCGCGGCTCAAGGTTGTGGGCGTCGGCGGCGCCGGGTTGCACGCGGTCGAGCACTTGTCCCGGAACCGCGCCGATGCTGCCTCGCTGGCGGTGGTTCACACGGATGCGCGGCTGTTGGGGCAGTCGCCTATCGAGGACCGGCTGTTGCTCGGGAGTCATCTGACCCGCGGGATGAAGGCCGGCGACCCGGACGTGGGCCGGGCGATTGCGGAAGGGGAGGCGGAGCGGATCGGTGAATTCTGCGCCGGGCTGGACCTCGTCCTCATCCTTTCCGGACTGGGCGGAAACACCGGTTCGGGGGTGGCACCCGTGCTGGCGCGCGTGGCCCGGGAATCTGGCGCGCTCGTGCTGGCGATTGTGACGCTTCCCTTCGAGTTCGAGGGCCGCCGGCGCACCGTGCAGGCCCAGGCGGCCCTGCGGTTGTTGCGGACGGCGGCGGACGCGGTGATCGTGCTGCCCAACCAGAAGGTCGCCGGTCTGATCGAGGAGAACGCAAGTCTGACCGAGGCGCTCGGGAAGGCGAACGAGCTGCTCGCCGACGGCGTGCGGGGCTTGTGCCGCCTGGTCACCCACGAGGGATTGATCAAGGCCGATTTTTCCGATGTTTGCGAAGCGGTCCGCGGAAGGCACGCCGAGAGCTGTCTGGCGGCGGCGGAGGCGGCGGGGGAGGGCCGGGTGCGGGCGGTGGTGCAACGGTTGCTGGAAAGCCCGTTCCTGGAAGGCGGCGCAGCGCTCGCTGGGGCGGATGCGCTGCTGGTGAGCATTGCCGGCGGTCCCGGGCTTTCCCTGAAGGAAATCCACCAGTTGATGGACCAGATCAACCGTCTCTGCGAGAAGGCGCAGGTGATCATGGGAGCGGAGGTCGATCCGGCACTCGAGGATCGCCTGCTCGTCACGCTCGTGGGAGCGCGCCGGGTCGAGCCCGACGGAACCGCCGACCAACCCGGGGAGGTGGACGAGCGAATTGACGAGGCGGCCAGCGCGCTGGTTTCCGAGTTTCCGACGGGGGCCGAGGAGCCGGGGCGTCGTCCGCCGGCGGGCTCCACCGCGCCACGTTCGCCGCGATTCGCGCCGCCGCCGCCGAACCTGAACGAAGAGGAGACGCGCCGGTTGCTGGATCATCAGCGCCGCAAGTCGGGCCGCCGCCGCGGGCGCTCGAACAACGCCGACCAGGGTCTCCTCAACCTCGAGGTCATCTCCAAGGGTCGCTTTGACCGCAGCGAGCCCACCCGCCACCGCGGCGAAGACCTCGACACCCCCACTTACATCCGCCGCGGCATCGTCCTCAACTAACCCTAGGGGTCAGTCCTCACTTTTTACACTACGGCGACGCACATCGCGTGGCTCCGCGGTTGCGGGTCGGAACGCCGGGCGGTCAATCGAGGAGCTTGCCCGGATTGAGGATTCCGGCCGGATCGAAGGTGCGGCGGAGTTCGCGCATGACTTTCATGGCCGGTTCACCCGCGAACTTCGGCAGGTACTGCTTCTTGGCCACGCCCACGCCGTGTTCGCCGGTGATCGTTCCTCCGAGGCGGATGGCTTCGTCGAAGATCTCGGCGAAGGCGGCCTCGACCCGGTGCATCTCCTCGGTGTTGCGCTCGTCCGTGAGGAAGGTCGGGTGCAGGTTGCCATCGCCCATGTGACCAAAGGTGCCGACGCGGAGGTGGTGTTTCTTTGCGGTGGCCTCGACGAAGCGGACCATCGCGGCCAGTTCGCTGCGCGGCACGGTGACGTCCTCGAGGATGGTGGTGGGGGCCACGCGCGCCAGGGCGGAGAACGCGGTGCGGCGGGCGCTGGCGAGCCGGGCGGCCTCGGCGTCATCGCGCGCGACGATGACTTCCTTGCATGCGTTTTTGCGGGCCAGTTCCTCCATGCGGGCGGCTTCTTCGGCGACCACGGTGGGGTGCCCGTCGGTTTCCATGAGCAACAAGGCTTCGCAATCGCGCGGCAGGCCGATCTTGGCGTAATCGTCCACGCAATGAATGGTGGTACGATCCAGGAACTCGAGGGTGCAGGGGATGATCTGGGCGGCGATGATGTCGGACACGGTCTGGGCCGCCTGGTCCATCCGGGCGTAGGTCGCGACCATCGTGCGTTTGGCGGCCGGCTTGGGAATCAGCTTGAGCAGGACTTTGGTGATCACGCCGAGGGTGCCTTCGGAGCCGATGAACAGGTCCCGCAAGGAATAGCCGGCCACGTCCTTCACGCACTTGTTCCCGGTCCAAATGATCTCGCCGTCCGGCAAAACGACTTCCAGGCCCATCACGTAGCTCCGCGTGACGCCATATTTCAACCCGCGTAGTCCGCCCGAATTCTCCGCGACGTTCCCCCCGATGGTGGAGATCTTCATGGACCCCGGATCCGGCGGGTAGAACAGGCCGGCGGCGGCCACGGTGTCAGCGATGGTTTGCGTGGTGACGCCCGCTTCAACGAGCAGCGTGAGGTTGGCGGTGTCGACCTCGTTGACCCGGTCCATCCGAACGAGGCAGAGGACAATGCAATCCGGGGTGGGCAGACTGCCGCCGCTAAGGCCGGTTCCGGAACCGCGGGTGACGACGGGCGTGCGGGTTTCGGTGGCGAGCTTGAGCACGGCGCGGACCTGTTCGGTCGAGCGGGGGAAGGCGACGCAGCCGGGCGACTCGCGGAGTGCCGCCGTTCCATCGAAGGAGTAGGGGATGAGGTCCTCGGGGCGCGTCAGCACACCCTCGGTACCGAGCAACGTCTGCAACCGGGTCAAGACATCCTGCGCAATGGCCATGGTGCGTCCAGCATGCGCCTGCCGAAGGAGGCGGGTCAAGCGGGCGGGCCCGGAGCCGGCGAGGCCCGGATCGTTCAACGCTCGACGAGACTGCGTACCCGGAATCGCTTGGCGAGGCAGTGGAGGACCACTCCGCCCTTGGAGCGCAGTGCACAGGCGAGCGCCAACCGGCTCCGGTCGGCCCGGAAACCGGACGCCAGTTCACCCGTTTCGTCGGTGTCGCGCTGCCTTGGCGAAACTGCGCAGACCCGTTTCCAAGATGCGAGCGTTCGACAGTGCTCCCGTTGCCACCCGGCGATGAACGGAGAAACGGGGCGGTGGTTCCGGTCCACCGACTTGTTGAACGAAGGCGCTGCGCGGCGGCAGTCCCCGGGGCGCACCGGGCACGGATTGCGACTTCCCGTTCGGTTGTGCCGCCCCTTCAGGGCTGGTATCCGGAGGGGGGTGAGGCGACCCAGGGCGCCGCTCGTTGCTCGCTTTGCCCTGGGCTGGCTTGTTGCGGCCTTTCAGGCCATCTCGAGATTCCCGAGCGCCGCGGCACTCCGGTCCCGGTGCGCTTACGGCCAGTTCAGCGCGGGCGAGTCTGCTGGATCCTCGATCCTACCCTCGCGGGGATCCGCGGTCCCGCGTGGCAACCGCGACATGCGAAGCGTCGGTTGCCGCCATCAGTGGGATGGCGCCGGAGGTCGGCAAGGTCTCGACGATTCGGGTGGACTCCGCGTCGATGGCGAGAACAGCCAGTCCGGCCACGAGATGGCAGCGGCGACGGGCCACGTCGGGATCGCCGAGGGCCGTCTAATCCCGCACGAACGGGGAGACGAACAACGCGAAGGGTGGGGGCCGAAGTTCCCACCGAAGTCGGGTCGTCTCCTGCTTGCCGGCAATCACCACGTCGCGGGAAGGCCGGGCCGCGAGGAAAACCGGGATGGTCGGTTCGATGCAGATCCGAAGCATGTCCGCGCCCTGTGAGGTCGAACGTCCAGCGTGAGGATTCGGCGCGCCAGCGACGATATCGTCGACGCTGTTGTTCGCCGCTCTCACCTTCCTCTACATTGTGCTCACCGCTACTGCCTTGAGCACCCCTGCTCCGACCGCTGTTATGGTTTTGACACGTTGTGCCCATGCGCTGACGGCGTGGCGCCACTCGGGGCGTAGGTCCTTCCTGCCGGGGTCCGCTTTGAGAATGAGTGCCTTGATAAGACCAGAAGAGGTCCGCGCGGCCTCGACCATTTCCTTTCGCGTGGCAGTCTTCTTGCACGCGATTCCGTGTTCCTCAAGACCGGCGCGGAGAATGTCCTTCGTGACGGCGCTCGGCGGGTCTGTGTTGTCCTCTGGTGGCGCAAAGAAGTCCAGCCAGTCAACGTAGATCTGATTGTGTTCGTCCCCGCAGCCGTACATTCGCTCGCCGTAGTACAGCGACAATCGCAAACCTTGACCCCATCCTCTATTGACGTAGTCGGCGACGACCATTCGAGCCATTGGCGAGACCGCCTTGAGTTTATCCGTACACGGTTCGGCATCGCCGAGGGGAGACATGGCCGCGTCAAGTGCGATCCTCGCGCCTTTCGCCGGGCCGTAGACTGAACCAAGGAGGCTTTCCTTGGGCGTCTCCGATTTCGTAAGGCGGAGCATCTCCTCACCGTAGTCGGGCGCGACTTCCAATTGCCGAGTACCGATCACGGTGGCGGCGAGTGCGGCTCCCACATAGGACACATCCTGATTGCTGGTAAGTGCCATGCGATGAAGCAACAGGTTGATCGCCTTCAGTTCGTGTCTGGCTGTCTCCGAAAGACATAGCCATGCCGGAATCTGTGCGCCCAGTACCTTCTTCAGGAGTCTGTCGGAGGCTGTGTTGCGTGGGGTCAGAAACGACCACAGCTCGCGGATGGCGTCGTGTCGTCCATCGGCCAGGCAATCAGTTACAAAGGGAGTCAGGTCGACGGCCGGCGCGTACGATCCGGGCGAGTACTTGGCGTCCAGAAACGGGTATTCGGGATGGCTCCATCGGCGGATGCTGTCGTAGAACTTGGCTACGTCCTTAGTGCGGAAGGATGGGTTCGCCATATTCGTCCTTTCTCGTTTCAGACGGGCGAAAGGCCGTCGGGATTCAGGGGGTGCGCTTTGCCTTGCCGTTCGAGGGCTTGATTCCAGAACCCGATACAACCGTCGGTGTCCCACGAACCGACCAAGACCCATTTCAGGACATCAACCAATGGAGCGTCGGGTTCAATTCCTTCTTGGGCTTTGGCGAGAATCACTTGCCCCGCCCATTCAACTCGCCGTCGGTAGAACCAGAGGTCAAGGGCTGTCATCGAGGGGGGAACCTTGCCGTCTTCGATCATCTGTTCTGTCTGTTTGGATACGGTGCCCCGGCGTTGCATCTCCAGTTCTGTGGCTCGCCGCCAGAACCCCGGTGCTGATTCGGGCGGAAGTTCGGAAGGCCACTCCTGCGGCAGGGACCGATCAAACGCGCGTAGCCAGTCCATGGCCTCAAGCCATCTCGATTTCGTTTCGTTCATCTCGTCCTTCTGCTCGGCGAACAAATGATTATGCGAGTCTGGATATCACGCCGGTTGGGGTGATATCCGACGATGCGGGCTTCCTGGCGTTGGTTTTCGGTTCTGTTCCAGGAACGGGAGGCTAGCGGAACGCTCCTTGAGGAGGAAGTCGATTCTGGGGTTTGGCCCTGGCCGATCCCCTCGGGAGCATTGGATATCACCCTTTTGCGGCTGGTGATCGGACGGTCGTACGTGGGGCGGGACATGTTCCATGTGCCCGGCATGTCGTCCGAAGGTTCGAGCGATCGGTGCGGGCGGCGGCGGCTTGTCGTGCCGGGCCTTCGGCCTGCCGCATATGAGTGGGGCTGCCGGGGTTGGTGTGGGCCGTATCGGCGCCCGGCGCAGTGGCGTGGGCGATCGTGATGAGGGGGCGGGGGCGGCGTGGGGAGGTGGGCAGGTTGCGGGTCTGAGTTGCCGTTGCCGTGCAAGTTGGCACCCACAGGTCGAACCGCGGGCAGGGGGCCTTTGCGGTCCTTGGGATCGAGTCATGCCAAGGCCTTCAAACGACGTTCGAAGTCTTTCCGGTCCACGAGGTCGACGATTTGCACGGTGTCGGGGGCGAGACGGAAGAGGAGGCGGTGGTTCTGGCCGACCCGCTGGCGGAGCAGGTCGCGGTCGAGTTTGAGGCGGAGAGCTCCCACGAACGCCGCCGGTTCGCCGGCTGCCAGCCTTCCGGCGAGGGTCAGGGTCTGGCGGGCGACGGCCCGGGGAAAGCGCGTGAGCCGTTGATGAAAGCCCTTGGGAAAAGCCACGAGCCGGACCGGCTGCTGGTGGAAGGTCTCGTCGTCGTGGACGTGTTCGCGTTCGACGGCGTCGAAGGGCTGGTCGGCCTCGCCCGCGGTCGGTTCGGTCGGTTGCTGGAGCAGCGCGATTTCCTGGCGGGCCTCCTGCAATTCGCGGCGCAGTTGATTTCGCTCGGCATGGCGGGATTTCAGCTCCTCCTTGAGGGTATCGAGGCGTTGCCGGAGTTCGGGATTGGTGGCTGCCGGGCGGGCGGTCTCGCTGGGTGTTGCTCCCCTGACGCCGCGGTCGGTCGGGTCATTTCGGGCCCGGAGCCGATCCTGTCGTTCGAGCGCGTGCTGGGCCTCGGTGAGCCGGCGCTTGAGTTCGTCCATTTCCCGGGTTTTGGCCTCGATGGCCATGCGGGTTTGGTCGAGGTCGTCGTCATCAAGGTCGTCGAATGACCCGGAACGCCCGGTCATCAAGTCCAGGACATCGTCAATCGCGTCGAACGGTTCCATCCCGAGTTTGTCCCGCACGGCCAGAACGGCGTTCTCCAAGCCGATGGCGTCGAGCGGGTTGGCGGAAGGCGCGACGCCGCGGGCCACGAGAATGCCCAGGGCCGGGTGGCGGCCATGCAGCAGGGCGTAGGCCACGCCTACGAGTTCGACGGCTTCGTGGGCCGGTCGGTCGATGAGTTCGCGGATCCGGTTTTCGAGGAGTTCCATCTCCGCGACGACATCTCCGTCGAGCAACAGCAGGCGGGTTTCGATCAGGAGGCGTTCGGCGAGTTGGAGGTCGGGGCTGGCGAGGGAGAGAAGTCGACGGATGAGGTCCGGGCGACGCCAGCGGGTAATTTCGTACAACCACCGATCCCATTCGCGCGCGGGCGCCTCGATGCCACCCCAGGCTTCGAGGTGGTTCAGCGCGGCGTCCCCCTCGCGGAAAACCATCAACTGCTCCACCAGACTCGCGCGGAGGTGGGCGGGAACGGCATCGCTGTGGATCCGTTCGAGTTCGGGCGCGCCCATGCCTTCGATCCGCTCGAGGGTGAGGGCGCGGTTGGGGTCCTGTTCGAGTTCATCGAGGGTGACTCCCGGGATCTCGGAGGAGCGCTGCAGGCGTTCCTGGTCCTTGGCGAGGCAGCACTGTTTGTACTTCCGTCCGCTGCCGCAATGGCAGGGATCGTTCCGGCCCAGTTTGGGAGCGGCGCGCCGGACTGTGAAGCCGCTTTGGACCGGGGTGGGAGGCCGTTCGGGGAGCCCTCCCAGAGGATCCGCGAGCGAGGCCGCCAGGATGTTCTCCATCAGGACGGATTCGATCTCATCGGTGGGTGGGCAGGCGAGATCCTCAAGCAACCGGAACAGCCGTTCGTCCGGCAGGTACCGGAAGATCACGCGGATGGAGGCATGATCAACCGGGTCCCTGATCGAATCCCGCGCACGAGCGCGCGTGGCAGCCAGCAGTCCGGGCGGGGCTTTGCGCCCGGGGTCCTGGGCGAACCAGGCGGCGGCCACCATCAGCGCCATGAGTTCATGGTTCCACCCCATGCGTCCGGACTCGACGGCCTGCACCAGGGCCTCTGCCACGTTCCCCTCCATGTGCAGGGCGGCGCCGGCGAGTTGGACGGCGTCTTCGAACAGCGCCGCGCCCCGGACCAGATGCCGGGCCGGGAGAGGGCGTCCGGCAGCGAGCGCCGCCAGCACGACGGCGCTGAACGGGCGCGCTACGCGCTCTTCGTTCAGGCGGTCAATCAGGGCTTCCAGCGCCTCTGCCTCCGCCGGCAACAGCGGGATCAAGGCCCGGATGTCCGCGCGGCAGGGGCGGACGGCGCTGGCCGCCTGCAACAGGTCGTCGTTGGCCACGGGGCGACTTTGGAAGCGGCGACCTTGCGGCTCAAGCGGGAACTCCGCGGCCCCGCGAGGCTAGCGTCCGGCCACGTTGTTGGCGATGGCCACCTTCCCGGTCGTCTGGTTGCGGATGTGTTCGTCGCCCCCGAAGACGTTGTCGGTGATCACGGCGCGGCGCACCCCCTCCCCCAGGTCGATTTGGGGCCGGGGGGCGCGGAACTCGCAACCCCGCACCAGCAGGGTGCCGCCGGCAGCCTGGATGGCATGGCGGCCTTCGCGGTTGCGGTCCCATTGCACGAAGGTGCAGTCGGTGAAGCCGACGGTGCCCCGGCCCGCGACCTTGGCGATCTGGTTGCAGGGGCCCCAGAAGGCGCAGTTCACGAAGCGCACACTGCCGGTGTTCTCCTCCCGGACGTCGATCATGGTGGGGTCGGGTCCGTGGAAGCTGACGAACTCGCCGTTGGTGATCAGCAGGCCGAACGGGGCGCAGTCATCCACGACGAGGGAGGTCTGGCAATCGTCGGCGCCGAGGCCGAGGAAGTTGCCGTTGCAGACGCCCTTTTCGGTTTTGATGAAATGATAGCCGATCCGGTAGCCGAAGCAGAAGGTGTTCAGCACGTATTGCCAGTCCGTGCGGCCGAAGATGAAGGCCTCCCCGTTTTCCATCTGCCACTGGAAGAGCTTCGGTTGCATGCTCCACCAGGGATTGAAGTGGACGTTCTCGATGCGGCCGATGTCGTAGATCTGGTCGACGAGCACCCCGCGTCGGAGCGGTTGGCCGTGCACGTCACGGATCAAGTGACGCTCGCTCCCGGTGGTGTTGATGCCGTTGTAAGGGTTGAGCATTTCAACCGCGAGCACCGCCGGGTTCTTGCCTCGGATGTGGATGGCCCACGGATACGGCTCGGGCACGTCGTCCGGCTTTTGGTTCGGGTAGTAGAGCACGACGCCTTTCAGGGTGCTGTTGTGGTTCAGGGTCAGGAAGGGGGTGGCGCTCTCGTCACCGGCGCCGCCCGTCACCAGGAAAGTCGTGCCGTCGTCGGTCGGTTTCGGCAACCCGCGGTCGCGAATGCCGTTGTGGGCGGGAACGGACTCCCAGATACCACGAAGGCTGACGCCGGCGGGCACGTTGAGAGAGCCGGCAAACAGGTAGTTTCCGCGGGGCGCATGCACCGTGCCACCGCCCGCCGCCGCGGCGGCGTCCAGGGCCTTTTGAAACGCCGCGGTGTCGTCGGCGACGCCGTCGCCCACGGCGCCGAAATTCCGCACCGACAAGGCGGGCAGGTCCTCGGCGGCACCCCGGGTTGCGGCGGGCAGCAAGCCCAACGAGAGCAGGGTGGAGAGCAGGATTCGTTGCATGGCGGCAGCCTACAACCGGCGGAGGTGGGAGGGCGAAGTGGAAAATGCGCCGCCCAGCCGCATCGGTTCAGCCGTGACCATTCAGTGACTCGTAGCCGCCGACGTGCAGTCGGCGCATGATTTAGTGAGGGTGCGGTCGCCTGCCTCCAGGTGCGACGATTCACCGAAAGGTGACCGCCGGTCGGAGTCGGCGAGGCCGCATAAGCCCCTGGATTTCAGCGGCGAGCACACATCAGCGGCTACGGCGCGTTGAATCGATCCGGCTCAGCGGGGCGGCGGGAGCACGCCGGGACTGCCCGCAGTTGGTTGGGCGCAGTCGGTATCCCGAACGCGTGGGCGTCGAGTCCGCCAAGTGGCAAACCCCACCAGACCGAGGAGCACGCTGAGGGCGGTCTCCGAGGGTTCCGGCACGGAGAGGACGAGATTGTCGATGGCGAGTTCGTCGCGTGAACCGGTCCCACCGATGTCTTCGCTGGTCCAGCGCAGGAAGAGATCCGCGCCGGCGGCCCAGCCGAGCGAACTCAAATCCAGGGAGCGATTCGCCGGGATCCAGGTCGGATTCGTGTCGGCGGCCAGGGCGGAGGTGTAGTCCAGGGCCGGAGCAGGGGAGAAGACGCTGCCGTCCAGGGAGAACGAGAAGTCCAGGCTGGTGGACCGATCCCCGTTATTGAGTCCGTAGACCTGATAGCCGACGGTGACCTCGTTGACCGTTGCGCCGCTTGCGTTCGAGATTCGCAGGGTGATGGCGCCGGGGGTGAAGTCCGTCCCGGTGGCTTGAAAGCCCAACCCGACGTCGGCGCTGCCGCCCACCTCGAAGGCATAAAGCCCGCCCGTGGTCACGCCGTCGCCGTCGCTGCCGCGGGCGAAGTCACCGGTGGTCGCGGTGGCGCCGAAGGCGAGGTCGCCATCGCTGAAGCCCGTGATGGCCCAGGCGTCCGAGTCCAGCAGCCCGGCGGATGGTGACGGGGTGAGCCCCGTTCCGAGGAAGGCGCCTTCGTTGACGCCGGGCACGGTGGTGTCGAAGTCGACCTTGGCCGCGGCGCCGTTGAACAGCAATTGCGATTGGACGCCGGGCAACGGAAGCGCCAGGCAGGCGAGCATGGGGATGAGATGTGAATTGCGCATGAATCCTATGTTAGCGTTTTAATGACGGCCAAAGACAAACTAGTATCAGAGAAAAGTCCAGCACTTTCTGCGGCCTTTTGCGTCCGATTGGTCAGGCGGCGCCGCGGCCTGAACCCGTTCGGCGCGGCCGTCGGTGGCGTCCGTTCGCCGAGTTCTGCCGCCCCGACGTTCCGCGCTCTGCTCCGGTCCGGGCGTGGCGGTGACGGGCAAAGCAAGAAAACGCTTGCGGTGTTCTTTGTGTTACAGTAATACTGTTACACGTGAAACGGAATGCCACATGACGTTGCCCTTCACCATTCGGGTGCAAGATGGGGTGCCGGTCTCGGACCAGATCGTGCAGGCCGTGCGCCGGGCCATCTTCACCGGGGAACTCGCCGACGGCGAGGCCTTCCCCTCGGTGCGCGCGCTCAGTCAGGCGTTGCGCATCAGTCCGACCACGGCGCACAAGGTCGTGAGCCAGCTGCGCGGGGCGGGGCTGCTGGCGAGCCGGCCGGGCATCGGCATGGTGGTGACCGCCGCCAACCTGCCATCCCGTGACGAACGCCTGGTCCGCCTTCAGCCCACCTGCCGCCAACTTTTGAGTGAAGCGTCCGAATTGAACCTGACCGCGCGCGACGCTGCCGAGGCGCTCCGTCGCGTCATTGCCGAAGCCGCGGCCGAGCCGAAGCCCCTGAACTGATCTTCCGCCCATGCAACCCATCATCGAAATCCAGGACCTCGCCAAATGCTTCCGTCGTACGGTGGCGGTCGACGGTTTGTCACTGGCCGCTCCGGCGGGGCGCGTCACCGCCTTTCTCGGCCCGAACGGCGCGGGCAAGACGACCACCATCAAATGCCTGTTGAATCTCCATGCGCCGGACGCCGGGTCCGTCCGAGTGCTCGGGTGTGACTCGCGCCGGCTGGGCCCGCGCGAATTCCAGCAAGTCGGCTATGTCTCGGAGAATCAGGAGCTGCCGTTGTGGATGACGGTGAGGCAGTTCATGGATTATTGCCGCCCGCTCTACCCGACCTGGGACGAGGCATTTGCCCGGCAGCTCACGGACGATTTCGAGCTGCCGCGGGACACCCGGCTCAAGGCGCTGTCGCGGGGGATGCGCATGAAGGCCGCCCTGCTTTCGAGCCTGGCCTATCGTCCGCGGCTCGTCGTGCTGGACGAGCCCTTTTCCGGGCTCGATCCGCTGGTGCGCGACGAGTTCATCCGCGGGTTGCTCGAACTCACCGAGGAGGAAGGATGGAGCGTGTTCATTTCGTCGCACGACATCGAGGAGGTCGAGCGGTTGGCCGATCAGGTGGCGATCATCGACCGCGGAAAGCTGCGGCTGGACGAGTCGGCGGAGTCCTTGCAGGCGCGGTTTCGCGACGTGGAAGTGGTTGTTGACGGGGAACCCCCCGAGCTGACGGCGTTGCCGGCGACGTGGTTGAACGCGGAGTTGAGCGGGCGTGTGGTGCGGTTCGTGGATGCGGCGTATGATGCGGAGCGCTTGGGGGCGGAGGTGAGGGCGCGGCTGCCGGGAGCGCGGGGGCCGGTAGCGAACCCGATGACGTTGCGGCAGATCTTCGTGGCGCTGGCGCGCAGCCACCGGCTGAACGGGCTGGCGCCGGCGCGGGAGGAGTGAGGCTTATGGGACTGGTCTGGCATCACCTGCTGAAGGACCTGCGGCAATTCCGCTGGCCGATTGCGCTGTGGTGGCTGTTCCTCGGCGTGGATCTCGCTCTGGGCCTGGTCGCTCCGGGCGCCGTGCGCTGGGCGCCGCAGCAGGGATTTCAAGGGGGCGCGGCGGGGTTTGCGGGTTGGGTGGTTGCGGCCCTCTGGTTTCTGGCGGTTGGCCTTCCGGTGGCGGCGAACTTTGCGGACGCCCCGGGGCGCGAGAACTCGTGGTTGCGTACGCGCCCGTTTCCCGGTGAAACCCGGCTGGCTGTGAAGGCCGCTTTCGCGATCCTTGTGATCCTCCTGCCCGCATTGCTCCAGGAGGGGGTCCGATTGGCGATGCTGAAGGTCCCGGGCGCCCTGGTGTTTCGGGCGGTGGGAGAAAGGGGATTGCTGCTCGCGCCGGTGGTGGTGGCGGCCTCGGCGTTTGGCTGGCTGTGGGCGACCTCGCGGCAAATGGCCATCGGCCTGGGCGTGCTTGGCGCGACCCCGTGGGTGGCCTTGCTGGGGCTTGCGGTGCTGTCGAAGACGGTGCCGGCCTTCGCGGGGTGGATCGACGATCCGACTTACGGACGGGAGGTCATCGGCCTGTCGGGTCTGGCGGTGGGGTTCGTGTTGCTGGTCTGGTTGAACCGCCGGGGAGTCTGGCCGATTGCGGGTCGGCTGGTTGGGGCGGGCGGCCTTGGCCTCGGGGCGATGCTGATTGCCTTCGTTCCGGATTGGGATCCGTTTCCGATCGAACCCTCGGCGCCTTTCCCCGGCTGGAGCGGCGAGGTGCGGGTGGAGGCGCCCCCGGCGTCGGTGAGCCTCATCGCTCAAGTGCCCGAAGGCGAGGCGGCTTCCCGCTACGGGGTGCAGTTCACGCCTGAGATTGCCAACCTGCCGGCCACCCTGACCCTGGAGTGGAGGCTGTCCCGTGCGAAGGCAGTGACTTCGGAAGGAGACTTCCCTCTGCGGCGCGCGTGGTCGCGGCGTGACCTGTTCGGGTATCGCAGCGGAACCACCGCGGGCGATCTGCGCGCCTTTGATGTGTTGCTGGGAGGCGGGGTCGTGTTCGCATGCGAGCCGCCCGTCGGCATGTGGCAGGCGAATGTCACGGCCGGTCCGGTCGATGCATCGGAGGTTGGCGCGCGGCCGTTTCGCTTGCGCGCGGAGCTGGCGGGGAATCTGTTCCGCTGGCGCATTGCGGCGAGGCTGCGGTTGAGGGCGGGCGAGGCGGCCCGCGACGAGGCAGGCCGATGGGAGGTGATGACCGGGGCGATGGGTGGGCGAGCGGAAGACCCCTCTGGGGAGGCGATGAAGGGGGCCTTCGACCGGGGGCCGGAGGATCCCTATCTCTACGTGGGACTTCGCCGCGATCAGCTCGCGCTGCAGACGGCATCCGACGCTTCCTTGCGCGACCTGCCCTACTGGCCGTCGCGGACGTGTGAGTTCGCGTTGTACGACCGGGCAACGCAACTGGCGGTCGTGGCGCCCTTCCCTGTGATCAACGTCATGCGCTTGGGCGGGCTCAGTGGTTACGAGCACCGTTTCTTGATTCTGCCGTTCGATCTGAGTTCCCTGCTGGTTCGTTCGTGGGCGAAGGCCGATCCGGGGTCGTTGGAACTGGTGATCTTCCAGCGGGACTACGTCGGCTCGATCACCGCCCCGATGGAAACAGGAACGATCATTCTGCCGAATGCCGCCGCTGGCGCCGGGGTCGGGAATCTGGTGCGGTCCGACCAGTTGACCTGGCCGGAGTTCCGGCGGCGGATAGCGGCGTTGACGGCGCCGGCGCCCGACGCGAACCGGCTCGAAGTCGGGCGGTATATGGCCGAGGTGCTGCAGTTGACGGATGCCCGGCGGCACCTCGCGCAGGCCGGGGATCCGCTGGTGGCGAACCTGGCCCGCTATGTGCCGGAGCACGCCGCTCTGTTCCTGGAAGCCCTGCCGGTGGCGGGGAACTACGCTCAAGCCTTGTTGCGGGACGCGCTCGAACAGGGCTTGAGCGAGGCGCAGGCGGAATTGGTGGTCGCCGCCCTGCCGGCGCAGCGCGACCTGGCGGGACTGATCGTTCGGCGCGGCTGGCTGGAAGCGGCGCGGGGGACCTTCCTCGATTTGGCCGAGGCGGCCGGCCCGTTGAACTACGAGACCATTCAGGCGCTGGCGTGGTTCGACGATCCGCGGGTGCACGGTCGGTTGCTGGACGAATTCGAGCACCGTCCCCGGCTTGCAGTTTACGAGTTGCTGTGCGCGTTGCCGGACCTCGAACCGGCTTTGGAACAGCGGTTGGGGCGGGTGTGGGACCGACGTTCACGCGCCGTTCGGCCGGAGCATCAGGTCCTGCCGGAACTGGCGGTGTTGATGCGCGCCGGCCATTCGGAGGCGCTCGCCCTGGCGCTGCGAACGCTCAAGCTGGCGCCCCCCGAGCAGCAGGCCCGGCTCTGGTCGCTGCTGGACGCGCTGCGCGACGGCGTGCTGATCGAAGGACTCACGCCCGCGGAAAGCCGCCAACCAGAGAACCAGGTAGCGTGGTTCTCCCGCCACGAGCCCGGCGATTTCGCCTATGACCCGGTTCGTCGCCGGTTCCGGCTGCGGGACCGGATGGCCCACGCTGTCCACGAATGATGAAGACCGCGATGAACCTGTTGTTCCACATTCTGCGGAAGGACCTGCGGACGGTGCGTCCCTTGTTGCTGGCTTTCGGGTGTCTGCTGCCGTTCCAGGTGGTGTTGAGTGTTCGATCGCCCATCAACAGCGACGTCCGGCTCGCCCTCGAGATGGTGCTGGCGGCGGCCCAGGGCGCGCTGGCGGTGCTGACCTTGCTCATCGCGGTGCACGCGGACAGCTTTCAGGGGAGCACGGCCTTCTGGAAGACGCGTCCGCTGCCGGCCGCCGTCGTGCTGGCCGCGAAGGCGACGCTTGCCGCGGCTTTTCTGGTGCTGCCGTTCTTGTTGACCGAGGGGTTGGTCTGGTGGCTGGCGGGGTTGGATTCCGGACAGATGCGGCGGGCGTTGGGGGGGCTGTTGCTGGGGCTTGTTCCGGTGCTGTTGGCGGTATTCGCCGTGGCCCTTTCAACCCGCAGCCTGGCGCAGTTCGCGGGGGTGGCCGGCGGTCTCCTGTTGCTCACGTTCCTGATGGTGCTGGGCTATGAGTCTCTGCGTCGACAGGGCTGGCAGCCGCAGGCGGTGTTGCATGCCGGTTCGGGCCGCACGGTATCCGCCCTGCTGGTTGGTGGAGTGCTGCTTTCCGCCTGCGCATTCACCGCCGCGGTGGCTTCCGCCTTCCGGCGGGCAGGGGGGTGGGGTATCGGTGTTTCGGCAGGCGGGGTGGTCGCCTACGTCGGTGCGCTGCTGGTCTGGCCCGACAGTTTCTTCCAACCTCCGGCGGCGCCCGAACCGCGCGCGCAGGTCCGGTTGCTTCGGGAAGGCGAGAAGCCGCCGTTTGAAACCGGTGCGCAGATGCTCTGGTCCCATTTCCGGGTTGACGCGCTGGGAACCAATCAGGTCGCGGCGGTGGAGTCCTTCAGCGCCAGGTTCACGCCGGAAAACAGTCGGGCGCTGGAGTTCGGGTACGGATGGCCGGGAGGGGGTGTGGCGGGCGAGCCCGCTCTCGTTGGGTCGCCGCAGAACGCCGACCTGTTCGCGCGGATTCGCTCGCGGTTTCCTGCGGGCACCTTGTGGTTCGGGAGTTGGATGGTCCGGGCAGCGCGGGAGCTGCCCTTGACCACCGTGGGTCCGGTGACGCTTTTCGATGAGCAGGTGGGGCGGTTTTCCGGCCAACTGCGCGTGCGGGAGTACACGGTCGAGGAGGTTGGGGTGTTCCCGGTGGCCAAGGGCTTCCACCGCCTGGGCGGCGGGTTGTGCGTGGACGTGCGGCACGTGCGGCGTTCGGGTGGCGGCTTGAATCTCGAGATCCGCGAAGCGCGCCCCGAGCTGCTGCTGGATTTTGGGCCTCGCGGGCGGGGTCTCTGGCAAAGGGCTTCGGGTCTTGTGTACGTGCTGCACAACGCGACGACCGGTGAGGCGTTCGCTCATGAACCGGATGGCTACGGGTATGAACGGGGCGATCTTTACACCGGACGCTGGCACCTGCGCGTCGATCTCCGGTTGGCCTATCCCGAGGTGCGCGCGCGCCTGGCGGGCCTGTCGCTGGAAGACTGGTTTCGCACGGCGCGGCTGCACGTTTTCCAGACCCGGCGGGGCGGCGTCGTCACCTTCCCGTTCAACGTGACGGACTACGTGCTGCGCCCCGGCGGTGACGTGGGGTCCGCAACCGATCGGCTCGAAGGTCTGGCCCGGATCCAGGCCGAGCGGCTTCCCGAGGATCCGCAAGCCGCGGATTACGAAGCTTACGTGGACCGCATCCTGCTCGCCCTTCCGGACACCCGCGATCGTCGCGATCTCGAGGTGGTGCGGCAGCAACTTGCCGAGGTGGGAGCCAGGGGCCTCGGGGCCTTCATTGCCCGGCTGCCGGTGGACGAGCGGTTGGAATACTACGTGACCCGTCCGCTTTTGAAGGAGTTCGCGGGCGAACGGCACCGGTCCGCGTTGGAAGCCGCCCTGCGCCGGGTTCCCGATCTCGCGTGGCTGTTTCGGGCCAAAGGCTGGGAGGCCGAGGGGCGCGGCGTGTTGCGACAGCTCCTGCGGGAACAGCGTGCGCCCCTGCCGGCGGAGGCGTTGGCCCTGGCTGCGGAAGCGGCGCCGCCCGAACTTTACCCGGCGATCCGGCGCAACTTCGAGCTGCTCGAGCGGCAACACGCCGTCGTCCATGCCGCGCTCGAAGAACTGCCGGGTTTCGATCTGAACGCTGCGGTGCGCGCCGCTTGGAAACGAGCCCGGTTCGGGCTGGCGACCCCGGTCGAGGTCGCGCTGCTGGCGGCGCCGCTCGGTCTTCCGGGTGCCCTGGATGCGGCCATCGAGGCGGTCGAAGCGAACCAACGCGATCCCGAAGGCGGCGTGTGGGCCGAGGAATTGCGCCGGTTAACGGGCTATCGCGACGAGTTCGGCCGGTTCGGGGAATGGCTGTCAGTCCACCGCGGTCAATTCCGGTTCCGGCCAGACACCCGAACTTATGCGCCCGTGGAGTAAGCGTCGGGTGGGAGCCGGTAGCGGGGTTTGGCCCGTCGCTTACCGGTCGGGATCGCGGTTGCCTTGATCGAACGCCGCCCGCAGGAAGCTCGTTGAAGCCCACCCCAACCCCAGCACAATCACGGGGATCAACACCTCGAAGATCTTCGGTGGGCTTCCCGAGCTGGTGGGAATCCAATGGGCCACCGGGTAGAGCAGGGCCGCGGCCATCCAAAGGCCGAGGTTCCGGGTGATGGCGTTCTTTGCCTTGGTGTCGTTCATGTCGGGTTCGGATTTACTTGATGGCTTGGCCCGTCGGTCTCCCGGCCCGGAGTACAGCGAACAGGTTCGTGGACGGAGCGCGGTGTTGACGGTCGGTTGGAGCTCTGGATTAGACCGGGAGCGACTCAGCGCTTCCAGGCGATGGAAACGGTGCTGCCGTCGGCCGAACGGTTGCCCGCCACGGCACACAGCGTCAGGTCCACGCCGTCGGCGCCGAACCGGCTGTCCACCCAGCCCACCGGTTGCAGATCGCTGAAGTTGTAGCCGACCGCCGGCAGATTGATCAGCTGGAGGCCGTCCAGTTCCGTGTGCGCCCAGACATGCGTGTGACCGAAGAAGATGGCCTTCACCTTCCGATGCGGCTGGACCAGGCGCAGCAACCGGTCGGAATCGAGCAGCGCGCCGTCGTCGTCGGTGGGGGGATGATGCACGAAGAGAACCGTCGGGCGGTCGTCGGTCCTGGCCAGGTGGTCGGCGAGCCAGAAGCGTTGGGCCTTTCCGAGCAAGCCGGGGGTTTCGTTCACGAACAGCAGCGAATCGAGGACGATGCAGCGAAGGACGGGCCACTCGATCACCAGCACGTGACGGTTGGCGGTTTTCGATTCTCCGAGCGAACCGCGGGCGAACACCTCCCAGAAATTCGTGCGATCATCGTGGTTTCCCAAGGCAATGCTGATCGGACAGGTCCGGGCCAGCGGGTCGAGCAGCCTTCCCAATCGCTCGTAGTCAGGCAGCAGCCCCTCCAGGCGCGCCGCGTCCCCGCACAGGATCGCCGCCTCCGGCCGACGCTCGATCATCTGCGGCAGAATCCGGTTCAGGTTCTCGACCGGGCGAAAGCCCCGGTAGCCGTCGGCGGGATTCGCCGGGATGTGGGTATCCGAGAAGAGGGCCAGCCGCAGGGCACGTGACGGCGAATCCGGCACCGGCTCGCGGGCCGCCATCCGCGGCAGGGAAACGGCGGAGAGGGCGCCCATCATCCCGCCGATGAACCGGCGGCGGGTAAGCGGGTTCTGATAGAGGCAGGGCATTATGTGATTCTCTGTTGCTGTGTCCGCGCCTCATAACAAACGACAATCGTCCCGCCGGCAAGTCTCTTTCTCCAACGGGCTTGCGGCCTGCAGGGGCATTTGATCTGGTTGGACCAGTACGGCCCAACCAGATCAAATGCTGCTGATGCGTTCGCCTGTCCATTCCGTCAAGGCTTGCGGCATCGCCGGTCAGGCCGCGAGGTTGGCAGGGGTGCTTCCGAGGTTGTTCTGGCAATCGATCGAAGCGAGTGATCGCAGGACTGCTCTGGACCTGATCCATTCGCCGGCCTAAGTTGGCGGCCGATGGTCGAGGGAGATGGTGCTGGATGTCTGCCGGTGTTGTCGTCGGCCCGGCCCGGACATCGCCTTGCCACGGCGGTCGGGCGACGCCGACAGGCCGACCGAACCTTGCCGGTCCTCCGGTCGACCAGTTTGCCGACGGCGATGCCATGATCAAACGAATCAAGGTCCAGAACTTCAAGAGCCTGCGCCAGGTCGACATCCCGCTGGGCCGGATGAATCTCTTCATCGGTGCGAATGCGAGTGGCAAATCGAACCTTCTCGACGCGCTGCGGCTTCTGCAGGGCATTGGCAACGGGTTCACGATCAGCGAGATTCTCGACGGCCGACCCAGAAGCGCGACCACCGAGGTTTGGGAGGGCATCCGCGGCGGTAGCGCGAGAGCGCGCTTCACGGATGGAGAAACCGGTGGCGAGATCAGTCTAGCGGCCTCCGGGAACCTCTTTGGGGTAGCCGATTTGGGAGCGGATTGCCCACGTCCGAAGGTGCCCTGGGAGTTCGGCATCGCGTTCACCCCGCATGACGGCAGGGTGACGTGGGAGAAGCTGTCCGTGATCAACGACCTCTACGAGTCGCCATCCGGCTCGGGACGAGCCACGGCAGAACCGGTGATTGAAGTGCGCTACTACACGGGCCGTAAATCTCGTCCGCCGCATCTGAAGTTCGAGCGTTCGCGACCGGTGTTGGGGCAGTTCGCGGCCGGCAACGGGAAGTGGAACAAGGCTCACGCCGAGTACGCCGTGGCGGTGGCCCGCCTGCTTGCCAACGTGCAACGAGTCGATCCGGCGCCCGCTCTGCTGCGGGGCTATTCGCAGGCCCATACGATCCGGCGGATGGGCGAGCATGGGGAGAACTTCGCGGCATTGGTGCGCACCTTGTGCCAGGATGCCTCCGCGAAGGACGCCTACCTTTCGTGGCTGAAGCAACTCCGCCCGGCGGAAATCGATGACGTCGGCACCCTGAGTGGAGCGGTTGGAGAGCCGTTGTTCATGCTGAAAGAGGGCGGCCAGCACTTTCCTGCGCCGGTCTTGAGTGACGGCACGCTGCGGTTTGCGGCGATCACTGCGGCGTGTTTTCAACCCGAAATGCCGGCCATCACGACCATCGAGGAGATCGAGAACGGCATCCACGCGAGCCGCCTCCGGCTCCTGGTGGAGCTACTGAGGAATCGTGCTGCCGCCGGCCGGACGCAAATCATGGCCACGACGCATTCACCGATCGTCCTGGCCTGGTTGAAGCCGGAAGAATACGCCACGACCTTTTTCTGTCACCGGGATGAACAGACCGGCGCCTCGCAGATCGTGCCGCTCACGCAAGTGCCGCACTTCAACGAAGTGGTTCGCCGGCAACCGATCTCGGATCTCTTCGCCGAAGGCTGGCTGGAGGCCGCCTTGTGAGCTTCCGGGTGCTGGTCATTCCCGAGGACCCGACCAACAACGGGTATATCCTGCGCCCGCTGGTGCAGGCGATCCTCGCTGATGCTGGCAGGTCCGCGGCCCGGGTCCACGTGCTGACCAACCCGCGCCTGCGTGGGTACGACGAGGCGCTGCGCGCCATCCGGGACGATCTGCCGCGCCGATACGGTCACTTCGACCTGTGGCTGTTCTTTCCGGATGCCGACCGGGCTTCCGAGGATTCCGCCGCGGCGCTCGAACGGGAGTTGGGCGCCCGGCGGCTGGCGCTGCTTTGCTGTCCGGCGCAGCCTGAAGTCGAGGTCTTCGCGTGTGCTCCGTTCCGAAGGGAGATTCGCCAGAACTGGGAAGCGGCGAGGCGGGATCCGCGCTTCAAGCAGGAGGTCTTCGAACCATTACTCCGCGCCCACGGGGACGAGCGGCGTCCGGGCGGTGGACGCGACCTGATGATCGAACGGGCAATTCGCAACCTGCCCCTGCTCTTCCAAATGTGCCCGGAGCTGAAGGATCTGCGGGAACGGATCGAACAGTTCCTCAACCATCCCGAAGCCGGCGGTTGAACCGGGACCGGATGCCCCGGTCCTCCCTCCCTGCCTGCCTGCGCTCAGCCGTAACAATTCGGTCAGCGAATCGCGGATGGGGACGGATGCGCATCCCGCACTGGTCGCGGACGACCGCCATCACGCTCAACGGCGCGCCGGTCGAAGGGGTGGCGCCCGGCGCTTATCTGCGCCTGGATCGTGAATGGCGGAGGAACGACACGATCGAGATCTCCCTGGACTTCCGGCATCGCCTCGAAGCGGGGGAACGCGCCTGCCAGAGCAAGATCTCGGTCTATCGAGGCCCGTTGCTCCTCGCCTTCGACCAGCACGACAACCACCGGGATGCGGACGCCATCCCGGCGGTGGACGCCGCAGCGCTCGCCTTCGAGCCGGCGGAAACGGAAGGCTGGTTCGCGCCGATCATCTGCGAACGGGTGAAGGCCGCGGATGGAAGCTGGATCACCCTGCGCGACTTCGCGACCGCCGGCGCCCACGGCACGCATTTACTCCGGCAGCGAAGCCGTCGGTGTGGGGACGAACCCGCGCTACACCGGCGCCAACGAGCGTTTCGCCGGGAAACTCGCCGGCTTTCAGTTCCACGCCCGCGCCCGGTCACCGGCGGAGATCCGCGCCGCTGTCGGCCGGTCGCCACGTTGACGAACGGGAACGGTTCGCCACACCGGGCCTCCCGCCCTTGGCCCGCGCGGCGCATGTGCGGAAGCGTGCCTCGGCACGGCGGCCGGTTGGACAGCGGGATTGACGAGCGACCGCCGTTCGCGTTGAGTGTCGCGGTTATGATTCCCTGCATGAAACCGTTCCTTTCGCTCCGCCGTTCACTTTGCCGTTTCGCGCTGCTGGCTGCCGGTCTCGGTCTGGCCTTCGGGGCCCAGGGGGCGGACGACGGATGGATCCCGCTGTTCAACGGGAAGGACCTCGATGGCTGGACTCCCAAGATCCGCGGGCACGCGGCCGGGGAGAACTTCGCGGACACCTTCCGGGTCGAGGACGGCCTCCTCAAGGTGTGTTATGACGGTTACGGGGGGAAGTTCGAGAGCCGGTTCGGCCATCTGTTCTACAACATCCCGCTTTCGCACTACCGCCTGCGCGTCGAATACCGGTTCGTGGGTGAGCAGATGCCGGACGGTGCCGGTTGGGCGTGGCGCAACAGCGGGATCATGGTTCACGGCCAGACCCCGGAGAGCATGACACTCGAGCAGGACTTCCCGGCGTCGATCGAGGTCCAGTTGCTGGGCGGCCATGAGACCGGCAAGCGCACCACCGCCAACCTTTGCACCCCGGGCACCCACGTGGTCCTGAACGACAAGCTGCATACGCCGCATTGCACCAATTCGACGTCGGAAACCTACCGCGGCGACCAGTGGGTGACGGTGGAACTCGAAGTGCGCGGGAACGAGGTCATCAAACATCTCATCGATGGCCAGGTCGTGCTTTCCTACACCCGGCCGCAACTCGACCCGGGCGACGCGTCAGCGAAGCGGTTGCTGGCCGGCGGCGCGCCGCGAATGCTGGACAGCGGCACCATCTCGCTCCAGTCGGAGAGCCACCCGGTCGAGTTCCGGAAGGTCGAGCTGTTGAAGCTGACCGAGTAACCCGACCGTCCGGCGGGACGCTGGGGCGCGGGCCGGCGGCGGGCGGTTGGTTCGCTCCGGACGCCCCATTACCCCCGAACCCATGCGGCGACGGCTGGCGGCATACTTCGAGTTCGAGCGGCACGGCACGGGCTTTCGCGTCGAGGCGCTGGCCGGGGTGGCCACGTTTCTGACGATGGCCTACATCCTCTTTCTGCAACCGGCCATCCTCAGCGGCCGGTTGTTCGGCATCGAGACAGGCATGGACTTCGGAGCGGTCACCGTGGCGACCTGTCTTTCGGCGGCGCTGGCCACGGCGATCATGGGGATCGGCGCGCGTCTGCCCATTGCCCTGGCGCCGGGCATGGGGGAGAACTTCTTCTTCGTGCTCACCGCCATCCCGGCCGCGGCCGCCCTCGGGCATCCCGAACCGTGGCGGGCCGCCCTGGGCGCGGTCTTCGTCGCCGGCCTGCTGTTTCTCGGCCTCTCGATTCTCGGCATCCGCCGGCAACTCATCGACACCGTCAGCCCGAGCCTCAAGTACAGCATGGCCGCGGGGATCGGCGTGTTGATCGCCTTCCTGGGCCTGCAGAACGCGGGCGTCATCCTCAAGGATCCAGGAACCGCCGTGAAATTGAACGCCCAGTTCGCCTCGCCCGACCGCTTGATCTTCGGGCTCGGGCTCCTGACAACCGGCGTCCTGCTCGCGCGCCGGGTGCGGGGCGCGGTGCTTTGGGGAATCGTTGCCGCCGGGGCGGGCACCGTCGCGTGCCGGCTCTGCGTGCCGTTGCTGCCCGAAACCTGGCAGCAGGGCGGGACCCTGCAAACCTCACTCCTGATGACGCGGTTTCAATGGGCGGAAGCCATCGTCGCCGCGCCGCCCTCGCTTGGACCGACCCTTGGGAAGATGGACGTCCTGGCCGCGCTCTCGCTGCCCATGCTGCCCCTTGTGGTCGTGTTCCTGTTCATGGATGTCTTCGACACGATGGGCACCTTGATCGGCGTCAGCGAACAGGCCGGGTTGGTGCAGGAGGGGCGGCTACCGCGGGCGAACCAGGCCCTGATGGCGGACGCGGTGGGGACCGTGGCCGGGGCCGCCATGGGCACCAGCACGGTCACGAGCTTCATCGAAAGCGCCGCCGGCGTCGAGCAGGGCGGTCGAACCGGTTTCGCCGCGCTCACGACCGCCGCCCTTTTCCTCGTGGCCCTGTTCTTCAGTCCGATCATCGCGATGGTCGCCAGCTACCCGCCGATGACCGCACCCGCGTTGGTGGCCGTCGGCGCGCTGATGATGCGCAGTGTCACCCGCATCGACTGGAACGACTTCAGCGAATCGCTGCCGGCGTTTCTGATCGTGATCGGGATTCCGCTGACTTCTTCCGTCGGCGATGGCCTTGCGCTTGGCTTCGTGGCGTATCCCGTGATCAAGCTGCTCGCCGGTCGCGGACGGGAGGTGAGGTGGCCGCTCTACGTGGTTGCGCTGGCGCTGGTGCTGTATTTCCTCCTCATTCGCAGCCGGCTGGGCTGACGCGGGCAGGGGGGCGTGCGCCCCACACCAAGCCGGGGTGGGGCGCGCAGTCCCCTGCGCGTCGTTCCGGGGAAGAGTGATCGAGTGCGGCCTGGGCAGCCCCCAGGCCGGCCCTTGGTCCAGCGGCGGTCTGCGCCTGAACGACCGGCGGGTATCCCCCGGAGTTCCCCCGGGGGCGGGAGGGCTGGCCCGGGTCTCGATCACCGCTTTCCCCGGCTCACGGACCATCGTCCGCACGGATCGACTTCGATCCCGATCCTACGGCTGCGCAAATTCACACCGTAATGAAAAATGAGGTTGTCAACCGAACTGTATTCATCATTAACTAAGCGGCGTTTTGCAACCTAATACCATGAGATTCACTGCAACAACCATCATCGCTCTGTTGAGCACCGCTCTCACCCTGGGAACCGCCCGCGCCGCGGATGGCCCCGCGGCAACCAAGGCCAGCGCCTGGGTGGCGCCGGTCGCCAACCCCATCTTCTTCGAGTCGCCGGCCATCGGCACCGAGGCCCGCCCGATCTTCATCTGGCAAAACCTGAACCAGGACTTCGTGACCCAGGGCGGCGACGCCCAGGTTTACGCGTTGCAACTGCGGATTGCCCTGACCGAGCGGTTGGCGATCATCGCGACCAAGGACGGCTTCGTGGATTTCAATCCAGCCGCCGTGCTGCCACACGACGAGGGCTGGGCCGACATCGCCGCCGGCGTGAAATATGCGGTGGTGAGCGACGATCAGGCGCGCTTCGTGCTGACCCCAGGATTCACCTTCAAGATTCCCATCGGGGAGGAAAGCGCCTTCCAGGGCAACGGCGACGGGGAGTTGGATTTGTTCGTGTCGGCGGCCAAGGCGTTCGGTCCGGTCGAAGTGATGGGCAACTTCGGCGTGCGGTTGCCCATGAACATGGACGAGGAGACTTCGCAACTGCACTACAGCCTGCAGGTCGCCTATCCCGTCTGCCGGTGGTTCAAGCCCTTCGCCGTGTGCAACGCCTACACGGTGCTTTCCGAAGGCGACAACCTGCCGCTCGGCAGCGAGGGTTATGACCTGATCAACTTCGGCGTCTCGAACGCCGCCGGCGAGACCATGGTGGTGGTCGGCGGCGGTTTCCGCACCGAGTTGCTCAAGCAGTTGGACCTGGGCTTCGCCTACGAGAAGGGCGTGACCCATAGCGACGGCATCTTCGACGACCGCTTCACGGTGGATGCGGTGATTCACTTCTGACCGCTCCCCACCCGGCAAACGCCGGCTGTCTGCGCCCGGGTCCCCCCGGCGGCGGGCAGCCGGTGTTTCGTTTTGCCGCGCTTTCCCGAAAGCATCTCGCGGAACAACCGGCCTCCCTGGTTCACAGCGCCGCCGGTCGGGGGGCGCTCACAGCAGCGACAGAATCACCAGATCGATTGCGCCGACCACGATTGCCGCCCGGGACAATCCGCGCCCGCGGCCGGCGCATTGCCAGTCGCCCGCCTTGTACTCGCCGACCAGTCCGGTCAGGATGCCGAGCAGGGCGATGACCGCAGTGACCGCGCGGACGGGGGACAGGGTGAGAACGAGGCCGAGCACCGCCAGGGCGAACGCCGCCCCGGCCCACTCGTTTCGACGGAGCGCTCCGAAGGCCTGCTGCAAGGCATCCACCTGGGCCGGCGAAAGTGGCGGGCGGGTCGGGGCGCGCGAACGGGAAGCGGGAATGGGGCGCGGTTGCGGCGGCGCGGGACCCGTGGAGCGCGTCGGGTTGAAGACCGCGCTCCAATGCGTCGCCGACGGGCGGGAAGCGGCGGCCGCTGGACGACGTCTGCGCGGCGCTGGCTTGAGGTGCTCGCCCCGTTGCACTGCCTCGGCGCTGGGAAATGGATCGCGTCCCCCGAGGAGTTGCCGTCGTTCGCACCACGGACATCCGGTCAAGTGGTTGCTGAAGATGTGCTGGGCGTTGTCCTGGCAGGAGACCAGGGAGGCCTCGGCCTCCTCGATGCCGTACCGCCAGCTCACGGCATCCGGTCGCAACGCGGGGTCGGTGTGGCCGTCACAAAAACAGCGAACGAACAGATCCTGGAGGACCGGATGCAGCCAGTTGAACCGGGGGCCCGCCGGCATCGGGGTGTAAGGAACCGAGGCCCGGGCCACGTGCGGGAAGTGGCCGCCGGCGATCCGGTCTGCGTACACGGGCGCCTCGCCGGGACCATGGTAAACGCCAGCAAAAGGATGGGTTCCCTCCATCAGCAGTTGAAAAACGAGGGTGCCGATTCCGAAATGGTCCTGTGCCGGTTCGCGGTTGACCCGCGCAAACGACTGCCCCTGCAGCTCGGGGGGCGTGAATTCCGGCCGACCCACCCGACAGCGAAAGAGCGTCCCTGAGGCCGTGTCCCAAACTTGAAACGAATCGGTGTCGACGATGGTGACCAGCGCGGTCTCGGAGACGAGCAGATTGGATTCGTTGATGTCGCCCACCACATACCCACGGTCGTGGAGCGCCCGGATGGCGGTGACGAGATTGCGGGCGGTGCGGTGGAGGTAGAACCAATTGAAGAGCGGGGAGCGCTGGAGACGCGTGCGCGGATTGAAGTAGTCGATGATCGGGTGCATGCCGCTGACGCGCGGCATGACAAACCCGCACACTTCGGGGGCGGCCCGCGGGAGGAGCAGGAGATCCGAGGGCCAGGCGATGGCCACGTGCCCCTGGCCGGCCATGGGATCGACCGGCGGATTGGCGAGCATGGCCTGCACCTTGCGGGCGCGTTCGCCGGTCGGCTTGTGCCAGACCTTCGCCACGCGAAACGAATCGTGCCCGAGCCCGAAAATGCGCGCTTCCCCCCCGCTGCCGAGCTGTTCATCCGCCCGCAACTCGATCGTCTCCCCCGACCGCTGGAGTTGAACACGCAGGGGTCAGTCCTCACTATTTACACTGCGTGCCCGACCGGCGGCCCGGTGCGCCCGCAGCAGGTTCGACACATAGGTCCACTTCCCCATTTCCAGTCGGCGCGCAATCCACGCCAGGGTCACGGTCGTTTCGCGCCGCAAACGGGCGGCAATGCGCACCTTCGCGGGGTCCCCTTTGGGAAGCGATCTCAAGTGACTCCCGGCAAGGCCGAGCGCTGCCAGTTCCTCACCGACCAGCCGTTCCGCCGTGGTCTCCGCCGATTCGATCCGCTCCGGCCCATAGCAGCGGGTGCCTTCCGCCGCGGAGATGCGCGCCAGCAGCTCTTCCTTGGCCTTCTCGGGACCGAAAAACCAGCCACGGCGAATCCCGGACCAATCCTGTTCGCCGGCTTCCCGAGCCCGCCACGTCTCCATCCGCTGCTCCAGGTCCTGGCGACCGCCGGAGGTGTCACGACCGACCCCGACCTCGCCAAGCAGGCGGTCCACCCGGAGCCAGGGCCATCGGCGTTTGGGAGGTTTCAGATAGTCAGGATAGCTGCTCCACGCGTAGCTGCTCAACGGGGCCCCTGGCGCGAGCAAATTCGCCCGCAGCGGATTGAGATGCACGTAATCGCAGACCCGGCGGAAGTAACCCGGGGAGCTGGCGTCAACGAGGAGCGCCTTGTAACGCCCGGCGAACAGGTGGCCGACGAGCCGGTGACGCCGGTTGAAGCGCGTGGTGTAGGTTCCGAGAAACCACTTCATGCCAGCGACGAGGTTCGGCTGCGGCGTCTCGACGATCAGGTGGAAATGGTTGGGCATGAGACAGTAGGCGTGCACTTGCCAGTCGGTCTTTCCGCACACCTCGCCCAGTGTGTCGAGGAAGCGACGCCGGTCGGCGTCGTCGCGGAAGATGGCCTCCCGGCGATCGCCGCGGTTCATCACGTGATAGACCGCGCCCGCGAATTCGATGCGCAACGGTCGGGGCATGGGCGCACGCTGCCAGCGGGGAGCGGGAGTGTCAATAGTGAGGACTGACCCCCTCGATGATGCGGTCGTCGGAGGTGGCGGCGATTTGCTGGCCGGGTTCGACGCGGAGGAAGTCGGTGTCCGGCCAGTCGCCGGCGAGCCACCGGCGCAGCAGGGAGAGATCGCCGCGTGCCTGTTCGTATTGCCAGCCCTGGGCTTGGCAGATGCGCTGGACTTCCTGATCCAGCGCCAGCGGACGGGCGAAGTCGAAGTCGATGAGCGTTCCGTGGGTGTAGTGCTGGCTCCAGCCCCCCATGACCTCCATCAGGTAATCCGCCTTTTCGCGCCCGTATTTGGCCACCCAGGCCTCGTAGTCCGCCTGTCGCGTGGATGGCGAATGGGCCGGGAGGAAGGCTCCGTGACCGGCAGGCAGGGACTTGCCCCGTCGGGTGCGGCATTCGAGCCAGCCCGAAGTGAAGTAATAGGTGCCGGGTCGCTCGGTGAAGCACTTCTGGTAGCGCTCCTTGGAGCCCAGGAAGAAGGTGATGCAATCGTGCGCGCGGGGCACGATCAGGGGGAGTTTTCGCGCCCGCAAGCCCGGCAGGATGCTGCTGCACAGCCCGTAACCCAGCAGCACCGCGTCGTATTTGCCGTCCGGCAAGGCATCGATCCGCTCTTGAATGTCCCGGCGTCCCTCGGATGGCGTGTCGTGATGGCCCTGCGTGAGGAAGTCGAGGTCGATCAGGTTCGGGGCCTGGGCGGCGAGGTGGCTGAGTTCGCGAAATGCGATTTCGCAGGCGATGACCTTGAGAAACATGTGGCTAGTCCCGGTGGGCGGTCCAGCGGATCGCGTTTTTCAGCAACCGGCGATAGGCGGGGTTCTGGTAAGCCTGTTTGTCGTGCCCGAGTTGGATGGCGGCCACCCGGCCTTTTTGCCAGGTTTTGACCCAGGCGATCACCGGGCTGCTGGTCGGTTCCTGCGTCGCCAGCAGTGGTTTGGCCGTCGGCTTGAGTTCGAGTCCGCCGTAGGTCTCGTCGTGGATGGAGAAGTCCGCCATGCCAAGCGTCAGCGGATGCGCGCGATTCAACACCTGGACCTTCAGGTCCACGTCGTGCAAGTAGGTCGAGGCCGGCCCCTTCTCCCCGTGGTCGTCCCAGGGTTCGAGATGGTAACGGCCGCCAACGATTTGGGCATAGAGCGGCCAGTCCTGGTAATTGACCAGCGAGTGGTGCAGAGCGACCAACCCCTTCCCTTCCTCGATTCGCTGGCGGAAATCCCGGCGGACCTCGGGCGTGATGGGCTGCCACATGTCGTACATCACCAGCACGTCCCATTCGGCGGCGCGATCTGCGGCCAGCCAGGCATGGGCCTCGGGATGCGCGACAAACCGCGGCTCGATTCCCGGAAGGGTGGTGAACATCGCCCGGAATTCGTTGGTGTCGTAACCGTGGCCGCCGGTCACCACCAGGAGGCGAAGCGGCGCGTCCTCTGCGGCGCCGGCCGGTCGAAGGGCGGCCGCGGCGGCAAGCACCGCGACGGTTGCCAGGAGCCGCAGCCGGCGGATGGTCAGGGCAGGTTGCATGGCGCGGATCATGCGGCGGAGGAAGTCGTCCCGGCAAAGCAAAAGCACGCGGGCGTCGGTTCGGCGCGGGGGTTTGCGGGCGGTTCCCCGGCTTGCGCCCGGTGGTGGTTCGCGCCTACTTTGGCGGCTGCATGTCAAAACTCGTGGAGCAGATCCGGGCCGATGCCACGACCCGTTTGCCACTCCCTCCGAATCGTCATCCCAACGACGAGCAGGCCCGCTTTCAGAAGTTCCTGAAGCTGGAAACCCACCGCCTCAAGCTCGCGCATCGCGACGGCGGTCAGGGGCGCGAGATTTGCGAGGCCCGCGCGGTGATGCTCGATCTGGTGCTCCAACACCTGTTGCAGGCCTGCGAAAGACTGGATCGTTACACGCGCGAACTCCAGGCCGGCCCGTATGCGGTCGTCGCCATCGGCGGCTACGGTCGGGCGGAGTTGAACCCGCACAGCGACGTGGACGTCATGTTCCTGCACACCCTGCCGAAGGCGCGCGAGAGTTCGCCCCTGCCGTTTCTCGAGCTGATGAGCCGGACGATGGTCATGTTCGACCTGTTTCCGAAGGTCGGCTATTCGGTGCGGAATCTGGACGATTGCGTGCGGGTGGCCAATACGGACATGAAGTCCAAGACGTCGCTCATCGAGGCGCGCCTGATTCACGGGGACGCGGCCCTGTTCACCAAATTCGGGAAGGTCGTGCGGAACAAGTGCGTCAAGGGGCACGAAAACGCCTACATCGAGGCCCGGATTGCGGATCAGGATGAGCGCCGGGCCCGCTACGGCAATTCGGCCAGCCTGCAGGAACCGAACGTCAAGAACGGTTGCGGCGGTCTCCGCGATTACCAGAACCTCATCTGGATGGCCTACTTCCGGCGGGGCTGCCGCTCGCTGGCCGAACTGCGCGAACAGGAGCTGATCAGCGAATCCGAGCACGCCCAGCTCTCGACCGCCTATGACTTCTTGCTGCGGGTGCGCAACGAGCTGCATTACCACCATGACCGCGCGGTGGACGTCCTGGCCCGGAATGCTCAACCCGCCGTGGCCCGCAACCTCGGCTACACCGCCCGCTCGCTGGCCCGGCGCGTCTCGACGTTCATGAGCGATTACTATCGCCATGCGCGCCACATCCATCTGATCACGCGCACCATCGAACAGCGGCTCGCCTTTCTGCCGCAGCCCAAGCGCCTGCCTACCATCAAGCAGTTCCTGCACGAACGGCGGAAGAACGCCATGTACGTCGTGGACGGCTTCAAGTTCGTGCGCGGCGAGGTTCATCCCGCCGCCCCGAATGTGTTCGAGCAGGATCCGACGCGGCTGTTGCGGGTCTTCCGGCATGGCCAGCAGCGGGGGTGCGTGCTGGGGCCGGATGCGGCCCAGTTGGTTCGCAATTCACGGCACCTGCTCCGCCCCGAGTTCCGCGCCGATCCGCGGGTGCAGGACACCTTTCTGGAGATCCTCCGGCATCGGGGCAACGTGGCTCCGGCCCTGCGCGCGATGCACGAGGTCGGGGTGCTGGGCGCGCTGCTGCCCGCCTTCGGGCGCCTGACCGGGCTGGTGCAGCACGAGTTCTTCCA
Organism: Verrucomicrobiales bacterium; assembly: GCA_024233305.1. Classification (GTDB taxonomy): domain Bacteria; phylum Verrucomicrobiota; class Verrucomicrobiia; order Limisphaerales; family J093; genus J093. The sequence goes on from JACKPV010000023.1 coordinate 78,739, forward strand.
CATCTACACGGCGGACGAGCACACGCTGGTCTGTGTCGAGATGCTCGACCAGCTTCAGGATTCCACCGATCCCACGCTGCGATGCTACGTCGACCTGTTCCAGGAGATCGAGCGTCCGGAACTGCTTTACCTGGCGCTGCTGTTGCATGACGTCGGCAAGGGGCGGCGCACGGCGGATCACGCGGCGAGCGGGAGCCGCATGGCGGTGGCGGCGGCCCGGCGGCTCGGGCTGGATGCGGCGGCGGTGGACATCATCCGGTTTCTGGTCGGCCATCACCTGGCGATGGTGCACACCGGCCTGAAGCGGGACCTCGATGATCCGGACGAGATCGAGCAGTTCGCGCGGCTGGTTGAGAATACCGAACGGCTGAAGCTGCTGACCCTGCTGACGGTGGCGGACACGCGCGGCACCAGCACGACGCTCTGGAATGGTTTCAAGAACACGATGCTCAGCAAGCTGTACACCCGCACGGCGGGGCATCTCGCGGGGAAATCCGTGGCGGAACGCGCCGACCAGAACCAGCGCAACCGTCTGGCCCGCACGGTGCGCGAACAGCTTGATGGACGGCTGGATTCCGAGGAGATCGAGGCCCACTTCGCCGGCTTGCCCGCCCGGTATTGCGTTGCCCGGAGCGCGCGCGAGGTGATCGCGGATCTGGAGTTGATGCACGAGTTCATGGCGGCGCAGTTGACGCCCGAGACGGCGGCGCTTGAGCCGGTGATGGCCTGGCACGATCTGCCGGACCAGGGCTATACCCAGCTCAAAGTCTGCACCTGGGACCACCAGGGCGCGTTCAGCCAGATCGCGGGCGCCCTCACGGCGGCGGGGTTGACCATTCTGCGGGCGGAGGTTTTCACGCGCGAGGAAGGGGTGTTGATCGACACGTTCCTCGTGCTCGACGGCGAGACCGGGCAATTGGTGCGGACGGAGGACCGGAGCCGTTGCGAGCGGCTGCTGCGGGAATTGCTGGTCCAACGGGGCGATCCGCTCGCCCGGGTCCGGCGCGGTCGCAAAACGCGCGAGCCCGCGGGCACCGAAGCCATCCCGACCCAGATCTGGTTCGACAACGACACCGTGCCGGACCGCACCGTCATCGAGGTCGAGGCCGAGGACCGGCTCGGCCTGCTTTACAGCATTTCGCATGAACTTGCCGCGGCCGGCCTCGACATCACCGTGGCCAAGATCGCGACCGAGAAAGGGGCGGCCTCAGACACCTTCTATGTCCGGCGCGCCGACGGCGGGCGGCTCGAGGCGCCCGAAGCGCAACGCGAGCTGGCCGCCCATCTGAAACGCGCCATTGACCGCCTGCCCTTGTGAACTCCCCGCTATCCATGCCGTCCTCGCGTCCCCGTATCCGCTGTCTCGGAGTGGGGCCGGGCTGGCCGTGTGCCGAACGCAACGGTTCCAGCTTCCTGTATGATTGGAACGGTGCCCGTTGGCTTTGCGACTGTGGCGAACCGACGGCGCACCGGTTGAAGGCCGCCGGCATTCCGCTGGAGTCCATCGACCAGGTGTTCATCAGCCACCTGCATTTCGACCACATTGGCGGGCTGTTCATGTTCCTCCAGGGATGCTGGGTCGAACACCGTACGCGGCCCCTGACCATCCGCCTGCCCGGCCACGGCATCCCCGCCATCCGGGAAATGCTGCGGCAAGGATTCATCTTCCCGGCGCTGCTCCCGTTCCCCATCGACTGGCGGGCGTGGGAGGACGAGCCGTCGGTCAACCTCGCAGGAGTCGGTGTCACCGTCCACCCGACCACTCATCTCGCCCGGTTGCTGCGGGATTATCCTGCCGAGATGCCGACCGGCGCGGCCGCGTACGGCTTTGCCTTCGAGGCGCACAGCATCCGGGTGGCGCACAGCGGCGACCTGGGCGAAGCGGCGGATTTGCTTCCCCTGCTGGCCGGCCCGGTCGACCTCCTCGTGTGCGAGTTGGCGCACTTTCCACCGGACGATCTCCTTGGCCTGTTGCGGCAGGCAAGCGTCCGGCGGTTGCTGCTGGTGCATCTGAGCCACGAGTGCTGGGCCAACCGGGAAGCCATTCTGAAGGCGACGCGGGAACGTCTGCCCGGGACTCGCGTCGAGGTGCCGGACGAGGGATTCGAGACGGACTTCTGAAACAGCGTCCGTCGTCGCCCGCCTTCCCGGAGGGACCGTGCGCGCCGGCCCGGGAGCGGCATTCGGATGCGTTCCGGGCGAACTCGCCCCACCCGTTCAAGCGTCCTTGCCGCCGCGTTGCTGCCAATCGTAACACTCCTTGTGGTAGCAGCGTCCGTCGGTGTCCTCGAACTGCTCCGCATTCGCGCAGTCCCAGCCGCAGATCGCACACACTACCGGCGCCGCGGCCCCGTCGCTCCGGGGCGCAGACGGCCCGGCTGGCGCGGGGTGGGCGGCCGCAGCCCGGACGCGGAAGGCCTCGAGTCGTTGCACAAGTTCCTGCTTCTTCGCGAAGCCGCTGGTCTTGATCCGCCGCAGCGCCACCTCCTCCCCGTCCTTCAGGCACATGACGGCGCCGTAGGTGGCGGATTTCGATCGCCCGCTATGGCTCGAACGGACCGCGAACTCGCGTACGTCGCTGAGCCTGTACTCCTGGGTTCCTGCTCCGAACGGCTGCCGCCGCCACAATTCCACCCGGTCGGCATCGCGATCCAGCCGCACCTCCCCGCCACCCAGCATCACTATCAGCACGCCGGAGCCGAGACAGATGAGCACCAGCGAAGTGATGAGGAACGAGGGGGAGTCCACTTCCCGCTGCGGACCGCGATCAGCCGACGCCACGAAGCGCTCCACCGTCCGTCGCAGTTCCTCCTTGTCGCTGCGATCACTGTCGCTGGTGGCGGTCAACGGCTCGTCCCTGGCGCGCGTTTCGAGCACCAGGCGATAGGTCCGGCGGCCTTTCTGGCTGCGGTGCTCCTCGACATATGCGCCGGTGATCCCCTGGATGGTTCGTTCGCGCGGGAACAGCCCGTACCAGGAGGTGCGGACGTGACCATCGACGCGGTCCTCCGCCGTGCGCGAGAGCTGGAACTCAACGGTTCTGGCGCCGATGAACAGGATGAGCACGGCGATGCAAACGAAGAAGCTCCCGAAAAGAACCGGCCGTTGGTAGCGGAAGTGCAGGATCCGATCGGACTGTTCGATCACCTTGAACATGGCCCGTTGGTGGCACGATTCGGTTGTCGGCGCAACCAAAACACCATTCGGCCGACGGGGCGTCCGGGGGATTCCGGCGACCGCGCGACCGCTCCCGCCACCATGCAACCCGGCCTCCGGCGAGACGCGGGGATTTCAGTTTGGCTTCTTGAGTTGCGACCGGGACCGTCCTAGACTGTGCGGGTTGCCGGACCGGATCGCGGTTCACCGGAACGGTGCCAACATGGAATCACTGGCGCATCGATTTCGCCCCTGTCCGAATCGGGCCTTCACCCTGATCGAGCGGCTCGTGGGGATCGCTGTCATCGCGGTCCTCGCCGGGCGGCAGCCGGCGTTGGTCCGGATCACAGCCCGAGCGAAATCCGTTCAGTGCCTCGCAGGCCGCCGGTGGTGGAGCCGGAGACAGGCAGGCGCATGCGAACGAACCACCAGGACCGCGTTCAGCGCGACGGCGGCGATTCGTTGTCGGCGCAGTTCAACCCGATGGCCGCTGGCGCCCCGAACCTTGGCGACGCTTTCCCGCCGCCCATGAAAGCCTCCCTACTCCCCCTCCTGCTGCTCGCTGCCGGTTCGCTGCCCGTCGCGGGGCAAACCGTTCTCGCCCGCTGGGATTTCAACGGCGGCAACGATGGCGATGTCGCGACGGGCACGCTTGAACCCGTCCTGGGCGCCGGCACGGCGCAGACCGTCAACGGGGTGACGGGAGCGTTTGCCACCGGCTCCGTGGGCGATCCTGCGGCGGGGGACAACTCGGGATGGGAGTTGAGTGCCTTCCCCGTCCAGGGTGTGGGCGAACGCCTCGCGGGCGCCGGGTTTGCGGCGCCGACCACCGGCCACCAGGATATCCGGCTGCAGTTCGACTGGCGCCCGAGCGACGCCGCCTGCCGCAACCTCGTCGTGCTCTACACGGTGGATGGCTCGAGTTGGGCGGAGATCACCTCGTTTACCAGCGATCAGGCGGGCGCGTGGATCACGGGGAAGACGGTGGATTTCAGTTCCGCGCGCCTGGTGAACGACAATCCGTTGTTCGCCGTGCGTCTGGTCTCGGATTTCGGCGAGAGCCTCGAATACGAACCGGCCAATCCCGATTCCGCCTACCACCCGGACGGGGCCTGGCGGTTCGATCTTGTGACCGTGCTGGGCACCCCGACCGATGGCGGTCCCACCGCGCCGGCCATCGCCACCCAGCCGCAGAGCCAATCCCGGTTCGTCGGCGAGGACGCTGCGTTTTCGGTCGCGGCCACCGGCACAGCGCCGCTCGGTTATCAGTGGTACCACGACGGCGAGGCCATCCCTGAAGCCACCGCGGCCACTCTGGAACTGACCGCCGTGACGTTCTCCGACGCCGGCGCCTACCGGGTGGTGGTGGCGAACGAACGCGGGGAAATCTCCAGCGCGGAGGTCACGCTGTTGGTGGCCGAAGTCCAGCCGCCCGAACTGACCGGCATCGCGACGCTGCGGGGGATGATCGACCCGGACAACTTCGAGCCGACGGACACGGTTACCCGGTTCACCGTCGAGGGGGTGGTAACGACGCATTGCAACCTGACCGTCGCGCCGAACGTGTTGTTCTACGTGCAGGACGCCACGGCGGGAATTGCCGTGTTCTGGCGGGGCGGCGCCGGTCGGTTCCTGCCTGCCGCGGGCGACCGGGTCCGGGTGACCGCCCGCCTGGAGCAGTTTCGGGGTCTGCTCGAGTTGACGCCTGACGCCAGCGATCCCGAGACTGCCGTCCTGCGACTCAGCACCGGCAACCCCCTGCCCGAGCCCGTCCCGCTCGATTTCTCCTGGTTGAACGACCCGTTGACCCTCGAGCCCTTCGAGGGGAGCTGCGTGATCGCGGGGGAGGTCCGGATCGAGCGGCTCACCCCCACGTTCCCGGCCACGGGAAGCCTCTGGCTCACGAACGGCTTTTCCGAGGTGTTCACCCTCTTTGTGAATGCGCAAACCGACCTCGGCGGCCAACCCAAACCGGTGGACTTGGTGAGCGTCGTCGGCGTGTTGGCGCAGTTCGACAGCAGCGCGCCCTATACGGGCGGGTACCAGATCATCCCCTCGCGCTTGGCGGACATCATCAGCGATGCGAAGCCGCCGACCGTTTGGTTCACGAACGTGCTCGCCAACCTCACCCGGCCCGGCGACGCCCCGGAGAACACCTTCACGGAACACGGCTTGCGGCCCGGGGAGACCTTGACCACGACTTTCTTCATCACCGATCCCGAGGGGCGGCCGGTGACCATCGAAGCGGAGACCGCCGGGCTGCCGGCCAGTGCGCAATGGGATTTTCCGGACGGTCAGACCGCGGACCTCACCGGCGCCTTCACGTGGTCTCCCACGCCGGACGACGCGGGCCGGCTCTTCGAGGCCACGCTCCATGCCTGGAATGTCGCCGCCACCAACACCGTGACCCTCACACTCTACTGCCCGACAGCAGCGGAACAGCAGGTTGCCATCACCGAGTACCTGGCCAATCCCACCGACGATCCCGAGGCGGCGTTCTTCAATCCGCTGCAACGCAATCCCGCCGTGGGGACCGAACCCTGGATCCTGGACGAGTACCTCGAACTGGCCAACCTCTCCGACGAAACCCTCGATCTGTTCGGCTGGACGATGGCCGATGGCGTGGGAATCCGGCATCGGTTCTACAGCTTCTTTCCGCTGGGAGCGAAGAGCGCCATCGTCCTTTACGGCGGACCGCTCAACGGCTTTCCCCCGATCCTCGACGTGATGACCGAACCCGCCAGCGAGGGCGGTTCCGGCTTGGCGCTCAACAACGGGGGCGACCTCATCATCATCCGCAACGAACTGGGCGGCATCGTCGAACGGGTGGTCTACCCGGCCGAACAGGTATCCGCGGACGGTTCCATGACACGGTTCCCCACGCTGAATGGTCCGTTCCGACCCCAGACGACCGTGGCGGATCGGCCCGTGTCACCGGGGCGCCAGTACGACGGCAAGTTCTGGAACGAGCCGGCCACCATTCCGCCCGCGGACATCGGACGGGTCACCGCCCGCCGCAACCCCGACGGCAGCGTCATCCTGGCCTGGGCGGTCGACCCGGGCCAGACCTACAGTGTCGAGGCGGCCCCCGCGGTCACCGGACCGTTTGCGGTCATTGCCGCCGGTTTGACCCGGGGGGAATCGACCGACGCGGAGGCGGCAACCGCCGACCGGCGCTTCTATCGTATCCGTTCGCCGTGAGCCGGTTCCTGGTCGGGGACGGCAGGTTTTATGGAATCCGGCCGCCAGCGGACTTGCATCGGAATTGCGGCAGGGCAAGGTAGGGGCACTCGCGGCCCGGGCGACATTGAGCCGCCGGCGGGGCAGCGGCGGCAACGAAGCACCTATGCAAGCTCATTCGGAATGGCCCGAACCGGCCAATCTCGAGTTCGTCGAACAGCTCTACGCGGACTACCTCCGGGCGCCCGCCGGTGTGGCGCCTGAATGGCAGCGCTATTTTGCCGCCCTGGGCGACGGTGACGGGTCGCGGGGGACCGGCTTCCGGCCTTCGTTTCGTCGTCGGAGCTTGTTCGCCGCCGGTCCATCTGCCCCCGCCTCCGCCGGTCCGTTGTCCCCGGTCAACGGCGAGTCCATGGACGCCATGTTGCGGTTGCAGCACCGGGTGGACCGGTTGATTCGCGCCTTCCGCGTGCGCGGTCACATGCAGGCCCGGATCGATCCCCTCAGCGACTTCGTTCCCTACGTGCCGCAACTCGATCCCGAGTATTACGACTTCACGCTGGACGATTTGAACCGCCGATTTGTCTGCGAGACCATGTGCGGCGACGGCCGGCTGACCCTGCAGGATATCCTGCAACGGTTGCGGGCCACCTATTGCGGGGCGGTGGGCGTGCAGTACATGCACATCGACGACCTCAAGGTCCGGCACTGGCTGCAGGACCGCATCGAGGGGGGGTCGTTCAAGGCCGAACTCAGCCGCGCCCAGCAGTTGCGCATCCTGCGCATGCTCACTGACGCGATTGTCTTCGAGCAGTTCATCCGCCGGAAATTCGTCGGGGCGAAGAGCTTCTCGCTCGAGGGCGCCGAGAGCCTGGTGCCGCTGCTTGATCTGGCCATCGAACAGGCGGCAGAACATGGCGTGCGCGAGATCGTCCTCGGCATGGCCCATCGCGGCCGGCTGAACGTCCTCGCCAACATCATCGGCAAAAGCCCGCGCGAGATCTTCCGCGAGTTCGAGGACAAGGACCCGGAACTCTACATGGGCGGCGGCGATGTGAAGTATCACATGGGCTACAGCAGCGACCATGTGACCGCCACCGGCCGGCCGGTGCATCTTTCCCTCTGCTTCAATCCGAGCCATCTGGGCTTTGTCAGTCCCGTGGTGCTGGGTCGGGTCCGGGCCAAACAGGACCGCGCCGGCGACGCGGACCGCCAGGAGGTCATGGGTTTGGTCATCCACGGGGACGCGGCCTTCGCGGGCGAGGGGATCACGCAGGAGACGTTGAACCTGAGCCTGCTCGAGAGCTACCGGACCGGCGGCACGGTGCATGTCATCGTCAACAACCAGATCGGCTTCACCACCCCGCCCGCCCAGGGACGCTCCGGCAACTACGCCACCAGCGTGGCCCGCATGCTCCGGGTCCCCATTTTCCACGTCAACGGCGAGGATCCCGAAGCCGTGGCCCGCTGCATCCAACTGGCCCTGGATTTCCGCCGTGAGTTCCAGCACGACGTGGTCATCGACATGTATTGCTACCGTCGCCTCGGCCACAACGAAGGCGACGAACCCTCGTTCACCCAGCCGCTCCTCTACCGGTTGATCGAACAACGTCCCTCCGTTCGGGACGCCTATCTGCAACGTCTGCTCGAACTCGGTGGCGTCACACGGGAGGAGGCGGATCGCATCGCCGAAAAGCGGCAGACGCACCTCGAGGAACAGCTTTCCCTGGCCCGCACCGACCATTGCGGGATGCCTCCCAGCAGCCTGTCCGGCATCTGGAAGGGCTACCACGGCGAGGCGGAGTCCACGGCGGACGATCCCGAAACCGGACTCCCGCGAGAGGAACTGGCCGACCTGCTCACCCGGCTGTCCGTGGTTCCCGCGGACTTCACCGTGCATCCGAAGCTGAAACGCGTGCTGGATCAGCGTCGGGAAATGGCCGTTGACCGGCGGCCGCTCGACTGGGCGGCGGGCGAGGCGTTGGCGCTGGGCAGCCTGGCGATCGAAGGATGCCGGATCCGGCTTTCGGGACAGGACTGCGAACGCGGCACTTTCAGCCACCGCCACGCGGTCTTGCACGACTATCAGAAGGGCGGAGTCCACCGGCCGTTCCAGAAGCTCAGCCCCGCGCAGGGACCGGTCGAAATTGTGAACAGCCCGTTGTCCGAGGCGGGAGTCATGGGCTTCGAATACGGCTACAGCCTGGATTGCCCGGACGGTCTCGTCCTGTGGGAGGCGCAGTTCGGCGATTTCGTGAACGTGGCGCAGGTCATCATCGATCAGTTCATCAGCAGTGGCGAGGACAAGTGGCGCCGGCTGAGCGGGTTGGTGCTGCTGTTGCCGCACGGTTTCGAGGGCATGGGTCCCGAGCATTCAAGCGCCCGGCTCGAACGCTTCCTCATGCTTGCCGCCGAGGACAACCTCCAGGTGGCCCAGCCGACCACCCCGGCCCAGTTCTTCCATCTGCTCCGCCGCCAGGTCCGCCGGCGCTGGCGCAAACCCCTGGTCGTCATGACCCCCAAGAGCATGCTGCGGCATCCGCAGGCGGTCTCCCCGCTCGAGGACTGCACTCACGGGCGTTTCCAACGCGTCATTCCCGATCCCCGCGGGGTGGACATGCGCAACGTGAGCCGCGTGCTCCTGTGCAGCGGCAAGCTCTATTACGATCTCGAGGCGCGCCGGCAGAAGCTGGGCCGCGACGATGTGGCCATCGTCCGGCTCGAACAGCTCTATCCCTACCCGCGCGCGGAAATCGAGCAACTGCTGTCGCCCTGCCCGGCGGGAACCAACGTCATCTGGGTGCAGGATGAACCCGAGAACATGGGCGCCTGGCGCTTTCTGCGCGTCACCGTGAGCATGCAGTTCCTCGACCGGCTCCCGTTCAGCGGCGTCTGCCGGCCGGCGTCGGCCAGCCCCGCCACGGGTTCCGCCGCCGCCCATCAGGCCGAACAGGAACAGTTGCTCGCCAGCGCCTTCGGCGGCGAGGATGACGCCGAGCGGCCGCGCACCGAAACCATCATCAGCGCGAAACAACTCGTCGCAACCGAAGCTTGATATGCCACTGGAACTGACCGTCCCCTCCGTCGGTGAATCCGTCTCGGAAGTCGAAATCGGCGAATGGCTCAAACAACCCGGCGAGCCCGTCGCCCGGGATGAACCCGTCGTGGTGATCGAAACCGACAAGGCCACCATGGAGATCTTCGCTCCCGAGGCCGGTACCCTCACCGAAATCCGCAAGCCCCGGGGCGAACGTGTCCAGGTGGGTGACGTGGTCGGGATTCTCGAACCGGGCGAGGTTTCCGGACCCTCGAAGCCCGGAGCCCGAACGGCGAAATCCGGGGAGGCGAAATCGAAAGCCACGCCGTCGGCAACCGCGCCCGCAAGTCCGCCGGAGGCCGTTGCCGCGCGATCCGACGCACCACGCGTCATGCCGGCCGCCGCTCGGCTGATGGCGGAGGAAGGGGTGGCGACCGAAAGCGTCCAACCCACGGGCCCCGGCGGCCGCATCCTCAAGGAGGATGTGCAGCGGACCGTCACCCAACGGGCCGCAAGCCCCACCGAAGGGGCGCCTCCCCCGGGCTCCGCGCCGGTCGGCGATCGCGAGGAGGAGGTCGTGAAGATGAGCCTTATCCGGCGCAAGATCGCCGAGCGGCTCGTGCAGGCCCAGCAGAACATGGCCCTGTTGACCACGTTCAACGAGGTCGACATGTCGGCCGTCATCGCCTTGCGCCGGCAACATCAGGAACGATTCCAGGAACGGCACGGCATCAAGCTCGGATTCATGTCCTTCTTCGTGAAGGCCGTGATCGAGGGATTGAAGGATGCCCCCGGCCTGAACGCGGAGATCCGCGGGACCGATGTTGTCTATCGCAACTACTACGACATCGGCGTCGCCATCGGTGGCGGTCGCGGCCTCGTCGTGCCGGTCCTTCGCAATGCCGACCGCCTCGGCTTCGCCCGGATCGAACAAGCCATCGCCGGTTTCGCCCGGCAGGTGAAGGAGAACAAGATCAAGCCGGACGACCTCGCGGGCGGCACGTTCACCCTCACCAACGGCGGCATCTATGGCTCGATGCTCTCCACCCCGCTCATCAACGCCCCCCAAAGCGGCGTCCTCGGCATGCACGCCATCCAGGACCGGGCGGTCGTCATCGACGGTCAGGTGGTCGTCCGTCCGATGATGTATCTCGCCCTCACCTACGACCACCGCATCGTGGACGGTCGCGAGGCAGTCACCTTCCTCCGGCAGGTCAAGGATCTGATCGAACAACCCGCCCGGATCCTGCTCGAGGTTTAGCCCCCGACAATCATCCCGCGTCCCCGCGCCGGCTCGAACGGTCCGGAGGGCACAGCCACGATTCCTGCCGCCCCAAGCCGGACGTTCGAGGCGGTTCCCTCCGCTTGGACGGTGCCCGCTTGACCTTGAGCGGTTCCCTGCTACGGTCCCGCGACGCGCGTCGGGCTGTCCGGTGGCGCGTTGATTCACCAATGAAGCATTACCTTGTCGCAGTCATCGCCCTGGGTCTGTGCGCCAGCACCGGCCTGGGTCAGGAAAAAGTCGAATTGACGGGCCCGAAACAGCGGGTGAGCTACAGCATCGGATACGATCTGGGCGGCAACTTCAAGAAGCAGGGCATCGAGGTCGAGCCCAAGGCGCTCGCCGCCGGCATCGCCGACGCTCTGGCCGGCCGCGAACAGTTGACCGAGGCCGAACGCCGCGAAGTCCTTGCCGAGCTCCAGAAGGACCTCGCCGCCCGGCTCCAGGCGAAAAGCGCCGCCGAGGCCGAGGACAATCTCAAGGCCGGCGAGGCGTTCCTCGCCGCCAACGCGAAGAAGCCCGGTGTCGTCGTGCTGCCCAGCGGCCTGCAATACAAGGTCCTCAACGCGGGCGCCGGCCGCACCCCGAAGGCGACCGACAAGGTGAAGACCCACTACCACGGCACGCTGATCGACGGCACCGTGTTCGACAGCTCGGTCGAGCGGGGCGAACCGGTCTCCTTTCCGGTGAACGGCGTGATCGCCGGCTGGGCCGAGGCGCTGCAATTGATGAAGGAGGGCGCCAAGTGGCAGCTCTTCGTGCCCGCCAAGATGGCCTACGGCAACCGGAGCGCCGGCCCGACCATCGGGCCCAACTCGACCCTCATCTTCGAGGTCGAACTGCTCTCGATCGAGACGCCCTGAGCGGCGCTTTCCCGCTCCGGGGACGCAGTGGACATCCTCACTGCGTCCCGAGCCGGGCGGAGCGCGCGTCGACGGTCTTTCGCGGGCGTGAGCAAGGCGGGACCTGGACGCAGTCCCGTTCTCGCGCCTGCCCCGCATCCTCTCGGTTTGGCCTCTCCTGCGAGCGGGCTTGGAGCGGTGAGCGCCGCGACCTTCCGAGGGATTCCGCCCGATGATCGCGGGGCGCGCCCCGCGGTCCGGGCGCCTCTGCGCTGACCATCCGCGTGCTCGCAAATCCGGCGTCGGCACGCACCAAGATTCGCTTTTTCCACCATCCTCTGCGATTAGTCTGGGGAACGCCATGTCAGCCCAGGAGGCCAGTTCCGCAGCGGACGAGTTCCCGCCGACGCAATGGAGCTTGGTAAGCGCTGTCGAAGCGAATCGCGGCACGGTCAGCCAGGATGCCTTGGAGACCTTGTGCCGCCTGTACTGGAAGCCGGTATACCATCTCATCCGCTCGCAGGCGCGCCCCGGTGAGGAGGCCATCGACCTCACGCAGGGCTTTTTCGCCCACCTTGTCGAACAGGGCCTGATCGGACGCGCAGACCGTCGCCGCGGCCGGTTTCGGTCGTTTCTGCATGGCTGCGTGAAGCGTTACTTGAGCGGCGAGCGCGACCGGATGAACACGGTAAAGCGCGGTGCGAACTGGAGTCGGCTTGGACGCGACATCGAAGGCGTCGAGGAATACCTCGTCCTTGCGGATCAGACGGAGGCCCCGCCGGACCAAAGCTACGATTACGCCTGCGTGCTGGCGCTGATGCGCGAAGCCCTGCGGCTGTTGGAACTGGAATGCGCCTCCCGGGGCCGCACCCCGATCTTCAACGCTTTGAAGCCCTACTTGCAGGGCGACGCCGCCGCTCCGGACCACGCCGAGACGGCCCGGAAACTGGGAACCACGCCCGGAACCATCAGCGTCACCGTCCACCGAATGCGTCACCGGTACCGGATTCTGTTACGGTCGGTGGTGGCGCGGACCCTGAGCGACCCGCTGGCCGTGGACGAGGAACTGCAAAGCCTGCGGGAGATCATCGAAAGCCATTCATAAGCCATGCGCTGCGGTCCATCCGCCGCTTCGTTGCCGGACGACGACACCCTGTGGGCGGGCCCATCGGAGGACCATTCGAGAATGATCAACTACGAGCGAAGCCAGGCGCCGCAGATCGGTTCTTCGAGTCGGTGCGGCGGCACCCGGGGCGGGGATCCGGGGCCTTTGTTCCGTCACCCCATCAGCAAACCGGGAATGGCGAATCCAGCGCGTACTTCGGGGCGAATCAGTTGCACTTGCGAGAAACGCGCCGATTTGCGTCGGCCTTGCCCGCCGCGCATCCGATCCGCCGGTTGCCGGGTTCTCACGCGGGGCACGACCTCGGACCGTTCGTCGGGCATGCCAAGCTCCGACGTCCCTGGGACCAGGGGGTTGACTCGGGCGGCAACCGGGCAGACACCCGATTGCCGCCTGCTCGCAGGCCGGCTCCGCTTCCCGCTCGCTAACGGGATCGGAAGAACTGGTGTCCCGTTTGCAGGGCCGGCGTCAGCGTGTAGGGGCTGCCCGGGTTCCCCGGCACGGGGGTGTAGGGCCCTTGCACCGAGGTGGCGGACTCGAGCGCGCCCGTGAACTCGATAAGCACATCCCCGCCGCTCTTGCGCACGGCGACCGTAGGTTCCACCAACGCGCCGGCAGTGATCCGCACGTTGTCGATGCCCACAATCTCGTTCCACCATGTCGTCGCCGCCCGAAACTGGATGACCAGATCGGTGGCGCCCGCCGGAATGTCGTAGGTGACATCCTTGAACTGCAGGTTCAACTGGTTGATACCCCCGTGCGTCGTGTCCACGAAGTACTTCGTGTTCGCGTCCGGCGCGCTGTAGCGCGCCAGCAGGACTTCGGCCCCACCCAGGCCGTTCGGATAAGCGTAGAGGTCCAGATAATCACTGGTCTCGAAATCAAGGAACGTCGCCGCGAGGGCCACCGTCAGTTTCACGTCCTCCTCGCCCGCAACCGACACGGCCGGCAGGGTCAACAGGCGGTCGACGCCGTTCGGATAGGTCCATTTGTTGAGACCGGAACCGGCGAAGAACCCGGCGCCTTCGAAGTTGCTGAACGGTCCGCCGCCAAACACGGCGCCACCGTCCGCGGGCGCCTCGAGCACCATCAGCATCGGCAACTCGACCTCCTCGGGAGCCCCGGTGGGAACATACACCTTGACGCTGACCGAACCCTGGAGACTCACCGGCGCCCCGGCGGGCGTGTAGCCCAGCAAGTCCCAGGCCCCCGATGCGATCGGGCTCGTCTCGCCCCCGCCGGGCGTGATGGCAATCGAGAGTTCCGAACTCGCCGCTCCGCCGGCGTTGAATGTGGTCCACTCGAAATCGTAATCCCCGGCCGCCGCAAAGGCGGCGTCCCCGAAGACCGCCCGATGCGCTCCCGTCACATCCTCGACGATGATGTTGTCCGCGTCACTGAAGCCGTTGCGGTCCCGGTCGATGCGGAGTCGTCCACCATCATCCACCCCCATGCCGAAGCTGTAGGTTCCCGGCTGGGTGACATGCAGTTTTCCCTTGGCGACCATGGCGAAGGTGTCCTGTGGGCTGCCCGGATACGCGTTGTCGAGGAACCAGTCGCCCGGCGAGTTGAGCGATAGATCGGTCTCGGTGATCGTCCCTTGACTCTGCTGACTCGGCTTGCTCCCGCTCACCAACGCATCCACGTCAGCCAGGCTCCCGGCGGTCGGCGGGATGACCCGGACGAAACTGGCCACCACCGTGGCGCCCCCGGGAATCACGTCGCCGATCAGGTCCACACTCACATCCCCGCCGGTCAACACCGGGAAGGAACCGGTCTTGCCGCCCGCTGCGGCGTGCTCGGGCGCGTTGATCGAGGCCTCCGACGGCGTGAAGGTCACCGTCTGGCCAATGCTGGAGACCAGCATGTCATCGTGATCGGCGGCGCGGTAGGTAAGCACCGGCTTGTTCACACTCGTCAGACGGCTCGGGTTCCCAAGATCGCCGTTCGAGCTGTGAATGTATGCGTCCGCCGCCGGCAAGGGTTGGGCCCCGTCGTCGTCCGTTGTCACGGTGTATCCCTTGGCGCGCAGCCGGTCCGCCAACACGTCGTCGCCGGAGCCGGCCGGGCCCGGCGAGAAACAGATCGTGGCCCCGGTCTTGTTGTTGACCATCCAGCGGATTGTCGAATCGAACAGGGTCAGGAAATCCTCGCTCACCGTGTCCGCCGGGATCGTGTGGTGCCAGGCAAGGACGGCGCGTCGCGCCGGGGTGGGCGCGGGCACGCCGACGAACGAGATCTCGAAGTTGTGCGCCCAGTAGATCGGCCCATCCTGGGTGGTAAGACCGAGTTCGGCTTCCTGCCGCGCCTTTTCGTAGACCTCCCGCCCCTCCGTCGTATAGCGGCGCGGCTGGGCGGCCTCGCCGTCGGTGTTGAAGCCCTCCTGGAAGAGCACGTTCTGGGCGCGAAGGCAGAAGCTCGCCGGCCCGACGACAACGACGATTGCCAGCCAACACCCGAGAGCGCCCCGGCGGCAGGGAGGAGAGGAGATGGAGCGGACAGCCATAAGGAGTTATGTAGTATGGGTTTTGCAGGTTGTTCATTCACTCGGCGAACGACATCCGTCCACCCCGGCCAACGACCCTCCCCCGGGAAGTGCCGTCTAATCCGAGTGATTAGACGCGAGTCTATTTCAAACGCGTTCGGGTGCAAGCGGAATCTTCCTTGGTGTTGGGTTCGATCTGGCTCCCGAGGCCAAACCTCAACCACGCGGCGGGGCAGACCCGGCAGGCGAGACAGAGCGATGTGGCTTCCTTGAACGACTCAGCATGGGTGGTCCCGCCGGTCCAGGGCGGCTTTGAGCTCGGCGGAGGGTCGGACGCCGCACGATCCGGCCCCGTGGACGAGGGGCCGCGCAGTTCACGGGGACTCCGCGAGATTCCTGGAGTTTGTGGTTAACCACTCCGGAGCCTTCCGCAGAGGAAAGGGGTGAAGCACGAACCTCCCATCGCGACAAAAGCATGAAGACCAGACAAAGTCCCTCCCGCTTGGCCACGGTGCTGATCCTCACCTTCGGGTTGAACCTGCACGGCGCCAGCACATTGCAATTCGAATACTCCCCTTACACGGCCACGGAGGGCGATCCTTCCGTGCTCGTGGCGGTCGTGCGAACCGGTGACCTGACCGGGCCCGCTTCGGTGGAGGTCGAATCTCAGGACGTGACGGCGACGGCCGGCGAGGATTACGAGGCCACCGGTCTTACGCTGGAGTTCGCCGCCGGGGAAGACCTCCGGACCTTCCGGGTGCCCCTGCTCAACGACGGGGCCGAGGAGGCGGACGAGCGATTCCGTCTGCGGTTGACCAATCCCTCGGAAGGATCGCAACTCGGACGTCAGTATGTGACGATCGTCGTCGTCGAGGACAACGATCCGGGAGTGCAGTTCACTTGGGGCAATTTCTGGGCCCGCGAAGACGGCGGTGAACTCACAGTCACGGTGGAACGTGGCAACGACGCTGACCTTGCCCCGTTCACGGTGGACTACGCGACGAGCGATCTCACCGCCCAAGCGGGCCTCGACTACACTGCCATCAGTGGAACGCTCCATTTTGAAGCGGGCGAGATGACCCGGACGGTTGAGGTGGTGGTGCTGGAAGACGACGAGGTGGAAGCGCGGGAGCGATTCCAAATGGCGCTGTCGGCGTCGACCGGCCCGGGCGGGCTGGGTGAGCACAGCACGGCCGATCTCTGGGTGCAGGACTCCACCGGCAACCAGCCCAGGCGCTTCGGCGGTGTTCACTTCGTCGCCTCGGACGACGGAGCCAGCCGGTTGGAGGCTTCCTTGACGGGCCGACACGGAGGCAACGACGACGTGTGGTATGAACTGCTCAACCTGGAATCCTCGGCCGACCTGGCGACGTGGCAACCGGAAGCCTGGATGGGGGTGCCGGCTCCGGAAATGCCCGGGGTTTTTCAGCACGAATTCGACCCGCTTGATCCGTCCGGCAATCGTCGGTTCTTCCGCTTGAACGCCGCCGCCCTGCAGTCCGCGTGGCCGCCGCCGGAATCCGCCGGTTGCACGTTTGCCACCGACACCACTGCTGTGGGCTACACCGAGCGCTGGTTGATGGATCCGACACGAAGGAACCGGCACGGGATCTCGGACAAGAGCACCTTCTGCGTCTCGATCTGGTACCCCGGCCTGGCGCAATCCGGGGTCCTCCCAAGGAGATTGATCACGGCGCCGGAACTGCATATCTGGCTGGCTGGCTGGGATTACCGGGAGGGAGCACCCGGCTTCGACGTTTTGAGCCATGCGTTTCCGGACATTCCCTTCGATGACCGCCACGCGGCGTGCCCCGTGATTCTGTTTTCGCACACGGGCGCCCCGTACGCGGGCAGTCGCACCGACATGTTCCACGACGCCGAGTGCCTGGCCCGCGCCGGCTACGTGGTGGTGGCCCCGGATCACTATGACATGTGGGCGACCCCGTTGGAGGACGGCACGATGTACTGGACACCGACCACCCCCGACCGCACGCCCGCCGGCTTCGCGGATCGTGTCCGGGATTGCATGGTGATCATCGATGCGCTCGCCGACTGGCAGGCTTCTGATCCCATCCTGGCCGGTCGCCTTGATCCGGATCGCCTGGCGGCCATTGGCATGTCCTGGGGGGCGAGTGTGGCGGCCGAGCTTTGTCGCACCGTCGAGAATTGCCGCGCCGGTATTGGCATCACGGTGAACGAATGGTGCCTCACGGGCGCGGAAGCCGTGATGGCGGAAGGTCCCGGGAAGCCCTTCATGGTCATCCAGCCCAGCAATGTGACCAGCAAGCTCCTCTATACCCAGGCCAGCGAGAACGCGGTGTGGCTGCGCATCGCCCATACCGACTACGACAGCCTCTCGACATGGGCGCCCTACTGGAACCACGATCCGGCGCAGGGCCTCCTGGAAAAGGACCGTGCCGCGACCCGGACGCTCGAGGCCTACGAGGCCTCCTTCCTGAAGGAACACCTGAAAGGTGAGACCGACCCGCTCTGGCAGGCCCCTTCGGACGACTACCCCAACGTCCTTGAACACCAGCGCAAGTAGGGAATGGGGCGCGGTGCTGGTTTCGAGATACCCCGGCGGTGTCCGGCATCCGCTGGCCTCGCCCCCCACGTCTCGTTTGACTGCGTCATGCCCGACGGTCCGGCCATCTGCCCGGTTTGCGGCGCCCGCCTGGCGACTGAGACCGAGGGCCTGTGTCCGAAATGCACGCTGCGCGGACCTTCGACACCGGGCAGCAGCGTCTCCGGTCACGGATAGGGCGCGGCGCTGCCGCGTTGGCGGAGAGGGCGGGAGGACTCCCTGAATGGTGAGTTTGAGCCCAGGGCGGGCAATCCTGGTTTGCCTCAATATCCGTGCCCATCAGTGGTGAATCCTACCGCATGGCCACGGGTCAGCCCGGCGCTCAGGCGTCTCCCCATGGCGCCTTCGCAAGCACCCGGGTCTTGCTCTCCAAGTCAAAGAGCTGCCGGGCGTTGCCGTGCAGGACGGGGTCGACCAGTTCCAGGGCATCGCTCAAGGAAAGCCATCCTTCCGTGACGAGCTCGGTCAGCGCCTGGGCGACGCCGCGTCGAGCCATGATGGCGTGACCGAGAACGGGTTCCACCGGGATGTAATCCGCGCCGAAGGGCAGAACCTTGTTGGCGGGCGCCGTGACCAGGAACTTCTTCAGGAAGTCCTTCGCCGCGATGGGATTGATGATCCAGGACCAACACATGTCGAGGTGGGCGTTCGTCCACTGTTTGGCCACCGCGATCATTTCCTCGTAGTAGGGGTAGCCGATGTGCATGAACACGAATCGCGTGTCGGGCGAACGCCGGCACAAGTCCGTTGCCGAACCGGGGTTGCGCGCCAAGCGCTCCAGCGGCATCGAGTTCTGGCCGGCGTAAAAACCGGTGTGGAGCTTGACCGGCAGTTGGCACGCCGTGGCTTGATCGACCGCTTCCCAGAAGAGGTGATCCTCCAGGCGCTTCCGTTCCGGGGGAGAAAGGGGCTCGCCTTGCAGCACCTTGTTGAAGACCGGTTCCGCCTGTTCCGCCGGAATGCGTTCATAGTCGATATCGCGGCTGTAGGCGTTCTGGGATTTCACCGCGACGGCGTACTGCGCGTAGTGATCGAACCACCAGCGGATCACGCGATGCCAGTCGGCGAGGGACTTCACCTCGATGCCGGTCTTGGGTGCGTATTGGCGGAAGTTCGGCCCGGCGAACATCCCGACGATACTGATGTCCTGCATGAGCAGGGTCGGCATGTCGGATTCCTTGAACGCCTCGCCGGTGAGGCAGTTGACCTGGCAGGATGCGATGTTGGCCAGTTCGTTGAGGACGCGGCGGTAGAAGCCGGGTCGCCGCAGCTTGTCGTAGCCTTCCTGCACCCGCGCGACCGTCGCACCCGAGAGTTCTTCCACGCCGTAAAGCTCGCGGATGGCGATCCGGACGGCCTGCGCGTAACCGGTGTTCTTCACCGCCGGCCAGTAAGGCTCGAGGATCTCCCATTTCTCGAGCGGGTCCACTTCGGCGGAGAGGAACCGTTTGTGCGCCTCCGCCGGCATGCCGGAGTTGAGCAGATCCGAGTTCAGGTAGTGGCTGAAGAGGAGTGCCCAGTCATCGCAAGGAACACGGGGATTGGCTGCACCCTGAAGGCGTTCCTTCTCCTCGATGAGATGTTCGTGGGTGTCGATGAGCGGCGCGGCCATGACGGCCTCCTGGATTTGACGACGCGCGTTGCGGCCCCGGGTGGGAGTCGGCGAACGGCGTGGGGTCTGCGGCAATTCTGCGGCGGTGGCGGAGGCCCCGCCCACGGTCACGAGTGCGCCGACCGACCCAAGACTCTTCAACAAGGCCCGGCGCGACACGGAGTTGGAACCTGCTTTCATGGATGGAGAGAGGATCGCCCGATGGGCGGGCGCGAACAAGCCCGCATTACCGGCTTGCACCTTGTTCACAGGCCACCAGACACCCGCCGACAGGCGCACGGACGAACGCCCCGAAAACGCCATGGTCTGAGCCGGGGTGTCGAGTGAGCGAGCGGAACTGCGCCTGCTGCCGGTCCGGGAGGTGAGCAAGAGAAGCACCGTCAGGCGAGCAGGGGACTGTGCGCCATACTGGGACCAGGTGGTAGGGCGCGTCGCTCCGTGCGCGCCGCTGCGGGGGGGAGGGCAATGTCACTGGCTTAACAAAGCCTGAGCCGTATCGATTCAATCCGCCGTAGCCGCGGACGTGTAGTCGGCGCTGAAATCCAGGGGCTTACTCGGTCTCGCCGGTTCCGACCGGCAGTCACGTCTTGGTGAATCATCGCGCCCGGCGGCAGGCAGCCCTATCCCAGCTGAATCAGGCGCGGACTACAAGTCGGCGGGCAATGTCACTGACTTAAGAAAGGCTGAGGATTGGGCATTGATCCGGGAAATGAACGGGCCCGGGAGTCAGCAGCAGAATTTGTAACACATGTAGAACTCCCGTTTGTAGCGCTTGTGTTTGCGCTCGTAGCGCCGACCGACGCGCACCGGCGAGAGCTGGGCAAGGAACAAGTCGCTGACCCGTTGCAGGCAAAGCTCTGTGCCAACTGTCGTGGTCTTCTTCATAATTTGTTGTGAGTTGCTGGGGGTGCTGTGGTGGCTGTGTTTATCTCATATTCTGCATGTCGTCCGAGTGTACAGATGGCAAGCGCTCTATGTGACCAAAGAAGGAGGGCGTTCGCGGTTTTCTCTCGCCCTTTCCGCTCAAGATGCGCCCGACCTCCTCTGCCATAAGTGAGTAACATTGAGGTGGGGGGCTTGCCAAAGGCTCACCGGGCTCCATAATCTGCCGCCATGCATTTGCGTTGGATCGACTGGCTGGTAGTCCTGGCGTACTTCGCGCTGAACCTCGGGGTGGGCCTTTGGTTGCGGCGGCGGGCCACCGGGTCCACGACCGATTTCTTCGGCGGCGGACGGAATGTGTCCTGGTGGCTGGCCGGGACGAGCATGGTGGCAACGACCTTCGCGGCCGACACGCCGCTGGCCGTGACGGGGTTGGTCGCCAGTTACGGAATCGCCGGCAACTGGCTGTGGTGGAGCATGTTGATGAGTAACATGCTGACCGTGTTCTTCTTCGCGCGCCTGTGGCGCCGATCCCGGGTGCTGACGGACGTCGAGTTTGTCGAACTGCGTTATGGAGGGCGTCCGGCGGCGTTCCTGCGGGGCTTCCGGGCGCTCTACCTGGGATTGCCGATCAACTGCATCATCCTCGGCTGGGTCAACCTCGCGATGGTCAAGATCCTGATGATCCTCTTCCCCGGGCTTGCCTTCCCCTCCGTCGGGCTCGGCGATCCGAAGCTGACGGCGCTGGTGTTGGTGTTTGGGGTGATGTTGGTGACCGCTCTGCTGTCGACGCTGTCGGGGCTCTGGGGGGTGCTCGTCACGGACCTGATTCAATTTGTGCTCAAGATGGGGATGGTGATCCTGCTGGCGTTCTATGCGGTGCGCGCCGTCGGTGGTTTGGGGGCATTGAAGGAGAAGTTGCTGGCGCTCGATGCCGCGCGCGAGGGGGGTGGTTCGATTCTGTCGTTTGTGCCAGACCTGGGTTCGGCGTGGATGCCGATGATCGCGTTCTTTGTCTACCTCTTCGTGAATTGGTGGGCGACCTGGTATCCGGGGTCGGAGCCCGGCGGGGGCGGGTATGTCGCGCAACGCATGCTCTGCGCGAAGGACGAGCGGCATTCATTGCTGGCAACGTTATGGTTCACGGTGGCCCACTACGCTTTGCGACCGTGGCCGTGGATCCTCACCGCCCTGGCCTCCCTGGTGCTTTATCCCGAACTCGAGGACAAGGAAGCGGGCTTCGTGCAGACCATCGTCGATCCGAACGTGTTTCCGCCCGCTCTGGCGGGCGTGATGGTGGCGGCGTTCGCGGCGGCTTACATGTCGACGGTATCTACGCAGCTCAACTGGGGGGCGTCCTACCTGGTCAACGATTTTTACCGCCGGTTCATTGTCCGCGATGGATCGGACAAGCATTACGTGGTGGTCGCGCAGCTGCTCACGCTCCTGTTGATGGTGATCTCCTGCGTGGTGACGTACTTCCAGGACTCGATCGCGGGGGCCTGGAAGTTCCTGATGGCCATCGGCGCCGGTACGGGCGCCGTTTACATTCTGCGGTGGTACTGGTGGCGGATCAATGCCTGGAGCGAAGTGGCGGCCATGCTCGCGGCGTTTGCGGGGTCCGTTGCCCTGCAATACGGCTGGGGCATGAACACCGAGGACCCCCGGCAGTTCGCTTGGACGGTGCTCCTCACGGTGGCGTGGTCGACGGCCATCTGGTTGATCGTGACGTGGTTCACCCGCCCGGAGGACGAAGCCCGGCTGGTGGCGTTCTATCGGAGGGTCCGACCGAACCCTGCGTTGTGGGGGCCGATTGCGCGCCTGGCGCCCGAGGTGACAGCGTCGGGCGGTGGGTGGGGCAACGCCCTGCTTTGGGCGCTGGGTTGTGCCACCGTCTACCTGATTTTGTTCGGCACCGGCCACCTGATCTTCGGGGAGATGGCCGCCGGATCCGGCTTCCTGGTCGCCGCGGGTGTGACTGGTGTGGTGATGTACCAGACGCTGCGCCGCCGGGGGTGGAACGTGCTGGGAGATGAAGGCGGCGGGTGAGGGCGGCAGTCCAGGGCGATGCGCGGCGCGCCAAGCCCGGGGTTGCAGCCGACGAGGGGCGCCGTTAATCATCGGGGCCATGTCAGTCGTCAGCCGCATCCTCCGCGTCGCTTTCGGGGCCGCGCGCCCCGTCTCGCACCCGTCCGTCGGGAAGCTCCTTTGGGTCGCCGTTCTTGTCTGGGCCGCCGGTCTGCCGGGGCGGGCCGGTGAACACCTCTCCGCAAAGGCGCGTAATGTCGTGCTGATTCTCAGCGACGACCATCGGTATGACTTCATGGGCTTTCATCCGGGCGCGCCGGCATTCCTGGAAACCCCGAATCTGGACCGGATGGCCCGGGAGGGGGCGCACATGGCGAACGCGTTCGTGACGACCTCGCTCTGTTCGCCCAGTCGCGCCTCGATCCTGACCGGGCAATACATGCACCGGCATCGGGTGGTGGACAATCAGCGTCCCGTGCCGGCGGGCACGGTTTTCTTTCCCGAACGCCTCCAGCAGGCCGGCGTCCGCACCGCCTTCATTGGCAAGTGGCACATGGGACATGATTCCGACGAGTCTCAACGGGGCTTCGACCATTGGGCGAGCTTTCGGGGACAGGGCGACTACTTCGATCAGGAATTGAACATCAACGGCGAGCACCGGCGCTTCCGGGGCTACAACTCGGACACGTTGTCCGACCTGGCTTGTGAATGGCTGGGCGAGCGAAAGCAGGAAGACCGGCCGTTCTTCCTCTATCTCTCTTACAAGGCGCCGCACTACCCTTTCACGCCGGCGCCCCGCCACGCGGGTCGGTACGCCGGGCAGATGGTGCCCTATCCGGAAACGATGGCCCGCACCGAGCGGAACTACCGGACCCAACCGCGCTGGGTGGCGGAGCGGCGCAACTCGATCCATGGCGTGGATCACATGGAAACGGGACGGTATGACGGCGATCCGGTCCCGGATTTCGAGGCGCTTTTTCGCGGCTACTGCGAGGCGGTGCACAGCCTCGACGAGAACATCGGCCGCGTGTTGCGGACGCTGGAGGATTCGGGGTTGAAGGACTCGACGCTGGTGTTCTACCTGGGCGACAACGGATTTCACCTCGGCGAGCACGGGTTCTACGACAAGCGGGATGCCTTCGAGACCTCGATGCGCATTCCGCTGCTGGCTTGGGGGCCGGGTCTCATCAAGCCGGGGACGCGGATCGAATCGATGGTCCTCAACCTGGATCTGCCGCCCACCATCCTGGACGTCTTCGGGGTGCCTTCAGATCGCGCCGACCGGTTCGACGGACGCTCCTTCCTGCCGTTGCTGCGAGGTCGGCAAATCCCCTGGCGGGACCATTTCGTTTACGAATACCAGTGGGAATGGAACTTCCCGGCCACCCCGACGCAGTACGCCATTCGGACGGAGCGTTATAAGTACGTTCATTATCAAGGGGTTTGGGATATCGACAGCTTCCATGATCTGGCGACGGATCCGGCGGAGCGCCACAACCTGATCGCGGTGCCCGCTTTCCAGGCGCAGATTGCCGAACTGCGCGAGCGGCTGTTTCAGGAATTGGAGGACCGCAACGGGCTCGTTCTGCCCGTGCGTCCGCCACGCGGTGAACGGCTTGATCAGCGGAAACTGATCGAACCGCTGTTCCGCTGAGCCGGAACGACTCGGTCAATGGCCTGTGGGCGGGGAGCGATGCCCCGTATGGCGCCGACAGGCCCCTGATCTACCAAGGCGTGTCCTCCTGCCTGCTGCGCAGGTCCGGTGTTCTCCTCAAGCGGCGGGTTGGTCCTGTTCCCGGAGAACGCCGCCTGACGCCCGGCGAATGCCGAACTTCGCATTCCCGACCGGCGGGGGAACGGGTTGGTGGTGGCCACGGCACGCACCGCTGGCTGGGATGGGGGCGGGCTGGCCATCAGCGCCGTCGCACCAAGGCTACAAGAACACCTTGAATCCTGGCTGTCGCGGGAATGTCGATGCCGCCCCTTCGGCTACCCTCCAAATGTGCCCCACCACCACCGGGGGCCAGGGAGCCGATGACAGATCTCCCGTCGATCAGCGCAGCGACAATGTCCTGTCCCCGAGGCTGACGCCCATGCTCAAAGACGAGCAGATCCCCCGCGCACAGGTCCAGCGGACGGAGCGATTCGTCCGCCAATACAACGCCAAAGACCCGGTCGGAGGGCTGAATGCCAAGCGTTTCGACATCAAGCGATACGGTGTCGGTTGCGCTTTCGACGGCATCCCGCAGCGCACCGGTGGGGACGGCTGAGAATACGGGGATCTGTTGCACGGGCGGGCGGGGGGTTGCCCGCTGTCCGGGAGCGGGACGCCGCCGGGCCTTCCGGGCCGATCCCTGTCCTTGCGACGAGCATCGGCTGATTCGATATTCCTCGCCGGATTGTCCGGCGGATGCCGACGGGGTGGGTTTGTGCACGTTACTAGATATAAGACGGGTGGTTGATGGCGTTTCTTGGCGGGCAGGAAGACTGGTTCGCGATTTCGGATGGCCTGGAAACGCCTTCATCTTTCGGGCATCATAAAGGCAGTGGTGTATGGAAGCAAGCTGGTGTTCGGAGAATTTGAGCGGACTTTGCGGGGCTGCGAGCTGTCGCCTCCGCATTCGCAACTATAGCTTCGGACGTAGAAAGGATGTACGCATTACGGTATAAATATGCATTGACTATGGGTGGCATCCGGCTTAGTAAGCGCACGTATGAGGACAGCTCCTGCAAACCGGCATCCCGGCGCGGATGCTCCACACGCGGCGGCGGACGGCGGGTGGTCCTGGTGGAGGCGATATCGCATTGCCGCGGGTGTGCTGCTGGCGTTACTGGTCCCGCCCGGCATCCTGGTGAAGGAGCATCTTGTCGGTCGATGGCGATTCGACGCGTATCGGAAGACGCTGCGGGATCAGGGGATCGCGCTCACCGCTGCAGAGCTTCCCCCGCCGCGATCTCTCCCCAAGGAGTACGAGTGCCTGCCGGTCGCTGTCATCGACGGTTTGCTAGCGGTCCGCGATCCGAGCACGGAGGTGGGTGTGCCGTTCGAGTTACCTCAGGCCACGGAGTCTCAGCAACCGGGGTTTGCTGTGCCCGCGTGGAGGCTGGCGGCCCCGCGGACCGAGGATGGGGGGCATCGGAACTGGCCGGAAATCCGGACCCGGATGGCCGACACTTTCGCGGATCTGCAGGCGGTCCGGCGGCGTTTGCTCGAACGCCCGTTTACCGCGCCCGTGGTGGAGCCCACCGTGACGGCACAGATTCCTTCGATCTTTCGCTACATCACGGTGGCAAGGTACCTCAACGTTCTGGCACTCGCGGAACTCGAGGCGGGCCGCCCGGAGGCTTGCCTCGACACGTTGCTGGCTGCCCTTCGACTCAACGAGTCGTTGGCTCCAGGGGCGGAACGGCATCTGGTCGTCCATATCGGCTATCTGGCGATGGGCGCGATAAATTCCCGGGCCGTCTGGGCCTGTCTGCAGTATTCCGACTGGTCCGACGCTCAACTGGCCGCCCTGCAGGCCGCGTGGGGCCGGCTGGATCCCGCCGGGTTGCTGCCTTTGGTGATCCAGGGCGAACTGGTGTTTGGCATGGAGATTCTACGGCAGCCCGTCGACGCCCTGGGACTCCGCGGCAGCCCGCTCTTCGCGGCCGGAGCGGGTGGGACGCGCACCGCCGGTCCGGCTGGATCAGGCGGCGCCATCGGCGCCTTGCTGGACTCCCTGGCAATCTGGGGCGGCGAGGCGGCGATTGCGGCGGGGGGTTACGCGTGGGCGGACTTCAACCGACTGACTTACGCACAGATCATGCGGACGAACCTCGACGGGGCCACCCGGCTTGCGGCAACCCGCGATTTGCGCACGATCTCCGACCTGCTTGCCACCCAGACCGTGGCCTTGAACGCCGTCGCTCGGAGCACCCGGTTCGGCACTCGCGACTGGTCGCCGCGAAGCATGGCGTGTGTCCTGCTGATGCCCAAACTTGCCGAGGTCATGGCCGAAACGGCCCGGGCTGCGACCCGGCGGGAGATGATCATCACCGCCATTGTCTTGCATCGCTATCGTCTGGGGCGTGGCGAATGGCCGGAGCGCCTGGAGGAACTCACGCCGGCGCTTCTGGCGGGGCGTCCGCACGATTGGCTGGGCGGCCGCCCCTTGACGTATCGCCGCAATGAGGATGGCACGTTCACGCTCTACTCTGTCGGCGAGAATGGCGCCGACGACGGAGGGGACCCGACGTCTGAATCTGAGGGATGTTCGGCCGGTTTTTTCGCCGGACGAGATTGGGTGTGGGCCCGTCTGGCTGACCACCAGGAGGCGGTTACTGCCGAGTGGGCCCGGACCGGGGCTGCCGGCCGCCTCGGACCGGACGGGGGGGGCAGCGCGGGGCCTGCACCTTACACGGAAGTCGGCGCAGCAAGATCGTCTCTGCATCCGAAGGGGATGTCGTCCCCAAAGCCCGTGGGTTGCGAGGTGCGACCTGCGGTGCCGTCCGTGCGGGGCCCCTCACCCCGTCCCGCTCCCCATCGGATGGGGCGAGGGTACCCGGAGGGCGGCTGAGGGACGACGCGACTTCCATGCAAGGTGCCGGCCGGGCGGCGCTTTGAGCGCGGACTCTTCATCGATGGGTGGGGAGAGAGTGGCGGGGGGAGTCCCGTCTGAGCAGCGATGTGATGCGTCAAGCGGACCGATCTCGCCCAGCTTAAGTGTTGCGCGCAACAGCTAAGCGGTCTGGCGTACTAATAAATACAAATATAGCAGGCATGCTTTTCTGTCTTCTTGACACCATATTGCTTGCATGGTGGGCGCTGGTTGAGGCATAAATGGCGGAGCCAAACTTGAAGGAAAGCCATGGACACTCCTCCAATTCGCACGAAGGAAATGATGGATGTGGTGCGGGAGCAAGCGGCGGCGATGGGGCGTGTCCCTTCCCTTCGCGAGGTCTGCAGCGCCTACGAGAACTCCGCGTCTGTCCCAAGCGAGGCCTGTTCCACGCCGCGACGCGGGCCGGGCAACGCGCGCCTTCCGGAGTGGATCCATGAGTCGAGCCAGGCGAACCGCCCGTTGCTGGACATCCCAATCCTCCCGGAGATACCGGAGGGCTCGCTCTCGCGGGCGGTCTGGAAGCGGACGGGCTGCCTCACCGCCGATCCGCGGGTGCTGCGCGTGACCGCCGTCCGCAATACTTTTGCGCTGAAAGCCCCGGACGATTCCCTCGCGTCGGTGCATGTTCGCAAGGGCGATCTCGTGGTCTTTGACCAGGGGGTGGAGCCCGCCACGGGCGACATCGTGGCGGCCTTCGTGGACGGGAGTCCGGTGCTGGGAGTCTACGAGCAGCAGGGCCCGCATGTGGTGTTGAAGGCCGCTGGGGATGCTGCGCCGGTTGTGGCTTCCGCGGAATGCGTGAAAGGCGTGATGGTGACGCTCATCCGTCGGGTGCCCGAATCCGGGAACGCAGCCTGAGCGACATTTCAGCGGGCGGCGGCCTGTCTCTTCGGTGGGGTGACGCTTCCTGGGGGGGGCGTTCCGATCCGGGAGTACCGATGGTGGGGGACGAAAGCCCGCGCAACTTTGCGTGTCAGTGCGTGGACATGCGTCAAACCCGCATTAACATTGGCGATTCTGCGCATGTCTATTCTCAAGCCTCGCGCGCGAACACGCACCAAACCGCACGCAGACGAGGCTTGGCCGGAAGGGTTCACAAATCTCGACGCGGGAGACGAGGTTGAGCGGATCTTGCGATGACTCACCTTGGCAAAGGTCACTGGAAGGGTGCCGAGAGGGACAGGGATGCTTCTACCGAGCAGTCTCGCGGGAAGACCTAACTTCCACCCCGGTCCGAATTCTGGGGAACACTCCCGACCTCGCTGAGTGCATCGGCGATTTTGTTGGCAAGCTGTCGGAAGTCGTCTCCGCAATCTTTGACGCTGTAGCTGTGCGCTCCGATGGCGCCGTCTGCCGGTTTGAGTCTGAAGATCGGCTTTCGTGCTTCCATCGCCATTGGCATGAGGCTCCTGTAGTGCTTCAGAAGCCCGAGGCAGTTGGGATCCTCCTGCGTGGCGTCGGTTCCTCCCGGTGCCGCACTCAGCACCTTTTCCCGAAAAGTGGCGGGAATCCGGCGAGCCCATTTGTCGTAAGCACTCACCGGCCGGCTGTCGCGGATTCCAAATTGCAGGACGACGTAGCCGAGCGGCTTCATCCTCGCTGCGGGCAAAAGCAGGTCGCTGGCGGGGTTCTGGTCGAGGCGCATCCTCCACTCACGACGCCAGTTGTTGAGCGTTGGTCCTAGATTCCGCAGACCCTGGATGGAAAAGAGGTCCGGGGCGACCGGGATGACCACCGCATCGGCAGAGATCAGGGCGGCACGGTTGATTGCACCAAAATTGGGCCCAACGTCAATGAGCACGAAGTCCGCGTCGAACTTCTCTGCCCCCTGGCGGATGATTCGATAAAGCGAGCTTGTCGTTCGGAATGCAGGCTCCTGACGGTCCAGGCACTTCGCCCAAGCCTCAGACAAGTTGGATTCAAAACTCGACAGATTCAGGTCGCCGGGAATCAGCCTGATGTTCGACGCGATTCTCTGAACGGGAGTCGGGGCGATGTCACCCAACCCGCGAATGATGGGGCTCAGCGACGCCATGACGCTCTGGTCCTGGGCGTCGTCGGGATCCCAAAGTGCCTCCAGTTCGCGCTCCGTAAGGAACATCGAGGTCAGATTCGCCTGGGGGTCAAAGTCCGCGACCAACACCCGGTTCCCCATGTCGGCGAACATCCACGCAAGGTGGTAGAGCAGCGTGGTTTTTCCCACCCCGCCCTTGTTGTTGAAGAACGCCAGAGTGTTCATCGTTTCGGATGCTTCGGGATGATGGCGAGAAAGTGGCTGGTTTGGTAGTCGAAACGCGCCTCCGCACTGCCGTTATCCGCCAGCGCTCGTTTCGCCCTGGCGATGCCGCGTCCAAACCGGTTCACGTAGCCCAGCACGTGCATCGCCTCGGCAATGACCGGATTTCGGTAGGCGTTCACGCGGGGGAAGTTCTCCGGCGAGGCATCTCCGTAAAGACCGCCAGGATTCTGGATCTCGATCCTGTCGCTAAACTGGTAAAACCGCGTCGGAGTGGTGGACTGGTAATCCCGGTGCAACACGGCATTCATCAGCAGTTCGCGGACTGCTTCGGGCGGGTAGTCGAACACTGTTTGTTCTTTCAAGTCCGTCATCGGCACCGGCTTCTTCGTGAAACGTCCCTTAAGAAAGCTGTCCAGCTCCCTCAGTGAAGTCACCAGGTTGCCCGTGAATGTCTTTTCCGCCAACACCTCGGCTTCGAGTCCCGGCCCGTCGAACTGCACAAACTGCATTTTGGCGCCCGGAAACAAATCCAGCGGATCATAGGCAAAGACCAGCATGCCGGCGTTTGTCGGACATTGCCGCTTGAGGCTGTAGAATCGCAGTGCCGCAAGCTGCTCCCGAATCTCCCGATGATTCTCGGCGATGATGTCCGCGGCAATCGCCTGGGGCCGGTACGATTGCCTGAATGTCTCCAGGTCAAGTCGCTTCAAGTCACCCTCCGGGCACGGCGTCGTATCAAACGTTCTGAAGTTGGCCGTCCGACGCTCGATCAATACCCGCTCCTCCGTCTCGCTGGCTATGTCCTTGCGCGGACCGATGCGGATGTGAGTCCGTCCTGGGAAGCGGACCGGTGGGAGGTCATGAGGATGGACCTCAACGACGACAATTTCCCCGCCGCCATGGGGATGGGGCGCCCGACTGACGTTCATGACCGGTAGAGGCAGAATGGCTCCGTCCGAACGGAGTCCCGCGAGTTTCTCCTGCATTTCGGTGGTCACCGACAGGCGGTAGCTTGGGTCCTTCTCGTCGATCCCGATGAGCAGATAGCCAGGAAGCCCCCGCCCAGGCATGTCGTTCGAGAACGAACAGACCGCTTCGCGGAGCTTCTCATTGTCTTGCGCGGCTCGAGTCATCTCCACGCGGTCCGCCTCGCCGCTTTCGATGAGGTTCTTCAGCTCTTCTGGTGTCATGTCGTGGCGCGAACATAGCAGGCCGTACGGAGAAACCAACTTCTCGTCGCTAGCCATCTGTGATGGGGATGGTGTCGGAAGGTGAAGAGGGGCCATGGAAAAGAGGCAAGGCCAGGACACCGACTCGACATCGACTGCGCTTGAGGGTCCCCCGACGCCACGCCGACTGCGCAGCGAGGATCCGGTCGCATTCTTCCGTGCCCCGCGGCGGGGGACCGCCCCACAAGACGCCTTCCACGACGCGTTGGATCGGCAGCCCCGCTCGGCGGGGCCAAGACCCTGGCCAAGGCCTGCCGAAAGGCGGATTACCAGGTTCGTGCCTGCTGTCTGCCGCGCTGTCATCTCCCTCCGGTCGTTCTCCCCCAACGGGCATCCGGGCCCACCTGCCGGTCAGCAGCTGAGTTGTTAAGCCCTGGGAGCGAATCATGAGTCAGCTGGACGGCAGCGGCTACGGGTCGCGGAATGGGGGCCTGCGCTCGGACGAAGGACCCTCCTCCGCTCCGAGTGCTTTCGGGGAGGTGGCCGCAGCGTTCTTTTGTCCCTTGCGGGGCGGATGGGGCGGTTCATACTGGCGGCATGGACAAGGATCAGGTGGCCGCGGTGCTGCAGGAAATCGGCGTGCTGCTCGAGTTGAAGGGGGAAAACCCCTTCAAGACGCGGGCGTACGCCAACGCGGCCCGGACCCTCGAAGGGTTGACCGAGCCGCTCGAAGCCATTGTGGCCGCCGACCGGCTCGGGGAGATCAAGGGGATCGGCGAGGCGTTGCAGCAGAAGATCCAGGAACTCGTGACCACCGGCCGGTTGAAGTATCACGCGGATCTCAAAGCCTCGTTGCCCGCAGGATTGATCGACATGCTGTCGGTGTCCGGCCTGGGGCCGAAGAAGGTGAAGGCGTTGCACGAGCAACTCGGGATTGATTCGATCGACGCACTCGAGGCCGCGTGCAAGGAGGGCCGGGTTGCCGGCTTGCCGGGGTTCGGCGCGAAGTCCCAGGCCAAGATTCTCGAAGGCATCCAGTTTCGTCGGCAATACGCCTCGCGCCATTTGCTGAGCACCGCTCTCGCCGCCGCCGAGCCCATCGCGGAGGCCTTGCGCGAACATCCCGCCGTGATCCGATGCAGCATCGCGGGCAGCCTGCGTCGCTGGCGCGAAACCATCGGGGACGTCGATTTCCTGGCTTCCTCGAAGATTCCGTCCGCCGTGATCGATTTCTTCACCTCGCAGGAGGGTATTCTCTCGGTGCTGGCGAAGGGAGAGACCAAGGCGAGCGTCATCCTGCCGGGCGGCATTCAGGCGGATTTGCGGGTGGTCAGCGACGTCGAGTTTCCGTCGGCGCTGGCCTATTTCACCGGGAGCAAGGAACACAACATCGTGATGCGGCAACGGGCGATCCAACGCGGGCTGCGGCTCAACGAATACGGGCTGTTCCGGTCGCAGGAGGAAACCCGCGACCCGGCCCTGCGGGTGACGTGCCGGACCGAGGAGGAAATCTACGAGGCGCTCGAACTGGACTTCATTCCGCCCGAGTTGCGCGAGGATCGCGGCGAAATCGAGGTGGCGGAAAAGGGCGCCCTGCCGCGGTTGATCGAGTGGACCGACCTGCGCGGGTCGTTGCACAACCACTCGAACTGGAGCGACGGACGCCATTCGCTCGAGGACATCGCCGCGCACGCCGGGGAGCTTGGCTTGGAATACTGGGCAATCACCGATCACTCGAAATCCTCCTTCCAGGCCAATGGACTCGACGCCGCGCGACTGCGTCGACAGATCGGGGAGATTGCCGACCTGAACCGGCAGCTCGAAGATGTGGGAAACGAAGTGCGGCTGCTGGCCGGAACCGAGGTCGACATCCTCAAGGAACGGTTGGATTTCGACGACGATCTGCTGGCCGAACTGGACGTCGTGGTGGCGAGCCTGCACGTGGCCGGCAGCGACGAGGCCGACAATACCCGCCGGCTGATCCGGGCGGCCAACAATCCGCAAGTCCACATGCTCGGTCACCTGACCGGTCGCCTGCTGCTCGAACGCGAGCCTTACAAGGTCGACATCCGCGCCGTCATCGAGGCGTGCGCCGAGACCGGCACCTGGCTCGAATTGAACTGCAATCCGTACCGCCTGGACCTCGACTGGCGCTGGTGGAGCTTCGCGAAGGAGAAAGGGGTGAAGTGCGTCATCAATCCGGACGCCCACCGGCGGGAACACGCCGGCTTCCTGCGTCTCGGCGCCGGCGTGGCGCGGAAAGGCTGGTTGACCAAGGCGGACGTCCTCAACGCGTTGCCGCTCGCCAAGCTCCAGAAGGAACTCGCACGCAAACGATCGCTCTGACGGCCGTCCGCCCGGAAAGGCCTTCCTGCAATCCGGAAGCATGCCTGACATCGTCCTCGCCACCCTCAACGCAAAATACATCCACAGCGCATTCGGCCTGCGCTACCTGCTCGCGAATCTCGGTGAACTCCGGTCGCAGGCGACGTTGCTCGAGTTCGACATCCACCAGCGCCCCGTCGAGATCGTCGAACGAATCCTGGCCGTCCGGCCGCGGCTGGTGGGTTTCGGGGTTTACATCTGGAACGTCGCGGAAACCCGCCGTGTGGTCGCGCTGTTAAAACGTCTTCGGCCCGACGTGGTGGTGGTGCTCGGCGGCCCTGAAGTCAGCCACGAACTGGGGGAACAGGAGATCGCCCGGCTCGCGGATTACGTCATTCCGGGGGAAGCGGAGATCGCCTTCCGCGACCTCAGTCGCCAGGTGCTCGCCGGCGCGCCTCCGGAAGGCAAGGTGCGCCCCGCGCTGTTACCGGCGCTCGACCGGCTCGAACTGCCGTACGACCTCTACAGCGACGACGATCTGGCGCATCGGATCCTCTACGTCGAGGCGTCGCGCGGCTGTCCGTTCGAGTGCGAGTTCTGCCTGTCCTCGCTGGACGAGGCGGTGCGCCGTTTTCCGCTCGAGCGGTTCTTGGCGGCAATGGATCGGCTGCTCGAACGCGGCGCGCGGCATTTCAAGTTCGTGGACCGCACCTTCAACCTGAACCTGCGGGTCGGGCAGGCGATCCTGGATTTCTTTCACGCGCGGTTGTGTCCGGAGTTGTTCCTCCATTTCGAGCTGGTGCCGGACCGGCTGCCGGAGGGGCTGCGGGACCGGATCCGGCGGTTTCCTGCGGGGACCCTGCAGTTCGAGGTGGGGATCCAGACCTTCAATCCGGAAGTCGCGGCGCGGATCAGCCGACGACAAGACTACACCGCGGCGGCGGCGAACCTGCGGTTTCTGCGGGAGGAAACGGGGGGGCACATCCACGCCGATTTGATCTTCGGGCTGCCGGGCGAGGATCTGGAGAGTTTTGCGGCGGGCTTCGACCGCTTGATTGGCCTGCGCCCGCATGAGATCCAGGTGGGCATGCTCAAGCGTTTGCGCGGCACGCCAATCAGCCGGCACGACCGGGAGTGGGAGGTGATCTGGTCGCCGGATCCGCCCTACGAGATTCTCAGCAACCGGCTGCTGGATTTTGCGGCGTTGCAGGGGTTGCGCCGGTTTGCGCGCTTTTGGGATCTCGTGGCGAACAGCGGGCATTTCGGAGCGACCACGCCGCGGCTGTGGGAAGGGACGACGCCGTTCGCCGGATTCCGACGGTTCAGTGAATGGCTGCACGCGCAGACCGGCCGAACCCACGCGATCGCCCTGCCGCGGCTGGTGGAGTTGCTGTTCCGCTATCTCACGGCAGAACGCGGGCAAGAGGCCGACGCCGTTCGCGCGGTCCTGACCCGGGATTACGTGCGACCCGGTCGGGCAATTCCCGCCTGCCTCGGTCAGGGCGGTGACGGCACGGCGCGCCGCGAAAGACGTCCGGCCGCCCGCCGCCAGCAACGCCATCGGGAGGCTGCCGCAGAGGATCCCGCGCGGCAGCTCTGAAGTCCGAATGCGGACCGCCCCGACCCCAAGGTCTCAGCCGTAACCATGCAGTAGGATTCACCACTGATGGGCGCGGATGGGCACGGATATTGAGGGAAACCAGGATTACCCGCCCTGGGTTCGAACCCACCTTCAGGGAGTCCGCCTGCCCTCTCCACCAACGCCCCGGCGCCGCGCCCCTACCCGTGTGATCCATGCCCATCCGCGGTCCGCCGACTGAATTGTCACGGCTCAGTGCGGGAGCGGCATGCGAATCAGGGTTTGGTTACGCGTCGGCGCAGTCTCCGGAAAACGGGTCTTGCCCCCGCCGACCTCGGCAATCTCGACGTAGTATTCGAGGTCTTTGCCGGCGGTGGCTTCCATCGGGAAGCCGGCCTGAAAGACGCCGCGCCCGAGGTGCTCGAGCGGCAGATCCCGGTAACCGCCGTCACCCATTTTCCGCCAGCGGACCACCGCCTCAATCGGCATCTGGGCCGCCAGCACCAGCACCCGGAGTGTCAGCGGTTCGCCGGGGGCGAAGCTCGATCGCGCGGCAGGCACGATCACCCGGGCCGGACCGCGATACCCCACCTCCGGGCGGGCGGCGGCAGGCAATTCCCCCTGCAACAGCTTTGCCAGCTCGGCGCCGGGTTGATCCATCAGGCCGGGGAGGATGTGCTGTTCCCAGTTGGCAATCGTGCCCAACTCGCCCGGCGTCGACACCGTGGCGAGGAGGTGGGCGTAGACTTCACGCAGGTCCTCCACGAGGCGGACCCGCAGTGGCAGCGCGCCTTCGATGGCCGCCGCCCGCGCGCTCTCCCCGGTCCCCGCAGTCCGGGCCGCCTGCATCGCCTGGTTGAAATCAGCCCAGGTGCAACGCAGCCGGGCCATCGCGCGCAGATATTGGAACGTGTTGAGCCAGTAGCCGAAGCGCGCCTCGTTGCCGTCGCCGCGAACCGCGTCGGCCACCATTTCGAGACGCTCGACGAAATCATACTCGCGACGCACCAGGTCCCAGGGCCGCGAGTCCGGCTGAATGCCACCCGGCCCCTGAAGCCATTCGGAGGGACGCGGCAACCGGCCATCACGGGCCGAAAGGATGGCGGCGATGCGCGGCCCGACGTTTGCGCCGAAGGACTGGTTGGCCCAGTCGAGGTAGAAGTCGCCACTCGGCGCAAAGTCGCTGTCGGCGGCGGGCGAGGGTGGCCAGTCGGCCAGATAATCCTGCCAGGCCGGCCCGCCGCAATTGATCTTCCAGGGGCGTCCGCCGGCGTCGACCTGGAGCCCGGCAATCGAGGGGAACTCGGTGACCGGCGTGAACTCGACGAGCACCCAACCGTTCGTGACCGCCACGTCCTCGAAGGTGAAATCCAGCGCCTGATCGGCGCCCGCGCGGGCGAAGATGTCGAGGGCTTCAATGACCGTCCGACCCTGCAGACGGACGTTGAAGACCCGTTTGCCCGCCTCGCGGTAGTGCGGTTCGCAGAATTGCAGCGTGACCCGGCAGCGGCCATTGGCGGCCGGCAACCGGTAGGCGGCCACATTGTAGCGGACCGTCTGATAAACGGCGTCCTCCTCGGTGCCGGCGATGGGGTGGTCGGCGAAGACCGCGAACTGCCCTCCCGAGGCGCCGGGTTCGAGGCTTTCTTCGCGCGGCAACAACGGCTGTTGGTTCCAGGAACCCTGGTCCCAGGCGGCGCCGGCCAGGGCGGCCACATTGGGCGCCACGGCCCGCGTGCGCCAGTGAATGCCGAACAATCCGTCGCAGCCGTACCTGCGGGCATCCGCCGCATCGCGCCGCATTCGTCCGACCCAGAGCTGGGGCGAGGTCAGCGCGGGATCGTCCTCGAGCCAGGGGATGGCCCACTTGCCGCGCCCCTGGACCTCGCGAAAGGCGGGATCGACCGGTTCCATGCCGACCTGCCGGTTGATGCAACTCACAGCCACGCCCGGGGGCAGCACCCGGCCGAACTTCGCCCGATCATCCGCCGGCCCGAGGACCCAGCCACAGGTGGCGAGCTTGAAGGGCGCCTCGACCCGTTTGGCCGCGGCCACCGCCAGACCGATGTCGCCCAGGGTATCCCAGACCTCGGCGTCCTTCGTGCCCTGCCAGGTCCAGTGCTCGGGTGTCCACAGCCAGTAGTAATCGAGCGGAATGGCGGCGGCCGCGCGGCGGAACATCCCTTCGTACAGGCTGCGGACCACCGCGGCGTCCTTCGGGTTCTGTCCGGCGGCCCGCAAGCGTTCCTGGACCGCGGCGGGAATGGTCAGCGGGGTTTCCGTGCCGAGGCACGTCTGCACACCGAGTTGGCGGGCGTAGGCAAACGCATCGCGCAGCACAGCGGCGGCGCGGTTGAACACCTCGTTCGCCGCCGCCTCACCCGATGGGCCGGGACAATGGCCGGTCATGACATCGTTGCCAAAACCGTCGGTCTCGAAAAGCTGCCCGGCGCCAAAGCTGAAGTCGCTGGTCTTGCGGGGCGCATAACCCCAGTTGCCCCGGAGCGTGTTCTGGTAACTGGACGGGTAGCTGGCCGTAACCCGGCCCCGCGCGTCGGTGTCCTCCGCCCGCCCGATCCAGACGGTCGGCTCGGCGTTCGGGCCGCCTTCCGGATAGGTATGCAACCCGAAGAAGTTCATGCGCAACTTGGGCAGCTGCGCCATGACTGCCAGATAATCGTCGCGCCGCCACCAGTCGGGTCCCTCGGGGAAGTCATGAAACGGCTGGATGCCCCGCAGGGCGAAGAGCGGCATGCCCCGTTGGTCCATCACCGGCAGCGGAAGCCCGAGGCGGCCATCCGGGACCACGTCGCCGTGGAGGTAGAAACGCACCCCCATCTGTTCCGCCATGGCGTAGGCGCCGTAAAGGGTCCCGAGATCGTCGCCACCGGTCACGACCCAGACCCAGCGGCCCTCGACGGACAACGTTTTGATCCAGTACTCCTGTGGCTCAAGACTGGCGAGTGCGAGGCGGGCGGCGGGTTCGACGATCAACTCACGGACCAGGGGCCGGTCATGCCGCGCCACCACCAGCAACCCCGCGGGGCCGGGGGTGGCCGAGACGGCCGACCGGACGTCAGCCAGAGCGCCGGCTCGCAGATACAGATATCGACGCACCTCCCGCGCCGCGAAGTCCTCGAGCCCGGAAGCCCCCTCCGGCACGACGATGCCCGGCACGGTCGGCAGGGGTTGGGCGGCGCGGGCGGTCACCGACCCCGGCAGGATCGCCGCCAGAAGGACGAGCGTGGCGAATGAGGCGCGTTTCATAGGCATTTCCTGAAAGTCATGTCGGCGGAGGTCATTCCCTCCCACCAGCCCGGCCGGAGCGGAACGCCAGAAAGGGGAAGTACCACGCTTCGGGGCCAACAAATCAACCCGAAACTGAAACGGGCACCGCGCGCGTCCCGAGCCTTCCGCCGCGGGGCGGTGGCGGGCGGGATCAAGCGGAACGAGGGCTGTCCGGGGAAGGCAGGGCTCGGGGCCGGATGGGGTAGAGGCCGGGACAGCACTGGAACATTTCGCGGAAGGCGGTGCTGAAATGGCTGAGGCTGTTGTAGCCGACCTCGAAGGCCGCCTCGGTGACGTTGCACCGGCCGGAGCGGAGGAGTTCGGCGGCGCGTTCGAGCCGGATTTGCCGCAGGTATTGCTGAAGCGTCTGGCCGGTCACCTGGGAGAAGAGCCGGCTGAGGTGGAAGGGACTGCAACCGACCTGCCGTCCGAGTTCCTTGAGGGAGGGAGGTTCCTGCAGCCGGTTTCGCAGGATTTCCTGGGCGCGCGCCACCCGTTCGCAGCCGATCCGTTCGGACCGCGTGCAGGCGCGGTCGCCGGGGGCGGCCCGATAAAACAGGTGGGCGGCGAGTTCGATGGCCTTGCCGCGGAACCACGTTTCACAGGCGGGCCGGCCGACCGGACAGTGCTGCAGCGACTCGACCAGCCCGAGGGTGATCGGGCGCAGGCGTTCGGGCATGGCGAGCGCGGGCGTGATCCCCGGACCGGCAAGGAACTGGCCGAGCACCGGGTGGAAGTGCTCGCCGGAGCCGGAAAGGCATTGCCGGAGGAACCAGCGGCTGAACTCGAGGGTGACAAAACGGTGGCGCTTCCCGGCCTGCCGTTCACCCGTCAGCGCGGGCACGCCCTGCCGGTAAATGGTCCACGCGCCGGGTGGCAGTTCGACGGTTTCCTGATCCCCGCGAATCCGCCCGGCGCCTTCGAGGTTGAGGCACAATTCGATGGCCCCAAGGCGCAGTTCCGCCAGCCATTCGCGCGGGGCCTCGCGCCCTTCCTCATACCAGCAAAGGCGGAAGCCGGGATCCAGGGTGCTGCCGCTCATCGGGCAGGCGCCAATGGGCGAATACTCGGATCGCCGGACGGCAGGCGCGGGCCCGGCCAGGGGGACTTCCTGCGATGGGGACATCCTGAGCGGCGCCGGGTTCGAGGGATCCGGGTCCGCCGGGCGGTCCGTTGGGCGGCGCGGCGTGGACGGCTTCCGCCGCGGTGGTGGACGCATCATCGAGGAGGTGGTCGCGGTTGCTGAACCGCGGTCTGGACGCGCGCGTTTCACCGGGTTTCGAGCGGGCGCAGACTCCAGTCCGGTCGGTCGGCCGGATTCGCCCAGTGGCGCATGTCCTGGAGTTCGCCGGTGGTCATGGAAGCGGCATGACCGTCGGTGAAGGCGGCCATGGCCCGGCCGTTCCAGCGCGGATGCACGTAACCCCAGGTGTCGGGCGGGGCGGCTTCGTCGAACGCGGGCGCCCAGCGTCGGCCGACGAGACACGGCGGGTTCACGGCGAAGTAGCCGGGTTCGGGGTCCTGATCGCCGGTGCGGGATCGGGCGGACGCAAAGGCCAGGAGCCGGCCCGGTTGGCGGATTTCGGCGGTGCGGCGCACCAACCAGTCCTCGCCGTAGGTCCGGGCGGCAAGTTCCGGGTTGAACACCTGTTCGTCGCCGCCGAGGAAGACGGTGTTGTAGCCGAGACTCGGGAAGAGACTGGCGCGGTACACGTATTCGGGCTGGGACAGGCGCCGGGCCTGTTCCAGGAAGCGGCCGGAGTCGTTCACGTAGATCACGCGGAAATTGTTGCCGAGCGCCGGCGCCAGCCGCCACGGGTAACGGTCCCGGATCGGGCTGCCGAGCGGGGCGCCCTGATCATCGTAGGCCGCCGTCTTGCCGCTGTAACCAAGCAGAACATGGTCCGCGTTGTCGTCGGCATAGAGCTGCCAGGCAAGCATCAACTGCCGGGCGGCGTTGAGTTCGTTGACGCGTTTTGCCCGCTGTTTGGCCGCTGACAGGCCGGGGAGCAACAGCCCGGCCAGGATGGCGATGATCGCGATGACGACCAGGAGTTCCACCAGCGTGAAGCCACGTTCCGCAGGGGGCGGCGTCGTTTTCATGAAGACAGCCTACGCGGGAGGACCGGGCGAATGCTTGCGGTGGCTTGCGTTTGTTTGCCGCTGGGTTGCGCAGGAAACGGCGCGGTCGCCGCAACCGGCCGCCAGTTTTCCGCAACCCACCGCAAGCACCTGAGGCCCGCAGCGGGTAGGGTGGGAGGTCATGAAACTTGGAACCGTTCTGCAAATAACCCTCGTGCTGGCCGCCGCGGGGTTAACTCTGGACGGTCGCACGCAACCGGGCGCGACGGTCTCCGGAGCTTGTCCGGACTTGCCGGCCCCCGTGGCCAGCTTCGGCGCCGCGAATCTCTGGCCGGCTTCCACCAGGGCGCCGGTTACGAAATCACCAGCCACAACGTCGCCCTGACCTGGATCGTCCCATGACCTTGAACCAGCTTCGCGTCGGCCAAGCCGGCCGCGTCCTGTCCGTCGCGCCCGATTCCCCGTCGGCGACCCTCCTCGCGGCTCTCGGTCTGTTGCCCGGAACGCGGGTGTTGATCGAGCGTCTTGCGCCGCTGGGCGACCCGATTTCCATCCGCTTCAACGGCCAGGAATTCAGTCTGCGTCGTCAGGACGCCCGCGAAGTCGTCGTGCAACGGGAAGGCCCGGAGCGATGAACGACGCCCCGGCGGGCGCGGTCCGAACCAGCGCCCTGGTAGCCTTGATCGGGAATCCGAACACGGGCAAGACCACGCTCTTCAACCACCTCACCGGACTGCGGCAGAAGATCGCGAACTACCCCGGGGTCACCGTCGAGAAGAAGTCCGGGCCACTGCGGCGGGCGCCCGCGGGTTGCGCCGTCGAGATCCTTGACCTGCCTGGCGCCTATTCGCTTTCGGCGCGCTCGCTCGATGAACGGATTGCCGTGGACGTTCTGTCGGGGGTGGGTCACCGGCGGCCGGACTTGGTGGTCTGCGTGGTGGACGCGACAAACCTCCGGCGCAACCTGTTCCTGGCGTCCCAGGTGGCCGACCTGGGCCTGCCGCTGGTGCTGGTCTTGAATCAGGTCGATGCCGCCCGCAAGCAGGGGTTGCGCTTCGATCTGGACCGGCTCGAGGCGCAACTCGGGGTTCCCGTCGTGCCGACGGTGGCCAAGCGGGGCGAGGGGGTGGACGCGTTGATCGACGCGATCCACCGCGCGTTGCGCGAGCCGCGGCGGATGGCCCCGATTGCGTGGCCGGAAGCGGTCCTTGAGGCGCGGTCGCGGCTGCGGGCGGTGACCCCGGGATTGACGGACGGCGATGCGACGCGGTTGTTGTTCGACAGCGGCGGGGCGGTGGCGCGGCGGGTGGCGACCAACGGGGGCGGGCTCGAGGCGGCCATTCGCGAGGGGCGCGAGGCGCTGTTCAAGGCGGGATTGAATCCGGGGCCGGCGGAGGCGGTGCTGCATTACGCGCACCTCGATGGATTGCTCGAGGCGACCATCGAGGAGGGCGGCGCGATGGGGCCGGCGCACACCGAGTCGATCGACCGGTTGCTGCTGCACCGGTGCTGGGGAACGGCGGTCTTTCTGGGCGTGATGTGGGCGGTGTTCCAGTCCGTCTACACGTGGTCCGGTCCGTTGATGGACGGGATCGAGGCCCTCACGGGCCGGGCCCAGGCGCTGGTGGCGCCCGGGTTGGCCGGGACGCCGACGCTGCAGAGTCTCGTGGTGGACGGCATTCTGGGCGGCGTGGGCGGCGTGGTGGTGTTTCTGCCGCAGATTTTCCTGCTCTTCTTCTGGATCGGGCTGCTCGAGGACACGGGTTACATGGCGCGGGCGGCGTTCCTAATGGACAGACTGTTCGGGTGGTGCGGGCTCAACGGGAAGAGCTTCGTGCCGTTGCTGTCGAGTTACGCGTGCGCGATTCCGGGGGTGATGGCAGCGCGTACGATGGAGGATCCGAAGGCGCGGTTGACGACCATCCTGATGGCGCCGTTCATGAGCTGCTCGGCGCGGCTGCCGGTGTATGTGTTGTTGATCGGTGCGTTCATCGAGCCGGTCTCTGGGGCGGCCGTCGCGGGGTGGGTGTTGTTTGCCATGCATTTCGTGGGGCTCGCGGTATCGCTGCCG
Organism: Verrucomicrobiales bacterium; assembly: GCA_024233305.1. Classification (GTDB taxonomy): domain Bacteria; phylum Verrucomicrobiota; class Verrucomicrobiia; order Limisphaerales; family J093; genus J093. The sequence goes on from JACKPV010000023.1 coordinate 120,307, forward strand.
CTGGCGTGGTTCTTCAACCGGGTGCTGCTGCGCGTCGAGCCACTGCCGTTCATTCTCGAAATGCCGCCCTATCGTGCGCCGCGTTGGCGGGATTTGCTGTGGCGGATGTGGGAGCGGGGCCAGGAATTCCTGCTGCGGGCGGGCACAGTGATCCTGGCCTTCTCGGTGATCATCTGGGCGCTGCTCTACTTCCCGCGGGGCGAATCGCTCGCGGCGCGCGAGACCGCCGCGCTGATCGCCGAAACCGCCGCCGCCGCCGGGGTGGCGCCGGCGGAAATCGAAGCCCGGCTCGCGGACGGGGATTCCGAACTGGTCGCCGCGCTCGCGCACCGCATCGAAGGGGCGCAGGTTGAGCAGAGTTACCTGGGCCGGTTTGGCAAGACCGTGCAACCGCTGTTCGCGCCGGCCGGGTTCGACTGGAAGATCACGGTGAGCATCCTCTCGAGCTTTCCGGCGCGGGAGGTCATCATCGCCACGCTCGGGATCATTTACCGGCTGGGGCCGGAGATTGACGAGGAGTCCGGGTCGCTGCGGGAACGAATGGCCGCCGAACGCTGGGCCGCGGGGCCGCGGGCGGGAATGCCGGTGTTCACGATTCCGGTGGTGCTGGCGATCATGGTATTCTTTGCGCTGTGCCTGCAATGCGGCGCGACGGTGGCCGTGATCCGGCGCGAGTTGGACTGGCGCTGGGCGGCGGCGGCCTTCGCGGGCATGACGCTGCTGGCCTGGATCGGCGCGGTGGTGACCTATCAGTTCGGTGCCCGTTGGTTTGCCTGAGCCGGATCGATGCAACAGGCTGTAGCCGCCGACGTGCAGTCGGCGCTGATCTTCCTGGGCTTGAGCGGTCTCGCCGATCCCGACCGGCAGTCACGTTTTCGTGAATCATGAGCCGACTACCCGTCGGCGGCTACGAGTTACTGAGTCGTTACGGCTAAGGCGCGCCGGATTATGAACACGCTGGAGAGCATCTTGGTGGCGGCGGCCGTGCTGGCGGCCACGGGCTTCCTGTGCCTGCGGGCGCGGCGGCGGTGGCGGCGATCCGGCGGCGGGTGCGGGCACGGCGCTTGCGGCTGCGCCTCCCGCCTGGGCGAGGAGCGGCCGTTTTCCGGGACGCCCCCGCATGGGAGAAGGGGGGCGCCGTGACGGAGGAGTCCGATCCCGCCCCGCCAGACTTGGCCTCCCCGAACCGAGCCTGTGACGGGCGTCGGTCGATGTTGAGACTGGCGCTCGCGTTTGCGCTGCTGATGGTCCCGTCGGCATCAACGACGGACGCGGTAGCCCCGGATTCCGCATCGGCGGCGGGTGACTGGTGGCAAGGAGCGAACGTCACGGGCGACTGGTTCGGCGCACGTTCGGGAATCGAGCAAGCCGGGTTGACGCCTTGGGCCGAATACACCGGCGAGTACTGGCGCGACACGACCGGTGGTCTCATGGTCGGGGAGGCGTACATGCACCTGTTTCAGTTCGGCGTGGACTGGTGTCCTGAACCGTTGATCCCCGGCTGGCGCGGCGCGCAGTTCCGGTTCAGCGGCATCCAGGCGCACCAGACCCGCAGCGTCACCGGCACGTTGGTGGGCGATTTGAACGGGGTCAGCAACCTCGAAGCCCCGAACGGCTTCCGACTCTACGAGACCTGGCTGCAACAGTCCTTCGCGGACGGCCGATGGACCGTGCAGTTGGGCAACCTGCTGGTTGACGAGAGCTTCGCCGCCACGGAGTTCGGCGCGCTCCTGTTGAACGGCGGGTTCGGCTGGTCCCAGTTCATGGCCGCCAACACGCGCCGCCTCGTCCCGGCCTATCCCTTTCCCGCGCCCGGCATCCGGGTGGAATGGCAGCCCACGACCACAACCTATCTGCAGGTGGGCGCCTACGACGGTGATGCGCTCGACAACGCGGACGGCGAACTGTCGGGCAACCCGGACGGCATCCACTTCCATCTGGGCGGCAGCCAGGGGGTCTTCGCGATTGCCGAGTGCGGTTACCGGCTGAACCAGGCCCCCGACGACACCGGCCCGCCCGGCATCTATCGCCTCGGGGCGAGCTACCAATCCGGCCCTTTCGATGATCTGTATTACGACGATTACGGGGAGTCGTTCGTCGTCAGCGGTCGGCCGCCGCGCACGTTCGAGGGGGATGTGCTCGCCTACCTGGCCGTGGATCAAACCCTCTGGCGGGAAGAGCCGGGCGCGGATGACGCCCAAGGCTTGGGCGCTTTCATCCGGCTCGGGGCGGGGGCGGCGGACCGGAACCCGTTCAACCTCGTCGTCGATGGCGGTCTGCACTATCAGGGTCTGCTACCCGGCCGGGACGATGATGCGCTTGCACTGGGCTGCATCTATGTCGCAGCGAGCGAGGATCGACGACGGCAGGAGCGGGACGATCGCGATTTCAACGGCGTCCCGATCACGCATCTGTCGGACTACGAGTTGGTGCTGGAACTCACCTATGCCGCCTGGATCACGCCCTGGTGGTACGTGCAGCCCGATGTGCAATGGGTGGCGCATCCGGGCGGATCGGCAGCGAACGAGGACGCCTGGATCATTGGCCTGCGGACCGGGCTGACCTTCTGACCGGGCACCCCGTGGCTGCGGGGCATGGCGCCAAATGAGTCAACCGCAGTTCCAACGGGATTCCGATCCAAAGCCCGAGTTCGTCCCCCAGCCGCGGGGCAACCCTGGGCGGGCAAAACAACCTGATCGCAACGCCGACGGGGTTACGACCGGCAGTGTCCACCCCGGAGCCCCTTCCGCAACCCCAGACTTGCGCACGAAGTTCTTGCCTTTTCCTCCTCCGCACGGGCGAAATACCGCCCATGCACGTTTCGCAACAGCCCTGTCGCCCCGGTAGACCGACGGGATCTTCCGGCTATCATCCCGGATAGGGGGTTGCCGGAATCAGTCAGAATCACTTGTTCGCCAAAAACACAGACACGTCCAAAAAAGCCCTTGCGATGTCCTCTTTGGACGCTACAATGTCTCTCGTGGACTCAATCATTGCGTTTTGGAACAACAAGGGCGGCACCGGCAAGACTAGCCTGTCATTTCAGACAATTTGCCACTACGCGGACCGCAATCGGGATTCGCGCATTCTCGTTCTCGATGTCTGCCCACAGGCCAACCTGTCGGAACTATTTCTCGGAGGCCTCGTTCATGACGGCGGGTCATCTTTGCTTGAACGGCAGGGCCAGACGCCCCGCTGCACCGTCGGGGGATATTTCCAGCAACGACTCCCGAACCCGTACAGCACCCCGCAGATCGATCCCCTTGCGTTCATTACGACGCCTCATGAATACAACTCCTCAGTCCCTGAGAATATCGACATCGTATGCGGCGATCCGCTGCTTGAATTGCAGGCTAATGCCATTTCGACCCTTGCCAACAACCGGATCCCAGGCACGAACACGTGGGTCGAGGTGATTGATTGGATCTCTGACTTTCTCGAAGCCTGCGAGGACGACTATGATGTCGTGTTCATCGACGCCAACCCCAGTTTCTCGATCTATACTCAGATTGGCCTTTCGGCCTGCGACAAGATCGTCCTGCCGGTGATGGCCGACGACTCTTCACGGAGAGCAATCCAAAATGCATTCAGCCTGCTCTATGGACTCAGGCTGCCCTCAGAGATCTATGCTCAGCACGCATTTGCAACTCATCTCCAGGAGGAGGGGCGAACCCTCCCCAAGACGCATTTGATCGTGAAGAACCGTCTGACGCAGTACATGGGACCAGCATCCGCCTACAATGCCGTCTTGCAGTCAATCCAATCGGATATTTCAGCGCTAGTGAAGTCGCACCCGGATTACTTCTCGTTCACAAGGGTGGCTGACGGCATCGTAGATGTTCGCGACTTCCAGACCACCGGGGTGGTCGCGTTCGCACGCGGATGCCCCTTCTACCAACTGCGTTCTGGGAAGCTGGACGTGGCAGGAAGGAGAATTCAAGTGAATGAAGATCAGCGCCTTCTGTGCGTCCGATCGATTGACGGCATCGTGCGCAAACTCTAACGGCGAACAAGGCGTCGCTCCTAACACCTGCCCCCCGCGAGTTCAAGCCGCTATGATCCTTCTACCCTCAACTCACAATCGAAGGCGCGCCCACGGTCAGGCGTAGATGGACTTCGGCGTTCGGGATCGAAAGAGAAAGGACATGACATGCCGCGGTACTGGGTAATGGCTCCCGTTGAATCGAAACCATCAGGTCTATTCGACGCAGTATGGCAATTCGATCGTGACCAGAATTTGATTTCAATCGGGTGGAGCCAGCTTGGCGATATCACGGGCATGACAACTGAAGAATTGGCCCAAGCCGTCTCTGCAGCATATCCAGACAAGCCTCCGCAGACCAAGGGGCTGTACACAAACATGTTGTGGGCGTTCTACCACGAGATGCTACCCGGTGATTACGTGATTGCACGGCGAGGGAGGAAGAATCTTGCCGGAGTGGGCAGGATTACCGGACCCGCCGCATACGCGCCGGGCCGGAATTCACACGTCAAACATCCGGGATTCATAGACGTTGCTTGGCAAGACCAACCACGGGACAAAGCATTTCCAACAGTTGTTTTCCCCATGCACACGCTCGCGGAACTCTCCGAGGAGCAGTTCCGAAGCGTCGTCGACAGCTCTGGCCCTCCGATCACCCCACCCAAGGACGAACCCGAGGTCGAGAACCCGAGCGAGTTCGTTCTGGAGAAGTATCTTGAGGATTTTATCGTCAGCAACTTTGCGACGATCTTCAAAGGACACTTGCGGGTTTTCGAGGATTCGGAAGGGAACGACGGTCAGCAGTATGCAACCGACATCGGCCCCATCGATATACTGGCAGTCGATGCACAGTCCAACGCGTTCGTAGTGATTGAGTTGAAGAAGGGACGGCCCTCCGACAGAGTCGTAGGACAGATCTTACGATACATGGGATGGGTGAAGAGGAATCTGTGTTCTGATGACCAGATAGTGAAAGGACTGATCATCTGTAGTTCTCACGATCCGAAACTGACCTATGCCCTGGAAATGACGAACAATATCGACGTTCGATACTACAATGTGTCATTCAATTTGAGAGAGAATCCCTAACCAGAGCGTGGAGCGCGACTTCGGGTTGGCCGCGCCGCTTCGCTCTGCGGACAACCCGAAGCGGCTCACGCTCGACGTTCGATGCAATGAGACTATCCATCGCCGCAGGGACGCTAACCATTCTGCTCTGTCTAAACGTCAGCGGGCAGACTGATTCAGCCGACTTGCTCTCGGACCCACTTCAAAACCTCGGCATCTCGGAGAGGCGGGAGGTGCCCCTCCCTCTGCCCCCTGATTCAGCGTTGGAGTTTTTTGAAGCGCTCCAATCCCTGGCGCAGACACCAGACCTGATCCGGCTCAGGTCACTCTATTGCTCAGAAGGAGATGAGGACCTCATCGTGGCATCGATGACTAACCTCGGGCGTGTCTTGAAAGAAGGGAACGACCAGAGGCTGGGATTCTGGCTGAAGGAGATCGACAAGCTTCCCGAGCGATCACGCGAGCTGTGGGGCGGGATGGTTAACAAACTCACGTCCCGCGAAGCGTCGGGTGTGTGCATGATCACAGTTCCTGGAGAAGCGAAGGTCATGATCGTAGTGCGACGTACCGATGAGGGCCTGAAGATCGTTGTTGAGGACCGAGTGCTCAGCAAGAGATGAAGCATCGAACCATGAAGGGTGCATTGCTGCGAAGCGAGCAACGACGCCCGTGGTTGAACGAGCCCGGTAGCCGTGAAGCGTGCCGTTCCGAGGGCGCTTGGGTTGAGAAGTGAACTCGGCGGAGATCGGGCGGTGGCTCCGCGGCGTGGCCACGGGCCCTGGGGAGGAGTAGATCCCGGATCAAGCCGTGTCGTCCGTACGGAGCGCAGTCCTTGCCGAAGGAAAGCGGCGAGGACGCGCACGGTCTCTTCGGGATGGCCTGAAGGGCCGGAACACGACAGCCCAGGGCAAGCGAGTCAGGCGACGAGCGCCGCCCTGGGTCCCGCGCCACCCTCCACATTCAAGCCCTGAAGGGGCGGCACAGCCGGCAAAGATTTCCGCGCCCCCCCGACCACGGACCTCTGGCAAGGGCCCTGACAAGACAGCCGCTTTAGCCGTATCGATTCAACCCGCAGTAGCCGCCGACGTGCAGTAGGCGCTGAAATCCAAGGGCTTGCGCGGTCTCGCCGGTTCCGGCTGGCAGTCGCGTTTTGGCGAATCATCGCGCCCGGCGGCAGGCATCCCTATCCCAACCGAATCATGCGCCGACTGCACGTCGGCGGCTACGAGTTACTGAATGGTCACGGCTTAGGGTGTGCCGCCCTTTCAGGGCTGGTGGGACTTTGGTGGGCTGGCCCCAGGGCGGCGCCCGTCCTGACGCCCGGGCTTGCCCTGGGCTGTCGTCTGCCGCCCCGTTGGGGCTTTGCTGGACCAGGCGATTCCACTCTCGAGTGTAGCATCCGGACATGCCGCGGACGCCGAAGTCGCCATCCGCCTCAACCGCGCCGCTTGACCTCCGTTGCGCAGCAGTTTTGTTCACCGACATAGCGCTGCCTGCCGCCGGGCGCGATTACCGAAACGTGGCTGCCAGTCGGAACCGGCGAGACCGCGTAAGCGCTTGGATTTCAGCACCGACTACACGTCGGCGGCTACCGCGGGTTGAATCGATACGGCTAAGCGGCGCCTTGCCGCCACCAACCGAACGCCAGGAGCCCCAGCGCCAGGCCGGCCAGTGCCCAGAGTCGCATCGGGGCTGCCGCCAATCCCCCGTTCGGGCGGGCCGATTCGCGGCGGGGAAGTGCTTGTTCTTCCAATACCCGGCCCTGAACGATGGGAGATGGCGGGGGAGCGGCTGGTTGCGCCATCGCCGGGGTCGCTGGAGATGGTTGCACCGTTGGGCCCGGCGCCGGTTCCAAGGCGGCCTCCGCCCGCCGCGCCACCGACTGCGTTTCCGCCGCCACCGCCGGCGCGAGTTCTGCCCGCGCCGCCTGCAATCGGGTGACCGTTTCCGGCGCGGCCTGCCAGTAGCCCTTCTCGATCACGGTCAACATGCGGTCCAGGAGCGCCTGATACGCGCCGAGATTCTCCGCGGCGGCAAACTGCTCGCGGACGCCGAGCCCGTGCCGGTCCTCGACGTAGGTCTCGAACATCTCCTGCCATTTGGCGGCGTCGACGGCTTCCGGCACGGTGACCTGCCAGCCCCAGAGATTATCCGTCACCTGCCGGATCATGCGGGCGCCGGCGTAGCCTTCCTTCAACATGGCGGTGATCCACTTCGGATTGAGGTAGCGCGCCCGCATTTCGCGGCCCATGAAACGCTGAAGCGTCACGGTCTCGCCCGCCTTCGGGTTGCTCAGATCGCTGATGAGCGTCTCGGCGCCCGCCCCGTTGACGCGACGAACTGCCAGCGCCGTGCCGCCCAAGTATTGATAGAAGTCATCGCTGTCGATGGCGCCATAGACGTTGGACGACCGGCTGTGCACCACGCCCTTCGCGCCTTTCAAGGCGAGGCCGAGGAGGGCAGGCGACAGGTCTTCGCCGCTGGAGGATTGTGGCGCCCGGGCTCCCCAGAACCCTTGCCCGAAGAGGTGACTCATGCGGTTAAAGAAAACCTCGGCAACCTGCAGTTCATTCGTCCAACCCTCGGCTTGCTGGATGACATGATCCAGCCCTGCGCCGTAGGTGCCCGAAGGCAGACTGAACAACCGCACCGTGGCCAAGCGTTCCGCCTCCTCCGACGCCACCCCGCGCTCTTCCAAGGCGGCGCGCGTGGCGGCGATGTTTCTCAGCAACGGATTGTCGGCGCTCGTATCGGTCTTCACCACATTCACCGCCTCGTCGAGCAGTCGCATCAGGTTCGGGAACAGGTCGCGGTACAGACCCGAGGGAATGACGGTGACATCGACGCGCGGCCGGCCCAGTTCTTCGCGCGGAATCAACGTGACGCCCTGCACGCGGCCTCGCGCGTCCCAGTTCAGCCGCACGCCCATCAGCGCCAGGATTTGCGCCTCCATCACGCCTTCGTGCCGGCTGGTCTCCGTGCCCCACAGGTTGAACACCAACCGGTCGGGGAACTGCCCGTCGTGACGCTCCCGGTAGGACTCGATGAGTTCGGCGGCAAGCTCGGCCCCGGTCGCCGCGGTGGCGGGTGAGGGCATGCGCGACGGATCGAAGCCGTAGCAGTTGCGGCCGGTGGGGAGGGCGTCCGGATTGCGGACCGGATCGTTGCCCGGACTCGCGGGGATGTGGCGTCCCGCCAGACCGGCCACCAGCGCATCCAGTTCAGCCGGGCCGGAGAGTTCCAGATGATGCATCAACGCCGCCTTGCGCCGGGCGTATTCCTCCGGTTCGAGCTCGGGTTCGAGCGAAAGAACGGCCTCGGCGGTTGCGGCCCGCATGGGTTCGTCTGGCGCCACGCCGAAAGTGTGCATCCCGAAAGGCGTGAGCTTCTCGCCGATCCGCTTCAGGTGATGCTGGATTTCCTCGACCTGCGCGTCGTTCAGCAGGACGCCGTCCGGCAGCTCGATGCCGAGATCGGTGAACAGCCCCATCTTCGCGCACAACCGGGCCAGGCGTTCGAGCTGTTCCTCCCCGGCCAGGCCCCCTTTTTCCTGCGCCACGTGATAATCGTTGATGAGCCCGTTGATCTCGCGCAGTTCCGGATTGAGACTCGCGCGATCCAAGGGTGGGGGCAGGTGGGTGATGATTGCCGCCATCGCCCGCCGCTTGGCCTGCAAGCCCTCGCCCACATCGTCCACGATGAACGGGTAGAACTGCGGGACGGCCCCGACGATCACTTCGCCGGTGTCGGCGGCGGTGAACCCGACCTCCTTGCCGGGCAGCCATTCGTGGGTCGCGTGCGTGCCCACATGCACCATGGCGTGCGCGTCGAACTCATGCTGCAACCACAGATAGAACGCCAGGTATTGATGATGCGGCGGCAGGGTGACGTCGTGGTAGGCGGCGACGATGTCCTGCTTCCAACCGCGGGTCGGCTGCGGCGCCAGCAGCACGTTGCCCCAACGTTGCGCCGGGAACACGAAGAACGGCTTTTCGTCGTCGTTCCGCCAGATCATGACGGTGCTTTGCTCGGGTTCGCCCCACTGGTTCACGATTTGCCGGCGCAGGGACTCGGGCAATCGGTCGAACCAGGCGCGATACGTCGTCACGGGCAACAACGCGACGCGACCCGAGCGGGCCAGTGCGTCAAGCATCGCGGTGGCCTCCGATCCGGGCGGGGGATTGTTGCCGAAGGTGCGGATGGCGGTGAACAACGCGTCTGCATCGGCGGGCGCGCCCGTCAACGCGTAACCTTCGCCGCGCAGGCGGTTGAGGATTTCGTGCAGCGAGCGGGGCAGCACGTTGAGGTAGGAGGCCCCGATGCTTTCGCGGCCCGGCGGGTAGTTGTAGTAGATGACGGCTACCCGCTTCGCCGCATTGGGCAGATGCCGCAAGCGCACCAACGCAGCGATCCGGTCCGCGAGGCGCTCGATCCGTTCCGGAATCGGCATCGTCATCACGTAGGTCTGGCCGGTGGCCACATCCACCAGCCGTTCCTTCGACGCCACAATGGTCGGGGCGATGGTCCCGGCGAACTCGGCACTGCCGATCTGCCAGTGGCGTTCGATCACATCCAGGCCGACCGGCGACCGTTCCCATGCGGTGCGGGTTTGGTTGTTCAGCGCGATGGCATTGACCAGGGGCACATCGAGTTGCGCGAGGACCGGCGCGAGCTTCTCCGGGACGTTGCCGATTTTGAGGGTCAATCCGATAATCGCCTCGACCTGGAGCGGTGGGTTGGTTCCGAGAAACAAGGTCGACAGCGCGACGTCCGGCGGATAACCGAAACCGAAGAGGGCATTGAAACCGCGGTCGGCCAGGGCGCCTGCAATCGCCGACAGCAGTTCGGTCTGGCCGGAAGTCGCAGTGTCGCGGGAGAAGTAGACGCCCACCCACGGCTGGTTCCGGCGTTCCGGATGCCGGGCAAGCAGGGCGGCGGCGCAATCGGCGGCGTTCGCGTAAGCGCGTCCGTCCGCCGGGTCAAAGAACCCGAGGGGCGGCACCATCGAAGGCGGCTGATACTCGAGCTCGGGCAGATGATGGCGCGCGAGGGCGGCCCGCACCATTTGCGCCAGGTTGGCCTGGCCGCCGGCATCGAAGTAGGCGGCCAACTCCGGGTCACGCCGGAATCCGAGGTCGGAGGACTCAGGTTCCAACGTTTCCCCCACGGCGGCCAGGAGACTGCCGCGTTGACCGGCGGCGCGGATTTCATCAGCCAGGCCCCGCAGCAATGCGGCGTAGCGCGGGTAACCAATCAAGATGTCGCTCTCCGCCACGAAATGGCGGTCGACTTGCGAGAACTCGATCCGGGGAAAGACCCGCACGGTCACGTTCCGCAGCGCGGGGTCCTGGCGCAGCTCATGCACCGCCGCCAACGCCGCCGCGGACGAGGCATCGCCGGTCAACAGGGCGATCTTCACCGGCGCTGCCTGCGCGCCGGGGACCCCCAGCAGTCCGGCGAGAGCGATGACGGGGAGCAATGTTCTGAAACCAAATCCGATGCGAGGCATGCGGGCTAATTGGACGGCGGTTCGTCATCCGGCACATAGACCACCTGTCCGTTGGCCAGGCGGTAGGCGGTGCCCAGTCGGGTGCCCCGCCCGGACAGCGTCTGGTCGGTGACCTTCTGCACTTTGATCTGCGCTCCCTCCTTGGTGATGATCTCCATCTCGCCATCCTCGCTCTGCTTGATCAGCGTGACCCGGGAGTCCTGGTCGAGCAGCGTGCCGGCCGAGAACAGGGCGAACAGCGCGATCAACAGCGCGACAATGAAGGCGACGCTGACATCGAACAGGTTGGCGATGCCGGCCAGCGGGTCTTCGTCCTGTCCAGGCGCGGCGCCGTGGGCGGGCATGCGATGGCGATGAACGAAGCGCATGGTGGGAGCGATTCTCATTTTGCGGAATGGGGTCGCGAGCAAAGCCTCCCATTCGCGACGGCGCACGCAATGGGACCTGGAACTGGTGCAGGCGCTCTGGGGTCAGTCCTCACTATTGGCGGAGGGAGCGCCGCCAATAGATGCAGGACTGACCCCGTCGCTTGGTGCATGGAAAGGCATGCGGCCATGGTCATTGCTCCGCTTTCAGGCCTGGGGTGGCTGCCGGGGCGGGGTTGCCCGTCGCAGCAGCCGCTCGGCATGAAAGGCCAGGGCCTGCGAGTCGGCCCGCACCCAGCTTTCGCGGGCCGCCGCGATCAGATAAGCGAGCACGCTCACGGTGAGGCCGATGACGGTGGCGGCGAAGGCGGTCACCATGTTGCTGGCCAGGGCCGGGAGATCCCCATCCGCCAACCCCTGCAACGCGTCGGCCATCGGGATCAGCGTCCCCATCAGGCCCAGCGACGGCCCGACCCGCACGGCGAGCCGCAGCCGGCCAAGCTTGCGCCAGCCCTCGCGTTCCGCGGTCTGCAGGTGTTCCTCGAGGCGGATGTCGAGGCCCTCGCCGGGATCCTCCGAGACAAGGCGGTCCAGCCCGACCCGCGCCCGATCAAGCAGGGGGCAGCAGCCTTTGCGCCGCTGCCAGGCTTCTCGCGCAAGAGCGCCCAGCGCCACGAACATCGCGGCGATCAGGCCCAGCAACCCCAGCAGCACCGGCCACACCAGCAGCCCGGCGATGAAGTGGAACAACTCCCGCAGTTGATCAACAGCCGTCATGCAGTCTTCGAATACGCGATTGATCAGAGTCCGTGATCTTCCAGGTTGCCGACCGGGCGGCGGGCCGCGGCGACCTCCCAAACCGGACGGCGCGATCCGCCGGCCGGGGGTGAGTCTGTATCGCAGTCATACGGGACGTCAAATGCGTAACACGGTTCAAGCCGGCCGGCTCCGTGTTCGGGACCTTCGAGCCGGATGCATGGCAGGAAGGCGTGGTGACAGAGATTCAGGGTGTCGCCTGGGATTCCGGCAATCTCAAAGACGACCCGACGGCGAAGCGGGGCAGGCCGGCGAGGAGCGCCCGCGCTCGCCCCTCTCCTGTTTCGATGAGGATCGCAGTCGACGATTGCCGGCGGGGGAAGGCGTGGCTTCCGGATAGCTCGCGACCCGGCACGGCCCATGGTTGACCGGGGAAACCGGCCGGCTAGGCTGGCGCGCATGAAATCGGTCAAAGGCGCGGGCGCGGTGCGGTTCAGCATTTCCCTCCCCCAGGCCCTGGCGAAGCAGCTCGATCGCATGGTGGCCCAGAAAGGCTATGACAACCGGTCCCTGGCCGTCGCGGACATGATCCGGGCCGAGCTGGTCGAGCATCAGCAGCAATTCGCCGACAAGGAAATCGCCGGCACCATCACGCTCCTTTACGACCACCACAAGCAGCGCGTCCAGACGGCATTGACCGACATTCAGCACGACCATCACGAGGTTATTATCGCCACGTTGCACGCGCATCTCGACCACGACAATTGCCTCGAGGTGCTGGCGGTGCGGGGCAAGGCGGCGGTCGTCAAGCGCATCGCGGACGAGTTGATCGGCGCGAAAGGCGTGAAACACGGCAAGCTCACCGTGACCAGCACCGGCAAGGACCTGGCGGTCTGACCTCGTTCCGAGCGTTCACGCTGATCGGTCTGCGCTGCCCCGGCGCGAGCATCACCCTCTCGGCTGCCCCACATTGGAAGGCAACGGCCTGCGTTGGCGGGAATAGTGTACCATGCGGTTCAGTCGACTTGCCGCAGTTGGAAATACTGCTGCGGCTGGCTGGGCGGGAGGATCACCAGGTTCCAGCCGTTGACCACCACCGGCGCCGTGTCGACCGGTGTCCATTCTCCGACATCGGCCTCCGGTCGGAACTCAAGCTGGTAGGTGTCGGGGGACACCGGCCAGGTGATCACCATGTTCAACGCGGCCGTCAATGCGGGCAGACCGGCGGGCCGGGTGACTTCCAGCACGGCAAGCTGCGGGCGCAGGCTGAATTCCCGCGTGTCGGGCAGGTCGGTCGCCGCGACCGAGAAGGTGACCTCATTGTTCGCCGCGACGTGGTCGAGCACATCGAAGCGCAGCAGGTTCGGGCCGAAATCCAGGCCGGAACCGGTTTTGTCCCACCCGGCGAGGTCGTCCCCGCCCAGTTGCGTGCCGTTGAACCGGAGCAGGTCGTTCTGGCCGATGTCCGCATAAGTGTACAACGCGTGCAAAGTGGCGGACGTGGCGGACGCGGGGTCCGCCGTTGTGAGCGTCACGGTGCGGGCATCCACCCGGGTTTCGGTCGGCGTACGGTAGATGTCCCCGCTGCCTTCCGCGATGACGTAATCGAACTTGTTGTTCAGCGCCGCCGCCTGGTAGACGGCCAGCAGCGTCACTTGGTTGATGCGACCGTCGAAGCTATCCGGCGTGTTCCCCGTGAACTGGACCGAGTTGGCCGAGCCATCCCGACGCAGGAGGTCGCCGGGCACGGGAATCCCCACCAGCCAGACCCCGGAACCGGCGCCGTAGACACTGGGTTCAGCGGCGCTAAAAGCCGGGTTGGCGTCGGCCGTGGAACCGAACGTCAACGGCGCGGCCATCGGCACGTCCGTGCCGTTGATTCGCACGCCCATTTCGCAGACATAATCCGGAGTCCCGGCCCAGACGGTCAGGACCAGACGACTGACGGCGACGGCGTCAATGGCCGGCAACGTGAACGTGGTGTCGACGACGTAGGGTTTGTCCGGCGTGGTGGCGTTAAGCCAGGTGGCCTTCGATTCCAGGAACAACGCGCCGTTCGGCAGGGTTCCTTGGAGCACCGGTTGGATGCCGTGCCCTTCCGCCGCGAATCCGGCCTGGACGTGAACGATGGGCGCGGCGAGGCCAAGGCCCAAGGCGATCAGTGCCGGAAGGGGCGCCTGGCCGCCACCACCGGCCGCCATCAGGTCTAGGGGATACTGTTTCATGCTCATCTTCGGCTTCTACTGGGATGCGTCCCAATCCTCCTGTTCGGTCTTCTTTTTACTCTCGAGATGACCGTCGCAGAAGACGGCCACAAAGCTGTCCCGCACGTGGCGGCAATCGACGTCCACCACCGGCTCCTTGAAGGTGCTGCCGCCGCCGCAGTAGTACTTCCCTGGGGTGCAGTCGGCGAAAACGATGATGCCGGACGGGCGCCGTATGCGTGACGTCTTCACCCCGTACCAGAAGCAGCTCTCCTGATCGGCAAAGCGGAAGGTATTGATGCCGTAACTCAGAAAGATGTCCGGGTCCCAAGTCACCGCGATCTTCTCCTGGTCCGAGGGACACAGGTAGACGCCCGAAGACTTCGGAATCAGCGGCTTGAGCAGGTCCATCCAGCGAGTGGTCGAGTCAATCCAGGCCGGCGGATAGGAACCGGTGTCATCGGCGTACATCTGGGTCGCGAGACCGACCTGCCGGAGGTTCCCGAGGCAGGCCGCCCGTTTCCCCATCCGCTTCGCCCCGGACAACGCCGGCAACAGCATGCCCGCCAGAATGGCGATGATGGCGATGACCACCAGCAGCTCGATCAGCGTGAAGGCCGCCCGGCGATGCCGGCGGCGCGCCGGTAATCGTCGTGTGCCATTCGCGGGACCGGTCATCGCCGGCTAGCGTAGTGGTTCAAGAGTATTACGCAATGCTAAAAACATCACACGCAGCAGGCCAACAGGCAGGCAACCACGCCAATTGTGAGATCTCTGTCCCCGACCTGAGCGGGGTGCGCACCTCAGCTTTATCGGAGCGCGGACTTCATTCCGCAGCAGGTTTGACTTCCGGCGAGCCCAGCGGACTGAATTCCGCGCTTCCTGTTCCCCGGGGCTTCCATTTTGGAAAAAGCTGAGCGGTGCACCTGATCGGGAACGGCTCGTGATTCATCTTGCGTTTGCCCACGTCCTCTGCCATTAGTGAAGCACCGCAACAAAGATTCCGCGAATCACGATCCACTTATCGTTCTTATGAGGTTTTTCATCCGTTCTGCCCTCCGGCTTGCCGTGGTCTTTGGATTGCTGGCCGCCGGCCCCCGGATCCGGGTGCTGGCCATGAGCATCGAACTGCTCGAACCTCTCGGAGGCGAAGTCTACATTTCCGGGCGCACGGTGGAGATCGCCTGGAAGTCCTATTTCGACCCGGGGGAATCCGCGGACAATCTCCAGCTGTTCTACGCCTGGGGCGGCGAATCGACCTATCACTACCTCGGCGGTCCCGGCAGCATGGCGGACATCCCGCAGGGCGAGTATCGATGGCATGCGCCCGTCGTCACGGAGATGTCCTATCTGCGCATCAAGGCCGGGCTGTATCGGGAGGACGGTCCCGAGCTGGCCTCGGACGTCAGCCTCCATGTGAAGATCATCCCGAATGCGGATACGCCCGCGATCCACCTGATCGATCCGCAGCCGCCGGATGCCGATTCACTCGCCATTCCCGCGGGCAGTTTGCGCCTGATCGGGTGGACGATCACCGGTTGCCGGGCGCCTTACAACACGGAGCCCTTGAAGATCCTGTTCTCGGCGAACGGCGGACTTACCTACGAAGAGGTCGACGAGGTGACGCCCTGCGGGATTCCCTTGTACGGTTGGAACGTGCCGGAGATCGAGACCACGCGCGGCAAGATTAAGCTGCAGTGGGGCGACCTCGACTGGAGCGCCACAATTCATTCATTCACCATCTACGATGACACGCCGCCACCACAGCCGCCGGTCGCCGACGCCGGGCCGGATCAGACGGTTTCCGAAGGCGCGCGGGTGGACCTGACCGGCGCCGGTAGTTCCGATCCTGAAGGCCGGACGCTTTCCTACTCTTGGGAACGCACCGATCCCTGGGCCGCTACTTACCCGGTCACGCTCCACGACCGGGTCACTGCCACGCCTTGGTTCGATGCGCCCGAGGTCGGCCCCGAGCCGAAGGTGTTCACCTTCCGCCTCACGGTCGAGGACCCGGACGGGCTCACCGACGACGACACGGTGAGCATCACGGTCAACCCGGGCGGGCCGGAGTTGACCCGGTTCTCGCCGGGGCAAGGATGGTTCAAAACCCCGATCACCATCGAAGGAGCCAACCTGGGCGGCTGCGAGGTCCGGATGGGCGGCGCCCTCGTGGCGACGATCCCGGCGGCCCAGGATACGGCATTCGTCTTCTACCTCCCGGATCTTCCCGTTGGTCCACGGAACCTCGAGGTCCGCAATGCCGCCGGTTCCGACACGAGTGCGGCGCGGTTCACGGTGCTGCCTGTCCCGTATCAATGGGACTGGGGTTTCCCGTTCCACAATCCCGGCGGCTACGACCTTTCGTGGGCGGACTACGAGCGCGCCTTCGGCACCGATGCCGTGTATTCCTGGTTGTGCTGTGATTTCGAACTGGTCTGCCGCCGCCGCTGCCATCGGGTTCTCGCGCAACTGCTATACGATTATTATGTGCAGACCATGGCCCGACCGGGCACCTGCTGGGGGGTGTCTGTTGCGAGTCTGAAATACTACTACGGAGACTACTCCCTGTCGCCGGGGCAAACGGTGCGGCATCTCTGGTTCAATCTGGATCCCGAAAACGACCTGACGCGGCGGATCAAGGCGTTGCATATCGACCAGATCAGCGCCGAGGTCATCGATTATCTGCTCGGCCATCTGGACGAGACGCCGGGGGAAGTGGCGGCGCGCATCATGGCCGACCTCGATGCGGGCGAACCGGGTGTCGTTTCGATCCAGAACATCTCGGAGGGCATGGACCTCACGGATCTCTCCGGTCATGCGATGGTGCCGGTCCATTACGAGGTCGTCTCCGCGGACGAAACCCGGATCTACGTTTACGACAGCAACCGCCAGGCGCTGTCGATGAGCCGGGAAAACGGCAATCCCGCCGAGTATGCCGCGATCACGAGTTGGGACAGCGTTCCCTATATTCGCGTCACGACGGGGGCCAGCGACACGTGGGAATTCGCGATGGCGGGGGGTGGTGATCCCTGGACGGCGAGTGATCGCTTCAACATCCGTGTTGCCATCGGCAATTCGGAAATCGTCATCCCGTTCTCCGGCTTCTACTACTTCCCGCGCGCGGTGGCGGTACGGGACAACTACGCGCTGCCCGTGAGCGCCGAGGGGCTCTTCATGATTTTCACGGGCGCGGTGGATGGCGGGGTGGAAAATCCCGCCGGCCGGCGGCTGGGCTTCGATCGGGTCGGCGGCCTGCAAATGGACATAGCAGGCGGCATCCCGGTCGTGCCCATGGGCGGCGCTTCGTTCCGCGAAGCCGAGGCCTACCGGCTGCCGGCGGACGATTACGTGGTCCATGCGCATGGCCGGGAGGCGGGCAAGTACGCCTGGCAATCGCATGGGAAGAACGGTTCCCTGGCGCTCAAGGATGCCGCCACCGTGCCGGGCACGCATGACACGCTGCGGGTGGGGGCGCAAAGCGATTACCTCAGCCTGCTGGCCGGCAGCGCCAAGGAATGCGACCTCGTGGTGACGTCCTTCACCGATGCCGGCAAGCAGCGCCTGGCGCGGACCTACGAACTGCACGGCGTTGGACTCGATCCCGACGACCAGGTGATTGTCCGGCGTGAAGAGCAGGACGATTCGCTGGTGGTGGCCAACCTGAGCGCGCGACCGAAGGAACTGAACCTCACGGTCACCCAGGCGTTGCTGGGCCCGCAGCCGGAACCGCCCGACATGCCCACCGCCGGCGAGACCACGCTCACCGTGAAAGGCATCAAGCTGGCTGCCGGTGCCGCGCTGGGCCTCACCCCGGCCGACTGGGACAGCCTGGCCGGAACGGAACTGAAGCTCGGTCGTCTTCCGGACCGCGATGGCGACGGCCTGGACGACGCGTTCGAGGAACGCCTGGGCACCGATCCCAACCGACCGGACACCGACAAGGACACCCTTTCGGATGGTTATGAATTCCGTCACGGGCTCGATCCGAGAGTGGCGGCGGATGAATCGACGGACCGCGACGGCGACGGCCTTTCCGATCGTGACGAGGCCGGCTATGGCACCGACCCCGGCATTCCGGGCGGACCGTTCATCATCTTCCATCAAGGACTGTTGCCCGGTCGCGAACTCGAACTGCGGTTCAACACCGTGCCCGGACATACCTACTTCGTGGAGCGGGCGGACGCTGTGCCGGAGGCGCCCTGGAAGCCGGCCGGTGAGGCCTTCAAGACCGCCGGGTGGAACGAGCGCTTCAGCGAGATCCTCCCGAAGGAATCCGTTACCCGCTACTACCGGGTGCGGCGGCTGGATTAGGGCGTCCTGGCCTGCACGTTGAACGGCGGCTGGAATCGTTGGATGGCGGGCAAAGCCGGTCGGGCTTCATCCATCAAGGATCGCTTTGCCCCGGACGGCCCGCCGGCTCGCAGCCACCGGCGTGCGCCGCCTCGCCTCCACGGATCGCAGAGTTCATTCCGCTCAACCGTCACGGCCGCTTACAGCGAGCGCAGGTACTCCACCAGGCCCGCCAGTTCCTCGTCGTTCAGGTCTGCGGTGCGGCCGCGCTTCTGCAGCCGGTTGTGCTCGGTGATGGTTTCGTGGAGGGTGAGGGCCTCGCTGTTGTGCTGGTAGGGAGCGGACCGCCAGACCTCGACCAGGGAAGGCACGTCATACGGCACGCCGGATCCGAGGCCGGGGTCGACCTGTCGCCCGGTTGTGAACAGGGGATGCGGATGACAACCCACGCACCGTGCCCGGTCCTCGAAGAGCGCCTTGCCCCGCCTGGCTGCCGCCGTCAACTCCCCGCGGGGCACGCCCGGGAAGTGACATTTCGCGCAACCGGGCTCGTCGGTTTTCGGGGATTCGAGGAGAGTTGCGTCCAACGCGGGCGATGGAACGACCGGCATCGAGCGAAGCCAGGCCTCGAGGTCGTTGGCCACGGCTTCCGGCGCCTCGGCGAACTGGATATGGTGCATGCCTGCGCGGATGGCGCCGGCGGCGTCCGCACGCACGCTGCGCCACATCACCGGAGGGGTGAGCGCCGCCATGAGGAGGCTTTTCGTGTCCTTGGTGTTGCCCCCTCCGTCGTTCAGCAGATCCCAGTAGAGGCCGTCGCTCCGGCCGTCCGGGTGGCAGGTGGCGCAGCTTTGCCACTGCTCGAAGCAGAGGCCGGCATGGTTGAACCAGTGTTCCCCGCGCCGCTCGGGAGACATCCCGGTCCCGCCTTCCAATCCGTGCGATTCCGCCACCACGCCGCCCGGGCCCATCCGGATTGCGGCGAGGTCGTCGGAGAAAAAGCCGGCCACATAGAGCACTGTTCCCGCCGCGACCAGCGCCCGCGGACCGGCCACGGGTAGGCGAACCCGCTGCCGGAGCCCATCCATCAGCCGCAGGTTGCCGGTGGCGAACGGAATCCACGGCCCGGTGCGTTCCTGAATCCGGACGAGGAACGCGGGGAAATCCACCACGCTCAGTTCATCTGTGCCGGCGTGGGTCACGAACAACCGGTCGCCGCCGGACGAGAAGGCGACCGCCCACGGGTTCGCGGCGCCGAGCGTCGGGTCGTCGAGGGGCGCCGTGACCACCCAGGCCGGCTCCCGCGCATCGAGCAGCGAGATCACGTTGCGGTTCATGGCCCCGCCCGCCAGTTCCCAGGCGGGGCGCATGTATCGGCTCAGGATGTGCGTCACCACCACCCATCGCCCGTCGGGCGAAGCCGCGATCCCGCGCAACCCCTGGCTGCCATTCGGCAGCTCGATCCGCCGCTCGACCCGCCACCGCGCGGTGTCCACGACGGACACCGCCGCGGCGATCACCGGATTTTCGTCGTCCAGCACCGCGGTCGGGGCCGGCAAGTGGTTGGCGACCCACAGCCGGCGGCCCTGGTCGGTCAAGGTCAGCGCGACCGGCTCCCGATCGACACCCAGCTTCCGTACCGAACCCGTGGCCAGATCGACCGCTGCCACCGCGTTCTCGAACCGGAGCGCGACGAACGCCGTTCCGCCATCCACGCTCAGGACGGGCGCCAGCGGGGTGTGGCCGACGCGATGGGTGCGCCGGATTTCACCGGTTTCCAGGTCGACCTGCAGCAAGTGCCCATCCGGTTCGCCGAGGGTGATCCATGCCTGGCCATCGCGTGTCGCCAGCCCGCTGCCGGGTCCGGGGAGCGGAAAACGTCGCATCACCTCGCGGGTGGTTGAGTCGAGGATCAGGACGCGGCGTCCGTTCGCCCCGAGAACCACCAATTCGCGACCGTCGTCGTTGGTGGCAAGCGCCACCGGGGCGAGGAACGGTTGCCCGGACACGTCCCACGGAGGGGCTGTCGCTCCGGGTGCGGTCAATGCCAGCCAGAGCCCGACCGCGCCGACGACCCGCGGAAATGCCGGCGACTGCCCCCCGCGCGCCCGGGTCTGCGGCAGGATCGTCGGCGGCGGAGGGAACATGCGCAACGGGACGTTTCCCGGCGGGTGATGGGCCCGGGACCGGCGCGATCGGCGGTTCAATCCGGATAACCCTCCGGGTGCCGCTGGTGCCAGGCCCACGCGGAACCGACGATGGCGTCGAGGTCGGGAAACCGGGGTTCCCAACCGAGTTCGGTGCGGGCCTTGCGGGCGTCGGCCACGAGCCGGGGGGGATCGCCCGGGCGTCGGGGTTTTTCGACGGACGGGATCGCCTTGCCCGACCGGCGGACGCACGCGTCGATGACCTCACGCACCGAATAGCCCGCGCCGTTGCCGAGATTGAAACAACCGACGCGGCCGGGTTCGAGCGCGCGGATGTGCGCCTGGGCGAGGTCGATGATGTGGATGTAGTCGCGGATGCAGGTGCCGTCGGGCGTCGGGTAATCCGTGCCGTAGATCTCGCAGTGATCCCGCTGTCCGAGGGCGACGGCGAGCACGTTCGGGATGAGGTGGGTCTCGATGCGGTGATGTTCGCCGAACCGTTCACTGGCGCCGGCGGCATTGAAATAGCGGAGGGCGACGTATTCGAGTCCGTGGATCTCGTGGTACCACCGGAGCATGCGCTCGAACATCAGTTTGGATTCGCCATAGGGATTGATCGGCTTCTGGGCTTCGGCTTCGGTGATCGGCACGATCTCGGGCGGCCCGTAGGTGGCGCAGGTCGAGCTGAAGACGAACTTCCGTACGCCGGCGAGCCGCGCGGCCTCGAGCAGGTTGAGGCCGTTGGCGACATTGTTGCGAAAGTACTTTTCGGGCTGCTGCATGGATTCCCCGACCAGGGCGTTGGCGGCGAAGTGCATGACCGCCACCGCGCCCGAGGCCTGCAATGCTTCCCGGATCTGGTCGGCGTTGCCCAGGCAGCCCTCGACGAACACCGCCCGTTCATCGACGGCGCTGCGGTGGCCTTCGGTGAGGTTGTCGAAAACGGTCACCTGATGGCCCGCGTTCAACAACTCCTCGACGCCCACCGATCCGATGTAGCCCGCACCGCCGGTCACAAATACGTTCATCGGCGGCAAGGCTAGGAGGGGAGCCAGGCCGGCTCAATGGCGAAGTGCATCCCCGGGGTCCGCCGCCGGCAGGGAGGCGCTGGCGTGGACCGGGGAAGCGGCGGCGATTCGACAGCCGCCCCGCCGCGTGCTACTGGATGTCCTCGTGCGGCGCAACCGACCCCGACCGTTGCTTCCTTTCCTGATCTGGCTCGCGGCGTTCTATGGAACGTGGCTGGCGCTGTTGGTTTTCGGGCGGCATGGCCGCGAGCTGGTCGCGCATGCGGGCATCGCCCTGGCGATGTTGTTCGGTTCCTACATCGCCGGCTCGACGCCGATGGGGGGCGGCACGGTGGGCTTTCCGATCCTGGTGCTGCTGCTCGATCAACCGGCGGCGCTCGGACGGGACTTCAGCTTTGCGGTGCAGTCGATCGGCATGGTGAGCGCGAGCATCTTCATCCTGTGCCGCCGGCAGGAACTGGAATGGCCGATGCTGCGGTGGGCCCTGGTGGGCAGTCTGATCGGCACGCCGCTCGGGATCCTCGGCGTGGCGCCGCTGGTGCCCGCCTTGTGGATCAAGCTGATCTTCGCGGTGACCTGGGCCAGCTTTGGAGTAATGCATCTGGTCAAGGTGCGGGAACTGGTCGCCAACGTCGGAATGACGCCCGCCGCCCACCGTTTCGACCGGAACGCGGGACTGCTCGTCGGCCTCCTCGGTGGAAGCACGGTCGCCGCCGTCACGGGGGTGGGAATCGACATGCTGATTTACGTCGTGCTGGTCCTGCTGTGCCGGGCGGATCTGAAGATCGCGATCCCCACGTCGGTCCTGCTCATGGCCTTCACTTCGTTGGTGGGAATCGTCACCAAGCTGCTCGTGACCGGGGTGCAGCCCGAGGTTTTTGGCAACTGGCTCGCCGCCGCGCCGGTCGTGGCTCTGGGCGCGCCGCTGGGCGCCTGGGTGGTGACCCGGGTCGGGCGAACGCCCACGCTGATCCTGGTCTCGCTCCTGTGTCTGGGCCAGTTCGCCTGGACGGTGCAACAAGAATGGGGCGCCCTGGGTTGGACCGGACTGATCGGGGCGCTGGCGGTGGTGGGCGGGTTGAATCTCGGCTTTCGCCAGCTCTACGTGATCGGGTTGCGCCTGGCGCGACGAGGCGGGACGCCGGGCGGCAACGCCCTTGCGTCGGCGCCGGCCGGACCGGCAGAGTCGGGGGCATGAATCCGTTCCCCTTCCGGCGCGCCATCCGTCCGACCTGGCGCACGCGCGGTGGTCGCATCCCGATGATCGGGGGCTGGCTTTCTGCCGCGCTCGTCTGCATGGCCGCGGCGGACCTGCCGGAGTTCGATTTCAGCCAGTCCGACGTGGCCCGCCGCTGGTCCTTGAACGCGCATATCGGCGCCGCGTCGATCACCCCGGAAGGACTGGCGCTGACGATCACCGGCGGGGATCCCTACCTCTCGGGGCCGCCGGCGGATTATCCGGTCGGAGAGCCGTTGTGGTTGCGCCTCCGGCTGCGCTCGGACACCGGCGGGACGTGCCAGCTCTTCTACTACGAGTCGGCGCCCACCGAACCGAACTCGGTGCGCTTCGCCGTCCCGGCCGGCCGTTGGGTGGAAGGTCGCGTGCCGGTCCCGGCGCTCGGCCCGGGCCACCGGATTCGCATCGATCCGCCGGGAACCTCGGGGCGGGCGACGCTGGTCTGGTTGCGCGCGGAGGCGCGGAGTTCGTTTCCCGAATTCGATTTCCGCACCATTCCCGACGCGACCGACTGGACGGCGGCCCATGACATCGCCTCGCTGTCGTCGACCGATGAGGGTCTGTCGATTGCGATTGGCGGCAGTGATCCGTACCTGCACGGGCCGGCGCGGAATTATCCGACCGGCCGTCCGCTATGGCTGCATCTGCGGGTGAAATCGGAGGTCGGCGGGCCGGCGCAGATATTCTATTTCCAGGACCACGCCACGGAGGACAACTCGGTGCACTTCTTCGTTCCGCCCGGAGCATGGCAGGACGTGCAGGCCCCGATGCCGGCGCTCGGACGCGGTTGGCGGCTGCGTTTCGACCCACCCGGAACGGCCGGCAGCTGTCTGGTGGAGCGGCTTTGGTTCGCGGAACGCTTCGCATTTGCGCCGCCGGTCTGGCCGCGGCCCCTGCCGATTTCGCCGGGACCCGATCCGCTTGAAGTCCGCGCGGGTGACCTCCGGCTGCGGCAGGCTCCGGACCGTCTCGGGGCGTTCGATGTGCGGGTGGCGGATTCGCTGATGGCGGCGGGGCATCCCGCGGGGTTGCTGGGTTATGTGCGGGCCAACGAGCCCAGCTGGATACCGTTCGGTAACGACCCCGCCCACCCCGTGACCGCGGCTCCGCGTGACGACGGGGGGCTGACCGTCGAATCGCGCTTCGAGGATCCGCACGGCGCTCTCTGGCGGGTGCGACAGGACTTCACCGCAAGCGGCGACGGGGCGATCTCGGTTACGGTGCAGGTGGTGGTGAATCAGGACCGCGAGGTGTTGCATCTCCCCTTGTTCACCGTGTTGCCGGGGCTGGGCTCCTTCGGCACGAACAAGGTGCAGGCGCTCTTCAGCGGGCTGGAATACCTGGCCAACGAACCCAGCAGTTCGGAGGCGGACATCCGCGGTGACGGCGCCCGTCGCCAGGCGCCGGATCGCAAGAAGATCACGCAGCCGTTGATGGCGCTGGCGTCGGGGGGGCGTTACGTCGGGTTGGTCTGGGAACCCGACGAGCGGGTGGCGGCGGTGTTTGATTCGCCCGACCGGCTGTTCGGCGGCGCCGGCCATTTGTTCGGCCTCGTGGCCCCCGGTTCGGATGGCTACAACCGGGACGAAGGCAGCCTGGTTCCGTACGCCCCGCTCCATCTCGCGGCCAACCGGCCGCTGGTCGTTCGCTGCACGCTGATCGGCGGCCGGGGCGAAACGGTGGTTCCGGCGATCCGGCATTACGTGGACATGGCGGGACTGCCGGAGCTGCCGGAACCAGGGCTTTCCGCGGCGGAATACTACGCGGAGGCGGCGCGCGGATGGTTGGACTCCCGGCTTCGCGAGGGGGACTTGTACCGGCACGCTTGGTGGCCCGGGTTCAACCCGCAGCCCGCGGCGGACGCGGCGGTGTGGATGTCCTGGCTCGCAGGCCGCATCGACGACGCGGGGTTGACGGCGCGTTTGCTCGGTGCGGCCCAGGAGGCGCTGCGAGCCGTGCCGGGGGTGCAGAACTACAACGGCCACCAGATCGGCCACGTGCGTTATCCGTTGCCGGCACTGTGCTTCAACCAGGCGTTCGCGAATGCCAGCCAGGCCGGCGCCGCCGGTTGGGGCATGCTCGGGCAGTTCGAGCCGGACGGATCGGTGCGCTACCGCCCGGCGCCCGGCGGACCGGACTACGGCGAAACCCACTTCGCGCCTGACGCCAACGGGCTGACGGCCACCGTCGTGCTCGGACTGCTTGAGAATGCCGCGTTCAGCGGTGACGACGCGTTGATCGCCGAAGCCCTGGCGCGGCTGCGGGCAATGGACAAGTTCCGGAACACGGTCCCGCGCGGCGCGCAAACCTGGGAAGTGCCGCTGCACACCCCGGACATCCTGGCCGCGGCAAATCTGGTGCGTTGCTACACACTTGCCTTCCAGCTCACCGCCGATTCCGACTGGCTCGAACAGGCGCGCTATTGGGCCTGGACCGGCGTGCCGTTTGTCTACCTGACGCCGCCCGTGTCCGGGGCGGTCGGCAAATACGCCACCATTCCCGTCTTTGGCGCCACGGCTTGGGTGGGTTCGTGGTTCGGGCGGCCCGTGCAATGGTGCGGCCTGGTTTACGCCGACGCGTTGAACCGGCTCGCGGCACAGGACCCGGCAGGCCCCTGGCGCCGGATCGCGGACGGCATCGCTGCCTCGGGCGTGCAGCAAAGCTGGACGGCCACGGACGCCGACCGCGTCGGGTTGCTGCCGGACTTCTACCTGCTTGACGCCCAGTATCGCGACGGGCCGGCCATCAACCCTGCCACCGTGCTCGGCCCTGCGGTGCGCTTCTACGGGGCCGATTCGCCCTATACGTTCCACACCTTCCCCGACGCGGGTCTGCGGTTGCATGCGCCCGGCGCTTTGCTCGAGGCCGCGGAGACCGCGGACCGCGTGCGGTTCACGGTGCGTTGCTGGTCTGCATCCCCGAACACCGTCTATCTCAATGGGCTTCGCGCCATGCCGCAGGTCCGGTTGGATGGTGTGGAAACGGAATTGACCGCTCCGCACCAGTTCGATGCCACCACCGGCCGGCTCGCCCTTCGCCTGCGTGGCACGGTGACCGTCGAAGTGGCCCATACGGGCCGGCCCGCCCTGCAAATCCGCCGGGCGGAGGCGCCGGGCGCAATCGAACTCTGGTGGCCACGGCAGAACGAGGAATGGCGCCTCCTGGAAACGCCGTCGCTCGGCATCCCGCTCTGGAACCTCATCACCACCCCCGTCCAGCCCATCGGAGACATGGTGAAAACCACCGTGGCGATCGAAAGCACGGCCGCCTTCTTCCGCCTGCAAGAGTCGCAGGTCACGCGGTAGCGCCGTTCGCTAGCGCCTTCCCCCACGGGGAGGCCCGTGAAAGTTCAGCTTGGCGGGCGAAGGCGGGCGGCGGAGCATCCTGGAATGACTGAAATCACGCAGATCCTCCAAGCGGTCGGGGAGGGCGAGCGTTCTGCCGAACGGCTCCTGCCGCTCGTGTATGAGGAACTTCGCCGACTGGCGGCCCATCGGATGGCCCAGGAGCGCGCCGGCCACACCCTCCAGGCTACGGCGCTCGTCCATGAAGCCTGGTTGCGCCTGGTGGGAACGGGGGATCAAACGTGGGAAAACCGGGCCCATTTCTTCGCGGCGGCCGCCGAAGCGATGCGCCGGGTGGTGATCGACCGGGCACGGCGAAGACAGGCCGCCCGGCATGGCGGGGGCTGGAGCCGCGTTGACTTGGAGCAAATCGACACCCCGGCCCAGGCGGACGAGGACACGTTGTTGCGCGTGAATGAAGCGCTTGAGGCGCTGGCCAGGGAAGACCCGAGGGCGGCCGAGTTGGTGAAGCTGAGGTTCTTCAGCGGTCTGGGCGTCGAGGAAGCGGCTCTCGCTCTGGGAGTGACGGATCGGACGGCGCGGCGCTGCTGGAGGTTTGCCCGGGCTTGGCTCCACGACGCGTTGGGGCGCCAGGCCTGAAGTCGCGCAAGAAGCGAAGAACAAACCGGCCAATCCGTGTCCGGTCCCGGGGCCAAATTTCGCATGGATGACCGGTGATCGATCACGATGCCGTTTGCAACTGGTGTCACGCAGATGAACCCGGATTCGAAAAGCCGGTTGCGCGACCTCTTTCTGGAAGCCGCGGACATGGACGACGGGCCGGCCCGGGCGGCGTTCCTGGACGAGGCCTGCGGGGATGATCTCGTCCTGCGCCAGCGGGTCGAGGCCCTGCTGAACGCCGAGGCCCGGGCCGGGGGACCGCCCTCTGCCGCGTCGTCCGCAGTGCCGGTTTCCGGTGATCCCGTGGCGGGCAGTCGCATCGGCCCCTACAAAATCCTCGAGCCGATCGGGGAAGGAGGTTGCGGCGTGGTCTTCAGGGCGGAGCAGGAGGAACCCGTCCGACGCCAGGTGGCGTTGAAAATCATCAAGCTGGGCATGGATACCCGGCAGGTCGTGGCCCGGTTTGAAGCCGAACGACAGGCACTGGCCCTGATGGACCATCCCAACATCGCCCGGGTCCTGGATGCCGGGGCGACGGCAACCGGCCGCCCGTATTTCGTAATGGAACTGGTGCGCGGCGTTCCTGTCACCGATTACTGCGACGCCGAACGGCTTCCGACGCGACAGCGCCTCGAGTTGTTCATGCACGTGTGCCACGCCGTGCAACATGCGCATCAGAAGGGGATCATCCATCGTGATCTCAAGCCCTCCAATGTGCTGGTCACCGAAGTGGACGGTCGACCGGTGCCGAAGGTCATCGACTTCGGCATCGCCAAGGCGGTCGAGGGAAGGCTGACGGACAACACCCTGTTCACGGCGTTTGAGCAGCTCGTCGGTACGCCGTCCTACATGAGCCCCGAACAGGCGTCGTTGGCGACCGCCGACCTCGACACGCGCACGGACATCTACAGCCTCGGCGCGCTGCTCTACCAGTTGCTGACCGGGGAGACGCCCTTCGACACGCGCGCTCTGCTGCGCGCCGGCCTGGATGAGATGCGGCGCACCATCGCCGAACGCTTACCGGCCCGGCCTTCAACCCGGTTGACCAACATGGCGCCGGATCAGGTCCGGGCCATCGCGCAGGCCCGGGCAAGCGATCCCTCGAAACTCACCTCGCTGCTGGCCGGTGACCTCGACTGGATCGCGATGAAGTGCCTGGAGAAGGAGCGCGGACGCCGTTACGAGACGGCCAACGGACTGGCCCTGGACATCCAACGCCATCTGCGCAACGAGCCGATTGCGGCGCATCCGCCGAGTCGCCTGTATGAGTTCCGCAAGACCGTGCAGCGCCACTGGATGGGCTTCGCCGCCACCACCGCGGTCATGCTGGCGTTGGCGACCGGAATCGTGGTCGCTTCCCGTCAGGCCGCTCGGGCCCTTCGCGCCGAGGAGACCCAGGCCCGGCTCCGCGGCGAGGCGGAGGCGGCCCATCAGCACGCCAATCGCAGCCTTCGCAGCTCGCTGTTGAACCAGGCCCGTCTGGCGACCCTGAGCGATACGCTGGGCAGCCGCGACGTGGCGTCGAGGGCCTTGCGCGAGGCCGCGGGGATCGAACCGTCGGCGGCCATGGTGGACGCCGCGGCGACCGTGCTGGCGTTGTTTCAGGTCCGGGATCTCGGCGTGCAGATGCCCGCTGTGCCCGGGCGGTTTCGGATTGCGATCAACCCGCAGGTCACCCGCTATGCCTGGTACGGTGGAGAGCAGGTTGAGGTGGTTGTCCACGCCTACCCCGGGCACCAGCCGGTCCAGCGGTTCGCCGGGAATCCGGGGGCGCGTTGGGATTCGCTGGTTTGGCTGCCGGACGGTGAGCGCATCCTGGCCCAGGCCGAGGACGGCGGATTCGAGCTTTGGAACTCGACGTCCGGCCACGTGCAATGGTCCATCCGACTGGGTCGGCTGGATGGTTCCGAAGGCGATTACGCCGGCGAGTTCGCCGTGGATGCCGCCGGGCTCCGGATCGCCCACAATGTGGCCGACGGGAAGATCGCGCTCATCGCGGTCGGCACGGGCGCGCAACTTGGCCTGCTTGAGCCTCGCGCCCTTCCCACCTGCCTCGCCTTCCATCCCCACCGTTCCTGGCTGGCCATCGGCACGAAGGAAGGTGTGGAGGTGATCGACTACGAGCGACACGAGGAGGTCGCGCGCCGGAATACGGACGAGGTCTGTCGGGCGGTTGCGTGGACTCCGGAGGGGGACAGACTGGCCCACGTCGGCAGTGCCTACCGACTCGAACTCTGGGCGGTCGCCCGGGATGGCTTCGCGCGCGTGCCGGGGCTGGGGGGCTCCGACGTCGGCTTGTGCCTGAGTCGCGACGGGCGATGGCTTGCCAGTTCCGACGAACAGGCTTTGCTCAGCATCCGCCACACGCAGTCCACCGAACCGGTTCTTGATGGGGTGAGCGGTTACCCGGTGGTGTTTTCGTCCGACGGTGACCGCCTCTACTGCGTCAGTGGTTCCGAGGGGGTCAAGGCGTACGCGCTTTCCCCAAGTCCCTGCTTCACGGAACTCCAGGTCCCGTTCTTCGCCGACTCCAGCCTCCCGGGCGTGGCCATTTCCCCGGACGAAAGAGGTGTCGCGGCCACCAGCTACAACCATGGCGTGTTTCTCTGGGATCTGGAACGTGGCGGTCTCCCGGCGTGGGTTCCGTTGCCGAAGTGCAGCGACGCCTCGTTCAACCTGTCGGGAACCCGGTTGTTGACGTGTTCCCCTCGCGGCATCCATCTCCTGAACGTGGAGGAGGGTCCGGGTGGGCTGGCGCTGGGCCCGCCGACCCTCGTGCAGCCGTGCGCCACGAGCAGTTCCCGGCGGTTTACCCTGACCTTCTCCGATCCGACGGAAATCCTGGTGTCGGCCAGTGAAACCAATTGGGCGCTGCCTCGCACCGACTTCTCGCCCGCCCGCCCGCTTCCCAGCCGGGACCAGGAAACCACCGCGTTGAGTCCCGACGGGCAATGGCTCGCCGAAGCCTCGTTCCATTCTCAGATCCTGCTGCGCAATTTGCAGACGGGTCAAACACTGCCCGGTCTTCCCACTCAGGGGGGTCTCCTGGCCTTCAGCCCGGATGGGCGCTGGTTGACGTCGGCCCGCAACGGTCATGTCGAAGCGTGGGAAACCAGCGATTGGACCCGCGCCTGGCAACGCTCGACCGACACGGTCAACCCCAGCACCGGGCACTGCGCCTTTCGGCCTCAAGGCGACCTGCTCGCGACGTTGGGCTCGGTCTTCGACCTCATCCTGCTGCGACCGTCCGATGGCCGGGAGCTTCTGCGATTGCGGGCGCCGCATCCGGCTCCCGTTTCCCGCTTCAGCTTCAGCGACTCGGGCAGGGTGTTGGTCGTCAGCACCGAGGCAGGGCGGATCCAGCTCTGGCGCCTCGACGAGTTGCAGCGTCAGTTGCTGGAACTCGGACTCGACTGGACGGCGCTGACAGGGATGCCCGACATCGCGGGCTCCGATTGACTCCCGCAGCCCGCCACGGCCCGTAGGCCATCGCGGGCGTGCGGGGCGGAGCCTCCCGAGGGGCGGTTCCTTTCGCACGCACGCACGATCCCTTCCCCGAGCTCGGAATAGTGGGCCGTCCCGTGTGAGGCCGGGTCCTGCCGGAGGAGCTGCCCCCACGCACCGCAAAGGGCCACTCGAATCCCGGTGATCGGCGTGGTTTTCCGACAGGTCCTGCCCGTCCGCTTCAACTTCTCGCGAGGACAATGTCCGGTTTCTTCCCCGGATTCCGCATTGAGGAGTGGCGAGCCTTGTCGGGCTTTGACCAATCGTGACCGTGAACACCAAACCCAGAAATCCGAACACCCGGATGACGCTTATGAAACCAAGTCTTCACCCCTGCATGCTTGTGCCCTTGATCCTGACGGGAATGCCCCCCGCGGAGGCCGCCGACCTGCGCGTGCCCGCGGACTACGCGACGATCCAGGCGGCCGTTGATGCCGCGTCGTCCGGCGACACCATCCACATCGCCCCGGGCGTGTATGTCGAGCAGACGTGGATCCATCAGAAGAACCTGAGCCTGATCGGTCAGCCGGGGACCATCCTCCGGGCGTTCCCCGGGATGGCTCCGGGGATACCCGGGGTCAACCGGGGCAAGTCCATTGTCTTCATCGGCGATTATTCCGTCGTGACCATCAAGGACCTGTGCTTCGAGGGCGATCAACTCGGGGGACAAAACACGGATGTTCTCGTGGGTGTCGACTTTGACACCGCCGGCGGGAGCGTCGAGAACTGCCGGTTCACCGGCTTTCGGGAGAAGACACCCGGGCCGGTTGGAGGGGCGGCCATCCGGTTCTGGAGCGGGGATGACGGAGCGACGCGTTTCCCGGCCGAGGTGCGCGACACCACGATCACCGACTGTTACACGGGCATCCGCATCCAAGGCGCTGACGACGTGATCAACTATGACGTGACATTGGTTGACAATACGGTCGCCGGCGTGGGTTTGACGAAGGCCTCCGATCCACTGCAAGGGATTCATACGAAAGACGGGACCACCGGGCTCGTAGCCCGGAATACGATCAGTGGATTCGCCTACGATGGCCCCGTGGGTCCGGGGTTGCATCCCATTCCCTTCGGCATCCTGCGGGTCTCCCGCAACGACAAGCCCCTGCCGCCGATGACGTTCGAAGACAATGTGCTACGGAGCAATCAGGTGCACCTGGCCTTCTTCAAGGCGGATGACAGCATCGTCAGAAACAACACCTTCGAAGGGAACTTCCCCCTCATCGAAGATGCTCCTGGCCAGATCGTGCAAACGGCAGCTGGGCTCTGGTTCTCCGGCGCCGACGTGCAGGCGGTTGGCAACCGGTTCAGCGACCTTCCGCAAGGCATCCGGTTGGCGGCGCAGGGTGATGATTTCCTGGGGGACGCCACCGACGCGATGCTGATCGACAACCGCTTTTGCGACGTGGCCAGGCGGATCGTCACCGAACCCGGAGCGACCTCCATCGAGCAGGGGACGCTGACCTGCCCGTTCCCCGATCCCACGCTGAACATTGCCAAGGCGGTGAACCTCTCGTGGCCCGGCATGGACGAGGGGTTCGTGGTCGAGTCCGCCCTCTCAGTCGATGGACCTTGGGCGCGCGTGCCGGCCACTCCCGTTCTCCGCGACGGGAGAAACGCGGTGTCCGTCGCGACGGATGGGGCCGGGCAATACTTCCGGCTGGTGCAGCCGTGAATCCCGTCCGCCGGGACTGGCGCGCCTCGCCGGGCATGCGCTCGTGAATGCTGCGGGACCGCCCGCCACGGGCCGGCATGCCCGGCGATCCGGGGCGCCCGATCGGTCAACCGGGGGCACCGCACAACGGCAGCGAGGCGTCATGCGGTCCGGGGCATCGGTGACTCCAGCCGGGCCAGGAAGCGGCGGCGCCATTCGACCCGCGACACCTTGCCGCGCGCGTCGGCCGGGATCGACGGAACCAGCCACCAGTCTTTCGGAAGCTGCCATCCGGGCAGTCGCGCGCGTAGAAACGCGATCAGTTCCACCGTGGTGACGCTCTTCGCGGCGACGATGGCGAGGATGGACTCGCCCCGTCCCGCCTGCGCCGCGGGCAGGCCCAACACCAGACAATCCGTCACCGCCGGATGCGCGCGCAGGACGCGTTCGACCGTCGCCGGCGCGACTTTCCGTCCGGCCACGTTGATCAGGTCGCCGGCGCGGCCGAGCAACAGGATCTCCGCTTGTTGGAACGCGACCAGATCTCCGGTCTGAAATGTTCCTCGCTCCAGGGCCGGGTCCGGATCCGGCCAGTAGGTCTCGCCCGCGTTCGGCCCTCTCACCCGGAGGCAGCCATCCCGGCCCCCGGTCAGGGACACGCCGGTCATGGCGCTGCCGACCACGCGCGGATCGGAGCGCGGCGCCTCGCTCCGGTCGTAGGCGATGCCGCCGCATTCGGTCGAACCGTAGAAGTTGTGGAGCTTGAGTCCGTGGCGGGTGTGAACCGCGTGCTCGATTTCGAGGGACAACGGCGCGCCTGCGGAGATGGCCAGGCGGACCGTTTTTGGGATGGCACCCGTTTCGTGCCAGACCTGCCAGAGCGCCGGAACGCCCGCCAGGGTGAGATGCGCCGCTTCCTGCGCCGCCTGTCGCACGGCTTCCGGCAGGCCCGACCCGGCCAGGATCAGCGGAATGCCGTGCAGCAGCAGGGGCAGGATGAGATTCGAAAAGCCGTAGGAATGGGCGAGCGAAATGGCGCCGAGATTTGGCCATTCCGGGCGCAGTCCCATGGTGGCGACGATGTGCGCGGGATCGGCGGCGAGTTGCGCCGCCCGGAAGGCCACCCAGCGGGCGGCGCCGGTGGTGGCCGAGGTCGCCTTCAGATGGGCCGCCCATGCCGGGGGCGCCGGGAGGTCCGGGGGTTGATGGCCGGCCTCGATCGGGCAAACGCAGCAGCCGTGCCGCCAGCCGGCTAGCACCGCCTGCACGAATCCCGCGCCGCTGCCCCGCGGAAACACCACCGGTCCGGCCGGACACGGGGCCCGGTCGCTTTCCGCAAGCAGCTCCCCAAAGGTCCAGGTTCGCCCCGCGGGAACGTCGCACAGGGCGCGTTCGGAGCGTCTTTCCCGGGCCACCTCGCGCCAGCGGTCGTACAGCATTGCCAGCTTGCTAGCCCACCCCTAGCCTTCATCGCAAGTGTGATCTGCCACCGTACGGCCATGGCAACGACGCCCACCACCGGGACCTTCGATTTTGCGCGCGACACCTTCGCGTTCCGCAATGAACTGGTGTGGGAGTATCGCGTGGATGACCGCGCCGGGCGCACGGTCACCGTCCGGGCCGAGCCGCCGCCGACCTATGCGCATCGGTGCTTTGTCATGGTGCGCAGCGCGCGGCAGTTCTGGTTGCATGCCCGGTTCGATCCCGCGGCGCAACCGCCGGACGATTCCCGTGCGGAGGCGCTCGCGCGGGAGGTGGTCCGCCGAAACCCGAGGGCGCCGGGTCGCGAGGACGCCCGGGTGGTGATCCCGGGCAACGCCGGCCTGCGCGACTTCAGCCGCGCTTTCGAGCCGGCGTTGAAGCGCGCCTGCGGGCAGGCCTGGGAGTCCTATTTCCTGCGCAGCCACTGGCGCATGGTCTTCCCGTTTTCCCGCACCCACCAGGCCCGCGAGGCGGTCGGGCTCGCGACGGCCCTGAATGCCGGGCGGCTGCCCATCGTGCATGTCGTCCGCTTTCCACAACTGACCATCAACCACGGACTGTTGCTCTTCGGCGCGGAATCCACGAGCGACGGTGTCCGGTTCACGGCCTACGATCCGAACCAGCCGGAAGCCTCCGTTTCCCTGCGCTACGACCAGGCGGCCCGGACGTTCCATCTCCCGGCAAACCACTACTGGGCCGGCGGACGGGTGGATGTTTTCGAGACCTACCGCGGTTGGTTCTATTGAAGCATGACCGGTCGATGCGGTGCCTTCGCCGACGTGCAGTCGGGGCGGGGATGCATGCGCCGCGGGGACCAATCACGGAAGCGTCACGGCTCGGATGACCGCTCTCCGACGGCGGCTTGGGAGTCGGGTTGGCGACGGGGGCGGGCGAACGCGGCGCCGAAGAAGACAAGGCCGCAGACGTTGATGCCGCAGATGTAGCCGAGCTTGTAACCGCGGCCATTGTGGTTCGGCGCGAAGATTTCGACATCCTGACCGAGGAGCAGACTGGGCAGGGCCATCGGCATCAGGGCACCGTGCAGCATTCCGTGGCCGAAGCCGAGCGGCTTCGCACGGGGATAGGCGAGGGGCGCCGCCCAGGCATAAAACCAGCCGAGCAACAGGCCGGCAATCAGCAGGCGCAAGCCCGCCACCGCGCCATGCCGAAGGCGCGCCTTCCAGAGGTCCATTCCGGTGTCGGAGGCAACCATGACTCAGGGCCGGGCAGCATCCCGGAGGGGAGCGCGGTGGACAAGCGGTTTTCGCCTGCCGGATTGCGGCGGTGCGCGGCCGCTCTGGCTTGACAGACCATACGGTTCAGTATAGAGCAAGCCGCATTCATGAACTCGGCGGAACAGGAAACGCTGGCGACGCGCGACCGGTTGATCGAAAGCGCCTTCCAGCTTTTTGCCCGGAAGGGCTTCCGGCGGGTGAACCTCGACCAGATCGCCGCGGCGGCGGGCGTGACCAAAGGGAGCCTCTACTGGCACTTCCGCTCGAAACAGGAGATCATCACCGCCGCGTCGGCCTTCTACTACCGGACCTATCAGCGGCGCATGAACGCGGCGGTCGCCCCGGCGCGCGACGCGTGGGACCGCTTGCGGCGCGCGCTGCGGTTTGCCGTGCGAACCTGCCTGCTGGATCAGGACAACCGGGTTTTCACGACGGAAATCTTCACGCACGCCGTGCATCACGAGGAAACCCGGACCGCCTGGCGGCAGTTTTACGACAGCGTCCGCGAGTTCTATCTCGGGTTGGTGCAGGCCGCCGTGCTGGCGGGCCAGCTTGCCCCCGCCAATCCGGAGGACGCGGTGAACACGATGCTCGCCGCCATGGAAGGCATCAAGCTCCGGGCGCTGTTCGAGCCGGAACTGTGCTCGTCCCGCGAAGAGGGGCGCATGCTGGAAAGCCTCCTCGCCGTTCTCATCCCCGTTCACGCAACCGCAACCCCATCCTGACATGCAACGTCGCTGCGATACCCCTGGCCGCTTCTCCCATACCCACGGGTATGGTCGGAATCCGCTCCGGGCCTTCACCCTCATCGAGCTGCTGGTGGTCATCGCCATCATCGCGATCCTGGCTGGCATGCTGTTGCCCGCCCTGTCCAAGGCCAAGGCCAAGGCCCATCAGACCTATTGCCTGGGCAGCCAGAAGCAGATCGGGCTCGCCGTGAACATGTACATCAGCGATTACGAGGATCGCTATCCCCTCTGCCGCAACTGGGGGCGGGCGTGGGGAGGCGATCATGCGTTGCGCACTGACGAACTGTGGATGCCGGAGCTGCTCGAGCCGTACGTGGGCACGAACACCTCGAAGCCGAAGACCACGCGGCGGAGCGAGTACCGGCTGGCTCCCGGGATCTACACCTGCCCGGTGGGTTACAAAATCAAGATCCCCGCGGGCGAGCCGGGTTCCGGGTTCACCCAGGACTTCTTCTACGACAACGACGGGGTGACCTACGTCTGGAACCACATCTACCTCAAGGCGCGCGACAATCCCTCCGATCCCTGGCAATACGAGACTTCCCGGCCCGTCAGCGGCCGCCGCACGGCCGACGTCGCCAACCCGTCTGCCGCCACCCTGGTCTGGGAAATCCCGTACTGGAATTACGTCTACATGCCGCACAACAAGGGCATGAACATCGTTTGCGCGGACGGTCATGCCCAGCATGTGCGCGGCAGCCCCGAGGAGGAGGATTGGTGGGCCTACCACAGCCGCGATGGATGGGAGGCGGACTGACCCCGCCGAAGCGATCCTGATCGGACCCGACCGCAAGCTCTCGCAGAACAATCGGAACAACAAACGAACGAACCCATGAAACAACACCTCCATCCGGCCCGGCAACGGACGCGTTCCGCAGCGCGATCGCGGGTCCTTCCGAGCCTGGCGGCGCTCGGCGCGAGCCTCTCTCTGCTTCTTCCCGGGATGTGCGCCCAGGAGACCGTCATTGCCTACGAAGTCCCCGCCGGCAGCGCGGGCAACCAGGCGTTCGACGGGCCGCTCGGCATGGAGTTCGATGTGCTCAACCCGGTTCAGATCACCCGGTTGGGCGCCTTTGATGACAACTCGGACGGCATCCAGTTGTACCTCTATGTGTACCTCTACGA
Organism: Verrucomicrobiales bacterium; assembly: GCA_024233305.1. Classification (GTDB taxonomy): domain Bacteria; phylum Verrucomicrobiota; class Verrucomicrobiia; order Limisphaerales; family J093; genus J093. Next base: position 156,607 of record JACKPV010000023.1, read on the forward strand.
TCGGGTGACCCAGGATCTGCTGGCCTGGACGTACTTTGCGCCCGGAGACGACGGCGAGTTGATCGGCGGCAGCCGGTTCAAGGACCTCGTGCCGTCCCTCACCCTCGAGACCGGATTCCAGGGGATCATCGTGGCGGAGGGCTACGGGGAGGGAGAGCGGGAATTCAACGTCGGGGGCGATCCGGACGCCGCGTTCTGGACGCTGAATGACGGCAACGGGTCGCTGCGGTTTGTCGGCAGCAAGTGGACCGACATCCCGGGCGTCATTCCGACCAACCCGGACACGGGCGGCGCGGCGGCGTACGCGGCCGGCACGTTCGTCTACGAAACCACTGCGCCACAGGCTCCGGGTCAGCCCGTCATCGGCGTGCAGGCGGGGGATGGCTCGGTCACCATCGTCTGGGACGCCGTGACCACGCCACTGCCGGCCGCGCGCTACCAGATACGGCGCGGTTCGTCGGTGGACGGGCCGTTCAATCAGATCGCCGAGACCACGGGGACGAGTTACCGCGACGAAACCGTGCCAAACGGGGAAGTTGTCTGTTACGTGGTGCGAGCGGTGGCCGAGGACGGCAGTGCGGGCCCCGATTCGGAGCCCCGTTGCACGATCCCCTACGCGCTCGCCGAAAACCATCATCTGGCCTACCTCTCGCCTTATGGCCTCGCGGGCAACCAGGCCTTCGGCGGATCTCTCGGGATGGACTTCGACGTCCAGAATCCGATCATCATCAAGCGGCTCGGGGTGTTCGACGACAACGCGGACGGGATGAACCTCACCATCACGGCCCGCATCTTCAACCGGGCCACCGAGGAAGTGCTGGCGACGGTCGAGTTTACGCCGGAAGATCCGGGCGAGCCCATCGAAGGCATGCGGTTCAAGGCGCTCACGGTCCCGCTGGAACTTCCCGCCGGATTCGAGGGGGTGATGGCGGCGGAAGGCTACGGCAACGAGGAACGCCTGCTGAACTCGCACGGGAACGTGGATGCCGTCGTCTGGACCCTCGACGATGCAGAAGGCTCGCTCAAATTCGTCGGCAGCAGCCGGTATGGCGATCCCGGCGCGTTTCCGTCGGGGCTGGATGCCGGACCGGCCGCGCGCTATGCCGCGGGGACCTTCGAGTATGAGGCCACGCCGCCGGAGAAGCCGGGCGCCACGGAGTTGAGCCGGGTGTCGCCGACGGAGGACGGGGCGGTCAGCCTGGTGTGGCTGAGTGTCACGCAGCCGCTCCCGGCCGCGACCTACAGTGTGTGGCGGGGCGCGGCGGCGGAGGGACCGTTCACCCAGGTGGCAGAAGTGACCGGCACCAGCTATCGCGACACCGGACTCCCCAACGGCGTCGAGGTGTTCTACTTGGTCCGGGCGGTCAGCGAGACGGGAATCGAGAGTCCCGACTCGAACGTGGTCCGCGCCATCCCCAACCCGCGTGCGGCCGGCATTGCGTATGTCAATCCCGCCGGAGTCCTCGTCGGCAACCAGGCCTTCGGCGGTTCGCTCGGGATGGACTTCGATGTGGCGAAGCCCGTGCGCATTGTGCAGCTGGGGGTTTACGACGACGCGGCGGACGGACTGCTGCTGCCGCTAACCGCCGCCCTGTTCGATCGTGGGACCGGGACGATGCTGGCCTCGATCGAGTTCCGTCCCGAGGATCCGGGTGAACTGGTCGGGAGCAGCCGTTTCAAGGACCTGGTCGAACCCCTCGATCTGGCGGCCGGTTTTGAGGGAGTGATTGCCGCCTGGGGCTACGGTGCGGAGGAGCCGTTGTTCAACACGCAGGGGGCGCCCGAGCAGGTGGCGCTGCTCGAGACCTTCGACGGCGGTTCCCTCGTGTTCGTGGGCGGCGGACGCTACGGCGATGCCGGAGCGTTTCCGGCGGGCGCCGATGGCGGGCCCGCGAATCGCTACGCCGCGGGCACCTTCCGGTTCGAGCCGCTCGCGGCCGACGCCGTGCTGACCATCAGTCGCGTCGGCGACCGGGTGCGGATCGAGTGGACCGGGAACGGCGTGCTCGAAAGCGCGCCATCGGTTCTCGGCGATTGGACGCCCGTTGAGGGAGCGAACTCGGGCGTGGAAGTCGTCCCCACGGAAGCGCAACAGTTCTTCCGTCTCAGCCAGTAGCGGACCATAATGCCACTCACGGCACGGACGGCAGGGTTGGGAGCGCCCGGTGCTCCCAACCCTGGCCGGGCTTGCATGGAACCTCGAACAGTCACCATCCGGCGGGAGGTCGCAATGGCTCCTCCGGGGCCGGCCGCGGATGCTCGTCGGAGCGACGCGGCCAGGCTTCGTGCGCTGCGCGCCCATCCGCCACAGCTCCCCGAACCTCTATGAGAATTGGATTTCACACCGACGCCTTCAATTCCGCCTACTGGTCCTTCGAGAAGTGTCTCGAGTGGGCGCAGCGCAACGACGTGCATTACATCGAATGCGGGCTCATCGACGGGGTGAGTTGGATTCACGGCCTCGGTTACCAACCCCACGTGGCGCTCTACGAAGATCCGGTCCTGCTCCGCCGCAAGATGGACAAGTTCGGGGTCCGCTTCTCCCAGGTGGACGCCGCCTACCCGCTGAGCGGCGAGGACGGGCCGCTGCGCGGGGTGCCCTATGTCATGAAATCCATCGCCTGGGCCGCCCAGATCGGGTGTCCGTGCGTCGACACCACGGACGGTCTCCACGCGCCGGAAGGCTTGCCGGACCGGGAGTCGATGGCGCTCATGAAGCGGAGCTACGAGCAGATTCTGCGCGTGGCCGAGGCGCACGAAATCATCGTCAACATCGAGCCGCACGGTTACTTCACCACCAACCCCGATTTCATGGCGGAAATGCAGGCGTTCAGTGACAGCCCGTTCCTGCGTCTCAACATGGACACCGGCAACACGTTTATCGCGGGACAGGATCCCGTGGCCTTCCTGCAACGCTTCCAGGCGAAGGTAAGTCACGTCCATGTGAAGGACGTTTCCGAATCGCTCGCCCAGGCCCTCCGCGGCGGCGCGACCGGGATCGCGGTGAGTCACTGCCCGCTCGGCGGAGGCGTCAATGCGGACAACATCCGCCAATGCCTGACGCTGCTGCGCGATGGTGGCTACCAGGGCGCCCTCAGCATCGAATGCGAAGGCGCCGGCGGGGCGATGATCGAGGAATCGCTGGCTTGGCTGCGGTCCACTTTGAAGGAACTCCACATCGAGGAAGGCGTCTGATTTCGCCCGGCGCGTTCGCGACCGGAACCCACGAATCGATCATCATGAACACCCGTTGCTGCTTTCCCCGCCGTGCCGGTCTGGTCCGCCTGCTTGCCGGCCTTGCCGCCCTGTTGCTGCCCGCAACCAATACCCCGGCTGCAGAACCGCCGTCCGCGTCAGCCGAAGCGCCCGCGTTGCCGGTGACCGTGCCCATCGACCTCTCGGCTCCCGCAGCGGGAACGGCGGTGCTGATCGTGACCGGCATCGATTACCCCGGACACCCGTGGCGGGAAACCGCTCCGGTGTTGCAGGCCGAGTTGGAAAAGGACCCGCGGCTGCACGTGCGCGTCGCGGCGGATCCGTCGGTGCTCGCCTCGCCGCGACTCGGCGATTGGGATGTCATCATCCTGCATTTCATGGACTGGGAAATCCCGGGGCCGGGGCCGGCGGCGCGCGAAAACCTCCAGCGCGCGGTCGCGGGCGGGCGGGGACTGATGCTCACGCACTTTGCCTGCGGCGCCTGGGACGGCAACGAGTGGCCCGAGTTCGTACGGTTGGCGGGGCGGGTCTGGTTCGGTCCGGACGGCGGACGGCAACACGACCCTCGGGGACCGTTCACTGTCGAGATTGCCGACCCGGACCATCCGATCACCCGGGGCCTGCAACCGTTCGCCACCGACGACGAGCTGTACACCTGCTTGATGGGGGACACCCCGATTCACGTCGTGGCGCGCGCGCGGTCCAAAGTGGATCAGAAGTACTACCCGATGGCCTTCACCGCGGAGTATGGACGGGGGCGGACGTTCCAAACCGTGCTGGGGCACGATGCCCGGGCCTACACCAACCACCCGGGGGTCGGGGAAATCATGCGCCGCGGCTGCGCCTGGGCAGCGGGTTTGCCGCCGGCACGGGAAGGCGACGGGCGGTGAGATTCGGAGCCATCGCATTCCTTCTCTCCCGGAGCGCGGAGTTCATTCCGCTGGCCCCGCCGGTGGTCCCGCTTGCTGCGGAATGGATCCGCGATCCGAAAACGCCGGGAGGCGGGCGGTGCGGTGGCGGGCCGGCGATCCTCGTTGACAAGCGGAATCCGCCTCGGCGTTGATCTGCCGTGTGACGACGATTGCTTCCGGGTTGAACCTTCCCTTGCGCGGCATTGTGCCCCCGATGATCACGCCCTTGCGCGGGCGCGATGAACTGGACGTGGCGGGCCTCGAACGCCTGATCGAGCATATCCTGGCCGGCGGGGTCGCGGGCCTGTTCATCCTGGGCACCAGCGGTGAGGCGCCGAGCCTCAGCTATCGTCTGCGCCGGGAATTGATCGAACGGGTTTGCCGGCAGGTGAACGGCCGGGTCCCGGTGCTGGCGGGCATCACCGACACGTCCTTTGTCGAGATGATCGGTCTTTCGCGCCACGCCGCCGGCCAGGGCGTTTCGGCCCTGGTCACCGCCACCCCCTACTATTTTCCCTCGGGACAACCGGAGTTGATCGAACATCTCGAACACCTCCTGCCCGAACTCCCCCTGCCCTTGATGCTCTACAACATGCCGAGCATGACCAAGGTCAGCTTCGCCCGTGACACCGTCCGGTGGGCCGTGCAGCAGCCGGGCATCATCGGGATCAAGGACAGCTCGGGCGACATGCTCTACTTCCACGACCTGATCGACATCGCCCGCGCGCGGCCTGACTGGGCGGTGTTCGTCGGCCCCGAGGAACTCATGGCCGAGGTCGTGTTGCTGGGCGGGCACGGCGGGGTGAACGGCGGGGCGAACTTCAAGCCGCGGCTTTACGTCGATCTCTACGAAGCGGCCGCCGCCCGGGATCTCGAACGGATGCTCGAACTGAACCGCCAGGTGCAGGCCATCGCCCGGGCGGTCTACCGGGTGGGCCGGCACGCGTCCGCCGTGATCAAGGGCATGAAGGGCATGCTCTCGTTGATGGGCATTTGCGACGATTACATGGCCGAACCGTTCCACCGGTTCCGGCCCGCCGAACGGCAGGAGCTTGAACGGCGGGCCCGCGGGCTCGGGTTGCTTCCGTAACGCAACGGGCGAAGAGGGCGATCGGGGGGCCGGGCCGCGATGGCGGTCGGATGGCGAAACCACTTGCCGCGACCGTGCGGTAAACCCATCTTATCCGCCATGACCGTCATCATCACCCTGTTGGTGGTAGGCATCGTGCTGATGCTCGTCGAGACGCTGCTGCCGGGATTGGTGGCCGGGCTGATCGGCTTCGGCTGCCTGACCACGGGCGTGGTGATGGCTTACAGCGACCACGGCGCGCGCGTCGGGAACTACACCCTGTTCGCCGCCGTGGGGGCCCTCGTGCTGTTGACCCTGCTCTGGATCCGCTTCATGCCAAACAGCCGCGTGGGCCGGTTGTTTGTCACGCACCGCGCCGTGGGCAACCTCGGCGTCGAGCAACCGGAACTCCTCGGCCAGACCGGCGCCGCCCTCACCAACCTCCGCCCCTCGGGCACCGCGGAAATCGACGGACGTCGTGTTGACGTCGTGACCGAGGGCGACCTCATCGAAAGCGGCGCCGCCGTCAAGGTGGTGGCCGTCGAGGGCTTGCGCGTCGTCGTGCGGGCCATTTGACTTGCGCTTCCAAACCCATGCCACCAACCTCGTGAACCGGCCATGAATACGACCTCCTTGCTCCTTGGCGCGATCCCCTTCGAGTGGGTGATCGGGATCTTTCTCGGCGTCGTCGCCCTCGTCCTCTTCATCCTCCTGTTCAATTTCTTCGGGATCTGGATCCGGGCCTGGGTCTCGGGCGCCTACGTCGGTCTCATCGAAATGGCCGCCCTGCGCCTCCGCGGCGTGCCCGTCGGCATGCTGGTCGACAACTACATCAACGTCCGCAAATCCGGCCTCGAAATCTCCGTCGACCAGCTCAATGTTCACTACCTGGCGGGCGGCGACGTTGCCATGGTCGCCCGGGCCCTGATCGCCGCCCAGAAGGCCAGCATCCGCCTTCACTTCGACCGCGCCTGCGCCATTGACCTCGCCACCAAGGGCACCAACAAGACCGTCCTCGATGCGGTCAAGACCTCGGTCAATCCGAAGGTGATCGACTGCCCGAATCCCGCCAGCGGCAAAACCACCATCGACGGCGTGGCCAAGGACGGCATCGTCATCAAGGCCCGCGCGCGGGTGACCGTTCGCACCAATCTCGACCGCTTCGTGGGGGGCGCCACCGAGGAGACCATCGTCGCCCGCGTCGGTGAGGGCATCGTCTCGACCATCGGTTCCGCCGCCAGCTACAAGGAGGTGCTCGAGAACCCCGACCGCATCTCGAAGACCGTGCTCAACAAGGCCCTCGATGCCAACACCGCCTTCGAGATCCTCTCGATCGACATCGCCGATGTCGATGTCGGGGAGAATGTCGGCGCCAAACTCCAGGCCGAGCAGGCCGAGGCCAACAAGCTTATCGCCCAGGCCCAGGCCGAGGTCCGCCGCGCCACCGCGGTTGCGCTTGAACAGGAAATGGTGGCGCGCACCCAGGAAATGCGGGCCCGCGTCGTCGAGGCCGAAGCCCAGGTGCCGCTCGCCATGGCCGAAGCCTTCCGGAGTGGCAACCTCGGGGTGATGGACTTCTACCGGTTCAAGAACATCGCGGCCGATACCACCATGCGGGAGAGCATCGCGCGCGGCGGGGACGATCCCGAGGGTGGAAAGCAACAGAAATAGACCCGGTTCGTTCTGGCCGCCGGCGCCCCCGGCCCGGCGGCCGAACGCCCGCCCGGCCCCTAACCGGAAACCCGTTTGAGCCATGGAAAGCCTCCTCTTCTTCGTCGTCATCATCGCGATCTCGGCGCTTTCCAACTGGCTGAAACGCAAACAGGAGGAACAGCAGCGGAGCGCTCTGCCTACGGAATCGACGGCCGACGCGCCCCCGCCGACGGAAGCCGCGCCCGGCCGCAAGCCCTGGGACTGGGAAGCCGAATTGCGCCGCCTTTTCGACGACCGTCCGCCGCCTGCGCCGCCTCCACCCGCCGAACCACCGCCGGTTGTTTTTCCCCCTGAACCGGCTTCGGCGGCCGCGCAAAGGCCGTTTCCCGCGGACGTGCCTTCTCCCCGGCCATCCGCCGTTCCCGCACTCGAACAACGAATGGAGGGCGCGAAGGAACGGTTGCACGAACGCCTCGCCCGCCTCAAGCGCGCCGACGCCGCCTATCACCGTGCCCAGCAATTGGATCAGAGCGTGTCCGCGCGCCTGGACCGGCTGGGGCAACTGCGCCAGGACGGACGCGTGGAATCCGCCGAGAAACCGCAGCGACGCCAGCGGACCAGCCCCGAAGTGCAACGCGTCCGGGCCGCCCTCGCCCGACCGCGAAGCGCGCGTGAGGCGATTATTGCCGCCGAAATCCTCTCCCGGCCGCCAGGGCTTCAGCCGTGAAGGCCCGGATGGTCGCCTGCGTCCACTTTTTGACCTGGCGTCCGTGAATCGGTTCACTGACGCCGGGCCGCATCACGAAATGAAAACACTGGTTCAACAACTGGGTCGCGGACTGGCACTGGCCGGTCTGGCGACGTTCACCTCCCTTCCCGCCCTTGCCCAGCCGGCCATCCCCGACAGCAACAAGGTCGGCGGGTTTGCCATTGGCTGCCAGGCCTACACCTTCAACCGCTTCACCGCATTCGAGGCCATCGAGAAGACCGCCCAGGCCGGCGGCAAGGTCATCGAGTTCTACCCGGGGCAGCGGCTCAGCAAGGAGTCTCCCGACTTGAAGGTCGACCACAGCTCGCCGCAACTCGACGAGGTCGTGGCCCAGCTCAAGGCCAAGCTCGCCAAGCACGGTCTGAAAGCCGTCAACTACGGCGTGGTCGGCATCCCCGCCGACGAGGCCGGTGCCCGCAAGGTCTTCGAGTTCGCGAAGAAGATGGGCATGCGCGCGATCACCACTGAATCCGCCGACGCCATCAACACCATCGAAAAGCTGGTCAAGGAGTTCGACATCGCCGTCGGGTTTCACAATCACCCCGGCGACATGAGCCGCCCGGGCTATAAGGTTTGGAACCCGTACTACATCGCCGGCCTGGTCGAAGGACGCGATCCGCGCATCGGGGCGGCGGCGGACACCGGACACTGGACCCGCTCCGGCATCGTGCCGGTGGAGGCGTTGCGGGTGCTGCGCGGACGGATCATCAGCAGCCACCTGAAGGACTTGAACGAGTTCGGCAAGCGCGACGCCCACGACGTGCCCTACGGCCAGGGCAAGTCCGGCATCAAGGAGTGCCTCGACGAGTTGAAGGCGCAGGGCTTCGCCGGCAACATCTCGATCGAATACGAATACAACTGGGACAACAGCGTACCGGAAGTGACCCAGTGCATCGACTACGTCCGCGAATACGGCAGGTGATCCGCGCTCGGATATTAACCTGACCCGCGGGTTTCCGCCGGGGCTGCGGAATCCCGCACCCCGGCAGTTCTTTCCCTGATGGCGCCTCGCTTTCCCCGGCGGTGTCCGACCGGCGGTCCGCCGTTGAGAAATGCGCGACGGGGGCTATGTTGGCCGGGCGCGGGTGTAACCCCTCGGGATTGCGTCGCGTCTACTGAAATCTGTGAGCAAAGGTTATCCCGAAAGTTGCTGGCACCGTTGGCTCGCGAGGGTTGCAGCGTCGTTGTTGGTGGTTCAGCCGATGGTCGGGGCGGCGGGGACGGCGGTTTCCCTGGCCGACCTCAAGTCGGTGGAGCATCAGGTGCAACAGGCCCTGCCTCGCGCGCGAGATGCCACGGTGGTGGTCAGCGGCGGCGGGAGCGGGGTGATCGTGACCCCGGATGGCTACGTGCTGTGCGCCGAACATGTGGTCGGACGGCCCGGACGCCGCGCGTTGCTCACGCTGGATGACGGACGTCACGTCGCGGCCGAGACCCTCGGTAGCACCCGGTTCGCCGACGCTGGCATGCTCAAGATCATCGAGCCCGGCGAGTGGCCTTTCGCTCCGATGGCGGAGAACGGTTCGTCGGTGGCGGGCGATTGGTGCTTTGTGCTCGGTCATTCCTCGGGGTACGACGCGGCGCGCGGGCCGGTGGTGCGCGTCGGGCGGGTGATCGTCAAAGGGCGCAACGTCATTCAGACCGACTGCCAGCTTATTGGCGGTGATTCGGGCGGACCGTTGTTCAACCTCGCGGGCGAAGTCATCGGCATCAACAGCCGGATCGCGGATGAACTGGACGAAAACTACCACGCCCCAGTCGAGGCCGTTCAACGATTCTGGGAACCGCTCCTGGCCGGCGAGACAATCCCGCGCCAGGATGGTCGTGGGGGTGGCTGGCTGGGCATCCGGACTTCCACCCATCCCGACGGGCTTCTGATCGATTCGGTGGCGCCCGGCTCGGCGGCGGCGCAAGCCTCGCTCGAACCCGGCTGGATCATCCTGCGGGTGGACGACTACGCCGTGGGGTCCCCCGACGAATTGGGTATCGCGGTCGGCGCCCACGCTCCCGGCGAGGAGGTGACCCTTCGTTACCGACAGGCGGAAGCCGAGCGTTCGGTCAAGGTGGAATTGGGCGAACGTCCGCGCCGCCGTCGTCCCCGCGGACCGTGACCGACGGATGTCCGAAACCCGAAACCCGGACTGCGAACCCGAAATGAACCTCCTTGATCCCGCCTTGCCGACTCCGGTCCTCCGTGCCGAAAGCACCTGCGCTTCCCGCTTTGGTGGCGGATCGGATTGGCGTGCAACCCGGGGCGTCGTCCTGTTCGCCCTGGCCGCCGCGGGCTGGGTCGGGATAACCCACGGTCAGCAGCGCGAGTTTCTCCCGGCGGACCAGCGAACCAACGGCCATTCCACTGTGGCGGCCGTGGGGCCGATCGTTGAAACCGTCGCCGGCGCCACGGTTGAAGTCCTGCACGACAAGGATCGGGTGGGCTTGGGCACCGTTGTTGGACCGCGCGGAGAGATCCTGGGGAAGGCCAGCGAACTGGCCGAACCGGTCATGGTGCGTCTCCACGACGGACGGGTGTTGCCGGCGCGGATCGCGGCAAAGGACACCGATTCCGATCTGGCGTTGCTGCGGGTGGATGCCGATGGACTCCAAACTGCCGGTTGGCCGGCCTTGCGCGGGGTGGCGGTTGGCCAGTGGGTGACAGCGCCGCTTCCGGGAACGGATCCCTGGCTGGGGGTCGTTGGGGCGGCGTTGCGTCCCATCGAGCGAGCAGGCGGGGCTCTCGGTGTGCGGCTGGCTTCCGGACGGGGCTCGGAGGAAGGCGCGGTCACCATTGCGGAAGTCTACCCCGACAGCGCCGCTGCCGCCGCGGGGTTGCTGGAGGGAGACCGCATCCGGGCCGTGGACCGCGAGCCGGTGGGCGCCGTGGACGCATTGATCGAGCGCATCAAGCGGCGCAACCCGGGCGACCAAGTTCACCTCGAATTCGACCGTGAAGGGGAGGTCCGTGAACTCGACGTCGTGCTCGGCTACCGTGCGGTATTCGATGCCTTCGATCGCAACCAGCGCATGAGCGGCCCAACCTCGCGTCGCCGGACCGGGTTCGCGCAGGTCATCCAGCATACCATCCCGCTCCCGCCTGACGCGCTCGGTGGGCCGCTGCTCAATCTCGACGGCGACGTGATCGGCATCAACATTGCTCGCGTGGATCGCGTGACGACCTACGCGCTCCCGGCCGACCAGGTGAAGCAAGCACTCGCTGTCCTGCGGCGGTCCGCCGCGCAGGAGTCGGCGGCAAAGCCCTGATTCCGGCCCGCGGTGCGAAGCGGGGTACCGCCCAACGCCTCAACTCCACGTCGCGCGGAGTTCCTCCGGGGACAGCCCTTGACCGCGCAGCGTTCGGAGACTCAATGCAGCGTGCCGTTTGGCCAGCCGTATGCCTGTCGCGTCCGTGACCAACGGGCAATGAAACCACTTCGGCTCGCGCCAGCCGAGCGCACGAAAGAGCAGGATCTGACGGGCCGTCGAGCGCAACAAGTCTGCGCCCCGCACCACTTCCGTGACGCCCATCAAGCCGTCATCCACCACGCAGGCAAGATGGTAGGCAGGCGCTCCGTCCTGGCGCCAGACGACGAAATCGCCGAAGTCTCCTCCGGCCACGAAATGCAGTGCCCCCTGCGCGCCGTCGAGGAAGCGGACCGTTTCGCCGTCGCTCACCCGAAAGCGCCAGGCGCAGGGACGTCCGGTCCCGTACGACGCGGGAAGGTTCCGACAGGTCCCCGGGTAGACCGGTTCATCGTCCTCCGGATGCGGGGCTGACGCCGCAAGTCGAATGTCTCGGCGCGAACACGCGCAGGGATAAAGGAACCCCGCTCCCCGAAGTCGCTCGAAAGCGGCCAGGTAATGCGAGTGTCGCTGACTTTGATCATAGGGACCGCACGGGCCGCCAACGTCCGGACCTTCGTCCCAGCGAAGACCGAACCACCGCAGATCCTCGAACATCGCCGCGATGAACTCCGGCCGGCAACGCGGACGGTCCAGGTCGTCGTTGCGGAGGATGAGCCTGCCTTGAAGTGAGCGCGCCCGCTCCTGAGCGGTCCAGAAAGTCCGCGCGTGCCCGAGGTGAAGGTGGCCCGTGGGCGAGGGCGCCAGTCGCCCGCGATAACCGCTGTCCGGCGGAGGGTTCACCCTTTGCTCCGCACCTGACCCCGTTTGTTGGCGGGCCACTCGGAGGCCAGCCCCTCGGCCAGGCGGGCCAACCAGCGGCCCGCATCCCGCATGGCTTCCGCAGTGCTGGTCAAGTCGGGCGTCAGGGCGAGGATTCGGGTGAAGGCCCGGCGCACGCGGGCATCCGCCGCCACGATGCCGGCCAGTCCCACGCAGGGCACATCGGCCCGCCGGCAAAGGGCGGCCACGCGACCGACCCCCTTGCCCATGGCCACGCTGGTCAGGTCGAGCGCGCCCTCGCCCGTGATGACCAGGTCCGCCGCGGCGATCCGTTCGGCGAGTTCCGTGTGGCGCGCGAAGATCTCGAAACCCGATTCGATCCGCGCCCCGCAAAACGCCGCGAGTCCGAAACCGAGCCCGCCCGCGGCACCCGCTCCTGGTTCGCTTGCCGGACTCGTGGCCTTTCCCATCGTGGTCTTCCAACCCCGCACCAAACGCTGGAAGGCCCGTTCCGCTGGCGCCATGTCCTCCGGACGCAGCCCTTTCTGCGGTCCGTAAATCCGGCTCGCCCCTCGCGCGCCGAGCAGGCGATTGCGCACGTCCACCGCGACGACGAGTTCCTGGAAACGCGGTGGCCGGACAGGGGGGCGAACTCTGGCAAGCGAGGTCAGTTCGGGCCAGCGCGGGATGGTGTCTCCGCGGGCATCCTCGAAGCGCCAACCCAGGGCGCGGGCGAGTCCGAAGCCGGCATCATTCGTCGCGCTCCCCCCGATCCCCACCACGCACCGCTTCGGCCGGGCGGCGGCGGCAGCGCGCAGCATTCCCCCCAGGCCGAAGGTGTCGAGTTCGAACGGGTGAAACCGTCCGGGAGGCAAAAGGGCGAGCCCGATGACGTTGGCCGTTTCGAGAATCGCCAACCTGTCCCGAGCCACCCACCACCAAGTGCCCGTCACCGGGCGGCCGGCAGCATCGGTCGTGTCGAGCTGACGGGCTTCGGCCTCGAGGCGTCGTCCCAGCAGGGACCCGAATCCATCCCCCCCGTCGCTGATGGGCAGGCACTCGAGTTCATCGCCGCGCCGTTTGCGACGCCATCCGCGAGCGATGGCATTCGTGGCTGCCTCGGCGGTCAGCGTGCCTTTGAACTTGTCCGGAGCGATCAGGATCCGCATCGGATCAGATCTGCCAGGGCGCCCGTTCGGGCAATCCCTGGTTAAACGCCTCGATCAACGCCGTCTCGTAATCCCCGGCATACTGGTCGCTCGTGAACCGGTCGATCGCCTCGTCCACGAGCCGCGCCCAGGATTCCTCCTCGCGGCCGGGGATGATCGGGTAGAAGAGGGCATTGTTGAGCTTCGCGGCCTTGAAGTCGCCGGGAGCGTCCCCGACCATCAACACGTGCCGCGGCGCGTACTTCCCGCCGGCGCCCAGCTTGAGGTGCTGGGTTTTCGAGCCCATTTCCTGACCGGCGATCACCTGTACGTAACTTGCGAGGTTGTTCTCATCCCATTCGCGTTGGAGGGCTTCGGTGGGGGTTTGGGAAATCACCATCATGTCGGCCAGACCATGCAAACGGTCGAGGCTATCGCGCACCCCGGGGAAGGGGGGCACGCCGAAGACCATGTCCCGGATGGCCTGGTTTACCGCCAACGACCAGTCGAGGATCCCCTGCAATTCGTCGTGACCATCCCGGATGGCGGCTTCGAGGGTGGCGTTTGTATAGATGGTTTCGCCCGCCAGCCAGGCATCAAGGTCGTCACTGCTCAGGACGGCCACCCCGCGAGCCTGAACGTGCGGGTGTTCGGCCATCAGGTTGAGGGCGTTCGAGAGGGCCGGAAAGCGGTTTACCCCCCGGGTCTTCGAGTAGAGGTTCACAAATTCCCAGACTTCCCGGGCGTATTTGCTCGCCGCTTGCAGGCGGAAATGCTTGATGAAACAGGGGGTGAAGCACTCCTTGTGCTTGATCTCCATCGTATCGAACACGCAACCGTCCGAATCGATCCCAACGAAGAACTCTTTGCTGGCCGGAAATCCGGCGAGAATATCGGTTGAATCACTCATGAAAACGACCTCGCAGCCTCCGCAGGGGCTCGTATCAAGTCAAACCGTTTCCGGTCGGCCCGACGATTCGATGGGCAAAAAAAGAGATCCGGGTATCAGACGCCAAGGAGGAGGGGGTGGGGAACCCACTGAAGAAACGTCCTGACACCCGGATCAAAGCCGGAAATCTCTGTATGTCAAAATCCGCTCTTGCCAATCAGGAAAGCCCGACATGTCCATTTCCCGAACACTTCCAATTAGCTCTCCATATCTCAACTTCGTTGGTAAGGCTACTAGACCCTGCCCCGGTGTCAAGCGGGCAATTTACTCATCCCGGGCCAGAAGTTGAACCTCCAGCCACTGGCTTTCCCACCGGCGTTCGAGTTCGGCCACCTTCGCCGGCATCGCAGCGGCGAGATCACGCGATTCACCCCGGTCGGCTGCAAGATCGTAGAGTTCCCAACGCCCGGTCCTGGCATCCGCGACGAGCTTCCAGTTCCCCGCCCGCAGTGCCCGGTTCCCTTCGTGCAGCCACCACAGGCTTTCGCGGGGCAGCCCCTCGTCACGGGCAAAGACTGTCAGCAGGCTCCGGCCCGGCGGTGGCGGCACCGCGATACCCTCCCGCGTCGAGGGCCACCGGCCGCCGGCGACTTCGAGGATCGTGGGAGCCAGATCGATCACGTGCCCCGGAGTGCGTCGCCACTCGCCGCGCGCCCGGATGCCATTCGGCCAGTGGGCGATCAGCGGGGTGCTGATCCCGCCTTCGTGCACCCAGGTCTTGTGCCGCCGCAACGGCGTGTTCGCTGCGCTCGACCAACCCGGTCCGAGGCACAGGTAGCTGGCGGCCGAACCCGGCGGCGCCTGCGGATCGTGGCCGTCGCCGCGAACCATGATTTCCGCGCTGGCACCGTTGTCTGAGAGGAAGAAGACCAGCGTGTTGTCGAAGGCATCCATCGCCCGCAATTGAGCAAGTACCTTCCCGATTTCCTGGTCCATGCGATCAACCATGGCCGCGTGGACGGCCATTTTGGCCGTCTGGAAGGTCCGCTGTTCCGGACTGAGTTCGGCCCAGGGCCGGGGGCGGTTGACCTCGCCCGGTCCGAGGGCTTCGATCGCTTTGGGAAAATCGTAGGGAGGCCCGATCTCCCCTTCGAGCGCCGGAAGGGTGTGGTGGACCAAGCCCATGCGCGTCATCCGTTCCCACCGCGCCTGCCGGATGGCGTCCCAGCCGACGTCGTACCGCCCCTGATAGCGGGCGATGTCGGTTGCGGGAGCCATCAACGGGAAGTGGGGCGAGGTGAAACAGAGGTAGTGGAAGAACGGGGCCTCCGCGTGGTTGGCCGCATGATCCTCCAGGCACCGGATCGCGTGGGCCGCAATGGCGGTTGTCACGTAGAAGTCGCTCCCGTGCTCGACGTCCGGCAGGCGTTGGTCGTCCTCGAGGTGGTTGCGCGGCGAGAAGAAGCGGTCGTGGTCCTCCATGCTGTAGGACCGGTCGAAGCCCGCCTTCAGCCGGGGCCCGTCGATGTGCCATTTGCCTGAGTGGTAGCAACGATAGCCCAGCGGCTTGAGCATCTCCGGTAACAGGCCGGCCCAGGCCGGACGCGCGCCCCCTCCGCCGCTCCGCACTCCCGGCACCGTGTCGCGGCGCACCTGCTGGGCGTAGTAACCGGTCATCAACGCTCCCCGCGTCGGCCAGCAGCGGGCCGTGTTGTAGAACTGCGTGAACCGCAGCCCGTTCGCGGCCAGGCCATCGAGGTTCGGCGTCGCAATCTCGCCGCCGTAACAGCCGGCATCCGAGAAGCCCATGTCATCGGCCAGGATGACGAGGACGTTCGGGCGTGATGGCGCCGCTGCGGGCGCTCCCAGGCCGGGCAGGCAGGCGCCCGCCAGCACGATGGAGGAGAGAACAGTCGAGGGGTTCATGGAGAGCATTTCGCGGGCTTTTCCGGGGTTGATGGGGACGCGGTTGAGGATCGTGCCCGAACGGTCATGGGGCCGTTGCTGCGGGGGCAGCTTGCAGGTGGCGGAGGATGAAATCGGCGATGGGCGTGGGATCGTCCAGACCGTGCGGGTGATGCCCCACCCCGGGTTTGCTGATCAGCGCGATGCTCCCGCCCAGGGCCCGGTAACGTTCGGCGACCAGCCCGGTGTTTTCTTCCCACGGCACCACGTCATCGGCCTCGCCATAGACGTGCAACAGCGGGACACCGGCCCGGGCGAGAGGTTCGAGGTTGTCGACCGGGTTGCCCCGGTACGCCAGCGCTTCGGCATCCGAGGAAAAGCCGTAATGTTCGAGCACCAGGCGCCAGTCCCGTTCGCTGCCCTTGCCTTTGCCGCGGCCCCCGGGCCAGCTCTTGAAGTCGCACACCGCGGCGTCCGCGTAGATGCAGCCGACGTGGTTGGGATTGGCGATCGCCCAGTTGTAGCAGTACAACCCCGCCCGGCTCAGGGCGATCAGGGCCGGCCGCGCAGCGAAGCCATATTCACCGGTCAGGGTCTCGTAGGCGCGGTTCCAGAGCGCCACGGCGGACGGGCAGCCGAGCAGGTCCGGCACGGACAGGTAGACGATGAAGACGCCGCGTTCGAGCAGGGCGATTTCGGCCTTGGGAAAGGCGTCCAGGAACTCGCCTTTCCAGGCCCACAACCGGCCCGGCAGCGGCTGGCGCGGGACGATGACGCTGAGTGTGCGGCCGGCCACGGAGAAGTCCTGGCGTTCGAAACCGTTCCAGGTTCGGCGGGTGGTTTCCATGGGCCAGTTCAACGCGCGGATTTGCCGGTCCAGTTCGGCCGCCCTGACGCCCGCCTGCTCCAGCGGCAAGCCCGAGCGCATGCCGGGGCGTTGGTGGCGGGTGGCGGTCAGCCACGCGTCCTTCAGCAGCCGTTGCCGTTCCTGCACCAGACGGAAAAACTCCGCCCCATCCGGTTGCCCTCGCAGCCACGAGGCGTCGGTGTCCGTATCTGCCAGCGTCGCCGGCGCCCCGAAATGGATCATCAACGGCACCGCCATGAGCCAGTGGCCGGTTTCGTTCGGGTGCACGCCATCTCCTGCCAGGCGGTAATCCGGGTCCTGCGCCCGCCGCTCGGCCAGGTGCCGGTTCATCGGGCCGTGCAGATCGATCACCGTCCAGCCGCGTCGACGCTGGGCCAGCAGCCAGTCCGAGTAGCGGTCAAGGACCGTGTTGTAGTCCTCCCCGGCCGGCAGATTTGCCCGGCCGAATTTCGGGTCAAAGGTCGGCGGCGTCAGGTGGATGATGGCCGCGCCGGCCGCCTGCGCCTTGTCGCGCAGACGCCGGATGCCTTCCTGGAAACGGCGGAAGCGGTCTTCCTCGAAGGGCAGATAGATGCCGTCATTCATCCCGTAACAGGCGATGACGAGGTTCGGTTTGGTCTGCGCGAAGACGCGGTCCAGTCGTTCGTGGAGGTCGGGCCGGGGAAACTGCCCGCCGGCATGGCCATCCTCCGAAAGCCCGCTGACGGTCTCGCTCGGCAGGCCCAGATTCAGCAGCTCGCCGCGCCACTCGGGATGCGCACGGCGCAGGAAGGTCTCGAAGTACTCCACGTAGAGCCCGCCATACGTGATGCTGTCGCCGAGCACGAGAATCCGTTCCGCAGCGGTCACCCCGGCCGGGAGGGCCTGCGGGCTGGAGGGCGTCGTGCCTTTCGCCCCGCCGAAGGCAGCCAGCACGCACAGCAACGACAGTCCGGTCAGCGGGCGGAGTGATTTCACGCGCCCGAGCCTACCGGATGCCGGCCCGGAACTGAATCGAAAAACCAGCGCCGGACCGCGGCGCCAACCATCGGATCACGCGTGTTCAAGGCGCTGTCAAGACGCGCACCACCTGCGCCGCCAGCGCGCGGCTGCCCTCGGGTTTGAAATGCACGTTCGCCGGGATTTGCCATTCTGCGAGGTGCGGCAGGGCGTGCGCGTGGAGGTCGTTCACTTGAATTCCCTTTTCGCGCATCAGCCGCACGGCCACCTCGTTGTAGCGCGCCACGTCCGCTTCCTCCCGCCACGGACGCACGCCTTCAGGAACCGGGGTGGTCGTGGCAAAAATCAACCGGGCCCCGGTCGTCTGCAAACGCTCCACGATCTGTCGCAATTGTCGCTCGTAGGCCCCGAGATCGGATTGCGGCGGGTCCTGCGGATCGTTCGAGTTCTGGCGGGTCACGGGATCCACCCGCTTCAGGTCGTGCAACCCGAAGTTGAAGTGGATCACGTCCCAACGCCCGCCGTACATCGCCAACCACCGGTCCACCGCCCCGACGCCCTTCAACGTCCCTTCGCAGTTTTCCGGCCGACCCGGTCCGCGTGTGGGTCGCATCACCACCCGATCCTGCGCCAGCGCCTCGCGCACGTAGGGGTGGTAGCCGATCGAAATCGAATCGCCGAGCAGGAGAATCCGCGACGCCTTCGAGCGCGCGGCCGCGTCGTTCCACACCTCGGCCCGGATCGTCTCCGGGGAATCGGCCAGGGTCCGCGACCGGAAGCCGGGGATGCGGTGGAAGGTCAGGAAGTTGGCGTCATGGTTGTTGTGCGCGCCGCCCAGACCGTCGTCGCAGGCGGTGCGACTCGCCGCGATGAGGTCGTCCCCGTCGAACAGCCATTCGACGTATTGGAAGCCGTGGTTGACCGGATCCGGGTGGTACAGAAGCACGCTGTTCACGTCCCAGTGGCGGAGGTCCGGCGAGCTGCTCAAAGCCAGCGTGTTCCGGGTGGAGCCCGGCTTCCGGTCCCGGTGCCGCGGGGGAATGTAGTTGACCAGCGACCAGTAGAGCCCGGTTCTTTCGTCGTGACGGATGGCGAACTTCTTCGCGCCCCCGGGGAAATTCACAAACCCCGACGCCGGATCGAAGGTCGCCTCCCGGCCATCATCGCTTACCCGGATGATCGCGGCGTGCTCGGGCCATTCCGCGGTGGCCACCCGCAGCATATCGACCAGCCGTCCGTCGGGATCGACCACCGCGTTGCCTTCCAGCCAGCCCTGGAACCGGCCGTCGAGCCAGTTGGTGTTTCCCGCCAGCCGGTTGCTGGCGGTCCACTGAAAGGCATCGAGCAAGCCGGCGCCCACCGGCGCCGACATCATGAACGCATTGAAGCGCGTGCCCCAACCCCCCGGTCCGCGCGAGTCTTCCATCCCGCGCCAGAGGCGGTTCCGATGCACCGTGACCGGCACCGGCGCGCAGTGGTATCCGTTGTCAGCGAAGAGCAGGCCCGTCAGATCGTCCACCGGTTCCGTCCAGGTGCGCCCGCCATCGGTGGAACGTCGCACAATCGCCTGGCCGTAGTGGGCGTCGGTGCCCAGCAGATACGCCGCGCCCGGGAACAGCGCCGACGGCGGCACGAACAGGGTCGACCAGAACTGGCCATCGACGGTGCTGACCCGTTCCCAGGTCGCTCCGCGGTCGCCCGAGCGAAACACGGCGGTGATGGCGCGCTCATGCTCGCCGCTCTGCGGTCCGAAATGGTCATGCGACGCGAGGTAATCGCCGTTCGGCAGCACGGCGAGTCCGGGCGAACCGACATACAGACCGGACACCGCCGGCAGATGATCGATGATCACCCCGGGCGCCTGGCTGAAGTCCGGGGTGGCGGCGGAAAGGCTGGCGGCCAGCCACCCGGTCGCCACGATTTGCTGAACGCACCTGCCTCCATGGGCAGAACCAGCCTGGCTGTCGATCCCGTGCCTGCGTGTGAGCTTTCGATGATTCATGAGCGTCTCTCCGAGTTCAGGGCGCGAATGGCGCCGGCGGTGGGTCACTCGCCCGCCCGCCATTCCAGAATCCCGCCCGACATCTCGGGCTGCAATTGCACCTCAATCCGCAGCGCATCGGTGGTCACCGGGGCGAAGGTCACCTCGTTGAAGCGGTCCTTCGCCACGCCGAACCCGCCGTCGTTGGCCACGGGCTTCCACGCGCCGTCAACGCGGTGGAGCAACGTCCAGGAAGCCGGAACCCGACAGCCGCCGCGGCCGGTGTCGTCGAACCAATAGACCCCGACCTTCCCGACCTTTTGCGGCGTGTCGAACTCGCGCTCGATCCATTCCGCGGTCCCCTTCCGCGGCCACCAGGTGAAGCGCGGAATCGAGTGGTCGTCCGAACTGGCGGGGGATTTCTCGTCCGCCACCGCCGCCAGGCTGTCCCCGTCGTGGCAGTGCGACGCGCGCACCTTGGGCATGACCGGCGTCTCCCAGGTGTGCGCCTCCTTGTCGGAACCGATCACCGGAAAGGCCGAAATCCGCAGCCGCGCCGCGCCCATCGGAATGAGCGTGATCTCCTCGACGGGTTCAACCGACCGCACGGGACTGGCCTGCACCTCCATCACCAACCCCTTCTCGTCGAGCTGCCATTCCGGGATGCGCCGGCCCTGAGCGCGGAGGAGCACGGGCGCGCTGGCCGTCGTCCAAGGTTGATCGTCCGCCGGCCAGCCGGCTTGCACGACTTCGAAAGACTTCGCCGGATTGCGGCCCGCAAGTTCGAGTCCGTAGTTCCAGGGCGAGGCGGGGAAGATGTCCCACGCCGGCCACTCGTCGGTGCCGCCGGCGCGCACGTAGTCTTCGTCGATTTCGAGCGAGTAGGTGAGCGGACCGCGCGAGACCGAGACGGTGTTCCAACTGCGGGTCCAGGTCGTCACATCCACCGACATGGGCAGTTCGAGCGTGACTTCGTCGCCGCTTTGCCAGACGCGATCAAGGCGGACGTAAGCGCCGGCCCGGGCCTTCACCTTGACGGATTTGCCGTTCAGCGCAATCCGGGGCTTCGCGCACCAACCGGGAATCCGGAGGAACAGCGGAAAACGCACGGCTTCCGTCGGCGTGACGCGGAAGGCCACGGTTTCCTCGAACGGATAGCGCGTGGTCTCGACGATGGTTACCGCCACGCCATCGCCGACTTTCGCGTTGACCTCGCTGGCGCCGTAAAGCACCGCGGCCAGCCCGTTGCCGGGGGTGGCGTACCAGAGGTGCTGCGCGAAGTAGGGCCAGCCATGCCCCGCGTTGTGCTGGCAACAGCGGTGGTCATGCGGATCCATGCAATACATCGGGCCGCCATTCTGAATACCGGGCGACTTGCTGACGTGATCGCTTTGCGGCTGGTTGGGCGCGGTCAGGTAGCGCAAGCCCTTGAGGTCGGCGGTGAACGCCGCGGGCATGCTGTTGAACGCCGCGTTCTCGCACCGGTCCGCCCAGCGCAGGTCGCCCGTGATCGCGAGCATGATTTCGTCGGAGAGCATCTCTTCGACAATGCCGCAGGTCTCGATGGCCTGCCGCGGTCCGGTGTAGCCCGGCCGGCAGTTTTCGTCGCCGCCGAACATGCCGCCCGGCACCTGGCCATAGATTTCGCGCAGTTTGGTCCAGACGAACTCGGTGGCCTCGAGGTGCCGTGGATCGTGGGTCAGCACGTGGTAAAGCGCGGGTTCGCGAAAGCCCTGGGCGAGGTTGACGTTGTGCCAGTTGATGATGCGCTCGTCCCAACGGGCGGCGTGCCGGTGGGACTTGTGGACCAGTTCGAGCAGTCCTTCGTCGCCGGTGCGGTTGTAGAGCCAGTAGATGCTGTAGATTTGGTCGCCCACGCGCATCTTCGGCCAGTAACCGGGCAGGAACCGGTCCTCGGGCACCGCCAGCAGGTAGCGGAAAAAATCCCGCATCAACTCGATGACGCGCTCGTCCCCCGTCTGGTCGTAATAGGATTGCAGGCAGAACAACATGACCATGTTCGGCCAGAGATCCTCACGGCCCTTCAACCCGGTGGCCACGCCTGCGCGCCCTTCGCCCGGACCGAACCAGCCGTCGGGCTGACGGCTGTTCAGTGCCCCTTCGATCCAGACGCGCGCGGCGGCGATCTGGTCCTCGCGACCGAGCAGACAGGCGCAATCCTGAAAGCCCTTCAGCCAGTAGGGTTCCTCCTCCCAGCCCCGGTCGCCGGTGCCGTCCTGGCTGAGCCAGCGGTTGTTTTCCTGTTTCAGGAACTGGCTGATTTCGGCCAGGTGCCCATGCCAGCCGTCCGCCTGCAGTTCGAGCATGCGCCGGATCCAGCCGGCGGGTTTCACCGTGCCGATGGGCAGCTTGATCAGCGGATTCGGGAGCAACGGCGCCCGGTTCGCCACGTAATGCGCGTTCGGGATCGAGGTGTCCGGAACGGCCACCACCGTCACGTCGGCCCGCGCCTGCCCGCCCACCGTCAGGCTCAGCATTCCGGCAAGAAGAAGACTCGCTTGAAGTTTCATGGTTTCAGATTCCAATGTGGAATTGTCGCCGCCGATGATCCCGCGCGGCGGCGGGAAGCCAAGCCAAAACCCCCGCCCGCTTCAGCCCCGGCCGAAGACCCGGTGCAGATACGTCAGGCTCCGGCGCGCAATCTCGTCCGGGCCCTCGTCGAAGTTGAACACCTCGACCGAAACGACGCCCTCGTAGCCCACCTCCCGCAAGGCCGCGGCAATCGGCACGAAGTCGACCTCCCCGAAGCCCGGTCCCTTGAGGTTCACGTCGTTCGCATGGAAATAGCCGAAGTGCGGCCAGCTTTCGCGGATGATGTCGGGAACCGGTTTCCCCTCCGAGGACATCGCTTTCACGTCGAGGATGATCTTCATGGCCGGCGATCCGAACTGCCGGCTGAACCGGATCGCCTCGGCGGCGGTGTTGACGAAGTTCGTTTCGACCGGCGCCAACGGCTCGAAGCAGATGGTCACTCCCCGGTCCTCCGCCCGCTTCACCGCGTCACGGAAGGCGTCGGTGGCCCATTCCCAGGCCTCCTCGAAGGTCACTTCCCCCTCGACGTTGCGCTGCTTGGGCGATCCCACCACGATGCTCTCCCCGCCCAGGTCGCCGCAGAAATCCACCAACTCGACGAAATACCGGCGCGTCTTCGTGCGCACGGCGGCGTCCGGGCTGGTGAGATGCATGCCCTCCGCCTTGACGAGCACCCAGTGGATGCCCGAGATCGCGATCCCGGCCCGGTCGGCGGCGGCCCGGATCTCCTGCCGGCGGGAAGCGGGGATCTCGCCGACGTAATTGGCGACCGTGAAGGGTGCAATCTCGATGGCGTCGTAGCCGGTCTTGGCGGCGTGAGCGATGGCGTCCTCGACGGCCCATCCCTGGTAGATCTCGTTGCAAATGGCGAATTTCATGGCTGTGTGACGCCGGCCAGCCTGCCCGAGGAAAGCGCCGGCGGCAAGCATCCGTGGGCTGACGAAGCGCGGCCCGACGCCGGACAGGTGAAGAGCAGGCTCCAACTCTCCGGCCCGAACCGGGTTGCCGCGGACAGCGCCCCTCCGGCGACGGGAGGCATCTCGCGCGCGTTCTCCGTCGCGGGCCAAGCCGGTTCTTGAAAGTGGCTGCCGGCTCTGCTACCCCAAGGGCACGGGCTGCGCCCGGCCGGTCGGATTCCGGCCGGAATGTTCCCGAAGGCGATACTGATCTGCGGTGAAGCGAAACGGCGAATGAACCCTGCGAACTCTGCAAAACCTGTAGACCGTGCGAGCGAACTGGCGGGCAAACGGGCACCCAAGGAACTGCTTATCGATCTGGACCGCCTCGAGCGGGAGTACTTCGAAGGCCGTCCGGATTATGCCAACCCGGCCGAACGCGTCAGCTTCGGCACCAGCGGCCATCGCGGCACCCCGTTCAAGCGGACCTTTACCGAGGCCCACATCCTCGCCATTACCCAGGCCATCTGCGAATACCGCGCCAAAGCCGGCATCACCGGCCCGCTGTTCCTCGGGCGCGACACCCACCACGTTTCCTTCGCGGCCAAGCAGACTGCGCTTGAAGTGCTGGCGGCCAACGGCGTCGAGACCGTCATCCAGGAAGGCGAAAGCGCCACGCCAACCCCGGCCATTTCCCGGGCCATTTTGCGGCACAACGCCGACCCGGGCGCCGGCCGGGCGGATGGCATTGTCATCACGCCGTCGCACAATCCGCCCGAAGACGGGGGATTCAAATACAATCCGCCGCACGGCGGTCCTGCCGAATCAGGGGTCACCCGCGTCATCCAGGACCGCGCGAACGAACTCCTGGCCGATGCCAACCGCGAGGTGCGCCGATGGGCTTTCGAACGGGCCCGCGCCGCCGGCACCACCCACCACCGCGACCTGCTCATGCCCTACGTCCAGGAACTGGCCGAGGTGATCGATTTCGAGGTCATTCGTGGGGCCGGATTGAAGCTCGGCGTCGATCCGCTCGGCGGGGCGTCCCTCCGGTATTGGGACCCCATCGCCGACCATTATCGCCTGGACCTCCACGTGGTCCATCCGGTGGTTGACGGCCGCTTCGAGTTCATGACCGTGGATCACGACGGCAAGATCCGCATGGATTGTTCGAGTCCGTGGGCGATGGCCGGGCTGGTAGCCCTGAAGGACCACTACGACGTGGCGTTCGGCAACGATCCCGACGCCGACCGGCACGGCATCGTCACCCGTTCCGCCGGCCTGCTGAATCCCAACGCCTACCTCGCGGTGGCCATCGAGTACCTGCTTCAGCACCGGCCGCATTGGTCCCCGAAGGTCAAGGTCGGCAAGACCGTCGTGAGCAGCGTGATGATCGACCGGGTGGTGCTGGCCGCCGGGCGCGAGTTGTACGAAGTTCCCGTCGGTTTCAAGTGGTTCGCTCCCGGCCTGTTCGACGGGAGTGTGTGCTTCGGCGGGGAGGAAAGCGCCGGGGCGAGTTTCGTGAAACAGGACGGCACGGTGTGGACCACCGACAAGGACGGCCTCCTGCTCGGGTTGCTCGCCGCCGAGATCATGGCCCGGACCGGCAAGGACCCCGCAGAGCTGTACCGAAACCTCGAGCATCGCTTCGGTCCGGTGTTCTATACCCGGCTTGACAATGACCTCGGCGCCGAGGGCAAGCAGGCCCTCGCCAGCCTGAGCCCGGACGCCGTTGCCCAAACGGAACTCGCCGGCGATCCCATCACCGCCCGGATGACGCGCGCGCCCGGCAACGACGAACCGATCGGCGGGCTCAAGGTGGTGACCCAGGCCGGCTGGTTCGCTGCGCGGCCGTCCGGCACCGAGGACAAGTACAAGATCTACGCCGAGAGCGAGCGCGGGGGGGATCACTTGCGCGCCATGACCGCCGAGGCGGGAGCACTCGTGGATCGCGTGCTCCCATCAGCCTGAGCGACGCGGTCGGGGCGACTTTCGGCTTCCCTTGCGGCCGGCGGTCGGCAGGATGCCTCAACGGGCCGGCGGAACAGGGCGTGCGGCAGGCCACGGCCTCCGCGAGGGTTGCCGGGCAACGTCGGTCTGGGAACAATGTGAATTCCTCGATATGAGCACCTCCGAACCTCTTACCCGCCGTCAGTTCTTGAGCACTTCCACCCGCACTGCCACCGCCATGGCGGCCGCCTCGGCCCTCGGGCCCGCCGTGCTTTCCGCCACTTCCGCCGACAAACTCGTGCGCGTCGGGTGCATTGGACTGGGGACGCGGGGGGGCGATTTGATCAATGCCGTCGTGCCGCTGCCGGGCGTCAAGGTGACCGCCGTGTGCGATGTCTACGGGCCGCACCGGCGGAAGGGCATCGAGCGCAGCCGGAACGCGGACGTGAAAGCCTATGTCGATTACCGCGAACTGCTCGCCGATCCCAACGTCGATGCCGTGATCATCGCCACGCCGGATCACTGGCATTGCCCCATCGTCGTGGATGCCGCCCGGGCCGGGAAGGACATCTACTGTGAGAAGGGATTCTCGCGGACGCTCGACGAGGCGAAACGGATGCGGGCGGCGCTGAAGCAAAGCAACGTCGTCTTTCAACTCGGGCATCAGGCGCGCCAGGCCACGTGCGCCTTGCAGGCAAAGGAACTCATCGACCGGGGGGCGCTCGGTCCCATCTCCCTCGTGCGCACCGGCCGGTTCAAGTCCACCCGGCCAGATCAGCCCAACTGGCGCTGGTACGGTTATTACGACCAATGGGAACGTCCCGATCCCAACCAGGTGCGTCAGGAGGTGGATTGGGACCTTTGGCTCGGACCGGCGCCGAAGATCCCCTGGAACGAACGCCACTTCTGGCACTGGCGCTGTTACTACGCCTACGGCACGGGTTACGCCGGCGACCTGTTGTCGCACGAGATGGACTTCGTGCAATACCTGCTCGGGCACGGCATTCCCGACACCTGTTCCTGCCGGGGCTTGATCGCCCTGCTCAACGATGATCGCGAAGTACCGGACACGTGGATCGCCACCTACCAGTTCGAGAAACTCGGGCGCACGATGACCTTCGAGGGCAGCATGAACTGTTCCGACAGCCTGCCGGTGACCCTGTGCGGCCGCGACGCCACGTTGCGCTTCGATACCATTGCGCATGACGTGACCACGTTTGCGATCGAGAAGGCCTACCACAACCGCAAGGCCGACCTGCCGGCGGGTTACGAACGAGGCCGAACCCCGGCGCAGCCCAATCACATGCTCGATTGGGTGCAATGCATCCGCAATCGCGGCACCCCGAAATGCTCGACCGACGAGGCCTTCATCGAGACGGCGACGTTCCTGATGTCGCTGGTTTCCCAGCGGGAAAACCGCGTGGTCCGTTGGGATCGCGTGAAGGAGGAAATCGTTTGAACCCCGAGGCAACGCCCCGAAGCATCGCTCCCATGAACAACCTCTTTCCATTACTCTCGCTGGCCGCGCTGGTTGGAACCCCCATCACCTTCGGTCAGGGGGGCGCCACTTCGCCGCCCGACGCCCGAGCCGGCGTGGTGACCGCTCATTCCCAGGGCCTGCACGGTTACATCGGTTTCGGCCACGAATCCCTGCCGCCCGGAGGCGGCTACAGCGCGGGCATGGGGTTTTACGCCGCCGTCTGGCCGCTGGTGGATCAACCCCTGGCCAATTTCCAGATCGGTCTGCCCAGTTCGTGGATTCAACCGGACAACTCCGACAACAAGGACAAACCCCTGGCCCCCGAAGGCACCCTGGCCCGCACCTGGGCCCCGCGCGGTCCCACCTGGAGCAGCGTCTTCCAAACCGTGGAAGGCGGCCTCGGCTATTGGGCCGGCAACCACTTTCGCTACGGACCGCCCAAGTTCAGCATGAACGCCACGCCGCAATGCTACGATTACGAGGTCGGTTCGCCGGGTTGGTCGTTCTTCTATGACAACGAAGCGCTGCCGGACAACCGCCTGGGGATCGCGCAACTGAGCAACCGCCTCCTCATTCCTCCCGACGCCCTCCCGTTCCAGGGCAATCCCAACGGCGAGTTCCTGGGCTACTCGTGGATGGCGTTGCCGTTCACCGACCCCACCGCGGGCGATCCGCCGACCGGCGACCAGAGCTGGACCTGCTTCCTGAGCGCCGCCAACTTCAAGGGGCCCATCGCTTACTATATCCCCGAGACCTGGAGCAAGATCGGCAAGCTGTTCAACTATCCGTTCATCTATGGACGCGGTCTCGATGCCCGGCCGGGCATCATGGGCGGCGGGGCCATGGAGATAAACACCGTGCCACGCTTCGACGTCACGGACACGCAGGGCACGACCTGGTCCAAGTTGCCCAAGCTGCAGTGGCCGGTGGATTCCGAGGGCCGGGCCTACCTCGTGCAGGATGTCACCTACTACTCGAAGGCCGCGCTCTACAACGCCTTCAAATCCTGGCGCGATGGCGGCCCCGCCGCCGCCGGACGCTTCGACGAAAAAGGCGCCTTCAAACCGAAGCTCAACACACGCACCACGCGCTACGACCAGGCGGGGAAGAAGCTCGTCGGCGTGGAACGCGCCTTCGACACGCGCATCTTCGACGGCAACGTGTGGGGCCTTCAGTGGGTCACCAACGACCTCGCGGCCAACGGACGGTTTCCGCAATACTACCGGCACGCCGGCGATGAACGCGTCGCGGTGCCGGCAGCGGACGTGCCCGCGGCGACGGGATTGCTCGCCCAGGAGTTTCCGCTCGCCGAAATGGGCGTGCCCTACACCTCGCCAAACGTGGGCGCCTGGGCCACGCCGGGCCCGAAGCGCGGCCCCTTCACCGTTCGCCTCGTCGATGGGTCGATCGTCACCTATTCGTGGTACCGCTTCATCGATCAACCCTCGTTCCAGCAATACCACTGGAGCGAATCCAGGAAGGCGAACTTGCAGGCCTTGGTGGAAAAGCTCCACGCGACCTGGCCGACCGATCGCGACTACATGCCGCCCCCGACGCGTGGCAAGCTCGTGTCGCTCGATCCCGCCCTGATCGTCACGCCACCGGCCGGATTGGAGATCGGCTACGTCCCCATCGTCACCCGCCAGAAAGCCGCCCCCAGGTAACCACCTGCCGCCCCATACGCGCCACCCTTGCGTCCCTGTTGTCCCTGACGTCAGGGCTCGCCACCGCCCTCTCTGCCACCTTGCTGGACGACTGCGACACGACACCACACTCCACTCCGCTGCCAAGGTCGGCAGCCTGAAGGGCTGGCAGCTCAGCCGGATCGATTCAACCCGCGGTAGCCGCCGACGTGCAGTCGACGCTGATCTTCATGGGCTTGGCCGGTCGCGCCGGGTTCGACCGGCAATCACGTTTCGGTGAATCGTCGCCCCCGGCGGCAGGTGGACGGATCCCCGCTGAATCATGCGCCGAGTGCACGTCGACGGCTACGAGTCACTGAATGGTGACGGCTCGGTCTCGCGCCTCCCGGGGGCGGCACAGACGGGGACGAACCCCCGCGTGGCACGACCCAGGACTTCGAGCAGTGGTCACAACCAGGCAGACGACCTCGGTGTGTCGCCCTTTCAGGGCTGGTGGGACCGGGCGGGCTGGACCCAGGGCGGCGCCCGTCCTGAAGTCCGGGCTTGCCCTGGGCTGTCGTCTGTCGCCCGCGTTGGGGCTTTGTTTGATTCTGGAGTATGCCCGCTCTGCCAGCATTGCAGGCTGCCACCATGCCACCGACGTCGAGATCGCCGGCCGCCTCAAACGCGCCCGACCGCGCGCGCCGCGGCGTTGTCCAGCAAGGCGTCTCAACACCAATGCCAGCCCGCCACGAGCCACCGAAACTGCCCAGCTGAAGGGAGTGACGCGGGATCCCCTCCGGCCATGCGCGCCAAGCAACCAAGCAACGGGGTCAATCCAAACATCTTGCTTTGGCGCAGGGTATTGCGGTAGCCTTCACTACAAGAAACAAGCGATGACACCTGTCCTGGAGATCCCGCTCTAGCGGATGGCATTCAGGTTGGGCAAGAGAGAGGGACGCGCTTTCTGGGCGGATGAGGAGATGAGATGAACGATACGGCCACAGTACGGATCTTCCTTGTCAAGGGGAGTCCGACATCCTTACGGACAGCAGAGATATCGAACTGGACGGGGAAAGCGGTTGCTGGGCCTCGCACTCAGCTTGAGGAGATGTTGAAGCGAGAAGAAGCGGGCAAGCCCGGCGTCTACTTCCTTTCGGGAGTCAACCCTGAGTCCGGGAAGGATCGCGTTTACATCGGCGAGGCTGAAGTTATCAGGAACAGGATCAAGGGGCATCTGAACCGGGATTTCTGGAAGACTCTGGTGTTCTTCGTTAGCAAGGACGAGAATCTCACGAAAGCACATATCAAGTACCTGGAGGGGAAGCTGATCACCACGGCGGCGGCGATGGGGCGCACTGAACTGGATAATTCGCAGGCCAGCGGGTCGCACCTGCCGGAATCCGATGCGGCCGATATGGACGTTTTCCTCACTCGCATGGAGCAGCTCCTGCCGATCCTTGGGCAGGAGTTTCTCAAGCCGGTGGTAAAGAACGGCCTCAAGTCCAGGAAAGCCGACGTGCTCTCCTGCGAGATCAAGGGCATCAAGGCAATTGGCAGACAAACCGAGAATGGCTTCGTCGTGCTCAGGGGATCTGAGGCCGTGCCCACTGAGCGCCCATCGACCCAGAAGTACCAGTACGCAGCGAACCTGCGTGCAGGGCTGCTGTCAGACGGCGTAATGGAGCGGAGACCAGACCGGCTTGTCTTCCTTGCCGATCACGAGTTTTCGAGTCCGAGCGCGGCAGCCGCGGTGATCCATGGTGGCCAGGCCAATGGTCTGGTCGCTTGGAAAGACAGCAAGGGCTTGTCCCTCAAGGAGAAGGAGGAGCAGGATATCCGAAATGGCGAATCCACGGTGTCGAAAGAGGTTGCCGAAACGCAATGCAGAGCGTTCGATCGCTGAGTCACATGCCTAACCGCCGCGAGATCCTGAAGCTTCTTGGCATCGTTGGCACTGGTGCTCCATTCGCCATAGTCCAAGCGAGCAACTCCAACCAAACCGCCGCGAAAGCCCGTGATGAGGTCCTGGCCTTTCTCAAAGCCCGGGGCCGGGGCTCCTACTTGTTCGGGCAGGTGGCCACCTGGGTTCACAACGAGAACCCGGACATGGAGCACCCGAGCAACTGGCTCTGGAAGGTCCGGGATCACACGGGGCGGCTGCCGCGTTATGGGTGCATCACCTACGACTTCGTGGACGACCCGTTCCCGGATTCGGCGTGGAATGAAGGCGTCAGGAAGATCTGGGAGCGCGGGATGATCGCGGGGGTTTACAACTTCTGGGCCAACCCGTCCGGCGGTCGATGGAATGATCCGGTCGACATCGCCCAGATCTGGGCGCCCGGTGAGAACGCCACCAAGATGAACTTCTACCGGCAGCTCGAGCGGATGGCCGCCAACTTGAAATGGCTCAAGGAGCGCGGAATTCCCGTGGTGTACACGCCGTTCGTGGAAAGTGATGACCGGAACAAGTGGCACGCCAAGAACGGCAGCGACGCCATCATCCGGCTTTATCGGTTGGTCCATGACTACTTCGAGCAGACCAAGGGCCTGGACAACATTATCTGGGCCTATCACACCACGCAGAATAGCGGCGCGCTGGAGCGTTGCTATCCCGGCGACGCCTATGTGGATGTGCTCGGGAAGTCGGCCTACGGGACCGGTCTCGTGTTCAACGAATACGAGTGGGCCGTCGCGAAGAAGCAGGAACAGGGCAAGGTCATCTGGTGGGCGGAACTTGGCGTTCGCGGTAAATCCGATTCGTCCCGCGATTGTCTCGACGTGCTGCGGAAGCTGGAGACCAGTTACCCTGAACTCGCCGGCTTCGTCTTCTGGAGCGACGAGGGATTCTACAACGTGGTCGGCAATCGCAATGGCCGCGAGTTGATGACCGACCCGCGGATCGTCATCCTCGAGGACTGACTGCTGGTCCGACCGTTCGGGACCGATTCCGCCCTTGCATTCGAGCGCCCGCTGCGCCTCGGCGGCGATGGCGGATTCAACGACGAGGGTCAAAACTCCCGCGGGATGCGGATGACGAGGGCCCCCATCAGATCGCCCTCGCGGATGTCGTGCCGGGGGCTGGCGGGCTGGTCGTTGTGGCAGTCCGCGCAGGCCGACGAGGTGGCCCGTTGAGGGTAGATCGCGGTGAAATAAGCGCGGCCGCCGAGGGTTTCCTCGTGAAACGAAGGAGCCGTTTGCGTGCCCTGGGCCAGCGCCTCGAGCGTGGTGGCCTCGATTTCCGTTTGCGGCAGGGCGGCGGGATTGATGGGCGAGGAGGAACGCAGCGCGAACGAGAATTCCGCCCCGCTCGTGGCGATGCGGCGTCCCGTCAGGCGAAGGAACGCGGCGTGGTTGGTCGGCGCACGGGCGCCCTGGGCCACGCAAGTCTCCTGTGCGGCATCGAGCACGGCGTGCAGGCTGCCGGCCATTCGTTCGTAGGAGACCTGCTCGGCGAGGTGGGCGGGGACCGGAGTGTCATCGGCGGCCGGCCAGCCAATAAAAGCGGCGAGGGCCAGCGGCAGTGACAGGAGAAGGAGCTTCGGTTTCATGGCGCGCGGGTCAACGGGCAGGTTGGTGCAGCTGCAGAATGCGGTCGACGGGCACGCGGCGCAGGCGTTCGCGGCCGCCGTCGGGCCAGCGGATCTCGAGTTCGTCCAGGTGGTCGACGGAGCCGAGCCCGAAGTGCACCCGGGAATCGCCCTGGGTCAGGAACCCGGTGGGACACACGACCTCGCCTTCCCAGGTTCGTCCGCCGGCGCGGAGGCTGAGCCGGGCGCCGTAGGCCGTGGCGCCCCGCGAATTGCGCAGGTCGAATTTCACCCAGTGGTTGGCCGTGGCCCCCCGGTTGCGGAGCAGCACGGGCCGGTTGGCGAGCGTGGTGACCAGCAGGTCCAGCCGGCCGTCGTTGTCGAAATCAAGCACGGCGCTCCCGCGTCCGTCCACCGGCGTGGCGAAGAAGGCGCCGCCTTTGGCGCCGGCATCGGTGAACCGCCCGCTGCCGTCGTTCTCGAGCAGGAGACTGAGTGTGCCGCCGAGGGTGAACGCGCTCCCGTTGACAATGAACAGGTCGCTGTCGCCGTCGTTGTCAAAGTCGATGAAACTGCCGCCCCAACCGACGTAGTTTTGCGTCAGCCGGCCCAATCCGGAGCGCCACATCTCGTCGAGGTAATGCCCGCCGTGCTGCCGGACGTAGAGCGACCCGTAACCGAAGCGCGTGACGAAGAGGTCGGTCCAGCCATCCCCGTTCACATCCGCGAGGGTTGCGTTCATCGATCCGGGCGCCTCACCGATGGAGTTGAGCGCGACCCCCGCGGCGAGGCCGGCGTCCTCGAAATGGCCCGTGCCGTCGTTCAGCCAGAGGCCATTGGGGGTGTCGTCGTTGGAGACGTAGAGGTCGGTGTCACCGTCCCGGTCGGCGTCGAAGGCCGAGACCGACATGCCGCGGTGCTGCGGGGCGAAGAGGCCCGCCGCCCGGGTCGCTGTTTCGAACGTGCCGTCGCCGCGGTTGCGAAAGAACACATCCGCTTCGCCGGGATACGCGAGCGGTCCCGGGTAGGCGCCCGGGTTTTGCTCGGAGATGGTGGCGGGATCGAAGGTCAGGTAGTTCACCACGTAGAGGTCCAGCCAGCCGTCGCCGTCCGCGTCGAGGAAGGTGGCCGAAATGCCCGATCCGTGGGGATCCGCCACGCCGGCGCGGTCCGTGACGTCCTCGAAGGCGCCGTCGCCGCGGTTGCGGAAAAGCTGGTTGCGACCGAAGCAGACAACGTAGAGATCCGCGCGTCCGTCGTGATCGAAATCGCCGGCGGTGGCGGCATTGGCGAAGCCCGCGCCGCCGAGCCCTGCGCGATCGGTGACATCCGCGAAGGTGCCGTCACCCTGGTTGCGATAAAGCCGGTTCGGTTCGCGCGCCACGTCGAGGCCCCGTTTGGTGACTCCGTCGAGAGGACCCCAGTTCAGCAGGTAGAGGTCCATCCAACCGTCCGCATCGCAGTCGAAGACCACGCCGCCGGCGCCGTTTGAGAGCAGGATGTTCCGGATGCCGTCGTGGCAGAACTGGTGGTGGAAATCGAGGCCCGCCCGTTGGGTGACGTCCGCGAAGGCATCGTCGGCAGCGGCGCGGATGGGCGGCAGTGCTGTCCGCGGTGGCGCCGATGCCCCCGCCGCGACGAGTCCCAGCATGGAGAGGCTGGCGGCGATGGCGCGAAGGCGGGGGCCCGTCCGACGCGGACCGGTTGTGCGTTGCAGCTGGAATGGCCGTTTGGCGATCACGGGATGATCCTTGCGCGGGATCGGCGCGGGAGGCAAGGCGGGGAAGCCGGCGGCGGGGCGGCGGGCGCCCGGGTTCAATCGCCGATCTGGCGCAGCAGCCCTTTGGCGCGCTGGACCCAGACCCGGTCGCGGCGGCGCTGGAACTCGGGGGTATGGGCTTCGTCGGCGAGGACTTCGCGGGCCTCGGTCCGGGCCGCGGCGGTCTGGCCGGCGGCGGCGAGGAGTTCGGCGAGTTGGACGCGGGCGCGGGCGTAGGTGTGGGTTTCGAGCACCTTGCGCCAGGTCGCCATGGCGGCGTCGCGCTGCCCGAGTGACGCCTGGGTTTCAGCGAGGGCCATCGCGGTGTGACCGAAGTCGTGCGCGGCCTCCTCGGCGATGACGCCCTGGAGATAGGCCAGCGCTTCCTGGGAACGCCCGAGACGCAACAGGCACTGACCGTAATGGGCGCGGGCGTCGAGGTCGTCCGGTTCCCGATCCAGGGACGCCCGGTAGCTGGCCTCGGCCTTGTCGAGCTTGCCCTGCTGGAAGTAGATGTCGCCGAGTTCGAGGTGGTGGTGCGCCTTGTCGAGGTGATGGATCTGGTCCTGGAGGTGCTTGATTCGTTTGCGGTCGTGCGAGCCCGGGAGTTCGAGGCCGCGCATGGTGGGCGGGGACTGCCGGTAGACGAGGAAGAAGTAGAGGATGGGGTTGATGAACGGGAAGAAGAAGATCAGCAGCGCCCAGAGCCATTCGCCGCGGCGGATGGCGTCGATGCACATCCAGATGGCGAAGAGCCGTTCAAGCAGCAGCAGCGGACTGGTGGTCCGGAGGATGTCGGTCAGAAGCGCCAGCATCACGGAGGGCAAAAAGGAGCGGGTTCAAGCGGGCAGGCAGGGAGGTTCGACATCCGCCGCGGCGGGGGCGCACTCGGCGAGCAACGGCAGCTCCGGGTTGCGGTAGTCGATGCCGGCCAGCGCGGTGTAATGCCGGAAGACATCGGTGTTTTTCTGGAAACCGCGGAACAACGCCGCGCCCGGTCCCAGTGCGACGAGGGGCGCATAGTCAATGGTGTGGGCGCCGCTGGTCCAGCTCACGCCGTAGTGGTTGGCCAGCAGCTGGCCGAGTTGCATGGCCCTGCCGTTCATGCCGGAGAAAAGGGGCTTCCAGCGTCCTTCGAGGAACTCGAGAAAGCGCTTCAGCTCCGTCTCGGGGACCTCGTAGCCGGTGGCGTCAGCGAGCAGTCGGCGCACGGCTTCCGCGGCGGGTTCCTTCGGGATCTCATCGCCGAACGCCTCGAAGGAACGCTTCGCGCGCAGCAGATTGGCAAAGAGGGGCGAACTCGATCCGTAGGCGGTGCCCAGGCCGTTCAAGGCCGGTCCGCCCGTTCCGTGATCGGTGGTCAGCACCAGCAGGGTGTCGGGGAAACGCTGCTGGAATTCGAGGCAAACCTCGATCGCCTCATCGAAGGCCACCAGCTCCCGCACGGCCGCGGCGATGTCACATCCGTGACATGCGTGATCCACCCGCCCACCCTCGACTTGCAGCAGGAAGTGCGTTTCGCGACCGAGCTTATCGAGCGCGCGCCGGGTCATGTCCGCGAGGGAAGGGACCTTGCGCTGGAGCTTCGCGTCATGATCGCGGTCGAGGGTGAAGGGCAGGTGACCCGCGGCGAAGGTGCCCAGCCACGGACGATCGTTCGGGGCGTCGGCGAGCGCGGCGGCGTCCTGGCAGACCGTGTAGCCGCGATCGCGAAAGGCACGGTGCAGGTCGACCTTGTCCTTGCGCTTCGTTGCCTCGAAGAACTTCCGGCCCCCGCCCAGCAGCACTTCGATGCTTCGGTCGAGATACTGCTGCGCAATGTCCTCGGCGTCCCCCCGGCTGGAGATGGTTGCGGCGAAACCGGCCGGCGTCGCATGGGTGATTTCGGTGGTGGTCACCAACCCGCGCTTCCAGCCTGCCTCCTTGAACAGGGGCATCAGCGGCCGGAGTTCGCGGCCGTCGGGCAGGACGTTCAACGCGCCGTTGACCACACGTGATCCGCTGCCCCAGCTCGAGGAGGCGGCCGCCGAATCGGTCACCAACGAGTTGAGCGATCGCATGTCCACCGCGGTCACCGTCGCCTCCTCCCGGTGCAACAGCTCGAACCAACGCAAGCCCCGCTGCCGGCGCAGCTGGGAAAAGGCGTTCCCCATCGTGAACGTGCTCCAGCACATGCCGTCGGCGACCAGGTGAATGATGTGCTGCGGCCGCCGCTCGGGGAGGGGCGCCTCCGGTTCCGCGGACCGGATGATCTGCGGGAATCCGATCGCCGAGCCGGCCAGCAACCCGGTCCGACCGAAAAAGCGCCTGCGACTTGTTTGCATGGCGAGAACCTAGGGCGGGGTCCCGGCTCTGGCAATGGCAACCGCGCCGGCTCGCGGCCCTGGCCGGCAGGCCTCCTCGAGTGACCCGTTGCGGCCCACCGGGAAGCAAACGGCTCAGAGCAAGGCGACGCGCAGCCGGACGTAGAGGGCGGCGGCGCCCGTGACCGACCGTTCGATCTGGTAATGCACCTCCTCGAGGTCCGGGCGTCCCGGCCAGGGTGCCGTGGCCAGGGCGCCGACACGTTCCGGCATCCAGGCGGTGAGATCCGGCGATATCTCCAGGGCGTAAACGAGTTCGTGGACGCCGTTCAACAACCGGCGTGAACGCAGTTGCAATCGATCCCCCGCCACTTCGGGTTGCAGGGCCAGTTCCGCGGCGTCGGCCAGCCAGGGTTGCCCGCCCAGGGCGTATTCCAGCAACCGTGGTGCGCCGTCGCCGTCGTCATCGGTCTGCCAGTCCACCGGGGCCATTCCGAAGTGGCGGCGATGCCAGGCGGCCGCCGATTGGTGGTCCGCGACCGCCAGGGCCTTGACTTCGCCGGGACCGAGCGCTCGAGGAAACAGCCGCAGTTCGTCCAGCCCACCGGAGAAGTGCCGGCCCTGAACGTCGCTGCCGACCAGCACTTCGCCCGCCGCCCCGGTTCGCACGGTTTGACTGCCGGTCTGGGTCGGGGTCTGAGCCTCGCCGTCCACGTAGAGCTTCACGTCGGTGACGTTCGGCGATCCATCGTCGGCGAACGTGCAGGCCACGTGATGCCACCGTCCGTCGTTGACGACCGTGTTGCCCACGATGAACCCGCCCTCGATTTCGACGCGGAGCTGGCCCGTGCCATGCACGAGGAAGATCCACTTTTCCCCGGGCGATTTCGGTCCCCAGCCGACGATGGGCGCGTTGCCGGCGGTGGTCTTGATCCATGCGGCCACCGTTCGCGGCGCCGTTTCCAGGAAACCCGGGAAGCCCTCGATCCGGCCCAACTGGGTGGCGCCGTCCAGGCTCAGTCCGCGGCCGAACCGTCCGGCCACCCACGGTGTCGCCGCGCCGGCGTAGCCCAGCAGGCTGATCGAACGGTTTCCCGCCGCGCTTCCGGTGCGCATTCCTTCGAGCTGATTGAAGGGAAACCAGTATTCATCGTCGGGAAAGAACACGTCGACCCGCACCTCGGCACCCGCGGATTGGTCGCCGTCGCTGATCGTGTAACGGAACCGGTCCTCGCCAAGGAAGCCGGACCGCGGGGTGTAGGTGACGCGTTGCGCGTCGTCCACCCGCGCCGTGCCCGCGCGGGGCGTCTCGAGGTGCGTCACCTGGAGGGGTTCCGGTGTGCCGTCATCGCCGTCGTTGGCCAGCACCTCGATGGTGATGGCCTGGTTCTGCGGCGTGCGGGCTTGGTCATCCTGGGCATCGGGCGGACGTGGTCCCGGTACGCCATCGATGAAGAAGGCCGCGGGGGGAACCGCCTGGCGGTCGAAGCCGGGCCCGCGCCATTCGAGCGTCAAGCCGGCCCCCTGTCCGGCGCCGTGCCGGTAGTACAACCGGAATGGATGCAACCCCGCCGCAAGCCGGATGTCGCCGGTCACCTCCGACCCGGCGGCATGCCCGAAGTCCGCGTCGATCAGCGTGGCCTCGTGCAGCCGAAGCAACGCGCCGGTGTCGGTGGCGAGGTGGAACGTGTAGTCCCCGGTCACCGGCGCCCGGAGATAGCCCGTGAACAGCAGGCCGGCCGGGGTGCCGGTTGCGCGGACCTCGACCGATGGCGTGGCGTTCGTGCCCCGGGCGGCGGCGGGCAACTGCGTGAACTCGGGCACCCAGGGGAAGTCGCCTTCGTACGCCTGCCAAACCACGCCGTTGGCCGCTTGCGTGATCGCCAGCGCCGGGACCGGTTCCGCGTCGTAGGGTCGCGGGGCCGAGGCCTCGGGACGACGCAGCCGCAGCACCCGGTCCTGCATGGCCTGCTGCCGCGCCGCGAAGGCCGGATCGCCGCCCAGGTTCCGGAGTTCCTGGGGGTCGTTGGCGACGTCGTAGATCTCGAAGTCATCCGCGGGGCCGCCGATGTCGTAGCGCACCCCGACGAAGTCCCCGTCGCGCAGCACCTGCATTTGGTTGCGCCGACGCCCGCGATGGGCCCGCGCGAATTCGTCGTAACCGGGCGTCGTTCCCCCCTGGAAATACTCGACGTAAACCGTCGGCGTTCGCTGGATGCCCGCTCCGGTCAGCGTGGGCAGCAGCGAGACGCCGTCGGTGCGGGCCGGCGCCGGGAGACCCGCCATTTCGGCGAAGGTTGGCAGCCAGTCGGGAAACGAGCTGGGCAGGCGGCTGAACCGACCAGCCGGAATGCGCGCCGGCCAGCGGGCGATCAACGGCACCCGCACCCCGCCTTCCCAGCAATCGCGTTTGATGCCGTCGAACGGACCGAACCCGTTGAAGAAGTCCGGCCGGAAGGACTCGGCGAGATAGGATTCAGCGCTGTTGCCGTTGTCCGAGGTGAAGACCACGAGCGTGTTGTCGTCGAGCCGCAGGTCCTTCAGCAGTTGGACCAGGTCGCCGACGCAATCGTCCAGCCGGCGGACGCAGGTGGCGTAACGCTGGTAAACATCGGGCCAGGGGCGCACGCCGTCGCCGGGGTCGTAGGTGCGGCTCGCGTAGTCGGGATGGTAATAGGAATCGATGACGCCCCCGGCCGTGTTGATCATGGCGCCCGGAACCCCGCGCCACTGCAAACCCCCGTCCAGGCCGCCGCCGTCCGGATACGCCATCGTGGGCAGTTCGATCACCGCGTGCGGGGTGTCGTAGGCCAGATACATGAAGAAGGGCCGGTCCGGCTGCGCGGCGGCATGCGCGGTGATCCAGTGTTTTGCCCGCGCCGTGAACAGGTCGGCGGTGTAGCACTTGTCGAGTTGCGGCGTGAGGTTCGTGTAGTTCGCGTAGACCTCCTTGGTCCCGCGGTACTTGCCCTCCTTGGGGTAATGCTCGTGGCCGTCGACGTGGCGGATATAGCCGAAGTAATCGTCAAAGCCGCGTGCCAACGGATGCGCCTCCCAACGCGGCGCCGCGCCGTCGCCCTGCAATCCCCACTTGCCGATGGCGACCGTCGCATAGCCGGCCTGCCGCAGGACGGTGGCCAGGGTGTGGTTCGCCGCGAGGCCCTTGTCGAACTGGTTGTCGCGCACGTTGGCGTGGCCCTGGTGCACCCCCAGCAGGAGGCTGGCGCGCGACGGGGCGCACACGGGCGCCGGGCAGTAGTGGTGGGTGAGCCGGATGCCCTCGTTGGCAAGTCCGTCCAGCTTCGGCGTGAAGTGCCAGGGTTCGGCGGGATCGTTGGCCGCGGCGCGCTGCTGTTGAAAAAAGACGCCGAGGTCGCCCCAACCCAGGTCATCGACCAGCACGAAGAGGATGTTCGGTTGCGCGGCCCGCGGCGCGACGGTCGCCATGATCAGCGCGGCCCCCAGGAGGATGAATGAACGGACTGACATGCCGCCACTCTGACGCGGAACCCGCCCCGCGAAAACCCCGAATCACCGGGCCCGATGGCCGCGGGGACGATCAAAACCGAAGGAGAGCGGCGCCCCGCCGCGGGCGCGATTCAATCCACCAGAGCCGCCGGCGTGCAGTCGGCCCCGGTACCCGGGTTGGTCGGCGCGACCAATTTCCGGGTGCACGGGAGGCGGGGCGCGTGATACGTTACCGACCGAAATTCCATGCCGAGCAATGCTTCGATTCGCGCGTTCAACCGCCGCCGTTTTCTGGGCCTGGCCTCCACCGTGACCGCAGCGACCGTGGTTCCCCGGCGCGTCCTTGGCGGCGCCGGGAACGTGCCGCCCAGCGATCGTCTGAACGTTGCCATTATTGGCGCCGGTGGACAGGGCATCACCAACCTGAAGGAGTTGCTGCGGCATCCCGACGTCCAGATCGCCGCCCTCTGTGACGTCGCCGAGTTCTGGGACAACAGCCACCTTTACTACCGGCACCATGGCGGGCGCGGGCCGGCCAAACGCGCCCTCGAGGAGCACCATCGCGACGCCGGGACCGCCCGTCCGCCGGCGGTCGGGATGCACGTGGATTATCGTCGCATGCTCGAGCGGTCCGGGCGCGACATCGATGCGGTCCTGATCGCCGCGCCCAACCACATCCATGCCGTGGCGGCCAGGGCGGCGATGCAGGCTGGCAAGGGGGTTTACTGTGAGAAGCCGCTGACGCATTCGATTTACGAAGCCCGGCGGCTGGCGCAGGTGGCCCGGGAAACGGGGGTGGCCACGCAGATGGGCAACCAGGGCCATTCCACCGATGACATCCGGCGGGCGGTCGAGTGGGTGCGGGCCGGGGCAATCGGTCCCGTGCGCGAAGTGCATGCCTGGCGCGGCGGGCCCAACCGGGCCGTGCCGAAGGAGCGACCCACCGACACGCCCCCCGTGCCCGAGGGACTGAACTGGGATTTGTGGCTGGGACCCGCGCCGGAACGTCCGTTCCACCCGGTCTACGCGCCGCTGATGTTCCACTATTGGTGGGATTTCGGCACGGGCACGCTGGGCAACTTCGGCTGCCACACGCTCGATACCGCGGTCTGGGCACTGGACCTCGGGCATCCGTCGATGGTCGAGGCCAGTTCCTCGCCGCTCAGTTCCGAGACAACCCCCGAGGCGGCGATGTACCACTACGTGTTTCCACCGCGCGGGACACAGCCGGCGGTCGACCTCTTCTGGTATGACGGCGGGTTGCGTCCGCCTCGCCCGGTCGGCCTCGAACCCGACCGGGATCTCCCGCACGAGGGCGGCTCATTGCTGGTGGGCGACGAGGGCGCGATTCTGTCGGGGGTGTGGAGCGCGTCGCCACGCATCATCCCGGAGGCGAAGATGCGCGCGTTTACCCCGCCGCCGCCGAGCCTGCCACGGTCGGGCGGACATCACCGCGACTGGATCGAGGCCTGCAAGGGCGGCCCGGAGGCGAGCGGTCACTTCGCGTATGCCGCCCGGTTGACGGAAATTGTGTTGTTGGGGGCGGTGGCCCTGCGCACGGGGGAGACGGTCCACTGGGACGGTCCCGCCATGCGCGCAGTGAACCTGCCCGAGGCCGAGGCCCTCGTTCACGGGCATTTCCGGAAAGGTTGGGAGATTTGATGCGCCCCCTCGCGAGCGCCGGTCTGCTGGTTGGGCTGGCGGGGCGGACCGCTCCGGGTGCCCGGGCCTGCCCGACCCTGCTGGCGGGGCGGCGTCAGGCCGGCACGACCTGGGGGGAAGCGCCCGGGAGCGGTTCGGAGGATGGCGGGGTGAGAAGGGCGTTTCGCGGAGACTTTTCTTGCGTCGGGGGGAGCGCCGTGGCAGTGTCGCGCCCATGTCGGCCGGGACTTGGTTAACGCTCACCTCGCCGGGCTCTTGGTGGCTGTGCGTTGGCGTGCAGAGACCATTCGAGCCGCGAGATTTCTGTTTGACATTGCGGAGTGATGACCTTAGAAGACAACAACCTTTCGAGGATACAGAAACGCGTGCGGAACGTCCGTTCTGAGGAAGACGATTTATGAAAAAGCTGATTACCTGTGCCAGTTTGGCGGCTGTGGGGGCAATGACGGTTGACGCTCAGCCGATTGGCGAGCCGTCCACATCAAAGCTGTGGAGCGTGTCGGCCAAGCTGCGGGGATTCTACGACGACAACTACAACACGGGTCCGGACGCGGGCTCGGCCGGGTCCCGGCCGGCGAAGCGGGACAGCTGGGGCGTCATTTTCTCGCCCTCGGTCGGGTTCAA
This sequence comes from Verrucomicrobiales bacterium, assembly GCA_024233305.1. Classification (GTDB taxonomy): domain Bacteria; phylum Verrucomicrobiota; class Verrucomicrobiia; order Limisphaerales; family J093; genus J093. The sequence goes on from JACKPV010000023.1 coordinate 197,921, forward strand.
CGTGCTCAAGGAGCAGACGACCATGAACGCCCGCGTGGACTATGATCTTCGTTGGTACGAGGATCGCACGGAGAACGAGATCGACAACACCGTGCGCGCGGACCTCCAGTTGTTCCACGATTTCACCGAGAGCTACCGGCTCGAGTTGAAAGAGCAGTTCGTCTACGCCCAGGAACCGGAGGTGCTCGAGCCCGGCATGCAGACGGCGTTTCTCCGCACGGACAACAGCAACATCCGCAACTACGCCGCCATCGGCTTCCTGAGCGACTTCAGCGAGACCATGGGATCGCGGGTGGGCTACGAGAACACCATCCTCGACTACGAAGAGGAAGGCGACGGCAGCCGGTCAGCGCTGCTCGATCGCATGCAGCACCTGATTTCGGTGGATCTGCGTCGGCACTTCCAGCCGACCACCACCGGTTTGGTGGGGTATCAGTACGGCATCATCGACATGACGAGCGATGACCGCCTGGCGAATCCGATCTTCGTCGGACTTCCTCCGGCCCAAGTGCCCACGGCGGATTTCCGCAACCAGACCTCGCACTACGGCTTCGTCGGCGTGGATCATCGCATGAGCACCACCCTTTCCACGCAGGCGCGGGTGGGTGTGCAGTATGCCGACTACGACAATGCCGGGCGAAGACTACCTCGCGCCTTACGCGGATGTGGCGCTCAGCTACGTCTTACCGCGAGGGCAGCCGGGTGATGTTCGGTGTCCGGCACGGGATCAGCCCCACGGACGTCGCCATGAGCACCGCCGGGCAGTCCGGCACCACGTTGGCCACCGAGACCACCCTGGTCTACGCGGCAATTTCCCACCGCATCGCGCCCAAGCTGATTGGCTACGTGCGGGGTTCCTGGCAGGGCATGCAGTACCTTGGGGGAGCTTACGACGGCGAGTTTGACAACTTCATCAACGTCGACGTGAACCTGACCTACGAGCTCAACCGCAACGTGGCTCTCGAAGCTGGTTACCTGTTCGACGACCTGATGTCTGACATCACGGACGGTGGCGACCGGTCTTACACTCGGAACCGCGGTTACGTCGGGGTCAAGGCAACCTACTGATCCTCTCCGATTGAGCGTCTTCGGGAGGCTGGGCGTTTTGATCTAGCCTCCCTTTTTCTTTGCCATGGAATCCTCGAACCAGAATCCGCGTCCGCAGGCTGAGTTCCACTTCCTCGATTACTGGCGCATTATTCGCATCCGGAAGACCGTCATCCTGGCGGTCTGGTTGCTGGTGGTGCTGACCACGGCCGCCGTGACCCTCGTGCTGAAGCCCACCTTCAGCAGCACCGTGCGGATCGAGGTCGAGAAGGACACCATGGACATCGACCCGCTCGGTGGGCGGCAGCAGGATACGGGGTTCGATCCCTATTTCATGGCGACCGAGTTCGAGAAGATCCTCTCGACCTCGGTGCTGATGCCCATCATCACCAACACCGCCAGCGGGCACGACTTCATCGCCAAGTGGACCGATCGCCTCGGTCTCAAGGACGGCGAGCGTCTCACTTTGGACGAGGCCTATGCCTACTTGCGCCGGAACGTCGACGTCGATCAATCGCGCAACACGAAGCTGGTCGAACTCACGGTCTTCAGCCCCGAGAAGCAGGAAGCTGCGGACTTGGCCAACCTGATCGTCGAATCATACAAGGGCTGGCGTGAAAGGACCCGGCTCAGTTATGTCAACAGCGCGATCAAGGTGCTGCAGGATCAGGAAAAGGAGCAGGACAAGAAAGTGGCCGAGCTGCAGGCGGAGGTGGAGGAACTTCGGGAGCGCGACAACATTCCAGATTCCCTCGCCAATTCGGCCACGGGCTACCAGGCCTCCCTCGAACGGGAGCAGTTGAGTGTGCTGTTGCAGGCCCTCACCCGCGCCCAAGCGGACCGGGTCTTCTACACTGCGAAACTCGACGAGCTGGAGGCGGTTCGGAAAGAGGGAGACGAGGGATTGCGGCAGGCGATCCTGACCGTGGTCAGCGGCGAACAGATCCTCCCCGGACTCATGCAGGATTTCAACGTCGTGGACCAGACGCTCACCAAGCTTCAGGAGAGCTACTCGGACGAGCATCCGCAAGTGAAGGAAGCGAAGGCGCTGAAGCAGAAAATCCAGGACCAGATTGCGTCCCGCGTGGACGGCATGATGGAAGGCCTCCGGGCCAATGTTAAGGCCGCGGACGCCAACTACAACATGGTCAGCAACCAGGTGGCCCAGGTGAAGTCCGAGGTGGCCGCCCAGGCGGGTACCTACAGCGAGTATTTTGAAAAGAAACGCGATCTGGAGAACCAGCAACGGATCCGCGATGCCGTGTTTCTCCGCAAACTGCAGGAGGGCATCGACGCCAAGCTGCCGACGGAATCCATCGTGAAGGTCGTCGATCATGCGCGTCCCGCCCGCCGTCCGGTCCGTCCCAACATCACCATCAACCTGGGGCTCGGTATCGTCTTCGGCTTGATCATGGGCATCGCGCTCGCGTTCTTCATCGAATACCTCGACACCAGCGTCAAGACCATCGACGACGTCGAGCGGGCGATGGACGCCGCGGTGGTGGGGGTCATTCCGCAGAACGTCGGTCTGCTGGTCCGGGACGGTCCCGACAGCCCGCATGCCGAAGCCTATCGTGTGTTGCGGACCAACGTCCTGTTCTCACGCAAGGAGCCCAGCGCCAACACCGTCACGGTGGTGAGCGGCGGCGCCGGCGAAGGCAAGTCCACCACCATCTTCAACCTGGCGACGGTGTTTGCCCAGAACGGGGAACGAGTGTTGCTGGTCGACTCCGACCTGCGGCGGCCCAGCTTGCACAAGTTCCTCAACGTCTCGAACAGCGTTGGGTTGACCAACTTCCTCCTGAAGCAGAACACGATGGAGGAGGTCATCCAGACTACGTCCATGGCCACCTTGGACTTCCTGCCCAGCGGCAAGCTGCCGAGCAGCGCCCTCGGCATTCTGAACTCGGCGCGCATGAAGGAGTTCGTGGACGAGGTTCGCTCGCGCTATGATTTCGTGTTCTTCGATTCGCCGCCGATCATGGGCGTCAGTGACGCGTCCATTCTGACCAGCGTGGTGGACATGACCCTGCTGGTGATTCAATACCGCAAGTACCCGCAGGCCATGACTCTCCGCGCAAAGCAGATGGTGCAGAAGGTGGGCGGCACTCTGCTGGGGATCGTGTTGAACAACATCAACATTTCCCAGGATTCCTATTACTACTACTACAGCGGCTACTACTACGATTACTATTACGGCTCGAGCAGCAAGAGCAGCAAGGGCCGCAAGCGGCGTTCGAAGCCCGGTTCCTCCGGGAAGGATCGCGGCGGCAAGGCGCCCCGCCCGGATGCGGACGCCGACAGCGAGGAAGCCGTCGAGATCAAACAGAAGTTCTGATTTGCGCGCGCCCTTCCGGCACGCTAGGAAATACGCATGAGTTCGATGCAGATGGTTCTGAGGACCTGGTGGGCGATCCTGTTGGGCGTGGTTGCCGTCGGCCTGCTGGCCGGCTGTGGCGGCGTCAAGGTTTACACGGGCGAAAACGCCGCCCAAAGCGAGCTGCCGGAAGGGATCGACATCATCCGCGTGGGCGACCGCGTCCAGGTGGTGTTCACCGATGTGGTGGCGCCGCCGCCGGCGGTCGAGCAGCGGGTGCGGGAAAACGGCACCATCAACCTGGCTTACAACGAGACCTTTGTGGCTGCGGGCAAGAGCATCAGCGCCCTCGAAGAGGAGATTCATGACGCGTTCATGAAGTACTTCAACCGCATCACGGTGACGGTGCGCATCGAGGGACGGGTGATCCATGTCGGCGGGCAGGTCCGGATGCCGGGTCGGTTCGATTATGTGGGCAACATGAGCACCCTGGACGCGATCAAAGTGGCGGGGGATTTCACGGATTTCGCGCGACGGACACGGGTCAAAGTGACGCGGGCTGATGGCACGGAGGTCGTGGTTGATTGTAAGCAGGCGCTGGACAATCCCCGGATGGATGCGCCGCTCTATCCCGGTGACAGCGTATACGTGCCGCGCAAGATTCTCTGATGTTCGCCTTGAGGATTCTCAACGGCCGGACGGCGGGTCAGGAAGTCCTGATCCGCCGTTTTCCGTTTTTGGTGGGACGATCGGCCCGGGCGCATCTCCGGCTGGATGCGGCGGGCGTCTGGGAGGAGCATTTGCGGCTGGCGATGGACAGCGACAAGACCGTGCAGGTGGCGGCGGTCGGCCCGGCCATCGTGCGCCTCAATGGGGAGACGGTGGCGACGGCGGCGCTGCGCACGGGGGATGTCATCGAGTTGGGCGGGAGCCGCGTGCAGTTTTGGCTGGGGCCGGTCGCCCAGAAGGGGGTGCGGTGGCGCGAAACGACCGTCTGGCTGGCGCTCGCGGGAGTGACGCTCATCGAGTGCATCCTGGCCTTCGGGCTCCCGCAATAGGTGGTTGCGGCGGCGGCCTTGCGACGGGCTTTACGCGGCGCTTCGGTTCGGCTATCACCCTCGCATGGCACGCGCTTCGCTCCGGTTGGCCGCTCTGTTCATCGCCCGGCTGGTGGCGGCGTTCCCGCCCGTCATGGCGGGGGAGCCGGTGGCGGCGGCCGATCCGTCCCCCCAGGACTTTGCCATTGTGGTCACTGGCGGGGAACTCCTCCGCGGTCTGTACCCCGACGGTCACACGGCATTTCTGACCCGCCTGCTGCGCCCGCTGGGGCTGCAATGCGTCGGTTCGATCTGCGTGGACGACCGGGATGCCGACCTCCGGGCCGCGCTGGCCTTCGCCAGCGAGCGGGCGGGTTTGGTGATCGTGACCGGCGGATTGGGGCCCACCGATGACGATATCACCCGGCAGACGCTCGCGTCCGTCACCGGCGTCCCGCTGCGGGAATCCCCCGAGTTGCTCGACGAAATGGCGCGTCGGTTCGGTGGGGAGAGTGGCCAACTGGCCGGGAATCTCCGTCGGCAGACCCTGGTCCCCGAGAGTGGTCGCTGGTTGAAGAACATCCACGGCACCGCCGCCGGATTGGTCTTCGACCTTGGCGACCGGGTGGTCGTGGCATTGCCCGGTCCTCCCCGGGAGTTACAGCCGATGGCACGCACGGAACTCGTGCCGTTCTTGCAGGGGCGGTTCGGACTGCGGACCTTTGGTTGCAGCGTGACGCTGCGGTTCGTGGGGGTCGGGGAGTCCCGGATCGACCAAACGCTGCACAGCGAAATCGCGCTTCCCGAGGGGCTGGCGATTTCCTCGATTTTCGAAGGCGGGCGGGTGGATGTGACTTATTCCCTGCCCGGGCATGCCGAGGCCGACCGGGCAAACTTGGCGGGATTGGTGGAGGCGATCCGGGCACGACTCGGCAAGCACATCTACGCGACTGGCGAGGATTCGTTGGAAGCCGTGGTTCTGGAACGGGTGCGCCGGGCGGGAGGTGGTCTGCTGCTGGCCGAATGCGGGACGGGAGGAATCCTGGCGGAGGAACTGCTCGGCGAGCCCGTGGCCATCCAGGCCTTGTCGGGCGCCTGCATTGCGCCGGATCTCACGGCGTTGCGGCGATTGCTGGGATTGACGGATCCTGCCCCGAACACGGATGCCACGGGTGAGGCCGCGGTGCGCGAATTGTGCGTCGCCGCGCTGCGCAGCCGCGGCGCCGGTCTGGTCTGTGTGAGCGGTGAAGCTGGCGAGACTTCGGGTGGGCTTGGCGTGTGGTGTGCGCTGGGGACCGACGGTCGTGTGTTGAGCACCCGGCGTTTTCCCTCCGGCGGCCGCGGTTCCGGGGCTCGGGCGAGCCTGGCGTCGTCGGTTTTGGATTGGCTGCGGACCAGCTTGCCGGAAGCAGGCGCGTCGCCCGGCGAGGGTTCAGAGGGGTAGCCGCCGTTCAAGCGATTTCAAGCATGGTGCGGATCACCGATCTGACCAAGAAGTACGGCGACTTCGTTGCCGTGGATGGTCTGTCGTTTGCGGTCGGGCCGGGGGAGGTGATGGGGTTGGTGGGGCCGAACGGGGCCGGCAAGACCACGACTCTCCGTTGCCTGTCCGGCATCATTCCGCCGGACGCGGGCGCGATCCTGATTGACGGGCACGATCTGCGCGAGCAGCCCATCGCCGCGAAGCGGCGACTGGCGTATTTCTCGGACGAACCCCGGCTGTTCGACTATCTGACGGTCCGCCAGCACCTGGAGTTTGTGGCCCGCATTTATGCCGTCCCCGACGCTGCCGAACAGGCGCCCCGGCTGCTCGAGGAACTCGAGATCGCCGACAAGGCGGACAAGCTGCCGGCGGAACTTTCCCGGGGCATGAAGCAAAAGCTGGGGATCGCCTGCGGGCTGCTGCACCGGCCGGCGGCCCTGCTGTTCGATGAGCCGCTGACCGGGCTTGATCCCCGCGGCATCCGTCAGATGAAGGACACCATTCTGCGAACCGCGCGGAACGGCGCCGGCATCGTGGTGAGTTCGCACCTCCTGCATCTGGTCGAGGAACTGTGTTCGCACCTGCTGATTCTGGCCCGCGGGCGCATGGTGTTCCACGGGACAATGGCGCAGGTGCGGGAGCGCTTCGCCGAGACGGCGGCGGGGGCCAGCCTCGAGGACGTGTTCTTTCGGGCGACCGACGCAACCGGAGACGCGGGATGAGCCGGGCCTTCGCGTTCCTGGTCTGGCATTCGTGGGTCAACCGCCTGCGCCAGCAACTCGCCCGCCTGCGCCGCCCGCGGTATCTGTTGGGCGCCGTGATCGGGTTGGCCTATGTCTGGTTCTTCATGGTGCGGAACGGCTTTCGTGGCGCCGGTCCATCGAGCGCGTTCGCCGGAGCGGGAAATGGTGTGCCCGAGGAAGTCGGCGTGCTGGTGGAGGCCGGAGCGGCCCTGGTCCTCTCGGCGCTGGTTTATCTCACCTGGCTGTTGCCGTCACGGCGGGCCTTCCTGGAAATGACCGAAGGGGAGGTGGCGTTCCTCGTGCCGGCCCCCATCCATCGTCGACGTCTGGTGCAATTCCGGCTTTTTCGATCCCAGTTCGGACTGCTGTTCACCGCCCTGATCATGGGGTTGGTGTTCGGGCGGGGAATCGGCTCGGCGCCGGCCGCTCTGCGGCTGCCCGCGTGGTGGTTGCTGATGACGGTTCTTGAACTGCACCGGCTGACGGCGGCGTTTGGTCGGACGTGGTTGATGGACCGGGGCGTGGGACCCTGGCGGCGGCGGCGCTGGTTGTTGCTGCTGCTGACGGCGTGGGTGGTGGCGGAAGTGATCTGGGTACGCGGAGAGCCCGGGCTGGGGGATGCCCTGCCGCGGGATCCGGCGGCGTGGAAGGTGTGGCTTGGCAGGCTGGTCGGTAGCGGGCCGCTTGGTTGGGCTTTGTGGCCGGGGCGAACGATGGCGCAGGCGTTTCTCGCGCCGGACACGATCGGGTTGCTCGCCGGCATGGGGGCCCTGCTGGCGGTCGGGGTCGGCTTGTATGTGGTGTTGATGCGCCTGGATGTGCCGTTCGAGGAGGCCACGCTGGAGTTTGCCCAACGCCGATCCGACGCGTTGGCCGCCGTGCGCACCGGCAACTGGCATCTGGCGAACCCCAAAGGCAAGGCGCGGCGTCCGGCCTTCCGGCTCCGGTCCGTCGGGGCGCCCTGGGTGGCGCTATGGTGGAAGAACCTGATTGCCGTGAAGGCGGTGTTCGGTTCGCGCCTTTGGAAGATCCTGCTCGCAGTGTTTCTGGTCCAGGCGGTGATTCTGGTCGTCAGCGGGCCGGGCAAGGCGTTGGCGGCGGTGCTGGGGGTGCTGACCGGAATGCTGGCGCCGATGCTCGTGCTGATGGGGCCGCACCTGTTGCGGACCGATCTGCGGCAGGACCTGGTGATCGCTGATGTGCTCAAGGCGTATCCCTTGCGGGGATGGCAGGTGGTGCTCGGGGAGGTGCTGGCGCCGTGGAGCGTCCTCACGGTGGTCCAGTGGGCCCTAGTAGGGTTGTTTGCGCTGGCGATGTCGGTGGCCGGTCCGGAACTCGGGGAGAAGGCTCCGCTTCGGGCCGGAGGCATCTGGGCCGTGGCCGCCTCGGTGGCGTTGATATTGCCGGCTGTGAACTTGGTTTCGCTGCTGCTGCTCAATGCCGCGGCCCTGCTCTTCCCCGCCTGGCTTCGCTCCGGGCCCGGCGCGGGGCCGGGGATCGAGTCGATGGGGCAGGGAATTCTGCTGATGTTTGCGCACCTGTTTTCGCTGGCGTTGGCCATGCTGCTGCCGGCCGGCCTTGGCCTCGGCGCGTTCTTCCTCGCGCAGGTGGCCGGAGCCGGATGGCCCCTCGCCCTTTGCGGAGCGGCCGCTGTCGCCAGTGGACTCCTCCTGGCCGAAGCGGTCCCCGCCTTCCACGTGCTGGGCCGTCGGTTCGACTGCCTCGATGTCGTGGATGAGCGGCTTACCTGACCGGGACCTCCGGGCTCGCCGGTGAGGCGAAGATCGACGAGAGCCGGTTGGTGTCGGCTCCGGTGAAGACGTCGCCGTCCACTTCGAGCACCGGATAGGGCGGGATGCAGCCCAGTGTGATATGCCGGGCCTTGCGGGGTTGGGCCAGGACGTTGACTTCGGAAAACCGCACGCCTTCGTGACTCAACCACAACCGCGCCGACTCGCAGCGGTCACAACCGGGCAACACGTAAAGGACGACTCGTCGGTTCAAGGACATTCGTCACCTCCTGATTTTGGACTGGTGGAGCCGAGGGGAGTCGAACCCCTGACCTTCTCATTGCGAACGAGACGCTCTGCCAACTGAGCTACGACCCCATTCCGTCGCCAAGGCCCACGGTATCCGGGCAGGCGGCGGAAACGCAAGCTCCGATTGGGGCTTCGATGGAAGCAAACCACGAGCAGGGCGAGGCGGGTCGCCGGGAGGGGGAAGACCGGTTTCCGCGTCGGGTTCCAAGCAGTCCGGCGGACAATGCCGCGCGCGGCGAAGCGAGACCGCTGCGCAGCTGCTGGGGCGGGGTTGGCGATGGGCCTGAATGATGCGGGACCGGGCCTGCTGCGGGCCGGGTGTTCGGTCGCTGGCGGCCACGCTTGCCCGGGGCCTGCGACGGCACTAGTCTGGGGTCATGTTCCGACCTTGCATTGACCTGCACGAAGGCCGGGTGAAGCAGATCGTGGGTGGCTCGCTCACCGACGACGCGCGCACCCTGCAGACTAATTTCGAGTCGGAACGTCCCGCCGAATGGTATGCGGCGCTCTATCATTCGGATCAGTTGGTGGGCGGTCATGTGATCATGCTTGGGCCCGGCAACGAGGCGGCGGCCCGCGCCGCGCTCGCCGCCTATCCGGGAGGTCTGCAGATCGGGGGCGGCATCACGGCGGAAAACGCGCCGGCCTGGCTGGACGCCGGGGCCTCGCATGTCATCGTGACCTCCTGGGTCTTTCGGGAAGGACGCCTGGATCAGGAGCGACTGGATACCCTGGTGAAGGCGGTCGGACCGCAGCGCCTCGTGCTGGACCTCAGCTGTCGCCGTCGGGATGATCAATGGTGGGTGGTGACCGACCGCTGGCAGAAGTTCACCAGCCTGGCCCTGGACCGCGACGTGCTGCGCCGGTTGGCCCGTCAGTGCGCCGAGTTCCTGGTGCACGCGGCTGATGTCGAGGGGCTTTGCCAGGGGATCGACCTCGGACTGGTGGCGTTGCTCGGGCGGGATTCCCCGATACCAACCACCTACGCTGGAGGGGCGCGTTCGTCCGCGGATCTGGAGACCGTCGCGACCGTGGGGGAAGGGCGGGTGGATCTGACGATCGGCTCGGCCCTCGATATCTTCGGCGGCACCGGGGTGCGTTACGACGATTGCGTGGCCTTCAACCGCCGGAGCGTGCGCCCGTCCCGCTGAGCCGTCCGGGTTCGGTCGGTGCGCATGCCCAATGCCCCCCCACGACTGCACGTCGGGGGCTGCGAGTCGTTGAACGGCCACCGCGGAGATGCGCTTCGCTTGGACGGTCGGAAATGCCGCTTGCCAGCCCGTCGTCCTTCTCCTAGTTTGGCTCCGCATGAAACAAGATCGGGTGCCCAACAGCGCTTGTGAGCGGGCCGGCGGGATGCGTTCCTGCTGTCCGCTCAGCCAGGTGCGTTCCGGCACCTCGGTGCGCATCAAACAGCTGTTGGCCGCTCCCGAGCTCTGCCAGCGGCTGCGTGAGCTGGGTTTCTGCGAGGAGAAGAAGGTTCGCTGCCTGCTTCAGAGTCGAAGTGTCGTTTGCGAAGTTTGCAACGTCCGCCTCGGTCTGTGCGCACGCCTGGCCGACAGCATCTGGGTGGAGCCGATTGCCGGTCGGCAGGAAGCTGCCTGAGTCATGGAGGCCGCAGCCCAGCCGCTGCTCCAACTGGCGCCCGGCCAGGCCGCAGTGGTTGCCGGGATCGAAGGCCCGGAGGAATCCCGTACCCGCCTGCTTGAGCTGGGCCTCGTTCCCGGCACGCCGGTTCAGCTGATCCGCTTCGCGCCCCTGGGCGATCCCGTCGAAATCAAGCTGCGGGGCTACAACCTCACGTTGCGCCGGCACGAGGCGGAGACCGTCCGGGTGCAGCCCCACCGGTGATGAGCCGCGGCTCGATGGAACCCGGGGGGAAGCCTGCCGCGCGCCGGTGGGTGGCCTTGACCGGCAATCCGAATTGCGGCAAGACCACGCTGTTCAACGCCCTCACCGGTCTGCGCGCCCGGGTCGGGAACTACTCCGGCGTCACCGTCGAGCGGAAGGAAGGCCGGCTCAAGGGGAGCCACGAGAATGGGCCCGTCACCGTGCTGGATCTTCCCGGCACCTACAGCCTCAGTCCGCAATCGCTGGATGAGGCCGTTGCCCGCGACGTGCTCCTGCATCGGCTCGAGGAAGTGCCCGCCCTGGACATGATCGTTGTGGTGGTGGATGCCTCGAACCTGCAGCGAAACCTCTACTACGCCACGCAGGTGATCGAACTCGGGCGTCCCACGGTCATCGCGCTCAACATGATGGATGTGGCGCGCGAAAACGGCCGGCTGATCGATCCGGAACGGCTGGCCCGGGCGTTGGGCGTGCCGGTGATCCCGATGGTGGCCAGCCGCGCCGAGGGCATCGACGAACTTCGGCGCCGGATTGTCGAGCGGACCGGGGTGTTGCCGAAAGGCCCGTCGGCGAGGTTCAGCGAACTGCCCGACGTGATCGCCCGCGAGGTGGAGGGATTGGCTGCCGCGCTGCTTCGGCCCGTCCCGTCCCGGCCGGTCGAGGCCTGGGCGGAAGCGCTTTTGCTGCTGGGCGATGAGCGCAACGTGGAACCGGCGTCGGACCGGTACGGGCCGGAGTTGGTGGCTGAAATCCACCGCGGTCGGGCGCGGCTCGACGCCTCGGGCCGGGACTGGCGCACGGCCTTGATCGAAGCGCGGTATCGTCAGGTGGCGGAGATCTGCGAGCGGTGCGAAACCGAGCTGGAAACGGACCGCGAGACCGTGAGCGACCGTCTGGACCGGGTGCTGACGCATCGCGTCTGGGGCTTGGTGTTGCTGGCGGTCGTGCTGGGCGTCATGTTCCAGAGCATCTTCACCCTGGCGGAACTGCCGATGACGCTGCTCGAGGAAGGGGTCGGCTGGCTGGGGAGCACGGTGGCGGGATGGCTGCCAGCGGGCGATTTGCGCAGTCTGCTGGTGGATGGTGTCATTGCCGGCGTGGGGGCCGTGGTCGTGTTCCTGCCCCAGATTTGCCTGTTGTTTCTGTTCATCGGGCTGCTGGAGGACACGGGGTATATGGCCCGCGCGGCGTTTCTGATGGACCGGTTGATGAGCAAGGTGGGGCTGCACGGCAAGAGTTTCATTCCCATGCTCAGCTCGTTCGCTTGCGCGGTGCCCGGCATCATGGCCACGCGCACCATCGAGAGCGCGAAGGACCGGTTGGTGACGATCCTCGTGGCGCCGCTCATGAGCTGCTCGGCGCGGCTTCCGGTCTATACGCTCCTTATCGCGGCCTGTATTCCCGACCGGGAGGTGTTCGGCCTCGTCGGGTTGCGGGGGGTGACCATGCTCGGCATGTATCTGCTCGGGATTCTGGTGGCGCTGGTGATGGCCTGGATCTTCAAGAAAACCCTGTTGCGTGGGCACACCCCATTGCTGATTCTCGAGCTGCCGCCCTACAAACGCCCGCTTTTCCGGGTGGTTTTCCGCCACATGTGGGATCGCGCCAAGCTGTTCCTGCGCCGCGCCGGCACGGTGATCCTGGGGATCAACATCCTGCTCTGGTTCCTTGCCACCTACCCGCGGCAGGCCGCTCTCGAGGAGCGCTTCACGGCCGAGCGGGAGCGCATCAGCAGCCTGCAAAGCATGCCCGACACCGGGGAGCCGGTCAGCGGGGAAGCGCGCCGGGCGATGCTGGAACAGATCGAGCAGGAAGCGTCCGGCGAACGCCTGCGTCAGAGTTTTGCCGGGAAGACCGGTCGCCTCATCGAGCCGCTGATCGCCCCCCTCGGCTTCGACTGGAAGATCGGCATCGGCATTGTGACCTCCTTCGCCGCCCGCGAGGTCTTCGTGAGTACCATGTCGGTCGTCTACAATGTCGGCCAGGCAGGGGATCCCGATGCCGCCACCGGCAGTCTGGCGCGGGTGATGCAGGCCCAAACCCGGGCGGATGGTTCGCCGATGTACACCGCCTTGACCGGAGTGACCCTGATGGTGTTCTACGTCATCGCGCTGCAATGTGTCAGCACGATTGCCGTCGTTCGCCGGGAGACCAACTCGTGGGGTTGGGCGGTCTTCCAGTGGGCCTACATGGCCGCCCTGGCCTGGGTCCTGGCCTTCGTCACGTGGCAGGGAGGGCGACTGCTCGGGCTGGGTTGAGCGCGCGCGGCTCCGGCGGGCGCGCCGCGGGCCTGCGGACTTGCGGCGTTGGCCGGTTTTGGGAAGGGTGGGGGCGTGACACCGGAAGTCTGTCCGAACTGTGGCGCCGACGTGCCGCCCGGGGCCCGGGCCTGTCCGGCGTGCGGATCGTGCGCCGAGACGGGCTGGTCCGGCGAACCCGAGGGCGGCGGGCTGGATCTGCCGGAGGAGGGATTCGATTACGACGAATACGTCCGGCGCGAATTCGGGCCGGCGGAGAAGGGGCGGGCCGGGGGGGGCGGCGGCCATCCGGCCCTCTGGTGTGGCGGCACGGTGTTGTTCCTGGTGGTGCTATGGTTGCTGTTCCATTGATGCGTTGGCTGGGTTTGCTCGCCACCCTGATCGTGGGAGTGCCGGGCCTTTGGGGGGGCATGCCGGATCCGGCCCTGCCGCAGCCGGTTAGCCGGCAGTTCGCGACGCATCCCGACCTGGTCCAGGCAGCCTTCCAGAAGGTGCTCGTGGATCGCGAGGACCGCGTTTATGTGTTGACCGACCGCGGGGTGGCCCGCTTGTTCGGCGACCGGCTCGCGTTGGATCGTTCCTTCCGACCGCTGGCGGGCCGGGTGGCGCACGATATCACGCTGGCGCGCGGCGAGGTGTTTTACCTGTTCGACGACGAGTTCGTCTGCAACGGCTTCGATGGGCGGTTGGTGTCCACGCTGACGCAGAAGGGCTTTCGCCGTTTTGCCGTGGGACCCGAGTTCACGTCGTTGCTGGTCGGGGCCACGAACGCGGTCCTCTTCCGGGAGCCGGAGTTCCTCCCGGTGGAGGCGCCGGCCACAACCCCGATCGAACGGGTGTATGCCGGTTCGGACGGGTTTTACACGTTGGCGGCGGATGCCATCCGCCGGGTGCGGGGAACGCAACTCCAGATCTTCCATCAAGGGAGCGGCTTGACCGCGCTGGCCTTTCGTACGAACCAGGTGCTGGTCGGCACGCGCAACGGGTATTATGGCCTGAACGCCGTCACCGGGCGGCAGACCCTCCCGCTGCAGGACCGCCTTCCCTGGAACGAAATCACCTCGCTTGCAGTGGCCACGAACGGCATCTGGGCTGGCACCAGTCGGGGCGTCTTCCTGCACGCCGGCATCGGCATGTTCCGGTACTTCGCGTCACGCCGATGGTTGAACGACGACCGGGTCACGGACATCGCGCTGGATGCGGGAGGGAACCTCTACGCCCTGACGCCGGTGGGTTTGAACCGGATCGAGTTTCCGCGGATGACGCTGGCGGACAAGGCGGCGTATTACGAGCGGAAGATACGCGACCGGCACATCCGCCACGGGTTCTGCGCGGAATTGCGTCTGCGGGCGCCCGGCGACCCGGCCAGCGCGGAGATGATCGACACGGACAACGACGGGACGTGGAGCAGTTATTACCTGGCGAGTCAGGCGTTTCGTTTCGCTGCCACGGGAAGTGTCGAGGCCCGTGAAAGCGCCTGGCAGACTTTCGGAGCGCTCGAACGGTTGCAGGCGATCACGGGGCTGGACGGCTTTCCGGCGCGGACCTTCGAGCGGACCGGGTTCAAGGTGTCGGATCCCGATCGCTGGCGGGTGGCGCCGGACGCGCGCTGGGAATGGAAGGGACACACCAGCAGCGACGAGGTCACGGCGCAGACGTTTGCCCATGCGGTCCTGTACGAGACGGCGGCCGCCACGGTGGAGGAGCGCGACCGGATTGCAGTGAATTACGACCACCTCATCGGGCACATCGTGCGGAACGATCTGCATCTGGTGGACAGTGACGGGAAGCCGACCCTGTGGGGACGCTGGCATCCGAACTACGTCAACGCCTACCCGCCGACCGTGGTGGACCGGCGGCTGAACAGCGCGGAAATCGTCGCGTTCTTGCAGTTCGCGCACCGGGTCACCGGGAAGGACCTGTATCGCGAAGGCGCGGTCGTCTTGATGCAGCAACACGGTTATCTGCAGAACATCACGAACACGATGGCGCAGATCCAGGCCACGCCGGGCGCGGTTTACGAGGGGCACGACATGGGGAGCGCATGGAACCACTCGGACGACCTGCTGGCTTTCGTGAATTACTGGACGCTGTACCGGTTCGCCTTCAACGACCACCTCCGCCGGCTTTACGCGCAGGCTGTCGCGGATCACTGGAACCTCGAACGGATCGAACGGAACCCGCTGTGGAGCTTTGTGCTGGCGATGGTCGGCGCGAAGGAATACGACGTCCAGGGTGCCCTCTGGACCCTGCGGGGCTGGCCGCTTGATCTGGTGTCCTGGGACGTGCAGAACTCGCACCGGCTCGACCTGACGCGGTTGGCGCCGAACTTCCGCGGCCAGGAAGTCCGGAATCTGCTGCCGCCCTCGGAGCGTCCGTTGATGCGCTGGAACGGGAATCCCTTCCGGTTGGATGGCGGCAATGGCGGCCGGACCGAGCTGGCGGGGGATGAATTCCTGTTGCCCTATTGGATGGGGCGTTACCTGCGTCTGATCGATCCGCCAGCCTCGGAAACGGCGCCCCGTGCGGCGGGCGGGCGAGCCAACTCGGGCCCCGCGGATTGACGGCGGCGCGGTCGCCGGTTCAGAGCGCGCTGCGCCCCGCGTAACCGCCGTCGAGTTCGTGCCAGTAGCCGATCTCCTCCTCGCCTTCCTCCCAGCAGAGGAAGACCTCCCGTCCGGCCAGGATGGCGGGGAAATCCACCAGGCCGCGCTCAATGTCCTTGACCTGGATTTCGCGGCGCTCGAACTCTTGCAGCGTGCGGGCGGCACGGGTAATCCCCCGGACCCAGTGGTTCACCTCGGGGCCGCCGGCGTCACGTCCGTCGCGCAACAGCCGTTCCACATTGCCTCCGTGGTGGGTGAGCAGCGGGTGCAGTTCGCGCAGGCGACGCAACCAGGCGCGAACTTCGGGAAGCAGCGCTTCCGCCTCGGCGCGGGTGTAGTGCTGGCGGAAACGACGGCCCGCTTCGCTCACGGGCGCCCCTCCTCGAGCTTGCGGCGGGTGGCTTCGTTTTCCTCGAGATCCAGGGCTCGACGCCAGGCGGCGCCGGCTTCGATGCGGCGGCCGAGAGCCTCCAGCATGTCCCCGAGGTGGTCCAACAGGGTGGCGTCCGGCTCGTCCATCAACGCAATCGCGCGCTGTTGGTGCGGCAGGGCGTCCGCCGCCCGGCCAAGCTTGAACAGCACCCAGGCCAGACTGTCGAGGTAGGCGGGGTTGTTGGGTTCGAGGGCGACGGCCTTTTCGATGAGCGCGAGGGCCTCGTCGAGTTTCACGCCGAGGTCCGCCCACATGTAGCCGAGGTAGTTCAGGGTGTTGGCGTCCTCGGGATCGAGTTCGAGGGCCTTTCGGAGCCACGTTTCAGCCGGCTCGAAGTCCTTCATCCGCTCGTAAACCGAACCCAGCTGGAAATAGAAGAAGGCGTTGAGGCGATCCGGTTCGTCCACCTTCGCGACCACCTCGGCCGACCGCAGATGGCGCAGGGCGGTCGGATAGTCCTCCATCGCCGCGTGCGCCATGGCCGTGTAGAGTTCCATGATGAAGGTGGCCCGGAAACGCGCGCGGGCCCGTTCCAGAACGGTGAGGGCTTCGCCGGGTTGCCGCAGGGTGAGTTCGAGCCCGGCGAGTTCATAATAGACCGGCTCGAACTGCGGCTGCAGCAGCAGCAACCGGCGGAGGTAGCCCGCCGCGTCGGCGTAGCGTTTCTGTCCCGTGGCGAGTTCCGCGAGGACCACGTAGGTCTGCGGGTTCGTCGGGTTGTTGTCCAGCATCGCTTTCAACTGCTCCTGGGCCTTCCCGGTTTCTCCCTGCTGGGCATGGAGCTTGAACAGTTTCTCGTGCAGCAGATTCCTCACTGCCGGATTGAGCGACGGATGTTCGGCCAGCAGGAGTTCGAAGGTGCGGATGGACTCGTCTGGAAATCCGCCTGCCTGGTAGAGATCGCCCATCTGGCGGAGCGCGTCCGGGTTGTCCGGGTGAGCCGCCCAGGCCCGATCGAGGGCGTCCTTGATTCGGGATCGGACCTGATCCTCGGTAAGCACCTTCTCGCGCACTCCCAGGGCGTAGGTGTCTGCCAGTTCGACCAGAAAATCCGGGCCGGGGTTCTTCCGGGCGGCGGCCTGATCAAGGATGGTCAGGGCGGCCTCGGCGTCCTGGTCCTGGAAAGACTGCTGCGCGAGGCAGCGGTAGCCCAACAGCAGTTCAGGCGAACGACGGACGGATTCACGGAAAGCCTTGGCGGCCGCTTCCGGGTCTCCGGCCCGCTCCAGTGCCATCCCCCGCCAGCCATAGGCCAAGCCGGTCGCGTTGCCGGTGGCGATGGTGATGTCCACGGCGGCAATCGCCGCTTCCGGTTGCTGAGACTGAAGGTGGCGCCGGGCCAGGTCGATGGCGAGGGCCTCGTTGGCGGGATCGGCTTCGAGCGCGAGCCGGTAATCCTCAAGGGCGGGAACGGGCTCGGAGCGTAGGTCGTGCACGGTGCCGGCGGCAAAATGGGCCAGCCCGTCGGCGCGCTGTTCGAGTTCGCTGTCGTTCAGGCGCCCGCGTGCGCCGGGGGGGCCTCCCGACGGTTGCCCGTTCCGCCCGGCGCACCCAGACGTGAGGGCCAGCAGGCCGCCCAGGACGCCGGCGGCAAGGACGGCTTGAATGATCCGAATGCACGGCATGGCAGCAACAGGAAAGGCGCAACTCCCCGGTCGGGGATGTTGCGCTTTAACGGCGAACAAGGTTCACCCCCGCAAGGGTTACTTCTGCCAGGTCCGCTTCTTGTGCCGGTTGGCGCGGAGCTTCTTGCGCCGCTTGTGCTTGTTGATCTTGGCCTTCCGGCGTTTCTTCAGTGATCCCATAGCTCGGTTTGTCTCTCTCTGCGGCCTAGTATACGACCTTGTTCAAAGGGTATTCAATAATGCCTTCGGCCCCGGCGGCCTTCAGTTGCGGAATAATCTCCCGGACGATGCGTTCGTCAATCACCGTTTCGACCGCCACCCAGCCTTCGAGGCTCAGATGGGAGATGGTCGGATTGCGTAGGGCGGGCAGCTTGCGCAGTAACGAGGCGAGGTCCTTCTCTCGCAGGTTCATCTTGAGCCCGACCTTCGTTTCGGCCTCGAGCGCCCCGCGCAGCAGCAGGGCCAGGGTCTCGATCTTCGTGCGCTTCCAATCGTCGGCCCAGGAATCGTGGTTGGCGATCAACCGCGGGGTGGAGGTCATGAGCGTGTCCACGATCCGCAGCTTGTTCGCCCGCAACGAGGAGCCGGTCTCCGTGATGTCCACGATCGCGTCGACGAGTTCGTGGGCCTTCACTTCGGTGGCGCCCCAGGAGAACTCGACCTCGGCCTTGACCTTGTGTTTGCGCAGGTAGGCCTTGGTGATGTTCACGACCTCGGTGGCGATGCGTTTGCCAGCGAGATCCTGGACGGACTTGATGCGGGACTCCTCGGGCACGGCCAGCACCCAGCGCGCCGGGCGGCTGGTGGCCTTGCTGAAGATGAACTCGCCCACCTCGTGGACCTTCGAGCCGTTCTCGTGAATCCAGTCGTAACCGGTGACGCCGGCATCCAGGTAGCCGTGCTCGACATACCGGCTGATTTCCTGGGCGCGAATGAACCGGATCTCGAGTTCCTCGTCGTCCACGTAGGGCACGTAGGAACGACTGGAAACCTGGATGTTGAAGCCGGCCTTGCCCATCTTGTCGATGGTGGCCTCCTGCAGGCTTCCCTTCGGAAGCCCGAGTCGCAGCAGCTTTTTGGGCGCTTTCTTCATCATGCATGCGGCGGGGCCGCGGAACCGGCGCCCACCGGAAAAGGGAGATGATGCTCCATTTCCGGCGCCGAAAGGCAAGCCTGTTCCCGTGCGAACCGCCACTTTTTTCCGGGGCCGTCCGGCTCGCCACCCGCCCTCGGCCGTGCCGTCCGGCGGCGGTTTCAATTCCGGTAGGAGCGCCGTCCCCGGACGCGGACGCCGCCCGAAACGAGCGCCTGCAAGGCCTCGGGATACAGCCGGTGCTCGACCTCTTGAATGCGGGTGTGCAGGCGCTCCGGGGTGTCGTCATCCAGCACCGGCACGGTCGCCTGGCTGACGATCGGTCCGGTGTCGACCCCTTGATCGACGAGGTGGACAGTAACCCCGGTGTGTTTGACGCCGTAATCGAGGGCCTGCTGCCAGGCGCGCAGACCGGGGAACGAGGGCAGCAGGGAGGGGTGGATGTTCACCACCCGCAACGGGAAGGCGCGCAGGAAACCGCCCTTGAGGATGCGCATGAAGCCGGCCAGGACGATCCATTCCGCTCCCGCCGCGCGCAGGGCTTCGACGTAGGCGGCCTCGGCCTCCTCGCTCAGCTTGGTGCGAAACGGCCCGGGCTCCAGATGCCGGTTGGGGATGTTCCGCTCGCCGGCCCGCTCGAGAATCCCGGCGCCCGGCACGTCGCTGATCACCAGCCGCACCTCGGCGTTCAACTCGTTGCGGGCGCATGCTTCGGCGATGGCGACAAAATTCGAGCCTTTGCCCGAGCCCAGCACCCCCAATCCGGTTTTTGGAACGTTGCTCACGATGTGCCCGGCTTCGTACCAGATCAGTCCGCGACGACAAGTCCAAACCGTGCGCCGGGCGGGGCGGCCGGCCAATCGGGGCTTGCGTCCGGGGCGCGCCTGTCGAACCTTTGCCGGCCCATGCGGTATATCCGGGACATTTATGCCGAGGCGGCCGCCGCCCAACGGCCGGTGATTTCCTTCGAGTTTTTCACGCCGAAAACCGACGAGGGCGAGGAGAACTTCTTCACCCGCACGATGCCGGGGCTGGCGGCTCTGCGGCCCGATTATTGCTCGGTGACCTATGGCGCCGGGGGCAGCACACAGGACCGCACGTTCAGCATGGTCCGTCGGATTCAGACGCATTTCGGGATTCCCTGCATGGCCCACCTGACGTGCGTTGGATCGAGTCGGGAGGCCATTGCCGGCCTGCTGCGCGAAGCCCAAGCGGACGGCATCCAGAACATCCTCGCCCTGCGCGGCGATCCGCCGGAGGGCGCAACCGCGTTCG
This sequence comes from Verrucomicrobiales bacterium, assembly GCA_024233305.1. Classification (GTDB taxonomy): domain Bacteria; phylum Verrucomicrobiota; class Verrucomicrobiia; order Limisphaerales; family J093; genus J093. The sequence goes on from JACKPV010000023.1 coordinate 217,728, forward strand.
AGCCGGCGCCGGGCGGGTTCCGCTATGCGTCCGAGCTGGTGGACGTGATTCGCGAGGTGGGCGGCTTCTCGATCGGCGTGGCGGGTTTCCCCGAGGGCCACCTGGAGGCGAAGGACGGCCGGGAGGCTGACTGGCGGCGGTTGCAGGCGAAGATCGAGCGCGGGGCCGACTTCGTGCTGACGCAGCTTTTCTTTGACAACGAGTTTTTCCACCGGTTTCGCGCCCATCTGACCGGGCAGCTCGGGGTGACCGTGCCCTTGGTGCCGGGGATCATCCCGATTCTGAGCGCGGGGCAGATTCGACGCTTCACGGCGCTCTGTGGGGCCAGCATTCCCGACGCCCTGGGCCGGCGCCTGGAGGAGCTGGCGGGAGACGATGCGGCGGCGGCGGCTTTCGGGGTGGAATTTGCGGCCGCGCAAGGGGCGGATCTCCTGCGCGCGGGGGTGCCGGGACTGCATTTTTACACCTTGAACAAGGTGGCCTCGACGCGGGCGATTCTCGAGCGACTGGGCCTTGCCGCCGCGGGCGCCGCCGGGGAAGCCGGCGCGGCGGGGACTTGAGTTGCGCGGCTTTCGGGACCATTCTGACCACGGCAACGCAGCACGACTTTCAAATCATGTCCATGTATCTCACCGGTATTGGCGACGAAGCGGGGGCTTCCATCGACGCCCAGATCAAGGCAACACGGGAACTCGGTTGGTCGAGCATCGAGGCCCGCAACGTCCAGGTGGACGATTTCCCGAAGGGGAACCTCCACGACATTCCCGATGCGGCCTTCGAGCGCGTGGTGGGGAAGCTGGCGGACGCCGGCCTTTCCGTTTGTTGCTTCGGATCCACCATCGGGAACTGGGCCAAGAAGATCGAGGATCCGTTCGACATCTCGCTCGCCGAGGCGGGGCGCGCCATTCCGCGGATGCAGCGGCTGGGCACGAAGTTCATCCGCATCATGAGCTATGCCGTGCGGGAGGACGAGGCGGACCAGCTGGAAGAGGAACGGTTCCGGCGGCTGCGGGAGTTGACCCGGCGGTTCCTTGATGCGGGCATCCAGCCCGTGCACGAAAACTGCATGAACTACGGCGGCATGAGCTGGTCGCACGCCGTCCGGTTGCTCGAAAACGTGCCCGGCCTCCAGTGGGTTTGGGACACCGGCAATCCCATCTTCAACCCGGACCGTACCAAACCCAAGCCCTGGCCGCGGCAGGACCCGTGGGAGTTCTACCTGAAAGTGAAACCGTGGATCAAACACGTCCACGTCAAGGACGCCCTCTGGAATGACGCCCGGAACGATGCCGACTACAAGTATCCGGGCGAAGGTGACGGCCAGGTGCGGCGGGTCCTGCGCGATTTGCTGGCCGCCGGGTACGTCGGCGGCATCTCGATCGAACCGCATCTCGCTGTCGTCTTCCATGATGCCAGCGTGCAAAGCAACGCCGAGGCGGAGTTCACCACCTACGTGGAGTACGGGCGCCGCCTGACCGCCATGGTGCAGGAGATCCTGGCCGAGTTGCAGAGCGCCGCCTGAAGGCCCGCCGGAGGGGAGCCGCCGGAGGCCCGCAACCAATCGCAACACCGGGTGTTCAACGTGGCCATGGACGAATCGAAAGTCAGACCGCCGGGGCGCGCGACGCTGGCCGCCCTGACCGGCATGGTGGTCGGGGGGCTCCTTCCGCTCCAAGCCTGGAGTCAGCCGGCGCCCGGAACCGGGGCCCCGGCCGCGGCGGAGATCGCCGGCCCATCGTCCCCCGCCGTTGCGGACGGGGTTCCGGTCGCGGAGGAAGCGGCGGACAACAGCGGTTCAGGGCGCACGCTCCCGCCGTATCTCAGCATTGTGCAGCGGAATCCCTTCGGTCTGCAGGATCCGCCGCCACCCGCGCCGGAAACCCCGCCGGAACCCGAGCCGGAAGTAAACGAGTCCGATTTGAAATTGAGCGGCATCACCACGCTGCTCGGGGGCAAGCACGCCATGTTCGTGCTGCAGGAGAAGGGGAAGGCCGAGATGGTCTACTCGGGCCTGGTCCGGGAAGGGGACATGGATCCGGTCATCGTCGGGCTGAAGGTCGTCGCCATCGACGAAAAGGCCGGTTCGGTCAAGGTGGTTTATGGCGGCAAGGAGCTGGCGCTCGATTTCAAGAACAACGGGCTCACTCTCCCGAAGACCGCGACCGCTGCGGCGGGGCGACCCGGCCAGCCCAACCAGCGCGGTCAGGCGGCCGGCGGGCTCCCGGCCAATGTCCCGCACCCCCCGGGAACCGTGGCGCCAGATGTTCGCCGGGCCGGCAACACGAGCTTCTCCACGGGCGGCGCGCGCCCGACGGTGCCGGGGAGGAACAATCGCGCCGCGTCGGGGAGCAGCAGCCCAGTCATGAGTTCGCGCGGCGGCGGGATGATCCAGCAACAACCGGTGATGACCCCCGTCGAACAGGCGCTGGTCATGCGGGCCCAGGAAATGGCGGGGGAACAAGCGGGGATCCCCATGCCCCCTTCGCCGCCGATTCCCGGCCTTGATTCCGGGCTCGATCCGGGCCTGGACCCGGGGCTGGACGGAGGGGTTCCGCCGCTTCCCGATTTTCCCCCGCTACCGGGACAGTAATCCGCAGGGTTGCGGTTTAGGGTCGCGGCGCAGGATCCCAGGGCAAGGGGTGGAAGCGGATGGCTGTCGGACGGGCGGCGGACGGATCGATCGCGAGTGAGAGAAAGCCCCCGTCGCGCCGCAGTTGGCATCCCGCAAGCGAGGGACAAAGGCGCATCCGGAAGGTCCGCCAATGGCGCGCCTGATTCAGGGCGGTGCTGAAACGGCGAACGGCATTCCCAAGAAACCCGATGCGCGGCATGCCGGCCAGCAACCGGCTGGGCCAAAGCACCAACGGGGTGTGCAGATGGCCCACGATGGTGGCCTCGATCTGCGGCAGCTTGCGCCTTACCGCCGCTTCCGCCTGGAGGTAGGGCAGGGCGGTCGGGTCGTGGCAGAACAGGATCAGGCGCTGGTCGGCTTGCAGACGGTCGAAGACCGAGGCGATTTCCGCCAGATGCTCCCGCCGGAGCCGCGCCCATTCCGGGGCTTCATCGGGCAGCCCTTCAGGTCCGTAGACGGGCAGCGCCACCAGCGAGGAAACCACGCCCAGCAGCACGTGGCGGCCCATCGTCTGCTGCCAGCAGGGCTCCAAACCAAGCTCCGCCCCCGCCCGCCGCCAGCTGCCAAGCCGCATGCCTCCCTGCCCCCCAAACAGGCTGTACTTGCCCAGTTCATGATCCCCGTAGGTCAGGCGCAGGGCGGCGCCGAAACGGTCCCGCAGGCGGCCGATGCAGATCGCCGCACTCTCGAAGGCGCCGTCGTCCAGCAACCCGACGAACGCCGTGTCGCAGGAGTAGTCGCCGTTTCCCACCACCAGATCGGCCGGGGGGGCGGCGGCGAGGAAGCGATCAAGCAGGTGGTTGTGCGCCAGCGGATCCCGCAGCCAGATATGCCGCCGGTAGGCGCCCAACAACCGTCGGAGCACCGGGTTGCTCACGGCCTTCGCCTCGTGTCCCGGACGGCCCTGCTCGATGGGGCCGGCGTAGTGAGGATCGCTCAGCACCAGAACGGTCCGGCGCGCGGTCATGGGCACCTCCCTTCCGGCCCCCGGGAGCCCGGGCCCGCCCTAAAGGCGCAGGGCCGGAGCTGCGGCCAACCCCTCCCCGACCTTGTGCTGTCGGCCGCACGCCTTCATCACGGCATCCGGCATACGCCGGTCGGCGCCGAACTCACGAACCCCTTCCTTTCACCGGGGTCGCGTCATCTGCGCCAGTTGCCGGCGCACTTCCTCCCGGTTCGCTGCGTCGTGGAAGTCCACCGGGTTGAAGTCGTCCGTCAGGACGATGCCGGCCTCGTCGGAGACGGTCGGCGCCCCCTCGAAGGCGCGTTTCGCCTCACGTTGCAGGTGGGACGGAATGCTCTCCATGTCGAGCGCGCGGAGCGGTTGCAGGTCCGCTCGATCCGAGGCCACGAGGAAGACGTTCCCGTTGCCGCTGGCATGCAGGCGGACGCTGGCGAACACCTCGCGGAGCGTGCGTCGCAGGGACGCGATCAGGAAGTCGCGGCCCGGCCGGAATTCGCCAAAGGCGTTCATCACCAGGGTCCCGTCCGGTCGGAGACAACGGCGCATGGCGGCGAAGGCCTCGCGGGTCATCAGGTGTGACGGCGGCGATTCGCCGAGAAACGCATCCAGAATCACGGTGTGGTACCGGTTTGTCGTGGTCATGACAAAATGGCGTCCGTCGCCAATCGCGAGGTTCACCGCCTGCGGATCGAACCCGAAGTACTTCTCCGCCACTGGAACCACCGCCGGGTTGATTTCCACGACATCCACCCGGGCCCCCTCCTTCGCGAACTGCATCGGGACGATGCCCACGCCCATTCCGATGCAGAGGACGTCGTTCACGTTGGTCGTGTAGCTGCGGGCGAGCCCGTGCAGCATGTGCGTGAACAGGGAGGTGCTCCGGCCCGTCTTCGGGTTGTAGGTGTTCTGGACGAGGAGATCGTTCAGGTAGAGCCGGTAGTCCCCGTCTCCGTGATCGATCACCTGCAAGTTGCCGAAGCTGGAATTGAACCGGGCCACCTCATGGTAGGGGGCCGGAATTCGCAGCGTGGGGGACGCGACGGCGAGGAAGCCGCAGAAAGCCGTGACCAGGGTGGCGGCCACGGCGGGAGGAATCCGCTGCCGCTCCCAGATCGCGAAGTAGCCCAGGGCAATGGCCACGAGCAGGCCGGCCGTGCCGAGCAGGGTGGTCGAGTTGGGAAGGTGCGGGATCAGCGCGTAGCCGATCAACAGGCAACCCAGCACGCTGCCCAGGGTGCTCAGCGAGGTCAACCGGCCGACACTGCCGCCGATGTTGCGCAATTCGCGGGTCAACACCCGGACGAAGAACGGTCCCACCATGGCGAGCGAGCCCAGCGGGACCAGAAAGAGGATCGCGGCAGCCAGCAGGGAACCCAGCGCGAGCTGTTGGCCAAGGCAGAAGAAAGCGATCCGCTCGCAGGCGAACGCCACCAAGCTGAGCCAACCGGCGGCCAGCAGGATGCCGCCATAGATCCAGCCGAGACGCTGCGTGCGGTCCGCCATCCATCCCCCCAGCGCATAACCCGCGGCCAGCGCCAGCAGCGTCACGGTGATCTGGGCGGTCCACACGAAGTGCGACGTGCCGAAGTAGGGCGCCAGCAGCTTCGCGCCCAGGATCTCGACGATCATGATCGAGCCGCCCGTGACCATGGCCGTGGCGTAAAGGTAGCGGCGCAACGCCGGACTGGGCCCGTGGCTGGTGCTCGCGGATTGCGTTTTCACGGAGACCTTTTACAGTCCGCCCCCGCGGTTGGGAAACAGAATACGTTGTGCGCAAGTACTGGCACGTCATTCACATCGCCCTGCAGAACACGCTGGTCTACCGCGTGAACTTCCTGTTCCGGGCGGTGTTCGGTCTCGTGCCCCTGATGGCCACGATCTACCTGTGGCGGGCGGTTTTTGCCAGCAACCCCGACCGGGCCGAGGTGGCGGGATACACCCTGGCCACGATGACCTCGTATTACCTCCTCACCACGGTGGTGGACGCGCTCACGGCGGTTGCCGAGGACGACTGGCAGATCGCGGCCGACATCCGGGACGGGCGGATCAGCCAGTTCCTGCTCAAGCCCATCGATTACCTGACCTACCGCCTCTGCCTGTTTGGCGCCGGGCGGCTGGTTTACACGCTGACGGCGGCCCTTCCCGTGCTGTTGTTCATCCTCCTCCAACGCCGCCATTTCCTGCTGCCGCCCGACGGGGCGACCTTCGGGGTGTTTCTGCTTTCGACGGTGATGACCGCCCTGTTGCAGTTCTTCACGTCCTATACGATGGCCCTCCTGGCCTTCTGGCTGCTCGAAATCTCGACCTTCGTTTTCATTCTTTTCGCCTTCGAGTACGTGGCCGGAGGGCACCTGTTTCCCCTCGATATCCTGCCGCCCGCGTTGGCCCGGGTGCTGGACCTTACGCCCTTCCCCTACCAGCTCTACTTCCCGGTCAGCGTCTACCTGGGACGGGTGACCGGGCCGGAACTCTGGCGGGGTCTGGCCATTCAGGCCGGCTGGGTGCTCGCAAGTTACGTCCTGGCCCGCTGGGTCTGGCGGCGGGGCATCCGCCACTATGCCGCCGTGGGAGGATGACGTCCATGCCCGCCGCATCGAAGGCTCCTCTCCGCTCCGCCGACCGGTTCCGCCGGCTGGCGCGGGTCTACGGGATGCTGTGCCGCAATTCGTTCATCCGGGAGATGAACTTCAAGGTGAACTTCGTCCTGTGGCTCGTCGTCGAGTTGCTGTGGTTCGCCCTGCAACTGACCTTCATCGCGGTCATTTACCAGCACACCGAACGCATTGCCACCTGGTCGAAATACGAGGTCATCCTGCTGGTCGGGGCGAGCCACTTCATCCAACAGATCTTCAGTGCCTTCTTCCTGAACAACTGCGTCAACCTGTCGGAACTCGTCCGCACCGGGAGGCTGGACTTCCTCCTCCTGCTGCCGGTGAACACCCGCTTTCTGGTCTCCTTCAAACAGCTGGATCCCGGTGCCTTCATCAACGCCGCCAGCGCCGTCGGAGTGATGGTCTACGCCGCCCGCCAGCTGGCCTTGGTGCCCGGGCTGCACGAAATCCTCGGCTTCCTGCTGCTCTGTGGCGCGGGCGTGCTGGTCCACTACTCGCTGATGTTCCTGCTCGCCACGGTAAGCTTCTACACGGTGCGGGTGAGTGTCATCATTTCGACCTATTACCACCTCTTCACGGTGGCGCGGATCCCTCTCGACGCCTTTTCACCGGGGCCGTTCAAGGCGGTTTTCACCTACGCCATCCCAATGGCCTTGGTGGCGAACGTGCCCGCCGCGACGCTCGTCGGAAAGCTCTCCCACCCATGGTATCCGCTGCTACTCGTCGCTGTCGCCGGCATGCTGGTGGCGGCGTCGGAATGGGCTTGGCGTCGTGCGGTGCGCAGCTACACGAGCGCGAGTTCCTAAGTTCACGGATGGGCACCGGGCTCCGTCTTGCCTGTCTCACTTGTGCCGGCGAGGGATCAGTGGGTTGTAGGGGCTCTTGAGGAGGGGTTGCCTCGCATCGGGAGCCGAGGTTGGGGAGCCGAAGTCGCCGGTTCGCGCGGACTCGGGGAAGAAACGGGTTGCATCGGAGCCAACTTTCCAAGATTCTGACCCGAAGGTTGGCGGAGGGGACGTTGCCGGGCCTTCCGTGCCGGTTCGGGAGGCACCTTGGCTTTGCGAAGGTGCTCCCCGCCAACAAGGGACGGGCCATGTCAGTAATCGCTTTCGTAACGATTGGCGCGATCGGCCACGTATACAACTGCTTGGCGATCGCCCAAGAGCTTGTGCAACGCGGCCATGGGGTTCACTTCCTTACGCCCGTGGAAAGGGCACCGGCAATCGCGAAGACCGGCGCCACGCATGTGCCGATTCCGACTGTCCTCTCCGAAAGCGGCGCCTCCAGGCATATGGATGGGTTTGACCTTCCCGACGTGCCCGCGACCCTCGCCCGCGAGACCGTGGCAACGATCCGGGACATCCGTCGTCACCTTGAGCGGATAGAACCTGACGTGGTCGTGTACGACTCATACACGTTCGGTGGAGCGCTGGCCGCCGAGTCTCTGGGGGTGCCCGCCGTCCGCAAAAACGGCACCTTCGCTCTGCGCCCTTGGTTCAACTACTTCCAAGAGACGGAACGTGGCGGACTCCCAGGCAGGCTGACAACTCCGGAGTCCCTCGCCGAGTTCGACCGGCTCATGAAGCCGGTGTTTCACGACTGTTCGCTCCCACCGCGTTCGTTTCATGAACTGATCACGGAGGAACCCGCCCTGGAGATCGTCTTCCTTTCGCGTTCGTTCCATCCACGCGCGGAGGATTTCGGAACCAACGTCCTTTTCGTGGGGCCAGTGAGTTCTCCAGCCTCCCGGATTGAAGACTGGGAGGCCAGGTTGCCGAGGCCAGAGCCGGATCGGGATCTCGTCTTCGTCTCGATGGGCAGCGTCTTCAGCCACCAACCAGCATTGTACTACAACTGTCTGGAGGCTTTCGATGGGTGGAACGTGCGCGTGGTGTTGTCCGTCGGCCGCACCTTCAATTCAGACTTCTGGACGGATGTCCCGGAGAATATCTCCGTCCATCCATGGGTCCCCCAGCTTGATGTGTTACGGAACTCCAGGGCCTTTGTGACCCACGCGGGGGCGGGCAGCGTCATGGAGGCTGTCTCGTTCGGAGTCCCGATGCTGGCGGTTCCGCAGTTTCCCGAGCAGTTGCTGCTGGCGCAGCGGGTGAGGGACCTGGGGTGCGGCCTCCTGCTTCCCAGGGAGGAAGTATGCGTTTCGTCGTTGCGGACACTGGTCGAGCGGATCCTGACCGACCCCTCCTATCGGAATCGAGCCGCTTCGCTGGGGAGGGAGGCCACGGCTGATGGCGGCGTGGGGCGCGCCTGCGATGCGATTCAGGATTTCGCCGACCGTAGTAGCCGGGGTGGCTCGCAATGTTCACTCCACGGCCAGGGAGCGCCCGCTCCTTCGCCTTCTCGAGGAGGAAACAGTCATGGCTGACCTCCCTTTGCCAGTATCGTGGTCCGTCGATCCGCTTGCCCCCGGCTTCCTCGATGATCGCCATGCCGGCTACGCCTTCCTCCGCCGCCAGCACCCGGTGTTCCTCTCGGAGCACTCCGTCGGTGCCGGGCGGCCCACTTGGTTCCTGACCCGCTACCAGGACGTCCGCCGCGTCCTCGCGGACAACCGTTTCCTCCGTTTCCCCACCCGGCCCTCCGCCCCGCCGACGGCGGCAGGTGATGCCGACGCATTGCGCTTCCAAGGGGTAATCGACCATTGGCTGATCTACCTGGACGGCTCCAGCCACATGCGGTTGCGGAGAGCGCTGCAGCGTGCGTTCTCGAAGATCGAACCCACTCTGAAGGAGGTGGTCGACCAGGAGGTCGCGGGGGCTCTCAGCGGGTTGGCTGAGGGCGAGACGGCAGATCTCATGGCCCGTTACGCGATGATCGTGCCTGCGCGCGTGATGTGCCGCATTCTGGGTCTTCCCCGGCTTTCACTGGCGGATTACTTCGAGTGGAATGGCGCCTTTCTGCGCGCCTTGGAGCGCACCAATGGCTTGACTTCGTGGCAGGAGGCCGGACGCGCGGTCAGCGAGTTGGAGGCGGCTTTGTCTGACCAGGGACTGGCTCGGCTGGGAGATGAGTCGTCGGAGTTTGTGGACTGCCTGCGAAGTGCCGCAGAACTCGATGGGTCCACGTCAGCCGCGGCGGTGATGGCGAACATCGTGCTCCTTCTGATGGCAGGATTCGAAACGACGGCTTTCCTGATCGGGAACGCGGTCTCCTGCCTGCTCAATCACCCCGAAGAGGCGGCGTTGGTTCGCCAGACCTCGTCGTGCGCCGGCCCCGCCGTGGAGGAGACTCTGAGGTTCGAACCGCCGGTGCAGGTCACTTACCGAAGTCTCTCGGAGGCCGTTGAAATCGGCGGAGTCACTCTGCCTGGAGGAGCAATGATCGGTTTGGTTATCGGCTCGGCGAACCGGGATGAGTCTGTCCTGCCCGCCGCGGATCGATTCACTCCGCGCCTCCAACGCCGGAGTCACCTCGCCTTCGGTGTCGGTCCGCACGCGTGTCTGGGTGCGGGTCTCGGAAGACTGGAGGCGGCCACTGCGATCAGCCGGCTCTTCGCCGAGTTTCCGCGTCTGCGGCATGACGGAACGGGCCGGGATTGGCGGATGAGCCTCACTTTCCGCGCGCTGGAATCACTGCCAGTGGTTTTATGAAGGGGCAGTCCGGGGAACAGTCTTGGCTGAGCAGGGTGACCGGCGAGCCCGGTTCGCGTCCGTTCTTCGTCGAGCGGCGGCCTGCGGTTGGGACGGCGGAGCCCGTGTATACGACGTTCGATCACAGCCTGATCTGTCAGCGGCTATACGAGCTGACAGGTGACGCAGGCTTCCTGCGCCTGGCGGTTGACCATCTGCTCCCTGCGGCCGTGGCCACCGGGCCTTGGCGCCGCTGGTACTTTTCGCCTGCGGTCACCGACATCCCACCGGACGCTGACTCGACCAGTGTGGCCCTCCTGCTCATCGCCCTGGCGGCGCGGCGAGGAGTGACAATCCCCGACGAATTCGACCCGGCCCAACAGGTCTCCCAGTTCGAGGCGCTCCTGACAGCGAGCGGCGGTATCCGCACGTACTTCGGCGACCGGCCGAACAACGAGGTCGATCCGGTGGTCAATCTGGCTCTCGCAGAGACGCTTCTGGCCACCTCAAACCTGCAGCCACTTTACCCGGAAACCCGTCGCTTCATAAACAACACCGTTCGAAGCGGCGGGCTTGCCGGGCGACTCTCGGAGTACTATCTGGGTTCCGCGTTCTTCGCTGAGCGCCTTGCCAGGATCGCCCATGTCGATCAGGACTTCCTGTCCCCGGCGGCCATGCGTGCTTTGGACCACTACCTGGAGGAGACGCGCCCGAACAATCCGCTCGAGGCGGCCATGTTGGGGATCGGCTGTTTCCTGCGCGGAAAATACCCGCGGGGCGAAGCACTTACCCGCCTGTTGGAACGGAGTGTGAACTCGTCCGGCGGGTGGGGATTCGCGCCCTTCTACATCCAGCGGACGCCGCGCTACGACTACGGCTCGGCAGCCTGGACCACCGCCACGGTGCGGTACGCCTTCAAGCTTTGCCAGCGCGGGCACGCCAGACGCTGCTGGCAGAGCTGGCGGTTGCAGGACTGTGACTGTGGGCTTTTTGGGTTCCGTTTTTGCCGGGCGTTCGACTCGGCGCGGGCCCCGCAGCTCAAGGAAACTGCACGATGATCATCCTCGGCCTGTCCTTTGCAAACCATGACTCGGCAGCCGCCCTCGTGGCGGATGGGAACCTCGTCCGCGCGATCGCCCAAGAACGGCTCACGCGCAGGAAGCACGACGGCATTCTGGGAGGCAGGCACCGCACAGACCTCAGCGAAGCAGTTCGCTACTGCCTCGAGAGCGCAGCACTGACCCTGGACGATGTTGACCTAGTGGTCTACTCCCATGCCACGGCAATTGACGGCCAGGAGTTGTTCCGAACCCTCGAAGCCGAGGGCGGACTCGATCTGCGCCGAAAGCCGCTGATCGCGCTCCCTCACCACTTCGCCCATGCGTGCCTCGCGGCGTACCAATCCCCTTTTGACGAGGCCGCCGTCCTGGTGATGGATGGAGGTGGCCAGCCGTATCCCACGCTGCTTACATCCTGTTCAGGTCCCGAACTGGAGGATTTGGCCTCGGGAAGCGTGGCCCTCCAGACCGCCGCAACGTCAGGGTCTGGAGGACTTTGTGAAGTGGAGAGCTATTATGCCTTCAAGGGGGGACGCCTCCTCACGCTTCGCAAGGTCCTCGGTCAAGCGCTTCGAGCTACGGTCGGCCCGCAATACAGCGCAGCAACCGAAGTGCTCTTCGGCAACCCGCTGGACTGCGGCAAAACGATGGGGCTCGCCCCCTATGGTACGCCACTCGACCAAACGGTTTTCCTGGACCGGATCGAGACCGGGCAAGGCCCCCTTCACATTCCCAAGCGCCCAGGGTTGCGCCTTCGTATGGAGACCGAGATAGGCCGCTGGCGCGCCCGCGCCGCGACAGACATTGCCGCCTGTGCGGCAGCCTGTGACTATGCCGCCACCCTGCAGCGGGAGACGGAAGCCGCTCTGCTGGCGCAGTCGCGCTGGCTCCATCGCGCAACCGGGCTGCCGAATCTCTGCCTCGGAGGCGGCGTTGCGCTCAACTGCGTTGCCAACTCGGTCCTGGCCCGCGAATCTGGATTCCAGCAGGTGTTTGTCCCCTACGCCCCAGGGGACGACGGCATCGCCATCGGTTGCGCCCTCTATGGAGCCGTGGTGCACGGAGAGCATGCTCAGCGCCAATACTGGTCCCCCTACCTGGGACGCGAATACACGGATCCTCCCGCGGGGATGCCTGCATCAGGAACTCCGCCGGTCACAGACAATCCGTGGGTCTCCATTGGTACGGGCGAGCCCGCGGTCTCCCTCGTTGCCGACCTCCTTGCCGCCGGGCAGATCGTTGCGTTCTTTCAGCAAGGCTCGGAATTCGGTCCTCGTGCCCTTGGGCACCGCAGCTTCCTCGCCGACCCCCGGGATCCTGGGATGGTGGAGCGCCTGAATCTGATCACCAAACACCGCGAGCCCTTCCGTCCGTTCGCCCCCGTCGTGATGGCCGAGGCGGTGTCCGAATACTTTGAGGACAGTTTTCCGAGCCACTACATGTCGTTCGTAAGCCGGGTTCGCCCGTCCAAAAGGCATCTCATTCCTTCCGTGACACACGTTGACGGCACGGCGCGCTATCAAGTACTGGGCGAGCAGACGCACCCAGATCTCTATCATGTCCTGCGAGCATTTCGCCGGAAAACTGGAATCCCGATGCTAATAAACACTTCCTATAATCGGGCGCGTGATCCGTTGGTTGAGTCCCCCAGAGATGCGTGCGCTTGTGCGCACGCCTCGCAAGTGGATCTCCTTCTGCTAGAGGGACATCTTTGCCGACTCCCACATTCCGACCAGCCTCAGTCCATCCTTGCTCCATGAAACGAATCCGCACTGTACAGCTCCTCGCGATTCTCCTCTTGCACTCTTCTGCCGCGCATGGAGCTGCGAGGGAACCGGCGTCCGGGCTTTCGCCCGCAGCAAATCCCCCACGCACCAATGAAGCCCAGCCCGCTATGGCCGTGCTTACCGGGCTAGATGGGACACCGCCCCTGCCGGTTACCAAGCCTCAACAGCAGGATCTTCGCGACCCGACCGCTTCGCTCTCGTTAGAGGATTTACTGGAACGACTCTTAACCCAGGCCACCAACCTCGTCAATGCGACGGAGATGGCTGCAAGCACTGCCAAGCCAGTTCGACCGCCCATCGCATTTCCTTCATGGATCGTCGCAGCAATGCGCAGTTGGGGGCTCCCGGTTTTCCTGATTGTGCTCGCCGTCCTGTTCCTGCGCCTGCTGTGGTGGTTCTTCCGCCCAAACGAAACTGGCATTGCTTTCATGCCCTTCCTCGGATTGGGAATTGTAACGTCCCTGCTCGTCGTTGTGTTCGCGATACCCCTGCTCCAACGATACGCAAGTGACTCAGTCCAAGTGGTCTTCCAGGCATTGGCGTTCGCTGGCGTCATTGTAGCGGTCGTGTTCCAGACAGTAGAACTGCGGGCGAGCATCAGACAGCAGGAGCGCCTCACCAGGGTTGAGATGCTGACTCCCCTGATTCAACATCGGGAAGTCCAGATAGCTGCATCTGTACCATCCAGCAGAGTAGGCGACAAGACGCCGTTGCCGTCCTTCTTACTCTCGCTCTTCACAGGCGAGAACGAATGGCGGCGACGCCAGCAAGAGTATGAGGCCCGACTACCGATTGCCATCAATCGCGCGCACCAACTTCAGGCGGTGTATGGCGAACTCAGCGACTACCTGTCCGACTTCCGCAAGTTCGAACTGGTTCTGAGCAACCACGCAGCCGACCGCGAGGACGACAGTCCTCCCAGTGGCAAGGTCGTAGTCATTCGAGAGGGGGACGGCAACCTGGACTTTCGCGTGTTTGATCAACGAGCGGTCAGGATCTTCCCCAAGACAGAAGCCGAACCGCGAGGTGTCAACGGGCAGACTAAGCAACACGAGAAGTCCGACGACGAAGCATCGCATAAGCGCCAAGCATTTGAAGAACTGAAGCGCTGTCTACCTCCCAACTTGGATTTGACGCGCCTGCGTGATGACGAGCGGGATAGAATCATTGCTCTCGTTGGGACGGTAACCGGTTGCACCCAGTTGCTCGGAATCCCTTGGATTACGCGAGTATTCCAATTCGTTGACCTCTGTTCCCCTCCCAAGGAAGCGAAAGATGGGAATGAACACGACGTGGCCGGATACAACGAGTGGCTGTACAAACTAGGCAGCTACTCGCAGCCGGAGATCCTGTGCGATGAAGCTCGATTGATGTGGCCTACTGGCCGGGACGAACGCGACTACGTACTGGCAGTCTACCAACAGCTCTTTATTATTAAGGAGTCACTTGTTCACGCAGGCTTTCGCTCGGCTCACCTGGGCGAGGTGCCAACTGATTGGGCACGCTACAAGAAACGAGACAATTCTCCTCAGCGAACCGAAGCGCCGGTCACGGGCAAGGGATTCAGGTGGGTATCGAATTGGGAGGACTGGGGGAGACAAGTGGATTGCGCGCTCGATGGGCTCAGAGTGGCTCTGCAGCGGTGGGAAGCGTGGCGCAAAACGAGAGGCTCCTCCTGCTCGCCTGACAGCACTCCAGCGAGGAGTGGAGCGATGAACGCGCTGCGGCTACTTCTTAGACAACTCAAGATTGGTGGCCAGTCAACAGTTCGGGGCGAGACTCAAGATCCGCGTCGCCTTGTTTGAAAGCGTGACGTGCCACGCCTTGGGGTGGCTGCCGGGGATCGTAGCGAAGAGCATGCCTGGATGGAGACGGAAGTGGATTGCTGGGCTTGGAGCTGAGACTGCCAGCAGTCCATCCGTCGTGACGAACAGAGGGGAGTGAATGTGCCCAAAGAACGAGCCACGCACTCTCCCGTGGTGGCGGCCCAGCAAGCTCTGCAGCGCTTCGCCGTTCTTCACGGCCAGTTCGTCGACCCAACCAACGCCGATAGGGAGGAAGGGAAAATGCAGGAATATGCAGACCGGGCCACGTTCCATGCTCAGAAGAGCGTCGAGGGCCTCGAGTTGGTCATCCGGAAGGAACCCTGCGGGGCCTGGGCCTTCCCTCGCGTCGAGTATCACGCCGGTGAGAAACCGTGCCCGGAAGGTGTAAGCAAGACGGGTGCGATCTGACACCAAAGGCTGGTGCAGGCCGGGCGGTAGGAACCGGCGTATGAGCGGAACGGAATCGTGGTTTCCCGCCACGGCGTAGAAAGGGACTTTCAGCGTGGAGACTATCTGCCGCGCCAACTGGTAGCCCTCCTTGGTGCCTTGGGAGTCAACCTCGGCGCCGCCGCAGATATCCCCCGTGTGAACAACGAAGTCGGGCGCTTCGGGCAATGCGTTGATCGCTGCAACGACGCGTTCGAGCTCCACGGCGGGCTTGGTCCCGTAGTACTCAGCGTCGTAGGTGGAACCGAGGTGCGTATCGCTGAGGTGGACGAAGGTGACGACGTCTTCGGGCATGGCTGAAGTTTGACAGGCCGGGACCGCTTCGGTAAAGAGAAAGCCCTTATGTCGCCCAAGATCGCGTACGTGAGCATTGGTTCCGCAGGGCACGTCTATCCCTCCTTGCCCCTTGTACGCATGTTGGCGGAACGTGGGCACCGGGTGGGGTACTTCGCTCCGTCGTGGGCCGCCGAGATGGTGAGTCGGGTGAGGTGCGAACACAGAGTCTACGCGTCCTACATTCTGCAAGCACCCCCTGGCCGGGTGAACGGGTTCCGCGGGGAGGGCATGCCGGCGTTGGTGGCTCGCGAAATCAGAACGGCGATTGGAGAGCTGCTGGAGCAACTGGCTAAGTTCGGTCCTGACGCCGTCATCTACGACGGTTTCACCTACGCCGGCAAGTTGGCCGGGGAGCGGCTAGGTGTTCCTCTCATTCAGAGTGAGACAAGCTATCTGCTGACCCAGGAGACGAACTTCTACCGCGAAACCGAGGCCGGACGGCTCAGGGGACGGCTGATGTCGTCAGCGTCGCTCGCTGAGTTCGACTCGCTCATGGGGCCGGTCTTCCAGGAGCTCGGATTACCGGCCCGCGGCTTCCTCGATCTTGTGGAATCCCCGGCGAAGCGACGAATCGTCTTCGTGGCACGGGCCTTTCATCCGCACGCTGAGGAGTACGATTCGGGGACCGTCTTTGTCGGCCCGAGCTTATCCGAGGAAGTGCGCCCCGCCAAGGGGACCGGTGCGTTCCCCGAACGAACGGGCCGGAAGTTCGTCTACGTCTCGTTTGGCAGCGTCATCTCGTTTCAACCGGCCTTCTACCACGCCATAGCAGAGGCGTCGCGCGAGTTGGATGTGGATTTGGTGCTGTCGGTTGGTGAGCGCTTCGCAGCGCTGCCGTGGTGCGACCGTCCGTCGAATGTTACCCTGTTCCCCGTTGTTCGGCAGATCAACGCCCTGCGGCGAGTCGATGCATTCGTTGGGCACGGCGGAATGGGGGGCACCATGGAATCTCTGGCCCTCGGAGTTCCCATGCTGGTGGTTCCCCATTCGCCCGAGCAACTTTTCACGGGCCGGAGGGTGGCGGAACTCGGGTTGGGCAGATGTCTGGACCCGGATGACGCCAGCATTCTGCGGATTCGCAAGGAACTCACGGAGCTACTTTCCGAACCGGCGTATCGCCAGCGGGCGCAGGCGTTCGCGCCAGACATCGCTGTAGGCGGGAGCCTTTCGAACGCGTGTGACCTCGTGGAAGGGGTCACACGCGGACCGCGGGTGTGATCGGACAAGCAACGCGGAGGGATGCCGCCTTCCGGCCCGGCTTGTTCAAGGCGGTGTTCACCTACGCCCTCCCGATGCTGCTGGTGGCGAATGTGCCCGTGAAGGTGCTCGCCGACAAGCTGGGGTCGCCGGTCGAAATGCTCATGCTCGTGATGCTGGGCGGCGCTTTGTTCGCGCTCTCGGAGTGGGCGTGGCGACGCTCGCTGCGGCGTTACACCAGCGCGAGTTCCTGATGGCGAGGCCGGGTCACCGTGGCAGCCGATGTGAGGAGGCTCACGCTTCCTCGCCCACCTTGGGCGGTGGGCGAGGGGATCAAAACCTCCTCCCGTGGGCTCGGGTCAGGCGGCGGACGATGTGCTGTCTTCGCCGCGCCGGGAGTGTCGTCGGTAGAGCCCAAAGGCGCCGAGCAAGCCGGCGACGACCAGCGTGGTTCCGGCTGGTTCGGGCACGGGCACGAAGAAGCCCCTGATCTCGCCCCCGCCAAACGCCGCGGAGTGGATGTTTAAATATGCCTTGCCGTCCGCCAAGTAGGTTGCCATGGCAGCCTCCGCCCCCGCCGCGGTCCCGCCTGATGCCGTCACGAATGCGGCGCTGTAAGTGGTAGTATCCAGCAAGTCGAACACGTGCGAGTAGGTTCCGCTCGTCACTCCCAAAGGGAAGAGTGGGAGCGTCGGCGGCACGATCACCGCCCCCGCAATGCCGTCGAAGGGCGTCGCCGTTGGCGCGTGAATGTGGGAAGCCGTCGTGGTTCCCAGCAGCCCCGCGAAGCTGACATCCAACGTCAGCGTGTGGGCGGCCGAATCGTAGGCCACTTTCGCGATGCCGGAGCCGGGCGAGGCGTTCGGCGGGGACTCGGAGGGGCCGTCGAGGAACGCCTCGTAGACGATTTGACCGTGCGCCAGCGGGATGGCGCAGACGAGAAGCGGGAGGAGACAGCGCGGATTCATTCGCGGGGAGGGTTCGGTGTTTGGTGGCTAATGGTTGCCATGCGGAGGTTTAATGGCAGCACGCTAGCACCGCGCGGTGATTTGTCAATCGGGTCCTTGGTCCCTGCGGGGGCGATACCGTCCGCCCCGGCCGCCGTCCGCCCGACACTGCGGGATGGTGGGGTGCCTGCCTGCCTTTGGCTGGCTCCGAGCGGGGACCGGGGCGCAGGTGCGCCTCCCGGCTTTTGCGGCCCCGGGATTGCTCCCGCAGCCAGCTCGATGCCCGGCGGGGCCGGCGGAATGAACGCGGTGCGCCGCTTCGCCAGCCGCCTTGAACCCGGCGGAAGTCGGGCTGCGCACGGGGCGTATCAAGCCCAAACGGAATGCTTTACGACCGGCTTTTGATGCGGTAGTCTCCGCTCTTGCCAGGCCCGGCGACAGGCGGGCTGGACCGGACTGCCTCCCCCGGTCGAGGGAGGCTCGATGGGCAGCGAATCACCTTGTTGATCATGCGAAATCCATTCTTGCGAGTATTTGTCATCGAGCCGCACATGCTGCTGCGGACCGGTCTGGTCACCATCCTGGATCAACTTCCGCGCGTTCAGCTCGTGGGTGAAGCGTCGAACGACACCGAGGCGCTGACCGGGGTGGACAAGACGGAGACCGACGTTGTCCTCGTCGATGGCGGCCTGGGCGCCCGCAACGACTGGCGGCTGGTGCGCGAACTCACCATCCTCTGCCGCACGGTGGTCGTCCTGAGCGAGCAGCCGGAGGCGGAGGTAGCGGCGGCGCAGAAGGCCGGCGCGCAGCTCTGCGTCAGCAAGAAGCTCGACCGCAAGGGGCTCGAGCAGGTGCTGCGAAACGCGGTGCAAGCGCCGGCCTCCGCCGCCGGGGGCGGACCGGCGCATGCGGTCGATCTGATGGACGACGGCATCGATCCCCGGGCCGACCTTTCGCCGCGCGAGTTGCAGATCTTCCGGCTGACCGCGGAGGGGAAGGAAGCGAAGGAGATCGCTTCCGAACTGGGCCTCAGCCCGCGAACGGTGGATGTGCACCGCAACAACATCCGCAACAAGCTGAAGATCCGCGGGCCGCACGATCTTCTCCGGCTCGGGATGCAGTGGATCGAACGAGAAAAGGCCGCGGCCGGGATTCAGCGGTTTCGCGACGAACCGCGTCCCTTGTTGCTGGTCGAGGACGACGAGGTCGACATCCGCACCGTGCGCCGCGCGATGCGCGATCTGCGTCCCGACGCCCCGTTGGTGGTCAAGCATGACGGCGAGGAGGCGCTCGAGTACCTGCGCGATCCGGCCAATCCGATGCCGTTTCTGGTGCTTCTCGACATCAAGATGCCGCGCATGTCCGGTCCCGAGTTCCTGGCCGAGGTCCGGCGCGATCCCAAGCTGCAATCCCTCCCCGTGGTGGTGCTTACGGCCTCGGATCGCGATCCGGACGTTCGCCGCATGCACAACTATCACCTGATGGGCTACGTCGTGAAGCCGGGTTCGCCGCACGAGTTTCAGGAGCGCTTTTCAGCCCTGGCGCGGTTCTGGAGCGCCGGAGTGCCGATTCCTCCGCCGCAACCGGCGTCGTCCGGCGCGCGCGCCCAGGCCCGATAGATTCCCGTCGCGGGCGTAACGCCTTCGGTCCGCCCGAACGAAGCGGGAATCCCGGCGGCCCTCGCGCACCATTGTTCCGCGGGACGGCGGCTCAGTCGTATCGATTCAACACGCTGCGGACGCCGCCGGGTAGTCGGCGCTTGATTCACCGGCGATTCGGCTGGCTGCGGCCGGGGGGGGCAATTCCCGGCAAGGCGGTCCGCGGATGAAGCCTGCCGGGCCCCATCAGCCCGGGGATCGCACCGCCACGTGTGCGTTGCCGGTTCCCCCGCGTCTTGATTGCCGGCGGCTCAGACCAGGCTTTTCAGGTGTTTGATCGAGCGTTCCGCCTGCTCGACGGTGCCGCATTCCACTGACAGCACGATATCCTGCCGGGCCTGTTTGCGGACGATCTCGATCACCTTCTTCCAATCCACCACGCCGTCCCCACAGGCGCAGCCCACCGGTGTGCCGGTGACCTTGCCGCGTTCGGCGGCGCCATGCTCCACGGAGATGTCCTTGGCGTGCAGGTGAACCAGGCGTTTGACGACGCGCCGCAGCCACTTGAGCGGGTCTTCGCCGCAGAGGAAGGCATTCCCCGTGTCGTAGTTGATTCCGATTGACTTGCTGCGCACCAGGCGATGGATCCGGTCCAGACCGTCGGGAGTCTTGCTGTATTGCTGGTGGCACTCGATGCCGAGCTGGATGCCGCGGGGTTCCGCGACGCGCGCGGCCTCCATCAGGGTGTAGCGCATCAGGACGAAGTCCTCTTCCTCGGTGGTCCACGGTTGTTTCGGCCCCTCGTCGGTGTTCACCACCGGGGCCCCGCATTCGGCGGCGAAGCGGACGGCTTGTTTGAGATATTCGACCCCGATTTCGGGTTTGGTCAGCGGGGTATGCGCGGAAAGGCCGGACAACCGGACGCCGGCCTGTTCGCACGCGCGCTTCACCCGGAGCGGATCATCGAGCATGGACACGCTGTGGAAGTAGCCGGCTTCGCTGAGCAGTTCGCGGCCCCAGTGGACCATCGGCTCGACGTGGGTGTAGCCCAATCGGGCCGCGGTTTGGACCCCCCACTCGAAGTTCTTGTCTGCGTGACGAACGAATTCCAGGTTGATGCCGAAGTGGACGTTGGCCATGGGTTGCTTCCCTCTTGGTGCTTTCGTTGGTTTCTCTGCCGCTGCTGAAAGTCTGGAATCCCGCCCGCCGGCGGACGGTGGTCACCGAAGCGCCGGGTGGTTGTTCAGGGGGCTCCCATCCCGGTCGTTGCCCGCGGCCGGGCTTCCGGATTGAAGCCAGGTTCCGCTGCCGGCCCGGTCCGCGAAGGGATCGCCAGGACGCGAGGTCTCCGCCGCTCGTTTCGGGAGCCTCGGGCGGGTCGGCAGTGGCTTCATGAGCGCCCAGGTTAACCGCCGCCGCCAGCGGAGGCAAGCCTGCCGCGAGCCCGGTTGCTGCGCCGCACCGCGCGCACCGCAGCTTGTTCGGAGGCGGGAAAAACCGGGAAGCGCACCGTCACACCTTTACCGCCGCAAGGCGGCTGGCCTGGATATCCGGCCAGGTGAAGAAGAAAGTGGTGCCCTGTCCTTCGGTGGACTCGACCCAGACCCGTCCCCCGCGCCCCTCGACGATGCGCTTGACGATTGCCAGCCCAATGCCCGTGCTGTCGGTGGATCCCCCCCGGTGCAGGCGCTCGAACACCTCGAAGATCTTCCGGTGATAGCGTTGATGGATCCCGGGTCCGTTGTCCTCGACGGTAAACAACCAGCCGTCGGTCTGGCGCGACACGGCCACCACGATCCGGCCCGCCGGTTTGTCCATGAACTTGATGGCGTTCTGGATGAGGTTCTGGAAAACCTGCCGCAACTGCTCGGGGACGGCCTGGATTTCCGGGAGCTTGGCCGGCAGATCGATCGTGATATGGGACGGCGGGGACAGCACTTCGACGAGATGGGGCAGGAGCGCGCCCAGGCTGACGCGGGCTTCGATACCGGCGTCCGTTCCCAGTCGTGTGTATTCGAGGATGCCTTCGATGAGCCGATGCATCTGCGTGACCCGTTGCTGCAGCAGGCGGCAGGTTTCCCGCCCTTCCTCCGAAAGCGCCTCGCCGTGGTCGGCGATCAGCCATTCAGCGAGGTTGTTGACGCCGCGGAGGGGGGCCTTCAGATCATGCGCCGCCACCGAGGCGAACCGCATCAGCTCGGCGTTGGCGGCCTCGAGTTGGGCCGTGCGCTCGCCAACCCGTTGTTCGAGGATGTGCCGCGCCTTGACCAGTTCGTCCTGCAGTCGCCGCTGCTCGGTGACATCCTCGGTGACGCCGAGATAGGCCGGCGCCAGTTCACCGCCGGGCAAGCGCTGCAACAGGCGAACCGCCCGGACCCGCGCGTGGCGCGTCTCGCCGGCTTCGGTGTTCACCCGGAATTCGCCCAGGAAATCATGGCCGTATTGTTGGAAGCTCCGCCACTGGTCGAGCACTGCCGTGCGGTCCTCCGGATGGACCATCTGCCACCAGACTCCGTGCGGCGCCTCGACGTGCCGTAGACCGGCGATCTTCCGCCACCGGGCGTTCGTCCGCACCAGGCGGCCTCCGGCGTCGGTCTGGAACACTCCCACGGGAGCATGGTGCGCCAGCAATTGCAGGACGGCTTCCGCCTCGCGCAGGGAGGCGGGCAACCGGGGGGTGTGATCGTCGAGGGTGAACAAGCCCAGCAGCCGCGCTTCGCCTGGCTCCGCAGCGCAGTGACAGAGGGCGCCTTCGAGCACGAGAACCCGGCCCCCGCGGGTCCGCCAGCCCACCCGGATCGAGTGGCAGGCCTGCGGGCGGTCCTCGTCCGAGAGCCAGGCCAGCCAGCGCGACAAATCGTCCTCCGGCACCAGGTGACGCAAATGCAAGCGGGGAAGGTCCTCCGGTTGATAGCCGAGCGCTTCGTACCAGCTCTCGTTGGCGAAGCGGATCCGCCCGGCATCGTCCACCACCACCGCCAGGTCGCGCGTCCGCTGCAACAGCGTGCTCACGATGCAGCCCGCCGGGTCGCCGCCCGGATCCACGCCTGTTGCCCACTTCCTCGCCGTCAATCCGGACGATCCGGCGTCTTCGTTGGCAGTATGTTCCGAATCGGGCATGGCGCAGTCAGGCGGCCGCCCGCCGGCGTTCGGGCACCGGGCGGTCCGCACGAATTGGAAAGTCGAGGACGAACACGGCGCCCGATGCTTTCCGAGCCGCCCCCGGACCGCAACACATTTGTGCCGCCACCCGCCTGCTGCCTCGCACCCGTCTGCTGCGGGATCGGCGGGAACCTGGGTCCCTCGTCCTGGGCGTCCCAGGCCGCGGAGCGGACCGGGAGTCCGGATCATCCCCGCGATGGCTTCCCGCCTTGCGCGTCCGTGCGCCGCGCCGAATAGGGTGACAGGTTCGTAGTTGGCGGAGGGTGGCCCGCGGGCGGATGGGCATTCGGTTTTTCGCTGAATGAACGAACGGGCCGTGCGAGTGTCTGACCCCATGATGAGACAGGTTGATTCGACACCTTCGGGAGCGACCAGACGGACGGCGCCTCTGCTGGCCTGGCTTTGGTGCGGCATGGCGCTGCTGCCCGTCGGGCGGTCGGCGGAGGACCCGCGCCACGATGCCGTGGTCGAGGCCGTTGCGAAGGTGATGCCGGCGGTGGTCAACATCGGCACCGAGACCATCGTGCAAGTGTCCGATCCGTTGTCGGGCTTGTTCGAGCAGTTCTGGGGGCCCTATTACCGCCGGCGGCCGCCCAGTGCGCAATACAGCCTCGGATCGGGGGTCATTGTGGACGAGGCCGGCTATGTCCTGACCAACAACCACGTCACGCGGCGGGCGCGGCGGATCTGGGTGAAACTGTCCGAGGAAGCGGGCGGCAAGACCTACGAGGCCGAGGTGGTCGCGGGCAGCGAAGGCCGGGACGTGGCCTTGCTGCGGCTCCTCACCGAACCGGGAGAACGGTTCACCGCCGTGAAGTTCGCCGAGGATGACGACCTGCTGCTGGGCGAGACGGTGCTGGCGCTGGGCAACCCGTTCGGTCTCGGGGGTTCGGTCAGCCGGGGGATCCTGAGTTCGAAGAGCCGCCGGCCACCGGAGGAGGATTCCCCCCTGCAACTCGAGGACTGGTTGCAGACGGATGCGGCGATCAATCCGGGCAACAGCGGCGGTCCGCTGATCAATCTGCGCGGCGAATTGATCGGCATCAGTGTGGCGATCTACCGCGAAGGGCAGGGGATCGGGTTCGCCATTCCGATCAAGCGGGTGGGCGAGGCGATGGCGGACATGTTCTCGCCCGAACTCAAGCGGCTCTGGTTCGGCGCCCGCGTGCGGCCGGCGGGTTCGTCGTTGCGGGTCAGCCGGGTCGAGCCGGACAGTCCCGCGTCGCGTGCGGGCCTCAAGGAAGGCGACGTGGTGCGTCGGATCAACGGTCGCGAGCCCCGGGGATTCGTCGAGTTCACGCAGGAACTGATGGCCGCCGGCGACGGGAAGGACGTGGAGTTGGTTTACGAACGGGGGGATGCGACCCGGGCGGTGCAGGTGCGTTTGGTGCCCGAGGCGGAGGTGTTCAACGAGCGCCTGATCAAGGACCGCACCGGACTGAGCGTGCAGGAACTGGACCGCGAACTGGCCTGGCGAATGGGGCTTCGCTCGACGCAGGGATTGCTGGTGGCGGGGGTCGAGGACGGCAGCCCGGCGGAACGGCTTGGCCTCGAACGGGGGAGTGTCATTCTCAGCGCCGACGGCACGGCCACGGATGACGTGGTGACGCTGGCGCGGTTGCTCCACGCGCGGGCCGCGGGCGAGAAAGTGCAACTTGCGGTGTTGATCCGCGTGCAGCGAGGCCGGAGTATCTGGCCCCAGCAGGCGCGCGGCGAACTCGAGCTCCGGTAGTTCGGGCGGACGCGCGCCGTTGCCGCCAGCACGCATGGCCGACGATGCCAGTCCAATCATCGAGGTCGAGCACCTCACCAAGCGTTTTGGCCGCCACACGGCGGTCTCGGACGTTTCGTTTTCGGTGGCCCGCGGCGAGATCGTGGGGCTGCTCGGACCGAACGGGGCGGGCAAGAGCACGATCATGCGCATCCTCTCGTGCTTCATGGCGGCTACTTCCGGTTCGGTGCGGGTGGCCGGGCGGGATGTCATGGGGGAGTCCCGGGCGGTGCGGCGGCGGATCGGTTACATGCCGGAGAACAACCCGATTTACACCGACCTGCGGGTGCGGGAATACCTGAAATTCCGCGCCCGATTGAAGGGCCTGGGTTTCCGGCAAAGCCGGCGGCGGGCGGATTTCGTCATCGAGCAGTGTGGTCTGGCCGAGGTGACGCGGCAGATGATCGGCACGTTGTCGAAGGGATACCGGCAACGGGTGGGCCTGGCGGATGCGTTGATTCACGAGCCGGAACTCATCATTCTGGACGAACCCACCATCGGGCTCGACCCGCACCAGATCCGGGCGTTCCGCCAGTTGATCCGGGGGCTCGGAGGCGCCCACACGGTCCTGCTTTCGTCCCACATCTTGCACGAAGTCGAGATGACCTCGACGCGGGTGGTGATCCTGCATACCGGGCGCATCCTGGTGTCGGATACGCCCGAAACGCTGCGGGCCCGAATGGCGGGCGGCGGGCAGGTGACCGCCGAGATCCAGGCCGCGCAACCGTCCTTGGAGGCGGGGTTGCGGCGGTTGCCCGGGCTGGTGGAGTGCGAACTGCATCCCCTGGAGGACGGGTTCTGGCAGTGTCAGCTCACGCCGCGACCGGGGGTCGATCTGCGTCCGGGGCTTTACCGGCTGGCGGTGGACGAGGGCTGGGTGTTGCGCGAACTCGCGTTGCGGCGCCACTCGCTCGAGGATGTCTTCGTGCAGGTCACCGGGGGTGTTGGCCCGGAACGGGAGGGCTGGGAATGAGAGTGTGGCACACCCTGTTGCGTCGCGAACTGGGCGGATATTTGCTGTCCCTGACGGGTTACGTCATCATCACGGCGGTGGCCTTCCTGCTCGGGGTCGGGTTCACGTTGGTGATGCTGGCTTACAATGGCGATTCGCTCACGGTGCCGCTGACGGAACTCTTTCACAGCACGCTGTTCTTTTGGCTGATCCTGCTGGTGGCCACGCCGGTGATCACGATGCGTTCGTTTGCCCAGGAGCACTTCTCGGGGACGTATGAGACCTTGATGACCTGCCCGGTGGGGGATGCCCAGATCGTGCTGGCGAAGTACGCGGCGGCCTTCGTGTTCTACGTGTTGATGTGGCTGCCATTGCTGGCCTGTCTCCAGGTCGTGCATCGCCAGACCGCGGGAGGCGCGCCCTTCGACTGGTGGCCGGCGGCCAGCACCGGGCTCGGGATTCTCCTGATGGGAGCGCTTTACCTGGCGATGGGCTGTCTGGCCTCGGCGTTGACGCGCAGCCAGATCGTCGCGGCGATCCTGAGCTTTGCGATGGGATTGACGCTGTTCCTGCTCAGCTTTGCCAAGGCCGGCCTGGGGGCGCGGGCCGGCTGGATGGCGGATGCCGCCTCCTACCTGTCCATGGTTGAACACATGGAGGACTTCGTGCGCGGCGTGGTGGACACGCGGCGGCTGGTGTTTTACCTGAGCCTTTCGGGGTTGTTTCTCTTCCTGTCGGTCAAGGTGGTGGAGGCGCGTCGTTGGAAGTGACATGAGCCCGCCCCGAACTCCCCAGCGCACCTTCTCGCCGGAACGACGCTTCCGGATCCAGCTCAACGTGCTGGGCTCGATCCTTGCCCTGCTGGTGATCGTGGCCCTGGTCAATTACCTCTCCGCCCGCCACTACCGTCGCTATCAGTGGGCGGCGGACGAACGCTACGCGCTGAGCGCCGAGACGCGCCGCGTGCTCGAGGCGATCACCAACGAGGTTCGCGTCACCATCCTCTTCGACCGCAACCATGAACTCTTCGGGCCGGTCTCCGGTCTGCTGCGCGAGTATGCCTACGCCTGTCCGTCGCTGGCGGTGGAGCACCTCGACTACAACCGCGATCCCGGCCGGGCCGAACTCCTCACCGCCCGCTACTCGCTGCCCGGCGAGGCGGATGACCTGGTGGTGTTCGACGCCGGTGGCCGGGTCAAGGTGGTGCGCTCGACCGAACTCTCGGACTATGACGTCGCGGCGCTCCTGGCGGGGGCGGAGGAGGTGCGGCGGGTGACCTTCAAGGGCGAGCCGTTGTTCACCTCGGCGCTGGCCGGCCTGTTGCAGGAACGCCAGCCGGTGGCCTGTTTTCTGACGGGTCACGGCGAGCACGATCCCGCAAGCGACGAAAACAAGATGGGCTACTCGCGGTTTGCCAAACTTCTGCAGAACAAAAACATCGAGGTGCGAAAGATCGCCCTGCGCGGTGACTCGGTCGTGCCGGACGATTGTTCATTGCTGATCGTGGCCGGGCCCCAGGCGCGACTGGACGACACCGAGGTCCAGAAGATCGAGCGCTACCTGGCCGAAGGAGGGCGCATGCTGGCGCTGCCCAGTTTCTACTTGGCGCAACGCAGCGAGACCGGCCTCGAGCGCCTGCTCCGCAACTGGGGTTTGGTGGTGGGCGAGGACTACGTGTTCGATCCGCCGAACACCGCCCGCGGCAACGATCTGATCTGCACCAACTTCCCCGCCCACCCCATCACCAAGCCGTTGCAGGGCCGGTCGATCTACCTGGTGGTCGCGCGGTCGATCACCCCGCTCCCGATTCCCGGCGCCAGCGGCGATGCCCCGCGCGTGCAACTGCTGGCCGCGACGGGGAAGGACGGCTACACCGCCAGCGGGCTGTCATCGAGCGGTGTGCCCCGGCCCGATCCCGCCCGGGACCGCCGCGGAGTGGTGCCCATCGCGGCGGCGGTCGAACGCGGCAGCATCGCCGGGGTCACCGCCGACCGGTTTTCGACCCGGCTGGTCGTTGTCGGGGAGTCGATCTTCCTCGGGAACGAGACGATTGTGAAGGCGTCCAACTGGGAGTTTGCGGGGCTGGCGGTGAACTGGTTGCTCGACCGGCCCGAGCACCTGGCCGGCATCGCGCCCCGCCCGATCCAGGAATACGCCATCGAGTTGTCGCGCTCGCAGTTGAACCGGTTGATCTGGTTGCTGCTGGTCGTTCTTCCCGGCGCCGTGCTGGCGCTGGGGCTGGTGGTTTGGTTCCGTCGACGCGCCTGAACGATGAACCCCTCGACCACACGCTGGCTTGCCGGCATCGCGCTCGCCCTGCTGGCGTTCGTGGTTTTCGTGGACCGCGGCCGCAAGGACACGGCCGATCTGGCGGATGCGCGGGCCCGCGTCCTGCCGGGCCTGACGCCCAAGGACGTCACCGTGCTGGAAATCCGGGCGGGCACCAACCGCGTCCTGCGGCTCGAACGAACCGCCGACGCCTGGCGGTTCACCGCGCCGCTTCCGTATCCGGCCCAGCCGGCCAGTGTGGAGCGTTTTCTGCAATCGCTCGAGGACCTGCGCTGGCGCAGCGCCATCGAGGCCGTCGAGGTGCTGGCCCAGACGAATGGCCTCGCCGCCTACGGGTTGACCAGCCCCGCCGCGGGCGTCGTCGCGCAGCAAGGCGGGAGAGCGGTCGAACTGCGGGTCGGCTCGCACACGCCCATCGGCGGGCAGGTCTATGTCCAGGTCGTGGGACAGGACAGTCTCTTCACCGTGCCGGACGGATTCCTGAAGACGCTCCCCGAGTCGGCGTTCGACTGGCGGGACACCACACTGATGCCGGTTCCCGAGCTGGATTTCAACCGGCTCGAAGTCCGACCGGCGACCAATGGATTCGAGGTGGTGCGCCAGGCGACGAACAACCTCTGGATCATGACGCGCCCGCTGACGACCCCGGCCGACACCGCCCGGCTGGATCATCTGGTGCGCCAGCTGGAGCTGGCCCGGGTGGCGGGATTCGTGGCGGACGACCCGGGGGATCGGCTGGCTTCCTTCGGCTTGGCGCCGCCCTTGCGCGAACTCGTCTTTGCCCGTGGTCCCGAGGAGTTGTTCCACCTCCAGGTGGGCCGGGCCTCGACGGACAACCCTGACCTCCTCTACCTGCGCAACGCGCGTCTGGGCAACGTCATGTTGATGGGCCGGAAGGTGCTCGAACCGTGGCTGACCAATTACCGGGACTTCTGTGACCGGCGGCTCATGGTCTTTCCGTTCGACGCCATCCGCCGTGTGGAGGTCCGGGCGGAAGAGGCGTTTGCCATCGAGCGGGGCTCGAACTCCTGGCAGGTCGTCAGCCCGCTGGCGGCCCCGGCCGACAGCGTCCTCGTGCTGGAAATGCTGGCCCAGCTGGCGGGTCTCGAGTTCATCGATTTCGAACGCGAGGTCGCGACCGACTTCACCGTTTACGGTCTGGAACCGCCGCTGCGGCAATACCAGGTGCTCGGCGTGCCCACCAACGCGCCCCCGGCAGCGGCGGTTACCAACCAGGTGCTGGCGCGTCTCGATGTCGGGCTTCCGAGCGGCAACCTCTTCTTCGCCCGCCGTTCGCTCGAAAACGCCGTGGTCACCATGGTCGACAACGGGCGGCTGCCGCGCGCGGCCTGGGAGTTGCGGGACCGCCAGGTCTGGGACATCTCGACCAACCAGATCGCTGCCATTACCGTCCAACAGCGCGGGACCGTGAAGCGCCTGGTGCGTCGGGGACCGCTCGATTGGGCGCCCGACGTGGGATCCCCCGGGGGGTTCAACCCGTTGACCATCGAGGAGACCGCCTATCGGCTGGGCAAGCTGCGGGCCGAACGCTGGGTGGCTCGCGGTCCCGAGCGCCTGCCGCTCTATGGCTTTCCCCAAACCGACTGCCAGATCGAGGTCCAGCTCAAGGACGCACCGGCCTCCCCGAAAACCGTGCTGCGCTTGGGCCGGCGCGGCCCCTCGGGACGACGCTACGCGGCCGTCGAACTGCCGGATTTGGGCGGGCTCGTGATCTTCGATCTGCCACCGCCCCTCCAGGACTTCATCGAAGGCGACCTGTTGCTGGCGCCGCTCCCTTGAAATGACGGATGCCGGGCGGCAACGACCTCGCAACCGGTGGCTTCGCGCACTGCGCTTCTGCCGGATCTGCGGGGCCTTCGGCCTGCTCCTCCTCACCTGTGCCGTGGCGTGGTTGAGCCGGATCGGATTGCCCGCGCCGGTCGTCGACCTCCTCCGCGCCGAGATCGAACAGCGCGGGGTTGACGCCACCTTTACCCGCATCCGTTGGCGGCCCGGACGCGGGCTGGTGGCGGATGGCGTGGCCTTGCGCCAGGCGGGCCCCGGAGGGCTGCGGATCCGCTTCGACGAAGTGGTGCTCGACCTGGCCTGGGCGCGGCTGTTTCGCGGCGACGTTCGCCTGAGCGCCCTGCAATTGAGCGGTGGCCGGCTCGAAGTGCCGCTGGGCGAGGAAGCCCCCGACACCGGGCCCCTTCAGGTCGACCAGCTCTCGGCGCAACTGCGCTTCCGCCCGGACGATTGCTGGGAAATCACCGGCTCGCAGGGGCGGCTGCTGGGATGCGATCTGCGTTTGAACGGCGTGCTGACCAACGCCACGGCGCTGCGTCGCCCGCCGCGGTCAACGGGCACGAATGCCCCGCCGGCGCGCCCGTCCTTCTGGCGGTCGCACCTCGCCGAAATCCGCGCCGTGGCCGGCCGGCTTTCGCTGGAGCCGCGGCCCAGCTTCCAGGTCCGCTTCCAGGGGGATGCGGCCAACCCGGCGACAATGGTCGTGCTCCTCTCGCTCAACGCCCCCCGCCTCGAGTCCCCCTGGGGAAGCTGGGAACGGCTCCGGCTGGCGGCGCGTTTGAACGAAACCCCGCTCACGAACAACGCCTATCACGCGCGCCTCGAGGTCGAGGTGGATCGCGCCCGCACCCCCTGGGTCGATCTCGACCAAGCCGGCTTCTCGGTGGACCTGGCGCAACCTGCCACGAACCCCCTGCCCGCCCGGGTGCACTGGGAGGTTTCCGCCGCGCGCGCCACTGCGCCGGGCTTCGAGACGGGCCGACTCCGGATCGAAGGCGACTCCCGGCGGCTGGACGAAGGGTTGCAGCGTTGGCGCCACGATCTGGTCGCGGACGCCACGAACACGGTCAGTCGCTGGCTGGTCGCCGCGGGCGCCGCCGCCTCGCTGCAGTTGGCCTTCGACTACGCCCGATCGCCCTGGCCTGAAATCGACGGCGCTGTGCGACTGAGGCGGCCTGCCTCTCCGATGGGGCAGGCCGATGAACTCAGCCTCTCCGGCAGCTTGCGCCGGGCGGTGACCGCCGACGAAACCCCGCCCGCAGCGTGGGGGCCGTGGACCAATGCCGCGCCGTGGCAGGCCCAGGTTGCGCTCAAGACAGCCGGCCTTCAGTCCCCGCAGCTGGCCCTGGACCGGCTCGAACTGGAAGCCAACTGGTCACCCCCGCAACTCGAGGTTCCCCATGCGTTCGCGCAACTCTACGACGGCTCCCTTGCCGTGTCCGACCTTCGCCTCGACGTCGGCTCGCGCCGCTTGGAGGCCGCGGTGGATTCGCGTTTCGACGTGCACCGGCTCCGGGGGGTGCTGCCCGCGAAGACCGCCGCCTGGCTGGATCAGTTCGGTTGGGATTCGCCGCCCGTCGCCCGCGCCCGGGCCGAAGTGACGCTGCCGCCCTGGTCCCGGAGCGCATCCAACGCCGATCCCGAAGCGCTGGCCAATTCGCTGCGCGTCCAGGGTGAAGTCACCGGGCAACACGCCTCCTACCGCGACGTCCCGTTCGACGCCGCCTCGTTGAAGGTGGAAATCGCCGACGGCCGGTTGCGCCTGCGCGATTTGCACCTCGAACGCCCGGAGGGTGCCGCCGACCTCGACTACTCGCTCGGCCTGCTTTCCCGCGAATTCCGGTGGGAAGTGGACTGCCGGCTCAATCCGCAGGAGGTCGCTCCCGCCGTCGACGACGAACTCGTGCGTATCCTCTCCCTGTTTACCTTCACCAATGCCGCCACCGCCCGGGGTTGGGTCGCGGGCTCCTTCCGCCCGCCGCGGCGCACGGACCTGTCGCTTGCCATCGAAGCAACGGACTTTGGGTTCCGGGGCGAACCCTGGGACGCGCTCAGCGGCCGGCTCGACATGACGAACCGGGTGGTGACCGCCACCGACGCCACCGCCCGTTCGGGATCTCAATGGGCCCGGGTGGAAAGCCTCGCCTACAACACGGAAACGCGCCTGCTGACAACGACGAACGCCGTCACCCTCATGGACCCGATGCGCGTGGCGCGGGCCATCGGTCCCGAGGTCGTCCAGGTGCTGGCGCCCTACGAATTCCGTCAACCGCCCCAGATCCACCTGCACGGTTCGGTGCCTGCCTCCGGTCAGCTGGAATCCGCCCGCATGTTCTTCGACATCTCCGGCGGTCCCTTCCACTTCTGGCGCTTCACCTTCAGTGACGTGAACGGGGCCGTCCAATGGCTGGGCAACAGCGTCGTGGTGACCAATTTCAGCGGCGGCTTTTACGAAGGTCGCTTGAATGGCGACCTGACCGCCGACGTCACCGGGGGCGCGACGCCGAATCTCAAGTTCGCCGCCCGCGTCGACCAGGCCAGCCTGCGCCCGGCCATCGCCGAGATCTTCTCGCTCACCAACCACATCGAAGGGATCGTCAGCGGGCAGGTCATCGTGACCAACGGCAATCCCGACGTCCTCGAGAGCTGGTACGGCCGCGGTCGCTTCGAGATGCGCGACGGGCTGCTCTGGAACCTGCCGGTCTTCGGGGTCGTCTCCCGTGCCCTGAACGTCATGTC
Organism: Verrucomicrobiales bacterium; assembly: GCA_024233305.1. Classification (GTDB taxonomy): domain Bacteria; phylum Verrucomicrobiota; class Verrucomicrobiia; order Limisphaerales; family J093; genus J093. The sequence goes on from JACKPV010000023.1 coordinate 249,438, forward strand.
CCCGGATCTGGGCAACAACCGCGCCCGCGCCGCCCAGGGTACGTTCGCCCTCTCCCGCGGGGTCCTCCAAACGTCCGACCTCCGGATCGAGACCGGCGGCGCGCAGCTCCACTACCAGGGCGAGTGCTCGTTGACCGGCGAAACGACGGCCCGCATCACGGTCGAGGTCCTGCGCGGCACCCCCGTCCTGGGACCGCTTATCAGCATCGTGCTCGCGCCCATGGCGAAGGCCTTCGAGCTGGACGTGCGCGGCAGCCTCGACGATCCGCAGGTCGAATTCCGCTACGTATCGAAGGTCATCGCCCCGTTCTTTGATCCCTTGGGAACGCTGAAGACCATCTTCCAACCCCGCCCGGTCGCCGCGAGCCCCGCTCAGCCGTGACCATTCAGTGGATGGTAGCCGCCGACGTACAGTCGGCCCATGATTCAATGGGGATGCGGACGCTTGCCGCCGGGCGCGATGATTCGCCGAAACGTGACTGCCAGTCGGGATCGGCGCGACCGCATAAGCCCTTGGATTTCAGCGCCGACTACACGTCGGCGGCTACCGCGGGTTGAATCGATACGGCTCAGGGTAGCTCGCACCTCCCAACCGTTCCTCTCCGGTAGAACCTCATCCAAACCTCAACGCCCGCTCGACATCTCGCAGGCCGCGGGTCATGACGAGACGCTTCCCATTGTGCAGCACCACGACATGATTGCCTTTGAACATCGGCTGGAGTTCCTTCACCCGGTCGAGATTCACGATGGCGCTGCGGCTGATACGAAGGAACTTGTCCGGGGCGAGCTGGGTTTCGAGCGAATTCAGCGTCTCGCGCAGGATGTGGCTATCCTTGCCGACGTTGACGGCGACGTAATTCCCGGCGGATTCGATGGAATCGACGTCACTGGTCTTTACCAGCACAACCTTGTCATCGGTCTTGATGGCCAGGCGGGACAGGAACTGCCCGGAGCGGGGAGCGGGGCACGCATCCTGCCGGGCGGCGAGCAGGTCGAGCAATCCGCGAGCGGTGGCGCTGGCTTCCTGACTTTGCAAGTGCGCGCGGGCACGGGCGACAGCCGCCTGGAATCGTTCCGGCCTGATCGGTTTGAGGAGGTAGTCAAGGGCATGGGCCTCGAAGGCGCGTACCGCGTGCTGATCGTAGGCCGTGGTGAAGATGACGAGTGGCAGCCGGGCATGCGGTAGTTGCGCCAGCATCTCGAAGCCGTCCATCTCAGGCATCTGCACATCGAGGAAGACCAGCCCGGGCGCGTCACGGTGGATGGCAGCGAGAGCGTCCGGCCCACTCGCGCATTCACCGGTGATGTCGAGGTCCGGCTCATCACGCGCGAGCAGCCGAAGCCGTTGCCGCGCGAGTCGCTCGTCGTCCACGATGAGAGTACGGATCTTCATGCCGTTGGCTGGGTGGCGCGAGACCGTTCAGTGCGAAAAGGCAGTTCGAGGGAGACAACGCACCCCCCGGCGTCGCCATTGGCGATGGTGAACCGGTGCGCGTCCGGGTAAAGCTGCTCAAGTCGCGCCCGTGTGTTCGCCAGGCCGATGCCCGGACCATCCAGGCCGAGCAGCCGATGCTTCAACCCGGCGCCGGTATCGCTGACCGCCAACTGCAACCGGTCGAGTTCCCTCGCGGCGTGGATGCGAATGACTCCCGCCGCACGTCGAGATTCGATGCCGTGCTTGACGGCATTCTCGACCAGTGGCTGGAGAACGAACGTGGGCACCAACGCCTCCAGCGTGGCCGGGGAGATCGACTCCTCCACCCGCAACCGCTCGCCAAAGCGCGCCTGCTCGAGCGCAAGATAATGGCGGAGAAAACCCAGCTCGCGGCGCAGCGGAATCTCCGGCTCGCGCGATGTGTCGAGCGCGGCGCGGAGCAATTCGCTCAACTCGCCAAGCATCGTGTCCGCGGCGCGGGCGTCCGTGTGGATGAGCGTCGAGAGGCTGTTGAGCGCGTTGAAGAGAAAGTGCGGATTGAGCTGCATCTGCAGCGCGGCGAGCCGGGCCTGGGCGAAACGCACCTCGGCGGCCAGCGCGCGACGCTCACGCTCCCCGGCGCGCCGGGACCACAACACGGCCTGGCAGGCACTGACCAGGATCCCATACAGAAGCGTGTCCAGCGCCAGGCGCGCGAAAACCGGCGCGCCCCTCGTCCCTCCGCTCGGCGGCCTGCCCCGGAATGGGGGTCCGTCGGCGCTACCGCCCGACCACGGCGCTTGGGTAACCCAGGGCGGCGGCCCGCCCATCGGGAGAGCGTACGCCGTTGCGCGCCACTCACGGTCCAGCATCTGAGTCGTCCCCACCACTGAGGCGCAGGTGATGAGGTGAATCGCCAGATTTCGCGCCAGATTCGGGCGCGCCAGGGGAAAAGCGAAGCCCAACCACATGGCCAGCGGCGCGAAGATGAACCACGCCACCCAAAGCGGCGCGGAACGCTTCAGCGCTTCCCACAGATCCAGGCCGCCGATGACGGCGTATTGCGCGGTGAAGACACCGCCCACCGCAAGCCAAACGCTGAGCACGATCATCCCCGGCACAAGCCAGCGTCGGTCGATTGTCGGATTGGCGGGATCTCTCATCCCCGGGCGAACCTACCATTCAGGATGCGGCGGCCAAAGCAAAGTCCCGCCAGGCGCTCTGCCCGGCGGAACGCAATCACTTCCGGGATCGATCCCGCATTAGCCGTGACGATTCAGTCAGCGAACCGCGGATGGGCACGGATAGCACGGATAGGGCGCGGCGCTGCCGTGTTGGCGGAGAGGGCAGGAAAACTCACTGAATGGTGAGTTTGAACCCAGGGCAGGCAATCCTGGTTTCCCTCAATATCCGTGCCCATCAGTGCCCATCAGTGGTGAATCCTACTGCATGGTTACGGATTAGAAGGGACGCCCCCCGACACCGGGAGGTCGGCCGCCACGTTGGCCGCCCGGACGCTGCACCTTTCCGTTTTCGATCGCGCCCTTCAGCGCAGCCTGCTCGTCCTCGCTCAGCGAACCATTCCTGTCCGCGTCGAACGAAGAGGCGACACGATACATCATGGCTATACGCCGGATGATCACGCCCGGGTGGGGCAGCTCCACCCCTTCGGGGGGTGTCCGGTGGTTCGGCGCCTCGACCGTGCCATCGAGCATCGCCTGTCCGAGCGCATGACGTTCTCCTGCATCGAGCTGGCCGTCCTGGTTTGCGTCGAACGCCGCGATCATCGGGTAGACGTGGGCGATGTGCGTCACGGCGGCGGCCGCGTCCCCGGGATGTTGCGGAGGGTCGGATGGACGTTGATCCCGGCCGCCACCAGGGCGGCCCTGAGCGAGTCCAGACGAGCACACGGCCAGGCCGAGCGCGGTCATTGCAGCGAGTGCTTTGATGTTCTGCATAGTCTTGCTTTGATTCTGCGGTTATCCCTGCCGTGGCCACCGAATGCAGCCCGGTCAGGTTGAGACGAACTTACGCATGCAGCGGAGGCCGTCGCTGCGGATGAGACGAAACCGGGCTGAAGCGAGATGAACCTCGCGGATGCCGGGATGGCTTGCCAGGACAGTCATCGGGAAGTGGCGACGGATTCCAGTGGATCGCGGCGCCACGGCCAACGGCGCGGCTCCGTGGCGCGCCCTGGCGCCTCATGGTGAAAGCACCGCTCGAAACGGCTATTCCTGAGAAAACATGTTGTTCTCCGGCACGAAGGGGTCAGTTCCTGATGTCGACATATCACGCCTCAGTCGGCTTGCGTTGGCAATGCGGAAGGTGTCGATCAGGTAGTCGGGCGTGCCCATCGGTAGCCGCGCTGCAATCCACCTCAACGTCATTGTGGTTTCTGCAGGCAGTCGCACCGCCTTCACCGGTTTTCCCGCCTCCACCCTGGCCGACTGCGCCACATCCGCCTCCTCACAGCGCCACCGCGCTACTTCCCCCGCCACGATCCCCGCGGTGAGCAGGGGTTCGTCCCACACCGATATGTCAATATCAAGAACCGACCCCTTTATGCACCGTCTTGTTGGGCCTTGGTTTTCTTGGCTTTAGCGGCGCGAGGTCTTCTGCCGATATTGTCATCACCCTTGGCGATCTTACTCGCATCTGGTTTCTCGCTATTTGCGACTGGCACGGCTCCGTTGTTTTGAACGCTATGACTTTCATTTGTTGGATCTTTCTTTTCGGTTGGTTTGAGATAGGCGATTACGCCCTCTGGCGACGGATGACGGATGACATCTTCGTCAATGTTGGACTGGAAGAATCCCGCGAGCTGGAGTGCCAACTGCATCTCATGGTCTTCTGGGGCGCGAACACAGTCGAAAAGACGCTTCGACTCGGCGAAATCAATCACGAATCCGTGAGTCGGGTATCCCGATGCGAGAAGGGTAGCAAGCTCTCTGCTCGCACCCAGTCTCATGCCGTAGTCCACAGCAATATCCATCGACCTCTGCATCTCACCGAGCTTCAGTGGGTCGATGTTCTGTGTAATTGGCGAAAAGAGACCCGTGATGACTTGGGCGGCAATCTCGGAAGCTGTCTTTGTGGTGATGACGCCACCGGAACGGGCGCGAACTTGAAGGAAGCAGTTCTGGAACGCTTCCCACGCGGAATCACTGATCGAGGCAAGAGCCTTGGTGATGTCCAATCCTGAAACCCTGTGCATGAACTCATCTGGCTTATGAATCTGAACATCAAGAGGACCAAACTCGGCCCGGTCTCCCATAACAATATCGGTAGCGCCAAGAGCGAGCAATGTGCCCGCACTCTTGCAAAATCCATACACATGAAGCGTAAACCGCTCGTAGTGGTCCTGGAGAAATCGAGCGATGCGGTAGGAGGCATGAGGGTCGCCGCCATAGGTGGAGAAAATGAGAACAGCGTTCTTGCGGGTGCGGTGTTCGGAAATCGTGTTGATGAACGCCTCCGCCGAACCGTAAGAAATCTCACTGCTAAACAGGAAAATGTCGGCATCAGCCTTTTCGGCAAGCACGTCAATGGGGTCCGCCGCTTCGCCTTCGGTTTTCGGCGGCTCCGATGCAAGGGTGTAGGTTGTCATGTTATTCTTTACCCGAACGTCCAGCATGAACCGCATCGAGAAGGCCGTCCGCGGCCTTCTCGATGTCGCGTTCAATGCTGTTGTTGGCAGTTTGGTTGCACCAGTTCCTCCGCACCAGGATGCAGCATCGTTCACCGGCACTACCGACGCCCCAGTGCATCCGATTGTATGACCTGAATTGGCGGCTTCAGGCCACGCTCTTCCTTCTCTTCGCCGTACAACGACCAACTGAGGATTCGCCTCCAGTCATAGGGAAGTGTCCCCGTGGCTGGTTGTTTCGGATTCGCACCAACCCCCACCTTGATGATGCATTGAATAGCTTTGAAGCGTCCTGTTTCGGGAACCGTGGCCAGTATCTGGTTCAGGATGCCTTCGCTCTTGACCGCTGGGTCGAAGGCCTTCGGGTCGTACGCAGAGAATTCCGACTCTGCATTCCCTGTCAAAACATGAGTCAACGCGAATGTTGCAGGTCCGCTGACTCCGTTGAGCAGGATGATGTAGTGCCCTGGCCGCCCAAACGGATTAGGAAGGATCACCAAATGCCCAAACGTGTCAAACTGCTGATAGTCTGGTTCTGATTGACTGTGGAACGGAGCCATGACCGACTGAGTGTCCTCGAAAGCGTTCGATCTGAATCCGCGAAAGAGACGCTCTGGTGCAGCTTGTCCTTGCTCCTTGGCTTCCTCCGGGGGAACCTCGCGGTAGAAGACCCGCTTCGGAGTGCGTTTCGGGTCGCGTTTCGCAGTCGGTGAGACCTCTTTCACGGCAACGATCGCGTGTGGTTTGTTCGCTACATCAGATGCTGCGCTGAAGAGCTCATCCGGTGGCACGTTGTAGATGTGCCCAAGAATAAACTCTGTAAGAGGGTTCACATCGGGGGATGCGATAACAATGCAGTTCTTGTCTTCAAGTAGCGGCTCCAACTGGCTCACATATGCCTTGAGTTCTATTCGCTTCTGGCGGCCACCAGCAGAGACGAAGGAATACTCAGGTTGGTAGATTGGTGTCTCGATGGATGCGCGAATCTGGTGTTGATTGAAGAACGACGCGAGTTCAGACGCAGCGCGCAGATCCCAATCACCGATCATCTCGCGGTCATGGTCTTCACTGTGCAACGCCGCCGTGAGAATTGACACCACGCCGGGGCGCCCCAACATCCGTTCCCAGAAGCGCTTTCTGGACCACTCCGCAAAATCCCCGTAAATCATGTCGCGCAGTCCCGCAGTCAGTTCACGCTCGAGCCGTTCCGGTCTCTCCCGGATGAAGACCATGTGTCGCTGTGCGCGAATGTCAAATGCGAGATCCTCTGGGATTGCCCCTTCTGCGTCCTGCACCGTTATGGGGATCACATTCATGCCTCGCGCGTGCGCGTAACCGAGCCAGAAGTAGGACATGGGATGACAGTCGTTCCCTGTTCGGACGATCAAGCAGTACGACGCATCGACCTGAGAAATCACCTGGCTGAAGTCCTTCTTCGGATCAATATAGTCTGGCTTGTGGAGGTCCTTGACGATTCTGTAGTAGTCTTCAATCACCTTGCGCGTAGCAGCACCACCACTGATTTCATCGTATATTCGTCCAATTGCCGTCCCGACATTCGACCGGACATGGTCGCCGAAGGCAAGAGAGATGTCTCTCGACCGGCCCTCTTCGTCGGCTTGCTTGGGTTCGGCAAACCCACGGGAAGAGGCAGACTGTTCATAGAAGGCCACTCTGTTGCGTTCTCCGACTACGCGCTCCCGTTCAGACCTCTGCCATATCTTCTTTGAAAGGACGAAGTCCGTCAGCTTGATCGGAAGCAGATTCGGGTAGGCGAAGCTCGGTGCACCGAAGTAGTCTGCCGTCGCCTTCCCAAAACACTTGTCATCAGTGTCCTGGTAGATCAGGATCACTTTGTGATTCACGCCGTATGCGAGGCCCAGCTCGTAGAATACGTTGGCATTGGGAAGGGAGATGTCGGCAACGACGAAGTCGGACTGTTGGAGTCGCTTGCAGATTCCTTCGCAGATGATGATGCCGGGGCGCCGGACTTCCTCTGCGGTGTTCAGTTCCATTGTCCCATGGGGAATGTGGCGTGACTCTTCCGGTTGTGCCGGGGTGGAGTTGCTGCGGTAGTGGAACTCGAAGTAGGGCAGCAGCGAGTTACGAATGAATACCTTGAGGTTATTGCGGAATGGCGTCACGAGGAAGCCGCAGCAGCAGTCGCGAGCGTGCCTGTTCGCCATTTCTCGCGTGATGCTGTCCGAGTAAACGCATCCCTTTCCCGTCATGAAACAGGGATCAACCCGGCTATGGGGTTCCTCCCGCATTACGCGGGTACGGAATTCGGTCGCGTCACCCGCGATCTCGTGACGCGCAGAAAAGAGGTCAAGATCTGCTTCTGACGGCATTGCTGTATCCCTTCTGTTCGAGCTTCTCCGTTCGTGTCTCTATGGCACTGCCAACGTCAGAGCTCACCCACTGGAGGGGCGTGATGGCGCGTTGAATCGGTCAATTGGGCTTGAATTTCTCATCAGCAGTCGTCGGCTCGGGAGCCCCTCCTGTGGGGTGCAGCGTCTTGTTGGACTCTTGTTTATTTTCCGGGGCGCTAAAGTTGCCCGACAGTGCCTTGGCGATTACACCCCAAATCGAATCCTTGCTTGTCGGTGTCTGCATAAGGCCGAGTGGCACGGCAAACATGACTACCAAGATGCCGACGAGATATACGCGAATAACCCATCGTGCCTCTCTGGGCGAAAACACCTCCATTGGAACTTCTGTCCCAGGAAAGGGTTTGAAGGACCCCTTCGCATCTTCCCCCTTTTTGTTCTGGGGACTACTTGGTTGGGAGCGTTTAGCCATGAGTTTGGGGACTTCTGGGATTAATGGCTTGAAAGACGGCAATAGTGAGACCAATAGCCAAATAGAGGTATAGCTCGACTCGTATCCCGCCGAAAGCACTTGGAGTCACACGGAATAGCGCAAGTAAGAAGATAAAGATCGAGGATACGGACAAAGCAACAAGCCACCCTCGGGCCACCTTAGACCTCACAGTAACCGAGTAGACTATCGGCAGTAGAAACGAGGTTCCGATAAATGAATTCACGGAAAACAGAATGAGCGACTCAAATGAAGTTTGCGCAAGCAATAGCGCTACAATAGCTACGAAAATCGAAGTTAACTTAACCAAAAGCCGGGCCTGAGGATTCCGCTCTATTGAACCGCGGCTGATTGATGAACCCCATTCGGTTCCGACGGCAAGAAGCTGACTATCTGAAGTGGACATAGCTGCAGCCACCACGCCAATAATAAACAGTGCATGAAAAGCAGGGGGCACGTCGCCGGAGAGCAAGTTCACCAAAAAGTCATTGCTTTCCCCTGACACCACAACGCCCCGAAGCCCAATGAAAATTGCAGGCACAATCACGAGAATGGCGAAAATCGCAAGGCCAACAGTCGCTCGAACAAACGTCGTGTCAGTTCGTGCTACGAGAACTCTGGTAGCCAACTGCGGCTGAACATAGGGCATGAGTGAGATTGAAACAAAACTGATCACCAAGAACTGCCACGAAAGCACTCCAGCAGGACCTGGAGTGGACATCAACGCGGGGGATGCCTCAGCGGCATCGGTGAAAATCTTCGACACGCCACCGGCACCTTGAATGGCGAAAATCGCTACTGCCCAAGCGGCTACGAGAAGAACTATGCCTTGTATTGCATCGGTGACGAAGATCGCTCTTATTCCGCCAAAGGTGGAATATAGAAGCATCAAGACGACAATGATTAGCGACCAGAATAAGTGCGTCTCGCCGACCGGGATTGCCGACTGGAAAAGGACTGAAGCACCCTTGATCTGAATTGTTACATAGGGAATCAAAAAGACGGTTGTGGCCAGCGCATAGAACAGTATCACCCCACGCCCATGGCCACTTCTCTTGATTAGCTCCGCAAGATTCATAGGCAGTCCGTCGTTCCCGGACTGAGTTGCTGCGCCATTCCCGAACCTTCGAGCTACTTCACGCAGGCGTAATCCGAAGAACAACAACAAGCCAGCGAGGCAAACGTCAGTGACTCCAAGAAAAATCCACGCTCCGATACCATGCGCCTTGAAAAAACCTGGCATCCCTTGAAGGGTAAAGGTGCTGAACAGAGTGGCGGAGATACCAAGGAACGCCAGAAAGACCCCGATATTGCCTCCGGCAAAAAGGAACTCAGATGGGTTGCTGCTGGCTGCCTTGCTCCTCCAGCAGAACAGCGCGTATCCGACCATAAAGGTTAGATACACAACCGAGAAGATAATCAGGAAATTAGTCATTGTGCGATTCGTTTTATCTGTTACTAGACCGCAGCAATCGGATGGCCTCAACTACGATTATGGCTGCGACAACGATTGAGGCAGCAAGGGAAAGTAGAAGCTCCTTAGGCATTCCGAAGAGACCGGGGTCGAATTTGGTGCCAGAATGGCAGAGTGAGTAGACGAGAACGCCTGCGAATACAAGGACGCAGACAATGGGTAGATGTATTGATGGTTTCATAGTTCTTTTCGTCCAACGTCAAAAGTGAGGCACCGCTGACCGGCAGCGACGCCGCGCTGTTGTGGAGTGTATCGAACTGTCGGTCATGTCTCAACTGCTCAGCGGGTCAGCGGTTGCCTCCACTGACTGGTTGGGGCTCTTCTGCTCACTTCAAGTTCTTCTTTATGGTCTCCCACTGGTCTCGGAATGGTTCGAGATCCTTCTCCAGTATGGCGGAATGAAGGGAGTCCCACTTCTTCGGGCGGATGCCCTTGTGCTTCGCGAGGTACGACTGTGATGGGCAACGAGCATGTCCCTGAAACGCATCCACGGGAGGATGTAGAAATGGTCGTTCCCGTCTTCGTCAATCCTGACGAAGACCATCATGAGGCGGCGGACCGGGCAGGGCTTCTTCTCTCCGACAAGCTGTTTCTTTCCGTTGAACGTGATGTCGCAGTACAGCGAGATGTTGCCGAACTGCCAGGAAGGGCCACGACTGGCTTTCACCTGGACTGAGACATGGCGTCCAGTCTCATCGGACGCGATGATGTCATAATGCGGGACGTTGCCGGTGAAGGTGGTGGCGATGAGACGACGCCGCGAAAGCTCCGCCGCGACGAGGTATTCACCGGTCGCTCCGACGAGCTTATTGTTACGTGCTGTTGTCATCTATCTTCATGCCCCAACGACTGAGCGCAGCCACGCCGAGCCCAGGGTCTCCGCTTTGGCCGAGGGCGCTACTCGGCGTGGGCTGGCGCGAGTGGTTAGCTGGTCTCATCCAAGACAAACCCTATGGCGTTGTATGTCCATGCGGCTATCGCTCTTATCGCGTGCTTGATCTCCTGACTGTCGGAAGAACCGTCCTGGTCCGCAATTGTCATAAGCTTCATCTCCAAGAGAGCTCGCGGCTTTGTCAGGTCCAAATGAGCGACGCCTTCCTTGTTTGCTGTGTACTTGATCAGCTGGCGTGGAGTGTAAGTGCAAGCCAAGCCAGCACAGTCGGAATAGAGTCCTATCGCTCGATCTAAGAACTCTTCCGCAGTCACGCGTACCGACTCCCGCTCCGGTGTCCAACTGACTACAAAGCCGAACCATCCCCACATCGGCTTTCCTTCAAGGCTCCGGAGATCAACCTCGGATACATAAGCATGAAGAGTCTTTCCCCTCTCCTCAGCGAATCGCAATAGGACTGGCATGTCGTTGTCAACAAGCAGGATGCGCAAGTAACCTGCGAGTTTCAGATACGCTGTCGTATGGCGATTCTTTGACTTCTCGTACTCCTCAGCAATCCACTCGCGATGGGTCCTAAGGACCCGCTCGAGTTCTGCGATGTGTTTGGGTGTCATGGAGCAGCTAACAAGTAATTCTGACTTTTTCCGATAACCTCCTAACCCGGATGATATCCGAAGGATCCGGCCGGTCTGCCGGGGCGACGAGGCTGCTGCTGGGCTTTCATGGGGGCATCCTGCGCATGGGGACGAGCAAAAGGCAAGCGTTGTCGTTGGCAGTTTGGGGGTTGCCAACGGGGCTCTGGCGTGGAAGCCTTCGGATAACACTCTGCGTGCGGGTGATAGCCGAAAGATGTGATCGTCATGCTCACGGTACCACCGAAGGTCTGGACATATTTTGAAGAGCGTTTGGAGCGTGCGGGCGTTCGTTCAAGCGACCGGGGCCCGTACCGGAAGTGGGTGCGATACTATTTGGATTTCTGCCACCGGTATGGCCACTCCGCGCGCTCAGGGGAAAGTCTGCCGCCGTTCGTGGCAAAGCTGGGTTCAAAGGGTCAGACAGCGGCCCAGCAGGAGCAGGCGGCGGAGGCCGTCAGACTCTTGATCGGCGGCAATGGCCGTCCGCGCGATGACCGGCAGGCAGCGGCCTGCGAGGATGGACCCCGCCCGGAGCAGGCAGTGGAGAAGGCCCCTCTGCCAAGGCAGCAGGTGTCGCAAACGTCCAGGAAACCGGGTCCGGAGGCGACTCCTGCACGGGGGATGGAGGACGGTGGCGTTCCCGAGGGAGGGGAAGAGGCGGGGGAGCGGTTGCGTCCGGGGCGCGGCGCGTCGTGGGAGACGGAATACCAGGCGCTTGAGGGTGCGATCAAGCTGCGGAACTACTCGAAGAAGACCCTCGCCACCTATCGGTCGTGGGTGCGGAAGCTTCAGGGGTTCGTGGACAGCAAGCCGCCGCAGGGCGTCAATGCGGAGGACGCGAAGGCCTTCCTGACGGATTTGGCGGTGCGCCATGGGGTGGCCGGTTCAACGCAGAACCAGGCCTTCAACGCGCTCCTGTTCTTCTACCGGCACGTGCTGGGGCGGGAGTTTGGGAAGCTCGATGGGGTGGTGCGGGCAAAGCGCCGGCCGTACGTGCCGGTCGTGCTTTCGCATCAGGAGGTGGCGGAGGTGCTGGGTCGACTCGAGGCGCCTTATCGATTGGTGGCGGGGTTGCTCTACGGTTGTGGTTTGCGGCTCAACGAGTGCCTGGAATTGCGCGTTCACTGTTTCAATCTGGACGCGATGCTCCTGACCGTGCATGACGGCAAAGGGCAGAAGGACCGGTCCGTGCCGCTCCCGGCCCGGATTCTGCCGGACATCCGGGAGCAGTTGGAGGAGGTCCGGCGGATTCATCGCGGGGATATGAAGGCCGGCACGGCGGGAGTCTTCCTGCCCGGACAGTTGGAGAGGAAATACAAGAACGCGGCGCGGGAGTTCATCTGGCAGTGGTTCTTTCCGGCGGTGAGCTTGACCACCGTCCGATCCACGGGCGAGCGTCGTCGCTATCACCTGCACGATTCCCAGGTGCAGAGCGCGGTGAAGCAGGCCGCGAATCGGGCCGGTGTCCCGAAGCGGGTCTCGCCGCATACGTTCCGTCATACGTTCGCCAGTCATCTGCTCCTGGCGAACTACGATCTCCAGACGATCCAGAAACTGCTCGGCCACAGCGATATCAAGACCACGATGATCTATCTGCAAACCGTGCCAAGCCGGACCATCAAGGAGGCGAAGAGCCCGTTGGACATCGAATGACCGTTGCCTGGCGCGAGAGGGACGGGAACCCCCGATGATCCTCCCGCTTCCAAATCCTGGCTTCTGACTCATTAGTTCGAGCCTCCTCAATTCGACCGCGCCGGGGTCAGTCCTCACTATTGCAGGAGGGAGCGCCTGCAATAGTGAGGACTGACCCCGGCGTTGACCTGACACGGCCGAGCCGGCAGGGTTCTCCCACCATGTCCATCTTTGCCTGTCATTTCGCCCGCTGCCTGCTGGTCGCCGGCGCCGCCTTTGCGCTCCTCAATCCCTCTCCCGGCCATGCTGCCGACCGGCCGAACATCCTCTTTTTTCTGGTCGACGACATGGGCTGGCAGGAGACCTCTGTGCCCTTCCACCGGGAGGTGACGGCGTTGAACCGGCGGTATCAGACGCCGAACATGGAACGGCTCGCGGCGCAGGGCATGAAGTTCACCCAGGCCTACGCATCGGCGGTGTGTTCCCCGACGCGGGTGAGCGGGTTGACGGGCATGAATGCCGCGCGGCACAACGTGACCAACTGGACGCTGCGCCGGAACGTCTCGCCGGATCCGCGCCGTCCCGACCTCGAACCGCCTGCGTGGAACGTGAACGGCCTGAGCCCCGTGCCGGGCATCGAGCGCACGGTGGTCGTCACGCCACTGCCCAAGCTCCTGCGCGAGGCCGGTTACCGGACCATTCACGTGGGCAAGGCCCACTTCGGCGCGCAGGGCACACCCGGTGAGGAACCGTTGAACCTCGGTTTCGACGTCAACGTAGCCGGACACGCCGCCGGCGGCCCCGGCAGCTATCACGGGCAGCACGACTTCAGCGCGGCTTGGCGCAACGGCGACCGTATTTGGGATGTGCCCGGTCTCGAGGCCTACCACGGGCAGGATATCAACCTCACGGAAGCCCTGACCCGCGAGGCCGTGAAACATGTGGAAGCGACCGTTGCCGAAGGGAAGCCCTTCTATCTCTACATGTCGCATTACGCCATCCACGCCCCGTGGGAGAAGGACGATCGGTTCTACCAGAAATACCGCGACGCCGGGCTCAACGAGTTCCGGGCGACCTACGCATCGATGGTCGAGAGCATGGACAAGTCGCTTGGCGACCTGATGGGAACGCTGAACCGTTTGGGGGTGGCCGGCAATACGGTGTTGGTGTTTGCCAGCGACAACGGCTCACCCAGCCAGGCGGATCGCAACCTGCCTCTGCGCGGTCACAAGCTGACGCCCTACGAGGGCGGCGTTCGCGTGCCGATGCTGGTCCGCTGGCCCGGGGTGGTGGCGCCGGGCACGATTTGCCGGACGCCGGTGATCATCGAGGACGTCTTTCCCACCTTGCTCGAAATTGCCGGGGTCGATCCGACGGGGCGGACGGTGCAGACCGTGGATGGTGTGAGCTTCGTGCCGCTGTTGAAGGGAGAGTTGCCGGCCGCGCCGGACCGTTCCTTCGTCTGGCACTTCCCGCATACGTATGATCAACCAGCCTACAGCGCCCTGCGCCGGGGAAACTGGAAGTTGATCTACCATCACCGGGACGAGCGCCTTGAACTCTTCGATCTCGAAGCGGACATCGGCGAGGAACACGACCTGGCCGCGGCCGATCCGGCGGTCACGCGGAACCTGGCGACCGAGCTGGCGCGGTTGCTGAAGGACCGCGGGGCGTTGATGCCCCGGCTGCTCCGCGAAGAACGACTCGTGCGTTACCCGGGGGAATAGATGACTGTTGGCCGCGGACGCCGAGTCGGCGCCGAAATCCATCGACTTCGGCGGTCCCACAGGTTCCGACCGCAGGCACCTTCGGCTGAATCGTTCCGTCCCGGTGGCACTCCGCCGTACCCCCGGTGAAGCATGCGCCGACTCGACGTCGACGGCTACGACTGGGCCGGGCCTTCCGGTTCAGACGAAGCGCGGGCGGCGTCGGGCGGCTTCCTGAACCAGTTCGAGGATCCGGGCGTCGTTGTTGTTCGCGGCCCAGACGGCGCGGAGGAACTCGACCGCATCCAGGTTCACGCTCCGCAGGAACTGCCGGTCTCCGCCACATGCGTACATCAAGTCCGGCGGCAGTGTGCCGCGTAGCTTGGCGCGCGCCTTGGCGATGATGCGCGGCAACCAGCGAAACCCGCCAAGCTCGGCGTCGCGGGCGGGGAATGACTCGCCCGGCTGACGGCGGTCGTCGGGCTTTCCGGCCTGCTCGGTCATGAAGTAATTGCGCCGGATCGCCGCGATGCGCACGGCGGTTTCGGGCGTCGGTTCGCCCCATTCACACCAGTCTTCGACGAAGTCGTACAACTCCTGCGGGGTGCAGCCGATGTCGCGCAGGAACCGGACTTCATCGGGAGAGAACAAGACATCCGGGCCGCGCACGTTGGCGCGGTAATTGACCACCGCCAGTTCATGGATGCGGCGGAAACGGGCTTCCCAGTCCACGGTCAGCATGGCGGTCAGACTAGCAGCCACCCCGACGGGGCGAAAGTGAACTTCGACCAGCCGGCGAGATTTGGGTCGGAAGCCGCGCCCGTCCGGGAGGGCGCGAAGTCGACCTACCCTTTTCCGCGGCTTCGGCGTAGGCTCATCGCGTGTCCGACAGTCTGGTGGTCAACGAAGTGTATCTGAGCCTGCAAGGGGAAAGCACCCTGGCAGGGCTGCCCTGCGTCTTCGTGCGGCTGACCGGTTGTCCGTTGCGGTGTTCCTACTGCGACACCGCCTACGCCTTCACCGGCGGACAACGTCGTTCATTCGACGAGTTGCTGTCCGAGATCGAGCGGTTGGCGGCGGCTTACGCGAACCCGGAGCTGCCGGCGGGCGCCCTGGCGGATGTCCGGTTGCCGCTGGTCGAATTGACGGGTGGCGAACCGCTCGCCCAGCCGGCCGCCCCCGCTTTCATGCGCGCCCTCTGCGACCGTGGCTTCACCGTGTTGCTGGAAACCAGCGGTGCGCTGGACATCGTCCCCGTGGACCGGCGGGTGCGCCGGATCGTAGATGTGAAGTGCCCGAGCAGCGGCGAGGCGGATCGCAACCGCTGGGAGAACCTCGCCGGGCTGCAACCCACCGACGAGCTGAAGTTCGTCATCGGGACGGCGGAGGATTACGCCTGGGCGAAGGAGGTCCTTCGCGAGCGCGCCCTGGCCGGGCGCTGTCCGATTCTGTTCTCCTGGGTGAATCCGCTGCTGCCGCCCCAACGCCATTCGAGCCTGAAGCCCGTGCCCCCGGGGCATACCCCGCTCGACCGACTCGACCTGGTTGGCCGGATCATCGCCGACGCCCTGCCCGTGCGCTTCCAGTTGCAGATGCACAAGGTCATCTGGGCGCCGGACGAACGCGGCGTATGACCCACCCCGCGAACCGCCGCTGATGCCCTTCCGGTGAACACCCCGACCCAAGCCGTCCTCGACCGGTTGCGCACTTACGAATCGCGCAACATCACCCACATTGATCCTGACGGTTCGTGGCCGATTGTCTGGGACCGGGCGCAGGGCATGCACGTATGGGACGCCGAAGGACGGCGCTATCTTGACCTCACCGCGGCCTTTGGCGTGGCGGCGGCGGGACATGCGAATCCCCGGGTGGTGCAGGCGGGGCAACGGCAAATGGCGCGGTTGCTGCATGCCATGGGCGATGTGCATCCGCACGCGCTCAAGGCCGATCTGGCCCGCGAACTCAGCCGGCTGACCTTCGAGCGTTGGACCGGGGAACCGCGGCCGCGAAGGCCCGGAAGTGTCCCGACCGTCCGGGGCAAAACCATCTTCTGCAACGCCGGATTCGAGGCGGTTGAAGCGGCGCTCAAGACCGCGCATCTGGCCACCGGACGGGCCGGAGTTGTCGCCTTCGAGGGGGCCTACCACGGCCTGGGTTACGGCGCGCTCAATGCAACCCACCGCGACCTTTTCCGTTCTCCGTTCCGGCGCCAACTCCGGGAATTCGCCACGTTCGTTCCATTCCCCGAATCAGCGAACGAACGTCGCCTGGTGGAAACGGCGATTCAACGGCGGCTGGAACGTGGCCGCACCGGCGCCGTACTGTTCGAGCCGATCCAGGCCCGGGGCGGCATGCGCCTGCCGGCGCGCGGTTTCCTGCGCGCGTTGCGCCGGTTGTGCGACGCGCACGGCGCGCTGCTGATTGCGGACGAGATTTATACCGGCTTCGGACGGACAGGCCGCTGGTTCGCCGTTGAGGAGGAAGCGGTCGTGCCCGACCTGATCTGCCTCGGAAAAGCGTTGACCGGTGGATTTCCGCTGTCGGCCTGCGTGGGACGCGCGGACCTGATGGATGCGGCCTGGCCCGAGTCGGACGGGGAGGCGATCCATACCAGCACCTTTCTCGGGCATCCGGTCGGTTGCGCGATGGCCCTGGCGCAGCTGCGGGAGATTGCGCAGACGGGATTGGTCGAGCGAAGCGCGCGGATGGGCGCGGCGCTGATCGCGGGACTGCGCCCGCTGCGCCCGCCCCGTGGCCACCGCCTGCGCCTTCGTGGTCGGGGTTTGATGATCGGGCTTGCGATCGCGCAGCGCGCCGGCGGGCCCGCCACGCAGTTTGCCCTGGCGGTCGTGAAGCGACTGCTGCAACGGGGCTTCATCATTCTGCCCGAAGGCGCCGCCGCCAACGTGCTCGGGTTCACGCCCCCGTTGATCCTGCGGGAAACGGATATTGCCCGCGCCGTCCAGGCGGTGGCGGCCGCGTTCGAGGAGGTTGCCGGCCGATGAATCTCTCCGAACTGCGCGCACTGCTCGAGCAGCACGGCCTCCAGTTGACGAAATCGCTGGGGCAAAACTTCCTGCATGACGGCAACCAACTCCGCCGCATCGTGGCCCTGGCGGAGGTGCATCCCGGCGACAAGATCCTGGAGGTCGGCCCCGGCTTGGGCGCGCTGACCAGCCACCTGCTGGCGGCGGGTTGTGAGGTGCTGGCCATCGAAAAGGACACCCGGCTGGCGGCGGTGTTGCGCGAACGTTGTCAGGGAAAACCGCTCACCATCGAACTGGGCGACGCCGTGCGCGTCTTGCGGGAGCGCCCCCCGGATTGGGCGGGCTGGAAGCTCGTCGCCAACCTGCCCTACTCGGTGGCCTCGCCGATCCTCGTGGACCTGGCGCTGGCGCCGACCCCCCCGGAGCGGATGGTGGTCACCGTCCAACTCGAAGTGGCGCGCCGGCTGGCGGCATCGCCCGACACCGCCGACTACGGCCTGCTCAGCCTGCTTGTTCAGGCGCGCTTCCGGCCGGGGGAGTGGTTCCGGATTCCCGAACAGTCCTTCTATCCGCCGCCGCGGGTGGTTTCCGCCTGCCTTCGACTGGACCGCCGTTCAAAACCGGTGGTGGCCGAGGCGGTGCTGCCGGTCTATCGCAAGCTGGTGAAGTGTGCTTTCTCGCAGCGCCGGAAGAAGATGATCAAATTGCTGCGCAACCTATGGCCCCTGCCCGTGCTGGAGGCGTTCTATGCGCGGGAAGCACTGCGCGAGGACATCCGGGCGGAGAAAGTGACGCTGGACCAGTTCGCCCGGCTCGCCGAGCATCTGGCCGCCACGGAACGTGAAACCGACGCATGAGTGACGAGATCTTCGAGATTGTAAACGAGCGCGACGAGGTGATCGGCCAGGCGCCCCGCCGCGAGGTGCATCGCCGGGGCCTGCGTCATCGCGCGGTGCATGTGCTGGTATTCAACCGCGCGGGCGAGTTGTTTCTGCAGAAACGCTCGATGCTCAAGGACTGTTTCCCCGGCACGTGGGATTCGTCCGCTTCCGGACACCTGGCGGTGGGGGAGACTTACGACGCCTGTGCCCTGCGCGAGGTGGTCGAGGAACTTGGCTGGCACATGGAATCGCCGCGGCGGCTGTTCAAGGTGGACGCCTGCGAGGCGACCGGACAGGAGTTCGTGTGGGTCTACCGGGTGGAAGGCGAAGGCCCGTTCACACTGCAACCGGAGGAGATCAGCGATGGTGGCTGGTTCGGTAGGGCCGCCATCGACCAATGGCTGGCCGACCGTCCGCAGGAGTTCGCGCCGGCCTTTCGACTGATTTGGGACCGACTGAATACGCCACCGAAAAGCGGTGCCGGCAACTGAAGCGCTTCGCGGCAAAGGGGCGCAGCCCGGCTCTTTCGGACCGCGGGACTTATGCCACCGCAATGTTGGCTTCCGGCGGGGGCAGCAGAATGAACCCCGTGCTCCAGATCCTCAGCCCGTTCGGAGACGGAAACAACCCGAGCTGCGTCCGAAGGCAGGGGCGGCGGAAAAGAAGACGGCGCGGCGAGTTCGTCTCACCGCGCCGTCTCGTCAAGCTTGGAAGCCGGGGCTCAGGCGGGACTGAACTTGCCGTCCTTGTTCTGGAACTGACGCTTCGAGTACAAGACCGAGTTCAGTGACGGCATCGGATCCTTGGCGTTGAAGCGATAGCCGTCCTTCTGCACGGCGGCGAGAATCTCCTCTTTCGTCATGGCGCGGGTTTTGGTCACGGCAATGATGGCTTCGCGCAGCGAAACCCTGTTGCGGATGCGCTTGCCGCCACGGGGTCGCCGGCCGGGTACGGCGACAGCCTCGAGGACGGGCTTGGGAGCCGGGGCCGCCTTGCTGGAGCCGGGGGGACGTCCGCGCCGGCCCTTGACGGGGGCGGCCGCGGGGGCTGGCGCCGCAACCGAGAGGTTTGCCTGTCCGAGCACGGACTCGATTTGCGCCAGCCGGCCGAGCAGTTGTTTCTTTTCCTGAACCAGGGCGTCGCGCAACGCCACGAATTCCTTCAAGTTGTCCTTCATCGGGACGAAACTAATTCCCCATACCCTTGTTTGGCAAGTCTCTTTATACACACCCTTCCGGCCCTTGCGCATCCTGCCTTTTTCTGAGCGCGGAATTCACTCCGCCAGGGAATGGACTTCCAGCGGGCAGGGGAGATGTGTTCCGCGTTCCTGGGTTCAGGGCTCCTCGGAATCGACAAGGCCCCGGATGCGCATTCTCACTTACCGCAGCCCCGACGGAGCAGCATCGTTTCCGCAGCTGATTCGCCGATGCAATTAATGGGGGATGCCACCGCGGTTCGCACCATACTTAGCGGTAACCAATCATTCAGCGAACCATGGATGGGCGCGGATCACGCGGATATGGCGCGGCACGGAGGCGTTGGCGGAATGAGTGCGGGAAGACTCCCTGAATGGGGGCGTTCGAACCCAGGACGGGCGATCCTGGGTTCCCTCAATATCCCCATCAGTGGTGAGTTCTACCACATGGTTACGGCTCAGGAGTCACCGGGATGGAGGACACAGCCCCTCACCCGACCGCCGGGCACCCTCTCCCCATCCGATGGTGAGAGGCACGGGGTGAAGGGGCCCCCCGCGGGCTGCACCGTTACGGGTGGCGACGAACCAGTGGGACTCATCCGTGGTCACTCATTTGGAGCGCCACGGAGGGACGATTGCGGTTCGGAGTGCTTTGGGACGGGCCGGAGCGGTCCGGGGACTAAAACCCGACCGAGGGACGCGAGCCCTGCTTGACGATGATCCGTTCGTCCTCCCAAACGGCGATCCCGTCGAGTGAACTGAGCGCGAGCTGGAAAATGTAGCTGCTTTGCCGGACCTTTCCGGCCCGGGTCCGATCCTCGATGATTTTTCCGGAGAGGGTATAGTCGGGCCGGCGTTTGGGCGCGCCGCCCAGTTCCGCAACGAGAGGATCTTCCACCCCTCCGAAGGCAACGGTGGTGCTGGTTTGCACCTTGCCGGTGCGCAGCAGGGTTACCCGGATCTTCTTGATCAGCATGTCGGTGTCGAGTTGCTGACCGGTGCTGTTCACGATCCGGCTGATCGCCATGAGCGCCGGTTCGCCGGGCACGCCGCTCTTGAGCAGACCGGGGTTGATGAAGTTGTCAATGAGCGAGGCGGTCATGGCGTCGGCCGCCTGGGCAAAATCCTGGATGTTGATGCCCTCGACCGTGGTGATGAGTCGGGAACTGTCCGCCTCGACGTAGCTGGTCTTGGGACTGGCGCAGCCGCCGGCCAGAACGGCAGCGGCAATGACCATCGGTAAAGTCGGTTTCATAAAAGCAACTGGGAACAGCCCGCGGCCGGGCTACTTGGTGACTGGTTCGAGAAATTTGATGCGGAAATCCTTGGCCCGCGGCGTGGGCGCGGTGGCGGTGATGCTGAGGATCTCTCCGCCCTCGATGCTCCGGGGCCGCGCGTTGGCGGTGGGCAGGTCGATGAAGATGCCGTTCTCATCGAACCACTCGACGGAACAGGTGAACGATTTAAGGCTGCGGCTGGTGTTCTCGACCTCGACCTGGATCTTGAGGAATCCTTCCTGTCCCGCGGCCACATTCAGCCCGATCACCCGGACGGCCTTGCTCAGGCTCCGGTCCTTGACGATACGCCGGTCCTCAACCACCTCCCGTTGGGCGGCTGATTCGGACGGCTCGACGGTGTTGACCCGGGTGCTCCGGCAGCCCGCTCCCGTCAGGGAAACGAGCAGGAGCAGCGCAATGGATTTCGCGATCATGGTCTTCGTTGCTGCAAATCTCAGCGGAGTCTGAACTGGCCGATCTTCAGCGGGCCGACTGCTGTGACGGCACGGACGTACACCACATTCACCACGCCGTCAATCAGGGGAACACTTGCCGTGCGTCCATCGGGCGTCCGCAACACCACGACGCGGTCGGGCGGCGTGGGAAACCGCGCCACCTGCCACTCCTTGGGAAGCGTGGTCCAGGAACGTGTATCGGCGACATTGACGGCGGCCTGGAGGATGGCCGTGCCAATTCCGGCGAGGAGGCCGGCGGCATCGCCCTGCTGGCGTGCCGCGCTCACGATGCCATACGAGGCGGCTCCCTTGACCACGGCGGAGATCAGGGTGCGCGTCAGAATTGCGGGCCACTCGTTGCGGAACTCCTGCGCCACCACCGAATCCATGCTCGCCAGCGGCGCGGTCGTCACCGGGCCGGCGGCGGTCTCAAGGCGCAGATGCGCCAGTCGATCCGGATGGTATTCCAACGTTGGGAAAGCCGCGCCAACATAAGACACGTTCGCGAAGATGATCGGGATGTCGATGCGCACCTGATTCAAGCTGGCGGCCTGGCCGTTCTCGAGCAGGACATAGGTGAGGGCGTCCCGGCGGGGGCCGATCGCGCTTTCACATTCCTTCAGGTCCGCCGCCACCGCCGGATTGCCACCGGCCGTCTCGATCACGCGTGCGAATGACTTGCGGGCACGTTCCAGGTCGGACCCGCCCGCACCGGCGTGCCGGAAATAGAGACCGTCGAGATAGACGGTGAACGGATTGACGTAATCGGCGTAGAATTGAAATCCCTCGGGCGGGCGGTTCAGCGCTTCGAGCTGGGCGGCGAGCGCGGGATCGTTGCGGGCGGCCTCGATCTGGGGGCGATGCGGGTTGTTCGCCTCCGCCTCGCGCGCCGCTTCGATGCGGCGGGCGTTTTCGGCCACGGCGTCCTGCTGCCGTTGGTAGGCGCGGATGATCTCCGGACGCGCTGCGTCGACCTGGCCCAGCGCCAGATAGTTCAGCGCCCGGTAGGTATGGAGCATGATTTTGTCGTACGAGCGGCCTTCGTACGGGAGATTCTGCTGCGTGGTCAGGGTGGCTCCCAACGTGTTGCCGACCCGGACCTTCGCTTTTTGCTCGTAGGCTTCGATTTGCGCGGCGGCCCGGGCGAATTCCACATTGCTGTTCGTGTAATCCCCCACTGCCCGCAGGCTGGCCCCTGCTTCCAGGCTCCAGATCACTCCGTCCGCCCGCCCGTCCTTCCCGTCTGCCCGGGCCTGATACCCTTGCGCCGCCCGCTCGAAATCACCCTGAATCCAGGCTTCGCGCATGGCGGCCGACTGGTTGTGATAAGTCCGGCAGCCGGCGGCGCCTCCGGCCAGCACCAGCGACGCCATCAACAGCGCACGCTGCCACCTGGCGGCGCGGGGCATCCGGGGCGGCAGCCGGCGGAGGCCTGGCGGATGGACGCTCCGCCGCGCCAAAATGCTCGATATCGACGTCCTCACATGAATTTGGCGGGGTTATTGATCATCGACGCCGGGCGCGTCAAATAAAAACGCCGCGCGCCAATGTGAATATTGCCCCGGTGGCTTGACGTCGGAAAAGCCGGCGACTATCAGTGGTAGCCAATCGAAAGGAACACTCGTGGAATCAGCCATCCAGACCAGTTATGTGCTCAAGGCGGCGGGAATCTCCGCGGTTGCCATCTCCCTGTTGTGCCCGGGCTTCGCGCCGCTCACCCGGGCCGCCGGCGAAGACACGGCCCCGCCGCCGGAAGCGGAGAATATTGATGCCGAAGTCACCCGGGCCAAGAACCTCTTCCCGCTGGCGGAGGAAGTTGCCGGATCGAGGTTGGTGCAAAAGCGTGACGAGTATCTGGCCGACCGTGGCTGGACGCTCGGGCTGACGGCCGCGAATCCCGATTCGGCCTATATCGGATGGGGCGAAGCGAGCATTCACGCGGGGCCGGACGATGTAAAATTCGGGCAATCCCGGGTCCTGGCGTTCCAAGCCGCATACATGAACGCGCTGGAGAATTTCCTCCGGTTTCAAGAACGCCGGACCACCACGGAGACCGTGCGCACGTTCTTCCAGGACGGCCGTGAAGCCGCCGTCGAAGCCGGCGCCACCGAGGCGTCGAGGCTCGAGCAAATATGGCAGAAAACGCTGGCGCTCACCGAGGCTGAACTCGATCAGAAACTGAGGGACCTTGGCGTCGACCCGGGGACCATCGGAGGGGATGCCACCGAAACCAAGCGTCGGTTGATTCAGGACTCCATCAGCCGGGCGGTAAAGGTCCGTGCCTTGCAGTCGGTTCCCGGGGTGCGCACGTTGGCCACTTTCGAGGATTTGCGGGGAGTTGGCGTGCTGGTGGTCTACTCGGAGAACCAACGCACGCTGGCCAGGACCATGCTTTCAGGCAGGACGGTGGCCCGGTCGGATGCCTCCAGCCAGCGGGCGGACATTCTCCGGCAAATCGAGGCGACCTGTCCCAATGGAGCCGCCGACCTCGCCCACGTGTTCGGCGTGCGCGTGATGACCGATCAGCACGGTGACCGGGTTCTGGTTGCGTTCGGGCAATGGTCCCCGGCGACCACCCGGCTGGACAGCCGCTTCCGCCAGGATGCCCTGACCAAGGCGGCCCGGACGCAGGCCCTCAATCTGGCGGATGGCGCCCTCACGGATTTCGTCAACAGCACGCTGGCGTTGCAGTCGGACACCCTCGTCCGTCAGGACGCCCTGCAGACCCGCATTTCGGATTCAACCGGCACTCGGGATGTCGAATCACTCGAGATAGCCGACGTCGTGGAAACCGTGTTGAAGGCCCAAGGCCGGGCGACCCTGCAAGGTGTCACCACGATCAAGGACTGGACCGCCAATCACCCTGAGACGGGCCATGTGCTGGTCGGCCATATCCTCATGTGGAGCCCGAGTTCCCGCGAGGCGGCGATCCACGGACTCCGGCCGCCGACCGACACCAAACCCGCTGCCAACCAGCCGAAGACCTATGAGAACAAGATCCGCACCAGCCCGGATTTCGACCGGGACGCCGATTTCTAGGCTGCTGTTCCTCCTGTTCGGAGTCGCTTTGCTTGCGCTTGTCCCTCCCGGCGGGCGGGCGGCGTCGTACGAATTGGTCTCGGTGGAGACCCGGGGATATGGAGAATCCGAACAGGCTGCCATCGTGGATGCCCTGGTGGAAGCGGTCCGGCAGGCACATGGCGTGAGCGTCGACGCCGAGCGAACGCTGCGAACCTCCCTCGCCGAGGCGAACTTCAGTCAGCGTTTGAGTGTGGAGTTCGGGGAGAGCATCCAAACCCGGACCCGGGGGCTGGTCCACAGCTACGAGGTGCTCGACGTATCCCGGGAGGATCAGCGGTGGATTGCCCGGTTGCTGGTCACGCTTCCCCAGTATCGCGCTCCGGGCCCCGACCGATCTCACCTTCGCACCATGGCGGTGTTGCCGTTCCGGGCCGGACGCGAGTCGTTGGTTTCGCTGGCCCCCCGTTGGGAACAGAAGCTGGTCGCGCACCTGGTTCAGTCGCGTCGCTTTCGGGTGCTTGATCGTGAGTACACGCGGGAACTTGATGAGGAACTCACGCGGATCCGTTCGCGCAACATGCCGGTGACCGAGCTGGTACGCATCGGCCAGGGTCTGGGCGCCGACTATGTTGTGCTCGGCGAACTGACCGAATTCGAACTGCGACGCTCCACTACGGAAGACGAGGTCCTCGACGCCAGCCTGATCGTGGATTACCGGGTGATGGAACCGGCGACCGAAGAGGTCCGCTGGGCGGGCACGGTCAACATGTATTGCGACCGCCGGCAACTCGAGGAGTACGGCCTGCAATTCCTCCCCCGCCAATTGACGGATCACCTGCTCGATGAAGCGGCGGACGAAATCGTCACGGAGATTCTCGATCTCATCTATCCGGTCAAGGTGGTCCAGGTCAACGCCGACGGCGGCGTCGTCTTGACGCAGGGCGGCAACCGGGTTCGGGTGGGAGATCTGCGTACGGTTCACGCTTCCGGAGAGGCGATCGATCCGGACACGGGGCTCAAGATCCGGCCGGATGGTCCGGAGGTGGCGCTGATCAAGGTAATCCGGGTGGACGGCAAGTCGTCCCTGGCGATCGTTGAGAAACAGAATGCGGGGACAATCGGGGCAGGCATGGTCTGCCGTCGCCTGTCAAAGGAGCGGCTGACCGCCATGCAGCCGCCTCCGCCCGCGCTCCCCGATCCCCTTCGGACGAGCTACGGATCGGCCGGGCAGAAGGTCGTCAGCGAGCAATTGCTCGGCGTGGAGGAGCCGGTCTTCCTGCGCTTCTTCTCAGTGCAATGCACCGAGGTGTCTTTCGAGCAGCCTGGAACGGTGCACGCTGCATTCCGCCTGGCGCAGAACGGTGTGGAATCCGGCGCTGCCGCCTGGACCCGCATCTTCCAGGTTGCCCAACGGTTCAGCGTCCGGGAATACCGTGGGCTGAGTGATCCAAGGACAGTCAATGGAGTGGCGCAGGGTCTGAAGGAACAGATTGCCCTGGACGGCCAGGCCATGAACCTCCTGCGAACAACTGTCCGGTAGGCTGGGGGCCCCACGCCAGGAACTTGCGCTCATCCTGTCGAGAGCAATCCGGAGCAGCACCTCGCGCCGTCCGTCCGGCGCTCCATGAGGGCCAGCGGTCAGGTTCGATGCCGCTCGCTGAGCCGTATCGATTAAACTCGGGGTAGCCGCCGACGTGTAGTCGGCGCTGAATTCGGTGAATCGTCGCCCTCGGCAACAGGCAGCCCTATCCCAGCTGAAGCATGCGCCGACTGCACGTCGGCGGCTACGAGTTACTGCATGGTTACGGCTGAGAACACTCACTTCTTCGGGGTGTGCAGCGCTGCGTTGGCTCCGGCCAGGACTAGGTCGTCTGGCGTGGGATCGACTGCCTGCAATTCGCGGCAACGGCGGACGAGCACTTCCGCGGCCGGGTGCGGCGGGCTGAGCCAGGGCTGCAGACCGGCAACCGCCAGCGTGAAATCACGCCGCAAAAAGGCGGCCAGAGCGGATTCGTAGCTGCGCCTGAAATCCAGGTCGGAAGGCGCCGCCGTTTCGGTCGTTCCCAGCGGCTCGAAAACCTCGACGGTGTGTCGCTTGCCCCGGACGACCACCGGACCGACGCGCCGCCAGAGGAGGGAATTCCCGGCCGCCTCGACGACTTCCTGCGTGGCCAGGATGTCGCAACCCAGGTTCCGGCAAAGCCCTTGGAGGCGGCTGGCGACGTTGACCGTGTTGCCGAGCACGGTGTAGTTCAGCCGGTTGTGGGCCCCCACATTGCCCACCACGACCGGGCCGGTCGCGAGCCCGAAGCAGGTGGGCAGTTCGGGGCGTCCCGCGGCGCGCCATTCGCGGTTGAGCCGGACCAGTGTGTCCCGGCATTCCAGCACCGTGAGGGTGGCGTGCAGCGCGTGTTCGGCATCCGGATTGGGCGCCCCCCAAAAGGCGAGGATGGCATCGCCGATGAACTTGTCCGTCGTCCCGCGTCCCCGCTCGATTACCTGTTGCAGCGCGTCGAAATAGTCCGCCAACAGCCGCGCCAGTTCATCGGGCGCGAGCATTTCGCTGATGCCGGTGAACCCGCGGATGTCGCTGAACATGACTGTCAACTCGGCCGGTCGGGCGCCGATGCGGGCGGCCTCGCCCCGCCGGAGCAGTTCCCGGATTACATCCACCGGGACGTAGCGACTGAAGGACTCGATGGCGCGCCGCATCTGCTCCTGGGCACGGTAGAGCCGGTCCAACTCCGCGAGGTTGGACCGTACCCGGGGGCCCGGCCCGAGTTCGAGACTTTCGATCTGCTCGCTGCGCCGGACCAGAGCCTGGAGGGGACGGCTGTAACTGGACGCCAGCCAGAAGGCCAGTACCGCTGCGATGAGGAGCGCGCCGGCGATGACGATGAACAGCGTCTTCCGCTCGCGGAGCACATCGGCCAGCAATTCGCTCTCGGGCACCGCCATCAGGGTCCAGAACCGGCTGCCGCCAATCTGCATCGGCCGGGCGCTGAACCAGAACGTCTCTCCCAGCGCCCGCACATCGGTGACGTAGTTCGACGGCCGCCCGCCCTCGATCCAGCTCCGCGCCACATGCACCATGTTCGAGATGGGAATCTCCAGCAGTCGCTGGTTCTTCACCGACAACCCCAGCTGTTCGCGGCTGTAACCCCCTCGCCCCGGCCAGCCCAGGATCTGGTCGCGGTCGTTGACGACCACCGTCCACCCCCCGGGCGTGGGCGGGTTCTCCGCCGTGAAGCGGTCCAGGTCGCGAATCAACACATCACACGCGATGGCCAGGTGATTCCCCTCGGGCAGCGGCACGGCAATCGAGGCGGTGACGCCCGCCTCTCCCGAGGACAGAAACGCGTAGGGTTCGCTCCAGGTGACGTTCGGGATGGCGGGCGCATTGGTCGCGGCGGCGCCGGCTTCCAGGGCGGCGATGGCGTTCGTATACCACGGGCGGAGGCGGGGATCGTAATCCAAGGTCTCCGTCCAATCGTCCAGCTGGCGACCGTCCGCCGTCCAGCGGGTCCAGCGCACCTCCCCGGGCCAGCGGGCGGGATCGACCTCCCGGGTCAGCCAGTTGGTGGCGCTGGGTTTGACCATGATGCCCCAGCCGGTGGCGTCGCCGAGATTGAAGGAACTCACCGCCGGGAGGCTTTGGAGCAGGGGTTCCGTGAACCGCACGATGGCTTCGGGGGACGCGGTGTTCAACAATCCCGCCTGGGTCAGCAACGCCAGCGAACTGCACAAGCCCGCGGCCGGCCGGAAGAAGCTCTCCAGTTTCGTCTCGGTCAGCACCGTGGTCTTGTCGATGAGCGACGAGCGGAGGCTGTTCATCACCCGTTGCCCGACGCGCAGGTTGTTGTAGCCGATGCCCAGGGCCACCACCGCCAGGACCAGTCCGAAGCTGACCAGCAGGCTGGCCCGGATGGAAACCAGTCGCCGGCGTCGTTCCTGCGGACGCGCCCCCGGGTTGTTGCTCTCCGGCATGCGCGCGACCCTACCAGCGCGTCCATCCGGCGACCAGCGTCGGCGAGAGGCATTTTTCCGGGCGCTCCGACGCGGTTTGTGCGGGAATGGGCAAGCCGTTGGCGTCCGGCACGGCACCTGCTTGAACGGCGCGAGATGAAGGGTTTTCGTGGTCATCGGGACCCTTGCCCGGTAAACCAAGCCGGTTCGACGATGCTTGCGCGATCACCTCGATTCACCGGCGCACCGGCCAGATCCCTGGGGCGGGGCGGCACGGTCGGTCGGCCGGCCGCCCGTTGCGCTCTGTGGCTGTTGGCCCTGCTGGCCGGCGGCTCCGGCTCGCGGGCCGCCCTGCCCTCAACGGCGGACATCGCCCCCGCGGCACGCGTGCTGCTGTTGGGCCCCGGGGATTCCGGAGCGCCGCGCGACGTCTCCCGGCTGGCCGGGACCGACGCCGAACCCGTGGCGCTGCACGCAGGGCAGGCCCTGGTCGTGCAGTGGGCCGAGCCCCGCCTGGTTCAGGAAATGGAGGTCGAGTTCGACAGTCCCCGACCGCGGCCCGAACAACTCACGCTTTCGTGGTGGCAATGCGCTTGGCCGGAAAGCCCCGACCGTTTCGACGACCTTTCGCACGGTCGGTGGATCCCATCTCCGGTCCGCGTCGAGACCGGAGAAGGGGAAGGTGCCGTCACACTGCGGTTCCCGGCCCTGACCGAGGCCGAGTTGTTTCCCGCGCCCGCCGGTAGGATCGAACATCGCCGGACCCGGCAGCTCGGGTTGCGGTGTGCCTGTGACGGGTTGATCCGCCGCATCCGGGTGCGCTCGACTGCGCCGCTCCGCACCGCCAGCCTGCTGGTCGAATGGAATCTGGAGCGACCGGCGGCAACGACCGATCCGCCTTCGTTCGATGTCTGGAACGGCACGATCCGGCGCGTTGCGGAGGCCGGTCGGACGGCGGCGGTTCTGGATCTCGAATACGGCCACACCGAGGATCCGTTGAGCCCGGAGGCGGGCCGTCTCCTGGTGGATGCCGGTCCGCGTCGGAAATTCGCCGTGAACCTCGACGACGTGTTGGCCGGGGACGGGTTGTGGTTGCGGGATCCGGGGTTCTTCCTCGTCGATTCCGGCTCCGGTCGGCGCTATGCCGCCTGGCGGACCGGCGCCGGCGGCCGCGCGGCTTCGATGCCGGTGCTCGAGGACGTGGCCACGACCGGGGAGGACGCTTTCGCCGCCACGCTGGACGAAGCGGTGATCAATCGTCCGGGGCCGATGGTGCTCGGCCTGCCGGGAGAGCGACAGGACTTCATCCTGTTTCCGGATGGAAGCCTCGAGCTGCGCACCGCCGCGCTGCGCACCCCGGGGCTGGACACGCTGGCCCGGCCCTGGCCCTGGCCCGCCGTGCGATGGCGTTTCCTGACGGGCGCCCGGCCGCGGCTTCCGCAGGGAGGTGAGCGCTCGCTGCTGGACGGCTGGCTGCCCGTGGTTTGCCGGACCTGGCGCGAGGACGGCCTGGCCTGGCAACAACGCTCTCTGGTCTGTTCGTTGCACGCATCCGGGACGGAAGCGACGGATTCGCCCACGTCGCAACTGACCGTTCTCGCCACCGAGTTTTCGGTGACCAACCACACCGCGGCGCCTTGCACCGCGCGATTGTGGATCGAGACGGAACCTGCCGTGCCGCTGCGCCTGACCCTCGACGGCGCCCTGGTGCTGGACCGCCCTTCGGATGGAGAACCCCGGGCGGGCCTGTTGCCTGTTCGCGGTCGATTACACTCCGATGGGCGCGGCTCTTTGGAGCTTCGCGTGGCCCGGGAGACGCCGGAAGGAACGGATGCCGGCGGACCGATGCGGGGTTTCGTGTGCCACGAGGTGCAACTGGCGCCCGGCGAAGGGCATGCCATCGCCCTCTTCATTCCGGGGGTCGAACTGCTCACTCCTGACGAGACCGCGCGGCTGAAGGAATTGCGTTTCGCGACCTGCATCGAAGCGGTCCGGCCCCACTGGCATGCCCTCAGCCACGCGGGCGCCCGGATCGAAGTGCCGAGCCCGGTTCTCAACCGCCTGTTTCAAGCCAACCACTGGCGGACGCTGAGCGCGATGAACCCCGAACCCGCCACGGGCGCCTGGCACCTGAAGACACCGTTCGGCGCGGCCGCCATCCCGCTCGACAAGGTCGCCGACCTCGCCACCCTGCTTGACCGCCGCGGCGAGCACGAGGCGGCGGAAAGACTGCTTCTGCCGGCGTTGACGAACCAGGGGCGCCGCGGACCGAGGGGCGCCTTCGTCGACGTCCGGGGAGCCTTCTGCGCCCAGCACCCGGAACTTCCCGACCCGTTCGGAGCGGACCGTCCCGCGGCACAACACGGAAGACTGCTTTCGGCCCTGGCCAACCATGTCCGTCTCGCGCCCGAACCTGCGTTTCGAGAGCGGTATCTGGGCAACCTGCTGCTCGCGGCGGATTGGATTCTGCGCGCCCGGTTGCCGGACGGCCGGGCGGCGCCGGCCGGGATTGCGCCCGGACAAGACGAGGTCCGGGCGGGCGCCACCGACGCCACTTTTCTCGCCGGCCTGCAGGACCTCGCGAGGGTGCTCGAATCGGCCGCGCAGGAGGCCTTTCTCGAGAACTCCGAACGCGAGCGCCTGCGGCAGCTGGGCGGAAACGTCCGGGAGCAGGCGGCGGAATATCGCGACCGGCTTCGCGACGCTCTCGACCGGACCATCGCCATCACCCCGGTGACGCGCCTCCGGGACGGGACCTGGCTGCCCGCTGTTCCCTGGCGATGGGAAACGCCCACGCCATCAATGCTCGACGGCCGCTACGCCCTCGCCGCTTCCCCGCTCTGGCTCGTGGCCGCGGGTGCCATTGACGCCCGCGACCCGGCGACCGGTTGGATGCTGAACCAGATCGAAGACAACCTGCTGCTGGGCCGGATGACCGGCCGGTCGGGCGCGTTCAGCGTTGGCAAGCCATCCCCCGCAACGCTCGCCGCTCCGATGGGGCCGGTGTTCATCGAGCGCGATGAGCCGGCGCCGTTCTGGTGGACCCTGCGCAACCTGCTCGCCAACCGGTTGGATCGCGCGACCGCCGCCCTGCTTCCGGAGGAAGTCGGCCTCGCGGGAACACCGGGTTCGTTCGCCTCGACGCTGGCAGATGAGTGCCGCTTGATCGACTGGCTGTTCGATTCCCTGGTTCGCGAGCGGACCGACGGATTGGACCTCTGCGCCGCCGCGCCGCGCGCCTGGTTCCAGGATGGCCGGACCGTGCGTATTCGCGGCCTGCGAACGGCCCATGGATCGTTGGATTTGCAGCTGCATTCGCGGGTCGCGGACGGCCTCATCGAGGGGACCGTGCGGCTGACCGGGGCGCGGGTTCCGGACCAGGTCCGCCTCCGCATCCGGCATCCGCAAGGGCGCGCCTTCCGCGAGGTGACGGTCAACGGACGACGCACGCGCACGGATCACGAATGGGTCCGGCTCTCCCTGGAAGACGGCGTCGCCGGGGTGATCGCGAAGTACTGAGCCGGCCCGCTCAGGGTTCCTTCCGCGCCACCACGAACGCGTTGAACACGGCGTACCGGACCGGCGTGAGGTTCAACCCGAACTCCGCTAGGCCGGGCACGTAGCGGTCGGTGCATTGGACCCGCTCCACCGCGCATCCCGCCCGCTTGAGGAAGAAGGCGATCTCCAGACCGTTCGTGGCCACGATGGCGTCGTCGTCCGGCTCGAACGGCTCCTTTTCCACCGGCGTCAGCCGATCGAACCGCACCTCGTCCGGCGCGAGTCGCATCTGGCGTCGCTTGGCCAGCAGCCGGCGGAAGTTGCGCCACTTGTTGGCCAGACCGCGCATCGTGTGGTGGTAGTCGCGGAAGCCGAGCGCGCGCAAAAAATTCGGACTCGAAATGACGACCCGGCCGCCCGGCTCGACGACGCGCACCAACTCGGGAATGAAAGCCTCCGGGGCCTCGACGTGTTCGAGCACGTTCAGCGCGCCGGCCCCCGCGAAATGGCCGTCGGGAAACGGCAGCGCGCGGCCGTCATACGGCTGGCAGTTCAAGCCCGATTCGCGTGCCCGGCGCACGGAGGGTTCGGAGACTTCCACGCCGTGGGCCTCGAAACCGTTCTCCTGCCAGCGGCGTAGCACCTGGCCCACGCCGCAACCGACGTCCAGCAACCGGCCACCTTGACGACCGGCCTGCACGGCGTCCGCATACTTGGCGAAGAACCCGTCGTCCTGCGTGGCGAGGAACTCGGCGTACGATTCGTTGTGAAGATAAGTGTCCTGGTGACTCATGCGCGCGAAAGAAAGCATGTTTGCCGCTCCCCCCGCCTGTGCCAATGGAAAACGCCTCAGGCTGGGCGCCTCCACCAAGCCGGGGTCTGCAGGTTAACCTGGCTGCGCGGCAAAGCCGGGATCTGCCGCACGCTCACCACGGCAACTGCAAATGGCCTGGAAGCCTCCCGCCAGGGACGACCGCCAGTGGTTCGGACACCCGCTTCCAGCCGATGGGCGAGGGGAAGCACGCCCGAGTGTTCCCGCGCCCTCCCTGGTCGGCGGCAGCTCCGGTGCGGAGCTGGATCGATCTTCGCCGGGTTGGCGGCTTACGGGTTTCGAACGGGATGCCCGGTCGGCACGGCCCCGATTCCGGCTCGCCAGTTGCCCACCGCTTCGGAGGTCCGCAAGGCCCGGCCATAGACGCGCGCCAACCGGACCTCGCCCTCCAGATCGGGAGCGATCCGCAGGGCCGCGCTCCCATCCAGTCCGCGGAGGTTCGGACTGAACCGGCCCCAGCCGAACTGCCGGCTTGTCCCGCCGTCCCCCAATCGTCCATCAACCACCAACAGCACGAGCTTCGGGCCACCATCCAGGATCACCGCGACGTGGTGTTGCCGCCCCGCCTCCAGCAAACCCGGATCGCTCTGCCAGCTTCCGGCGGTCCGACCATCGCTGAACCGGAACTCGAGGGTGCCCCCGGCAACCGTTGTCAGAGCAAAGCCGCGTCCATCGGGCGCGCGGTTGCTGAGCAACGTTTGACCGGCGGTCAGCGAGGCGAGCCGGAACCAGGCCTCGATGGTGATGCCGGCCCGGTTGTCGCGTTGGCCGAAATCCGGACGCCCGGCATCGCGTTCGATGAAAACCGGCAGGCGTGGCAGCGGCACGGACGCGGCCGGCGCGCGGGCCTCGACCAGCAACCCCGCGGCGGCCACGACGCCATTGGTGTGCTGGGCGAACATCCCGGCGATCAGGCCGGGGTCCAGTTCATGCACGCGTCCGACGTGCTTCTGCGTCTCCGTGACGAAGAACCGTCCGGCTTCTTCCAGGAGGTCCGGGTAACTGATGCGAACGAAGGGATCGTCGTCGTAAAGCGCGATTTCAGGTTCCGTCCACGCGAGTCGAAGTCCGTCCGACGCCATGACCTCCCTCCCGGCGGAGAGCCAGGCCGGATTGCGATCCTCGTAGCCGCGCCCGCCGTGGTTGTGGAACCAGTAGAGGAACCGTCCGTTGGCGCAGCGCCACACGAAGTTCGCCGCGCGCGGGTGCCGGAACCGTCGTTTGTCCGGTCCGTAGGCCAGGTATTCGGGCGTCGACCAATGGTGCCCTTCATCGCGGCTGTAGCTGCAAACCGGGTGGCCGTCCACCGACCGGTACACGCAGAAGAGGGACCCGTCGCTCAGACGGGTCAACGACTGCTCCTCGGCGATGCGGCCACCGCCCGGGGGGGCGCGCAGACCGAGATCGCCGTCGGGAAGGGTTTCGAAGCGGATCCGGTCGGCCTGCGGTTCGGTCAGGATGTTGTCCGACCGCAGAATGGCGCCCTCGGATTGGGCGAAGAAGCCCGCGCCCATCGCGCCGACCTTGTGCAACGTGAGCCACGCGGTATTCCCGGCGACGAGTGGCCGCCCGACGTTCCAGAAGAAGCGGACCCGTCCGCCGTAGACGTTCTCGCGATCACAGGCGAATTCGCGCACCGGCACCGTGAACCGTCGGTCGGACCAGGTGCGCCCGCCATCATCGGTATAGCGGAACACGTAATCGCCCAGGGAATCCACGCGCTGGAAGACGCCGCCCGTTTCGGTGCGGACTTCGCGTAGGTTTTCGGCGTTGAAATTGTAGAAGCAGTAGATGCGCCCGCCGGGGGTGGGCAACAGGACGGCATAGGAGTTTTCCGGCCCGCCGGCGGGTTCCAACCGAACGGGCGCAGACCAGGTCTGCCCCCGGTCGGTGCTGCGCAGGGCGATGACGTGCTGCGTGCTCGAACCTTCGACGCCCGAGGCCGTCGTCATCACGCACAACCACGCCCCGTCGGCCGTCTTCGCCAGATAGGGTTGGTCGCAGTAGGCCTCGCCCGGAATCAACCGTCCATTGGCAATGTGCCGCGGATCCGGAACCCCGCTGCGGGCGAAGGACGCTGACAGCGCGACGAGGACAAGCCCCAGTCGCCGCGGACCCAGACTGGCTTTCATGCGCCCAGTCTATGGCGCCTCACTCGCGCCGCCAACGATGTTCCACGTCGCCGCGGCGGCGGGTTGCCGGTCGCCTTGAGCTTGATCCGGGGCGCTGCTAGGTTGCGCGGATGATATACGACGCGTCGCTGGACGAGTTGCGACAAAAGGTGTGGGACGGCGGCCGGGTGGATGCCGTCGAGGCCCGGCGGCTTTACGCCCTTCCGCTGGCGGAGTTGGGCGCGCTGGCGCACCGGCGGCGGGAGCGGGCCAAGGCGGACGCCTACGCCGGACGCGGCAACGAGGTGGTCACCTACATCATCGATCGCAACGTCAATTACACCAACGTCTGCAACGTCTACTGCAAGTTCTGCGCCTTCTATCGCACCGAGAAGGACGCCGACGCCTACGTCGTCACGCTGGAGGAAATGGACCGCAAGATCGAGGAAACGCTGGCGCTCGGGGGCACCCAGCTTTTGCTCCAGGGCGGGCATCATCCGAAGCTGACCAAGCAGTGGTACCTCGACCTCCTCTCGCACATCCGCGACAAGTATCCGCAAATCAACATCCACGGATTCAGTCCGAGCGAGTTCGTGCATTTCCAGGAGGTCTTCGGGGAGCCGCTCGAGGCGATCCTCCGCGACTTCGTGGCGGCAGGGTTGGGCAGCATTCCGGGGGGCGGCGGAGAGATTCTGGTCGACCGCGTGCGCCGGCGGATTTCGCCGTTGAAAGCGACGAGCGATCAGTGGCTTGGGGTCATGGAAGCGGCGCACCAGTTGGGACTGCGCACGACCGCCACCATGATGTTCGGCCACGTCGAGACCCTGGACGACCGGATCGAACACCTCGATCGGCTGCGGTCGTTGCAGGATGAGACGGGTGGTTTCACGGCCTTTATCGGCTGGACCTTTCAGCCGGAGAACACGCGGCTCAAGGCGGAAACGGTCGGCGCCCACGAGTATCTCCGCACGCAGGCCCTGGCCCGGATCTACCTGGACAACTTCGAGAACGTCCAGAGTTCATGGGTGACCCAGGGGCCCGACATCGGGCAGATCGCGCTGGCCTACGGCGCGAACGATCTCGGGAGCATCATGATCGAGGAGAACGTCGTGTCCCAGGCCGGAGCCACCTTCCGCATGACGGTGCAGGACATGCACCGGTTGATCCGCGACCTCGGCTATGCGCCGCATCAACGGGACAACTGGTACCGGCTGCTGAACTGAACCTTCAGAAGAAGGGGTTGTTCGCCTTTTCCTCCGCCACCGTGGTCAGCGGGCCGTGGCCGGGACAGATCAGCGTTTCGGGCGGCAGGGCGAGGATCTGTTCGCGGATGGCCTTCCGGGCCTCCTCGGCCGCGCCGGCGGCGCGTCCCATCGAGCCGGCAAAGATCGCATCGCCCACGATGGCCACCGGCGGCGCGTCTTCCGGCCAGGTGCCGACCACATAAGTGACCCCGTCCACGGCGTGCCCCGGGGTGCTGCGGTTGGTGATGCGCAGGCTGCCGAGGTGGATGAAGTCATTGGCCCGGTTGCGCTCATGCAACGCCGCGTCCGCCATGCTGGAATGCAGCCTCGCTTTCGGATGCCGCGCCCGGATGGCCGCCAGGCCCGCCACGTGATCGGCGTGGGAATGGGTGATGAAGAGGTGGCGTAAATCCACGGCCTCCCGTTCGATGATCTCGAGCGCGGGCGCTGCCTCGAAGCCGGTATCGAACAGTGCGCCCTCGCGGGTGACTTCGTCCCAGACCAGGTAGGCGTTGACGCTGAAGTGCGCTCCCCGGGTGGTGATGACGCGCAGTTCGCGCCAGGCGGCGAGATCGACCGGGCCGGGCTGCCAGCCGCCGGCGAGGCGTTCGAGCTTGCCGGCGTCCAGCCCGAGCCGGCCCGCGAGACCGGTCCAGTTGATCGGGCCATCGACTTTGCCCGAATCCTCGAACGCCTCCATCGCGGGCGCCGCGATCCCGGCGGCCGCCGCGGCTTCGGCGGCATCCACCCCCGCATGCAACCGCGCCTTTGCAATGACGTCACCGACATGATCCTCGAGACTCATGCGCGGCATTGTAGGCCCGGCGCGCCCGATCGCAAGCGGGGGTTGGGAGGCCGGTCCTACCGGTGCGGCGGGCGGGAGCCGCGTCGGAGGGAGAGGTCGCGGTCGGCGCCGCTTTCCGCTCGACCTTGGCCGCAGCGAGAACTACAACGACGGGCATGAAGCATCTTTCCTTCTGTTCGTTTGCCGGTGTCGTAGCCGTGCTTACGATCAGTTCCACCCTGGCCAGGGCGGCGGGGCCCTACGCGGCGGAGTGGGATTCACTGGACCAGCGGGCGACGCCGGAGTGGTTTCTGGATGCGAAGTTCGGGGTGTTCATCCACTGGGGCCTGTATTCGGTGCCGGGTTGGGGGGCGCCGAAACAGTATGCCGAATGGTACTGGCGGAACATGGCGGACAAGAAGCCGGACAACCCCTGGTGGCAGTATCATCAGCGGGTCTGGGGGGCGGACTTCGATTACGCTGAATTCGCCCCGCTGTTTCGCTGTGAGAATTTCGACGCGGATTTTTGGGCCGACCTCTTCGCCCGGTCGGGGGCGAAGTACATCGTGCCGACCTCGAAACATCACGAAGGCTTCTGTCTGTGGCCCAGCGCCGAGGCGAGCCGGACCTGGGGGCGGCCGTGGAACGCGGTCGAGACCGGCCCCCGACGGGACCTGATGCTCGAGCTGAAGACCGCCGTCGAGAAGCGGGGGGTGAAGTTCGGCTTTTACTACTCGCTGTATGAATGGTTCAATCCGCTCTGGCTCAGCGACCGCGACCGGTATGTCAACGAGCACATGATGCCGCAGTTCAAGGATGTGGTGAGTCGCTATGCGCCCGCCCTGATCTTCAGCGACGGGGAGTGGGACCTGCCGGCCGAGAGCTGGCGCAGCGAGGAATTGCTGGCCTGGTTGTTCAACGAATCGCCCTGCCGGGACTACGTCGTGATCAATGACCGTTGGGGCAAGGGCTGCCGGCATCACCACGGCGGCTACTTCACGACCGAATACGCGGCGGGGATGAAGGACGCGTCGCATCCCTGGGAAGAAAGCCGCGGCATGGCGCATTCCTACGGGTGGAACCGCGTCGAGAGCATCGACGACTACAAGAGTGCCGAGGAACTGATTCTGGTGCTGTGCGATCTGGTGAGCCGGGGCGGCAATTTCCTGCTCGATATAGGGCCGACGGGCGACGGCCGGATTCCGGTCATCATGCAGCAGCGATTGCTCGAGATCGGCGACTGGTTGCGGGTGAACGGCGAGGCGATCTACGGGACGCGGTTTGCCGGACGCCCGTGCCAGTGGACCGAGGGCAGGATGCCCGAGCAGCAATTCGGAGAGTATATGGTGAAGTACAACCTGCTCGACCAAGTGGGTCAGCGTCCGAACCGGGACGGTCTGGCGGTCAAACAGGTGTTCTTCACGCAGAAGCCGGACGCCCTGTATGCGATCACCGCGGGCTGGCCCGGGGCGCAGTTGGTCCTGCGCGATCTGGTGGTTCCGGCGGGGGCGACCGTGTCCCTGCTGGGCCGGCCCGGGGCGCTGCCTTGCGAAGTCGACGCGGGCAAGCTGACGATTGCCGTGCCACGGCTCGGTCCGGACGAAGCGCCCGCCCGGTATGCACACGCCTTCAAGATTACGGGCGCGCGGCTGGCGTTGGCGGGAGAGTGACGGCACGGACGGGCAATCGCCGGGGGGCGGAGGCGCGGGCCGGATGCGGCACGCAACGTGCTGGGGTTCGCTTGGCCGGCCATGGCGCGGCGAGGGACGAACGGCAGGACATTTGGGATGAACACGGAAGCGAACGAAGCGGCACGCGAGGTTTACGGGCGGTTGCGCGCCACCATCGGCGGCGTCATCCGGGGACAGGATGGCACCGTGCGGCACCTGCTGGCGGCCCTGGCGGCGGGCGGGCATGTCCTGCTCGAGGATTTTCCCGGGACCGGCAAAACCACCCTGGCCAAGGCCCTGGCGCGGTCGGTCGACGCGCAGTTCACGCGGGTGCAGTTCACCCCCGACCTGCTTCCTTCGGACATCCTCGGCGTGGCGGTGTTCAATCAGAAGGACAGCGTGTTCGAGTTCCACGAGGGACCGGTCTTCACGAACATCCTGCTGGCGGACGAGGTGAACCGCGCCTCGCCGCGCACGCAATCGGCGTTGCTCGAGGCGATGGCTGAAGGGCAGGTGAGCGTCGAAGGTTCGCGCCGGCCGCTGGCGGAGCTTTTCTTCGTGATCGCGACGCAGAACCCGGTCGAGTTCCGCGGAACCTACCCCCTGCCGGAGGCACAGATGGACCGGTTTGCCATGCAACTTACGCTCGGGTACCTGGAAGCGGAGGAGGAGGCGGGGATTCTCGAGGCGCAGGTTGCGGGGCATCCGCTGGACCGGGTCACCGCCTGCACGGGCGTGGCGGAGATGGTTGGCCTGCGCCGGGCGGCGGCGGGAGTGGCGGTGAGCGCCGAGCTGCGGCGCTACATGGTGGACCTGGTTGGAGCGACGCGCCGGACGGTGGGAGTGCGGCTCGGGGCGAGCCCGCGGGCGTCGCTGGCCTTGATGAAGGCGAGCCAAGCCCTGGCCCTCTTTGACGGTCTCGACTGGGTGACGCCGGACCACGTGAAGGAACTGGCGATTTCGGTGATTGCGCACCGGTTGGTGCTGGATCCGCAAGCCGAGTATGCCGGGCGGAGCAACCGGGCGATTGTTGAGGAAATCTTGCGGGAAGTGCCCGCCCCGGCCTGAGCGAGCGGTTCGGGGATGGATGGCGGGCGCCGAAGGCTGGCATGCTGGTCCGGGTTTTGTATCGGGGATATTTGCTGGGGCGTCGAGTGACAGCCTGGCTGCAGCGGCGGTTCACGCCGGCGGGGGGCTTCGTGCTTGTGGGACTGGCCCTTACGGCGACGGCTTCCGATCCCGAGCACACGCTGGGTTGGCAGGCGTTTGTCGTGCTGGCGGCGATGCTGGGGATGGCCGTTCTGATGACTCCTTTCTTCCGGGGGAAGTTCGCCGTGCAACGCCATGGGCCGCGGTTTGCCACCGCCGGCGAGCCTTTCTCCCTGCGGATACGCGTCGCCAATCTCTCGGGGCGGCCGCAGCGGGGGCTGGAGTATCTCGAGGATCTGCGGGAGGCCGATGTGTCGCTGGCGGAGTTCCGCGCGCGGCTGCAGCCCGGTCGGCGGACCCGCAGTTTCCGGCTGAGCGGTCCGCTGCCACCGGTCCGTCGGGCCCAGACCCGGGCCGAACCCCTGCCGCCGATGCCGGCGGGGAGTCACGCGGAAGTGCGGATCGACGTCCTCCCGCATCGACGCGGCCCGCTGGTGCTGGCGGGCGGGCTCATCGGCCGGCCGGATCCCCTCGGATTGCTGCGTTCGTTTTGTCGCGCGCCGCTGCCGCAGACCGTGCTGGTGCTGCCCCGGCGTTTTCCCCTCGCGCCGCCGCCAATGCCCGGCCAAAGCCAGTATCAGCGCGGGGGCGTGGCGTTGGCGGCGGGGGTGGGTGAATCCGAGGAGTTCGTGGCGCTCCGGGATTACCGGCGGGGCGATTCCCTGCGCCGCGTGCACTGGCGCACCACGGCCCGGCTTGGACGCCCCATCGTCAAGGAGTACCAGGACGAGCACTTCATCCGGCACGCCCTGGTACTCGACACGTTTTGCGAAGCCGCGGACGACGCCCGCTTCGAGGAGGCGGTGGCGGTGGCGGCGTCCTTTGCCTGCACGGTGCCGGATCAGGATTCGTTGCTTGATCTTTTGTTTGTGGGCCCGCACACCGTGTGCGTCACGACCGGCCGCGGGGTGGGACATGAACAGCAGATGCTCGAGGTGCTGGCGGCGGTCAAGCCCTGCCGGGAATCGAAGCTCGAGGCGCTTCGCTCGCTGGTGATGCAGCATCACGAGGCCCTGAGCGGTTGCGTCCTCGTGTTCCTCGACTGGGACGAGCCGCGGCGCCAGGTGGTGCGTCAGCTCCGGATGCTGCGGGTGCCAACGTTGGTGATGGTCATCGTGCCGCCGCGCACGGCCGAGACCTTTGACCGCGGACCGGCCGGCGACCAACCGGACCGGCTGCTGGTGCTCGAATCGGGGCGGGTCGGCGAGGGATTGCAGCAACTGGGGGATCGCCGATGACGCCGGTGAACCCCGTCGATCGACACGCCACGTCTCCGCCGCTGGCGCTGAGCGCGGCATTGTTGCTCTGGGGTTGGCAGGCCGGGATGCTGCCCTGGGCGGCGGCCATGGCGGGGTTGATCGAACTGGCCCGCTGGCTGCCGCTCCGGTTCGAGCCCGGCCAGGAGGACTTCAACCGGCTGTGGAACTTCACCACCCTGCTGTTCCTCGGGGTCGGGCTCTACCTTTTCCTGGCCCGGGAAGGGCCGGGGTCGGTGGGGGCGGTGGTGGGGACCGGCCCGCCGGGCGATCGTCTGCAGGGGATGCGGGAGATTTCGCAGACCGCGGTGGTCTTTCTGCGCTGGCTTCCCTTCGTGCTTTTTCCCTTTGTGCTCGCCCATGCCTGGAGCCGCCAGGGGATGCTGCCCTGGTCGACCTTCTCCCTGTATCTCCGGCAGCAGGAGGCGCAGGTGGCCGTTTCGCCCGCCGGCGTCTGGCGTCCCGCGCGCGTGCATCCCCGCCATCTCTACCTGGCGGTGGCCCTCTTTTCGGCGTCCGCGGCGATGGAGCATGCGGCGTTCTTTCTGCCGGCGTTTGTGGCGGTGACCGCCTGGGCGCTCTGGCCGTGGCGCAACCGCCGGTTCGGAGCGCCGGTCTGGGTGGGGCTCTTGGTGAGCCTGCTGGTGGTGTCGGGGGCCGCCCGGATAGGAATGACGGCGTTGCGCGAGGTCTGGCAGCAGTGGGAGAACCGGCTGCTGCAGCAAAGCGGTGAG
Organism: Verrucomicrobiales bacterium; assembly: GCA_024233305.1. Taxonomy (GTDB): domain Bacteria; phylum Verrucomicrobiota; class Verrucomicrobiia; order Limisphaerales; family J093; genus J093. Next base: position 290,777 of record JACKPV010000023.1, read on the forward strand.
CGCGAGTTCGATCAGGTGCGCAGTTCCACGGCGATGGGCGCCGTGGGCCGGTTGAAGCTCTCCGGCCAGATCCTGATGCGGGTTCGGAGCAAGCGGGAACGTCCGCCTGCGCGTCTGCGCGAAGCGGCCTTCAACCGGTTTCAGGCCAACACCTGGGCCACCGCCCACCGGGAGTTCCAGGCAATGCTTCCGGCCATCGAGAGCGGCCCGTTCCGGGTGGCGGCGGACCTGCGAGGGGTCGGCTTCACCGAGATCTCGCGGTACACGACCCAGGGCGAAGCCCCGCTGGCCCTGCCGGGAAACGTCGTCTCGATCGGGCCGCTCCCGGGCGTGCTCGTCGAGACGAACGGCATGGCCGCGGCCCGGGTGCGGTCGGCGCCGCGGTTGCTGACGTGGTCGGTCGACTACGGACCGGGCGGCGGTTTCGGGTTGCCGCCGGAACCGGATGATCTCTCCCTGGACGGTCTGACGGACACCGACCGGGCGGCCATAGAGAACCTGGCCGTCGAACTGAAGCTGGCGGGGGAGTCGCCGGAGCGCGCGGTCGAGACTGTGAGCCGGCACTTCATGCTGCATTTCGACTATGCGCTGTGGCAGCCCCCGCGTCGCGGATCGACAACCCCGAGTGCCCTGGCTCGTTTCTTGCAGGAAACCCGCGCGGGACACTGCGAGTATTTTGCCACCGCCACCGTTCTCCTCCTGCGGGTGGCGGGCATTCCGACCCGGTATGCCGTGGGCTACGGGGTGCAGGAACAACGGGGGGACGAGTGGGTCGTCCGGGGCCGCCACGCGCATGCCTGGTGCCTCGCCTTCATGCGCGGTCAGTGGGAGGACGTCGATACCACGCCGGCCAGCTGGAACGAGGTGGAAGAGGAGCAGGCGGGCTTTACGGAGGGGCTGCGCGACTGGTTTTCAGAGGTTTGGTACCGGTTTACCCAATGGCGGCAGGAGGGCGGCACGTGGCAACTCTACGCCTTCTGCGTCAGCATGGTGGTGCTGTCCTGGCTGGGCTGGCGTCAATTGCGGGGCAGCCGCTGGCGCCGGGCGGGGCACCAGCCGCTCGCGGCGTCGCCGCCCCCGCTCCAGCCGGGTGCCGACTCGGAATTCTACGCCGTGGTGGCGGGACTGGAGGTTCGCTTCGGCCCGCGGCCGACGCACGAGACCTTGGACGCCTGGGTGACCCGGCTCGGGGTGGCTCCCGAATTGCGTCCGGAGAAGCTGCGGGAGATGCTGCGGTTGCACTACCGGCTCCGGTTCAATCCCGCCGGGTTGCCTCCGTCGGAGCGAGAGCGTCTGCGGATGCTGGCGGCGAACTGGACCGCGGCGAACCCATGAGGGAACAGCCGGCGACACCGCGGCGCTTGGGGGCGGCGGATCGGGAGATCGCAGCGGGGGTTGGCCGCCATGGGGATCGTCCGGGGTCTGGTACGGATTGTGCTGCCAAAGAGCGCGGGTCAGATTCCAGCCAGCAGCTCCGCGTGCCTTTCCGCGTCGCCGGGCCAGCCGGGGTGTGTCCGCCGGGTGCGATTCTTGACAATCGTGTAACTTGTGCGTGACGATCAAAGGTCTGATCAGGTGAGTCGGAGCAAACGTGCGGATCGAGCAGCGAAGGTAACCTAGTTCATGGCGGCGGATCGCCTACAATTGCAGCGTCTGGAACTCAAGTTCCTCATCAGCGAAGAGAAAGCGCTGGCGGTGAGGGACTTCGTGCGATCCTACCTGTCCATCGACGAATATGGCGCGGACCGTCCCGGGCTCTCCTACGCGATCCACAGTCTTTACCTGGACTCGGATGATCTGCGGACCTACTGGGACACGATCAACGGGAACAAGAACCGCTACAAGCTGCGCCTGCGCTACTATGATGATCGACCGGATTCGCCGGTTTTCTTCGAGCTGAAACGGCGGATGAACGATGCCATCCTCAAGCAGCGCGGGGGGGTGCGGCGGTCGGCGGTGGAGGGCTTGTTGCAGGGACATCTCCCGGACGCCGGGTGCCTGCTTTCCCAGCAGCCGAAGCAGCTGGTCGCCTTGCAGAATTTCTGCCGGCTGATGCTCGACATCCGGGCGAAGCCCAAGGGACACGTGGCCTACCTCCGCGAAGCCTGGGTGAGCACCCACGACAACTCGGTGCGGGTGACGATGGATCGTGAGGTGCAGTTCGAGCCGCAATCCGGGGCGCACCTTTCGTGCGAGATGACACGGCCGTTGTATGCTTTCCGGCCCGACGTCATCCTCGAACTCAAGTTTACGGGGCGCTATCCGAACTGGTTCCGGGACCTGGTTCAGGGCTTCAATCTGATCCGGGTGGGCGCCGCCAAGTATGCGGACGGGATCACGCTGGTGGGCGAGGACGTTTTTTACGACCACGTGCGGGTGAACGGGCACGGTTATCAGCGGTTCACGGGCATGGCGCCGGTGGGCCGGCGGGCCCGACCGACGGCGGTTTCGGGCTGACGGAAGGCGGACGATGGACTGGCTGTTTCGAGGTGATTACGCGCTGGCGCCGGTAAGTGTGCCGTTGGTGTTGCTGGGCCTGCTGCTGGCCTTCCTGGCCGGGCAGACGCTGGCCTGGATCTACATGCTCACCCACAGCGGGCTTTCCTATTCGCGGACTTTCGTCAACTCCCTGATCATCATCCCGGTGCTGGTGTCGGCGGTGATGCTGGTGCTTTCGAACAACCTGGTAACCGCCTTCGGCATGATGGCGGTCTTTGCCATCGTGCGGTTCCGGAACATCCTCCGGGACACGCTCGACACCAGCTACATCCTGGCCGGCCTGGTGGTGGGGATGGCGTGCGGCACGCAGCGTTTTCCGGTGGCGGTGCTGGTGACGCTGGTCATCGTGGTCATCCTGCTCTACCTCTGGATCACGGCCTTTGGCAGCCGGCATCGCTACGACGTGATCGTGAACCTGCACTGGGCGCGGCCGCTGCCGGACGTGGGGGAGATCCGGGGCGTGCTCTGGCGGCACAGCCGGCGGACGCATTGCGCGAGTCAACGTTACAACGAGGCGCAGGGGGGCACCGACCTGTCCTACCGGCTGCTGCTGCGGGATCCGGACCGGCTGGAGGAACTGCTGGGGGACCTCCGTTCCACCGATGGTGTGTCGCGGGTCACCAGCTTGCAGGCGGAAGATGAATCCGAGGTGTAGGTCATGAAGGGAATCGAACCCATCCCCAGTCCGGCCAGGCTCCGCTGGCGCGAGTTCCGGATTCGGGCGGTGCCCTGGGTGGTTTACCTCGGGGCGATGGCCGCCTGTGTCTTCATCTGGGTCTTTCACTTGGCGCCGCCGCAACTTGTCGGTCAGGTCGACATCCAGCAGGCCCGCATCAACAGCACCCAGCCGGGGCGCCTCGCCACCCTGCGGGTGGCCCGGTTCGATGCCGTGCGGACGGGTGATGCGCTGGCCGAGGTGGTCGTCGCTGATCCGCAGGTGCTCGAGAGCACCCTGGCGCTCATCCGCGCCGAGGTCGATTTGCTCCGGGCGCAAAACGACACGGTGATCACGCGAGAGCGGGCGCAGGTCGATTACTCGCGACTCCGTCTGGAGAGCCTGGACCAGCGGGTGCAGTTGGCCTCCGCCCGGGCCCGGCTCCAGTTCGCCGAGGCCGAAGCCGGCCGCCAGGAGGATTTGCGCCGGCAACCGGTGGCCGTGGTGGCCACCAGCGATTACCAGCGTGCGGCCAACGAACGCGACGCGCTTCAGGCGGAGATCGACGAGCGAACGAAGCTCGTGGCGGCCATCGAGAGCGACCTGGCGAAGTTCCGGGCTGCGAACCCGGACCACCCGGATGGCGATCCCGCCCACATCTTGGATGCCGAACTGGCGCTCCAGGAAAGCCGGATTCGCCTCGCGGAAGCCGAGTTGCAGCCGCTCACCCTCACGGCGCCGATGGACGGGGTTGTCAGCATGATCTACTGCCGCGCGGGCGAGAACATCCTGGCGGGCGAGCTCGTGCTGACCATCACTGCCACGCAGGCGGATCGCATCCATGCCTTCGTCATGCCACCCTGGCGGGAACGCCCGCAGGTGGGCATGACCCTCGAGGTTGTGCGCCGGTCCCTCCGCCGCGAAACCGCCCTGGCGCAGGTGACCCACGTCGGGGAACACCTGGATGCCGTGCCGGCGAACCTCCTGACCCTGGTCAACTCCCGCGGGCTCGGGCTGGACAACCTGGCCCCGACCGATGCCGGCGGACAGCCCGTCGAGCTGGGTTTGCCGGTCCTGCTCACCCTGCCGCCGGAACTCGGCCTGTTGCCCGGCGAGATGGTGGATCTGCGCTGGGTGAAGGCCGCCGGGGCCCGGCCGGTCCTGGTCAACTGAGCCCGCATGGCGGCCATGCGTGCTCGTGCCCTCCGCGTTCCCGGCGGTCTCCGCCGGTTCCCTGATTCGAGCCACCGGCGCATTGGGAGATTGTGCGGCGCCGCCGGGCCGCGTAAGACACCTTGAGGCAGCGACGCATGCGGACGCTATACAACATCCTCTTTCCCTTGTTCTTCTGGCTGAGCGCCCCCTTCTACTTCCTGAAGATGTGGCGCCGGGGAGACTGGCGCGCGAATTTTGGCCAGCGCTTCGGACGTTTCAGCGCCCGGGTGAAGCACGCGGTCACCAACCGCCACGTCATCTGGTTTCACGCGGTGAGCGTGGGCGAGGTCAACCTTTGCGTGCAGCTCATTCGCACGCTCGAACCCCGCGCCCCCAACCTCAAGGTCGTCGTGTCGACCACGACCTCCACCGGGATGGAGGAGTTGCGCCGGCGGTTGCCGGGCCACATCGAGAAGGTCTATTACCCGATCGATCTCGCCGGCGTGACGTCGCGTTCGCTGCGGGTGATTCACCCCGAGGTGGTGGTCATCGTCGAGGCGGAGATCTGGCCCAACTTCCTGTGGAAAGCCCGGGCCCGTCGCATCCCGGTCTTTCTGGTAAACGCCCGGCTGTCCGAACGTTCCTTCCGCGGCTACCGGCGCTTCGGGTTTCTCTTTCGCTCCCTGTTCGCCTCGTTTGCCGGCGTGGGCGCGCAGAGCCCGCGGGACGCGGAACGGTTGGTGCAGCTCGGCTGCCGGCCCGAGGCGGTCCGGGTCTTCGGGAGTCTCAAATTCGATGCGTCGCAGGTCGAGGAACGGCGGTTGCTGGACGTCCGCGCCCTGCTGCGTCAACTGGGGGTCCCGGACGCCGCCCCGGTCCTGCTGGGCGGCAGTACGCATCCGGGCGAGGAGGGCATCCTGGCGGACATTTTCCAGCGGCTGCGACAGCGGATTCCCGACCTGTTCCTGGTGCTGGTGCCGCGCCACTTCGAGCGCGGCAGGGAGGTGGGCCGCGAACTCGAGACGCGGGGACTGAGATTCATGTACCGTCGGGAAATGACCCGGCAAACCAGCCTCCCGAAGCGCTCGCTCGACGCGCTGGTGGTGAACACCACCGGTGAACTCAAGTACTTCTACGAGGAAGCCACCGTCATTTTCGTCGGCAAAAGCCTGACCGTCCCGGGCGGGCAGAACCCCATCGAGCCCGGCGCGTTGGGCAAGGCGATGGTCTTCGGTCCGAACATGCAGAACTTCGCCGCCATCGCCGCCGCCTTCGTGGCCGCCGATGCGGCCGTGCAGGTGGAGGACGCCGCCGGACTGGAACCGGCCATCGCCGCCCTGCTGAACGACGAGTCGCGCCGTCGGACCCTCGGGGAAAGGGCCCTCCGCGTGGTGAAGGAAAACACCGGCGCGCTCGAACAGACCGTGCAGATGATCATCGACGCGCTCCCCCACGACGAGACCTTCGTGGCGCCGCTGGCCCGTCCCGATTGACCGCCGGGCCGCGCGTGGTTGCGGTGGTTGCCCGGGGAGTTTGGGCTCGCCTCCAACCTCCGGTGGCCCAGACTGGGCGGACCCGCAAATCAATGGACAACGCCGTTCAAAAACCGTTGCTGCGAACCCTCATCATCGAGGATTCGGAGTTCGACTGTGTGATGCTGGTCAGCCATCTCGAACGGGAGGGCTTCACCGTTTCGTGGAAGCGGGTCGAGACGGCGGGCGACATGGAGGCGGCGTTGGAGGGCGCCGCCTGGGACATCATCTTCTCGGACCATCAGATGCCGGAGTTCAGCGCGGACGCTGCGTTGCGGGTGCTGCAGCGGCAGGGGCTTGACCTGCCCTTCATCATCGTTTCGGGGGGTATCGGCGAGGACAAGGCGGCGGACCTGATGAAGGCGGGGGCGCATGATTTCGTGTTCAAGGGGCAGCTGGGACGGTTGTTGCCGGCGGTGCGGCGGGAATTGCGGGAGGCGGCGAACCGCAGCGCACGGCGGACCGCGGAACACTCCCTGCGCGAAAGCGAGAAGCGTTACCGGCTGCTCTGGGAACGCTCGCCGGACGCCATCCTGGTGATCGAGGTCTCGGGCCGGGTGGCGTTCGCGAACCCTGCCGCGGAGGTGCTGTTCGGCCGCTCGTCGGCCGAACTGGCCCAGCTAAACGCCAGTCGCCTGCTGGCCCTGGCCACCCCCGGCGGTCCGTCCCGGGTCGGTCTGCCCTGGGAGGGGGGGCGCCTTGGGGAACACGCGATCTGCGAATGCACGGGCCGCCGCCGGAACGGCGCCGAGCTGGTCATGGAAGTGGGATTCAGCGAGGTGGCCCTCGAAGGGCGGACCTGGCATGTGGCATTCGTGCGGGACATCACGCAACGACGTCAGGCCGAGGCGGCCCTGGCGGCCAGGGAACGCGAGTTTTCCATGGCGCGGGCCATTCAGCAGCGGCTTTACCCCCAGCAACCGCCGCCGTTGGAAGGCTACGATCTGGCGGGGGCCACCTATCCGGCGGACGAGACCGGCGGGGACTACTTCGATTACCTCCCAATGTCCGATGGCGACCTCGGCCTGGTGGTGGGCGACGTGAGCGGGCACGGCATGGGACCCGCCCTGATCATGGCGGAGACCCGGGCCTATCTGCGGGTGGTCGCGATCAACCGGCGCGACGCCGGCCAGGTGCTCACCCGCGCGAATCAGGCCCTGGCCGATGATCTCGAGGATTCCGACCGTTTTGTGACCTCAATCCTGGTGCGTCTCGAAGGGCCGGCCCGCCGTCTGGCTTACGCCAACGCGGGTCATCTGGGCGGGGTCCTGCTCGACGCCGAAGGGCAGCGCAAGGCGCGTTTGAACCGCCGTGGACCGCCCATGGGCATGTTTCCCGGCACGGAATACGTCGAGGAAACCGGTCCCGAACTCGCTTCCGGCGACCTGCTGTTGCTCCACACCGACGGTCTGGAGGACGCCGAGCGGGCGGACGGCGAGCGCTTCGGTCCGGAGGGCGTTCTCGGGATCCTCCGTCAGCACCGCCACGAGCCGGCGTCCCGGATCGTCGAGGCGATGCACCGGGCAATCGTCGTTTTTCAGGCCGGTACGCCGCAAACCGACGACCTCACCCTGCTGGTGCTCAAGGTGCGGTAGCGTGCGGTCGGACGGCTACTGTTCGAGCAGGCGCTGCTTCTTCGCTTCGTATTCCTCCGGCGTGATCGCGCCCTGGTCCAGGGCCCGCTTGAGGTCGATCAGTTCCTGCCCGGTCGTGGGGTGTTCGGTGGGTTGCTGGGTGTTGCCGGTCTTGGACGGAGACCCGACCGACCAGGCGCAACCCGCCCCGGCGACGATCAGCAATCCGGCCGCCAGCAGCCCCGCTGCGGTTCGGTGGAGGAGTTTGCTCATGACAATTGCCATTTGTTGTCCGCGGCCGTCCGGGAACCCCGGCGGCGGCGCAGGAGTTCCTGGATGGCGTTTCTGATCAGACGCGCATCCAGGGCATGCACTTCGATGCCTTTGCCCAACGCCGCCAGCAGGGTCACCGTGAGCTGCCCGCCCAGGTGTTCCCGGAATTCTTCCAGCCCTCTCAACACCGAAGGGCAGCCGTCGGTTTCGCATTTTTCCAGCTCCGGCGCGGTCAGGGCAAATCCCAACCGTTCGAGCAGGCGCAATACCCGTTCCGCGTCGCTCGCTGCGATCAGTCCGCTCCGGGCCGAATACAGCGTGTCCAACGCCAGCCCGATGGCCACCGCCTCGCCGTGTCGGAGCCGGTAACCGGAGAGCGTTTCGAGCTTGTGCGCCGCCCAGTGGCCGAAATCCAGCGGGCGCGCCGACCCCAGCTCGAAGGGGTCGCCGCCCGTGGCGATGTGCTCGACGTGCAGTTCGGCACAACGGATCACGACCCGTTCCATCGCCTCGCGGTCGAACTCGGCCAACGCGCCGGCATCCCGCTCCATGGCCTCGAAAAACTCCCGGTCCCGGATCAAACCCACCTTCACCGCTTCCGCCAGGCCACTGCGACGGTCCCGGTCGGAGAGGTGTTCAAGCCAATCCAGATCGTTCACCACGGCGAAGGGCGGCGCGAAGGCCCCGATGAAGTTCTTTTTCCCGAAGGCGTTGATCCCGTTCTTTACCCCGACGCCGGAATCGGCCTGCGCCAGCACGGTGGTGGGCAGGCGGAGATGCCGGATGCCCCGATGGGCGGTGGCTGCGGCGAACCCCGCCACATCGAGGTGGGCGCCGCCCCCGATGGCGATGACGAATGAGTGGCGGCAGATGGCGTGCCGGTCGATGAGCGCGTGAATCTGCGTGACCTGGCCCGGGTCCTCCTTGGCCTGTTCGCCCCCCGGCAGCACGAGCGGCTCCCGGACCAGGGCCACTTCCTCGGCGTGGGCGGCAAACCAGTCCCGGATGGCGGTCCCCAGGCCGGGAACCGTCTCCGCCACGCCGGCATCCAGGGTGATCAACGCCCGCACCGGGCGGCGGACCGTGCTCTCGGTCAACAAGCCGGCCAGCAGCGGGTTGGCGGAAAGGAAGATGCCCCGGGTGAAAAGCACCCGGTGGCGGTAGCTGACCTCGAAAGTGCGTTCAATCCGGCGCACCCGCCGACCGTGACAGACCGGTGCGTTCGTTTCGAGTCGATACTGTGCCCGGCGCAGCCTCCGCCATCACGGAACGGCGGGGGCATCGCCGGTCTGAAGCCACGCAGTCCCTTCGTCTCCCGAACTGGTTCCGAGAATCCCACCGGACCACTGTTTTGACGCGCTCAACCGCTCGCAGAAATGGCCGAGAAAAGCAGGCGACAGCCAAAAGGCGGGAAGCTGGTTGATCAGATCGGGTGACGTTGTCCGCTGGCTGTTGAGCAGCTACACTCTGCGGCTGAATGATCGACGCAAGCGCTTCGGGCAGGTGTTCAGCGCGGGGGCGTGTCTCGGGGCAGAGGATCTCCGGCAGGGATTGCTGGACCGGATCGAGGGGAAGTTGGGGGAGTACCATGCCGGGCGACTGCGAGCGGAGAGCGCGTCGGCCAAGGCCGAGCGGATCATCGGGGAGGAATTGCAGCGTCTGGGTTGGACGCGAGCGGAGTTGGAAAAGCGCCATCGCACCGCCCCGGAGAAGCTGGAACTGGCGGCACGGTTGCGCCGGGGAACGGAGCTGACGATCAACGAGATTGCCCAGCGGCTGCACCCGGGCAGTTGGAAGAGCGCGGCCACCCAGTTCCACAGCCTCAAACAGAAGCAAGAGCAACAGTGCCAGGTCATTGTCATCGTCTGCCCCCTTTACCTCGCCATCCTGCCTGCCGCCATCCGGCGGAGAGCGAGTTCAGCAGTTGGGTCAGATCCTGCATTCGCGAGAGGCATCGCCACGCGCGCGGAGGAAGCCAAGCGTCCGTTCGGGATGATCGACCGGCGAGTCAGCGGCGTCGGACCTCGTGGCGCCACGGCGGCGCCACGCTTGTTTTCAGGCGGTTCCGACCGACCACGCCACCTGAATCACCGAAAAGCAGCCCCCGGTCCGGGTCAATTCCCGGTGGCAGCGAGGGCCCGCATCAGGGCCACGCCGCTGGAAGTGCCCAGGCGGGTGGCGCCGGCGTCGATGAGCGCCTGCGCTGTCGGCAGGTCACGGATGCCGCCGGCGGCCTTGACGCCGAAGTCCGGGCCGACGGCTTCACGCAACAACTTCACGTCCTCGACCGTTGCGCCGGCCTTTCCGAACCCGGTCGAGGTCTTGACGCACTTCGCGCCGGACTCCGTGATCAAAGCGCAGGCCCGCCGCTTTTCCTCATCGGTGAGGAGGCAGGTTTCGATGATCACCTTGACCGGGAAGTCTTGCGCCGCTTCAACGATGTCCCGCAGTTCCCGGAACACGCGCCGGTCCTGGCCCTCTTTCAGCCACGCCACATTGAGCACCATGTCGATCTCCTGCGCGCCGGCGTCGATGGCGGCCTCCGTCTCGTAGCGCTTGGCGTCCGGGTCGGCCGCGCCGAGGGGAAAGCCGACCACGGTGGCAGTGAGCACGGTGCTGTCTTCGAGGGCGTGACGCGCGCGCTCGATCCAGCAACCGTTGACACAAACCGCGGCAAAGCGGTGCTCGCGCGCCTCCTGACACAAGCGGTCGATGTCCGCGGAAAGCGCGTCCGGGCGCAGGAGCGTGTGGTCGATGTACGAGGCCAAATTCTGCACGGGCTTCACCCTGCGGACGCCGCCAGGTGAACGCAAGGCCGGGTTGGGCGGTGGCCTCCGGATCGTGGGAACGGGACGTGCGGACAAGACCGGATCGAATGGACGCCGGCGTAGGATAGACCTCTTCGCGGAAGTGGATTGCCGTTCCTGGTCGGGAACCGATTCAGGTGGGCCATCCCGCTTCCCTGAACTCGGCCTTCGTAATTGTAATCCTGTTCGTAATCTCAGGCGTCACCTCCTCGATCGAGCCGCGTTCGGACCGCCGACTGCGCCGGGAAAATCGGGATGGGGATTAGGATCAAAATTAGGGTTACGACTCGCGGTTCGCGCCTCGTGATGAGGACCAGCGGGGGATTCGAGAAGGTGAGTCGAGTCCCAGGCTTCGGCCGAAACGCGGTTGAGGTCATTGGAGGTTGCCTGTCGCCAGCGGCCGGGCTTAGTTTCCCGGACGTTGACCACCGCCCGTAAACCTGGATGAACCGCCATGAACGAACCGTTGGATCGCCGCAGTTTTTTCAAGAAATCCGCCCTGAGCGCCCCGGCCGCCGCTGCGCTGTCGTGGCAATTCGAGGAAAAGGCCCTGCAAGCGCAGCCGGCCGGCACCTCGGGCCCGGCCGCGCCGGAACCGCCGGCGGATGCGGCCAGTTTTCCGAAGGGCCGCATCGGCGGGCTCGAGTTGTCCCGTCTGATTTGTGGCGGCAATCTCATCAGCGGCTTCGCCCACAGCCGCGATCTGATCTACGTCTCGAGCCTGCTGAAGAACTACTTCAATGACGACAAGGTGATCGAGACCTTGAACCGCTGCCAGGCCCACGGGTTGACCGCCATGATTCTGCGCGTGGACGACGACACGGCGCGGATTGTGCGCAAGTATCGCGAGCAGGGCGGCTCGATGCAGTGGCTTGCCCAATGCAAACTGCCGGCCAACGACCGTTGGGCCGACATCCGGCGTGCAATCGATGGGGGCGCGGTGGCGTGCTACGTACACGGCGGCGTGGGGGACAGCTACGTCGAGGACGGGCGCGTTCAAGCGCTGGGCGAGGCGGTCGAGTTCATCAAGCGGCAGGGGGTGGTTTCCGGGATTGCCGGACACAACATTGCCGTGCATCGGACTTGCGAAGAGGCCGGACTCAATCCGGACTTCTATATGAAGACCTTCAACAGCAAGCAGTATTGGTCGGCGGGACCGATGCCGCGCAATGACAGCGTCTGGGAGGAAACCCCCGAGCAGACGCGTGCGTTTATGGCGGAGGTCGACCGGCCCTGGATCGCCTACAAGGTGCTGGGCGCGGGGGCGATCCATCCCGAGCAGGGGTTCCGTTATGCCTTCGAGGGCGGGGCTGATTTCATTTGCGTCGGGATGTTCGACTTCCAAGTGGCGGAGGATGTCGAGATTGCCAGACGGGCGGTGACGCGGGCGCGCGTCCGGCAGCGGGCGTGGGCTTGAGTTCTGCTTTGCGACGGGCCCGGGCTGGTGTTTGATGGCGGGCCTTATGAGCAAGACGGCGTTGTTGTTTGCCGGCCAGGGCGCCCAGGTCGTGGGCATGGGCCGGGAGTTGGCGGAGAGTTCGCCGACGGCGAAGGCTTGGTTCGATCGTGCGGATGCGGCCCTCGGATGCGCGCTGAGCCGGGTCTGTTTCGAGGGGCCGGAAACCGAGCTGACCAATACCGAGAATGCTCAACCTGCCATTTACCTGGTGAGTTGGGTGGCTTTTCAACTGCTGCGCGAGGCGGCCCCCGGGTTTCGCTTCGACGCCACGGCCGGACTTTCGCTCGGTGAGTTCACCGCCCTCGCCGCCGCCGGGGTGTTCTCTTTTGAAGATGGCTTGCACGTGGTGCGGCAACGGGGACGCTTCATGCAGGAAGCCTGCGCGGCCACGGAGGGCGGCATGGCGGCGATCATCGGCCTGGACGAAGCGCCCACCCGCGAAGTGTGCGCCGAGGCCGGGGTCGAGCTGGCGAATCTCAACTGCCCCGGCCAGCTCGTCATCTCGGGCGAAAAGGAGAAGATCGGCCGGGCCATCGAACTCGCCAAAGCGCGGGGCGCCAAGCGGGCCATCCCGTTGCCGGTCGCCGGCGCGTATCACTCACGCCTCATGGCTTCGGCGCAACCCAAACTCGAGGCCGCCCTCGCCGCCGTTCCCTTGAACGTGCCGGCGGCGCCGGTCATCGCGAATGTGACCGCCGCCCCGCACGCCGCGCCTTCGGACATCCATCGCCGGCTGGTGGAACAGGTCACCGCGTCCGTGCGTTGGGAAGATTCCATGCGGTATCTGCTCGCCCGGGGGTTCACGCGCTTCATCGAGCTCGGACCCGGCGCCGCCCTCAGCGGGTTCATGAAGCGGATCGACCGGTCGGCGCAAGTGCTCAACGTGCAGGACCCCGCCAGCCTCGCCGCCACGATCGCCGCGCTGGCCGGGTAGCGGTTGCGGTTGCGGACGGGCGCCCGATCGCGTCCCGCCGACGCTTCAGCTGGAGCCGTCGCCCGGCGTGCTCGCCGACACCAGATCGAACCGTCCGCGCGCCCAGGCCCGGCCGTAGACCCAGCGCAGGGTCAGGGACGCTGCGGCCACGACGGCCATCCAAAGCAGGCTGCGGACGACGGTGCCGGCAAAGAAAAGCGCGGCGGCCCCGCCGACAACGGTGAGGATGATCAGCAGGAGGAGTGGCAGTGTCCGCCAGCGAATGCGTTGCGTGTCATTGCTCACGGCGGAAACCTGAAACACCGCGAAACACGGCAGGCAGGCTCCCAACAACGCGGCGATCTTCATCAGAATGGCGGCGGCCTGCCGCGGGTCGGCTTCGAGCTTCCAGGCGATGCTGGCGGCCAGCAGGGCAAGCGCGGGAAAGCCCAGGACCAGACGCAGGCCGCTCAATTTCATCAACACGCGGGTGAGTTCCTGGAAACCCACGGGCAGCAGGGCGAACGGCGGCGCGGCGATCCCGCCCATCGAATGCGCCTGCAATCCGGGCCACATCCCACCGGTCAGTGGGAGGGCCACCGGCGCCCCGATGAGCAGCGCGACCGCGAACACCCAGCCTCCATACTGTCCCAGCGCCAGGATCAGCAATCCACCCAGGGCCGCCAGCCGCAGCCGTTTCCAAAAGTCCGCCGTCCAGCTCGGCGGCGCGCCCAGCAGGACTTCGACCAGCAGTCGTTCGCGCGAATCCAGGCAACGGACCGCAAGCCGCTCGTACCAACCGGCGCTGGTCCACCAGGATTCGCCATCGAGGAAGGAACGGGTGCGGATGCGCTCCTCGATGGCGGTCACCCCGCGCGCGCCCGCCGGCTGGTCCGGGACCCCCTCCTCTACGCAGTCCGGCTCCCACCCGGCCTCGGCGGCGGTCGCGGCGAACAGCGGCTCGGGCAGTTGAAACCGGCTCTGAATCCGGCGCCAGGACCAGGGGAGCGTCCAGAACACCACCGACACCGGCAGGAGCAGCGTCCAGGTCCAGGGATCACCCCCCAGCCAGGCGTAGCAGTAGACGTGGTTCAACCAGCCGAACACCGGCAGCCACGTGAGCGCCTGCGCGACCGGCCCGAGGGTGCCGCCGAGAGGCGGCAACGAAAACGCCAACGCGAACGCGCCCACGGTGCCGAGGTGCAGCGCCGGAACGTATGCCAGCACCGGTCGCGGAGCCCAGGCCTCCAGATGCAGCGCCAGGGCCCGCGCGCACATTCCCTGCAACAGGAACAAGCCAAGCGAGACGAGCCCGCTGGCAATGGTCCATTCCTCGATGGGTCCCAGGGCGAAGGCGAAGGGGAGGTACCAGCCGAGTGTCCAGACCGACCGCCAGCGCCAGCGACGTCGTTGCACATCCAGGATGGCGTCGTCCGCAAGCGGGAGGTGATAAAGAAGCAACAGCGCCTGGGGCCCGTAGATTTCGCTCTGCAACCGGCGCAAGTGCATGGCCGTCTCGCCGAGAAACCACAGGGCAACGATGGCGAGGCGGATTTCGCTGGTGAAGGCTCCGGCATCCAGCGCGGAGAGCATCCCGGCGCACCAGGCCACGAGCAGGAACCACAGGACCGGTCCGGCGGCCAGCCGGCGACGAAGGCGCGCCTTGCGCCACGCCTTCCGTCGCTCGCGGGAACAGCGGATCTCGGCGCGCACCCGGTGCCGCAATCGCTTCTCGAAGGCGGGCGAGCGCAGGCTCATGCGTCGTTTCGCGCAACCGCCTCGGCGCGCAACTCGCGGAAAATGTGCTCAAGCGGGCCGGCCGTCCCGCGCGCCTGTTCACGCAGGGTCGTCAGCGTCTCAAAGGCGCGCATCTCCCCCTCGTGCAGCACGATGACGCGGTCCGCGAAGCGCTCCGCCACGTCGAGGATCTGCGTCGTGTAGAGGATCGTCCGGCCCCGTCGCGCGGCCGCGGCCGCCTCGTCCCGGAACGCATGGATGCCATGCGGATCCATGCCCGAAGCAAACGGTTCATCCAGCAGCCACAACTCCGGATCGAGGGTCATCAGCGCGATCAACGAGGCCTTGTAAAACTGCCCCCGCGACAGCGACCCCATCGGCCGTTCCGCCAGCGGCAACAGATCGAACTCGCGCAACAACCCGACCGCCCGCTGTTCGACGCCATCGGCCTCCGCCTCGTAGACCCGCAGCAACATGCCGAGGTGCCGGATGACACTGTGATGCGCGTAAGCCAGCGGGAAGTCGGGCAGGAACAGCAATCGCCGGCGCAGGTCCAGTCGATCCCGGCGAAAGGGCTCGTCATCGAACAGGATCAACCCCCGGTCCACACCGACCAGCCCGGCAAGACAACGGAGCAGGGTGCTCTTGCCCGCCCCGTTTGCGCCGAGCACGGCGACGACCTGGCCCGGTCCGATTTCCGCGGAAACCCGGTCGAGAGCCGGCGCCCGGCCGTAGGACTTGCAGACGCTTTGAAGTTCGATTCTCAAGCGGCCCCGAACGTAGCGGACGAAACGGCGGGCGAACAGCCGGGAAACAGAGCGCCCCGGCCACCGGGAACAGGCGCCTGGCCCGCCAGCTTTCCTGGCGGTGTCCAGTCAGGGTGTTGCAGTCGCTGTAACCGCCGATACACAGCGTCCGCATAGTTCGGGATGGGCGGCTTGTGCGCCGACGTCCGTTTCCCAGTGCCAGCAGCGGCCGCACTTCGTGCCCTCGGCCCGGCGCACCTCGATCAGCGGTTCCGTGGCATCGCCGTTGCGGGCGGCGAAATCCAGCTGCGATACGTTCAGCACTTCGCGCAGGACGTCAGCCGCCGGAGCCCCCCCGGCCTGGTCGAAGGTCGCGGCCGGCGCCTGGAGCGCCACGTGTGCCTCAAGGCTCTTGCCAATCAGCTTCGTCTGCCGCGCCTTCTCGAGTTCGAGCAGGCCCTGTTCGCGCAATTGGAACAACGCCTGCCAACGCGCCGCTTCGCCGGCTGCCAGGGAAAGCCCGCGCGGTTCCCAGACGGTCTCGTGCACCGACTCGCCGGCATGACCGGGAATCAGTTCCCACGCCTCGTCGCTGGTGAAGGCGAGCACCGGTCCCAGCAGCTGACAGAGGCCGGATACCAGCCGGTGCAAAGCCGTCTGCGTCGATCGGCGCGTGGGCGAATTCGCCGCGTGCGTGTAGAGCCGGTCCTTCACCAGATCGTGGTAAATCGCCGACAGTTCGACCGCCGCGAACTGCGTCAACCGCTGGTAGACCACGTGGAATTCATACGCTTCGTAGGCCCCCTGAACGTCCTGCTCAAGCCGCCCGTACTCCCCGAGAATCCAGCGGTCCAGCCCCGTCAGGTCCGCGTCCGAGACCGCGTCCTTCGCCGGATCGAAGTCGTAGAGATTCGAGAGCTGGTAACGGAGCGTGTTCCGCAGCAGCCGGTAGCTTTCGGCCACCTTTTTGATCCTTTCCTCGCTGACAACGATGTCGTTCCGATAATCCTGCGAGGCCACCCACAGCCGCAGGATGTCCGCGCCCCAGGCCTTGACGTAGGCGTCCGCGGTCTGCGGCTTGTCGTAGCCGCCCTGGCCCTGCTTGCTCTTCGAGATCTTCTCGCGGTCCGCATCGACCATGAACCCGTGGGTCAGGACGGTCTTGAACGGCGCGGCCCCGTTGCCGGCGAGCGACAGCAGCAGCGAGGATTGAAACCAGCCGCGATGCTGATCGCTGCCCTCGAGATAAACGTCCGCCTGCCAGGCGTTCGTCGCCGCACCGTCCGGGCGCAATTCCTCCCGCTGCATCAGCACCGACCGGGACGACGATCCGGAATCGATCCAGACATCCAGTGTGTCCTGCGATTTGGCCACCGCCTCAGGTCCGGTCCAATCAGCCGGACGGAGCCGGGACCAAAGCGCTTCAGCGGTCTGCTCGAACCAGACGTTTGTGCCGTGTTCGCCGACCAGGTCGGCGGCGGCGCGCACGATCCGGGCGTCCAGGATCGGTTCACCGGCGGCATCGTAAAAGGCGGGGATGGGCACGCCCCAAGTGCGTTGACGCGAGATGCACCAGTCGGGACGGGAACTCACCGCGCCTTCGATGCGGGCCTTGCCCCACTCCGGCACCCACGTCACGCCGTTGATTTCGCGGAGCGCCTCCGCGCGGAAGGTCGAGGCGTCGTTGCCGGCCGCCTCGGCCGGCGCCTTTCCCGATGGGGCCTGGGGTTCGCCACGGACGTGGTCCACTTGGATGAACCACTGGTCCATGGCGCGGAAGATCACCGGGGTCTTGCTCCGCCAGCAATGCGGATACGAATGCGCGTAAGCCGCCTGGTGCAGCAGCCGTCCCGCACCTGAGAGCGCCGCGATCACCACCTCGTTTGCCTCGCTCCGCCCCTGGCGCGGCAGGATCGCCTTGCCGAGCATCGCCGCGGGCATTTGCTGTTCGACCGGCAGATCGGCGGTGTGCGTAAAGCAACCGTCATCGTCCACCGGCGAGTAGATCGGCAGGCCCTGCCGCATGCCGAGCAGGTAATCGTCCAGACCGTGCCCCGGCGCGATGTGCACAAACCCGGTGCCGGTTTCGTTGTCCACGAAATCGGCGGCGAACAACCGGCCCGTGCGGTCGCAGAAAGGATGGCGATATTCGATCCCCTGGAAGTGTCCGCCATCGAGGCTGCGCTGGATCTCGTAACCTACCCAACCGCACTGCTGCGCGACCTGGTTGAGCAACAGCGTCGAAACGAGGTAATCCTCGTCGTTTACGCGCACAAGGCTGTAGCTGAAGGACTCGTTGTAGGCGACCGCGAGATTGGCCGGCAACGTCCACGGCGTGGTGGTCCAGATCAGCAGATACGTGTTCTCGTAACCGACCACCGGGAACTTCACATAAACGCTCTGGCTGGTGTGATCCTGGTATTCGACTTCCGCTTCCGCCAACGCCGTCCGGCACGGGATGCTCCAATACACCGGTTTCTTGCCGCGATAGACAAAGCCCTGCTCGACCAGGTCGGCGAACAACCGCAGCTCCTGCGCCTCGTAGGCCTTGTCGAGCGTCAGGTAGGGCCGGTCCCAAGCCCCCAGAACGCCGAGCCGTTTGAACTGTTCCCGTTGCCGATCGATGAACTTGCGGGCATACGCGGCGCATGCCTCCCGGATGGTGGCGGCATCGGCCGACACATCGCCGGCCTGGCGCATTTCCTGGGTGACCTTGAACTCGATGGGCAGGCCATGACAATCCCAGCCGGGCACGTAGGGCACGCGGAACCCGCGCAGTGATTTGTGCTTGAGGATGAAGTCCTTGAGGATCTTGTTGAGCGCTGTCCCGATGTGGACCTCGCCGTTCGCAAACGGCGGACCGTCGTGCAAGAGAAACCGCGGGGCGCCGGCGCGCGCGGCCTGCAGGCGCTCATACAACCGATCCGCCTCCCAGCGGGCCAGTCGCTGCGGCTCGCGCTGCACCAGATCGGCCTTCATCGGGAAGTCCGTCCGCGGCAGGTTCAACGTGTTCTTGTAGTCCATCTCTGTGTCTCGATCCGAGAACCACGGACCCTATCAGGGCCCAAGCGCGATTGGCAAGTGAGCCGACCGGAACCCCGGGGACAAACCAGGACGCGTCCCGGTGGCCGACGGGTTATTCGCTTGCGTCACCGGTCCCCGCGAATCAGGATTTGCGCATGCAAACCACCCTTCGTCCCTCCGGGAAAGGCCTCTCGCGGCGCGATCTCTTCGGGCTCGGCGCCACCGTGTTCGGCAGCGCCGTCGCGCGGATTGCCCGGGCCGGTCAATCGGCCCGCCGAGTGGTGGTGTGGTCCGAAGGCACTGCGCCCGTGGACAAGGTCTATCCGGACGATGTGAACACCGCCATTGCCGCCGGCCTGCGACGCCTGCTTCCGGAATGGCAGGTCGAGACCGCCGGCCTTGACTCGCCGGAGCAGGGGTGCACGGAGGAATCCTTGCAGCGGTGCGACGTGCTCATCTGGTGGGGCCACAAACGCCACGGCGAGGTGAAGGACGCATACGTCGACCGCATCGAACGCCGGGTCAAACAGGAGGGCATGGGGTTCATCGCGGTGCATTCCGCCCACTTTGCCAAGCCCAACAAGCGGCTGATGGGCACGCGCTGCGGCTGGGCCGCCTACAAGACCGACGGTTGTCGGCTCGAGGTGGAGATCAAGGAACCGAACCACCCCATCAGCGCCGGCGTGAGCGCGTTCACCCTGCCGCAGATCGAGCGATACAGCGAACCCTACCAGGTGCCGGCGCCGGACGCCGTCCCGTTGGCGGGAACCTACGTGTATCCCGATGGACGCCGCGAACCGACCCGCGTGGGCCTGTGCTGGACCATCGGCAAGGGACGGATGTTCTACTTCGCCCCCGGCCACGAAACCTACCCGAACCTTAACCGGCCCGAGGTGCAACGGGTCTTCGCCAACGCAGTGCAATGGGCCGCCGCGTCCCGGTGAAGCCCGCCCGGATCGCCGGACCACCGCCTCTTCCTGCCATGCGCACCTTCAACCGAAGAAAGCTCCTGGGCCGGCTGATCCTCCTGCCAGTCGGGCCGCTCCTTGCCGCCGGTTGCGCCAATCCGCAAAAACAGGCTGCCATCCGCGCGAAGATCCAGTTCGACCTCGAGGCCCTCAACGAGGATGGGTTGATCGGACCGCCGGATGGTCTTCGGGCGGTTGACTACGAGTTCTGCATTCCCGCGAATCCCGAATACCTTACCGAAGTGCAACTGATCGATCCGTCGGTGGTGATGATGCGCGACAGTCAGGGCCGCGTCGGCTGCGCGCCGGACGAGTGGCTGTGCTTGGGAAACACCCACCAGACCGACGCCCAGGGGGTGTTGTTGCGGCTGGCGCAACTACCGTACGTCTACGTCATCCGGCCCTGCTTCTGGGAATGACCCGCGAGCGGCCGACGACCCCGCGCACAGCGGGCGGGACAAGGGCCGCCATTGCCGGCTGAACCTCGCACCGCAAGCCGGCGCGCGTCACTTCCCGGCCCGCAAGATCTTCTCCATGGGCTTTCCCTTGGCCAGTTCATCCACCAGCTTGTCGAGATAGCGTATCTCGCGCATCGTTGATTCCCGGATCTCCTCCACCCGGACCCCGCAGACGACTCCCTTGATCAAGCTCCGGCAGGGATTGAGGCGGGGAGCTTCCCTGAAGAACGTCTCAAAATCCGTCTGGGACTCCAATTGCGCTGCCAATTCCGCCAAGCTGTAGCCCGTCAGCCAGCAAATGATGGCATCCACCTCCGCCTTGTGGCGCCCCTTCCTCTCCGCCTTCGCGATATACAGCGGATAAACACTCGCGAAGCTCGTCGTGTAGATTCGATGTTTCGATTGCATAGGACTACCCGGCCTGACGTGTGCTGCTGGTGGCCGCATCCCGGGAGGAGCCGAAAACGCTGTGCGGGTTGGCCGGCAGCGACCGCAAGCTGGCTCCGGCGAAGTTCAGCATGTGGTGAATTGCGGCGCTCGACGTGCGCCCATCCTCAGCGCCGACCCCGAAAGGCCTGGGTTCTGGTTTTCGATAGTCATGGTCTGGCGGTTGGGCTGGGAGGTCGGGCGGGCGCACTCGGTGGTCCAAGCGACCAAGCGCGGCTCGGATGGATTTGGCGGCTCGGGCACCCTTCCTACGGATTGGCGGGTGGTCCGGTAGCGGTTGGCAGACCGGGCTTGCGGCAGGACCGGCGTCCATCCGTTTGGTTCCCTCTCGCTTGGGCCAAGGGGACGCGCATGGCAGGGCGTCCGAACGGCACGGAGTCGTGGGAAGAAGAAGGCTGGATCGATGGGAGGAATCGGCTAGGGTGGCGACCGGGCCGGGATGTTCGGTTCCTGCTGTGCTGAAACGCTTTTCAATCAAGCCATGACACCACGACTTATTCCGGTGCTGCTGCTGCTGACGAGTTCGCTGGCGCCGGCTTCGCTGCCGGCCGGGCGGCCGGCTCTCGTTCCGACTCCTTGGCAGATGATGCCCGGGGAGGGAAAGTTCCGGATCGACCCGGCCACGGTCACAATTTGCTATCGGGACGATCGGCTGGCGTTTGCGGCGACCTGGCTGGCGGGGCAGCTTGCGCGGACCTTCGACACGGAAATGAAACCGGTTCAGGTCGAATCGACACCTGACCGGAACTGCATCCGGTTTGAACTCGCCACGGAGGGAGCCGTTCCACCGGCGGAAGGCTATCGGTTGGTGGTGACGCCGCAGCGAGCGACCATTTTGGCTGGGGATACTTCGGGCGCGCTTTATGGCGCGATCACCCTGCTGCAGCTCGGGCCGTCCGTGGCATTCCGGGACTTCGCGCTGTGCGACTCCGTCCCGGGCCACGATCCGGGCGAGGAGAACCGTCAGGGGCCGCGCTGGCATCGGGTGCAGTATCCGGTGCCGGAACCGATCGACGGATACAGCGTGCCATGTGTTTCCATTGAGGATTCTCCGCGATTTACCTGGCGCGGTCTGCTGATCGATCCCGCCCGGTTCTACGTCTCCATCGAAGAGATGAAGCGGTATGTGGACATCATGCTGCTGCACAAACTCAACACGCTGCAGATCCACCTGACCGACGGGCAGGGTTGGCGGATCGAGATCAAGGCGTTCCCCGCGTTGGTGACCACCGGAGCGATCGGCGTCGGGAACCAGCCGCAGAATGTCCGCACCTATCCGTTGGACGGCTCCAAACCGAAGGGCTGTTACTACTACACCCAGTTGGAGCTGAAGGGCCTCGTGGCCTACGCCGCGGCTCGAGGGGTGACGGTTGTGCCCGAGATTGAGATGCCGGGGCACACCGCAGCGCTGTTGCGCAGCTGCCCGGAGTTGCTCTGCCAGGGAAGCGACGAGATCAAGCCGGGCAATTCCATCTGCGTGGGGCAGGAGCGAACTTATGAGGTGCTGACGGCGATTCTCGATGAAGTCATGGAGGTGTTCCCGAGCCGGTACATCCACCTTGGAACCGACGAATGCTGGCGGGGGAACTGGGAACACTGCACGCATTGCCGGGCGAAGATGCTGGAGCTTGGCGCGACCGATACCCTGGCCCTCCACGGCTACTTTGTGGAGCGAGTGTCGGAGTACCTTCAGGCGAAAGGGCGGAAGGCCGCCGGCTGGGACGAGATCTTTGAGACGGGAGACAAGCCCGGGATCCTCGGCATGTTCTGGCGGGGGCATTCGCCGGAGGCTGTTCGCATGGTGGAGCGGGCCGCCAGGCAGGGACAACTGCTGGTCATGACGCCCACCACGCATTGCTACCTCGATTACCGGCAGGCGCAGGACTTGAGCAACGATCCGCCCGGCCTGGGAAACAGCGTCGTCTCGCTGGAGAAGGTGTATGGGTTCGAGCCAATCCCGGATTATCTGGTGCCGGAGCTGCATCGCAACGTCATCGGCTTGCAGGGCAATCTGTGGGGCGAGGTGCTGTTCAGTTTTCCGCACATGCAGTATCAGACGTGGCCTCGCGCCTGCGCCCTGGCGGAAGTGGGCTGGTCCAACCCGGAAGGCCGCGATTACCGCGAGTTCGTGGGGCGGTTGCAGGGGGGCCATTTGGACCGGCTCCGGGCCGCTGGCGTGACATTTCGAGAGCCCGGTCCGGAGGACGCGCCGTAAAGCCCGCCTTCCTGGGCCGGTCAAGGCGACTCCTGACGGCGCGTTCCTCGTCAACGACCGAAGCGTGATCATGGAGGGTGTTGGATGACGATGAGGCGACAGGTTCGTAGTGCCCAGCTTC
This sequence comes from Verrucomicrobiales bacterium, assembly GCA_024233305.1. GTDB lineage: Bacteria > Verrucomicrobiota > Verrucomicrobiia > Limisphaerales > J093 > J093. The sequence continues at coordinate 313,360 of JACKPV010000023.1, forward strand.
CCTGATCCACGGCGCTGCTGCGAGCGGATTAGTCTTGGGTGGCCTCAGGGCCTGGGAGCGACGGCTTCGTGCCGTCATTCCCCGATGCTGGGCATGGTCTGGGGCGGAGAACAACCCTGACGTCGATGGCAAAGTCAGGTCCGGTGGCTGAGGTCGAGCCAGTCGATGCCCACTTTCTTCAGCGCATATCCGGTTTCCCGACGGTAGTCGCCGTAGCAGGTCATCCAGTGAAACCCCTTCATTTCGCGGAGCAGAGTTTCGGTGTCCCCTTCGATTGCCACGTCGATCTGGGAGCGGCAGATGTCGAGAAACGGATTGGCTTTGACCGTGCCCCGGAAGCCCACCCACCGACGACTGTTGAAGTCGGGGATGAGATTGGTCAGCGTTTGTCCGAGCCGCATTTCGACCTTGGGAGCCGCGCCATAGTCCGACTCGAAGTGGGTGAGGATGCGCACTTTCTCTGGCGTCCGGCCGTCGAGTTTCCGGGGAGCCGTGCAGTGGGCGAGGGTTACCGTGCCTTCGTAGGGGTAGGTGGGATCGTTCAGGAACACCGGTTTGCCGGCGATGTAGTGCAGCAGCACACCGGAGGGAATCACGACGAAATCCGACTCGCAGAACGCCAGGTAGCCTTCGTCGTTCAGAAGGCTCAGGGGCATGCAGGCCGTCGTTTGCGACATGCCCATGATGGTGCCCATGCAGTGGTTCACGGTAATGGCATCGGTCGCGGCGGCGTCCATCAGATGCTTGAACACCTCCGTCAGCACGAAGGCGCGCTCGACAAAGTCCCGGTCCGTTTCGAGAGATACGTCCGGCGACGCGAGGTAGTCATCCGCCGCCTGCCGGCAACGTTCCACCAAGCCGGTGTCCGCCTGCGCCTTTTCGATCAACCGCGCCAGTTCCTCGTAGGACACGTCCACCAGTTCCATCCCGAACTGCCGTCGGGCGAGTTCGGGCGCCTGCCGGCCGCCTTCTCCCCAGCCGGAAGGGCCGCCAATGGCGAGGATCTTCTTGCCGAGCGTGTTCTTCAGTCCGGCAAGCGCCCGCAACCGCCAGAGGACCTCGTCGTGGTTGTCGACCACCACGTCCATCACGTCCATGCCGGGCTGGCCGAACTCGTCCACGGTCTTCCGCAGGTAACGGTTGTGGGCAATCTCGTACCACAGGTAGACCGGTCCCGAGCGATGGCGGACAAACATGAGGTTCCACTTCTTCGGATCGGTGAGTTGCTCCTGCAAGTCGAGCCAGCCGCCGGCTGCATAGAGAAGCACGCCGTCGTGATCCCCCGTCACGATCTCCTTCGCCTGGGCCACCGTCTTGCAGCGTTTCACCGGGAGAACGTCGAGCGGGAAGTCCGCGACGGCTTGCATCTCGGCGAGCTGGCGGCGGATCAACGCCTGCTCCTGTTCCGCGTCGGCCTCCGTCTGGATGGCGCCCCAGCTGCGCCAGCTGGTGTGCTCGCGGCGCGTCGGCGTCTCGTAAATCAACACCGGCTGCATGCGCAAGGGCTTCCGGGTCGGGGGCTGGTGGGTGGAGGCGCCGAGGGCCTTGGCGGCGCGCAGGACGGTGGGCGAAAGCACCAGGGCGCCCGCCGCGGCCGCGGTCATGCCGCCGAGGAACTCACGCCGGCTGAAGTCACCCCCGAAGGCGCGCAGGCGGGAGGCGGAACAACACGGGCAACCAGATTGGGAAGAGGCTTGATGGTTCATGACATTTCCTGTCGGGAAGCTGCTTTGTGATTAGTCATGAGAATCCTCCAAGCAGTCCTTGAGGTCAATGGAAAGTTCGCTGCCCCGGCAGGGCCGGCTACGGCTGAAGCGTTCCCAGCATGGGCCACAGGATTCCGCTTACCCAGCCTTCGGGCACCCGCTCCCCATGCGACGGGAGAGGGGACGGGGTGAGGGGGCCTCCGCAGCAAGTCCATCCGCCCGCGTCCCCGGTCAGCGGAGATCTCGCGGGCGGTGGGAATTGCGGTCGGGAGTCGGGCGTTATTTCCGTCGCCGCCGCCCCATGGCGATGGCCCCGAGCAGGAGAGCGGCGGCCGTGGCGGTCCCGGCCGGTTCGGGAATTTCGAGAATGTAACCCTTCATCACGGCCGTCTGCGGAACGTCGTTCCAGGTGGGCTGCAGGTTGTCGATTCCGTGGCCGAAGAACACCAGTCGCTCCTCGCCGCTGCCGGCATTGTTCGGCTCACCGCTCGCCCAGTTGGCATAGGCCCAGGGCTCGCCGGTGTGCCATCCCCAGCCGCCCGCCGGTTCGCTGGGAGGCGGGTCTGCCTGCCGGCCGCCCAGCCACGGCCCTTCGGTATTGCTGGCGGCGTCGTTGAACCAGAACGCCGGGTTGGAGGCCACCAGATCGAAGGCCACGGTGTTTTCGGCGGCCGACCCGATGGTCGCCAGATAGCCACCCTTGCTCTGCGCATCGAGCCTGGCTTCTTCCCAGGTGCAATCCAGGAGCACCGCGTCGTACCAGTGCCCGTTCCAGAATACCGCGGCCTGCCCGGTGAGGAATCCTGCGCCGAGGAGGCCCAGCGCGGTGGGCAACACATGGTTCATGATCATATCGTTGATAAGCCAATAACGGCCTGTTGTTGGGTTGCGACTACTGGTTCTAATAACATGGCAGGGGCGACTGCGCAAACGTCCGTTTCGTTCTGCGGCGATTCAGACCGTCGGGGAGGGGCGCGACCGCTTCGCTCCGTGACACGTGAACCAAGCGAGGGACGCCCCTTGCCGGCACCATCGCTCCTTGCCCGTTTGCCGGAGCGCAGTCCGGAAATTAGTACGTGTCCGTAATAATTTCGTTTGCATTGCCGGGCCGTCGTGACACCTTGGGGACCAGTGCGGCAAATGCTTATGTTCAGCTCAGCTTTCGCTTTCCGATTGTCCCCCCGCGGCGGGCGCTTTCTTCGAGCCGGCCTGCTCGGGTTGTGCATCACTGGCTCCTCCCACGCGGCCGTCGAAGGATGGCTGCATTGGCGTGGCCCCTTCCAAAACGGCACTTCGCCCGAAACCGGCCTCCCGGACACCGTCGAGGTGGGGGGACGGAGCGAGCTTTGGACCTATGACATCGCGGGTCGGGGCACGCCGGTGATCGCCAACGGTCGGGTTTACGCCTTCGGTTACCGGGGCGAAGGGCCGGATCTGCAGGAGTTTCTGAGCTGCTTGGACGAGAAGACCGGCAAGTTGCTCTGGGAAATCGGCTTCAACGATTACCTGAGCGACACCGTCTACAACCGCTACAGCATCGGCAGTCCCACCGTCGACAGCGAAACCGGCAACATCTACCTCCAGTCGACCTGCGGACGCACGATGTGTGTGACGCCCGAAGGCCACGTCGTTTGGGATCTCAGTCTCATGGAGCGGTTCGGCCGGCTTACCTTCCCCAACGGACGGACGGGTGCGCCCTCGGTGGACAATGATCGCGTCATTTTGCACTGCATCACTTCCTATTGGGGGGCGGACGGTCCGGCGCGCGACCGGTTCTACGCATTCGACAAGCGCACCGGCGAACTGGTGTGGAGCGCGACCCCGGGGGTGACGCCGCAGGACAGCAGCTTCAGCTCGCCGGTCTTCGGCTGGAACAATGGACGACGCGTGCTCTACGCCGGAACCGGTTGCGGCAACGTGGTCGCCATCGACTCCCGCACCGGCGATCCCCTCTGGCGTTACCGGATTTCGCTGGGCGGCGTGAACAGTTCCGTAATCCTGATGGACGACCGGGTGATTGCGATTCAGGGCAAGGAATCGGTGGACAGCTCGGAGATCGGCCGGATGGTGGCCGTGAAGCTCGGGGCCGAACCCGCCTCCGGACAACCGGGGCCCGTGGACCTTGACGTCTCGAGCGAGCTGTGGCGGAACCGCCTGACGATGTTCACCAGTTCCCCGATTCTCGTGGGCGACCGGGTCTATCAGGTCACGCACACCGGCGAACTGGCCTGCGTGGACACCGCGAGTGGCGCGATTCTGTGGGAGCACAAGCTCGAAAACAGTCAGCTGCATGCCTCCCCCCTTTATGCCGACGGCAAGCTCTACGTGCCGATGATCAGCGGCAAATTGTACATCCTGCGGTTGAAGGATGACGGCGTGGAGACGCTGGACGCCGAGGACTTGGGCGCGGAATGCATCGGATCCCCGGCCATCTGGAACGGCCGCCTCTACGTCCATACGAAGAACCGCCTCCACTGCTTCGGTACTGGAAGCCCCGGCCACGGCATGGTTTCCGGTCCAGGCGCCTACGACGAACCACAGCCCGGTCCGCTGAGCCAGCTGGAGGTGGTCCCCAACGATGTCCTCCTCCGCCCTGGCGAACAGGTGCAATTCCGGACCGTCGGTCTGGATGCCAAGGGGAACCGGCTGGGCAAGCTGCCACCCGCCGGATTCGGGAAGTTCATCCCGCCGACAGCCCGGGTGCGGACGGAAGTCGACGGTGACCTGACCGTGGCGGGATTGCTCACCGCCGGGGATCGCGTATCGGCCGGAGCCATCCGGGCGGTGGCTTCCGGCGGTGCGGCCGGCACGGCCCGGGCGCGGGTGCTGCCGACGGCGCCCTTCGCGGAGGCCTTCGAGGACTTCGCCCTGAGCCAGGACAGCACCGACGCCCCGGGGACGAAGTTCGCCTATCCGCCGTTGCCGTGGATTGGCGCGCGGTTCAAGTGGGAGGTGCGCGAAGCCCACGGCAGCAAGGTCCTGGCGAAGACGCTGGACAACGTACTCTTTCAGCGTGCCATGACCTTTATCGGTCCCGAGGACATGGCGGGCTACACCATTGCCGCCGACGTGCTCACGGACGGCAACCGGCGCATGCGCTCGAACGTGGGTGTGATCAACCAGCGCTACATCATCGCCTTGGTCGGCAACGCCCAGATCCTCGAGGTCAGCTCGAATCACGACCGCGTGAAGGTGAGCGTGCCGTTTCGCTGGGACAGCGGCAAGTGGTACCGGATCAAGTCCCGGGTGGACATCGCGCCGGATGGAACCGGGGTGGTGCGGGCCAAGGCCTGGCCGCGGGACGAAACCGAACCGGCGGCCTGGACCATCGAAGTGCCGCATCGCACGGCGCACCGGCAGGGGGCTCCCGGACTGTTTGGCTTCTCGCCTCAGAGCCGGTACCCGGTCTATGTGGACAATGTTTCGATTACTCAGAACTGACGATTGCCGCTTATCATGATCCGCCTTATGAAGCCCACGATCCGATGGTTTGTCCTGGTCGGCCTGCTGGCCGGCGCCGGGGCGCAGGCCGGCGACTGGCCGGTCTGGGGACGCAACACCACGCGCAACTTCTTCTCCCCGGAACAGGGTGTTCCGACGGAATTCAAGCCCGGCAAGATGAAGCGGGGCACCGAGGAGGTCGATCCCGCCACCACCCGCAACGTCAAATGGGTGGCCAAGCTCGGCTCACAGGCCTATGGCAATCCCACCGTTGCCGGCGGCCGGGTTTTCGTGGGCACCAACAACGAATCGCCCCGCGATCCGCAACACAAGGGCGATCACGGGATCGTGATGTGCTTCGACGAGAAGACCGGCGCCTTCCTGTGGCAGTTCGTGGTCCCGAAGCTCGGCGCGGGCAAGGTCAGTGACTGGGAGTTCCTCGGCATCTGTTCCTCCCCGGCCGTCGACGGGAACGAGGTCTACCTCGTGACCGGCCGCTGCGAGATCGTCTGCCTCGACGTTCACGGCATGGCCAACGGCAATCAGGGCTACCAGGACGAAGGGCAATACGTCGCCGGGCCCGGCAAGGAGCCGCTGGCGATCGGGCCCAAGGACGCCGACATCCTCTGGATCTTCGACATGCGCGAGGAACTTGGCGTTTTCCCGCATAACATCACCAGCAGCTCGGTGCTCGTCCTCGAGGACCGCGTCATTGCCACCACCTCCAACGGGCAGGACTGGTCGCACGTCAACATCCCGTCCCCCTTCGCGCCGACCCTGGTCATGGTGGACAAAAAAACCGGCGCCCTGCTGGGGGAAGAGGCCTCCGGCATCAGCAGCCGCCTCATGCACTGCAACTGGTCCTCGCCGGCCTACGGCGTCTTCAAGGGGCAACCGACCATCGTCTTCGGCGCCGGCGACGGCTTCTGTTACGGCTTTGATACCAAGCCCGTCAAAGGCGAGGACGACATCATGGAACTGCGGGAGTTGTGGCGCTTCGACTGTGTGCCGGCGAAGTACAAGACCCGTGATGGCGAACCCATCAAATATCCTTCCGCCGAGGGCCCCAGCGAGATCATCGGCACGCCCGTGCTCTACAAGAACCGTGTGTATGTGGCGATCGGCCAGGATCCGGAGCACGGGGAAGGCGTGGGCAACCTGAGCTGCATCGATGCCACCCAGTCCGGCGACATCACGACGAGTGGCAGGGTGTGGGCGTTTGACGGCATCAAGCGCAGCATCTCGACGGTTTCGATCGACCCCGCCACCGGGTTGCTCTTCACCGCGGACTACTCGGGTTATGTCTATTGCCTCGACGCCGAGACCGGCAAGCTGCACTGGCGCTACGACATGCTGGCCCACATCTGGGGTTCGACGCTGGTCGCTGACGGCAAGGTGTTCATCGGGGATGAAGACGGTGATTTTGTGATTCTTCCGGCCACCCAAGAATTCGATCCTGAGAAGGACGCGCCGATTGCCGAGGTGATGTTCCCGAGTTCGATCTACTCGACGCCGGTCATCGCCAACGGAACGGTCTACGTCGCCACGCAGAGCCACCTCTACGCCATCGGAGACTAGGCATGAACGCCGCGCCGGGCCGGGGGCCCGCGATCATCTGGGCCGTGTTCGGGGTGCTGTTCGTGCTGCACCACGATTTCTGGAACTGGGACAACCGGGCGCTGGTCTTGGGCTGGCTGCCGGTGGGTCTGGCGTGGCACGTGGGCTTCTCGGTGGCGGCCGGACTGCTCTGGGCCGCGGCCACCCGTTGGGCCTGGCCGGCGCACATCGAGGTCTGGGCGGATGAAACCGACGAGCCGGCGGACGGAAAGGCCCAACCATGAACGGAGGAGCCGGAGTTTCCCTGCTGCCGCTGTACGTCATTGCAGGTTATCTCGCCCTGCTCATCGGACTGGGCCTGGTGAGCAACCGTTTCTTCCGGGGGAACAGCGCCGATTACTTCGTTGTGAGCCGGTCCATCGGGCCGTTCCTCCTGTTGATGTCGATCTTTGGCACGACCATGACGGGGTTCGCCATGGTCGGCTCGACCGGAAAGGCCTACACTTCGGGAATCGGGGTCTACGGCTTGATGGCCTCGTGGTCGGGGCTGATCCACAGCGCGGTCTTCTTCGTCCTGGGGATCCGGCTCTGGGCGGCGGGCAAACGGCATGGGTTTCTTACGCAGTGTGAGTATTTTCGCGCGCGCTTCGATTCGCCGGCGCTGGGTTACCTGCTGTTTCCGGTGCTGGTTCTGCTGGTGATTCCTTATCTGCTCGTGGGCGTGATTTCGGCGGGCAAATTCCTGCAGGCCACCACGGCCGGCATGTTCCCCGAGGCTTTCGCACTGACGTTGCCCACCGGGCGGCCGCATCCTCTGAGCGGCGGGTTGCCGCCGTGGCTGGGAGCCTTGATCATCTGCCTGATCGTGCTTTCCTACGTGTTCTTCGGCGGGTTGCGCGGCGCGGTGTGGGCGAACACGTTTCAGACCATCGTGTTCATGCTGGCCGGCGGCATCGCGTTCTGGTTGATCAGCACCCGTCTGGGAGGCTTGCGCGAGGCCGGACGGTTGGTGACGGAAAGCGACTTTGGCAGCCCGCGGCTCGCGCGTGCGGGGCTCATGGGCCACGCCCAGTTCTTCTCGTATTTCCTGGTGCCGCTGTCGGTGGGCATGTTCCCGCATCTGTTTCAGCACTGGCTCACGGCGCGGAGCGCGCGGAGCTTCCGTTTGACGGTCATCGCGCATCCCCTCTTCATTGCCATCGTGTGGGTGCCGTGCATCCTCATCGGCCTCTGGGCCACGGCGCATATCGGCCCCAACGCCAGCCCGAACGCCATTCTTGGCCGCATGGTCAACAGCCTCGTGCATTCGCCGCTCCTTACCGGGATCGTCGGCGCCGGCGTGCTGGCCGCCATCATGTCCAGTCTGGACTCCCAGTTCATGTGCCTCGGCACCATGTTCACCAATGACGTCGTCGTGCGCTCGATGGGACCGGCGCGGTTCGATGATCGCCAGAAAATCCTGTTGGCGCGCGGATTCATCCTGCTGGTCGTCGCCGTTACCTACGGCCTTGCCGTTTACCTGAAGGACAGCGCGCACGTCTTCGACCTCGGCGTGTGGTGTTTCAGCGGGTTTGCGAGCTTGTTCCCGCTCGCTTTTGCGGCCGTTTACTGGCGGCGCACCACCCGGGCCGGCGCCATCGCCAGCGTGGTGGCGGCGGCTGTCGTGTGGTTTGTCCTTTTCCGGCGCGACATCCTCGCCCGGCCCGAGAACGCCGGGGATGACGAGTTGCTGATCTTCGGGATGATGCCCGTGGCGTTCATCTTTGCCGCCTCGGCGGTCACCCTCGTGGCGGTATCCCTGCTGACCCGTCCACCGGCGGAAAGCACCCTGGCCCGGTTCTTCCCGCGCCGGGAACCGCGGGAAGTCTGAAACGACCTGCCGCAACCCTCGGTTCTCCATCATGACTGTTGACGAAACGTCGATTCAAACGGCCCGCGAGCAGCTTGACGCGCACGTGCGGGAGACCCTCGAGTGGCATTTCTCCCCGGACACCGGCTGTCCTTTCTGGTTGGATTGGGCGGCCCGGGCGGGGTGGGATCCCCGAAGCGAGGTCCAGAGCTACGACGATCTCCTCCGCCACTTTCCGAATTTCCAGGACGAATGGTTGCGGGACCAACAGCCCGACGTCTGGGTGCCCCGGGCTTTTGTTGGGAAACCCTACAACATCTTCGAGACCGGCGGCACCACCGGGATGCCAAAACAACGCATCGGCTGGAACGATTACAAGGTCGATTACGAGGAGTTCAGCGGGAAGATTGCCGATGCGCATTTCCCGCGCGGCGGCGCCTGGCTGATGGTGGGACCGACCGGACCGCGCCGTCTGCGGCTGGCCATCGAGCATCTGGCCAACCATCGCGGCAGTCCCTGTTACTTCGTCGATCTGGATCCCCGCTGGGTGAAGAAGGTCCTCGCCGAGGGCCAGCCGGAGATTGCGCGGGCCTACATGGAACATGTGGTCGAACAGGCCGTCGTCCTGCTCAAGCACCGGCGCATCACGGGCTTGTTTACCACACCCAAGCTGCTCGAGGCGCTGGCCGAGAAAGTCGATCTCCATGAAGCGGGCATCCGTGGGGTTTTCTGCGGTGGAACGACCATGGCGCCCCAATACGTCCGCTACCTGATCGAGGAAGTGCTCGAAGGCCGCATCGGTTTCTACCCGACCTACGGCAACACCCTGATGGGGCTTGCCGCAAGCGTACCGCTGGCGCCGGAGGACAAGTTTTCGATCACCTACTACGCGCCGCAACCGCGCGCCGTCCTGCGCGTCGTAAACCCGCAGCAACCCGAGCAGGTCGTCGGCTACGGCGAATGGGGCCGCGTCGAACTGACCACGCTGACCCGCGAGTTCTTCATGCCCCGCTTCCTCGAACGCGACGAAGCCGTCCGTCGCGCACCCCGCGCCCCCTACGCCTGGGACGGCGTGGCCGAAGTCCGCCCGTTTGGCGCGATGGAAAAGAAGATCGTCGAAGGGGTCTACTGAGTCCCCAGCAGGCTTGGTCGGTCAGCCGTGCGATCCGGACAGAGGCCGCGGAAGGGGCGCGACCGGCGACCGGCGCGGGCTGCTGGATGCACAAAGTTTTTGCCTTTTGGGGTGAATTCCGGCCACGCTCCCCCCATCAAATGTCCGCAGAGGACAACGAAGATGCTTACGATGATGAAGACCACTGTGAAACAGACCGTATTGATCGTCGCGGCCGGCGTGCTGGCCGTTGGCACCCTGAGCGCCGCGGACCTCGAACCCCTGCCGTTGAAACTGCCGATTCCCGCGTTCATGGGAACCCCGACGGACATGGAACTGGGGCCGAACGTCGAGCCGCCCTCTGACAAGCCGCGCGCGCCTTTCATGGCCCCCAAGGGGGTGCAGAATGTGGCCGCCGGGAAAAAAGTCACGAGCAGTGACAAGTCGCCCATCACCGGCTCCCTCGAGTTGGTCACCGACGGCGACAAGGAGGCCAATGACGACAGCTTCGTCGAGTTGCACCGCCGCACGCAGTGGGTGCAGATCGATCTCGAACAGAAGGCGGCGCTCTACGCGGTGATCGTCTGGCATGCGCACAACACCTATCAGGTGTACCGCGACGTCATTGTGCAGGTGGCTGACGATCCCGATTTCACGCAGAACGTGAAGACCATTTACAACAGCGACTACGACAACAGCTCGGGGCTGGGGATCGGCACGGACAAGGAGTACTTCGAGAACTACGAAGGCCGGCTCATCGATGCGAAGGGCGCGGAAGGCCGGTATCTGCGGCTCTACAGCCGGGGCAGCACCTACAGCGCGCTGAACCGCTACACCGAGGTCGAAGCCTGGGGATTGCCGGTCAAGTGACCACCATCCAGGTCGGATCCTGATTTCAGCCAGCCGCGGGTGACCACCCCCGCGGCTGTTGTTTTTCGTCCGCGAACCAGGCCGTGAACATTCAGTAACTCGTAGCCGCCGACGTGTAGTCGGCGCATGATTCAGCTGGGATAGGGCTGCCTGCCGCCGAGGGCGACGATTCACCGAAAAGTGACTGCTGATCGGAATCGGCGAGCCCGCGTAAGCTCTTGGATTTCAGCGCCGACTACACGTCGGCGGCTACCCCCTGTTGAATCGATACGGCTAAGGTCGCACCGTCAGGGTTGCTGTGGCGGCCGAACGTGGGTCCGCGCGTTCTGCAATCGATTGTCGGATGGCCGCAGCGGTGCGGGGCACGCGGCCGGAGAACACCTCGTGGCCGTCGATGTGAACGGTCACCGGTTGGTCGAGATCGAGCAGCGCATCAGAAAGCCGCAGGGTAACCTCGGCGCCGATCTCCCCTGAAAGCCGGATGTCCTGGCCTTCCACGACAGCTTCCAGTGAACGTCTGGCCGTCGCCTCGGCCGCCGGCACAGCCAGCCAATAGAAACGGGTATGGGTCACGTCGTCCTGTACCCAGACCACCTTCTTCGGCCACGGATTCCGCGTCCGGGCTGCCATCCAGGGCAGGGCTTCCGCATCCCGGCGGTTCATCCAGTGGCCGGTGTCCGGGTAAACCCGGGCCAGGTGGGGGTAGCCTTCGGGGTCGCCGACTTGGAGTTGGTCGAGTTGTTCCGCCCGTTCGGCCACAATGCGATTGCGATTGTAGGCGGCGTCATCGGCCCCCACGAACAAGGCGAACGGCAGGTTGCGCAACGGCAGGATCGAGGCCTCGTTCGGGTGGCCCGCCATCATCGCCGCGGCGGCAAACCGATCCGCCATGCGCGGCGCCAGTTGCCACACGCCGTCGCCGCCCGCCGAATAGCCCATCAGATAAATCCGGTCCGGGTCCACGCCCCGCAGCACGACGTAATCCTCGATCAGGCGGTCGAACAGCGGGTCGATGTGCGCTTCGTGCCAGAGGTTCCAGGTGTCGGTTGGCGCGCGCGGGGCCACGTAGATCCCCTCCGCCGGCGAGTAGAGCCCGATCTGGTTCTTCCACTGCCGGTCGTTGACCGCCGTCGGCGCGTTTCCCCCGCCGTGCATCGAGATCCACAGGCTGTGGCCGCCCGCCGGTTCGTCACCGTAGACGCGTTCCTCCCACCGGAGGGTCTTGCCCTCGAGTTCGATCCTGCGGGCCTCCATTTCCCCCGCCCGCTCCTCCCGGATTGCCTCACGCCGTGCCGCCCACTGGCGGGCGAGTTCGTCCTTGGCCGCGGCGGCCGCGAGCCCTTCCGCCGGGGCGGCGGCCGCATCGCCCGCAATCCCGGCGGGGCGGACGTCCACGATCCCGAGGTCGATGTATTGACCGCCGCCGGTCTGGTGGCAGCGGATGGCGATCAAGTGGGGTCCCGGGGTCAACCGCACGCCGGGCGCCTGGTTCTCATAGCCGGTCGTGTAGCCCCGGTAACGGGCCGCGCGCTCGCCGTCGACGAACACGGTGGCGTCCTCGTCGTGGTGGATCCAGAACTCCAGGGAAACGTAGTCTCCGGCGGGGATCGTGATCTCGCGGCGCAGCCAGATATCGGCGGTGCTCCACGCGGTGCCGATGACCGTGCCGGGGGTGCCGGTCGTGCCGAAGCCCGACATGCCCTCGCGCCACTGGGAATCGTCGAAGCCCGGCTGATTCCATCCGTCGCCGGGCTGGGTGATGGTGAAGCGCCAACGAGCGGGCTGGACGTCGGCGGCCGGCACCACGACCACCGTCTTCGGCGGTTTGGGCATCGGCGCCCACCCTGCTGCCCGGGTGAGGTCGCGGCGGGCATACTTCTGCCAGAGATCCCGCTGATAGAGCATCTGGAGGAAGACACCTCCGACGACCGGGCGCGCCGTGAAGCCGCGGCGTTTGGCGTCGTGGGTCCAATACCAGTCGGTCATCGGGCTACGGTCCGGGGTTTCGTTGAGGAACTTCCAGACGGGATCGACGAGCGCCTCGAAATCCGCGCGGTCCTGGGTCAGGGTGGCGGTCCACAGCACCCAGTCGAGCTTGGTGTAGCGCGAGCGGTTGTCGAGCGGAAGGCCGAACGGGTTCTGCACTTTCCGGTAGTAGTCCATTTCCTTGCGCAGGGCTTCCGCGGGCCAGAGGTCGAAGCCGAGAATCCGGTCCCATCCGATGTTGTATTTCTGGCTCCAGGTGCCGGGCTTGTCGAAGGCCAGCCGGTAATGGTCGCCGTCATCGGCCTCGTCCAGCCAGCGGGAGACGAACTGCCGGGCGAGCGTTTGGTATTCGCGAGCGCGGTCGGTTTCGCCGCGCAGCTCGCAGAGGCGCGCATAGGACGCGAGGCCGGCGATGGCTTTGGCGGAGAGGTTGACGTTGTGGGCGAGGTGGCCGGCGAAGTCGTCGGTGCAGAGCTGGTTCTCCGGATCGAAGCCCTTTGCCTTGAGGTATTCGGCCCACCGGGTCAACTGCGGCCAGTAAAGTCCCGCGAAATCTGCGTGGCCTTCCATGGTGGCGATGGCCGCCATGAGAATCAGGAGATTGCCGCTTTCCTCGACCGGCATCTGGTTCTCCTCGGAGCGTTCCCCGCCGCCGTAGCGCTGGCCGTTGGCGTGGGGATACTGGCCGAGATCATGCGGCGCAAACGGGAAGCGCCACCGTTCGCTCGCGGCGTAGTTCATGAAAGGCACCAGGAAGGACTTCGCCACCGTCGGACCGAAAAGCAGGAATTGGGGCGCCATCGGATAGAAGACATCGGAGGTGCCGATGCACCCGTTCGAGTGATTCTCCTTGCAGAACTGCAGCGGCTGGCCGTTCGCATCCGCGACGAATTTCCCGGCGGCAAAGCACTGTCGGTAGGCCAGCGCGCCGATTGCTGCATAGCGTTCCCCTCCGGCCGCGCGCAGATCCGTCATCAACTCCGCGTCGAACCCTGCGCAATAACCCTGCAACGCCTCATGATCCCGGGCCGCGGCCGTGAGCAGGTCGGCGGCCTCCCATCCGTTGCGCCGCCACCAGGGTCGCAGGTTCTGCTTCATGTACTGGATCGAATAGAGATCGTCGTACGCCACCATCAACCAGCGCGAAACCGGGGCGCTTCCGACTTTGAGCGGGGTCAGGACCAGGGCGGCCGCCACCTCGTCCGCTGGCGCCGGCGAAAGGCGTTGCAGCCGCGTGGAGACGACGCCCGTTTCGGCGAAGGCCCGCTGCAATCCATCGGGTTGACTGAAACCCTGTTCGCTCACTGTGGCCGTCGGGGCGGCGGCGTAGAAGTAACCCCAGTCGATGCGGATGTCGTCCCCGGGCTTGACCAGCACGGCCTGCTCCTCCGAACCCATCCGGGCGGCGCGCAGGTCTCCGATGTCCTCCTGGCCGAAGGTCACCGGCTGATCCGGCGTGTTGACCGCGACCTCCGAGCGGGCATCGAAGTAGATGGAAACCTCGTGCTCGCGCCCGTCCGTGGCGCGGCAGGTGTAGGTCAGGTAGGTGACGGGCCGCGCGAGCAGGTCGAGATCGTGCGGCAGCGCAGCCGTCGTGAACGTCAAGGTCAGGGCCACGCCGTCGCCGGCGAACTCGCAGATCGTCCGTGTGGGCAGGACCGCGGTGGCGGTTTGCGGCAGCGCCGGGACGGTTTCCGGGCCGGTTCCCAGGACGCGGAAGGCCTTGCCATCGATGCGCACCAGACTCGTCAGGCGGTGCGGTTTGCCCGTCCAGTGCACGGTATCGGCGTCCGTCAGATGATCGGCCGGCGACCAGATGCTGAAATACGGATCACACGCCACCAGCGGAACGGCCGGCGCCCGCAGGGACTCGGCCACGACCCGAGCCGACAGGGAAAAACCGAAGGCAAGCAGGCCCGACGCCAGCCATCGGACGAAGCGTTGCGCGGAGCAAGGGAGGAAATGCGCATGCATGATGGCGGCGTTGATAGCAGAAGCCCGGGAAGCGCGGAAGCCGCATTTGCGAACGGGGCGTCGTTGAGCGGATTCCCGCGTCTTCGGCGCGCGGCGCGGGCGGCGAACAGATCAGAGGTCGGAAGGCGCGACGGGCCGGCCGAGCAGGGCGCGGAGTCGGTGGGTCAGAATGCGCCGGGTGAGGACGAGCCAGAAGAGGTTGTTCCCGAAGCCGACCAGCGCCCACAACCCGAACCAGACCCACAGATTGGGCGGCGAACCCGTTGCGCCCCGCGTAGCGATCAGAAACCCAAACCCCATCGAGGCGACGATCAGGAGCAGCCAGGGCAGCAGCAGGACAAAGCCCGTCGTGTTGCCGGCGGCTTTGCGCGGCACATTCTTCCAGGTCGCACACCACATCCCGACCCACGTCATGGTCCAGCAATCCGCCAGCAAGGCCACGGCCGCCGCCAGCGGGAGGGCCAGGCTCCAGGAAACCAGTTCGGGCTCATCCGACAGCGCTCGCACCAGTCCGCCGAGCACGCCCAGCGTGGCGAGCAAGGCCAACGACAAAGCCGGTCCGAACTGCAACGTCATCGCCCGGAGTTGGCCGCGCATCAACTGCCGGTTGTTCAGTGGCGTGCTGAGCAGCAACTCGACGGTTCCCGCCCGACGTTCCGCCAGCACGGGCATGACAGCCTCCGCCGCAAAGTGAAACTTCAGGACCAGGTGGATGACCAACACCACCCCTACCGCCGTGGGCAGGGGCTCGACCACGGAAGGGAAGGCGATCCAGAGCGCGGTCCCGCCCGCCATCGGCGCCAGCACGAGCACCAGCGGCCAGAAGCTCCGGAAGCGGTAGCGGTTCACCAGCCAGGCGAACGGGTTGACGTCCAGTTCCTGCTGGCGTCTTTCGCGGCGCTTGGCCGTGCTTCCCAGTCGCCAGTGTTGCCAGCGCTCGCGCAGGCTCCACCGAACCCGGCCCGCCGGTCGCTCAACACTCCGTCGGGTGGCAATGAAACCCGCCATCAGCACCAAGCCCCACGCCACGACCTGCTGGATCCCCATCGCCGTCCAGAAGGCCGTTCGCAGCCTGCCGCCTCCCGGCGTGGTCGCGATCTGCATTGCCGTCGAGGTCAGTGCTGTCGGGGACAGCAACAGCACCCACTCGGGCAGCGAAATCCCCCGTGCCAGCAGCACCGGCACGGCGATGGCGCTCAAGGCCCGCCAGCCAAACAGGAGCGCCAGGAGAGTGAGCAGCGAAAGGCTCCAGGCCTTGCGTCCGCTGGGGGTGAGGCTCGAGAAGAAAAGGCCGACGGCGGCCGAAAAGATCAAGCCATTGAGCGTGGCCAGCGCCAGCCGCAAGACCAGCATGCCGGTGGCGCCCCCCGCCAGCAGCGGAATGCTGAGCATCGGCACCGCTGCCAGCAGGCTGTAGAGCGCCGTGAGCGTGTTCGAGGTGAGCTTGCCGACCGCGATTTCCCAGCCGCGCAGGTGACTCAGCAACAGCAGGCCCAGCGTGTTGTCGCGGTATTCCTGGCTGAACGCGTCGGCGGTCAGGCGGGCGCCCATGAAGAACGCCACGACGAACGCGAGCTGAAAGCTGGTCACGAGCGCCAGCGATGCCGGCATCCTTGCCCCGAACCACTGCGGGAGCAGCAGCAGCCACGTCACGATCAGCAACGCCAATGCCGCCAGGATGACGCGCCCCCAGCGCAACCGCACCTGGCGCGCCCTGACGCGCAATTCCCGGACGATGATGGGTGCAAAGTTCATGCCACGAGCGACGGGACGACCAGCGCTTGCCGCCGCCGGCAGACTCAACGGGAACCGCGCTCTTCGGGCAAGCCTGCGCTCGCGCCCCGCTCCCCGCGCCGCCGGCGAGGGGAGCCGGCGGGACCGAACGACCGCGTCAGGCCAGCAGGCCTTTGATCACCTTGCCGTGAATGTCCGTCAGGCGGAAGTCGCGGCCAGCGTGACGGAAGGTCAGGCGTTCGTGGTCGAACCCCAGCTGGTTCAGGATCGTGGCCTGCAGGTCGTGGACGTGCACGGGATCGCGCGCGACGTGGAATCCGAGGTCGTCCGTCTCGCCGTAGGTCAGGCCCGGCTTGAACCCGCCGCCCGCCACCCATCCGGAAAACGCCTGCGGATGGTGGTCGCGACCCAGCTTGCGGCCCAGCGCAGCGTTGGATTCCACCATCGGGGTGCGTCCGAACTCGCCGTTCCAGACGACCAGCGTTTCGTCGAGCATGCCGCGCTGCTTCAGGTCCTTGATCAACGCGGCGCAGCCCTGGTCGGTCTTCCCGCAGTTGCTCTTCAGGTTCTCCGCGACCTCCGAGTGAGCGTCCCAACCCTCGTGGTAGATGTTGATGAAGCGCACGCCGCGCTCGACCATGCGCCGGGCCAGCAGGCACGCCCGGGCAAAACTCGCCTTGTCCGGTTCACACCCGTACATCTCCAGCGTCTCCTTGCTCTCGCTCTTCAGGTCCATCAACTCGGGCGCCGAGGTCTGGAGGCGACTGGCCATTTCGTAGCTGGCGATGCGCGTGCTGATTTCCGGATCACCCACCTCGCCGAGCTGGCGTTCGTTCAACGCGCGGATCAGGTCGAAGGAGTCGCGTTGCAGGGTTTCGTCGATGCCCGGAGGATTGGAGACGTGCAGGATGGGATCGCCGCCGTTGCGGAAGCGGACGCCGGTGTAGACGCTGGGCAGGAACCCGCTGGACCAGTTGGCCGCGCCGCCGCTGATGCCGGAGCCGGTGGACATGACGACGAACGCCGGCAGGTCGCGGCTTTCGGAGCCCAAACCGTAAACGACCCACGAGCCCATGCTGGGGCGGCCCGGCTGACCGAAGCCGGTGTTGAAGAAGATCTGCGCCGGCGCGTGGTTGAACTGGTCGGTGGTGAGGGAGCGGATGATGCAGATGTCGTCCACGACCCCGGCCAGGTGCGGCATGATCTCGGAGATCTCCGCGCCGCACTGGCCGTGTTTCGCGAACTGGTAGACGGGCCCCATCACGGCGGCGTCCGGGCGGATGAACGCGTAGCGCTGTCCCTGGATGACGGATTCCGGGAGCGGTTTGCCTTCGAGCTTCTTCAATTCCGGTTTGTAGTCGAACAGATCGAGGTGACTCGGAGCGCCCGCCATGAAGAGGTGAATCACCGCCTTCGCCTTCGGCGGGAAATGCGGGGCCTTGGGCAGAAAGGCGTCCGCGGCGGAGACGGCGGCCCGGGTGCGGGGGGCAAAGGCGTCCACGAGCAGGGAGCCGAGGGCGATCTTGCCGAGGCCGAGTCCACACTCGCGCAGGAACCAGCGGCGGCTGTTCAGTTGCGGGCTCGAGTGCCGATAGATGAGGTCGTGGCAGTTCATGAATGAGTCACGTTATCAGATGGGGAGATGAATCACTTGATCGGCGACGTCCCCGGGCGAGAGACATTTCGAGATCAGCTCCAGGTCCTTCACCATGCGGCCGATGGTGAGTTCCTGGTGGCCGAACACCAGTCCAGCGAAACGCCGGCCTGCGCGTTGCCAGTCTTCTGCCAGCGCCCGGAAGCGGATGTCCTGGGTCACCATGACGCGCCCAAGTCCCGTGGAATGTTCCAGCAAATCCGCGTCGGGTGTGCGTTCGGCGCCATCATCCTGTGCCGTCAGCACGTCCACGCCGCGCCGTCGCAACTGGTGAGTGATTGCGGCTGGCACATGGACATCCATAAACAGCGAACAGGCCATCTAGCTGGCCTTGGCGGCTTGCAGTCGCCGGGCAAGCGGCGATCGGGCGAACCCTTCGCGCAAGCGGTCCGCGAGTTTCTTCTCGCTCGCGATCAGCGCGTCGATTTCCGTCGGATTATCGAAGTAGTAGCCGAGGCAGGCATGGATCTCGCCAAGCGTGAGGTGCGGATACTGCCGCTGTAATTCGTCCGCGGACCAACCGTGGGCCAGATGCGGCAACACCACATCCGCCACGCGAACACCGGACAGCCGTTCCAAACAGGCCGGCTCACCGCCCTGCCTTAGGATGTGTGGATGCGCGACAGCCTGAGTCATGGCGACAACCTAACAAATCCCTTTCCAGGGGCAACCTGTTGTTCCAGAGCAAGGGGACGGCATGTCAGCTTCGCGTCACGAATTCGTCGAGGTTCATGAGGACCCGGGCCAGGGTGGTCCAGGCGGCTCGTTCTTTGAGGTTGCCCCCTTCCTCGGTGGTCAGAAGGTCCTTCGCGGAGAGCTCCCCGGCCTCGAAGCGCTGGCGTTGTTTCCGGTAGAAATCCACCAGTTTCCCCAGTTCGTCCGGCGACGGCGCCCGGCTCAGGCAGCGCCGGAAGAGGTCCGCCGCACGTTCCTCCACGGCGCCCTCGGTGCCGGCGATTTCCGTTCCCAACGCCCGCGCCGTTTCCAGGAACATCTCGTCGTTGAGCAGCGTCAGCGATTGCAGGGGGGTGTTGGATCGTTCCCGGCGGGCCACGCAGGTCTCGCCGCTGGGCGCGTCGAAGGCGGCATGCATGGCGAAGGGCGCGGTGCGCTTCGCGAAGGTGTAGAGGCTGCGACGATAACGGTCCTCGCCCTGGCTTGTCCGCCAGGTCAACGGCCCGTAGGCGCCTTCGGTCGTGATGGACGCCAGTTGCGGCGGAAAGACGCTTGGGCCGCCGAGCTTCGGACTGAGCAAGCCGCTGACGGCGAGGGCGCTGTCCCGGAGGAGTTCGGCTTCCATGCGGAACCGTGGCCCGCGGGACAGCAGCACATTTTCCGGGTCCGCCTGGAGCCGTTCCGGGGTGACGTGCGAGGACTGCTGGTAGGTCGCGCTCAGCACGATCAGCCGGTGCATTTGCTTCATGGACCAGCCGCGGTTCATGAACTCGACCGCCAGCCAGTCCAGGAGTCTGGGATTCGATGGCGCTTCGCCCTGGAAGCCAAAGTCGTCGAGGGTGCGCACAATGCCGCGGCCGAAAAAGGCTTCCCAGGCGCGGTTCATGGTCACGCGGGCGGTGAGCGGGTTGTCGGGAGACACCAGCCAGCGGGCGAGGGTAAGCCGGTTGGCCGGGGCGTCTTCCGGGAAGCCCGGCAGGAACGCCGGCACCCCCGGGGTGACCTCGGTGGTGGGTTGCAGGAACTCGCCGCGTTTGTGCACGAACGTCGGGCGCGTATGGCCCGGCGGGCGTTCCTGCATCACGAGGGTGGTCGGGTGTTTCGGAATCGAGCGCTTCAAGCGCTCGATTTCGTCCAGTTCCTCGGCCAGCTCCGGTGCGATGGTCACGTAGTAATCCCGCAACCGGTCGAGCACCGGCAGACGCCGCGTCTCCTTCAAGCCGTCCCGCAGGGCCAGCAGATCCGTGCGCACCCCGTTGGGCAGCCCGGATGCCACCGCGCCTTCGTCGCGGGTCACCGAGACCCGGAACCTCCCCAGGCCGGCGGCATAGTATTTCTCGAAGATCAGCTGCAACGTCAGTTCGCCCTCGAAGGCCAGCGGCTCGGCGAAGACGAACACGGCATCGTGCGCCCGTCCCTGCCCGCCGTTGATCGACCAACCGCTTTGCCGATCGTCGTCGATTGCCTTCGCGGCATCGTTGCCGCCGCTGTGGTAGCTGTCGGACGCCGATTGCACCGCCAGCTTGTCCTCGCCGTGCCGCACGGTGACGTCCGACATGAAGAAGTCGCCGAACGGTCCTTCGTAATCCACCCGGCCGGGGCCGTTGTTGGGCAGGCGCTCGTCCGGCAGCACCTCGATCCGCAAAGCGCGCACGCCGTTCCAGTCGCCGTTGAACTTCACGGTATACGTGTCGTTCTTGGTGAAATCGCCGCTCGCGAAAACCGTGTCGTCCGCCTCGATGGCCAGCGTCGGGTGGCTCCCTTCCGCCGAGTCTGGCGTGGCTGGCTGCCAGTTCACGGCGAGCGGCAATTGGCCATCGACCCACCGGGCGAGTCGGTAGTCCAGGTGCTCCCGCCGGCGCAGTTCAATCGGGCGATCGTCCGGCAACTCGCGCCCCAGCGCCAGCCGCAGCCGTCCGATCAGGTGTTGCTTCCCGAACTGTTGCTTCAACCGCAACGCCAGGCGGGCCCCGCCCGGGAACGTCACCGGCTCGGCGAATTCCACCGTCAACGTCCGCGCCACGTGCCAGTCGCCCGGCCCGGAAATCCCCCAGCCGGTGTCGTCGCGTCCGTCGATGGCCTTCCAGGCCGGGTAGTTGTCCTGGGAGAAATCCGCCCGTGCGCGGGCCAGTTTGACCGGCTTCGGCGCGTCAGTGGAATCGAGGGGCGCCGCCGTCAACTCGATTTCGGTCAGCACGAAATTCCCGCCATCCGATCGTCCGGGACCGTTCTTGACGAGGGCGGGATCGGGCAGCACCTGGACTTGCAGATGGGTCACCCGGTCCAGCGAGGTGTCGAGGTTCACCGTGTAAACGTCCTTGTCCGCCGCGGGCCCGTTCAGCCGGAAGGACCCGTCGGTCAGTCGCTCGAAATCCGTGCCGGCCGCCGACGCAAACTCGCTCGTGGCGGGCGTCATCCAGTCGGCCTTCACTTCGCGCGGGAAGCGCTGGACGAGGGAGGCTTCGAGCCGTTCGATCCCGGTCCGTTTCGCCTCGCGCGCCGCGGTGACGTCCGGTTGCGGCACATCGATCCACGGCTCGTCGGCATTGTTCAAAAGCGCCATGAACCGGTAATACTCGGTCTGCTGGATGGGGTCGTATTTGTGGCTGTGACACTGGCCGCAACCCATGGTGAGCCCGAGCCAGGCGGTGGCGGTCACGTTGACGCGATCCACCATCGAGTAGAAACGGAACTCGAGCGGATCGTTGCCGCCTTCTTCGTTGATCATCGTGTTCCGGTGGAAGCCGGTGGCAATCCGCTGCTCGAGCGTCGCGTCCGGCAGCAGGTCGCCGGCAATCTGCTCGACGGTGAACTCGTCGAAGGGCATGCCGGCGTTCATCGCGTTGATGACCCAGTCGCGGTAGGCCCAGATCGACCGTTCGCGGTCCTTTTCGTAGCCGTTGGTGTCGGCGTAACGCGCCAGATCAAGCCAGCGGCGGGCCCAGCGTTCGCCGTAATGCGGTGACGCCAGCAAGCCGTCCACCAGCTTCTCGAAGGCCTCCGGGGATTCGTCCCGGACGAAGGCGTCGGCCTGCTCGGGGGTGGGCGGCAGGCCGATGAGATCGAGGTAAACCCGGCGGACCAACGTGTGCCGATCCGCCCGGGACTGCGGCTTGAGGCCCTCGGTTTCGAGGCGGTTGAGGATGAAATGATCGATCGGATTGCGTGGCCAGTCCGCCTGCTTGACGGCGGGCGGCGCCGGTTGCTCCGGCTTGATGAACGCCCAGTGCTCGGTGTACTCCGCGCCCTCCGCCACCCACCGCTTCAGGATTTCCTTCTGCGCTTCGCTCAGCGGTTTCTTGGCGGATGCAGGCGGCATCTGGTCCTCCGGATCGGTGGTGAAGATCCGCTGGATGACCGGGCTTTCGTCGGGCTTGCCCGGCACGACCGCGCGCCATTCCGCGCCAGGTATCCCGAGGGTCCCCGCCCGGGTATCGAGCCGCAGCTTTGCCTTGCGGGCGGCCTCGTCGGGACCGTGGCAGGCAAAACAATGCTGCGACAGGATCGGTCGGACATCCCGCTGGAAGTCGACACCGCGGGCGCCGGAGGAACCGAGCAGCGCGATGCCGAGGGCGCTGAGCACGCGGGCGACGCGAAGCCGCATGCTCGAACTGGCAGATCGACCCGAAGACATGCCGGCGTTTTAGCACAGCCAGACCTCCGGGCAAACCTCATTTCATGGCGCGTATTAAGGAAGCTTGGGGCGGGTGTTTGCCCCGGGGGGGCGGCCGGCGCTCGGTCGCCGGGAAACGACCCGCCCGAGGTGATGCGCCCGAGCACGAGGCCGGCGCAGGGGGTGCCGTCGCCGCCCGCCGGGCCGGGCCTTCGCTCGCCTGCAAACCGAACCCGAATCGGCGTCAGCCAGCGGCGGCGGAGTCGGTCATGGATTTCCCGTTCGGGCTACTCGCCGCGCGCGATGGCGAGCAGGTCGAACGGGTGGTCGAAGCCGTTGGCCTGGGCGATCTCGCGCAGCGTCTGTTCCGGCGTGAACGCGATTCCCCTGGCTTCGAGCCGCTGCGTGACCTGGGTCAGCTCGATGCCTTCATCGACACAGAATTGCCCGAGGGTCTTCCATCCGAGTCCCCGTCCGGCACCGCCCGCCCCACCGGCGCCCCGGCCGGCTGCGGGGCCCTGTCCCGGGGGCTTCGTCACGGGCGGGACCATGATCTCGTAAATGCGTTGGGCAGCGAGCCCGCTTTGCGCCGCGAGGTCGCGCACCACGGTGTCGGGGGTGAAGTCCTGGATGCCGCCCGCCCGCAGGCGCGCCGCTGCCGCCTCGACGTCCACCTTCGCCTGCTCGGCAAGTTGGGCGACGGTCAGGAGTTCCGCGTGGGGAATCGGCGCGCGTTCGGCCGGGCGATCCCAGCGCTCCTTGAGTTCCTCGCCCAGGGCGGCCAGCGTGCCGAACGGCGGCAGGTCTGCCTTGGTTCCGGCCAGGATCACGACGCCCAGCCCCACGGCGACCGCCCACTCGGCCCGCAGACCGATCTGCCGGGTCAGGCGGCGCTTGAAGTAACCGACCAGCGGCCGCCAGTTGAAGATCAGGTGGATGATGCCTGCCACGAGGAACACGGCGCCGAAGGAGATGTGCATCGCGGCCCACTCCCCCTTGCGCAGGGCGAGGATGGACCAGTCCGTCCAGTTGGCGACCCGGCCGGGGGGCGCGATGTAGAGCACCACGCCGGTGACAATCATGAGGGCAAAGGCGAAGGCCACCAGCACCGAGATCATGGCCCGCCATTGAAAGGCCGCGCGTTTTCGTTCCATGCCGGAACTGAGTCTCGATTTCAGGCTTGGTTACACATCAACAGTGGCGTATGCGGACCGCTTATCTGCTCGGTGGAGCCTCGGGAGCCGTTGAGAAGCTCCGCCGGCAAGGCGCGTCCGGCCCTGGCTTCGGACGGGCAGCCACCGGGCGGCCGACGACGGTCAGGGTCGGGCGGGGGGTGTCCCCGTCTCGCCGGTACGGTTCGTTTCCGGCGCGGCGACGGCGGCCGGCGCCGACGTGCGCAACGAGCGTCGATGGGCTTCTTCGCGCACAAAGTGAACCATGAACGCCAGCGAAGTGAGGATCAGCAACGCCAGACCGCCCAGGATGATGATCGGTATCAGCGGGCGGGCGGGGCGTTCGGACGGTGGTTCTCCGTTCATGGTTTGGCGGACGGGCGCCGCGAGGTGGGCCGCCATTCCTGGCGGGGCGGTTCCGGCAGGCCCTGCGCGCGGAAGGCGGTGCGGAAGTGCATCTTGGCGACCTTGGCGAGGGCTTCCGGACCGTGGGTCTTGACGAAGAGCATCGCGACGCTGTCGACGACGGCCGAGGCGCCCTTGGGAAATTCGAGCCCGAACGGTTCGCCGATCCGCTTCAGGCGCGTCACGAACTCATCGCGGGCGAGGATCGAGGCCGCCGCCACCGCCAGGTCCGCCTCGGCCTTGTGCCGCTGGATCAGTTCGATCTCGCGTCCCAGACTCATCAAGGCGCGTCCGACGGTTGCCTTGTCGCTGGCGAACTGGTCGCTGATGGCGCGCTCCGGCAGCGGATCCATGCGGTGGCGCTGGAGCATGAGGTTCTCGATGACGCGCGCGTGGCCCCAGGCCAGGACGCGGTTCACGCTGCCCATGGTGCGATACAGGCGATTGTAGGCCTCATTCCCGATGGGCACCACGGTATGCACGCAACCGGGGGTCTCGCGGATCTTGCGGGCAATCTCTCCGATCTTCCGGTCGCTGCCGATGTGCTTCGAATCGCGGACGCCCAGTTCCGCCCATCGGTCGATGACCGCCCCGTTGACATAGACCCCCGCGATGCAGAGCGGACCGAAGAAGTCGCCCTTGCCGCTTTCGTCCACCCCGAAACGGGGAACGCGCAGGGAGGGATCGAGGACCTGTTCGTAACCCAGCCGGACCTGTTTGAGGATTTCAGGTTCGAGCGTGAACTCGACGAACTCCTTTGTTTCCCTTCCCTGAACGACCAGCTTGCCGCTCGTGTAGAGCGCCACAGTGAGCTTGTCGCGGGCGGCGGCGAAGCGGGTGTAGGGGACTTCGCGAAACTCAAAGTCGTGACGACGCACCCAGCGTTCAAGGTCCTTGCCCTGCGCTTCGGTCAGTTTGCACGTGTAGGTTGTCAACGGCGGCGCCACCCCCGAACCGTAGGCACGGCGCTCCGCGTTGTCGAGCCGTCCGGATGCGACCGGGCAGTGATGCGCCTTGCCCGTGCGCCGTCGGCCCGGCGGATTCACCGGCGGGTCAGCAACCCGAAGATGTCGGTTGAATCCAGCACCGCGCCGTCGTCGAACTCCGGTTGTTGGGTGATCACCACCGGCCAGTCCAGCGAGTCCGCCGGCTGGCAGCCGTGCGAGCCGCGGACCAGGCCGGCATCCAGTGGGATGACGTCCATGAGCATCCGGAAACCGAGCTTCTTCTGCAGCAACCGCCGGGCGATGTGGGCCTTGAGACGGAGCGGTGACCAGTCGGGACGCGCAAACAACTCGACCGGGTCGAACCCGGGCTTGCGATGGATGTCAACCGTCGCGGCAAAATCAGGCGCCCGCGCGTCATCGAGCCAGTAGTAGTAGCTAAACCACGCATCCTCGCGGGCCACGGCCACGAGATCCCCGGCGCGTGGATGATTGAGCCCGTGCTCGATCTTGCCGTCCGCGTCGAGCACCGCCGCCACGCCCGGTTGCGCCGCCACGACCTCCCGCACGTCCGCGAGGATCGTCGGATCGTTGACGTAGACATGGGCGATCTGGTGATCCACGACGGCGAACGCCCGGCACGCGCCGCAATCCAGCAGTTCCCGACCGAGTTCCTCCTTGATCGTCAACCAGCCCCGCTCGCGGAACACCCGGTTCAAATGAACGGCGCCGCGCACGGGCGTGATGCCGTACTCGGAAAGCAGCACGACCGCCACCTCGCGTTTCGCAAAGAACCGGATCAAGTCGCCGACGATGGCGTCGATTTCCAAAAGGGGTCGGTTCTTGATATTGTCCACTTCGGCGCCTTGGGAGGTCTGCCTCCCGGCAGTTCCGCCCCCCGCGGGAGGGCCGTGTCTTTGGAAGGCGTAGTCGAGGTGCGGCAGGTAGACGAGACTGAGCGTCGGGCGGTGATGGCATTCGATCCATTTGGCGGATTCGGCGATCCAGCGGGAGGCGGCCGGGGGCTTACCGGCGGGCGAGTGAACGCCGGCCGCCGGTCCCCAGAAGGCCGGGAAAGGGAACTCGCCGAGGTCCCGTTTGATTGCGGACCGGATGTTCTGAGGCCAGGTGTAGATGTCGAAGACCTTGCGACCGTCGGCCGGATACATCGGCCGGGGCGTGATCGAATAGTCGGCGGTGGAATACATGTTGTGCCACCAGAACAGCTTGGCGCAGGTGAATCCGGGGTGGGCCTGCCGCAGGACCTCCCACAGCTTGGGGCCGCGGACGAGATGGTTGGATTGCTTCCAGAACTGCACTTCGGCCAGCTCGCGGTGGTACCACCCGTTGGCGACGATGCCATGGTGGACGGGCGGGCGGCCGGTGAGGTAGTTGGATTGCGCGGTGCAGGTGACCGCGGGGAAGGCGGGGCGCACCCGCGCGAGCCGTCCCGCCTTGCGGAAGACCCCGATGGCGGGCGTACTCGCCCCGATAACCCGGGCTGTCAACCCGACCACATTGAGGACCGCCAGTCGCTGCATGAGAAGACTCTGGGGTTTCGAGGCGGGAAAGTCGATGCGGGGCCGATTGGCGGCGACCGAACCCGGAAACGCGCCGGCCGGCCGTGCCGGGCTCAAAATCGAAGTTGGACAGGCTAATCCTGAGTATGTAGTCTCGTTTGCCTATGAATTTTGAAACGCTCTGCCTGCACGGTGGTCAACAGCCGGATCCGACGACCAACGCCCGCGCGGTGCCGGTTTATCGGACGAGTTCCTATGTCTTCCGCAACACCGAGCACGCTGCGAATCTGTTTGCCCTGAAGGAGTTGGGCAACATCTACACGCGTTTGATGAACCCGACGACGGACGTGCTCGAGAAGCGCGTGGCGTTGCTCGAGGGGGCGCACGAGATGGCGGGGCTGGGGGTGGCTTCCGGGACCGCCGGCATCTTCTACTCGGTGGTCAACCTGGCGCAGGCCGGCGACAACATCGTGTCGGCGCGGAACCTCTACGGCGGCACCTACACGCAGTTCAACGACATCCTGCCCACCCTCGGGATCCAGGTGAAGTTCGTGGACTCGAATGATCCGGCGAACTTTGCGCAGGCCATCGACGACAAGACGCGGGCGTTGTTCTGCGAAACGGTGTCGAATCCGGCGCTCGAGGTGACGGATCTCGAGGCGGTGGCGCAGGTGGCGCGCGCGCATGGGATTCCGTTGATCGTGGATTCGACCTTCTCGACGCCCTATCTGACCCAACCGCTGAAGCACGGGGCGGACATCGTGGTGCATTCGCTGACGAAGTGGTTCGGCGGGCACGGGACGGGGATTGGCGGCGTGGTGGTGGACAGCGGTCGATTCCAGTGGAACACCGGCAAGCATCCCCTTTTTGACACGCCGGACACGTCCTATCACGGGCTGCGTTGGGGGCACGATCTGCCGGAGATGCTGGCGCCGTTGGCGTTCATTCTGCGGATGCGGACGGTGCCGTTGCGCAATCTGGGCGCCTGCATTTCGCCGGACAATTCGTGGGCCTTTCTGCAAGGCATCGAAACCCTGCCGCTGCGGATGGAGCGCCATTGCGAGAATGCGCGGATCGTGGCGGAGCACTTGCAGCAACAGGCGGCCGTCGAGTGGGTGCGGTTCCCGGGGCTGCCGGACGATCCGATGTATGCGTTGAACCAGAAGTACCTGCGGGGCAAAGGCGGTTCGATGGTGGTGTTCGGCATCAAAGGCGGCGCGGCCGCGGGCAGCAAGTTCATCGATTCCCTCGGGCTGTTCTCCCACCTGGCCAACGTCGGCGATGCGAAGAGCCTGGCGATTCATCCGGCGACGACGACGCATTCGCAGCTCAACGAGGAACAACAGCGCGCCGGGGGCATCACGCCGGGGATGGTGCGGCTGAGCGTGGGGATCGAAAGTGCCGAGGATCTGCTGGCGGACCTCGACCAGGCGCTGGCGAAGGCGGTGGCCTGAACTCCGCCGCGGCCGTAACTCATCCCCGGCTGCGGCGCGTCGTGCGGAAGGCTGGCGGCGGTCGGGGAGCCGTTGGTTTCCTGCACCACGGTCGGCCCGGAGGTCTGCGTTGCGACCTTGTCACCGGCCCTGGCGGCGCGGCACGTTTCCGTCCCCAGGGTTGCCACCCGGTCCACGGATCGGATAATTAGAGCCGGAACCGGCAGGGCCCGGCTCCCTCTTTTTTTTGTCGGGGAACGTCCGCCATGAAACGCCACATCGGCAAGGTCAGCACACAGTTTTTCGAGTTCGACAATCCCAAGCAACCGCTGCGGCTCCGCGTGGGCGGGCGGTTGAGCCGTTTCACCCTGGCCTACGAGATGTATGGCCAGATGAACGCGGATCGCTCGAACGTCATCCTGCTCTATCACGCGATGACCGGCTGTCAGCACGCGGCGGGTGTCAACCGGCGCATCCCCGGGCTCGATGGACGGTGGACCGCCGAGCTTTACGAGGGCTGGTGGGACGGTTTCATCGGCGCGGGGCTGGCGCTCGACACGCGGAAATACTGCGTGATCTGCGTGAATTATCTGGGGAGCTGCTACGGTTCGACGGGGCCCGCCTCGATCGATCCGCACACGGGCCGGCCTTACGGCTCGTCGTTCCCGGTGCTGCGAATGAGCGACATCGTCGACTCGCAGATGCTGTTGCTGGATCACCTCGGGGTGAAGAAACTCCACGGCGTCATCGGGGCGTCCATCGGCGGTTACCTGTCGCTCCTCACGGCGACGCGTTACCCGGAACGGGTGCAGGTGGTGGTGCCGATTGGCACGGGGGTTGAAACCACGATCTACCAACGGATCATCAACTTCGAGCAGGTCACCGCCATCGAAGCGGATCCGAACTTCCGCGGCGGCGACTACTACGATGGCGATCCGCCGTCGGTGGGGCTGGCGTTGGCCCGGCGTATTGCGCACAAGACGTTCGTTTCCCTCGAGGACCTGCGGGCCCGCGCGCGCGCCGAGGTGGTGAGCCAGAAGCCGCCCCACGGGTGGTACGAAATGAACCATCCGGTCGAGTCCTACATGCTCCATCAGGGGCATAAGTTCGTGCACCGGTTCGATGCCAACAGCTATCTGCGCATCCTGGATGCCTGGCAGTGGTTCAACCTCGTCAAGGAGGCGGACGCCCGGGATTTCGGACGCTTGTTCGCCCGCTGCCGCGATCAGGACTGGCTGGTGTTCAGCATCGATTCGGACCTGTCGTTTCCGACCGAGGAGCAGGGCAAGCTGGTCGGGCTGTTGAAGAAGGCGGATGTGCCGGTGATGTGGATCACGGTGCATTCGGACAAGGGGCACGACTCCTTCCTGGTCGAACCCCGCCTCTACACGCCGCATCTGGCGCAAGTGCTCGAGCGCTGAGCCGTGACCATCCAGTAACTCGCAGCCGCCGACGTGCCGTTGGCGCATGATTCCGCTGGGAGAAGGCTGGCTGCCGACGGGCGCGATGACGCACCAAAACGTGACTTCCTGTCGGAACCGGCGAGACCGTGTGAGCCCCTGGATTTCAGCGCCGACTACCCGTCGGCGGCTACGAGTTGCTGAATGGGCACGCCGCCGGGGTTTCCGGAGCGCGGAATTCATTCCGCCCGGGCGTCGGCTTCAGGGGCGGCGAGCGGAATGAATTCCGCGCCCCGGGGAGCGGAAGACGCTTGGAGGCGGAAAAAACCCGGGCTGCGCTCTGCGGTTCACCCCTTCGAGAGGGCGCCTGATCCCGCCCGCGCGCCCGGTGATCCCGGCGGGATTGCGGACCGAGTCCGGGATCCTGCCCGGACGGCGGATTGGCCTCCGTCACCGCCATTTCTCGCGTGCGGGCTCACTCGGCCGCGGACCTGGTATGCAAGCTTGCGTAGGCTCTCTATGTCCTGCTGTTTTGAGCAGTATAGCGGCTCTTTATTACTCGGCTTGTTTATGTATGGTAGTTTGTAGCGGCCTTATTTTGTTGGGCTTTTTTTTTTGACGCTTCTTCTAAGTGCGCAGATAACGGTTGCATGCTCTGCAAGGCAGAATCAGTCAACCGAGGGCGCCGTCAGCACACGGAGTCCGAGGGGGCAGGGCAGACGGTGAAAGCAAGTCAACACAACAAAAAAAACAAGCTAGTTCATACCATGAAAATCAGAACCCCCAACACGAAACGCGCGGGCTTCACGCTCGTGGAAATGATCGGTGTCCTCGCCATCATCGCGATCCTCACCGCCCTCCTTCTCCCGAAGATCTTCCAGGTCATCAATGACTCGAAGATCAGCAGCTCGCTCATGAGCTACAACTCCGCCAAGTCCGCCGCGGCCGCCCACTACGGGAAGTGGGGGCGCTTTGCTGCGGCGGATGGGGGCACGTTGACCGTAAGCGCCGGAACCAGCGGTAACCTCTACGAGGACTGGGATGCCGTGCTGGTCTCTGGGGGATATCTCGAGACTCCTTTCGCTCTAAAGGTTGGAAATGGTGACCAGGGTAGTGCGGCCGATGGTGCGCGACTGCGCGTGGTCAACATCTCAGGGCTTACTACGGCTAGCTTGGTTACGGCGCTAGCGGATGATGAGACCGGCTCGTACAAGTTGGCAGCAGTCACAGGTGCGGGCACGAACAGCGTGCCAACGGTCGACGTGACTGGCAGCTATCTCGTAGAGGCGGTGGTCCCGGGGGTGAACATTGAGGATGCGCGCGAGCTGAACGGGCGTATCGACGGTGCCGTGACTGGCTTGGGTGGGCAGAGTTGGCTCGTCGGTGCCACCAACTTCACCGCCGATCTTACGGGCCGGGTAAAGTGGAGCACGCAAAGTGGCGGGCCTACTGTTGACGTTTACATGTATGTCGCCCATCGCTGATCACCTTCTCCGGTCGATCGCGTGTTCGGCAGTTTGACACAAGCGAAGGAGCGGTCGCGATCCGGGTCTTCGGGTCGCACCGCTCCCGCCGATTTAGCGGCCTGCACCCGTGGGCGTCTCGTCGAGCGACGGGTGTTTGCAGCCCGGGCTGCGGAGGTCGAGACGCTCGTCCGACCGCAAGCTCCCGGGATTTCGGGGAACGCCGTGCAGGGCTGATTCCCTTCCTTCGTGGCTCATATTGGTTGCGCAGACAGGGCTATGTTCCAGATGGCGTCGGGTCGCTCGCTGCCATCTGGACACTGGGGGGCGGGTGGATTCCCGCTGAGGCTCGAGGAAGCCCGTCCTCCTGTTGACCTGCCCCTTCTCTAGTTGGGACTACGACTCATCCATGATTTCGCCGGTTTCCAATACGCTGAAAGCAGGCCCTCCGGTGGATCTCGGTGACCGGTTGCTCGACGCGGGGGTCTTGACCGAGCCACAACTCGAACTCGCGCGGCGCGAGCAGAAACGCCGTGGTGTGGCGCTTGGCAAGGTGCTTGTCGATCTCGCGATGGTTTCGCCGGAACGGGTTTCCGGGTTCCTGGCGGATCAGGTTTCGACCGCCTACGTCGACGTTGCCCGTCAAGCGCTTGACAACACGGTTGTCGAGCTGATCCCTCGGGATGTTGCCCGCGAACATCGCGTCCTTCCGGTATCTCAGGTTGACGGTACGTTGACCGTCGCCATGGCGGACCCCTGCGACATCCGGGCGATTGACCGCGTACACCAGTTGACGGGGTTGCGGGTGGAGGTGGTTGCCGCGACCGAGCGGGACATCATGGACCGCCTGGACGGTCTCGAAACACAGGCCGAGGACATTCAGGAGGCGATTGACCGGATCATCGAAGAGCGGGAGAGGGAAGCGGAGATTTTCGGACCGCAGGGCGCGGACTTAGCGGAGATCGCGGAGGCGTCCGAGAGCGATTCGCCGATTGTCAGCGTCGTCAGCCAGGTCATCAAGCGGGCGGTCGAGAAGGGGGCGAGCGACATCCATTTCGAGCCGGAGGAGCGGTTGATGCGGATTCGCTTTCGCGTCGACGGCGTCTTGCAGCCGGACATCCTGATTCCGAAGAGCATCATGCCGCTGGTGAGCGCGCGGCTGAAGGTCATGGCGGAGCTGGATGTTTCGGAGAACCGGTTGCCGCAGGATGGTCGGGCCTCGGTCATGGTGGGCCGGCGCACCTATCACCTGCGGGTCTCGTGCCTGCCCACGGCGTTCGGGGAGAGCGTCGTGCTGCGGATTCTGAGCTCGAGCGGTCAGGCCCTCGGTCTGGCCAACCTCGGGATGGCCCCGGACATCGAGCAATCCCTGCGCCACACCATCCAGCATCCCTACGGGGTCATGATCGTGACCGGCCCGACGGGAAGCGGCAAGTCCACCACCCTTTACGCCGTGTTGCGCGAGGTCAACTCGGCCGAGCAGAGCATCTTCACCCTGGAGGATCCCATCGAGTACCGGATGCAGGGTGTCCGGCAGACCCAGATTCGGGAGGATGTCGGGCTGACCTTCGGGGCCGGTCTGCGTTCGTTGCTCCGGCAGGACCCGGACGTGATGTTGATCGGGGAAACGCGGGATACCGAAACGGCGCAGCTCATGGTCCGGGCGGCCCTGACCGGGCACCTGGTCTTCACCACGCTCCACACGAACGACGCGCCGGGGGCGATCCCGCGTCTGCTGGACATGGGGGTGGAGCCGTTCCTGCTGCCCGACAGCCTGATTGCCGTGCTGGCGCAGCGGTTGGTGCGGCGGCTCTGCGTGCATTGCCGCGAGGAAGTGTCCGATCCCGAGAAGGTGTTCGAGGAGCTCCACCTCACGGCGCCGGACGATCAAGAGTTGCAGTTATGGCGTCCGGTGGGCTGCGCGCACTGCAATCGCACGGGATACCGGGGGCGACAGGGCATCTTCGAGATGATGCTCCTCGACGGACGCTTTCACGATCCGATCGTCCACCGGGCGGGCGCTCCCGAGTATGCGCGACTGGCCCGTGAGGGGGGGATGCGGACGATGTTCCAGGACGGCATCCGGCAGTCGATCCTCGGGGTGACCACGGTGCAGGAAGTGCTTCGGGTGACGCGCTGTGCCGCGGGCTGAGGAAACGCCATGCAGACCTTTCTTTACACCGGCGTAAACCAGCGCGGCCAGCGGATCAAGGGCCGCCTGATCACGCGGGACGAGACCTCGCTCGAGGACCGGGTGCGGGAGATGGGGCTGTGGCTGGTCGAAGCCCAGGTCGACGAGGGGAAGGATACCCGGAAGGGCCGGCGGCGCGCGCCGATTTTCGGCTCGGGCAACCGGCGGGAGCTGATCGACTTCGCCACGCTGATGAGTGTTCAGTTGAAGGCGGGCGTGGCGATGCTGGTAGCCCTGGAAACGGCGGCGGGAGACTGCAAGAACAAGCGGTTCAAGTCGGCGGTGGCGGAAATCCGGAAGCTGATCGAAGGGGGCGAGAGTCTGCACGAGGCCATGCGCCGGTTTCCGGACGCGTTTCCCCCCTACTTCAGCAGTCTGGTGCGCGCCGGCGAGGACAGCGGCACGCTTCCCGAGACCTTCCTCGAGTTGAAAAGGTATCTCGAGTGGCAGGAGTCCATCATCTCGGATGTGCGTCAGGCGACGATCTACCCGGCCATCGTGTTTTGTTGCGTGGTGGTCTTTGTGCTCGGCCTGTTCAGCTACGTGGTTCCCCAGTTTGCCAAGCTCCTGAAGACGGCCGGCGCGGAACTGCCGCCGCTGACGCGCGTGGTCTTCGCCATCGGCGATGTGGTCAACAAGACGTGGTGGGTCTGGGTGATTCTCGTGGTGGTGCTGCCGATTGTGCTCCAGATCCTCCGGGCGCGGATTCACAAGGTCGCGGTCTGGGTGGATCGCCTGAAATTCGAGGTGCCGTTGTTCGGCGAGCTCAACCGGATGCTGGTGATGGCCCGCTTCGCCCACAACCTCAGCATGCTCTACCGCTCGGGGATCGTCATCGTGAACGCGATCCGCCTTTGCGAGGAGTTGTTGCGCAGCGCCTTGATGTCGGATGTGCTGGCCGACGTTCGCCAGCGCGTCGTGGCCGGCGAACCGGTCAGCGAGGCGATGCGCAAGCACTTGGTGTTTCCGTCGCTGGTGATCCGGATGGTCGCGATGGGCGAACGAACCGGCTCGCTGGACGCCGCTCTGGACAACGTGGCGGACTACTACAACACCGTGATCCCCCGGCGCATCAAGAAGGTGTTCAGCGTCGCCGAACCCATGCTGATTCTGGTGCTCGTCGCCGTCGTCGGTTGCGTGGCGCTGGCCGTGTTCCTGCCCATCATGTCCCTGATGCAGGCCGCGGGAAAGAGCCGCTGAATCTCGTTCCGGACCATGACCACTCGATCCCCAGCAACCGGCTCCGGTCAGGGTTCCTTCTCCGAGGGGCCAGCCCGGCGGGGGTTCACCTTGATCGAGTTGCTGGGAGCCCTCGCGGTCATCGTGCTGCTCGGCGCCTATGCGACTCAGCACCTCATCACGGGGATGCGGGACGAGGCGCGGCGGGCGGAACAGGTTTCCCTGCTGAACATGTCCGAGGCCCTCAAGACGGCGGTGGCGCGCAACCGGGCGGTGCCCACCGTGAACGGACTGCCCGAGGCGATTGCCCTCGAACTCGAGCTTCCTCCCGGTCGGGTGGCGGCCAATTCACAGGGTTACAACCGCCGCATCCTCCTTGATCCCGCCCTGCGCTTGGGTACGAACGCCAGCCTGACGGTGCCCTACACCCAGACCGCCGCCGGTTCGGTCGAGCCGATCAATCCGCGGGCGGTGATTGTCACCTGCCTGACCGAGAACACGGATCAGGAACTGGGCTTCGATGACTTCTGGGATTTGCCGGAAGGGGAGGCCCCCGAGGACTGGGAGGTGGACCCGGAGGACCTCTTCATTCAGCGCCTCGATCTGCGGGGCATCTTCCACCGCGTGGTCCTGAGCAACATGGACCGGGACCAGGAAGGCTTGTACGAGATGGATGATTCCGCCCTGCAACGCCTGCCGTCCCTGGGCCGCCGGGAGGCTTGGTTTTTGGACGGCACGGCCATCACGTTCTACTACGCGAGCGGCGATTTGCAGGCGCGGGAGTTCATTCACGAGGATGTCAGCTACGTACATGAGTTCGGGCGTTGGGGCCGCCATGTGCTCTACGGGCAGCGCCCGCCGCAAGGCCCGTTCGGCGCGCTGGTCGATGCCTTCCTGAACGCGCCACCGCCGACGGATCCCAAGTTCGGTTCGACGCAGCAGGCGGTGGTGGACGAGTTCTACGAGTACATGTGGACCTACGCCATCTGGGCGATGGGCAGCCCGCCCTTGATCCAGTCTTTCGAGAAGGGCGGCACGACCAGCGACACCCAGGTGCCCCCGTTTCGGATCCTGAACGATTGCGACGCCCGGATGGCGGCGTTCACGAACAACCTGATCGACTGACGCATGCTTCGCCCCTGGTCCAACCAACTTGCTTGCCGGCGGGCGGTCGCGGGATCGCCGTCGCGGGGCGGTGGTTCCGGTCGGCGGGGGTTCACCCTGGTCGAGATCATCGCGGTGCTGGCGTTGATCGCCATCCTCTCGGTGGTCGTGGCGCCGGTGCTCATCCGGGTGTTCGACCGGCTGGCGCGCGAGGCGGAGGAGAAGCGGATGGCGGGGCTGATCGAAGGCCTGCGCACCCACGTGTTGCGCAACCGGAACGTGCCCTTCACCAACAACTTTGCGGCGGCGCTCGCGCAGGAAATGGGCCTGGACGCCGACAACGTCAGTACCAACGCGCGGGGCCTGCGGCGGGTCTATCTGGTCGATCCGGCGATCACCAACACGATCCCCATTCCGTTCACGCAAAACTGGGTCGGGGTGACGAACAACCTCCCCGCGCTGTTGGGCGTGATGCTCATCTCGAGCATTTCCCGCGACCTGCCCACCAACGTGGTGAGCGGTTTTGCGCCCAGTTCGGCGGCCTTTTCCAATGCCTGGTACACCGTGGACGATGCCCTGCCTGCGGGCTGGAACTGGGAAGGGGATCCCGAGGATCTGGTGATGGAGCGGATGAACCTCCGCGACCTGTTCGTCGAGGTGACGCTGAACTACGATACGTGGACGATTTCCTTCACGAATCGGGGGCGCTTCACCATCGACAACTCGACCACGAACCGGCTGCCCGGTTTCTCGACGGTTTTCACGACGCATTACCTGGCCAGCACGATGCTGGGTTTGCATTCGCACACCGGGATCTCGGACACGCTGCAGGTGTCCGAGATTCTGCGGGATCCGGCGGCCTACGTTTACGAAATCGACACCTGGCGGGGCCGGCTCTTCACCGGGCGCGGGGTGCGGTTGCTCGGCGGGATCGACCTTCAGGCGGCGCACGACCTCTTTCTCGCGGCGCCGTGGAACGTGAACGCGAAGGGGAACCCGGCGGTGACTCAGCGCATGGTGGTCGATGCCATGGCTGACTACATGGTCGAGTACCTCGCCTGGGCCAGCGCCGGGTTTCCCAGCAAATCGAAGGACATCATCGACGCCAAGAAGGAACTCGATACGGCGGTCACGTATCTCATCTTCAAGCCCAACAATGAGGACAAATAGGCCAGCAACCAGCCGCGGCACGCGTCCCGGGGGTGGGGGGCGGATGGGCGGCAATCGAACCGGGAGGCCGGCATGAACACGCACAGCATCTATCGCGTTTTGCCGGGTCGGAAGACCGCCGCGGGCTCGATCCCGGCGAACCTGACGACGCTCAGCGTCAGCCTGATCGGGGATCGTTTCGAGGCGGTTGCGGTGGGGCGTGGCGCCATCACGGGCACCTGGGTGTGTCCGACCCCGGTGACGGGCGCCTCGGAGTTCGGGGCGGCGATCAAGCAGGCGGTGCAGGAGACCGCCTTTCGCGGGACGACGGCGCAGTTGGTGCTGGCGCATCCGCGGCTGGTCTCCGTGCTGACGAGCGCGCCGCCGGTGCGGGGGAGTTCGTTGGACAAGGTCATCGAGCGGCAGGCCCAGCGGGAGAAGCCTTTCGATGGCGAGGCGGCGTGGTGCCATCAACCGACGCTTTCGGTGAAGGGTTCCGGGACGATCCTGCTGCATCTCTTTCCCCGGGCGCTGTTGGATCAGTTCAGCCGGGCTTGCGAGAAGGCGGCCAATCTGACCCTGGTGGCGGCGACGCCCGCCACGGCCGTGCTCCACGGCCAGATCCTGCATCTGCCCGTCAATACCAATGCCGCCATCCTGGTCGCGACCCCGGTGGGCGACACCACGCTGCTGGTGGTGGCCCAGCGCGACGGCCAGCTGTTCCTCGCGCGCACCATTCCCGCCTCCTGGGAGGGGAACGCGGCGCATTTCATCACCGACCTCAACCGGACGCTGCTGTTCGCCGGGGAACAGTTGGGCGCGCAGGTCGAGGCCGTCTTCCTGTTCGATGGCGGGAAGGGCGATCTGGCGCCCGAATTGCAGGAGTCGTTCCAGGTTGCGGTGCGCCGCAGCCCCGTGGAATTGGTGCCGGGCTACTGGGCCACCGAG
Source organism: Verrucomicrobiales bacterium (assembly GCA_024233305.1). Classification (GTDB taxonomy): domain Bacteria; phylum Verrucomicrobiota; class Verrucomicrobiia; order Limisphaerales; family J093; genus J093. The sequence goes on from JACKPV010000023.1 coordinate 350,438, forward strand.
GCTCTCAAGCTGCCTTCCGGGATGGGGCCCAACCTCATCGGAGTCGAGCAGCAGAAGGCGCCCCAACGCCGGGCCATGACCCGGATCACCGCCCTGGCCACCGCCGCGGTGATGATCGGGGCGGCGCTGGTTTGGGGTTGGTCGCAGCTCTACATCGGTCGCTTGCGGGAGGACATCCAGAAGCTCAAGACCGAAAAGGCACGGGTCGAAGCCCACTTCCAGTCGCTCCAGAGTGTTTATGCGGACTTGATCAGCATGCGGGCCATGTGCGCCAAGGTGACCGAGGATCGGCCGGCGCCCATGCCGGCCTGGGTTCTCGGGTTGCTCAGCGAGAGTCTGCCGAACGAGTTGCTGCTCAAACAGGTCTCGGTCACCGCCCAGGGGGAGTTGTGGAGCACGCGGTTGCACGGCGTGTTGCAGCCCACGACCAATTCCGCGCCCGAGCTGCTGCTTTCCAGCGCGGTTTCGACGCTGACCAACCGGCTGGGCCAGGCCCCGCTGTTCATGCTCCCCACGCGCTCGGATACGAAGAGCAGTCCCGCGACCGACGCCCCCGGTCTGGCGCAGATCGTCGGCGCCTGGGCCGGACGGTTGGGTCAGGCGAACACCAACCTCCTGGCCAATGTGGCCCAGGGGTTCATCGTCGAAGGGGTCATCGAATGAACGAAAAACCCGCGTCCAAGCCCGCGTCGTCGGGGCGCTCTTCCAGCCGCGCCAACTGGACCCGTTTCGTCATGGTCCCGCTGCTGGTGGGGTCCGTGGTCCTGATGTGGTGGAGCGTGCGGCGCCTGGCCCCGCTGCAGAACGAACAGAACGAACTGGCCGCGTCGATATCCGGGCTGGAATCCGAGGTCGACGAAATGCAATCGGAGCTGGATCGAGGAGGCGGTCAGGCCGGGATCGAGGATTGTTACCGCCAGGCGCAGGCCCAGTTGATCGAGGGCCGGACCGGGGTTGAGGAGTGGTTGGGCGCCCTGGACCGGGCCGGTCAGCAGTTTGCCCTGGACATCGCCACCTCGTTTGGCAACCCCGAACCGCTCAATTTGACCAACCATCCGGTTACCATCGTTCCCGCTTCGCTGAACGTCGTGCCGAGGAGGGATCTCGAACTGCCCCGATCCCCCTATCAGCGAATCCTGGATCTGGCCGAGTTGATCAACACCGGCGGCAAGCGCATCGATCTGGTCCAGTTGCAGGCGCAGGGGCACTCGAATTCGGTGGACAACGCCCAGCTACAGGTGCGCCTGTGGGTGACCGAGCTTCAGACTGCCGCTCCATGAAAGCGCTCGAAAACAAATGGGTCGTCGGTGCCCTGGGCGCCGTTGCCGTCGGCGTCCTGGTCCTGCAACTCTGGCCGTCGTCGTCCTCCGGTCCGGCCACGACGGGAGGGAAATCAGGCTCCCAGGGGGGGCAGAAATCCGCCTCGGGCAAGACAGCGACGACGACCGAAACCGCCGCCGCGGCGCCCGTGGTGACCGCCGAGCGGCCCGCGCGGCAGGCGAACCGCGATTACTTCCTCAGCCGGATCGTCGAATGGCGCGATGCGCCGCGGCGGGATCCCTTCGAGCTCTACCCCAAGGTCAAGGCGATGCCTCCCCGCGTGGAGGTGGTCGCCGACGATCTGCTGGCCCTGACCGCGGTCTGGCGCCAGTCCGGTGGCAGTCTGGTCGTGGTGAACGACCGGGTCCTCGGCGTGCGCGATCATATCGGCGCCTATCGCGTGGAGTCCATTGGCGCCGATTACATCTGGGTTTCCGGACCGAACGGGCGCGAAAGAGTGCGCTTCGGCCGGGACAAGTCCCGCCCCGGAACCAACCGCGTGCAGCAAGCTCAATTAACCCCATGAATCCCCTCCTCCTGCATCCGTCCGCGTTCCTCTCCTTGACCGCTTCGCAATCCGGCGTCCCTCGTCCGCGCGCCCGCCTGCGACCGGTTCGGTGTGGGGTCCTTGCCGCCCTGTTGCCGGCCCTGGCGCTGGCGGGCCTTCTTCCGCTGGCCCGCGCGGCTGACGCGTTTCCCTTGAAGCCCGGCTTCGGTGATCTGGCGCAGACCTCCGCCAGCACGTCGGCGTCGGATGCAAGTTTGGCCGGGGCGGTGGAATCCCCGGAGCCACCGGCCGGAGCGGCGGGTTCGGAAGGTGTCGCCGTGATCGGGGATGCCGGCGAAGGCCCTGAGACTGAAGTGACAGGGGGCGAACCGGGGGGGGCGGCGGTGGGCCAGGACCTGGGGGCAACCTCGGCCGAAGCGGAGGTAATGGAGCACGTCGCCGGCCGTCGGGTGTATTCCTTTCATGGTGAGAACACGGAGATGAAGGCGGCGTTGGCCATGTTCGCACGTGCCAACGGACTGAATATTGTCCCGGATGCGGAGGTGACCGGCACCGTGACCATCAACGTGGAGAATCTGCCCCTGGAACAGTTGATGCGGGCGCTCCTTGAGGCCCATGACTACACTTGGGACGAGGAGGATGGGCTGATTCGAGTGCGTGCCCGGCGTACGGAGACGTTCCACGTGAATTACCTGCGCCTGTCCCGCACGGGGCAGGGTTCCAATTCCGCGGCCCTGTCGGCGGGTGGTTCCGGCTCGGGCGGCGGTGGTGGCGGCGGCAGTGGGGGTGGCGGCGGTGGCGGGGGAGGTGGTGGCGGCGGCGGCGGTTCGGGCGGCGGTTCCCAAGGCGGCTCATCCATCAACCTGAAGGCCGAAAATCCCGTTGATTTTTGGAAGGAACTCCAGACCGAGCTCGAAAGCCTGCTCACGGACGAAGGGAAGAAGAGCATGGCGGTCAACATGACCTCGGGCATGATCCAGATCACTGACCGCCCCTCGGCCCTGAAGCGGGTCAAGACCTACCTCGATTACATGGACAAGGGAGTCCAACGGCAGGTCGAGATCGAGGCCAAGTTGTTCGATGTGACCCTTACCGATGAGTTCCAGCTCGGCATCGACTGGGACCATGCGGTCGAAATCGGCGGCGGCGTGATGGCCGCCGGGGCGTCTCCCTCGGTGATCGCCCCCGCCGGCGGGATTCTGCCCAGCGCGCCCACCCTGAACCTCATCTTCCAGAACGAGGACACGACCGCGGTGTTGCAGGCGTTGCAGCAGCAGGGCCAGGTCGAGGTCATCTCCAAACCGCGCATCCGCACGCTCAACAACCAGACCGCCCTGATCAAGGTGGGCACCGAGACCCCGTTCTTCCGGCAGCGCAACACGGTGGTTCCCGGCGTGAACGCGGGCGCGGCGACGGTCTTGCAGGAGGACGAAGTGTCCAGCATCACCGTGGGCACGATTCTGTCGATCACGCCGCAGATCTCCGGGGATGACTGGATCACCCTGGATATCTCGCCCGTGCTGACCACGCTGGTGGACGTCGAACTCTCGCCTTCGGAGACGACCACCGCTCCGGTCCTGGATATCAAGCAGGCGTCCACCCTGGTGCGCGTCCGCGATGGCTCGACGGTGGTCATGGGCGGCCTGATTCAAAACACCAAGAGCCGCACGCTCCGCAAGGTGCCGCTCCTCGGGGACATCCCCTTGCTCGGGAAGGTGTTTCAGGGCCGTTATGACGCCGAGCAAAAGAAGGAACTCGTCATCTTCATCACCCCGCGCATCGTGAGTATGGACCGGGGGACGTGAGTTCGCCGGGGCAGGGGAGTCCCTGAGTGGACGCCCTGCGCCAAATCCCCGGAAGTGCCGCCATTGGTGGGCATCTGATCTTCTGAGACGGGCCGGGCAAGGCGATCTGACCGAGGCCGGTCGGGTCGTCCCGGTGTCCTGTCTCGGAGCCAACCGGCAGTCCGCAGCAACAAACCAAAAGGAAACACCATGAAGTCAACACTCGCATGCATCGCCGCGTCCGCGGCCATCCTCGGTGGGCCCGCCACTCAGGCCGAGAACCTGATCCTCAACGGCGGTTTCGAGCCGCCGGCCGATTACGACAATTGGATCGTCGATCCCTATGCCGCCTTCGGGATTGGCTGGTATCTGAACGACGGAACCTATCTTCCCCTCAGCGGGATCTTCGGAGCCGCGGACCCGCTGGCGGGAGCGCAGGACCTCATGACGGATTCGCTGGGAGCAGGGACGATGACGCTGGGGCAGTGGTTCGAGGTGCCGACCGGCGTGCAGTCCGCCATCCTGAGCTGGCAGGATCGCATCCGCAGCGTCAACTTCGACGGCGGCGACTTCCTGCCCGGCTGGCAGGAGGTCCGGGTCGTGATTCGCGATCTGGATGAGAACGAGGTTGCGGTGGTCTTCGCCACCGACCCCGGGGATGGCGCCGTTCAGCCGGGGCCCAACCTGCGGGGCGCGGATCTGACCAGCGTTCTCCAGGCCTACGAGGGACAGGCCCTCCTGCTGAGCTTCGAGGTCCAGGCCTATCTCGGGTTTGTGAACTTCAGCGTCGACGATGTCATCCTCGCCGTCACCACCGATGGGGGTGGCGGTGGCGACAACATCGTGATCGACGGCTGTGACACGGGCGTCCCGAACCTGACGGTCGACGGGGTGTCGCTCCAGACCTACATCGACGACTGCGCCGCGGCGGCGAAGAACCATGGTCAGTTCGTGAAGTGTGTCGCCCAGGTGACCAACCTGCTGGTGAAGGAAGGACTGATCACCGGCGAACAGAAGGGCGCCATTCAATCGTGCGCGGGCCAGTCCGACCTGCCATGAACCTCCCGCCAATCCGCCGGGGCGCTGTCGTTCAGCGCTCCCGGCGCCGCCCGACCCGCCCCACGAGGGCGGGTTTTTCGTTGGGAGCCGGCTTGCGGCCCGGAGCCCCGGAGGACGCACGGTCGTGTTCTTCCCAACCCGGCGCGCACGGAGTGCCCGCCCTACCACCTGGCCCGGGTAGGGCGCGCAGTCCCCTGCGCGCCGCCCGAGATCGAGCCCCCCCGTTCACCTCCCGAACCCGTATCAAGCGCGGTTCCACCAGCTCGCTCGACCCTCCACCTCAAACCACTCCATTTCGGCGCTTCCGCCCACCGGTCAGTCGGCCGGGATCTGGTGCTCTGGCCGCCTCACACGCGGTAAGAGCAGAGCCGTGACCATTCAGTGCCTCGTCGCCGCCAACATGCAGTCGGCGCATGATTCAGCAGGAAAACGGACGCCTGCCGCCGGGTGCGACGATGCACCAGGACGTGACCGCCAGTCGGAACCGGGGAGATCGCACAAGCCCCTGGATTTCAGCGCCGACTACACGGCGGCGGCCACCGCGGGTTGAATCGATACCGCTGGGATGCGCCCCCGCTTCGGGTGGGGTTGGCAATCCCATTGCCAAGCGCCCGCGGGCGGGGGTAGGATCGCCGCCCATGAAACGCATCGGATTCGCCCTGCTTGGCGTGCTGCTTTGGTTCGCCCCCCGATTGGCGGCCCAGACGCCGGACGAGATGTTCGTCGGGGTCTACAACCTCGTTTTGCAGGGAGACAGCCTGCAGCAGGGCGGGCAGGAAAGCGCCGCCCAGGAGAAATACGGCGCCGCGCTTCAGCAGCTCAAGGAACTCGAAGCGCGCTATCCGTATTGGAATCGCCGGGTGGTCGAATACCGCCTCAAATATCTCGAAGCCCGCGTGAAGCCCGAGGAGGCGGCCCCCGCGGAAGCTGCCGTTCCCGCCGGACCGCCTCCGACCCGAGAAGAGGTGGCGGCGTTGCGTCAGCAGGTGGAAGCCTTGCAGGCCGCGCGGGCCCAGCTGGAAGCCAAACTGCAGGAGGCCCTCTCGGCACAGCCCGCGGCGGTCGATCCGCGCGAACTCGAGAAGGCCCGCGGCCAGCTCACCGCTCTCCAGAAGGAGAACGAGTTGCTCAAGGCCAATCTCGCGCAGCAGGAACAACAACTGAGCGCCGCCCCCGATGCCGCGGCCCTCGATCAGGCGCGCAAGGCGGTGACCGATTTGAACCAGGCCCTCGCGGCGCAGAAGGACGAACTCGCCGCGGTGACCCGCGAGCGGGACACCCTGAAACAGCGGCTTGCCGCCAGCCCCGGCGTCGCGGTCGAGGAACCTACCGCTGCACCTGACCTCGCCCGGGCCCAAGCGCAGGTGGCCGAGCTCACCCGCTCCCTTGAGACGGAAAAAGCCCGCGCCGCCGACCTCGAAAAGCAGGTGCAGGCGGCCGCTTCCCGTCCCGCCGCCGAACCGTCCATCGATGCCGCGACCGCCGCCGCGACGTTGGCCGTGGCGAAAGCCGAGGTGGCCAGCCTCAAGACGTCCCTCCAAACGGAGCAGCGCCGCGCCGCCGATCTCGAAGCTCAGCTCAAGGCCGCCCGCACCGGGGCCGAGGTCGACAGCGCCACCCGGCTCAAGCTTGAGGATCTCGAGAACGAACGCGACGCCCTGCGCAAGCGGGTGTCCGTCCTGACCCGTCAGCTCGACGAGTTCAAGCTGGCCCGCGGCGACGAATCCGCGAAACAGCTCAGCGAACAGCTCAGCGTGCTGCGCGCGCGGATCCAGGTCTACGAGGCGCAAAGCCAGCCCTACACGACCGAGGAAATGGCCTTGATGCGTCAGGCGCCCGTGATCTCGACTTCGGATGAAGGGTCCGGACGAATCGCTGCGCGCGAGCTTCCCGCCGGGGTGGCCGGGCTCGTGTCCGACGCCGAGCGCGCCTTCCGCGCCGAACGTTACGACGAAGCCGAGACCAAGTATCTCCAGGCCCTGGAAGTGGATGAGAAGAACGTGCACCTGCTGGCCAACCTGGCCGCGGCACAGGTGCAGCAGGGCAAACTCGAAGCGGCCGAGACGACGCTGAACCGCGCGCTGGCCGAGGATGCAATGGATCCCGACAGCCTCTCGCTCAAGGGACTGATCGAGTTCCGGAAGGGTGACTACGACGCTGCCGAGGGAACCCTGAGCAAAGCGGCCCAGTTGAGTCCCGAGAATCCGCTGACCCAGAACTACCTCGGGGTCACCCTCAGCCAGAAGGGACTGCGCAAGCCGGCCGAAACCGCCTTCCGCAAGGCGATTCAGATCGATCCGGGTTACGCCGAGGCGCACTACAACCTCGCCGTCGTCTACGCGCGTCAGCAACCCGCCTTCCCGGCCCTGGCCCGCTGGCACTACGAGAAGGCCGTTGCCGGCGGTCAACCCCGCAATCCCGAACTCGAACAGATCATCGCCGACGCCGCCAAGGAAGGCGGCGAGTAAGCGCGCGACAACCGATCCCGCCGCCGGGGCGGCCGGCGCAACGATCCCATCCACCGCCGACGCCGCCCCCGGAGTCGGCGCTGAAATGCGTGGGCTGAGGCGGTTCCGCAAGTTCGGACCGTCGGTCACCTTGGAGCGCCTTCCTGCGCCCCGGCGCCAAGCGACCTTCTCGGCAGTGAATTGTCCGTCGATCCGACGTTGGCGACGGGTCACCGCATTTCCGCCGCACCCCGGCCGCAGGCTCCACCCCCGATAGGCTTGGCCGGGCACCGCTATCCAGAGGGACCGAAGCCGCCCGTCCTGATAGTGAACCTGTCACCCTGTCGACCGCCTTCGGTCTGGGGGCTGGGAGACCCACGCGCGTCTTTGCTGCTTGGGCGGCGGGGTTCATTCCGCGCCACCTCTCGCGCCCGGCGAGACAGCTGCCAACTACGAACCTGTCACCATATCCTTATCCCCCTACGACGGATGGGCTCGGACCTCGGGAGGAACCGAAGCTGCGTGCCTCAACTGTGAACCTGTCACCATGTTCCCTCCTCACTCCTCAGCCGTAACGATGCAACACGTGGTCGCCGCCGACGTGTAGTCGGCGCTGAAATCCAAGGGCTTACGCGGTCTCGCCGATTCCGATCAGCAGTCACTTTTCGGTGAATCGTCGCCCTCGGCGGCAGGCAGCCCTATCCCAGCTGAATCATGCGCCGACTGCACGTCGGCGGCTACGAGTTACTGAATCGTTACGGCTCAGCGGCGTTCGAGGCGCACGGTCGCTGCCCGGTCACTGGCCCGCCTGGTTTCGCCGCGGAAGAGATAATTGGGAACACATGTCTAGGGGCATTTACCTCTATTGCCAGTCGGGCAATGCGGGGTTACCAAATCAGCGCACTGGAAAAAGGCTGGTCCGATGGGGAAGCCCGACGAGCAACGAGAAGGAACCTGATGAAATCGAGTTTGCATGACACACTGAAATTGGCCGCGGCGCTGGTGACCGTAGCCTGGCCCGCAAGCACCCGAGGCCAGGTTTTTGACTTGGGCGTTTCGGCCTCCTCTCCCGGATTCACCGCGTTGAACCAGCAACTCTATCAGGCGGGCACGACGACGGTCGCCGGCGACTTCCCCAACATCTCCGGAGGAACCGCCCACGGGTACGCAACTGCCACCGGGGCGCCGGGGGTCCTGAAGGCTCGGGTCTCGGGGAGTGCCACTGCGCCCTGGCCCAGCTCGTGGCCCGCCGGCTCCAGTGGCAGTGTCCAACTCGGGGCCCACGTGACTTATGAAGATACCCTCACCATCTCGGCTCCTGGCGTGCCGGCGGGCACGGTGGGTTCCGCGGTGGCCGCCTTGTGGGTTCCCGGCTCGCTCACGGGCGGCACGGCCAGCCACGACGGCTACTCCAGCTACGCGACGGCCGACGCCCAGGCTGTCCTCAACGGCCACTTCCTCAACGGCAACTACAGCTTTGGCGACGGCATCGGTGCCTACTCAGGTCAGCCCGGCATTCCAACCCAGATCACCGTGCCCTTCACCTTCACGTTCGACACGCCGTTTGCGATCACGATTCACCTGTCCCTCTTCGGCCAGGCGACTGCCTACAACTACCATTCGACACTGAATGACCCACCGGCGGGCGCCAACAGTGCGTGGCTCGATGTGGATTACGGCAGCAGCGTTTACTGGGACGGGCTTTCGGGGGTGACGGCCGGCGGCAGTCTACTGGCCCCGGACGGCTTCTCAGCGAGTGGCGCCAGCGGGACCGATTACACCCTCTCCTACGTTCCCGTGCCCGAACCTGAACTCTGGGCCATTGGATCGGCGGTCGGGCTGCTCGCTCTGGTCATTGGCCGCTGTCGGGATGCCGGGATGCGGGGGGCGACGTCTCGGTCGCGATGCCGACTTTTCTCTTGTCATGAACCATCTGCCCGTCCTGCCGGCGTGGCGCTGGGCGCGTCAGGCCGGCGACAGCCACTCGGCGGATCGCGGAAGTCAGCGGAAAAACCAACCCCCAAGCCGGAGTGAAAGGCCGGCTACCTTGTGAAAACCATGAATCCCATCCATCCGAATCGTCGGCGAACCTGGCTGCTTGCGGTCGGCTTGGCGACCTTTGGCGCGTGCCACAGCCTGCTGGCCCAGGTTATCTCCATGAACGCGACGGTTGACAGTTCGAACGCCAATCCGCACCCGTTGTCCGCGACATTGCACGGAAATGGGCTCGTGAGTTCAACGACCAGCCATGACAACGAGAATGCATACGCCAAGGGTAGCGGTGGGCCGGGGGTGTTGAGGGCAGCCGCCGGAGCCACGGTAGCCGCGCGCATGCCGGAGACCCCGGGGAATTCCTCCTACCTTTTCGCCGCCGGCAGGGTCGAGATCGAGTATCAGGATTGGGTAACCATTTCCGCTCCCGGCGTCGCGCCGGGCACGTTCGGCACCGCAGTGGTATCCTTGTGGATGCCAGGTTCCGTCGGGGGCGGCACCTATCACCTTCAGGGATACTCGCGCAACGCTTTCGCCAACGGTCAGGTGTCCTTCCAGGGCAGTGTCGGCAACGATGCTTTCGGGTTCGTGGAGGGGTTCCGGCAGTACGAGGGATACGGTTCGATCCCCACCGACGCGCAGATTCCCTTCGGTTTCTACTTCGATACTCCTTTCAGTCTGTCCTTTTCCTTGATCGCCGACGCCGCCGCGTCGGCATCGAACTATCGGGAATACTGGTCCGATCTGCCGCTCAACAGCACGGCGACGGTGTGGGTGGACTTTGGGAACAGCATCTACTGGGATGGGCTTTCGGATCTGACCGCCGGAGGCAACCCGCTGGCGGCGGGCGGCTTTTCGGTGAGCAGCACGAGCGGAACCGATTACAGCCGGTCCTACGTGCCGACGCCGGAGCCGCAGACATGGGCCGTCGTTTCGGGGCTCGGCTTGGTTGGCTTCACCACGCTGCGTCGCCGACCCGGGCGGATGCCGAAAGAGGATCCCTGTGGGTAACCGCCACCGGGAACCGGCGGCGGGTTGCGAGGAAAAAGCCCGTTGAAAGGGTGGGGTGGGGCGGCTAGTTTGGGCACGGTGCTTTACGACCGCCCCTACATGCGCGAGCGACCGGCGCCGGCGCCGTGGTCCGCCACGATGATCATCATCGTGGCGAACGCCTTGGTGTTCGCGATCCAGTTGCTGGCCCGGCTGCGGCCGGGGTCGACGCTTGGCTGGCTGCTTTCGCATGCGATTCTGGTCCCGGGCGACCTGGCGAGGGGGGCGGTCTGGCAGTTGGTGACGTTCCAGTTCATGCACGGCGGCCTGTTCCATCTGGGCATCAACTGTCTCATGCTCTACCTCTTTGGCCGCACGGTGGAAACCACGCTCGGGCGGGCGAGTTTCTGGCGGTTGTACCTGGCGAGCGGGGCGGTGGGCGGTCTGCTTCAGGCGATTTGTTCGTGGGTGGCCCCGGGGCATTTCGGGGTCCTCGGCACGGTGGGCGCCTCGTGCGGCGTGTTTGGCATCGTGGCGACTTTTGCCATGATGAACCGCGAGATGCCGATCACCACGTTGGTGGCCTTCGTGCTGCCGGTGAGCATGAAGGCGAAGTATCTGGTGGTCGTCTCGGCGGTGATCGCGGTGCTGGGCATGTTGCAGGGTGGCAGCGGAGTGGCGCATGCCGGTCATCTGGGCGGCCTGCTCAGCGGCGTGGCCTACGTGCACTTCGCCCTGCATTCCCGCAGCCTGAATCTCCGCTGGCCCCGGGTGCTGCGCAGCCGGCGCGAACCCGAACTGGTGGTGATGTCCGGTCCTGCGCGTCCCCGCCGGCAGCCGGCCGCCCGGACCGAACAGGAGGACCTGCCGCCGCAGGAGTTCATCGAGCGCGAGGTGGATCCCATTCTGGACAAGATCTCGCAGCACGGCCTCCAAAGCCTCACCCCGCGCGAACGCCGCATCCTCGAACTGGCGCGCGAACGCATGTCGCGCAAGTAGGTTCGGACGCCTCGCGTCAGACTGCGGTAGCCGCCGGTGCGCAGTCGGCGCTGAAATCCCTGGGCTTGCCAGAGCACCTGATCCCGGGCGACTGACTGTGGGCGGAAGCCCGAAACGGAGTGGTTTGAGGTGGCGGGTCGAGTGAGTGAGCGGCACTGCGCTTGATACGGGTCCGGGAGGTGAACGGGGGGGCTGGATCTCGGGCGGCGCGCAGGGGACGGCGCGCCCTACCTGGGCCTGGTGGTAGGGCGCGTCACCCCGTGCGCGCCGCTTTGGGCAGAACGTGACCGTGCGTCCTCCGGGGCGACAGAGTACCTGGCGCCTATTCCGGCACCGACCTGCGCCTGATCTACCGAAGCGTCTCTTCCTGATTTCCGCCGAGATCTGGTGTTCTGCCTTGCTGTGCGGTTCGCGGTGCCCCCTCGCCCCGGCCCTCACCCCATCCGATGGAGAGAGGGTGCCCGGACGGCGGGTGAGGAGAGACGGGTAGTCCATCCCGGTGCCTCGTCAGTAACCCCGGCACATCACGCGTCGGTTCGGCGCCAGCGGCCACGAGTTACGGCATCGTCCCGGCCTGGCTCCTCACTTTGCCGATCCGACCCGCAGTACCACGCAGCCGCGGCGGGGGACTTCCGTCGTGTAGCGGTCACGGAAGCGTCCGAGGTCCTGCTGGCGCCACAGGTCGCGGAGCGATTGCGGACCCGCGAGACCGAGCGCGCTCCATGCCGCGGTGATCCGGGTCGGGAACTCGCCGCGGTTGAAGAAGCCCAGCGCCTTGGAGCCGTCGGCCAGGTCCTTGAGCATAAGGAAGGTCTCCTCGTTCAGGTCGATCACCCGCGCGCACTGGCCGAGTGGATCCTGGTTGATGGCGATCAGTTCGGGGTTGCAGAGGACGTTGAGGGTGAAGGGATCGAGGCTGGCCATATCGCCGCTGTAGAAGAGGGGCGCCGCCATGAGGCACCAGAGCGACATGAAGGCGTATTGCTCGTTCGGACCGAGCGGGCAGGGAACCGGTTCACCCATGCCGCGGGCGTTGCCGATGTGGCCGATCTGGATGTAGTCGGGATCGTTCCAGGCGCCGGGGCCGTTCCAGGCGCGGTGTTCGGCGTTCTTCAGCGCCACCTCGAAAACCCGGTTCAACTCGAAACCCAGGTCGCCCGCCGTCCGCCAGCTTTGGCCGCCCACCTCGGCGCCCCACTCCCAAACGTCGCCCATGCCGTACTGACAAAGGTTCAGGACGATGTCGCGGGGCATGCCCTGGAGGATGTCGCCCATCTGGCGGTAGGGCTTCATCAGGCGCTCGCGGCCTTCGCCGGTTGCCACGCCGCCGTAGGAGCACCAGTCGTACTTGAGCAGATCGAAGCCCCAACGAGCGAAGGTGCGGGCGTCCTGTTCCTCGTGCTGGTAGGTCCCGGCAAATCCCGCGCACGTGAGCGGGCCCGGAGACGTGTAGATACCCGCTTTGAGCCCGTAAGCGTGGATGTGGGCCGTGAGCGCGGGCATGTCGGGGAAATGCCGGTTGCACAGGATCTCACCGTGTTCGTCGCGCAACGGCCCCACCCGCAGGGGGTCGTCGTGCTTCGGCGCGTTCATCCAACAATCGTCAATCGAGACGTATTGGTACCCGACGTCCGCCATGCCCGTCCGGACCATGAGGTCGGCGGCTTCGCGCATCATCGCGTCGGTGATGCGGTTGTAATGGGCATACCAGTGGTTCCAGCCCATCGGCGGGGTCAACGCGAGTTTGTCGCCGGCGACGATTCGGAAGCGAAACGACGCCTCGCCGTGGGGGTTGGCGGCCCGCAAAGTGACGTCGTACTCGCCCGCGACCGGGGCCGTGCCGCCGAGGATTCCCCGGTCGCGGTCGAGGTGGAGGCCGTCGGGAAGGGCTTCGGCGGCGAACCGGATCGGGCGTTCGCCGGTGGTCGGAATCCGGTAGAGGAAGGGATGGCCCGGGCGGCAGCCGTGGACGGTTGGCCCGTTGATGCGCGGGGCGGGTCCCGGCGGCGGGGTGAGCATCACGGGTTCTTCATCCGGCACCGGGATGGACACGGGATGGCCGCTTGCCATCAGGAAGACCGCTTCGGCCCAGTCGGCGTGATCGAAGTCGATGCCGTCCCCGGCGCCCAGCGCCAACAACACGAGTTCCCGGCGACCGGTGAGTGGCACGTCCACGCGAACCGCCGCTTCCCCGGAGTGGCGAACTCCGGAGTCGAAGAGCTTCTCGCCATCGGCCACCACTTGGAAACGGACCGAGGCCTTGTCGCTGCCGGCGGCGTCATCCACGCCGACCCAGGCCTGAAAGCGGTCGCAGGTTCCGCCGAGGTCGACCCAGAGCACACTGCGGGCGTGGGTGCCGATGCCGGCGGCGTAAGGGTGGCCGGCGATGGACATCGGTTTGCCCGTGACCGTCCGGTCGATCTGTGGCGTGCCCCAACCCTGTCGCAGGTGGGCGAGGTCGAGGGAGGAAAGGGGGATGGTTGCGGCGGCCAGCGGGAGGCCGGCGCCGAGACAGGCCAGAAGACGGAGGAGGGCTTTCATCGCGAGTAATGGTTCCTCGTGAGCCAATCAGTCTGTCGTATGAGCAGCAAGCAAAATGGAGGCGCGAAGCAACCGGATGGCCACCCGCCGGTTCGGGACGATTCGGTCCGAGGCCCCCAACGGTCGGCGCGGGCGGGACCGCATGCAGCCCATGGAATTCAGCGCCGACTACCCGCCGGCGGCTACGACAAATCGAATCGGCACGGCTGAGCGGCTCCTGGAGCGGTTTCTGTCGACCGAGAAAAACTGAAACCGGGGCGGGAGCCGCTGTGTCTTCGTTTCGACGGGGGTGCCAGCCCGGATTTGAAACGAGGCCGGCATCGCCGCATTGCCGTAATTCTATTGTCTTGAAACCATGAAACGTAAGCTACTCCTGACTCTGTGCCCGGTGGTGGCGGCGGTCGTTGCCTCGCTGGGCTGCGCGCGGGCGGACGCGATTTCGTCCGCGCAACTGGCGGATCACGGGCTTCGCCCGGGGGGCGCGCTGCAGGTGCTTCCCGCGGGCGCCGTGGTGCATGTCGAATTGCACGGCGTGTTGCCGGTGCTGGAAGGGCTCGAAGGGATTTTGAAGGCGGCTGTTCCTGCCCGGGCGGCGCCGCCGGATTTGCAGAACCTCCTCCAACTGGAGCACCCGCTGCTCACGGCCCTGGGAATGCAACTGGGCGGGCAGCCGTTGAACGAGGAGAGCATCGCCAACCAGTTCGGTCTGGCTGCGCGCGGCACGGTGACGCTCAGCCTTTACCCCGGCGATCCGCGTCGACTGTTCATTCTCAGTCTTCCCGTGGCCAACCGCGACGCCCTTGCCATGCTGTTGACCATGGCCCTGGAGCCCGAGCAGGTCGAACGCGTGCAATGGGGTGACGGGGCCGCGTTGCGGGTGGTGTCCGCGCACCGGGAACTGCCGGCGTTGCATGTCGTGTGCGGCGCGGACCGGATGTTCCTCTGCGGGGATCGCGCCCTGGCGATGGCGCTGCACCAAATGCCCACGGCGGAACGGTTGGACAAGGATCCCTTCCTCGGCCGGGTGTTGCCCACGGTGGCGGACCAGCAACTGGCGGTCGTCTGCGACCCACGGTTGGTGAAGCCGGCGGCGCTGCAGTTGCAGCAGATTCGTCCGTTCCTGTTGGCCATGCTGCACCAGCACCGGACCGAGCTGCTGGCGAACATGCCGCGCGAACAACGCGAGGCCATTGAGCGGCAGTTCCAGGCGCAATGGGGTGTCGAGGATCTGGAGCAACTGGCCGACTACGTTGAGGCGGTGGCGGCGGTGACCTCCGGCAAGCTGGTCGATTTCTTCACCCGCCAGCTCATTTCCTTCGAGGGGCTCTGCTTCACGGCGGACCTCGATGCGAAGTTCCCGCAACTCGGGCTGGCGGTGTATTCCTCGCAGTTCCAGCCGGACCAGGGAACCCGGGCCATTCCGATGGACGAAGTGCGCGCGGCCCTGGCCTGGCTCGGGGACGATGTCTCGTGCTTCTCGGTGCAAGGGCAAAAGCCGGCGCCCACCACTACGCCGGTGCTCAATGCCTGGGTCGCGGCGGTGCGCGAGGAGTTCGCGTCGCGCGGGCTGCCCGCCGCGTGGTTCGACCGGTTCGGCGAATTGCTCGAGGCGCAGGCCCCGGTGCCGAGCGTGGAATCGCAGGTGCCGTGGACGTTGACCGTGCAGGCGCCCGTGGCGCCGCAGCCTTCCCTGGAGGAGAGCCCGACGCTGGTCGATTACCTGAACCGCTTGAACCTGCCGTCGGCGAGGGCGGTCTCGATTGTGCCGGATCGAAACATCGGGTTTCTCGAGGAGGTCTATCGCGCCCAGACGGAATCACTGGCGCAGAACCAAGCGTTGGGGGTCGAGTTCGCCCGCGAAACGACGCGCCGCGATCCGTGGCTGGACCATGTCTGGCGGTTCGATGCGGAGGCGGTCGAGGGCCTCGAGGGTGTGCAACGGCTGGTGTTCGAAAGCGCGTTTCGGACGCACGGCGGCATCTTCGGTTACGACCAGCACGAGCTGGTGAACCGGCGCGTCTATCACGCCCGCGAGATCGGGGGCTACCTCGTCTACCACCAGGGATTGGCCGCCCCGAACTGGCTTGCGGGACTGCGGGCCGGCGTCGAACCGCAACTGCCCGTCGCCACCCGCAAACTCCTGGACCAGGTGCCGGACAGTGTCACCCGCGTCGAGGTGCATCGCGTGCTGCAGAATGTGCCGCTGTTCGTCGACTGGTTGGGCCGGATCGAGGGCCGGGTGCGGATGGACCTCGACCATTACCTGGCTCGGGCGGGCGAGATCGCAGCGGGTGAAACGGATCCCGAGGCGATGGTGAAGGCGTTGAAACGCGAGCCCATGCCCGAGCTGCTGTATGCCCTCTGCCGGAACGAAGCGGGTGATTTCTACGCCCTGCTGCCGGGCAACGTGGTGTATCCCCGGCCCGCGGTCGTGCCGCTGCTCAGCGCCGTCTTCGAGGATTACGCCGAACACGCCGACGAATTGGGCGGCAGTCTGTGCTACACCCAGGTCCAACCGGACATGTTGCGCCTCTCGTTCGTCCAGAGCACCGAGGCGTTGGCAACCCTGATCTCGAGCGTTGGCAACGCCGTGGTGGACCGATACCTCGCCACGCCGGAGAAACAGGCGGCCGCGCGGGATCGCGTCTGGCGACCGGGCGATCAGGACCCGGGCAACTTCGACGAGGCGCTGGTCATCAATCCCCGCTGGGACTTCATTCCGCGCCCGCCGAAGAAGCAGGATGCCCACCCTGAACACCCGATCCCGGATCGTCCGGCCGACGCCGGCGAGGACCAGATCGATCTCGGCTCCCACTACAACGCGTCGCTCGAGGACAGCTGGCATCATGGCACGATGCAAAACAACACCTTGGAGAACGTGCCGACCGGGTTGGTCGAATTCGACGGGGTGACGTTTGACGTGCGCGGCATCGTCCAACTCGCCGGTACCAGCCAGATTGCGGAATCCAGCGCCCGATTTCCCGGCATCGTCGAAGGCATCGAGGTGCGCCGGACTGCGGCCCGGCTGCACTTCCTGCATGCCTGTGGTTGGAATGCTCCGCTGTTCACCAAGATCGGGGTCTACACCGTTCACTATGCCGACGGCCAGACCCGGCACATTGAAGTCCTGTACGGACGCGATGTGCTGGACTGGTGGACGCCGCAGGATGTGACCGGTTCGGCCGAGTTGAAGGTCGCCTGGACCGGGCCCAACAACTCGCTACCGAACGGCGTCCCGTTGTCCCTCTACCACACGGCTTGGGACAACCCCCGCCCCGATGAACAGATCGAGAGCATCGACTATGCCTCGACCATGAGCAGTGCGGCGCCGTTTCTGATCGCCATCACGGCGGAATAGTCTTTTCTGTCAAAGGGTTACGCCAAAACGCGAGGCAGGTCCGGTCACGGCCGGACCTGCCTTTAGCCGTACGGGTTCAATACGTCGTAGCCGCCGACGTGTACTCGCCGTCAAGCGCGACGATTCACCGGAACGTGACTGCCGGTCGGAAGCGGGGGAAGCGCACCCGCCCATGAAGATCAGCGCCGACGGTACGTCAGCGGCTACGGCCTATTGAATCGATACGGCTCAGGGGGTGCGAATGACGAGGTTGCGGATCTCGGTCATTTCCTCGATGGCGAAGACACGGATGGGGCGCGGCAAAGCCGCGTAGGAGAGAGGGGGCGGAGCCATCACTGAACGGTGAGTCCAAACGCGGGGCAGGTCGCTTCTGTTTCTCCCAATATCCGCGCCCATCCGTGCCCATCCGCGGTGACTCCTACTAAATGGTCACGGCTCAGGGGCTGCGAATGACGAGGTTGCGGATCTCGGTCATTTCCTCGATGGCGAAGCGCACGCCCTCCCGGCCCAGGCCGCTTTCCTTGACCCCGCCGTAGGGCATGTTATCCACGCGCCACGACGGCACATCCCCGATGATGACCCCACCGACTTCGAGCCGGTCCCAGGCTTGAAGCATGCGGTGCACGTCGCGGGTGAACACGCCCGCCTGCAACCCGAACGCGCTGTCGTTCACCTCGTCGAGGGCTTCTTCGAAGCGCGTGAATGGCTGGAGCACCGCCACGGGACCGAAGGCCTCCCGGTCCCAGATCGGCTGGTCCTTTGGCACCTCCTCGAGCAATGTCGGTTCGAGCATCGCGCCGTCCCGTCGGCCGCCGCAAAGCAAGCGGCCGCCGGCGTCCACCGCAGATTGGATCCACGCCTCCAGGCGGCGCGCCTCCGTCTCCGCAATCAGGGGCCCGATGAACGTAGCCTCCTCGGCCGGGTTCCCCATCCTCAACGCCCGCGTGGCGACGACCAGTCGTTCCCGCATCTCCGGGTAGACCGATCGGTGGATCAGGATGCGCTGGACGCCGATGCAACTTTGCCCGCTTTGGTAGAACGCGCCGATCATGAGTCGCCGGGTGGCGTCTTCGAGATCCGCATCCGTGTCGATCACGCACGCGGCGTTGCCTCCGAGTTCGAGCACGACCTTCTTCCGACCCGCGCGTGCCTTCAGCGCCCATCCGACCTCGGGCGATCCGGTGAAGCTCAGGAGCCTGAGGCGTTCATCCGTGGTGAACAGGTCTGCGCCCTCGCGGCGGCAGGGGAGGATCGAGAACGCGCCCGGAGGCAGGGCGGCTTCGGCGAGCACCTCGCCGATGAGCAGGGCGCTGACCGGTGTCAGGCTGGCGGGCTTGAGCACGAAGGGGCAGCCGGCAGCGATGGCGGGCGCGATCTTGTGGGCGGCCAGGTTCAACGGGAAGTTGAAGGGGGTGATGAAAGAGCAGGGGCCGATCGGCACGCGCTTGAAGCAGCCGCGGTACCCCCGGGCGCGCGGGCTGATTTCGAGGTTCTGGACCTCGCCACCGATGCGCACGGACTCCTCGGCGGCGATGCGGAAGGTATCGATCAGGCGGCCCACCTCGCCCCGACTGTCGCGGATGGGTTTGCCGGCCTCGATGCAGAGGACTCCGGCGAGTTCCCCGGCGCGTTCGGTGAAGCGCCGCACGCAGTGATCGAGGATGTCGCGGCGTTCGTAGGGCGCCATGGCGGCCAGCGGGGCGGCCGCCTGCGCCGCGGCGGCAATGGCCTGGTCGATGAGGGCCGCGTCCACCTGCGGCACCCGCGTGACGACCGCCCCGGTGAACTTGTCACGGACGGTCAGGTCGGTGTTGGGCTGGATCGGTTGGCCGGCCAGCCAGGCGGGGTAGGATGGGTTCAACATGGTTCGCAGCGGGTATGCGTTTGCGCCCTCCATCCCTGCCGGGGCGCCGGCTTTGGCGATGGAGCGTCCGGCCAGGGTCGGGGAAACGGGCGCGGAAGACAATCCGGCCTTCGGGGCGGGGCGATATTGGGGGACGACCGGGTCTCCGTGGGGCGTCCGCCGCCCGCGGCAACCGCCGATGGGTGGGCGATGTCTGTGCGGCCAAACGCACATTCCGCGGCGCTTATGCCGGTGCCACGATGGGGACATGGATCATGGACCTCGGGCCGGCGGATTCCCGACGCGTGCAAGGTGTGAGTGGGGCGGTTGAGGGTGGCCGGGCGGGTCTGGAAAAGCCCCTTCCGAAAGGGGTGGATGACAAGCAAGATGCAGTTATGAAATCAACCAAAGGCAACCCGAGTTACCCGGGCGGGAAGCGTTCCGGCTTCACGCTCATCGAACTGCTGGTGGTGATCGCCATCATCGCGATTCTCGCCGGCATGCTCCTGCCGGCCCTGAGCAAGGCCAAGGCCAAAGCCACCGGCATCCTGTGCATGAACAACACCAAGCAGCTGATGCTGGCCAACATCATGTACACCGGCGACAACAACGAGGAGTTTCCCATCTCCCTGCACGGCGGCAACACGGTCGGTTTGCGGGCTCAGTACGGCACTCCGTGGGTGGTCGGCTGGTTGGACTGGGGCACCAGTCAGGACAACACTAACGTCCAGTACTTGACCGACCCGCAATATTCCCTGCTCGCCGCCTACTTCGCGGAGACCAAGAACATCTTCAAATGCCCCGCCGACAAGTTCGTGAGCCCGGCGCAGCGCGCCCGGGGCTGGACCGAACGCGTCCGCAGCGTCTCGGGCAACATCGGCATCGGATGGGGCAATGGGAGCGCGGGCAGCCCTTGGGACTCCAGCTTCTTACACGTGCGCAAGACCTCCGATCTGGGCAATCCGGGGCCGACCGAGACGTGGGTCTATGTGGACGAGCACCCGGACAGCATCAACGACGCCGGGTGTTTTGCCCCCTACAAATGGCAGTGGATTGACCTGCCCGCCAGCTATCACAACGGCGCCTGCGGTTATGCTTTTGCCGACGGCCATTCCGAGATCAAGAAGTGGGTGGGCGACGGCAAGACGACCAAGCTCCCGGTGAAGATGTCGGACTTCTCCGGGTTCACCGTTCCGGCCGGACAGCCGGATGTCGCCTGGGTACGCTCCAAAACCCCGCGCAAGGAAGGCGTGGTGGATTGACCCTGGACGCGCGGTCCGGGGCAAGCCACAGCAACCACAACCAACCTCGAGTCGACGGCCCGCCATCATCGGCGGGCCGTTTTCGTTGGGGCCGCGGCACAAACCGGTCGTAACCTCGTTCCCCCCCCCTGCGTCTGGCCCTTCAGACTGGCCGGCCCGCTGGGCCGGAAGGTGTGCAACATCAACAAACCTAAATTCAAGCGATGAAACGAACGGTCAAAACCATACTGCTCGCGACGATGGCCGCAGCCTGTGTTCTCCTGCCCCAAAGCGCCCTGGCCCAGGGGCGGGGGGGCGGGCAGGGCGGTCCCGGTGGACAGGGCGGGCGCGGCGGCTTCGGCAATTTCGATCCCGAGCAAATGCGGCAGCGCATGATGGAGCGCTACCAGGAGCAACTGGAGGCCAGCAACGATGAGTGGAAGGTCATCCAGCCGCTCCTCGAGGATGTCATGGCCAAACAGCGCGACGCCATGGGCGGGCGCTTCGGCGGTTTCGGCATGATGATGGGCCGGCCTCCGGGCGGACAGGGCGGACCGGGCGGCCAGGACCAGGCACAGGGTCAGGGTCAGGGGCGCCGGGGCATGCGGGGCGGCGATGCCAATGCCGAAGTGGAAGCGCTGCGGCAGGCCCTCGAAGACAAGAACACGCCCGCGGCGGAGTTGAACGCCAAGCTGAAGGCGGTTCGCGACGCGCGCAAGAAGGCGGAAGCCGAACTCAAGGCCTCGCGCGACAAGCTCCGCGGGGTGCTCACTCCGCGCCAGGAGGCCACGCTGGTGCTGATGGGTCAGCTCGACTAGAGCGGCAATTACCGATCCTTCCATGAGCGACACGAGCGACAGGCCGGTGGTGGAGGAGTTGCTGGGCGGGATGGTTGCTGGTCAGCAGCTTTCTGAAGCGGACGCAGCCAGTCTGGCCCGGGAGGTCCGGGAGGGCCGGCGCGCCGTGGCTTCCGAGGAGGACGTGTTGCGGTGGCTCGCCGCCGAATACGCCATTGACTTCTCGCCGCTCGACAACCCGCCGCTCGATCGTCAGCTCCTCGCGCGCTTTCCGGCGCGCGTCCTGCTACGGGAGGAACTGCTCCCGCTCCGGCAGGTGAACGGCAGTGTGGAGGTCGCCCTGAACCGGCTGTTCGCCACGCCGGGGCTGGACGGCCTCCGCACGCTGACCGGCCTCAAGCTCAAACCCGTTCTCGCCCCGCAGGAAGCCCTGCAGCGCGAGATCAAGAAGCAGCTCGGGCTCGGCGCCGATACCATCGACCAGCTTGGCGCCGAGTCCGCCTTCCAGGTGGTCGAGCAGGCCGAGGACGAGCAGACCGACCTCGACAAGGCCGCCGAGGACGCCTCGATCATCCGGTTCGTGAACCAGGTGCTCGGCGACGCCATCGGATTGCGTGCCACGGACATCCACATCGAGCCCTACGAGGACGAACTCCGGATCCGTTACCGCATCGACGGCATCCTGCAGGACGTGCCCGTGCCGGCGCAGATCAAGCGCTTTCAGCCGGCGATCGTCTCGCGGGTCAAGATCCTCAGCCACCTCAACATCGCCGAGAAGCGTCTGCCGCAGGACGGCCGCATCAAGATTCGCATCAAGAACAGCGAGGTGGACATTCGCGTGTCGGCGATTCCGATGATTCACGGCGAGGCGGTGGTGATGCGTTTGCTGCACCAGGACGCCAACCTGATGCGGCTGGGCGAACTCGGGATGGGCGAGCGCGAGCTGCGCATTTTCCGGCGCGTGCTCAAGCTGCCGCACGGCATCGTGCTGGTGACCGGGCCCACGGGCAGCGGCAAGACCACCACGCTTTACAGCGCGCTCAACGAGATCAACGACTCGATCCGCAAGATCATCACCATCGAGGATCCGGTCGAGTACCAGATGAAGGGCATCAACCAGATCCAGGTCTCGGAGAAGGCCGGGCTGACGTTTGGCCGCGGGTTGCGCGCGATCCTCCGCCACGATCCCGACGTGGTGCTCATCGGGGAAATCCGGGACGTCGAGACCGCCCGGATCGCCGTGCAGGCCTCGTTGACGGGCCACCTTGTTTTCTCGACGTTGCACACGAACGACGCCCCCGGCGCCCTGACGCGGCTGGTGGACATGGGGGTCGAGCCCTACCTCGTGGCGTCGTCGCTCGAATCCGTGCTGGCGCAACGCCTGGTGCGGGTGCTCTGTCCGGCGTGCAAACGCCCGGATGATTCGCCCGAAGTGGCGGTTCTCCGCGAACAGGTGCCGGCCCTGCGGCACCCCACCATCTACCGGTCCGTGGGCTGTCTGTCCTGCCGGAACACCGGCTATTACGGGCGGCGGGCCGTGTTCGAGATGATGGACATGACGCACGAGGTGCGGCAGTTGCTGTTGAAGGGGCGTTCCAGTGGGGAGATCCGCGAAGTGGCCCGGCGCGAGGGGCTGCGGCTGCTGGTCGAGGATGGCTGGCGGCTGGTGGCCGAGGGGGTGACCACGCCGGACGAAGTGCTGCGGGTGTCGAAACAGGACTTGGGGAACGGTCATTCCTGAACCATGGCGCAATTCGAGTACAAGGCCCTGCAGGGGGATGGCACGCTGGCGGTCGGGCAGCTCGACGCCAACGGGCGGCAGGAGGCCATGCGGCTCCTCGAAGCCCGCGGCCTGCAGCCCGTGCGGCTGGTCGAAAACGGCGATGCCCCCGCCGCGAGCAACGGCGCGCCGAAGGGCTTCCAGGTTCCCTGGAGCCGGAACCGGATCAGCTTCAGCATGCTCGAGGATTTTACGAGGTCGCTGTCGAGCCTGCTGGCCGCCGGAGTGCCGTTGAGCCGGGCGCTCACCATTCTCTTTCAGGAAGCCACGGCGCCCGCCGCGGCGAACAAATGGCGGGAGATTCATGGTCTGGTCATCGACGGGGTGTCGCTGGCCGATGCCATGGCGCGTTCGCCCGAGGCGTTTCCCCGGGTCTATACGGCGATGGTGCAGGCGGGCGAGGCGGGCGGATTTCTGGATGTGGTGCTGAGCCAGATCGCCGACTTCCAGGCCCGCGAGAAGGAACTGCGGGCCAAGGTCCTGGCGGCGTTGATTTATCCGAGCGTGCTGCTCTCGCTCGCCGTCTGCGTGCTCATCTTCCTGCTCGTGTTCTTCATCCCGCGCTTTCAAACGCTATTCGAGGGCTTCGATGCCACCCTGCCCGCCCTGACGCGGGCAATTGTCGCGGCGAGCCATCTGGTCCGGGGCTACGGCCCGTTCCTGGCGGCGGCGTTGGTGGTGGGGATCGCCTTCGGGCGGCGCTGGCTGGCGAGTGACCGCGGGCGGCGCACCTGGGAAACGCAGTTGTTGCATGCGCCGGTACTCGGCCCGCTGATGTCGCGACTGGCGATGTCGCGCTTCTGCCGGATGCTGGGCACGTTGCTCAAGGCGGGGGTGCCCTTGATCAATGCGCTCAACGTGGCGCGACGCTCGATCGGTTATCAGACGCTCGTGGACGCCGCCCACGGCTCGATCGAGCGGGTGCGGAAGGGGGAGGGGCTCGGGGCGAGCCTGTCCGATTGCCGCGTGCTTTTCCCGGGGTCGGCGCTCGAGATGATCAAGGTGGCGGAGGAAAGCGGCCGGCTGGACGAGGAGTTGATCCGCCTTGCGGACGTGAGCGAAGGCGCGCTCGACCGGCAGCTCAAGACGGCGGTCGCGCTGACCGAACCGCTGATGCTTTTTCTGATCGCCGGGTTCATCGGCGTGATCTTCATCGGCATGGTGATCCCGATCTTCACCATTCAGGACTACATCAAGTGACTCTCAAGCAACCGAAAACGAGACCCATGAAACTGCATGCTATTCGATCCGCGGCCCGTCGGCGTTCGGGCTTCACCCTGGTGGAGATGCTTCTGGTGCTGGTGATCCTCGCCACCCTCGCCGCGGTGGTCATTCCCAAGTTCGCCGGCCGCAGCCGGCAGGCCAAGGAAACCGCGGCCAAGTCGCAGATCGCGAACCTGGAGATGGCCATCGATTCCTTCGAGGTCGACAACGGGTATTACCCGCGCACGCTCGAGGATCTGGAAACGCCGCCCAGCGGCAACTCGCAGGACTGGCGCGGTCCGTATCTCAAGAAGGGTATCCCGCTTGATCCGTGGGGCAACGGCTACCTCTATGAGTATCCGGGAAGACGGAACCCGGCGGGGTATGACCTGGCCTCGAACGGTCCGGACGGAAGATCGGGGAATGAAGATGATATTGGCAACTGGCTGGAGGACGCGCGTCAGCGGCGTTGACCGGCGCCCGTCGGGGGCCGGTTTCACGTTGATCGAGCTGGTTCTGGTGATGCTCCTTCTGGCGGTGGTGCTGGCCTTTGCGGTGCCCTCGCTCACGCGGTTCACCACCCAGCGCACGCTCGAGGACGAAACGACCCGTTTCCTGGCGCTCACCCGGTTCGCTCGCAACGAGGCGATGTCCGTGGGCCTGCCGATTGTGCTGTGGATCGATTCGCAAGACCAACGGTACGGCATCGAAGCCCTCATGGGCGGAGAGCCGCGCGAGGGACGCTTGTTCGAGCATGCGTTGCATCCCGAGCTGAGTCTGACGGTCGTCGAGGGCATGCTTTCCCAGGATGCCCTGATCCGGATGGTGTTCATGCCCGACGGCACGATGGGGGAGATGAGTCCGGTCACGATCCAGTTGGCGGATCGCGAAGAAAACCGGTTGTATGTGACGCGGAGTGAGAACGGCCTGACCTTCGAGATCCTCCGCCCGAGCGAATATGCATTGCGCCTCGAACAACGTCAGCGGACGACGGCCGCGGTTCCGCGTTGAGCGGGGCGGCTTCACGTTCGCCGAGGTCCTCGCCGCCATGGTTTTCCTGGCGGTGCTGGTGCCCGTGGTCATCGAGGGACTGACCCTTGCCAACCGGGCCGCCGAGGTTGCCGAGCGCAAGACCATCGCCACCCAGCTCGCCGCGAACAAGCTGAACGAAATCGTGATCACGGAGGCCTGGAGCGCGACGAACAGCTCGGGGGATTTCGGCGAGGTCTGGCCGGGCTTCCGCTGGGAGAGCACCAGCCGCACCTGGAGCGAGGATTCGATGACCGAACTCGTGGTGGTGGTGACCTACGCCGTGCAGGGGCGCGATTACACCGTGACCCTCTCGACCCTGGTGGACACTTCGACCTCATGAACCCGCGCCTGTCCGTCGCTCTCGATCGCTCGTCCGCGCTGGTCGCCGGGCCGGGGCCGGCATCCCGGGGCGGCCGGTCGCCGGGCGCGGGCTTCACGTTGATCGAAATTCTGGTGGCGACCCTGGCCTTCTCCGTCCTTCTGGTTGCGCTGCATTCGGTCTTCTTCAGTGCCCTCGAAATGCGGCGGGAAGGCGAACTGCGCATCCAGGAAGTCCAGGCGGCCCAACAGGTCGCCCAGCTTATCGAGCGCGACCTGCGCAACGGCGTGCTCACCGGCGGCGCGCTCGGTGAATCGCTCCTGGGCGAGACGGAGACGGAAGGGCGGGGGCGCGCGGACCGGATCGAGTTGATCACGTCGACCGGGACCATCACGGACGATCAACCGTACGGCGACCTCCAGCGGGTCGAGTATTATCTCACCCGCGACAACCGCTGGACCAACGCCGCCGGTATGGCGCTGGCCCGCGGGGTGACCCGCAATCTGCTGGCCGAGGTCGAAGAAGAGCCCGAGCCGCAGATCCTGTTGCGCGACGTCGAGTCCTTCGAGATCAGCTATTACGACGGTTCGTCCTGGGCGGATTCCTGGGACACCACACAGAACGAAAACACGCCCCCGACGGCGATCCGGTTGGCGGTGCTGTTCGTGGACGACCTCGCGCGGGACTGGCGGCGCATGCCCTTCGAGCTGGTGGTGCCCTGGTCGGTCCAGCCGATGGTCGCGAGCACGAACGAGACGGACACCGCCACCGGCGAGGGAGATGAAGACACACCACCCGATGCTGACGGAGGCGCCGGGGGTGGAGGCGGCGGGCAACCGCCCGGCGGTGGGGGTGGCGGTGGTGGCGGCGGTGGGCAGTTGCCTCCGGGAGGAGGGGCGGCATGATCACGGCGCGCTCCCATTGTCCGCCAGACGCCTGCGCCCGTTTTGCGACGGAGCGGGGCACGATCCTGATCGTGGTGCTGTGGGTCTCCCTCGGGTTGGTGACGGTGACCTTGCTTTTCGGGCACGCCATGATGCTCAGCTTCCGGGCGGCGGACAACACGCTGGCGAACACGCAGGCGGCGCAGGCGGTCGAGGCCGGCGTGCGTTACGCCGAGTATCTGCTGGCGAACCTCGAAACGCCCGGGGAATTGCCTTCCGAGGACACTTATCCGCGGGAATATGTGCCGGTGGGCGAGGGCGCCTTCTGGTTTCTGAGTCGTTCGGGTGAAACCGGCACGCAGCGCCAGCGGGTGTTTGCCCTGAACGACGAGTGCGCGAAGTTGAACCTCAACACCGCCACTCTCGAAATGCTCGAGGCGCTCCCCAACATGACCGCGGAATTCGCGGCCTCGATCATCGACTGGCGGGACGAAGACGAGGAACCGCAGGAAAACGGCGCTGAATCACAGTATTACGGCTTCCTCGATCCGCCCTATCGCTGCAAGAACGCCCCCTTCGAGTCCGTCGAGGAACTCCGTTGGGTCGCCCATGCCACCTATTCGATCCTCTATGGCGAGGACGCCAACCGCAACGGCCTGCTGGATGACAACGAGAACGACGGCGACGCCTCGTGGCCGCCGGACGATCAGGACGGGCTGCTCGACGAGGGCATCATCGAGTACGTGACCGTTTACAGTCGTGAGCCCAACACCGATGACGAAGGCTCCGCCCGCATCAACATCAACTCCGGCCAGGAGGAACTCACATCGCTCCTCCAGGAGACCTTCGGCGACCAGCGCGCCCAGGAGATCACCGGCCGGCTGGCCGGCAACCAGGACCTCGGCAGCGTGCTCGAGTTCTTCATCCGCAGTGGTCTGACCGCCGACGAATTCAGTCAGATCGACGATCAGTTGACCGCCTCGGAGGACGACCCGGCGGAGGGCCTCATCGACGTGAACACGGCGAGCGCCGTCGTTCTGGCCTGCCTGCCCGGCATGGATGAGCAGAAGGCGGACACGCTGGTGGCGCATCGTCGGAGCAGCGTGACGGATTTCGCCAGCCTGGCCTGGGTCGCCGAGGTGCTCGAGGAGGACGTGGCCTTCGAGGTGGGGCCCTACCTTACCGCCCGCACCTACCAGGTGTGCGCGGACGTGGTCGGCGTCGGTCGCCTCGGCCGGGGGTATTCCCGGTCGCAGGTGATCATCGATGTCAGCGGGGAAGCCCCGCAAATCGTGTATCGCAAGGACCTCAGCGGCTCCGGTTGGAGCCTGGGCGGCGATACCATGCAGCAACT
This sequence comes from Verrucomicrobiales bacterium, assembly GCA_024233305.1. GTDB lineage: Bacteria > Verrucomicrobiota > Verrucomicrobiia > Limisphaerales > J093 > J093. The sequence continues at coordinate 377,889 of JACKPV010000023.1, forward strand.
CGCCCAGATGCGCCAAAGCTCACGATGAACCCTCCGAAATGGCTCCAGAAGACGCGGCCCAACTCCCTGCTGGGACTGGCCGTCCGGCGCGATGAACTTGCCGTGGTGATGGTTCGCCGGGCGGGCGGGGAATGCCGGGTCGAGAAGGCGTTCACGCTGCCGCTGACGACCGCGCAGATCGAGGCGGCGCCGGAGGAGGCCGGTCAACAACTGGCCGTGGCGCTCAAGGACCACGGCCTGACCGAAAAGCGCTGCGTGATCCGGTTGCCGCTGGCCTGGGCGATGGCGGCGCGCATTGACGTGCCTGATCTCGCTCCCGCCGACTTGCAGTCGTTCCTCGAATTGCGGGCGGAGCGCGAGTTCGCCTACCTTCCGGGAGAGGCCGCCCTCGCTTTCCGACGGTCCTCCTCCGGCGCCGCTGCGCGGGCCACGCTGCTGGCGGTGGCGCAACGGCGCGTTCGGGCGGTCGAGCGCCTGGTTGCGGCCGCCGGACGCAAGGCCCTTTCGCTGTCGCTCGGTCCCGGTATCTGTCCCGCCACGGCGCGGGAGTTCGCCGGCACGGCGTTGAACATCTGTCCCACACCCGCCGGGCTGAACCTGGTGGTCACGGCAGGGGAGGACCTGCTTGCCTTCCGCCATTTGGAGGTCTCGCACACGGCCGGCGAACCGGCGGGGCCGATGTCGCCGGACGAGTTGGTGCGGGAGATCCGGCTGACCTGCGGGCGGCTGCCGGCGGAGATCCGGGAGGCGGTGCGGACGGTGCGTTTCCACGGGCCGGACGGACTGGTGGGGGGGCTGCACGCCGCCTGCGAACCGCTGCTGCGGAATGCCGGGTGGCCGGCGGTTGAGCGAGCGCCGCACCGGGCGGTGCCCACGCCCGACGGGCCGCTGCCGTTGGCCGGTGAAGGGGCGTTGGAGGCGGCCTGCCGGTTCCTGGCGGGCGACGAAGTCCGGTTCGAGTTCCTGCTGCCGGAGGTCAGCCGGGCGCAGGTGCTGCTCGAGCGTTTCGGCAAGGGGCGCCGGCGCCAGACCATCATGGCCGTCAGCACGCTGGCGGCGCTGCTCGTGGTCGTGACGCTCGTTCACCAGAGCCGGTTGGCCTCGTTCGAGAAGCGATGGAAGAGCATGGCTTCGCAGGTGAACACGCTCGAGCAGGTGCAGCGCAACATCCGCCATTTCCGGCCCTGGTTCGACAACACCGTGCCAACGCTCCGGATTGTCGAGCAGGTCACCTCGGCCTTTCCCGAGGAGGGGAGCATCTGGGCGAAGACCTTCGAAATCAAGGCCGGGTCGGAGGTGTCATGCAGCGGTCTGGCGCGGAACAACCAGGTGTTGCTCGAAACCCTCGACCGGTTGCGGCAGGTGGCGGGCGTCACCGATCTCAAGGTGAAGCAGGTGCGCGGCGAGAACCCGATTCAATTCTCCTTCCAATTCACGTGGCAAAATGAGCCTGAAACCTGAAGCACGCCAGCGTTGGCTGGCCATCATCGCGGGCGCCGCAGTCGGGATCTTTGCGCTGGACCGCCTGGTTCTCCAACCGTACGTCAACGCCTGGCGCGAGCGCAGCGAGGCGATTGCCGCCTTGGCAACGCAGGTCGCCCGCGGCGAGGCCTTGATGGCCCGGGGCGAGGCCCTGGAACAGCGCTGGGATCGGATGCGCCGCACCGCGCTGCCGGCGGACCGCTCGGCCGCCGAGGATGAGGTCCTCCGGGCCGCCGCCCGCTGGGCGCGTGAGAGCCGGGTCAACTTCACTTCGCTCACGCCCCAATGGCGCGCGGGCGACGCCACGCATGAGCTGTTCGACTGCCGCGCCAGCATCTCCGGCGGACTCGGTGAAGTCGCCCGCTTCATCTACGAACTCGAACGCGATCCCATCACCGTGCAACTCGAGGAATTGCAGGTGGCCGCCGACGACGACCGGGGTCGCGAACTGACCGTGGCCCTCCGTTTCAGCGGCGTTCGTTTCGTCTCGAAATCCGCGCCCGGGAATTCCACACCATGAGACCATCGTTCCTTCATCATCGTTGGCGGTCGTGGCGCAAGCCCGTCGGGTCGGGGGGCGTTGCCCTGCTGGTTGCCGGTTTGCTGGGCGGTTTGGCGGGGTCCGCATTGGTCGTCCGGGCTCAGTCCGGAGCGACCGATGCTGAGCCAGCTCAGGAAGGTGTCGCCGAACCCACCGCTTCCGCGGCCATCCCGCCCGTCGAAGCCGCGGCGCCGCCGACCCGGCCGTCGTCCGGGACGCCCGATAGCCGGAGTTACGAGCGGTTCCGCCTGATCGAGGAGCGGAACATCTTCAATTCGGAGCGGCGCAAGCCGCTGCCTGCCGGCCGCACGCCGCCGCCCGAGCCCACGCGGCCGCCGCGAACGCAGACCATTTCACTGAACGGTACGATTTGCTACGAAAGCAAGGCCTTCGCCTTCCTGGGCGGCTCCGAGAGCGAGTTTCGGGGGATCTTCTCGCCGGGCGACAAAGTAGGGAACCTCACGCTGGCCACGGTCGATTCGCACGGCGTTACGCTGACCGGCGGCGAGGCTCCCTTGCGGGTGCCAGTCGGACAGGGACTGCAGCGCTCGGGGGACGATCCCTGGCGGGTTTCTTCCGTAACGTCCGGGGCGTTCGCATCGTCCAATAGCACGGGCGACCGGCGCCCTTCCTCCGTCAGCGGTTCGCCTCCCGCGGACAATCCCGCGGCCGCGGCTGAGAGTGGCGGTGCGGAGAGTGGTGGCATGAGCGAGATCATGCGCCGGATGATGGAGCGGCGGCGGGCGCAGACAGGCCAATGAGACCGTTGCCGGACAGGAACGTCAGGAGCGAGCGCCGGATGACGGCGGGTCGCCGGGAAGCGGTGGTGACAGCAGTGTGCGGTGTTGATTTGTTTGCGATGAAAACGCGATTCCATTCCCTGTTTCTGGGCGCCGTGACCGGTGGCTTGGCGTGGTTCCAACTGCCGGGAGCCGGCGCGGCCGAGCCCGAGATATCTCCCGGTCGGGCTCCGGAGATCCTGGCCGCCCAAACGGCGTCCGGGCCCGCGGAGGTTGCTGGGGACACGGCCGAAGCCGTGCCGCCGACCGCCCCCGAACCGGCTCATGAAGCCGCCCCCGCCGCGCCGCCCCGGCCGCGCGGTATCATGACGCCGGACGGGGTCATCCTGAATTTCCGGGATGCTCCGCTGGAGGAGGTGCTCAATTACCTGAGCGAAGCCGCCGGCTACGTGATCGTGCTCGATACGAAGGTCGCGGGCACCGTCAACGTGGTGAGCCACCAACCGCTCAACGCCGACGAAACCGTCGATCTGCTCAACGCGATCCTTGTCGAGAAGGGTTACACCGCCATCCGCTCGGGGCGCATTTTGAAGATCGTCAGCCGGAGCGACGCGCCCCGCCGGAACCTCCCGGTCCGCACCGGTGCGGACCCCGCCCAGATTCCCGCCAAGGACGAAGTGGTCACGCAGATCATCCCGGTGCGTTATGCCGACGCCACGCGGTTGATCGAAAACCTGACGCCCCTGCTGCCCGAGGAGGCCAAGTTGACCGCCAACGAGAGCAGCAACGCCATCGTCCTCACCGACACCCAGACGAACATCCGGCGCATGGCGGAGATCATCAAGGCGCTGGACACGTCGATCTCCAGCATCTCGACCGTCAAGGTCTTCCCGTTGCGCTACGCGGATGCCACGAAGGTGGCCGAGATCGTGGTCGAACTCTTCAAGAACGAACAATCCAACAGCCGGGGTCGCAGCAGCGGCGGTTTCGGCGCGATGATGGAGCGGTTTCGGATGGGGGGTCGCGGCGGCGATGGGGGCGGAGGCGGGGGGGGGGCCACGGGCGACAGCGAAGCCCGACAGGCGGCGTCCCGGGTGGTGGCGGTCGCGGATGAACGGACCAACTCGCTGGTGGTCAGCGCCCCGGACGAACTCGTTCCGACGATCGAGCAACTCGTCGCCGAGGTGGATACGAACGTCACCGACCTGACCGAAGTGCGCATCTTCCGGCTGGAACATGCCGATGCCACCGAGATGGCCGACCTGCTGATGATGTTGTTCTCCGAGGACCAGTCCAGCAGCAGCAACAACAGCAGTTCCCGCGGTGGCTTCCGTCCGCCCTTCATGATGGGCGGCGATCGGGGCAGCAGCCGCAACAGCCAGAACCAGAATCAGTCCAACCGCATGCTCGAACAGGCCCGGGTCGTGGCGGTGGGCGATCCGCGCACGAACTCCATCGTGGTGACGGCCTCCCACGAAACCATGATGCAGATCGCGGAAATGGTCGGCCGGTTGGATGCCGATTCCTCCCGCAAACAGCGCGTCTACGTCTACTCCCTCGAACATGCCGACGTGGAAAACGTGGCCTCCATTTTGCAGGGGCTGTTCCCGAGTTCAACGACCTCGGGCAGCACCAGCCGCACCGGTTCGCGGACCGGCACGACGGGCACGGCGAGCAGCCGGTTGATCGACCGCACCAGCAGCGGCGCCTCGATCGATCCCACGCTGGGCGGGCGCAACACCGGCGGCGGTGGCAGCGGGGGCATCGGCGGGCGTTGAGACCGGTCCCGATCCCTGTTCATCCTCTTTTACGACCCATCATGAAAACGAGTGTCAAAGTCCACCGCCACCTGGCCTGGATTCTCCTGGGCTGCCTGGCCCCCTCCGCCCTGGCGCAGTTCCCCGGATTCGGTGGCATGCAGAGTGGTCGGAGCCGTACGGGCAGCAGCGGCTACAACACGGAACCGCGGCAATACCGCAGCAACACCATGCTCGGCGACGCCATGATTCAGATCGACCAGGAGACCCGGTCGCTGATCATCGTCACGGACGAAACGACCAACGAACAGATCCAACAGCTCATTCAGAGCATCGACCGGCCCAAGCCGCAGGTCCTGTTGGAAGTGCTCTTCATCGAGGTTACCGACCGCGACTCGCTCGATTTCGGCATCGAGGGCTCCTACAAGTACACCCACGACGGCATCAACGAGGGTTCGGTGGGCACGGCGTTCAACATGGCCAGCCTTGCCCAGGGGGGCTTCTACCGGGTGGTGGCCGATGACTGGGAGGTCACGCTCCGGGCGCTCGAGGAGAAGGGCAAGCTGAAGGTCCTTTCCCGGCCATCCATCGTGGCCCGGAACAACCAGGAAGCCGTCATGATGGTGGGTCAGGAAGTGCCTTTCGTCACCAACACCCGCACCACCGACCAGGGCAACATCATCAACACGATCCAGTACGGCGAGGTCGGCATCATCCTGCGGGTCACGCCGTACATCACCCAGGAGGGACTCGTTGAGATGATCGTGCATCCCGAAATTTCGACCCTGACCGACGAAACGGTGCCGGTTTCCGAGAACCTGGAATCGCCCATCATCGCCAAACGCGAGGCGGAAACCGTCGTGGTGACGCCGGACGGCAAGACGGTGGTCATCGGTGGTTTGATCGATACGACCCAGACCGAGGCCGTGCGCAAGGTGCCGATCCTGGGGGACATCCCGCTGCTGGGGTATGCCTTTCGCCGCACCGTCAAGCAGGACACCCGCACCGAGTTGTTGATCTTCATGACCCCGCGGATCATCGAGACTCCGCAGGGCCTGCTGGCCGCGACCAAGGAGCGCGTGAAGGGCCTGAAACTGGCCCCCAAGGCGGTGCCGGAAGAGGACCTCCAGAAGTTCCTCGACAGTCTGGAACCCGACCAGGAGGGAGAGGCCGGTCAACCCGGACTCGATCCCGCTCCCTGAAGGCCGGCAGGGTCCGGCTCGGATTCCGAAGTCCCGCGTCCGATCGTTCGTGGTTCGGCCGCGGGACCTCGTTTTTGTGACGTGGGATTGCGATTGGCTTCCGTCGGCGCGTCAGTTTGGGCTTCGTCATCGGGCGGGCTGCCGTAGCATGCTGCCGCATGCGATGTCCGACAGTTGCGCTGGCTTGCGGATGGCTGGGATGGAACCTGGCCCGGGCCGCGTCCCCGGTCGGATCGCTGTCGCTTCCCGTGCAGGACGGGCGCTTCGCTCCGGACCAACCCCGTGCCATCGCCGCTCCGCCTGGAGACTCCGGCGGGGAAACCGCCGCGCGCGCATCGCGGGACAGCTTCCGCACCCTTCCTTACTTGCAGAACGTGCATTCCCGCGGGATCACCGTGATGTGGGAACGGGATGGGCAGCAGGAGGCGCGCGTGGAGTACGGGGCGAGCGCCAACCACGGGTTCGCGGTTCCGGCGACGGTTGAGGCGAGTGGCTTCGGCACCTTCATCTATCGCGCCGTGATCGACGGATTGGAGCCGGACCGGGAGTATCATTTCCGCGTGGCGCCCACGGAGGCGGACGTCCCGGATCGGGTGTTTCGGACGGCGCCCGAGGAGTTGACCGCTTTCTCCTTTGCCGTTTGGTCGGACAGCCAGGGCGTGAACCGGGGCGCCTATGCACCGGATCCCTACGAACCCACGGTCTCGATGATGGCGCACATGGCGGCAAGCGGGATCGATTTCGCGGTGACCGCGGGGGACCTCGCCGAGGACGGCGCCTCCTATGCGGACACGCGCGCCTACTACCTCGACCGGGTGGCCCGCCATCTCGGCCAGACCGTCCCGTGGTTTGTGGCCTGGGGCAACCACGACCGCGGGCGCGACGCTGTCATTCGCAAGTTCGCCGACCTCCCGAGCAAGGATCGCCGCGGGTTCACCCCGGGCTATGGCAGCTACTCATTCGACTATGCCGGCTGCCATTTCGTATGCCTCGATTACGCCACCATGCGGACGGACATCACGGTCTGGCTCGAGAGCGATCTGTCCTCCGAAGCCAGTCGGAATGCGCGGTTCACGTTCCTGTTCGTCCACGTGCCGCCCTATTGCGAACTGTGGTTCGACGGCGACAGCGACCTGCGTTCCCGGCTCGTGCCGCTGCTGGAGCGTTACGGGGTGGACGTGTGTTTCAGCGGCCACACGCACGAGTACTCGCGCGGCTACCGGCATCACGTGCATTACTGCGTCACCGGGGGCGGCAGCTGGCTCGACCTTCCCGAACAACTGGTGGTCGACTGGCCGCACATGACCGTGGGCGGACAACACGCCATCCCGGGGGTGTCGCGGCCGGGCGAGGACCGCGGGGGCGGGCTGATCAACGAATATGTGCGCGTCGAAGTGACTCCCGCGGCATTCACCGCCCGCATGATCGGTTTTGATCCGAGCGGCAAGGCGGTTGGGGTGCTGGACGAGTTCTCTTCCGCGCCACCGCTGCTGAGTCTGGACGCGTCCGGCGCGTCCCGGGCCAGCCTGCTCCTGCGCTGGTCGGGAGGCGTCGGTCCCTTTCAACTTCAGCGCACCGTTGACCCGATGGCGGGCCCGTGGGAGGATTTCGGTTCCGTGCGCAACACCGGTGGCGGTTCGGTGCGCCTCGGGAGCAGCGGCATCGAGCCGGCGTTCTTCCGGCTGCTGGATCTGCGGGAACCCTAGCCCTCCGGCGCGGACACAGGCAGGCCCCCGGGCCGGGGCTCAACGACGAAATACCGGTCCCCCAGGTTTCCGGCTCGCTTCGGCGATTCCATTGCCGTATTCATGCTCGCACGCCATGCTGCAACTGAACGATCTGGCAAAGAACTTCGGAGGCCTGCGCGCGGTGGACGGCGTGTCGCTCAAGGTAAGCGCCGGGGAAACCTATGGCCTCCTCGGCCCGAACGGCGCCGGCAAGACGACCACCATCTCGATGATCTCCGGACTGCTGCGTCCCGACCAGGGAAGCGTGGTGGTCGACGGCCAGGATTTCTGGGGCAACCCCGCGCGGTCGCAACGCCTCATGGGCGTGGTCCCGCAGGAGGTCGCGCTCTATGACGAGTTGTCGGGCCTCGACAACCTGTGCTTCTGGGGCCGGCTCGCCGGGCTGGCCCGGACCGAGGTCAAACCCCGCGCTGCCGAGGTTCTCGAAGCCCTGTCGCTGGCGGATCGCTCACGGGAACCGGTGCGCAACTACTCGGGCGGCATGAAGCGCCGGATCAACATCGGCTGCGCCTTGATGCACCGGCCAAAGCTCCTGCTCCTTGACGAACCCACCGTCGGCATCGATCCGCAGGCGCGCCAGAACATCCTCGATTTCATCCGCCGGCTGGCCCGCGACGGCACGGCCATCCTTTATACCACGCATTACCTCGAAGAGGCGGAAACACTGTGCGACCGCGTCGGCATCATCGACAATGGCCGCTTGCTGGCCGAGGGAACGCTGGCCGAGCTGCAGGCCCGCGTCAGCCGCACCGCCTTGTTCCTCATCGAGGGCCGTTTCGCCGACGCCCGCCCGGAGGAATGGCCGGCGTTCAGCGAGCGTTTCACGCTGATCCAACATACCCCGCGGCAATGGCTGGTGGCGGCGCGCGAGGACCGCGACCCGGCGGATTGCCTGCGCGACCTCCTGGAGCTGCCGGTGCGGCCGGACAACGTCACGCTCAAGCGCCCGAGCCTGAACGATGTGTTCCTGCAACTGACGGGCCGCGAGTTGCGGGAGTGAAAGGCCCTGCAATGATCCTGGATCTCCTGCTCAAGGATCTCAAACGCACCCGGCACAACCCCTGGCCGGTGCTCATCTTCCTCGCGGTGCCGCTCTGCATCACGGGGCTGTTGGGAGCGGTCTTCGGCTCGCTTGACTCGTCCGAGGGACTCGGACGGATCCGGCTGGCGGTTGTCGACGAGGACGAATCGGCGCTCGGCGGATTCCTGCGCAGCGCGTTCAGCCAGGGGGAGGCGGGCGAGCATTTCGAACCGCTGATCGTCGAACGCGATGAGGGCGAACGCCTGCTGCGCGAGAACGAAGTCAGCGCCATGCTGGTCATCCCGTCCGGTTTCACGACCGATTTTCTGGCCGGCGCCGAACCGTCGCCGTTCGAGCTGGTCAAGAATCCCGCCCAGGCCTTTCATCCGGCGATTGTCGAGGAATTGATGGGCGTCGCCGTCGAGGGGCTCAGCGCCGTGGCCGCGCTGCTCGGCGATCAACTGCCCGGGTGGCGGTCCTTGTTCGAGGATGCCGAACGCCTCGATTACATCCGGTTGTCTTCCCTCATCCTGCAAGGCGGTGAGCGTCTCGAACGGGTCGAGGACTTTCTGTTCCCGCCGCTGGTCGGCTACGAGTCGACGACCTCCGAGAGCGCCAAGCCCGCGCCACCGACGGTGAACTTGTTCGCCTACCTGTTGCCCGGCATGGCGGCGATGTTCCTGCTGTTCATTGGCGACGGTCTCACGCGCGACCTCTACAAGGAGGTTCGCATGCGGACGCTGGACCGTTACCGGACGATGCGCATCAGTCTGCTGCCGTTGCTCCTGGCCAAGATGCTCCATGCGTTCGCCGTGATGCTGGTCGGGGCATTGATCCTGTTCGGCGGGGCCAGCCTGATCTTCGGGTTCGCCTGGCGTGAGCCGCTCCGGTTGGCCGCCCTGGTCGCGGCCTATGTGCTCTGTGCCGCCGGATGCATGACCCTGCTGGCCGCCCTGGCGCGTTCCGAGAAGCGGGCGGATGCCATGAACACCATGATCGTGTTCGCGATGGCCTTTACCGGCGGCAGCATGTTCCCATTGAACGTCCTGCCCGCGTTCATCCAGCGCACCCTCAGCCCGGTCATGCCGAACTACTGGCTGATCCGTGGCGCCCATCAACTCGAGCAAGGCGGTCCGGACGGCCTGGTGATCGCCGTTACTGCCGGGCTCGCCGTTGCGGGCGTGGGCCTGGTTGTGGCGGCCGCGTGGCGTTTCGATCGCCTGTTGCGTAAGGGGGTGCGGGAGTGAAACGGATCCTGCTTCTCGGCCATCACGACATCCGGCTTTTCCTCCGGCAGAAGGTGTCGTTCGTCTGGCTGCTGGGCGTGCCGCTGCTGTTCAGCTTCTTCATGGGCTTTGCGAATCGGGGCCCCGGAAGCCCGCGCAATCCTGCCCCGTCCGTGTTGATCGAAAACCTCGACGAAGGCGGTCTTGGAGCCCTCCTGGTGCGGGGCATCGAGGCGCAGGGGTTGAACGCGCTCGGGGCGGAGCGCGCCCGCGAAGCCGAGCGGGGGATTCGCATCCCCGCGAGCTTCACCGCGTCGGTGCAGCGGCGGGCGCCGGTCAAGGTCGATTTCTTCAAGACCGAAGGCTCCGGGGATCCGGCGGCCGCCATGATCGAAGCGCGTCTTTTCCGGGCCCTCGTTGCCTTCAACAGCGCCCTGGCGGAGGGCGCCATCGAAGGCGGGGACAGCATTCTTGCGAACCCGGCGGCGCTCGGGGCGATCCTGGACCGGCCGCGGCCGGTCAGGCTCGAGACCCGGTTTGCCGGGCGCAAGCCGGTGCCGGTGGGTTTCAACCAGTCGTTGCCCGGTGTGCTGGTGATGTTCCTCATGATGAACGGCCTCATCTTCGGCGGGGCCGCGCTCGCCGGTGAACGGCAATCGGGCGTGCTGCGCCGGCTCGTGGTCCACCCCATCCAAAGCCATGAACTCGTCCTCGGGAAGATTTACGGGCGCTTTCTGCTCGCGGGTCTCCAGGCGCTGGTGCTGCTGCTGGTCGGACGCTTTGCCCTGGGCGTCCCGGTGTTCGATCAACCGGCCGGCATGCTGCTGGTGGTCGTGAGCTACGGGTGGACGTGCGCCGCGGGCGGCGTGCTGATCGGCGCGAGCGCCACCAACCCGGACAAGGTAATCGGCCTTTGCATTCTGTGTTCCCTGCTGATGGCCGCCATCGGGGGTTGCTGGTGGCCGGTCGAAATCGGTCCCGCGTGGATGCGCACGCTGGCCCTCACCGTCCCGACCGGTTGGGGCATGGCGGCGCTGCACGGCCTGATCACCTTCGGTGGTTCGGTGGCGGAGATTGGTTTCGAGCTGTTGATGCTGACCCTCTTTGGCGCCGCGGCCACCGTGGGTGCCTGGCGTTTGTTGCGGTATTGAGTGCGGCGAACCCGCGATTTCCCGGGGCCGGGAATTGCGGCGCCTCCTCCGGTTGCGCTACGGTCGCGGGCGTGGCGGTTCGGTTCACCATTCTGGGCAGCGGGTCGGGAGGCAACTGCGCCTACCTCGAGACGGAGGAGACGCGGTTGCTCATCGACGCCGGCTTCAGCGCCCGGCAGATCCGGCAACGGCTCGCCGGCATCGGCCGTTCGCCCGAAACCCTGAACGGGATTCTCATCACTCACGAACACAGTGATCACGTCAAGGGTCTGGCCGTCATGTGCCGGTCCCTCGACGTCCCCATCTACTGCAACCGGTTGACCCGCGACGCCATCGTCTGGCAGCACCGCGATCGCCGGCTGCCCTTTCGGCTCTTCGAAACAGGGGCCTCGTTCGAGATCGGTGACACCGGCATCGACACCTTCTCCGTCCCCCACGACGCCCAGGATCCGGTCGGGTTTCTGCTGCGCACCGCGGCGGGGGCGGTCGGTTTCCTGACCGACCTCGGGCACGCCACGCGGTTGGTGCTTGAACGGGTCCGCCCGGCCAATGTTCTGGTGCTCGAAGCGAACCACGACGTGCAGTTGCTGCATGACGATGTCAAGCGGCCCTGGAGCGTGAAACAACGGATCCTGAGCCGGCACGGCCACCTGTCGAACGAAGCCGCCGCCGGGGTCATGACGCAGATAATGTCCGCCGATCTCCGCCAGCTTTACCTTGGCCATTTGAGCCGCGACTGCAACCGACCCGAACTCGCCCAGGACTGTGTGGCCCGCCGCCTCGCCGAAATCGGCGCCCACCACGTCCGGCTGGAAACAACCTCGCAGGACACGCCGAGCGAGACGTGCCTGCTGGTCTCTGGCGGGCGGTCACGGTGAAACCGACCGTCTCGTGACGAACTCCCGATTCCGCTTCCTCCTCTTTGCCGCCCGGTTGCCTTGGGGGTAGCCGCCCGGGGTAGGGGCTCCGTGGGTTGGCGCCTCCGACTCCCGGACGGCTACCCGTCCATCCCCCTGCTCCCCAACCATGGCCCCCCTTGGCTGCCGGATTGTCACGGCCAAGATGATTCCCCGGTCCAGAAGGCGTGCGGCACACGGATGGGAAGGACGTTCCTGATGGCCCCCTGCCGCCCACCTGTCTGGGTTGGCCGTCGTTCCAAAAGGGCTTACACGGTTTCGAACCGCTCTCCTACTGTCGGCCTGCCAACGACCGAAGTTCCCCTTCGGACAGCGCCCGCCGCCAGAACGCCCAATCGCTCAAGCTGCCGGAGAAGAAGTCCGAAGGCCTGAACCCGACATTCGAGCCCAGCACGAACACGCTGCCCGAGGGCGTGCGAATCCCTCCTGGACGCAACGCCAGCCCTTGCAGCGCACCATCCACGTAGGCCCGCACTTGCGCGGTCTGCGGCTCATAGACCAACGCGATGTAGTGCCATTGGCCGGCGTGCACGGTTCCGTCATCCGTCCTCGCCACCGTTGCCCACAGGTTGCCCTGTCCCGCCCCCGCCTCCAGGGATCCCGCTTGCGTTATCTGAATCTGAACACTCGGACGGTGGTCCGGAGCGGTCAGGCCCAAAATACCGTCAGTCGAATCAACCAAGCCGGCCCGGACCCAACCAGCAACTGTCAGAGCTTCGTCAGCGGAGCCGTAGCCAAGCCCAGCCTGGTCCGCCTCGTTGAGGGAAAGGTACTCACCCGGAGCACCCTGCGGACCGTCAAACCGTGCGACCACACCCCGTGGCGTTTCCTCGGCGGACGCCACCGTGTTGATGTCGATCAAGTGGTTGGTCCCAACCGAATCACGGCGTTGTACCGGACTACCGCCATCGCTCGCTTCGTCCAGCTTCCACCGCGCGATCAGGTGGGCAGGGAAGTCCGTTGGGACAGCCGTGCGGGACTGGGACGTGAGAGCAAAGCCCGCGGACGAAATCAGGCTGGGCGCGGAGCCATCCTGAAACGCCGCCGCTTTCAGCAATCCGCTCCTCCGTAGCGTGAGCGGTTCGGCATAGGCCTCGGAGGCCGCGGTGGGGTTTGTGCCGTCGATCGTGTACCTGAGGGTGGCGCCCACCGTATCGCAAGTCAGTATGACTTCGACCGGACCATCGAACAGCCCACCGTCCGGGGAAATCGTGGGCGCCGAGACTCGCGGAGTTTCCCCCCCTTTGCGCGCGAGAGCTCGGAGTTCCTCCTCGGAAAGGGCTCGGCGCCAGAATCCCCAATCGCTCAAGCTGCCGGAGAAGAAGTCCGAGGGCCTGAAGCCGACGTTCGAGCCCAGCACAAACACGCTGCCAGGGAGCGTGCGGATGCCTCCGGGTCTAAGGGCCAAGCCCTGGAGCGTGCCATCCACGTAGGTCCTGACCTCCTCCGTCAGGGGCTCAAAAGCCAGGGCAACATGATGCCACCGACCGGGCTGTATGACCCCTTCGTCCGTCCGCGCCACGGTCGCCCACAAATCCCCCTGACCGACCCCTGCCTCCAACGAGCCCGCTTGGGTGACTTGGATCTGGATGCTCGGCCGGTGATCCGGCGCCGTCATCCCCAGAATCCCGTCTGTCGGGTCCACCAAGTCAGCTCGGATCCATCCGCCAACCGTGAGCGCCTCGCCTGCGGAGCCAAACGTAAGCCCCGTCTGATCCGCCTCGTTGATGGCAAGATACTCCCCCGGAGCGGCCCGAGGTCCGTCGAACTGGGCAACCACGCCCCGCACTCTATCCTCCCCTGACACCACCGTGTTGTTGTCGCTCAGATGATTGCTGCCCACCGAATCCCGGCGGAAGACCGGGCCGCCACCGCCGCTCACCTCGTCGAGCTTCCACCACGCGACCAGAGAATCGGGCAAATCCCCGGGGCTGACCGGCCCCAGCGGGTCGTTGTCCACCTCGGTTGCCGTCACCGTCCAGTCACTCATCCCATTGGCCATCACAGTGAAGGTGGCCTGCCCGTTCGTGCCGTCTTCATCCTCTCCGGCCCTCAACCTCACCGTCTGTTCCACGTTCCAGTTCGCCGGGGTAAAGCTCAGACTGCTGCCCTCACTCACCGTGATGTCGCTGTCCCCGGATGTCCGCTCCACTCGCACTGTGATCGGGTTTGCCGGCTGGGCCGACAAGTTCACCGTGAAGTCCGCCGTTTGTCCTTCCCGGACCGTCACGGCAGCGGCGCTGACCAACAACTCCAGCGCGTCGTTGTCCACGATTTCGAACATGGCCCGAGCTGGTGTGCCTACAAGGTACCCGTTGCCTTCGATCAGAATGAGCGTCAGTGTCTCGTTGGGCGGCGGTTCAACGAGGTGATCGTCCACCGGAATGATGTCGATGTCGGCCGAGCGCTCCCCCGCCTGCATGGTAACGCTCCCCGTGGGGCCGGTGTAATCAGCGAAGCTCGCCGTCCCCTCCTGATTGTAGAAAACCGTCAGCGGCTCGAGCGCTGCCCCGGACCTGCGCACTGTCGCCACTGCCTTGGTGGGCCCTGTCTCCGAGCCGACCGCTGTCGACACCGAGATCGTGACCACGGGGAGCAGCGCCTCGGATTCCAGCCTCAGAGGATCCGGCGCGGCGTATCGCGTATCTGGGTTCACCATCCCGCTGAACTGGTATTCGACCTCGCCCCGAATTTGCGCCGTGCCGATGGCGTCGTTTGGCGCCTTGGCGGTGTACTTCATCCGGATTGGACTGGGCGGGAGTGTCCCGACCCACAGAATACCTGTTTGGGACGGGTCCAACTCGACCTGCCCGCCATCGATAGCCGCGACGGATACGACCCCCCATCCAGGCGGGAGCTTCGGAGTCCACAACAAGGACAACAGCGTTCCCGAATAGACAATCTCGTTGGTGATTTCGACGGTCTGGCCGGGGCCGTAGCCCGCCGGGCCGCGGTGGATGATCCCGGGCGGCGGGGCGACCCCATCGTTGTCGGACTCGAAGACGTTGACTGTGGCGGTGATCCAACCCGGCGCGCTGACCTCGAAGATCGCTGCGCCATGGAGTTCGTCAGGATCATCGGCGGCGGCGAGAGTCACCGTCTGGTCCACGTTCCAATTGACGGGGGTATAGGTGAACTCGTCCGCGCCGCTGACCGTGAGGTCGTCATCCCCGCTGATCCGGCTGACCGTAACAACGACCTCCGTCTGCGGCCTCGCCCCGAGCCGCAAACCGAACGTTGCGGTGAAGCCTTCTGGAACCGTAACCGGACCGCCGGTGACCACCAGGTCCTGGGCGTCATCATCCGTCTCCGTAGCCTGAACCATGACGCTCTCCACACCCGCCAAGGCGGACGAGACGGTGAATACCGCGCGGCCGTCGGCTGCATCGTCGTCCAGAGCAGCGGAGAGCGTAACGGTCTGCCGCGTGCTCCAATCAGCGTCAGTGAAACGCAGTGTCTCGCCCCCAGAAACGTCCAGGTCGGCATCGCCGGAACTCCGCGCGGTGTGCACGGTGACCGGGGCGGCAGGTTGACGGTCGAGGCGGACTGAAAAGCTGGATTCCCCGCCTTCGGGGACCGCCATCGTGAGGGGTTCCACGGCGAGTTGCGGCACGTCGTCGTCCAGGATCGTGAGTATGGATTGCGCCGGCACGCCCAAAGCTGCTCCGCCCGTCGGGTTGCTGAGGGTGAGGAGGATTGTCTCGTCGGTTTCATCCTCGGTATCATTGGTGATCGTGACCGTGAAGGTCTTCGGCGACGGGTCGCCGGCCTCCCACGTCAGAGTGCCCGTGCTGGCGGTAAAGTCTGCCGGAGAGTCTGCGGAGCCACTGCCGCTGCTCCACGCCACTGCCACTGCGCCGGCACTGCCGGCTTCGCGGGAAACCGAGACGGTAGCCTCGGGGGCTGTCTCATCAACGGAGTAGGTGGCGCTGGAGAACTGGAGTGTGCCCCTCGGAGGCAAGGCGGCCTGGACGGCCTTGAATGCGTTGATACGGCCATATCCGTATTCATCGTTGCGTCCGTCCACATAGGCCAATGAACCGACCTTGTCCGCCGTGCCACGGAGGATTTGCCGGACTTCCCCGGCGGTCAGGTCCGGATTGACTGAAAGCACCAGGGCCGCGACGCCCGCGGCGACCGGCGAGGCTGCGGAAGTTCCGCGGAATTCCAGGGTGTAATTGCCGGCGACGCCATCCGAGGCATTGTATCCCACAGGGCCTTGCCGATCGGTAGTGGGGAGATCGGCGCCCGGCTGACCGGTGACATCTGTCGCTGATCCACCCGGCGCCAGCAGTTCCTGCTTGAGACCGTAGTTGCTGTAAAGGGCTCTCTCATCCCGGTCCGTGCTCGCCCCGATGGCGAGGACATCTGCGTGAGACGCCGGGTAGCCGACCGGGGCAACGCGGGAGTTCCCGGAGGAGGCCATGAGCACGCAGCCCTTGCCGTTTCTGCCTTCCCGGGCAGCCCAGGCCAAGGCCTCGTCAATGGCTCTCATGCCTTCGTCTCCGAGGTTCGGGTTCGCGAGTCCAAAACTCATGTTGAAGATGTCGGCCCCCGGCCACCGGCGTTGACCGCTTACCGCACGCCCGGCCGCGTAGTAGATCGCTGCCGCATACTTATGCGCCGTGACGAACACCCCGTTTCCGCCATAGAGAGCAAGCCGAATTGGCAGGAACCTGGCCTCAGGAGCGACGCCGATGACCCCGATGCCATTGTTGCCCCTGGCGACGGCGAGCCCTGCCGTGGCCGTGCCGTGGTTGTCCTCGTCGCCGGGACGAGGGTCATTGTCGTCGGGTTCTTCGATGAAGACGAAGAACAACCAGCCGTTCCCGAAGTCCCATCCGTTCACGTCGTCCACGAGACCGTTCAGGTCATCGTCCTGCCCGTTGAGCGTTTCTCCTGGGTTGCGAAATACGTTCTGCGCCAGGTCCGGGTGGTCGAGATCGAACCCATCGTCGAGCACAGCGATCGTCACCCCGGCTCCCCGGGAGATGTCCCAGGCCTCCAGCGCGTCCACATCGGCGTCCGGAGTGCCTCCCGTCTGCCCGGTGTTGTGCAAGTGCCACTGAAGATCGAACAAGGGGTCGGACGGCGCTTCGCCCGAGAGGACGACCTGGCAGAGGAAGTTGGGCTCGGCCCATTCCACGGACGGGTTGAGTGTGTGGGCGTTGGAAAGGTCGAGAACGCTCTGCGCGGTGCCACCCGGCCGGTGATGGATGAACTGGTTGGTCGTGCCGGATAATGGTCGGACATCCGGCCAGTCGTTTCCGAAGTAGTCAGGGGCGCTGACCCCAGGCTTCAGGCAGACGATCACTGCATCCGTAATGGAGAACAGGCGTCCGGTTCGCGGGTCTTCGAAGACAGGTTCGACGTTTTCGATACCGTCTGAACCGACGGCGGCGGCGAGGGTCTGCGACAGCGCTTCGAGTCCGAGCGAGTCCGCCGCGGGCGGGAGCTCCAGAATCGCATAGCCGGACATCTCAAACAGCGGCTCGAAGCCCGCCAGGCCGCCGTCAACCGACGTCAGCGTCTGCACCACCTCGCGGACTTCCCGGCCGGGATGAGAGCGAACCGCCACGGCGCGCCCTGATCGGAACAAGCGGTTCTCTCCTTGCGCGGTCAGATAGACCTCGCCTGCATGGAAGCTGCTTTCCGGTTGGGAGGCCGCCACGATGCGGTAGTACCCCTGCGCGCCGGCGGTGTCGGAGTGGATGAGTTCTCGCACCGCACCGTCACCCGAAGCCGCCGCGACTGCCGTCCAAAGCCGATCGCTCAGAGTTGCCTTGTATTCCAGGATGTAGGTCTCGTTGGCACTGGTCGTGACGGATACGGCGAAGCCCTCGGCGCTCCGCGTCGGATTCATGATGCGGAACCCGCGGCCGGTGACTGTCAGGACCCCGACGCTCACCGCCGAGTTGTTCGCGAGCACAGGGTCGGTCCCGATAGGGGACACGCGGGACACCAGGCGATAGGCGCCAAATGCGTCCGGGGGCACCTCAATGCCGAACATCCTCTGGTGTGCGACCGATCCGGCCGGCCAGTTCGATTCCGGATACGGGATCGTGCCGGAGTCGATTTTGACATCGTCGGCGTCTCCCGCCTTGGCATTGCGCGAAAGGAACAAGTCAAAGCGGAAGGTCGGGCGGTTCAATGTATCCGGGCCGTTGTTCAGGAGAAACCAGGACACTTCTTCGAGCTTCCCTCCGGCGGCGACGCTCTGCGGGTTGAACTGGGTGGACAGGAGCTGCAGGTCCGCGTCGGACGCGATGACCCGTCCGGCTGGCCCGGGATGGAGAAGGGCGAGGCATGCCACCGCCGCGGTGCTGGTCAATGTGCGTTTGCTGGAATAGCTCATTTGATTTGATTGCCGCCTCTGGTCGGGGGTCGCGAGGCAGGAAGCCGGACATCGGGAGTACGAGGCTCCGCCGTGGGCGATGTGACGAACGGGCCGGATACCAGGAGTCCGATACGCTCGGCTGGCGCATAGCCATCGGCGCCGCGCGGATCGGTCTGGTAGCCGCCCGCGCGCCAATACGACAAAACCCGGTTCATCTCTGTGTCGTCGATCCTCCAGAAAGGCTCGCGAAAATCGGCACTGTGGGGTTTCGCTCCGGCAGGCCCCGCTCCCGCCGCGAAACCATCCAGTCCCGCCGCATTGGCGTGGTATGCGCCCGCGCGCCAGTACGAGAGAACGCGACCGGTCTCGGTAGCGTCGATGACCCATTGGGGCGAGCGGAAATCGGCGCTGTGAAACGAGGGGGGATCAACCGCGATCGTCCTTGCGAAGAGATCCCTTCCTTGCATCCACGTTGCGACGCGCGGATTGTCGTCGACTACCGACCACTCCGTGTCGGCGTTCGGTGCGACCAGAGTCGATTGCGAAACGAGCGTCGCGTCCATGCCGGACTCTACGGAGCCGCTGCCCGATTGCGTTGCGCTCCAGGGCGCGCGCATCGTTTCGGAGTACGACGTGCGAGCAAACACGGCTTCGTCTCGGATCCAGGTGGAGACCTCCGGGTTGTCGTCGTCGATGGCGTAAGTGACATCGGAAACCTCGCCGCCACGCTCCGGCCTGGGGAAGGCGCCCACACCGACCGGGCCGATCTCCTTTTCTCCGTCCATTGCGCCCACACTACCCTCCCGCTGGTCTTGTGCCGACCGTTGAGCGACAAATGTCGCCTCCACTTGATCGGGGAGACTGACGGTGACGGAAGCGCGGCCTTCTCCGAGTTCCCCGGAGGTGAACAGGTGAACGAGATAGGTCAAACCCGCAACGGCATCAAAGCGGCAGGTGCCAGAGCGGCTTTGCCCTTCGGTTCCGGTGTCGGCGGAGCAGAGAACCACGCCATCCTGCTCCAGTGACATGCGGCTCCTCACGCCCCGGGTGACCAGATTCGAGGGTTTCCCCACCAGGTTGTAGCGGAGACTGGCATTTCCGGTGAACAACACGACGAACGGGAAGGTGTCGGCGGTCGTGCCGGACTCCGTGTTTTCCACCTTGAAGTTCAGATTACGGTTCGTGCTGACCAACTCGGTCCACATCTCGGTGCCAGTCCCCGTGACCGTGTAGGTGAAACGCACTACCGGATGGGTGATCACGTTCGAAGTGCCCGTGGCGGTGATGGTGTAGTTGAACGTCTCCCGTTCTGCTGCCTGTGCCCCGGCGCAGAGGCAGCCTATCAGCACAATGGCAAGTCGCAGGAGGCGCTTGGTAGCATTTGCTTCCTTGTTGCAGATCGTTTCCCCGGCGCCCGGCGGCGCCGACGAATCCAGGGAGTCCCCGGCGCCTTTCCTGGGGGGGACGTTCACCCGAGTGGGAGACCCAGGAACCGGGCTGGGACAAACGGCAGCGTGTTCCCAGGGCACTGTGATCCGGCGCTGTTTCACGGCTGTTCCAAGACCAGGCGGTGAAATACCCTCTGCACGGGCAGCACCGGCAGATCATCGAGGATTATGGTCTGGCCCGAGCCAGGTATGCCCGAACGCAACGTCGTCCACCCCGTCAAGTCCGTGCTGGATTGGATGGTGTAACGGTGTCCCGCAGCACTGCGAAAACTCAATCGCAGTCTCGTGGTTCCATCCTCGGCGGCAACCAGTCCGGCCGTCAATGGACGCAGGCCCAGTTGGATCTCCAGGGTGGGTGCGTTGCCGCCGTCACTGCTGCGGAAAGTGACGGAGCCGTTTGCCCACGGTACACCGGTGCCCTCCCGGAGTTGGAAGCCAACGTAAGCCTTTCCTTCCTCTGCCACCATTCGGACGAACTCCGTCACGCGAGCGTGCTTTCGTTGGGCGGGCATTCCCGCGAAGGCGAGGCTCGTCAGATACGAACCGGCGGCGAGGTCAGTCAGAGCAATCACTCCATCCCCTTTGTACCCGCGGATGGAGCAACGGTTGATGTAGGTCCACTCGGTAGCGTAGAGACCCAATTCGGCTGACTTCACAGTCATGTCGTTCGCCAGATCAGGCAGCTTGAACTCGAGCGCGGAACTGACTCGAGCCGGCCGGCCTTGGCCGCGACGGACCTCCAGATACAGGCTATTGGGGTTTCCAAGACGGTCAAAGACGCCGTCCCCCTCGTCATCCTCCCCGCTTTGGTCGGCCACCGGTCGCAGCACGAACCGCACCGCGTCGGGCGTCAGGGTTGCCTCGGACCCTCCTGCGGTCCCGAGTGCGACCAGGCCGGCCAAACAACCAACAACGACGAAGTGGGGACGCCGCTTTCCGAGCCTTGGAAAACGTGGGATGTCCGGAGGTGCGCTGGTATCCATGTTGGACTTCACGGGCACATTGTGGGGCATCTCGCTCGGGAAGCGCATCCCCCGGACGGGTGAGTCAGGGCGCAGTCGGCGAACTACGCCGCTCCGCGCTTCCTCGGTTTGGGTGAGGTGTGCACAACGGGAGCGCGGGCGAGGCAATCGATCGAAGCGTGGTCGCTCCGATGTGGCCGCAATGAATCGAAGCCGGCGGACGCGACCGCGCGTGGGTTCACCCGCCTAGGTAACGGGCGATGGCTTCGCCGCGGCTGCGAACGTGGAGTTTTTCGTAGATGTGGCGGAGGTGGGTGTGGATCGTGTCGGCGGTCACTCCCAGTTCCCTGGCAATCTCCTTGGTTCGGTAGCCTTTGGCCAGGAACTCCAGCGTGTCGCGCTCTCGAGCCGTGAGATCGTCGGCCACCGCCTTGCGGCGACCGCGGGCGTGGAAGTGCTCGACGACCAAACGGGCCACCTGGCTGGACATCGGCGCGCCCCCTCGATGCACTTCCTGGATCGCGGCCAGAATCGCCGTCGGCGACTGACGTTTGACGAGGTAGCCGCTCGCGCCGGCTTCAAGGGCTTCGAAAATCTCCTCGGGGCCATCCTCAACCGTCAGCATGAGGATCTGGGTGGCCGGGAACCGTTCCTTGACCCGCCTCGCAAGTTGGACACCGGACATCCCCGGCAGGTGGCGGTCGAGCAGGAGGACGTCGGGACGCAGCGATCCGAGCCGGGGCAGGGCGGCCTCGGCGCTGGAGAACGCCCCGAGGTTCTCCAGGCCGTCGGTCCCCACAATCAGGACGGCCAGCCACTGGCGCAAGGGATCGTTGTCCTCGACAATGACGGTGCGAATCATGGCGCTTCGGATGAGCTTGGGGGCACGGGCAACGACGCCTTCGATCGTTGCTTCGGAAGGGCAAGCGGGGCGAGAAAGACGACTCGGGTTCCGTGCCCGGGCTCGCTGGCAACCGAGAGGCTCCCCCCGATGCCGCGCAGACGTCGCTGCATGTTCTGCAAACCGTTTCCTGTGTCTTCGACCTCGAGATTCAAGTCGTCCGGAACGACGAATCCGCGGCCGTCGTCCTCGATGGCGATTTCGATGGAGGCGGCATGTGAGCGCACGCGCACGGTTGCGTGGCGGGCGCCCGAATGCCGGGCGATGTTGCTGAAGGCCTCCTTGGCCGCCAGCAGCAGTTCCCGACGAAAGTGCCCGGAAACCGGTTGATTGGGCCATCGCTCGGGGAGGTCAAAGCGACAGGCGGTCGTGGTGTTGTGTAGCCGTTCCTCGGCCCATTGGCAGATGCGGCGGGCCAGGCTTCCGACCGAGTCCAGTTTGGGATTCGAGGCCCAGACCACATCGCGCAGGGCTTCGTAAGCCGCGCGCAAAGTGTTCTCGGTCGCGAGCAGGGCATCGCCACCGTGCTGAACGACGGGCCAGCCTTCGCGCAGGGCGGCGACCTGCATCACGGCGTGGCCGAGGCTGTTACCGAGGTCGTCATGCAAGTCGCGCCCGATGCGTTCACGCTGCTCACGCAGGGCGATATCACGTTCCAGCGCATGCCGGCGGCGTACCTGGTGCAGATACCAGAGCAGGACCAGCGCCAGCGACGAGAGCAGCACGACGGGTGCCGTGACCCGGAACCACGCGGTTTCGTGCCAAAAGGGAACGAGGGCGAGCGTGGCCAGCACGGCCGTCGCAATTTCGCTCTGGAACGGGTCGGTCACCCGGACGTGGAAAGAGTACCGACCGGGCTTCAAGTTGGTGTAGTAAGCCGTCCTCCGGGTTCCGGCTTGGATCCAATCGTGGTCCAGGCCCTCGAGCCGGTATTGGAACCGGAGGCTCTGTGGCGTGCACAAGTTGAGCGCGGTGTAGTGGACCTCAAGCGAGTCACCGCTGCCGGCGGCGAGCGTCAAGTGTTCCGGCTCGTGATCGCCGTTGCCCGCCCGGATCCCGGCGACTTGGGTCAACGGATGCTCATAACTCGGGGAGGACGCGTCGATGACCTGGTAGCGCATGGGGTCGAGGACGACCCGGCCGTTCGCACGCACCAGTTCAAGTTGCACCGGCGGCCGGTCAGGCAGAGGCGCGATTTCCCGTGGGTCAATGACCACCAGACCCTGGGTCGTGGGAAACAGAAGCCGGCCATCGGCGTCCCGGCAGGCCCCAGGCTGCGCCTTGCCCGGCACTTCGGTACTCAGGAGGCCGTCGGCTTCGGTGAAGGCCCGGACGTCCAAAGGCGCGGAACCGCCCTTGCCCCGATCCAGCAGAGCCTGGGGGCTGAGTCGGTAGATCCCCAGCTCTCCGCCGATCCAGAGGTTGCCAAAGTCATCTTCGAGGAGTTGCGAGACGCGATCCGTCGGGAAGCCGTGGGCGGCGTCGAAAACACGGAACTTCCCGCCCTGGTACACGCTGATCGCCTGGTCCGTGCCCACCCACAGGCGATCCTGGGAATCCACCAGCAAAGCCGTGACCTGATCCGACGCCAGGCCTTCGCGGGTGGTGAACGCAGTCACCTGCCAGTCTCGCAGCCGGGCCAGCCCGCCATCCTCGGTGCCCAGCCACAGTGCCCCTTCGGCGTCTTCCGCCACGGCGGTGAAACTGTAGCTCGGGAACTTGTCGGTGATCAGTTCACCGGT
The DNA here is from genome assembly GCA_024233305.1 of Verrucomicrobiales bacterium. Lineage (GTDB taxonomy): Bacteria > Verrucomicrobiota > Verrucomicrobiia > Limisphaerales > J093 > J093. The sequence goes on from JACKPV010000023.1 coordinate 401,064, forward strand.
CCATGCGCTTTGACTCCCTTGACCGCCGGCAGTCGTTGGATCAAACCGCACGTAGTCGCCGTCAACGGGTGTCCAAATCACGCCTTCCGGGTCGGCACGCCAGTGCTCGTTGGTTTCCGGCAGAGTACGGAGAAACTCGGATCGACCATAGCGCCATACCTCGGCTGGTCCGGCTGCAGTCTCCATCGGGTCACGTGGCCAAAAAGGGATTCGCGCATCCACAAGACGACCGAGGATGCCGTCCGATGCGAACCAGAGATCGCCGTGTCGATCTTGAACCATGGATCGCACTTCTGATCCCCAAAGCTGTTCCAGCGCCTTCACGACACGGCTGCCAGCGCGTTCTCCCGGCGGTATCACGCCGTTGTTTGGTGCGATGACCCACCACCGCCCCTCGGCGTCCTCGAACCCGCCGCGCAGGGAGCCGGGCTCCAATCCCCCGGGCGTTGGGACCGGATGCAGGGAGTCGTCGACCCAGATTCCCATTCCGCCGCGAGTGACCACATGGACTCCCCGAGCTGCTCGAGAAGAGACGGAAACCACATGATTGTGAGGCAGACCGTCTGACTCGGTGATCACTCTCAAGGGGAGAGGTCGCAGCAAGGTCAAGCCCGCATACCGCGAGCCCACCCAGAGGTTGCCATCGCGGTCCTCACCGACTCCGTTTACCACGGCGTCCGCCAGGCCAAACTTTGCCTCAACTGGCACAAACCGATCTCCATCGAGGCGGTTCAGTCGATACCCAATGATCGCCCACACCCGTCCGTGATCGTCCTCGAAGACCTGTTTTGCGCGTTCGTCAGCGGCGGTTTCTCCCTGCCGCCAACTCGTCAGCTCCCCCTGCTGATAGCGGAACACGCGGTGGTCCGTCCCGAACCAGACACCCCCCTGCCGGGCCTCGCTGATGCACCGAACGACGCCTGGTTGCGGGTCCGCCTCGGACCACGGCACTTCCCATACCGTCGTGAAATGCCCGGTCCCGACCGCCAGACAGCGCAGTCCGGTGCCGGCACCCACCCAGATCACGCCGCGGGAATCCGCCAACACCGAGTAGACGAACTGACGCGGCTGCTGAGGATCCCGATAGGTCGTCCACTCTCCGTCGTGATGCCGGCTCACCCCCTCGCTGGTTCCGACCCATACCGCGCCGTCCGGGGCGACACTCAAGGAGGTGGTTTCCGCTCCGCCCAACCCGTCCTCAACATCAAACCGCCGCACCCCACCGGCCTGGAGGCGCAGCACCCCTTGCTTGGTCGCCACCCAGAGGGCCCCTGCCCGATCTTCGACGAGTGCCTTGACGACGTCCGACTCAAACGCGCGGCAGTTGCCGCTGTTCAGCGTCGTGAAGCCGATTCCGTTGAAACGGTAGAGCCCGTCGGGGGTCCCCAGCCAGAGGTAGCCGTCCGCGGTTTGGAGGACGCATTCGATCCAGTTGCCCGGCAGCCCTTCGGATGTCTTCCAGTGGCGCACCTGCCAGACCGGAAAGTGGATCTCCAGAGGCGTTGTTTCGGAGATCGTCGGGATCTTCGCCTGCGTCTCCGCCCCGGCGCACTCCGTTCCAGAACACGGCACGAATGCCAGTAGAGCGGCTGTTGCCCACCGCAGCATGAGCCGGACCATACCACTGATTCACTCTGCAAGGCCAGTCTCACGGTTCATGCTTCCCCCGGCTTGGACAAGAACAGCGGGGAACCGTCCGAGACGCACCACACCGGTTGCCGGATCCGGTATCGGCGACCTGGCGTGACATGCCTTGCCACGGGCGGAGAGCATCGGGTCGGGCCGTTCCACGCGATATCGAATCCAGAACTCGTGGCGACCGAGGGCCGGGGCTTTGGTGGCCGGGTTGGGGAAAACGGCGGCTTGACGGGTGTTTCAGATGAGTCTACAGTGCGTCTCAAATGAGAAAGAAAGCTGTCGAACCACCTGCCGCGTCGCCGTGGCCCGCGGGAGAGGCCGGAACGGCGATGGCGCTGCGAGAAGTGTTGCCGGCCTCGGTCGGTGTGGTTGGCGATTGCGTGCGGCCCGCCGGTAAGTCGGGGGAGGGCCGTCCGGTTTCGGCCGCCCGGCTGGTTGCGGCGGTGCGCGACGGGTTGCCGCTGGGTGAGTTGGAGGCGTTGCGTCGCAGCCTGGACGTGCCCATGGAGCGCCTGGCGCCGCGGTTGGGGATCTCGAAAGCGACGTTGCACCGCCGGAAACGGAGCGGGCGGTTGGAGCCGTTGGAATCGGATCGGGTGCTCCGTTTCGCCCGGTTGCTGGGCCGGGCGGTGGACGTGCTCGAATCGGAGGCAGGGGCGCGGCAGTGGCTGAACTCACCCCAGGTGGGTCTGGGCGGCGCGGTACCGCTCGATTACGCAGAAACGGAGGTTGGAGCCCGCGAGGTCGAGGATCTGTTGGTGCGGATTGAACTGGGCGTCTACTCGTGATGCGGCGTGCCTGGCGGATCGTGAAGGCGAAGCATGCGGCGACCGCCTTCTCGGGCGAAGGCGCCGCGCAGGCAGGCGGGCGTTGGAACTCCCGCAATGTGGCCGTGGTTTACGCCAGCGACAGCAAGGCGCTGGCGGCCCTCGAAACCCTGGTGCACCTCAATCCGCCGGTGATGTTTCAATACGTGGTTTTCCAGGTGGGCTTCGAGGCGTCCCTGATCGAGGACGTGCCGGTTCGTGGCCTGCCGGCGGATTGGCGGGGGGAACCACCGGGGGCCGGGACCCGGGGCATCGGCGATGCCTGGGCGCGTGAAGCGCGATCGGCGGTGTTGGCGGTGCCGAGTGTGATCGTCTCCGGGGCCACCAACTACGTGTTCAATCCGGCGCATCGGGACTTCCGACGACTCGTGATCGATCCGCCCGAACCCTTCGCCTTCGACCCCCGATCGCTTGCCTGAACGTCCAGCGTCCAGTCTCCACCTGACTTGCCAAACGCGCTCGCCCTGCGTCGGTTTTTGACTTTTGGACCGGCATCCTCCAGCCTGCCCGCAGGATGAACATTGTTCGCTATCGGGATGCCGGTTACGCCGGGACCATTGAGGCCCTGGCCCGCGCTTCCAGTCTGTTCGACCCGGAAATTGAGCGTCGCACGCGCGCCATCATCGAGGCGGTCCAGGCGGACGGCGACGCGGCCCTCGCGGATTGCGCCCGGCGCTTTGATCAGGTGGAGCTCCGGCCCGGCCAGTTCGCCGTCACGCAGGCCGAACTGCTGAATGCGTCGGTCCAGGCCACGGCCGGGCTGCGGCGCGCCCTCCGGTTCGCGATCCGGAACATCGGCGAGTTCAGCCGCCGGTCGCTCCGCAAGGGTTGGTCGGGACGGAACCCGCAGGGAGCGAAAGTCGGGGAGAAGTATGATCCCTTCAACCGGGTCGGTCTCTACGTGCCGGGGGGAACGGCGCCGTTGGTTTCCACCACCCTCATGACCATCGTCCTGGCGCGCGTGGCCGGGTGTCGGGAGATTGTGGTCTGCACGCCCTGCAATCGCGAAGGCGCCATCAATCCCGCGCTCCTGCTGGGCGCCCGGATGGCCGGCGCCACGGAGATCTACCGCCTGGGCGGCGCCCACGCCATCGCCGCCCTGGCCCTCGGTACCCCGACCATCCGGCCTGTGCAGAAGATCTTCGGCCCGGGGAATGCCTATGTGGTCGCGGCCAAACGACTTTTGTTCGGTCACGTGGCCATCGACCTGCTGCCCGGTCCGAGTGAGGTGCTGGTGCTCGCCGACGATTCCGCGGATCCGGCCTTCGTGGCGGCGGATCTGCTGGCGCAGGCGGAACACGGTTCGGGCCATGAGCGGGTCTGGCTGGTCACGCCTTCCGCCCGCTTGATGCAGGGCGTGGAACGGGAGATCAAGCGCCAGTTGCCGCAGCTCACCCGGCGCGATTACATCGAAAAGGCGCTCGCCGGCAACGGGTGGTTGATCCAGGTGAAATCCCTGGCGGAAGGCGTCGAACTCGCCAACCGCATCGCGCCCGAACACTGCGAGATCGTGGCCCGCAACGGGCGCGCCCTTTCCCGCCGGATCGTGACCGCCGGGGCGATCTTTCTCGGCGCCTGGTCACCGACGGTTCTCGGGGATTACGTGGCCGGGCCGAGCCACACCCTGCCGACGGGCGGTGCCGGGCGCAGTTTTCCCGGGCTCACCGCCGACCAGTTCCAGCGACGCACAAGTGTGGTGGAATACTCGCCGGCCTCGCTCCGCCGTTCCATCGAGGCGGTCCAGGCCTTTGCGGAGCTGGAAGGGCTCGACGCGCACGGGCGTTCCGCTTCGATTCGCCTGGACGGGGATGGCAAGCCGACGCGGAAGGGCCGGTAACCCCGCGACGGCCAGCTTTCAACCGCCCCCATGTCTCCGTCCCTTCCCGCCAACGCGCGCCGTGTCGAACGGCTGGTCCGACCGCTGGTCCGCCGGTTGCACGCCTATGTGCCGGGCGAGCAGCCCAAGGTGCGCGGCCTGATCAAGCTCAACACCAACGAGAACCCCTGCCCGCCGTCGCCGCGCGTTCTGGACGCCGTGCGCCAGGCGGTTGATGGCCGGTTGCGGCTCTACCCGAACCCCTCGGCCGAACCGTTGCGCGAAGGTCTCGCCCGATGGCACGGATGCGACCCCGCGAACGTGATCATCGGGAACGGTTCCGACGAACTGCTGGCCCTGGCCACGCGGGCCTTCGTCGAACCGCTGGCGGCCCGGCGGGGAAAGCGTTCATCCCCCGCCACGATCCAGTATTTCACGCCCAGCTATTCCCTGTATCCGGTCCTGGCCGACATTCACGGCGCGCGGCACAACGCCGTCCCGTTGCCCGCGGATTTCTCGCTGCCCCCGGTGCGCGAATTGCGCCAGGCGGGCCGCTGGGATTTCCGGGCGGCGCTCACCTATGTGACGACACCCAATGCGCCCAGCGGCCGCGGGTATCCCACCGACGCCCTCGAGGCGCTCTGCCGCGCCCAGAAAGGCGTCATCATCCTGGACGAAGCCTACGTGGACTTCGCCGGCGAAGACGCCCTGGCGCTGGCGTTGCGGCATCCGCACGTGCTGGTTTCGCGCACCTTCTCGAAGGCTTACTCGCTCTGCTTCCAACGCGTCGGCTACTTCATCGGCGCACCCGAATTGATCAGCGCGCTGCACCGCATCCGGGACAGCTACAACGTCAACGGACTCGGGCAGGTGGCGGCCTGTGCCACCCTGGAGGACCTGGATTACTACCGGGCCAACTTCGCGGCGATCATTGCCACCCGTGAGCGTCTGACCGAGGCTCTGGGGGCGCTTGGCTTCGAGGTGCTGCCGAGCCGGACGAACTTCATCCTCGCCCGCCCGCCGGGGCCGCCCGCCGCCGAGTGGCTGCAACGTCTCCGGGAGAAGAAGATCCTGGTACGCTGGTTCAGCGATCCGCGCGTCAGCGATTGCTTGCGCATCACGATCGGGACGGACGGAGAAGCAGATGCCCTTCTGCGCGCCGTGCGCCGAATCCGCAAGGCCGTCCCGCTGGCCTGAGCGAATGGGCGCCAAGGACCTCCCTCCGTCCGACGGGAAGCAGGCCCGGAGAGCGGGCGAGGGGAACCGTCCCGTTGCCCCACGGCCTCCACCGACCTCACTTGAGGGCCCCAAGCAGGCGGGCGTTATCGGTCCGTTGGCGTACTTGGGCCGCCCGTATCATGCCACGCCAGAAAGGAGCCATGAAGCGCGGCTGCTGGCGGCTGTCGGCGGCGTAACGTCCGGTCGCCAGCGCGAGGTTCAAGGTGGCGACCGCCAGGCCCTCTTCGCGATTGCCGATCCAGTCCAGCCGGGTGGTGTCCGGCGCGACGATCTTCGTGTCGCCGGCGGACCATTTCCCGTTGTCCTGCGGGCCGACCGTGTTGGCGAAGACGTAGAAGATTGCATTCTCGAAGGCGCGGGGCACGGCGCCGTCGCGACCGTTGCGTTTGGTTCGGCTGACCCGCAAGGCGTCCAACCCGGCGTTCGGATGGAACAGCACGCGGGCGCCCATCATCACCGGCAAACGAACCAGCTCAGGGTAGCGGCGTTCATGGCAGATGATGGCGGTTGCCGGGACGCCGCCAAGCTCGAAGAGCGACACGGCGTTGCCGGGCGAATAGACCGCACGATCACCGGGGGTAAGCTGGCACTTCGCGTAGGCGTGGATCGCCCGCCCGTCCGCGGCAAAGACGACCAGGCAGTTGTGAATGCGGCGTCCGACCCAGAGCGGTGAACCCACCAGCACGGCGATTTGATGTTCGGCGGCAAGCCGGCTGATTTCGCGGAGACCCTCGCTGACCCGGGTCCGGCCGATTGCGGCGGGGTGGGCCAGGTAGCTCGTGAGGGCGCACTCGGGCAGCAACAGCGCCCCGGCCCGTCGACGCCGGGCCGCGCGAATCATGGCGGTGATCTTCGCGATGTTCCGCTCGACCGAGCTGGTCGAGTTCATTTGCGCCGCGGCCACCCGGAGCGTGGCCGGGACCGGACGGGAACTGGATCGGTTCACGGGGGTTTGCACCACGCCATTCTATCCGCAACCGCGAGGCCGCACCAGAGCACGCCGCGCCCAGCCGTTTCCATTCAACACCTGGTAGCCGCCGACGTGCAGTCGGCGCTGAAATCCGAGGGCCTGCGCGGGCTCGCCGATTCCGATCGGCAGTCACCTTTCGGTGAATTGTCGCCCTCGGCAGCAGGTGTCCGTATCCCTGCTGAATCATGCGCCGACTGCACGTTGGCGGCTGCGAGTTGCGGTTTGGCTCGCTTTCCGCGGAACGGCGCCGGCATGCTCGCGAGATGCAACGACTCACCTCCGTCCCGGCAACCGCCTTTGGCCGGCTGGCCGGCTGGCTGCTCGCCGTGTTGCCCGGTTTCCTTTCCGTCGCCACCGCCGGCGGCGGGTCTCCCACGCTCCCGGTTCTGGCGTGGCTCGGACCGCCGGCGGATCAAACCACTCCCGAGCGCTATCGCGAACTGGCGGACGCCGGCTTCAACCACAGTTTTTCCGGCTTTCCCGACGCCGCCGCGATGACCCGCGCCCTCGACGTGGCGCAGGCCGCCGGAATCCGGTTGATGGTGAGTTGCCCGGAGTTGCGCGGTGATCCCGCGGAGACCGCGCGCCGGTTCAAGGACCATCCGGCGGTGGGCGGGTATTACCTCCGCGACGAACCGAACGCCTCCGCCTTCGAGGAACTCGGCGCCTGGGTGCGCCGCATTCGCGCAGTCGATGAGGTTCGCCCGTGCTACATCAACCTCTTTCCCACCTACGCGTCTCCGGCGCAGCTCGGCTCCGACTCCTACCGGGAGCACGTTGCCCGGTTCCTCGCCGAGGTCCCGGTGCAGGTACTGTCCTTCGACCATTACCCCATCCTCGGCGACCAGCTCCGGGAGGATTGGTACGAGAATCTCGAGATCATCGCCGAGGCCGCCCGCAAGGCGGGGAAGCCCTTCTGGGCGTTCGCGTTGGCGGTGGCGCACGATCCCTATCCGGTGGCCACGGTCGCCGGGTTGCGGTTGCAGGTCTTCAGCGACCTGGCCTATGGCGCGCAGGCGATCCAGTATTTCACCTATTGGACGCCGCGGTCCTCGCGCTGGAATTTCCATGCCGCGCCCGTCGAGACCGACGGCACCCGCACCGCGGTCTACGATCGGGTGAAACAGGTCAACGCGGAGGCGCAATCGCTGGCGTCGGTGTTCGTCGGATCCGAGGTAATGGCGGTGGGCCATGCCGGTCCGTTGCCCCGGGGCACACGGGCTTTCACGCCGGAGGCACCGGTGACCGTCATTGACACGGGCGGCCACGGGGCGGTGGTTTCCCGGCTGCGCCAGGACGGTCACGAGTTCCTGGCAATCGTGAACCGCGACCTGCGCGAGGCGATGTCGCTGCGCCTGGAGTTCGAACCGGATGCCCGGATCGAGCATTGGCGGAAGGCCGGGGACTGGGAGGTCGCGGCGGCGACGGCGTATGCGGACCGGGTCGAGCCGGGTGACATTCGCGTGTTCCGCTGGTCGCCCGGCAAACCGTAGGCGAGCCGGGAAGCGCGGCGGCAACGCCGGTCTTGGGACCGTCTTCGGATGCGGAAAACGAAGAATGTCATTCGGCGCGGTTTTCGCCTACGCTGAACACATCATGAATGCTCCCTCCCCGCTCTGGCTCGCGCTGTGCGTCCTGGCAGGTATTGGCGGGACCGGCAGGGGTTGGGCCGTCACCGCCGAGCGGTCCGAACTGGAGCAGGCCGTGCGTTGGGTCGCCGGGCATTTCGCCACCGCGGAACAACTGCCATTCCGCTTCACTTACGGGGGCAAATCCTCGGTGGACCTGCTGCCGCAATGGCGGCTTTCACGGGGCGAGCGTCCGCTGGGGGGTGGGCGCACCGAACGCACCCTGCGCTTCCTCGATCCGGACACCGGCCTCGAGGTGCGGTGTGTGGCGGTGGAATACCGCGACTTTCCGACCGTCGAATGGACGGTGCATTTCCAGAATACTGGACCGCGGGATACACCGGTGATGGCTGACATCTGGAGTCTCGCTACGCGGCTGGACCTGCCCGCCTCATCGGCTGCGGTGCTCCATCACTTCCGCGGCAGTCCGTGCACGGCGAACGACTTCGAGCCCTTCGAAACCCCGCTGCCCGTCGGGGCTTCCCGTCGCATCACCGCCGCCGGCGGACGCCCGACCAACAGCGATCTGCCGTGCTTCAACCTGGCGGGCCCCGGGTTGGGCTGGATTGTGGTGGTGGGCTGGCCCGGACAGTGGGCAGCGGAGTTTGCGCGCGAACCTTCCGGCGACGTGCGCGTGACGGCCGGCCAGGAAACGACCCGGTTCACCCTGCGTCCCGGCGAGTCCGTGCGGACGCCGTTGATGGTGGTGCAATTCTGGGAAGGGGACTGGATCCGCGCCCAGAACGTCTGGCGACGATGGATGATCGAGCACAATCTGCCGCGCCCGGGCGGGCGGCTTCCGCCGGTGCAGATGGCGGCGTGCAGCTCGCATCAGTTCGGCGAGATGATCCACGCCAACACGGCCAACCAGCGGCAGTTCATCGACCGCTATCTTGAGGAACGGCTCGGCCTCGATTACTGGTGGATGGACGCGGGCTGGTATCCCTGCGAAGGCGAATGGCCGCGCACCGGCACCTGGGAGGTGGACACCAACCGGTTCCCCGGCGGCCTGCGTCCCATCACCGATCATGCCCGCGCCCGCGGGGTGAAGAGCATCGTCTGGTTCGAACCGGAGCGCGTCCACGCCGGCACCTGGCTGGCGGAGAACCATCCCGAGTGGATTCTCGGCGGAAGCGGGGGCGGCCTGTTGAACCTCGGCAACCCTGAGGCCCGCGAATGGTTGACCGATCACGTCGACCGGCTGCTTACCGACCAGGGCATCGACCTCTACCGCCAGGATTTCAACCTGGATCCGCTGCCCTGCTGGCAGGCCAACGACGCCGGGGACCGGCACGGCATCACGGAGAACCACCATGTGACCGGCTACCTCGCCTATTGGGACGAACTGCGTCGGCGGCATCCAAACCTGCTGATCGATTCGTGCGCCTCGGGCGGACGGCGCAACGACCTCGAGACCATGCGCCGCGCGGTGCCGTTGTTGCGCAGCGATTACATCATGGAGCCGGTGGGCAACCAGGGCCACACCTACGGTCTCTCCTTCTGGCTGCCCTACCAGGGGACCGGCACCGGCTCGCGGGAGCTTTCGCCGTACCTCCTCCGCAGCACAATGGTGACGCACTTCACCGCCTGCTTTGACGTCCGTCGACCAGACCTGGATTACGCCATGCTCCGTCGCGTCCTCGGCCAATGGCGGGAGTACGCGCCGTGTTACTTCGGAGACTACTACCCGCTGACGTCCTATAGTCTCGAAGCCACGGCCTGGATGGCCTGGCAATTCGATCTGCCACAGGAGGGCCGGGGCGTGGTGCAGGCGTTTCGGCGCGACCGGAGCGCCGACGAATGCGTCGTTTTCCGGTTGTCGGGATTGGACACGAAAGCCCGGTACCTCTGCACCGATCTCGACTCCGGCATCGCCCGGTCGCGGTCCGGAGAGGAACTGGAAACAACCGGTCTCCCCGTGGCCATTCCGCAACAACCCGGTGACGCCGTGATCGTCTACCGAAAGGTCCCCAACCCCTGAATTCCGACTCCTCCATCCCAGCGCCATGACCCCCATGCAACGAATCCTCCTCCCCCTCCTCGCCGGCCTCACCCTCGCGACGGCGCACGCGGCCGCCCCGGTCTACGACGTCGTGGTTTACGGCGGCACTTCCGGTGGCGTCGCCGCGGCGGTACAGGCGCGCCGCATGGGGCGGACGGTCCTGCTGATCGAACCCTCGCGCCGCCTCGGGGGCCTGACCAGCGGCGGGCTGGGCCAGACGGACATCGGCAACAAGGCCGCCATCGGGGGATTGGCCCGGCGGTTCTACCGGGCGGTTCGCGAGCACTACGAGGATCCCGCCGCCTGGAAATGGCAGACGGCAGCCGAATACCGCGACGGCGGCCAGACCCGCACCGCTGCGGGCGAGGATGCGATGTGGACCTTCGAGCCCGGCGTCGCGTTGAAGATTTACGAAGACTGGGTGCGGACGCATCAGGTCGAGGTCGCGTACGAGGAGCGGCTCGACCGGTCGGGCGGCGTGGCCCTCACCCGGTCCATCCCGTGGCGCATTCTCTCGATCCGCCTGGAATCGGGCCGGACCGTGCGCGGGAAGATGTTCATCGACGCCACCTACGAGGGCGACCTCATGGCCGCGGCGAACGTCAGCTGCACCGTCGGTCGGGAGGCGAATGCCCGATACGCGGAGACCCTGAACGGCGTCCAGACCCGGCAGGCGCGGTATCACCAGTTCGCGGACGGCGTCGATCCCTACGTCGTCCCCGGCCAGCCTGAATCCGGTTTGCTGCCGTTTCTCGATCCGGACGGGCCGGGCGAGGAAGGCGCCGGCGACCACCGCGTGCAGGCCTATTGCTTCCGGATGTGCCTCACCGATCACCCGGACAACCGCATCCCCTTCGAGCAGCCGGCCGGCTACGATCCGCTTTGGTACGAACTGCTCCTGCGCAACTTCGAGGCTGGCGAACGCGGCATGCCCTGGATCAACTCCGCCATGCCCAACCGGAAGACCGACACCAACAATCGCACGGGATTCTCGACCGATTTCATCGGTCAGAACGACGCCTATCCCGAGGCCTCCTACGCGGAGCGCGCGCACATCGTGGCCCAACATCGTCTCTACCAGCAGGGATTGATGTGGACCCTCGCCAACCACCCGCGCGTGCCCGACCAGATCCGCAACGAAGTCGCGCGCTGGGGTATGTGCCGGGATGAATTCGTCGAAGGCCAGGGGTGGCAGGACCAACTCTACGTCCGCGAAGCCCGGCGCCTGGTGGGCGATTACGTCATGACCCAGCACCATTGCCAGGGACGCGCGGTCGCTGATGATCCGGTGGGGCTCGCGGCGTACGGCATGGATTCCCACAACGTCCAACGCTACGTGGACGCAGACGGGTACGCGCGCAACGAGGGCGACGTCGAGGTGGGCGGCTTTTCGCCGTATCCGGTCAGCTACCGGTCCATCGTGCCGAAAGCGCGGGAATGCGCGAACCTCCTGGTGCCCGTCTGCCTGTCCGCCTCGCACATCGCCTTCGGTTCGATCCGCATGGAACCGGTCTTCATGGTGCTTGGCCAGTCTGCCGCGACGGCCGCGGTGCAGGCGATCGAGGAGGACACTCCGGTGCAGGCGATCAACTACGCCCGCTTGCGCGAACGCCTCGTGGCGGATGACCAGGTTCTGGTCTGGAAGCAGTCGGCGGCGGCAAACTGAACCCCTCGCGCGAACCGGCCTACCGGATGCCGACGGAGGCTACCGCGGCTCGTTGCCCGGCTTCCACTTGATGTTGCAGCCCATGCTCGGCTTCTGCGCCGCCGGCGCCGGTCGCCCGGTCAGCACGGCCTCAAGCGCCGCCCGAAGGTCGCGTCCGGTCACCGGCACGCTGTTACCGGGCCGGCTCTCGTCCAGCTGCCCCCGGTAAACCAGCCGCCGTTCGCCATCGAACAGGAAGAAGTCCGGCGTGCATGCTGCCCGGTAAGCCCGGGCCACGGTCTGGGTCTCGTCGAACAGATACGGAAACGTGTAGCCCGCCGCCACGACCTCCGCGGCCATTCGCTCCGGACTGTCGTCGGGATGGTTGGCCACGTCGTTGCTGTTGATCGCCACCATGGCCACCCCGCGAGCCTGGTAGTCCCGTCCGAGGGCGGCGAGTTCGGCGCGGATGTGTTTCACGTAGGGGCAGTGGTTGCAGATGAACATCACCAACAACGCGGGGCGATCCGCGAGGTCAGCCAGCGAAACCACCTTCCCGCCGGTGTCCGGGAGCGCGAACGCCGGGGCGGGCGTTCCCAAGGGTAGCATGGTCGAGGGCGTCAATGCCATGCGCGCGAACCTGCCCGCCGCACCGACGACCTGTCCAGAGCAAATCACTGTTCGACGCCCGCGGGATGACGCCGTCGGCCCGGATCAGGGTTCCGCGGACCGAACGACGGTCACCCGCCCCTCCGCGTCGAACATGACCGGAAAAATCCCCGGCCGCTCGCGCCACGGCCCGCCGTTGTCGCTGCCAAAGTAGGTGGACCACCAGCCACCGTCGCCGTCCTGAAAGAACATGTTGTGACCGGCATGGGGCAGGGCCTCATAGCGGGCGCCGTACGGACCGAAGAGATTGGTGGAAGTCGCAATCGTGCAACTGTAGCGACCCTCGAAGTTCTCCGCGCAGACCAGGTGGTAACGCCCGTTGACCTTGAACAGGAACATGCCCTCGTAGCCGACGTGATCGAACGAGTCCGGGCCGAAGATGCCGGCACACAGACCCGAGTGGTGGCGGGGGTTGGGATCTGGGGTGGTCGTCCGCAGCCAACGGTAGGGCTCGGCCAGCCCGCTCAGGTCGGACTTCATCCGGGCGATCTTGCCACAGTGCCAGAGGAAGTAGACCTCGCCGCCATCCTCGAACAGCGAGGCGTCGATCTCGTCGCCGATGCGCGCCCCGGGTTGGACGTCGACATAGGGGCCCTCGGGGCGCCCGGAGGTGCTGCGCAGCAGGCCGCAGCCGGAGGTTTTGCCCGTGCCATCCCAGCCGGGCAGGCTGTAGGTCAGCCAGAACGTGCCACGGAGATAATGCACCTCGGGGGCCCAGAGCGGCTTGCGCTTGGCGAGGTAAGGCTGGTGCCAGGGGCTTGCTCCGTATTTCCACACGAACCCAAGCGGTTCCCAGGTCTCGAGGTCCGGCGATTTCCAGAGCTTGATGCCCTCGTTGAAGTCCCAGAAGGGCTCGACCGTGCCGGTCAAATACCAGATTCCATCCGGCCCGCGGCAGATCGAGGTATCGCGAAGCGGCACGTCCAGCAACCGTCGCAAGCCGGGGAGCGGCCCCGGGGGAACCGTTTCGGGATGATCGGCCGCGGCGACAACGACCGAAAACCCGAGGGAAAAAACGAGTCCGGCCACCAGACCCGGACGGCGCGGGACCTTTCCGCCAAGCATTGATCGCATGGCGCGGAGCCTGTCAGGAATCGTCGCCGAAAGCCCGCGCAATCATCACCAATCGGAGCAGCTCGAGAACGGAGCTGATCAAGGCCGCCACGTAGGTGAGCGCCGCGGCGTTCAGCACCCGGCTGACGGCCGGCGCCTCGGTGTCGCGCACGATGCCCAGGGCGACCAGGGCCTGTTTGGCCCGGCGGCTTGCGTCGAACTCGACCGGCAGGGTGACGAGCTGAAAGAAAGTGACGACCGCGTAGGCCCCGATGGCGAACGGCAGCACCCGCGCGAACAGCGCCGGCGCCAGCATCCCGAACATCGTCAGCAGCATGCCGCCGAAGAAGATGATGAAGAAAATCCGGGTGGCGAAGCTGGTGGCCGGCACGAGCGCCATGCGCAGTTGCAGCGGCGCATAGGCGGCCTGATGCTGCAACGCGTGGCCCGCCTCGTGGGCCGCCACCCCAACCGCCGCGAGGGACCGTCCCCGGAAGTTTGCCTCCGACAGGAACAACGCCCGCTTCGACGGATCGTAGTGGTCGGTCAGTTGGCCCGGCACCATGTCGACGGTGACCTGACGAAGCCCCGCCCGGTCGAGAATGATCCGCGCGGCCTCGGCGCCGCTGACCCCCGAATCCACGCCCTGACGGGAGTAGCGCTGATAAGTCGCCATGAGCTTCATCTGAGCGTACAGCCCGAGCAACAGGCCTGGTAGTAGCAACCAGTCCCACGGCATGAAGAAGAATCCGAGTATCATCGTTTGGCCCGTTCGTTTCGCCGACGGGACCGATCCCGTCGTCGGCCAACAGTAGCGTAAACCCCGCCTTCTTCAACCACTCACCTCAGCAGGGCAAAACGGCCCGTCCGGCAGCGCGCCGGACAGGCCGTTGAGCGTCGGGATCCAGGTAATCGGGCCCGGGGCTATTGGAAACGAATCTGAATCTGGGAGCCGGTCGCCGTGATTTCGGCGATGGTCCGCGCCACCGAGCTGCGCACCCGGTAGAAGCGCGTGCCGCCGGCGGCCACGGTGTTGAAGGTCTGCGTGCCCGGATTGAGGCTGGCGCCGCTGTCCAGTTGCCAGGCTTCGCCGAGCGCGTTCACGAATTCGAGTTGATCGACCGGGGTGTTCTCGACCTCGGTGTACGCCTTGAGCGCGCCCGCCGCACTGCCGTTGATCAGTTTGCGTTCGCCCGTGCTCGCATCCACCGAGAACCACTCCACGTGCGCTCCGCCGCCCCGTTCATACCACACCAGCCGGAACGGGTAGAATCCGCTGGCCGGGACCACCACATCGACCACCTGGTCGGCCGTGCCCCCGCTGCGGAACATCAACGCCGGAATGGCCGGGTCGTTCACCAGGGCCCCGCCCACCAGCTTGAAGCCGTCGTCGGAACGCACCCCAAACCGCTGGATGCCGGCGGTCAGTTCGAGCCAGCAGCTCGCCTCCATCGCGATGTCATCGTCGCCGTTCTCCAGGGGATCGATGCCGGGAATGGGCAGGTCATTCGGGAAGTAACCGTCCGCGCTGCCCGGCGCGCCCTGCGAGAAGTTGATGAGGTCGGCCACTTCGCTGACATCCACATACTTCTCGATGGTCGAGTTCGGCGCGAGCTGGGCCTCGGCCCGGTTCAGACTGTCTTCCAGGTCCGAACCCATCGGCGCTTGCACGACCCGCACGTCGATGCCGCGCGTGATCCCCGGACCCGAAGCCAGCTTGGAAGGATCGAGCGAGGCATAGACCACCAGGAAGCTCCATTCCGTGGCCACTTCGACGTCCTCACTGTCCCGGAACGAGACGCGGACCTCCTGGGTCGAACCGCTGGGCGGGAGCGGGGTGAGCGTGTAGTTCACCAGGGCGCCCTGGGCGCTTGGGGTCACGGTGGCGGCCACCGGCTGACCGTTGACTTCGAGAAGGATGGTGTCGGTCTTGACCGAAGTCTGGCGGTTGCGGATCTCGACGGCAATCGCCGGAGTCACACTCTTCACCGTGGAATCAGGCACCGGACTCAGGGAGAGGATCGAGGCGCGCTGCGTGCCCGGATCGGGCACCGGGATGAAGACCATGTAATTCTGCGCCCGGGCACCGTCCTCGGCATCGCCCGTGACCTGCCGCAACCGGAAGGTGGTCACGCCCGAAAGTTGCAGCACGGTCTTTTGCTGACCGGTTCCGTCGGTCAGCGGCGTGTTGCGGTACTGGAAACCGGATTTCGTGCCGAGGAATGAACCCACCGGCTCGCGGGCGGGATTCTCCTGCCCCCGGTTGCCGGTCACCCGTTCGAGGACGCTCTCCGCCGCCGCCATGTTGGCCATCGACTGGCGGAGGTACACCTCATAGAAGCCGGCGGGGAAGGTCCGCGTGTATTGCAGCCATTCATCGGCCGCGATGTCCACCACGTCGTACTCCCACACCCCGGCCGCGCTTCCCCCGGCGTCGGCGTACTTCTTGCGCACGATGTCCAACGAGTGCTGCATCCGAACCGGGTCGCCCAGGCGGTAGGGCGTGTCCGTGCCGTTGGGAGTCGTTCGCGTGTCGGAGAAGTCGATGTCCACGATGCCTTGCTGGTCGTTGTAGGAAGCCGGGTTCCACCATCCCTCGGCGGTCACCACCGGGTTGTCGATGAACTCGCCCGCGTAGTAGTTGTAATCCTCGACCTCGATCACCAACCGGCTCGTCGAGAAGGTGTCGAAATAGACCGTCCGGGTGGTTACTTCGCCGTCGCTGTCTTCGGCGCTGAGCGTGGCGACGTAATTGGCGTCCGCGGCCAGTCCGCCGGTGAGCGTGTAGCGGACCACCTTGCCCTCCGCATCGACATCCACCCGGGTCTCCGTACCGGCGTCCGGCGCCTGCCCGTTCAAGAGCAGGGTGATCTTGTCCTTCGGCAGCGCCTTGTCATCGGTGACTTTGAACGAAACGCTGCTGCTGGCCGGCAGGAAATTGGCGTAGTCCGCCGGCTGGGTTTCGGAAAGCAGCGGCGCGGTGTTGTCGCCCAGCGGCGGCGCGGAAAGCACCGCATTGTCGTAGGCAATCCGGTATTGCGGCACGGCCGCGTTGAACTGTTGGTAGCAATAGAGCGTGAAGTAACCCGAGGTGATGTAGGGCGCCATCGGATCGTCCGAACCGTCGTCCATCGGGTCCTCACCCGGCGTGTCCACGATGGTCCGTTCCCACAGCACCGCGTCGTTGTCGTCCATGTCGAGCACGCGCCCGGTGACGATGACGCTGCCGTCCTCGACGCGGAGCGCCAGGGAAAGGGTGATGTTCTCGTTCTTGATCTCGGCGCTGGCGCTGTCATCGGCCACAAAGTACTTCTGGATGCCCTTGGTGATGAGCACGTCGGTGGGGTCCTTGGCGATGCCGTAGCCGGCGAGCGTGCCCGGGCTGTTGCCGCCCGTGTTCGGGATGAAGGCCAGCACGGCGAAGGTGTCCTCGCCCGTCGACTCGAGGACGTCGACCCGGAGTTCGTAGCGCTCGCCTTCGACCAGTTCGATGTTGCGCGAGGTTTTCTGGCCCGCCGTAAAGATGTCCTGGCCGGCGCCGGGCAGGTCGAACACGAACCGTCCGCCCGTCTCCGACGGCAGTCCGAAACCAGGGACAAACGTGAAGTCGCTCCAATCCGTCTTGGTGTTGTCGTTGAAGTCGTCGAGGATCGCCTCATCCATCACGAAAACCTCGGCGTCGTCGTACGCCACCCGGTACTGGGGCACGCTGGCGTTGAACTGCTGGTAGCAATAGAGCGTGAAGTAACCCGAGGTGATGTAGGGCGCCGCCGGATCGTCGGACCCGTCATCCATCGGATCCTCCCCCGCGGTGTCCACGATGCTCCGCTCCCAAAGCACCGCATCCCCGGCCTCCTTGTCGAGCACCCGGCCGGTGACGAACACGCTGCCGTTGCGAACGCTCAGCGTCAGGGAAAGCGTGATGTTCTCGTTCTTCACCTCGGCGCCGGCGCTGTCATCGGCCACGAAGTACTTCTGGATGCCCTTGGTGATAAGCACGTCGGTGGGATCCTTGGCGATGCCGTAGCCGGCGAGCGTGCCCGGGCTGTTGCCGCCCGTGTTCGGGATGAACGCCAGCACCGCAAACGTGTCCTCGCCGGTCGATTCGTTCACGTCCACGCGCATCTCCAACGTCCGACCCTCCTTCAATTCCAGGGTTTCCGAGATCTTCTGGCCGGCAGTGAAGATGTCCTGCCCGGCGGCCGGCAGATCGAACACGAACCGGCCTCCCGTCTCGGCGGGCAATCCGAAGCCCGGCACGAACGTGAAGTCCGACCAGTCGGTTTTCGTGTTGTCGTTGAAATTGTCGAGCACCCGCGCCGTGAGCGGCAACGGGACCGTGAGGGCCGCCACCAACGTGCCGATACCCGCCAACCGGCCCCTCACCGAAGTTCTTGCATTTGGCATAAGCGCATGAAGTTGAATTGAATAGCGGTTCTCTACTGCAACGCCGATGGCTTGTCCATCTTAAGTATCGGCTCGAAGCGACCCGGACGGAGGCCGTCCTCCGCCCCAGGTCAGGAATCGCGACGGCTGCCGGAAGGGACCGGATTCCGCAGGCCAAAGGGCTTTACAATGACGGGGACTCCTCGCATAACAACCGCGATGTCTGCGACTTCGACCGAAGGACGCCCCCCCCAACTGTCCGCGACGCCGGCTCAGCCTTTGCCTGAGTCCGCTCGCGATCTGGCTGCTGCCATCGGGCGCTCGCAACAACATCTCCTTGGCCTGCAACACGAGCCGGGTTACTGGATCGGCGAGTTGTTCGTGGATGGAACCCTGGTGGCCGATTCGATCGTCTACCATCACTGGAACGGCAGCGTGGATCCCGAATGGGAGCGCAAGGCGGTGAACCACCTGTTCCGACTGCAACTCCCGGATGGCGGCTGGAACCTCTATCACGGCGGCCCTCCCGAGGTGAACGCGACGGTCAAGGCCTACCTGGCGCTCAAACTTGCCGGCGTGCCGTTGACCGATCCCCGGATGCTCAAGGCGCGCGAAGTCGCCCTGAGCCTGGGCGGCGTCCCGCGGATGAACACCTTCTCGAAGCTCTACCTGGCCTTGATGGGGCTGTATCCGTGGAAGTACGTCCCGACCATCCCGTGCGAGGTCCTGCTCATCGGCAAGTGGTTCCACGTCAATTTCTGGGACATGAGCAACTGGTCGCGCGCCATGCTCGTGCCGCTGGCCATCATCAACCATTTCAAGCCCACGCGGCCGCTGGGCATCAGCCTGCACGAACTCTACCGGGAAGGTTACCACGAACGCGACCTGCGCCTGCCCCGTGATCCCGGGATCATCAGCTGGCGCAACTTCTTCCTCGGCCTCGACAAGCTCCACAAATTCGCCGAACTCTGGGCCAAAGCCGGCATCCACCCGTTTCGGCGGCGCGCCTTGAAGAAGGCCGAGCAGTGGATGATCGAGCGCTTCGAGGGCTCCGACGGTCTCGCCGCGATCTTCCCGGGAATGCTCTATTCGCTGATCGCCCTCAAGGCCCTCGGCTACCCGGACGACCACGAGCACATCCGAAACCTCGAGGCCCTGATCCGGAAGCATTCCCACGAAACGGAGGACGAGGTCCGCATCGAGCCGTGCCTTTCCCCGGTTTGGGACACTGCCATCGTCACCATCGCCCTGCGCGAATCCGGCCTGCCCGCGGAGCATCCCGCCCTCGTCAAGGCCGGTTCCTGGCTGGTGACCAAGGAAATCCGTTTCCGGGGTGATTGGCACCACAAGAACCCCGCCGACGTCGAACCCAGCGGCTGGGTCTTCGAGTTCGAGAACAAGTGGAACCCGGACGTGGACGACACCGCGATGGTCCTGCTCGCTTTGCGCCTGGTGAAGACCACCGACCCGGCGGCCTGCGAGGCCGCCTACCGCCGCGGCCTGAACTGGATGCTGGCCTTCCAGTGCCGTGACGGTGGTTGGGCGGCCTTCGACAAGGACTGCACCAACAACATCCTCGAAAAGGTCCCCTTCGCCGACCACAACGCGATGCTCGATCCGGAATGCGCCGACATCACCGCCCGGATCCTCGAGGTGCTCGGCCACGAGAAGTATCCCCTCGACCACCCGCAAGTGGTGCGCGCGCTTGATTACCTCCGCAACCATCAGGAAGAGGACGGGACCTGGTATGGCCGGTGGGGGGTCAACTACATCTACGGCACCTGGCAGGTGTTGCGCGGGTTGCAGACCATGGGGATGGATATGCACCAACCCTGGTTGCTCAAAGCGCGCGGATGGTACGAGAGCGTCCAGCACCCGGACGGCGGCTGGGGCGAGCGCTGCAACACCTACGACGATCCCGTTTTCAAAGGCCAAGGACCGAGCACCGCTTCGCAAACCGCCTGGGCGGTGATGGGCCTTTGTGCCTTCGGCGATCCGGATCGTCCTAGTCTGCGGCGGGGTATCGACTACCTGATCGCCACGCAGAACCCGGACGGTTCCTGGTCGGAAGATGAGATCACCGGCACCGGTTTTCCGAAGGTGTTCTATCTCAAGTACGACATGTACCGGAACGCCTGGCCGTTGCTGGCCCTCGCGACCTACCGGCTCCTGCGCGAAAGGACGCGGGTCAACGGCGGCCCGTACGCGCTGCAAGACCCGCTGTCCATCAAGGTGAGTTGAGGGGGCGCGATCCGCACCATCCCCCCGTTTCCCGTCAACCGGTGGCCGCCCGCTTCGGGAAACGCGATCGGGTACAGGTCGGCGTGATCGGGCAGTTCCGCCCCCGGCTGTCCGGTCAATTCCCGTCGATCTCGACCGCCCGATAGAAGCGATGGGGGTCGGCACCCGCGTCGGGATCGTTCAGTTCGCCAGGCCCTGCCACGCGGCTTACGGTTTGCCAGTCCTCCCAGTTGTGCAGGTTGGTGCTGCGCTGGATGCTCAGCCGGGCCGGCGCAGGGCTCGCGCTGTGCAGTCGCAAAGCCTCCGTGATTGAACCGGGATTCCCCTCGATGCGAATCGGTACCCACAGGGCGGTCGGCCGGTCGGCCACGATGTCCGTCCACCCGGTCGTTCCCGGTCGGTAACGGAGCACCACGGCGTGAGTTCCAAGAAAGGCGTTCTCGTGGATTTCGGGTGCGTCCGCCTCGAAGTATAGATTGTTGAGGCTGCCGCATAGATTGAACGCGTAATCACCGACTTTTGCAGTCCCTCTTGGCACGACGACACCGGTCAGGCTGCCACAGCCGAGGAACGTGGAGGTTCCGATCGAGGGAATCCCGTTGGGAATCCTGATGCTGCCGAGACTGCTGCAGAGGCTGAAAGCCCCGCTTCCCAACCTCGTGAGGCGATCCGGCAGTTCGACGCTGACCAGAGAGCTGCAGCGGGCGAACGCCCAATCCCCGATGCTGGCGACGCCGTCCGGCACGGCGACCTTGGTGAGATGGATACACCCGTAGAAGGCGCTCGCACGGATGCCGACGACGGTGGGCGGGATGACATAACTCCCGGCCTTCCCTGGAGGGCAAATGACCAGCTCGGTCCCTGTCGCATCGAACAGCACGCCTCCCTGGCTGCGATAGACCGGGTTCGCACTGCCTGCCTCGATGGCCAGCAGGCCGTAACAGCCGTAGAAGGTCTCCCCGGAGAGATCTGCCACACCATCGCCCAAGGCAACCTCGGTGAGACCGGCGCACCACGAAAACGCTCCATCCCCGATCTGTACCACACCCTCCGGGATGGTTATGTGAGTCAGTCCACTACAGGAACTGAAGGCCCCCTCGCCGATGGTTGTGAGGCTGTCAGGCATGGCCAGGCGCGTCAGGCTGTGGCAGCTCCCAAACGCGTAGACCCCAAGACGCACCACGCGGTCGCCCAGCGTGAGGGAGGCCAGTTTACCGCAGCCGGCGAAGGCCCCATTGCTGATTTCGGTGACACTGTTGGGGACGGTCACGTCAGTCAGGCTGACGCAACCCGAGAAGGCTCCATTTCCGAGACTGGGCACGCCTTCGCCGATCCGGACCTCGGTCAGGCCGCTGCAGTCGGCGAACACTCCATGCCCGATGCTGGTGGCGCTCCCGGGAATGACCACGCTGGTCAAGGCCCAGCAGCCAACGAACGCCTCGTCTCCGAGCCGGGTGACACCCTCAGGAAGGACAACGCGCTCCAGAGCAACGCAAGTCCTGAACGCGCCCTTGCCGATTTCGCGCACGCCCCGGGCAAGGGTCACGCTCACCAACCCCCAACAGTTGGCAAAAGCCTCCTCACCGACAGTCTGGACGCCGCCAGGGATGTGGACGGTCTCCAGGCTGGTGCAACGGGAGAACAGCGCGACGGGGATGCTGGCCAGATCTTCCGGCAGGGTCACGCTGGTGAGGCTGACGCAGCCCGAGAAGGCTCCATTTCCGAGGCTGGTCAGGCCGATGGGGAGCGCCACCCTTGTCAAGCCGGTGCACTGGGTGAACGCACCGGTCGCGATGGTGCGAACGCCCGCGGGAATCGTCAGGTCGGTGAGGGCGGTGCACGACGCAAACGCCCTCTCCCCGATGGTCTGCAGACCGCCGGACAACTCAAGTTGGCTGAGGCTCGTGCATTGGTAGAAGGCGCTCTTCCCGATGCTCAGGACGCGTTCGGGTATCTGTATTTCCGCCAGTCGCGTGCAGCCGAAGAACGCAACATCCGCGATACTGGTCAGGCTGTCCGGGAGGGTCACGCTGGCCAGCCCCGTGCAGGTTGAGAACGCTCCTACGGGGATGCGGATCACATTGGCGGGAATCGCTACATGGGTCAGCCCGGCAGAATGGGAAAACGCCCAATCGCCGATACGGCTGACACTCTCGGGAAGCGAGTAGGCACCGGTCTTTCCGCCGGGACATTGGACCACCACCGCCCGGCTCTTGTCGAAGAGAACCCCTTCCAGGCTGCTGTAGGCCGGGTTCCCCGGGGCGACCTCGATGGAAATCAGGCTTTCACAGTCCGAAAACGCCCGGCTTCCGACACTGAGAACGCTCTCCGAGACCGCAACCCTCCTCAGGCCGGAGCATCCATAGAAAGCGCTGTCTCCGATGCTGACGACACCCGCCGGAATCACCGTGTTGGTCAAGCTGCTGTTCCGGCGGAAAGTGCCGTCCCCGATCCGGGTAACGGGGTGTCCATCCAGGACATTCGGGATCAGGAGATCGCTGACGGAGCCGGTATAGCCGGTGATGGTCGCTTCTCCGTTTGCGAGCGTGTAGTCGAAGTCCCCGTTGCCGAGGGTGGCCCCACACATCGGAACTCCCAGCAGACAACCTCCGAGGATCATCCACGCCTCCACCGCACGGCATCTGCGCGCAAACCCTGCTTCGAATCCAGCCATCGTCTCCATGGCTCCATCAATTCTCGGCCTCAGCACCCCCCGTTTCTTTCAGCCGGGGATCATCCTTCGCATAGCAGGTTGGGGACCATCCTGTCACGCAGTTTCCGTCGGCTCCGGCCGGGGGGCATGGGGATCGCTCTTCGACCTGATACGACCCGCGTCCTGCAGCCAGCGCTTCAACGGGGGAGCAGAAACGGAGGAGACCCGGGGCGTTCGCACGCTGGCGGTCTGGTTCACCCTCCGCAACTGGACGGCGTTCACTATGATGCCGGTTCGGTCGCAGAACCGATACTGAACCTGTCACTTTGTGTGCGCACCAGCACGGTCACCGAAACCGAGCGGAATAGATACCGCGCGCCAATCACGTTAAATTCCTCGCGATAACGAACCTGTCACTCTGTGTCTGGCAGGGCTGTGGTTCGCTCTTCCCGACACGGTGGAGTCATCGGGGTGCTTACTCCCGGCGCCCCGTCGCTGCGCCTACATTCTCGTGGGATCAGCAGCCGGTTCCGACAAGACGGTAGGTTGACGGTGGTCTCCCTGGCCGCTTTCGCTGCGGGGCGCGCTTCCGGGCGCGATTTTTTTCCGATTTCCCGGGTGCTGGCGTGCAGCGGCTTGCGGCGATCGCCATCCGTCGTCGCCGCCTGCACTCCCGCCCGACACCGGCCCTGGCACGCTTCCTGTAAGAGGAGTCTGCCAGCGGGCAAGGGACTGCCGGGCGCAAAACCACCCGCCGGAACTCGAACACGATTGTTGACGCATGAGAAAGGTAGCGATCTACGGCAAGGGCGGCATCGGCAAGTCCACCACCACGCAGAACACCGTCGCGGGACTGGTTGAGATGGGCAAGCGGGTCATGGTGGTCGGGTGTGACCCCAAGGCGGATTCCACCCGCCTGCTGCTGGGCGGCCTGGCCCAGCGCAGCGTCCTGGACACGCTGCGCGAGGAAGGTGAGGACGTGGACCTGGACGACATTTGCAGCGACGGCTTCGGTTCCTGCCGCTGCGTCGAGTCCGGCGGCCCCGAGCCCGGCGTGGGTTGCGCGGGTCGCGGCATCATCACTTCCATCAACATGCTGGAACAGCTCGGCGCCTACGACGAGGAACACGAGTTGGACTATGTCTTCTACGATGTGCTGGGCGACGTGGTTTGCGGCGGCTTCGCCATGCCCATCCGCGAGGGCAAGGCGGAGGAGATTTACATCGTCGTCTCCGGCGAGATGATGGCGATGTACGCAGCCAACAACATCTCGAAGGGCATCCTGAAGTTCGCCCAGACCGGCGTGGTCCGGCTCGGCGGGCTGATCTGCAACAGCCGCAAGGTGGACAACGAGAAGGAGATGATCCAGGAATTCGCCCGCCGCCTCGGCACCCAGATGATCCACTTCGTTCCCCGCGACAACGACGTCCAGCGCGCGGAGATCAACCGCAAGACCGTGATCGATTGGAACCCGGAATCAACGCAGGCCGCCGAGTACCGGGCTCTCGCCCGGGCAATCGATGGGAACGACATGAAGGTCGTGCCGAAACCGCTCAAGATCGAGGAACTCGAAGGACTCCTGCTGGACTACGGCCTGCTCAACTGAACCTCGCAACCCAACCCGGAAAGGAACCCCAACCATGGTCATGATTCGAGCCATTGTGCGCCAGGAAAAGGTCAACGACGTCGTGGCGGCGCTCATGGACGCCAATTACTTCGCCATGACGAAGTTCAGCGTGTTCGGCCGCGGCCGGCAACGGGGATTGCGGGTCGGCGGGGTGACCTACGACGAATTGCCCAAGGAAATGCTCATGCTGGTCGTGCCGTCCGGCGAGCGCGACCTGGTTTGCCAGATCATCATGCGCGCCGCCCGCACGGGCGAGCAGGGCGCCTTCGGCGACGGCAAGATCTTCGTCACCGCGGTCGAAGCCGAATACACCATCCGCACCGGCGAACTGGTGGCCCCGGAAGCAGCCCCGGTGCAAACCCCGGAACCCGTCATCGCATGAAGGAGATTTACGCCATCATTCAACCGAACCGCGTCCAGGCCACGAAGGAGGCGCTGGCCGCGGTCGGCACCCACCCTCTCAACGCCTTTCCCTGCATGGGCCATGGCCGGGGACAAATCGATCCCCGGATTCTGGACGCCGCCATGAAGGGGTCGGAGGAGGCCCTGGCGGTGCTCGGCCAACATCCGCCCCTGGTGCCCAAACGCAGCCTCTCGATCTTCCTGCCCGACGAGCAGGTCGAGCCGGCCGTGCAGGCGATCATCCGCGCCAACCAAACGGGCCAGCACGGGGACGGCAAGATCTATGTCTGTCCGGTGGCCGCGGCCCTGCGCGTCCGCACCGGCGAAACCGGGGTCGGCGCACTCTGAAAATGAACCCCAACCAAAGACCTGAAACATGACCTCGGAATCCTACCGCTTCACCCCCGATCCCGACCGCGTCCGGGAGGAGATGCTCAAGCCTTATCCGGCCAAGACCCGGAAGAAGCGCGAGAAACAGATCGTCCTCAACGATCCGGATTCGCCGCCCGCCATCGGCGCCAACGCCCGCACAATCCCGGGCATCATCACCCAGCGCGGGTGCACGTACGCCGGCTGCCGCGGGGTGGTGATCGGGCCGATTTACGACATCGTTCATATCACCCACGGCCCCGTCGGCTGCGGCTATTATTCCTGGCTGACCCGTCGCAACCTGGCGCGTCCCGCCCCCGGTCAGACCAACTTCATGCAGTACTGCATGAGCACGGACATGCAGGAGGACGAGATCATCTTCGGCGGCGAAAAGAAATTGGCCGCCGCCGTCCGCGAGGCCTACGCCCTGTTCCAGCCCAAGGCGATCTCCATCTATGCCACCTGTCCCATCGGCCTGATCGGCGACGACATCCACGCGGTGGCCCGGCAGGCGAGCGAGGAACTGGGCATCAACGTCTTCGCCTTCTCCTGCGAAGGGTACAAAGGAGTGAGCCAGTCCGCCGGGCACCACATCGCCAACAACGGCGTGTTCAAACACATCGTCGGGCGGGATGACACGCCCGCTGACGGCAGATTCCGGGTGAACATCCTCGGGGAGTACAACATTGGCGGCGACGCCTTCGAGATTGAGGAACTGTTCGCCCGCTGCGGGATCACCCTCACCGCCACCCTGTCCGGCAACGTCAGCTATGATCAAATCGCGCGTTGCCACACCGCGGACCTCAACGCTGTCATGTGCCATCGCTCCATCAACTACATGGCCGAAATGATGGAGACCAAATATGGCATCCCCTGGATCAAGGTGAACTTCATCGGGGCCGGATCCACGGCCAAATCCCTGCGCAAAATCGCCCAGTACTTCGGCGACAAAGCGCTGTCCGACCGCGTCGAGATGGTCATCGCGCAGGAGATGCAGAAGCTCAAGGCGACCGTCGATGAGGTGAAGCCGCGTTGCGAGGGCAGGCTGGCCGCCCTCTTCGTCGGAGGTTCGCGGGCCCATCACTACCAGGACCTCTTCCAGGAACTCGGGATGCGCGTGGTGGGGGCGGGCTATGAATTCGCGCACCGCGACGACTACGAGGGGCGCGCGGTGCTGCCCACCATCAAGGTTGACGCCGACAGCCGCAACATTGAGGAGCTCGAGGTCGAGCCGGATCCGGTCCGGTTCAAGGCCCGCCGCTCGCCGGAACAACTCGAGGCGCTCAAGGCAGGAGGGTTCACCTTCTCCGATTACGAGGGGATGATGCGGCAGATGGACAAACAGGCCCTCGTCATCGATGACATCAGCCACCATGAAATGGACAAGCTCATCGAGCTGTACCGTCCGGACGTCGTTTGCTGCGGCATCAAGGAGAAGTACGTCGTCGAGAAGATGGGAGTGCCCTGCAAGCAGCTCCATAGCTATGACTACGGCGGGCCCTATGCGGTCTTCACGGGCGCGGCCAATTTCTATCGCGAGATCGACCGCATGGTGAACACGCGGGTGTGGAAGATGATCCTGCCGCCCTGGCAAAAGCACCCCGAACTCGGCGCGCGCCCCGTCTTCTCCCCCAAACCTCGCAAGACCCGCGAAACGGCCGCCGCCGCGGCCGACGGCAAAGGCCGCCCCGCCCGATCGCGGAGCGCCCGCTTGGAAGCCATCGAACCGACAGGAGAACCGACATGCTGAACTCGACCACCTCCCACCACACCGAACGCCAGGCCCTCCGGGTCAACCCGGCAAAGACCTGTCAGCCCATCGGCGCGATGTATGCCGCCCTGGGCATCCACAATTGCCTGCCTCACAGTCACGGTTCCCAGGGGTGCTGCGCCTATCACCGCAGCCACCTCACCCGTCACTTCAAGGAACCGGTCATGGCCACCACCAGCTCGTTCACCGAGGGCGCCTCCGTGTTCGGCGGGCTGGCCAACATGACCCAGGCGCTGACCAACATCTTCAGCATCTACCAGCCGGACGTCGTCGCGGTGCATACCACCTGCCTCTCGGAGGTCATCGGCGATGATCTGCCGATGATGTTCAAGAAATTCCGCGAGGACGGAAAACTGCCGCCGGGCAAACACCTCATCCACGCGAACACCCCGAGCTTCCAGGGCTCGCACATCACCGGCTTTGCGAACATGACCACGGCGATGGTCCGCTACCTGTGCGAAAAATCCGGCGAGGTGTGCGACCGGTTCAACCTGT
The DNA here is from genome assembly GCA_024233305.1 of Verrucomicrobiales bacterium. Classification (GTDB taxonomy): domain Bacteria; phylum Verrucomicrobiota; class Verrucomicrobiia; order Limisphaerales; family J093; genus J093. Next base: position 428,495 of record JACKPV010000023.1, read on the forward strand.
TGCCCGGTTATCTCGACCCTGCCGACATGCGCGAGGTCAAGCGGCTCGCCGCCGGGATCGGCGCCCGCTTCGTGATGTTCCCCGACACTTCGGACGTCCTGGACGGGCCGCAAACGGGGCGGTTCCAGATGTATCCGCAGGGCGGCGCCACGGTGGAGGAGATCCGCAGCGCGGGCGACGGTTTCGCGACGCTGGCCCTTGGCTTCTGGGCTTCCGAACCGGCAGCCAAGGAACTCGAGCACAAGTGCGAGGTGCCCTACGAACTCGTCGAACTCCCCATCGGCCTGGGCGCCACGGACGCCTTCGTCGATGCCGTGCGCCGGCTGGCGGCGACTGAAGTCCCCGGCGAGATCGAGAGAGAACGCGGCCAGCTCATCGACCTCATGAGCGACATGTCCCAGTACTTGCACGAGAAACGCGTGGCGGTGTTCGGCGATCCCGATCATGTCATCCCGTTGGTGCGGTTTCTCGTCGAGCTGGGGATGCGTCCGGTTCACGTGGTGACGGGCACGCCGGGCAAGGCCTTCGAGACCAATGTGCGGCAGTTGCTGGGGCCGGCGGGTGCCGCGGCGAAGGTCAGGGCCGGCGAGGACCTCCTCTCGCTTCACCAGTGGATCAAGGCCGAACCGGTGGACCTGCTGATCGGCAACACCTACGGCAAGTACATCGCCCGCGCCGAGGACAACCTCCCCTTCGTGCGGTTCGGCTTCCCGATTCTCGACCGCGTGGCCCACCGGCTTTTTCCGACCGTGGGCTACCGCGGCGCGATGCGGCTGGTCGCCGGGATCACCGACGCCCTCCTCGACAAGAAGGACCGCGAATGTCCCGAGGAGTTCTTCGAACTCGTGCAGTAACCCCCAACCCCACCCTGCGCGTGATCCAGGTTCTCGAACAACGCCGCGCCCAGATCCATCGCAAGGGCGAGACAGCCACGCCGCTGCGGTGCGACCGCCGGAGCGTGGCCGGATCGGTCACCCAGCGCGCCTGCGCCTTCTGCGGCTCGCGCGTGGTGCTCTACCCGATTGCCGATGCGCTTCATCTGGTGCATGGCCCCATCGGTTGCGCCGCCTACAACTGGGACATTCGCGGCGCCCTGTCCTCCGGCCCCCAACTCCATCGCAACAGCTTCTCGACCGATCTTCAGGAGATGGAGGTCATCTACGGCGGCGAGCGCAAGCTCAAGCAGGCCCTCGAGGAACTCATTGATCGATACCGGCCCAAAGCCGCGTTCGTCTACTCCACCTGCATCGTGGGCGTCATCGGCGATGACGTGGAAGCCGTCTGCCGGCAGGTGGCGCGGGCGAAGGGCATCGACGTGATCCCGGTAGCCTCGGAGGGTTTTCGGGGCACGAAGAAGACCGGTTACCAGGCCGCTTGCGAAGCCGCGTTCAAGCTGGTGGGCACCGGGGACACGACCGGCATCGGCGCGTGCAGCGTCAACATCCTCGGCGACTTCAACATCGCCGGCGAATCGTGGATTATCCGTCGCTACTTCGAGGAAGCGGGGATGGAAGTGGTGGCGACCATCACGGGCGACGGTCGGGTGGACGATCTGCGCCGCTGCCACGGGGCGCGGCTGAACCTCGTGCAGTGCTCGGGCTCGATGACCCATCTGGCGAAACTCCTCGAAACTGCGCACGGCATCCCGATGCGGCGCGTGTCGTTCTTCGGCCTCGAGGACACCGCCGCGGCGCTCTACGAAGCGGCGAACTTCTTCAACGATTCCGCCGTGTTGGAGCGCACCCGCGACCTCGTTGGCCGCGAGGTCGGGCGCGTTTATCCCGCGCTGAAAAAGTACCGGGAAGCCCTCGCGGGAAAGCGGGCCGCCCTTTACGTCGGAGGCGCGTTCAAAGCCTTCTCTCTGGTCAAGGCGCTGAAGCTTCTGGGCATGACCACCGTCCTGGCCGGCACTCAGACCGGCAGCCCCGAGGACTACGAACTGCTGCGCGAGATCTGCGACGACGGCACGGTGATCGTGGACGATTCGAATCCGGTGGAGCTGGCGAAGTTCATCCTCGAACTCGATGTGGACCTGTTCATCGGCGGGGTGAAGGAACGGCCCATCGCCTACAAACTGGGCGTCGGGTTCTGCGATCACAACCACGAGCGCAAGATCCCGCTCGCGGGCTTCGAGGGCATGTTGCACTTCGCCCGCGAAGTGCATGCCACGGTCCTGAGCCCCGTATGGCAGTTCGTGCCCCGCCGGTCGCGCCGGTCGAGCGCGTCGACCCCGAGCCGGGAGATCATTTCGCCGAGCAAAAACCCAGCGGCCGTCGAGGAAAGGAAGGGGCTCGCATGAAGGCGCAACCCGCGACACCCCCCGGAACCGTCACGCGCAATGCCTGCAAGGTCTGCGCGCCGCTCGGGGCGTGCGTGGTGTTCAGCGGCATCGAGGACTGTGTTCCCTTCCTGCACGGCAGCCAGGGTTGCGCCACCTACATCCGCCGCTACCTGATCAGCCATTTCCGGGAACCGGTCGACATCGCCTCCTCCAGCTTCAGCGAGGAGGACACCATCTTCGGCGGCGCCCGCAACCTCCGGGCGGGACTGGCGAACGTGACGACGCAATACGGCCCGCGCGCCATCGGGGTGGCCACGACATGTCTCGCCGAGACCATCGGTGAGGACGTCCCGCGCATCCTTGCCGGTCACGCCGCGGATTCCCCGGGAGGACCCGCGCTGATCCACGTACCCGCCCCGGCTTATGCCGGCACGCACACTGACGGCTTTCACCGCGCGGTGCGGCGGGTGGTCGAACACTTCGCCGCTCCCTGCACGCCGCATGCAGGGGTCAACCTGCTGCCCGGCTTCCTTTCTCCGGAGGATTTGCGGCATCTGAAGGAACTCGTCGCCGCCTTCGGACTTGCCTGCACGCTGCTGCCAGATTACTCGGACACCCTGGATGGCGCCGCTTGGGCGGAATATCTGCGCGGGCAGCCGGGCGGCACCTCCCTCGAAGCCCTGCAGCGCATGTCAGGGGCCCGAAGCACTCTCGAACTCGGTCGCACGCCCGGCGCGGATCGGGACACCGCCGCCGCCTGGCTGGAAACCCACCACCAAGTGCCCCGCATCCCGCTCGGTCTCCCCGTTGGTTTGCGGGAAACCGATGCCTTCATCGCCGCTTTGGAGACGCTCTCCGGGGCCGCTTGCCCGGCGGACATCCAACGCGAGCGGGGCCGGTTGGTGGATTCGTTCGTCGACGGGCACAAGTACGTCTTCGGCCGGCGCGCGGCGCTGTTCGGTGACCCCGATCTCGTCATCGGGCTGGCGTCGCTGCTCGACGAGATCGGCGTGCGCCCCGTGCTCTGCGCCACCGGCGCCCGCCATCAGGCGTTCGCCCCGGCGGTCCAGGCGGCGCTCGACCATGCGGATCCGACCGACCTGCGGATCCTGACCGGGGCGGACCACGCGAGCATCAGCGAAGCGGCCCGTGAACTTCGTCCGGACCTCGTCCTCGCCGGCAGCAAGGGCTATCCCCTGGCGCGCGAACTCGGCGTGCCGCTGATCCGGGTGGGTTTTCCGATCCACGACCGCATCGGCGGCCAGCGGCTCCTGCACGTGGGCTACCGGGGCGCGCAACGGCTCTTCGACCAGCTCGTCAACACCCTCCTCGAACGTCGGCAGGACACCTCCGAAACCGGCTACAGCTACCTGTGATGCACCTGCCAAACCGCCCCCTCCAGCCGCAAGCCGCCGCACCGTCCCGATCCAAACGCCACCCCTCATCCCGCACCCCTTGAAGCGCGCCATGCCCCCCACGCCCCCCGAACTCAGCCGGCACCCCTGCTTCAACCCGGACACCCGGCACCGCACCGCCCGCGTGCATCTGCCCGTGGCGCCCCGCTGCAACGTCCAGTGCAGGTTCTGCAACCGGAAGACGGATTGCCTGAACGAAGGTCGACCGGGCGTCACGTCCGCGGTGCTCACGCCCCGGCAAGCGGTCGGCTATCTGGATCGCCTCCTCGCCCGCCGGGACAACATCGCGGTGACCGGCATCGCGGGGCCGGGCGATCCGATGGCGAACCCGGATGAAACCCTGGAAACCCTCCGGCTGGTGCGTGAGCGCCACCCGGAAATGCTGCTTTGCCTGGCAACCAACGGCCTCGAGCTGGCCGAACATGTGCCGGCCCTCGCGGCGCTTCACCTGAGCCACGCCACCATCACCATCAACGCGGTCGATCCGGCTATCGCTGCCCGCGTGTATGCCTGGGGCCGCCACCGGCGCCGCGTCCACCGTGGCGAGGCGCTGGGGCGACTGATCGTCGAGCGGCAGCTTGCCGCGGTGCGCTTGCTCAAGGCGCACGGCATCCTGGTCAAGGTAAACGCCATCATTCTGCCCGGCGTGAACGACCAGCATCTGCCGGACGTAGCCCGCCTCGTGTCCGAGTTCGGCGCCGATCTGATGAACTGCCTGCCGCTGCTGCCCGTCCCGGGCACCCCGTTCCATGCCCTCGGCCAACCGGACGGAACGACCGTGGCCCGGGTGCGCTTGCAGACCGGCCGGCACCTCCCCCAGATGACGCATTGCGCCCGCTGTCGCGCCGACGCTGCCGGACTCATCGGCGAGGACCTTTCCCCGGAAACCGCCGGCTTGATGCGGGAAGCGGCCGGAATGGCCGATCCCTCGCGTCGCTTCGTCGCGGTCGCCACTCACGAAGGCGCCCTTGTCAACCAGCACCTCGGCGAAGCGCAACGGTTCATGATCTTCGGGCGCGAATCCGGGAGCCCGGACGGCTTCCGCTTCGTGGAATGGCGGGTTGCCCCGACGCGGGGCGGCGGCGACGAACGATGGCTGCAGCTTGCGAGCACGCTGCAGGATTGCCGCGCGTTGCTGGTCTCCGCCGCCGGCCCCAAGCCCCGCCAGGTCCTCGAAGCCACCGGCTTGCAAGTCGTCCAGATGGAAGGCCTGATCGAGGAGGGCCTGCACGCCGTCTTCGAGAACCAGCCCGTCCCTCCGGCCTTGTCCCGCCAATTCCAACGCTGCGGACGGGGTGCCACCTGTGGCGGCACCGGCACCGGCTGCGGCTGAAAGAGCACTGACAACCACCCCAAACCCGTCCATCGCATGATCAAACCCACCCATCACATCTTCGTCTGCGGCAGCTTCCGTCCCACCGGCGCCCAAGGCGTTTGTCACAAAAAAGAATCCGTTCAGTTGCTCCAATACTTCGCCGAAGAGGCCGCCGACCGCGGCTTGGACGGCGTCATGGTCTCGAGCACCGGCTGCCTCAAGGCCTGCGACCACGGGCCCGTCGTCGTGGTCTATCCGCAGGGAACTTGGTACCGCTCCGTGACCGAAGACGTCGCCGACGCCATCCTCGATGCCCTCGAGAACGACACCGTGGCCACCGAACACCTGCTGACTGCCGCCGCCTGAGCCCATGCGCCCAATCCTCCTCGACACCACGCTGCGCGACGGCGAGCAGGCCGCCGGCGTGGCGTTCTCGCGGAACGAAAAGCAGGCAATCGCCCGAGGTCTTGCAGAAGCGGGCGTGCCGGAAATCGAGATCGGCATCCCGGCCATGGGTGCGACTGAGATCGACGACATCAACGCGGTCGCCGACCTCGGCCTGCCCGGCCGGCTTTCCACCTGGTGCCGGGCGACTCGGCAGGACCTGGCGGCGGCCGGCCGGTGCCGCGTCGACACGGTTCACTTCTCCCTGCCCGTCTCGGCCATCCACCTGCGTGCCTGGCGCAAAACCTCGGCGTGGGTGTTTCAGGAACTCACCGCTCTGATGGACGTGGCGCGGGAGCGCTTCGCCCGCGTCACCGTCGGAGCGCAGGATGCCTCCCGTGCGGACGAAGCGTTCCTCCGAGACTTCGCCCTGCTCGCGCAGGAGGTGCGGGCGGATCGGTTGCGCCTCGCCGATACCGTTGGTGCCCTGAACCCGGAGAGCACGGCGCGTCTGGTGCGCGGAGTGCGCGCCGCGGTGCCGCGCCTCCCCCTCGAGTTCCATGGTCACAACGATCTGGGCATGGCGACGGCCAACGCCGTGTCGGCGATTCTCGCTGGGGCCGAGGCCGTGAGTGTCACTGTGAACGGACTGGGCGAACGCGCCGGCAACGCCGCGCTGGAAGAAGTCGTCATGGCCTTGCACGTTTCCGCGGGCATTGCCTGCGGCGTGCAGCCCACCAAACTCGGGTCCCTCTGCGACCTCGTGGCCAGGGCCTCCAACCGCGCCCTGCCGGACGCCAAACCCGTGGTCGGCCCGGCCGCCTTTCGGCACGAGTCCGGCATTCACTGTGCCGGGTTGCTGCGGGACCGCCGCACCTACGAGCTCATCCACGCCCCGGACGTCGGACGCCACACTCCGGCGTTCGTCCTTGGCCGCCACAGCGGAAGCGCGGTGGTCCGCGACCTGCTCCAGCGCAGCGGTAAACTGGACGACGAGGACGCGGTGCAACAGGCCCTGCGCCTCCTGCGCCGCGGGGGACGAAAGCAGCCATCCAGACGAACCCGAACACGCCCATGAACAGCATCCGCAACGAAATCGTCGGCACGATCCGGCGCATCACCTCCGACAAGGTGATGTCCGAAGTGATCCTGGACACCCCGGCCGGCCAAATCGCGGCCGTCATCACCACCAGCTCGGTAAAACGCCTGAAACTGAGAAAAGGCACCCCCGCCTCGGCGCTCTTCAAGGCTACCAATGTGTCGCTGAAGTTGCCGGACGTCGCCGACCGCTGATCCCTGCCATCCGTGGACATCCGGGACAATAGGCGACAGCCTCGATCCTGCACAGGCTGACCAGATTTCATCAGAGGGAAGTCCAATCGACGGACGCCAAGCGCACGCGCGGTCCCGACCTTGCGCCATCTTGGCTCGCTGAAGGCCGCTTCGCGTCAGGCTTGCCGGTCTCGTACCGAGTGGCATCGCGGCTGCTACACTCCTGGAATGGGATGTCAACGCTACTGACAACCTACCCCCGCGCCTGTGCGCGGGTCACGGAACACGGCCATTTGCCCGGCGCGCAACCATGCCGGGTGATCCAGGATCTGAGTCTGCTGGTCGAGATCGCCCAGACCATGGAAAGCAGCCTCGAGGTGCGCGACATCGTGCGCCCGACGCTCGTCAAGTTGGCATCGTCCATGGGCATGACCCGCGGGGCCATCACGTTGCGGCACGATGACCATTCGCCGGACGTCGTGGAAGTGGTCGGACTCGACCGTCATGAAAGCCCGCAGGACTATTGGGGCCAGGCCCGGCCGTTGTTCGACCAGGTGATCGCGCGGGGCCGGGCGCTGGTGGTTACCGACCTCGCGAAGGACGAACATTTTCGGCATCGCCAACTGCCGGTCGACCGCCTGATGGCCTTTCTCTGCGTGCCGGTAAAACATGGCGACGAGACGCTGGGCACCCTGTCGATCGAGCGTTGCACCGATCCTCGTTCAAGTTTGTCCGGGGACGTGAACCTCCTCCGGCTCATTGCCCGGATGATGGCTCAGGCCGTGCACTGGCGGCTGACGGCAGAACACCGGCTCAAGGCACTGCGCGAGGAGAACGCCCGGCTGCAGGAACAGATCCAGCGGGCCTTCAAGCCCGACAACATGGTCGGCAGCTCGACCGCCATGCAGCTTGTCTACCGGCACATCGAGCAGGTGGCGGGCAGCGAGGCCACGGTGTTGATCCGCGGCGAAAGCGGCGTGGGAAAGGAACTCGTCGCCCACGCCGTGCATGGGCAAAGCCGCCGTGAGGGCCGCGCCTTCGTGAAGTTCAGTTGTGCCGCCCTCCCGGAATCGATCATCGAGAGCGAGCTCTTCGGCCACGAGAAGGGGGCCTTCACCGGCGCGATCACCATGCGGCGCGGACGGTTCGAGCTGGCCGACGGCGGCACCATCTTCCTGGACGAAATCGGCGACCTCGCCCCGTCCACTCAGGTCAAGCTCCTGCGCGTGCTGCAGGAGCGGGAATTCGAGCGCGTGGGCAGCAGTCGGGCTCTTCGCTGCGACGTCCGGGTGATCGCCGCCACCAGCCGGGATCTCGAGGCGATGATGGAATCCGGGCGGTTCCGCGCGGACCTCTATTACCGGCTCAACGTCTTCCCGATCTACGTTCCTGCCCTGCGTGAGCGGAAGAGCGACCTGCTGCCGCTCGCCGATCATTTCGTCGAGAAATGCGCCCGGCGGGCCGGCAGGAGCATCCGCCGGATTTCGACCGCCGCCATCGACTTGATCATGGCCTACCACTGGCCGGGCAACGTGCGCGAACTGGAAAACTGCATCGAGCGGGCGGTGCTTCTGTGTGAAGGCGATTCGGTGGAGGCCCAGCACCTGCCACCCACGTTGCAGATGCCCCATCCCGGCGCTGGAACGAAACCCGTCGGCCCCCTGAAGGCCGCCCTGCGCGGGCTCGAACATGAGTTGATCTGCGCCGAACTGAAAGCCACCGGCGGCAACATGGCCCAGGCCGCCCGGAACCTGGAAATCACCGAACGCATCATGGCGCTACGGGTGAAGGAGTATCAGATCGATCTGAAGCGATTCCGCCGGTCGGCGGACTAAAGGCCATCCCGGGGAGTCGCGCTCGATCCGGCCCCGACGCCCGGGGGCCTCGTGATCGAAACGGACGAGCCAGCGTCGAGGATCAAGGGGCCACCGCCCGGATGTGGTAGAACGCGCTTGCGCCCATGGGCCGGGAGGCGGTGAGGGTGACCTCGTTCGGGCCGGCCTCCTCGACAACCGCATCCTCGACTTCCGTCCATTCCGCCGGACTCAGGGCAGGGGTGTGCCACAAGGCAAGCCCGGCGGAACGCGGGCCGCGGACCGTCAGCCGGACGGTCTCTCCCTCCAGTGACCAGCCCACAATCCAAAGGCTGGCATCGACCGGGGGAGCCGCTTCCACGGTCAGCTCACTCGACACCGAGAAACCCCGGTAGGAGACGGTCACCGTCGCTCGCCCGGGTTCCGCAAGGTGCCAGACGATCGGGTCCGAAACGTCCACGACGTTCGGCGCGGAGGAGATGGCGCTCAGGTTGTCCTCCGTGACGTATCTCTGCAGAACCGTGCCGTCGGCGTAGGCCACGAGCAGGCGCGGCTTGATGACCTCGCCAGCGGGGTATGTGCCCGAGGGCGGAAGCACAGCGATGTCCGTGATTGGGGCGCCGGCGGGATCGCGTTCGATCACTTGGGCCGGTCGTCCGAAGGCGGTGCCTCCATTGGCTGCCGCAAAGCTGACGTAAAGGACGACATCTCCCACGGCGGAATCCGGCACGGCAACCTCTACCCGTCCCGGGTCTTCGGGAACGGGGGTGACCAGAAGCCCCTCGGCGGTGACGCCGTCAGGACCGAAGGCCTCCGCGTACCAGCTCACCTCCCCGTCAGGCTCGCGATCCCCTGCGTCAAGGCGGTAGCCATGAACAGTTCCGGCATTCCCTCCGCCGCCTGCGAGGCCGCGACCGTTCGTCGCCCCGAAGGCACCAGCCTCGTCCGGAACGATCCTCGCCTCGGACGAGGCCCAGTTGGCCGCGAGGGCGTCGCTTGCCGCCGCCGAAATCTCTCGCCGGTCCCCCTCGGTGAGCAGCGCAGGGACGGGCAGGGGACCAAAAGCCCCCTCCGATCCCGTCGCCATCGAGCCCAGCAACCCGGCCACCAACCCCCCGGTGCCCAAGCCGGTCGGCGACTCGACACGGCACGCGAAGGCATATTGCTCGCGATATTCTTCACAGCCGTTGGTGATGACCGTCAACGACTCGAAGTGGCCGATCTCTTTGGTCTGAAAAGCATTGCGGCCGAGCTCCGGCAGGTCACCACGAGCCAGCGCGCTGCGCTCGTCCACCAGACCGTCCGAGAAGGCGCCGTTGACGGCAACGTGGCGAAACAGATCGTTACCCAAACCGAGCTGGGAAAAGAGCTTGGATTTCCAATAGACGGCCCCGGCAACCCGGTGGAACCTCGCCCTCGGATCGGGTTTCCACGGGTTCTGTGTCGAAGGGTTGTTCAACGCCTTGATCTGCTCCCCGAACGGATCGAACTTCGCCTGGACCGCCGTTGAGAAGAGACCCAAGGAAACGACGGATTCCGGCAGCCTCCTCAGAAAATCGCGGTTCCGGTCCAGTTCCCGCAGGTAGGCGATCAGGCGGCTCCCGTTGTGCGGCGCTCCGATCGTAATCACGGAGCGGAATCGGCCCCGATGGAAGTTCTCGGGATTGCGAAAGGCGGGATGAGAACCCTCGATCCCCTGCTCACTGGCCAGCATGCGCGCCAGCACCCCGCCCTGTCCGTGGCCGACCACATCGAAGCGGGTGACCGCCCACGCCTCGCGAAGGGCCGCCAACTCCGCCGACAGGGCCGCGTCGAGTTCGGGGACCAAGTCGGCCAGCGGGGCAAACGTGTTTCGACGCTGTAGCGTTCCGGTCGAAGCCAGCGACAGGTAGCGCGCGCTCAGGCCCTCCAACTCGGTCATAAGTTCCTGCCCGTAGCGGGCGGTTCGCACGAAGTTGTCGCTTCGACTGGCCGGGGCGAAGGGACGTCCTTCGACGGCCACCGCATTGAGGAAATCGAGGCTCCAGTCGCCGGTGCTGTTGTAGTCGTGAACCAGCATCACCGGGGGCCGGCGCAAGGCGACCGTGCGTTGGGCCAGCGGAAGTCCCAAGACGACGTCCTCGACGAGGACGATGAACTGCAGCTCGCCGGACTCCTGCCCGAAGCGCAGCGCAGATTCGGCCACCCGGGGGAGTACCGCCACCGCCAACGAACAATCCGGACCGATGCGGCTCACCCAGCCCGCGTCCTCTTGATACACGTCGCAAGGGCCTCGGAGGACGTCCAGTCCGAGGTGGTCCACGCTCCCATCGCCCGCCGGGAGAAGGCGCCAGCGAATCTCGCGCAGCGTGCCGAGGTCCTCGGGCCGGAACCGTGCGCACACGATCAACGGCGTCACGTCGTCCGTGACCCATCCCCGGGTGACCTCGGGCAGACGGGCCAACCGCTCCGGGTCACGCACGGGCAACAGCCCGGAGAAGGCCGCGTCGTCGAGGTTCTGCACCGCGTCAGGTTCGAGCCGGTGCAACGTGAGCGTCGCGGTCGGAGGCGAGAAGACGTCCAGGAAGTTGTGGCCGGGCGCGGGGGTGCCCGGTGTCAGGTCCACTCGCAACTGGTCGGGGCTGCGCGATTCGTATCCCGGGAGATTCACCTCAACCACCAGGTACTGTCCGGGATCGAGGTCGCTGAACCGGTAGTCGCCGTTGCCATCAGTCTCAACGGCTTCGATCCGTTCACCGAACGGCTGGCCGGCGCCGTCGTCGTAGTAGAGTTCCACGCGCACCCCGCCCAACCCTTGGTCCCCCGCGGAGAACTGGTGATCGTTATCAGCGTCCGCATAGACCGTCCCGGAGATCGTCCCGGGCGTGGGCGGCAGAATCGTGTCCGGATCCAGCCGCACCAGGGACTGTGGCTGGTTCCCTTCCGCCATCAGCACCGCGAGCAGGCGGCCCTGGTCGTCGAAACGCTGCGCGCGCGTCACATTCCCCGGGGGATAGATGAACCGGATTGGGGCGACGCCACCGTCGGGCAGCGGCATGGCGTCACCGCTCTCCAGCAACCGCCGTGGTTCGCCTTCGCCGTCGAGGACCCAGAGGGTGTTGGCGGTGACACTCGGCCCTTGGGCCGGGCCGTAATCGGTGGCGACGAACATCCGGCCGCTCGGCGCGATGGCCTTCCAGCGGAGGCGCTTCACGGGTCGGCCATCGGCCGCGGTGACGGGTTGGCCCACCTCGGCCAACTCCTGCAATCGCCCGTTGTCCCAAAGCCAGAGGCTCGGGGCCCGGGCGCCGGAGGAGAGGTGCAGTGAGTTTTCGAACAACACCCGCCCCCGACGGATGATGCCTTCGTCCAAGAAGGGATAGCCGAAATTGCTGCCGGGCGTCCCCGGTGCCAGGGAACCGTTCCGGGCCACCAACCGGATGCTGTCCCCGAACGCCGCGTACAAGGCCCGTTCGTTTCCCGTGGCCACGCCCGGTCCCTTGAGCAGCGCCTCGAACAACACCCAACCGTCGTCCGCCAGCCAGAGTTGGGAGGTGCTTGAAATGAGCGCTTCATCGGCTAGATCCGGACCGACCGCATCCCTCGGCAGGACGTGAACCACCCGCGCCCCGTCGTAAAGCCAGAGCCCGCCGTCCACGCGCGAACTTCCGCCAATCGCCCCGGAAGGCGCCCAGATGTCCGCGTAACAGATTATGTGCCCGACGTTGTTGTAAGCCGCGGGCCCGGCAAACCCGCCAAACCACGTCCCCTCCGCCAATCCGGGGTACGGCAACCTGGCCCCGAGCACCACCGCATCCGGGCCGGGCCGGTCCGAGTAGAAGGCCGTCGTGGGGTGGTTGTTGCGGGCGATGCCCAGGAAGCGCAACTCACCCGACGCCGTCAACCAAAGTGAATTCACCTCGGTCAGCGTCTCGCCTCCGACGTCCTGGCCTTCCAAGGCGATCAACTCAATCTGGGCTCCCGTGCAGCGCAGGATGCCCTGGGTGCGTCGGTCGGGGTGCGTCAGGTTGGCAAAGGTCGCCACCCTACCGGAGCGGTCGACATACGCCTCGTTGATTCCCGTCACCACCATCCCCACACCGTTGAAGTCGCTAACGGCATCCCCCTTGCGAAGTAGGATCTCCGGCGGGCCAGCCGGCGGGACAAAGACGAGCCCCTGGTCGTTCTCGGTGGTCACTCCGTCGCCCGCCAGTGTCGCCACGCCCACGACATGCCCGGCCGGACCCAGACGGACGCGGTTGGGGAGTGCATCCAGGCGCAATCCGGGGGTGTCCACGAGCGATTCACCGACGGTCAGAATCCGGTCGATCCCCGGCACCTGCGCGAGGGCGATGACCACGAGACTCGCGCCAAGCGCGCCGTTGACACGGAGGAGGAATCGCGCCGAACGCGATCCGGGGAGCATGCGTCGTTTCATGTTGTTGGGACCGGTGGATTGACCGGCCGGGAGGATGACCAGTTCAGTTGCCGCCCAGGCAGTAAAGGAACCGGTCCGACCGCAGCAGCAACCGCCGGCCCAGGGGCACGGGGCTGGCGTTGAACGTGCCCGCCGTGCGCGCCAGGGGATTCGAGGCGAGCAACCGGAACTTCGGCGCCGCCGCCACCACCGCGGTCGTGCCGCCGCGGGAAACGTAGTAGAGCCGACCGGCGGCCAGGATCGGCGAGGCGTAGATTTGTCCCGGGTTCGGGTTCAGGCGTTCCTCGTAGACCACCTTGCCGCTCGCCGCCTCGACGCAATAGACCACGCCGAGGTTTTCGTGCGCGAAGTACAGATGGCCCTCGTGAAAGACGGGGGAGGACACATTCGAACCCTTGTTCAATCGCCAGCGTAGATGCGAGCCGGCGACGTCGCCGCGCCCGCCGAGGTTCACCGCCAGCCCACCACCGCTGCGGCCACCGATCCAGTAGACCACGCCGTCATGGCTGACCGGGCTCGGGCACATGTACCAGTCGATGCGCGTGTCGCACCACCAGCGCTTGCGACCGGTGGCAGGATCGAGCCCCATCACCTGCCGCAGCATGCCGACCTGCAACTCGGGTTCACCCGCGGGAGTGATGGCGATGGCGGGCGTGTTCCAGGCTTCCTTGATCCCGGCAGTTCGCCAGACCTCACGGCCGGTCGCCCGATCCAACGCCACCACCGCTTCGCTCTCGACGCTGGCGTTAACGATGACCAGGTCCTGGCAGAGCACGGGCGAGGTGGCCGAACCCCACCCATGGACCTGATCCCCCACCCGGGTCCGCCAGAGCTGCCGTCCGGTGTGATCGAATGCGAAAACCCCCGACTTGCCGAAGAAGGCGTAGAGCCGCTCGGCGTCCACGGCCAGCGTGCTCGAGGCATAGCCGTGATCCTCCCGGATCTTCTCCTGCTCGGGAAGGTCGGCCGCCACCGCGTTCGACCAGAGCATCCGACCGCTGCCGGCGTCGAGGCAAAGCACATGGCGCTTGAGCTGCGCCGGGTTGCCTCCGCCGGCAACCCCGGGGCCGAACCCCGTGGCGGCGGTCAGGAAGATGCGATCTCCGCGAATCACCGGACTCGAGGCGCCGGCGCCGGGCAGCGGCGTCTTCCAAACCACGTTCTGTTCCTCGCTCCACTCGAGGGGGGGATCGGCGTCCGCACTGATACCCGCCCCGCCGGGACCGCGGAACTGTTCCCAATCCGCCGCGGCCAGCGACAGGGCCGCCCAGGCCCCGATAAACAAACGTTCACCGCGAACGCGCCGGACCGGACGCCCGGCGGGCCGCCTCCTGCTCATTGTGGCTGGTCTCATCAAGGCCCACCTTACCGACCGGCTCCGGAGAGGCAATGCCTTCGTGCCTCCGCGCCACGAAGCCGGAGCCGGCTCACGGATCGGCCGGGCACGCGTTTCGGACCGCCGGTCGTGCCGGCTGCCAGCCGAGCTGTAAGCGGCCTCCCGGACAGCTCTCGACACAGGCGCCGCAACGGATGCACTGCGGATCTCCGACCGTTTCCTGCCTCCGCTGAACATGGTCCTCCAGCACGCGGATGCCCATCGGACACCGGAGCGTGCATTGCCTGCAATGGGACCCGCACGGGGAGGCGGCATTGACGCGAACTCGCAACCGCCCGCGGCGGCTGATCAGGAAGTAAAGGGCGCCGGACGGGCACAACGCCCGACACCACAACCGCGGCCAAAACCCGTCGATCAGCAGCACCAACGCCACCAGCACCAGCCCGCCGGCCGCCTGAAAGACCACCGCCTGGACGACCAGACCGATGGGCGAGACCACCTGGAACAGCGGCAGGCGCCCGAACCAGGCGAAGGCCGCGAGGAAGGCAAGCACGCCCAACCCAAGCCCGCGGTGAGGCACCCCGGGCAGCGTCTGCATCCGCCCCCGCGGCCATCTCCGGCGCAGCGCCGCCGATAGATCGAAAAGCAAACCCAGCGGGCAAACCCAGCCGCAGAACACCGGCCCGCAGATCGCGGCCGCCGCGACCAGCATTCCCGCGCCGATCAGCATGTCAGTCGTCAGCGAACGCGCCGCCAGGGCGCCTTCGATCGCCGCCAGCGGATCAACGAAGGGAACGACGTCCAGCCAGCGGGTGGCCGGCATCGACCCACGGAACCAGGGAAACCCCGGCCACGACCCGAGCCCGAGCAGCAGGAGAAAGCACGCCGCGGAAAGCCGCCTCGCGAACGCCCAGTGCGTGGTTCCGGAAGGACGACGCTTCATGCGGACGCAGCGGCTCCCGGGGCCGTCGGGTTGGCCGGCGGTTCGATGGTGATGGAGCCCGGTTCCGTCGGGCAGGCTTGCGCGCAAAGACCGCAGCCGATGCAGACCGCTGCGTCGATCACCGGCTGCAGCCGCGAATCCAACCGCAGGGCGCGATCCGGCCAGGGGCAGGCATGCCAGCATGTCCGGCACACAATGCGGTTGAAGGCCCAGCAGGTCGCCGGGTCGATCCGGGCCGTGCCCATCCGGATGGCGAGCAGGTCGGCCACCGGTTGCAGCGCGTCCGTGGGACAAACGGCGATGCAACGCAGCGCCGCCTGCTCCCGGCAAAGGGTGCAGGGACGCCGGCGCAGGTCGGCGGCAAAGGGCATCGACGACGCCCACCCGTCCGCCAGCGTCGCCAGGCGCAACGTCGCGGAAGGACAGGCGAGCACGCACTGGCCGCACCGGATGCAGGCGGCAAGGAAGGCTTCCCCGGAACGCGCGCCGGGCGGACGGATCCGCTCGTTGCCGTCCGGGTTGCGCGCCCGCCGGCGGACGGCCAACCCGGCGCCGGCGCCCAGCACGGCCCCGACACCGGCCTTCAACCATTCTCTTCGGGATGGTGGCACGGACGGACTCGGACCGCCTTTTGCTCCCGGCAGCGGGCCGGTGGTTTCAATCCTCGCGCACAACCACCTCGTCCTCGGTCTGGCCGGGAATCAGCACGTGACAACTGCGGCACTGGGCGGTCACCAGTCGCGCCGGCAGCCCGCGATGCCGGACCACCGGGGCGTCGGCAATGCCATCCTCGTGGCAGGTCAGGCAATCGAGGGTGTTCCAGGCGTCCTGATGCCACTCCGTATCCGAGAGGGTGGGCGGAAAGGCGCCGGTGGCAAAGCCCGTGTCCGGATCGATCCGGGTGACCGCTTGGGCCGCGTCGGTCGCCGTCCCGCCGTCCGTCGGGCTGGAACCGGAGAACGGACATTTGCAGCTGGCGAGCAGGACGAGCGGCGCCGATACGAGCAGCAGGGAGAAGGTCTTTCGCATGCGATAACTCCTTTCTTGTGCGGTCATCATGGATCACGCCTTCGCGAGCCGGACGGCGCAGATTTTGAATTCCGGCTGCTTCGATCCCGGATCGTAGGCGTCGATGGTGACGCGATTGATGAAGCCCGCCTCGTCCTCCCAGTGGAAGGGGGCGAATACCATGCCGGGCCGCGGCGCGTCGACGACCCGGGCCGTGATGATCGCTTCGCCGCGGCGCGAAGTGATGCGCACCGCGTCGCCGGTCCGGATCCCCAGCCGGTCCGCATCGGTCGGGTGGATTTCCACGAAGGGCTTGGGATACGCGCGCCGCAGTTCCTCCGCCCGCATTGTCATCGTGCCGGTGTGCCAGTGTTCGAGCACGCGGCCGGTGGAGAGAATGAACGGATACTCGGCGTCGGGCGGCTCGGCGGGACCCAGCGGCGGTCGCAGCCAGACCACGGCCCGTTTGTCCGGCGCGCCGTAGAACTCGACTTCCCCGGGGGCGAGGGCGGGATTCGCATAAGCCCCGGCATCCAGCAGGGGATCCTCGCCCTTCACAAAACGGCGCGCCGTTCCCGGATGCGTCTCCGTGGGCGCCGGCCAGCGGATGCCGCGCTCGCGTTTGAGGCGTTCCCGCGTCATGCCGGTGAAGTCATAAGCGGTCCCCCGCGAGGCCTCGCGCATCTCGTTCCAGATGTCATCGTCGTCCTTCAACTTGCCGGCGATGTAGCCGGCGGGAACCACCTCCCGTTGCTCGAGTTCCGCCGCCAGCGCCAACAGGATGTTCAAATCCGAACGGGCCTCGCCCGGCGCCTCGCGCAGCTTCGGCTGATACTGGTAGCGCCGCTCGGACATCCCGAACACGCCGCTTTTCTCCGTCCACATCGCCGCGGGCAACACCACGTCCGCCAGTTCTGTGGTCCGGGTGGGATACGCGTCGAGCACGCAGATGAATGGCTTGCCGGGGCGTTCCTTGCCCATGGCGTCGCGATGCGGGGAGACGTTCGGCAGGGAATGCCCGGGATTCGTGGTCAGGATGAGCATCGCCTTGACCTCATCCCGGCCCAGCGCCCGGAACAGCTCGATGGTGTTCAGTCCCGGTTTGTCGGGGATGGCGCCCGGACGGCTGCCCCAGAGGGTCTCCATCTGTTGGCGGTGGCCGGCGTTGTCCACCACGCGGCCATACGGAAGGATGTGACACAGGGAGCCGGTGTCCCGCACCCCGCCGCACGCGTTGGGCTGTCCGGTCAGGGAGAACGGCGTGGCCCCCGGCTTGCCGATGTTGCCGGTGATGAGATGCAGGTTGTGGACGAGGTTGTTCGCCCAGACGCCGCGCGTGCGCTGGTTGAGCCCCATCGTCCAGAAGGACATCACCGGCCCTTCGGCGAACAGGGCCGCGGCCTGCTCGATGGCCGCGGCGGGAACGCCCGAGACTTCAGCCGCCTTCGCGGGCGGGTAGGCCTTCAGGAACTCGACGTAATCATCGAAGCCCACGGAAACCGGGTTCCCATCCTTGACCGCCTTGAACTGCACCTTCCCGTCGATGAACGCCCGGTCGATCTTGCCGTCGCGGATCAGGCAATGCGCCATGGCGTGCAAAACGATCAGGTCCTGGCCGGGAATCGGGTTGAGGTGCAGGTCGGTGATGGCGCCCACCGGACTGCGCCGGGGATCGAGCACGATCACCTTCACGTCCCGGCGCCGCTGCTTGTTCTCGAGGATTTGATCGAACAGCACCGGATGACACTCGGCGGTGTTCGAGCCGAGCAGGAAGAACACCCGCGCGTGGTCGATGTCCTCGTAGCATCCCATCGGCTCGTCCTTGCCGTAGGTGGTGACGTAGCCACCGACGGCGCTGGCCATGCAGAGGCGGGGATTGCCCTCGACGTTGTTGGTGCCGATGCCGCCCTTGAACAGGCGGTTGGCCAGGTAGCTTTCCTCGCTCAGGGCCTGGCCGGATCCGTAGTAGGCGACGCTGTTCGGGCCGTGGGCCTTGATGGCATCGGCGAACTTGTCCGCCACCAGCTTCATTGCCTCGTCCCACGTGGCCCGTTGCAGTCGCCCGTTCTTCCGGATCTGCGGATGCGTGAGGCGGTCTTTCGCATGGACGATCTTCGGCAGGAACAGGGCCTTGGCGCAAACGAGCCCCTTCGTGGTCGGATGCTCCGGATCGCCGCGCAGGGCGACGAGGCGTCCGTCGCGCACACCGAGCAGGACGCCACAACCGGTGCCGCAGAAACGGCAGACGGACTTGGACCACACGATGCCCCCGCTTGCGGCGGCGGCGAGGGACATGCCGGGAGCGGCCACGGCCGCCACCGCGGCCATGGCGTTCGCCTTCAGGAATTCACGTCGGGAGGTGTTCATGGAATGGGTTGAGTCGGGCTTGCAGGTTGCGGGGTTGCGGCCGCGGAGGGCGACGCCGGCTCCGGGGCCGGGTCATCCAGTTCCACGGAGACGGGCCACACTCCCAGGACACCGTCGGTGGCGGCCACGTCGCGGGTGAGTTGAAGGTGCGCCTCTTCGAGGCTGCCGGCCTCGACGAGCAGGCCGACCTTGCCAGCCGCGTCGAGGGCGAAGACGGTCACCCCCGGCAGGGCGCGCAAACCGTCACACGCCGCGGTTGTCCGGGCGTCGTCCACCCTGGCGAAGGCCCCCATCACCACGGCCGCCGGCGTTTCGTCGCTCGTCGTTTTCGGCAGATCGTTCATCGCGCACATCCGTTGGGCATCCGGATTGTCGGCGCCCCTGCGAACACGGTTGTCCGCGCCAGAACACGACAACGGGCCAATCAAGGCGTGTAATTATCGGGTGGCGAATTGCTCCGGTCATTGACCTGGGTCAAAACGAGAGTGGCGACGATTCAATGGGCCGTAGCCGCTGACGTGCAGTCGGCGCTGATCTTCATGGGCCTGGGAGGTCCGGCCGGCTCCGAACGGCCGTCACGTTTTGATGAATCGTCACGCCCGGCGGCGGGCGGGCGGCTTCCGTTTCCCCTCCAATGTCTGTGCCCAACGGCGCCCATCCGCGGTGGATCCAACTGCATGGTTACGGCTTGGCGGATCTGCGTGATCCGGGCCTCCATTGATCCCGGGCGCTTCACCCGCCGATGGCCGTCATCGGCCGGCAAGGGGCGTATTCCCCGCAGAAGGCGTGCCGGGCCGGCTTTTGCCGCAGCGCTGCCCGGAACTGCGCCGTCAATCCGGCATTGCCGGTTCCCGACCGAAGCAGGGCGCGCAGGTCGATTTCCCCGTCGTTGCCCAGGCAGGGGCGGAGTTGGCCGTCGGCGGTCAGGCGCATGCGGTTGCAGGTGTCGCAGAAATGGGGCGTGGTGAGGGCGCCGATGAAACCGACGAGGGCCCCGGTCCGGGCCAGACGAAAGTACTTCGCCGGGCCGTGGCCCAGACGGAGGTTCGGCGCCGGGATCAACTCCTCCTCCCGCCGCAGTTCGTCCATCACTTCGGCGACGGAAAGAAAGGCGGTTTCGTCCAGGCCCTCCGTTTCGGTGACCGGCATCAATTCGATCAGGCGCAACGGCAGCCCCAACCCGGCGGCAAACCGGATCAAGGGCCGGATCTCCGCCTCGTTGTGACCGCGCAGCAGCACGGTGTTGAGCTTCATCCGTTCGTAGCCAACCGCCACCGCCGCCCGAATGCCGGCGATGGCGCTCTCCACTCGTCCGCCGGTAATGCGGCGATATGCCTCCGGCGAGAGCGCGTCCAGGCTCACGTTCACCGTATCGAGACCGGCCTCCCGCAGCGGCGCGGCGAGAGTCGCAAGCCGGGTGCCGTTGGTGGACAGGCCAATCCGCTCGACGCCCGGGATTCCCCGCATGGCGCGCACGAGTTCCACCACATCGCGCCGCACGAGGGGTTCGCCGCCGGTCAGGCGGAACTTCCGGAAACCCAACCCGGCGGCCACGCGCACCACCCGGAGGATCTCCTCCGACGTGAGCGCGTCGGGAGTCTGTTCCCAACCACAGTAACCCTCCGGCATGCAGTAGAGACAACGCTCGTTGCACCGATCCGTGATCGAGAGGCGCAGGTAATCGATGATCCGGCCGCAGGCGTCCATGGTCTACGGAAGGGAGGCGGGTTTGGCAGGCGGCGCATGCGGATCGCGACCGTGCAGGTGGGCCACGCCTTCCCGGATGGCATCCGCGAGCAACCCGAGGCACTCGGCCACGGCGCGCGGTTTGCCGGGCAGGTTGACGATGAGCGTTCGACCCCGAACGCCGGCGGTGGCGCGGGAGAGGATTGATGTGCGCACCCGGGCGAAGGACTGCAGGCGCATCAACTCGCCAAAGCCGGGCAGTTCCTTCTCCAAAACTTGGCGCGTGGCTTCCGGCGTGACATCGCGCTCGCCGATGCCGGTGCCGCCGGTGGTGACCACCAGGTCGCACTGTTCCTCGTCCGCGAACGCGCGGAGTCGGGCGACGATGGCCGGCACTTCATCCGGCACCACCGCGGCCAGGAACGCGGTCGTCTCCCCGAACTCCCCGCGCAACAGCCGTTCGATCTCCGGCCCGCTGCGATCCGCATACACGCCGGTGCTCGCCCGATCACTGATGGTGAGGCGGCCGATCTTCATTGTTTGACCTTTTCGACGAGGTGGAGGCCCTCGATGCGCATGTCTTTGTCCACCGCCTTGCACATGTCGTAAAGGGTCAACGCCGCCACGCTCACGCCGGTCAGGGCTTCCATTTCGACGCCGGTTTGCGCGGTGGTTTCCGCCGTGCATCGCACCACGACGGCATCGCGACGGACGCGAAACGCCACCTCCACGTGGCACAACGAAAGCGGGTGACAGAGGGGGATCAACCCGGACGTCTGCTTCGCCGCCTGAATGCCGGCGATCTGCGCGACGGTGAGCACATCGCCCTTGGGCAGCGCCCGGGCGCGCAGGGCGCGGATGGTGGCCGGGGCGCAAACCAATCGCCCTTCCGCCACGGCCCGACGTCGCAGGGGTGGCTTGTCCCCCACGTTTACCATGCGCGCCTCGCCGCGGGCGTTCAGGTGGGAGAACTCCCCGGTCGTGGATGGGCGGATCGTCCTGGCAGCCGGCTTCTTCATGCGTCGGGAGAGGTTGCGAGGTATTCAACGACGGCGCCAGCCGCGAGCCCGCCTGTGTGCGGCGGGATGCGCACCAGGGCGTTGGCCGTGGCCAGCGCGGTCAGATCGCCGGAGCTGCGCCACGGCAAGGGTGTGAGGCCGGTTCCGTCCACTCCCGGCGCCAGCCGGGCGGGCCAGAGGGTTTCACGGGGATTTGGGGCGTCCAGGAACTCCACGGCCAGCCGCCCGGGGACGAAGCCGCTTCGCGGTGCCAACCCGCTGAAGGCGTCGATGGCTTGGCGCACGTAGAGGTTCAGGCAGACGAAGTGCGCCAGAGGATTGCCCGGCAGCCCGAAGGCCAGCGCCTCCGCGCGCGAACCGAACAGCATCGGCTTGCCCGGCCGGGTGGTCGTGCGGCGAACGTGCAGGACGAACCCCAGTTCCTCCAGCAGGGAAGCCGTGAAATCGTGCGGGCCAACGCTGGCGCCTCCAGAGATCAGCAGCAGATTCCAGGGCGGCTGGTCGGATTCCGAATTCCGGATTTCGGCTCTCGCGGCTGCGCGCTCTTCCGGCGCGCGCAGCTGTTCCGGCGCGATCCCCCATTGGGCGAGGAAGGCGCGCACGAGGGTTGAATTCGAGTCGCGGATCTGGCCGGTTTCCGGCGTCCGTTCCGGCGGCACGATTTCGTTGCCCGTCACCAGATGCAGCACCCGCGGCCTTCGGGATACCAGCGGCTGCGGGTGGCCGATACCCGCCAGCAAACCCAGCGTCCCGGGCAACAACCGCGTGCCCGCCGCCACCAACGTCCACCCCGCCCGGGCGTCCTCGCCCCGAAAACGGATGCAGCGCTCCGGGCCGCGCCGATGCACCGTCAACCGGTCGCCCTCGACCGAGGTTTCCTCCTTGATCACAACCTGGAGGCCGTCGCCCGGCAACGCGCCGCCGGTGGCGATTTGAACGGCTTGACCCCACTCGAGTTCACGCGGCCGCCACTCGCCGGCCCGGATACGTTCCACGATGCGGAACACGGTGGAATCATCGTCCAGGCGGACCGCGAAGCCGTCCATGGCCGACCGGTCGAAAGGCGGTTGGTCCTCGGGCGCGGTGACCGTCTCGCGCAGGACCCGTCCGAGGGCTTCATCCAGAGCAACGCGTTCTGCGGCGAGCGGACCGGCATGAGCGCGCACCAGAGCGATGACCTCATCCACCGAAGTCGGGGCCGGTGGCGTGGAGGCAGGCGTCATGGCGTGGGGCCGGCGGCGGTGTCCGTCGCCGGAGCGAAGAGCGCGCGCCGCTTCCAGATCGGCACGTCCTGTTTGAGTTGGTCCATGAACTCCGCGAGCAGGGCAAAGGCCTCCCGCCGATGCGAAGCGGCAACCCCGATCCAGATGGCCGCCTCGCCGACCGGCACAACGCCCACCCGATGGATCACCCACACTCCGGTGCACGGGTGGTGTTGCCCCAGTTGTTCCAGCAGCTTCCGCATTACGGCGAGGGCCATCCCATGGTAAGCCTCGTATTCCAGGGCGGTGATCGTCCGCCCGTCCTCTTCGCCGCGCACCACGCCCGAAAACTCCGCCAACGCCCCGATCCCGCCATCCGGTCCCAACCCGGAGATATTCGGGGGAACGATGCGTTCGGTTGTCAGTTGGGCTTCAATTCGCATGACCGGGCAGCTGTCGCGAAACTCGAGTTCGGCAGAGGGGCGGCGCGACGGTCGGGCTTCCGCCCCCCCGGACCGCTGTCGGCGCGCTTGCGTCCATGCTCCGGAACCTGTTCAGCCCCCCGAGACCGGGGGAATCAAGGCCACTTCGTCGCCCGCCAGGAAGACCTCGTCCGGTCGGGCGTATTCGCCGTTCCGCGCCAGTCGCGTCGTGCGGCGATGCACGGTGACGGCGGGCCATTCCCGTTCCAGCCGCGCCCAGATGTCCGCTGCGGTGAGCGGTCCGGTTTCCGGCCAGCGGATTTCCTCCCGTCCGGTGGCGTCCTTCAATTGAGCAAAAAACAAAATGCGCATCCCCGAGTCCTCGGTCACGATTCGCGCGGCATCCGTGCGGGGCCAACCTGCACGTCGTCGGGCAGGTTCCAGTTCGCAAACGTGGAGGCAGCGTCCGACGGCAGATCCAGAACCCGGATCAGGCCGTGCTCCCGGCAGGCTAACGCGAAACCGCGGGCGCTGTTTTGACCTGCATCAAGCCGCTCCGCCGCAATCGCCCGGGCCGCTGCGGGGTAGCAGGCGGCGAGCGGTTCGAGCCGGCCATCCACCCGCGGCACCGCGCCCCCCGAACTCCGGCCAGCCGCGAGCACCTGCGCCAACATGCTGGTGGTCATGCACGGCAGATCGACCGCCAGCACGAGGATCCGGTCGCAGCGCGCCAGGGCCAGGGCCCGTTCCATGCCTGCGAGGGGGCCTTGTCCCGGATGGCGATCCGCCAGTACCGGCACGCCGAGGTTCGCGTAGTCGTTTCGAGCCCGGGCGGCGATGAAGATCTCGTCGGGGGCCAGTTCACGGATCAGAGCCAGTTGGCGGACAATCAACGGTTGGCCGTCTACTTCCAACCAGGCCTTGTCGCGTCCCATCCGGCGCGATTGCCCCCCGGCGAGCAACACGGCACTGAACCGCTCCGACCGCGCGACGCGCGGCCCGCCAGAGAATCCGCGCGGCGCGCTCGCCGGGTGGTCCAGGTGGTCACGCATCACGCCGCAGCACGCCGTCGGTGAGGATCTTCGCCCGCAATCCGCCGTTGCCCCGCATCCATTCCTCGGCCCGGCGGTCGCGGAAGGCCTCGTTCATCCAATAGCAGGGACGGCATTCCTCGGTGCCGAGAAAGCGCACGCCTTGAATCTCGAACTCCCGGCCGATCAGTTCGTTCAGGTCCGCGCCGAACGTGATCACGTTCCGCCGGAAGTTCGCGGGGGAGGCGTCCGGCAACCCGAGTTCCCGGCACATTCGCTCGTACATCTCTGCGGCGAAGAACGTGATCTGTCCTTTGAAATCCGGCTGATGATCGAAATAACGGTCCCCGCGGAGGCCGCGGCCGGCCACACACTCGATCGCGTCGACCTCGAGGATCGGATGGGGCCCGGGCGGCTGGTCGTGATGGCCGCGATAATTGTGACCGGGCGAGATGAAGATGTGACGCACCACCGGCATTCCGGGCGTTAGTGCCGCCCCCCGAGGTTCTTCGCAAGCCAATTGTGCGGGAGCGGCGCGTTGCCGATGTCCTCCTCCCCGCTGTCCCGGAGCAGACCGGGCCATGGGGCGCACTTTCCTGGAGGCCCGGATCGGCAGCTGACCAGCAGTGAGCAATCACGGCTTGGTGCGCACCGATGGAATCCCGGCGAAACCCCGGACGGTTACCCGTCGGCGACGGCGCATGCCGAGCGGACCAAGCCCGATTCGTCTCCTCCGACCTTGTATCCGAGCAACTCCGTTAATTCTCTTCTTGGCGTGAATGCGGGCACGCACAATGAACCGAATCCCATCACGCCGGGAATCGAGGGCAAGGCGCCCGCGAACCGGGTGGCGGCGTTTCTCGATCTGTTTGGCGTTTGGACCGAAGCCGATCTTGAGGGGTTCAACGGCGGGGTTGCTGACTTCGACAGGATCGATCCAGAGGAGGAAGCGCCATGACCTCCCCGGCGCGCCGGTGGCAACGGAGAACCTGACCCTCATCCGGCATCGAGATGGCGCATGCCGACCGGGAGGCTTCATCCGGCTTTCTCCCAACGACGGGCGCCTGACGAATCACTCGTCCGGGAAGCCGGAATCCAACCACCCCGCCCCCCCGCCGCCGACAAACCTCGCCGAAAAACTTGCCGACACCAGCGAGATGTCCTATTAATTCGACCAACTTACTAAACATTAATCAGAGATCGAGGCAATGGGACGCGTTTACAACAACATCATCGAAACCGTGGGCCGCACCCCCTTGGTGCGCCTGAACCGCGTAACGGAAGGCGTTGCCGCAACCGTCCTGCTCAAGTGCGAGTTCTTCAATCCGCTCGGCAGTGTCAAGGACCGCATCGGGGCGGCCATGATCGAGGACGCCGAGCAACGCGGGATCCTTAAACCGGACACGGTCATCGTCGAGCCCACGAGCGGCAACACGGGTATCGCGCTGGCTTTCGTGGCGGCGGCGAAGGGTTACCAACTCATCCTCACGATGCCCGAGACGATGTCCCTCGAACGCCGGGCATTGCTGGCCATGCTGGGTGCCAAGCTGGTGCTCACCCCGGGGCCGGAAGGCATGAAGGGGGCCATCGCGAAGGCCACTGAGATCGCCGCCAGCACGCCGAATTCCTGGATTCCCCAGCAATTCGAGAACCCGGCCAACCCCGAAATCCACCGGCAGACCACCGCCCGGGAGATCTGGGAAGACACGGACGGCGCGGTGGACATCGTGGTGGCGGGCGTCGGCACCGGAGGCACCCTCACCGGTTGTGTCGAGGCGTTGAAGCCGCTCAAGCCGGGCTTGCAGGCCATCGCCGTCGAGCCGAAGGACTCCCCGGTGATTTCGCAGACGCTGGCCGGGGAACCCTTGAAGCCGGGGCCGCACAAGATCCAGGGAACGGGCGCCGGTTTCGTGCCCGCCAACCTCCACCTCAAGGATGCCGACGGCAAAGCCCAGGTGCTCGAATGCGTGCAGGTCGCGAACGACGACGCCTTCGCCATGGCCCGCCGGCTCGCGAAAGAGGAAGGCCTTCTCGTCGGCATCTCGACTGGCGCCAACGTCTGGGCCGCGTTGCAGGTGGCCCAACGCCCCGAAAACCAGGGCCGGACGATTGTGACCATCGCCTGTTCCACCGGTGAACGTTACCTGAGCACCCCGCTGGCGGACGAGGCGCGGGCCCAGGTCGGCACCTGAATCGACCGCCCATGGCCACGGACCCCGTTCCCGGGTTCAACACCCGCGCCGTTCATGAAGGGTGCGGTTTTTCCGGGTCCACGGGAGCCGTGATGCCGCCGGTGTTCCTGACCTCGACCTTCGAGCGCGGGAATCCTGACGGTTTCGACTACACCCGCTCCGGGAACCCGAATTTCCGGCTGCTCGAACAGAGTGCCGCGTCCCTCGAGCGCGCCCGGTTCGCCACCTGTTTTGCCAGCGGCGTGTCGGCCATCACCGCGGTGGTTTCCGGTCTCAAGGCCGGGGACATCGTGGTGGCCGAGGAAAACGTCTATGGCTGCACCTACCGCCTGTTCGACCGGGTGTTCGGCAAGTTCGGCGTCCGGGTCGTCTACGCGGATCTCGCCGAATCGGGCAACTGGGGATTGATCCGCGAACACCGGCCCGCCCTGGTCTGGCTCGAAAGTCCGACCAATCCGTTGCTCAAGGTGCTCGATCTGGCCGGCATCGCGGCGGTGGCGCGGGAAGTGGGCGCGCCGGTGCTGGTGGACAACACCTTTGCCTCGCCCTACCTGCAACGTCCCCTTGACCTGGGCGCCACGCTTTCGCTGTCTTCCACGACGAAATACATCAACGGCCACAGCGATTGCCTCGGAGGCGTCGTGGTGTCGAACGATCCCGAATGGCAGGAGCGTCTGCTGTTCGCCCAGAAAGCGCTGGGATTGCAGCCGTCGCCGTTCGACGCCTGGCTCACCGTTCGGGGGCAACGCACCATGGCGTTGCGGATGGAGCGGCACTGCTCGAACGCGTTGTTTCTCGCGCACTGGCTCGAAGGACTGGCCGGCGTGCGCCGCGTTGGCTATCCGTTCCTTGCCAGCCACCCGCAACGGGAACTGGCCCGCCGGCAGATGCGGGGCGGTTCGGGCATCCTCACCGTCGAACTCGAGGGGAGCGCGGAACAGGCGCTCGCCTTCGCGCAGCGGCTCAAGTGGTTCACGCTGGCGGAAAGCCTGGGCGGCGTCGAAAGCCTCGTGTGCCATCCCGCCACCATGACCCACGCCTCCGTGCCCCGCGAGGTGCGGCTCCAAGTCGGGATCGCCGACGGTCTCCTGCGCCTTTCCGTCGGCATCGAGGACCCCGAGGATCTGCAACGGGACATCGACCACGCCCTGAACGACGTGTTTCGATGACCGATCACGCGCTGTTCCACAGCCCCTTGTGGCAGGCCGGGAGTCTGGGCGAGTCCATCCCCGATTCGCCCCACGCCATTTCGATGGCGCTGCCGCGATGGGACGACGTGGTCGGCTACGAGGAGAAAGCGCCGGCCACGCTGAGCCGGCTGAAGACGGGTTATCCGCGCTTCGTAATCCACCCGCTGGTCCGGGAAATCGCCCGTCGGCTGTCGCCCGAGCGCCCTTGCCTGCCGTTCCCCTCGCGGTCGGTGGCCGCGGACGCCGCTTCGTTCGTGCAGGCGCAAAGCGGCGCGGCGACGACGATTGTCGCCGACGGGGGTTTGTTCGGCCTGCAGACCGACGCCGGGGGGGTGGCGGCTTTGCAGGCGTACTGGCAGCACGCGGGCTGGATTGTCTCGAGCCGGCAGGCGGCGGCCTGGCTGGCGGGGCGCGGAGAGTCCCCGGAGGCCGGCGAAGTCCGACAGGCGTTGCGGCGTCAACTCGCGGGCTTCTACGACTGCGCGGAGGCGGACGTCTTCCTGATGCCTTCGGGAATGGCGGCCCAGGCCGCGGCGCTGCGGGCGGTGCTCGAACGACGCCCCGGCCGGGCGACCGTCCAACTGGGTTTCCCGTATGTCGATACGCTGAAGCTGCAACAGAGATTCGGCCGGCAGGCGCACTTGTTGCACGATCTGGAAAGCGCGCCCGCGGATCTGCGGCGGCTGCTGGAGGCCGGCGAATTGGCCGCGTGTTTCGGGGAGATTCCGGGCAACCCCCTGCTGGGCTCGGTCGATCTGCGGGAAATCACCCCACAACTGCGGCAGCACGGGGTGCCGTTTGTCGCGGACGACGTGGTCGCCACTCCGTTCAACATCGACCTGCGCGACCACGCCGACCTGATTGCCACCAGTCTCACGAAGTTCGTGGCCGGCAGCGGCGCGGTGATGGGCGGGGCGCTGATCTGTCCTCCCGGTTCTCCGCACCACGCCGGGCTGCGAGCCATCATCCGCCGGCATCACGAGGAACTGCTGTGGGGCGCGGACGCGGCCGCCATCGAACTCGGCGCCCGCGGCTTCCCGGAGCGGATGCAGCAGCACAACGCCAACGGACTCGCCATCGCCGAACGGCTCCGCACGCATCCCGCCATCGAACGGGTCCACTACCCGAAGTGGGAATCCGGGGAGGCCTACGAGGTCGTGCGCCGCCCGCAAGGAGGCTGGGGCGCGCTCATCACCTTCCTTCCGCGCGATGCCGCGCGCACCTCAGCGGACATCTACGACCGGCTCGAGGTGTGCAAGGGACCGAGTCTTGGTACCGTGTTCACCCTGGCCTGTCCGTTCACCCTCCTGGCGCATTTTCACGAACTCGAGTGGGCCGAATCCTGCGGGGTTTCGCGGCGACTCATCCGGCTCTCCATCGGCCTGGAACCGGTGGATGAACTCTGGCCGCGCATCGAACGCGCCCTCCCGGCCAGCGCTTGAGTGCGCGCGCCAGCCCGGCTTCCGCCGGCCGATGACCGGCGGAAGCGCGGGCGCGGCGCGCTCTTCCTGCCCGCGGATCGGGCGCTTCAGGGAGCCGGTTCGACCTGGCCGCGGATTTCGCCGCCCGGATGCGTGGGGGTGTGGATGTTCACATAGGTGCGTCCGTCGATGAACGGCAGCAATTGCGCCAGCGTCAGCGTCGCCGTGCCGGACGCCGAACCGCTGGCCCCCGAAACGCCCGGCAGCGGCACCAGCACCCCGGCCGATTGCGAAGCGTCCGCCGGCCCGTGAATGTGCGCCGCCGTCGCCCCGGCCGACAGGTCGGTCCAGGTCATCGACCAGAACAACTGGTTGCCCAGCAACTGGAACGTCGCCGTGCCCGTGCCCGAGGTCGGGATCGGCTCGATCTGACTGGCACCCGAAAGCGCCGCCTGCCATTCGACCGGCGCCACCTGCCCGCGGATCTCACCGCCGGGGTGCGTGGGCGTGTGGATGTTCACGTAGGTGCGTCCGGCCAGCAACGGCTCGCGCGTCGCGGCAGTGATCACCGCGGTGCCCGTCAACGCCCCCGCCACGCCGACCGCGCCCTCCAGGGGTTGCAGTACCCCCGCGCTCGTCGCGCTGTCCGCCGGCCCGTGGATGTGCGCCGCCGTCGCGCCGTCGACCAGACCCGCGAACGGGATGTGATAGGTCAACGTGTCTCCCTCGAGGGCGAGCAGCCCGTACCCGCGTCCCGGACTGTCGATGGCTTCCCCCGCGGCCGCCGCGGAAAGCCACACCGTCAAGGGAATGACCGTCCGGCCGACGGCATCCTCGACCCGGAAGAACCCGTGGTTGCCCACCAGCGGCACATGGGCCGTGCGGTCGGCAGTGCTCAGTACCGGCATCCACTCCGCGCTGCCCAGGGACGGCTGCATCCAGACGAGGAACGGCCCCTTGCCGCCGTCCCAGTTCAACGCGCCCGCGGCCCCGAAGACCGGCATGGCCGCGGCATCGATCTCGACCGGCGGCGGTGGTGGCGGGGTGCTGGCAGCACTGCCGGGATTGAAGACCTGCACCCCCGGCGTTGCCACGCCGTCCCCCTCGGGATCGCCGAGTTCCTCGCCATTCGTCGCGCCGTCGCCATCGCTGTCCATTCCCGCCAGGACGGCATCCCAGAAGGGTTGCGCGCCGCCCGGAGTGACCCGCGCATTGACCGCCTGGCCAAACGGGGTGCGCGGGCCGCCGCCGCCGGGGCTCAAGTGGCAGTTCGCGCAACGGAAGGTGTTGCCGTTGGGGATCATGTTCACCCGGAAATCCCGCGCCTTGGCTTCGGTTACGCCGATGGCCGCCGCCGCCAGGAGCAGGGCCACGCGGGGTTGCCAGTACGGGGCACCTGGGGCGGGCCGTTCACGGTTCGTTGCGGTTCCGGTCCACTCCCCGGCTCCGAACGCCGACTTTGTCTTGGTGCTAATTGCAAGCATTAGCCTTCTCTACCAAGCCCTGGATTTGCCGTATGTGACCAAGTCACTTCGACCCGATCGGCCGCCGGGGCGGCGGCGATTCAACACGCTGTAGCCGCCGACGTGTCGTCAGCGCTGAAATCCGTGATCTGACGCGGTCTCGCCGGTTCCGACTGGCCGCCACGTTTTTGTGAATCGTCGCGCCCGGCGGCAGGCGGCCGTGTCCCCACTGAATCATGCGCCGACTGCACATCGGCGGCTACGAGTTACTGCACCGTGCCAATTCAGTCAGCGAACCGCGGATGGGCGCGGATCCCACGGATAGGGCAAGGCGCTGCGGCGTTGGCGGAGGGGGCGGGAGGACTCAGTGAATGGTGAGTTCGAACCCAGGGCGGGCAATCCTGGTTTCCCCCAATATCCGCGTCCATCCGCGCCAGTCCGTGGTGGATCCTGCTGCATGGTTGCGGCTGAATGGTCACGGCTTGGCGGCGGCGAAACGGCAGAGTTGGCATTCTCCGCCGATGGCGGCATCTTGGGCCGGACAATCATGACCGACTTGCCAAAGATGCTCAGTGATGCGCCGCCCCGGCTCCGGGGAGCGTTCGAGGCCGCCGCCCGTCCGGTGCGCCTGTCCCAGGGACAATTGGTGCTCGCCCCCGGCCAGGCCTGTGAGGGAATGGCCTTCGCCATGCATGGCACCCTGCGGGTTTATCTCGTGGGGATGGACGGCCGGGAGATCACCCTGTATCGGGTGCGCGAGGGCGAGAGCTGCGTGCTGTCGGCGGCCTGCATTCTGGGCAACCGCCGCTTTCCCGCCAGCGCCGAGATCGAAAGCGATCTGAGCGGATTGCTCGTCCCCGCGCCCGCTTTCCGCGAGTGGGTCGGTCAGGAACCGTTCTGGCGGGAATATGTCTTCGGTCTGCTCGGCGAACGCCTGGCGTCGGTGCTGGCGCAGTTCGAGTCCACCGCCTTCGATCCCGTGGAGGCCCGGATCGCTCGCTGGTTGCTGGACACGGCCCACGGAGATCCCCTCATCGCAAGCATCACTCAACAGGCTCTGGCGAACGAGTTGGGCAGCGCCCGCGAGGTCGTCAACCGCGTCTTGAACCGCTGGCGCGCAACGGGTTGGGTTTCGCTCGACCGAGGGGTCATCCAACTGCTCGACCCGGTCCGCCTGCGGAACATTGCCGCCCGTTGACCCGGCCCCGTGGTGGACCGCAGGTGCCGCCGCCCCCGTTCCTCCCTGGTCGTTACCGCGGTGGAAACGTGACTGAGTCACAGACGGCCGCCTTCGGCTTGGGCACTGTCTGGAAGCGTGAATCGAGCCCCGCTTGTCCATCATAATCTCGGGCCCGTGGACCGTGCCGTGCGAATCGTTGCGGGAGCGCTGCTCATCGCTGCCGGGCTGCGGCACGGCAGCCTCTGGAGCCTGCTGGGTGTCGTGCCGCTGGCGACGGGCCTGATCGGGTTCTGCCCGCTTTACTGCCCGTTCCGTCGTCGTTGTCAGGCGTCGGACGGCTGCGATGGCCGTCCGCCGGCGGTCGGAACCCAACCCTGATCCCCATGCCATCTCCCGATTCACCGTCCCCCAACGCACCGCCCAACCGTCGCCCGCCGCTCGATCGGTTCCGCAGCCTCTGGACCGCGGTAGCAGCGGTCGGGGTGGTTGCGGTGGTCCTGGTTGCCTGCACTTCGGTTGAACGCGCCGTGATCGCCCCCCCGGAGATCGAAGGCGCGCACTTCGTCGGCAACGGCGCCTGCGTCAGCTGCCACACGAACATCGTCCGCCTCTTTCCCGACAGCCCGCACGGTCGCTTTCATCGCGAGGACCTCGTCCGGGCCGGCGAGACGGGTTGCGAATCCTGCCACGGCGCCGGCAGCCGGCATGTCGCGGCCGGAGGCGGAAACGGGCAGTTCATCCTCAATCCCGGGCGCGATCCGGAGGCTTGTCTCCGCTGCCACGTCGAGATCCATGCCGACCTCAACCTGCCTTACCGTCATCCCCTCCTCGAAGGCCGCGTGAGCTGTGTGGACTGCCACGATCCGCACGGCCGCGACCTCATGAAACCGGCGGGCGGGCTCGCGATGGCGCGGCTGAATGAATCCTGCGCCGGCTGCCACCAGGAACAAGCGCGCCCCTTCGTGTTCGTGCACGAAGCCCTCCAGGAAGGCTGCGTTTCCTGCCATCAACCCCACGGCTCGATCAACCGGGCCCTGCTCACCGACCGCGGCCCGAACCTCTGCCTGCGCTGCCACGCCCAGTTGGCGACCGCCGACGGGCAGGTGCTCATCGGCAAGGAGGATCACGCCTTTCACCTGCAAACCGGCACCTGCTACAGCGCCGGGTGCCACACGGCCGTCCACGGTTCCAACGTCAGCCCCAAACTGCGCTACTGAGGCCACCATGCGTCCTTCCCTGCTCCGCCAGCCAGTCGCCGCGCGCCAACGGCTCCCGCTCGCCGGCCTCAACGGTTGCCTCGCCGCCCTCGGGCTCACCGCGGCGGAACTCCCCGCCCCGTCGGAGGCGCCCGTGGATTTCGCCCGCGACATCCAGCCCATCCTCGACACCTCCTGCCTCCGCTGTCACGGCCCCGACCGCGCCCGCTCCGGCTATCGACTCGACACCCGCGAGCACGCCCTCGGGATGGGCGACAACAACGACGCCAACCTGATCCCCGGCGACAGCGCCGGCAGCCCGTTGATCCGTTACATCGCCGGCCTCGAACCCGACATGCAGATGCCCCCCGATGGCCAGGGCGATCCGCTCACCCCGGACCAGGTGTCCCTGCTCCGCCGCTGGGTCGATGACGGCGCGGTCTGGGATGGCGGCTCGATCGCGCGTCCGGCCGAGGCCGCGTACGAAGCCACCGTGGGCCTGCGCTGGATCGGGGTCGAAGGGGATCAGGCGCGTTTCCGCGAGCACTGGTGGCGCAACGACGGGTGGGCCGGGGGCATCGAACACTTCGCCCTGACCCAACCCCTCGGCGACGGCGAAACCCTCTCCGCCGAAGGCCGCGCCCTTCCCGGCCAGGAATCCTACCGCGTCGCCCTGGAATTGCGGAAGGTCGAGACCGGCTTCGTCCGCGGCGGCTTCGATGTTGCCCGCAAGTGGTATGACGATCTCGGCGGCTGGTATGAACCGTTCGCCGCCGAAGCTCCCAGCCTTGGCCGTGATCTCTTCGTCGATACCGGACGCGCCTGGATCGAGGCCGGCTTTCAACGATCCCACCTGCCGGAGATCGTCGCCGGCTACGAATACCGCTTCCGCGATGGCGCCCGCTCGACGCTGCAATGGGGCCAGTGGTCGCCCACTCCGGGCGGCGCCACCACGAAGGCGGTTTACCCCGCGGCGCTCGATCTGGCCGAGTCCACGCACATCGTCAAACTCGACCTGTCCCACGAGATCGGCGGCTACCGGATCGAGGATCAGTTTCGCACCGAGTTCTACACCCTCGAAACCCGCCGGCAAAACCGCGGTTCCGGCGGACCGGACGTCACCGAATCCTACGCGGAGGACTACGACCACACCCGCATCGCCAACGCCCTGCGCGCCGAAAAGCAGTTGCGCGACTGGTTGTTTGCCTCGGCCGGTTATCTCTACGCCAACCTCGACGGCAACGGCGCGTTTCAGCAGGCCTTCGACATCGCCGGCGTGGGCGCCTTCCCGGGCGACCGTTCGCAACGCATTGCCCTGAACCAGGAAAACCACGCCGGCAACGCCAACCTCCGGCTCGGTCCGTGGCAGCAGACCACCCTCTCGGCCGGCATCCAGGCCGACTGGTCCGAGCAAACCGGCCTGACCGATCTGTTGCAGCCGGGGTTTCCGGATGATTATCCGGCCGCCTACCGGTCCGATCTCGGTCGGTTCGCCCTCGACGAACGGCTCGGCCTCCGTTGCGATGCCGTGCCGCTCACCGTGCTCTACGCCGACGCCCGATTGCGTCAGGAATGGTTGGATTACAGCGAACAGGGCGGCGTGGACGACGGCTTCGGTGACAGCCGCGATTTCCTCCGCGACACGGACGAACGCAGCGACCTGTGGGATGTGACCGCGGGGTTCCACTTCTCACCGCACCCACGGGTGGCTCTCGAACCCTGGGTTCGCCATCGCGAGCGTGACCGGCGGTTCACGCAACTCGCGGACACCGACGCCTCCGACCCGGCGTTCGCCGTGCCCGGCAACGGGTATCCGGCCTTCTTCCAGCGTTTGAGCACCGACACCGACGAAGTGGGCCTCCGGCTCGTCAACCGTTGGAACCGGTGGCTGCGCACCACCGTGCGCTTCGAGCTTTCCGAAACCACCTACGACAACGAAACGCCCGACGTCTTCTCGCCCGGTTTTCCGACCGGCACGTTCCTGAGCGGCGGCCAGATCGTTGCGGGGGAGGAAACCGCCGGCATGGTCACGCTGGGCGTGGTCCTGACTCCCTGGCGGCAATGGCGTTTCTCGCTCAGCGGTTCCTGGCGCGAGTCCGACCTATCGACGCCAGTGACCGAAGGCGGCTTGGTGGTGCCCTACGAAGGCGCAGGCTACAACGTGCTCAGCAGCGTGACCTGGCTGTTCGACCGCGACACCGACCTGCGCGCAGGCTACAGCTTTTCCGGGGCCGATTACGAACAGGACAACTTCGCGTCGCTCCCCCTGGGCGTGCGCTACGAACGCCACGCTGTCACGGCGGGATTGACCCGCCGCATCAAGCCGGGCGTAACCGCGGGTTTGAACTACGGCTTCTTCCTCTACCACGAACCCACCTCCGGCGACGCCGCCGACTACATCGCCCACGCCGTCTTCACCACCGTCACCGTGGCCTTGCGCTGAAGGCCTGTGGCGGTCGGCGCCCCGCGTCGGCACTGCTGCCGGGAAGCCGTAACGCGTTGACGAGGGCTCATCAAAAGGCCTCGAGTTTTGTCGCGCGGGTTGCCAACGCGACAGTTGGCAACGCGAGAGTTGAACAGCCGCTGGCGTCTTCGTAGTCTCTGTTCTGGAAAGCCGAATGACAACAATGCCCCGGACAGCCACAGCAACATCCTTCGGTGGATCTCCCCGCGTCTATGTCAGCTACACTTGGCGGGAAAGACTGGGCGAGGAAAGAGCGCTCAACCTTGCCGATCGACTGCGGGAGGCGGGCGTTGACGCCCGTATCGACGTTCACTACCGACGCGGGCTGCACGGGTTTACCGCTCCGCCACTGGTTCGAGCCGGGGACGATGCATGGACAAGATGGCAGGAGGAGCAGATTCGCGATGCCGACCGGGTGTTGATCGTCTGCGGCCCCGAATACGCTCGCTCACCCGCGGGCTCTGGAGTCGCGAGGGATCTGCACTTCATGCACGAGGACCTGAAGCGCCCCGGCGTCGAACTGCGGAAGTTCATACCCGTGGGCTACGCGCCGTATGCCCGGAACCAGCGGAATGTCCCTCCGTTCTTGCAGGGCGCGAACTACTACAACCTGGGGCGGGGCAGCAAGATCGGGAATCTGCATGACTTGATTCGCCACCTCTGTAACGAGTTTCCCCTTGAGCGCGGCTCCGGTCCAACCCAGCGGCGGTCCAGCCCTGCCGCCAACCCTTCACCGATAACCACAGATCAAGCCATGAGTAACGCCAATCGCGACACGGTGTTTGTCAGCTACAGCCATAGGGACAAGAAGCTGTTTCAGGAGTTCAAGACCATGCTCGCCCCGGTGCTCCGGCAGGGTCCGCTTGCGCTGTGGGACGACACCAAGATCAAACCCGGAGCGAAGTGGAAAGAGGAGATCAAAGCAGCCCTCGATTCGGCGAAGGTCGCCGTTCTGCTGGTGAGTCAGAACTTCCTGGCCTCGGATTACATCGCGCAAAACGAACTCCCTCCGTTGCTGAAGGCCGTACAAGACGAAGGGGTGACGGTATTCTGGATCTGCCTCAGTTCGTGTCTGCACGAGCAAACGGAGATCGCCGACTACCAGGCCGCTCATGACGTCTCGAAGCCGCTCGACAGACTCAGTAAACCGGATCGCCAAGCGATGCTGAGTGAGATCTGCGCCAAACTCGTACAAGTCTTCACAAACCCCTAGCCGGCTCATCGGAACCCGACCGGCGCCCGCCGGTGAGCCACGTGCCAAGCGCTCGAAGCAACCCCAGCGTCGACATCACCCGCATCCTCAAATACGCCCCGGCGGAGCTAATAGGGCGCGATGACGAAACCAAGTATCTCGACGATGCGTGGACGAAAGTGCTACACCGCGATCACGGGCGCCCTCGCGTTCTGACCTTCGTCGCTCTCGGCGGCGAGGGCAAAACCTCCCTCGTGGCCAAGTGGGCCGCCAAACTCGCCGAGCAAGACTGGCCCGAGTGTGAAGCGGCCTTCGCGTGGTCTTTTTACAGCCGGGACATCCGCGGGCTAAGGGCCGCCTCCTCCGATCTATTCCTCAAGGAGGCACTCAGCTTCTTCGCCACCGGAACCGAGGAGGAAGTCAACCAGACCAAGATCTTCGCCGCTAGCCCCGCTGGCGCGGATGAGAAAGGGCGGCGCCTCGCCCGCCTCGTCGGGCAGCCGTGCAGGCTCCTCATCCTCGACGGTCTTGAACCCCTCCAACACCCGCCCGGTGCGCGCGAACCGGGCAAACTCAAGGACGATGGTGTTGCCGCGCTGCTCCTAGGCTTGGCGGAAAACAGCAGCGGCCTGTGCATCATCACTACCCGGTATTCGCTGCCGGACCTGAGAGCATTCTGGCGGAACACCGCGCCGGAGTTGCGACTGCCGCGCTTGTCCTCCGCGGCCGGCATCCGTCTGCTCAGAACCCTCGGCGTGACTGGCGCGGAGCAGGACTTCAAGGACCTAGTTGAAGACGTGAAAGGCCACGCGCTTGCGTTGACCGTGTTGGGCAGCTTTCTGAAACGCGCCTTCCACGGTGACATCCGCATGCGCAATCGTGTGAAGTTCGAGAAAGCCGACCATGAGATGGATGGCGGGCACGCGTTCCGAGTGATGGCTGCCTACGAGCAATGGCTGTTGGGCGACGGCGGCGAGGCGGGCCGGCGCGAAGTGGCCGTGTTGCGGCTGATGGGCCTGTTTGACCGCCCCGCCGAAGCCAACTGCCTTCGGGCACTGCTCCAACCGCCCGCGATTCCGGGCCTTACCACACCGCTGGTGGGCTTGACGGAAGAGGACTGGGAAACCTGTCTCAACGGCCTCGCGGAGGCGCGTTTGCTCACGGTGAACCGCGAACCTTCCGAGTCAATTACTTCCCTAGACGCACATCCGCACATCCGTGAGTACTTCGCGAAACGGGTTAGCGAAGGCACTCGCCTAGCGAGCTTTATGCGTAGGCTTTGGCACCGCGTGTTCGGAACAAACCTGGCCGGAACTCGTGCTTGGTGTCAGGCACACCGGAGGCTCTACGATCACCTGTGCAAGCACGAGGAAGGTAGTCAACCCACGATCGAAGACCTCCAACCCCTTTTCCAAGCTGTGATCCACGGCGTCCAGGCCGGCTTGCATGCCCGCGCGTTCAACGAGGTCTACTGGAAGCGGATCGTGAGGGAAGAGTACTCCAATAACCATAGAGCTTTCGGGGCCAGTAACGAACTCCTCGCAATCCTCGGCCGGTTCTTTACGGAGCCGTGGTCTCATGCAAATCCCAAAGTACTCGACGCCGCGCCGCGCCTGCTGCTGGAAGCGGGCACTTACCTGTTCAACCTGGGCCAATTGAAGGAGGGTTGCGCAGTCTTGAAGAAGGCCAGTCACAGCATGGAGCAAGCAGAGGACTTTGCTGGCGCGGCGAGAGCCGCCCGGCTCGCGAGCGAAGCCCACTTGCTCCTCGGTGAACTTGAACACGCGTGGGCTCAAGCCATTCGAGCATGGGAACAAGCGAACAAGGGTGATCAAAACGACAGGAAGATCCGAATCGAGCAGCTAATCGCTCAGGCAGCCAGCGGGCATGTAGCACATCAACGCAACCCGCGAGGAGATACAACGGCAGGGTACTGGTACGAGAAGGCGACCCGTGTGCAACGCAAATTGGCCGGAGGCAGCGCTGAACTGTACGGCGCAGCCGGAGTATGGTACGTGGATTGGCTCATCGAAATGCGTGATTTCGAGAAAGCGGACAAGGTCGCCCAATGGGTTGGAAAGCGAGCTAGAGAACATGGCTGGGTGATGGCGACTTCCCTCTACCATGCCCTGATCGCTCTCATGCTCCACACTAAGTACGGCAACAAAGCCAAGGTGGCCAAGAGCACTGCGACGAAGGCGGTTGACGAGATGCGCCTAACGGGACAACAACACCATCTCGTGACAGCGCTGATCACCCGTGCTCGACTACTTGGGGATCGTGACCAAGCCATAGGGGATTTCGACGAGGCATGGGAGATCAGCTTCCGGGCGAACATGAAGCTGTTCATGGCAGACATCCTCCTCTTCCGCGCTCGCCTTTTCTACCGCATACAGCCTTATCCGTGGCAGGATGATGATCCACGGGACCGCCTTCCGCGCCCGATACCCTCTCGCGAGAACTCCTCGGAGACCGGACCGGACACGAGCCTGAAGGTAAAGCGCACCCCGAAGGACGACCTGGACGAGGCCGAAAGGCTGATCAAGAAGTGCAGCTATCACCGCCGGGACCAGGAACTGGCGGATGGGCGGAGGGATATCGGCTCTTAAAGGAGAGCAAACGGTAGCCGATCTGCTTCTATCCGGTGGGAAGCGCCGCTTGGTATCGTGGCAAAGCGGAGCACTCTGAAAACGCCAACGAGGTGCTTACGCAACCGGAGCGGTCAAAGGGATTGACCCGCCGCATCAAGCCGGGCGTAACCGCGGGTTTGAACTACGGCTTCTTCCTCTACCACGAACCCACCTCCGGCGACGCCGCCGACTACATCGCCCACGCCGTCTTCACCACCGTCACCGTGGCCTTGCGCTGAAGCCTTGCGACATCAGCGGCCGTCCGGTGTCGACGGCGCTTGTGGCCCGCCCGGTTCGGTGACGCTCCGGGTGGGAAGGCCCTCCGGTGGCAGAACCACCTTCAGATCGTCGACCAACCGACGTACTCGGTCCGGCAACCTTGCGAGCACGTCGCGGACCAGCGCCAGCGATTCGTCCGGCGCGCCGGGCGTGGTGGGGAGGTTGGCATCAAGGAGATCGATTGCGTCGAGCACTTGAAAGCGCGCAGACTCCAGCGTTTCCAGGATCGAGCGCAATACCGCGGTCGCGTTCACGGGCTGCAACGAACCGTGTTGCTTCGGCAAGAGTGCGTGAGGGGGTTTTGGGGTGCGGCGTAGACTGGGCCGCAGATGAAGGCGACGAAATCTGCCGCGGCGCAGAGAGGCATCCACGGGGGCAGGCACCTGGACGGGTTGGCCCGTCGGCTCAGGCAGTGGCGGGCGCGACGAGGTTCCAAAGGACCGCTTCCGCAGTGGGTCTGGGACGAGGCGAGCGGAGCCGCACGCGACCATGGAGTCAGTCGAGTGGCCCGGGTGCTGGGGCTCGATTACGACAAGCTCAAGCGGCGAGCGGCCGTGCTTCCTGCCAAAGCCGGAGTCAGCGGTGCCCCGCCCGGGTTTGTGGAACTGAACCTCAGCCCGACACCGTCCATCAGCAGCGAATGGACGCTCGAACTTTCCGATCCCCAAGGCCGCAAGCTAACTCTGCGGGGACCGAGCGAACCGTCGTCCTGGCGCGACCGCCCGCGCTTTCTGGCCGCAGGAGCATGATCCAGATCACCCCGCAGATGCGGATTCTCCTGGCGGTCGAACCGGTCGATTTTCGCAAGGGCATCGACGGGCTGGCCGCGGTGTGCCGGCAGGCGCTGGTCGCTGATCCGATGAGTGGGGCCCTCTTCGTGTTCCGTTCCCGTCGCGGCACCGCCTTGAAGATGATTGTCTATGACGGGCAGGGCTACTGGCTGGCGCAAAAACGGCTCTCGACCGGGCGCTTCAACTGGTGGCCGTCGGCCTCAGGCAAAGCCGGCCTGGAACTCGACGCCCATCAGGTCCATCTGCTCCTCTGAACGGGGATCCTTCCCAGCCCACGCCGCCCCGATGTGGCGGCGGTTGGCGAAGGGAAGCTGAGGTGAAGTTTTTCGCCTCGGACCCAGCGTTCCAGATTCTGCCCCTCTATTCTCGGGGGCATGTCGCCGGTGTTGTTGCGTTATCGCGGTCGGGAGATCGGGGCCGAAGCGACCCGGTTCATCCAGCAACTCATCGATCAGAACCCGGGCCTTTCTCGCCGTCGGCTCTCGGTCGGACTGTGTCGGGCGTGGAACTGGACCCAAGCCAACGGCCAGTGGCGCGACATGGTCGCCCGCAGCCTGATGCTCCAACTCCACCGGGCCGGCCACATCCGGCTGCCGGACAAGCGAATGTCCCCGCCCAACAACGTGGTGGCGAAACGCACCCCCGAACCGACGCTGCCCCTCTGGGAACAACCCCGCCAATGCTCGCTGCGGGAACTGGGCCCTCTGGAGATCAAACCGGTGCGGCGCACGGCCGCCGAACCGCTCTTCAACACGTTGATGGAGCAACACCATTACCTGGGACTGACCACCGGTCGCGGGCACAACGCCACCACCAGCCGCTGTGATCAACCCCGCAAGCAACTCTGGGTCCAGCCCCTCGCGCGGGACTTCCGCCGCCGGCTGCAGGCGCTTTGAACCATGAAATCCCTCCCGGATCTCAACCGCCTGGTCCTGCCCCCAGAGCAACGGGAGGCATTCCTGGCCGCGATCCGACCTCTGCTTCCGCCCGAACAGTTCGAGTTCGTCCAAGCGATGGTCGAGGCCTTTCCCCAGATCAAGCAACTGCTCGAGGGGAAGAACCTCTCCATCGCCCGCCTGCGACAAGTGCTCTTCGGCGCCGCCACCGAGAAGACCGCCACGGTTTGTCCACCCGCCCCATCCGCGTCCAACCCCAAAGGCCAGGGCAAACGCCGGGGCCACGGTCGTCGTCCGGCCCGCGCCTACACCGGCGCTCGTCGCCAAACGGTGCGGCATCCCCGCCTTCGGCCCGGCGACCAGTGTCCCGAATGCGGGAAAGGTCGCCTGCGCCGCCAGCCCCAGCCGGCCCCGGTGGTGCGGGTCGAGGCCCAACCGCCGTTTCCGGCCACCGTCTTCGAGAAGGAAGTGCTCCGCTGCAACCTTTGCGGCAAGACCTTCACCGCCCCGACCCCGCCCGAAGCCGGCGAGTCCAAGTACGCTCCGGAGGTGGGGGTGTTGGTGAGTCTGTTGCGCTATGGCAGCGGGATGCCCCATTACCGGTTGGAGAAACTTCAGGCCAGTCTGGGCGTGCCTTTGCCGGCGGCGACCCAATGGGAACGGGTCGCCGAAGTGGCCCGGTTGGTCCAACCGGTCGGCGATCACCTCAAGTGGCTCGCCGCCCAGGCGCCCGGGGTGCACAACGACGACACCCCGATGCGGGTTGGCCAGTTGCGCCAGCAAATCCAGAGCGAAACCGCCCCGGAACGCACCGGCATCTTTACCACCGGCATCCTGGCCAGTTTTTCCGAGCATCCCATCGCTCTGTTCTTCACCGGTCGCCAACATGCCGGCGAGAACCTGGAAGATATCTTGAGCCAACGCGCCGAGGGGCTGCCGCCGCCCTGGCAGATGGCCGACGGTCTCTCCCGCAACCGGCCCAAGAGCGCCCCGACCCTCGAGGGGTGTTGCCTCAGTCACGGTCGTCGGGGTTTGGTCCAAGTGGCGGACGACTTCCCCGAGGAAGTCCGCCGGGGGTTGGAGAGCGTGCGCGCGATCTACCGCTTCGAGGCCCTCGCCAAGCAGCAGCGACTTGATCCCGTGGCCCGTCTTCGGTTCCACCAGACTCACAGTCAGCCGCTGATGGAGGCGCTCAAGGCGTGGCTTGATGAACAGATCGAAGGCCACCGGGTCGAACCCAACAGCACGCTCGGCGAGGCCATCGGCTTCATGCGCCGCCATTGGGGGCCGCTGACCTTGTTCCTGCGGGAACCGGGTGCCCCGCTGGATAACAACCTGTGCGAGCAAATTCTGAAGATGGCGATCCTCCATCGGAAGAACTCCCTGAGCTTCAAGACCCAGCACGGCGCCCAAGTCGGCGACCTGTTCATGAGCCTCATCCAGACCTGTCGGCTCAATCGGGTCAACCCGTGGGACTACCTGATGGCTTTGGTCCGGCATCCTGACCAGGTGCGCGCCAATCCGGAACAATGGCTCCCCTGGAATTACCAGGACGCCTTGGAGTCGGCGAAGGCACCGGCCTCCACCAACGACTGATCCTCCCGGCGAGGTCCAATCCCTCGCCCCGCCCTCTCCCCGTCATCATTCCGCCGCGGTGTCGCCCGCAGCGCCTCCGCACCCTTGCCGAAGCAACACAACGAACCGCGACAGGCGCGCCGGCGCAACTCGTGCTGGTCAGTCAAGCGCTCCGAAATCCCGGTCGCCAGGTCGCGCAACTCCACCAACCAGGAAGGGGTATCGCCGCCTACGGGGGCAAGCCGGCCCAAGATGTGGCGCGGCGGCAGATGGAGCGCAGCAAGGCAGTTCAGTTCAAAGAGCACACCTCCAAGGATGGCCTCGGGGAGCGGAGGCGGCTGCGACGGATTGTCGTCAGCGACGGATGCCACTCGCTGTCGGCAGGCACGACAAAGCCCGCCCGTGACCCGCGCCGTGGAGGGCAGGATCATGTTCGAGCACAACCGACAACGGAGCCTCTGAGCCGTATCCATGCAGCAGGATCCACCACCGATGGGCGCGGATGGGCGCGGATATTGGGGGAAACCAGGATTGCCCGCCCTGGGTTCGAACTCACCATTCAGTGAGTCCTCCCGCCCCCTCGCCAACGCCGCAGCGCCTTGCCCTATCCGTGTGATCCGCGCCCACCCGCGGTTCGCTGACTGAATTGGCAAGGTGCAGTAACTCGTAGCCGCTGACGTGCAGTCGGCGCATGATTCAGTGGGGATACGGTCGCCTGCCGCCAGATGCGCCGATCCACCAAAACGTGACTGCCAGTCGGAGCCGGCGAGACCGCGCAAGCCCTTGGATCTCAGCGCCGACTACACGTCGGCGGCTACCGGGTGTTGAATTGTTGCGGCACAGGGTTTCGTTGCGCGATGGATGCTCATCACACCGCCGAGCAGGTTCCATTCCTCCACCCTGGCTCCCGCGAGTTCGCCCAACATCTCGCGCACCCCGCTTTGGGCGGGATAATGGCGCAGCGACTCCAGGATGTAGCCGTAG
Organism: Verrucomicrobiales bacterium; assembly: GCA_024233305.1. Lineage (GTDB taxonomy): Bacteria > Verrucomicrobiota > Verrucomicrobiia > Limisphaerales > J093 > J093. The sequence goes on from JACKPV010000023.1 coordinate 471,860, forward strand.
GCCACCGCATCCCCGCTCACGAAGCGGCCGAGTAGCGGGACGAAGGTCTCCAGGTAGAGGAAATAGGCCCTGCGCCAGAGCGGATGCGTCGGCTTGCCAAAGTCGAGGATCAACAGCCGTCCGCCAGGGCCCAGCACCCGCCACATCTCGCGCAATCCCCCGGGCATGTCCGCCAGGTTGCGCAGACCGTAGCTGATGGTGACGACGGCGAAGCGCCCGTCTGGAAACGGCAGCTTCAGCGCGTCGCCCTGCAAGAAGGTGGCTCTCCCGCCGGTTACCGGACGTCGACGGGCGACCGCGAGCATCGGTTCGCTGAAGTCCAGGCCCATCGCCTTTGCGCCCCGGCGCGCCAGGGCCAGGGTGACATCCCCGGTGCCGCAGCAGACGTCGAGCGCCTCATCCCCGGGGCGGATCCGAGCGAGACGGATCAGGCGGCGTTTCCACCACCGGTGCAGGCCGAAGCTCTGGAGGTCGTTGAGCAGGTCGTACCGTCCGGCGATTGCCCCGAACAGGTCCTGCACCCGGCCCGCCCGCCGTTCGCCGGTCTGGTAATACGGGTTGCTCAAGGCTGCGGCATGTAGGTCGGCGTCACGACCAGATCGGATACCAGCACCCGCGACGGCAGGCGGGCAATGGCGACCACGAGGCCGCCGAAGTCGTCCGGTTGCAGCATGCGCTCGCGCTGTTCGGGAGGCGGCATCACCGGGCGTTTTTCGAGGATCGGCGTGTTCACCTCGCCGGGGAAGATGTTCGTGACCCGGACCCCTTCTGCGGCGACCTCGGAGTTCACGAAAGAACCGATCGCGGCCTGGGCGAATTTCGACGCCGAATACGGGACCCCCGCCAGACCGAACACGCGCCGACCGGCCACCGAGACCACGTTGATGATCAGTCCGTCCCCGCGCCGGCGCATGGTGGGCAACGCCGCGTGCATCACGTTGAAGGCGCCCGTGGCGTTGATGGCCAACAGGCGGTCGAAATCCTCCGGATCCACGTCTGCCATGGTGCGTTTGACGACGTTCGAGCCGGCAGAATTGACCAGGATGTCGGGCATCGAATCCTCCGCCTCCAGCCAGTCGAAGAGGGCCCGGACGTCCGCGCGGTGCGCGACATCGCAGGTCTTCCAGCGGACCGGATGCCGGGCCTCGAGGCCTTCGGCGGCCGCTTGGAGAACGTCCGCCCGGCGGCCGCAAAGGACCACGCGGCAACCCTCGGCCGCGAGGGCGCTCGCGATGCCCAACCCGATGCCCGTGCCCCCGCCCGTTACGAGGACGTGTTTGTCGTCAAGTTCCATGGCTTGCCTTCTGCATACTCGTGATCGCCCGCATTCCCGGCGCGGCCTTCGTTGAACACCAGGCGGACGCGGAAAGCGAGAGTCAAAGCGCGCTGCACGTTGTCCGCCGGGTGACGTCCGCTCACGGACCGGGGCTGAACGGAAACGACAACGAACCGCCCGCCGCGCACGGACGGGGTAAACCCGCGGACGCCCTGCGGTTCGCTGCGGATCAGCGGACCGTCCGGCGCATCAAGATCCGGGTGGCCTGCAAATTGACCGGCTCCCACCCCTCGGCGGCGAGGCGGTTGGCCGCCCAGTTCAGGCAGAACTCCTCGTCGTGGATGTTCCGCGGCAGGGAGACCCCGGTCTGAAACAGGCGGATGTACTCCGTGCCCGTGGGGGTGATCAGTTGAAGCTTGTCCGGGCCATCCCATTTGATGATCGCGGTTTCATAGCGGATGGCGGGCGTCGGGGTGGCGGGTTGGGCCTTCGAGAACAGCGAGGCGCCCACGAGCAAAGCCCCGCCAACGAGGCAACCGGTAAGGGTCTTTCGGGTGATCATAGTCTCTGCCTTTCCAGTGTTCGTGATCCGTCGCCCGAAAGCCCGGCGTCGGCTCACCAACGCGGCAGGGCGACTTGGGGCGACGCTACGCCGCCCCTGCGGACAGTCAAGTCCGGCGCGGTGGCGCAGGCTCGAGCGTGCCGTGGCGCGGGAACCTGCCGTGTCGCACCGTTGGGAGAGCCCCGGCGGCGGTTGGTGCGCCTCCCGGCTTGCTTCGAGTTCCAGGCGGCTGGGGAAACGGGGCACGGAGTTCATTCCGCCGGCCGCGCCGGAAGTCACACCTGCTGCGGATTCCGTTCTGCGGTCCGAAAAAGCGGCAATGCGCACGGGCGGTTTTCGGCGGCTCATCCGGGCTTGACAGGTCCCGGGCGGATGGGGAGTTTGCCCGCGTATGAACCTCAAATCGATCCTCTCCTCGCTGGGCCTCATCCTCCTGCTGTCGGCGTGCTCGACCCCCGGCGGGTCTTCCGACATGTCCGCCATCCCGCTGGACGTCTACCGGGCGGGGGACGATATCCCGAAGGCTTATCATGAAATCGGCCTGCTCAAGGACGATGGCAAGGAGGCGGAGCAGCAGGAGATCGAGGCGAAGATGATCAAACAGGCGAAGAAGATGGGCGGCGACGCGATCATCTTCCTCGAGCCGAAGCAGAGCGGGATGGAGACCGAGTTCTGGAGCTGGGGCGCGGCCAAGTTCACCTACCTTTATCAAGGACGGGTCGTCGCCTATGACCCGGTCGCGCAGTAGGGTCCAGCGACGCTGCTGTCCGCACACGGTGAAGGCGCCGGCGGGACGGAGGGCGAATGCCGATCCGGGTTACCCGGCCTGCGTCAGTCGACCTCCGACTCCGGCGGAAAGCATCGGGGGCGGACCGGTGCGCGGGTGGGGTGAAGCCGTTCGATCCGGGTCACCGGATGGCGCCGGGGATGGCGTTGGCCGGAGGCAGAAACTGGCTTTGCCGTTGCCGGGAGGTGCGGGCTCCCGTTTAATCCGTTCGTGACAACGGGTTGTTATGAACCGAGCCTGGCGGATCTGAACGGTCTGGACGGCGTGCAGACCGCCCTTCATGCGCGGGCGGCGGCCGTGGCCCGGGCGCAGTTCGGCAACCGGGTCTTCGTGCGGGGGGTGGTCGAAATCTCGAACTTCTGCCGCGAGAACTGCCATTATTGCGGCATGCGGCGTGACAACCGGGCCCTCGGCCGTTACCGCGCCGAGGCCGATCGCCTCGCAGAACTCGTCCTGCGCCATCGTCCGGCCAGCATGACCGATTTGAACTTGCAGGCCGGCGAAGATCCCGTGGCCGCGCGCGAAGTGGCGCTGCCCCTGGTGCGGCACATCCGGCAGCACACCTCGCTCGGCGTGAGCGTTTGCCTGGGCACCCTGGATGACTCTCTCTACGACGCCCTGCACGAAGCGGGCGCGGAGACCTATATTCTCAAGTTCGAAACGGCGGACCCGGACCACTTCGCGGAGTGCGAGGGACCCGGTTCGCTGGTGGAACGTGTGCGCACCATCCGTCGGCTTGCCGCGGCCGGCTGGTGGGTGAGTTCCGGTTTCATTGCCGGCCTGCCCGGGGCGCACCCCGAAGCCCTGCTGCACAATTGCCGGTTGGCCGCGGCGTTGCCTTTGCGCGGTTGCAGTGTCAGTCCGTTCGTGCCCGGCGCCGATACCCCGCTGGCGAATGCCGCCGCGGGTGGTGCGGATTGGACACTGAACTGCATGGCCATGCTGCGTCTGCTGCGCCCCGATTGGGTGATTCCGTCCGTGAGCGCGCTGAACATCGCGGAACCCGGCGCGGGTTACCGGCGCGGCTTGGGCACCGGGGCCAACCTGGTCACCATCAACCTCACGCCCCCGGATCTCCGCAACGACTACGTGCTCTACAAACGGGATCGGTTCATCATGACCGAGGGGCGCATTCTCGAGGCCATCGCGGCCGCGGGTCTGGTGCCTTCCCCCACGAGCCTGGCGGAGCATTTCCGTCGGACAACCCCCTCGCCCGCCGCCTCCCCGCCGGCCTGAGTGCGCATGAACCGCCGCGTCCTGCTCATCAGTGCCAATCAGTGCGAGACGCCATACGCGGTCTTTCCCCTCGGACTGGCGGCGGTCAATGCGGCGCTGCGCGAGGCGGGTTACGCGACCCGTTGGCTGGATTGCCTGGCGGACCAAGGGGCCATCGAACCGGTCATTGAGTCGTTCCAGCCCCACTTCATCGGCATCTCGCTGCGGAACATCGACGACGTCGCCTTCCGCCGGCGCGAGACCTTTTATAGTTCGCTGTTTTCCCTTTGCGACCGGATCCGGCAACGCACTGACGCGAAGATCATTGTCGGGGGCAGCGGTTTTTCGATCTTCCCCGAACGGCTGCTCGAACGCAGCGGGGCGGACTTCGGTGTCCAGGGTGAAGGCGAGGCGGCGCTGCTGGCCTTGTTGCGAGCGCTCGAACACGGCGAGGATCACCGGCAGATCCCCGGCCTCGTCTTTCGGAACGGGGCCGGGATCGTCGCCAACGCGCAACGCGCCGATCACCTCGACCGCGCCGTGGCGCCCGCTGACCGGCCTTCCGACCTCGTCGGGCACTACCTGCAGCGCAGTCTGATGCTAAACGTGCAGACCCAGCGGGGTTGCGCGCACGAGTGTTGCTACTGCACTTACCCGCTGATCGAAGGCCGGCGTCACCGGCGGCGCCCGGCGGAACAGGTGGCGGAGGAACTGTCCCAACTCGCCGAGCGCGGGGCGCGTTATGTGTTCATCGTCGACTCGGTGTTCAACTCCTCCCCGGCCCATGTCTTCGAGACCTGCGCCGCCATCCACCGGCGCCGGCTGCCGTTACGGTGGGGCTGTTTTCTGCGACCGCAAGGATTGACCGCGGATCTCATGCACGCGATGGCGGAGGCGGGGCTGGCGCATATCGAGTTCGGCTCGGACAGCTTCTCGGACCGCGTGTTGGAGAGTTACTGCAAGCACCTGCGCTTCGAGGATATCCAGCGGTCGACGGCACTCGCGCGCGACGCGCGGATCGAGCAGTGTCACTTCCTCATTCTGGGCGGTCCGGGGGAGACCATGGAAACGGTCGAGGAAACGCTGGCGAACGGCCGCCGGTTGGATGGCGCGGTGGTGTTGCCGGTGATTGGCATGCGGGTCTATCCGGGCACGACCCTGCACGCCCGGGCGGTGGGCGAAGGGGTGATCCGACCGGACACCGACCTGCTCGAACCGTTCCACTACCTCGCTCCCGGGCTGACGGCGGAGCAACTGACCGAACGGCTCGAGGCCCACGTGAAGACCGACCCCAACTGGATCGTTGGCGATCCGCCGGCCTCCTTTCAACCGCTGGTCCGGCGGTTGCGGCAGCGCGGAGTCGCAGGCCCGTTGTGGACCTACTTCGCCATGTTGCAGAAATTCGCTCCCGCCGCTTCCCGCCTGGTGCAAGTGCCATGAAACGCCTGCTGCTCATCTCCCCGCTCGCCCCGACCAGTCTGTTGGGGAAGGACTTCTTCTTCCGGTTGCCGTGCCTGAGTCTGCTCAAGGTGGCGGCGGCGACACCCAGCGGCTGGGAGGTGAAGATCATCGACGAGAAGGTCGAGCCCTTGCCCGCCGGGATCGAGGCCGATCTGGTGGGGATCACGGCGATGACCTGCACGGCCAACCGCGCCTATGCCCTCGCGGACAGCTTCCGGCAACGCGGCCTCCCGGTGGTGCTCGGCGGCATGCATCCATCCAGCCTGCCCGACGAGGCCCTGGCCCACGCGGACAGCGTGGTGGTCGGGGAGGCCGAGGGATTGTGGCCGCAACTCATCGCCGACTTCGAGGCGGGCGCTCTCCAGCGCACGTATCGTCACGCCGAGCGGCTGCCCACGCTCGCGGGTCTGCCCCCCGCCGATTGGTCGCTCTACGCCGACAAGCGCTATCTGCCGGTTCATTTCGTCGAGACCACGCGGGGTTGTCCGCTCGATTGCGAGTTCTGCGCGGTGACCAACTTCTTCGGTGGACGCTATCGGAATCGTCCCGTCGACGAGGTGCTGGACGAACTGGACCGGCTGCATCCCTTCGACGGCCGTTTCATCCTCAAGAACGTGGTGTTCTTCGTGGACGACAACATCCTGAGCAACCGCGCCTATACCCGGGATTTTCTGACCCGGATTCAGGGGCGCGGTCTCCGGTGGCTCGGGCATGCGTCGGTGTCGTTGGCGGACGATCCTGAAATCCTGCGCTTGTGTCAGGCGAGCGGCTGCATGGGGGTGTTGATCGGTTTCGAGACGTTGTCCGCGGAGACCATGCGCGGCATCGGCAACAAGAGCCGGCTGCGCATGGAATACACCGACGCGATCCAGAAGATCCACGACCATGGCATCGGGGTGGACGGATCGTTCGTGTTCGGCTTCGACACCGACGATGAGGGGGTGTTCGACCGCACGCTGGATTTCGTGCTGAAGACGAAGATGGAAGTGCCCTATTTCTCGATCCTGACGCCGTATCCGGGGACGCGGTTGTATGAGCGGATGGAGGCAGAGGGCCGGTTGTTGTCGCGGGACTGGTCGCTCTACGACACGAGCCACGTGGTCTACCGGCCCACGCGTCTCAGCCCGGAGCAACTGCAAGCCGGCTACGATCGCGTCTTCCGCGAGGCCTACAGCGTGGGCAGTTTGTTTCGCCGGCTGTGGGGCACGACCAGCTACAAGAACTTCTTCCTCCCCATGAACCTGGGGTTCCGCAGCGCGGTGCGGAAGATGACGCGCGCGCACCATTCGGGGAATGGCGTGCCGGCGCCGATGAATGGCTCGGCGAGGGCGGGTGATCCGCGAAGGAGCGAAGTCCGCTGATGCTGTTTCCCGGCCCGAACGAGTCCGAACCCCGCCGCGTGGTCGTCACCGGCGCCGGGATTCTGACCGGCTTGGGCCACGGCTGGGCCATCAATGCGGCCCGGCTCCGGGCGGGGGATTCCGCCGTCCGGCCCGTAACCCTCTTCGATGTGTCCGCGCAACGGGCCAAGCGCGCCGCTGAAGTCGACCTGCCCGCGGAGTTGCCGCCGAGCCGCCTTTCGCCGAAGCGGCAGCAGCGGCTGGACCGGGGCACGCGACTGCTCATGGCGGCCGGGCACGAGGCCCTGCGACAAACGGGGTGGCGGGGGGAAGCACCCGTGGCCACCGTGTTGGGCACGACCTGCGGCGGCATGGTGCTTGGCGAGGAGTACCTCACCCAGGCCTTGCGGGCGCCGGGACATTGGCGCGGGCAGGCCACCCGGACGCTCTATTATCAAGCCCAGCGACAGGGCGTTGATTTCGGCGACGCCGCGGGTATCGAGGGGTCGGTCACGGTGCTGTCCAATGCCTGTGCCTCGGGCGCGAACGCCATCGGACAGGCCTTCGAACTCGTGCGTCATGGCCGGGCGGAACGCGCTCTGGCCGGCGGCTACGATGCCCTGTGCCAGCTGGTCTTCTCCGGCTTCGATTCACTCCAGGCGCTATCGACCACCACGTGTCGTCCGTTTGACGCGGCCCGGGACGGGCTGGCCCTTGGCGAAGGAGCGGGCCTGCTGGCGCTCGAATCCGAGGTCTCCGCCCGACGTCGCGGCGCAACGATCCTGGGTGAGATCGCCGGCTACGGCGCCACGACGGACATTCATCACCTGACCCAACCGCATCCGGAAGGCGCGGCCGCCCTGGCCGCGATGCGGAAGGCCTGCGCCCAGGCGCGGGTGACTCCGGAGCAGGTGGGCTATGTCAACGCTCATGGAACGGGCACGCCGCACAACGACAGCTCGGAGGCCCGGGCGCTGGTCGACTTCGCCGGGAATGCGGCGGATCGACTGCAGGTCAGTTCGACGAAGGGTGGCTTGGGCCATTTGCTGGGAGCCGCCGGAGCGGTCGAGGCGGTCGTCTGCCTCATGGTCCTCACCGGGCAATGGCTGCCGCCGCAGTTGCAGCTCGCACAGCCCGATCCTCTCTGCCGGTTCCGGCTGATCCGTGAACCCACCGATGCCGCCGTCGACGTCGCCCTCAGCAATTCCTTCGGGTTCGGCGGCGCGAACGCCACTCTCGTTCTGAGGAGGTGGGCATGAGCGGCATTCGGGTGTCCGGATTGGGAGCGGTTTCTCCGGCGGGCTGGGGGGTCGCGCCCTTGTGGACCGCGCTGAAGACCGGAACTCCGCTGCCGTGCGCGCCGCTGCCCCGCCCCGGACTCGAGCGTCCGCTGTCGATCCGGGCGGTCCCGTCACCGAATCCGCGACCGGCATTCCTGGGCCATCCCCGGGTGCGCCGGTCGGCCTCGATCACCCACCACCTCCTGGGGGCCGCCCTCGAGGCGATCAACGATCCGTCCGCCGGCCCCCGCCGGGATGGCGAACGTCTGGGATTGATCGTGTGCGTCATGAGCGGGTGCGTGACCTACTCCCGCCGTTTCTTCGAGGAAGTCCTCGAGAACCCCGCCACCGCCAGCCCGCTGTTGTTTCCCGAAACGGTGTTCAATGCCCCCGCGAGCCATCTCGCCGCCTTGCTGAATTCGACCGCGGAAGCCCTTACGGTGGTTGGCGATGAAAGCGCGTTTCCAACCGGCCTGGCGACCGCCGCGCACTGGCTTCAGGACGGCATGGTCGACGCGTGCCTGGTGGTGGGCGCAGAGGAAATGGACTGGTTGATCGCCGACGCCATGCGGTTGTTCGACCGGGGCCGGATCCACGCGGGCGGCGCGGGCGCGCTCTACCTGCGCCGGGCGGAGGCGGGTTCCCGAGGCGTGGAGTTGGCGGCAATCACCGATCTGCATCGCTTCGCCACCCGGACCGGCCGACGCCGGGCCGCGCGGCGTATGCGTACCGAACTTCCCGCGGGATCGGCGAGTGAGTTGCTGCTCCTCGGCACCCAGGGACTGCCCGTGGACGCCGAGGAGGCGGACGTGTGGCTTGATTGGCCCGGAGCCCGCATGGAACCCCGAAGCATCCTTGGCGATGCGCTGCCGGCCTCCGCGGCGTGGCACTGTGTGGCGGCCTGCGAGGCCTTGCGACGCGGCGCGTTCACAGGCGCAACCGTCAGCCTCGTCGGCACGAACCAACAGGCCGTCGGCGTTTCCTTCACGGTTTCCCCCGGTTCCTGACCGCTCGGGACAACGACCTTGTGTCCGGGGAGCGATCAGGGGCGAATTCGGCGGTCTTGATCGGATCGCGGGCTCGGACAAGCGATCCCGGCAAGAACCCTCCAACCCGCAAACCGCCACCACCAAAAGCCTCCGCTACACGTCGAAAGTCGCGGAGACCGGGGCGTGGTCGGGCGCCACTTCAGCGGCGCGGTCGCCAGGGTTGTCCGTAACGGAGGGAAGAGCGGTGGCGAAGTCGACCCAGGCCTTCACGGCGGGACGACGACGCTGATTGCCCGCGTCGCGCGGGAAGAACTCGACCGAGGCGAAGATCTGGTCGAGCAGCTCCCCGCGTCCGCGATGCACCCGCGAGTAGGCCGGCTGACCTTCGGGAATGGCGCCCGCGAGATTGAACAACCGGGTGTCGTCCCCTTGGTCGGGGGTGTCGAAGCCGCGCGTGCCGATCTCACTTCCCTCCGGGCCGTTCAGCAGCAGGGAGGTTTGGGCCTCCGGCACGTCGTTGAGGTCGCCGAGCAGGATCAGCGGCTGGTGATCGTTGCCCTCCAGCAGGGCGTTTGCCCAAAGGCGCAAGGTGACCGCCTCGGCGGATCGCCGCATGAGCGCCAGGCCCGCGGTTTGCGCCCGTTCCTCCTCGTTTCGCGGCGTGAAGCTGCTGCCGTATGGACGCGGATAGCTGAGGAGCTTGGACTTGAGGTGCGCGGTCACGATGTCGAACGCGAAGCCGTCGCGGCGAACGCGCAGCCGCAGGGCGCCCCGACCCATCCGTCGGACCGGACGCGCTTCGCCCGCCGCATCGACCCGGTGCACCTCCAGCGCGGGGCCCGGCGGGAAATCGACGATGTCGGACCGGTGTTCGGGAGCGAGCTTGCTCAGGAAAGCCACGCGGATGCCGCGTCCGTCGGGAAAATCCGAGACCACGCGGTGCGGCCATCCCCCGCCGAGGGCGTTCTGGAGCGCCTGCAAAGGGGCTTCACCGCCGACCTCTTGCAGGGCGAGGACGTCGGGATCGATTTCCCGGATCACCCCGGCCAGCAGGGCGAGCTTGCGCTCGAAATGCGCGTTCTGGTCCGGGGTGGCGTCGGGACCCGGAGCGAACAGGTTCTCGACGTTCCAGGTGGCGACCTTGAGGTTTGGCATGGGCGGGGACTTGGCTGGTTCAGTTCATCGGGACCACGCTCCAGCAAAGGGCGGGAACGCGCATCGCCTGGAGCGGGAGGTTGGCATGACCGGCCAACCTCCACCCGGAAGCCACATTCGTAAAGCGCGGGCCGCAGAAATCCCGGCGGCGGTTGCGAAGCCCCGTCAAACCCGCACGTAGATCTTCCGCCGATCGAGAAACCAGCAGATGCCGATGGCCAGCAGAATGCCGCCCACCGAGATCGCCACCTCGCCGAGGCCCGCGGTCACCGACTCGTTCAAGAACGCCTCGACCGGTCCGCCGAGAACCCTCGCCGCCGCCTCATCGAACGGGAGGAAGCTGCCGAGCATGTAGATGAGAATGGGGTTGAGCCCGATCCACACCATCGGCCGCGCCCATAGCGCCCAGCCGCGCACGTCGATCACCCAGTAGAACCAGGCGAGCAGCAGCGCGCTCCAACCGCCCGCCACCAGGACGTAGGAACTCGTCCAGATCTTCTTGATCACCGGAAACTGCAGCGACCACACCCAGCCGAGCGCGATGGAGGCGATACCGGCCCCGACCAGAATCAGCGTTTTCCGGTTGGGCGTGCTTCGCGGGTCACGCATCAAGAGGCCCGCGAACACCCCGAGCAGACAGCTCGCAATGGCCGGCAGCGTGCTCAGCAGCCCTTCCGGGTCGTGGTCCCCGTCCCACTTGCGCAACGGCAGGTATTGCGCGTCGATCCAGTTCGCAAGGTTCTTCCCCTCGGCGTAGTTGCCGGCCCCGAACTCCGGCACCGGCACCAGGGCCATCAACGCCCAGTAGCCGAGCAGCAGGCCGGCACACCAGAACACCAGTCCGCGCGGACGGAAGAAGAGGAACAACAACGCCGCCGCGCCGTAGCACAGGGCCAGGCGTTGCAGCACTCCCAGCAACCGCACATGTCCCCAGCCCTGATCCCAGCCGCCGTAGTAGAGGATCCCGAGCCCGTAGAGCAGCACCGTCCGACGCAGGACCCGCTGCACCGCGGCGCCCCGCCCTTCCCGCTCGACCGTGCGGGCAAGCGAATAGACGATCGAAATGCCGATGATGAAAACGAACGTGGGGAAGATGAGGTCGTAGAAACGGAAGCCCTCCCAGTCCACATGATTGAGCTGCGTGCTCAACAAACCGACGAGGCCCGTCGGCTCCATCTTCGTCAGCGCGTGCCCGATCGAGTCGCCGCCCATGATCCAGAGCATGATGAAACCCCGGAGCGCATCCAGCGAGGTCAACCGCCCCCCGGTCGCGGGCGCCGGCGGAACATTCGGTGTCGTCATTCTGGCGCGGGAGCTTACCCCGGCGCGGCGGTTTGGCCAGCCTGCGTGTCGACCGGGTTTGGAATTGGCTGGTGACCCGGACCTCGGCGCGGCAACGTTCGCCCCTCATGGACTTGGATTTCGTTGCTTCCCTCCGCGCCCCGGACTTGCCGTCAATCCACCGCGTCCAGGATCGCCGACGGTTTCGCCCGTGCCGGCCAAGGTTCGCCGGGCGGACGCTGCCGGCCATCGCCTGCACCGCCGGCCTGCTCGCCGGAACGCTGGCAGCCGACCCATGGCCACGCCACATCATCGACGCCTCGTCGCAAGGGGCGGATGGGGTGCGGCTGGGCGATCTCGACCGCGACGGCCGACCCGACGTGGTCACCGGGTGGGAGGAAGGCGGCGCCGTGCGGGTCTGCTTCAACCCCGGCCCGGACCTGGCCGGGCGCCCGTGGCCCGCGGTCACCGTCGGGCAGGCGCCGTCGGTCGAGGATGCGGTGTTCGTCGATCTGAACGGAGACGGCATCCTGGAGGTGGTGAGTTGCAGTGAGGGGAGTGCCCGCCGGATGCAGATCCATGAATGGAACGACCTCCGGCCGGATCAGAACGACCTGCCGACCTGCGCGGAGTTGCTGGATGAACAGGCATGGCGGACCCGGACCATCCCGGTGGCGGACGGACGGGCAATGTGGATGTTCGCCCTGCCCTGGGCGGGCCCGCGCGGATCCGGTCCCGGATTGATCGCCGGCGCGAAGGGCGACGGAGCGAGCATCAGCCGGTTGTGGCTGGCGGCAGGCGGCGACCCGGACCGCGCCTGGCGGATGCGGCCGCTGCGAGCCGCGGGTTGGATCATGACACTGACCGCGGCGGATCTCGACGGCGACGGGGATCCGGACCTGGTGTTTTCGGACCGGAAAGGCGCCGGGCGGGGCGTGGCCTGGCTCGAGAATTCCGGGGCGCAACCGGCGACCGCGGGTACCCGTGAAGCCGGAACCAGCGGGGCAAACCATCGGGCAAGCTGGCCCGAGCACCCGATCCTGGTCGCGGACCAGGACGTGATGTTCATCGACCTGCGCCAAGACCCGAGCGTGGCCGGCGACTGGTGGTTCGCGGCCGCCGTCAAACCCCGGACGCTGATCGTGAGCCGGTGTGCCAATCCCGCCGGCGGGCGCTGGACAGAAATGGCGCGCGTCACCCTACCTGAGGCCTTTGGGACCACCAAGGCGGTCCGGTTTGCCGACCTGGACGACGACGGTCGATGGGATCTGGTCTTCACCTGTGAGGACGCCACGGGACCGCGTTCGGGAGCGGGCTGGTTTCCCGGGTTGGAACAACGGCCTGCCCGGTTCGACACACCGCGGGACATCGCCGGGCCGGAGGGGGTGAAATACGATTTGATCGAGTTGCTGGACCTGGATGGGGACGGGGATACGGACGTGCTGACGTGTGAGGAACGGGACAACCTGGGCGTGCTCTGGTACGAGAATCCGATGCGCCAGCCGCGAGAAAGCGGAACGCGGGATTTGCCCGGGGCGCGTCCCTGAACCACTTTGGGCGCGGTTTGGAAACCCAGGAAGTCACGTTGCACGCCAGCTGTTTCCCGGACGCCACAAATGCGCGGCTGCGCCGCGCGTTGCGGGAGCGCCGGGTGCCCGGCAGCCTGCATTACCAATCCGCGGTTCAGGCCCAGCACTGGCTGGATCTGCATCGCAAATACTCCCCTTCCCGCGCCGAGGCAACCTGTGCCGCGGCCTACGACGACGCCTTTCGCGCCGCCGCCGAACCCATGGCTGCCGCGACCGAACTCGTGGTCGTGGGGTTGGGCTGCGGCGGGGGAGCGAAGGACGCCCGGCTGGTGGCGGAACTTGCGCAGCACGGCGCGCCGCCCGCCTGCGTGCCGGTCGATGTGGGATTGCCGATGGTGATCATGGGCGCGCAGGCCACGCGCGCGGCCGTGCCCGCCGCTGACATCCACCCGCTGGTGATTGATCTGCTGGCGGCGAAGGACGTTGGTTCGGTGCTGGCCGGGTTGGCGGGGCCGGCCCCGCGGGTGCTGACGTTCTTCGGGTTGATCCCGAACTTCGAGCCGGAAGAAATCATGCCCCGGCTGGCCGCGCTGGTCCGGCCCGGCGACCTGCTGCTCTTCAGCGCCAACCTCGCGCCGGGCCCCGATTATCGGGCCGGTGTCGAGGCCATCCTGCCGCAATACGACAATCCTGAAACCCGCGCCTGGCTCTCGCTTTTCCTCAAGGACGTCGGGCTTCCCCCCGACCGCGGGGAGCTTCGGTTCCAGGTCGCGCCCTGTCCGTCGGGAGCGGGTTTCCTCCGCGTGGAGGCGACCTGGGAAGCAAACGCGCCCCAGACCATCCGGGTCCTCGACGAGGATTTCACCTTTCACCCCGGAGCGCCGATCGGGTTGTTCTTTTCGTACCGCCACACCCCGGCCACGATCCGCGCGCTTCTGGCCGCCCACGGGCTCGCGCCCCTGCGCGAATGGAGCGCTGCGGACGGCCAGGAAGGCATCTTCCTTTGCCGGGCCCAAACGCCCGCTCCAGAGCACCTGATCCCGGCCGACTGACTGCAGGCGGAGGCCCCGAAACGGAGTGGTTCGAGGTGAGGGTCAAGTGAGCGAGAGGAACCGCGCTTGATACGGGTTCGGGAGGTGAACGGGGGGCTGGATCTCGGGCGGCGCGCAAGGGACTGCGCGCCCCGCCCGGGCCAGGTGGTAGGGCGCGTCACTCCGTGCGCGCCGCTTTCGGAAGAACGTGACCGTGCGTCCTGCAGGGCGAGAGAGAACTTGGCGCCTATTTCGGCGCCGACCTGCGCCTGATCTACCGAAGCGTATCTTCCTGATTTCCGCCGAGATCTGGTGCTCTGCACTCCGCAACGGCCTTCCGGGGACCAGCAGCCAGGTCACGGTCACGAACTCGATTGAGCCGCATGCTGAACCGGCGCGTGTCCGCCACCGCCGAGACCATTGAGCGCGGCCGTTCTTCAGCGCTGAAATGCCGCTGGAACTGACGCGGACCGTGCGCCTAAGATCGCTCCCATGCTCAGCAAGAGGATGCCTTTTTACGCCGGACGCCTGCCGATCCTGGTCGCGCTCGGGTTGCTGGTTCACGCCCACGCCCAGACGCCACCCGCCTCGCCGCAATCCCTCTTCGGAACGTGCCTGGCGCGGATCGCCTCGCTGATCGAGCCGGCGCCCGACCAGGAACCGCGCACGGTGCTCGGCGCCCTTCGCATCCGGGAAGCCGCCGGCATGGCCGAAGAACTGGCGGGGCGCTCGGCGGATTGGGCCTTCCAGGCGCCCGACCGTTTTCGCCTGTCGTTCCGGGTCGGCAAGGAATCCTTCGCCCTCGGGCGGCATGGTTCAGAACTCTGGATCCTGGCCCCGGAGAAGCGCTTTGGAGTGGTCGGCTCGCCGGAGGTTCCCCGTTTTCTGGGCAAACCCGATACCCTCGAGGAAACCTCCCTTCCTCCGATCCGCCTGCCGATCCCGCGCGCCCAACTGCTGCTGCTGCCGATGGCCTTCGAGGTCGGGGCGCTCCCCGATGCAACGATCGACGGGACGCGTTGCCGGGTCCTCGAAGTCAAACCGCGTCCGCAAGCGAGGCAGATGTTCGGGTTGCCTGCGGGGACGGCCACCTTGTGGGTTCGGCCCGAGGATTCGCTGCCGGTGCAGATCGCGGTGGCGGATGACAGGGGACGGCGGCTGGTCCTCGGCATCGAGCACCTGCGGATCGAGCCGGCGCATCCGGATTCGGCCTGGGACGTTCCGGCGGCCACCGGTCCCGAGGTCCGGAAAGTCGCGCTGGCACACCTGACCCGGTTCGTTCCGGCCGCGCTGTCGATCCTGCAGATTGATCTGCCGCCACTGCCGCCGCCCGACGGCGAGCGCCGCGTGGTGGCCGGGGCCGGCGCCGGGCGGCTCGAAGAAATCGACGGCACCCGCGTGCTGTTCCTCAAAGGTTCGCCCGAAGAAATGGGGCGGCAGCATGGCGAACTGCTCCGGAAAGGCGTCCATGATCTGGTCGCCAAGGTCGTCTATGGCATCGGCGTGGGCAGTTCGTTCGAGAAGGGCCGCTGGTTCTTTGGCGAGATCGAGGAATGCCAGGCCCGGATCGAGCCGTTCATCGACGAGCGATACCTGCGCGAGATGGACGCCCTGGCCGCGGCGGTCGATCTCCATCCCCAGGAAATCCGGTTGGCGAACTTCTTCCCCGAACTCTTTCATTGCAGTGGCTTCGCCGTCTGGGGACAGGCCACCGCCGACGGCCGCCTCTACCACGGGCGAGTGCTCGATTACATGAAGGGCGTCGGACTCGAACCCAACGCCGTCGTCATCATCCACCAACCCGACGAAGGCCACGCTTGGGCCAACGTCAGCTACGCGGGCTTTGTCGGTTCGGTGACCGCAATGAACGAGAAACGCATTTCGCTCGGCGAGATGGGCGGCCGGGGCGAGGGCAACTGGGACGGCAAGCCGATGGCCCAGCTCGTGCGCGAAGTCATGGAGCACGCCTCCACCCTTGATGAAGGGCTGGAGATCATGCGAAAGGGACCGCGCACCTGCGAGTATTTCTACGTCCTTGCCGACGGCAACTCACGCCGGGCGGTCGGCATCGCGGCCACACCGGACAGCTTCGAGATCGTCGAGGCGGGCATGGCCCACCCGCGGTTGCCGCACGCTGTGCCCGATGCCGTCTTGTTGAGTGCGGGGGATCGCTACGAGCAACTGGTGGCCCGCGTCGTGCGAGGCTACGGACGCCTGGACGCAACAGGCGCACGGGCGCTCATGGACCGCCCCGTGGCGATGAAGTCCAACATCCACTCGGTGCTGTTCGCCCCCGAAACCCTCGACTTCTGGGTGGCCAACGCGGACTCCGTCGACATCGCCGCGCACGCACGCTACACGCACTACAATCTGGGCGACCTGCTCGGTCGGACAGCGGGCACGCCGCTGGCACAACATGGCGAGTGAGAACCCACCGTCCGGCGGCCACCCATCGGCGCCGGCTCGAGGTTCCCGGTGGCCGCGGGAGTGGGACAACCGCTGTCTTCCCGAAGCGCCGCGCACCGAGTGACACGCCCCCACGCGGCCTGGGTAGAGCGAGCAGTCCCCTGCGCGCCGGACATGGTCCGGGGTAGGGCGAGCAGTCCCCTGCACGCCGGACGAAGCCCCATATACCGAAAACCAGTATCGCAGGCCGTTCCGTTCGCTGGCTGAACCCCAGCCCTGAAACCACTGTGTTTGGGGACCGTTGCCCCCAAGTCAGTCGGTTGGCGCCGGGCGCTCCGGGCTTCACTGCGAGCCGCCCCCGACCAACCCGACCGCCGCGCATGAGCGAGGCCGGAATCTCGAAGCCAGGGCAAACCTGGTTACCGTTGACAGCGTGCCTAGCAACTTGCGATTAAGGCGCAATCGGCTTGCATCGACTGCCGCTTTGGGTGTTCATACGAGCAGTTCCAACGCCTGAGGTCGACATGAAATCTCTCATCCGCTCATCTGGAGTTCCGAGTCGAAGGGTTTGCTGCGCGCGGTCCTGTCTGCGATGGCGATGGCCCTCGCCGGCGAAGGCGAGGCCGGAAGCCCAGATCCTGCGCGAGCGCGCGACGCCCGTCGGACCGGACGAAACCATGGTCGAGGTGGTGCGCCAGGGCGTTGATGCCAAGGGGGCGGTCGTCGAGGTCCCGGCTCGGCACGTCCGTTCTTCTCGCTAATGCTCAGGGTGGAGATATCACTGTACGTGCAACTGTTGACGGCATAGAACACTCTCTCCATTTCACCTGCCTCCAACCGACTACAGTCGCCTTTGTGAAGGCAGGTAACGTCACCGGCAACGGACCACCCGCTATGGACTACCTGCGCGTCGGATGCCGTCCGGTTGTGCGCATATTGCCGGAAAACGTCAACTTCAGTGGCATTGTCTTCTGGGAGGGTTACGCGGATAGTATTGCAGATGGCTTTTGTCTTACCCATCACCTCGAACCGCACACGGCAAACGGTCCGCATTCGGTAACGTGGGATCCTACGCACAAGAGTAAACTTAATGTTACTGATGTTCTCGTTGCCGTTGCAGGTCCGGCTGACGAGTGGGAAGATGGGAGCAAGGGATGGCCTGTACCCTGGGAGTACTCTCCGGTGGAAGATCAAGGAGCGTGCTACTCCGTCACGACAGTAAACCAGGCTGCACTCCTCGAGTGCTTCCCTAGTTCGACTCGTCTGGTATTGGAGAAGGGGGCAGGCGGAGGCGCCTCGGTGTGTGCTTACGCAACGTATTTGGATCAAAGTCAATCAACAGTAAGCGATTGGTGCGACTAGGAGCTACTATCATGAGGATTCGCCTTTCTGTAGTGTATATGTGCGTTTTGTCTGTAAGCGCGCAGACTGTGTTGAAGGAACACATATTGGCAACACCACGTGTTCTTGAACAGAACGAGAACGAAATCGGTGATGCATTGGCGAAACTGGATTCCGAAGACCAGGGTGTTGAGCGGATTCGGCAGGCGCTACGGGAGGTGGTCTCAATGTCGAGCCAGACGATCACGGATTCAGACGAACGCGCGGCTGCTTCGGAGCGCATTCTGCGCATGCGACTGCGCATATGGGCGGGAGTACAGGAAGCGTTACTCAAGTTGGAGTCTGAGATGGATACAGGCCTGACCCCGGCTACGAAGGTACCAGAGCCTTTGAATGTGAACGGCGTGGACTCATATGTCGACATGAACGGCAACTTGGTCGTTGGCGACAAGGCGTGGCAAGTATACGAACGTGATGTCACCGAGAATAGGAAGCAACTCGAACTGGTTGAGCGAAAACAGGCACTCTCTTTGGTTTGTGTTGAAGCGCGGGGACATGCGATGCGTGTTACTGTGCCGTACCTGCGGAACGCAGCGGAACGCGAGAAGGTGTATGAAATAATAGTGAAGGAGGTAAAGGATGAGCGCGTTCGCGGTTTGTACCTTGAAGAACTGGCCCGACGCAACCGTCCTGCACGGGAGCTGCTGGAGAAGGAACGCGCGGGCGCAAGACTACGGGCGGAGGATGCAGATCCTCGTTGAAGGTGCGAAAAGAGGTCAAATGGGGGGCAGTCGCGGCCATCGGCGACTCGTGGCGGTTGACTCCCGCCTGGTCACGGTGAACATCCCGTTTGGCTAGCAACCTGCGCCTCCCACTGCCGGCGCGGTGGACCGGGGAAGACGTGAGCGGTTTGTCCCGCCCCCGGCCTTCAACAGTCAACCGGTCACGCCGCGTGCTGAAACACCGCAGAGCGCGGACTCCGCGGACCCAGGGCGGCGCTCCTTGAACCCGTGAACGCCGGCTTCAACCCTCGGCCTCGCGGATCCTGTGGTTCGGCAAGGGCGGTCGCCCTCGTATGCGCCCGATCCGCGCCCCTCTGCGGTCCATCCGACGGTGTAAAGGGGTCGGTTCTTGAGATTGACATATGAGGCCGGATCCGGCAGTCCTCGGGGCATGGCCAGAAAGCTGAGAGTGGAGTATCCGGGGGCGGTCTATCACGTCCTCAATCGGGGCAACCGTAGAGAGGCCATCTTCCGTAACGACACCGACCGGCAGCGTTTCCTCGACACTCTGGCCGAGGCCTGCGCCAAGACCGGCTGGCAGATCCATGCGCTTTGCTTGATGCCCAACCACTTTCACTTGGTCGTCGAAACGCCGCAGCCCAACCTTGTGGCCGGGATGAAGTGGTTCCTGGGCGCCTACACCGGGGGACTCAATCGGCGTCACAGGCGTTGCGGGCACCTTTTCAGCAGGCGCTACAAGTCGCTGGTGGTGGACGGGTGCGAAATGCCGGTCCCGACGCGAGGGTGGTGTTTGGGAACGGAGCGGTTCCGGGAGGAATTGCTGGAGCCGATGGAGGAGCGCATGGGAGGCCGAACGCTACGGGAAGGAACGCCGGGAGACGATGCAGGGATAGACCGAGCGGATGGTGGCGGAAGCACTGGAGGCTTTGGGATGGGGGGAGGAGGGCCTGGCGCAACGGCCCAAGGGGGATCCGGGCAAAGTGGCGATGGCGGTGCGATTGAGGGCGGAGAGCACAATGACCGCCGAGTGGATTGCCGCCCGCCTGAAGATGGCCCCCCCGGCTACCTGCGCCATTTGCTCCATCGGCAGCGCTGCTCCGCCAAACTCCTATATGTAAATATCAAGAACTGACCCCTTTATGTCCGATTCAGACAATCGCGCAGACCGCTCTCTTGGAGTGCCTGCCCGCTTCAACACGACTGTCTGGAAGGAAAGGAACGGCGGGGCTCGGAAGCGCGTGTGCGTACATCGAGTACTGGAGTCAACCTCAACCAACAGTATGTGATTTGTGTGAATAGGAGGAGCCAACAATGAAAACAACAGTCTCCCTAATGTGTTTGTGTGTCCTATCTGCAGCGGCGCAGGTTAAAGTGGTGGAGCCCGTAGCGGCAACATCTGGCATCCTGGAGAAGACAGACATCGAGATTAAGGAGGCGCTGGCTGGGTTGGACGCCCCTGCGGTGGGACTTGAAGAGGTCCACAAGGCACTTCAACAGGTGCTGTCCTTGTCCAGCCGTGGCATTACTGATGCTAAAGAACGGGCTTTGGCCAGAGATCGGATTCTACATATGCGGTTGCGTATATGGGCCGGCGTTAAGAAGGAGTTGCTGAGCGCGCAATCTGAAGTTGAGGGGTCTGCTCCCGCGGTCATAAGGATCTACGAGCCGATGAACTTGAGCGGTGAAGCTGCATATGTGGACAGAAAAGGCACTCTCGTCACCGGAAATGGCGCGTGGGCGGCATATGAGCGGGATGTCGCTGAGAATGGTAGGCTGATAGAACAAGCAAACCGACAACACGCACTGGAGCTCTTGTGCGATGAAGCACGTGCTCATGCGACGGCCCTCACGGTAACATACCTGCGGGATGCAGCGGGAAGGGAGAGTGTCTACAAGGTAGTTGTTGATGAGTTGAAGGAGGAGCGCATTCGTGTTATGTATCTCGAAGAGCTCGTGCAGTCTAACCCTTCCGCGCGTGGCCTACTGAAGAAGGAACATGAGCGAAGAAGTGCCCAATCGAAGTAGATGAGTGAGGGGCCTAGAGCTGTAAAGGGGTCGGGTCTTGAGCTGGACATATGAGGCCGGATCCGGCAGTCCTCGGGGCATGGCCAGAAAGCTGAGAGTGGAGCATCCGGGGGCGGTCTATGACGTCCTCAATCGGGGCAACCGTCGGGAGGCCATCTACCGTGACGACACCAACCGGCAGCGTTTCCTGGACATTCTGGCCGAGGCCGGCGCCAAGACCGGCTGGCAGATCCATGCGCTTTGCTTGATGCCCAACCACTTTCACTTGGTCGTCGAAACGCCGCAGCCCAACCTTGTAACCGGGATGAAGTGGTTCCTGGGCGCCTACACCGGGGGACTCAATCGGCGTCACAGGCGTTGCGGGCACCTTTTCAGCAGGCGCTACAAGTCGCTGGTGGTGGACGGGTGCGAAATGCCGGTCCCGACGCGAGGGTGGTGTTTGGGAACGGAGCGGTTCCGGGAGGAATTGCTGGAGCCGATGGAGGAGCGCATGGGAGGCCGAACGCTACGGGAAGGCACGCCGGGAGACGATGCAGGGATAGACCGAGCGGATGGTGGCGGAAGCACTGGAGGCTTTGGGATGGGGGGAGGAGGGCTTGGCGCAACGGCCCAAGGGGGATCCGGGCAAAGTGGCGATGGCGGTACGATTGAGGGCGGAGAGCACAATGACCGCCGAGTGGATTGCCGCCCGCCTGTAGATGGCCCCCCCGGCTACCTGCGCCATTTGCTCCATCGGCAGCGCCACTCCGCCAAACTCCTATATGTGAATATCAAGAACTGACCCCTTTACGTACGCCGCCCCCACCTCCCGCAGCGCCTCGCGGATGTGCGTATCGTTCAGGTCTTCAAACCAAAGGTCCACATCCTGCGTAACCACCGGCGCCCCCTGCATGGCGGCGGCGGACAGTCCGACAACCATGAACCGCACCTTCCGACGCGACAGGGCGCGCAGGAGACGCAATTCACTTTGGTTGAGCGAGGGGGCGGCCACGTATCAGACTCCTAGCCAGTCGTTCGAGCGGCGGCTTCTGCAGCAGAATGAGCGTATGCCTTACGGTGTCCGGGTCCGCTTCAGGGTGTTGGGCCAGCACCGCGCGGACATCCTCCATGAGCCGCCGGGCCCAACGCGCAGCTTGTCGCTCGCTCATACCGGTGTTCTTGACGCTCATACCACTCGTCTGACCGCCCAAGCCTAGCCCGCCCGCCCGGTTGACGCACGACCTTTTCGTCCTGACGGCGAGCTTCTGAAGTCGGCGTTCGATGGTGAACCTGTCACCAAATCTGTCTGAATCGCCGCTCGCGGCCGCCAACACGCTTGCCGCCGCCCGCCGCATCAGAAAGACTCGTTCCATGGTTCGCTGGATTCGACCCTGGCCGGCCCCGGTCCTCGCCCTCGCCGTTCTTGCCGCCGGCCGCGGCGCGGCTGCGGACAATTCCGCTTCCACACCTGACCGACCCGAAGCCCATACCGTGCGGATGATCGAAGGCTGGAAGGTTCGCGTGGACGACCGCCTGCTCGGGTCGCCGCACGCGGAATTGGGCCGGCGCTCGTTGCGGTTCCTGGAAGGGAAGCTGGTCGACATCGTCGAGGTGCTTCCCGCCGCCCATGTGCAGGCCTTGCGTGCGGTGACCATCGTGCTGGATCTCGACCACGGCGGACTGCACGGGATGCAATACCACCCCTCCGCACGCTGGCTCGAGGACCACGGATACGACCGGGCCCTCGCCCAATGTGTTCACCTGTGCGAGGCGCCGCGCCTGGTTACCCCGCGCAACATCCGCGAACAACCGTGGTGCATCCTCCACGAACTCGCCCATGCCTACCACGACCAGGTGCTCGGCTTCGATGAACCGCGCGTTCTGGCCGCATACGAACAATACCGGGCGGGCGGCCACGGCGAGCACACGCTCCTTTTCGATGGCCGTCGCGTTCGGCACTACGCCCTGACTGACCACAAGGAGTTCTTCGCCGAGATGACTGAAGCCTACTTTGGCACGAACGACTTCTTTCCCTTCAACCGAGCCGAACTCCTCACCGCCGAACCCGAGATTCACGCCCTGATGCAGGCCATCTGGGAAGCCGAGGACACCGTCCCGAACGATCAGAACCAACTCGCCCCGGACGGCGGATCCGCGGTTTCGGGTCCGGCCCGGCGTTCCTTCGTTCCTCCCTATGAATCCCATTGAATACCGCCGCGACGCCCCGCTCGACATCGATCAGGCCCGCGAACTTTACCGCACCTCCACGCTTGGCGAACGACGTCCCATCGACGACCGATCGCGCTTCGAGGCCATGTTGCGGCATGCCAATCTCGTCATCACTGCGTGGGATGGCGACCTGCTGGTGGGCATCGCGCGAAGCCTGACGGACTTCGCCCACAGCACCTACCTCGCGGACCTGGCGGTGCGGGTTTCCCACCAGCACCGCGGTATCGGGCGGGAACTGGTCCGTTTGACCCAGGTCCACGGCGGGCCCGCCATGATCGTGCTCATCGCCGCGCCGAAGGCGCAGGCGTATTACCCGAAGCTGGGTTTCCAGGCCGAGCCCCGCGCCTGGACGCGGCGCCCGCCCGCCGAGCCGGCCTGAGTTGCAACCATGCCGTAGGATCCACCACTGATGGGCACGGATGGGCATATTGAGGGAAACCAGGATCGCCTGCCCTGATCTCGGACTCACCATTCAGGGAGTGTTCCCGCCCTCTTCGCCAACGCCGCAGCGCCGCGTCCCATCCGTGAAGGTGCATGAGAGGGCTGCCCGGATCATTGTGGGTCCGCACCCGGTCCCGCACGGTCTTCACCGGCTGTTGCTCCAAGAATTCCCGTCCGCAAGGGACGTCCGTTTGGTGACCGCGGACTTCGATACTCACTTCTCGACCGCCGCAAACGCTGCGTTTGAGTCAGCGGTCGAGGAGTCCTGTGCGCCGGTACTGCCGCTCGGAGACGACTTCAGCGGTTTGGTCTATCTGCATGGGTGCGCAGGAAGGAACCCGGCCCCGTTGTGTGCTGACCGACGTGGATTTCGGTCGCGCTTATCTTGCTCAACCGTGGGCCAGCCGGCTTTTTCCGAGATGTTCTCCAGATATGTCGTGTTGTTCGTTGGTTACAGCCACGATGACACGGTGATGAACTAGCCACGCCTTTACCGTTTTGATCGTGATTCACCCTGCCACGATACCAGCCCCCCCCCTTGCCATCCGACAAATGCGGTCGGCTTACCGCTTACGAGGCAACACGGCTGCCTCGCGCGCCCTTCAGTCGCCCGAGGTTGCGTGGCTGCGCCGAACGGTAGGGGAAGGGCACACGAAGCGTCCCGCACCGGCCGGTTCGTAACCAGCCAATGCGGGACGGCGTGCGGACGGGGTTGTTCCCGCCGCTTGTGGCAACCTCAACCGTTGAAGTACAGATACGCGATCAGAATGAGAATGCAGACTCCCACCGACGCGAGGACATCGCCCCGGCTCCAACTCGATCGTGAGATCGCCCGGTCCTCGGCGGTCACGGTACCATAGGTCAGCCCGGACAGCTTCGCGGCGGCGGGCGCCTCGGTCAGGTAGCTCACGACGATCATGGCGGCTCCCGAGACCAGGAAGATGAGCAGGCTGAAGTATTGGAAGTAAATGTGGTTCACGATCCAGAGGAAAGACCCTTCGGCATAACCCTCGAAGCCCTCGAGTTTCAGGGTGACGGGGGTGTCCACGGCGAGCCGGAACAGACCCATGGCGAAGCCAACGATCAAGGCGGCCAGACAGCCCTTGGAATTGAGGCGCTTCATGAACACGCCGAAGAAGAACACCACGAAGATCGGCGGCGCGAGGTAGCCCTGCACGGACTGCAGGTAGTCGTAAAGCCCCTTCGCGCCCTGAATGACGGGCACCCAGGCGAGGCCGATCAAGACCATCACCACGGTGGCCACGCGGCCGATCCAGACCAGTTGATGTTGCGAAGCCTTGGGCTGGAACTTCTGGTAAAGGTCCATCGTGAACAGGGTCGAGGAGGCATTGAACACGCCGGCCAGGGAACTCATGAGCGCGGACAGCAATCCCGCCACAACGATGCCGCGCACGCCGACCGGGAGCACGTGCTTCACCATCAGCGGAAAGGCGGCCTGGCTTTCGTCGCCGATGGCGTTGCCGTCCGGGCCGACCAGCATGCCCAACTCGGGGATCTTGCCGGATTTGGCGAGAGCGAAGCAGATCATGCCGGGAATGATGAAGATGAACACCGGCAGGAGCTTGAGGAAGGAGGCAAAGATGCTGCCGCGCCGGGCCTCGGTTTCGTTCGGAGCGCCCAGGGCGCGTTGCACGATGTACTGATCGGTGCACCAGTACCACAACCCGATGATCGGCGCGCAGAAGAGCATGCCGAGCCAGGGGTAGTTGCTGTTGAAATACCAGGCCTGCCGGACGATCGAACCGTCGGGGCCCGTTTCGGAGACCGGCGCCCAGGTGCCTTCCACGCCGGCGGGCACGAGGGGTTTCCACAGGTTGAACATGTCGCTGTCGAGGACGGCCCGGAGTTCGCTCCAGCCGCCGAGTTTCGACAGGCCGAACACCGTCACGAGCAGCGAGCCGAAGATCAGGATGCCGGTCTGCAGGGCCTCGGTGTAGGCCACCGCGCGCATGCCCCCGAGGACGGTGTAGATACCGGTCAGGAGCAGCACGAGGATCGAGCCGATCCAGAAGCTGTTCAGCTTGACGAAGCCCAAATCCAGGGCCATCTCGGGGAGCAACGTCCCGAACACCACGCCGCCGGCGAAGATGCCCACGGCGACCTTCGTCAGCACGTAGGCCACCAGGGAGATGATGGACAG
Source organism: Verrucomicrobiales bacterium (assembly GCA_024233305.1). Classification (GTDB taxonomy): domain Bacteria; phylum Verrucomicrobiota; class Verrucomicrobiia; order Limisphaerales; family J093; genus J093. The sequence continues at coordinate 497,091 of JACKPV010000023.1, forward strand.
CACCCAGCGGGCGGTCGGGGAGAAGCGGCGCTCGAGAAACTCCGGCATGGTGAACACTTTTGACCGCGCATAGAAGGGCACCATCACCCAGCCCAGCACGAGGAGGCACCACGCGTGCAATTCGTAATGCGCCATCGCAACGCCGTCTGTGGCGCCGGAACCCGCGAGCCCGACCAAGTGTTCGGAACCGATGTTGGACGCGAAGATCGACGCGCCGATGATGAACCAGCCCAGATTGCGGCCGGCGAGGAAGTAGTCATCGGGTGTGTCCTTGCCCTTGCGGATGACCCACCAGGCCAATCCGAGGAGGAGACAGAAGTACCCGGCGATGACGATCCAGTCGAGCCCGGCCAGGGAGCCGGCGGCCAGGAGGGGAAGCGTGTGGGTTGTCATGGGAGGAGGACGGCAAGGCGGACAACGGGCCTCCGTCGGACGGATGCCGCGGAGGCCACGTGGCGGCCGTTATTCAGCGTAGAAGCGATAAATGATCGTGTTCCGATACGTGTCGCCCGGACGCAGAACGGTGCTCGGGAAGTGCGGCTTGTTCGGTGAGTCAGGGTAGTGCTGAGGCTCCATGCAGAACCCGTTCCGGTGCGCATAGGTCCAGCCGCCCTTCCCGGTGATCGTGCCATCGAGGAAGTTGCCGGAGTAGAACTGAAGACCGGGCTCCGTCGAAAGCACTTCCATGACGCGGCCGGTGGTGGGCTCGTGCACCCGCGCCATCAGGCCGAGCACGCCGAACGGCTTCTTGATAACCCAGTTGTGGTCATAGCCGCCACCGAACTCGAGTTGCTCGTTGGCGTCGTTGATCCGTGCGCCAATGGCCGTCGGTTCGTTGAAATCAAAGGGCGTGCCGGCCACCTCACTCAGTTCGCCCGTAGGTATCAACGTCGCATCGACGGGCGTGTAGCGGTCCGAGACGAGCATTACCTCGTGTCCCAGGATGTCGCCGCGTCCGGCCAGGTTGAAATAGGAGTGGTGGGTCAGGTTCGCGACGGTGGCCTGATCTGTGGTGGCCGTGTAGTCCAGCCGCAGCTCGTTGCGGTCTGTCAACGTGTAGACCGCCGTGACGCTGAGATTTCCAGGATAACCTTCCTCGCCGTCCGGACTCACGTACTTGAGTTCCAGCGCGGGACCGTTGACGCTTTGATACGGACGGGCCTGCCAGACCACCTTGTCGAAGCCCTTGAGGCCCCCGTGCAGGGCGTTCGGATAATTGTTGGTGGCGAGGGTGTAATCCTTGCCGTCCAGGGTGAACTGCCCCTTTGCGATGCGGTTCCCGTAGCGGCCCACGAGACAGCCGAAATAGGGGCTGTTGGTGAGGTAGCCTTCGAGGTTGTCATAGCCGAGGACGACGTCGCCGTATTGGTCGTTGCGGTCAGGCATGGTGAGTGAGGTCACAATGCCGCCGTAATTGCAGATGCCGGCCCGGGCGCCCTGGGCGTTTTCCAGCGTATAGAGAATGACGGGTGCGCCCGAAGGGGCGACGCCGAACGGCTCGTGGGTAATGCGTCCGCTGGCCTTCTCGGGAGTGGCACATCCGGCCAGCAGCACCAGACCGGCAATCCCGGCCGGGATGGCCGATTGTCTCATCGTGATCTTCATCATTGGAGGGTGTCGTTCGTTTGCGTTGTGGTTCGAAACCGAAAGCGGTTGGCGCGATGTCGCCGGGTCATTTCTGGCCGTAATAAGCGCCCGCGCCGTGTTTGCGAAGGAAGTGTTTGTCGGCCAGGACCGCTTGCATCGGAGCGGTCCGGGGATTGATCTGCAGTGTTTGTGCGGCCATTTCGGCCACTTTCTCGAGTACGATGGCGTTCTCGACGGCAGCGGCGAGAGTGTTCCCCCAGGCGAACGGCCCGTGGCTGGCCACGAGCACCCCCGGACAGGCGAGCGGGTCCCGCCCCTTGCACGTCTCGACGATGACCTTGCCGGTGTTCGCTTCGTAATCGCGCTTGATCTCGGCCGGGCGCAACAAGCGCGTGCAGGGAATGCCGGTGTGGAAATGGTCGGCGTGGGTCGTGCCGAACGCCGGGATATCGCGCCGCGCCTGGGCCCAGCAGGTGGCGTGGAGACTGTGCGTGTGGACCACCCCGCCCACCTGCTCGAAGGCGCGGTAGAGCGCCAGATGCGTCGGCGTGTCCGAACTGGGCCGCAGATCACCGCTCACGACCTCGCCGCTTTCGAGAGAAACCACGACCATCTGCGAGGGCTTCATCTGGTCATACGGCACCCCCGAGGGCTTGATAACGAGGCAGCCACGTTCGCGATCGACGGCGCTCACGTTACCCCACGTGAGCACCACCAAGCCCTGTTTCACCAAGTTCAGATTGGCCTCGCACACCTGTTTCTTGAGTTTGCCAAGCATATCGAGGAAAGCGCCGTTACAACCCAAACCAAGCCCTCAAAGCCGCGTCAAGTCCCGCCAGATCAGACTGGCGCAGGCGGCCGAGCCGCTTTCTCACCAGTCGAGCGGACACGGATGCAACCGCCCGCTTGGCAAAGGACGGATGGATCAGCCCCGCCTCACGCCAGGACGCGATGGGGAACTCCCCCGGACGCAAGTCGTCCCCCACGGATGTCACTGCCACCACGAGCAAATCCTCCGAAGCACAGGGCGGGCTGGCTACGACGGCCGGGCGCACCTTGGCGGCCGTCTGATCCGAGAACGGAAACGGCAGCAGGACGATGTCACCGCGCTCATAACCGGTCATAGGCGCTGTCCAGGGGATTATCCCAGATCCTCTCGAAGGCGGCTTCCGACAACCGGGCGCAGCCGCTGGTCAGCTCGTCATCCGCCTCAAGCGCGAGGACGATCACCCTGGCGTTCGGCTCCAAGCGTGCGGGTTCGTCGAGAACGATAACCCGTCCGTCAAAATGCCCGCTCAAAGTCTGCATGGTTCAACCGTAATTGCCGGCTCAGTCCCGGGCAAGTGCCAAGGGCGCCGCTCGGCTGCCACCCCCGAGAACCGTCCCACCTCATGTTTCCGTCTCATAACCGCAAGGTCATCCGAGCCCCATCACCACCATCGGTTTTGCCGTCATTCTCGCGGGGCTTCCATGCTTCGGCCCGGGGAACCTCAAGGCATCGGGGCGTCGAACAACTCCAGTGTTCGCGGGCATCCTCAAGGAGGCCACCGCTGCTGGGAAGACGCCGTCGCGAATCGCTTTGCGCATTTCGTTGGTGGATACCGTTCGTTGAGAAGTCCGGCCTTTGTGGACGCCCTGCACCCGCCTCCCGTCATCCAGCCCTGGCAGCACTCCGAATCTCCAGCAACTGCTTCATGACCCCGTGCAAACCGCCCTTCCATTGCTTCGTGCCGAAGGCGTCGTGCAGGGTGCGGTAGAGGGCGTAGAGCTCCCTGTAAGTGGCGTGGGCTTTGGCTTTCGGACGGAACGCCTGTGGTTTGAGCCCGGTCATGCGGCGTTGGGCGGCCTCGACGTTCGGGTAGACGCCGGCCACGACGGCCCCGGCGATGGCCGCTCCGAGGGCGCAGGTTTGGGCGGAGCGCGAGATGCGCATCGGTCGGCCGGTGACGTCCGCGTAGATTTGCATCACCACCGGGTTCTTCTCGGCAATGCCGCCGCAGTTGAGGACCTGCTCGACCTTCACCCCGTATTCCTCGAACCGGTTGATGATCGTCAGGGCGCCGAAGGCCGTCGCCTCGATGAGCGCCCGGTAGATTTCTGCCGGCGTGGTGTAGAGCGTCTGCCCGAGCAGCAGACCGGTGAGGCGTTGATCGACGAGGATGGTGCGGTTGCCATTGTTCCAGTCGAGGGCCAGAAGCCCGGACTCGCCGGGAGCGAGTTTGGCTGCGGCGGCCGTGAGGGCCTCATGGGAACCGGCCTTGCCGCCCGGCTGGATGTAGTTGACGAACCAGTTGAAAATGTCACCCACCGCCGACTGTCCGGCCTCCAGTCCGTAGAAGCCGGGGAGAATGCTGCCCTTCACGATGCCGCAGAGCCCGGGGATGTCGGCGAGCTTTTGCCCGCTGGGCGCCACCATCATGTCGCAGGTGCTCGTTCCGATGATCTTGACCAGGGCGCCCGGAGCGATCCCGGAGCCGACGCCGCCCAGATGCGCGTCGAAGGCGCCGGTCGCCACCGGAATGCCGGCCTGGAGTCCGGTATGCTTCGCCCAGGCCGCGGTGAGCCCGCCGACCGCTTGATCGATGGTGGCGGCTTTCGGGCGGAGCCGCCCGCGCAACGCGGCGAGTCGCGGATCGAGTTGGCCGAGGAATTCCTCATCGGGATAACCGCCCCAATCGTCGTTGAACATGGCCTTGTGACCGGCGGCGCAAACCCCTACTGTCAACTGGTCCGGAGCCTCGGTGCCGGTGAGCGCCGCGGGAACATAGTCGGCCAACTCGACCCAGGAATGCGCCGCCTTGGCGACCTTCGGGCTGGTGCGCAGGCAATGGAGGATCTTGCTGAAGAACCATTCGCTCGAGTAGGTGCCGCCGCACTTGGCGAGGTAATGCGGTCGGGTCTTCGCGGCCAGCGCCGTGATTTCCTCGGCTTCCGCCACGCCGGTGTGGTCCTTCCACAACCAGGCCATTGCGGCGGGCTCCGTATCGAAGCGCTCCTGGAACGCCAGCGGTTGCCCCGCGGCATCCACGGGCAATGGCGTGCTGCCGGTGGTGTCCACGCCGATGCCGACGACCTGATCTGCCGCGAAGCCCTTTACTGAGCGGCGCGCGGCGGCCAGGACTTTGCGAATGGTGACCTCCGCTCCCTTCAGGTAATCGGCGGGATGCTGGCGCGCGAGGTTGGGATCACGCCCGAGGATGACGCCCTGTTCGCCGTGGGCGTAGGTCCAGACGGCGGTGCTCACTTCCTGACCGTTGGAAGTGTTGACCAGCAGGGCCCGCACCGAGTTGGTGCCGTAGTCCAGTCCGATGGTGTATTTGGCGTTCATGATTCAAGTGTGGGTTGTTCAAGTTCCCTGACTCTCAAGCCGAGGCTCGTTCTCCTTCCAATTGTCCTTCAGCACGCCTGCTGCACCTGCATTTCAAGCGGCCCTTCGATCGCCTGCCTGTACCAGCCTCCCCGGCCTCCCAGCCACTCGACCAGAAGCCGCGTCTTGCCGACCCGACGGCGACCATAAACGGCCAGCAGTCCACCCTTGGAGGCGGCGGCGTCCAGTTCGCCCAGTTCGGCAGCGCGATTGACGAAATCGAGCCTCATGCGGCAACCCGCGATCGGTCAGTATGATGATCCAAGTACATTATGCAGTGTGAGCATAATAAACCGTTCCCCACTGGGCCAGGCCCGGAGGCGCGGCATCGATTCCGCTTTTCGGGGTGGTCCTGGTGAAACGCGTTGCGACGTCGGGCTCATCAACTCTCCACCATCACCTTCACCACCTCTTCCGCGTAGACCGTGTTCAATTGGAACGCTTCCGCCGCACGTTCCAGCGGAAACCGGTGGCTGATCAGTCCTTTCAAATCCACCCGGCCCTGAGTGGCGAGGCGGAGGGCGCGCGGATAGACATGCTTCATCCGCCGGCTCATCCGGATGGTCAGGCCCTTGCGACGCGCGGTCGAGTGTTTCAGTTCGACCCGGTCGTCCGAGGGAATCCCCACCAGCACCAAGCGGCCGCCCAACCGCGCCAACTCGGCCGCCTCGGCCACCGAATGATCCGCCCAGGCGGCCTCGATGGCCACGTCCACTCCCCGGCCGCCCGTCTCCCGTTCAATGCGCCGCACCGGTTCGCCATCCTCACACGGCAACGGCACTCCGCCCCATTGCTCCGCCAGGCGGAGGCGCCAAGGGAACTTGTCGGTCACGAAGATGGGATCCGCACCGGCCAACCGCGCGATGGCCAGGATGAGGAGGCCAATCGGACCGGCGCCCAGGATGGCGACGCTGTTCCCAACGCGAAGGCGCGCCAGGTCCACCGCGTGGATGGCCACGCCGAGCGGTTCCAGCAGGGCGCCCTGTTCGTCGTCGAGCCCATCGGGCAGAGGGAAACAGCTGCGCGCCGGCATCCGTATCCACTCCGCGAAGCTCCCGCCATCGGGGTAGTTGCCGCAGAAATGCAGGCGCCGGCAGAGGTTCGGATGGCCTTGTTCGCAGAACTCGCAACGCCCGCAGGGTTGCGCCGGGTCCACCGCCACGCGAAGGCCCGGTCGCAACGGCTCGAAGTGCCCGTCCGCGGATTCCGGTCCGACGGCCTCGACCACGCCCGCGAATTCGTGCCCGAGGATCAACGGGCTTTGGATCGGGGTGTCGCCAATCCGGGCGTCCTGGAAGGAATGCAGGTCGCTGCCGCAAATCCCGGTGGCCTTTACCCGGATCAGCGCCTGACCCGGACCCGGTGCTCCGGGATGCGGCACTGTCTCGACGCGCAGGTCTCCCGGCCCGTGCAGCCGGGCGGCGCGCATCGTGGACGGCAGGTCACTCATTGGGCCGGCATTAGCCTTGGGTTACTGCGCCGCGGGAGCTTGAATCACATCGGCCGCTCCGGGGTCAGTCCTCACTGTTGGCGGAGGGAGCGCCGCCAACAGATGCAGGACTGACCCCTTCGCTCGGTTCATGCGACAACTAGCGGGGATTCGGACTTCGGCTTCCCACGCCGCTCAGGCGTGATGGTAGACGTCCCAACCGAGGTACTTCTCGAGGGCCTCGCGCACGCCGACGGCAATGCGTGTCGGGTTGATGGCCACGTGATGCTCGAAGCCGTTCTCGCAGATGTAGGCCAGCAGGCCCTGGAAGTCGGGGATTTGCACCACTCCGTACCCACCGAAGGTCTTGAGCGGATCGCGGGTCAATTCGCCTTCCCCGACGTAGGCCCGCACTTCGCCCCAGGTATCGTCGGTGCTGACGCGCAGGTAAGTGAACGGCGCGGCCTGGAGGCGGCCCACCACGGTGCCGTAGGTGTTCTCCTTGCCAACGGTTCCTGCGATGATCTCCTGGAAATCCATCTTCGGCGCGTCTTCGCCCTCGGTTTCGAACAGGTCTTTCGGCAGATTGCTGCAATGGAAGATGACGCCCTTGTCGGGGTCGTCACCGTAGTTGTTGTTCCAGTCCACGAGCGCGCTTGGCCGGCCGCTGGCCTTCACCATGGCGTACATGGCGACCGTCCCCATGATATCGACTTCGCAGGCGCTGCTGAGGCCCAGGTTGCTCATCATGCTCATGAGCGTGCAGGGCACCACGCCGAAGAACTCCTCCATGGCGGTCCAGCACTGGATGGCCGTGGCCTGGAGATTTGCGTCCTTCATCCAGCGGTCCACCGCGACGCCGAACTTGGCCATCTTGAGGAGCGCGGCTTCGGGGATCGCCTTCGCCACCACGTAGCCCTGGATCTCGGCCAGCTTCGTCTGGACCGCGGCGTCCGAGTCGCCCAGCTTGCCGATCCAACCGAACAACTCGAACAAGTCCAGGGTCTCAACGCTGATGCCGGACTGTTCGAGCAACTTCTCGCTGTAGCGGACGGTGTTGAAAGCGTTCGGACGCGCCCCGAGGGCGCCGATGCGCAGGTTCTTCAAACCGCGGACCACGCGGCACGTGGCCATGAAGTCCGCGAGATCCTGTTGGAAACTCTCCGATTCAGGCCGGCAGGTGTGGAGCCGGGTGAGCGTGAACGGCACGTCGTACTGCCGGAGGTTGTTGCAGACCGACATCTTGCCGCAGAAGCTGTCGCGCCGGTCCTTCAAGCTCATGATCGACGGGTCATCGCTGAAGGCATGCACCAGCACGGGAACATCCAGGCCGGCCCAGCGGATCGTGTTGGCCACCGCGCGTTCGTCGCCGAAGTTGGGCAGCGTGACCAGGATGCCGTCGATTTCGTCCGCGTGTTTCCGGAACAGATCGGCACAAGCCCGCGCGTCGGCCAGGCTTTCCACAGAGCCGAACTTGGTGGCCTCCGGGGACAGCACCACGGTCTTGATCCCGGCCTGTTCGAGGGTTTGCAGAATCTGCTTTCGGCCCGTGTCACAAAGATGGGCGGGGAAGAAGCCGCGGTTGCCAACGATGACTCCGAGGGTGCTCATGAGATGATTTGGGATTTAGATGCGATGCCGGGGAACAGAAGTGACCCGCCGGCAACCGGACGGTGTCGGCGGTGCCACGCCCTCCCCGATTCCAGGGGGCCGACGTTCCGCTTTGAACCGGTCGCTATGCACATGCGGGCCACAATTCTTAAGAAGATTAAGGAAGTCTAGCGGAACGCCCGCCGGGAGCGTCAAGCCCGAACTGCGAATGCGGGCGGGGGGGCGGCTGGACGCCGGGCGCGCGTTAGACAGGCCGGCGGGATGAATCTCCCAAAAAGCTGGTCTTGCCGCCGGAATTTGTTAAGGAAGTTAACAATGAAAACGTCCTTCCTTCTCCCCTGGTTTTCCCGGGCCTGCGGCGTGGCGCTGCTGGCAGGCGTGCTCCCGGCTCTCGGGCAGGATGGCGCTGCCGACCCGGCCGCGGCGGGCGTCAACCTCGCGGTGGCTGCTGCGCCGTCGACCTCCTATGTTTCCGGCGACACCTCGCTCGAGGCCTTGCAGGATGACGCCGGCCCGCGCAGTTCCCGTGACCGGCGCGGTGGTTCGTACGGGAACTGGCCCACGACGGGTACCCAGTGGGTCCAGTACGACTGGCCGCAACCCATCCGAACGCGCCAATCCGCCGTCTATTGGTGGGCGGACGGGCGCGGGGTGCATGCGCCGCGGGCAGCCCGGTTGCTTTACTGGAATGGCGCGGATTTCGTCCCGGTACCCGCCGCCACCTCCCTCGGCGTCGCGGAAAACCGGTTCAACGAGACAACGTTTGACGAGATCGAGACCACGAAGTTGCGGCTCGAAATCGACTCGGACGGGCGTTGGTCAACGGGGATCCTCGAATGGCGGGTCTTCGATTCCGGTGCGTCGCCGAACTTCCCGCCGCGGGTCGATGCCGGAGTGGACCGCGTGGTGGTGCTCGGTGGTCGGACTTGGTTGAGCGGCTCGGTCCGGACGCTGAAGGGGAAGACCGGGGCGCCGGTTATGTCAGGATGGAGCCGCTGTTCCGGTCCGGGGGAGGTGGCCTTCGAGGACGCGGGTGCGCTGTCCACGGCAGCCACTTTCTCGGCGGTGGGTGAGTATGAACTGGCGCTGACTGCCCGACAGGACGACCTCAGCGGGACGGCGACGCTTCAGGTGAAGGTCGTTCCCGCGGCACCGGAACGGCCCCTTCAGGCGGTCGAGACGCGGGCTTATCGCGTGGACAGTCCCCTGTGGCGGGATCGGGTGAAGGCCTTGATCGTGCATTGGATCCCGCACTGCATCCGCCAGATCGAGGATCCCGACCTGCGTGAAGGCGGGCTCAACAACTTCGTCGAAGCGGCGAAGAAGCTGACCGGTCAACCGGCGGGCGAACACCGCGGCTACGTGTTCTCGAATGCCTGGATCTTCAACACCCTTGAGGCCATTTGCCGGGCCCTGGACGTGGACGCCGACGGGGACAAGGAAGTGATTGCGGCGCAGACCCGGATGCGCGCGACGCTCGAGGAGTGGATTCCGTTGGTTCTGGCCGCGCAGGAGCCGGACGGCTACCTCCAGACCGCCTTTACGCTCAGCGAACGCGAGCGTTGGTCGCCCCGTTATCGAGGCGATCACGAAGGATATGTGGCCGGCTATTTCCTCGACGCGGCCGTGGCGCATCACCGGCTCACGCGGGGCGCCGACACCCGGCTGTTTGCGGCTGCGCGAAGATTGGCGGACTGCTGGGATGAGCATCTCGGCCCGGCGCCGAAACAGGATTGGTTCGACGGCCATCAGGCCATGGAGATGGGGCTCATGAATCTGGGCCGGCTGGTGAACGAAGTGGAAGGGCCCGGCGCGGGGGATCGTTACCTCCGGCTGGCGAAATTCCTCCTCGATTGCCGGCGGGATGGATCCGAATACGACCAAAGCCATCGGCCGGTCGTGCAGCAATACGAAGCCGTCGGACACGCCGTCCGCGCCGTCTACACCTACACCGCAATGGCGGACGTGGTTCTGGAAACCGGCGATCCGGACTATCAAAGTGCCGTCGAGTCGCTCTGGGACAACATCGTCAATCGCAAGTACTACGTGACCGGCGGCGTCGGCAGCGGGGAGACGTCTGAAGGATTTGGCCCGGACTATTCGCTCCGGCACAGCGGTTACTGCGAGTCCTGCTCGAGTTGCGGCGAGATCTTCTTCCAGCACCGGCTCAACCTGATCCACCACGACGCCCGGTATGCGGACCTGTTGGAAGAGACGCTTTACAACGCGCTGCTCGGCTCCGTCGACCTCGCGGGCGGGAATTTCTACTACCAGAACCCGCTCGACGAGCGTCGTCCACGTTATCCCTGGCATGGTTGTCCGTGCTGTGTCGGGAACATCCCCCGGACGTTGCTCTCTCTGCCGACCTGGATCTACGCCAAGGATCCGGACGGCGTGTATGTGAATCTGTTTGTCGGCAGCACGGTTCGCCTGACCGGTGTGGGCGGGGCCGAGGTCGAGTTCGTCCAGCGCACCGATCACCCGTGGGGCGGGCGGGTGTCGCTCACGGTGAATCCCGAGGTCCCGGCCCGCTTTGCCCTGCATGTGCGCGTTCCCTCCCGGTCCGTGAGCCAGCTCTACCGGGCCGAACCGGTGGCGGACGGTCTGCGCGGCGTGACCGTCAACGGTGCGGCGATCGAGCCGGGGATCGTTGCCGGCTACGCGGTGATCACGCGGGAATGGCAGGCCGGGGACCGGGTGGAGTTCACGCTCCCGATGCCGGTCCAGATCGTGCGCGGGGATGCGCGGATCGAAGCCACGAAGGGGCAGGTAGCGCTGCGGTACGGCCCCCTGGTTTACTGCGTCGAACCGATGGACCAGGCAACGACGTTCGGCGCGGTGGATCTGGCGACGGGGCTGACGCCCGAATGGCGGGCCGATCTGCTGGGAGGCGTCAATGTCCTGCGTGGTCGTTGGCAGGATGGAACGTTGCTGACCGCGATTCCCTACTACGCCCGTTTCAATCGCCTGCCGCCGGCGGCCTCGACGGAGGGCGGGCGTCCCGACGGGGAACAACGGGCAACGGTCTGGTTGCCGGCGCCGTAGCCGGGCCAGGTCGGGAGGACTTCGGAAAAGCAAAAGGCCGGGGGAGCAGCTCCCCCGGCCGTTTTCGTGCGAATGGGGCGTCGCCCCCGTTCCTGCTCAGTCGAACGCGTGGCCGGCGCAGCAGAGGACGTTCCGTACCTTGTGGCGGACGAGGTCCTTCACCGCCGCCCGGGCCGGACCCAGGTATTTGCGCGGGTCGAACTCCTTCGGGCTCTCGGCGAACACCTTCCGAATGCCGGCGGTCATGGCGATGCGCAGGTCGGTGTCGATGTTGACCTTGGTGCAACCCGTGCGGCGGGCGACTTCGATGTCGGCCTCGGGCACGCCCTTGGCGTCGGGCATCGTGCCGCCGTACTTGTTCACCTCGGCCACCAGGTGCTGGGGCACGCTCGAGGCGCCGTGCAGGACCAGCGGGTAATCGCCGAGCCCGGCGTCCATGAGCGCTTTCTTGATGTCCTTGAGGCGCTGAAGGTCCAGGTGCTGTTCGCCCTTGAATTTGTAGGCGCCGTGCGAGTTGCCGATGGCGACGGCGAGCGAGTCGCAGCCGGATTCCTTCACGAACTGAACGGCCTCCTCGGGATGTGTATAGTGGCCGCCGGTCGAGTAGTTGCCCCCCTCCTCGCCGTCATCGAACTGCGCCCCCACGAGGTGGCCGAGTTCGGATTCCACGACGCAATTGTGGGCGTGGGCGTATTCGACGACCTTGCGGGTGATCTCGACGTTCTTCTCGAACGGTTCGTGGCTGGCGTCGATCATGACGCTGGTGAAGCCCTCATCGATGCACTGCTTGCACAGCTCGAAGGTGTCGCCGTGATCGAGATGAATGGCGATGGGGACGGTCGAGAGACTGACGGCGGCCTCGATCAGCTTCTTGAGGTAAACGGGGTTCGCGTAACTGCGGGCGCCCTTCGAGATCTGGAGAATGAGCGGCGCCTTTTCCTCTTCGCAGGCCTCGACGATGGCCTGGATAAGTTCCATGTTGTTCACGTTGAAGGCGCCCAGGGCATACTTCCCGACGAGGGCCTTCGCAAACAGGTCGCGCGTGTGTGTCAGTGGCATAAGTCTTCCAATTCGTTTTCCATTCGCTCATCAAATGATGAACGGGCCGGAGTTTAGGCTGCCTGCCCGCGAAAGGAAGCGAAAAGCGCCGGGCCGAACGGGGCGGGGCGAGCGTCCGGCCTTCTCCGCGGTGGACCGGCCGGCCGGTTCGGCGCACGGCATCCGTTCCGCCGGCGGCGCCGGGAGGCAACCGCAACGCGGCATGAACCCCGCGCGCCGAAAGCGTCGGGACGCGTGCCGAGGGGCCGCCGGCGGTCAGCCTCCGGCCAGCCGGCGTTCGACGAGCAGGAGATAACGGCGCGCCAGGAAGTTCGACCAGGGCCAGATTTCGAGCGACCGGTTCAGCCAGCGGCGCGCTTCGGCGTAATCCTCGCGCTGAATCTCGTGCCAGCCGCGCATCATGACGACGTGGTGATTGTTCGGATCGAGTTCGACGGCCCGCTCGAACAACGGGGTGGCCCGTTCGGGTTCTCCGAGCCAGTCGAGGCACATGCCGGCGCGGATGAAGTTGTAGGTCTCCCAGCGGTTCAGCTCCATGCCGCGTTCAAAGGACTTCAAGGCCTCCCCGGCCAGCCACTTCCAGTTGTTCGAGCCCTCCCAGCTTTCCAGCCGGTAGAACTCCCCGAGGCGGGCGCGCGAATCGGGGTTCTTCGGCTCGATCGCCACCGCCGCCTCGAGGGCGGCCAGCTGGGTTTCGGCGGCGGTGCTGTCGAGGGCCCGGTCCATGGCGCGGGCCTCACGCCAACGTTGCACGGATTGCTGGCCGAGCACCACCACCGTGACGAGGCCGAGGACCGAAACCGTGATTCGTCCGGCGAGGTTGGGGGACATCCAATACTTCCGCGTGGCGAACCGGAGGTGACTCGAAAGGCTGGCGACGAGCACCGTGGCGAGGATGGCGTTCGCCGGAATCTGGAGGTTGAAATCCAGGGCGGTATGCACCCCCAACGCCACCATGCCGACCGCCACGCCGAGCACATGCGCCGCCCGGTCGCTGCGTTTCGTCACCAGATCGGCGCTGCCGCGATGCACGAAACGCCAGGTGCGCGGCACGCCCACCGCCACCAGCAACACGCCGGCCACCAGGATGCCGCCCCCGACCGCGCCCCAGTCGGCGAGGACGTTCAGGTAGTCGTTGTGCGCCCAGTAAGGACGGGACTGGAGTTCCGGGGGCCGGTATTGGGGAAAACGGACATCGAAATGGGCGGGACCGACCCCCAGCCAGAAATGGTCGCGCCACATAGCCGCCGTGGCCTTGCTCAACCACCATCGCACGCTCACGTCCTGCAGCTGGCCGCCGGTGAACATGAGGGTGAACCGTTCCCGCACCGTCCGCGATTTCCAGACAAAGAGCCCGCCCCCGACGAGGGTGACCAGCAGGATCGAGAGGGCCAGCCAGCGGTGGTTGCGGAAGCGGATCATGAAGGCGACGAGCACCAGCAGGGCCACGCCGCAGGAGAGCCAGCCGCCCCGCGAGATGCTGGCGCCGATGCCCGCCAGGATCACCAGGGCCGCGTAGGCGATGAACACCCGGTTCAGGATTTTGTCCCGCCCGAGCAACAGCATCGCGAGCGCCAGGGGCAGGAGCATCTCCAGAAATCCGGCGAGGTGGTTCGGACAGATGAATGTTCCCGAACCCCGCCCCGCGTAGACCTCGGGGCGCTCGAAGCCCCAGACATGGTAGTTGCGCGCGATGACCTGGTAGAGCGCATACATCGAGACCACGGTCGCCAGCCCGAGGAGGGCGTATACGAGCTTCCGCGTGACGTCGCTGTGGTAGAGGTTGTTGAGAACGATGAAGAACAGCCAGGCGTAAACCAGGATCCGCATCAGCTCCTTCCGCGCCACATATTCGACATCCGCTTGCGCGTACCGCAGGACGGCGTAGGCCACGAACGCGACGATGGCCCAGCAAACCGGCGGCCACTGGAGGCGGGGGCCCGAGGAACGCACCCAGAACCGCGCCACCCACAGCGCGGTTGCCACCGCCACGATGGCCTGGACGACGGCAAAATCCTGGTCCCGCACCGCTCCGGTGGCGAGGGTCGCAAACCCCAGCGCGCCAAGCACCAGCACGGCCAGGCTTCGTTCGATCAAGTGGTCCAGACGCTCACCTTCCATCGGCGCGCAAGGCTAGGCGAGCCGGGCGCCGGCCGTCACGCACATTTGGGCGGCGCTGCTGCGGAGCCGGCCGCCCAACCGAGGGCGACTGCCGTGCCATGGTGAAGACCCCCTTTGGGTTGACGGGGTGTCGGGCGGCATCGGACCGGCGAGGAAAAGGAAGGCCGGCGGTCCGAAGCAGGCTTCGGACCGCCGGCCGCAATGACCATCGATGGCCGATGGGGAACCTAGTTCGACGTCACCGAGACGTCGTCCAGGAACCAGCCTTCGAGCAGATTGAAGGCGTCGGTCTCGATGAAGAACTCGATCTTGACCTTCTGGCCGACGGCGGCCCCGACGAGGCGCACCTCCCGCTCCTGCCAGCCGCCGGAGCTGCCGGTACCGAGGTAGATTTCCGTCTGGAGCGGCGCCAGGGTGGTGGCGTCCAGCACGTTGATCGTCGCCTTGTGGATCTGGAACTCCGGCTCGATCCCGTCGATGAAGTCGATGTTGAGCCACTCGGCGAAGCGCAAGGTGGCCGAACCCACTCCGGTGAGATCGATGTCCGGCGTGCGCAGCCAGGCCAGCGTGTTGGCGCCGAGATTGGCGCTCAGGCCGGTGGCGTAGACGTTCACCGGACTGAAGGCGGTCCCCGGTCCGGTGGTCGGCACGCCCCGTTGCCAGTTGTCCTGCGAACCGCCGTGGGTCCAGCCGGGCTGTTCGGTCTCGAAGTCATCCGAGAACAGCGGCGGCGGCGGCACCGCGGCCAGCCGGAAGAAGGCGGTGTCGCCGGTCACCGGAACCTGGGCCAGGAAGTTGCCCTGGCCCTGATCGACGAGGGTGACGTCCTCGACCGCCCATTCCGCATCCTCGAGCGCTCCCTTGCTCTCGATCTGGGTGGGACGGTTGCTGAACGGCGAGTAGAAACTCAGCTCCACCACGCCGCCAACGCTGCTGATGGACTTGATGTGCAGGGGTTCGAACTCCTCGTTCAGCGGCTTGCCCTGGGTGCCGTTGATGTAAATCCCCAAGATCTCGCCGGGACTCAGCGCCCGCTGCCAGATGCCCAGATCATCGATGCTGCCGAGGTAAGGGCGGTTGATGGATCCGGGAGGGGCCTGGTAATTGCCGATCACCAGGGGCTTGGTGCTCAGTTCACCGATGGCCGCCGGGGCGATCGGGTCGCTGAAGGGCTCGCCGTTCTTGTACCATTGCAGCGTGCCATTGCGATAGACGTAGGCGAAGTGCGCCCACGTGTCGAACTCCCAACCGGCGGGTTTGAAGTAGGCGGTCTTGCCGATGCCATACGTGCGGAGTTCCCCGTTGGGCAGGAGCACGAAATCGAAGTTCGTGTCCTTCCGGATCACGCGATCGTGGTTTGCCGAGGACATCCCGTAAGGATTCAGCCACACCGACACGGTCAGTTCGGTGGTCATGTTCAACAGGGCGTCGTGCGCGACCTCGATGTAGTCATCGACGCCGTCGAAACGGATGGCGCCGCCAATCGGTCCGGTTTCCCAGGCGGTGTCATCCATGTCCTTCAACGTCCCGTCCAGGTGGTTGCCGCTGCCGTCGGCCAGCAGCGTGCCCGAGCCTTCGTCGAAGCTGTAGTAGGCCACGAGTCCGCTGGTGATGGCATCCAGCGCCTCGACGACCAGGGTGGCGGCTTCGCTTTCGACGCTGCCTTCGCTGTTGGTCACCTGGACCGTGTAATCGCCCGCGCTTCCGGGTTGCAGCCGGCTCACCACGAGCTTGCTGCCGGTGGCGCCGTCGATGGCCACCCCGTCCTTCAACCATTGGTAGGTCAAGGGGCGTTTCCCGGTGGCGGCGACCTCGAACACGGCCGTCGTGCCTTCGATGCGCTTCTGCGATGCCGGTTGGCGTGCGACCACCGGCGCGCCGGTGACGTCCTGGCCGGCGAGTTCGAGGATTTCGGCTTCGGAAAGCGGGCGTTTCCAGATGCCGACCTCGTCCAACTGGCCGTCGAAGGCGCTGGTCACAATGCCCGCGGTGAACGCATCGTCGTAGGCGCCCACGGCGAGCGGCAGATCATCGGGGACGCCGAGGGTGCCCGCCGCCGGATCGCCGAGCCGGAAGCCGTTCAAGTAGAAGGAAACGGTGCCGTTCCGGTACAGGACCGCCCAGTGCTGCCATTCGTCCAGCAGCACACTGCCCTGGGCGGCGTTGACCTCGAATCCCTTCCGTGGCACCGCGCCGTTGTCGGCGCCGGGCGCGCTCCGGGCAACGATCGTTTCGAGCACCGAACCCGGGTCGCGGATCACGCGAATGCCGAAGTGATCGCCCTTCCGCAGGACGTAGGTGGCGCTGCGCGTATAGGAACCCGGACTGGTGTCCACGAATCCCCAGCTGGCCGGCTTCATCCAGAAGCAGAACGTCGCTTCGTTCGTGACCTCGTCGAGGGAGGCGCTGTCCTGAACGCCGGCGACGCTGCCGACGTTGTTCAGGTCGTCGAGATCGTAGTTGAGGCTTCCGTTCACCCGGCCCGGAACCCAGTGCGATGTGGTGTTCAGGAACCCACCGAGCTGGCCGTTGTTCCCGTTCCCCGAAGCATCCGCGGCGGTCAGGCCGGAGGTTTCGTCGAATGGCAGGTAGAGCACCCGTGCCGTCTGGAGTCCCGCGACCGCTTGTACGGTGAGGGTGGCGGTTTCGCTTGTGGCGCTGCCTTCGGCATTGCTGACGACTACCGAATAGTCCCCGGCATCCGCCGGGCTGGCGTATTCGATCACCAGCGTGTCGGTGGTTTCCGTCCGCAACGGTTCGGCTCCCTTGTACCAGAGGTAGCTCAGCGGGTCCGCCCCGGTGGCGCTCACGGCGAACCGGGCGGTGCCGCCTTCATAGATGTTCATGGAAACCGGCTGTCCTTCGATGGTCGGCCCGCCGATGCGTCCCGCGGCCTGGAGGATTTCCTCCTCGGTGAGCGCGCGGTTCCAGAACGCGACCTGGTCCATGACGCCGTTGAAGGTCCGGGTGCCGTCATCGCCGCCGATGACGAGCGCCAGGTCCGTGGTGTCAATGGGCGCGGCCACGGCCAGGGAACCTTTGAGTTCCCCGTTGAGATAGACCCGTGCCTCGGCGCCATCGAAGACGCCGGTGATGTGATACCAGGTGTCGGCGGCGAGGCCTTCGCCCAGGGGCACGGTCGAGTTGGCGCCCCCTTTCTTCAGCAGGAGATTCATGCCGCCACTCGCGACGCCTTGGAGCAGGAAGTAGGAGTTGCCCTTTTCGAGCAGGCCCACGCCGGAACCTCCCGCTGCCAGTGCGGCGTTCGACTTGAACCAGGCCGCCACACTGAAGGCATCGACCAGTCCCGAGCCGATGGTGGGCGAATCCAGGACGACCAGCCGGTTGGCCGCCGAGCCGGTGAAGGCCAGTCCTCCCCCGAAGCGGCCTTCGACCCACTGCGAGTCGTCGACGTAGTTGTCCAGGGTGCCGTCATTGCCGTTGCCCGAGCTGTCGTGGGCGGTCGGTCCGCTGCCCTCCTCGAAATCCCAGCGGGCCATGAGGCCGTCCGTGGGGAGGTCCTGGGCCAGGAGGCCGGGCGCCAGGCCAAGGAGACAACCGAGGAGCACACCGCCACTGCGGCGGCGTCCGATGGAGACAGGTTTGATCTTCATTGTTTGCTGGGTCGTTTCAGTTTCGGACTACTCATCACCGTCGAAATAGATCTGGGTCGAGCCCTGGATCATCTTGGGATGGTCCAGAAAGCGGGCGGCGTTGATCCAGGCGACATGGCCGTCGAGATAGGTGTGGTTGGCGCCCTCGGGTTGATCGCCCTGCGGCCGGTAGTGGTTGACGCCGCGCATCAACGGGTCGGGGTCGCCGGGACGGCCCCATTCGCCGCTCAGCTTCCGGTTCAGGTCCACCATGATCACCTTGTAAAAGGGGCGCTCCGTGTTCTTCTGGGCGAAGATCGGCTGGAACGTGGCCGCCCGCCGCAGGACGGGATCGTCGTTGTAATCCGGTTCGCCCGCGAAGTAGCAGTAGCCCATCACCGCCGCGTCCGAGTCGGGCCATTTCCAGAAATCATCCCGGTTCCACTTGATGTTCGAGGGACAGTAGAACTGCACGCGTCCCACGCTGTAATTGCTGTGGATCAGGTTGCGGAACGCCAGGTCCACCCAGTAGGGCGGGTTCTGACCCGCCCGCGGGAAACGAGCGTCGAAATCGTCCGCATACATCGTCAGGGAAAGCCCCCATTGCTTGAGGTTGTTGAGGCAGGTGATGCGCTTCGCCCGCTCCTTGGCCTTGCTCAGCGCGGGCAGCAACATGCCGGCCAGGATCGCGATGATGGCGATGACGACCAGGAGTTCGATCAGCGTAAATGCCGGGATACGACGATGCGCCCTCTTCATCCGTTGCCACGCGACACCGGTGGCCCGTCGAGACATCGTGATTCGTGGCATTTCGTTGGCATTGAAGGCAGGATCACCCGCGGAAGTCAATCCTGCCAAACCACGCCCGGCCGTTCTGCCCCACGACCCAGCGTGAGGCATCCGCGAGGGAGGCGGACCGCAGGCGGTGAGCTGCCGGGCGGTCCGGTTTCCCGTCCGTCGGCGGGGCCGGGCGCTTGGGTGGATTCCTATTCCGAGAGGTCCGGGCTGACTTCAAATGTGTCCGCCGCCAGGTCGATGGTGACCCGCGTGCCGTCGGCATAGGCGAACTCCTGGCGGCGGTGGGTGGCGTCGAGGAAGCGGTGATCGGTCATCTCAAGCAGGCCGACCCGCCGATGCAGGGCCGCCATCTGTCGCACCCGGCGGAGTTCCTCCTCGTCGGGGTTGAGGGAGAGGTATGGCAGGCCGGCGTTGCCGAGACCGTGGAGGAAGCCCAGGTCGTTTTCGGGAATGCCCCAGGCGCCCTTTCCGAGTGACCACGGGATGAGCAGGGCGTCGTGGTACACCAGGTTGAACAGCGGGACCGGGATGCCCATCGCGGGTCCATGGCCGGGATTCGGACGCAGCGCGTAAGGCCCGTGATGCACCAGATCGAGGTGGGGGATGGACCAGTCGCTCGGTTCCTCGGAGCTGACCACGCCGCCCCAGGACCGGACGGAGTCGAGGCTTTCGGCGCGGTAACGCAAGCACTCCGTGCGGGTCACCGGATGTTCCGGGGCGTAACATTCGTCCGGCGGCACAACGGAGAACACGTCCAGGTAGGCGCCGCGCAGGGGAATTTCGTGGTCGCGCAGGGCCCGTTGATTCCGACGCACGTACCCGGGGGCGAGACGGGAGCAGAGGATCGACTGGCGGCCGCCGTACCAGGTGCTTCCCGTCGGCCGATGGCCGGCTGCATCGAGCAGGGTGTGACGGGGATCGTAGGAGGCGGCATCGAGGTAGAAGTCCCGGTATTGATCATGGATGGCGAAGACGAAACTGAGCCGTTCGCAGACCTCGCCGAAGTGCTTCATGCCCTCCCAGCCACCGGCCTCGGGACAGGGCGGCAGGACGTCCGGATGCAGGTTGTCGTAGCCGCGGGCGCCCCAGCCGTCGAGATGGACATAGGCCTGAGTGATGCCTCGGGCGGCGAGTTGTTCGAGTTGGCTGGCGCGGTCGGCGAAGGTGACGAGTTGGTGGTTCGCGGCAGGGTCGTCCTGGTGGAAGTAGGACGATTCCGGCTGGATGTGGTAGAGGATGCTGGTGTGAATGACCGGCGAACCGACAAGCCGGCCCACGCGCGGGTTGCGGGCGATCTTGGTCGTCAAGGAAACGAAATCCCCGCGGTCGATCACGTGCTGCCGATAGCGCTTGGCCAGCGTGACGTGGTTGCCTTGGTCGAAGAAGCAGAAGCGGGCGCGCCGCGGGCAGGCCCAGCGGCCGAGCGAATTCACCCAGCGCAGCGCGGTCCGCGTCGGGCCACCGGCCGGATGCTCGAAACGGCAACCCCCATCTGCCGGGGTTTCCAGGATGGTCAGGACGGCGGCCTCCTCCTGCTGATGGCCCCACCAGGGCATGTAGAGGCCGCGTCCGAAACTGAGGGTGTCATAAAGCCACGCCTTCTCCGGCCAGTCCTTTGGCAACAGCATGCCCTGCATGAAGGGCACGACGGTCGTGTCGAAACTGCCCGGTTCCCACGGCCCCGGCCAGGAGAGTTCGCGGATCCGGGTTTCCCCGTCCGAGGCGAGGGTTTCGATCACGAGGTCCTCGTCCGGACCATCGAGCGTCACCAGGATTTGCAGCTCGAGGTCCAGCGGGGTGGCGCCGCCGGGATAGTCGCCGAGCGTGATCTTGAAACCCGAGGTGTAGCCCGTGGCATAGGGTTCGGCGGCGCGTCGTCCGGCGGCGGCGAGCGTCAGGGCTTGCGGCTTGCCGGTGGTGGTGACCGCCAGATCGCCGGGGGCCGAGGGTTCCGCGAGCCAGGCACGATTCGGTGTCTTGACGGCCAGACGGAGCGTCCCCGGATCCACGGTCACGCTGACTCGTTGGCCGGCGATGGTCCACTCGTCGTCGGTGAGGCGGGCGGCGGGACCGCCGGAATCGGTGGCCGCCGGTCGGGCGAAAGTGAGGAACGAAAAGAGGGCGGCGAGAAGGGTGGCCAGGACGCGGGGCGGGTGGATCGCCGAGGGACGGGCAGAGGCGCGCGGACGTGGGTTCGAGAGCACGCCGAAGTCTTGGATCCGCGGGGAACGGCGTCAAGCGCCGGACCGGTTCCGTTTCCCCGCCGCCAGCGCCCTGCGGACCGGGACGGACGCCGCCTCATGCCGGTTCGTGCCGGTCGCAGGAGCGCGGGTTCAGGTGGCGCGCGGGTTGAAGCGGGAGGCGTCGCGGAGGTCTTGCCACAGCCGGCGTTCCTCGTCCGAGACCGTACGGGGAACCTGCACCTGGAGGACGACATAAAGGTCGCCGGGCGGCCCGCCGCCGGACGGCAAACCGCGGCCGCGCACCCGCAGTTGCTGGCCGTTGACGGTGCCGGGAGGGATGCGCACCGATACCGGCCGGTCCAGGGTGGGCACGCTGATCGTGGTCCCCAGCACGGCCTCCCAGGGCGCGAGGTCCATTTCGTGGAAGAGGTCGGCGCCGCGCACGCGGAAGTCGGGGTGGGCGGCGAGCCGGACCCGCAGGTACAGATCGCCGGGCGCGCCGCCCCCCAGGCCTTCGCCGCCCTTGCCGCTGACCCGGATGTTCTGTCCTTCCTGCACGCCGGACGGAATGCGCACCTTGAAGGAATGGGTTTCGGATTGCCCGGTACGCGGGTCCTGCCGGCGCAGGGAGATCTCGCGGATCGAGCCGTGGAGGACCTCGTCGAGGGTGACGAGGATGTCGCCCTCGACGTCGGTCCCCTTGCGGGCTGTGGCCGCCCGTCCGAAACCCCTGCCGGCATCCGGTCCGGCCGCGGCCCTTCCGAAGAGGTCCTCGATTCCGCTGAACCGCGCGCCGCCGCCGAAGAACTGCTCGAAGAAATCGCTGAAGCCCGTGCCGCCGAAATGAAACTCCTCGGCCGTCCCGCCGGATGAACGGGCCCCGCGGGCGCGTTCCCAGCCGGGCGGCGGTTCGAAGCCCGCGCCTCGTTTCCAGTTGGCGCCGAGGGTGTCGTACTTCTTGCGCTTGGCCGGATCGCCCAGCACCTCGTAAGCCTCGTTGATGGCCTTGAACTGCTCCTCGGCGTCGCGTTTGTCCGGGGCGACGTCCGGGTGGTATTTCCGCGCCAGTTTGCGGAACGCCTGCTTGATGGCGTCGTCCGAAGCGTCTCGGGGAACCCCCAGGGTGGCGTAGTAATCCTTGAACTCAACCGGCATGGGGGAATGGTTTACTCCCGCCACGGGCGCTTGTCCAATGGCGGGTGAAGAACCGGCCAACCCGCGTTTCCCGGTTGCCGGGCCATGCCCGGTGGTTGCCATCGCTGCGGTGGCGGCGGTGCCTCCGCTGAATCGATTCAACACACTGTAGCCGCCGACGTGTAGTCGGCGCATGATTCAGCGGGGATACGTCCCTTTGCCGCTCGGCGCGATGATTCACTACAACGTGACCGCCAGTCGGAATCGGCGGGGCCGCGTACGCCCTTGGATTCCAGCGCCGACTACACGTCGGCGGCTACCGCGGGTTGAATCGCTACGGCTCAGCCGTATCGATTCAGTCAATGGACCACGGATGGGCACGGATGCCACGGATGGGGCGCGGCGCTGCCGCCTTGGCGGAGAGGGCGAGAAGCCTCACTAAATGGTGAGTCCGAAACCGGGGCGAGCGATTCTGGTTTCCCTGAATATCAGTGCCCATCCGAGCCCATCCGTGGTGAATCCAACTGCATGGCCACGGCTCAGAGTTGGCCGAGGATCGCTTTCCAGCGCTGCCACGCCTCCGCGCGGGCCCGGCGATTGGCGTCGGCGGCGTCCGGGGCTTCTCCCGCCCGCATGAACCCGTGTCCGGCGCCTTCGTAGAGGACCGGTTCGTAGGTTTTGCCGGCGGCCTGCATGAGTGCTTTCGATTTCGGGATCGTGGCATTCACCCGCGCGTCGTTGCCCCCGTAAAAGCCGTGGACCGGCACGTTGATCCGGGCGATGTCCGCCGGGTCCTCGGGGCCCGAACCGTAGAACGGAAAAGCAGCGAGGATCTTCCGGTTGTTCGTGGCGAACCGGAAGGTCTGGGTGCCGCCCCAGCAAAACCCGCCCACGACCACCTTGCCGTTGCAGGCCGGCAGGGCGGCCACGTAATCCACCACGGCGTTGAGGTCGGCCGTGATCTGGTCGGGTGGCAGGGTCGAGATGGTACGGCGTACGGCATCGTTGCCGGCCAGTTCGTCCGTGCCGCCGCCGTTCGGCCCCATGCCCGAAAGCAGGTCCGGAGCGATGGCGATGTAGCCGGCCTCGGCCAGTTGGTCGGTCACCCCGCGGGCCCATTCGGTGAGCCCGAAAATCTCGTGGATGACCACCACCGCGGTGGCCTTGCCGCTGACTTCGGGATAGGCGAGGAAGCAGTTCACCGCGCGGTCGTCATGTTGCACGGTGACCCACTCGAGGTGGCGCGGTGTGTCTTCCAGCCGTTGGCGGGCCCAATCCTGGGCATGCGCCGCCGGGGCAAGCAGCGTCCCGAGCAGGGCGGTCAGGGCGGTGGAGCGGGCGAGCTGTGCCGGACTCTTAGTATTTCTCATTGTAAGCATGGTGATTGCTGAAACCTCATACACGGACAGCGGGAGCGTGTCAAAGGGCAGTGGAGGATTGCGGCCGGACATGAAACCGGTACCGTCGGGACAGGAACCGCTCCGGTCACGCCGTGTCCGCCCGCTGTCGCCGGGGATTTCGGGCGCGGTTGCCGTCGGGGAAAGGGCGCCGAATCATGAACCGCGAACAGGCAATTGCACAGTTGGACCGCCAGGAGGTCCGGGATGTCCTCGTGATTGGTGGCGGCGCCACCGGCCTTGGCTGCGCCGTGGACGCGGCGGCGCGCGGCTACCGGACGTTGTTGCTCGAACAAGCCGACTTTGCGAAGGGAACCTCGAGCCGCAGCACGAAGCTGATCCACGGCGGAGTGCGCTACCTCAAGCAGGGCAACGTGTCGCTGGTGCTCGAGGCGCTGCGCGAACGTGGGTTGCTCTGCCGGAACGCGCCGCATCTCGTGCATCACCTGCCCTTCATCGTGCCGGTTTACAACTGGTGGGAAGGGCCGTTCTACGGGATCGGTTTGAAGCTCTACGACCGCCTCGCCGGGCAGCTCGGCCTCGGGGCGTCGCGCAACCTGAGCCGGGAGGAGACGCTGCGCGAGATCCCGACCATCGAGCGGGAGGGGTTGAAAGGAGGGGTGCGCTACTTCGACGGGCAATTCGATGATTCCCGGCTCGCGGTGCATCTGGCCCGGACGGTTTTCGATCTGGGCGGACTGGCGTTGAACCACTTTCCCGTGGTGCGGTTGACGCGCTCCGGGGACCTGCTCGACGGCGTGGTGGCCCGCGATGCGGAGACCGGTCGGGAGTACGAAGTCCGGGCGAAGGCGATCATCAATGCCACGGGTGTCTTCGCCGACACGGTGCGGCGCCTTGACGACGCGGACTGCCCGCCCGTCCTCGTGGCGAGTCAGGGGATTCATCTGGTGTTGCCCCGGCGCTTTCTGCCGGGCGACAGCGCGATCATGGTGCCGCATACCTCCGACGGGCGCGTGTTGTTCGCGGTGCCGTGGCACGACCGGGTGATTGTCGGCACGACGGATGTGCCGGCGGCGGAGACGTCCCTCGAACCGCGGGCGAGCGAGGCGGAGATCGGGTTCGTCCTGACCAACGCCGCGCGGTATCTGGTCGAGGATCCGCAGCGGAAGGACGTGTTGAGTGTATTCGCCGGGTTGCGGCCGTTGATCAAGGCGGCGAACGCGCGGAGCACCGCCGCGCTCTCGCGGGACCACAGCATTCTTATTTCCGACTCAGGATTGATCACGGTGACGGGCGGCAAGTGGACCACCTATCGCAAGATGGCCGAGGACGCGGTGGACCATGCGGAGGCGGTCGCCGGTTTGGGGCCGCGGCCCTGTCCGACGGGCCGGCTCAAGCTCCGCGGTTGGACCGAGGAGCCCCCGCCGGAGAAATCCTGGGCGGTTTACGGCGCGGATGCGGCTTCCCTGCGCGCGCTGCTCGCCGAGCGACCCGAACTGGGTGAACCGTTGCATCCCCGGTTGCCGATCAGCGGCGTCGAAGTGGTCTGGGCGGTGCGCGAGGAAATGGCGCGGACGATCGAGGACGTGTTGTCGCGACGGACGCGCGCCTTGTTGCTCGACGCGCGGGCCAGCCTCGAAGCGGCGCCCCGCGTGGCAGCGTTGATGGCGCAGGAACTCGGTCGCGATGCCGCCTGGCAGCAGCGGGCGGTGGCGGACTACGCGGACGTCGCCCGGCACTACGTGCTCGATTGAGGGATGCGAAACGAGGCTCAGCGGGAATGCGGGCGCAGGGCGAGCGATGGCGATTGAGGAGCGGTCAGCGAAGCGGGCGCCGAGGAAGCCCAGCGCGTGGTCGTCGTCGGCGCGCCAGGCCGGGGTGGGCCAACGCCGCCCGGACGGTGGCCCCCGGCCCGAATGCTGGCAGGGCTTCGCCGCGAATGCCTGGACCCGCTGGTTCCGGCAGCGTTTCGTCCGCCCGACGCCGGCGCAGACGGAGGCCTGGCCGCACCTCGCGCACGGGCGCCACACCTTGATTGTCTCGCCGACGGGCACCGGGAAGACGCTCGCGGCCTTCTTCGCGGTGTTGCATCGGCTCGCGGAGGACCATGACGCGGGAAGGCTCGGACCGGGGTTTCAGGCCATCTACGTTTCTCCGTTGCGGGCGCTGGGCTACGACCTCGAGAAAAACCTGCGCGGCCCGCTGCACGAGATTTACGGTGAACCGGCGCCGATCCGGGTCGGCTTGCGCACCGGCGACACCTCGGCCGGCGACCGGCAGCGACTCCTGACGCACCCGCCGCATCTGCTCCTCACGACACCCGAGAGCCTGAGCCTGTTGTTGAGCCAGGCGAAGTGGATCCCGCTGCTCGCGCGTGTGCGGTGGGTGATCATCGACGAGATCCATGCCCTGGCGGAAAACAAGCGCGGCTCGCATCTCAGCCTGAGCCTCGAACGGCTCACCTCCGTGGCACAGGCTGCCAGAGAAGGGGAGGCTAACGCGCATGCCGGTGACGGGCTGGCGGGGGCTGCCGAAGGTCCGGTCCGTATCGGGCTCTCCGCCACCGTGGCGCCGCTTGGTGACATGGCGCAGTTCCTGGTCGGGAACGCTCGCCGGTGCGCCATCGTCGATGTTTCCTCCGCCAAGCGCCTGGACCTTTCCGTCTACACGCCGCTGGCGAAGGACCCTTATCCCGCGGCCGGCTTCTCGGGGATACGGTTGATCGGGGAACTGGCGCGGTTGATCCGGAAACACCGGACGACGCTGGTGTTCACCAACACCCGCAGCGGGGCCGAATCCGCGGCCTACCGGTTGCGGGAAAAACTCCCTGAACTGGCGTCGAGCATCGAATGTCATCACGCCTCGCTCGATCGGGATGTGCGGCGCGAGGTCGAGGACCGGCTCAAGCGCGGCGAACTGCGGGCCGTGGTGTGCTCGACCAGTCTCGAACTCGGGGTCGACATCGGATCGGTCGACCTGGTGGTGATGCTGGCCGCGCCCAAGGGAGTGACCCGGGCGCTGCAACGCACCGGCCGTTCGGGACACGACATCCGGCGCGTGAGCCGCGGGTTGCTCATGGCGACGAACGTCCATGATCTCGTGGAATGCTGCGCCACCGCCCGCCTGGCCCGGGCGGGGCACCTGGACGACGTGCGGCTGCCGCGCGCGCCGTTGGATGTGCTGGCCCAACACCTCGTCGGGATGGGATGCCTCGGCCGGTGCACCCGCCAGGCCGCCTGGGACCTGGTCCGCCGGGCGTGGCCCTACCGGGAACTGACGCCGGGGGAACTGGACGACACGCTCGATTACCTGGCCGGGGGCGGACGGGTGTTGCGCCAGCAATACACCGAGTTGTTTGGCAAGATCGTGCTGGACGAGACGGGCTTCGAGACGCGCCCCGGGGCCGTTCGCCGCGATTTCTGGCAGAACGTCGGCACGATCCCGAACGAAGGGGTGGTTCACGTGCGCGAAGCCGGGCGCCCGCTCGCCACCGTCGAGGAGTCGTTTGCCCGCCAGTTGCAGCCCGGCGATGTCTTCATTCTCAGCGGCCGGGCGGTGCGCATGGAGAAGCACGGCATGATGGAAATGCGGGTCGCGCCCGCGGTCGGCGCGCTGCCCACGGTGCCTCGTTGGAACGCGAACAAGATGCCGTTGAGCAACCGGGTGGCATGCGAAATCCAGGCCTTCCGGAGCGAGGTGCGGTCCCGTCTCGAACAAGGCGGGGCCGGTCCGCAGCTGGAAGCCTGGATCGCAACCCGCCTCGGATGCAGCGCGCGCAACGCGGCGGTGGTGGCGCGGATCCATGCCACCCAGCACCGGTGGTCCGAAATCCCGACCGCCGATTTCCTGCTGATCGAGGCGTATCAGGCGAGCGCTGCGGCCGATCTCCCGGCAGACCTGCCACCGCCGCCGCCAACCGCGTCGCGCAGCCGGCGGACCAGTCGGCGGGGGGCGCGAACGGGTGACCGGGCGAGGCCCGCCGCGGTGCGTTGCTACTTCTTTCACTCGCTCATCGGCCGCGGCGCGAATGATGCGCTGGCACGGGTCGTTGCCCTGCGCCTGAGCCGCCTCGGCGGCGGGAACGCCATCGCCACGCCCGATGACTACGGCTTCCTGCTCACCGTGGGGGTGTCGACGCCGTTGCGTTCGGAGACGGTTCGAGAACTGCTCTCGCCGGTGGCGTTGGTCGGCGATCTCGAGGCCTCGTTGCGCCAGTCCGAGCTGTTGAAATACCACTTTCGCAACGCGGCGCAGACCGGGCTCATGGTGTATCGCAACTACTTTGGCCGGCAGAAACCGCTGCGGAAGGTCCAGTTCTCGAGCGAGGTGATCCTGAACGTCCTGCTGGAACACGAGCCCGATCACGTGCTCTTGCGGGAGGCGCGCCAGGAGACGTTGCACGGGTTCCTCGATGTGGCGGGTGCCCTCCGGTTTGCCGATGCACTGCGGGATCGCCCGGTGCGGCTGCGCGCCATCGATCGTCTGCCGCCGCTTTCGTTTCCGATGTATGCCGCCACCATCCGGGAAGCGCTGTGGCTCGAGGATCCGAATCTGGCGATGGAGCGATTGTATCATCATTGGTGGCAGAGGACGCAGGATGAAGGCGGACCGGCTTGAACTGCTGCCCGGCGTCTGGCTCGACGCGCGCCGCGCCGTCTGGTTGGCGGAATCGCGGACGCTGGTGGTGGCGGATTTGCATCTGGGCTACGCGTGGGCCGAACGACGCAAGGGGAGCCTCGTGCCGGTGAGCGGGGTGGACGATCTGTTGCCGGGCCTGCTCGCACTGGCGCAAGCCCATCGCCCGCGACAATGGGTGTTCCTCGGGGACCTGGTTCACGGGAGCGCGGACCTCCCGGAGATTACCGCGACCCTGACCCGGACGGTCACCGTGCTTGCCACCGGGGCGGAACTGGTCCTTACGGAAGGCAACCACGACCGGCGGCTGCAGCGGGTGGTGCGGGAGACAGGGTTGCCGTTGCGGATCGAATCCCATCTGCGGGTCGGCCCGCACCTGCTGTTGCACGGCGATGCGCCGCCCGCGGGAATCGTCGAACGCTGGGCTGAGGAGTCAGCGGACGGCCGGTTGCTCATGGGCCACGAGCATCCGGCCATCCGGTTGGACGACGGGGCCACGACGGCGGCGCGTTGTCCGTGCTTCGTCACCGGAGGGCGCCGCCTCGTGCTGCCCGCCTTTTCGCCCTGGGCCGCCGGCAGCGATCTCCGCGTGCATGCGCCGCTGTCGCCCTTGAACCGATCCGGGGACTGGGAGGCGGTCGTGGCCATTCTGGGCGGGCGCCTGCTGCGGATTCCCTGGGATCACCTGCGGGCGGGGAGGCGGTGAGGTTCCGTGACGCCGGTCAACGACCGAGCCTCCCGGGCGGGCTGGAAACCGAACACTGAGAAACCGACGCGACTCCCGTGCAAGGTGCGGGGGCGGAGCGTGGCCTGCTCCCGTTGGCCGCGATCCCGGCTTGCGTCGCTGGGCGCGGGACGATAGCGTCCATCGCATCGGCTTAATCCCACTTCAAGGCCGGCTTGACGACGTGACGGTGGCAGGCGGCGGGTGGGAAGCGAACGGGTCGACCCGGAACGTTGGCGCGGCGGTTTGCAGGTTGCAGACGGTGGTCAGGAGCCGGGCGGGTCGTTTGGATGCGATTATGAGAATGTTGGAAATGCTGCGAAACCCCCGGGGCGCCGCGCGAATGGGCGCGGCGACGATGCTGTTCGGTGCGGCGCTGGTGGCGCGGGCCGGGGTGGACTTCGGTCTCGAGGTGCGCCCGATTCTCTCGGACAACTGCTTTGCGTGCCACGGGCCGGACGAGCATCAGCGCAAGGCCAAGCTGCGGCTGGATACCAAGGAAGGAGCCCTCGGGGACCGCGGGGGTTTCCCGGTGGTCGTGGCCGGCAAACCCGGGGAAAGCGAACTCATCAAACGGCTCACGACCACCGACGAGGACGACGTGATGCCGCCACGGTCCTACGGGAAATCCCTGACACCGGCCCAGGTCGAGACGCTCCGGCAATGGGTCGCCGAGGGGGCTTCTTGGGAGGAGCACTGGGCCTTCAAGCCGATCCGGCAACCGGCGGTTCCGGAGGTGAACACCGACGCGGTCCGTCGCAACCCCATCGATCACTTCATTCAGGCGCGGCTGGAGCGCGAGCAGTTGGGGTCCTCGCCCGAGGCGTCCAGGGAAGTGTTGTTGCGCCGGGTCACGTTTGACCTGACCGGCCTGCCGCCGACGATTGCCGAGATGGACGCCTTCGAGGCCGACACCGCCGACGGCGCCTACGAACGGGTGGTTGATCGTCTGCTGGCCTCGCCGCGTTACGGGGAGCACCTGGGGCGCTTCTGGCTCGACGCGGCGCGTTACGGGGACACACACGGGTTGCACCTGGACAATTACCGCGAGATGTGGCCGTACCGCGACTGGGTGGTGAAGGCGTTCAACGACAACCAACCGTTCGACCGGTTCGTGGTCGAGCAGTTGGCGGGGGATTTGCTCGAGGACCCGACCGAGGAACAACTGGTGGCCACCGGCTTCGATCGTTGCCATGTGAGCACCAGTGAAGGCGGGTCGATCGACGAGGAGGTCTACGTGCGCAACGTGGTGGACCGGGTCGTGACAACGGGGTCCGTCTTCATGGGGCTGACGCTCGATTGCACGCGGTGCCACGACCACAAGTTCGATCCGCTGACGATGGAGGATTTCTATTCGTTGTTCGCCTACTTCAACAGCCTCGATGGCCCCGCGTTGGATGGAAATCGCAAGGATCCCAAACCGGTGATCGAAGTGCCGAGCCCCGAGCAGCGGGCGCGCCGGAAAGAACTGGGTGAGGCGATTGCGGCCACGGAACAGAAACTCCGGGACGACTGGCCGTCCGTGGACGAACTCCAGGCGGCCTGGGAAACGGCCCTGCGCGAGGCCTCCCGGCCCGATCCCGAGGTGGTGGCGGTCGAGAATTTCACGGCCGATTCGGTCGAGGCACTCCGCTTCGAAGCGGAATCGGTGACGGCCGACTTCATCGAAACCGATGCCTTTCAGGCCACCAACCTCAAGGCCGATCGGATCGAGGTGAACAATGTAAAGGCCCAGGGCGTGCAGGCCGGCGCGGTGCGGATCCGCCGCGCTCCCGCCGGTCCCGGGGCGCGGGAACCGCTGGCGGCGATCTCCCTCGGGGACTGGTACTCGGTGGGGCCGTTCAACGACAACGAACGTTACCTGCGGAGCCGCAAGCACGGTCCCGAAGGGCGGGCGATCAACGTCGAGGAGGAGTTCGAGACGGCGACCGGCGAGAAGCTCCAGTGGAAGAAACGCTCCGACTACGCGGACGGCAAGCCCTACTCCGACCTGCCCGGCGACATGGCGGCCAACTTCCTCTACCGGCGGATTCTGTCGCCCAAGGATCAGAAGATCACCGTTTCGCTGGGCAGCGACGACGGCATCCGGGTGTTCCTCAACAACCGCCAGATCCTGAACAAGCTGGTGCGGCGGGGCGTCGAGCCGGACCAGGAAACCGTCGAACTGCCGCTGCAGCAGGGCGAGAACCAGTTGCTGATCAAGATCATCAATTTCGGCGGCGGCTCGGGGTATTACTTCGCCCTCAAGTCGGAGACGCAGGCGCTGCCGGAAGCGGTGTACAACCTGACCCTCAACCAGGCGACGGAACTGAGCGCCGAACAGCGCGCCGAAGTGCGGGCCTATTATCGGAACCGGATCACGGATCATCCGGAGGTGCTGGCCGCGAAGCAGGCCTTGCAGAAGGCGCGCGAGGATTTGAACGAGTTGAACCGGCAGGTGCCGACCACCTTGGTCTTTCGCGAGCAGGCCGAGCCCCGGGACGCGTTCATCCTCAAGCGCGGCGAATACGATCAGCGCGGCGAACCGGTGCACCGGCGAACCCCCCGCGTGCTGCCCCCCATGAAATCGGATCTGCCCAACAACCGGCTCGGTTTCGCGCGCTGGCTGACGGATCCCGAACATCCCCTCACGGCGCGCGTGACGGTGAACCGGTTCTGGCAGCAGTTGTTCGGCGTCGGACTCGTCAAGACCGCGGAGGACTTCGGCTCCCAGGGCGAACCGCCCAGCCATCCGCAGTTGCTCGACTGGCTGGCCGGCCAGTTCATCGCCGACGGCTGGGACGTCAAGCAGACGATGAAACGCCTGGTGATGTCGGCCACCTACCGCCAGTCCTCGCGGGCCACCCCGGAACTGCTGCGCCAGGATCCCGGCAACCGGTTGCTGGCCCGAGGGCCGCGGTTCCGGCTCGATGCCGAGATGTTGCGCGACCAGGCCCTGTTCGTGGGTGGTTTGTTGAACGAGCGGATGGGCGGGCCGAGCGTCAAGCCGCCGCAGCCCGACGGACTCTGGTTTGCCGTGGGCTACAGCGGCTCGAACACCGTGCGGTTCACCGCCGATGAGGGCGACGAAAAGGTCCATCGGCGCACGCTTTACACCTTCATCAAACGCACCGCGCCGCCCCCGCAGCTCAGCACCTTTGACGCGCCTTCACGCGAGGCCTGCGCCATGCGGCGGGAGCGGACGAATACGCCGATGCAGGCCCTGCTGCTGTGGAACGACCCGCAGTATGTCGAGGCGGCGCGCGTCCTGGCCCAGCGGGTGTTGCGGGAAGGCGGAGAAACCGATGCCGACCGGGCGGCCTACCTGCTGCGGCTCGCCACCGGGCGGATGCCGGCGCCCGCGGAGGTGGCGGATCTCGCGGCGGTTTGCCGGGAACAGACCGACCACTATGCCGGCAGCAGCGAGGCGGCCACGGCCCTGATCAAGGTGGGTTCGGCGCCCGTGCCCGAGGCGGTTGATCCCGTCCTGCTGGCCGCCTGGACGATGACGGCCAACCTCGTGCTGAACCTTGACGAAGTGATTGTGAAGAACTGATTCCATGGACCCCTTCGAGACCCAATACAAGGCGATCACCCGCCGCCATTTCTTTGCGAAAGGCGCCCTCGGGCTGGGCACCGCCGCATTGTCGTCGCTGTTGCCCCGTTGGGAGGCGCTGGCCGCCGCCGCGAACCCCGCGGGCGGTCTGCCCGGCGTGCCGCACTACGCGCCCAAGGCCAAACGCGCGATCTATCTGTTCATGGCCGGGGCGCCGTCCCAGATGGACCTCTTCGACTACAAACCGGCCACCGACGCGTTGTTCGACAAGGACCTCCCGGACTCGGTGCGCATGGGGCAGCGGCTGACCACGATGACCTCGGGACAGAGCCGGTTCCCCATTGCGCCCTCGAAGTACCAGTTCGCGCAACACGGCCAGAACGGGGCCTGGGTCAGCGAGTTGCTCCCCTACCACGCGAAAATGGTGGACGACATCGCCATCATCAAGAGCGTGCATACCGAGGCGATCAACCACGATCCCGCGATCACCTACATCTGCACCGGCCATCAGCTTCCCGGGCGCGCCAGCCTGGGATCGTGGCTCAGCTACGGGCTGGGCTCGATGAACCAGAACCTGCCGACCTTCGTGGTGATGACGCCCACCTGGACCGGGCGCAAGGAGGCACAGGCGCTCTACAACCGGCTCTGGGGTTCGGGCTTCCTGCCCAGCAAACACGCAGGGGTCGCCCTCCGCTCGGCGGGGGATCCGGTGCTGTTCCTGTCCAATCCGCCCGGGGTCGACTCCGACCAGCGGCAGCGGATGCTCGAGCACCTCGGGAAGTTCAACCGGCGCACCTTCGAGACCTTTGGCGATCCCGACACCCAAACGCGCATCGACCAGTACGAGATGGCGTTTCGCATGCAATCCTCAGTGCCGGAACTCACCAACATCTCCGGCGAATCCAAGGCCACGCTCGAGATGTATGGACCCGACGTCGAAAAAGCGGGCACCTACGCGCACAGCTGCCTCCTGGCGCGGCGCATGATCGAGCGGGACGTGCGTTTCGTGCAGATCTTCCACCGGGGCTGGGATCAACACGGGAACCTCGCGGGGGATTTGCCGAATCAATGCCGCGACGTCGACCAGCCGAGCTGGGCGTTGGTCCAGGACCTGAAGGCGCGCGGCTTGCTCGAGGACACGCTGGTGATCTGGGGCGGCGAATTCGGGCGGACGATCTATTGTCAGGGGGCTTTGACCCGGGAGAACTACGGGCGCGACCATCACCCGCGGTGTTTCACCATCTGGATGGCGGGCGGCGGCATCAAGCCCGGCGTGGTGTATGGCGAGACCGACGATTTCAGCTACAACATCGTCACGGACCCGGTTCACATCCACGACCTCAACGCCACCATCCTCCATTGCCTCGGCATCGATCACCGGCGCCTGAGCTTCAAGTTCCAGGGCCTCGACATGCGCCTGACCGGCGTCGAGCCGCACCAACCCGTGAAGGGGATTCTGGCCTGATCCGGACCCCTGGCGTTTGTCTGGCCTGACACGCCCCCCTCCCACGGAAGCGCCTTCTCCGCGCGGCCTGCTGGGATGCCGTCCTGAAGCGGCGGCGGAAACAGCCCGCCTTCTCCTGACGGCCTCCGAGTGAATCGTCCCGGCTCAGGAGGCGGAAGGGGCGCCAGCTTCTCGGATGCCCACCTCGCCGTCCAGCCAGGTGACCCAGGCGTCCCGCTCCCGCAGCCGGCCGGTCATTCCCAGATACGTGCGGAACGTGTCACCGAGGGCGGAGGCGACGTCGTAAGCTTGGTCGGCCACGGCCCAGCGGACGGCGGTGCGGTAGTTGGCCTCCTCCCGCGCCAAAATCTCCAACGCCGCGCGCGACTGCGAATCACTCAGGTCCTTGTCCAGCGCCCGCATGACGGCGAGATAGACACCGATGAAGCGCCGGCGGAGTTTCGGAGCGCGGACTTCAGTCCGCTGCAGCGTGCCCGTTTTCGAGACGTCTAGTTTCCTTCCCGCGCCTTCTGCCGGCGAGGGTTGCTGCGGACTGAAGTCCGCGGTCCCGGCCGCAGCCGCATACGCCAGCGTGGGATGGAAGCGGACGAAGAAGCGCGGATTGTGCTCGTCACCTCCAAAGGCAATATCCCGCTCGACGCGGATGAGGGCGGTGGCCTCCAGTTCCGCCCTTACGGCTTCCTACTGCGCCGGGTCCATCTGGCTCACGTCGAGCAGGATGTCCTCGAACACGCCGCCGCTGAAGAGGCCCAGCTACGGCAGCGCCGCCTGCGCGTCCTCGCTCAGCCGCTGCATGGAGAACTCCAGCGAGGCCAGCAGCGACTTGTTCCGGGCCACGTCCGCGTCCGCGCGAGTGAACCCCGCCAGCAGCTTCCCGAAGTCCTGGCAGATTTCCTCCGGGGTAAGCCGCTTCAGGTGCGGCCCCACCAACTCGATGGAGAGCGGATGGTCCTGCAACAGGTCGAGCATTCTGCTCAAACGCTCGCGGGTGAGTTTCTTCTCTTCCGTGTCCACTCCGGCCTTCTCCAGCACGCGCACGAGCAGCCAGAGACTGTCCGCCGGGCCAGGCCGTGGAGTTCGGTCGCCCGCGCGCCGGTCAGGCCGGTCTCCGCCGGGCGGCAGGTGATGAGCAACCGGCCGTGACATTCGCCGTCGCCACCGGTCCACTCAGTGAAGAAGTCATGAAGCCGCTGCAGTTCTTCTGGGGAGTAAGTTGAATAGGACGGATGGGACGAATCGGACGGATAGGAGGCAGGCTGGAAGTGCGGCAGGACGCTCTCGAAGTTGTCCCAGACCATGAGGACGCGCTTCGTTTGGAAGAGTTCCTTCGCGCGGCGGCGCTGATCTGCCTCGGAGCGCGAGTTGAAGCTCGGTCCGTCGAGGTATTGCCCCAGCACCTGGATGACGCGGTCGGCGTTCGCGAACTGCTCGAAGCTCAGGAAGCACGCGCCGTCCGGGAACCGCCCCGTGCGGGTCCACCACTGGGCGGCCTCGCCGGCGAGGGTGGTCTTGCCCATGCCGTCCATCGCATGGAGCAGGATGGCGCGGTCGCGCCGGAACGCCCGCTGCAACTCGTAAAGCTCATGCGCGCGCCCCTGGAAGCCATAAACCGGCGCGGGCGGAAAGGTGCCGACGGTTTCGCGGTCGCGCGAGGCAAGGCGGAAGCGTCCGGCCGCCTCACCACGGCCTTCCTCCCCGGCGGAGGCAAGGGATTGTCGCCATCCTTGAAAATGGCGTCGTAGAACTGCCGGCCCCAGCGGGCGAGATTCGCTTCGACGCGTTGGGCGCGGACCACCGAGCCGCCGTCGGGCAGGTCCATGAATTCCTCCAGATATCAGCGGAGATCCTCGTGGTCCTTGTCCGTCAGGAAGGGTTGGAAGGGGACGGGTTCGGAGGCGTTGCCCGCGGCAGGAACGACGTGGACCGTGTAGTCGCCATTGCCAGTCTTGTTGAACAGGAGTCGGAGTTCGTTCATCCCGGACCTTTGTTCTGGGTGACGGGTTTGTATCGCGCCTCGCGACTCGAGGGCAACGTCAATCCGGGCGTTTACCACGGAAGCGCCGGTCCGCGGGGCAGGAAACCCTTGCCGGGCGCGCTTCCCGAAAGCACGCTTGCCCGCGACAAGCCCGGGGCCCCCGGCCCCCTCTGCGCCATGACACCGATCTCGCGCTTTATTGCGACGCTCCTGGTTGCCGCCAGCGCCGGCCTGGAAGGCGCCGTGTCCCGAGCGGCAGATGCCGTACCCGTGTGGCCGGAGGCCGGGATGCCGGGCGACCGGACCGCGGCTCCCGAGTCCGAGGTGCCGCGGAACGACGGCTTCCACCGCCGCACCCATGTCAGCCAGCCCACGTTGACCCGGTTCCCCGCGTCGAACCCGCAAACGACCCCCACGCCGGCCATGATCGTCTGTCCGGGGGGCGGCTACCGCTACGTGGTCGTGGACAAGGAGGGCTCGGAAATCGCGGCGTGGTTGAACGCGAACGGCATCGCGGCGCTCGTCTTGAAGTATCGCGTGCCGGACAACCGCGAGGGTGCCCTGCAGGATCTCCAGCGGGCCGTCAGCCTCACCCGAACCCGGGCCGCCGAGTGGAACCTCGACCCGCGACAAATCGGCGTCATCGGCTTTTCCGCCGGCGGCCACCTCGCCGCGCGGGTCAGCACGCAATTCGAGGAGCGGGCCTATCCCGCCATCGACGCGGTCGATCAAGCAAGCTGCCGTCCGGACTTCGCGGTGCTGATCTACCCGGCCTACCTTGACGACCAGCAAGGCCACGTCTCCCCGGACCTCGACCCGACGGCAAACATCCCTCCGACCTTGCTCGTCCACAGCGAGGACGACCGAACCCACGTGCCCGGCAGCAAGGTCTATCACGCGGCTCTCGAAACAGCGAAG
This sequence comes from Verrucomicrobiales bacterium, assembly GCA_024233305.1. Taxonomy (GTDB): domain Bacteria; phylum Verrucomicrobiota; class Verrucomicrobiia; order Limisphaerales; family J093; genus J093. Next base: position 533,628 of record JACKPV010000023.1, read on the forward strand.
GTGCCGCACAAGTTCCAGCTCTACCCCACGGGTGGCCACGGCTACGGTCTCCATTGCGAACAAGACGCCCGCGCCTGGCCGGAAGACGCCCTGGAATGGCTCGCCTCGATTGGCATCCGCTGAGCCGTAACCATGCAGTTGGATCCACCACGGATGGGCGCGCATGGGCACAGATGTTGGGGGGGAACGGAAGCCGCCCGCCCGGGATTGGGACTCACCATGCGGTGATTGCGCTGCCCCTCTCTGCAACGCGGCTTTGCCGGGCCCCATCCGGGTCATCCGTGCCCAACCGCGGTCCATCAGCTGAATCGTCACGGCTGAGGTGGCCAATGCCGTCCCGTGGTCCTCTGGACCCAAGGCTCACACGCCTTTGACACCATCCCCTCGCCGACGCAAGACGTATCACTACATCTGTAGCCGACAAGCGATCACTACGCGTGTGGTGATTGCCGCATGTCGATCCCGGACATCTCCGAATCCGAGTGGGCGGTCATGGAGGCGCTGTGGGGATCGTCGCCGCAAACGGCGCACGAACTCACCCACTCCCTGAACCCCTCCATGCATTGGGCCGAGAACACCGTGCGGACGCTGCTCTCCCGCTTGGTTGAAAGGGCGCGATCGAGACCGGCGCAAACGCCGCGGGCACCCGCACTTTCCGCCCCGCGGTATCGCGGGAGGCTTGCGTGAAGGCCGAGGGCGAGTCGTTCATGCAGCGCCTCTTCGGCGGGGCCGCGAAACCGTCGCTCGTACACTTCGCGCGCCACAGCAGGCTTTCGGCAGCGGAGGTGAAGGAACTCAAACGGCTGCTGGACCAGTCGGTGGACCGCAGAGCCTGAAACCGAATGAACACTGTGTCCTTGCGCTTCGACCGGGTGCTGGCCGCGAGCCTCCGCGCCTCGGTTCTCAGGCCGGTGGTGCTGGTGCTTCGGAGTCTGCTCCGGAATCCGCTGCCAGCCCGCTGGCGTTACGCGCTGTGGCGGCCGGTGCGGTTGCTGAACGAGGGCTTTCAACACAACCTTTCCGCGGAGGAATCCGGGTTCGTGCTGCGGCACGAATTGCTGTACATCCGTCACGGAGACTTGTGGGTCAATGCGCTGCTCTGCGGCTTGCTGGCGGTGCATTGGTTCAATCCGCTGCTGTGGCTGGCCTTCCTCCGGGCGCGCGCGGATCGCGAGGCGGCTTGCGACGAACAGGTATTGCGCGGCGAGCCGGCCGCGGGCCGGGCCGCCTACGGACACAACCTGCTCAAGATGGAAACCGCCCTGGCGCCGGCCGGGCTTTGCCTGGACTTCGTCGGCATCCTGCCAGCAGGGGGCGCGCTTCGGTCCCGGATTCAATCCATCGTCCTCGATCCACGGATGCGCCCGTTCACGAGAACCGTGGTTGCGGTGGGGATCGCGGCGCTGGCCCTGTTTGGGATCGCCAGGGCCGCCGTGGCGCCAGGGGGGGAGACCGTCTCCCCGGCCGAGTTCAAGGAACACTTCGCGCGGGTTGGCATGGCCGAAACGGTCCGCAGCACCCGACTCCTCGGTCAGTGGGATGGCAAAGCGTTCATCCGGGTGAGTTCGATGAACCCACTCACCCGGACGTGGTCGGACTGGACGATCACGGTAGACCTGGACGCGTTGGATCCGACCTTCCGCGGCGAGGTGGCGATGGCTGCAAACAACCTGCCTCCGGAAGATGCGGTGTTCTTCGAGCAGAGGTACCAGACGAGGATCACGGGCGTGAAGCCAATCGAGGAATACGACGATCCCGACACGTTCTACTCCGAAATCGCGAAGCAACTGGGGATTCCGAAGATCGCCTATGAGGCCGCCGCGGCCGAGTTTGGCTGGAAGCCGGACGACGCAATGCTCACGCAGGCGAAGGTGGGGCGGACCCGGGGGCAATGGCAGGTCATGATCGTGCGCGCCGCCTCGGAGAGACCGTGATCCTGCGAAACCCGCGGCGACAAAGAACCTGGCACTTCGCCTATGATCACCGCCATCGACGGCGAAGCCAGGCTGGTACAGACGACGTTCGGAGATCATGTTCATAGCGTCCTGACGACGAGCGGGTCACTTTGCCTTGCCGCGGGCCGGCGCGAGACGGGATGGTCGACATTAAGATATCACGAACCGACTCCTTTACAGTAGCCGCGGTTGAGGAGCGGGGAGATTGAAGTCTGAATCACCAGCCGTTACCGTAGCCCATGCTTTTCGCGCGCCAGAGACGCCTGCTCGCGCTCGTCGACGCGCTGGGCGGCGAGGTCTGCGGCCTGGATTTCCAGAAGCTGCTGTTCCTTTACTGCCAGGACGTCGAGGAATCGCCTTCCTACGAGTTCGTCCCCTACCGGTTCGGCGGATTTTCCTTCACCTCGTACGCAGACAAGCGTCGGCTGATCGAACAGGGCATGCTGGCAGACGAAGAACGTCTGTGGAAGCTGACGCCGACGGGTCGCGCAGCGGCGATGGTTGACAGGCCGGAACGGCTGCGCATGCACCAGTTTGCGAAGACCCACTCGCAGTGGCGCGGGGAAGCACTGGTGGCCGAGGCCTATCGGAGACATCCGTATTTCGCCACGCGCAGCGAGATGGCAACGAGGGTCCTCGCCGAGGACGGTCCGGCCCTGACGGCGGTGGAAGCGGCACGTCCCGATCCTCCCCGGCCGGGTCTCGTCACTATCGGCTACGAGGGTCGCGCCCTGGAGGGCTACCTGAACAGGCTGCTCCAGGACGGCGTAACGCTCCTGTGTGACGTGCGCCGGAATGCGTTCAGCCACAAGTACGGGTTTTCCAAGAACACGCTGGCCAAGTCGTGCGGCGGCGTGGGCATCCGCTATGAGCATGTGCCGGAATTGGGGATCCCTTCGAGCCAACGGCGCGAGCTGAAGACCCAGTCGGATTATGACGCCCTCTTCGCCCGGTATGAGCGCGAGAGCCTACCGAAGCAGACGGCGGCGCTGGCGAGGATCTACGCCTGGATAGCAACCGGTGAGCGGGTGGCATTAACGTGCTTCGAGAAGCTGCCGAGCCAGTGTCACCGGCACTGCGTGGCGGAGGCGCTGGAAAGACAATACGGAAAGGAATTCATGGCGGTCAACTTGTAGCAAGGGGTCTGCATGGGGAAAGAACGCGTTCTCATCACCGTCAAAACCTACCCAACACTTTCAGTGAAATACGTGGATCAGTTCATCGCGACCGACCTGCACTTCTTCCTCGGGACAACTCAGCAATTTCATTTCGTCGCGCCGAATCCGTGGGGCATCATCGGCGTCTTCCCGATTCCTCGGCAAATCCAGCCCGATCTCCTCTGAGTCGGCACGATCACCGACATCGACGCCGAAGACAGGCTGGTACAAACGCCGTTCGCTGATCATCTTCATGACGTCTTGACGACGAACCTGTCACTTCGTCTTGCCGCGGGGCGGCGCGACACTGGAAGGTTGATATTACAATATCAAGAACCAACCCCTTTATGGTCACCAACAGCACCGAGCCGGTCGCGCTGCTGGCGCAGCTCTACCGCGACCGGGCCGATTGCGAGAACGTGTTCGACGAGATCAAGAATCAGTGGGGCTGGGCGGGCTTCGTGACCCGGGACCTGGAACGGTGCCGGCGCGTGGCTCGGCTGATTGCCCTGATCTACAACTGGTGGACCATTTTTACCCGGCTGGCGGTTCCCCAGGCGCACCGGGAAGCGATCACCTCCCGCCCGTTGCTGCTCGAAGCGGTGGGACGGCTGGTGAGCACCGGGCGGTGGCGGATCCTGCGGTTGACTTCGACCCACGCGCAGGCCGAGCCCATCCAGCAGGCCCTCAATGGGATAGCCCGATTCTTGGACCGGCTGGAGCAAACTGCGGAGCAGTTGGGTCGGGAAGTGGTCTGGGCGATGCTCCTCTCGGTGGCGTTCGTCAAGTGGCTCCGCGGAAAAGTGCTCCACCCCCTCGCCAACGGCCCCCAAGTGGTCCTTCAACTCCAGGAATGACCCACCTCAACTGCTCTTTTTAGGTTCAGTAACTCGTGGCCGCCGACGGGTAGTCGGCGCCTGATTCAGTGGGGATACGGGCGCTTGCCGCCGGGTGTGACGATTCACCACGACGTGACTGCCAGTCGGGACCGGCGAGACCGCGTAAGCCCAGCGATTTCAGCGCCGACCACACGTCGGCGGCTACCGCCGGTTGAATCGATATGGCTCAGCCGTAACGATGCAGATGGATTCACCACTGATGGGCACTGATGGGCACTGATATTGAGGGAAACCAGGATCGCTCGCCCTGGTTTCGGGCTCACCATTTAGTGAGTCTTCTCGCCGTCTCCGCCAAAGCAGCAGCGCCGCACACCATCCGTGGCATCCGTGCCCATCCGCGGTCCACTGACTGAATTGACACGGCTCAGTCGTTCTGCCGACGGGCGATCACCACGTAGAAGCCCGCATCGGAATCGGGGATCTCGACGGTGGCTGAAACCATCCCGCCGTCCCCGGGCACGGACGTCACGCTGCTGAATCCCGCGGCCAGGGCCGGGGCGAACAGGATTTCGTAGACCACCCCCGCCTCGGATTCGATCAGCAGGTTGAATCCCTCGTCGTCCGAAAGGCTCAGTTGCAGCCGTGGGGCCGATGGGTCCGGGCTTGCGCCGAGGTTCCAGAGCGCGACGTTGTTGGCCGGGTGCTCGCCCGCACGGTCGAAGGGACCGCCCGCCACCAACTGCGACCGCGAGGGATTGGACGGATCCGCGGACACGAGCAGGTGGAAGACGGTGGCGTTGCCTCCGCCGCTGTGGCTGGTGCCCCCACCCAGACTCTGCCAACCGGCGCCGTCCCAAACGGCCAGGTTGTTGAGCGACGTCGTTCCGTCTCCGGTGGCGGAAAAGGAGCCGCCAGCGATCAGGGCGCCATTGGCAAAGGCCAGCGACCGCACGTTGTCGTTGACGCCCGCCCCGAGCGGGGACCACGCGCTCCCGTCCCAGCGGGCCACGCGATTGGCGGAGACGAAGCCGGGGCCCAGATCGGGAGCGGTGATGAACTGGAAGGAACCGCCGGCATAGATGTTCCCCTCGCCATCGAAAACCAGCGCCGCCACTTCGCCGCTCGTAAAGCCGGCTCCGAGCGGCTGCCACTCGCTTCCGTCCCAACACGCCACCCGGCGCAGCAGGCCCTCGTTGAAGACCCCGCCCGCATAGAGCTTGCCATCCGGCCCGAACGCCAGGGTGGCAACCCGGCTTTCGAGCCCGGCGCCCAGGGGCGACCACGCCACGCCGTCCCACTTCGCGACGTTTCGCGCCGCGAGGCCACCCGCCTTGGCGAATTGCCCGCCCACGTAGAGGTTGCCTTCAGCGTCGAAGGCCATCGCCTCCACCGAAGCCGGCAGCCCAAAGGGACCTTCCTCGATGCCGGTCCCGAGCGCCGACCAGGCGGTCCCATCCCATTTCACGACCCCTTTCGCAGGCAGGATCCCGCCGCCATCGAAGAACAGCGACCACTGACCGCCGCAATAGACGTCGGTCCCGTGAGCCGCCATTTCGAAGATCCCCGCCGCGGTGGCGTTGTTGCCAAACGTGGACCATTCGCCCCCTTCCCGCGACCATACGGCAAAGTTCGGCTGCGCGACGAAGCTCGTTCCATCAAGCCGGTTCCAGTTGCCGCCCGCCAGGTACACATTGCCCTGGGCATCCACGCACATCGCCGAGGGCCCGGCGGCCGCCTGTTCCGCCCCACCAAAGGCAATCTGCAATCCCGGATCACCGAAGCCAGGGTCCCAATTGTCGCTGCCGACCGGCGCGGCCATAGCCGATCCGGTCAACAGCCCCCCCACAACCAACGATCCATACGCACGATTCATGATCTCAGTAAGCATCGGCACAAAAATCGCATCCGTTCCGCGATGGGGCAAGCGCTTACCCGTCCGAAAACCGACCGGCAGGACTGCAAGCCCGCACACCTGACCAAAGTTGGACTATCAGCCCGCCCCGGACGTCCGACGCCAACGCGTAGCGCGCCGCGTCGAGCCGCGGTACTGAGCCGTGTCGATTCGGTCAAAGGGGCGTGGGGCTGCCGCTTTGGCGGAGAGGGCTAGAAGCCTCACCAAGTGGTGAGCCCGAACCCAGGGCGAGCGATTCTGGTTTCGCTCAATATCAGTGCTCATCAGGCCCATCCGTGCTGAATCCAACGGCATGGTCACGGCTGAGTGTTTCCCCCACCTGACCGGCTCGCTGAGCGGAAGCTCGGATCTCATTCCACCCGCCTCGTCAGGACGCCACCAGGGAGCGGAGGGAAATGCGGGTTCCGAAGCAACGCCGCAGCGCAGGCGCCCTCCGGACGACCGTCGGGCCGGTCCCCGGGCTGGCTTGGGGTTGCCGCGCGTTGGCTTGACACGCGTAACCGAACGAAGCAGAACCGGGAAGCCATGGCCGATCACCCATCCTCACCAGCAAAGCCCGGCGTCCCGGAATGCGCCCTGCTTTCGCGACGGAGCTTTCTGCACGTCTGCGGCGCCGCGACACTGGCCGCAACGCTTCCCACCGCAACCGCCGGGGCCCTGGGCCGGCTCGACCGCCCCGTGCGCATCGGGATGATTGCCGACCTCCACCACGACCTGATGCACGACGGTGAGTCGCGGTTGCGCGCCTTCCTCGATTCCATGCAGCGCCAACCGCCGGACGCCTTGATGCAGCTCGGCGATTTCGCCTGTCCGAGCGAGCCGAACCAAGCCGTGGCGAGCGCGTTTTCCAGCGCGCACCGGACCGCGTTGCACGTCATCGGAAACCACGATCTGGACAACGGGCATACGAAGCAGCACTGCATCGACCGCTGGGGGATGAAGGGGCGCTTCTACGCGGAGGACGTCGGCGGCTTGCGCGTGCTCGGGCTGGATGGCAACGACCGCGGGTCCCCGACGCACCGGGGCGGGTATCCGTCCTTCGTTGGCCCGGAACAAGTCGAATGGCTTGGCGCGCAACTGGCGGAGCATCCCGGCCCGTTCCTCATCGTGTCGCACCAACCACTGGCCGGGGCTTGGAGCGTCGACAACGCCGCGGAAATCCAGGCCCTGCTGGCACCTTTCGCGGACAAGGTGCTGCTTTGCGTGAACGGGCACAGCCACATCGATCAGGTGTTGCGCGCCGGACGAATCCTCCATTTGCACGTGAACTCCGCCTCGTACTACTGGGTAGGATCGGCTTACAAGCACACCAGCCTGGCAGCGGAAGTGCACGAGCGTTTTCCTTGGATTTCGCACACCTGCCCCTATCGCGATCCTCTCTTCACCGCGCTGACCTTCGAGCCAGGCAACGGAATCATCCGCCTCGAGGGATGCCGCGGCGAATGGGTCGGGCCATCGCCGGCCGAACTGGGCGTCGACTCGCATCCGGAACTGGTCGACGGCGAGCAGATCGCGCCGCGCATCCGTGCCCGGCGGATCGCCCGCTGGTCAGCTTGAGGTGCCCTTTTGAATGGTCATGGAGGAGATGCGTCCCGGCCATCACTGCCGTATTGATCGCCAGGGCCGGGGCCTGTCAGATTTCGCCGCAGCCATGAAAGACCGTCGATCTGCCACGCTCCGGAGCCCGGGCGTCGCCACCCTGCTCGCGGCCCTGCTCCTCCCTTGCGGCGACGTCACCGCCGCTGTCCGGATGAATGTCCGCGTCGATCAACCCGGCGCGCAGATCAACCCGGCGATGTGGGGCATTTTCTTCGAGGACATCAATTTCGGGGCGGACGGCGGGCTCTACGCCGAACTGGTGAAGAACCGCGGTTTCGAGTTCCCGGACGCCCTGATGGGCTGGCGCCAGCTGTCCCCGAGCAAGGCGCGCGGGACGCTCTCCATCCGGGAAGCGGATCCGTTCAACGCGCAGAACCCGCATTACCTCCGGATCGAGTCGCAGGGCACGGATCTCTTCGGCGTGGCAAACGAGGGTTTCCGCGGCATCGGCGTGAAAGCGGGCGGCGCCTACCACTTCGCGGCGCAGATTCGCAATGTCTCCGGTTCCCCGGCGTTGCGGATCGAACTCTACTCGGGCGACGGCGCCCTGCTCGATACGGTGCGGTTGGACGGGTTCGCCGCCGGTTGGGAAAGGCGCGTTGCCGTCCTTCGTCCACGGGCGACCGACCCCAACGCAAAGCTCTACGTGCTGCTCGATGGCCGGGGCGCCGTGGACGTGGATTTCATTTCGCTGTTTCCCGCGGACACCTGGAAGCAACGTCCCGGCGGCCTGCGTGCCGACCTGGTCCAGGCGCTCGCGGATTTGCGGCCCGGCTTCCTGCGTTTTCCCGGCGGCTGCATCGTTGAGGGCAGCGAACTCGACAAGCGTTACCAGTGGAAGACCACCATCGGGCCGGTGGCGGAACGGAAGCTCATCGTGAACCGCTGGAACTACGAATTCCTCCACCGCCCGGCGCCCGACTACTTCCAGTCGTTCGGGCTGGGTTTCTTCGAGTATTTCCAGTTGTGCGAGGACCTCGGGGCGGAACCGCTGCCCATTCTGAATTGCGGCATGGCCTGCCAGTTCAACAGCGGCCAGCTGGCGCCGCTCGCTGAACTCGATCCCTACCTTCAGGACGCGCTCGACCTGATCGAATTTGCCAACGGTCCGGCGACCAGCGACTGGGGCGCCCGACGCGCCGCGATGGGCCATCCGGCGCCCTTCCACATGAAGCTGCTGGGCGTGGGCAACGAACAGTGGGGCCCGCAGTACATCGAGCGGTACGCCGCGTTCGCGAAGATCTTGAAGGAGCGCCATCCCGAAATCCAGCTCGTCTCCGGCTCCGGCCCTTCGCCCGCCGACGAACGCTACGAATTCCTGTGGCCGAAACTCCGCGAACTGAAGGCGGACATCGTCGACGAGCATTGCTACGCGAACCCGATCTGGTTTCTGAGCAACACCCACCGCTACGACGACTTCGACCGCGCCGGGCCGAAGGTCTTCTTCGGCGAATACGCCGCGCAGAGCGACAAAATCGTGAGTGTCCGGAACCGGAACAACTGGGAATGCGCCCTGGCCGAGGCCGCCTTCCTGACCGGCGCCGAACGCAACGCCGACGTCGTCCGCATGGCCAGCTACGCGCCCCTCTTCGCGCACGTCGACGGCTGGCAATGGACGCCGGACCTGATCTGGGTGGACAACCTCCGCACGCTGCGCACGGCGAACTACTTCGTGCAACAGCAGTTCATGCAACACCGCGGCGACGTCGTCCTGCCGTTGACATTGACGGGCTATCCGGCGCCCTCCACCGCGACCGGCGGCATTCGGTTGGCCACGTTCAATGGCGCCGCGGAGTTCCGGAGCATCACGGTGACCGCGGGCGACCGGACGCTGTTCCGGCAGGCATCCGCCGGGGACGGCGAGCAGTTTGGCGACGAAACGTGGAGCGACTACACCCTCCGCTTGCAGGCCCGCAAGACGGGTGGCCGGGAAGGCTTCATCATCGGGGTACGCGAGCGGCATCCCAACACGCGCGTGCAATGGAATCTCGGCGGTTGGAATAACACGAAGCACGGCATCCAATCCACCCTGGGCGTTCAGGACAGCCTCATCGCGCAGGTCCCCGGCCACATCGACGACGACCGCTGGTATGACGTGCGGATCGCGCTGACCGGCCCGCGCCTGGACTGCTTCCTCGAGGGTGAACTGGTGCAATCGGTGGAGGTTCCCCTGCCCCGGACCGAGGGTGTCTTCGCCAGCGCGGTCCGCGACGAGCGGGCGGGCGAGGTCATCTTGAAGGTCGCGAACGTCCATCCGGCGCCCACGATGATGGACATCGCGCTGGAAGGCGTCCGCGAGCTGGCCAACGAAGCCCGGGTGATCACGTTGCAAGGAGCCTTGCCGGACGTGAACACCTTCGACGAACCGGCCCGGATCACCCCGCAGGAAAGGCGCGAGCCCATCAGCGGCGCCCGGTTCCAGCGCGAGTTCCCGGCAAACTCGTTCACCGTGATCCGTCTGAAGACGGAGTGACCCGGAGCCCGCCGCATCCCGCAGGTGGCACCCGACGGCCAAGCTCCCGGCGTGACATCCCAGGACGCGGGGCCGCGGCGGACCAGAGCACCTGATGCCGGCCGACTGACGGTGGGCGGAAGCCCCGAAACGGCGTGGTCTGAGGTGTCGGGTCGAGTGAGCGAGCGGAACCGCGCTGGATACGAGTTCGGGAGGTGAACGGGGGGGCTGGATCTCGGGCGGCGCGCAGGGGACTGCGCGCCCTACCCGGGCCAGGTGGTAGGGCGTGTCACTCCGTGCGCGCCGCTCTGGGAAGAACGTGTCCGTGCGTCCTGCGGGGCGACAGAGTACCTGGCGCCTATTCCGGCACCGACCTGCGCCTGATCCACCGAAGCGTATCTTCCTGATTTCCGCCGAGATCTGGTGCCCTGCGGACAGGCGGGTGATTCGTCGAGGATCGGGCTGCCTCCGGCTCGCGCGTCCGCGCACGCCCCGGCGACGGAGGTTGTTCCCGGTGGCGTTTTCCCGCTAACGTCCCTCCCAGCCATGAAGCCACTGCCTGCCCTGCTTGCCGCATTGACGCTGTCAGCCAACGCGCCCGCCGCGGAGCCTCGCGAGGTGGCCCCGGCTGCCGACCCTTTTGCCTGGCCGGCGGTCACCCGCGAGTCGCGTCCGTGGTCCTACTGGTGGTGGTTGGGCAGCGCGGTCGACACCACGAACCTCACCCGCGAACTCACCCGCTATCGCGAGGCCGGCTGGGGCGGCGTCCACATCATCCCGATCTATGGCGCGAAGGGCTGGGAGGAACGCTACCTGGACTACCTGAGTCCGGCGTGGCTCGCCATGCTGCGTCACACGATCCAGGAAGGGAACCGGCTCGACCTGGGCGTCGACATGACCACCGGCACCGGCTGGTGTTTCGGCGGTCCCGGCGTGACCGACCGCGAAGCCAACGCGGTGGTGGTGGCGAAGACCTTCGAGATGGCGGCCGGCGGCCGGTTGACGGAGCGGTTCGATCCCGCCTCGACACAGGCGTTGATGGCCTTCGGATCCGCCGGGGACACCCACAATTTGAAAGGCCGTCTGACCCCGGACGGACGCCTCGACTGGACGGCGCCGGATGGCGACTGGCGGATTTACGTCGTAAGCCAGAAGCCCTCCGGGCGGAAGGTGAAGCGGGCGGCACCGGGGGGAGGCGGCCATATGCTGAACCTGTTCCACGAGCCCGCGATGGTGAATTACTTGAAGGTGTTCACCGAGGCCTTCGCCGACCCGGAGCAGGCGCGGCCGCGGTCCATGTACCACGACTCCTACGAATACGTGTCGAACTGGTCGCCCGATCTCTTCGCCGCGTTCGCGCGCCGGCGGGGTTACCGGCTGGAAGATGAACTGCCGGCGTTGTTCAGCGCCGAGGGGACCGAGCGGGCCGCGCGGGTGCAATGCGATCTTCGCGAGACGCTGTCCGATCTGTTGATCGAGGGCGCCCTGCCGCGCTGGGTCGAGTGGTGTCATTCCCGCGGAATGCGGACCCGCAACCAGGCGCACGGTTCCCCCGGCAACCTCCTCGATCTCTACGCCCTGGCCGACATACCCGAGACGGAGATGTTCCACCTGGACCGGAACCGGCTCGTCTCCAAACTGGCCTCGTCCGCCGCGCACGTGACCGGACGAAGGCTCGTCTCGGCCGAAACGGGCACGTGGTTGAAGGAACACTTCACCGAAACCCTCGCCGACATGAAATACCTGGTCGACGACCTGTTTCTGAGCGGCGTGAACCACGTGTTCTATCACGGCACGTGCTACTCGCCGGACGAGGCGCCCTGGCCCGGCTGGCTGTTCTACGCCAGCTACGAAATGAACCCGCGGAACCCCGTGTGGCGCGACGTGCCGGCCCTGAACGCCAGCATCGCCCGCTGCCAGTCCGTGCTGCAATCCGGCGCCCCCGACGCCGACGTGCTGCTCTACTGGCCGATCCACGAGGTCTGGCAACGGACCGGTTCGCTGGAGCAGAAATTCACCGTGCATGCGCGGGACTGGCTCGAGGAACAACCGTTCGGACGGGCCGCCGACCGGCTCTGGCAATCCGGCTTCGACTTCGATTACGTCTCGGACCGGCAGCTGGGAACGGCCCGGGTCGCGGACGGCCGGCTGCGGCTTCCCGGCGGCGACTACCGGGTCGTCGTCGTGCCGCGCTGCCGGCTGCTGCCCCCGGACACTCTCCGCGGGTTGCTCGCGCTCGCAACCAGCGGCGCCACCATCGTTTTCGAGGAGTCCCTGCCCACGGACGTGCCGGGTTGGGGACGCCTCGACCAGCGACGGCAGGAGTTCAAAACCCTGCTCGCCCGCAGCACGCTGGCTTCGCTCGGGGATTCCGGCCTGCAGGCGGCGGACCTCGGGCGCGGGCGCGTGCTTGTGGGGCGAATCCTGGACGCGCTCGCCGCCGCCCGCATCGACCGCGAACCCCTCGTGGACCATGCCGGCCTGTGGTTTGCGCGGCGACGCAGCGTGGACGGATGGCACTACTTCCTCGCCAACCGCGGGGAAACGACCTTCGACGGCTGGCTGCCGCTCGCCCGGCCGTCCGCCTCGGTCGTGGTCATGGATCCCATGACCGGACGCACGGGCCGGGGCCGGCTGCGAACGCCCGTTGGCGGATCGCCCGTTTCGGTTTCGTTGCGCCTGCACCCGGGGGAATCCGTCATCCTCCGGGCCTTCGAGCGCGCCTTGCCGCAGGAAGGCCCCGCATGGCAGGTGCTCGATCCGGCCGGCGCGGCCTCGGATATCACCGGCGAATGGACGGTGCGCTTCCTCGAGGGCGGCCCGGAGCTTCCCGCGGCCATCACAACCGGGCATCCGGGATCGTGGACCGACCTCGGCGACGACGACGCCCAACGGTTTGCCGGGACCGCCGTCTACTCGGTTCGCTTCGATGCGCCGCGGGCAACGGCCGGACAGGACCGCTGGATGCTCGACCTTGGGGACGTCCGTCAAAGCGCGCGGGTGCGCCTGAACGGGCGCGAATTGGCGACGCTCCTCGTTCCCCCGTATACCGTCCCGGCGGAGGGCCTTCGTCCGAAGGACAACGCGCTCGAAATTGAAGTGACCGGCGTGGCGGCAAACCGCATCCGCGACCTCGACCGACGCGGCGTGGCTTGGCGCACCTTTCACGACATCAATTTCGTGAACCTCGATTACAAGCCCTTTGACGCCTCGGACTGGCCGGTGACGCCGTCGGGTTTGCTCGGGCCGGTGCGGTTGATTCCCGTGCGCGAACGAAGTGCGCGTTGAAGACCGGCCCGCGGCCGTCGGTTGCATTCGGGATTCGTCCGCCGTAGGTTCCGCCCATGTCGTCGCAACCGATCCGGACGCCCGGAGCCGTCGTTCTGTGCGCCCGAATGCGAGGGGCGTTCACGCTCATCGAACTCCTCGTGGTGATCGCCATCATCGCCATCCTGGCCGGAATGCTTCTACCGGCCCTCTCCCGCGCGAAGGCCAAGGCGCAAAGCGTGAAGTGCATCGCCAACCTGAAGCAGCACGGCCTCGGGTTTGCCATGTACGCCGACGAGAACCGGCAGTTCTTTCCCGTGCACGACGGCTGGGGCGCCGTGGGGGGGATGTTCATCACCAATGCCTTCCTGAGCGGGCCCGCCTCGGATTACGGAGGCAACGTCCCCGAGGACGAACGCCCGCTCAACCTCTACGTCGGGGCGGTCGAGAGCTTCCGATGTCCCGCCGACAAGGGGGATTCCTTCAGCAGCACCCCGGTTGGCCGCACCTGCTTCACGGCCTGGGGCAACAGTTATCTTCCGCAATGGGTCAGTGACCACTTCCGCACCCGCCGCGTCACGGCCGACTCGAAGGCCGCGCCCGGTTCGGCCCAAAACACCCCCCTCAACGAGGCGGAGTTGATGAAGGGACCCGCGAACAAGATCCTTCACGGCGACTGGCCCTGGCACGCCAACCGCCCCCTCGGCGAGGGCGCCCAGATCGACAGCCGCAACATCTGGCACAGCTTCCGCGGTAAACGTTACGTCAACATGCTGTTCGGCGACGGCGACGCCGAGAATTTCCATTTCCCGTCCGAAATGCAGAACTGGCTGTCTTCCCCGCCGCCGGATCCCAACTGGGACTGGTGGTAAGCCGGCCAGCCGGCAAAGCCCCACGGACGGAGTTCCCCGAAAACCCCATCCCGAATCCCAGAATGAAAGTCAATTCGCGTCATCCGCTCGCCAACTTACTGCCCTGCTTGGCCGCGGGCCTCATCCTCGGCGCCGCCCCCGCGACGACGGTTTCCGCGCAGGACGGGAACGACGAAACCGGGGCCCCATCCGAGAATCCGTTCGCCGAGGTCGCCCAACACCTGGATCGCGGCGGCGATCTCTACCTCTACCTCACCTTGGACCAGTGGCTCCGGCAGCTGTCCGACACCGTCACCGAGTTCCGCCCTCTGCTCCGCGCCATGACCGCCGGCGACCAGGGAAACCGCGTCCAGGCCGAGCAGGGCTTGCAGTTGCTCACCCGCCTGATCCAACGCAGTGGCCTCGAAGAAATCACCGCCATCGGCCTCAGCGGAAAGCAGATGCGCTCCGGTTTGTTCCGCACCCGAAGCGTTCTCTACCACCGTCCGGGCGCGGGTCAGGGGCTGCTCTGGAACGCCTTCGGGCGGGAACCGCATCCGCTGAGCCTCCTCGAACTGGCGCCCTCCAGCACCGCCATGGCCTTCGGTTTCGACCTTCAGCCGGCGGCACTGTGGTCGACGGTGGTCGAAGAAATGGAGCGTTCCGATTCGGAAGCCTACCGCGAATGGCCCGGCATGGTGGCTGGGGGCTTCGAGTCCGAGACCCACATTCCGCTGAAAGATCTGCTGGAAGGTTTCGGGCGGGAACACGCCGTCCTTTTCACCCTCGACCCCGAGCATCCCGTCCAATTGCCGGTGCCGGAGGGCGGGATCACCATCCCGCGCCCCGGGTTGATCGTGCTGTTCCAGGTCACGAATTCCGCCCTGACCGACCTGTTGACCCAGGTCGCGGAGGAGGCCGACGCCACAACGGTCGAGCGCCTCGGCGTCACCCTGCACGTGATTCCCGTGCCCGCGCTGGCGCCGTTCCCGATCCGGCTGACCTTCGCCCGGGATGGGGATCTGTTGATTCTCGGACTCTCCGATGACCTCGTGGAAGAGGTCATCAAGCTGCGTCGCGGGGAAGGGCGTGGATTGACTGGGGAGCCGAAATTCCGCGCCCTCGCCCGGAACCTCCCGCTCGAAGGCAACGCCTTCAGCTACATCGGGCAGGAATTCGGTGAAACCCTCGCCGGCATCCAGAAGCAGGCCCTCCAGGCGGGCATCCGGCAGGGCGAGATGGAGGCGGGCGTTCAGAGCCTTTTGGGCCGGTTGATCGAATGGAACCGGGCCCCACGGGCATTCGCCGTCAGCTCAATGACCCCCATCGGTTGGACCGGCCAATCCCACGGAGACGAGCACCCGAGTTCGGTGGTGCTCAAACCGCTGCTGGTCGCCCCGGCCGCCATCGGCGCCGGCATGCTGCTCCCTGCCTTGGCCAAGGCCAAATCCAAGGCCCAGGACATCAACTGCGTCAACAACCTCAAACAAATCGGGCTCGCCGCGCGCATCTGGGCGATCGATCACAACGACAAGCTGCCCGGCGATTTCAAGACCATGCGCAACGAATTGGGAAGCACGAGGATGCTCGTCTGTCCGGCCGATCCCCAGCGACAGGGAACCGTCCCGGACTGGGACACCCTCGACAACGATGCGGTCAGTTACGAAATCGCCAACCCGATCCCCGAGGAGACAGACGTGCAGGCGGTCTACGCGCGCTGCAAGATCCACGGCCACTTTGTGCGTGTCGACGGTTCGGTACAACAGGCAAGGCACTAGGCCCCAAACCCGGGTCGCTCGAACATCCGGCTTGCCAGCGACGCGCCCGGCGCTTATTTCAGCGATTCGGTTCCAACAAATAACGTCAGCATTCCAATAATGAACCTATTAACGAGAACCAGTTCCGCCCTGCTCGCCGGGCTTGCCCTGAGCAGCCTCGGGCAGGCGGCCACCGTGCAACTTCCGGCCTCCGCCGCCCTGCCGCCCGGATCGGGCACCGACAGTGGCTTCGCCATCCGGGTCGCCCAGGCCCCGGTCGATGCCGAGGTCGGCAACAATTACCTTCGCGCCCTGCGCCAGATCGAAGGCACGCTCACCGACATCGAGGGCAACCCCATCGCGGACGAGGCATTCGAGGGAACCGGCCCCGGCGGCTCCCATCTCGAGGACCTCATCTACTTCGAACGGGACGGCTTCCCCATCGACATCACCGATGCGGACGGGGCCGTCGTTGACTCGCTGCCGTCGTATTTCTTCCCCGGCATTCCCGGCGTGACGGCCCACACGGACAAGTTCGCGGTCGAGGTGGTCGCGTACGTGGAACTCCCCGCCGGTGAAACGACGTTCGGAATCAGCGTGAGCGCCGACCGGACGGACGTGAACGACGACGATGGCTACGTGGTGTTTGTGGGGGCCAATCCGCGCGACTTCTTCGCCACCAAGGTGGCCGAATACCAGCGGATCGCGCAGGGCTTCACCGTCGATCAGCATATCGAGAACCAGTTCACCGTCTCGGCGCCCAGCGCAGGAATCTACCCCTTCCGCCTGCTCTACTGGCAGACGGGCCGCGGCGCCAATCTCCACTGGTACACCATCCCGTCGGGTTCCGGGCTGCGCACCTTCGTCAACTCCCCCGAAGCCTCCGCGCTCAAGGCCTATCGCGCCACCAGCCAGGCGGCGCCCAATGCTCCCTATGTCGCCGACGTGCAACCGCTGCCGGATTCGTCCGGCATCGAACCCACCGCGCCCATCGAGATCCTGCTCGCCGACCGCACCGCCACGGTGAACACCGGTTCGGTCAAGCTCTTCCTCAACAACGCGCCGGCCACCCCGCTCGACGTGACCAAATCCGGCGCGCACACCACGGTGGTCTTCCAGCCCGATCCGGCCCGCACGACCGCCGACAACCGGGTTCGCCTTGAGTTCGCCGATTCAGCAGGCGGTGCCCACGTGCAGGAATGGCAATTCGAAATCAACACCAGCGGCGGCAACGCCAATCCCGTCGCCGGCCAGTGGGATTTCGACAACGGCAACCTCGCCGCCACCGTCGGCAATCCACTCGCGTATCTCGGCGGGCCGGGAGGCATCGCCGCCCAGAAAACGGAGTTCGGCACGACGACTGATTTCGGGATCGACGGCATTGACGGCGAGCCGGCCCGGGTGATGCGGGTGCCGGGAGATCTCGACCGCAACATCGGCTACGTGATGGACCACGGGTTGACCCCGAACGGTGGCGGCACCCGCGTCAACCAGTACACCTTGATCATGGACGTCTTCGTGGCGGAAACCGGGTCCTTCGCGGCGGCGTTGCTCCAAACCAGTTCCGTCGACAACACCGATGACGGCGACCTCTTCTGGCAGCAGGGCAACTTCGGCCAGGGCGGCGGTGGCTACAACGGCAAGGGCACCTTCACCGCCGGCAGTTGGCACCGCTTCGCCGCGGCCTACGACATGGCCGCCAACCCGCCCGTCGTGGTCAAATACTGCGACGGCATCAAGCAGGACGACTGGACGGCCAACCAGAGCCTGGACAACCCGCGGCGCTCCCTCCTGCCGACCGCCGTGCTCTTCGGCGATGGCGACCAGGACGAACGGCGCGAGATGTTCGTCAGCAGCATCCAGATTCGAGAGGGCCGTCTCTCCGACGCCCAGCTCGCGCTGCTCGGTGGCCCGGTGGCAGGCGGCATTCCGATCGCCCTCCCGACCAGCAACGTGACCGGACAGTGGGACTTCAACTTCGCGGATCTCTCCGCCACGATCGGTTCGCCCCTCCAGTATCTGGATGGCGCCGAAGGCCTGACCGCCGCCGGCACGATGTTCGGCATCACCGGTGAAGGGGACTTCGCCGGGATCGCGAACATCAACGGCGAGCCGGCCTCGATCATGCGAGTGCCCGGCGACCTGGATCGGAACATCGGCTACGTCATCGAACACCGGATCGCCCCGAACGGCGGCGGGACCCGCGTCAACCAATACACGCTGATCATGGACGTGATGGTGGCGAACGAAGGCGCCTTTGCCGCGGCCATGCTCCAGACCAGCTCCCAGGATAACACTGACGACGGCGACCTGTTCTGGCAGCAGGGCAACTTCGGCCAGGGTGCCAACGGCTACAACGGCACGGGCATCTTCACCGCCGGGGAGTGGCACCGCGTGGTTGCCGCCTACAACATGGCCGCCAATCCGCCCGTCGTGGTGAAGTACGTGGACGGCGTCTTCCAGGACAACTGGACCGCCAACCAGAGCCTCGACAACCCGCGCCGCTCGCTCCTGCCAACCGCCGTCCTCTTCGGTGACGGCGACCAGGACGAACGCCGCGAGTGGTGGGTCAACGCCATCCAGATCCGGTCAGCGCCGCTGTCGCCCGTCGAAATCGAATCCCTCGGCGGACCGTCCGCCGGCGGCATCCCGATCGCCCTGACGGTGGCTGCTCCGCCGATGCTGAGCGTCAGCCGCGATGGCGGTTCGCTCACCATCTCCTGGCCGGCGGATGCCGCAGGCTACGTGCTGGAAGCCACCGACACCCTGCCCAACGGCGCCTGGTCCGAAGTGCCGGGTGTGTCTGGCAACTCGACCACGGTGACGATCACCGGCGCGCAACAGTACTTCCGCCTGCAGCGTCCCTGACAACGGTGAATCGCCGCGGGAATAGACCCGCGTGAGAAAGCCATCCCGCCGAGGCCGTATACCGGCTTCGGCGGGATGTTCGTTTTCCCGGCTCGGATACCCGTTGGCGCTGACCGGTGATCAGGTCCGACGCCCGACGTTCAGTCCAGTCGCACCGGCTCCGGGATTGCGGCGCCATCCTTGCGCGGATCGCTGGCGCCGTAGTTGATACCCTTCGCGAAATCCCGCATCACCGCCTGACCGCCACCCACATTCTGCGAGAAGGAAGGTCCCGTCCGCACCTCGTGCCCGCGCGACTTGAGCCCCTCGCGGACTTCCGCCGGAAAGCGCGCCTCAAGTTCCACGTCCGTGCCGTCGAAGGACATTTTGGTGAACCGCGGCGCTTCCAACGAAGCCTGCAAGTTGAGGTCGAAATCCACCAGATTCGCAACAAACTGAGCGTGGGCCTGGGCCTGGTTCCAGCCGCCCATGATCCCGAATGCGATTCGCACGCCATCCTTCTCCATGAATCCGGGGATGATCGTGTGCAAGGGACGCTTGCGACCGGCCAAAGCGTTGGGGTGTCCGGCCTCCAGCGTGAACAGGCCGCCCCGATTCTGCAAACCGAAGCCGGTTCCCTCCGCCACCAACCCGGAACCGAATCCGGCGTAATTGCTCTGAATGAACGACACCATGTTGCCCCTGGCATCCACCGCACACAGATAGGTCGTATCCGTGCCACCGCGCAAGGCGGGTTCCCCGGGCGCCGCCTCCGCGCCCGCCCGTTCAGGGTCAATCAGCCGGGCCCGCTCGCGGGCATAGTCCTTGGCCAGCATGCCGGCGACCGGGACCGGACCGAAACGGAGATCGCCGACATACCGGCGCAGGTCCGCGTAAGCGAGCTTCTTCGCCTCGATCATGGTGTGCAACGCGTCGACCGAGCCGAAGCCCCAGTCGGCCAGCGGAAACGGTTCCATCAAGTTCAGCATCAGCAACGCTGCAATTCCTTGTCCCTGCGGCGGGATTTCGTAGACGGTCCACCCCCGGTAGGTTGTCGAAATCGGCGTCACCCATTCGGGCCGGAACAGGCTCAGGTCCTCCGCGGTCCAGACCCCGCCCTGCGCCGCCGAACAGGCCAGCAGGCGCTCGGCCACCGCGCCCTCGTAGAAGGCCCGACACCCCTCCTCTGCCACCCATCGCAACGACCACGCAAGGTCCGGATTGCGGAAGATCTCCCCCCTCGACGGCGCCTTGCCACCAGGCAGGAATGTCCGTGCCGCAACCGGATCTCCGCTCATCAATCCAGCGCCCGACGCCCAATAGCCCGCCACGATCTCGCTGACCGGAAAGCCGTCCGCCGCCAGCCGGATCGCGGGACCCAGGAGCTCCCGCAACGACTTCCGGCCGAACCGGCGTTGGAGCGCCTCCCACCCTGCAACGCACCCGGGAATCGTCACCGAATGAATGCCCCGCTGCGGCATGTCACCGAAGCCCTTCGCGGTCAGAAAGTCACGTGTGAGACCGGCGGGTGCCCAACCGCTCGAGTTGAGCCCCTGCAAGGTCCCCGACGCCGCGTCGTAGACGAGGGCAAAGAGGTCGCCACCCATCCCGCAGGTCATCGGAGCCACGACGCCCATGACCGCGTTGGCGGCGATGGCGGCGTCGACCGCGGTTCCTCCTTCCGCCAGCACGTGCGCCCCGGCCTGCGCCGCAAGCGGGTGCTCGGCGGCGACGATTCCCTGCCGGCTGAGCACCATCGAGCGCCCCTGCACACGGTCGGCGCCACTCCCTGGAACCACGCAAGTCAACATGCTCATCAGCAGAATGGGACGGCAATCGAAGACGAATCGATGCGCTTTCATTGAGCACGCAGCCTACCTCGCCTCCCCGCCCGCACCAACCAGATTCAGGCCCGGACGTGACCACGCAGAAACGCGCGGCCGCCGACGCCGGGGCGGCGCGTGGTTCACCGCGGGTCTGGCTGCTGGCGGTCGAAGCGCGGCGATTCGCTCAAAGGCGACCGGCGTGCCAGCATGCCCCGAGCGCATCAGCCCCTGCGCCCGCCCGCCGACTGCACTCCGAACCTGTCGCTCTATTCTCCGTATCGGCCGCTGTGCCCCAGGCAGTTGGCCCGCCCGTGGCCCAATCCGACTACGAACCTGTCACCTTGTTTTGACTTCCGTCGCTGCCCTGAGGATGAACCAGCATGAAGTTGGTACGCCGACGAGTGCCAGGTGACGGATTCAAGGTGCGATACGCGCAGATGGAATATGGTGACAGGCTCGCTATCGCGGGTCTCAAGTCAGCGGCATGGCCCAGGCAGGGGCGCAGCCGATGGCGGGTCGGTTCCGCCTTGCGCTCCTTGCTCGGATGCGGATGACTGGGGGCCATGCACTCGGTTCCACGCGTTCACCTGCCCATCGGCGTCCTCCTGATGGTCACCGGTTGCCATAGCCTCGGGCCGACCCAAGTCAGCCGACATGGTGCCATTGGCTGGCATGCGCTCGTGGAGTGCGACGGGCGCCAATACGCGGCCACTTCCTCCGCGACCAGCAGGCTGGACTGGACCCCGCTTCCGGCATCGGCCCGGCCGGACGACACAACGCGGTGGGTCCGGGTGGACTACCGGCTGGCCCTGCCGGTCGATGGCTTGCCTCCAGTGGTGCGCCGACGGATTCAGGACCGGTCGCTGGAGTGGTTCGCGGAGACACCGGCGGCGGACATGGAACCGGGCCGCGTCCTGTCGGCCAGGAAGACCGCTTTGTTCGCCGATTACGAGGCCCTGCTCCGGGAAGACCCCGACACCCACATCTGCTACGACGAGCGCCGGCATCTCCTGGCGGAACCACAGATCGATCGACTCCTCGTGGCACGGTTGGAATGGTGGTCCTTCCTCGGTGGAGCCCACGGGAACGGAGGCACCGCGTTCCTCGTCTTCGATGCGGACACTGGCGATGCGGTTTCTCCCGACCGGATGTTCCGCGGTGACTCCCTGACCACCCTGGCGGATCGGCTCCGAGACGCGGTGCGTGAAGCGCGCCAGGTGCCGGCGGGAGTGAGCCTTGAACAGGCCGGCATGCGTGCGGCGGACATCCGACCGGACATCGCCGCAGTCGCCCCTCGCCGGGACGGATTGCTTTTCCATTTTGACTCCTACACCATCGCACCCTACTCGATGGGGGAAACCCGGATTCTCCTGCCGTGGACGGAGGTCGCTCCGTATCTGGAGGCGGGGTTCAAGGAATTGACTCCGGCGGGACGAAGAGGTAGCTCTGGACCGTGACAATCTTGAAGCAGCCTGCAGCCGGTCTTTCATTCCATCCGAACCGCGCGCTCCGGCATCTGGCAGAACGCGGCTGCCACCACGGCAATCTGAACCCGCCGGAGATCGCCTAGCTCATGTCGTCGATCCGGGTTTCCATCGTCGAGGACAACGACCAGTTGCGCCAGACCCTCGCGCGGGTCTTTCAGCGCGCGGACGGCTATGAGTTTGTGAGTGATTACGGCAGCGCGGAAGCGGCGTTGGAAGGCCTGCCCGGCGACCGTCCCGAGGTGGTGTTGATGGATATCAACTTGCCCGGGATCAACGGCGTCGAGTGCGTGCGCCGGCTCCGTCCACAGCTGCCCGACACGCAGGTCATCATGCTCACGGTCTACGAGGACACCGAGAACATCTTCAACGCGCTGGCCGCTGGAGCCACGGGGTATCTGTTGAAACGCACCCCCCGCGCGGAATTGCTCGAGGCCATCCAGGATGTGCGTCGGGGCGGCTCACCCATGACCGCTCACATCGCGCGCAAGGTGGTGCAGTCCTTCCAGAAAAGCGCGCCAACAGACGTCCCAGCTGCGGACAACCTGTCGCCGCGGGAGCAGGAAGTCCTCGACCTGCTGAGTCAAGGGTTTCTCTACAAGGAGATCGCGGACCAGCTTGGCATCAGCTACGAGACCGTGCACACCTACATCCGGCGGATTTACGAGAAGCTGCAGGTTCGCACGCGGACGGAGGCGGTGGCCAAATTCCTACGGCAACGGCCTTGAGGCCCGGGGAGATCGCGCCGTGGTCGGCTCGTGCTGGCCTGGGCCCGGCGATCGACCGACTCTGAGTTCGGGGTATAGGAGGGCAGCTTGCACCGCGGGCCTTCTCGAAAAAAAAGAACGCCGTCCCCAAGGGGACGGCGTTCGAAGGGTAGGATACCGCTGTTTAGCGGCGGCGGCGGAGCATCAGAGCACCGATGCCCAGCAGACCGAGCGCCAAGGTGGACGGCTCGGGAACGGCCGCGACGGAGAAGCCCTGCAGACCCACGAGGTCCGGGGTGATGATCGTGCCACCGCCGAGGGAGATCTGCACGCCATTCGACATGCCGATGCTGCCAAACGCGGCCTCAGCGGCCTCGTAGCTGGCTCCGTCATTGGTGTTCCAAGCATACAGCTTGACCCAGATCGAGCTGCCCGCATCAGAACCGGCAACGGTCTTGATGCCACCGTTCAGGTAGCCGAGGCCGGCCGGAACGGGGGAACTGCGGAACGTGACCATCGAGTCAGCGATCGGACTGTAGGAGCCGTTTTCGGCATCGCTCATGTAGGCCTGTGCGACCCAGCCATCAGCGCCGTTCAACGGATCGCCAGCGCCGTTCGTGACGCGAGCATCGACAGATCCCGTAACGCGGTTGTTCAGGTTGAACTGACCTTGCCCGAACGCCATCGCGGTGGCGCCAACGCAAGCCGCTAGAACAATTAGTTTCTTCATGTTCGGTTATGTTTAGTTGTACAACTGCAGTTTCTCTGGCTTGTTAGTTAACCGAGAATTCACGATCCCAGGAGCCGGCGGTGATCGCCTTGACCCAGATGCCTTCGCCGACAGCGATGGTCGGCTCGGACGGCGCCCACTCATCGAACTCGATGGTGCTGATGCTGTAACCGGCGGTGGTGCTGTACTTGTAGACCGCCGTGCCTTCCTCCACGGGAAGACCCAGATCAGTCTGCACCAGACCGGCCTGCGGCACCTGCGAGCTGACCAAGTTGAAGCCCGACACCAAGCCGGTGCTCAGGCTGCCCTGCGGCACTTCACCGACGAACGTGATGACGAGGTCGGCGGCATCAGGATTGCGCAGCCAGAAGCCTTCTCCGGGGGAGAGCGTCAGGCTGGGATTGGTCCACTCACCGAATTCCACCGTGGTGATGGTGTAGCCGGTTGCCGGATCGAACTTGTAAACCGAGGTGCCTTCGGGAACTCCCGGAAGCAGCGCGACCACCGTGTTGTCCGCCGCAATCAACTGATTGGCAATCAGGTTGAAACCCTGTTTGCACGTAACGTTGATGTAACCGACGGCGTTGACGGAGTAAACCTGTGCCTGCAGCGCAGCAGCGCCTGCCATGCCGAGCACAGCCGATGTAATTAGCGTTTTGGTTCTCATGTTTTACGGACTTGCAGTTTCCGTGTGTGCGGCCACTCTGCCCGCCTGTCCAGAGGGTGTCAACCCTTTTCTTGAAACAGATCAGGGCTTTTTCACCTTCTCCTCGGCGGCGTCGAAAGCATGTTGCAGCGCAACCAGATCCTCGCCCGGTTTCAGCGCGTCCAGCACCGCCTGTTCCGCCTTGAGTTGTTCCGGGGTGTATTCCGCCGCCTTGATCGAAAGCCCGATCCGGCGCTCTCCGCGATCCACCTTCACCACTCGCGCGGTCACCTCCTGGTCCACCTTGAGGACGTTCTTGATCTTGTCGACCCGATCTTCGCTCACCTGCGAAATGTGAACCAACCCGTCGATATCGTGCTCGAGCCCGATGAAGGCGCCGAAGCTGGCGAGCTTGGTCACTTTGCCGGCCACCAGGTCGCCCACCTTGTAGAACTGCTCGATGTGCTCCCACGGATCCACTGACAGATGCTTGATGCTCAGCGAGATGCGCTGGTTCATCACGTCCACTTCCTGAACCACCGCGGCGACCTCGTCCCCCTTCTTGAGGACTTCGGACGGGTGGTTGATCTTGCGCGTCCAGGACAGGTCGGAGACGTGCACCATGCCGTCGAGGCCGTCCTCGAGTTCGACGAAAGCGCCGTAGCTGGTGAGGTTGCGCACCTTGCCCGAGACGTTGGTGCCGGGCGGATATTTGGTGGCGGCCTCCTCCCACGGATTCGTTTCGAGCTGTCGCAGACCCAGCGAGATCTTCTGCTCTTCGCGATTGATCCCCAGCACCACGGCCTCGATTTCGTCGCCTTGGGTGAGGACATCGCTGGCCTTGGCGACCCGCTTGGTCCAGGAAAACTCGGTGACGTGCACCAACCCTTCGACCCCGGGTTCGAGTTCGACGAAGGCGCCGTAGGGCACCAAGTTGACGACGCGACCACTGACCCGGCTGCCGACGGGGAACTTCTCCTCGATCTTCTCCCAGGGATTCTCGGTCTTCTGCTTGAGGCCGAGGCTGACGCGCTCGCGTTCGCGGTTGATGTCGAGCACGACGACGTCGAGTTCCTCGCCGACCTTGAGCATTTCGCTCGGGTGCCCGATGCGGCCCCAGCTCATGTCGGTGATGTGGAGCAGGCCGTCGAGGCCGTTGAGGTCGATGAAGGCGCCGAAATCGGTGATGTTCTTGACGGTGCCCTTGCGGATGTCGCCGGGCATCATTTCGGAGAGGAGCTTGGCACGACGCTCGGCCCGTTCCTGCTCGATGAGTTCGCGGCGGGAAAGGACGATGTTCTGGCGCTCCTGATTGAGCTTGACCACCTTGAACTCATAAACCTGCCCGACGAAGGACTGCAGGTTGCGGGGCGGGACGATGTCCACCTGGGAGGCGGGGAGGAAGGCCTCGACGCCGATGTTGACCAGCAGGCCGCCCTTGACGATGGCCTTGACCTTGCCCTCGATGGTGCCGCCTTCGTTGCAGATCGAGAGGATGCGCTCCCAGTTCTTCTTGAACTCGGCCTTTTCGCGCGAGAGGACCACCATGCCCTCGCGGTCCTCGAGCCGTTCGATGAAAACGTCGATCTCTTCGCCGGTCTGCACCTCCGGCTTGTCCTCGAACTCGCCGAGCGGAATGCTGCCTTCGCTCTTGTAACCGATGTCCACCAGGACCTCGCGAGGGCGCACTTCAATGACGGTGCCTTTGACGATCTGCCCCGCCGCGAACTGGCGTTCGCTCTGGCGCAGGGCCTCTTCCATGGTCAGCATAAACAAGGGGTCTCCAACGGGAGACGGGTATTTCCGGGAACTCCTCGGGTTGAACTTCGTCCGGTCGGCGGGAAGCCCCGACTCAGCGGTCGAAGGTTAAGGGTTCAGTTGTACGTTCACTGTCGTTTCTCAGCCGCTTGCGAAAGTCGCACTCGCGACCCTCAGGCGATCCGGCAGACTAGCCGGCCGACCGGGAAGATCAAGGACGTTCGCAGTCGAGCAGGCGCTTTTTTCGGGCTTCCAGCACTCCGGAGCAGCCGAGCCGGTCAGGCTTCCCGTGGCAAACGCAGCCGGAAAGCTGTGCGGCCGACGCGGCTTTCCTCCAGCGACAGGACACCGCCGTGGGCGCGGGTGATCTCGCGGGCGAGACTCAATCCCAGCCCCACGCCGTCCACGCGCCGACCGCGCGCCGTGTCCGAGCGGAAGAAGCGATCGAACAGCCGGTCCTGATCCGCCGCGGGAATGCCCGGTCCCGAGTTGCTGACGGTCACCTCCGCCCAAGGCATTTCGCCGCCCAAGCGAACCTCCACCTCGCCGTCGGGTTCGTTGTATTGCACCGCGTTGTGCAGGAGGTTTCGCAGGACCTGGCGCAGCAGGGTGGCATCGCCGCGAACCCGGATGCCGGCGGTGAGTTCCCACCGGCAGCGAATCCCGGCGGGCGAGGCGAGGGCCTCCATGTCCTCGGTCATTTCCGCGAGAATCCCGGCGAGATCGACGGATTCCAGCTTCAACGGCAGCTGTCCGGCATCCGCCCGCGCGAGCCATAGCAGACCGCGGGTGATGGTCTTGAGCCGTTGCGTTTCCTCGAGCAGGTTCGCGAACACTGCTTGTTCAACCGAACCGGGGACCGCTGTCTGGAGCGCCTGTTCCAGTTCCCCCTGCATCACCGCGAGGGGGGTCTTCAGTTCGTGGGAGGCATCCGCGCCGAACCGGGTCGCCTGGCGGAAGCTGGCCTCGAGGCGGTCCATCATCCCGTTGAGCACGCGAATCAGCCGGTCGATCTCGGGATCCTCGCCCGAGAGCGGGATGCGTTGATCCAGCCCCTTCGCGGTCATGCCCTCCGCCACGCGCGTGATCGACCGCAGCGGACGCAGCGCCTGCCCGGCGATCCACCAACCGCCGCCCCCGATCAGGGCCAGGGCGACGGGAAGCGCCAGGAGGAAGCCGTTTCGGAGCCGGTGCAACTCCGCCCGCAAATCCGCACAATCCAGCGCCAGCACCATCCGTTCGCGGTCGTTCCCGAGCACCCCGACCCGCCAGACCGTGTTGCCCGCATCGACGAACGAGAACCGCGGCTGCTTCGAAAAAGGTGTCGGCGCGCCCCCGAATTCCCGCGTCCGCGTGCCGCCGGAAGGCGACGCCCAGGGCGGCCCGCGCCAGGCGGCGCCCCGGGACCGGCGCGGATCGCCCTTCACCGGGTCATGGCCGGGGGTCGCGGCGTCTTCGAGCGTCAGATCAATGGTCGCCGGGTCAAAATCCACCGGCCAGTGCGGGGACTGGTAGAGCGTTCCGCCGCCGGCGTCCTTCACCAGCAGGAGCAGTTGATTCCGCCGATCCGCGCCGAAAACGAACTCGATGGAGGAGGTCAAACGCTCGAGGCTGGCGTTGCCGCCCATCCAGCCCGGGTGTCGCCAGGCGAGGGTGCGGATTTCCCGGTCGAGGGCGGCGACCCGCTCGCGTTGGATCAAAAACCAGGTCGCCGCGCCAAAAGACCCGAGCACGGTTCCCGAGATCGCCGCCGAAAGCAGCGCGATCCGCAGACGAAAGGAGCGCAGTCGCCTCATGGCCCCCCGGGTTTCATCCGGTAACCGACGCCGCGAATCGTTTCGATCAGCCCCGGCGCCTCGGGCCCGTCGAGCTTCTTCCGCAAGCGCTGCACGTAGACATCCACCAGGTTCGAGCCCGGATCGAAGTCGTAGCCCCAGACCTTCTCGCAAATCTGCATCCGCGTGAAGACCCGTCCCGGGGAGCGGACCAGTTGTTCGAGGAGCGTGAACTCGCGGCTGGTGAGTTCGACCGGACGTTCCCCCCGCTTCACCTCGCGCGTGAGCAGGTTCACCGTGAGATCGCGGTGGGTCAGGATGCTCTGCGGCGTGCCGGAAGCGCGCCGGACCACGGCTTGAATCCGGGCGGCCAGTTCCTCGATGAAGAACGGTTTGGTCAGGTAATCATCCGCGCCGAGATTCAGCCCTTCCAGTCGTTCGTTCAATTCGCTCCGGGCGGTCAACAGAATCACCGGCACCGTCATCCGGCGCTCGCGCAGGTTCCGCAGGATGCTCAGACCGTCCCGCCCGGGCAACATGATGTCGAGCACGACCGCGTCGTAAGGGCGGGCAGCAGCCAGCGTGTAGCCGGTGTCCCCATCGTGGGCGACTTCGACGCGAAAGCCCTGTGCCTCCAGGCCCTTGCGAACGAAGGAGGCGATCTTCTTCTCGTCCTCGACCACCAGGATGTTCATCGGCGTTTGCTGCGGCGGAAAGCGTAGGCGGCCGGCGCGCGTGTGCCGAGCGCAAACCGCGCCTCCCCGCCGGCCCCGCCCGAGGTCAAGCCGGCTGCGGCATGAACCCCGCGCGCCGACCAGGCCGGGAGGCGCACCGGCGCAGGATGGGCTTGAGTGATGGCCCGGTTTAAGGAACCTTCCGAGCAATGAACCGCAGAGGCGTCGCGATCATGCCGTGACCCACCGCCCGGTGCGCGGACGCCGCGGGTGAAAACCATGACATCGTCCTTTCACAAGCCGCGTCCCGAGGATGCGTTCCTGACGCGCCGCGAATTCCTGTCGCGTTGCGGCATGGGGCTGGGTTCCCTGGGGCTCGCCACACTGCTCGCGCAGGCCGAGGGCGCGATCTCCCGGATGGACTCGCCGCTCGCGCCGAAAGCGCCGCATTTCCCGGGCAAGGCGCGCCGGGTGATCCACATCTTCGCCAACGGCGGCCCCTCCCAGGTCGACACCTTCGATCCGAAACCCGAGCTGACGCGCTGGCACGGGAAGGAACTGCCGATCCGCCTGAAGACCGAACGCAAGACCGGCACGGCGTTCGCGTCGCCCTTCGCCTTTCAGCCGCACGGACAGAGCGGCATCGAAGTCAGCGAGCTTTTCCCGCACGTGGCAGAGAGCATCGACGACATCGCAGTGATTCGCTCGATGCAGGCGGACGTGCCGAACCACGAGCCCTCGCTGCTCCTGATGAACTGCGGCGAATCCCGGCTGCCGCGACCGAGCATGGGTTCCTGGATCACCTACGGGTTGGGCACGGAGAACCAGAACCTGCCGGGATTCATCGCGATGTGCCCCGGCGGTTACC
Organism: Verrucomicrobiales bacterium; assembly: GCA_024233305.1. GTDB lineage: Bacteria > Verrucomicrobiota > Verrucomicrobiia > Limisphaerales > J093 > J093. Next base: position 562,732 of record JACKPV010000023.1, read on the forward strand.
CGATCCAGGAAACACAAAACTGGCAGAGCGCGTTCCTCCCCGGAATCTTCCAGGGCACCTATCTCGACACCGCCCAGACGGACCTCGAAAAGCTCATCCAGAACATCCGCAACCCGGTGGTCAACCGCGCCACCCAACGCGCTCAGCTCGACCTCCTGCAAACCCTCAACCGCCGCCACGCCGCCCAACGCGATGCCGATCCCCGCCTCGAAGCACGGTTGCAGTCCTTCGAACTCGCCTACCGCATGCAGATGGACGCCAGCGACGCCTTCGACGTCCGGCGCGAGCCCGAGTCGGTGCGGCGGATGTACGGCGAGGGCACCCAGGCGCGGCAACTGTTGATCGCCCGGCGGCTGCTCGAAAAGGGCGTCCGCTTTGTGCAGGTGTGGCACGGCAACGGTCAGCCCTGGGACAACCACGACGATCTCGAAGTCAACCACCGGCGGCTGGCCCGGGAATGCGACCAGCCCATCGGCGCGCTGCTCCAGGACCTCAAACAACGCGGCATGCTCGAGGACACCCTGGTGATCTGGGGCGGGGAATTCGGGCGCACCCCGGTCGTCGAACTGCCGACCGCCGGAGCCAACGCCGGCAAGATCAACGGCCGCGACCACAACCACTACGGCTTCACCATGTGGCTGGCGGGCGGCGGCGTGAAGGGCGGCACGGTCCACGGCGCCACCGACGAGTTTGGATTCCAGGCCGCTGAGAATCCGGTGCATGTTCATGACCTGCACGCCACCATCCTGCATCTCCTCGGCTTCGATCATGAACGGTTGACCTTCCGCCACGCGGGCCGCGATTTCCGCCTGACCGACGTTCACGGCCGCCTGGTCCGGGAAATCCTCGCCTGAAACCCGCGCCATGCCCACGCCTTCCCCCACCCGCAACCCCGTCCGTCCCCTCCCCGGCCACCCGCCCGGACCGAGATTCGCAGCCGTCCTCCTGGCGGTCGCCCTCGGGAATTTGGCCACCGGCACGTGGGCCGTCCTGCACGCCGCGACGGAGCCCGCCGCCGCCGGGATCGAGTTCTTCGAAACCCGGGTGCGGCCCGTGTTGATCGAATCCTGCTACCCCTGCCACAGCGCCGAGAGCGGCAAGGAAAAGGGTGGACTCCGGCTGGACACCGCCAGCGCGATCCTCCGGGGCGGCGACACCGGTCCCGCGCTCCAGCCCGGCGAACCGGACGCCAGTCTCCTGATCAAGGCCATCCGCGGCGATTCCCCCGACCTGCAAATGCCTCCCGCGAGCCGCGGCGGACCACTGCCGGTCGAGCAGGTCGAAGCCCTTGAAGCCTGGGTCGCCATGGGGGCCCCGGACCCGCGCACGCAGGAAGACGCCGCGCCCCGGACGGATCCCTTGGAAGCGGCCCGGAGGCACTGGGCCTTTCAACCCATCACCCGCCCGGAGGCGCCCCGCGTGACCGGATCCGACGGGGTTCGCACGCCGGTGGATGCCTTCGTCCTGGCGAAGCTCGAGGCGAACGGAATCGCGCCTGCGCCGCCGGCGGACAAACCCACGCTGCTTCGCCGGATCACCTACGACCTCACCGGCCTGCCGCCGACCTGGGCGGAAACCGCAGCCTTTCTCCGGGACGAATCGCCGGACGCCTACGAGCGGGTGGTCGAGCGATTGCTGGCCTCGCCGCGGTACGGTGAACGCTGGGGGCGGCACTGGTTGGACGTGGCGCGATACGCCGATACCAAAGGCTACGTCTTCCAGGAGGAGCGTCGCTATGCCTACGCCTATACCTATCGCGATTACGTCATCCGCGCGTTCAACGAGGACAAGCCGTTCGACCGGTTCCTCATCGAGCAACTGGCCGCCGACCGCCTCGATTCCGACGGTGACCATTCGTCGCTCGCGGCCTTGGGATTCCTCACGTTGGGCCGGCGGTTTCTGAACAATCCGCACGACATCATTGACGACCGCATCGATGTCGTGGCGCGGGGCACGCTCGCCCTGACGATGGGTTGCGCGCGCTGCCACGACCACAAGTTCGACCCGATCCCGACCGAGGATTATTACGCGCTTTACGGCGTCTTCGCCTCCTCGGAGGAACCCGGGGAGAAGCCGCTGCTCGGGGACCCGCCGGACAGCGAACCGTATCGCGAGTTCCTGGCCGCCCAGGCCGCCATCGAGGCCGAGATGGAGGCGATTGCGGTCAAGGAGATCGACGCCTTCATCACCACCGTCCAACAGGCCCGCGAGGAGGCGGCGAAGCAGGCGGAGACGGCGGGCGACCCGACCCCGAAGGCGCTCGATAACGGCGATCAGGAACGCCTGCGCCAGGTCCTCGAAGCGGAAGGCGAACCCAACGAACAGGTACGCGCCGAAGCCCGCCGGATCCTCTCCCGCCAGATCGGCAATGCCACCGTCCCGCACCGGCAACGGCTCGAGGCGTTGAACTGGACCCATCCCGGCGCGCCGGCCCGGGCGATGGCGATGACGGACCGGGCGCAACCGGCAGACGCCGCGGTGTTTATCCGCGGCAATCCCGGCAACCGCGGCGCCACCGTGCCCCGCCGGCTCCCGGCAGTGCTGGCCTCCCTGGCGCCTGAACCCTTCCGCGACGGCAGCGGCCGGCTCGAACTCGCGCGCGCCATCGCCAGTCCGGACAATCCACTCACCGCCCGCGTCTTCGTCAACCGCGTTTGGGCCTGGCATTTCGGGCGTCCACTGGTCGATACACCGAGCGATTTCGGCGTCCGCACCCCCGCCCCCGTGCAACGCGAGCTGCTCGATTGGCTGGCCTCGGAATTCACCGCGCAAGGTTGGTCGATCAAGACACTGCACCGGTTGATCGTCCTCTCGAACACCTACCGCCAGAGCGCCACCGCGTCCCCATCCGCCCGCGCCGCCGATCCCGACAACCGGTTGCTGCACCACTTCGATCGTCAACGACTGGACTTCGAGGCGATGCGCGACACCCTGCTCGCCGTTGCCGGCCGGCTCGACCTGACGATGGGCGGGCAGCCGGTCGAGATCGACGACTTCCCCTCCGCGCCCCGGCGGACGGTCTACGGCTTCATCGACCGCCAGAACCTGCCGGGCCTGTTCCGCACGTTCGACCTCGCCAGCCCGGATCTCTCGAGCCCCGGACGCTTTACCACCACCGTCCCGCAACAGGGTTTGTTCTTCCTGAACAGCCCCTTCGTCCTCGAGCAAAGCCGGGCTCTGGCGGCGCGCGTCGACACTCCACGAACGAAGGCGGACGCCCCGTTTGTTCAGGCCCTGTACCACGAGCTGTACCAGCGGGAACCCGAACCGGGCGAGACGGACCTGGCGACCGCGTTCCTGAGCCGGGCCACCGACCTGCCGAAAGCCACCGTCCATCCCGGCGGCTGGCACTATGGGTATGGCGGGTATGATGACGCGACCGAAAGGACGACGGAGTTCACCCCGATGAGCGCGTTCGAGGGCCGCCGCGTCAGTCCGAAGGCCGGGTTCCCGGATCGCGAAGGTCTCGGCTACGTGAGCGTCACGGCGGACGGCGGTCATCCAGGGCCGAAACCGGGGCTGGCCAGCATCCGCCGTTGGGAAGCGCCGACGTCCGGCATGGTGCGGATCACGGCGACGTTGCGCCATCCCAACGACCAGGGCGACGGGGTGCGGGCGCGGGTGGTTTCCAATCACCGCGGACTCCTCGGAGAATGGAGCGCGCACCACGACTCGGTGGATACCGGGATGAGCGAACTCGCCGTGCAGGCTGGAGAAACGCTCGATTTCGCCGTCGACTGCCGGGCCAGCGATGCCTACGACAGTTTCCAATGGGCACCGGTCATCGAGTATGTGACAACCGAACCGGAAGGCGCCGACACCTCCCCGACGGTCTGGGACGCACAGGCCGGTTTCGCCTCCCCCCGCCCGCCGCAACCGCCGCTCGCCCCCCGCGAACAACTCGCCCAGGTCCTCCTCCTGGCGAACGAGTTGATGTTCGTGGATTAGCCACACCATCCCCGACGCCGCGGGCCGGCCTTGCGGCCTCCATCGGCGACTCTGGTTGTCGACCGGTTGCCAGGCCGTCGGGAGCTTCGCGGGTGGTCGCACCCCGTTGGATCCGGAACCCCGGCGACCTTGCGGCTACAGCCCCGCGTGGATGATCTCGAGGCTCATGACGGCGTAGGCGGTGACGAGGACCGGGTCGTTCTCCCACCAGCGGGCGTTCGCGTTGACCCAGGAGCCGTCCCGTTGCTGGAGGTTGATCAGCCGCATCGCCAGGTCGTGACGCCAGTTGACCGACCGTCCGTCCTTGAGTTCGAGGCGGTCGAGGTCCAGCGCCTTCAAGGTCTTGGCCATGAGGTGGAGGTAATAGTAGTAGCCCTGCTGACCCATTGCCGGGTTCTCGTCCAGGGTGAAGTTGCCCCGCAACCAGTCGAACGCCGCCGCCACCCGCGCGTCGTGCCGGTCCAGGTCGGCGTAGATGTAGCTCAACAACCCGGCGTAGCTGATCGAGCCGTAGCTGCGCAGGGCGATCCGCCCGGTGACGGCATTGGTCGTGGCCCCCGCCTTGCTTTCACCGGGGAGATAAACGAAGCCGCCGCGGTCCGCCGGGTCCTCGGAAACCCAGGGCTCCGGATTGCGGCCCGGAAGGTTCTGGCAGCGCTGGATGAAATGGATGGCGGCCTTCCAATCGAGTTCCGGCTGGCTGTTTCCTTCGCCAGCCGGCCGGGTGTGATACAGCGCTTCGAGGGCCACGAGCGTGTTGTTCAGATCGGAGTACTGATACTTGTCGTTGTAGCCGACCCCGCCGTCGAACGGGCTGTCGAGAACCCCCTGTTCGCCCAGGTCGACCTGGCATCGCAACAGATAGGCCCGGGCCCGTTTGACGATGGGTTCGTACCCGGGATCGCCACTCAACGCGAAGGCCATCGCGGAGATCGCGGTGTTGTAGTTGGCGAGGGACGTTCGGTAGATGCGTCCGTCCGGTTCCGCGCAGTCCACGAGGAAAAGGAAGCCCCGCTTGAGCGCGGGCGGCAGATTCGTACGGTAACGGCCTTCCGGGTGTCCGAGAAACGCCGACAGCACGAGCGCGGTCACGGCGGGATGATCGGCAGTGGACCACCAACCCGCCTCGTTCTGGGCCGCGAGCAGAAAGGTCAATCCACGGTCCACGGCATGCTCGACCTCGTGGGCGAACGAAGCGTCGCGGGCCGGCGGCAACACGGTCGCCGGCGGGGCCGGCGCGGCCGGGTCAGCGGCCAGCAGACCGACCGACAGACCGCACGCGGCAAGGCGAAGCAGCGTCCGCCCGGCGGAGCGTCGGTGGAAGAAGCCGTCTGATTCGGGGCGCGGGAGGGAAGGGGAGAGGTTTCGGCTCATCATGGTTCACGGGGAGGCTGTGGCTTGCCGATCAGGCGCACGACCATTTCGAGCGGCGTGGCATCCGGCGGCAAGGCGGCGGGGTTCGGGCGATGCAACTCGTCGTCATTGCGGCCCGGTCGCGGGTTGTTGATCAACGCGGACGGATCGAGATACAGCGAGACAATCGAGCCCTCGGATTGGGCGGCGAGTCCCTGCTCGAGCATCATCGAACCGTTGTACGCCCAGGGACCGGGCGCGAGCGGCGCGGGGTTGTCGGTGGTGACGATGAATGCCTCGAGCGGTTTGACGACCGGAGCTTCCTTCTCCTGCCAGACGACCTCGATCCGGACCGCCTCCCCCGGCAGGGCCTGGAGGATGTCGACGGGCAGACGCGCGGAGTAGGCCGGCTTGCCGCCCAGCAGCAGGAAGGCGAGGTGCAGGTGCAGCGGTTCCGCGGCGGTGCGGAACAGGCTCTCGTGCGTCTTGCCCCGTTGCTGCACCAACGCGTATTCGATGAGGCCCGTGCGCTGGTTCAACTCGACGGGAAAACGGAAGCTCCGGTCGCGCGCGTCCACCCGGACCACGCCGAGTTCCGGCAGACCGTCAGCAGTTGACGAAGCCGCAGGATCGGCGGGCGGCGCAACCGTCACCGCCGGAGGCGCCGCTTCGACGACGGGAGCGGGCGGCGCCGCAGGGGAAGGGCGGGTGGGCACCGGAGGCGGCTTCGCTTCGGGGATGCCCGGCAGCCTCAGGATGCGGGGCGAGCGCTCGCCGTACTCGGGTTCACGAGCCGGACGCGCCATCCATTCGGAGAAGCGCAATTCGAACTTGTCCTTCTCGAAGTCCCCCACGCTCACCCGCTGGATGCTCCGAATCGGGAGGGCGAGCCTCCCGTAAACCGGCGAACTTCCGAGCAGCCGGCCGCCCGAGGTCGCCGTCGGTTCGAACCGGAGAATCGAACCGTCGTCAAGCACCACGCGCACCGCGTGTTCCAGGGCGGCGGGGGCCGAAGCCACCGGTCCGCTGTCCGCTCCCGGCACGGCGATGTCCACCACACGCGCAATCCGATCCAACGGGATGTCGCTGACGCGCTGCTTCGACGCGAAACGGATGATCCCGTCGCCGATGGCCACCAACCGGCCGCGTTTCAGGTCGCCGGTCTTCGCCACCAGCACGTGCGTGGGCGGATCCTCGCGCTCGAAGCGCGGGATGGTCAGTACGCGATCCAGGCTGTCGGGCTCGGGGTTCCGGGCCGCCTTTTCGTCGCGCCGGAGAATCGCCTGGAACCAATCGTCGCGGGCCGCGGGTTGATTGCCCGAATGCGGGGTGGGCGCGGGCAGGAAATCGATGGCCTTGAGATGCGCCCACGCGAGTTCGTCGTGTTCGAGGTAGGGCGACTCGAAGTGGAGGGTCTGCCCATCCCCCGAGCGCACCCGGACCGGAAACGCCTCGCCGGTCTTGAGGTGCAACATGCAGGTGAACGCGCCGCCATCGAAGGTGGGGCCGGTCCGCAACGAGTGGTTCTGCAACTCAATGCGGGCCCCGCCCAGGGCATCCAACCGCAGCGGGTTCATCCCGCCCTCGGGGATCCAGCGCAACGGAAACCCGGCGCCGGCAAAGGACAATCGCCCGCGCAGATGGCCGCCCGCATGGAACAACTCGTCCCCGCGCCACTCCGAGATGTCCGGCCGTTCCTCGCCCGGATGAAACCGCAGCACCTCGGCGCCCGCCAACGCGCAGGTCAACGGGGCTTCCGCAAAAGCCGTCTGCAACACAATCGTGTTCGTGCCGGCGCCCAGGAAGGCGCCGCGAACCGTGGCCCCGTCGGCAAGGGCAAGTTCGGCGCCGGTCGGCGTGGCCACGGGTTCTCCGTGCTCGTCCGCGATGCGGTCGACTTCTTCGAGGCTGATGGCGCGGCGGTTGCCCGCCGCGTCCACGACCCCGGCCCGACCCGCCTGAACCCACAGGCGTCCCGGAATGATCTCGCCGCGCACCGTGCGCACCCACGGAGCGGGCAACTCGACCGCGAGTCCGTCGGTCGATGCCGGGCGGCGCCAGACCCGCAACCGTTCGACGGCGAGATGGCGGCCCCAGTTCTGGAACAGGATTCCCGTCGGCTTCGGGGCCGGTTCGCCCGGCTCCCATTCCAGCACTGCTTCGTCGGCGCCCCGACCCAACTCGATCCTTCGCGCGCCGCCATCGAACAGCAGTCGCAGGCCCACCGCGCGTTCGTCGTCGCGCAACGGCGGCATGGGGACGTGGGTGTCCCCGTGCATGATCGCGAGTTCGTTGCCCGAGGTGGCGACTTGCAGAAAGCCGGCCGGGGCCAGCCCGCTGGAGGCAAACCGATCGAGCCCGAGCACGAAGCGCGGGCTTTCGCGGGAAGTGAACTCCGCGTCGATCTCGAAGCGTTCGGGCAGGTCGACCAGGTGGAACAACGCCGTGCCGGCCAGGCCGCATTCCAACCGCCCGTCCGTTCCCTGCCGCCAGCCGGGTGGCGGGTTGAAGCCGCTCAGCGCCTGCTCGGGCAGATCCGGCCCCGACCAGCGCAGATCCAGCACCGGATGTTGCCCTTCGCTCGTGTGGCTGAATTCGAGCCGCAGCGTGTGGAAACCGATGCCCAGACGCACGGTCGCCGACAACTCACGCCCCCCCAGGGCGATCCCCGCCAGACTGCCATCGACGTAGAGCCGGGCGGCATCGCGAGCCGAGAGTTTGAAGGTGTATTCGCCCGCCCTGGGCGCTTCGATGCGGCCCTGGAAATGGACGACGAAGGGGGTCTTGAGATAGGCCAGCGCAAGATCCAGGAACCCCCGCTCCTGACTCCCCTGAATCCGCGGGGCCAGCCGCGACACGTCGGGAACGCCGTCCCCCGTCCAACGCGGCCATTCGCGACTGCCATCGAAGCCGCGAAACGTCAGATCCCGGACCGGCCCCACCGCCCGTTCCACCCCCCACGCGCTCGCCTGCGAACCGTCAAAAACCAGGTCCGGATGCGCGACCCGTTCCAGCGAGCGGACCGCGCGCCGCAGCAATCGAAACTCCCCGAACGGCGTGGCGGCCAGGGTGAACTCGCGATCGTCCGCGCCAACCACCTCCGCGGTGAACAGATCCCCCGAAATCGTGGTGATGCGGAAAGCCCCCCGGGATTCGGCGGGTCGGGGCGGAAAGGAAATCGTGTCCAGCGAGCGCAGGTCGACCGAAACCGGCTCGGGAAAGAGCGGCGAGGCCCAGCGAATCCGGCCCGGCCCCGATTCGAGCAGGGCGCCGGGGAGGACGTCGCCGTTTCTCCAAAACAACCGGGCGGACGGTTCCGCGACAGCGCTTGCGCCGGCCCACAGCAACGCCATCGCGGCGAGGAACGAGCGGGCGGGTGGTCGTTGGGTGCGCATGAGTTCGCCGGTCTTATCGCTCGTAAACGGGCAGCAACCGATAGTTCAAGGCCAGGGCCAGCACGGTCATCCCGGTCCCGTAGGCCGGTCCGTGGTCGCTGGAAAAACTGCCGTCCTGGGCCTGCATCGCCTGCAGCTTCTCGATGGCCCGGTCGTTCCAGGCCTTCCACGCTTCCAGGTCGGAATGGAACAGGGCCTGCGCCATGTAGTAGCGGTAGTAGAACGCGTGGTCGGTGATGTCGAGGTCCTTGCGGCGTTTGATGAACTGCGAGGCGGCCTGGTATTCCGGCAGGTCCTTCCGTTTGCCGACCGCATAGACCAGCGTGCCGATGGCGGTGCGCGTCACTCCGTCGCCGTGGGCCTGCGCGGGTTGGTAGGAAACGCTGCCGTCTTGAAGGGTGTTGCTCTTGAAAAACGCCAGGGCCTTCTCGAGGGCTTCGTTCGGCACCTCGATCCCGGCATTCTTCGCGCCGAGCAGGCCCATCAGGACCGTGCCCGAAACCGTGGTGTCCGCGTCGCGCGATTCCGGGGAATAGCGCCACGCGCCGTAGGGGTTCTTTTCCTGCGCGGTCAGGGTGCAGCGCACGGCCAGTTCGAGGGCCTGCCCGACGCTGCGCTGCGACTCGACCGGCACGGTGCTGTCCTGCCAGAGCAAGTCGTCGTTGACGACGCCATAGGCCTCCGACAACGCGAGGGTCGCGAAGCCGTGGTGGTACATCGGCCCGTGGCCCGGCCCGCTGATGTGGCCGCTGTTGGCGTCCTGGTTGAGGATGATGTGGCGCAACGCGCGGCGAAGCGTGGGGGCATAGGGGCCGAAATCCGGATCTTCACCGCTCGCCATGAGCGCCATCACACAAATCCCGGTGATCCCCGGGCCGCTTTCCTGCCCCGGCCAGCGCCCCTCCGGGAGCTGCGTTTCGACCAGGTATTTCAGACTGCGCTCGGTCATCAACCGCACCGCGAAAGGCACCCCGCGGCCGTACTGGATCGCGGAGTCCTGGGCGCGCAACGGAGTCTGCGCGCACCAGATTGTGGCGAGCAGCAGGAAGGCAACAAGCGGACAACCTGCCCGGCCCGGAAACCGGAGGCTCATCCCCAGCCCCGGATGCCCGATCACCAACGAGACGGCAGTCCCGTTGGTTCGGAAACCCGGAGTTCGGATCTCGCGCCTCGGTCGCTCGCCGGCACCCGGCGTTCGGTTCAACATCGTGTTCATCGGGCAGTTCCTTCCATCGTGCGCTTCATGGCCCGTCGGACCGCCTGGCCTCGAGCGCGTTGAAGTAAACGTCGAGCCCTTGCTGGAATTCCGCCGGCAACGCCCGTCCGGTCAGACCGGTGGATTGTCCCGGAGCGCGTTCTTCAATGGTCGCCAGCTCGGTATCATCGCCGATGCCGACGAGCATCAGCGCCGACGCGGCCGTGGTCTTGACCTTCATGACCGTCGGGTTGTTCTGCACGCGGCGGGTTTCGAGGAGAATCTCGATGACCTCCGAGATCGCGGCAATCGTCGGCGCGCCGGTCTCCGGGGTCTCGAGCAGACCCGCGGCCTCGTCCATCACCGTCCCGGCGCTGGTGAGCTTCTGCATGTCGGCTTGGAGCTTCTGGGCGTCGGGCAGTCCGCGAATCCGCCCGACCAGCTCGCGGGATTTGTCCGCCATCCCGGCCTGGATCGCCGAAAGCCCGGCGCCCTGTTGCTTCACCGTTTCCACCGGCATCGCCGGGCGCGCGTGATCGAGTTCGCGGGTTTCTTCGCGCAACTGGATCTCGCGGTTGATGAGGCGCAACACTTCGACGACGAGTTCCGGCGGGAGACTGGCGGTGTCGCCGGAACTTTCCTCCGGCGACTCCTCCTCGTCGGCGTCCCCATCGTCCGGCGGATCGACCAACTGCTCCGCCCAACGATCCAGGGTATCGGCCCAAAACTCGGCCTCAATCGTGGATTTCCCGATCTCGTTCCGCCCGACGGCAACCGAGATGTCCCGCACCTGATCGACAACCGCAGTGTCGCGCATTTCGTTGAGCACGCGGGAGTAGTTCGCGGACGGACGCCGACTGGCGTAGGCGTCCATGTCTTCGAGGATCGTGAAGAGGACCTCGGAAGCGGCGATTTCGCGGGCGCCGAGGGTCTCGCGGGCGGCGGTGCTGGCGAGCTGATGACGTTCCAGACCGAAGCCCTCGAGGTCGTTCAACTCATCGGCGAGATCGAGCTGCCGGCGCGAAGCGGCCATGAGCCGTTTGACGAACGTGCTGCTCTCGAAGCCCTGCATCAGGCTCTTCATCTCGCGGGCCAGCCGGCCCAGGGAATCGAGCAGGGCCTCCTGCTCCTCGACCGCCTGCTGCACGAGGTCGCCGGCGGTCTCGGCGGCCTTCTTCGGCGGCGGTTTGCTCGGGGTGCTTCCCGCGAGCCCGACCGTCGGGATCCCCGGCCCGGCCGGGGGCGGCGGCGAGGATGGGGGAGGCGGCGACGGGGACTCATCATTGCGGGCCAGCGACTGCTCGGTCTCCGGTGCGGGAAGGGAGGGACCGGGTGGCGGCGCGGGCGGCGTTTCTCCGGGCGATTGCGCGTTCGTTGCCTCGCCCGGTTTTCCGGCCTCGGTGGGGGAATCCGCGGAAGCCATCGCATCTTCCGGCGGCTCGGGACTCGCAGCATCGGTGTCCCCCGCCGGCGCGGACGGCTGCCCCGGCGCGGCAGCGGCGCGCTCCAGCAACTGCGCCACCGATGGCATCCGCTGACCGGCCACGGTTTCCAGGCGCTCCAACATGTCGGCCCAGGCCTCCAGCTGGCCGGGATCGAACTCCCGGTTTTTCACCGCCTCCTGGACCAGTCCGGCGCCGGTTTCGATCAGCGAATCGAGGGCCGCGGCGTTGGCCATTTCGGCGGCCGCCTGGTCCTGGATTTGTTTGCGGCGACCGGGTTCGTCGAGGGCTTCGGGTGAGAGCGCGCGCAGCTCGGCGTTGATCCGGTGGAGCTGCAATTCGGTGTCGTGAACTTCCTGCGCCGCGCTTACCCATTGGTTCATCCGCGCCGTGAGCCACTTGAAATGATCCGACGGACTCAGGACGTGCACGATCAACCAGGGCGAGCGGGAACGTTCCCGACCCGGCAGATAATCCTCGGCATAGGCGCGCAAACGCAGGCTTTGCGGCCGGACCTGCTCGCGTTCCGCGGAAAACGTGGCGGGCGCCGTCACCGTGTCCGTGTAGGGATCGCCCGCGGCCACCAGCTTTTCGCCGCGGGCGGGCTCGGGGTTCTGCGCCGGATCCGGCAAGCCTTCCCATTCGAGGCCGAGACGCTGCAAACCGAAGTCATCGCCGGCCTGAATCTCGAAGGCCAGGACCTCGGTGGAAAGCACCACACGATTGTTCTCGAGCCGGCTGAGCACCACCGTCGGCGCGCGATCCTCACGGGCTTCGATCCGCAGGATTTGCGGTTCACGCGCCACGAGTCCGAAACGGTCGCGCCAGGTCAACTGATGTTCCGTGGCGCCCTCGACCGCCAGTTCGCGGGTGGTCAGCCGATCGCCATCGACCGTCTCCGCCTCGTCGTCGAGCAGGGCCGCGGCGAGTTCGCGGGTGGCCCTGGCGGTGAAGGCAACGCGGCTGCCCTGCACCAGCTCGATGGTCCCGCCGCGCACCTCCTCGACGGTCTCGCCCGGTCGATCAAGGTAGGCCGGTAGCCGCACGCGGGCTTGCAGCTCCGTGAGCGCCGGACGGCTCATTGGCTCGACCGGAATGGCCAGGCGGGCGTCCCCGACTTCGATGGCGAGGGTTCCCGGCTGGGTTTGCGGCGGGATTCGGAAGTCGTACCGGACCTCGGCCAATGGCGTTTCAACCGGCGCCTGGTCCCGGTAGCGGGCCAGGGCGGCGGACGGTTTCCAGGGCGAGTCCGGTCGGAGCCCGACCTGCACGGCGAACGGTTCGGCATAAGGGACGACCCGCCGGCCGGCATCGGCTTCGAGCTGGGCGAACGTATAGCGCGCGACCGGCCGCCAGGGCGTGGCCCAACGCTGCAGGGCGTTCCCGCCGGCGCCCGGCAACAGCACCAACACCGCCAGCATCACCGCGCCGGGAATGCCGGCGGCCCACGCCCAAAGGCGGTGGCGCGGATGGGGCACGGCGTTCCGCAGATCGCGCTGATCGAGTTCGCCTTCCACCTGCCGCATCGCGGCCTCGACGAGCGTCCGGCTGGCGCCCCGCGAAGCGGCGTTCTGGGCCAGTTCGACGACGCCCAGGAGGTGATCGCCGAAGCGCGGATGCTGGTGCCGCACCAACCGGGCCACCTGTTCGAGACGGCGGTTGCGCCAGACCCAGCGGTGGTATTTCAACGGCAACAGAACCACCAGACCGAGGCTGCCGGTCACAAAGATCACCGTGCGCCAACCGGACGGCGTGTCGAACCAGCGGTCCAGTGCAAACACCGCGAGATACGAAACCACCAAGCCGAACAACGCCACGAACCCGCCCTCGGCCAGCTTGATCGTGCGAACCCGGCGCCGGAATTCCTCGAGCGCGGCCCGCACCCGGGGGGGCAGCGGGACGGGGCTTTCGGCTGGTCTGGCTTCGCTCGGGTTCATGAATACCGGTCCGCGGGTTCGGCGCCCGGCGCGTCCGGCCCGCGCGGAGGCAGGAGGTTCTCCCGCCGGCTCTCGGGGCGGTGCGTTCGGAGATGATGCCGGTCGTTGCGCATGAGCATTGCCCTAAACCGTGCCCGCCATTTTCCGCCCCGTCCAGAAGGCCGCAAGCAGCATGATCAGGAATCCCCCCCAGGCCGGGTGCGACCAAAGGCGCGTGCGGTGGATCGTCGGTTCGGGTTCGGGTAACGCGGCGAGGAAATCGAGCAGGCGGCCGACCTCGGACACGGGCACCAACCGGCCCTTGGTGACGGCGGCGATTTCCTCGAGCACATCGAAGCGCGCGAGCCGCCCGAGCCGTTCGCGGTTCAAGCCCTGCACCGAAAGCTCGGTTTCCACCGCAGCGCCGGTCTCCGCACAGGTGGCCAGCAGGCGATGCACCCCCGGTTCCTTGGGCGCGAAGGACCCCAGGAACAGTCCCCACGCATCCTCCTCGCCCGGGCGCAACCGGATCGTTTGCGTCCGGCCCGCTGGCGAAACCGCCTGGACCACCACCGTGCCTTCCGCCAACGGACCACCCGCCGCGTCGAGCACGTTCGCGTTCAGTGTGACCACGTCGTCCACCTGCGGCCGGTCCGGCGAATAGAAAAGCCGCATCGATTCGCCGCCGGCCATCTGCCGCTGATAGGCCATCCACCGCGCCACCTGCCCCCAGAACCGGTAATGATAGCGATCCTCGACCCCCTCGCGCCATCGCCACGCGCTGTCGGTTCCCATGAACAACACCTTCCCCGTTCCGTACGTGCGCGTCACGATCAACGGCATCCGGCCCGAAGCCGTGGTTTCCCGGTCATGCACCGCCAGCACATCCGACCCCGCCCGCGCGCGGTCGACGGCGGCGTGCCAGAAGAACCCGGGCAGAGCGCGCCACAATGCCGTGTTTTCCTGATCGGTGTCCGCCAGGCGCGTCAGCAGGCTCCGCTGCCCGGACTGCGTGAGCGTGAAGTGCCCGGCCAGCCCGGATCCCATCCCGTTCGGGTGAGCCGGATCCATGACCACCGGGTAAAGGTCGCCGAGCGGACTGTCCGCCAGCGAGGCCTGCCTTCCGTAGCGTCCCGGCAGGAAGACCAGCCCGGCGGCCTGCGCCGTGACGAGTTGCCGCAAGTCCCGCGCCTGATCGAGCGTGAGTTGTTTCGGCGCGACCCCGACATCGCCCAGGAACACGACGTCGAACCGGCTCAGTTCGTTCGCCGCCGGAAAGCGGTCGATGTAACCCCGCCCGCCGCCGACGTTGGGAAGTTGCGGGTGGAAGAGCAGGCAGGTGACCTGCACGCCGGGATCGCGTTCGAGGGCGTTGCGCAGGTAGCGGTATTCCCAGCGTGGCTGCGATTCGACGAGCAGGACCTGCAGTTGCTCGCGGCGGATGGTGATGGGGGTCGTGAGGTGATTGTTCTCGCTGACGACTTCCTGCGGATCGCGCGGAACCTCTAGGCGCAGCTCGAAGTCGCCGGTCGCAGGCGGGGTCCAGGCCACGTTGTCCTGGGCCTGTCCCATCGCCGGCACGCGGACCACCTTTGTGAGCACCGGCACATCGTTGACACTGAAGGTCACCGTGACGTCACGGTCCTGACCGAGCGTGCTGCGGACGACGAACGGAATCCGCAACGGCTTTTCGGCCACGCCGAACGTCGGGGTGTCCATGCTCGCCATCTCCAAATCGGGCAACGGCGTCGGACTGCCCACGCCCACCGCAAACACCGGGACCCCCTTCATCCGAAACCGGGTCGCCGCTTCGACTGGCGGTTTGCCCACGTTCCAATCCCCGTCGGAGAGCACCACCACCCCCCGCAGGTTCGCGTGCGCCTCCAACACCCGGGCCAGCGCGGCGTTCAGGTCCGTTCCCTCGACGGGTGGATCGAGCGGCGAGGAGAACGGCTCGAAGACCAGGTCGAGATTTGCGTCGGCGGCCTGCCACGCGTCGTTGCGCAACAGCGGCGCCATGGCCTCCGCACGGCTCGCAGGTTCCTCCGAGGTTCCGTCCCCTTCGACCACATCCCGGGTCTGCATGCTGTTCGACTCATCCCACAGGACGACCAGCGACGGACGTTGATCCGGGGGTTGGGTCCGCAGCCATTCCGGCTGGCAGAGGGTTCCGGCAATGAGACCGACGAGCAGCAGGCGCAACAGTTCGAGCCCGCCGATGGTCGCGCGGTAACCGCTGCGCTTCCACGCGAGCCAGCCGAGAACGCCCGTCACAACCACGACCAGCAACCCCGCCACCGTGACCGGCGCCGAGGGAAGGAACGTGATGCCTTGCGTGTCCTGCATGCGGCTTTCCTTATCCGGCGGCGCCGGTTGCGGGGGCGAATTCGGAGGTTCGTTTCGATGCCACCCGGCGATCGGGCAGGCACAGCACCGCCTCGACAATGAGCGCCACCAGCATCGCCAGCAGGAACATCCGCCAAATCTCGCGGGCCAATGGCGAGGCGTTGCCGACCGTGTCGTCGATGCGCTGATAGGGCAACCCCGCAAACAACGCGTCCACCGTGGCCGCCGGCATCGGGCCCGCGGTGTCCTCCGCCTTGGGACGATTGAGCGCTGCCCAGTTGCCGCCCGATTCGCTTCGGAAAACCGCGGATTGCAGGCCCCGTTGGGAAAGCGCCGCGGCGTCACCGCCGGGTGCCACGAGGCTCCAATCGTCGCGATCCCCAAGTGCGCCCCGCCCCGCCTCGCGCTGGGAAGCGGTGGCCAGCGGACGGCAGCCCTCCGTCAGGGCCCGTTGGAGCATCGCATAGAACACCACCCCGTCACGTTCCAGGGAGGAACACCGCGCCGTGGGCAGGGTCGCGCAGAAGTAAACCGCGCCTTGATCCGTCGCCGCCCGCACCAGCAACGGTTGGTCGTTCGCCAAGCGCGCCAGCACCGTGCCCGGACCTTCGAGCGCCCGCCAGCGGTAGGTCTTCAACTCGTCCACCGGCAGCGCGTCGCCGTTGCCCACATGCCCGAGCAGATCGGCCTCCCCACGCCACCATGCCAATTGCGCCGGGGTCTCCCCCGCCGTCTCCCAACCCGTCCAGTGCGAGCCGAACAAGCTCCCGTCATCCGGACCTTCAGGCGGCCAGAACATCGCCACGCGTCCGGCGCTCACGAACCGTTCGATCTGGTCGGCCACCAATTCGCCGGGGAAAGGCGCCTGCCAGATCAACATGCCCGTGGTCTCCCAGTCGATCTCTCCCACGCGCGCCGGCGACAACACCTGGGCGGCATGTTCCCGCCCCGGTTCCGGCGGAATGGCCAACGCCAGCCGGAAGGCCTCGCCCGCCTGCGCCTCCTCCGCCACAATCACCGCCCGGCGCACCGGCGGCTCGGCGAACACGAAATGGAACCGGTTGTCCTGCGGATTCGCATCGCCCGGAATCGCCACTGAACCCCAGCCCGCTTCAAGCTTCGCGTCGATGGGAAGGCGATGTCCCTGCAACGAAGCGCCCTGTTCGTCCAGTTCGACCTCGACCACCGACCGCACGTTGTTGACCTCGAACTCGAGCGGCAGATGGCGCGCCGTTCCCCCCGACGCGCCCTCCCCGGCGCCGTGGCGCACTTCGACGTCCAGGGACAGTTCGGCCGTTTTGCCCGTCGTGTGCCGGCTCACGTTGGCCACGCGCACCGACAGGTTGTTGGCCGGCGGCTGCGGGTAAGCCAGCAGGAACAGCCTCGTTCCCTTCAACCGGGCGAACTGTTCCCGGATCGCCGCCCACCGCCCGCTGCCCGGGTCCCAGTCGTTTTCCGCCAGGTCCGAGCAGATCCAAACGTCCGCGCGCCCGGCATCATTCGCCGTCAGGTGGGCCATGGCCCGTTCGAGCATTCCCGGGAGGTCCGCGCTCGTGGCGGTCGCGGACGTGAAGGGCAGATCGGCCAGGGCCCGCGGTGATTCCAGCGTCCGGACCGTGTCATCCGCGCTGTCGATCAGCACCAACCGGCCCCCGGCGCGTTCCCCATCCAGCAGGGCCGCGAGCTTTCCGAGGGCCGTCGAACGCCGCGACTCGCCGGTTTGCAGATCCTGGGTCTCCATGCTCGCCGAACGATCCAGCAGGATCAGCGTGGCGTCGGCCTCGGTCATCCCGATGCCCCCCCACCAACCCCCTGCCAATGGCCGGCTCAGCGCGAAGATGAGCGCCCCCACGGCAGCCATCCGCATCAGCAGGATCAACAGGTGACGCAGCCGCGCCATGCCCTGGTTCATCCGCTTCGCCTGCAACAGGAACATCATCGCCGCCCAGGGCACCGTCCGATGCCGGCGCTGGTGGATCAAATGGATGATCACCGGCAGCGCGATCAGCGGCAGGGCGGCGAGGATCAGTGGCTGCAGGAAACTCATGCGGCGGATCGGGGTTGCCGGGTGGAACGACGTTCACTTCTTCAGCTTTGGTCGCCGGCCGATCAGAAACCGGCTCAACACTTCGCCCGCCGCGTCCCCCAGGTTCACCCGGTGGTAATCGACCGCGGCCTCGCGCACCAGGGTGGTCAGGTCCGCGAGGTAACGTTGCATCGCCTGCCGGTATTGGCGGCCCACCAGCAACGGGTCCGTCAACACCGCCGCCCCGCCTTCCAGATCCACGAACCGCGTCGGACGGTCGAACCGGAAGTCGATCTCGCTCTGGTCCAGCAGGTGGAACACCGCCACGTCGTGTTTCCGGAAACGCAGGTGCTGAAAACACCGGCCCAGTTCGTCCGGCTCAAGGAAGAGATCGGACAGGATGACCACCAGCGCGCGTTGCCCGATGCTCTCGGCCGCTTGATGCAGCGTTTCGGCCAACCCGGTTCCGCCCGCGGCCTTGAGGGCGGCGATGTGCTCGAGGACCACCCGCAGGTGCGCGGCGTTCCGGCGGGGCCGGATCACCGTGTGGAACTCCGTGCCCGCGCCATACAGCCCGACGGCGTCCCCTTGGTTGGCCGCCAGGTAGGCCAGGGTGCCGGCCAGGGCCTTGGCAAGATCGAGCTTGGACGCGCCGCCCGCCGCGTAGTTCAACGAACCGCTCGTGTCCACGATGAGGCAAAGACGCAGGTTGGTGTCCGCCTCGAATTCCTTGATGTAAAACCGGTTCGACCGCCCCCAGGCCCGCCAGTCCAGCCGGCGTGGATCGTCCCCGGCCACGTACTTGCGATACTCGGCAAACTCGAGACTCGAACCGCGGATCGGGCTGCGGTGCCGGCCGGAGACGTTTCCCAACATCGGCGTCCGCGCGTGCAGCCCGATCCCGGCCAGTCGGGCCAGGACCTTCGGATCGACGAAGCTCTGCGGGCGGTGGGCGCGGTGCGACACGGGCAACTCAACCCTCCTTCACCAGTTCATCCACCAGGCGCCGGACGATCTGCCGGCTGTTGATCCCCTCCGATTCGGCGGCGAACGAGGTGATCACCCGGTGCATCAAGACCGGTTCCGCCAGGGTCACGATATCTTCCAGCCGGACCATGTAGCTGCCGAGCAACGCCGCCCGCGACTTCGCGCCCAGGATCAGATACTGCACCGCCCGCGGTCCCGCGCCCCAGCTCACCAGGGGCTTCATCCATTCGGGCGCCTCGGCATCGGACGGCCGCGTGCGCCGTACCAGATGCGCGGCGAATTCGTAAATGTGATCCGGCACCGGCACCCGCCGCACGAGATCCTGAAACGCCTGCACCCGGCGCCCATCGATGATGTGAGCCAGTTCGGGACGCGGTCCCCCGGTGGTCGTCCGCGCAATGGCGATCTCCTCGTGCAACTCGGGATACGTCACCTCGATCATGAACATGAACCGGTCGAGCTGCGCTTCCGGCAGGGGATAGGTGCCCTCCTGCTCGATCGGGTTTTGGGTGGCCAGCACGAAGAACGGTTCCTCAAGCTTGAACGAATGCCCCGCCGCCGTGACCCGGTGTTCCTGCATCGCTTCGAGCATCGCCGCCTGGGTCTTTGACGGAGCGCGGTTGATCTCGTCGGCCAGCACGATGTTCGCAAAGACCGGCCCCTTCGCGAACTCGAACTCCCGCCGGCCATTCGCCGTTTCCTGCAGGATGTCCGTGCCGGTGATGTCCATCGGCATGAGATCCGGCGTGAACTGGATCCGGCTGAAAGTCAGATCCATCGTCTCGGCCAGGCAGCGGATCAACAGCGTCTTGGCCAGGCCCGGCACCCCCATGAGGAGCGCGTGCCCTCGGGCGAACAGGCAGATCGCCAACTGCTCGATCACCGCCTGTTGCCCCACAATGACCTGCCGCAGCGCGTCCACCATCTGCCGGTAATCGCCCCGCAACTCGTCAATCGCGGCCACATCGTCCGCGTGCATTTCACCGCCCGTCTGCTGCGTTGTCATCATCGCTCGTCTTCCGCCCCCGCGAATCCGCCGCCTCCCGGCAACGCTCCGCGCATGGCAACCAAATGGTTAGAAATCCCCCCGCCGAATTTCGCAAGGCGAATCTCGGGGCAGGAGCTGGAATCGTCGTTCCACAAGACAACAAGAAACCGCTTGTCTCCTGCCGCGCGGGAGGTAGGCTCAAGTCAGACTTCGGTCGAAGCACCGCCCCTGACCGCGGAGGCTGCCAACAGGTGCTGGCGATTGAAGCGGGTCATGACTGGCTGGAAGAAGATCCTATCCTTGCGTTCTTCCTCCGACGAGGAAGTTGATGCGGTCCAGATTCGACAGGTACTCAGCATCAGCGACAACCTGCTCAAGTCCTTGGTTCTGTTCAATCGAGAGGGGGTCTGGAAGACCATCACCGCGGAGATCCGGGAGCTGTTCGACTGCGAACTCGCGTCGCTCTTTCTTGTTGATGAGGAGGCCCCGGATTACTTGGTGCTTGAAGCCCAAGAGCCGTGGACGACGAAATCTGACCGGTTGAGGCTCCACATTGAGAGCACGAAGGGTGCGGGCTTGACGGCGCACGCAGCGGCAGCGGGTGAGATCCTTGCGCTGGACGAAGCCGGGGTCCGATCCAATGAATACGTCAAAGACCCCAATCCCAGCTACCTCCAGTCTGGGACGTGCTATTCAGCTCTCTTCGCGCCGCTCAAGAATCGCAAGGGGCGACTGATCGGCCTGCTGCGATTGAACAACAAGCACTCGGGCATTCCTCTCCACAATGCGGTCTTCACTCCGTCGGACCTATCCGTCATCGAACTCGTTGCGGCACAGATCGTCGTTCACATCGAGAACGCGAATGCATTCGAGACGATGCGCGGGGTCGTGACGGACGTGCAGATAGCAAAGGACTCCACGGAAGCCATACGGTCCATCCTCAAGCGCGCACTTGGTTTGTTGCATGCTGATTACGCTCAGTTGGCAATCTGGAGTCGCGTGAGAAAACGGCTCGAAGTGGCGGGGACTTGGAGCGCCATGCCGCTTGAGCAAGCCAAGCCGGGTGACGAAATCGAAGCCTCCAGCCTGACGCGCCAGCTTTGGGACAAGGCGGTCGCGGAAGCGAATAGCGGGAAGGAAGACCTCCTGAACGTCTCGCTTGGAGAGAGTGCGTCTCCGCGCTACTGCAACGCCGACTCGCGGAGCTTCCTTTCAACCGTGGTGATCGCCCATGCCCAACCCATTGGTGTGCTCCACCTCGAATCGGGTCACGAGTACGCTTTCGACGCTTTGGACCGGGAGGTATTGCGGGCATTTGCTGAAAACACTGCAATCGCCGTCCAATCGTTCAGACGGGCTTGGTCAGCTTCCGCCTCCCTCGCGAGCAAGGCGTCTTGGTCGCCTTCCTTGGGTGAGGCAGAAGGGCTATACCATTCCATTGTTGAGCATCTACCCACAGCCTTGTGGCGAAAAGACGCCGACCGCAGATTCGCCTGGGTGAATCAGCGATTCTGCGAGACTATCGGTAAATCCCGCGACCAAATCATCGGCAGGACCGAGTTCGAGCTTTTTTCGCCCGATTACGCCGAACGATTCCACCGCAGCGATGAGATTGCACTCGCACATGGCGAATTCGAGGATATGGAGGAGCCCTACCCCAGCGAAGGAGGGGAAGTGCGCCGTAGCCACGTGATCAAGCAGCGGATTACCGATGTCCTAGGGCAGCCGGTGGGAACTCAGGGGATGTTCGTCGATATCACCGGGGATCCCCTTCGCCAGTTGTTCTCGCAAGCGCCCGTCGGGTTTTGTGAGCTTGACGGGGAGCGCCGGATTCGACACGTGAACGAAGCGCTACGAAAGCTGACCGGCTACTCGGAAGAGCCACTAGTTGGCAAGCCGTTCGAGACACTCGTCCCCGAGTCGGACCAACAAATTGTCGGGGAGTTGTTACTAGACTTGATGGCCGGCAGTTCGCGCGAACCGGACGGGGATCCACTGAATCTGCGGCACAAGGAAGGGCGTTTGATCCCTGTTCTCATCACCGGACGGACAATCCCAGGGTCTCCTGGGGCAAACACCGGTAGGTTGCTGTGTACCGTGCGTGAAATCCGGACTGGTTTGGAGATCGAACAGGCCCTGCTCGATCCTGACTCGCACTACTTGGCCAGGATCCGCGAGCTCTCCCTCCCGGTCTTTTGTCTGGACCTGGACTCGCGGCTCACCTTTGTCAATGACGCGTACCTGGAGAGCGAGGGGCTTGGGAGTTTTCGCGAAATCGAGGGCAAGACGGATCATCAGCGGTACGGCAAGGAGGGCCAGGGCTTCTCGGAAGACAACGACCGCGTGCGCGATACCGGAATCGTCATCGACAAGATCGAGTTCCACCCCTTTCCTGACGGACAGCAGAGGCTGGTCAGGGTGCTGAAGTTCCCTTTGCGAGATTCCACCGGAGCGATTGTCGGAGTTCAAGGTGTGTTTTGGGAACTCGCCGAGCAGGAAACAGCGCAATCCGAACTCCGCAGGGCGCTCAAAGCGACCATGGAGGAGTACCAGCAGATCGTGTATGACGTCAGCGATGGGATCTTCCAGGCGGATATGGATGGTCGGTTCATCGGGGCCAATCCGGCCATGTGCAAGCTTCTGGGTTACGGTTCGGAGGATGAACTCCTGCGGCGACAGCAAGCGGGCACGGAGCGATTCCTTAGGTCGGAGGATCGAGATCACTATTTCGATCAGCTCAAGCAAACGGCAATAGGCACACCTGTGCTTCAAGACTACCCACTCCGTAGGCCTGATGGCGAAGTCATCTGGGTTTCCGAAACGGCAAAGAAAGTGCCCGACGAAAAGCGGCGGGCTCGAGTGATCGGAATCGTAGAGGACATCAGCCAAAGACGCAAAGACGTTGAGTCCAGGGAGCAAATGCTCACCATGCTGGCGCATCAATTGCGCTCACCCGTTCAGCAAAGCCACAAGCGAGCCGAGTCTCTGGTCAGGCAAATGGATCCCGATGGCCAACTCGAGCAGGGCCACGCGTCGATGCCGGGCTTGCAGGCCGCGATCGTCCGGGGCCTGACGCGCAAGACGAAGGCCGTCGCCTGGAGCATTGACCTGCTGTCCAAACTCGCGCAATCGGACGAGATTACTGATCTCAAACGCCAGGCAATCCCGGCGCGGCGATTGATCAAGATGGCCCGTGAGGCGGCCCGCGACGTGGCGCTGATCAACCGTGAATCCCGCCGGCTGGTTCCCGCCAATGCCGCTCCACCGCCCAAGTTCGAGAACGTCGAGGTGAACGAGCGGCTTGTCCCCGATTCGCCCCAGATCCTTGGGGATGGCGACCTCATCGAGCAGTGTGTGGGAAATCTCGTTGAGAACGCCTTCAAATACTCGTTGCCTGATTCCCTAATCCAGCTCGTGTTCGAACTGCAGTACCGGGCCGCGGTTCTGAAGGTTCGCAACCGCCCGCTGCCGGGGCTCGAAATCGATGCAGCGGCCTGCCTGCTCTGCCGCCGGAAGGAATGGCGCTCAGCAGGCGCAGCAGCATCCAACGCCGATGGGAGCGGACTCGGTCTCTGGCTGACGGACCGCATTATGGTCGCGCACGGTGGCAGGCTGGAAATCCTTGAAACCGACAAACAGGGCTGGAACGAGTTTGCCCTGTCCTTTCCGCTAAGCCGACATGGAAATCCTTAGAACAGTATGATCCGCGCCCCAAGAATCCTGGTCCTCGAGGACGATCCGTTGCAGGCCGACTGGTTAGCAGAGGAGGTAATTTGGCCGGCAATTCCAGAAGCGCGACTCCTTTACTTCGATTCCGAGTATTCCTTCCTACACGCCCTCTCCGAGAAGACGATCCACGCTGAGCAGCCGGACTTTGCCGTCATGGATCTGCTAGTCCGTTTTTATTCGCCGCAAGATCTTGCAGCTTTACCCACTCCACCAAAGCTCGACAATCTGCCCGACCCGAGGGCGGCCGGGATCCGATGCCGCAAAGCACTAATGGAGGCGTGCCCCATGGTGAAACCCGTGATCGTCACAGTGTTGGATTGCAAGCTTGAGGACTGCTTCGTTATCAAGAAGGGAGACGAGCGATTCTCAGAAGTACTGATCAAGTTCTTGAAGGAATGACATCAAGCTGCCGCGGCCTTGGGCAGGGTGTTCAACGTCCAGACTTCGGTACCACCTCTAACCTTGCGGCCGACCTCCCGAAGCGGGTGTTGAAGAACAATAGGAGTCCGGCTTGTTGCTGCCCAGTATTCCTGCCACGCACGCGAAATGGAATCAGGATCGGCGTGGTGATACTGCCCGCAAAAGTCGTAGAAGGCATCCATCTGCAACAGCCTTTCCGCCATCTGCGGGGAATCTAGAAGACATTGGGCTATGTACACTCCGAGCACACTTCCTGGCAGCGGTCGAGCACTGGGTCGCATTTCGGAGCGTGAGAAATCTCCGCGGCCTACAGGGACACCCCGCAGTAGCCTGCCCCCTTCACTAAAATCGGCGTCCTCTATTTTGCGAATCAGGAAATCCTCCTTGGCAAGGATGGACCGCATCAATTCGGAATACTGCGCAAGCCACGATCCGGCTGTACGCAAGCCTCGTGTCAGGTTCGCCAGGACAGCAAGATCACGAATGACCGCTATGGCGTACAGGAACGGGTGGGGTGTCGGCAACCATGGGTAATCTCCCCACAGCCTAGCAAAGGCCAGAAACAGCCTCTGCGCCCTGTCTTTTCTCGACGCGTCGCGGATCGCATCCCAGAAAACGGACTTCAGCGAAGCCACTTTGCCCTGCGTTTTCCTCTGCTCCTTTTCGATCTGATCACAGATGGTTTGGACGCACTGCTCCAGCAGGGCATACTTGACTAGACCGTAATCGGGTAGTGCCAGTAGTCCGCGGATTGATCCAACCCGGCGGGTACTCAGCCCTGTTCCACTTGCATCTAGAACCCCATGCACCCAGCGCTCTTCAACCGTGTTGTCGCGCTGGACATCCAGAATGGAGTGGTCCGTGGGCACCCAGGGGAACCGATCCCACAAGGGAACGAGACTGCACAATGTGGCGACGGTGCTCCGCGGGTAATCGCGCTCGATCATGGACAGAAGATCCGCGGCTCGTTCCGTTTTCAAAGCATCCTTGGCCAGCGCCCGGTCGATGCGCGCACAGGCGAGATTCAGCATTCGCTCAATGGTCTCGTTGGCGACCCGTTCCGGGGTCGAGAGCAAACCCCGGATTGCGGCGAACATGTCGCACCGCAGGATGGGGTCACCCTCCTTCTTCTCGATCAATTTCAGCCAACGCGCATCGAGACTGCTGTCCTCCTGATTGTAGACCAGCATCTCTGTGAACCGGCGGGGCAAAGTGTCATCGTCCCGAAATGCTGCTGGGAACCCATCACCGTCGAAAGCTCCCAAGAGATCACGCAGGGGGCGCGCAAACACGTCGCGATCGTTAAGCCGCTTGATAAGGCTGAGCACCTGGCCCCAAACCAGAGTCGAAAGCTTGGCCCGTTCATTACGGTCGGCGGCAACACGGGTCACCAGGAGCGCCAAGCGGCGGGCGAACACACGCCGGACAACTGGCTCCACCCGGCAGTCGACGGACGGCAGCGACCGCATCAGTGCCAGTGTCGGATCCTCCTGGACGTAGAGCATCCACTTCCCGGCCAGCCACGGAACCAAGTCCATGCAATTGGCATCCGGCGAATGGAGCCAGACCAGCAACCTCCTCTGGCGGGGATCCAACCTGGCCATGCCGACCTCGTCATACGCCGGAGTGTCCAGTACCGGCATTTGCTGGATGGAAGTAGTCATCACGCAGAAAGCAACTCAGGCGCCATCGACTGAAGCATACGGCGATGTGATCATCGCACAAGTCAGAAAACGGTCGCCCTGTGCCGGTTCCGCGCGGCCTCCAATTCCACCTCTTTTGCGACGAGCGCCCCGGAAACGTAGCGGGAGACGGCCACAATGTCGCGGGGATCAACCCGCCGGTTGAGGTGAACGAATTCCGTCATCGGTGACATCCCGGCCGTGCGGGCCTCGCCCAGAACGACCGTCTTGCCTCCCTGCTGGGCCGGCCGGGAAGCCGGTGTGGGGAAATGCCACTCGTTCGCCCCGGCTTCCAGCACGCACGGGCGCGCCGCCAGCGCT
Organism: Verrucomicrobiales bacterium; assembly: GCA_024233305.1. Classification (GTDB taxonomy): domain Bacteria; phylum Verrucomicrobiota; class Verrucomicrobiia; order Limisphaerales; family J093; genus J093. Next base: position 588,480 of record JACKPV010000023.1, read on the forward strand.
GTGTCGGCGACCGGGTATTCCAACGCAACGAACCAGTGACCCCAAACCCGGGAGTCAAAGAGGAAGTGTCCCAAGCCGAAGATCTCCAGCCACCGGCGGGCGCCGAGACTCTTGTGGGGTTGAAACTCATCGGCCCGCCCCACCCAAACGACACGATCCCAAGGAAAAACGTCCGAAGGCGGGTAAGCTCCTTCAATCGCCCCGGCCAACAGCCTCCGCATCTCGACATCCGGTTCCTCTTCCGCGGTATGTCGATCAAGCCAATCGTCGACAAACGGAACCCAGCCCTGGGTGACAGGAACGGGGTTACTGCGCCCCAGAGCCTCGCCACGTTCGTCGGCACTTCGAATCGCCCCGAGAAGGTCTGCCAACTTCTCCATGACCCCGTCCCCGAGAAGTTGGATCGTAACCACGCGCGTTCCGCCATCAACGTCGCTCCGGCCGAGATTGGGGCTGAACACGATGTTGGAGTCATTCATGAGGGGATCTGAAAACTCGCGCGCGGATGTCCTCCGACTTCCGGCCAGAACTGATATCAGGACGTCCGACCGCCGCCGCCGTAAGAACCGCCAGCGTCGCAAGAAGCGGGTTGACCGCGGATCCCTTTTGGGGGCGAGAGGGGAGACAGAACCTGAAACGCGATCATCGAGGCGCAGATTCTCAGCAAAGGCCCGGCGCGCGCCATCTGTATCATTCTCCAGATCTTTGAGATCGTCATCGACGCCGGCGTGCGCCACAGGAATCGTTCGCCCAAATATGTTTGGCATTTTGGCACCAAGCTGGTTAGCGGCATGATTGGGCCGCAATCACGGCCCCTCTGGGAGGATACCCATGTATGCCACCAGAAAGCTCCATACAGAAAGGGGCATGAACAGCGTGCTTACACGAGCCGCCGGTTACGTGTCAAGACGCTCGTTCAACAGGCGAATCTCGGTGTCAGGGCGAGTGACAAAGTAGCTGGAGGGGGTTGAACGGGGGGGGCGGAGGGCGGTTGGCGACGGGTCCGAGCGGGGCATGGAGGCGATGAAAGCCCGCATTTGGGCCTGCTTGCGGCTCCGGCGGACATACCGATCCCTCCCCGCGGCAGCGCCACGGGGTGGGGGGGCATTACAGGTGGGTCGGCTACGCCGGTGGCGACATGAACCGACGGATCAGGCCACCAGGATGGCGACAGATGTGCAACTCGTAGTCGGGCAGCGACTTCTTGCCCCCGCGTTTGTAGCGCTGCTGTTCGTGCAGGAAGATGGTCAGGGAGCGAAACAGGGACAGCACCCGCGCCGTGTTGGTCTCCGCCACCGGACAGCGATCCTCGTCCTGGGTGCGATCCCGCCGATGATGCTGGCCGTTCTCGATCTTCCAGTGACTGCGCACCAAGGCCAGCAGGGGGGCCGGCCCGGCCTCGTCGGTCCAGAAACTGGTCGCCGCGTAGACGGTCTCCTCGGTGTGTTTGACCACTTGCCCGCCGCGGACATGATCGACCTTGCGGTCCACGCGCAACACCTGGGCCGCGCCGGCCAGTCCCAGGGTCTGGGGCGTGACCGCCACGCACCACAGCGCCCGGTCTTCAACCCGCCCGTGCCCCTTTTCGATGGTGCGGGCCTGAGGGGGGAAAAGCGCCCCCGAGGAGCGATTGGGCTTTGGCGAAGGCCCCGGGTTGATTGCCCTTGAGTATCAGGAGGTAATCGGCCCCGTTGCCCTGGGTGAGTTGCCGCGCGTTGGCCTTGGTGGTGTGGGCGGCATCGGTCGTGACACACACCCCGGCCAGGTCCATCGAGGACCAGTGCGCCGCGACCGCCGCCTCCTCGTTGGTGTTGGCTGGCACAGCCACTTGGTCCACCAGTCGCTGCTGGTCGGTGACGAAGTTGACCAGTGTCAGGGCTTTGTCGGCTTTGGGCTTCTGCAATTCTGCCGGGATCTCCTCGGGCGGTTCCGGGGCCGTGGCCACCGCCGGGGCCGGCGCGGCATTCTTGACCACCTTGCCGTCCAGGTGGAGGACCTCTGCCCGGCGGGGATCCTCGCGGGCCATCCAGCCGACCAGCACGCCCTTGAGTTGCTCGACATCAATCTTTTTGAGCAAGCGGCGGAAGGTGCGCTCGCTGGGCACGTCGCATTGCCGGGGAGCCCCCGGGCGCGGGCGGCAACGCAACTGCCAGCGCTGACCGTGATTGAGGCTGGCGGCGAATTCGGCAATCGCGTGCGGCCCGTCGGAACCAGCCGCCACCGCCAGGGCGATCAAACTCAGCACCGTGGCCAGCGGATGCCGGAGGCCCTTGGGCCGGCGGGGTTCATGCATCTGCTCGGCGAAACACTGCCACAACGAAAACAACTGGCCCGTGGCCACCGGACAGGCCGGCGGCAGGGGCCGTTCATGGGCGGCCAGATGCGGCGGGAGTTGGGCCGCGCGCAGGTGCTTCAAGGCCGCGGGCCCCAGCGCCCGGACCCAGAGTTGCTTGGGATGGGTGGTGTCGGTGTAGAAGTCCTGCCAGTCGCGCTGGCAGCCCCGGGTGGAGCCGAGCCGTTGCCAGCCGGCGGCTTTGTAGCAGGTGCCCCGGAAGCGTTGCGGATCGACGAAGGTCTCGACCGCGAGCACGGGATGGCCGAAGTGCTGCTGCCAGTCCTGGGCCAGACGTTCACAGCTGAGCTTCAACACGCGCGAGGCCAGATTGGGCCAGCGCCCCGGGGCGGCCAGGACCAGGAAGCGCTGGTTTTGGGCCAGCAGATGGCGCCGGGCCGCCACCTCGCGGGCCGACCAATGCAGCCAGCGCTCGCGGGGCTTGAGGTGGAAGGCGGGCGAACAGAAGACCAGCAGGGCCAGCCACTGCCCCTGAAACTCGGCCACATAGCGCAGGGCCTGGCCCACGGCGGTGGCGTTCTTGAGGTAGTGCCTGCGGCGGAGAAGGTCGTCGAACCGGGGGCGTTCGGATTCCTTGATGAGACGCACCTGGACCCCTTGGAGCAACTCGGGTTCCGGGGGCAGTCCCTGGCTCACCACGTTGGAAAGATGGACCGACATGCCCGGAGTGAAGCAGGGGGAGGAGGGGGTGCCCAGAGAAATCGAACCAAATCTCTCCCTTCAAACCTCTTCCACGACTCCTTGACAACCGCCCTGCTGGAATCGCAGAAGACCTCCTGAACGTATCGCTCGACAAGTCTGCGACCCTGGACGTCTGCCAAGCCAGCTCGCCGGGCTTCCTTTCCACGGTGGTGACCGCCCACGGCCAACCCATCGGCGTGCTCCACCTCGAACCGAGTCAGGACGACGGCTTCGACGCGTGGGACCGGCAGCTGCTGCGAGCGTTCACGGAGAACATTGCGATTGCCGTTCAGTCGATCAACTGGACCATGCCTCACTCCGCTCCTCCCGATTCGGCCAAGAGGTCCTTTGTACCCTCCTTGGGTGAAGCAGAGGGCCTTTACGAGTCCATTGTCGGACACCTGCCGGCAGTCATCTGGCGCCAGGATGCCAACCATCGCTTCACGTGGGTGAACGACAGGTTTTGCGGGGCGGATGCCATGAGCCGCGAGCAGATCATCGGCAAGACAGACTTCGAGTTGCTTCTCCCGGAGAACGCCGAGCGATCCCGTGCTGGTGATGAGAAGACGATTTCGCAGGGGGAGTTCGAGGATCTCGAAGGACCATTCGCACGGCCCGGGGCGAGGATGGTTTTGCTTCCCAGCGACGGGCCGTTCGGCATACTCCCGGCACACAAGTCAGAAGCTGATCGTATGCAATCCTCAATGTCGTCGTTGTTGTCGTCGGTGGGCCGCTCGACCGGGTGTTTCCGGAGAGCGGCGCTCCCGGTGGTTTTGGCAGGGGCCTTTTGTGCCGGTCTGCCGCCGCTGCGCGCGGGGCAGATGCTGTTCGATTTCGGGGCGCCGGACTCGCCCACGCAACCGGGTGCCGGGGGGCCGGTCACCCATTGGAACAACATCACCACCGTGGGGACCGATCCGGTGGGCACCTTGTTCGATCTGGTGGACTCGGAGGGCAACGTCACCACGATGTATCTCTGGATGCTTGCCCGCTTCAACGGCGCGAACGAGAACGGCACCATCGCCGCGACGCGTTACCCGTCCACGGCCACCCGCGATTCGCTTTACGGGAACACCGAGGACTTCAACGGCATGGCCGACATCTACCCCGAGTTCCGCCTGGCCGCCCTGCCCGTGGGCGAGGTGTATGACCTCACCTTTTACGCCTCGCGGACCGGGGTCACCGACAACCGGGAAACGCGCTACACGATCACCGGCAGCAACGCGACCGTCCTCGATTACGACCCGGCGAACAACGTCGACGAAACCGTCACCGCCAGCGGCATCGCGGCGGACATGTTCGGGGAAATCACCATCGGGCTCGAACCCGGCCCGAACAACAGCAACGGCAACCACTTCACCTATCTCGGGGCGCTCGAGGTGAAGCTCGTTTCGACCGGTCAGACCTGGTTGTTCGACTTCGGCTCGGGCAATTCGCCGACCGAGGCGGTCGAACCGGAACCGGAGGTTTACTGGAACAACCTGCCCACCGCCATCGGCATCGATCCCGCCGGCGTGTTGCCGGACCTGGTCACCACCGACGGGTCCGCCACCGGCGCCGCGCTCGAAATGGTGGCGCGCTTCAACGGCGCGAACACCAGCGGCAGCACGGCGGCCACGGTCTACCCAACGAGCGCGACCCGGGATTCGTTGTTTGGGAACACCGAGACGTTCAGCGGGCTGGACAACGTGCTGCCGGTCTTCAAGCTGACCGGACTGGATCCGCGCACCAGCTATGATTTCACGTTCTACGGTTCCCGCACCGGCGTGAGCGACGTCCGCGAAACCCGGTTTACGGTGAGCGGCTCGAACGCGGCGGTGGGCGACCTCGACGCCGCCAACAACGTGGATGCCACGGTCGCGGTGAGCGGCGTCAAACCTGCCGCGACGGGGGAGGTCACGATCAGCATCACCCCCGGTCCGAACAACAACAACGGCAACCATTTCACCTACCTCGGGGTGATGCAGGTGGACTGGACCCCGCCATTCACGCCGCGGATTCTCGTGGACCTGGGCGCCACCGGCACCCCGACCGATGCCACAGCGGGCGTGACCGAGATCTGGAACAACCTCACCCAGTCCGTGGCCGGCACCGGCGACGGCGTGCTCGAACGCTTGCTGACCGTGGACGGCACGGCGACCTCGATCAACTGGGAGATGATCTCCCGCTTCAACGGCGCCAACGAGAACGGCACCCAGGATCCGGCGCCCTATCCCATCAGCGCCACGCGCGATTCAATGTACGGCAACACCGAGGTGTGGAGCGGTCTCGAGAACATCTTCCCGGCCTTCAAGTTGACCGGGTTGACCCCCGGCGTCCCTTACGACCTGGTGCTCTATGCCTCGCGCATGGGCGTCAGCGACAACCGCGAAACGCAATTCACGATCACCGGCGCCACGGAGACCGTCGAGTTTCTGAACGTCGCCGTGAACGTGGACCAGACGGTGTCGGTCACCGGCCTTGAGCCGAATGCGGCGGGCGAAATCTCGATTGCGCTCGCGCCCGGGCCCAACAACGACAACGGCAATCACTTCACCTATCTGGGCGTTCTGCAGCTGGACTGGGAACAGGCGCCCCCCGCCGGGCCCGCGACCTTGTCGGGGGCGCAGCTCACTGATGGTGGGTTCACCTTCACCCTCAGCGGCACCATCGGGGCAACCTATCAGGTTCAGGGCTCCGCCACGCTGGCCGCCGACTCGTGGAACGACGTGCAGAGCGTCACGCTGGCGAGTGAGTCACAGCCGGTGGCGATCGACCAGGCCGGGGCGTGGCAGTTCTATCGGGCGGTGGCCGCGCCATGAGGCCGATCCTCGGCGGGGAGGGACCGAACGCGCGAGCCGGTTCCGGCTGCGATGTTCCCACCGGGCCCCGTTCGAGCCGCGCCCGATCCCAACTCAGGGCGCTGCCGGCGGTGATCGCGGGCGGCGCCCTGTGGGCTTCAGGCGGGGTGGCCCAGGAGGCGACGCGGTTCGAGTCCGAGATCCTGGCGTTCGAGCGGGCCGACCTGGCCAACCCGCCGCCAGCATCGTCGGCGGTTTTCACCGGGTCCTCGAGCATCCGCGGTTGGCCCGGTCTGGCGGGCGCCTTTCCCCCGTACGCCGTCCTGAATCGTGGCTTCGGCGGTTCGGAGATGAGCGATCTGCTTTACTACTTCGACCGGGTGGTGGCGGTCTATCAACCCGCCTTTGTCATCGTGTACGAGGGGGACAACGATCTGGCGGGTGGCAAGTCCGTCGAGCAGGTCATCGCCGATTATCGGACGTTCCGCGACCGGGCCCAGGCAGTGTTGCCGGGAACGGGGGTGGGTTTCCTTGCGGTGAAGCCGAGCCCGAGCCGGGAGGCTTATCTGGACGCGCAGCGGGCCGTGAATGCCGCCCTTGCCGCCATGGCCGACGAGGATCCGGGAGTCGAGTTCATCGACGTTTTCACCCCGATGCTCGACGCCGATGGCCGGCCCCGCGCCGGGTTGTTCCAGTCCGACATGCTGCACATGAACGCGACCGGCTACGCCATCTGGACGGCGCTGGTGGCGCCCGTGCTCGATACCTGGATGGGCAAAGGCACGGATGATCCCGACCCGGTAAGCTTCACGCGCGAACCGCAGGACCAAACCGTCGAGGAATTTCACGCCGTGACTTTCGAGGCGGGCGTGCGAGGCACGCCACCCGTGGCGCTGCAATGGCTGCGCGATGGTCAACCGGTCGCGGGTGCGCGGTTGGTACGCCTCACCCTCGACCCGGTGTCGCGCGAGGACGACGGCGCCGCGTTCGCGCTCACGGCCAGCAATCGGGTCTCGACGCAGACCAGCGCCACCGCCGTGCTCCGCGTGGTTCCCGACGTCACGCCGCCGGTTCCGCTTTCGGTTGCCAGTCCCGACGGCCGGGACTTCACGGTGACGTTCAGCGAACGGGTGGATGCCGAAACGGCCCGTCAGGCGGGCGCCTATCGGCTGAACGGCGGGGCGGCGATGGTCACGTCGGCGGTCGTCGGCGACGATGGTGATTCGGTGGTCCTCTCGGTGAAGCCGTCGGTGCAGGGTGTCTTCACGCTGACGTTCGACGGCGTGACCGACCGCGCGGGCAACCCCGTGGCATCCGGGACCACCCTCACCGGCGAGGTGATGGACCCGGCACGGCAACCCTGGTTGTTTGATTTCGGCGCGACGGCCCGCCCGACCCGGCCGGGGCCGGCGCCGGATGATCCGACGTTTGTGTGGAACAACGTCACCGATGCCATCGCCACGATGCCCGGGGGCCGCTTGCTCGAAATCGTGAACCGGGTGGGCCGGCCAACGGATGCCAGCCTGATCATTCTCCGTCGGTTCAATGGCGCGAATCAGGACGGCGCCAGCACCGGCAGCCCGTTCCCGGGGAACGCGGCGGGGGATTCCCTCTTCGGCAACACCGAACCGTTCGGCGGCCTGAGCAACGTGTTTCCCGCCTTTCGCCTCAGCCGCCTGGATCCGGCCCTGGCCTACGATTTTCACTTCTTTGCCTCCCGTCTCGGCGTCGGCGACAACCACGAAACCCGCTACTCGGTCATCGGGGCGATTACCGCGACGGCCGTCCTGGACGCGGCGAACAACTCCGCCAGCACCGCCACGGTGCGCGGCATGCGTCCCACCGCTGCCGGTGAGGTGGTCGTCACCCTGGGGCCGTCGCCGGCCAACGACAGCGCCAGTCATTTCACCTATCTCGGCGCGCTGCAAGTGACGCCTCGTGAGCCGGAATGGCGCCTGGCGCTCCCCCGGATCGAGGCCGGTGAACTGCGGCTCGAGTGGGAGGGCGGCGGGGTGCTCCATTGGGCGCCGACCATTCGGGGCCCATGGACGCCGCTGCTGCCGGCGGTGGCATCTCCCGTGGTCGAACCGTTGGCGCCGGCGCCGGCCCGTTTCTACCGGTTGCAGGATTCCGACACCCTCCCATGAAGCGCCCTTCGCCAGCATTTGGGTCGCGGTCCGTTTTGCCGCTGCTGGTCGCGACCACGATCGTGGCCGGAGAACCCGTGCCGGTGACGCCGTGGAAAACCATCCCTCTGGACCCGGAATACAGCGGCGCCTGGGTGGTCGCCGGAGACCTGACGGGCGATGGCGCCGTCGAAATCGTGAGCGCCCGCAACGTCGATCAGAACGACGTGCATTACACCAGTGCGGTCGTGGCCCAGCGGTTGGACGGTGGCGTGCTCTGGCGGTGGGGCGATCCCACCATTGGCCGGCGCCAGTTGCACCATGACGTGCCCTGCCAGATCTACGATTGGGACGGCGACGGGCGAAACGAAGTGGTGCTCGCCACCCGGGGGTGGCTGGTCGAACTCGACGGCGCCACCGGCCACGAACGCCGCCGCCTGCCGCTGCCTGCCGCTGCCACCGATTGTCTCGTGTTCGCCAATCTGAACGGCGGCCCCCGCGCGACGGACGTGCTCGTCAAGACCCGCTATACGCGCATCTGGGCGCTGAATCGCGAGGGCCGCGAGTTGTGGTCCGTCGAGAACCCCGGCGGCTTTCGCACCGCGCACCAACCGGTGCCCGTCGATCTTGATGGCGACGGTCGCGACGAGGTGATGGCGGGTTATGCGATGCTGAATGCCGACGGTTCCGTGCGCTGGGTGTATCAGGCCCGGCAGTTCGATCAGGGGCGGGGACACTGCGACTGCTTCCGGCAGGTTCGTGGCGGCCCAACGCCCGGCGACCTGCGATTTGTCATGACCTTCTGCGGCGCCAACGGCATCGCCATGCTCGATGGGAACGGGCGGACCCTCTGGGAGGTCACCGGTCAGCACTTCGAGTCGGTGGATGTCGGACCGGTGCTGGCCGGGGAGCCCGGTCGGCAGATCGCCGTGGACATCGATCATCAGCCGTGGGGGCAGGGACCGGTTTGGGTGCTGGATGAAGCGGGCACGGTGCGGACCCGGATCATGACCGACTATGCGCGCCACCACGCCCTGATCGACTGGACCGGCGACGGCGTGGCGGAAATCCTCGTGGCCCAGCCCCGCACGCTTTACGACGGGCGGGGAAACGCGGTGGCCCTGCTGGTGATGGATCGCGCGGACGATGCCGAAGGCGAGGAGCGGCTGGCCCTGACGGGCGATTTCACCGGCGACGGCGTGCCGGATGTGCTGCTGACCACCCGCGCCATGTCGCACGTGTTCATCTATCGCAACGAGCACGGCCTGCGCCCCGACCCGCCCGCCGCTTTCGGCACCGGGGTGAACTTCAGCCTGTATTGAGTCGGGGGAGATTGGCGGAGCGCGTCGCGCCGGCAATGGGTGTTCCGGGAAGCGCCCGCGGCGTCGCGGCGTGCATCGCGCTTGACCCCCGCGCGGAGACTTGTCAGAGAAGCGGCATGCAAAAACACGTTGCCGCCCTGCCGCTCCTCGTCCTTGCCGGCGGATGGTCGCTGCTTGCCGGCCAGCCGCACTTTGACCGGTTTCGTGTGACCAATGAGTTCTGGGGTGAAGGCGCCGACTTTGCGGACTTCAACCGCGATGGCCACAAGGATGTGGTTTATGGCCCGCTGTGGTTCGAGGGGCCGGATTTCAAGACGCGTCACGAGCTTGCCCCCGCCGGGCAGACCTTCACCCGGAAGGGTTCGGACGGCGCGGACGAAATGGTGCCCGGTTATGAAGGCGCCCTCGGCAGCCGGAACGCCTACTCGAACTGCTTCTTCTGTTTCACCGACGATTTCAATCACGACACCTGGCCGGACGTCCTGATCATCGGGTTGCCGGGCGAACCGTGCTTCTGGTACGAGAATCCGAAGAACCAGCCGGGTCACTGGCGGGCCCACCCCGCGATCCAGGTGCCCGACAACGAATCGCCGGACTATCTGGACGTCACCGGCGACGGTCGGCCCGAGGTCATCTGCTGCTCGGGGGGGTGTCTGGGCTACGCCCACCCCGACCCCGCCAATCCCGTGGCGCCATGGACCTTCATCCCGGTCAGCGCGAAAGGCTCGTATCACAAGTACTCCCACGGCCTGGGCGCGGGCGACATCGATGGCGATGGCCGGCTGGACCTGATCGAATCGAACGGCTGGTATCAGCAACCCGCCTCCCTCGATGGCAACCCGCTGTGGAAATGGCATCCGTTCGTCTTCTGTCCGCCCACCGACCAGGGCATTGCCGTGGGCGGGGCGCAGATGTTCGCTTACGACGTGAACGGTGACGGGCTCAACGATGTCATCACCAGCATCGCCTGCCACGGCTACGGTCTGGCCTGGTATGAGCAGGTGCGGGACGGCGACCGCATTGACTTCAAACGGCGGCTGTTCGTGAACAAGACCCCCGCGGAGAATCCGTATGGCGTTTCGTTCTCGCAGCCGCATGCGCTCGACCTGGCGGACATCGACGGGGACGGCCTCAAGGACCTGATCACCGGCAAACGTTTCTGGGCGCACGGACCGCAGGGCGACGTCGAACCGAACGCGCCCGCCGTGCTCTACTGGTTCAAGCTGACCCGCGGGCCGAACGGCGCGGAATTCGTGCCGCACCGGGTGGACAGCGACTCGGGGGTGGGCACCCAGGTCAAGGCGGCGGATCTGAACGGCGACGGGCGGGCCGACATCGTGGTGGGCAACAAGAAGGGGTTGCACGTGTTCGTCCAGCGTCCGTGATGCCGGCGGGTGTCCCGGGCCCGCTGCCGCCGGGCGTCGCCGGCTTGGATCGGCGCCGAACCGGGCGTATGCTGGGCGGCGTGCGACCATTGGATTTGCAGGTCATCGGCAGCGAACTCGCCATCAAGTGGGCGGATGGTTCGGAGGATTACCTTACCCTGGAAGCACTGCGAAGGGCCTGCCCCTGCGCGGCGTGCCAGGGCGAGGTCGACGTGATGGGCCATTTGCACCGGGGACCACCGCCGAAGCTGACCCCGAACTCGTATCAGCTCGTGCGGCTGGCTCCGGTGGGCGCGTATGGGTTGCAGCCGGTCTGGGGAGACGGTCACAACACGGGCCTGTTCACGTTCGACAATCTCCGACGGCTGGCCCGGGCCCGGGATGCCTCGGCTTCCGGCCAGGACGTGTCGCAGGCTTGACACCCGGAGGCTTCGCTCCAGACTCTGAAACATATTTTGAGGGGATATGGATTACATCTACCTGATTCTGATGGTGGCAGCCTATTTTGCGCTGCTGAAGTGGGTGCTTCCGCGGTTGGGTTTCCGGACGTGAATGTCCGACAGTTGCTCGGTCGAGCAACATCGACGTCAGGAGAAGCGACGTGGTGAGCCACCGCCGCCCGAGGGCCCGCCCGACCGCGAGCAGGAGGTTCGGAAACAGCCGCCCGCCTGATCCGCGCGGAACCCGGACGGCTGGCCGGGAATGGCGGGGCGCGGTTGGCGGGGCGTCGGCGCAGGTCCGGCCCGGTGGAGGGCGCCGGGAGGCGGCGAATCGGCAATTTGAGGGATCATGAAAATCATTGGGTGCCAGTGGGACGTTGCCTGGGAGGACAAACCCGCGAACTTCGACCGGATCCGGGCGCTGCTCCGGCAAAGCCCCCCGCCTGCGGGCTCCCTGGTCGTGTTGCCGGAGATGTTCGCCACCGGGTTTACGATGGACCTGTCCGTTACCCGGGAGGCGCTCCATGCGCCGACCGAGGAGTTCCTGGAAAGCGTCGCCCGGGAATTCGAGTGCCTGGTGATGGGCGGGGTGGTTCGTGGCGGTCGCGGTGGGATCACCGAGAACCAGGCGGTCGTGAGCGATCCTCGCGGTCGCATCCTGGCGCGCTTCGCCAAGCTGCATGCCTTCAGTCCGGCGGGCGAGGAACGGCAGATCCAACCCGGTCGGGACATCACGCTGTTCGAATGGGGCGGATTCCTGGTCTGCCCGTTCATCTGCTACGACCTGCGCTTCCCCGAGGCCTTCCGCCAGGCGGCCGCCCGCGGGGCGACTCTCTTCGTGGTGCTGGCCAACTGGCCCGCCGTCCGCGTCGCCCATTGGATCACCCTGCTCCAGGCGCGGGCCATCGAGAACCAGGCGTATGTCGTCGGTGTGAACCGCTGCGGCGCCGATCCTGCCGTCGATTACCCGGGGCGGAGCCTCATCATCGATCCCCGCGGGGAGATCCTGGCGGATGGCGGTCCCGAAGAGGCGGTTGTGGCCGCCGAACTGGACCCGAAGGTTGTCGAGGACTGGCGCGAGGCGTTCCCTGCCCTGCGCGACGCCCACCTGTTCTGAGCGCGTTTCGCGCGATGGCGCGGCACGGACGATGCACCGGGCCGCGCCCGAGCTTCAATCGAGTTCCGGGAAAACGCCGCGCAGGTCGAGCGGATCCTCCATCTCCCGCTGCAGTGCCCGGAAGCGGGTCCAAAGGCGTTTCATGATCGCGGCGCTGCCGGGTTGTTCCGCCAGGTCCTTCATCTCCTGCGGGTCCTTTTCGAGATCGAACAGCAGTGCTTTCGGGACCTTCGGATACAACAACAGCTTGTAACCGTCGCAGGTGATCGAACGCTGGAGATTGAGATACGCGCCGTAGACGGCATCGTAGGCCGACGTGCCGGCTGCGCCGCGCAGCAAGGGCAGCAGGCTGTGGAACTGGATGTAATCCCGGCGGCCGCGGCCGGCCAGTTCGATTGCGGTCGGCATGACGTCCTGCAGGTAGACCGGCGCATCGATGCGGCGCCCGGCCGGGACGCCCGGCCCCACGGCGATGAGCGGCACCCGGACGCTGTGGTCGAAGAGATTCTGTTTTCCGATCAGTCCGTGATGCCCGACCGCGAGCCCGTGATCGGCGGTGAAGAAGATCCAGGTGTTGTCCGCTTTCCCTGATTGCTCGAGCGCCTTGAGTATGCGCCCGATCTGCGCGTCCATGTGCGTGATGATCGCGTAGTATTCCTGCCGGTGGACCTTCACCGCGTATTCTGTCCGCGGGAACGGAGCGAGCCGTTCGTCGCGCAGCCCCGTGCCGCATCCGATGGCTTCCTTCCAGGGATACTCGGGCAGGAAATTCACCGGGACGGCGATACGTTCGAGGGGATACATCTCGACGTATTCACGGGGGGACTGCCGGGGATCGTGGGGGGCATTGAAAGCGATGTACATGAAGAAGGGCGCGGTGCGCTGCGCGGCGGTGGCCAGGTAATCCGTGGCGTCATCGCCCACGACCTCGCTCCAATGGCGCCCGCCTTCCCAGTAGCCTCCAAACTGCGGATCCCACGGACGCCACGAATCCGGCTCCCCGGGCTTGGGCCGGTCGTAGCCTTGGGGCGTGTCCTTCGGCATGCCGGGGCGCTCGTGGCGGGCCACGTCGAAGACCTTCGCGACGTCGGTTTTCACGTGCCATTTGCCGGTGAAGTAGGTGTCGTAGCCCGCCGACCTCATTTCGAGGCCCCACAGCCGGCCGGCTTCGCGCTCGGGTTCGAGGTTCTTGTCCAGGGCCTGCACGGGCCACAGAAACCGCCCCGTGTTGAGCATGGTACGACTCGGGATGCATACCGCGCCACTCCACGCGCCCATGTTGTAGGCGTGACTGAAGGTCGTTCCCGCCGCCACCAACCGGTCGAGGTTCGGCGTGCGCACCTCGAGATTGCGCCGTGCCCGGATCGTGTCGAAGCACTGGTCATCCGCAAAGAGGAACAGGATGTTCGGCTTGGCCGGCTGGGCTTCGAGGGCGGCGCCCCCGGTCAGCAGGAGCATTCCTGCGAGACGGCCCATTTGCCGCCACCAAGAAGGGGGAAGCAGGAAGGAGGGTTTTTTCATGCGAAAACAAGGTTGGCTGCCGGCGTTTACTCGGGGTCGGACAGGCGGCGGATCGAAACGAAGAACGCCCCACGGGAGCGCCCCTCCGCCGCATTCGTGAACCAGGTCTGCAACCGGCCCGGGCCGGCCCGCAGGTTCAATGTCAACGTGACGCTCGTCGCGCCCTCGGGAATGGCGGTTTCCGCCTCGACCTCGTCGACCTGGACCCGTGCCCGGTCGGCCTGGATCGGGAAGGCGGCCTCGCGCGGTTGCTGGCGCAGGGTGAACTCGTACCGTCCCGGACGCGTCACCAGCACGACCCAGTAACCGTTCGCCCACGGCGCGGCCCGGATCATCCCCTGATGCCACGGCACCTGGTCGCTGTGCCAGTCGTGGCAGGTGAGATCGACCGGATCCGCGGCTTCCGCCCCGAGCGCGAGGTGCCCGTAATCATCGAACGAGGGTTCAAGGGTCGCCCACCAAGCTTCGTAGGCTTCACGCAAGCGGGTCACGACCTCCGGATGCTCCGCCGCGACGTCCCGTTGTTGCCCGGGGTCGTCCGGCAGATCGTAAAGCTCCTTCCCGTCGATCAGCCGCCAACGGTCCGTCATGGCCGCGCTTCGCACCCACTTGGGCGGAATCTCCTGCCGCTGGACGTGCGCGAACAAGGTGCGCTCCGGCCAGTCCGCCGGGTTTCCCCGCAGGAGAGGCGCCAGGCTCACGCCGTCCAGGGCAACGCGCGCGGGAATCTCGAGCCCGCAAAGTTCGGCCAGCGTCGGCAGCACGTCGAAATGCGCCGCCAACCGGTGCTCGTCGCGTCCCCCCCCGATGCCTCCCGCCGGCCAGCGCACGAAGAACGGCACGCGGTGTCCGCCGTCGTACTGGGATCCCTTCTGCCCGCGCATGCCGGCGTTGAAGCCGCTCCACGACCCGGTCTCATTGCGGCGTGGCGCGGCGCCCTCCGCCGTGCCGTTGTCGGTCATGAAGATCAGGATCGTGTTCTGTTCGAGTTCGAGTTGGCGGAGCCAGGCGCGCAGTCGGCCCACGTTCTCGTCGAGGTTTTCGATCATGCCGTAGAAGTTCGCCATCGTCGGCGCCACCCCGGCCTCGCGATATCGCCGGCTGTATTCGTCCGCCACGTTGTAGGGACCGTGGGCCACGTTGGTCGGCAGGTAGACGAAGAACGGGCGGTCCCGGTTGGTCTCGATGAAGGCCTGCGCCGCCTCGAAGAAAACGTCGGTACAATAGCCTTGCTGCCGTTCCGTCCGGCCATTGTGGAAATAGGTGTCGTCGAAGTAGTCGTTCCCCCAGAAGTCCGGCGTCTGCGTGATCCCGCCTCCTCCGAGCACGAGGGTCTCGTCAAACCCCCGGTCCTGCGGGCGCATCGGGTAGTTGTCTCCCAGGTGCCATTTGCCAAAAACCGCCGTGCGATAACCCGCCCGCCGGAACACATCCCCCATCGTGACCTCTCCGGAGAACAACAACGACCGGCCCATGATCGTGTGCCAGCAACCGGTCCGGGTCGAGTAACGCCCGGTCATCAGCGCCGAACGCGTCGGGGAACACGTCGGATCGACGTGGAAATTCGTGAGCCGGACGCTCTCGCCGTGAAGGGTGTCCAGGTGGGGCGTCCGGATCACCCCGTTGCCGTGGCAACGCAGGTCGCCGTAGCCCTGGTCGTCGCTCATGATCAGGACGACATTCGGACGGTCGGCCGCCAATGCCTCCGGCACGGACGGGAGCACGACGAGGGCGGCGCTCAGGAGGTTGTTAAGGAGTTTGATCCGTTTCATGGTGCGGGCTTGTGTCAGGCTGCGGCGCGAGTCTACCCCGGCCCGGCGGCCGGGGGAACCTCGAAGTGTCCCGAATCCCCCGACGTCGGGTTTGGGAGTCCCGAACGGCTTTGCCGGCAGCGGGCGGGTCGCGCGACATCGGAGACAGGGATCCGGGGCGAAGTTCCGCTTACGTCCGGCCTGAGTCCGCGGTAAAGATAGCGGGCGTGAAAGCCATCCTCCGCCGGTTACGATCCGGTTCTGCGGGGCCCGTTCCTGGCATCCCGTTAGCGTTCCTCCTTTCAAGCTGTCTGCTGGCGGTGGTTGCCGGCGAGCGCACCCAGCGTTTTGCCGCCACGTCACCGGGAGAGGCTGCCCAATGGCGGGAGGCGACGCGGGAGGCCCTGTTCCGCCTGATGATGGGCGGTCGCCGGCCGGCCGCTGTGCCGCTGGATCCGGTGTTGCTGCGGCATGAGCCGGCGGGGGCCGACGGCATCCGGCTCGAAGAACTCTCGATCCAGACCCTGCCGGACCGGCGCGTGCATCTCTGGCTGGCACTGCCGTCGGAGGCCCGCGGGCGGGTGGGAGCGGTGCTGGCGCTCCACGGCCACGGCGGGACCGGGGAACAGGTGGTGCGCGGACAGGGCTTGTATTGGTACGGTCGCGCGCTGGCCCGCCTGGGCTACGTGGTGATCGCGCCGGACATCGGACAGCACATTTTGCAGCACGCGGACTGGAGCCTGATGGGCGAACGAACCTGGGACGCCCTCCGCTGTCTGGATTATCTCGAAACCCGGCCGGAGGTGGACGCCGACCGCCTGGCGGTGGCGGGGCTTTCGTTGGGCGGGGAAACCACGATGTATGTCGCCGCGCTGGATGAACGCATCAAGGCCGCTTGCAGCAGCGGTTGGCTGACGACCGTGGCGAACATGAAGAACGGTCACTGCCCTTGCTGGGACTTCCCCGGCCTGGAAGCGCACTTTGATTTCGCCGACATCTTCGCGTGCGTGGCGCCGCGGCCGTTGGTGATGGAGATCGGCGAATTGGAACGGGCGCCCGGCGGGTTTCCGGTCGGGATCGCCCGCGGGGCATTTGCCGAAATTCGGCGGGCCTATGCGGTGAGCGGGGTCGGCAGCAACGCGGAACTGGTCGTCCATCCGTCCGGGCATGTCTTCAACGGGGTCCGGTTCTGGGAGATCCTGGGCGATGGGTTGGGCCGGCCGGAGCGGAGGGAGGAGGGTGATCCGAAATCCGAGAGTGCCGAAGTCCGGTTTCTCGCGGATGCCGCCCGGCGTCTGCTGGAAGGGTGCCAGGTTCCCGGTGTGGGTGGGCATCCGTTCTACACCCCCGACGGCAAGGGCAATTACCGCGCGCTATGGACGCGGGATTTCACCTACATGGTCGAGAACGCCGGCGACCTCATCCCTGAGGCGGACGTCGAAGCCTGCATTCAGGCCCTCGTGGCCGGCATCCGGGAGGATGGCGCCGCGCCGGATCGCGTGCGTCCGGAAGGCGTGGCGGTTTACACGGCCGGGGGCGAAGGGCATCCTATTGGCGAACCGAACATCGACAACGCGCAGTTCCTCGCCATCGCCGTGGACACACACTTGCGACGCGTCGACCCGTTCGGCCGCCTGGCGCTCTTCCGGGCTTGGTCCGGACCGCTGGATCGCGCGATGGACTACATCCCGCGCGGTGGGAGCGGGCTGGTCTACAATGATCCGGCGAAGCCCCATTCACCATACGGGTTCACGGATACCATCGGGAAGACGGGCGAACTGCTGTTCGAGTCGTTGCTGTATTGGACAGCCTGCCAACGACTGGCGGATTGGCATGAAGCCTTGGGCGGGCCGCGGGCGGGCGAGTATCGTCGGCGGGCGGCCCTGATCGAATCGAACCTGGCAACGCTCTGGGACGACGACGCGGGGGCGTTCGTGGCGGCGACGGAGGATTGCCGGCAACTCGACATCTGGGGCAACGCCTTCGCGGTCTGGCTGGACTTCCCGCTGGGCGACCGGCGCGAGCGGGTGATCGACTTCCTCGTCTCGCAGCGGGAACGATTCCTCTGGCGCGGCCAGGTGCGGCATTTGCTGGCGGGCGAACACTGGGAACGGTTGCTGGTGCCCATCGCGCCGGAGCGCTATCAAAACGGGGCCTACTGGGCGACCGCCTCCGGCTGGATGATGTGGGCCCTCGCGCAACGGGACGAGCACCTCGCGCGCGACCTTTGGGACGAGTTGATTCAGGACTTCCGCGAACGCGGGATCTTCGAGTGCATCAACGAAGGCTACACGCAGCTCGACAGCTATGTGGTGAGCGCGACCAATCCCCTGGCGGCCGCGCGACGCCTCGGGTTTTGAGGTGCGCATCTCAGCTCTTTCGGAGCGCGGAATTCATTCCGCAGCAAGGTTGACTCCCGGCGGGGTCTGCGGAGTGAATTCCGCGCTCGTGCGCCTGTGAGGGCGTCCATATTGCGAGGTGAAAGTCCTCGTCAGGCGGTTCATTCACCCGCCTGTGACCGAAGGCTACTGCGTCGTGGCAACACGGGGTGGAGAGCTGCCGGAGGTGAACCATCGGTCCGTAACGAAGCGAAGTGAGACAACGAAGCCATGTGAACCCGATTCGGCCACGCCGAGCGGCGAGCCTGCGAGCGCTGTGCGAAGCCCAGGCCATGACCCAAGTGGGAGGACTTCCCTCGGTCGGCACCAGGCGACCGGGTCTTCTGGCTGGCGGTCCCGGCAGAGGAAGAGTGGATGGAGACAAATGCCCGGACTGGCGCGGTGGGGTGGTTGGGGACGGAACGATGGGAAGCATGGGCGAAGGAAGCAGGGAGACCCGTCGGGGAACAGAACGGTGTTCATGGCCGCAAGGTCCGAAGAGCCGCCCGGCGGGAGTCAGAGCGTCCATAGTAGCGAGGAAGCGGGGTAACGCCCGGGGAGCGAAGGGGCGCAGGGAAGTGGAGACGGAACGACCATGACGAACGACGAACGCCAAGAACGACCGGCGATAGTGTCTGGGGCAACCCAGGCTAAACAAGCCGGAGAGGTCCGCGCCCCTGGGTGGTGGATCCAACGTTCGGTATGGACGGACCGGATGCTAACGCGGCTCGCCCAAAGCGGGTCGACAACGGTATGGTTCGGACTCTGGGACAAAGTCTGCGCGCTGCGGAACCTGCAGGCCGCTTTCCACGCGGTATGGCGGAACCGGGGTGCTCCCGGAGTGGATGGACAAACGGTGCAACAGTTCGACCAACAGGGGACGAGCGAATTGGCCCGCCTGGGGGAAGAATTGCGCACCGGGAGCTACCGCCGCCAACCGGCGCGGCGCGTCTGGATCGGGAAAATGGGCACGACCGAGAAGCGACCGCTGGGCATCCCGGCGGTGCGGGACCGGACCGTGGAAGCGGCCTTGCGCAATGTTCTGGAGCCGATCTTGGAGCGGGACTTTGCCGAGTGCAGCTATGGGTTTCGACCGGGACGTGGCTGTCGGGAAGCGGTGGGAAGGGTGGAAGAGTGGATGAGCCAAGGCTACGTCTGGTGCGTGGACGCGGACCTCAAGAGCTACTTTGACACCATTCCGCATGAGGGACTGATGGCGTTGGTCAAACAGCGAGTGGTGGATGGCAGGGTCCTGGCGCTGGTGGAACAATGCCTGAAGGCCGGCGTGCTGGAAACGCTCAAGGGCTGGCAGCCGACCGAACGCGGGACCCCGCAGGGGGCCGTGATCAGTCCGCTCCTGGCGAACCTGTATCTCAACCCGTTGGACCAGGAGATGGAACGGCGGGGCTGGGCGATGGTGCGCTATGCGGATGATTTGGTGGTGCTGTGCCGGAGCCGGGAAGCGGCCGAGACGGTGCTGGACTATCTGCGGGAGTGGACCACGGGAGCGGGGCTGACCCTGCACCCGACCAAGACCCGGATAGTGAACGCCACCGACGAGGGATTCGATTTCCTGGGCTGGCACTTCCGCGGGGGGAAGAAATGGCCGCGGAAGAAGAGCCGCAAGAAGCTGCCGGAGCGGTTGCGACCGCTGACGCGACGGACCCACGGGCGAAGCCTGGGGGAAATCATCGCGAAAGTGAACCCGATCCTGCGGGGTTGGCTCGGCTACTTCCGGGACAGTTACCCGACGGGCCTGAGTGGCCCGGATGGGTGGCTGCGCCGCCGCTTGCGGGCGCTGCTGCGCAAGCGGGAGAAGCGGCCCGGACACGGGCTGAGTGAAGCCGACAGCCGACGCTGGCCGAACCGCTGGTTTGCGGCGCAGGGCTTGTTTAGTCTGGAACATGGCTCGCGCGCTTACAGTTAGTCTCGCCGAGACCCCACTGACCGGAGAGCCGTATGCGGGAAATCCGCCCGTACGGTTCGGAGGGAGGGGTGGCGCTAATCCCGTCATCCCTACCCCTATCAACTCTTCGGGCCGCACGGAGTCGGAAAACACTGAGATGCGCACGGTTTTGAGGTCGGTCGAACTGCGGGCTTGCTTCCTGTGTCAGCTCCACCGGGCGCGTTGCGCCGGCAGCCAGCGTTCCAAGAGGTCCTGGCAGTTGATCGCCTTCTCCCGGAGATCCGCGGGCACGTAGAAGTATTGATTCGAGGCCTCGAAGCCGAGGCGTGAGTCGCGGGTTTGCAGGGCGTGGAGCCGGACCGCGTCGGCCAGTTCTGCGCGAAGCACGGTTTCGAGTTCGTCCAGCAGCGGAGTCGCGACCGCCTTCGATTCCACGCCAGCCAGGGCGTTGCGGGCCACCACGAACCGCGCCTGGTGGCCTGTGCTTCGGAAGTGAATTCCCGCCGCTTCCATCACCCGCAGTTCGGCTTCGACGGTGGCCCGCTGCCCGGAGGTCAGACGTTCCGCCAGGCGCTCGACCTCGGCGCGCAGTCGTTCGCCGGCCTGCGTGAGTCCCTCGGCGACCTTCCTGAACTGCCCGATGAAAACGTCCGCGGGATACACCTGCCGCCAGGCATCGAGGTCGTCGTACGGGAAACCGACCATCGAAGCGCGGTAACCGGTCGGGCGTTCCCAGAGGAGGTTGGCCGGGCCGTATTGCATCGGGGCGTTGTAGACCAGGCCGCCGTGGTAGGGGAACTCGCTGAAGGCCTCGCTGCAACGGTTCCAGGCCGCCACCACGGACGGCGCCACAGCGGGACCGAAGCGACGTTCCGCCACCGCGCGCATCGCCGGTTCCACGGGGTCCGCAGCGGCGTTCGGCGCCTGGGACGCGATTTCGGCGACGACTTCCAGATTGGGGGATGGGTAGCCGCCGAGGGTCCAACCCAGCATCAAACCGTCCACCCCCTCGGCTTGCAGGTTGGCGGCGTGCCGGGCCACGTTGCGAACGGCCGGGATGTAGGGCACGGACGAGAGTTCCCAGGTGTTGCCTGCCTGGATCTTGGCGATGACGCGCAGGCCGCGTTCGCGGGCCACCGCCCAGTGACGTCGGGCGCGCGGTCCCGGGCCGACCGTTGAAATCGAGTATTCGCCCACCGTGGTCCCTATGCCGCCGCGGTTGATGGGGATGCTCCACTCACTGACGCTCATCAGGGAGGCTTCGGACGGCAACTGCCGGATGGCCTCGGGCGCCCAATCGTCCCGCCAGCCCCAGTCCCACGCGATCAACCGCGAGCGTCCCTCCGCCCGGCGGATGCCGTCGACGATGCAATGGTTGACCTCCGCGATCACGGTGGCGGGCGGGCGCGAGGCGCAACGCGGGCAGTTGGCGCCGGCATGGTGGGACCAGCAGTTGGTCAGGTTCTCCGAAGCCGTGATGGTAAAGAACCCGGCGAGGTCGGGCACGGCGCGGACGATGGATGCCACCGCATCGCGCAAGTAATCGCGCACCGCGGGCACGCTCGTGCACAGCGTCGCGTGGTCCCCCTCGGTCACGCCCCGCAACTCGGGGTGGTCAGCGAAGAAGGCCAGCGGCATGGCGCGGGGTTCGTTCAGGTAGAGCCAGATGCCCATGCCGTGACGACCGGCGCGTTCGACGAGACGGGCCAGGTTGATGAGCCGTTTCTCGCGTTCCCGGCTCAGCTCGGGATTCCAGGGAAAGCGGGCCAGTTGATAGAGCACCCCCTGCAACCACACACCGTCGACGCCCGACGCGGCGAGCCGGGCCAGGAAACCGTCAGGAAAAGGATCCGCCTGCGGGTCCAGCAACGGATCACCGTAAAGGGCGAAGTAGGAATAGCAGTAGCGCGGACTCAGCTTCGAAACCGGCCGGGCGGTGGCTGCCGGTTCCGGTGGCGCACTCAACTGCCGCACGAAGTCGAACAAGGGTTCCGCGGGTTCCTGGTCGACAGCAAAAGTGGCCCGCACCTGCCGGGCGATGGTGGCTTCACGCTCGCGGGTGGCGTCGTCGGAAGGTTGGTATCGCACCGGGGCGCAGGCCGGCTTCAGGTTGCCGAGCTTGATATACAGGAAGTCGTCCTCGCGCAGCGCAAAGGCCAGCTGGTCGGACGTCCACCCGAGCAGGGCCAGCAACTGGTCGTACGGCAGGAGTTGCCAGTTGCGGCGGATGATCGTGATGGCGCTGCGTCGTTCCTGATCGACGCTGACCGGCGCCGGCGCGCGCAACCCCATGGCTCCGCCGAGGTCGCGGATCGCCTGCGGCGTGGCGCCGACCACCGTGGCCAGCCGTTCCAGCGGGACGAGATCCCAGTTGCGCCACACGAAGGCGTGGAGGCGCGAAGGGAAATGGGGCAGGGCGACGGGCGCCGGCGCCGAACCGACCGGCAGATCGCCGATGGCCAGGGACGCTTGGGGGGCATTGGTGGCGGCGGGAAGATTCGGGCCATCCAGCAGGAACGCGCCGGTGGCGAGACCGGTCGTCTGGAGAAAACGACGTCGAGAAGGGTGCATGACCACCGAGCTTCCACGGGCGCGGCGCCGCGTCAAGTTCGGGCAGCCGGTGGACGCACGGCGGCGCGCATCCCGGCTTCTTCGATAGGGGTAGGGATGACGGGATTAGCGCCACCCCTCCCTCCGAACCGTACGGGCGGATTTCCCGCATACGGCTCTCCGGTCAGTGGGGTCTCGGCGAGACTAACTGTAAGCGCGCGAGCCATGTTCCAGACTAAACAAGCCCTGCGCCGCAAACCAGCGGTTCGGCCAGCGTCGGCTGTCGGCTTCACTCAGCCCGTGTCCGGGCCGCTTCTCCCGCTTGCGCAGCAGCGCCCGCAAGCGGCGGCGCAGCCACCCATCCGGGCCACTCAGGCCCGTCGGGTAACTGTCCCGGAAGTAGCCGAGCCAACCCCGCAGGATCGGGTTCACTTTCGCGATGATTTCCCCCAGGCTTCGCCCGTTGGTCCGTCGCGTCAGCGGTCGCAACCGCTCCTGCAGCTTCTTGCGGCTCTTCTTCCGCGGCCATTTCTTCCCCCCGCGGAAGTGCCAGCCCAGGAAATCGAATCCCTCGTCGGTGGCGTTCACTATCCGGGTCTTGGTCGGGTGCAGGGTCAGCCCCGCTCCCGTGGTCCACTCCCGCAGATAGTCCAGCACCGTCTCGGCCGCTTCCCGGCTCCGGCACAGCACCACCAAATCATCCGCATAGCGCACCATCGCCCAGCCCCGCCGTTCCATCTCCTGGTCCAACGGGTTGAGATACAGGTTCGCCAGGAGCGGACTGATCACGGCCCCCTGCGGGGTCCCGCGTTCGGTCGGCTGCCAGCCCTTGAGCGTTTCCAGCACGCCGGCCTTCAGGCATTGTTCCACCAGCGCCAGGACCCTGCCATCCACCACTCGCTGTTTGACCAACGCCATCAGTCCCTCATGCGGAATGGTGTCAAAGTAGCTCTTGAGGTCCGCGTCCACGCACCAGACGTAGCCTTGGCTCATCCACTCTTCCACCCTTCCCACCGCTTCCCGACAGCCACGTCCCGGTCGAAACCCATAGCTGCACTCGGCAAAGTCCCGCTCCAAGATCGGCTCCAGAACATTGCGCAAGGCCGCTTCCACGGTCCGGTCCCGCACCGCCGGGATGCCCAGCGGTCGCTTCTCGGTCGTGCCCATTTTCCCGATCCAGACGCGCCGCGCCGGTTGGCGGCGGTAGCTCCCGGTGCGCAATTCTTCCCCCAGGCGGGCCAATTCGCTCGTCCCCTGTTGGTCGAACTGTTGCACCGTTTGTCCATCCACTCCGGGAGCACCCCGGTTCCGCCATACCGCGTGGAAAGCGGCCTGCAGGTTCCGCAGCGCGCAGACTTTGTCCCAGAGTCCGAACCATACCGTTGTCGACCCGCTTTGGGCGAGCCGCGTTAGCATCCGGTCCGTCCATACCGAACGTTGGATCCACCACCCAGGGGCGCGGACCTCTCCGGCTTGTTTAGCCTGGGTTGCCCCAGACACTATCGCCGGTCGTTCTTGGCGTTCGTCGTTCGTCATGGTCGTTCCGTCTCCACTTCCCTGCGCCCCTTCGCTCCCCGGGCGTTACCCCGCTTCCTCGCTACTATGGACGCTCTGACTCCCGCCGGGCGGCTCTTCGGACCTTGCGGCCATGAACACCGTTCTGTTCCCCGACGGGTCTCCCTGCTTCCTTCGCCCATGCTTCCCATCGTTCCGTCCCCAACCACCCCACCGCGCCAGTCCGGGCATTTGTCTCCATCCACTCTTCCTCTGCCGGGACCGCCAGCCAGAAGACCCGGTCGCCTGGTGCCGACCGAGGGAAGTCCTCCCACTTGGGTCATGGCCTGGGCTTCGCACAGCGCTCGCAGGCTCGCCGCTCGGCGTGGCCGAATCGGGTTCACATGGCTTCGTTGTCTCACTTCGCTTCGTTACGGACCGATGGTTCACCTCCGGCAGCTCTCCACCCCGTGTTGCCACGACGCAGTAGCCTTCGGTCACAGGCGGGTGAATGAACCGCCTGACGAGGACTTTCACCTCGCAATATGGACGCCCTCACAGGCGCACGAGCGCGGAATTCATTCCGCAGCAAGCTTGACGGCCGGTGGGGCCAGCGGAATGAACCCCGTGCACCATTTCCCCAGCCGCCTCGGACTTGTGAAAAGCTGCGCCGTGACCATTCAGTAGCTCGTAGCCGCCGACGTGTAATCGGCGCATGCTTTAGCCGTAACCATGCAGTAGGATCCACCACGGATGGGCACCTCGCGCGGGTCGCGGTGACGTCCGGTGCCTTGAACACACTCGGGCTGTCGACTTCTCGCTTCCCGCACCGCGAGCACGGCCTCCCTCACCAACCCAAGGCCCGAGGGCAGGCATGTGACAATATCAAGAACTGACCCCTTTGCAGTGATAACCCACGTTTCTGTGGGCGCCGGAGAGGGTGTGGAAACCGGCCTGAAGACTCCCGTCAGCGGATGACGTGCGAGCGAAGACTCACGAAAACGACTGCAAATATTTCGCCCGAAGAAAGGGTTGACAGGTTTTTGGCAGCGCGAGCGGAGAGCTTGCCGGTCAGTCCGTGCACGCGGTATCATCCCGCCTCAATGAGCGAGGTAACCCGGCTGCTGGATGCCGTGGAACGTGGCGAATCCCAGGCCGCGGAGGAATTGCTGCCGCTCGTATACGGGGAACTGCGCCGCCTGGCAGCGGTTCGCATGGCTGCCGAGAAGCCCGGCCAGACCCTGCAGGCGACTGCCCTGGTCCACGAAGCGTGGCTGCGGCTTGCCGGCAATGATCACCAACAGTGGCGCGGGCGAACTCACTTCTTCAGGGCTGCCGCCGAAGCCATGCGGCGGATTCTCATTGATCGCGCGCGGAGTAAGGCAGCCGCCAAACGCGGTGATGCGGTGCCGCTCGAGGAACTCCACGAAAGCCGCCTCGTGATGCGGGCACCAGAATCGGAGGCCCTCGCCGTGAATGAAGCCTTGGATGAACTCTCCGACACCGATCCCGTCGCCGCCCAGGTGGTCAAACTGCGCTACTTCGCCGGCATGACGGTCCCGGAGATTGCGCAGGTGCTCGGGGTCTCGGAGCGGACCGTGCATCGCAATTGGGCGTACGCCCGGTCCTGGTTGAAGGGGGCGATTCGTGACGGCGAAACGGTCTGAGGGCGCTTCGCGATTTGAGGCGCCGGGAGCGCCCCGGACAGAATTTTGAAATTCCGTGTCAGGGTTTGGCCCCGGATTACGCCATTCCCTCATGAACGGACCGTGTCAGCGATGAACGCCGAAGCCAAAGCCAGCGATTGTCCCGAGCGCGACATCTTCTTCGAAGCCATCGAAAAGGCATCGGAGGAAGAGCGCGCGGCGTACGTCGAGGTGGCCTGCGGCGAGGATGCGGCCCTGCGTCGGCGCGTCGAGGTCCTGCTGACCGACCATTCCGAGGACGACGAGTTCATGCGGACCCCGGTCGCGGAGATTGTGGCCCTGGATACACCCAACGCGGCAACACTGGAACAACCCGGCACCCTGATCGGCCGCTACCGGCTACTGGAACCACTCGGCGAAGGCGGGTTCGGCGTGGTCCATCTGGCGGACCAACAGGAGCCGATCCGCCGCCAGGTCGCCCTGAAGATCATCAAGCTGGGCATGGACACCCGGCAGGTCATCGCCCGCTTCGAGGCCGAGCGGCAGGCCCTGGCGATGATGGACCATCCCAACATCGCCAAGGTGCTCGATGCCGGGGTCACGGAGACTGGACGTCCCTACTTCGTCATGGAACGGGTCCGGGGCATTCCGATCACGCGGTTCTGCGAGGAAAACCGACTCTCGATCGAGGGACGCCTCGAACTCCTCATCCCCGTCTGCCACGCCATCCAGCATGCCCACCAGAAGGTGATCATTCACCGGGACATCAAGCCCTCGAACGTCCTGGTCACGGGCAGTCCCGATGGTTCGGGCCACCCGATGGTGATCGACTTCGGAGTCGCCAAGGCCATCGAGGAACCGCTTACCGACAAGCCGCTCCACACCAGCCTGCTCCAGATGATCGGCACGCCGGCTTACATGAGCCCCGAGCAGGCCGAGCGGGGACCGGGCGGCGTCAGCGATGTGGACACCCGCAGCGACGTCTATTCGCTGGGCATCCTGCTTTATGAACTCCTCACCGGCACCACGCCTTTTCCCGAGGAACGGCTGCGAGAAGCCGGGTTCGCCGAGATTCAACGGATCCTCAGCCAGGAGGAACCGCAGCAGCCGTCCGCCCGCCTTGCGGAAATCCAGGGGAGCACACGCGCCCCCGCGTGTCCCCGACCGGCGCCCCCGCCGGTTGGCTCTGGAAAGGGGGCTGGGGCCGGAAGTGAAAACGGATTCGACGGGGGCGTCGAATCCTGCACGCGAGGGCGCGTGCGCTCGTGCGCCTGTGAGGGCGTCCATATTGCGAGGTGAAAGTCCTCGTCAGGCGGTTCATTCACCCGCCTGTGACCGAAGGCTACTGCGTCGTGGCAACACGGGGTGGAGAGCTGCCGGAGGTGAACCATCGGTCCGTAACGAAGCGAAGTGAGACAACGAAGCCATGTGAACCCGATTCGGCCACGCCGAGCGGCGAGCCTGCGAGCGCTGTGCGAAGCCCAGGCCATGACCCAAGTGGGAGGACTTCCCTCGGTCGGCACCAGGCGACCGGGTCTTCTGGCTGGCGGTCCCGGCAGAGGAAGAGTGGATGGAGACAAATGCCCGGACTGGCGCGGTGGGGTGGTTGGGGACGGAACGATGGGAAGCATGGGCGAAGGAAGCAGGGAGACCCGTCGGGGAACAGAACGGTGTTCATGGCCGCAAGGTCCGAAGAGCCGCCCGGCGGGAGTCAGAGCGTCCATAGTAGCGAGGAAGCGGGGTAACGCCCGGGGAGCGAAGGGGCGCAGGGAAGTGGAGACGGAACGACCATGACGAACGACGAACGCCAAGAACGACCGGCGATAGTGTCTGGGGCAACCCAGGCTAAACAAGCCGGAGAGGTCCGCGCCCCTGGGTGGTGGATCCAACGTTCGGTATGGACGGACCGGATGCTAACGCGGCTCGCCCAAAGCGGGCCGACAACGGTATGGTTCGGACTCTGGGACAAAGTCTGCGCGCTGCGGAACCTGCAGGCCGCTTTCCACGCGGTATGGCGGAACCGGGGTGCTCCCGGAGTGGATGGACAAACGGTGCAACAGTTCGACCAACAGGGGACGAGCGAATTGGCCCGCCTGGGGGAAGAATTGCGCACCGGGAGCTACCGCCGCCAACCGGCGCGGCGCGTCTGGATCGGGAAAATGGGCACGACCGAGAAGCGACCGCTGGGCATCCCGGCGGTGCGGGACCGGACCGTGGAAGCGGCCTTGCGCAATGTTCTGGAGCCGATCTTGGAGCGGGACTTTGCCGAGTGCAGCTATGGGTTTCGACCGGGACGTGGCTGTCGGGAAGCGGTGGGAAGGGTGGAAGAGTGGATGAGCCAAGGCTACGTCTGGTGCGTGGACGCGGACCTCAAGAGCTACTTTGACACCATTCCGCATGAGGGACTGATGGCGTTGGTCAAACAGCGAGTGGTGGATGGCAGGGTCCTGGCGCTGGTGGAACAATGCCTGAAGGCCGGCGTGCTGGAAACGCTCAAGGGCTGGCAGCCGACCGAACGCGGGACCCCGCAGGGGGCCGTGATCAGTCCGCTCCTGGCGAACCTGTATCTCAACCCGTTGGACCAGGAGATGGAACGGCGGGGCTGGGCGATGGTGCGCTATGCGGATGATTTGGTGGTGCTGTGCCGGAGCCGGGAAGCGGCCGAGACGGTGCTGGACTATCTGCGGGAGTGGACCACGGGAGCGGGGCTGACCCTGCACCCGACCAAGACCCGGATAGTGAACGCCACCGACGAGGGATTCGATTTCCTGGGCTGGCACTTCCGCGGGGGGAAGAAATGGCCGCGGAAGAAGAGCCGCAAGAAGCTGCAGGAGCGGTTGCGACCGCTGACGCGACGGACCCACGGGCGAAGCCTGGGGGAAATCATCGCGAAAGTGAACCCGATCCTGCGGGGTTGGCTCGGCTACTTCCGGGACAGTTACCCGACGGGCCTGAGTGGCCCGGATGGGTGGCTGCGCCGCCGCTTGCGGGCGCTGCTGCGCAAGCGGGAGAAGCGGCCCGGACACGGGCTGAGTGAAGCCGACAGCCGACGCTGGCCGAACCGCTGGTTTGCGGCGCAGGGCTTGTTTAGTCTGGAACATGGCTCGCGCGCTTACAGTTAGTCTCGCCGAGACCCCACTGACCGGAGAGCCGTATGCGGGAAATCCGCCCGTACGGTTCGGAGGGAGGGGTGGCGCTAATCCCGTCATCCCTACCCCTATCCCGGAGGATGTCACGCTCGGTTTCAAGGTTCCCACCGACCTCGACTGGATCGTGCTCAAGGCCATCGACAAGGACCGCAACCGCCGCTACGTCACCCCCAACGAACTGGCCGATGACCTCAGGCGTTTCCTCAAGAACGAGCCCATCCTCGCCCGTCCTATCAGCCAGACCGCCAGAGTGTGGCGCTGGTGCCGACGTCACACGGCGGTCGCAGCCCTGACTGCCGGCTTGGTCCTGGCGCTGATCGCCGGCTTTGGCGGTACTCTCTGGCAGTTGCAGCGGGCGGAACAAAATGCTGCCGAGAACCTCCGCCAAGTCGCCCGGTTGAACGTCCTCACCGGCGTCAACCTCCTGCAGGAAGGCGACTCCTTCAAGAGCCTGCTCTGGTTCGCCGAAGCCCTGGCGCTGAAGGCCGGGCCGCCCGAACGCGACGTCGTGGATCGGCTCCGCATCGCTTCCATCATCGCGCAAGGGCCGCGACTCGCCGCCGTCATCACCCACGACGGCCAACCCGTTGCCGACGCCGCCTTTCATTCCACGAAGGATCAACTCGCCACCGTGGGACGCGACCGTCGCCTGCGCCTCTGGGACCTTGCCACCGTCGAGACAGTGTTCCTGACCGAACCCTTTGCCGAACGTCCTTCCGAGGTCCTCTTCTCACCCGACGGCGAAGTGATCCTGGTGGGCAGCTCCGAGTTCAACCAGGTGCGCATGATCTCCGCGTTGGATGGCAAGCCGCTGAGCAACACCATCCCTCACTTTGCCGGCGGGGCGAACAACCGCCCGCTGCCACCACGCTTCGATGCTTTAGGTGAACGCCTTCTCACCCAAAGCGCACCGAAAACACTTCGAGTCTGGGCTGTGCGCGACGGCTCCCCGCTCGGCCCGTCGATCCCGCTCGGCGCCCCGGTCGCGTGGACGGGCTTCAGCGAACATGGCACGCAAGTTCGGACGGTCACTCAGGACGGGAAGGCGACGACTTGGGATTGGCGAAGTGGAAGCCGGATATCGAACCCAGAACCCCGAACGCTGAATATCGAAGGCGAGCCCAACTTCGACGTTGGACGTTCAGTGTTCGACATTCGAAGTTCGACTTCAGTCCGCAGCCCCGACGGCTCCCGCTACGCCACCCTTGCCGCCGATCACCGCGTGCGTGTCTGGGACTCGGGAACCGACGAACCGCTCACACCTCCCATCGACCATTTCACGGCGTCCGGCCCCGTCGGTTTCAGCGCCAATGGCCGGTTCTTCTTCACGATGCACCCGGCCCATGCGGTGTACGTTTGGGAACTTCCGGAGAATACCGAACCGCCAGTCCTGCTCCGGCCCGAGGCCCCGAACACTCTGGCGGAGACTGGCCGGGACGGTTCGGTCATTGTGACCCGTGATCCGGGCAGCCCGATTCGCGTGCGGGCCCTGTCGGGTACCCAGGAAGTGTCCCTCCATCCCGCCAGCCTGAAGGAAGTTCCCGTGCAGGCATGGTTCGATGACACCGGCCAGTTCATCATCCTCGAATACCCGAACCAGCGTGCTCAGGTCTGGGATGCCACCTCCGGTCTGCCTGTCACTCCCGTGTTCCGGAGCCGCTACGCCACCAATGAAGCCGCCTACCGGACGATCCAGTTTCCTGATTTCCCATCTGACACTCGCCACTCGCCGCCGCAGGCCCTGGCCGAACTCCTCTCCGGCAGCCGCCTCGACGGCACCGGCGGTTGGAAGCCGCTCGAACTGGGCGACATCCTCGCGCGCTGGAATGCTGTCAATCGCGAATAGCTCCCTACTTCGAACTCAGTTCAACCCATCCCGTGACCATGAAGACTCGAAACACTGACCCGACCCGCTCCGCTTTCTTAACCTCCGCCTCCTTGGCCCTGCTGATTGGGCTGACCAGGATGGCTGCTCCAATGGCTCACGCCCAGGACTTGGACCTCCGGGTGGTCGGAGGATACGACACCGGCGGCGCAGTTTATGATGTGGTCATGGCAGGCAACCATGCCTACGTGGCCACCAGTTCAGGGCTGCAGGTGATCGACATGAGCGAACCGAGCGATCCACGGCAGGAGGGAATCTGCAGCACAATCGGTCATGCTTGGGGCGTCGTGATCTCCGGCAGTTACGCCTTTGTTGCCTGCCTGGAAGGTGGCTTGCAGGTGGTCGACATCAGCAACCCCGCCATCCCCCAGAGGGTGGGGGGCTACATTACCGGCGGCTTCTCCAGGAGCGTGGCAGTCTCCGGCAACCATGCGTTCGTGGCGGTTGAAGATTCAGATCTGCAGGTGCTCGATATCAGTGACCCCTTAAATCCGCAGAGAGTCGGCGGCTACGGCGTTTCTTCGGGCGCAATCGCAGTGTCCGGAAACCATGCATACGTGCTGACAGTTGGTTCTGAACTGCAGGTGCTCGACATCAGCAACCCCGCAAATCCACGCCGGGTGAGCATCATGGGCGGTGTGGAGGGATCTCTCGCGATTCAGGGCGAACATGCTTACGTCGCCGGTTCTTTACAGGATGGCGAGGGAATGCACGCAGGTCTGAAGGTCATTGACATCAGCGCCCCGGCCAATCCGCATGAGGTGGGCCGGTACAATGCCTCTGGCTATGATGTGCATGATGTGTTCGTTTCCGGCAATCATGCATACCTGACGGAAAACGCGGCCAACCCTGCAAGCCGCCTGATTGTGGTTGACGTCAGTGACTCAGGCAACCCGCGACAGGTGGGCAGTTACGACACAGACTTCGGCTTTTACGGCGCGGACGTTGCTGTATCCGGGAATTATGCCTATGTGGCAAGTGGTCGTGAGCAGTCCAGTCATCAGGTCATCGATATCAGCGATCCGACCAGCCCGCGAGGAGTAGGCAGCTATCAAACATCCACCTCGCTCGATTTGGCGGTCGCCGGTGACCATGCCTACGTGACAACTTGGTCTGGTCTCCAAGTGTTCGACATCAGCCATCCCGCCAGTCCGCAGCCGGTGGGTGCTTATGACACGAGTTCGGACACTCACGAGTGGTTTACGCGTCGCGTGGCAGTCTCGGGCAACTACGCCTGCGTGGCCGAAACGTGGTGGGACCAGGGTCAAAGCTACACAGACCAACAAGGCCGCCTTGAGGTAATTGACGTGAAGGACCCGGCAAACCCACGGCGGGTGGGTGGCTACGACACGAGCGGGGGTGCCCGTGCCGTGGCGATGTCGGGCAGCCATGCGTACGTAGCGGAGACTTGGTATGATCAGGAGGCGCAGACATCCAAAGGCCTGGTCGAGGTCATCGACCTCAGCGACCCGGCAAACCTACGCCTTGTCAGCCGTTACGAGACGAAAGGAGCAGCCAACGACGTTACGGTTGCGGGAACCTACGCCTACGTTGCCGGCGGGCGTTTTGACGAGACCGCGGGCCATCACCAAGATGGTTTGACGATTCTTGACATCAGCAATCCGGCCAATCTCCAGCGGGTGGGCAGCTACGACCTCGCCGGTCTTGCCATCGGCGTGACTGTTTCCGGGGAACATGCCTACACAACCGACATTTGGGAGGGCCTGCGAGTGCTCGACGTTAGCGACCCCACCAACCCGTCGCTAGTGGGCGGATCGCAGGCCCCGGTTGGCTACGTGGGCTACCCCGCGATCTCCGGTGAAATCGTCTTCGTGGGGGCGCCGAATGTTCTGGCGTTCGATATCAGTGACCCGGCCAATCCCCGGCAATCGGGAATCTCGGACCTCATCGGCCCAGTCTGGGGGGACTCTGATGAGCGGCGGCACGATGGGCATGTGGCGGTTTCTGGCGGCTATGCCTACGTGGCGGGGATTACTGCCGGTCTCAAAGTAATCGAAATCAGTCCAGCCACCGAACTCCGCATCGGCCCGGCAATGATGGAGGCGGATGGGAGCATTCGGCTGCCGGTCAACGGGAAGTGCGGCCAGCGTGTCCGACTGCAGCGGAGCGACAACTTGGTCGATTGGGAGGACTGGCAGACCATGATCCTGGGTGGCGACGGCTGCGGCCTCATCGACACCACCACCGCCACGCCAGCCCGCTTCTACCGCGCGGTCAACGACATCACCCCGGCAGCCGATTAGGACCATGAACCGTGCAACTCTCCATGGTTCGCGCGAGCGACTTGCTTTGAGCTTCGGTCTCTTGGAGGGGCGATTTCCACGAGCTCCATGCTTTCTGCGAAGACTGGAGGAATGTCAGGGGCTCGCGGGAGCTCGCCCCTCCATGGGCGTCAAGCGACGTTCCACCATGACAGCAGCCGACTATGGAGAACTCAAGCGCATGTATTCGCCAGGGCCGATCGCATCAACGGCCGCTTGGATGACGTCGATCATCGTCCGGAGCAGCGGCCAGGAGTTGAACGGCAGTTCGATGATGGCCAGACGGCGTCCCGAGAGGTTCTGCTGGTATCGGAGGCTTTGGTCGGCGGTGATGAGAACGTCGCAAACACCCTCCGCGCTCTGGACGAGCAGGCCGTTCTTCCGGCCCTTCCATCCCAGCGCATCCACCGTCAACACCTTGACTCCTTTGAGATCGCGGCCGAGGGGAGACGGGCAGCACTCGTCCAGCAGCACTCTTCTCATGCCGCTTGGGCCAGGGTCCGGAGGGCGTGGCGCAGCACCACCTCGGCCTGTTGACGGGAAACCGTTGGAAACCACTCAAGGAACTGGTCCAAGGTGGCGCCGTCGGCCAGATTGCTCCAGAACGCTTGCAGCGGTACGCGGGTCCCGGCGAAGACCGGCTTCCCGCCCAGCACCTCGGGGTCAACCGAGACCGGCAGCGCTTTCAGATCCTCTGGGTCGAGAACGATCCGCATGAACCCACTGTAACGATGCGTCCGGCCAAAGGCAATCACGCGAAATCCGCCTTCACTCTCGTCGAGTTGCTGGTGGTGATCGCGATCATCGCGATTCTGGCCGGGTTGCTTCTGCCGGCGTTGGGCGCCGCCAAGGGGCGGTCCCGATCCGTCGCCTGCCAGAGCAACCTGCGCCAGCTTCAGTTGGGGTGGCTGTCCTATGCGGGCGATAACGGCGGCGAGATGGTTCCCAACGAGGAGGGCCGGCCGTTCGGATTCTGGGAGGGCGTCCGGTACTCCTGGGTCCTCGGCAACGCCCAACGCGACGCGACGCCGGATAACATCGAGCGCGGCACGCTTTTCCCGCACGTGGGCGGCCCCGGCCCCTACCACTGTCCCAGCGACCGCTCGACGGTGACGGACCAGCCGTCCGGGGCACGCCTGCGCAGCTACAGTCTGAACGGCGAGCTGAACTACTGGATCATCGCAGACACCCAGTACGGCCTCCCGATTCTCCAGGCGTTTCACAACGAATCTCAATTGCGACGGCCATCGAAGACCTACGGCTTCCTCGACGTGACGGCGGAGACGATCGACTCAGGGATCTTCGGCCTGCCCGGACCGGCAGCCAGGACGGAGGAGGAACTGCGTCGCAACCTGATCGAGCTGGATCGCAACCGCTGGCTCCATCTGCCCGCCTACCGGCATGGCGGTGGGGCAAACCTGAGTTTTCTGGACGGCCACGTGGAGCACCACAAGTGGGAGTACCAAGACCGCGTAGCAGTCTCACCTCAAGGCAATCGTCCGCTGAACACGGCGGACCTGGAGGACATGCGCTGGCTGGTCCAACGCGGCGCCTCCTGGCAGCGGGTGTTTCCCTGAAGTGGCAGGGCCGTCCCGCGTGTGCGTCCTCCAAAAGGGACTCAGCCAAGCAAGCGCAACAGCTGCTCCCGATCCCTCCGCCACGTCTTCGCCGTCATCCCCTGCAGAATCTCCCGAGCCTCCTCGATGGCCGACTTCCGGCTGCCTTCGCCCAGCATCTTGGGCATCGCCGCCAGGATCGCCTGCCGGAAATCCTCCCGGCCCGGTCGGAAGTAGTGCTTCAGCACCACCGCGACGGTGCGGTGACCCGTGACGCGCTGGACGAGTTCCAACGGCACACCCGCCGCCAACGCCAGCGTGATCCACGTCACCCGGAACGAGTGGAAGTCGTGCACGGAGACCTTCCGCTGGCCGTTCTGCCGGGACGACTGGAGTTCGTCGGTGTTGAGTGCCCGGCGCTTTCCGCGCACCACCGGGCAGCCGATCTCCCGCTCAATCTCGTTCAGGTAGCCCGACACCGAGCCCCGGCTGCAGCCGGTTTCCCGCATCACCTCTTTCAGTCCCTTCCCGTTTGCGTAGGCCGTGAACACCGACCGCATCTTCTCCGCCCTGGGCGATTCCTCGAGCCCGTCCAGATACTCCAGGCCCCGGCACCGGACTTCCTCCGGCGACACCTCCGGCAACGCCTTCGGAGCGTGTGCCCACCGCAGCGCCTTCGCCAGGACCTGCTTCACCCGCCACGTGATCCCGTCCGGGTTGTTGGCGTACATCTCCGCCTGCTTCGGAAAGCAGTAGGGCGATTTCCCCTTGCGGGTCCGTTCCAGTTCCTCCTTCAGCAGGGGGAAGATCGGGATGTCCACCTTCTGGCCCGTCTTCGCCGTCTTCACCGTGATGAACCCGTGCTCCAGATCGACATCCTGCCACTTGAGTTCACAGCAGTCGCCACGGCGCATCGCGGTGCACATCCCGGTGGTGATGATCGGCCGGATGAAGTCGTCCTGGGCGCAGGCTTCCGTGATCGCCTTCAGCTCTTCCACCGTGAACGGCTCCCGGTTGATGGTCTGGGTCGCCTTGGTCACCAAGCCGTGGAACGGGTTGCTGCCGTCGCTCAGGTGCGGGTGGAGATGCTTGAAGGTGGCCCGGAGCAGCTTCAGCGTGTCGTTCCAGGTCTTGGGCGAAACGCCTCGGGCGCTCTCGCTGTCCATGAAGGCTCTGGCGGTTTCCTCCTTCACTTCGATGAACTCCCGCGCTCTGGGCTGTTTCTCGGCCACGAAGGCGGCGAATCGTTCCAGCCTCACTCGGCACTGGCCGGCGTACCGCTCCTCCGGTTCCTTCCGCCGGGGCAGGGCCGCCCACAACTTCGGCAGATCAGCCAGGGCCGGGTAGGTCACCTTCTTGCCGGTCCTGATCTCGGCGAGTTTGATCAGGGCTTTCTCACCGGTTCGGTCTTCGGTCAGCTTCCTGAGCTGCTTGGCGTAGGCCTCCTGGGCTCGTAAAGGGGTCGGTTCTTGATATTGTAATATCAACCTTCCCGTCTCGCGCGGCCCCGCGGCAGGGCAAAGTCACGCGTTCGTCGTCAGGACGTCAGGAGGATGATCGGCGAACGTCGTTTCTACCAGCCTGGCTTCGCCGTCGATGGCGGTGATCGTACCGGCTCAGAAGAGATCGGGCTGGATTTGCCGAGGAATCGGGAAGACGCCGATGATGCCCCACGGATTCGGCGCGACGAAATGAAATTGCTGAGTTGTCCCGAGGAAGAAGTGCAGGTCGGTCGCGATGAACTGATCCACGTATTTCACTGAAAGTGTTGGGTAGGTTTTGACGGTGATGAGAACGCGTTCTTTCCCCATGCAGACCCCTTGCTACAAGTTGACCGCCATGAATTCCTTTCCGTATTGTCTTTCCAGCGCCTCCGCCACGCAGTGCCGGTGACACTGGCTCGGCAGCTTCTCGAAGCACGTTAATGCCACCCGCTCACCGGTTGCTATCCAGGCGTAGATCCTCGCCAGCGCCGCCGTCTGCTTCGGTAGGCTCTCGCGTTCATACCGGGCGAAGAGGGCGTCATAATCCGACTGGGTCTTCAGCTCGCGCCGTTGGCCCGAAGGGATCCCCAATTCCGGCACATGCTCATAGCGGATGCCCACGCCGCCGCACGACTCGGCCAGCGTGTTCTTGGAAAACCCGTACTTGTGGCTGAACGCATTCCGGCGCACGTCACACAGGAGCGTTACGCCGTCCTGGAGCAGCCTGTTCAGGTAGCCCTCCAGGGCGCGACCCTCGTAGCCGATAGTGACGAGACCCGGCCGGGGAGGATCGGGACGTGCCGCTTCCACCGCCGTCAGGGCCGGACCGTCCTCGGCGAGGACCCTCGTTGCCATCTCGCTGCGCGTGGCGAAATACGGATGTCTCCGATAGGCCTCGGCCACCAGTGCTTCCCCGCGCCACTGCGAGTGGGTCTTCGCAAACTGGTGCATGCGCAGCCGTTCCGGCCTGTCAACCATCGCCGCTGCGCGGCCCGTCGGCGTCAGCTTCCACAGACGTTCTTCGTCTGCCAGCATGCCCTGTTCGATCAGCCGACGCTTGTCTGCGTACGAGGTGAAGGAAAATCCGCCGAACCGGTAGGGGACGAACTCGTAGGAAGGCGATTCCTCGACGTCCTGGCAGTAAAGGAACAGCAGCTTCTGGAAATCCAGGCCGCAGACCTCGCCGCCCAGCGCGTCGACGAGCGCGAGCAGGCGTCTCTGGCGCGCGAAAAGCATGGGCTACGGTAACGGCTGGTGATTCAGACTTCAATCTCCCCGCTCCTCAACCGCGGCTACTGGAGCTTGCGAGCGGCGACGAGTCTCTGGTTTTGGAGAGCAGACAAACAAGGTGACAGTTTCGTCGTCGGGGCGGCGGCTGCGATTCGGACTGGGCTCCGGGCAGGAGGGAGCGCTAATCCGGCGCGAGCAACGGGATCACACAAAGGGACCGCAAGACCATTCAACGGTGGGGAGGAGCGCTGCGCAGCCGCAATGGCGAGGAGTTGATCCGGGTGCTGGAAGGTCGCCAGGCGAGCCGGAAGTTCAGCGCCCAAATCCAGGCCTATGCGCGTGTGCGGTGGCCGGAGTTGGCGCGAGTGGATCTCTATGAGATCGGGAAACGGCTGCGGAAGGAGATTGCGTCGGTGTTTGGGGTGAAGCGCTCGCAGGAGACGCTGCGGCCCTTGATGGGCGGGTTGAAGCGGGGGGGGCGAGGGGACGGTGGCGCCGGAGGTGTCATATCGGACCGGGTTGGACACGCGCCGCGCCACGGCCAGAGGGCTCGGTGTGAAGGATTGTGGGGCGGGTCGTCCGATCTCTACCAGAGAGTCCTGGCATGCGGGTAGTTGCTGATCAACTGATCCTTCGAGATGATCGTTGCGTTTTCCTCTCTGGCTGTCGCGACGATGATTTGGTCCGCCGGATCGTCGTGAAAAGGCTGGGGGAGAATGGTCGATCGGTAAGCAATCGCCGGGGTGAGAGGGACCAGGCGGAGTTTCGGCATTCGCAGGGCCTCCGACATCCACTCCTCCGGGTCACAGGAAATGCCGATGCGTTTCTTCTCAAGCAGTTTGCAGAACTCCCACGCCGAAATGGCAGATAACAGGAGCTCTGAGTCGCCTTCCGCGTTCTCCATGGCTGCGCGGGCCTTGCGCGACAGCTTCTTTGGCGACATGTTCCACCAAACCCAGGCATGAGTATCAAGGAGGTACTTCATCGGCACACGTTCCACACCGTCTCCCCAAGAGGGCTGACAATGTCTTCCTCGAACACGAGGGCTGCCGCAAGGTGGCCCGGAGTTGGTGTGGTTTCGGTGTAAGGGACGACTTCCACGAGCGGTCGGCCCCGCTTCGTCACGACGACCCGTTCCTTGCGCGCCGCAACGTCACCGAGCACCTGCAAAGCGTGGGCCTTGAAGTCCGTGATGGCCATTGTCTTCATACGAGAGATCTACAGTCGAACGCCGGCAGGGTAGTCATTTCAAGTGGTCATGTCAAACGACGGGTCGCTCTGGAGAAAAGAGAGGCCGGTCCTGAAGGCGGACACTGGTCTGCTCAGCGGTCATCCCCTGCGCTTGTGCCGGTCCTGGGGCAACAGGCTCGACGCCTTCGTCCACGCTTCCCTGGGCAGCCTTTCAGCCAGCCGCTTCAGCCTCATCGTGGGCTCCTGCGGCAGTCTGTGGCGTGCGCATCTCAGTTTTTTCACAGCGAGGGAGAAATGGTGGTGTGAACGAAGCGCCACCGGCTGAAAAATAGTGTCATTTTAGACGGGACTCTGATCCTCCCCTTCGCCATAGTCCGCGGGCGTGACGGAGTGCGAAGTGATTCAAGGCCGGCGGATGGGCCCCGGGGATCTGACCCAGGTCAAGGACCTCCTGGCCCGGCATCCGGACTGGAGCCGATACCGTTTGAGCCGGGAACTGGCGCAGTTGTGGGCGTGGCGCAGCGCGGCGGGCCAACTCAAGGACATGGCCGCCCGGAGCCTGCTGCTCAAGCTCGAGCAGCGCGGCTGGATCACCCTGCCACCCTGCCGCTGGGCCTCGCCCAACCGGATGCGCCACAAACGCCCGCCCTCCCTGCCAGCGTCGTTCCATCCGGAGCCGCTACCGGGCCCCTTGTCGGCGCTGCGACCGCTCAAGCTCAGCGAAGTCAGTGCCGGACCGGCGACCGAGCGGGCCCTGTTTGAAGGGTTGCTGCACCGCTATCACTATCTGAGCCACCGCAGCCCGGTAGGGGAGAACCTCCAGTATTTGGTGCGGGAACGGGCCGGGCGACCGGTGGCCTGCCTGCTCTTTGGCGCGGCGGCTTGGCAGTGCGCCGATCGCGACCGCCACATCGGCTGGGATCGCGCCACGCGGGCGGCCCAGCTTCCTCTGATCGCCAACAACACGCGCTTCCTGATCCTGCCTTGGATTGGCGTGCCGGGACTCGCCAGCCATCTCCTGGCCCGCGTCAGCCGCCGGGTCCGGGCCGACTGGCAGCGCAAGTACGGGCACCCGGTTTATCTGCTGGAGACCTTTGTCGAGACCGGGCGTTTCGCCGGCACCTGTTATCGCGCGGCCAACTGGCAACGCGTTGGTCAGACCAAAGGTCGTAGCCGGCAGGACTCCCCGGAGGGCGGAGCGCTGCAGGTCCCTCGCAAAGACGTCTATCTCTACCCGCTGATTCCCCGCTACGCCGAACGCTTGCGGGCAGTCCCCAACCCCACCCATCCATGAGCCCAGAAATCCCCCCCTCCGTTCCTCGCCGCTCCCGCCGACCCCACGTTAAAGTCCGCCGCGAGCAGCGCCGCCAAGCCCAAGAACAACAACCCCTCACCGAGGAGATCCTGACGGCGGGCCAGGCGGCGGCGCAAGCCGCTGCCA
Organism: Verrucomicrobiales bacterium; assembly: GCA_024233305.1. GTDB lineage: Bacteria > Verrucomicrobiota > Verrucomicrobiia > Limisphaerales > J093 > J093. The sequence goes on from JACKPV010000023.1 coordinate 628,148, forward strand.
CCCTCTCCCAAGTGTGCCTCACCGAGGCCGAAGTGGCCGCCTGGCGCCAGGACCTGGAAAAGCGACTGGCCAGCCTCCAGGAGCACCCCGAACAGAACCTGGGCTTCATCGAGGAGCAACTCGCCCTGGCCAGCCGGGAATCCATCCGCCTGCTGGCCGAGCGGGCCGCCCAGGCCAAGGCCAACGCCACCCCTTGCCAGTGCCTCACCTGCCAGCAACCCCTGCGGCGGCAGCGCTATCTGGCCCGCACCATCGAGTCGCGCTTCGGCCCCTTGCGGGTGTTCCGCAACTACGGCTGGTGCCCCAAGTGCGACGCGTGGCAGTTCCCGGCCGATCCCGCCTTGGCATTGAGTCGCCATGCCCCCGCTTCCCCCTATGTCCAGGAGATGGCCGCGCTGCTGGTAAGCAAAATGCCCCCCGAGCAGGCCGTGCCGGTGGCCCAACGCATGGGACTCCAACTCTCCCGCTGCACCCTCGTGCGTAGCGACAATTAAAACTTTCCAGTGACGATTATCGGATTGGCGGTGGTTTGGGGATGATGAGGCGGCGGCCCCGCCCGAGGCCAGAAGGCCTCGGGGGGGCTGCCGCGAATGATCACCAAACAACATTACCGAAAACTGATGAGCGAGTATCAAGAGACTGGAAACGTGAGCGTGAGCGCCATGAAGGCGGGGATGAGCCGGCCGACGGCGCAGAAGTATCTGAAGGCGGGTCAACCGCCGCAGGAACTTCAAGGGAAGCACACTTGGCGGACGCGGGAGGATCCTTTGGAGGAGATCTGGCCGCAGGCTTTGGTGATGCTTGAGGAGAGCCCGGATCTGGAGGCGAAGGCTCTCTTCGAATACCTGGGGGAACGGTCGCCGTGGGCGGTGCAGGAGAAGCAACTGCGGACCTTTCAGCGGCGGGTCAAGGTGTGGCGTCTGCAACATGGGCCGGACAAGGAGGTCTTTTTTCCTCAGGACTGGGAAGCCGGACGGGCGATCCAGTTGGACTGGACCAATGCGAACGAGCTGGCGGTGACTATCAGCGGGCAGCCATACGAGCACCAGCTTTGCCACTGCGTGTTGCCCCATTCCAACTGGGACTGGGCCACCCGGTGTTTGGATCTCCCCCGATTTCGTGGACAGGGAGGGCGCAGTCAGCGAAGAAAGACCGACTGACATGCCCAAAACCAGACCTGCCTACACCGAAGAGTTCCGCCAGCAGGCGGTCCAACTGCTCCTGGACAGCGGTCGCCCCCTGGACCGGGTGGCCGCCGAACTGGGCGTCTCCGCCAACTCCCTCCGTTCCTGGCGGGACCGTTCCCTGGGCCGGGGGCGTGGAGCGCAGGCCCCTTCGACGCAGTCGAAGGGCCGGAGCGCAACGCCCCCGGCCCACGCCGCCGAGCAGATCCGCCAGCTCCACCGCGAGGTCCAATACCTCCGCCGCCAGCGCGACATCCTAAAAAAAGCCATGAGCATACTGGCCGGGGAACCGCAGGGCAGTATGCACTGATCGATCAATTGCGGTCCCACTTTCCCCTCACCGAGCTCTGTGATGCCCTCGCCGTTTCCCGCTCCGGTTACCACGCCTCCCGCCGCCGCCAGCCCGGGCCCCGCGCCCGCCAGCAGGTGGTCCTGCTCCAGGCCATTGAGAAGGTCCGCGCCCATCGCCATGCCCGCTGTTACGGCAGTCCCCGGATGACTCATCAACTCCGTCGCCAGGGCCATCAGGTCTCCGAGAACCGTGTCGCCCGCCTCATGCGCGCCAACCACCTGCGCGCCCGGCCCCGGCGTCCCTACCGACCCAAGACCACCCAGCCCGACCACGCTGCCTGTCCCTCCCCCAACCTCCTGGCCAGCGCGCCCGCCCCTACCGCCCCAGGCCAGCAACTGGTCAGCGACATCACCTACATTCCCACCGCCGAGGGCTGGCTCTACCTGGCCCTGGTCGTGGATCGTTTCAGCCGCAGCGTCTTTGGCTGGCACTTGGCCGACTCCCTTCACGCGGACCTGGTTTGCCACGCCCTGGACCACGCCCACCGCACCGGCCTGATCGGCCCCCAAGCGATCTTCCACTCCGATCGGGGCTGCCAATACACCGCCGCCCTCCTGCGCGGCCAACTCGCCCGCCTGGGCCTGCGCCAGAGCATGAGCGCCCGAGGGCATTGCTATGACAACGCCATGGCCGAAAGCGTCTTTGCCGCTCTCAAGGCCGAGGCCCTGCCCCCCGAGCAGCCCTTCGCCTCCCGGGCCCTGGCCCGCAGCGCCCTCTTCGACTACCTCGAAACCTTCTACAACCGCCAGCGCCTGCACAGTTCGCTCGGCTACCGGCCACCCCGAGAATTCCTGGATCTCTACTTCCAAACCCACCCTCTTGCACTACACTGAACTCAACAAAACCCTGCGCCCCGCCTGTCCACTTTTTCGGGGGAAGACCAGTTTGTCGGAGTCGCTGCTGTCCTGCCGCCAGGGGCTCCAGGAAGCGCTGCAGCGCTTGGGCAAGGTGCCGCGGGAACTGCGGGTGGACAACAGCAGCGCGGCGACACACCGCGTCGGTGGCGGCGGGACGGGGCGTGAGTTCAATGAGCAGTTCGCCTCGCTCTGCGCCCATTACGGGCTGGTGCCGCGCACCATCGGGATCGACCGTCCCAACGAGAACGGGGATGTCGAGTCGAGCAACGGACATCTGAAGCGGCGCTTGCGGCAGCACTTGCTCTTGCGCGGCAGCCGGGACTTCGAGTCGGAAACGGCCTACGAGCGATTCCTGGAGCAGGTGTTGGAGCGTGGCAATCGAAGCCGGCAGGAGAAGGTGGCCGCCGAGTTGGCGGTGATGAAGCCGCTGCCGCCGACGCGGTTGAGCGAGTATGACGAACTGACCTGCACCGTTGGGATGGCCAGCACGATTCGGGTCAAGAAGGTGGGCTACTCGGTGCCGGCGCGCTTGATTGGCCAAGAGCTCAAAGTGGAGGTGTACGAGCGCGAGCTCAGGCTCTACAGCGGGCGGGAGTTGTTGCTGGTTCTACCGCGCCAGGGTGGAGATCGGGGTGTGGTGCTCGATTACCGCCACGTAATTGACCATCTGTTGCGCAAGCCCGGGGCCTTCGAGCGGTATCGCTATCGGGAGCAGTTGTTTCCCAGCCGGTCGTTTCGGCAAGCGCACGATCACCTGGTCGGCAAACACGGTCAGCGTGGTGGCGCGGTCGAGTATTTGCGGTTGCTGAAGTTGGCCAGTGAGGTGGGCGAGAGCGACATCGAAGTGATGCTGGCCGATTATCTGACCCCGCCTTATCCGGCCTGGAGTGTTCAGGAACTACGACGCCTCTTGCAGCCCGAGTCCCGGCCGGTGATCGAGCTGATCGAACTGCAGCCGGAGTGCCATTCGTATGACGCGCTGTTGAGTCCAGAAACGGAGGTGGCCCATGCCGGCTGAAGGACTGACGGTGCTCTTGCGCGCCTTCCGCCTGCCGACCATGGCGGCGATTTGGTCGGAGAGTGTCATCCGCGCTGAGCGGGAAGACTGGGGCTACCAACGGTTGCTGCAGCATCTGTGCGAGAGCGAGGCCCAGGATCGGCGTGAGCGCAAGGTGCAACGGTTGCTCCACGAATCCGGACTGCCGGAGGGCAAGACCCTGGGCAACCTGGAGGAGAAGTTGCTGCCGGTGAAGATCCGACGGTTGCTGCCGACGCTCCTGGAGGGCCGGTTTGTCGACCGCGGGGAAAACCTGCTGGTCTTTGGTTTGCCCGGGCGTGGCAAGACGCACTTCTTGGCGGCGGTGGGCCGCGAGTTGGTTTTGCGTCATCGTTACCCGGTCCTGTTCACCCCGACGTTCAAGCTGGTGCAACGGTTGCTGGCCGCGAAGCAGGAACTGCGTTTGGAGAGCGAGCTCAAACGGCTGGATCGCTTTGCCGCCGTGATTTTGGACGATATCGGCTACGTGCAGCAGGATCGGCAGGAGATGGAGGTTCTCTTCACCTTCCTGGCGGAGCGCTATGAGCGGCGCAGCGTGCTGATCAGCAGCAATTTGGTCTTCTCCAAATGGGACCAGATTTTCAAGGACCCGATGACGACGATGGCGGCGATCGACCGTTTGGTGCATCACGCCACGATCCTGGAGTTCAACAACGAGAGCGTACGCGGGCAGCAGGCGCGCGGTCGGCAGAAGGGCCAGGCCGACGCACCCGAAGGCCCCTTCGGCTCCACTCCGTCTTTGGCGCCTGACGGCGCCAAAGACTCCGTTCCGCCGAAGGGGCCTTCCCCCCAAGACTAACCCTGGAGAACAGGTGAGGAGAGGAGGATTTCATCCCTGAGCCACTGGCAAAAAATAGTTGTCGCCGGTGCAAAGGAATAATTGTCGTTGACCACCCTCGACCGGGAGGCGCATCGCCAGGGCCTGCGGGCCCAGAGCTTGCGGGCCGCCCACTTGAGCCAACTCGACACCTCGGAGCAACTCCAAGGCTTGGTGGCCGGCCGCGAGGGGCCGCCTTCCCAGCCCTTCACCCTGGTCATTGAAATTGACGCGTGGAACATCCGCGAACGCGACCACTGGGGACAGACCGAGGCGTTGCGCGCCCAGGGCGAGAAACTCTCCCGCTGGCACTGGGTTTACGTGGGCACTGTCTTCCGTCTCGATCATCGCGCCCAAACCGCCGGGGGCCGACCGCTCATCAGCCAGCGGGCCTATGCCGTCACCCGCGGCGGCGTCGAGGCGCTGATCCGGCAGATCTACTACGAAGCCTTACGCCTCGGGATGGGGCAGGCCCAGGAGGTGCTGGTCATCGCCGACGGGGCCCTCTGGATTTGGAAGGCGGTGGCGGATCGTTTTCCCGATGCCCGCCAACGGCTCGACCTCTATCACGGCGAGGAACATCTCTGGGCTGTCGCTCGCGAGCTTTACGGCCAGGGCACGCCTGAAGCCCGGGCCTGGGTTGTCCCGCTGCTTGAACAGCTCCGCCGCGACGAGAGCCCCGCACTCATCCGGAGCCTGAAGGAACTCCAGCCCCGCCTGACCGAAAGCCTGCAGGAAAAGGTGCAGCAGCAAATCGACTACTTCGACAACAACGCCCACCGCCTCCAATACCGGGACATCCTCCGCGCCCGCAAGGCCGTGAAGGAAGGAAATGCCACGGCCGCCCAGATCCGCAAAGCCAACGAACCCTTGGGCTCAGGCGCCATCGAATCGACCTGCCGCCAGTATCAGTGTCGTTTCAAACGCACCGGCCAGTTCTGGTCCACCGCCGGTGACGAGGCCCTGATGGGCTTGGAGACCTTCTGGCGCAACGGTCGCTGGCACGAGCTCTTCCCCCACGCCGAACTCACCTCCCCTCACCTCAACTAAACACCCCACACCCTGGACCGCATCCCCTCCCGCCAAAAACCTGAGATGCGCACGTCTGTGGCCGGCGGTCTGGTGGTTGAAGAATCTGACAGATTAGAAGTTGATGACACGGCTTCCATGGCGTTCTCTTCCGAGGATTCCTCCAAAACCCCTTCTTCCTTCTTCGGGATACGCTTCTCGGGCGGCGCGCCGATCCTCATGTTCCAAAGAGTCGCGACAAAAGTGAAAGTGCGCATCTCAGTGTTTTCCGACTCCGTGCGGCCCGAAGAGTCGGAGCGCGGAATTCATTCCGCAGACCCCGCCGGGAGTCAACCTTGCTGCGGAGTGAATTCCGCGCTCGTGCGCCTGTGAGGGCGTCCATATTGCGAGGTGAAAGTCCTCGTCAGGCGGTTCATTCACCCGCCTGTGACCGAAGGCTACTGCGTCGTGGCAACACGGGGTGGAGAGCTGCCGGAGGTGAACCATCGGTCCGTAACGAAGCGAAGTGAGACAACGAAGCCATGTGAACCCGATTCGGCCACGCCGAGCGGCGAGCCTGCGAGCGCTGTGCGAAGCCCAGGCCATGACCCAAGTGGGAGGACTTCCCTCGGTCGGCACCAGGCGACCGGGTCTTCTGGCTGGCGGTCCCGGCAGAGGAAGAGTGGATGGAGACAAATGCCCGGACTGGCGCGGTGGGGTGGTTGGGGACGGAACGATGGGAAGCATGGGCGAAGGAAGCAGGGAGACCCGTCGGGGAACAGAACGGTGTTCATGGCCGCAAGGTCCGAAGAGCCGCCCGGCGGGAGTCAGAGCGTCCATAGTAGCGAGGAAGCGGGGTAACGCCCGGGGAGCGAAGGGGCGCAGGGAAGTGGAGACGGAACGACCATGACGAACGACGAACGCCAAGAACGACCGGCGATAGTGTCTGGGGCAACCCAGGCTAAACAAGCCGGAGAGGTCCGCGCCCCTGGGTGGTGGATCCAACGTTCGGTATGGACGGACCGGATGCTAACACGGCTCGCCCAAAGCGGGTCGACAACGGTATGGTTCGGACTCTGGGACAAAGTCTGCGCGCTGCGGAACCTGCAGGCCGCTTTCCACGCGGTATGGCGGAACCGGGGTGCTCCCGGAGTGGATGGACAAACGGTGCAACAGTTCGACCAACAGGGGACGAGCGAATTGGCCCGCCTGGGGGAAGAATTGCGCACCGGGAGCTACCGCCGCCAACCGGCGCGGCGCGTCTGGATCGGGAAAATGGGCACGACCGAGAAGCGACCGCTGGGCATCCCGGCGGTGCGGGACCGGACCGTGGAAGCGGCCTTGCGCAATGTTCTGGAGCCGATCTTGGAGCGGGACTTTGCCGAGTGCAGCTATGGGTTTCGACCGGGACGTGGCTGTCGGGAAGCGGTGGGAAGGGTGGAAGAGTGGATGAGCCAAGGCTACGTCTGGTGCGTGGACGCGGACCTCAAGAGCTACTTTGACACCATTCCGCATGAGGGACTGATGGCGTTGGTCAAACAGCGAGTGGTGGATGGCAGGGTCCTGGCGCTGGTGGAACAATGCCTGAAGGCCGGCGTGCTGGAAACGCTCAAGGGCTGGCAGCCGACCGAACGCGGGACCCCGCAGGGGGCCGTGATCAGTCCGCTCCTGGCGAACCTGTATCTCAACCCGTTGGACCAGGAGATGGAACGGCGGGGCTGGGCGATGGTGCGCTATGCGGATGATTTGGTGGTGCTGTGCCGGAGCCGGGAAGCGGCCGAGACGGTGCTGGACTATCTGCGGGAGTGGACCACGGGAGCGGGGCTGACCCTGCACCCGACCAAGACCCGGATAGTGAACGCCACCGACGAGGGATTCGATTTCCTGGGCTGGCACTTCCGCGGGGGGAAGAAATGGCCGCGGAAGAAGAGCCGCAAGAAGCTGCAGGAGCGGTTGCGACCGCTGACGCGACGGACCCACGGGCGAAGCCTGGGGGAAATCATCGCGAAAGTGAACCCGATCCTGCGGGGTTGGCTCGGCTACTTCCGGGACAGTTACCCGACGGGCCTGAGTGGCCCGGATGGGTGGCTGCGCCGCCGCTTGCGGGCGCTGCTGCGCAAGCGGGAGAAGCGGCCCGGACACGGGCTGAGTGAAGCCGACAGCCGACGCTGGCCGAACCGCTGGTTTGCGGCGCAGGGCTTGTTTAGTCTGGAACATGGCTCGCGCGCTTACAGTTAGTCTCGCCGAGACCCCACTGACCGGAGAGCCGTATGCGGGAAATCCGCCCGTACGGTTCGGAGGGAGGGGTGGCGCTAATCCCGTCATCCCTACCCCTATCGAAAAAGCTGAGATGCGCACAAAGTGAAACAGCGGTCTTGGTTTTTTGGCGTGGGGCACATAAGCTCTGGTCATTGAACCCGAGGACAGCGCCCGGCGCGTCTGACCGATTGAAAGCACATATTCCATGAAGCAACGACCCCTTGGCAGTTCCGGATTGAACGGTTCCGTGGTGGCGCTCGGCGCGTGGGTCCTGGGCGGCGGACGGTTTTGGGGCACGGATCCCGATGACCGCGAGTCGATCCGCGTCGTGCAGACGGCGCTGGATCTGGGCATCAACCTCATCGACACGGCGCCTGCCTATGGTTGGGGCCGGAGCGAGCGCATCGTTGGCCAAGCCCTGCGCGGCCGGCGCGACCAGGCCATCGTGGCCACCAAATGCGGTTTGTGGGCCGACGACGAGCGCGGTTCGTTCTTCGCCGAACTGGATGGGCGGCGGGTACATCGCAGCCTGCGGCCGGACACGATTCGGATCGAGATCGAGCGCAGCCTCGGCAACCTCGGCATCGACTGCATCGACCTCTACCAGATCCACTGGCCGTCGGCGCCGCCGGAGCAGACGGCGATTGCGGACACGATGGCCTGCCTGCTCGGACTGCGCGATCAGGGCAAGGTCCGGTTCCTCGGGGTCTGCAACGTCTCCCTCGCCGAGCTGCAGGAGTATCAGCGGTGCGGGGCGATCGTGAGCGACCAGTTCCGGTATTCCATGCTGCACCGGCAACCGGAGACCGACATCCTGCCCGCCTGCGCGGAAAGCGGCCTGGCGACGCTCACTTACATGTCGCTGGAGCAGGGGTTGCTCACCGGCAAAGTGGGTTTGGAACGGGAGTTCAAGCCGGACGAATTCCGCTCGAACGAGGCCTGGAACCCGTGGTTCACCCGCGCCAACCGCCGTCGGGTGCTCGACCTGCTGGCCGGTTGGCGGGAACTGACGGACAAATACGACTGCACGCTGGCCCAGTTGGCGCTCGCCTGGACGCTCGCGCAGAAGGGAGTCACGCACGTGCTGGCCGGCGCCCGGACCGAGACGCAATTGCGCGAGAATGCCGAGGCCGGAAACCTGGCCATCGAAGCCGCGGATCTCGATCGCATGCGCGGCGATATTCTCCGACTGGGGGAACCCGACGCCTGACCCACGGCATCGACGGGACGCAAGCTGGACCGCAAAACGAACGCCCACTCTCTGCAATCGCATGAAAACACTTCTGTTGCTCGGCCTCGGCCTGGGATTCGCGACCGGCCACGCGGGGAGCTTCGACATCCCGGCCTGGGCCTTCGATCGCGGCAACGTCCGGGTGTTTACGGACCAATGGGCCGACGCCGGCCCGATGGTTGCCTACGGGGGGCGGTCGCCCATCGTTGTCGAATACGACCTTGAACTGCCGGTCGGCGGTCGCTATGGGCTGTCCGTTCAGTATGCGGCGGGCACGCCCCGACCGGTGGAACTGCGCATTGACGGTCGTCCGCAAGGAACCGTCTGTCGGACCAGCACCGGATCGTGGAACACGAGCGGCGCCGTCTGGGAAGAGGCAATCGGGTTCGAACTGGCTGCCGGGAAGCACTGCCTGCGCCTCGAACGGGGCGAGGCCTTTCCGCACGTGGTCGCCCTGCGACTGACTTCGCCGGCGATTCCGGAAGGCTATCGGCCCCATCGGCCGGGCGCGCGCGCCCTGCCGGCGAATGCTGGCGAGGACGGGGCAACCGGGTTCGTAAAGGTGCCCAACCCAGCGGCGCTGCGCCGGGCCATCGAAGACCTGATCGCGTCGTATGGCGCCCGCTATGCCGGAGGGGCGTCCTTTCTCGAGCGTTTGGCGGCAATCGAAGCCGCCCTCGAGTCGGACGAACCGGCCCGGAAGTCCCGGGCGTCCGCCGGGCTTGAAACGCTCGAGCGGGAGGCGTTGCTGGCCAATCCGCTGCTCGATTTCGCTCGTTTGCTGTTACTTCAACGCGGATTCTCGAACCCGGCCGACGCGCGCCGGGCGATGGGGCAATCGCTGGGGGTCGGTTCGTTGAACGCGCATACCAGCGACGACACCCCGCGGCAGGGTCGGTGGGATGACCGTCTCGTTGTCCTGTCCAACCTGCGCGGCGAGCCAAGGCGGGAAACCCTCTACGAACCGCCGGACCGGAACACGCTCCTCGATCCGGTGCTCGATTTCGATGGCGACCGGTTGCTGTTCGCGATGAACGGTCGGGAGGAGCGAAACTGGCGCCTTTGGGAACTGGGTGTTGACGATCGCGGGTTGCGGCAGGTAACGCCGGATGATGGCGCGGACGTGGCGCATTTCGATCCCTGCTACCTGTCCAACGGGCGCATCATCTTCGCCTCGACGGCGGTCTACCAGGGGTTGCCGTGCGAGTTTGGGGCGCAGGCGATGACCTGTCTCTATCTGCTCGATCCGCGGACGCAGGGCATCCGCCAGCTGACCTTCGAGCAGGACAGCGACTGGTGCCCCACCATGCTGCCGAATGGGCGCGTGCTTTATCTGCGCTGGGAATACACGGATCAGTCGCACTCGAACTCGCGGATCCTGTTTCACATGAACCCGGATGGCACGGATCAGCGCGAGTTCCGGGGGAGCGGCTCGTGGTTTCCCGGTTCCTTCTTCTATGCGAAGCCGCTGCCCGGCGACAGCCACCGGGTGATCGGCATCGCCACCGGCCACCATGGCACGCCGCGCTCGGGGCGGTTGTTGATCCTCGATCCGCGGGAAGGACGGCGGGACGGGGAGGGGATTGTGCAGGAGATCACGGGCTACGGGGAGGTGGTTGAGCCCGTCGTGCGTGATCGCCTGGTGGACGGGGTTTGGCCTCAGTTCCTGATGCCGTGGCCGCTGAGCGCGAAATACCACCTGGTCGCGGCGAAGCTCGAACCCGGCGGCCTGTGGGGCATTTATCTGGCGGACGTGTTCGACAATCTCACGCTGATTTCCGAATACGAGGGGAGCGCCCTGCTCTGGCCCATCCCGCTGCGCCAAACCGCGCCACCACCGGTGATTCCTGACCGGGTGGATCCCACGCGCGACGACGCGACGGTGTTCATCACCGACGTGCATGCCGGCCCGGGGTTGAAGGGGGTTCCGCGCGGCACGGTGAAGGCCCTGCGGATCATCGAATACTATTTCTCGCACCGGGGTTTTGGCGGGCTTTACGGCACGCTTGGTATCGATGGCCCGTGGGATGTCAAACGCATCCTGGGCACCGTTCCCGTTGAACCCGACGGTTCGGCGTTTTTCACCATCCCGGCCAATTCGCCGCTGTCGCTGCAACCCGTGGACGAACAGGGCCAGGCGCTGCAACTCATGCGCAGTTGGTTCGTCGGGATGCCGGGCGAGGCGGTTTCCTGTGCCGGCTGCCACGAGACCCAGGATGCCGTGTCGCCCGGCCGGTTGACGATTGCCGCCCGACGTCCGCCGACGCCCATCGAACCCTGGTACGGCCCGGCCCGAGGGTTCAGCTTCATCCGGGAAGTCCAGCCGGTGCTGGACAAATACTGTGTCGCCTGTCACGAGGACGCCCGCGAGGGCGATCAGCGGGAGATCGCCGGCGCAAGCAAGCCGCCGAGCCTGAAAGGCGGTCAGTGGCTGGAGGACTGGTCCAGCCAACTCGCCGGGCGTTGGGTGGGCGGCGGCAACTTCACCGAGTCCTATTACCAACTTCAGCGGTACGTTCGCCGGCCTGGTATTGAAGGGGACCGGCGGATGTTCCCGCCGCTGGAGTATCACTTCAGCACGACGGAACTCGGCCAGTTGCTCGCCAAGGGACATCACGGCGTGACGCTGGATCGGGAAGCCCACGAGCGGTTGGCCGCTTGGGTGGATCTGAACGCGCCCTTCCACGGGACCTGGGGGGAGATTCCGCCGTTCAACGGGGACTCGGACGATGCCCGGCGCCTGGCGCAGGTGCATGCGCGGGCCATGGAATTGCGCCGGCGCTACGTCCCGATGGGGCCGCATCCGGACTATGAGATTGTGCCCGAGCAACCGGCTTACGATACGACGCCGGTGAGGTTTGAGGGTCCGGAAAGTTCTCTGGAGGTGCGGAAAACGACTTCCCAAGGGACGGTTGCGCGCGGGCCGGAGGCGACCGGATGGCCATTCGACGCGGCGACCGCGGCCGTCCGTCAGCAAGCGGCCGCCGATCCGGGGCCCATGCGGCGTGAACTCGACCTGGGCGACGGGGTGACGCTCGAACTCGTGCGGATTCCCGGCGGGACATTCGTGATGGGCTCGACGGCAGGGCATCCGGATGAGGCGCCGCCGGGCGTGACCACCGTGCGCCCGTTCTGGATGGCCCGGTTCGAGACCACCAATCGGCAGTTCCGACAGTTCCAACCCGAACACGACAGCCGGACCGAGGATCGGCATGGGTATCAGTTCGGTCGGCTCGGCTATGACCTGAACGGTCCCGAACAACCGGTGGTCCGGGTCTCCTGGTCCGACGCGGTGGCCTTCTGTGACTGGCTCGGCAAACGGACGGGCATTCGAGTGGCGCTGCCGACCGAGGCCGAGTGGGAATGGGCCTGTCGCGCCGGCACGGCGACGCCGTTCTGGTTCGGTGGGCTGGAGGCGGACTATTCCGCCTGCGCCAACGTGGGCGACCGGATGCTGGCGGAGTTCGCCGCCGACACGGCCCTGGACAACTACACGGCCGCCCGGCCGATGGAGAATCCGAATCGCTACGATGACTGGATTCCCCGTGACGATCGCTTCTCCGACGGTGGCTTTGTGACGGAGACCGTCGGGCGATATCGGGCGAACGCGTGGGGTTTGCGCGACATGCACGGCAATGTCTGGGAATGGACCCGGTCCGCCTACGCGCCCTATCCGTATCGTGACGACCGCCGAAACGAGGCACGGCATGCCGGGCGGCGCGTCGTGCGCGGCGGGTCCTGGTATGATCGTCCGGAGCGGTGCACGGCGAGCCGCCGGCTGGCCTATCCGCCTTGGCAGGCGGTGTTCAACGTGGGTTTCCGCGTCGTGATCCCGGACGATTCGGAGGCCATGAACCTCGCGTCCAACGACGGCGCATCGGAACCGTGACCGCCCCGTCGCGGGTCACGAACGAACGTGCTCGCAGGCCACTTCTTGGCGGTTGAGGTTGTTGCATTCTCCCCCTTGATCGCGACCCTCTCCTTACCCGGCGCCAGATCGATTCCTTACCCGTTACCGGATTGCGAACCGGTCACCATATCTCCAATGGCCGCCAGCTCCACCGGAAGGTCCTCGATCCTGCTACGAGCGTGTTACCTTGTTACCGAGAAGCGCCTGCAAGCGGGTTGATACACCCAGCGCAATGGCCATGGAGCGAGGAGCACCCGCTGCCATGCCAAGGCCGCTCAAGCGGGGTTGAATCGCGGGCCGCCTGCACGGGTTTCCTTCTCTTCGAGGGTAGGAACGAGGTGGGCGTTTCCGTGCGGCAGCGATTTGCGGTGTTCGCCCGCGCAGGTCCCCTCAAGACAGCGCCCAGCAGCGCGGCAAGAAACCGCGCCGGGGAAGGAGCGCGATCAGGAGGCTCGCGTGCGAGGGCGGCGGCTCGTTGCGGCTCAGCCTGGCGGTGGCCTCCGGGGACGCGTCAGAGCCGCAGCCCTCGGGCAATGATGTTGCGCTGGATTTCCGAGGTGCCGGAGTAGAGCGTGCTGCCGATGGCATCTCGGAGTTCCCGCTCCAGCCCCACCTCGGCCATGTAGCCCGTGGCCCCGTGGATCTGAACAGCGTCGAGGCTGGAGGCGATGAACGCCTCCGAAACGTGGAGTTTGGTCATCGCAGCGTCCAGGTCTGCGGAACGGTTTTGGGAAAGCAACCAGGCGACTCGATAGATCATCAGCCGGGAGGTATCGAGGCGGAGCTTCATGTCGACCAGCCGGTTGGCGACGGACTGGAATTTTCCGATGGGCTGACCGAACTGCCTGCGGGTCCGGGCATGTTCCAGGCAGCGCTCAAGCTGGCGCTGCATCGTTCCCAGGCAGGCGGCCAGGATGCATGACCGTTCCCATGCCATCGAACAATTGAACACCTCGGCGCCACGCCCTTCACGGCCAAGCAGGGCGGTGGCGGGGATTGCGCAGTCGTCGAAGGCGAGTTCGGCCATCGGGGAGGTTCGGAGCCCCATCTTGTCCATCTTCTGCCCGACCTGCAATCCGGCGGTCCCCTTGTCGATGACGAAGGCGCAGATCCCCATCGTTCCCAGGCCGGGATCCAGGGTGGCGTAGACCGTGAAGACGTCCGCCACCGGGGCGTTGGTCACCCAGGTCTTGGCGCCGCTGAGGATGTAGCCGTCATCCGACTTCCTTGCCCGGGTGCGCATGGAAAACACGTCGGACCCGGCATCGGGCTCGCTGGCGCCGTTGGCCCCGATCAACGAGCCGTCACACAAGCCGGGGAGGTACCGCCGCTTCTGTTCCTCGGAGCCGTACCGCAGCAGCGGTATGGAGTTGGTCCAAAGGTGGGCGTTGATTGAGAAGAGCAATCCCTGATCGAGACCGCCATAGCCCAGTCCCTCCATGACCGCGGCGGTGCTGATGGCATCCAGCCCGCTGCCACCGTAATCCTCGGGCACGGGGAGCCCCTGCACGCCGAAGTCGGCACACTTGCGCCACAGCTCGCGGGAAAAACTGGCGGCGGCATCGCGCTCCCGGATCCCCTGCTGCATCCCGCGGGCAAATTCAATGGCCGCCTTCTGCAGTTCCCGTTGGTCGGTCGTCAGTTCGAAGTCCATGGTCTTGTTGGCAGCGTGTTTCTTGATCCCGGCAGGCCGGCCACCGGACGTCCGGAATCCGGCTGGTCAGGTTTCACCGGTCCTCCAGTAGGCGGTTGATTCATGCGGTTGAGTCGGATTGAAGCTGGTCGTCCAGAATCTCGGCCACATCCCGGACGTTGGTTGTCACATCCCTTGCCGCCAGCCCTTCGGTCATCATCACCAAGCAAAACGGGCAGGACACCGCGAGCGTGTCTGCGCCGGCGGCTTCGATTTCTGCCAGGCGCTCGCGGCCGGCCCGGCGTTCCGGGGCTTCATCAAACCACATTCGCCCGCCGCCAGCGCCGCAGCAGGCCGTGTTTCTTCCCTTGCGCGGCAACTCCGTGAACGGCGCGCCCTGGCGGGCGGCCCGCAGCAGCCTCCGTGGCTCGTCCACCCCCCCGCCAACCCGGGCCAAGTAGCACGGATCATGGTAGGTCAACGGCGCCGCTGCGTTCCCTCCGTCCGGCCCTTTGACGGCCAGCCTTCCCGAGGTCAGCAGATCATCCAGGAACTCGGTGTGGTGGACGACGTCGAGCCGGGCTCCCATCTGGGCATAATCCTGCCGCAGGCTGTTCACACAATGCGGGCAGTGGGCCACGATGCGTTTTCCACCCGCACCGATGCCGTGCTTTCGGAAGCTCTCCAGATTGCGGCCCGCGAGTTCCTGGAACAGGAGTTCGTCCCCCATGCGACGGGCCGACTCGCCGGTGCATTGTTCCCGGTTCCCGAGAACCGCGAAGTTGACCCCGGCGGCGCGCATGAGCCGGACCAGACTCCTTGCCACCTTCTGGATCCGACGGTCGTAAGCGGCGGCACACCCAACCCAGTAGACGAGCTCACAATCCGGATTCTCCTCAATCGTGGGAACCTCCAGTCCCGCCGCCCAAGCCATCCGTTCGCCGGAGGACATGCCCCACGGGTTGCCGGCACGCAGGGTTTTCTGCAGCGCCTGCGCCGGCGTGCCACGCAACCCGGAGGCGGTGACGGTCGCGCGACGCAGGTCCAGCAGGAACCCGACCGGGTTCACCGCCAGCGGACACACCTCCGCGCATGCGGAGCAGGTCGTGCACGCCCACAGCGCGGGGGACCCCACTACCTCGCCTGCCAGGTCCCGACCCTCGTCCGAGGTTCCCTCCCCCGGGTGGCCGGGAGATCTCGCGAGAACCGTCCGATCCATCTCGGCGCGGAGACCAAGCACCACTTCGCGGGGTGACAACGGCTGCCCCGCCTCATGGGCCGGACAAGCCTGGTCGCATCGCCCACAGGCCACACAGGCATCCAGCGCCATCAACTGCCCGCGGGAAAACTGCTCGATCCGGGTCACCCCGAGTTCGCCCGTGGCTTCAACCTCCTCGATCGAAACCGGACGGAGATTCCCCAGCCGGACGGGCCCGCCCGCCAGCCGAAGCGTCCCGGCGATGGCATGCAGGAGGCGGCTGTAGGGAAATAGACCGATCAAGCCAAGGGCGAGCACCGCGTGGATCCACCAGGCAATCTGATGCGCGGTCGCCGCGCCCGCCGCGGTGAGACCCGCGGCCGCGAAACCGTGCGCCAGGGGTGCTCCGACAAACGAAAGCCACGGCAGCGGGGTTTGCTCCCGCAGAATGCGAAGGCCCTCGAGCAGATAGCCGGTCACCGAAATCGAGGCGAGCAGCCCGAGCACCAACCAGTCGCCTGGCGCGTTTGGCGAGGTCCTTGGCTGACGCCACCGGCGGTGCGCGAAGAAGGCGCACCCGGCCAGAACCGCCAGGCCCGCGAAGTCGAGGACGGGTTCATAAATGGCGTAGTACAGCCCTTTGTGGAAGACGGGGCCTCCCCCAGCGGGCGTCCAGAGCGCGGCGAGCCAGTGTTCAACGCCGATCAACGTGGTGCCGAGGAGCAGGAGGCAGAACCCGCCGAAGAGCAGCAGGTGGGCGGCGTGGGCGCTGGTCCGCCCCCGGTTGCGACGCTGCAGAAGCGCCAGGCGCCAGAGGTTTCTCCCGATGGTTCTCCAAGGGGGCAGCCCGGATTCCGGGCGGCCCCGAAGCCAGAGCCGGACGCGGCGGATCACGGCCTGGGCGAGCACTGCAACGACGAGGCAGGAGAGCCCGTAGAACAGGAGCCGGGCTTCGGCTGACACATTGCCGAAGATCTCGCGGCTGAGCCCGGGGAGCGAGGCCATCGTCGTTCAGCGGGCGAGCGCCCGGACGAGCTGGGGCACGATTTCGCGCAGGTCACCCACCAGTCCATAATTGGCCAGCGAGAAGATCGGGGCATCGGGATCCGTGTTGACCGCTACGATGACCCGCGAGTTCTTCATCCCGGCGAGGTGCTGCACGGAGCCGGAGATGCCGAGCGCGACGTAGAGTTCAGGGCTCACCACCTTGCCGGTTTGCCCGACCTGCCATTCGTTCGGCGCAATGCCGGCATCGACCAACGCGCGCGTGCAGCCGGCGGCTCCCTGCAAGGCGTCGGCCAAGCCGCCGACGAACGCCTGAAACTCCTCGCTGGAGCGGAGGGGACGCCCCCCGGAGACCACCACGCGCGCCTCGCCGAGTTCGGGACGGTTCGTGGACCGCGATTCCAGGCCCACGAATTCGGTCCGGTCCGGCAGGGCGTCCGCGTTCAACGGCCAGTCCAAACAGCATGTGGCTTCGGATTCCGGCAGAGGCTTGGCCGACGGGAAGGCCGCGGCCCGAACGGTGATGATCTGCGGCGTCCCGTGCAGGACGAAACTGGCCATGGCGGCTCCGGCATGGATCGGCCGCTGCAACTCGACCCGCTCCGCCTCCGCCGCAGCACAAGCGGTAACATCCCCCCCCATCGCCGCGTCGACCACAGCCGCCACCCGCGGCAGAATGTCCCGCGAGAAGGTGGACGCAGCGGCCACCAGCTCCCGCACACCCTGTGCGCGGATGATGTCCGCAATCACGGCGGCGTAGCGTTCGGCCGTCGGTCGGGCCAGCAGCGAATGATCAGCAACCACCACGTCGCCGAAGCGCCGCGCGTCGTCTCTGACCGCGGCCAGCTCGCGGCCAAGGAGGAGTATGACCGGCTTGCTTCCCGAACGTGAGGCCAGGTCGCGGGCCACGGTCAACGCGCAAAGCGTACCGCGCCGCAAGGTCTTTCCGTCGTGTTCCGCCAGAACCAGCGTTTCCATTCGATCCATTCCGGAATTCAGATGACTTTCGCCTCGGAACGCAACCGATGGAGCAACTCATCCGTGTCAGCCACCCGCACGCACTCGCGGGCCATGGTCGACTGCTCCATCCGGAGCTGGACGACTCGGCTTCGCGGTTGGATCCCCAGGTCGGCCACCGGCAGCGTCTCAATCGGCTTCCGCCGCGCCCGCATGATCGCCGGCAGAGAGGCGTAGCGCGGCTCGTTCAATCGGAGGTCGGCGGTGATCACCGCCGGCAAACAAAGGCGCAGCGTCTCCAGGCCGTGGTCGGTTTCCCGCACCACTTGCACCCGGCCGTCCTCCAGAAACGTGATCACCGAGGCGAAGGTGGCCTGCGGCCAGTCGAGGAGACCAGCGAGCATGGGCCCGGCCTGCCCGGCATCGCTGTCCACCGCCTGCTTGCCGGCCAGAACCATCGCGGGCCCCTCCCGCCGCACGACCCCGGCCAGGATCTTGGCCACGCTCAGGGAATCCAACGACGCCTCGCAGGCCACCCGCAGACCGCGATCCGCCCCCATCGCCAGAGCCGTCCGGAGCTCCGCTTCGACCTCGGAATCCCCGATGCACACCGCCAGAACCTCCCCGCCGTCCGGGTGGCTGTCGCGGATTCGCAAGGCTTCCTCCAGGGCAATGGCATCGAAGGGGTTGATCATGAACGCCCGTCCGTCATCCTCAATGCCGGTGCCATCCGGTCGGACGCGAACCGGCTCGTCCGCAGACGGGACGCGCTTGATCGGGACCAGCAACTTCACGCAGCCTCCGGCGCGGGGGTTTGCAGTCGTTGCTGGAGTTGCTGGAAGTCCACCTTGCCCGTGGAGGTCTGCGGCAGCGAGGGCAGGGAGGTGAAGCGGTCCGGCACCATGTAGAGGGGCAGTCTCGCAGCGCAGAAGGTCTTCATCTCGACCATTGAAAGCACCCGCTCATCGTGGGTTGAGAGGAAGGCATGCAGCAGCAGACCGTCCTCCCGGGCGTGGGCAATGACCGCCGCCTCTTTGACCGCCGGGTGCCGGTAGAGGGCGGCTTCAATCTCGCCCAGTTCGATCCGGTAGCCCCGCTTCTTGATCATCCGGTCGCGGCGGCCGATGAAGCGGTACCCTCCCTCGGGCAATTCCGTCACCAGGTCGCCGGTGCGGTACCAACGCCGCCCCTCCCGTTCGAGGAAGACCGCCGTCGTCTGGGTGGGCAGGTTCCAGTAACCTTGCAGCACACTGGGGCCGGCAATGCAAAGCTCACCCGCCGTCCCCGGAGCAACCGGCTCGCCCGCCTCGTCCACCACCAGGGGGGCGCAGTGCGCGCAAGGCCGGCCGATGGGCATCGGCTCCACCTGCTCGGACGGAATCCGGGCCGGAATCTCGTGGTAGGTGCAGACGTTCGTCTCCGTCGGGCCATAGAGGTTGAAGAACCGCGGGCCGGGCCACAGGTCCCGCAGGGCCTTGAGGTGCTTGATGGGAAAGACCTCCCCGGCGAAAAGTACCGTTCGCAGCGCCCCGTAGTCGTGGGCTTCAAGGCCGCCGAACTGGGCCATCATGGCCAGGATGGACGGCGCCGAATACCAGCTGGTCAGGCGTTTCTCGGCAATCCAGGCCGCCAGCGCGCCCGGCTCCTTCCCAAGCTTCTCATCCACGATGACGAGCGTCGCTCCGTGGCTCAACGGCAGATAGATGTCCAGGATCGAAAGGTCGAAGTGGAAGGGTGCGTGCGAAGAAAACCGGTCGGACGGGCAGGGATCGAAGGTGGCCGCGCACCACGCGACAAACGATCGCGCATTCCCGTGACTCAACACCACGCCTTTCGGCCGTCCCGTCGACCCCGACGTGTAGAGGACGTACGCGAGGGAGTCGTCGGACACGGCGGCACTCGGATAGGCTCCAGCCTCCTCGTCTCCGTCCAAGTGCTCGAGGCAGAGCTCCAATGGCCGTCCCGCGCCTGTTCCTGAGAGCAGAATCATCGGCGGCTCGGAGCCGGCCGGCTCGAAGCCCTCGCGCACCGCCGCCGCATAGCGATCCTGGGTGAGGATGAGCGCGACGCCACAGTCCCGGAAGATCAAGGTGTTCCGCTCCGCCGGCGCGGTCGGATCGACCGGCACATAAGCGGCCCCAGCCTTCATGATGCCGAGGAAGGACGCGACGGCATCCGCTGATTTGGTCAACCAGACTCCCACCCGGTCCCCGCGCTGGATGCCGCGAGCGCGCAACCGGTCGCGCACCCGGTTCGACAGCCCGGCCAGCTGGGCGTAGGTGATTGTCTCACCGTTGGATTCTTCGATCGCTATCCGGTCGGGGAACCGCCGTGCGGCGTCGTCGAAGAGTGAATGTAGGGAAATTGAACTCATTGATCTTGGAGGGCCGGGGGTGGTGCGGTTGAGGGGAACCCGGACGGGAACTCGCAACGCCGGCCGGCGCCACTACTGGGGCCCGAGTTTCGAGAGCACGAGTGCCGTGATGTCCGACAGGGTGTTCAGATTCTCGACCCTGGCCTCGTGCGCTTCGATGGTGATGGAGAAGTGGGACTCAAGGAAGGCCACGAGCTTGAGGGTAGAGATCGAGTCGAGGATGCCCGTCGTGGCCAGTTCCGTGGTATCCGTCAGGGAGGCCGGGGCCTCGCCGGGCAGAAACTCGTTCAGGATGTGGGTCTTGATCGCAGATTTGATGTTCGCTTCGTTCATAAGGTCTGATCCGTCAATTGGGGTGAGATCTCCGCGTCCGCGTTGCTTGCCGCCGTTTCCGATGCGTCCCCGGCGCCCGCAAGCGCCGTCCGAAGCGCCGCGAAGAGGGCGTCCGCCAGCAGTCGATGTCCCTTTGCATTGGTGTGCTCGTCCCAGGGGGCGATCACCAGTGGTTCGTCGGCGGGGACGCCGGCAAAACAACCTGAGAGATCAATGACCTCGAGCCCGGCGCTCCGCGCCAGCCCGAGCATTCGCTCGCGGACCGGAGCCTCCGCGTGTTCCGCCTGGTTGGGCCCCGGCCGGTAGACAACCAACGGCCGGACCCCGTGCCGGGCGCACTCACCCGCGAGCCGTTGAAAGACCCAGGTGAAAACGACGGGCAGCTGGGAACGAAGCCGGCGCTCAATTAGCGCCTGCGGCATCGTTCCCTTCACCCCCGCCTCCCGGAACAACTCCCGCAGGAAGGGCGCGTACGCATCCGGCATCGACAGGTCCTCGCGCAGGCAGCGCGCGAGATGTCCCAGTGCAAACTGCTCGTCCAGCGCGAAGACCACGAAGAGCGCAACGTCGGGTTGGAGCGCGAACCCGTCGACTTCGAGTCGGAGCAGGCGCTGCACCTGGCTATAGCCACCCACCGAGAGGTTCAACATCTCATAGCGGTCATGAGGCAGGCCGGAAGCGGCGTCATTCAACCGGTCTTCCACTTGGTTCTCGAAGGTCTCGTCGTCGCGCACCCCGACACCGAAGGTGTGCGAAGCGCCCAGGACCACCGTGCGATGGCTCCCCGGAGGCTTCTCCCGGAGATAATCCCGATCCCGCATTCCAAACGGATTGGTCGAAACCGTCTCACCCGCCGCCGTGACCGACACGGAAGGCAGGACCTCCCGCCACAAGATATCCGATCGTTTGCGGTGAAGCCGTTTCTCACCGTCGTCCCAGCCATCCGGAGCCGCGGGCAATCCCCAACGCGCATCCCCGGCGACCTGCACATCAAGCTCCTCGTAGTACCCACGACGTTGGTGGTCCAAATCCCGGGCGTTCAGGCGGTGGCCCTGCAGCGAGTCCAGCACGCGCGCCATGCGGGTTCCGCTGGAAGAGCCTGCGCGCGGCAGCGCGAACAAAACGATGGCGGTCAAACTGACGCTCGCGGCTACCCGCCAGAACGGGAAGGTGCCCGCGGCCGCCCGCGGCCGGCCTTCCGACGTCTCCCGCCGGGTCTGGCCCCAGCGAATGCCCGCCAGCGCCAGTGCCACCAACCCGGCGATGACAACGAAAACCTCGAACAGCGTTGCTCCTGCGAGGGCATCGGCGACGACCAGCAATTCCTCCATGGAGCGGCACGACCAGATGTTCCACAACAGACAGATCGCGCAGAAAGTCGCCACCGTCTTGATGCCGGTGTTGATCTGCTCGCGAAGCGCCGGCCGGGAGCCGGGCAGCCTTCGGCCCCGGCTGGAAGTGGCCTCCATCAGCGCGTTGATCAACACCAGAATGGCGAGCACCGCCCAAAAGGTCACGTCCTGCCAGGTTAGCAGAAGGGCGCCTCGAATCCAGAACCACTGCCATGAGTGCAGCGCCCACGTCGCGACAAACGTCAACACAGTGGCCAGCGACATCGCCCGAACTGTCCCCCACCGGCGCATCGCGAAAAAGGCCGGGTAGAAGAACAACTTCATGACGAAGTCCTTCCAGTAGATGTTGATGCGCCGCCAGAAGTCGGTGAAAGAGGCCGAAAGCAGATACAGATGGTGCGTTTCCGGCAGGTGGAAGCCGAACATGTGCAACAGCCCGACGATAAGATGAAACTCGCCGGAAATCCGGAGGTAAAGGAGGTAGGTGCCCAGCAGGAACCCAACAGCGTCCAGCGATGACGCCAGCATTGAGACGTCCAGGGGGGCGAACTGATAAACCAGCCGGTGGAGCAGCAGGTGAATAATCCCCCGGAGCATCCACTGAAGCCCGCGTTGATAGCCGGTCAGGCGCGGCTCGCTTCCGCAAGTGGCGCAGAACGTCTTGTAATCGACCAGCGGAAACAAGGGGAAACAAACATTCGGCAGCATGAAGAAATAGGCGAGGCTCCGGGGCAGGCTGAAGGGCGCCGTGCGATGGTGCAGATCGTAGAGGTAGACCATCAACCGGAACACGAACATCGACCCCAGAATCGGCCATATGGCCGCAATCTCCGGAAACCAAGCGCCGTTGGCCCGGATGACCGCCAGTCCAATGCCGCAGAGCACGAGCAGACCAACTCGCACCCCGAGCCTTACCCGGAGATGACAGACGCCGATCAGCACCAACCCGACACTCACAAGCACCAGCCCGGGCAGCATGCGGTACGCGATCTCGTACACCGGCAACTCTCCCTGTACAAGCGATCGCAGGGCGCCGATCCCCAGCCCCCCGGGCGCGGTCACCGTGACCAGGATGGAAAGGGCGGCAAAGAAGCCAAGACACCAGCGCGCGGGCAGGAAGTGGTGGCCGATGAAGCCGATGAACGCGATCTGCATGACCCGTCCGAAGACAGGCGTTTCAAGCTTCCATACCCTGACCACCAGAACGATCAGGGCAAACTGCGCGACCACGGCTGCGAAGTGAAGCCAGCCCCCGCCCTGAGCACGCTGACCGCTTCCCACTTCGGCGGAAGCAGGCAGGCGATGGGCTGAGCGGCTGTTTGACGAGTCCATTAACGTCTGCAATGTCAACTAGGCTGATTTGGTAATTCATGCCAACTACTCTGTCAACAGGCTTGTCCGGGAAAGACCAGGATACCCGCAGGTCCCAGCAAGATTTGGCCGAAAAGACGCAAATAATTGGCTGATAATACGATAAGATGTTGGGTTGGTGTGATGCCTGCTTCGTTCTGGGGGACTCGTTAGGCAGTTCGGGTCGATTTCGTCCACCGGGATGACCGACACCGCGGAAGACCCGCCATCAGGCGCCATCGTTTTCAGTTTTGATGAAAAGACAGCCGATCCGGTAGCCGACGCAGAAGGTGTTCAGGACGTATTGCCAGGGTCGTCCGTGATCCTGCTGCCCGCCGCACCGATGTCGCGCACGGAAAGGAGCGGTCGGGTTGCCGGCAAGAACCGGGAGGGCGAGGGATGGAAGGTTCAGGGCGGGCGCAATGGCGCGCAGGACGCCCTTCATGCCGCTGGTCTACGCGGCAAGTCGTCCGAGGCCTGGGGCACGCAGTCGCTGTCCGGGCATCGAAGAAGGGGCCGTCAGTCAAAACAGCTTCCCCTGCGCCCCGGCTTCCCGGCCAAGTCCCAGTGTGCGGTAGCTCAGTTCGTTCGCCACCCGGCCTTGCGGCGTGCGTTTCAAATAGCCCTGCATGATCAGGTACGGCTCGTAGACCTCCTCGAGCGTGTCGGGCTCCTCGCCAACGGCCACCGCCAGCGACGCCACGCCGACCGGGCCGCCGCCGAACTTGACGATGATCGCCTCGAGGATCCGCTTGTCCATTTCGTCGAGCCCCTCGCGGTCGATCTCGAGCATGGCCAGCGCGCGGTCGGCCAGTTCCGCGGTGATCCGGCCATCCCCCCGCACCTGGGCGTAGTCGCGGACGCGGCGGAGGAGGTTGTTGGCGATGCGCGGGGTGCCCCGGCTGCGGCGGGCGATGTCGAGCGCGCCGTCGCTGGCGATCTCGACGCCCAGCAACCGGGCGGAACGCACGACAATGTGCCGCAATTGCTCCGCCTCGTAGTAGTCCACCCGTTCGCGCAACGGAAAACGCGTGAGCAAAGGCGCGGTCAGGAGCCCGCTGCGTGTGGTGGCGCCGACGAGCGTGAACCGGGGCAGGTTCAAGCGGACACTGCGCGCGTTGGGGCCCTGGTCGATGATGATGTCCAGCTTGAAGTCCTCCATTGCGGGATAGAGGTACTCCTCAATGGTCTTTTGCAGCCGGTGGATTTCATCGATGAAGAGCACATCGCCCTCCTCGAGGTTGGTGAGGAGTCCGGCGAGGTCGCCCGCCTTCTCGATGGTGGGCCCGCTGGTGGATTTCAGGCTGGCCCCCATCGCCTTGGCGATGATGTTGGCGAGGGTGGTTTTGCCGAGTCCCGGGGGACCGCTCAGGAGGAGGTGATCGAGGGCTTCACCCCGTTGCCGGGCGGCCTGCACCGCGATTTCGAGCCGTTCCTTGACCCGCTCCTGCCCGACGAAATCGGAGAACATCGCCGGCCGGAGCGTCAACTCCAGCGCGGCGTCAGGCTTGTTCAATCCGGACAACGGCCGCTCAGACATCGCCCGGCAGCATCCGGAACCGCCCCTTGACCGACAAGGCTAATCGCGATCCTCGCATCCCCCGGCGGCCGACTCGCCTTCCGGGCTTTCGCCCCTCCCAATCCCCATCCCCATCCCCATCCTAATCCTAATCCTAATCCTAATCCCCTGCGTCAACTCTGCGATCCTGAGCCGTAGCGATTCAGTAACTTGTAGCCGCCGACGTGCAGTCGGCGCATGATTCCGCTGGGATAGAGCCGCCTGCCGCCGAGGGCGACGATTCACCCAAAGGGGACTGCTGATCGGAATCGGCGAGCCCGCGTAAGCGCTTGGATTTCAGCGCCGACTACACGTCGGCGGCTCCCCCGTGTTGAATCGATACGGCTGAGGAACCTGTGGCCGCCAGGGCGCGCATGATGAGCATCGCTTCGATGCGGGCAGGATCGATCGGGTTGAATGCGCACCGCCGGCTGCACGCGGGGGGCTTGCATGGGGGATTGGGATCGGAATCGAGGTTAGGATTGGGATTACGATTAGGATTGCGATTACGATTACGATTACGATTACGAGAAGGAGGGGCAGGGGCTTCGGTGCGGGCGGGGATGCCTTCCGTTCGGCCTTGAACCGCGGCCGGCGAGGCTCAATGGTGCGGCCATCTGATGCAACGACTCCGTGCTTCACACCTGCAGGCCCTCGGCGCTCCGGTCAAGGGCGGCGCCCAGCAGATCGAGGACTGGCTTCGATCCCTCCTGCAGAGCGGAACGATCCGCCTGGACTGCGGGCTGGTGGAACTGCGCGGCAGCCAGCCCGTGGCGACCACGCTCGGCGACCTGAAACGCGCCTGCGGCGTGGCGATGGAAACGGTCAAACAGGGCCTGCGCGCGCTCGAACTCGACCACTGGGTGCTGCTGGTGGACGGCGTGCACACGCGCCTGCTCGGTCCGCCACGCTTTCGCGTCAGTGTTACCAAGGAGAACATTGCCGGCAGCGTGGGCCGCGCGATTGTCATCGCCCCGATGGACGGGCTCAGTCCGCTCGAGAGCATCGACTACGATCAACTCCGTCGCGCCGAGGAAATCGTCAGTCGCAAGCGCGTGCTCGCCGTCGAGAAGGTGGCGTTGCACTGGAACACCCGGCTGCGATTGGCGAGCGGCGACGAGGTGGACCTGCCGGCGGGCAGCCGGGTTACGCTCGCGGCCGGCAGTCAGGTGCGTACGGAAGGCCGGCTCGGGCGGGTGGAGCGGGACCTGGAAGTGACCGCGCCCGGCGGCCGGGAGATCCGGCTGTCGCGGGCGGGAGCGGTCGTCCTCGACAAGGGCGGGCCACTCGGATTGCGGACCGGCGCCCGTCTGCATCTGGAACGGAGCAACATCGTGCGGCTGGCCGACGGCCGAACCGGGCTGCTTGAGGTGAGTTCCCACGCCGAACCGGGCCACACCGGCGAGGTCAACTGGGACGACGACAGCCACTGGCTGGCCCGTTTCACAGACGGGGTGCCGTTGGTGTTATTGCGCCGGGTGGTGTTCGCCGAATTCGAAGGGGTGGTGAACGACCAGTGTGTGGGGGTTGGGGGGCAGGGGTCGGCGGCATGGCGGGTGGCGCTGGGGGTGCACGACTGTTTTCTTGACGGTTCGATTCCGTTCCGGGCGGGGCAATGTCCGTTGCGCCGGTCGCCCGAGTTCCTGATGCGGTTTCTGAATGAACTCGACGAGACGGGTTCGCTCCGCGAGGCGATGGCGGCGCGATTCGGGTTCGCGGCCGAGGCGGCCGACGTGCGCCTGTCGCCGGCGCGGTTCGCCGGTCCGAGTTTGCGCGGGCTCCTGCGCCAGGTCGCCACCGATCCGGCCCTGAACTCGGAGCTGCTCGCCATTGGCAGTCGCGCCGCGTGCTGGACCCAGGTCGGCGCCTATTACCGCAAGGGCGAGGCGTGGCCGTGGGAGGTGACGCGGGAGGCCTACTTCACGTTCGTCGACATGAGTTACCGGCAGCAGGCGCTTTGACCGCGGGAGGAATCGCGATGGCCCGCGCGCCGCGGCCGGTGCGGCGGTTGCCGCCCCCGGGCGTGCAGCCTGTGGGCGTTCGTTTGCCCGCCGGTTCTGCCGCCTAGCTAGTTAGCATTCTGCCGTCTACTCCAAAGAGTTCTTGCTTCGGGGCCCGGCTCATCTTACGAGAGTCGCCGCATGAAAGTATCATTCTACGGACACGTCCGGCAGTACAACAACATCAAGGCCGAGATCGACGCGAACCTCAAGGAAGTGATCGAGAGCGGCGCCTACGTCATGGGGCCGATGCTCAAGCGGTTCGAGACGGAACTGGCCACGTTCCACGGCACCAAGCACGCCATCGGCGTCGGCAACGGCACGGACGCCATCTGGATGGCGCTCATGGCCCTGGGCATCGGCCCGGGTGACGAGGTCATCACCCATGCGAACACCTTCTTCGCGACGGCCGAGGCCATCTGGATCGCGGGCGCCACGGCGGTTCTGGTGGATTGCTGTCCGGACACCAAGTGCATCGATCCCGCGAAGATCGAAGCCGCCATCACCCCGAAGACCAAAGCCATCATCCCGGTGCACCTCTACGGTCAATGCGCGGACATGCCCGCCATCTGGGCCATCGCCGAAAAGCACAACCTCCAGGTCATCGAGGACAACGCCCAGGCCATCGATGCCGCGGGCAGCGGTTTCAAGATCGGTGAGAAGAGCGCCGCCGCCACGACCAGTTTCATCATCCAGAAGAACCTCGGCACGTTCGGTGACGGCGGCGCCGTGGTGACGAACTGCGCCGAAATGGACGCCACCATTCGCAAGCTGCGCAACCACGGTTCCGCCGCCCGCAACGTCCACAGCTTCGGCTTCAACAGCCGCCTGGACGACCTTCATGCCGGCGTCCTGAGCGCCAAGCTCAAGCATATCCACGCCTGGAACGACAACCGGCGTCAGTGGGCCGCCCGGTACACCGCCGGCCTGCAGGGGGCCCGGAACTTCACGCTGCCGGTCGAACGGCCGGGCTACCGCCACGTGTACCACCTCTACGTCATCGAGACGAAGAACCCCGCGCACCGCGACCAGTTGGTGCAGTTCCTCAACGACAACGGGGTCGACGCCAAGACGCATTACTCGATCGCCATCCACCAGCAGGAAGGCTATCCGTGGGGCAAGGACGCGCGCATCGCCGGCAGCCTCGAAAACGCCGAACGAAACGCCGCCACCTGCGTCAGCCTCCCGATGTTCCCGGAACTGACCGCGGAGGAAGTCGACTACGTGATCGCCAAGACCAAGGAGTGGGACGCCGCCAACGCCTGAAGCCGTCCCCCACGACGAAGCGCGGAGGGCCGGAGCATCGCCCTCCGCCCTCCGCCCTTTGCTTCCGGTTTCACCCCCGAAGCCCCACCCAGACCCAAAGCCCGAAACCATACCATGAGCCAATACTCCGTTCTCGTCGTCGGCATGGGCAAACGCGGCATGCACCATGCCGCCGCCTTCAACGCCAACCCGCGCTTCAAGGTCACCGGTATCTGCGACATCGACCAGGCCCGCCTGGAGGCCGCCGCCGCGAAACTCGGTGATCCCCAAACCGGGACCGACGCCGCCGCGCTGGCGCAGTCTGTCAAACCCGATGTCTTCTGCTTCTGCACCATGCCGCACCTGCGGACGCCGTTCATCCAGGCGGCGCTGGGGGCCGGGTCGAAGCTGATTGCCTTCGAGAAGCCGGTGGCCCTGACCAGCAACGAGCTGCTCTCGATCCGCGACCTGATCCGGGCGGCGGGCGCGAAGGCGGTGGTGAGCCACCAACATCGCTATGGCGTGCATTACCAGCAGGTGAAAGCAATCGTCGCCAGTGGTGCGCTCGGGCGCGTGCATACGGTTTACGGGACCGCCACCGGCTGGATGACCCACATGCTCAGTCACATGATCGACTACTCGATGTGGTTCAACGACTATTCCCCGGGGGCCTGGGCGATGGCGCAGGCGGCGGGCAAATCCAAGTTCAACGACAATCATCCCTCGCCCGATTACATCGGCGGCTTTGTCCAGTACGCGAACGGTGTGCGCGGCATTTACGAATGCGGCGCCGGCGCTCCCGACCAGCCCGAGGTGGCCAAATGGTGGGGCAAGAATCGCATTGGCGCCCAGGGCACCGAGGGCTTCGCCGAAGTCCTGACGAACGGCGGTTGGCGCGCGGTGACGAAGAGCGGCGGCTTCCAGAGCGGCGAAGGCGCCATGAACTACGACCACGACATGGCGCCATACATCCAGGAAATGGCCGACTGGCTGGACGACGCGGCGAAGGTCCACCAGTGCAATCTGGAGCACGCCTGCCTGGGCGCGGAGATCATGCTGGCCCTCCAACGCAGCGCGGCCCAGGGCGGCCAGGTTGCCCTCCCGCTCACGTCCGGCGCCGATGAGCAGGCCCTGCTCAAGGCGCAGCTCGCCGACACGCCGGTGCTGCCTTCCTGCGAGCCCAACGCCAAGGAATTCGGTCTGGCCTGAACCGTCCGAAGCCCTTCCGCCAACCACGGGAATGACCCCGTTTAGGTCCCCGTGGTTGGCGTCTGGTCCGGCGGTTCTGGAGGAGTGCTCCTCCCCGGTTGGAGGGCGGTCGATGCCGGGCGCGTGCGGTGGCCAATTGAAAGAGCGTCGTCAGGGGAACGGCAGGACGCTTCCCGATGACCGACCGAGAGCGGAGTGGGGAGAGGAAAGCCGGTAGATCATTATCCGGTCGGCAATGCCGAAGGTCTCGGACCTCAGAGATACTCGCGCGGGCTCCACGAGGGTGGGAAACCACGCAACCGAGTCTCTGCTCGCCTCCAGTGTGATCGTCGTGTCCAGTGGGGTGCGCCAGCGAACACGGATACCGTTGTTGGTGGCTGCCGCATCCAGTTCGTAATCCCGCAGCCTTTCACCCGGCCACGCGAGGATCGCATCGGCGAACCGCGTGCCCAGCAGCGCGACCGAACCGGCATCATAGTGAACGCTGTCCAGCGTCTTGAGATCATCGGTGTCAACCACAACGTCCTGCTCGGTCTGCGCCAGTCTCACGGCGGCGGCGTAGGTTTGGTTTGGCAGGACTCTTCCGCAGACGAACGCCATCCCCGAGCACTGCCAACCGAGGTTCTGCAAGTGCTGGATCATGCTACTGCGCAGTGAGTCGAGGTTCGCGGCGTAAGCCCTCGCCCACGCAGGCTGAGTGGCGTCATTCTCGCCCTGCATCCAGACGATGGCGCGAATGCGTCCTGGTTGTCCGGCAAGGGAGGTCAGGGCTTGCGTGACTTCTGATCGCCAGGTCAGCCACATCTCCCCCCCCCCCCCCAGGGTACTGTTCCATTCGACGGCCAACGACGTGCCTCCGCGGCTGATTTTCACCAAGTGAGGAGAAGAGCCGGCCTCCGCCAGCCGTCGTGCCAGGGCGATCTCAGGCCCGTAGAATCGCGTCGCGGGCAGAGGCCCAAGGGTCGTCCATCCATCCGATCTGGTCTGGTACCAGACTGGCCCATCGGTGCAGTAGTAGAAGGGAACCGAGGAATCCCCGGGCCCTGGCTCGTAGCCATCTGACACACGCCCGGACGCATTGGACTGCCCGCAGAGGATGACGACCTCAGCACTCAGGCCCTCCCCGCATGCGACGCATGCGCCGACACAAACGACGGATGCGATGTTCAGGAGGTAACGTCGACACGCGGTGGTTGAGCACCGAACAGGTTGCGAGCCTGAACGGCACTGAAGCACGCATGCAAGAACCGCTGCAAGCCTCCACCTGTTCGCCAGCGGTTGGCAAAACGGGAAGGCCAGTCGCTTTGAGACGGCCCTCCGCGGGGGGCTCGACGAGTGCTTCCGGTCCCTCCTCGCCCGGGCCGTTGGAAAGCCCCCGTTCGGTTGGTGTTTCATGGGAAATGTGAGGGTTCGCAAGCCGATCGAGTCGTGGGGGAGACCGCGTTCATGCGGGGCTTCGCGTTCGTTGGGTTGGTTTACCAGAGTGCCGGCGAAGCCAGCGCAGCCACGCACTCGATTGCCACCGGTCCGTCGGCGCCGGGGCGGGGCTCGCGTCCGAGGGCCTGCCACCCGGCGGGTTGGGTGAGGGGATGGGGCGGGACGAAGCGCGCTGCCAGTTCCCGGGTGAACCCGAAACGCCCGTAATAGCCGGGGTCTCCGTAAACGAAGACGATGCCGCTCCCGGAGAGACGCAGCCGTCGCAGCCCCTCGCGCACGAGCGCCGATCCGACCCCGCGCTGCTGCCAGGCCGGCTCGACGGCCAAGGGCGCGAGGATGTGGCCGATCTGCTGCGGGGGGCGCTTCCGGCGCACGGGGCTGAAAGCCACATGCCCGACGACCGCGCCTTCGATTCCCGCGACCAGATGGATTGTTGACGGATCCGATGCCTCCGTGAGGAGCGCCGCGGCGCAGTTCGCAACGAGCTTTCCTTCCACCTCGCCAAAGGCGCGCAGGTGCAGCGCCCGGATCCGGTCGAGGTCCGTGAGTTCCGCTTCTGTGAGCGTCATTTCCATGGCGAGCGCGAGCGTCAGCGGGAAGCGCCGATTGCCCCGGAAGTCGGGTCCGTGTTCGGATGAACGGGCTCCTCCCCGGACGATGGCGGTCCGGGTTGAAAGACCGTTTTCGGAATCGCGTCGAGGATCGCGTTCTTGGTTTTGTCATCCAGCCGGCCTCCGAAGGAGAATCGCACCCAGTAATGGCCGCTGCCATCCGCGGTCGCCGGCGCGTCGATGAACGTGGGGAAATAGGGCTCTCGCAGCGTCTGGGGAACCACGGCGGCGCCTTCGTAGGGCCCTTCCTGGCGCGAGATCCGAAGCAGGAACCCCCTGAAATTCGGGCCTTCCGCTTGATACGTCTGCGGGTGAACCTCCCCCGTCTTGGACCGTCCGTGCAGGGTGAACATCATCGTGCCGTGCCGGGCGGTGAACCCCGAATCGTCGGCTTCGATGGCCGCATCCGGACAGTGCTCCCGGATGGCGGCGGTCAGCCGGGTCGTCAGAGCCTCGGGCAAGCGCTGTTCGCCGGCGTTCAAGACCACCGGGAGGAGCAGCAGGAGGGCGGTTTGCAGTGTTTTCATGGTTCGGGCGAACGTATCCCGCGGTCGACCGGTACGCAACCCGGCCACCACGGGGGGGGGCTCCGCGGAGTTCTGGTGGGGTGGGGGAGGCTGATTTCACGTGTGCATCCGGACGGGCCTGTGGTTGACTGGCGCCATGGAAGTCATCATCCGGCCTGACGCCGACGCCGCCGCCCGGCTGGCCGCGCGGATCATCGCCCATGATCTGCGCGCCAACCCGAAGCTGGTGCTCGGGCTGGCCACCGGTCGCACCATGGAGGCGGTCTACGGTCGGCTGGTCCGGTTGCACCACGATGAACGGCTCGACTTCTCGCTCTGCCAGACCTTCAACCTCGACGAGTATGTCGGCCTGCGGGCGGAGGATCCGCATTCCTACCGGCATTACATGGACGAACACCTTTTCAACGAGGTGAACATCGATCCGCGCAACACGCATCTGCCCGACGGATGCGCCCTGGATCTGGCCGAGGAATGCGAGGCTTACGAGGCGCTGATCCGGCGCTGCGGTGGCATCGACTTGCAGTTGCTCGGCATTGGTCGGGCGGGGCACATCGGGTTCAACGAACCGTTGTCCGCCCTCATGTCCCGCACCCGGGTGAAGGCGCTGTCCCCCCGCACCCTGGCCCAGAACGCCCCGCTGTTTGACGTGGCCACCAAGATGCCGCGGCGCGCCATTACCATGGGCGTGGGCACCATTCTCGAGTCGCGCCGTTGCCTGCTGCTGGCCACCGGGGCCGAGAAGGCCGAGATCATCGCCAAGGCGGTCGAGGGCCCGATCTCCTCAATGATTTCCGCAACCGCCCTGCAATTGCACGCGCACTGCACCGTCATCGTGGACGAAGCCGCCGCGGAGAGCCTGGCGGAGCGGGATTACTACCGCTGGATTTTCGACAACGAGCCGGAATGGACCGGCTACCGTCACCTCTGATCCGCAATCGCAACCCATCCAAGCCATGCCTTCCCCCCCCGCTCCCGTTCGTTCCTTCAAGGTTGATTCCCTGGCTGTCGAGGTCTACGCGTCCCAGGCCGACCTGGCAACGGCGGCGGCGGCGGCCGTGCGAACCGGCCTGCAGGCCGTGCTGGCAGAAGGGACCGACGCCCGCGCGATCCTGGCCTCCGCGACGTCGCAGATCCAGTTCCTGGCCTCACTCACCGCGGCTCCGGGAATCGACTGGCCGCGGGTGACGTTGTTTCACATGGATGAGTATCTGGGCGTCGGGGCGGATCACCCGGCGAGTTTCCGCCGGTTCATTCGCGAGCACGTGGCGGCGCGGGTGCCGGTGGCGGCGATGCATTATCTGCTGGGCGACGCCGACCAACCGTTGGCGGAATGCCGTCGCTATGCGGGTCTCCTGACGGAGCGTCCGATCGACCTCTGCTGCCTGGGGATCGGGGAGAACGGGCATGTGGCCTTCAACGATCCGCCGGTTGCCGACTTCACCGACGGGGACACGGTGAAGCTCGTGAAGCTGGATGAAGCGTGCCGGCGACAGCAGGTCGGCGAGGGGTGCTTTCCAGACCTTGCGTCGGTGCCGCAATACGCCTACACGCTCACCGTTCCCGCGTTGCTGAGCGCCCGGCGGTTGTTCTGTGTGGTGCCTGAGCGCCGCAAGGCCGAAGCCGTACGGGCCACGCTGGGCGGCGAGGTTACGCCGCGGTGTCCGGCCTCCATCCTGCGGCGCCACGCGTGCGCCACACTCTATCTCGATGCCGATTCGGCCGCGCTGCTTTGATCGCCTGCCGCGGTCGGAGCGGGGTGGCGGGCCGGAACCCGGAGCCGCGCGCCAGTGCCCGGCGGTTCCACGGCTCCGGCGCCGGAAGCGGCTCAGTGCGTCCGACAACCGTGGCAGAACAGGCCCAGGAAACCGGCGGAGCCGAACGCAAGCATCCAGAAATCACCGTGGGCGGCGCGGATCACGGCCCAGGACAGCACTGCTGCCATCAGCATTATTAAAGCGAGTACCAACCAGAACTTCACGCCCGGCAGTGTAGCTTCCGCCCGGATGATCGCAAGCGCGGACGCTGGGGCGCGCGGGATTGTCCTGGCGGACGCGCGCCGGTATCGTTGACGCATGCAACACCTGCCCCTCCTGCCCGTCGGGCGTCCTGCGACCGGGCGCCGACATCCGGCCTGCCGCCGCCCGTTGGCGGTTGCCTCCCTGCCGTCGAAGCCGGGGAGCCGCCGGGTCCGCCAACTGGTGTTCATCACTTGCGTGCTGGCTGCGGCCTTCGTTTCAGAAGCCGGCGTCGGGGCCGCTCAGTTGTCGGTTCCCCCCACCCAAACGACGGTGCCGATGGCCATCGCGGCGACCGCGAACGCCGGGAAGCCACTCGCCCTGGTCGATGTGCGGCGTGCCGAGGTGGCGGTTCCCGTGGATTTCGCGCCGCGACCGGATGCGCGGGGTCGGGTGGCAGTGGGCGAGCCGGCGTTGGTGGGCACCTTGCCGGCCCGGCGTTGGCGGCAGCAGCCCCGCGTCCTTGATTTGCGCGCGGCGACCGAACCCGAACAGGCGCGCCCGAGCCGGTTTCGCTTTTCCCCGCTCAATGACAATTCGCTGTTGCTCTGGGAGGGCGCTGACCGGGTGCTCGTTTACAACCATGGGATGATCCTGCCCGAGGGCGTTCCCGCCGACCGGCGGCGAAGCAGTTATGTCCATCCGGTGTACGGTCTCGATGGCGAGGTGTTGACCGACGATTTTCCGGAGGACCACTACCATCATCGCGGGCTGTTCTGGGCCTGGCCGCATGTGCGGATCGGCGACCAGCACTACGATCTCTGGATGATCAGCGGGGTGGAACAGCGTTTCGAGCGCTGGCTGGCCCGGGACACGGCCGCCACCGCTGCCACGCTCGCCGTCGAAAACGGTTGGTATGTCGGCGAGCGCAAGGTCGTCGAGGAACGCCTCTGGTTGCGGGTGTATCCGGCGGGTGACGGGTCGCGGTGCATCGACGTCGAGGGCTACTGGATTCCGGTGGGCGAAGCGATCGAACTGGCGGGCGCCGCGGGGAAGAGTTACGGCGGCCTGACGCTGCGGTATGCGCCGCGCGCGGACACGGTGATTACCACGCCGCTGGGCAACGGCGCCGAAGATCTGGCGATGCAACCCCTGGCCTGGGCCGACTTGTCCGCACGGTTTGCGGGGCGGTCCGCGTTCTCCGGAGCCGCGCTGTTCGTGGGCGACGATCACCCGGATTACCCGCCCACCTGGTTGACCCGGCATTACGGGGCGCTTTGCATCGGCTGGCCCGGTGTGAAGGCAAGGACCTTTCCGGCCGGCGAACCCATTCGGTGCCGTTACCGCATGTGGGTCCATCGCGATGCCCCGGACCAGGCGACGATCCAGCAGGCTTACGACGCCTATCGGGTGGGGCTCAACCTGAAGTGGACGAGGGAATAGCCGGGCCGACCCGGACCGCGTGTTCGGGAATCGCCGGCCGGGCGGCGGGCGGTGGCCCTGACGCCGCGGTCGCGCCGGTTGGCCGGAGCGGTCTGGAAGCACTTTCGCCGCCGAGCCGGTGATCCTCCCGGCGAGCGATCAGGGCAGGTCGGGGAATTGAGCCCAGAAGACGCCGGGCGAAGTGCGCTCCTCGAAGGTGAGGCCGAGTTCCTGCAGGGTCGGCATCTGGCGGGCGATTTCGAGCCCCTGCGCGATCCGGCGCGGATCGAAGATGAGGCGGGTGAGGGTCAGGTTGCGGATCGGGGTCAGATCGGTTACCGGCGTTTCCCCGAGGTGCAATCGGGTCAGGCGCGAGGTGGCGAGCGGGCGGAGGTCGCTGACCTGGGTCCGGTGCAGGGTGAGACTCTCCAGGGGGCATTCGGCGATGGGGGAGACGTCCGTCACGGGACATTCGGTGAGCCACAGCATGCGCAGGGGCATGCCGCGCAGCGGGCTCAGATCGCTGACCCGGGTGCCCAGCAGGTTCAACTCCTCGATTGGCGCCCCGGTCAGCGGCGAGAGATCCGTCACCCCGCTCTGGCTCAGGTAGAGCTTCACCAGCGGCATGCCTTTCAGGGCGGCGATGTCCTCGACGCGGGTTTGCTCGAGGTAGAGTTCCATGATGGGCAGGCCGGCGATGGGCGAGAGATCGGAGACCGGGCTTTGGCTCAGATCCAGCCCGCGGAGCGGTTCGCCTTTCAGTGGCGAGAGGTTCTGCACGGCCACGGCAGCCAGTTGGGCGACGACCACCCGGCCTCCTTCGATCATGAAGGCACCCTGGCCGTCGTAGTCCGGATTGACGGCTTTGATTGCGGCATGCAGCGAAGCCTCGGTCCAGGCCGGACGCTCCGGCGGGGGGGCGGCGGCCACGCCATTCGTGTCGGGCGACGCGGCTTCCGGGCGGTCACTCGGCTCCGGCGCCCCGGTCGATTCGGTCGATTCGGTCGGTCCGCAACCTGCGAGCGTCAGCGCCAACCCGGCGGCGGTGAGCGAGATCCAGAGCCGCGAACCGGTGATTTTCCGGCTGATCATGCCCGCAGCCTCGACCCCCGGCCCTTGCCCGCGCAAGCCGAAACCTCCCGTTGTGCGGATGGGTATGGCTTCGGTCGCGTCCGATCCGGGCTCCGAAGCCCGGGGATTCGGGATGGGCCGACTGACGGGCCGGGGACCGGACGGGTTGCCTGCGGGTCCGGCGTGCTTACAGGGCTTCCGGTTCGCCGCGGAGTTCCTCACGAATCGTGCCATCGGGGGCGATGATGGGGCGGGGATCTGCCACCCGGCCCAGTGGGCGCACGCCGGGCCCCTGACCTTCGCGGCCCAGGTCCGCGTCCATCGCCGCGGCCAGCGTCTCGATTTCGGCGACGATCCCCGGGTGGGCCTCCGCGAGGTTCGTGGTTTCGCCGATGTCGGTCTCGAGGTTGTAGAGTTCGCCCTTGTCCAGCCGCAGCTTCCAGGGGCCGCGCCGGACGGCTTCGAGTTTCAGGCCGCGGAAGTAGTGGAAGACCTCGTGGGGCGGGGGTGCATCCGGCGCGCCGGAAAGGACCGGCCAGAGATCGGCGCCATCGAGTTTCCGATCTGTCGGCAGCTTCCCTTCGGCCAACCGGACGAAAGTGGGCAGGATGTCGATCATGCCGCTGATGGCATCGGACGTGGTGCCGGCGGGAATGCGACCCGGCCACCAGGCGATGGTCGGCTCGCGCATGCCTCCCTCCCAGGTGCTGCCCTTGTGTCCTCGTAGCGGTTGGTTGACCCCCCGGGGCGTGCCTCCGTTGTCCGAGGTGAAGATGACCAGCGTCCGGTTCCCCAGTCCCAAGCCGCGCAGCGTGTCGAGCACCCGTCCCACGCTCCAGTCCACCTCCTCGACCCAATCGCCGTAGAGTCCGTTGGCCGAGCGGCCCTGATAACCGGCGCCGGGGTAGAGCGGCCAGTGGACGGCGCTGTGCGGCAGATAGAGAAAGAAGCGGTCGTGCCGGTGGTCTTCGATGAAGGCGACCGCCTCCTCCGTGTAGCGCCGGACCAGGGTCGTCTGGTCGTAGCCGTGGACGCGTTTGACCACGGTCTCGTTGCGGAGCCACGGCAGTGGCGGCTGTTCGTTCGCGCGCGGCGCGGGCAGCGGGTCGCCCCAGTTGCTTTTCACCCCGTCCGTGGCGGGGCCCATGTCGTTCGAGTAGGGCAACCCGAAATAGTGGTCAAAACCCTGTCGCGTGGGGAGGAACTCGAGTTGATCGCCCAGGTGCCACTTGCCGATGATGGCGGTGGTGTAGCCGGCTTCGCGGAGCAGTTCGGCGATGGTGATCTCCTCCGGGGCCAACCCCACCGCGTTGCCGGGAAACAGCACGTGCGGGATGGGGAGGGCCCGCTTGGGATAACAGCCGGTCATGAGGGCGGCCCGCGATGGCGAGCAAACCGGCGCCCCGTAGAAGCTCGTCAGTCGGCGGCCTTCGGCAGCCATGCGATCCAGGTTGGGCGTGCGGTTCAGCGTCGAACCGAACGGCCCGATGTCCGCGTAACCGAGATCGTCGATGTTGATGAACACGAAGTTCGGCCGGACGTCGGCGGCGGCCGCGGCCGCGCTCCACCACGCCGCTGCCAGGGCGAGCCGGAACGAGAGGGCTTTGAGGGCTTGCATGACCGCAGCATGCCCCGGGTCACCGCGGAAGCCGAGCCGATTCCGG
Organism: Verrucomicrobiales bacterium; assembly: GCA_024233305.1. Classification (GTDB taxonomy): domain Bacteria; phylum Verrucomicrobiota; class Verrucomicrobiia; order Limisphaerales; family J093; genus J093. The sequence continues at coordinate 665,724 of JACKPV010000023.1, forward strand.
CGTCGGCATGCGGTGCGTTCGGGCGACCTGGAATGCGCCCGCCGCGGGGGCGCGGGTGACTCCGGGCGTGACAGTCCGTCCGGGGCTGGCATGCTCCGCTCGTGACAAGTCAAACCGAAGACCGGGGGCGATCCGATGCTTCTCCTGGCGGCGTCGACCGGGCGTCCCGATTCCTGCGTGCGGTTCTGGCACAGGGCTTGGTCCGGTGGACGCAGCGAACCGCGACGGGAGGGAATCGGTGTCCGTGAACCGGCACTCCTCGGCGGAGCGTCGCCGTTCCGGGCCGGAGTGGCTGGGCTTCCTGAGGGCCTTTCTGCGGGCTCCCTCGACGGTGGGCGCCGTGCTTCCCAGCTCCGCGCATCTCGCGCGGATGATGTTGGCTGGACATGATCTTCAGCGGGCCCGGGTGGTGGTCGAGTTGGGCCCGGGAACGGGGGCGTTCACGCGCTTCATCGAGCAGGCGGCCCACCCGGAGGCCGTGATTCTCGCGCTTGAAGTGGATGCGTCGGCCGTGGCCTGGCTGCGGGAACGCCACCCGCGGGTGCAGATCGAGCATGACTCCGCCGAACGGATCCGGGCGCAGCTGCGGTCGCGGGGACTGGACCGGGCCGATGCCATCCTCTCCGGCATCCCGTGGGCGGCGATGCCGGCGGCGCTTCAGGAGCGCATCATGGGGGAGGTGCGTGCCGCGATGGCGCCGAGCGCGTGGTTCTCCACGTTCACCTATCTCCATTCGCCTCGGACCGCGCGCGGGGCGGCGTACGCCGCGCTGTTGGCCCGGTCGTTTGCCCGGGTGGAAAGGAGCCCGATGGTGTGGCGCAATTTCCCGCCGGCGTTCGTTTACCGCTGCGCCACCTCCGCCTGAGGTCCGTCCCCGGCCCGGCGGGTTTCGCCACGGTTCCGATCCAGTCAGCCCCAAACGCATCGTTCCGTCGCGCAGGCCCGGTATGCTCTTCAGCGCATACGCAGAAAAGCCCGACAACCCGCGTCCGGTCTCCTGGTGCGGACGCCAACGCGAACTGACGATGAAGCCAGCCATTGCCACCCTGGAGGCGGACCGCCTTCGTCCCCGCCACTATACCGAGGCCGAACGGGCCGAGCGCCGGGCCCTGGGCCTGCCGGTCGCCGAGCCGGCGCCATCCGGCATGTTGGGTCGGGCGGGACGGTCGGCGTCGCCGGTGCGCCGTCGGGCGATCAGTGCCCCCGAGGTCTTGAACGAGGCGGCGGAGTATGGCAGCGCCTTTACGCGCGGATTGCGGGTGGATTTTCCAGGGGGAATCACGCATCTGATCCTCTCCGGCACCGCCAGTGTCGGGGTGGAGGGCGAGACGCTTTACGAAGGGGATTTCCGGGCGCAATGCTGGCGCACCTTCCGCAATCTCACCGCCCTGCTGGCGGCGGAGGAGGCTTCCTGGGACGACGTGGTGCGGACCACCTGCTACCTGCGGGACATCGAGCGGGACTACGCGGAATTCAACAGTGTCCGGAACGAGTTCTTCACCGCCCTGAGTCTGGATCCGTTTCCCGCCAGCACGGGCATTCAGGCGCGGATTTGCCGCAGCGATCTGCTGGTGGAGATCGAGGCGCTCGCCATGCTTTACGCGCCGGCGAAATGAAGCGGGCGCGTCCATATCGTGCCAGGGGCGGAGGCTCGAAGGGCTTGTGGAAAGCGGCCTTCACTCCGGGAGGTTGGCGTGCCTTGGTGATCGCCGCCCTTTGCTTCATTCCGGGAGCGGTCCCGGGGTGGGGGGCGCCGCCGCCGGTCCCGCCCACGTTGGCGGAGGTCGGGCCTTTGGTCGTGACGCGCACCCCGACGGCGGTTGGGGGCGGCGACTGTGCCGCTTTCGATCGGGCGGAAATCGTGCGGGTGGACGCGGACGGTTCGCTGACGGTGCTCAGCCGGGGGTTTGAGTCCGCCGCGGATCCGGCCGTTTCGCATGATGGGCGCCGGCTGTTGTTCGCCGGGCGGCGGGGGGCGGCGGAGGCCTGGCAGATTTGGGAACTCGACCTTGAGTCCGGGGCCGCGCGCCCGATCACCCGCGAAGCCCTCGACTGTCGCTCGCCGCTTTACCTCTCGCGCCTGTTCACCCTCGATTCCCCGGAGCCCTGGGCGACGATGCTCTACGTCGGCGCGGAGGCGACTTGGAACGAGGCGGGAACTGATCGCATTCGCAGTCTGTTCAACGTGAAACTGGACGGGCAGGAACGCCGGCGCGTCACGGTGAATCCCGCGGACGATCTGGATCCGTTCCAGGCCTGGGACGGACGCATTTTGTATTCGAGCCGGCACTTCGGCCCTGGGGGAGCGGATTCCCGACTGTTCGCGGTGAACCTGGACGGCACGGATTATGCGCGGTATGGCGCGGAGGCCGGGCGGCGGTTCCAGCGCATGCCGTGCATGGCCGGCAATGGGCTGGTGGTGTTCGTGGAATCGGACGAACCGACACCGGACGGGGCCGGTCTTCTGGCCGCCGTGGACGAGGCCCGGCCCCATCGAACCTACCGGACGATCCCCGGTGAACCCGGCTGGCTCTATCTCCATCCCGCGCCCTGGATGGCCTCCGGTCTGCTGGTCTCGCGCCGACCGGCCGGGGGCGGGCCGGCCCGGCTGGTCGGCCGCGATCTCGATACGGCCGCGGAGACGGTGTTGCTGGATGATCCCGCGTGGCATTGGGTCCAGGCGCAGCCCCTGCGCGGCCGGTCGCGGCCCGACGGACGATCCACCGTGGTGAATCTCGATTACACGACGGGCGTGTTGTTCGGTTTGAACTGTTACGACGCGGACGAGCGCTTCGGCGCGTCGCTGGCGCCGGGCACGATCCGGCGGCTTCGGGTGATCGAGGGAGTGCCTGCGGACGGCGACCGGCCGGCGCCCTTGGGCCGGCGGTTGCTGGGCGAAGTGCCGGTCGAAGCGGACGGTTCGTTCAACATCGAGGTCCCGGCGGATGTGCCCATCGAACTGCAGACGGTCGATGAAGATGGCTTGGCCCTGGCGACGTGCGGCTGGATCTGGGTCAAGCAGCGCGAGAACCGTGGTTGCATCGGGTGTCACGAAGATCCCGAACGGACGCCTGAGAACCTCTTCGTCAAGGCAGTGCAACGCCCGCCGGTTCGGCTGACGCTGCCCCCCGAACGCCGGCGTGAAGTGAGCTTCCGGGACACAATTCTCCCCATTCTGGAAAAGCGCTGCTCGGGCGTCGAATGCCATTCCGGCTCCGACGCGGGATGGCAGCTGGGATCGGGGCCCGGGACTGCCCGAAAGACCTTCCGAAGTCTGGCCGGCAGGTCGGAGCTCTCCCGTCCGGCGCGGACCAGCCGGTTGGCCTGGCACCTGTTCGGGCGCGACCCGCGGCGATCCTGGGATTCGGCGCGGTCGATGCCCGCCCCGGTTATCAAACGGATGCCCCCGGCGGAGGCCGCGCCACTGGAGGCCGGCGAACGACGGAGGATCATCGAGTGGTTGGATCTCGGGGCGCCGTATGGCGCTGGCGACGAAGGAGACTGATGTATGGAACGCGGGTTTGCACGGCCACGAAGACGCGGGACGGAACCTTGCCGGGGTGGGTGCCGGCGGCGACGATTGGGGCCGGGGATCCTGGCGGTCTTCCTGGCCGGCGGGTCGAGCCTCATGGCGGCGGCGCTGCCGACCTTTACCGACATCACCGATCCGGCGGGCATCCGCTTCAAACACAGCGTCGGGGATGCCGAGCTGAGCAACATCGTCGAGGGCACCGGTCCGGGCGGCGCCATGTTCGACTACGACAACGACGGATTTCCGGACCTCTACTTCGTCAGCGGGTGCTGGCATGCCGACGTCAGCGACAACCGGGGGCGGGCGCTGAAGGGGATGCTGTTCAACGCGCTCTATCACAACAACCGCGACGGCACGTTCACGGATGTCACCCGGCAGGCCGGCGTGGGCGACGGCGGCTTCGGCATGTCGGCCACCGCCGCGGACTATGACGGCGACGGGGATCTCGATCTTTACGTGTTGAACTACGGGCCGAACGTGCTTTACCGGAACAACGGCGACGGGACGTTCACCGACGTAACGTCCGCCGCGGGGCTGGCGTGTCCGGTATGGAGCGTGCATGCCGCCTGGTTCGATTACGACCGCGACGGCGACCTGGACGTCTACGTGGTCAACTACCTCACCTACGACAAGGGCGAATTCCAACGTTCGGGCGCCTACTACAAGGCCGAGAATTACCCCGGACCGCTGGCGTATCCCGGGGCGCAGGATCGCCTCTTCCGCAACGAGGGGATGGGCGCATTCACCGACGTGACGGAGGAGGCAGGATTGACGCTGCCCAATGGCCGCGGCATGAGCGCCGTGACGGTCGACGTCGACGGGGATGGGGACCTGGATGTCTATGTCGCCAACGATGCGATGCCGAACAGCCTGTGGATCCAGGACCGTCCGGGGCATTTCGTGGACGAGGCGGTCGACATGGGGGCGGCCTTTGGGGAGGGCGGGCAGGGGGCGTCGTCGATGGGGCCGGTGGCCGGCGATGTGGACCGCGATGGGACGATCGATTTCTACATCCCGGACATGAGCTATGGCTGTCTGCTGTTGCAGAAGGCGCCCGGGCTTTTTCTGGATGTGACCGCCCAGGCGAACCTGGCGCTGATTTGCGGGCAGTATACCGGTTGGGGCGGGGGGCTGATCGACTACGACAACGATGGCTGGCTGGACGTTTTTGTGGCGAACGGCAACGCGCACCACATGTATACGGAGGAGGATGTTCTGGCGCGCAACGACGGCAACGGACGGTTCGTTGATGTCTCCCGTGAATCCGGGGACTATTTCCAGCATAAGTACGTCGGGCGCGGGGCGGGTTTCGGCGATCTGGACAACGACGGCGACGTGGACATCGTGGTCTTCAACCTGAACGAACGGCCGACGGTCTTGCGCAATGACGGCGGCAATCGACGGCACTGGCTGAAGGTGGTGCCCCGGCATAAGGGCGGACAGTCGGTGGCGCTCGGCGCCATGGTCACCGTGTCGGTCGGGGGGCGCACCCTGCTGGGGCCGGTGCTGGCGAGCAACGGCTATCTGGTTTCCAACGATCCGCGGCCCAACTTCGGTCTCGGGGAGGCGGCCTTGGCGGAAACTGTCGAGGTCCGTTGGCCGGATGGCAGCCGCCAGGTGCTGGAACACGTGAAAGGGGATCAAATTCTGGAGGTGATTCAAGGTGTCGAGCCATCAAGATAATCCACCGGGTTGGCCGGCGAATGGAACGGGACAGCGCGCTCGGTGTGGAACGGGGTTTTCCCCTGGCGGGGGGGCGCCGGTCCGCCGGGTTGCGGCGGCGGCGGTCGCGGGCCTGTTGTCGTTGGGATTGACGGCCGCGGAGTATGCTACCGTCCGGCAGCCCGTGTACATCGGCGTGCGCGGCTGCAGCGAATGTCACGCCGGCGGGGCGATGGGGCACCAGTTCAGCAAATGGCGGCTGAGCGCGCACGCGCGGGCCTATGCCTCGCTGGCCAACCCGGAGGCCCGGGCCATTGCCGAGTTGAGCGGGATTCGCGAGGAGCCCCAGGAAGCGAAGATGTGCCTGGGCTGTCATGCCACCGCCGCCGAGGCCGAGGACTGGGAGCGACTCGAGGACTTCCATCTCGAAGACGGCCTCCAGTGCGAGGCCTGCCACGGTCCCGGCAGCGAATACGCCGTGCGCGAGATCATGATGAACCGGGCCGAGGCGATGGCGCGCGGATTGCGACTGATCGACAAGCAGAGCTGCATGGTCTGCCACAAGACCAAGGGCTCGCATGTGGCGGTGTTGAACTCGCCGCCGTTCGATCCCGAGGAGGCGTGGAAGCGCATCGCCCACCCGGTGCCCGAGGTCAAGCCCGACCCCGCGCCCCCCGCAGCGGAGAGCGATCCGGCGCCGCCCGGCCCGCATCAGTACACCGGGGTCATGGCCTGCTCGGCATGTCACCAGGGCGAACGGTTCGGGTTCCAGTTCAGCAAATGGCGGGAGACACCGCACGCCCGCGCCTTCGCCGATCTGGCCTCCCCGCGGGGTTACGAGATCGCCGGCCAGGAAGGGGTGCCCGGCGATCCGACGGCGAGCCCGCAATGCCTGCGTTGCCACACCACCGGTCACGGTCTGGCCGCCGGGGCGTTCGCCGCGGGTTTCGATCCGCGCGACGGCGTGCAGTGTGAAGCCTGTCATGGTCCCGGCGGCGATTACTCCCCCGAGGCCGTGATGCTCGACAAGCTCGCCGCGGCGGATGCGGGTCTGTTGCCGGTCAATGAGGCGACCTGTCCAGGCTGCCACGACAACGCCCACGGAAAGCCGTTCAATTACCGCGAAGCCGTGCGCGCGATCCGGCATCCGAGCCGCAAGCCGGCGCTGGTGGGCAAACCCCGTTACAAGACGCCGCTCCAACCGGTGTTCACGCCGGACGGACAAGAACTGTGGGTGACGTGTGAGGCGGGCGACTGCGTGAGCATCATCGATCCGGTTTCGCGAACCCGGGTGGCGGAGATCACCGTTGGCGGGCAGCCCACCGACGTTTGTTTCGATCCCTCCGGCGCGCGCGCCTTCGTTTCGAACCGGCTGGACGACAGCGTTTCGGTCATTGATACCGCCACGCGTTCGGTGCTCCGGACGCTGGCGGTGGGGGACGAACCGCACGGCGTGCTGGTGGATCGTGAAGGCCGGCGGTTGTATGTGCTGAACACCTCCACCGACAGCATCTCGGTGTTCGATCTGACCACCTTCGCCGAGGTCAAGCGGTTGGCCGCAAGCCGGGCTCCCTGGTCGCTGGACCTGTCCCCGGATGGAAGCCGGATCGCGGTTACCCACACGCTGCCGCAGTTTGACGCGCCGCGCACGACCTCGAGGTCCGAACTGGCGATCATCAATGCCGGCACGGGGAGGATCGAGGATCGGATCCTCGTGCCGGATGCAAACCTGCTGCAAGGCATCGCGTGGCATCCGGACGGCGAATACGCGCTCTTCACCCTGCTCCGGACGAAGAACCTGGTGCCCATGACGCGCCTCCTGCAGGGGTGGACGATCACCAACGGACTGGGCGTGTTGTGGAAGGACGGGACCGTGGACCAGGTGCTGCTCGACCTGAACCAGCGCTGTTTTCCCGATCCCGCCGGCGTGGCGATCACCCCTGACGGACGTTACGGGTTGGTGACGAGCAGCGGGTCGGACCGCGTGGCGGTGGTCGACCTGGCGCGCCTGACGGGGATGCTCAAGGACGCGAGTCCGGCAGAACGCCGCCGGATTCTCCCCAACCACCTGGGCGCGCCGCACGAGTTCATCGCGAAGTTCATCGACGTGGGAATCAGTCCCCGTGGCGTCGTTTGCGCGCCGGACGGACGCAGTGCGTTCGTGGCGAATGCGCTGGATGACTCGGTATCGGTGATCGATCTCGACCGGCTTGAGGCGGTGGCGAAGATCGACCTGGGCGGGGCGAAGGAGTTGACGCAGGCGCGCTGGGGGGAACAGCTCTTCCATAGCGCGAACATCACGTTTCGCCGGCAGTTCTCGTGCCACACCTGTCACCCGGACGGCCACATCGACGGCATCACCTACGACATCGAGCCGGACGGCATCGGGGTGAGCCCGGTGGACAACCGGACGTTGCGGGGTATCAACGACATGGCGCCCTACAAGTGGGAGGGCACCAACCCGACCTTGAAACGCCAGTGCGGGCCGCGCCTGGCGGTGTTCTTTACCCGGATCGATCCCTTTACGCCCGAACAACTGGACGCCCTCGACACCTACATCTGCACGATTCCGCGGCCTCCCAATCGTTATCGACGGCTCGGCGAGGATCTTTCCCCGGCGCAACGGCGCGGCAAGGCGATGTTCGAGCGGACCATGACCAATGCGGGCGAGGTGGTTCCCGTCGAGCGCCGCTGCACGAACTGCCATCCGCCGCCGCTGTTTACCGATGGTCGCCGGCATGATGTGGGCACCCGCGGACCCCTCGACCGCGAGGGGCGCTTCGATGCGCCGCACTTGAACAACATCTACGACTCGGCTCCGTACCTGCATGACGGACGGTCGCATTCCCTCGAAGAGATTTGGACGGTGTTCAATCCATACGATGAACACGGGGTGACGAACGACATGACCAAGGATCAGTTGAATGATCTGATCGAGTATCTGAAGACCCTTTGAACCTGGATGGAGGTCCGGCCATGAAACGCGAACACGCAATTGCCCTTGGATTGGCAGCCTGCCTTTACGGCGGGTTGGCGGCTCAAAACCAACCCGGCTCCGCGGCTGTGGACAAGCCGGCGCCACGGCCGGATCCGGGACGTCCCTACGTTTATACGCAGTGGGAGCATTTCACGAAAGCCGACGGGCTCCCGAACGAGCACATCTTCGCGGTCAAAGTCGCCGGTGACCAGGTCTGGGTGGGCACGGAAAACGGCCTGGCCCGCTACGACAAACGCACCGGCGCCTGGCGGTCCTGGACTGAGGCGGACGGGCTGCCCTGGCGGGTGGTCAGCGGCATCGATGTGCACCCGAAAACCGGCGAGGTCTGGATCGGCCTGTTCGGCGGCGGGCTGGCCCGCTACAGCGCCGGGCGGTTCGATCATTTTCATCAACTCAACAGCGGCCTGGTAAACGATGTCGTCTACGGGGTGGCCGTCGAGCACGACAACATCTGGGTCGCCACCACCGCGGGCGCCAGCCGCTACGACACCATCGGGGACAAGTGGAGCATTTATACCGAGAAGAACGCGCCGATGGAGGAAATCTGGAACTACGGCGTCTGCTACAATGACGGTCTCGTCCATCTCGGCGTCTGGGGCAGCGGCGTGCTCGAATTCGATGTCGCCACCGGGCGGTGGAAGGACTACCTCGACCCGGACCGCGAGATGGAGATCGATCTATACCGCGACGACGGGATCATCCACGTGATTACCACGGGGGTCAGCTACGTCGAGAAGACGCTCTGGGTCAGCACCTACTTCGGCGTCTGCCGTTATGACGGGCGCCACTGGCGGGGCTGGTACGCGCACGAGTCCGGACTGCCCAGTGACTTCAACAACTTTGTCAAGGGCCGCAGCGCGCGCGAGGCCTGGTATTGCACCGACAAGGGCGTGGGAGCGCTGATGGATTTCGACACCGACACCTGGGTGACCTATACCACGGACGGTGCGGAGCATGCGGGGCAGGCGGTGATCCAGCGGGGCGAAACGCCGGTGGCAACCATCGAGACGGGATACAACCTGTCCCACAACTACGCGCTGGCGGTGGACTTCGACGGGAACGATGTATGGATCGGGACCTCGAAGGGACTGTGTCGCGGGGTGGGGACCGGCTACTATTCCGGGTTGCGTCCGTCGTCGGGCGCCGCCCTGGTGAAGCAGTAAATGCCATCGGGGCCACCGAAGGAGACAATCCTGTATGAAAACCCGCCATTCGCTCCCGTCGCTGCGCCTGTTGACGCTGCTCACGGGACTGCTTGGGGTCGGGATCGCCCGCGCTCAGGAGGCGTCCGCGACGTCCGGCCCGCTGTCGACGGCCACGGTGCTCGAACGCATCAAGGTGGGGCCGTACGAGCTTCCGGATCTGCCCCTCAAGACGAACCTCAACTACGCTGCATCCGCGGCCGACATCGAGCCCTTTGGCGGGGTCAAGCCGTACAAGGAGCACTTCCTGGTGCAGATGGAGTATACCGGACCCGGCCGGGCGCTCCCCGAGCCGGAGGGCCTCAAGTCGGTGGGCATCGGTTTCCTCGGTCCCATCATGCCCACGGTTTCGGTCGCCACGGGCGGTCGCAGCCACAACGAGGAAGCGCTGGGGATCATGATGATGCGCGGGGCCCAACTGGCCATCGATCAAGCGAACGCCGCGGGCGGCTACCGGCGGCTCGCCATCCCGTTCGAGCTGGTGGTGCGCAATGACAACGCGTTGTGGGGCTCCTCGGGCAACGAGATCGTGCGGATGGCCTACGACGACCAGGTGTGGGCGATCCTGGGATCCATCGACGGCGCCAACACCCACATCGCCATCCGGGTGGCGCTCAAGGCCGAGGTGCCCTGGATGAACTCGGGGGACCTGGATCCCACCTTCATCGAGACCAACATCCCGTGGGTGTTCCGGTGCATCGGGGACGATCGCCAGCAAAACTACATCATCCTGGATTACCTGTTCCGGAAGCACGATTACCGGCGGATTGCGATCGTCCGTTCGAGCAGCCGCTACGGGCGGTTCGGGGTGCGCGAGATTCGCGACGGGTGCCGCCGGCTGGGGCGGCCGGTGCTGGTCGAGATGGCTTACAAGGGCGGGCAGGAGGACTTTGACATGGTGTTGGACCGGGTGGCCGAGGTGCAGCCGGAGGTGATCGTTCATTGGGGGAACGGCCCGGACGGCGCCCGGATCCTGAACGCCATGCGGGCCCGCGGGATGGACCAGCTCTTCATTGCGAGCGACCGCGCCGTGACGGACGAGTTTGTGCAGTTGGCGGGGCAACACGCCGAGGGAGTGGTTTGCGGGTTCCCCTGGAACCCCGAGAGTCCAAGCCCGCGATTGCGCGCGTTTCGCGAGGCGTTCGTGGCGGCCTACGGGACCGAACCCGAGACCTACGCGGCCCATGCCTACGATGGCATGAACATGATCCTCTGGGCGATCCAGGAAGCGGGGCTCAACCGCGCGAAGATCCGGGACGTGCTGGCGTATCGTGACCAGCCGTTCCCGGGGGTGACAGGGGACATTCCGCTGAGCGCCGCGCTCGATGATGCCGGGGAGGTGTTCCTGGCGATCCGGGAAGGGGGACGTTGGATCTATCATTCCCGCGAAGACCTGGGCATCCCGCGCGGGCAGGTCATCCAGCAGACCCGCACGTTGCGGGAAACCGCCCGCCGGTGATCGGACGGCCATGTCCGGGTCGGCGCCAACCCGATGCCGAAGCCTGCCGGCCTGCTCGGCGGGCCTTTGGTTGCTGCTGGCTTGGCCGGGAGCCGCGGGCGCGTCGGGCGCGGCTCCTTACCTGGACCATCGCTCGCGGGAACTCGATTTCACGGAGGCGGGCGCCGGCGGGTCGGAGATCGCGGGGGTGGACGAGGTTTGCCTCGGCTGGTTTGGTCCCTCGGACCCGGCGGATCCGGTCGGGGGCGATCTCTGGATGGCGGCCTGCATGGCGGTGGAGGAGGCAAATGCCACCGGGGGGTGGGAGGGGAGACCGTTCCGGCTGACGCCCCGATGGTCGGAGAATCCTTGGGGCACCGGAGTAGGCTCGCTCTTCCGCATGGTCTACGACGAACCGGTGGTGGCCCTCCTAGGTTCCATGGACGGCGCCTCGACCCATCTGGCGGAGCAGGTGGTCGCCAAGGCCGGCCTGCCGCTGGTCAGTCCGGTGAGCACCGACGACTCCGTGAACTTCGCCGGGGTTTCCTGGGTGTTTTCCTGTGCGCCAGGAGACGCGATGGTGGCGGCGAGCTTGGCGGGCGCCGTCGCCCGGTGGCGGGTAGAACCGTTTCTGGTCAATACCACCGATCACGACTCACGGGTGCTCGCCCGGTCGGTTGCGCGGGCGATCGAGGTGGAAGGGAGAGGGGTTTCGCAGCAATTGCAGTTTACCCCCGGTGGCGAGACCTTCGCCGCACAACTGCGCCAGCTGGCGTCCGCGCGGCCCGATCTGGTGGTGCTGATTGCGGGGGCGGAGGACAGCGCGCGGTTTGTGCGGGGGTTGCGTCGGATGGGAGTGACGTCCGCCGTGCTGGGTTCGCCCGGGATGGGCTCACGGCGGTTTTTCACCGCGGTGGACGGGGGCACGGATGGCGTCTTCTTTCCCCTGCTGGTTGCCGAGGGGGAGGGGGGGCGTCGGGAGGCATTCACGACCGGCTTTGCCGCGCGCACGGGACACGAGCCCGATTTCCGTGCGTTGTTGACTTACGACGCCGCCACGCTGCTGGTGTGCGCGGTGCGTCGGGCGGGGCCGGATCGCGACGGAATCCGGCGGGCCTTGCGCGGGCTTTCCCCCTGGACCGGCGTTGCCGGACGCATCGAGTGGGATGGCCTGGGACGCAACCGGCGGGGACCGGTGGGGTGGGGGAGGTGGAACGGCGATGGGCGGATCCTCGTCTGTGATCTCGACGGCGTGGCTGCCCCGGCGTCGTCGTTGGCGTCCGACGCCACTCCAGGGGGGCGACAGCGGCGCTGAGCGGAGGATTGCCCGCAAGGGGGTGGATCGGCGGCGTGAGGGCGGTTGCCAGCTCCGCGGGCGGAACGGTTCTCTCCGGCAGAGCGTGTGCCGCTGCCTCAGACCCGGGCCGGAGGCGGGGACGGAGCGGAGGCGTCCAACATCGCCTTCAGGTTTGCCGGCGGTGTGCCGGGGGCGATGGTGCAACCGGAACTCAGGATGAACCGTCGCTGTCCCGCGGACTGCATTGACTCGACCAATTGCCGGGCGTGCGTCGCGACCGTTGTCGGCGTGCCCCCGGTCAGCAGGCCCACCGGATCCAGGTTGCCCCAGAGCGCGATGTCGGGACCGACGAGTCGTGCTGCCCGCGTCAGATCGGTGCGGTGATCGAGTTCCAGCACATCCGCTCCCGAGGCGGCCATGTCCGGCAGGATCGGGGTGGCATTGCCGCAGATGTGCAGCGAGACGGGCAGTTTGCCTCGCGCGCGGATGCCCGCGATCACCTCCTGTTCGAATGGCAGCGCCAGTCGCCGGTAGAGTGCCGGCCCCAGCAGGCCGGCGGGAGCATCCCCTCCGCTGAGCATGTCGGCGCCGGCATCCGCGAGGGCGTCAGCGTAGGCGACGACGTGCGCAGCAGCCCGGCTCATCACGGCTTCGACGAGGCCTGGACGGGTGAGGCTGGCCGTCATCGCCTCGTTCATGCCCAGCAGGGCGCAGGCCAGGGAGAACGGGTATTGATCGAAGCAGGCCACGAGGAAGACGCCTTCCCCGACGGCGCGGCGGATGCGCCGCAGGGCGTCGATCATCAATGGTTGGCGCCCCAGGCGGTGCGGGTCGGGCGGCGGCAGGGAATCCAGCTGTTCCGGGGACTCGATCAAGGGGTGGCCGGCGCCGGCCAGCGGTTGGTTCTCGTCCGGAAACGCCACCGAAGCCCCCAGCGCCTCGGCCGTAACCCATGTGTCAGCGGAAAGCCAGATGGCGTCGGGCCGGAAGGCCTCGTAATAGCGGACGACGCAATCGGCCAACACCGCGGCATCAAGCGTGTAGTCGCGCAGGGAGACGCCCGCCAGCGACGCGCAAAAATGGACGGCCAGGGGGCCGGTTGGCACGCGAGGCGCCGGAAGTCCGGCCAGGGCATGCCTTACGAGTTGTCTCGAGTTCATGAACGCGGCAGGCGGACCGGGGCGCCGGTGCGTTCGGACTCGAGGGCGGCGAACACGATGTCGTGCGTCTTGATCGCGTCGGCGAGGTTGCAGTGGGACTCGCGACCGCCGAGCAGGCACTCGACGAAGTGGTCGATTTCCCCCTGGAACGGGTGATGCCGGACATCGCTCGAATCGGGGCCGAGAGCGGGCAGTTCGATCCAGTCGTGCTGGCCCGGGAACCGGTGCGACCAGATGCGGTTGTCCATCACCGAACCCCGGCTGCCGAAGATGCGGAGCGGAAAGCGATAGGGCATGATGCAGTCCGCGTTCACGCTGACCTTGCCCAGAACGCCGTTGCGGAACTTCACCAACGCGACCTCGAGCCCGTCGTATTCCATGGGCGGGGCGTTCTCGATCCAGCGGTTCAGGATCGGGTTGTATTCCCGGCGGCTGCCTTTGCGGTAGCCGCCGGCGACGGCGAAGACCTCGATCGGGTCGGCGGCCTCGAACTCCCCTGCGGCCGCGAACCAGCGCAGTGCATCCACCGCGTGGCAGCCGCCGACGAGCAGGGCGCTGACGCCCTGAGCCCGCGTGTTGGCCCCGGCCCAGCCGGACCACCAACTGCCGTTGTGGCTGAGGTAGTCCGCCTCGACGTAGTAAGGTGCTCCGAAGGCATCGTCGGCGAGCATGCGTTTGAGGGTTTGGAAAAGCGGGTTCCAGCGGAGCACAAAGCTCACCACCGAGCGGACCCCGGCGGATCGCACGGCTTCCTGCATCGCGCGGAGTTCTTCCGCACTGAGCCCGGCCGGCTTTTCGATGATCAGGTGTTTGCCGGCGCGGGCGGCGGCCAGCACGTTGGCGCAATGCACGTGCTGCGGCGTGCAGATCGCCACGATGTCAACGCCCGGATGGCCGAGAGCCCGGTCGAAGTCGTCGTAGATCGCGACGTCCTGCAAGCCCTCCCCGGTGGCGCGGCTCTGGGCGCTTTCAATCGTCCGGCTCGAAATCGCGAGGATCCGGGTGTGGGGATTCTGCCGGCAGGCGGCGATGTGCTGCGTCGAGACCCAGCCCGCCCCGTGGATCAGGACGCCGAATTCGCGGGTTGCCATGGGTTCAGAGGTATTCGTCCGGGAACTTCCACGGACTTCGGTAAACCGGTCGGGCCAGCCGCGCCGCCTCCGGATCGTCGACGATCCGGTCCGTTGCGGGATCGAAGCGCACGGACCTTCGCAGCCGGTGGGCGAGGTTCGCCAGGGTGAGCGCGATGTCCACCTTCCAGTGGTAATCCACGCAGCAGCTCGGTTGTTGGCGGGATTTCACACTGTCGAGCCACTCGCGTTCGTGGCCGGGAGACGGCGGGATGCTCTCGGGCGGTGGCGTGTTGTCCTTCAGAAAGTCGCCTTCGGGGACGACCTCGTGCGTGCTGTAATTCGTGAACAACGTGCCATTCAACCCGTGGAAGTAGATCCCCAGCCGCCGGGCCGGCGTCCCACGGCCAAAATCGAACGCGAAGCTGTTGCAGCAGCTCATCATCCACGTCATCGAAAAGCCGGGGTATTGCCACACGACCTCCTGCACGTCCGGCGCATCGCCATCGTCGCGGATCACATACCGTCCGCCCGAGCAGGCGGTCACCAGGGGCGCGCCGAGGTTCAGGGCCCAGACCGGCAAATCGACAATGTGGGGCGCCATGCCCGGGGTCCAGCCGCCCGAGTAATCCCAGAAGGAACAATGCTCGGTGGCGCTCTTGAACAACAGGGCGTTGTAGGGACGCGACGGCCCCGGCCCGCACCAGAGATCCCAGTCGAGACCGGCCGGGACGTCTTCGGCGGGGGCGCGGCCGATGCCGTCGCGTCCCTGGTTCATGAAGTTGAACGTCCGGGCCACGCTGATTGGGCCGAGTTTTCCGGAGCGGATCCACTCGACGACCCGGCGATAGTTGGCGCCGGCGTGGATCTGGGTGCCGATCTGGCTCATGCGTCCGTGCTTCCGGACGGCGTTGCGCAACGCCAGGGTCTCGTCCGGGTGAAGGGTCATCGGCTTTTGCAGGTAAATGTCCTTGCCCGCTTCAACCGCCCGGATGCCCATGAGCGCGTGCCAGTGCGGCGGGGTGGCGATGATGACGGCATCGATGTCGGGGCGGGCAAGGAGTTCGCGGAAATCGTTGTAGCCCGTGGCGGTGTCCTTGAACCGGGCGACGACCGCCTCGCGTCGTTGGCGGGAGACATCGCAGACGCCGCGGACCACGACGTCCTGGTGGACGGCGCAGTTCTGGAGGTTGGCCTGTCCCATGCCGTTGACCCCGATGATCCCGAGTCCGATGCGTTCGCTGGGGGCGGTGCGGCCATCGGCGCCGAGCACGCCCGCGGGGACCACCAGCGGGGCGGTGAGCGCGGCGGAAGTGGTTTGCAGGAAATGGCGGCGGGTGACGCGCGGGAGGGATGGGGTTTCGTTCATGGCGGGATGGGCGGGATGCGCGGTGGGGTGGTTCAGATTGACAGGTGAAAGGCGCGCCATTGAGCGCGGAGTTCGGTTTCCGGGAGAGCGGCGCCGGCCTGGATCCACAGACGGAATCGCAGGGTCAGGGGGTGGTTCGGAGTGATGACGTGGCGCGTGCCCGCGGCCGGAAACGTGGGTTGAAGCCAGTCGAGTTCCGGGTATTGCACCCAATCGCCGGGATAGCCGGGGTTGTCGGCATGCTGGAACACGGTCAGGCCCGCCGGGTGGGCGGCGCCACCGAAACGCCCGGACATCCGCCCCCACGCCATGCGGGGTTCCGCCCGCGGCGGATCGGTGTGGAAGGCGATGCGCTGGTCTTCCACCCGGGAGCATCGGATGTTCAAACCGCCATATTTGTCGGTGTCGCGTCGCGCCACGGCAACGTCCCCCTCGAGGGCCTCGAAGCGGAAGGTCAGGTCGATGACCCGCCCCGCCGGGCCCGCTCTCCAGGCGCGCAGCGCGGCCCATTCGCGGACGATGGGTTGCTGGTCCTCCCAGCGCCAGAGATTTTCGGCGCGCAGTTGGGCAAACGCCGCTGTCTCCTGGATTTCGACGCCGCCCGTGGGCCGCGCAAACACCCGCTGCAACGCGTGCAGATCGCCGCGTTCCCCCCGCCAGTCGACTTCCGGCCACGCCCAGTAGATCCCCCGATGATGCGGATGATCCACCGACCAGTCCTTCGTGAGTTCCTCGCCCGCCGGCCCGAAGAGCGGGTGGATGTAATTGCTCCGGGGACGGGCGTATTTGACGTTGCCTTGGGCGACCTGCTCGAGCACGGCGCCCGGTTCGAGCGTGGCATGCACGTAGCGCAGGATGCGGGCATCCCCTTCCAGCAGGTCGTATTGCCCCGTGGCTTTGTCGCGGCGCACCCGCATCGTCGGACGGGCTGCCGCCATTCCCAGCAGGCTCAGCGCGGCGGCTGACCGGGCTCCCGAGCGAAGGAACCGCCGGCGGGAAAAGGCTGCGGCAGGGGCGACGACCGATCCGTGGGCGTCCAAGGGCATGGCCCAAGGCTACGAGATGCGCTGGGGTCGTGACAATCGGCAACTTGGGACCGCGCAATCCGAAGGGCGCCTTCCGGTCTCTTCGGAGCACGGAGTTTAGTCCGCGGCAGATTCGACCTCGGTCGAATCCAGCGGAACGGACTCCACGCCCCGCTTCCTCGGCCGTTCCGGAGTCGGAGAGAACTGAGCCGTATCGATTCAACCCGCGGTACCGCCGACGTGCAGTCGGCGCTGAAATCCAGGGGCTTATGCGGTCTCGCCGGTTCCGAATGGCGGTCAGTGTTTGGTGAACCGTCACGCCCCGCACCAAGCGTCCGTATCCCCGCTGAATCATGCGCCGACCACCCGCCGGCGGCTACCATCCAGTGAACAGGCACGGTTGAGATGCGCCCCACTCCGAAGGGCCGCGATTCCTGGGGGGTGGGCGGGCGGAAGGCGCGCCTCGGAACGGGTTTCGAGCCCCCCTCTACGCCTTTCGCGGAGAACGTGTTGTGGCGGTCCAGGGCGATCTCGTTGATCCCGCTGCGGGGGCGTGGATGTCGTTATGAACCATAGGGATTGTGGTTTTGCGGGTGTTGCGCCACAGGATGTTGTGGTTTTGCCTTTACATGCCGCGGGCGATGGCGTTGATTGGGCGCAGCGATGCATCTGAAGAATCTGACCATTTTCGGCTTCAAGTCGTTTGCCGACAAGACGTCCCTGGACTTCCAGCCGGGCATAACGGCCATCGTCGGACCCAACGGGTGCGGCAAGTCGAACGTGGCGGACGCGATCCGCTGGGTCTTGGGCGAACAGTCGGCCAAGGCGCTGCGCGGTGGCGAGATGGCGGATGTGATCTTCAATGGGACCGAGGGGCGGAAGCAGCTCGCGGTGGCCGAGGTATCGCTGACGATTGGCGGGATTGACGCGGAGCATCTGAAGGCGTCCGGGGTGGAGCTGTCCTACGACGAACTGACCCTGACCCGGCGCGTTTTCCGCGACGGCGGGAGCGACTATTTCCTGAACAAGACGCCCTGTCGCTTGAAGGACATCCAGCAGCTGTTTGCGGGCACCGGGGTTGGTCGGACGAGCTACAGCATCATGGCGCAGGGGAACATCACGCAAATCCTCTCGAGCAAACCGGAGGATCGGCGGATGGTCTTCGAGGAGGCGGCCGGCATCACGCGGTACAAGGTTCAGAAGAAGGAGGCGTTGCGGAAACTGGACAGCACGGAGCAGAACCTCCTGCGCGTCTCCGATCTGATCCGGGAGGTCAAGCGCCAGATCATCTCCTTGCAGCGTCAGGCGGGCAAGGCGCGGCGTTACCGCCAGTACATGACCGAATTGCAGCACCTGGAGACGCAGCTGGCGCGGCACCAATACGACGGCTGGCTGACCGAGATCCAGGAGCGACAGGCACGGGTCGAGGGCTTGCGGCGCGAGTCCGAGGCGGCCAGCGAACTGGTGCTCGGGGCCGAGAGCGAGCTGGGCGAACTCCGTCAGCGCCTTTCCGAACTGGAACATGAGATCAGCGGCCGGCAACAGCGCGGGTTGGAACTTAAGGCCGAGGTCGAGCGTCACGAAAACCGCATCCAGTTCAACGAACGCCGGCTCCAGGAACTGGCCACCCAGAACGCGGACGCGCTGGCCGAGATCGAGCAGGGCGAAAACCGCCGGATCGAGGCCGAGCAGGAGTTGGAATCCCTCCGCGCCCAGGTCACCGAGGCGGAAACCCAGCGACAGGCCCGGTCCGCTGAGCGCGACCAGCGACGCTCCGAGGTGCAGGCCATCGAGCAGGATCTTCAGGCCCGGCAACAGGCGCTGCGGCAATTGAACAACGACCTGTTCCGCGAGGCCCAGCAGCTGGCCCGCCTGCGCAATCAGGTCAGCGCCCTTGATCTCCAGAAGCAGGCGAACCTTGCCCGGCTCGACAAGCTTTCGGCCGAGAAGGTGCAGTTGGAGGAGGAACGCCGGCAGACCGAACAACGACGCGAGGAATTCGTGCGGGATTCCGAGGCCGCGGCGCGGTCGGTGGCCGAGCGGCGACTGAGCCTCGAAGAAACCCAGCAACGTCTGCGCGAACTGCAGCAACGCCATGCCGACCTGGGACGGCAGCTCGACACGGTCCAGCGGGAGCAGGCGGCCAAGCACTCGCGGCAGGCGGTGCTCGAACAGCTGGTAGCCAGCCACGAGGGCTTCGGCGAGGGCGCCCAGGCGGCCTTGAAGAGCAGCCGCAGCGTGCTGGGCACCCTGGTGGATCGCATCCGCGTTCCGGACGAGTTCATCGGCGCCGTCGAAGCCGCCCTGGGCCACCACCTGCAACTCGTGCTGGCCGACCAGCCCGGCACGGCGCAGGAGATCCTCCGTGAACTTCAACAAGGGCGCAAAGGCCGGGCGAGCATTGCCGCTCTCGCGCTGCGCAGCGGGCATCCCGCGGCGGGCGGCAGCGAGGGGAACGGCGAGTTCACCGCCCGACTCGAGGCCCTCGGCGCCCGCCCCGCCGCTTCGGTCGTCGAGGCGGAAGAATCCGTGCGGCCGCTCGTTTCCGCCCTGCTGGATGGCACCCGGATTGTGGTCGACCTCGCTGCCGCCACCGCGGCCTGGGAGGCGACGCACGGCAGGTTCGACTTCGTGACCTGCGAGGGCGAGGTGCTCAGCCGGCATGGCGTGTTTACCGGCGGCGCCTCGAATGGGAGCCGGCGGTCGGCGGCCTCCCTGTTGAGTCGCAAGAACGAGATTGCCGAACTTGTTGAGCAGGCGGCGCGGTTGAAGGCGCAGGCCGATGAATTGAGCCGCGAGCGGGGCGGCGCGCAGAGCGAGTTGACCGCCTTGCAGGCCGGTTTGCAGCAGGCGCGCACCGAACTCCAGGCCCAGGAGGTCGCGCTGGCGACCCGGCAGGGCGAGCATAACGCTCTCAAGAACTCCGCCCGCGTCCTGGCCCAGAAGATCGAGACTGTGGTCTTCGAACTCCAGACCCTGCGGGGCCAGCAACAGGAGGGCGAGGAAAAGCGGGCACTCCTCGGAGGCCAGTTGCAGCAGGCCGAGGAGGCGGAAGGCCGGCTGCAGGGCGAGGTCGAGCATCTGAACCAGGCCATCGAGGGCCTGCGCCGCAATCGGGATACCGCCGCCGAATCCCTCACTGAGGCTTCGGTGAAGTTTGCCGCCCAGGAGGAGCAGTTCCAGGCGTTGCGCGGGCGGCAGCAACCGCTCGAACGCCGCATCGGCGAACTGCGGGAACTGGTTGCCCAACGCCGGCAACAGATCGAAACGGTCCTCGAACGCAAGGCCCAGGCCGAGGGCGAGGTCGAGGAATCCCGCGGCCGCATCCAGGGCCTGCAGCACGAACGCGAACAGGTCTCCGCCGCCATCGCCGGATTGGTGGAACAGCGGACCGGCGTCGAAACCGGCATCGGCGAACGCGAGCAGACCCTGCGGGTCGAGCGCGCCCGCCTCACGCGCCTCCAGGAACAGCGCGGCACCCTCGACGTCGAGATCGCGCAGAAGCAGGTCGCCCTGCAGAATCTCAAGGACCGGATCCAGCAGAAATACCAGGTGGATCTGGACCAGGTGCAGGGCGAGTGCATTCGCATCATCTACGCCGACCAGGGTCCGGCCCGCGTCGAGACGGTCACGTCCGAGGAGATGGAGTCGGCCGGCGTCGGCACGGATTGGAAGGCGGTCGCGGAACAGGTGCAGGCCCTGCAGCAACGCATCGACGAAATGGGGCCGGTCAACCTCGTGGCCATCGACGAATACGAGGAAACCGAGCAACGGCACAAGTTCCTCAGCGAGCAGCACAACGACTTGGTCGAGGCGAAGCGCGAACTGACCGACCTGATCAGCCGCATCAACGAGCAGACGCGCGAGATGTTCGCCGAGACCTTCGGCAAGATCCGGGACAATTTCCGCGGCCTGTTCGAGGAGATCTTCGGCGGCGGCCGGGCGGACCTGCAGTTGGTGGATCAGGACAACGTGCTCGAGAGCGGCATCGAGATCGTGGCGCGCCCGCCGGGCAAGCAACTCCAGAGCATTCGCCTGCTCTCCGGCGGTGAGCAGACGATGACCGCGGTGGCCCTGTTGTTTGCGATCTATCAGGTGCGGCCGAGCCCGTTTTGCGTGCTGGACGAGCTCGACGCCCCGCTGGACGAAGCCAACGTCGTACGGTTCGTTCGGGTCCTTCAACGGTTCCTGGCCCATTCCCAGTTCATCATCATCACTCACAACAAACGCACCATCTCGACCGCCGATGTGCTCTACGGCGTGACCATGCAGGAACGGGGCGTCAGCAAGGTCGTGAGCATGAAGTTCCACGCCGAGCAGCACGCCGCCGGCAACGGCAATGCGGGTGGCAACGGCAACGGGAATGGCAACGGGCATGGTGATGGCGGGAGCGCCCGAGGAGCGCTCCCTGCCCGGGGCAGGTCGGAACCCGTCCCGGCGGAAGCGACGATGAACTGAGCCGGGGCGCTGCAATCCCGCGCCGCCGCCAACGCCGCATCGGTGTTGCAGCCCACGGCATGGATGCCGTCCCGCAGGCGCGGCTCACCCGTCGCTGACGCCTGGGTCGGGCCTCAAGGTCGGACGTGGCGCTGGAAGAAATCGAGCACGGCTTGGTTGGCGTCGAAGCCCACGCCCCCATCGCTCAGCGGGACGAACCCGGCTTCCGGGGAAAGCGGCCCGATGAAGTGCGGGGTCGGGGCACTCTGCTGAACTGAGCCGTATCGATTCAGTCAAAGGACCGCGGATGGGCACGGATGCCACGGATGGGGTGCGGCGCTGACGCCATGGCGGAGAGGGCGGGAAGCCTCACTAAACCGTAACGATTCAGCAACTCGTAGCCGCCGACGTGCAGTCGGCGCATGATTGAGTTGGGATAGGGCAGCCTTTTGCCGAGGGCGACGATTCACCGAAAAGTGACTGCTGATCGGAATCGGCGAGCCCGCGTAAGCGCTTGGATTTCAGCGCCGACTAGACGTCGGCGGCTACCCTGTGTTGAATCGAAACGGCTAAGCCGTAACGATTCAGTAACTCGTAGCCGCCGACGTGCAGTCGGCGCATGATTGAGTTGGGATAGGGCAGCCTTTTGCCGAGGGCGACGATTCACCGAAAAGTGACTGCTGATCGGAATCGGCGAGCCCGCGTAAGCGCTTGGATTTCAGCGCCGACTAGACGTCGGCGGCTACCCTGTGTTGAATCGAAACGGCTAAGCCGTAACGATTCAGTAACTCGTAGCCGCCGACGTGCAGTCGGCGCATGATTCAGCGGGGATAGGGCAGCCTGTTGCCGAGGGCGACGATTCACCGAAAGCTGACTGGTGATCGGAATCGGCGAGCCCGCGTAAGCGCTTGGATTTCAGCGCCGACTAGACGTCGGCGGCTATCCTGTGTTGAATCGAAACGGCTAAGCCTGGGCTGGCGCCTCGACGCCTTCGGTCTCCAGGAAGCCCTGGAGCTGGCGAATGCGCGTGGGATGCCGCATTTTGCGCAGCGCTTTGGCCTCGATCTGGCGGATGCGCTCCCGGGTGACCTTGAACTGCTTGCCCACTTCCTCGAGGGTCCGGCTGTAGCCGTCACCCAGGCCGAATCGCAGTTCGAGCACCTTGCGTTCCCGCTCGGTGAGCGTGTCCAGTACCTCGCCCAGCTTGTCCTTCAACAGGCTGTAGCTGGTCATGTCGGACGGGTTTTCCGCCGACTTGTCCTCGATGAAATCACCGAAGTTCGTGTCGTCGCTGTCGCCGACCGGAGACTGCAGCGAGATGGGCTGCTGGGCCATCTTGAGGACGGCGCGCACCCGCTCGACGGGCATCTGCATTTCGTCGGCGATTTCCTCGGGGGTGGCCTCGCGGCCGAAATCCTGAACCAGCTGCTTTTGGACCCGCATCAGCTTGTTGATCGTCTCGATCATGTGCACCGGGATGCGGATGGTGCGGGCCTGGTCGGCGATGGACCGGGTGATTGCCTGGCGGATCCACCAGGTGGCGTAGGTCGAGAACTTGTAGCCACGCCGGTACTCGAACTTCTCGACCGCCTTCATGAGGCCCATGTTGCCTTCCTGGATGAGATCGAGGAAGGAGAGGCCGCGGTTGGTGTATTTCTTGGCGATTGAGATAACCAGCCGGAGGTTGGCCTCGACCATGGCGGTCTTGGCCGCGTGTGCCTTGCGGGCGAAGATCTGGAGCTGCTTGTAGGCGTCGAGGTAGCCCTGCCAGGGCATGCGGACGAACTGCTCCAGGGCCTCGATCTTGCGGCGTTCCGCCTCGAGAATCTGCTGCTGATGCGCGCTCTTCTTGTGCTGTTCCAGTTCGTGAATGGCGCGCATGCCGGTCTGGATCTTGTCGTGGATGTTGTCCGCGACGAGCGCCATTTCCTCGATGACCTTCTGCTTGTAAAAGAACTTCGGGAACGACGCCTGCAGCTTCTCGTCCGCGCGCTGGAATTCGCGCGCCGCGCGTTTCTCCTTCGCGCTGTCGGTTTCCTGCTGCCACTTCGCGTAGCGCGCGTCCACTTTGAGGTCCAGGGCGCGCACTTCCTTCACCAGCTTGCGCAGGTCCTTGAGGTGGTTCTCCCGTCCCTCGATCTTCTTGTCGAGGATCACGCGGTCGAAGCGTTCCTTGGGCGGCTCTGAAAGCAGTTTTTCGGCGAGGGCGATGTGCTCCTTGCCGGCGAAGCCGAAGCCATAGATGATGCGCTTGACCTCGTTCTCCGCGTCCTCGATGCGCTTCGAGATCTCGACCTCCTGCTCGCGGGTGAGCAGAGGCACCTGGCCCATCTGCTTGAGGTACATCCGGACTGGATCGTCCAGGATGTCGAGCCGCGCCTTCTCGTCCTCCTCCTCCGATTCCGGCTGCTTGACCCGGTCGACCTCGGCCTGGTCGACGATCTCGATTTCGAGGTTCCGCAGCTTGCTGTAAAGATCATCCAGATCCTCGGGGGTGACCGAATCCGGCAGGGCGTCGTTGATGTCGCCGTAAGTCAGGTACCCTTGTTCCTGGGCGAGTCGCAGCAGTTCCTTGACCTTCTCCGTGATGTCGACGCCGGAAGGCATCTGCAGGTCTTCCGAACTGAGCGTGATGGGTTCGGCTGGGGCCTCGGCGGGGGCGGGGGCCGCGGGGGAGGCGTTGGCTTCGGGGGCGACCGGGGCGGCGGCCTTGTGGCTATCCGGGGTCTTGCGCGAACGGCGGGCTCCCGATTCTGGGGAGGTTTCCTGCCGGCGGGTCACCGCCTTGCGGGCCGCGGCTTGTCCCGGCCGGGGCTCGGTTGCCTCGCTTGTCCCGGCGACCGCCTTCGCCTTGGGACGTTTCGTTTTGACAGCTTCGACAACGGTCTTTTGAGCCTTCTTTTTCGCCATATCCAGTGTGGTGACGCGCACGGACGACGTCTGAAACCGACGCAGCCGGGCAATATGACGGCCCCCTACACCTCCGTCAAGCGCGCCTGCCGAGAAACTTCCCGAATTCGTAACCTGCCTGCCATGACGCAACTTGGGCTGGTCCAGCGCCTGTCGCCGGTCCATGATCCGGCATGATCTCGTTGTCTTTGCGCGCCCTTGCCGGGCTCGTTGCGGTGGGTCTTGGCGGGTCCCTGGAAGCCGGGAACTGGCAGGCTGCGCTGGAGGCCTTGCCACCGATGGTGACAGCGGCTCACCCGCCGGACTGGCTCCTGGAGCCCGCCCCGTTCGCCGCCCGGGCGGTCCGTGGTTCGCAGCCGCAAACCCTCGTGCTCGCCAACGGTCTCGTGTCCCGCACCTTCCGGCTGGGGCCCAATGCCGCCACCGTGGGTCTGGACAATCTCGGGACCGACCAGGCCCTCTTGCGCGGGATTAAACCCGAGGCCTATGTCGAACTCGAGGGGCAGCGCTACGCGGTCGGCGGTCTGCGGGGGCAGGCCGATTTCGCCTTCGTCCGGCCGGAGGATCTCGATCAACTGGAGGCCGATCCCGAGGCCCTCCGCTTCGCCGGCTTCGTGGTTGGGGAACCCGGGGCGCGATTGCCCTGGAGACCGGTCCGCCACCACGCCCCCGGCGTGAAGTGGCCGCCTCAGGGGGTGCATCTGCGGCTGGATTTCGTGCTGCCGGAACCCACCTTGCAGAAGCTGGCCGACCTTGCCGCGGACGGGGTGGTTCCCGCCAGTGATCTGGGGCGGGACCGGATCGTGCTCACCGATTTCAGCGCCCTGGAACTCCTGCCCGCTGGCTGGCGAACGCACGTGTCCGCGGCGCATCCCCGCAGTTCCTTCCAGAACGAGGGCAAGCTGGGCGAAATCTACACCCCCGCGAACACGGCGGTGTTTGTTGAACGGGACTGGCCGGAGGGCGCAGAAATCGTCGAGGCGGTCATCGACCCCGGCACGGATCGCAGCGCCAGTTGGGGACCAGGGCTGGCGGTGGTGTTCGCTCACCGCACACTCAAATTCAACCTGCGCCCCGGCGGCGGCGGGGATCCCACCCCGCGTTTCGGGGTGGCCGACGGACGAAGCGAAAATGACCGGGTAGGCGATGGCATGGTGGCGGATCCGGACCGGAAATGGTCGCTTCGGCTGCGGCGGACCGGGACAACGCTGCGTTGTGAGGCGCGTCCCGAGGGTGGCGCATGGGTGGCCGTGCACACGTTCGACCTGTCCGAGCAGACCGGTGAACCGGTGGCGCTGCGGGTGGGCAAGCTCAGCGCTTCGGGCGGTCTGGAGGATTTCGGCGGGGATGCCGGGGAGTTGGTGCGGCTGCGGGTGGAACGTTTCGCCGCCTACGGCCCCTTGCGGCCAGGCGCGCTGGCCGCCGCCCGGGCCAGGGTGGCGGCACTCCGGGACGTGCGCGTTTCGGTGCATTACGAGCTCTACGACGGACTCCCGGTGTTTGCGAAGTGGTTGACGGTGCACAACGGCAGCGACCGCGAGATCACGGTGGACCATTTCGTGAGCGAACTGCTGGCGGTGGTGGAGGAGTTCAACTGGGTCGAGAAACGCGAGGGGGTGCCCCTGCCCCAACCCACGTCACTCCACGTCGAAACCGACTACGCTTTCGGCGGTTTCCAACCGCTGAACGCGAACCGGCACATCGTTCATTGGCGCCCCGATCCCGAATTCCTGACGCAGGTGAACTACCTCCGCGAACAACCCTGCCTGCTGATGGTCGAGCCGCCCGAAGGGCCGGCGCAGCGTCTGGCTCCGGGTGCCACCTTCGAGAGTTGCCGCGCTTTCGAGCTGCTCTACGACAGCACGGATCGCGAGCGCCGCGGACTCGCGCTGCGGCGGATGTACCGGACCATCGCGCCGTGGACCACCGAGAACCCGCTCATGATGCACGTGCGCCGGGCGGATGACGCCACGGTGCGGCAGGCGATCGAGCAATGCGCGGAGGTCGGCTTCGAGATGCTCATTCTGTCGTTCGGCAGCGGCTTCAATATCGAGAGCGACGATCCTCAGTACATCGAGCATTGGCGGGAAATGGCGGAGGCGGCCCACGCCCGCGGCGTCCAGATCGGCGGCTACTCGCTGCTGGCCTCGCGGCGGATCAGTGATCGCGACGATGTCGTCATGCCCGAGGGCGAGCGTCCCACGTTCGGCAATTCGCCCTGTCTCGGCAGCCACTGGGGGACCAACTACTTCGGCAAGCTCTACCGGTTTTTCGCGGCCACCGGGTTCGACCTGCTGGAACATGATGGCTCCTATCCCGGCGATGTCTGTCTCTCCACCGAACACCCCGGGCACGACGGGTTGGCGGATTCGCGGTGGAATCAGTGGCGGATGATCGCGGACTTTTACCGCTGGTGCCGCGGGCGCGGGGTTTATCTCAATGTTCCCGACTTTTACTACCTGTCGGGTTCGACCAAGAACGGCATGGG
This sequence comes from Verrucomicrobiales bacterium, assembly GCA_024233305.1. Taxonomy (GTDB): domain Bacteria; phylum Verrucomicrobiota; class Verrucomicrobiia; order Limisphaerales; family J093; genus J093. The sequence goes on from JACKPV010000023.1 coordinate 692,312, forward strand.
GTATCGCGAGGTCAACTGGTCCCTGCCGCGGGCCCTGCAAGTGATTCACACCCGGCAGAACATTTACGACGGCACCTGGCAGAAGACGCCCAGCATGGGCTGGATGTTCGTGCCGCTGACCGAATACCACGGGGGCGGGGCCGCGGCGACCATCGAACCGTTGGACGAGCATCTCGACCACTACGAACGCATGCTCGTCAGCAACCTCGCCCTCGGCGTGCAGGCCTGTTATCGCGGGCCGCGCCTCTACGACACCGAGCGCACCCGGGCGATGGTGAAGCGGTGGGTGGACTGGTACAAGACCTACCGCGACATCCTCGAAAGCGACCTCCTCCATGGCCGGCGGGCGGATGCGCGGGATCTGGACTGGATGCTGCACGTGAACCCGGCGCTCGAGCGCAAGGGCATGCTGGTCGTTTTCAATCCGTTGACCCGGCCGGTGGAGCGGGAGTTGCGCGTGAACCTCTACTACACCGGCCTCACCGACACGGCCCGGGTGCGCGAACAGGACCGGACCGAAGCGGTGCTCCCGCTGGCGCGCGACTACAGCATTCGATTGCCTGTCCGGGTCGAGGCGGAGGGAATGAACTGGTACGTCATCCAGTAGCCCGGGCGCTGCCGGCGGATGCCCGGTTCGGCCGCGCCGGGGAGCGGTCTCCGGAGCCGGGGTCGCGTGCCAAGTTCATCCCTTGCGGAACCGCCCGACAGGGTGAAGAGTGGGACTGTCAACCGTGCCTCGAAAGCCATGCCTTTACTCAAGATTCAGACCAACCAGGCGGTTTCCCGGGAGCACCAGGAGAAGTTGTTGCGCGAGCTCACCGCGATGGTCGCCAGCGGGTTGGGGAAACCAGCCCACTACGTGCAGGTGGTGTGCGAAACCGAGATCCCGATGTCCTTCGCCGGAACCACCGAGCCCACGGCCGTTGTCGAACTGCGGAGCCTCGGGCTGCCGGCGGGCAAGACCCAGGTCCTTTCGGCGACCATTTGCGGCCTCATCGCCGACTCGTTGGAAGTGCCCACGAACCGCACCTTCATCAACTTCTTCGAACTGCGCCGCGACTACTGGGGCTGGGATGGACGGACGTTCGCCTGAACCGCGTCAGCCGGCTCGGGATTGCCGCTTGGCAAACGGGAATCCGTCGCGGGAGGATGCCCGCTGATGAGCGACTATGCGGAGCGGTTCGGGGGAGTGGCGCGTCTCTTCGGCCGGGACGCGGCCGGGCGGTTGGCCCGCGCCAGCGTTTGTGTCGTCGGGATCGGCGGGGTTGGTTCCTGGGCGGCTGAAGCGCTCGGTCGTTCGGGCCTCGGACAGCTGACCCTGGTCGACCTTGACGACGTTTGCGTCACCAACGTCAACCGGCAGCTCCCGGCCCTCGACGGCGCCATCGGCCGTCCGAAGGTTGCGCTGATGGCGGAACGCCTGCGCGCCATCAACCCCGAGGCCGTGATCCATGCCCGGCAGGATTTCTTCACCGCCGACAACGCCGCCGAGTTGCTGGCGCCGCGGTTCGACTTCGTCGTGGACGCCATCGACACCCCCCGTCTCAAAGCCCTCCTCGTGGCCGCGTGTTGCGCGCGGGGAATCCGGGTGATCTGCTCGGGCGGAGCCGGTGGGCGGCGGGATTCGACGCGGGTCCGGACCGGCGATTTGTCCGGCAGCACGCACGACCGCTTGCTGGCCGAGGTCCGCCGCCGGTTGCGCCGCGAACATGGCTTCCCGCCCGCCGGACGCCGCATGGGCATCGATGGCGTTTTCTCGGACGAGCCGCCTGTTTTTCCGTCGCGCGACGGGGGCATCTGCGAAGCGCCCGAGCCGGGGAGCGGGCAACGCCTGGACTGTCGCAGCGGATTGGGAACGGCCTGTTTCGTTACCGGCGCATTCGGTTTCGCGCTGGCGGCCCGGGTGGTGGCCCGCCTCGCCAGTGACCCGGCCTGAGGCGTCCTCTCCGAGGCCGGCTTCACATTCCCCCTTGTCACCGGGTGATTTCGGGCTATTGATGCCAATCATCAGTGCGGCTTCGCCGGTGGGTGGTTTCTCCGCCGGCTGGCCGGGGATTCAAATAACCGAGGAAATACCGTGAAGACGCGAGCATTCAGGCAGTCCCGACCGTATTCCCGTCGCCGTCCTGTCCCATTCAGCGTTCCGTGTTCCCTGGCCGTCGGCGCTGTCTTCCTGGCGAGCGGTCCCATCGCCGCGGCCACGGGGCCCGAAATCCGGGCCGAGATCGTCGAGCCGGCGCGGCTGAGGATTTCCTGGTCGGATGCCAGCCGCGGATTCGGGCTGGAAACCACTGCGGACCTGTCGCCCGGCGTGGACTGGGCCGTGGTCGAAGAGGTGGTCGCGGGTCCGGGCGACGGGTGGTCGGTCACGCTGCCGTTGAACGAGCGCGAGCGATATTTCCGGCTCCGTGAAGGCGCCGTTCCCGCACTGGCCTCCCTGATCCGCACTTCTCCGCGGAACGGCGAGGCGGGCGTCTCCGTCAACCGCGAGACCATCCTCGAGTTCTCGCGCGCCCTTGCGGCGGACGCGGTCGTGGATGCCGGGAACTTCCGTGCCCGGTTTGGCGGCCGCTCTCTTCTGTCGCGGGTCGAACTTTCGCCCGACCGCCGGCGCGCCACGCTTTTCCCGCTTGAACCCTTTCCTGCCGGTTCGCGGCTCCAGATTTCGCTGGTCGGAGATGGTCTGCGTGACGACCTCGGGCGGGAGGTGGATGCGGACGGCGACGGTTTCCCGGGGGGCACGGCACGGCTGGAGTTCGATACGATGAGCGCGGCGGCGTTGCCGGGCACGGCGGTGACGGGGCACGTTTATGCCTCGGACCCGGAGCCGGTCGGCGGGGCCTTTGCCAACCGGCCGCTGGAGGGCGTGCTGGTCACGGTCGATGGAGCGGAGGAGACGTTGCGGACAATCACCGATGCCGATGGATTTTTCCGCCTCGAGCCCTGTCCGACAGGGCGGTTCTTCGTGCATATCGACGGGCGGATGGCGGTGGGGAGCGACTGGCCCGACGGCGCATATTACCCGTATGTGGGAAAGACCTTCGAGGCGGAAGCGGGCCGGCGCGACAACCTAGCAGGTGGCACGGGCGAGATCTTCCTGCCCCTGATTGCGGCGGGGACGTTGCAGGCGGTTCAAGCCACCGGCCCGACGACGGTGACGTTTCCGGCCGCGGTTTTGACGGCGAATCCGGAGCTGGCGGGCGTGAGCCTGACGGTGCCGACGAACGCTCTGTTTGCCGATGACGGGACGCGCGGTGGCCGTCTGGGTTTGGCGCCCGTGCCGCCGGACCGGATTCCGTCGCCGCTGCCGCCGGGCCTCGAGTTTCCGCTGGTCATCACGATCCAGACCGACGGCCCGGCAAATTTCGATCGGCCGGCGCCGGTACGATTTCCGAACCTGCCCGATCCGCGCACGGGCGAGGTGTTGCCGCCGGGCTCCAGGACGCAGTTGTGGAGTTTCAACCACGACACCGGCAATTGGGAGCCGCAGGGGAGCATGACGGTGAGCGCGGATGGGCGGTTCGTGGACACCGATCCCGGGGTTGGCGTCCGGCAGCCCGGCTGGCACGGGGTGAACCCGGCGACCCCGCCCGTGTTCCCGTCCGCGCCGGCGGACCCCAAAGCTTGCGATCCGCTCGAGCTGCTCCAATCCTGGTTTGAGGTGCAGAAGGCGGAGTTCGATTGCCTGCTCAAGTTCGACATCTTCAGCCCGGCCATGAAGCTCTTCCTTTCGGGGCTTTCGAAGGGAACCGATCTCGTGGTGAATCTCACCCAGACTGCCAGCGCGCTGGCGAACGGGGAGTCGACGGCCGCCGTGGGCAACGCCTACCAAGCCGCCCGCAACGTGATGGACCTCATGAAGCTCTCCATGGAGGAGGCGAAGCAACAGAACCCGGTGGCCCGGGCGTACGACATCACCAAGTGTCTGGTGAAGATCTTCAAGGAATCGACGCAGTTTGGCTGCGACCTGGGCCGGTGCCTGCCGGGCACCGCGGCGCAGAAGGCGGTCCAGCAGGACGTTTGCGCGGAGGTGGCGGCGGCGATTGCGGAGTTCGAGCGGCTGACGAAGGGGATCGATTTCACGATTGCGGATCGCTGGGGAAAACTGCTGGCGGCGATGGATGAAGCGGCTGCCCTGCTTGCCAGCAGCGGCGGCGGCGCCCGCGCCCTGGCGGCGGAACTTGCACCCGAAGCCCGCGCGGCGCTGCAGGCCAAAATCGAGGAAGCCCTGGCGCTGGCCCGGGAACTCGAGGCCGCCTACCAGCCTTCGCTCGAACTCGACACCGCCGCCGAGACCGTGCGGCTGGCCTGGCAGCAATACCTCGAAGTCCTGCTCGGTCCCGCCCGGTCCAGCTTCTCCGGTTACGCGGGAGTTCCTTACCGGCTCGCCTATCCGGGGTTCGATTTTCGTGGACGATCGACGGCCCTGGGCGCCTTCGAGTTTCCCGCCATGGCCCCGGAGGTCGATTACACGTTCTCTCTTTACGTTCCCGGTTTGAACGTGGTGGCCGAAACGTCCGGGCGTTCAGCGGGCGCCGGCGAGGTGACCCGGATTCCCGATCCGCGGCTGAAGGTGCCCGGCTTGAACGACCTCAGCGGGGACGCGGACGGCGACGGCCTGACCGATCTGGCGGAAGGCGTCCTCGGCACCCGCGTGGATCTGGCGGACACGGACGGCGATGGTCGGAGCGATTTCGCGGAGGTGAGCCAGGGCGAGGATCCGCTCAGCGGTTTGAGCCTGCCCGTCGGCATCGTGGCCAGCGTGCCTTTGCCCGGCGACGCCCATCAGGTGCGGCACGCGGGAGGATTCGCGTATGTGGCGACCGGGGAACATGGCCTGGCGATCGTCGATGTGCGGCAGCCGGAAACCCCCGTGCTGGCTGCGGCGCTCGATCTCCCCGGCCGCTCGTTCACCGTGGCGGTCGATCCGATGACCCGGACCGCTCTGCTGGCCGCCGCTGCCACGGTGTTCAACGGTCCGGACGAGGGGCTGCATTTCGTCGATCTTTCAGTGCCCGAGGAACCGTTCCTGCGCGCGACCCGCCACGTGCCGGTCCGGGATATTGCGGCGGCGGACGGTCTTGGCTTCGCTGGCTTGGAGCGCCAAGTGCGCATCTACGAGAACCGCACCGGTCTCGAAGTCGGTTGGACCGCGACGCAGAACGAATTGCTGGGACTCACCGTGGAGGCCGGACATTTGTATGTGGCGACCACGCGCGGATTGGAGATCTACGGCGTCGATCGACCGGCCCCGGTGCGGCTGGGCGGCGTGGACCTGGATGTCGTGCTGGTGGGACGGACCGAGGCTGGCGGGGACATGGTGGTGACGGGCGGAATTCTGCACGCCGGCGCAGGGAACGGGTATGTGACGCTGGATGTCTCGGATCCCGCGAATCCTCATCTGCTCGCGCAATCCACCCAGGCCTTCCCCCCGATCCTGCACTCGCTTTCGCTGAACGGCTCGGGCCTGATGCTGGGCTTGATTTCCTTCGGCGCCAGCAGCCGCGATCTGGCGGTGTTCGACGCGTCGGATCCGTTGCAGGTGGACCGGTTCCTCTTTTCACTCGCTCCGCTGGATGTCGCGCGCGGCCTGGATCTGGCCGGCGGCCTGGCGCTCGTCGCGGATCTCGGCGCGGGTCTGACCGTCATCAACCCACGCGGGCTGGACGCCAACGGCCTCCCGCCGGCCGTGACCGTTGACCTCGCCCCGCTCGACGCAGACCCGGGGCGTGATGGCTTACAGGTCCAGGCAGGCAGCCGTCTCTCGGTGCGCGCGCAGGTGCAGGACGATGTTCAGATGCGCGAGGCGGCGCTGATCGTGGATGGCGTGACCGTGGCCACCTGCGATCGCGGCCCGGTCGATTTCGCGTGGTTGGCGCCCGCCGCTGCGCCGGAGAATCCGGTGGTAGAGATGGAGGTGCAGGCGGTCGACACAGGGGGCAACCGCGGCACCTCGGGTGCGTTCCCGGTGGAGATTCTCCCCGACCCGGCGCCACCTTCCCTGGTGGCCTCCCTGCCGGCGGACCGTCGGGCCACTTACGCCGGCGAAAGCCTCGTCTTCCGGTTCGACGAACCACTGCAACCCGTGACCAACGATCCCGCCAGCATCGTCATCGTGCGGACCGGACCGGACGGGGAGCCGGTCGGCGAGGACCATGTGACGGTGGCGCGGGCGGAGGTGTACGGCGCCACCCTGGTCCTGACGCTGGAGGCCGCGCTTGATCCGGGCGCCTGGCAGTTGACGATCCCGGCGGAATGGCTGGCGGACAATGCGGGCAATGTGCCCGGCTCGGACGTGTCCCTCGCTTTCCGGAGCTTCGCCACGCCCCCGGATGTGGCGGTGTGGATCGCCTCGGAGGACGGACGCTTCGACGACGCGGGGAACTGGTTGGCCGGGCGGGTTCCGGATGCCGAACCCGTCCTGCTGCCGGAGAATCCCGCTCAACCCGAAGTGGCCGTGCGAACGCGGGACATCCTGCTGCGGAGCCTGGAGAGCGCGCTTCCCTTGCTGGTTGGCCCGGGCGGAGAAATCGAGATTCAGCAGGGATGGCAAGCGCGGGCACCGGTCGTGGTGTCGAACGCGCCGGTCTACCTCGATGGGGACAGTCGCTTCGAGGCGCCGGTGCGCGTGACGGGTGGCACACTGCAATCCTACGATGCGGCAATTACCTTCACCGACTCGCTGGTCCTGGAACGGGGCGGCGGGTTGGTGCTCGACGGCACCGCCGCGTCGGTGGCTTTCGACGGGGGGATCGAGGCGGTCAACTTCGGCCTGACCGCCCGCGACGGCGCGATGGTGGCGTTGCCGCAATTGCAGGCGTGTACGGGGTTGGGCGATTTCACCACCGTTCCCCGCGCCGGCACGCGCTTCAACGCCTCCGGAGCGGGCAGCCGGATCGAACTCCCCAACCTCGCTTCGGTGGTGGGCCCCGTGGACGCCGACGTGCTGGGCGCGCCGGCCATCGAGTTCGATGCCATGCTCGGCGGAGTCGTCGAGGCGCCGCGACTCACCAGCGCCGAAGGGCGCGTTTCGCTTCGCGCGCTCGGCAGTGGAAGCCGGGTGGCCATGCCGGCTTTGGAAGCCTTGAACGGGCCGCCATCGGGGCCGGTCAGTGGAATCGAGGTGGCTGCGGGAGGGGAGGTCCTGCTCGGGGCGATGCCTGCCCTGGCGGTGTGCGAAGTCCGCCTCAGCGCACCCGGCTCGCTGCGGGGAGGCATCCTCACCTTCACGCCCACCGCCGTCCTGCGGGGCGCAGGCACTGTCGACGCCGACGTGCTCCATCGGGGCGCGATCCGGTTGGATCAGGCATCCGGTCCGCTGGTCATTACCGGAGGTCTGGAACTGGCCGCCGGCGCCACGCTCGAAGCCGTGATCGGTCTCGGCCCGGAACGAGGAGAGGCGGGCCACTTCGATGTGGCTGGTGACGTCGTGCTCGGGGGAACGCTGAAGTTGGCGCAGGCTTCCGGCTATTTGCCTGCGGCCGGCGATCAGTTCGTGATCGGTGTGACCGCGGGCACGTTCTCGGGCGCGTTCGCTCAGGTCGATGACAGCGCCTTGGATGCGGGCCTCCGGGCGGCGTGGAGCGCCGTTGATGGCGAACTCACGGTGCGGTTGATGGCGGCGCCCTGAACCGGGCGTGAACCGACCTTCGCTGGGGTGCGTTGCGCGTGGGTCCGAGGGTTGGCTCAACTTCCGGGGATCGATACTGGGACGCCGAACAAGCTCAGGAAGTTCGCCTCGACCTGCACGGCCAGGTCTTCGACCGGCATGCCGCGGAGGTCCGCGACGAACTCGTAGACCGCGCCCAGATTCGCCGGATGGTTCAGCGGACGGTCCGGGGTGTTGCCGGGCAGCGGATAACGCACCAAGCGCGGCGGGAGCGTCTGGTCGGGCGCGTCGGTTTCGATGAGCAAACGATCGGGTGGCACCTGCAGAAAGGTCTCGCGCTGGCGCCGCTTGCGTTCATGGGCGAAGTAACCGGGAAACGAAAACCAGGCGCCCAACGCCGCCAGCGGCCCCACCATCTCGACCGGGCCACCGTAGGAATGCAGCAAGAATCCCCGTCGCGGAACCGGTCCCTCGCGCAGTAGGTCGAACAGTCGGCCCCAGGCCTGCAGGCAGTGAATGCTGGCCGGAACATCGTGCTCGGCGGCGAGCGCGAGTTGGGCCTGGAACACCGGTTGCTGGGCGGCGAAGTCCAGCCCGGGCTTCCAGCGGTCCAGGCCGATCTCGCCGATCCCGGCACCCGGCGTGGCCCGCAGGAACCGGCGCAGGTCCTCCCACCAGCCCGCCGAGCGCTCGTGGACGTGCCACGGGTGGTAGCCGAAGGCGGGGCGGACAAACCCGGGGTCCTTTTGCGCGAGGGCGGCGACGTCGGGCCAGTCGGCTTCGCTCGAGCCGTTCACCACCATGGCCCGCACCCCGACAGCTTTGCAGCCCCGGACCAGATCGTCCTGCCGGCCTTCGAAGCGTTCGTCCTGCAGGTGATTGTGGGCGTCGTA
>JACKPV010000024.1 GCA_024233305.1 Verrucomicrobiales bacterium
GCGTTCTTCGAGGCATGGCCAGAATGCTGAGGGTGGAGTATCGGGGATGGTTTATCACCTCCGCTATCAGGGCGACCGTCGGGAGGCCAGCTTCCGCGACGACAACGGCTTGCGCCTCGCAACCCGGGGGCTTTGGGCCGGAATGCCCTTCGGATTCAGGGACGATCTTGCTGCTCCAACTTCCGGGCAAGGTGCAGGTTATTCCGGCGCCGCCTCCGCCGTGGCGGTGTCTTCGGTAGCGGGCTCGATCCCCGGATAGAAGCGCCAATCCGCCGTGAAATCGCGCGTGAGCGTTTCCCCCTTGAGCCGGGCGCGGATCAGTTCCACCGGGATGGTGTTCTCGCGAAGCACGGCGTCGTGGAACTCGCGTTCGGTCATGGGGCCTTGTTCCACGAGTTCGCGCTGGAGCGCGCGCAACTGCAATCCGCCCAGCATATAGGCGGCCTGATATAGCGGACTGTATTCCGAGCCCACCGAACGCCGCACTTCCGCGGTCGCGTTGTTGCGCTCATGACCGACGCGTTCCACGAGGAAATCGATGGCCTCCTGGGCGGTCATTTGTTCGAGGTGGAACTTCAGGGAAAAGATGATCCGCGCGCAGCGATGGGTGCGCCAGAAGAGCATGCCGGTCCGATCCTCCGGACCGTGGGCGAACCCGAGATCCCAGAGCCGCATTTCCCAATAGAGACACCATCCCTCAAGCAGGAAGGGCGTTTCGAACAGCAGCCGGTGCGGTTGATAGCGCGCCGCCATGAACATCTGCAGATGGTGCCCCGGAATCAGTTCGTGGTGCACGGTGGCCCGACAGAAATGGACGTTGTTACCCCGCAAACTCATGAGCTTGTCAGCGTGGCTCATGGTGTCGGTGGGAAAGGAAACGCTGATGGTCTCCCCGCCCGTGAAGTACGGATTCACGCGCTGCCGCGCGGGCGTCATCATGTCCATGCGCCAGCTCTCCTTCGCCAGCGGCGGGATGGTGAGCAGGTCGCGGCTTTCCAGAAATCCGATTGCCTCGTTGGCCAGCCGGTAGATGAGCGCGGGTTGTTCTCCGGGGGCGACATGCAACGACTTCACGTGTTCGAGCGCGCGTTGCCAGTCGCCGTCGAAACCCATTTCCGTCGCCGCTCGTCGCCGCTCCGCCTCGCACCAGGCGAACTCCCGTTCCGCAATGGTGATCAGTTCCTGCGGCGTGTACGCAATGAACTCACGCCGCAGCGCCGCCAGCAAAGCCGCCTCGCCAATCGGGTCGCCGATCACCGGGTCGTCCTCCCCGGGCTCGACGCCCGCGACTTCTTCACGCAGAAAGGTCGCGTAGTCGTGGAGCGCGGCGTCGAGCGCGTCGGCGGGTTGCCGGGCCCACCAGGTGAACAGGGGATCGTAGCCTTCGTAGAACCCGCGCCAATCCGCCAGGTAACGCCGCAGTTCCCCGATCCGGCGCACTGCCCGCCAGGCCAGCGTCCGCGGGACCGGCGTCTCCGAATCCGCGTGCTTCAGCCGGGCCGCCACGGCTTCCTTTGCATCCCTCGCCTGCCGCGCCAGCGCGTCGAGTTGTCCCGCCGCCGCCTGCCCGTCGACGAACTGCATTCGTCGCAACGCCTGGTCCAGCCCGGCGAGGGCCGCGTCGAAGGGCAACAGCCCGGCCATCGCCGCAATCCGCTCCCGGGCGCGGTGCAGTTCGGCGGCCTCGAACTCGAGCTGCTGATGAAACAGGATCCAATCAACCCGACCGGCGGCATCCAGGGCATCGAAGTCGACCTCCTCCAACCGCTGCCGCCATCCCGCGCGGAACGTCTGCTGGCGCTCTTCGGTCTCGGAAACGCCCTGGATTCCCCAGACGTGATCGAGCCCGGCCCGGTCGCTGCGATAACGCTCGATCATCGCCCGCACCGGCGGCAGTCCGGGGTCGAGGTCCGCGATTTCAGGAATGTCGCGCGGGGCCTCCCCTGCCCTGCCGCACCAGAGGACGCCGGCGAGGAGAACGACCTGTGGGAGAAGGCCACACGCGACTCGTGGGCAGGAGAGACGAGATCGGTTCATGGCCCGCGAGTCTGCCCGGACCGCGCGGGCGGGGCAACCGCGATGTCAGTCACGATGTCAGTCGATGGCAATTGAAGGCGCGCGGTGCCCGCCTCGGGTGCTTCCGGCTCCGAGCGGCTTTGAACGCATGGGCGCGGAATGCACTCCGCCGGCCGCGCCTGGAGTCGACTCCCGAGCGGAGTGGATTCCGCGCTCCCATAAACCTGCGATGCACGCGCGCCCGGGGCGGAGCTCAACTTCTTCCGCGGGTTCGGGGCGGCGGCGGAGATGCCGCGCGGCATGCATTCCGATGGGCCCGCCGGAGATCACCGACCGGCAGCGCTTCCTCGAACCGTCCGCGGCGGCGAGCCGGGATGGGCCTCCGGTTTCGGTCGGCTGCTGAAGTGCCTCATAATTCCCGGCAGCGTCCGGCCTCAAAATCACGGTCGGCCCGCTCGAACACCGGTCCAGCCTTCCAGCCCGCGCGTCCGCCTCGATCTGGACGTCCCATTCTTTTTCACGCCTTGCGATCAAGCGATCCGTGAGGCTCCAGAACTCGTCCTTCGGAAGTCGCGCAATGGCTGCCTCGATTTCTTCCACCGTGCTCATCGCCGCAAGCTATTGCGCTTCCCTCCCCCTTTCAACGAGCAAGCCCCGGCCACTGACCAGCAAGGTGCAGGAGGCTGCCCAGCCATCCTCCCATCGTTCGCCGTCCCGTACCCGAACCGGGATAATGTTCGCTCGCCCGGATCCACCGTCCTTGCGGTTCGGCATCCGTCGCTGGGCCTGTGTAGAGCCGGCGGGAACGGGCGAACCTCACCGGAACACGGCCCGGTGGGAACGAGCGAGCGAGCTTGCCAGCAGGCCAAAATCTGAGCAGCATCGCGCAGGATGGGTGTGGGAAATGGCAGCGATCCAGGGCCGACCGACCGACCGTCTCGAGGGCGGACCGAGGAGCTTGGCCGGGAAACCCCGGCTCCGGGCGACGCGCCTTCACTTCCTCCCCGGGACCCGTCGTGGCAGGGGGAAATACGTTTCTGGGCCAAAACGACGCCCGAAGGCCAGCCCGGCATCTCCGTGGACGACCATTGCCTCAACGTGGGCTGCGTGGCGGAAGCGCTTCGGGAACTCCTGCCCGCCTCCGTCCAGGCGTTCCTGCCGCCCGAAGCGCTGGTGCTGGCAGCCGGCCATGACATCGGGAAGATCACGGTGGGTTTTCAACTGAAGTGCCCGGCCTGGATCGCAGCCCACGGACTGGCCCGCCGGGCGGCCAATGCGGGGTGGCAGTTCTCAGAGTCCAATCACGCGGCGGTGAGCCAGCATTTCTTTCACCACGCCCTGTCCGCCGGCACGACCCGGCGCTGGGCAATCGCCGTGGGCGGACACCATGGGCGTTTTCTCGGGAAGGGCCCCTGCCCATCCGGAACCGGACGATGGCATGAGGCCGAGGCGGCATGGATGCAATCCGGGCGCCAGACGCTCTTCGGCAAGCTCGTCGGCCGCTTCGGCCCACCGCCGGATTTCCCGCCAGCCTCGGACGAACAACTCCTGTTCGTCGCCGGCTGGATGACCGTCGCCGATTGGATCGGATCGAACGAACGCTTCTTCCCGCTGCAACGGGACTACTCCCCGGAGCGCTCCCGGGCGCGGGCGCGGCAGGCGCTCGAGGAACTCCGTTGGGGAAGGGGCGCGCTTTGCCCGGACCGCTCCTTTGCCGATCTCTTCGGCGACGCCGGGGTCGGCCGGGCTGCTTTCGAGGCGAATCCGCTGCAAGCGCTCTGCCTGGAGGCCATCCGCGCGCCGGGCCTTTACGTGATCGAAGCGCCGATGGGCGGCGGCAAGACGGAGGCAGCCCTGGCGGTCGCGCATCGCCTGATCGCGGCGGGGCATCATTCCGGGTTCTACTTCGCGCTGCCCACCCAGCTGACCAGCAACCGCATTCACACCCGGGTGGAGCGGTTTCTGCGCAACGCCCTGACCGAGGAAACCGACCACCCACTGGCCCACGCCAACTCCTGGTTGCAGTCCCGACTGCGCGTTCACCTGCGCCCGGCCCATCCCCGGTCCGACGGCGAGGAAACCCCCGACGACCACGTCGCCCAGGCCCGCTCCTGGTTCGCCTCCTCGCGGCAGGCCCTGCTGGCGCGCTACGGCGTCGGCACGGTGGACCAGGCGCTGCTTGGCGCGGTCGCGGCCCGGTATTGCGCCGTCCGGCTGTTCGGCCTGGCGGGCAAGGTGGTGATTCTGGACGAGGTGCATTCCTATGACGCGTACACCAGCGCGGTCCTCGACCGATTGATCGAGCGGTTGCTCGCGCTTCGCTGCACCGTGCTGGTCCTTTCGGCAACCCTCACCACGCGCCGCCGCGAGGAACTCCTCGAACTGGGCGGCGCCGCCGGGGCACCGGCCCCGACGCAGTATCCCCTGCTGAGCTACGTGGGGCCGGGAGGCGAGGTCACGACGCTGGGTTGCGTGACGCCCGCCGGCGCGCCGCGACACATCACGGTGTGCGGCCGGAACCACGGGGACCCCGGGCTCCTGGCGGAGGTCTGTGAGCGCGCCGAATCGGGCGCCTGCGTCCTGTTGATCAGGAACACCGTGGCCGAGGCCCAGGCCACCTTCCGAACCCTGCAATCGCTCCGCCGCGAGGGCGGGCCGGAAGTCGGTCTGCTGCACAGCCGCTTCCCCCAGTTCCGCCGCGAGGAACAGGAGTCCCTCTGGATGGCGCGGCTCGGCAAGGAGGGCATCGGGGCTCAGCGCCCGCCGGGATGCGTGCTGGTCGCCACGCAGGTCGTCGAGCAAAGCGTGGATATTGACGCCGACCTGCTCGTCACCGATCCCGCCCCCACCGACCTGTTGTTGCAGCGCATCGGACGGCTCTGGCGGCACCCTCGCGCCAACCGTCCGGCGCCGCGGCCCGAGGTCTGGATTCTCTGCCCCGACCTCTCGTCCGCCCTCACGGCGAACGCCCTGCGGAGCGCCCTCGGCAAATCCGCCCGCGTCTATCCGCCCTACACCCTGCTGCGTTCGCTTGAGGTATGGCGCGAGCTGCGGGAACTCCGTCTGCCGGAAGACATTCGCCCGCTGTTGGACGCCAGCCATGCCGGGCGGCAGGACGAGGCAGAACCGCCCGCGTGGGTCGAACTCCGAAAAGACCTCGAGCGGGAGATCGAGCGGCAGCGCAACGTCGCCGGCCTGCGATCCAACCTCCTCGACTTCGCGGCACTCACCGATGAGGAAGGCGTCCAGACGCGGTGGAACGGCTTGCCCTCCGCCAATCTCGTGCTGTTGACCGAACCGCCCGCACCGCTCGCCGGCAACGAAACCGGGCTCCGGTTCTTGAACGGCGAAACGGCAACCGCCAGTGCGCACGAATGGCGTTTTCCCGTGGCGGCGGCCATCCACCGCAATGCCGTGAAGCTGCCGCTCTACGCCATCCGGGCCGCGCTCGATACCGCCGCGCAGCCCGGCTGGCTGCGCCTCCACTTCCGCGGACCGGCGGTGTTAGGCGTTGGGAACCCGGACGACGGGAACATTGCCGTCCCCGGTGACGCGCTGCCCGTGACCTTGAGCTACCACAACGATCTCGGCGTGTGGATGGAGCGCACGGCTCCCACGCCATCAATCCAAAGAGAGGAAGACGATGAATCTTGGTTTTGATCCTTGGATCCCGGTCACCTGCGCCGATGGGGCGCCGCGCCGCGTCAGCCTCGCGGACGTGTTTCGGGAAGGCCGGGAAATCGCGGACCTCGCGGCCCGTCCGCAGGAGCGCATCGCCTTGATGCGGCTGTTGGTCTGCGTGGCGCAGGCGGCTTTGGACGGTCCCGCTGAGGAGGAGGACTGGCCGGAGGCGGAAGCGCTCCTGCCGGGCAGGGCGATGGCCTACCTGGAGAAATGGCGGGACCGTTTCGAGTTGTTCGGCGATGGGCCGAGGTTTCTTCAGGTGCGGGCCGCGGAGATGTCGGAATTCGAGGCCAGCAAGCTCCTGTTCCATCGGGCGAGCGGCAACAACTCGACCCTCTTCGACCACGAAGGGGGCTCTCCCCGCCGGCTGGCCCCGGCGGATTTCGCGCTGGCGCTGCTGTGTTTTCAGAACATGTCCGCCTCGATTGGGGCGGGATACACGGGCAAAGCGCCCTGCCTGGACCGGCATTTCCTGCAAACCTGGCTGATCGGCGGAAACCTGCTGGCAACCATCCTGGCCAACGGCGTGGATCGGGCCACCGCCGGCGCCGCCTGCCCGGCAGGGTTCGGTCGGCCGGTTTGGGAAACGGACATTGCGTTCGGCGACCGGCAGTTTGAGCGGAACACCACGCTCAGCTTTCTGGGCCGGCTGGCGCCGGTAACCCGGCAAGTCTGGCTGAACGAGGACGGATCGGGATTCGAACTCGCCAAGGCCGGTGTGTCGCATCCCGTGTTCGAGGAATACCGCGAGGCCGCGGCCACCATCCTCACCGTTTCCAAGCAGGACAAGGTGGAGCGGTTTCTGCTCCGCGGCGAGCTGCAGAAGCAACCGTGGCGGGATCTCCAGCACATCGTCGAGGCCCGACAGGACGCGAGGACCAATCGCCCCCTCCCGCTCCAACGGGCCGAACCCGCCCCTTTCCAGCGGCTCTGGCTCGGCGCTTTGATCACCGATGGCAAGGGCAAGTACGAGGACACCATCGAGGCCGTCTACCGGGATGTGCCTTCCGAACTGCTCTCCGGCTTGGGCCACTCGATCTACGCGGATGGCATCGGATTCGCGAACGCCTGGCGCCAGCGGCTCGGCAAGGCGGTGGCGGCCTATGCCGCGCGATTGAAGTCGCCGCCCGAATACGCCCGCGCCGAGCGCCACTTCTGGAACGCGCTCGACCAGCGCGTGCCCGAGTTGTTCGCCGTGGTGCGCAACGTGGCGTCGCTGGGTGGCAGGACCTTCCGGGAAGCCAGGACGCCGTGGAGTGATTCGGTAAGAATGGCCGCCCACGCAGCCTATCGGTTCGCCTGCCCCCGGGAGACGCCCCGGCAGATTCAGGCCTTCGCCGCCGGTCTGGGGCAACTCCGTCCGCCCAAACCACCCAAGGAAACGAAATGACCACTCCCACCGAGAAACCTGATCCGGACCGCTCCTTCGTCGAGCGGCTGCTCCAGCTCGTCGAGAAGCACGACCGCGGTCGCCTGGCCGAACTCCGCCGGGCGCTCAGCCCCACCACCGAACATCAAGCCTGGCCGGCTCTGGGCGCCCTGGCCGGCGCGCGGGCCTTCGAGCGTGAACAGCGGTTGATCTACCTCACCGTCGGGGCGCTGTTTGCCCTGCACCCTGCGCACCGAGCCATCGGCAACTTCGGCGTCACGTGCCGGCACCTGGCCCGGGATCGCGAGGACGCCTTCGAGCGCCGGTTCCGGCGTCTGCTGGCCTGCGATTCGCTCGAAGATCTGCGCGACCAACTGGCGCACCTCACCAAGATGGCCAAGGCGGCGGACAAGGGGGTGGACTACTTCGAGCTGTTCAAGGACCTGCGACGGTTTCGCCACGACCCGCAGCGGGTGAAAGTGGACTGGGCACGCGAGTACTGGAGCGCCCCCCGCAGCGAGGAGATCGAGGCTTCCGCCGCATCCGGGCAGGAGGTGGCCGCATGAACCTCTTCCTCTCCCGCGCCTTCGTGGATTACGAGCTGGCCTTCAAACGCGGCCTGCGCGATGCCTACCGCTGGCATCAGGCCGTCTGGGAGGCGTTCCCGGGACGCGACGGCGCCCAACGGGATTTCCTCACCCGGCTGGACGCGCATGATCGAGGCTTCCAGGTGGTGATCCTCTCCGCCGCCCAACCGGTCAAACCGGATTGGTGCCCGACCGACCAGTGGGAAACCAAGCCGGTTCCGGAGTCCTTCTGGGCGCATGACCGCTACGCCTTTCAACTCCGCGCCAATCCAACGAAGAAGATCATCCATCCCGACCGACCCAAGGCCATCGGCCCCGACGGCCGCATCAATCGGAATCGGAACGCCCGCCGCGTTGCGCTGCGGCAGCGCGAGGACCTGGTCGCCTGGCTGACGCGCAAGGGCGGGACCGGGGGGTTCCGTGTGAACGCCGACACGTTGCGCACCCATCCGGCACGCAAGGAGTTCTTCTGGAAACCACGCCCCGGCGAACCCGCCAAGGCCATGCCCGGAGTGGTGCAGGGCATCGAGTTCCGGGGTACGCTGCGCGTCCTCGACCGGGAGCGCTTCCGCGAAACCGTCCGCGGCGGCGTCGGCTCGGCAAAGGCCTTTGGCTTCGGGTTGCTCCTGCTGGCGCCCGGCTCAACCGGCGATTAGCTGCTCGTATTGATCATGCGCCCCGATCCAGAACCAGATGAACTCAGCGTCGGCTTTGGCGGCAACGGCGCGGTGCTTGAGGCCCGCCCGCGCCGACCAAGTGCGGGGTCCGACCGGTTTGAAGTGGAGGCTCGGATGCTTCGGATCCTCCCTCAGCCGGCGGTGGTTCTTGCGAGCCAACCGCCGGATGTGAGTCGGGAGCATCCGCTAACATCTCCAGAATCCCGGCGTGGTCGAGTGCCTCACGGCAGCGGTTTGCAGCGACCGGCCTCGAACTCGGCCAGCGCCTCTCGCGCCAGCTTGTCCAACGAACCGCCCGGACGGGCGTCCTCCTCGATTTGCGCGTCCCAGTCCGCCTCACACCGGCGATCCAGGCTCGCCTTCAACTGCCACAACTCCCGGCGGGGAAGCTTGTCAATGGCCGCTTCGATCTCTGTCAACGGGCTCACTGGCGCATGCTATCGCGCTTCGAACCCCCCCTTTCAACGAACAACCCTCAGCCGATAACCAGCAACGAACAGCATGAAACTCATCGAACTCCACATCCTCCAATCGTTCCCCGTCTCGTGCCTGAATCGCGATGACGTGGGCTCCCCCAAGTCCGCCGTCTTTGGCGGGGTCAACCGCGCCCGGCTCTCCAGCCAGTGCCTCAAACGGGCGATCCGCTCCCAGGCCGGTCTGCTGGCCGACGGCGACGGATTCGCCGGGGTTCGCAGCCGGTTCCTGCTGGAACCTCTGACCGCCGCGCTGCGGCAACACGGACTGGCTGACGAGGTGGCCACGGCCCGGGCCGGCGACATCATCAAGGTCTTCTCGAAACCGGACGGCAAACACCCCGAACAAGTCACCACCGCCGTCTATCTGTCGCCCGGCGAGATCGACGAGATCGCCCGGGCCGTGGCCGGCGGCGAGGATCCGAAAAAGGCGTGCAAGAAGGCCGCGCGGCTGGATGCCGCCGACATTGCGCTCTTCGGTCGGATGGTGGCCAACGACGCCACCCTCAACGTCGAGGGAGCCGGCATGTTCAGCCACGCCCTTTCCGTGCACAAGGCCGAGCCGGACATCGACTTCTTCTCGGCGGTGGACGACCGCAAAGGGAACGCGGAGGACGCCGGCGCCGGCATGATCGGCACGCTGGAGTTCACCTCCGCCCTCTACTACCGCTATGCCGCCGTGAACCTCGATCTGCTCGCCGATGCCGCGCACCTCGGCGGCCTGACCCGTGAGCAGCGTCAGCGCGTGATGGACACGTTCATCCGGGCGACCCTCACCGCGGTTCCTGGCGCGCGCAAAAACTCGATGAACGCCCACACCCTTCCGAGCTACGTGCTCGGCCTCGGCAAGGACCAGGGCCAACCGGTGCAACTCATCAACGCCTTCGAGCAACCACTCTCGACCTGGGAAACCCGGAACCAGGGCGGCTGGGAGAAGACCGCCATCGAGAGGCTCAAGGAACACCACGCCGCGTTGAAGAAAACGTGGAATGTGGCGACCGCGATCGAAGTGGAAATCCCCGGGCAGGACCTGAACACCCTCTGCCAAACCCTCGTGAGCCATGTCCACTGAAACCCTCCGCTGCCTCGGCTTCCTGCTCGACGGTCCGCTCCAATCCTGGGGCGCCGCCTCGCGCTTCCAACGCCGCGGCACCAATCATCACCCCAGCAAGAGCGGCGTCGTTGGCCTCATCGCCGCCGCTCTCGGCCTGCCCAAGGGATCTGCACGGGAACAGGAAACCCTCGCCCAGCTCGCGACGCTCAAACTGACGAGCGTGCTGGTGCCGCGAAACGCCGGTCGCGGGAAGGATGCGGAATACCGTCCACGCGCCGTTCGTCGGCTCGCGGATTACCACACCGTGGGCGGCGGCTACGACAAGGCCACCCATCCCCTGAATATTCCCCGCAAGGCAAAAGGCGGTCCCGCCGACAACGCGACCGTCACCGAGCGCGAGTACCTCATGGACGCCCGGTTCGCCGTCCTGCTCGAACCCCGGCGGGAACCGGCAACGATTCTTGCCACCGTGGCCGGCGCGTTGAACAACCCGGTTTGGGGCATCTGGTTCGGCCGCAAATGCTGTCTGCCAGCAACCCCCGTCCAACCGGTGATCGGCGACTCGCGCGAACAGGTCTTCCGCCGGTTGGTGGAACAATGCGGCCTGCCGGATCGCGGTTTGGACGCCTGGGAACGGGAGGAGGAAACGGATGCCCTGGCCGGTGCCCACGCCACCTTCGACGACCAGCCCGTCAGCTACGGCAGCGGGAAATCCAGCGGCGCGCAGGGCCGCGAGTTCCGCCTGCGCGGGGTACAGTTATTCCGCCCAACCGCCCCAACTCCTGACTCCTGACTCCTGACTCCTGACTCCTGACTCCTGACTCCTGACTCCTAACTCCCAGCTCCTAACTCCCAGCACCTAGCTCCCCCCCCATGCCCCTCTTCGAACGCCCGCCCCTGGAGACCCTGGCTCCGGCCAAGGATCGTTGGACCCCGGTTTACCTCGAACACGGGCGCCTCGAAGTCGACGACTCGAGCGTCAAGTGGATCGGCGCGGACGGTCTCTTGTGCCGGTTGCCGGTGGCCACGGTGTCCGCCCTGGTGCTCGGCCCCGGCACCACCGTCACGCACGCCGCCATGAAGGCCTGCGCCGAGAGCAATACACCGGTCTGCTGGACGGGTGAAGAATCCCTCCGCTTCTACGCCTTCGGCCTGACGCCCAACCACACCAACGACATGCCCCGCCTCCACGCCGAGGCCTGGGCCGACAAGCGCCGCCGCACCCGCATCGCCCGCGCCATGTTCAAGCTGCGTTTCCCGGACGTCGACGTGGAGGGCCGGTCCGTGAAGGAGCTGCGGGGCATGGAGGGTCTGCGTGTCCGGACCCTGTATGCCGAACTGGGCTTGAAACACGGTGTGACCTGGAAGGGCCGGAACTACGACCGGCAGAACTGGGCGATGGCCGACGACATTAACCGGGCGCTTTCGGCCGCCAACGCCAGCCTCTACGCCCTCTGCGCCGCGGTCATCACCTCGCTCGGCTACGTGCCGGCGCTCGGGTTCGTGCATGATGCCGGCACGCTGCCCTTCGTCTACGACGTGGCGGATCTCTACAAACACCTCACCAGCATCCCGGCAGCCTTCCTGGCCACGCGTCAAGCGCCGGGCGACGACGGCGCCCTGGTGCGCAAGCTGCTGAAGGAAAAGGTGGAAGAGGAGCGTCTCCTCCAACGCCTGCCGCGCGATCTGGCCGGGCTCTTCGCGACCGACGAAGCCGACCCGCAACCCGCCGCCTCCCGCCCCCCATCCGCCATCTCCTGACTCCCAGCTCCTAGCTCCTAACTCCTAGCTCCCAAAGAAATGACCATCCTCATCGCCACGGACACGCCCCCGGCCATCCGGGGGATGCTCAAGCGCTGGTTCGTCGAGCCGAAGCCGAACGTGTTCGTGGGCACGGTCAACCGGCGGACCCGCGACAAGGTGTTGGAATACGTGAAGCGAAATGCGTCGGGCTTGAACCTGCTGATCCTGACCAGCGAACCCAATTGCCAGGGCTTTCGCATCGAGCGCTGGGGCGACCCCGACCGGCGCGACACCGAACTCAGCGGCCTCTGGCTGGTGGCGGAGCGCTGGGCCGACGAAGCGGAGTGCCCCTTCTGAACCCCCGAAAAACCTCGCCACTCACCCCGCAAGTCGTTGGTATTCCAGAGTTCTCCCCACCCGCGTGGGGATGGTCCGAATGAGCTACTTCAAGAACGCGTACGAGTGAAGTTCTCCCCACCCGCGTGGGGATGGTCCGAGCCCACTGGTAGAGCCGATTTCCCGCATACAGTTCTCCCCACCCGCGTGGGGATGGTCCGATGACTGCCACCGAGTGGCGCAAATGGCTCGCGTTCTCCCCACCCGCGTGGGGATGGTCCGGCTGCCGTCGACCGCGGTGCGCTGCCGGCGGCGTTCTCCCCACCCGCGTGGGGATGGTCCGAATTCCTGGCACGCGGAGGCGATGGCCCGGATGTTCTCCCCACCCGCGTGGGGATGGTCCGAGCTGGCTGACCTCCCGGATGGTCATGGTGTAGTTCTCCCCACCCGCGTGGGGATGGTCCGAAGCGTTGCCCACGGCGACGCCGTACATGAGCGTTCTCCCCACCCGCGTGGGGATGGTCCGCTCGGGATGCCGATGGGCGACATGTCCGTGGCGTTCTCCCCACCCGCGTGGGGATGGTCCGACGTATTGCGGCACGGGGCTGGCTGGGTTGCTGTTCTCCCCACCCGCGTGGGGATGGTCCGGTCATCGCGCCCAACGTGGCCACGGCCCGGTCGTTCTCCCCACCCGCGTGGGGATGGTCCGCTGTACGCGGACGGAGAGTGAAACACCGATCAGTTCTCCCCACCCGCGTGGGGATGGTCCGCTGATGCCGTTCCTCGAAGGTCTCCGCCTGCAGTTCTCCCCACCCGCGTGGGGATGGTCCGTTACGACACGTTTCTCTGGGGAGCGTCTCTTCGTTCTCCCCACCCGCGTGGGGATGGTCCGTGGTCCTTCTCGGACACAGCCACCGCGGCTTGGTTCTCCCCACCCGCGTGGGGATGGTCCGGGTCGCCCCGTCGGGCGACGCGAAAACCCTATGTTCTCCCCACCCGCGTGGGGATGGTCCGAACCCAAATGATGGTGATGTCTGACACCGGTTGTTCTCCCCACCCGCGTGGGGATGGTCCGCCCCTGGCCGGCGGCGCCGAGTTGCCGGGCGAGTTCTCCCCACCCGCGTGGGGATGGTCCGGGCCGCCATGGCGCCCGTGGTAGCGGCGCCGAGTTCTCCCCACCCGCGTGGGGATGGTCCGTCCTCCACAATGGCATCGAAACGGGCTTTGCAGTTCTCCCCACCCGCGTGGGGATGGTCCGCTGACTGCGTGCCGGCCCTCTGCGTCGTCGGTGTTCTCCCCACCCGCGTGGGGATGGTCCGTCAGTCGAGATCCGGCGCAGCAGTGGGAACTCGTTCTCCCCACCCGCGTGGGGATGGTCCGCAGCAACGAGGCGCTGGCGTAGATGCAGGTGGGTTCTCCCCACCCGCGTGGGGATGGTCCGGAGGCCCACCCGCGAGCCGGCCTGGATGATCTGTTCTCCCCACCCGCGTGGGGATGGTCCGACTGGTCGGGCGCGCCTCGACCCAACCGGCCCGTTCTCCCCACCCGCGTGGGGATGGTCCGCAGCAGACCGGCGGCATGTCCCAAATCTTCCCGTTCTCCCCACCCGCGTGGGGATGGTCCGCATAAGGTCGGCCCCGTCGAGACCGAACTTCCGTTCTCCCCACCCGCGTGGGGATGGTCCGGGCGTCCGCCTCGTGAGATTCTTGGGTTTCCGGTTCTCCCCACCCGCGTGGGGATGGTCCGTATGCGGCCATTTCCGCCCGCATCGCGCGAAAGTTCTCCCCACCCGCGTGGGGATGGTCCGGAATCCCGTGGCAAGGGAGTTGAATCGCCTCGGTTCTCCCCACCCGCGTGGGGATGGTCCGCGATAGGAGCACTCCACCACGGGAATCCCGTTGTTCTCCCCACCCGCGTGGGGATGGTCCGGGCTTCTGGGTTACTCCCCCGCCTCTGTCGCAGTTCTCCCCACCCGCGTGGGGATGGTCCGTAGTGGTAAACGCTGAACATTCCAGGAGCGCGGTTCTCCCCACCCGCGTGGGGATGGTCCGACGGATATGCCTGTCGTCACCGATGTCCCCCTGTTCTCCCCACCCGCGTGGGGATGGTCCGGCCAATCGATCCTGCCGCCAGATTGGCAGGGGGTTCTCCCCACCCGCGTGGGGATGGTCCGTACCAGTACCGCGCCTGATGCTCTGTGAGAACGTTCTCCCCACCCGCGTGGGGATGGTCCGGTGGTTCTCGGAAATGGGCAAGGCAGGTGGAGCGTTCTCCCCACCCGCGTGGGGATGGTCCGTGCGGCGCTCGTCCGCCCCCATCCTCACATCTGTTCTCCCCACCCGCGTGGGGATGGTCCGAAATCCCGTTGGACAGAGTAACCGACCGTAACGTTCTCCCCACCCGCGTGGGGATGGTCCGGACGCGGCCCGCGTGGCCCGGGAGATCACCCGGTTCTCCCCACCCGCGTGGGGATGGTCCGAACCTGAACTTCCGCGTTCGTGACGATGATGCGTTCTCCCCACCCGCGTGGGGATGGTCCGAATTCCCGTCCCCGTCAAACGCCTCCGCCATTGTTCTCCCCACCCGCGTGGGGATGGTCCGGCGGTGGACTGGGCAGCAATTACCATGGTGGTGTTCTCCCCACCCGCGTGGGGATGGTCCGTAAACATCTCAAACGGCCATGAATTGCATGTAGTTCTCCCCACCCGCCTGGGGATGGTCCGGAGCCGGGCGGGCTTGCGCACACGTACTGCACGTTCTCCCCACCCGCGTGGGGATGGTCCGAAAACATCTCAAATGGGGGGCTCAATGGCGCGGTTCTCCCCACCCGCGTGGGGATGGTCCGGGTACAGGGAAGTAGGCGGCGGGGTCCATGCTGTTCTCCCCACCCGCGTGGGGATGGTCCGTGGGCTGGTTGGATCAAGCCGCCAGACCGGGTGTTCTCCCCACCCGCGTGGGGATGGTCCGGGCGGGGTGCCGTTGGCTGTGGCGGGTGCTGTGTTCTCCCCACCCGCGTGGGGATGGTCCGCACCCCTCGCACGACCAGCCGGGCCCCGCTGCGTTCTCCCCACCCGCGTGGGGATGGTCCGGGCGCACGCACGGAGAACACCCGCTCGCCGTCGTTCTCCCCACCCGCGTGGGGATGGTCCGCTGAGAACAAACTGCTGCGCTCCTGCCAGACCGTTCTCCCCACCCGCGTGGGGATGGTCCGCCGCTCTTTCGCATCACGGTGGGCAGCGGGGCGTTCTCCCCACCCGCGTGGGGATGGTCCGTCGGATGCCGAGATGACCTGATCGTACGTCCGGTTCTCCCCACCCGCGTGGGGATGGTCCCGCACAACCAGGCGAGCTCCGTTACGGGTGGGCGTTCTCCCCACCCGCGTGGGGATGGTCCGGGAGCTCACGCTCTCTGCCGTTGGTCGCCCGAGTTCTCCCCACCCGCGTGGGGATGGTCCGGGGATCGTCTACGACTTCTTGACGTTGGATGGGTTCTCCCCACCCGCGTGGGGATGGTCCGCAGATCACCCGGGAACGCGCGCGGCGCATGGCGTTCTCCCCACCCGCGTGGGGATGGTCCAGGCTCCGCAATGATCGTCTGGTCCCACCTGCAGTTCTCCCCACCCGCGTGGGGATGGTCCGGGACCGTTGGTCCGGATGACGCTGGCCGGGAAGTTCTCCCCACCCGCGTGGGGATGGTCCAGCCTCCGGGTGGATCGGGATGGTCAGCGCGCGGTTCTCCCCACCCGCGTGGGGATGGTCCGCGAACCCGGCACCCTCCTTGATTTCTTCGAGAGTTCTCCCCACCCGCGTGGGGATGGTCCGCGCGGTTGCTCGGTCTGATCGACGAAATCCTGGTTCTCCCCACCCGCGTGGGGATGGTCCGTGTCTAGGTCCGAGTCTGCCAGAGCCTCGGCCGTTCTCCCCACCCGCGTGGGGATGGTCCGACACAGGCTCGCCAGAGCCGCCAGACATAGGAGTTCTCCCCACCCGCGTGGGGATGGTCCGGAGGGCGGCAGGTGGCCCCAGCGGTACACTACGTTCTCCCCACCCGCGTGGGGATGGTCCGCTTCGCTGGAATGGCACCGATTACCGCATGCAGTTCTCCCCACCCGCGTGGGGATGGTCCGGACTCGGACGAGTGGGCCGCCTTCATCGCCGAGTTCTCCCCACCCGCGTGGGGATGGTCCGCTCTTCGGGGTGTCCCACGTCGAAACCAGGGAGTTCTCCCCACCCGCGTGGGGATGGTCCGGCATACAGCCTCGTGGGGCCCGTGCCGCGCGAGTTCTCCCCACCCGCGTGGGGATGGTCCGTCTGAAACACCCCGTCACCCTGTCATGACGGGGTTCTCCCCACCCGCGTGGGGATGGTCCGAGCATCAGCCCGGACGTGAGCGCCTGGCGCATGTTCTCCCCACCCGCGTGGGGATGGTCCGGTGAATTGTGAATCCGGCGCACCCCGAACCCAGTTCTCCCCACCCGCGTGGGGATGGTCTGATCATGCGCTCCTCACTGCCTTCAGCCAACTGTCCATGCGCCCCTTCCACCGTGGATGCGAGAGGAGGCCGCTGGACTGCTCCAATGAGGCGGGCTTGTCCTGCGTCTTACCCGGCTCACCTATCAGGCACCCAGCCTTCACGCTCCATCTGATCGTGCTGCCGGGCTTGAGCCGTGACCATTCAGTACCTCGTAACCGCCGAAGTACAGTCGGCGCATGATTCACTGGGGATACGTCGGCCTGCCGCCGGGCGCGGCGATTCACCGAAACGTGACTGCCATTCGGAACCGGCGAGACCGCGGAAGCCCTTGGATTTCAGCGCCGACTACACGTCGGCGGCGACCGCGGGTTGAATCGATACGGTTGAGGTGCAGCAAGCGGCGCAGCCCAGCCGGGATCGTTGCCTGGCCCTTGGTCGTGATGACGGTAGCTCCCATGTCTCGCGGTTACCCGGTAATGCCCTTGCCGGCAAGGGTTCTCCCCACTCGGGTAGGGATGGGCGGGCAGAACCGGGGGTTGGAGCCGGCGGCACCTGGTTGCCGGGCGGGGGCAGCGCGCTTCGGGAAACGCGCTATTCCACGCGGCGCGTGTTGTAGGCTTCCATCCAGCGGCGGGTCGCGGGCGTGTCCGGGAAATGTTCGGACGGCGGATAGGGATACCGGCTCATGCCGCGGAAGGGCAGCGGTTCCACCGTTTCAGGAGTCGCGGTGTAGAGATCCATGTCCTTGCAGTAGGCATGCGACACGAGGACGAAACTGCGGACCCGCCCGGACGCCGGCGGGCTCAGGCGGGTGGCGTCGAACCGCACGGCGATTTCGTCGCCGGGGCCAACCATCACGTAACGGTCATCGAATTCTTCCAGCAACTCCGTGACCGGACCGTACCGGGTGTAGGGGCCGCGCTGGATGTGAAAGGGCGCCGTGGGCTCGGAGCGTTCGTAGTCGTAGATCCAGGGCAGCCGCCCATCGGGCGAATGTTCGAGCGCGAAACCTCCCCGCCGGAAGTCGGCGGCAGCGGGCGACAGCCGATGCACGGTGACCTGCTCGCGACCGGCGTCCCGCGCGATGAAGATCTGGTCGTAGCCGATCTCCATGCGGGTGGTCAGCCGCAGTCGGCGCACGCCGTCCAGCCGGCCGGTCAGGTCGACCGTAAACGTGCGGGCCATGCCGCCCGGCACGCCGGCGTCAGGCACGATGGTTCGCCAGGCCCCGGCCGCGCCGGCGCCCTCGAGGCGGATGGATTCCCAGCTCACGCCCGCCTGGCTGGCGGCATAGACGGTCGAGGAATAGGGAAACTCGATGTGACCGTTGATGAAGAGGAACACGCGTTCCTCGGGCTGCAGGCCGGTCAGTTGATCGCCGAAATCCAGTTCCACAGAGTGCGGTTCGCAGAAGCCGATGAAGCGCCGGTCCAGCCGCGGTTCATGGGCGTAGCGCCGGTCCACCTCGCGGAGGGCCGTCGCACAATCGGATCCGTCGGGCGCCGTGGCGCGCAGCGGAAACCAGCGCTCCTCGACGACCAGCAGGTCGTGCGTGGGTTGCGGCCCGGTCAGGGCCAGGCGCTCGTCGGGGAACACCCCCGCCCCCGCGGGATGATCGATGGCCAGCAGTTCGAGCCGGTCCACGTAGGCGACCTCCTCCATCGGTTCGGTGATGCGGAGTTCGTAGGCGCCGTCCTGCGGGACGAGCTGGCCGGGTTCGAGCTTCACGTGCTCCTCGATCTGCGGCCGGGAATACGCGCCCGGAGCTGCGAAATAGCCGAGGCCACCCACCCCGGCAAAGTCCGTGACGAACCCGAAGCGTTCCCCGTTCCACGCGAACAAGACGGGGCAGCTCGAGATTTTCCGCTGGAGTTCGGCGAACTTGCGGGTGGCGCCCGCCGTCAGGTCCCGCTCGACCTGCGCCACGCCGTCCGGCCAGAGGATCTCGAGGTAATCCGCGTTGGTGGCGTCCCCGAGGCCGAACACTTCGGGCAACCACGACTGGTCCGGTCCGCCGTTCAACCCCGTGTAAACCCGCGTCTGCTCGCGCAGCCCCGCACGCAGCGTCAACCGGGCCCCGAAGCCCGTGGCCGGACTGCGGGTGCGACCATCCCGACCGCGCACTCCCGTGAGCGCGATGGCGACGGCATTGGGGGCCGGGTCGAGCCGCCCCGGAAAGAGCAGCAACCGGGCCGGGCCATCCGGTTGGGGCAGCGAAGCCACCAGGTCCGGGATCAGGTCCCCGTCGAGATCCTGAAGGGCCAGGCCGCGCAACCAGGTTCCGGCGTCCGTCCAGGCCGCTCGTTCCACCGCGAAGTGACCGGTGCCATCGTTCACCAGCAGGTAAGTCTGCTTGGCGAACAGCGCGAGGTCGGGATCGCCGTCAAGATCCAGGTCGGCGCACAACGGGAAAGAAAGGCCCATCTGGTCGATGGCGTCCACGGCCGACCAGCCGGCAATGGGAGGACGCATCACAAACCGTCCCCCACCAGCGCCGCCGCGCAGCGTGAGTCCCCGGCCCAGCTCGTGGTCGGCTCCCAGTCCGAGACGCTTCACCATGGCGGGATCGAGCGGGACGACCGTGTCGGCCAGCAACAGATCGCTGCGCCGGTCCCCGTCGGCGTCCAGCAGCGCGGCGCCCATCAGGCGGTTGAATCCCTGGTTGGGATCGAGGGCGTCCGGCAACTCGCGGAAGTGCCCCAGGAGTTCGTTCAGAAACACGCGGGCCGGCTTCGTGCTGGCAAGCAGGACCAGATCCGCATCGCGATCCCCGTCCAGATCGCCGGGGAGCACCGCCACGATCCGCTCGCCTTCGCAGGCGAGACCGGCTTGCCCGGCGATATCCGTGAAGGTGCCGTCGGCGTTGTTGCGAAAGAGCCGGCAACGCCCGCCGTTGCCGCCGACGAAGAGGTCCAGATCGGCATCGTGATCCGCATCCAGGAACAGGGCCAGGCTGCTGGCCTGCCCGCCACCAGCCACGCCGGCCCCCTCGGTCACGTCCGTGAAGGTCCCGTCCCCGTGGCCGCGAAAGAGCGCGTCCGGGCCGGCGCAGGGCACGAAGATGTCGGCCACTTCGTCGTTGTCGAAATCCCCGATGGCGCACCCGACGGCGTTGGTAATCCGGTTCAGGACGGACGGCGCGGACAGTGCGGAGAAACCGGAGCCTTCGCCAGCCAGCAGGAGGCGCAAGCGCCCGGCATCGGTCACCAGCAGATCGGCCCGGCCGTCCTGGTTGAAGTCGGCGGCGGCAATCCCGGTTCGCCCCTGCCCGAGGAGTTCGCCCAGAACCTGCGGCGGCCCGGTCCGGTAGCGGCGCGGCAACGCGGGAGCCCCGGGCCCCGGCAAGGGTTGAACGAGGGCGAGTTCGCCCATCTGGTTGTATTGCGGCAGCTCGATGGATTCGCCCAGCGGCGATTCCCGCAGCGCCTTGAACTGCTCCATGTAGACCTTCGCCTGGTCCGCATCCTTGGCGGCCACCGCGACCTGGAAGAGCTTGTACCACGCGCTGTAGAGGTAGGGACGGTGCGCGACGGCCTGGAGCAGTTCGGCCTCGGCGGGCTGGTCGAGGCGCTGTTTGCAAAGCCCGAGCAGATACCAGGCGGCCCCGTCCTCCGGGGCTTGTTGCACCACCCGGTTCAGGAGCGGCACGGCGGCTTCCGTGTCGCCCACGTGCTGGAGAACGATGGCTTTGAAATACAGGGCGCGGAGGTTGTCCGGCTCGCGCGCGAGCACCTCGTCGAGGAGTGCGCCCGCACGTTCGATGTCGCCCTGCTCCTTTTCGCCGCGATTAAAGCGGGCGATGGCGAGGTTGATGGCGGCCGGGGCGAGGTCCGGTTGCAGGGCATGCGCCTCCTCGAACGCGGTGACGGCGTCCTGGTATTGGTACTGCCCCATCAGGCTGACGCCGCGGTTCATGGCCGCCACCAGCGCCGATGGACGCGCGGCGGGCGACGGACTCGCCGCGGCTTCGGGCGTCGGGCTCGCAGGCTGTGGAAGGGAAGCCCCGACGCCCGAATCGCCCGGCGCGGACCGGGGATCGCATCCGGCGGAAAGGAGCCCGATCATACCCGCCCCGAGGCCGGCCAGCCATTGACGGCAGTTCATGGCCCGAATGTGGCGGGAGGCCGCGGGAAATGCCAGCCTGCGCGCGCCCCCCCACCCGAACGCCGCATCCTGCCCGCCTTCCAACGCCTGTTTCCGAAGGTGCAGATCTTCGTGGCCACCCACTCTCCCTTCGTCATCGCGTCGCTCAACCACGGCTGGATCCATCCGTTGACCCTCGACGAAGACGGACGCGTCACGGTGGAGCAGCCGGTCAAGGCGAGCGCAGGCGACAGCTACGTGAGCGTGCTGGAGGACATCATGGGGCTGAAGGAATGGTACGATCCCGAGACGGAGCAGTTGCTGGCCAATTTCCGCGCCCAACGGGACGCTGCCTTTCAGGGGGGCGATGAAGCCCGGAACACGGCGTTGCGGTTGGCCGAGCAGATCGGCGGGCGGAGCATGGAGCTGCACTACATGATGGGACGCGAGGTGGCGCAGATGGAACGGCAACTGGCCCGCACACCCGCCAAAGTATGAGGAAGTTCCGGCGGGAGGCGGCGCCCGAGTTCCTGGCCGGGCGTTGGGAGGCGTGGGGACGCGAGTGGGAGGAGCGGCAGAGGAAAGGCGGCTCGTTCCACTGGCATCAAGTGGACGGGGAGATGGTGAACCAGCGGCTCCTGCCGGGGTTGCGGGCGCAAACCCAGGACCATTGCTCGTTCTGCGACGCCTTCCCGGTCAGCCCGCCGTCCGATCCCACCATCGAACACTTCCGGCCCAAGTCACGCTTTCCCCGCGAGGCCTACCATTGGCCGAACCTCTATTTCTGCTGCCGGTTTTGCCAGCAGCAGAAGCGCGAGCGCTACGAGGAGGACGCGTTGCGGCCGGACGCGGATGATTACGAGTTCGAGCGTTACTTCCGCTGCGACTTCACCACGGGCATGATCCTCGTTAACGAACGAGCATCTCCCGAGGACCAACGCCAGGCCCGGGCAACCATCGATCTCTACGGGTTGAATCGCGATCATCCGGCTTGGCGAAAGCAGCAGCGGTACCTGCGGGATCGCGCCCGCGACCGGCCGCTGGACGACTTCGCCTATCGGGATTTCGTGGACGGTTAGCGCGCGTCTTGTTTGCTTGCATCCGGGGCGGTTTGCTGCCGTGTTACTGGGCGTTGTTGCCGATGGCGAATGCTGCTTCCACACCGGGCGCGCTGGCGGGACTCTGGTCCCTGCTGGAGGATGCCGACGTGCCGGTGCTGCGCCAGACCTGGCCGGGAGAAGCGGCGTTGCCCCTGGTCGCCGCGCTCGAACGCACCGCCCCGGAGGCGGCGCGACGGCTCCGGCAGTCGCAGGCGTTTCTGGCCGGTCTGCTGCGGGTGCCGGTCGTGGCCGTGGCCGGGTTGATCAACGCCGGCAAATCCTCCCTCGTGGCCTCCTTCCTTTCCCCGGCGGGCCGGGCGCGGGTGTTGCGCGGCGTCACGCGGCAGGCGGGCACGCACCGGTTCTGTCTCTGGGCGCCGCAGGCCTGGGAAAACGACACGGCTTTCCGCGCCGGACTCGAACAATTGCTGCGCGAGGTGTTCGCTCAACCGGTCGAAGCCCTGGCCGCCGATCCGTCCGAAGCCCACGACCAGCAACGCGCCCGCCGGCTGCTCCAACGCCCGTTGCTGGCCTTCGATGCCGCCCTCGACCGGCACGGGCTGGCCCTGCTCGATTGCCCGGACATCCAACGTCGCGAGGCTGAGGACGATCCGGGACGCGGGCTGCGGCGGCAGGCGTTGCAGGGCGCGGGCCGCATTTGTTCGGCGGTGCTCGTCGTTTTGCCCCGGAGCCAGCTCGAGATCGAACCGGTCGAGGAAGTGCTCGCTTCCCTGCCCAACGCGATGCGCGTCCTGGCCGTGAATTTCGCCGGCCGCGAGGACGCCGCCGCCATTCTCGCCGAAGCACGTCTCGCGGTCGCCGATCCAACCGCGCGGTTCCACGTGGCCTATGATTTCAATCACCACGGTTACGAGGAGCGCACGCCGGCATGGGATCCGAACCGCACGGTGCCGGTGGAGGCGCTGGACGAACGCGGGTTGCCCTGTTTCTTCGAGCCGGCGGAACGGGCGGAGGATAACCGTCCCGAGGCGGTGGCGCCCGAGCGCAGCCTGCTCGCGCTGGGATCGCGGTTCACCCCCGAGATGCTGCTGCAACAACGGCAGCGGGAATTGCTGCGGGAATTCGTCGACGGCGTCCGCGAGGGAATCCAGACGCTTTCGCGCCAGGCCGCGGAACGGCAGCAGCAAACCCGCACGGCGGCCCGGGCCCTGCGCGGCGAGCTGTTCCCGTTGCTCGAGACGGAGGGCGGTCTGCGGATCAAGCTGGACACCGAGCTGGTGGGCGAACTGGCGGAAAGCCTGATCCGGACCGCGCCGTGGGATGTGCGGCCGTTCCTCTGGACCTCGCAGCGGGCGCGCGGCTTGGTGCGCTCGTTGGGACGCGGGTTGTCCGGCGCCGGTTCCTTGATGAAGCACTTGAGCCGCCCGGTGCGGGAGAGCGTCGAGCGGGTGGGGCCACAGATTCAGGACGGGCTGGTGGGCGAGGAGGCGGTGGCCGACCGGCTGCGCTTGTGGAGCGCGGCGTGCGGGGCGCATCGGGAACGCGACTTCTGGCGCCCGGCCGCGCGGACTTTGTTGCAGCGTTTCCGCGACCAGGAACGCAGCCGGCTCACTCAGGAGGAGTGGGACGAGATGACCACCGGATTATGGCGGGCCCTGCCGAAGTGGAAAGCCCGGGTGGCCGTTGCCGGGACCCTGGTGGCGACGCTGGCGGCGGTGGGTCTGCTGGCCTTTGACGGCGGCGCCTCGCTGCTGACCATCGCCGGCATCAAGGCCCTCGGCGGCGCCACGCTCACCGTCACCACCAAGGAACTGCTCGGCGCCATCGGGTTCGGCGTGCTGGCTCAGGGCGAGGCCTCGCGCCGGCTGCAACGCCGCATGGAGACCCTCCTCTCCCGCCAGCAACTCGCCAACCTGCTGGCCCTCGGCTTCGATGTCGTCGGGCTGCCGCGCGCGCTGCTGGCCGAGGTCGAGGACGACCGGCTGCCGGCAGCCACCGTGGCCGTGGAGACCGACGCCGAAGCATTCGCGCCGACGGTGCTCGGCCTTGCGGGTTTCGCCGTGCAGGCGGAGGCCGTCCGTCGGATCGAACGCGAACTCAACCGCCTCCTTCGTTGACCATGCCGCCGCTTCTGCTTGAACAATGCCGGGCCTTTGCCGACCGCGTGGAACAGGCCGTCGTGACGTTGGGCCCGGCCGCCGGTCCGCTGGCCGCCTTGACCTCGCGCAGCTCCCGGTTCCGGATGAGCTGCGAGGCCGTGGCGCGTAACCGGGGGTTGAGCCGCGTGACGATTGCCTTTCTGGGCCCGCGCAACGCCGGCAAGACCACCCTCCTTTCGCAGTTGATCCGCGACCCATCGATTCGGGAACGACTCCCGCAGGGCGTGGCGCGGACGGCGTCGACGCGGCGCCTGATCTGGGTGGGCCCCGAGGCTCCGGATGGCTTGCGCCCGGACGCCGAGGAGTGGATCGATTGCCCGGCGGAACGGCTTCCCGAACTCGGGGTGCCGTGTCAACTGGTCGACGTGCCGGGGTTCAACGACCGGGCCGAACACATCCGCCAGACGGCGCGCGAGGCGTTGGACAGCGCGTTGATCAAAGTGCTCGTGGTCGAGGAACGCGGGCTCGAATCGTTCGATGTGCTGGCGCATCTCGAACCGGCGGACGGCACGATGCTGCTGCCCGTGGTGAACCAGGCGCGCGCGGCGGAAACCGGCGAAGCCAATGCCTTTGCCAGTGCGCTCGCCGAACGGCTGCCGGAGGCCCGCATCCTGCCACCGCTGGTGATTCCTGATTTCGAGCAGCGGGATCAGGACCGCGACGAAGTCCTGGCCGGCGCGCGCGAGGCGTTGCGACGGCGATTGAGCGAGGCCCTGGCGCAGCATGCCGGTTCGGAAGTCTGGCTCGAGGCCCTTGCCCAACCGCAATTGCACGCCCGGTTGCGCCGTTTCCAGGATGAGGTGCGGCAGGTCGCGCAGCAGGCGTTGCCCGCCAGCGCGGAGGCGGTCACCGAACTCGACGCCGCCGAGGCCGCCCTGCCGGAAGTGGTGCTCACCGGGTTGCTCGGCCCGGAACGCGCGTTGACCGCATTGTTGCGGCAACGGTTGCGGGGCATCCTCCTCGACAACACGCCCGCCCTGTTCTTTCCCTGGCGCCTCGCGCTGGGCATCGCGCACCTGATCTGGGGCGCCCTGGACCGCCTGCCACTCATGCTCCTGGGCAGCGTGCCAAGCTGGATCACCGCCGGCCGCACGGCGCTGCGCAACGCCCGGCAGTCCGCCTCGCTCGATGAACTGGTCCAGCAGGGCATGCGCCGGCAACTCGAGGAACGCACCCGGGACCAACTCGCCCCGCGGGTGCGCGCCCTGCACGAGAGTCTCGAAGCCGACCTGCTGCGGGGAACCGGACCGCACCGGGACCGCAGCCGCCCGCCCGAGGTGCAGGTCGACGGCGTGGCCGCGTTGCAGGAACGCTCGGCCGCAGCGTTCGCGGAAGTGCTCGAAGCGCACGCGTCGGCGCGGTTCACCGCCGGGCTCGGCGCCCTGACCGGCACGGCGGTCTTCTGGGGAGTGTTCGGCTGGCCGCTGTATGCGCTCTACCTCGAGTACGCGCGGGCGGCCGGCGGGGCCTGGGAAGGCGCCGGCGACGCCTTTCAACGGTTCCCCGCCGGCACGTTCACCGTGCTCGGCACCGCGGCGTTGCTGGCGCTGCTGCCGATGGGGTTGCTCCTGCTCGCCTTCGTTTCCTGGCTGACCCGCCGGGCGCGGTTGCGGCGGTGTGCCCGGGATCTGCGCGAGGCCCATGCGGCGCTGTTCCGGGAATTGACCGCCCACCGCACGCTGGCCTTCCGGGTCACGGACGAGAAGCTGGCCGCCTGCCGTTTCCTGCTCGACCCGCGCTGAGAATCCGCTAAAAGACGCGCATGAATCGCCGTAGCTTCCTCAAGACCACCTCGAATGCCCTGGCGTTCGCCGCCGCGGCCCAATACGTCCCGACCACCTTCGCCGCGCAGAAAACCC
The DNA here is from genome assembly GCA_024233305.1 of Verrucomicrobiales bacterium. Lineage (GTDB taxonomy): Bacteria > Verrucomicrobiota > Verrucomicrobiia > Limisphaerales > J093 > J093. The sequence continues at coordinate 25,575 of JACKPV010000024.1, forward strand.
GTCGCGTGGGCCTGATCGGCTGCGGTTGGTACGGGAAAGGCAGCCTGTTCCGCATGCTGCAGGTCGAACCCGCCGAGGTCGTTTCACTTTGTGACGTCGACAGCCGCATGCTGGCCGAGGCGGCGGGCATGGTGGCCGAACGGCAGAAATCCGGCCGCACCCCGCGGATGTACGGGGACTTCCGCGAGATGCTCAAGGAGAAGGACCTCGACATCGTCATGGTTTCCACGCCCGACCATTGGCACGCCGTCCCGTCCATCGCGGCCATGCAGGCCGGGGCCGACGTCTACGTCGAAAAGCCGATCAGCGTGGACGTGGTCGAAGGTCAGGCCATGGTGGCCGCCGCACGGAAGTACGGTCGCGTGGTGCAGGTGAACACGCAGCGCCGCAGCACGCCCCACTTGATCGAGGCCGTTGACCGCGTGATCCGGGCGGGGAAACTCGGCACGATCGGTCACGTCGAGATTTGCTGTTACTGGGGCATGGGCCGCGCCGGCAACCCGCCCGACGTGCCGGTGCCCGACCACCTCGACTACGAGATGTGGACCGGCCCGGCGCCGATGCGCCCGTTCAATCGCCGCACCCATCCGCGCGGCTGGCGGGCCTTCATGGAATACAGCAACGGCATCGTCGGCGACATGTGCATCCACATGCTCGACATGGTCCGCTGGATGCTCGACCTCGGTTGGCCCAGGTCGGTGTCCTCCACCGGGGGCATCCTCGTCGAAAAGGACGGCAACGCCAACACGACCGACACCCAGACGGCGGTCTTCGATTTCGACCAAGTGCAGGTGGTCTGGAAGCACCGCACTTACGGCGACATGCCCGATCCGGACTACCCGTGGGCGGCGACCATCTACGGCGACAAGGGCACCTTGAAGGCGAGCGTCTACAAGTACGAATACTTCGAGCGCGGCAAGCAGGAACCGGCCCTCGCGGGCGAGGCGCTTTACGAATACGACCAGTATCCCGAGGACCGCACCGAGAAGGACCTCGAACGCCACGTGGCCTCGGCCATGCGGCGGCATTGGCGGAACTACCTCGAGTGCGTGGACCACCGCACCCGCCCGGTGGCCGACATCGAGCAGGCGTTCATCTCGAGCGCCGCCTGCATCATGGCCAACATGTCGGTGGAACTGGGCGGCCGCACGCTGGCCTATGATCCGGAAACGCAACGGGTGACCGGCGGACGTCGGGCCGGCGAGTTGATGGCCCGCCCCTACCGTGCGCCCTGGACGCATCCCACCCCCGAATCGGTGTAGGTCACGCACCCGCACTTCAAACCCGTCGAACAGCCTCAGCCGCAACCATGCAGTGGGATCTACCACGGATGGGCACTGAGGGGCGCGGATTTGAGGTGAGGGAACCAGAATCGCCCGTCCTGGGTTCGGATGTACCATTCAGTGAGGCTTCCCGCGCCCGCCGCCAACGCGGCAGCGCCGCGCCCTATCCGTTATCCGTGACCATCCGCGGTTCGCTGCCTGAATGGTTACGGCTCAGCCGTGACCATCCAGTAACTCGTCGCCGCCGACGGGCAGTCGGCGCATCATTCAGCCGGGATAAGGCTGCCTGCCGCCGGGCGCGATGATTCACCAAAACGTGACTGCCAGTCGGCAACCGGCAGCCCTATCCCAGCTAAATCATGCGCCGACTACACGCCCGCGGCTGCCGCGTGTTGAATCGATGCGGCTGAGGCGTCGCCGGGCAAGGGCCGCCCCGCCGTGGGCGCAGGGGGACAGCGGGTTGCCCGCTTCCCGTTGGGGGGGTCCGGTTCACCGTTGCGCGTTGGCGCGGGGTTGCCTAGGGTGCGCGGCTGATGTGGGCCTTGTTCAAGGAATTCGTTGAATTTCTGCGGCGCGAGAAGAAGTGGTGGCTGTGGCCGCTGGCGCTGATGCTGCTGTTGCTGGCGGCGCTGCTGGTCTTCGCCTCGAGTTCGGGCGTCGCCTGGGCGCTGTATCCGTTCATGTGACGCATGGCGGCAGCGCGGCACATCCTGGGCATCTCCGCGTTCTACCATGACGCGGCGGCGGCGCTGATCTCGGACGGGCGGATCGTGGCGGCGGCGCAGGAGGAGCGGTTTTCACGACGCAAGAACGACGAGCGGTTCCCGGAACAGGCGATCCGTTTCTGTCTGCAACAGGCGGGAGTGACGGCGGCGGACCTCGAGGCGGTGGTCTTCTACGACAAGCCGATCACCAAGTTCGCCCGCATGCTCGAGACGTACCTCGCCGTGGCGCCCGGCGGGTGGTTGACCTTTCCGCGGGTGCTGCCGGGCTGGTTGAGCGAAAAGCTGGACCTGCGGGGCACCATCCGTGCCGAACTGCCCGGCCTGACCGCGGGTTGTCCGATCCTCTTCACCGAACATCACCAGGCCCACGCCGCCAGCGCCTTCCTACCCTCGCCCTTCGAGGAATCCGCCATCCTCACCATCGACGGCGTCGGTGAATGGGCCACCACCACCATCGGCGTGGGCCGCGGACACGAGGTGACGTTGCTGAAGGAAATCCGGTTCCCGCACTCGCTCGGCCTGCTCTATTCCGCCTTCACCGCCTATTGCGGTTTCCGCATCAACTCGGGCGAATACAAGCTGATGGGCCTGGCCCCGTACGGCGAACCGCGCTACGCCGACGCGATCCGGCGCGAGTTGATCGACGTGAAGGAGGACGGTTCGTTCTGGCTGAACCTGGACTATTTCCGGTTCCTGCGCGGATTCACCATGACGAACGAGCGTTTCCACCGCCTGTTCGACGGGCCGCCGCGCGCCCCCGAAACGCCCGTGGAACAGCGGCACATGGACGTGGCACGTTCCGTTCAGGAGGTGACCGAGGAAGTCATGCTGCGCCTCGCCCGGCAGGCGCGGGAGGCAACCGGACTGGGCAACCTCTGTCTCGCGGGCGGCGTGGCGCTGAACTGCGTCGGCAACGGACGGATTCTGCGGACCGGCTGGTTCGACCGCTTGTGGATCCAACCCGCGGCGGGCGATGCCGGCGGGGCGCTCGGAGCGGCGCTGGCCGCCTGGCACCTGCACTTCAAGCAACCGCGCTTTCGCGCCGCCGATCATCCCGACGCCATGCAGGGGGCATTCCTGGGACCCGAATTCCCCGACGCGGATATCGCCGCGACCCTCGACGGGCACGGAGCCGTTTATGAACGGTTGGGACGGGAGGCGATGCTCGAGCGCGTCGTTGAGCTCCTCGCGCAGGGGAAAGTGGTCGGCTGGTTCCAGGGCCGCATGGAGTTCGGTCCGCGGGCGTTGGGCAACCGCTCGATCCTCGGCGATCCGCGGTCGCCCGCCATGCAGTCCGTGATGAATCTGAAGGTCAAGTTCCGCGAGTCGTTCCGGCCCTTCGCCCCGGCGGTGCGGGTCGAGCGGGCGGGGGATTACTTCGACCTGAATACCGAATCCCCCTACATGCTGCTGGTGGCGCCCGTGCGGGAAGCGTGGCGCCGCCCGCCACCCGCCGGTTTGCGCGGGCTCGATCGGCTCAAGGCGGAGCGATCCGCGCTACCGGCCGTCACGCACGTGGACTATTCGGCCCGGGTCCAAACAGTCGATCCCGGACGGAATCCGCTGTTCCACGCCCTGCTCACCCGCTGGGAACAGGTCACGGGCTGCGCCGTGCTCGTAAACACCTCGTTCAACGTGCGCGGCGAACCGGTCGTCTGCTCGCCGGACGACGCCTACCGCTGCTTCGTGAACACGGAAATGGACTTCTTGGCGATGGGCGGCCTGCTGCTCGATCGCACCCGGCAACCGCAGCAATCCGTGCCGCGCAAGGTGGCGCTGATTCCCGACTGACGCGCGTCATGAAGGTCCGCTTCAAGGAAGATCCCCGCGAATGGCGCAAGTTCACCCTGAGCTTCGGCGGCGCGCCGCTGGTCCTGGGCGGTTTACTCTGGTGGCGCGGGGTGATCGGCGCGAACGGCTGGCTCACCATCCTCGCGACGGTCGCGCTCTTCGAGCTCATCCTGCTGCCGTCGCCGCGATGGTGCCGGGCTTTCTACCGCGGGGGACTCTCGGTGGGCGCCCGCGTCGGCAACGTCATGGGACAGGTGCTGCTCACCGGGATCTTCTTCCTGGTCCTGACGCCCGTGGGTTGGTTGCTGCGGCTGGGCGGCAAGGACCTGCTCCACCTCAAGCGACGCGCCAACGTCGAGAGCCACTGGCACCCCCCACGCAAGAACGGCGGGATGGAGCGGATGTTCTGAGCCGTGGGCATTCAGTAATTCGCGGCCGCCGACTTGCAGCGGGCCCGTGATTCAGCGGGGCTACGGACGCCGCCCGCGACGCGTCACCGGAACGTGATTGCCGGTGGGGCCGGCGGAACGAAGTTCGCGCTCCATTCCCCCACCCGCCGCGCACTCGGGACAAGCCGGGGTGCGCCCGCGGCGAGGCAGGCGAGGGGAATTTGCTTGTTCGGAACCGCGCGCTGCCTGGAAGATCGCCGCTCATGAATACTCACTTCTCCGTGCATCACCGGATTTCCGTGGCGTTGGGAACGCTCTTGCTTTCGGCGGCTGCCAACACCGCGGACGTGAACGAGGCCTTTCTCGGCCGTTGGGCGTTGACCATTCCCGGCGGCGGCGCCGGCTGGCTGGAAATCACGAAGGAAAACGGCTATTTCGACGGCTCGATCCTGTGGGGCGGCGGGAGCGTCGTGCCGGTGTCGAGCGTCTTCTTCAGCGACGGCCAGCTCAACGTCACCCGGACCCGCGAGGTGAAGCGCAAGAACGACGACGGCAAGGTGGTCCGCACCCAGGAATTCACCGATCTGGTCCTGGCCAGCGTCTGGGGCGATTCCCTCGAACTCACGCTGTTCTCGCCCCGCGAGAACGGGCAGGGAATCGGGCGGTCCGAGTTCACCGGCAAGCGCATCCCCGCCCTCCCGCCGGCGCCGGATCTTTCGCGCGTGCGCTTCGGCGCCCCCGTGGCGTTGTTCAACGGCGAGGATCTCAGCGGATGGCAGCCCACCAGCGCACGGCAGGCAAGCGGCTGGATGGTCGAGGACGGCATGCTGCGCAACAAGGCCGTGCAGGAGGAAGGCAAACCGCATCGCAGCTACACCAACCTGCGCACCGAAGGCGAGTTCGAGGATTTCAACCTGACCCTCGAAGTCCGCGTGCCGAAGAACGGCAACAGCGGCATCTACCTGCGCGGCATTTACGAAGTGCAGGTCGCCGACACCTACGGCAAGCCGCTCGATTCCCATAACATGGGCGGGGTTTACAGCCGCATCACCCCGACGGTGAGCGCCGAGAAGCCCGCGGGGGAATGGCAGACCTACGACATCACTTTGGTCGACCGCCACGTGACGGTGATTCTCAACGGGCGCAAGATCATCGACAACCAGCCGTTGATGGGCTGCACCGGCGGCGCCCTGTGGTCGGATGAATTCCGCCCCGGCCCGATTTATCTCCAGGGCGACCACACCAGCGTGGACTACCGAAACATCCAGCTGCGCCCCGTCCTCAAGTAGGCGTTTGCCCAAGGGGCGGCGCGGCCACCCCAATCCCCAGGGCCCATCAGCCCAAGGCAGAGCGAGAAACGAGCGCCGCCTTGGGCTGTTTTGTGACGGACCTTCGGCCCGGAACCCCGGCCGGGAATGGCCCGCATACGGATCCGCCGGCTCCGCAACCGCGGGCGAGGATCCTGGAACAAGCCAGAGGTCACGGGCTGCCCCTCAACCTGTCAATCCCCCCAAGCCCCAGGGCCAACGGCCCGAAACACACCAGCCCAGGGCGGAGCGAGACACGAGCGCCGCCCTGGGTCACGGCCACCGTACGCCAACGCCCTGAAGGGGCGGCACAATTCACCCGAACGCCACCCGCGACAATGCGCGACGGCGTGGGCATCATCCCGCCGTGTAAACCGAGTCCTGCGGCCCGTTGCCACCGACTTTCTTCACGCCCCGGCCCGGGTTGTGGCACAGGTGTTCGCAAATCTTGTAGACCGTTTCCGCCGCTTCCGGCGTCCCGAGGGCCGCGGCGATGGCATCCGGCCCCATCCCCTGCCCCGTCGAACCGCCGCTACCCCGGCCCAGCAGCGCCACCACTTTCGTCTGCAATTCGAGCACCTGCGTGGCCGCCTTCTTGCCCGCCTCGACGCCGGGTTGGTGGTAGGCATTGATGTTCACCAGGCTCGCGTAAAAACCGACCGCCCGCTCGAACAGCGCGATCAGCACCCCCACCGTGAAGGGCGACACCTCGTCGATGGTCAGGGTAAGGCTCTCGCGCCCTTTCTCGAACAGCGCCTCGCGCGTGCCCAGCAGGAAGCCGCTCAGGTAGTCGCCGCTGGTAATCCCCGTTCCCTGCTCGACTTCCATCGATGGGCCCACGCGATCCCGCAGCACCTCGATGAACGTCACGAAGAAGTTCGCCAACCCTTCGCGCAACTGCTGGACGTACGCGTGTTGATCGGTCGACCCTTTGTTGCCGTAGACCGCGATACCTTGGTTCACCGTCCTGCCGTCCCGATCCAGTTCCTTCCCCAACGACTCCATCACCAACTGCTGAAGGTAACGGGAGAAGAGTTCGAGGCGGTCCTTGTAGGGGATCACCACCATGTCCTTGGCGCCGCGTCCACCGCCGATATGACGCCACATCAGGGCCAGCAACATCGAGGGATTCCGGTCAGCGGGAGCCGAGCGCGTGACGTCGTCGCAGGCGGCGGCCCCGGCCAGCAACTGGTCGATGGCATACCCCTGCAACGCGGCCGGCAACAGGCCGACCGCCGCGGTCTCGCTGGTGCGTCCGCCGACCCAGGACCACATGGGAAAGCGCTTCAGCCAGCCGTTTTCGACGGCGAGTTTGTCCAGCGCGCTCCCTTCCTGCGTGATCGCGACAACGTGCTTCGCAAACGGGACGCCGGCGGCGTCATAGGCGGCCTCCGCCTCCTTCATGCCGTTGGCCGTTTCCTTCGTCCCGCCGGACTTCGAGATCACCACGCACAGCGTCCGGCCGAGTTGACCTTCGAGCCGGGCCAGCACGCGGTCCATGCCGTCGGGATCGGTGTTGTCGAAAAAGTGGGCCTCCAGTTTGTCGGTCCGCGGGTGGCCGAGGGCCTGGGTGACGAATTGTGGTCCGAGCGCGGACCCGCCGATACCGATCACGAGCAAGTGGCGGAAGGGCCCCGCGGTCCCCTGCTCCCCGCCCGAATGCACGGCGGCGGCGAAGTCCTTGATCTGTTGGAGGCAGTCCCGGATGGCAGCGGCCTTGGCGGCGTCGGGTTCGCGCTGTTCCGTGCGGGCCAGGCCGGGATTCCGCAGCCAGTAGTGCCCCACCTGCCGCTGTTCGTCCTGGTTGGCGATCACGCCCTCCTCCAGGGCTTTCATCTCGGCGAAGGCCCTCGCGATCAGGGGCGCGTTCGCGGTGAAGAGGTCAGCGGGGAAATCCACCCGGCTCAGATCCATCGACAGTTTCAGGTCCGGAAACTGGCGGTGCCACTCCCGGAATCGGTCCCACAATCGCGCTTTGTCACTCGGGTTCATGCTCATGGCTCAATCGGTCCCGCCGATGGGACCAGAGGCGGCAACCGGAGGCAAGCGGAGAGCCCGGGGATTCACTGGCTTCGGGTGTCAAAAAAGCCGCGTGCGCCAGGTGAACGGGCTGGGGATCACAGCCTCGCACCCCGTCAAATCATCGTGGCACTTGGAGGAGTTCCTGGAGGACGAACCCTGGGCCGCCTCAATTCAGGCAAGGACCTCCAGGGACGCGAAGGGCCATCAAGCATGGGGCTTCCCGGCCTTCGTCCGGGCTCACCTCCACTCCCTGCGTCGCGATCCTCCCGGCGACGGTCTGCCTTCCCTGCGGGCTCCGTCCGTTTCGATGTCTTTTGCGTCCAGTCGGGATTGCGGACCGGACACCGCTCAGGCAACGGCGTCGGGGGCGATGCGACCGTCGACGAGGTCGATGGCCTTGGGCGCGCACGTGGCGACGTGCAGGTCGTGGGTGGCGATCAGGAGGGTCATGCCGCTCTCGGCGTGCAACCGGCGCAGCAACCCGATGATTTCCTCGCCGGTATGCGAGTCGAGGTTGCCGGTCGGCTCATCGGCCAGGAGCAGCACCGGGTCGTTGATGAGGGCGCGGGCGATGGCCACGCGTTGTTGTTCGCCGCCCGACAGTTCCCGCGGACGGTGGTCCAGACGATGTCCGAGCCCCACCCGTTCCAGCAATTCCCTCGCCCGTCCGGCGGCCGCGGCGGCCGGCGCCCGCGCCAGCCGGGCCGGAAGGCAGACATTCTCGACGGCATCCAGTTCGGGCAGCAAGTGGTAGGCCTGGAAGACAAAGCCGACGCGCGAGTTGCGGAAGCGGGCCAACCGGCGCGCGGAAAGCCGCGACAGGTTCTGTCCGTCGAACTCGACCGTGCCCGCGGTGGGCGAATCGAGCCCCCCCAGCAGATGCAGCAGCGTGCTCTTCCCGGCTCCCGAAGCGCCGCGCAAAGCGAGGAATGCCCCGGCTTCGATGTCGAGGTCGATACCCTGCAACACTTCGATCGCGCGGCGGCCCAACGCGTAGGTCTTGCGCACGCCGCGCACGGAGAGCAACGGCTTTGGAGGTTCCGTTTCACTCATGGCGCAGGGCGTCGACGGGTTGCAGCCGGCTGGCATTCCAGGCCGGGATGAGTCCGGCGAGGAGGCAGATGAACAGGGAACCGCCCGCGATGATGGCGATGTCCCCGGGCACGATCATCGCCGGCAGTTCGCGGAACATGTAGATGTCCGCCGGGAACAACTCGATCCCGGTCAGGTCCCGCATAAAGAAAAGGAAGTCGTTCCGGTAAATCACCGCGAGGAAGCCCAGTCCGAAACCGGCCGCGACCCCGAGCACGCCCACCACGAGGCTCTGGCTGAGGAAGAGCCAGAGGATCTGCCCGCTGGTCGCACCGAGCGCCTTGAGGGTGCCGATCTCGCGGGTCTTCTGGACGACGAACGTGATCAGCGCGCTGCAGATCCCGAACGCCGCGACGATGGTGATGAAGAACAACAGATAAAACATCATGTTCTTCTCGACCACCAACGCCTCGAGCAGCGGCTTGTTTTCGTCCATCCAGGTGCGGATCCGGTACTGCGGCCCCAACGCGGCCATCAGTTCCCGCCGCGCCGCGACGGCCTGCTCGGGGTCGTGCAACGCGACGATCAGCCCATGCACCGAATTGGACAGCGCGTAGAGGTCCTGGGCGTTCGGCAGCGAGCAGATCAGGTAGGCCATGTCGAACTCCTGGAAACCGACGTCGAAGATCCCGTTGATGCGGAAGTCATCCGCCAGCGGCGCCTCCTCCGAGCCTTCCCGCCGGCTGGTGTCCATTTCCTCGAATTGGCGCACCGAGTAGATCGCCAGACGATCCCCGACGCTCACGTCCAGCCGCGCCGCCAGTTCGCTGCCCAGAAGGACCGAATAACCCCGGAGTTCGTTGGTCCCCAGAATGACGCTCTCGAGCAGGGTGCTGACCTCCGGCTCGAAACGGGAATCGACGCCCCGCACCAGCGGCACCAGGTAGCGCGGGCTGCCATACCTCGGCTGGGTCTTTACCATCACCTGTCCCTCGACGTAGGGCGCCACGGCCTTGACCAGGCGGTTCGTGGCCACGCGCGCCATCAAGGACTCGTATTCCCGCAGGGTGCTGTCCGTTCGCTCGATCCGGACGTGGGCACTGAAGCCGACGAGCTTGTCCCGCAGCTTGCGGTCGAAGCCGGTCATCACCGAGATCACGATGATGAGCACGGCCACCCCGAGCATGACCCCGATGATCGAGATGAGCGTGATGACCGACACGAACGTGCGCTTGGGACGCAGGTACCGGAGGGCCAGCATCAGCTCGAAAGGCAGTCGCGACATGCGCGCGCAGGCTAGTGGGGCCGGCTGCTCCGTGTCAAACTCCGTGCCGGCCCGATGGCTGAGACGCAGGGTGCGCCCGCCACGACGGATCGGCGGGCTCAACGACGGCGCCCGCCAAGGAACGGCTTGATCCGCTCGAGGACGCGACCGTACGGCGGGAGCACCCCGAAGAAATCGAACCGCGGGCTCCGACGCATGACACTCCGCTCGTGAGTGAAGGTGTCGAAGCCGTGCTTGCCGTGGTAGCGCCCCATACCGCTGTCCCCCACCCCGCCAAAGGGCAGCGCCAACGGCGTGAGGTGCAACATCGTGTCGTTCAGACAAACGCCCCCCGAGGGAACCTCGCGCACACAACGCTCCCGAAACGCGTCGTTGGTCGAGAAGACGTAGAGCGCGAGCGGCGCCGGTCGGCGCCGGATTTCCGCCAGCACATACCCGATGTCGTCGTAGGCCAGGCAGGGCAGGATCGGGCCGAAGATCTCCTCCTGCATCAAGCGCTCCGTCCACGCCGGGTTGCGGACCAGCGTCGGGGCAAAAAAACGGCGGGCGCGATCATGCTCCCCAACGCTCTCTGCGCCCCGGGGCAACAACGCCGTCAACCGGTCGAAGTGCCGGGCGCTCACGATTCGCGCGTAGTCCGGGCTCCCGCGGGGATTCGCGCCGTAAAACCCGCGGATCGTCCGGAGCAGGCGGTCGCAAAACGGCGCGAGCAACGCCTGCGGCACGCAGACAAAATCGGGCGCCACGCACGTCTGGCCGGCGTTGAAGAACTTCCCGCGCGCAATCCGCCGCACGGCCACGTCGAGATCGACGCTGCCGTCGACGAGGCACGGACTCTTGCCGCCGAGTTCGAGCGTGACGGGGACAAGGCGGTCCGCGCAGGCGCGCATGACCTCCCGGCCGATGGCGGTGCTGCCGGTGTAGAAGACGTAATCGAAGGGTTCGGCGAGCAACCCTTGCGCCACGGCGGCGTCGCCCTCCAGCACGGTCACGTGGCGTGGATCGAAGCACTCAAGGACGAACCGGGCGAGGAAGGCGGACGTGGCCGGGGCCAGTTCGGAGGGTTTGACCACGACACAATTGCCCGCCGCCACGGCCGACACGAGCGGGCCCATCACCAGTTGGAACGGGTAGTTCCAGGGCCCGAGAATGAGCACCTGACCGTAGGGTTCGGGGCGGATTTCGCAGCGGGATGGCAGGCTGAAGACACTGGGGCGCACCCGCCGCGGCCGGGTCCATCGCCGCAAATGCTTGAGGGCGAACCGGGCTTCCTGGCGGGTGAAATACACCTCGCTGACGTAGGCCTCAAGAGAGGGCTTTCCCACGTCCTCGTCAAGCGCGGCCAACAGGGCGTCTTCACGCGCCGCAAGCCGCGCGATGAGCCGCTGCAACGCGCCCCGCCGGTAGCCCACGTCCCGCGTGACGCCGGTGGCGAAGAACTCCTTTTGCGCTTGGATAGCCGGGTGCATTCCTGTTTTCCTAAGCGAGGCACAGGGTCGCCGAAAAGGCGAGCCCGGAATCCCGGCTCACCCGGCCCCCACCCGACGGATCAAGGGCAACCGACCGCCGCCACAACGGCGCGCGTCTACCAATCGCAACGGATCAGCAAGCCATGCGCAGCAACCAACGCAAAATCGTGATCATCGGCGCCGGTCCCGGTGGCCTGGCCTGTGCCGCGCTCCTGGCCAGCCGCGGCCTCGAGGTGATCCTCCTGGAAAAGGAAGCGCGGGTCGGCGGCCGCAACGGCTGCCTCGAGGCGGACGGCTTCAAGTTCGACATCGGCCCCACCTTCCTCATGATGAAGTTCCTCCTCGACGACATCTTCGAGGAGGCGGGCGCCCGCAGCGAGGATTACCTGAAATTCGTGCGGCTCGATCCGATGTACGAGCTGCGGTTCGATGACCGGAAACTGGCGCCGGGCAACAACGCGGAGGCCACGAAAGCGGCGATCGAGGCGGCGTTTCCCGGCATGTCGGCCGGGTTCGACCGTTTCATGGAGGGAGAACGCCGGCGGTTTGCGCGGATGATTCCGTGTCTTCAGCGGGACTATACCCGGCTGAGCCAGATGTTCTCCTGGACGTTGATGAAGGCCCTGCCGCACCTCTCGCTGAACCGGTCGGTCTTCGACGTATTGAAGGGCTACTTCAAGGACGACATGCTGGCCCTCTGCTTCGCCTTTCAGAGCAAGTACCTGGGCATGTCCGCATGGAAGTGCCCCGGTGCCTTCGCGATGCTCTCGTACATCGAGCATGCCTACGGGGTCTATCACACGGAGGGGGGCTTGAGCGAAATCTCGACCGGACTGGCCCGGCTCGCCGAGGCCCGCGGCGCCACGATCCGCCTGGCCACGCCGGTGAAACAACTGGTGCTCGACGGACGGCGCGTGACCGGGGTGGAACTGGCGGACGGGGAACGCCTCCTGGCCGATGAAGTGGTGATCAACGCCGATTTCGGCCAGGCCATGTGCGATCTGGTGCCCCCGGGGGTGTTGCGCCGTTACACGCCGGAAAACCTGCGCCGGCTCGATCTGAGCTGCTCGACCTACATGCTGTATCTCGGGCTGGACAAGATCTATCCGCTGCCTCACCACACCATCGTGTTCGCGCGCGACTACCGCCGCAACGTCCGGGAAATCTTCGAACTGGGTCGCGCTTCCGATGACCTTTCCTTCTACGTGCGCAACGCCAGCGTCACCGATCCCACCTTGGCGCCGCCCGGCAAGTCCAGTCTCTATGTGCTCGTCCCCGTGCCGAACATCCGCGCCGGGCTGGACTGGGAGGAACAGGCCCCACGCTACCGCGCGCTCGCCTTCCAGGCGATACGGGAGCGGCTTGGACTGGACGACCTGGAATCGCATATCGAGGTCGAGCGCACCTTGAATCCCTGGACGTGGCGGGATCGGCTTTCGGTCTACGAGGGCGCCACGTTCAACCTCGCCCACAACCTCCGCCAGATCGCTTTCTGGCGGCCGCGCAACCAGTTCGAGGAACTCGACAGCTGCTATCTCGTCGGGGGTGGCACGCATCCCGGCAGCGGTCTGCCGACCATCTTCGAATCTGCCCGCATCTCCGCCAACCTCATCTGCCGCAAGCACGCGATTCCGTTCATCACGAAGGAGGTGCGGTTGTGATCGCTGCCCCGCGGCCAAACGCCCGCGGCCCCCGCAACGGCAGCTCCGGCCTGCCCTGACCCTTGACCCCTCCATCCCCATGGCCGTAACCAACCAACCCAAACAGGTCGTCGTGATCGGGGCCGGACTCGGCGGGCTGTCCGCCGCCATCTCGCTGGCCGCCGCCGGCTACCGGGTCCGGATCCACGAAAAGAACCCGCAGGTCGGGGGCAAGTTGAACGTGCTGCGCAAGGACGGCTTCAGCTTCGATCTCGGCCCCTCGATTCTCACGCTGCCCCAGTTCTTCCAGTCGCTGTTCGCCCGCGCCGGCAAACGGTTCGAGGACTATGTGCCAACGACCACCGTCACGCCGCATTGGCGGAACTTCTTCGAGGACGGCACGGTGCTCGACCTGCACATGGATCCGGCACGGATGCACGGGGAGTTGAAGAAGCTCCCGGACTACAGCGATCGGCTTTGGGCGCAGTGGCGGGACTTTCTCGACTACTCGCGGCAGCAATACGCGATCATCGAGCGGGGCTATCTGATGCAGGGGCTCGACACGCTGTGGGATTTCCTCCGTTTCTACGGCCTGTTCCGGATCGGCACGCAGATCGATTTCCGGCGGCGCATGGCGGAGACCATCGGGCAATACCTGGAGGAACCCCATCTCCGCGCGATCCTCGAGTACTTCATCAAGTATGTCGGGTCGTCGGCCTACGATGCGCCCGGCTACATGAACCTCATGCCGAACATCCAGTTCGAGCATGATCTCTGGTACGTGCCGGGCGGGATGTACGGCATCGTGCAGGGCCTGGAAAAGCTGGCGCGGGAGCTGGGCATCGAGATCCACTGCGGCAGCGAAGTGGCCGGAATCACGCACGCGGGCCGCACGGTGACCGGCGTGCGCCTCAAGGACGCCGGCGAGGTGCGGGCGGACTACGTGGTGTCGAACATGGAGGTCATCCCGGCTTACGAACGACTGCTCGAGGAGGAACCGCGGTTCCTGCGCAAGCTCGAGAAGTTCGAGCCGGCCTGTTCCGGGCTCGTGCTCCACCTCGGCACCGACCGCTTTTACCCGCAGCTCGCGCACCACAACTTCCTCTACTCGCAGAACCAGGCGAAGCACTTCGCCACCGTTTTCCGGGAGAAGCGGCTGCCCGAGGATCCGACGATTTACCTCGTGGCAGTGACCCGTTCCGATCCGAGCCAGGCGCCCGAGGGCTGCGACAACATCAAGGTCCTCCCGCACATCCCGTACCTCAACGCGGCGCATCCGTACACCCGCGAAGACTATCTGGCCTTCAAGGAACGGGTGATCGACAAGCTCGAACGGATGGGGTTGACCGACCTCCGCAAGCACACGGTGGTCGAGGACGTTTGGACGCCGTACGACATCCAGGAGCGCTATTACTCGAATCGCGGCTCGATCTACGGCGTGGTCAGCGACTGGAAACGCAACCACGGCTTCAAGGCGCCGAAGCGCAGCCGGCGTTACCGGAACCTCTACTTCACCGGCGGCAGCGTGAACCCGGGCGGGGGCATGCCGATGGTGATCCTGTGCGGACAGAAGGTCTGCGACGAGATCCTCGCCCGGGAAGGCCGCGCCCCGGGCTGAGTTCCCCTGGGCCGGCGGATGCCCGCGGGCCGCCGCCCTGCCCGCGCGACCCGAACCCCGCCGGCAGCCTCCGAGCCCAGCGCTCCCGCCATGAAGCCCCGCGAAACAGCCGATTCCGAAAACCCGGCCGCCGCCCTCAAGCAGCGGTTTTCGCCGGCGCTGTTCCGCTGGTTCTGTTGGTACAGCCGGCGTTATTTACAGCGCCATTTTCACACGGTCCGGCTGCTGCGCGGATCAGAGGTAGCCGACGCCCCGGGACGCAGCCTGCTGCTCTACGGCAACCATGCCAGCTGGTGGGACCCGCTGGTCGCCCTTTTCCTGACGCGCACCCTCTGCGCCGGGCGGACCCCCCGGGCGCCCATCGACGCCCGGATGCTTGCGCGGCACCGGTTCTTCCAGCGGCTCGGGTTCTTCGGCATCGAGCCGGGAACACGGCGGGGCGCGGTGGAATTTCTGCGGACCGCCGAACCGATCCTGCGCAAGCCGGGCACCGTTCTCTGGTTGACGCCCCAGGGGCGCTTTGCGGATGTCCGCGAGCGGCCGCCCGCCTTCCAGCCCGGATTGGGGCACCTCGCCCTGCGGGGCACCGGCGCGGTCACCCAGGTGATGGCCGCCGAGTACGTGTTTTGGGAGGAGAAACAACCCGAAATCCTGCTCGGCTTCGGCGAACCCATGGAACTGCCCCCGCACCGCGCGCGCCCCAACGAAGCACCCGGTGACCGGGGACCGACGGCGGAAGACTGGACCCGGCGTTTCGAGGCATCGCTGGTTGCCCTGCAGGACCGGCTGGCACGGGCGGCCATCCGCCGGGACCCCGCCGAGTTTCACGTGCTCCTGCGCGGACGCGGATCGGTGAGCGCCATCTACGACGCGTGGCGGCGTTGGCGTGCCACCTGGCGGGGTGAGACGTTCCAGGTCGACCACGGCACCAAGTGAGTATGGACACGTTGTTACTCATCGCCTTGATCGGTGCGGCGCTTCCGTGCGGGCTCACCCTCTGGAACCTCTGGCTTTATCAGCCGCCGCCGCCCGCCGATGACGAATCCCCCGGGGAGCGCGCGGGCGTTTCGGTGTTGATCCCGGCCCGGAACGAGGAGGCAAACATCCGCGAAGCCGTGCTCGCCGCCCTGGCCAACGAGGGTGTCGAACTCGAGGTCGTGGTGCTCGATGACGCTTCGGAGGATCGGACCGCAGCCATGGTCCGCGAACTGTCAGAAAGCGATCCCCGGGTGCGCCTGGCCGCGGCGCCGCCGCTCCCCGCCGGCTGGTGCGGCAAACAACATGCCTGTCAGACCCTGGCGACGCTCGCCCGCCACCCGTTGCTGGTGTTCGTGGACGCGGATGTGCGGCTGCACCCTGGTTCGCTGCAGCGCATGGCGGCGTTTGTCGAGCGCCACAACGTCGATCTGGCGAGCGGGATTCCTCATCAGCGCACCGGTTCCTGGATGGAACATCTCCTCATCCCGCTGATCCATTTCCTGCTGCTCGGCTACCTGCCGTTTGTCGGGGTGCGACTCACACGCTGGCCCATGTTTGCCGCCGGCTGCGGCCAGCTTTTCATCGCCCGACGCGCCGCCTACGAGCGGGCTGGAGGGCACGCGGCGATCAGGACCAGCCTCCACGACGGCCTCACCCTGCCCCGGGCCTTTCGCGAGGCCGGCTGCCGGACGGACCTGTTCGACGCCACCGGGATCGCAACGTGTCGCATGTACACCGGCGCGCGCCAGGTATGGAACGGCTTGCTGAAGAACGCGACCGAAGGCGTGGCAGCCTGGGGGGCGATCGGGCCGCTGACCCTGCTGCTGTTTGGCGGGCAGGTACTGCCGCTGCTGTTGCTGCTGGGAGCCGGCGGGTTCGGTGCCCGGGAATGGCGGCTGCTCGCCCCGGCCCTGGCATGCGTCTGGCTGCCCCGGCTGATCCAGGCCTGGCGTTTCCGCCTTTCCTGGCGGGGCGCGTCGGGACATCCGCTGGCGGTCTTACTCTTTCTGATCATCCAATGGACCGCGCGCCTGCGCGCCCTGCGCCACCGTCCGGCACACTGGAAGGGCAGAAGCTACCCGGCGTGACTCCTCGAAGCCGGAACGGCCCGAGGCATCGGAGCCGGGGGTTCATTCCACCGCGTTCGCGAAAAGCCAACCCCGCACTCGAACGAAATCCCGCGCTCCGAAGGAGCCGGGACGCACACCCGTGCCCCGGCCGACGCAGTGCTTTCTTGCATCGACGCCCGGGCCTGTGTTATTGCCAGCCGCCATCGCGGCCGGGGCGGCAGGTGTGAGGACGACCGTAGTTCACGGCGCCTTGACCAGGGCCGTCGGCGTTGTCCGCGGGGTCTCCCGGCACATCGCGGGGAGGATCGTCCCCGCGCCAATCCCGGGTATCCGGGCGTCGCGATGGCCGTTTCGCCATGAGCATGACCGCGTCCGAAATCCGTCAGTCGTTCCTCGACTTCTTCAAGTCGAAGGAGCACACCCTCGTGCCCAGTTCCTCCCTGCTGCCGGACAGCCCGAACCTGCTGTTCACGAACGCCGGGATGAACCAGTTCGTGCCGATCTTCCTGGCTGAACGGAAGCCCGATGTTTGCGCGTGGGCCGGCGCGGTTGCCGCCCGGGACACCCGCGCCGCCGACACCCAGAAGTGCATCCGGGCGGGAGGCAAACACAATGACCTTGAGGACGTGGGCCTCGACACGTATCACCACACCTTCTTCGAGATGCTGGGGAACTGGTCGTTCGGCGACTACTTCAAGCGCGAGGCGATCGAGTGGGCCTGGGAACTCTTGACCGGCGTGTGGAAGTTCCCCAAGGAACGGCTGTATGCGACGGTTTACCAGCCCGGCGAGGGCGATCCGGCAGCCTTCGACCAGGAGGCATGGGACATCTGGGCGGCGCTGTTCCGCGCGGCCGGCCTGGATCCGAACCTCCACATCGTCAGCGGCAACAAGAAGGACAACTTCTGGATGATGGGGGACACTGGTCCGTGCGGCCCCTGTTCGGAGATCCACATGGATCTGACGCCCGAAGGGGACACCCAAGGCCGGTTGGTGAACCAGGGAAGCGGGCAGTGCATCGAAATCTGGAACCTGGTATTCATCCAGTTCAACGCCAACCCGGACGGCACCTTCTCCTCCCTGCCGGCGCGGCACGTCGACACGGGGATGGGCTTCGAGCGCGTCGCCGGGATCATGCAGAACACCGACGGCTTCAAGCGGTTCGACCGGTTGGTGTCGAACTACGAGACCGACGTGTTCCGGCCGCTTTTCGACCGCCTCGAAATGCTCAGCGGCAAGCGCTACCGGTCGACTCTGCCGCGGCCCGATGCCTCCGGGAACCTGGTGCCACGGTCGGAACAGGAGTTGATCGACGTGGCGTTCCGGGTAATCGGCGACCATGTGCGCACGCTGAGCTTCGCCATCGCGGACGGCATCCAGCCGGGCAACACGGACCGCAACTATGTGTTGCGCCGGATCCTCCGCCGCGGCGTACGCTACGGACGATCGTTGGGCTTTCACGAGCCGTTTCTGCATTTGCTGGTGCATACGTTGGTCGAGGGAATGGGCGATGTCTTCCCGGAATTGCGCGCCCGGCAGGCGGAGGTGGAGGAAGTGATCCGGCGCGAAGAGGAGGCCTTCAACCGCACCCTCGATGGCGGGTTGCGCATCTTCGAAGACACCCTGCGCATCAAGCAGGGCATGGAGAAGGTGGTCGACGCCATGGCCCAACGCTTCGACCTGGTCACCGCCATTGCGAACAACCCCGATCTCGGACTGGACGACCAGGGAGTGGAGGCGCTTTACGACGGCGCCCGGTTGCTGCTCGACTTCGGCCGGACCATCGACCGCCAGCTCTATCACAAGATCCTCGCCGCGAGCGAGGAGTCACGGCTGATAACCACGTACGCACAACGGGTGGTCTCCGAGGTCGAACGTCTGCGGGCCACTGGCGAGGCCCTGCCCAAACTGGCAACCGTCCGCGAGGAACTGGGGCGTTTCTGCCGGGCGTTCTCGGCGTTCCGGGATCAGACCGAGCGCATGCGCGGCGTGTTGGGCGGGGTGCCGGCCTTCCTCCTCTACGACACCTACGGCTTCCCGCTCGATCTGACCGAGTTGCTTTCGCGCGAACGGGGGCTCACGGTCGACACCGACGGCTTCGAGCGCCTGATGGAGGGCCAGCGTGCCCAAGCGCGCGCCGCCCAGAAGCGCGAGGTCATCGAGTTATCGCAGATCGACAGCGCCACGGCCACCGAGTTCGTCGGCTTTGAGACCCTGGAAGGCAACGCCCGGGTCCTGGATGTGGTTCGCATGAAGGACCGGCACGCCGTGGTTCTGGACGCCAGCCCGTTCTATGCGGAAATGGGCGGGCAGGTCGGGGACACCGGATGGTTGCGGTCCGGGGATCGCTCTTGGTCGGTCGTGGACACCCAGAAGGCCGGGAACGCCTGGCTTCACCTGATCACCGAAGCCCCCGCATCATTGGAGGCCGGCTCCGAGGTCGCGCTGCAAGTCAACCGAGCCCGCCGGGCAGCCATTCAGCGTCACCACAGCGTCACCCACCTGCTGCATTGGGCGCTGCACGAAGTGGTGGGGCGGGAGGCCTCCCAAAAGGGGTCCTTTGTCGGACCGGACAAGCTGACCTTCGATTTCAACAGCGCACCGCTGACCCCGCAACAGATCACCGACGTCGAACAACTCGTGAACGAGCGGGTGCTCGACAACGCCCCGGTCACGTGGGTGGAGGTGAAGTACGCCCACGTGCGGGACCGCGCCGACGTCATGCAGTTCTTCGGCGAAAAGTACGGGGAATGGGTCCGCGTGGTGCAGGTGGGAGGGCGTCCGGGCGGATTGGACGGCTATTCGATGGAACTCTGCGGCGGCACGCACACCCGGGCCATGGGTGAAGTCGGCCTTTTCCGGATCGTAGCGGAAAGCGCCATCGCCGCCGGCATCCGCCGTATTGAGGCCGTCGCCGGACTGGAAGCCTACCGACGCGCCAACGCCGAAACGGCCCTGATCCAGACGCTGGCCACCCACGTCAACACGCCGGTTGCCGATTTGGAAAAGAAGCTCCAGCAGCTGCTCGACCACCAGAAGGAACTCGAGAAACAACTCCGCGCCATGCAGCAACAGAAGGCTGCTGCTGTCGCCCGGGACCTGGCCACCAAGGCGCAGACCCTCAACGGCGTGCCGGCGATCATCGAGCGGGTGGACGTGGACGGCAACACTCTCCAGGACATCGCGAACGACCTCAAGGGGAGCTTTCCGGGCGTCATCCTCCTCGCAGGAGCGGCCGACGGCGCAGTGGCGCTGGTGGCGGCGGTCGGCCCCGATTACACGACCCGCTTCCCCGCGGGCCGCCTCATCCAGCAGGTTGCTCCCGTCGTCGGCGGCAAGGGCGGCGGCCGTCCAGAGAACGCGCGCGGGGGAGGGAAGCTACAGGAACGCCTTGCCGATGCTCTAACGAAGGCTCGGGAGATTGTGGCGGATCACTAGGCGATAGCACGAATACGAACCTGACCGCCGTCTCCCAAGGACAGGAGCGACTCAACCACCGGTAATGCAGTTGGTCACGACTGAGGGTGTCGGCTGGCCGCCCTCTTTACCACCACCCCCACGAGGGCCAGTATCCCGCAAATCCATGCGGATGCCGGTTCCGGCACGACCGTCAAATTCGCTTTGTATATACTGCCAAATGTGATCAAGTCACCGGACTCCGGGCCATACTCGTCGTATACCCAGAAATCGGCAGGATCCGTGGAGACGGTAATCGGAACCGGGTCCATGCCGGTGCCCGCCACGGCAAGCATCGAGAAGGTCGCTAATCGCCATTGAGCGGCTTGATTCGCCAGTAGTTCGGAGGGGTTGAGGAAGGCGACACCGGCTAACACGCTCGCTCCCGTGGCGGTGGTGAAGTCACCACCAATCATGTCCGCATAGGAGGCGCTATCGAGGGTCGGACCAGCAGTGCCAAAACCTGCGGTGTTTATGTCGACTTCTGGATCGGTGCCTCCAGGCGTCGTCGGCACGACGTGCGCTACCCCGTCGTATTGGACTGTAACGAAGAAGGCCGAGACTACCGGACTGCCGGCGTTCCCCTTGAGTCCCCCAATCCAAAGCTCCAGACCAAAGGCTTCTCCCACGGAAACCTCCACGTCAATGTCGGCAGCGTCACTCGGCGTTCCGGAGGGAGTATCGCCCTGCTTCACAAAAAACAGGAAGGGGTCGGCCAGCGCCGCCGGTCCGGCCACTGCCAACCATCCCACCACCATCCAATTGAAAACGCGTTTCATCATAGCGCCTTGCGCCCCAGAACGATGGCCATAATCGTCCGCCCTGATGCCGGTGTCAACTATTAAAAAGTAGAATAGTCACCGGCCAGCCCAATCCATTTCCCGATAGCCAACGACAACCTCCGCCAGACTCCCGCGGGCCGTCCGACCGGAAATCACCACCGCTTGATTGAAGCCCGAGCCCGGCAAAGCGCCAGAGCGAAACGAGCCCCTCTCCCGCGGACACTGACCGACATGGCGCATGGCTGGTCGCGGAATGCCGCCGGGGAGCAGGGACCCCCGTGCTCCCCGGGGCTGGCGGCAGGCGCGGTCCGGGAATAGACCAGTGACCGCGCCCGGAGTCGTGCTACTTCTTGAGACGATAGTAGTGACCGGTCCCACTGGTCTGGATCAGCACCACCTTCTCCTCGCCCTCGATGGTGACCGGCGCGGTG
Organism: Verrucomicrobiales bacterium; assembly: GCA_024233305.1. Classification (GTDB taxonomy): domain Bacteria; phylum Verrucomicrobiota; class Verrucomicrobiia; order Limisphaerales; family J093; genus J093. The sequence continues at coordinate 46,852 of JACKPV010000024.1, forward strand.
GAATCCACCCACCCCCCGGGCAATGCCGGGGTCTCCTGGAGCACGTACTCGGCAGCGGAAGCGGGCCAGCTGAGCCGAACCATCCCCCCGGGCTGCATGGCCGCCGCCAGACGAACGGCCGGCGTGCCGCCGGGAACCACGATGACGTTGTCGATCAACACCGTGTTGTCGCCCGCCGCCGCCTGCTCGAAGCGGAGCACGCCCTCCTCACCTGAGGCCGTAAAGACGGCTTCCAGGGAGTGATAGGGATTCGTTTCGCCCACCGGAGCGATGGCTCCCTGGTATGCCACGACCCCATCGAAGAGGACCTTCAACACCGGCGAGTTCCCTCCCCGCGCATTGGCGCCGAATCGCGCCGTGTAGTTCTGGCCGGCCGCGAGACCGCTCAACGTCTGGCTCACGAAGGTCCCCTCGCCTTGCAGGAAGAGCACGTTGTCCTGGTCGGGATTCCGCCCGTTGTCGGCAAACGGCCCGATGCCGCTCAGGTTCACGCCGCGACCGCCGCCACCGGCTTCCCAGCCGGCGATCCGGGTATCGATGTATCCGGGATAGGCCACCAGGCCGCTGGCCTCGAAGCTGGGATTCCGAACAAGGACTCCACCGGGATCGCGCTGGACGATGGTGACCGCGTCGAGCACCACGGTGGCGTCTCCTGAATTCACCGTCTCGAATTCGAGGGTTCCCTCGGGACTGCTGGCCGTGAACTCGATCTGCGCGAGGTGGTAGGGATTCGTCTCCATCACCGGTTCGATGGCGGGGAACACCGCCAGTTCGACCCCGCCCAGGCGGACAATCAGGTCGATGGTGCCGCCGCAGCAGTTGCGCACGTTGTAGTAGAACTGCAGCCAATATTGCTGTCCGGGCGTCATGCCCACGACCTCCTGGCGGATGAGCTTGGCCGTCTGCAGGAGCGCCACCTGGGCTCGATCCGGAATGACGCCGTTATCGTGGAACGGGCCGCTCGCATTGTTGATTCCGGTATTGCCGCCCCCTTCGCTGGCCCAACTGCTGATGGCGCCGTAACCGGGGAATGTCGGCTGCGAATTGGCCTCGAAGCTCGGGTTGCGCACGAAACCGCTCAACACCAGCACGTCGATGCCCGGCTTGTCAAAGCAGACGCCCCGCGGTTCGTTGAAAAGCAACCGGGCTGTGCCGGATGCCTCGCCCACCACGTCCACCGTGTGGGTGAGCGCCCCCGCCTCGAAAGTGAGCGTCAGAACGCCGTCCTCGGCCCCGGGCAACATCGCCACGGTTGGATCGGTGCTGACCACCGTGACGGTGGCGGGCCCGTTGGCAACGACCTCTTCGAGCACCTTGACGGTCACTTCGATGGATGATTGTCCGACGCTGAGTTGGAGATTCCCCGGGCTCAACTGGATGCACGGCAGGTTCACGGCCTGCCCCGAGACCCGGATGTCGTCCAACAGAACGGTTTGATCCCCTTCCGCCGTCTGCGCGAAACGAAGCACCGCCGAACCGGTGGTCGCCACGAAACTGCCGCTGCCCTGGCGGTAATCCCCCTGCCCCACCGCGGCGACGTCATCATCGAACACCACCGCCTCGCCGGCAGTAACCACCAGGTGCGGCTGGTTGCCGGTTCGGGCATTGCACCCGAAGTCGACCTGGTAGGTCTCGCCCGGAATCAGCCCCAGCAGGGTCTGGCTGACCGAACCGCTGCCCTGAATGAAAGCTACCAGGTCCTGATCGGGCACGTCGCCGTTGTCGGCATAGGGGTCCCCGGCCAGGTTCAATCCCACCACACCTTCGGCCTGCCAGCCCGAGATCCGCTCCCCTTCGGGCAGCGTCCCCGGCAGCGGCAGGGCGCCGCTCGCCTCGAAGCTCGGGTTCTGCACCACGACCCGACCGGCGCCGCCCTTGACCACGGTCACCGCATCGAACAGCAGCGTCGAATCACCGCCCGCATGCGGCACGGTCGAGATCTCGAGCAAGGCGACCTCGGCCGTGGGAACGAACTCGAAGTTGCGGAAGTAGTAGGGGCCGCCGGCCGGTTGAATGGCTGCTTCCGTTCCCAGGGAAACACCGTCCACACTGACCGTCATGTCGGGAGTCTCCCCCCCACAGCAACCGCGGGAGTTGTAGCGCACCTGCAGCCAATAGCTTTCGCCCGGCTCCAGATTGGCGATTTCCTGGGAGATTGCGCCGGTGCCTTGCTGAAAGGCAATCTGCGCGCGATCCGGAACGACTCCGTTGTCATGGAACGGACCGTCGCCCCGATTGGAGCCGCTCCCACCAGTCCACCCGTCGTTGCCACCATAATGCGGCCAGGTCGGATTGTAATTGGCCTCGAAGCTGGCGTTCAGCAGGTGCGCCCGCGAGGCCACCGGAGGGGTTTCCACCAGCAACGGTCCGGCCACACAGTCGGTGGCATCGGTCGACAGATGGAGGTAGGCCCGTCCGCGGCCATGGAAGGCCAGGTTCACGGTCTGCGATGTCGGTCCTCCCGGCGTGAAGTTGAGGGTCAGTTGATTGTCTTGTGCCCCGACCAGTTCCACGATGCCCGGGTTGTTGCTGGTCAAGGTGACCGTGCCGGGCTGCCCGCCGTTGAAGTTGCTCGAGACATGGACCTCGACCGGCACCGTCCCGACCGGGTCCTGATCCAGCACGATGGCCGGCGGCTCGAAGCGCACGCAGGTGTCCGCTTTCAAGGTCAGGTTGTTGAACCAGTATTCCCACTGGTTGCCGGCAGCCGCGTATCCTTCCAGGGTCACGTAGTTGCCGAGGAATCCGCCGGGCCGCGTATAGGTGTCCGCATCCGCCGACAGCGGCACCGCGGCATCGTTGACAAAGAGGCTCACGACCGCATCTCCGCTGCCCGCGAAATCCGCGGCGCTCACCTGGATGCGCACGTGGATGTCGTCCGCCGGCAGCACCGTCCCTTCCGGGTTCGCAAACACCGCCGCCGTGCCGTCAAACACCTGGTAGCTCCCGTTGCTGCGGAACAGGATGCCCATGCCGTTCGAGCCATTGACGAACGCCCCCGGCGAGGTCGCGCCAAAGACAATCGCCGCCCAGTCCTCGCTCGCGCCACCCGGATCCGCCACCGACCGGCTCAGGTCGAACTCGATGGAGAACGTCGGTCCGTCGGTGAAGTTGCGGTCGGGCGCCACCCAGGTGAAGTCAGTGACCTGCCACAACGAAAGCACGTTGTCCGCGCCGTTGAAGTAGATCGTGGTCTCGAAGTCGTTGTCCCCGCCGGGCATGGTCGACGCATCCTCGGTGTACGAGACCGGCGCCGCCGTGCCGCTCTGGCGGCCGGTGTCGATCCCGTCGTTGATGTCATCAGTGAAATAGGGCAGGTCAAACGTGTCCTGGAAAACCAGGTCGGATTGGGCCTGCGCCAGCGTTCCGGTGGCGGCGATGGCTACCATCGCAGCCCACCGCCAGGGGTGAAGCAACTTGGATTTCATGGGTTTACGGATGCCACAATGACGCCAAAACACCTTCAAGGCAACTGCTTTTTCGGCGTCCAAGTCCCCGACCCAGGGGTCAGTCCTCACTATTGACACAAACCATGTTGCGCGCTGACTGCTTCGCAGCTCGTTGTGTCAATAGTGAGGACTGACCCCATGCGTATCAGGTTGCCGGATGGGCGCTGGGGAGTATGCTGCGGACTGCAAGTGGCTGCGCAACCGACAGAACCGGGTTCCGGCCGGGCATCGACGAGCAGGGGGCGGCGGAAGCGTCTCCCACGCTCGTTCCGTGAACTGACCCCCTCGGACTCCTTCAACCCGCGCACGTTCTTCCACGAAATGGTCTGGAAGCCCCTGCGGATGCGGCGCAGCGGGATACAACGACGGGTGACTTTCCCCCGCCTCAAGGAGGGCGAGGTGGCGATCACCTGGATCGGACACGCGTCGTTCCTCGTTCAATTCACCGACCTGAACGTCCTGATCGATCCGATCTTCGCGGACTGGTTGTTTCTGCTGAAACGCGTAAAACGGGCGGGTTTGAAGCTCTCGGATCTGCCGGCCGCCGATCTGGTCCTCGTGACGCACGCTCATTTCGACCACTTCCATCGTCCCACGCTGCGGCGGCTGGCGGCGCCACGGATCGCGGTCCTGCCCTGGGGGGTGGGCGATCTGGCGGAGGGCCTCGGATTCGACCGGGTTATCGAACTCGAGTGGTGGGACACCTTTGCCCGCAGCGGCTGGCAGGTCACCCTGACGCCCTCGAAACACTGGGGCGCCCGCATGCTGCGGGACCGTCACCGCGGGTACGGGGGATTTGTGCTCGAGCATCAGGGGCGCCGGATTTACCACGCCGGGGACAGCGCTTACTTCGAGGGATTCAAAGAAATTGGCGAGCGTTGCGCCCCGGAGATCGCCCTGCTTCCGATTGGCGCCTACCACCCCGAGGGAATGCGCAACGTGCACATGGGTCCCGAAGACGCCGTCAAGGTGTTCGGCGATCTGGGCGCCCGCTGGCTTGTCCCCATGCACTACGGCAGCTTCAGGCTCTCGTTCGAGGACATGGACGAACCGCCGCGCTGGTTGAGGAAACTCGCCCACCGGAACGGATTGAGTGAGCGGCTCCGGATCCTCGAGGAGGGCGTTCCGGAGGTTTTTTGAATCGCGCCCGCGAACCCGGCGACGGGCCTCGCGTCCCCCTCCGGGCCCAGCCCGAACGCAGGCGCAAAAGAAAACGGGATGGGCGAACCCATCCCGCTCCCGAGCCCGTCATCGGCCTCCGGGGACCGACCTCGCCGCCTCAGAACGTGTAGCCGACGCCGGCAAGCAGCCGGAAGTCGTCCTTCTTACGCCCGCTTGCCGGATGGCTGCGGTGGTTGTAATTGGCGACCACCCGGAGATCGAGCGACTTGGTGATCTTCGTGGCCACACCCACCTCGGCCTCCAAGAAGAAGTTGTCCCACTCGTCGATCTTCGGACTGTAAGCCGCGCTCTGCCACAACCGCGAGGTTTCGCTGATCGCCCACGTGAAGTTCTCCGCCAGGCGCATCGTGATGTAGTCGTCCTGATCCTGGTTGTGGAATTTTTCGAGTACATAGCCCGGACCCACCTCGCCGTTCAGCGTGAACTTGTCGTTTTTGATGAAGTAGTAACCGGCGCCGGGGCTGAAGGTCACCCGGTAGGCGATGCTGGCGACATCGTCATGGAACACGTCCACGCGCCCGTAGCCGAACAGCCGCTCGGAGAAGAGACGGTTGTATTGCCCGTAGCCGGTTGCGTTGGAGGCAAGCACGCTGTCGCTGTCCTCGCCGTAGACAAAGCCGGCCCCGAAACCGAGCTCGTTGTCGCTCCATTTCTTCAGGGTGTCCACCGAGCCGCTCAGGCTCACGGTCTCGCTGTTGCCGCGGGTCAGCGCGGCGGCCACGGCGGCGGTCGTCTTCCAGCGGGTGGGGTCTTCCTTCGGCGTTTCGGCATCCTGCGCTTGCAGCTGACTGATGCCGGAAGCCAGGGCGCCGCAGCCCAGGGCGGTCCCCAGCACGGCGCGGGTCATTTTGATTTCCTTCATAACGTAGTTGATCTGGATGTCGGTCGTGTCGGTCGGCGCCCCGCCTCCGGCCCCCAAACGCGTCGGGCACGGAGCGAATCGGGAGACGCTGCAATCCGGCTCTTTTTTGCGCTGCGCCCCCCCGACAAGTCAAGCGGTTCCGCGAGCGGCCAACCGCCCGATCAAGGCGGTCCGGCAGGACGCGCCGCGGCCCCTGCGCGCCGCCGCATGGACCGAACATTGTCTTTGAAAGGCCGCGGGGAATCACTACGATGCCCGCCCTGTTTGCCCGGCCTTCCGGCCGGCTGAGGAATACCGACCATGAACAGTTATAACATCGCCGTTCTCCCCGGTGACGGCACCGGACCGGAAGTCACGCGGGAGGCCGTCAAGGTCCTTGATGCCGCCGCCCAGAAATTCGGTTTCAAGCTCAACTACACCCACTTCGACTTCGGTGGAGACCGCTACCTCCGCACCAACGAAGTGCTGCCCGACAGCGCCGCGGACGACCTGCGGCAGTTCCCGGCAATCCTGCTCGGGGCCATCGGACATCCCGGAGTCAAACCGGGCATCCTCGAGAAGGGGATCCTGCTCCGGCTGCGGTTCGAGCTCGAGCAGTACATCAACCTGCGTCCCGTGAAGCTCTACGACGAGCGCTACTGTCCGCTGAAGGGCAAGGGACCGGCGGATATCGATTTTGTCGTGGTGCGGGAGAACAACGAGGGCCTCTACACCGGCTCCGGCGGGTTCGTCTTCAAGGGGACCGCGAATGAGATCGCCGTGCAGGAAAGCATCAACACGCGGCGCGGCGTCGAACGTTGTCTGCGTTATGCCTTCGACTACGCGCGCCGGCGGCGGGACGGAAAACCCTGGAAGGGCCTGAAGGAAACCGACGTGGCGGAGGGCCGGAAGGCCCAGTTGACCTTGTGCGGCAAGACCAACGTCCTGACCTACGCGTTCGACCTCTGGGAACGCGCCTTCCATGAAGTCGGCGCCCACGACTACCCCGACATCAAGCGGGACTACACCCATGTGGACGCCACCACGATGTGGTTCGTCAAGAACCCCGAATGGTTCGATGTGATCGTCACCGACAACATGTTCGGAGACATCATCACCGATCTCGGGGCGATGATCCAGGGGGGCATGGGAATTGCCGCGGGGGGCAACCTGAACCCGGAGGGCACCTCGATGTTCGAGCCGATCGGCGGCAGCGCCCCGAAATACACCGGACAGAACGTCATCAACCCCCTGGCCGCCATCTGCGCCGGACAAATGATGCTGGACCACCTCGGCGAATCCACGGCCGCGGTGGCCATCGAAAACGCGGTCATCCACGCGGTCCGCGAGAAGCTCAAGGACCTGGCCGCAGGACGCATGGGCTACAGCACGAGCGAGGTGGGTGATTTGATTGCCGGCTCGCTGTAGACCGGCCAATGGTGCCCTCCATCCTCCCTGCCCGCGGGAGCCGAAACGCGCCCGCAGGCCGGACGGGGGACGGGCCCGGCACTGGATTGAGCGGACACCGTTCAACCGGTGTGGTGGCCGGGCCTCCGGCCGCTCGCGGGGGTCGTCCGGTCACGTCCCGATGCGATGATCACCCGATGCGGGGCATCGCGTAGCCGGCCCGGGCGTCCCGCCCCAGAAGACCATCCGCCGCCGGGTCATTGAACCGCTCCGTCGCGGCATCGAATCGCAGCTTCCGGTTCCCCACCCGGTGCGCGATGTTGGCCATGTGCAGCATGCAGACGCTCGGATGCAAGGTCCGGACGTCGGCATTGGGACGCTCCCGGGACTTGAGGCAGGCAACGAAGTTTGCGTAATGCTCGTCGTCGCAGGGGCGACCGAACTCCTGCGCCACGATTTCCCAGGGATACACCGTCGCCTGCCAGCCGCCCCCGTGGCGACCGACCACCATCATCTGATCGGCCCCGTACAACTCGATGCGGGTCGCGTTGTGCAACCAGAACGGAAATTCGTCGCCTTGCCGGATGCTCGTGGAGGTTTTCGTCATGTAAGCCGGGTAGTTCGAATGTTCGAGCGTCAGCACGAAGTCATCGAACTCGAACGTGCTCACGAGCAGGTCCGGCACCTCTGAGTCATCGCCCCGATGGGCCAACCGCCCGCCGGCCGAAGCCACCGTTCGCGGCATGCCGGGGTCGCCCATGAGCAGGAGGGCCAGGTCCATCTGATGCGCGGCGTCGTCACTCAGATCACCGCCGGAAAAGTCCCAGAAATGGTGCCAGCCACCATTGAAGACGCGCTGGTGATAGGGCCGCGCCGGTGCGGGCCCGAGCCAGGCGCTCCAGTCGAACCCTTCGGGCGCTTCCCCCGCCTCGCCCAGGTGGAACGGGCCACCGCTCTTCAGGTTGAATACCTTGACAAGGTGAATGGCGCCCAGTTTGCCGGAGCGGATGTAATCGAGCGCGTGCTGGTTGTAGGCGCCGCTGCGGTTCTGGGTCCCGACCTGAATCAGGCGTCCATGGTGGTTCGCGGCGGCGCGCATCACCTGGCTCTCCGCAATGTTGTGGGAGTGGGGCTTTTCCACGTAGACGTCCTTCCCTGCCTGGACGGCCCAGACGCTGGCGAGCGCGTGCCAGTGGTCGGGCATTGCCACGATGACCGCATCAATCGAGGGATCGTCCAGCACGGACCGCAATTCCGCCGTGCGCTTCAGGCTGGAAGCCCGGGTGTCCGGGGCGAACCGTTCGAGGAACTTCGCCACTCCCTCGACCCGCCCGGCATCCAGGTCACACAGGGTGGTCACCCGGGCCCCGGCGGCGGCAATGCCCCGCGAAACGTAGGTGCCGCGACCGCCACAGCCGATCAACGCGACGTGGGGCATCTCGTTCGCTCCGAGGACCACCCGACCCCCAACCCCCGCCAGCGCGAAACCGGCACTGAGACGCGAGGATTGCCGCAGAAAACTCCGACGACTGACAGGCTTCATGAGGAGCGACCCTACGCCTCGCCGGCGGGCTTGTCACCTGCCGATGCCGCGGTGTGCAGCGCGACCGAAGGACTGCCCGTCCCGCCCCCCCCCAAACGGGCGGCGGTCAACATTAGAATTGCCAATCGCCCGACTCCGTCCCACAATTCGGTTGTATGGCTGAAGCCGCCAATATCATCTCCGAACGATTCCGGCAGCGCGACATTCTGATAACCTGCCGCAACAGCCAGGGGGTCGATGTGCGGTCCACTCCGGTTCACGTAACCCGCTTCACCGCAGTGCTTGAGGTCTACAATCCTCACAGCATTCTCCAACTATCCGAGGTTCTGGGAGATTTCCGCATCACCATCGGCGATCGCTGCATCTACAGCGGCCGCGGCGTGGTCAGCAACCTGGTCAATGCGGGCATCCTCCTCGTGGTGGAGGTCACGCTCGATGACGAATCCTGGCTGGACGTCGACCTCTTCTCGCCCATCGCCCAACCGGACCGTCTGCGGGACGAGTTTGACGCGTTCATGGGGCAATGGCACCGGATGCAGTCGATCCGGCCGGAATTCAAAGTGGCGGTGAGTGATTTCCAGATGCTCCTGGCGGAAGTGCGCCGCTGGCTGGACCAGGTGGAATTGGGCGTCCGTTCGGAACCCCGGGGCAGCCGGGAAGAACTGGAGCGGGAGGTGCTGCAGGGGTTGGAGGGTCGCGTCCTGCCGGAGATCGACGAGTGGGCGGGCCGGTTTGACAGCGCCGCCGAGGCCATCGAGGACGTGGAACGTCCGGCCTACCGCGCCTACGCCCGCCGCCAGATCCACTCCCTGGTCATGTGCGCGCCGTTCGTCTACCGGACCTATCACAAGCCCCTGGGTTATGCCGGCGACTACGAAATGGTGAACATGATTCTGCGGGATCCGTACGAGGGGGGCACCTTGTTCGCCAAGATGGTGAATGTCGTGTTTCTCCGGAACCCGCCCGCCGAAGCCCATCGAAACCGGATCGACCACCTGAAACACCGGCTGGAGGAGGTGGTACGGGAGGCGGTCGCGGCCGGACGCCGCGCCCGCATCCTGAACCTGGGCTGCGGTCCCGCCCGGGAGGTGGAACGATTCATTGAAAGCAGTGATCTTTCGGATCATGCTGACTTCACGCTGATGGATTTCAACCGGGAGACCCTTGAGTTCGCCGGCCAGCGACTTCGGGAGTCGCTGGCCCGGCACGGAAGGCGCACGGGCCTCAACCTGGTGCAAAAATCGGTCAACGGACTGTTGAAGGATGCCTCGAAGCCACAGCCGCCCGAAGGAGACAGTTCGTTCGATTTCGCCTATTGTGCCGGACTTTTCGACTATGTTTCCGACCGCGTCTGCCGGCGATTGATCGACCTCTTTGGGCGCTTGGTTCGCCCGGGCGCGCCCCTGCTGGTGACGAACGTGACCGGCTCGAAACCGTTCCGGTTTTCCATGGACTACATCCTGGAATGGCATCTGCTGTGCCGAACCCGCGAGCAGATGTTGGCGCTGATCTCCGAGGACGCGCCCCTGGAAGCGGCGGAAGTGCGAGCCGACGCGACGGGGGTGAACCTCTTCCTCGAAGGCCGACGAAGACCCGCCACCAGCGGGCCAGGGCAGTCGTCCCGACCCGTGGCCTTCGCCGCCCTGGAGCCTGCCCGCCGGCCATGAACGAGCCGCCCCTGGAAATTAGCAGGGCTTACGCGGAGAACGAGCGGGTGCAGGGCGCTCAGCGTCTGCGGGTCGGTTGCTGGTTGGTCATGGTGCTGCTTCCTGCAGGCCACCTGGTGGATAGGGTCGTCTATGAACCGGAGTCCGGCCTGGTCGAGGATTTCCTCTGGGTTCGACTGGCGTGCGCCGCCCTGATCGTCCCTCTCCTATACCTGTTTCACCGCCCCGCCGGGATTCGCTGGTACGGGTTCCTCAGCCTGATGGTCGCCGTGCTTCCGGCGGCAGCCATGAGCTACATCATCCACCGCGATGATGCAGGGCCGGCCTCGGGCTACTATGCCTCAATCAACCTGATTCTGCTCGCCATCGCGATGGTGGCGCAATGGACTTGGAAGCAGAGTCTCATGGCGGTTTCGATTCTGCTGGGAATGTACTTCGCGGGGACCGTGCCCCGGATTTTCGATAACCTCCGGCAGGGCACTGACACTGAGGTCGGCCCCTTTCTCAACAACGTCTGGTTCATGCTGCTCACCGGAATCATCGTGGTCGTCGGCAGCGAGCTCACCCAACGCTTGCGGCTGCGCGATTTTCAGCTCACCTACGAGCTGGAGGAGAGCCGAAAGCACTTGCAGCGCAGCTACCGGCAGCTGCAGGAACTGGACGAACTCAAAGGGCGCTTCTTCGCGAACATCAGTCACGAATTGCGCACCCCGTTGACCCTCCTGTTGGCGCCCCTCGAGAAACTCATCAAGCACCCGCCCACGGCAGATCCCGCCCTCAGCGAATTGCTCGTCATCATGCATGCGAACGGCATGCGGTTGCTGAAACTCATCAACGACCTGCTCGACCTCGTGCAGTTGGAGGCCGGGCAGCTCAAGTTAAAGCTCCAGACCGTCCAGGTCGGGACCTTCCTGAAGGGCATGGTGAGCGCGGTGAAGGCGGTCGCCGACGAACGGAGCATCCGGATCGAACACGTCGTCGATCCCGCGTTGACCACGATCCAGGCCGACCCCGACAAGTTGGAGAAGGTCTTCCTGAACCTGCTCTTCAACGCCATCAAATTCACCCGCGCCGGAGGGGCCATCACCGTCAGCGCGCGAGCGGAGGGCGAAGTGGCTCTGTTCGCGGTGCGGGACGATGGGGTGGGCATCGCGGCCGAGCACCTCCCCTTCCTCTTCAGTCGTTTCTGGCAGGCGGATTCCTCCAGCATCCGCCGGCATCCCGGTGCCGGCATCGGCCTGGCGCTGGTCAAGGAACTCGTGGCTGCCCATGGCGGCGCTGTGTCGGCGGAGAGCGCTCCGGGACAAGGCACGACGATCTCGATGCGCCTCCCGTTCCATCCCGCCGCGACCGGCAGCAGCGGGGGAGAAGCGGCGTCGCCGACGCCGGAACCGGCTAGCCCCGCCGGACCGCTCGAGCCGGACGCTCCCGCCACACCGCCCGAACCGGAAGCGACGCAGGCCGCGTGGCTGAACGACCTTTACAGGCGGGCGGAACTCTTCGCCAGCGTTCCCGGACTCCGCTCCCGTTCCCGCCCGTTGGAGATTCCGGGCCGGGGCGGACGTCCCAAGGTCCTCGTGGTGGATGACGAACGGGACATGCTCAGCTTCGTCAGCACGCAGCTGGCCGAGGACTACGAGATCATCGAGGCAATCGACGGCGACCAGGCGGTCACCCTCACCGAACAGTACATTCCCGATGTGGTGGTCTGCGACCTCATGCTGCCGGGCAAGGATGGACTGGAGGTTTGCCGCGAAATCCGCCGGCGCACGTCCACCCAGGCAGTGCCGGTGTTGATCGTGACCGCAAGCGCCGACGACGAGGCGAAACTCTCGGCGCTCGCGTCCGGGGCCAACGATCTGCTCACGAAGCCATTTTCCCTGGCTGAGCTGCGTGCCCGGGTCAAGGCCCTGAGCGACAACACCCGGCTGCAACGGACCTTGCTGCAGCAAAACCAGCGGCTCGAGGCCACGTTGGACGAACTGCGGGAAACCGAGTCGCAGCTGGTGCAGGCCGAGAAGATGGCCTCCCTGGGACGCATGAGCGCCGGCATCATCCACGAGATCAACAACCCGCTGAATTACTCCCTCACCGCCATCGATCTGCTGGCCATGTATGCGGACGAGCTGGACCCGGCGGGTCGGGCGGATTACGACAGCACCCTCAGGGACGTCCGCGATGGGTTGCGGCGGGTGTCGGGCATCGTGGGTGACCTGCGCGAGTTCACGCACCCTCAGGGGGGCAGCCTCGATACGATTCCGGTCCGGCACGCCGCGGAGACGGCCCTTCGCTTCCTGGCCGCGGAGTGGAAGGGGAAGGTCAATGTCCGCAACGAAATCCCCGAGGACCTCGAGGTTTCCGCAGTCTCCGGCCGGTTGATGCAGGTCTTCGTCAATCTGCTGCAGAATTCCCTGGATGCGGTGCGCAGCAGGGACGCCGCGACGGGTGAACCGGAGATCCGGTTGACCGCCGAAGTCGGAGCCGCCACCACCTTGATCCGCGTCTGGGACAACGGTCCGGGGATCCCCGAGCATCACCGCGACAAGGTGTTCGACCCCTTCTTCACCACGAAGGAGGTCGGCCAGGGCACCGGCTTGGGCCTCAGCATCTGCTATCGTCTGCTCCGGGACGTTGGCGCCGCGCTGGAAATCCGAAGCGAAGTCGGACGTTTTTGTGAATTTGTCATGATCTTTCCCCGCAAGCCCGCCCCTCGGACGGGGGAACTGGCAGCGGATTTGGTCGCCTTCAGATGAAATCGATATACGACTACAAACGGTTCGCCATCCTCTACGTGGATGACGAGGAGTTGTCCTTGAAGTACTTCACCAAGGCCATGGGCAAGACCTTTCGCATCTTCACTGCGACCAATGCCGCCGAGGGCTACCGGATCCTGCTGGACCACCAGGAGGAGATCGGCGTGGTGATGAGCGACCAGCGCATGCCCGGCGAGCAAGGCACCCAGTTCCTCGAACGCGCCCGGCGGCTCCAGCCCCGCATCATCCGGATTCTCGCCACGGCGTTCGCCGATCTCAATGCGGCCATCGAGGCGGTGAACACCGGGGCCATCTACAAGTACGTCACCAAGCCCTGGGAGCTCCCCAACCTCGAGATGACGCTCAAGCGAAGCATGGAGTTCTTCATTGTGCAGCTGGAAAGGGACCTGCTCCTGCGCCAGAAACTCTCCGCCCTCCACCGCATGCTCATCGCGGACCGAATCCTGAGTCTGGGGGTGCTGGCGGCCGGTCTCGGACAGCGGCTGCGCAACACGCTGGACGCGATCCGGCGATTCCTGGAACTCGCGCCCGAAATGCTCCAGGGCGAACAGGTGGACATCGAACGGCTCCAGAACCCCGACTTCTGGCGGGACTTCCACCGCCATGTGCAAAGCCAGGTCCGCACCGTATTCAGCCTGGTCGAGGGCATCACGGAGGACGCCGAGCGTCCGCTCGTGTTCGACGCCGAGGTCCGGCTCGCCGCGGTGGTCAATCAGTGCGTCGAGGAACTCGGCCCCGAATTGAAGCAACGGTCCCTCCACGTCATCAATCACATACCGGCGGATCTTCCCCCGCTTCGCGTCGACGGCGTCCGCTTTCGGCGGCTCTTCGAACTGCTGCTTCGGGACGCCCTGATAAACCTCGCCGAGGGCTGTGAGGTGCGTTTCGAAGCATCCCTGCGCCCGGGCTCGGATGGCGAAAGCCCGGAGGTCGAACTGGTGGTCAGCGACAACGGCGGCGGGTTGCCGTCGGCCGCGGTGCTGTCGGTGTTGGATCCGCTGGTCGAACGGGGCGTGGCAGCAGGCGATTTCGGCCTGAACCTCATGGCCTGCTATTTCATCGTCTATCACCACGGGGGACGGGTGCAGTTGCAGTCCGGCGCCGGAGAGGGTACGTCGTTCGTGATCACCCTCCCACTCACTCCGCCCGTCGAAGAGCCCCGGCTCGAAAGCGAGGAGTTCCTGCTGCGGGCGATGACCAACGAGCGGCTCTGGGAACGCCTCATCGCCGGCGGATGATCGCCCCCTCGCCGCGACAACGCTTCAGTCAATGAACTGCGGATGCAGCGGCGATGGCCCGTTGGCGGGGTGGCCATCGAGGACCGCTGAAAGCTCAACTCAACCCGGGACGGACGAGTTCAGTTCCGCCAGGGTATCCGTGCCCATCAGCCCATCCGTGCTGGCTCCTGCTGCATGGTTACGGCTCGAGCCTCGGATGGCTTCCGCGGCGCCCGGTCCCCCCTTGATGCGGGTTCGGTCCCGGAATCGGACCGCCACGACGGCGGGTTGTCCTCGTGGGCGTGCCCGTCCGTCCGGGCCGGAGAGCATTGACGGACGTCCCCGCAGCGAGTCCGCGGCCCCGCTCTTCATCGCTCGTCAACCGCTGCCGGCGCTCCGCCGCAGGCGGCGCTTGATGGCAAAACGATGAAAAAATCTTGTTGTCAGGATAGCGAAGATGATCAAGGATTCTCGCCGATGTTCGGTTTCGCGTCACCTGTGAAGAGCCACCGAAGCCGCCGCGAACCAGGAACCAGCCGCCCCATGCGGCGCGGATTCGCAGGCCTGTCCGGCCTTCCCAAATGTGTCGCGTTTTTGCCTGCCTGATCAATACACGGCTGCCGGATGGTGCCTGACCGACAATCCAGCATGGATCGCGACACCAAGGCCGGCCTCGGTGACCGCGAAACGGGGGTTGGCACGCCTGTTGCTTGGGCGAGCAGCAGCGTGGCTCCCCGGCCGCGCCGCAATGATCGACCAAGCGATTTTTTCGCACATCTGTAAACCGAAGCCGGTGTTCTCCCACGAGTTCCCGGTTCAATGTTACTAACCCGTAACTACGACAGTATGAGAACCAACAGAAACAAACTGAACCCCTGGACCTCGGCCCTGCTGGCCGCAGGTGTCATCGGTGCCGGCTCCGCCGCCCAGGCGGAGGAGGCAGGCAACTACGTCGCCACCGCGCTGTCCTCGACCACCATCAGCGGCTACGTGGACACGTCCGCCATCTGGGCGGTCGACCAGACCGGCGCCATGCGCCTGCCCGGCCGCACCTACACCGGGCCGGACAAGCAGAACGGCTTCAACCTCAACCTGGTTGATCTGGTGATCGAAAAGCCCGTGGATGAAAGCTCCTGGGGCGCCGGTTATCGCGCCGAACTCCTGTTCGGTCCGGATGCGAAGCGCCTCGGATCGAACACCATGCTGGGCTTCAAGGATGACTCGGATCTCGCCATCAAGAACGCCTACGTCAGCCTTCGTGCGCCGGTGGGCAATGGCATCAACTTCAAGGTGGGCCTCTGGGACACGATCGTCGGCTACGAGGTCTTCGCCGCAGGAGCCAATCCCAACTACAGCCGCTCCTACGCCTTCTTCATTGAGCCGTTCGTGCACACAGGAGTATTAGCCAGCTACGACGTCAACGATATCCTCAGTATTAACTTCGGCGTGGCTAACAACGGCTTCGGCAGCGACTTGGCCAACGGTGCGGCGGCCCCCGACCCGATTGGTGGCACAGTTACAACGCCGCCTCCTGCTCCAGGCACCACCGTGACCCTCCCTGGCCGGGGCGGCAACATGATCAATTACCGCGGGGCCGACAACGGTGAACTGACGTACTTGGGCAGCGTTTCGTTGACCGCACCCGAGAGCGCCGGAGCACTCGAAGGCGCTCAACTCACCGGCGGCATCGTCTACAATCCGCAATCGGGTGGTTTTCAGGACTTCTACAACTTCTACGCCGGAGCCAGCCTGCCCCTGCCCGTCACCGGGCTGAGCTTGGGAGCAGCGTACGATTACCTGGGTGGCCAGGACACGATGCACGCCAACGCCTTTGGCGGGTATCTGGTCTTCCAGGCGACCGAGAAACTGCTTCTTGCCGGCCGCGTGGAATACGCCAACGGCAGCTCCGGCACGTGGGGTACCGCCGGGAAGCCGGACGGCGACGAGTTCCTCGGCGTCACCGCCACGATCGACTACTCCCTCTGGGCGAACACCATCACCCGGCTGGAGTTCCGTTGGGATCGGGATCTGGCCGACGGGCCCAAGGCGTTTGGCACGGCAGCCAATCCCGCCGAGGACGCCTACATGCTGGCGCTCAACGTGATCTACAACTTCTAAGCCCCTTCCCCTCCGCGAAGCCCCTTCCCGCAACGGAAGGGGCTTTTGCGTTCCGGGTCCCGGCCTTCCCGTCGCTCCTGAGAAGTCTACCCGCCCGGATGACGATCAGGCGCCCGCCCGCGCCTCGCGTCGAGGACTGACACAACCGCGGCGGCTGGACCGGAAAAAGCCAACGAACACCCGCCCCCATTCGCTGCGGACCAGGGGTTCCGCGGCCTCAAGGCGTTCGGCCAGGGAACCGATGCCCAGAACCATCGCATGGTATAGCCGCCGCAGTTCGAGGCGTTCCTCAGCACTCAACCCCGCCCGGCGCATTCCCACGACATTCAACCCCGCGATGCCGTTGTCCCCCCGCGCAATCGTGCAGGGCGGGAGGTCTTTGCTGATCGCCGATCCCCCCTGCATCAGCGCCATCTGTCCCACGCGCACGAACTGATGCACCAGGCAGTTGCCCGAAATGAAGGCGCGGTCGTGCAACTCGACATACCCTCCGAGGGTGGCCCCGTTGGCCATGATCACGCGGTCCCCCAACCGGCAGTTGTGTCCCACATGACTGTGCGCCATCAGAAAGCAATGCGAACCGATCCGCGTTTCCTCCCCCACGGAACTCGACCGGTGAACGGTCACATGCTCCCGGAAGACGTTCTGATCCCCGATCACCAATCCGGTGGGCGCCGGCGTGTAAGCCAGATCCTGGGGCGCGTCGCCGATCACCGCTCCGGTATGGAAACGGTTGCCGGCACCGATGAGAGCTGGTCCCAGCAGGTGGACGTGCGGCCCGACCGCGCAACCCGCGCCCAGCCGCACACCGGCCTCAATGACGGCAAAGGGCCCAACCTCAACGCTCGGGTCGAGTTCGGCTTCCGGATCAATGATGGCGCTGGGATGAATCACGGAGGATCAGTTACCGGGAGTTAATCGTAGAAGTAACCCAACTCCCGAAGCGAGACGAAATCCCGCGGCCGGTCCTCGGTTGCCCGCCCCAGGATGATGTGGTCCAGGAGTTCGATGCGCAGAAGGCGTCCGGCCCGGATCAGGTCCCGGGTCACCCGGATGTCGGGATCGCTCGGGGCGGGATCGCCGCTCGGATGGTTGTGGACCACGATCACCGCCGAGGCATTCGCGCTGATCGCGGCCCGGAACACATCCCGGGGATGGACGTGCACTTCGTTCAAGGTGCCGGTGCCCAGGCGTTCAACCCGGATCAATCGCCGGCGGGTGTTGAGCAGCACTGCCTGGAATTGTTCCGTTTCGTAGGCCCGGTTCTCTTCCCGCAACAGTTCGGCGATCCGGGCCGGGGTATCCAGCAACGGCGATTCGGTGCGGATCTCCCGCGCCATCCGCTCGGCAAGCTTGAAGGCCGCCTTCAAAGTGACCGCCTTGTCCAAACCCACACCGGGCGCCCGCCGCAACACGTCCAACGGCGCGCGAGCCAGTTCGCCAAGCCCATCGAACTGCTGAAGAAACCGCCGGGCGATGTCCAGCGCCGAGGAGCCCCGGGTGCCCGTGCGCAGCAGGATCGCGATCAACTCGGCGCTGCTCAACGCATCGGCGCCCTGCTCCCTCAACCGCTCCCGCGGACGCTCGGTCAACGGCAGGTCCTTGATCCGAAAGCCGGAATTCACGCCACAAATGTTGGCCTTCAAAAGCAGGTGATTCAATCGCAAATCTCCGGGCGTCCCTCCCCGGTCGGCCCCGCCATGAACCGGGAGAATTCCGCCCGGCAGAACGGCGGAATCCACACCGTGAAATGCCCGGCCTCCCCGTCGAATTCCTGCTCGACGATCTGGCCCACTTCGTGCAGCCGCGATAGCGCCGCCGCCGCCGTGTGCGGGATCACCAACTCGACCAACTCCCGGACCGGCCGCAGTTGCGACCCGAGCTCGGCCATCAACGCCGGAAAGCCCTCGCCGGTGCGCGCGGACACCAATACCGCCTGGGGATGCCGGCCCAGCCACAACCGCGCCGCCAGTTCGTCCGCCAGCCGGTCCACCTTGTTGAACACCATCAGCGTCGGCCGCGCAGGCACCCCGATCTCCTCCAGCACGAGGTTCACGGCCGCCACCTGTTCCTCGGCCTGGGGATGCGTGATGTCCACGACGTGCAGGAGCAGGTCGGCCATCACCACCTCCTCGAGCGTCGCCTTGAAGGCGTCCACGAGCTGATGCGGAAGCTTGCGGATGAAACCCACGGTGTCGGAAAGCAGCACGTTCTGGTTCGTCGGCAGCCGCAGGCGGCGGGTCGTCGGGTCAAGCGTGGCGAACAACTTGTCCTCCTCGAGCACCTCGGCGCCCGTCAGCGCATTGAACAGGGTGGACTTGCCGGCGTTGGTGTAGCCGACAATCGACGCCAGCGGCCAGAGATGCCGACGCCGGCCCTGCCGTTGCGTCTCCCGCTGACGCCGCACCTCCTCCAACTCACGTCCCAGGCGGTCGATCCGTTCCTGCACCTTGCGCCGATCCGCTTCGAGCTGTGTCTCCCCCTCGCCGCCCCGCATGCCAATGCCGCCCTTCTGCCGCGAGAGATGGGTCCAATACCGCGTCAAACGCGGCAACAAATGCCGCAAACGCGCAAGTTCGACCTGCAACCGTCCCTCCCGCGTCCGCGCCCGCTGGCTGAAAATGTCGAGAATCAGGGCGGTGCGATCGAGGATCTTGCATTCGAGCAACCGCTCGAGGTTGCGCGTCTGGGCAGGAGTCAGTTCATCGTCGAAGACCACGGTGTCGACCTGCCCTCCCCGGGCCTGAGCCGCGAGTTCGGCGGCCTTGCCGGAGCCGATGTAGGTGCTGGCATTGGGCGCCTCGAGCCGCTGGTGGAGGCGTCCCACGACCTCGCCGCCGGCGGTGGTCGCGAGCTGCTCCAATTCGTCGAGCGACTCCTCGACGGCCGCGGCAGGTGTCCCTTTCAGGGAGACACCCACCAGCATCACGCGTTCGGTGCGCTGCTGAATCTCGGTTGAAAGCAGGGCCTTCAATGGTTCTCCTTCGCCTCACTCCCGGGCACGGTCCCCGGGGCTCTTCGCCCGCCGCCCGCCGCGCGGCTCCCGGCGCCGCCAAGCTCCTCGGACCAGATCTTCAGAATGCGCCGGGCTGTGAGTTCGGCGCGTTCCTCCCGCTCGACCGGAACGGGACGGCAGGGCAACTGATGGCGAAACCAGGTCATCTGGCGCCTGGCGAGTTGCCGGGTCCGCTGCTTGACGCACGCGACTGTGGCGGCCAGATCCCGCTCGCCGCCCAGGTGTTCGACGACCTGCCGGTAACCGATGGCTTGCATCGCCGTCCGGTTGCCGCCCAGGCCGCGGGCCAGCAATCCGCGCGTCTCCTCCACCAGCCCCGAGGCAAACATCTGCTCGACCCGGCGGTCGATGCGGGCCGCCAGGTCCGCCCGATCACGCTCAAGCAGCAACACCATACCGCTTACCCTGTCGGGGACGGACCCCCAACACCGCCGGGAGTCCTCAAGCGGCCTGCCCGTGAGACGCAGAAGTTCCACCGCGCGTTGCACCCGCCGTGGATTGGCGAGGTCGATCCGCGCCGATGCCGCCGGATCCCGGCTCCGCAACTCCGCCACCAATTCCGGCAGCGGTGTGCCCTCCAATTCAGCCCGCAGAGTTCCTTCTCCCCGGGGCATGGCGTCCAGTCCGTACAGCAGGGCCTTAAAATACAGCCCGGTCCCCCCGCACAACACCGGCAGCCGTCCGCGGTTCAGTATGGCTTGGACCACCTCAAGGGCGAGCATCCGAAACCGCCCGGTATCGAAGGGAGCATCCGGTTCCACGACATCCAATAAGTGATGGGGAGCCTCGCCCCGTTCACCCGGTCCCGGCTTGGCCGTGCCGATGTCGAGCCCCCGGTAGATCTGCATGGAATCCACGGTGACCACTTCGCCCCCGGTCATCGAGGCCAGACGCAGGGCCACCGCCGACTTCCCCGAAGCCGTCGGACCCGCAAGCATCAACGTCCGGCGCCAATCCACGTCAACTCGAGGTCAGCGGCTCCGCTTCGCGTTCCCCGCCCTCCCGCCACGAAAGCACGAGCAACAGCACCACCCCGACGCAGATCGCACTGTCCGCCACGTTGAAGGCAGGAAAGCCCGCTTCCCGACCGTCGCCACCCCGTGGACGCAGATAGAAATACAGGAAATCGATCACGTGTCCGACGCGCAACCGGTCGATGAGATTGCCCAGGATGCCTCCGCCAACCAACCCATAGGCGATCTGCCCCACAGACGAGCGCAAATCGAAGCGGTTGCGCAGCCAGACGAGCAAGCCCAGGGCGATGCACGAAACCAACGCCAGGAGCCCGTTGTTGCCGTGGAACAGGCTCCAGGCCGCCCCAGTGTTCCCCCAATGCACGAGTTTGAAGAAGCCGTCGATGACAATCCGCTGATCCCACCGGTTGATCAGCGACATGACCAGGAGCTTGGTGAACTGATCCGCGATCAGCACCACGCCGCCAGTGATGAGAATCCGTCGGTTTGCACTCACAGCAATGAAACCCGTCCATCATTAGTCCCGAATCGGCGGACCGATGCAAGCGCCGCGGCTCAAAACCTGCATGCCGCACCGCCGCGCTCCCCTGTCCGCCCCCCCCCCCGCCGCGGCTAGCTTCCTCAACCGGCGCCCCCCGAAGTGGCTGCGACGCTGCGCGTCTTGGGCTCTTCCAAGCAGCCGGCCCCTGGGACTACGGAGCGCCGGATTTGTCAGGCTGGGCATGCCGCGGGTCGAGCCTGCGGCGGAGTGAAATGCGCGCTCCGAAGAAGCGAAGCTGGGCGCGCTGCGAAGGCGGTTCCCAAACGCAACTTGCCCGGCCGTTCCGCCGGGGTTACAACCTCGTGCATGCAACACCGGTCCCGATTCCTGGGAGTGCTCCTGACGGCCGCGGCGCTGCATGCGGCCGCCGCCGACCTGCCGAACATCCTCTGGATCACCAGCGAGGACAACGGTCCCCAGCTCGGCTGCTACGGCGATGCCTACGCCACCACCCCGCACCTGGACGCCCTGGCGGCAAAG
This sequence comes from Verrucomicrobiales bacterium, assembly GCA_024233305.1. Classification (GTDB taxonomy): domain Bacteria; phylum Verrucomicrobiota; class Verrucomicrobiia; order Limisphaerales; family J093; genus J093. Next base: position 68,061 of record JACKPV010000024.1, read on the forward strand.
GGGACCATCTACCTCCACGCCTGGTCGGCGGCCCCCGTTTGTGCGCCGGCCCGCACCACCATCATCTCAGGGGTCTACCCACCCGCCCTTGGCGCCGAGCACATGCGCAGCATGGTACCGTTGCCCCCCGGCCTCCGGCTCTATCCCCAGTTCCTGCGGGAAGCCGGCTACTACTGCACCAACAATTCCAAGGAAGACTACAACGTCGCGCAGCCGCCGGGGGTGTGGGACGAATCCTCCGGCCGGGCCCATTGGCGAAATCGCGCCCCCGGCCAGCCCTTCTTCGCCATCTTCAACTTCACCACCACGCACGAAAGCCAGATCCGCAAACGGCCCCATCAGGCCGTGCACGATCCCGCCGGCGTCCGGATCCCGGCGTATCATCCAGACACACCGGAAACCCGTCGCGACTGGGCCCAGTACTACGACAAAATCACCGAGATGGACGCCCAGGCCGGAAAGCTGCTGGCGGACCTCGAGTCGGACGGTCTGACCGCCAACACCATCATCGTGTATTTCGGCGATCACGGCCCGGGCATGCCCCGGTCCAAGCGCTGGCCCTACAACTCGGGCCTGCAAGTTCCACTCATCGTCCACATCCCGGATCGCTTCGCCGGATTGCGCCCACCGGACTACGCGCCCGCCGGACGCAGCTCGCGTCTCGTCAGTTTCGTGGACCTGGCCCCCACCATGCTTGCCCTGGCGGGAATTCACCCGCCGGCCTGGATGCAGGGCCGGGCCTTCCTGGGGCCCTTCACCGGCACGCCGCGCCCCTTCATGTATGGATTCCGTGGCCGCATGGACGAGCGTTATGACCTCGTTCGCACGGTAACCGACGGCCGCTACGTCTACCTCCGCCAATACTTGCCTCACAAGCCGTACGGCCAGCACGTGGCCTACATGTTCGAGACGCCGACCACGCAGATCTGGAAGACGCTCAACGATGAAGGAAAGCTCAACGACTCCCAGTCACGCTTCTGGCAGACCAAGCCGCCGGAGGAACTCTACGATCTAATCACCGATCCCGACGAGACCCGCAACCTTGCCGACTCGCCCGAACACCGGGAGATTCTCCTCCACCTGCGCCAAGCGGAACGGGAACAGGTCTTTGCGATCCGGGACCTTGGCTTCCTCCCCGAGAACGAAATTCACAGCCGCTCCGCCGGCTCCACCCCCTATGAAATCGCCCGGGATCCTGCCGCTTTTCCCCTGGGCCGCATCCACGCCGCGGCCGACCTGGCGTCCCGCCCCGGGATGGGCCGGCTGCCGGCGATGCGACGGTTCCTTGCTGATCCGGACAGCGCCGTTCGCTACTGGGGCGCAACGGGCCTCTTGATCCGCGGACCCGAGGCCGTCCGCGCCTGTGAAGCACAACTGCGTCTGGCCCTCGGCGATCCTGCGCCGGCAGTGCGCGTTGCGGCCTCCGAAGCCCTCGGAAAGCACGGAGACGAAGAGGATTCATCGCGGGCAATCCGCACCCTGCTTGAGCTCTCCTCGCTCGACGACAACGATGTGTGGACGTGCATGATGGCCTTGAACGCCATCGACGCGATGGGCGTCCGGGCGCACGGCGCGCGGGCCCGCTTGGAGGCCCTCCCGGCACAAGGAGGAACGGCGCACAATCGCTATGCCAACTACGTGCCGCGTTTGCTGAAAGACCTGCTCGGACAACCCTGAGCCCAGACCGATAAGCAAAAGGCCCCGCCGCGGCGGGGCCTTCATGCATCTGGAAGCGGGAACCGGCGTCAGCTTTCCTTCGCAGGTACGCCACCGACGGTTTCCCCGCCCTCGCCTGCCGGGGTGACGGTGGCAGCTTCATCAGCAACAGGGGCTGCCTTTTCCTGTGGTGGGGCCGTTTCAACCGGCTTGGCTGCGGCCGCCTGAGCCGCAGTGCCGCCCCCTCCCAGAACTTCGTCGACCCACTCGAGTATGGCCATCTGAGCCGCGTCGCCCGGGCGTTGATGAAGACGGATGATCCGGGTGTAGCCGCCGTTCCGGTTTCGGTGCGTTTCAGCTATGTCGCGGAACAGCACGGTCACTGCGTCCTTCTCAGGCAGCCGTGAATCCGCCAACCGCCGGTGATGCAAGGTACCCTTTTTGGCCAGGGTGACCATCTTCTCCGCCACCGGACGGGCGGCCTTGGCCTTCGCCAGGGTCGTCGTCACCCGACGATTCTTGATGAGGCTGCACACCAAATTCGCCAACATGGCGTTGCGGTGATCCCCTTTACGACCCAGTTTCGCGTTGCGTTTGCGGTGGCGCATATGTCAGTGATTGCAGAAGTGTGCCTAGAGCTTCTTTGCCGCTTCCTTGGGCGCCTCAAGCAGGGATGCATCCAGGTTCATCCCCAGCCCAAGCCCGAGCGCGGACAGCTTTTCCTTGATCTCGTTCAGAGACTTCTTGCCAAAATTCCGGTACTTGAGCATCTCCTGCTCGGTCTTCAGCGCGAGTTGCCCCACCGTGGTAATATTCGCGTTGTTCAGGCAGTTCGCTGCCCGCACGCTCAGTTCGATTTCGTTCACGCTCATGTTGAGGAGCTTCTTCATACGCAGACGCTCCTCGTCCTGCGAATCGGATTCCTCCTCGAACTCGATCGCGTTCTGATCGTACCCGACGAACACGTCCAGATGCTTCTGCAGCACGGCCGAAGACTGCACCAACGCATCTTCGGGAGCGATCCGACCGTCGGTCCAGATTTCCAGGATCAGGCGGTCGTAGTCCGTCTTTTGCCCGACGCGCGCGTCCTCGACGGTGTAGCGAACGCGACTGACCGGCGAGAAGAGCGAGTCAATGGCGATCACGCCAATCGGTTGATCCGGCTTCTTGTTCTCGTCCCCGGGACAAAAACCGCGGCCCACCCGAACCTCAAACTCGATCTCGAGCTTCCGTTTCTTGTCCAGCGTGCAGATCAACTGATCCGGATTGACGACTTCCAGCCCCTGACAGAGCTGGATGTCCTTTGCCGTCACCGGTCCGTCCTGGTTGACCGACAAGATCAGCGTCGGGAACTCGCGGGCGTTATTGGCCGCCTTGAACTTGACCCGCTTCAGGTTGAGCACGATTTCCGTGACATCCTCGACGACGCCCTCGACGGTGCTGAACTCGTGGTTCGCCCCGTCGATCTTCACGGAGGTAATCGCCGCCCCCTCGAGTGAGGACAGCAGCACCCGCCGCAGTGAATTGCCAATGGTATAGCCGTAACCCGTCTCGAAAGGCTCCGCAAAGAACTTTGCGTAAGTGGGCGTGGCTGACTCGTCCTCGCGCTGCAAACGGCGAGGCATCTCGAACCGACCTAAACGAACTGGCATAGTGTTTTAACTCGACAATTGCAATCTGGCCCGGGGTCTTCCCGCGCGGCACCGGGCCCGTATAATTGTCGCTCCCGCACCCGCGGGAGACTGACGCTCTAGCGGGAATAAAACTCGACCACCGCCTGCTCGTTGCCGATCGGCTGGATCTCGTCACGCGACGGAATCCGCATCACAACCCCCTTGAACATGTCCTTGTCCAGGGACAGCCATTCCGGAACCATGCGGCTGGTGGAAATCTCGAAACTGCGGGTCGCCATCTGCCGCGAGACGCTCGCGTTGCGCACCTCGACCACGTCATTCACCTGCAAGGCACACGAAGGAATCGCGACGCGCCGACCGTTGACGTGGATGTGGCCGTGGTTGACCATCTGGCGGGCGGCGGCACGCGTCGGCGCGAACCCGAGATGGAAAACGACGTTGTCAAGCCGCGTCTCCAGAGCCTGGAGCATCAACTCACCCGTAACGCCACGCTTGCGGGTCGACTCCTCGTAGATCCGTCGGAACTGTTTTTCCTGCAGTCCGTAGTAGTACCGGATCTTCTGTTTCTCCATCAAACCCAGCGCAAACTCGCTGATCTTGCGCCGACTGCGCGGTCCGTGCATCCCGGGCGGGTAGCCGCGCCGCTCCAAATACTTCGAACTGCCGAAGATCGGCACTCCAAACCGCCGACTGATCCGCACCCTGGGGCCTGTATAACGAGCCATATCGAAAGAAAGTTCCGTGGTTCCTAGACGCGACGCTTCTTGCGGGGCCGACAACCGTTGTGCGGCACCGGCGTCACGTCCTTGATGAGCGTGATTTCCAAACCGATGGCCTGGAGGGCGCGGATGGCGGACTCCCGACCCGAACCGGGCCCCTTGACCTGCACCTCCACCTCCCGAACGCCGTGGGCCATGGCCTGACGCGCCGCATCCTGGGCCACCTGCTGCGCCGCGAATGCCGTGCTCTTCCGCGAGCCCCGAAAACCGATCTTGCCGGCCGTGGCCCAGGAAATCACGTTGCCCTGGGCGTCGGTGATCGAGACCGTGGTGTTGTTGAAGGTCGCCAGAATATGAGCGATCCCCGAAGCGACGTTCTTCGCCCCCTTGGCCTTGACGATCTTCTTGGCGCCAATGTCATCCGCCAGCAACTCGGCCGCGGTTGGGGCTGAAGCCGCCTCGGGACCCGCCGGCGCCTCGGGCTTCGCCTCGGCCGCCTTCTTGTCGCCATCCTTGGGCCGGGCCGACTTTTTCGCCGGCTTGGCTCCTTCGCTTGCCGCTGGCTTCGTCTCTTCGGGCGTCGCAGGGGCGCTCTCGGCGGATGTCACTGGTTGCTTGTGCTCTTCGGGCATACTTCGAGATGTTTAGTGGATTCCGGTCTTGGCGTTCGGATTGCGCACCACGCCGACGGTCTTTCGGGGGCCTTTCCGCGTGCGGGCGTTGGTTTGGGTCCGTTGGCCGCGCACCGGGAGGTTCCTCAGGTGCCGCATCCCCCGGTAACACTTGATGCCCTGCAACCGCTTCAGGTTCATACCGATCTCCCGGCGCAAATCGCCTTCGATCAGATAATCCCCTTCCTGAAGCACGTGGACAATTTGCGACAGCTGCTCCTCCGTCAGGTCCTTGGCCCGAATCGAAGGGTCAACCTGCGCCCGCTCCACGATCTCGTCTGCAAGGGTCGGCCCAATGCCATAAATGTAGCGCAGCGAAATCCCGACGCGCTTTTCCCCAGGAATGTCTACACCAAGAATACGTGCCATAATCCGAGTCTCTCAGCCCTGGCGCTGTTTGTGGCGGGGATTCGTGCAAATCACCCGAATCACACCCTTGCGCCGGATAATGCGACAATGCTCACAGAGCCTTTTTACTGATGGTCTAACCTTCATGCTTACCAAGCCTTTCCAAAACAAAACCCTTTCGCGGGTCGGCGACCGTCACTTCCACCCGGACAGTCTCGCCCACGCCGATGCCGCCCACCTCAGGCGCCCGCCGGCCGGGACGCGCGTAAACCACGTGGCCATTGCTCAACCCTACACACAGGGCGCCCTGAATGTGCCGGAGCACTGTACCGACCGCGATCACAAAGCCGGAGCGAGGCATGTCAGAATCTCCGGTTCAGCCGCCGTGACCAACACTGTGTGTTCAAAATGCGCCGATGGCAATCCATCTTCGCTGACCACCGTCCATCCGTCAGCGAGAACCCTCACCCCGGCCCGGCCCGCATTGACCATGGGCTCGATCGCCAGCGTCATTCCCGCTTTCAGTTGCGGCGAGGCTTTCCGCCCCCGACGATCAACGTAATTGGGGATCTGCGGCTCTTCGTGCATCGATCGTCCCACGCCGTGACCGACGAACTCCCGCACCACACTGTATCCGTGCGACTCGACCAGTTCCTGAACGGCGCCTGAAATGTCAGCGACGCAATTACCCGACCGTGCCTGCGCCACACCTGCATCCAGCGCCTGTTGGGTAACTTCCATCAACCGCTGATGCTCGGGACGGCAACCACCCACTGCCACCGTCCTGGCGTTATCGCCAATGAACCCCTCAAAATGTACCCCGACATCGACACTCACGATGTCTCCGAACTGCAGTCGGCGATCCGATGCAAGGCCGTGTACCACCTCCTCGTTGACCGAGATGCAGAGGTGGCAAGGATACCTTCGGTAGCCCAGGAAAGCGCTCCGCCCACCGAGCTCGCGGATCCGATCTGCTCCATAATCATCGACCTCGCGGGTCGTCACCCCCGGCCGGACAAAACGCACCACATCATCCAGAACCCGGGCGGCCACCCGCCCGGCCCGCCGCATCCCGTCCTGCGCCTTCTGGTTCTTGATGTGAATCACCGGGACGTCAAGCGATCAAGTCGGATTGCAAAGATCAAAAGCCACATGCTCCGGACAAAGCGGAACCCGCATTCCGTGCCTGGTTCCTTCAGAACCGACCGCGGATTCGGCCCTTCTTCAGGAAGCCATCGTAGTGGCGCATCAACAGGTGCGATTCCATCTGCCGGGTCGTATCGAGCAAAACCCCGACCATGATCAGCATGCTGGTGCCGCCGAAGAACTGCCCCACCTCGAAAGGCACGCCGGCCCACTTGAACATCAGCGTCGGGATCACCGCGATGATCACGAGAAAAATGGCACCCGCCAACGTGATCCGGCTCATGGCCCGATGCAGGAAATCGCTGGTCGCCTGGCCGGGTCGCACGCCCGGGATGTAACCGCCATATTTCTTGAGGTCATCAGCTATCTGGATCTCGTTGAACTGAGTCGCCACCCAGAAATAGGAGAAGAACAGGATCATCAACGCCTCCACGGTGATGTAGGGCATCGTGCCGTACTGCAGGGCGGCGGCAAGCGCATCGCACAGCTTGGAGAACCCACTCATGCCATCGCGGGTCACCGCAGCAAGGGTGGAGAATATTTTGCCCGGAAACATCAGAATCGCCTGGGCAAAGATGATCGGCATGACGCCGGCGTAGTTCACACGCAGCGGCATGAAGGAGGTTCCGCCGGAGTACACCTTGCGCCCCACCGCGCGTTGCGCGTACTGAACCGGGATCTTACGCTGAGCTTGCGTCACGGCGATAATGGCCGCCACCACCCCCACCAACAGGAGCACCAAAGCGATTCCGTGGAACAGGTTGAACGACGCCTGGGCTCCCTGCGGCGGAAAGAACATGAACCAGACGGCCTGCATCGCCTGGGGCAGGCGCGAAACGATGCCGATCGTAATGACGAGGGATACGCCATTCCCGATGCCCCGGTCGCTGATCTGCTCGCCAAGCCACATCAGCAGCAGGGTTCCGGTCGTCAGCATCAACACCGTCTGCACGCGGTACCACCAGATGTTGTCGAGGAGAACCAGTTCCCCGGCGAACCTCTCGCCGAAAACCTTCTGCGGGTTCTCCCATCCCAGCGCCATCACAAAACCCTGTCCGAGACATAGGATCACGGTGAGGTAGCGACCGTACTGGATGATTTTGGTCCGCCCCCCTTCTTCCCGGGTCAGCTTGCTAAGCTGCGGGATAACCGCGCTGAGCAACTGAATGATGATCGTGGCGCTGATGTACGGCATGATGCCCAGAGATCCGATGGCACACTTTTCCAAGGCGCCCCCGGTGAACATGCTGTACATGCCCAGCAGACCGCTGTTGCGGTTCGCGCTTTGCTCGAAGAACTGCGCGAGCGCGCCGCCGTCCAAGCCCGGAATCGGAATCAAGGCAACCAGACGGCAAACCGCCAGGATAAGGACGGTGAAGATGATCCTCGACTTCAGCTCCGGGATCTTAAAGCAGTTCGCGAATGTATTGAGGATCGACTTCAGCATAACCGTCCCCAGCCGTCAGGCGCCCGCCGCCCTTGTTACGAGTTCGCAGGCGCCGCCGGCCTGCTCGATCTTCGCCTTGGCGGAGGCGCTGAAGCGATGGGCGCGCACCGTCAGTTTTCGCTCAAGCTTGCCGTTACCAAGGATCTTCACCCCGGCCGCCTGGCCATTCGCCAGCCCCGCCTTGCCCAGCAGTTCGAGGTCAACCTCCGTGCCGTCCTCGAACCGGTTCAACGCCGACACATTCACCGGCAAGTAGGCCACCGTATGCCGGGCATTGTTAAAACCCCGCTTCGGCAGTCGCCGGACCAAGGGCATCTGGCCACCCTCGAACCCCGGCCGGATGGAGCCACCGGAACGGGCGCGTTGGCCCTTGTGGCCCTTGGTGCTCGTGCCACCCCGACCGCTTCCTTGCCCCTGGCCGATCCGCTTCCGCCGGTGCTTCGCCCCCGGCCTTGGTTTCAAATTGTGTAGTCGCATGACGTTCCTAAGCGTTCACTGGGGTCGCCACCTGCTCCGCAGCGATGGACTTGCCGCGCTGCTCATAAATCTGTTCGCGCAACCGCAGCTGCAACAAGGCGGTCAGGGTGGCCTTCGCCACGTTCGCCGCGTTGTTGGAGCCGAGGGATTTGCTCAGCACGTTTCGCACCCCGGCAAGTTCGAGAACCGCCCGGACGGTCTTGCCGGCGATGACCCCGGTGCCGGGTGAGGCCGGGCGCAGCAGGACCCGCGCCCCGTCGTAGACACAAGTCACCTCGTGTGGGATCGTGTTGTCGCGCAGCGCGATGTTGACCATGCCGGAGCGCGCGTTTTCGCTGCCCTTACGGATGGCATCCGCGACCTCGCCGGCCTTGCCCAGGCCCAGGCCGACCTTGCCCTGCTTGTCCCCCACAACGACCAGGGCACTGAAGCTGAAGCGTCTTCCACCCTTGACCACCTTGGATGAGCGGTTGATAAAGATGACCTTTTCGCCCAGATCGTCTCCGGGGCCTCCGTCTCCTCGTCCCCCCTCGCGGGGAGGCCTATTACGGCGCCCAGGCCTTGCGGGGCCACGGGGGGGGCGACTGCCTGAAACTGATGAATGTGCTTGCTCGGCCACAATTAACTCCTGAGTGATTAGAATTTGATCCCCGCTTCACGCACCGCGTCCGCCAGGGCCTTCACCTTGCCATGGTAGCGAGCCCCGGAGCGGTCAAAAACGACCTGCGTGATCCCCCGCTCGCGGGCAAGCTCCCCGGCGAACTTACCCAACCGGCCGGCGCTCTTGACATTTGCCGCCAGAGCGGCGCGGTCGTCCAGGGTCTTGCTGCGGGTGGATGCGGACGCCAAGGTGATGCCGGCCACATCATCGATGAACTGAACGTAGATGTGCTGACCGGTGAACCGCACACTCAACCGTGGTCGTTCGGCGCTGCCATGCACCTTCCGCCGGATGCGCCGGCGGCGTCGTTGCGAAAGCTCCTGCTTCTTCTCGATTCTCATCTTGTTGGGGGAAGATTGCGGTGCCTGCCGGCCTATTGAACGGTCTTGCCTTCCTTGCGCACAATGCGCTCGCCGGCGTAACGCACGCCTTTGCCCTTGTACGGTTCCGCGGGGTAGAAACCCCTCAACTCGGAGGCGACCAATCCCACGGCCTGCTTGTCCGCGCCCTCGATCACGACCTTCGTGTTCTCCTCGACCTTCACACTGACGCCCGCGGGAATCGGATACACGATGGGATGCGAATAACCAAGGTTCATGGTGATCTTCTCGCCCTGAACCGCGGCCTTGAAACCCACGCCGTGAATCTCAAGCCGCCGAACGTAGCCTTCATGGACGCCCTTCACCATGTTGTTCAGGATCGCCCGGCCGAGACCGTGGAGCGCGCGAACCTCGGGCTCGTCGCTGGCCCGTGTCACTTTAATCTGCCCGTCTTCGATCGTCGCCGCTGTCCGGCGCGGCAAATCGAAGGTCAGTTTTCCTTTCGGGCCCTCGACCACGACGCGCTGTCCGTCGACCGAGGCTTTGACCTTGGGCGGAAGGGATATGGGAAGTTTGCCTACTCGCGACATAACCTGAATTCTCCTACCAGACGTGACACAGAACTTCGCCGCCGAGATTGGCCTTGCGCGCCTCCCGTCCGGTCATGACGCCGCGGGAAGTGGACAGGACGGCGACTCCCAAGCCGGCCAATACGCGGGGCACTTCGGTTGCTCCGACATAGTGGCGCAGCCCAGGCTTGCTGATCCGCTTGAGGCCGGTCACCGCTCCCCGCCGTGCGGTGTACTTCAACGTCAGATGGAGCGTCTTCCGCCCTTCGCCCGTTACCTGGCAGCCGGCAAGGTAACCCTCCTGCACGAGCACCCGGGCGACGTTCTCCTTGAGCCGCGAGTGCGGCATTTCGACCTCCTTCAGCAGCGCCCGGTTGGCGTTGCGAATGCGGGTCAACAAGTCGGCAATTGGATCGGTCATGGCTTACCAGCTCGCTTTGGTGACCCCTGGAATCAGCCCGGCCAGCGCGCGCTCCCGGAAGGTCAATCGTGACATCTGAAATTTGCGAAGAAACGCCCTTTTTCTCCCGCTGACCTGGCAGCGGTTCACCACCCGGACGGGGCTGGCGTCACGGGGCAGCTTCGACAGACCGGCGTAATCGTGCCGCGCCTTCAACTCCGCCCGCTTCGCGGCGTACTTTTTCACCGTGTTGCGGCGGCGCTTGTCGCGCTCAATCCAGGATTTCTTCGACATAGTCTACTTGCTCTCGGCAAAGGGCATGCCCATCAGTTTCAACAAATCGTACGCTTCTTCGTTCGTCGGCGCCGAGGTCACGATCGTCACATCCATGCCCTGGTGCCGCTTGATCTTGTCGAGATCGATCTCGGGGAAGATGGTCTGATCCTCCAACCCGATCGAGTAATTCCCCCGTCCATCAAAGGCGCGACCGCTCAAACCACGGAAATCGCGAATGCGGGGAAGGGCGGTCGAAACGAGGCGATCAAAGAACTCGTACATCGCTTCCCGCCGCAGGGTGACGTGGCATCCGATGGATTGCCCCTGGCGGATCTTGAAGTTCGACACGCTCTTACGGGCCTTGTCGATGACGGGCTTGCGCCCGGTGATCGTCCCAAGATCGCGCATGGCGTCCTCCAGCGCGGTCTTCTCCTGGCTGGCTGGAACGCCCATGTGAATCACAATCTTGGTCAGACTGGGAACCTGATGGACGTTCTTGTAAGCGCGTTTCTCGACGAGCGCGCCGCGGACCTCGTCCGTATATTTTTCCTGCAACCGTGGTTTCATTGCTCAGCTCAGGCTTCGACGGCCGCGGAAGCGCCTTTCTTGGCCGCCCGGGCATCATACTTGTCCGCCAACATGACGTTGGACACGTGCACGCTTCCCTCGCGCTCGACGATGGCACCCTGCGGATGCTGCTGGCTCTTCCGCATGTGTTTCTTGATCATCTTGACGCCCTCAATCATCACCCGCTCCTTCTTCGGGAGCATCTGGATGACCTTGCCGCGCTTGCCTTTTTCGGTGCCGGCGATGACCACCACTTCGTCGCCGCGCTTCACGTGAAATCTCTTCATGACCTCAAATAACCTCGGGAGCCAGGGAAATGATCTTCATGAACTTCTTTTCCCGCAGTTCCCGGGCGACCGGACCGAAAATGCGGGTCCCTTTAGGGTTCCGGTCCTTGTCAATGATGACGATGGCGTTGCTGTCGAAGCGGAGGTAGGACCCGTCGTTGCGCACGATGACCTTGCGGGTGCGCACCACCACTGCGTCCACCACATCACCCTTCTTGACCGCGCCGTCAGGGGCCGCTTCCTTGACATGGGCCTTGATGATATCCCCCACCTGGGCATAGCGCTGGTTCCCTCCGAGCACGCCGATGGCCGCGGCCCGCTTGGCGCCGGAATTGTCGGCGACATCCAATATCGAACGTACTTGCAACATAACTCAGGTTCCTAATCGCCCGCCGGCGTGGCGGTTTGCTTTTGCACCGCGCCGATGACCTCGACCAGTCGCCAGCACTTCAATTTGGAAATCGGCCGGCATTCGCGAATGCGCACCCAGTCACCGACCCGCGCCAGACCCTTCTCGTCATGCGCGTGAAATTTGTTGAAGCGCCGCACAATCTTCTTGTAGAGCGGATGCCGGATGCGGCGCTCCACCCGGACGACGATTGTCTTCGCCGCCTTGTCGGAAACCACCTGTCCGGTGCGTTCCTTGCGCTGCGCAGCTTTTTCCTTCGTTTCAGACATAGCTCAATCCAACTAGGCGGTTACCTTCCGAAGCTCGGTCAACCGGGTTTCCACCCGGGCAATATCCCGCCGGAGGGTGCGCAGCCGGGCGGTCTTCTCCAACTGACTGCTGGCCTTCTGCAACTTCAGGTTGAACAGTTCCTGCCGCAGTTCGCGCCCCAGCGCGCCCAACTCCACCCCGGTCTTTTCCTTCAAATCCGCGTATTTCATGTCTCAGGTCGATCAGGCGTGTTGGTGACGGGTGACAAAGCGCGTGCGGATTCCCAACTTGGTGGCCGCCAGCCGCAGAGCCTGACGCGCGATTTCCTCCGAAACCCCGTCCACCTCAAAGAGCATGTTCGCCGGTCGGATGACCGCCACCCAGGCCTCGACTGCTCCCTTCCCGCTGCCCATGCGGACCTCGAGGGGCTTCTTGCTGATCGGTTTGTCCGGGAACACGCGGATCCACATCTTGCCGCGGCGCTTCATGGCGCGGCTGATAGCCACGCGCGCTGCCTCGATCTGCTTGCCCGGCAGCCAGTAGCGCTCAAGGGCCTGGAGGCCGAACTCGCCGAAGGCCACGGTGTTACCGCGTTGGGCGGTGCCGGACCGGCTTCCCCGTTGCTGTTTACGGTATTTAACCCTGGAAGGAATCATTGCCATAGGCCTGACCTCTCGCGTCCAATATCAACCTGCCACCGCCGGCTCAGCGGGACGATTCTTCCCGGTCTGCATCTCCCCCGTGCAAACCCAGCATTTTACCCCGAGCGTGCCGTAGAGCGTCTTGGCTTCGGCAAATCCGTAGTCGATGTTCGCGCGCAGCGTGTGCAGCGGAACTCGGCCGTCGTGGTAGGACTCCGTCCGCGCCAGTTCCGCGCCCCCGAGCCGCCCTGAACAACGCACCCGGATGCCATCCGCTCCGGAGTCGCGTGCCAGTTGGACCGCCTTTTTCATCGCCCGGCGGAACGAAATGCGACGTTCGAGTTGCAACGCGACATTCTCCGCAATCAACTGGGCGTCAATTTCGGGCCGCTTGACCTCGATGATGTCCACGTAGACATCCTTGCCGGTCAAGCGGGACAATTCCTCCTTGATCCGGTCGATCTCGGCACCTTTCCGTCCGATGACCACCCCCGGTCGGGCGGTATGGATGGTGATCCGGCAGCGGCTGGCCGCTCGCTCGATCTGAACGCGCGGCACCGACGCCCCTTCGAGCTTCTGCCGCAGGATGGCGCGAATGCGCTGGTCCTCCACCAACAGCGCCCCGAAGTCGCGCTTGCCGGCATACCATCGCGAGCGCCAGTCCTTGGTGACGGCGACGCGCAAACCCGTTGGGTGTGTCTTCTGCCCCATAGTAGACTATTCGTCAGAGAGTACGATTCGAATGTGGCAACTGCGTTTCAAGATCGGCCCCGCCGAGCCCCGCGCCTTCGGCGTGAACCGCTTGAGGGTCTGCCCTGGGCCCACCGTGGCTTCCTTGACCCGCAAGGTTTCCGGCTTGAGCTGGTTGTTGTTTTCCGCGTTGGCAATTGCCGACTTGAGGGTCTTGGCCACCAAGCGGGCCGACTTCCTCGGAACGAAGGCGAGGGTTGCGAGCGCCCCTTCGGCCGGGAGACCGCTGATCTGCCGGGTGACTTCCCGCACCTTTTGCGGGGACATCCGGGCGTTGCGCAGGATGGCTTTGACTTCCATGATCGTTTACTTGGCTTCCGCCTTGGCGGTGTGCGAGCCGTGTTTCCGGAACAGCCGCGTCGGTGAGAATTCACCCAGGCGATGCCCCACCATGTTCTCGGTCACAAAGACCGGGTTGAAAACCTTGCCATTGTGGACGTTGATGGTCAGTCCGACGAAATCGGGCGTGATGACCGATCGTCGCGACCACGTCTTGATCGGCGCCTTGGAGTTGGCCTCCCTGGCTTTGGCGACCTTGTCCAGCAGATGATGATCCGTGAACGGACCCTTTCGAATCGAGCGTCCCATAACCGGTCTACTTTTGCTTCATTGGCCGGCCGTCCCGCCGCACCGCGATGAATCTGTTCGAGGCCTTGCTGCGACTGCGTGTGCGATAGCCCTTGGCCAGCAGGCCCCACGGGGAGGTCAACTGCTGCCAGCCACCGCCACCCTTGGATTTCCCCTGTCCACCGCCGTTCGGATGGTCGACGGGGTTCATGGCGACGCCGCGCGTGATCGGGCGCCGTCCCAAATGCCGCGAGCGGCCCGCCTTGCCAAGCGAAATGTTCTCGTGATCAAGATTCCCGACCTGGCCGATGGTTGCGTAGCAATCCTCATGGACACGGCGCACCTCGCCGGAGGGCAGCCGCACCATCCCGTAACCGCTGTCGCGGGACATCAGGGTCGCCGCGCCGCCCGCGGCGCGCACCATCTGTCCGCCGCGGCCGGGGAACATCTCGATGTTGTGGATTTGCATGCCCGCCGGGATCGCCTTCAGAGGCAGTGAGTTCCCGACCTCGAGGGGCGCTGTCGGCCCGCTGGAGACCTTGGCCCCCACGGACAGGCCAACCGGCGCGATGATATACCGCTTGACTCCATCGGCATACTCGAGAAGAGCCAGCCGCGCGCTGCGAATCGGATCGTATTCGATTGCCGCGACTGTGGCTTCGACGCCGTGTTTGTTGCGCCGAAAATCCACCTTGCGAATGCGCTGCTTGTGCCCGCCGCCGATGCCCCGTGCCGTGACGCGTCCGTAGCAATTCCGTCCGCCGGACTTGCGCCGCGGACCGAGCAGGCTCTTCTCGGGCTTCGTCTTGGTGATCTCCTCGAAGCTCGCCACGGTCTTGTAGCGATTCGAGGGGGTCGTTGGTCTGAAAGATTTGACAGCCATGACTTGCGTCGATGCTTAGGTGAGAACGATCTGATCGCCCTCCTTGAGGGTTACGATGGCCTTTTTCCAGTCGGGGGATTTGCCGGCCTGATGGGTTCGTTGCCGCCGCTTCTTGCCCCGCACGTTCATGGTCCGCACCTCGGTGACACGGACCTTGAAGAGTTCCTCGACCGCCTGGCGGATCTGAATCTTCGAAGCCCGTCGGTCGGCAACCACTGTATAGCGGTTGAAGAGATCCGACTGAATGCTGCCCTTTTCCGTCAGGCGGGCTGATTTGATGATCTGGAACGGACTCATGCTAGTTCAAACGTTGGGCGACCAATTCCCACGCCGCCTGGGTAAAGACCAACTTGTCGAAGCGCAGCAGTTCGTAGGCGTTGACCAGATCTCCCGTGGTCACCTCGACCCCGGGGACGTTGCGCGAGGCGAGCAGGAGGTTTTCATCGTTGCCGGCCTGCACCAGAAGGACCGTCCCGTCAAGTTCCAGGGCGCCAAGCACGGCGATGAACCCCTTGGTCTTGGGCGTGTCGAGCTTCAATTCGCTCAGCAAGACGACGTCCCCGGCCCGCATGCGCTCTGTCAGTGCCTTGCGGAGCGCCAACACCCGCGTGCGCTTGCCGACCTTCTTGGAATAGTCCCTCGGCCGGGGGCCGAACACGACCCCACCGCCCGGCCAAAGAGGAGAGCGCCGATTGCCTGCGCGAGCGCGCCCGGTGCCCTTCTGGCGCCATGGCTTCTTGCCGCTGCCGGCCACCTCGCTCTTGGTCTTCGCGCAGGCCGTGCCGTGGCGCTGATTCGCCAGATAGCCGACAACGGCGTCGTGCACGGCCTGGGTACCCTTGCCGCCTTCGATCAGCTCGAACCCGGCGTCAATCTCGCCGGCCGCTTTTCCTTGTTGATCTCGAACCGCCAGTTTCATGCGTCCTCGGTCTGTTACTTCCTGCCCTTGCCCTTGGCCTTGCCGGCTTTCGCCTCGGCGGCGGCCTTCGCGGCTTCAGCCTTTGCCTGTCGGCGGGCCTCGGCGGCGGGTTTCGGTATCTTCTTGGATTCCCGGATGACGACGTAGTCCCCGTTGGCCCCGGGAATCGCGCCTTTGATCAACAGGAGATTCTCGTCGGTGTCGACCTTGACGATCTCAAGGTTCTGAATGGTTCGACGCACCGCGCCCATGTGTCCCGGCATGCGCATCCCGCGCCGGACATTTCCGGGAAACAGGCGTTGGCCGATCGCGCCAGGCCGCCGGTGGAAGCCCTTCGCGCCGTGTGACGCCGTGCCACCCCGGAAGCCGTGCCGACGCACCACGCCCTGAAATCCCCGCCCCTTGGTGACTCCGATGGCGTCCACGAAGTCCCCTTCCAGGAACAACCCCGGCCCCACTTTGTCACCCGGCTTCACTTCGGCGGCGAAGTCGCGGAACTCACGAATCCGTTTCACCATCACCCCGCCGTTGTTGCGCAAATGGCCGGCCAAGGGCTTGGTGAGACGGCTTTCCTTCTGCTCGTCAAAGCCCAACTGCACGGCCCGGTAACCGTCCTTCTCGACGGTTTTGCACTGCAGCACATGATTCGGCCCGGCCAGCACCACCGTCACGGGAACGACATTGCCGTCCTCGTCGAAGACGCGGGTCTGGCCCAGTTTTTTTCCAAGCAAACCAATCATATGCAGCTAGATCTTGATCGTAATGTCGACCCCCGCCGGCAGGTTGAGTTTCTTCAACTCGTCCACCGTCTTCGCCGTCGGATCAATGATGTCGAGAAGCCTCTTGTGCGTCCGCATCTCGAACGATTCCATGGACTTCTTGTCGGCATGGGGGGAGCGATTGACGGTGAACCGTTCGACCCGCGTTGGCAGGGGAACCGGACCGGCGATCCGCGCGCCCGTTCGCTTTACCGTCTCGACGATCTCCTTGACGGATTGATCGATGATCCGGTGATCGTAAGCCTTGAGTCGAATGCGTATTTTCTGTCCTGACATACCCAGCCCTGAATCTGATCGCTAGCTACGGCCGACCTTTGGTTTCGTAGTGTCCAAGATGCTGGCCACAATGCTGGCCGGCACGGGTTCGAACGAGAACGGCTCCATCGAGTAAGCGGCGCGCCCCTTCGAGAGGGAGCGGATGGCGGTGGCGTAGCCGAACATTTCCGCCAACGGCACATGGGCGTTGAGGCTCGTGGCCGTGCTTTTGGCCTCGATGCTGACGATCTTGCCTCGCCGCCGGTTGAGGTCGCCGAGGAGATCGCCCTGGTACTCCTCGGGTGTCGTACATTCCACCTTCATCACCGGCTCGAGCAGGATGGTGTCCGCCTTTCTGGCAGCTTCCTTGAGGGCGAAGATACCCGCCATCTTGAACGCCAGTTCACTCGAATCGACCTCGTGGAACGTCCCATCGACGATGCTGACCTTGAGGTCCACCATGGGGAACCCTGCCAGCACGCCCCCTCCGATGGCTTCCTGGATTCCCGCGACCGCCGCCGGGATGTATTCCTTCGGAATGGCGCCGCCGACGATCTTGTTCTCGACGGCGATGCCCTTGCCGCGTTCCTGCGGCTCGAGTTTGATCACCACGTGGCCGTACTGGCCCCGACCGCCGCTCTGGCGCACGAACTTGCCTTCGCCGTCCGCCGCCTGAGTGATGGTCTCGCGATAGGCGATCTGGGGCGCACCGGCGCTGGCCTCAACCTTGAACTCACGGAACAGCCGGTCCCGGATGATCTCAAGGTGTAGTTCGCCCATCCCGGCAATGATCAGCTGCCCGGTTTCCTCGTTGGTGAAACAGCGGAAGGTCGGATCCTCCTCGGCCAAGCGCTGGAGTCCCTCGGTCAGCCGATCGCGATCCGCCTTGCTCTTCGGCTCGACCGCCATCGAGATGACCGGTTCGGGGAACGTGGGCGGCTCCAGCATCACCTGAACTCCCTGATGACACAGGGTGTCGCCCGTCGTGATGTTCTTGAGGCCGACCAACGCCGCGATGTCGCCCGCGTAGGTCGTCTCGACATCGGTCCGCTTGTCCGCCTGGATCATCAAAACGCGGCTGACCCGCTCCCGACGCCCGGTTCGCGTGTTGTAAATCGTGTCGCCCTTCTTGAGCTGGCCGCTGTAGACGCGGAAGAAAACCAGCTTCCCGACAAAGGGATCGCTCCAAAGCTTGAAGGCGAGCGCGCAGAGCGGAGCGGTGTCGTCGGCCTTGATGGCCACCATCTCCTCCGGATTGTCCGCGGACTGGGCGGTGGCCGGCGGAATATCAAGCGGTGAGGGCAGATAGTCAACGACGGCGTCGACCAACGGCTGCACATTGCGGTTCTTGAAGGCAGAGCCGCCAAGCACCGGGACCATCTCAAGGCGGCAGGTGAGCCGGCGGATGGCCCGTTTCAGGGTCAACACGTCAACCGGCTTGTCCTCAATGACCAGTTCGGCAATCTCATCGTCCTTGTTGCTGACCGCGTCGATCAGCTCAGCGAGGGCGAGTTCGGCCTGTTCCTTAAGGTCGTCGGGAATTTCCACGACCTCATAGCCCATCCCGGAAGAGTCGCCGCTGAGGTAGAGGATCGCCTTCTGGTTGACGACATCAATGCACCCGCGGAGATGATCTTCCTTGCCGATCGGGATCATCACCGGATAGGCGTAGGCTCCGAGCTTCTGCCGAAGTTCGGCTACGACGCTCTCGAAGTTCGCACCGGTGCGGTCCATCTTGTTGATGAACGCCACCCGGGGGACCTTGTATTTCGTCGCCTGCCGCCATACGGTCTCGGACTGCGGTTGCACGCCGGCGACGGCGCAGAACACCGCGACCGCGCCATCCAACACCCGCATGGCCCGTTCCACCTCGGCGGTGAAATCCACGTGGCCCGGAGTGTCGATGATGTTGACCCGATGCGGGATGCCCTCGCCCAGCTTTTGCAGTCCGTCGGCCTGCTGCGTCCAGTAGCAGGTGGTCGCCGCGGAAGTGATCGTGATGCCCCGTTCCCGTTCCTGTTCCATCCAGTCGGTGACGGTGTTCCCGTCGTGCACATCCCCCATGCGGTGGATGAGCCCGGTGTAGAAGAGGATGCGCTCGGTCGTGGTGGTCTTGCCCGCGTCGATGTGCGCGGCGATCCCGATGTTGCGCGTGTGCTCCATCGGGTATTGCCGGTCCGGCGCGTTTACGGGCCTGATCTGTTCCATCACGGCTGACATTCTATCCTGTTTGGCAATAAAAATGCCCCGGTATGCGGCGTGCTCGGGGCGACTTTCAAAATTTGGTTCTACCAGCGGAAGTGGGCGAAAGCCTTGTTGGACTGGGCCATCCGATGCACTTCGTCGCGGCGGCGAATCGCGTTCCCCTGCCCTTGGTAGGCGTCCATGATTTCTCCGGCCAGCGCGCGGGACATGGGCACCCCCTTGCGGTTGTCGGCGAAGCTGACCAACCAACGCAGGGCAAGCGACATCTGACGATCGGCGGACACTTCCAGGGGAACCTGGTAGGTGGCGCCGCCGACCCGACGCGGCTTGACCTCGAGGCGGGGCTTGGCGTTGTCGACGGCCCGCTGCAGGACGTCGATGGGGTTCGCGCCCGGGTTCTTGGTCACCAGTTCATCCAGCGCGCCATAGACAATCTTCTGGGCGATGCTCTTCTGTCCCCAGCGCATGACCACGTTGACCAAGCGCGCGACGGTGGCGGACCCGTACTTGGGGTCCGGAGTCAGGGGGCGCTTGAAAGCTCTGCGACGTCTCGACATACAGGTTACTTGGCTCCGGGTTTCGCCGTCTTCGGCCGTTTGACACCATACTTCGACCGGCTGACCCGGCGCTTGTCGACGCCGGTGGCGTCGAGCGTTCCCCGCACCACATGGTACCGGACGCCGGGCAGGTCCTTCACACGACCGCCGCGGATCAGGACGATGGAGTGCTCCTGCAAGCTGTGGCCCTCGTCGGGGATGTAGGCGATCACCTCGTAGCCGTTGGTCAACCGGACCTTCGCCACCTTGCGCATGGCGCTGTTCGGTTTCTTGGGCGTACGGGTCATCACCTGCAGGCAGACGCCGCGCCGGAACGGCGCGCCCTGCAGCGCAGGAGACTTGCTGTAGGTCTTCAGCTTCGTCCGCCCTTTGCGGACCAGTTGGTTAATCGTCGGCATTGCGAAACTACTCGGATTACCGCCCTCCGCCGGCAAATCGGCGAAACGGAGCGCAGATCATAGCAACGGGGTTACTGCCTGCAACAAGTATTTCGGAATTTTTTCATTCCTCACCGGGGGAATCGGCAAACAGCAGCCCGCCGGCCGGGGCCGGCTCCTGGACTTCCTCGGGAAGCGGCTCCACCAGAGGCTTGACTTTCAGGTTGCGGTGCGAATTGAAGCCGGTGCCCGCCGGAATGATGTGCCCCATGATCACATTTTCCTTGAATCCGCGCAGTTCGTCGCGGCGCCCCATCGTGGCGGCGTCCGTGAGCACCCGCGTGGTGTCCTGGAAGGAGGCGGCACTGAGGAAGCTCTCGGTTTCCAAGGAGGCCTTCGTGATGCCGAGCAGAACCGGCTGCGCCTCCGCGGGCTTGCCCCCCATGCTCTCGACACGCAGGTTCTCGTTCTCGAAGGCGATCTTGTCGACCTGCTCGCCCCAGAGAAACAGCGTGTCTCCCGGCTCCGTCACGCGGACTTTCCGCAGCATCTGCCGGATGATGATCTCGATGTGCTTGTCGTTGATCGTCACCCCTTGCAACCGGTAAACCTCCTGAATCTCGCTGACCAGGTGCTCCTGCAACTCCTGCGGGCCGCACACGTCCAGAATCTCCTGCGGCACGGTCGGTCCCTCGGTCAACTGCTGCCCCTTCTTGACCACGTCGCCCTTGAACACGATGACGTGCTTGCCGATCGGGATCAGGTGCTCCTCTTCCATCCCCGTCTGCGGGTCCCGGATCACCACGCAGCGCTTGCCGCGCACGCTCGGGCCGAAATCGACCACGCCGTCGATCTTTGAGATCTCGGCGGCGTCCTTCGGGCGGCGCGCCTCGAACAGCTCGGCCACGCGCGGCAGACCGCCGGTGATGTCCTTCGTCTTCGACACCTTGCGCGGGGTCTTGGCGAGGAGGCTGCCGGCCTCAATGCGGGCGCCTTCGTTGACGACGATGTGGGCTCCCGAGGGAATCGCGTAGTGGGCCAGCACTTCGCCCTTGGTGTTCGCCACCAGGATTTGCGGGTGCAGGTCCTCCTTGTGATCGATGACCACCATGGCCTCCTGCCCGGTGGTTTCGTCGGCTTCATGGCGCATGGTCACGCCTTCGATGATGTCGTGGAAGCGGACTCGTCCGGCCTTTTCCGAGAGAATCGGCACGTTGTACGGATCCCACTGCACGAACGTAGCTCCTTTCTTGACGCGTCCACCGTCGGCGACCGAGATCACGGAGCCGATCACGACGGAATGCGTTTCCAGCTCCCGCCCGTGGTCATCGAACACTGAAACCGAGCCATTTTTGTTCAGCACGATTCGGTTGCCGTCCTGGAGTTCCACGATGCGCAGCTCGTTGTAGCGGACGACGCCGTCGTGCTTCGACTTGATCTGCGGTTGCTTGAACACCTGGGAGGCGGTGCCGCCGATGTGGAAGGTCCGCATGGTGAGCTGCGTGCCCGGCTCGCCGATCGACTGGGCGGCGATGATGCCGGTGGCGTCGCCCTTCTGCACCAGCCGCCCGGTTGCGAGGTTACGGCCGTAACAGCAGACGCAGACGCCCGACTTGCTCTCGCACGTCAGCACGGACCGGATCTTGATCCGCTCGATCCCGGCGTCCTCGACCTCACGGGCCTTGACCTCGTCGATGAATTCGTTGGCGTGAAGCAGTTTCCGGTGGGGATCGCGGGGATCGGTCAGGTCGTCACAAGCAAAGCGTCCGGTGATTCGATCCCGCAGTTTGACCACCTCCTCCTCGCCTTCGTAGACGGGCGACATCCAGATCCCGTTCGTGGTGCCGCAATCGTCTTCGCGAATGATGACGTCCTGGGCCACGTCCACGAGTTTCCGGGTCATGTATCCGGAGTCCGCGGTCTTGAGGGCGGTGTCGGCCAAGCCCTTCCGGGCGCCGTGGGTGGAGATGAAGTAGTCGAGGACGGTCAGGCCTTCGCGGAAGTTGGACAAAATCGGCTTCTCGATGATGTCGCCGGAAGGCTTGGCCATCAGGCCACGGAGCCCGGCCAGCTGCCGCACCTGGGCCTTGTTGCCACGGGCGCCGGAATCCACCATGAGCCAGAGCGGATTGTATTCCTCCTTCCCCTGGTTCTCGGCCAGCGTCCGCAGCATGACGCTGGCAATCTGGTCGGTGCAGTGGGTCCAGATGTCGACCACCTTGTTGTAACGCTCTCCCGGCGTGATGATGCCCCGGCGGTACTGCTTTTCGACCTCCCCGATGCTCTTGCGCGCCCCGTCGATTTCCTGCGTCTTTTCCTTCGGGATGATCATGTCATCGATCCCGATCGAACAGCCGGAACGGGTGGCCTCGGTGAAGCCGAGCTTTTTGAGCTTGTCGAGTGATTCGATCGTCGGGTCATGCCCGCAGACCTTGTAGCAGTTCCAGATCAGATCCCCGATCTGTGACTTGCCAACCACCCGGTTCGGGAATCCCAGATCGTCCGGCCAGACTTCGCTGAAGATCACGCGGCCGACAGTGGTCTCGATGATCTTCCGGGTGGCATCGCCGTACACGGTCTGCCGACCATGGTCGGGGTTGGCCAGGCGGACGCGATCATGCGTGTCCAGCGTGCCATCCATGTGCGCGAACAACACCTCGGTTTTCGAGCCGAACAGCATGAGGCGCTCGCCGTCCTTGCGCGGCTTGCGGGGTTCGGCGGTGAGGTAATAGCACCCCAGGGTGATGTCCTGGGTGGGGGTCATGATGGGCCGCCCGCTGGAAGGGCTGAAGACGTTGTACGGGGCCATCATCAGGAGGCGCGCCTCCATCTGGGCCTCGACCGAGAGCGGAACATGGACCGCCATCTGGTCGCCGTCGAAGTCGGCGTTGTAGGCCGTGCAGACCAACGGATGCACGCGGATGGCCTCGCCCTCGATCAACACCGGCTCGAAGGCCTGAATGGAAAGACGGTGCAAGGTCGGCGCACGGTTCAGCAGCACGGGGTGTCCCTTGGTCACCTCCTCGAGAATGTCCCACACTTCGGGTGACTGACGCTCAATGAGCTTCTTCGCCGACCGCACCGTGTGTACGTATCCCAGTTCCTTGAGGCGCCGGATGATGAAGGGCTCGAAGAGGACGAGCGCCATCTTTTTCGGCAGGCCGCACTGGTTGAGCTTGAGTTCGGGGCCGATGACGATCACCGAACGTCCCGAGTAATCCACCCGCTTGCCCAGCAGGTTCTGGCGGAACCGGCCCGACTTGCCCTTGAGCATGTCGGACAGGGACTTGAGCGGCCGGTTTCCGGCGCCGGTGACGGGACGCCCGTGGCGGCCGTTGTCGAACAGCGCGTCAACCGCCTCCTGCAACATGCGCTTCTCGTTGCGGATGATGACCTCGGGCGTCTTGAGTTGGAGCAGGTTCTTCAACCGGTTGTTGCGGTTGATGACCCGCCGGTAGAGGTCGTTGAGATCGGAGGTCGCGAAGCGCCCGCCTTCGAGGGGGACGAGCGGACGGAGATCCGGCGGGATCACGGGCAACACGGTGAGGATCATCCACTCCGGCCGGCTCCGGGACGTCTGGAAGCCGTGGAACAGCTTGATCCGCTTCGCGAGCTTCTTGCGGATCTGCTTCGACTTCGTCTCCTGCATCTGGATCTGGAGTTCGTCGATGGTCCGCTCGAGTTCAATGTTGCTGAGGCCGTCGCGAACGGCTTCCGCGCCCATTTTCGCCACGAAGGCGTCCGGTCCATAGGTCTCGCGGGCCTCGCGGTATTCCGCTTCGCTCAGCAACTGGTGGAGCTTGAGCGCCGTGTTGCCCGGATCGATGACCATGTAGTCCTCGTAGTAGATGACCCGCTCGAGATTGCGGGCCGTCATGTCGAGCATCAGCCCGATCCGCGACGGCATGCACTTGAAGAACCAGATGTGCGACACCGGCACGGCCAGGTCGATGTGCCCCATGCGTTCGCGCCGGACGCGCGACAGGGTCACCTCGACGCCACAGCGGTCGCAGACCACGCCGCGGTGCTTGATCCGCTTGTATTTGCCGCAGGAGCATTCCCAATCCTTGACGGGACCGAAGATGCGCTCACAGAACAGACCGCCCTTCTCGGGTTTGAAGGTGCGGTAGTTGATGGTCTCCGGGTTCTTGACCTCTCCCTTCGACCAGGAACGGATGGTCTCGGGTGAAGAGACGCTGATGGCGATGAAATCCACCATGTTGACCTTGTCGAGGCCAAGCAGTTCGCGGGCGGAGTCTTTCGAGTTCATCATGCGCGGTGTGAGATTCTATGGTTGCGGTCTATTCCTGCGTGGGGATCATGATCAGCCCAGGATGCCCAGGGCTCCGGCGGGTTCCGGCTGGTCCGCCGGATTCGAGTAGCCAACCTTCACATCCAGTCCCAGCGACTGCATTTCCTTGACGAGGACGTTGAACGACTCGGGGACGCCGGCCTCAAGACAGTTGTCGCCCTTGACGATGCTCTCGTAAATGCGCGTGCGCCCCTGGACGTCGTCGGATTTGACGGTGAGCAACTCCTGCAGCATGTAAGCGGCCCCGTAGGCTTCCAAGGCCCAGACTTCCATTTCGCCGAACCGCTGTCCGCCGTACTGCGCTTTTCCGCCGAGCGGTTGCTGGGTCACCAACGAGTAGGGCCCGACGGCGCGGGCATGGATCTTGTCGGCGACCAAGTGGCCCAGCTTCATCATGTAGATGTAGCCGACCACCACCTCCTGATCGAACGGTTCGCCGGTGCGCCCGTCGAACAGGTGGGTCTTGCCGTGATCGCCAATCAGCGAGGGGTCCCCCGCCGCCTCCTGAATCCCGGCCGCCTGTTTGAGATAGTCGCGGATTTCGATTTCCTTGATCCCGTCGAACACGGGCGTGGCGAAGCTCATTCCCAGCACGCGCGCCGCCCAGCCAAGGTGGGTTTCAAGCACCTGGCCGACATTCATGCGCGAAGGCACCCCCAGCGGGTTGAGAATGATGTCCACCGGCGTGCCGTCGGCGAGGAACGGCATGTCCTCCTCGGGAACGATCTTCGCCACCACCCCCTTGTTCCCGTGCCGCCCGGCCATCTTGTCACCGACCGAGAGCTTCCGCTTCGACGCGATGTAGACCTTCACGGACTTGATGATGCCCGTGTCGATCTCCTCGCCGGACTCGACCCGGTCCCGCTCCTCGTCGTGCTGCATTGAGAGATCCTCGAAGCGCTTGCGGTAGCCGCCGATGATCTCCTGAATCTTGTTGCGGATGGGGGAGGGATCGATCTCGATCCGGTCGTACACTTGGGCCAGCTTGCGGAGCAGGGTTTTCGTGATCTTGCGGTTGGCCGGAATGATGATCTCGCCGGTCTCCGAGTTCACCACGTCCAAGGGGATTTTTTCACCCAGGAGGATGTTGCTCAGCGCCTCGGTAAGCTGCTCGCGCAGCTCCTCGAGCTTGCCCTTGTAGTCCTCATCCACCTGCTTGGCATGCCGCTTCGCATCACCCGAACTCTTGTCGCGTTCCTTTTCGCTCTCCTTTTTGGCGGACACCTTGACGTCCATGACGATCCCGTAGGTGCCGGAAGGGACCTTGAGGGAGGTGTCTTTGACGTCCGCCGCCTTTTCACCGAAGATCGCCCGCAGCAGGCGTTCTTCCGGGGCCAGTTCGGTCTCGCTTTTCGGAGTGATCTTCCCCACGAGGATGTCCCCGGGTTTGACCTCCGCCCCCACGCGGATGACCCCGTCGAGCCCGAGGTTCTTCAGGGCTTCCTCACCGAGATTGGGGATGTCCCGGGTGATTTCCTCCGGCCCCAGCTTGGTGTCGCGCGCGCTCACCTCGAATTCCTCGATGTGGATCGAGGTGAACACGTCGTCTTTCACGATGCGTTCGCTGATGAGGATCGCGTCCTCGAAGTTGTAGCCGTTCCAAGGCATGAAGGCGACGAGGACATTCCGCCCGAGGGCGAGTTCGCCGCGGTGCGTGCAGGGTCCATCGGCGATGACCTGCCCCTTCTTGATGGTGTCGCCGCGGGCCACGAGGGCCTTCTGGTTGATGCACGTGGCCGCGTTCGAGCGCATGAACTTGCGCAACCGGTAGACGTACACGCCGTCCGCGGGGCTGTGCTTGAGGCGCTTCTTGCCCTCGGGCAGCTTGCCGTCGCGCGTCACCACTATCTGGTCGGCGCTGACCGAGGCGACCTTGCCCGCCTCCTCGGCGGCAAGCACGGCGCGGGAATCTCGGGCAACCCGCTCCTCAAGCCCGGTCGCCACCAGCGGGGCCTCGGCAGCGAGGAGCGGGACGGCCTGGCGTTGCATGTTGGAGCCCATCAACGCCCGGTTTGCGTCGTCATGTTCCAGGAACGGAATCAGGCCCGCGGCCACCGAAACCAGCTGCTTGGGCGAAACGTCCATGAAGTCCACCCGCGCGGGCTCGACCTCGATGAAGTCGCCCTTGCAGCGGCAGGTCACCCGGTCCGCCTGGAAGTTCCCTTTCTCCCCGATGGTGGCGTTGGCCTGGGCAATGATGAACTGCTCCTCGCGATCCGCGGTCAGGTACTCGAGGCGCCCGGTCACCCGGCCCTTCTCGACCACCCGGTAGGGGGTCTCGATGAACCCGAAGTCATTGACGCGCGCAAACGTGGCCAACGAGGCGATCAGGCCGATGTTCGGGCCTTCCGGCGTTTCGATCGGACAGATCCGTCCGTAATGGGAGGAATGCACGTCGCGCACCTCGAACCCGGCGCGGTCGCGGGACAACCCGCCCGGCCCAAGGGCCGAAAGCCGCCGCTTGTGCGTCAATTCCGCCAGCGGATTGATCTGGTCCATGAACTGCGACAACTGGCTCCGCCCGAAGAAATCGCGCACCACTGCGGACAGCGCCTTCGGATTGATCAACTTCTGCGGTGTCATGGTGTCCGTGCCCTGGTCAAAAAGCGTCATGCGCTCCTTCACCAACCGCTCCGTACGCGCAAGCCCGACCCGGCACTGGTTCGCGAGCAACTCGCCGACGGTCCGCACCCGGCGGCTGCCGAGGTGGTCGATGTCGTCCACCGAACCTTCGCCCTTCTTCAGGCGAAGCAGGTAACTGGTCGCCGCCACGAGGTCGCCCTTCTGCAACACACGCGCGTCCTTCTCTTCCAGCCCCAGCTTCTGGTTGATCTTGTACCGCCCCACGCGGCCGAGATCGTACCGTTTCGGATCGAAGAAAAGCCGCTTGATGAGCGCGCGGGCATTGGCCGAGGTCGGCGGGTCACCGGGACGCAGCCGTCGGTAGATGTCCTTGAGCGCCTCCTCCTCATTCTTGGTGGGGTCCTTCTTCAGGCAGCGAATCACCAACCCATCATCGGGTGAGGTGTCCACCACCGTGATCGTCTTCACCCCCAGATCGGCGATCTGGCGCACCGCAGCCTTGGAAAGGGGCTCGAAGGCCCGCGCGACCACGATGTTTTTGTCGAGATCCAACACGTCCTCGACGAGCACCCGGTTTTGGATGTCCTCGAGGGCCTCGGCCTTCTTCACCGGCAACTCCTCCAGGTCATAGAAAAGCCGGAGGATCTCCTCGTCCCGGCCCCGGTGCTTCTCGGCATCGCGTGCCTTGGAGTCGCTGTCGAGGAAGGCTAACGCCCGGAAGAAAGTGGTGATCAGGAACTTCCGCCGCCGCTTCTTGCGGTCCAGGTAGACGTAGAGCATGTCGCTCGTGTCGAACTGCGCCTCGAACCATGAACCACGATCGGGGATGATCCGGAACGAATGGAGCATTTTGCCGTTCGCATGCTGCGTGGCCTCGAAGGCAATGCCCGGTGAGCGGTGCAACTGACTGACGATCACCCGCTCGGCGCCATTGATGACAAAGGTGCCTTGCGGGGTCATGAGGGGTAGTTCCCCCATGAACACCTTTTCCTCCTTGGCCCCGGATTCGTCGCGCAACTGGAAGGTCACGTGGAGCGGAGCGCCGTAGGTCAACCCCTCGCGAAGGCAATCGAGCCAGTCGAGTTTGGGCTCGCCGATCTCGTAGTGCTGGTAGGCCAGCACCGTCCGGCCGTCGTAGCTCTCGATCGGAAAGACCTCATTGAAGACCGCTTGGAGTCCCGTGTTGCGGCGTTTCCCCGGGGCGATTTCGGCCTGGAGGAATTCGGCATACGAATTGACCTGCACTTCGATCAAATTCGGCGGCGCGATGACCTCCTTGATGCGGCCAAAGTTCTTTCGTTCAGTTCCTCGCGATGACATGGTCATGAATCAACAGCGCCGACGACCGTTCGGCGGATGGGTACAACAGACAACACCAAACCGGCTCTCCCCGCCAGCGAACGGGGAACAACCGGCAACACTCGACTACGCTCTGCCTTGATGTCAGCGGGCGGCCAACAATATCAGCGTGACTGGGCATCAGAGACGCGGTGCGGACGGCAAGACCGTCCGCACCGCTTCCACAAAAGGTCTACTTGAGTTCGACCTTGGCCCCGGCGTCTTCCAGCTTCTTCTTCGCGGCTTCGGCTTCGTCCTTCGTGGCCTCCTCCAAGACAGCCTTCGGAGCTTCCTCCACCAGCTTCTTGGCATCCGCCAGACCCAGACCTGCCTTCACCTCGCGGACCGCCTTGATGACGGCGATCTTCTTATCCGGAGGAACCGAGGCCAGGACCACATCGAAGGAAGTCTTCGCTTCCTCCGCCGGGGCGCCACCAGCCGCGGCACCGCCGCCGACAGCAGCCACCGCCACCGGGGCGGCAGCGGTCACACCCCATGCCTCTTCCAACTTCTTGACCAGCTCGGCGGTCTCGATGACCGTCAACTGACCGAGCTGCTGCACCAATGCTTCAATATCTGCCATTTCTTCTACCTTTCAGTCTCGTCGTCCCTCGTGGCGACAAGGGAATTAAACGAACCGCCCGCCCGCCGACGATTCACTGTTGAGGGTTGCTTTCATCCGCAGCCACCATCGGGAAGGCGGCGGAAATCCAAAGTCAGGCCGCCTCCTTCTCGGCGCGAGCCTGCAACACGCGCGCGAGTTGCGTGGCCGGGGTACCCAGGAGACGCACCAGATTGGTCGCCGGCGCCAGCAACGTACCCAGCAACTTGCCACGCAGAACATCCATCGGCGGCAAATCCGCCAGCGTCTGGAGGGCCGCGTCGTCGAACTCTTCATCACCGAGGAAGCCGAAGAGCATCTTCGGCTTCTCGGACTCGGTGTGGAACGTCTTCAGGACCTTCGCCGTGGCGGAGATGTCCTTCTGACCGTTGACCACGGCCAACTGCCCGGCCAATCGATCCCGCAGATCCGGGAGCCCGGCTTCCTGCGCAGCCAACCGGAACACCTTGTTCTTGACGACGTGCACCTCCGCGCCGACCGCCGCCAAGCGATCTCGCAGTTCGGAAAACTGGATCACGTTCAGGCCCGTGTAATCCACGGCAATGAAGAACGGGGATCCGTTGAGGCGGGCCAGATACTCCCGGGCCAGGGCTAATTTCTCGGGTCGCATGGGTCGAAAGAGGACTAGACTTTGTTGTATTCCTTGGCGTCCAGCCGCACCGACGGGCTCATGGTGGCGGCGATCACGCAGTTCTTGATAAACGTGCCCCGTACCGCCTGGGGCCGGGCCCGGACGACGACCTCCAACACCGCGCGAGCATTTTCCACCAACTGGTCCTTCGCGAAGGACACCTTGCCCACCGGCACATGCAGGTTTGCCGTCTTGTCCACCTTGTACTCCACCCGACCGGCCTTGACCTCCCGAACCGCCTTGGCGGTGTCGTCGGTGACCGTGCCGGTCTTCGGATTCGGCATCAGGCCGCGCGGGCCGAGCACCTTGCCGAGCTTACGGACCTCGCTCATGGCCTCGGGAGTCGCAACCGCCACGTCGAAATCCGTCCACCCCTCCTGACACTTCTTCAGCATGTCCTCGAAACCGACGAACTCGGCCCCGGCCTCGACGGCCGCGTCGGCAGCCGCGCCGGGTTTGGCGAAGACCAGCACGCGCACCTTCTTGCCGCTGCCGTGCGGCAGGGCGACTGTTCCGCGCACCATCTGGTCGGACTGGCGCGGGTCAACGCCGAGGTGGAAGGAGAGCTCGACCGATTCATCGAACTTCGCCCGGGGGAATTTGCCGAGCAGATCGACCGCGTCCTCGAGCGCGTAAGCGCCGTTGGCGTCGACCTGCTTTGCGGCCTTGCGATACCGCTTGCTGCCTTTTATTGCCATGGTTGGTTGCGGTGCGAACGAGCGATGCTCTCCCGCCGATGTTGTTATTTCAGTCAGCCGACGACCTCGATCCCCATGCTTCGGGCGGTACCGCTGATCACCTGGACCGCGGCGTCATCGTTCCGGGCATTGAGATCCTTCTCTTTCATCTTGACGATCTCAAGGACCTGCTTGCGGGTCACCTTGCCGACCTTCTCCTTGTTCGGGGTCTTGGAACCCGAAGCGATCCCGGCAGCCTTCTTCAGCAACACCGCGGCGGGCGGCGATTTGGTGATGAAGGTAAAGGACTTGTCCTGATAGACAGTGATGACGACCGGAATGATGAGCCCCGCCTGTTCGCGGGTCGCGGCGTTGAACTCCTTGCAGAAGCCCATGATGTTGACGCCGTGCTGACCCAGGGCGGGACCGACCGGCGGCGCCGGATTCGCCTGACCCGCAGGAATTTGCAGCTTGATCTGTCCGGTAACCTTCTTAGCCATACTCGTTGCCTACGCCTTTTCGACCTGCCAATATTCCAATTCGACCGGGGTGCTGCGACCGAAGATGTTCACGGTCACCTTGAGCTTGCCCCGTTCGGGATCCACTTCCTCGATCACCCCGTTGAAATTCAGGAAGGGTCCATCGTTGATCTTGATCGTTTCACCGGTCTCGAAATCCACCTTTGGCCGCTCCGTCTCCTCCGACTCGGTGATCCGTTCCTTGATATCATCGATCTCTTCCTGGGGCGTGGGCGTGGGGCGATCCCCGCCCACGAACCCGATGACCCCCTGGGTGTCCCGGATAAAGTACCAGGGCCGCTCGATGATGCGGTGGTTCTCGTCGAGGAGCAGCATGTCAATGAACACGTAGCCGGGAAAGAGCTTGCGGTTGGTAACCGTCTTCTTCCCGCCCCGCACCTCGGCCACGCGCTCCATCGGTACCAGCACCTCGCGGATGCAGTCCTCCATCTCCTCGGACTTCATCCGCTTCTCGATGCTGTCCTTGACCTTCATTTCCTGACCGGCCAAGGTATGGAGGACGAACCACTGATTGCGCATGACGAATGGGGGGGACGCGGCGTGACCAGCGAGCCTAGAGCGCCGGCAGAATTCCGCGCACGAGCTTCAAGATGATGAAATCAACCCCCATGATGTAGGCCCCCATCAACAAAATGGTGATCATCACGACGACGGTCGATCCCTTCAATTCCTGCCAGGTCGGCCAGTTGCACTTCCGCAACTCCTCGCGGGTTTCAGCAACGTAGTGGGTGAGGCGCATCAGGTGACCCTTCCGCCAGAGATAGACGAAAGTGCCGCCGATGATCAGCACCCAGATGATGATGGCACCGAGACTGTCCATGTCGTGATCCTGTTCTGGCGGAGGGGGAGGGATTCGAACCCCCGAGGGCGTGAACCCTAACGGTTTTCAAGACCGCCGCAATCGACCACTCTGCCACCCCTCCATCGGTCGTTCATGGAGCGGGCTGGCAGGGCGGGAGGGGCTCGAACCCCCAACCAACGGTTTTGGAGACCGCTACTCTACCAATTGAGCTACCGCCCTGCTACCGCCGCAACTGCTTCAACCAAGTGAAGGGGATGACCGCAGAGCCTCCCCTCGCGTTCAAAATTGCCTATTCGATGACTTCCGTCACCCGGCCTGCACCGATGGTTCGACCGCCTTCGCGAATCGCAAACCGCTGACCACGCTCCATCGCGATCGGCGCCACCAGCTTGGTCTCCAGGCTGACGTTGTCTCCCGGCATCACCATCTCCGTTCCCTCGGGCAACGTGATGGATCCGGTGACGTCCGTCGTCCGGAAGTAGAACTGCGGCCGGTAGTTCGAGAAGAACGGCGTGTGCCGGCCACCCTCGTCCTTCGACAGCACGTAGACCTCCGTCTTGCAGTGTGTGTGCGGGGTGATCGTGCCGGGCTTCGCCAGCACCATGCCACGCTCGACTTCGTCCTTCTTCACGCCGCGCAACAATACGCCGACGTTGTCCCCGGCACTTGCCTTGTCGAGCAGCTTCCGGAACATCTCGATGTCTGTGGCCACCGTTTTGCGGGTGGGACGCAGGCCCACGATCTCGACCTCCGACATCTTGTTGAGTTCACCGCGCTCGACGCGACCCGTGACGACGGTTCCGCGACCTTCGATGTTGAACACGTCCTCAATGCTCATGAGGAACGGTTTGTCCACTTCGCGGGTGGGCAGCGGGATGAAGGCATCCACGGCCTCCAGCAGCTTCTGAATGGCATCCGCGCCGGACGCCTCGCCTTCGAGGGCCGCCTTGGCGCTGCCGCGAACGATCGGCGTGTCGTCCCCCGGGAAATCATACTTGCTGAGCAGATCCCGCAATTCCATGTCGACCAGGTCAAGCAACTCAGCGTCGTCCACGAGGTCGACCTTGTTCAGGAAAACCACAATCGCCGGCACCCCCACCTGCCGGGCCAGCAGAATGTGCTCCCGCGTCTGGGGCATCGGGCCTTCCGAGGCATCGACGACCAGAATAGCGCCGTCCATCTGGGCGGCACCGGTGATCATGTTCTTGATGTAGTCAGCGTGGCCGGGGCAATCGACGTGCGCATAATGCCGCTGATCGCTCTCATATTCCACGTGCGAGATGGCGATGGTGACGGTCTTGGTTTCATCACGCACCGTGCCGCCCTTGGTGATGTCCGCATAGGAGATCGGCGTCGCCATCCCCTTCTTCGCCTGCACCTCGACAATCGCGGCGGTCAGGGTCGACTTGCCGTGGTCGATGTGGCCGATGGTGCCGATGTTCGCGTGCGGCTTGTTCCGCTGGAATTGCTCTTTAGCCATTGCGCTGCCTGCTGTTTCGTTCTTCTGTTCTAGGTTCTGGAGCCCATGACCAGGCTTGAACTGGTGACCTCGTCCTTACCAAGGACGCGCTCTACCGACTGAGCTACATGGGCAAATCGGTGTTCCGGTCATCCCGCGCCCCGGAGACGAAAAAGCCCCTCGCCCTCCACCCGCGGATTCTCAACCCGTGCGGAGGCCGACGGCCTGCATACGTCATCCGTCCAGAATCGGAAGCGCAACAGTAGAAACCCCCGTTTCGTGTGTCAACGAGTTTCCCGAAGATTTTTTGCGTTACTCCAGGCCCGCCCAAGCCATCCCCAAGCGGATCCACAAAGGCATGGTCAGGAGCCCCGCCACCGAGGTCCCGATCACCACCCGCAGGGCCGCCGCCGGATCGCCGCCATAGTGGCGGACCAGCACAATCGGGAAGACCGCCGCCGGCATCGCGGCCTGAATCACCATCACCCGCTTCAATTCCACCGAGGCCGGCAGCCAGCGCGCCAAGCCCACGAAGATCGCCGGCACAACCACCAACCGCACCAGGATTCCCAGCACAATCGTCCGCCGCCCCGGCCCGCCGCGAAACTCCCCCAGATGGTCCGCAATCGTCGCCCCGATCAGCACCATGCCGAGCGGAATGGCACATTGCCCGAGCAAATGCGCGGCGTTGAGCACCGGAACCGGCACCTGGCCACGCTCAACCACCGCGTTCAACGCGAGCGTGAGCAGGATGGCCCCCAGCGGAGCGTTCAGCAACCGCTTCGCGCTGGTCCCCAGGCCAGCCCCTGCCAACAGCATCAGACCGAAGACCCAGAAAGCCACCTCCACCCCGACGTTGTGGACGAACAGAACCCCCACCGTCTCCCGATCGAACAAGCTCATGGCCAATGGGATGGGCACGTACCCGTAATTGTACATGGCCGCGCAGAAAACGAACGTCCGGCGCGTCGAAGGCGTTTCGGCTGGCACCCATCGCCGGATCGCCGCGGCGACAGCCAACCCGATGGCCACCGTTCCGAATCCCACCAAGGGCGGTAGGAGGAGGTTACTTGTCCGCGCAAACGCTTGATTGCCAATCAGAGAATCAAAAACCAGGCACGGAATCAGCAGGTTGATCGTGACCTTGAGCAGGCTGGCATCGGCCTCGGCGGTCAACCAGCGAAGCCGGCGCAGAGCGAAGCCCGCCCCGACGATCAGGAAGACCGGGAGCGTGGCGTCGAGAATGGTGTTCAACTGACTCACACAATCAGTGTCCCGGCGGGCGAATGTCGTTGGCGTCGGACGCTCTGCGGGAACCGCGGAACGCCGTCACCCGGATCTACCGCCCCTCCCCCGAAGCGCCCCCGAGGGGGGAACGGTCCACGCGGCGGATTGTTGCATGCCTTCACCTGTTCGCCGCCGGCACTCTCCAAGGGGTCGCCGCCGGCTCAGTTTCGCTCCCGGCGCTGACGTAGTCGGGCGGTGTGCTCGATAACCTGGGTCCCGCCGCGGCTGGCCACCAGCGCCGCCGGGTCCACCTGCCCGAACAGACCGCGGACGTATTCCCCCAGCTTTTCGTTGGTGGGACCATAGCCCTGGCTGTAGATCCGGCGCTCCAAGTCGTCCCGCAAAGCGCCGCAGAACGCATAGCGCGCGGACGGTTCCCGATGCAGACATCGCTGGAGGATCCCTCCCAACGCATCGTCCAGACCGGGGATCATCTGCTCGAACGGTGGCAATCGCATCCCGACCACGTTCCGCCGGCTTTCCTCGCTGGTGGCGCCCTTGAACGGATTGCGTTGGAGGAGAAGTTCCAACAGCACCACCCCGGTCGAGAAAATGTCCGAACGCCGGTCCGTCACCTGGAAATCCGCCTGTTCGGGACTCATGTACTCCGGCTTCCCGACCGCCACCTCCCCCTCCTGGTCTGTGAGGAAACCGCGCGCCTTGGCGACCCCGAAATCCATCAGCTTCACGTCCCCCTCGAAGGCAATCATGATGTTCTTCGGGTTCACGTCCCGGTGGACGATGCCCAACTCCCGACCGTCAGCCCCGGTCTTGGCGTGCGCGTAGGACAGCGCCCGAGCCACCCGGCTGGCAATGAAAACGGCCAGATCGGTCGGCAGGCGGGCCTTCCGGGCCTTCAACTGGGTGGTGAACTGCTCGAGGTTCACCCCGTTGATGAACTCCATCGTGATGTAGTAAGCCTCGTGCTGTGCCGCGCCGAGGTGATAGGTCTGCACGATGTTCGTGTGGATCAGGTCCGCCACCAGCTTCGCCTCGCCGATGAAGTTCTCGATGAACATCTTCTGCCGGGCGAGTTGATCCCGGATGATCTTCAACGCCACCCGCTTGCGGAAATCCTGCACGCCGAGCTGGGCCGCCTCGTAGACGATGCCCATCCCGCCCTCATAGATCTTGCGGATGATCTCGTAACGGAAGGCGCCGTCGATGAAATACTGCGCAGCCACGGAGGGAAATCCTCGGGCTCAGGCGGGGGAAGTCAAGCGTCCATAACCTGCACCGCCCCCGACCCAAGCCGCTGCCAGCGGGGTCCCTCGCGTCGTCCGCCAAGAAAAGAGACCGCCCATGCCATTTTTCCGCTTGCGCTGCCGCCGCTGGAGTGCAATTGCTATACACAGTTAACCCTAAATATATAACTATGAATAAAACATTCACCCTGACTCTGATCAGCCTGCTCACCCTTGGCCTTTCCGGCGCCCTTCGCGCGGCCGAGGTCAAACCGGAAACCGCCGCAAAGGTCACCGCGGACGCCGCGGCCGAACCCGCCAAACGCGCCTCCGCCGGTTATCCCTTCCGGGGCAAACTCGGCGCGGTGGACAAGGAAAAACTCACCCTCACCGTCACCACCAAGAGCTCGAAACGGACCTTCCAGCTGAGCAAGGACACCAAGTTCACGAAGAACGGAAAGCCGGCGAAGCTGAGCGATGGAGTGATCGGCGAAGAGGTCGCCGGCTACGTCAAGAAACTCGAGGAGGGCAAACAGGTGGTCACCTCCGTGCGATTCGGGCCCAAGCCGGACGCCAAGGCGGAAGCAAACCCCAAAACCGGCGGCACCGTCGGAAACAGCACCGCCCCGAAGGCCGTCAAGTAGCCACCGGGATCCCCGCCCCTGCCGGTCTCTCTGTCTGGTCAGACCGGCGGGGCGCCGTTCCTCGGTCCTCGTCCCCCTCAGTGGCAAAGTGAACCCGGCGGGTTCCCGGTTCTGCTGCGTGGACGGGGTTGGTCGGGAGCGGCTGCTTCCAGTCCACCGGCCTGCGACACCACGGGGACGCGTCCCGCTATTGCGTCTCTCCCTTCGTCACCCGCAGGAAGACCTCTTCCAGCCCGAGTTCGTCCTCCCGCAGTTCGACCAAGCGCCCCCCCCCGCGAACCAGCACATCTGCGACGATGGCGTGGTCGCTTTCATGATCGGCCAGCGTGACCTTCAGGCGTCCGTCCAGGTTTTCGACGCCCGTGATTTGGGGGTGCGACTTCAACAGACTGACCGCCTGGTCGATGTCCGTTGAGACCCGGACCCACATCACGCGCCCGGTCGCCAACTGGTCCCGCACGCCCTGCACCGGCCCGCTGTAGATCAGTTGCCCCTTCTCAATGATGGCCACGCGATTGCACAGCGTCTGGAGTTCACTGAGGATGTGGGAGGAGATGATGATGGTCTTCCCCATGCGCTGCAATTCCTGGAGGATCGCCATGACCTCGATGCGCGCCCGCGGGTCAAGGCCACTGGCAGGCTCGTCCAGGAGCAGCACGCGCGGATCATGGATGAGCACCCGCGCCAGCCCCAGTCGCTGCTGCATCCCCCGGCTGAGGGCCCCGATCAACGCCCCGCGCTTCTCCGAAAGACCGACCAACTCCAGCACGTCGGTCACCGTTTGTTCGCGCTTCGCCGACGGGATCTTGTAGCAGGCGCCGAAGAAATCCAGGTACTCGGTGACCTCCATGTCCTTGTACACGCCAAAAAAGTCCGGCATGTAACCGATGATGTGACGCACGGCGTCCGCGTCGCGCACGACGTCGTGTCCCAGCACCTTCGCCGTCCCCCCCGAAGGGGCCAGGAAAGTCGCCAGGATACGGAGGGTGGTCGTCTTGCCGGCGCCGTTCGAGCCGATGAAGCCAAACAGGTCGCCCTGGTTCACGGTGAGATCCAGGTGCTTCAGCGCCAGGGTGTCGCCGTAGTTCCGGCTCAGACCGGCGGTTTCAACGGCTGGAGGCGGTGGGGTCTCGCTGCTCATTCGCGTTCAGAAGTTCGAGGCTCAGAGAGGGTTGCGCTGGGTCTCCGGCAGTTGTCCGGCGGCGGGAGCCAGCGCGAGCCGGTAGTAGCTATGCCGCGCCCGAAGGGGAACATCAGAGCTCAGGAAGCTCTCCGGGAAAGGGGAACCGTCCGGCTGCCAGGCCAGCACCACGGCGCCCCCGCGGTCGAGAACCGGTGAAAGATCCAGACCCGGTGGGTAGACGAAACCGCGCTGCGGGCCGGAAATACCTTCGCCCAGGCCAATCAGACTGGCGGCCAGCAAGTTGTCCGCGCCGAGTTCGATCCGTCCGGAATCAGTGTTCCCGAAGGCTTGGCGACGCGCCTGGGCGGCCGAGGTGAAGTAGGACAGATGGTTCCGGACCAAGCCGTTGATCGGCTCGCCATCATCGGGACGGAACGTGAGCGCGCGCCGCCCTCCCGCCGCGATCTCGCCCAGGGCGAACACGCGCTCCCCGTGGACGATATGCACGGTCGCGAGAGGCCGGTTGGAGCGGTTGGCGACGCTCACCCGCAACGCGCCGCCTTCCAGCTGGAAGGACGCCTCGATCGGGGGCTCACCCGGCTGTTCCCAGTCCATCGCGTAGAGCTGGCTGGTCCAGACCGGCACCTCCACCAGCGCCCGGATGCGGCCCTCCAACAACGTGGTCTCGATTTTTCCACCGGACTGCCGCCCTCCCCATGCGCCGAGGAACTCGCCCCGCAACGAGGCATTACCCACCCGCGGCGAAAGCTCGTAATCCGCGGGCACCGAGGAATAGAGCGAAGCGTAGGTGCGCCCCCGGAGTCCGACCTCGGCACTCCCTGGCAGCAGATCGACCACATGCAACTCGGTCCATTCGCTTTCACCGGCGCGCAGCTTGTAGCCGATCCAGTAGATGAGCAGGGAGAACAGCACCACGTAGATCGGGAAGGTCACCCAGGTCAGGATCTGCCGGTTGATCTTCTTCAACCACCAATGATCCAGCGGACCGATCACCACGAGATAGACGATGAGCAGGAGAAGCAGCCATTCCACGGGGAGCTTGTGCACCTGCCGGCTGTCAATCATGGCCCCGAACACGCCGTCAATGCTCCAGCCGCCGTAGGTGTTCCGGTTGCCTTGTTGGAACACCTCGCCGGGAATGCCGAGCAACCGGGCCCAGAACCACTCCCGGTTTTCCCAGGACTTGAACGGTTCCCGCTCGGGACTGAAGGCAAGGACCGTAACGCGGCCCCGCTCCCGTTCGGCGGTCACCGCCATCGCCAGTTCACCGGAACGGAACAGCGGAGCGCCCTCCAGCAGACGGGTCCGAAACGCCGCACAATCCGTTCCTTCGAAAGCCGGATCGGGCCGGACGCCGGCATAGGGATTGGCCGCGTTCCGGACCGCGACATTGCCCGGCAGCGTCTGCTGGCTGGTCAAGAAGGGCGTCCAGGATTCGAACGGCGACTTGTCGGCCGGGCCGCTGTTGACGAACGACTGCCAGACGCCGGCCACCCGGTTCGTGCCCAAGGCCCCAAACTCCACGGGCATCATTTCCTGCAACCAGGGCGTGCTCAGGATGTCCTGAACCTGCTCGGGCGCAACGATCAGGTGCCCTCCCCCCCGGACCCAGG
Source organism: Verrucomicrobiales bacterium (assembly GCA_024233305.1). Taxonomy (GTDB): domain Bacteria; phylum Verrucomicrobiota; class Verrucomicrobiia; order Limisphaerales; family J093; genus J093. The sequence continues at coordinate 106,665 of JACKPV010000024.1, forward strand.
CCACGAGCGCCGCGGCCTGCGGCGGACGCAATTGCAGCGCCAGCTCCGAGTTGAGGTAAATGGCGGTCAAGCCCTCGATGGCGATCGGGTTGTCGGGAAAAAGTTCCGCCGACAGGCGCGCCACGCGCGGCTGCAACTCTTTGCGCGGCCCCTCCATCTTGGGCAGCGCCGGCAATCCCGCGAAACTCCGGGGCAGCGCCCCCAGCACGGGGGTCTCCCAGGCCAGATCGTCGGTCCGGAGATCCTGGCGCTCCGCCACGACGCGGCGCCGGCCATCGATCAGCCGGGCATGCCAGCTCGCGTAGCGCCCGACCCCCGGAAAGACCGGGAAGGAAAAGCGCTTGCGGGTGTTGGACGGGAGTTCGATCGGCAGGCGGAAAGCCTGTCCGCCACCGATCTGTTGCGAGGAAAACTCGAAGACAGCATCGAAACCCGGACCGTCGTTGAAGATCTCGCAGGCCACGGGGAACCACGCTCCTTCGCGCACGATCCCATCGTTGGCGCCGCCGCTGCCGTAACCCACGAACACGTCAAACTGGAGGTCCGCCCGGACGATGGACAACCCGAGTGACAACGCCGCGAACACCGCCCCCGCCCACACTCCTGAGCGGGGCAAGGTCCTTTCCCGGCGATGGTGACATCGGTTCTCCATGAGCGTGTAGGGCCCGAGGGCTGCCGTTGCGCCGCATTTAGCCCCAGATTGGACCGCCGGGCAATGCTCAACTTGCGGGGGCAGGAAGCGGTGCGCCGCTCGCGTCTTTCCGACCCCGAAGGACCTTGAAAGCCGGGACGCAGAGTTGGTTCCGTCGGTGCGCCCGGGGTCAGCTCCGGAGCGAAATGATCTCCGCGCGCCGAAGCCTCTGCGATGCGCAGCGGGCCGCGCTGCCGTCCCGAAAGCGATGCGGGCCGGCGTTGGCCGGCCCGCAATTGGCGCGAAGGTGCAGATCCCGGGCACTAGTTGCCCCCGGTCGGACTGGCCGGATCGCACCAGAGTTCATTGGGCAGTTCGGCCGGACGGAACGTCTTCCCGACCACCCCGCCCGCCAGGTCATAGTACTTCTTGAAGTTCAACTTGGTCACGCTGCCGTCGAACAGGCCCACGGCGGCACTGCCCTTGACGTCGAGCGAGATGGTCATGGATCGACCGCCTCCGTGCCGCTGGGAAATCCCTTCGTGCGGCTGATTGCCGGCGTCGTTGAAGTAGAACGGGTCATTTTCCTCGGTTTCCCACTGGAGGATTGCCGTGGGCCGGAACATCGAGAGCTTGTGGGTGCCTCCCCGGTTGCTGTCCAGGAGCGCGCTGCCGTAGCTGTGCACGGCGCCGTTCCAGGTGTAGCTGGTCAACTTGACTTGGCGCTGAATGTAGAGCTGCCGCTTCGAGCCGCGGGAATCGATGACGTCCTTCGGACACATCAGCACCTTCTCGGTCTCCAGGTAGTTGCCCAGTTGCGCGGCGCGGAAGAACGGCAGTTGGTTGGTGTATTCCATCGAGCCCGCAGCGTTGGGGATCTGCACGCCGTTCACCCGGGTGGCGTAGCACCAGCCGTCCGGCCCCGGATTGCCGCTCAGGGATCCCCAGGTCGGATGCGGCATGTGATCCTCGGCATCCCCGGCGTACATGTGGGTGGCGGTGAGGATCTGCTTGTTGTTGCTCAAGTCCATCGTGGCCTGGGCACGGTCCTTCGCCCGTGCAAGCGCCGGCAGCAGCATGCCCGCCAGGATGGCAATGATGGCAATCACGACCAGCAGCTCGATCAGCGTGAAGCCGAGCAGGCTGCCCGCGGCCGGTTTGCCGGGAGTTGGTTGGTCAGTTCTTCGCATAATCTGTATCCGGGTTACGGTTTCGGGTCTAACACCACCGTGTTTAGCGGATGGGCGGACCTCGTTCAAGTGTGCTTTTCTCCGCACAGAAACGCGGCTCCTCGCCGCATTCGTGCTTTGGTCGCGGCTCTCCGCGACGTAGTCTCCCGCATGCGCTTCCCTCTGCTCGCCCCCTGCGCCGCCGCCGCAGCCCTGGCCATCCTCCCGAAGCCGACCGCGGGAGACGCCGCGCAACCCACCTGGCCAAACGGCCCCGCGTCCGACCCCGCCTTCTTCCCCATCGCCGTCTGGCTGCAAAGCCCCGCCAACGCCTCCCGCTACCGGGCCGCCGGCATCAACACCTACGTCGGTCTCTGGCGCGGCCCCACCGAGGAGCAGCTCGCGAGCTTGAAGGCCGCCGGCATGCGGGTGATCTGCGACCAGAACGCCGTCGGCCTCGCGCACCGCAACGACCCCACGATCATCGGCTGGATGCACGGCGACGAACCCGACAACGCGCAGGCCCTCCCCGATGGCAAGGGCTACGGTCCGCCGATTCCCCCGGAACGGATCATCGCCGATTACCAGCGAATCCAGGCCGCCGACCCCACCCGCCCCGTCCTCCTGAACCTCGGGCAGGGCGTCGCTTGGGATGGCTGGCACGGGCGCGGAGTACGTACGAACCACCCCGAGGATTACCCCGAATACGCCCGCGGCGGGGATATCATCTCCTTCGACATCTACCCGGCCTGCCACTCGCACCCGGAAGTGGCCGGAAATCTGTCGTTCGTCGGCCGGGGTGTCGCGCGGCTGGTGGACTGGACCGGGGGAGGGAAGATCATCTGGAACTGCATCGAATGCACCCGGATCCAAAACCCGACCACGAAGGCCACCCCCGCGCAGGTCCGGGCCGAGGTCTGGATGTCCATCATCCACGGCTCGCGCGGTCTGATCTACTTCGTTCACGAATGGGAACCCCGCTTCCGCGAAGCCGCCCTGCTGGACGACCCCGAAATGCTGGCAATGGTCACCGGCGTGAACCACCAGGTGACCCGGCTTGCCCCGGTGATCCACGCCGAACCAGACGCGGGCAATATCACCGTCGAAACGACCCCCGCCGAGGCCGCGGTCGCTTGGATGGCGCGCCGTCACGCCGGCCGTCTCCATCTGTTCGCGGTCGGCATGCAGAACGGTCCGGTCGAAGCGCGGTTCACGGGCCTGGGGTTTAGCGGGACGAAGGACGTCGAGGTCATCGACGAATCCCGCACTCTCTCGGCGAGGGATGGCCGGTTCACCGACCGGTTCGCGCCGTGGGAGGTACACCTCTACCGGATCCCGGAATGAGGTCGCGCGGTGCTCTGCGCTGGCGAAGCGCGGGGAGGCCGGGTAGCCTCCGCGCATGAAGCAGCGTTGGAGCGGGGTCTTTCCCGCCGTCACCACCCAGTTGCGCAAGGACCAGTCGCTCGACCTCAAGGCGACCGCCCGGCATTGCGAAGCCTTGATCGCCTCGGGCATCAGCGGGTTGATCCCCTGCGGATCGCTCGGTGAAAATCAAGCCCTCGATCCCGACGAGAAGCGCGCCGTCGTGCAGGCGGTCGTCGAAGTCGCCGCGGGACGCATCCCCGTGCTGAGCGGCGTGGCCGAACCGTCCACCGCCCTCGCCATCCGCTACGTGCGGGACATGGAGAAGCTGGGGGTGGACGGGGTGATGCTGATGCCCGCCATGCTTTACCGGGGCGACCCGCGCGAGACCCTCACGCACTTCCGCACGGTGGCCCGGTCGACCGGCCTGCCGATCATGATCTACAACAACCCGATCAGCTACGCGAACGACATCACCCCCGCAATGTTCGCGCAACTGGCGGACCAGCCCAACTTCATCGCGCTCAAGGAAAGCTCGGGCGACCCGCGCCGGATCACCGACCTGCGGAACGTCTGCGGCGACCGGTACGCCGTTTTCACCGGCGTTGACGACCTGGCTCTCGAAGCCGCCATTCTCGGCATCGACGGCTGGGTGGCCGGCACCGGCATCGCTTTTCCGTCCGAGAACCAGCGTTTCTGGGACCTCACCCGGCGGGGCAAGTGGGAGGCCGCCCGCGAACTTTACCGCTGGTTCACCCCCCTGCTGCACCTGGACGTGCATCCGAAGTTCGTGCAGTACATCAAACTCGCCGTTCAGGAATGCGGCCTCGGCTCGGAATGGGTCCGCGCCCCGCGTCTCCCGCTCACGGGCGCCGAGCGGAAGCGCATCCTGCAGATCATCCACACGGGTCTCGAAAACCGGCCGAAATGACGCCCCCGGACGGACGGCAGCCGAACTCTCATCCGGCTTCACGGTCCGCCCACGCGCCGTTCGCCTCGGAAGCGGCGGGGCCCCTTCGGCGATTCGCCCCGGTCCGGCCCGGCAGGCGACCTGCCGGACCAAAAGCCGTGGCTACCCCAGCCTCCAACCTCGCCGGTAATGCTTCCGAATCAGCGCGTCGGCCTCGGGGCAGTTGGTCGCCTTCAGGGCGGCAGCATCCCATTCCAGCCGGCGCCCCAGACGGTAGGCGACGTTCCCGAGATGGTTGGCCTCGGTGAGGGCGCCGGCGTAGTCGAAGTTCGAGCCCGTGGGCTTGCCCGTCTTACAGGCCTCGATCCACTCCGCCTGGTGGCCGGGCGACGGCGGAATGGACGGGGCGGGCGGCTGGAAATCCTTGAATCGCTCCTCGGGCAGCAGCAGATGCCGGCCATAGTCGGCGAGCAGCATGCCCTTGTCGCCGACAAACAGAATCCCCAGCCCCCATTTGGGGATGAGGCCTTCCGTGAACTGCGGTGGCTTCAGCGTGCCTTGATACCAGGTCATCGTCACGGGCGGCATGTCGCCGCGGGCATCGTATTCGTAGCGGGCCAGCATCGAGGCGGGGGCGATTTCGGGATGCGGCGGCGGCCCCTCCGCCTCGATGGCGCGGGGGGCGCGCAATTTCAACGCCCAGAAGGCAAGGTCGTTGATGTGGCTGCCCATGTCGGACATCGTACCGCTGCCGAAATCCCACCAACGATACCATTTGGGTCCCGGCCAGTAGACGTTGTGAAACGGCCGCTCCGGCGCGGGGCCGAGGAAGCGGTCCCAGTGCAAGCCTTCGGGAATCGGCGATGAACCCGCCGGACGGTCCTGCACGTTGACGATGTCGCCGTTTGCTTCAGCTTCGGCGGGGGTCTGCCAGCCCCAGGCGCGCGCCACCCAGGTGTGCGCCTCGCGGACCGGACCGATCGCGCCGCCCTGCACGAGTTCGACGACCCGCCGGTAATTGTCGGTGGCGTGAATCTGCGTGCCCATCTGCGTCGCCACCTTCGCTTCCGCCGCCGCCCCGGCGATGAGCCGCGCCTCTTCGATGGAATGAGACAGGGGTTTCTCGCAGTAAACGTGCTTGCCCTGCTTGAGCGCCCAGAAGGTGGCCGGCGCATGGGTATGCTCCGCCGTGCTCACGACCACGGCATCAAGGTCCCGCGCCTCGTCGAGCAGTTTCCGGAAGTCGATGTACCTCCGCGCCTTCGGATGCTTGGCGCCGGCCGCTTCCAGCCGATCCTCGGCCACGTCGCAGAGGGCCACGATGTTCTCCCCGCCGACGGCCTGGAGGTTGGCGCCGCCGCGCCCGCCGGCCCCGATGATGCCGATGTTCAGCTTGTTGTTCAGGTTCTGTCCGCGCAGCAGGGCGGGCGCGACGGCCAACGCGCCCGAAGCGAAGGTCACCCGGCGCAGAAAGCCGCGGCGGGAGGAAGCGAGGAACGAACCGGTGCAAGGTGGCTTTGACATGGCCCACTCCTACGCCCCCCGCCCCGGCGCGACAAGGCCATTTCAGGCCAGCCGCCGGTTGCGAAAATGCCGGATCCGAAACTCGCCGGTCACCCGGAGGTCGGCCACCCACTCGAAGTCCTGCTCGAACGGCGGAAAGAAAGCGTCGCCATCCGGGATCTCAAGATTCACCACGGTGAGGAACAGGTCGGAACAAAGCGGCAACGCCTGCGCGTAGACCTCGGCGCCGCCGCAGATGAAGATCTCGCACGAAAACCGTTCCGGACGGAGGCGGTCGAGCGAATTGAAGAGCAGCAGGTCCCGCCCCGGGTTCGGCGCGACGCGCGGGAAGCCCAGCTGGTAGGGCGTGCAGATGGACCCGCCGCCGCGCCATTCGCGGAAGGCGCCGTAGACCTCCGGACGCTCGCGGAGCAGCCGGCGGGGATGCCGGGTCAGGACCATGATCCGCCGGTTGGGCAGCCGGCCGGGCAGGCTCTCGTAGGTCTTGCGTCCCATGACGGCCACGTTCCCGGTGGTTTGCTGCTTGAACCACTTGAAATCCTCCGGCAAATGCCACGGGATTGCCCCCTGCCGGCCGATCACCCGGTCGCGTGACATCGCGGCGATGGCCTTGAGGTGCTTCATGGTCCGCCCGACGGCTGGACCGGCCCCGGTTCGGTGCGTTCGCCATCCCGCCCCCGGTCTCCGGCCCCGACGCTTCGGACCCCGGGCGCGGTTCCCGGGACTCCAGGCCCCGCGAGGGAAGGATCCGGAGACGGATTCCGCGGGGTTTCGTTCAGCAGCGCCCGCGCTCCGTCGACGACCAGATCCCATTGAAACGCCGGGCCCGGATCGACCTTGTTCGTTTGCACGTGAAAGTGACCCAGCAATCCGGTGTAACCGTCGAACACCTCCCGCGACAGCGTGGCGCGAACCAACTCCCCCTGCGCATCACGTGGGTAATCGCACCGGAGTTTCGGGAAAACCCGGCACAACGCCGCGGTCAGCCGGATCAACGCGGCATACTGCTCGGGAGTGAAATCGTATTGCTCGAGCGCCCGGCCCTGGAGCCTTCCCATCACCGGTTCGGGACGCGCCGGACGCGGGACGAAGTCCGGGCTCTGGAAACCGGGATCCCCCCATTCCGGCGGGGGCTGGATGCGCAACGCGCCGCCCGCCCCGGCCACATACCAACTTCCCAGCGGCGAAGGTCCCTCGGGACGAAACGCGCCGATGTGGGCGATCTCGATGCCGACCGAGCGGCTGTTCGCAATCGTGGCGTGCCAGGCGCGTTCCCGCAGATCAAGGGTCTGGTAGATCGTGCCGTCGAGGTCGAGGAGGAAATGGCAGCTCAGACCGCGTTCATCATGGAGCACCTCGAAACACCGGCGGCTGGTCCCGCAGGCGTCGTAGTGGATGACAAACTGGTCCACGAGCCCCTGCACCCGGGCCAGATCCTCCGCGCTGTCCGGCGGCGGCGCCCCTTGCGCCAGGGTCATCTCCGGCGCGCGGGTGTCGTAGCGACGAAACGCCGCGGCCGCCGTCGGATCCGCCGCATCGCCCCCCGCTTCCGCCGCCAGCCCGCGGGCGAAGTGAAGCCCCGGATGGTAGGCATCATAGCCGCCCGGATCCGACCAGAGCACGACCCGGGCGCCGGTCGGAAAGAGCCGCCCCGCCACAACGATCTCCTCCCCCTGCCGCGGTTCGCCGGGAACCACCGCCTCGGGCCGCGGATAACGCTCCAATGGGGTGGGGTGTTTTGCCGCCGATCGGCAACCGCTGATCAGGACCACCAAGCCCAGCCCCAACGCCCCGGCCAGCCGGCGATGGTCGCCGCTTCCGCTCGTCCCCACCGACCGTTCCAGGGCCTCCCTCATGGCGCACACGGGATCAGACGGCGATTGGCGCCTTGATGGCGGGATGCGGGTTGTAGTCCAGGATCTCGAAGTCCTCGTAGCGGAAGTCCTCAAGTTCGCGGACCGCGGGATTCAGACGGACGCGCGGGAGCGGACGGGGCTCGCGACGCAACTGCTCACGGGCCTGTTCGAGGTGGTTTTGGTACAGGTGCAGATCGCCGAACGTGTGCACGAAATCCCCGGGTTGAAGGCCGCAAACCTGGGCCACCATCAACGTCAGAAAAGCGTACGAGGCGATGTTGAACGGCACCCCGAGAAACAGATCGGCGCTCCGCTGGTAAAGCTGGCAACTGAGTTCGCCGTCCTGAACGAAGAACTGGAAGAGGGTGTGGCAGGGCGGCAGCGCCATCTGCGGGACTTCGGCCGGATTCCACGCGCTCACGATCAACCGCCGGCTGTCCGGGTTCCGCCGGATCTCGGCGATGACATTGCGAATCTGATCGATGGATGGTCCGTCCGCCGTCCGCCAGTCCCGCCATTGCGCGCCGTAAACCCGCCCGAGATCGCCGTTCGCGTCCGCCCACTCGTCCCAGATGCTCACCCCGCGCTCCTGCAACCAGCGCACGTTGGTGTCCCCGCGCAGGAACCAAAGCAGCTCATAAAGCACGGATTTGCAATGGACACGCTTGGTTGTCAGCAGCGGGAACCGGGCCCGCAGATCGAAACGGACCTGGGCGCCGAACACCGACCAGGTGCCGGTACCCGTGCGATCCGCCTTGAACCGGCCCTGTTCGAGCACGTGACGGAGAAGCTGGAGGTATGCGACCATCGGCGTTCCGGTTCCGTGATCGTTATCCCTGAAGCCGGCCCCCGTGCAAAGCCGGAAATCACGCCCTCCCGGCCCCCTCGGCGACCGGCAATCCAGACCGCAGATCCGAACCAGCGCCTTCCCTCGAAGTGTCGCTGGCGAAATCTCGCGGCCGGGCTACAATAGCCGAAAATCAACCCGGCCAGACCCGGCGAACCCTCAACCCTCTCCTCGTTCCATGCCCCAGTTCACCGTCACCAAGAGCAACCTCATCAACGCGCCCGTGGAGCAGGTCCACGCCGCCGTCCGCGATTTCCGTCGCTGGCCCACCTGGTCCCCGTGGTTCGTGCTCGAACCGGATTGCGAGATCACCTTCAGCGAGGACGGCCGCCGCTACGCCTGGAACGGTCGGATCGTGGGGCAGGGCGAGATGGAGATCACGCGCGAGGAGGCGCCGCGATCCATCGAGTACCGCCTGACCTTTCTGAAACCCTGGAAGTCCGTGTCGCAGGTGGGCTTCACGTTCCACGCCAAGGACGGGGGCACCGAGACCACCTGGACCATGGACGGTTCGCTGCCGTTCTTCATGTTCTGGATGAAACCCATGATGACCGGGTTCGTCGGCATGGACTTCCAGCGCGGCCTGACCATGCTGAAGGATGACGTCGAAACCGGCGCCGTGCCGTCCAAGCTCGAGTTCCTCGGTCCGCAGTCGTTCACCGGATCGCGCTTCATAGGGATCCGGCGGACGTGCGCCATGGCGGACATCGCGTCATCGATGAGCGCGGACTTCGCGACCCTGACCGCGTGGTTCACCGGACGCGAATTGCCGCCCTCGGACAAGCCCTTCGCCATCACGCATCGGTGGGATTTCAAGAGCGGGGCCGCCGAGTATACGCTGGGCATCCCCGTGGCGACGGCGCCAGGCGATCTGCCCGCAGAACTGCATGCCGGTGAACTGCCCTCGACCCGCGTCTACGCCATCCGGCACACGGGCGCCTACCGGCATCTCGGCAACGCCTGGACCGCAGGGATGATGCGGGCGCGCGCCCGCGTGTTCGCCTTGAACCGGAAGATCCCCCCGTTCGAGACGTACGAAACCGATCCCCGGACCGTACGCGAGGAGGACACGGTGACGATTGTCCGCTTCCCGCTGAAGTGACGGGCGGCTGCCATTCAGAACTCGTCCGCTCCGATATCCCAGCCGGCTTGGCGGGGGCGCGGATCGGCATCGAGGTCCTCGGTGAAACCCTCCAGTTCGAGCGCTTGATCGATGGCGGCGGTGGCCGTCCGGGTCAGGTGCAGATCGCCCGCCGGCAGATCCCGGAACCAGCCGCTCTCGATCCGTTCGAGATTGCGTTCCCGATTGGCAGCGGGCGCCCCGTCGCGTTGCGTGATGGGCCCGTTCACGAGGTTGTTGCGAAACACCAGGTTGGTGCTGGCGGGAAACCGGTACTCGACCGGCGCCCAATAGCCCTGAACGACGACGGTGTTGTTCTCGACCCGGACCCCGTCGGCGGCTTCGAGACCAATCCCCACGTCGGTCCGCGGGCCGGAGCCGTCATTGAAGACGAAGTTGTTGCGGATCACGCTGTCCCCGCCCTGGAGACCGCCTTCGGTGTGGCTCAAACCGAACCCGATGCCGCGGTCACAATTAACGATCCAGTTGCGTTCGACCACGAGGTTCTGCGGCCGCGTGGGACACCGTTTCCAGAAGTGAATCGCATGCTCGGTGAGTCCGCCCCCTGAATCGCGCAGCCGGAGGTTCCGGAAAAGGTTGTGCCGGACCACCCAGTTCACCCCTTTGTGAATGTCGATTCCGCCCGTGTAGAACTGATAGGCCCAGCCGCTGGTAAACTCGAACAGGCAGTTCTCAATGCAGCCGTCCGTGGCCCCCACGGGATCGTCGTCGCTGGACGAGCCCTTGATGAACTGTTCGTTGCAGTTCACCAGCCGGCAGTTGCTCACCCGCAGGCCCGCGACATCATGCGGCCTTTCACCCTGCACCTGGATCCCGTGGCAACGGCAATAACCCAGGGTGAGGTCCGCGATCACCACGTCGTCGGCCGAAACCAGAAAGACGTGCGTGGCCGTCGCTGAAGGCCCCTCGTCGGGGCCGCGGATGGTGACCGCCTCGCGGTTGCCGCGCGCGCCGCGGATCACGAGGCCGGGGCAATCGAGGTGGAGGTGGGAAACGTCCAGAACATAAACGCCGTCCGCGAGCAGGATCGTGGCGGGTTGGGCGTCGTGGTTGGCGCGCTCGATCGCCCGTCGGAGTTCGCCCATCGAGGCCACCTGCATCACTTCGCCCCGGATCAGCCGCGACGCCGGTCCCTTGCCCGGCGGGCTGTTCACCGCGATTTCGGCCGTCCCCCGGGGGGCGCACAGACAGAGTCCAAGGAGCAGGGCACATCGCATATCGGACGCCACTCATACGGCAGCCCTGCCCCGCCCGCAACCATTCGCGCGGGGGCACCATCCCGTCCGCAAACCATCGCGCCGTTCGCCGGCCGCCACGATTGTGCTTGGCAAGCCAGGGGACGGAGCGGGAGCGTCGGGCATGAACCATCCGCTGCTCGCCCTCCCTTTCATCCCGGCCGGCCTGGCGACCGCCGCCGCCGGTCTCCTCGCGCTCCAAGCCGTCGAACCGGCGAACCCAAAGACGAACGCCAGGGCCCGTGCCATCCTCGACTATTTCCATGAAATCGACGAGCGGACGGAACCCCGATGCTTGTCCGGGCAGTTCACCGATTTCGGCAACGGGTCGAACCTCCGCATCATGGAGGAGATTCACACCAAGACCGGCGAATGGCCGGCGCTGCTGGGGGCGGATTATGCGGACTTTCCGCGCGGTAGCCTCACATGGGAGGCGCCGAACCGGGCGGCCATCGCCTATTGGCGCCAGGGCGGACTGGTCACGATCATGGCGCACCTCTACAACCCGGCCAATCCGAAGGGCGGCGGCCTGCGCGACAAGGGGGTCACCCTCGCCGACCTCCTGGAACCGGGCCATGCCACGCATGAACGGTGGATGCAGGAACTCGACCTGCTGGCGACCGGTCTGCTCGAGTTGAAGGAGGCGGGGGTCGTCGTGTTATGGCGCCCGTTCCACGAAATGGACGGCGGTTGGTTCTGGTGGGGCGGGCATGATCCGGCGGTGTTCATCCGCGTCTGGCGCCACATGTTCGAGTACTTCACCAACAACAAACAACTCGACAACCTGCTCTGGGTTTACGGCCCCAACCACGGCAGCAAGACCGGCGACTATTACCCGGGCGACGCCTGGGTGGACATCGTGGGACTGGACGCCTACACCGACGACATCGACCCGCAGCACATCCGGGGCTATGCCGCGCTGGCGGCCATCGGCAAGCCGTTCGGGTTCACGGAATACGGGCCGCACGGACCGCAACGTCCGCCCGGGGACTACGATTATCGCCGGTTCATCGCCGGGCTGGTGACGCACTTCCCACGGACGTGTTTCTTCATGAGCTGGAATGCGAAATGGAGCCTCGCCGCAAACGAGCATACCCGCGAGTTGCTGGCCCATCCCTGGATCATCAACCGCGACGACCTGCCGCCCGGATTGGCGGGGCCGGCATCCGAGTAAGACCGCCCGGATTGCACCCCGGCGGCGGGACTTCCCAAGTTGGGAAAACCTGTGCGCCGGTCGACTGAAACGGCAACGAGGGTGGCTTCAGTCGGAGGCGGACGCGGGAGCTTGCAGGCCCAGTTCACCGGCCACGGACTGCAGCGCGGCGATGACGTTGGCAATGTGCTCGTCGAGCGGCAATCCCAGCAACGCCGCGCCGTGTTCGATGTCCGACCGGCTCACCGCCGCGGCGAACGACTTCTGCTTCAGCTTCTTCCGGACGCTGCCCGGCTGCATGCCCGCCAGGCGCTCCGGCCGGACGCAGGCCACGGCCACAACGAACCCGCACAGTTCATCCACCGCGAAGAGCGTCTGGCGCAGGGGGCGGTCCAGCGGGAAATCGGCCTGGTTCCATTCAGCATGCGAGAGAATTGCCCCGACCACCTCCTCGTCCACGCCGCGATCCCGGAGGAGCTTCGCGCCTGCGCGGGTGTGATCGGGAGGATCCGGCCAGCGTTCGTAATCGAAGTCGTGAATCAGCCCGACCAACCCCCACTGTTCGGGATCCCCGTCGAAGCGCGGCGCGTAATGGCGCATGGCGGCTTCGACGCTCAGCGCGTGTTTGATCAGGGATTCGGACTGCGTGAATTCCCGCAACAACTGGAAGGCTTGCTCGCGTGTCATGCAGCGTCTTCCGTCACTCGCTCGATTCGGTGTCCCGGCCGCGCCGGTGGCTCGAAGGCAACCCCCGCGACCGGGCTCAACGGGCGATGTCGTAGCACCAGACGGTATCGAGATCCTGCAGATAGAGCCGCCCGCTGGCGATGACCGGGTAGCTCCACGCCTTCGATGAACCGCGATCCGGCTGGTTCGCCGGGCTGAACCGTCCCTTCTCCCGATAGCCTTCGGGCGAGCCGTCCACCAGCGCCACCTCGCCGTTCTCGCCGCGGAGATAGAGGCAACCATCAGCGTAGGCGACCGAGGCAGCGCCGATCGAGCGATCCTCCCACTTCACTTCGCCGGAACCGAATCCGACGCATTGCAGGGACTGGCCCGAGGCGCCGTACAGATAATCACCCAACCGCACCACACCGCCGATTCCGATGGGCAGCTTCTTCGAGAAATACACCGTCTCGGCGCGATAACGGCCGTCCGCGCCGGCCTGGACACGGGCCAGACCGCCGCCGACCAGTCCGGCGGCGCTGTAGACCTGCCCGCGATAGGCCACGGGCGTCATGATGCTCCCGCCCGAGCGAAGATCCGCCGTCTCGCCATACCGCCAGAGGGTTTCGCCGGTGCGCGCGTTCACTCCGATAAGCCCTTGCTTCAGAAACTGCACATACTGCTTCACACCGCCGATTTCAGTTTGAATCACCGACGGATAGGTCGCCTCGTCGCCGCCCGGAACCGCGCACTTCCAAAGGACCGCGCCCGTGTCCTTGTGCAGGGCGACCAGCGTGGCTTCGCTCCCTCCCGGCGTGCAGACCAACGTGTCGCCATCGATCAACGGCGATTCCGCATACGCCCAAATCCCCGGCTTTCCGCCGAAATCAGCGCGGAGGTTCTTGCGCCAAACCAGTTTCCCGGAGCCCGCTTCCAGGCAAACGAGGTCCCCGTCCGAACCCAGCGCATAGGCGTGGTCGCCATCGATCGTCGGGGTCGAACGCGCGCCCGGATAGTTGGGCTTCTGATCCGGGTTGCCGACCTTCCCGATGCGCGTCCGCCAGACGCGATGTCCGTCCCCCGCCGCGAGCGCCTGAACGAACTCGTTGTCCAGGCCTTCGTTGCCGAGCAGAAACAGGCGGTCTTCGACGACCGCCGGCGTGGAGTAGCCCGCGCCGGTCCCGTTCACCTGCCAGCGAAGTGCGGGGCCAGCCGCCGGCCATTCGCGCAGCAGACCGGTTTCCTTCGAAATGCCGTCGCGGGTCGGCCCCCGCCATTGCGGCCAGTCATCGGCGGAAGCCGCCGCGGCAAGAAACGAGACTCCGGTCGCGAGGACCAAGGCAACCGGGCGGAAGGACAAGGAATGGAGAAGCTGTTGCATGGTGGTTTGCTAATGTCGGTGTTTAGACTAGCCGAGCCCCGCCCGTTTGTCACCCGCGAGCCTCGGGTTTCAGCGCAGGCCGGCTCGCCGCCGGCGACCGGCCTTTTTGCCTTGCCCCGATCCGGCGTCGCCCTAGCATGACGGCAGTTCATTGAAAGCGGCGGGTCTGCGGATCCGCTCATGAACACGGTCAAAGGTCAGGGAACCCCGTGCGAATCGGGGACGGTTGCGCCACTGTGAGGGAATACGAACTCCCACGGCCACTGGATCGACGGACGATCCGGGAAGGCGGGAGCGAGGTTTGAGGTCCCGAGTCAGGATACCGCTTGGGTCGTGCTTGTCCGATTCCGCCCCGGCGGAATCCACTTCTCCGCCAAGAGAAGGACGAGGCCAGTCGCCCGAACCGTGTTCGGGCAGAGCTTTGCAACGCCTTCGTTCGCCGCTTTGTCGGGGGACGAAGGCTTTCTTTTTGGCCGTGCGCCGCTCTGGAAGTCCGCCCCTTCGACCTGGTTTTCGCCCCCGGGAACCGCAACGAAGCAGAACGAAAACATGGTCAACAAAACACAGCATTCCCTCCTCCGCACAGGACTCAGCCTGGTGATCGTCGGCGGATGGGCCCGGACAGCGCAGGCCGGCTTCGCCGACGCCATCGTCGCCTACGAGCCGGGCACAGGCTATGCCACAGATTGGGCCACAGGCGAAGGTTACCTCAACGAGACGGCCGCCCTGGGCATGCCCTCGCGCGTCACCGTCGACCCGGATCCCCAATATGGCGGCGCCTTCCCCGTCGATCCGTTCGGGGCACCCTATTTGCGGTCGCAAATCGTCTCGCTCGGGGAAGGCGGCGAACTCACCGTCCGCCTGGCAACGCCGGCCATCAACGATCCCGCGCATCCCTACGGCATCGACTTCCAGATCTACGGCAGCGCGGCGTTTGTGATCGTCAACGGCGACTTCACGGGCGGCGGCGTCACGGATGGCAGCCTCTTCGGCGCAACCCTGGGCGAAACGCGGGTGGCGGTGAGCGAGGACGGAACGACCTTCTACGAACTGAACCCCTCGCTCGCGCCCGTGGTGGACGCCCTCTTCCCAACGGATGGCATGGGGGATTTCGGGCTGGCGGTGGATCCCTCGCTGGCCGCCGCGGACTTCGACGGACAGGACCTCGCCGGCATCCGCGCGCTCTACACCGGTTCGGCGGGCGGCGCCGGTTACGATCTGGCCTGGGCCCTCGACCGCGAAGGCAACCCGGTCGGGATCGACGCCGCCCGGTTTGTGCGGGTGTCGGTGCTTTCGGGCCACGCCGAAATCGACGGGTTCGCCACCGTCCCCGAAGCCTCCACCGGCGCCCTGTTCCTCCTGGGACTCGCGGGCCTCCTGACGGGACGTCGCGCCCGACGGATCGGGCAGGGCTCGGAAAACAACCCACGGAATCCGGCCGATGACACCCATCACACCGCGGGCCACCGTGCGTAGCGTCCGCCGTTCGCCCGGCGGTCCCGGGCGTTGTCGGCGCGCGCCGCTTCCGCTTCGCGTCGGGATCGACCGGCTGGTTCTCCTGGGAGCTGGACTGGCCGGGGCGATCCACGGCGCCGAATGGCACGAGGACTTCTCGCGCGCACCGGCCGACAACGGTTGGGCGACGTTCGGCAAGGCGGACCTGTTCAACTGGGATGCGGACCGCGAGGCCCTGCGAGTCACGTGGGATTCGGCGCAACCGAACAGCTATCTCTGGCGGCCGCTGGGCACGGTGCTGAGTCGCGCGGACGATTTCGGATTCGGTTTCGAGATCGAACTCGATCACGTGGCGGTCGGCGGGAACCCCGCCAAACCGCATACCTTCGAACTCGCCGTCGGGTTGCATCGCCACGCCGACGCCACCACGCCGGCCTTTCGGCGCGGCAACGCGCAGTGCCCGAATCTGGTCGAGCTGGCCTACTTCCCCGACAGCGGCTACGGCGCCACGGTGTGGCCGACGGTGGTGACGGCCAACGGGCGATTCAACTGGAGCGGCGCGAACGACTTCCTGTTGCTCGAACTCGAACCAGGTTCCCGTTATCAACTCGGGATCGAATTCTCGGCAGCGGACTCCCGACTCGCCCTCAATCTCAAGCGCGACGGCATCCCCGTTGACGGGATCCCGCCCGTGACGCTGTCGCCCCAGTTCACCGACTTCCGTGTGGACACCTTCGCCGTGCGCAGCTACAGCGACGACGGCGCCGACGGCAGCCTCTTTGCAACGGGCTGGATCGACGAAGTCCGGCTCCGCCTGCCACCGCCGCCGGTGGAAGGCATCCAGGGGCGGTGGGAGGCAGGAACCTGGAAGGTCTCGTTCGCGGGCCGCACCGGCTGGCGCTATCAGCTCCAGCGAAGGGTCCTGCCGGACGCCTGGCAGGACGTGGGCGGGAAAACCGACGGCGAAGCAAGGACGTTGGAACTGACCGACCCGGCGCCGTTGCCCGGAACGTCCTTGTACCGCGTGGCGGCGGACAAGCCATGACCGACCGCAGAACATGCAGGTCGCGTGCCCCGAGCGCTGCCGCCCGTGCTTTCACGCTGGTCGAACTGCTCGTGGTCATTGCGATCCTGGGCGTGCTCGCCGGCCTGCTGCTACCGGCACTCTCGCGCAGCCGCGAGAAGGCGCTGGAAATCCGCTGTCGCAGCAATCTGCGCCAACTGGCCCTGGCCACCCAGATGTACACCGACGACCACGAGGGCGCACTGTTCCGCTATCGGACCGGGACGCTCAACGGAGGGGATTGCTACTGGTTCGGTTGGTTGGAACGGGGCGCGGAGGGGAAACGCCGCTTTGACGCCTCGCAAGGAGCCCTGTTCCCTTACCTGGGCGGGAGGGGTGTCGAACTCTGTCCCTCCCTCCGCTACCATCTCCCCACCTTCAAGCTCAAGGCAGCAGGCGCGGCCTACGGCTACGGCTACAACCTCCACCTGTCGCGTCCCGCCGCCGAACCACCGCTCCGAACGGCCGGACTGCCGCGGCTCAGCGACCTGGCCTTCTTCGCCGATGCCGCCCAGGTAAACACCTTTCAAGCCCCGGCCTCCCCGGAGAATCCGTTGCTCGAGGAGTTTTACTACGTGAACACCACCGAGGCGACGGCGCACTTCCGCCACCGGCAGCGCGCCGCCGTGGCGTTCGGGGACGGGCATGTGGGAACCGAGTCATCGCTGGAAAACTCGCGGGACCTGCGACTGCCGTCGGCCTGGGTGGCACGTTTGCGCCCGGCGATCCTGCTTCCCGACCTCTGAAAGCCATCCCACCGATCGGCCTCAGCCGGCTTTCAACCCGTTGTCAAAGGTCTCGAGCAAACCCGCCATCCCGGTAATGCACGGAGGATTGGCAGTCGGCGGGGCGAGCACGCGGCGCAGATAGTCCAGCGCGTCCGGGATGCTGCGGATATTGCGCGGCAATGTGGCGCCCGCGGCATCGGGATGGCCGCCTCCTTGCAGTTTCCCGGCCACGGCGAGCGCCTCGCCATTGCGGCTGCGCAGGCTGGCCACGACAAGCCCGTTGCCGCGACGGGCCAACGTCATCAACGTCGAGAAATGCCCGGCCCCGTTGTACAGCAGCTCGTGGACGATCTGATTGGGATTGCCGACGACCACCGGAACGTAGGCGATCTCCGGAGTCAACGGCTGGAGCGATCGCCGGCTGCATTCGAGACCGAGCGGGTTCTCGACCCGGCGCCGCGTGGCCATCACTTCGAGCAGCGGATGATCGAGCAGCCGCTCCAACTCCCCCCCGATGACCTCGTGCAGGTTCCAAAAATGATAGGCCTTAACCAACGAGGCATAGTCACTGGCCAGCTCGAAATCCGCGTGCTCGTGGAGGAAAAGATCGGCAACGTCGTTCAACTGGACCAACCGGTCCAGGGCGTCGCTTTGCAGCCCATTTGCGCAGCAGAGATCGTAACACAGCCGGCCGGCGGACTTGCCGGGATCATGGATGAGCCGCGCGTGGACCGGTTGCGCGCTGGCCGGATGATGATCGAACACCACCCAGTTCGGGCGGTCCATGCGGGCATCGAAACTGAAGTCGGCCACCCAGGCCGCCGGCTCGTCCAATGGCCGGTTCTGCCAGGCATGGGTGTGCCAGGCCTCGAGCCGGATCTCCTCGGCAAACAGCTTGCGCGCCAGCCGTTGCAGCAGCAGGCCGGATACAAGGCCGTCCAGGTCACTCTCGTGAGTCAGGATGACGTTGGGTTTGGGCAACACGCACATCTTGGGCGGTCACTCTAGCGAAACCCACGACGCCTTCAAACCTTGATTTTGCTTCACCGCACGTCCGGCTTTGGCCAGAGTCCATGACCATGGATCTGTTCAAGCTCGACGGAGAAGTGGCGGTGTTGATCGGGGCCGGCGGGGTGCTGGGAGGCGCCATTGCGCGCGGGTTCACGGCCGCCGGCGCCAGGGTCGCCATCCTGGATTTCTCACCCGAAGCCGGCGAAGCCCGCGTCAAGGAACTGCGCGAACTCGGCGGCACGGCGGAGTTCTTCCCCGCCAACGCCGTCAAACGCGACACCCTCGAAGCCGCCGCCGAAGGCGTGGAACGAACGCTTGGCGCCCCCACCATCCTGCTCAATGCCGCCGGCGGCAACGACCCGAAAACCACCGTCACCGCCGAAAACCGCTTCGAGGACATTCCCCTCGAAAACTGGCACGCAAACGTTGACCTGAACCTCGTCGGCGGCGCGTTCCTCCCCTGCCAGGTGTTCGGCCCGGGCATGGTCGCGCGCGGCAAGGGCAGCATCATCAACATCGCCAGCGTCTCGGCCCACCTGCCGTTGTCCCGCGTGGTCGCCTACTCCGCCGCCAAGGCCGCGGTGCTCAACCTCACCCGGTTCCTCGCCCGCGAATGGGCGCCCAGCGGAGTGCGCGTGAATTCCATCACCCCCGGCTTCTTCCCCGCCGGCCAGAACCGCAAGCTGCTGTTCAACGACGACGGCTCCCCGACCGAACGCACGCAGTCCATCTGGACCCACACCCCGATGGCCCGCTTCGGCGAGGCCGAAGAACTCGTGGGCGCCGCCCTCTTCCTCGCCAGCCCGCGCGCAAGCAGTTTCGTCACCGGCGCGGACATCCGCGTCGACGGCGGTTTCCTCGCGCAAACCATCTGAACTCCATGCCTGCCAATTCCCTCATCGCCGATGCCGGAAGCGCGCTGACCGCAACCCAGGCCGCCGCGCTCGTGCAGCGCGCTTGTCCGGCCGCTGACTACCGCGGACGGCGCGTTCTCCTGATCATCCCCGACAGCACCCGCACCGCGCCGGTCGGCATGATCTTCAAGCCGCTTTACGATGAACTCGGCTTGGTGACGGACGCCCTCGATGTGCTCGTCGCGCTCGGCACGCATCAACCGATGTCGGAAGCCGCAATTTGCCGGCGGCTCGAAATCACCGAAGAGGAACGCGCCACGATCTATGCCCGCGCCCGCTTCCTGAACCACGCTTGGGACAATCCCGCTGAACTCAAGCGCATCGGCACGCTGCCCGCCGCGGAGATCGACGCCCTCACCGAAGGCCGCTTCGCCATGGACGTGCCGGTGGACATCAACCGGCGCCTCTTCGATTACGACGAGGTGATCATCATCGGCCCGGTGTTCCCGCACGAAGTCATCGGGTTTTCGGGCGGCAACAAATACCTCTTCCCCGGCGTGGCAGGTCCCGAGATCCTGAACTTCTTCCACTGGCTCGGCGCGGTGATCTCGACCCCGAAGATCATCGGCCACCAGCACACGGCCGTACGCAAGGTGGTCGACCGCGCCGCGGCGCTCGTCGAGGTGCCAAAGCGATGCTTCGCGCTCGTGGTCGAAGGCACGGGGCTTGCGGGACTGTTCTTCGGCAGTCCCGAGGAAGCTTGGCTCGGGGCGAGCACGCTTTCCGACCAGAAGCACATCATCTACAAGGACCGTCCGTTCCAAACCATCCTCGCCTGCGCGCCGCCGATGTATGATGAGCTGTGGACCGCCGCCAAGTGCATGTACAAGCTCGAACCCGTCCTGGCCGACGGCGGCGAACTGATCATCTACGCGCCGCACCTCGACGAAATCTGCGTCACCCACGGCGACACCATCCGGCAGGTGGGCTACCATTGCCGGGATTACTTCGTGAAACAATGGGATCGCTTCAAACACCATCCCTGGGGCGTGCTGGCCCACTCGACCCACGTCCACGGACTGGGCACCTTCGAAGGCGGCGTTGAGCAGGCCCGGGCCCGGGTGACCCTCGCGACGCGCATTCCGGAAGCGCTCTGCCGCGAGGTCAACCTGGGCTACCGCGATCCGGCCTCCATCGATCCCGAGTCCTTCGCCAATCGCGAGGACGAAGGCGTGCTGCTGGTCCGCAAGGCGGGCGAAATCCTCTACCGTCTGAACAACCCGCCGGCTTGGGCGGTGGTCTGAACCAAGCCGCTGGCGAATTCGCAGGAAGGTCATCCAGCCCATGCGCGTGCGCGTCAAAGTCTGCGGCATCACCCGCCTGGAGAACGCCGAAGCGGCCGCGGCAGCGGGCGTCGACGCCATCGGATTCATGTTCTTCGCCGGCAGCCCCCGCTGCATTGACCTGACAAAGGCCGCCGACATCGCGCGAAGCCTGCCGCCCTTCGTGGCGCGGGTCGGCGTCTTCGTGAACCCCAGCGAATCCGAAGTGCGCGAGGCCGTGCAAACCTGCGGCCTGACGGCAGTTCAGTTCCATGGCGAAGAAACTCCCGAATTCTGCGCCCGCTTTCTCCCGCTGCCGGTGATCAAGGCCTTCCGCATCAAGGACGCCGAGTCACTGGCCGCGCTCCCCGCCTACGACATGGCCCATGCCTGGCTCCTGGACGCCTACGTCCCCGGCCAACGCGGCGGCACCGGCGCCCGCTTCAACTGGAACCTCGCCATCGAAGCGCGAAAGCTGGGCCGCCCCATAATCCTCGCCGGCGGCCTCACCCCGGACAACGCCGCCCAAGCCATCCACGAGGTCCACCCGGAAGCCCTCGACGTATCCAGCGGCGTCGAGTCCGCCCCCGGCATCAAAGACCCCGCCCTGATCCACCGCTTCATGGCCGGGGTGCGGGCGATGAGGAAGGTCATATGACAATATCAAGAACCGCTTTATGCCCCCTGTACGTGAAGGTGGAGGAGGACTGAGCGTGTTCCTGCACGTGGTTGGCTCCGGCTTCGAACCTCGCGAGTCTGGTTGACCACAAAAGCTCAGCGGGGCAGATTCGCGGCATGAGCACACTGGCAGATATTGAGAGGGCCGCCGAGGCGCTGCCCCCGGAAGACAAACAGGAACTGATGCTGTTCCTGGCTGCTCGGCTTCGGACCGAAGGCGCCCGGTTGCCGGAGCCCCGCCGGTTCAGCCGGGAAGAAATCGAGTCCTGGATCACCGAAGACGAAACTGATCTGGTGCGCTTCCGGCAGGGTGCATGAGGCTCTTTCTCGACACGAGTGTGCTCCTGGCCGCCAGCGGCTCTACGAAGGGGGCATCCCGTGAGGTCTTTCGGTTGGCAACGGCCAATTCATGGGTATTGGTGGTGACGCCATACGTGCTGGAAGAGGTGGTGAGAAACCTGCCTCGGCTGCCTCTGTCGGCCAGCATGGACTGGCCACGCCTACGCCAGGACTTGCAGGTGCGGGATGATGTGCTCACCTTGAACCACGCGGCGGTTTTTCCGGTGGCAAAGGATCGCCCTGTGCTCTTCAGCGCCCTGGCATGGGCTGACGTCTTGCTCACACTGGATCGAGCGGACTTTGCCGCGCTGCTCGGGAGCCACTTCTATGGTCTGCCAATCCGCCGTCCCGGCGCGTTCCTGGAAGCAGAGCGTGCAGGTGGGAGACTGAAGGCAGCCTGATCCAGTGGGTGCCCCCGTTACTTCCACTCACGTGCCGGAAAGGCGATGAGCTGTGTGCAGAGCGGTTTCGGCGACCTGGCCCGAAACAAGCAGCGCCTGAGAGGTTTCGGACGATGACCGTTTGGCTGCTCGATACGGGGCCCCTGGTCGCTTTCTACGACCGCAGCGACGCCGACCACGCTTGGGCCAGGGAACGGTGGGGACGAGCCCCGGTGCCGCTGCTGACGTGTGAAGCGGTTTTGGCCGAAGCCGCGTACCTGCTGCGGGAACACGACGGACTGCCCGGAAGCAAGCTCCTTGCCTTGTTTGAACGCCAGGCAATCACTGCGCCGTTTCGTCTGGAAGACCATGCCGGTCCCGTGGCCCGCCTGATGGAAAAAAACCACGATCAGGACATGCAACTGGGGGATGCCTACGTTGTCCGCATGTCGGAACTGCACCGCGACTGCCGGGTGCGCGAGCGGGGACCACCGCGGAGATCCGCGACGCGAAATCTCGGATATGACAATATCAAGAACCGACCCCTTTACAATATCAAGAACCGACCCCTTTACAACAGTTCGCGGGTGAAACCCGGGTCACCGGTCAGGATGTCGCCCCTGCCGCCGGGGGGCTCCGGACCAACGTGATGGCCGGTTCTCATAAACCCACCGACTTGATTGTTGGCAACCAGCATTCGGGCCTGCGGCGTCAAATCGCTGCGAATGCGGAAGAACGCCGGACTTGACTCGGGGTCGGCGATGGTGGCTCGAAACGTACCGTCACCGGTTCGCCGTCGGGATAGCACAGGCAATTCGGACCAGGACTCCTCTGCTGATCCCACCGCGCCCGATTGCTCGACACCGATCTCCACCTAGTCCGTCGATGAAGCACCACTCACGTCGATTGCGATCACCCCACCGTCTCCCTGGCTGAGGCTTTGGATCCTTGGAGTCGGCTGGGCGGCAGTGGATGCCGCCAATACAACCAGGGCGAAGAGGAAGAATGGAATACCGCAGGCTCTCGGGGCTGACAACGTCCGATGCTGACCGAGCATGGTACGGAGCGGTGCTATGTGTCGTGAGTTCATGCGTCCATATTCCTGTGATGCGATTCCTTGATGAGGTCCAGGCTCTGCGGACCGCCTGGTTCGGCTGTTTTCTCAATCTACCGGTGATGTAAGACATGGATTGGCTGGCTTATGGAGCCCAGACCTGTCTCATCAGA
Organism: Verrucomicrobiales bacterium; assembly: GCA_024233305.1. GTDB lineage: Bacteria > Verrucomicrobiota > Verrucomicrobiia > Limisphaerales > J093 > J093. Next base: position 129,597 of record JACKPV010000024.1, read on the forward strand.
TACACAGGGTCCAGGTTCCGATCACCAACAAGAGAGTGCGCCGAATCGGCGACACTTGGGCCAGCAAAGCCGAAGTGTCTCGACTTGCGTGCGTCCCACCGACTCTCTGTTGCTTTCCACGAAAGTCCAGTTGGGCATACCCGTTGAGGCGCAACTTGGGTACAAGCCGTGAGAGCCGTCGCTCGCGCAACGGCTCCAAGAGGCGACGGTGGCGACGCGCCTTCCCGAGTTGAAGCGCAGCAGAGAACCCGAGAGCCATCGCGGTCGATGGCGAGTAACACACGCCTGCCACCTCGTTCCGATGGACTCTATTCAGTACGTTGCTGTGTCCCACCCGTTGTTCTGAGTTATAACGACGACTCCTTTGGCACTCACTACCACGAATACGTTGGAACCTGGCGCATGAACTCCGTTTCTCAGTCTGCCCTCCTCTTGCTTGCCATTCACAACAAGGGAGTATTGGAAGTAATCGTGATGGTCGCTTCGGACATTGATGCCGGTGGGTTGTGAGAGCACCCCATTGGGCAGATTGTCAAGGTCGATCTGGGTCTCGAGATCGGGATTCGATCCACTTAAGTGAGCGACCCATCCTGTCAGGTCTTGCCCAGTGTTATTCAATACGTGCATTTTGGCGTTGAAGGATGACATGGGTAGTTATTCGTTGTTTGTTTCTTTGGTCATGGAGCAACCGGCCCGGCTCTTCGGCTTGAAGCGGCGCTGTCCCGGTCTCCAGGGTAGTAATGCGCCGAATCCTGTGAGTTCGGGCCAGGAAAATCGCCTCTATGACGTTTTGTGTGGGTCCAGGGGGATGGGAGAGGGCAGGTCAAAGGTCAACTCGGAGGCGATTGCTGACACGTCTTTAGGATAGCCTACAGTACTAAAGGTGCTATGGTTGGGGCATGGCGAAGCAGGACGGACGGAAGCTTGACCACCAATCACTGGAGACGCTGCGGATCATCGCGGTACGACGAGTGCTGGAGGATGGGGAGAAACCCAGTGAAGTCATACGTTCCCTGGGGCTTTGTCGCACCTCGATATATCCCTGGTTGCGAGCGGCCAGAAAGAAGGGCATGGAAGCGCTGCGAATGCGCAAGGCTACCGGCCCCAAGCCCAAGCTCACCCCCAGACAATGCCAGCAAGTGCGCCGTTGGATCATCGGCAAGGACCCCCGGCAATATGGGTTTAGTTTTGGATTGTGGACGCGGCAGATTGTGGCGCAGCTCATCGAGCAGAAGTTCGGCATCGGTCTCCAACTCACCGCGGTGGGACGATTGCTGGCCCGGCTGGAGATCACCCCGCAGAAGCCGTTGCGCCGCGCCTATGAGCGGGACCCCGTCGCCGTGGCAAAATGGGTTGAAGAGGACTATCCGCGCCTGCGCCAAAGAGCCTGTAAACACGGGGCAACGATCTTCTTCCTGGACGAGGCTGGCTTCAGTTCCGAACCCAATCTGGGCCGAACCTACGGACTGAAGGGGCAGACCCCGGTAGTCCGTACCACTGGTCAGCGCCAGAAGGTAAACGCCATCAGTGCGGTGAGCGCGCGGGGCGGGTTCTGGAGCCAGGTCTATACCGGCATGTTCAATGCCGGGCGGTTCGTGACCTTCCTCAAGGATTTCCGACGCGGTGGTCGGGGCAAAGTGTTCCTCGTCGTCGATGGCCACCCGAGCCACCGGGCGAAAGCCGTCGCGGCCTATGTGGCGAGCTGTCGCGGCGACTTGGAACTGCACTTTCTGCCGCCGTACGCCCCAGACCTCAATCCGGACGAGTTTGTCTGGCAGTACGCCAAGACCAACGGAGTGGCCAAACGCCCACTGGCACAGAATGAATCGCTCAAGGAGAGGGTGCTGAGGGACCTCTCTGCCATCAAGGCAAACTCCAAGCTCGTGCGCTCTTTCTTTTGTGCTCCGAGTGTAGTCTATGCTAAGGACTAGTCAGTAAGTGGATCATGATGCGGAAGTATCCGAAGCAGCGAAACCCGCGCGACTTGCGCTTGGCGGTCTGAATGATCCCGTTGATGGCTTCGGCCGGTCCGTTGGTCAGCCGGGTGCGCAGGTAGGCCAAGACGCCGTCCCAGTGCCGCTTGATGCTTTTGGCCACCTTGATCATTTCGGGAATGCGGCTGTGGGTGACCCAGTTGTACCACCACTTCAAGCCTCCGACCGCCTCCTCGTCGTTGCGGACCCGCAGCAGGTCCTGGAAGGCCACCAGGTGGGTGTGCGCCTTGGCGGTCTGCAGTTTGCTCCGTGCCAGGGTCTGGAGGGTTTGACGCTGCGCTTCGGTCAGCTTGGCTTCGTTCTTGAGCCAAAGGTAGCGGGTGCCCTTAAGCAGTTGGGGAAACTGCTGGCTCTCGCGTCGGCGCACCTGGTCCACCCCCTCGGTGATCAGTCCCACGACGTGGAAGAAATCGAAGACCAGCTCTGCCAAGGGAAAACAGGTTTGCACGCCCTTGGCGTAGGCCGGACTCATGTCGGCGCATACCGGCACGATTCCTTCGGGTTTGAGACCCCGTTCGACCAGGCTCTGGCAGGCGACCTCCAACGCCTGGGCGTCCTTGCCTTCGCTCACCGCCAGGACCCGGGTGGTCTGGGCCGGACGCCGCCCCCGCGCCCGGCGGGCCGGCTCGCAGACCACCGTCACATACTCGTGTCCCCGCCGCACACTGGTCTCGTCACCGGTCAACTCCCGCACCCGGCTCAGGTCCATTTGTCTCAGGGCTTGCTCCACGTGGTGGAAGAGCACGCGCCAAATCCGGTGGGGGGTTTCGGCCACGACCCGGCCCACCTCCGCGACCGTCATCCCGGTGCGCGCCAGGATCACCAGCAACGCTTCCATCAGCAATGTGAACCCCGATCCGGGCCGGGCCCAGGGCACTTCCACCTGCTTGATTCCGTCGGGGTCCCCGCCGTTGATGCGCGGCACCCAAGCGTGCAAGTAACACTCGTACTGGAAGAAGTTCAGGTGCCGCCACGTCCGCTCCTTGGTGTCGTGACCGAGCAGGGCTTGCGGTCGCTGGGACGGGGAAACTGGGTGCCGGGAGGGAAATCCAACCGGATGTCCAGCCGCTGGGTGTCCAGGTCCAAGGTCACCTCGCTCACTTCCCAGGGGGTTCCGGCCAGGCCCAGGGCCAATCCGAAGATCTCGCTGTCTTTCACGCCCATGCACCTATCACACCCTCCCCCGTTGGGAAAACCACTAAGCCGTATCGATTCAGTCAACGGACCGCGGATGGGCACGGATGCCACGGATGGGGCGCGGCGCTGCCGCTTCGGCGGAGAGGGCGAGAAGACTCACTAAATGGTGAGCCCGAACCCAGGGCGCGCGATTCTGGTTTCCCTCAATATCAGTGCCCATCCGCGCCCATCCGTGGTGAATCCAACCGCATGGTTACGGCTAAGAAACGTGCCTCAACGGCGCCAAGGAGGTGGGGGTGGGGGGGGGTCCGGGGCAGCGCCCCGGTGCTTCTTACCCACTCAATTCGTCATAGTGCCGGTATTTCTCCATCAGGTGGGCCACGGGACGGGCATGCTCTTCCAGGCGAAACGGCGCAGTGATCACTCGACATTCAAACAAGGCGAAAAGCTCGCTTCCGGGCTGCCCGGCGTGTGCGCACAACAGGTATGCGGCTTCGGCCAAAACCGCCTCACACGCCAGCAGCGGCACCGGGGCTCGTCCCCACTGTTCCCTGGCCCAGGTGTGGTCGGCGTCGCTGCGGTCGAAGAAAGGGACCAAGGGGCCCGTATCGCCACTCAGGTGGTCACCCGCCGAAACCTCTCAGCCGGAACCATGCAATTGGCTTCACCACGGGTGGGCACCGATGGGCACTGATGTTGAGGGAAGCCCGAAGCGCGCACCCTGGATTCGGGCTCACCATTTGGTATGGCTTCTCGCCCTCTCCGCCAAGGCAGCAGCGCCAGGCCCATCCGCGGTCCATTGACTGAATCGATACGGCTTAGTATTCGATTCGGGCCTCAAGGCATGCGCGCGTTCTTCACCGCAGATAACGCTGGCAGCAGCAGACCGGCAAGCACGCCGATGGCTGCGATTGCCGTGCGCAGCTCGACGAGTGTGAAGGCCCTCCTGAATTCCCTGGTCGGATACCCAGCGGAGCGCCGCAATCCGTCGGTCCCGGGCCTTGATCGCAGTCTGGGCCGGCAGCGTTCGTTCCAGGCAGTCGGAGAGGTGTTCGCCGCCTGGGCGCCCGCCAACTCGAGATACCGACCGGCAGTTGCGGCCCGTCGTGAAGAGCGTGAGATAGGCGGCTTCATTGGGTGTATCGCCGGTCAATCCACACCAACGGTGCTGTATGCGAAAGGGCAATCGTCGCCCGTCACGGCGACTGGGCGCGGAAATGGAAACCAGCCGAGCGCTCCACGGAACGGGCCGTCCGTGGCAGGTGCAGATGCCGGCACGCGGAAGTTCGCCGGGGCAAGGGAAGGACGGCATGACCCGGTCGCAGCTTCAGGTACATAAGTTCGACGTAGTCGATGCGGATGGGGCATGACTTAGACGTTCGATGGCAGTAGCTTGCGCCTGTGTTGTCTGACTACCGTCCAACCTCCTGTCGCCGGGCTGTGGAGTTGATGCTTCTCGCCGGCGCCATGACACCCCATCCTGCCCCCCCACGCTGGTGACCACGCCACTTTCCCCGGGGAACGTCAGATCACCTCGGGGCCCGGCGGCCGCATTCTCACCAACTGCGGCGTCTGGTCTCCCGATGGCGAGTGGATCGCCTACGACGTCCGGTCCGATCCTGCCGGCAGCGTGTTCGACGGCACGCGCATCGAGCGCGTCCACGTCGCGACGGGGCGGATCGAGGTGCTCTACGAATCGCGGCGCGGCGCCGGTTGCGGGTGGTTACCTGGCATCCGCGACAGGAGCGGGTGATCTTCATCCACGGCCCGGAGGATCCGACGCCGGACTGGCAATACTCCGTGGCGCACCGCCGGGGCGTGTGGGTGGATGCGGCGCGGCCTGGGGACGGCGTTTACTCTGGATGCCCGTGACCTGACCCCCCGTTCACTGCCGGAGCGCTGCGGGGGATCGCATGTGCACGTCTTCAGCGCGGACGGGGAGGCGGTGAGTTTCACCTACGAGGACCACGTGCTTGGCCGGTTCACGGAAGTCGGCGCCGGGCATGATGTGAACCAGCGCAACATCGGGGTATCGGTTCCCCGTGGTCCGGTGCGGGTTTCGCGCGATCACCCCGCAACCACGATGGCGCGTGGTTTACGGTGCTGGTCACCCGCACGACCGCCCGTCCGCAGCCCGGCTCGGACGAAATCAGCCGGGCGTGCGAGGAGGGCTGGGTCGGGACGAACGGCTACCTGCGCTCGGACGGAACCCGCCAACCTCGCGCGCTCGCCTTTCAGGGCACGGTCACGACCAGGGCGGGCTAATCCGCTGGTGGAGGTGTTCATCGTCGATCTGCCGGAGGACCTGGCCCAACCGGGCGCCGGTCCGCTGGCGGGAACGGATCGGCGAATGCCTGCCCCGCCAGCCGGCGTTGTTCAACGGCGACTGACCTTCACCGGGGAGCGCTTGCATCCCGGAGTGGACGGGCCCCGGCACTGGTTGCGGTGTTCGCCGGATGGGGCCGAAATCACCTTCCTGGCCAGGGACGACGCCGGGATCGTGCAGCTCTGGACGGTGTCGCCCAACGGCGGCGCGCCCCGCCAGGTAACCCGGAACCCGTGGCCCGTCGCCTCGACGTTCACGTGGAGCCCGGATGGCCGGTTCCTGGCCTACGTCATGGACGGGAGTGTGTTCGTCACCGATGCCCGAAACGGCGAGGGCCGGCGTCTGACGGCGCGGTTACCCGAGAATGCCGCCCCGCGCCCCGAGGCTTGCGTCTTCTCACCCGACGGCCGCCGCATCGCTTATGTCCGTCGGGTGGCCGGCTCGGACGGGGTATTCAACCAGGTTTTCGTTGTCGAATTGGAGTAGGCGGACCCGCGTTCCCAATCCGTCGGGGAGGGAATTCGCAGGACGGCTTTGACATGTCGCCCGGCGGCCCGCACAAAGAAACGCATGCACCGGCACATGAATGTTCGAAGCGTCCACGCCACTCTCCTGGGGGCGGTGCTGATGAGCCTCGCGCTGATGCAAGCGGCCGGACCGCCGAGGATCACCGGGTTGGAGTTCGGTTTCTCCGCCGCCGAAGGCTTGGGGCTTGAACCGGGCATCTGCCGCCGGGACCCCTCGGATGTGATCCGGGTAAAGGACCGTTACTTTGTGTTCTTTACGAAGGTGAACCGGGACGAACTCCCCCCGCACCGGCGATCCCTTTATCCCTCGGGCTATGCCGGCACGGTTTGGTATGCGTTCTCGACGGATGGCCGCCACTGGACCGAAGGCGGCGAAGCGCTCGGATGCGGCGCCGCGGGAGCATTCGACGCGCATGCGGTGTTCACCCCCAACGTCCTGGTCCGGGGCGGGCGATGCTGGCTCTATTACACCGGAGTGAAGCCCACGCCGGGGCAATCCCTGGAGGTCTTCGAGAACAACAATCACGACGACTTCACCGCGATCGGGGTGGCGGTGGCGGATCAACCGGAAGGCCCCTTCAAGCGTGTCTCCCCGGAACCGATCCTGACCGTGGGCGAGGATGCGGAACGCTTCGACAGCTACCGGGTCGACGATGCCTGTCTGCTGGTGCGTGACGGACGGATCTGGCTGTACTACAAGGGGCGCAGTCTGAGGCACGGCGGCGCCGGGCCGCGCCATACGGAAATGGGCGTGGCGGTCGCCGAGCGTCCCGAGGGGCCATTCCGCAAAGTCAGCCAGGGCGCGTCCGTGCTGAATTCCGGCCACGAGGTTCAAGTCTGGGGCGGTGCGGGAGGCGGCGTCCTGTGCCTGGTGAGCGACACCGGGCCGCAGGCGCGAACCCTGCAGTGGGCGCCCGACGGGTTGGCCTTCCGGCCCTTGCTCGGAGAGTTGCGCGACCTGCCTAAAGCGCCCGGACTCTTTCGCCCGGAGTTGACGGATCCGGCGGTCGTTTCGGACGGGGCCGTCTGGGGGATCTCGATGGCGCCAGGCCCGCATCCCCACCTGGTCCGCTACGATGGCGAGTGGCAGACGGGCGCGGGTCAATGAACTGGCCCGTCCGCGGAGTTCGTTCCGCTGGCCCCGCCGGAGGTCCAGCTTGCTGCGCAATGAATCCTGCGGTCCGAAAAGGCTGAGCCGCAGCCATTGAGTAACCCGTAGCCGCCGAAGTGCGGTCGGCGCATGTTTCATTGGGGATAACGCCGCCGGCCGTCGGACGCGACGATTCACCAAAACCTGACTGTCAGTACGAACCGGCGAGACCGCGCAAGCCCATGAATTTCCGCGCTGACTGCACGTCGGCGGCTACCGCGGGTTGAATCGATACCGCGGAGATCGCACGGCGTGAGCTTCGCCTGCTTTTTCGCATTGAACCTGCCCGGCGCTGAACGCAGAGTTCCGGCAGTCTGGCCCGAATGACGAGCCGGACGAATCCTCGAGAATAGCAATGCGTATACTGGTCACCGGCGGGGCGGGTTTTCTGGGCAGTCATCTGTGCGAGCGCCTGCTGCGCGACGGACACGAGGTCGTTTGTCTGGACAATTTCTTCACCGGCCGCAAGGCGAGCATCCGGCATCTGTACGACGCGCCCGGATTCGAACTCCTGCGGCATGACGTCGTGGATCCGTTCAAATGCGAGGTCGACCAGATCTACAACCTGGCGTGCCCGGCCTCGCCGATCCACTACCAGTTCAACCCGATCAAGACTACCAAGACCTCGGTGATGGGCGCCATCAACTGCCTCGGCCTGGCCAAGCGCGTCAAGGCCCGCATCTTCCAGGCGTCGACTTCGGAGGTTTACGGTGATCCCGACGTCCATCCGCAGCCGGAGAGCTACCGTGGCCTGGTGAACCCCATCGGACCGCGCGCCTGCTACGACGAGGGCAAGCGGTGCGCGGAAACCCTGTTCTTCGATTATCACCGCGAGAACGGCGTGGACATCCGGGTCGCTCGCATCTTCAACACCTACGGCCCTCGAATGCTCGCCAATGACGGACGGGTCGTCTCGAACTTCATCGTTCAGGCGCTGGCCGGGGAGGACCTCACGATCTTCGGCGACGGTTCGCAAACCCGCTCGTTTTGCTACGTCGACGATCTAATCGAGGGATTCGTGCGGTTCATGGCGCAGACGGAATCGGTGGGGCCGGTAAACCTCGGCAATCCGACGGAGTTCACGATCCGGGAACTGGCGGAAAAGGTGATTGGGCTGACGGGATCCCGGTCGCGGATCGTGTCCCGCCCGTTGCCGGCGGATGATCCCCGGCAGCGCCAGCCCGACATCACGCTGGCGCGTTCGTTGCTGGGTTGGGAACCCAAAGTGCCGCTCGAAACCGGGCTGCGCCGGACGATCGAGTTTTTCCGCAGCGCGCCCGCGCCCTGAGGCGCGCGTGGCTTTGCGCTTGCGCGATTGAGAATCAGTGCTGAATTCTTTCGGGAGAAAGGCTAATCAATGCAGGCAAAACAGGAAATCCGGACCGGGCGGCAGTTGGCGCTCGGCGTGCTGCTGGGAAGTGCCCTGATCGTTCCCGCCCTTGGCTTCATGAGCTTCAAGGCGGGCCTGCTGACCGGCGTGCTTTCGGCGCTGATCGTGCTTGCCTGGTACGGGGTCGTTGCGCTTCGGGCGGGTGACGCCGGCCGCGGTTAAAGGAAGCCCCCCACCGGAGCGGCCCACGGGATCCGCGGATGGTCACGGTTTCCGGGGACGCTGACCCGAACTTCCGCCGGACTCCGGCGGCGGCCACAGGAGGAGTTCCGGCACGGCGGTGTGCCGTTCAGGACACGAACTCGCGCGGGTCGGTCACGTGCCCGGTGAGGGCGCTGGCGGCGACGGTGGCCGGACTGGCCAGGAACACCTGGCTTTCCTTGTGGCCCATGCGGCCCGGGAAATTGCGGTTCGTGGCGCTGATGCACTTGAGCCCGCCTTCGTTCATCCGGCCAAAGGTATCCACCGGCCCGCCCAGGCAGGCGGCGCAACCTGCGTTTTCCGTCATTCGCACGCCGGCGTTGACCAGCACATCCCAGATCGTCTCGGCGCCCCAGTACGTCGTTTGGAGTTCCTTCACGATGGTGGGGGTGGCCGGGACTCCGAAGGTGTCGATCGCCACCTTCTTCCCGCGGACGACCCGGGCGAACTCGACGAAATCACTCGCTTTGCCGCCGGTGCAGGATCCGACATAAGCCCGGTCGAGCTTGAGATCGCGCATTTCCTTCGCGCGCTTGCGCTGGCCGGGGTCGGGATGACAGGCGACGGTCGGTTCGAGCCGGTCGAGGTCGACCACCAGTTCGAAACAGAACTTCTGGTCCGCATCCGGTTCGACCGGCTCATAGCAGCGCCGGGTGCCGTTGAGCCGGGTCCGTGCATCGACGTACTCCGCGGTGCGGGCGTCGAAGGGGAAGATGCCGTTCTTGCCGCCGGCCTCGATGGCCATGTTCGCGACCGTCATGCGGTCGTCCATGGTGAGGGAAGCGACGCCCGGACCGTCGAATTGCATGGCGCGATAAGTCGCGCCGTCGAAGCCAATCTCGCCGATGACATGCAGGATGATGTCCTTCGCCATGACGCCGGGCTGGAGGCGGCCTTCGAGGCGGAAGCGCATGGTTTCGGGCACCTTGAGCAACAGGCGTCCGGTCCCCATGACGAAGCCCGCATCGGTGTTGCCGATGCCGGTCGCGAACTGGTTGAAGGCGCCGGCCATGCAGGTGTGGGAATCCGTTCCAAACAACACCTCGCCGGGCCGGGTATGCCCCTTCTCCGGCAGGGCCGCGTGGCAGACACCGGCGTAGCGGGAACCGTACTGCCGCGCGTAGGGACCCCGCGCCGCGTCGAACTGCCAGGTCCCGCCGGGGTCATCGATCACGTCGTAGAAATAGGGCAATCCTTGTTCCCGGGCGAACTCCCGCAGGAGGTCGACGTTCCGGTTGGACTTCGAGTCCGCGGTGAAGATGTAGTGGTCGGGGATGATGACGACCCCTTCGCGGTTCCAGACGCGGGCGGCGGCGCCGAATTCACGCTTGAACACGCCGATGGTCCCGGGGCCGCAAACGTCGTGTGTCATCAGCACGTCCGCGTTGAACCAGACGTTGTCGCCGGCCTGAACGCGGGCCTTGCCCGAGGCGCGGGCGAGCAGCTTTTCAGTCAATGTCATCGTGGGCGGAAAATTACTGAAAGCCCGCGGCGAAAGCAAAGGCGTTTCCCCAGAGGTCTGGGATTCGGCGCGGATTTTGGCGTAAATGAAGGTTGCCATGCCGGCGCAGGACGCTACTTTCGCGCCCGTATGGATTGGCAGCAACTGGTGGCCCTGGCCATCGTGGCCGCGACCACAATGTTGATGATCTGGAGTCGATGGCGGAGCCGGCGACGGCACTGCGGCGGGGGCGGCGAATGCGGATGCCTCGGAGGGGCCACCTTCGGGGAGGCTCGTGCCGCCCGCCTCGGCCCCCGGCTCGTGATCTCCTCGCGCAAGGGTGAAGCTCCCCGATTGAGAACCGGGCGCGGTTAGGCTCCCCGGCCCTTTGCGCCGAACCGCGGCACCCCCGCTTGAAAGCGGCGTGCACGTGCGCTAGTCTGTCGGCGCAACATGGCTGCGAATGACATCTTTGCGACTCTGCCCCTCGTGCGCCGGACGGCGTCGCCGGGGGGGCCGTCGGGATCGGCTTCCTGGACTCCCAACACGGACGTTTACGTCACGGATGGCGGGTTGGTGGTCAAGGTCGAGCTGGCCGGCATGCGCAAGGAGGACCTTGAGCTGATGGTGGAGGGGAGCCAGATCAAGATCAGCGGTTACCGACGGGACGATTCCCGGACGGCCCAATGCCGCTTCGTGGCCATGGAAATCAACTACGGACATTTCGAGAGTTCCCTCGAGCTGCCGTCCGGTTACGACCTCTCCGCGTCCCGCGCGGAATACCAGAACGGGTTCCTGCGCGTGGATGTGCCCTTCGCCCCCACCACCAACCCCGGCCTTCATCACGTCCCGATCAGTGCCAGTTGAGGCCGCAACGCAGACCCGCGGAACAGGCTGGTCAGAGACGGCGTCCAAGAGCAAGCTGGCTGCAGCATGAACTCGCCCGACACAGAGTTTATCCGCATTGCCGGCCTGCCTGATCGGGATGCGAACGAAAGCTCGCCCCGTCCGGCCGACAGTTCGCTGCCTTCCGCCCTCCCGGTGCTCGGCTTGTCCGACATCGTGGTGTTTCCGGGCATGGTGGTTCCCCTGCTGGTGGAATCCGCGCCGAGCATCCGCCTGATCGACGACGTGGTGGCGGGAGACCGGTTGGTTTGCCTGGTCCTGCAACGCAAGCCCGACACCACCGATCCCCGACCCGACGAGTTGTTCGAGGTTGGCTGCGCGAGCCGGGTCCTGCGCATGCTCAAGTTTCCGGACAACACGGTGCGCATCCTGATCGAGGGCTTGCACCGGGTGCGGTTGAAGGACTTTCTGTCGCGCGACCCGTATTTGCGGGCCGAGTGTGAACCGGTGACGGTCGCGCCCGAGGAAACGATGGAGATCGCCGCCCTGGTGCGGAACATCCGGTCAAAGTTCGAGGAGATTTCAGAGCTTTCCCCTGCCCTGACCGAGCAAGTGCGCGTGGCGGCTCTCAACGTCGAGGAACCCGGCAAGCTCGCCGACCTGATTGCCGGAAACGTGAACCTGAGCCTCGACGAGCGGCAGACCCTGCTCGAGACGCCCCGGTTGCTGGATCGCCTGAACCGGTTGCTGCCCCTGCTGGCCCGGGAAGCCGAGTTGCTGGCCCTCGGTTCGAAGATCCAGAACGAGGTCACCTCCTCGGTGAACCGCAACCAGCGGGAGTTCTTCCTTCGCGAGCAGATGCGGGCCATCCAGCGCGAATTGGGCGAGGGCGAGGGCGCCGGTTCGGAGATCGAATCGCTGCGCGCGAAGATCGAGGAGGCCGGTCTGCCCGACGAGGCCCGGGAGGTTGCCCGCAAGGAACTCGACCGTCTCCAGGCCATGCCGCCCGCCTCCGCCGAATCGACCGTGGCGCGGAATTATCTCGATTGCATCCTGCATTTGCCCTGGCACGAGGCGACGGAGGACAAACTGGATCTGGCCCGGGCGGAGCGGATTCTGGACGAACAACATCATGGACTCGGGAAGATCAAGGACCGCCTGATCGAGTTTCTGGCGGTGATGAAACTCCGGCGCGAGGTCAAGGGTCCGATTCTGTGCCTGGTGGGCCCGCCCGGGGTCGGCAAGACCTCCCTCGGGCGCAGTGTGGCCGAGGCCATGGGGCGCAAGTTCGTGCGCTTCGCCCTGGGCGGCATCCGCGATGAAGCGGAGATCCGCGGGCACCGCCGGACCTACGTCGGGGCCATGCCCGGCCGCATCATCCAGAGCCTGCGCCGGGCCGGCAGCAACAACCCCGTGATGCTGCTCGACGAACTGGACAAGGTCGGGGCCGACTTTCGCGGCGATCCGGCGTCCGCGCTGCTCGAAGTCCTCGATCCGCAGCAGAACCATACCTTTGTCGATCATTATCTGGACCTGCCGTTCGATCTATCCCGAGTGTTGTTCATCGCGACGGCGAACTGGTTGGATCCCGTTCACCCGGCGCTTCGCGACCGGTTGGAGGTCATCGAACTGGCCAGCTACACGGCCGAGGAGAAACTCCAGATTGCCAGGCTTCACCTCGTGCCGCGGCAGTTGGAGGAACACGGATTGGACCGCAAGCAGTTGCGCCTGTCCGACGCCTCGCTCCGCTGCCTGATTCGGGACTATACCCGGGAGGCCGGCGTGCGGCAGTTGGAGCGGGAAATCGCCGCGGTGACGCGGAAGTCCGCCCGACAGATTCTGCGACGGCGCCGCGCCCAGTGCCTGATCATCAAGGCGGGCGATGTCGAGCAGATGCTCGGGCCGGCGCGGTTCCAATCGGAAAACGCCGAGCGGATCACCGAGTGCGGCATTGCCACCGGGCTCGCCTGGACGCCCGTCGGGGGGGAATTGCTTTTCATCGAGGTCACCCGGATGCCCGGCGCCGGCAAGCTGATCCTCACCGGTTCGCTGGGCGATGTGATGAAGGAGAGCGCGCAGGCCGCCCTGAGCTACCTTCGCAGCCAGGCCCCGCGGCTGGGACTTGCCGAAGTCGCCTTCGACAAACAGGACCTCCACATTCATGTGCCCGCCGGCGCCACGCCGAAGGACGGCCCCAGCGCCGGCGTCACGATGGTCACGGCGCTGGCTTCCCTGCTGACCGGGCGCCGGGTGCGGTCCGACGTGGCCATGACCGGCGAGATCAGCCTGCGCGGCCGCGTTCTCCCGGTCGGAGGGATCAAGGAAAAGATGCTGGCCGCCGCCCGCGCCGGTATCAAGCGGGTGATCCTGCCCGCACAGAACGAAAAAGACTGGCATGAGGTGCCCGACGAAGTTCGGAAGAAGCTCGAGGCGTGTTTCGTCAGGGACGTGGGCGGCGCGTTGGAAGCCGGGCTCCAACCGCCCCGGGGCGCCGGCAGCAACGGGGCAAACCACGCGGTTTCCCGCCGCGTTCACCACCGACGGCCCAACGGGCATCCCCGCGCCAGCAACCGCCCGCTGCCACCTGAAGTCGCCGAATGACAGGCGTTGACTTCATGCGGAGGGCTGCCGCGCGCTCCTTCCTCCGCCTCCTCACAGGCCGATGGTTGGTTCTCGTGCTGACGGCGGGCGTGTTTTGGGGAGCGCCGGGCCACGCGGGGACCCCCGAAGGAACGGCCCTGGCCGTGGAAGTACGCAATCAGGCGCCCCAGGAGAACTTCACCACCACCGGAACCCTCCGCCTCCGGGACCGCAACGGTCGTTGGTGGAAGGAATTGCCGGTTCGCATGGAAGCCCGCCTCCATGGCGGCGGATGGGAGAACACCTACACGACGTACGACAATGAGCGTCAGGTGGTGGAGTCGCTGGTGGTGCTTCACGCCTACGGAGGGACCAACCGCTACGACTACCTGCCGCCCGGTGCGGACGCCCGAGCCGTCAGCCTGACCGGCGCGGAAGCGGTCGTCCCGTTCGCCGGCTCGCACTTCTGGCTGTGCGATTTCGGCCTCGAATTCCTGTTCTGGCCGGAGCAGACCATTCTCAAGACCGAGATGCGCAAGGGCCGGGTGTGTCACGTGCTGGAGAGCGTGAATCCGAAGCCGGCCCCCGGCGGATATGCCATTATTCGCAGCTGGATCGACCGCGAAAAGCGCGGCCTGTTGCGGGCCGAGGCCTATGATGACAAACACCGACTGTTGAAGGAATTCAACATTGGCAGCTTCAAAAAGGTCGACGGACGCTGGCAACTCAAGTCGATGGAAATCCGCGATGAACTGACCGACGAACGTTCCCGCTTGGAGTTCGACCTCGAGATCGAATGAGCGGCGGCCATCGGGCACGGCGCCGCCCCCCTGTCAACCTTCGATCACCCGGCAAACCCGGCGCTGATCGAGCGTCCTTCCTGAAACGAGCCGCCACTTCGGCACCTCTCCCGCTGGCGCGGCGTTTCCCGGTTGGCGGGCGCAGCCAGGCTGGATTGGTGTTCTGGCATTGCCAGCCGGGTCGCGACGCGCTGGAATCAGTCCCATGCGGCATTCCTTGTTCTGGGTGGCACCCCTGCTCGCCGGCAACTTGTGGGCGGGGTCGTTGGACGATCTGACCCGGCCTCTGCCCGGACGTTCGCGGCGGGCCACATCGACGATGCGCCAGGGGGAAGTGCGCCGGGGCGGCGAGGTGAAACTCGATCCGTCGGCGCCTCCGAAAGGGGATTCGGAGGAGGCCAGCAACTGGGACAACCACCGCGTGCCGCCTGGAGCCACCCACGTCCTGCTGGACGAGCGGGGGCCGGGGGTGATCACGCACCTTTGGATCACCTTTTTGGGCCCCGAACCACAGGCCTGGGCCCCGGAGGGTTCCGCCAACCACCAGGAGATGTTGCTGCGCATCTACTGGGACGGACGGGAGAAGCCGGGGGTCGAGGCGCCCGTGGGCGATTTCTTTGCCAACTGCTTCGGTGAACGGAGGGAAGTGGTCAGCCTGCCGGTTGTGGTCGAGGATGCCGACTCCTATAATTGCTTCTGGCGCATGCCATTTCGGAAATCCGCCCGCATCGAAATCGTCAATCAAAGCGAGAAACCCATCGGGCTGCTCTACTACAACATCGATTGGATTCAGCTCGACGAACTCCCGCCCGACACACCGTATTTCCACGCTCAGTATCACCAGGAATATCCGGTTCGGTCCGGAAAGGACTATGTCGTGCTGGAAACCAGCGGGCGCGGCCATTACGTCGGGACCGTGCTCGCGGTGCGAACCCGCAGCCCTTCCTGGTTCGGCGAAGGAGACGAGAAGATCTACATCGACGGCGAGTCCGAACCCTCGATCTGGGGAACCGGCACCGAGGACTACTTTCTGTCCGCCTGGGGACTCAAGACCACGAGCACGCCCTTTTTTGGGGTACCCTTCTTTGATCAATGGGGCATCGTGGGCGGCCATACGAGCGCCTACCGCTGGCATATCGAAGATCCCCTCGTCTTTCAGCAGGGCATCAAGGTCACCTTCGAGCACTTCGGCTGGATCTCCCCGGACGAAAACCCCGACCGGCGGAGCATGAGCTGGAACGAACGCGAGGACGACTACGCGAGCGTCGCCTTCTGGTACCAGGTCGGGGAACCCACTTTCGCTGCGCGGGCTCCCCGGGCCGCGGAGCGCACCCTGCCCGGCTTGGAACGGGTCACCGTCCACGCCCGCGACCTCCCTTCCGAACGGCACGGCGCCGGGCAAACCACCCGACAACAACTCTCCCTCTATCCCGGCGCCCAGTTGCTGTACCAGCCGGTGGTAGCCGAAGACGCCTGGATCGAGATTCCCTTCGAGGTGCAACAAAAGGAACCGCTGCGGCTGTTGCTGAACGCCACCAAGTCGTACGATTTCGGCCGCTACCAGGCGAGGCTGGACGGCATCAAGCTCGGGGATCCCATCGACTTCTTCTCGCCGGAAGTCACCAAGGAGGAGGTGCATCTCCTCGACTTCTGGCCCGAGCCCGGGCAGTACGTCCTGCGCTTGGACTGCGTCGGGAAGGCGGTGCGGTCGGAGGGCTTCTACCTCGGCCTCGAGTCGCTGCGCCTGCGTGAGCGACGGCCCCGGGTGGCGGAGTACGGCCACGATCGTGACCGGGACTGG
This sequence comes from Verrucomicrobiales bacterium, assembly GCA_024233305.1. GTDB lineage: Bacteria > Verrucomicrobiota > Verrucomicrobiia > Limisphaerales > J093 > J093. The sequence continues at coordinate 145,790 of JACKPV010000024.1, forward strand.
AAGTCCGATCCGATCCTCCATCGCTAGTTCAGGAAGAACTGGAATTGCCATGATGGGAATCCTCGAAGACCTGGCGACGCCGCTTGGTTTCTGTTGGGCGGTTTTGGTGTTGTCCGCCGCCTGGCTCGTGTTGCGGGAAAGCACGCGCCGCCGCGCCCTGTTGCCCGGTGGGTTGGCGCTGATCCTCTTCCTCTTTGGCGGTACGCCGCTCTCCGCCTGGATGCTCGCCGCCCTGGAAAGACCCTATGCCGGCGTGAAGGCTGAAGCGCTCCCGGACGCGGACGCGATCGTGATGCTGGGCGGCATCCTGGGGCCTTCAGCCAATGATCTTTACGGCGTGGATTTCAACGCCGCCGCCGACCGCGCGATCGCCGCGACGGAACTGCTGCGCCTGGGGCGGGCTCCGGTACTTGTGGCCGGGGGAGGGGCGATGCAGTCGCTGCCGGAAAAGCCCCTGGAAAGTGATCTCTGGCTGCCCTGGGTGGAGGCGTGGAAACTCAAGCCGCGGCGGGTCCACCAGCTAGGCGCCTGCCGCAACACCCACGACGAGGGAATGGCGGTCAAACGTCTGATGGAGGAGCACCGGTGGAAGCGTGTGATCCTGGTTACGTCCGCCTCGCACATGCGCCGCGCCGAGGGAGTGTTCCGACGCCTGGACATCCCGGTCGACTGCTTTGCGGCAGACTTTCGCGGGATTTCAACCCTGGAATCCGGCGGCTTTCGCGTGGGCGTGCCCAGACCGACCCGGTTGCAGTGCGCCAACGACTGCCTCCACGAGGTTTTCGGATGGCTGGTTTACCGGTGGCGGGACTGGGTGCGGTAGCCCATCGCCCCGCCAGGGCCCCGGCACGCAACGCGACATTCCGGGAGGATCCGACCCTTCCAGGACACGGCGCCTCGTCTCAGCCGGATCGATGCAACACGCGGTAGCCGCCGAGGTGTAGTCGGCGCTGAAATCCAAGGGCTTACACGGTCTCAGCCGGGATTGGATTCCCGGTGTTTTCCTCCTCCAGCATGACCAGTTGAGTCAGGGGTGCGGGACGCCGAAGCAGAAACGGAAAAAGACGTTCCAATGCAGCGGCTTGCCAGCGGGCGACGGGCGAATGGATGCGCAGCTTCCACCTCCGTCGCCACCAGCCCTGCATGATGACATCCAACAATTCGGTCATGCTGACCACCTCTGGGCCGCAAAGGTCGTAGCTCTGTCCCACGGTGGCCGGCAGCGAGAGCGGCGGGAAAAGCAGCTGACCCGGCCCAGGATATGGCCGGCCAACCCGAGCACGACAGCACAGGACAGGCTCAGCCGTAACCATGCAGTTGGATTCACCACGGATGGGCTCGGATGGGCACTGATACTGAGGGAAACCAGGATCGCGCGCCCCGGGGTTCGGGCTCACCATTTGGTGAGCCTTCCCGCCCTCTCCGCCATGGCGGCAGCGCCGCGCCCCATCCGTGGCATCCGTGCCCATCCGCGGTCCACTGACTGAATCGTTACGGCTCAGGAATCGCGTGTTGTTTGATAACCTGAGATGCGCACCGCAAGAAGACTGGTCGATCCCGCATCAGCGTGGCAGGGTTCGCTCCGCAAACGGAATGCGTTTCATCAAAGAGCCGTTGATTCAGTTTCTCGTCGTGGGCATGATCCTCTTCGGTGCCGACGCGTTGTGGGGCCGGCGGACCGGACCGGCCCCTGCCGCGGATCCGGCGCGCTCCGACCAAGCGACCCTCAACATTGACGCCGGCCAGATCGAGGAGTTGCGCGAGACGTATCGCGTCTTGTGGAACCGCCCCCCCACCGTCGCGGAGATGCGCGATCTCATCGAGGAGAAGGTCCGCGAGGAGGTCCTTTACCTGCACGCCCTGGAACTGGGCCTGGACCGGGACGACCTGGTCGTCCGGCGGCGGTTGATTCAACGGGTGCGCTTCCTCACGCAGGATCTGGCGGCGAGCCCGAACGTGGATGACGCCACCCTGCAAGCCCACTTGACGGCGCATGCGGACTACTTCGCCGATGCTCCGCGGGTGGCGTTCGAGCAGGTGGCATTCAGCAAAGCGCCGGGAGCCGACCGCGCCCGACAGGAGGCCGCGGACGCCCTGGCCAGGTGGCAAACGACGGGCGGGGCTCCCGCCGGCGAGGAGGAAAGCGCCAGCCCGGTCCGGGCCTATCCGCCAACGACGGAGCGCGAGATCGCCGAGACGTTCGGCAGTTCTTTTGCCGAAACGCTGCTCGGCTTCGAGGCTGGCAGCTGGCAGGGCCCGATCGAGTCGCGGGACGCCTTCCACATCGTACGGGTCACCAAGCGGGAACCGGCGCGGGTGCCGCCGCTGGAGGCGATCCGCGACCGCGTGCGGCGCGATTACGAAGCCGCGATGCGCGAGGAGGCGAACGAGGCTTACTACCGCGATCTTCGGCAGCGCTACGCGGTGACGATCGACGAAGCCGCCCTGGCCAACGCAACCCGCCCCCGGACGGACGATGCCCGAGCCGAATGAGGACGTGCACGGACATCGCCGGAGCAGTTCCGGAGAGAACGCCACGGTCCCGGCGCCGGGCGGACGGCTGGGCTCGTGCCACGGGGGTTCGCTCCGCCATCCGCGGGCTGCGGTTGCTCGTCGCCGTCCTGACCGGCATCACCCCGGCGTTCGCCCATGAAATCCGGCCCGGTTATCTCGAATTGCGGGAGGAGCCGGCCAACCGCTACCAGGTGCTTTGGAAGGTCCCCACGGCCGCTGCCGCGCTCGGAGAGGAGTTGGCCGAATCCCTTGGGCAGACCTCCCGGCCCATCACTGAAGCAGCCCTGGCGAATCGGCGCGAGCCCTGCGGATGTCCCTCGCTCTGGGCCCGGCCCCGATCCCCGCTGACGGTTTCGATCCACCCCGTGTTCCCGCCCGAAGTGCGCCCGTTGGCGCCCCCGGTGGTGCGCCACGAAACCGACGCAGAACTGTGGACCTGGCCGGTCCAGGCGCCCGGAGACGGACTGGCCGGAGCGGAAATCACCGTCCACGGACTGCAGGCCAGCACGATGGATGTGCTGGTCCGGATCGTCTTTCGGGACGGCCAAGTGGCCACCCGGCTGCTGACTCCAACCGCGCCGGTGCTGGTAGTCGAGGCGACCAGGCGCACGGGCGCCGGGGGCTATCTGCGACTCGGGGTGGCGCACATCCTCCTGGGGGTCGATCACCTGCTGTTCGTGCTGGGCCTGCTGCTGATTGTGCCGGACCGATGGATGCTGTTGAAGACCGTCACGGCGTTCACGCTCGCCCACAGCCTCACGCTTGCGGTGGCGACCCTCGGCTACGCCGCGGCGCCGTTGGAGCCGCTGAATGCGGCCATTGCGCTGTCCATTCTGTTTCTCGGGCCGGAGGTGGTCCGATTCCGGCGCGGGGAAACGAGCTTCACCCTCCGGCATCCGTGGGTGGTGGCGTTCGCCTTCGGGTTGCTGCACGGATTCGGCTTTGCCAGCGGGTTGAGCACGCTGGGCCTGCCCGCCGGGGAGATTCCGCTGGCGCTCCTGCTGTTCAATCTCGGCGTCGAGGCGGGCCAGGTGGGGTTTGTCCTGCTGGTGCTGGCGCTCGGAACGTCGTTTCGGGTGCTCGAGGTTCGCTGGCCGCGGATGGTGCAGGCCCTGCCGGGGTTCGCCGTCGGAAGCCTGGGAGCCTTCTGGTTTGTGCAACGCACGGCCCTGATGGTGATGGGATGGAGCCGATGAAATCAAACAACCGATGCCGACCGACCGGGCAAGCGGCCCCGGTGCAGTCCTCGACCAACCGACGGGAAGCCGGCGTCGGGCGACGCGTTTCGCCTGTTCATTGGCCAGGGGCCCGTGGCTTGCGCTGTGGACGGTGGTTCTGGATGGCCGTGTGCTTCGCCCCGTTCGCCGCCCACGCCCACGTGGAAGGGGACATGGCGGGAGGATTGGTGGCCGGGCTGTGGCATCCGGTCTCGGGCCTCGACCACGTGCTGGCCATGGTGGCGGTCGGACTCTGGGGCGCCCAGCTCGGCAAACCGGCCGTCTGGAGCCTGCCGGTGGCTTTTCCCCTGGTGATGGCCATTGGCGCGTTCCTGGGCCTGGTCGGGATGGGCCTGCCAGGAGTCGAGATCGGGATCGCCGCCTCGGCCCTCGTCCTGGGCGCCATGGTGCTGACCGAGGCCCGCCCGCCATTGTGGCTGGCGACGACCATCGTGGGGGCCTTCGCCATCTTTCACGGTCACGCCCATGGGACGGAATTGCCCGAGGACGCCAGCGGATTGCTTTACAGCATCGGTTTCGTTACAGCAACCGGATGCCTGCACGGATGCGGCATCGCGCTGGGACTGGTTCACCGTTGGCCGGCCGGACGCGTGCTGCTGCGCGTGGCGGGCGGCTTGGTGGCGCTGGGCGGATGCTACTTCCTGCGGGGAGCGCTGGTATGAACTCCCGGGGGGGCGCACACCGTACCCGTCAGCGGCCGGCGCCGGTACGGTTCGTGGTTTCGGTACTCGCGACCCTGGCCTTCCCGGTCCTTGCCCGGGCACACTTGGTGAACTCGGGGCTGGGCCCCTTCTACGACGGCGTCACCCATCTTGCGCTGTCCCCGGACGAACTGCTTGGGATTGTCGGGTTGGCATTGCTGGCGGGCCTGGGCGGCGCCGCCTTCGGCAGGATGGCCTTGTTCACTCTGCCGCTGGCCTGGCTGGCCGGCGGCCTGCTGGGAATGACCGGACGGATCACCGTGAACCTGCCCACCGCCACCGGGCTCGCCCTGATCGTCATTGGAACCCTGGTGGCCCTGGACCGCCAGGTGCCCTTCGCCATTCGGCCGGTGATCGTCGGTGGGTTTGGGCTGGTGGAAGGACTGCAAAACGGCGCTGTGGCGGCAACCGGAGCGCTCCCGGCGGGTGGCCTGCTCGGGATTGCGGCGACGGCCTTCGTGCTGGTCGCCCTGGTTGCGGCCGGTGCCGTGGCCATCGGGAAGCAACCGCCGTGGACCCGCATCGTCGCGCGGGTTGCAGGAAGCTGGATTGCGGCGATTGGGTTGCTGATGACCGGGTGGGCGCTGCGCTGACCCTCCCCTGCGGTGGCGCAGCAACCTGACGGTTTCTTGTCCGCGGTTCACGGACGATCGCCCGATAACTCCTTCGGATCGACCGGCCCCTCGCAATGGCGGCAGCAACCGACAAAAAACCCGCCGGTCCGATGGACGCGGCGGGTGCTTTCAGGCCAACCGGCCCGAAGCGGGATTACCTCCGATTACGGCGGCGCATAACGACGCCCACGGATCCCAAGGCCACCAACGAGACGACTCCCCAGGTGCTCGGTTCCGGCACCACGACTTGCCACTGCCCGATGGTCGCGCCGGAGCCGGCGCCCTCGCCATCCCCTACGACGAGGTTGCCAATGGTACCGACGGTTGGCAGGAGCCCGAGCGGCAGAACCACGCCGCCCAGCTTGGTCAAGTCGAGCGTCGCAGATCCGGTGAAGGCGGGAGCGGCGGTCGTGAAGATCTGCGTTTGCGGAGAGGCCAGATCGCGGTAGAGGTTCAGACCGCGGTCGGATGCGCTCAAATCGTTGTTGTAAAACCAATTGTACGTTTGGGCGGTACCCGCGGGACTCAAGGTGCTGAAGGTCATGAAGAAGACGTTCAGTCCGGCGGGGGCGTTGAAAAAGTCCGCCAAGGTGACACCAGCGAACGTGCTCGCCGAGTTGTCGTTCAGAGTCGCATGCGCGCTGGTGGCGGTAATCGTCACGGCAGTCGGATCGGAGACATTTACCTGCAAAAGGACCGCCGCTTGGGTGGTAACTACCCCGGCGGCCAAGGCCCCGGCAATCGATAGGGCGAGGGTCTTCTTCATAGATTTCAACGGTTTAAAATTGCTACTGCACGATCTCGGCGGAGCTAAGCGCCGGTGGGCATAGTGCCACGTTCAACTCTCCCGTCAACCTGGAAACCGGGAAATTATGCGCAGCCGCAGCGCCCCCCTCCGACCGGCGGCGCGCCCCTGTCATGGCTGGGTCCAACTGGATCACCGGCCTGTTTGCGCCGCCTCCACCCGCGCGCTAGACTGGCCCCTCGAAAACCGCGCCGCCATCCGGAGGGCGCAAACGCAGCCGGCCACACCGCCGGCACTGGACAGACACCAAAATGAACGTCGCAGAAGCCATTGAACAACGCCGGGCGGTCAAGCACTACGATCCCGCGCACCGCATGACGGAGGCCGAGATTACCGAACTCCTTTCGCTCGCCATGAAGTCACCCACCGCCTTCAACATCCAGCACTGGCGGTTCGTGGTGGTGGGCGACCCGGAACTGCGACGGCAAATCCGGGCGGTGGCATGGGATCAGGCCCAGGTCACCGACGCCTCGCTGCTCATCGTCCTTTGCGCCGACGGGCGCGCCTGGAAGAAGCAACCGCAGGGTTACTGGCGTAACGCCCCGCAGGCGGTGCAGGATTTCCTGGTCCCGGCCATCGGGCAGTACTACGAAGGGCGCGAGCAGGTTCAGCGCGATGAGTGCATGCGTTCGTGCGGTCTGGCCGGCCAGACGATCATGCTTGCCGCCAAGGCCATGGGTTATGATTCCTGCCCGATGGACGGATTCGATTTTGACGCCGTTGCCAAATTGATCAACCTGCCGGAAGACCATCTCATCGCGTTCATGATCGTCGTCGGCAAGGGCACCAAGGAAGCCTGGCCTCGCGGCGGGCAACTCGCCTACGAGCAAGTGGTGATCAAGAACCGTTTCTAGCGGCGACCCACGGCGTACAGCGAGCGCATCGTCGCCACGTAGAGCCGCCCGTTGGCCGCGACGGGCGTCGCACTCACCGGACCGTTGAGCTTGACCTCGCTCAGCAATTCGCGCGTCCGGCTCAAGCGAAAGACGTAGAACCAACCGCGCCGGGTGGCCGCGTAGACCTTCCCATCCGCCACGAGCGGCGAGGCCCAGAAGTCCCCGTTTGCCTCGAATGTCCAGCACGTCCCGCCGGTAACCGCATCGACGCAATGCAACGTGCCGTCACAATCGGCGGCAAACACCATGCCTTCCGCGACCGCAGGAGACGCCATCACATGATCGCCGAGCGGATGTTTCCAAACCAGGCCGCGCACGGTCGCGTCACCCTCACCGGCAGGATCGATGCACCAGAGCGCCGATTCGTTCTTGCCCCACCATAAGTCACCGCCGCCCGTCAGGTAGACGCGTCCTTCGTGGAAGACGGGGATGCTCTTGACGTTGCTCGGGCTGATTTTCCGGTTGCTGTTGAAACGATGCACGTTCTCCTTCGGACCGGTCGGATCGATGTCGAACCACCACACTTTGCGCAGGGTGCGGACCTCGCCCGGCGGCGGTGCCTCCCCCAGAGCCTCGAAGGCGTAGAGCACGCCATCCCCGCCAGCGAAGAAGATCCGCCGCTGCCCCCCCACTTCCGCCAGCATCGGTGAGGACCAAGTGCTGTGGAATATCCGCGGCCCGATGCGCTCGCCATCGCGGGCGACCAGACGGCCCGTGGCCTTCTCAATGACGACCAGGCTGGGCGCGTCCGGGGCATGGATTTCCTTGTGGGTATCGTCGACGCCATTCGAGGTGTTGACGTAGAGGAACGGGCCGTCGATCAGGATGCAGGCGTGGGCGGAATCGTGCTGACGCACGCCCTGGTCGTGGAGCATGTCATACAGCCAAACGATGTCGGCGTCGTGCGCGGTTGGCGGCAAGGGGGTTTCGTCCGGGGGCACCGTGTGGACGGCTTCCTCCAGGTACGGTCCGTCATTGCCGTTGCTCATGCCAGCGAGGTCCAGCGCCATGACCTCGCCGCGGTTGCTGACGACATAAGCGCGGTTGCCCTCGATGGTGGCGGTCGAGCAAATGCCGGCGCGCGGCCAGTCCCAGAAGCGACTGATGGTTATTTTCGGCACCGCCAGTTGCCACTCGAAGACGCCGGTAGCTTCGTTGAAGCAGAGCAACACCCCGCGGTCACCTTCGTTTCGAGGGTCGCGTGGGTTGCCGTTGTTGGTTCCCATGAGAACCCGGCCGCTGCCGACCACGGGGGTGGCGTGACTCTCGGAGCCAAGCTCGGCCGCCCAGAGGATGTTCTCGCCCGTTTCCGGGTTGAAACGATCGGGCAGGTTCCGCTCGGCGGACACCATGTTCCGGGAGAAACGCGCGCCCATCTGGGGGTAATCATGAGCGGCGAGCCGCCCCGCGAGGCCCAACATCGCGCTCAAGGCAACGACCGCGAGGCGCGAGCGCCCCGGCGAGTTCCGCGAAACCCGCCCGGCGGCGCAGACCATCTGCGACGTCCTGGCCAATCTCGATTCCGTGGTGACCATTCGCGGAGCATGCGTCCCGCCAAGCGCTCTGGCAATCCGGGAACCGCCACCGACTCCCCGCCCGATCCCCCCGGGTTCACCGGATTTTCTCGTCGGGCAGTTCGCCCTTGATGCCTTCGTCCAGCGGCATGGTGTCTGGCCCAGCGCCGGCGGCGATGATGAGCCGATCGAGTTCCGCCCCCAGCTCCGCAACGCGTCCCGCCTGGCGGGGATCCTGGATGAGGTTATGGCGTTCCTGGGGATCGCTCGGAAGATGATACAGCTCGGCCAAGTGCCGGTCCGCGGAGCCGTCCCCGTGCGGATAGCGGATGAACTTCCATTCGTCCGTGCGGATGGCGCGAACGTTCGGGGTGTAAGGAAACTGCTTTTCGTAGTTGTACTCGTAGTACCAGGAGGTGCGCCAGGTGGGATCGCCGGACTGCACCAGCTGTTTCCAGGAACGCCCGTGAGTCTTCGGCAGCGGTTCGGCGCCGCAGAGGTCGAGAATACTCGGCGCAAAATCGATGGTCAGGGTCTGAGCGGTGATGACCTTCGGCTCATGCGGCGCGGTCAGGCCGGGATACCGCACCACGAGCGGAATCCGGATCGACGGTTCGTGCGCCGTCCGCTTGTCCACCATGCCGTGTTCGCCGTTGAGGAGGCCGTTGTCGCTGGTGAAGATGAAGAGCGTGTTGTCAAGCTGCCCCAAGCGCTGCAACTCGGCGTACAGCCGACCGACGGAATCATCGACCGTCAGAATCGTGCCCCAGTACGCACGGGTCATCTTCTCGAAGGCAAGCATTCCCTTGGCGGACGTGTCGGGGAAGTCCTTGCGCCAGTCGAACAGCGGCCCGTAGATCCCGTGCCAGGTCGTCAGGCGCTGCTTGATCCAGGTCGGCTTGTCCTCGAGAAAGAACGCCGATTCGGGATACGGGATCCGCGCGTAGTCGAACATCCGTTCGTACTTCGGCTCGGGGAAGTAGAAGCTGTGTGGTGCCTTGTGCCCGATCATCAGCAGGAACGGACGGTCACGCTCGCGCCGCAACCAATCCAACGCCAGGTCGGTGACCACCGTGGTGTAATAGCCGGCCACCGTCCGGCGTTCTCCGCCACTGAAGCGAAACTCAGTGTCGAAATACTTCCCCTGGCCCCGATGGGTGACAAAGGTGTCGAATCCGGGCCGCTTGTCGTCGTTGTCCTCGCCCATATGCCACTTGCCGAAGTAGGCGGTCTCGTAACCGGCGGCCTGCAGTTGCCGGGGAAACGTCGGCAGGTCCGGCGGGTATTCGGTGAAGTTGTTCACCACACCGTGGGCGTGGGCGTAAAGACCGCCGAGGATCGAGGCGCGGCTCGGCGAACAGAGCGACGTGGTACAGAAGTGGTTCTGGAAATAGACCCCCTCGTACGCCAGCCGGTCGATGTTCGGCGTCTGCAGATACGGATTACCCGCGCAACTCAGGGCATCCCATCGCTGGTCGTCGGTCAGAATGAAAACGACGTTGGGACGGCTGGCGGCGCACACCTGCGCGGCGGTGGTCAGGGAAAGGACCAGGCCGGCGAGGCGGGCGCCGGTGGATCTTAGGGCGGTGCAGTCAATGGCCATGCGCCAGTCTCGCCCGGAACACCGCCGGGAATCAACCCGGCAAAGGGCACCCGGCGCAGGCGCCCATCATGGGAGGTCGACCTGGCGCGGCGCGGGCAGCGTACCCCGCGACCCTGCCTCGCGCTCCGCGCGCAGGAGTTCGAAGCGCACACGCAGCGGCAGGCCGTTCATGAACTTCTTCTCAGCGCTTGCCACGCCGCTCTCCACCAGAGCTACGTTCACGTTGGTGGCGCCCACCCGGACAAGCCCGAGCACAGCGGTCGGATTGTACTCGTGGGTCACCTGGACAACCACCCGGTTGGAGAGAACCAGTTCCATGAGTCGCGCCGTGCGCTCCGCGAGTTCGCGGGCGGAGACGCCGCCGGGCAGCGGCACGTCGATCCCGGTAAGCCGCACGTTGGTCAACCGGCCGTTCTCCTCGCTCAGGGTGATCGTGGCGTTGTCGACGATCTTGACGACTTCGCCGTGACGTTCTCCGAGGATCTTCTGACGGTAGCCTTCGTCGAGAGTCAGCGCCGTGTAGAGGTCGGCAAGCGGCGTCAGACGGTCGCGCTGGTGCCAGACCCCGAAAGCCAGACCGGCAGCGGCGCCCCACGAGAGGACGATGAGGCCGCGGCGGAGATTGTGAAAGAGACCCATGGTTCAGGCGGATGGCGGTTCGGGAGACGAGGGATCGGCAGGCGGGGCCGGCCTGGCTTGGAACAGGCGGATACGCGGATTGCGGCGCGGTGCGGCGGCGGCAGCCTGCGGCACGGCAAGCACCGTGGGCGGCGGCCGTTGCTCGCGGTCCAACGCCAGGAGCGTGGCACTGATTTCCTTGTTGCGATGCGGGAGCGGACGCTCGCCGTGCGTCCTGAGAATCTGATAGGCACGAACGGAGTTCTGGATGTTGTCGAACCGGTAGACCTCGCGGGCAAAAACCCGTTCGAGCCAGGACCCCGGCCGCGCGGTGCGCAATCCGACGGCGAACGCGCCGGGCTGGTCCGGATGCCGCACGCCTTCGGCAAAAGCGAGCAGAAGGGCGAGCCGCCGCCAGCGACGCGCTTCAAACCGGTGGGCCAGCGCCAGCCAGAGGTTGGGCCTTCCACCACTGCTGTCGCTGGTGAACATCCCCGAGATCGGATCAGCGATCTTCCCGCCAATCCAGGGAGCCCAGACGATCGCGTTGGCCAGGGCGAGAAACAGTCCGACCGCAAGATGCAGGGCCGGGGCGAGATCGCCGCCGACCCCGCTTTCCGCCGCCCCGATGGCCACCGCCAGCGCGTAGAGCAACGCGCCGCCGAAGAGGATGCGCAGCAGGATCAGCATGGTCGGTCTTCAGCGCTCGGGATCGGGACGCAGGATGGGGTTCTGCGGCGCGAGGCCCCGGAGCGTCAATTCCAGCTTGTGCCGGTTGACGGCATATTGGAGGGCGGTTGCCTCGGTGATGATCCCTTCCGCCAGCAGTTCGATCAGGTATTGGTCGAAGGTGTGCATGCCCCGGTTCACCGAGACTTCGATGATCCCCGAAAGCAGGTGGAGGTTGTTGTTGCGGATGGCCTCCTCGACACCGGCATCCCGCTTCATGATTTCCAGGCAGGGCGTCCGGACGCCGCTCGTATTCGGCAGCAACCGCTGGCAGACAACCGCCTTGAGGTTGCGCGCGAGCAGGCTACTGAGATTGGGCTGCTCGGCGGCCGGGAAGTGCTCGCGCAACCGGGCGATCGCCTGGGCCACCGAATCCGCATGCAGGGTTGCCAGGACCAGATGCCCTGTCTCCGCGGCCTGCATCGCCGCGAAGATGCTGTCGCGATCCCGGATCTCCCCCACGAAGATCACGTCGGGATCCTGCCGCATGGCATTGCGGATGCCATCGGCGAAGGAGGCGGTGTCGATGCCCACCTCGCGCTGCTCGAACTCGGCGAGTTCATCGGCGAACACGTATTCGATGGGATCCTCGATGGTGATGACCCGGAGCGCCCGGTTTTCATTAACCTCCTGGAGCAACGCGCGAATCGTCGTGCTTTTTCCCTGGCCGGTCGGCCCGGTGGCAAGAATCCACCCGCGAGGTTCCTCGACGAGTTCTGCCAGGGTGTCCGGTAACTGCAAGTCCGACAGCTTCATGCGCTGCTGGGGCACCACCCGAAACGAACATGCCTGCAGCCCGCGTTGCTTGCTGAAGTTCGCCCGGTACCGCAGGGCGCCGTGCTGGAAACTGAGATCCAGTTCACGCGCTGCAAGGACGCGCGCGGCGGTCGCCTCGGGAAACGCCTCGGTCATCCACGCCTGCACTTCGATCGGATCCTTGGCCCCCGCGATCTGGTCGGGCACGCGACGGAGAGCGCCGTCGATACGCACCGATGGCCGACGTCCCACGCGGAGGTGGAGGTCCGAAGCGTGTTGCGCCTCGCACCACGCGAGCAACTGACTCAGATGTGAACCCGGCGCCACTTCCAACATTTTACGGGACCTTTCGCTTTCCCGTTTGAGCAGAACCTGTGCCAGCCCGTCGACCGGATTGCCCCGGTTACCGGCGCCGGGGTTCGCCTGTTTGGCGGGCCTGCTGCGGGATTGACGTGAGGAGCCTGCCACGCCCAAGCTTGCCCTGTGAATACTCCTCTTCCGCCGTTGGGCCGGCTCCTGCCGGTCGGGTTGGGTTGCTTGCTGGGCGGCTCGTTGTTCGCCGCTTCGTCCGGACCGCGGTTTTATGGCGATCCGCCCGATGATCACCATCCGTGGGCGGTGCACGACGGCAACCGCCCGCAACCGAAACGCGTGACGCCCGGCACCTTCAGTTCGGCGGATCGTCCGGGCAATCCCCCGTCGGACGCCATCGTTCTGTTTGACGGCACCGATCTATCGAAGTGGCAGACCGACAAGGGCGCCGCGGCGCCCTGGCGGGTGGTGGACGGGATGATGGAAGTCGTGCCGCGTACCGGCGGCATTCGGACGCGCGAGGAGTTCAGCGACTGCCAACTCCACATCGAGTGGGCCGCGCCGGCGCAGGTCGAGGGCAGCAGCCAGGGCCGTGGCAACAGCGGTGTCTTTCTGATGGGCCGGCTCGAAATTCAGGTGCTGGATTCTTACGACAACGTCACCTACGCCGACGGCCACGCTGGCGCCTATTACGGGATCAACCCGCCGCAGGCGCTGCCGCTGAATCCGCCCGGCAAATTCCAGGTCTACGACATCGTATTCCGGCGGCCGATCTACCGGAACGGGCAGGTGCTCGATCCCGGTTACGTCACGGTGTTCATGAACGGGGTGCTGGTGCAGGACCACACAATGCTCGAAGGGCCCGGTGGGCATATGGGGCGGACGAAGCCGGGCCCGTTTCCCGAGCACGGCCCACTCTCCCTGCAGGATCACGGCAACCCGACCCGCTTCCGCAACATCTGGTACCGACCGCTCCCACCACGCCCGGCCGAGGGCGGGACCGACGGATGGTTGACCGCGGAGGCCGCCTTGGCGAAGCGCGCGGCCACCGCCGCCGAAATCCGCGCCGACGCCGCCACGCTCAGGGACCAGAGCGACCCGCTTCCCGAGATGCAGCGCCTGTTCGAGTCGCTGGTCTACGCGCCGGACGCGGCGGCCTTGGAACGTGCCAGCCGGCTGGCTGCCGAGTACGTGGCGAAGCTCGAGGCGCTCCCTGCCGCGGCGCTCGCAGGCAAGAAGGACGAGGTCAAGCAGAACGCCGAGATCCTGGGCTACCTGGCGAAGTTCAAGATCCTGCCGGCCGACTTCGCACCCCGCACCGCACTCCAGGGAATGATCAAAGCCCACGGCTGGGACAAGCGGTAACCCTTGCGCCCGAGAGATCACGCTCCGCGGGGCCGGCATTGCTCCACCGCCGGTCTCCTGGGCTGATGCAAGCCGGATCTTCCCGTCGAAAAGAAACGCAGCGGGACCTCAAGGCCCAATCGGGCGAGCGCGGTAAAAGCACGCGTTACCGTCTGCCGGGGCGTCATCCTCGAAGACCAGTTCGCCGTTGACCAACCCCACGGGAGCGATCTCCGTCCAGCAGCGGAGATCCTTCGAGGCTTCAACGCGAATGAGCTGGCCGGCGGCCCCTTCGATTCGCAGCCGCAGTGGGCCCTTGCCGGATCGTTCGACGCGGGTGAACCGGACCGCAGTGGCGGCGTCGGTGGACACGGTCTCCTGCCCGCCTCCGAGCGGACGCAATGTGCCATCGAAGGACGCCTGCCCGCGGAACGTGCCCCAGCTGGCAACGCCCGCAGGGGCCACGGCGTGATAGCCTAGCTCCTTGACCGCAGCGCCGAGAAACAGCCCCCATCGGATGCAGCGCGTCGCCGGATCGAACCGGCCTTCATGGCTGACGGCGAGGATTTCCCAACCCTGCGGGATTACCTCCTCGACGGCCCAGGCACGGGTTTCGGACGGGGGATCAATGCGGACGGAAACGGTGAACTCCTGCCCCGGCGCACATTGCTCGGGCAGAGCACGCTGGGCTGAGCCGTCAGCGGCTTCGACCGGGAGACCTTGCGGCACCCCGTCGGACGGCGGCGGGAGATTAACCCAGCACATGGGCGGCTGGCCCAGGGTCGGATCGTACACATAACGCTCGCCTCCCTGCCAGAGAGCGCCCGCCCTTGCGACGAACGCCAACGGAATTGGCTGCGGTCCCAATGGCCATTCGCGCCCCTGCCGCCAGGCGGCGACGTAGGCCGTGACTTCGTCCATGGTCATCAGCATGTCTGCAGGCGCCAGGTCCGCCGGAAGATTGTCCAGTACAAGCGTGAGCAAACGGTCGCCGCCGACGGGGAGACGGCTTCCGTCGAGGGAAGCCCAGCCGCGGAACTCGTACCGGCCCGAGGCGTCATCGCCCGGCGTGATCCGGTAGCTCAGCCGCCGGGGCTCTCCGTCAGTGAAGGGACCGAACTTGACCTTCGCGGTCACCGCGTCAAAGCCCCCACCATCGCTGACTTCCGCGATCATCCATCCGGCGGGCGGCACCTCTTCAACGGCCCAAGCTATGCCATCGGTGGGCGGCACGGCATCCAGCTGAACAGCGAACCCTTCCCCAGGCACATAAGCCGCTGGAAGGGCGCGTCGAACGAAGGAAAACTCTGCCGCGGGGCGCACGAATACCACCACTTCCTGGGAGGCGCCCGTCAGCCCGGTGTCATCGTCGGCTTCGGCGCGCAGGGTAGCTGTGCCGCTTTCGGCGGGTGTCCACTCGGTCGAGATCCGGGATTGCCCCGTCTCCGCGAGTAGTTCGCCGTTCGCCCAGACGCGCAGGTTCACGATTTCGCCGTCGGGATCGCCGGCTTCGGCAACGATTTCAACCGGTTCGCCCTGGAGAACCACGGCGCCCTGGCGAGGCCGTACTATCGCGACGCGGGGGGCGACCCCGTGCGGTGGCGAGTCGTGGATCGTAATCGTGGCGCGAGTGCGATCTCCCAGCTGGTAGCACCAAGCCGGCGGCGGGAAGATCTCCGGACACGCCGGCCAGAACAGCTCGAACACGACGTGTTCGGTCCCCTCGGGCAGGTTGTCCGCAAGCGCGATGACCGGAACGCGGAGGCTCGATTCGCCCGCCGGCAGGGTGAGTTCTGCGGGAATGGGGAGGAAGTCCTCGCCCGGCGAGGCGTTCCCGCCAACCGCGAATTGGATCGGAACCTCGATGTTGAGGGGGCCGGCCACACGCGTTACCACGAAGGCGGCCGGGGCGGGGTCGACAAGCGGACCGGGCTCAGCGGTAGCACCCCATTCGGCGAACACCGACAGCACCACGGGCTCGAACAGCGGTTCTACGAAGACGGTGACCGGCTCTGATACGACCTTTTCGCCCGCGCTGGTCACCGCGCGCGCGGTGACTACGTGTCGTCCCCCGGGGGCGTCCTGCCACTCGACGGCGTGCTCGATGGGTTGGCCGTCCGGCGGAGCAACGAGAAACTCGATGCGCGAAGTCCCAATGCTCTGCTCACCGGCGAACACCTCCACCATCGGAAGATAGCCGTAAGGGTCGATGGCCGTAATGTGGATCGGGATGGCTTCACCCGAAGGGAAACCGGCGCCCTCAGGAGGGTTGGTTATCACCAAGGTGGAAGCGAGTTCACTGGCATCGTTGTCATGAATCACAATTCGGGCACGGTCGTGCTCGGGGTCGATCCGGTAACCGCCGAAGGGCGGGGCCGACGCGGCACCGGCTGCGAGGGGGACCAGCTCCGCAACGACCGTCTCGTCCCCTTCCGGCAGGGCGTCATCCAAGGGGTGAACAAAGATGGTGACTCCTTCAGCGCCGGCGGGAATGGTGAAACGGAAGGGGGAATCGGGAGCCGGATCGAGCACGTAATCGATTCCTTGCGTCGCTGATCCCGTGAACGTGCAGAACACCTCGAGCGGGTGCGCGATGTCGCCCGTTCGCGCCAGTCGCATCCGACCTGGGATCACCCGAAATTCCGGGCCCGGCTCCATCGTTTCGGCCTGTTCCACCTTCAAGCTCACCAACTCGGTCTCAGGCACCAGGTCCGGCAGCGCGACAAGCTCCAGAGCAAAACTCAAGTCGCTGCTTTCGGGACTGCGTTGATGCACCTCGACGGCAAGCACGTTTTCACCGGTCCGCAACGCGTCGGCGGGGAGTTCGAAACGATGCCAGCCATTCTCGGGTTCGCCGGCGTTACCCGCCGAGGGGGTCTCGAAGTCGAGCGGTCCGTCGGGGAGGTTGTCACGCAGGAGCGGCACTCCGTTCAAATAGACAGCCGCCCCATCGTCGCGCACCAAGCGCACCACCAAACCCTTGAATCCCACGTCCGCAGGCACGGCAAACCCGGCCCGAAAGTAAGCGGTCATCGGGTGTGGCGGCCCGGCTTCGCGAGTGACGGTCGCCTCGTCGCCGTCGCCATACCCAAGCTGCGCGGGACCGGCGGGCCAGTCCCGGTCGTCGAAATCAGCTTCCGCCCAGTCATCCGGCGCCGGTTCGCCAGCGTTCGAGTAGCGCCACGTGGCGTTGCTTGGCAGCAGCACCCAGCCTTCCTGCGGCGGCTGTTCGGGGTCGATGATCACGCCTTCTGCCAGATCCTGGCTTGCCACCTGATAGCACTCGGGCGGGGGCGGGTGGATTTTAATGCACGGTGGGGGCACGACCTGGAGCGTAATTGCTTCCGGATCCTCGGGAATGCTGTCGGTCAGACTGGTGACCAATATTTCGACCTGCTCGCGGCCGGCAGGAATCAAGATCTCGCCGGAAAGCGTGGCATAGTCCTTTCCCATCGAGGCGCTTCCGCCCACGAGGTAAAACACCGTGATGGGCAGGTCGAGGTGACCGCGGCGATGAACGAGGAAGCGCAGTTGCCCGGCGAGTCCGGCGGCGCCTTCGGTCGCCTCGGCCTTGACGGCCCGAATCGCAACCACCACGGGTTCGTAGTTCTCGCTGACTACAGTGATCGCGACCTCGTTCGACCTTACGCGGTTGCCATTGACGTCGTAGGCCACCCCTTGCAGGACGTGGTCGCCGGGGAGCGCTCCCTCCCAGACGAGGCGGTGCGAAATGGGGTTGCCCGGGATGATCGCCATGCGGGAGAGGAACTCGGACCGTCCGATCAAGGTCTGGTTGGCATAGAATTCGACAAGGCGAATGTCCGCCTGCGGATCGACGGCCGTCGCTTCGATGACGATCTCGTCCGGCGCGGTAAACCGGGCTTCTGGCAGCGGGTGCTGGATGACCACGAAAGCCTCGTCCGCCTGCTCGATGTGGAGCTTGACCGGCTCGGAGGAACCCATCTGCCCCGTCTCATCCACGGCGCGGGCTTCGAGCAAGTAGTCTCCGGCGAGCACATGACGCCAGCCGTATTGGAACCGTGACATCGGTCCCATGGCGCGTGAGTCGCCCTCCACCACGGCGATGCGCCGGTCGTTCGCGTAAAACTCGACCTGACGCACCCATCCATCCGTATCCTCGACCTGCGCCACGAGTTGGATGGTCGCGGGCGCGACGAGGGGAGCATCGCTGACGAGGGCGAGAGTGACGGTCGGGGGCTGGCCGCCGTCCTGGGCAGCCAGCAACGGAGCAATCCCCGCAACCACAAGCAACCAGGCGCGAAGCGCACGCGTCGCGAGCGGGGTGGGGCTTGGTGTTGATTTCTTCATTTCGATCGGCTGTTCGCCTTATGGCTTGATGTGCTGTTGGCTGGTACTACCCAGCAGGAACCGTGCCTTGTCCGGGCGTGAGACCTCCGACTCATTGGGCGCTCGGCAGCGCGGTCGTCCGCCAAGCTTCACCCGACCTGCCATGGCATCGAACGCCATCGCCTCCCGAGCACCGACACATACGTCTGCGCGCAGTCAACTCGCCACCTTGCCCCCCCGTTGTCGGGCCAACCGGTCGCACCAACCATCGCCAGGCTCTGGGGTCTCCCTTGTCGCGCGGGGCGGCATCCGAACGCTCCATCCCGGTGCGTGTTGGAGCCTCACCAAGGGGTGTCCCCAAAAGAAAACGAGCCGCTCTTGCGGCTCGCGTGCGGATTTGAAAGCGGAGTTCCTTCGGCAGGTTTCGCCTTCAGGCAGTCTTGCTGCTGGAACTGAACCGCCGGGCCGCCGCAAAACCAAGCAGGCCAAGTCCGGCGATGGCAGCGTAGGTCGATGGCTCGGGAACAAGTATCTGACCGCGGATCTCGCCGCCAGGGTAAGCCGAAGTGAACACATTCACGTAGGTATGCTCCGCCATCACATCCGCTAACTGCGCAGGAGTGAACGTACCGCTGCCGTAAATCATGCCAGTGCCCAAACCAAAGTCCAAGGGCGTCAGTGAAGCGATCAGCGATCCTCCGGCGGTGCTATGGAAAGCAGGGCCGTAGATCCCAACCGAGGTCGGGGAGCCACTCAGAGTGTAGTAGTTTCCACCGATGTTCCAGTCTCCAGTCGCCGGGTCGAGCTCGAAGCTGAACGCGCCGAACCCAGGGGTGATCACCACAGGATCCTCCTGAAACCCGCTCATTGGCGATTCAACAACGAAGGTGATGGGACCCGCGGCGAACAACGGAACCGCCATTAGGAACAATGCAGCAACAAGCTTCTTCATGATCGTCTTCTATTTCGTCGGTCCAAATCTCGTTGGGCTAATTTGGCAGAAGTCGGGGGGAATGCAAGCTGAAGTTTCCGACTTCTCTCGCTTAAGCAAAACTTCTGTTCTACGCGAAAAAGCAGTGCTCCAGGCGCGATTTCGGCGCGCGGCAATCACCCGGGCAAGCCACGGAGGGAGCCAACCGGACCATTCGGTGGGCCGTCCGACAGGCGATCCTGCCGATCAGCGGAGTTCAGCTCCTGTCGTCCCGAGCCCGCCGCCGACCGGCACGGATCATGTTGAAGCATACCATTGATCCACAGTGGGATACCGACCTGAACGTGGTGGTTACTGGTGGCACGGGGTTCGTCGGTCGCGCCCTGATCGATGCCCTTCTGGCCGCCGCCCATGAGGTGGTGGTACAGACGCGACGTTGTCGGGAGGTCCGGGGACGGCCACCCGTGGGACCGTCGGGTGTCGATTCGATCCGGCAACCTCCTGGACCCCGACGCGACCGTCCGTGCCTTGCAGGGCGTGGACGCAGTGATCCACCTTGTGGGAATCGTCAGTAAGTTCGGTCAGAACACCTTCGAGAAGGTCCACGTTGCGGGCACGCGCAACGTAGTAATCCAGGTAGCCGAACTGGCGGACGGGCGGCGCTTCCTGCACATGAGCGCGCTGGGTACCCGTCCGGACTTTACCTCCGGCGATCATCAGACCAAGTGGGCGGCCGAGAGGGTGGTCCGCGACAGCAATCCGGATTGGACGATCTTCCGTCCATCGCTCGTCTACGGCAGCCAGGACCAGCTAGTGAACGCTTTCAGGCAAGTCAGCCGGTTCTCCCCGATCCTGCCGGTGTTCGGATCCGGGCGCGGACGACCGCAGGCTCAGGACTCCTGATCCCGTGGAAGTCGCCTGAACCCGTTCCTCACACCACCACGCTGGAAAGATGGACCGACATCTTCCGAGGGAAGCAAGGAGGGAAAGGCTGCTTAGCCGTAACGATTCAGTAAGTCGTAGCCGCCGCCGTGCAGTCGGCGCATGATTTAGCTGGGATAGGGCTGCCTGTTGCCGACGGCGACGATTCACCGAAAGGTGACTGCTGATCGGAATCGGCGAGCCCGCGTAAGCTCTTGGATTTCAGCGCCGACTACACGTCGGCGGCTACCCCCTGTTGAATCGATACGGCATAGCAAAACCGAGCTGAATCTCTCCCCTCAAACCTCCTCCAACACTCCTTGACAACCGTCCCGTCATGGAGAGCCCGGAAGGACAAAGGAGTTCTTCCCCTCGCCCCCGGCGCCTCGCCCGCAAGCGCCTTTCTGCCATGTCGCTTCCTTCCCCCCCCGAACGGGGGATGGTCGGACTCCCGCCCCCGGCTACCGCAGCCTGCGTCGCGGCGTGGTTACTTGCCGGCCAGGTAGCTGGTCTCGAAGTCTTTGAGAAGCGTGCGCAGCGCCTGCACGTGAGCCAGGTCAGTGGTTTGCTTGGCTTTCATGGACAGCACCAGCATCTGGTGCAAAAGGGTGACCTCCTTGACGTACTTCCCGTATGCGGCTTGATCTTCCGCAGCGGCTGGCTTGATCCGCTGCGTCATGAAGTAATGGGTGACAATCTCGCTGAACTTGTCGGCGTGCTCCTCCTTGTTGTTCACCCAGCGCACCATCTGATTCACATTCGGGGTCTCCCCGTTGGCCGCTTCGGCCGCGAGCTGGTTGATCACCGTCATGGATTTTTCCACGGTGGTCAGGTGCTCGCGCATCTCCGTGAAACGCGCGGGATCATCGTAGATGCCGCACGGAATCTGGCAGTGCGTGAGGGCGGTCCGGGTTGCAGATCCCACGGCCAGCAGGCCGAGGGTGAGGGCTAGGATCATCTTCTTCATGGTCTTTGTCCGTCGATCAGTCGATTCGTCCAAACAGGTCTCTCGCTGTCCACCCCGACGTTACGGCTTGAGCCCGGCGGGGCGCGCGAAGGCCGAATATGCCCGCTCTCCGGGCATTAGTAAAGGCGCTGCACCCGATCATCGCTGCTCCCCAATCTCCCCACGCCCTCCCACCCCCATGCCAGAGGGTGAGATCGTCCGGCGACCGCCCCCGCCCGGGGGAGCCGTCCGGAGACTCCAGAGATTGGAATGGGGCCGCCTCCAGCGGCGTCGCCCCCGGGAGGTGAACCCAATGAGTCTGGCCAAGCCCTCCACCCCCGCCTTACGCTCCGGCCATGAGCCTTCACTGTCACCACTGCGGAATGGAATGGAACGTGAGCCGTGTGCCAGGACGCCAGGAGTCCTGCGAGCGCTGCGGGGCCGACTGGCGGGTCTGTCTGAATTGCGCGCACCACGACGCGGGAGTGGCCCATCAATGCCGCGAGCGTCGGGCGGAACCAGTGATGGAAAAGGACCGGTCGAACTTCTGCGAATGGTTCGAACCGAACCGCGACTCCCGGAAGGCGGCAAGCGGTGGAAGCCCAGGGTCCGCTCCGTCCAAACTGGACGAGTTGAAGCGGTTGCTCGGCGGGTAATTTCCCTAGAAACTTCGCCCTGGTATTTCCAGACGCACAGGCATCGCCTTCAGGGCGCTGGTCTTCGGCCCGCGCTCGGTGGCAGAACCCATGACCGGTCCCAGCAATCCCGCGTTCCCGCGCCCTGGCAGATCCAAGGCAGACGCGCGGGTCAAGCTTCCGACCCGGGTTTCTGGAGCGTTACGCTCAGAGAACAAGGGCTCCATCGAGCCGGGATTCTGCGCCGAGCCAACCACCGGGTTCAGCGGCTCACGGGTGGCGTCGGGATAACTGTTGACAGGATCCAGAATCTCGCTGAGGCGGGGGCCTACCGCCTTTTCGTAGGGCGCGTTCGGTAACATCTCGCTCGCCCGCACAATCCCGGATGGCTCCCGGCGATCTCCGCCGGGCAGCTCACGAAACTGGTTCGGGGAGGCGAATTCGGAAAGAAACCCGTTCTCACGTCCCCCCAAACCTCCGGCACCGTTCTCAAACAAGGCGTCCAGAGAGGACCGGCCCAACGAAAGAGCGCCCCGCTGGAAACCGTCGTCCTCGCGACGCAGAAAATCGGCTCCCCCGAAGACAGGTGTGCGCGAATCGCCGGCGCCGGGCGGGCTGAGCAAGGAATTGGCGGTGAGGCTGTTCCGCAGCGGTTCCGCGCCGGCGGCGTCGGCCGCATCCGCCGGCCCCTCCAGCAGGTAACGCTCGACCGCGGTGCGCGCCAGTCGCTTTGTCGCGTCGTTCGGATCCTCCCGCTCGTTAAGCAACCGCACCCCCAACGCCTGTTGGACGGATTGGTCTGTCATGGACCGCGTTTCGTCCGAGTAGAAAAGCCAGTTCCGACGGCGATCCAACGCCTCCCGGTCGCGTGGCGAAAGGGCATTAAGACTCGGGGAACTGGGCACCGGTGCAAAGGGGACGGCGGTGATTCCCTCGAGGGACGGGCGCGAACTCGCTTCGCCGCCAACGACTTCCCGATGGCGGGGGAGGCCGTCAATCGCTGACCCCAAGCCGTGCCCGTTGACATCGGAGAACTTCACCGGCTCACCGGCCGTCAAGTGTGGCAGCAGGCAGAAGAAGCCCGTCAGGATGACCTCAAGGCCCCCTGATCCACTCCGGCGGTTTCCAGATCGCACCCGGTTTGGCATCAACAACCCAAGCAATACCTGCTCATTGCCGAAAGGTCAAACGCAACTTCTGACTCAGCCAGCCGTGAACGCACCGCCCCGAAGGGCATTTCAGGGCCGGGCCCGGTCCCCGTCGGAGACGGAACGATGCCGCTGTCAACCGGCTTCCCGCCCCGGACGGTCCCTTCGGTTCGGCGGTGGTGAGGACCTCACCGCGAGAACTGCAAATCGTGCAGTTTCCGGTACAGACCCTCATGGGCCAGCAATGCCTCGTGGGTGCCCGTTTCCACGATGCGCCCTTCGGACATGACCGCGATGGCGTCGGCCTTCTGGATGGTGGAAAGCCGATGCGCGATGCAGATGGTGGTCCGGCCCTTCATCAACTCCTCCAAGGCTGCCTGCACTACCCTTTCCGATTCGGTGTCGAGCGCGCTGGTGGCTTCGTCCAGGATGAGAATCGGCGCGTCCTTGAGGATCGCGCGGGCGATGGCGATGCGCTGTCGCTGGCCCCCGGACAAACTCACCCCGCGTTCCCCGATCCGGGTTTCGTAGCCGTCCGGCTTTTCCATGATGAACTCGTGGGCGAACGCGTGTCTGGCCGCCGCGATGACTTCGGCCTCGGTCGCTCCCGGTCGACCGAGCTGGATGTTGTACCGGATCGACTCATCGAACAGAATCGGTTCCTGGGTCACCACCGCGATCTGCCCGCGCAGGTCCGCCGAGCGCACCTGCCGCAAGTCCAGGTCCCCGATGCGCACGCTGCCCGCTTCGGGATCGTAGAAGCGCAGCAACAGATTGGTAACGGTCGTCTTGCCCGAGCCGCTGGGCCCGACCAGGGCCAGCACCTTTCCGGCCGGCAGGGTGAAGGTGACCTCGTCGAGCACCCGTTTGTCCCCGTAACTGAAGACCACCCCGTCAAAGGCAAGGTCCCGGCCGTGCGCGACGAAGGGTCTCGGCTCGGACGGTTCAGGCAGGGCGCTCCGGTCAGCGAGCAGATCGAAGGCGCGTTCGCTCGCCGCCCGGGCCTGCACGAGCGCTTGGTGCAGCCGGGTCAACGCCTTGACGGGCTGGTACATGAGAAAAACGCTGCCCACAAATTGCAGGAACTCGCCGGGGCTCATCGGGTTGCCCCCCGCCAGCGCGATGTAGAGGAACAACAACCCCACTCCGAGCGAGCCGATGGCCTCGATCAATGGGCCCGGTATCTCCATGCTGCGCACGATCCGCATGTAGTGGCTGACGAACCGGCGGTTCGCTTCGTCGAACTGCTGGCGGGCGGTGTCTTCGAGGTTGTAGGCCCGGACGATCCGAATGCCGCCGAACGTCTCGTGCACGGACCGGCTGAGGTGGGCGTATTCGTCCTGAATCGCCGAGGCCGAGCGGCGGACTTTCCGGCTGTAAATGGAAACCGGAATGATGCACGCCGGAAAGACGACCAGCGCGACCGCGCTCAACTTCGGCTGCGTGTAAACCAGGAACCCCAACAGACTCACCAGCTTCACCGGATCGCGCACCACGGTGGACATGACGCTGGTGATCGCCATTTGCACCGTGTTGGTGTCGTTGGTAATGCGCGAAATCAGTTCGCCCGTGTTGCGGGTGCTCAGGAAGGCAATGGGCCGTTCGATCAAATGGCGGAACAGCCGCATTCTCAGGTCGGCAATCGTCCGCACGGAGACCCATTGGAGCAGGTAGATGTTCAGGTAACCCACCACCCCGCGCAGCGCCATCATTGCCGGAATCACCGACACGACCGCGATGGTCAGCGGGAGGCTGCGTCCGCCGGGCCCCGGGGTCAACTGGACTTCGGCCACCCAATCCCGAACGAACGCCGGGGCCAACCGAAGCTGCTCCGCCAGCGGGGCGCTGGCTTCGCCCGGGAACAGAAAGTCGAAAACCAGCTTCACCGCAACCATGAGCGCCGGCTCCGCCAGACCGCTGAGCACGCCCATGATGATGCCCAGCACCATGCGTCCCCGGTAGGGCGCCAGGAACTTGCTCAACCGCCGGAAGAAATCGAACATGGTCGCGCTATGTCGCCCGGACCGCCGCCTGCTGGCGAGGTTTTTCTAGGTCCGGCAGCCGGCCAGGACACCAAGCACCGCATCCCGCACGTTTTCCGGTCGGAGATCCTCAAGACATCGAGCGCGCCCCGCCGCCGCGCAGGGCGATCGCCGGTCCTCGGGACAGTCGCAAGGAGCCAGCAGCGTCCGGTGGGTGGGACCGGACGGGGCCCAGGCACTGGGGGCGCCGCGCCGGCGGAACAGGGATACGGTGGGGACGCCCAACGCGGCGGCGAGGTGAATCACGCCGGAGTCCGGGCCCACGTGCAGTCGACAGCGCGCCAGGGCCGCCGCCAGTTGGGGAATGCTCACCGCCGTGGGCAGCCGGTCGGTCCGGGGGTGGTCCATCCGGGCGAGGAATTCCCGCACCCGTTCCTGCTCCCGCCGGGCCGGACTTCCCGAGACAACCACCCGCAACGACGGCTGTGCGCCGAGCAGACTCGACGCGAGTTCCACCCAATGCTCCAGCGGCCATTCCTTCAGCGGCGTGGAAGCGCAGAGGGAGAAGTGAATGGCGTCAGACGGGACGTGGGTTCGCGCCCAGGACGCCTCGGCGGCCGGGGGATCGAGTCGGGGCGGACTCCCTTCGGCCGACAGGCCCGCGGCCTTCAGGGCTTGCAGCCGCTGCTGGAAGACCGGCACATCCTCCGGTTGGCGTGGCAGCCAGTGCGGGATCAGCCAGCGGTTCCAGAAATGATCGCGTCCGCCCAGCAGCGCCACCCGGATCCGCGCCCCGGACAGGCGGGTCAGCAGGATCGAGCGATCCACGGCGCTCAGGTTGAACGCCAGATCAAACCGCTCCGCGCGCAGATCCCGTATCAATCGCCATTGCGCGCGCACGCTGCGACGATCGGGATGAAGCTCGATTTCCCAGCATCGATCAACGCCTCCGGCCAGCCGCAACACGGCGCAGCCCAGAGGCGTCGAAACCGCGTGCAACGCCGCCCGCGGATAGGCTTCCCGCAGCACCCGCAGGGCCGGCACGAGATGCACGGCGTCCCCGAGAAAGCCCAGATCGACGAGCAACACGCGGGCGGGAGTCAGTCCCGGAAGTTGAGAACCCAGCTTGTCCACGGCCGGCCCGCAGCCTGAGCGGACACCTCCAGATCTGTCAACCCGGGGCGCCGCGCCGTCCGCCGGTCGCGGCGCACTCAACCCTTGCCGAAAACTCCGTCACGTGCAGCGCGAATCGTAATCCCAATCCTAATCCTAATCGCAATCGGAACCGCTATCGCAGTCGCAACCTCCAATCGATCGCGCAGCCGTCCGAATGCGCGGTGCGCAAGCCCATCCGCATCGAAACGACGATCCACCGACGCCCCGTGCCCGCGGCGATTGCCTTCCGGGCCGTGGCTGCTTTTTGAGGTTCGCCCTCCGCCGCCTGCTATCCTTTCGCGACAATGAACGAGACGAAGACTTACCAGCAGTTCATCGGTGGGGACTGGGTGGCCTCAGCGGGCGGCGGCACTTTTCAGACGGTGAACCCGGCGGACATCCAGGAGGTGGTGGCCGAATATCCGTCCGGCGTCCAGACCGACGCGCGGGCCGCGATCGAGGCGCCGCAAAGGCCTTCCGGTTGGGCGTCCGCGACGGCGTGGCGCGCAGGCGGGTGCTCAGCCAGACATCGCGCATTATCGAGTCCCGGAAAGCCGATCTGGCCCGCTGCTGACACGCGAGGAGGCAAGACACTCGCCGAAAGCACCGGCGAGGTGCAGCGCGCCGCGGACATCTTCCGCTTCTTCGGCGGTCTGAGCTATACCCTCGGCAGGCAGACCATCCCGCGACCTGCCAAACAACCTGCTCTATACCGCCCGGCATCCGCTGGGGTGGTGGCCCTGATCACGCCCTGGAACTTCCTGCCGTCATCCGGCCTGGAAACTCGCTCCCGCCCTGGTCACCGGCAATGCCGTGGTCATCAAACCCGCCTCCGCCAGTCCCGCATTGACCTTCGAAATCGCCCGGCCCTGGATGAAGCCAGGCTTCCCAAAGGCGTGTTGAACGTCGTGGTCGGGGCGGGCGGCACCGTGGGCGCCGAGTTGGCCACCACCCGACCGTCGCGGCGCTGTCCTTCACCGGCTCCCACCGTCGGCTCGCAGATCCTCAAACAACTGGCCCCGGATGGTCCGCGCCCAGATGGAAATGGGCGGCAAGAATCCGACCCTCGTCCTGCGCGACGCCGACCTCGATCTCGCCGCGACGCTTTGTGTCCGCGCGGGCTTCGGTCTCACCGGACAGGCCTGCACCGCCACCAGCCGGGCCATCGTTGAACGGGCGGTGCTTGAGGCGTTGTCGAGAAACTCGTGGCTCAGGCCGGCAAGGTTCAAGTGGGGAGCAGGCTGGCTGAAGGAACCGGAATGGGCCCGGCGGTCAATGAAGCCCAGCTGGAAACCGATCTGGACTACATCCGCATCGCGGGCGAGGAGGGCGCCGAGACTCGTTTGCGGCAGTCAGCGGCTCACCGACGAGGACCGCGCCCACGGCTGGTTCATCAACCGACGGTTTTTCACCGGCGTGACGCCCTCGATGCGGATTGCGCGGGAGGAATTTTCGGGCCGGTGATCGCCGTGATCGCGGTGGACGACTTCGAGGAAGCGATTGAAGTGGCCAACGGCGTTGACGTCGGGCTCTCGGCCTCGGTCGTCACACGGGATCTCAAGCGGGCCATGCTCTATGCCGACCGCATTCAGGCCGGCGTGGTGAAGATCAACCAGATCAGCACCGGGCTCGCCCTGCAGGCCCCGTTCGGCGGGTGAAACAATCGAGCACGGATTCCTTCAAGGAACAGGGGCCGGCGCGATCGAATTCTACTCGCGCGTGAAAACGGTCTACCTGGACTACTCCGCGTGAGGCCAGTGCCGCTTAGCCGTATCGATTCAACACGGGAGCCGCCGACGTGTAGTCGGCGCTGAAATCAAGGGCTTACGCGGTCTCGCCGGTTCCGACTGGCAGTCACGTTTTGGTGAATCGTCGCGCCCGGCGGCAGGCGTCCGCATCCCCGCTGAATCATGCGCCGACTGCGCCTCGGCGGCGACGAGCTACTGGATGGTCAGATGGTCACGGCCAAAGGAACACCTTCCCTCCTCGCCGGAAGGCGCAGTTAGAGGTTATGCGAGGAACGCCCGGGTGCAAGAAACGTCAACACGTTGGCTGCCAGCAATTTGAAGAATTGGCGGAAGGAGGATTCGAACCCCGATAGCCTTGCGACTACGCCTGATTTCGGGTCAGGTGCCTTCAACCACTCAGCCACCCTTCCCGCCGATGTGTTGGTGATCCGTCCGTCAGTCAGATCAGCCGGGGATTGTGATCGCACAGGGGCGAAGACCTGGCAAGCGCAATTGGCGGGCGAAGTGGCGGCGCTCAACCAGTCCGGGCCTTCGATTTCATGGTCTGCCGTTCAGGCATCGGAGTTCACCCTCGAGGGTCCTATTCCAGCAGCATCAATGGCGGCATGGTGTGGCGTCCGGCACGCCGATAGATGCGGAAGTCGCTGTCGAAGGTGACGACCTGACAATCGCGGTGCATTTCACTCAGGCGAACCACCGTGGCGTCGGCCAGGGACATGGGAACGTCGCGATACTTGCGCAACAGAGATCGCAATGCGGCGCGTTCGCGATTGAACTCCAGGCCGACGGCGATCGCCCCAGTGTCCGCGAGCGCGAAGAGTGCGTCGGCGTCGAACCATCCTGGCGAGCAGGAACGCCGCTTCGGTCAGCACGGGCTCGCTCGTGAGCAGCGGCAGGGAGGGCCTTTGCCTGGCAGCACACCCATTTGTGTTCCTGCGTGTCGGCGTCGAGGAGCGCCACCAACGGGCCGGTGTCCACGATGGCGATCATTCCAGAAGCCTTCCAGGTGCTTCGGGTTGGTGGCCAGATCACGCTTGCCACGCCCGCGCCGCTCAGACTCGTTTCAAGACCGGCAGCGCCGTCGTACGCGATTCCCGGGCGGCAGCAGGCAGATTCGGCGGGAGCGTGTGGTCCGGCAGTTGCTTCTCCAGACATTCCCGCACCAGGGAGGATTTTGTGGTCCGCCGTGCGCGCTTTCCTTTTCGAGCCGGGCCAGAAGTCGCTCCGGCAATTTGAGCCGAAATCGTTGTCATGCGGTCAGGGTAATACGCGCTGCCGGGCCGGGCAATACCGCCTTCGATCGGCGATCGCGCGCAGTTTGGGCTTGCTCACGCAGGGCTTCCGTGCCCTGGGGAACTGCGTTTCCAGCGTAGCAGTGTTTTCATGGTCTGTCGTGTCCACGTCGCCTTCCGCGCTTCAGCTCAGTCCGCGCCGGGGCGGTGCTGCTTCAGCTTCGGCCAGTGCAGGCGCTGGGCCGGCGTGGTCGGCGGCAGGCGATGACGAGCATCTCGTCGCGGCGTGACGGTAGTGACGCGAAAGCAACCCCAGTATCCGTTCGGCATACTCCTCCGCCCGCGCCGTGGCGGAGAGGACCTTGAACCAGGTCGGCAACACTCTTTCCCAGTCCACGCCGACCTGCCACGAGCCGCCCTCGTCCGCGAAGAAGATGACCGCCTCGGGATCTCGATCGATGCGGTCAAGCGTGTTGCTTCGGCAAGAGTGCGTGAGGGGGTTTTGGGGTGCGGCGTAGACTGGGCCGCAGATGAAGGCGACGAAATCTGCCGCGGCGCAGAGAGGCATCCACGGGGGCAGGCACCTGGACGGGTTGGCCCGTCGGCTCAGGCAGTGGCGGGCGCGACGAGGTTCCAAAGGACCGCTTCCGCAGTGGGTCTGGGACGAGGCGAGCGGAGCCGCACGTGACCATGGAGTCAGTCGAGTGGCCCGGGTGCTGGGGCTCGATTACGACAAGCTCAAGCGGCGAGCGGCGTGCTTCCTGCCGCAGCCAGGTCAGCGGTGCCCCGCCCAGGGTTTGTGGAACTGAAGCTCAGCCCGACACCGTCCATCAGCAGCGAATGGACGCTCGAACTTTCCGATCCCCAAGGCCGCAAGCTAACT
Organism: Verrucomicrobiales bacterium; assembly: GCA_024233305.1. GTDB lineage: Bacteria > Verrucomicrobiota > Verrucomicrobiia > Limisphaerales > J093 > J093. The sequence goes on from JACKPV010000024.1 coordinate 175,323, forward strand.
CTGCGGGGACCGAGCGAACCGTCGTCCTGGCGCGACTGGCCCGCGCTTTCTGGCCGCAGCGAGCATGATCCAGATCACCCGCAGATGCGGATTCTCCTGGCGGTTGGGCCGGTCGATTTTCGCAAGGGCATCGACGGGCTGGCCGCGGTGTGCCGGCAGGCGCTGGTCGCTCGATCCGATGAGTGGGGCCCTCTTCGTGTTCCGTTCCCGTCGCGGCACCGCCTTGAAGATGATTGTCTATGACGGGCAGGGCTACTGGCTGGCGCAAAACGGCTCTCGACCGGGCGCTTCAACTGGTGGCCGTCGGCCTCAGGCAAAGCCGGCCTGGAACTCGACGCCCATCAGGTCCATCTGCTCCTCTGGAACGGGGATCCTTCCCAGCCCACGCCGCCCCGATGTGGCGGCGGTTGTGAGAAGTTGAGGTGAAGTTTTTCGCCTCGGACCTTGCGTTCCAGATTCTGCCCCTCTATTCTCGGGGGCATGTCGCCGGTGTTGTTGCGTTATCGCGGTCGGGAGATCGGGGCCGAAGCGACCCGGTTCATCCAGCAACTCATCGATCAGAACCCGGGCCTTTCTCGCCGTCGGCTCTCGGTCGAACTGTGTCGGGCGTGGAACTGGACCCAAGCCAACGGCCAGTGGCGCGACATGGTCGCCCGCAGCCTGATGCTCCAACTCCACCGGGCCGGCCACATCCGGCTGCCGGACAAACGGATGTCCCCGCCCAACAACGTGGTGGCGAAACGCACCCCCGAACCGACGCTGCCCCTCTGGGAACAACCCCGCCAATGCTCGCTGCGGGAACTGGGCCCTCTGGAAATCAAACCGGTGCGGCGCACGGCCGCCGAACCGCTCTTCAACGCGTTGCTCAACAGCATCACTACCTGGGCTACACCCAGCCGGTCGGTGAACATCTCAAGTATCTGGTCTTTGCCGGAACCGATCCGATTGCGGCAATGGCCTGGTCCTCGCCCCCGCGCCATCTGGCGCCACGGGACCGGTTCATCGGTTGGTCGGCTCCGGTGCGCCGCCGCAACCTGCATCTCATCGCCTACAACACCCGCTTTCTGATTGCTCCCTGGATTGCGGTGCCACACCTGGCCAGCCACCTCTTGGGCCGGATCGCCCGCCGGATCTCGACCGACTGGCAGGCCCTCTACGCCCACCCGATCTGGCTCCTGGAGACCTTCATCGATCCGGCCCGTTTCCGCGGGGTCTGTTACCGGGCGGCCAACTGGATTTACCTGGGACTGACCACCGGTCGCGGGCACAACGCCACCACCAGCCGTTGCGATCAACCCCGCAAGCAACTCTGGGTCCAGCCCCTCGCGCGGGACTTCCGCCGCCGGCTGCAGGCGCTTTGAACCATGAAATCCCTCCCCGATCTCAACCGCCTGGTCCTGCCCCCAGAGCAACGGGAGGCATTCCTGGCCGCGGTGCGACCTCTGCTTCCGCCCGAACAGTTCGAGTTCATCCAAGCGATGGTCGAGGCCTTTCCCCAGATCAAGCAACTGCTCGAGGGGAAGAACCTCTCCATCGCCCGCCTGCGACAAGTGCTCTTCGGCGCCGCCACCGAGAAGACCGCCACGGTTTGTCCACCCGCCCCATCCGCGTCCAACCCCAAAGGCCAGGGCAAACGCCGGGGCCACGGTCGTCGTCCAGCCCGCGCCTACACCGGCGCTCGTCGCCAAACGGTGCGGCATCCCCGCCTTCGGCCCGGCGACCAGTGTCCCGAATGCGGGAAAGGTCGCCTGCGTCGCCAGCCCCAGCCGGCCCCGGTGGTGCGGGTCGAGGCCCAACCGCCGTTTCCGGCCACCGTCTTCGAGAAGGAAGTGCTCCGCTGCAACCTTTGCGGCAAGACCTTCACCGCCCCGACCCCGCCCGAAGCCGGCGAGTCCAAGTACGCGCCCGGGGTCGGGGTGTTGGAGAGCGTGCGCGCGATCTACCGCTTCGAGGCCCTCGCCAAGCAGCAGCGACTTGATCCCGCGGCCCGTCTTCGGTTCCACCAGACTCACAGTCAGCCGCTGATGGAGGCGCTCAAGGCGTGGCTCGATGAACAGATCGAAGGCCACCGGGTCGAACCCAACAGCACGCTCGGCGAGGCCATCGGCTTCATGCGCCGCCATTGGGGGCCGCTGACCTTGTTCCTGCGGGAACCGGGTGCTCCGCTGGATAACAACCTGTGCGAGCAAATTCTGAAGATGGCGATCCTCCATCGGAAGAACTCCCTGAGCTTCAAGACCCAGCACGGCGCCCAAGTTGGCGACCTGTTCATGAGCCTCATCCAGACCTGTCGGCTCAATCGGGTCAACCCGTGGGACTACCTGATGGCTTTGGTCCGGCATCCTGACCAGGTGCGCGCCAATCCGGAACAATGGCTCCCCTGGAATTACCAGGACGCCTTGGAGTCGGCGAAGGCACCGGCCTCCACCAACGACTGATCCTCCCGGCGAGGTCCAATCCCTCGCCCCGCCCTCTCCCCGTCATCATTCCGCCGCGGTGTCGCCCGCAGCGCCTCCGCACCCTTGCCGAAGCAACACGTTCAACAAGGGCATGCAGCCGACGCGCGAGGACGCGCGCGGCTGATGCCGAGCGTTCGATGAAAAGGGACTCGCCGAGCGCAAGCGCTAGCGGTAGGTTTGCGCCATGACGGTCGAAGAAGTCAAAGCGCTGCCGGTGGCCCAGAAGATGCAGATCATGGAGGCCATCTGGGAGGACTTGCGAGATCGGTTTGAGCAGGCGGATCCCCCAGATTCGATCAAGCGCCTCCTGGATCAGCGTCGGGGACGCGCTCGGGACGGTTCAGCGGTGCTCTTGGACTGGGACAGCGTGAAGTCCGGGATTGGCCGCGCATGATCGCGGTCAGGATATCCGAGGAGGCGCTGGAGGACCTGAACGATGGCTACCTGCTCTACGAGGCCCAGCAGGCCGGGCTGGGTGATTACTACGCGAGCTGCCTCCGGGCGGACATCGAGGGGCTACGTGCATATGCTGGAATTCACCGCGTGGTTTACCGGGATTATCACCGGCTGCTGAGCCAGGTGTTCCCCATATCTTCAATGGGCACACGACGGGTCGGCGGTCATTGACTTGCGACCGCCTGGAAGCAGGCTGATGAATATGCACAATGGAACACGAGTCGCGCGCCAGACAGACGACTTCTGGGGGCGGCTATTCTTCGTGCGACTTCAGGCTTCTTACGTACGGTGGCTGGCAAATAAGACTACGGTCCTGGGACGAAGTGAAGGGGCAGGGCCCAACAACGAGATCCTACGGACGCTCGTACCTCGCGCCGCAGATCTCCACGTTATGTGCAAGACTAGTTCGCCCATCTCATTCTGGGGTCCTCTGGCTCGTCAGGAGTCTCACACACTCGATGTTCTTTGGACCGGGCTCTGTCAGCTGAACACCGCAGTCAGCAAGCTCGAGGAAGAACGCGTTCAGCAGCACCCGAAGTCGAGAGACATGATGATGATGAGCTTTGATTCGGCGTACGGGAGTGGCGACGCTACTCTGCTGAACTACTTTTTTTGGTACTCGTGTAGCGCCGACGCCTTTCTGGACCTGTTCGTGAAGGCCTTCACGGTCGTGGAAGACCCAAGTCCCACTTTTGGCCGGATGCGGAAGTTCCGCGACAAGGTGGCGGCGCATTTATCCCACGTTCAGCCACGCAGAGACAACCAGGAGACACAGGCTGCTTCGCTACGGCAGTTTGTCACATGGGATTTCGGCAGGTATTCCGCGGGGCGTGAGGTTACCGCCGATTTGCAGACCGGGGAGAGATCCCCAACAGACTGGGGGTGGCAACTCACCAAGATCCACGAGGAATTGGATGCATTCATCAGACGCAATTTGCCGAACCCGAGCACATAAGGGCATGCAGCCGACGCCGCAACGCGGCGCGGCTGATGCCCGGCGTTCGACCCGGTGGCCAGTGGCGGACACTTGACGGCCTGCGAGCGGCGGCGGAGACTTCGGCATGACGTTGGCAGAGGTTCAGGAGAGTGCGATGGAGCTGTCGTCCAGCGAGCGAGCAGAGTTGCTGGATTGGCTTTGGGACGGCCTTCAGCCGAGAGGCGTTCTGGAGTTGCAGGAGCGATGGGCAGCGGAGGCGGAGGAGCGTATCGATGCGGTGGATCGCGGTGATCTTCAGACCGTTGACGGGCCGACGGCTTTTGAGGAGTTGCGTCGTTCATCAGGGGCATGACCTATCGTTTCACGTCGGCGGCGCTGAGTGAGTTGCGCGGTGCCCTGGTGGCTTACGAGAGCAAGGAGCGAGGACTGGGCAAACGGTTCCTGGCAGAGGTCGACGGGACGATATCGCGGATTCTGATGGCACCGGAGGCTTGGCGCCGGTTATCTGCGCGCACACGGCGATGCCTCGTGCACCGGTTTCCGTTCGGCGTGCTGTATCAGATTCGAGGCGGGGAAGTCCTCGTGGTGTCGGTGATGGATCTGCGACGTGATCCCGCCTCCTGGAGAAAGCACTTGTGATGGATCGGATCGAACAAGGTCACTGGAGCGAACAGCCGCCCCGCTTCGCGGTTCGGACGTTGCGGACTTCGGCGGCGCGCTCTGGTTTTCGAGCGTCACGGGCGTTATCACGGCGGGGCGGCTGTCGCTCAGTTCTGTAGTTCGCTTCATGGAACCACGGACGGGGCCAAGCCCAACCAACGCCGGCGTTGACCGGTTCGGCGGTTGGGGCGAGACTAAGGGAGCATGAACGCGGAATTGCCATTGGCGGAAATGACCGTCGCGGAGAAACTGAGGGCGATGGAGGCCCTTTGGGCGGACTTGTCTGAACGGGCCGCTGATGACGCCGTTCCCGCATGGCACGCTGAGGTTCTGGCCGAGCGAGAGCGCCGCCTCGCCTCCGGCGAGGAGCAGGTGTTGGACTGGGACGAGGCCAAGCGACAACTGCGCCGGGAGGTGCATGAAGGTCCGGATTCTTGAATCGGCGAGGCAGGACCTGCGCGAGGGATACCGATTCTACGAACAGCAGCAGCGGGGGATCGGTGATTATTTCCTGGACATGCTCAGCGCGGAAATCGACTCGCTGGCGCTGTACGGAGGCATCCACGGGATGCGACTGGGCCATCATCGACTTTTGTCGGGCCGATTCCCGTTCGCTGTCTATTACCGGATCGAGCGTGGCGAAGTGGTGGTGCGGGCAGTGCTGGACTGCCGTCGCAACCCGACCTGGATCCGGAAGCGCCTGCGATGAGAGCGAACAGACGCTGCACCGAATGGCGGTCCCGCTATGCAGCTTGGCAATGCGAGCGTCATGGAGGGGGCCGCCATCGGTGAGCTGAATCGTTAGAACTCGTCTCTCCGTAGGCGAAGGACCTGGGGAAACCATGCGAAGAAATGGCAGCCAAGGAAGAGGAGCCACCACCTCATGAACCGCCGTGGGGCGAGGTGAGCGAGGCAGGCGCGAACCAAGGGCGGTTCATCTCGAATCCTCTCTGGGAAAGCCAGCGAGGCGAATGCCGCAGCGCCGTGGCGTCGAACGTCGTGCCGGCTCCCGTCACGCGATGACTCTCCTCCCGAGTGGTGCGCTTGCGTCCCGGCAGACCGGAGCGTAGGCTCCCCGGATGAGCGACAAAGAGACGGTGCTAGAACTTGTGCGGCAGTTGCCGGCGGAAGCGACGCTGGCCGACATTGCCCAGGAGGTTGCCTTTGTCGCCGGCTTGAGGGCGGCGGAGGAGCAGGCGGATCGGGGCGAGGTGATCGATCACGCGCGAATTCGGGAAGACCTCGAGACGTGGACTTCAAGATAGTCTGGACACCGCTGGCCAGGGCCGACCTCCGGGAGATCGTCAGCTACATCGCCCGCGACAATCCAGAGGCGGCGCGGCGGGTGGGCCAGCGGATTCTGGCGGCGGTCGAAGTCCTGTGTTCGATGCCTGAACTCGGTCGGGTTGTCCCCGAACGCCGAGGTCCCCACATCCGCGAGGTCATCCGGGGCAACTACCGGATCGTCTACCGCGTGCGGAAAGAACGGCGTGTGGTCGAGGTCTGGCGGATATGGCACGGCGCACGAGGAACACCGCGTCTCGTCGATCCCGCCTGATCCCGCAAATCTGATACTGCCATTTGATACTACTTGCCCGATTTGATGCCAATTCGGGCGAATTCGGGAGGAGAAGCGGAAGTCAGAAGCCGTTGGTGTGCAGAGTGTAGACGACTCGGGAGGAGTGTAGTAAACAAACGTTTTTCAATTTCGAGTCAGACGCCTTTAGCCACTCAGCCCTGTCCACTCAGTCAACGACCACCAATGAACACCAATAGACACTAATGGTTGGAATTAGCGTTGACTATCACAGCTCGCCGCCACTCATCTTTCGGTGATGCTCCCGGCGGACTTCGGCTGTGTGGGCTTCATCCCCATTCGTGGGTCTTCGTGTCCGCTCGTGCGTTTGGCCGGGACCGTTCCAGATCAGCCCCGGTTGGTCAGGATCTTCTTCGCGCGCTCGCGGACCCCGCGGTCCGGGTCCTCGTGGGAAAGCGTCTCGAGGAGGTCCCAGCGCGCCATGCGGCCGGCCAGGACCGCGGCGGCTTTGCGGACGTCGGCGCGGCGCGTCTCCGCGGCCTGGGTCACCGCCTTGTTGGCCTCGGGGTGTTGCGGATGTTCGGCAAACCAATCGAGCAGTCCGAGTGAGCGCCAGCGGATCTGATCGTCGCGGGCAGCATCGGGGAGATCGGCAACCAAGTTGGTTAGCGTGTCGCGCCGTTCGGCGCCATCCAGGTGGTCGAGCCGCCAGAATACCAGGGGGCGGAGATTGTTCTCCCACTCCGTCCCCCGGAGACTCTTCGCGGCCAGGGTCAACTGGTCGATCTCGAGGGTGAGCGCGGAGGCGTTGAGCGGGCGCCGGTCCCGCGCATCGAGGGCAATCACGAGGCCTTCCCCCGGCTGCCGGTGCTCCGGCAGCAGACCGGCGAGAGGATACTCGCGCACCGCGTCCAGGCCCTGCGCGATCACTGCCTGCACGGCCACGGCGCATTGCGCGACGCCGACCTCCTGCACCATCGCCGCGAGGATCAAGGGCAGCCGGACCGTCAAGCCTGTGGCTCGACGCAGGTGTTCCCACGGAGTCAGGAGGATCGTCCGCAACAGGAATGGCTGTTCGGCGGGGGTAAGCAAGGAGATGGCAGTCCGCAGCGTGTCCACCGCGGCTTGAGCGAAGTCTTCGCCGCGCAGCCGGCCCTCCCCCCGATAGCGGAAGGCGCCCTTCGCTTCGAGCATCCGCAGCACGAACGTGGCCGCCCAAGGCCGCTCGTCGCCGGTTGGCCCGTGGATCAGCAGTTCCGGAACTGAAGCCCACCGCAGGCTGTCCGATTTCATTCTCTGCCTCCCCGGGGACGCCCCGCCCCGACCTGGGCAAGCGCCTTGCGTTGGGATGGGGTGGCTTTGCGACGCGCAATGCCGAGCATTTTGTCGCGATCGTGGCGGCAGTGGCGCGAAAGCACTGCCAGAATCCGTGCGGCATATTCCTCCGCCGACACCGTGGCGGAGAGGACCTCGAACCAGGCCGGCAACACCCGCGCCCAGTCGACGCCGACCTGCCACGAACCGCCTTCGTCCGCAAAGAAGACGACCTCCTCGGGACTTCTGTCGAGGCGGTCCAGCAGACCAAAGAGAATGTCCATGGCTTCGCGCACCTCCGCCGGATCCCCCTTCCCGGCGTCGCTCACGCAGCGAGCGAGGAGCCGACGGTGCGTCGCAATCCACGCGCTGGTCCGTGCGGACTGCTGCATGTAGTTCTTCGAGTTGACGTTGAACGACTGGTAGTATTCCCGGGCTAGGCTCGCCTGATCGAAGCGCTTCACCTCGGCCAGCAGGCTCGATCCCTCGGACTGCCCGCAGGCGGGGCGCAACGGGTTGTCGTCGACATCGTGGTGTTCCTCGGTCATGGCCACCTCCCCTGCCCCCAACGGCGAAAAGCTTCGATCCACTCGGCGCCCGACGGCGGCGGATTGGGCAGAGGCAGATCCAGAATGAGAACGCGCTGCCGGGACCTCCCGCGGCGACAGACGGCCACGATTTGCTCTTCGTCCGTCAGTTCAAGTGCCTCGACCGTGACTTCGATGCCCAACATCGCGGTTCGAAACGGCAATTCCAGGTGTTCCTCAATCAGGTAGAAGAACCCCATGAGCTGTTCGGAATCGTCGTGGGCGTCCACGGTGGCTTCCTCGATCAACGCGTCGAGCCGGGCCTCGGACAGTGTCGGGCGGGGGGTTGGGCGTTTCGATTTCATCTGCTCTTCCTCATGGTGGCGCTATTCTCCGCGCTGCATTGTCCCCGGTTGCTGCGCCCTCGCTTCGTTGGGGAGGAAGCGCACGCGTTGTTTGTCGTTTGGATTCAACCAAGGCATCCAATCGCGGGTGTATTCAGCCACGGGCCGGGGCCGCCACGCGAGCGCGGCCCTCATCGTGGGACCGGGATTTCTACCGGCAGCTCCGGGCAGTGTCGGCCATGACCCTCGGGCTTCAAGCCTGGTTCAACCGGCGCTTCGAGCCGGCGCGCAGCTCGACGTTTTCGGATCGCGGAGTTCATTCTGCTCAGCCGTGTCAATTCAGTCAATGGACCGCGATGGGCCCGGATGCCACGGATGGCGTGCGGCGCTGTTGCGTTGGCGGAGAGGGCGGGAAGACTCACTGAATGGTGAGCCCGAAACCAGGGCGAGCGATTTTGGTTTCCCCCAGTATGAGTGCCCATCCGCGCCCATCCGTGGTGAATCCTACTGACTGGTCATGGCTGCGGAATCACTGGGGTGGACGACTCCGCCCCCTCATCCGCCCTTCCGCCGTGGAAGCCCGCGAAGTCAACCGTCGCCCTTGCCGGACCCCATTCGCCTACTTCCAGATCGGCACGCCCATTTCCTGGAGTTGAGCGGCGGCGTTGAGGAAGTGAGCGGTGATCCAGAAGACGGTCCACGTCTCGTGATAGCCGCCGCGAAACCGGGCCGGGTCGGTCATGTCGCCGCCCTGCACGTAGTTCGTATGTTGCGGTTGTTCCCCCTGGCTGCCGTAAGGATCGATCAACTGCCCGCAGCTGCGGAACATCACCAGCGCCAACTCCTGCAAATCCGGCCGGCCAAGCAACCCGCCCAAGCGGTAGACCTCGGGCGTCATCAACACGCCGTAGGCATCGATATGCATGTTCTGCACCGATACCGCCGTCCAGCCACGAGTGGTGAAGGCGTGGTCGCGCAACCGGCCGGCCGGCAGGTCCATGTCCCAGACCACGACGTAGGTCAGCACCACATCCAGGGCGTGCCCGGCCCACTCGAGATAGCGCGGCTCATGGGTGGCTTCGTAGAGCGCGAGGAACCCCTGGAGCGCGGCGTAGGCGCCCTCCTTGTCCTCGCAACTGGCGTCGAGCGTGCCGCCCCAGTAGGGCTCCCGCATGGCAAGATGCCGTTGCGCCAGCACTTCCCCCGCCTTGCGCGCCGCGGCAAGATACCGCTTCTCTCCGAACAACTCCCGGCCCTGACAAAGGGGCGCGATGAAGAAACCCTCGCTCGTCGACGGCGGAGTCCAACCTGCGGCGAGGATGCGGTCGGCGTGCACGTCGCACGCGTGACGCAGGAAGGCCTCCCAGGGGGCGGTGTCGAGCCCGCGCCCGCGCGCGACCCGGATGGCGTTGGCCATGTTGTGCATGCCCTGCCCCTGGGAGAGGGGTTCGATGTTGCTCCATTCGTCCTTCTTGAAGTCATACCAGGTGTGGAAGCCCCCGTCATAGAACCTGGCCTGCGCGACCGTGTTCAGCGACCGCACGACCTGCTCGTCCGCGTTGGCAGCCCCCAATTTGTCGCCCAGAACCTGGAGCGCGTATCCCGGCGCGGCGGCCTGGCCGCACCAACCGATCACGAAGAAGGGCCGCTGATCCGCGTTGGGATACTTGCAGAAACCGCCGCCGGTCCGGGCCGCATGCCAGCGCGTCTGGCTGAAGCGGTATTTGCTCGTGATGATGTCCCGAAACTCGGGAAGCCCGTGCAGGCCGTAGGGCTCGAAAAGGTCCAGGCAGGCACGGGTGGCGGTCCCGAATCCCCGGCCTTCCGCGGCGACCGGATACACCTGCAACCGGAAGGTCTTTTCGACGATGCCGCCCGGCGGCACTTCCAGCCAGGCATCCGAATAGGGCTCGAAGCCGCGCTGGCGTTCCTTGATGACGCTGCGCCGCCCGTTCGAGGCGCACGGCCCGGAGAGCAGGGCGAGTTCCGTCGCCCCGCCGAGAGCCCGGCAGCCGAGCGACCACCATTGGTCCGGACGGTGGCCAAAAGGCGTCGGGCACGGCAGCGAATGGAGCGCCGCCCCCCGCCACCCATCGGCGGAGGCCCACTCGAAACTGGCGTAGGGCATGGGAAAGCGGTGCTCCTCGTAAAAGGCCTCCTCGCCGGGCATGCCGGTATAGACCGGCACCCGACCGCTGCGCGCGCCCGAGGGATTGCCGTGATAGAGAATGCCGGGCAGCACCACGTTGTCCCCCTCGCCGGGGGCGAGAAACCGCACCGACAACGTGCAACGCCGCGCCGCTTCCCGGCCCTTCCACTCGAACCGCCGAATGCCTTGGATCGTGTCCTTGAACGGCCGATAGGCATCGGAGATCTCCCAATCGCCGGCGGGTGTCCGGATCCGCCCACGCAAGATCGTCCAGTCGCCAACCTGTTCATAGGACGCGGGCGATCCGTGAACCCAACCCGTCGGCCAGTCGTCCTGCCAGTCCATGGCGATGGACCAAAGGCCCTCCGCCGGTGACTTGAGCAGCACGGTTTCTCCCAGCAGGAGACGGACGTTCGCCCCCCCTTCGCCGGCGTGCGCGGCGAGCCGGACCGGCGGATCGGAGGCCCCCGCGCGGGCGATCAACAGGGAGCTGAACAGCATCCCCAGGGCCAGCCGATACCCCGGGCAAACCGGCACGGCAGCAGCGGGATTGCCTCGCGGAAGAGGCCGAATGATCTCGTGGTCCATGCGGCAAAGGTATGGACTCCGGCAGAAAAGGCAATGCGGCAGCGGGCGCTCGCACGGACGCGGCCGGGCTTTTCCCGAGTTCGAAGCAGCTGCGGAAATGGAGCGTTGCCTTCATTCCGCTGGCCTCGCCGGAGGGCCAGGTTGCGCGGAATGAACTCCACGGTTCGAGAAAGCCGAGCTGCGCACCGCCCACTCCACGCGCCGTCCGGCGGTTGCCCTTGCAGGTTCGGTGGACCGGCGGCAGCATGGAAGCCACATGAAGCGCGTTCCTGTCATTCCGATTTGCGGTTTGCTGGCCGTGCTTTCGCCAGCCATCACTCCGGCCCGTTCCGGCGAGCCCCAATCGCCCCAACGCCCGGCCCAAGCCGAGGCTCTCGCGACCGATACCATCGCCAACCCCGTCGTGGCCCGCGGGGCCGATCCCTGGGTGATCCGGCACGGCGACGCCTATTACCTCTGTCAGTCCCGCGGCGACCGGGGCATCTTCGTCAATCGCTTCACCCGGCTGCGGGACATCGGAACCGGCGAGGGGAAGCGAATCTGGCGTCCGCCACCGGACACGGCGTATTCGCGCGAACTCTGGGCGCCGGAACTGCATCACCTTCGCGGCCGATGGTGGGTGTACGTGGCCGCCGATGACGGCGACAACGCCAACCACCGGATGTACGTGCTGGAGGGGCCGGCTGAGGATCCGCAGGCGGAGTTCACTTTCAAAGGTCGGATCGCGGCGCCCAGCGACCGTTGGGCCATCGACGGCACGGTGATTGAAATGCCGGACGGACGCCTCTACTTCGTCTGGTCCGGCTGGGGGGGCGAGGTGAATGTGGCGCAGCACCTATACATCGCGCCCATGAGCGACCCGTGGACGATCAGCGGTGAGCGGGTCCGCATCTCGTCGCCGGAGTTGGCCTGGGAACTGAACGGGCGCCCGCTGATCAACGAAGGCCCCCAGGCGCTGTGGAACGGCGGGCGGTTGTTCCTGATCTACAGCGCGAGCGGGAGCTGGACCGACGACTACTGCCTGGGCCGGTTGACATGGACGGGCGGCGACCCCTTGGATCCGGCGTCGTGGGTGAAGCACCCGAAGGCGGTTTTCGCGCGGACGAAGGACGTCTTCGGCCCCGGGCATTGCTCGTTCGTGAAGTCGCGCGACGGCCGCGAGGACTGGCTGGTTTATCACAGCGCCCGGTTCAGCGGCGCCGGCTGGAACCGCCACATCAACATGCAACGCTTCGGCTGGAACCCGGACGGCTCGCCCGCGTTTGGCGCACCGATCGCGGCGGGAATCCCGATGCCCGCTCCGTCCGGCGACTGATGATGCACACCCGAAGTCCCTTCTCCCGATGAGCAAACCGACCCTGATATCCCAACTCCGGAAGTCTGCCGGCTGGTGCCTGGCCGGCTTGATGGCCGCCGGGCTCCTGAACCTGGCCGCCGCCGAGGCGCCCCGCCCCAACATCCTCTGGTTGATCGCCGAGGACATGGGCCCCGAACTCGCCTGCTACGGACATCCCGGCGTGCGCACGCCGAACCTCGACCGGCTCGCCGCCCAGGGCGTCCGCTTTACGCGCGCATTCACGGTGGCGCCCGTTTGTTCGGCCAGCCGGTCGGCCTTCATGACGGGCATGTACCAGACAAGCATTGGCGCCCATAACCATCGCTCGCACCGCGACGACGGCTTCGCCCTGCCACCGGGCGTGCGGGTGCTGACCGACTGGCTGCGTGACGCGGGATATTTCACGGCGAATCTGGTGAACCTCACCGGCGACCCCGACGAGAGGTTCTTTCGCGGCACGGGCAAGACCGATTGGAACTTCGCTTATGAAGGCCGTCCGTTTGACTCTGCCGTCTGGTCGGACCTGCCCGGTCATCAACCGTTCTACGCGCAGATCAACTTCTCCGAAACGCATCGCGGGGCCGAATGGAACAGCGCGCACCAGCACATCGAACAGCCGGCCGATCCGGACGAAGTCGTGCTGCCGCCGTACTACCCCGACCATCCGGAAGCCCGCGCGGACTGGGCGCAATACCTCAACGCCGTGATGGCCCTGGACCGGAAGATCGGCTACGTGCTCGACCAACTCGAGGCGGACGGACTCGCCGACCGGACAATCGTGGTCTTCATGGCCGACCATGGCCGGGCAATGATCCGGGGCAAACAATGGCCTTACGACAGCGGGCTGCACATCCCGTTGATCATCCGCTGGCCCGCGGCATTCCCGACGCCGCCCGGATGGCGGGCCGGGGAGGTCGACGAGCGGTTGGTGGCCTCGATCGACCTCACGGCCACCACGCTCCGGATGGCGGGCGTGAAGCCGCCGTTGACCATGCAGGGACGCCCCTTCCTCGGCGAGGACGCGGTGACGCGGCAGTTCGTCTTCGGGGGTCGGGATCGCGGCGATGAAACCGTCGACCGCATCCGCACCGTAAGAAGCCTGCGCTATCGCTACCTGCGCAACTACCACCCCGACCGCCCTTTCCTCCAGCTCAACCGCTACAAGGAGTTCTCGTACCCGGTGATCAGCCTGATGCGGGACCTGGCGGCGGAAGGCCGGCTGGACGAGGCTCAGGCGCGCTTGCTCGCCCCCACCCGACCGCCGGAGGAGCTTTACGACCTCGAAAGCGATCCCTACGAAATCCACAATCTCGCGGCGTCGCCCGCGCACGAGGACGTCCTGCGACAACTGCGGGCCGCGTTGGACACGTGGATCGTCGAGTCCAACGATCAAGGGAGATTCCCGGAGCCTCCGGAAGTCATCGCGGCCTTCGAGCAACAGATGCGGCAGGCCTACGACGCGCGCATCCGGCAGCGCGATCTTCGGCTGCATCGGAAGGTCCCGACACCCCTGCCCTGACCGTCCGCTCAGACCAGGAACCGCGGGGCAAAAACCGTGACCCCCGTGTGCCGCACCAGCAGTTCGGCGAACCGGCGCAACCCCGCCTTTTCCGCATCGCCCAGGTCGTAGGCGATGTTGTCGCGGAAGTAGCGCCGACAGAAGGCCTGTTCCGCAGCCGGCCGGCCGGCGATGAAATCCTCGATCCGGTCGATGCCCTCCCGGCACAGGGCGCGCAATCGCCCACGCCATTCCGCGGTGGTCGCGTCGCGTCGCAAGGCCCAGCCGGCATAGACGAACGGCAGCCCGGTGAGTTGGCGCCAGGCTTCGCCGAGATCCCAGATCGCATGGGGCGGCGAAGCGGCCTGGAACTCGATGGCCCGATCCCCGATCAGCAGGACGGCCTCCGCCTCCCCGGCATCGGCGTAATGGACCAGGGAGCGATAGCGCGGGCGCACCCCATGCTCGGCCAAGAGCACCTGCACCAATCCGACGCTCGTCAGCGACGCCGGGTCGCACCACACCTCGGCGATGTCCCGCAGCGGGCAACGATGCGCCAGCACCACACTCTTGACCGGTCCCCGCGAGATGATGCCGAGGCCATCCAGCAGGTCATAACGGTCGTTCACGAGGACTTCATGGATGCTGACCAACGCGGCGTCGAGTTCGTCCCGGCGGAGCCACCGCGCCAGCTCGGCCGGCGTCGTGAGCAACACTTCGCCCGGGGCCGTAAACGTCAGGGGCGCGGCGTTGAGATAGCCGACGGAACCGACACGCAACGGGGCCAGGCGGCCGCCGGCGGGAGCATCCGGGGAAGGCTCGCCGAACGAAGTGTTCACGGCATCGACGCGCCGGCAGGCGGGCCCGCATCGGGCGGACAGACCGGCGTTTCCTCCCCGTCAGCGACCGCTTCCCACACCCGGACCGGTTCGTAAAACGTGTTGCGCTGGACCGGAATCCGGCCCGCTTCGCGAATGGCCTTGAGCATGATGGCCTCGGTTTGTCGCTGCGGCGAGGCGGTGCCGGCCATCCGGAAGATGTGTTCCTCGACGATGGTGCCGTGCAGATCATCAGCGCCGTGGCTGAGGGCGATCTGCGCCAGCTTCAATCCCATGCCGACCCAGTAGGCGGTGAGATGATCGAAGTTGTCGAGGATCAGCCGGCTGGCGGCGATGGTCCGCAGGGTGTCGAAACCGCTCGGCGGAGAAGTGACGGGAATGGCGTTGTTTTCGGGCTGGTAAGGCAGCGGAATGAAGCCAACGAAACCACCCGTTTCGTCCTGCAGCCCGCGGAGTTGCAGCAGATGATCCACGCGGTCTGCGGCGGATTCCACGTGCCCGTAGAGCATGGTGCTGGTGCTCCGTCCGCCGAGGCGATGCCAGGTGCGGTGCACTTCGAGCCATTCCTCGGCGGACTCCTTGCCGCGGGCAATCCGGTCGCGAACCGCCGGGTTGAAGATCTCCGCCCCGCCCCCCGTGAGGCAGTCCAGCCCGGCCTCGCGCAGACGGACGAGCGTGTCCCGGACCGGCTGGCGGGCGAGCCAGGCGAGGTGGCGCACCTCGATGGCGGTGAAACACTTGAGCTGCAGGGCCGGACTCAGGGCCCGCAACGCCCGGAGCAGGTCGAGATAGTGATCGAACGGCAGCGACGGATGCAGGCCGCCGACGATGTGCAATTCGGTGATGCCGAGTTCGAGTGCTTCCCGCGCCTTGGTCACCATTTCGTCAACCGTCAACTCGAAGCCATCCCCGTTGCGTTTCTTGCGGGCGAACGCGCAGAACTGGCAGTTGAGGATGCAGTAGTTCGAGTAGTTGACGTAACGATTCAGGATGTAACTGGCCCGGTTGCCATTGCGCCGCTGGTTCGCGGCGTCCGCGAGGGCGGCGAGGCCGTGGAGGTCCCGGCTGGCGAACAGCCGTACCGCGTCGTCCCGGGAAAGCCGCTCGCCGGCATCCAGTTTCCGTCGGATGTCGTGCAGATCGCTGCGGGTAAACAACAAGTTCATGAACCGCGGAATCGAAACCAGGGCAAGGCCACTTCGGTCACCACCACGAGCAGAAAGACCAGGCTGACGATGGCGTTCAGCCGGAAGAAGGCGGTGTTGATCCACTTCAGACTGCGCCGGCGGGCCAGCCAGTGCTCGAAGGCGAGACAACCGGCGATGACCAGCAGGCCGATCAAGTATGCCACTTTGAAGCCCGATAGCAATCCGAAGACCCCGAGGATCACCCACATGATCAGGTGCGCCAGGGCCGAGGCCCGCAGGGCGTTGCGCATCCCCCAGCGCACCACCAGCGAACCCAGCCCTCGCGCGCGATCGAATTCGTAGTCCTGCAGGGCGTAGATGATGTCGAAACCGACCAGCCAGAACACCACCGCCACCGCCATCAGGAGCGGCAGGAATGCGCTGTGGTGGAGGTCCGGTCGGCCGTCAACGAGCGGCAACAAGGTGAACGACCCCTTGACCGCCAGCCACGCGCCGACCGGCGCCAAGGCCAGCGCCACGCCAAGAAAAACGTGGGTGAAGTCCGTGAAGCGCTTGGTCAGCGAGTAGAAGCAGACCACGAACAGCGCCACCGGTGACAGGTAGAAACAGGCGGGGTTCAGGGCCCGGCTGACGAGGATCAACCCCAGCGCGCTGAGACCCCAAAGGGTCCAGGCACTGGCCGGCGAGATCTGGCCCGTCGGCAGGTGACGCAACGCCGTGCGCGGGTTCTCCGCGTCGAACTTCCGATCCACGATCCGGTTGAAGGCCATCGCACAGGTCCGCGCGCAGAACATCGCCGCCACGATCAGCCCGAACGTCCGCCACCCCGGCCATCCCCGCTGGTCCCGCGCGGCGACCACCATCGCGGCCAGCGCGAACGGCAGGGCGAAGATGGTGTGGGAGAGCTTGACGAAATCCGCCCACTTGCGCGCCTCGCGAAAAGGCCGCAGCAGCAGCGCTCCCGGTGCGATGACGGTTTCCTTTGGCGTGTCGTCGCTCATGGCGGTCCCGAACGCTCGACCGTTTCCGGCCCGGCGCCGTCGGGATCACCGGGCGCCCGGGAGTCTTGGCAAACAAAAGAACCGCGGCGGAACCGCGGTTCTTTCCGGCTGACATGCAGGCAGCCTATCGAATGCGGGCGGAGGTCCGCTCGGCGATCCACGCGTAGTCGGAACTTCCAGGCACGGCCTTGCGTGAGGGGTTCCCGTTGAGGATCTTGGTCCGCGGGTCGGCCCACTTCTTGATCTCCGAGTGGCCGTCGGCAAACGCAAAACCGCACGCGTTGTTATGATAGGTTCCGGGCCAGTCAATCCACTCGGCCGTGAGCATGCCAACGGCGAAGCCGGCGTCGTTCAGGCTGTCGGCGTCCTCATCAATCAGAATCCAGGTCTGGGACGGACCAGGGCGTCCGAAGTCCGTGGTCTTGCCATAGGTGAAAAAGGTCTTGCCGAGGGTGTGGCTGGGGTGGCTGTTCTCCAGCCACGGGCCGTCCACAGCGACCTTGCCGCCGCGATACGGGTTGGTGCCAACGGCCTGGCTCATGGAGAACGTGCGGGCGGCCGGGATTTTCTTGCCGGTCAGCGCCGGGTTGGTTCCCTGGTACAGGCCGGTGCGCTTGTCGGCCGGACACTTGTAAAGGCTGACTTCCGATCCGGTGTAGTCGGCCAGGAGAGCGCGGCTGGGATCGCGGAGGATGTCGGGGTTGAACTCCTGTGCGCCGCCCCGACCGGCCTGGCCCGGGCACCAGTTGTATCCCTGAGTGGTATTGCCGTCATCGGGGTTTGGAGGCAGATACTCATCGTTGTCCCCGGCGTAAAGAATGATGGCCTTCATCATCTGGTTTCCATTGTTCATGCACATGATGCCCTGGGCCTTGGTCTTGGCCTTGGAAAGGGCGGGCAGGAGCATGCCGGCCAGGATGGCGATGATGGCAATGACGACCAGCAACTCGATCAGGGTGAATCCGCCCCGTCGGCTACCGATGGACACTTTAGAATTCATAATCTTCTAGGCTGCTGATTGGTTCGATTTGCGGCGCGCAGGCTACCGCCGTAACGCCCGACAGGTCAAACCCTAATCACTGGCGGAAACGGCGACAACTGTGCGTCAGAGGTCACACTCCCCCCCCGGATCAAGGCCGGCTCCGGCACACCTCCCTCAAACCGGCTCCTCCCGGGCCAGGAGGTTCCGCGGGGTGAACGCCCAAGGAAGGCAGACCGCCTATCTGGGAACCGTCGTGTTCTCCTTCATCCAGAGGACGTCCACCCACGAGTCCCCGGCAGGCACGTTGAGCGCAAGCGTGCCCTTGCCGTAGTAGAGCGGTGCGTTGCGAAGCTTGCCGCCCACCCATTTCTTGATCGCCGAATGGCCGTCCGCAAAGGAGAACCCGCAGGCGCCGTTGTGGTAATTCGCCGGAAAATCGATGATCTGGGCGGTGGCTTGCGCCTCCGCGCCGGTGCAGGCGTTCGCGAAGGCCGCGTCGTTGATGCTGTCGGGATGCTCGTCCACAAAGACGAAGGTCTGGGTGGGACTGACGATGCCGCTGCCCTTGGCGTAGGTCTGCCAGCGGGTCTGGTTCCGGTTGTTTGCCTTGTCGAGCCATTCGCCGTAGCCGAAGACCTGGCTCATCGAGTTGCTGCGGATGCGGGGGACCCGCTGCCCGTTGACGGTCACCTGGGCCCGATCCGCCGGGCATTTGAAGATCTCGCGGGACTGGCCCACGTATTCCCACAAGGGACTGTTGCTGAGGTAGGCGATGTTGGCGGAACCCGCGTCCCAGGCCAGATTCCCCTGAATCCAATTCTGCCGGTTGAACGGCAGACCGTCCTGGCACGCCAGCAAAATGTCGTTCCAGTCCTCGGTGTACATGATGAACCCGAGGCTCAACTGCTTGAGGTTGTTCATGCACGTGATGCCGGTCGCCTTGGCCTTGGCCTTCGACAAAGCCGGAAGCAACATGCCGGCCAGGATCGCGATGATGGCGATGACGACCAGGAGTTCGATCAAGGTGAAAGCCCCCGACGACCGGGCGCCGCGGCGGGGAAACCGATGGGAGAAAACTGCGCTCATGAATCCAGTCCTTACGTTGCCAAGCCGGTCCATCCGGCCGGGCCGCACCCAGTTTAGTCCCCCTTGCGCCCCCGGCAACTGTGCGTCGGACAGCACAGCCGCAGGGGCTTGCGGCCGCGACCAGCGGGCGTTCTCACCGTCCGCCCGGCCCGCCTGTCCGCTCCCCTCCCCACCCGCCACCGTTGCCGGACCCGGTGAAAGCCACGCCCGCTTCCCGTCGCGCTACCGGCTTCGCGGAACGCCCGAAAGGTCGAAACCGGCCCGACCGGCACATCGGGCTGTTCCGCCGGCAGCACCTTCTCCACCTGAGCCGTGACCATTCAGAAACTCGTAGCCGCCGACGTGCAGTCGGCGCATGATTCAGTGGGGATACGGCCGCTTGCCGCCGGGTGTGACGACTCACCAAAGCGGGACCGCCAACCGGAGTCAGCGGGACCGCGTAAGCCCTTGGATTTCAGCGCCGACTACACGTCGGCGGCTACCGCGGGTTGAATCAACACGGCTGAGGAGCCCTTCCCGGTCCCGCCCACGAGATGGCGCAATCCGCAGGCTTCGGTTCGGCAACAACCCACGGAATGAGCCGCGGGGCCGGGACCGGCAGGGGCGTCGTATCGGTCACGATCCAGAGGGCTTCGAGTCTGGAATCGGCCAGGTCTTCCAACCGCTGGAAGGACGCTCCGAGCGGTCCCGCGCGATCCGGCTTTGCGACGGGCCTGACGGATGCCAGCATGCGGCGGAAACTCACCGGCCCCGGCGCCGACGATCCAGGTTCGCCCCGGTCGGCCGGTGGCTTTGACCGATTCGACGCAATGCCGGACTCAATCCGATCCATCGCCATTGCCGGCGCCTGGGGCTACATCGGCCGGAAGCTGGTGGATGCCGGTCTGCGAGCCGGGCTCGAGGTCCACGTGCTGGATCCGGGCCCGGTTCCGCCCGATTTCGATCCGGGACGCGTGCATCGCGTGGACGACGCCGACCGGTTCTACGCGCTCGAGGCCGACCTGTTCCATCTCGCCCTGCATCCCGAGGCGCGGAAGCCGGGACTGACCCGCTTGCTGGCGCGCACCCGCTCCGAAGCGCTTTGGATCCTCAACGAGAAGCCAATGGTCGCCCCGGAAGAAGCCGGTGAAGCGGGGGCGTTGGTCGAGGCGGTGGATCGCAGTCGGGCGGTCATGCTCTTCGATTTCCCCGAACTGTTCGATCCCCTCACCCACCGGATCATCGACCACTTGTCGGGCTTTCGCGAAGTGGTGCTCACGTCCATCGAGGTCGAACGGAGCAAGGACCGGGAGGACCCCGACCTGGCGCGCAACTTCAAGCGCATGCTTCCGATCCAGTTCCAGGAATCCGTCCACTGCCTGGCGTTCGTCCTCTTCGTGCTCGCCTCGTTGCGCAAAACCGCCCCCCACCGGCGCGACCTCCCCGCACGGAAGCCGTCCGCCGGCATTCCGGACGAGCCCGGCGAACCCGCGTTGATCCAGTGCCTCGAAAGCGTCCTCGCCGGCGGCCTCCAGGTGTCGGCGGAATCGCAGCCTTACGATCCCCCAAATCCCGACGACTACCCGCATATCGTCGACGGACGATGCGATTACCGGCTCACGCTGGGCCGGCTGTCCGTCGCCGGGCGCACCAATTTCAAGCGGGGCGCCCCGTGGTCGAAACGGCGCCTCCTCCGGGGGACCGCCGATGGCCGGCCGCTGACCATCGAGGCGGATTATCTCGAAGGGGGAAAGTGGCTGCGCATCGACGGGATCGATCAAGCGTGGGACCGGGACGCCGACTCCTACGCCGCCATTCTTGCGACGATCGCCCGCTGGCGGCAGCAGGTCTCCCGCGAGACCCTCCTGACCGGCATCCACCCGAATCCGAGGCTCGCCCGGCTGGCGTTGCAGTTGAGCGGCGCTCTGTGGCGCAGCAGCCGTGAACGAAGGTCCGTGGAGATCCCGAACCTCGAAGCACTGCAGCGCTTCGCCAGTGGATTCCGCGAAGCACGCCCACAGCTGCCGAAATACCCGGACCGCGCCCGCTGACCCGCGCCCGTTGCCATCACCCCCCCGGAGCCGACCGATGCCTGAGTCCCGATCCCCGACCTTCGCCGACCTCGACCGCGAACTGGCCCGCCTGTGCGGCGTGACGCCCGCTCCCGTGCAGCATGTGTTCGCGCCGTATCGGATCTGCCCGCTGGGCGCGCATATCGACCATCAACTCGGCCCCGTGACCGCGATGGCCATCGACCGCGGCGTGAGTCTGGCCTTCGTGGCGATTCCGGAACGCGAGGTCCGGTTGCGAAGCCGGGAGTTCGACGGCGAGGTCCGCTTCCCGATAACCGCGCCGGGGCCGCCCCGCCCGGGGGATTGGGGCAACTACGCCCGCGGCGCGGTACAGGCGCTCACCCGGGCCGGACACCGCCTCGAACGGGGCCTGGCGGGCGTCATCTCCGGCCCCTGGAGCGAAGGCGGGCTGAGTTCCTCGGCGGCCGTCGGCATCGCCTGTCTGCTGGCCTTGGAAGCCGTGAACCGCCTCGCGATCAGCCCGGTCGAGAACGTGCGGTTGGACCAGGCGATCGAGAACGGCTATCTGGGACTGCGCAACGGAATCCTCGACCAATCGGGAATCCTGCTCTCGCGCCGCGATCACCTCACCCTGATCGAGTGCGCTACCGGAAACCACGAACTGACCCCCGCCCCGCCCACCATGCCCCCCTGGACGATTCTGCTGGCGTTCTCCGGTCTGCGCCGCGCCCTGGTCGGTACCGATTACAACCGGCGTGTGGGCGAGTGCGCAACCGCCGCTGAAATCCTGCTCACGGCGGCCGGACGCCCCAGGCCAAACGCCCGCCTGGGCGACGTCCCGGAAGCGGATTACGACCGCCACAAGCACCGTCTCCCTGCCGCTCTCGCGCGTCGGGCCGCTCACTTCTTCTCCGAATGCGACCGTGTGCGCCGGGGCGTCCACGCCTGGCGCACCGGAGACCTGGCGAAATTCGGCCGGTTGATGACCGCCTCCGGCGAAAGCTCGATCCACAATTACGAATGCGGCAGCCCCCCGCTGATCGACTTGTTCCGCCTTCTGGCCGGCTGCGAGGGAGTCTACGGAACGCGGTTCAGCGGCGCCGGTTTCCGCGGCTGTTGCGTGGCCCTGGTCGACCCGGCACGGGCCGACGATGTGGAAGAAGCCGTCCGGCGGGAATACCACCGGCTTCATCCGGAACTGGCAACGAACGCCCCGATCGTGCGCTGCAATTCCGCGGATGCCGCCCGCCGGCCAACCGGCGCCTCCGAAGCCGGCCCGCCCCAAAGCACCTGAGCCGTGTCGATTCAACCCGCGGTAGCCGCCGACGTGTAGTCGGCGGTGAAATCCAAGGGCTTACGCGGTCCCGCCGTTTCCAACTGGCGGTCCCGTTTTGGTGAATCGTCACGCCCGGCGGCAGACGTCCGTATCCCCGCTGAAGCCCGCCGCCAACCGCTCCGATCCCCCAGACGACCGCGCCTCGCGTCGGAGGAGAGAATGAGTCGGCTTACCGACATGATGTGCGCGATGTCGCATGTCTTATGACCGCCTGAATCACCAATGATAATTTTTTGATAAAGTTGAATCCCATTGACGTGAGTTATTCTAACAACTAAAACGCCCCCTGTCGCCATGCACGAACGACGACCATTGCGGTTGCGGCGGAATCGGGCTCCGACGGGAAGGCTCCCGGCGGGCGGGCCGGGACCGGCGCGGGGGATTGACCTCAGCGGGCGACAACCACCGAACCTCCTGCTATGAAACGAACATCCTTGCTTCCAGGGATCGCCGTTGGCGCACTGCTCGCGTCGACGGGCTGGATCCAAACTCCCACAACCCGGGCCGCCGTGCCCTGGGGTCCGGACAAGCCGCTCGAGATCGTCAGTTCCTCGAAGCCCGCGGGCGGCAGCATGCAGATCCTCTTCCATGGTTCGGGAGGCCCCTTCCGGATCGAGCGCCGGGACGCCGTCAGCGCCACCGCGCCCTGGTATGACATGCTGGATGCCCGCGTGGTGGAACTCGAACCGGGCGTCTACAGCGCCTATCTGCCCATCGGCCCGGACGATTTCGCCTTCTACCGGGTGGTCAACGAAAACGAAGTGATCGCCGAACTGAAGGGCTGGACGGTCCGCTTGTCCGTGTCCACGCCCGCCAACGGCACCCACTTCGTCGCCGGCGAGCAACCCGTGGTCACCGTGGACATCCTGGACGTTTACGGCCAGGGCATCGGGCAGGACGAACTCTCGACATTGAGCCTTTACATGCACGGCCCCCAGAGCCCGCTGCTGACGGTCACTCCGTTGAAGCTCCTCAATGCGACCGGCGACCGCACCCAGACGCCGCACCATTACATTGATCTCAAGACCAACCCGGACGTGCAGGTATCGGGCCATCAGTTGACCTACACCCTGCAACCGGTCAGCGACGAGGCGCCGGGAACCTACATCGTCAGCCTGCGGGCCGGCCTCGGCGTCGACGCGATGCAGCAGATCATGAAATTCGCCTCCGTCCAAATCGGGACTGCCACCCCCGAGACCGGGGTGTTCACCAATGACAAGTGCGCGTCCTGCCACGAAGGCACGGTCAGCGGGAAGATGTACCTCCATCACGTCGATCCGGGCCGGAGCCCGACCGGCAGCTGGTCGCTTGATTTCGATCCGGCGCAGGGCTGCAGCGCCTGCCACAACAACGACGGTTACGCCGCCCTGCGCGATGCCGCGGGTGAGCGCGTGCCGGATCAGTTGGTGCGCCGCGTGCATGGCCTGCACCTGGGCGAAGGGCTGAAACTCCCCTTCAACCGTGAAAACGCCTTCGCGGATTACGTCCCGGTGGTGTTCCCCGCCGACGTGCGCAACTGCACCACCTGTCACGCGGACGACCGCTGGAAGACCAATCCCTCGCGGCTCGCGTGCGGCACCTGCCACGACAACGTGTGGTTTGGAATCGAGGATACCCCGGAAGGGATGGAGGAGCACTCGGGCGGCCCGTGGTCGAACGACAACCTCTGCAAGGGATGCCACAACGCATCGAAGGTCGAGGAATACCACCTGGTCGAACCGCCCGCCTTCCTTTACGGCGTGAGTGTGGCCATGACGCCGCCGGCCAACGGGGAGTTCTACGTGGCGGGCGAGACGCCCAAGGCCATGCTCCAGGTCATCGACCTGGCGACCGGCAACCCGATCGACCCGGCGAGCATCGTCGAACCCGTCGACAACGCGAACCGGCAGCCGCACGAATGGCGTGACGCCCGGTTCTTTGTCTCCGGACCGCGGGCCATGACGGTTCCCGTGCTGACTACGGTGGCCGCCAACCCGAGCCCGGACAGCACTTACCTCTACAACGATCTGCGCGTCCGCCAGGATTCGGCGAATGAAGATCCCGCGGCGACCCGCACGTCCGACACCATCGAGTACCAGCTGGGTGACGTGGCGGATCTGGCGCCGGGCACCTACACCGCCTACTTCGAGGTTCGCCCCGCCAACGGCCTCGGCGGTCATGGTTACATCAACTTCCAGGTTGGCACGGCCACGGCCGAGCGGGAGATCACCGCGGCGGCCAGTTGCATCTCCTGTCACGGGGCAACGACGATGCACTCCCGCGCCGCGCTCTTCGAGCCCGACATCTGCAAGAACTGCCACGATTATCAGCACCAGATGCCGGACAAGACCGGCTGGGATGACCGCAACTACGGCTTCGGCGTGTCGCCCCTGTCGTGGCGTGTCCATGGCCTGCACTACGGCAACTACCTCGACAAACCGGAAGTGGCCGGTGAGGACTTCGCCCAGGTGATCTTCCCGCAGGACGTGCGTAACTGCACGAAATGCCACTCGGACTCCTCGACCTGGGATACCAAAGCCTCGCGCATGGCCTGTCTGGCCTGCCACGACAGCGACGACGCCGCCTTCCACGGCATCCTGATGACGTTCGATCCCACCCCGACCGATCCCTGGAGCGGCGACGAGTGGGAGACCTGCACCGTCTGCCACGGCAGCGGCAGCGACCTGAGCCCGAGCAAAGTCCACGCCATTTCCAACCCGTACGTTCCGCCGTATCCGCGCGAGCTTCGGGAACTGGTGGAGGAATAGCCAGAAGCACCTGATCGATCGAGCACAACCGGCGGAGCGGCCAGCAGGGCCCTCCGCCGGTTCTTGTTTTTCGGCGTGGTCCACCGCCTCCCGACACCTTCTCATCAGTCCCCGCCACGGGCCACTTGTGCCGCTGCCAGGTTGTTCCCGGGCACGGCACCTTCCGCCTCTCGATCCGGCTCCCGATCACGGGGGACGTGACAATCCTCCAGCGAGGGCGCCAACCGGTCGCGGAAGGGGAGAGTCTCCCACCGGCACCCCGGCTCCCGCGAGAGGGAAGGACCGCGACAGCCTCAACGGTGAGCTTCTCACGGCCCACCTCCGGGCAGGACATCGCGGCTCGTGCCAGTGTCCGCAACCCCCGAACTCCGCAGCCGCACCGATGCTGACAATATTAACACAACTCTTAGACATAAATTTGACAACAACTCGCGTTAGGTCACTTTGCGCTGACGAGCGGCAGAATAGGCCGCGAAATGAAATTGAAGAGACAAACGAAAACCAAAGACATGAAAGCGACCAAGACGACCCTCGTGACCCTCCTGACCCTTGGACTGGCCCAGAGCAGCGTGCTGGCGGCAGACACTTGTTCAACCTCGCAAACCGGTTTCACCAAGGCTGACCAGACCATCGTCGGCGTGGCGGCCTCCACCGGCACTTTCAACACCTTGGTGGCAGCGGTGAAGGCGGCGGACCTGGTCAACGTGCTGCAAAGTGACGGCCCTTTCACGGTGTTCGCGCCGACGGATGAAGCGTTCGCGAAACTGCCCGCGGGAACCGTGGAGACCCTCCTGCGCCCCGAGAACCGGGAGAAGCTGGTGGCGGTTCTCAAGTATCACGTCGTTCCCGGCAAAGTGACCTCAGCCGACGTCAAGCCGGGGAAGGCAAAGACCGCTCAGGGACAGGAACTGACGCTCGCCGTGGTGGACGGGAAGGTGAAGGTGGACCAAGCCACGGTGATCAAGGCGGATGTGGCGGCCAGCAACGGAGTGATTCACGTGATTGACCGCGTGGTTCTGCCCCGGTCTTGAACAAGCAGAAAGCCTCGCTATCAGATCACGGCGGGATATCATCCCGCCGTGATAGTCTGTAGTCTGCCATACGGGAACGCACCCTGAGTGTGGCGCCCCCGGGTGGAGACCTCGGGAATACCCAATGATATCGGTCCACCCGCTCCTCGCCGCCAGGGCCATCCCGCCGGCGCTGACTCTCCTCATGGCAACCATGCTGGCCGGACAAGCCGCAGACCGAACGCTGTTCGGGCTCGACAAAGTCACCAACCCCGCCTTCTGGACTGTGGTAAATGACGATGTCATGGGAGGCCTTTCAACCAGCCGGTTTGAGGCGCTGGCTTGCGGTGGTGCGATCTTCAAGGGCACCGTTCGTCGCGAGAACAACGGTGGTTTCGCATCGGTGCGAACCACGCCGCTGGCGTCGGATCTCAGCAATCACGCCGCGTTTGTGATCCGGGTGCGCGGGGATGGAAAGCGCTACAAATTCACCGTGCGGACCGGCGCCGGATTCGATGCGCCCCTCTACCAGTGCGCCTTCACAACCACCCTGGGCACATGGGAGGAGCATCGTCTCGAATTCAAGGACTTCGTGCCAACCTTTCGCGGAAGCGTTTTGAGGGGCGTTCCCCCGCTTGATCCGGGGACGGCGACTTCGGTGGGGTTTCTCATTTCAGACCAGCAATACGGACCGTTCCGACTGGAGCTGGCATGGATGAAGATCTCCGCCGCGAAGAACGAACCGTGAAGGGGTGACGTGCGGGAGAGCACCGCCGCGGATCGCTGCAGAGACGAACGATCGGAAGCACCGCAGGAATCCCGCCGCGATAGGGAGTGCGTTCGAGGCCCACCGTTCAGCCCCGCTATCGCCCATGGCAATGCCCTTGCGCGGGGTTCAGCGCCCGCTTCTTCGCAGCATGCGTCGACCGCGCACCGGTTCCGATCGGGAAGCCGGTTTGCCTTCCGAGCCCGGGCCAGATCGGGCGAGTTCAGGGCGCGACAACCAACACCAGGGCCGGCGGTTCAGGCCCTTCGCGCCAGCAGCGCGTCAATTCGTGTCCGCACCGCGTCGTCCATTCGGATCAACGGCGGCCAGTCCCGGTGAAACCCTTCGCCGGGCAGCTTCCGTGTCGCGTCGATACCCAGCTTGGACCCGGCCCCCACCATCGTCGTCGCATGGTCCAACACGTCCGCGGGTCCCTTCGTGAAGATGCTGTCCCGCTGGGGATCGGTGTTGGCGCACAGCCGGAAGAGAACCTCCCGCGTGTCGTGCACGTTGACGTCGTCGTCCACCACCACGAGGTACTTCGTGAACATCATCTGCCCCATCCCCCAGAGGCCGTGCATGATCTTGTAAGCCTGCATCGGGTAGGTTTTGCGGATGCTGACGAACACCAGGTTGTGGAAGACCCCCTCCGCCGGCAGCGCGATGTCGACGATCTCGGGGAAGTTCATCCGAAAGACCGGCAGGAACAGTTCGACCGAGGCGGACCCCATGTAGAAGTCCTCCATCGGCGGCGCCCCCACGATGGTCGCGGGATAGATCGCGTCCTTGCGGTGGGTGATCGCGGTCACGTGGAAGACGGGATACGGTTCAGGCAACGTGTAAAAGCCGGTGTGGTCGCCGAACGGACCTTCATCCCGCAGCGGCTCGCGCGGATCGATGTAGCCTTCGATCACGAAATCGGCATTCGCCGGCACCTCGATATCGCAGGTTTCGCACGCCACCAGGTCCACCGCCCGCTTGCGCAGGTACCCCGCAAGCAGAAACTCGTCGAGGCCGTCCGGCAGGGGCGCCGTGGCGGCGAAAGGGAACATGGGATCGCCCCCCAGAAAAATCGCCACCGGCATTCGTCGTCCCGTTTCGTAGTACCGTCGGCCATGCCGCGCCGCCACCTTCTGCAGCTGCCAGTGCATGCCGGTGGTCCGCTCGTCGTAGACCTGAACGCGATACATTCCCACATTCCGGTCGCCGGTGTCCGGATCGCGCGTCACCACGCAGGGCAACGTGATGAACCGACCGCCGTCGAACGGCCAGCACTTGAGAATGGGCAGATCAAGCAGGGTAGGACAGGCGGTTTCGCCCCCCGCCGCCGCCGGGTCCACCGGAGGCGCCGCGGGCCACGGATCGCTGCGCGGGGCGGGCGCCTCGAACCGGTGAACCACCTCCTTGCAGGGACCGGTCCGGACCCGGCGGGGCCGGGCGTGCCGGAGGTCCATTCCGGCGGCCAGGAGCTTGCCCGCCTCGCGCAGGGAAGTGGGCGGCCGGGCTTTCAGGAGGAAGGCGAGTTCCTGCGCCACCTCCGCCACGCTCTCCGCTCCCATGCTGAGGGCCATGCGTCGGGCCGACCCGAGCGTGTTGATGGCGACCGGAAAGGGACCGGGCCTGCCGTTGACCGTCGGACGCTCGATCAGCAGGGCTTTGCCGCCGCCCGGCGCCTTCATCTGCCGGTCGGCGAGTTCCGTGATCTCGAGTTCCGTGGCCACCGGATCGCTGATGCGGATCAGCTCCCCGGCCCGTTCCAGATGATCCACCCACGCGCGGAAGGACGCGAACGCCATGCGCGCAAGCTACCAGTGGGACGCGGGGGATCAAAGCCGGGACTCGGGCCAACCGTCAGATTGCCGGGACCCGAAGGACGATCGCGCGCGAGACTGTCCGGCTCAGCGACCGAAGTGTTCGCCGAGCACCGCGAGCATGGTCAACGCGGCCGTCTCACTCCGGAGAACGCGCGGTCCCAGTGAGACCGGGATCGCCCCGACGGCCTGGATGGCGGCGAGTTCGGACGCGGTGAAATCCCCTTCCGGGCCAAGCCAGAGCCCGAGTTCGCCGGTCTCGGCGCCGACGGGAAGGACCTCGTCCAGCCGGGCTCCCAGCCGGGCGGCGCCCACGTTGAGGGCGCCCACCCACGAGGCGTGGAACGACGTCCCGGTTTCGATGAAGCCCGACAACAACTGCGGCGGCTCGATGCGCGGCAGCCAGGCCAGTCCGCATTGCTTCAGGGCCTCGACGGCCACCGCCTCCCATTTCTCCCGCTTCCTCCCGCTCTCGGCCGAAGAGAAGTCCGGGACGGTCCGCCCGGTCAACACGGGCACGATGCGTGTGACCCCGAGTTCGGTCGCCTTCTGGATCAGCCAATCCATCGGCTTGGTCTTCAGGACGGCCTGGACCAGAGTGACGCGCGGGCGGGGGGCGGGTTCGACCACCGAATCGATCACCCGCAACGTGGTCGCCCGTTTCTCGACGGCGCTGATTTCACAATCGAAGCGCCCACCGGCTCCGTTGAGGATCATCACCCTCGCCCCGGGTCCGAGGCGCAGCACGCGGACGGCATGCGCCGTCTCGGCCGGCCCGAGGAGGATCGAATCACCCCCGCAACCGGCGGGAGGAACGTAGAAACGCGGCATGGCACGGAAGGGAGAAAAGCCCTGAGGACCGGCGCATCAGCGAAAGAGATCGCGGGCCTTCTCGAAGAAGCTGCGGGAACGGGGGTTGACCGTCTCGTCACACAGCCCGGCAAATTCCTCGAGCTTGGCGCGCTGGGCGGTGTTGAGCCGGGTGGGCACCTCGACCACCACCCGCACATGCAGATCCCCCTGACCGTAGCCCTGGACGTTCTTGATGCCCCTGCCCCGCAACCGGAACACCGTGCCCGACTGTGTACCCGGCGGCACCTTAATGTGAGCGGACCCGCTGAGCGTGGGCACCTCGATCTCCGCGCCCAGGGCGGCCTGCACGAAACTCACCGGCACCTCGCACAGGAGGTCCTCGCCATCGCGCTGGAAGATCTCGTGCGCCCGCACATGCAGGACGACGTAGAGATCACCCGGAGGACCGCCGCGGGCGCCGGCCTCGCCGTTGCCGGTGGAACGGAGCCGGGTCCCGGCGTCCACGCCGGCCGGGATCCGGATGGTCACGGTGCTGGTCTGGTCCCGTTGTCCGGTGCCGCCGCACTGCCGGCAGGGTCGCTCGATGGTCTGACCGGCGCCTTCGCACCGCGGGCACGT
This sequence comes from Verrucomicrobiales bacterium, assembly GCA_024233305.1. Classification (GTDB taxonomy): domain Bacteria; phylum Verrucomicrobiota; class Verrucomicrobiia; order Limisphaerales; family J093; genus J093. Next base: position 205,297 of record JACKPV010000024.1, read on the forward strand.
CTGCCGCACGCGCATGAAGCCGCCGAGGACCTGTTCGACCTGCCCCCGGCCGCCGCACGTGGCGCAGGTTTTCTTCTTCGATCCCGGTTCCGCGCCCGAACCGCTGCACGCCTCGCAACTGCCGGCCTTGGTCAATGAAATCTGTTTCTCGCAGCCCAGCGCCGCCTCCTCGAAACTGATTTCGAGATCGTAGCGCAGATCCGCGCCCCGCTGCGCGCCCGAGGCGTCCCGGCGGGAATCCGCGCCGAACAACTCGTCGAAAATACTCCCGCCCCCGCCCCCGCCGAACACTTCCCGAAAGATGTCGAACGGATCGTGGAAACCACCGAACCCGCGGCCGCCGGCCCCGCGCGCTCCGGCGCCGGCCCGCGCCCGGGAATCGAACGCGGCATGCCCGAACTGGTCGTAAGCCGCCCGCTTCTGCGAATCGCTCAACGCTTCATACGCCTCGCCGAGTTCCTTGAACTGCTCCTCCGCCTGCTTGTCGCCCGGGTTTTTGTCCGGGTGATACTTCAGGGCCAGCTTGCGGTAGGCCTTCTTGATCTCCGCATCGCTCGCCTCGCGGGGCACCCCGAGGACTTCGTAATAGTCGCGCTTGGCCATGGGGATCGCGATTACTGGGCCCTCACGCCGACGGCGCCCGGGCCACAATGACGCTGGCCGCCCGCAGCAACCGGTCCTGGAGCCGGTAACCCTTGCGGAGCTGCTCAACCACCTGCCCCTCCTCGATGCCCGGCGCCTCCACGGTCGAGACCGCCTCGTGCAGGGTCGGATCGAACGTTTGCCCGGCGGCATCGATCTCCTCGAGGCCGGCTTCCGTCAACGCTCCGAGAAACTGGGTGCGCACCATTTGCACGCCTTCCCGTAACGCGTTGTTGGCACCCGACTCCGTCCCCTCCGCGGCTGTCAGCGCCCGGTCCAGGCTGTCCAGCACCGGAAGGAGCCGGCCCAGCAGGGACTCGTTGGCATACCGGACGGCATCCTGCCGCTCACGGGCTGCCCGTTTCCGGTAGTTGTCGAGGTCCGCCACGGCCCGCAGATACTGGTTCCAGTTCTCCGCGGCCTTGGCTGCGTCGGCCTTCAAGGAAGCCAGCTCCTCGGGCGTAACTCCGTCGGCCACCGTCGGCTCGGGCGCCGGCGCCGTTCCGATCGGCCCGCCGCCGCTGGTCGCCGCGTTGGCCATTTCGTCCTCGTTCAATAGTTCTGCGTCCTTGCTCATCGTGTTCTGGTCCAAAGCGCGCTCAACCTACACAACCCGTTCTCCGCCGGCAACCGGGACGCGACGCCGCGTCGGGCATCGGGCCGGGCCGATCACCCGGGTTCGGCGGACGACCCCGGGGGATCCCCCCCGAACGACTCCAGCCGATCTTCAATGGCCTTCAGCCGCCGCAGAATCTCCGGGGCACGCTGGATGGCCACCCAAACGCGTCGCTGCTCGTGCACCGGCCGGGCCGGAATGCCCATCCACATCTCACCGTCGCCGATGTGATTCATGACCCCGGATTTCGCAGCCACGGTCACCCGCTCCCCAAGGTTCAAGTGACCGGCGACCCCCACCTGTCCGGCCAGCACGCTGTGACTCCCCACCGTGCAGCTTCCGGCGATCCCCACCTGCGACACCAGGATGCAATGCTCGCCCAGGACGACGTTGTGCCCCACCTGTACCAGGTTGTCGATCTTGGTTCCCCTCCCCACCACCGTGGTCCCAAGCGCCCCGCGGTCGATGGTGGTGTTGGCGCCGATCTCGACATCGTCTTCGACGGTCACCGTGCCGACCTGCGGGATCTTGAGATGCTGCCCCTGATCGAGCACGTAGCCGAAGCCGTCCGCGCCGACAACCGTGCCGGCGTGAATCCGCACCCGGTTCCCCAACCGGGTCGAGCGATACAGTGTGACGTTGGCAAAGACGCGGCAATCCTCGCCGATGACGCAATCCTCACCCACCTGAACGCCCCCCAACAGCCATGACCGCGCGCCCACCCGCGCCCGGGGACCAAGCCAGCAAAGCGGCCCGACGTGCGCCGTGGGATCCACCTCGGCCAGCGGATCCACGACCGCCGACGGGTGAATGCCGGGCGCGAAGGCCGGCTCGGGATGGAACAGGGCGAGGGCCCGGGCAAATCCGACCCGGACATTGCCGACGCGAATAAGGGTCTTGGGCGACGCGGTCACGCTCCGGGCCACGATGACCGCCGCCGCTGCGCTGGCCTCGGCCCGGGCCAGATAGGACTCGTTCTCAGCGAACGTGACCTCGCCTTCGCGGGCATCCGTCGCGGGAGAAACCCCGTGCAATTCCAGGGTCTCGTCGCCGGTGACGCTGCCTCCGAGTTGCTCGGCGAGGTCTCGCGCAGTGTAGGTGATCATGGCGTGTTGATCGTTCGGCTCGGTCGCGGCGTGGGCAACGCGGTCCGCCGGAATCGCCGGGCCGGGCCGGGCAAGCCACGGGAGGTTCCCGGCAGGCAGGTGTGGGGCGGCTGGCGCATGCGGGCCGGCAATCGGGTCAACGCCCGCGCTCCACCTGGATTCGGTTCTGCTCGTCCAACACGATCACCCGCGGCTGCCAGCCGGCGGTCTCGGGATCGGCAGCGAGGGCGAAGACCATGATGGTCAGGCGATCCCCGGGCTTGCCGAGGTGGGCAACGGCACCGTTGAGCACAATGGCGCCGGAACCCGGCTCGCCCGGGATGGCGTAGGTCTCAAACCGCGCCCCGTTGGCCATGTTGCCGCACAGCACGCGCTCGTACGGCAGCACGCCCGCCTTCTCCATCAAATCCAGCGGCAGCGTCAGGCTGCCCTCATAATTGACATTGGCGCCCGTGACCGTCGCCCGATGAATCTTCGCCTTGAGCAGTTGGTGATACATCACTTCGCCCGGCAATCACGCCGAACGAGCAGAATTGCAGCCGCGAACCGCGAAGTCAATTTTCCATCCCCGCGCCGTGCGGTCTCGTGCGTCCGTGCGGATGCGCCCCCCCCCCGGACCGGGTCCCCGTAGCCCTCACTGAAACGAAGCACTTCGGTGCGCAAGCCAGGAATTGAACCTGTGGACTCAGCGCGCTATTTCTCCCAGCGGTTCGCCCCGCCGCAACCGTTCGGCGTTGATCTGCGAGAGTCCTTTCAGCCCCTCCCGGTGGATTTCGCAATGGCGCACGCCCTGGCGGGCCCGCTGTTGCTGGATCGGCCCTTGGAGGAGGAAGGGGGAGGAACGCGCCTCCAGCCTTCCCACGGAACCCGGGCAAAGGGGCCGTTCCCGGTCGGGAACGGCCCCCTCCGACGGACCGCAGAGTTGCGCGCGAGGGGACGCTCGCTCAGGGCGCGAGCTTCTTGTCGCTCAGCGTCTTGAGGAACGCCACGAGCAGGTCCGCCTCGCCGTCCTCAAGTTCGCGGCCGAGTTGCATGTGAGCCATCTTCTTCACCGCGTCGCGGAGGCTCATCAGCGCGCCGTCGTGGAAGTAGGGGAAGGTGAGGGCGATGTTGCGGAGGCTCGGGACCTTGAACTTGTACATGTCGTTCTCGTCCTTGGTCACAGAGAAGCGCCCCTTGTCCTCGGTGTTCTCGTAGGGATTGATGAGCCCAATCTTCTGGTACATGTTGCCGCCCATGGTCGGGCTCATGTGGCAGGTGATGCAACCGACGCTCATGAAGAGCTCCAGACCCTTGAGTTCGGTTTCGGACAGCGCCTTGTCGTCACCGTTCATGAAGTCGTCGAAGCGGTCGTGCGTGATCAGGGTCCGCTCGAACGCAGCGATGGCCTCGGCCACATTGTCGTAGGTGATCCTCTCGGAGGCGTTGGGGAACGCGCTGGCGAAGAGGTCCTTGTAGGAGGAATCCGCCGTGAGGCGTTGCACCACCGTGGCCTCATCGGGCATCGCCATCTCGACGGGGTTCAGCACGGGACCCTTGGCCTGTTCCTGCAAATCCTTGGCGCGCCCGTCCCAGAACTGGGCGAGGTGGAACCCGGCGTTCAGCGTCGTGGGCGAATTGCGGTCACCGCGCTTGCCGTGGGCGCCAAGCGAGGTTCGCTGGTTGTCGACGCCGGCCCGGTTGTTGTCGAGCATGTGGCACGAGTTGCAGGCCTGCGAGTTGTTTACCGAAAGCTGCTTGTCGAAGTAGAGCTTGCGGCCCAGTTCGATGCGGGCGGGCGTGTCCTTTTCGCTGCCCGGCATCTTGTCCGGCAGCGGGCCGAAAAGCAGCTTCGCCTGGTCCCGGAGTTCGGAGATGTTCTGCCCCATCAGCGCGGGCAAACCCGCCGCCAGGGCCACCGTCATCAGTATCGCTTTGGTTTTCATGGCGTTCATTGTATGACCTGAATGGGCGAAGTCTACGCAAGCCCCGCCGGAGACGCACGTCTTTTTGGATTACCGACCCCGACGACACGCCCGGACCGGCAACGGCGCCCGGCATCCTGCGCGCGCTGCGTTGACGCCGCCCCGTTGCTCGGGAAGACTCCGCCCCCGTGGAGCAGACAACGACGATTGAGCAAGGCGGGCGGGTGGCGCAAGGAGTGCGGGTGACCCAAGTGGCGCGGGACGCGCGCGGCATCAACCGCTTCCTGCAGGTGCCCTACGCCGTTTACGCCGGGGATCCCAACTGGGTGGCCCCGCTCCTCATGGATCTCAAGAAGGTCTTCACGGATGCCAACCCGCTGTTCGAGCACGCCGCCATGCAACTCTGGGTCGCGCAGCAGCACGGGCGCGACGTCGGGCGCATCGCCGCCATTGAGGACCGGACGCACAACGAACTGCATCATGAACGCGCGGTCTATTTCGGTTTTTATGAATGCATCGAGGACCCGGCGGTGGCGGCGGGGCTTTTCGAGGCGGCGTTTGCCTGGGCCCGGGACCGCGGCCTGAACCGGGTGATTGGTCCGGCGAACCCGACCACGAACGACGAATGCGGGCTGCTGGTCAAGGGCTTCGATTCTCCGCCGGTTTTCATGATGCCCTATAACCCGCCGTATTACGCGACGCAATTCGAGGCGGCGGGCCTCGCCCGGGCGAAGGACCTCCTGGCCTTCCACATCGACATCGCACACAGCCCCCATGACCGGTTGAACCGTCTGGCCGCCATCTGCCGGAAACGCAACCCGGAGCTGGTGTTTCGTCCGGTGCGCAAGAAGACCCTGGGCGCCGACCTGGCGCAGATCAAAGAGGTTTACAACGAGGCCTGGGAGGAAAACTGGGGGTTCGTGCCGATGACCGACCATGAGATCGACTTCATGGCAGAGCGGCTCAAGCCGTTGCTGGTCGAGGGCCTCGTCTGGCTGGTCGAAAAGGCCGGCCAGCCGGTCGCCTTCATGCTGGCCGCGCCCGACTTCAACGAGGCCCTCCAGCCGCTGCGCGGACGGTTGATGTCCCCGGCCCTGCCGCGTTTCCTGGCCTACGCCCTCGGATGGAAGAGCACGCGACTCTGCCGCGTGATGACGCTGGGCGCGATCAAGGGTTACCGCGGACGGGGACTCGAATCCGTGATGCTCTCAGAGGGTTTCAAGGTGGGATTCAAGCTCGGCTTCGAGGCGGCCGAGGCTTCCTGGGTCCTCGAGGACAACACCGCCATGTGCCGCGTGATCGAGACCATGGGCGGGCGGGTCTACAAAGTCTACCGCCTCTACGACCGGATGCTCTGAGCCGTAGCCATGCAGTTGGATTCACCACGGATGGGCTCGGATGGGCACTGATATTCAGGGAAACCAGAATCGCTCACCCGGGTTTCGGACTCACCATTTAGTGAGTCTTCTCGCCCTCTCCGCCAAGGCGGCAGCGCCGCGTCCCATCCGTGGCATCCGTGCCCATCCGCGGTCCATTGACTGAATTGATACGGCTGAGCCGCAACCATTCCGTAACTCGAGCCGCCGACATGCAGTCGGCGCATGATTTTCAGTGGGGATAGGACCGCCTGCCGTCGAGCGCAACGCCTCACCAAAACATGACTGCCGGTCGGGATCGGCGGGATCGCATAAGCCCTTGGATTTCAGCCCCGACCACACGCCCGCGGCTACCGCGGGCTGGATCGACGCAGCTGGGTGGCCCCGGGCTCAGGCCAGCAACGCCCGCACCACCCGGCCATGCACGTCGGTCAGGCGGAAGTGACGCCCCTGAAAGAAGTAGGTCAGGCGTTCGTGATCCACGCCCAACAAGTGCATCAGGGTGGCGTGGAAATCATGCACATGCACCCCGTTCTCGGCGACGTTGTAACCGAATTCGTCCGTCGCGCCGTAGACCAGTCCCGGCTTCACCCCGCCGCCCGCCATCCAGATCGTGAAGCAGCGCGGGTGATGATCGCGGCCGTAGTTGTCCGGCTGCAGTTTGCCCTGCGAATAGTTCGTCCGACCGAACTCACCGCCCCAGATCACGAGGGTGTCATCGAGCAGACCGCGCTCCTTGAGATCGGTGATCAGGGCGGCGCAGGGCTGATCCGTCTCCCGGCATTGCACGCGCATCCCCCCGGGGAGCCCGCCGTGATGGTCCCAGCCCTGGTGGTACAACTGGATGAACTTGACGCCGCGCTCGGCCAGCCGCCGCGCCAGCAGACAGTTCGCGGCAAAAGTCCCCGGCTTGCGGGCGTCGGGACCGTAGCGCTCGAAGGTGGCGGTGGACTCGTCCTGCAAATCCATGACCCCGGGCACGCTGGTCTGCATCCGATAGGCCATCTCGTATTGCGCGATCCGGGCTTCGATGTCCGGGTCGGGGTTGAGCGCGAAGGCGTGGCGGTTCAACTCGCCGACCCGGTCCAGCAAACGCCGCCGGGCCCCTTCCGAAACCCCCGGCGGGTTGCCCAGATAGAGCACCGGATCCGCGCCCGAACGAAACTGCACGCCCTGGTGCTGGGAGGGCAGAAAGCCGCTGCCCCACAACCGCGAGTAAAGGGGTTGGTCCACCTTCCCGGGGGTGACGAGCACGACGAAGGCCGGCAGGTCCTGGTTGTCACTGCCCAGGCCGTAATGCACCCACGCGCCGATGCTCGGGCGCCCGGAAATCTGCGCGCCGGTCTGGAGGAAGGTGATCGCGGGATCGTGGTTGATCGCCTCGGTGTACATCGACCGCACGATGCACAGCTCATCCACCACGCCGGCCGTATGCGGCAGCAGCTCGCTGACCCAGGCGCCGCTCCCGCCATGCTGCGTGAAGGCAAACCGGGAGCCCGCGAGCGGAAGGGAGGCCTGGTTTCCCGACATGCCCGTCAACCGCTGGCCCATGCGGACGGATTCGGGCAGTTCCTCGCCCTGACGCTGGTTGAGCAGCGGCTTGTAATCGAACGTCTCGAGCTGGGACGGCCCCCCGGCCATGAACAGGTAGATGACGCGCCGGGCCCGGGCAGGATGATGCAGACGTCCATCGAGCACTCCCTGCGAATCCCCGCCCGCCGCCAGCGCCGGGTTCAACAACTGACCCAGAGCAATGCCTCCCAGGCCGAGACCGAAGCGTTCGAGAAACATCCGGCGGGAAAGACCCGCAACGGATACCGGACCGGAGCAAGTTGGTTTCATCACCTCTTCGTCACAAATTCATCCAGGTTCATCACCCCGCTGACCAGCATGGTCGTGGCGGCCACTTCAACCGCCGGCAGGGTGGCCCGCCGCGGCGCCGTCCCCACGCCCAGCAGTTCGGCCGCGCCGTCGGGATCGGCCACAAACGCCGCCCGCTGGCCGGCCAGGAGGCGTTGGCAGACCTCCCGTTCGACGGCGTCCGGCGGGCGCGCCAGGAGCGCTAGAAACGCCCCGCGGATCCGGGCCTCGGGAGCGTCGGGGTGTTGCTCGACGAGGGTTTCGGCCAGCACGCGGGCGGCTTCGACAAACTGCGGATCGTTCAACACCACGAGGGCCTGCAACGGCGTGATCGTGGCCTCGCGCTTGGCCGCGCAAACCTCCCGGCTGGTGGCGTCGAAGGTGAGCATGTTCGGCGGTGGCGCCGTGCGCCGCCAGAAGGTGTAGAGACTGCGTCGGTAGAGTTTGTCGCCGGTGTCGGGCTGGTAGTTACCGGGGACGCCGGCCTGCCGCCACAGCCCTTCGGGCTGGTACGGTTTCACACTCGGACCGCCCACGGCGCGGTTCAGAAGGCCGCTGGCCGCCAGCGCGCCGTCCCGGATCTGCTCGGCCAGCAGTTGGTGGGCCGGTCCCCGCGCGAGCCAGCGGTTCTCCGGGTCTTTCTCGCGAGCGGCCGCCGAAGCGTTGGAGTCCTGCCGGTAGGTGGCGGAATTCACGATCAGGCGATGCAGGGCCTTCACGTCCCAACCGTGGTCCATGAACCAGCCGGCCAGCCAGTCGAGCAAGCGCGGGTGGGTGGGCAGCCGGCCCTGACTGCCGAAATCCTCCTGCGTGGCCACCAGACCGCGCCCGAAGTGCATCCGCCAGATCCGGTTCACGACCACGCGCGCGGTCAGGGGATTCCGACGGTCCACGGTCCAGCGGGCCAGCCCGAGCCGGTTTCGTGGCAGGCCCTCGGGAAAGGGAAGCAGGGCGGCGGGGGTGTCGCGTTGCACCGGTTCGCCCGGGGCATCGTAGGCGCCCCGCTTGAGCACGAAAGCCGGTCGCGGCGCGGGGAGTTCCTCCATGACCATGATTTCTGGCACCTCGTTGATCAGCCGGTTCTCGTCCTCCCGCAAGGCGCGCAGGGCCTGGGTCGCAGCCACGGATGCCGTCTCCACACGGGCCAGAAAGTGCGCCCGCCAGACGTTCTCCTCCGCGACCTCGCGACCGGCCAATCGCGCCACTTCCAGCCCCGTAAGGCAGGTGTCGAACACCTTCAACTCGTCGAGCATCCCTCCCTTGAACCCGTTGTCCCGGAAGCGACCCGCCAGCGTGAGGTGGATGTTGCCCGCATCGGCATCCCCCCATTCCGAACGGTGGAGAATATCCTTGCGCAGATGGTCCCGCACGACCTCGGTTGCGACCGGGCGGCCGTCGACAAACAGCCCGATGCCAGCCGCCCGGCTTGATCCGTCATAGGTGACGCAGACCTGCGACCACGCGTTGATCGGCAATGTCTCCAGCGCCCGGACCGCGATCGCATTCCCCGGCCAGAAGTGGGTCAGGGCAAAGAACAGCCGCCCGTTGTCGAGCCGCAGCTCGAAGCCGCGGCTGCCGGAATCGGTCCAGGACCGCGACTGATGCACCACGACCGCACGCTCGGAAAGCTCGGACGGGCGCAGCCACAAATCGAGGGAGAACGAGTCGGTGCGCCCGAACACCTTCACCGTGGGACAGACCAACGAGTTGTCCCCGCTGAATTCGAGGGCGTTGCCCACCTGTCCCGGCGCGATCCCCGGTCCATCCACCAGTTTCGCCACATTCGTCGTCGTCAACGCATCGGGCGTGCCGCCGCCCACGATTTCATCGAACGGAAACCAGGCCGCTGGGGCGGGCGATTCAATCGTCCCGGGCTTCGCACGCCACTCCTGAAACGCGGCATCGCCTGCCGCAGCCAGTTCGGCCAGCCGGGCTTCCGCGCTCCGGATCCGGGCCTCTACCTGCGCATGCGCTTCCCGTTGCTCGTCGGACCAGAGCAGCAAGGTCGGCGTGGGCGTGGCCCGGGTGAAATGCGAGTACAGCCCGGACTCGTCGATGCTGTTGAAGAACGCGAACAGCGAATAGTAGTCGCGCTGGGTCACCGGATCGTACTTGTGATCGTGGCAGCGCGCGCAACCAAGCGTCAACCCGAGCACCGCGGTGCCGAAAGTCTCGACGCGGTCGGCGGCGTATTCGGTGCGAAATTCCTCCTCGATGCTGCCGCCCTCGTTGGTCTGCCGGTGCAGGCGATTGAACGCGGTGGCCAGGCGCTGGTCGGCGGTGGGATCCGGCAACAAGTCCCCCGCCAGTTGCCAGATCAGAAACGCGTCATACGGCAGATTGTCGTTGAACGCCCGGATCACCCAGTCGCGCCAAGGCGAAACGTCCCGCGTCACGTCGTTCTGATAGCCATAGGTGTCGGCGTAACGCGCCAGATCCAGCCACTCCAGCGCCATCCGCTCCCCGTACGCCGAAGATTGCAGATACCGTTCCGCCGCCCGGGCAAGGGCGTCGGGCGCTGCATCGGCAAGGCAGGCTTCCAGTTCCGCAACCGTCGGAGGCAGCCCGGTCAGATCAAGCGCCAGGCGGCGCAGCAACGTCGCCCGCGACGCCTCGGGCGCCGGCGACAATCCCGCTTCCTCCAGCCGGGCACGCACAAAGGCGTCAATGGGTGAAAGGACCGTCGGCTCGCCCGGGAGCGACGGCACCGGCACGGGCCGCACCGGAACGAAGGACCAGTGCGGCTGGAATCCGGCTCCCTGCTCCACCCAAAGACGGAGCAGCGCCTTGTCCGACGCCGTCAGCGTGCGGTGTGAATCCGGTGGCGGCATCACCTCGTCCGCATCCTCCGTGAGGATCCGCCGAAGCAGTTCACTGCGGCCCGGCTGTCCGGGCACCACAATTCCCGTGCCGTCCGGGAACCCGCGGAACAACCCCTCGCGCGTATCGAGCCGAAGATCGGCCTTGCGCGCCCGCGCATCCGGCCCGTGACAGGCAAAGCACCGGTCGGACAGCAGCGGCCGAACCTGGAAATTGAAGTCCACCGGACCGTCGGCCACCGCCCGACTGCCGCCCCACCCGAGCCCGATCGTCAAGCTCAGCAGGCCGCCCGCGACCGACCCAAGCCATGCCGGGCGCCTCTGCCGGGGGAACGCTCCGGCCTTGCGCCCGTCGCCGGGGGCACGCACTCGTTGCCCGTGCCCCGTCATCCGGAAGTCGAAACCATTACACACGATAACCCTCGCCAATCTCCATTCTGATGTGCTGCGACCCTAGCCACGACCGGCGGGCGGCACACGAAAAAAAAGTGCCGGGCGATGGTTCTCCGCCATTGATCCGCGGGGCGGCGCCTGCCAAGAATCGCGCGCAGCCTGATTGAAGCACCAACCAACAAGATGTCCGTCTATCTGGCAGAATTCCTCGGCACGATGATCCTGGTCACCCTCGGTGAAGGCGTCGTGGCAAACGTCAGCCTGGCGAAGAGCAAAGGGCAAAACGGCGGGTGGATCGTCGTGACCGCCGCCTGGGGTCTGGCCGTCGCGATGGCGGTCTACGCCGTCGGTTGGGTGAGCGGCGCCCACCTGAACCCCGCCGTCACCGTTGCCGTCGCGGTCATCGGCGACGGCGGATTCGGGTGGAACCTGGTTCCCGGCTACCTCCTGGCCCAGTTCGCCGGCGCGTTTGCGGGGGCGATCCTCGTCTGGCTGACCTACCTGCCCCACTGGGCGGCAACCACGGATCCGGCGACGAAACGGGGCGTGTTCTGCACCTCGCCGGCCATCCGGCAACCCGCGGCGAACCTGCTCGCCGAAGCCATCGGGACCGCCTTCCTGGTCCTGGGAGTGCTGGCCGTGCTGCGCCCCGAGAACCTGAATCCGACCACCGGCTGGAACGTCGGCCTGGGACCGCTGCTGGTGGGGTTGATCGTGTTTTCGATCGGCCTCTCGCTCGGCGGTCCCACCGGTTACGCCATCAATCCCGCGCGGGATCTCGGCCCGCGCCTAGCGCACCACTTCCTGCCCATCGCCGGGAAGGGCGGTTCGGACTGGGGCTATGCCTGGGTGCCGGTGGTCGGACCGCTCCTGGGAGGCGTGGCAGGCGCGCTGGTCTACCGGCTGCTCTGGCCGCTGGCCGCTCCGATCATCGCCGAAGTGACCGCCGCGGGCGGCTGAAGCGCACCCGCCGCCCTCCCGGACGGAGGCGTCGATCCAGGTCCGGTGTTCCGTTGCCGGGAGCGGACCGTTGCGGCGGCTAATCCTTGCTGGTTCCGTTGTCTCCCGCCCAACTGAACTCGTAGTGCGGGTCGTTGTCGTTGTTCCAGCGCTTCCGCCACTTCTCGTTGGTTGGATCCACGATTTCGCGACGCAGGGCCGACTCGGCGTGCCCGTCCACGAACTGGACCACTGTCCGCCCGTTGTGCCGTTTCGCGGGCCATTGATCCGACTGCTTGGGATCCACGTTGCCGTCCCACGAATAGTCCGACTTGCTGTCCGCGAGCATCAGCATGTCCGACGGGGTCCGCACCCGGCTCTCGTTCATTTCGGGCTGCCCCGGCGGATTGATGTCCCCGCCCAAACCCAGTTGGGCGTCGATGTTCTGCGTGACCGCTCCGATTCCCCAGTCGTTATAGCCGTAGCTCATGCCGGCGCCGCTCCCCGAGGCGCGCAGGAAGTCGATCTGGCCGTTCAGCGACCGGTTCGAGTTGGTGTCCCAGGCGAACTCCCGCTTGTTGGCCGGGCAGAAGAAGGAAGCCCGGTTGGTGCCCATCTGGCTGAACAATCGCAGCGGCCAGACGTAATAGAACTCGGGCACTTTGATGCAGCCCGGGAACTTGTGGTATTCGTCCACGTACATGACGGTCGCCAGCCCCAACTGGCGCAGGTTGTTCAGGCACGCCGTCTGCTGCCCCTTGGACTTCGCCTTGGACAAGGCCGGCAGCAGCATGCCGGCCAGGATGGCGATGATCGCGATGACGACCAGCAGCTCGATCAACGTAAAGGCGACCCGCCGCGAGGGTGTCGCCGCCGAAGTCTGAATGGAAGTTGGACGGGACATATTGAAGGCATTTACTACTCCCGAAGCGCTCGCAGGACAAGCCCGCGCCCGAGATTTCTCGCCCCGTACGCCACTCGGGTTCTCCTGACTCCGAGCGGGCTGAGCGGTAACCATGCAGTGGGATTCACCGCGGATGCGCCCGCTTGCCCGACCGCCTGGCCGCGACCGACGGCTCAAACCACCGACAGTGCCGCGATCAAGCCGTCCGTGGTTGGGACGTACAACCGCCCGTCCGGGCCGAACGACGCCCGGGTTTCGCAGGACCGTCCGCCTTCGAAGCACACCGCACCCCGGCCATCGGCGTCGATGCGATGCACACGGCCCAACGGGTCGCCGATCCAGACGGCGACGCCCCCCCGCGTGCCGGTGACCGGACCAGCCAGCAGGTAGTCCGTCCCGGCGTCATACGACCAGCGCGGATTTCCGGAAGCGTCAAACGCCCGCACCTGCCCGGCCAGATCCGCCACCACCACCCCGCCGTCAGCGGGCAGCCCGGGAGTCGCCATGACCGGGGCCGGCAATTCTCGCCGCCAGAGACGGGCGCCGTCCCGCAGGTCGAAGCCGCAAAGCACCGCGTCTCGGTCCCGATTGAACACGGCGTACAAATGGGCCGCAGCCTCGTCAATCACGGGGGATGCGGTAACCACCATCCGCCGCGCCTGCCGCGACCCTTCCGGTTCGCAATGCCAGACCTGCTCCTCGCCGCTGGCGGTCACCCGGACGATCTCCACCCCCTTTTCCCAGACCGCCCGCAGGAGGAAGAGATTCCCGCGGCGGTCGGCCGCGGCGCCGCTTTGCGGGTAGATGCCGGCGTCCCACGAGGCCTGCGGCTCCCCGGTTCGCGCGTCGAGCCGCCAGAAACGACCGCCCCAACTGCTCGCCACCACGCCGGCGTCGTCCGGCATCGCCAGCAGGTCCGACAATATCCGCGGGTCCGTTTTGGTGGGCAGCTCGCGCTGCCAGAGCTTCCGTCCGGCTTCCGTCGTCAAAGCCAGGACACTGCCGGTGAGTGTTCCCACCACCACGATAGCGCCGTCCGCAGTGACCGCCGGTGCCGCGCTGACCGCTCCCGGCAGGGACGCCTCCCACGCTCGCTGCCCATCCGGCAAAAAGGCGCTCAGGCTTCCGGCGAAGTCCGCCACGAAGCAGCGCCCGCGGAGGTCGAACACAACCGGGGCCTTTACCGTGCCGCGCGCTTGCAAGGGAGAAGTCCCGGCGGCGACGTCCGCGAATTCGCCGGCAAACAAACCGCCTCTTCCCGCCCCGCCGCCGGCCATCCGCCAGACCTCACGAACGCCATCCCCTACCGCGCCGGACGCCTTCATGACGCCCTCCTCCGGTAAGTGGGTTGGCAGCCGAACCGCGCCCGATCCAGGCCGACACCCCCGATCTCGATGCCCGCAATCCGGTTTTCACCAAGCCCCTTGCGCCGGGCCATCGCAAGGTAGTTGGCCCCGTTCACAAAAGGCCACGAACGGTCGGGCGCATCCGGATCGAATCCCATCGTCGCCGCCGCCACCGCATCGGTGCAAACTGCGTTGCACCCGGCGATGAGCACCCCCGGACGGGTCACCGCCACCATCGAACCCAGCCACCAACCCTCGGCGGACTGGATCGTGCTGATCCCGTCGATGACCACGAGATCAATCGGGAAGGCCGCGTTCAGGTCGACGATGAAACGCGGGACGTTGAAGCCGTGATCGCGTTCCACCGAACGCCCGTTGAAGCTGCCCGACGAGGTGAACGGGGCCCGGGTGCAATCGTGCATCGTGCGCCCACGGTAATCCTTGGCCTCCTCATCCGGTTCGTCCTTGAGGTCATCGCCGTAAAGGCTGCTGGGCGGCACGCCGAAGAGGTTCTTCATTCCCGCGGTGATGCCGCCCGAAACATGGCTCTTCAACTTGCCCAACGAGACGAGCACATCGGTGTCGACGTAGGCCCGGTTCACCTCCCAGGCGGTGGCCAGCTCGGGGCTGCCCGGCACCTTCACCCAGGCATACGTCGAATGCAGGCCGCGATTGCGCGTGTTCACGAAACGCGCGCGCCCGTCCATGGCCGCGTTGAATTCCGCGAGGTCGAAGCCGTACCCGGCGAACGCCTCGGGACCCAGCGCGCGAAAGGGCAGTTGATCGCAGAACGTGACCGAGCGGGCGCCATACCCCACGAGCAACGATCCCAACGCCCGCGCCACCACCGGATGCACCGTGACGGTCAGCCAGAGCGGAATCCCCGCCACATCCTCCGCCGAGGTGTTCACGAGGTTGACCTTGACCGTGACGTGCTTCCGGCGGACCAGCGCCCCGACGCTGCCCAACGCCTCGAGCATCCTGCCGAGTTCCCGCCGAACGGCGTCGAAATCGTACCGCGCGCACAGCCCCAGGCTCACCGGCGCCCTTCGAATGCTTCCCCCTTCAACCTCCGACTCCGCCACCACGGCCTCCGGCAGGGCGAGGGCCGCCGCCGACGTGGTCCGGAGGAATTCCCGCCGACTGAGGAGTCCCCCGGGACATTTGGGGATGCCGGGACCGGCGCCATGAATCGCGTGCGTTTTCATCAGCTTGCCGTCCCCATACAACGCCCGCCGCCGCGGAAAGTCAAACGGCCCGCCGCCACGCTCACGGCTTCGGCATCGGGTTGAGTTCCGCGTCGAAGGAGCCCGTCTGCCCCGCCGAAGTCGCCAGTTCCCGGGTCACCTGCCCGTACCGAAGGCGACAGGGGTTCCCCACCAGGGAGCGCACCGTGACATCCACCAGGCGTCCTGCCCGCCAGCGTAGATCCACCTCGAAACCGCCCCGCGCCCGCAACCCCCGGACCTGCCCGTCCGGCCAGGCACGCGGCAGGGCCGGGAGGAGATGCAGTTCGTCGTTCTGGCTTTGCAGCAGCATTTCGGCAATGCCGGCGCAGCCGCCGAAGTTGCCATCGATCTGAAACGGCGGATGCGTGTCAAAGAGGTTCGGCAGCGTCGATTTCGCCACCAGATCCGAGAGCATCCGCCAGGCGTGATCCCCGTCCAGCAGCCGGGCCCAGAAGTTCACCTTCCAGGCCTTGCTCCACCCGGTCCCACCGTCACCCCGGAACTCGAGCGACCGACGCGCAGCGGCAAAGAGTTCGGGCGTGCCCGGATTGATCTCCGCCCCGGGGTGCAGTCCCCAAAGGTGGGAAATGTGCCGATGCTTCTCCTCCGGATTGTCCTTGTCCTGCAACCATTCCTGCAACTGGCCATGACGACCGATCTGGTTCGGGGCGATGCGGGCCCGCATCTGGTTCAACTGCCGGGCGAACGCGTCGTCGCGCCCCAGCACACCGGCCGCCGACGCGGTTGCGGCAAACAAGGCGCGGATGATCTGGTGATCCATGGTCGGCCCGGCAACCAGGCCGCCGAGTTCGGGTGAATTCGATGGCGTGCTGATCAACCAGCCCGTGTCTGGATCCTCGACCAGGAAATCGACGAAGAACTCTGCGGCGCCCTTCATGAGCGGATAAGCGCGCGAGGCGAGAAATTCGTGGTCGCCGGTGAACCGGTAGTGCTCCCACAAGTGCAGGCAAAGCCACGCGCCGCCGCTGACCCAGATACCGTGGTTGGCGTGGTTGATCGGGGCGGAACCGCGCCAGAGATCGGTGTTGTGATGCAGCACCCAGCCGCGAGCCCCGTAGTGTTCGCGGGCCGTTTCGGCGCCGGTCTCCGCCACATCCGCCACCAGGTCGAACAGCGGCGTGTGGCATTCGCCGAGATTCGCCACCTCGACCGGCCAGTAGTTCATCTCGGTGTTGATGTTCACCGTCCATTTGCTGTCCCACGGAGGACGCAGACTGTCGTTCCAAAGGCCCTGGAGATTGGCCGGTTGGGAACCTGGCCGGCTGCTGGCGATCAACAGGTAGCGACCGTACTGGAAATACAACGCCGCGAGTTGCGGATCCGCCCGCCCGGCGCAACGCTGCAGGCGCACGTCCGTCGGTTCCTCCGCGGCCGCGGTGCGCCCGAGGTCGATCGCGACCCGCCGGAACAACGCCCGATGGTCTTCCAGGTGCCGTTCCCGCAGCGCGTCGTACGGAGGCTGGCTTCCGATCCGACCGAGCACCTGCGCACACCTGGCGGCGGGATCTGCGCTCACATCGTGGTAGTTCACGTGGCTGGTTGCCGCCGCCAGCAGGAGCGTCACGGCGTCCGCCGCCTCGACCTTCAGTCGATCCCCTTCCCAACGCAGTCGGCCACCTTCGGGTAACGCCCGCACCCGGGCCTCGAACCGGAGCGGCGAAGGAAACGCCGGCAGTCCTCTTCCCGGGGAAAAATCGTCCAGACCGCCCGACAACCGCATCTCACGCTCCCCGCTTCTCCGGGTCCGCCCCGGCTCGTGCGGGGTGGTCAAGGAAACGCCGAAGTTGAGCTGTCCGGGACGGCTGGCCGACAAACGAACCACGATCAACTGGTCGGGAAAGCTGCTGAAGGCCTCCCGCCGGAACGTCGTGTCGCCCACCCGGTAGCTCACCCAGGCGATACCCGCATCCAGATCGAGGCCCCGCCGGTATTCCGTCGCCGGCCCGGCATGGTCGAAGTCGAGCAGGACATCCCCGAAGGGCTGATAGGCAAACTGGCGCAGCGGGTCGCTCATGAACTCGCGCATGGCGAGTTCCTCGGCCGCCCGCGGCTCACCGGCGGCCAGCAGGCGGCGGATTTCCGGCAGATACCGGACCGCTCCCCGGCGCGCATAGCTCCGCGGGCCGCCGACCCACAGCGTGTCTTCGTTGAACTGGAGGCGCTCCCGCTCCAGCCCGCCAAAGACCATGGCCCCCAGCCGACCGTTCCCCACCGGCAACGCCTCGACCCACTCCCCGGCCGGTTGCGCGTACCAAAGACAAAGGTCATGCGGCGCCGCGGCCCGCGCCGCTTCGCTTCCGACCACCAGGGCAACGGCAAGCCAAAGCGACAACCGGGAACCGGTTCTCCGTGGGATCGAGGACTTCATGGTTCGTCAGCCTGCCACGCCGACCCGGTGATGGCGAACCAAAGCGCGCGTCGCGGCCGCGGTGGGTCCGGGATCGTCGCGGTCGCGACGAACCACCATCCCTTTACCGGGGATCGGGCAGCGGGGCATCCGTAGCCTTCAGCCAGGCGGCAAGCTGCCCCCCAAGTTCGCGGGCCTTTTCGGGCATGGTCCCGACCAGATTCACCCGCTCGGCGATGTCCGTCCGCAGATCGTACAACTCCCGCCGGTCATCCTCGTAGTAATGCAGCAGCTTGAAATCGCCGGCGCGGATGACGCTGACCGGCGTGGTTCGCCAGGTGTTCTGCCGGATGTAGGCCTCGAGGTAACCGGGGAAGTGCCAGTAGATCGCCCGTGACGCCCGCCCCGCTTCGCGGCCCGGCCGGAGCAGCGGCGCCAGACTCGTCCCATCCAGCACGTAGTCCGTCGGACATGCGGCGCCCGCAAGTTCGAGAAAGGTCGGGTAAAGGTCCACGTGGATCGCAGGTTCATCACAGCGGCTGCCCGGCGGGACCACGCCCGGCCATCGAACGATGAAGGGCACGCGAATCCCTCCTTCGCGCAGGGATCCCTTGCCTTCGCTGAGCGGCCAGTTGTCGGTGGTTCCCCGCCTGCCCGCGTAAGCCGCCCCGGCGTAGCCGCCCACGCCGCCGTTATCGCTCGAGAAGATCACGACGGTGTTTTGCGACAGGCCGAGACGTTCCAGGCACGCGACCACGCGACCGACACTTTCATCCACGCTGGCGATCATGGCGGCGTAGGTCGGGTGCTCGTGTCCATCAACGGCGGCGCGGCGTTCGAAATGCTCGATGCCGGCGCGCTTGGCCTGCAATGGCGAATGGACCGCGAAATGGGGGAGGTAGAGGAAGAACGGCCCGGCGCGATGGCGTTCGATGAAGTCGACGGCGAGATCGGTCAACCAGTCGGCGAGGTAGACGCCTTCGGGCACCGGTTGCGGCGGGATCGGCTGGAAATTGAAATGCCGCCCGTTGGCCACGATCGCCTCCTCGAAACCACGCCGGGAAGGGTGATAATCGCCCTGCGTGCCCAGATGCCACTTGCCGAACATCCCGGTGCGATAGCCCGACCGGCGCAGGGCCTCCGCAACGGTGACCTTGTCCAGGGGCAGGTCGGTGACATTCGGCGCGGGGATCATCCGGCGGTCCGTCTCGCGCCCGCGGGCGCCGGACCCGACGGTGTAAATGCCCGTACGCGGAGCATACTGGCCGGACATCAACGCGGCCCGGGTGGGGGCGCAATTCTGGCAGTTGTAGTAGGCCGTGAACCGCATGCCATCCGCCGCCAACCGGTCGATGTTCGGGGTCTCGTAGAACCGCGACCCCATGCAGCCCAGATCGGTCCAACCCAGGTCGTCCGCCAGGATGTAAACGATGTTGGGCCGGGACGACGCCGCGCAAAGCTCGGCGGACAGTGGTAGCGCCAGGAACCCGAGAATGGCACACAGCGGCGCACCGACGCGGGACAAGGGGAAGGTCAGGATCGATTTCATGCTTCGTTGGCCGGTCGCGATGCGGGGTTCCGCCGGCTTGACGGTCCCACGTCCGGGAGCGGTGAGTCGGGCGAATTCTTACCCTGCCGCGCGCCCGGGCGCAATCCCTCGCGCGCCGGGCAGAGCACCAGCCGTCGACGGGAATCAGGAGGATACGCTTCGATGGATCAGGCGCAGGTCGGTGCCGGAATGGGCGCCAGGTTCTCGGTCGCCCCGGAGGGCCCACGGTCACGATCTTCCCAAAACGGCGCCGCGGAGTGACGCGCCCTGCCACCTGTCCCAGGTAGGGCGAGCAGTCCCCTGCGCGCCTCCCGAACCCGTATCGAGGGCGGTTCCGCTCACTCACTCGACCCTCCACCCCAAACCACTCCGTTTCCGGGCTTCCGCCCATCAGCCAGTCGGCTGGGGCCTGGTGCGCTGGCCGGGGGAACACCGCACGGTTGCCCGGCAACCGAGTGGCGGGCGGGAGGAAAACAAAAGGGCGACCCCGGTGGGATCGCCCTGCAAAACGGTTGGAAGACGGATTACAGGCCCTGGTCGATCATGAGCTTGAGCAACTCGCCAACGCGGCAGCTGTAGCCCCACTCGTTGTCGTACCAGCTCAGCAGCTTGAAGAACTTGTTGTTCAGCTCGATGCCCGAACCCTGGTCGAAGATCGAGGAGGCCGGATAATGGATGAAATCGCTGCTGACGACCTCGTCCTCGGTGTAGTCCAGAATGCCCTTGAGATACGTCTCGCTGGCCTGCTTCATCGCGGCGCTGATCTCCGCGTAGCTGGTCTCCTTCTCGGTCTTCACCGTCAGGTCGACGCAGGACACCGTGGGCGTCGGCACGCGAAGGGCCATGCCGGTCAGCTTGCCCTTCACTTCGGGGAGCACCAGGCCGACGGCTTTCGCCGCGCCGGTGGTCGAGGGGATGATGTTCTGGGCGGCGGTGCGGCCACCTTTCCAGTCCTTCCGGCTCGGGCCGTCCACCGTCTTCTGCGTGGCGGTGTAGGCATGCACGGTGGTCATGAGCCCCTCGGCGATGCCGAAGCCTTCCTTGAGCAGCACATAGACCAACGGGGCCAGACAGTTGGTGGTGCAGGAGGCATTCGAGACGATGTGATGCTTCGCGGCGTCGTACTTGTCATGGTTGACGCCCAGCACCACGGTGAGGCAATCCCCCTTCGCAGGAGCTGAAATGATGACCTTCTTCGCGCCCGCCTCGAGGTGCCCCTGAGCCTTCTCGACCTGGGTGAACAGGCCGGTGGATTCGATGACCACGTCGACGCCCATGGCCTTCCAGGGCAGCTCGGCCGGCGACTTGGCGCTGACGACCTTGATCTTGCTGCCGTTGACGACCAGCGTGTCCTCGCCTTCGTTGGCGACCTGGCCCTGGAACCGGCCCTGAATCGAGTCATACTTCAGCAGGTAGGCCAGATTGTCCGCCGGGACGATGTCCCCGACCGCGACCACTTCGACCTCCTTGCCCACCAAGCCCTGCTCGACCATCGCCCGAAACGCCAGGCGACCGATGCGACCGAATCCGTTGATTGCGACTTTGACTGCCATGATGTTCTATTTCGTTTCCGGTTTCACTAATCGTTGTTCCCAACAGAAGCAGAAAGATTACTGCGGGTGCTCCGGGCGTCAATGAGATTTGGGCTCAGGATGGCGTCGGGGGCCAGGGTTGCCGGGGAGAATTTCCCGCCAGCCGACACCCTTGCCCTCGGAGTGCTGCGAGGGGGATGGTCCCTTGCTCGCAGCGACGCGGGCCAGCAACGGTCGCTTCAGGCCCGCAGGCCGCTCAGGTCGATCTCCAACTTGCGGTCCGCCTGCAGCAGTTCGTCGAACGTCAGTTCGCCGCCTCGATACCCCGCTTCGCGGCCGAGGATGGCGGTGAGATTCGAGCGCACCGACGGCGCGACGGTCGGGTTCCCGCAGTCACCGTTGACGATGGCTTGATGGAACTCGTGGATGTTGACCTGGGCGCCGGTGGTGTAGAGATTGCCCACGCTGCCGCCGGGATAGGGGTCGTTGCCCCGGATCCAGACCTCCCCGAAGTAGTCGCTGTAGAAATAGCCCTCGGAGCCGTAGGCGCGGCAAACGATTTCGTCGCGCATTTCAGGAATCGACTGGATGCAGGTGAAGGACAGGGGCACGCCGTTCGCGAACTCGTAGTTCACCGCGAAATGATCCCAGATGCTGCCCTTGGGACGCAGCCGCTGGCCCCCCATCCCCTGGGCGCGCAAGGGATCCGCATCAAGCACCCAGGTGGCAACGTCCAGGGCGTGAATCGCCTGTTCGACAATGAAGTCCCCCGACAAGGCCTTGACGTAATACCAGTTGCGCAACTGCTCTTCGACACTCGAGGGCGGCAGTCCGCGCCCGCCGCCCGCCCACGGATAATGCGCTTCGGCCAGCACCAACCGGCCCATCTCGCCCTGACGGATCCGCCGCAGGGCTTCCCGATAAACCGCGTTGGCACGCGTCTGGAAATCGACCAGAAACACCTGCTTCTTCGCTGTGGCGCGGCGGCCGGATTCGCCGATCGTGCGGCAGCCCGGAACGTCCACCGCGATCGGTTTGGCCACGTAAACGTGTTTCCCCGCATCGACCGCATCCGAGGCCTGCTGCGGATGGAAATAAGGCGGGCTCTCGATCACCACCGCATCGAGCTTTCGCTCCAGCAGCCGCCGATACCCGGACAAGCCGGTGTGCCGGTGCGCACTCGGGATCGCATACTTCCCGCCGACGGCGTCCACCCGGTCTTGAAAATAGTCCGCGCAGGCGACCCAACGGTAATTGCCGGTTTCCGCGAACAGGTTGGCGATCCAACCACCCCGCCCGCCGCAACCGATCAGCCCGATTTCGAGCACGGCGTTGGCGGCGGCGCCGAAAACGGTCGACGGACGCAGCAAGGTGAAGGCGGAGGCGGCCGCCGAGCCGGCGAGGAACCGGCGACGGGTGACAGGAGGCAGAGCGGCGTTCATAGGTTGGTGGGTCGGGTTCAGAGCTTCGGGACTTCGCCAGGCTTCTCGATGCGGTCAGGGTTCCTGCTGATAGACCCGGACGTAATCGATGATGAACTGCTGCGGGAAGATGCGGTCATCGACGCCCTGCTGGCCGCCCCAGGCGCCGCCGATGGCGAGGTTGAGGATCAGATACTGGGGCGCGTCGAAAGGCCAGGAGTCGACCCCCTGCCCGTCGTTCTCGCAGGTGAAGAACGACTTGCCGTCGACGAAGAACTCGAGCTTCTCCTTGGTCCATTCGACCGCGTAGGTGTGGAAGTCCTTTTCGACCTCGGGAAACGGAAGCCGTCTTCCGCGCCCGTTCCCCCGGGTGTGGTTGTAGCCGCGGGTATGCACGTTGGCGTGGACGGCGTCGGGTTCGTGGCCCACATGTTCCATGATGTCGATTTCGCCGCAAGCGGGCCAACCTACGTCCTGGATGTTCGTGCCGAGCATCCAGATCGCCGGCCAGGTGCCCCGCCCCGTGGGCAGTTTGGCGCGTACCTCGACCTTCCCATAAGTCCAGGAGGCCGCCCCGCGGGTGGTCAGGCTGGCGGAGGTGATCGCGGCGAATTCCCGGCTGCGCTGCCAGCGGCGTTCCGGCGCGGCGGGATCGTAGTCGGGATTCTTGAGGCGCTCCTGGTGGGCCTCGATGATCAGCTTGCCGTCCTGTACGCGAGCGTTCCGCGGTCGGGCCGCGGTGTAGTATTGCAGTTCCTGATTGCGGATGAAGCCCACCTCGCAGCCCCACTTCGTGGCATCCGGCAGTCCGTCACGGTCGAATTCGTCCGACCAGACCAGTTTCCAGTCCGCCGCGCGGCTGGACAGGGATGACCCGAGAATGGCGGCGAGAATCAGTGAAGTGCGCATGAACCCATCCGAGCCCCACGGCCGCCCGCTGTCAAGCCGGCGAACGCGCACTACACGGACCCGATCCCGACGGCGGCGGACCGGTTGCCTTCGCGACGGCCGGGCGTATGGTCTGGTCATGAATGCCCGGGTTTCATTGCTGCTGGCTCTGGGCCTGGCCTGGGGATGTCGCGGACGTTCGGATGAACAGGAGTCGGAGACTGCGGTGGATCCATTTGAGACGTTGCGCGGGCGGATGGTAAGTGAGCAACTTGCCCCGCCGGCGCGGGACATCACGGATGCGCGGGTGCTGGCGGCGATGCAGGACGTGCCCCGCCACGAGTTCGTGCCGGCGGGCGAACGGCACGCCGCCTACACCGACCGGACGTTGCCAATTGGCCATGGACAGACGATTTCGCAGCCCTATATCGTCGCCTTCATGACCCAAAAGCTGGCGCCGCAGCCCACGGATCGGGTGCTGGAAATCGGCACGGGCTCCGGCTATCAGGCGGCGGTTCTGGCGCGGCTCGTGCGGGAGGTCTACACCATCGAGATCGTCGAACCGTTGGGCCGGCGGGCGCGCGAGGATCTGCTCCGGCTGGGGTGCACAAATGTGTTCGTGCGCCTCGGCGACGGCTACCAGGGCTGGCGCGAAAAGGCGCCCTTCGACGCCATCATCGTCACCTGCGCGCCCGACCATGTTCCGGTGCCGCTGGTCCAGCAACTGAAGGACGGCGGGCGGATGATCGTTCCGGTGGGCCGGTGGTCGCAGGAGTTGATCCTGCTGCGCAAGCGGGGAGGCGCCCTGGAACGGGAGGCAGTGCTGCCGGTGCGGTTCGTTCCGATGACCGGGGAGGCTGACCAACGCTGACCGGCGTGGTTGACGGCCGGACGGTCCCGGGAGAGAGTGCCGGCATGCTCCGGACCAAGATCATCTCCTTGCTCCTCGCCGGCTGCACGGCGGCCGTCCTGCCGACCGCGGCCACCGAGGAAGCGCCCTCGTTCGCGGAGGACTTCGAGGGGCGACTGGATGGCGGCTGGACCTGGCTGCGGCCCGACCCGCAGGATTGGTGTCTCCGCCAGGGCGGCCTGGAAATCCGCAACCGTCCCGGCGACGCGGGGTCCGTGCGCAACGCACTGCTGCGCCCCGCGCCGGACCGAACGAATGGAACCTGGATCATCGAGGTCACGGTGCGCCATCTCCAGCCGCCCACCGGGCAGTACGAACAGGCGGGAATCACCTGGTACAGCGGCGGCGAACCCGTGTTCAAATTCGTCAAGGAACTCGTCGACGGCGTCTTGATGATGATCCCGGGACGCCAACCGATGCCGGCGGCTTCCGTGCGGTTGCGGCTGACCGTCACCGGAAATCGCTACGTCGCCGAATACCAACCCGACGCCGCCGGCCCCTTCCACCGGGCAGCCACGGGTGAACTGCCGGCAGCGTCGAGCGACCAAATAAGCCTCCAGTGCTACCACGGCCCCGCCGGGGACGAGCACTGGGTGCGCTTCGACGACTTCCGCATTGCGGTCTCCGCCGAATAGACCGCGCTGCTCGCCAACCGCGCAGGACGACCGGGCGGTGTCGCCCGGCCGGCCCGTTGGCGCGCGGCGACCGGTCCCTCTCGGGCCCCCGGGCGTGGATTACCGCAATGACCGCCGTGTGGGTCTCAGGTTGTTCCGACGTCGAACGACCTGGAACATATGATCGTGGAGTTCATTCCGGCAGCCTCGCCGGGAAACAAGCGGGAATCAGCAAACTCCGCCCTCCAAGGAACCCGAAATACGCACTGGATCGCGCACGCGGCAAAGCGCGGACTTGTCACTCCAACGATGCCTGATAGAGTTCGTGGCACGGGCCGCATCCAGGCCTGCCTCCCCCGGATGATCCTCCTCCCGGAATCACCCCATGCTGGAGCCATTCTCGGGGAACGAACGCGTCATGAGAGCAGCATTCACGCCCCACTCCAGACCGGATGACCGGCCTCCCGAACCGCTTGCGGTGACCGCCCCACGACTCATTCGCCGCCTTGTGGCAGCACTTCTGCTGGCCCTTTGCAGCGCCTGCGGAACGACGACGCCCCGGGCGGGTGAACCGCCGGCGGCTTCCGGGCTGCGGATCGAGCCCTTGCTTTCGGCACAAATTCTCGGGCAGTACGACGACAACATCTACCTGCAAAACGTCGGCCCCCTGGCCAAGCATGATTCCTGGGTGACCGCCGTCATGCCGGTCGCGGGAATCAGCCTGCGCCCGCGCGAAGGCACGGAGGGCCTCGTGGCGAAGCTCAGCTACGAACCGGACTACCGCTTCTTCCACAGCGAACCCACCGAGTCCTACCTGCGCCACATCGGCCTGCTGGACATCCGTTGGACGCAGGGCCCATGGAGCCTGGTCACGCAGGCGAAGGTGGCATACACGGACGGAACGACGGAGTCGGTCATCTGGGCGCCGCCCGATTTCATTCCCTCGCTGGGCGGCTACGAGGTCCGGGATCGTCGGCGGAATTTCAAGTACCAGCAACGCCTCAGCCTCCGCTATGATCTGGATCGGTGGTTCCTGCGGGGCGTCTACGAGGGCCGCGTCTGGGACTTCATGATCGAGCAAAAGCCGATTCCGTTCTACCAGAATTTCGTGGATCGAAACGACCTGAACGCGGGCGCCGATTTCGGCGGCAAATCGGGGAAGACCACCGAGTGGTTCCTGGGTTACCGGATCGGTCATCAGGACCAGGCGCTCAACCCCTTCGCCGCGCCCTTGAGCTACGCCAACACCTACCACCGCGTGCTGCTCGGGGTGAAGACGCGGGCGGGGAAGTGGCTGACCCTCACCGGCGAAGCCGGCCCGAGTCTGCACGAGTTCGATCCCGCCATGATCTGGCCGGGCCAGTCCGATCTCGAGACGCTCCTCTACTTCCGGACGAGCGCGACCGTTACCATCGGCCCCGACACCACTGTCACGCTCGGCGCACGCGAGGATCTGTTGCCGGCGTCGGTGGGCCGGAGCGCCTATCACAACATCGAGTACAAGGGCGGCATCGAACACCGCTTCGGCGAGGCCCTCCGCGCGGGCTTCACCTTCACGGTCGAGGAATATGACTTCATGGCGCCGATTGCCCGCCGGGACCGGGTCTACACGCCGTCGCTGAGCGCGGGCTACCGGTTCACGCCGCATTTCGAGGCCGGTCTCTTCTACAGTTACGCTTGGGCGGAAAGCCAGGTGCCAAACCTCGAGGGCCGGGAATACGACCGGCACCGGATCGGGTTCGAGTTCACCGCCTCGTATTGAAACCCGGAGGGAGGATCAGGCCGCAGCGTCCAGTGGAAGCGGGCGCCTTGGCAGACGCGCGCGATTGGTGCTCGGAATCCGCCTGAGTCTGGGCGTAACGAAAGCGGTCTTGCGGTCGGGCGCCTCGAGCGAGAGACCGTTGGCCGGCCTCATGAGTTCGACCGCCTCCGACGCACGGATCGCCGTGAGGATGTCATCGCGAAACCTCACGCGCGGCTACAAGCAGCGCTTGACGACCTCGGTATTCAAAGCCTCGCTGGGAGCCGGGACGGCACGTTCCGACTTCATCCATGTCACCAACAAGCGAACCGACCCGCGATCGACCTCGCCCGTCGGTTCCCAGGTCAAGAGTGGCGCCAGCGCTTCGTGCCTCCAACCCAAAGAAAGCCCCGCGCTCGTGGCGCACCACCAGGGGCTCCCCCTGATCATACCCACCGCCACGGAGCCTCCACGATCTGCACCGCCTGCTCGCGGGTCACCGACAAGTCGCCTTCAGTCCAGACCACCCGATCGGCGCGCGCCAGTTTCGCGTGAATGTCGAGTTGCGCGCCGATCCGCTGTGCCGACTGCGAAAGCGACCATCCCCGGGCGACGAGGCGTTCCGCTTGAGTGGCAGCCGTGCACGCCACGCAGATGACCTCGTCGAACTGGGATGCCGCGCCCGTCTCGAACAACAGGGGAATCACCACGGCCCCGAGACGTTCACCATCCTGGCGCCACTCCGCAACCCGCGCGCCCCAAACGCGCCGAATGCGCGGATGCAGGATCGCCTCGAGCCTCGCCCGGGCCTCAGGGTGCGTGAAGACGTGATCCCCGAGTTCGGCCCGACGCAGGCGACCCTCGGGATCGACAAACCGCTCGCCGAGTTCGCGCCGGATTTCCTGAACGGGCGGTTGCCCGGGCTGCGTGAGTTCGCGGGCCAACCCGTCGGTGTCAACGACCTTCACGCCCAGCGACTCCAACAGCGCCGCGAAAGCGCTCTTGCCCATCCCTACGCCACCCGTAATGCCCAGCAATCTCATTCGCCGCTCTCTCTCCACTCGTTGACCGGGCTCAGAAATCCGTCGCCGGGCACCAGATCAGTCCGTCGGCCGGGATCACCGGCTGCTTCCATGAAGATCCACCGAGTCCCCGACCACGGGGCGGCAATCCCAAACGGGCGGCGCAGGCAAGTCCAACAACCTCCAGACCACGCCCTCCCCCTGCAACGATCGACCCCCTTGGCTGTCGGCGCCATCAGGTTGGGAATTGCTGGTATAACCGGAAGCACCGACCGGAAGGGATGGGAGCGCCCCCGCACAGCCGGACGTGATCGGACACATCGGGGTCCACCAGAAGGAATCGCGGAAGCCAAGTTCCGGCCTGAAACGGCACCCAGCAGACCGGCCCTGTACGTCCGCGTTGTCCCCTGCCGCCAGCCCGGGGATGCGGCGAACGTCAGGTGCGGAACCAACACAAAGTCGGGAGGCGGTGGTGTGAACAACGAACACCGCGGTCCGAACCTGAACAAGCGCGCGAGTCCTGGAGGGTGCCAATGGCAGCAGGCCAGGAAGCGCGTCGCCGACGTGCCGCTCTGAAGACTGCCCGGCACAGACGAGTCGCTGCCCAGAACCCACGCACCCCGGACGGTTGCGGGCAACACCTGCTCACCTGACAATTGCCCGGTAGTAGCGCCTCGGCAGCACCGGCCCTTCGGCATCGATATAACGGATCTCGCCCTGCGTCGCCACGTTCGTCGAGAGGGAGCGCCAGCGCGCGGGCAGGTTCTCCGTACCCTGAATGACGTAGGTCTGGCCGATCTGCCCTTCGACCTTGATCTCCAGGCGACCATCGAAGAGTTCGCTGATGCTCAACAAACCCGGAGTCTCGGGGCCGATCCCCACTTCCAACGGCAGATTCACGTTATCGATGAAAGCGGCATCCAAACCCGCGCTCCCGCGGGTGTCCTTCGCATAGGTCCACCGCAGGGTGTGCCTCCCGGCAGCAATCGGAAACTCAAAACGCAGCCAATCAACCTCTCCCGTCCATGCCTCCAAACGCTGGTCGTCCAGATAGAATTCAAGGAAGTCCCAGTCCTCCTCACAACTCACCCGGATATCGAACCTGCCGACACCTTCGTTGAAGCGTGACTGGAGCACCAGGGAACTAGCGGCGTTGCCACCAATGTCCCCGGAACGCGCCGCGAACTGCCCCAACGACACGACTTCCGAGGTGATCGTCCAGTCGGCGTCGCCACTCGATTCCCACGGCAGCCGGGAAAAATCCCCCGTCTCAAAATCATCCGAGAAGACCACTGGAAGGAAGACCGGCTGAAGCTCCAGATTGGAATCAACGGCCACTGAGATCGGGTTCTCCGCCGGCAGGTTGATCGAACCCTGCCACGCTGCGAATTCAAAAAACGGCTCCGGAACGGCCCGCAGAGTGAGCGTCGAGCCGGCCACGACATCGAAGGCACCGGGCGGCGGGGTGGTGGTCCCGCCGCTGCCGGCCAGCACCACCACGTGAAGGGTGTTTGTGGACGCAAACGCGTAATTGAGGACCGCGTTGCCAAACGCGCCGCCGAAACCATCCACGGCAATCCTGTATTCGACACCCGCCCTCACGGCCTGACTGATCTTACTGAAACGCACACCGGTCCGGGCATCGTCATTGCTCGCGACGGTGGTCAAACGATCGACGCGGCTCCCTTCATAGAGCCCGAGCAGCGTGTCGAAATCGGAACCCTCGGTGTCCAACTCGAGGACTCCGGATTCGGGTGCCTTCCACGACCACCAGACCGAGCGTCCGCCTTCGTTACCCCCGTGCTGAGGCTCCCCGCTTTCTGTGGTCCCGTGCGTGTTGTCCACGGCGTCCGCGCCTGCAGTTTCCTTGAGATAGTATGGACTCGACGGACTCAGCACGGTGCCAAATACGTCGTTCGCAGGATCCTGCGGCACGTAATAGACCGTGACCGTCTGCTGGGCGGAGATGTTGCCGGCGAAATCCTGGCCGTAGGCAGCGATCGTATTCTCCCCCTGCTGCAACCTCAGATTAATCGCAGTCCAACTGTCGGTGCCGGTCGCCGGGAAGGGTAGTCCGCCGTTGACCCGCACCAGGATTTCCTTCACGCCTGAAGCACTGGGTTCGGGATCGAACGCGGAACCGAGCACGTCGATGGATTCCGTCGTGAACGTCTGACCGCTCCCCGGTGAAGTAATCCGCACCACCGGCGCCCGGTTGTCCGGAGAGCCGCCGGGCTGCACCCGGAGTCGGATCTGACCGAATTCGTTGGTACCGCTGCCAGCCACCGCAATCCGGTAAGTCCTTCCCTTGGTGGCAGCGAAGGTCACGTAGGGTTGGGCCTTCCCATCCGAGACATCAGCCGAGACAACTTCGGCAACCGTCCGGATGGTCTCACCCGTGTACACGGCCAGCAGGGCATCGAAACTCGAACCGGCTGTGTCCACGATCGCCACACCGCTGTCCGCCGGAGACCAAGTCCACCAAAGCGAACGCTGACGCTCTACCACGCCCGCATGTACAGGCTCGTCGAGCTCCAATGTGGCATAGGTGTTGGTCGCGGTGACCAGACCGTCCCCGAATGCTCCCAGCGGCGGGATCTTGTCCGGGGTGGCAAACATGTCGTTCGGAGGCGGTTCGACGACATAATAGGTCACGGGCATGCTGAAATCCGTCTTGTTCGGCGCGGTGACGTTGAGCACGAAGTCCACGATGTTCGAATACGCCGGATCGGTGAACGGGGTGAGATCGAACGCGGCGCTGTAGACATTGTTCGTGGCGGTCACATCAGGCGGCACCCCGTCGTTGAGGAAGTCGATCCGGTCGCCGGTGGCCGTGAACTCCGCCCAGACGGTTGCGTTCGTCACATCGAAGAGGTCGTTGACCGTCACGAAAACCGGAAGGTTCGTGGAGAGGAGGACCGCCGACTGGTCGCGGGGATCAATGCGCACCTCAAGCACGCCATCCGGGCTGGCGTTCAACGCCGCATAGGCATTGGCCCGGCCCCCGGAAACAGTGATATCCTTCAAGGCGTCCACCGGAACGGCGCTGCGAATGATGCGCTCCCGGACCTCGGCCATCGAGGCGTCCGGGAAGGCGCTCCAGATCAGCGCCGCGATCCCCGAGACATGCGGGGCCGCCATACTCGTGCCCTGCTGGACCGCGTAATCGGTGTCACTCCCGTTCAGACAGGAGAAGATCTCGACTCCCGGCGCCCCCACGTGAACGCTTCGAGCACCGTAATTCGAGAAGACCGCCAGCTCGTCTTTGCGGTCCAGCGCGGCGACCGAGATCACGTTCTCGATGCTGTAGCTCGCCGGGAAGACAGGCACGGCATCGTTGTCATTACCGTAGTCGTTGCCGGCGGCGACGACAAACAGGACCTCATTGGTGCTT
Source organism: Verrucomicrobiales bacterium (assembly GCA_024233305.1). Taxonomy (GTDB): domain Bacteria; phylum Verrucomicrobiota; class Verrucomicrobiia; order Limisphaerales; family J093; genus J093. Next base: position 235,870 of record JACKPV010000024.1, read on the forward strand.
GCCGCAATGATGGCATCCTCAAGCAGCGTGTTGTTCGTGCCGCCCGGCCCCCCGCCCCAGCTGTTGTTCAGGATCTTTGCCCCACTGGCCACCGAGTAGTTGATGCTCTCGATGGCATCGCTCGTGAACCCGCCGAAAGGCCCGAGGAACTTCACCGCCATCAGCTGCACGTTCCACGCCACGCCCACATGCTGATACAGGTCGTTCGCCGAGGCTCCGATCGTGCCAGCCACGTGGGTCCCGTGTCCCACGTCGTCGGCCGGATTTCCCGACCCGTTGATCGTGTTCACCCCGAACACGTCATCCACATAGCCGTTTCCATCATCGTCGACCAAATTGCCCGGGATCTCACCCGGATTCCGCCACATCTGGCGCTCCAGATCCTTGTGCGTGTAGCGGATCCCCGTGTCGATGACTGCCACGACGACGTTCGTGGAGCCCGTCGTGATATCCCAGGCGTTGGTAATCCCACCCGCCGGATCGGTGATCACATCCGCGCCGACTTGTCCCGCATCCTGCCCGGTGTTCCGCAACCCCCAGAGGAGTCCGTTCACGTAGGCGGCATCGGTTGGCTCGGTCAGGAGACTCTTCACCGCCCAATCAGGGTTCGCGTACTCGAAGAGACCCGAGGCGCGCAGTAACTCGATCCGACTCAGCAGGCTGGCGGCCTGCTTCCTGGCATCCGGCCGCCCGTCGGCCTGCAAGGCCACCGGACTGTCGAGTTCGAGCACCAAGCCTCCCGGCACGAGCGAGAATCGCCGTCGCACACTCAGGCCGACGGATTTCAAATCCGCCGCGGTCGCCGCGTCGTTGAATGCCTCCGGCCGGGCGAGCCGGGCCAGGATCCGCGTCGGGTGCGCCTTGTAGCCGCCGACCTCCACCAAGTCCGGAGCGGCCGGCTGGGCGAATCCCGCCATGGCGATCCCCAGCGCCGCAATTGCCAAGAGAGTTACACGTCTGCTCAACATAGTTGCTATCCTTCGGCTAGTCGCCGCCCTGCGAAATCATCTGCTTCCTGGACAATTCAAGCGGCATCACGGGGAATACGTCACGCGGTAGTAGCGCTCCCGGCTCCCCGCGGGCATGACATCCTCGATGCTCACCTCCGCCGTATCGTCGGCGGCATGCTCGTATTCCCGAACGACCGCCCAGTCCTCACCCGGCAGGCTCTCCACCGCTTCGACCCGATAGGTGGTGTGCGCCGCAGCGCGCCAAGTCAGAATCAGCGTGTCTCCATCGAGCCGGAAATCCGTGATCTCGGCCCCATCGAACGGACTGATGTCCGACTTGTTTGCGATGCCGTCCCCGTCGGAGTCGATTTCGGGACTCTCGCGCAATCCCCGGTTCACCATCACCGAACGCCCCGAGTTGAGCAGCACCTCCACCTGGCTGAAAGGTCCGACGAAATCGCTGACCCAAACCAAGCGTCCCGGAAATGCGTTGGTCAGTTCGTCATAGGCCATGTTTGCGTCGGCGAAGTAAACTGTCAGGCCGGGATCAATACTCAGGGCGTTTTCCAGGTCGCCTTGAACGCTGGGCGCGATCTCCAGATAGTCGACGTACATGGCGTTCTTGGCGCCCGTGCCGCGCAGTTCTAGGGTGGCCTGTGAGGCCGGAGACAGGACCAGACGACCCACGGCGGCATTGTCCTGATAGCCGAGGGCAGATGCCCCACGATCCTCCGCCGCCCACGTCGAGGTCACCAACTGATACTGTGGAGCCTGGAGCCGCACGGTGGTTCCGAGCAGGGCGCCACGCGCCGGTTTCCGCACCAGCTGAATGCCCTGCGAGGCCTCGAATTCGACATTCGATCCGGCCCCGCTATCGTTGAGATCCTCGGACACGTTCAGAACGAGGCTTCGGGCTGCCACGTTGGTACTGTTCCGCATCTTGATCTCGCCCGCTGTCAGCCACAAATCCCCACCCGCTTCAATCTCGCCACCGTTGAACTCCATGAAGCCGGCCTCGATTTGAATCGGACCCAGCGCCGGGAAAATGTCCACGTTCGTGAGACCGACAGTGGCCGTGCCGCTGACAATCGTGCCGCGATTGTAGAACTCGTTGGCGAGGTATCGATGTGAGCGTGCCGCATTCGTGCCCTCAACCACAATGCGTTCGTAGGGAGTCGCACGGTCCACCCCCATCAGGATCTGGCTCGGAGCGGCGATCAAACCCTGATTCGTCAAGTAGGCCAGATTCGGGAAGTGATCCGCCTTCCAATCCGTCAGGTTCTCGGGGGACAAGGAGTTGGCGTCCCCCAACACCAAGCGACCGGCACTTTCCACCGTCAATTGCCTGGCATCAATCATCAGGTTTTCGAGCACCCGGGTAGTATCGGCGACAAACACGTTCGTGCTGTGAGTACTCACCGTGTTGACATAGGTGGGATAGCGGGTGCGCACCAACCCGGCGTTGACCATCGTAACGTGGATGCCAATCCCGACATTGTTCGTGGTGATCACGTTGGTTCCCGGATCGTTCGTCACGGTGGTGGTCGGCACTCCGCTGTCATCCACTGCAATGTTGGTGACGGTAAGATTGGTGATGACGTTCGTCGTGATGATGAGCGTATTTGTCCATACCCCGCCCCAGGTTTGAACCCGACCGGCCAAGCGCTGTGCCTCGGGCAGCACCAGGCTCTGGAGCCGAAGCGTCCCGTTCGTAGACGCCAGATCATAGACGAGGCTGGGACCGTCAATCGCGGCGTTCCGACTGCTTTCAAGATGATCGGTTTGGATGGTGACATGACCTTCCCCCCGAATCCTCGCCCGCTCCAGATTGAGGCTCTTGGCGTAGATCTCAACCCGGCCCAGCGAGTTGGTCACCGAACTACCGGGCACATCGGGGACCTCGTTGACGAGATTGGTCAACCGCGCCGCCGCTCCATGGTAGAGATTGGTCACCAGATCATGCGCGTATCCCTCGATCGTCACGATGTTCGTGATGATCTCCATGTTCAAGTTGGTGGCATTCGGCGGCACGGGTACCTCGACGTAGTTCGTCACCACGTTCGTCACCGCATACCCCCCGGGATTGTAGAGCAGCTCGCTTAGATTCGTCCGGTATTGGTTGGCGTTCGGCGGCGCCCCGAAAGCAAACTCGAAGGGCAGATTACGGGTCACCTCGAGACTCACCGGCCGCAGCGGCTCACTCGCCGTAAAAGCGTTGGTGAGCAGATAGAAGTTCGTCTCCGCACCCAACCGGTCAACCAGGTAGAACGCCAGTGAATCGTCATACCCTCCGATCACGTTGGTCAAAGGTGCCTCAAGCTGCACCGCGATGGTGCGGTGGAAGTTCGTCGGCTGGCTGCTGCCGGCGAAGTTCACCTGGACGTTCAGGTTCGGATCCGCCACCCGCACGACCGCCATATCGATCATGAAGTTCAGGTTCGTATCCGTAACGACCTCGTTGGTGTAGATGAACGTGAGGGGGTCGTTGAGCTGAAACCCGGTCGGGAAGCAAATGCCCGGCAGAAAGTTCGTGACGCAATGAACCGGTGCCCGGCCATTGACCGAACCCAGGAAGGAACTGATCAGTGAGGAGGAAGCAAAACGAGGATCCTGCTCCCCCATGCCCCAGTAAATGTCCGTGATCCCCTCGTCCTGCAGGTAGGTTGGATCATCAGGGTTCAGCGAGTGATAGCCGGAACCGCCCAGGATCGGTTGGATCCCCAACCCGCTGCGGCTCAGATCCACCTCATCGCCCACGATTTCGAGCAGGCCGCTGGCCTCAACATCAAGCGTGCCCCGGTTGAGGATATTGTCCGCGTGAATACTCATGCGCGCCGGGACACCCCCAAGGTCCACACGCTGGCCGCCGAAGGCCTGAATCACCGCGCCGTTCTCGTTCACGAAGACCTCTGCCGGGGAGTGAAATCCGTTGTCATCAATCGTATCGAAGATGAACCCCGGCTGCCCGTACATGACTCCTCGGTTCGTGTAGGCGCGGACATTCGAGAAGTCGTATGCCAGGCCGGGCGTAAACACCGGAAAGAAGTCCAGAATGCTGAAACTGCCGTAGTTGGCAAACGCGAGCGCATCAATCTGCGGCACGTTGGTCAGAGTGGTCCAGTTCTCGAACAACGGGATCGTGGTCGGTCCCGCCTGCAGCCCAACGGCCATGCATGTGGCCACGCAAAGTGTCGAAATCCGTTTCATGCGATGATCAATTCGTTCGCGTCTCCTGGATCGGCATCACGGTGTTGTCGTCCCACCGCCAACCGCAACGCCACCGGCGATGACCCCGCCCGCCGCGGGCAAATTGGTCGGCTGGGCTCCACCTCCCAACAGCAGATAGGGCGGCGGCAACCAGGGGTTCGGCCCCTCGGTAACGAGCCCGCTGGAAATGATCTGCTCGACCTGCCGGATGCTCGTGCCGACGGGATAAACCACCGGTTCGTTGGTCGTGCCATCATAGGTTCCCCACCAGACAACCTGCTGCGCGTCGACCTCCCCGCCCCCGTTGATGTTAAGCAGACTTTGCCCCAGTTTGCTGAAAGTCACCACGTTGCCTTGCGCTATCGTACCCGGGCCGTCGTTGCCGGCAATTCCGTTGATGCCGTCGTTGTTGCTGAATGCGAGCGTGCGCGTCGCGAAGATCGGCAGTCCCACGGCGTCGATACCAAGATCCGCCGCGGCGAAGAGGAAATCCGGCGCCGGAAGCACGCGGTCGAGCACCTGCGTGCTGGCGATGCCGTTCGTCACAAAACGATCCACATACCGGTTTGTCACCGGCGTCCACGCCCCGATCAGCGAATCGTAGTCGACCCGTGCAAACGAGAGCTTGCCGACACCAGCCCGCACCGCCGCGAGCACCGGCGCCACCAAATTGGTAACGGTCGCGTTCGTTCCCCCGCTGGGAGGTCCCCACGGGTTGCCGCCGGTCTCCTCCGTCAGGATCACGTTTTCTTCGGTCGCCGTCAGGGGCGCCCGGACCACATTGGTGGGTGGATTCTCCACATGGAAGAGCCCCGGATTGTACAGATGCCGCAGCCCGCCGATGTCGTCCCGCGTCAACCCCGTAAAGAAGACGCCCGGAGTAAAGGAAAGATACGCTCCGGGGGCCAGCAAGGTGCCACCGTCCGTGCCGAAGCTGGAAACCGACGAACCGGCGGGGCGCGTCGGGTCCACGGCGATCTCCACCGCCTCCCAAATGTCGGGGTCCGCGTAGGTCTGCAGGATTTCGTAGGTATAGAGCGTGCCGTTCACGTACGGCGATGGCGTGCGCGTCAGGGGATCGAAGTTGCGCTTGATGACCGAATAGATGGGGATATCGTTGATCACCACGCGACTCCGCAGTGTCCACGTGTAGCGCTCCGCCGGGGCGAGACCGAGTTGTTCCACCATCAGCCCCAACGCGTAGGAACGCAGATCAAACAGGGAGAGTGCACTGGCTTGATGATTGAATCGGCGGGTGTCCAACGGCCACGACGCCAGGTCCTGATCGGACATCTGCGCGTAGTCGCCGAGTCCGTTCAAATACGCGAACACCTTCTCGATCGCCTCGACGCCCTGGGCGCCAAAATAGGTCAGAAAGGACTCATCGAAACCATAGGTCAGCAACGGAAGGTTGTGCCGATATTCCTCCCCAATGTTCATCGGCCCACCGAGTTCGGCCGCGATCGGGTAACCGATTTCCTGGGTCTGCCAGGCGGGGAAAGGGCCGATCATGGAGAAGGCGTGGGCTCCCGGCAGGACCCCGGCCACCAGCAAACCGGCGATGGACTTGGCAATGAATCGTTGCATAACGCGCTAGCGAATCCGAATCACACGATAATAGGCGGCGCCCGAAGAAAACGGCACCACTACCCCGATCTCGGCCCCGACGGCCAACCGGGGACCTTCGATGTCCGCCCAGGCCTTCAGCTCGGGCGAACCCTGCAGTTGGTAAAGGCTTCCCGGAGTGCCTTCCCACTGAACCAAGCAACCGTCAGGGGTGACGCTCAGCCGCACCCGCAGCACGCTGGCGCTGTCGGTCGGGTCCGTACCCGCAAGGAACTCGTCCACGTTCCGGGCGCCGTCACCGTCGCTGTCCTCCCAAGCCGCCGCCCACTGCTTGCCGTCGGTGCCCCAATACTGCGCCTGCCAATCGTCCGCCAAGCCGTCGAAATTCAAGTCGCGGCCCCAAGTCCTCCCGCTGGCGGGCTCGGACCGGGGCGAGATGCTGCCCTCCGCGGTCTGGTAGGCGAGTCGGAACGTGTGCTCGGATGCCGGGGTGAGGTCCTCCAGCCGGAGGAAGAGCCCCGTTGCCAGAATGGGTTCCGCCGCTCCATCCACGTAGACGCGGTAGCTGACGGCATCGGCATACCCAGCAAGTTCGGGCCAGGAAACCAGAAGGGTGTAAGGATCCAGCGCGGAGACGTATGGCGGCGCCGGTTGCAGGAGCACTTCGGTCTCCGCATAGCGCTGGGCCAGCACCTCGAAACTCGCGTCCCCACCCACGTAGGACGACCACGCCACGACAAAACGTCCGGCCCCGTCACTCGCCACGTCCGGGTGAATCTGGCGGCTGATGGTCCACGTATTCACCTGGAACTCATCCCCGACCGCAACGCCCTCGGTGTTCATCCACCGACCGTAGACACTCTCGCGAGAACCGTCCTGATACTCGGCCGTCCACGTCACCAGGACCGTGGAACCGTTGGCGGCCAGCCGTGGACCGTATTGGTGGCCCAGCGTGAACTGGTTGAGACGCACGGGGCCACCGATCGGATTGCCGGCCAGATCGTAGGCGCATGCGATCACGTCCCAGCCGTGCTTCAGTTCGGACAGGGATTCCGAACTCCAAGCGATGACGAACCTCCCGTCCCCCGCGGCGGTGATGACAGGGTTCGCGCTCAGCGTCCGACTACCGGTGACGAGCACTTCGCCGGAATCGGCGGTGCCGTCGCCGTTGTAACGCCGTGCCAGCAAATCGACGCTGTTTTCGTACCGCTGGTTCTCACTCACCCAGACGACTACAAAATCGCCATCGTCGAGGGCACCCACGGACGGAGAACGCTGATTGTAGCCGGTGAAAGTGTTCACCTGAAACTCATCCCCGAGTGGGGCTCCCGCAGCCGTGATGCGCCGGCCGAAGACCCCCTGCATCGAGCCATCCTGGTCGAGCGAGGTCCAGACCACAACCAGGTTGCCATCCTTGAGGAGAGCCAGTTTGGGTTCGGTCTGCGCCTTCGCCGTGTGAACATTGACCCGCACCTCAGGCGTCGCCAGCAACCCGTCGGCGCCCACCACGCGAATGAACACATCTTCCTGGCCGGCGGCCCCTCCCTGCCAGGCGAACATCGCGCCCCCACCGGGGAGCACCTGGACGACTGCCGCCGACTGGTCTCCGGCGGTGCTCTCGTTGACCCGGAAGGTCTGGGCGGTGACGGGCGAGAGGGAGTTGTTCAGGGCGCGGGCCGAAACCCCCAGCCCGTTACCATCGGTGGAGTAATCCTCCCACGCGACGAAGCCGCCCTCGGCGCCAACACTCACCGACGGATGGGTCTGGTCGCCAAGCCGCCCGCGCGTGAGCGAGTATTCACCCTCTTGCGGCGAATAAGCAGCGTGGCCGTAAAGCAGGGTCGAACCTAGTGCGACCAACCCCGCTAAGGCCGGCCGCCTGGCGGCGCTTGACAATGATAGCATAAGGTCGCGGCTTTCTAACAAAGGCCCTTTTCTTTGTCTACGCTTTCTTCAGAAAAAGTGTCCCAACACGGGCCGGTTGGCAGCCTGGCCCCGTTCGCGCAGAACACGTTCAAAAGCCGGGCACGCACCCGGCCCATGCTCGTCGATAGCAAGTTAGCTGCCATGTCGTCTCCAGAAACCCGGTAACCCACGGTTTCACCACAACTCTCCCTGGTTCGCCGGCTCCGGTGTGACCGCCGCGAGCAGCGACCGGAAGCCCCAACGCCCATACAACTTCCGCAAGGCGTCCCCGTTCGCATCGGAAATCCGCAATTCCGGGAGCGAGACCGCTTCCGCCGCGTCTTCCCGCAGCGCGATCAAGCGCCGGTTCCTCGCCAACGTTTCCCGGGCTCCCGCCAGCGCGTCCCGCACCCGCGGCGGCGTCACCTGGTCAAGGTGCTCGTAGATGCCGGCGCAAGAACCGAAACGCCCGAGCAGCGCGGTCGCTGTCTTGGGTCCCACGCCGGGGACCCCCGCAATGTTGTCCACGCTGTCTCCGATAAGGCTCAGCCAGTCCACAATCTGGTGGGGCTGCACACCCGTCTTCGCCACGACTTGTTCCGGGCCCAAGAGTTCCCCTCCGCGATCCGCCGGGTTCAAGAGCCGGATCCGCTCACCGACCAGCTGCATGAAATCCTTGTCACTGGTCGAGATCACCACCGACGCCCCGGCTGCCTCCCCCATCCGGGCCAGGCCCCCGATCCAGTCGTCGGCCTCGACACCTTCAGCGCATAGCGATCGCCATCCGTTGGCCCGGACCCAGGCCGCGAGTCCGTCAAACTGGCACTCGAGGTCGCGGGGCATCGGGGGGCGATTCGCCTTGTAGCCCGGCAAAACCGCGAGCCGCTCCCTGGCCAACCCGCCGTCCCAAACCACCGCGGCGTGGCTGGGCGAGCAGGTTGCCGCCAGCCGTTGCATCGCCTTGACGAAACCGAAGATCGCGTTGGTCGGCTCTCCGTCAGGGGAAGACAGGCTGCGGATGGCGTGAAAGGCCCGGTAGGCATGGGCGTGGCCATCCACGAGCAAGAAGACCGGACGCCCCGAGGTGCCGCCTGCCTGTTTGGGATCGGGTTTGGCCACGCGACGTGCTGGGCTCAAGGGAATGATAAGGGGACGGTGGTTGCCGTCCCCTGCAACGCTCGAATTGTATGGCGACCCCTAATTGGCGTCGGGCGCAAACGGCGCCTGCGTGGGCACCCGATGCGGGTCGAAGGGCAGGTTCTCCGGATCGTGAATTCGATTTCCTGCCGGATCGATAATGGTCGGGGTCACGAAGATCACGAGGTTCTTCTTGCTGCTCGATTTCGCTTCGCTCCGGAACAGGCGACCGACCAGCGGGAGGTCACCCAGCACCGGCACCTTGTCGCGGACCTTGGCCACCTTTTCCGCAATCAGGCCACCCATGACGATGGTCTGCCCGTCCCAGACAATGGAACTGGTGGTCACCTGCCGAATGCGAAACCGCGGCAGCGGCGTGGGCGCCGCGAGATTGCCGACGATGGCCTGAAACTGCCCGGGATCGTCGTAGCCGAGGAACTCGGTAACCGTCGGAATCAGGCTCATCTGGATCGTATAACCGTCCGCGGAGACGTGCGGAATCACGTCAAGGGTTGGCCCCAGCGGGATGGGGGTGGTCTGGGGTTGGATGGCGGCCAGAGGCTGTGGCTGCTGCACCACCTGCGCCATGGTGTGCAGCGAAGCTCCCCACAGGATCCCCACGGTCACCGCGCTCAAGATCGATTTCATGCTCTTATGCATCTTCGGATTTCTCGCTTGTGCCAATCCACTGTTAGAACGTCGTCCCGGTGGTCCCAACGCCGCCTCCCGGAATCGTCGTGCCCCCACCAAAGCCACCGGTCTGATTGAACGTCACAATGGTCTGCAGGTCGATCACTTGAATCTGCGCCTGCCGCCCGCTCACCGTCGTGACTTTCGGCGCCGCCATGATGTCGACACCCCCTCGCTGTTCCAGTGCCCGAATCACCACGCGGAATTGAGGATCGGTCATGATGCCGGTGAGGGTGCCAACGGCCGGAATGGCAGTACCGCCGACTTCCGTGGTCCGCACGCCGCCGGTTACGATCTGATCACTGGTGGCGCTCGGCAGGGCAGCCGGAACGCCAAACATGCCGGGGAACACCCCGGAGGGATTCGCCGGCGAGGACGAACCGGCGAAGGATGGCGCGGTTCCGCCCTGCATGCCGAGGTTGTCGCCGATCAGGGTATTGCCGAGGAACCAGTCAAAGCCCAGGGCTTTTGCATCGTCCTGACCGATTTCCACGAATTTCACCTCAATCGTCACCTGATCCGGAGTCGTATTCAGCGCGTGGATTGCCTGCTCGATGATGTCGTGATCCTGCAGTGTCGCCCGGACCAGAAGATCCCCGGTACGATCGTTGAAGAACACGGCCTTGCCTTGGGTCGCGGGCGTTTGCCCGCCGCCCCCGAGGCCGCCACCGCCCCCGAAGCCACCGCCCCCGAAGCCGCCCCCACCGAGGCCACCCCCCAGACCGCCGCCCCCGAGCTGCGATTGCCCGAGGTCCACTCCGGCAGCAGTGAAGTAGAGTCGCACGAGGTCGTTGGCGTACGACATCATTTGCTGACGCGTCACGGCCTGCACACCGCCACCGCCACCGCCGAGACCCCCGCCGCCCAAGCCCCCGCCGCCGAGCCCCCCGCCACCCAGGCCGCCACCGCCGAAGCCGCCACCACCACCGCCGAAGCCGCCGCCGCCGCCGCCGCCGCCGAAGCCGCCGCCGCCGCCCAGGCCGCCGCCGCCAAATCCACCGCTGCCGGTCACGTCAACGCGAGGCAGGAGAAAGCCGCCACCGCCGCCACCCCCGATGCCGCCACCGCCGAAGCCGCCGCCGCCACCACCGAAGCCGCCACCACCGCCGCCAATACCGCCACCGCCAGTGGTATTGCCCCCGAGCTGGGCACCCTCGAACGGATAGCCGATGACTCCTTCCAAACCCTGGACGAAGGTGTTCGGATTGACCCGGTAAAGTCTGGTGAAGAGTTCCTGCAACTCCTCCACTTTCCGACTGAAAACGACCGCGTAGTCCTCGACGCTGTACTTGATCTGCTCGTCGGCGACCTTGACAACGGCGTCCAGCACGTCGATCAAGCGCACGTTGCGCAACGGCGGTTCGATCCGGATCATGACCTCGTTCAGGTCATAGAATTCCTCTTCCGCCGCTCCGGTCAACAGAGGCTGCCCCGTGATCGGATCGATGTTCTGCCCGAATCCTCCGCCCCCGAAGCGCGGATCCGTAAAGCCGGCGCCACCGCCAAGACCCCCCAAGCCGCCGCCCAGAGCACTCTGCTGCAGGAGCTGCCGTTGTTGCTGGGTGAGCCGGTCCACGTAGGGCGCGAGCATAAAATTCACGCCTGTTTGCTCCGGATCGCGCGCCCGTACCTCGTCGTCGAGATATTTCACAACCTCGCTTAGCGGAAGTCCGGGAAAGGTAATGCTGTCGATGGTGATGCGGTTCAGCTTGTCATAGATGACCCGCCGGCCCTGGCTGGTGTGGACCGTGTTGGTCCGGGCATAGGGGTTCTGAATCCCGAGCTTCTCCATCCCGGTCGGCGGATTCCAAGCGTTCTCCACCTCGACAATCTTGCTCTTGGCCATCAACTCGCGCTTCCGGGCTTCGATGGCGTAGCGGGCTTCGTCAACCAGACGGCGGTAGTAATTGGCCGCCTCGTTGTGCGGATCCCGGTTGAAGGCCTCTTTCAGCTTCGCTTCAGCCTCATCATACTTGCCCATTTCATAGAGCAGCCGGCCGTCCTGGACCAGGGTGTTGACCGCAATTTTCTCCTTCGCCGCCTCCGGCACCATGGCCTGCACCTCCTTGCTCGGTATGCGGCCTTCGAGGGCTTTCTGCGCTTTCTCGATCTTCACTTTCAGCTCCTGCGCGTCGCCGTTCCGCGGATCGACGGCCAGTACCCTTGAGGCCTGGATGTTGGCGTCCGTGTACTGCGCGCGGTCATACGAACGACGGGCCATGGTCAGATACACCTCGGCGAATCCGGTCACCGTCTGCGCCTTCTCCATTTCGATGGTCGCATCGCCGATGTACTGAACCAAGCTCCAAGCCCGTTCGTACAGCTGCGCCGTCTTCACCAGATCGCCGCTTTGACGGGTGGCCGCGGCCTCCTGCAGCGTCGTCCGCAGCAGAATGCTCTGCTCCGCCCGCCGGACCGCCTCCTCTTGGGCGTCCTGCTCGACACTGGACTGGGTGAAGACCGCCGGCGCGGAGGCCAGCAACAAGGCGACACCCGACAAGAGCGAGGCGAGTCGAATCATGGATTTATATCTGATTGGCACAGGAGGCATAGATTCGTATGACTTATGGCGCAGCATCCAGATGGATCGTTGTTCGTTTGTGCGAATGAACGTTTTCGAGTGTAACGTCCGCGGGTCCGATGGCAACGATAATGTAAGTCTCACCGCTCAGGGCGAGGCGGCTGTCCACGCGCTGGTCGGTGTAATTTCGGTTGGTCGTCAGATGCCGGAGGTCGGCGGCGTAGCCATCCACCTCCTCGAAGGGCTTGTCTTCGGAAATCGTGACCGAGCGACCCTCTTCGACCAGTTCGATCACCACCCCGGCGGGCGCCTCGGGCGACCCTTGAACCTCGCGGAAGACGAAGAGCGTGTCCTTGCTGCTGTCCCGCTCTCCAGGCGTCATGAAACGCAGTTTCGGGCGTTGATCCGAGGCCTTTTCCGAGGCCTCGCGCGTGACCTGGATTTGGTAGCGAACGCTGACCTCCGAACTGCGAACACCGAGAAACTCGATCCGGGTGTAGAGCGGCACGATCCGGGTCGCCGCGAGTTGGTCGATACCAAAATCTTCTTCCGGCGCCATGCCCCCGTCCTGTGTGCGGACCCAACGCCCCGGATTGAAGACGTTGTGCCCCTGACTCGCAAAGGGAACAGGCATCGGCTTTTCGACCCGGGCTACAGCCAGCTCGTTGGTGGAAAGATCCATCGGCTCAAGCGGCTTGACGGGCAGTCGGTCGACCTCCTGAGTTGTCTGGTCGAGTGATTGTTGGACCTTCGAGACTTCGATCGGAAGGTACGCCGCGGCCACGGCCAGTCCCAGCAAGACCACGCTGAGAATGATCTTTTCGTAATGGTTTTTGAGGAGATCCATGCGCTACCTGTTTCAGGGGTAACCCCGGCTGCCCGCGCCACCCATCGCGCCATAGCGGTCAGCGTAGGGATCGGCGGCCGCGGGCGCGGGCACCGGCGCGGCCGGCTTGATGGGGTTCCCGTTTTCATCAAGCGGGAACGGACTGACGACATAGACCCAGATGCGGACGCGGAAAGGATGCTCCTCCAGCATGATCGTCTTCCCTCCACGCGTCACTGGCCCCCGGCCCATCCCCATGCCGGGCGTCAGGCCGTATCGGGCGGCTTCTCCTCCCCCCGGGGCCAATCCATAGCGGCCTGCCATCCCTCCCCCCATCGCTCCCCCCCCCATCCCACCGTAGATCGGATCCACGGTGGGCATGCCGCTGGCCAACAGCGAGGTCCCGGCGGTATCGATCACGAGGTTCTTCGGGATGAAGCAGTATTTGCTCTCGGCCAATCCTTCGAGGAAGCCGGCCAGCTCGGGAGTGAAGGCGTGAAAGGTGAACTCGTACGGCGTCAGAATCGCCACGTCGTTCGTGGAGCCGAGCCGGTCCCAGTAGTCCTGCGTCGAGCTGGCGCCGGGAGCGCCGGCCGTGGCGGGCCCCGGAATGCCGACGGTCGTGGTGGTGGTATTGGTGTCCTGCACCGCCACCGCCCGCCGCTTGATCCCGTCGAGCGTGAGCGGCCGGGCCTCCAGCAGCACTTCGGTGATCGCCCGGATATGGGCCAGTTGCTCGGCGAGGGCCGGCAGGGCCTTGGCATCGATGGCCAACTGGGACTTGATGTTCTGAAAGCTGAACGCGTACTTCGGCGGGAGTTTGACACCGGACAGTTCGGCTTTCCGGGTCAGCACATCGATTGTCTGGAGCAACAGCGCGTTGAAATCACCACTGGTCAGATTCGTCGGGGAGGTGATGAGATCGAAAGTCCGTCGGGCCTCCTGCAGGACGCCAGCGACTTCCTCTTCCTGAAGTTTCGCCGCTTTGATGTTGTCGATCTTGTTGTTGCCGGGATGCGGCTTCAGGTTGATCAGCCGTTGCAGCTCGGTCTCCTGTGCATCCAAGGCGGCGGCCACCTCGGCCGCCCGGTTGTACTTGGAGTACAGATACCATCCCGCGCCCCCCAATAAACCGAGCGCCACCAACCCGGCGACGACCAGCATCAGATTCTTCTTGAGCCAGTCCATAGAGTCAGAGCTTGATCGGCTGCGCCAGCTTCAGCCGCACATCAAAGGAGAAGGTCCCGGCGGAGTCGTTCTGGGTGATCTGTCCCGAGAAGTGCGTCACATTGGTCGTTGCCACGCTGTTGGTCTCGGGACCCACGAAATACGGACTGGACTGCAACAGCTTCAGGAACGTCTGCGCCGTCACCGAGTCGGCATCGGGAACCACGCGGGCCCAGCTCACACCGCGGCAGGTGAGATTGATCCACTCGACATTGTTCGTGTCCTTCGAGCCCGACGAGGAGCCGGAGGAGTCGGGGTAAATCGAATCCGGGTAGATCGAGTCGGGATCGGAGCCTTCGGTGGGCAGGTTGACACCCTTCGGGATCAGCCCGTAGCGTTGCATCATGCGCAAGTCCATCTTGGGCGACGCCACTTCCTCCTCCCCGAAATCGAACATCATGCCGGCGGCTTCGGTTTCCATGCCGTCGGAGGCCATCTTCTCAATCCAGAGAGCCGGGCGCAGGCCGGGGCGTTGCATGGCCAACTGCGTCTTCTCCATCGCCCCGCGCAGTTCGGTAACCAAGTCAATCCAGACGAAGCGTTCCTGCATCCAGTCGGTGAACTGATCGAGCACCTTCTTGGTATTGTCCCGTTCGCGCACGGCGCTCTTGAACTGGGTCTCCTTCGCCTTGAGGGCGGTGACCTTGCCGCTGCGCTGATCGATGGCCGCCTGGCGGGCCGCGGCGACCTTGTCGAAGAACCAGCCCATGGCGAGAATCGCCAGCACGAGGCTGAACAGGGCGGCGATGAAGTACGGCTTCTTCTGGTTGAGCTGCTGCTTCTTGCGGATGCTCTTGGGCATCAGGTTCAGTTCGACCGGGCAACGGGTCGGATTCCGGAGGCCAAGACCGACCACCTCGCCGAAGGAATGGGCCACGCGAGCCAGTTCCTCGAGGTTGACGGAAGGATCGATTTCCACGTTCCGGAACGGATTGAAATACTCGACCGAGAGGTTCAGTTTCTCCGCGAAGAACTGGGCCGTGTAGGCCATGATCGAGGCACCGCCGCTCAGGAACAGTCTTTCGGGAGCCTTGCCGCCCTGCTGGCTGCGATAGAACTGAATGGTCTGATTGACCTGAATGTGCAGGCGGGTCATCACCTGCCGCGCGATCTTCGAGATCGCGGCCTGATGCGGATTGTCCGGCTCCTCGTAGGCGCCGCCCAAGCTTACGAAACCCTCGGCGATCTTGATTTTCTCCGCCTCCACGAAGGGCATCTTGGCCTCGGCGGCGAACTCCTGGGTGATGGCGTTGGCTCCGATGTTGATGCTGCGGCAGTAGAACCGGTCTTTCTCGAAGAAGAGGACCGTGCTCGTCTTCGCGCCAATGTCCAGCAGCATCGAGCACCCCTCGACGTCGCCGTAGTTGTATCGGAACGCGTTGCAGAGTGCCGCCGGCGAGGCATCCACGAGGTCCAACCGGAGCCCGGTGGTCTCGGCGGAACGGAACAACCGCTCGATGACATCCGATTTGACGGCCACCAGGAGCACCTCGAGATCGCCGGAGGGCATGGCCCCCAGGATCTGGTAGTCCCAGACGACTTCCTCGAGCGGGAAGGGGACGTTCTGCTGGGCCTCGTACTGGATGATTTGGGTGGCCTTCGAGGCGTCGACCGGCGGGAGCTTGACGAACTTGTTGAAGACATCGAAGCCCGGCGCGCAAACATTGCAGTTCCGGGCGACGAAGGCCTTGGTGCCGATGAGTTCCTGGAGGCCGCGCTGGACCACGCCCTCGCGCGCCGCCGGTTGTGCTCCGGCCAGCCCCAAGGACTTGACTCCGTAGCGAAGCAGCCGCAAGGCGCCGGCTTCCGTCACGTCGAACTCGGCGAGCTTCAAATTGCTCGCGCCGAAATCAACGCACAAAAATGACTTGGCGTTCAGCATCGTCTGAACTCAACGGGGTCGAAACACGCGTGACCCGACCCGCGTCGAGAAGGTTCGATGGTGGTTACTGGAAATGAAACCACCGGTCAAACAGAAAAGTGCCACGAATGCCCTTTTCCCACGGACCGCAGCGCCCGGTTCGCCACCCGGCGTCCCGGTAAGCCACTCGCACCGTCTGCCGGCCCGCGTTTCCATGAACTGTCAACCCGTCGAAAAAAAGCAAGTTTCGTGCTCAGGGCGCGCGTGCATGGTGTTTTCCTGGAAAACCCGAGGCCCGCCTGGAAAACCCGAGGCCCGGTCATCCGCCCGCCCGCACCCGGTTCAAGTCAGGTCGAAGCCCGCGCGCGGATGGCTGGCACGCTCCACCCTGGATCCTGCGCCCGCCCGGGCAGCTCCGGCCCGGGGCAAACCCGGCCACCGCGTTCAGCGGGCGCCGGCGCCCGCCCCGGCCAGCACCGCCGGCACGGTCAGAAGGAGGATCTTGATGTCCAGCCACAGGGACCAGTTGTCGATATATTCGAGGTCCAGCCGCACCCATTCCTTGAAGTCCTTCACGTCGTTGCGGCCGCTGATCTGCCACAGACAGGTGAGACCCGGTTTGACGCTCAGGCGCCTTCGCTGGGCCGGATCGTCAAATCGCGCCACCTCGCTCACCGGCAGCGGGCGCGGCCCCACCAGGCTCATTTCGCCCACCAGGACGTTGATGAGCTGGGGCAGTTCATCGACGCTGTACCGCCGGAGCAGCCGGCCCAAGGGGGTGATGCGAGGGTCATCGGCCACCTTGAAGACGGGTCCGCTCATCTCGTTCAGGGCTTCGAGTTCGGTCCGGAGTTGCTCGGCGTTCGTCACCATCGACCGGAACTTCAGCATCGTGAAGGGTTGTCCGTTCAGCCCGCTGCGCCGTTGCCGGAACAAGACCGGCCCCGGCGAGGTCAACCGGATCAGCGCCGCCACCAGCAGCATCGGCAGGCCCAGCAGCAGCAGCAACGTCGCCGAACCCACGACGTCAATGACGCGTTTGAACACCGCGCTCCAGGACGTGTCCGGACCGCTCCGGAACACGAGCATGGGCCGGCCGTAGAAGTCATCGACGTGCGTCTGGGAAACCTGGGTGCGGAAGAAATCCGCGAGCAGCCAGACCTCGACGCCTTCCCGCTCGCAGACCTCGATGGTCTGTTCCATCTGGCCGAAATAGGTGTGCTGCGCGCTCATCACCACCGCGTTGGCCGAGTGCTCGTGCAGAAGTTCGACCAACCGGCCGATGGGCTCCTCGTTGATGTTCAAGCGCGCCACGACCACCAGGTTGTCGGCCTGCCCCCGCAGGAGCGTGCCCTGGATGCGGCTGGTGTCGTCCCGCGCGCCGACCAAAATCAACCGGCGTTCCGTGACCGAGCGTCCGTAGGTGCTCCGGGCCCACATCTGGAACAGTTCCTCCTTGGCATAGATGATCGCCACGCTGAAAGCGCCGAACAGGACGACCACCGAGCGGCCGATGCTGGCGTGGGCACGAAACAGCCACATCGCCAGGATGATCCCCACCGCCAGCCCGGCGCACGCCTTGACCAGCTGCCAGACGGTCAACCGGCGCGAGGAAACCAGGGGCCGCTCGTAGAAGCCGTGCACATGCAGCAGCAGCGGGCCGCCCGGGATCACGACCAGCAACAACCACCAGTAGGCCTCGAACGGCAGGATGTCGCGGGTGCCACCGAAGATCTCGAACTTCCAGACTGTGCGCAACAAATGCGCCAGGTAGAAGCTCAAGGCGAACAGGGAAGCGTCCACGAGCTTCTGCACCTGGCTTCGCAAATGGCGTTGGCTGGACAGCATGATTCTGCGCCGCGAAGCGCGGCAACCCGTCGGCGAGTTAAGCTCCACTACAGAGCCGGATGCAATGCCAGAGTTCACCCGATCGGGCATTACGCGAGATCGTGCCTTCAGTGGAGACAATGGTGGCCGATCCCCCGGACCGCCATCACGCCGCCGCGAGGCCCCGCCTCCAAACGGACGGAAGGACGGCGGGCCGCGCGCGGGTCCCGCCCGAAACCCGGTCAACCGGCGGCCTCGCTCCGCGCCGGCAACCCGGACAGCGTGCGACGGCGCCAGATGAAGAAGAGGGCGGGATAAACCAGCAGTTCCAACAACGTGGACGTGAACACCCCCCCCACCATCGGCGTCGCGATCCGCTTCATCACGTCGGCTCCGGCGCCCGTGCTCCACATGACGGGAACCAGGGCGAAGAACGTCGTGGCCACGGTCATGACCTTCGGCCGGATGCGTTTCGCCGCCCCTTCGTGAATGGCTTCGATGAGGTCGGCCTCGTGCGTCATCCCGCCGGCCTGCCGCCGCTGCTCGAAAGCCAGGTCAAGGTAAAGCAACATGACCACCCCGGTCTCGGCGTCCAAACCGGCCAGGGCGATCAGCCCGATCCACACCGCGACACTAAGGTGGTAGCCCAGCAGATGGATCAGCCAGAAGGCGCCCACCAGGGAGAACGGTACCGCCAACAGGACGATCAAGGTCTTCACCCAGGATTGCGTGCTCAGGTAGATCAGCAGCGAGACGATCAGGAGCGTGACCGGCACCACCAGTAGCAGCCGCTGCTTCGCCCGCAGCATGTACTCGTACTGCCCGCTCCAGAACACCGTGTAGCCGTCGGGCAGGCGAATGCTCCCGTCCGCCACCGCCGCGGCCACTGCGCGTTGCGCCCGGGCGACGAACGTGCCGACGTCAACGCCCCGGATGTCGACGTAGACCCAGGCGTTTGGGGAGGCGGCCTCGCTCTTGATGGCCATCGGTCCGTTGACCACGCGCAGGTCGGCCAGCTGCCCGAGCGGCACCTGGGCGCCCGTCGGCGTGGGAATGACCACGTCGTGCCGCAAGGCATCCAGGTTCGAGCGGAAATCGCGATCGTAGCGCAGGGTAATGTCGTAGCGTTCGAGACCCTCGACGGTGGTCGCGATGGTCCGCCCCCCGAGGGCCACGGCGAGCACGTCCTGCACATCCGCCACGGTGAGGCCGTACCGCGCGATGGCCTCGCGCCGGATGTCGAATTCGATGTAGGCCCCCCCGAGGATGCGGTCGGCATAGGCGCTTGCGGCGCCCGGCACGGTGCGCATGACGGCCTCGAGCTCGGTGCCGATCCGTTCCAGTTCCGCCAGGTCCGGTCCGGCCACCTTGATCCCCACGGGGGTTTTGATGCCGGTTGACAACATGTCGATGCGGGTCTTGATCGGCATCGTCCAGGCATTGGCCAGGCCGGGAAACTGAACCGCATCGTTCAGCGCATCGACCAGTTCCGCCGGCGTGCGGGCGCGGTGTGCCACGACCCGTCCGGCGGCATCGGTGATGTCCACCGCCGGCCAGGTTTCCTCCGGCTGGAGGGTGATCGTCGTCTCGATCATGTCCATGGGCGCGGGATCCGTGGCGGTCTCGGCGCGACCGATCTTGCCAAACACGTGCGCCACCTCGGGAAAACTCATGATCAGCTTGTCGGTCTGCTGGAGCAGTTCACGCGCCTTGGTGGCAGAGATCCCCGGAAAGGTCGTCGGCATGTAGAGCAGGTCGCCCTCGTACAACGGCGGCATGAACTCCGAACCGAGGTTCTGGAACGGGAAGCACGGGTTGAGGCGGGCGGCAAATGCCCGGGCCGGCCCTTCCGGCAACCGCCGGACCACCCAGCGGTTCCAGGGCAGAAACACCTGGACCACCAGCAACCCGGCGCCAATCACCACCACCCAACGGTGCCGGAGCACGAACCCGATCACCGGATGGTAAAGCCCGATCAGCAGCCGGCTCAGCGGATGTCGCTCCTCGGATCGGGGTCGCCCGCGGACGAGCAGTCCCGTCAGCACCGGACCAAGGGTCACCGCCAGCACCGCCGCGGCCGCCATCGAATAGGTCTTGGTATAGGCCAGGGGTTTGAACAGCCGCCCCTCCTGCGCCTGCAACGCGAACACCGGCAGGAACGACACGGTAACCACCAGAAGCGCGTAGAAGATCGTCGGCCCGACCTCGACCGAGGCGTCGCGGATGATCCGCCAGTGCGGCTTGGAGCCGTGATCCCGTTCGAGGTGTTTGTGCGTGTTCTCGACCAGGATGATCACCCCGTCGACCAGCACGCCAATGGCGATGGCGATGCCGCCCAGCGACATGATGTTGGCGCTGATGCCCTGGAGCCGCATGATGACAAACGCCGCCAGGACGGCCACCGGCAGGATCAGGATCGGGACCAGGGCAGTGCGGAGGTGCAGCAGGAAAAGCACGATCACTCCCGCCACCACCAACCCCTCCTCGAGGAGCGTGTGTTCGAGGGTCCGGACGGCACGGTCAATGAGCGCGCTGCGATCGTAAGCCACCCGATAAGTGACGCCTTCGGGCATCCCCCGCATGACCGCGTCGAGAGCTTCCCGGACATCCCGGATCACCTGGCGGGCGTTCGCGCCGTAGCGCACCACCACGATGCCGCCCACGGTCTCACCTTCGCCGTCCCATTCGGCGATGCCGCGGCGCATGTCGGGCCCGAATTGAACGGTGGCGACATCGCGCAGCCGGATCGGTGTCCCGTTTTCGCCCACGCCCACCGCGGTCTCGCGCAGTTGTTCGAGGTCATTGACATAACCCTTGACCCGGAGGATGAATTCGCGTTCGGCGAGTTCGATGGCCCGCCCGCCGGTTTCCCCGTTGCTGCGGCGGATGGCGCGCTCGACATCGCCAAGCGGCAGGTTGTAGGCGCGCAGTTTCACCGGGTCCACCGTGACCTGGTACTGCTTGACGAAACCACCGATTGACGCCACCTCGGAGACGCCCTCGACCGCGGTAAGCGGGTACTTCAGACGCCAGTCCTGAATCGCGCGCAGCTGCTGGAGGTCGTGCCGGTCCGAGTGCAGCGAATACATGAACGCCCAACCGACGCCCGTCGCATCGGGCCCGAGCGTTGGCGCGACCCCGCGGGGCAACTGGCCCGCCAGCCCGCTGATGTATTCGAGCACCCGGCTGCGCGCCCAGTAGGGATCGGTGCCGTCCTCGAAGATCACGTAAACAAACGAGAAACCGTAGAACGAGTAACCGCGCACCACCTTCGCATGCGGGACCGCCAGCATCTTGGTGGTCACGGGATAAGTCACCTGGTCCTGCACAATGCTCGGCGCCTGACCGGGATACTCGGTGAACACGATCACCTGGACGTCGGAGAGGTCCGGGATCGCGTCCACGGGAATGGTCCGCAGCGCCTGGGCGCCCCCCAGCACCAGCAGCGCCGAAGCCAGCAGGACGAGGAACCGGTTCCGCAGCGAAAAGTCAATCAGACGGGCCAACATGGGAGGATGCGCTTCAGCGGATTTCAATCGGGTCCACAGCACCCGCAACACGCCGTTCCCGCCACCGCGCCTCAGACTCGGGACCGTGTTTCACCGTGCTCGTTTCGACCAGCACCATGTCGCAATCGGGACACTCTCCCGGCTGATCGGAGACGATGTGCGCATGCGAGGCCATCGGGCAGGTGTAAAGCGTGGGGCGGACGGGGGCCTCCGTTTGGGAAGCCGGCGCCGCTCGCGTCGGCAGCGGGTCACGCATCACCGGAATGAGCGTCATGCGGCAACGCGGACACTGCCCGGGAGCGTCGGCCTGCACGTCGTGGTGTTCGGGCATCGGGCAGGTGTAATGCTCGACGATGCCACCGGGCGGCATTTGCCGGAGCAGGTCGGCCGAGACGGGCACCAGGGTCATGCCGCACAGCGGACAGTCGCCCGGGTGATCGTATTCGATGGCGGTGTGTTCGGGCATCGGGCAGAGGTAGACGGGGGGCATGGATTCGGCCTGGCCGGCCTTTCCGGACGCCGGGCCGTCCGGAGCGGCCAGAACGCCGGCGGCGGGTGCCTGGAACATGGCCTGCGTCGAACCCGGTTGGAGCATCTTCTCGATGGCCTCCCGCCGCTGGCTTTCCGAGTCCAGCATGAACTGGCCCGAAACCACCACCGCCTCCCCCGCGGCAAGCCCGCTGAGCACCTGCAACATGTCCTCCTCGCCGCGCACGCCCAGCGACACCGCCCGCGGCTCGAAATGCCCTCCTTCGCGCGCGACGAACACCAGGTTTCCCCGACCGCTGCGCAGCACCGCCATCTCCGGAACCAGCACGGCCGCGGCGGCGAGTTCGGCCGTCAGCTCGACCTCGGCGAACATGCCCGGTTTGAGGAAATAACCCGGGTTGTGGAATTCCATCCGGATCCGGGCGGTCCGCGTCCCGGGGTCCAGGTCCGGATAGACGTAAGTGACCCGCCCGCGGAATTTCCGGTCCGGCAGGTACGACAGGCTCACCACCGCCTCCTGTCCCAACCGGACGAACGGCAGATCCTGTTCATAAATCTCCGCGTGCACCCACACCAACCCCAGGTCCGCCAGCCGGTAAAGCCGCGTGCCGGCCGACGCCATCTGTCCTTCCACGACGCTTTTCTCCACCACAAACCCGTCAATAGGCGCGGGCACGGACAGCGTTTTCCGCGGGCGCCGCGTGGACTCGAGTTCGGCAATCTGCGCGGCGGAGACGTCCCAGTATTCCAGCTTGGTCCTCGCGCTCTCCCGCAAGGAAACCACGCCGGGATCGGCGCCCGCCGTTTCCAGGGCGAGCAGAAACTCCGTCTGGGCGCTGTAAAGGCCGGGGGAATAGACCTCGAACAACGGATCCCCGCGATGCACCCGTGCGCCCGTGGCGTTGACGTACAACTTCTCCACCCAGCCGTCGAACTTCGTGGTGACGTCGGCCAGGGCGGTTTCGTCATACTCGACCGTGCCCACCGTGCGCACGCGTCGCCGCAAAGGCCCGGAGCCCACCGTCGCGGTGCGGATCGCCATGTTCTGCACGGTCACCGGATCGATGTGGATCGCCCGCGGCGCCGCCGTGGCCGGGTCGCCCGGGGCGGCATCGGCCGCCCGCCGGAGGGGAGTCAGCCGCATGCCGCACATCGGGCAATTCCCCGGGTGATCCTGGATTACCATGGGGTCCATGCCGCACGTGTAGAGGGTCTTTTCGGCCGCCGGCGCGGGGGATTGCTGTCCCCCGAGGTCGACCGCGGACGGACCATCGCCGAGGCGTCCGAGCAGAAATCCGCCACCGCCCACGAGAACGGCCGCGGTGGTCAGGGCAAAGAACTGGCGTGCTTTCATGGTCGTTCAGGCGTCCGGTGTTTGGCGGTCGGATTCGGGAAGCAAGGGCGCGCCGTCGGGCGGGATTCCGGCCACCAGCAGCGATAGCGCGGCGGACGCCAGCTCGAGTTGCAGCCGGGCGTCCACGGCGCGCAACTGGAAGTCGAGCAGCGTGCGTTGGGCATCGATGAGGTTGAAGAAATCGATCTGCCCGGCCAGGTAACCCGCGCGGGCCACCGCCACCGACTGGAGCGCCTTGGGAATGAGCTGGTCCTCGAACAGCCCGAGGTTCCGGACCGCTTCCCGATAGGCGTAGTAACGGTCGGCGAACTCGACGGCCAGATCGATTTCCGCGGCGGACAGGCGGGCGGCGGCGGCCTCCTTGCGGTTTTGGGCCGCGCGGATTTCGGCGGCGATCTTGTCCCGCCACAGAGGTAACGTCACGCCCGCCCGCGGCCGGTACAGGTAGGGCGATCCGTAGACATCAGCTTCGATGCCGGTCGTGAAGTCGGGCACGCGCGTCGTCCGGGCCAGTTGGATGCCGGCCTCGGCCTGGTTTAGCTCGGCCGTCATCGCCCGCAGCCGGGGGCTGCGCGCCAGGGCGATCGAACGGACTTCCGCCGGCGACCGCGGGGAGGCCGAATCGTCGAAGCGGGTCGGCAGCGCCAGGTCCAGATCGGCGGGCCCCAACCCGACGGCAGCCTTCAGCGCCGCCAGCAAGGGATTCCGCGAGTCGGCGAGGTTCGCGACCTCGGTGCCGATCCGGTCCTCCTCGATCTGCGCGCGCAGGACATCCTGCAAGGTGACGCGGCCCGCCGCATTCTGCGCGCGCGCGATCTGTTCCAACTCGCCCACCAACGCCAGATTCTCACGGGTCAAGCGGAGCCGGTCCTCCAGAAACCGCAGTCGGAAGTAGGCCTGCTTCACGTCGAAAGCGGCCGCGAGCACCGCCTGTTGGAACCCGAAGTAGCGGGCCCGACTCTCCGCTTCGACCACCGCCGCCCGGGCGCCAAGTTTGCCGGGACCGGGAAAGTCCATCATCAACCCCGGCATCACCGCCTGCACCACCTCGCGGAGGTCCATCTGGAACGTCAACAGCGGATCGGGCAGCGAGCGCTCGACCGTGATGCGGTCCACCGTCGCCGCCCACGCGAAGTAGGCGGCCCGCACCCGCGGTTGCCCCCGCATGGCCGCCGCAAGGTAATCGTCCAGTCCGCTGTCTGCGGTCAGATCCTCGCCCCCGCGTCCGCCGGCCTCCGTCCGCGCCAACCGTTCGCCCACCTCCGCCACCGCCGCTTGCGCCTCCCTTTCACCGTCCGCCGGCACCCCCCGGCACCCGGAAACCAAACCGGCCACCACGGCGCTCCCCAGCCCCAGCATCCCCAGGGCCCAAACCGCCGAACGCGGGGACGAAAACCGTTGCCTCCCGGTAATGACGCGGAGCCAACGATGCCTGTGCCAGGATCGGTTCGTGTCGTTCATTCGTTTTGCACGGGCTCGTGCCGCGGCAACCAGCGACGGACGGCCCCCGACCTGCATACCCTGATGGCGGGCCATTCCCTCAAACCGGCGCGCAATTTCTCCTGCGTGCAGGCAGGCGACGCGGGGTATACCTATCGGAACGAGCCGCAGGTCGATTGATGGACATGAACTCAGCCATGAAATCCGAACCGTCCGGAACCGGGAGGGACGCGCTGGCCGTCGCCTTGCGGGAAGCGCGCCCGGCGGAACGGCCTTTGCCCCCGCAATTCACCGCCGGGGTCTGGCGCCGCATCGAGCGCGCCGAGGCCGCAGGCCCGGGCTTGCCGGCCTGGTTGCTGTCGGTGCTCGACGCAATGCTGCGCCCCGGACGCATCGCCTCTGGCGTGGCGGCGCTGATGCTCGCGGGGGCGATACTCGGCTCCGTGCAGACCCGGACCGCGGCGCGGGAGACGGCGCGGGAACGCTATCTCGCGCTGGTGGCGCCGAACCCCATCCGCTGACCGGCCATGCGACGCGCAGGATGGCTGTTCGCCGGCGTGCTGCTCCTCGCGGCGGCCGGCTTCGCTTCGGCCTACTGGGCGGGGGGACGGCTGGCCTCCCTGGGAGCCACCAGCCCGGACGACCTGGACTGGCTGCGGCTCGAGTTCCATCTGACCGAAGCCGAACTCGACCGCATTCGCGCCCTGCACGAGGCCTACGTGCCGGTTTGCGAGCACAACTGTCACCAGATTGCGGCGGCCAAGGAGGCGCTCGACCGTTTGCTTGCCGCCGGCGACCTCGGCGATCCGGCCATCGAGGAGCAGTTGGCGGAAATCGGCCGGTTGCGAGCGCGGTGTCAGGCGGCCATGCTGCGGCATTTTCAAGCAGTCAGCCGGGCCATGCCGACCGAACCGGGCCGCCGTTACCTCGAGGCCATGCAGCAACTCACCCTGCACGCCCACGAAGCGGTCGAACACCGGATGGCCGGCGAAAGCGCGGAGGGGCATGGACACCACTGAAAGCGCGTCGGCAACTCCCTTCGACCGACGCCGCAACCGAAGCGAGGCGGCTTCGACGGCTCCATCCACCGCGGGCCGGGAAGCGGAACCGAGCCCCTGCGCATCGGCTGCCACCAGTTCCGCATCGCGCCCCGAAGCCGATGCGCTGGACCGCGCCGACATGCAGCGCCTGGCCGGGGGCGAGGATCGCGCCCTGGAAGCGCTCATGGAACGGCACGCCACGCGCGTCTTCAACTTTCTCAATCGCCTGCTCGGCAACCCGTCGGATGCGGAAGACCTGGCCCAGGAGACGTTTGCCCGCGTTTACCGCGCCCGGGGTCGGTTCCACCCGCGTCGCCGCTTCACGGCCTGGCTCTACACCATCGCGGCCAACCTCGCCCGCAACCATGTCCGCTGGCGCACCCGGCATCCCGAGGTCGCGCTCGACCCGGACCCCGACGTCGCCAGCGGGTTTCGCCCTCCGGAAATGGCCGGGGCGTCCGCCACCCCGGCCGAACAGCTTGAAGCCGGCGAACGGGCCGCCGCCGTCCGCGCGGCGGTCCAACGCCTGCCCGAGGGCTTGCGCGAAGTCATCGTGCTTTGCGAATGGGAGGACCTGGGCGTGACCGAAGCCGCGGCGGTCCTGGGCACCACCGCGAAAGCCGTGGAATCCAAGCTTTACCGCGCTCGCCGGCAACTTCGCGAAACCCTGCGGCAGATGGCGTCGATCGAAGACCGCGGCCGGACCTGAGCGGGGGCTCATCACGAGCCTTCTCCGCATCAGACCGTGCCCGCCTTGCGCCAGCGGAAGAGGGTGGTGGGATGCACGCCCGTGCGCGCGGCGATCTCGCCGAGGGAATGCGCCCCCTCCGCCAGCAACCGACGGGCCAGCGCCATACGTTCGGCCCGCCCTGCGATCCGAACCGCTTCCGGCTGCGACCGCACGGAACCGCCGGCAGGCATCGCTGGTGCGGCGTCCGCCTCCGCTGGCGCCGGGGTGCGAGGGACCTCCCAGCAGCCGGCCCGGAGGAGCGGACCATCGAACAACAGCACCAACCGGTCGATGACACTCTTGAGTTCCCGCACGTTGCCGGGCCAGTCGTATTGTTGCAGCGCGGCGAGGAGTTCCGGCTCGACGCCCTCGAGGTTCTTGCCGAACCGCTCATTGGCAAGTTCGAGAAACCGCCGGACCAGCAACGGAATGTCGGGGCGACGTTCCCGGAGCGGCGGCACCTGCACAACGACCTCCGCCAACCGGTAGTAGAGGTCGCTCCGAAACCCGCCCGCCGCGGCGCAGATCTGGAGGTCGCGGTTCGTCGCGGCCACGACGCGGGTCTCGACACGATAGTCCTGCGTGCCCCCCACCCGCCGGGCGGTCCGGGTTTCGAGAAAGCGCAGCAACTTGGGCTGGAGCGCGAGGTCCATCTCGCCGATCTCGTCGAGGAACAGGGTACCGTGAGCGGCCTGCTCGACCAATCCCGGACGGCTGCGCAACGCCCCGGTGAACGCGCCCTTGTCCACGCCGAAGAGTTCCGCCTCGAGCAGGTCCTTCGGAATGGCGGCACAGTTCAACGCCACGAACCCCCCGCCGCCACCGGCGTCGTGCAGCGCGCGGGCCACCAGTTCCTTGCCGACGCCGGACTCGCCCAAAATCATGACCCGCACGTCGAACGCGCCCACGCGGGCCAGGGTCTGCCGCAATTCGCGCATGGGCGGGCTCTCCCCGATCATGGCGCCGGATGAATCGAGCGGGCTGCCGCTGTAGAGCCGCAACCACAACTGCTGCGCGGCGACGGCGCGGTCCAACGATTCCCGCCACCGCGCATCCGGATCCGCCAGATCCAGCACATCGTAGGCGCCGTCGCGGGCGGCCTGCATGATGGCCCCGGTCGTCAGCCCGCTGCCGGCCACGACAAACAGCCGGGCGGCCTGGCTAAGTTCCACGCGCAAGCGGGCCCAGCCGGCGGTGAGCAGCAGCCGGTGGGCCACCAGGTAGACCAGTTCCGCCGAGCCCGGACCGAGCGGGAGGATGCGGGAATCTCCAGCCGAGGAAGCCCTCTCCCCGAGGGACGCCAGACGCGCGGCGAGTTCCGGTTCGCCTTCGATATGCCACAGAACGAGACGGCGCACGGCCTGCATGATGAATTGCGATCCCCTGCAATGCAATTGCAATGCACAAAGCGGGAAACGCGGGGCCGGGCTTGCAATATGACGGGGAATTTCTGTATTCTGCCGGCGTTTCCAGTGGCATGCGCGTTTGGCATGCTTCGTGCATCAGGGGGTTATTGATGATGAAGATCGAAGACTGTTACGCATGGTCCTGCCGCCTGTTCCGCGCGCTCACCCTGATGGTCGTCACGATGGTCCCGCCGGTGGACGCCTGGCAGGTGCCCGAGAGCATGAGCGACAAAGGCCGTCTCGGACTGAGCCAGGAATCGCCCGTCGCCGCTGCCGGCTCGGACGCAGCGTCGGCGAGCTTTCAGGCGGATGCCCTCCCCAAGATCACCTCATTCCTCAACACAAAGCTGAGCGAGGCCCAAACCGTGGACGCTTCCGCCATGCTGCTCGACCCGGCCAAGCTGCAGCTGAAGACGGCCTCGGACGTGCGCGTGTATTTCGTCGGCGAGGGCGCCGGGTACCACAACACGCTCGGATATACGACCGACGGCAGCGGGAGCGCCGGCAGCGAGTCGGCGGCGCTGATCTTCCCCGACGCGTCAAGTCCGGTTTCGAGCTATGATCCGCTGGACACGGTCCGGCGGACGGGGAATGCGCCCTTGCTGCCCGGGGATTTTGTTGACCTTGGCACCCTGGACGGCGGCACACTCCTGGACTTCTTCCTGATTGCGGACGGCGCGAACGGGGGCAAGAACGTCTACTCCACGCAGACCTCCGTGAACCCGGATGGAATCAACCACGTAGTTGCCTTTTCCTACGCCCTTCCCGATTCCCCCTACCTGATCATCGGGTTCGAGGACCTGTATGGCGGGGGCGATCAGGACTACAACGACCTCCTGTTCGCGGTGGACATCGGGGCGGCCAACATCAAGGCCCTGACCGCCAATTCGGAGCCCGGGCTCGCCTTCATCCTGGGCGGATTCGGTCTCCTGGCTTGGTGGCGCCGCCGACGCGCCGTGGACAACGCCTGACCGCATTCGCCGCACCGGCCTCCTGGCATGACCCCCTCCCGCACTCTCCGCCGCGTGGTTCTGGCCGTCCTGGCGCTGCTCCTGCTGGCGGTGGCCGCAGGCTGGGCCGGCCTGCGCTGGCAGCAGCACCGGGAAGGGATCGCCGACGACCGCCTCTACGCGCTGGCGGGCGGCGAGTTGACGGCGGGCCGGCCCGCCGCCGCACTGGCGCTGATCGACCGGCGGGTGCCCCTGCGGCGGGAAGCGCCCTGGCGGACACGCCGCTGGCTGGATGTCGAGATCGGGGCGGCCACGCTGGCGGGGGCCGTCGCGCGCCTGGACGTGCTTCAGCAGCGGGCGCCAAAGGTCTTTCTCGCCCATGAGGAAGCCTGCCTGCTGCTGGCCCGTGCCGGTTTGCATGCCGGCCAGGACCGGCGCCTCGAAAGCCTCGCGGCGGAGTGGAGCAACCGGACAACCAACGCCCATCGGTGGTTTGCGTTGCAGGTGGACCGCCTGTTGCTCGAAGGCCGCCGGGACGAGGCCTTTGCCGCGCTGACCGCAACCAACTTCGCGGGGCCAACCGACGCCGTGCGACTGACCCGACTGGCCCTGGTGACCGCATCCACCAACCTGCTGGCGAGTTGGGACCTGCTGGATCAAGCACGGCGCCTGGCCCCCCGCTCCCCCGACGTGCGCCTGTTCCGGGCACAGATACTCGAGGAAAACAACCAGCCGCGGCGGGCCCGGTTGGAGTATGTGGCGGCGTGGCTGGCGGATCCGGCAAACCCGTGGCTGGCGGATCAACTGGCCGAGTTCTACCGGCGCCGCGGAAACCACGCCGCCGCGGTCGAGGTTTGGGGAAGCTCGCTGACCAACAACCCGGTTGATTTCGTCGCCCTGAAATGGGCCTTCTGGCATCGCGTCACCGCGGGGGACACGACCGTGCCGGACCTGGCCGGGCTCGCGGGACCGCTGGGGACGCTGGCCCGCCGGATCGTCGCCCTGCCCCCGGGGCGATTCTGGGATGAGGACATCGCCCGGGCCCCGGGGATCACGGACCGGTTGCTCCGTTCGCGGCCGGAAGTCTTCTGGTTGCGCCTGCTGGAGGCCCTGCGACAGGAAGACCACCCGGCCGCGCTGGACCAACTTCGGGCCGAGGTGTTCGACCGGACGGCGTGGTTCCCGGAACTCCGCCAGGCGCTGGTGCGGCTCCTTTCCCGGCGCCAGCTCGGCACCCTCAATCCCATCGGGCTGGCGCCGCTGCCGGACCGCCCGAGCCGGACCAACCAGCATGCCTTCTTCGTCCGGTTGGAATCCGCCGCGGCCAGCCAACCTGCCCGGACGGATGAGGCCCCAGCGGAACCGGATTTCTGGGCACGGCAGGAATCACTGGCGGTCGCTTTCCTGGCGGCAGGATGGTTGCGGGCGGGGCTGAGCCTGGTGCCCGACCCGGTGCATCCGGGTGCTCTCGACCCTGACGATGCATATACCTGGGCGCAGGCCCTGCGCTACGGACGGGAGGCGGCAGCCGCCCTGGAGTTCCTGCAATCCCGGGCGGCGGCGGTTGCGCCGGAACCGGAACTGCGCCTGATCGAGGGCGAACTGTTGCTTGCCGACGGCCGCGTGGCCGAGGCGGAAGCAGCGCTGAAACCGCTCGCCGCCCGAAACGCGCCGGCGGCGACGCATGCGGCCTGGTTGCTGGCAACGCTGGCGGTCGAGCAGGCGCGGCCCGCAGAAGCCGCCGCCATCCTGGAGGCCAACCCCGACTTCGCCGGCAGCGTTGCCGGACGTGAACTCGCGGCCCGGGTGGCGCTCTTGCGCCAGGACACCAACGCGGCACGCGCGCTCTACACCGACCTCGGCCCGGATTCGATCGAAGGCCGGGTATTTTTCGCGCGCGAGGCCTTTGCCGCCCGTGACTGGCCCGCGGCGCGACGGTTGACGGAGGGTCTGTTGGTGGACGTGCCCGACTCGATGCCACTCCGCGCCAATCTCGAGACCATCCGCCGGGCGGAGACCGGCTCGCCGCCATGAAATCCGTGCCCGCGGGGTTGCCCGCATCATCCGCTGTGGCCACCGCGGGACGGGAATCCGGCGGGATCGGGGTGGACCTGGGCTGGTTGCTCGGCCTCGGCGGAGCGGCGGCCTGGATCTGGCTGCGCGACCGCACCTGGATGGACTCGAGCGCGGCCACGCTTCCGGCGCTGTCAGCCCTGCCGCTGTTCGCGTGGTTGGGACGTCCATGGCACCGGAGCCCGGATGCCGGGGCGGTTTCGTTTCCGCGCCTGGGGGCGGCCTGCGGCTTGTGGGTGGGTGGACTCTTGTTCGACGTCACGTTGCTACTGACACTGGCATGGACCACTGCCTTGTCCGCCTGGTTGCGATCCCGGTTGTCGGCGTCGGACTGGGCCGACCGGCGGCCGCTGCTCCTGCTCCCGTTCCTGGCATTCCCCTGGGTGGCGCTGGATGCGGCCCGGGTGGGATGGTGGTTCCGGCTGAGCGCCGCGGCGTTGACCCAGTGGCTCTTCGCCGCGATTGGCTGCGCCGTCGAGCGCCGGGGAACCTTGCTCCTGATCGACGACACGTCGGTGGCGGTGGATGCCTCGTGCTCCGGCCTCAATGTGCTGCAAGCGCTGCTGATCGGCGGGGCGCTGGCGGCCTTTCTGCTGCCTGGCGCGCGACTGCCCCTGCGTTGGCTCGGGCCGTTGCTGGCGGGACTCGCTTGGTTTTCCAACTGCCTGCGGGTGATCCTGCTCACCGGCGTCGCCGTGTTTTGCGGCCCGGAACTGGCCCGGGGATGGTTCCATTCCGCCGGGGGTTGGCTGGTGCTGATGGTGATGTTCCTGCTCACTCTCAAGATCCTCAAGTGGCTGCAGGGCCGCCAACGGGCCGGGCTGACCGGCCCGGCCCGGGAGGTGTCCGGATGAGCGCGAAGGCCTTCTGGTCATGGCCG
The DNA here is from genome assembly GCA_024233305.1 of Verrucomicrobiales bacterium. Classification (GTDB taxonomy): domain Bacteria; phylum Verrucomicrobiota; class Verrucomicrobiia; order Limisphaerales; family J093; genus J093. Next base: position 267,458 of record JACKPV010000024.1, read on the forward strand.
GTGACCGAGTGGGGGGTGATGGGATTCTGCGCCTGGAGCGCCGCCGACCTCCTGGCAGCCTGGCGCTCCGCGCCGATGGATCGTGGCGGCTGGATGGCCATGGCGATCTGGTTGGCGCCGTTGATCGGCTGGCGGTGGCGGGCGCGTGAGGCGGCTGCTCCCCCGCGGGTCTCGTTCCTGCTTGCCGGCCTGGGGGGCGCACTGTTGTGCCGCCTCACGGATTTGAACGCGGCCGGCTACGCCGGGCTGGCGGTCGCACTCGCGGCGTGGATGCCTGGCGGTTGGCGCACTTGGTGGTGGCTGGCCGGCGCCGTCGCCTGGATGCCCGTGTTCGGCTGGGCGCTGACCGGGCTGACCGCTTTCTGGGTGCTGCCGGGTCGACTGCTGCTGGCCGTTGCCGCGTCCCTGCCCGCCGTCCGGTTGTCCCGGTTACGCGCTCCAAACTCCGTGTCCCTGGTCGAACCATGAGCCCGCGCAAACGTCAGGCCCTGCTCGCCGCCCTGATCCTGGTGGCGGTGCTCGCCGTTGTCTGGGATCGCTACCCGCTCCCTACCGCGGCCGTCCGGCTCCAACAGCTGCCTGCCGAGGGCATCGGCTGTTCCAGCCGTGAACTCGAAGTCAGCGAAATCGAACGGGAGGCCTTTGGCGCCGCCGATGTGGTGAAACGGATTTACCAGACCGGGACCCAACGCTTCGTCGTGACCGTGGTGGACGGGTCGCGCAACCGCCATGCCGTGCACGACCCGACATATTGCTTCCGGGGCGCCGGCTGGCGAATTGCCGCGCGCGAGGCGGCCCCCGTCCCGGGCGGCGAGGCGGCGTGGCTGGATTTGACCCAGGGCAACGAGCATCAGGCCGCGGCGTTCTGGTTCAGCGATGGGCGGTTCCGGCACTCGAGCCCCCTGCGCTGCTGGATGCAGACCACCCTCCGCCGCCTGACGCTTGGACGCTCGGGCGAGGAACCCCTCCTGGTCCTCGTGCAACCGCTGGACAACCCCGGAAACGCCCACCCCCCGCTCGCCGAGATCCTGCCGCTGCTCTTCACCCTCTGAACGGCGGCGTCCGGCGGAGGAGGGCATTTGCCTCACGGGCTTGCAGGGACCATGGGATCGAAGCCCCGGTTCCGGATCGGCACCTCCCGGTGTCACGGGCCCACCGGTCGGGCGGCGGACACCATCCGGACGCCAATCCAACCATTGCAACCGGCCCGAGGGCACGCATGCTTCCCCGACGTTGCCGCCGGTTTCATTCGGCAATCACGCGCGCATCCGCCCAGTTGCCCAGGCTCTTGTCCCCGTCGAACACCAGCATCAGGCACTGCACGTCCCGGAGCTCGATGTCGATTTCCTTCGCGGGAGAATCGCGGGTCATGTCACGGCTGTCCCAGAGGACCTTGTTGGCAAAGAAATCCTCGTTGTACACGCGGAATCGCCCCTTGGCATTTTCCGGCGTTGCCGGGTCCATCGCGACCATCGCCTGGAAACGCCCGGCACGGCCATTGACCATGAACATGAAGGCGGATTTCCCCCGGCAACCCAATCCCCTGGCGAAGCTCCGCCCGCCAATGATGATCGGGGCCCCACTGAAGGCCGTGTCGTAAGCGGGAGCGTTGCCTGCCTTCCAAATGTAGTAGAGGTCGCTGAGGTGGGTCTCCCCCGGACGCGTCACCGCATATTTGTCCAGCGGCAAGGAGGCGGGCATGGGCAGCGGCGGCCCCGGCCGCCCGACCTTGATCATGCGATGTTCGTGCCGGGTCAGCCCCTTGGCCGTGAATTGCCCGGCAAAGTCGCCCAGGTCCTGACGGGCCCAAAGATCCCGCACGGGCTGCCGCCCCGCGAGGCCGATCTGTTCCCACCGCACGGTGACGTCCACGGATTCGCGCTCCTTGTTCAGCAACAGGACGGCGGTGGCGCCATCGGCAAGCGGCTTGTTGTAGACCGCGCATCCGTCGCGCTCGAAGACCCGGTAGCCCTGCACGCCCCGCGGATCTTGATTCACCACGATCAACTCGGGCGCGGTCAGGACGTTCCGGACGTCCTCGGTCATCACCCGCAGGTCGTTGCCGGCCATCAACGGGGCAGCCAGGATGCACCAGAGGCCGAAATGCGTCCGGTCGCAAATCGGTTTCCGATCATCGGGGACGTGTTTGAGATTCCCGACCTGCAACATGTCGGGATCATTCCAGTGTCCGGGGCCCGCAAACTGCCACAAGCCGTTGAAGGCGGGGTGGATGGCTTGGTCGGCGGACGAGGTGGCGGCGCAATGGTAGACCGAATCCATCCAAGGGTAGATATCCCCGGAGGTGCGCCAGAGTTGAGCCCATTGCTTTCCTCCCCAAGCCCAGGCCGCATTCCCGAAATCCGAAATGCTCAGGACAATCGGGCGTCCGGTGGCGTCGAGATGCCGGCGGTAGATGGCGTAGTCCTCCGAACTCATCCTCCCGTTGCTCTCCGCGAAGCAACTGTCCAGCTTGAGGTAATCGACGCCCCATTCGGCAAAAGTCTCCATGTCGATCTGCTCGTGGCCGAGGCTGCCCGGCAACTGCTGGCAGGTCCACTTCCCGCGGTCCTGGTAGATGCCGAACTTCAACCCCTTCGCGTGGATGTAGTCGCCGATGGCTTTCATTCCGTCGGGGAACTTCTCCGGATCGGCTTGGAGACGACCGCTTCCATCGCGCGTCGCCGCCATCCAGGCGTCGTCGAGCACGAGGTAATGGTAACCGGCATCCCGCATGCCCGAGTGGACCATCGCGTCGGCAATCGCCCGAATCTTCGCCTCGTTGATGTCCTTCTCGAAGCAGTTCCAACTGTTCCAGCCCATCGGCGGCGTCGGCGCGAGCCCCGGCTCGGTGGTCCCGGCATGCGCTGCGGAACCGAGGGCCGCAGCGAGGAGCCAGGCCGTGGCGGCCGAGCAAGGCAGGACTTCGTTGGATTTGATGCGGCTGCGCTGCGGATGCATACGAAACGTACTGTCGAAGTGCCTCGCACATTTCAACTCCTTTCCGGGGGCTTCGATCGGACGCGTCCGTCCACATCGATTGAGTTGGAGAATGGACCCAGCGGCGCAGGTGCAGGATGCCGGCCCTTTGCGCGACTCCACCCGACGGCCGTCTCCCCGGATCTGCACGGGTTTGCCCGGCCATCCCGGCGCCCATCCCGAGCGCGAAGGGTTCGCCATCGTGACGCGGCCCCGCGGAGCCAGGGTATGACAATATCAGGAACCGACCCCGTAGGTCACGGAGTGACGGATCGAGGCAAGGGCATACCCTGCGAAAAGACGGTCAGTCGCATGCGTGGGGCAGCGCTGTCGTTCGCGTGGAGGGCCAGTTGCAGAGTGTTCTCCCCGGCACGGAGGTGGAGCAGCGGGACGTCCGCATCCTCGCGCCCTTCCGCCAGCACTTCGCCCGCAGGCCCGTGGAGCACGTAACGTCCGCCTTCGACCCACTCGAGCCAGTCGCCTGATTTCAGTTCGACCGGGAGTTCGATGTCCCGGTCGTTCACGACCAGGCGCGGGCGGACCACACGGCAGCTCACCATGGGTTGGGCCTGCACGGCACGCAGGCGGCACTGGAATTCCCGGTCCGGCGGCAGATTCTGCAGCCAGAGGCTTGCCGACTCGATGGTCCCGAAATCGATGGTCTCGCGGTAGGCGTTGTAGAGCCATTTGCCGTCGTTCCAGGTGTAATCGCTCCATCGGGTCGATTCGGTTTCGATCAGGCTCACGCGCCGGCGCCCGGTGAAATCGAGCGGCAGGTATCGATCCGCCAGCGCGCCGAAGGAGAGATGGTGCGGACTGTCGAGCCGGATGGCCAGCATCGGAACCGCCCCGCTGTCCGCGCCTCGCGCCGTCGCTGCCGGCTTGTGATCGCCATCGATCACCTCGATCTCGAACGCCAGGGCCGGTTGTTCCCGCAAGGAAATCGGCGGATCGAACCGTCGCACGAGTTTGGCCCAGGCGGCATTCTGAGGCACTCGTCCGGCGTTGGTGGCCGTGAGGGAAAGCCAGACGGACAGCGCTTCGGGCCCCGGGAGGCGACCCGGTTCGAGTCCGACACCATCCGCGGCGCTCCGGACGGATCGCTGCTCGTCGGCGTCGGTCGCGTCGAACAACACCACGCGGTTCGTGCCCGGTTCCAGCGGAGTGCTCATCAGCGCTTCGAGGCGAAAGCGAAGCGGTTGTTCGCCGAAGACGTTGGTCACCCGCCAGGAGAGAGTCCACGGCTCGGCCAGGGCGGCGACGTGCGGCAACGATTGGGCCGGACAAAAGGTCAGCCGGCCCGCCGCGTTGGTCGTCAGCGCGAAGTCCTGGCCCGGTTCCCGCAACCGGGCGCGGGTGGCGTCATCGAAGACATTCGCGTGCCGGAGTTCCTCGCAGGTTCGCAGGATGTCGACGGCGCGCCGGAACAGCGGCGTGGATTCCAGCCGATCCCGGTCGACCGCGCCGGTCAGTGAAATCCCGGCATCCCAGCCGACCAGGCGCGCGCCAACGCATTCCATCACGTCCGGGTAGGTCGGCTCGATCTGGGGCGGTTTGAACGACTGGAAGTTCCACCAACCCAGATGCAGCGGCAGCAACAACCCGCCGTTGACGCCGGTCGCATGCGCATCGATGAAGCGCCGGTGACCCCGTTGCGGATAATCCCAGGCCTGCCAACGGGTGCGGTAGCGCCAGAAGTGATGCCACATGGCGCTCATCTCCATGCCGGCGGGTTTCCGCAGCCGGCGTTGAATTTCGACGACGAACTTGTTGGCCCAATACCAGCATTCATCGGGACCGCGCAGGATCGAGCTGCCGTCGATGGCGTCGAGATAGAGCCCGTCGAAGCCGCAGCGGTTCACGATCTCGGCGTGGTTGGCGGCGATCTCCTCGAACAGCGAGGATTCGGGATCCGGAACGAGCAGACCGAAGCACTCCTTGAGATGACGGGCGGTGCTGCCCCGAACGTGGGCGGCGGCCCGGGTGCCGAGCGCCCCGCGCTGCACACCGGTGAACCGCCACGGCGGCTCGCGGCTGAATCCGCCGAACGTCACGAGTTCGTCCCCAAGTTGCAGGATAACGCTGTTGTGCTCGAAGAATCCGGTGACGGTGCTGAGCCCGGCGGTCGACTCCGCGACGGCAATTTCCGTCGCGCCGGCATCCACATCGCCCACGAGGGTGAAGGTGCGGAAGGCATCGAGCCGCGGGTCCGGAACCGGCGTGACGTAGCGCGAGCGCTTGTCGATGAAGAAGGCGTAGGTGTGGAAGATCGAGCCGATGCCGGCCTCGTGCAGCCGCCGCACAATGCGCTCCCAGCCCGCCCAGCCGTCCGGCCATCTGTCGCGGTTCAACTCGAAATCGCCGAAGCGGAAAAACCCGCCGCCGCCGTGATTGTCGATCTGGTTGAACCCGAGCCGCCGCACCATCGCGATCCAATCGTCGAGGTTGGTCTCGTCGAGGGCGCCGAAATTGAAGAGGTAGGAACCGTGGTTGAACGGAATCTCGTCCGCCCAGGGCCCGGCGACCTCGCACAACGGGAGTTCGTCGGACTGGCGGAGGACCTCCTGGAGCTGGGCGCGCAATCCCCCGACCGGCCCCGCCACCAGCGCAACACTCGCGCCTGCCAGACCGAACTTCGCCTCGCAACCGGCCCGCAACAGGGTTTGGAGCACGGGCAATTGATCGACCCGCGTGTGCAGGTTCATCGCCAGCGCGCAGGCGCCGAACGGTTCGTCCGGCCTTCCCCGCAGATCCAGGGGCGCATTCAGAAACACCAGGCTTTCGACATCCCCGCCCGCCACTGACTCGAGGGTCAGCCGCACGGCGGGCCCCGCGCGTCCGATCCGCAGCACCGCCTCGACCCCGGGCGGATCGAAGCGGAGCGTCAGCTGATCCCCCGCCAGTTCAGCGCCCGTGGCCGGGAACTCGCGCCCTGCCTGCCGCACCAAAGCGCAGGCAGAACCCGATGACGCGAGGTGGCTGGCCCCCGTGGCGAGGTCCTCGAAGGCAAGGTTCTCTCCGTTCCCGCCGATGGTGTAGCGGAACTGCGCGTTCTCGATCACGACCGACGGAACGACCTCGGCGCCGACGAGACGGAGCGAAAGGAAGGTCGCCAGAACAGGCAACCGGACTGAGGAGCGGTTTTTCATACAGGGACGTTCCGGCAGCATGCCCCGGGGGTTTCCCGCCGGCAAGCGCGGCGCGGCCTTGTCGCGCACCGCGGAACGCCGCGGAACGGTTGCGCTGCCGCGCCAAAGATCGGGAGGCGACGGGAAGGGGCAGTTTCGCGTTGCCGTCAGGGGGCGGGCTTTGCAGGCTGCCGGCGTGATCGCGCGCTGGTTGCTGGGGCCCGCGGGGAGCGGGAAGACGTTCCGTTGTCTGACGGAAGCGCGGGCGGCATTGCGGGAGGCCCCGGACGGGCGGCCCTTGCTGTTCATCACACCGAAGCAGGCGACCTTTCAGCTTGAGCGGCAACTGCTCGCCGATCCTATGGTTCCCGGTTACACGCGCCTGCGCATCCTCTCCTTCGAGCGCCTGGCGGAGTTCGTGCTCGATTCGTGGGGGGCGAGCGTGCCGCCTTTGCTGGGTGAACCGGGGCGACTGATGGTCCTGCGCGCCCTGCTGGTGGAGCGACAGGAGGCCCTGCGGTGCTTCCGTGGATCGGCGGCCACCGCCGGGTTCGCCCAGGAACTCAGTCAAACACTGCGCGAACTGCGCCAGCACGGCATCGGGGCCGGACAACTGCGCCGGCTGGCCGGGGAAGCCGCCGGTCAGGGAACGATCCTCGCCGGCAAATTGCACGATCTGGCGCTGCTGCTCGAAGCTTACGAGGGTTGGCTGGACGCCCGCGGTCTGCAGGACGAACAGGCGCTGCTGGACGCCGCGACGCGCACCCTGCGGGAACGGCTTCCGACCGAGAGCGCCGGTTCCGCTTCCCCCGCGTTCGCCGCCCTGTGGCTGGACGGTTTTGCCGAAATGACGCCCCAGGAAGCCGACCTGCTTGCCGCGCTCGTTCCGCATTGCGGGCGGGCGACGCTCGCCTTCTGCCTCCCGGCGGCACCCGTCGAAGCCTCGTCCTGGCTGTCCGGTTGGGCGCTGGTCGAGCAGAGTTACCTCGGTTTGCGCGACCGGTTGAAGGGACGGCGCGGGATCGAACTGGTCGAGGAAACGCTGATCCGTTCCGCGGGAAAGAACCGGTTTTCCCCCGGCACGGCACTGGCCCATCTCGAAGCCGCCTGGAATGCGCCCGCGGCTTTCAACGGCGATCCTGGCCCGGGCGTCCGTTCGCTGGCCTGCCGCGATCCCGAGACGGAAGTGGTGGCGGCCGCGCGGGAGATCCTCCGCTTCGTGCGGGCGGGCGGGCGGTTCCGCGACGCGGCCGTTATCGTGCGGTCGCTCGAACCGTACCGGCCGCTGATTCAGCGCGTGTTTCAGCGCTACGAAATCCCTTGTTTTCTCGATTGCCGCGAGTCGGTGGCGCATCATCCGCTGGTCGAACTGACGCGCACCGCCCTGCGGGTGGTCGGGTTGGGCTGGCGGAACGAGGATTGGTTCGCCGCGCTCAAGACCGGCCTGTTGCCCGTGGCCGAGGCGGACATTGACGCCCTCGAAAACGAGGCGCTGGGGCGCGGCTGGGAAGGAACCGCCTGGCGGCGCCCGGTGCGTTGTCCGGACGATCCCGCGCGGGGTGAGCGGCTCGAAGCGCTTCGCCGTCGCCTCGTAACGCCCTTTCTGCGTCTGGCGTCCGAACTGGGCAACGCCGCTGGACCGGATGCGGCCTTGGGAGCGCCTGCGGAGTCCCCGACGGCGGGGGAACCGTCACCGGACGGACGCTTGCTGGCCATCGCGTTGCATGCCTTCTGGCGGCGGTTGCGGGTGGACCGCACGCTGGCGCAGTGGTCGGAGAGCCCGGGGCGGGTGGCCGGTGGGCGTTCGCTGTTGTCGCGTCCCCAAGTGCACGGGAGCGTGCTCGAACAGATGATCGAGTGGCTGCGGAATCTCGCCCTGGCGTTCGCCGGCAATCCGCAGCCTTTGCGCGCCTGGTTCACCGTGCTCGAAGCGGGACTGGCCAATCTCTCGGTCGGCGCCATCCCGCCCTCCCTCGACCAGGTGCTGGTGGGCGCGATCGATCGCTCCCGCAATCCCGACCTGCGACTGGCCCTGGTGCTCGGCCTCAACGAGAGCGGGTTTCCTGCCGTCCCCCCGCCGCACCGGCTGTTGACCGAGGCCGACCGCGCCGAACTCGTCGGGCGCGGCCTCGCGTTGTCGCCGAACCGGCAATGGCGGTTGGGCCGCGAGCGCTACTATGGCTACATCGCCTGCACGCGGGCTTCGGAACGACTGATCCTGACCCATGCCCAACAGGAGGCCGACGGCCGGGCGGTCAATCCATCCGCCTTCATCGACCACGTCCAACGCTTGTTTCCCGCGCTCCAGACCGAGGCGGTGGCAGGGACGCCGGACTGGCGCGACAGCGTGCATCCGGTCGAACTGACGTCGGTCCTGCTGCAACGCGCCCGGCACGAAGTCTTGGCGACCGGCGCACATCCGAAGCCACCGTCCGGGCTGCTCGACCGGCCCGAGTTCGCCGGCCTCGTCCCACTGATCGAAGTGCTGCACGATCCGGGGGCGGCCGCGGGCCTGCGCCCGGCCCTGGCCCGCCGGTTGCATGGACCGGAGGACCTGCGGCTTTCGCCAACGGCTCTCGAACGGTTTGCGGCCTGTCCCTTCCAGTTCTTCGCGCACGTGGGTTTGCGGGCCACCGAACGCGCCCGGTTCGAGGCGGATCCCCGCCAACTCGGCAGCTTTGCCCATGCCGTGCTGGCGCAATTCCATGCCGCCGTCCGGGCGGAAGGCCGGCAGTGGCGCGACCTGACGCCCGACGAGGCGGAGGCGCGGATCGAGGCAATCGCTGCCCGGACGAGGATCGAATTCGGGCACGGGGTCCTCGAGGCCGGGGCGCGCGACCGCTTCGTGGCTCAGGTGACCGGGCGAAACCTGGTTGAATTCGTGCGCACGACAGTGGATTGGCTGCGGGCAGGCAACCGCCTGGATCCCGCGGCGGTCGAACTGCGCTTCGGCGGCCGCGAAGCACGGTTTCCCGCCTGGACGGCGCCGCTGGGAAACGGGGTTTGCGTGGCCCTGACCGGACAGATCGACCGGGTGGACCTGGCGTCGGACCCGGCAACCGGCCGGCGGCTGGCGGTGATCATCGATTACAAGTCCGGCGCGCGTTCGCCGGACCCGGTTCTGATGCGGCACGGATTGCAGCTGCAGCTGCCGCTTTATCTGCGCGCCTTCGAGCAGCTGGCCGCGGGCGCGGAGGAATTCGGCCCCGGCGCCATCGAGCCGGTCGGGATGTTCTACGCGGGGCTGCGGCCCGAGCGGGGAATAGCACGTGATCGGGCGGGGGTCTGGACGGAAGCGACGGAGGACCGCCGCCGGGCGTGGCAACACCGCGGGCGGTTCGTCCTGGAACGGCTCGATTGGCTGGATGGAGGTTCCCCCGGGGAACCCGGCGCGGGCCAGTTCAGCTTCGCCAAGAACCGCAAGCCCAACGGCAACTACCGGGATCCCGTCTCCGCGGACGAATTCAAGACGCTGCTCGACGAAGCTGAGGAGGCGATGAAGGCGTTCGCCCGGCGGATCGTGGCGGGCGAAACGCGCGTCGATCCCTACCGACGCGGCCTGGAGACCGCATGCGACCGCTGCCTCTACGCAGCGGTCTGCCGGATCGACCGGTGGACGCATCGCTTCCGGGTCCTTGCCGCCGGGAAGGAATGAGGCGCCGCTTTCACCACCCGGAGGCCCGGAGAAGGGCCGGTACGCCGGGCGGCAGATCGAAGCGGATGAAACGATCCCAGAGCGGCGTCAGGCTGACTTCCTGCCGAATGCGCCCGACCTTCGGCTCACGCGTCCCGGCCCGGAACTGGATCAGTCCGAAGCCTTCGAGCGGACGCAGCACGTAGCCCGCGAGGATCCAGCCTTCCTTTTCGTACGGACCCATCCTCGCCCGGAGGTCATCGAGCACGGGAAGCGGCAGGACAACCCCGGCCAGTTCATCAATGTCAGCCCACTCGCGGGCGGCCTGCCCGAGGGCAAGCAGGATGAGCGGAAGGGTGTGCTGGATCCCCGGCACGTCCCGCATGGGGTACACGTAATTCAAGTTGAGCTTCCGGAAGAAAGTGATGAACAACCGCCGGTAGAATGTCCCCGATTCCGCGGCGTCCAGCATCGCCTGTCCGCGCCGGGTGAGGTGGAGCTTCCGGTTCCGCTTGGCGACCAGTCCGGCCAGGGTGCACACGATCCGCGCCACGTGCAGCGGGTGGACGTCCATCTCGTTGAGCACCTTGTTCATCACCCGGTAGACCACGCGCATTTCCTGGTCCATCGGCATATCCTTGAAGAAGGCCGCCACGAAGTTGCGCGTGAGGTTGCCGGTCTGGGTCAGCCGTACCGGACCGAGTTCCCCGACCAGCCGCAGGAACAGTCCGGCATCGGTGAAGAGGGAGGAAGCTCCGGCTTCTTCGGCGGTCAAATCCGTCGCGAGACGGAGGGGCCCCTCCTCGCTCTCCCAATCCGCGCCGAGAAGCTGTGCCAGGTGGGGCACAACCTGGTCACCTCGCAGCGGGCCGTCCGGTATCTGACTGATCATCGCCCCCAACGCTGCGCACCGTGTCGCGTCGATGCACGATCAAATTCGCGCGTTGCCCGGACCGGGCGGGGCCGGACCGGTTCAACCCCGAACCCGGTGCCAGGCGTATTTCTGCCGTTCGGCGATCTCGCGCAGGCCGGCCTGCGCCAACGCCGCAGTCTCCGGCAGCGGGTCGGCATCAAGGGCTTCGAGGAAATGCTGATAAGCCGGCGCGACGCGACGCAGGGCGCGCAGTTGAACCAGGCCCGCGCCGACATGCGCCTCGGCCCGACCGGGTCCGCGGGGATGATCACGCAAGTGCCGCCGGAAGACGGTGAGCGCGGCCTCGGGATGGCCGTGGGCGGCGAGCCACTGGCCCAGCTGCAGCATCGCCTCGGGCGACAGCGCATTCCGGCTGGCCTCCGGGACGAGGGCAAAATACCTGCGGGCGACGTCCTCCATCCGACCGGCGTGAACAAGCCCGGTGAGGTTGAGCGGCGGCGGCGACTCCCCGGCCGCCGCCCGCGCGCGGTATTCGCCGGGCGGAGCGACGGTTTCGCGGCGGTTCATCCAATGGGCCACGACCAGACCCGCGAGGAACCCGCCGATGTGCGCACCGTGCGCGACCCCGCCCGAGCCGCTGCCGCGGCTGAGGATGAACGGGAGCACGTTGTCGAGCACCAGGTAGATGCCAAGCACCAACCGGGCCGGGACCTGCACCACGTTCATGAAGAACGGAAACAGGAACACAAACAGGCGCACGGTGTTCCGGGGAAACCAGAGAAAGTAGAAACCCAACACCCCCGAGATGGCTCCCGAGGCCCCGACCAGCGGGAACTTCGACCCAAGGGCAAACAGGGAGTAAAACAAGGTCGCCGCCGCCCCGGTCAGCAGATAGTAGAGCAGATAGCGGACGCCCCCCAGGCGATACTCGACGTTATCGCCGTAGATCCAGAGAAACAGCATGTTGCCGAACAGGTGCATGAAGCCCCCGTGCAGGAACATCGAGAACAGGAGGTCCTGGAGGCTGGCGGCGGCGGGACGGAAGCCGTGGGCGAACACGAACACGTCATAAGCCGATACGCCCTGCAGCGCATACTCGATCGGCACGCTCCGGGGCAGCGTCTGCTGGATCGTCCGGGCATAATCGAGGAACGCCGCGCTTTGATAATCCGGCGCCCGCCGGCTCAGCGGCACCGTGATCAACACGAAGATCGCAATGTTCAGCGCGATCAGGGCGTAGTTGACCACCGGCGTTCCGCGGGGATTGGGCGCATCGCTCAGCGGCAGAATCATCGTGGCCCCATTACAGACGGGAGGTCGACGCAGGACAAGCGATCTCGGCCAGGCCGCCCCGCAACGGGTCGGGAGCGGCGCCGATCCTGCCCGCATGCCCCGGGACGAAGTGCGGGATTGAACTCGGGGGCCGGCGACGGGAAGCTCCGCTCGTTCATGGAAGCTGAAAACTGGTTGGACGGGGGGTCGCCCATCCAGACCGCCCTGCGGCGGGGTTTGGCCCCCGGCGGCAATCTGGTGGCCGAACTCGAGGCGCTGGGCGACTACCGGCTGGAATCCCGGAGGGACGCCCTGGCGACCTGCGCGGCCCTCGAGCGGTTCGTCACCGGACCGCTGCCCGCCGAGTCCCGCCGGCCCTCCCCGCTCCACGCGCTGATCTCCGTGTTCTTGCAGGTGGAGGGACAGGGCTGCGATGCCTTCGAGGCGTTGCAGGAACACGGCACGCCGTGGCTGGTGCGGATCGTCAACGAAGGCCGGGCGCCCGGATCACAGCATGCGGAGGAGGACGTGCTGTTCGCCCTGAAGGTGCTGGCCATGTACGGGACGGCGGCCGGGGCGGAGGCGGTGATCGAAAGCGCCTGCCAGCCGTTCGCCCCCGAGGCCTACATGTGGAGCGTCGTGCTGGCGGCCTTCTCACCAGGGCATCCGGAGGCGCTCCGCGTCTTCGCAACGCTCGCCAGCCCCCTGCCGGACGGCTTCCTCGCAATCGCCCTGCTTGATGCCGCGAACCGGTTCTTCCTTGACGGCGGCGACATGCGACATCCCTTTGACTCGGACGCCGGCGTGGTCCGGCTCGAACGCTGGTTGGCCGAAACGGATCCGGAACTCACCGACCACGCGATCAGCGCCACCGTGGCCCTCCCCTTTCTGAACCATGCGGCCCGCCCACGCCTGCTGGATCGGGCGGCCGCCCACCCTGATCCCCTCGTCACCCTGGAGGCCGCTTGGGCCGCGGCCATGCGGGACGATGAGCGGGGAATTGCGGCGCTCGCCGAACGGTGCCTGGACCTGCAGCACGCCGCGACGGCACGGGAGTATCTCGAGGCCCTGGATCGCCCCGATGCCGTGCCGCCCGCCGCCCGGACCCCGGACTTTCAGGCGCGGGCGGAATTTGCGCAATGGCTGGCCCATCCAAACGAACTTGGCCGGCCGCCGGACGAGGTCGAGGTGGTGGACCAACGCGACCTGCGCTGGCCGCCCCGCTACACCCCGCAGCCCTTCTGGTTGCTGCGGTATCGCGCGCGGGCGACGAGCGAGCTGGACGAGGACGACGCGGGCATCGGACTCGTGGGCAGCATGACGTGGTGCTTCTTCGGCTACGCGCTCGAGCAACGGCCTCCCGAGGATGTCTACGCCATCCACTGTTGTTGGGAACTCGAACACGACGAACTGATTCACCTGATGGAGGTGGACGTGGACTCGACCGAATACGATGTGCTGCTTTCCCACTGGTCCGGCGCGGCGCTCGAATCGCCCCGCATGGAACTGGTCGGGGAATTGGATCCAGAATTGCGCCAACCACTGCGACTAGTCGCCGTGGCCGGCGCGCAACTCGAAGGCCGCGCCGGCTGGGTGGTGCTGGATGGCGACCGGAGCCACTGGTATCCCGCGGACGAACTGCCCCGCGAGGAGACGGCCCGCACGGTCCTGCGGATCCATCTGGGACGGAACCTGCTGCAGCTCGGCCACGCCGCCAACCGGCAACCCTGGGTCCAAGGCGACGCCGGCCGCCCCCGCCAGGAGATCGTGGCGCCGTACGAACGCCTGCTGGGGGAATTCGAGACCGCGGTGGCCGGAAAGCAGCCCGGCCTGCGACGGCGCTACGACGAACTGAACACCCACTTTGAAGCCTATCTGGAAGCGCGCGCCGCCCGGCATGGGGATCGCCCGGAGACGCTGCTGGTTTCGGCTTACGAACGCCTGCTGGACCTCGCGCGCCGGGCGGAGCCGGTTCTGGGCGACGGCGCGCTCGGTCCGTTGTCGGCGCTCAGCCGGCAGTTCGAGCCCTATGTCGACGCCCTGATTGCCGCGGGCCGCGGGCCGGACGCGCACGCGTTGATTCAGTGGTTCGAGCCCCGCTGGCAGCACAGCCGCGGTTACAGCCAGCTCGGCCGGGCGGCCTGGAAGCTGGGCGACGCCCCGCTCGCCGAATCGCTGTTCAACCAACTGCGGGCCGGCCTCGCGGACTGGCATCGTTGCGATGAAATGGGGCTGCTGGCCGAGATCTGGATTCGTCGCGGTCGGACCGCCGAGGCCAGCGCGCTCCTGCTCGGATGCCTTCAACGCCTCCGGGAGGAAAGCCGCGAGGCCAGCGGATCGAACCGCGCTTCGCACGAGGAGTGGTTCCAGAACCAGCGCCGCACCTTCCTGCGACTGTTCGCGAACGGCGAAGATCAACTCCGCGCGGCGGGCATTCCGGAAACCCTCCTACGGCGGGTGTAGACCGCACCGATTCAAGCCGCGGTAGCCGCTGACGTGTCGTCGGCGCTGAAATCCAGGGGCTTACGCGGTCTCGCTCGTTCCGACTGGCAGTCACGTTTTGGGGAATCGTCGCGCCCGGCGGCAACTGGACGGATCCCAGCTGAATGATGCGCCGACTGCACGTCGGCGGCTACGGCGTGACGGAATCTCTACGGCTAAGCCGTAACAATTCAGTCAGCGAACCGCGGATGGGCACGGATAACACGGATAGGGCGCGGCGCTGTGGCTTTGGCGGACAGGGCGGAAACACTCCCTGAATGGTGCGTTCGAACCCAGGGCGGGCAATCCTGGTTTCCCTCAATATCCGTGCCCATCCGTGCCCATCCGTGGTGAATCCTACTGCATGGATACGGCTAAGGGATCCCGGTGCCGAGGAGGGCGCGGGCGGAAGGCTATTCCAACGCCGCCCGGCAGGCCGCCTCCGCATAGAGCGGTTCGGCGAAGGTGCGACAGTAGTCGGCGAGTTCGGCTTTGAGTTCCCGGACCGTCGCCGCATACCGCGGGTCGCCCAGCCGGTTCTCGAGTTCGAAGGGGTCCTCCTGCAAATCGAAGAACCCCGGGGCATCGGTCGGGGAGACGACGAGCTTGTAGCGCGAGGTGAACGCCCCGATCCACCGGTTGGCGCCCTGCCCCTCGTCCCCGATCCGCACAAAGGCCAGGTCCTTCCAGCCCGCGGCCGCCGGCCGTCCGCGAAACAACCCCGACGCATCGCGGCCTTCGGTTCGCCCCGCATCCGGCACTCCCAGCAGACCGAGAATCGTCGGCTTGAAGTCCACCGTCCCCAGCGCCGTCCCCACCCGCG
This sequence comes from Verrucomicrobiales bacterium, assembly GCA_024233305.1. Taxonomy (GTDB): domain Bacteria; phylum Verrucomicrobiota; class Verrucomicrobiia; order Limisphaerales; family J093; genus J093. Next base: position 282,646 of record JACKPV010000024.1, read on the forward strand.
TCCCCGCCGGAACCAGCCCCGGCGCATAAAGCACGAATGGGATGGCCGCGGAGGTGTCCAGCGGCACCCCTTTGTTGTGCCGCCCGTGTTCGCCACAAAGGTCGCCGTGATCGGACGTAAAGACGACCACGGTCCGCTCCAGCAAATCCGCCTCCCGCAACGCCGCCAGCAACCGGCCCACGTTGTCGTCGATGCACTTGACCATGCCGAAATACAGCGCCATCTGCCGGGCGTTGAACCGGTCCGATCGAACCGCCGCATAGCCGGGCAACTCCTTCCCGGATTGCTTCGCGGAGACCGGCTGCTGGAACGGCAGCCCCGCGAACATCGTGTCGTACGGCGGACGCACCGTGTTCGGCCCGTGCGGATCAGGCAGGCTGAGCATGTAGCAAAAGGGGCGATCTCGGTGCTCCCGCACGAACGCTATCGCGCGGTCGGTGAGAAAATCCGTCGTGAACGAGGTTTCGTCGGCCCCCTCGAGGTCGTACGTCGGTTGGCCCCGGGCATTGCGCGCCTTCACCCGCGGCCCCGCGTCGGTGTCCTCGAGCTGCTTCCAGTGACCCCGGTTGAACATGTAACGATGGTCGCTGAAGCCGAAGTCCCGGCGCGGGGCCCAACCCGGCCGCGCCGGCCCGTCCAAATGCCATTTCCCGGCGTAACCGGTGGCGTAACCCCGACGCCGCAACACTTCGGCGAAGGTCACCATCTCGTCGCGCATCGGCAGGTCGTTACGCACCGCGCCGGTGGACTGCGGATACAACCCGGTCACAAACGAGGCGCGCGACGGGGTGCACACGGGCGACGTCGCGAAGAAACGCGTGGCGATCGCGCCGTGCGCGGCCAGCCAGTCGATGTTCGGCGTCGAAACCGTCACGCCCGGCCCCCAGACGCAGGCTTGATCCTCCGGCAACAACCGCCGGTAACAGCCCAGCGTCCGGTAGCTGTGCTCGTCGGTGTGCACAATGACGAGGTTCGGGGAGGCGGCGGGCGTCGCGGCCACCGCCACCCGGGGCGCACCCGCGGCAACCAGCGCCAGCCAGAGCAACCCACGGCCGGCGAAACGGCAACATCGGCGGTTCATGCGGCCATCCTGCCGGGCCGCCCTGGTCGACGGAAGGCGAAACACCGGGGCCGACCGCGCCGCCAAGTCCGCCGGATCACGTCGCCGGCGGCCCCGGGAACCTGCCGGATTCGCGAACGGCTCTTGCCCGGCGGGCGGGACGGTTGGTAAGGTCCGCCGTGCTTCGTTCGGGACCAACGACAACCGACCACACCGCCCGCTCCCGGACCGCCGGCCCCACCCGGTGGCGGCGCGCCTTGCCCGCCGCATGAAGACCCTGGGCCTGATTCCCGCGCGCTACGCCAGCACCCGGTTCCCCGGCAAACCGCTGGTTCCCATCGCGGGCAGGATGTTGATCCAACGGGTGGTCGAGCAGTGTCGCCGGGCGGCGTCGCTGGCCGAGGTGATCGTGGCGACGGACGACGACCGGATTGCCGCCGCGGTGCGGCCGTTCTGCCGGGTGGAAATGACCCGCGCCGATCACCCTTCCGGCACGGACCGGATTGCCGAGGTGGCGGAACGGATCGACTGCGATGCCGTGGTGAACATTCAAGGGGACGAACCGCTGATCGACCCACAGGTCGTGGACGCGGTCGCGGCGGCCCTGGAATCGGCGGCGATGTCCACGGCGGCCACCCCGATCCGCGAGGCGGCGGATTACGACAATCCGAATGCGGTCAAGGTGGTGGTGAGCGAGGCGGGCCGGGCGCTCTATTTCTCGCGACGCACGATCCCGTATCTGCGGGACGAACCCGGCGCAACGACCGACGCCCAACTGGCCGCGTTCCCCTTCCTCAAGCACCTGGGGATTTACGGTTTTCGCCGGGAAACGCTGTTGCGCTTGGTCCGGCTGCCGGTGGCAGCGCTGGAACGGGCGGAACGGCTGGAACAACTGCGGGCGCTGGCGAACGACATCGACATCGCCGTGGTGCGGGTCGAACAAGCCGGCATCGGGGTCGACGTCCCCGCGGACGTGGCGCGGGCGGAGGCGTGGCTGGCGGCGGCGGGAAACCAACCTTGAAGGGAGAGACGGCGTGCATACGAAATTCATCTTTGTCACCGGCGGGGTGGTGAGTTCGCTCGGCAAGGGGCTCACGGCCGCGGCACTCGGCACGTTGCTCGAGAACCGGGGGCTCAAAGTGACGCTGCAGAAGTTCGACCCGTACCTGAACGTCGATCCGGGCACGATGAGCCCCTACCAGCACGGCGAGGTTTACGTGCTGGACGACGGCGCCGAGACGGATCTCGACCTCGGCCATTACGAACGGTTCACCAGCACGAAGCTCGGACGGATCAACAACCTCACGAGCGGCCAGGTTTATCAGCGCGTGCTCAACAACGAGCGCGAGGGCAAATACCTCGGCAAAACCGTCCAGGTCATTCCGCACGTCACCGACGAGATCAAGAACCGCATTCGGGACATCGCCGAGAAGTCGAAGGCGGATGTGGTGATCACCGAAATCGGCGGCACCACGGGCGACATCGAGGGCCTGCCGTTCCTCGAGGCGATCCGCGAGTTCGCGCTCGAAGCGGGCCACGGCAACGTGGTGTTCATCCACGTGACCTACGTGCCGTTCATTCGCGCCGCGGGCGAACTGAAGACCAAGCCCACTCAGCAATCGGTCGCCAAACTCCGCGAAATCGGCATCACGCCCCACGTGCTCGTCTGCCGCACCGAACGCCCGTTGAACAAGGAATTGCGCCAGAAGATCTCGCTGTTCTGCAACGTGCCTTACGAGGGGGTCGTCGAGGAAAAGGACGTCGATCACTCGATCTACGAAGTGCCCTTGATGCTGCAACGCGAGCGGATGGACGACCTCGTCTGCCGACTGCTGCGCCTGGACGTGCCGGCGTCGAACATGTCGCACTGGCAGGACATCCTGCGGAAGATCATCGCGCCGCAGCAACGGGTGCGCATCGGGATGGTCGGCAAGTACACCGGCCTCAAAGACGCCTACAAATCGGTCGATGAAGCCATCGGGCACGGCGGCATTGCGAACGATTGCGGCGTCGAGATCGAGAAGATCGAAGCCGAGGACCTCAAGCCCGACGAGATCCGGAAGCAGTTCAAGGGGTTGGCGGGCATTCTCATTCCCGGGGGGTTCGGCGACCGCGGGGTCGAGGGCAAGATCCTGGCCGCCCGTTACGCGCGGGAACACGGGTTGCCCTATCTCGGCCTGTGCCTGGGAATGCAGATCGCGACCATTGAATTCGGACGGCACGTGCTCGGTCTTGAGGGCGCGCATTCCACGGAGTTCAACAAGGAGTCACCGCACCCGGTCATCGCCCTGCTTGAGGAACAGGAAAACGTGACCAACCTCGGCGGCACCATGCGGCTCGGGGCCCAGGAGGTCGATATCGAGGTGGGCAGTCTGGCCGCGCGATTGTACGGCGCCTTCGTCGTCCACGAACGCCACCGGCATCGCTACGAGTTCAACAACGCCTACCGCGAGCGCTACGTGAACGGCGGCTTCCGCTTCAGCGGCACCTCGGCGGAGGGGCAACTGGTCGAACTCATCGAGATTCCGGAACATCCGTTCTTCGTGGCGTGCCAGTTTCACCCCGAGTTCCACAGCAAACCCAACGCGCCCCACCCGCTCTTCCGCGGGTTCATCGCGGCCGCCCTCGCCTGGTCGCAGCGCGCTGACACCGCCGGCTGACCTCCCGCCTGCCCCGCCTCATGAACGTCGGCCGCGGCAAGATCCGAATCGATTTCTGCGACTTCTTCCCGGGTTTCGCCAAGACGGACAATTTCTTCTACCACCTGCTCAAGGAACACTTCCCGGTCGAGCTGTCCGACCAGCCGGATTTCGTGTTCTTCACGCCCTACGGCCACCAGCACCGGCTGCATACGGGCGTGCGGATCTTCTTTTCACAGGAATCGTGGCCGGCGGACTACCGCCATTGCGACTACTCGTTCACCTGCCACCACGCGGACGACCCGCGCCATTGCCGCCTGCCGCTCTACGTGCTCTACGGCCGCGCCGAGGACGTGATCAAATCACCGGACGAGGCCGAGGCGACGCTGGAGGCGAAGACGAAGTTCTGCGCGTTCGTGGTGGGGAACCATCATCCGCGCAAGAACCGGAACCGGGTGGCGTTCTTCGAGAGGTTGTCGGCGCGGAAACACGTCGACTCCGGCGGGCGTTTCCGGAACAACATCGGCGGGCCGATTCCCGGATACTCGGCGGGCAAGATCGCTTTCCTGCGGCAGTACAAGTTCAACATCGCCTTCGAGAATGCTTCGCTTCCCGGCTACACAACCGAGAAGATCTTCGAGGCGATGCGGGCCCGTTGCGTGCCGATCTACTGGGGCGACCCGCGGATCGCGGAGGATTTCAACCCGAAGAGCTTCATCAACGCCGCGGATTTCCCGAGCCTCGAAGCGCTCGCGGACCACGTGATCGAACTCGACCGCGACGACACCCGCATGTTCGCCTACCTGCGCGAGCCGTATCTGCCGGACAACCGGCCGACGAAGTGGTTCGATCGGACGCGGCTGCTCGACCAATTCGAGCGCATCTTCACGACCCCGATCACCCCGGTCGGACACCGTCGCCATTGGTGGCACTTGGGGCGTTGGCGGTGCGTGAAGCGGAACCAACTTCTTGTCGGGGCTGGGCGGACGGAGGATTAGCCGTGAGGGGCTTCCTGAAACGGCATTGGCGCGACTGCCTCCGGCGGCCGGTGGGGCTCGTGCCGGCCACGGAACTCGTAGTGATCGAGCAGGGCAAGGTGATCGGGGACGCGCGCTTGGCGGCGACCGCCGATGATCGCGTGCTCGAAGGGATGCAGGCGCTGCACGGGGAGCGCAAGCCAGAGGAACACTGGTCCCTTCGACAACCCCGGCTGCGCCGGCCGAAGAAGCTGCGGGGAACCGCGCTGTTGCTGGCGGTGGCGTCGGGCAACAATTACTACCACTGGATGATCGAGAGCCTGCCCCGCCTGCACCTCGCCGAGGCGGCCGGTTGGGGATTCGACCAAGTGGACCATGTGCTCGTCAACCAGCATCAGCAGTTCTTCCACCATGAGACCCTCTCCCGCCTGGGCATCCGCGAGGGGCAGTCACACCCGTGCCACAAGCACGCCGTAACCACGGTGGACCGGTTGGTCGTGGAAGCGCTCGAATCTCTCGGTGTCACGCGCTGAACAGGCACTCCGACGACAATGGAGAGTTTTCCTTGCGACGGTGAAGCGGTCTTCCCATTGTGTGACGGGGCGCCGGGACAGGGGCGTCGAGCCCGGCCGCACGCCAGCATCGACCAAACTCACGCGCTTCGCGCAGAGAAGGCACGGGCTGGCCGCCACGGGTGGAACCTGGGCCCCATGAGCCAATTGTCGCAGAAGGACGCGAACTCAGCGGGCGGCTCGCATGCGATTCGTCGAACCGATAACCGCGATCAAAGACTTAAGAACACTATGGGATTCAGCCTGCGCCGCTGGTTGCTGGCCACACTCAGTCGCCGGGAACTCGACGTCCGCCAGGAGGAATGGAAGCACCTCCGGTTCTCCTATTCCCAATTCGGCGAGGATCTCGTCGCGATGAGCCTGCTTCCTGAACCGGGCGGGTTTTACGTCGACGTCGGCGCCTACCACCCGGTAACCCTGTCTAACACCTTCCATTTCTATCGCCGGGGCTGGCGCGGAATCGTGATCGACGGCAATCCCGACTGCCTCCACACCTTCGCGCGGCGGCGTCCCCGCGATGTCCGAGTGCATGCCGCCTTGTCGGACCGGGAGCGCGAGGCGGTCTTCGAAGTCCACCCCGCCGGCACCACCAGCCAGTTGCAGGACACCGGCGGCGCCGTGTTACAGCCGTCTCCGGCGGGCGGGCGACAAATCCGGCTGCGGACTCGGACGCTGCGAGCGGTCCTCGACGAGCACCTTCCTGGCGGAACGAGGGTCGATTTCCTGAGCATCGACTGCGAGCACGAGGATCTGGCTGTCCTCAAGTCGAACGACTGGACCAGGTACCGCGCCCGCGTAGTGTCAGTCGAGGATTGGGAAACCGAGCCCGAGCGGAGCGAGATCTGCAGGCTGCTCCGCGGGCTGGGATACGCACTGGTGGCCACCGTCGGCATCGGCCGGATCTTCCGGGATGAACGAAGCGGTTCGCCGGGCCAGGGATAAGGGACACCCCGTGCGCCTGCTCTACCTGGGCTACGCCTTTCCTCCCGGAGTCATCGGGCGATTTCCAAACCTGAATCCCGCCGGGCACTTGGTGGAGTTCCAACTCATCCGCGCGCTGGAGGAGCACCTCGACCTGACGAGCGTGGGCTACATGCCCCGCGAACTCCGCGGGCGGTTTCCGCCCCGCGACGATTCCCCTGGTCTCGATCATCGGCTATTGCTGTGGGAGTCGCGGGGGGCAATGCTGAGCAATTGGCGCGCGTGGCGTCGCCTGCGGACTTGGTATTGCGAGGCGGCCGCAGATGGAACCGTCTTCGACGCCGTGCTGGTTTACAACCTGGCGCCCGCCTACAATCGGTTCGTGCGGTGGCTGCGCAGCCAACGGCATCCTCCCCGGGTCGTGCTCCTGCTGGCGGACAGCAGCACGCTCGGCCGTCGCATTTCCCTCGCCCGCCGGCTGAAGTGGCGGTTGCAGCCGATGCGCATGCCCGATGAACAGGCGGTGAAAATGTTCGACGCCGCCATCGGTTTCAGCCGGGACACGGAGCGCTTCTTCGCCCTGCGTGGAGTGCCCTGGCATTGGATGCCCGGAGGGGTTACAGCGGAAGGAGGCTGTCCCGAGGCCGACCGACCGGCATCCGGTCCCCTGACCTTCGCCTATTTCGGCGCCCTCGCAGAGCACGCCGGTATCCTGCCCCTAATCGAGGCCTTCCTGGCCTCCGGCGTGCCCGGACACCTCCACATCTGCGGGCATGGACAGCTCGGACCGATCATTACCACGATCGCAGCCCGCAGCGAGAACCTCCATTTTCATGGACTCCTGGCCACTCCGGATGATTGCGTGGCATGGGCGCGGAAGTTCGACGTCCTGGTCAACCCACGCCCCGCCACTTGGGGAAACGAAAACAACTTCCCCTCGAAGGTGTTCCAGTATGCCCTCGCGGGGAGGGCCATTCTGACCACCCGGCTCTCGGGAGTGGAGCATGTGCTCGGCCCGGGTGCCGTGGTGATCGAGCCAGATCCTCTGGTGGACAACCTCAAACAAGCGATTCTGGCGACGGCGCAGACGGACCGAATCGAACTCCGGCGCCGCGGCGAAGAGATACGCCAACGAGTGCTTGGCAATTACTCATGGCGCCGCCAAGCGAGACGCGTGGCCCGGTTCCTGGAGAGAGTAGCCGGCGGGCAAGCCCACTGAACGCCGGCAGAAACCGTCCACTTGCTGGATTCGGAGAACTCTGTTATGACCTGCTCGATGGCAGAACAGCGCAACCCAAAGCGGAGCAGACTGGCGGGAATCCTCGCAAGCCTGATCGTCTTCGTGATCGCGTATACCGTGCTGGACTTCGGTATTGGCCACTTCGCCTGCGCTCGCAAACTCGAGCGAGTAAAGGAGGAGATCAGGAAAGAACAGGACATGTCGGTCGAAGGGGGGCACGGTCTCAGGTCGCTGGTCTTTCACCATGGGATGCGCGCGAACTACGACGGGACCGCCGAATGGGGTGACCGGACGTATCACCTCCGCACGGATTCCCTGGGCTTCAAAGACCGGGAATGCCGGGAGATCTCACTGACCAACTCCGCGGGGAGCCTGCTCTTCCTGGGGGATTCGTTCACCGAGGGAATCGGCGTCGAGGCCTCGAGCAACTTTGTGGGCTGCATCGAAGCGACCCTGCGGAACGGCAGCCCTGACATTCAGGTCCTTAACGCCGGGGTGAGTTCATATTCGCCGAAGCTCTGTCTCCTCAAGGCGGTGCACTATCGCGAGAACGTCGGATTGCATTTCGACGAGGTCTGGATCTTCCCCGATTGCTCGGATGTACAGGACGAGATGATCTACGGCGCATTCGCGCCGGCCGGCTTGACGAACTCACCGCCCCTCTTTCCCGCGATCCGCTTCGACCCGCTGCCCAACAACCCGGGGTTTTTCCAGCGCTCGCTCACCTATCGGACGCTGTGCCGGCTCACAACGGGAAACGACCCGTGGCATCGACGTCGATACCGTTTGGCCGGCAGCGAGATCCTTCTCGACTACTGGGTCCGTGACGCATGGCTCTGGAATTCGACTGCGTATGAATCCTGGGGGCGGACGGGCCTGGAGTCTGCGCGTTTCCACATGAAGGAACTCGTTGGCTACCTCCGGCGTCTTGGCGTTCGGGTGGGCCTTGGCGTCTACCCGTGGCCGGACGAGATACTGCGCTGGCGGGGCCGCTCCCTTCATGAGGATTTCTGGAGAGAGTTTGCCAAGGCAATGGACGTGCCCTTGCTCGACCTCTATCCCGCCTTCCTCTCGGGCGAGCCCAAAGAAACCGTAAGGCGCTTCTTCATCAAGGGCGATGTCCACTGGAACGAGGAAGGCCACGGTTTGGTGGCGGCGCAATGGCTGAAGTTCCGCGAATCCCTGACGAACTGGCCAGCGCTCACCGCCTTGCTCGTGCCGCGCGCCCTCCCGCAATGACGGGCAGCAGACGCCGTCCCTGGCGCCTCTCGAATCGGGAGTGAAAACACGATCCCGTAGCGGGCATTACGCACCACGCCCGAGCTTCCGTTCGAGCTGCGCTTGGTGATCAGTCGCGGAAGCATGGTCGCATCGCCGGAATCACGCCTCCTCACCATTCGGACGGGGTGTTCGTCCGCTCCCGCTCCGGGAATGCCGGTTTAGGCCAAGCGCTCATGCGCGGCGCGAAAAGGCCCGCGTCGAGGGAGCAGCCAAGACTTCAGGCGGCTTACCGCGGTCCTCGTGGCGGCCGCGACCGCCGGAGTCAGCTTGGTGCCAAGCGTGAAGGGGTCGGCCACTTCGATCGCGAGGATGCGGACCGTCTCCGGCATGGCCAGGCCGAGCAGGCGGCCCAAGGCGAGCGTTTCCCCGACTCCGAGGAAGTGGGGGGAGGCCACGCGGCGGGTTTCGATCTGCTCGCCCTGAAACTCGTGCAGCGTTCCAGGGGCGGCGCGGCCGGTCTGGATTGAATCCACGATGATCAGATCGCGATACCCCACGATGACATCCAGCAGCGCCAACCCCATCTCGCACACTTCAACGACGTCGCAACGTGCCGCATCCGCCACGGGCAGGCGTCCCTGCAACTCCCGCGCCACCAGCAGCCCCACGGCATCGTCGGAGAGGATGTCATTGCCCAACCCGAGAACGAGCGTGCGCGACGCCGGGTCGCCTTGAAAAGGTAACGGCGACCCCGACATCACGGAGGTCGTGGCTGCCGGGATCGCCGCGCTGTTCATCGGATGCAGTCAACAGAACCGCCCGCGAAACGAACCGTCCATCAACCCTGCCGGAGCTGACGATATAGTTCCCGGCGGTGGTTGAAGATGTTAACCGTTAGAGGCAGGTGTCCGGGCAGCGAGTGAGTGGCGCAGCCGAGACACGGGTCGTAGGCCCGAAAGGCCATCTCGACCTTGTTCAGCAACCCTTCAGTGACGTGCCCGCCCTTGATCAACCCCTTCGCCGCGCGCTCGACGCTCATGGCGATGCGGGCCGCGTTGTTGCCCGTGGCCACGATCATGTTGGCCATCGAGATGACCCCGCGTTCGTCCGTCTGGTAATGGTGGAACAACGTCCCGCGCGGCGCCTCGACCACGCCCATGCCCTCGGTCGGCGTCTTCGTCGGCACCTCGCGGATCGCTTCGCTCGTGATTTCGGGATCGTTGATCAACTGCTCGATCCGCTCCGCGGCGTAGATCATTTCGATCACGCGGGCCCAGTGCGTCGCCAGGGTATGGTGGACGGGCTTGCCGCCGAGGACCTGGTAAAACTCGTCGTAGGCCGCCTGGGCCTTCGGAGTCGCCATGCCGTCCGCGGCGTTCAGCCGCGCCAGCGGTCCCACCGCGTAAATGCTGCTGTCCGGCCCCTCGGCGAAGTCCTGCCAGCCCCGGTCCTTGAGGAAGGTGAACTTCATGTAGCTCCACGGCTCGACATGCTCGGATACGAAGTCCCGGTATTGCTGCGCGGTGAATTTGCAGACCTCCTTGCCGGTGCAGTCGACCACCCGCAACTTGCCGTCGTAGAAATTGACGCGATTCTGGTCGTCGACCATCCCCATATAACACGTCTGATGGGTAAAGGCCTCGGACTTGATCATGGCGACGTAGTCCTCGTTCTTGAGCAGCACGTCCTTGAGGACCGCGTTCGACCATTCGGCAAACTCGACACCGTCCTTCGCCAGTTCCTGGAACTTCGGCCGGTCCTCGGGCTTGAGGCGCTTGCTGACCCCGCCGGGCAAACCGAGCACGGGATGCACGACTTTGCCGCCGAAATAGGCAATCAACTCGCGCAATCGCTTGCGGGTGTTGATGACCTTTTTGCCGGCTTCCAAACCGACCTTCCCGATCACCCCGACGATATTACGCTCGGCGGGCGGCGCCTCGGGACCGACGATGAAGTCCGGACCGCCCAGGACGAAGACATGCAACGCATGGTCTTCGAGCACGAACGTGTTGTAGACCAGCTCACGGATCTTGCGTCCCGCCGACGTCGGTTGCGTGTGGTACAAATCGTCCAGACACTTGGTCGAGGCCATGTGGTGGGCCGTCGGACAAACGCCGCAGATGCGGCTCGTGATCTGGGGCATGTCCTCGGCGGGACGCCCCAGACTGAACACCTCGAAACCGCGCAGTTCGGGCACCTGCATGTAGGCGCGTTCGACATCGCCCTTTTCGTCGAGGTAGATGTCCACCTTGCCGTGGCCCTCGAGGCGGGTGATGGGATCAATGGTGATGTTGCGTTTCGCCGCCTGATAGGCCGCATTCGCCCGCAGGTTGCCTTCGTTGAAGACTTCTTTGACTGCCTTGTCCATGGTCCGTCTCCTAGTGCCCGCCGCCTGTCATGTTCAAATCCACTCGCCGGCGCAACAGGCTCTTGGCAAGCCCGTAGCGATAGAACGTGCCCACGGGATCGGGAATGCCCCGGAGCGTTTCGTTGATCCCCGCCTCGTCCTTCGCCTCGATGTTGGCGCACAGCGAGGACAGGATCTTCGCTCCCTGATCCCGCACCCGGGAGGTCGGACCGAAGCAACCCGTGCAGGGCATGTTCCCCGAGGTGCAGGCCGCGCCGCAACCGCTGCGGGTCGCCGGCCCCATGCAGACCATGCCCTGCGCCAGGAAGCACAGTTCCGGGTCGGCCAGCTTCTGGTGGGGCCGGACGAACTCGGTAAAGGCCACGTTCGTCGGCTTCGTGGCCTTGCGGTCGCACTCATCACACAACGCCACATCCGGGGCGATCACCGAGCCCTTCGGCGGGAGGTTGCCGCTCAACAAGGCATCGAAGGCCGCCCGGGTCAGGGCCGGCGTGGGCGGACAACCGGGGATGTAGTAGTCCACGTCGACGACCTGATCAAGGGTCCGGACCACGTTCCGGAACTCGGGCAGGTGCGGGTTGCGCCCGTTGTCCTGCAGGCTGACCTGCGGACGGACCTTGCCCGGATTGTCCAGGGCCGGGCATTCCTCGTAATTGAACCGGAGGATCTGTTCGCGTGGGAACTGGTTGGCCAGCGCCGGGATGCCGCCCAATTGGGCGCAGGCGCCATAGGCGATCAGATACTGGCTCTTGCGGCGCAGCAACACCGCGAGTTCCTCCTGCTCGGAAGTCCGGATGGCGCCGTTCAGGAGCGTGGCCACGATGGATTTGTCGGCCATCGCCTCGATGTCCTTGTATTTGAAGTCCATCGCCACGGGCCAGAGGCAGATGTCCACCTTCTCGACCACCCCGAGAATGTCCTCGGCCAGGTCCACGACCGTTTCCTCGCACCCCCCGCAGGAAGCGCACCAGTAGAAAGCCACCTTGGGTTTAGACATGAGCCACCTCCTTTTCCGCAGTCTCCGCGCCCGAACTGCCGCAGCCGCAACCGCCGCCCTCACGAGCCTCGATTTGCGCGGCCAGAGATTCCACTTCGCGATCCCATTCCGCAAACCTGCCCGGCATGCCGAGCGGCCCGAGATTGGCGATTTGTTCCGTCATTTCGTTGACCACCCGGCGCACCTTCTCGCCTTCGGCGGCTGAGATCCACTCCAGACGCACGCGCTCGGGTTCGATGCCCATGTCGCCCAGCATGCGCTTCAGCAGCTGGAAGCGCCGGAGCATCTTGTAGTTCCCCTCGACATAGTGACAGTCGTTGGGGTGACAGCCACCGATGAGGACGCCGTCGGCGCCCTTGGTCAGGGCCTCGAGGATGAACTGGGGATCAATCCGGCCCGAACACATCAGCCGGATGACGCGGACGTTCGGGGCGTACTTGAGACGCGATACTCCCGCCAGATCCGCCGCGGTGTAAGTGCACCAGTTGCAGAAGAAGGCCACCAGGCGCGGTTTCCACTCTTTACTCATAAGCCAGCACTCCTTCGATCTCGCTGAAGATCTCCTCGTCATCGAACAGGTTTTGCACAATCGAGCCGGACGGACAGGATCCAACGCAGGTGCCGCACCCCTTGCACAACGCTTCGTTGATATAGGCCCGCCCCTTGCCTTCGTCGAAGAGGATGGCGGTGTAGGGACAGAGCGGGATGCAGGACTTGCAGCCGGAACATTCGTCCTCGAGGATGAACGCCGTGTTGGGTTCCTGCTCGACGAACCCCTTGTCGATCAGGGCCAGCACCTCGGCGGCCGCGGCGCCCGCCTGGGCCACCGTGTCCGGGATGTCCTTCGGTCCCTGGCACGCGCCGGCGATGTAGATGCCGTCATTGAAGGTGTTGACCGGCGCCAGCTTGGGATGGCGTTCGAGGAAGAAGCCCTCGGACCCGCAGCTCATGTTGAACATCCGCCGCACGTCCTGCGCGTCCTGCTGCGGTTCGAGGCCCGTGGCCAGCACCACCATGTCGACCGGAATCCGGCGGACATAACCCGCCAGCGTGTCCTCGACGCGAATGACCAGCTTGCCCTCCTCGTCCGGGGTCATCGCCCAGTCGGTCACCTCTCCGACCCGGCCGCGGATGAAATGCACGCCCTCGTCGAGCAGCTTGTTGTAGAACTCCTCGTAACCCTTTCCGGGGGTGCGCACGTCGATGTAGAAATTGTAGATCTCGGCGCCGGTGTGTTCCTTGAGCAGGTGGGCCAGCTTCATGGAATACATGCAGCAAACCCGGGAGCACCAGACGTTGGTCTTCTTGTCCCGTGAACCCACGCAGTGGATGATGCCGACCGACCGCGGCTCGCTTTTGCCATCCCGCATCACCACGTGACCGCCGGTCGGCCCCGAGGCGTTCACCAGGCGCTCGATTTCCAGCGAGGTGTAGACGTTCGGAAACCGGCCGTAACCGTAGGCCGGAGCGCGCCGCGCATCGAAGGTCTGGAAGCCGGTGGCCACGATCACGCTGCCCACTTCGTATTCCTCGATGCGCTCGACCTGTGTGAAGTCGATGGCGTTCTTGTCACCGCACGCCTCGACGCAGGTCTTCTTGCACTTGTCCGACACGACGCGCCCGCCGTCCTCGCCCTTCTTGAAGTTCAGGCACGTGTTCGGGTCAATGGCCACGATTTGCGGCGTGGCCTGCGGAAAGGGGATGTAGACGGGGCGCCGTTTGCCCAGCCCCTCGTTGAATTCGTCGGCGAACTTGGGTTGCTTGAACACGCACGCCGGAATGCAATCCTGGCACCCGATGCACGCTTCCTCGTCGATGTAGCGCGGCTTGCGCTTCACGGTCACCGTGTAGTTGCCCACAAACCCGTCGACCTTGGTGACCTCGGAGTAGCTGAGCACCTGGATGTTCTCGTGCGAACCGACATCGGACATCTTCGGGGTGAGAATGCAGGCGGCGCAATCCAGGGTCGGGAACGTCTTGTCGAACTTGGCCATGTGACCCCCGATGGTGGGCTCGCGTTCGACCAGGATGACCTTCTTGCCCGAGTTGGCGATGGTCATGGCGGCGTGAATGCCCGCGATGCCGGCGCCCACGACGAGGGTGGTCGGATTGATGCTGACCCGCTTGGTTTCCAAGGGCTTGTGGTGCGCCACCCGATGCACCGCGGCCTGGGCCAGCGCCTTGGCCTTCGAGGTCGCTTCGGCGCGGTCCGTATGCACCCAGGAGTCATGCTCCCGGATGTTGACCATGTGGAAGTAGAACTGGTTCAGCCCGCCCTTCTCCGTGGCCGAACGGAACGTCGGCTCGTGGAGCAGCGGGGAGCAGGAGGCCACGACCACGCGGTTCAACCGATGCTCGCGAATGTCCTGCTGGATCAGCTCCTGCCCCGGGTCGGAGCACATGTATTTATAGTCCTTGGAGAGCACCACCCCGGGCAGCGTGCCCACAAACTGCGCCACCTCCGGGCAGTCCACCATCGCGGCGATGTTGGTGCCGCAGTGGCAGACGTAGAACCCGATCCGCACTTCCTGTTCCTGCTTGGCCATGTTCGTCGTCCTTCTTTCTGCGCTTGAATTCCCGCTTCCGCCGCCTACGCGGCCGTGACCGCCGCCAGCGGTTTCATGGGCACAAACCCCCGCTGCAATCCGAGCCGGCCGGCCGGCAGACCGAATGCCAGTCCCATGAGCTGACTGAAGTAGACGGTCGGAATCCGCACCGGTTCCCAACGCGCGGCGATCTTGTCGTGATAGCCGTCGAGGTTGAACTGACAGAGCGGGCAGACGGTGGCGATGACGTCCGCCCCACGTTTGCGCGCTTCCTTGAGCAGGATGTAGGCGAGTCGCAACCCCGCTTTGGGCAGCGTGCCGGTAAGGCTGCCGCCGCAACACTTGGTCTTCAGCGGCCAGTCCACCACGGTTGCCCCCAACGACTCGAGCAACCGGTCCATGGTCTGCGGATCCGCCTGATCGTCGAATGTGGAGTAAGGGCGCACGATCTGGCAACCGTAGTAGGGCGCGACCTTCAGCCCCTTGAGCGGGTGGGTGACCTTCTGTTTCACCGCCTCGAGCCCGACATCGTTGAGCAGCACATCGAGCGGGTGGCGGACGGGCGTCGGCCGGGTGACCCTGAGGTTCACGCTGCCCAGCGCCTTGTCGACCAACCGCTTCATGGCGCCGTACTCGGCCATGTAATGCTGGGTTTTGTTGAGCACGAGGTAGCAGGCGCTGCACGGAGCCATCAACTGCGCGTGCCCTTCCTGTTCCGCGATGGCCAGGTTGCGGGCGGCGAGCGCGCAGGCCTTGCCTTCGTCCACTGCCATGTAAGCCGTTGCCCCGCAGCAGCTCCAATCATCAAGTTCCCGCATCTCGATGCCGAGATGCTGCATCACGGGGAGCAGGGACTCCTCGTAAGCGCGACCGGTGCCTTTGAGCGAACAACCGGGGAAGTAACCGTATTTCATCGCCTAAGCCTTTCCCTTGAGATTTTCCTGATCCACCGTCTCGACGATCTTCGCGAGTTCGGCCCGCCGCTTGATGTTCTCCTGCTTGACCGAGAACCGGCCGGTCTTCATCAACCCCATGCCCAGCTTCGCCATCCCGAGCGCTGCCAGCGGGTTGGTCTTGAGGAAGAGCTTCGTTACCAGCAATCCCTCGGACACCCGGCCGTGGTCGTGGACCATCTTCGTGAACTCCTGCGCCAGCACCGGGATCGGGAACCGCCGCGGGTAGACGCCCTCGTGGATCGCCCGTTGCTTGAGTTCGTACATGATGTCGGTGATCCGGATTTCGCGCGGGCATTCCACGGCGCAGGCGTAACAGGACGCGCACAGCCAGATGGTGTGGCTCCCCAAAACCTCCCTCTTGAAATCCTCCCGGGTCAGGGCCATCACCTGGCGCGGCGTGTAGTCCATGTAAATGCTCAGCGGGCAAACCCCGGAACAGGTCCCGCACTGGATGCAGTCCTTGAGCTTCTCACACCCCGGCACGCCCATCACCTCGCGCCCGAATCCGGGAACGCGGTCGGCCTCGTATTTGATCGTGCGCTGGATCTCGAACATAGAACCCTCTCGAATCCGTCTCGCTTGCTTCAGTCAGCCGCCCCCCCTCTCTGCCGGCGGCCGAAAGGGAGGGCTTGGTCATCAATATTGGTTAATCAAATACGGTAGTCTCGTGAGCGTGTCTAACCTTGATTTGGTCAAATGTTCGCAGATTTTGGCAATCGGTCCGGCCGGCCAAAAATCAGGCGTGCCGCTCTCGCGAAGGTGCCGCCCGCCCCGACGCGGCCTCCGGACGGGGAATCGGACGGTTCGGCTCCCGAAAAACCGGCGGCCGGCGGGCAGGGAAAGGCCGGCGCCGCCACTCCCGACCGCCTAGGAAACGCGGTGGCGCCCGGACAAAGGAGACGATCTCCCGGCATTCCCGGATTCCGGCGGGTTTCCGATCAGGCCGGCTGGCAGCACCCCCAACACGGCAACCAACGCTCCCCCAAGCGTGAGCGCGGCCAGTCGTCCGAAATCGATCACCGGCGGAAACGAGGAGAACGCCAGCAGGCCAAAGGTCGTCACCAGGATGACGCTCGTCCAGATGACCGGCCGGGCCTTGGCGGTCAAGGCCCGGACCAGGGCCTGGCCGGCATCCGTTCCGGACGCCCGTTCGTCCCGCCAGCGGGTAACCAGGTGGATGGCATCGTCGACGGCCAGTCCCAGAGCCACGGCGGCGACCATGACCGTGACGGAATTCAGCGGGACGGACCACCAGACCGCAGCGAGACCGGCCGCGCAGAGAGGAACCAGGTTAACGCCCAGAACGAGCCCGGCGAGGAACAGGGAGCGCCAGAGCAGGGCCAGCACGAGGCCGATGCTGGCCAGGGTCAGCCACAGGCTCCGCAACTGGCTGCGCAGGATGCGCCGATCGGCCTCGAGGATCGAATGCAAACCGGCGGCCGCCGATACGCGCACCCCTTCGGGCGCCGATCCGACGGCGTGCTGGACCACCCGGTCGATCATGGCGAGGTACTCGGCCGCCGGCAAATCGGGGGTTCGGATGACCAATTCGGCGACCCGCTGGTTGGAATCCGCCAGCGCCGTCAGGAAGGGGTAGTTGTAGGACCGGAGCGCCAGGACGAACATCCCCAGCACGAGCGGGCTCTCGGGCAACCGCAGCGATCCGGGACGTTCGCCCTCCCAGATCTGGTTCATCATGGCCAGCAGGGAGGCATAGGAGTAGACCCCCGAAGGTTCCGGCTGGGCGGCGGCGAATTCGTGGACGCCTTCGAGGTACTTGAGAAACCCCAAGTCGTTCAGGCCATTGGTGCGCCCGGTGTCGAACTCGATCTGGACGACGTTGATGCCCCCGTACACGCGGTCCAGTTCCGTCATCGCCCGCCGGGTCGGACTCTGCGGTGAAAGGAACTCGATGGCCCGAATGTCGGTCCGGATGTGGCGGCCGGCCCAGCCCCCACCGACCAGGATCGCTCCCGCCAGACCAACCACCGCCAGCCGCCGCCGGGCGATGAAAGTGGTCCACCGGGTCGCCCATCGCGCTTCCCGGTCCCCCCCGGTTCGTGCCCCGCCCCAGCCAACCGGCCAGCGAAGGACAACCAGCCTGAGCAGGGCCAGCCCGGGCCCGAAGGTCAGCACGAAGATGAAACCGAGGCCAACGGCTCCCAACCGCCCGAAATCCCGGACCTGCCCCACGTCGGCCAGGGTCAACGACAACATCCCCGCCAAGGTGGTGGCGGCGGCGAACACGGATGGTTTGAACACTTCCGCCAGCATCCCCGCGAGCGCCTGCCCGGCCTCTCCCGTCTGCCGGAATCCGCGTCGCAACGCGCCGAAAAGGTGCGCGAGCCAGGTCAGTTGAATCCCGCCGAGCAACGGCAGAGCCAGCGCCGAGAACAGACTCAGACGAAAGCCGCTCCAGGCGATCACGCCCGGCATCAACGCCAGGGCGGCCGCCTGTTGCGCCAGCACCAGCGCCAGCACCCGCCAGGAACGAAAGGTCAACCACAAGATGATCCCGAGCAGCCCCAACCCCGCCGGCAGCAGCCGCGCCAAGTCAGCCCGCAGGGTGGCCCGGATCTCCTCCGCCGCAAGCGGCAATCCGACCACCCACAGTTCCAGTCCCGCCGCCCGGAACGGCGCCAGGACCGCCGCCACCCGCTCCGTCAACGCCCGTTCCCCCGCCTCGCCGCTCACCCGGCCCCGGTAGGTCACCGTGATCAGCGAGTTCCGCCCGTCGGCGGATACCATGACGTTGCGCACGAGCGGATGTTCCAGACAAAAGGCCTTCAAGCGCGCCCGCTCCGCGTCGTCCAACGGCCCCTCCGGCACGAACGGCACCATGTCGAAAGTGAACCCGCGCCGCACCGGTTTCGAGGAGTGGGTCAGACTCTTCACATCCAGCACGTCGGGTTCGCGGAAGAAGGCCTCACTGATCCGGCGCACCGCCTCGAGGCCCGCCGCGGAAAACAGGTCGTCGGGGCGCACGTTCACCACGACGACCTCGGTGTCGCCCAGGATCGACTCGACCTTCTCGTAGGTGGCCAGATTGCGCGAATCTCCCTCGAGCAGGACCCGCGTCTCGGAACTGACGCGCAGGCCGTCCAGGCGCCACAACAACGGCACGCACAGCAGCAGGCTCAACCCGAGCGACGCCCGCGGAAAGCGCCAAAAGGGATTCCAGTGAAAACCGCGCACGCCGCCCGGTTACCACGCGCGGGCCGCGGGCGCGAGCCGGGAATGCATCGACATCCCGCGGTCCACCGCTAAACTCGCCGCATGACCACCCTGATTCTCCCCGCTCTCCGCCGCGTGCCCAGGGGGCCGGCCATTCGACGGACCATTGCCCGCTTCGTGGCGCCGGCCCTCGTCGCCGGCCTCGCCCTGGCCACCGCCGCGCCCCGGCCGTTGAACGTTGTGTTCATCATCGCCGACGACCTCGGCTACCGTGACACCTCGCCCTACAACCCGGAGACCTTCTATGACACACCCAACCTCCAGCGTCTGGCCGATTCCGGGACCCGATTCACCGACGGTTACGCCGCCTGTCCGGTCTGCTCGCCCACGCGTTCCTCCGTCCTGTGCGGCCAGTATCCGGCCCGCACCCGGAACACGGACTACTTCGGAGCGCCCAACCAGTTTCTGGATGTCAAGGGCGTGCCCACCGACTACGCCCCGGAACGCGACGGGAAGTTCGGCGGACACGCGAACCGACCGTTGTGGCCGGCGCCCTATTCAGGCCGGCTGGCATCCGGCCACACGACGCTGGCGGAAGCGTTGAAGGAAGCCGGCTACGCGACCTTCTTCGCCGGCAAATGGCATCTGGGCCCCGAGGGCTCGTGGCCCGAGGATCATGGTTTCGACATCAACCGGGGCGGTATCGACCGCGGGGGCCCCTACGGTGGGAAGAAGTACTTCTCGCCCTACGGCAATCCCCGCCTCGAGGACGGTCCCGAGGGCGAGCACCTGCCCGACCGGCTCGCCACCGAAACCGCCCGGTTCATTGCCGCCAGCAAGGACCGCCCGTTCCTCGCCTACTTGGCGTTCTACTCGGTGCACACCCCACTGATGGGCCGTCCAGACCTGGTGGAGAAATACGAGGCGAAGAAGGTGCGGCTCGGTCGGGAAGACCGGTTCGGCGAGGAACCGCCCCGCAAGGTTCGCGAGGTCCAGTGCCACGCCATATATGCCGCCATGGTTGAGGCCATGGACGCCGCCGTGGGCAAGGTGCTCGACGCCCTCGAGAGCAACGGCGTGGCCGATCACACGTTGGTGCTCTTCACTTCGGACAACGGCGGCCTCTCGACCTCCGAAGGTTCGCCCACCTCGAACCGGCCGCTCCGCGCCGGCAAAGGCTGGCTCTACGAAGGCGGCATCCGCGAACCGGTCATCGTTCGCTGGCCCGGCGTAACGAAGCCGGGCACGGTCTCGCGCTGGCCGCTCACGTCCACCGATTATTACCCGACCATCCTCGAAGCCTGCGACCTTCCCCTCCGTCCGGCCCAGCACTGCGACGGCGCCTCGTTCGCTGCCGCGCTGCGCGACCCCTCCGCCGTCGCGCCGCCCCGGGCGATGTTCTGGCACTACCCGCATTGGGGCAACCAGGGCGGCACCCCGGGAGCCGCCGTGCGGGAAGGGGATTGGAAACTGATCGAATGGTACCGGGGCAAATCGCCCGAGCTCTTCAACCTGGCCCGCGACATCGACGAGCAGCAAAACCTCGCCGCCGACTACCCCGAAAAGGCAATGGCACTGAAGGCCAGTCTCGACGCGTTCCGGGCCGACACCCGTGCCCTGATGCCAGCGGCCAACCCGCAGTTCACCGGGGAGTTCCCGCGCTGGTGACGGATCCGGAGCCCAACCGGCCACGCCCGAGGGACTCATTCCCCACACCAGCGCGGATCAGGATCCCCGCAGCGAAGCCTCCCAGCAATTCCCCGCCAACCGAAAGCGGTTGCGGGCCGCCCCGCCTTCCCTTAATTGTCACGAACGCTTCGGCGGGGCGGGTTTCGGCCCGCCTGCTGAATCAATGAAACTGAACTGGACACGCAAATGATTAAGAACATCGAACAACACCTCGGCGACCAGGCGGAATCGCTGCTCGGCTTCAGCACCCCCAAGATCGCGCGCGAACGGCTGCATCTCCCCGGCCCCGACTTCGTGGACCGGATCTTCATCCCCACCGACCGCAACAACCGCGTGCTCGGCAATCTGCAGCGCCTCTTCGGCCACGGCCGGCTCGGCGGCACCGGCTACGTCTCGATCCTCCCCGTCGACCAGGGCATCGAACACTCGGCCGCGGCAAGCTTCGCGAAGAATCCCGACTACTTCGACAGCGGGAACATCGTGAAGCTGGCGGTCGAGGGCGGCTGCAACGCGGTCGCCTCGACCTATGGCGTGCTGGGTTCGGTGGCCCGTCAATACGCCCACCGCATCCCGTTCATCGTGAAGATCAACCACAATGAACTGATGACCCACCCGAACAAGTTCGACCAGATCCTCTTCGGCACCATCGAGCAGTGCGCCGACATGGGCGCGGCAGCGGTGGGCGCCACGATCTACTTCGGATCGCCCGAGAGCGGCCGTCAGATCATCGAGATCAGCCAGGCCTTCGCGCTCGCCCACGAGCTCGGCCTCGCCACCGTGCTGTGGTGCTACCTCCGCAGCAACGCCTTCAAGCAGGACCAGGACTACCACGTTGCCGCCGACCTCACCGGTCAGGCCAACCACCTGGGAGTCACCCTCCAGGCTGACATCATCAAGCAGAAGCTGCCCGAGAACAACGGTGGCTACGCGGCGTTGAACCGCGAAGGCAGCTACGGCAAGTACGACCAGCGCATCTACACCGAGCTGAGCAGCGAGCACCCGATTGATCTGTGCCGCTACCAGGTCGCCAACTGCTACATGGGCCGGGCCGGCCTCATCAACAGCGGCGGCGCCTCGGGCAAAAACGACTTCGGCGATGCCGTCACCACCGCCGTCATCAACAAGCGCGCCGGCGGCACGGGCCTGATCTCCGGGCGCAAGGCCTTCCAGCGCCCCATGGAAGAAGGCGTCAAGCTCCTGAACGCCATCCAGGACGTCTACCTCTGCCCGGAAGTCACCGTCGCCTGACCCCGAACGCGGTCCTCATCAGGGGGGCTCGCACACCCGTGCACCCCCTTTTTCTTTCCTGTCGCCACCCCGCCCCGAGGATCGACCGCCGGCGCGGGACCGCCCATCACTCCGTGGGCACCTTCTCCGCCAGGGGGCGATAAAGCACTCCGTAGGTCATCGCTCCGATGACGGTCACGCCGAGTTCGTGGGCCAGGATGTTTGCCACGAGATTCCCCTCCGGGTAGTTGCCGATGAGAACGTCCGGGCGCGTTCCCACGTGCTGTTGAGTTTCCCCGGCCGCCTCGCGGGCAAACCGCTCGAGGCGGGCCCTGCGCCAGGAGCTTCAGGGCGGTTGTCAAGGAGTCGTGGAAGAGGTTTGAAGGGAGAGATTTGGTTCGATTTCTCTGGGCACCCCCTCCTCCCCCTGCTTCACTCCGGGCATGTCGGTCCATCTTTCCAACGTGGTGAGCGAGGGACTGCCTCCGGAACCCGAGTTGCTCCAAGGGGTCCGGGTGCGTCTCATCGAGGAATCCG
The DNA here is from genome assembly GCA_024233305.1 of Verrucomicrobiales bacterium. Lineage (GTDB taxonomy): Bacteria > Verrucomicrobiota > Verrucomicrobiia > Limisphaerales > J093 > J093. The sequence continues at coordinate 304,770 of JACKPV010000024.1, forward strand.
AACGCCCCCGGTTCGACGACCTTCTCCGCCGCAGGCACTACCTCAAGAACGCCACCGCCGTGGGCCAGGCCCTGCGCTATGTGGCCGAGTTTCAGGGGCAGTGGCTGGCCCTGCTGGTCTTCTGTTCGCCCGCCTTCCACCTCAAGCCCCGGGACCGCTGGCTGCATTGGTCGGCCCGCGAGGTGGCGGCCCGGCGCCATCTGCTGGCCCAAAACCAGCGCTTCCTGGTCCTGGCCGCCCCGGGGCGCTGGCCCAATCTGGCCTCGCGCGTGTTGAAGCTCAGCTGTGAACGTCTGGCCCAGGACTGGCAGCAGCACTTCGGCCATCCCGTGCTCGCGGTCGAGACCTTCGTCGATCCGCAACGCTTCCGGGGCACCTGCTACAAAGCCGCCGGCTGGCAACGGCTCGGCTCCACCCGGGGCTGCCAGCGCGACTGGCAGGACTTCTACACCGACACCACCCATCCCAAGCAACTCTGGGTCCGGGCGCTGGGGCCCGCGGCCTTGAAGCACCTGCGCGCGGCCCAACTCCCGCCGCATCTGGCCGCCCATGAACGGCCCCTGCCGCCGGCCTGTCCGGTGGCCACGGGCCAGTTGTTTTCGTTGTGGCAGTGTTTCGCCGAGCAGATGCATGAACCCCGCCGGCCCAAGGGCCTCCGGCATCCGCTGGCCACGGTGCTGAGTTTGATCGCCCTGGCGGTGGCGGCTGGTTCCGACGGGCCGCACGCGATTGCCGAATTCGCCGCCAGCCTCAATCACGGTCAGCGCTGGCAGTTGCGTTGCCGCCCGCGCCCGGGGGCTCCCCGGCAATGCGACGTGCCCAGCGAGCGCACCTTCCGCCGCTTGCTCAAAAAGATTGATGTCGAGCAACTCAAGGGCGTGCTGGTCGGCTGGATGGCCCGCGAGGATCCCCGCCGGGCAGAGGTCCTCCACCTGGACGGCAAGGTGGTCAAGAATGCCGCGCCGGCCCCGGCGGTGGCCACGGCCCCGGAACCGCCCGAGGAGATCCCGGCAGAATTGCAGAAGCCCAAAGCCGACAAAGCCCTGACACTGGTCAACTTCGTCACCGACCAGCAGCGACTGGTGGACCAAGTGGCTGTGCCAGCCAACACCAACGAGGAGGCGGCGGTCGCGGCGCACTGGTCCTCGATGGACCTGGCCGGGGTGTGTGTCACGACCGATGCCGCCCACACCACCAAGGCCAACGCGCGGCAACTCACCCAGGGCAACGGGGCCGATTACCTCCTGATACTCAAGGGCAATCAACCCGGGGCCTTCGCCAAAGCCCAATCGCTCCTCGGGGGCGCTTTTCCCCCCTCAGGCCCGCACCATCGAAAAGGGGCACGGGCGGGTTGAAGACCGGGCGCTGTGGTGCGTGGCGGTCACGCCCCAGACCCTGGGACTGGCCGGCGCGGCCCAGGTGTTGCGCGTGGACCGCAAGGTCGATCATGTCCGCGGCGGGCAAGTGGTCAAACACACCGAGGAGACCGTCTACGCGGCGACCAGTTTCTGGACCGACGAGGCCGGGCCGGCCCCCCTGCTGGCCTTGGTGCGCAGTCACTGGAAGATCGAGAACGGCCAGCATCATCGGCGGGATCGCACCCAGGACGAGGATCGCTGTCCGGTGGCGGAGACCAACACGGCGCGGGTGCTGTCCCTGTTTCGCTCCCTGACCATCTTCCTGCACGAACAGCAGCGCTACAAACGCGGGGGCAAGAAGTCGCTGCCCGACTACGAGTTGCACATCTGTCGCCATCCTGGTGGCCTGATCCGTCGGTTCATGTCGCCACCGGCGTAGCCGACCCACCTGTAATGCCCCCCCACCCCGTGGCGCTGCCGCGGGGAGGGATCGGTATGTCCGCCGGAGCCGCAAGCAGGCCCAAATGCGGGCTTTCATCGCCTCCATGCCCCGCTCGGACCCGTCGCCAACCGCCCTCCGGCCCCCCGTTCAACCCCCTCCAGCTACTTTGTCACTCGTCCTGGCTGCCGCGTCGCCGCGTCGTGAAACGGAAATCCTGGCTTGATAGGGCGAGGCAAAGCGTTCAACAATGCACCGCGATGAAAAGACTATATGCGACAGCAGTACTCGTGTGCGCCTTGACGGTGGTAGGAGTCACTCTGGTCGCCGGAGATAACAGGGTCCGTTGCACATGGTACGAAAATGGTCAGCGGATCGCCGTAAAGAACTGCAGTACCGGCCAAGTGTGTGGCCAATATGAAGATGGTTATGGCACTAACGGCTGCAATCCCGTCAAAGTGGATTGTTGCGATCCGATCACCCAATAGGCGTACTACATTCCGGCGAGTACAGCGACTCTGACTACAAAATAAGTACCTTCGCTCTGGCCGACGTTCGTCGATCGCAGGGGGTCATCGTGCTGGGTCTATAATGACGTCCGAGATCCCGCGCCGAGCACCGGCGGTTCTTAGAGTGTCAGCGCTTCTGAGGTCATATCTGTGAGTAGTGGGTTCTCCTAATACAGTGCATGTGAAAAGTCAACGTTTCAAGGGTCCCCTACTCATTGGTGCCACTGTAGTATTGGTGCTTGTCGTTATTACGATACTGCAGCGCGGGTCAAGGAACCAGATTGTCCGACATATCCCTCCTCACGAGTTGTCGATCATCTCTGAATGGGAGGCCGCCAAATTCATCGATGTGGCTGACGCCTTGTTCGACACTACCTGGATCGATGAGATTCCGACAACAAATACGACTGTTATCTCGGAGGCGCAGTCGCAGGCGTTGAGCAATTCCATAATCGCCTGCGTAAGGGCTTTCAGTAGCGGCTCGTATGATAGCTATCGAGCGTTCGTCACGCCGATCCCACTGTCGGTGAGTTCAAACCGCGTAGCGACAATGGCGGAGTTTCTCAGAAATCCCTCGTCTAAGCCGACTATCGGAAGTACGCCGGAAATCAGGGACCCAAAGTTGGCGAAACAAATAGTGGAGGGCGGCAGCCCCGAAAATATCCACCGGGCATACTTCGACCTTGTGAGCGATTACACTTCTTACAAGGATTATTGGCAAGCAATTGCCGTTGACTCTTCATGGGTGACGACGTTCTCCGCGTACGCGTTGCCTACCGACCTTATTGAACTCGTCTTCGATAAGATGCAGAACGTTGGAGTCTTTCTGGGACTTCCAAGCTTCGATTGCTTACGGAGGGCTTCCGATTGTCTGCAGTTGCACCAGGCACTCTCGTGCGCGGACATCTGTCTGCTGGTTCGACTGAAGGCACCCGATCCAGTTGCACCGTTCGTCTTTCGCTTCTTTTGGGACCCTGAAGAGAAGGTATGGATCCCATATGGCCTTGCCATAGCCAACACGTACTCTAACACAGCTATCCAACCGGCGCTGTGAGGGACTGAGTGAGCATTCAGCAAACACGTTGTGACGATGATCCGAACCAATGGAGGCTCGCAGCGACCAACCGCATAGAACTCGGGCCTTGTTGACGGAAGCGGTGAATAGTCCAGATGCTAGTGGTTGCGTGTCAACCAGAAGTTCAGCGCTGACGTCACTTGTTGAGGTATGGTTTCCGCCGTTGCTTGGCGCGATGCTTCTCCTAGCCTCAATCCTCAAGGCCGACTCGCTAGGCGGGCTTGCAGCGGTTCTGGCCTATGACGGCATACCCTCCACATATGCTGTGGCCCTTGCGAGTATGATTAGCTATGCGGAGGCCGTGTTGGGTGTCCTGCTCATGTTCAACCTTCGCAGCCGCTTGCTGTTTCTTGGGACGATTGCGCTGTTTGTATGCTTTGCGGGGCAGCTCGTCCTCCTTTCGCTGACGAAGGGTCCCTCCTGTATGTGTTTCGGCCGCTATAACTGGCTGTTCGGACGTACCTCCAACCTTGCCGCGACAATCCAAAACCTGTCGTTGCTGACGCTACTCATAATCGCGACTCGTAAAATATTGTTCTGCGGTGGCTCCTCTGACGGCGTGGTGCAAGAGTGATGAGAGTAGAACAGCCAACTGTGACATGTCCCTCGTTCGTTAGGCACATTCTGCCATGGAAATGCGCCCGATATGGCCCCCTAGCTGCCGGGAAAAGACGGTGTGCCCAAGTCTCTCGGGCTTTTTTCAGATTACAAACGATATCCGAGGCCGACGCCTCTGCATGCAAAGTTATTCCCGTGCTGCCGGTCAAGGACCACAGTTCACCGGGGTCCCGTCATACCTGAGTGACAGTCGAGTACGACTCACAGCTGGATACCTCCCTATTCTTTCAGTCTGCAACTGCAACTCAGTTCGGAGGTTATTCCGGATTGCCGGGCACATCTCGACGTTGCGGATTAGCTTCGAGTGCGGCACGGTTTGGACTCCTTGTTACGTCTTCTCATGGGGCACTGGAGCGACCCCTGACAGCTTGCCGTCCGATGGGGCGCTGCAGGAAGGTGCGATGAGATCCCAGATGATCACAGCAGGTGTGCAGGCGACGGATGGAGAGATCAGTGAGGCCAGGCAAGAATGAGAGCCGTTGAGTCGCACGGTGGAGACAAACCAATTGGGCTGGAGAAGCTAAGCCTTCTCATCCGGCGACACCTTTTCGCGACCTCCACAGTTTGGGGGCGGCCTGCCGGGGTTGTCGGTAGCCCACTGGCGAGGTTCCGCAGACGGACCGATTCCACGAATCAGCCGCGGCCCACCACGCTTGGTCCACGCGGAATTCTTTGGTCCGTTTCCGCGGATTATCGCGCTACGCCGCACACCGGTCCCAGAGTGGACTAAAGTATGCCAGTTCGTAGCCAAGGCGGCAATGCGAACTGAACGTTGTTGAGATGTATAAGTATTCACGGACTATGAGCCAGGCGCGCGCGGTTGGGTGGCCCCTTGCCCACAAGGCCGCGTATCTCGTGCTCTTGCTTGGTTCCCTGGTTGCCTGGGGCAATCTCGACTGGGGTCAGTTCCACACAGTGAATGTCCGGTGGCCTCGGGAAGGCGAACCGGTTTTTGCGAGTCATTTTGCTACCTGGGACGGTGCACACTATCTCCTACTCAGTGAGGAGGGTTACGCGGAAGGACTGCCCTCGTGCGCGTTTTATCCACTGTTGCCGATGCTGATTCGGGCCGCGGGTCCGCTGTTCGGGGGTAATCACGTGATCGCTGGGCTGGCGCTCTCGAATGTTTTCTCACTCGCAGCCTGGACGTTGTTCTACCGGTTGGTTTCACGAAGATGGGGCCGCTTGGCGGCGATTTGGTCACTGGTGTTCCTAATCACCTTCCCTGGCTCGCTGTTCTTCCAGTTCATTTACTCTGAGAGCCTGTTCCTCCTGCTACTCGTGCTTCTGTGGCTTGGCTTGGAGGAACGCCGTTATGGACTCGCAGCCGTGTTTGCAGTGCTGCTCCCGGTTTCTCGTGGGGTCGGGGCATTTGCGGTGCTGCCATTGGCTTGGCATGCATTCAGTGTAGCGCGACCAACCTGGCACCAAAAGGTCTGTGATAGAGCTGTCGAGTGCTGGGAAGGGGGTGGGAATGCAACAGTAGGAAGTGCGGAGCAAGGAACAGGGAAAAACGTGCCCATTGCTGAAAACGGAGCTAGGACGCCGAGCGTGCGGGTCAAAGCAGCCGGTATCCGCCAGGAAAGCCAACGGCCTTCAACTGGCGTCAGATTGGAGATGGCTGGCGACAGGCAACAGCCGATTGAAAACAGTGGGGAAAGGCGTGGCCAGACGTGGTTACCATGGTTACTGGTGGGAACGCCTTTCGTCGGATGGTGCGTATATCTTGCTCTGATGTGGCATTGGACGGAAAATCCATTTGAGGGATTTGAGGCTCAGAAGTATTGGCGGGTGCATTCGATCAGCAACCTGTGGAATGCGCCGAAGTTCGTGTTTGGTTTCTGGAGTCCTACGGGGTGGCATGCCTTTCGTGGCTCACTGCTGGACCGGTGCGCTTTCTTGATGGTACTCTACACGCTGCCGGTGATGTGGTACCATGACAAGGGAATGCTTGTGTGGACCTACTGGCTGGCGGTACTGCCAGCAATGAGCGGGACATTCACGTCCTTTACGCGGTTTGCCTCCTGCGCGTTCCCGGTGTTCATTGCACTGGGCGTGGAACTGAGCCGGCGCGAGTGGCGCTGGTGGCGCTACGGGTTGTTGTCGGTGTTCGTGACGCTGCACATCGTGCTGGTCTGGCGATTTGTGAACTTCCGCTGGGCTGGATGAACTGGCATGGTCTGGAAGAACCACGAATGAACACGAGTGGAAATGAAGATGGGGCCCTGGGACTTGCGTCCAGCCAGCGCCGCCTCTCATGGGAGTCCGACGCGGGCTTTGTAGAGGTCCCAAGCCGGTTGGTCTTGACAACCCGTGGGTGCTGCCGGGCTTTCACCCTGATCGAGTTGCTGACAGTGATCGCTGTGATTACAGTGTTGGCGGGCATGATCCTGCCTGCGGTCCTGGCAGCCAAGTCGCGAGCGAAGGAGGCGACATGTGCATCGAACCTCCGTCAGTTTGCCTTGGCACTCCATCTGTATGCACAGGACTACAAGGACGAACTGCCCCCGAACTCGGACGGACGAGACGAGGCGCTTGGCGCGACGTGGGTGGAAGGATGGCTTGGGCTACCGGGGCCGGATTGCACGAACACCGTCTATTTGCGCCAAAGCGTGCTGGCGCCATATCTCGGTCAGGAGGTCTCCGTCTGGCAATGCCCGTCCGCCAGGCGGCCCGTGAAGGTCTCTGGAGTCTCCCAGCCGCGTGTCCGCACGGTGTCACTCAACTGCTTTCTTGGGAGCCCGGTCGAGAGCCCAGCGGCCAGGACATATCGACGGCTAAGCGATATCAGGAAACCAATACCGTCCGAAATGTTCGCTTTCCTCGACGAGAGGGTGGAAACGATCAACGACGGGAGCTTCGCGCTGCAATGGGATTTTAGTGAACAGCAGCCCGAGGGCTGGATTTTGCGAGATAAACCTGGCACGCAACACCGTAGCGGTGCAAACTTGGCGTTTGCTGATGCACACGTGGAACGGCACCGGTGGCGGGATAAGCGAACCGTGAACCCACCTCGCGACGATGCCGTCATGGCTGGTAATCCTGACATCTTGTGGCTCCAACAACACGCCACGTGGCGATCGCCTTGACCGGCGATTCTCAACAAAGTGGATTCCATTTGCTGTACGCCCGCGTACGGCCAAGGTTGCGGGTGCTGGGAGGTATATAGACTCATGAAATGGACTGCCAGTACGCCGTGTCAGGTTCGCCTCACCGTATTGCGTCGGTACGCGCAGTTCTGTGTGGTGGGTGGAAGCGGGGTGTTCGTGGACATGGCGGTAATCTGGTTGCTGGCTGATCCTGCGAATTTGGGTTGGGACCTCACGTTAAGCAAGGTCCTCGCAGCGGAGACGGCCATCGTCAACAATTTCGTTTGGAATGATGTCTGGACATTCGGAGGCTTGGCGGCGGTAACAGGCGGCTGGCGGGCACGAGCGATTCGGTTCGGCAAGTTCAACCTAATCTGCCTCGCGGGCATTGCCTGGAGCGTACTGTTGTTGCAAGTCCAGGTGACTTGGTTAAGCATGGATGTTTACTTGGCGAATCTCGTTTCCATCATAGCGGTCAGCGTCTGGAATTTCGCTATGAACCTGAGGTTCGGCTGGAAGAGCGACCCTCGGAAAGGCGATCGGCGATGAAGACCGCGAAGGGCAGCGTGGCTGACCGCAACTGCGTAACCGTCGTCCGGCTTCGCAGGCGGCAGGTAGTGGCCGTAATAGACGAGTGGGGCAACAATACGTTCCATGTGTAACTGACGCATGATCGAGGGGCGTTCGGGTTCTGCGGGATGAACCTGCCGTGGTTTTCGATCCAGCGCCGGGACACAGGGGTGTCCCTGGTCCGGTGTTAGCCCGGAATTCTCACAGCTTGAGGAAGACGGGTAGCGGGGAGCGTCGCGGGGTGAGAATTCCGGACTGTTGAAACCCGCGCCCCCGCAATAAGTTATGTCATCTGAATGAAAACAAGAACTGCTGAAATGAAGCTCCCCGGTTCAGTGGAAGCTGCAAACACCCTGTTCGTGGTTCAATCCATACCTCAACTGGGGCGCGGGTTTCCTTTAGCCCGCATTTCCGGTGCGTGATCAGTGAAACCTCGACCTGTGAGAAATGCGGGTTAGAGGCCGCAGCTTGGCGTCCCGAGACTCCATTCCCGCACAGCAGGCCCAGTAGTCGCTCCCGATCCGGCCGCCACGTCTTCGCATCATCCCCTGCAGGATCTCCCGCGCCTGCTCGAAGGCCGATTTCCGGCTGCCGTCACACAGCATCTTCGGCATCGCCGCCAGGATCGCAGTCAAAAGCTACAAATCCCTGGCACAAATCTGGCACCAAACGTCTTTCGCTGACGTAAGTCCTGCATAATCAAGGGTGGTAGGGCTCCTTTACACGGAGCGGGTCGCAGGTTCGAGTCCTGCATCGCTCACCACCTTCCCCACCAAAATTTTACGATGATCGCTAAGGACTTGCGCGAACCCGCGTCGGGGCGAACGACTCTCCGAAGCGCCAACGGCGCGACAGACTTCAGCCCAGGGCATCGCCCTGGGGTTGGCGATCTCCCAGCAACCCAGCCCTGAAGGGGCGACCCAGTCGCCTGCCTCACCCGCGGACCGTCGGTACGTCCGCTCAGCTCCCCCCTCCCGCGATCTTCAGCCTCGGTATCCGCCGTGTTTTCACGTCCAAGGCCGCCGGCCAAGCCTACCTGGCCGACCTCCGCCTCCAGCAGCGCGAATCGGGTGAGGCGTGGCTGGCCCTGGAGCCCGAACAGCAGACCGAACGTAAGCGGTAAGCAGGGTGCAGGTCGCCGGGCGGCTCGGCGCGGGCAAGGCCAACCTCGAACCTCACACCGCCGAAGCTAACTGGGGTTGCCAGTTCTCGGGCAATAACGGGTCGATCTGGGTGATGTTTAGGCCGGGGAGCCTCCGCAGGACGTCGGTAAGGTATTCCTGGGGGTTGATCCCGCGACGGCGGCAACTGATGATGATCGAGTAGATCACCGCACTGCGCCAACCCGCGTCCGGGTGCCCGATGAAGAGCCACCGGCGCCGGTTACCCTCCGGTTGCGGTAACCGGCGTTATGCGGAGAACGTGGTTCTGTGGAGTTATGGCCTTGGCTTCAGGGCGGTTGTCAAGGAGTCGTGGAAGAGGTTTGAAGGGAGAGATTTGGTTCGATTTCTCTGGGCACCCCCTCCTCTCCCTGCTTCACTCCGGGCATGTCGGTCCATCTTTCCAACGTGGTGAGCGAGGGACTGCCCCCGGAACCCGAGTTGCTCCAAGGGGTCCGGGTGCGTCTCATCGAGGAATCCGAACGCCCCCGGTTCGACGACCTTCTCCGCCGCAGGCACTACCTCAAGAACGCCACCGCCGTGGGCCAGGCCCTGCGCTATGTGGCCGAGTTTCAGGGGCAGTGGCTGGCCCTGCTGGTCTTCTGTTCGCCCGCCTTCCACCTCAAGCCCCGGGACCGCTGGCTGCATTGGTCGGCCCGCGAGGTGGCGGCCCGGCGCCATCTGCTGGCCCAAAACCAGCGCTTCCTGGTCCTGGCCGCCCCGGGGCGCTGGCCCAATCTGGCCTCGCGCGTGTTGAAGCTCAGCTGTGAACGTCTGGCCCAGGACTGGCAGCAGCACTTCGGCCATCCCGTGCTCGCGGTCGAGACCTTCGTCGATCCGCAACGCTTCCGGGGCACCTGCTACAAAGCCGCCGGCTGGCAACGGCTCGGCTCCACACCTGGGGCTGCCAGCGCGACTGGCAGGACTTCTACACCGACACCACCCATCCCAAGCAACTCTGGGTCCGGGCGCTGGGGCCCGCGGCCTTGAAGCACCTGCGCGCGGCCCAACTCCCGCCGCATCTGGCCGCCCATGAACGGCCCCTGCCGCCGGCCTGTCCGGTGGCCACGGGCCAGTTGTTTTCGTTGTGGCAGTGTTTCGCCGAGCAGATGCATGAACCCCGCCGGCCCAAGGGCCTCCGGCATCCGCTGGCCACGGTGCTGAGTTTGATCGCCCTGGCGGTGGCGGCTGGTTCCGACGGGCCGCACGCGATTGCCGAGTTCGCCGCCAGCCTCAATCATGGTCAGCGCTGGCAGTTGCGTTGCCGCCCGCGCCCGGGGGCTCCCCGGCAATGCGACGTGCCCAGTGAGCGCACCTTCCGCCGCTTGCTCAAAAAGATTGATGTCGAGCAACTCAAGGGCGTGCTGGTCGGCTGGATGGCCCGCGAGGATCCCCGCCGGGCAGAGGTCCTCCACCTGGACGGCAAGGTGGTCAAGAATGCCGCGCCGGCCCCGGCGGTGGCCACGGCCCCGGAACCGCCCGAGGAGATCCCGGCAGAATTGCAGAAGCCCAAAGCCGACAAAGCCCTGACACTGGTCAACTTCGTCACCGACCAGCAGCGACTGGTGGACCAAGTGGCTGTGCCAGCCAACACCAACGAGGAGGCGGCGGTCGCGGCGCACTGGTCCTCGATGGACCTGGCGGGGGTGTGTGTCACGACCGATGCCGCCCACACCACCAAGGCCAACGCGCGGCAACTCACCCAGGACAACGGGGCCGATTACCTCCTGATACTCAAGGGCAATCAACCCGGGGCCTTCGCCAAAGCCCAATCGCTCCTCGGGGCGCTTTTCCCCCTCAGGCCCGCACCATCGAAAAGGGCACGGGCGGGTTGAAGACCGGGCGCTGTGGTGCGTGGCGGTCACGCCCCAGACCCTGGGACTGGCCGGCGCGGCCCAGGTGTTGCGCGTGGACCGCAAGGTCGATCATGTCCGCGGCGGGCAAGTGGTCAAACACACCGAGGAGACCGTCTACGCGGCGACCAGTTTCTGGACCGACGAGGCCGGGCCGGCCCCCCTGCTGGCCCTGGTGCGCAGTCACTGGAAGATCGAGAACGGCCAGCATCATCGGCGGGATCGCACCCAGGACGAGGATCGCTGTCCGGTGGCGGAGACCAACACGGCGCGGGTGCTGTCCCTGTTTCGCTCCCTGACCATCTTCCTGCACGAACAGCAGCGCTACAAACGCGGGGGCAAGAAGTCGCTGCCCGACTACGAGTTGCACATCTGTCGCCATCCTGGTGGCCTGATCCGTCGGTTCATGTCGCCACCGGCGTAGCCGACCCACCCAAACCGAGTCGCTCACCCCGGGGCGCTGCCGCGGGGAGGGATCGGTATGTCCGCCGGAGCCGCAAGCAGGCCCAAATGCGGGCTTTCATCGCCTCCATGCCCCGCTCGGACCCGTCGCCAACCGCCCTCCGCCCCCCGTTCAACCCCCTCCAGCTACTTTGTCACTCGCCCTGCCAGGAGCTTGGGACCCGCCCCGATCAAGCTCGACACTCCCGCCGGCGGCGCCTACCGTGGCCGCGCCCGACACGAAGCCTGACAACGACAATTGAATCGGTCGAAACCACCGAGAAACCCAGCCTGACATGCCGACCTGCCCGCCGACCTCGACCGCTCCCTGCAGACGAAACCCCCGCTCAACCCGGACGCCCGGATGGTCATTGACCGCCCTTCTCGCCGGTGGCGCCGTGCTCGTCGCCCAAGCAGAGGACGCCGACCGCCTCCGACCCTACATCCAGTTCCGCAGTGCCGAGTTCAACACCGCGTGGGACGTGCTCGACGGCATCGGCCTCGGCGCCGGCGTGAACCTGAACCGGTATTGGGGCATCGAGTTCGCCGCCGATTTTTACGAGATGGAACTGCTGGACCGCACCGACACCAGCGTCGGTGAGGAGGGCATCTGGCACTTCGTCCCGCAGGCCCGCTTCCGCTACCCGATGCTCAAGGACCGCCTCGTGCCCTACCTGATTGCCGGCATCGGCCCCAACCGTATGGAGTACAACGACCGCACCCAGGCCGGTTTCGGGCGCGACATCGACGCCAACGGCGGCTCGTTCAGCGTCGCGCTTGGCGGCGGCATCGAGTACTTCCTCGCCGATAACATCACCTTCGGCATCGAGGGCAAATACATGTGGTCCGACCCGGTGGACGTCAGCATTGACGGGCAACGCCAGGAACTCGACATGTCCGCGCCGCTGGTGACGATGGGGTTGCGCGTCTACCTCGATGAAAACCACCCCCAGCCGAAGGCCGATTCCCTTGCCGACGTCCCCGCCCGCCTGTATGCGGGCGTCCGGATCGGCGTCGGGGTGATGCCGGACGGCAACTGGGTTCCGGGCGTCAAACTCGAACCCGAGGTCTCCTCCTGGGGCCCGTTCAACCAGATCTTCGGACTCTCACTTGGGGCAAATTTCGGTCGCCACCTCGGGGTCGAACTGACCGGCGAATCCATGGAATGGGCCATCCACTACGGCGCCCGCGGGAGCATCGGCGAATACGCCTTCGTCCCCGTCATTCCGCACTTGCGCTTCCGCCTGCCGCTCGAACGGGGGCGCGTCGTTCCCTTTGTCATGGCGGGATTCGGGGCCGCCTACGGCGAATTCAACGATCTCAAACCCGCCGGTCAGGGCATCCCCGTCGATGCCTCGGGCTTCTACCCCGCCCTGGGCGTCGGCGGCGGCATCGAGTATTTCTTCACGCGCCAGGCCTCCGTGAGTCTCGAGGCCCGCTGGAATTACTCGTGGGGTCACGAAATCACTCTCGATGGCCTCGCCCAGTCCGGCGACATCAGCAACGTCCAGGCGCAGATCGGCATCCGGCTCTACCTGCTCGAACTCTGAACCCGCAGCCAGAAACCGATTCCCCGGCCCGCGGCTTTCATCTAGCGTCCCGCCATGAATCTGATCGAAGAAATGACCGTCCTCGCCCGTCAGGCCCGGACCGCGTCGCACGCCCTCACCCGCCTGACGACGGACGAGAAGAACCGCTGTCTGCGGGCCATGGCCGACGCGCTCGAAGGCGACGCGGCGAAGATTCAGGCGGCCAATGCGCTCGACCTGGAAGCCGGTGAAAAGGCGGGGTTGTCAGCCGCCATGCTCGACCGCCTGAAGCTCGACGACCGCCGCATTCAAGGCATGGCGAAGGGCCTGCGCGAGGTTGCGGCACTCGAGGATCCCGTCGGCCGCCTGCTGGACGCGCGCACCCGGCCCAACGGCCTGAAGTTGCAGAAGCTCGCCACCCCCATTGGCGTCGTGGTGATCATTTACGAATCACGTCCCAACGTGACCGCCGACGCCGCCGGCCTTTGCTTCAAATCGGGGAACGCCACCATCCTCCGCGGCGGCAAAGAGGCCATCCACTCGAACGGCATCATCGCCGAAACGCTGGTCACCGCCGGACGCCGCACCTTGCCCGTCTTCCCCGCGCATGCCATTCAACTCGTCGCCACCACCGATCGCGCCGCCATTCCCGCCCTGCTTTCGCTCACCGATTACGTCGATCTTTGCATGCCGCGGGGCGGCGAGGGCCTCATCCGCGCTGTGGCCGACTGCTCGAAGGTGCCCGTCATCAAACACTACAAGGGGATTTGCAGCGTATACGTCGACCGCGACGCCGATCCCGCCATGGCCACAGCCGTCGCCGTGAACTCGAAATGCCACCGACCGGGGGTCTGCAACGCCATCGAGACCCTTTACGTGGACCGCGCCGCTGCCGACGCGGTGTTGCCGCAGTTGGCCGGCGCACTTTGGGAACAGGGCGTCGAGCTGCGCGGCGATCCGGACACCGTGACCCGCTTGGGCAACCTCGCGCCCGCCGGGAAGCTCAAGCCGGCCACGGAGGAGGATTGGCACACCGAATACCTCTCGCTGATCCTGAACGTTCGCTTGGTCAACGGCGCCGACGAGGCAATCGGGCTCATCAACGAGTTCGGTTCACACCATTCGGATGCGATCGTGACGAAGAACGAAGCCACGGCGAAGCGCTTCCTCAACGAGGTCGATTCGGCGGCGGTTTATTGGAATGCCTCGACCCGCTTCACCGACGGTGGCGAGTTCGGCATGGGCGCGGAGATCGGCATCAGCACCGACAAGGTCGGCGCGCGGGGGCCGATGGGGCTGGCCGAGTTGACCAGCTACAAGTGGGTGGCGATCGGCACCGGCCAGATCCGCGGCTAGCCGCGCTTGCCCCCACCTCCCGGTTGCGCCAGATTCCCACCATGGCTGAAGCCGCCCTGCAACACGACTTCGTGAGCGTCGAGGATTACCTCGCCGCCGAGGAGGCCAGCGAGACCCGCCACGAGTATCTGGGCGGACTGGTGTATGCAATGTCCGGCACCACTCGGGCGCATAACACGATCCTGATGAACCTGGCGATGCTGATCCGCCCGGCCCTCAAGGCGGGCCCCTGCCAGTTGTACGCCGTCGACATCCTGGTCAACTTCCGGATTCGCGAGGACGAGTACTTCTACTATCCTGACCTCGTTGTGACCTGCGATCCCCGCGACACGCATCCCCGGTTCGTCCGGCATCCCAAGCTGATCGTCGAAGTCCTCTCCGGTAGCACGCGGCGCATCGATGAGCGGGAGAAGTTCCTCGCCTACACCACGCTTCCTTCGCTCGAGGAATACGTCCTGGTCGAACAGGAGCAACCCGCCGTACGCATCCACCGGCGCAGCCGCGATTGGTGTCGCGAGGAGCTGGCAGACATCACGGCGATCCTCCACCTCGACAGCCTCAGCCTCGACGTCCCCTTGGCCGGCGTTTACGAAGGCGTCCCGCGGGGCGCCGAAGACCGTCCGTCCCGCGCCGGCGAGTGAACACCTCCCTGTCCGCCGCTTCCGACGCCGCGCGCGCGCACCATCTGCGCGACCGACTCCCCCCCGGCGGCTTGTTCGCCGACCAGGAGTGGCGCACCGCCACCGAACCGTTCCCCCTTGAAGCGAGTTTCGCCCGTGAACTCGAGTCGCTGGGCCGGGTTCTCCTCCAATTCTACCGCGCGGCGAACCTGCTCTACCGCCACAGCGTCGAGGGCCGGCAACCGGGCTGGGTGGCGGAATGGCTGGACCGCGGCAAGCCCGGCTCGATCCTCGACCTCCAGCGCCATCGCGCCTTTCGCCACGATGTGCCCCGCGTGATCCGGCCCGACATCCTGCTCACCGAAGCAGGTTTCGCCATCACCGAACTCGATTCGGTCCCGGGTGGCATCGGCCTCACCGACTGGCTGCACCGGCACTACGCGGAAACTGCGGCCGATGGCGAACCGTCGCTGGTGGGAGGACCGGATGGAATGCGCCAGGGCTTTGCCGGCATCTTCGGCGATGCGCCCCGCGTGCACCTCGTGGTCTCCGAGGAATCTTCGAGCTACCGGCCCGAAATGGCCTGGCTCGGCGCGGAGTTGGGCAGCGACCGGTTCCAGGTCCAGCCCGGGGATTTCGACGCGCCGGATCCGGGCGATGCGGTGTATCGGTTCTTCGAGCTGTTTGACCTCGACGATGTGCCCGGCGCGACCGGCTTGTTCGAGCAGGCAGTCGTTGGTTCGGTTCGCCTGACCCCGCCGCCCAAGGCGTTCCTCGAGGAAAAGGCCCTTCTGGCGCTGCTGTGGAACCGCAACCTGGCCGCCTTCTGGCGTCGCGAACTGGGCGACGCATTTCTCCGCCGTCTGCAACAGCACGTTCCTTATTCGTGGTTCGTCGACCCCGCCCCGCTGCCGCCTCACGGGGCCGTTCCGGGACTGGACCTCACCGATTGGCACCAGCTCAAGGGCCTTTCCCAAAAGGAACGCGCCCTGATCCTGAAACCCTCCGGCTTCTCCCCCGAAGCCTGGGGCGCCCGCGGCGTTTCCCTGGGCAGCGACCTGTCGGTGGCCGATTGGAGCCAGGCGGTGGATCGCGCACTCGCCGATGCCGGACGGTCGCCGTGGGTGCTTCAGCGTTACCACAAACCCCGGCGCGTGACCGCCCGATGGTTCGATTTCGAGCGAAACGAGGCGCAGACCATGGAGGGACGCGTGCGGCTCTGCCCCTACTACTTCGTCCGGGGCGACGGAGACACTGCCCGGGCGCGGCTGGGCGGGGTGCTCGCCACGGTTTGTCCCGCCGACAAGAAGATCATCCACGGCATGCGCGAGGCCATCCTCGCTCCCTGCGTCATCCGCCCATGATCGAATACGCGCTCCTGGCGATCAGCACCATGTTCGTGATCGTGGACCCGATCGCCATGGTGCCGGCCTTTCTGGCCATGACCCCGACCGACACCCCGGCGCAGCGCATCCGGGTGGCAAAGATTGCCAGCCTGACCTCGGCGGCGGTGCTCCTGTTCTTCGCCTGGGCCGGCCAGCTGTTCTTCAAATTGTTGGGCATCACGCTGCCCGCCTTCCAACTGGCCGGCGCCATCGTGCTGTTGCTCGTGGCCCTCGACATGCTCCGCGCCCAGAGTTCCCCGGTCCGGGTGACCCCGGCGGAGACCGACGCCGGCGCCGAGAAGGCCGACATCGCCGTCACCCCGCTGGCCATGCCAATGCTCGCCGGACCCGGCGCCATCACCAGCGCGATCCTGCTGCACAACCAAGCGGACACCCTGGCGAAGCAGATCACCCTGCTGGTGGCCATCCTCCTGGTGTGCGCGTCGATCTACGTGATCTTCCGGCTCTCGGCCCACGGCGCCCGCTGGCTGAGCCCGATTGCCCTGCGGCTCGTCACCCGCATCATGGGTCTGGTCCTGGCCGCTCTCGCCGTCCAGTTCGCCGCCAACGCCCTCCCCAACCTCCTTCCCAAAGGCCCACCCTGAGGCTTCGCCACGCGCGGCCGCGGCGTCACCCAGAACGCCCGCAGGAAAGGAAGCCGGTCCGCTCGTTGCCGATGCCCCGGAGAACGGCCCGGCGTTCGAAGTCGCCCGAAGAACACCGCCTGCTGGATGGCGACGATTCTGTCCCAGCCAAATCCGAACACGAGATTTGCGGCCTCCCCGACATTTGGTATATGAAGACCCGCGCCGGCAGTGGGCACTGCCGCGCATCGGGGCGGGAAAGCAACCAGCGCGTCTCCCGGAGGGTGCCGGGAGACACCCGGAAGCCGCCCCGACAAGGAAGCAGCCGGTGTGGCGGAATTGGCAGACGCACGGGACTTAAAATCCCGGGACCTTCAAAAGTCGTGTGGGTTCGACCCCCACCACCGGTACCAGTGTCTTTGAGGCCTTTTTGAACACTATTGCCTTTCCACGACGCTTCTACGACAGCCGCGCGCGTGAAAGCGCATGCCGGCTCGAGATAGCCGGTGGAAGCACGCCGAGGAAGCGCTCGGGTTCCGAATTATCGCACCGAAACAAGGGCCGGCTTCGGTCGGTTCCATGCCGGCGACTACTCGATCGGAAAGCGGGTTCTCCGCTCCTACGCCGACTTGGCGGATGCCAAGCGTCACGCCAACCTGATCGCCGACAACCTGGCCGGACGCGAGCACGCAGCGCTCAAAATGACGGACGCTGATCGGCCCGCCTACGTCCCCGCTGAGGATGTGCCGCGTCCGCTCGACGTTCCATTACTGGTGGCCGTCACCGAATCCGCCGAGGCCCGCAGGCTGCGGCCGGATGGAAAATCGCTCCGGTCGCAGGACCGGAGGCCGCACGACAAGAAGGGCGCGGCCAGCACCAGAGTGGAAGCACGGGACTTCCGCCAAGTGGAGGACCTCGCGCCAACCGAAGGCACTACGTGGGCATACGCTCGCGAATCCAACTTGCTGCGGACGGCAATCCAGGCGTGGCTGGCAACGAAAGCGACGCGTGAACCGTCCGGGATCACAGTTCGGACGGAGTTCTGCGCCGGACAGTGTATCCGGATGCCGGTGATCTAGACCTGCAACAAGCGTGATTTTTCCCCCCCGTTGAAAAGAAAAGCTCGAAAGGCCTGTGAACATGGGCTGAAATGAAGTTGCACAAAGACAAAGCAGCCCATGAAACGAACCTTTCGAGTGAACCCAGCCTACCGCCGAAACCTCCGGAACCGCAAGCGCCGAATCGAGCGGCGCCTGGCCCCCAAGAGCTGGGAGGCCCAAGCGGAGCCGATGCTGAAGGGAGGTAGCATTCGCTATGAGATGGCGGGACGCACGGGTGCGGTGGGTTGCGGCGGCATCGGGGCCATGCACAACCCGCCGTGCGACTTGGGCTGGTAGAGGAGATCGATCAAACCTGCACCTGCTCAAAGTGCACCTGCCCTATCACGAGAGCGATCACGTCCTGACTCAGAGCTACAACATCCTGGCCGGCGGGGAGCGGATGGAGGACATCGAGTTGCGGCGTCAGGACGAGAACTTCCTCAACGGACTCGGCGCACAGCGAATTCCCGACCCAACGACCGCCGGGGATTTCACCTGTCGGTTTTCCCCAATTCGACATCCTCGATTTGCAGGAGTGTATCAACCGCACTTCGAGAGTGGTGGTCTGGGGCAAACAGCCCGAGGGCTTCCTGGCTGAGGCGTTCATCGATGTGGATGGTTCCATCGCCGGCACCGGGGCGAAATGCAAGGGCGGGATCGGGCGTTCGTACAATGGGATCTGGGGTTATCATCCGTTGATCGTGAGTCTGGCCAACACCAAGGAGGTGCTCTATCTGGTGAACCGGCCAAAAGGGCAACGTGCCCTCGCACAAGGACAGCGTCGAGTGGATCGACCGGGCAATCGCCCGGTCGAACCCCACGCCGGGCAGGTGACCCTGCGCGGGGACACCGACTTCTCCCCACACCGGACATTTGGACCGCTGGGACCGGAACGGGATCAAGTTCATCCTTGGGCTCGACGCCCATCAGAAGGTGGTGGGATTGGCCGAAGGCTTGTCCGCGAAGGCTTGGAAGCCGTTGGAGCGGCTGCCGAAATGCGAGATCAAGACCGAGCCACGACGCAAGCCCGAGCGGGTGAAGGAGGGCATCGTGCGGCAGAAGGGCTATGAGAACATCCAGTTGGTGGGCGAGGATGTCAGTGAGATCCGCTACCGCCCTCCGCGTGCGACCAGGAGCACTGGTGATCTAGAACAAATGACCAAGGCAGACTGGGCACTCGAAAGCCTCGTGGAAGAAGCGGCAGGTCCGTGGTTCAGGCGCTTCTCAGCCGTGACCATTCAGTAGCTCGTAGCCGCCGACGTGCATTCGGCGCATGATTCAGTGGGGATACGGACGCTTGCCGCCGGGCGTGACGATTCACCAAAACGGGACCGCCGGTCGGAATCAGCGGGACCGCATAAGCCCTTGGATTTCAGCGCCGACTACACGTCGGCGGCTACCGCGGGTTGAATCGACACGGCTCAGCCGTCTCCATGCGGTTCAACCACGAATCCACACCAATTCACACGAATGAAAGCGCGGCTTTTAGGAACGGCACCCCCATCGCTTGGGCGCCACCAAGTGGTGACGGAGGTCGGAACCGGTCTTCCGGCGAAATGCCCTCTCCTTCGCGTCGATTCGTGTGTACTCGTGGTTCTCCACTGAAACGTCACGGCTCAGCTTTTACCCGGGTGGAGGCCTCTGGGAGCATGGCGCACCGAGTGCCTTCCACCGGCCCCACCGGAAATCCAGGCTGCGGCGGATTGAATTCCGCGCTCCGAAGAAGCCGGGATGCGCAACGCCACCTCTCTGCCCCGAGAAACCCGCTGGCAGTATCAAGGCGCGTCGGTTAAGGTGCTCCCGTCAGCCAGAATGAAACACACAGCCACAGCTTCGGAAGGGCGGCACGAGTCCCTGGTCGGTGGCCGGCAATGTCGGACGGAATCCATCCGCCGCCTCGGTTCGGCAGGGCACGCCTTCACCCGGCTTCCAGGGCCGCCGGCTGACACCGGGCTCGCGCCGGGCGCAACGACCGCTGCCGGCTCCGAACCTCACGCAGCGCCGGGCTGAAAACGTCCAACCCCGTTCCCCCATGGAAGTCGAGATCCCTGAAACAGTGCAGTGCCCGTTCTGCGGGAAATCCTGCGAGGTCATGTTTGACACGACCGCGACGTCCGACAGCTTCACCGTCGACTGCGAGCTGTGCTGCCGGCCGTTCGAGGTGCTGGTCAAGTGCCGACCCGGCAAGGTGCTCAAGATCGACGTGGATCCCGGTTGAGCCCGGTTGCGTCTGCCCGGAAGGTTGCCCGCCATGAAGTCCGAATTGACCCGCCGCAGTTTCCTCGCGCGATCGGCCAGCGGTCTCGGTTTCGCCGCAGCCCTCCAGCCCGTCGCGACCCGGGCGCAAACACCGGCCCCTTTGGCGTCCGTTGCCCGTCCCGCGTTGCTCGGTGGTCCGCCCGTCCGCCAAGGCGGGTTTCCCGGATGGCCGGTCTTTGACGAGCACGAATCCGCGGCTCTCGACGGCGTGCTGCAAAGCGGTCGCTGGTTTCGCGGATCCGGGCCGCGGGTTGACGAATTCGAAAAGGCCTTTGCCGAACTCATGGGCGCCCGCCACTGCATCGCCACCGCCAACGGCACCAGCGCACTGCTCGCGTCGCTTGGCGGAATGGAGATCGGTCCCGGCGACGAAGTCATCCTGCCGCCCTACACTTTTGTCGCCACGCTCAACGTCATCCTCGATCACTACGCGCTGCCGGTCTTCGTCGATTCCGATCTCGAGACCTTCCAGATCGACGCGCAGAAAGTCGAAGCGGCGCTCACCGACCGGACCGCCGCCATCATTCCGGTCCATCTCGGAGGCGGCGCCGCGGACCTCGACACGATTCTCGAGGTGGCCCGGCAGCGGCCGGTGCGGGTCATCGAGGATGCGTGTCAGTCGCATCTGGCCGAGTGGCGAAACCGTCGCGTCGGCACGGTGGGCGACACGGGTTGTTTCAGTTTTCAGGCGAGCAAGAATCTCAATTGCGGCGAGGGCGGGGCCATACTCACCAACGACCCGGAACTCGCGGTGCGTTGCTATGCCTTCCACAACAACGGCCGGGGGCGGGAGGTTCAGGGCTACGACTTTCGCTATACCGGCGGGCGGGCGGCCAATCTGCGTTTGACGGAGTTTCAAGGCGCGTTGCTACTGGCCCAAATGCGGCGAATCGAGGCCCAGGCACGCAATCGGGATGAAAATGGCGCTTTCCTCAACCGCCTGCTGGAAGACATCCCCGGTATCCACCCGGCAAGAATGTACGACGGGTGCACCCGCAACGCCTGGCATCTCTACATGTTCCGGTACGACGCCGACCATTTTGCCGGGCTGTCCCGCGACCGGTTCATCGAGGCCCTCCGCGCCGAGGGGATTCCGTGCTCGGCCGGCTATTCGCCGTTGAACCGGGAGGCGTTCATTCGGGCCACGCTCGAAAGCCGGGGGTACCGCCGCATCTACCCCGCCCGGTTGATTGAGGAATGGGCGGAACGCAACGCCTGTCCTCAGAAC
The DNA here is from genome assembly GCA_024233305.1 of Verrucomicrobiales bacterium. Taxonomy (GTDB): domain Bacteria; phylum Verrucomicrobiota; class Verrucomicrobiia; order Limisphaerales; family J093; genus J093. The sequence continues at coordinate 325,943 of JACKPV010000024.1, forward strand.
GACACGCTGTGCCGGACCGCGGTTTGGTTGACCCAGAACATGCTGTTGGGCGAACGCGGGGACATGGACCAGATTGCCGACGCCATCCGCAAGATCCGGAAGCACGCCGCGCTGCTCAAGGCCTGAGCCGTAACCATGCCGAAGAAGTGACCGCGGATGGGCGGGGTGAATCCATCTGCATGGTTACGGTTCAGGGCCTCTTCCCGCCCGCTCCGCCCACGGCTACAACTCGCTGGCGGAAGGAGGATCCGTGCACGGCGGAGGGCGCGGAGCTCGGGTGGCGCGAATCGGGCTCGCCTCCGTCGCCATCAGGTCCTAGGATGATCCCCATGAAAAAGCCCTCCCTGTTCCTGGGCGTCCTGCTGGCGTGCCCGGTGTTTGGCGGCGGTTTCCAGGCGGGTGTTGCCCGTGTCGACATCACGCCGAATCTGCCCTTCTGGCTGACCGGCTACGCGAGCCGGAGCCAACCCGCCACCAATGTGGTCCAACGCATCGCCGCCAAGGGGCTGGCGCTGGAGGATCCCACCGGTAGCCGCTTCGTCCTGGTCACCGCGGACTTGATCGGCATCCCCGCGACCATCTGCGATGCCGCCGCCGAACGGGTGGAACGAATCACCGGACTCAAGCGTTCGCAGGTACTGTTCAATGCTTCGCACACCCACGCGGGACCCGTCGTGTGGTCCAACCTGCAGGTGATGTTCGACCTCAACGCCGCAGACCAGGCCAGGGCGGAGGCTTACGCCCGGGGGCTGGTCACGCAACTCAGCGACGTCGCCACGCAGGCCGTTGCCCGGCTCGCGCCCGCCCGGGTTTCCTTCGCCGAGGGCGAGATCGGCTTCGCCACCAACCGGCGGCAGTTCACCGGGAACGGCGTGCGCATCGGCGTCAATCCCGCCGGCCCCATGGACCACACGGTGCCGGTGCTCAAGGTCGCGTCGCCCGAGGGCGGCTTGCAGGCCGTCGTTTTCGGTTACGCCTGCCACAACACGACGCTCGGCGGCGATTGCTACTCGGTCCACGGCGACTACGCCGGTCAGGCGCAGGCCGCCCTGGAGACGGCGCATCCCGGTGTCAACGCCATGTTCCTCATGCTCTGTGGCGGGGACCAGAATCCGCACCCGCGCGGCACCTTCGCCCTGGCCGAGGAGCACGGTCGCGCTTTGGCCACGGAGGTGGATCGCGTTCTGGACCAACCGATGCGCGAATTGCAGCCGCCCGTTCGCACCGCCTTCGAAACATTGTCCGTCGATTTCGCGCCCCATACGCGCGAGACCTTTGCCGAGGAGGCGCAATCGAACGATGTCTTCCGCCAGCGTCGGGCCCGAATGATGCTCGACGCCTACGACCGCGGAGAACCGGTGCAGCAGCTCGATTATCCCGTCCAGGCGGTCCGGCTCGGTCCGGACTTCACGCTCCTGGCCCTGGCCGGGGAAGTCGTCGTCGACTACGCGCTGCGGGCCAAACGGGAGTTCCGCGGCGAGGGCAATCTTGTTGTCGCCGGCTATTGCAACGACGTGGCCTGCTACATCTCAACCGCCCGCGTCATCCGCGAAGGCGGCTACGAACCCGTGTCCAGCATGATCTACTACGGCAAACCCGGACCGCTCGCAGACACCGCCGAGGAGACCATCATGGTCGGGGCCCGCAAAGTGCTCGCCGAAGTCGGCTGGACCCCCTGAAACCAGAATCGTGCTTCCCGGAAAGCTCGAAGCTCGATCCCGGCCATACCGCCATGCCAACTGCCTTCGCCATCGCCGCGCATCCGGACGACATCGAGTTCCTCATGGCCGGCACCCTGTTGCTGCTCCGCCAGGCCGGATGGGAGACGCATTACCTGAACGTCGCCAACGGGAGCTGCGGCAGCATGGAACAAGGCCCGGTCAAGACCGCCGCCCGGCGTCGCGGCGAATCCCGAAAGGCCGCTGCCCTCCTGGAGGCGCACTGGCATCCCAGCCTTGTCAGGGATGCCGAGTTGTATCCCGAGGATCGCCTGATCCGACGGCTTGCCGCGGTCATCCGGGACGTAAACCCGGCCATCATTCTCACGCACGGCTCCGACGATTACATGGCCGACCATACGAATTGTTGTCGCGCGGTGGAAATGGCGGCCTTCGTGCGGGGCATGCCCAACTTCCGTTCGCAGCCCGTCCGCCCGCCCGCACCCGGCGAAGTGGTGCTCTATCATTCCCTGCCGCATGGTTTGCGCGACCCGTTGCGCCGACCGGTCGTTCCGGGTTTGTTCATCGACACCGCCACCGTGCAAGATCGCAAGCGCGGGGCGCTGGCCGCGCACGGCAGTCAAAAGAGCTGGTTGGACCGCACCCAGGGCATGGATTCCTACCTGCACGTCATGGACGAAATGGCGGCGGAGGTCGGGCGCTGGTCAGGGAAATACCGCGTTGCCGAGGGCTGGCGCCGCCATTCACACCTCGGCTATGCCGCCCGCGACCATGATCTGCTGGCAGCCGTGCTCGGTCCCTGCGCCTCCGTGAACGGCGCGTACGAAGCGGCTCTCCACCGCCCGGCTCCCGGACGTCGGCGCCGCGCGGGCCACCCCCCCGCGGCTTAGGGTTCGTCGACCGGCAGGCCGGCCGCGACGCGACGGTGGCGATCCCGGACCTTGATGTTCAGGATTTCCACGAACACCGAGAAAGCCATCGCGAAGTAGATGTAACCCTTGCTGATGTGCTGCCCGAGCCCGTCGGCCACGAGCACCACACCGACCAGGAGCAGGAAGCTCAGCGCCAGGATTTTGAGGGTCGGGTGTTGTTCGATGTAGCGACTGACCGCTCCGGCGAAGAACAGCATGAACCCCACCGCGATGACCACCGCAGCAATCATGACCGCAAGTTGGTTGGCCATACCGACCGCGGTGATCACCGAATCCAGGGAGAAGACGATGTCGAGGAGCATGATCTGGAAGATGACCCCGCCAAACGAAGCGGCCATCCGGCGCGCCTCCCGGGGGCCTTCGCCCTCCAGCTTGTCGTGAATCTCATGCGTGGCCTTTCCCAGCAGGAAGAGTCCGCCGATCAGCAGGATCAGGTCCCGGCCGGAGAAGCCGTGACCGAACAGCCGGAACAGTTCGCTCTTGAGCCCCATGATCCAGTTGATGGCGAGCAGGAGCAGGATGCGCATCAGCATCGCCGCCAGCAGACCGATCTGCCGCGCCCGGTCCTGGCGTTCCGGCGGCAGCTTGCCGGCGAGGATCGCGATGAAGATGATGTTGTCGATACCCAGCACCACCTCAAGCGCCGTCAAGGTGGCCAGGCTGATCCAGATTTCCGGATTGAGCACCCAGTCCATGAGCAGCGTGCCTACCTCAAGCGCTGGCCGAGAGCAAGGCAATCAAAAGGCCACGGCCAGAACGCGCCAGCAGCGGCCAACTCCCGTCTCCGACCCGGGCCGCGACAACCGGGTGAGCACGGAGCCTGCGAACTGCCTGTAGGCTACTTTTTTGTTACCCGTTTTTGGTTGACTTCTCAGCTTTGTCGTGTATTCTCTGCATCCGACAGTCACAGAGGCACGGATGCCGGGAACGCTTACCGGCCAGGGCATCCGCGAATCGATACGAATCAAATGTATGCATGCAGAATACCGATGGCTATGAAACCAACGCTCACGAAAGCCCTCGTCACAGTGCTGCTGTGCGGAACCTCCGTTGCCGCCGAGGCGGACAGCCTCGGCAAGATCGTCGGTACGGGCAAGACGATCGTTCAAGCCTTGAGCGGCTTCATCGGCGAAACCGATGTGACCCCCTCGTACATGGTCTGCTACTGGACCGGCCGTTACTGGGGCTACTACGCCGGGGTGCCCTACCGTCATTACTACGCCGTGCGGCGCGACGGCATCATGGGGAGGTACTTCTATGGCAGTTCGCACTTCCAGGGCGATGTGCTCATTGATGCATCCGAGGAACCGTTCCCGGTCAATACCCTGAAGCGCTACAGCTACCGCTGCGACATGGCGCCCTGGGCTCCGGACCTCTATGTTCACAACGAAGTGGAGGACTTCTCCGTTGCGGTCTGGGTAAGTGCCTTGAAAAAGACCGGCTACTTTCCGCCCGGCGAGCCGTACACGGCCTGGATCAAGACCGTCGGGACTCGGATCGCAGAGAATTGCGATCCACCGACCACGAACACGCGCGAATTCCGCTCGAGTGTGGCGATCCAGGATACGGGGTTCTCGATCCTGAAACCCGGCTGGCCCGGTTACCAGTACACCTTCCCATTCCTATGCTGGGTGGGCGACTGTTACGACTACTGAGCCGCCGAAGGCCATACCAGTCAGATATCATGTCAGCAAAGACTCTCCAAGTGGCCGGGATTTCAGCCCTCGTCGTCCTGTTGGTCCTCCTGCTTCGGTCCGGGCTGGATTCTGGCGCTTCGCCTGCTTCAAAGGGCCCCGGCGACCGGGTCGGACCCACGGCCCGGCCCGCCGCCTCCGGCGACGCCGCCCCAGCAAGCCGATCTGCCTCGTTCAATCCAAGAGCCGAACGGGCAGGCACACATTCCGCCGTGGAGGATGCGGATCAGCAGTTCTCCCGACGGCAGACGGCGCTCATCCTGACCAACGCCGTCCGATGCGTGGCGCTCATCGACGACCTGATCGCGGCCGTTCCTGCCGCGCGCCAGAACACGCGCCGGCAGCTCGAGGGGATGCGGGAGAAGCTGTTCGCGGACGACTGGCGGCTCGCCGCTCTGCATGACCCATCCCTCGACCCGGACGCCGCAGAGATGGCGCTGGAACATCTCGGGCAGCAACCCGAGCAGGCGGACTATGAGAGCCTGCGCAGGCTGTCTGCCGACGGCGATGACGATCACGACGGAGGCGGGATTGAGCGATTGACAGCGCACTACGAACGGCTGCTTTCCAGTCGCAATCCCGCGTATGCCGAGATCTCCACGCTCCTCGACGCCTACACTCAAAACCCGGGGGATTCGTTGCACAGCGACCTCTTCAAAGATGCAGCGACCTACGTGGCCATGCGAAGCCAGCTGAACGGTTGGTGGGAGGAGGATCGCCGCCTCTACCGTGGCTTCGCTTCGGAGGTCGCCGCGGAACGGCAGGTCGCGGCGGGGGCCATCCCTTCCGAGACCTTTGACGCTCTCGACGCGTTCCACGAGCGGGCCGCGGAAGAAGTGGGGCGGGGGTTCGAGGCACAGCTCAGCGCAACGGACCAAGTCTTTGCGTGGCGTTTTCGGGAAATCCATGGGCTGGACAGCGAGGCGCTGATGGCCGCGCTGTCAAAGCTCGAGTTGTCGAATGCGACCGGGCTCGACCTTTCAGTGCCGGGACCCTGATCGCTTGATCCTGCGTTCACGGATGCACGCCGCGGGCATCGGCCTCACGGTCGGTGCCCCTGCGCCTTCGGGGATCGCGAGGAGGCCGGGCACGCACGCGCGGATGCGGGCCGTTCGCCCGGGCGAGGCACCGACGGGGTCGAATGGCCGGGGGAACACGGCGCAGTCAGTGAGCCCAGACCCAGGGAAAGTTGACCTCTCAGCCGCAACGATTCAGTCACTCGCAGCGCCGACTGCACGTCGGCGGCAACTGCGTGTTGACAATTCGCGAAATGACGAAATAATAACCCCCGTCGTGCGCGCGCTCCTGACGATCACGAAGGCCCTGGCCGACCCGAACCGGATCCGCCTGTTGATGGTCCTCCGCGAAGGCGAGCGGTGCGTGTGTCAGTTGATCGAACTGCTGGGGTTGGCGGGCTCGACGGTGTCCAAGCATCTTTCGGTCCTCTCGCAGGCGGGCCTGGTGGCATCCCGCAAGGACGAGCGCTGGGTCCACTACCGACTCGCCGACGTTCCGGCCGAAAGCCCGGGCGGACGCGCGCTCGCCTGGCTGCAGGACTCCCTGGCCGGAGATCCCCAGGTAAAGGCGGACCGGCGTCACATGGGGGCGATTCTCCGCGAAAACCCCAGCGCGCTCTGCAAGCGTCAGGGCACCCGATGAAGGCAACAATCCTCTTTCTCTGCACCGGCAACTCCTGTCGCAGTCAAATGGCCGAAGGTTGGGCCCGCCGGCTCAAGGGCGATGTGATCGAAGCCGCTTCCACCGGCATCGAAGCCCACGGCGTGAACCCTCACGCGATCACCGGGATAAAGGAGGCAGGGGTGGAAATTTCGGGACATCGATCGAAGACGCCCGCCGAACTGGACGCGGTTCGTTTCGACTACGTGGTGACGGTGTGCGGCCACGCCGGCGAGCGCTGCCCGGTGTTTCCCGTCGGGACGAGGGTCGTCCATGTGGGATTTGAAGCCCCGCCCAGCCTGACCAGGCGCCTGGCTGATGGCGAGGAGAAGCTCGCTGTCTATCGCCGTGTCCGCGGCGAAATCCGCCGTTTCGTTTCGACCCGGCCGGATTCGTTGGAATCGCTCTCCCCTCAAGCGTCCGTTCCATCAACCTCACCATGCAACACGACACCCTGACTTCCGAGCCGGAACAAGTGCGCCGCGCCGTCCGCGACGGTTACGCCAAAATCGCCACCGAGACCTCCGCCGCCTGTTGCAGTCCGGGCGTTTCCTGTTGTGGCTCCGCGCCGGAGGAGGCGGCGAAGCTCGCCCGCGAGCTTGGCTATGATGTCGAAGAACTCGAAGCCCTGCCCGAGGGCGCGAACATGGGCTTGTCCTGCGGTAATCCTGCCGCGCTGGCCGCGCTGAAACCGGGCGAGGTCGCCCTCGACCTCGGCAGCGGCGGCGGCTTCGACGTGTTCATCGCCGGACGCAAGGTGGGCCCCGCCGGGCGCGCGATCGGCGTGGACATGACCCCGGAGATGCTGGCCAAAGCCAGGACCAATGCCGCGACCTACCGCGGGCAGACCGGGCTCAACAATGTGGAATTCCGGCTCGGAGAGATCGAGCACCTCCCCGTGGCGGACAACTCGGTGGACGTCATCATCTCGAACTGCGTCATCAACCTCTCGCCCGACAAACCACAGGTCTGGCGGGAGATCGGGCGGGTGCTCAAGCCCGGTGGCCGCGTGGCGGTCTCGGACATGGCCCTGCTCCGGCCGCTGCCTGCGGAAGTGCGACAGATGGTGGAGGCCTTGATCGGTTGCGTGGCCGGGGCGGTGCTCGTGAAGGACACCGAAAGCCACGCCCGCGCGGCCGGCCTGGCGAACGTGGAGGCGAGGATCAAGCCGGGTTACGTCGAGGCAATGGAACGTTTCGAAGATCCTCTGTATCGGAGGATCGTCGCCACCCTGCCGCCGGGGACCAAGCCGGCGGACTTCATTGCCAGTGTCGAGTTCACTGCGCGCAAGCCGGCCCAACAGTGCTGTTGCAGCGGGTGCTGACGCCGGTCAATTTGACTGCGCGGCGCCAGCGTCCTGCCCGTCCGGTTCGATGGCAGGTGTGAATTGGAAGCGCCGCACAACCACCTCAACCTCGCAGCCATCCTTCGGCGGACGCCCCCGGAAAAGCCAGAGGTTCAAGTGGACCGGCATCGGTGTCTGCGCGATGAAGCGGTGCGGTTCCGCAGGGCCGAATTCCCAACTCGCCAACGAGCGTCCGCGCTCCGGGGACGTGTCCACCGCCGGGCCCGCAAGGGTCTGAAACGTGATCCGGTCCGGACGCCAGTGGAAACGATGGGTGGCCACGTCGCCGTCAAAAGTGAACGGGAACGGGTGCGACACCTGCCGCAATCCGGCCTCGACCGGCCACACCGTGAAGTTCCCCAGCGGATTCCCCGCCCGTCCCCAGCGGGCAAATTCGATGTCGATCTCGCGGGTGGCGTCGGGTCCCACATCGGCCGTGGGGTAGTTGAACAAACCCAGCACCACGTTGTCATCCAGGCGGTCGAGGCGGCCCACTGTCTCGAACTCGTACCGACCGAAGCCCAACCGCTCCCGCATCGTGACCTCGGCGCAGGACCAGCGACCGTCGCGGCTCGCGATCTTGAGATGCAGGTGGTTTTCGGCGTCGAGCCAGACGTTCTGCGCGTCCCAGGCGTTGGGTCCGGGGCCGCCCCGGCCGGATCGCACGATCCAGGCGTGGCCGGCGAACTCGATTTCCCCCGCAACGCCGCAGAGCTGCGCGGCAGCCAGCAGGAGAAGCAACCGACCAAGGTGAACCCCGGCGCACGAGGGAGCGCCCCGAACAGAAACGATGGGCTTGCAACGCGACATGACAGTGCAGGCGGCGCAATCGACACCGGCCACCCAAGGACAGTGCATGCTGCTGCCGCCCGCACATCGCAAGCCAAAAACCGCAGACTCTTCACCACCCCGCTTGCGCAACCCGATTGGGACCGCCCCTGGTTCGGACGCGCTCCCGTTGCTCCACGCATGGACGGACGGACCTCCGCCCTGGCCACGAGACCGTTGCTTGAGCAGGTCGACTGGTTCTGCTTCAATCTCCGGCAAAACCGCCGCCAATGGAGCGGGTTCCCGTTGGGATCCCCCCCCGGGGGGGCACCGGAGCCGCTCAACATGCCGGGACGGACGGCAATCCAAACAACGCCGATAACGCATGAGCAAGATCAAGATGGTGATGTTCGACCTGTCGGGAACGACGGTCCATGACGACACGGGAGTGCGCGACTGCCTCTACCAGGCCGCGCAGGAACACGATCTGCGGACGACGCCGGATGAAATCCTGCTCCACATGGGAACGAACAAGATCCATCTCTACCAGTATTTGATCGCGAAATCGAAGGGGCAGAGCATCGATTTCCGCGATTTCGAGAAGGTGCGCAATCCCGATACGCTCGAGTTCGCAACGAAGGTCTTCCACCGGTACGAGGAGATCATGATCAACCACTATCGGACGCAGGTGAGGGAGGTGCCGGGCGCCGCGGACACCTTCCGATGGTGCCACGATCACGGCATCAAGGTCGCCACCGACACCGGCTTTCACAAGGACGTCACCCGGGCAATCATGGACGGCCTGGGCTGGCTGCGAGACGGTCTGGTCGACCTGTCGGTCGACGTTCAGGACATCCCCGGCGAACGAGGTCGTCCGGCGCCGTTCATGATCTTCCACGCGATGCAGCACCTCGACATCCAGAATGTGCGGGACGTGCTCAAGATCGGCGACACCCCCGCCGACATGCTCGAAGGCGTCAATGCCGGATGCCGCGGCGTCGTGGGGGTGTTGAGCGGCCCGCGTCCGGTGGCGGCCTGGGGTTGCTACCGGCACACGCACGTGATTCCGAGCGTGAAGGAACTGCCGGCCCTGATCGAAACAGAATTCGTGTAAACCGATGAAAACGAGTCGCGCGGTGGTGTTTGACGGCCGGGATCGCCCGTTCCGTTGCGAAACGGTCGCGATCCCTGCCCTCCGTGTCGGGGAGGTGCTCGTGCGCAACGAATACACCACCTTGTGCCGGAGCGACCTGAACACCTTCTGCGGCAAACGCACCGAGCGAACGCCAACGATCCTTGGCCATGAAGTCGTCGGGCGCGTCGAGGAACTCGGACCGGGCGCGCCCGCCGCAGACTGCCGCGGCGCGGCGCTACGGATTGGGGACCGGATCACATGGGCGATCTACGCCGCCGACCCGGCCTCGTCCCTGGCCCGCCGCGGGCTTCCGCAGAAGGCTCCAGACTTGTTCAAATACGGACACGAACCGGTCACGGCCAGCAGTCATTTGCACGGCGGTCTTGCCGAGCATTGCCTGCTGCGCCGCCACACCCCCATCGCGCGGCTGGACGAAGCGGTCCCTCTGCCGGTGGCGGCCTTGATCAACTGTGCGGTGGCGACGGTTGCAGGTTCGTTGCGGCTGGCGGGCGATGTGCGTGATGGCGTCGTTCTGGTCGCGGGCGCCGGAATGCTCGGAGTGATCGCTTGCGCCTTGAGCCGATGCGCCAGAGCGAAGCGGGTGGTGGCCGTCGACATCGATGCGGACCGGCTGGCAACGGCCCGGTCCTTCGGCGCGGACGTGACGGTGCAGATTGGCGCCGACCGACCTGACCTGGCCGAACGGCTCGCGGTCGAACTGCCGGGAGAACCGCCTTCGGTGGCGCTCGACTACAGCGGCGTGCCGGAGACGATGGAAGCGCTGCGGGCCGCGCTGGGCATCGGTGGCGTCCTGGTGCTCGTGGGCGCCACGTTCCCCCAACGCCCGCTCTCCCTGGACGCGGAGCAAATCGTGCGTCGACTACACACGATCAAGGGATTGCACAACTACAACCAGGCCGACTTCGTCGCGGCGGTGGGGTTCATCGAAGCCGAGCACCAGAAGTTCCCGTTCGCCCGCCTCGTGCATGACCGGTTCACCCTGGACCAGGCCGACGAGGCGTTTGCTTTCGGGATGAAGTCCCGCGCCCATCGGGTGGGCATCCGCACCATCTGCCAGCCCGCTATCGCATCCCCATCGTCGGGCGCCTCATCGCCCTGACCCGCGACCGGGCCGACCTTGGTTCCCTCACGCATCTGGCCGCCGCCGCGGTCTGCCTGGCTGCGTGGGCCGCATGCTCGGCCACCGCTACTGCCAGGCCGACGGCGATCCTCCAGGCTCTTCGACGAGGCTGAACTTGCCCGGGCGACAATGTGGAAGCCGTGCCGGCCCGCGGCGTGCAGACGGGACAAGTCGCTCGTCGGGCTGATCAGCCATCCGTGACTTCTGGGCGATACGCCGTCGGCCTGAGCCGTAACCATGCGGTTGGATTCCCCACGGATGGGCACCGGTGGGCACCGGTGTTGAGGGAAACCAGAAGCGCGCGCCCTGGGTTCGGGCTCACCATTTAGTGAGGCTTCCCGCCCTCTCCGCCAAGGCGGCAGCGCCGCGCTCCATCCGTGAGGCGCCCCGCACGCTCGACCTGGCCGAACGGAACCGTACGCCAGACGCCTCGCTGTTGGCTTTGGCAAACAAGGGAGATTTTGTGCTCTGCACGAAGGACACCGACTTCCGGATCAGCTACGAACTTGGGCAGGGGTCGGCTCAACACGTGCTCGTCACGACGGGCAACATCCATAACGACGAACTGGTCGCCCTTTTCGCCCGGAACGACGAACTCCGCTTCCGTCTTTTGGGCGATCACGCGTTCCTCGAGTTGAATCGGAGTCACCTGATAACCCACGGGGAGCAGGGCACTCCCAAAACGGTTACGGGGCTGGACGGAAAGCTGCCGATGCCCGAGGGCTGGGGAGGAAACGGCCAAGGCACTGTAACGTGTAGAGACTCAAGACGAGGCCCCATTCCGACGCTGCCTTTCACGATAGGGCAGGAGAAGGGAAATGGCGGGAGCGGCGGGGCTCGAACCCGTAACCTCTGCCGTGACAGGGCAGCGCTCTAACCGATTGAGCTACGCCCCCGCAAACGGGCCGCCAAATTAGGCAAACCGCCCCGGTTCCGTCAACGGTCATTTCTGGTTTTTTTCCACCGCCCCTCCGCGCCCCCCCCTGCCAATCCCCAGCGGCGGCGGGCGGGATCCGTCCGTGCGCCGACGCGTAAGGCGTCGGTTGGGCAAAGCGCCACCGCCGGATGGCGCCTTCACCGCGCTCACCGTGCCGGTCGCCGCCCGCAGGGAATCCAGGAAACACCCGGTTGCAGGTAAGACTGGCACGCCGGGGGATTGCGTGCCAGATTCCGCCCCGTTGCTGCCATGATCTGCTCAATCACGTCCGCCTGCCAACGAATGCCGGCCGGTCTCGCCGGTCTCCTGCTCCTTGCCCCGCTCGCCGCCGCGGAGCCCGAAGCCGGCGCCCGCACCTTCGGCTTCACCGGACCGGAGATCTTCCCCATCGACAATCTGATCAGCCACGTGCGATCCGCGGATTTCGACGGGGACGGTCGCCTGGATCTCATCGTGGTGAACAACTCACGTTCCAAGCTGAACCTCCTGTTCAACCGGACCGGGGACACCAACGTGGTCGAGACGCCGCGCGAGGGACGCGATCTCAACGCCCTGCCACCGGACGCCCGTTTCCAGATCGAGTCCATCGCCTCCGAGAAGCGCATCACCGCGCTGGTGGTTGCCGATCTCAATCACGATCACCGCCCCGACCTGGCCTATTACGGCGAGCCGAAGGAACTGGTCATCCAGTATCGGGAGGGCGAAAACGACTGGAGCACCCCGCGACGCTGGCCCATCAACGACGGGTTGCTGGATATGAACGCGCTGGACTGCGGCGATCTCAATGGGGACCACCTCGATGACCTGGTCCTGCTGGGCGAGTCGATCCTCTACATCCTGCGCCAGAAGGAGGACGGCGGCCTCGCCGAACCGGAGCGGCTTCCCTACAGCGGCACGGTGCGCGCGGTGCAGGTGCTCGACGTGGACGGCGACGGCCGCCAGGACCTGATGCTGGTGAACTGGGATCTGGCCAACCCCTTCCGTTTCCGGCTCCAGGGCGCCGATGGTTCGCTCGGACCCGAAATCCACTTCGCCCTGCCCGCGATTCGTTCGTACTGGCCGGATGACCTCGATGGCGACGGTCGCACCGAAGTGGTGACCATCGCGCAGAAGTCCGGCCGCGCGCAGATCTCGAACTTCGTCCGCAAAGCCGGCGAGCAACTCGCAAGCGGCGTCCCGGTCGGGCAGTTCCAGGTGCTTCCGCTCACCAAGACCTCGAAGAGCAAGCGCGGGATGATCTGGGCGGACGTCACCGGGGACGGCCTGCAGGACCTGCTGGTGGCCGAGCCGGACAGCGGGCAACTCTCCCTGAACGCCCAGACCGCCGCGGGTGAACTGGGCATCGTGCGGCGGTTTCCGACGTTCACCGGCGTGACCGAACTGCAGGCGGGGGACTGGGATGGTGACGGCGTGATGGAGATTTTCCTGCTGAGTTCGGACGAGCGACAGATCGGGGTCACGCGCTACGAAGCGGAAGGCCGCATCGGTTTCCCAACGCTCCTGCCGGTGGACGGTCGCCCGCTGGCGATGGCGGTGGGGAGCCTGGCTGCGGATCAACCCCCGGTGCTGGCCGCCGTGGTTGAACGCGAGCGCCGAAGGGAACTCGTCGTTTGGGGACCCGCAGGCGAGGTCCGCCGCCAGCCCCTGGACGAAGCCTTCAAGGCCAACGCGGATGCCCTCCGGTTGCATGACCTCGACCAGGACGGGCGCCTCGACTTCGTCGTCCTGATTCCCTACGAGAAGCTCAAGGTGCTCCGCCAGAAGGAGGACGGGAGCTTCGACGAACTGGACCTCGCGGCGCCCGGCGGCAGCTCCGAGTTGCCGGCTCTCAGCGCCGGCGATGTCGACAATGACGGTCGCCCCGAACTGTTGCTCGCCCAGAAGAACTTCGTCCGCGCCGTGGTGCTCCAACCGGAAGCCGGCGGCTCCGACTCGTCGCGGTCATGGTCCTTCCGGGTCAAGGAGCAGATCAACGGCGTCTCAAGCGCCTCGCGGATCACCGCGGCCACGAGCGTCCGTCTCGGGGCGCAACGCACGCCGGCCCTCCTGCTCCTCGACGCCGAACGCAACGCGGTCAGCATCTGCCAGCAGGACCAGGCGGGCGTGTGGCAAATCGCACGGAACGTGAACCTGCCGGTCAGTGATTTCACCCAGCTTCAGCCGATCCGCCTCGGCGGCAACGGAACCACCGCGGCGGCCTTTCTGGGTCTGAATGCTGTGGCCTGGCTGCCATTTGCCGGGGATGCCTGGGAACTGGTCGAACTGGACGACTACGAGACCCCGATCCAGGACGGCTTTCTCCACGACGTGGTGTCGGGCGATCTCAACAACGACGGACGTCGGGACCTGGTTTTCCTTGAGACCGGTCGGCACTACCTCGACCTAGTCACCTTCGAGCCTCCGCACAACCTCGTGCCCGCCAGCCGCTGGCAGGTCTTCGAGGAACGCACCTTCCGCAACCGCCGCGCCGAAATCCCCGAGCCCCGCGAAGCCTTGATCGTGGACGTCACCGGCGACGGCCGCAATGACCTCGTCGTCGTCGTGCACGACCGCGTGCTGGTCTATCCGCAGGATTGACCGGCGGCGACGGTCGCCGCGCGCCCGGCGGCATCGCGCGGCGCGCCGGGCCTACCGATACTTGATGGCCACGGCCACGATGACGCGGTCCTTGATGGGACTGACGGTGGGCGCCCAGTAGGGACCGGTGACCCAGGAGCCGGTGGTTTCCACCTGGTCGCGGACCAGGATGATCGCGTCCGCGCCGAGGTTGGCGGCTTTGCGACGCAGGACGGTTTCGAGCTTCTCGACGGAGGGCGCCGGATTCAGGGATACCGAGGCGACGACTTCCCCGAGCTTCTCGTGCGCCTGCCCGGGCGCCCCGTGGAGGATCTCCACCTGCTGCCAGTCGCTGGGTTCATAGCGCGGCACCCCGAGGTATTGAATGGTGTTCGTCGAGAGGGAACTGCATCCCACCGCGGTGGCGAGCAGGAGCCCGGAAGCGAGCCAGTGGAGAGGGAATCGCGGCATGGGAGGCGGCAGGTTCAGGCCAGGAGGCGAAGTTGTTTCGGAGCGAGCAACCACTCGAGCATGGCACAGGGACCGGCCTCGATCCCGTTGACCGACAGGCAGGCCAGCCCGGCCTTCTTGAAGTGGATGGGCAGCGTCGTTTCGCCCGTCAACAACAGCGCCATCAACTCGCTCAGGTTCGGTTCGTGCCCCACCAGCAGCAGGCATTCGGGCGGCGGCCGAAGCGCGGCGATTTCCCGCACCAATCCAGGGTGGGCGTCCTCCTCGGCCAGGCTCGGAATGAAGCGAAGCCGGCGGGTTGCTTCCAACGCGGCGGCCACCATTTCGGCGGTCTCGCGGGCGCGGCGGAGTGGGCTGGAGAGGATGATGTCGAAGGTCAGGCCCAGGCGCTTCATGCCCATCGCCACCTGCGCGACCTTGTCCCGCCCCTCGTTGGTGAGCGGACGGTCGCCGTCGTCCGGATGATCCGGGGAGCCGCGTTCAACCGCGACACCGTGTCGGAGCAGGTAGAGCTTCATGACCGGACAACCATCGGACGAGGCCCGGACGCTGGCAAGGGCGGAACAGGTGGGGGCGCGCGGGATCGAGCCAGCGCCTCCGTTCGTTCATCGCCCGCGCCACGCGCGCCGGGCGCCAGCCGGGCCACCAAACCCGATCGGAAAGGCACGCTCCAGGAGACCGATATCCTGGGCGAGCGGACAGGCTTTGCCCGGCCAAGCTCCACGAGGCCCGGTCGGTTCCGGCTCGCCGCTTCAGTTCGAGCTTCAAGTAGGGGTCCGTTCCCTGCCGCATGCCATTGCCCCAACAACGAACACAACGAACCTGTCACTCTATTGTCGCTCTATCCGCATCCGGGCGGCACTGAGGACCGTCTTGTCCCGTGGCATCCGGCGGTTCAGCGGGAGGGCGGAGTCCAGCGCAGGGTGGTCACGCTTGCCGGGAGCGCGCTGCCGCGGGCTTGCTGGTCCCCGCAGACCAGGGTGAACGGACGTTCCCGCGCGGACGGATTGGCGAGCACCAGCACCAGGGCGCCGTCCGGGTTGCGGACCGCCACATTCGGGAGAGGGCCGCCTTCGGGCGTGCTTTCGATGCGCCGGGCGCCAGGCCGGATGAACTTCATGAACTGCCCGTACATGAAGTAATCGAACTCGTAGCTCACCTGCCGCGTGTCCGAATGGAAGATCACACAGGTGGGATCGGCATCAAACGGGCCGTTGTTCGGTTGCTGATGCTCATCGAGGATCGTCACCCACGCGCTATAGCTGCCGGCCCAGTTGCGCAGAAACTCAATGATCTGAACCGCGCCCTGCACGCCGTAGACCGAGGTTTCGGTGAAATACAACGGCACTTCAGGGAACTCCTCATGGAACATGCGCATGCCCGTGGGCCGTCCGGCATATCCGTGGAAGGCCACCCCGTCCACGTAACGCGCCGCCGCCGGATCGGACAGGATCGTGCGCGGGTAACCGAGGCCCGGATCGTCGCCCTGACGGCGCACGTTGTAGTTATGGTCGTAGCACCAGATCTCCGTCCCCAACCCGTGGCGCTCGAAGGTCGGTCCCAGGTGGTCGCGGATGAAGTCCCGTTCCTGCTCTCCCGTCCAGTGGCATGAGGGATAAAACCAGTCAGGATCCCGCTCCTTCGCGCGATCCACGCCGGGTTCGTTCTGGATGGTGACCGCGTGCACCGGGATCCCCTCCGCCGCATAGGCCTGGATGAACCGGACGAAGTAGCGGGCGTAGGCGGCGTACCACTCCGGCTTGAGTTCCCCGCCGATGACCGAACCGGTGGTCTTCATCCAACCGGGCGGACTCCACGGCGAGGCGAAGAACCGCAGATCCGGATTCACGGCCCGGGCCTCGCGCAACACCGGCAGGATGTACCGCCGGTCCCGCTCGATCGAAAAGCGCCCCAGTTCGGGGTCCGTGGCGCCGGGCGGAAGGTCGTCATAGGTGTACCACTCGTCGCCGGTGAAGTCGGGTGTCCCAATGCAGATGCGCATCAGACTCATGCCGATGCCTTCGACGGGATCCAGCAGCCGACGCAGCACCTGCCGCCGGTCGGCGGCCTCCATCAGACTCAGATTCCAACAGGTCGCGGGTTCGAGGGAACTGCCGAGGCCAAGCACCGGTTGCCGGACACCTTCCGGCTGGACCGCGATCCGCACGCCGGACGTTTCCCCGGACGGTCCGAAGGACAGCGACGGTTGCGCGGCGAGTCGCAGCCGGCCATCGCTGGTGGACACCCAAACCCCCGCGGAAGACGGCTGTGCGCGCAGGCCGGCAGCCAGCGCGGTCGCCATTATCACCACCAGACCGGCCATTGAGCGGACGTGTCCCTTCAGGTTCGATCGGTGGATCATGGCATTTCTGAACGCGTTCACTGCCTGGTCATAAGAACGGTTCAATAGCGCGGCACGGCGGGATCGATCTCGGCCGACCACGCGTCGATGCCGCCGTGGACACTGAAGGCCTGCGCGAAGCCCTGTTGCCGCAGAAACCCCGTGGCCCGGAGCGACCGCATCCCGTGGTGACAAAGCACATAGCAGGGCCGGCCCGGATCGAGCGTGGCGGTGTTCGCCGGCAGGTTGTTCAGGGGGATCAACCGCGCCCCCGGGACCCGGGCGATCGCCTCCTCGGCGGGTTCCCTCACATCGACCACCTGCACGCCGGACGCCGGGTCGTCGAGGGCGGCCTTGAGTTGCTGCACCGAAACCTCGTCCGGACGGAGCCGGTGATTGCCTGAACTGGCGTGGTTTGTCATGCCGCAGAATTCTTCGTAATCCACGAGCCCGGTCAACGTCGGGTTTTCGCCGCACACCGGGCAGGCGGGGTCGCGGCGCACCTTGATTTCCCGGAATCGCATTGCGAGTGCGTCGAAGAGGAGCAGCCGACCCATCAGGGAATCCCCCTGGCCCAGGGCAAGCTTCAGCGCCTCGGTGGCCTGGATGCAGCCGATGATGCCCGGCAACACGCCGAGCACACCGCCCTCCGCGCAACTCGGCACGGCACCCGGCGGCGGCGGTTCCGGATACAGGCAACGATAGCAGGGCCCGCCGAGATGCGGCGCGAAGACGCTGGCCTGGCCCTCGAAACGGAAGATCGAGCCGTAAATGTTGGGTTTGCCCAGCAGGACGCAGGCGTCGTTTGTCAAATACCGCGTCGGAAAGTTGTCGGTGCCGTCCACGATCACGTCAAATTCGGCGAAAACCTCGAGTGCATTCGCGCTGGTAAGGCGGGTTTCGCAGGGAACGATCTCGACCTCGGGATTCAAATCGCTGAGGGTCTCGCAGGCCGAGGCGACCTTGCTGCGCCCGACATCACGCGTCGCATGCAGCAGCTGTCGTTGCAGGTTTGAGAAGTCGACCGTGTCGTGATCGACAATCCCCAGGCGTCCGACCCCGGCGGCCGCGAGGTACATGGCCACCGGGGACCCGAGTCCGCCCGCGCCGATGCACAGCACCCGCAGAGCGCGAATCTTCCGCTGGCCCGCAAGGCCCACTTCGGGCAGCATCAGATGACGCGCGTAGCGCCGGATTTCTTCGTTGCTCAGATCCGTCGTCCGGTCCATTTGCCGTGAGCCTAAACGCAAAGCCCAGCAGATCAAGCCGTCGCCCGCCGCCCGGCAAACTGCCTGACCCGGCAGAAGCGGCGGCTTTCATCCGTCGGCGCTGTCCGGTGCGGCCGGAAGTGGGGGTGGTGCTGGGCAGCGGGTTCCGGGCGGTGGAGCAAGGGATCGAAGCCGAGGCGGTGCTTCCCTACGACCGGATTCCGGGCTTCTGCCAGACCGGGGTGGTCGGGCACGCCGGGCGCCTGAGCCTGGGCCGCTTGGGCGGGGTCCCCACCCTGCTGCTCGCCGGACGGGCGCATTTCTACGAGGGCTATTCGCTCGAACGGGTGACCTTCCCCGTGCGGGTGGCCGCTGAACTCGGGGTCCGCGTGCTGTTGCTCACCAACGCCGCGGGCGGCATCAACCAGCGCTATCGCCCCGGACATTTCATGATTCTCCGAGATCACATCAACCTCATGGGTCTCAATCCCTTGTGCGGATGTGCGGACAGTCGCTCACCGTTCGTGGACCTCACCGAAGCCTACGATCCCGAATTGCGCCGACGCCTGCGGACGGCGGCCCGCCAGGCCGGGGCGCCGATTCACGCCGGGGTTTATCTGGCCGTGGCCGGACCGAGCTACGAAACCCCCGCCGAAATCCGGGCGTTCGCCCGACTGGGAGCGGATGCCGTCGGGATGAGCACGGTGCCGGAGACGATAGTGGCACGGCATTGCGGTCTGCGCGTCGCGGGGCTGTCCGCCATTACGAATCTCGCCGCCGGCCGCTCGCCGACGCCGATCAGCCACGAGGAGGTGCTGGTGGCGGGGCGGGCAACCGGTGAACTGGCCGGCCGGATCATCGCCGGGTTCGTGCGGCGGTGTGTCCCGTCGGACCGGTAATTAAGGCGACTAAAAACAGGACCGGACCTGCCCGACACCCGCTCCGACCCGCCGGAAATGCCCCGCGCAATGCCGGGAAATGGACTGCATTAATGATCTTGACATCCGACCAACATCATGTTCATCATCACTCATGCAAATTGAGAGTCTGAAAGTCTTTTGCGACCTTGCGGAAACGGAGAGTTTCACCAAGGCGGCCCAGATCAACCACATCACGCAGTCGGCGGTCAGCCAGCAAATCAGCTCGTTGGAGCGCCAGTTCAAGGCGCTCCTCATCGAGCGCAGCAAGAAGAAGTTCCGTTTAACGCGGGAAGGGCAGGTGCTCTACGATGCCAGCAAACACATCGTGCAGACCTACGAGACCCTGCACACCCAGTTGCAGGAGCTGAAGGACATCATCTCCGGCACGGTCCGGGTGGCGACCATTTACAGCATCGGCCTCCACGCGCTGCCGCCCTACATCAAGCGCTACCTCAAGGACTATCCGACCGTGAACGTCCACGTCGAATACCGGCGGGCCAATCAGGTCTACGAGGACGTCCTCGGGAACGTCGTCGACATCGGTCTGGTGGCCTACCCGCACCGGGACGGCAAGCTTGAGATCGTCCAGCTCCCCCGCGAGCCCATGAAGCTCATCTGCCACCCGCAGCATGCCCTGGCCCGCAGCAAGAGCGTCAAGATCAGCGCCCTGGCCGGCCAGAATTTCATCGCCTTCGAGTCGGACATTCCCACCCGCCGCGCCATCGACAAGGTCCTGCGCGAACACGGCGTCCAGGTCGTGCCGGTGATGGAGTTCGACAACGTCGAGACGGTGAAGCGCGCGGTCGAAATTGACGCCGGCATCTCGATCGTGCCCGTCAGCACCATCGCCCAGGAAGTCGCCAAACAAACCCTGGTGGCAATCAAGATCGACGACGCCGATTTGAGCCGCCCCATCGCGGCGATTCACAAGAAGAACAAGGTCCTTTCCACGGCGATGAAGCAATTTATTTCGCTGCTCAAGGAAGAACGGTGACGCGGTGCGAACGCGGGGCCGGCCCGGCGGACCGCCCCGGCAGGCGCGCCGGAAACCACCGGGCAGGCAGCGGTTGAGGAAGGAGCCGGGCGCCTCCGCTGAAGGGTTGCTTCGGACGCTTGGGCAATCCAAGGTAGCCCCATGAATCCGCGTTGGCAGGCCGGACTCCTGTTCGCCTCGGCGGTGGTCAACATCGTGCTGGTGATCGCCCTCTGGCTGACTTGGCAGTCGGACTCACCGCTCGCCGTCACGCTCGTGCGCCCCCCGACGGTCACCAACGTCTTCCGGCCCGTCCGCACCAACCTCGTCGTCCAGGCCCGCTCGGTGCGGTGGAGCGACATCGAGTCGACCAACTACTTCGCCTACATCAGCAACCTCCGGGCCTTCGGCTGCCCGGAGCCCACCATTCGCGACCTGATCACCGCCGAGATCGACCAGTTGTTCGCCGACCGGGCCGCCCGGGAGATCGTCAGTCCCCTCCATCAATGGTGGCGCGCCCGGCCGGATGCGGACCTCGTGCGGCTCGCGGACCAGCAACGGCAGGCGCTCGAACTCGAACGCCGCAACCTGCTCGAAGCCCTGCTCGGTCCGGGCTCCGAAGCGGCCATCGCCGAGAGCCATCGCGCCGCCAACCCCACCCCGCTCGATGGTCCCGTGCTCGGCGCGCTCGACGCCGGGGAGCGCCTGCAAGTCCGGGAAATCGAAGCCCGCCGTCGCGAACAGCTCCAGGCGCTCGGCGGCGGTGACCCCGACGCGCCCCCGGCGCCGCCGGATCCGGCGGAGGTGGCCCGCATCGAAGCCCGGACCCGCACCGAACTCGCCCGGGTGTTGAGCCCCGAACAGCTTGAGGAATACCTGCTGCGCTATTCCCGGACCGCCGCACAGTTGCGGCAGCAAACGCGCGAATTCGCGCCGAGCCAGGAGGAGTTCCGGTCGCTGTTCCGGGCCGTCGACCCGCTGAATCAGGCCTTGGCCGCGCTCGGCGACGATCCCTCCGCGGAGGCGGACAAGCAGCGCGTGCAGATGCTGGCCCTGCGGCAGGCCGCCATCGAAGATACGCTGGACCCGCAGCGACACGCCGAATACCAGCTCAGCCAGGATCCCGCCTTCATCGCCATGCGCGAGACCGCGGCCCGGTTCGAGCTCCCGGAAACGAAGGTGGTCCCGCTCTACGAAATCGATCAGGTCACCCGCGAAGAACGCGCGCGCATCCTGAATGACAGTTCCCTCACCCCCGAGGAGCAGAGTGCGCAACTGGGCGCGGTCGAGCAGCAGCGCCTGGATTCAATCCGCCAGTTGGTGGGCGAAGCGGCGTTCCGCCGGTTGCAGACGGGTGTGCCGCCTTGATCCGGAACCGCGACCGCCTGGCGATTCCCCGAAGCGAACCCATCTCGCGCCAGGCCCCCCGCGCCCACTGCGTCGCCGCATCGGAAGGGTCATCAAGCCCGGATAACCCGTTCTCCCACCACGCCTTCAGGAACTCCGCCCGCAGCCTGTTCAGCGCGTTCGCCCGTGCGGTCCGACACGACCCCGGTCGCGAAGGCCTCGCCGGCGAAGGAGTTGCCAACGAGCCCGCCAAGAACGCAGACTGCGCGGCGACACATCGAACGACTCTATGAAACGGATGCTCCACTCTCTCATGATCGGCGCCACGCTGCTTGGCAGCGCGACTCTCGCAGCGGACTCCCTGGTGCTTGACGCCGTCCTGCTCTGGCCGGCGGGCGCACCAGGCGCCCTCGGCGACCGCGATCAGGACCAACCCTCCCTGACGCCGTATCTGGCCGATCCCACCCTCGCCACGGGCGCCGCGATCGTGGTCTGTCCCGGCGGCGGTTATGGTGGACTGGCGGCCCACGAAGGACCGGACTACGCGCGGTGGTTGAACCAACAGGGCGTTTCCGCGTTTGTGCTCAAGTACCGGCTTGGTTCGGCCGGATACCGTCATCCCGCGATGTTGCAAGACGCGGCGCGGGCGGTGCGCTTGGTGCGGCATCGAGCGGCGGATTGGAAGGTGGACCCGCAGCGGGTGGGCATCATGGGATCGAGCGCCGGCGGTCATCTCGCGTCCACGCTGGTGACCCACTTCGACGGGGGCCGCCCGCAGGCGAACGATCCGGTCGAGCGGCTGAGTTCGCGTCCGGATCTCGGCATCCTCTGCTACGCCGTGATTACGATGGGCGAGTTCACGCACCAGGGTTCGCGGCGGAATCTGTTGGGCGATGCGCCGACGGAGGAGTTGATCACCCTGCTTTCGAACGAACGGCAGGTGAGCCCCGAGACGCCCCCCTGCTTCGTATGGCATACCTGGGAGGATCAAGCGGTGCCGGTCGAAAACAGCCTGCAATTCGCCGCGGCGTTGCGTCGGGCCGGCGTGCCGTTCGACCTGCATATCTACCAGCAGGGCCGTCACGGAATCGGGCTGGCGGACAAGCCACCCTTCGCCCAGCCGCATCCCTGGGCGGCGGACCTCGCGTTCTGGCTCAAGGCGCAGTCGTTCGTGCGCTGAGCCGTCGGACGCCGGGGCCCCGCGTTTTCGCGGGTTTTCGCTGCTTTTCTCCTTGCCTGGTCAAGGGGACCTGCTAGAACTCGCCGCGAGTCCTTGACGCATTGTTGGATTAATTAACGCAAAGACACTATGGCAAAACCACTGACCAAGTCGCAGATCACGGCCGACCTCGCCGAGAAGACCGGCATCACCAAGAAGCAGGCCGGTCAATTCCTCGAAGAACTGGCCGCGCTGGCCTATAAACAGGCCAAGGTCGGCTTCACCCTGCCCGGCGTGGGCAAGCTGCTGCTCGTCAACCGCAAGGCCCGCATGGGCCGCAACCCGGCCACCGGCGAGAGCATCAAGATCCCCGCCAAAAAGGTCGTGAAGTTCCGGGTCGCCAAGGCCGCCAAGGACGCCATCCTGGCCGCCAAGAAGTAGGCCGCCCCCGCGCCTTCCTTGCTCCAGGGCACTCTGGGATTCCCCTCAGAGTGCCTTTGTGTTTCCCCCCCCCCCGCGCCATCGCATCGCCCGAGGAAGCCGGATGAAGATTGCCATCGTCGGTTGCGGCGCCGTGGGCAGCTTCTACGGCGCCCGATTGCTCCGGGCCGGACAAGAGGTCCACTTTCTCCTGCGCAGCGACCACGCCGTCGTGGCCCGCGACGGCGTTCGCATCCTGAGCATCGACGGCGATTTCACCGCGCGCCCGTCAGCCGCAAACGCCCCGGAATCGATCGGCGTCGTCGACCTTGTCATCATTGCCCTCAAGACCACCGCCAACGACCAGTTCCCCCGTCTGCTGCCGCCCTTGGTGGGACCCGATACCGCGGTGCTCACGCTGCAAAACGGTCTGGGGAGCGAGGCCCAGTTGGCGGCGGTGGTCGGCGCGGAGAGGGTCTTCGGCGGGCTTTGCTTCGTCTGCCTGAACCGCATCGCACCGGGCGTCATCCGCCACACCGCCCACGGACGCATCGTGATGGGCGAATATCTCCGGCATCCCACGCCACGCGCCGAGCGGCTGGCCAACGCCTTCCGCGAAGCCGGCATCCGCTGTGACATCGCCGACGACCTCGAACGAGCGCACTGGGAGAAGCTCGTTTGGAACATCCCGTTCAACGGTCTGGGCGTCGCGGGCATTGTGGGTTGGGAGAACCTCGCCCGCGGCGTCGTGCCCCCGGGCCGGCAGCGCGCGGAATGCGTGCCCACTGATGAGTTGCTCGCCTCGACGGACGGCGTGGATTGGGCGCGCGGCCTGATGGAGGAGGTCATCGCCATCGCGCGCGCGCTGGGTCACGCCATTCCGGCGGAGTACGTGGACGAGAACATCAACCGTACTCGTTGCATGGGCAGCTACCGGGCCTCGACGCTGCTGGATTTCGAGAACGGACTGCCGCTGGAAATCGACAGCCTGTTCCGCGAACCCCGCCGCCAAGCCCGCGCCGCCGGTGTCCCCACCCCGCGCCTCGACACCCTGTGCGCCGTGCTCGAAGCACTGGACGAACAGCGAAAACCGTCGTCCCTGGGCTGAGCCGCTGCGATGCGCCGGGTTGCGCCTGGTCCGCGCGCACAAAAGCAACCAGGCGGCATCCCCCGTGGCTCGCCTGTCAGGTGCAAACCCCAGGTTACCGGCGGGGACGGCGAAGCAGCAGCGCGCCCAGGCCCAGCGCGAGCAGGGCGTGGGACGACGGTTCCGGAATCGCGCTCGGGTTCGCTGCGCCCGGTGTGTCGTCTCCGCCGTCCGGATCGAACCGGCCGATCTGCCACGCGCCACCGTCCAGCGACCGATAGATATGTCCCGGCGCAATCGCCCCGTCCGGCCCGATCATCGGACCGAGTTGGACATAGGTATGGTCCCCGTCCGGGTAGGCGATTCCGGTACTCAGGCTCACGCCATCCAGCAGCGCGGTCCAGGGCGTCGAATCCAGCACGCCGTCATCATCGGTGTCCAGGTCGTCCCCGGAAACTCCGGTGAACCCACGCACCACGGCGCAGGTCACGTTGTCGCTGTTTTCGAAGTTGAGCGCGACCACCAGATCCGGGGTTCCCAGGGTGAAGCCGGATTCCGCGACGAGGAAGTACGAGGTCGTGAACGCCGAACCCGCCAGGCTCGTCACACTCTCGACAATGCCGCTGCCGCCGGTGCCGTCGCCCAGCACGATCAACGCGACGTCCGCCAGCGAGTCATTCGCCGGATCGGTGCTGAAGATCTCGAAATACTCGTCGTTGTCCGCCCCCGGTTGGTCGAAGCGGATTTCATTGAGGTAGATGTCCCCCCACGCGGAGGGCACGGTGAGGAGAAGCGAAAGGAGGATCGGCGCCTTCATGTCGGTCGAGTTCATACCGGTCGAACTTGCTTGGTCGTTATGCTCAAACAAGGACTAGTATACATATTTAGCCCGACATGACAAGGCCTGTTTTGCCGTCCGCGCAGGACGTCACCGAACCCGCGCCGTCGGGCGTCACGGATCAGCCGCGCCGGCGGCGTTGGGCCAGCACCGCGAGGACGATGATGACGCCGGTGAGCATCAGGCGGCTCGCTTCGGGAACGGCGTTGAGGCTGAGGATCTTCTCGAGGTAACCGATGGTGAGCATGCCCAAGAGGGTCAATCCCATGCCGCCGCGGCCGCCCATCAGGCTGGTGCCACCCATGACGACAATGGCAATCGCGGTGAGCTCGTAGCCGATGCCGGCCTCCGGATCGCCCTGTTGCTCCTGCGCTGCCTGGCAAAGACCCGCCACCGCAGCGAACAACCCGCTGGCCACGTAGGCGAACAGCTTGGTGCGCGTTACCGGAACCCCCGACAGCCGGGCGGCCTCCTCGTTCCCGCCGATGGCATACAGTTGGCGCCCCCAACGATGCCGCGCAAGCAGGACCCAGCCCACGGCGACACATACCGCCAGGATGAGCGTGACCACGGACAGATTGCCCCCCAGCACCCGGCTGTCGATGCCGCGGAACACCCCCGGCACGTCCACGTAGCGGTAGGCGCCGTCGGCCTGCTGAACCGCCGTGGAGACCTTCATGCCCCCGGAAACGGTCTTCGCCAGACCGCGCGCGAAGACCATCATGGCCAGCGTGGCAATGAAGGGTTGAATCCTCCAGCCGGCCGCCACTCCTCCCGATGCCAGGCCGCAGGCCGCGCCCACGGTCAGCACGAACGGAATGGCCAGCCACGGCGACCAACCCCAGTGAATGGTGGTCAGCGAGAACAGCACGGCGGCAAGCGCCAGCACGCTGCCCACCGCCAGGTCGATGCCGCCGCTGATGATCACCAGCGTCATCCCGCACGCCAGAATGCCGTAGACGGATGCCTGGCGCAGGGCGTCCCGATGAGTGCCCGCCTTGAAGAACGCGCCGTCGGAATGGAAGACACAACCCAGGGCGAGAACGAGCAGCAGGGCCAGCAGGGCGCGGCTGGCGGGTTCCCCCCGGAGCCGGCGCCAGCCGTGGGCAGCGTGGGTGGAAACGGGATTCATGAACGGTCAACGGGGGATTGGCCCATGGCGGCTTGCAGAACCCCCTCCGCCGAGGCCTCCCCCCGCGGGAATTCAGCCGTCGCCCGGCCCCGATGCAGCACCAGGATGCGGTCGGCCAGCGCCAGCAACTCCGGCAGTTCGGACGTAATCAGCAGGATCGCGATCCCCTCGGCGGTCAACGCATCGAGCAGGGCGTAAATCTCCCGCTTGGCGCCAACGTCGACCCCCCGGGTGGGCTCGTCGAGCAACAGCAGGCGCGGACGGGTTTGCAGCCACTTCGCCAGCACGACTTTTTGCTGGTTGCCACCGGACAGCGAACCCACCTCCTGCTCGATCCCGGCGGCGCGCAGGTTCAGCCGCCGACCGTGGGCTTCGGTCACCCGGCGTTCCCGGGCCGGACGCCGCCAGCCTCCGGGCGACAGCGCGGGCAGGTCGGCGAGCGTGGTGTTGGCCGCGATGGACAGCGGGAGAACAAGGCCCGAGGCTTTGCGGTCATTCGTGAGCAGCGCGATGCCACGGGTGATGGAAGCGGTCGGATGCCGCGGAGCGAAGGGCTCGCCGTCCAGCCGGACGCCACCCTGCACACGCCGTCCGTGAGCGCCGAACAGGCCAAGCAACAAGTCGCTCGCGCCCGAACCCTGCAGGCCGGCAATTCCCAGGATCTCCCCGGCCCGCAAGGTCAGCGAAACGTCCCGCACGCGAAAGGCGCCCGGCTGTTGCGGATCGGGAACGCTGAACCGCTCCAGGCGCAACCGTTCGGCGCCCGGCGTGACGTCGTGCCGCGGAAACTGTTCGCCCAGTTCGCGCCCGACCATCCATTGGATCAATCGCCCGGGGGGCAACGCCACCGCCGGGGCCGTGCCCACGAGCCGTCCGTCGCGCAAAACCGTGATGCGGTCGGCAACCGCGGCGATCTCCTCCATCTTGTGCGTGATGTAGACGATGCCGCAGCCGCGTTCCTTGAGCTGCCGGATCAGCGTGAAGAGCTTCGCCACCTCGGGAGCGTTCAACGCGCTGGTCGGTTCATCCATCACGATGACCCGCGCCTCCTGCGCAAGGGCCTTCGCGATCTCGGTGAGCTGTTGTTGGGCAATGGGCAGTTCCTCGACGCGCCGGTCGACCTCGAGATCGATCCCCAGACGATCGAGAATCTCGCGGGCTTCCGCGCGCTGACGGGCGTCGTCCACGAACCCCGCCCGCGTTCGGGGTCGGCCCAGGAAAATATTGTCGGTCACCGTCATGGCGGGCACGAGGGAAAGCTCCTGGAAGATGACCACCACCCCGAGCGCGGCGGCGGCCAACGGGGAGGCGGGCCGCACCGGACGCCCGTCCACCTCGATCGTGCCCTCGAAATCCGCATGCACACCGCCCAGGATCTTGATCAACGTGCTCTTGCCGGCGCCGTTCTCGCCCGCCAGAATGTGAACCTCCCCCGCGCGGACCTCGAGGTCGACGCCTTCGAGGACGGTGACCGGTCCGAAGCGTTTGGTGATCCCGGACAGCCGGGCCAGCACCCGGACGGCGCCGGCCCGGTCTTCGCAGCGGGGCATGGAGGCCGTGGCGGACATCGCGAACAGGCCGGCGCCGGGCGTTTCAATCGGCCGTTCGCGGCGGCATGGCCCGGAACAGCTCCCGGAAACAGTTCGCGGATTCGTAGGCCGAGTTCTGCTGAATCGGCGCACCGCCCGCAAGGTCGGCGTAGGCGCGGCGAAAGGCCTCGAGCCCGCACCACGTGGTCTGCACCATGCCCCGGGCCCGGCGGGCCACCTCGGGATCATCGTCCTGTCGCAGCGCGCGCATCAACGCCAGTTGCTCGAGCGCCACCGCCGGCTTCCGCCACGGGCACGAAACCACATCGAATCCCTTGCGGGCGAAATGGGCGGCGGTTTCGGGAGCCGCGTCATAGTGCCAATCGCAGATCACGATGTCCTTCGGCACGCGGTCGATGGCGGCTTGCGTATCGTTCTCGCTCGCCTCCCAGCGGCCCAGGCCCGTCGCCCGGCCGTCGAGGAAGCGATCCCCCCACACCCAAAGCCGGCAACCGCGGCCGGCCAGATGGTCACGCAGGCGCCCGACCTCTTCCGCGAACAGCTCGGCCGGCGCCTGGCCGGCACAGCGCGGACAGTCCGGATCAGCCAGGAGAAACACCTCGTCCATCCCCACGTGAAACGCCTTCGCCTCGCAGTCGCGCACCAGCTCGTCCATCAGATCGAACAACACCCCGTGCACCTCGGGATGCCGCGGACAATAGCTGCGGCAGTAGATGTCCTGGTTCTCCGGGTATTTTCCCGGCGTTTCGTCGAATTCGGGATGCAACTGCAGCAACCGGTCGTTGCGGGCGGCCCAGGATTGATGGCCGAGACAGTTGATCATCGGAATGAGTTCGATGCCGCTCGCGCGACACGCGGCGAGGAGTTGCTGCGCGTCCGCCCGATCCAGCGCCGACGGATCCGCAAATTCCGGGCGCGACTGGAAATCATACCGGTAGTTGAACTCGATGATCAGCGTGTTGACCCCGTTCGTGGCCAGGGCGGTGCGGATGAACTCGAGGGTGGCCGGTAAATCCCGTTTCCCCGGCGCCGAGAAATGAATGCCCCGCACGGGCAGGGCTGACGCGGGCGTCGCCTCCCCTGCCGGCAATGCGGACGGAAGCAGGATCAGCCCGGCCATTCCCAGCGTCGATCCCAACCGGCGCGAGCGCGAAGCGAACGGGGACCGGGCGCCGCGTGATTCCGCGTGCGGGAAGGAACGAACCGCAGTGGCATTCATGGACCGCATGTTCCCGCCCGTGCCGACGGGTGTCAATCGCCCGCTGATCCACGCACGGCCCGCGCGACAGTCCGACACGACGCCGTGGGCCGCTGCTGCCTCAACCGGTGCTCCGGCCGTCGGGTCTTTTCCCGACTGAGCTTCCCAAATCCCGAAAGAACTACTGAGCCGATTGCCCTCTATTTGCACGGGCAGGACCGGGATTGTGCATTGTCTCTAAACCTTGTCGTTATGCTCGCAGCCCTCCCCGTCCCACCGCATGCTCCTGCCCGGTGTTCATCAAACGCAATCGCACTCGGCACGGCGCCAAGGACTACCAGTCCATTCTCCTGGTCCAGGGCCGGCGCGTTCCCGCCGAGCGTCCCCGTGGTCGCCCCCCCGCTGGCAGTCCCCCACCCCAAACCGTCGTGGTCCATGAGACCCTGGCCAATCTCTCCCGCCTGCCCCCGGAGTTGATCGAACTGATCGAGCGGTTTTGCCGGGGCGAAAAGCCCGCCAACTACACCGCCACCGCCGCTGAGAAGCCGATGCATGTCGGTCCGTGTTACGGGGTGCTGGCCGGATTGCACGCCCTGGCGCGGGAGTTGGGGATCGTGCGCGCGGTGGGAGAAGCCACCCGCACCCAACGGCTGGCCCTGTACATGATCTACGCCCGGCTTTTCCTCATCAAGGGCAGCCGGCTGGTCGCGGCGGGTGGAAGTGAAAAGCCCGAGCCTTGGACGGGCTCGGGCTTTGGCAATCCGACTCGAGGCCGGGCGTCAGCAGGAATTCACTGGCCCTCGGGCGGCAACAGGAGGATGAACTCCGCCCGGCGGTTCTTCTTCCAGGCGATCTCGTCGTGGCTGGGATCGGCCGGTTTGTCTTCGCCCCAACTGCGGGTGCGGATGCGGTCGCCGGAAATGCCGTAGCCCACGAGCACTTCGCGGACCGCGAGGGCCCGCCGTTCGCCCAGCGCCCGGTTGTATTCTTCCGTGCCGCGCTCGTCGCAGTGGCCGTCGATGAGGAGCTTCACATTGGCGCGCAACTTCAGTTCGTCCCCCACGGCGTGGACCTTGTCCAGTTCCCCCATCTTCACGACCGAACTGTCGAAGTCGAAGTGGACGGTCTGCGAGGCGAAATAGGCGGCGTCCATGCTGTACCCTTCAAACGTGTCGAGGCCGGCTTGCGGCACGCCTTCGAGGTTTTCGCTGTCCACACCTCCGGGACCGAGGCCGCCGCCGTCGGGCGGGACCGCCAGGGGTTGGCGGGGGCCGGGAGACTCGATGCGACTGCCTTCGATGCTGCCGATGGGAGTGACCCCCTTGTCGGGGCGTTTACAGCCGGTGGTGGCGAGCAGCACGGCAAGAGCCGCCACGCCGGCGTTGAGGAGAAGCGCGCGTTTCATGGTGTCGTCAAATCCTGGTAACCCGGATCAATAAGCCCACGATGGTTGCGAGCATGAGCCCAGACCGGTCCGGACATCCTTTCGTTGTTTGGTGGGGACGTCAAGCAAAGACAGGGTTCGGCCACCGCGTCCGTCCCGGCGAACATAGAGGAGCGTGCGCGAGTTGGGCGCCCAGCACGGGTCCTCGCCCGAGGTCAGGACCTCCGCCGTTCCGCCGCCGGCCTTGACCCGACAAACCTCGAAGCCTCCCATCTGCGCGGTGAAGGCAATCCATTGGCCGTCGGGGGACCAAGCCGGTTCGCTCGGGTTGGCCACCCCCGAGGTGGCGAGGCGTTTCGGCGCGCCACCGGCCGCGGGCACGGTGGCCAGCACGCGGCGCCCCCCCATCCGGGTCGAGAAACACAGGGTGCGTCCGTCCGACGACCAGCACGGCGAGGCTTCGTCCTCCTTGGTGTGCGTCAACTGCCGCAGCCCGGATCCATCCGCCTTCGCCACGTAAAGATCGGGACTGCCGCCCTTGCTCAGGATCATGGCGATCATCGAGCCGTCGGGGGAGGCGGCCGGCGACATGTTCGACCCCGTGTAACGGGCCACATAGCTGCGCTTCCCGGTGCCCAGATCGTGGGCGAGGATGTCGGGATTGCCGGCCACGTAGCTGGTGTAAAACAGCTTGAGCTGACCCGGAACCCAGGACGGCGCCGCGACCACCGAACCGTCCGAACTCACTGCCACGGTGTTGTGGCCATCATAGTCGGCGACGTAGACCTCGCTGCTGCCTCCCTTGTCGCGCTTGAACGCGATCCGGGTCCGCGCAATGCCAGGGACCCCCTGGACCGCCTTTACGACGTCGTCGGCCAGCGCATGGGCCTGAAGCCGCAGGTCGGCGCCGCTGTAGGCCTTTGCCAGGCGGACCTGGCCATTGTCCTTGAGTGTGCCTTCGACCCGTCCGGCGTCCTTGCCGGCCAGCGTCCAGTTCGCGCCGGCAGCGTTGTCCGCGACAACCTTGAACCCGACGACCTCGAGGTCGAACTCCAGCACCCGGGCCACCTCGCCCGTGTAGCCGCTGAGGGCGATGGGAATGGCCCGCCCGGCCCCGCTCCGGTCGATGTCCCTGACTTCCTCCGCCGCGAATGCCGTGACTGCGCCCAGCGCGAGGGCGGTCAGGCCCGGTAATTGTTGTCGTGTGATGAATGGCATCCCAATCCGAGCTTTGCCTTGAGGTTGAAGTTGAAGATGAAAGAACGCTGCTGATCCGTGGCGCCCTCGGGGAAGGGGCGGCCGATGTTTTTGACCCGATCCAGGACGGCCTGCACGGAACGATCCAGGGCGGCGGCGCCAGAACGCTCGAGGATCGTCGCGGAGAGCACCTTGCCGTCGCGCGCGATGACGACGCGCGTCTTCACCGTTGCGGCGGCATCGACGCCGGAGGTGGGCTCGATCCAGGCCCGGTCGTAGACCTGCTGGACGTAGTCGCCGTAGTTCATGTAACTCGCCCCGCCCGTGCCGGGCACGGAGAAGGAGATTTGCGTATCGAACTGGGAGCGGAGGCGGCTGACTGAGTCGTTCAGGGCCCGGCGGGCGTCCGCGGCTTCCTGCTCGCGGCGTCGACGATCCGCTTCGGCCTGACGCTGGGCGGTGCGGTCGGGTTGCCGTTCGGTCTGGTTGAGATTGACCTCGATCTGGTCCGCCGTGCGGTATTTCGGTTTGGGTGGCTCGGATTCCGGTTCCGGTTGGCGCTGGGGTTCGGGCGTCCGCTCTGGCTCGGGCTGCCGTTCGGGCTTCGGGGTTCGTTCCACGGGCGGCGGTTTGGGTTCCTCGCGCGGCGTCCGGGGTTGCTCCCGGGGCGGTTCGGGCTCGGGATCAGGCGGTCGCGGGGGCGGCGTCGATGGAGGCTGCGCCGGGGGCGCCGCGCCTCCGGGATTGGCCCCCTGCGCATCCACCAACCGGTCCGGCACGAACTCCAGGAGCGTGACGCTCTCGGTTTCCGGGGGGAGGGGCGCCACGAGAAAAGCGGTCCCGAAGAAGAGGGCGGCGAGCAGGGCCGCGTGGCCGATGAGCGACAGGGTGAGGCATTCGCGTTGGAGCGGTTTCATCGGCGGTCCTCCGGACGCGTGGCCAGCGAGATCCGGGTGATGTTGTTCCGGGTGAGCCGGTCGATCACCGGATAGAAATGTTGCAGCGTGCCTTCCCGGTCGGCGCGGATGCGCACCACGAGATTGGGATTCTGTCCGTAAAGCGCCACCACGGCCTGTTCCAGTTGGTCGATGCCCAGCGGTTCCCCGTTGACGCGATAGCTGCCGGCGGCGTCGATTTCGACCTCCGCGAGATCCTGGCGGTTGACCTGGAGCGGGGGCCGACCGCCCCCGGGCAGTTCGAGGTCCATGCTGTGCTCGAGCAGCGGCGCGGTGATCATGAAGATGATCAGCAGCGTCCAGGCGAGGTCCAGGAGCGGCGTCAGATTGATGTCGCTCAGGGTGACCAGGGCATTTCGCTGCGTAAACCGTCGCATGGGCTTGCGTCCGCCGGAATCCGGCCCGGGCTATTCGTCGTCGCCGAGGAATTCGATCTCCATCCGGGTCACCAGTTCCTGGGCAAAATTGTCGAGTTCGACGGTGTGGACCCGGAGATTGTGAACCAGCCAGTTGTAGCCGAACATCGAGGGGATCGCAACCAGCAAGCCGGCGACGGTGGTGAGCAGGGCGCCGGAGACGCCGGGGGCCATGGCGGCGAGGTTGACCTGGTTGCCGGCGGCCACGGCCTGGGCGACCCCGCTGAAGGCGCTCATGACCCCCCAGACGGTGCCCAGCAGGCCGAGGAAAGGCGCGCCGCTGACGGCGATGGCCAACAGGATCAGGCCCGATTCGAGCTTGAGCGCCTGCCGGGCGACCTCCCCTTCGATGACGCGTTTGACATGTTCCATGGCCTTGAGCGAAATGCGGGAGCGTCGCGGGAGTCCCGGTCCCTGCTGGACGCGTTCCGCCAGTTCTTCGCACCCTGCTCCATAGACGGAAAAGGTGGGGCAACCTTCCACGTCGACCTTGCGATCATGGATGGCGAAGACGGTTTTCTGCTCGCGAAACTCCTCGTCGAACAGTTCGTTCAGGGTCCGGGCGCGGCGCATCTCGACCGCCTTGGTGGCCATGATGGACCAGGCGAAGATCGAGAACAGGAGCAGGACAATGATGATGGCCTTGCCCTCGATGGTGGAGCTTTGCCACACATAGGACAGGTTCAAACTGGCGTTGGCGAGCAGGGCCATCGGCGGGGTGTCCTGAGTTCCGGGCGTCCTCCCGGTTTTTGAACGCTTGCTTACCCCGTCGTCCTGCGGAGGTCAAAACCTTTCGCGTCGCGCGGACGCTTTGCCCTGGAGAAAGGCGCCTGCTTTTCCCCGGGGCCCGCGCCGTCGCGGCAGGGGATCCGGATTCCACGGGCCCGAGATACGCGTTCTCCCGCCGCCGTCGACCTTGCGGCCGGGCGCTCCTCGGGGACCACCCATCGGCGAAGATCACCGCCAACGCACGCGCCGGGGCTGGGCTGCGTCGGGCACGCCGCTCGCCCTACAGGAAAGCCCCCTTCCGCCGGACCAAGTCCCAGGCCAGCTGGCTCAACGATCCGATCAGTGCCCGGGTTTCCGGCTCGGGCACGATGGTCAACTGGCCGTTGATCACCGTCGGCTGCACTTGCCAGAGCACCAAAACTCGGTCGACCGGGTTGTGGCCGAAAGCCCCGAAAAGCAGTGGTTTGAGGCGAGGAGCCAGGTGAGCGAGCGGAACTGCCATTGATACTGATTTGGCAGACCGGCGCAAGGGGGAGGCTCGCGGCCTGGACGGAGTTGCGAACGGCGGCGAAGGCTTCTACAACTGGTCCATGCCGCAGATCCGGTTGCCCATGTTCCACGAAGGGGGCAACCCCATCACCAACGACGTGGGCTACGAGAAGCAAGCCGACACGGTGGTTTGCTGCTGCGGCACCATGCCGGTCTTCTCCCATGTCGTCGCCGATCTAGGTTCCTTCCGGATGATCCTCAGTCATCTTTACCTCAACGGCACCCCGCTCGGCGCCAACGACCAAGAGTCAGCGCAGTGCGGAGGATGTTCAGGCCCCCATGGGCGTGGCCACCACCAACGTCCTGGATCGGGTGCTGGCCAGCGTGGGGGCGCTGCCCGGCGGGGTCCCGGTGCGCTTCGAGCCCTGTGCGGACGTCAGCCACGCCGGGGTGCTGCTGGCGCTCCCGGCGCTTTTGGCCTGCGGCCTGCTGCGCCACAGCGCCAAGTATTTCCATCTGCCCGAAGGGTACTACACGCTGGCCAATATCTTTCTGTTGCCGGGGTTGATGCCCTTGAACCGGGTCCCCTCGATCGAAGCGTTGCGCCAGCGCGCCCCCGACCGGCTGCATCCCGACCCCGCAGGCCGGCCTCCCCGGGGGGCGAAGGGCTCAGCGACGGAACCAGCCGCGGATGCCGCCACTGCGTCCGCCGGGAGGCGGCTGGTTCTTCATGAAGCGGCTGACCAGGTACTGGCTGCGCGCGGCGGTCAGGGCCATGATCAATTCGTCGTAGCTCTGGAACCGCTGGGCCGGGTCCTTCGCCATGGCCCGGACCAAGGCCTCACTGGTGGGTTCGCTCACGTCGGGATTGACGTGATTGGGCGGGGTGAGTGGTGTGTGGACATGCGCCGAGACGACTTCCTCGATGGTCGGGGCCTCGAAGGGCACATGCTGGGTGAGCGCGTGATAGAGCGTGCCGGCCAAGCTGTAGAGATCGGAAAGGAAGTCCTCCTTCTCCCGCCGGATCTTTTCGGGGGCGATGTAGTAAGGGGTGCCCCAAACCGCATCATCCGCGTCGGATTCCGCGTCGGCCGGCCGGGCCAGGCCGAAGTCGACGAGCTTCGGTTCGCCCTCGGCGTTGAAGAGGATGTTCGCGGGTTTGATGTCCCGGTGCAGCAACCCGTGCTTCAAAGCGGAATCGAGGGCGGAAGCGACCTTGATGCCGATGTCGAGGACGTCCAGTTCGGGCAGTGGCCCCTTCTCGATGCGGCCGTCGAGACTGCCCCGGTCGGCCAGTTCCATCACCAGATACAACTGCCCGTCGAATTCGTCGAACGTGTAGATGTGAATGATGTTCGTGTGGTTCAGCTGGGCGCAGGCCCGCGCCTCGCGGTAGAACCCTTCGAGCGCCTCCCGATCCTCGGCGAGGTCGTGCTTCATGAGCTTGACCGCCACCTCCCGTTCGAGCGTCGTGTCAAAGGCCCGGTAAACCGTCCCCATGCCGCCGGAAGCGATCTTGGCCCGCAACTCGAACTGCCGCAGCTGCATCGGCATCATCACGGGCGCGCCGCACTTGCTGCAGGGAGTGTCGGTAAGCGGGGGCAGGTCCGAGGGCAGGAACAACCGCACACCACACCCCGGACAGGGAATCATGCGGAGCTTGGAACTGGTCTCGGTCCCGTCGGTCGACACGGAGGGATTGTTAGCATTCACAGCCCGTGCTGCAAGTGTCGAGGCGACCCCGGAACCGGTCGACGCCAGCCCCGCCAGCGGCACGTCCACTCGGACCGGTCCAGGCAATCCCGCCGGGCGGGGTTGCCTGATGACGGCCTGGATCCTCGGATTCATGACTGCCGAGAAAGCAGGAACACGGCCAATCCCCTGGGCGTCTACTGGCCCACCCCTGCCCGCCGGGAGTCAAGCCGCGAAACGGTTTGCCGCTCCCGTTCGTTGTCGCTACGATATCGACCACATGAGCGCGGCTAACGCTAATTCCTCCGGCCTGACCTGGCTGATGTTCGCCCTGATGACCGTGGGTTGCTGGGGCGTGTACGGGGTGTTTCTACACACGGGCCAGACCGCCATGCAGGACCCGGTCAATGGACGCTACAAGGCCTTTCTCTTCGTGGGACTCGCCTACTTTCTGACCGCCGTGCTGGCGCCGCTGGCCCTGCTGATTCTCAAGGGGGCGGCCTTCAGTGGTTACACCGGGCGGGGCATGGCGTGGTCGTTGGTGGCGGGCATCGTGGGCGCGGCGGGCGCCTTCGGCGTGCTGCTGGCCTTTGGCGCGAAGGGGACGCCTGCGGTCGTGATGTCCATCGTGTTCGCCGGGGCGCCGGTGGTCAACGCGGTCTACTCGCTGCTGCTGCATCCGCCGGACGGCGGCTGGGGCGGGGTGCGGCCGCAGTTCTATCTGGGCATCGTGCTGGCGGCGTTGGGGGGATGCTTGGTCACGTTTTACAAGCCGGCGCCGGCGCCCAAGGCCGCGCCGCCGACGCTCGAGCGGGCGGCCACCCCGCCCCCCGCTCCACCGCACGGCTAGGCATGGAGGGTTCCCTCCGCTCTCGCACCGAGCGGCGCCAGGAGCAACTGCGGGCGCTTCAGCGCCTGCTCGCGGCCACCCTGCCCGCCAATCCCTTTTACGCCGCGAAACTGGGCCTCACGAGCCGGGGCATCCCGCTGATCGACGGGTTGGCCGAATTCGCCCGCGCGATTCCGTTGACGACGAAGCCCGAACTCGCTGCCGATCAGGCAGCCCGACCGCCCTTCGGCACCAACCTCACCTTTCCCGCGACGGCCTACACCCGCCTGCACCAGACCAGCGGCACAAGCGGACGTCCGTTGCGTTGGCTCGACACGCCTGAAAGTTGGGACCGGCTGGTCGAGGCCTGGGCCGAGGTCTATCGGGCGGCGGGCGTCGGGCCGGGCGATCGCGCCTATTTTGCCTTCTCCTTCGGACCGTTCATCGGCTTTTGGATGGCCTTCGAGGCAGCGGAAGCGCTGGGCTTGCTCTGCGTCCCCGGGGGCGGCCTCTCCTCGGTGGCACGGGTCCAGGCGATCCTGGATCTGGAAATCACGGTGCTTTGCTGCACCCCGACCTACGCCCTGCATCTCGCCGAAGTGGCCACACGCCAGGAAATCCCGCTCGACCGGTCGAAGGTCCGCTTGATCATCGTCGCCGGGGAACCGGGTGGCAGCATCCCCGCCACGCGTGCCCGCATCGAAGCGGCCTGGCCGGGCGCCCGCGTCTTCGACCATCACGGCATGACCGAGGTCGGCCCGGTGACGTTCGAGTGTCCCGCCCAGCCCGGGCGGCTGCACGTGATCGAGTCCGCCCATCTGGCCGAGGTGATCGATCCGGTGACCGGGAGACCGGTTGGCCCGGGCGAACAGGGCGAGCTGGTCCTCACCCCCCTTGGCCGGACGGGCTCGCCGCTGCTGCGCTACCGGACCGGCGACCTCGTCCGGCCCGCCTTCCCGCCCGAGGCAACCCAGGTGGCGCCCTGCGCGTGCGGCCGGGTGGAACTTCCCCTCGAGGGCGGCATCCTTGGCCGCGTGGATGACATGGTGATCGTCCGGGGGGTGAACGTCTACCCGGCGGCGGTCGAGGCCATCATCCGCCGGTTCCCGGACGTGGCCGAATACCAGGTGACCATTGCCGAACGCGACGCGATGACGGAGATGGTCCTCCGGGTCGAACCGGCAGGGACCTGCCCGGATGTGGGGGGGCTGGTGCGGCAACTGGACGCGGCGTTCCGGGGGGATTTTTCGTTGCGCATCCCGATCGTCGCCGTGCCGCCGGAGAGTCTCCCGCGCTTCGAATTGAAGGCCCGCCGGTGGATCCGGGGCGAATGACCCCGCGCGGGATTTGTCGGGCCACGAACCGGCGGCTAGTTTTCACGCATGCAGCAGCGCACTGAACCCCCTCCGGTCCGCCCCCCGGCACGGTTTCGCGTCGAGGGCATGAACTGCCAGGGTTGCGTCCGCAACGTCACCGCTGCCGCGCAGGGAGTGGCGGGTGTGGCGCAGGTGGAGACCGATCTTGAGGGCGGCACCGCCATGGTCCATTGGCAACCCGAGGCCCGGCCCGATGCCGACGGGGTCCAGAAGGCCATCCGTCAGGCCGGTTACGCGGTCCGGGCATTGCCGCCCGAACCCGGACCTACCCCGACCGTGTTCCGCATCAGCGGGATGACCTGCAACAACTGCGCCGCGAAGGTCCGCAAAGCCGCAGCGTCCGTGTCCGCGGTGGCCCGCGCCCACACCGAGGTTGAGCCCGGAACGCTGACCATCGAATGGCGCTCCGCTGCGGTGCCGGCGCCGGAGGCCGTTGCTGCGGCCGTTTGCGCCGCGGGTTACGGGGCCGTGCTGGCGGCTCCCGCGGAGGAAACCCGAACCGCACCGCGCCGGCTCTCCGGGTGGAGTTTCAACGTGGTGGTCGGAGGCGCCGCCTTGCTGCTGCTGCTGGCGGGCGAATGGGGCTTGCACGCCGGCCGCGAACCCTGGTTCCAGTGGCTGGCTTTCGGGCTCGGGCTGGCCGTTCAAGTGCTTTGCGGCGGACGCTTCTACCGGGGCGCCTGGCGGCAACTCAAGGTCGGCAAATCCAACATGGACACGCTGGTCGCCCTCGGCTCGACCACCGCGTTCGCCTACAGCGCGTGGGGACTCTTCACAGGTGCCCGTGAGCATCTGTATTTCATGGAGGCCGTCGGCATCATCAGCTTGATCAGCCTCGGGCACTGGATGGAGGGCCGCGTCTCGGCGCGCGCGGCGGACGCCCTGCGCGCGCTCATGAATCTGGCGCCCGACACCGCGCGCCGCCTCGACGCCGACGGACGCGAGACCGCCGTGCCCCTCGCGACGTTGCAGGCCGGTGATCGCGTCCTGCTCAAGCCTGGCGACCGCGTCCCCGTCGACGGGCGGGTTTGTGAAGGCGGCGCTTCGGTGGACGAGTCGATGCTCACGGGTGAATCGTTGCCGGTCGAAAAGGCGCCGGGGGCCGCGCTCTATGCCGGAACGCTCAACCAGACCGGACGGCTGGTGATGGAGGTCACCGCCACCGGTGAGGCCACCGCCCTGGCCCAGATCATCGCCGTCGTGCAGCGGGCCCAAAACAGCCGGGCCGACATCCAGCGCCTGGCCGACCGGGTGAGCAGCGTGTTCGTCCCGGTCGTCGTGCTGATCGCGCTGGGCACGGCGGTTTGGTGGGGCCTTTACCACGACACGGCGAGCGCGTTTGCCCGGGGGCTGATGGGTTGGCTCTGGTCCGTCAGCCTGCCGACCGCCCCGCTGGCCGCAGCCGTGGTACACGCGACCGCCGTCCTCATAGTCGCCTGTCCCTGCGCCATGGGACTCGCCACGCCGGCAGCCATCATGGCGGGCGCGAATGCGGCGGCGAAACGCGGGATTCTCATCCGGGACGGTCAGGCCCTGGAACGGAGCGGCGCCATCACGGCAGTGGTGTTCGACAAGACCGGAACCCTGACGACCGGTCGGTTGTCCGTGGTCGCCTGGGAGGATCGGCAGCGCGCCCCGGACGGTTTCCCCTCGATCCAAGCGGTCGCCGCGGCCATGGCCGGCCCCTCGAACCACCCGCTCAGCCGGGCGGTGGCGGAGGCCGTGAGCAATCCGGATCCGGCATTCACGGTCGCGCTCAAGGACTGGCGCGAAATCCGGGGCCGTGGCGTCGAAGCCGGCGTCGCCGCCGGGGCGAACGTTCGGACCGAGCCCGCGATTCTGCGGTTTGGAGCCCTTGGCTGGCTGGAGGAAAATGGCGTGGCCGACGCGACCGCGGAGCGATTTGCCGCGAAGTGGAGTGATGACGGCGCCACGGTGGCCGGGCTGGCATGGGGAAACCGTTTGCTCGGCCTGGTGGCCTTGCGGGACGAACTGAAACCAGCGGCTGCCGCAGTGGTGCGCGGGCTTCGGGCGCAGGGCCAGCAGGTTCACCTGATCACCGGCGACAACCGCCGCACGGCCCGCGCCATCGCCCGCCTGGCTGGACTCGATCCGGAACATGTGCTGGCGGAAGTGCGCCCCGAGAAGAAGGCGGCGATCATCCGTCAATTGCAGGCCGGGGGCGCCCGGGTCGCCTTCGTGGGCGACGGCATCAACGATGCGCCAGCCCTCGAACAGGCCGATCTCGGGATCGCCGTGAGCCAGGCCAGTGACGTGGCCCGCGAGGCGGCGGACATCATTCTGCTGCGTTCGGACATCGAGGCGGTGCCACAGGCGCTGGGTCTGGCGCGGGCCACGCTGCGCACAATCAAGCAGAACCTCTTCTGGGCCTTCTTCTACAACGCCGCCGCCATCCCCCTCGCCGCCCTCGGTTTCCTCAGCCCCCTGCTCTGTGCCGCCGCGATGGGACTCTCGGACCTGATGGTAATCGGCAACGCCCTTCGCCTCCTGCGCTGGAAGGAACGGACCGTCACGGTGAAGGCGAGTTGACCGCGGTTGGACCGAAGGCGGGGAGGAAACCGGGCAACCATGGGACTGAGCCCCCGCCGGAATAGGCGGCCACCGCCATGGCCGGGACTGATTGGGCCGAGTTGGGGTTGCGCACCCGGGCTTGGCCAACGCCCAGGATGGTCTTCTCGTCGCGATGGTTCAGTTCGATGTCCCAGCGCCAGACATACTCCTCGAGAATGTCCTGAAGGGGCAACTCAGGGTCGGTGCAGATGAGGTAGGCGGGCTGGGTGTAGGCCAGCCGGGCGCCCTTGCGGAGGCGAAAACCGACGGGACGGATGATGACCAGGCGCAAGTCGCTCCCCCCGGCCGCCCGCCAGCGGATGGACGAACGGGTCTTGACCTGGAGCTTCCTGGAACCTCCCCCTGTTCATCGGGCAGGGCCGCACTCAAGGCCGGTTCGCGCTGAGCCCAGACGAGGTTGACCTGGAAGGCGGGGCCCAGCGGGTCCCGGCGGAAGGCGGTTCCGGGAATGCAGCGGCCCCGCTTGCGCAGGAGGGTGTCATCGAGGGCAACCCGCAAGGGCTGGTCGGGCGGCCCGAGGGCTTCGACCTCCTGGCGCACCTGCCCAAAGATCGCCGCGGGATCGACCCGATCCTTGGCGTACAGGGAGTAATGCGTGCTCCAGTCCTGGAACTGCCGGCCAAAGACCGTGATGAGGCCCGAGAGGGTGCGCCGACCGGGGCAGACCAGTTGCGCCAGGAGGTGTTCGCGCAGCCGCTGCTGGCAGGAACCGACGGTGGCGGCCTGGGGGGCGCACTGGTTCCAGAGCGCTTCCCAGTGGGTCAGGAGGGGCGCGGAGTTTTTTTTTCAGGGATCGGCACCGGGGAAGGCGGAACGACGGGGCGGTGAGCGATGAGGTAAGCCTTGTTCTCAATGATCCACTCGACGGTTTCGCCTTTCTGGAACTCGAGGGCTTCGGCGAGGGCGGTGGGGAAGTTGATGTAGTACTGGTCGGCGCCCTTTTTGCGGGAGATGAGCTGGACTTTGGTGGGGTATCCCATGGCTGGAGTTGGGGGGGTAGGGTCGTGGCAGAGTCAATCTCTAGCGAATATACTAGAGTCGATGCCACAGAGAATGAAGGCAAAATTGCGCCTTCCGGGTCAGGGCGAGTGACAAAGTAGCTGGAGGGGGTTGAACGGGGGGCCGGAGGGCGGTTGGCGACGGGTCCGAGCGGGGCATGGAGGCGATGAAAGCCCGCATTTGGGCCTGCTTGCGGCTCCGGCGGACACACCGATCCCTCCCCGCGGCAGCGCCCCGGGGTGAGCGACTCGGTTTGGGTGGGTCGGCTACGCCGGTGGCGACATGAACCGACGGATCAGGCCACCAGGATGGCGACAGATGTGCAACTCGTAGTCGGGCAGCGACTTCTTGCCCCCGCGTTTGTAGCGCTGCTGTTCGTGCAGGAAGATGGTCAGGGAGCGAAACAGGGACAGCACCCGCGCCGTGTTGGTCTCCGCCACCGGACAGCGATCCTCATCCTGGGTGCGATCCCGCCGATGATGCTGGCCGTTCTCGATCTTCCAGTGACTGCGCACCAAGGCCAGCAGGGGGGCCGGCCCGGCCTCGTCGGTCCAGAAACTGGTCGCCGCGTAGACGGTCTCCTCGGTGTGTTTGACCACTTGCCCGCCGCGGACATGATCGACCTTGCGGTCCACGCGCAACACCTGGGCCGCGCCGGCCAGTCCCAGGGTCTGGGGCGTGACCGCCACGCACCACAGCGCCCGGTCTTCAACCCGCCCGTGCCCCTTTTCGATGGTGCGGGCCTGAGGGGGGAAAAGCGCCCCCGAGGAGCGATTGGGCTTTGGCGAAGGCCCCGGGTTGATTGCCCTTGAGTATCAGGAGGTAATCGGCCCCGTTGCCCTGGGTGAGTTGCCGCGCGTTGGCCTTGGTGGTGTGGGCGGCATCGGTCGTGACACACACCCCGGCCAGGTCCATCGAGGACCAGTGCGCCGCGACCGCCGCCTCCTCGTTGGTGTTGGCTGGCACAGCCACTTGGTCCACCAGTCGCTGCTGGTCGGTGACGAAGTTGACCAGTGTCAGGGCTTTGTCGGCTTTGGGCTTCTGCAATTCTGCCGGGATCTCCTCGGGCGGTTCCGGGGCCGTGGCCACCGCCGGGGCCGGCGCGGCATTCTTGACCACCTTGCCGTCCAGGTGGAGGACCTCTGCCCGGCGGGGATCCTCGCGGGCCATCCAGCCGACCAGCACGCCCTTGAGTTGCTCGACATCAATCTTTTTGAGCAAGCGGCGGAAGGTGCGCTCGCTGGGCACGTCGCATTGCCGGGGAGCCCCCGGGCGCGGGCGGCAACGCAACTGCCAGCGCTGACCGTGATTGAGGCTGGCGGCGAATTCGGCAATCGCGTGCGGCCCGTCGGAACCAGCCGCCACCGCCAGGGCGATCAAACTCAGCACCGTGGCCAGCGGATGCCGGAGGCCCTTGGGCCGGCGGGGTTCATGCATCTGCTCGGCGAAACACTGCCACAACGAAAACAACTGGCCCGTGGCCACCGGACAGGCCGGCGGCAGGGGCCGTTCATGGGCGGCCAGATGCGGCGGGAGTTGGGCCGCGCGCAGGTGCTTCAAGGCCGCGGGCCCCAGCGCCCGGACCCAGAGTTGCTTGGGATGGGTGGTGTCGGTGTAGAAGTCCTGCCAGTCGCGCTGGCAGCCCCGGGTGGAGCCGAGCCGTTGCCAGCCGGCGGCTTTGTAGCAGGTGCCCCGGAAGCGTTGCGGATCGACGAAGGTCTCGACCGCGAGCACGGGATGGCCGAAGTGCTGCTGCCAGTCCTGGGCCAGACGTTCACAGCTGAGCTTCAACACGCGCGAGGCCAGATTGGGCCAGCGCCCCGGGGCGGCCAGGACCAGGAAGCGCTGGTTTTGGGCCAGCAGATGGCGCCGGGCCGCCACCTCGCGGGCCGACCAATGCAGCCAGCGGTCCCGGGGCTTGAGGTGGAAGGCGGGCGAACAGAAGACCAGCAGGGCCAGCCACTGCCCCTGAAACTCGGCCACATAGCGCAGGGCCTGGCCCACGGCGGTGGCGTTCTTGAGGTAGTGCCTGCGGCGGAGAAGGTCGTCGAACCGGGGGCGTTCGGATTCCTTGATGAGACGCACCTGGACCCCTTGGAGCAACTCGGGTTCCGGGGGCAGTCCCTGGCTCACCACGTTGGAAAGATGGACCGACATGCCCGGAGTGAAGCAGGGGGAGGAGGGGGTGCCCAGAGAAATCGAACCAAATCTCTCCCTTCAAACCTCTTCCACGACTCCTTGACAACCGCCCTGCTTCCGGGTCGGAATCTAGTCCGCGAATCTAGCGAAGAGCCAAACTAGAACGGCCGCCCTTGATGGGCGGCCGTTCTGCGTTTCCTGATAAGGAATCCTATTCGTCGGCCGGTGCGCGGCTCGCCTCGCCGCCTTCGCCACGGTCGGCGCGCTCACGTCGTTCGGCGCGCTCGCTCCGATCCGAGCGTTCCGCGCGATCACCTCTCTCGCTGCGCTCTCCGCGCTCACGGCCCTCACCACGCTCGGCCCGCTCCGGGCGGTCGCCACGGTCGCCACGGTCGCCACGGTCGCCACGGTCGCCACGGTCGCCACGGTCGCCACGGTCGCCACGGTCGCCACGGTCACCACGGTCACCACGGTCACCACGGTCACCACGGTCACCACGGTCACCACGGTCACCACGGTCACCACGGTCACCACGGTCACCACGGTCACCACGGTCACCACGGTCACCACGGTCACCACGGTCACTGCGCTCGCCGCGATCACTGGTTCGCCGCTCCGGACGGTCCTCTTGACTGGCTGCCGGGCGTTCGCCCGAACTTTCACCCCGACCGCCGCGTCCGCGACGCCCACGACCACCCCGCCGGCGGCGGTCGCCGCCACGGTCG
Source organism: Verrucomicrobiales bacterium (assembly GCA_024233305.1). Lineage (GTDB taxonomy): Bacteria > Verrucomicrobiota > Verrucomicrobiia > Limisphaerales > J093 > J093. The sequence continues at coordinate 369,974 of JACKPV010000024.1, forward strand.
CCGCCCGCGCGGTCGCCCGACCGCTCGGAGCGTTCGCCGGGTTCACGGGATCCCTGGCTGCTGCGTCGCGCCGGGCGCTCGCCGGCGTCCTCGTCCTCGTCGTCGAAATCGCCGCGGGCGGCCTTCTCGACGGCCGCCTCTTCCTCGGTCAACGGCTCGTCATCGAAATCCTCATCGACCTCGTCGAGCGGCTCTTCGCCGCGCTCCTGGCGGTCGCGATCTTCCATTGCAGACTTGCGCGACAGACGGACGCGGCCCTTTTCGTCAACCCCCAGGCACTTGACCCAGATCTCGTCGCCGAGCTTGACGATGTCCTCGACCCGCTTGACCCGGAAGTTGGCCAGTTCGCTGATATGGACCAAGCCGTCCTGGCCAGGAAAGACCTCGACGAAGCAGCCGAAGTCCTTGATTGTGACGACCTTGCCCCGGTAGATCTTGCCCGCTTCCACCTCGGCGGTAATCGCCTCGATTTCGCGCCGGGCAACCTCCATGCCTTCGGGGCTGCGCGAGTAGACCAGCACGGTGCCGTCGTCCTCGATGTTGATCTCGCAACCCGACTCGTCGACGATGCGTTTGATGTTCTTCCCGCCGGGACCGATGAGGGCGCCGATCTTCTCGGGATTGATCTTGATGCTGAGAATGCGCGGGGCGTACTTGCTCAGCTCGGTCCGCGGCGCGGGCAGCGTCGTGGCCATGATCTCGAGGATCTGCTGCCGGGCGACGCGCGCCCTCTCGACCGCCTCACCCATGATGTGGTGCGGCAGCCCCTTGAGCTTGAGATCGAGCTGGAAACCCGTGATGCCCTTTTCCGTTCCGGCGATCTTGCAGTCCATGTCGCCGAAGAAATCCTCCGAACCGATGATGTCGGTCAGGAGCTTGTATTGCGCGAGTTCGCCCGTGGCGGATTCCTCGGTGCACAGACCTACGGAGATGCCGGCCACCGGTCGGGGCATGGGCACGCCGGCATCCATCAAAGCCAGGGTGCCGGCACAGACGGTCGCCATCGAGGTCGACCCGTTGCTTTCCATGATCTCGCTCGTGACCCGCACGGCGTAGGGGAACTCGTCAAACGGCACCAGGGGTTCGATCGAGCGTTCGGCGAGTGCGCCGTGGCCGATTTCCCGTCGACCGGGTCCCATGATGCGGCCGGTTTCGCCGACGCTGAAGTTCGGGAAGTTGTAATGCAGGATGAACTGCTTCTCGCTCTCCCCGCCGGTGTAGGCGTCGATGTCCTGGGAATCCTCGACCGTACCCAGGGTAGCCAGGCAGAGGGCCTGGGTCTCGCCGCGACTGAACACCGCGGAACCGTGGGCGCGGGGCAGCAGGCCGACCTGGCAGGAGATCGGACGGACCTCGTCCATGCCGCGACCGTCAAGCCGCTTGCCTTCGCGAAGAATCAACTCGCGGACGGCGTCCCGCTGCATCGCGTAGAAGAGGGACTTCAAGATCGCCGGAGAGGCCTTTTCCTCACCGAACTTCTCGACCAGCTTCGGTCCGACTTCGTCGGTGATGGCCCGCCAGGCGGTTTCCCGGGCCTGTTTGCCTGCGGTCAGCAGGGCCGGCATGACGCGATCACCCACCAGCGCGTTCGCCTCGTCCGCCACTTCCTTCGGCACGAGTTGGGTGACGATGCTCCGCTTGGCCTTGCCGGCCTTGGCGGCGAGTTCCTTCTGGGCCGTAATCAGCGGCTGACAGCAGGAATGGGCGAAGTGCAGCGCCGCCACGAAGTCGGCGTCGGGAATCTCGTTCGCGGCGCCCTCGAACATGACCAACTCCTTCTCGCTGCCCACGTAGACGAGGTCGAGATCGCTCTCGGTCATCTGGGAATGGGTGGGGTTGGCGACGAACTGGCCGTTGATCCGCCCGACGCGCACCGCCCCCAACGGGCCGGCGAACGGGATGTCGCTGACGGTGAGCGCGGCCGAAGCGCCGATGATGCTCAGGATGTCGGCGTCGTTTTCGCCGTCCGCACTGAGCAGGATGCTCTGAATCTGGACGTCATTGAACCAGCCCTTGGGGAAGAGCGGGCGAATGGGCCGGTCGGTCATCCGGCAGGTGAGAATCTCCTTCTCCGAGGGACGTCCTTCGCGTTTGAAATAGCCACCGGGAAAACGCCCCGCGGCGGCCGCCTTCTCGCGGTAATCGACGGTAAGAGGCAGGAAGTCGATGCCGTCACGGGGGGTGAGGGCGGCCACGGCGGCGGTCATGACGATCGTCTCGCCGAGTTGAACGGTAACCGAGCCGTCAGCCAGTTTGGCCAGCGCGCCGGTTTCAATGTGAATGGTTCCGGCCCCGACAGGGACCGATATCTTTTCGGGCATTATGGTGCTCCTAACGAATGCACCTGCCGGCCCGGAGGAACTTCAGTCAAACCCTCGGATCGGAGAGGGGCTGAATGAAATTTCCCTGGGCCAACAGGCAGGTCAGCACAGCAGGTTGCGACTGCCGCGGGTCCGGGCTGTGCTTTGCCGGACCGGTTGTTCGATTACCGAAGTGGGCAGCCGGGTTACTCATCGCTGCCGGGTCATCCGACCCGGCACCAGCGGAATCAGCGACGCAGATGGAGCTTCTGAGTCAACGCCGAGTAACGGTTGACATCAATGTTCTTGACGTAATCCAAAAGCCGCCGTCGCTGGCCGACCATCATCAGCAGGCCGCGCCGTGAACTGTGATCTTTCTTGTGCTTCTGGAGATGCTCGTTGAGGTGGTTGATGCGTTGCGTCAACAGCGCCACCTGCACGTCCGCCGACCCGGTGTCGGTGTCGTGCAGGCGATAATCCTCAATGGTCTTAGACTTGGACTCCATATCGTCGCTATTCCAACAAACAGAGCCGGTAAAGTAGGAGTGCCCTCCGGGACTGTAAAGCACTTTCGACAGCACTTTCACGGGCCGCGCGGAGCCGCATCCAGCCTTGCCTCCTCCCGCCCAAGCTTGTATAAGCCTTTCCTTATGAAATCCACCCTCGGCGCAGGCCTCGCCCTGCTGGCGTGGTCCTGGGTTGCGTTTCCCGTCGAGCCTGCGGTCCTCCCCCTCGACGGAAGCTGGCGGGTGGCCTTGGATCCCCAGGACCAGGGCCTGGCCGGGGCTTGGTTCGCGGACACCCTGCCCGGATCCGCAATCATGCCCCTGCCGGGCACCACCGACCAAGCCGGGCTCGGTCCGCCCCTGGACCTCGCGACCATGTCGCATCCGGTCGCCCCGCCGCGGGTATTCTGGCCGAGCGCCCCCGAAACCGAGCGTGCGGACGAGGCCGGCGCCCTGGTCCGACCGCGGCTGTACCTCGGTCGGGCGTGGTATCAACGCGACTTCAACGTGCCGGACGCCTGGCAACACCGCTTCGTTACCCTCACCCTCGAACGGGTGCTCTGGTCCAGCGCCGCATGGATCGACGGACGTCCGCTTGGGACCAGTGACAGTCTCGTGGCGCCGCACGAATACGACCTCGGCCCGCTTGCGCCCGGTCCGCATCGGCTGACCCTTGCCGTCGACAACCGGCTCATCCACAACCTCGGCTTCGCGGGGCATGCCTACGGGGCCGAAACACAATCCCGCTGGAACGGGATCGTCGGGCACCTCGAATTGCGCGCCCGGGCGCGCGTGTTCACCCGTGGCTTGCGTGTGCTGCCCGCCCCCGACGCCAGCGAGGTCCAGGCCCAGGCCGTCATCGAGAACACCGAAGACACGCACCAGTGCAGAACGGCCACCTGGAGGATCGAGTGCCTTGAGGACGGGCGGGAGGTCGGGGCCCTGGCCACATCCCTGATCCTTGCGCCCGGCGCCAGCACGATCGTGGCCGTGACGCCCATCTCCGGTGGCGGACGGCTTTGGGACGAGTTCAACCCTGTTCTTCACCGCTTGCGCTTGGTGCTGTCGGCCGCCGGGGAGGACCCGGACGACGAAGACGAGGCGTTCGCGACGTTCGGTTTCCGCCATTTCGAGCGGGACGGTCGTCACCTGCGGGTGAACGGCCGTCGCCTTTTTCTGCGCGGCACCCTTGACTGCTGCGTGTATCCGCGGACTGGGCATCCCCCGATGAGCGCCGCGGAATGGCGCCGGGTGCTGGGCACGGTCAAGGCGCACGGGTTCAACCACGTCCGCTATCACACGTGGTGCCCCCCCGAGGCGGCGTTCGAAGCGGCGGATGAACTGGGGTTGTATCTGGCGCCGGAAACCCCGTTCTGGGTGGATGACTGGATCGTCGAGCGGACCCCCACGCATCCGCAGCCGCTGGGCCGCGATCCGGACGTGACGGAATACGTGCGGCGGGAAATCCGCCGGATCAGCGAGGCCTACGGCAACCACCCGTCGTTCGCGCTGTTCTGCATCGGCAACGAGTTCGGCAACCGCGGCACGGACTGGGAAACGGTCGAGGCGCTCCTGGCGGAGGCGAAGCAGGCGGACCCCCGGCACTTGTTCAACGGGAGCACGGCCCGACGTGCGGTGCCGTCGGATGACTTCTGGACCACGCATTCGACGGGCACGGCGGGAACGCGCGGGGTTGGCCCGGCCCGGACGGACTGGGATTTCCGCGCGGCCGCCGCCTCGACGCCGCTGCCGATCATCGCGCACGAAACCGGTCAGCGCCCGGTCTTCCCGGATTACGATCAGTTGTTGCCGAAGTTCACCGGACCGCTGCAACCGCTGAACTACGCGCGGCTGGGGCGGCTCCTGCGCGCGTCGGGACTGGCGGACCAGAGGCGCGATTTCCAGCGGGCCTCAGCGAGGTTTCAACTGGCGCAATACAAGGCCGAGCATGAAGCCATGCTGCGCACCCCGGACTATGCCGGCTACCAGTTGCTCATGCTGAATGACTTCACCGGCCAGAGCGAGGCCCTGGTCGGGGTGCTCGATCCGTTCTGGGAACCGAAGGGAATCGTGTCGGTGGCCGACGTGCGACAGTGGAACCAACCGGTGGTTCCGCTCGCCCGCTTCGCGCGGTATGTCTGGAGCACGACCGACACCTTCACCGCCGCGATCGAAGTGGCGCAATACGGGCCCGCCGATCTGCCGGATGCCGGCGGGTCGTGGCGGTTGACGCGTCGGGACGGGACCGGACTGGCCGCGGGCACTTTTCCGGAACGACGCCTGCCGACCGGCTCGATCACGGTGATTGGCGAGATCCGGGTGCCGTTGGACGGTTTGACAGAGGCGACCGCATTGAGGCTCGAGGTGAGCGTTGCCGGCAGCGCCAACTCCTGGCCGCTCTGGGCGTATCCGCCGTCCACCGGAGAGGAGGACCCGGCCACGGTGGTGATCCGGCCCGCGTACGACGCCACCGCCCGCGAGGTTCTGGCGTCCGGCGGGAAGGTGCTGTTGCTGGCCCACGGACTCACGAACCGGTTCACCGCCCGGACCGGCTTTGCGTCCGTCTACTGGTCCGGCGGCTGGTGGGGCAACCGGTTTTCGTCTCTGGGGATCCTCTGCGACCCGGCCCACCCGGCCCTGCGCGAGTTTCCGAACGACGGGCACAGCGACTGGCAGTGGCACGACCTGACCCAGGGGGCGACCACGTTCGACCTGGCCGGCGCCCCGGCGGGTTTTCGACCGATCGTGCAGCCGGTGCCGGACTTCCACCACTGCCACCTGCTGGCGCAGATCTTCGAGACCCGCGTCGGCCCCGGAAGGCTGCTGGTGGTCGGCTACGACCTGTCCGGCGCGCCCGGCCCCGGTCCCGCCGCCGGACATTTGCGCCGGTGCCTGTTGCGCTACATGGTGGGCCCGGAGTTCAACCCAACGACCGAATTGCCGGCGGAGTGGCTGGAATCGCGGCTGGAACCGGAGCCGCCTGAAGCCCGCCCCGGCGCCAACTGACCAACCGGAGAGAAGGCGCATGCGATACATTGTCGAGGCGAGATTTTGGGAGCGCGGCGAGGACTTCCACGTCTGCGACCACGACGGACGGCCGGTCTTCCGGGTCGAGGGCATGGCCTTTTCCTGGGGCGACAAGCTCTCCTTTCAGGATCTCAAACAGCAGGAACTCGCCTTCATCTCCCAGAAATTGCTGTCGTGGATGCCCCGCTTCCGGATCTACCGCGACGGCACCCTGGTCGTCGAGGTCCTGAAGGAATCAAGCTGGCACCGACGCCGCTTCACGCTGGACCTCCCCGGCCCCAGCGCCTACTCGATCGATGGCAGCTTCTGGTTGCATGATTACCGCTTCCGGCGACACGGCCGCGTGGTGGCCCGCGTCGGCATGACGCGCGCGCCCCGGGCCGACACCTACGGCGTCGAGATCGAAGCCGGCGAGGACGACGTCTCCATCCTCTGCGCCGCCATCGTGGTCGATGAGGTGCTGCACGACGGACACTACGCATGACCATGCGGCGAACCCGATCCTCGACGGGTGGTTGGGCCGGCATGCTGGGCGGTCTGGTGCTGATCGCGTCCGCCGCGCAGCAACCGGACGGCCCGCGGCTGGCGGCACGGTTCAACCAGCTGACCCCGACGAGCGAATGGCGCGAGATGCCGTCCGTGAAGCTCGCCTTCAGCACGCATCATCCGCAGGGAATGACTGTCGTCGGGGACCGCTTCTTTCTGTCCGCGGTGGAGGTGATCGACCGGGCGCGCGGCGCCGGACGGGGACATCTGATCGAGGCGGGCTTCACCGGAACGCTCCGGCGTCGCTTGGTGTTGGGCGAGGGGCCGGCCTATCATCCCGGCGGCATCGATTTCGACGGGGAACGGATCTGGGTGGCGGTGGCGGAGTATCGTCCGGACAGCCGGAGCATCGTCTACACCGTGGATCCCGACACTCTTGAAGCCCATCGCAGCTTCGCGTTCGCCGATCATCTCGGCGTTCTGGCGCGCGTTCCCGGCACCCGGATGCTCGTGGGGGCCAGTTGGGGTTCCCGCCGCTTGTACCGTTGGACCTTGAACGGCGAGGGCGATGCGCCGGACGATCCGACGCAGCCTGAAACCGCAGCGAACGGCAGCTTCTACATCGATTATCAGGACGCCCAGACCCTGCCGGGCACCTCCCTGATTCTGTTCGGCGGTTTGAACACCTACCGCCGACCGCAACCGGCAACCGGGACCTTCGCGCTCGGCGGGCTGGAACTGCTGGACGCCCGCGACTGGAGCATCCGCCGGCAGCTGCCTGTGGAACGATGGAGCGCCGGGGGCCGCGTGATGACGCAGAACCCCTTTTGTGTCCGGCTGGTTGGAGAACGGCTGCTCCTCCACTTCATCCCTGACGACCAGCCGTCAACGCTCTGCACCTTCGAGGTCAAATGACCGCCCGCAGGGCCTCCAGCAGCCCGACCAGGGCGGGCTCCTCCACCGGAGACGACACGCAGCGCGTGGCGAAGGCCCGTTGGGGCTCGACGAAACGCCGGTGCATCGGCTCGACCTGTGTCTCGAACTGGCGCCGGACGGATCCCTCGTTGCGGCCGCGTTCGCGGGAATCGCGCCCGATCCGCCGCTCCAATCGCACCTCCATCGCGCAGTCCACGAAAACGCTGAACGCAAACCGCCCGCGCAACCACCCGGGGTGAAGCAGCCACAAACCGTCGCCGATCACCACCGGCGCGGGCGGGAGGGATTGCGTGCCGGGCCTTCGCGAGTGGCTGGTGAAATCATAGACCGGCGCCCGGGCGGCCCGTCCGGCAGCGAGTTCCTCCACGGCCTCGCGCACCGCCTCCCAGTCAATCGCCGCGGGATCGTCGAAGTTGCAGGCATCGCGCCCGGCCCGGGTCAGGTGGCTGAGATCGCGGTAGAAATCATCGAGTCGCAGGCGGGTCGTTGCCGTCCCCAGCCGGTCGGCAAGCCGTTCCGCCAGCCACGTTTTCCCGGAGCCGCTGCCCCCGACCACCGCGATGAACGTCACCCGTTGCATCCACCGCCGCAGCAAACCAGAGCCCGGCGGGCGGGGTCAACCGCAGCGTGACGCCCGGCCCCCGCGCGCCGCCCGGCGAAGGCGCCTAACGCGGATCGGCGGGCGCCTCCGGCTCCGGTTCCCACGGGACCACCCACTTGTAGATCGTGTGCTCGGCGATTTCGTAATCAGGATCGTCCAGCGCGGCGTCCTGCAGGACCATCTCCTCGACCAGAACCGGTTTCGCGCCGCGCATGTCGAAGTCGTGCGACAGGATGCGTGAGCCCGGCCGCAACGCCGCGAGTTGGGGCATCAATTGCACGTTCAGCCGCGGCAACAGATAGAGCATCACCACGTTGGCCTCCCGCAGATCGAGCGTGAACACGTCCGCCTGCCGGATGGTGACCAGGTGCTCGACGTGATTTGTGCGCACGTTGGCCCGCGCCTCCCGCACGCGGTCCGGATCGATGTCCACCCCCAGGGCCCGGACGCCGAAACGCTTCGCCGCCGTGACCACGAACCGCCCGTCACCACAACCGAGATCGTAGACGACGTCGCCCGGCTTGATCTCCGCCAGTTCGAGCATCCGCTCGACCACCACCTGCGGCGTGGGAACGAAGATGACATCCGGTTCCCTGGCCGGCATCTGCACTCGCGTCGCCAGATCGGACGCGCCGTCGAGAAAGGCGGCCAGGGCGTAGATCAACGCCGCGTTCCAGTTGATCGCAATCTCGTTGGTCCGGTAATCGCCCTCTTCGTCCTTCCAGTCGGTCGCCTGCGGGTGGGGCCCGCCAACCAGGCAACCCGGCCAGGGCGCGTCGACATCGTCGCCCGCGGACCGGCGGTCATGCGGGTGCAGCGGCGGTGCATGCCCCAAGCCGGTGACCAACGAGCGCCCGTAAGGATTGCGCCCGAAGAGGTGGTTCAAGGCGTCCAGCGCAGCGGCGCGGTATTCCGGTTTGGGCGACACGCGGTAGGCCGCGTGCAGGGTCAGGCTCTGCCGCGCGACCGAGCCGTTGCAGCCCCAGTAATACCGATTGCCCAGCGGTCGCGCATCCGGTTGGGCGGCGCCCGTGCGCACGATTTCATCGGCCACCGCCAGCAGGTTCCCCCGGAGCCGGGCCACCAGCGCCGGATCGCGCCCTTCGCGTTCGGAGGCCAGGTAGGTGAACACGCCGAGGTTCCCCACCGAACCCCAGTCGAAATCCGCGTCCACCCGGGCGCCCGCCGTCCGCAGACGCGCCTCGACATCCGTCAGCGCGGCCGCTTCGCCCGTGGTTTCCCAGAACTCCGCCGCCGCCCACAGGCGGTCGTCCTCGTCACGGGTCGCGTAGGCACCGGTGCGAAAGGCGCTCAAGTCGGCGCGCACATTCTCAAGGTGGGCATCCAGGAACGCATAACTCTGCCGGGCGGCCACCAGACAACGATCCGCATACGCCTGGTCATACGGACCGAAATGCCGCGCCGCCTGGGCCATCATCGCGGTGAACCCGGCCGTGGCGGCGCTGCTCCATGGCGCGAGGAACCGGTCCGTGGTCTCGTGGTCCGGGGGGATCATCGGCCCGAAGCTCCGGGTGCTCAGCTTGTGATACACCCGCCCGTCGTCCGCCTGCATCGTCAACAGCCAGTCCAGTTCCCATTTCACTTCCGCCAGGAAATCGGGCAGCGGCATCCCGGATTCCGGCAACCCGAGGTCGACTTCGCGAATGACCGGTCCGAAATCCTCCCAGGCCCGCAGCATGGCCCCAACCGTCACGCCCGCATTCACCACGTACTTGTTGTAGTCCCCCGCATCATGCCAGCCGCCAGAGGAGGGTTTGCGTTCGCCCACCGCGCCCACGAGATCCAGCAGCGCGTCGTTCGTGTGGCAGGGTCCGTGGGCAAACACGCTTCCCGCATGCTCCCCGAACACCGCGGTCCCGCAGCGCCACAGATACATCCCGCGGGTGACGGTCCGAAACGCCTCGCGATAGACGTCCGACGCCACCTTGAACGACGACGATTCCCCCGCCCCGTCGACCCGCAAGCGGTATTCTCCAGGTTCGGTCAGCGCCGAGAAGTCGGCTATGGCTCGCGCGGAACGGTTCCCCCCCGCGGCGGGAGCGGGCGCCGTGCGACCACGCAGAACCTCCGCGCCATCGCTGGCCCGGAGGACGACGAAGTCCGCGGCGGGACCGTCGACGCCCGCCTGTTTGGGCATGTCAGGCGGGTAACCGACGGTGTTGAGACGGATGGTTCCCGAGGCCGCGAGGGAGCCGGCTGCCAGCCATGCCAGCAGCGGAAGTGAGGTGGAGGTTTTCACGGAAGGAGTCGGGTAGGCCGGACGAATTCATGGGCCGAACCGACCGGGCGACGCGAAGTCCTTCCACGGACAAACCCGCGGAGCTCCCCGGTCGGTTCGAGGCGCGTGCCTTCGGAAGCGTGGTTCATTCGATCTGCCAGGCGGTCACAGAGTTCTGGTCCTGCACGAGGATCCGTTTGCCGACCACGACCGGACAGCCGTACACGGGTTGGTCCGCCACCTTGATGCGGGCCAGTTCGCGGTAGGCGGCTTCACCCGGCGAGAGGACGATCAACTCCGAGTTCGGGGTGGTGGCGAGCAGCACGCCGCCGCCGTCGAGGATGCAGCCGTAGCCACCCAGACCACCCTTCGGATCGGTCCAGACCAACGCGCCCGTGGCGGCATCGAGACAGAAGAAATTGCCGCGCTCGGAGAGGCCGTACAACCGACCGCCCTTCAGCAGCGGGGTGTTGAACTGGACGGCGGCATCGTTGTTGGCCCACAGCTCCCGGGCGGTGAACCCGGCGGCCACCGCCTCGATCCGCAACGCCTTCGTGCCGCGACCCGAGCCGCTTACGAACACCGTGGCTCCGTCGACCACGGGCGTGGCAGCGTTGTAGGCCCTCCCCCGGGGGGCAAACGGAACCTCCCAAAGCAGGGCGCCGTCCGTCACGCGCACCCCCACGACCTTCGTCGCCGTCAGGGCCACGATCTGTTCCGTGCCGGCCACCGTCGCCAGGACGGGCGAGGCATAGGCGGGTTCATCCCCGCTCCACAGCCACCGCCGGTCGCCGCCGGCAAGCTCATAGGCCGCGATGCCTCCCTGCCCGCCCCCGCCGACCAGCGCGACGCAAAGATCGTTGACGATCACCGGCGATGCCGACGTGAAAAAGCGGGGCCAGGCGCCGGGGAAATCATTCTTCCGCCAAAGCACCTTCCCGGACGCGGCATCCAGACAGGACAACGTGCCGCGTACGCCGAAGGTGACCACCTTCCCGTGCGCCACGGACGGCGTGCTGCGCGGCCCCGGATGACGCGAGGCCGGACCGGTGGCGCCTTCGGTCTCGTAATGATCCCGCCAGATGGTCTCGCCATTCGCGGGATCCAGACAAAGGGTGACCTCGCCATTCCCCTCGCGTCCAACCACAAACAACCGTCCGTCGGCCAGCACCGGCGAAGCGTCCGCCGGCCCGGCCGGAACCTCCCACGCACGGGCGAGGGCCGCCGGCCAAGTGGCGGGTGGCGTAAATCCGGCTATCCGCCCATCCCGGCCGGGCCCCAGCCATTGGGGCCACTCCTGGCCGTGCAACGAACCGGCGAAGCTGGCGAGCAGGACAACCGCCCGGACGGCAGTTGCTCGAAATGAAGTCTTCATCGTGGGATCAAGTTGGCCAACAAGCAGTTGAATTCTCCCTCGGCGAACCCGCACCCGCGCGTCCGACCTAATCGACTGGATCTCGCCGTACCAGGGAGCCATCGCGATGGTTCGACGCCGGCAACCCTGCCGAAGTTACAAAGTCCTGCGGACGGTGCGATGCGCCCCAGGATTCGGCCTGGGCTGCCAGGATCGCGTGGTCGCCACCGGAACCGAACCGATGCGGCATTGACCGCGGCGCGACGGAGCGTCACCAATGGGCGCATGAACGAGACACAGGTCCCGAATACCGGCGCCCGTCCGTCCGCCCCGGGGGAACTCCCTCCAGTGATTCGCGCGGCCTACGCGCTGCTCGAAAAGGCGGTGATCCACTATCAGGGCCGACCGGTCGGAACCGTCGCGGCGGTTGCGGAGCACCTGCCGGCAGCGAACTACGGCGAGTGCTTCGTTCGGGATTTCGTGCCGGCGGGCTTGGTGTTCCTCATGGACGGGCGAACCGAGATCGTCCGGAACTTCCTGTTGACCACCCTTGAGGTCCGCACGAAGGCCCCCCAGCTTGCCGGTCACTACAAGACGCCCGGCGTGCTGCCCGCGAGCTTCCACGTGGTCCGCTCCGAGACGGGCACCGAAACCCTGCAATCCGACTTCGGCGACCGCGCCATTGGCCGGGTGGCGCCGGTGGACTCGATGATGTGGTGGGTGGCGCTGCTCGCGCGGTACGTCGAGTCCACCGGCGATCTCGACCTCGTCCGCACGCCCGCGGTGCAAGCGGGTCTGCGCGGTATTCTGGACCTGGTGATGCAGGACAGCTTCGAGATCTACCCCACCCTGCTGACACCCGACGGATGCTTCATGATCGACCGGCGCATGGGGGTTTACGGGCATCCGCTTGAAGTGCAGGCGCTGTTCTATGGGCTGCTCAAGGCGATGCGGTTCTTGCTGAGTCCCTGCGACGAGAACTGCGAAATCCTCGGCCTGGTGCGGGAGCGCGGGGTGGTGCTGCGCAACTTCGTGCGCCGGCACTACTGGCTGGACCTCCGGCGGTTGAACGAGATCCACCGGTATCACACCGAGGAATTCGGCAGCGAAGTCACCAACGTCCTCAACATCTACCCCGAAATCATCCCGGACTGGATCACGGACTGGCTGCCGGACGAGGGCGGTTATCTGGCCGGCAACATCGGTCCCGGACGACTCGACTTCCGCTTCTTCACCCTGGGCAATCTGATCGCGATCACCACCGGTCTGGCCTCGGAAGAGATGGCGCGCCACATCTTCGCCCTGTACGCGGCCCGGTGGGATGACCTGGTAGGGCTCATGCCGCTGAAGATCTGCCATCCCGCACTCGAAGGCGCCGAGTGGGAATTGATGACCGGTTCGGATCCCAAGAATACGCCCTGGTCCTACCACAACGCGGGCAATTGGCCGGCCCTGCTCCACTTCTTCACCTCGGCCGCGTTGCGCGCCGGCCGGGCGGACCTCGCCGAAAGCGCCTTCCGCACCGCCGCCGCCCGGCTCGCGGCCGATGGCTGGCCGGAGTACTACGATGGCCGACGCGGTCGATTGATCGGTCGACGCGCAGCGCTCAACCAAGTGTGGTCCGCCACCTCGCTGATCGCCGCCTACCGGCTGCTCGAAAACCCCGACCGCGTCTCGAAGATCTACCTGCCCAGCATCGAGGCCGAACTGTGATCCGCCGCCCCCCGCGAACCGGCTTGCATCGATTCCATCCACGCCCGGAAGCGCATGCGGAGAATCACGCGACGCGGTCGCCGCGCGCGGTAGCCGATGCCGGCTTCCTGGATGCCCTGGCGCGACGCCCTGCGCTCGACGGGCGCCACGGTCCCGCAACCGAACGCGCGACGGACGGGAATTGACCGGCCGACCGGGAGCGCCCAAGCTCCGCCCCGGACCCAATGACACGCCAGCGTTCCAACCGCAAGTTCGCCGAGGCCATGAACCAGAGCCTGGCACTCGTCGCGGCCATGTTCGTCATCGTCCTGCTGGACAGCTGGTTGCCACTTCACCTGACCCGTTTTGGCATCGTCCCACGCACAGCCTCGGGACTTTGGGGAATCCTCTGCGGCCCCTTGCTGCACGCCAACATGGGCCACTTCGCCGCCAACGCGGTGCCTCTGCTTGTCCTGCTGCTGCTCCTGACCGGCAATCCGCGATATCGCCCGGGAGCCACCCTGACCTGGATCTGGCTGGGCAGCGGACTGGGAACGTGGCTGATCGGACGCGGGCCGGCGGTGCACCTGGGCGCCAGCTCGCTCATCTTCGGTTTGGCCGCCTTCCTCATCGTCGCCGGCTGGCAGCTGCGCACGTGGTCCTCGGTGGCGGTGGCCCTGTTCGTGGCGATCGGCTTCGGCGGGCTCTTCTACGGCGTGCTCCCCCGCAACGGCCCGATCTCCTGGGAAGGCCATCTCTGCGGAATGGTCGCCGGAATCCTGACCGCCCGGCACAACCTGCGCTCCCGCTGAGCCACGCTGACCGTCAACGGACTTTGCCTGCGGTGGGTCATCCCGTAGTATCCCGGCCACCGCTGCCTGATTCCGGCGACACCGGACCGCTGGCGGCGAACGAAAACACACGAATGAGCGCGGAAACGAAAACCCTGGTGGCGGTCCTGATGGGCAGCAAGTCTGATTGGGAAACCATGCGTCACACCCGACTGACGCTGGATGAATTCCAGATCCCTCACGTTTGCCGGGTGCTCTCGGCGCACCGTACGCCGCAACAAACCGCTGAGTTCGTCACCCAATCCGAACGCGACGGCGTGGAGGTGTTTATCGCCGCGGCAGGCGGGGCCGCTCATCTCGCGGGCGTCGTTGCCGCCCACACGGTCCTTCCCGTGATCGGGGTGCCGATGCAGGGCTGGGCCGTCCAGGGCCTGGATGCCCTCCTGGCAACGGTCCAGATGCCCCCCGGCATTCCCGTGGGCACCGTCGCCATCGGGAAACCCGGCGCGATCAACGCCGCCCTGCTCGCGGCCAGCATCCTGGGCGGCAAACGCCCCGAACTGCACGAGCGACTCCGGGCCTACCGACAGCGCCAGGCGGAGAAGATCCTCGCCGAGGAACTCTCCTGATCCTCCACCGCAGGCGGGACCGGTCGTCCCTCAACCCCGGGGTGGACGGAAATCGTCGGCGTGATAGGAACTCCGGACCTTCGGCCCACTGGCCACATGGAGGAAACCGAGTTCCCGGGCCTCGCCCGCATAGGCGGCAAATTGATCCGGCGTCACGAACTCGAGCACCGGCAGGTTCTGCTTCGTGGGCTGCAAGTACTGCCCGACCGTCAGCAGGTCGCACCCCGCTGATCGCAGGTCCCGCAACGCCTCGGAGACCTCGTCCGGGCGCTCGCCCAACCCCACCATCAAACCCGACTTCGTATAGACCCGCGGACCGCCCAGCCGCTTCGCCTTGCGCAACACCGACAGCGAGCGGTCGTACGTGGCGCGCGACCGCACCTCGGGCGTCAACCGACGCACCGTTTCCAGATTGTGATTGAACACCTGCGGACCGGCGGCCAGCACCCGCGCAATCGACGCATCCGAGTCGCGAAAATCCGGGGTCAACACCTCGATCACAGCGCCGGGCAGGGCTTGGCGAACTTCCCGGATCGTTCGATGGAAATGCTCGGCCCCTCCGTCCGGAACGTCGTCGCGTGCCACCGCGGTAATCACGACATGGCGCAGTCTCATTCGCCGCGCGGCTTCGGCCACACGCTGGGGTTCGCGCTCATCCAACGGCAGCGGTTTGGCCGTATCAATGGCGCAGAAGCCACAGGCCCGGGTGCAGCGGTCCCCGCCAATCATGAACGTCGCCGTCCCTTTGCTCCAGCATTCCCAGTGGTTCGGACACCGGGCGCTCTCGCAAACCGTGTGGAGTTTCAACTCGCCCAGCAGTGTGCGGGTATGGGCGTAACTCTCGGTGGTTGGCAGCCGGATGCGGAGCCACTCCGGCAGCCGGCGCCGGGAGGCGATGATGCGCGGGGAAGAGGTGTGGGTGGGACTCATCGGGAGAAGCGTAGGCTTGCGCCATCAAACACCGAAGCCCTGCTCCCTCCACCAAACCGCGAGTTCCTCGGCGCCAAAATCCGCCAGCACCTCGCCGTCCACCTCGATGACCGGGGCCAGGGTCTGCCCCGAAAGGGCGTGCATTTCGCTGCGGGCCCGCCCGTCGGAAATCACGTCCAGCGTTTCGTACCGCACCCCTCGCGCATCCAGCCATTCCATCGCCTGGAGGCACCAACCACAGTAGGGCTTGATGTAGAGTCTGACTTTCCCGGGTTCCATCGCGTTGCCGGGCGCAAATTGGGGTCGCTTACCGCCGGCGTCAAACCCGGAGTCGCGAACCGCCGGGATGTAACTGGAACCGGCACGGCTGAGAGGGTTCCGCCGGATGCTCGGGCCACCCGCCGATTCGCCCCCACGTCCAAGGCCATCCCCCGACCTCGTCCTCCAGCGCGACCGTGCCGTGCCTCACTCGCGCGCTCGACACGATCCGCAGCAGCCCAGGCGTAACCACCGTTGCCGCCCGCATCCGATGGAGGCGAGGCCGGGCGTTTCGTCCGTATCGATTCAACCCGCGGTAGCCGCCGACGTGTAGTCGGCGCTGAACTCCAAGGACTTACGCGCCTCCACCGATTCCGACTGGCGGTCCCGCTTTGGTGAGTCGTCACGCCCGGCGGCAAGCGACCGTATCCGCACCGAATCATGCGCCGACTGCACGTCGGCGGCTACGGGTTACTGAATGGTCACGGCTTGGCGCCCAATCACGGTTCGACCATCACCGTGTCCTCGTGTTCGTAAGGGGGAGCGCAACAGCAGAGCAGCCGCAGCGTTTCCGATCCGGTATTCCACAACTTGTGCCGGCAACCCGGGGGGATGGCGATCGCATCGCCCGGCCGGACCTCGCGCTCCTCTCCATCAATGCGGATTCGGCCCTGTCCCGCAGTGATGTAGTAGATCTCCTCGGTCCGCGGGTGGTAATGCTCCTGGGTTGAGGCCCCGGGAGCCAGCCGGGCCTCCGCCAGGCTCTGGCGGCGAATCACCGAGTTGCGGTGGGCCAGCAGTTCCCGAATCTCGGAGCCGTCCTTGGTCGTGAAAGCCGGCACTTCGGCAAGGTTGCGCACATCCATGCCCGAGCCTCGGCTCCGGTACCACCCCCTTCAACCCCAAAAGCCCGCCCGCCACTCCGGCGACCGCGCCGGAAACCTGTTGACCGCGCATGGATCGTCCCTAATCTGCCCGCCATGCAGCATTCACCGGGATTCTTGAAGCTGGTCAACGAGGCCAAGTCGCGCATCCAGGAAATCGACGTCGAACGGACCCGCGCCCGGATGGCGGATGGCGCGCCGATCGTACTCCTTGATGTGCGCGAGGATCACGAATGGCTCAATGGCCATGCCGACGGAGCCCAGCACCTGGGCAAGGGGATCCTGGAACGTGATCTCGAGCAAATGTTCCCCAACCCGGACACCGAGATCATCATGTACTGCGGAGGCGGCTTCCGCAGCGCCCTGACCTGCGACGCCGCGCAGCAAATGGGCTACCGTCGCGTCTTTTCGCTGGCGGGCGGCTACAAGGCGCTCGTGGCCGCCGGTTGGCCGGTCGTGAAGTAGCCCGGCTCGGGTGGACTCCTTGACAGCCTGCCGACCGAAAATATAGTTCGGCCAATGTTGAAAGTGGACGACCTCGCAGAGGACGCCCCAAGCCTCCCGGATCCGGCGTCCTCCCTCAAGCGGTTCTCGTCGGCAGGGAAAGGACTCTGGGCCGACGTCCCGGACGCGGACTGGCAGGATTGGCGGTGGCAGCTTAAGCACCGCGTCCAGACGCTGCGGCAACTCGAAACCCTGCTGCCAACCCTGACCCCGGAGGAGCGGGCCGGCGCGCGACTCGCCAACACCAAGCTGGCGATGGGGATCACGCCCTATTTCTTCAACCTGATCGATCCCGCCGATGAAGAGTGCCCCATCCGCCGCCAGGTGATCCCCCGGTTCGAGGAAACCCGCACGGCATCGTGGGAGATGAGCGATCCCTGCGGTGAAGACAGCCATTCCCCGGTTCCCGGCCTCGTGCACCGATACCCGGATCGTGTGCTCTTTCTGGTCACCGACCGGTGCGCCTCCTATTGCCGCTACTGCACCCGGTCGCGGTTGGTCAGCAACGCCACCGGTTACGACTTCCATCCGCGCTTCGAGGACCAGATTGCCTACATCGCCCGCACGCCGTCCGTCCGTGACGTGTTGCTCAGCGGTGGAGACCCACTCCTCTTCAGCGACGAGAAGCTCGAGCACCTCCTGGCCCGCCTGCGCAGCATCCCGCACGTCGAGTTCGTGCGCATCGGATCGCGAATACCGGTCTTCCTTCCCCAGCGCATTACTCCCGCGCTCTGCCGAATGTTGCGGCGTTTTCACCCTCTGTTCCTCAGCATTCACTCAAATCACCCCCGGGAACTCACAACCGAAGTCCGGGCGGCCCTGGAAAGGCTGGCGGACGCGGGCATTCCCCTCGGAAACCAATCCGTTCTCCTCAACCAGGTAAACGACGATTCCGCCGTCATGAAGGCGCACCTCCAGAAGCTCCTCATGTGTCGCGTGCGGCCGTACTACATTTACCAGTGCGACCTGATCGCCGGATCCGCCCACCTCCGCACGAGCGTCCGGCAGGGGATCGAGATCATGCGGGAACTTCGCGGGCACACCACGGGCTACGCCGTGCCCACCTACGTGATCGATGCCCCCGGAGGGGGCGGAAAGGTCCCGGTGAGTCCCGAGTATGTACTGCACCGGAGCAGCGATCGGGTGGTGATCCGCAATTATGAGGGTCGGATCTTCGAGTACCCCGAGGCCGTCGACGGCACACCGCTCTGCGACGCACCGCGGACAATCGAGGAACCCGAACTCGCTTGAGCCTATCCGGAGCCGTGGTCATCCATGCCACGACCCGCCAAAATCCTGTTGGCAGCGCTCAGCCCCGTCTTCCTGGCGGCGGCGACCTTCTTGGCTTCGTTCACCTGGAGCTATCCCTTGGGACCCCGCACATGTTGCACCCCTTGCATGCCAGTAGCCCTTGGGATGTACGCCCGCGACCACCATGGGTGGTTCCCTCGTGCGCGAGCCACGTCGATCATGAGCCTCGCCAATCTGTGGCCGGATTACCTTGCTAACGCTGGGCATTTGGCTGGTATTTCGGGCGACACGCAGGAGACATTGCGTCGACTCGAAGCGGGGATTCCCCTGGACGATGAGGCCTCGAGTTGGGCCCATTGGGCCGGATTCCGCATCGACGACGATCCTTGATTAGCCATTCTGTGGGAACGCCGCAGCGGCCTGCGTTTCAATGGCCGCCGCGCCGATGGGCACTCCGTGGGGTTCGCGGATGGCTCGCACCGACAGATCCCCGAAGCACTCTGGGCTTCCTTCTTGAGGGAACGGGCCGCGCTTCGCTCAGAAGTCCTATCTCACCGGCTTGATCCGCTCCCCGACGCCAACTTCCCCTCAGCCGGATCAATTGCACACGCTGTAGCCGCCGACGTGTAGTCGGCGCTGAAATCCAAGAGCTTACGCGGGCTCGCCGATTCCGATCAGCAGTCACCTTTCGGTGAATCGTCGCCCTCGACGGCAGGCAGCCCCATCCCAGCTGAATCATGCGCCGACTGCACGTCGGCGGCTACGAGTTGCTGAATCGTTACGGCTAGGACCGTCCAGAAATGCCGGCGAGACCGCGGCCGAGGTCGCACCATGTCAGATGCGACCTGTGAAAACAGAAACGGGCCAGCTTTCGCTGGCCCGTCAAAGATTCGGCGACTACCTACTCTCGCACAAGCTATACAAGCACTACCATCGGCAATGCGGCGTTTGACGGCCGAGTTCGGGATGGGATCGGGTCGGACCACCGCTTTATTGTCACCAAAAAGAGCAAAGGGGGATTCCCTGAAAACTGCACATAGCCGGGCAATACAGCCCCAAAATCTCCGAAACACAAGGTGTTTCAATGGATTAAGGATCAAGCCGCACGACCTATTAGTACCAGTCCGCTGAACGCGTTACCACGCTTACACGTCTGGCCTATCAACCAGGTGGTCTACCTGGGGTCTTTAGTCCCGCTTGCGCGGAAGGGAGACCTAATCTTGGGAGGAGCTTGGCACTTAGATGCTTTCAGCGCTTATCTCTTCCGCACATGGCTACGCAGCGCTGCCCCTGACGGAACAACTGCCACACCAGAAGTGCGTCATTCCCGGTCCTCTCGTACTAAGGAATGAACCCCTCAAGTCTCCTACGCCCACAGTGGATAAGGACCGAACTGTCTCACGACGTTCTGAACCCAGCTCGCGTACCGCTTTAACCGGCGAACAGCCGGACCCTTGGGACCTTCTCCAGCCCCAGGATGCGATGAGCCGACATCGAGGTGCCAAACCGCTACGTCGATATGAACTCTTGGCAGCGATCAGCCTGTTATCCCTAGCGTACCTTTTGTCCGTTGAGCGATGGCAATTCCACATTCAACCATCGGATCACTTGGGCCTGCTTTCGCACCTGCTCGACTTGTTGGTCTCGCAGTTAACCCGGCTTCTAGCCATATCCTCAACGCACGGTTGCCAACCGTGCTGAGCCGAGCTTCGCACTCCTCCGTTACTCTTTGGGAGGAAACCGCCCCAGTCAAACTGACCCGCAGGCACTGTCCCCCGCCTGGCTTCACAGGAATCGGGGTTAGAATTCTAATCAGGGAAGAGTGGTGTTTCACATTGCGACTCGACGAGAACCGAAGCCCCCGCTTCAAAGTCTCCCACCTACGCTACGCATCCATGACCAGAACACAATACCAGCTTACAGTAAAGGTGCATAGGGTCTTTCCGTCCTACTGCGGGCAGGCGGCATCTTCACCGCCGTTACAGTTTCGCCGAGAACCTCTCCGAGACAGTCGCTCGGTCGTTACACGATTCGTGCAGGTCGGAACTTACCCGACAAGGAATTTCGCTACCTTAGGACCGTTATAGTTACGGCCGACATTCACGGGGACTTGGGCACCGAGCTTCGCCTTACGGCTAACAAGACACCTTAATCTTTCCGCATTGGTCACGTGTCACACCCTATACGTCGTCTTCACGACTTGGCAGAGTGCTGTGTTTTTGTTAAACAGTCGCCAAGCGCAATTTTCTGAGGCCTCAAGCAACCGCATTGCTGTAGTTGCTCAAGGCGCCCCTTCTCCCGAAGTTACGGGGCTAACTTGCCGAGTTCCTTAGAGAGGTTTCTCTCGCGCGCCTGGGTGCATTTACACCCACCCACCTGTGTCGGTTTTGGTACGGGCGGTCAGGGGAACAACGGGCGGCTTTTCTCGGCGGTCGGTCCGGTGATGCGCTTCGCCCGAAGGCTAGGCTCCCAATTCAATCAGATAATCACTTTTCCTTCCGCGTCCCCACCCGCCTTAACCCTGATCGGTGACGGAATATTAACCGTCTGTGCATCGACTACGCCCATCGGCCTCGTCTTAGCTCCCGACTAACCCTGGGAGGACGAACCTGGCCCAGGAAACCTTGGGTTTACGGCGACCAGAATTCTCATCTGGTTTATCGCTACTCGTGTCTGCATACTCACTGGTCAACGCTCCACTTTCGGTTTCCCTCCAGCTTCGCCGCGTTGACCACGCTCTCCTACCACGCCGGACGACCGAGGTCGCCGGCATCCGCGGTTTCGGTATGCCGTTTGATCGCCAATCATTTTCGGCGCAACATCACTCGATGAGTCAGCTATTACGCACTGTTTAAATGGTGGCTGCCTCTAAGCCAACATCCTCACTGTCTAAGTAACGTCACATCCTTTCCACTTAACGGCATTTGGGCACCTTAACCGGCGGTTTGGGCTCTTTCCCTTTCGACGATGAAGCTTATCCCCCACCGTCTGACTGCCGGGGTAATGGGAACCGTGGCATTCGGAGTTTGATTGGTTTTGGTATCCTGGTAGGGACCCTAAGCCATTCAGTGCTCTACCTCCACGGTGTACTGGCCCGACGCTAGCCCTCAAGCTATTTCGGAGAGAACCAGCTATCACGGGGTTTGTTTAGTCTTTCGCTCCTACTCACAGCTCATCCAAAGATTTTTCAACATCCACTGGTTCGGTCCTTCACTGCGTGTTACCGCAGCTTCAACCTGGCCATGAGTAGATCACCTCCGCTTCGGGTCTATCGCTCGCGACTCGGCGCGCATTTCACACTCGGTTTCCCTGCGCCTCCGCCACAAAGTGGCTTAGGCTTGCCACGAACGATAACTCGCAGACTCATTATGCAAAAGGCAAGCGGTCGTCCCACCGAAGTAGAACTTCCACACCTTGTAGACATGCGGTTTCAGGGTCTATTTCACTCCCCTAGCAGGGGTTCTTTTCGCCTTTCCCTCACGGTACTTGTTCACTATCGGTTGCCAGCGAGTATTTAGCCTTATCCGGTGGTCCGGACAGATTCGCGCAGTGTTTCACGTGCACCGCGTTACTTGGGATACCCTCTGACGACGCCGCACTTTGCTCACCCGGCTGTCACGGTCTCTGGCCCAACTTTCCAGATGGTTAAGCTCGCGCTTTGTCTGTCGTATAAGGGTCCCGCAACCCCGAAGGAACACGTTCCTCCGGTTTGGGCTGTTCCGCTTTCGCTCGCCACTACTGACGGAATCACTCTCGTTTTCTTTTCCTGGGGTTACTGAGATGTTTCACTTCGCCCCGTCTCGCTTCGACGGACTATGAATTCATCCGCCGATGATTCCGCATTACCGGAACCGGGTTGTCCCATTCGGAAATCCCCGGGTCAACGCCTGCTTGCGGCTAACCGGGGCTTATCGCAGCTTGCTGCGTCCTTCATCGCCTGCTGGCACCAAGGCATTCACCGCATGCCCTTAGTAGCTTGATCTCAAAGCTCGCGTTTCAGGTTTGCGCCTGAAAAACTCAACGAACTGTAATTGCCCACTATGCTATGTGCAGTTGTCAAAGAACCTTCCCGCCAAGGCGGGAAATTGATTTGGATTGGTGGACCTGGCTGGACTTGAACCAGCGACCCTGCGCTTATCAAGCGCATGCTCTAACCAACTGAGCTACAGGTCCAACCAGGTTGGCGTCGGGAGTGGTGGAGCTGAGGAGATTCGAACTCCTGACCTATAGCTTGCAAAGCTACCGCTCTACCAACTGAGCTACAGCCCCGTTTCCGGCCGTCCCGGTCACGGACAATGCAGCCTCCGCGAAACCAATACCATTGCCATCAAAGAACTAATGTCTTGAAAGCTGAATTGTGCGATAAGCCGGTCATACGGTTGTTGCCAACCGATCGACCATCGAATGCCGGATGAACCGGTATTCTACTCCTTAGAAAGGAGGTGATCCAGCCGCAGGTTCCCCTACGGCTACCTTGTTACGACTTCATCCCAATCACCGCCCATACCTTCGGCACCTGCTGCCTTGCGGTTAGCACAGCGACTTCGGGTACAGACGGCTTTCATGATGTGACGGGCGGTGTGTACAAGGCCTGGGAACGTATTCACGGCGCCGTAGCTGATGCGCCATTACTAGCGATTCCAGCTTCATGCCGGCGAGTTGCAGCCGACAATCTGAACTGAGCCCGCTTTTGGGGATTTGCTCCACCTTGCGGTCTTGCGTCCCATTGTAGCGGGCATTGTAGTACGTGTGCAGCCCTGGCCGTAAGGGCCATACTGACTTGACGTCATCCCCACCTTCCTCCCCGTTTAAGCGGGGCGGTCTGTTCAGAGTGCTCCGGACTCTCGTCCGGGTGGCAACAGAACACAGGGGTTGCGCTCGTTGCGGGACTTAACCCAACATCTCACGACACGAGCTGACGACAGCCATGCAGCACCTGTGCAGGCTCCCCTTGCGGGGTCATTACCCTTTCAGGCTTTTACCACCTGCATGTCAAGGCCAGGTAAGGTTCTTCGCGTTGCATCGAATTAAGCCACATACTCCACCGCTTGTGCAGGCCCCCGTCAATTTCTTTGAGTTTTAGCCTTGCGGCCGTACTCCCCAGGCGGCACATTTAACGCGTTAGCTACGCCACGGAAGGGGTCGATTCCTCCCACAGCAAATGTGCACCGTTTAGGGCTGGGACTACCAGGGTATCTAATCCTGTTTGCTCCCCCAGCTTTCGTGCCTCAGTGTCAGGTGTTGTCCAGGGACTCGCCTTCGCCACTGGTGTTCCTCTCGATATCTACGCATTTCACTGCTACACCGAGAATTCCAGTCCCCTCTCCAACCCTCTAGCAAGGTAGTTTCCAATGACTTTTCCGGGTTGGGCCCGGAGATTTCACATCGGACTTACTCTGCCACCTACGCACCCTTTACGCCCAGTGAATCCGAACAACGCTCGGGACCTCTGTATTACCGCGGCTGCTGGCACAGAGTTAGCCGTCCCTTCCTCTTTCGCTACTATCAAATGCCGAGATTATTCACCTCGTCACTTTGCTCACGAATGACAGGGGTTTACAAGCCGAAGCCCGTCATCCCCCACGCGGCGTCGCTCCATCAGGGTTGCCCCCATTGTGAAAGATTCTCGACTGCTGCCACCCGTAGGTGTCTGGACCGTGTCTCAGTTCCAGTGTGGCTGATCGTCCTCTCAGACCAGCTACCCGTCATCGCCTTGGTGGGCCGTTACCCCACCAACTAGCTGATAGGCCGCAGGCTCATCATGAAGCGCCAGGCCTTGCGGTCCCCGGCTTTAGACCTACCAGGTTATCCCGGTGGGTCCACATTCGGCATTAGCTTACCTTTCGGCAAGTTATTCCCAACTTCACGGTAGATTACCAACGTGTTACGCACCCTTTCGCCGCTAAGCCTGACAAATATTGCTATCCATCAAGCTCCGCACGACTTGCATGTCTTATCCACGCCGCCAGCGTTCGTTCTGAGCCAGAATCAAACTCTCCGTTGAAAAGTTTGACTCCAAGCAATCACTGCTTGGGTTTGGTGCTAAAACTCCATTCAACTTGGACTTTCATCCAGTTTGAACGGGACCGTTACTTATCGCACAATTCAGTTTTCAAAGACCCAATTGAGACCGCCTTTCTGTCAGAGACGACAAAGAGACCTTTGCCGAACCTTTCGATTGACTCGGCATCGCGCCCGCAATCTCAATTGCTGCGAACAGAATAGCGGACTTCTCCGAAGGGTCAACAGGTTTTTTCAGATTTTTTGCATTCTTTTCCTGTTTTCCCAAGCAGTTGATAATCAAAGATTAACAACCAATCTTCCACAGCTTTCGTGCCCTCCTGCACCATCCGGCTTCCCGTTCCGGCCCCTATTCCCACGAGAAGTGCAGCACTTCCGCTCCCGCCGCCCCGCGCATTCCCAGGAACGCATTAAAGCGTCGCTCAACACGCCCAAGCCGCACATCCACAACGACATGGAAGGTCAGACTGCGCACATCAGCCAGCCGCAGGCGCTGCATCTCGACGGCCATTTCCGGCACCATTCCGGGCACCATGGCCGGTGACAGCATCGCCAAGCTCTGGAACGGGGTGTCATCCTCGGTCCCGTCGGTCCCATCGGGCCCTGCGCGCACGCGGATGATGTTCTGGGCCACCACCTCGTCCACCCCTGGCAACAGCTGCAGGACTTCCTTCGACGCGGTGTTGATGTTGATGGGGCCGTTTGACACAGCGGTAAACAGATCGGCAAAGCCGACCGTTCCGAACGCCGGAAGGTCCTCGTTGAATCGGCCAACCTGCTGCGGCCGGTAGAGCTGATCCTGATGCGCCGAGGCCCGTGGCCCCCAGAACAGCTCCGGGGTCATGCCGTTTACCAGCAGCAACTCGGTGATGTCATCAATAAGGCCGTTCTTTGCATAGTATGGTGGAGTCAGGCCAAGGTAATAATCGCTCTCGGTGCCGCTCAGATGCGCGGCATCGTCCGCGTCAATCCAGTCTTCCAGCGAATCCAGCAGGGTCGACGCATCGGTCACGTTCAACCCGACCAGTTCGATGGCGCGGTTCAGCGTCATGCGATCGGCCCGGTTGATGTTTGCCTTCCGCTCCTGATCAATGATCCGCACGGAAAACACTCCTTCGCCGAGGTGGTTTTCCGCGAGGTTGATCGAAGCGAGCGGAGAGTTCGTTTCGGACAGATCCCCGGGGCCCCCGGCCCAGAACTGATTGAGCGCGGCCGGCTTGTTCTGCCGGAAAGACTCGGCGAGGACGAACCGGGCCAGTTCAACACCGGACCGCCCCAACCACTGGAATTCCGATTCATCCCGGGCATTGCCGGCCAGGCGCGTTTCCACCTTCATGGACAGCGCGAAGCCGCCGGCGAGTACGACGAGCACCATGATGATGATGAGCACCAGCATCAGGGCGAAGCCGCCCGAGGTCGCGGCCCGGGTCATTTTCATCCTTGCGGTCCTCCTTCGCGGATGGTGTCCAGGCCTGTCGCCGGACCATCCGCCCCGGGCAACGCCTCTTCCTCACCGCTCGGTCGTCGGTTGACGCCCGCGTTTCCCCCCAGCCCCCCCTGGAACATCGGCAGGACTCCGCGCGAGGGAAGCAGGACCGAACGGACGACCAGTTCCCGTGGGGCGCCGCTGCCATCGCTGCGTTTGCCAAAGGCCAGCGCGAATCGCACCAGCCGCGGCAGGTTGTTCGTGTCCCCCCATTCGTCCATCCACTCCCCCGACCGTCCGTCGCTGAACTCGAGCATGAAGAGGCTCACGTCGCGGGCAAGAACGAGCCGGTGAAGGTCATCGTCCGCCACTTCGCCGGAGAGAATGGGGAACTGAACGAGCCGCAGTTCGTTGGTGCCATCGCTGCCCGGTTCGACCACGAAAGCCACACGGCGCACCACCTGGTCGCCAAAGTAGCCGCTGCCGGGAAACGAGCGCGGCAGGCGGGCCACGAAACTCAGTGCGGCAAACTCGGAGGAAGTGTCGGCCTCGAAATGATAGAGGTAACGGTTGCCGAGGAAGGCCACGGCAGATCCGAGCGCGGTTTCCAACGAGCGGGAAGCCATCCGCGCCCGCTGCGCCTCGGAGGCGGCCTCCAAACCGGCCCGGGAGGCCCGCAGGATGGCGGAATAGCTGCCGTAGATCGCCGCGAGCACCATCGAAAAGACGGTGATGGCCAGCAGCAGTTCAAGCAGCGTAAACCCCTTGACGACCCGCTCCCGCCCGCTCCCATCAACCCCCTGCGGCCCGCCGCGCGGATCCGCCCGCTCCGTCCGCGCCCCGGATTGTCGCCACGGAGGGTTCATTGCAGATACATCCAGATGCTGGTCTTCCGCTCCTTGACCAGGTCGTTTTCCGGCCAGACGATGCTGATGTCCGCCTGGTAAAGCCCGGGATCACCGTCGCGTCCCCGGCTGACGCTGTTGGTGGCGTACAGGAAGACCTCCGCGCTCCAGTGCGCACCGGGATAGAGATCCCCGAAGTCCCCGGACAACATCCCGCCCCGCATCTCGCGGTTGGTGCTGGCTTCCATGAACAGCTCGGCGGCCACGGTGCCGAGGTCGGGCTGGCCCAGGCTGAGACTCCGCGCAATTCGCAGGTTCTGGCTGACCAGGCTCAGGATCGCAAACATCGCCATGAAGAAGATCAGCATCGCGATCATCACCTCAATCAAGGTAAACGACGCCGTGCGGGAACCATGGGCTGGGCCTCGTCTCCGCAGCCTCATCGCACGACCTCCACGATGTCCCTCCCGGTGGTGATCTCCAGCCGGAGCACGCGGACTTCGTTCTGCTCCGAAAGCAGCTCCGCCTTGAAATCATCGCAGGTTCCGTCGGGATAGAACCGTACCCGGGCCTCGGTGGCGTCCATCATGTCCCGCAGGTTCACGATCAACCTGCGGAAGGCCACGCTTTCCGGGAGTTGCACGTGCATATCCGGCACTTTGCCCCGTCGGGCCGGCTCCGGGTCCGGCTCGGGCGCCAGCCGGGTCGCGGCCTCGGTCGCGGCGCCCGGCGCCGCCGTCTCGGACAGGCGCCGCACCAGGATCGCCCGCGTGCCCGCTTCGATGACCATTTCAGCGGGCTGCCCTTCCATGACTGCCTTCATCCGCGCGTGCCGGCAGGCCTCCTGGAGGTTGCTCACCGCCTCCTTCATCGGGGCCTTCCGCATCGAGGTGATTAAGCCCGGCAGGCTGATCGTGGCCAGGATGCCGAGGATCGCCACGACCACCATCATCTCGAACAGCGTGAATCCCCGGGTGGCACCGCGGCCGACCCGCCGGATGTCCTGCCTCCGCAGACTTCCGGTCCGCCGCTGAGCAGGCAACGGTTCCGCCGCCGAACTGGGATGCCCACGGGTCATCGGGCGATGTTCCCGGTGATGGCGAACATGGCGGACAACACGCTGAACAGGAGGAAACCCACGCCCACCGCCAGCAAAATGATGATGACGGGCTCGATGAGGTTGAGCATGACCCGCAGTTGCACGGTCAGGTCGTTTTCGAGAGTGTCGGCCAGGTTGTTCAACGCGCCCGGTACATCGCCGGTTTCCTCGCCGATCTTGATCAGGTCGATCATGAGCTGCGGGAACACCTTGCTGCGCGCCAGGGGCTGCGCAATGGTCTTGCCGTCGGTGACCTCCTCGCGGGTCTTGGCAATGGATTCCCGGAGCAGGCGGTTCGGCATGATGTCCTCAGTGATGCGCAAGGCCCGCAGTACCGGCACGCCGTTGTGCAGCAGGGTGCCCAGGGTGCGGGCAAACTGGGCGAAGAGATTCAACCGCACCACGCTGCCCAGCACCGGAGCCCGCATCTTCCAGCGATCGATGGTGAGTTGCCCCGCAGGCGTTGCCCGATAGCGCCGGAAGGCCACCACGGCGCCGAGCACCCCGAGCACCAGCACCCACCAATAGCCGGTGAAAAAGTGGCTCATGCCGATGAGCATCCGGGTGGCCAGCGGCAGCTGCACGTTCATCCCCTCGAAGATCGTCAGGAACTTCGGCAGCATCACGGTCATGAAGAAGATGACGATGATCACGCCAACGCAGCACACCACCGCCGGATAGATGAGGGCGGCCTTGAATTTCTGCTGCACCTCGGCGAACCGCGAATAATGAGTCGCCAACCGCTGCAACACCTCGGTCAGCGCGCCGCTCTGTTCGCCCGCGCGCACCATGTTCACGCACAGATCGCTGAAGACCACGGGTTGCCGGGCCATGGCGTCCGACAGGCTCTTGCCCTCCATGACATCCGCCTTGAGCCGCCGGCTGACTTCGGAGGAAATCCCGCGCGACGCGATCTGCGTCATGCTGTTGAGCGCCAGGGTGAGCGGCATGCCCGCCTTCAGCAGATTCGACACCTGCTGCATGTAATTGGCCAACTCCTGCAACTTCGGACGCCGCGTGCGCCCCATCCAGGAACGCATGGGGCGGGGCAGCGTAACCGCCTGGCGCTCGACGGTTCGACGCCCCTTCGGCGACGCGCTCCTGGCGGCGTTCAGTTCCAGGGGAAACAAACCGCTTTGACGCAGGCGCGCCACGGCGGTCGAACGGTCGGCCGCATCAATGGACGCCTGCACCAACTCCCCGGAAGGGCCACGCGCGCGATACTCGAACTGAGGCATAAAGCTTGTTCCGTCTCACCGTCAAAAACCGAAAGCGCCCGAAAGTTTCCATCCTGACGGGCATCCCGCAAGCCTGCTCCCGCGGGCGGCGACGCCGGCCCGGCACGGGCGGCCGCCCGCTCGGCCGGCCTCCCGATGTCCCGGCCAGACCTCCGGCGTGCGGTTTCCGGCAACCGGACGGCGCCCGCCTCAAGGCCCCTGATTCAACAGCACGCTGACCGCGAAGAGCCCCGTCATGGCAATGGCGCAGGCCAGCTTGCCAAGCGTGCCCGCCAACAGACCAACCATGGCCCCCACCCCGGCCCTTCCCGCCTCCTCCAGCTTCCGCCCGCCGAGCAGTTCGAAAACCACCGCGCCGACAAACGGCCCGACGATCACCGCCACCAGGCCCATAAAGAGGCCCGCGACACCGCCGACAACCGCCCCGGTCATGCCCAGCCAGGTGGCCCCCAGTTTCTTCGCTCCGACCAGGCTCGCCACAAAATCGAGCGCCAGCGAAAGCAGGGTCAAGAGGGTCATGACCACGAGCACGGTCACGCTGGCGCCGTCGGCCCCGAACACCAGTTTGTGTGCGACGGCCGCGGCCAGCACCAAGGGCGGCCCGGGGATGCCCGGGATGAAACTCCCCGCCACCCCCACCAGCATGAGGAGCAGTGTCACGAAGTACCCGAACAACTCACCCCAGGTCATAAGTCAGCCGTTCACTCCCCAACGGACCCCCTGCCCGTTCGCAAAGCCCGCAGCGCTTCGCGAAAATCCGCCGGCCAGGGCGCTTCGAACTCCAACTCCTCCCCGGTCGCCGGATGCGTAAAGGCCAGACGTCGGGCGTGCAACATCTGTCGCGCCGCGCTCACCCCGGTCAAATCGAACAGCCGCGCGTTCGACCGTTTCCCATAGACCGCGTCGCCCACCAGCGGGAAACCGAGGTGTTTGAAATGCACCCGGATCTGGTGCGTCCGCCCGGTGTGCAGGCGCGCCTCGACGAGGGTGGCTTCACCCAACCGCTCGAGGACCCGGTAGCTCGTTCGCGCCGTCCGTCCGCCGTCCCGCACGGTCATCACCTTGCGATGGTTGGGATGGCGCATGATCGCGGCGTTGATTTCCCCGGCCACCGTCGGGAGCACTCCGCAGGTGATTGCGTCGTAGAGTTTGGTCACTTGCCGCTCGGCGAACTGCCGCGAGAGGGCCATGTGGGTGGCATCGTTCTTGGCCACCACCATCAGACCGCTCGTGTGTTGATCCAGTCGGTGCACGATCCCGGGCCGCTCGACGCCGCCAATGCCGCTCAGACTGCCACGGCAATGATGGAGCAATGCGTTCACCAGGGTGTTGTCCTCGTTGCCCGCCGCGGGATGGACCACCATGCCGGGCGCCTTGTTCAGGACCAGCAGCGAATCGTCCTCGAAGGCGATGTCGAGGGGCAGCGCGCGCGCCTCGACAGTCGGCGGGCGCGGATCCGGCCAGCAGATCGTCACCACCTCGCCCGCGAGCGGCGCGTGCGTCGGCTTCACGGAACGTCCGTCAACCTGGACCTCGCCGTCCCGGATCAACCGCTGGAGCGTGCCCCGCGAGACACAGGGAAACCGTCCGTGCAGGAACGTGTCGAAGCGCGTCCGGGGCTGAGAAATCTCGACGGTGAAGGACTCCGTGCGCACACCTATCTCCGCTTTTGATCCGCTTCCGGGGCCGTTTCCGGGATCATCGCCCGCCCATCGTCCGGCGCCTTGGCGCGCGTGCGATACAGCCAGAGGCCCAGTCCCAGCAGGACCACGCTCGTCAACTGCCCCACCGTCATCCAGCCGAAGTAGTGGGTCTGGTAATCGCCGCGCAGGAACTCGAGCCCGAAACGCAACACGCTGTAGACGCTCAAGTAGACCGCAAACGTCTGACCGGCAAAGCGTTTCCGCCGGTGTTGCCACGCGAGGAACGCGTAGAGCAGCAGATTGACCGCCGCTTCGTAGAGCTGGGAGGGATGCACTCCCGCCGGGTAGGTGATGTGGTCGGACGGGAAATGAACCGCCCACGGGAGCCCGGTGGCACGCCCGTAGCAGCACCCGTGCGTGAAGCACCCCAGCCGACCGAACGCATGGCCCAGCGCGATGCTGGGGGCGAGCGCGTCGGCGAGTTTCCAGATCGGCAGCCGCTTCCAGCGCGCATAGAAAATCGTGGTCAGGGCGGCTGCGATCAACCCGCCATGAAACACCAAACCGCCCGCCCGCGTATTGAAGAGCTGCCAGAAGGGCTTGCCCGCAAATTCCCGCCAGTAGGTGATCACGAACAGCAGCCGCGACCCCACCAACGCCGCCACAATGATCCAGGGCCCCAGATCGGCGATCACTTCACCACGCATTCCATCGTGCAGACACCGCCGGCTCGCGGTCCAGAGCCCCAACAGGAACCCCACCGCAATCAACACCCCGTACCAGTGGATGGCCACGCTCCCGACGTAAAACGCAATTTGATGCACGACCCGGGAAAACTAGCCGTTTCCTGCCGGCAGTGAAATCCAATCTGCGGCCCCAAATCTTATGTTGTCCATTCGCCGCGGTTCCCCCAACCTGCGCCCCACCATGACTCTTGGACGATTGCTGCCGGCCCTGATGCTGGCCCTCACCGCGGTCCCGCCGAGCGCCGCCACCGCTCCGCTCGAACTCCAACCTGATGACCACGTCGTGCTGGTCGGCAACACCCTGGCCGACCGGATGCAGCACGCCGGCTGGCTCGAAGCGCTGTTGTACCGCCGGTTTCCCGCCGAAAACCTGGTGTTTCGGAATCTGGGTTTCTCCGGCGACGAGTTGCAAACCCGCTTGCGGTCGCAGGATTTTGGCAGCCCGGAAGAATGGCTGAAGCACACCGGCGCGGACGTGGTGCTGGCCTGCTTCGGATTCAACGAGTCCTTTCAGGACGAAGCGGGCCTGGAGGCCTTCCGGACCGACCTGCAGCGGTTCATCCGCGAGACCCGCGGGCGCGATTTCGGCGGGCGCGGTCCGGCCCGGCTGGTGCTCCTTTCGCCCATCGCCTGCGAGCGCCATCCGGACCCCAATTACCCCGACCCCGAGCCGCTCAACCGACGGCTGGCGCTCTACACCCGGACGATGGCCCGGGTGGCGGCGGAGGAAGGCGTTCCGTTCGTGGATTTGTTCGCCATCTCGCAGCGGCTTTATCAGGGAGCAGGCCGCCCGTTCACGGTCAACGGGATACACCTTTCCGAGGACGGCTACCAAGCCCTGGCGCCCTTCCTCTACGAGGCCCTGCTCGGGGAAAAGCCGGCGCCGATGTCGGGGGAGGGTTTCGCCCGGTTGCGCGCGGCCGTGCTCGAAAAGAACGCCCTCTGGTTCTCCCGTTATCGCACCGTGGACGGCTACAACGTCTACGGCGGGCGCTCGCACCTGCAATTCGACGGCATCAAGAACCGGGACAGCATGCAACGCGAGATGGAAATGCGGGATGTCATGACCGCCAATCGCGACCGACGCATCTGGGCGGTCGCCCGGGGTGGCGACCTGGAAGTCCGCGACGACAACCTGCCTCCGCCCGTCGAAGTGGAATCCAACAAGCCGGGGCCGAACCCGGACGGCAGCCACCGCTTTCTGGGCGGCGAGGAGGCCATCGCCCACATGAAGCTCGCGGCGGGCTGCCGCGCGAACCTCTTCGCCTCCGAGGAGGAGTTTCCCGCGCTCGCCAATCCCGTCCAGATGGCCTTCGACACGCGCGGACGCCTCTGGGTTGCGGCCTGGCCGAACTATCCTGAACGCACCCCCTGGAGCACCACGGGCGACAGCCTGCTCGTCTTCGAGGACACGGACGGCGACGGCCACGCCGACAAGTGCACCCCCTTCGTCGAGGACTTGAACGCACCCACCGGCTTTCAGTTCCATCGCGACGGCGTGATCCTGGTTCAAGCGCCGGATGTCTGGTTCCTGCGGGACACCGACGGCGACGGTCGCGCGGACTGGAAACAGCGCATCCTCAGCGGCATGGACTCAGCGGACTCGCACCACACCGCGAACGCCCTGGCGCTGGATCCCGCAGGCGCGATCTACCTGAGCGACGGCGTCTTTCACCGGACGCAGGTCGAAACCGCCTGGGGCGTGGTGCGGAACAACGACGCGGCGATCTTCCGCTTCGAGCCGCGCACCGGACGCTTCGACACCTACATCCCCTACGGCTTCGCCAACCCGCACGGACGCGTGTTTGACCGCTGGGGCAATGATCTGGTCACCGATGCCACCGGGAACAACACCTACTTCGGTCCCGCCATCAGCGGTCGCCTGCCTTACCCCCAGAAACACCGCGGCGTCCGGCAGTTCTGGGATCGCCCTTCCCGCCCCTGCCCCGGGACCGGCCTGCTTTCGAGCCGCCATTTCCCGGAGGAATTTCAGGGTAATTTCCTCAACTGCAACGTGATCGGCTTCCAGGGCATCTTTCGTGTCAAGGTCACCGAGGAAGGCTCCGGCCTGACCGGCGAAACCCTCGAACACCTCGTGCAATCCGACGATCCCAACTTCCGCCCCTCCGCCGTCGACGTGGGCCCCGACGGCGCCGTCTACTTCCTCGACTGGCACAATCCCCTCATCGGCCACATGCAGCATCACCTGCGGGACCCGAGCCGCGATCACCAGCATGGTCGTATTTACCGCATCACCTACGAAGGCCGCCCGTTGCTCGAACCCAAACGCATCGCCGGCGCGCCCATCACCGAACTGCTCGATCGGCTCAAGGAACCCGAGGACAACGTGCGCACCCGCGCCAAGATCGAGTTGGGCACGCGCGACACCCGGGAAGTGATCACCGCCGTGCGTCGCTGGGTTGGCCAGTTCGATCCGAAGGCCCCCGGCGACCAGCACGCCCTGCTGGAAGCGCTCTGGGTCTGCCAATGGCACAACGTCGTCAACCGCCCGTTGCTCCAGCAACTGCTCCGTTCACCCGAACCCCGCGCCCGGGCCGCCGCCACACGCGTGCTCTGCGACTGGCGCGACCGGATACCCGACGTCCTCACCCTCCTGCGCGAACAGGCCCGGGACGAAAACCCCCGCGTCCGGCTCGAGGCCGTACGGGCCGCGAGCTTCTTCAGCAGCCCGGAAGCCCTCGCCGTCGCCGTGCAGATCCTCGATCAACCGACCGATTACTACCTCGACTACGTTTTCAACGAGAGCCTGCGGGTCCTTCCCAACACGCCGAAGGCCCTGCTCGACCTCGCCGTCACCGACCGCGCCCGCGATTACCTCGTGGGCCGGATGAACGACGCCGAGTTGCTCGCCGCGCCGGACGTTGAACCGGTGCTCACGGCCCGGACCACCCGCGCGGGAATCGACGTCAACAGCCGCGCCGCCGCCCTGCAATCGCTGGCGGCCCTGCGCCATTCCACCCTCGTGGCGGAGACGTTGAACACCCTCCAGCGGCTCGACGGGCAGGGTTCCCCCGCTGCCTCCGCGGCGCGCGACGTGGGAGTGATGCTGGCCGCCGCCCCGGCCGGGCAACTCGCCGCCGAACAGGCCCGGATCGCGTCGCTCGCGCGCAGCCTGCGACACCCCGCGTTGAAGCAGGCCGCCTTCGCCGCCTGGGTGGCGGTCGATGGCGAACCCCGCCGCGCCTGGGAAGCCACCGCTCGTTCCACCGGCGAACGGGCCGCCCTGGCGGACTCGTTGATCCTGCACGCGGACCCCGCCCGTCGGGCTGCTTTCTGGCCGCTCCTTCAGCAAGCCCTGGCCGACCCGGCCACGGCCCCGGACGTCCGCCAAGCCGGCCTGCGAGCGCTACCCCTCACCGGTCCGGATCATGCCACGGCGGCTTTCGCCATGTTGGCCCGGCACCTGCGCGACGGCGCCGAACGCCCCACCGCCGCGTATGCCCTGCGCCAGTTGCCCCGTACCGCTTGGTCCGCTGATCCTGCCCGGCCCGCCGCCGACGCCATCCTGGCCTGGGCCCGGACGCAGCCGGCGGACAAGCGCACCGAACAGGCTTACATCGAAACCGTGCAGGCCGGCCTCGATCTGGCGACGCTGCTGCCGCTGTCCGAGGCGCGCCGCATCACCCAGGGGCTGCGCGAACTCAGCGTCAGCGTGTTCGTCGTCAAGACGGTCCGCGAGCAAATGCGCTACGACACCACCCGCCTCGTCGTTGAGGCCGGCAAGCCCTTCGAGGTCATCTTCGAAAACAACGACATGATGGCGCACAACTTCGTCGTCGTGCAACCAGGCGCCCGCGAGGAGGTCGGCAAACAGGCCGAGAAGATGGAACCGCGCCCGGACCGGCAGGGCCGCCTTTACATCCCGGACAACTCGAAGATCCTCGCCGCCTCGAAGATGCTCGAGCCCGGGGAACGCACCGTTCTCAAGCTGACGGCGCCCGCAACGCCGGGGAGCTACGAGTACGTGTGCACCTACCCGGAACATTGGCTCATCATGTATGGCCAGCTGCTGGTCGTGCCGGACGCCGAGGCCCTGCTCAAGGCCTCGGCCGAACCGCCCCCGGCCCAGCCCGCCGCCCCGACCGACCACAGCCACCACGATCACGCCTACGAATAGCCCCGGCGCAAGCCGCGTTCACCCATCGCCCAGGCCGCGATCCCGTCCGGGTTCGCGGCCTGTTTGGCTTCCGTTCCCGACCCCCAGCGCGCCGAGCCCGCGGGCGGGTCGATTCGGCGAAAGCCGGACGGCGAACCGGTTGTCACCCCGTTGGAAATCTTAGGTGACGCGCCCTCCCCGAATCGATTAGGATCATTCGCATCAAACCGGTTACGTCCATAAGACGATAAACAAATGAAGCACTTCTCCACTTCCCAGGCCGACGCGCTCCCGGGCCATGCCGCGCCGTCGGGCAAATCCCCGTCCCAGTTCAACCGGCGCGGTTTCCTCCGCCGGGCCGCGCAAGCCGGCGGGCTCCTCATGGTCCCCCAGATCGTGCCCGGCTCCGTGCTCGGCCTCGACGGCGCCGTCGCTCCCAGCGAACGAATCAACCTCGGCGCCATCGGCATTGGCAACCGCGGCTGGTACGTGCTCGGTTGCTTCCTCCAGGAACCGGACGTCCATTTCCGCGCCATCTGCGACGTGAAGTACCAACGCCGCCAGATGGTGAAGCAACGCGCCGACGAGAAGAACGGCAACACCGATTGCGCCACCTACCGGGACATTCGCGAAATCCTGGCCCGGGAGGACATCGACGCCTTCCTGATCGCCACCGGTCCGAACTGGCACGCCACCGCCGCCATCCTCACGGCCCATGCAGGCAAGGACATGTATTGCGAGAAGCCCTGCACGAAGAACATCTTCCAGAGCCTCGCGCTGGCCGAAACGATGCGGCGCACCGGGCGGGTTTTCCAGGCCGGCACCCAACGCCGGAGCCTCCCGAACTTCGCCTTCGCCGCCCACCTGGCCCGCACCGGCAAACTGGGCCGCCTCCTGGCCGTCCACGCCCAACCCGCCGGCATGCAAACCAAGATGAGCGGCTGGCTCCCGCCGGAAGCCGAACCCGACAAAGAAAACGTCGATTGGGATCTTTACCTCGGCCCCGCCGCCTGGCGTCCGTTCAATCCGAAGCTCCTGGACGGCTTCAACTTCGAGAAAGGCGGCGGACTCGTGGGCGGCGGCGTGCTCGAGTGGGGTTCCCATTGCGTCGACATCTGCCAGTGGGCGGCCGACGTCGACGACACCTCGGCGGTCGAGTACGAACCGGTGGGCAACCGCCTCCACGCCCGCTATCCGAACGACGTGAAACTCATCATCCGCGATGACGGCTGGTTGCCATTGGGCTCGTGTCCGGTGCGCTTCGAGGGGGAGAAGGGTTGGGTCGAGACCGCCGACAACGGCGACATCGCGGCCAGCTCGGACGATTTGCTGGTCGGCAAGGGCACCAAGATCGGCGGGTATCCGGCGGACTTCCACGTCCGCAACTTCCTCGATTGCGTGAAGACCCGCGGCAATCCGCGCGCGAACGCCGAGGTGGCCTGCCACTCGCACATCACCTGCCACGCGGCCAACATTTCGCTGGCCCTGCAACGGAAGGTCGTCTACGACCCGGCCAAACACGAGTTCGTCAACGATGAGGAGGCCAATCGCCTGCGTTCCGAAGCGCTGCGCGAGCCCTGGCGTATTTGAACCCATCCCGCATCCCAAAACTCAAAACCGCTTTCAGAAGCCATGATGAAAACCAAACACGGATTTGTTGCGGGTTGGCTCGGTCTCGCGGCCTCGCTCCTCGCGCTTCCGGTGGCCCACAGCGCCGCCGGCGCGAAGGAAGCCCCGCTCATCGCCATCCTGCAGTCCAATGCGCCCGCCGCCGAAAAGGCGATCCCCTGCAAGCAACTCGCCATCTACGGCTCGGCGGCCGCCGTGCCGGCCCTGGCGCCGCTGCTGCAGGACGCGGAACTCGCCTCCTGGGCGCGCATTGCCCTCGAGGCCATCCCCGGCCCCACCGCCGACGAGGCTCTCCGCGAGGCCCTCGAGAAGGTCGACGGACGCCTGCTGATCGGCGTGATCAACTCGATCGGCGTGCGCCGTGATCCGCGGGCCGTCACCGGCCTGATCCCCCGGCTCAAGCACGCCGATGCCGGCGTGGTGGCTGCCGCGGCCGCCGCCCTGGGACGCATCGGCGGGGAGCCGGCCACGCGAGCCCTTCTCCAAAGCCTCGCCGGCGCCCCCGCAGCGGTGAAGGCCGAGATCGCTCTCGGCTGCATCTTCTGCGCCGAACACTACCTCGGCGAAGGCAAGCCCACCGAGGCCGCCGAAATCTACGACACCGTGCGCCTGGCCGACGTGCCCACCCGGCGCATTCTCGAAGCCACCCGGGGCGCCATCCTCGCCCGCGGCGACGCCGGTCTGCCGTTGTTGCTCGAACAGCTTCGCTCGACGGAGAAGGACCTGTTCGGCATCGGGTTGCGGACCGCCCGGGAACTGCCCGGCGAGGCCGTCACCCGCGCCCTCGAAGCAGAAATGAACCGCTCGACCCCGCACCGCGCCGCCCTCGTGCTGCTCGCAATTGCCGACCGGCCCGATGCTGCGGTTCGCCCGACGGTCCTTCGCGCCGCGGGTAGCGGACCGAATGAGGTGCGCCTGGTGGCCGTCCAGGCCCTCGAGAACCTCGGCGACGCCGCAGCCGTCGACGTCCTGCTGGGCGCCGCCACCGACGAGGACACCAAACTCGCGAAGGCCGCTGCCGAAACCCTCACCCGCATCGGCGATTCCCGGGTCGACACCGTGATCCTGGACCGCCTTCCCCCGGCCACCGGCGCGCGCCGCGGGGCCTTGATCCAGGTTGCCGCCCTGCGGCAGATCGCCGGCGCCCTGCCGGAGATCGTGCGGAGCGTCGTGGACAGCGACCCCGCCGTGCGCGCGGCCGCCCTGGGCGCAATCGGCGTGCTCGGCGGCAAGGCGGAGGTCGGCGTGCTCGTGGGCTTGATCGAAAAGACCTCGGACACCAAACAGCGCGCAGACCTCGCGGACGCGCTGCTGGAGGTTGCCGGGCGCACCGGCGCGACCTGCACGGCGGACATTCTGCCGTTGATGCGCGAGGACGACGCCGAACTCCGCCTCACCGCCATCGCCGCCCTGGCCAGCGTGGGCGGGGCCGAGGCCCTGGGCGCGGTGACCGGAGCCATCCGGGACCGCGAGCAATCCGTCCAGGACGAGGCGGTTCGCACCTTGTCCACGTGGCCCAACAACTGGCCGGAGGACGTCGCCATTGCCGACACGTTGCTCGGACTGGCCAAGTCGGGAGCCAAGCGCTCGCATCAAGTGCTCGGTTTCCGCGGCTATGTGCAGCACGTCCAGGCGGCTCCCGGACTGAGTCCGGACGACCGTGTGGCGCGCATCAAAGCCCTCCTGCCAATCATCCAGTGGCCGGAGGAAAAGCAGGCGGCCATCTCGGCCCTGGGCGCGGTCCCGGCATCCAGCGCGGTGGCACTGTTGCTGGACTTCACCGCCGATCCCGCCGACGCCGAAACCGCTTGGTCGGCCCTGGTCAGCCTCGCCGGCCGGAACATCGACGGCATGACCCGCGAACAACGCCGCGACGTCCTGCAAAAGGTCCTCGACAACTCGAAGAACGAAGCCACCACCAAACGCGCCAACGACACCCTCCGCCGCCTGCGCTAGCCCCGGGGTCAGTCCTCACTATTGACACAACCGCGCTGCCCGGAGGTTCTGCTCCGGGCGGCGCGGACGCATTGACCGCCCGTCGTTCACGACGGGCGTTTGTTTCCTCCCGGCGTATCGACGCCCCGATCCTCCCGGCGACAGACGGCGACGTCCCGCGATGCGCGTCCCGGGCACGCGCCCGCCGGGCGTGCGCGCAGGCATCCAGATCCATGCTAATCTCGATAAGATTTGCTTTGAGGCGCTCCTCCGCGGGTGGTATCAACGTGCCATTGGCTCTTGCGGCGGCATCCGCTTGGCGATCCTCTGCCCTGAGGCATGGAGGGCGGCGCGGACTTCCGTAGGGGCAATTACCGAAGATCCGACCCAAACCAGAGCGAACCCTCGCAATGCAACCCATCCACGCGCCCGCCGGCCAGGGCAAGCCCATCAACCTCCTCGGCATCCCGTCGCTCATCCGGCTGCATGGCCGCGACACCGGAGGCGCGCTCAGCGTCATCGAGTTGCGCGACCAACCGGGTGGTGGCGCGCCGATGCACATTCACCAGCGAGAGGAGGAGACGTTCCAGGTGCTGGAAGGCGAGTACGAGTTCACCTGTGGGGACCAGACGTTCGTGGCAGGTCCGGGAGCGACCGTCTTCGGTCCACGCGGAGTGCCACACGGCTATCGGTATCTGGGCAAGACCCCCGGGAGGATCGTTTTGATCGCCACGCCAGCGGGGATCGAGGAGTGGTTCGAAGAGGTTGGGGCCTTGCCGCCCGAGAAGCAGGAAGTGCCCCGTGTGATCGAACTCGGGCGGAAGTACGGCCTCGAGTTTCTGCCGCCCCCGGCGTAGGGCAAACGCGCATCGGCCGGAAGGTCTGTCGGCGAACTCGGCGCGGAGTCGACCTCCACGGCGGCCGTCCGAACGCGGCGTCGAGGCCTGGCAGGCAATCCCGGGCGCCGTTTCCAGATCGTGGCGGCTGTTGTGCGGGAGGCGGTCCTGGCGTTACTATCGGCTTCGTCACCGTTGTACCGATGCCGCGTCGCCATTCTCATCCGACCCCATGAAAACCCCGTCCGCCCGCCTGTCCCCTGCTCACCGAAACGCCGTGTGCTGCCTCCTGGTTGGCTTGGTGTTGGCGCTGCCGGCGCGGACAGCCGAGGTAGTGCGCGTGTGGGAGGAGGACTTGTGCCTGCCTTCCTACCGGCTGACCGCCCCTGATCCGAACCCGATGTTCTATCGGGGCGAATCCTATCA
Source organism: Verrucomicrobiales bacterium (assembly GCA_024233305.1). Taxonomy (GTDB): domain Bacteria; phylum Verrucomicrobiota; class Verrucomicrobiia; order Limisphaerales; family J093; genus J093. The sequence continues at coordinate 410,323 of JACKPV010000024.1, forward strand.
GGGCGCCCAAAAGCGGGTGTATCCCTACGCACTGATGGACGGCATCACGGGCAAGCAGGAAGACGGGACGTTCCGGGCGCTGTATCTCGAAAACGAGTTCGTCAAGCTGTGCGTGTTGCCCGAGATCGGGGGACGCCTCTTTTACGCCACCGACAAGACCAACGGTTACGACTTCTTTTACCGCCAGCACGTGATCAAGCCGGCCCTGATCGGCATGCTCGGCGCCTGGATCTCCGGGGGCATCGAGTGGTGCGTTTTTCACCATCACCGGGCCACCACGCACATGCCGGTGGACTACGCGACGCGCGAGAATCCCGACGGCAGCGCGACGATCTGGATCGGGGAATACGAGCGCCGGCACCGCATGCGCTGGGTGATCGGCATGACGCTTCGCCCGGACCGGTCGTTCATTGAAGTCGAGGTGCGCCTGATCAACCGCACCCCCATGCCTCACTCGATCCTTTACTGGGCCAACGTCGCCGTCTCGGTGAACGACGATTACCAGGTGATATTCCCACCCAGCGTCCAGGTGGCGACCTACCACGCGAAGAACGATTTCGTGAACTGGCCCGTCGGCCAGGGGCGCTATCGCGGCTCGGACTACGCCGACGTTGACCTGAGTTGGTGGAAGAATCATCCCCAGGCGGTGTCGTGCTTTGCCTGGGATCTGCAGGAGGATTTCATGGGGGGTTACGACCACGGCCGCGACGCGGGCGTCGTGCACGTCGCCGATCATCATGTCGTCAGCGGCGCGAAACTCTGGGAATGGGCGCCGGGCAACATCTGGGACACGCGGGTGCTGACCGACAACGACGGGCCCTACGCGGAGTTGATGGTCGGCGCGTTCTCGGACAACCAGCCGGATTACAGCTGGATCAAGCCGGGCGAGGTGAAGCAGTTCACGCAACACTGGTATCCCGTACGCGACATCGGCGGCTTCAAGAACGCGAATCGCGAAGGGGCGGCGAATCTCGAGGTGAACGACGCCGAAGCACGGATCGGCTTCCACGTGACGTCACGGCAACCGGCGGCCAGGGCGGTGTTGCGGCGGGGCGCCGAGGTGCTTTGGGAGAAACCGACCGATCTCTCGCCGGCGGAGCCACTGGTTGAAACCGTGGCGCTCGAAGGCCCGGTGCCGGCGCAGGAACTCAGGGTGAGTCTCCTCGATGCCGCCGGTCGCGAATTGATCGCCTACCAACCAGTCGAGCGAACGCCGGTCGACAGGTTGCCCGAAACCGTCAAACCGCCGCCGGCGCCGGAAACCATCGAGTCGATTGAGGAACTCTATTTCACCGGCCTGCGCGTGGCGCAAATCCACCAACCGACCGTCGATCCCACGAGCTACTGGCAGGAGGCGCTCAAGCGCGATCCGGGCGATGTCCGCTGCAACATCCAGATGGGCATCGATGGCAACCGGCGTGGTTTGTTTGCGGACGCCGAGGCGCATTTGCGGACGGCGATCAAGCGGTTGACCACCGACTACACACGCTCGAAGGACACCGAGGCGTTCCATCAACTCGGATTGGCGCTCAAGGCGCAAGGTCGCTTCGAGGAAGCCGTGGAGGCCTTCCATCGCGCGTCCTGGGACCAAGCCTTTCATTCGGTCGCCCACTATCAACTCGCCACGCTGGCCTGTCGCCGCGGCGACTTTGCCCGGGCCCTGGAGATGATCGAGGAATGCCTGGCGACGAACGCGCGTAGCGTCCGGGCCTGGAGTCTCAAAACCGCCATCCTCCGCCGCCTGGGCCGTTGGGTTGAAGCCGGCGACCTCGCCGCGCGGCTGGCGGAAGGCGATCCGCTGGACCGTTGGTCGCGCAACGAGCTGAGGCTGTTGGCAGCACGGGGACAGATCCGCGAGGCGCCGGCGTTCACCGATAGCGGCGATATCGAGCCCTGGATCGAGTTGGCCGGCGACTACCTGGATGCGGGCCTGAATGACGAGGCGGTTGCCCTGCTGGAAGCTATCGAGGCCGATCCGGGGTTCCGGCGAAGTCCCTCGCCCATCAACGCCTATTACCTGGCCCACCTTGCTGACGCGCGTGGCGACGACGCGGCGACGAGGCGATGGCTGGATCAAGCAGCCGCCCGCGGTCCGGACCATTGCTTCCCCTTCCGACCGGAGACCATTGACGTTTTGGAGAACGCCATTCGTCGGCGCCCGCGGGACGCCCGGGCCCGCCTGTATCTCGGCAATCTCCTTTTTGAAATCCAGCCCGAGCGGGCCATCCAGGAATGGGAAGCGGCGCGGGACCTGGAACCGGGACTGGCCCTGATCCATCGCAACCTCGGCTGGGCTTACCAACGCGTGCAGCACGAGGTGCCCAAAGCCATCGCCAGCTACGAACGCGCCATCGCGTGCGCCGGTGAAGATCCCCGCCATTTCCTGGAACTCGACGATCTCTACGAGCGCGACAACACCGCCCCGACCAGGCGCCTGGCCTTGCTGGAGGCGCATCCGGCGGTGTGTGCCGCGCGCAAGGATCTGTTGATCCGGCGGATCACGCTGCTTGTGGCAACCGGGGACTACGCGGACGCCATCGCCGCGTTGGCGGAGAATCAGTTCTTCATCGCTGAAGGCGGTGGACGGGAACTCGGGGACGCCTACGTCGATGCCCGGGTGCTGGAGGCGATGCGCTTGTTGAAAGCCGATCAAGCCACTGAGGCCCGCGACGTGATCCGCGCCGCCGCCAGCTATCCCGAGAACCTCTCCCAGGAGAGTCCGCGCAACGAACGCAAGCGGCCGCTCGTCCTCTACTACACCGCCCGGATCGAGCAGGCGCTTGGTCACGCCGCCGAGGCGCAACAACTCCTCCACGAATTGGTTGGCGCCGACACCTCCCGTTCGCATGAAGCCCGCTTTTACCAAGCCCTTGCGAACCGCGAACTCGGCGATTCCAGCCCGACGGACGACGTCGCTTCACAGCTGGCTGATTGGGCCGCCGGCCAACTGGGCGGGAGCGCCCGGACCGAGTTCTTCACGAAATTCGGTGAGCAACAGACCCTCCAGACCCGGCGCGCCGAGGCCCATTACATCCTTGGCCTCAGCCGGCTCCTGACGGATCAACCGGACGAAGCGGCGGAACACTTCACCCAGACCCTCGCCTACAACCAGTCGCACGTCTGGGCGCGTCACCAACTCTCACAGCTTACCGAGAAGCCATGATCAACCGCTCCGTAGCCCCCGTCTTCCTGCTCGGCGCACTCGTTACAACCGCCGCCGATTACCCGCTGCGCGACGCCGTGGAATGCCGTCCGCGCGATGGCTTGCCCAATGTCCTCACCAAACTCGAGCGTGGTCAACCGGTGCGCATCGCCTATCTCGGCGGCAGCATCACCGCCCAGCCGGGCTGGCGGCCCAAGACCTTGAAGTGGTTTCAGGAGCAGTTCCCGCAGTCGGCGGTCTCCGAGATCAACGCGGCCATCGGCGGCACCGGTTCGGACCTCGGCGTGTTCCGGTTGAAACAGGACGTGCTCGATCACCAGCCCGACCTGTTGTTCGTGGAATTCGCCGTAAACGACGGCGGCGCGGATCCGCACCGCATTCATCAGGCGATGGAAGGCATCGTGCGCCAGACGCTCCGGGCCAACCCCCGCACCGACATTTGCTTCGTCTACACCCTGGTGGCCGGCTGGACCGAAACCCTGCGCGACGGCAAGTTCCCGCGCGCGGCGTCCGCGATGGAGGCCATTGCCGAGCACTATGGAATCCCCTCCATACACCTGGGACTTCAGGTGGCGATCCTGGAAGGCGAAGGCCGGTTGGTGTTCACCGGACCGCAGCCGAAGACGGACGAGGAAACGCAGGCGCTCGGCGACAAGACGCTCTTCTCCCCCGACGGCGTTCATCCCTATCCGGAAACCGGCCATGAACTCTACCTGCAAGCCGTGGTCCGCGGGATGTCGCGGATCCGCGAAGCAGGCGAACCGGGCCCGCACGTCCTGCCGGAGCCGTTTGCGAAAGACAACTGGGAGGCAGCGCAGATGGTCCCGCTGAACCGGGCCACGCTGAGCGGCGGCTGGCAGAAGCTCGACCCGCAGGACCACGACCTGGCGAAGCGGTTTCAGAATCGGATGCCGGAACTCTGGGGCGCCCGTCGCCCCGGCGAGACCATCAGGCTCCGCTTCCGCGGGACCACGTTGCGCCTCTACGATCTGCTTGGTCCGGATTGCGGCCAGGTGATCGTCCGCGTGGACGACCAACCCCCGGTCATCCGGCCCCGCTTCGATGCCTATTGCACGTACCACCGGCTGGCGACGCTTTCCGTGGCGGAGGGATTGCCGGCAGGGATCCACACGGTCGCGTTGGAAATTCACCCGGACCAACCTGACAAGGCGGCGATCCTGACGCAACGCAACCAGACCATCGACAACCCTGCCCGCTACGACGGCACGGCCTGGTATGCCGGGTCGATCCTGGTGCTGGGCGAGGTCCTGCCCGCCGCCGCGCGCACCGGGGAATTCTCCGAACAGCAGGACTTGGGACGTTGAACGCCGCCCCGGTGTGGTGTTGAATCACGGGCATGAAGTCCCGTGCTGTTCTGCTCGTCGTCTGCGGCGCCTGGCTGGCCATGTTCGCCACCCTGCGGCTGGTCGCCGCCGACCGGCCGCCGAACGTGATCTACTTCATGGCGGACGAACTCGGCTACTACGAGCTGTCCGGCCTCGGCAATCCGCACCTCCAGACGCCGAACCTCGACCGCATGGCCGCCGAGGGCGTCCGCTTCACGCAGGCGCTCGCCGGTTCGTCGGTTTGCGCGCCAACCCGGGCCTGCCTGATGACCGGCAAGCACAGCGGGCACACCTCGGTCCGCTCGAACGGCGGCGGCACCCCCCTGCGAGCGGGCGAGCCGACAATCGCGTCGTTGTTGAAGGAGGCCGGCTACGCCACGGGCGGTTTCGGGAAATGGGGCTGCGGCGGACGCGGCTCGACCGGCGTGCCCGAGGAGCACGGCTTCGATGTCTTCGTCGGCTACTACGACCAGGTCCACGCGCATTCCTATTATCCCGCCTACATCGTGCGCAACAGCGAGGAGCTGGTCCTGCCCGGCAATGTTGGCGGTCGCAGCGGGCAAACCTACTCGCACTACGTGATCATGGAGCAGGCGCGGCAGTTCATCCGGGCCAATGCGACGCAGCCGTTTTTCTGCTACCTGCCGGTGACCCCGCCGCACGGCCTCTTCGACATCCCGGACACCGACCCGGCCTGGGCGTTGTTCAAGGACGAGGACTGGCCCGAGGAGGCGAAACGTTACGCGGCGATGGTCAGCATGGTCGACCGCCAGGTCGGCGAGTTGTTCGATTTGCTTCGGGAACTTGGCCTCGACGAACGAACCATCGTCTTCTTCAGCGGCGACAACGGCGGCGCCGACTACTTCCCGACGCGTGAGCGGCCGCGCGGGTTCCACGGCGCCAACGTGAATCCCCTGACGGGCACGGCCTTTCGCGGCAAGAAAGGCAACCTCTACGAAGGCGGCCTGCGCATCCCGATGATCGTTCGCTGGCCCGGGCACATCCAACCGGGGCAGGTCAGCGATCTCCTGTGGTATTTCCCCGATGTCCTCCCCACGGTGGCCGAACTCGCGGGCGTGAAACCACCCGCCGACATCGACGGCATATCGATCGTCCCCGAGTTGCTCGGCGCGACGGCCGCCGGGCGCCCCCAGCCCGAACACGAGTTTCTCTATTGGGAACTGGGTTCGCACACCGCGGTGCGGATGAACGACTGGAAGGCGGTGCGTCCGCGCCCGGATGCAGCCTGGGAGCTTTACGATCTGCGCCGGGATCCCGGCGAAGCGCACGATCTGGCGGCCACCCGCAAGGAGGTGCTGGACCGCCTCACAACCATCGCTGCCAAGGCGCATGAGCCGGTGCGGGAAGGGGTGTTTCACAGCACCGCCCTGCACGAACGCGACCGACGCGCCAAGTTCGGCGAGAACGCCCCGCAAAACCAGACGTCCGCGCGGGTCGAATCCTTGCCGACCGACGGACTGCTGTCGAACGCCGGCTGGAAGATCCAGCGGGTCAGCAGTGAAAACCGCCCGAACCGCAAATACGCGGCCAACGCCATCGACGGCGATCCCCGCACGATCTGGCACACGCAGTTCGCCGACACCCTCGCCCGGTATCCGCACGAAATCTGCCTCGACCTTGGCGCCGTGCGCACCGTCCGGGGTTTCTACTACCTCGCCCGCCAGGACGCCGGCTGGAACGGCGCCATCAAGGAATGCGAGTTCTCCATCGGAACCGAGCCTGACCAGCTCGGCGAACCCGTAGCCCGCGCCACGCTGCGCCGCGTCCGCCAGGCTCAACGCGTGGACTGCGCACCGGTAAGGGGCCGCTACGTGCTGCTTCGCGCGTTGTCGGAGGTCAACGACGGCCCCTGGGCCTCGGCGGCGGAGATCGGTGTCATCGGGGAGTAGCCGGACGTCTTCGAGCCGGAGGGCGTCGAGGAGCATCTGGAGTTCTTTCTCGGGCTGGGTATAGCGGGACAGAACCACGGTGCGCCCGTCGTCGGTGGGCAGGTGAACGTCGATCATCTGAACCGCGGCGAACTTCTCCAGCACCGCACGCGGCGTGAGCCCGGGCGCCAGATCGCGAAGTCGCCGCCGCAGGGTCACGTGCCGACAGCAGGCCAGGAAGGCGATGAAGATGTGCGCTTCGATGCGGGACTCCAGTTGGTGGAACAGACCTCAGCAAAACGGCTTGGTTCGGTAGCAAGGACCTCCAGATCGGATTCCGAAACAACCGCAAGGGGTCTCTCCTTTTCGTGCGAATCGCCACTGTGGTCCAATGGTTTACACAAAGAGGCAAGGAGACCCCTTGCGGTTGTGCGGGAATTGGATTTGCGGTTCCCCATCCACGAATCGGGCCGTCTTACTGAGGCCTGCTCGTAGGGTTCGCAGACCAACCAGCAAGCTCCCCACTGGCGGGGCCGGTGCAGGGCGAGGTCTTTGAGCGGGATGCTTATGATCGAGTCGTCGCGGATCTCCCGAGCGTCCTGCTCAGCCGTAACCATGCAGTTGGATTCACCACGGATGGGCTCGGATGGGCACTGATATTGCGGGAAACCAGAATCGCGCGCCCTGGGTTCGGGCTCACCATTTAGTGAGGTTTCCCGGCTTCTCTGCCATGGCGGCAGCGCCGCGCCCCATCCGTGGCATCCGTGCCCATCCGCGGTCCATTGACTGAATCGATACGGCTCAGGGAAGAGGGCGGCGGTGCGGGGTCGTGGGCGGTCGTCCTCGAAGATCTTGATACTCTTGCGCCAGGCTTCCCGCTGGCTGCTGTTGATCTCCCCCAGGTAAAGCACGTGGCGCTGGACCACTTTGCCTCCGCGCACGCGGTGGTTTTCCACGATGCTCCAGGTGCGATGCGCCTTGCCATCCTTGCGGCGGACCTTGCTGCGCAGAAACAGGATGAGCGGCAATTATACCGATGGGCGCTCCGGTGAGGATAGGGGAGGTCGGCACTACAGGCCGTTTTCGGCTCCACCCGCCGACCCCCATTGATTTCCAATCACTTGCGAATTCGTTCAGGGCTAAAACTCCCGATTTTCGGGACGAATCCGCGAGGTCGGGCTAATTGAGAAGAATCGGCGCTGGCGGCATACGATTGCCGTCCCGGGCCGGCGTCCGCTCAGCTCAGTCCGCGCTCGACAGCGTAACGAACCAGGTCCGCGGTGTTCCGCGCGCCGGCCTTCTTCATGAGCCGGCTGCGGAAGGTCTCGATGGTCTTCACGCTCAGTTCCAGTTCGTCGGCGATTTCCTTGTTCGTCCGACCGCCCACGAGCAGCCGCAGGACAACCCGCTCGCGAGGACTGAGGGATGGCGGTTCGGGCCCCTCGCGCAGCAGTCCGGCCGGCTCGACGAACGGTTCCCCCGCCGCCACCGCCCGCAACACGTCCGCCAGTTCGTCGAAAGCCTCCTCCTTCAGGACATACCCCGCCGCCCCGGCCCGCCGGGCGTCCGCCGCCACGCTCGGATGCCGGTGCATCGTGAGCAGCACCGCCCGGTCGCAGTATCCCCGGGCCCGCACTTCGCGGATCACCTCCAGGCCGTCCAGGTCGGGCATCGCCAGGTCGACCAGCAAGAGGTCCGGGCGCACCCCCGCGCAAACGGTCACCGCCTCGGCTCCGCTTCCCGCCACCCCCACCACCGCGAACTCACCCGCCAAACGAAGCAGCGTCACGAGCCCGTCGCGAAACATGGTGTGATCATCGGCGACCACCACCCGGAGTATTGTGGGTTCATCCTTCATCGTCAGTCGCCGGCGCCCTTTCGATACGGTGGCGCGGAATGGTGACGGTGACGGCGGCCCCGCCGGCGGACCGGGCGAACTGCAGCTGGCCGCCCAGCAACTCCGCCCGCTCGCGCATGTTGCGCAGCCCGTGGCCGGTCGCGCGCCCGGCGCGCAACGGCGGGGATTGCGGCCCGCCATCGTCGGTGATCCGGAGGGTGAGGGTGTCCCCGGAAGCGTCGAGCCGGATGCGGATGCGTTGCGGACGTCCGTGGCGGGCGGCATTGGTCAACGCCTCCTGCTGAATCCGAAACAGGTGATCGCCGGCCTCTGCCGGGAGGCGCAGGGACGCTTCGGTCTCGAACTGAACCTCGATGCCGGAGTCGCGAGCGAACTGGGCGCCCTGCTGCCGCAAGGCCTCCGCCAACGGCATCCGGCCGAGGTAGACCGGTCGCAGATTGCCGGCCACCGCCCGCAACTCCTGGATGCACCCGTCGATGGCGGTCACCGTGTCCGGCCCCGGTTCGGTGGCCTCGGGCGCCGTCTCACCCCGCTGACGCCGCTCGAGCTGCAACCGCAGCTTCAACGCCTGCAACGCCTGCCCCACGCCGTCGTGGAGGTCACGGGCAATCCGCCGCCGTTCGTTCTCCTGCGCATCGAGATTCGCCCGCAACAACCGCCGGTAGTCCGCGACGGCGGCGCGCAGGCGCAGCACGAGGGTCGCGAAGAAGAGACCCGCCAGGCCCAGGGAAAAGGTGTGCGGCCGCGTGGCCGCGGCGGCGGCGGAACGGCCGAGTTGCGCGGCCCCCAAATGAACCGCCCACGCCGACAGCAGGACGGCGATCCCCCAGCGCAGGGGGCGCAGCCAGGACGGCGCCGAAGCCGCTTCCCGCACCGCCCACCAGACCGCGATCAACGCCGCCCCGGACGCAAACACGGTCAGCGCCAGTTGGGCCCACCGCATCGCTGCAAACTCGGTCGACAGGACGAGCCCGGCGGTTACCGGCACGGCGGCGGCGAGGATCGCCACCGTCCAGCCCCTGCCCCGACCGGCAAAGCGCCCCGCGACCGCCAGGCACAGCGCCAGCACCACCGCCTCGACCGCCCAACCCGCCCGCATGGTCACCGGCCCCGCCCACGGCGTCCGGACCAGGGCGTGACTGTTCAAGACCACCTGCGCGGCCAACCCGAGAAACACCGGGATCAGGCCGCGGCTCAAACCATCCATCCGGTCGGCCACCCCGAGGCCGGTGGCGGTCAGCAGCGCCAGCGTCAGCCCCGCCAACGCCATCCCCTCCCAGAGATCGTTCCAGCGGTGGGTGGCCTCGATGAACGGCCGCACCGCAATCGCATATCCCATCAGCGCCACGCCCTCCTCCACCCCGGCGGCCCGCGGGGCCCGCTGCACGCGGATCGCCAGCAGGTTCCGCCCCCCATGACGCCATTGCTCCGGGCGGATCCGGAACGACTGCGGAAAACCCGGCGGCGGGAAGCATGGCCGCGCCCCCACCCGGCCCGTGAAATCCTGCGGCGTTTGCGCGGTGGGCCGGCCGTTGATGAAGCCCTGCGTGGCGCCACTCACCCCGTCAAGAAACACGTTCAACGAAGCGCCTTCGGGCAGCCGCATCCCGGGCAGCTCCACCCGGTACCAGAGGAACGCCGCCCCCGGATCCTCGACCACCCCCTGCCGCCGCAGGGCCCCGACCAGCCGCACCTCGGTCCAGCCATTCGTCCCCAGCTCCGGCGCCGCCCAGGCCGGATCATCGCCGAACCGGACCCAGGCCCGCTCCGGTAGCGCCAGCACCCGCCGTCCGTCAGGCTCGAGCCCCGCGAGATCCCCGACCACCGTCAGCGCCAGCAGCAACGCCAGCCACCCCCGGCGAAATCCCCCTGCCACCCGCCGGACCGAATGTAATCGCCGTCGGGACTTTCCGTCGTTTCGATGGCCGTGCCTCATGCGCCAGGAGTTCAAGTGCCGCGAACTTTACGGAGCGTCCCCCGGACCGTCCATGCCTGTCATGTCGGGTGAAGACCCCACACACGGCGCCCCCGAGCAAGCCCGCCGGAACCGGGACGCCCCCCTGGCCGGACACCGTCCTGCCAGTGCGAACGGACCCCCTCCGGCCCGGCGCGCCCCGGACCGGGGGCCTCCCCGGCGCCGCCCGCGCGATAATCAGGCCGGGAAATGTGGGTGATTTACCCGACTTGTTGTCCATCCGCCGTCGCGCTACGACCCGGGGCGATGACAACAAGTGCTGCTTCGTCCGGTCTCCGGGGCGCCGCCAGGAAGGCCGCCCGTTGGCGCGGAACCCTCGTGGTGGTCGGGTGGCTGACCGGCCTGCTCGCGCCGTCCCTCGTCGCGCAACCGATTCTGATCCTCGCCGATGGATTGACCTACACCTTCCGGGTGCCGGCAACGCCGCTGCCGTCGGATGAGTTCGGCTTCACAAAGGTGTTCGTGCGCGTGGGGCCGGATGCCGGGGCCACGGAGCCGGTCCTGGAATTCAGCGGAAACGAACTCAGCGAGGAGCGGACCTTCACGCGCGCCATCGACGAAGCCCTGCTCGGCCAGACGTTCCAGATCCGGATCACCCGGCAATCGTTCGGCCTGGCGGGTGGCGTGGTGACGCCGGGGGAGGTCGCTCCCCTCGGCCAATCGGATTTCGTGGTGGGCCCGACGCAGGGGGTCTTGTTCGAGGACACGGTCTGGACCACCGACCGGCTCATCGAAGGATCCAGCCTGGCGACGCGGTTGTTCGGCGGGTTGCACGTTCCGCGCGGTGTCCGCCTGACCATCGCTGCGGGCGTCACAGTGGACGGCTTCGATCCGCAGGCCACCGGCAACCGCCGGCAAAAGGCGCCGATGCTCGTGGAAGGCCGGCTCATCGTCGAGCCCGGCGCCCGCTTGAAGAGCCTGAACCTTAACAACGACGTGCTCCCCGGCTTCCGCACCCTGCGCGAGGAGGAAAGCCGTCTGACCGACGTGGAACTCGAGGACGTCATCGCGGACTTCCACGGCGCCGGCGTTGTGCTGGACGGCGTCCGCTGCCTGGATGCGAACACCCGGGTGACCGTGCGGCCGTTCGGCGAGGGTGACGCGCTTCAAATCCGAAACTCGGTCTTCACGCAACCGCTCACCATCGACCTGCCGCACGGCGAAGGCGCGGTCCCGGCGCGCGTGGTGATTCAAGGCTGCGAATTCGGCCGGTTGCTGACGCCCGTCTTCACCAGCCGCACGCTCGTCGTCAAGGGTGTGCCGGCGGACGTGGAAATCGCCGGCAACCTGTTCCGCGGCGGCGGCGTCGACCTGACCGCGGCGGAAGGGCGCGGATTCCTCATCGCTGACAACCGCTCCACCGCCCCCGGCGTCATTCCGCCAAACCGCACGCCGTCCGAGGAGTTCGCCGTGCGCCTCGAACAACAGGGCGCCGCCGGCGACAGTGAGCGCCGGGTCGAGGGCAACGACGGCATTTCCCGCCTCGATCTCTGGGCCGACGGAATCATTGCCCGGAACAACCGGATCATCCTCAGCTCCCTGCAGGACCACGTGGGCGTCATCGCCGGCGTCTACCTCGCCGGGACGGATTGCGTGGTCGAACGCAACACCATCACGGGCACGCGCGGGGATGCGGGCCAGGATACCTCCACCCGCGGCGTCCTCATCGGCGCGCTGGACTTCGACTCACCGCGGACCGACGGCGTGCCAGAATTCAACCGGAACCGCGTCCTCGACAACGAGATCTCCCAATGGGGTCGCGGCATCCACCTGCGCTCGGGCGCCGGCCACCGGATCGAAGGCAACGAGATCTTCCGGAACTGGCAGAATTTCGTCCTCGGCGACGACCGGGCCGGCCCCGACGCCCCTGCGCCGGGGGCCGGAAACCGTTTCATCCGAAACCACCTGCACTCCTTCCAGGGACCGGCGTTCAATGCCCTTGATTCAACCGGCAACTTCCGCGCCTACGGCCCCTGCGCCGTCACGCTCTGCCCGATCGAGTTCGCCGCCGAAACCGGCAACCGGTGGTCCGACTACCCGGGAGCGGACCTCGACGGGGATGGCATTGGCGACACCCCCCATGTGCTCGGCACCGCTGGCGAAGGCACGTATCTCGACCCGCTTCCCATCGTCGAACTGCCTCCCCCGGACGAAATCGTGGTCAACCGGGTCGGGGACGAAGCGGACGCCGATCCGAACGACAACGTGGCGGATGTCGATCTGGCGACGCCGGGCCTGCAAACGACGCTGCGGGCGGCCCTCGAGGTGGCCAACGCGACTCCCGGTCCCGACCTCATCCGTTTTGACTTCTCCTCCGGCGGCCCGGCGACCGGCGCCGCCCTGATCCGGCCCCGCACGCCGTTGCCCGCCATTCTGGAAGCGGCGACCATCGATGCCTCGTCGATTCCGGGCGGGGTGCAGATCGATGGCATCGACCTCGCCCCCGAACCGGCGCTCGCCGCGGACGAGCCGGCCCCGGCGGCCGGTCTGCGGATCATCGCGCCTTCCGGAGTGGTGCTGCGCGGACTGGCCATCACGGCATTCCAAACCGGCATCCACCTGGAAGACGGTGAAAACCACGCCATCGAGAACTGCCGGATCGGCGTCACCCAGGCGCTGGCGCTGCCCGAGCTGGGGAACGGCGTCGGCATCCACGGTATCAACCTGCGCCGCCTGGTCATCGCCGGCTGCGTCATCGGACACAATCGGACCGACGGCATCCGCCTCGACGGCGTCGTCGAGGGGAGCATCCGGGGCTGCGCCATCGGCCTCTCACCGAACCTCGACCCGCTGCCGAACGGTACCGGCATCCATCTTCGCAACAGCCTCGGATGCCGCGTTGGCGGACCCGATGCTTCGTCGGCCAACCGCATTGCCGCCAGCCGCCTTGCCGGGATCGCCATCTTCGACCGGGAAGCGTCGGACGATCCGCATCTCATCGCCGGCAACTTCATCGGCGCCCTGGACGACACCTCGGCGGACGACCGCTTCGGCAACCTCGCCGGTGTCCTGGTGGAAAGCCCGGAAAGCCATCGGATCGAGGGCAACCGCATCGCGTTCAATCGCGATCACGGCATCGACCTGCTACCGGGAGCCTTCAACGGGCAGCCGGCCCCGACCCGCGCCATCCTGCTCGACAACCGGATCCACGACAACGGCGGGGCCGGCATCGAAGCGAACGCCCCGGGCCCGGATCGCGGGGCGATCCCGGAACTGGCCTTCGAGACGCAGCCGGACGGGCCGGCACTACAACGGGATCGACTGAGCGCGCGGTTCCTCGCGGCGGCCGGACAGCGGATTCGTTTCCAGCTCTTCAGCAACACCCGCTGCGATCTCTCGTCCTTCGGCGAAGGGGAATCGCCGTTCGCCACCCTGGATGTCACCGCCGATGCCGGGGGTCTGGCGGCGGCACTCGTCGACATTCCTCCGGATCACCTCGGCCGGTTCTACACGGCGACGGCCACATTGCTCACGTCGGCCGGCGAGCCCTTTTCGACCACCGAGTTCGGCCCGTGCCTGGGCGCCCTGATCGTGAACTTCGCCGAGGATTTGCCCGACGCGCAGCCGGGTGACGGCATCGCCGACGTCGACCTGGAGACCGAGGGGCTCCAGACCTCCCTGCGCGCGGCCTTGGAAACCGCCCGTGAGATTCCGGGAACCGACCTGATCCTGTTCGACCTGCCGCCCGGGGGCAACGCCGGGGAACCCGCCTCCGTCCCCATCACTCGCAGCGACCTGCCCGCCATCGATCATCCCGTGGAACTCGACGGCCGGTTGCTTCGCCAACCGGACGCCCGGGCGGCGGTGGTCAGCCAGGATCGCCGGTTGTTTCAGTTCCTTCCCGGTTCGGACGGCAGCCGGCTCGGCAACCTCGCCCTCGCGAGCCTGTCGCCCGCCCCGCTGATCGCGGCGCGCAACACCGCCACCATCGTACTCGACGGCCTCGAGATCGAGAGCGAGCCGGCGTTGGAACCACGCGAAAGCCCGCTCGTGGCCTTCGATCGCGTGGCGCAATCGGTCATCGCCAACTCGACCTTCGCCAAAACCAGACGCCGCTGTGTCGAACTGAGCCAGTGCACCGGGGTTGTGGTCGGCGGCGCCACCGTGATCGACGGGGTCGAGGTCCCGCAGGGAAACCGCTTCACGGACTTTGATCAGGCCGTGGCGATCCTCGGGGTTGAATCGGTCGGAAACGAGTTCAGTCACAATGTTCTCCGGTCCGCGGCCATCGGCCCGGACGTCAGCGGCCTGCGGATCAGCGAAGCCTCGGAATGCCGCGTCGCCGACAACCAGTTCGACCTCGTGGAAATCGGCATCGTCATCGAAGGAGAGGCCGCCCGCCGCAACCGGGTTCAGCGCAACCGGATCCTCACCACCAGCACCGCCCTCCGGATGTCGGCGGGCGTCTGGATTCGTGACGGTTCGAGCGACAACGTGATCGGGGCCGGGCCCGACGAGCCGGTGGCCAATGGCAACACCTTCGCCGCCTTCGCCACCGCCATCGCGGTTTCCAACGGCACCGGCAACCGGCTCGTCGGCAACCGGTTCGAGCGTCCCGGACGCACGTCGGCCTGCATCGATCTGGGCTACGTCCCCCCGCGCTTTCCCGACGAAAACACGCGGACTCCGAATGACGCCGATCCGGGACCGCCCACTCTCGCCAACCGCTTTCAAAACCACCCGGAACTCCGCTTCCTCGACGCCGACGATGGCGTGATCTTCGGCGAACTGGTCAGCGCGCCGGACAGCGCCTACCTCATCGAGGTCCTGGGCGGTTTCGGCGCCCGGCATCTCGGGTTTGTAGTCGTGACCACCGGACCGGACGGCCGCGGCGGGTTCACGTTCCAGACGCCGTCGATCGAGGGTCTCGTTCACTTCACCGCCACCGATGCCTTCGGCAACACCTCCGAGGTCTCGCCCACCGTCCTGGTCTACACCGTCAACTCCACCCGGAACGGTCCGGCCCAGGCCGACCGGCAGTTCGACGGTCTGAACACCACCGGGCAGGCCATCCCCGCGGGGGAGGAACGCTCGTTGCGCGCCGCCCTCGAGGACGCGACCCGGGCCTTCGATCTCGATCCCGAAACCACCGTGCGCATCCACTTCCGCATCCCGGTCACGGAGGCCGATGCCATCCCCGAAATCGATGGCGGCGGGGCGCCGTTGCCGGAAATCAGGTTTCCCGTCGAACTCGGCCTCGCGCCGGACCCGCAGGACGTCGCACGCTTCATCGGCGCCCTGGGCGCCGCACCGGAACGATTCGCCGTGAATCTGCGGGTGACCGTCGTTCCCGGTCAGCCGGAACCCGCCCGCGCCACCGGGGAAGCGGCCGTCGCGGGGCTGCAGTTCACCGACGTCGACCGCGCCCGCCTGGGCTTCGTCAACCTCAAGGGCTTCCCCGGGGGCGGGCTCCGGATTGATGGCGGACGGAGCGTGGAAGTCAGCAGCGGCGATTTCGTTGAGAACGGCACGCCGGACGGGACGTTGGTTCCGGCGATCGAGGTGCTGGGGCCGGTCGACCAACCCGGGACCTTTGATTTCCGCGACCTCGAGGTGGCGGGCAACCATGACGACGGTCTTCGCTTCCGGCTGCGCCACGGCGCCACGCGCATCCGGGTCGAGCAATGCCGGGTGCTGGCCAACGGCAACGGCATCGTGGTCGAGGGCCTGGGTGAAGAACGGCTGGACGTGCAGTTGCAGGACAACCTCGTCGGCGACCAGCGCTTCAATGGAATCGAACTGGATAATGCCTCCGGCGTGGTGGTCACGGGCAACCGCATCGGCCTGGACAGCGACACGCGGTCCCGTCCGAACGGCCTCAGCGGCCTGGTCCTGCGGCGAACCGCGCATTTCAACGAGATCGGTGGGGACCGCCTCGGGCTGGCCAACCAGATCGGCGCAAATCGCAACGCCGGCATCGCTTTGATCGGTCCCGAGGTCCGCTTCAACGAAATCCTCGGCAACGTGATCGGCGATCCGTTCGCCGACGGCGCCTTTGGCAACCAGACCGGCGTGCTCGTTCAGGAGGCACGCGACAACCACATCGGCCGGCCCGGAGCGGGCAACGAGTTCCTTCGCAACCGGGACGCCGGCGTCGCACTCCGCGGGTTGAACGGGAACGCGGCGCGGGACAACCAGGTCGCCGGCAACCGCTTCCTTGCCAATGAAATCGGGGTGTTGCTGGACCTCGCCCGGGCCAACGTGGTCGGAGCACGCGAGGACCGCGCCCAAGGCGCCGAGGCCGGCAACGAGTTCCTCGCCGGCCACACCGCCGCCATCCGGGTACTCAACGGCCTGGACAACATCTTCTCAGCCAACCGCATCGTGGGAAACCGCTTAGCCATCGAACTGCTGGAAGGCAGCCACGACGGGCTCGAAGCCCCGGGGATCGTGGGCGTGGCCCACGACGGCGAACGCCTCGAGGTCCAGATCGCCCATGTCCGCCCCCTTACCGGGACCGTCGTATACGAGCTCTTCGCGAATCCCGAGGCCGGCCTCAACCCTCGCGCGTTCTGCGAATCGGCCCGCACCTTCCTCGGCCGGGCCACCCTCGACGCCGGGGATGGCGGGGGACCGGTGGTCCGGGTGCTCAGCGTGGACGCCCGCGAACTCGCCGGCGCCACCGTCTCGGCCACCCTCACGCTGCCCGGCATCGGTACCTCGCCGCTGTCGAATTGTCATCCGGTCAGCCCGCTGGATCGGGACGGTGACGGGGCGTCCGATGCCGCCGAAGACGCACTCGCCCCAGGCAGTTCGGAGGATCCCCGGCGCTCGGCCGTGCCGGGCTTCCGCGCCCCCGGAGAACCGGCGCGCTTGGTTCCGATCCGGGTCGATCCGGGCGCAGACGGCAATGACGCCCGCTTCCGCTCCACGGGCGGGGGAACGATCGATATCGTGCCCGTGCCGCCGCCCGCGGGAGTCGAGTTCCCGTTCGGAGTGCTCGGTTTCAGCGTTGAAGTGGACCGGCCCGGAGCCGCTGCGACCATCCGCCTGGGCCCGATTCCCGCGGAAGTGTCGCGGTTCAACTGCCTCTACAAGCTCGCCCGCCGCACCGCCGACGGGGAACCGGAGTGGTTCTGCCTGGAAGGCGCCGTCTTCGACCCCGGCAGCCGCGAATGGGCCTTCACGCTCCGGGACGGGGAGATCGGTGATTTCGACCTGGTGCGGGACGCGTTCATCATCGATCCGCTGGCGCTCGCCTTCGATCCCGCGCTGCCCCCGCTGGAGCCGGGCGTGCGCCTCGGCATCGGAATAACGCCCGCCGGGTGGATCGTCCTCCGGGTGACCGGCCGCCCCGGCGCGCGTTACCGGCTGGAAGCCACGGGAAGCCTGACACCGCCGGTCGCCTGGCAGGACACGGGCCGCACCGGCACCGCGAACGCCACCGGCCTCCTCGAGTTCAGCGAGACCCCCGCGGACACCCCGCGCTTCCACCGCGTGGCCGAAATCGAATAGCGGCGGGCTCCGGATCGACCGACGCCGCCCGCCGGCAGATTCCACTTGTCGGACGGGCGGCGTGCGGGCTAACAACCCCGCACATGGACATTCTCGCGGAGTTGAAGTGGAGGGGCTTGCTGGCCGACTGCACCGATGCACCGGCGCTGGCCGAACGGCTGGCCCGGGGACCGGTCACCCTTTACTGCGGCTTCGATCCCACCGCGGACAGCCTGCACGTCGGCAATCTCGTCCCGCTGCTCGCGCTCCGTCGCTTCCAGCTTGCCGGCCACCGGCCCATCGCGCTGGCCGGGGGCGCCACGGGCTCGATTGGCGATCCCAGCGGCAAGACCCAGGAACGGCAACTGCTCACGCCCGAGACCATCCGCCACAACATCGCGGCCGTGAAACAGCAGCTTGCCCGGTTGCTCGACTTCGAGACCACGGTCAACCCCGCCCGCGTACTCGACAATGCGGACTGGCTCGGCGGCATGGGTTACCTCGAGTTCCTCCGCGACGTGGGGAAGCACTTCACCGTGAACATGATGGTGGCGAAGGAGAGCGTGCGTTCCCGGATGGAGGACCGCGAGGTGGGCATCAGCTACACCGAGTTCAGCTACATGCTCCTGCAGGCCTTCGACTTCTACCACCTCCGGCGCGAGTCGGAATGCGAACTCCAAATCGGTGGCAGCGACCAGTGGGGCAACATCACCGCCGGTCTCGATCTCGCCCGTCGCAAACTCAACGCGACGGTCTTCGGCCTCACCCTCCCGCTCATCACGAACGCCGATGGCACCAAGTTCGGCAAGACCGAAGCCGGCGCGGTGTGGCTCGATCCGCAACGAACCAGCGTCTACCGCTTCTACCAGTTCTGGATCCGCACCGATGACCGGGACGTCCTGCGGTACCTCAAGTTCTTCACCCTGCTGCCCGCCGAAACCATCGCCGGGCTCGAAGCGCAGCATGCCGAGCGCCCCGAAGGCCGCGTGGCGCATCAGGCGCTCGCCACCGCCGTGACAGAGATGATCCACGGCGAAGCCGCCTGCCGGGAGGCGGTGCGGGCCAGCCAGATTCTCTTCGGCGGCGACCTGGAGGGAATCAGCGAAAGCACCTTCAACGAAATCGTCGGCGAGGTCCCGACCGCCGCAATCGAGCGCGCCCGTTTGAGCCCCGAGGGTCTTCCCCTGCTGGACCTGCTGGTCGATGCGGGGCTCTGCCCGAGCAAGGGACAGGCCCGGAAGGACGTGCAGGGCGGCGGCATCTACGTCAACAACCGTCGCGAAGCCGACCCGCAACGGCGCGTGCCGTCCGCAGAATGGCTTTTTGACAAGCACCTCCTCCTGCGCAAGGGCAAGCGCAACTACGCCGTGCTGACCGCCGTCTAGCCCTGCGCGTGCCCTGATACCAAAGCAGAACCAGGCCGTAACGATTCAGTAACTCATAGCCGCCGACGTGTGGTCGGCGCTGATCTCCATAAGCTCATGCGGTCTCGCCGCCTCCGATCGACAGGCACCTCTCAGCCGTAACCATGCAGTAACTCGTAGCCGCCGACGTGCAGTCGGCGCATGATTCAGCAGGGATAGGGCTGCCTGTTGCCGACGGCGACGATTCACCGAAAAGTGACTGCTGATCGGAATCCGCAAGCCCGCGTAAGCTCCTGGATTTCAGCGCCGACTACACGTCGGCGGCTACCCCGTGTTGAATCGATACGGCTCAGTGAATCGTCGCCCTCAGCAGCAGGCGTCCGAAAACCCGCTCAATCATGCGCCGACTGCACGTCGGCGGCTACGACTTGCTGGATCGATACGGGTAAGCGCATGCGGCGCGGAGGGAGCGGATGCCCCGCGCTCGGCGAAGGCCGGGTACGCATCTGCCACCGCCGGGTTGACACCGTCACCCGGCTCCCACTGAATCGCCGCGAGCGTGGGCAAAAACCATTCTATCGAAGCACATGAGTGACTCGTCGAACTCTCACCGTTGCCCGTCGTGCGGGGCCGGTCTCGGGCCGGACGGCTTTTGCCTCCGGTGTGTCTTCGAGGCCCAGCTCGGACCCGAAGCCGCTCTCGATGATCCCGCTGCCGGATTGGAAGAACCACCCGCCGCAAGCAGCCGCTTCGGTCCCTTCGAACTGCTTGGCGAACTCGCCGAACAGGGCGCGATGGGCGTCGTCTATCGCGCGCTCCACGTCCCGACCGGGCGCGCGGTGGCGGTGAAGATGCTCAAAAGCGAGTATCTGCGCTCGGCCGAGCGCATCGATCGCTTCCGTCGCGAGGTCAAGGCCCTGGCCGCCCTCGATCATCCGGGCATCCTCCCGGCCTACGACGTCGGGCAGCATCTGGGGCAGCCCTACCTCAGCATGAAGCTGGTCGAGGAGGGCAGCCTTCAGCAGCAGGTGCGGGCCGGCGAATGGACCTGCAAGACCGGCGACGCGCGGCGGGCGCAGCAACGCGCGGCGGGATTGATCGAGGCCGTCGCCCGAGCCGTGGACTTCGCGCATCAACGCGGGATTCTGCATCGGGACCTCAAGCCGGCGAACATCTTGATCGACGGGACGGGGCATCCCTACGTGTCGGACTTCGGGCTGGCGAAGTTCCTGGACGAGGAAGTCGAGCACACGCGCAGCGGCACGACCGTGGGGTCCCCGGCTTACATGTCGCCCGAGCAGGCGGCGGCGACGATTCGGAGTGTCAGCACCGCGACGGACACCTGGAGCCTGGGGGTGGTTCTCTACGAGTTGCTGACCGGGGAACTTCCCTTCCAGGGCGCGAGCGCTGGTGA
>JACKPV010000025.1 GCA_024233305.1 Verrucomicrobiales bacterium
ACCGGCTCGCTGGCGCCGTCCAACTGGGAGGCCATCCCGACCGTCCCGGGTCCAATCGATCCCCTCGGGTGGGGCATCCGCCGCGTCCCGCCCGGCAATCGCCCCGCCAACGCGCGGTTCTACCGCCTTTCCGTCGAGCTCGAGCCATGACCCGGGTCTGAATCGTCTCGCCCAGCGCCCAGCATTCCTTAGTCTCACCTTGAGCGCGTTCGCGATGGGCACGCGAGATCACTGAGGAGTCACCGGAATCGACGAGCCAGTTCCCCTCACCCGCCCTGCGGGCACCCTTTCCCCATCGCATGGGGAGAGAGACGGGGTGAGGGGTCGCTGTAGTATATCTCGCGAGCTGCACAGGATGTCGCCACTATGGCTGAATCCTCCCTCCGGCTCCGCCGACGGGACGTTCGGCAGTAGATCGGAGTTGCAAAAATGCCCTCGTCCCTCCCAAGGGCTTCCGCCGCCAGCCACCGCGCGGAGTGGATTCTGCGGCAAGCTTGACTTCCAGCGGGGTCAGTGGAATAAGATGGCTATGGTATTTCCCCAGCCGCCTTGAACTCCGAAAAAACCGAGATGCGCACCAGCGCGGTCTGCCAGACACGCTGAGACTGGTTTCTTCCTCCTCGGACTGACAAACTTGGGCTAACCACTTATGAACACCATCCTTGGACTCCCGCGTCAACACGCACCCTCGGAACGCTGCAGCAATTGCGTCCTGCCCCTTTCGGTCGTGCCCCAAGCACCGGGAAACGACCGGGTCTGCAAGTTCTGCGGCAGCATGCCGGACAGGCCTTCGCACCCCGCCGACAGCGAACCCAAGACCGCGCAACTTGAGGCCATGCTGAACCGGGTCCGGGAACTAGGAAGGGGGTGCTCCTACGACTGCCTGATCGGTTTGAGCGGCGGGCGGGACAGCAGCTATCTGGCGTGGTTGCTCCGACGGAAGCACGGCTTGCGCTGCTTCGGCGCCTACTATCGGACCCCGTTCACCCCCGACGTGATTGATGCCAATGTCCGGCGGGTTTCGGAACGGCTGGGAATCCCCCTGACGGAAATCCAGGTTTCGCGGCAGGAGCATCTGGAGGTTGCCCGCGCCTATTTCTTGAAATGGCGGGCGGACCCGAAGCCGGAGTACATCAACCTGATGTGCGCTTCATGCAAGCTTCTGAACCGGGAGGTCTTTCGACTGGCCAAGGCCAATGGCCTCCGGGCGATCATCTTCGGGGGAAACGAAAGGGAGCAGGTTCAATTCACGCCCTCGCATCGCGAAAGCAAGGGAGGCGCTGCAGCGCATACGTTCCTTGCCCAACTCTCGAGGTCCATCCACATCGCCCGCCGCGGATTCCGCCTGGTGGCCGACGTGCCGCCCGGCAGGCTGGGCATCTCCGTCAAGGCCGCGGTGATGTACATCAACCCGCACACGCCGCTTCTGCGCCTCAGATACCCGGGAATCATGAGTGTCGAGTACTTCCGCTATTCGAACTGGCGGGAAGACGAGTGCATCCGGACGATTACCGAGGAACTCGGCTGGCAGCTTCCAGAGGGCGTATCGGAAACCTGGCGGGCGGACTGCGACATCGCCGCGCTCAAGAACTACATGTTCTTCAAGACGGTCGGCGCAACCTACAGCGACGCCCTGTTCAGCAACCTGATTCGGGACGGCCAGCTCACCCGTGAACAGGCGCTGGATCGTATCAAACGCGGACACGGACTGGCCGAAGCCCAGATCGAACGGGCCATGAAGACGCTGGGACTGTCCATGGATCTGATCGATCGTGACGCGTTGGCCCGCGCACGGAGCGCCGACGGCTGCAGTGCCGCCCCAGGCCCCGGCAATCCTGGAGACCACGCAAGCACACCCGCGGCGGCGCCGGCAAAGTGAGGCTTCCCCAAGGCCCCGACGGCTCCGCATCGCCTGCTGAAAGTGGCCACAGCGCCCGCTCGGGACCGGCATCCGCGGACCCAGGGCGGGATCGCGCGGTAACCCCGGGGTTGCCCGTCCGGGAAGGAAGGCAGGCCGTGAGTCCGCCTCATCCGACCAGCGCTCCTGATGGTCGGGGTGGGCCCAAATCCCACTCGCCAACGGCGGCCGGGTGCGCGTGAATGCGCCCATGACATTCGCGTCCGACCTCTCCCGTCGCGCTTTCCTGGCGCGGCTCGGCCAGCTTGGCATCACCGTGAGCGCCGCCGGAGCGGTTTCCGTCGTCGCCGCGACCGGGGCCCGAGAACAGCCGGTCGTCCGTTTCCCGGGCCCCTGGCAGTTTCAACTGCCCAAGGGCGCGATCATCCTCGTCAGCGACCGGCAACTCGAAGACCTTGCCGACCCGGATCGCGAAGTGGATCTGAGCCTCAGCGCCACGCCGAACAAGACGACCCTTCGCCGCCTGTGCACCGAGCACGCCGCCCGCGGCGCTCGCACCATCATCCTCGCCTTTGACGAGTTCTGGTCCCAATACCGCGCCGGCCAGGGCGGCAGGCCACGTCAGCTCACCCCGGACACCGACGCCTGCATCCGGCACATCGCGCGGATCAGCGAGACGCTCAAATCCTTCGGGCTCGGGCTGGAATTGAGCCTCCTGAGCCCGCTGGAGATCGGCGCCGGCTATGTGCGCGAAACCGGCGAATCGGGTCGTTGGGCGCATTACCGCGAAGGCTGGCGGGATCCCGCAACCGGCCGCTACACGGTGTCGCTTTGGGCCCAGGAACGCTGGACCAACAACAAGGGCACCATCGAACTCGAACGTACCGGCGTGCGCGCCTTCGCCTTCCGCGAACGCCGCATCGGGCGGACCGCCTTCTACGCCGTGTCACCCGACGAAATCGTGGAACTCCACCCGCCGGCGGAACTCGAGACAGCGGCCACCGGTTGGAGCAGCAAACAGCGCCACCTCATCGTGCGCGGCGAAGGCAACACCGACGTCGGACCGCTTGATCGGGTCCTCGTCGTGGTGACCTACGCCACGCCCGAGATGGATTACTTCAGTCCGCGCGCCCTGCCCTTTCTCGTTGAACTGGTCCGCCGGTATCATGCGGCCGGGATTCCGCTGAACGGGCTCTACGCGGATGAAATGCACATTCAGCAGGACTGGGGTTATGCGAACCATCACGAGGAGGGCCAGTTCGCGCTGCGTTATCTGACCCCGAATCTCGGCGCCGAATTCGCCCGCCGCCATGGCCCCGAGTTCGCCGATTTCGACAAGTGGCTCGTCTACTTCGCCGGCGGTCAGCACGGGTTCTACCCGGATCTGCAAGCCCGGCTGCCCGCCCGGCACGTGGTTGGGGAGAGCCCCGAGGACGTGGCCCGGACCGCCCTGCTTCGTCGCCGTTACTTCCAGCTCCTGCAGGACACGGTGGTCGGGCTGTTCGCCCGCGCCAGGGACTCCGCCGAAGCGCTTTATGGGCACGCGCTCGAATCCCGCGCGCACGCCACCTGGGCGCAGAGCCCGACGATCGATTTCTGGGACGCGGGCGACCAGCCACAGGCGCCGCGGCAGTACGAATACACGCCGGATTTCCTGTGGTCGAACACCGTCCAGCAGGCCGCCAGCGCGTGCGCCGATTACTTCAAGTGGAACGAGTTCCTCACCGGCGGCGGGAACGATCATGCCGAGGGCGGTTGGTCGGACCGCAACTACTACGGGCTCGCCCTCGCCTGTTCGACCGGCAGCCTCAACCGCGTCCCGAACGCCTACGCCGCCGCCTGGGGCATGCCGGCGGCTGTTCACCGGCGGCATCGCGCGCTTGAGAATGCCTTCGGTTGCTCGCCGGATCCCGCGTTCGCGGCGGTCGGCGATTGCGCGCACCGCGAGGTTCCCGTCCTGTTCCTGTATCCCTCCTCGCTCGTGGCCACCGAGGAACGCTTCGGCTCCTGGATGACGCAATACGGCTACGCCAACTACATCACCCCCGAGAAGCTGATCGAACACGGGCGAATCGTTGACGGCCGCATCGATCTGTTGGGGCGTCAGTACGGAGCGGTGGCGGTCCTGTTCGAACCACTGCCGCCCGCCGGTCTGCTGCCGCTGCTGACGGACTTCGCCCGCGAGGGAGGCGCGTTGATCTGGTCCGGTCCCCCACCCCGGCTCGATCTCGCCGGCAAACCGGTGCTCGCCCCCTGGCAGGAACTCTTCGGTGCCGCCGGGCTGGGTTTCGGGCGTGAAGGGCTGGTGGCCGCCGGGGGACGCATCGAGTTCGACGGCGCGCTTGCCCCGGTGCCTGCGCAGACCATCCTGACCTCGTTTCTCGTAGACCACATCTACCCGGTGATCCCGCAGGCCGGAACGGAGGTGGTTGCCCGGAGCGCCGACCGCACCCTGGGCCTGCACCGGCGCATGGCCGGCGGCGGCACAACGACCTTCCTGGGCTGTCGTCCGCGGGATGATCAGGCCGCCTCGCTGGGCTACGAAGTGCGCACCTGGTTTGAGATCCTGCGCTCGCTGGGAGCGTATCCGCCGAGCCGGCCCGACCTCGAGCGTAACGACCATCCCTGCGTCGTCTCGAGGGAATCGCCCTACCTCGCGACGCGCTTTCCCAACGGCGCCCTCGCGGTCGCGGCCCATTACCGTCGGCATGTCGAGAGCTGGCCGGGCGGCTTTCACCGCGACGCCGCGGAGGACGAACGGATGCTCGCGGCGAATCCGCTCCCACCCGACAGCCTGGAACTGGACCGGTTCCGTCTCGCGGGCGATACGGTGGACTATCGCGGCAGGCTGGTCATGAGCTACCGCCGGGATGCGGACGGGGGACTGGCAGCCTTCGCCGGCCATGACACCGACCGGATCCGCATCGATGGACGCGAGTGGCGCTTTGGGGATCGGGCGCTGCCTTTCGTGGCGTGGGCGCCGGTGGCGACCGAACGCCAGGTGCCACAAGGTGCCGTGATGGAGATCTGGGTCCACGGCACGGGACAATTGACCATCCCGCGCAGCGGCTCCGCCGGTGAAGGCCGGCTGGTCACGGAAGGCGGCCAACCAGGATTCGCCGGGAACGAAGTCGCTGCCCGCGTCGGGGAGAAAACCGTCGAGTTCGAGGCCGGCCCCGGTCGAGCCCAGGGGCGCCTGTTCCTCCTCCCGGCTTGAATCCTGCCTCCGCGGGGACCGACGTTGACAGGGCGGGGCCGGGCGGGTACTCAGGTCGCGATGATCTCTACGGAAGCGTTTTCCGGCCGGGTGGAATTCAGTCCCTCGTTCGCGCCGCGCCCCGGCATCAGCCACGTGCTCTTCGATTTCGACGGCACCCTCTCGCTGATCCGGCAGGGCTGGCCCGACGTCATGGTGCCGATGTTCGCCGAGTATATGCCACCCGTGGCAGGTGAGTCCAAGGAAGACCGGCAGCGCCTGGCGTTCGAGGACATCATGCGCCTCAACGGCAAGCAAACCATCTACCAGATGATTCAGCTCGCCGACCGCATCCGCGAACGGGGCGGGGACCCGCGCGAGCCGCTCTGGTACAAGCATGAATACCTGCGCCGCCTGGATGAACGCATCGCGGGGCGGGTTGCCGGCCTGAAATCGGGCGCCGTTCAACCGGATGCCCTGCTCGTCCACCGGGCGCGACACCTGCTTGAGCTGCTCCAGAAACGCGGCCTCCCGCTCTATCTGGCCAGCGGCACTGACGAGCAGTTCGTCAAGCAGGAGGCCGAACTGCTGGATGTCGCCCGCTACTTCGAGGGCCGCATCTACGGTGCGCTCGACGACTACAAGCAGTTCAGCAAGAAGATGGTCATCGACCGGATCCTCCGCGAAAACAACATTCCCGGCGAACTGCTGCTTTCCTTCGGCGACGGCTACGTCGAGATCCAGAACACCCGCGAAGTCGGCGGCCTCGCCATCGCGGTGGCCAGCGACGAGGCCAACAATGGCTCGGGCAACATGGATGAATGGAAGCGTCAACGCCTCCTGGGCGTCGGGGCCGACGTCGTCATTCCCGACTTCCGCGACGCCGCGATTCTGTTGGAGCAGATCTTCACCAAATGAAACCGCCCGAACCGCTCGATCTCACCCGGCTCCGCGCCTTTCCCCTCGCGGAACGCCGCAGCCTTTCCCGGCTCGAGGAAATCCTGGTTGAACCCGCGGACGAGCCGCCGCCCCTTTCCGAAACCCAGTTGGCCCTGGTCCGCGAATGCGCCGACCACATCCGTGCCGCGCTTGCCCGGCGGGCCGGAGTGATGCTCATCTACGGGGCGCACCTGATCAAGAACGGCGGCCAATTGCTGCTCATCCGTTGCCTGGACGCGGGTTGGGTCACGCACCTGGCCACCAACGGCGCGGGCACGATCCACGACTGGGAGTTCGCCTTTCAGGGCCGGTCCACCGAAAGCGTGCGGGACAACGTCGCGGAAGGCCGGTTCGGCACCTGGGACGAAACCGGACGTTACATCAACCTCGCCGTCCTCCTGGGCGGCCTCCACAGTCAGGGCTACGGCCACGCCCTGGGCAGCTTCATCTATCGTGACGGCGCGACCCTGCCGGACCCGGAGGATCTCGAACGACTGATCCGCGAACGCCCGGACGATCCGCTGACGCCGGCCCGGGCGGAAGTCCTCGATTGGATGCGCCGCACGGGTTCGCCCCCCGGCCCGCTGATGGTGCCCCACCCCGAGCGCAATGCCAGCGTGCTCGCCAATGCCATCCGCCACGAGGTCCCGCTCACCGTGCATCCGGGCATCGGTTACGACATCATCACCAACCACCCGCTGTTCCAGGGCGCCGCCATTGGCCGGGGCGCGGCCGTGGATTTCCGCCGGTTCGCCGCCGCCGTCGAATCCCTGGACGGCGGGGTCGTGCTCTCGATCGGCTCCGCCATCATGGGACCGCAGGTGTTCGAGAAGGCGATGAGTTGCGTCAACAACCTCCGCCTCCAGGCCGGCCGGCCGGTCGTGCGCGACCACACCATCTACGTCGTCGATCTGCAGGACGGCGGCGGTTGGGACTGGGACCAGGGCGAACCGCCGCGCGACAATCCGGCCTACTACCTGCGCTTCTGCAAGAGTTACGCCCGCATGGGCGGACGGATGCGCTACGTGCAGTGCGACAACATCGCCTTCCTCCACAACCTCCACCACACCCTCTCCCGCGCATGACCCCGGAACGCTTCGAGGAAATTACCGGCCGGTACGCCGGCCTGCGCGTCGTCGTCATCGGCGACTTCTGCCTGGATCGCTACCTCGAGATCGATCCCGCGCGCGCCGAAACCTCGATCGAGACCGGTCTCCCCGTGCATAATGTCACCCGTGTGCGCAGCCAACCCGGGGCGGCGGGCACCATTCTCAACAACCTCGTCGCGCTCGGCGTCGGCCGGTTGCATCCGGTCGGTTTTTGCGGTGAAGACGGCGAGGGCTTCGAACTCCGGCGCGCGCTGGCCGCCAAGCCCGGCGTCGCCCTGGACCATTTCCTCGAAACGCCCGCGCGCCGGACGTTCGTCTACTGCAAGCCGCTCATCATGGAACCAGGGGAACCTCCGCGGGAACTGAACCGGCTCGACTCGAAGAACTGGACCGCGACGCCGGACGCCGTTGCCACGCAGGTGGCGAAATCACTCGCGACTCTGGCCGCAGAGGCGGATGCGATCATCGCGCTCGACCAGGTGGACGTCGCGGAAACCGGCGTCATCACCGCCCCCGTGCGCGAGGCACTGGGGAGTCTGGGCCAGACACATCCCAACTTGCCGATTCTGGCCGACAGTCGGCGGGGTTTGCGCGGCTTCCCGCCGGTTATCTTCAAAATGAACCGGGGGGAACTGGCCGCGCTGCTCGATCACGAAACATCAATCGGCCTGCCAGCCGTCCGGGAACAAGCCGCCACCCTCGCCGCCCGCAACCAACGCCCGGTCTTCGTCAGCCTGGCCGAGGAAGGCATCGTCGGGGCCATGGCGAACGGCGCCACGACACATGTGCCAGCCCTGCCTCTGCGCGGTGAGATCGACATCGTCGGGGCCGGCGACTCGGTGACCGCAAACCTCGCCACCGCCCTGGCCGCCGGGGCGACGCTGGCGGAGGCGCTCGAACTGGCCACCCTGGCCTCCTCGCTCGTCATCCACCAACTCGGCACGACGGGCACGGCTTCCGTTTCCCAGATGCGCCAACTGGCCGCGGATCACGCTCGCTGAGTCGCGGGCGGCACGTCCCCTTCCGAGCGAGCGCCCGGTTCCGATCCGGCTCTGCCTGAAAGCCGCGACCTCCGCCAACATCGGCGCAAAACGGCCTTGACCTTTCTACTTTGCATGACAAAGTGGATGCATGGAATCCGACTGGGCGCGCGAACATCTCCAGACCATCCGCACCTTGATGGAGCGCATGGCGGTTTATCGACGGACGTTGGCCCCGATGACGCTGACAGCCGGGATCTTCGGGGTGATCGCCGGCGCGCTGGGCTGGGTGCTGCCGGTGAGCGGAGCGCGGGCTTTTGTCGGCTAT
Source organism: Verrucomicrobiales bacterium (assembly GCA_024233305.1). GTDB lineage: Bacteria > Verrucomicrobiota > Verrucomicrobiia > Limisphaerales > J093 > J093. The sequence goes on from JACKPV010000025.1 coordinate 8,411, forward strand.
TGGCTGGCAGTGGCCTTACTGGCAAGTGTGACGGCACTGCTCATCGTCCGCCGTCAGGCATTGCGGGCGCACGAGCCTTTTTGGTCGCCCCCGACGCGGCGGGTTGGACAAGCCGCGGCCCTGCCCCTGTTCGCCGGTTTTGCGGTCGGGCTCGGGGCGTGGTGGCATCTCTCGGACGGGACGGGAAGCGCGGCGGCGGGCGGGCTGGCGGTGCCGTTCTGGCTGCCGTGTCTGTGGATCGTGCTCTACGGCTGCGCCGTGCATGCGGCCGGTTTCTTCATGCCGCGGGGCATCCGGCTTTTTGGAGGAATTCTGGTGGTTCTGGGCTGTTTGCTCTACGCCTTCATCCGTCCGGACGCCCCCGACCCCCGGCTGAGCCACACCGTCATGGCGGGCTGCTTCGGCGGGCTTCACCTGGCCTACGGCCTCTACCTCCGCTTCACCGAACCCCGTGAATCTGCCGCGTGAATCCCGAACCTTTCCTCCAGCTCGACCGGGTCATCCACGAGAAGGGACGGCTCTCGATCATGTCGTTGCTGGCGGCCTCGCGCGAACTGGCATTCACCGAACTCCGCGAGACGCTGCGGATGACCGACGGCAACCTCACCCAGCACCTGCGCACCCTGCAGCAAGCCGGCTACGTCGCCATCACCAAATCGGTCCAGAAACGGCGGCCCCTGACCACCTGTTCGCTGACGAAGGACGGTCGGACCGCCTTCGGCAATTACCTGAACCTGCTCGAACAAATCGTCCGGCAAACGCGTGAAATCTGAACGCCCACACCCGAAGCCGGGTCCCTTTGTTCAGAAGCTTTGCAATACAAAGTCTGCAAACCGTGAACCGCATCCCTCGAACGAAAGCCTGATGCCATGAGAATCATCCGTGCCTCCCATCTCGGAATGTGCTTCGGCGTGCGCGACGCCATCGCCATCGCCGCCCGCGAAGCCCGCCAGCAACCGGTCACCGTCCTCGGTCAGCTCGTCCACAACCCGGTGGTCGTGGGCGACCTCCGCCAACGCGGCGTTCAGGTCGCCGACACCCCCGAGGCGGTCCACACGAGCACCGTGCTGATCAGCGCTCACGGCGCCTCGGACAAGGCCCGCGGCGCTCTGGCGCAGCAGGGCCTGCGCGTCGTCGAGACCACCTGCCCGCTCGTGCATCATGCCCACCAGGCGCTCCAACGGCTCATCGACCAGGGATGTCATCCCGTCGTCATCGGCAAGCGCGGCCACGTCGAGGTGCGCGGCCTCACGGAAGATCTGCCGGTGTGCGACATCGTGTTGAGCGAGGCGGACATCGCCGCCATGGAGGAACGTCCGCGGTTCGGCGTCGTGGCCCAAACGACGCAGCCGGTGGACCGCGTCGACGCGTTGGTGAACGCCTTGCGGCGGCGCTTTCCCAGGGCGGAAGTGCGCTTCGCCGACACGGTCTGCCGCCCGACCAAGCAACGCCAGGCAGCCGCCATCCGCCTGGCCCGGGCGTGCGATGTCGTGGTCGTCGTGGGCGGGACGAACAGCAACAACACCCGCGAACTCGCCGAAACTTGCCGCCGCCATTGCGCCAGGGTGCATCGGGTGGAAGCGGCGGATGAAGTTCAGGCGGCATGGTTCCGCCACGACGACATCGTCGGGATCACCGCCGGAACGTCGACGCCGGACGTCACGATCACGGCGGTCGAGCGCCGACTGGATCAGTTGGGCGCCGGCTGGGAACGGGTCGCGCCGGAGCCAACGCCCGCCTGGGAAGCCGGGTCGTCGCGCGAAGAGGAGCTGGTAACCGCCGGACGGCATTGAGATGTCATGCGAACGACTCCGGAAGGCAACGGGACCGCGGGCGTGCGCTCGCGGCTGGTGATGGTGATCGTCTACGCGGTGGCGATGGCGTGGGTGGAAGCTGCAGTCGTTCTCGATCTGCGCACGTTGATCGGTCAATACAATCCTGCCCTGCCGGCGCGGGGAGAAATGAGCCGGCACTTGCTGCTGGCCGAGTGCATCCGCGAGGCGGCGACGTTGACGATGCTGTTCGCCGTTGGCTGGCTGGCCGGCCGTTCGTGGCGGAGCCGGCTGGGCGCGGGGGTGATGGCCTTCGGCCTCTGGGACATCGGTTACTACCTTTTCCTCGTGCCGCTGACCGGCTGGCCGACCTCGCCGGCGGACTGGGACATCCTCTTCCTGCTGCCGCTCCCCTGGTGGGGACCGGTCTGGGCGCCGGCGAGCATCGCCGTGCTGATGATCCTGGGAGGTGGGACGGTCTTTCTGTGCGACACCCCGGAGACGCCCTGCTGGCCGCGGCCCTGGGCGGTGACCGCGGCAGGGGTCGGCGCCGGACTTGCATTGCTGGTGTTCATGAGCGAAGCGCTCCGGGCCCTGCCAACGGACGAAGCGCCGCCGCTGGGCCGGATGCCGGCGGAGTTCGAGACACTGGCATTCCTGGCGGCGCTGAGTTTGATGGCCGTCCCGGTGGTGGAACTGGCCTTGCGAGGACGCTGCCCGCACAGAACACCCCCACCGTCTTCCGCCCGCGATTTCTTACCCGCTACCGACCCTGAATGATCTCCGGGAGACGACTCATGAACGAATCGACCAAACCCGTGTTGCGAATCGTGCCGATCAGTCTGGGACTGGGGCTCGGCGGCGATCTGCTGCTGCGCGCCCCGGTCCAGGGGGTGAACCTGACGTTGTGGCTGGTGGCGCTGACCCTTGTGCTGCTGGTCGGAATCCCCCGCCCCACCGGACCCGAACGCCCCGCCGCGCATCCCTGGCTGTGGGCGTTTGGCGGATTCGCGTTGCTGTTCTCGTGGCGAAGCGCGGACGCCCTCCGCGGGTTGAACGTGCTGACCGGTTTCGTGCTGCTCGCCTGGGCGGTGGCCCGCAGCCGGGGGATCACCCTGCGGTTGGGAGGGGTGACCGACCATTTCCGGCGTCTCGCGGGGTGGGGAGTGGAGGTGATCCTCGGCACGTTCCCAATGCTGCTGGCCTGCCTGCCGCAGCCCGGCGAAACGGCGACTTCGCGCTGGCGCCAATGGGGTCGGGCGCTGGTGGGAGTGCTGCTCGCTCTGCCGCTGTTGCTCGTTTTCGGGAGGTTGCTCACTTCGGCGGACGTTGCCTTCGAGGGTTGGATACGGCAGTTGGTACAGGTCGATTTTCCCAAGGTTGTGTCGCATGTCATCCTGACCGGCTTCTTCGGCTGGATCGCCTGCGGAGTGCTTGGTTCCATGCTGCCGGAACCTGCCGGCCGCAGGCGCGCGTTCAGTGTGCCCCGCTTCGTGCGGCTCGGCCCGATCGAAACCGGTGTGGCCCTGGGCTTGGTCGACCTGCTTTTTCTCGCGTTCGTCGTCTTCCAGGTGCGATACCTTTTCGGCGGACCCGAACTGGTCGAGACCACCGTCGGGCTGACGTACGCCGAGTATGCGCGGCGGGGCTTCTTCGAACTGGTGGCGGTGGTGGCGCTGGCCGTGCCGGTCCTGCTGGCCGCCGACTGGCTGCTCGCAGAGGGAGACCGGCGATGGTACCGCGGGTTGGCCGGCCTGATGATCGGTTTGCTCGGGGTGATGCTGGTCTCCGCAGCGTGGAGGATGCGCCTCTACCAGCAGGCCTATGGCTGGACCGAACTGCGGTTCCACGTGAATGCCTTCATGATCTGGCTGGCGATGGTGCTGGCCTGGTTCGCAGCGACCGTCCTGACCGGAAGAAGGGAACGCTTCACCTTCGGCGCCATCGCCGGGGCCATGGTCCTGGTGCTGTCATTGAACCTGGTGAATCCCCAGGCCCGGGTGGCGGAACAGAATCTCGCGCGGGCGGTGGCGGGTGAACCGCTGGACGTCGAATACCTGGGCCAACTGGGACCGGACGCCATCCCGACGATGATCCGGTTTCTGCCGATGATCCCGCGCGCCGAGTCCGCATCCCTTCGTGCCATGCTTGATGAACGCAGCGCTCGCAGTTCGGATGACTGGCGCGGATGGACCTGGGCACGCCACGCGGCCGAGAACGCTTTGCGGGCAATGGAATCGAGGTGATTCAGGCGGCCGGAACCCGGCCCCGTGACCTCGGAAATCCGAAGCGGATCTGGTGCCTGCGACTACCTCGGTTCGCGAGGAGCGAAGCGAACGCAACGTCGTTTCACACCGCCTCGACCGGCGTGGGGGCCGGCGCATCCGCCGGCCTGGCCGCCGGTTGTCTACCGCTGAGCAGGATATAAACGACCGGCACCACGAACAGCGTAAGGAAGGTGGAGGTGGTCATGCCGCCAACGACCGCCACACCGAGCGCGCGCCGACTGATGGTGGCTTCGCCGAGACCGAGAGCCACCGGCAGGATGCCCACGATGGTGGCGACAGCGGTCATGAGGATCGGGCGCAACCGGGTGCGTCCGGCATCGAGCATGGCATCGACGGCATTGGCGCCCCGGGCCATGCGCTGGTTGGCGAACTCGACCAGCAGGATCGAGTTCTTGGTCACCAACCCCAGCAACAACACGAGGCCGATCAGGCTGTAGACGTTCAGCGTCATGGCCGGAATTTCCGGCAGGTGCGTGGTCAGCCAGGCCAGCGGTTTCGGCAGTTGATCGAGCGGCGCGTAAAACTTGATCAGGGCGAACTGGTTCACCATCGAGAGGAGCCAGATGCCACCGAACGCGCCGAACAGCGCCAGCGGCAGGGCGAGCATGATGGTGAACGGATGGCGCAGGCTCTCGAACTGGGCGGCCAGCACCATGTAGATGATCAGCACGGCGAGCACGAACGTCCGCAGGGATTCCGCGCCGCCTTCCTGGATCTCGTCGGCCTCGCCCGTCCACCGGAAGGAGACATCCGGTGGCAGGACGCGCGCCAGGATGGCCTCGGTGCGGGTGACCGCTTCACCCAGTGACACCCCCTGCACCTGGGACGCGATGGTGACGGCCCGCTGCCGGGCAAAACGGTTGATCGCGTTGGCGCTGCCGCTCTGGACCGGCTGGATGAAGCTGGACAGCTTGACGAGGTTGCCCGCCCCGTTGCGCACGTAGATGTCCTCCATCGAGGGCGGGGCCAGGCGATCGTCGCGCTGCAACTGGGCGATGACCTTGTATTCCTTGCCGGCCCGGTTGTAGCGCGCGAGGTCGACGCCGCCCCAGAGAATCTGCAGGGCCTCGGACATGTCGCGCACGCTGACCCCCTGGCTGGCGGCGAGGTCGCGGTCGAAGCGGAGCGAAAGCTGCGGTTGCTCGAAGTTCAGGTTCAATCGCGGCTGGGCCACGAAACCCGCCTGGATGAGTTCGTTGCGCACCTGCTTCGCGACCACCTCGAGCCGGGCGAGGTCCGGTCCCTGGAGCACCAGTTGGTATTGCTCGCCGAAGTTCGCCGCCTTGGGAAGGATGGCCACCGCCTGCGCGCCCTTGATCTCGTTGATCAACCGCGTGAACATCGACCCCATCGCGCCGGGGCGCGCCAGTTCGATGGCGGTGCGTCGCTCGCCCGGCTTGAGCTTGGCAAACACAATGCCGAAGTCGGACTCCCCCGGAGCGCCCCGCGCAAGGGCCACCGCGGAAAACGCGCCGCTGACCTCCGGGTAGCTCCGGAAGATGTCTTCCGCCTGGCGCACGATCCCGTCTGTGTATTCGGTGGTCGAGCCTTCGGGCGCGAAGATGATCGCGAACACATAACCCTTGTCGTCGTCGGGGAGGAATTCGCGCGGCAGCGCCTTCGCCCAGAAGCCGGTGATCCCGAGGGTGGCCAGCGCGAGGAGGACCACCACGGCCTTGCGGCGCACCGCCCAGGCGAGGGTGCGGTTGTAGCGCTCCTCGACCGCCTTGAAGCCGCGCTCGAGCCAGTTGTAGAGCTTCCCGTGTTTCCCCGGGGGGCGGAGGATTCGCGCGCACATGGTGGGCGTGAGGGTCAGCGCGACGAACGCCGAGATCGCCACCGCGCCGGCCGTGGCGAAGGCAAACTCGCGGAAGAGGATGCCAGTCGAACTGGCCTGGAAGGCGATGGGGACGAACACCACCACCAGGGTGATCGTGATCGCGATCACGGCGGCGGTGATTTCCTTGACGCCCTTGACCGCGGCCTCGAGCGGCGACATGCCCTCCTCGACGTGGCGGTAGATGTTCTCGAGGACCACGATGGCGTCGTCCACCACCACCCCGACCGCCAGCACCAGGGCCAGCAGGGTGAGCAGGTTGACGCTGTAACCGAGGATCGAAAGCAGAGCAAACACCCCCACCAACGACACCGGCACCGCCAGCATCGGGATGATGGTCGAATAGAAGTTGCGCAAGAACAGCAGCATCACCAGGAGCACCAGCGCAAAGGCGATGAACACCGTTTCCTGCACCTCGCGGATCGCCTTCTTCACGTAGGTCGAGGAATCGTAGGCAATCTCGACCTTCACACTCTGCGGCAGCCGGGGCTTGATCTGCTCGATCTCGGCGAGGACTCGGTCGGCCACCTCGACGGCGTTGGCCTCGGATTGCTTGACCACCCCCAGCCCCACCGACGGGTTGCCGTTGAACCGGGCGACCGAGTTCTCGTCCTCGACGCCGAACTCGACCGTGGCAACCTCCCGCAAACGAACGGGCGCGCCATCAAGGTAGCGGATGACCAGTTGCTCGAATTCCTCGGGCCGGCTGATCTTCCCCAGCGCCCGCACGGTCATCTCGCGGTCGAGGTTCTCGAGGCTTCCGGCCGGCAGCTCGACGCTGTCGACGGCCAGCACGCGACGGATGTCGGCGGCGGTGACTCCGGCCGCGGCCATGCGGCTGGCGTCGAGCCGGATGCGGATGGCCTGGCGCTTTTCGCCTCCGAGATTGATGCCCCCCACCCCGGGCACCGTTTGCAGGCGGTCCTTGAACTCACGCTCGGCAAGGTCGGTCAGTTCGAGCGTGGTGTAGTCCTCGCTGTAAAGGGCAACCCACATGACCTCCTGGGCGTTGGCGTCCTGCTTCGCGACGATGGGTTCCTCGATGTCCTGCGGCATCCGCCCGCGGGCCCGCGCAATCCGGTCCCGCACGTCCTGCGCCGCGACATCGATGGGCACGTCGAGGTTGAAGCGAACCGTGACGATGCTGACCTCGTCGCGCGAGATCGAGGTCAGGGTCTTGATGCCGGGAATGGTGTTGATCTCCTGTTCGAGCCGTTCGGTCACCTCGGTCTCCATGACCTCGCTGTTCGCGCCGAGGTAGATCGTGGTCACGGTCACGATGGGTGGGTCGACGTCCGGCAGTTCGCGCACCGGCAAACGGAGATAGCCGACCACGCCGAAGAGCACGATCAGCAGGTTGAGCATGACCGCGAAGATGGGCCGGCGGATGCAGAACTCGGGAAGACTCATGAGCGTGGGTCGGCAGGGGATTCCCCGGCTTGGGCAGCCACCGCTTCGCCGGGTTGCGAGGCGACAGCGGAACCGTCGACGATTTTCTGCAGGCCACTGACCACGATTTTCTGGCCGGGCTGCAGCCCCTGTACCACCTCGGCCCGGCCCGCCATGCGCTGGCCGAGCTTGATGCCCCGGAGGCGCGCCACCTCATTGGTGACGACATAGACGGCGAAACCCTCGAGCGAGGGCACGATGGCACGTTCCTCGATGACGACCGCGGCGGGCCGGGCGCCGGTGATGGTCTCGACCCGGGCGAACATGCCCGGGCGCAGCACCCGGTCCGGATTCTCCGCCACCGCCCGCACCTCGACCGTGCGGGTGGCGGCATCGACCTGCGGACTGATGAGATCGACGGCCCCGGGAAAACGACGCTCCGGAAACGCGGCCACGGAGAGTTCCATCTTCTGCCCCGTTTGCAGCCGGGCCAGATGCCGTTCCGGAACCTCGTAAACCACCTTGACCCGGGAATCGTCCGTCAGGGTCACCAGGGGTTCTCCGGTGGTGACGAACTGGCCGAGGCTGACGGCGCGCGGCCCGAGCACGCCGGCGAAGGGGGCCACGATCCGCATCTCGGCCACCCGCTTTTCGGCGAAGGCGAGCACGGCTTCCTTAAGCGTGACCTGGCTGCGCACCTGATCGATCTCCTGCTGCGAAATGGCGCGCGTGCCGGCGAGCTGTTCGACGCGCTCGGCGTTCTGCCGGGCGAGATCCAGATCGACCTTCGCCTGCTCCAGCTGCGCCTTCTCCTTGCGATCATCCAGTTCGAAGAGCGGCGCCCCGGCCTCCACCCGCTGGCCCTCGGTGAAATAGATGGCCTGTACCAATCCGGCCGCCTCGGGCATGACCGTCACCTGCTCGTTGGACTGAATCGTCCCCACCGCCGACAGCCGGTCCTCCACGGGAGCCGTCTGTACCTCGGCCACGGTCACCTCGACCGGCGGGGTCGGCGGGGGGCCGCCGCCTCCCGGTCCGCAGCCAACGGTCAACAGGCCGGCAAGGCCGGCGACCAACAGGCCAAACGTGCGGCCGTCCGATGCATGGGGCATGGCCGCAAGGCGGGCTTCGCGGCGGGAGAGATGGGTCTTCATCGTTGCGAGAGTTGCGGTTCTTCCCAGCCACCGCCCAGGGCCTTGATCAGACGCACGGTGGCGTTGAGTTGTTCTGTGGCGACGGCGATCCGGGCTAGGTCGTTGTTCAGTTTGAGACTCGCGGCATCCACCACTTCGAGAAAGCTGACGGTGCCCGCGGAAAAGCGTTTCAAGGCGATTTCCGCCGAGTTGCCCGCGGCTTCCACCGCCGCCGCGCGGGCCGTGTAGCGGTCCTGCAGAAACCGGATCGCGGCCAGGCTGTCGTCGACTTCGCGAAACGCCACCAACACCTTCTGCCGGTAGGTCGCCACCGCCTCGTCGTAGGCCGCGCGGGAACGCTCGAGGTCCGCCCGCAGTCGCCCCCCTTCGAAGATCGGCACGGTCACCTGCGGCGAAATGCCCCAGGTGCGGCTTTCCCAAAGGAACAGGTCCTCGAGGTCGCCGCTCTGGAATCCCCCCTGAGCCGTCAGCCGGATCGAGGGGAAAAGCGCCGCCTTGGCCACACCGATCTCCGCGTTGCGCGCCACCAGCTGGCGCTCGGCCTCGGCCACGTCCGGGCGCCGCTCCAACATCGAGGCCGGGATGTCGGGGGCGATCTCCGGCGGAACGGGCAACCGGTCCGCCACCTCGACGACGAAATCCGAGGGCGGACGTCCGCAGAGGATGGCCAGGGCGTTCCCGAGTTCGGCCTCGCGCTGACGGACCTGGCCCAGGTCGGCGTCGGCGGTCGCGATCTCGACCTTGGTCCGTTCGACCTCGAATTCGGTCCCCACGCCGGCGGCCAGTCGCTGTTCAAAGATCTTCAGGGCCTCGCGGCGAAGGGCGATCGTTTCTTCGAGGGTGCGGATCTGCTCGGCGACACCCACCAGCGAGAAGTAGTTGGCCGCCACATCCGCCTGCAACGTCAGCATCAGGCTCTGGCGGGCCGCCTCCGCCGCGACGGCCCGGTTCCGCGCCGCCTCGAATCCGCGCCGCACCTTGCCCCAGACATCGAACTCGTAGCTCAAGTCGAAAGGCACCGACCACTGCGACACATGGAAGCTCGGGATGGTGAATCCGAGCGGCGTGGGCGCATTGCCGGAAGAACGATAGCGGGTAAAGCTGGCGGCGCCGTTGACCGTCGGGAAGAAATCCGAGCGGCTGATCCTGGCCACGGCGCGGGCCTGGTCCACGCGAGCCAGGGCCGCCTGCAGATCCAGGTTGGATTCCATCGCGGCCCACTCGAGGTCATCCAGCCGCGGATCGCCGTAAACGCGCCACCACTCGCCGCGCGGCACATGGTCCCGCGGCTCGGCCGCCTTCCAGCGCCAGGCGTCGGGAGTCTCGACCTCGGGGCGCTCGTAGTCCGGACCGGTCTTGCACCCCGCTCCGATGGCGACCAGCAGCCCGGCGAGCCACCCCACCGTCCGCCACTGAAACCCTGCCCGCGACACACCGCCGGCTGGCTGTCCGTCCCCGGTTCCGCTGCGTGGATTGCCTTTGCGCATGTTCAGAAGCCCTGGTCCGCCATTTCGAGAATCCGGCGCGTCAAGCGCTTCCGCTCGGCATCGGAAAAGGGCGAGACTTGCAGCAGTTCCATGAACCACAACCCGGCCGTGGCCAGCCAGAGAATCGCGGCCCGCTCAAAACCCAGACTCCCCCCGGAGAACTGACGCACCTGCCGGTTGTGAAAGGCCCGCGCCGGCTCGAGCAACTCCGGCTTGTTCGCCACCGCCGCCAGCATCGCCGCGCACAGCCGCCGGCTCTCGGCGGAATCCTCGAACGTGGCCCGCATGAAGGCCACCAGCCCCGCGTGCGCATCCCCGGGCGGTCCGTCGCGATGCGCTTCCTGGTCCTTTTCAAACTGCTCGAGCTGCCGGGCCACCATCCCTTGCAGCAGCGCTTCCTTCGACGGGAAATGGTAGAGCAAACCGCCCTTGCTGACCGCCGCCCGCTGGGCCACCGCGTCGAGGGTCAGGTTGCCCGCGCCAAGTTCGTGAACCAGCGTTTCGGCCGCGTCCAGGATGGTCTCCCGGGCAGAAGGGCGTGGGTGAGTGATCGCCATGACTGTACCGTCCAGCCGGTATAGTAGGTATCCCGGGCGAGCTGTCAAGCGCGCCCCGCACCCGCCGCCTTTTCGCTATTGCCAATTGAGCGGGAAGGAATAGGGTGATGCCACAATCCTCACCGACCAGGCTTATGTATTTTGGCGTCGACTACCATCCCGAACACTGGGTTTACCCCTACGACGGCACCGCAGAGAATCCCGAGGCGCGCTGGGAGCGGGATGCCCAACTCATGGTCGCCGCGGGAGTGAACGTCGTCCGCATGGGGGAGTTCTGCTGGGGGCTCTACGAACCGGTCGAGGGCGATTATCGCTTCGACTGGATGCAGCGGGTCATGGATGTCTTCAAGGCGCACGGTATCCAGGTGGTGCTGGGCACGCCGACCGCCGCGCCGCCCCTGTGGCTGGCCCGGAAGCATCCCGAAATCCTGCCCAAGGATGCCAACGGCCTGACCCTGCATGAAGGCACGCGACATGCTTACAGCATGAACAGCGACATCTACTGGGAGTATTCCCGCCGGATCGTCACCGAACTCGCGCGCACCCTCGGCGGACACTCGCAGCTCCTCGCCTGGCAGGTCGACAACGGCATCGGCGGCCACGGCACCGAGTTCTCGTTCAACGAGGAAACGCAGCAGGATTGGGAAATGTGGTTGCGGCAGAAGTACGAGACCATCGAGAACCTCAACCAGTGTCTCGGCCTGCGCTTCTGGGGCCAGGTGGTCGCCGAGTTCTCCGAAGTCCCCATGCCCATGCGCGCCCCCACCGTCCACAACCCCGCGCTCATCCTGGACTGGATGCGCTTCGCCAGCGACACCTGCGTGGCCTACGTCCGCATGCAGGCCGACCTGCTCCGCGAACTCACGCCGGACGTGCCGGTCACCACCAACTTCCGCGCCCTCACCCGCCATTACGACCACTTCGACATGGCCGAGGCCCTCGATTTCGGCGCGCTCGACACCTACGCCACCCTCAAACACCGCCCCTCCGAAAATGCCGTCGAGTTCGACATGATCCGCTCGCTGAAAAAGACCGACCGTCGGCTGCCCGGCGGCGACCACGGTTTCTGGGTCATCGAACAGAAGGCGGGACATGTCAACTGGCAGGACGTCAATTCCCTGCTCCGCCCGGGTGTGGTGCGGCTCTTCACCTACCAGCTGGTGTCACGCGGAGCCGATGGCGTCCTCTACTTCTTCTGGCGTTCGCCGCGCATCGGCTCGGAGAAATTCTACGGCGGCGTGCTCACCCACGACGGTCGGGGCGACAACCGCGTCTACCGCGAGGTCGCGCAGATCGGCGAGGAAATGAAGCTCCTCGCGCCGATCATCAAGGGCACCAAGGTCGCCGCCGAGGTGGCCATCCTCTACAGCCACGACAACGTGTGGGCGCTGCAGTTCCCCATGCAGCCGAACAAGCACTTCAAACAGCGCGAACACATGATGCTGTTTTACAACGCCCTGCACGACCGCAACATCCCGGTCGACTTCGCGCGGCCCACCGACGACCTGTCGCGCTACAAGCTCGTGCTCGCTCCCTCACTGCACCTGCTGGCCGGCGGCGAGGCGGACCTGCTCAAGCTCTACGTTCAGAACGGCGGCACCCTCGTGGCCACCTGCAACACCGCCCTCGTCGACGAACACAACATCGCCCCCGGCGACGGTTATCCCCACGACCTCACAGACCTGTTCGGGATGGAAGTGCAGGAGTTCGATCCGATTGCCCCGGATGAGGAGAACCACTTGATCTTCAAGGGCGGCTTCCCCGTCAGCCACCTGCACGGGGCCCGCCTCTGGTGCGACATCATCGAGCCGCATGAATGCGACGTGGTCGCCACCTACTCGAAGGACTTCTACGCCGGGCGGCCGGCCATGACCAGCCATGTCTTCGGCCTGGGCAAGGCCATCTACATCGGCTTCACCAGCCACCAGGCCTTCTACTACGACCTCGTCGACTGGCTGCGTGGACAGGTCAACCTCTTCCCGCTGTTGAAGGTCCCCGAATCGGTCGAGGTCAGCATGCGCCAGCACGGGGACAGCCGCATCTATTTCATCCTCAACCACCAGAACTCGCCGGTGCGGCTGCACTTCTACAAACCGGCGCACGATTACCTGACCGGCACGACCTTCACCGGCAACTACGACCTGCCGCCTCTGGGCGTGCTGGTCATCGACGAGAAGGTGGCCGAAAAACCCGCTCCGCTCCCTGAGCCGCCACCGGCTTGACGGCCCTCAACGGCCCTTCCCGGAAAAGCCGATTCGTCCGCCGCCGCCCGACCTTGGGGATCGCCGGGCGCCGGGGCGCATGCCTTCGTGACGCCCGGCCTCCGGCGGGAATCACCCGGCGTTTCGATCCGCTTGCGGGCGGGCCAGCAATTCCACCCGCACCGGCGCCGTCCCGGCGATCTTGATGACCAACCATCCCGCATCGGCCTCGTAATCGAGCGCTTCGTACGCCGCCGGACGGTCGTTCAACCGGACACTCACTTTCCCGCGCAGGCCGTTCACGAACAGGAACCCGCCCTCCTGCCGCCACCCCTCGAACGTAAACCGGACCCCGTCCGTGTCCTCCGTGAAGTCGTGGACGGCCCCCGGCGCATGCACACGCCAGGCATGCCGCCGGGAAACGATGAAGTCATAAGGCGTCGCTTCCCCCAAGGCCGGGATCGCCGGAACCAACAGCGTCGCCGGATTGATCGCCGGTCCGTTTCTCACTTGGGCGCGCAGGGCAAAGCTATCGGGCAGCAGCCCCGGGTAGCGCGGATCGTTGGCCGGGTACAGGTGCTGAATGCCGGCCAGGGCAATGCCAACGGCGAGTCGTCGCCAATCGGTCTCCGGATCGTATCGGGCCAGACGGTTCAAGGCGTCCGCGTAGACCAACCCGCACCATTGCACAGGCAGGCCGATCCAGACTGGCGCCACCCAGATCGTGGCGCCCAGCACGGCGATGGTGCTGTAGCGCCCGACCGCGCCGTTCACGGGTTGGGTCAGATAAACGAAGGGAACCCCGGTCCACGCCCAATAGCGCGCCTGCTCCAGAAAACCCGGTTCCCCGGTGAGTTCGTAGCCCCGCACATAGGCGGCCACCAAGTTCGCCGAGGCGAGGATGTCCGGTGTGTGGAGCGGAATCTCCCAGGTCTGGGCGCCGCGGGGGACCGTGTCGCGGAACTTGTCCAGCCCGCGCAATCGCTCGACCGCCGCCGCTACCAACGCCTCCTCGCCGCAGAAGCTCGCCTCTTCCAGCAAGACCCGCACGATCTGCGCCGTCAGACCATTGGCCTCGGTGCTCCAATGCGTGCGACCGAAGTCGAGCCGGCCGGCGACCGGACGGTAACGGATCGAGCCGTCGGCCTCGAAACGATCCAGCAAGGCCCGGGCGTGCCGGGCGGCCTGCCGGGCGGCCGGCCGGACCTCACCAAACGCCAGGGCCGGCAATGGATAGCGGATGTGGCCGGCCTGCGCTCCGTTGCGTTCGGCAGCGGGGATCCCGACCAAAGCCTGCGCCGCGGCCGTGCGCAAGCGGGCGGCTAGGGCAGCATCCGCGGTTCTCCCCGCAAGCCACTCCATCCAGACCGCCGCATCGGCGGCGGGCCCGGCCGGGAAGTCCATGCCCGCGGCGTGCCGATACCGGTTGCCATCGCGAAGCTCCGAGTCCAGCCATCCGCGCGCCGCGAGCCGGTGGTAGGCTTCGCGCCGAATACCGGGCTCCGGAAGCGCGGGGAAACCGTTCAGGGCCACATACCGTTGAACGGCGGGGACCACCGTCCGGCCCGTCCCGCCCATCAGCAACCCCTCCCAACGCAGGCTTCCCCGCAACCGCTCGGGAGCGTAAGGAAGGAGGCTGTCCTCCTCGCGGTTCGCCCCATCCGACCCGGGAAACAGCACCCCCAGCAAGTGTCCGCCGGAATGGAAGAAACGGTCAGGAGAATCGAAAACCACGCCGGTCCGCGCGTCCGGCCCGCCGGTCCAGGTCAACCCCAGCCAGCGATCCCCGGCGGCGATGGCCATGAGCGGAAACGTAAGCTTGGCCAGGTCGGGCACCTGCCGGTTGGAGGCTGGTGGATTGAGATCGGCCGTCGAGCTGCCGGGTTCGTTGGCCAGGTATTCGATGCCGGGCAGCAGCGCCTGGGTCTTGTTGGTGCCGAAACTCTCGAGACCGGCGAACAGGGTGAACACCGGCAGATACAGCACCTCGCGCGGCGTTTCCGGCTGAATCCGCACCGCGACGCGCAGGGTCCCCGGTTGATCCGGCGTGAAATCCTGCTGCACCTCCCACGCCACCCCATCCGGATCGCGGAAGTTCGCCGTGGTCCGCAGCACGCCGCCGATCCAACGGTCGGCCAACCGCGTGCGGGGCTGGAGGATCACCCGGGTTCGGACATCCGCGCCGGTGGCAAGCGGCGTCCAGCGTGCCCCGCCATCCACCGCGTAGCCGAGCAGGGCGGCCGGGTTGCCACAAGCCATGAACCGGCCCTCGACCTCGACGTGGAAGGCATTGAAGCGATCCCGGGCGTGCCGCAACCGGAGGCCGCCGGAAACCAGTTCCACCGGATCATCCCCCAGGTCCGGCAGCGCCACCTCCGGCCAGGCGGGCGCGGGAAAAAGCACCCGTTCGTGGAAGGTCAACGAACGGTAGAGGCAAACCCCGTCCTGCCCCGGTGGATCGAGCCGGAGGCGCCACCCGGACCCGAGCGGCGGCAAGCGCAACCGCACGGACGTCCACTCTCCCGCCCGCACCGCAAACCGCACTGAGTCCGGTTCGGTCGGGTGATCGCGGAAGTAGAACACCTGTCCGGTTCCCGGGGCGTCCGACTTGAGCGCAAGTTCCAGCCAGAGGGGAACGTCCGTCGGAAAGTCGACCGGCGGCCCGGCAAGAAACGGATCCGGCCCCGATATCTCCACCCGCAATCCCTCGACCGTCGATTCCAGCCCCGCGATGTCGTGCTGGGCTTGCCACCCCCGGGCGTCATCCGCCTGCCGGAAGTCAAAGGCCGGCAGGTCCGCCGCCGCCACGCGGTCGGATGCCAGCATTGCGACGCCGAGCAGGAGAATGAACGGGACCCCCGGGAAAGACCGCGTTGCCATGCGCAACGGATAGGCGACCTACCATACGCCGAAAAGGCAAAAATGGACCGCCCGGCCGCCCCCGTGCGCAGCGCAGCTTCTTCCGGGTACGCGGCGGCCGGGGAAATGGCGCACAGGGTTCATTCCGCTGGCCCCGCCGGAAGCCAGGCCGGCTGCGGAATGAAGCCCGCGGTCCGAAAAAGCTGAACGACGCCCCGCCACCCCCTTCCCTTCCCCCCGCCCCGCGGGACCGGTGGCGGGCGGACGCCGGTTCAATCCGCCGGCGACGGCGGGCTCATCTTGCGCAACAGACGATCGTCCAGATCTTTGGCAGGGTTGCCCCCGAACAACCGGTGCTTGATGTAGAAGGCCGCCACCTCGACCAGCCGCGCAATGTCCCGTCCGGGGCGCACCGGAATCACCATGTGCGGCAGGTGGATGCCCAGGATGTCGAGCCGCTGGGTCTCGAGCCCGACGCGCTCCACCTCGGTGACTTTTTCCCATTCCCGGAGCGTCACGACGAGGTCCACCTGCTTGTAGGTGCGAAAGCTGCGGACGCCAAAGATCTGGGGCACGTTGATGATGCCGATGCCGCGCACTTCGATGAACTCGCGCGTCAGTTCGGGGCTTGACCCGATGATCTTCCGCTCCTCGGAAAGCCGCACCCGGACCACGTCGTCCGAGACCACCGAATACCCGCGCTCGATGAGGGCGAGCACGCACTCGCTCTTCCCGATGCCGGGATCGCCACGAATGATCACGCCGATGCCGAGGATGTCGACCATGCTGCCCTGCATGGTCTGCTCGGGCGCGAACAAATCCTCGAGCACGTAGGTGGCGTCGTTGATGAACTTCATCGTGACCGCCCGGGTCTTGAAGACCGGAATGCGCTTCCGCCGGGCGGCTTCGATCAGGGCGGGCGAGGGACGGTAATTCCGGCAGACCACAAGGCACGGAATGCCGGCGGCAAACAACCACTCCAGGCGGGCGCTTTGCTCGGCCTCCGGCAGGGACTTCAGGTATTGCATCTCGGCGGTGCCGAGCACCTGGATGCGAAGCGGGGCGAAGGCCCGGTGAAAACCCGCAAGCGCCAGGCCCGGACGGTTGACGGTCGACTCGCCAATCCGCCGGTCCAGATTGGCGTCCGGGGTGAGCAGTTCCAGCCCCAACCCGGCCCCACCCCGCTCGTGGAACTCGCGGACGGTATGCACTTTCTTCTTTTTCATCGAAGGGATCGGGTCCGGCCGGCGCGCTCCCGGGCTGACCCACCGGAATCAGAGGTTGAACTCGGGGCCCAGGTAGATTTCGCGGGCCTTGGGATCATTCACCAGGAACTCCGCGTCACCCTCGCACAGCACCTCGCCACGATGGATGAGGTAGGCGCGGTCAACGAGCTTGAGCGTTTCGCGGACGTTGTGATCGGTGATGAGGATGCCGAGACCGCGCGTGCGCAGCTGGCGAACGATCTTCTGGACCTCGTAGACGGCGATGGGATCGATCCCGCTGAACGGCTCGTCCAACAACATCAGGCGCGGACTCGTGATGAGCGCGCGCGTGATCTCGAGACGGCGTTTTTCGCCCCCGCTGAGCGTGTAGGCCTTGCTGCGGGCCAGACGCGTGAGGTCGAGTTCCTCGAGCAGGTATTTCAGCCGCACCTGGCGCTCCTCCCGGGTCATCCGGCAGGTCTCGAGGATGGCCAGCAGGTTCTGCTCGACCGTCAGCTTTCGGAACACCGACGGCTCCTGAGTCAGGTAACCGATCCCCCGCCGCGCACGCTCGTGCATCGCCAGGCCGGTGATGGCGGCGCCGTCAAAAAGGACCTCCCCCTGATCCGGCCGGACCACCCCCACCACCATGTTGAACGTCGTGGTCTTCCCTGCCCCGTTCGGACCGAGCAATCCCACGACCTCCCCCGCACGCACGTCAATCGAAACGCCGCTCACCACACGTCGTCCCCGGTATTCCTTGACTAAACCGCGGGTGGCCAGCAGGGCGTCGTCGCCCTGAGGGACGGAAGTTGTGGTGGAAACGGGAAGCGGGGTGCTCATTCGGCAGTTCCTCCGACGGTGGGCCGGAAAACGAGGTCATTGGTGCTGAAGGCATCGATGCGCCAGCGGGTGATGAACCGGCCCCGGCCGCGCACCGCCCCGGCCCGACCATCCCAAACCAGGGTATCCGCCCCGAGCACGCGACCTTCAGGCACCAGCACAATCGGATTGCCGCTCAGCGCCAGCACTTCGTCCGCGCCGGTATACTCGGCCCGCTCGCTCCAGGCCATCCGGGCGCCCTGCGTCACCTGCACCTCGCCCTCGGCAACGAGCCGGTCCACGCGGTTGGTATCCGGCGCGAGCCAGGCGGCGATGGTGGCGCAGCCCAGCCGCGTTACCCGCGCGACCTTTGCTTCCGGCGGCCATTCCCGCTGGATCCCGACCACGTCCCCGTCCGCCTCGAGCTCACGCAGCCGGCCGCCCGGGCCGAGTTTCGCGGTGAGGCGCGCGGCGGACAGTTCGCGGGCGATGGACCCGCCCGCCCGGTTGCGCAGGGCCGCCTGCTCGACGTGAACGTCCCCCTGCGCCGCCAGGCTCTCGACGCGATCCCGATAGCCGATTACCAGCTCGCGGCTGACCAGCGTCCCGAGCAGCGTGTCGCCATCGACGCAACGCGCCGCCACCGATTCGCCGAAACGGATGCGGTCATCGCGGTAGTCCACGGTGTCGCTCCGGACCTCCACCACCGCGTTCGTCAAGGCCACCGGCAGCTGCGCGTCGCGGTTGGTTTGGCCGGCGTCGATCACGGAACGGAAGGAGAGCAGGGGGAAGCGGAGCCGGGCGTTTCCCGCGATGTGAAACGTCTCGTTGGTGGCATGGAACTCGATGAGTTCGCCCGCGCCGAACCGGTCCCGCCAGCGCCACTCCGGGTCCTCGCGAAGGCGCACGAGACCTTCCGGTGTGTATTCGGCAAAGCCCGCCCGCGCTTCGGCATCCTCGGCCGGCAGCCGGATCACCACGTTGCTCCGGGCGGTCACCGAACGCACGGGTCCATTGGTGGGCGGCAATTGCAGCGTCACCAAACCGGCGGCGAGTTCGATGAACTCATTGGTTGACACCGGCAGTCCGGGAGCCGGCGCCGTCCCCGCCCCCAGCGTCAACCCGCGCGCGTTGCGGGGCAGCACGATCACGGCATGGCCGCGGGCCTGAAACGCATTTTGGCGGCGGTCGAGCAGAAACACCTCCGCCCGCGCCGAGCGCAGGCCATCCTCCCATCGCGGCTCACCGGTCAGCTCGATCTGCTCCCGCTCGTCGGTGGATCGATAGACCGCCCGTTCGCCGCGGATCCGGCTGCCGTCCTGGTGATTGACCACCACCACATGGCCCTCGGCCACAATCTCCTCCAGGTCACCCGCCCCGCCGCGGCGGAGCGCCAACCGGTCGCAGTCCACGTCGAATTCCGGATCCCGCACGGTCACCCGGCCGAGGAATTCGGCCTGCTCCTCGTCCAATCGGGAACGGAATGTATCGCCCCGGATCTCGACCGGCGGGTTGGTGCTTTCTGCATTGCGTTGCACCGTGGCCACGACGCCGTTCGAGATCGCCAGCGAGTTGTTCGTATGCCACCACTGAAACCCGGTGCCGCGCAGCGCCAGCCGACCATCCGCCGAGATCACGCGCAAGCCGTCGGACGAGCGGGCCATTCCGGCGCCCATGTCGTAGACACAGTTGGTGCCGAAGACGTGCAGGTTCGTGCGCCCCTCGCGATCAAAGCTGTCCAGCCGGACGGTCGGCAGGGTGACCTGCCCGGCCTGAATCCGGGCGCCCTGGCCGCTCATCTGGAGAATCTGCCGGTCCGGCCGCTTCGGGTCGAAGAACGGAACCCGGTAGTCTCCCCGCACCTGCCCCGACGGCGTTTGGGCAACCGACGCAAGAAACCAGCCCGCGCCCGGCAGGACCGCCAGCAGGACCAGGGCCAGGACCCGCAACCCGCGACGGGTACCGTCCGGCGACGAGGGTTGAGGCAAAGCGGTCATGGGTCGTTCACTCCGAGTATTCCGCAACCAGCGACTGCCACTTGTCCTGGGCCCGCAGGATCAGTTCGGCCACCTCCCGCACGGCGCCCCGCCCGGCCGCCGCCCGGGTCACGTAATGGACGATCGCTTTCACCTCGACCAGCGCGTCCGGCACCGTCACCGACAAGCCGGCCCGGCGCAGCGCGCCGAGGTCCACGAGATCGTCGCCCAGATAAGCAATGTCCTCCCATCCGACGCCCGCCTCGGCGAGGATTCCCTCGATTGCCCCGACCTTGCTGGCGCGGGCTTGATGCACGAAGTCGATGCGCAACTCCTCCGCCCGCATGGCGGTGGCCGCGGAAGGCCGGTGGGAGACCCAACCGACCTTGATCCCCTGCCGCTGCATCAGTTTGAGACCGAAACCATCCCGGATGTCGAAGCGTTTGGTCTCCGGATCCTGCCCCATGTAAACGCCGCCGTCGGTCAGGATGCCGTCGACATCGCACAGGAACAAACGCACGCGCTCGAACCGGGCGCGGAGTTCCGCCGGCCCGTCGTAGGGCAATGCAGGCAACGGCGGGAGCGGGGTCATCGGGCGGCCTCCCGGATGCGAACGAGGCGCTTCAACAGACGCGGCATCTGGTCGAGCGGAATCATGTTCGGCCCGTCGCTCCAGGCGCGGTCCGGATCGGGATGAGTTTCAATGAACACGCCGTTTGCGCCCGCAGCCACCGCACTGGCCGCCAGCACCGGCGCGAATTCGCGTTGCCCGCCCGAACGATCTCCCCCGGCGCCGGGCAATTGCACGGAATGCGTCGCGTCGAAAATCACCGGAAAGCCCAGGCGCCGGAGGATCGGCATCGCGCGCATGTCGGCGACCAAATGGTGGTAGCCGAAGGTCGTCCCGCGCTCCGTCACCAACAGCCGGCCGCCGCCGAAAGCCACGGCCTTGCGCACCACCTGCTCCATGTCCTCGGGCGCCAGGAACTGACCCTTCTTGAGATTCACAATCCGTCCGGTCCGGACCGCAGCCGCAATAAGGTCGGTCTGCCGGCAGAGAAACGCGGGAATCTGGAGCACGTCGACGACCCGTCCCGCGGCGGCGGCCTGTTCCTCGGTGTGCACATCGGTGGTCACCGGGACGCCAAGGGCTTGCCGGACGCGGCCGAGAATCGCCAACCCGTCGGCGAGCCCGGGACCGCGGGGAGAATCCGCGGAGGAACGGTTGGCCTTGTCGAAACTGGCCTTGAAGACGCAGGTGATCCCGAGCGGCTGACAGGCCCGCCGGAGGGTGCGCCCGATGGCCAGACACTGTGCCTCGCTCTCGATGACGCAGGGCCCGGCGATCAAGGTAAACCCCCGATCGGCGCGCAACCTCCGCCACAGGTCTGTTGGAACGTCCGGCACTCGCCGCCTTGTACCATCCCCCCGCCCGGAACACAACCTCCGCCCGCGCCGAACCATGGTCAGCGGGGCTGATTGGATCCGGGTGAGGACAGCGGGTCCTGATGCGCGGAAGCAGGGCAGACATTCGTGTCCGCGCCGGTGCCGGGGACTCGAAAGTCCCCGGAACCGGCAGGTTGGAAAACCTGCCCTACCATCGAGGGCATCACCCACCTCCAACCATGCCCCTGGTCAGCGGGGGGGCGTGTGGCATTCGCCGGCGCTGATGAGGGGGACGACTACCAGCGCGCGATCTCGGGCCAGAGGGGTTCGAGGTCGGCGTCGGCCAGGGCGAGGCGCTGGATCGCGGGGCGGCTTTTCCGGCGGCTCGCCTCGGTCAGCCAACGGCGCGCGGCTTCCAGGTCGCCCATCCGACAGGCGTAGCAGGCCAGGTTGTAGGGAATCGTGGTTTCCGCGGGGAAGCGTTCCGCCGCCGGCTGCAAGCGGTCATAGGCCTCCCGCGTACGGGCCAGTTCATGGAGCGCGTAGGACCGATGGATCCAGGCGACGGGATGGTCCTCGGTGAGACGCAACAGCCGCTCGGCACTGACCAGGGCCTCCTGCCAGCGGCCTTCCCGGGCCTCGATCCGCCAGCGAATTTCGAGGGCCGCGGGATGTTCCCGGACGGCATCCGAAAGGGACTCCCACTCGGTCCGCGCCTCGCCCCCATTGCCCAGGTCGAGCCAGCCCTCGGCGGCCATCAGATGAAAGCGGTCCGGTCCTTCAATCGGTTGCACTCCCTCACGGAATAGGGCGGCCAGCGCCCGAGGCCAAGCGGATTTTCGTCGCCGCGGCCGCGCTCTCCCGCCACGATGCGCCCGCATGAAGCACGTCCTGCGGTCCGTCCTCGACGGGGACCTCCCCGGCCCGTTCGCACCCGCGTCTTGCAGCCTCGCATCCGGCCCGACCATGCCGCAGTCCGGGGCCGGCGCCGGTCGGATGCGCGGTGCGTTCCGCCGGGGTTTGCCGGCCGGCATGGGCGCTCTCGTCCTGATCCTGTCCGGGCCACCGACCACCGGGGCAGCTGCGCCGGATCCTGCGGGTTTGCAGAACGAGATCCGTTCCATCACCGAAGCCGCCGGTCAGGAACAGTCGCGGTGGGGCGTGCACGCGGTTTCCCTGGAAACCGGCGTCGAACTGGCGGCCATCGACGCCACCGGCCTGTTCATTCCCGCTTCGAACACCAAGCTCTTCACCGCGGCGCTGGCCCTGGACCGGTTGGGGCCGGAGTTTCGGATTCGGACCTCGTTTTACGCCCGCGAGATGCCCGACGCCCGGGGCACGATCCAGGGGGATCTCGTCCTGTTCGGACGGGGGGATCCTTCCTTCGCCGCGCGGTTCCATGACGGCTGGATCGATCGGGCGTTGCACCCGTTGATCGAAGCCGTCGAGGCCGCAGGCATCCGGCGAATCCGGGGCCGTCTGATCACCGATGACAGCTACTTCCTCACGCCGGCGGTGGGTTCGGGTTGGGAGTGGGACGACCTGCAATACGGCTACGGAGCCGAAGTGGGAGCCCTGAACGCGCATGACAACATGGTCCGCATCCACGTTCGACCGGGCGCCGCGCCGGGTGCGGACCCACGGGTGTACCCGGAACCGGGGACGACGTTTCTACGCATCGAAAGCCGGGCGCATACCGGTCCACCGGGCAGCGCGCGGACCCTGCGCATCGTGCGGTCCTTGAACGGAAATCGCCTCCTGCTCGGCGGGAGCCTGCCAATGGACGATCCCGGCTTCACAGAAACCGTGGCGGTGCATCAACCCGGCCGTTGGCTGGGGGAACTGCTCGGGGAGGCGCTCACGGTCCGGGGGATCCGCATCCGGCAGGGAATCAGCCACCGGGATGCCCTTGACCGTGCGACGGCGGCGGCGCCAGAGGAGGACTGGGTGGAGGTGGCCTCCGTCACTTCGCCACCGCTGCGGAACCTCCTGGCAGCGATGCTGCGCCCGTCCCAGAATCAGTATGCGCAGCTGTTGCTGCTGCAGGTCGGAGCCCTCGAGGCTGGCGCGGTGGCCGAATTCAGCGAACCCCTTTCCTTCGAGCGCGCGGTGGCCCGGGAGGCCGCCGACGCCGAAGGCACCACCGAAGCCGCCGGGATCCGCGCCATGCGCCGGTTCCTCGAGGAAGCCGGCATTCCCGACGGTCAGGTTCGGCTCGAGGAGGGCAGTGGCCTGTCGCGGCGACACCTGATTTCTCCCGCCGCCACGACCCGCCTGCTCGCGTTCATGGACCGGCATCCGCAGGGCGAAGTGTACCGGGAAGCGTTGCCGGAACCGGGAGGCCCCGGCACCCTGCGCACGCGGCTGGCGGGACTTTCGGACGAGCACCAGGTGCGCGCCAAGACCGGCTACCTGCGCTACAGCTACGCCCTCTCGGGCTACCTCCGCACCGCGGCCGGGGAACGCCTCGCCTTCTCGATCCTCCTGAACAACGCCGACCGCGCTCCCGGACAACCCTCCCCGCGGGAGGGCGTTGACCGGATCGTGGAGGCCCTGGCGCGAATCACCTGGCGAACCCCGGCGGCAACGATCGAACCGTAGCCGCAACCCCGCGCCCGGTGCGGCCCGTCGGGGGCGTCAAGGATCCGACGTTCGCGGCGTCTCCAGTGCCAGCAAGGCCCGGGCGCGAGCGAGTGCGTGCTCGATGTTGGCGCAGACGTTCTCGTGGCCGAGTTGCTCCAGGAATCCAGCCCGGCTCATCACCAACAACGGCTGCGTATGGGGTCCGCTGAGCACCAGGTGGCGGTGTTTCCGCCGCAGTTTGCCCCAAAGATCCTCGAGCGCATTCAACCCCGTGGCGTCCATTGCCAGCACGGTGCTCATCCGCAACACCAGCACGCGCGGTTCCTGGTCGGCCCGTTTTAGCGCCGTTTCCAACTTGTCGGCGGCCCCGAACAAAAAGGCGCCGAAGATCCGGTAGACCAGCACTCCCTCCGGGACGTCCCCGGCCGGCGACAGGGTCCGGGAGGGATCCGATTCGAACGCCTCGTCGAGCCGACCGACGTGGGTCGTCTCGGCGATGCGGCGGATGAACAACAACGCGGCCAGCACCATGCCGACCTCGACCGCCACCGTCAGGTCCACCAGCACGGTCAGGCCGAACGCCGTCAGGAACACCACCGCATCGCTCTTCGGCCAGCGCGGCAACCGTGCGAACATGTGCCATTCCCCCATCTTGAAAGCCACCATCACCAACACCGCGCTGAGCGCCGCCAAAGGAATGTGCCGGGCCAGCGGCGCCGCCACCAGCATCATGGCCAACAGCGTGAGCGCGTGGATCATTCCGGCGACCGGCGACCGCGCCCCACTGCGGACGTTGGTCGCCGTGCGGGCAATGGCGCCGGTGGCGGGAATCCCGCCGCAAAGAGCCGAAGCGATGTTCGCCAACCCTTGGGCCTTCAACTCTTGATTCGAATCGTGCCGGTCCTCGATCATGCCATCCGAAACCACCGCGCAAAGCAGCGATTCGATGGCGGCCAGGAGCGCGATGGTTGTGGCGGGGCGCACGAGGTCGGCCAGTTGGTCCCAGCGGAAATCGGGCAGCCCCAGCGGGGGCAGTCCCTGCGGCACCCCGCCAAACCGTGAGCCAATGGTCTCGATGCCGAAACGTGCCCCGGCGTCCGCCCAGGCCACGGCCGCGGTGGCCAACCCGATGACCACGATGCTGCCGGGGACACGCCGCCCGAAACGAGCGGGCCAGAGCGCCATCCCGAGCACCGCCAGCACCGCCAGCAGGAGCGTTGGCCGGTGGATTTCGCCGCCATGCCGGAACAGGTAGGCCAGCTTGCCGGGAAAATCCGGCGGAAAGGGATCCGCCCGCAAACCCAGGAAATCCTTGATCTGGGTGCTGAAGAGCAGCACCGCGATGCCGCACGTAAAACCCATCGTCACGGGATGGGGAATGAACTTGATCATGGACCCCATCCGCGCGAAGCCCATGAGCAGGAGAATGACGCCGGCCATGACCGTGCAGATGGCGAGGTTGGCCAGGCCGTGCTGGGCCACCACGCCGTAGACGATGGCCACGAACGCCCCCGTGGGTCCCCCGATCTGAACCCGCGCCCCGCCGAGCGCCGAAATCAGGAAGCCCGCGACCACCGCGGTGTAAATCCCCGCCGCCGGCGCAACCCCCGACGCAATGGCCAGCGCCATCGACAACGGCAGCGCCACGATGCCCACCGTCACGCCCGCCACCGTGTCCCGCAGGAAATCAGCGGCGGTGTAGTTGCGCAGACAATCCGCCAGCCTCGGGCGGAACGAAATGTAGCGTCGCATCTTGGCCGGAAGCGGTCCGTTCGTCACCGCTTCCCGCGGGGGCGCACATTCAGGCTTCCGCAGCCGGCCGCAAGCGAAATCCGCATGGACCAGACACCGCCGACCGCCAGCCGGTTCGCCGGCGGGTCAGGCCCCGGTCCGGGTCAGCCGCGCGAGCAGCCCCGAGAACCGCCGGCCGGTGCGGTTGTTGCGCACCGCGAGGGCCAGGGCCCTGCGCTGCCCCACCAGCACCACCAACCGCCGCCCGCGTGTGATCCCCGTGTAGACCAGGTTCCGTTGCAGCAACAGGTAGTGTTGCATGGCCACCGGGATCACCACCGCCGGGAACTCCGAGCCCTGCGCCTTGTGGATCGTGATGGCATAGGCCAGCGACACCTCGTCGAGTTCCCCGTAGTCGTACACCACCTCCCGCTCGTCGAAGCGGATCGTGACCTCGCGCTCGGTCGGATCGATCCGCGTCACCTGGCCGATGTCCCCGTTGAAGACGTCCTTCTCATAGTTGTTCTCGGTCTGGATGACCTTGTCCCGCACGCGGAAGGTCCAGCCGAACTTCTCCACCGACGGCGCCTCACCGTGGGCGGGATTCAATGCGGCTTGCAACCGAAGATTGAGTTCGCGCACCCCCAGCCCCCCGCGATTCATCGGACACAGCACCTGGATGTCCCGGATCGGATCGAGGCCAAACCGGGCCGGGATCCGGGATTCAACCAGCCCGATCAACGTGCCCGCCGCCCGTTCGGGATCTTCGCGCTCGATGAAATGAAAATCGGCCCCGGCCTCGCCGCCGACCGCCTCCGGCATGAGCCCGCGGTTGATCCGATGCGCGCTCGTGATGATCCGGCTGTCCGCCGCCTGACGGAAGACCTCGGTCAACCGCGCCACGGGTGCCACGCCGCTCTCAATCAAGTGACGCAACACCAGGCCGGGACCGACCGACGGCAGTTGATCCACGTCGCCCACCAGCAACAAACCCGCCGCGGGGGGCAGGGCCCGGAGGAGGTGATGCATCAAGGGGACGTCGACCATGGAAGCCTCGTCGACCACGAGCAGATCGCCGTCGAGCGGATTGCGCTCGTTGCGCAAGAAGGAGCCGGAGCCCGGCTTGACCTCGAGCAGACGGTGAATTGTGCGGGCCTCCATTCCGGCGGCCTCGCCCAATCGTCTGGCTGCCCGGCCCGTGGGGGCGCACAGCAGGCACCGGACCTTCTTGGCGCGGAGAATCATGAGGATCGCCTGCACCAGCGTGGTCTTGCCCACGCCGGGCCCGCCGGTGATCACGAGCACCCGGCTGGACACCGCCCGGCCCAGGGCCTCGCGCTGGCCCGGCGCCAGCTCCCGCCCGGTCTTCTGCTCGCACCAGGCGACCGCCTTCGGAAGGTCGATCGCCGGATACTCCGGTGGCGTCGCCGCCAGCCGACGAAACCGGGTGGCGATCCCTTCCTCGGCCCGTTTCAGCGCGGGAAGGAACACGATGTCGTGCTCGTCGAGGGTTTCCTTGGTGAGTCGCCCCGCGCTCAAGGCCCGGTCGAGCGCCGCTTCGATGATCGGAGGATCGATTCCCAACAGCCGCCGGGCGGCCTCGAGCAAGTCCTCGACCGGCAGTCCGCAATGCCCCTCCCCCGTGGCCGCAGCCAGCACGTGATCCAAACCGGCGGCCGCCCGCACAACCGAATCGGCCGGGATCCCCACCTTCCGGGCTATCTGATCGGCGGTCTGAAAGCCGATGCCCTGGATGTCATTGGCGAGCCGGTAGGGATCCTCCCGGACGGTGTCCACTGCGGTTTCGCCGTAAGTCTTGTAAATGCGGACGGCGCGGCTGGTGCTCACACCGTGGGAATGCAGGAAGAGCATGATCTCGCGAATCACCTTCTGCCCGGCCCACGCCTCCCGGATGCGCCGTCTTCGCTTGGGCCCGATCCCCGCCACGCCTTCCAGCCGGGCCGAGGCCGTTTCGATGATCTCGAGCACCTCGGTCCCGAAATGCGCCACGAGCTTCCGGGCGCACACGGGCCCCACCCCCTTCACCATGCCGCTCCCCAGGTACTTTTCGAGGCCGTCCTTCGTCGTGGGGGCCGCGCTGGCCAGCAGGTCCGCCCGGAGCTGACGGCCGAACTCGCGGTCCTGCACCCATCGCCCCTCCGCCGTCAACCACTCCCCGGGACTGACACTCGCCACCGAACCCACGACGGTCACCAGGTCGCGATGGCCCTTGACCCGCACCTTGAGCACGGCGAACCCGGTGTCCTCGTTGAAGAAGGTCACCCGTTCGATCAAACCCGAGAGGCTCTCCCGGGCCGCGGCTGAAGTCGTCGCGTGCAAGCCGGGCGCACTCTGGAATCACCGCCCCCCACTGGCAAGCGGCGGTTCCAGCCCCCCCTCCGACAGCCCAAAGGGGTCGGTTCTTGATATTGTCATATCGAACCCTTTGCCACCGGCATTTCAGGCGGGTCAGGGATGCCGCAGGACGCGAAGTGAAGCGGGTGAATCCGCCGTTGGGCCCGGGCCGTCCGGGTCACTTCACAAGCTTCAGGACGCGCTTGAACTCCTCAGTGCCGGCGCGGGTGAGGAGTTCGAAGAGGACCATTTCGACCGAGACCGGGAGGGCGCCGGCCTGGCGCATGCGGTCAAGGCCGATGGTGCGGTTGGCACGGGTGCGGGAGGACACGGCGTCCTCGGCGACGAAAACACGGAAGCCGGCGTCGAGAAGGTCGAGCGCAGTCTGGCAAACGCAGACATGGGCTTCGATGCCGCACAGCAGGATGTCGGCGGCGCCGAGGTCGCGCAGGCGTTCGGGCAAACCCGCGGCGCCCCAGGCACTGAAGGCGGTTTTCTCGAAGGCCGTCAATGCGCCCACCGCGGTCCGTACCGGTTCGACGGTCGGGCCCAGACCGCGGGGGTATTGCTCGGTGAGGAGGACGGGCACGTCGAGTTCGCGCGCGCCCCGGATGAGTTGGACCGCCGCGGCCACGACGCTTTCCGGATCGTGGATGGCGGGCAGCAACCGTTCCTGAAAGTCCACCACGAGAAGGGCGGTTCGGTCGCGGCGCAGGCGCCGGGGAAGGTTAGGTTCCATGGGTTTCACCGGCCGTTCTCTCCGTCTTGTCCGTTGTCGTCGCGCCGCTTTTGCCAGCGCTTTTTCTGGGGTTCGGGCAGGGCGTCGTCGAGTTTGGGGACGTAGGCCCCGCGGCCCAGCAGGTCTTCGACCTCGCCTTCGAGTTCGAGGGAAGGGCCAACGCGGAACCCGCTCCCGGGCTCGAGAAACACGCTGGCGCCTTCGGGGGTTCGCACGACCAGGATGACCCCGCAAGAGCCGGTGTGAGCCCGCAGGGTGCCGGCCAGCGATTCGAGGGTGGACCGTTCGAGATGGTCCGGGGTCAACCGGACGCGGACTTCCTTCGTGAACTGCGCCGGCGCCCCGGTCAGCGGGATGATGTCCACCGGGAAGAGCTTCGGGCGATCCTCGCCGGTGTTGACCTCGCCGGTGACCAGAATGGGCTGCCCCACCTGCAGCAACTCGCGGAACTTGTCGAAGTTCTCGTCCACGCACAGGACTTGCACCGTGCCCTCGCGGTCCTCGAGGGTGACCAGGGCGTAGGGTTTCTGGGATTTCTTCGAGAAGCCGGTTTGCACGGCGGCGATGAGGCCGCCGATGCGGGTCATGCTGCGGTTCTCGAGTTCGGCGATGGTGCGGGAATTCACGCGCGAATAGCGGCGGAGCAACGGCTCGTAGGGCGCGAGCGGATGGCCGGTGAAATAGAATCCCAGCAACTCCTTCTCGAAGGCCAACCGCTGGTCCACGGGCCACTCGTCCACGACCGGCAGGGATCCCGCGTCCGGCAACCCGGCGTCCTCGAGCGCGCCGAACAGCGAAGTCTGCCCCTGCATCCGGTCCTGCGCCTCGGTGGCCGCCCGCGAAAGGGCGCGATCAATGCCGGCGAACAGCGAAGCCCGGTTGGGACCGAGACCGTCGCAAGCGCCCGCCCGGATCAAGGCTTCCAGGACCTTGCGGTTCACGGCGCGGGTGTCGACGCGTTCGCAAAGCTCGGCCAGCGTGCCGAATGGCCCGCCCTGACTTCGCGTCGCCAACAGGGCTTCGACCGCCCCCTCGCCGACCCCCTTGATCGCGGCCAGACCGAACCGGATGCAGCGGCGCGGCGCCTCCTCCGTCGACTGCCCCACGGGGTCGGCGGGCGCGAAGTGGACCTGGCTTTCGTTCACGTCGGGCGGGAGCACCTCGATCCCCATGTTGTTCGCCTCCTCGATGAACTGCCCGAGCTTGTCAGTGTCGGCCATGTCGTTGGTCATCATGGCGCACAGGAACTCGACCGGGTAATTGGCCTTCAGGTAGGCGGTCTGATAGGCGACGACGGCGTAGGCGGCGGCGTGAGATTTGTTGAACCCGTAGCCGGCGAATTTCTGGAGCAGATCGAAAACCTGGTTGGCCTTGTCGGCGGGGATCTGGTTGGTGCTCCGGCAGCCTTCGACGAACTTGGCCCGTTGCTGGACCATTTTCTCGACGTCCTTCTTGCCCATGGCGCGCCGGAGCAAATCGGCGCTGCCGAGGGTGAAGCCGGCCAGGACCTGGGTCGCCTGCATGACCTGCTCCTGATAGACCATGATGCCGTAGGTTTCGCGGCAGATGGGTTCCAGCAGCGGGTGTTCGTAGGCGATCTCGATTTCCCCGTGCCGCCGCCGGATGAACTCGGGGATGAGGTCCATCGGGCCGGGCCGGTAGAGCGCGATCAAGGCGGTGATGTGCTCGACGGACTTGATCTGGAACTTGCGGCACAGATCGCGCATGCCGCCGGATTCCAGCTGGAACACGCCGAGTGTCCGGGCGTTGTTGAGCAGTTCGTAGGTCGGCGCGTCGTCCAGCGGCAGGCGGTCCACCTGAAGATCGACACCCTGGGTGCGTTGCACCATTTCGCAGGTGTTGCGGATGACGGTCAGGGTCTTGAGCCCGAGGAAATCCATCTTCAACAGGCCCAGGTCGCCGACCGGTCCCATGGGATACTGGGTGACGATGCCGCCGCTTTCGTCCTGCTTGAGCGGAATGAAGTTGACCAACGGTTCGCCGCCGATCACGACGCCGGCGGCGTGCACGGACGCGTTGCGCGTGAGGTCCTCAAGCACGAACGCGATGTCCACGAGTTCGCGGGTCTGCTCCTCGGTGTCGTAGGCCTGCTTGAAGTCGGGGGATTTCTCGAGCGCCTTCGCCAGCGTGATCCCCAGTTCGGTCGGGATCATCTTCGCCAGGCGATCGCCCGCCGCGTACGGCAGGCCCATGGCGCGGCTGACATCGCGCACCACCGATTTCGCGCCCAAGGTGCCGAAGGTGATGATCTGCGCCACCGATTCGCGTCCGTATTTCCGGCGCACGTACTCGATGACGTCGCCGCGGCGGTCATCGGCGAAGTCGATGTCGATATCGGGCGGATTGACGCGCTCGGGGTTGAGGAAGCGCTCGAACAGCAGGCTGTAGCGGATGGGATCGACGTTCGAGATCTGGAGCAGATAGGTCACCAGGGAACCGGCGGCGGAACCGCGCGCCACGCACGCGATGCCCTGCTGCCGCCCGTGCCGCACGAAATCATCCACGATGAGGAAGTAGCTGACGAACTGGAGATGCTCGATGGTGGCCAGTTCGCTTTGGAGCCGGTCCACCACCTGCTGCACGGCGGTCTCGACCGCCGATTCGTCCTCGGGCGATCCCGCCGGTACGTCCTGGAGAAAGGCGGGCAGCCGCTCGGGCTCGGGGACGGCGTCGACCCGGAAGTCCTTCCCTTCCGCACGGACCCTGAGCCCGTAACGCTCGTCCAGCCCGGTGGCCAGCAAGTGTCGCAGATAGGATTCGTTGTCGTGGCCTTCCGGCGGGGCGAAGCCAGGGTACTTGAGCGCGCCGAACTCGATTTCCAGATTGCATTTCTCCGCCACTTCCACCGTGTGGCGCACGGCTTCCGGAACCTCGGCAAACAGGGCGGCCATTTCGTCGGCGGAACGGAGGAAGAACTGCTCGGGCTGATAACGCAACCGCCGGGTGTCCTCGAGGGTGGTCTGGGTGCCGATGCAGATCAGGCAGTCGTGGGCGTGCGAATGCTGGCGTTCGAGGTAGTGGACGTCGTTGGTGGCGACGAGCTTGAGTCCGAAGTCCTTCGCCCAGGCAATGAGCTGGGTGTTGACGCGGGTTTGCTCGGGGATCTGGTGGTTCTGCAGTTCGAGATAGAAGTTCTCGGGACCGAAGACCTGCTTGAACCAGTCGATGGTGTCGCGCGCCTTCGCCAGTTCGCCCTGGACGATCAACTCGGGGATTTCGCTGGCCAGGCACCCCGAGCAGACGAGGAGTCCGTCCCGGTGTTCGGCGAGCAGTTCCTTGTCGATGCGGGGCTTGTAATAATAGCCCTCGAGGTGCGCGGCCGTCGTGAGCCGCATCAGGTTGCGATAACCCGTTTCGTTGCGGGCGAGCAGCAGCAGATGCTGGTAGGCGTCGCGGCCGGACTTCCCGGTCTTCTTCTCGAACCGGCTCCCCGGCGCCACGTAGGCCTCGAACCCGATGATGGGTTTGAGGCCCTTCTTCTTCGCGGTCTGGTAAAAGTCGATGGCGCCGTGCATCACGCCGTGGTCGGTGATGGCCAGCGCCGGGAAATCCAGGGCCACGGCGCGATCCACCAGGCGATCCAGCCGGCACGCCCCGTCCAGCAGGGAATACTCGGTGTGCACGTGCAGGTGGACAAACTCAGCCTTCGCCATAGGCCGGGGATGTTGCCCCCCGAGGCCGACCGGCGCAAGCCGCCGCATCCCGCCTCGACACCGGTCGGCCCGGTTGGCAGGCTCGGCACGTGGGCTTCACCCGGCAGCAATTCGAGGTCATGCAGCAACGGACCGGTTCCCGAACCGGGCGGTCGATGGCCGCCCGGGAGCCCGCAGAAACCCCGCCACGCAAGCCCGTCGGACGGATTCTCGGGGTGGACCCGTCGCTGCGCGGCACAGGTTTGGGCCTGATCGACCAGGCTGACACCCAGCCGCGGCCGGTACATTTCGAGGTGGTCAAATGCCCCGCCGGCTGGCGTCGATCACGGTGCCTGGCGCGCATTGCTGACGCCACGCGCGACGCCATCCAGCGGCATGCTCCCGAGGTCTGCGTGGTTGAGGGGCTGTTTTACGCGCAGAACCTCCAGACCGCGCTCATCATGGGCGAGGCCCGGGGCGCCTGCCTCGCCGCGGTGGCCGGGGCCGGGCTGGACATCTTCGAACTCGCGCCGCGCCGGGTGAAGCAGGCCATCGTCGGCTACGGCGCGGCCGGCAAGCACGCCGTTGCCCGCATGGTTCAGCGCCTCCTCGCGCTCGAAACCCTGCCGCCGGATGACGCCGCCGACGCCCTGGCGCTGGCGCTGGTGTTCGCCCAGGAACAGAAACGCCTCCATCTGGCCGCCCCCAGGCAGGTTTGAGAGCCGCCGCCCGCCCCCGATCCCATTCCCTTTGAAACCCACCCCCCGCGCCCCATGATCACCTTCCTCCGTGGCAAACTCGTGGACGCCCTGCCCACCCAGGTCACCGTGGACGTGCAGGGCGTGGGTTACGAGGTGTTGATCCCGCTTTCTTCGTACGACCGGTTGCCCCCGCCCGGAGGCGATGTGCAACTGCTCACCCACCTAGCGATTCGCGAGGATGCCCACGTGCTGTATGGGTTCGCCAGCGCCGCCGAGCGCGAGTTGTTCCGGCTGTTGATCAACACCGTCAGCGGCATCGGCCCCAAGATCGCGCTCAACATCCTCAGCGGCATGAATCCCACCGCCTTCCGGGGCGCCGTGGCGGACGGCGACGTCAAGGCCCTTTCCCGCATCAACGGCGTGGGCAAGAAGACCGCGGAACGCATCGTCGTGGAACTCCGCGACAAGGTCGGCGCGGCCGGCGCCTGGGAGGCCAGCAGCGCCGCCCGCGGCCTGAGCCCCGCGGACCAGAAGCTCAACGATGCGGTCCTGGCCTTGATCGCGCTCGGCTTCAAACAGGTCGAGGCTCACGACGCGGTCAAGGCCTCCCAGGCGATGCTCGGCGAGCAAGCCGTGGTCGAGGACCTGGTACGGGCCGCCCTCAAGAAGCGCTGATGTCCGGAGAAACGTCAACCAGCGGGCGCCGGCGCCCGGTCCGTTCCGGAATCGTGGTGCCGGAAAGGCCCACGTTCGGCGGACGGCTGATCGCGCGGGCGATCCACACCTTCATCCGCACGGTGGACCTCACCCTGAGATACCGGCTCGACGAGCCGGAACGGGCGCGGGAAAGCCTGCTGGCCGGTCCGGCGATCTTCACCATCTGGCACAACCGGCTGGCGCTCTCGGTGATGCTTTACCGGCGGTACGTCCAGTCGGTCCAACGGGGGCGGCGCATGGCCGCAATCGCCAGCGCCAGCCGCGATGGAGCGACGCTGGCCCGGGTGATCGAACTCCTCGGCGTGGAACCGGTCCGGGGATCAAGCAGCCGGCGCGGCGGCCAGGCCCTGCTCGAGATGGCCACCCTGGCGCAGAAGGGCTACGACCTGGCGGTGACGCCCGATGGCCCTCGCGGACCGCGCTACAAGCTGCAGCCCGGGGTCATCGGCCTGGCCGCCACCACCGGGCTGCCGATTGTGCTCGCCAGCTTCCATGCCGCCTGGAAGAAGGAGGTTCCGAGCTGGGACCGGTTCCAGATCCCGCTCCCGGGGTCCCCCATCACGGTCTTCATTTCAGACCGCATCCACGTTCCCCCGGAGCCGGACGCAGACGAGCGCGAGAGACTCCGGGCCGGGGTCGAACAACAGCTCCTGGCCATGAGTCGCGACTGATCCCTGAAAGAGCGGTCGCCGGGCCCGCGGGGGCGGGATTTTCTGGCAGATCGGACTTGATTTTCATCAGGTGGTACAACTATCAAAGGCCAGCGAATCTGATTGCTTTATGGCTGACATCGAAAACAAGTACTCGGACAACGTTGCCGGCAAATACTACGTCGACAACCAGTGCATCGACTGCGACCTGTGCCGGGAGACGGCGCCCAACAACTTCTCCCGCAACGAGGACGGCGGTTACTCCTACGTCACCAAGCAGCCTGCCTCACCCGAGGAGGAAGCCCAGTGCAAGGAAGCCAAGGAAGGCTGCCCGGTCGAGGCCATCGGCGATGACGGCGCCTAGTTGGCACTTCACAAACGACATTTCGCGCCGCAGGCCCCCTGGTCTGCGGCGTTCTGCTTTTCGGTCATTGATGGCTTGAGTGGCGGTTGCCTCCGGCGCGGTCGGATGGCATGGTCTGCTCTTATCGCGTGAAAGTCGACCCACGATTCGGCAGGGCAAGCGGTCTGGAAGTCTTCACCGGCAACGAACTGCTGGTCAAAGGCTGCCTCGAGACCGAGGGCGGCACCCACCTGTGGACCGGTTACCCGGGATCGCCCGTCTCCGGCTTCTTCGACACCGCCCAATCCCTGCAGGAACTCCTCCAGGAAAAGGGCATCCGCGCCACGCTCGCCAACAACGAAGCCCTCGCCGCCGCGATGGTCAACGGCGCGCAGATGCATGGCTTCCGCGCCATCAGCGTCCAGAAGAGCGTCGGCGCCCACGTCGCCGCCGATGCCCTCGCCCTCGGCAACCTCGTGGGCGCGCATCCCAAGGGAGGCGGCGTCTTCATCTTCGGAGACGATCCCTGGAGCGATTCCACCCAGGTACCGGCCGATTCGCGCTTCCTGGCAAAGCACCTCATGCTCCCCGTCCTCGAACCGGCCGATGCGCAGGAGCTGAAGGACTGGATCGATCTCGCCTTCAAGTTGTCCCGCGAAAGCGAACTCTACGTTGGCTACCTCGTCACGACAAACCAGGCGGATGGCGGTGGCACCGTGCGCGTTCGTCCCAACCACTTCCCCGAACAAAACACCCGCAACCCGATCACGCTGGACACCGCGGGCATCGATTTCGAGCGCAACGTCCTGCTCCCGCCGCGCACCTGGCGCAAGGAACAGGCCATGCACGGGCGCGTCGAACGGCTCTGGGCCAGCGCGCGGCGGCATGGAGCGAATCGAGTCATCCCCGCCACCGGCCACCTCAACGAGCCGGCCGGGCTTGGCTTCGTCACCTCGGCCGCCGCCTACTGTTACCTGCGGCACGCCCTGGCCGAACTCGGACTCGACGGCGCATTTCCGATTCTGAAAGTCGGCGTGACCTACCCGCTCGACCCGCGGTTGACGCTCGATTTCGCCCGCGGCTTGAAACGCCTTTTCGTGGTCGAGGAACGGCGCCCCTTCCTGCAGGACCAGGTGGTCGAAATCATCCATCAGGCACGGCAGGCCGCGGACCACGAGACCGCCCCCTTCGCCCAGGAGGTATGGGGGAAGCAATTTCCCGCGGGGCTGCCCGGTATTCCAGACACCCGCGGGCTCAATCCAAGCAAGCTGATCGAGCGTTTCGGACGCCTGTTCCTCACCCTGCCCGAACTCCAGGGACGGTTCGATGCCGACCGCGTGCGCCGCGAACTGGACCTCATCCAGCGGGTGAAATCCGTCGTCGTCCGCGTCGCGCCACGCACTCCGACGTTCTGCCCGGGTTGTCCGCACCGCGACTCGGCCAGTGTGTTGCTCGAGATCAAGCGCCAGTTCCGCGACCCGCTCTACATGAAACGGGCGCACGGGGCGAACCCGGTGGACCTGGTCTTCCACGGCGACACGGGCTGCTACACGATGCTGATGTTCGAGCCCACCAAGGACCTCATGCACAACTACAGCGGCATGGGGCTGGGCGGCGGGACGGGCGCGGGCATCGATCCGTTCATCCGCAACAAACAGGTCGTGTTCATGGGCGACTCGACCTTCTTCCACAGCGGGCAGATCGCCATCTCGAACTCGCTCAAGAACGGCCAGGACATCACTTACGTCATCCTGGACAACAAGACCACCGCCATGACCGGGCACCAGACCACGCCCGGCCTGCCCGACAGTCTGCTGGGAGAAACGACCTTCGCGCAGAACATCGACGCGATTGTGGCGGGAATCACCGACCGGGTCCGCACCGGCGCCACCGTGGTCCGGGTGAACCCGGCGGAGCGGGAAACCTACCGGCACCTGCTGGAGAAGACCATCCTGCAGGACGGCGTCAAGGTGGTGGTCGCGGACAAGGAATGCGGCATCACCTTTCACCGGCGCGCCGCCCGCGAGGAGCGGCGCACCCTGAAGACCCGCGGTTACATCCCCCGCAAGACGCACATCAACGTCACCGCCGAAGTGTGCGAACACTGTCTGGAATGCACCCAGGCCACCGGCTGTCCGGGGCTGACCTTCGAGGAAACGCCTTTCGGCCGCAAGGTGCAGATCGATCGCTCCTGGTGCGTGAGCGACGGGGCCTGCACGCGCTTCATGGTCAGCACGCCGGACGGCGCCCCCCGCGTCAAGGCCTGCCCGGCGTTCGAGGAGATCATCGTCCGGCGTTCGCAGCCGGCCCTGAAGCCCATCGAACGCCTGGATCTCTCCAGCCTGACCGAAATCGCCCGCCCCACCCTTGACCGGACATGGCACGGCTATCTTGCGGGCGTGGGCGGCATGGGCATCGGGACCGCCGGGGCGCTGCTGGTCCTGGCCGGCCACCGCGAGGGTTACCGGGTTCAGTTTTGCGACAAGAAGGGCCTGGCGATCCGGAACGGCGGGGTCTACTCGATGATCTCCTTTTCGCCACCGGGGGCGCCCTTCACGTCCAACGTCATTCCCTACGGCAAGGCGGACCTCATCCTCGGCGTGGATTTGCTCGAAGCCGCGCGCGCCCTGGATCCCGCCACCAACCAGCGCGTCGGCAGCCCCGAGCGCACCGTGGTGATCGCGAACTCCCACAAGACCGCCACCATCCTCGCCCTGCTCGGCCGGGATGATTTCGATGTCGCGGAACTCGAGGCAGGTCTCCGTCGGAACACGCGGGGCGACGCGTACTTCTCGTGCAACGTCTCGGAAATCTCCGAGGCCTTCTTCGGCACCCAGCTTTACGCCAACATCATCATGCTCGGGATCGCCTGGCAGCGCGGATTGCTGCCGCTGGGCCTGGCGAGCATCGAGTGGGCCATCGGCACGGGGATGGGCGCGGCGGCGGCCGATAACCTCGACGCCTTCCGGCTCGGACGCATGGTGGTGATCGATCTCGAAGCCGTCTGCCAGGCCGCCGGGATCCACCGCGAACCGGCCACGTTCAGCGCGGTCGTCGCGGACAAGGTGGACATCCTGCGGCGGAGCCGGCGGGGCGGCGGGCTCGCGTCCGAATACCGGCACCTGGTCGAAATCACGGCCAGCCGGCTGAAGCTGGATGATGCCGGGCGGCGGGATTTCGCCCAGCGGGTCTACGACCTCATCCAGTACGACGATCTCGATTACGCCCGGCGCTACGCCGAGTGGGTCGAGCGGATCCACAACCTGGACGCCTCCGCCCACGACTACGCCGCCACCCGGGCGGTCATTTGGAATCTGCACAAGGTCATGGCGATCAAGGACGAGGTCTTTGTCGCCCACCTGCTCACAAGCGAGGAGAAGCACCGGCGCGATTGCGCGCGTTATCAGGTCGATCCAGCCCGCGGCGACCGCCTGAGCTACCGCCACCTGAACCGCCCGCAGTTCAACCTCTGGGGCCGGGAGTTCGCGTGGGACATGAAAACCCGCGACTGGATGCTGAACCTGGTAAAGCGGATGAAGTGGCTCCGTCGCCTGCTGCCCGAATGGCACCGCCCGGAACGCGAGTTCCGCGACTGGTACCTCGGCCTGCTGCCGCAATTCGAGAGTCGCCGCCCCGAGGGCGCGGCTTACGAGCGCTTCGTCCAGGTGCTGTGCCTGCCGGAGCAAGTCTCCGGTTACCGCGAAATCCGTTACCCGAAGATGGACGCTGCCCGCCGCCAGGCGGAGGCGTGGCTCGCGGCAGCGGATCACTCCACGCCGACGTCCGTTCCGGCGCCCGGACCGCGCGAGAGGGTGTGAGTCCGGTTGATCGCCGGACCCTCGATGATCTGGATCTCCCCGCTGGAATACGCCACCTGGACCGAATCGACGGCGTCCGCCGAGCCAAGACCGAAGTGGGCCACCGGGGCCTGCTGGGACCGGTGAGAATCGCCGGTGACAATCCAGCGTCGATCCGCCCGGCCCGCCCCGCGCAGGGTCACCACCGCGCCTTCCGGACCATCGGTTGCGCCCGATCGCTGCAAACGGAAGGCGATCCAGTTGCCCGGGTCCGGGAGTTCGTTGCGAAAGACGCGCAACGTCTGGCGCACTTCCGGCCAGGCCTCGAAAGTGGTTACCGCGAGATCCTGGCGACCGTCCGCGTCCAGATCGGTGGCCACCACGTTCCGGCTGTCTTCGGGTAAAGCGACCCCAAGCAACCAGCCGATCTCCGCGAAGCCGGCACCCGCCAGGTTGACGTAGCAACGGTTCTTCTCGTAACCGCCGTAGGACATGCCCTGGCCGCGGGTCCGGCTGATCTTCCCGCCGAAATACGCCGCCGTCACCGGGTCGTCCCGGGAATCCGCCACGTAGATATCGTGGAGCCAGAACTCGGGCTCGTAGTCCTGCACCCAGGCCTTGGTCTCGTGGCCGTTCGCCGCGTAGATGTCCAACCAACCGTCGTTCTCCAGATCGAACGCCACGCAGCCCCAGGTCCAGCCGGCCCGGGCCAGCGCGGCACCCGCCGGTCCTTG
This sequence comes from Verrucomicrobiales bacterium, assembly GCA_024233305.1. Classification (GTDB taxonomy): domain Bacteria; phylum Verrucomicrobiota; class Verrucomicrobiia; order Limisphaerales; family J093; genus J093. The sequence goes on from JACKPV010000025.1 coordinate 47,347, forward strand.
CGCCAACCGCCCGTCCGGCTGCCCGAAATAAAGCCGGCAACCCGACGTCATCCGCGCCCGCGCCCGCGCATAATCCGGGTGTTCGGGACGCGTCAACCCCAGGTGATCAAGCCGCCACGCCGTCGGGCAGTGCATCCCGGTCATCAGCAGATCCGCGCGACCGTCCCGGTTGAAGTCCGCCAGCACATGGGCCATCCCGAAGCCGTGCGGTTCATCCACGCGCTCGCGGGTCACGTCCCGAAAATGCCCGTGCCCATCGTTGAGATGCACGTCCAGGCCGGCGAAGTCGCTCACCACCAACAAGTCCAGGTCGCGGTCGTCGTCCAGGTCCACCAACGACGCACTGTAGGTCCGCCGCCAGCGTTTCGAGACCAACCCGGCGGCTTCCGTGACGTCCGCAAACCGGCCCTGTCCATCGTTGAGCAACAGCCACGACGGGTTGCCATCGTTGGCATCGTAGTATGGCGCAGGCATCTGCCCCTGGTTGTACGGCCCCTTGTATTGCCCGAGCCAGACGTCGAGATCTCCGTCCCCGTCCACGTCACCGGTCGTCAGGACCTGCGCATATCGAAGCCTTGATGCCGCCGGCCAGGCCGGCCGCCCCGCCCCGCCAACGCCACCCCCGGAACTTCCCGCAAACAGAACCAGCCCCTCGAAACGCGCCACCAACAGATCGTCCACCGCATCCCCATCGAAGTCCCCGATCACCGAAGTGAACGTCGCGCCGACCTCCCCCTCGACCAACCTCCCTTCGCGCCATCCCTCCGGGGCCAGCTCGAACACGCGGTTCACCGAACCCAGAATCAGCTCGGGCCGGCCGTTGCCATTCAGATCGCGGGCGATCAACGGGTCGATGAAGAACGACTTCTCCGGCGGCGTGATCCGGGTGTTGAGGAGCTCGCGGAAAGGCGGCGGTCCCGCCCGCCGCTTCAGCCCGACCCCGCCGGCATCGATTCCCGCCACCCGCGGGAGCGCCTCCGGGCTCTCCGTCACGCTCCAGGTCACTTCGAGATCCCCCGTCAACAGCGCGCGTTCCTCCGGGTCCGGTCGTCGCAAATGGGCGCGAAACCCAAAACGGCTGCGGGCCGGCGCGCTGCCGGATGCAGGGTCGAAGGCCAGGTGACGAAATTCGATCGGCCCGAGTTCCCAACCCTCCACCGCACGGGCCGCCAGCCATACCCGCCACTCTGCGAAATCCAGCTGCCTCCGGTCCCCGCCGCGGGAAACCCTGATGCCGTGCGGAAGCGTTTCGACCACGGCCGGGCGGGGCAGCAGGACGGTCTCGACCGCAAACCGTGCAAGGACGGCCCAATCGTCCGGCGCCGAATTCAGCTCGTTCCACAACTCCTCGAACACCCGGGCATGGCGCTGGGCGAGCAGTTCCGGGGCCCAGAATTCCTCGGCCATGGCCGCTTCGCGTCGTTCCAGGGCCACCACCTGTTCGGCCAGTTCCTGCGGATTCCCGCCGGCGGAAGCGCGCGCCGGGCTCCCCGAAGTCCGTGGCGGCCCGGGCGGAAAAAGCCGCTGCAAAAACCACCCGGCCGCCGCCACCGTCGCCAGCAGGCACAACAGAACTACCATTCGGAGACGGAGCATGGCGGGGCGGTGACGCACGGCAGGCTTCTACCACGCCCCCGCCGGGGGAAGCCAGCCCGCACGTGGAAACCCGCCTCCGGGAAAGCCGGGGCGCGCTTCCAGTTGTCTCCGGCGCCGCCCCCAGGCATCGTCTCGCCGCCAGGCTCCCCGGGCCCCGTTGGAGTACCCGACCCCGGCCCGGGCCGGGTGCGGCCCGGCAACCCATCCCCCTTCCGGCGGATCGATTTTCGTTTCCAAAAACCGCCGCCCGGGCTATGGAAACCGCGTGGATGATCCTGCCACCAAAGGAGAACGGATTCTAAACGGCATCCCGGCCTCACGCGGGGTTTGTCGTGGCAAACTGTTCATCCTACGTCCGGCGGTCACTACGGAGGTGCCGCGTTACGGGATTTCCACGGAGGAAGTGGACGAGCACCAGCGGCGATTGGAGCACGCACTGGTCGCCACGCGCGGGCAACTGCTCGAGTTGCAGCGCCGGGTCAGCTCCGCGCTCGGGGCCGAGGAATCCCGTATTTTCGACGCCCAACTGCTCATCCTCGAGGACCCCTCACTGATCGAGGAGGTGAAACGGATGACCGCCGCCGACCGCATCAATGTCGAGCATGCGTTCTCGCTCGTGGCGCAGCGGTTTATCGAGGGATTTTCCGCGATGGAGGACGGCTACCTGCGCGAGCGCGCGGCGGACATCCGGGATGTCACGGGCCGGGTCATTCACAACCTCCTGAGCCCCGAGCCCCCGGCGGACCTGTCGGATATCCGGGAGCCCTGCATCCTGGTGGCCCGGGATCTGACCCCGTCACAGACCGCGCTGCTGGACCGCCGCAAGATCCTCGGTTTTGCGACCGATCAGGGCAGTGCCACCTCCCACTCGGCCATCCTGGCGCGCGCCTTGAACCTGCCCGCCGTCACCGGGCTCCAGGATGCCACCCAGCGCGTGCACGGCGGGCAGTATGCGCTGCTGGACGGGTTCAACGGCCATCTGATTCTGCATCCCACCGAGCAGACCCTGTTTCAATATGGCCAGCTGGCCCGGAAGTACCGCGACCTGCAGGAGCGGCTACAAGAGAACCGCGCGCTTCCCGCGGTGACGCTCGACGGACATCAGGTGGTGCTTTCGGCAAACATCGAAGGACCCGAAGAGACGCCGGAAGTCCTGGGATGCGGCGCCGAGGGGGTGGGCTTGTTCCGAACGGAGTTTCTCTTTCTGGATCGCAAACATCTCCCGAGCGAAGAGGAACAATACACGGCCTATCGCGCGCTGGCGGAAGCGTTGAAGCCGGCGCCGGTCATCATCCGCACGCTCGACCTGGGGGGGGACAAGATGCTCACCACCCGGGACGCCCCGACGGAGCACAATCCGTTTCTGGGCTGGCGCGCCATCCGCATCTGCCTTCAGGAACGCGACCTCTTCCAGGCCCAGCTTCGGGCCATCCTGCGCGCCAGCGTCGCCGGCAACATCAAGATGATGTATCCGATGATCTCGGGTGTCGACGAGTTGAACCAGGCGAACGAGGTCGTCGAGGAATGCAAGGAGCAGCTCCGCCGGGAAGGGCATCCGTTCCAGGCCGACCTCGAGATTGGCGCCATGATCGAGATCCCTTCGGCGGCGGTCGCGGCCGATCTCCTCGCGGAACGCTGTCGGTTTCTCAGCATCGGCACGAACGATCTGATCCAGTACTCACTGGCCGTGGACCGGATGAATCCGAAGATCGCGCATTTGTATCAGCCGACGCATCCGGCGGTGTTGCGGTTCATCAAGATGACCATCGACGCGGCGCATCGGGCAGGCATCTGGGTGGGCGTCTGCGGTGAGATGGCCGGGGATCCGGCTTTGGCCCCGTTGCTGATCGGGATGGGCGCGGACGAGTTGAGCGTGGCTCCCGCCTTGCTGCCCTCGATCAAGTACGTCATCCGGCACCTGCGTTTCTCCGAGGCCCGCGAACTCGCCGAGTTTGCGCTGGGTTCGAAGAACACCGCCGAGATCAGCGGCCGGGCCCAGAAACTCGCCGAGTCCATTGCCCCGGAGTTTTTCGAGACAACACAGTAAACGAAGCCCGGGGAGGTCCGGTGGCAATGCCGGCCAGCCTCCCCCCTTGTTGGAACCTGGAACGATGAACTTACTGATCCTTGGCGCCGGCTACGCCACCCGCCTTTACCCCCTCACGTTGAACCAGCCCAAACCACTGCTGCCCGTGGCCGGGAAGCCCATGGTCGAGCACGTGCTCGACAACCTCCGCGGGATCCCTGGGCTGAACCGCGTGTACGTCGTCACCAATGCCAAGTTCGCCGGTCACTTCCAACGCTGGGCCGACGCCTACCGCGCCACCGGGACCGCGCTCGAATTCACGATCGTGAACGATGGATCCACGGACGACACCAACAAACTTGGCGCCATCGGCGACATCCACTTCGTGCTGACAAGGGAAGCGCTCCAGGACGACCTGATCGTGGTGGCCGGCGACAACCTGTTCAGCGAAAGCCTTGAGGGGTTCGGCGCCTTCTGCCGGCAAAAGCAGGCCCCGGTCACGGCGGTCTATGATGTGGGAAGCCTGGAACTGATTCGGAAATACAACTCGATCGTGCTCGACGAACAGAATCGCATCACCTTTTTCGAGGAGAAGCCGAAGGAGCCGCGGAGCACCCTGACCGGAATCGCGCTCTACTACTACCCCCGGCACACGCTGCCGATGATCGCGCAATACATTGCCGGGGGAGGGAACCCGGACCAGCCCGGTCGCCTGGTCGAATGGCTCTATCCTCAAACCGCGGTCTACGCCTGGCGGGTTCCTGGCCTCTGGTTCGACATCGGCTCGAAGGAATCGCTTGCGGAGGCCGATCAGATCTTCACCAAGCTCGCGGCCGAGTAGTCCGCTGACAGTCGGCGCCAACCGCCGGGAACGCCATCGACGAACCCTTGCGGCAGCGCGGCACCCCAAACCATGGACCAGGCGGCAATCGGATGGCTGCAGGGGCTGGTGATTGCGGTCATCGTGACCCGTTTGCTCGCCTTCCTCGGGCTTGAGCGTCTCAACGGCAATCACGTTCGCCGGCATGCTCATGCCCTGCCAGAGGCCTTCACGGGAGTGATGGACCTCGCCACCTACCAGCGTTCGGTGGCCTACACCCTGGCCCGGACGCGCCTGGCGCAAGTCGAGGCCGCGTGGGAGGCGGCGGTCTTGCTGCTGGTCCTGTTCAGCGGGGTGCTGCCGGCGGCCTGGACGGCGTTCACCGGCGCCTTCGGCCCGGGGGCCTGGAGCGGCGCCGCCTTTCTGTTCCTTGCCGCCACGGCCCTCAGCCTGTCCAGCCTCCCGCTGGATTGGCACGCCCAGTTCCGGCTGGAAGCACGCTTCGGATTCAACACCACCACACCGGGCCTGTGGTGGATGGATCGCTTGAAAGGTCTCCTGATCGGCGCGGTTCTGGTGATCCCGCTGGTCTGGGTCCTGCTCCGACTGGTGGGCTGGATGGGGGCATCCTGGTGGTTTTGGGGGTGGGCGGTGGTCGTGCTGTTCCAGCTGCTGATGGCCTTCGTGGCGCCCGTCTGGTTGCTCCCATTGTTCAACAAATTCACCCCGCTGCCCGAGGGAACCCTGCGGGACCGGTTGCTGGCTCTGGCCCAACGAACCGGTTTCCAGGCCCGCAGCATCGAGGTGATGGACGGCAGCCGCCGCTCCCGCCACTCGAACGCCTTCTTCACCGGCCTCGGGCGCTTCCGCAAGATCGTCCTTTTCGACACCCTGGTGGAGCAGCTTGAGGAACCCCAATTGGAAGCGGTCCTGGCTCACGAGATCGGTCATTTCCGCCTGCGCCACGTGCCCAAGATGCTGGCGGTGGCCTCGGTGCAGATGCTGGCCGGATTCTGGGTGCTCGCCTGGCTGGCGGGCAGGGACTGGTTCTATGCCGCGTTCGGCCTTCCGGCAGACAGCCTGGCCGCCGCGTTTCTGCTGTTCACCCTGCTCTCGGGACCGGCGCTCTTCTGGTTGACCCCGCTTTTCAACCGGTGGTCACGCCGGCACGAATTCGAGGCGGACGCCTTCGCCGTCCGGGCCATGGGTGGCGCCGCCTCGCTCGCGGGCGCCCTGCGCCGGCTCAGCACGAAGAACCTCAGCAACCTCACCCCGCACCCGCTCTACAGCCGGTTCCACTACTCCCACCCCACGTTGCTCGAACGGGAGGCAGCAATGCAGCGGGCGGAAGCGGCGCTCCCGACGGAAACGAGGGCATAATCCGCCGCTACGGAAACGGGCCGCTACTTGACGCTGTTGAGCAGCGGAGCCAGCCCTTGGATGCGCACCTCGAGCTTGTCCCCGGAGGTGATCGGACCGACCCCGCTGGGCGTGCCCGTGAGGATCACGTCGCCGGGCAGCAACGTGAGGTTGAAGGAGATGAAACTGACCAGGTCGAAGCAGTTGTGGACCAGCTGGCCGGTGTGGGAATTCTGGCGCAACTGCCCGTTCTGGAAGAGCTGGATGGTCAGGTCATGCGGGTTGATCTTGGTTTCGACGTAGGGCCCGAGCGGCGTGAAGGTGTCGAAGGATTTCGCCCGCGCCCACTGGCTTTCCGCCCGCTGAATCGTCCGGTCGCTGATGTCCTGCGCCGCCGTGTAGCCGAAGATGTAGCGGCTGGCGGCGTTCGGGGTCACGTTGCGGACCCGGCGCCCGATCACGATGGCCAGTTCCGCTTCGTGCTCCACGTGATGATCCGGAAAGGGGAGTTCGATCTTCCCTCCGTCCGGCAAAATGGACGTGGGCGCCTTGAACCAGATCAACGGTTCCTTGGGGAGCGGCTTGCCCGTCTCCCGGGCGTGCTCGGCATAGTTGAGCCCGACGGCGACGATCTTCGAGGGGTTCACCGGGGTCAGCGTCTTGACCCCTTTGGTGGGGGTCGGGGTGCGTTCGAAGGACGGCGAGCCGAAGACATCCCCGATCACCCGGAACAACTCACCCTCGACCACCTTGGCGTAGAACACGTCGTCGCCTCGCTGAAAGCGCCCGATAGCAGCCATAAGACAAACGAAGCTTTTATCGGAACGCCGCGGTGACAGCAAGCCCAATGTCGCAGCCCGCGAGTCCCAGATCCGCATGGTCAAATGCGATTGCTCCTGCTGGGAGGCGCTGTTAAGAGCTTCTGTGAACCGTCCAAGACGCTGTGCATGCAATGAAGCCGACTCCCCTCATCCGCCCCCTTCTGGCCCGATTGCCAGGCCACCTCCACGCAGCCCCGGACCGGAGGGCTGCACTGTCAGGGCCGGCCGCCGGCGTTCTCGGCGCGCTGCTGGGCCTTTTGCTGACGTCCGGTTCGCAGGCCGCCGAGCCGGCCGAGGCGCCCGTTGGGAGCCGGCCCGAAGGCGAACCCAAGGTCGGCGTCTATTATTATCCGTGGTATCGGGGCGGGCGGGAGTGGCGGCAGGTGATGCGGCAGCACTTGCAGCCGCCGCAGGCGCCGAAACTCGGGCGTTACCGCTCGGATGATCCCGCCGTGATTGCCGACCATATCGCGCAAAGTGTCCGGGGCCGCATCGATTTCTGGGCGGTCAGTTGGTGGGGCGCGGACACCCAGACCGACGTCAACTTCCGCGACGCCATTCTGCCGCACCCGGATTCCGCCAGGCTCAAGTACGCCGTCCTTTATGAGGCCACCGGACGGATGGGGCGTTTCGCCAGCCCGGATTACAGCCGCTGGATCCCGGACCTCACCTATCTGAGCGAGCACTATTTCGATCACCCGGCCTACCTGCGCATCAACAGCAAACCGGTCGTGTTCGTCTACCTCACGCGCGAGTACTTTCGGGACAAGGGGGCGGAGGCGCTCCAGGAAACTCGCGAGAAGTTCCCGAACCTCTACCTCGTCGGCGACGATGTGTTCGGCGCGGGCTACCAGGCCGAATGGGCGAAGAACTTCGATGCGGTCACGGCCTACGATGTCTATGGGCAATCCGTGGGCCGGTTCGGCGGCACGCGGAAGGCCATCGACTTTCTGGCGGCGAACTACCGGCATGCGAAGGCCGAAGCCAACTCGGTGGGCACGGCCTTCATGCCGACCATTGCGCCGGGCTACAACGACACCGCGGTCCGGCGCGGGCATCCCGGACGGGCCCGGTATTTCACCGATCAACCGGACTCGAAGGAGGGCGACCTCTTCCGCGCGATGATCCATGACGTCGCGTTGCCGAACCTCGATCCGCGCTGTGGCCGGGTGATGATGGTAACGAGTTTCAACGAGTGGTACGAGGACACCCAGATCGAAGCGACGTCCGCGACCACCCCCGCCACCACGAAGGACGACTCCGATACCGGCGCCTTCTACACCGGCGGCGATCGTTACGAGGATTACGGCACGCTCTTCCTGGACCTCCTGCGCGAGGAAATCCCGTAGCCACGCCAAGGGACCGGTTCTCGCTACTGGCATATCAGGATCCGGTTTCTTTGCGGACTGGAGGCCGGCGAAGCCTGCCGCACTCTGGCGGTCCCGGTATCCGCCGACGGGCGGCGGGTAGGGCGGGAGCGGGATGACGCGGCGACGCCGGTTTTGCTCGACGGGATCTCCCGGGTGTCCGCCGCGCGAGGGTCAGCCCGTTTCGACCGCAGGTTCGATCGCGGGGAGCGTGAGCGAGAACGTCGTTCCCTCGCCGACCCGGCTTTCGACCTCGAGCGAACCGCCGTGGGCATCGGCGATGGCCTGGCTGATGGCGAGGCCCAAACCGGCCCGCCCCTGCGAGCGGGCCCGCGCCGGATCGGCCCGGTAGAACCGATGGAACAGGCGCGGGAGGTCTTCCGGCGCGATTCCCGGCCCGGTGTCCGTCACCCGGAGGACGGACACATCTCCGGTGACCGTCGTCGTGATCCGCACCTCGCCGGCCTCGCGATTGTAGTGAATCGCATTGGTCAGCAGATTGATGATCACCTGGTGGAGTCGGTCGCCGTCGCCCTCGACGGGGGTCGGAGCGAGGTCGGTGTGGAGCGTGATTTTCCGATCCCGGGCCAGCGGGCGGATGGCCTCGGCGCAATCCCGCGCGAGGCCCGCCAGGTCCTGCGGCTCGCGCTGCATCGCTTCCTGGCCGGCATCGAACCGGGCGAGTTCGAGGAGGGATTCGGTCAGGCGGCGCATGCGTTGCGCGGTGTCCTGGCAGGCTTCGATGGTCTCCCGGTATTCGGACGGCGAGCGTTCGCGGGTCAGGGCGGTCTGGGTCTCGGACAGCAGCACGGCGATCGGGGTCCGCAGCTCGTGGGAGGCATCCGCGGTGAACTGTCGTTGCTGCGCGAAGGCGGTCTCGAGCCGGCTGAAGGTGGTGTTCAACACGCCCGCCAGACGCCCGAGTTCGCTGCCGGATTCGCGCACGGGAATGCGCTCGGCGAGGTTGCCGGCGGAAATGCGGGCCGCGGCGGCGCTGATGGTCTCGACGGGCCGGATCGCGCGGGTGACGATGACCCAACCGCCGCCCAACCCGACCGCCAGCACCGCCAGCCCCGCCACGACGAGCCACAGGGCAAACCGGCGCATGGCAGCCAGATCCGTCTGCATCGGCCGGCCAATCAGCACGCAGTCCCCGATTTCCGTGCCGAGGAACACCTCGCGGTTCGCCGCCCGAAAACCCGCGCGAACCAGCCGCCCGCCCAGCCCATGGCGCGGCGCCGCAAGATCGGGCGGGGCATTGGTCGAACATTTCAGGAGCAGGTCGCCCCGGAACCAGATCGCGTAGTAAAACCCGTTGGTGTCCGCCTCATCGAACAGGGCGCGGGTGGCTGGTGAAAGGTCGATGGTCCGGTTCGTCAGCCAACGTTCCGTCGGCTCGCCCGGCCGCCCGAAGCCGGGAAAGCCCGGTCCCCGGTCGAAAGGCGGATGCGGTCGCAGTTCGCCGCGGCGAAACGGTTCCCCTTCGGCCGGCCGGTCGCCGGGCAACGGACGCGGGCCTTCGGGCGGGCGGCGGACATCGGCGGCCACCGCCGCCAACCGTTGCTCCAGCTCCCCGTCGATCTGGTTCAAGCGGTTGGTCCGGTAGAGTTGAAAGGCGGTCAGCCCGAACCCGCTGAGCAGGCCGACCAGCAGGAAGGCCAGCCAGAGCTGCAACCGCCAGCGAATGGACGTCGGCAACCGCATAAGCCCTCAGCTCTCGATGCAATACCCCTGACCGCGCCGGGTGGCGATCAGGTCCGCCCCCAGTTTCCGGCGAATGCTGAACACATGCACGTCCAGCAGATTCGACAGGGTATCCTCCGATTCGTCGAAAAGATGTTCGTAAAGCGCCGTGCGGGTCACCACCTCGCCGCGGTGGAGCGCGAGGTATTCGAGGATCGCATATTCGCGCGCGGTCAGGGACACCGGATTCCCCGATTGCTGCACGGTGCGTGCCCGGGTGTCGATCACGACGTCCCGGATCTCGATGGTGGACCGTCCGTGGCCGGAGGCCCGCCGGATCAGGGCCCGCAGGCGGGCGAGCAGTTCGGCCAGATCGAACGGTTTCACGAGGTAATCGTCGGCGCCGGTGTCGAGTCCCCGAACCCGGTCGCGGGTGGTGTCGCGCGCGGTCAGCATCAGCACCGGGGTGCGTTTCGCGGCGCGCAAGCCCTCGAGCACCTGCCAGCCGTCGAGTTCCGGCAGCATGACATCGAGCACCACCGCGTCGTAGTCGTAGGTCAGCGCCTTGAACAACCCGTCGTCGCCCGTCTCCGCCGTGTCGACGGCGTAACCCGCCTCGCGCAGGCTCTTGGCGAGGTTGCGGAGAAGCCGCGGTTCGTCTTCAACAACCAGGATTCGCATGATGGTCACGGAACGACGATGTTCCAAGGCACCCTTAACACCCGCGGGATTAAGATGCGATTAAGGAATGGCGGACGGATGCGGCGCGCCGGACCTTGACGGGGCCGCCGCTTTTGCGTCCACTCGCGCCGGATGTGTGCCGAAGCGACCGTTACGGACAATGCGCGCCCGCCGGGGTTGATGCGCCGGCTGTACGACTGGACCCTGAGCTGGGCCGAGCGGCCGGGCGGGGCCTGGGCGTTGTTCTTTCTGGCGGTGGCGGAATCGTCGGTGTTTCCCATTCCGCCAGACGTGCTCCTGATCGCCCTGGCGGTGGGCGTACCGAAACGGGCCTTCCGGTTCGCCGCCATCTGCGCGGTTGGATCGGTGCTCGGGGGGATGATCGGCTATGCGATCGGGGCCGGCGCGTGGCACGCGGTGCAGGGCTGGTTCATTCCGCACCTCTTTTCGCAGGCGGCTTTCGAGAAGGTGCAGACGCTTTACCAGGGCAACGCCTTCCTCGCCATTCTGACCGCCGCCTTCACGCCGATTCCGTACAAGGTCTTCACCATTGCGGCTGGCGTCTTCAACGTCAGTTTCTGGACCCTCGTCAGCGCGTCGATTGTCGGGCGCTCGATGCGGTTCGTGCTCGTCGCCGGCATCATCTACGTCTTCGGCCCGAGCGTGAAATCCTGGATCGAAAAGTACTTCGACTGGTGCGCCTGGGGTTTCCTGATCCTCCTGGTGCTCGGCTTCATCCTCGTCAAGTACCTGCACTGAACCCGCATGAAGCGCTTTCAGATCGCCCAACTCGACGAACTGCCCGGGGTCGCCTGTCCCTGCGGCGAGGCCCGTCGCGCCTTCGGGGAGCTGCCGGATGCCCCGGCGTCGGTCCATCTGACGGAGATCCACACCGACGCCCGGACACACTATCACCGGCGGATGACCGAGATCTACGTGGTGCTCGAGGGCGAGGGGGAGATCGAACTGGACGGGGAGCGCTTTCCGGTCCGGCCGCTGACGGCGATCATGATCCGTCCGGGCTGCCGGCATCGCGCCATCGGGCGCCTCAGGATTCTCAACCTGCCGGTGCCCCCGTTCGATCCGGCGGACGAGTGGTTCGACTGAGCGGGCGCTTTTCCTTTGGCGAACGCGGGGGTTGCGGCTTCTAATCGCGCGGTGCAAACCAAGGCTTGGCTCGAGGCGCTGAACCACAGCGCCGATCCGGACCGGGCGCGCCGTTTCTTCGCCCTGCTGGCGGACACCGGCGCGACGGAGCAACTCGCCACGGCCACTCCCGAACAAGCCCGCGTGTTGGCCACCGTCTTCGGCGGATCGCAGGCCCTGAGTGAAGCGCTGATCGCGCATCCGGAATGGTTGTCCGTCTTGTGGGACGTGGAAGGACTGCGGTTTCCCCGGGCGGCCCAGGGGTTGCGCCGCGAGGTCCACAGCTGGCTGAAGCCCGGTCTCGAACAGCAGGATCGCGCCGGCGTGCTGCGGCAACTGCGGCTCTTCCGCGTCCGGGAAACCCTGCGCATCGCCGCCCGCGACCTGAACCGTTTCGGCACGGTCCGCGAGATCACGCGCGAGCTTTCCGACGTGGCCGATGTCTGTCTCGCAGGGGTCTTCGAGGTGTGCCGGGACCAGTTGGTGAGCCGGTTGGGCCAGCCCTTCCACGAGTCCGCGTCGGGGGCGTGGTTGCCCACGCCGTTCTGCGTGCTCGGGATGGGCAAGCTGGGCGGGCAGGAACTCAATTACAGTTCGGACGTGGACGTCATTTTCGTCTACGAGGAGGAAGGCACGGTGTTTCGGGAAGCTCCCAAGCCGGGGCGGAAGAACGGTTCGGGACTGCCGAGCCACGACTTCTTCCGCCGGCTGAGCGAGGCCTTCATCGAGGAGGTGCGGCGGGCGACGCCGGAAGGCCAGCTTTACCGCATCGACCTGCGATTGCGCCCGGAGGGTGGGGCCGGGCCGCTCGCCCGGTCGCTGCCCAGCTACGAGTCGTATTACGCCCAGTACGGCCAGACCTGGGAACGGATGATGTTGATCAAGGCGCGTGGCGTGGCGGGCGACCGCACCCTGGCGGGCGAGTTCCTGGAGACCGTTCAGCCGTTCCGGTATCCCCGGTTGCTCAGTCCGCACTTCCTCCAGGAAATCGCCGCGATGAAGCGCCGCATCGAGGCCGAGGTGGTCAAGGCCGGGGAGCTGGACCGGAACGTCAAACTCGGTCGGGGCGGCATTCGCGAAATCGAGTTCATCGCGCAGACCCTGCAAATCCTCAACGCCGGGAAGACGCCGTTCCTGGCCGATCCGCAGACGCTTCCGGCGCTCGCCAAGCTTGCCCGCTACCACCTGATCGAGGAGACGGAGGCGGAGGCCCTGACGGTGGCCTATGGTTTTCTGCGTGACGTCGAACATCGGCTGCAGATGGAGAACAACCTCCAGACCCATTCCCTGCCCGCCGATCCCGCCGCCCTCGAACGACTCGCCGCGCTGATGGGCTTCGCCAGTCGCAAGGCATTCGAAGGCCAGCTGGCCGCCCATCGGAAACGGGTGCGCGAATCCTATGCGCGCGTCGTCCCGGCGGAACCGGAAGCCACCGGCTCGACTCCGCCTTTGGAAGGGAACGAGGACGAATGGAAGCAGCGCCTCGCCGGCCGGTCGTTCCGCGATCCGGAACAGGCCCTCCGGCTCGCGCATAAATTCGTCCACGGCCCCGGCTTCGCCCTGGTCACCGCCCGCACGGAGGAACTCGGACGGCAGCTGCTGGTTCGTTTCCTCGGACTTTGTCCGCGTGCCGACGACCGCGAGGCGCGCCGGCGCGAGGCGGGCCCGGACGGCGATCCTTCCGGGAAGTGGCTTTCCGATCCCGACCGGGTGCTGGCCCGGCTGGATTCGTTTGTGTCCACCTACGGGGCCCGCAGCGTGCTCTACGAATCGTGGATCTCGAATCCCTCCCTCTTCGAGCTGCTGCTGCTGTTGTTCGACCGCTCGGAGTTCCTCGCCGAAAGCGCGCTGCGCGAAGTGGATCTGGTGGACGCGCTCCAGCAAAGCGGCCGGTTGCGCCTCGCCAAGACGGCGGCCCAGACCCTCGACGATCTGCGGCATGGCGCCGGCGACGCCGACCAGCACGAGTGGCTCCGGCGGTATCACCGCGCCGAGTTCATGCGGATCGGCCTGCGCGACATCCTTGGTTTGAGCCCCGGCGAACAGAGCCTCGCCGAGTTGTCCTCGCTGGCGGATGCCTGCCTGCAATACGCGCTGGAAGTCGTCCTGCGAAAACGCCGGTACAAACGACCGCCGCTCGCGATCCTCGGTCTGGGCAAGCTGGGCGGCGCCGAACTCAACTACGGCTCCGACCTGGACGTCATCTTCGTCGCCGACGACAAGGTCCGCGACCTTTCGCGCTTGCAGGGGATTGCCCAGGAGGTGATGGACCTCATCGGCCGCCAGACCGAACTGGGCGACGTCTTCGAGATCGACGCCCGGCTCCGCCCCGACGGCGAAAAGGGGCTGCTGGTGAACAACCTCTCCGCCTGTGACGACTACTACCGGCGGCGCGCCTGGTTGTGGGAATTGCAGGCGATCTCCCGGGCCCGGCCCATCGCCGGCAACGAACAGGTCGGGGAACGGTTCATGGCGCTGGTCGCCGAGCTCGCGGATTTCCGCCGCCTCGATACCGACCGCATCGCGGCGCAGAAACCGGGCTGGCGCCAGGAAGTGGTGCGCATGCGCCAGCGGATCGAAATGGAGCGCGTCAAGCCAGGGCACGCCGCGCTCGCGATCAAGACGGGCGCCGGCGGGTTGATGGACGGCGAGTTCATCGCCCAGGTCGCCTGCCTCGCCAACGGCTGGCTCGAACCCAACACGCAAACCGCCCTCGAACGCGCCGCGGCCACCGGCCTCCTCGACGCGCGCTCTGCGACTTCGCTGATCGAAAACTACCAGCGACTGCGCCGCATCGAGGGCATCCTCCGCCGCTGGAGCTACGAGGGCGAAAGCGAGCTTCCGGAAGATGCCGCGGCGTTCGAGCGCGTTGCGATTCGCTGCGGATTCGCCGCTGCCGCGGACTTTGCGGACGCGGTCGCGCGGTACCGGGCAGCGGTCCGCGAGGTTTACGATCAGTTCTTCCAGGCCGAACTCGCAATGGGCTCCTGAGCCATAACGATTCAAGCCCCCGTAGCCGCCGACGTGCAGTCGGCACTGAAATCCCTGGGCCGCGGCGGTTCCGCAGTTTCCGACCGTCGGTCACCTTCCGGGGTTCGGCAAAACCGCACCTACGAGCGCCCCTCCACCGCCGCCGGCAGATCCGCGGCTGGCGGCGTTGCGGTTTCCTTCACCGCCCGCCAACGCCACCAACCCGCCAACGCGCTGCCGATGATCGAATGGAACACGGCTGAAATCGCGCAGGGCGTCGCGGCGGCCGGCAGGGTCGGGAAATTCTGCTGGGCCAGATAGGTGCCCAGACCGGAGTTTTGCATCCCCACCTCGATGGATACCGTCCGGCAGGCCAACCCCGGCAGTCGCAACCCCCGCGCCACCCCGTAGCCCAGGGCGAATCCCCCGGCATGCAGCAACGCCACCGCGCCCAGCAGCCGCCCCGCCGACTCCCGGATATCTGTCGCTCGTTGCGCCATCACGCTGGCCACGATCAACACGATGAACACGACCGAGATCAGCGGCGCCACCGGCAGCACGACGCGGGTGACCTTGGGCAGATAGTGGTGCAGCGCCAGTCCCAGGACCACCGGCAGCAGCACCACTTGCAGGGTGTTCAGGAACAACCCCCACGCGCTCACCTTGACCAGCGTGCCCGCCAGCAGCTTGGTCAGCCACGGCGTCAGGGCAATCGCCGCCAGCGTCGAACAGGCGGTCATCGACACCGACAAGGCCACGTCCGCCCGGGCCAGGAAGCTGACGACATTCGATGCCGTGCCTCCCGGACAACAACTCACCAGGATCAGCCCCACGGCAAGCGCGGTGTCGAGCTGGAGCAGATGCGCAATGCTCCACCCCAGCAACGGCATGATCACAAACTGCGCGCCAAAACCGACCGCCACCGCCCGCGGACGCTGCAAGACCCGGCGGAAGTCCTCGACACTCAGCGTCAATCCCATCCCCAGCATGATCGCCGCCAGGCCCCAGGTGATGAGCGGTCCCTTGAACCACTCGAACCACGCCGGGCGAAACAGCGCCAGGCCGCCGCAAACGGCCGTCCAGACCGGAAAGAGGTTGGTCATCCAGGTAATCCAGCGCATGGAAAGGGACCATGAGCCAACCGGCGGCTGGATTCAACGACGACGCGATCCGCCGCCGTCGGGCCGATTGCCGGCGCCCATCGTCCTGGCAGCCACCGTTCGTCTGCCGTTCGTCTGCCTGGGGCGACGCCGCGTTCACGGAAGCGTCACCAAAAAGGGCTTTTCATTCCGGGCCCAAGCCCCGACCTTCCGCCCACGATGAAAGGCATGCGGACGCTGACGATTGTGGTTGGACTGGGACTGCTGCCCCTTGGGCGGGCGGCGGACACGAGCTGGGCCCGGGGCGTGGTCTACGAGGACGTGAACGGGAATCAGTTGCGCGACGCCGGCGAACCCGGCCTTCCCGGCGTGCTGGTCTCCAACCAACGCGAGGTCGTCAAGACCGACCAGGCGGGCCGGTGGCAGTTGCCCGCGAGCGAGGATTGCGCCTTCTTTGTCATCAAACCCACCGGCTGGATGACGCCCGTGGACGCGCAGCAACTCCCCCGGTTCCATTACCTCCACAAGCCGCACGGTTCGCCGGAGGTGCGCTTCGGCGGCGTGCCGCCCACGGGGCCACTCCCCGCCTCGATCGACTTCCCCCTTTACCGGCATCCCGAACCCGGGCGCTTTCAGGCGGTGTTCTTCGGCGACCCGCAGCCGCGCGACCAGAAGGAGGTGGACTACATCGCCCACGACGTGGTGGAGGAACTGATCGGGACGCCTGCGAAGTTTGGCGTGACCCTCGGCGACATCATGTTTGACGATCTCTCGCTGTTCGAGAACTACAACGCCCTCATCGCCCTCATCGGCATCCCCTGGTACAACGTCATCGGGAACCACGACATCAACTATGACGCGGTCGACGACCGGCACTCGGACGAGACGTTCGAGCGCGTTTACGGGCCGAACTACTACAGCTACGCGTATGGTCCCGTGCAGTTCGTGGTCCTGGACAACGTGCAGTGGGGTGGGGCCAAGCCGGCGGGCACGGGCAAGTACACCGCCGGCCTCGGCGAGGATCAACTCGTGTTCATCGAGAACCTCCTGGCTCACGTCCCCGAGGATCGCCTCGTGCTCTTCATGATGCACATCCCGATCATGAACATGGCGGACCGCGAGCGCTTGTTCCGGCTGATCGAGCCCCGTCCCTACACCATGTCGATCTCGGGGCATACCCATTGGCAGGCCCATTTCCATCTCGGCGAGGAGTCCGGCTGGCGGGGCGCCGAACCGCATCATCACATGGTGAACGTCACGGTCTGCGGCAGTTGGTGGAGCGGCGAACCGGACGAACTCGGTATTCCCCACACCACGATGGGTGACGGCGCGCCGAACGGTTACTCGATCATTACCTTCGACGGTCAGCAGGCGGTCGTCGATTTCAAGGCGTCCCGGCGTCCGGCCGACTACCAGATGAACATCCAGACCCCCGAGGTCATCCCGGCGGCTCAGGCGCCCGAGACCCCCGTCTATGTGAACGTCTTCGGCGGCTCGACCCGCTCCACCGTCGATATGCGGCTCGATCCGGACGGTGATTGGATCCGGCTGACGAAGGTGCTGGAGGAAGATCCCTATTTCCTCGAGTTGAAGCGGATCGAAGCGAGCGGCGTTGCCCTGCGCGGACGGGAACTCACGAGCGCGAAGAAGTCCAACCACCTCTGGAAGGGGTTGTTGCCCGCCAACCTGGCTCCCGGCGTGCATCGCATCCGGGTCCGTTCCGAAGACCAATACGGACGCGTCTTCAACGGTTCGCGCAGCATCCGCATCGAGTAGGGCGGGCGCCGGACGCGGGAACCCTGCTTCGGCCGGCCGAACCGACGCGGTGACTCGGTCCCCCCAGATTCCGGACGTCGCTTTCTTCCGGAAGCACTGAGCAGTATCGATTCAACCCGCGGTAGCCGCCGACGTGTAGTCGGCGCTGAAATCCAAGCGCTTACGCGGTCCCGCCGAGTCCGACTCTCGGTCCCGTTTTGGTGAAGAATCGTCACGCCCGGCCGCAGGCGTCCGTATTCCCGCTGAATCATGCGCCGACTGCACGTCGGCGGCTACGACCTACTGAATAGTCACGGCTGAGCAACTCGGCGAAGGCGGGCCGGACGATCGATGGAGACGGCGCGGATTGCTTGCCGTCGCAGCGAGTCACCTGTTGGACGTCGCCCGGAGCATCCGGTGTCAGCGGCGGGGATGATGGGCCGCCAGTTCGGCGTTCATTTGCTCGAATGCCAGTTCAACCAGCGGGCCCAGGTCCGCCCTGGCCGAGACAACGATCAGTTGCTCCGACTCGATCACCACCACCCGGGTTTGCACCGTGGTCCCCCGCTGCAACCCGCGTTCGACATAAACCACCACCAGCGTATCGCCGTCCACGACGCCCGCCAAACGGTCCCAGCCGCGTCCGTCCATCGTGCGATCCGCCGCGCGCAGAATACCGCCCAACTGATCGGTCGCCATCCGCCCCTCGATCCGGTCCACACTGACGCGAGCGCCGCGCAAAGCGTCGAGGGCGCGCCGGGCCTGCGGTGGCAGATTCGGCAGGAACCGCAGGCCCAGGCGCGCGCCGCCAAGCAGCACCGGTCCCACGCCGGCCTGGAATTGCCGGGCACAGTCCACGCCGGCCTGCTTGATGACCGCCTCCCGCAGCGCCCGGCCATCGCGGTCCATACGCAGGCAATCGACCACCGCCCAGGCGGCGGCCAACGCCAGCAGGAGGAGCAAGGCGAGAATGATGCTCCCCGCGTCCGCCCGACGACGCCGCGCATCAATGGGTGGTTTTGTCGTCATCGGAAGGTCTGTGGTTTGCCCGCGGCCCGCCGTCCGG
This sequence comes from Verrucomicrobiales bacterium, assembly GCA_024233305.1. Classification (GTDB taxonomy): domain Bacteria; phylum Verrucomicrobiota; class Verrucomicrobiia; order Limisphaerales; family J093; genus J093. The sequence goes on from JACKPV010000025.1 coordinate 65,737, forward strand.
GCGGGCCGCCATTGCCGAACGTCCGCCCGCTCGTTGCCGCGAACCGGTCGGTCACGGCCGCTCGATCTTTCGACCGATCTTCTTCAACGGCTCGATGTCGAACCGTTCGCCGAGCATTCCGATCTGCTCGGGGCGCAGGTTGCCGGTGACGCTGACGAGGATCGCTTCACCGTGATCGTCCTGCACCTGGACCACGACTCCCTCGATCGCCTCCTCACCGCGGGTCTTGACGAACACATGCACGTTCTCCGAGCCGTCCCGCACGGTGGCGACTGCATCCCATTCGGCGCTCGTCAGCGAAGTTCGCAGGCGGCTGAACTGCTCGTTGATCTCCCCCCGGTTGCTGTCGTCGAGACCCACCACGCTCACCCGAATGCCGCGGATCTCGCGCAACATCCGGGCGATCTCCGGTTCCTGGGCTTCGGCGGCGCGGGCGACGAGACCGATGAGGTTCTGACGGATGTTGACTTCGACGTACTGCTGCCCGCCGGCGGGTGGCGGAAGTTTGAGGAGACCCGGATCCACGCCGTCGGCGTCTGCCGCGGTCAGGTTCAGTTGCAGGCTCAGGAGCAAGGCCGCCCCGGCGGCGGACCAGTGTGTGATCGACTTCATTGCGTTGTCCTTCGTTTGGAGATTGCTTCTTTTGTCCGCCGGTCCTGCGACCGACATCCCTCCGAACACACCGCTCCGAAGGACGGTTTCAGAAAAGACAAGCGCGCCGGCGTTGCCGTCCGGCGCGCTCTGTCGCTGTGCAATGTGCGCTCCCGCCAACCACGCTCCGTGGCAATCGCGGGCTCAGCTGATTGCGGGACGCTGCCAGGGTTGACGATAGGCCCTGGCCAGCCGCGCCGTGGCTTCGGCATCACCGGGGATCGTCCGGGTCGCCGGGTCGTACTGCAAGGAACGCCCAAGTTCCATGGCGACGTTTGCCAGGATGCAACTTGCCGTCGAGATGTGCCCCTGCTCGATGTCGGCAATCGGGCGGCTTCGGTTCGCGATGGCGGCGAGGAAATCCAGCATGTGGGCGCGGGTGGCCGGGGCGGCATGGAGTTCGATGTCCTTCTCCGTGACGTCCTCGGGATACCTCTCGCGCTCGAAGACGCAATCGCGATGGATCGGCTGGCCGCCGCCGCGCGGGATGAAATCGTAACGGGTCACGCTGGCCTTCAACGTCCCCTTGTCACCGTACAGCACCACCGCCCAGGGATAGTCCGCATCCGGCGGATCCCCCCAGCTGCGATGCTGCCAGACCGCCGTCAAGTCCTCGTACTCGAAGACCGCCGTCTGCGTGTCCGCGATGTTCGACTTGCCCTCCTTTTGCACGAAGATGCCGCCCGAGGAACTGATCCGCTTCGGCCAGCCCAACCCGAGCATCCAACGCGCGGTATCGAGCATGTGCACGCACATGTCGCCCATGATGCCGTTCCCGTATTCCATGAACGTCCGCCACCAACGCACGTGCGGCAGACCGTCATACGGTCGCAGCGGCGCCGGGCCCGTCCACAGCTCGTAGTCGAGATGATCGGGCACCGGCTCGACCGGCGGATTGCCGTTCGCCCGCATGTGGTAGTAACAGCACATCTCCACGTGCGACACCCGGCCCAGCAAGCCGGCGTCCACGATGTTCCGTTTCGCCTCGACCAGGTGCGGCGTGCTCTTGCGCTGTGTCCCGACCTGCACGACGCGGCCGTGCCGCCGGGCCGCCGCCACCATCGCTTCACCTTCCAGCACATCGACACTGATGGGCTTCTGCACGTAGACATCGGCGCCCGCCTCGACCGCGGCGATCATCTGCAGCGGATGCCAGTGGTCCGGGCTGCCGATCAACACGATGTCGTGGTCCCCGGCCGCCAGCAGTTTCCGGTAATCGGTGAAGGTGCGCGGACGCCGGCCGGACTTCTGCCGTTGCTGGATCAGATCCGCCGCTCCGGCCAGCAAGCGGGTGTCGACATCGCACACCGAGACGACCTCGACCGGCGCGACCTGCATCAAGCGGAAGACGTCGCTTTTGCCGTACCAACCGCTCCCGATGAGGGCGACCCGTTTGGGTTTCTGGTGGATGAGGTCGAGTCCCTCGGCGCCCAAGGCGGAAAGGGCCAGGGAAGCGGAGGCCGTTTGCAGAAAACGGCGCCGGTTGATCATGAAGGGGGCTGACGTTTGCATGCCAGTCACTCTGCGCGACCCGACACCCCCGCTGCAAGCCCCGGCGGGACCGGGGCCGCACGGCGGCGGCGGCGCTGCGAATCGCCGCCGGTTCAATCCCGCCAGATCGAAGCCAGCGCAAACGCTTCGAACTCCTCCAGGCGCGCGGCCCCACCCGCAGCGAAGGCCTTGATCGTCCCGATTGCGCCCCTGTGGGCGCGTTCCAAGGTCATGAACACCCGTCCGTCGTTGGCGCAAATCTCGATCATTGGGCGGTCCACCAGCACTTGTAACGTGAGTTGCCCGTCCACCGGTTGCAGCGTGGCTTCGCCGAGACGCTGGTTGACGGCGTCATACACAATGCGATTGCCCCCGATGTCCAGCCCGATTTCCTTGGCCTCACCGATGCGGAATCGCGCCCGGACCTCGATCCGGTCGCCGCTTTCCTCCAGCGCCACGACCCGATCTCCCGACAGTGCCTGCGGCGCCGCGCTCCGTCGGTTTCGATGCAGCCGCTCAATTTCCGCGACCGGCTTTGCGAACAGGCGAATGCCGTCCGCCGTCGTGCGCAGTGTCAGTTCATGCGGAAAGCTGAAGGTCTGGTTGAAGGGCATTCCCGGCATGGCGATCTGCGCCCAACCGATCTGAATGCGGCGGCCGTCCGGGGCGTCGCTGAAGGTCTGCGAGGCGTAGTATTTCCCCCAGTGAACCCGGTGCTTGCCCGCATGCTCCGGTGTGAACGTCCGTCCGTCGAAGCGTCCGACGGCGTATTGCGCATCCGCGGCGAAGACCACCCAACGCGTCCGGGCCACCGTGCCGTCCACGGCCAGCGGGAAGATCTCGGGGCACTCGTAGTACCCCGACAGATGGCTTTGCCCGGTCCAATGTTTGAGATCGGTCGAGGTGTGGAAGGCGATGTTCCGCCCGTGTTGGTCGTGTTCGTCGTAGACGGCCATCACCCAGTGCCCGCCCAGGTCACGCGCGGTGGCATCGAGGGGTTCGTCGCCGTCGCCGTACGCGTACCAGATGACTTTCGGATCGCGGCCGCGGTGTTGGACCACGGGGTTGCCCTCGTGCCAGGTGAAGCTCCGTCCCCGGTCATTGCTGTAGGCAACGCTTTCACCGGCCCCCGTATCCGTGAGAAAGACCACGAGGACGTCGTTGGTCCCGGTCTTCCACCCGGCGGTGTTGCGGCGGTCAACGAGGCCCCCGCCGGAAAAGCAGTCGCCGGTGGCCATGGTCTTCGGAAAGAGGGCCTCGGGGAGCTGCCGCCAGTGGACCAGGTCCGGACTGACCGCGTGGCCCCAGGTCATGTTGCCCCAGTTCCATCCGACCGGGTTGTGCTGGAAGAAGAGATGCCACTCGCCGTCCAGCCAGACCATGCCGTTGGGGTCGTTGTTCCAGCCAACCGCCTGCGAGAAATGGAACTGTGGCCGCAGCGGCTCCGAATACCAGTTGTCTGCCCCCGGCACGGTATCGGCCTGCCGCACGAGCGCGAAGGCCTCCTCTGTCGTGCGCGCGGCGGACGCCCGGGCCCGTTTGCCGAGGCTATCGGACAGATTGAAAAAGGCATACCAGTCGACGTCCTCCGGATCGGTGGCGAGTTCCGTGGTGTAACGCCGGACGAGGACACCTTCCACGGCCAGGCTGACCTCGGTGCGCCGGGCGCCGTTCTTGATCGGGATCAGGAGGTAGTGGCGATCGATGGTGAACTCGCGCTCGAGTGCGCGATGGACCGGCAGCGGCGGACGGGTGTCGGTCTGGACGAGGTGATCAATGTTGATGTGGCCCCAGCCGCCGGTGGCCTGATCGACGATCTGAAGCACCACCTGGCGGCCCTTCAAGTCGCGCACGTCCCAGGCGTGGGGTTCGAGTTCCTCGCTGCCGCCGGGATCGGTATTCGGTCCGGTGGCAGTGCGCACGACTTCGCCGTCGAGAAGCAGATTGATGCAGGTCTTTTCCGGAAAGCCGCCGCCTCCGACGCGAAAAGCGAGGAAGTCGCGTTCGACCCGCAGGGGAGGAGAGGTCAGCGTGCCGACGGCGCCGTCGCCTCCGTGGAAGGAGTTGACCAGGCGTTCGCCGCGATAACCGGTGACCTGCATCTGGCTCGCGAGCGTGCCCCTGGCCGGACCGGCGCCGAAGGCGGTGCCGGTCGCACGCCAAGCGCCGTAGGAGTCCGATTCGAAGTCAGCGATTAGGAGGTCGGAGTTCTGGGTCCGGGCGAGTGTTCCGCTCAGCCACGTCATGACGAGAACAGCTTTCAGCACGCAGGTGGTTTTCATGGGCATTGTCCGCCCGGCACCCTACGTGAAGTCCCCGGTTCGATGAAGCGGTTTTGGCGGCGGGCGGCGGGCATCGAAACTCCGACGATGCCCGACGGCTCGTTGGGTTCGTCCGGATTCCCGGGCCGGCTCAACGCACGTTGCCGCCTTCCACCACCCGCCGCAACTCTCCCAAACCCCGGCTGGTGAGCACCTGGCTGAACGACGGCGTGGTCACGGCAAACTGAAAACCTTGTCCCGCGGTGGCCGCCCCGAAACGCCCGTGTTTGTCCAACGCCACAAAACTCACGCTCAAAGCCTCGCCCCGCGGATCCTTGGCCGCCATCCGTCGCAACGCCTCCGTGCAGGCCTCGGTCGGGGTCAGTCCCTGCCGCATCAACTCGACCACCAGAAAGGTGCCGCAGTACCGCATCACGTTCTCCCCCACGCCCGTGGCTCCCGCGGCCCCGACCTCATTGTCCACGTAGAGGCCGCTGCCGATGATCGGCGAATCACCCACCCGACCCGGCAGTTTGCCCGAAAGCCCGCTGGTCGAGCAGCCGCCGGCCACGGTTCCGTCGGCGTTCAGGACGAGCAACGCGATGGTGTCATGATCCTGCCCGGACGACTTTGTGGAGGGATTGGCCTGCTCGGCCATCCGGGCCGCGTGCCAGGCCTCGTGCCGGGTTGTGGCATCGCTGTTGACGGCTTCCAGACCCTGCTCGATGGCGAAGAGGCGGGCGCCCTGACCGACCAGCATGACATGGGGTGTCTTCTCCATGACGCGCCGCGCGGCGGAGATGGGATGGACGATGCCCTCAATGCCCGCGACACTGCCCGCCCGATGCTCCGGGCCCGACATGATGCAGGCGTCGAGTTGCACCACCCCCGCTGCGTTCGGACGTCCGCTCAGGCCAACGGAGCCGTTGCCCGATGATTCGGTGAGCCGGATGCCCTGTTCGACGGCGTCCAGCGCCGAACCGCCGCTCGTCAATGTTTCGAGTGCCCGCTCGTTGGCCGCCTTGCCGAAGGGCCAGGTCGAGACGATCAATGGCCGCTCTCCCGAACTGGTCAATGAGTCGTCCGCCGTGCCCCGGACGGGATGGAGGAGGGAGCCACCGGCAAGGGCGGCGCCCGTGCGGGTGATGAAGGATCTCCGCGAAGTCATCATGGGCGGGAGTATGAAGCCCCGCTTGGCAAAATGCACGCCCGCGATCACGGCTCCGTGGCTGGAGGATTTCCGCGCGAGTTACCGGAGGGCACCGCCAATTCGCCCGATGAACCGCACCGATTTGTTCTTGCGGCGGGGGAACCGTGCCCTTACGGTCTGCGCGCTGGCTGCGCGCTTAGCTCAGTGGTAGAGCACATCCTTCACACGGATGGGGTCGCAGGTTCAAGTCCTGCAGCGCGCACCATCCTCTCCTCCAAGCATTTCCGCTGTTTTCCAAGGGCTTACAAACTCGTCCCTGGCCGCGCCGACCACCCGAGTTCTCCGGAGTTTCCCTGGACTTGTCCGCAGTTGTCGCCCGAGAACCTGGCAACAGTTGGCCCTCTATGCTGACCCTGCGTTCAGTCATCAGGAAGGCACCCAACCGTAACTATGCAGATGGATTCACCACGGATGGGCACTGATGGGCACTGATATTGAGGGAAACCGGAATCGCGCGCCCTGGGTTCGGGCTCACCATTTAGTGAGGCTTCCCGCCCTCTCCGCCAAAACGGCAGCGCCGCGCCCCATCCGTGGCATCCGTGCCCATCCGCGGTCCGTTGACTGAATCGATACGGCTCAGGCACAGCGGTGGTGGACGCGGCGGCCTCGAAGGTCAGGCGGCGCCGGATCGTGCATCTGGAGCCCGCGGCGCGGGACTGGCTTGCGGTGGCGTGGGAGCTGCAGGCGGAACTTCCAGTGCCGCAGGTGTCGCGCCGCCGGTGGACCCGGATGCTCCGGGATCACCCCGGCTTCGAGGACTGGCCCAAGGACGTACTGCGCCATACGGCAGCGTCTCATCTCCTGACGCTCAAGAAGGACGCCGCCGGCGTCGCCCTCGAACTCGGCAACAGCCCGCAGGTGTTGCTGACGCATTACCGGGAGTTGGTGACGCGCGACCAAGCGGCGGAGTTCTGGGCCTTGGTGCCGTAGCCTCAATAGTTGCGCCTCGCCTGCAGTCGTGTTACGTGTGCCCCCATCAGCCCGCCGTCGATCTCGGTCCGAGCGAGGCTTGGTAGTCGCAGTCAAGCATCAACACCTCAGGAGAACCATGAAACTCATTCCCACCGTCGCCACCTGCACCGCCCTCTTGTTCGTCGGCGTTTCCCTCAGTCAAGCCGCTCCCCCGTCCATCGAAGTCCTGCTCCGTGACGTGGACACCGAGGTACTCATCGGGCAGTACCGCCACCTGCGTACGCGAGCCTCGGAGATGGAGGTGGAGCTTGCCCTGGAACGGGTGCAACTGCGGCACTCACGGACGATGTCCGAAGAGGCCGAAAGAGGGATGGCCATCGCCGAAGAACGCTTGGAAGTGATCCGTAACCTCGCTGCCGAGACGCGGGAGCGGATCATCCGACTCAACAATCGACCAGAAGAGCGCGAGCGACCCGACCGCGAAGCCCGTCCTGCTGAACGCGAATCCGAACGTTCTCGGACGGACGCCCCCGAAGCGCGGAGAGGTGCACTTTCTCGTCCGATGGCGCTCCTGCAGGGACGTTGGGTCGGCGTGGAAGTCGGCTCTGATGCCAGGGCGGAAATGAGCGTCGAAGGTCAGTTGGTCCGTTTCCGCCTGCCGGATCGGGGAGAGTGGTACGTCGGTCGATTGGTGGCAGCGAGTCGGACGGATCGGGACCAGGTTTTCGCCGTCGACCTGAAGATTGAGGAATGCGTGGTACCGGAGTACATCGGCCGCATGACGAAAGCCCTCGTACGTTTGGGAGAAGATCGTCTCACTCTTGCCGGCAATGAGCCGGGCCGAGAGGAAAGGCCGACCGGCTTTGAACGGCAGGGAGAAACCCGCGTATTCAACTTCGAGCGACTCCGAGCTGAACGCTGACAACGGCGTGCGCAGCCCCCAGGAGCACAACTTGAACCACAGCCCTTCAGACTCATAACCTGAAGGTCATAGGTTCAAATCCTATCCCCGCAACCAATTACCAAGGACTTACAACTTCTCCTTCAAGGGCTTGACGGCAGTTCCGCCGCTTCCCGACGTCTCCGTGAAACCGTGGGAAACCATGGGAAACAAAGTGGAACTTTTGTGGAATTTTCGGCCCGCCCAAGAGCCCCTCGCAGACACGCTTCCCACCCGGCGCCCCCTGTCAGATCACCGGGCGGCTTCCGTAATTCCCCCCCGTCCCGCGTCCAGCCGCAGCAAGGTGGGTGTGAGCGGTCATCAAACCCCACCGCGTCGCGAGCCCAGTTCGGGCCATCCGCCACCGGCAGGGGAGGTTCGGACGCCGACGGAAGCTCGGAACAAGGCCGTTCGGCACCTGACGGGTGAAACCGCGAGGAAGTCCCTCCGGGATCAAAAGAACACTTGAAGCCTGAACGCATGCAGGTAAACATATCTAAAGTCTCAACACTCGCGTTCGCCATGAAATCTGTTCAGTCCGTCTCGGAGGGTTTGCTGCGGTCGATGTCTTTCCTGGGTTCGCTGGCCGTGGCCGGGCTGCTTGGCCACGCAGGGGAGGCGACCTCATTGGTGAGGGTCGGGCCGGAAAGTCGGGTCCTGCGCGAGAGCACGACGCCCATCGGGCCGGACGAAACCGTGGTCGAGGTGGTGCGCCAGGGGATCGACGAAACCGGGGCGGCCGTCGAGGTGCCCTCCCGGTATGTCACCCTGGCAACGGGGTTGAACCGTTGGGACGAGCGCGCGCGGGAATGGCTGGCTGCGGTGCCGGAGTTCGAGGCAACGGCCGAGGGCTACTTCGTCGCCCGACAGACGCGAACCAGGTTGATTCTGCCTCCGGACCTCTCGACCGAGCCGGTGGACATGCTCGGTCCCGATGGAGTCCGCCTCATCAGCGCTCCGTTCGGGCTGAGCGTGGTCGATCTCTCCACCGGGGACACCGCCTTGCTGGGTTACCTGCAGCCCTGTCGGGCCGAGCAGGTGGCGCCCGACACGGTGGTCTTCCGCAACTGCCTGACCCGGGTGCGGGCGGACTTGGTCTTCCGCATCAGCCTCGCGGGCATGGAGCAGTTCCTGATGCTCCGGGAGTGGATTCCGTCATTGCGGGATTTGGAGATGGACCCCGCCCATGTGCGGCTGCAGTTCTACACCGAGTTCTTCGAGGCCCCGGAACCGACGTCCCGCCTGACCAAACTCAAGGAGACCGATGCAGCGCTGTTGCGCGAGCGGGTGTGGGAGCCGGACCTGACCGACCGGGAACTGACGTTCGGGGAGAGCACCCGGATGATCCCTGGGCGGGCATTCGCCGCCGGGGATCAGAACGTGAGCGCGCCAGTAGCCAAGAGCTACGAGGCGGTCGAGGAGCGGCGATTCCTGGTCGAGTCCTGCGATTACCTGGACGTGGCGCCGTGGCTGGAGGGGCTGCCCGCGCCCGAGGAAACCGTCAACTACGAAGGAGCGCGGCTTGAACCGGGCCAGCGGGTGCCAGCGAACCTGCCGGAGCGGCTGGTCGGCAAGCCTCGGTGGGCGGGCCTGCCCTTCGAGGATCGCCTGCCGGGGAAAGCCTGGGCGGTGCTCGGTCCGGAGACGTTCGAGGCGCTGGACACCGGCACGTATCTCGCCGCCAGCGGCCCGGGGTTCGTGCTCGACTACACGACCATCAACGCCAGCAAGACCAACTACACTTTCCGGGCTGATGAGACCTATTACGTCACTGCCTACGTATACCTCTACGGCACAACGACCTTGGAAGGGGGTACCGTGATCAAGTACGCTCCCAAATCAGGGTATTCGCCTCAGTTACTCGTCACCGGGCCGGTAGACTGCAAGACCGACTTCTACCGACCGGCAATCCTCACAGCCAAGGATGACAACACCGTGGGAACCACCATTTCGGGCAGCAGCGGCACCCCCAGCGGCAGCTATGCGCACATCGCTTTCTACTGCTATTACACCAGCTCGGACATTGATCTGAGGCATCTGCGCGTCAAGCACGCGAACTACGGTTTCCTGTTCCAAGGCAGCACCTCCAATGCCTTGCGTCACGCGCAGTTCGTGGACTGTAGCTACCCGGTCTACGTCTACGCCGCCGGCACGGTGGCGATTCACAACCTGCTGGTCGCCCAAGGGAAGAGTGGGGGAGCGGTCTTCCGAGGCTACTCCAGCACTCTCGACGGCCAGCACATCACCGTCCACGATGCCTCGAACCTCTTCATCAATGGCGGCTCTGCCACCTTGAGCCTGAAGAACAGCCTGCTCGTCGAGGTCGACACCATCCAGAGTTACACCAGCCTCGCGACGACAGAGTTGGGAAGCAGCGCAGGAGTCTTCGCGAGCGTGGGTGAAGGGGACCACTACCTCGCTGCGGGCAGCCCGTACCGGAACGTTGGAACAGATCAAATCGACTCCGCCCTGTTGGGCGATCTGGCGGAGCTGACGACCTATGCGCCTTTGGTCTACGAGAGCGAGATCCTCACCAGCGCCACCGAGTGGTGGCCGGTCGTCGAGCGGGACACCGCGAATCCTGACCTGGGCTACCACTACCCAGCCCTCGACTACGCGGTGAACAACCTCCAGGCCAAGAACGGAGGGACCCTGACCATCCGACCGGGAACGGCCGTCGGCGTCTTTGGCTACCTGGGTTTGGTGGCCGAGGATTACGGAACGTTGGATCTGGAAGGAACCGCCACCAAGCGAATCACCTTGGCCCATTACGTGGCCGTGCAGGAGGGAACGAACGTTTGGGGCAGTGCCCAGTACCAGCCCAACCTGGTGTGTGGCCCGCCGCACAATCGGACCTCGTATGCTGCCTCACCCGACTTGACGCTGCGGTTCGTTGACCTTTCACTGCTGGGGGGGCGCGGCTATGGGGTGACGACGATGAACGGGTGGTACTCCCCGAAGACCTTGAGTGTGCGGGACTGCCGCTTCTTCGGGGGAGGAGCCTCGATTGCCTCGGCGAGCGGGTCTCCGGTGATCGAGCTCGCCAACAACCTCTTCCGCCGAAGCAGCACGAGCTTCTACGGTTGGCCGGCGCTGACGGCGTACAACAACCTGTTCTGGGGCGCGGTGACCAACAATTTCAACCCCGGGAGCGGAGTCAGTTGGAGCCTGATGGACAACGCCTTCGACCACACGGCAATCGGCGGATCGACGACCGGCATCAGTCGGACCCACAACGCCTATCTCGGAACGGTGAGCCCGACGCCTAGCGGCTGGGTGACGGCCAATGACCTGACCGTGGCCTCGTTCAACTACGTATCCGGGGCGTTGGGCGAGTTCTACCACTCCAGCACGAACCTGTTCGATGCCGGCAGCCGGGGGGCGGACGTGGCCGGGTTGTATCACTTCACCACTCAGGCGGACCCCGAACCTGAAGAGGACTCGGAGGTCGACATCGGGTTCCATTACGTCGCGACCGACGGAAATGGCATGCCCAACGACGAGGATGGCGACGGAGTGCCTGACTACGTTGAGGACGCGAACGGCAACGGGGAGGTCGACTCGGGAGAGACCGACTGGACCGACGCGCAAGACCTGGGAGTCACGGTGTGGATCAGCCGACCACGGAAAGGCCCTGTTCCGTGAGCCGGAAGGGAATCTATCGGAGTGAGAGAAGTCTGAACTCTGTGAGGTAAAGCGATGAAGGTAAAACAACTGTTGAGGGTCGGCTTGCTGGCTGGGGTGGGTCTCTCCCTGGGGCTCGCCGCCGTAGGAGGGGCAAATGACTGCGGCGTGGTCGCCCTCCGACACCTAGCTCCCGCCTTCGGCGTTAGCCTCGAGGTTGACGCGTGGTTTGAGGGTTTCACGGCCCCCGAGCGCGGCTTGTCGCTCCGTGAACTCCAGGCCCTGGGAGTCCGTGCCGGCATGGATCTCCAGGCCATCCGGCTGGGAACCGGGCAGCCCGTGCCAACCCCGTCCATCATGCACTGGGCCTCGGGGCACTACGTGGCCATCACGGGCCGGGATGGTTCCCGTCTGGCACTTTTCGAGCCGCAGTTCGGCGGACAAACGTGGATCGAGGAGGACCGACTGCAAGCTCTGGGGAGTGGCTGTTACCTGGTACATGAAGCTTCGTGTTCTTCAGAGGACGAGAGGTTGGGGACACTGCAATCGGAATCGGTTTTGGGGAGAGGGTACGCGCAGTGCAGTGGCTACGGCCTCGACTACGAGCAGGATGAGGACTGCGACAACACCGATGATCCAGGTAATCTCCCACTGGATGGAGACTCACCGGCCGGTCCCGGTCCGATCGCCTGTCCCGCACCCGTCACCTGCCCCGACTGGGCTAGTGACCGATGTGACACCGGCGGGATGGCGACTTGGCGTGTTTCGGAACCCTATATCAAGCTTTGGGTCAAGGACGTGCCACTCTACTACACGATGTCGTCAGGCCAGCGGTTTCCCTTCGAGTTGCGTTGGGTGGATGAGAACGGCCATCGTGGAACGAATGTTTTTAGTGTGGGCAAGGGCTGGGAATGTAACTGGAGATCATACATCCGCGTGGAGAGTGACGGCAGCCTCTTCTGGCCCGTGCCGTCCGGCGGAGTTCGCCACTGTCTACCGCGCACCAACTTGGTGGGGGCGACAAATGTGTTCGCCCCCATCAAACCCTCGAATGGCGAGACGATGACCACCACCGGGGCGATAAGTAGCTCCTTTACTGGATCGGCCAAAGTGGCCTACCGCTCCGGTGGCACGGCAACATACACCAACCGCTTTGCTGCCGGCAACATCACAGAGATTGCCAACTACCGGATCTTGGATGAGAAAGGCGACCGGTTTGGGCGGAAAATGGAATTCCACCATGAGGTCATTTACAACGATGACTCAAGTCCGATCATCCGGCTGACTGAGGTCATCGACTACGACGGCAGGACGAACACTCTCGAATACTATACAACTACCAACAAAAAGCATCTGCTCAAGCATGTGACGGACCCATACGGACGGCAGATCACTTTGGAATACGACAGCCAGGACCGCCTGAGCGTCATCAGGGACATGTATGGGCTCAAGTCGACATTCGATTACGCCGACGGCACCGATCGGATGACCAAGATGGCCACACCCTACGGAGAAACCGGTTTCACATTCAGTGCCACAGGCAACATCTGGGAGCCATCAAAGCGGCAGTACATCGTGACTCTCCCCAGCGGCGCGAAGGAACTGTTCATGTATCGCGATGATTGCGGCGACCTCAGCACGGTCGTTCCCGAGTCCTACGCCGACGTGCCCGTCAATCTCCTGGGGGATGTGTTCGCCAATGACAACATGGACCGCTATAACACGTTCGTATGGAACGCTAGCCAGTTCGCCGCGATTTCTGACCTGAACAACATGTCCACGAATGACTTCCTGGCGGCGCGGATGCGTCACTGGGTTCGTTACGGGAACACCATCAGTCGGCAGTTGCTCTTTGAGCGGAGTGGCAGCCCGGATCGGACCACCCAGGGGCACCGGCGCTGGTTCGCCTACGCTCATCCGGCTGATTACCCGTTGGTCGTTCCGACGGAGATGGCTGAACTCTTGGCGGAAGGCGGGGAGCGTGGCAGAAGCATGACATGGAACGACTGGGGTATGCTCACGGCAATGGAGGCGGGCTGGTATCAGCATACGAGTAGCAACAGCGTCTACCAGAGCATCACTTACGACGCCGAGGGACGCAATGTGTTGGAAGTGTGGGGACCGGATCGGGATGCGAGCAACAACCTGGAGCGCCTCCACGCCTACGGCTACTCCGACAACCGGATGGTGACCTACACCAACGCTTTGGATGAGGTCACGACCTGGTCCTACGACGGCGATTACAAGCACCCCGCCACGGTCACCTACCCCAGCGGACTGGTCCTCAACAACGTTTACAACGACAGCGGCGTGACGGAGGGCTTCTTGAGCGCGCGCTACTGGTATGACAACAGCACCCCGGTGGCCACCAACCGCTACGAGTGGGCCAACGGGAAGGTCTCCCAAGTGGTCAGCCCCCTCGGCCTGACCAACCTGTACTATTGGGATGACCTCGACCGGTTGACGAAGGTCGAGTTCCCCGTCGACAGCACCTCCATCGAACGGGAGTACAATAACTGGTGGAGCGGGAACTTCCCTGGCTCGACATCCACGAACTACGAGTACCTGCACCTCACAAGGCAGAAGGACCGCTTGGGCAACTGGAGTTACCTCAAGTACGACGCCGGCCAGAGGGTGACCGAGGTAAAGGACGGGTTGGGCAACTCGCTGATCTACCAGTATTGCGACTGTGGCACACTCGAATCGATCCGTGACCGAGCGGGCAACTACACCGACTTCGCCTATGACTTGGCCGGCCGACTGACCACCGTCACCCATCCCGGCAGCATCCAACAGCATCTGAGCTGGAACTCGGCCGGGCAATTGACGAACGTGTCGGACGCCAACGGCAGTGCCGCCATCACCTACAACCCGTGGGGTCTGCGGGAAAGCGTAACCAACAGCCTCGGAACCTGGTGGAAAGTCGACTACGACCACCGCTTCCGACCCGCCAGCGTGGTGCTGGCCTCCGGCGCCCAGTACACCAACACCTATGATCTGCTGGGCCGGTTGCTCACCCGCACCGAAGTCAACAGCGGTGGCGTCGAGAAGTTCGGTTACACGGCGAACCTGCCGTGGCTGACGGGCTACACCAACCAGATGGGGACCAACGTGACGCTCCTGTCCTACGATGCCCTCGGCCGGCTCACGACCGAACGGCAGGGGGGTGTAGCGTCGGGGACCTTCACGGCGGTGCGGACCAACAGCCTGAGCTACACCATCAGCAGCGGCTACCAGGTCACGCTAACCGACGGCAAGAACCAGAGCACCACCTGGCAGCTTGACCCGCAGGGCCGGCCGGTCTGGAAGCAGGGACCGGACTCGGAGAACATGTGGACCAACGACTTCAATGCCAACGGCTGGTTGACCAAGCATTGGACCCGGGAAAAGGGCCTCGTCCAGTACACCCACGATGCGGTGGGCAACGTCACCAACCTCAACTACCCCTCCAGCACCGATCTTTCCCTGGCCTACGACGCCGATGGGCGGCTGACCAGCCTGATCGATGCGGTGGGGACGACCGCGTTTACCTGGCATGGCAACGGCGCCCTGGCCAGCGAGAACGGGCCGTGGGACGATGACACCGTCACCTACGGCCTCGACTCGGCAGGGATGCTCGACAGCCTCTCGCTGCTCCAGCCCAACGCCTCACCGTGGGAGCAGAGCTACAGCTACGACGCCGGTTGGCGGCTGGAGACCCTCACCTCCCCAGCCGGGCAGTTTGATTACGGCTACGATGGCGCCAGCCGGCTGCTCACCAGCCTGGACCTGCCCAACGGGGCGCTGATCACGAACGTGTTCGACGATCTCGGACGCCTAAGTTCCACCTCCCTGAAGAACTCCTCGGGCAGCCTGCTCAACCAGCACGCCTACCTGCGGGATGACGCTCATCGGCCCACGAAGCAGACCTTCACCGAGGGCAACTACCTTGATTACGGCTACGATGCCTTGAGCCAATTGACGTCCGCGACCGGCAAGGAAACCGGCGGCTCCAATCGGGCGCATGAGCAGTTTTCCTACGGCTTTGACACGGCTGGGAACCTCAGTTCACGGGTCAACAACGGGCTGACCCAGACCTTCTCGATCACCAACGTCCTCAACCAGTTGGACTCGGTGAGCCGCAGCGGCACCATGACCGTGGCGGGTCTGACGACGCCAGCGGCCACCAGCGTGACGGTCAACAGCCAGAGTGCCACGCTTAACGACGATGCCAGCTTTGCCAAGTCGGGGTTGAGCCTCTCGGACGGGGACAACACCTTCACGGCCACCGCGACCGATGCCCTGGGCCGCAATGCCAGCGACAGCGTGACGGTCAACCTGCCGGCCACGGTGGCCTTTGACTACGACGACAACGGCAACCTGACCGACGCGGGCAGCCTGGACTACGGCTACGATGACGCCAACCAGTTGACCAGCATCATCGAGAGCGGCGAGTGGAAGACGGAGTTCGTGTACGACGGTCTGGGCCGGATGCGCATCCGCAAGGAGTATGACTGGAACGGGAGCGCCTGGGTGCAGACCGAGGAGCATCGTTACGTCTATGACCGGATGCTGGTGATCCAGGAGCGGGACGGGGCGAACGTGCCGCAGGTGAGCTACACGCGGGGGCCGGACCTCTCCGGAAGTCTGCAGGGGGCGGGAGGCATTGGCGGGTTGCTGGCCCGGACGGATCACGGCTCCGGCACGCACGCGTTCTACCACGCCGACGGGATGGGCAACGTGACGGCGCTCTTGGATGAGGATGAGCAGGTCGTGGCCCGGTATGCATACGATCCCTTCGGGAACCTGCAGGGGTTGAGCGGGCCGTTGGCCGAGGCGAACGAATACCGCTACAGCAGCAAGCTCTGGCACGCCGCCTCCGGTCTTTACGCCTACGGCTACCGCTTCTACTCGCCGAGCCTTCAACGCTGGGTCAATCGCGATCCACTCGGAGAGGGGGCAGGAATCAACCTCTACGGGTTCGTCTCTAACGGTCCAACGCTCGCACTGGATCCTTGGGGGCTGGATGAAATCGATGACTGGCTCGAACTCCCGGAACTTGACGGCTGCACAACCGCCTCAGCGGGTAAGGAAAAGGACATGGCTGAAGGTGCTGCAACCTTCAACAAGTGCGTCGACACAACCACCACAGTCCTTCTTGAAGCAGCGACCTTGCCTCTGGGCCCCCCGGGAAAGGGCAAGGCAGTCAAAGGAACCTGCAGTACGGTCAAGAAGAAAGCCCCTGGCTTCTTCCGCAGGATCTGGACCCGTCTTTTCGGTGCCGCCGATGAGGCTGCAGAGTGTACGGCACAAACGCTAAAAGGCGCCGATGACGCCTTGAAGCGCATGCTGAACGCTGGGCAAGCCCCTGACAAGAATGGTCTGACAGTGGCGGGGCGCGCTCTGCAAAAGCATGGAGATCGGGCAGGGAGTGTCTTTCCGAAATCGACGGGCAACCCCGCGGCTCGCAATGCTCAGGGCCAAAAAGTGCTGGGTGAAATCCTTCAGAGCAAGAACCAGACAATCCGCCAGAACCGGATGGGTGGGCTAGACATTTTTGACGCACAAACCGGTCGGGGCGTGCGATTCGATATCAACGGGAACATGTTGGGTTTCCTGGATCCGAGAAAACCATGAGCCTTAACGCAAGCGGATACGAAGTCATAATCGCTAGTCCTCCTGAGTACGAGGATCTCGTCGCAGAAATCTACTGCAACGGGTTGTTCATCGCCCAACTCAACAGGGAGAAAGGAGGTGAAGCCATCGAGTTGGAGATTGCGGACGACACCGTGGATCAGTCGATGGTATGCCGGAAGGTCGCGTTGACCGATTTCCTCGATATTGTGGAGGTGGCCCGGCAAAGGTTGACCGGGGAACGCCCATGAAGTCCGTCTGTTCATCGGTAGGTGGCGCCTCGTGCGCAGGCATTCATCACAGGCCGGCAAAGGAGGCTGGACTGTGCCAAAAAGGGAAGTTGCTCACATTCTGTGCTCAAGAAATGCCTCTACCTCCGACAGTGCCAGATCGGCGCTCGACTCGGTGATCCTCAACCGAAGCCTCTCGCTCGTCACGGCCTTGCTTCGCACCAAGCGTTGATTACCGATGGTCTGCCCGGAACAAAACTCCCGCCACTGCCCCTCTTCCCAGTAGTCCAGCGCAAATCCCTCCACCCGCTGCCCCAGCGGCAGGAATTCGCGCAGCCGAACGACGCTGAACGTGACCGGCTTCCCGAAGTCGAGCACCACCTCCGCCTCCGTTACCCCGTCGTCCGTCGCCCAGTAGGTCCCCCGGTCGCCATCGACCAAACACTCAGGCCCAAACTCCTTGGAGTTGCCTCGGGTATTGCTGGCTGTGATCCGGGCTTCCCGTGCAAGGTCCTCCGCGAACGTCGCATCCAAGATGCGCCGCATGCCCCGCAGTGATTCGACGTCGCGTTCATGAATCCGCCCCCTGGTGTCCGGCGGGATGTTCAGGTTGAGGCAGGCTCCCTGCCCCACGGAGTTAAAGTAGAGGTCCACCAACTCCTCCGCCGACTTCACCTTGGAATCGTGCCTGGGATGGTAGAACCACCCGGGCCGGATCGAGACCGGGCATTCCGGCGGAATCCACTTCTCCCCATCCCGGTCGCCGTAGATCAAGGACGGCCACGGCGGCGCCCCTGGATAGTGCCCTTCCGTCTTGAACGTGTACCAGCAGGGATCGGCTCCCTGCCCCTTCTCGTTGCCACCCCAGCGGACATCCGGCCCGACATCGCTGAAGATGACGCTCATGGGCTGGAGTCGGTGAATCAACTCCCAGGTCACTGGCCATTCGTAGTAGGTGGCCGGGTCCACCTGACGCAACTCCTTGGCGCCGCCGTAGTAGCCGCGGCCCCGGTTGGCGCCATCATGCCAGACGATGAACACCTCTCCGTAGCCGGTGAGCAATTCCCGGAGCTGCTCCCGGTAGAGGTCCAGATACTGCGGGGTACCGTAAAGGCCACTGTTCCGGTCCCACGGCGAGACGTACACGCCGAACTTCAGACCATACTGCCGGCACGCATCGGCGATCTCCCGGACCACGTCTCCCTTGCCATCACGCCAAGGGCTGGCGCGCACCGAGTGTTCGGTGGTCTTTGTCGGCCAGAGGCAAAACCCATCGTGATGCTTGCAGACCAGCACCAGTCCCTTCATGCCCGCGTCAGCCGCCACGCTGGCGATCTGGTCCGCATCGAAATCGGTCGGGTTGAACAGCGAAGGCGACTCATCGCCATAACCCCATTCCCGGTCGGTGAACGTGTTCATCCCGAAGTGGAGAAACCCGTAGAACTCCATCCGATGCCAGGCCAGTTGGGCCGCCGTGGGTACCGGGCCATAGGGCGCGGGTGGAGCCACGGTTCCAGCCGTAGCAGCGAGCGAAGCCAAGCCGAGCAAAGCGGCAGGAAGCGAACGCGACAACCAGCGGATGATCTCAGGAGCGTTCATAGGCAACAAATCGGGTGTTGTCGGATGATGGCTTGACGCGGGGTCTCGGGTCCAGTCCAAACAATGCCGCAAAAGCCCAGACGCTGGACCTCAGCCCCTTATGCCCCACTCGCCAGAAGCCCCTTCCCCTCCAGCACCACCAGGATCGAACTGATCGCCGCCCGCGCCTCGGCATCGACCGTGCTGCCGCCGGACGGGTCCGGGATGTGGGCGGCCTGGGCCACAGGCGTCACGCCGTGGAAGCCCACCTTGGCCGACGCATCAGCCCCGACCGTGATCTCCCAGGAGTAGGTGCCCGCGTGGCGCTTGACCGCTCCGTCGGAGACGTTCCAGATCGCGTAGCCCACCGGGATCGTGCCCGCGCTGGGATCGCTCACCACTGCCGCCGGTCTGATCTGCTGCCAGGTCCCCGGCGTTCCCGCCGCCCTGCAGACCCACTCCCCGCCCAGGGCATCCCGCCAGAACTCGTTCAGCACCCGGTCCCCGCTGGTGGGCGGCCCGATGATCGTCGTTGGGCTCCCGTTTTGGTACGTGGCCACCCGCTTGGCGATTTCCTCGGCCAGGAGGGCGAAGTTGTCAGCGGTCAACTGCCGGAACGTCTCGGCGTTCAGGACTTCCTTCAGTCTCGATGGCGTGATCGTGCTCATACCTTGGTCACTTTGATCTGCGTGTGGTTGATGGAGTTCAGGCCCGCCCGCTGGTTCCAGGCCCGGAGGATGAAATCGACCTCCGACCCCAGGGCGGCCAGGATTGTGGCGTTGCTGATCGTGGCGTTCCCCGTAGTCGGGAACGTGGCTGCCCACTGCACCGTCTCCGTAGCCACGTCCAGAATCTGCAGCTTCGTGGCGTCCGCAAAGTTCGACGGGCAGTCCTCCTCGACCGGGTGCAGGTTCCGCAGCGGCGACGCCATGTCCCAGTCCGCCACCACCGATTCGCCGCCTGCGTACGTCGGGCAGTGTCCGTCCCCATTGACCGTCAGATTGATCGGCGCCAGCGGCAGATAAGCCCGTGCTGTCGAGGTAATCGTGTAAACCCCGGCCCCGGCCAGGTCGGTCGTCACGCCCAGCAGCTCCGCCTGGAACTTCCACTTCAGATTCTCTCCCGGCATCGCCACCCGTCCCCATTCGCAGGTCAGGTAGGGCCGGGACGCACTCGGGAAGATCAGGAACCCGGCGGCGCCGTCCGCGTGATCCTCCGGCTCGCAGGCATACGCCGCGCGCACGTAGCTGAAGGCGTACTGGTTCCCCGAGACCAACGTCGGTCCCCAGATCAGGGACACCTCCGTGCCCAGGAACAGGACCGACCGTCCCGCCATCGCCTCCGCGAACGTGGCGTCATAGGGCGTCTTGTCGGGAGACGTGATCGTCAGCAACAACCCGCCGTCCTCATCCACCGCCGGCCCGGACTTCGACAACGCCCCGTTCAACGTGGCCATCAGGCAGAACGTGCGGGTGGACCGGTAGAACTCGTAGCTGTCGGGCGCGACCTCGTTCCAGGAATGCACCCGGCCGGTAACCGTGTCGCCGCGGGCGACGAGCAACTGGAAGTGGGTATGTTCCTCCCGCTGAAAGCCGTAGGGCGTCTCGAAGAGCCGGGCGCCGGCGATCTGCTGCGGGCTGTAGGTCTCCGGTTCAACCGGATCATCCGCCGCGGGCGAGTAGGCGATCCCGTTCAGGTAACCGTGGTCCTTGCGGAACCGAACATCCATCTCCGCTGACCACCTTGAAGCCCGCGCTCCGCCTCAAATGCTGACTCTTGGTCGCTCCCTGGCTTTCGGTGGCCCCCTCCGGGGCCGCCCTGAGCAAGCCCGAGATCACCACCCCCACGGCGATCATCAGCTCGCAATCCAAGGAGTGGTTTTCCCGCCGCTTCTGGACCCACAGCACCTTGATCCGGCTGCGTGAATCCTCCCGCTCCTCCCGGATCCGAGTTCGCTCTGGCGCGTCGCTGAACCGCGTTGTTGCGTCGGAGGCACAAGCCCGGGAAGTCAATGTCGCGATTGAGGGATTGCCGCGGGACGCTGAAGTCGAGGTGAACCGTGGGACTCCTACTCGGTGGCTCGCGCGTTCGGTCCGGGTGGTGCGAGTCGGTTGCTGGCCTACGGACGGTGCAGCTCGACCGCGGAGTTGGAGGCGATTCGCAAGCAGCTCAAGCTGCCGTTGGTCAACGCGATGACCGACTCGGGGTTCAAGGCGTCGGAAGTGTAACGGTTCCCCCTGGCGTCGGGCTGGAAGCCGATGAAGGGAGATGGCACGGAGTGGTTCCTGGGGCAGGACCCGCGGACGAAGAAGACCGTGCGCCGGACATGACGGCGGGTGCTGGTTGACCCGAGCCCGGGCACCAAGAAGTCACGAGCCAAGCGGCCCCTGCCGCTATTCCAGTGGTCCAATTCGAGCATCAAGGAACATCTGGCGCTGTTCACGCTCGGAGTGGTGGGCCAGTGAACGTTGCCACGGAAGGTCGGGCTCGATTACCTGCGGCAGATGACGGCGGAGGTCGCCACGGGGAGCACATCCCCGCCGGGCGCCGCAACCGGCGGGGAGACCTTCTGTCGGTGGTTCCGGACCACATTGTAGAGGAAAGTGGCGATGCCGATGGCCGCGGTGACACTTTACAGAACCACCCTCACGACCTCGGACTTCGGCCCCAGGGTTCCCTTCCGGGAGACCGGCCTTTCCTCTCTCCGCGTCGCGATTCCTCGCCGCTGACACTCGGTTTCGAGCTCGTCGAACAGGAACGCGCAGGCAGGGGAACCTCCCTCGGCGCCTTGGACACGCACATTGATAATATTGCAGCGGGCCTCGGCCCGGATCATGAGATCAGCCCGACCGCATGGCAAGTGTATCCGCCAGCCCAGGACCACCGCGAGCTGCCCAGTAATATGCGCCGACTGACGTCGGCGGCTACGGCTCCACCTCCGAAGGCTTCAGGCGGAGGCGGTCGAGGCTGAGCCGTAACTATTCAGTAGAGGGGGCCGTTTTTGGGGCATACCCCAGCGGAGCGCTGGGAACTCGGAGGGGTTCTCCAACGCGCGCGGCGCGCTCCGCCGTCCCTCGCTCGGGCGGGCGGGCGCTCTGAACCCCTGGCTCAGGGCGGCTTTGCTTGTCCGGGAACCTCGCTCATCGCCTTGTCCGGCAGGCCTCAGCCCGGACTTTGCGCCACTGCATTGCAGTTGGGCACCAGACTGATCATCTTCTCCAGCAACCGGCGCCACCAGGCCCGTTCCTGCGGATCGCGCACCGCCAGCCGGATCGTCGTCATCCCGCCGGTCTCACTGATAATCCCCCCGGTGGTGAAGAGCCGGAAACGCAACGTCGCCGCCGTCACCCGGTCCAGCCACCCCAGATGCCGCTGGAACAACTGCGTCAGGTTGTAGCTCACAATCGCCAGGGACAGCGCCGCCTCCGTGCTCCAGAACCGCTTCAGGCACAACTTGGGCAGCGCGAAGTCCGCATCCAGTTGCTTGATCACTTCCTCGCACCCGGCCCGTCCGTTGTAGCGCCGCCACACCTCCACCGGGGACACGCTCTGGGAGAGGTTGGTCACCAGCGCCTGGTAGAGATAGCCCGGGCAGTCGATCAACAACTTGCCGCCGGTCCGTTGCCGGGCCGCTCGCTTTTCCGCCACCCGGTGGCGCAGCAGGATCAGGCGGCGGGGCTTGGGCCAGTTGGCTTCCTGATGCCAGACCTCCGCCACCTCGGTGCCGGGCACCGAACTGGCCTGCCAGATCAGGTCCTTCTTCAAGAGCCGTTGCACCGGTTTGAGCAGGCGGGCCACCACGATGTACGAGAGCCGCCGGGCCTCGAGCAGATTGAGCCATTCAGGCAGGCAGAAACCCGAATCGGCGCGCACCAGGCCGATCGCAATCCACTTGGGCAGCCGCGCCAGCAATTCCAGGGTGAAGGCGACCACGTTGTTGGCGCAGCTGGCGTTGCCCGGTCGCAACCAAAAGCCGACCACCAGCTTGACCTCCTCGAGCACCGCCACCAGCGGATGCAGGCACGGTTTGGTGCCCAGGCGGGTGTAGCCGGTGGCCACGCCCTCCTGGTGGCCGTCCTCGTGCAGGAGCCGGGTCGAGTCCAGGTCCAGGCTGTAGCCGCCGGGGCGACTGGGCAGCCGCTCCAGGCACCAGCGCCAGAGGGGACCGAAGGTGGCCAGGTTCTTCCCGGCCGAGGTGAAGCCCTGGAAGAAGCGGGTAAAGGTGGACTGGCTGCCGATGCGTTGGATGGCCAGCAGCGCGGGCAGCATCACGTCGTTGCGCAGATGAGCCAGGTGGGCCAGTTTTTGCGCGCCAGCCAGGATGCCGGCCAGGAACCCCAGGGCCAGATCGGCCACCGGGATGGCCTTTTTGCTGGTGCGCCGATGCGGCAGCACCAGCGCCAGCAAGGCTCCGAAGCGGTGCCAGTGAAGAAATCCGGCGAAGGTGAGCAGCCCGGCCCGCCCGCTGACCTTCTGGTCGGTGAAACCGATTTGGATGGTTTTCTCCGGCGTCTGGAGCTTAATGAACTCGGTCACTGTTTGGTGACCGGTTCTCCCGGTGTGATTGGAGCGTTTATTTCGCACCCCTCCATCACTTCCAAACAGTGACCACCCTTGGCTACTGCATAGTTACGGCTGAGAAGCACCCCGGGTTGGCGGCCTGGATCAAGGCGGAGGCGCGTGATGACACCGCGCCACCGGGGATTCGTTGCGACGGGAACGTCATACTCATGCCATTGGCCGTCGGCCAGGATCGGGAACCGGATGCTCGAAGCCTCGCTTTCCGCCAAGCGGCTGGTGCGCCAGAAGAGTTGGGCGGAGTCGGCGAAGGGTTCGCCGTCCGGGCGGGCAAGCTTCAGGCGGATGAGCACCGAATCGAATGCGGACGCCTGCGCCTGCATCGGCGGACCGAACAGGGCCGGATCGTTCCCGACCGTCCGGGCGGTGAGCGTGCCGCCGGTCACCTTCAAGTCGGCCAACTGCATCGAACTGGCCCAGCCTTCGTCGGAGTGCTCAAAGTCCCAGTCCGTGCGGGCCGGTTCCGGTGGCGGGACATCGTAAGGGCCGAGCCCAACGTCCGCCGGCGTCACATCATCGTGTCGCTCCGGCGCGTCGGTGAAGACTTCGCGAATCGCGTCGAGGTACCCAAACCCGAATTCGCTGTGCGGCTCAATGTAGCTCCCCTCCCCCCACTCGTTCCAGGCTTCAATGAGAATCGCGTTCGGCCCATCGGATTTCGGATTCCGGGTTCCCAGGACCTCGCGCGCATCCAACAGATGCCGCCTGAACAACGCCGGCGTCCGGCCGAACCGCACCAGGTTGTTCCCGCCGTGCCACGGGCGGCTGTCCCATCCGCCACACACCGGCAACGGCCAGAGCGGCGCCGGGCTTTCGACAAGCAGGTGTTCCCATTGCTGACGGTAGCCGGGCACCAACGTCTCGAACGGCGCGAACTTCCCTTCACCCGTCATGCCAAGATGCGGCCAGTTGTAGGCAGTGACCGAATCATAGCCCTCCGCCGCCGCTTTCCGCGCCCCGCCGGCATCGCCCACGCACGCGATGAGATGCAACCCCTTCAACCCGGCGTTCCGACACTCGGCCCGCATCGCATCGAACGCGCGCTTCACGCCGTCGCTCCCGAGATCCTCGGTCTGTCGGTGCGGACTGAAGATGATCATCACCGGCTGGCCGTCGAACGTGAGATGCTCCGGGCGGCGAAAGTAGTGCTCGATCCAGTACCGCGTGACGGCAAGGCAATCCTCGGGGGACGAACTGCCCGGCGGATTGTGGTTCGCCCAGAGCAGACAGAACTTCAGCAGGTGGCGATAGCGGGCTTTGAAATAGCCGTCGTGCAACGCATGCTCCAACTGCCGCACGCCCTGCGACCAATACCAGTCGTAGGCAAAGAAGGTGATGCCGTGTTCGACCGCCCATTTGATGTGCCAGTCGGCCACCTCCGGGTCGCCCTCGCGATACCAGCCGAGCACCGGTCGGCGCTCCGGAAAGCGCTGGAGCGGCTGCCACTGGCTCGCAGTCTTCCAACCGGGAAAGTAGTAGACGCCCACCTCGCAGGGACCGCGCACGGGTTGGGGTTCCGGGACGTAGGTAGTCTTGGCGATGTCGAACGGCGGGGTAATCTGAAGGGGCGCGCTCGCGGTGGCGGGATCGATGTCAGCCGCCTCGACTTCGAGACGCATCTCCCCCGCCACCGGTTGCCGGGCCTCGATGGTCCACACCAACGTTCCCTCCTCACCCGGCGCCAATGATGCGGGTGCTTCGGACGGCTGCCCGGCAAGAAGTTCAACTCCGTCCGGCAACGTCAGCGTCGCGTCGATCGGCCCAGCCTTTGCCCCACCGGTGTTCGCAAGCCAGGCCACGAGTTGCGCCGGGCGACCGACGCGGGGCAGCGCCTCTGCCAGCGCGAAGGAAGTCACTTCGAGTTGCGGCGGCCCTTGCGGGGTGTCGCTGATGACCAACGAACGCACCGTGACCATGGCGGGCTCATCGCTGGGGCGAAGGCCCAGGCCCACCACGGTTCCACGCCAGTCCCGGGCCGACAGCAGATCAAGGTGATACGTGTGTTCCCGGCCGTCCGCCTCAATCGGGAACGTGAGACTGTGCCAACCCGGTTCGCGTTCGGTAAGAAAGAACAAGGTCGCGTGCCGTCCGGGGTTCGCGCGCATTCGCAGGCCGACGTAGTTTTGCTCCGCCGCGTTGATCCGGACGGGCGGACTCAGCAGTAGGATCGAGGGGTCCGAAAGGAGGCTGCCGCCGGCCCACGGCACCGGTGGTTCATCATTCTCCAAGCCCAACGCCTGCCAGCCCGCAGCGCCGTTCTCGAAATCGAATCGGGCCGTGGCGACCGGCGCCGGCAGCGACAGATCCAGCACGCGGATCCGGTCGAGTTCGAAGTCCGCCCCGTCGTAGACATCAAACCGCAACCGCACGATGCGTCCTTCCGGATGCCAGCCGGGAAGCAGGCGATACGTATGCCATCGGCCATCGCCATCGACATTGAACCGCGTCGACTTCTCCTGACTGAAGCCGCCGTACCTACCGGTGGAGGTATTGCTCCAGAACAGTTCCGCCACGCCGTCGCGATCCGCCCGGAGCCGGATTTCGACGACCTGCCACGGCGAGGCGGGAAGCTCGAGCAGCGGCCGCAACTCGAGGATCGGGTCGCTCCCCGTCGCGCGGCAGTTGAGGGTCCCGTTCGTAACGACAACGTCCGTCAAATGGGCATTCGCCTGCCAACCCTGCGCGTCGCCCGCGCGGTCGAAGCCCCACTCGGCGAGCGCCGACATGTCCGCACCGTGAGCGGCGAAGCCGCCGGCCATGGCAACGAGTTGGGCGAAGCGCCGCGCGACTTTCCCAAGGCGGGGCACGGGATGCGCGCCGGGGATGAACTTCTTCTTCATACCGGACAAGCAACGGTAGCGACGACACCGCACCCCTTGTCCATCGGATGGGAGGGGAGATGAGGCGGGGAATGTGGGGCGTCCATCCACGAGTAGCGCGACCAAGGGTCGTCGATTAGGGATTGAAGGAAACGGGATACTGGGCCTCCACGTTCACGCGGGTCGTGAGCGGTTCGCCGTTCACCGCGCCGCCCAACGGGCCGTCCGCGTTGAACCGGACCCGCCATCGGCTCCCGATCTGCACCCCATCCGCCGCCAACAGCGTCACCTTCGCGGACGCTTGATCCGTTTCCTCGCCGATTTCGAAGACGTGCAGGAATTGCGTGCGGGTCCCGGTATTCGGATCGGCGACTTCGATTCGCCACGGACATGAGGGTGGTTTCTTCCCGCCTTCGGTCATGTGGTTGTACTGTGCCGCGGGCTCGAACGGATGTCCCCAGGCGTCCTGCCCGTCTCCACCCCGAAACGCCACCACTGCGTTCGTCGGCAGCAACGGGGTCAGAAACATGCGCGACCGACCCGACGAAAGCACTTCTCCCCGTCCGTCGGCTTCCGGCTGGCTCAACCACGTAAACCGGTTGCGGTCGCGCCGCGGTTCGTCGGGAATGTGAAGAAAGAAATGCCGCCGGAAATCCGGGCGCGTCGCCTCCACCCGGTCGAAAACCACGAAGAACTCCCGCGCCCCGCGCAGGTAGAGCAACTGCCGCGTGACCTCGCGCACTTTGTCCGGGTTGTAGCCGGCGGTAATATCCGCCGCCGCGTAGGTGTATTCCGGCGTGGTTTCAAAGGCCACCATGTGTCCGCGTTCGCGCGGGAAGGGACCGCCTTCATATACGTGCCGGAGCAGACCGCCGTCATTCTCGTTCCCGCGATCCCGACGGAACTTCTCGTCCGGATCGAACACGGTGACGATGTTGAAGATGAGCGAGCCGCCGGCGTAATGGTCGCTGTCATTGTGCCCCTGACCGCCCTGCCGTGACACCAAAGCGCCCCGCTTCGCGATAAGGAAGTGGCCCTCGTCATCGCGCGAATGCCCGGCGAATTGCGGCCCGCAACCGAAGAAAGCCCAGGTGGCATTCGGATCGTCCCAAGCGCTGCGCATATAGACATGCCCGGCCCCGGGAAACAAATAGGCCAGCGGCAGCGTGTCCGGCGGCTCGGGCGCGATGGATGGATCGGTGCAGGCGACCCGTTGCCAGCGTTCGCGCAACCACTCCCGGCCCCGCTCCGAGAACCACTGCGACAACCCGTCGTGCAACATCGGCGCCGCGCGCGCGAACGCCGACGGCTTCGCGCCGTCGCCGTCGTCGATCCAGGCCGTGCGCTCGTTATGCGGCATCATCGTATAGGCCACCCAGCGCGGCGACTCGACGGGATAACCCCACGGCTTGAGCGCGGCGAAGTAATCAATCCCGGTCGCGGTGCGCCAGGCCTGGAACGCGTACGGAATGACCGTCACCGGACCGTAGCCGCCGTGGCCATAGGACTCCGACCAGACGCCGCCCATCCGGTCGAACTTCGGCAGACATTCCGCCGGCACGCGCTCGTCCCAGGAATCGAGAAACCGCCCGGCGTCCGCTTCGTGGCGCGTCCCGGCGCCGGTGATGGCCAGGGCGATGAACAGCTTTTGGGTCAGCGCGTCCCGGCAGTTCATGATGTTCAGGTGGATCGGCCCCCAGGTCTGGTTGTATTCCCAATGCCCCCATTTGAGGAGGATTTCTGGCTCCTCGGTGAAGAACCGCAGCCATGACCCGAGGGCGTTGCCGTACTGCACGCGCTGTTCCGGTGTGAGGGCGTCGTAGATCCAGTCGTACGCCAGGGCATGATAACCGAAATGACTGCCTTCCCGATTCGCGATGATCGCGCCATCACCCCACTCTCTGACGATGACATCGGCGTACGGACGACCGTCGCGGCCAAGTTCGCGTTCGATGAGGTAAGCCAGGCCGCAGTTCATCAGATCCTCGGGAATGGACCACGCATTCGAAATATATTGGATGCCGCCGCGTCGCACCGCCGCGTCGGCTCGTTCCTTCACGATACGGTAGTCCTCTGCCAGCGGTCCCGCGCACCGGCTCGCGGTGGCGGCCACGTCCTCAATGAGCAACCGGGGGTGGACCGGCTTCACGGTGAATCCCCGCTCCGCCGACGCATCGAGGGCAGCAAGGAAAAGTGCGAGAACTGCGGAAATGCGGCCGCGCATCCCCGGTGGCGTGGGCAGGAAGTGGAACATCGCTTTCCTCCGATTCTGATCCCGCGGTTGGCGCTCGGGCAAGGAGCGATTCCGTCAGGGACGCCCGCGAACGGCTCCCGCTTCATCGAACCGACTTCCTCAGCTCACACGAACCCGCCGGGGGACCGGTCGCCGCTGGAATCCGCAGCGGCGAAGATCTCCGCGAGCTTCTGTCGCCGAAAGGCGAAGATGCGCTCGACATCCCGCCGGACGAACAACCGCTCCACGAGAGCGCCC
Source organism: Verrucomicrobiales bacterium (assembly GCA_024233305.1). Lineage (GTDB taxonomy): Bacteria > Verrucomicrobiota > Verrucomicrobiia > Limisphaerales > J093 > J093. Next base: position 94,135 of record JACKPV010000025.1, read on the forward strand.
CCCGGCACCCCATAACGCACCAAATCCCGGCAAAGCGTCCCACCGTTCTGCTCCTCGAAAGTATGCTCGTGCCACCACTGCCGGTAGGGCCCGCGCAGTTGCTGGTCCACGAACCGGTGGGGCGGTTCCCACACGCAGATTTCGGTGCGCCATTTCACCGGCAGACCGTGTATTCGCAGCACATAGTCGATCAACGCACCCGGACGCAGTTCGATCCTCCCCGGCGTCACCACCCGGAAGCGCAACCAATCCGGGGTGATGGCCTCCAGATTGTGCGCGTCCGCAAAAAACGGAAACACCTCCGCCCGCGGTCGCGGAAGCCACTGTTCGGCGCTGAATTCATGGATCTTCATACTTCGGACACCGGTCCAGCCGGCCCCGGCGGTAATGTGTCCCCCACCCGGCCCGCCGCAACCCGATCCCTCCCAGCGCCTCCGCATGGACATGGATTGGCTGATGAGCAGCCGCCGCGCCACACTCGATGAGAGGTTGCCGGAGCACGCGCGGACGCCACCTCAACTTCCACGAGTGTAAATAGTGAGGACTGACCCCTGGGCCTAGAGCGGGCGTGTCTGGCGGTGGCGGTAGTCCGGCCAGAGGGGGCAGTTCAGGTCGATCCAGGCTTTCAACGCCCGCGTTTGCTCCGGTTTCAAGCGCACCGCGGCGTGGTCCTGGTCCGCCAGTACGGCAAACAGCCGGCTCTTCACAGTGCCGAACGTCAGCGGGTCCGCTTTGAAATGACGCGCGCCGTAATGCCAGTCGAAGTAGTGGACCCAACCGCCCTCGATCAGCGAGCGGTAGGAGGCCGGCACCCGCTCGGGATCACGGGTCCCGGAAAGGTCGGGTTGCGGGCCGGAATCGCCGTCGTGACAGGAGACGCAGTGGGCATCGAGCACGGGCTGCAGGACGTGTTCGTAGTCGAAAGCCCCTCCCCCCCATGGAGGTGGAATAAGGGAATGCACGGGATGGCCGAAATGCGAACGCACATGGCTGGAAGTGGTGGCTCGATCCTCATGGCAGCCGACGCAACTGCGCTGCTCCCCGGGCTGCAGTTGGACCACGCTGCGCATGCGCTGCAGTTCGTTGAAGTCCTCATCAAGCAACTGGAAGTAGAGCACGCGGCCGGCGGGCGCTGTGAAACTGACCGAGCCGTCCGGCTCGATGGGAACCGTGCCCAGCACCGCCTTGGCCACGTAACTCGGCCAGCCGTTGTTCTCGGTCACCGTCGCCGAGCCATCCCCGGTCCGGGTCGCGCGGCCCTGCCGGAACGCGTGCGGTTCGAGCGCGTTGGCGGAGTGGGTGGTGTAGCTCTCCGGCTTCCCCGTCACCACGTGGATCGGCGTGGCGTAAAAGTCCTGAAAGCCCGCGTGCGAACCGCGGTATTCGCCGTCCGCCAATCGCTCGAGCGGCGCCGGCATTTCCTGCGAAACCTGCAGGTGCTTCGCCCGTCCGCGCGGCACGGCGCTCCCGAGGCCGGCGTAGACATCCTGGACGGTGAACCGCCCCAAATCCTGGGCCGCCAAAGTCGCATCGCGCGAGGCCGGCAGCACCGGCGGACGCGGGCGCGGGCGCAAGGGTGAAGGGCTTTTGCTGCTGATCGCGGGGTCCACGTAGAGCAACTCGCGGTTCCCATAGCGGTCGATGAGATACAATCCCCAGTGCGCGTTCCGGCCCGGGCTGTGGCTGACGAGGAAATGATCACGGGAAACCGGCTCGGGATCCATGAAGGTCTCCTGATGCGAACGGTCCATCTGGTATTGCGGTCGGGTGTCCGGAGTGATGCTCGTGATGGCCGCGGGATTGAACCGGCCCGGGGCCGGATCGATTAGCGCCACCGGCCCCTGGTGGTCACCGTGCGAGATAATGTTGCAGACGAGTTCCCGGCTCCCGGGCACTTCGCGCGCGTGGCCGTAGCCGTACGGAGTGTCGTTGCCGAAAACCAGCTCCGGGTGATCGCCCTCCGGGTGGATCGCCCAGAGGGTGTGCCCGAAATCAGCGCCCTTGTCCAGATACTCCGACCGTGTCCAGAGAATGCGGCCGTCCCGGGTGACGCACGGATTCCATTCGCTCACGTTGGCGAATGAAAGCCGGCGCAGGCCGGAGCCGTCGGGCTCCATCCGGTGCAGCACGTAGGCCTGTGGTTCCCAGCACAGGAACCGCGAGGCGCACCGCGTCGACATGAAGGCCAGCCCCCCGTCGGGCAACGGCGCCGGATCGAAATCGTGGAACGGTCCTTCGGTCAACTGCCGCAGCCCGGAGCCGTCCGCCGGCACCCTCATCAAGTGCCAGTAGGATTGCCACCCGGCCACCTCGGGTTCCTCCGGACGATAGGCAAAGTAGATCGTGCGGGCGTCGAAGTCGGCAACCGGATCCCGCGCAATGCCGGCGCGGCCATCGAACAATGTCTGCACTTCGGCTCGCGCCGGCTCCAGGCGGCCTTCCGCATCCCGCGGCAGGTGCAGCACACAGATCCCGCCGCCGGACACGAACAGCGAATCCAGATGCTCGCTGTAATTGTGCGAGGAGTGGTACGGATGCCGCTTGGCGAAGAGCACGTGTTCGACCGGGGCCAGCCGGGGGTCGCGGAGGAACAACCGGCGTTTGGCCAGGCGGGCGGCCAGATACAGATCGTCCGAGGCCATCGCCGCCAAATCCCCCGCCCTCCCCTGCAACGCCGCCAGTTCGGCCCGTTCCTCGCGCACGTCCACGCCCAGCCCGTCCAGGCGTTCGATCATCTCGCCGAACTGGAACAAGGCACGTTCGAGCGGCGCCATCCGCGCCAAGCGCCCCCAATAGGGCGGTCCGCCGGGCATGGCCGGACGATCGTTCACCAACGGCGAAAGATAATCCTGCGTGTCCATGCGCCCCCAGGTCTCGCGCTCGCACAGGAAGGCGTAATTCACCACGGCCTCCCACGTCGGGGCCGACAGCGCTTCCACGGGGAAGGTCAGGTTCGGTCGCGGCGTGGGCAGTTGCGCCGGCGTGCGGCTGAGCTTCCCCGCCGGCTGCCAAGTCCCGCCGTCGAGCGAGAGGCGCACCTCGGCCTCCAGAATCTGCCGGTCGAGGAACTGGCCTTCGCGGTCGCGCGAAACCGTCACGCGCGCGACGGAGGCGGCTCGCGGCAGAGCGATCTGCGCCCACTCCTCGCCGCTGGTGGCCGCGATCCAGCTGTGGCTGTTCCCATACTGCCCGTCGTTGAGGTGGGACACCGCATGGATCGCGTACCCGGGTAGCAGCGATGAAGCGCTGGCAACCGCGCCGCGCTCAGCGAGCGCGAGGTTGACCGGGGAACCCGGTCCGTAAACCTCAAGCTCGTCAACGCAAGGCTCGGCGGAGTGAGTCCGCAGGATCACCAAGCGCACGAAGCGCGCCTCCTGCGGAGCGAACTCGATGGACGCAGCCAAGCTGCCGGCTTCCCGTCCGGCCTCGGACCTCGCCGCGAAGCTGGCAAAGGCCTCCCCGGCGATCTCGCGCCGCGGAGGGCTGGCGGAGTTCACTTCCCCACCGGCAATCGCCCCCGGGGTTGCCGGCAGAACCGCGAGCACCGCGACGAGCCAAACGGTTCCAGCCACACCATCTATCGCACGATTTCGGGAGGACGTTTTCACAGCCGTGTTGGGATTACCGGGCGGACGCGAACGCATTCAAATGCAGCCCGAACTCCGCGATGGCCGGCGCGGCCGCTGCGTCGTCGATGACCAGCCGCACGCGCTGGGTCGTGGTTTCGGGGAACCGGCAAAGCTGCTTCTGACCGATTACCTTGCCATCCGTGATCCGGCGCCACTCATCGCCGTCCCAAGCGTCCACGTGATAGGCGCGGACGCGTTCCCCCAACGCGATGACCTCTTGAATCCGAGCGACATTGAAGGTGCGGGCCTGGCCCAGGTCGAATTCCACCGAGCCGGTGGTCTGTCCTTCGGCGGGCGTCCACGCAGTATCGAGGCGGCCATCCGTAAGCTGGCGCGCGCCGGCTGCGGGACCGTGCTGGCTGGAGGCCTTGACCGTGGCGGTTCGGGCAAAGTCCGTGGCGTAAAGCCCGCGGATGAACGCGCCAAATTCCTTGAGCCGGGCCACGTCGGGATCCGCGATGCGGCCGCGGCGGTCGGGTGGGATGTTCAGCAGCAACACCGAGTTCCGACCGACCGACTTGAAGTAGATGTCCGCCAGCGTGGCAAGGGACTTCACCTGCGCGTCCTGGCTCGCGTGATAGAACCAGCCGGGCCGGATGGAGACGTCGCACTCCGCCGGATGCCAGGCGAGCCCGCCATCGCGCTCCACCACCGAGGATTCGTTCTCCCGGGCCACGCCGGATTCGTTCCCCACCCACCGGATGTCCGGACCGCAGATCGCGATCAGGGCCCTGGGCTGCAACTCGCGAACGGTGGCGTAACAGGCCGGCCAATCGTAGACCTGCTGCTTGCCGTTGGGCCCCTCCCCGCATGCGCCATCGAACCAAACCTCGTCGACGGCGCCGTAGTTCGTCAGCAACTCGCGAAGCTGGTTTCGGAAGAACTCGTTGTAGCGCGGTGAATCACCGTAGGTCGGCTGGTTGCGGTCCCACGGGGAAAGGTAAAGGCCAACCTGAATCCGTTTCTCCCGGAGCGCGTCAACCACCTCGCGGACGACATCGCCCTTCCCGTCGCGCCAGGGAGAATTCCGGACGCAGTGTTCGGTCAACTTGGAGGGCCAGAGGCAGAAGCCGTCGTGGTGTTTGGCCGTGAGGATCAGCAGCTTGATACCGGCCTCCTGCAGGACGGCGGCCCACTGCAGGGCGTCGAAGTCGGTGGGATTGAACAACCGCGGATCCTCGGTCCCCTCGCCCCATTCGCGGTCGGTGAAGGTGTTGATGCCGAAATGGGCGAAGGCAATGAACTCGTGCCGTTGCCAGGCAAGCTGCTGCGCGTTGGGCACCGGGAGCGCGGCGGGCTCACCGGCAAACGTGGAGACGACGACCGCCAGGGGCAATAGCCAACGAGTGGAGCACATGCCCCGACTCTGGCACACAGAGCGGCGGGAAGCGAGCCCGGTTTGCCGGCGGACGGAGAAGCCGCCCTCCGGGACTACTTCCAAACCGATGTCCGACTCGCGCGGGGTTGGGGGCCGGATGGTTGGCAATAGATACTGAGGAGTCACCGGAACAGACTACATGGTTCCCCTCACCCGCCCTCCGGGCACCCTCTTGCCATCGGATGGGGATAGGGATGGGGTGTGGGGGCAGTGTAGTGCATCCCCCGGGCTGCACAGTATCTCGTGGAGAAACAGCGGCGGTACCAGCGCCGGGGAATCGTGACCCTGGCGCGGCGCCGGGCATTGGTCCACCGGATCAACGCCGGTTTCGGACTCATGCTGGTGTGTGCCGGCTCCGCTCCTCCCAACGATAGCCAGCCTGCCAACCTCAGAACATGTAGGCCACCTTGGCGAACAGGCTGCGTCCGCTGTCTTCCGCGGTGTCTTCCACGTCATTGAAGGCGACGTAAAACCAAGCGCGATGCCGGCATTCCCAGCCGTAGATGACGCTGTAGTTGTGCAGGCTTTCGGAACGCATCTGGATCGAACCCTTGACCCACATGTGCGAGCGCAGGTAGAGATCGAAGACCACGCGGTTCAGCCCTTGCAGCACCCGCAGAGCGGGCACCCCGGCGTTCTCGTCCGAATGAGACCACGCCAGGGTGGCGCACTGCAGGGCGACGAGCAACGCGGGCACGCGCCGACCCGGAAGGGCGCCACGCGGCCTCCGGCGGGCACGGATCTCTTGAGCGCTGGACATCCGGATGATCCGCCGCCGGCGGGAATCACCGACGACGCCGGCTGCGGGGGGAGGCAGCTTATGCGTGGTCCACCCGTTGAGTCGACTACTAATCCGTAACCATGCCGCAGGATTCACCACGGATGGGCAGACGGGCACGGGTCTTGGGGGGCTCTGAAGTCGTCCGACTCGCGGTAGACTCGGGTCTCGGTGATCCTCCTTGCCCGCTCCGCCAACGCGGCATCGCCGGGCCCCATCCGTGTCATCCATGCTCGACCGCTTCAATTCTCCAGCTGGCCGCGGCCTGGGTAGGAAAAGTGAGCCGCCTTACCTTCGCGGGTAGGGAATCCCAACGGGATTTCGCCTCAAAGCCCAAGGCTGCCGGGGGACAACCTTGGGTCACCGGCTTTGCCGACGCACTCTCCATAATCGGAAACGCGGCCGCCGCTTCGCGGCGGGGAAAAGGGAAAAGGGTAAAAGAGTCAAAGAGCAAAGGGTAAACGTGACCAGCCTCAGCGACTCTCACTCACTCACACCACCCGAAAACCGATGCGGTTGAGACGAAGGCCCGGATGATCGTTGTTGCGATTCGCCGCGCGCAGATTGTCGGGATTGTCATTGCCCCACGACCCGCCCCGCAGCACGCCGGTGAGCGCCCGCCTGCCACTCCCAGGCCGGTCCTTGCGACCCACCTGAAATTCCTGTCGTCTTTCGTTTCCACGCTGCATTTCGGCCGCTCTGGGGTCAGGCCTCACTGTTGGCGGAGGGAGCGCCGCCAACAGATGCAGGACTGACCCCGCCGCTCGGTTCATGATGTGGGAAGTCCCATTCTCGAAAACGCGTCCGCCGCTTCGCGGCGAAGGAAAGGGAAAAGGGTAAAGGAAACAAAGAACAAAGGGCATCCATGACCAGCCTCAGCGACTCTCACTCACCCACACCACCCGAAAACCGATGAAGTTGTAACGAATGCCCGGACGACCGATGAGGCGATTCGCCGCGCGCAGAAAGTCGGGATCGTCATAGCCCCACGACCCGCCCCGCAGCACGCGCGTGGGACCATTTGCCCAGTTAACATGTTCGCCTTTCTCCGGGCCGGACGGGTCGTCCGGCGGGCTCTTCCGATAATAATCACTCGAATACCAGTCTTCGCACCATTCCCAGACGTTGCCGTGCACGTCATGCAGCCCCCAAGCGTTCGGCTGCTTCTGGCCGACGGGATGAGTCCTGCCGCCGCTGTTTTCCTTCCACCATGCATAGTCGCCGAGCTTGGATTCGTCGTCACCGAAGCAGAAGCGGCCCTCGTTGCCGGCGCGGCAGGCGTATTCCCATTCGGCCTCGGTTGGCAGCCGGCAGCCGGCCCACTGGCAGAAGACCTGCGCGTCCTCCCACGACACCGTCACCACCGGCTGCTGAGGGTCGTTGAACTGGCTGTTTGTCCAGTACGGCGGTGGCTTCACCTCTGGATTGGCCTTGAGGAAGCGCCCGTATTCCGCATTGGTCACCGGATACTTGCCCAGCTGGAACGGTTTCGTGATGCGCACGCGGTGAACGGGTTGTTCGTCGGGGTATTCGTTTGAACCCATGTCGAACTCGCCGGCGGGGATGGCGATGAAGGCGATGCCCGTCTTCGCGCCCACCCACTGCTCCAACGGTGCGCCCGCGATCTCGATGGTGGGCCGCTCGACGGTGATGCCCGCGCGTTGGAGGAGTTCGCGGGCCAGCGAAGCGAGTTCCCGATGGGGTGAATCTGCCAGTTCGCGACAGGCGGCGATGAGTGTCGCTTCCTCGGGCCGCGCGAACGGCTTGAGTCGGCGGAGCAGATCAAGCTGTCGTTCCGGCTTCACGCCCTTCTGCGTGAGCCCCGTGACAAACGGCTCGATGACCGCATAGCGCGCTTCGTCGAGGCACTGATCCACCAAGGCGCCTTCGCGCGCCACGGCGTCGCCCGCGGCCAACGCCGCAAAGAATTTCGTGGCAAAATCCTTCGAGCCGATGGCCGCCGCGACCAGGATGACTTCGCGCCACCAGCTTTGACCGACCTGCTTGACCAGGTCTTCCGCCTTCCCCTCGCGGGCGGCGTGCAGGCCGGCCAGGTATTCCTGGAAGGTGAGGTGCAGGAAACCGCACTGGCCCGCACTCCACATCGCCAGGATGCCGCTTTCATCCCGCATCCGCTTGATGAACACCTCCCCGTCGCGCCCCAAACCCGCCCCCGGCCCGAGAGCGGCCAGCGCGGCTCCGGCCACGGCGCCGAGTTCCTCGACGGTGTGGGTGGTGCGCCCTTCCTGCTCGTGGAGCCACCAGGCGGCGTTGGCGAGCACGCCTTCCGCCGCCTCCGGGTCGTACGCGGCAATGCCCGCCTTCTTCCAGAGGTCCTTGCGCCAGTGCTCCAGCAACACGCGCACGCAACGGGCGTAGAGGTCGGCCCGGCGGCGGGGCAGGTTGTGGTCCTGGTGGTGAACGAGGCAGAGGATGGTGAGCAGGAGCGGGTTGCTGGGCAGTTCCTTCAATCGGCCGATCCGGTACTCCTCCTGTTGGAGCAGGTCCATGAGCGCTGCCGCTTCGGCCTCGGCCCTGGCCAGCGCCTCGGGATCGTCCGCGTGCAGGCGGCCATGGACGGCCCGGTACCAGTGGTCCACGAAATCGGCGGACTGGTCGTTTTCCAGCGGCCGGACATGAAACACGGAGAAGCCCGGCTGCAGATTGACGTCGCCCTGGTAGCCCGTGTAACGGCTGGTGACGAGGAAGAAGTCGCCGGTGCGCTCGCCGAGGGCCTGCTTGATCCACTCGCAGACGCGCACCCGGGCTGCCTCGCTGACGACCTCGTCGAGGCCGTCGAAGATCCAGAGCACCCCGCGGCGAAGGAGGAGTTCGGGACCGGGCTGCTGATCGTCCGGCAGGGTGGCGGCGGCGACGCCGTCGGTGATGAAGGCGGTGAGGCCCTGGGCCAGGTGTTGCGAGGTGAGATTGCGCAGCCGCAAGAAGACGGGGATCGTGCCCGCCTGGAGGCCGAGGGTCTTCGGGAGGTCCGGTTCGGTGAGCACGCGCCAGCAGAACTGCCGGGCGCCGGTGGTCTTGCCCGCGCCGGGATCGCCGAGGAGCAGCACGCCGCGCTCGCGAAAACGACCGGCCCATTTGAAGACCTCGCAAAGGCGGACGTTGGGATCGCAGTGGGCGCGCTGCTGAAGGAGTTCTTCGTCGAACCGTCCGGCGCTTTCATTTCGCAGGTCGCGGGTGGCGGCCACGTTCAAAGGCACATAGGCCTGTTCGATGGGCAGCTTGATCTGGACGCCGTGCCCCAGACCGAAAAGCTCCAGTTCAGCGGTCTCGCCCTTGAGCCGTTCCCGATAGAGCCGGAGGGCTTCGGACTCGGACTCGCCGCCGTCGGACGCGGATGGCAAGACCGGAGCGGACGGGATTTTCTTGTCCGGCCGCAGGTGTTCTGGCAGCGGAAAGGTGAACAGGCCGCCATCGCACGAATCCTGGTCCGGCAGCCAGGCTGTCCGCGGATCGCTCCAGCGCCGGAGGTAGATCGTGCCTTTGCCGGTGTCGAAGTCGAGGTGGACGAGGTTGTAGGCGTTTGCGTAGCGCGGGTTGGCGGCCGTGCGCCGCTCGTAGGAAGCGCCGGCGGGGATGATGGCACACTGGCCGGCCAAGCTGTGGCTCAGGTCGAAGTTCGGTTTGTGCTCGTGGCCGTGCAGGATGAAATGACAGCCGCGCTTCAGGCGGGCTTCGACACGGTCGCAGTCGAAATCGGCCAGCCAGGGGAAGGGATGGTGCAGGATGCAGAGGCGCACATCTGCCGACGCAATGCGTTCGAGGCCCTCGTGGATCTGGGGCTCGCCGACGGTCAGGAAACCGCGGTCGTCGATCTCGCCTTCGACGGTCTGGTGACGCCCGCACATCCAGGCGGAGTTGAGGCAGAGGATGCCGACGGTTTTCTGGCCGATGAAGCCGTTCCAGGTGTTGGCGTAGGCGGGGTTCTCCTGGCCGGTGAAGCCGGTGACGAAGTCGGTGTAGTCCTTGAACGGCTCCAGAGCGCGGGCGCGTCGGGCGTCGTCGGTCAGCCATTTCTGGACTTCGGCGTCGGTTGCGAGCGGCTTTTGCAGTCCCGGCGGGAGCATTTCTGCGATGTGGTCGCGGTTCAGGTCGTGGTTGCCCGGCACGAAGAAGAACTTCTCCGGCGCGCGCCCGCCGTCCTGGAGCGTCCGGAGCACGGGATCGAAGAGGACCTCGCGCGCGGTCTGGAATTCCTCCTTCTTCCCCGCCCATGCGGCGTCGCCGCTGAAGATGACCAGATCGATTTCGGCCAGGGCGGGGTGGAGCGTGGCGCGGTCGCGGAGGTCGGCCAGCAACGCGTCGCGGACGACCTGGCGGTCGAAGTCGCGCCCCTTCTGGTGCCAGTCCGACAGATGCAGCCAGGTCAGGCCCGCCATGAGACCGTCCTTTCTCGGGTTGATGGCACGGACCGCGATTGGAGTTCACCAAGCTCCACCGCCTTCCTTCCGCGTTCCGGGAAGCCGCGGGGCTGCTGCTGCCAGGAGGTTGACATGGGGGGAGGATAGCGGTGCGCGGTGCGGGTTCCAGACGTTTTCCGACCTCCATCCGCAGGGGGCGGGTTGGTTTCGAAAGCGCCGTCGCCGCTTCGCTCTGCCGGCGCACTCCATAGGGAGAGCGCGGGCCTTCTGGAGTGCGGTGGCCGTGACACCGCTTTTCGGGCTTCGGGGCGCTTCGGGTTTTCGGATGCCCGTCCGGCCTCGAAAGCGCCGTCGCCGCTTCGCTTTGCCGGCGCACTCCATAGGGAGAGCGCGGGCCTTCTGGAGTGCGGTGGCCGTGACACCGCTTTTCGGGCTTCGGGACACTTCGAGGCTTCGGGTGTTCGGATGTCCGTCCGGCCTCGAAAGCGCCGTCGCCGCTTCGCTTTGCCGGCGCACTCCCAGGGGAGAGCGCGGGCCTTCTGGAGCGCGGTGGCCGTGACACCGCTTTTCGGGCTCGGGACACTTCGAGGCTTCGGGTTTTCGGATGCCCGTCCGGCCTCGAAAGCGCCGTCGCCGCTTCGCTTTGCCGGCGCACTCCATAGGGAGAGCGCGGGCCTTCTGGGTGCGGTGGCCGTGACACCGCTTTTCGGGCTTCAGGGCGCTTCGAGGCTTCGGGTGTCCGGATGCCCGTCCGGCCTCGAAAGCGCCGTCGCCGCTTCGCTTTGCCGGCGCACTCCATAGGGAGGGCGCGGGCCTTCTGGAGTGCGGTGGCCGTGACACCGCTTTTCGGGCTTCGGGACACTTCGAGGCTTCGGGTGTTCGGATGCCCGTCCGGCCTCGAAAGCGCCGTCGCCGCTTCGCTTTGCCGGCGCACTCCATAGGGAGAGCGCGGGCCTTCTGGAGTGCGGTGGCCGTGACACCGCTTTTCGGGCTTTTCGAGGCTTCGGGTGTTCGGATGTCCGTCCGGCCTCGAGCTCTGCCGGCGCACTCCATAGGGAGGTCGCGGTTTTCGGAGTGTGGCCGTGACACCGCTTTTCGGGCTTCAGGGCGCTTCGGGTTTTCGGATGCCCGTCCGGTCGCCGCGTCGCCGCTTCGCTTTGCCGGCGCACTCCATAGGGAGAGCGCGGGCCTTCTGGAGTGCGGTGGCCGTGACACCGCTTTTCGGGCCTCGGGACACTTCGAGGCTTCGGGTTTTCGGATGTCCGTCCGGCCTCGAAAGCGCCGTCGCCGCTTCGCTCTGCCGGCGCACTCCATAGGGAGGGCGCCTCGCTTGTGCGGGCTGGTCAAGGTGGTTGGCGGTTGGTTACCTTCCCAGGCTATGAAACCCATTGTCCGGCTCGCGGCCTTTCTTCTGCTCGGTCTTGGTCGGTGCGTGCTTGCGGACGATCCCTGGCTCGGCTTCCCGGCGGGCAACGGCCCCGGCGAAGGGCGGCACATCGTCCTGATCAGCGGCGACGAGGAGTATCGCTCCGAGGAGGCCATGCCCATGCTGGGCCGCCTGCTGGCGCAGCGCCACGGGTTTCGGTGCACGGTGCTCTTCGCGCTGGATCCGGCCACCGGCGGGATCGATCCCAACACCACCGACAACATCCCCGGACTCGAAACGCTCGAGGACGCCGATCTGATGGTGGTGTTCACCCGCTTCCGCGATCTCCCGGACACGCAAATGCGGTTCGTGGATGCCTATCTCGAGGCCGGAAAGCCGGTCATCGGCATCCGCCCGTCGGTGGTGGCTTTTCGGCCGCCGCGGGAAAGTCGGTTCTTCAAATACAGTTCCGACAACAACGGGCCGGAATACGCGGGCGGTTTCGGCCAGCAGGTGCTTGGTGCGACCTGGATTTCGCATCACGGACGGCACGGCGCGGAGAGCACCCGCGGGTTGCCGGTCGAGGCGCTGGCGGGACATCAGATCCTGCACGGCGTCGGCCCGATGTGGGGACCGACGGACGTCTACACGGTGCGCACGCCCATCCCCAGCGACGGCGAAGTCCTGGTGATGGGCGAAGTGCTCCAGGGAATGGACCCGACCGATCCGCCGGCGGACAAAGCAAGAATGCCGCTCGCCTGGACCCGCTCGTATCGCACGGCGACGGGCACCGCGCGGGTGTTCACGACCACGATGGGCGCCAGCCAGGATTTCCTCGACGAGAACTTCCGGCGCCTGGTGGTCAACGCGTGTTATTGGGCAACTGGCATCGAGGAGCGGATTTCACCGCGCAGCAATGTGGACTTCGTTGGCGCCTATGAACCGACGCCGTTCGGGTTCGACGGTTTCCGGAAGGGCTTGGTCCCGGACGGCCTGGCCGATGGGATTCCGCCCGCCGCGGCAACGAACGTCATCCGCCAAGTCGCGGATTCCCGATGGATGGCGCGGGCGGGCGCAATGGGGGCCTCGTGGCGTTTCGATGCGAACGGGCTGCGGCCCGGCATTTGGAGGGACCTTCGGACCGGCCGGCAACGAATCGTCGAGGGCGAAGCGTTCGAGATTTCGCTCGCGGACGGGAGCCGGTATCCGGCGTCGGCCATGCTGATCGAGCGCGAGCCGAAGGTGGTTTCACTGGCCGCTGATCCGCAGGCCGCTCGTCAGGCGGCCCGCCTCGGCGGGCAGGCGTTGGAAGCCGGCCTGCGCTCCCGGGACGGACGGCTGCGGATCGGCTGGCGCGTGGTCACAACGGAACAAAGCGATCATCTGCGGCAGGAACTCGCCATCCAGGCGACCGAACCGGACTGTGTGATCGACGAAATCCGTTGGTTGGATACCAAGTGGCCGGACGCGGCGCAACCGGGGACGGTGGATGGGTCGCCGCTCGTGGCCGGACCGTTCTTCTTCGGTTGCGAGGATCCCATGGCCCGCAACGAAATCGTCCGCACCAACCGGGTTGTCGGGGAATGGGCGCCGTTCGATCCGGGCGCCACGCGGCGCACTTCACGCGCCTGGTGGTTGCCCGCCGAAGCGGTGACCCGCGGGGAAGTGCGGATTGAATTCCGCTACGATCACGGCCCCCACCGCCTCGATATCTGGCGTGTGGCGCTCCGGGCGAATGGACAGGAGATCGCGGCCGACGAACACCACGGGCACACGGGCACTTCAGCATCCGCCAACACTTACCGGTTGAGCGTCCCGGCAATGGATCGCGAGACGGACTTCGAGTTGATCGCCGTAGTCGGGACGGATCCCGGCTTCGGGTTGCCGCCCGGTCGCCGGGTGGAATCATGGGGCGAGGTCCGGCTCAGCGCGCCGACGGGCCGGGTGACCTGCCGTCTGCCGCGCCGGGCGCCGTTGGGGCAATGCGAGACGTTGGCAACGAGTTTCGTCGTGGGCACGGCGCCGCAGGGACAATTGCGACGGGCGTTCCTGCGCTATCTGGAGCAGGAGCGCGCGCACCCTTATCGGACGTTCCTGCATTACAACTCCTGGTACGACACCGCCTGGCAGCCCTTTGCATTGAACGAGATGAACTGCCTCGAGGCCATCGAACTGATCGGGAAACGCCTGGTTCGCCGGCACGGGGTGGTGATCGACGCGATGGTATTCGACGACGGCTGGGATGATCCGCGGACGTTATGGCGGTTTCACTCGGGATTCCCGCAGGGGTTCACGCCGCTGGCGGAGCGCTGCCGGGAATACGGCACGCAGCTCGGGGTCTGGTTGTCCCCGTTCGGCGGGTATGGCGAACCGAAGGCACGGCGGCTCGAATTCGGCCGGGCCCAGGGCTTCGAGATCAACGCGACGGGGTTTTCGATGGCCGGCCCGGAATACTACGCGAACTTCAAACGCGCCTGCGTCGAGATGATCGAGCGCTACGGCGTGAACCACTTCAAGTTCGACGGCATTGCGGCGGGCATGTATGCCGACGGCGGGGCGGATTATGTGCGCGACACGGAAGCCATGCGGCGCTTGATGCTCGAATTGCGCGAAGTAGCCCCGGCGGTTTACATCAACTTCACCACCGGTTCCTGGCCGTCGCCCTTCTGGCTGCGGTTCGCCGATTCGCTGTGGCGGCAGGGCGGCGACATGGGGCTGGCGGGCAAGGGCCCGCGGCAGCAGCAATGGCTGACCTACCGCGATCAGGAGGTCTACCGCAACGTGGTGCGCAAAGGGCCGTTGTTCCCGCTGAATTCGCTGATGACCCAGGGGGTGGCCTATTCGCGACAGGGTTCCGCCGGCGATCCCACGTTCGATTCCGCTGGATTCAAGGACGACGTGCGGGCGTTCTTTGGCGGCGGGACCGGGTTGCAGGAATTGTATATCCAGCCGGGCCGCCTGACCGACGTCGATTGGGCCGTGCTGGCCGAGGCCGCCAAGTGGTCACGGGCCAATGCCGATGTGCTCATCGACACGCACTGGATCGGCGGCGATCCCGGGAACCTGGCGGTTTACGGTTACGCGTCGTGGCGACCGGGGAAGGGCATCCTCATGTTGCGCAATCCGGATGATGCTCCGCACGCGTTTGCCCTCGACGTGGGCGCGGCATTCGAGTTGCCCGCTGGCGCCGCGGCGCGTTATCGGTTGCGCAGCCCTTGGGCGGAGGAGGCTGGCGAGCCCGCCTTGGAGACGCGGGCGGGTGAGCCGTTGGCCGTGTCGTTGCAGCCGTTCGAGGTGTGGGTGCGAGAGGCTACGGCCATCCGGTGAACATCGTGGGGAAAGCGTTGGTGGATGACGCCGCGCTAACCGAAGGGAGCACCTTTGGGAACGCGCCGGCAACCTGCCGCAGCGGAGCGGAGCGAGGACGGGCCTGCCTCGGCGAAGCGTTGCGAAGACGGGAGCGCAGCGGCGACCTGCTTTTTGCACGGCAAGTCAGGTGGTAAACACGACCCGCCGGCAGTGACATCGGTTGGGGATGTTGGAACCTGTCGTGGTGTCTCGCCGGGAGTTCCAGCCGGAGTTGCTGCCACATCTCAACGCCTGGACGCGGAGTGCCCTTGGGCCTGCTGGACGTGCCGTGTTGGGGGCGGGAGCCGGTCGCGGCGAGCGCCTCCCCGGCGCGGGCGCAACGCCAAATCGATCGACGAGAAGGCATCCTATCGGTGGCTCCAGACGTATCCGCAAGCGACCGCGGCGGCCCGGCGCACTCCATAAGGGGCCGCTCCCATCGAGTAGAGCCGGCAGGGGCTGCCGCCCCTGCACCCCGCCTCGGTTTCCCCTTCGGACGCGCTGGGAACAGGACGACAGAGCTTCAGAGTTCAGAGGGTTCAGAGTTCAGAGAATGGGGACGCCACCAACCGAAAACCGATGTACCTGTCCCGGAAGTTCGGAACGTTCCAGCCGCGGCAGGCACAACGCGCGAGGTCACGGACGCTGAGCCAGGAGCCGCCCCGCAACAGAGGGCGGGTATTGCCTTCCAGGCGATCGTCCACCTGCTTCTCATAGTCGCGATAGTCGTCCCGCCATTTCGTCCGACACCATTCCCAGACGTTGCCCACCATGTCGCGCGCGCCGCATTCGGCTTCTCCCGTGGGGAACATGCCCACCGCGCTGGGATGGCCGATGCCGGTGTCGCTCATGTTGCAGCGCTGCGGCAGGTCGTCCCCGGCGTTGCCCCACGGATAGACGCGTCCGTCCGTATGCCGGGCCGCGCGCTCCCATTCCGCCTCGCTGGGCAGGGCAACCGAGCTGCCGAGGCGCTCCGAAAGCCAGGCACAGAACGCCACCGCTTCAAACCAGTTGACGTCGACCACCGGCGCGTTGCGGGAACGAAACACCTCGCCGGAGTTACCGGGCCCTCGCCGGATTTCATGTTTCCATTCGCTCCCGGTCCAACCGCGCCCCTTGACCCTCCCGTCCTCCCAATAGCCGGCAGCCCGGGCGACGCTCCACCATTTTTCCTGCGCATAGCCGCCCGCATCCACAAAGGCCTGATACTGCGCCACCGTCACCGGGTAACGAGCAATGCGGTAGGAGCGGGTAAGCAGTCGGCACTCGAACTGCGGGGTCTCCTTCCATCCCGGGACGACGTCCTTGGTGCTGCCCATGGTAAACGAACCCTCCGGAATCTCGATCCAGTCGATGTCCGGCAGCCCATCGTCAGTCAACCCGACGCCCTTGCGGAAATCGCCCAAACGGCCCAACACCGCTCCGGCGGCGGCCCGGTCCACGGGCGGCAGATGGCCGCCGTCCACCAGTTCGGTCAACCATGCCCGCACGTGGCCCAGGCAAACCTCGTTGACCCGGCTGAGTTCGCCGGTGCGGGCGATGCCGGTTTCGTTCAAGACCTGTCCCGCCAGCATGGCCAGCCACCAGTCGCGGTCCGCCGCTTGTGGAATCCGCTCCGTTTCGCATTCGTCCGGGCAAAGCGCGGCCACCAGCGACCACGCGGAATGATGCGCCCCGCGCGCGGCCTTGGCCCCGGCCAGAAGCACGACCTCGCGCCAGCGCTCGATGTCCCCCTGCGCCAGTTTGACCAGTTGATCCGGGAACTGCGCCTGCGTGAGGTGTCGGGCGGCGAGGTATTCCTGGAAGGTCCGGTGCGGCAGGCTGTAGACCCCCTCGGCGCGATGGAGCAGCAGCCCGGCCCGGTCGCGCACATACTCGACCACGCGCCCCGGTTTGAGGTCGGCATCAGCGGCCTTCATCAGGGCGTCCACCAGATCCGCCTGCGGGATGTCGGCCGCGCCGGTGCGCTCGGGCTGGTCGCGGTGGGCGCGGAAGGCGACTTCCTCGATGGCCTGTTGAATGCGCGGGCGCGGGGCGCTGAACCACTCGGCGGCACTCTCGGTCTGCAACACGGGGCGTCCGTCCGGCCCGACGACAACCTTGGGTTTCTCCCAGAAATCGAGCAGGAGGTTGACGCTTTCCTCGTAGAGTTCCTCGCGTTGGTCCGGCAGCGCGCCGCCCCGCCAGGCGTGGAGCGACGCCATGAGGGTAAGCAGCAGCGGACGCCGGGCGAGTTCACGCAGGGTGGCGCCTTGCGCGATGGCCTGTTGGAGCAACGCGGCCCGGCCCTGCGCTTCCTCCTTCGTGAATTTGCGACGCACGGTGCGGACATGATCGTACCAGTGGCTCACAAAGGTCCTTACCTGCTCGTCGCTGAACGGCGCGATCACCGCCTCGGTGAACCCGGGCAACCGCCATTCCTGCCGTTGATAGGCATAGGTGCGGCTGGTCAGGAGGAAACGGAGCTTCGGGAAGTCGTGCTGCAGATCAAGCACGGCCTGCTTGACGAACTCGCGGCGGTGACGTGCCTCGGGCACCTCGTCCAGGCCGTCGAGGATCAGCAGACCGCCCTGCTCGACCAGATGCTTGCGCAGGAGCGGCTCGAAGTGCGCCAGGCCCGAACCCAGCCGGCGGACGAAGTGCTGGAACAATTGCGCGCCGGCCCGATCGCCCGAGTTGCCTTCGACCTGCGCCGCGAAGTCGCGCAACACGATGCGCAAGGGCAGCAGCGGACCGACCTGCCAGGATTCGCCGAGGAGCTTGAGGTTGGCGGTCTCGTTCCCGAGGAGTTCGCCGGCGAGCGCGAGGGCGAGGAAGTTCGCGAAGGTGGTCTTGCCCGAGCCGGGATCGCCCAGCAGGACCGCGCAAGGACTGCGGCTGGCGAAGGCGGTGACGGATTCGCGGGTGTCGCGTTCGGCGAGCATCTCCGGGGAACGCCCGGCGCGGCGGGCTGGGTCCGGCATCTCGCGGCCGAGGGTGTCGAGTTCGGTGTAGACGGCGGCGAGTTGGAGGCGGGTTTCCTCGTTGTCGGTGGCGGCCTTGCGATCGATGCCCGAGAGATCGAGGAAGGCGGTGTCGCGGATGACCTGGTTGAGGTAGTTCCAGAGCAGGGCTTTGGGATCCGGCTGATCCGGTGGCGGCGGGCTCAGAAAGACGGTCCACTGCTGGATGAGCTTGAGCGTCTCGACGCTGCCGATGGCGAATCCGCCCGGTCCCGTGCTGATCGCCCGCGGTCCCCCGAGCCCGGCGGCGGCGGCTTCGTGCGGGTAATAGCGGGCGAAGAGCTTCGGGGCGCACTCGCGCAGGAGGCTCTCGATCCGTGCCTGGCCCCAATGATGCACGGCGAGTTCCGCGCGCGGGCTTTGGGCCAGCAGCCACTCGCGCTCTTTTGGCGTGAGGTCGTGCGGCGTGATGAGAATCCAGTGCCGGAGGAAGTCGAATTTCGTGGCCGCGCGCTTCAGCGAGTCGGTGATTTGCGCCGCCTTGTTGCCCTTGTGAATGCCGTCCCAAAGCCACTTGAACTGGAAGCCAACGGGGCCCTCGAACCCCGGCACCCCACCCTGGCGCGCCAGGCCGTCCAAACCGTCGTCGCCGCCTGCGCCGCCGGTGGGTTCGTAATCGAAGTCCTCGGCATTCGCGAAGAGGATAAGCAACTGGTTCAGCAGACGTTCGAACTCGTGCCCGCCGGCCGCGCCCTTGTCGATCCGCTCGGTAAGTGCAGGAAGATTGCTCATGTCACATGCAGAGGCGTTGGCTGGCTTTGATCCCGTTCGGTGACCCGCGTGGCATGGCGTCATGCTGCCAGCAGCCCACACCCGTTTCCAGCCCCTTCGCCAGAGCCGTCGCGCCAATCGCCGTCCGAACCACCCCGCGACGCCCCCCCCCGGGAGGCCGGCGTTCGGGCGCTACAAACCGCGGTAGACACACCGCGCGGTGCACGTCTCGGCGACCACGACCTCTGCGAGCAGGGGCAACGCCGGTTTCAGGCGCTCCCAGATCCAGATGGCGATGTTCTCGCTGGTCGGGTTCTCGAGGCCCGGGACTTCGTTCAGGTAACGGTGGTCGAGTTGTTCCCAAAGCGGCTTGAAGGCACGCGTGATGTCCGCGTAATCGATCAGCCAGCCAAGTTCGGGATCGCACTCGCCGCGGACCACGAGCTCCGCCTGGAAGCTGTGCCCGTGCAACCGGCGGCACTTGTGCGTCTCCGGCAAACGGGGCAACAAGTGCGCGGCCTCGAACTGAAACGTCTTCCGCAATTCCATCGCATTCATGGGCAAAGCTCGAACCAACCGACCGCCGACTCGCAGTCCCGGCACAGCCCCCGTAGCGGGCGGCGCAAACACCGGGACGCGCGCGAAGCCTCGCCGCAGCGGGCGGGCGCGGAACGGGCAACCGGCAGGAACCAAACGGTCATTTGTGTCAATAGTGAGGACTGACCCCTTGGGTTTCGCATTCGTGCCAGGTGATCAGGTCGCCGAGGGCGGGGCGGGCGTCGTGGCGCCAGGTCAGCGGGGGTTGCTGCATGCGGCCCAACGGGCAGATCCGCGGGACGCCGCGGCGGGCGAGGCGGACGGCAAGTTCGGCTTGTTTCCCCCGCGGCGCCTCGACCGCCACCGTCGAGATCCGGCCGCGCATCCGTTCGAGCCCCGGCAACATCGCGTCCGCATCCCCCACCGCTTTCACATGCACGAAACGATGGAGGCACGAGGGTTGGAACTCGGGGTCCGCATCGTAAACGACCGTCCACGCCGTGGATTCGCGACTTTGCCACAGCCGCGTCTCCGGCCCCGCGGCCGCCCGGACTTCGTAAAACGCCCGGCGCGACACGATGTCCGCCGCCACCAGCGCATCCACCGGGCCGCGCGGTTGCCGGACTTCAGCGGCTTCAAGAGCCGCCGCCAGCGCTTCGGCGAACTTCTCCGCGCCCAGTCGCCCCCCGGTTTCGACGTAGAACGCGTGCGGTGACAGGCAACCGAGCTGGTCCCACGCCGTGACATCCGCGGCGGCCGCCGCCACGACCCGCGGCAGTTCGCGCGGCGACATCACCTCCTGCGCGATGAAGCCCACGCTCGCCCGATGACCGAAGCCCAGGAACCGCACCCCGTCGGGCAACCGCCGCCGCAGGCTCGCGATGGTTTCGTCGCTGCCCATCGCGGTGACACAGTCGGCCTGCTCCCACAACACCGCCTCGATCTTCTCCGTCCCGCCGGGCCATTCGGCGAGTTCGAGGCAAGCGGCCAGTTTCGCGTCCACCTCCCGCACCGAGTGAGCGAACAAGCGCGGCAGAAACGAAGTGCCCCGCGCGCACTTGACGAACTGCGCCGAACGCACGAGCAACCCGAGCACTATGCTCGTGATCGGCGGATTCGGCAGCATGCCGCCCGTGACATGCACCAGAAACTCGGGGCCCACCGCCATCGCCGTGGCCAGCCCCGGAAGATCGCCCGCATCATCGCCTTCCGGCGCGACGAGCCGGTCCAACCGGTGCCGGTGCCCGAGATCCTGCGCCACCAACGCCCGCAACGAGGCGACCGTGATCGAGCCGAACAACTCGTCGAGCCCCCGCGCGATCGTCGCGCGCGAAAAGCCCGTCTGTTCCGGCCCGTCCGCCAGCGCCAGCGCGCGGAACGGGTTGTCCGGTTGCAGCCAATCCCCGGCCACCCTGGCCAGCACTTCGATCAGGTCCGACGTGGTTCGCTCCGCCAGGTAACGACGCCGGTTCGATTTCAGCGTCAGGCAGGCATCGAGAATCATCGCCGGCGTCAACGCCGCGTCGTCCGGCACGTCCGCCAGGTAGTAGTCGGGCAGTCTCATCGCACCGTTCCGGCCGTCGGCATCAACGAGCAGCCGCGCGCTTCCGCCTCGGGCGCCCGCCCTACCAGCTCGAATCCCGCCGCCCGCCGCACCGCCAGATCGCCGGTCTGCACCGCCAGCACCGAGCGCACATTCGCCAGATCGAACACCTCGAGCAACCCCACCTCCCCCATCGCCACCTCCCGGCCGTTCTCCATGGAAACCACGCGGGCCCGCGCCCACGGCGGAAACCGGAAACAGCGACCAGCCTCGGGCAAGGCATCGCCCGCTACGTGGTCGTAGGCCTGTGAACTCAACTCGGTCATGCCGTATTCGCAGACGATGAAGGCCGACGCCACTCCCAGCCGGGCGGTGATCCATGCGTGCAGGTCCGACCGCGGCAATTCCTGCGAACGCCCTTTGTACCCCCCCGTCTCCATCACCCGCGATCCCTTCGGCAAGGCAAGCCTCAGCCAGTTGCCCTCGAGGGCTTCCAGCAGATGCACGAAGGAAAACGCCGTCCCCAGCAGGCAGACGGGTTGCGCCCCGTCCGCCACCGCCGACAACGCCGCCATCGCACGGTCGGTATCCAACCCCCACGCCCCGTCCGTTCCCACCCGGGCCATAAACCGCTCCCGGTCTTCTTCACCGTCCCGCTGGCGATCCGCCTCCATCACCGTGCCGATCATGTGCACGAGCGAGGAAAGCGGCGCTTCGCCCGGCGACGGCGTCAACGCGAGCAGCCGCGGGTCCGCCCCCTCCCCTGCGTCGGGCCGCAGGTGCCGTGCGAACCAGCGCGTCAGGGAAGCCTCGTAAACGGCCAGTGAAGCCGCATTGTGATGGTGTCGGCTGGGCCGGTCGAACGTCGTGCCACTCGAGTGAAACACCCGGGTATGTTCCGTCTCGGCGAGACTTGTCCAGGCCTGGTCCTTGAACGAACGCGTGGGAACGGTCGGGATTTCGTGCCACCCGGTGACGACGTCCGGCGTTCGGCCGCGCGCTTCGCAAAGCCGGCGATAGACGGGGATTGCGTCGAACTGGAGCCGGAACAAATCAAGGGCGAGTTCGTTGAACGCGGCGTCGATCTCATGCCATCGTCCGGCCCTCATCTGGCCCACCAAACGGTTGGCCACCTCCTGGAATGTCAGTGTGCTGGTCATGCGGTTTTGTCCTGCGCCCGCAGGCGCCGGCTGGTTGTCCGCCACAGCCGGACGCGCATGGTAACCGCCGAGGTGCCGCACGCAAGCCCGGGCTGCGCCCCACCGCCAACTCCCCGTTCCCCTCCCAACTCCCAACTCCCAACTCCTGACTCCCAACTCCTGACTCCCAACTCCCAACTCCTAACTCCTGACTCCTAACTCCTGACTCCTAACTCCTGACTCCTAACTCCTAGCTCCTAACTCCCAGCTCCCAGCTCCCTCAAATCACATACGGATACCGGTTCGGCCGACCCAGCAGCCGGTTTGCCTGTTCGTCGCCCACGACCTCCTCCTTGTCGCCGTCCCAAACGAGTTTGCGGCCCAGCATGTAGGACAGGTTCCCGAGAATACAGAGGGTGGCCGTGCGATGACCGATCTCGATGTCCACCGCCGGACGCAGGTGACCTTCGCGGATGGACTTAAACCAGTCGGCCTTGTGGTTCATGTTGAAGTCCTCGTATTCGTCCGTGCGATAGACCTCCTCGCCGCCCGGCGGCAGTTTGAAGTGGATCGCCTCGGGATTGGCGGGACGGTAGCCGCCCTCCCATTCGAGCACGAGGCGTCCGCGGTCGCCCCAGAACACGTTGCCGAACTCGGTTTCGCCCACCTTGTCCCCCGGCTGCCCCCAAACCAGGGTCCAGTCGGGATCCTTGAACGTGTAAGTAACGTCCATCGTGACGGGGCAATCCCAGATCCCCTTGAGCGGGGCGCGGCCCGTGGCCTCGACCGTGAAGGAGGTCTGCTGATCGGCGTTCATGCACCAGAGAATGGTGCTGAACTGGTGGGCCCCGCGATCCCGGATCTGGCCCCCGCCGATCTCGAGGAACCAACGGAAGTTGGCCGGATGATACCGCCGGTTGAACTCGCGCCAGGGCAGCGGCCCCACCCAGAGATCCCAGTCCAACCCCTCGGGCGGCGGCCCATCCGGCAGGGGCTTTTCATCGACCGGATTGGCATAGTGCCAGCAGGTCACCTTGTTCACCCGGCCGACGATGCCGTTGCGAATGGCGCGGCAGGTATGCCAGCCGCCCAACGCCGTTCGGGCCTGTGCGCCCACCTGCACCGCGACCCGGTTGGCCCGCGCGGCCTCCACCATCGCCCGCCCTTCGCGCACGGTCACCGACGACGGCTTCTCGACGTAGACGTGCTTGCCCATCTGACAGGCGTGAACGGTCATCGTGGCGTGCCAATGATCCGGCGTGGCGATGACCACGGCATCGAGGTCCTTGCGCTCGATGAGCCGGCGGTAGTCACGGTAGGTGGCCACCTCACCGCCCACGGTGCCCGCAGCGGTGATCAGGAAGTTCTCGTCGGCGTCGCAAACGGCGGCCACGCGGACTTTTCCCTCCGACTGGAACCGCACCATGTTGCGGACATGGTTCATCCCCATGCCGCCGGTCCCGATGTGGCCCACGACAAAGCGATTGTTGGCGCCCGGCCGCCCGGGCGCCGCCAACACCCCGGACGGCAATGCCTGCCACGCCGCGGTGGCGGCAATGCTGGTCCGCAGGAACCGACGACGGCTGATCGAAGGAAGGAGGGGCTGAGACGCATTCATGACGATGTGGCGATTACGGATGAAACTGCGAAAAGGGGCGCCGGGTACCAATCCCAAACCGCGCCGGTCCCGGGCCAAAACCGGCGCGAACCGAACGGCGGCGACCGCAGGACGCAACCGCCGCCGTTCGGCCGCCGGACAGCGGACTATTTGGTCTTCTCCTCGACCTGGCGGAGGAGGTTGCGCGCGCGTTCGGCGAGGTTCGCATTGTCGCCCGCCGCCACCTGCCGCAGGGGGTCCTTGAGGGTGTTCAACGCGGCGGCGCCCGGGTTGCCCTTGAGCAGCAGGTCCGTCACCGAGAGCAGCGCGGCGGCGGCTTCGTTCCGGATGGCTTCGTTGGCCAGATGCGGCACGATCCGCGCCACGGCGTCCGCCCGCGCCACGGCGCCGAGGGCCCCCAGCAGCAGGCGCTTCTCCTCATCCCGCTCGATCGCCTGCGCCGCCTCGTCGCACATCGCCAGGCGATCCTCGGGAGACATTTCGGCCTGGGCGGCGAGCCGGAGGTAACCGCGCAGGGCCAGCACCCGCTCCGTAGGAGAACCCGGGTTCCCAACCAGGGCCAGCAGGGCGGGCGCGGCGTCCGCCGTCTTCCAGTCCGCCAGCACCCGCAGGGCGGCGCCCCGGACCTCGGGATCGGAGTCTTTAAGGGAGGAACGGACCGCGCCCAGGGCCGCCCCGCCGCCGACCGCCCCCAACAGGCGCAGAATGGCGGAGCGCTGGGGCGGGGTGCCGCGCGCCAACCGGTCCACCAGAGCACCCACCTGGGCCGCCGCAGCGTCCGAACGCGAATACACCTGCCGCACGGCCTCCTCGGCGGCCTCGCGGTCAACGGTCGCTTTCGCTTGCATCAGCAAATCCAGCAGCGCCGGAATCTGAACCGCCCCCCCGAGTTCCGCCACAGCCCGGATCGCGGCCGGCCGGACCCGGTCCGCGCCCTCACCGGCGAGCTTGAGCAGGGCCGAGAGGCTGTTGGTCATGCGCCGTCGTTGGATCAATTCGATCGCCAGCAACTGCGTCCCCGGATCGAGGTCCTTCAACATGTCCATCACCGCGGCGTCCACCGCCGCCCCCCGAAGCGAGGCATAGCTCTCCCGGGCCGCCTCGCGCACATCGCGATCCGGATCGCCCAGCAGGCCCTCGAGCACCGGCACCGCCGTCGGGCTGCCCAGGGCGGCGATGGCCCCGAGGGCGGCGATTCGCACCGGTTTGGGGCCGGTCTGCGCCACCGCAAACAGCCGCGGATTCGCGGCCGGATCCTGTCGCCGACCGAGAGCCTGGATGACCACCACCTGCCGGTCGGCATTCAGCCCGGACAACTCGCCCACCAGCGCCTGCGTGAGGCCGGGTTCACGACTGCTCAGCGCGGCACTGACCGCGGCGCTGAACAGGATGTAGTCGGGTCGGTGCAGCATCTGGCGCAACAGCGCCACCCCGTCGGCGCCGCGGGTGAGAATCGCGCCGCGCAGGGCCGCCGTCCGCACCTGATGGGGCAGCCACTCGTCCTCGTAGTGGTCGTAGATGGCCAGCGCCGCCTCGCGTTCCCCCCGGCGCACCAGGGATTCCGCGCAACGTCCGAGGCCTTCACACAGCGAAACGACGTTTTCCGTGGGCGCGTATTCGGTGGCGGCCAGCAGGGCACGGCCGGCGGCGGGGATGCCGATTTTCCCGAGGGCGCGGGCGGCCGCCTGGGCCACCTCGGCCTGCCGGTGATCCAACAGCCGGATCAACGGCTCCACGGCGGCTTCGCAGCGCCGGACTCCCAGGCTGCCGATAACCCCTGCTTGGAGCCGGCCTTCCAGGCGGTTCAGGGCCGCCAGCAGGACCTGGTCGACCTCGGGGCTGGGATTCGGTTCGAGGGCGTAGCGGGCCATGTGCGAGAGGGATTCGTCGTCCAGCAAGCCGGCCAGGACCGGCACGGCCTCGGGGCCGCCCAGGATGGCGAGTTGCCGGCAGGCGTCCATGCGTTCCTTGAGGGTCCCGCCGGACCGGAGCACGGCGAGGCATTGCTCGGCGGACCGGGCCAGCAGCGGGGTGGGCGCCTGGGCCAGGGCGCCGGCGGACAGACCGAGAACGGCGGCCGCCAACAGCAGGTTTAACGGGGATTTCATGGTGGTGATGAGCTTTCTCTGCGGTTGCGGGACAAGGGTCAGATGATCCACGGCGAACGCATGGCGCGCGAGCGCAGCCGGTTGGCCTGCGCATCGCCCGGGAACTCCTCCTTCACGGGATCATATTTCACGTTGCGTTTCAGCCACATGCAGATGTTCGCCGCGTGCACGGAGGACATCGAACGGTGCATGACCACGGGATTGGCCACCGTTTGCCGGCGCGATTTCACGCAATCGAAGAAATCGCGCACGTGGCTCATGGGGCGCTGCGTGCGGGCGATGTAGTCGCGCACGATCCGGTTGAACTCGGCCAGCAGCGCCGGCGAGGAGCAATCGGGCCGGGAATACCCGTCCGCCGCCGCCACCCACCCCTCGGGCCCCTCGAAACGCATGCCACACGAGCCGCGCCACCAGCGGTCGCCCCGTTCGAGCGTCATCACCGTGCCATCCGCGAAGCGCGTGACCATGCCGTCGCCGCTCTCATTCGGAACGTATTCATACTCGACAGGCGAGGTGTCCAGCTTGTCGAGCCCGGCCTGCGCCTGGGCAAATGTGTGCGCCCCCCATTCCCCGATGCAACTGGTGTGGAAATCGTAGAATCCCCGCCAGCCGCCGCGGGTGTAAGCGGCGTTGTAGGGCCGCCAGGGACACGGCCCGAGCCACTGGTCCCAGTCGACCTCGCCGCCCGTCGGCAGTGGTTCCTCGGGCAGCCAATCGTGGCGCATCTCCGCGGCGTCCCACGGGGCGATATGCGCCCGGGCCGTGTGCACCTTGCCCAGCAATCCCTGGCGCGCCGCCTCGATGCAGAACACGAAATTCGCCTCGCTCAGCCGCTGGGTGCCGGTCTGATAAATCCGCCCGTAACGGCGTGCGGTCTCCACCACCGCCTGGCCTTCCGCAATCGTCATCGCCGAGGGCTTCTCGGAATAAACGTCCTTGCCCGCGCGCATCGCCAGGATGGCCGCCAACGCATGCCAGCGATCCCCCGGCGCGCTCAATACCGCGTCGATATCCGTCCGTTCGGCAAGGAACTCCCGGATGTCGTGATAGAGCTTGCAGTCCTGGTTGCCGTAAAACTCGTCGGCAATCTGCTTCACCCGCTCCCGCCGCGCCCGTTGCGGATCGCAGTCGGCCACGAACACGACGTCCTTCTCGGGGAGCATCCACCGCAGATCGTGGGAACCGCGGTTCCCGACCCCGAGGCCGCCGAGCACGATCTTCTCACTGGGCGGCACGGCGCCGTTGAGGCCCAGCACGCGGCCGGGCACCACCAGCGGGGCCGCGAGCAGGCCGCCGCCGAGGGAGAGGCGTCGCAGAAAACCCCGCCGGCTGAGCGCCGCGGGCCGCCAGGGGGGAACAGACGGGTGAGTTGACATGCCGCCGAACCTAGCAGGGAGCCCGGCGGCGGGGAAGCCCAGGTTTACGGCGAACCTTCACCCGGTCGCGGCGTTCCGTTCCCAGGCCACCGACCGCGGGGATCGGCAGGCCCGCACAGGCCCGGCCGTGACGATTCAGGGGATGGTGGCCGCCGACGTGCGGTCCGCGCATGATGCAGTGGGGATCCGTCCACCTGCCGCTGAACGCGACGATTCACCGCAACGTGACTGCCGGTCGGAACCGGCGGGACTCCCCAAGCCCAGGAAGATCAGCGCCGACTGCACGTCGGCGGCTACCCTGTGTTGAATCGATACGGCTAAGCCGTAACCATGCAGTGGGATTCACCACGGATGGGCGCGGATGGGCACGGATATTGAGGGAAACCAGAATCGCGCGCCCTGGGTTCGGGCTCACCATTTAGTGAGGCTTCCCGGCTTCTCCGCCAGGGCGGCAGCGCCGCGCCCCATCCGTGGCATCCGTGCCCATCCGCGGTCCTTTGACTGAACGGTTACGGCTAAGCCGTCTTTCACCTCCTGAACCGCGCACAACCGGGTGACGAACATGGTCGACGGCATCGCCACCACCGCTAACAGCTGCTGGCCGGGCGGACGTCTCAACTCCAAAGCCGGCCCCTGGACCGCCGCCACCGTCTCTTGGGGCTACGCCAACACCGTCCCCGGCCGCCGCGCCAGCCTGACCCTCCAGCAACCGAGCGGTCCCTGGAGCCAGACCTACACCTGGCACAAGGTCGGGCGCCTCACCAACCTGGTGTCCGACAACCGGACCCCGACCGCGTTCACCGTCAACAGCGAGAACGAACTGACCAGCGGCCCGGACAGCGCCTGCACCTGGGACGCCAACGGTCGGATTCGCTTTCCCTCCAGGTTCCATGCGGTTCCTGCCGCCCGAATCAATTGACTTCCGTCCTCGGGCTCATACGTCGTCCCAAAGCGCGCAACACTCGCAAGCAGAGTCGTTCTTCGCGCTCGCCCTCGCACACCCGGCCGTCCGAATTCGATTTGTTCTTCGCCGTCACGGAGGCGGGTCAGAGGATTTCGATCGCGAAGGGCGGGCCGAAGGAAATGCGTCGAGCCTCATCGGCGACCCATGATCGTGGCCCGCCGCGACGTGTCACGGCGACCGATCCTGACCGGCGAACAGGATGGCGGCCTGGGTTCGTGTGTGGACACGGAGCTTCACGAAGACGCGGTCCAGCGTGTTGCGAACGGTCTTCACCCCGAGGTCCAGCGCCTGGGCGACCTCCTTGTCCGTCAGACCCTTGGCCACTTCGGCGAGCACGCGCAACTCGCCACGCGTCAGCGACGCGAGCGGATTCGCCGCGGGTTTCCCACCAGCGGGCGCGGCCACGGAACCGAGGGCGTGGTCGAACACGGGATTCCCGGCCATCACCTCTCGGACCGCTTCGGCGATCCGCAGCGCATCGTTGTGTTTGAGCAAGTAACCCTCCGCCCCGGCCTCCATTGCCGCCAGGACCAACGGCGCATCGGCATAGGAAGTGAGGCACAGGAACCGGATACGGGGATGCGAGAGCTTCACCTGACGGCAGACGTCCAGGCCGTCTCCGTCGGGCAACCGCAGGTCCAGCAGCACGACTTCGGGGTGCAGCCGCGCCACCGCCCGCAGCGCGGACTCGATCGAATCGGCCTCCCCCACCACGCGAATGTCCGACGCGACCTCCTCCACCACTCGCAGGCCGGCCCGGACAATCGGATGATCGTCCACCAGCAACAGCCGGATGGGGGCGCTTCGTGCCGCGGTTGTCATTCCCTGTTTCCTGCCCCAGAACTGGCGGCGAGATTCATCCGCCAACCGACCGGTTCATCCGGGGCGCCCTCTGCACGGACCGACAGGCCGTCGCCGTTGCACAAGGGAGCGATAAGCCGCACCGTGGTCCCTTCGCCGGGGTTCGATTCACACTCGAAATGGCCGTGCAGGAGCGCGGCTCGTCGTCGCATGGTCTCCATTCCGAGCCCTCCGCCGGGAAGGGTTCCCGCGACGATGCCGCAGCCGTCGTCGCGGACTTCCAGCACCAGCCCGGATTCTCCGCCGGTCAACCGGACGGTGATGCGCCCGGCCCGGGCGTGGCGCAGGCTGTTGCTCAGTGCTTCCCGCGCGAAGCTGGCGAGGTGCACGGCCTGGACGGGATCCAGCCGATCGGAAAGCGCCCGGTCGCAGCACAGGTCGATCCGCGCGGTGGAAGCCGGCTGCAAACGGCGGACGGTCGAATCCAACACCGCCGCCAGACCGCAGGAATCCCGGGTGGGCTCGACCGCGCGCAACCGGGCGAGGAACTGCCGGAGTTCGCCGATCACTGCATCCAGCGAAGCGCGGCTGCCAGCCAGTCGCCGCCCGGTCTCGGGCAGGTGGGAAAGCACTTCGCCGGCCGCGCGTGTCAGACCGAGTTGAACGGCGTAGAGGGATTGAATGGCGCCGTCGTGCAGATCGTGGCTGAGCCGTTCGCGTTCGCGCTGGACTCCGCGCAGGGCATCGCGCGCCTCCCGGAGTTCCGCCGCCTGCCGGCTCTCCTTGAGCCGCCCCCAGATTTGCAGGGCCAGCACCCAGCACACCAGGGCGGTGGTGAGCAATCCCCAGCCGGCGGCCCACCAGGCCCGGTAACGCAGGGATTGCGCATCGAAAACCGGCGTGGTGTGGAAGTAGAGCCGCCATGAATCCCCGTACATCGGCCATTCGTGCAGGTGGGCAAACGCCGGTTTGAACGCAGGATCACCGGCCCGCATCGGTTCCCCGTCCGGGTTGAGCCATTCCGCCTTCGAAGTCAGGTTGGTGCCACCGTGGATTTCCACCCGCACCGCCCGATCCCCGGGACCACAGGCCTGATTCAGCATCTCCGCCAGGTCGAGATAGGCGAACAGCACCCCTGTATTGAGCTGCCAACGCAACCATCGATCCTCCATCGCCCAGTCCGGATCCGGAACCAGGGCGGCCCGGAATTCCCCGCGGCGCGGATGGTAGGTGGGCACGAGCATGGTCACCCCCGGAACCGCGCGGCGGTCGGAGCGCCGCACCAACGGTTGGCGCCCGGCCACCTTGACGTCGTCGCGATAGACGGCGTTCAGCAGCGGTTGGCTCCCCGACTCGTCCGCCGCCAACCGCGGACGCCCGTCGACGTCAAAGAGCGAGAAGGGATTGGCCTTCCGTTCCCAATCGACCGTCGGCTGACTGAAGCGCTGCCGCCGCACCGCCCCGGTAAGCCGATCGGTTTCGGTGAACTCGTCGTCGTAGGATTCCGCCGGGCGATGGCCATCCCCATAGACGTCCAGCAGCCAGACCCGCCAGGATTTGTCGCCCGCAAAGCCCTCCGGCAGCGTATAGAACTCATCCCGTTGGCGGCGCGGGGTTGGCCCCAACCAGTCGCCGAGCGCCTGCATGATGGCCGGTGACGTCGCATTCGTCGCGTAACCGATCGCCAGCACTCCCGGGTGATTCCACTGCGGCGAGGTTTGGTTCATGAACTCGTTCCAGGTGTCGAGGGACGGGGTTTCCTCACGGTTCAGCAACCGTTCCAGATCCCGCAGCAACTCTTCGACCGCCTCGACCCGCCGTTCGAGGTCGACGCCGATTTCGTTGCCGAGCTGGTAGAAACGGGCCTCGTCCGCCCGCTGGCCATCCCGGTGGAACCAGGTCGCCAGGGACAAGCTGAACGCGGCCCCGATCGCGCCGACCACTCCCACCAAATGGAAGCAGCGCCACGGAATCCGGGCGTCTGCGGCGGGTCGAGAGGAGTCGTTCCCGAGGTGCATCAGGTCACACGATCACGCCTCTTCGTAGCCGAATCCCCCGCCGGTGTCCATGCCCCCGGCTGGGGGTATTTACCCCTATTGCCGGTCCGTCTCCCATCTACCGCACCCTCGGAATCGGCGAGACCGTGTAAGCCCCTGGATTTCAGCGCCGACTACACGACGGCGGCTACAGCGTGTTGAATCGATACGGCTGAGCCGGTAGTTCCGACACCCCCCCGGGAACCGCAACTGGAAAAGGCGTGGCTTACCGGACGGGTTCGCGCATGGTCGGGGCATGCGCAAACGATGGCTTGCCGTGCTGGCCGCATTCCTTTGGACCGGTTGCCCGAGCGCCACCGCCACGGACGGGCGACCGAACGTGGTCGTCGTTCTCGCGGATGACCTGGGCTTCTCGGATCTCGGGTGTTACGGCGGGGAAATTGAGACGCCCAACCTGGACCGGTTGGCGGCCGGAGGACTCCGCTTCACCCAGTTCTACAACTGCGCCAAGTGTGAAACCACCCGCGCCACCCTGTTGACCGGTCGCTACCACCACGAGGTCGGGATCGCGAAGCTCGCCCATGCCGCCACGCTCGCCGAGGTGGCGCAGCAGGCCGGCTACACGACCTTGATGGCCGGGAAATGGCACATGGAGGGCAACCCCCTTGATCGCGGTTTCGAGCGTTACTTCGGCCATTTGAGTGGCGCGTGCAACTACTTCACCGGCGACGGCACTTTCCGGATCGACCGCGAGGTTTACGAGGTCCCCGAGTCCGGTTTCTACACGACGGACGCCAACACCGACTGGGCTGTCCGTTTTCTCCACGAGGCGCCGACCGACAAGCCGTTCTTCCTCTACCTCGCTTACAACGCCCCGCACTATCCGCTTCAGGCGCCGGAATCTGACGTGCGCAAGTACCTCGGCCGGTATCGCGGAGGGTGGGACGCGATGCGCAGTGCGCGTGCCGCCCGGCAACAGGCAATGGGCCTGCTGCCGCACGATTTCACCCCGGCGCCGCGACCGCCGGACGTGCCCGCGTGGGATTCCTTGTCGCTTGCCGAGCAGATCGAACAAGACCTGATGATGGCGACTTACGCCGCGATGGTCGACCGGTTGGACCGGAACATCGGGCGTTTGATGGCGGCCCTGGAAGCGACCGGTCGCGCGGACAACACGCTGCTGTTGTTCTTCAGCGACAACGGCGCCTGCCCCTTCCAACGCACGCGGCCCGAAACCCGCGAGCAACTGCTGTTGCCGTGGGATCCGACCTCGTACTGGACTTACGACAAGGGCTGGGCGCACGCCTGCAACACGCCGTTCCGCGAATACAAGCGGAACCAGCACGAAGGGGGCATTGCGACGCCGTGCATTGCGCACTGGCCCGCGGGGCCGGGACGTCCCGTCATCGGCCCGGACTTCCGAGAATCGGCCGAGGGACGGCTCACCGATCAACCCGCGCATCTCGTCGACATCATGGCCACGCTGCTTGACCTTGCCGGAACCGCGTACCCGACGACGATTCACGATCAGCCGACCGGTTCCCCGCGCGGCTTGAGTCTGCGGCCGATCCTGGAGGGCCGGGTGCGCGAGCCGCATCCGACGTTTCACTTCACTTACTACGGCAACCACAACGCGCTGCGCGAGGGGGATTGGAAACTGGTCAACCTCGGCAACGGCCCGTGGGAACTCTACGATCTCGCGACCGACCGCACCGAGCAGCACGACTTGGCGGAAACCCACGTCGAACGAAGGGACGCGATGGCGGCCAGCTGGCAGCAGCTCGCCGAGGAGATCCACGTTCCCGATCCGCGGTCGCGCCGGAATGGAGGCGGCCAGCAGAAGGAGGCGAAGGCCGACGCCATCCTGGACGAGTAGACAACCCGACGGCAAGCAGCTCAGCCGTAACCATGCAGAGGGATTAACCACGGATGGGCGCGGATGGGCACGGATATTGAGGGAAACCAGAATCGCGCGCCCTGGGTTCGGGCTCACCATTTAGTGAGGTTTCCCGGCTTCTCCGCCAGGGCGGCAGCGCCGCGCCCCATCCGTGGCATCCGTGCCCATCCGCGGTCCATTGACTGAATCGATACGGCTGAGCCGTATCGATGCAACCCGCGGTAGCCGTCGACGTGTAGTCGGCGCTGAAATCCTGGGGGTTACGCGGTCTCGCTGGTTCCGACTGGCAGTCGCGTTTTGGTGAATCATCGCGCCCGGCGGCAGGCAGCCCGATCCCGGCTGAATCATGCGCCGACCGCACGCCGGCGGCTACGAGTTACTGAATGGTCACGGCTCAGCCGAAACCCGCCACCAACCGCCAGACCTGCGCCACGAAGAAGGTCGCGACCAACCCCATCGCGAGCGGCAGCAAGGCGGCCACGACGGTCCACTTCACGCTGCCGGATTCGCGGTAGATGGTGTAGATCGTCGTGCTGCAGGGATTGTGCAGCAGGCTGAACAGCATCAGATTGACGCCCGTAAGCACCGTCCAGCCGCCGGCCAGCAGCAGCGTCCGGGTGTGGTTGGCATCCTCCAGTTCAAACATCACTCCCGTCCCCTCACCCACCCCGGTGAGCCTGGCGGTCAACACCGTCAGCATCAGGACCGTCGGGATCACGATTTCGTTCGCCGGGATCGCGATGATGTAGGCGAGGAGGATCACCCCGTTGAGGCCGATCAGGAACCCGACCGGATCCAACCAGCGGATGATGTGTTCGGCCAGGCTTGATCCGCCAAAGGACACGTTGGCCACCAGCCAGATGACAACCCCCGCCGGCGCGGCGAAGACGATGGCACGCCAGAGCACGTAAAGGGTCCGGTCGATCAACGACGTGTAAAGCGTTTGCAGCAGACGCGGCGGCCGGTAGGGCGGCAGCTCGAGGCTGAACGTCGACACCGCGCCCCGCAGGACCGTGCGGGAAAGGCCCCACGAAGTCACCAGCGACAGCACCACTCCGAAAAGCGCCACGCCCACCACCGCCGCGGCGGACACGAGGCCGGCCAGGACCGGCGGCGCCGTGGCGCCGATGAAGATGCTGGCAATCAGGATCTGCGTCGGCCAGCGACCGTTGCAGAGGGCAAAATTGTTGGTGATCATCGCGATCAAGCGCTCCCGCGGACTGTCGATGATCCGCGTCGCCACCACCCCCGCCGCGTTGCAGCCGAAACCCATCATCATGCTCAGCGACTGCTTCCCGTGCGCGCCCGCTCGCTGGAACAGGCGGTCGAGATTGAACGCGACGCGCGGCAGGTAGCCGAAATCCTCGAGCATCGTGAAGAGCGGAAAGAAGATGGCCATCGGCGGCAACATCACGCTGACCACCCAGGCCGTGGCCAGATAAGCCCCATCAAGCAACAGTCCGCTGAGCCAGCCCGGCGAGCCCAGCCCGGCGGCCAGTTGCTTCAACGCGGGATGCAGGGTGTCGACCAGTAACGACGCCAGCCAGCGGGAAGGAAAATTCGCGCCCACGATGGTGATCCAAAACACCGACGCGAACAACAACAGCATGAGCGGAAACCCCCAGAGCCGGCTGGTCACGATCCGGTCCAGAGTGCGGTCCCAATCGAAGCGAGGCTGCTGCCCCGGCCGGGTGACCGCACGATCTGCCACCCGCGCCGCCTCGGCATAAATCGCCTCGGCCATGTGGTCATGCAGGCTGCCTCCCACCTGCCAACGCAAGTCGCGCGCCCGCTGCAGCAGCCGGTCGACATCCGTGGTGGTCGAGCGGTTCATGAATTGGATCCCCTTACGGCAGCCGCCGCTCCCGCCTGACGGGCCGTGGCGGAGGGCCCCGGCAGTTCACCGTCCCGCAGGGCCTCGGCGATGCGCTGATCCCCGTCCAACAGGCGCCACGCCACCCACCGCGGATTCGGCAGATCAGGATGCAGCCGCGTCAGCTCGGTCACCAGCGAGTTCAAGGCCTGTTTCAAGACGGGAGGCTCCTCGAAGACCCGGCGCGGTCGGCACGCGGCGCGCCCCGTCGCGACCTCGTCGACCGCCTGCAACAAGGCCTGCGTACCTTCGCCGTACCGCGCCGCCGTGCGCACCACGGGCACGCCCAGGTCGCGCGCCAGCCGACGGTCATCGATCTCGATCCCCAACCGGCGGGCCTGATCGAGCAGGTTGAGGCAGACCACGACACGCTCGGTGATCTCCAGGACTTGCAGCACGAGGTTGAGATTCCGTTCGAGCCGGGTGGCATCGACCACGGCAATGGTCACGTCCGGCCGGCCGAACAGGAGGAAATCGCGGGCCACCTCTTCGTCCGTGCTCGTGGCCAGCAACGAATAGGTGCCGGGCAAGTCCACCAACTTGTGGCGGCGACCGGCATACTCGAAACCGCCCTCGGCGCGCGTCACCGTCTTGCCGGGCCAGTTCCCGGTGTGCTGGCGCAATCCGGTGAGGTTGTTGAAAACCGTGCTTTTCCCAACGTTCGGGTTGCCCGCCAGCGCGACCACATAGTCCCAGTCCGCCATGTCCACGCCCAGCCGCTTCAAGCCGGCGAGGTTGTGCACCGGACAGGTCGCGCACGCCGGGGACGTTGGCGGGGTCGACGTAGGGTTCATGCGGTGGTCCCAGCCGGGCGGAGGTGAACGTGCCGGGCCTGGTCCCGGCGCAACGCAATCAGGCTGTCGCGCACCCGGTAGGCGGTGGGATCCCCGCCGGGACTGCGCATCTCGGCGCGGATGCGGGTGCCGGGGAGCACGCCCAGATCGAGCAAACGGCGCCGTTCCGCGCCCCGGCACAGCGGCGAAATCAGCTGCACCACGCCTTCCTCCCCCGGAGGTAACGTCGGCAGCGCGGGGCCCGGTGGCGCGCCGATCGCCGCGTCCCGGGCGAGGAGGTCCGCGGAGATGTTCGCCGCCACCACAGGCGTGAGCTGCCGCGGCCGACCGTCTGCCAGGAACCCGACGGAGTGATTGGTCATTCCGGTGAGTTCGATGACCTGCCCCGGATAGATCCCCTCCGCCACGATCTGTTCGTAGAGCGACTCGGGCTCATCCTCGATGTGGACCACGCGCACCCGCTGCCCGACGGGAAAGGTCCCCAGTGGCTGGCCCCCGTGCGGAACGAACTCACCGTCCGGAGTCGGGATCGGATCGCCGTGCGGGTCATGCGTCGGATGCCCGAGACTGGCCGCCAAAGCCTCGGTCTGGTCGGCGCTCAGCCGATGTTCCTCCCGTTCGGCCAGCTCGTGCCAATCCGCCTCAGCCACTCCGGTTTGCTCGGCCAGATGGCGTTCCCAGATGCGATGCGCCCGGATGATGCCCAGACCGTAACGCCTTCCTTCGGCGGTCAATCGGAGCGCTCCCTCCCGCGCTTCGATCAGGCCAGCGTCCTGCAACTCCGCGATGACCGCGGCAGCCGTGTTCTGACTCGACTGGAGCGCCCCGGCAAGGCTCGTCAAGCTCACCGAACCACCACTAATTTCGACCTTGCAGAGATGCTTGAGCGCATCCTCCTTGAGAACCCGGGCGCTGGCCCGGCGGAACCGCTTCCAGACCGCCAGCAACCCGCGACGCGGCCAGAAAAGCCAGGCCAGCAGCGCCAGGGAAGCCAGCCCGGCCGCCAGCGCGGTCAGCGGGTCGTAGGTGGTCAACGATGCCGGGGCGGGACTCATTGCGGGATGAACTGAGATCCGCCGGCAGCCGGCCGGCGACACCCGTCTCGTTTCGGCATGAGCGTCCCGTTTCTAATCATGGGATGAAGCTAGCATGGCCAAAGTTAGAAGCAACAAACTTTCTTTGACCCGCCTATCACAGCCCAGTCCGTGGCCTGAGCCACAGCGTTTCGATCCATCGCCACCGCTGGGCGGCGACCGTGCAAGACGGCGGGGGCACCCGCCCACGATCGAACGGCCTCCTCGCCGGAACTCGCAAGGAACGCGGGGGTTTGAACGGCGGGGGTCGAGTGAACGGGCGGAACGGCGCGCAGAGGACGGCGCGCCCTACCCACGCCGGGTGGTAGGGTGCGTCGCTCCCTGCACGCAGGCTGGCGGGAGCGTCATCGCACGATTCCCGCGCCGCCCCGCAGCTTGCTTCTTGGTTCTGCGCCAAGCCGCGTCGGATCCAGCGAGGAGCATCCTCATGACCTCCGCCGAGGTCGGGCCGGACGCGGATCAAGGCCCGCTGCGGCCATCAGGGTTCCGGCTCGCGCACCATCAGCAACCGATCCACGCCCACCGCGGTCAGGGTCTGTCGGTGGCCGCCCGGCCAGAGCACCTCGACGCGATCCACCCGTTCGGCCGGGCCCAAGCCAAAGTGGAGCCGGGTCTCCGACTGGAACACGTAGCTCGTCGGGCAGCGCATTTCTGCCTGCCATTCGCGGTCACCCGCGACCACGCGGACCCGGGCGCCGAGACCATCCCGATTGCTCCGGGTTCCTTCGAGGCGGATGTCGAGGTAGTGGTTGCCGTTGACGGTTTCGTTCCGCAGCACGATGGCTTCGCCGGCGAGCGTTGTGAGGACGAGGTCCGTCCACCCGTCGTTGTCAAAATCCCACACCCCGCACCCACGCGCGTTGACCTGCTTGCGAAAGAACGGCCCGGCCTGGTCGGAGATGTTGCGAAAGACCCCTGAATCGTCGTTCTCGAGCAGCAACGGCAACATGCCCTTGAGGTAATGCGGGTCCCCGTTGGCGATGAAGATATCCAGGTCACCGTCGTTGTCGAAATCGAGAAACGCCCCGCCCCAGCCGGTATGTTCCGCTGAGGCCACCAGGATTCGCGATGCCTCGATGCGGTCCTCGAAGAAGCCAAGATCCGAGTTGACGTAGAGCGACGCGTTGCCGAAGCGCGTGACGAGCAGGTCGGGCAGACCGTCGCGGTTGGCATCCCCCACGCACGCTCCCATGGAACCCTCCGCCTTGCCGAAGCCGTTGAAGCCGACGCCGCATTCCAAAGCCACGTCCTTGAAGTGCCCGAGACCGTCATTGCGCAGCAGGAGGTTCGCGGTCCCGTCGTTGGACACGTAAAGATCGGTATCGCCGTCCCGATCGGCATCCAGCGGGGTGACCGACATCGCACGATGTCCCGGCATCCGGATCCCGGACGGCTCCGAGCGGTCCTCGAAGGTTCCGTCGCCGCGATTCCGGTACAACACGTTGAATTCCGGTTCGTAGGCCAGCGGGCCCGGATAAGGCTGCTTTTCGCCTGGGGCAGTGCGGATGGACGGGTCGAACCGCAGGTAATTCGCCACAAACAGATCCAGGTGGCCGTCGGCCTCCGCATCGAAAAAGGTGGCCGAGATTCCCGCCTTGTCGTTCGTCAACCCGGACGCTTCCGTTACATCTTGGAAGCCCGCCTGACCGTCGTTTCGATACAGAATCAGCCCGCCGAAATTGACCACCAGCAAGTCGCCGTCGCCGTCGTTGTCGTAGTCGGCGGCCGCCGCCGTGGTCCCAAAACCGTGGCCCGCCACACTCA
Organism: Verrucomicrobiales bacterium; assembly: GCA_024233305.1. Taxonomy (GTDB): domain Bacteria; phylum Verrucomicrobiota; class Verrucomicrobiia; order Limisphaerales; family J093; genus J093. Next base: position 132,231 of record JACKPV010000025.1, read on the forward strand.
GCGCGTCCGTCACGTCCTCGAAGGTACCGTCGCCCCGGTTGTGATACAGCCGGTTGGGCCACCGCGGGGTGCCGGCAGGGGCGTCCGACAGCACCGGCGCCGGACCCGAGTTCACGAAATACACGTCGGGCCAGCCGTCGCGGTCGTAATCCAGAACGACCCCGCCGGCCCCGTCGGACTCCATGATGTTGGTCAACTCGCCATCGGCCAGTTGATGCCGGAAAGCGATGCCGAGATCGGCGGTGACCTCCGCGAACCGAACCGCGGCGGTCCCGGCTTCCGCGCCCTGGCGGACAGGAGTCGCGGAAGGGACCGCCCCGGCATTCGGATCCTCGCGGGGCGTCCCCGGGTCACAAGCGGTGAGTAGAGCGAAAGCGGCGAGCACAACGCTCGATCTCGTCCGACACCCCGCCGGAAATCGCCACGAGCGTCGTCCCGAGCAGCGCATCCGTTCGCTGCGATGCGGCATCACAAGGGTTGGATGCGCACGGTGCGGAAGTGGATTTCGCCTCCTTCGGACTGCAACCCGACGGGACCTCGGACGAGTTCACAATCCGTCGCCTCGTTCACCTTCACGCCGTTGACCAGGACGGTGACCGCGCCACCCTGCACGGTAATCTCGGCGACGTTCCATTCGCCCGGGGCGAGTTCCGCGGTGGACAGGCGCGGCAGACCGCTGATGTTGCCGCCGAGTTCGTGATTCGCGATGGTGTCCAAGCGAGCGGGATCACCGCCGAGTTTCATCTCGTGAAAGGCGTAAAGATCGCCGGCGCTACCGCTCTTGAGCTGGGATTCGAGGCACCGGGGCAGCGGACGGGGTTCGCCGTTGATGCGCATGAGGATGCCGCTGTTTCCGGGCGGTTTGCCCGGGGCCCAGCGCCACTCCACAACCAGGCGGAAATCCTCGAAGACCTCCTGGGAATAGAGGTAACCCATCGGCTCCCCCCGGCAAACAAGAATGCCGTCCACCACGCTCCAGACATCGTCGCGGGTAAACCGGTGATCGGAGAGATAGGCCCGCCAGCCGGTGAGGTCGCGACCGTTGAACAGGTTCAGCATGCCGTCCGCGCCGGAGGTCTGCTTCGGGGTTGAACTGCAACCCGCGACGAGCGCGGCGGCCACCAGGGACATAAGGAAGCACGGCTTTTGCATGGGTTCTCCATCAGGCATGCCCGAGGATTCTTCAAGGCTTTTCTTGCGCGGTGTCGGGCGGCTCCGTGCCCGGACCAACGGCTGTGGTGCCGATGGCGCACGCCTTATTCCGGCTCGCCTTGCGTGACCGATCCCCGCAAGTTCGGTCCATGTCGCAACTGGCGGGAAAGAAGCTGGGTATCCTGGTGTCGGTCGGATCAACCGCGGCGGGCTTCGCGCACGCCGTAGGTCTGGCCACCGCGGCGATCGAGGCGGGCGTCGACACCTATGTTTACTGCATTGACGAAGCGGTCACCGCCATCGCCGAGCCCGGCCTGCAGGCGCTTCGGCCCCGTGGGTTGCGGCTTTACGCCTGTGCCTACGGTGCTCAACGGCGCGGGATTCCACTGAGCGAGGAGGCCACCTTCGCCGGACTCACCGTCGTCAGCGATCTGATGTCCGCAACCGATCGTTTCGTCAGCTTCAACTGAGGCGGCGTGCCGGTTGCCCGGTTGATCTCTCCCGTTACCATCGTGCAGGCCTCTCAACGAACCGTCCTGGTCCTCGTCACCACGGATCCGCAGGAAAGCGCCCGGCCGGCGGAAGCGATCCGGATCGCGGCGGGCGTCGGGGTATGGGGACGCGCGCAGATCACGCTATATCTGCGCGGGCCGGCCGTGAAGGTGCTCGCAGAGTTCCCGGATGACCTCCTCGACGAAGACAGCTACGCCCGCCACCTGCCTTTGATTCGCGAATGGCGACGGCCCGTGCTGGTGGAACGGGGAGCGGAAGGTCTGGCACAGTTGGCCGCCGCCCCGCTCGATTACCGGGAAATCGATGATGACGAACTGGCACTGGTCGCCGCCACGCATGAGATCGTTCTGCGGTTTTGACCGTTCGCACCACTGCCCACGCACTGCCATGCCACGAACACTCCACCTTCTGACCCGTTCGGCGGATCCCCTCTCCGAACGGGTGATCCGAAAACAGTGCGAAACCACGGAAACAACCGCGGGCGTGGAGATCAAGGTAGTGGACCTGACAGGGCCGGCGCCGGATTACCGGGCCGTCCTCGAAGCGATCTTCGCCGCGGAGTCCGTGGCAGTGTGGTAGATCGCCGCGCCCGAGGTCGGCTCAGTCAAGGGGCGGTGGAACCGGAGGAACGGTCGCCTCGCGGTGGAGATCAACACTGGTCTTCAGCGCCCACAGCCACGCCCCGCCGAAAAGGGCAATGGCCCCGAGCCCGCTCCAGAAGAGCAAGCCGATCTCCGCGGGCATCTCGCCGCGTCGCAGCCACTCGGCGACGAAGGCGATCACCCAAACGATGGTGCCGGCGAAGCCGGTCAGGGCGAGCGCTGCCTGCGCGTAGCCGATCTTGCGCCCGGCCGCCAGGGAACCGAGGCCGGGCAGGACGAGCAGATTGGTGACGGTGCAGGCCCAGGCCGTGGGTTTATCCAGGGGTTTGTCCGGGGCGCGGACCGAAAATGTCTTCATAGGCCTGGACCGTCACCGCGATGGCGAAAGGCATGTTGAGAAGCACGACGACGGTCTGCTGCAAGGTCAACGGGGCGTAATAACGGGCGAACTCCTCGAGCTTCGCCCGATCGTAGTTGAACCCGCTTCCACCGGAGAACAGGTCGAATGCGTAGCTCACCCCATGGAACATCGTGTACACCGAGAACACCAGCACCGGCAACCAGGCCAGCGCCATCAGCGCGAGGATGGCCAGGAACCGGGGTTGCACCGCGCGGCGGCTGGCCTCCATGGCCTCCCAGAACCCCTGCGGACGGTCGGCCGCCGCCACGTAGGCAAAAATCCAAAGCACCTGCAAGACCAACCCCGGGATCACGCAGAAGAGTCCGCCCACCGCCGTGGCCACCTCGACCACCACCCCAAGCAGCATGAATTGGACGAAGGCCGGACCGAAATAGCTGAAGGCGTCACCGATTCGCGTGCCCTGGCCGCGGACCAAGCGGAGGACGACCAGACTCAGGCCGGCATAGAGCGGCCCGGTGAGCACCAACCGGATCACCGATCCCACGCAGGTCAGCATCTGGGCGACCAGGAGAATCCCCCAAACGACGGCACAAGCGCCGGCGATGATGCCGAAATGGCGCATGAGCAACGCCCAGGCGCGCCCCACGCAACCGCCGATATCGAATCCCTCCCCTGCCCCGCCGGACGTCCGCAATCCCGCGCCGGAGGGCGGCGGGGTCAAAGGCGGAGGCACGGCGCCAGCCGGGCCGTAGGCGGCCCCGAGATCGGTGGCGAACTCGGGCAGCGCTGCCAGGGGCTGCCATTCCCCGGTGTTGCCCGGACGAACCCGGGTGTCCCCGTTGGCGCGGTGTTCCTTGATCCACTCGCGGAGTTGATCCCCGGCGACCGGACCGTATTCGCGCCCGTCGCCACCGATCATCCAATACATGGTCGTCACGAGATTACGGCCTCCCGGAATTCGCCGGCGGCGCGGCCGGCCGCCGAGGGCGGTCGCTGAGGGCATGTCGAAGGGATGCGGGGCCGCATGGGCTTTCCTCCTACGCGCGGGCGCGGCGGTCGACAAGTTCTTTCTGAGCCGGCAGGAGCCTCCGGGAGTGCGGTTGTGGCGGACATTCCTTTTGCAGTTTGCCACACATTCGCTTCTTGGCTAGAAACGCCTTTCCGCAGCCTGCGGGAGTTATGAGCACGCCTGTTGAAATCTACGACACCACCCTGCGCGACGGGAGCCAGGGCGAAGGGATCAACTTCTCGGCCCTCGACAAACTGCGCATTGCCGAACGGCTCGATGCGTTCGGAATGCACTATATCGAAGGGGGGTGGCCGGGATCGAATCCGAAGGACATGGAGTTCTTCCAACAGGCCGCCGGACGGCGGTGGAAGCACGCGCAGATCGCCGCTTTCAGCATGACCCGGCGCAAGGGAACGGCGGTCGAGCAGGACGACTTGATGCGGCAGGTGCTCGCGGCCAGGGCGCCGGTCGCCACCATCGTCGGCAAGACCTGGTTGCTGCACGTCACCGAGGTGCTGCGGGCCCGACCGGACGAGAACCTGGCCATGATCGCCGACACCGTGCGATACCTGAAGGACCAGGGACTCCGGGTGATCTACGACGCCGAGCACGCCTTCGACGGATACAAGGACGAACCCGATTACTCGCTCGCCAGTTGGAAAGCCGCCGCCGGGGCGGGCGCGGAATGCGTGGTTCTATGCGACACCAACGGCGGTTGCCTGCCCCGGGACATCGCCCGGATTGTCGAGGCTGCGAAGTCGGCGATCCCGGTGCCGGTGGGCATTCACACCCACAATGACTGCGGGTTGGGCGTCGCCAACGGCATCGCGGCCATCGAAGCCGGCGCCACCCACATCCAGGGCACGATCAACGGCTATGGCGAACGCACGGGCAACTGCAATCTGATCAGCGTCCTCCCGCTGCTCCAGTTCAAACTGGGTCGGCGCGGCGTGCCCGAGAAGTCGCTCCCCAAGCTGAAGGAGCTTTCGCAATTCGTGGACGAGATCGCCAATCTGCGCCACGACCCGCGTCAACCGTGGGTCGGGCAGACCGCGTTCGCCCACAAGGGGGGAATGCACGTGCACGCCATCGACCGCGTTGCGCGCAGCTACGAGCACATCAATCCCGAGGCGGTCGGCAACCACCGGCGGGTCCTGGTCAGCGACATGTCCGGGCGGACCAACATCCTGCTCAAGGCCGCCGAACTCGGTTTTCAGCTCGAGCCGAACGCGCCGGAAACGCGCGCCATCACCGCCGAGGTAAAGAAACGCGAGAACCTGGGTTACGAATACGAAGCGGCCGAAGCCTCGCTGGCTCTCGTCATCCGCGGGATCCTCGAGCATAACCCCGAGTTGCTCTTCACCGTGGACGCCTATCACGTCTCCATGCGCCGGGACTCGAGTGCCTCCGTCTGCGAGGCCACCGTGAAGGTCCGGGTCAACGGCGAGGTGGCCCATACCGTGGCGGAAGGCGACGGCCCCGTGAATGCCCTGGACGGCGCATTGCGCCGGGGGTTGTCGAAGTTCTTCCCCCCGCTCAAGAGGGTGTCACTGACCGACTACAAAGTCCGCATCCTCGACAGCAAGACCGGCACCGCGGCCCGCACCCGGGTGCTGATCCAGTCCAGCGACGGCAAACGCGAGTGGGGCACGGTCGGGGTCAGTGAGAACATCATCGAGGCCAGCCTGCAGGCCCTGGTGGACAGCGTGGAATACGCCCTGTTGAAGAAAGTGCCTTGACGGATATACATCGCGATGTAGGCTCGCCTTGTGAAAAAGAGGCGGGTCAATTATGCGACGATCAAGGACGCGCCCGCGGCAGGGTTGCGCGAGGCGACGGCGGCCGGGGCGGAGGCGATGGTCCGGACGCAGGTGTATCTGACAGTCGCCGAGCACCGCTTCCTGAGCACCGAAGCCGAGCGACGCGGCGAACCGATGGCAGCGGTCTTGCGATCGTTCATCGACGAGCGCATGGAGATTCCGGACGCCGCATGGGAACGGAATTCCCTGCTCGATCCACCGGCGGATCCGGGTTTTCTGGGGCCGGAGGACGGGGTTATCAACCATGACCACTATCTCCACGGCGGCCCGAAGAAGTGGGTGAAGCAAGGGGGGCAATGGGTGGAGGCCCCGCCGCTGCCCGCGGACTACCACGCAAACCCGGAGAGCGCGGCCGCATATGACCGGTTGCTGGAGGAAATGGCTTGAAGCGGGGTGACGCGCTGCTCGACGCCTCCTTCTGGATCGCCCTCCGGGATCCGCGTGAACCGTGGCACACGCGGGCCCGCGCACGGGTTCAGGAGTTGCTGGCCCAACGGGTGCGGTTCATCTTCACTGCCTTCATCCTTGCGGAAACCCACGCCTACTTCTCCCGCTCGCCACGCATCCGAACCCAGATTCTCGACGACGCCGAGCACAATCCCGTGATGCTGCACGAACCCGTTTCGACGGCCGACCAGGCGGGCGCCATCCAGCTGCTGCGGCAGCAGGCCGACAAGTCCTATTCCTTCTGCGACGCGCTGTCGTTTTGCATCATGCAGCGGCTCGGGCTAACGCGCGTGGCCACCTTTGACGCGCATTTCCGGCAGTTCGGCGGGCTGCAAATCATCGAGTGACAGTCTCGTCGCGGGGGACCGCCGAAGGGCCTTATGACGGACGGCACGGCGCCCCGGGGATTCGGGCGGCGTCCGCATTTCCTGCGCAAGAAGGGAGCCCGTCGGACAATGCAATCCCGTTTCGCCCCCGGGGGATGCCGCTCGGAAGCGGTGCGAGCGTGTTGGTTGCGTCGAGCGAATTCCGGTTTTTGTGCTGCCCGGGGGCTTAGTTTTCCCTTGCCAAGCCGGTTCTGGCTGCTAGTTTCCGCGTTCTTTATGAAGGCTGGTATTCATCCTAAATATCAGGAGTCCGAAGTTCGCTGCGCGTGCGGGAACACGTTTCAGACGCGCTCCACACGGCCCGTGATCATTGTCGGCATCTGCAATCAGTGCCACCCGTTCTACACCGGGCAGCAGAAGTTCATCGATACCGCCGGGCGCGTGGACAAGTTCCAACAACGCATGGCGAAGACGGCGGCGGCCCAAGCGGCCATTGCCGAAACGGTGGGCAAGCGCAAGAAGCGCCGCTAACCGGTCTCCACCCGACGCCCGCCCGGTTGCCCTGCGACCGGCGGGCTTCGTCTTTTCCGGCATGGACCTGCGTCCGTACATCGCCAAGCTGCGCGCGCGGTTTGCGGAGGTTGAAACCGCCTTGAGCCAGCCCGGGGTCTTTCAGCAGGGAACCCGCGCCCAGGAACTCACGCGTGAATACGCCCGCCTGAAGGAGGCGGTGCAGTGCGGCGAGGCTTTCCTGAAGGCACTCGAGGATCTCGATGGGAACCGCCTGCTGGCCGCTGCGGACGACGATCCGGAGCTGGCCCAGATGGCTCGTGACGAGGTGGAGCGACTGGAGGCGGAGGTGGACCGACTGGCACTGAAAGTGCAGGAGGCGTTATTGCCCGTGGATCCCACCGAAGGTCGGAACACCATTGTGGAGATCCGGGCGGGGGCGGGGGGAGCGGAGTCAGCCTTGTTCGCCGCGGACCTCCACCGGATGTTCACGCGATACGCGGAGAATCGTGGCTGGAAGGTCGAGGCCATGGACACGAACGTCTCGGACCTCGGGGGCTTCCGCGAGGTCATCTTCAGCATTACCGGTCAGGACGCCTTCAAGCGGCTCAAGTTCGAGAGCGGCGTCCACCGCGTGCAGCGGGTACCGGCCACGGAAGCCCAGGGCCGCATCCACACGAGCACGGCCACGGTGGCGGTGCTACCGGAGGCGGAAGAGGTGGACATCGAGATCCGACCGGAGGAGATGGAAATCAGCGTCTGCCGGGCGTCGGGTCCGGGGGGACAGGGCGTGAACACGACCGATTCGGCGGTTCAGATACTGCACAAGCCCACCGGGCTGATTGTGCGTTGCGCGGACGAGCGTTCGCAGATGAAGAACAAGGCCAAGGCACTGAAGGTGCTGCGCTCAAGGCTGCTGAGCCGCAGGATTGCCGAGGAGCAGGCGCGCTATGCCGCGAAGCGGAAGGCGCAGGTCGGGACCGGCGAGCGAAACGAGAAGATCCGCACCTACAACTTCCCCCAGAACCGCGTCACGGATCATCGCATCGAGTTGAGCGTGTATGATCTGCCGGGAATCCTCGAGGGGGATCTGGATTGCCTGGTGGAACCTCTGCTCGAAAACGACGTTCGCGAGCGATTGACGGAACTCGAGCTTTGAACGCCGTCCGCTCCCGTCCCGTCGTGACGTCTTCCGTCCGCCCGCAGCCGGTCCGGGCACTGATCTTCGATTTCGACGGCACCCTTGCCGACACGATGCCGTTGCACTGGGAGGCATGGCAAACGGTGCTTCGCCGGTTCGGACTCGAGTTCTCCGAGGAGCGGTTTTACGCGCTCGGGGGCGTCCCCGCCCGGGATATCCTGCGAGACCTCGCCCGCGAGCAGGGAGTCGAACTGGATCCTCACGAGGCGGCCGCTGCGAAGTCCGCCGCCTATCTGCCGCTCATCCCCAGAGTGCGCCGGATCGACCCCGTCTCGGAAATCGCGCAGCAACACCGGGGACGCCTCCCGATGGCGGTGGCTACCGGCGGCACGCGCAAGGTGATCGAACGGGTTATCGGTCACCTGGGCATGGCGGGCTGGTTTGACGCGCTGGTCACCAGCGAGGACGTGGTCCGGCAGAAGCCGGCTCCCGACATCTTCCTCGAAGCCGCTCGCCGGCTCGGGGTTGAACCCGGCAGTTGCCGTGCCTTCGAGGACACCGAATTGGGCCTGCGGGCAATCCGCGCCGCTGGCATGGAGGCGGTGAGCGTAACCGAAATCCTCGCCCGCCAGACCCGGGCCAGCGACCTTCACTGCGGCTGAACGCAGTCCGGTGTCACCGGACAGATGGTCGGCAGTTGAGCGCACTCGGTGGCGTTCGCGCTGCATTCGGTCTGGGCGGCGTTCAGCACGCACTCGGTTTGCTGTCGCGGACACTCGGTCAACACCACCGGACACTGCGTGACTCCGCCCGCCACGGGACAGACCGTTACCGGGCCGGTCGGACATTGAGTGTGGAACCCGACGCATTCGGTGAGGGTGGCCGGACACTCGGTGACGGTTTTCACACACTCGGTCGGAGTCAGCGGACAGACCGTGGGCTGCACATCCACAGGACACTCGGTAGGGGTGGCCGGACACTGCGTGGGCATCGGGTCGACCGGACAGACCGTGGGCTGCGTGCTCGGACATTCGGTCGCGACGAACACACACTGAGTCACCAGTTTCGGACACTGCGTCAGGGTTCGCGGGCACTCGGTCACGACCCTCGGGCATACGGTCGCCACCTCCGCACATTCGGTCGCCAGCTTCGGGCACTCGGTGACCACCTGCACACACTCGGTCACGACTTTCGGGCACTCGGTCGCCGCTTTCGGACACTCAGTCGTCCACCGCGGACAGGCGGTCGGCTCTACGGGACACTCCGTCGGGCGATTCCCCAACCCGCACATGGTTGGACGGCCCGGGCACACCGTTACCTCTCCCGTTCCGACGCACTCTGTCACCACCAACGGACACTGCGTCGCAATCGCCTCCCCGACGCAGACCGTCGCCCGCAGCGGACACACCGTGACCTCGGCATTCACCGGACACTCCGTCGGCAACTCACCGCTGCATTGCGTCGGGACCAAGGGGCATTCAGTCAGTGACCCATCCACCGGACAAGCGGTCGGAAGGTCTCCACTGCACTCCGTTGAGAGGCCCGGACACACCGTCCGCTCCACGGGGCAATATGTCGGCCGAACCGGACACTCGGTCGCGATCGTTGCGCCGGGGCACACGGTTGGGTGGGTCGGGCATTGCGTCCAGGCCACGTCGCTCGCGCACAGCGTGACCAGCACCGGACACTGCGTCACCGCCGCATCGTCGGGGCAGACGGTGACGCCCACCGGACACCGGGTGAGGACCGCCACATCGGGACACACCGTCGGCGCTCCCACCGGGCATTCCGTCACCACCTGCGGACACTGGGTCGCCACCGGATCCGTCGGACATCGGGTGGCCTCCGCCGGGCACACCGTCACTCCCTGCGGACATTCCGTCGGTTGCACCGGACAATAGGTCGCTCCGCCGGGACACGCTGTCACCACGGTGCCGTCCGGACAGACCGTTGGCTCGAGCGGACACCGGGTGCTCACGTCGGTGGTCGGACAAACAGTGGCCTCCACCGGACACACCGTCGGCGCGAGCGCGACCGGGCAAACCGTCGGCAGGATGGGGCACACCGTCACCGCCGGTTCGCGCGGGCAGAAGGTCGGTTCCACCGGGCATTGAGTTGGCGCCACCGCTGTCGGACAGACCGTGGGCGTGTTCACCGGACAAGCCGTCGCCACCGCCGGACACACGGTTAGGTCGGCCGTTTGCGGACATACCGTGGGTTCCCCCACCGGACACTCGGTGGGCAGCTTCGGACACGCGGTCAACTCGGCCGGGCAGGTGGTCGCCCGCACCGGGCATGCCGTCACCGCGACCTCCCGCGGGCAGACCGTCGCCTCCACCGGACAGAGCGTTGCCACCAAGGAAACCGCGCATTCAGTTGGCTTCCCGGGGCACCGGGTCACTGTCGCCGGACATTCTGTCAGGACCATTGGACAAGCCGTTGCCACCGCGTCGGACGGACAAACCGTCGGCAGTTGGCTGGGGCACTGCGTGCGCAGGCTCGTGCATTCAGTCAGCCGCACGGGACATACGGTTGGCTCCGCAGGACACTCCGTCACTCCGCCGCTGACCGGACACTGCGTCACCTCCACCGCGCATTCGGTCGCCGCGCCGGCAACGCTCGGGCACAACGTCACCACGGCGGGACAGGCCGTCAACGTCGCGTCGACCGCGCACAACGTCACCGCCTGCGGACATTGGGTCACCACGCCGTCCGTCGGGCAGACCGTGGGTTCCTGCGCCGGGCATTCGGTGGGAACGCGGGGACACTTGGTGACCTGCACCGGGCAGACGGTGACCTCCTCGCCAGGACACTCGGTTGGCACTCGGGGACAGCGCGTCTCCTCGACCGGGCAAACCGTTGGCTCCACGGGACACTCCGTTACGCGTCCACCCGTCGGACACTGTGTGGGCACTCCGACACACTGGGTGGCCGTGCCCGGCGTCGGACACAGGGTTGCCACGACGGGGCACTCGGTGACCAGAATCGCCGGGCAGAGGGTCGCCCGCTCCGGACACAAGGTCGGGTGCAGCACCGCCGGACAGATCGTAACGCCGGTTCCGGTGCATTCGGTGGGGAGCTTCGGACATTCCGTCTGCTTCCGCGGACACTCAGTCGCCACGACCGGACACTCCGTGGCGGCCTCCGCCGGGCACAACGTCGGCTCCTGCGGGCAGAATGTCGCTCCGGTCGGACACTCGGTGGCCGCCGGCTTCAGCGGACACTCCGTGGCGGTCAGCGGACATTGGGTCGCCACGGCCACGGCAGGACATTCAGTCGCGAGGACCGGGCACTGCGTCGCCACTGGTTTGGTCGCGCACAGGGTCGGGAGTGCCGGACATTCGGTCAACGCCGCCGCGGCACCCGCCGGGCAGAACGTACGCTCGCCGCCGCCCGGACACTGGGTGAGCACCCGCGGGCACTCGGTCGGCTTGCCCTCCGACGGACACACTGTTGGCAACACCGGACATTGGGTCTGGTGCTGCGGACATTCGGTGGCCACCGGATCCAGCGGACAAACGGTGGCCTTGACGGGACATTGCGTCGCCTCGACCACGTCGGGACACAGCGTTGGCTGTGCGTTGCAGACCGTAACCCGCAATGGACATTCCGTGGCCGTTACCGGGCATTCCGTCGGTTTGACGGGACAGAGCGTGGGTTTGGCCGGGCACTGAGTGAGGCTGCGCGGACAAGTCGTTGCCAAGCCGGGGCAACTTGTGGGCTGGATCGGACATTGCGTCGCGACGGGCGCCGCCGGACAGATCGTCGGTTTGGTCGGACACTGGGTTGCGACCGACGGGCATTGCGTTGCGACGGCGGGACACGAGGTGGCTTGGGCCGGGCAAACGGTCGCGCCCCTCGGACACTGAGTTGGACGCGCCGGACACACCGTTACGGCCGCGGCGATCGGACATAAGGTGGGCTGGATCGGGCACTGCGTGAGAGCGGCAGCCGTGGGACATACGGTCGGCTGCACCGGGCATTGGGTCGGGGCGGCAACCGCCGGACACAGGGTAGCCTGGATCGGACACTGCGTGGCCACCGGCCCGAGCGGACAGACGGTGGGTTGCACCGGACATTGGGTCAGGACCCCGACGCTTGGGCAGATCGTGGGTTGAACCGGGCACTGGGTCACAACCGGGGCCGTCGGACAAAGCGTGGCCTGGACCGGACACTGCGTGGCTACGGGCAACACCGGACAAAGAGTTGCCGAATTCTGCGGACACTGAGTTGCAACAACCGGACACTCGGTGGGGGTAACCACATCGGGACAAATCGTGGGCGCCCCCGTCGGACATTCCGTGGCCGTTCCCGAACACTCGGTGGGCCGGACCGGGCAATGAGTGGCTGCGATCGGACACTGGGTAACCGCCCCGTCAGCCGGACAAACGGTGGGTTGTTCCACGGGGCATTCCGTTGCGACGCGCGGGCATTGGGTGGGTTCCTGAGGGCAGAAGGTCGCGGCTGGGGGACATTCCGTCGGCTTCGCCTCGCCGGGGCAAACCGTGGTCGTGATCGGACACTGGGTTGCCACCGGTTGGCGGGGACACAACGTCGGACGACTCGGACAGGCAGTAAGAATGGTCGGACATCGGGTCGGCTCGGAAGGACACCGCGTAGCCACACCGACCTCCGGACACTCGGTCGGAACCGCCGGACAGACCGTCGGTTTCGCCGGGCAAACCGTCAGGCTGCGCGGACACTCCGTAACGGTGGTCGGGCACTTGGTGGGTTCCTGCGGACAGAACGTGGCGCCGGACGGACACTCGGTTGGGATTTGCGGGCAGGTCGTCGTCCGGACGTCCGCCGGGCAGAGGGTCGGGGAATCCGGCGGACACTCCGTCGGCTTCTCCGGGCAGAAGGTCGCCCCGGACGGACATGCCGTGGTCGCGCGCGGGCACATCGTTGCCTCCTCGACGCACTCGGTGGGCTGCTTCGGGCAGTTGGTGGGCTCGACCGGGCATTGCGTCGCGACGGTGGTATCGGGGCAGACGGTCGCCAACGCCGGACAGAGGGTGATCTTCTCCGGACACAACGTCGCCTGAGGCGGACACTCGGTGGCCAACCGCGGACATTCGGTGGGCTGGGCGGCACACTGGGTCGGCCGGGCATCCGTCGAGCAGATGGTCACCTGGGACGGGCATTTGGTGATTTCCACCGGACAGAGGGTGGCCTGCGTCGGGCAATCCGTGACCGCTCGCGGGCACTCGGTGGGCGACGCCGGGCACACCGTGGCCGAGACGGCATCAGGGCATTCGGTGCTGGCCGCCGGACAGGTGGTCGGGGTTTGCGGACAGAACGTCAGCTTTACCGGGCATTCGGTGGGCAGCCGCGGGCAAGCCGTGTCCTCGAGCGGACAACGCGTCACCTCGGCGGGGCACCGGGTCGGCTCCAACGGACAGAAAGTGGCGCCCGCCGGGCATTCGGTCTGCTCCCGTGGGCATTGGGTACTCGCCTGCGGACAAACCGTGGCCACCGTCGGGCACGCGGTCAACCCGCGTGGGCACTGCGTCGGCAGAGGGATCGCGGCACATTCCGTCGGTTTCCCGGCGCACTCGGTCACGATCGCGGGGCACGCCGTGGCAAGCGTCGGACACTCGGTTCGACTGATGGGACATTCGGTGATTCCCCCGGGACATTGGGTCGGGATGCGGGGACATGTCGTCGCCGCCCGCGGGCACTGGGTGGGAACGGGTTCGCGGGGACACACGGTGACGCTTTGCGGGCATTCGGTTGCCACCGGCGGACAATACGTCGGACGGTCGGGACACCGGGTGAGATCCACCGGACAGACGGTCGGCTCACGCACGCAATAGGTCGGCCCTCCCGGACATTCGGTCCGCAGGATCGGGCACTCGGTTGGCACCTTTGGACAGAAGGTCCCGGCGGTCGGGCACTCGGTCCGATTCACGGGGCACTCGGTTGGTTCTGCCACTTCGGGACACAAGGTTGACAGGACCGGACAGACCGTCATTTGCTGAGGACAACGCGTAGGTTGGCTCACGCACTCCGTAGCCACTTTCGGACACTCGGTGGGGGCGGAAGGACAGAAAGTCGTCCCGGTCGGGCACTCGGTCCGCAGGGCGGGACAGATCGTCTGCTCCTCCGGGCAGACCGTCACGCCCCGCGGACAAACCGTTGGGATTGACTGGCAGTGCGTGACTTCCGCCGGACACAAGGTCGGTCGCCTGGGACATTCCGTAGCCATCGCCTGATCGGGACATTCGGTCGGCAACGATGGACAGCGCGTGGCAACCTGCGGGCACTCGGTGGGCTCGCGCGGGCACAGGGTGGCCTGGGTGGGACACTCGGTCAACACAGCGAGCTGCGGACATTCCGTGGGGGCCGCCACGCAGAGGGTGACCTCCTTGGGACATTCGGTGATCACCTGCGGACAGGAAGTTGGCTCGGTCGGACACTCGGTAAGCCCGCCAGGGCAGGTCGTGGCCTTGCGCGGGCAAAGGGTGGCGAACACGGGACACTGAGTGCGCAACACGGGGCACTGCGTGGGCTCGGCGTTGTCCGGGCACGTGGTCGGACTGGCTGGACACCGGGTGGGCTCGTCAGGACAGAAGGTGGCGCCGGTGGGACATTCGGTGCGGGCCTGCGGGCACTCGGTGGCGACTTCCGGACAGGCGGTCAGGCCGCCGGGACATCGCGTGGCGACCCGTGGACATTCGGTGGCGACTTCAACCGGGCAGAGCGTGGCGAGGACGGGACACTGCGTCGGTGTGACGGGACATTCCGTGGCGGCCGGATCCGCGGGGCACAGGGTGGCGAAATCGGGGCACTTGGTGGGCTCGACCGGACACCGGGTCACCGATGCGTCGGTTGGGCACAGGGTGGATGCTTGCGCACATTCCGTTGCGCTGATCGGGCATTCCGTCGGTTGGACGGGGCAATGGGTCGCGATCCTGGGGCAACTCGTCGGTTCAGTGGCGCATTCGGTCAATGCCGGCGGGCACTCGGTCGCCACGACCGGACATTCGGTCATCAACTCGGTCGGACATTGGGTCGCGACCACCGGACAGGCGGTCGGCAGGTCGTCTGGACAGACGGTTGTTTCGGCCACGGAGGGACACTGCGTGGCGACCAGCGGACAACGGGTGGGTTCCTTCGGACAAAAGGTCGGCATCGCCACGCACTCGGTGATTCGACGCGGACATTCGGTCACCTGGACCGGGCAGACCGTCGGTTCCATCTGGGGAGCGCACTCGGTCGGGCGCGTCGGGCAGGCGGTCTCGCGGGTGGGACACAAGGTGAACTGCGTGAAACACTCTGTGGGTATCCTTGGGCATTCCGTCACGGTTTCCTGAGCCGGGCACAGGGTCTGGGAACTTGCGCACTCGGTGGGAGTGGCCGGGCAGACCGTCGTGCGCACGGGACACTGCGTCGGGGATACCGGAAGGATCGTTGGCAGCAATTCCACGGGGGAACGCACGACGCGGACCACCGCCGGCCCCGTCCCTGGC
Source organism: Verrucomicrobiales bacterium (assembly GCA_024233305.1). Lineage (GTDB taxonomy): Bacteria > Verrucomicrobiota > Verrucomicrobiia > Limisphaerales > J093 > J093. The sequence goes on from JACKPV010000025.1 coordinate 147,584, forward strand.
GGAAGGTTGACGAACATCCGGTAGCTGCCTTCCTGGTAGAATTCCTCGTAGTTGGGCAGGGGTTTCCAGGGCTCGCCCAACGCGTTCATCTCCTTGTACTCGGGGTAGTAAAAGCCGGGCTCATCGACCTCGAACCGCACCTCGAGCTGGGAGCCGGACTTGCCGGCTTGCAGGACAATCGGCGATCCGTTGCCCTCCCGGGCGAGCGGAGCGACCGCATCCCCCTGTGTATTCACCCAGAGGATCGCGCCCAGACAGCACGCGATCAGGAAGCACGTACGGCCGATCAGCCGCCGCGACGAGGAGAGAAACACGTTCAACAACATGAGCCAGACCCCAAATGCCGGTGAAGGCGAGGTTGATCTGTGCGTTATCCGGGTATGCGCAGTTCCTACTCCCGTTCCCTCCGAAAAGCAAGGCCAAAGTCGGACTTTGTCGACCGCCGAACATCACCTGGCCGCACCGGGGCGGGCCGAGACAGGCGTCCGGCCAACCCGCCGCGGACAGCGACCGGGAGGAAATCTGCGCGCAGCCATCCCGGTCCATCAGGCCCGAGAGGGAGTTCGGCGCCACGCGAGGGGAACGGCGCCGGCGGTCTGGCGCGAGGTCCGACGAGCGCCTGCCCCCCTCGCAAACGCATCTCGGCGCTTGCCCGACCGACGAAATCCGTGGAGTCTAGATCGTCACAGGTCACAACCGTCGCCCATGACATCAGCCATGAACCGCCTCCGCTATTTCGCGCTGTGCCCGGCATCGTTGCTTGCTGCCTGGCTGTTCGCCGGGTGCAGCCACACCAAGGTCACGTCGTCCTGGGTGGATCCCGCCCTCGGCGCAAAGCGCTACGAAGCCATCATGGTCGTCGCGGTCGATGAGCGCGCTGACGTCCGTCGCCGCGTCGAGGAGGAGTTCGTCCGCCAGTTGACGGAACGCGGGCTCAGGGCGGCGGTAAGCCACGATCGGTTCGCCCTTGCGGACATCAAGGAGGACAAGCAGAACGCGGCGGGCGCCATGCGGGAAGCGGGTTTCGACGCTGTGCTGGTGGTCCGCTTGGTGGATACCCGGACGCTGGTGCGGACGATGCCTGAGTTTCGCCCCCAGCTGGCGCTTACCCCCTACCAATTCGATCCCGCCGTGCCCTACCGCAGCTGGACCGCCTACTATGATACGAGTTACGCCTATGCGCTGGATCAGGCCCGGGAGCGAACCGATGAGGTGCTCGTGCTGGAGAGCAACCTCTATGAGGTTCCCGCGGGCGGGTTGAAGTGGACGGGCCACACCGAGACCTTCGTGCCGGAAGGCGCGGACAAACCGGAGAAGTTGCGCGCCTTCGTGCGCACGATCGTCGCGAATCTCGCCGAAAACCGAGTGATCCCATGAAAGCCTTGCCTGTTCCTCACGGCCGCCGCGGTCATCAACGCGCCTTCACGCTGATCGAACTGCTGGTGGTCATCGCCATCATTGCGATCCTCGCGGGGATGCTGCTGCCGGCCTTGAGCCGGGCCAAGGAGCGCGCCAAACGCGCCTCGTGCCTCAACAATCTGCGCCAGCTGACCCTCGCCATGGTGATGTACGCCGATGACGACGGGGACCATCGTTATCGTCGGGATGGCGAGTTGGACCCGCATTGGGTTGGGCGAGACTTCCGCGATCTCCTGGTCGACGACTACTCGATCCCGCGGCCCCAGTTCTACTGCCCTTCCAACCCGGGATGGAACCGGGATGACTTCTGGGACTGGCCCGGCGGCGAGAGTACCGTCATCGGTTACATCTACTACGTGGGAGAACCCGCCTACGACGAGCAGACCTACAATGTGAAGCGCGTCGTGCAGACCCCGGTGTTCGCGCAGAAGGACACGGACAATCCCGTTTACAAACTGATGTGGGGCGACATCAACCGGAAGCTGAACGATTCCTGGCTGCGCCCGGGCGATCCGAACCCCCTGATCCGCGGAGTGAATCACTATGATCGACGCGCCGAGGCTCCCGAGGGCTCGAATGAAGGCTACTTGGACGGGCACGCGGAGTGGGTCCAGGGGGCGAAATACACCCAGGACGCCAAGCTCCGTTTCAGCGGCGGCGGGTTGCTGCTGTATTTCTACGGCGGAAGCGATTAGCCCGGCGGGATGACCCTGCTCCTGTTCGGTGGTGGACTGGGACTGCTCCTCGGCGGAGCCGAGTTGTTCGTTCGTGGCGCCTCCCGACTGGCGGGTGTCCTCGGGGTTTCCCGGCTGTTGATCGGCCTGACGGTGGTGGCCTGGGGGACCAGCGCGCCGGAGATCGCCGTGAGCGTGGCCGCCACCCGCGGCGGCCAGCCTGCCATCGCACTCGGCAACGTGGTCGGGAGCAACATCTGCAACGTCCTCCTCATCCTGGGCCTGACCGCGCTGATCACGCCGCTTGCTGTCGCCCGCCGGCTGGTTCGCCTCGAAGTGCCGCTCGTGATCGCGGCATCGGCGGGCGTCTATGCTCTCGCGGGGACCGGTTCAATCCCTCGCGGAGCCGGGGCGATCCTGCTCCTCCTGGGCGGGGGTTACACGTTCCTGCTGGCCCGGGCGGGACGGCGGGTTCCGGACGATCTCCAGCCAGCGCGCCGTCCGCCGCCGGAGCCCCCGCCGCGCCGCCGGGTGCGCGGTCTGGAAGTGCTGTTGCTCCTCGCCGGCCTGGGCTGTCTTCTGCTGGGTTCCCGCTGGCTCGTTGCGGGGGCAGTCAACCTGGCCCGAACGCTCGGCGTCAGCGAACTGGTCATCGGCCTGACCATTGTGAGCGCCGGCACGTCGTTGCCCGAGATCGCCACCTGCGTCACGGCAGGCCTGCGCGGCCAGGGGGACCTGGCGGTTGGCAACGTGCTGGGGAGCAATCTGTTCAACCTCCTGCTCGTGTTGGGCGTCGCGACCTGCGCGGCTCCCGCGTCGATCCCGGTGGATCCCGCCCTGCTGCGCTTCGATCTGCCGGTGATGCTGGGGACCGCCGCCGCCTGCCTGCCCGTCTTCTTCACCGGGCGGGTGGTCAGCCGTTGGGAGGGAGCGGTCTTCCTGCTCTACTACGCGGCCTACCTCACGTTTCTCCTGCTCGATTCCCGGGAGCACGACGCCCTTTCAGCCTTCGGGGGCGCCATGCTGTGGTTTGCCCTCCCTCTGACCACCCTGGGACTGATCGCCTCCCTGGTGCGGCGCCCCAACGCCATCGGAAAGGGCGTCCGCTCGGAAATGGATGGCCGGACCGGCCCGGGCTGACCCCAACAAACGGGCGACTCCGCTTCCACCCGGAGGGTAAATCGTGGCGGTTCTGCCGCGAACCCACGACGAGCGAAGGCGGTCGGATGGCAGGCCAGCGTCAGGGGCGAAAGGGGCTCCCGCTTTGGTCGACGGTCGGGGCGGAAGGACGCTTCGACGAACCGCCGGTCAAGGCTCGCCCGGGACCAGAAGTTCCTGGATGTTCGGGGCCAGTTTCCAGCCGTGCGCGGTCTTCCGGAAGATCATCTCGTGCCGGCTCACGGTGCCGTCCACATGCTGGTTCTCGACCTCCAACCGCACGTCACCCGTCGGCAGGTCTTCCCGGGCGAGGATGGTCGATCCCGCCAAGGCGGCCTCGGTCCGCGGGAGGGTGACATCCGCCGCGGGCAGGGGCGTCTCGGATGCGCCGGGTTCGGGGGCGGGCAGCATGGCCAGGAGTTCCTCTGGCGGAAGGTAGGCCGCCGCAACGCGCGCCTGGTCCCCGGCCCGCATCGCCTGGTGCAGGCTCTCCAACGCTTCCTCGGGGGTCTCCGAACCGACATCCTCCCACGAATCCGCCGGGCGAAAGCTCCCCACCGTGACACGAGCCGCAGGTGCAGGCGGCACGGACCCGGGTTGACCGGAGGCCGGGGACGACGGCGCAACGGCCTTCCCCTGCCCCGTCGTCGATCCACGGTTCTCCGAACCCTGACGGGCGGCTTCGCGCAGGAGGGTAACCTCCCCGCGCAGCCGCAGGAGTTCGGACTGGCTGCGCTCAAATCGCTGCAACGCCGCAGCCTGTTCGGCGTTCTGATCCCGCAACGCCCGGACTTCCGCCCGGGCCTGCTCCAGTTCGCCGGCCAGAACCGGATTTCCTTCCTCCCGATCCGACGGCGAGGCCCGCGGCAAAAGCCAGAGCGCAAGGATCGCGACGGCCCCCACCACGAGGCCGGCAAGAAAACCTCTGAATCCTGCGCTCATAACGTCGTTCAACCGTCCGCCGCCCGGGGCCACCCCGCCAGCCGGGACAACCCATTGGCTGCTCCGGCGCGCGCTTTGACAAGCCGGAAGCACGGCGCGATCCATCGAGTGCCCGTGCCCCCCGACCGCGGCGCATGCGATCCGCGCAGTTTTCGACCGTTCCCGTCCGCCGGGATTTGCCCGTTCCTTGACTGGTGGCTTAAATGTCGGTCATGAATCGAAACGATCGGGAGGACGCCTGCGGCGGTCCGGTCCGCCGACGGTCGAACGCCATCCGCTGGTGGCCGGCGGCGGTGATTGTGGTGGGGGTGATCCTCGCCGTGACCATCATCCGTCTGCGCGCCGACCTCCCCTTCCAGAGCCGCAACCTCGGTTCCCTGGCGGCGATGGTGATCGGTGGCGCCGCGTTATGGCTGTGGTGGCTGTTCCTCTCGCGAACGGGCCTCAGATGGCGGCTCCTCGGGGCAATCGGCGCCTTGCTGGCGGTGGGCGGCGCGTTGGCCCTGTTTCGCATCCGTGGGGTCAGCGGCGATCTGCTCCCCATTTTCGAGCCTCGTTGGAAATCCGCCGCCCGCAGCCGGGCTCCCACGGTAGCCGTCCTGCCGACCGCGGAACGCACGGCTGCCGCCTCCCGCAACCCAGGCCCTTCACGTCCCGATTTCCCACAGTTTCTGGGGCCGGACCGCAACTGCGTCGTCGAGGCGCCCCCATTGGCGCGGGACTGGACCACTCACCCGCCCCAGGTGCTCTGGCGCCAGCCCATCGGTCCGGCATGGTCGGGATTCGCCATGGTGGGGGACCGCGCGGTCACGCAGGAACAGCGGGGCGAGGAGGAACTGGTCACGGCGTACGAGCCGCTCAGCGGGCGCAAACTCTGGGAACACGCGGACCCCGCGCGGTATGCCACGACGATTGCCGGTGTCGGGCCGCGGGCCACCCCGACCGTCGTGGGGAACCGGATCTATTGTCTGGGCGCGACCGGACGATTGAACTGCCTGGATCTGGCGGACGGCCGCCGGGTCTGGCAGCGGGACCTGACCGCCGAAGCAACCGTCGCCCCGCCCGAATGGGGTTTTGCCGGTTCGCCCCTCGTGATCGGGAATCAAGTGATTGTCAGCGCCGGCGGAAACGACGAGCGGTCGCTGCTGGCCTATGACGTCGCCACGGGCGAACCGCGCTGGAGCGCCGGGAGCGCCCCGGCCAGCTACAGTTCGCCGGTCCTCGTCACGCTGGCGGACACGGCCCAGATCCTGATGTTCAACGCCCGCCGCATCACGGCGCACCATCCCGAAACCGGCGCCGTGCTCTGGGAGCATCCCTGGGGCAAGGGGCAACCGCAGGTCGCGATTCCTGTTCCCGTGGGACCCGACGAGGTCGTCTTTTCGAGCGGTTACGGCATCGGGGCGGAACGGTTGAAAATCCGCCCCACCCCCGACGGGAAGTTGAACCCCGAGCCCATCTGGGCCTCGAAGGCGTTGAAGGCGAAGTTTGCCAACTTCATCGCCTGGCAGGACTGCCTGTTCGGGCTCGATGACGGCATCCTGACCTGCGTGGACCTCGCGGACGGCCGCCGCCGATGGAAGGAAGGCCGTTATGGGCACGGACAGTTGCTGCGCGTGGACGACCTGATCGTGTTGACTGCCGAGCGGGGGGACCTGGTTCTGCTGGCGCCGACCCCGGAGGCACCAAACGAACTCGCCCGGTTTCCTGTGTTTGACAGCAAGACCTGGAACCCGCCGGCACTTTCCGGCGACCTGCTGCTGCTTCGAACCGACCAGCAGGCCGTGGCATTGCGGCTGTCGTTGGCGAATCAGGGTGCGGTCGGAAGTGACTGAGCCGTATCGATTCAACAGGCCGTAGCCGCCGACGTGTAGTCGGCGCTGAAATCCAAGGGCTTACGCGGTCCCGCTGATTCCGACTGGCCGTCACGTTTTGGTGGATCGTCGCACCCGGCGGCAGGCGGACGGATCCCCGCTGAATCATGCGCCGACTGCACCTCGGCGGCTACGAGTTACTGAATCGATACGGCTGAGGCACATCGCCCCGGCTGCATTCCTCCGCCGGGACGTGGCAGGGTGTGCGAACCCAAACCGCGAATCGATCAGGTCCTCCGCCCCGGACGTTCCCCGCTGCTTCTCCGGGCTTCTGCCGCCCCGGCGAGCCGACTGCCCCCCGGCTTCCCTGTAACCCGTCGCCTGCCGGGGCCGTCTATCGCCGGGTATGAAACCTGCACTGCTATTCTCCCTGGTCGCTTCCTGTGTCACCGCCGGCGCCCTCATTGGCGCGGACGCCCCCAGCAAGCCGGATGTCACCGGCACGTGGGTTTGGACGATGGAAGGTCGTGACGGACAAACTCGTGAGCGTTCCATCACGCTGAAACAGGAAGGCACGAAGCTCACCGGCTCGATGCCGGGTCGCCAGGAAGGACAATCCACGCCCATCAGCGAAGGCCGGGTCGAGGGCGACCAGGTCATGTTCAAGGTCGTTCGCGAAACCCAGCGCGGCAACTTCACCAGCGAATACAAGGGAAAGATCGACGGCGAGACCATCAAGGGCGCCATGTCCGCCACGATGGGAGATCGCACTCTCGAACGGGAGTGGGTGGTGAAACGCAAGCCCGCCGAGGTGGTCGGCAAATGGAAGTGGTCCATGAGCCGGGACGACGGCCAGAGTTGGGAGGCCGACCTGGTCATCAAGCGCGAGGACGGGAAGCTCGTCGGTGAGATGGGCCGTGAAGGGGCCGACTGGAAGGTCGAGATGAAGGAGATCCAGGTGAAGGGCAACCTGCTGACCTACCAGACCGTCATGAGCCGCGACGGCAACGAGGTCACGATCAAGAGCCGGGCCATGGTCGAGGGCGACACCATGAAGGGCAAGTCCGAAGGCACCCGCAATGGCGAGGCCTGGACCCGCGAGTGGAAAGCCGTCCGGCAGAAGCAGTAATCCCCCGTTCGCCCACGGTCTGCCGGCGCGCTCCGCTCCTGGAGCGCGCCGCGGATCGTCAAGAGCCACTTCCCCGCGGCCGCTGCGCCCGGCGGGGCCCCTTCACCTGCCCGGTCGTCTTCGACCGCCACCCACCGGATCCTGAACCGTCGTCCCGTCAGGACCCACGCGGCGCCGGCAGGTTCCCGCCCCGACAGAGCTGGGCGATGGCCAGGACATTCAGCAGCGCCTTGGGAACAAAGCTGCGGACGTCCAGGTACTCGGGAAGCTTCGAGCCGTCCGGGCTGCGTTCCGAGCAATGGTCGTTGTCACCGCCCGGTCCCAGACCGTCGATGGTGGGCACGTGGGCGCAAAGCAGATTGCCGTCGCTGATCCCGCCGCGTTCCTCGCGCGCCAACCGGTCGCCCAAAGCGGTCCCCGTCTCCGACCAAATCCGATAAAGCGCCTCGCTCCCCGGGTTGCGTGGCCAGGCGGGGCTGCGGTCGGGCAGTTCAACCTCGACCCGGCAGGCCCAGCCGTCACTGGCGGCCCGCAGGTCGCCCGGACCGGCCAGGGCGAGCAGTGCCTGGCGGGTTTGCTCCTGAACGGCGGGATCGAAGCAGCGGAATTCGCCCTCGGCCTCGGCCGCATGCGGGACCCGGTTGTAGCTGCCGCCCCCGCGAATCGTGCCGACGTTCACCGTCAGCCCGCGGGCGGGATCGCTCCAGGCTTCCACCCGTTCGACGAGCCGGGCGAGTTGCCGGATGGCATTCGCTCCCCGCGCATGCTGGCCTCCGGCATGGGCTGCGCGGCCGGAGACTTTGAGCCGGAAGGTCAGCCGGCCCTTGCGCGCCACCACCAGTTGCCGCACTCCGTCCTGACGGTGTTCGCCCTCGAACACCAGGGCCGCCCGCGTGTGCGGCGTCAACTGCTCCCGGCAGACTTCGCCAAAGTGCCCCGACAACGTCTCCTCGGAAGCGTTCAGGGCCACCAGCCAGTCCACTTCATCGAAGAGCGCGCGATCCAGGACCTGCACTCCCTGAAGGACGAGCCAGGCCATCGCCGTGCCCCCCTTGATGTCGATCACGCCCGGACCGAAAATCCGCTCCCCCTCGGGCTGCCAGTGGAAGTTGTTCCGCTCCTCTTCCTCGGCGGGAAAGACGGTGTCCAGATGCGAGACCAGCAGCAGGCGGAGCGCGGCGCGGCCGGGACGATGGAGGAAGAGGTGATTGCCCCAAGCCGGATTCCGGGAAGGCACAAAGGACGCGCCGAAGCCCAGCGGGGCGAAGCGTTCCGCGGTCAAACGCCCGAGCCGGTTCACCCCTTCAGGATTTCCGGTCCAGCTGTTGATCGCCACCATCTCCTCGAGCAAGGCCAAGGTGGCGGGCATGGCGCCCTGGATCCACTCCCGCAAACGTCCGGTGTCAGGCATGACAGAATTCGGCGGTCGCCCGCCGCGCCGATCCAACCAGATCCCGCGCGCGACCGCAAGCCGGCGCCCCGTCCGGCCCGACGACGGGAGGTTCGCCTTGCGTCGGCCTGCGGGAGGCGGCCAAGCTGGGCCATGCTTTTCGGATCGGCAAACAGCAGCATGGAATGCCCGTCGGCCGGCTGTCGGCTGGCCCTGACCGGGATTGCGGTCGTGGCGATGGCGGCTTTCCTGACCGGTTGTTCAAAGCCGGACGCCCCCGCGGAGGCGGCTCCGGCCAGCCGCGAGGACCGGTTCATCCAGGTGATGAACACCGGCAAGAACTACTACGACCAGGGCCAGGCAGAAAAGGCGGTCGCCGCCTTCCAGGAAGCCGCCGGCATCTACCCGGCGCGAACCGATGCCCGTTTGAACCTCGCCAACGCGCTCTTGCTGGCCAACGAAGCCGAAGCCGCCCTCACAAACGCGCTCGAAGTGCTCGAATACGACCGCAACTCCGCCGCCGCATATTACGTCGCCGGGTGCGCCCACTTTCGCCTCCGCCAGCCGGACGAGGCCGTGAAGATGTTCCTGCCCGCGCGGGATCTGGATCGCGACGTCGCCGCGGTGAGCTTTCTGCTGGGACGCGCCTACCAGGAAATGGGCAGCCCCGAGGACGCCATCGCCGCCTTCCGCGAGGCCGTCGCGCGGGACCCCGAACACCCCGCGGCTCACTACGCCCTGGCCCAGTTGTTGATCCGCTCGGGCCAGGCGGAGGAGGGAACCCGCGAGATGGAAATCCACCAGGGATTGCCCCAAAAACCCGGCGGCGGCGCCGGGCCGGAGGTCTTCGAGCGCTGCCGGCACACCGAGGCCCGCGCCCCGGCCAAGGTGATCCGCCCGGACCGGACCGGCGTGCCGGTCACCTTCGCCGACGTGACCGACGACGTCCTGACGAATGCCGCGGTCTACCATGCCCCCATCGCCGTCCTCGACTACAATCGGGACGGACGGAACAGCGTGTTCGCCACGGAAGGCGCCGACGGCTTCCGGTTGCTGGACAATCGCGACGGCCGTTTCGCCCCGCTCGGCCAGCCGCTGCCCTTCCGCGAAACCAAGGAATACCACCAGGCCCTGGTGGGGGACTTCAACAACGACCGCTTCGAGGACGTGCTGGTCACCGGACCGGAAGGCTCGCAGATGTTCCGCTTCGCCACCAACGGCATGGCCCGCGATTTCACCACCGCCTCGGGCCTCAAGGGGCTGCAACTGCGAACCCGGCAAGCCCGGATTCTGGACATCGATTTCACCGGCAAGCTGGACATCCTCGGCATCCTCCCGGACGGCGACGGCATCCGCGTCCTGCGCAATCTGGGCAACATGTATTTCAAGGACATCACCGTGACCTCCGGCGTGCCGGCGGTCGTGCAGGGGGTAACGGCCCTGGCGGTGGATGACTGGAACAACGACGACCTGCTCGACGTGTTCGCCGCGCGCAGTGACGGGCCGGTGCTCTACTTCGAGAAAGTGCGGGGCGGCGCGCTGCAGGAAACCGACCTCCCGACCGGCCCGGTCACGGGAACGGTGATCGCTCTGGGGGACCTGAACGGCGATGCGCGGACCGATCTGCTGGCCGGTGGCGGGGACCAGACAGCACTGCTGCTGGGCGGCATCCATCAACGCGTGGAACTGCCGGCAACAGTGCCGGAACTCTCCCGCCTGACCCTGCTCGACTACGATAATGACGGTTGGCTGGACGTGCTCGCCAGCGGACGCGGCCTGCAGGTCTGGCGCAACCTCGGCGACGGCGCCTTCACCAATCTGACCCGAAGCGTCGGTCTCGACCGCTGGACCGGACGGGTGATCGATGACCTGGCGGTGGCGGACCTGGATTGCGACGGCGACAGCGACCTGGTGCTTGCGGTGGCCGGCGCGGGTTTGAAGATCCTGCGAAACGACGGCGGCAACGCCAACCGCATGATCAAACTCCGCCTGCTGGGCAACCGCTCGAACGCCACCGGCCTGGGCATTCGCATCGAAGCCTCCATGGGCAGCTTCAAGGTGCACCGCACGGTGGACCGTCTGCCGGTCGAGATCGGCATCGGCGGACATGATCGCGTAGATGCCATCGTCGCCCGTTGGTTCGACCTGCCCTCGAGCATCGTCGACGTGGAACCGGAACCCTGCGAGGCACTGAACGTCTTCGAACCGGTCATTCCGGCGGGTTCCTGTCCCTATCTCTATGCTTGGGACGGCCGCGGGTTCCGTTTCGTTTCCGACATCCTCGGTTCGGCGCCCATGGGATTGCGCATCACGGACACGGCCTTTATCGAGGCCGATCCGCGTGAATACATCGCCCTGGGCGGGGCCGCCGATTTCCCCCCGCGCGACGGCGAGTACGTGGTGCAAATCACCGAGGAACTGCGCGAAGTGCTCTATCTCGACCAATCCGAACTCGTCGTGATCGATCATCCCGCGGGCACGGAAGTTCACACGACCGACAAGCTGCGTCCACGCGGACCATTCCCGCGCGGGGAACTGTGGACGTTGGAAAATCGCGTTCCGCTCCAGCGGGCGAACCGGTTGGACGGCGCCGTGGTGACCGACCGCCTGCAGGCGGTGGATCGCCGGATGGTTTCTCCCGCGACGTTGCGCGTACCGCAGTTGCGCGGGCTGGCCGAGCCCAGCGGAGTAATCCTGGATTTCGGCACGCTGCCGGTCGAACGCCCCCTGGTGCTCGCGCTGACCGGCTGGCTGCGGTTCGGCGGCGGCATGGCCAACGTGTCGGCTTCCCACGATCCCGACCTGCCGTTCCCCTTCCCGCGCCTCGAGGTGGAAGCCCCCGGCGGCTGGCGTCCGGTGGAGGTCGAGGTCGGCGCCCCGTCCGGCAAGACCAAGACCATCCTCGTCGACCTCGCCGGACGCCTCCCGGAAGGCAGCGGCCGGCTGCGCCTCACGACCGCCTTCGAAGTCCATTGGGACCGCATCGCCCTGTTCGAGCGCCGGCTCGTCGGAGACACCACGGTCACCCGGCTCCGCCCCGATCACACGGATCTGCACTGGCGGGGGTTCAGCGAGTATGCGGGGCTGCCGTGGGATCAACCGTTGACGCCCGATTACCGGGCCGTCTATCAGAATGCCCCCTGGCCCATCACCCCCGTCGGCTGGTGCACGCGCTACGGCCCGGTGGACGAGTTGATCGCCGCGGAGGACAACGCGCTGGCGCTGCTGAACGGGGGCGACGAACTGACGCTGCGTTTTGCCGCGGCGCGCCTTTCACCCCCGGTCGCGGGGCGCGAACGCAGCTTCTTCCTCTACAATGTGGGGTGGGACAAGGACGCCGACTTCCACGTGGAACTGGGCTGGCAGGTCGGGCCGCTGCCGTGGCACGGCATGGAGGACCGCCGCTATGGAAGCGAACCCCGGCCGGCGTTGCCGTCGGATGAATTGATGGCGCGTTACAACACGCGGTGGGTCGGTCAGCACACGCTGCAACGCGCCGCGCGTTGAACTGTTCGAGGGCGGTTCGCCCCGGGACGTGGCGCGCCGCCGTCCGTCCGCCGAAGTGGTTGGTCGTGAACCGCCATTTTCCGTTGTGCCCCGACGTTTTCACTTGCCAGCAACCGGGCCCATACACAAATTGGTCGCGTCGATGTCACGCCACGCACTGACAGAGTTGAAATTGCACGCATGATTAACCCCCAGCGGAGGAGGGCCGGTTGAAGCGCCCTCGTGCTTTTCGTGCACCTGCAGGCCCCAAGGAGCGGATCAACGGGAGGATTCGTGCCCGCGAAGTTCGCGTCGTCGGTCCCCAGGGCGCCCAAATTGGAATCCTCTCCCTCCACGAGGCCATCAACCTCGCCCGCGGCCAGGGGATGGACCTCGTCGAAGTGGCCGCCAACGCGAATCCGCCCGTCTGTCGCATCGTCGACTACGGGAAGTTCCGTTACGAGCAGTCGAAGAAGGAAAAGGAATCGCGAAAATCCCAGCATGTCGGCCGCGTGAAGGAAGTCCAGTTGCGCCCCGGCATCGACGAGCACGATTTCAAGGTCAAGCTGAACCACGCCATTGAGTTCCTCTGCGAGGACAACAAGGTGAAGCTGAACCTGCGTTATCGCGGCCGGGAAATGGCCCACCAGGAGATCGGCATCGAGGTCGTCAACCGCTTCATCAACCAACTCGGTCCCTGGGGCACCTCCCCCGAACCGCCGCGGAAGGCCGGGCGCAACGTCAACGCCATCGTCAATCCCCTGCCCCGCGCCCGCCGCGCCCCGAACCCGCACGGCGACGGACCCAAGCCTGCACCCGAAGGCGCGGACGGCGATTCCCCGGACCGCGGGCAGGACGCCGAAACGCCGAAACCCGGATTCACCAACAACCCGTTCGACCAATTGGACGGGCACGTCGATTGACCCGGGCGCTCCCGCCCAGTTTCCGCCACGCGCAGCCGGTCCCTGGTGCCGCCTGCACCGACGGACGTTTGGTCTGATTCCAGTCTGCCGCGAGGAAACCGAGCGAGCACCGCCCGCCGCAGAACGTGGAGGCTGGCGTTGCGTGCGCGGGGATTCTGGGACAAGTTGCCCGGCAATGAACGCAGCAGCCGGGCCGCGCGGCGGGCTCGGGTTCGACAACAAAACACCGGCGGTTCCGCACGATCCATGGCCAGCGAAGAACATCCCCCCACACCCCCGAACCCCGAGGACTTTCAGCGGCGCTTGGCCGACCTGATGCAGCGCCACTTCAGCGGATTCAACCCGGGCGCGGCTGCCAACGCGACCGGCCCCACCGGCGACCCCGGACCGCCGGAGTCCCCCGAAGTCGTCATTCCCCGCTTCAACCTGAAGCCGCGCGAGGTCAAGACGCACCTCGATCGCTTCGTGATCCGGCAGGACGAGGCAAAGAAGGTCCTCAGCGTCGCCCTCTGCGACCATTACCACCATGTCCGGCTGGCCATCGAGGGCCGGGACCAGCCGAACTACGCCAAGCAGAACATCATCCTCGTCGGCCCCACAGGCGTGGGGAAGACCTACCTGATCCGCAGCATCGCCGACCTCATCGGCGTCCCGTTCGTCAAGGCCGACGCCACCAAATTCTCGGAGACGGGTTACGTCGGCGCAGACGTCGAGGATCTGGTCCGGGAGTTGTTTCGTCGCTCGAACGGAGATGTGAAGCGGGCGGAGTACGGCATCATCTACATCGACGAAATCGACAAGATCACCGCGGCGGCGAACGTGACCGGCCGGGATGTCAGCGGCCGTGGGGTGCAAACAAATCTGCTGAAACTCATGGAAGAAACCGACGTGCCGGCGCGGTCTCCGAACGACATCGCGGGCCAGCTCCAGGCCATGATGGACTTCACCCAGCGGGGGCGGAAGCCGGCGGAGTTGATCAACACCAAGCACATTCTGTTCATTGTCAGCGGGGCGTTCACCGGCCTCGACAAGCTCGTGCGGAAACGGCTGCGCGAGGCCACCATCGGCTTCGCCGCGGCCCCCGCCTCGCTCGAAGGCGATTTCGAAACCCTCGCCCAATCGCAAACCCGCGACTTCATCGACTACGGTTTTGAGCCCGAGTTCATCGGGCGGCTGCCGGTGCGGGTGTTCTGCCATCCGTTGTCGGTCGACGACCTGTTCAAGATCCTCCGCGAATCCGAAGGCAGCATCATCCGGCAATACGAACAAACCTTCGCCGCCTACGGGGTCGAGGTCCTCTTCCAGGACGATGGCCTGCGCCGCGTTGCCGAACTCGCGGAAGAGGAACAGACGGGCGCCCGCGGGCTCATGACGGTTTGCGAACGCGTGTTCCGCGAGTTCAAGTACGAGCTCCCCTCCAGTCCGGTGAAACGCTTTGTCGTCACCCGCGAGCTGGTGGACGACCCGCTCGCCGCGCTCCAGCGCCTCCTGGCCGAGCATGAACAGGAGGAACGCGACGTCATGCGTCACCTGGCGGACGAGTTTGCCGAACGGTTCACCAAGGAACACGGCCTCGCCATCCGCTTCAGCGACGCTGCCGCCGACCGCTTGGTGGCCCTGGCGCAGGAAGCGGGTTCGCCAGTGCGGGAATTCTGTGCCACCCGGTTCAAGGACCTGCAATTCGGTTTGAAGTTGATCGCGCAAAACACCGGTCGTCGCGAGTTCGAGCTGGACGTCGCCGCGGTGGAAACGCCGGACCAGGTGCTAAGCGAGTGGGTGGTGAGCAGCTACCGCGAGCGGCCCGAAAGCGCGGCAGCGAATGCGCCCGCGCCGGATGGCGCGGGCGGCCAGGCGGCGGGCTGAACCTCGCGCAACGCGGCGTGGCCTCCGAAGGCACAACCGAAATCAGGTGTCCTGCCTGCGGACGACGCGGCGCGTGGTTCGGGACCCCGTTCGGCCCCTTCTGCTCGAAACGTTGCCGGCTGATCGACCTCGGCCGCTGGCTGGGCGAGGAACACACAATCTCCGAGCCACTCCGACCCGATCACTTCGCCGGTTACGAGAACCTCCCCCCGGGCGAGCATCTCGACCGCCCCGAACCGGAATAGCCACCCCGGAGGCAGCACCCGGTCGCAACCGGTGAGCGCGCACCCGATCGGTGGCCCGGTTTGGGCAATGTCGTGTGGTTCCGTCGACCGCTACTCGAGTTCGAAGGTAACGCGGGCCCGGCGGGAGGGGGCCTTTTCGGTTTCGAGATCCACCCGCAGACGATCCGCGGTCACCTGCCCCTCCTCGGTCAATTGCTCCTTCACGCCAGCGGCGCGCTGCTCCCGCAAGGCGACGAGATCCTGATCCGTGATCTCGAGTTCCTGCAGCAGCGCCTGCTCCATCTCGTCCGCGGTGGGCATCGGTGCGAGCGCCGCTTCAGCCTCGGGAGGTGTCCCGGTCGCCTGCGCGGCGGGCACGCCGGCCTCGGCGACCGGGGAGGACTCGGTTGGCGCCGCCGGGCCGGAAGACACCGACACCGGCTCCGATGCCGGTTCGCGAGCGGCAAGCTCGCTGAGACGGCCGGCGCCGGACTTGGTGAAGCGCGGACGGCCCGGAGCCATTGGCACGACGGACAGCGCCGGTTCGGGAGCGGGCACCGCGACCTCCGCAGCGGCCGTGTTGGTGGCCCCGGCTTTGGACAGCAGCGCTTCGGGGATACCGAAGCGGTTCGTGTACGCCTGGAGCAACCGCTGCTCGCGCTCGGCGGTGGTCAGCCGCAACGAAGCCGTTTCGACATTCGTGGCCCCGCCCGCCCGTCGGGCGGCCGCCTCCAGTTCACGCAGGCTGGCTTCGAGTTTGTTCCGGATGAGGGCCGGTTTGTCCGTTTCCGGATCCGCGCCAGGGACGAGGGTGAGCCCGAGCTGCGGCCGCTCGAAGAGCGCCTTCCGCAACGTGCCGAGCTTGCCTTCCTCCACGGCGCCCAGCCGGCTGGCGCCCGGCTCGAACTCGACGAACTCGAGGTCCTGCTCCCCGCCACCGCCGAAGAGCGAACCGAGCATCTTGAATGGCGCCGTCGCCGCCTTCACGAGCAGGTTCTTGACCGTGCTCCAGACGACCCGGCTGATCTTGAACTCCGGATCATCCAGGCTGCCGGAAACGGGCACATCGAGCGTGATGCGCCCGTTGCGATCCTTCATCAATGCCACCCCGAGCTTGACGGGCAGGCTGATCGCGTCCGGGCTGTCGGTCTTTTCGCCAAAGGTGAGCTGGTCCAGATAGACCAGGTTCTCGCCTTCGAGCTGCGATCCGTCGACCCGGTAGTGCACTTTCGTAGTCGTGGTGCCTCTCTCGATGGGGTAACCGGCGTAACGCGCGCTGTAGGGGGTGAACTGCGTGAGGTCCGCCGAGCTGCACTCGACCGTCAGATCGGCTCGCAGATGCGTCGGATCCGGAAGGACGGTTCCCTGGACCGAGAACGGCGCCGGCTCGGAGATCTTCCCGCTCAGATCGATGGCCAGTTCCCGGATCTCCGGATAGGACAATCCCTCGACGGTTCCACTGAAGCTCTCGATGGCGGTCTTGAACTGTCCGGGGATCATCTCATCCGCCGCGTAAAGCGCCGCATCCTCGAACCGCAGGGTTTTGAGTTCGACCGGCGGGATGGCCGGCGCGTTGGTGGCGGAGGCCGCCGGCGGAACCGGTTCGGCGCCCGCGTCATTCGCGGTCGCGCCCGGCTGGGTCTTGAGCAGGTTGAGCACGTTGATCTGCCCGTTGGTGGTCCGGACCAGGCTGGTTCGCAATCCCTCGAGCCGCAATTCATCGAAACGCGCCGCGTGCGGATAAGCGGTCGCTTCGATCCCCGAAAGCTGCACGCGCCGCCAGCCGAGGAAATTGCGTTTGGCCGGGGTTTCGATCATGTCGAGGTCGACGACGCCGAGTTGACCGGTCACGGTGCCCACGGGCCGGTTGGTGGCTTCGAGTTCGACGCCGAGTTCGAGCGCGCCAAAGGCCTTGCCCTGCTGCAGCGCGAGGTGGGCAATCGGTTCGAGATAGGCCTGCAAGGGACTCAGATCCAGCCCCTCCCAAACGGCCCGGCCCTTGAACACCGGCGGAATCAGGTGGCCCTCGACCCCGACCGTCGCCGAGCCGCTCTCCGCCCAGCGCAATCCCGTCTGCAACTCGAGCGCCTGTTCCGGCGCATTCGAAAAATTCGTCAGCCACAACCACAACCGGTCGACGCCCAGCAACGCCGGCGGCTGGATGCCCTCGTCCTGAAAGGCCGCGGCGTAGTTGGTGACCGTGGTCTCTCCCACCGCCACCTGCCAGTCTGTCATCTCCCGGATCGCCGCGGCGAGTTCCGCCGGCAGATAGACGTCCTGCGCGTTGACGGTCCCGTCGGGACGGCGAACGACCCGGGCCGTGGCGCCGGCGGTCTGCAACCGGCCCACCGCGAGGTCCTTCCGCCCGAGGTCCGCCGCCACCGCGGAGGCCCGCAGGCTCTCGAGTGTCAGCAGTGGTTCCGTGTCCTTCTCCGTCCGCACCGCGAGCCCCTCCACCTCGACACTCGTGTTGGTGATGCTCGCCGCGAGGCCGTCGTTCCCGAGTGCCACCGCGAAGGTGCTCAGGACGCCGGCCTTGCCTGCCTCGAGCTGCAGGCCGCTGGCCCGCGCCACGTAGCCTTTGAAGTGACTGAGATTGGGCGCCAGCAACCGCACGTCACCCCTCGCCGTGACGGATGGGAAGAGTCCGAATTCACCCGCCAGCTCGACCCGCTGACCCGCGTTGTTGTTGGCCTCGAAGCGGAACGTCGCATTGGCACCCGCCAGCGTGCTGAGGTTCGTGACGTAGAGATGAAAGGGCTGCACGCGGGTATGCCAGACGGGCGTGAAACTGCGATCCTCGAAATACAGCCCGCCGTTCAGGATGCGCAACCGCTGGATCAGGGCCTGCGGCGGCTCGGAAGGCGGCGCGTTCGTGTCGCTGGGCGGAACCAGGTCCAGCAGGTCCAGCGTGCCGTCCTCCCGCAAGGCCGCGCTCAGATAAGGCACCTGGACGGTGACATCCCGCAGGAGCAGGCGCCGCTGCCAGAGCGAGGCCAGTTCGAGGTCGGCGTGGAATACATCGAACGCAGCGAACAGATCTCCGGTCGGTTCGATCAGCTCGAGTTTGCGAATGGTGAGGGTCAACAGAAACGGGTCGATCTCGACCTTGCCCACGCGGGCCTCGCGGTGGGTGAAGCCGGGCAGTCGTTTGACCAGCTGTGACTTGACGATGGCCGGCGCGACGAGGAAACCGAGGAGGGCGTAAAGACCCACCGCCGTCAGCAACGCCAGTATCCACTTCAGCCAGCGGGGCCAACGCCGGCGGTTGGAGGCTCGTTTGTTTGGGCTCATGTTGCTCGCAAAGCGCTAAGTTGCGGCCCGGGCCCGGATTTGGCAAGTCACCCCCGGGAACCCACCATCACCCGGCGGGCATTCCCCAACCGGAGTGCCTCCCGCAGCGCGAATGGACGCAGCGGCTGGAATCCCGCCCGAAAGTCGGCTATCGGTAGCCCCGCCGTGCTTATCCCCGGTCTCAGCTCGACGCCGCGCCGCCCGTCGGCGCCTTCCGATCCGCCAACCGTCCCGCGTGGACGGACGCTCGGAATGGCGCTCCTGGCCGCCGGTCTGGCGGCCGCGCCGGTGTTGGCGGCCGCGACCCCGCGGGGTATCCGTCCCGAGGCGCTGGGCTACTCGGTGCGGCTGTGGACGGTTGAAGACGGGATTCCAGCGGACTTCATCTCGTCGCTGGCCCAGGGGTCAGACGGCTATTTGTGGTGGCCCAACAACTGGGGGCTCGCCCGGTTCGATGGCGTCCGGCTCAGGACCTTCCTCCTCGGAGACGACCCCGCTCCGCCGCAAAGGCTGCTGCTGGCATGCCCGGACCCGCGGGGACGGATCCGGGCAGCCGGGGACACCGGGCTCGGTCTCGTAGAGGACGATCAAGTGCGGTGGTGGCCGTCGTGGGAACTGCCGGATTCCCTCCGCGCGTTGTTCGCCGACGTCACCGGTGAAGGCTGGATGGGCGCCCGCTGTGCGTCCGAAACCGTGATTTTCCGGCTGGGCCCGGCGTGGTCCAGCGTGCTGGAGGAATACCGGGTCGACCGGCCGGGTTCGAGCCTGGCGGTGGACGGGCGGGGCGCCATCTGGCTGTCCACCGATGACGGTCTCGTGGAGGTGGTCCGGCACGATGGGAGCAAGGCCGCCGAGGTTCGGCGGGTGGATCTGGGAGAACCGCGGACCAGCGATCTGTTCCGGCACAGGGACGCCAGTATCGGCGTCATCGGCAGCGGTGGCAGGTATGCCCTGGTGGAGGGCACCTGGCGCAAAATTCACCATTTTGCCGCACCCATCGAAGCGACGTCCATGCTGGGGCGCGTCGCCAGCGATGGTCAGGATCAGTGCTGGTTCGGCACCCGGCTCGAGGGGCTTTGGGTGTCGTTGCCGGATGGGAGGACCGTGCCCGTCGAGCTGCCCGGGCTGCTGCTGGGCGAGGGGTTCGGGATTGGCGCGGTGTTGTGTGACCGCGAGGACAACATCTGGGTGGGCACCCGCCACGGACTCTATCAATTGCAGCGCGTGCCGTTCCGTCCGGGGCTCGAGGCGGACGCCCTGGCCCACACCGAGCCGGTGGACGTCGGCTTTGACGCGGAGGGCGCCACCTGGGTGCTGGCCGAGTCCGGGAGCGTCGTGCGTTTTTCTCCTGACGGTTCGCCCCGGGAACTGCCCGCGCAGCGCTCAGACGGCCGCTTTCTGGAGGTCGATGAAACCGGGACGGTCTGGTTGGCCAGCGACACCGCGGTGTGGTGTCTGCGGGACTCGCCGGCGGGCGAGGCGGTTTCGTTTGCCAGCGCAGGCCTGGTCACGGGCCAGCTGGTTTCGCTTGCGGCTGCCGCAGGCGCCGTGTGGATCGGCACGGATGATCGCGGATTGTGGCAGTTGCAGGAGGGACGTTTGCAGCCCGTCGATCTGCCGGTTCCCAACGCGCGCACCGGCAGCGTCGAGATCGCGATCAACGCCGCCGGCGAAACCCGGGTGCGCGTCGAGGGGGGCGGGTTCTGCCGGCTCACTCCGGATGGCTGGCAGCCGATGTCGTCGGGGAACCGGGCGGAAGGGCCGGTGGTCGGCGTGCATGTGGATCCGGAGGGCCGGACCTGGATGTATGGAGGCAAACCCATGCTGTGTCACGAAACCGGGGGCCGATGGGTCGACGTCGCCCTGGCGCGGACCGGCGTTCCGGTCGAGGTCATCGCGGTGGACTCCGACAATCTGGGCGGGCTGTGGGCGCTCACCAAATCCGACGGCGTGGTGCGGGTTGAGCGCGATCCGGAGTCGCGGGAATCGACGGAGCCCGAGTGGTTCGGGGTCGGGGACGGCCTGCCTTCGATCGCCGGACGGGGCTGGGGCAAGGGCGTGTCGAGAGGGCCCGACGGACGGATGTGGTTCACCACCTCGCGCGGGATCGCGGTGATCGATCCCCGGAGCTGGCGGGCGTCAAAGGAAGCCTCGCTGCCTCCGAAAACGCATCTTGAACGGGTGCTGGTCAATGGACAACCCCGGGACTGGCGCGCAGACGCCCCGGTCCGCATGCCGTCCCGGGGCGGTCGGATTGAAATCCAGTACACCGGGATCGGGTTGAGGAACGCGGTTCGAAACCGGTTTCGTTACCGGATCGAGGGACTGGACGACGGCGGATGGAGCGAGGCGGGAAGCTCGCGTTCCGCGGTGTTTCGGAACCTCCCCCCGGGCGAGCATGTGTTTCACGTGGTCGCCGCGAACAGCGACGGCGTCTGGGATCGGCGGGGGGCCCGTCTCGCGCTGCTCGTGCTCCCCGCCTGGTGGCAGACCTGGTGGTTGCGATCGGGGGTTGCGCTCGGTGGGGCGGCGGTACTGTGGAGCCTCCGGGCAGGGAAGCTACGCCAGGTGGCCCGCGAACGTTCCCGTCAGGAGGAGTTCACGCGGCGCTTGATCGAGTCCCAAGAGGCGGAGCGCAAGCGCATCGCGGCCGAGTTGCATGACAGTCTCGGGCAAAACCTGCTCATCGCTCGCAACCACCTGTTCCTGGCCGGGGACGCCACGACCGATGCCGCCCTCCAGTCCCGGCTGCGCAAGGTCGGTGACAGCGTGGCCGCCGCGATCGAGGAAGCCCGAAACATCTCCCACCAGCTGCGGCCCTTTCAACTCGAACGCCTCGGACTCACGAAAGCCATCGCTTCGGTGATCCGGCAGACCTCCGAATCCACGCGCCTCCCCGTGAAGACGCAGATTGAGAATGTCGACGGTCTCCTTCCACCCACCGCCGAGGTCATGGTCTACCGGTTGGTCCAGGAAGGGCTCAACAACGTGGTCAAGCATGCCGACGCCTCCGAGGTGCGGGTCCGGATCCAACGTGCCGCGGACCGGATGCGGTTGGTGATCGAGGACGATGGCCGCGGTTTCGACGCCGCCCGGATGCAGCGTGGCGAGGCGGTTTCGCCCGGCCTGGGATTGACCGGTTTCGAGGAACGCACGAAGCTGCTCCGCGGTCGGTTCCGTTGCCTCTCCGTTCCGGGCCGGGGCACGGTGCTGACGTTCGAGATTCCGGTGTCACATGCTTCCAATGAAGGCGCAGAAGATTCGAGTGATTCTGGCCGATGACCATCCGGTCTACCGCGATGGACTGCGGCAGTTGCTCGCCGTGGACCAGGAACTGGAACTGGTCGGCGAAACGGACAACGGGAGGGACGCCCTCGATCTCGCCCGACGCGAAAGCGCCGACGTGCTGCTGCTGGACGTGGACATGCCCCGGCTGAACGGGGTGGATGTGGCGCGTGAACGGTTGCGCGATCAGGACGCTTTCGAGATCGTCTTCCTGACGATGCATCGCGAGGAGGACCTGTTCAACGAGGCCCTGAACCTCGAAGTGAAGGGTTACGTGCTCAAGGACAGCGCCGCCGCCGACATCCGCCAGGCGGTGCACGCCGTTGCCGCCGGCCGGCCCTATCTCAGCCCCGCCCTGGCCGAGTTCATGATGACCCGGGCCCGGGAAACGAGGACGCTGGCGGCACGGAAGCCCGGCCTTGAGGAGTTGACCGCTTCCGAACTGCGCATCCTGAAGCGCATCGCCTCGGACCGCACCAGCAAGGAGATCGCGGCCGAACTGGGGTTGAGCGTTCGCACCGTCGACAACCACCGCGCCAACATCTGCGCCAAACTCGGGCTCCACGGCAGCCACGCCCTGCTCAAATTCGCCTTCGAAAACCGCTCCCGGTTCTGAGCCGTCCCGCAGGCGGACCGGCGGCGCCGTGGTCGACCGCGCGCCCCCCCAAGTCCCACCCCGTCCCTGTTCCCATACGAAGGGGAGAGAGTGCCTGGCCAGCGGGTAAGTCGAGGCTGCGGGGCGTATCCCGGTGACATCTCAGCGAGCGCATGGACCTCAGCCGTATCGATTCCGTGAATGGACCGCGGATGGGCACGGATGCCACGGATGAGACGCGGCGCTGCCGCCGTGGCGGAGAGGGCGGGAAGCCTCACCAAATGGTGAGCCCGAACCCAGGGCGCGCGATTCTGGTTTCCCTCAGTATCCGTGCCCATCCGCGCCCATCCGTGGTGAATCCAACTGCATGGTCAAGGCTCAGCGTCGACTCCACGGCGACGGCTACCGCGGGTTGAATCGATGCGGCTGAGGCGCCAGCGGCAGTTGCCGGAGTAACGCGCCCGGGCGCCTCGCGCCCTGAGTAGACTTACCCATGCCAATCGGGAGGGTCTCTCCATGGACCTGACCGCCGGCTGGCCCGACGCTGTCAGCACGATGCGGGAAGCGCAGGCACAGCGGCAACGGACCAAGTACCTCCTGGTGGATGACCACGCGGGGTTCCGTCGCCTCGTGCGTGAGTTCCTCCCGGGCCCGGCGATCGAAGTCATCGAGTGCGGTGACGGGGCGGCCGCCCTCGCGGCCTACGAACTGCATCGGCCCGACTGGGTGATCATGGATGTCGCGATGCCCGTGATGGACGGGTTGCAGGCGACCCGGGCGCTTCGCCACCGATTCCCCGAGGCCCGCATCGTGGTCCTGACCCAGCACGCCGGCCCGGAGATGCACACGCAGGCGCTGGCATCGGGTGCGCGGGCATCCGTGTCGAAAGCCGACCTGTCCCGCCTGGATGCCTTCCTGACCGCTCAGGCATCGACGCCGGACTTCCCGCAGGCAGGCGCCCCGCCGGGCTGAGCCGAATTCCCGACCGCCGCGAGCCCTTGAACTGCAGCACCATGAACAACCGCCATTCTCCAAGCACCCTCCTCCGCCAGTGTTCCCTGGCGGCCGCGGTCCTCCTGCTTCCGACTGCCCCGGCCGCCATCCAGACCCAGACCGTGGAACTGGATTACGGCTGGAACTCCGTCTGGCTCGAGGTGGAACCTGTCGATGATGAGGGCGAAACCCTCACGGTCGACCAGGTCTTCACTGCGGTCGGGTACGACATCGACATCGTCGCCCGGCCGCTCACGCCGGTGGGCACCGCCGAGTTCATTGACTCGCCGGAGAACACCTTCAATCAGGCGGGCTGGCTGGTCTGGTACGAAAGCGACCTCTCCGGCGACAACGACTCGATCCTCACTCACGGCAACCAAGCGTATCTCGTCCATGTGGCGCTGCCCTCGAAGACCGACAAGGACGGGGATCCCGCCGGCACGCTCGCGATCTCCGGGCGGGTCGGCTTCTTTCAGCCCACCTGGACACGCGGAGCTTACAACCTCGTCGGGTTTGGGATCAGTGGCCGTCCCCGTTTCGCCGAATTCTTCGCCCCGCTCGGCCTGGACGACATCGTGGCCAGTCCGAGCGACGGTTCCGCGCCGGTCATCCAACGGCTGGATCCGGCCACGGGAGCCTGGGCGGGCGTGGGGGGCACGGATGTCCTTTTGCCCGGGGAGGCCTATTGGATATGGGTGCCCTTCAACCTCAAGAACCGGCACTTCGCCGGGCCCGTTGCCATCGCCTCGCCGGGGCTGAGCGGGCTCGATTTTGGCGTTGGGCCGGGCGCGATCGAAGTGGCCGACCCCCAGGGCAACCCGGGGGATACGCTGATGTTGACCTCCCGGGAACTGACGTTCTCCAGCGAGGAGACCGATCCCGCCGCCACCCACACCATCACGATTGCCAAGGTGCTCCCCGAAACGTCGGGCACCGCGGCCGTGGCCGATGAGTTGCGCCTCTATGCCCTCGAACCGAAGCCCGAGTCGCTCGCCTGGCAGATCGCCGAGAGCGGTCAGGTCACGAGTTGGAACGTCGTGGACCTCGCCGGGGGCGCGACCCGCACCGCGACCGTCGGGGCCCATCGCCATTGGACCACGGGGGAACCACTCCGGGAGAACCTCTACCGCATCGACGTCGCGCTCGATGGAGGAAGCGTGCGTTTCTGGCTGCCGGCCGCGGCGGGCAATCCCGACCTGCTGGGCGGAGAACTCGGCGCGCCCGCCAGCCAGTTCACCGGCCTTTGGGTGGGTGAGATCCGGGCAAACGAGGTGACGAGCGCCACCGAAGACGGACGGCCCCTGCGCCCCACGACATCACCAGCGGGGTTGCCGATCCTGATCCACGTCGACACGGCAGGCGTCCCGTGGCTGTTGTCGCATGTGATGTTCATGCAGACGAAGACCGCTGCAGACAGCATCGCCGCGGAACCGGTGCTGGTGGTGGACGAGGCGAAGATCCCCTACTTCGAAGGAATCCAGGAACGGGGCGGCAAGAAGGTCGGGCAACGAGTGGAGACCGCGTTCTTCGATCTGCCCCGGGAGATGGACGCCACGACCCAGTCGGCCCTGGTGGCGGCGGCCGGTCTGGATGGCAGCGAGGAGGCCACGACAGATTATGTCAACGCGCAGACCTCTCGGCCGGCGGCGCTGGTCGAAACCTACCACCTGAAATGGGAACTGGCCGGCGGTCTGGGTCCCGATGCCATCGTGCGCACTGCGGACCTTGCGGCGGGCGACGCCGTCGACCAACCGTTGCGGCTGGACCCCTTCCACCGCAGCAATCCCTTCCGACACGCCTACCACCCGCAGCACGGGGCCGGCTATGCGATCGAGCGTTCGTTCACCATCACCTTCGATCCCGACTACGAACCGGGCCTGCTGCGCGGCACGTATCAGGAAACCACCACCGGGCTCGCCGATTTCGATCTTGTG
Organism: Verrucomicrobiales bacterium; assembly: GCA_024233305.1. Lineage (GTDB taxonomy): Bacteria > Verrucomicrobiota > Verrucomicrobiia > Limisphaerales > J093 > J093. The sequence goes on from JACKPV010000025.1 coordinate 172,707, forward strand.
TCCCGCGGGCGCATCACCCTCCAACGCGTCAGCCTCGTTGGTGAACTCCAGTGATCTCTCCCCTTTCTCAAACCCTTGCTTCAAGCCATGAGCATCCCCTCGACCCGATTCCGCCCCGCGGCCCTGGCGTTGGTGCTGTACGCGACCAGCGCGTCCGGTGCGTGGTCACAGACCTTCCAGCAGACATACAAGTTCACGGACAGCGTCCTTCCTCCCGACACCTATCTGTACGGGTCGGCGAACATCGTGCCCGCGTCGAACGGCTACGTTTCCCTGACCGAACAGGTAAAGAACCAGGTGGGGACCTTCATCATCGACAGTCTCCCGCGAGATCAGCGCGTGGATTCCCTGACCGTGGATTTCAAGCTGAGCATCGACCAGCGGAACCAGAGCAATCCGGCGGACGGGTTCAGCTTCAACTTCGGCCCGCAGTTGCTGAACACCAGCATCACGGAAGCGGGCACCACGCAGGGTCTCGCGATCAGTGTGGACACCTACCGCAACAACTCGAGTGACACCGCCGTGGCCGCGGAGATCGTCTACGACGGCACGGTGCTCGCCGGCATCTCCTTCGCCGACAGCCGCTATGACACGTCCGCTTACCCGGTGGCCAAGGACGCGACCGGACAGGAAATCAGCGTCAACACAAGTGGGAACTTCATTCCCGTCCAGGTGGCCCTCGCCGACAGCAAGGTAACGGTCGTGTGGAACGGGACCACGATCCTGAAGAACGTCGCGGTGCCGTACACACCGGCGAAGGGATGGCGCGTGGGATTTGGCGCGCGCACGGGCTCCGAGGTGGAGGCACATCATATCAGCGACATCGAGATTGCGGGGACGACCCAGGTGCGGCTGGCTGTGGAATCCGAGTACGGTGGGGAGCTGGTCAATCCTGCGGTGGGTGAGTTCCTGGTGACCGCAGGAACGCTTCAGGAGTTCAGCGCCCCCGACTTCGTCTACCTCGACCGCTATCTCCAGCCTCTCGAACCCACCGATGAGAACATCCATCAATTCGCGTTCTACCGCGCCCGCTATGCCGGGGTTTCCATCGATGGCGCGGCGGTGAGCCATCTTGGCAACGACAATTTCGATCTCACTCTGAACGAGGACACCAAGGTCAACTGGGAGTGGCACCTGGAGTATCTCGGCGAGGTCGAAACCGGCGCTTCGGCCGAAGAAGTGACGGGCATGTCCGACAGCGATGTCACCGATCCGGCCCATCTCGATACCCTGGGGCGCCATTGGTATGGCCCCGGCGCCGATGCCGGCGAGATCTTCACGTCCGTGGTCTACCATGATGTCGGGCAGGGTACCGACCCCATCCGCTTCGGCGCCCGGGGCTATGTCATCGAGAACGCCCCGAGTTCCCCGGAAAACAGCATCGAATTTGCCGGCCAGGGCGACAGTCTCTGGACGGGCGACATCGGCACGGACCTGTCCGCCGGGGACGGCACATTTACCATCGAGTTCTGGGCCCGGCGCAACCCGGTGGTCCAAGGAGTCGATCAGAATGTCGTCTGCATCGGGTCAGTGCTTGATTCCCAGAAGCAGATCCGCGTCGGCTTTCGTTCCAACACGGGAACCTCCGAACAGAACGCCTTCTTCCTGGCCAACGACGTCTCCGGCCCCGATGCCCCCGGCTCCCTGACGGACAACCGCTGGCACCATTGGGCCGCAGTCAACGACGGGGCCGCCGGCCAGATCACCTATTACCGCGACGGCAAGGTGGTCCTGAGCTATGCGCGGAACTTCGTCTTCTCGGGCGACGCCGCCATGAGCATCGGCACGGCCATGAACGGACCCAACGCCTACCACCATTTCTCGGGCGGCGTGAATAACGTCCGCGTCTGGCAGGCGGCGCGCACCCGTGCCGAGATCCTCGAGTCGATGCGCACCGTCCAGTACGGCAACTCGGAACCCGACCTGGTCGTCGAAGTGGGCTTCGAACCTTCGGAGGACCCGTTCGCTCCCCCGTTCAACGCGGTCAACTGGGATGTCTACCTGGGCAGCAGCGACACCAAGATCACCACCACCGGGGACATCCTCACCACCTGGAAACTGCATGCCGGCGGGTTTCTCCCCAATGTCACCCTGCCATCGGGATACACTGATTATTATGGGGTCATCTACTTCGGCTACCTGCGAGTGGACGTTCCCGGCGACTACACTTTCCATCTCAGTTCCGACGACGGCAGCCGTCTGCTGATCGACGGAACCACGGTGGTCGACAACGACGGGGTACACGCCGGCAAGGAGAGTTTCGGCGCGGCCACCCTCACGCGGGGATACCATGCCTTCGAGGTGCACTACTTCCAGGATGGGGGCGGGGCGTCGCTTTCGCTGGAATACGAAGGGCCCGGCATCAACCGGGGGTCCATCCCGGACGCGTCGCTGCTTCGTTCTCTGCCGCCCGGGATTCACACCAGCGAGGGGAAGGACCTGGTGTTCGAGGCCGTCGGCTTCGATGGACTGTTCCCGGCGGACACCCCGGATGCGGTCAAGATGGCAACGGTCTTCCCCGGTTTTCAGTACACCGAGGTTTCGGGCATGGGCACCGAGACGGTCAACATCGTGATCCCGCCGGCCCGGCATCAATACGAGATGCAGGATTGGACCCGCGTGTTCTGGATGTGGGACAAACAGTTCGAGTTGGTCGCCAAGGTATCACTGCCCGACAGCGATGGCCTGCTGGAAGTCGCGCAACTGCCGTTCTTCTCGGGCGGCGTCGACGTCGACGGCACGACCACCACTCAGGACCAACTCGATGGCAGCGGGGTGATGACAGTGCTGGACGAGTGGGTTGCCGAGGATGAGGCCGTGACGGTCGGCACGGTCTACCGGACGGCGGATCGGAGGTACACGCTCACCGACGTCATGGGGCAACTCAATGGGTTCGGCGGCATAACCACCGACACCGTCGTCGACGGCTTGTATGGCAATGCGGTTACTCGCGAAGTGGCCTTCCCGGCGCTCGCAGCTCCCGGAACGCTGGTCTGGCGGTTTGCGCCCACCGTGCACCAAGCGCTGCTGGCCATCGGTGAAGGTCTGGATGTGTCCTCCTTGGCGGCGGTAAACGGTCAACTGGTCCCGGATCTGCCCACCGATGTAACCGCGCTGGTCATCAACACCACCGGCCCCACGGTGACGCCGCCGAGTCAGGACACCTCCGGACCGCCCGCCGGAGGAACCGGGAACGCCTGGCAGTGGGACTATGTGGGCCGGAAATTCCATCCGCTCGAACCGGGCGTGTTCACGTTGAACTGGCCCAATGAGAACGGCTACACCAACACCATCCGGATCACCGCGGCTTTCCCAACCGATGAAGTCACCATCCAGGACCTCGAAGATCGCCAGAACGAGGACGGCTCCCGCGAGGGCGCGGCCCCGGACTACTTGACCGACGTAACCTTCAACCGCACGGGGACCGAGTTCCCCGCCACCCCCGCGGCGCACTATCATTATGTCGTCTCTCCGAACGCGGACAGCCCGGTTCCGGCGGATATGGACGAGAACCCGAGCGACCGGTGGGCCTTCCAGCGGCTGGCCTACTCCGAGGACACCGGGGCGCTCATCGTCCAGGGATCCACGATCTTCCAGGACACCACGGCTGACGACCGCTCGGTCCTGGTGTTCAGCTATCGTCCCGACCCGACCCAGGTGGCGAACGGCGACCTGAGCAAGGAGCTCGTTGCCGTGCGGGTGGTCCGGTCCCTGGACGTCTCAGAGAGCGAAGCGGACGCCGCCGCAACGGTCGGGGCGCGGATCACCTCGCCGCTCGACGAGGCGGATTTCGGCACCGGCTACCTGCTCTACGGAACCTCGAACTACAACCCGTTGATTTATCAACGCGACGCGGAAGTGGGCGAGTGGGGGCCCATCTATCCCGTGAACTGGTCGGGTTTGTTCACCGCCCCGGATCGCCGGTTGAGGGTGGCGTTCTACCAGAACCCCTACCTGGATGATCCCACGGGAACGGCACACCCGGACGTCGCCTGGCCCTACGTCGTCGTCAACTACGACACCGTTACTTACCCGACCGACGGCAACATCATCTACATCGCGAGCCGGCTGGGGAGCGAGGGGGTGAATGCCGCGGGAGTCGACCAGTTGGTGTTCGATCCGGCCCGCTACGCGAATCTCGCGATCTACAATCAACCGGACCGCAGCGAGCCCGGTTTCAATCCGAACGAGGAGCACGCCCTGGTGGCGCCTTCGATCAAGAGCCAGTTGACCGGGGAGGACGCCTTCAACCTCGGGCAGAGCGCCGCCTTCGCCCTGCAGACCGGCCTCAATCGGACGGACGAGGGCAGCCCTTCAGCCTACACCTCCGAACCGGTCGTCCTCGTCCAGTATGAGAACCTCGACACGGGCGAGTTCGAGATGCAAGCCTACCGCGTGGAAGCCACCCGCCAGGGCGCGGCTCCCTTCCCGGCCTTGGATCCCGACACCCATTTGCCGGTGGACGCCGAGGGCCTCCCGCTCACCCAACCGGACGATCCCACCTACGCCTTCGACTACGCGAGCTTCGCCGGGGATCTTCTCATTCCCCCGTATCCGCTGAACCTCGTGGTGGGGAACGTCGTCATGGGGCCCGATTCCGGCGGCAACCTTCAGGTCAGCCACAACAATGAGACGATCAACCAACGCACCCTCTGGGAGGACAAGAACAGCAATGCCTGGGTCGTCTCGGGCGACGGCCGCTTCTTTTATCGGAACTGGTATCCGCTGTCCGATGACTTCTGGTTCTTCGCGGACGATGCCGGCAACAACGCGGTGAACCAGGGCACGCCGATTGCCTGGCTGCCAGAGGGCGCCTCGGACGACATGGCGGATTTCCTCGCGGCCGATTCCGATCAACCGCTCCCACAAGCCGTGCGCTACAGCTCCTACTGGCGGAAGGACTACCCGATCCTGAAGCGCGGCGAGACGCTGACCTATGCGGGCGGTGAGCACCAGGCAGAGAATCCGCTGGCCGCCGGGCTGCCTAGTCTCGTGGCCTGGGCCTCGGCGGAACTGGTGTACGATTCCCGCCTGCCGGACATGGTGGAAACCGCCTATAGCCTCGCGGAATACACCGCCCGCGTCACCCGCCCCCTGGACCGCTACACCGAATCCTTCGAGCAGGCCACGCTCGGCCGGTTGGCCCTCACGCCCGCGAACACGGACAAGGTGATGGTCGACGGCGTGCGCTGGCACTTCAAGGACCTTCGCGCGTCGCTCGGCAAGAGGTTCTATTACGATTCCCTGCTGGGCGAACTCGTTCTCCGAGGCCGCCTGCACGATCTCGAAGGCGGCGATCCGGATCTCACCACCACGCCCATCGCTCTCTACATCCTCGAGGCGAACGTCATGACCGCCGAGGACTATGCCTCCCTGCTGGCCCTGGGTGACTCGGACGCAGAATGGGAGGAAGCCGTGACCAATCTTTACATCGAATCCCAGAATCCCCAGGACCTCGAGGTGGAAGGCCAAAGTCCGGCGGAGACCGAAGCCGAGCCCCCCGTGTTCTGGTCCGGATTGGAAAACGTCACCGCTCAGGACGGCGCCGTCCCGCAGTTCGATTTCTTCGCCGAGAACAACCTCAATCAGTCCACCGCTCCCGGGACCGGAGATTTTCGCCCCTTGAACAGCCTCGGCGTCGGGTCCGCTCTGGTTCCCAATCCAACCCTCCTGAGCGAGGCCGCCGACGCGCCTTTGTACGTCACGCTGGCCGAAAACAACCATCCCGACGTCGACGGCGCGGTGACCCTCCACATCGTCGAGATCAGCGATGCCCGGTACCGGGGCGCCATCAAGATCATCGAACCCAAGAACGTCTTTGACGAGAAAATCGAGTTGTCTCACACGGGCGATTTCGGCGGCCATACGGCGGACGCCTATTACCAATGGTGGGTGCGGGATGCGGCGACGCTGGATGGCATTACCACCCCCGACGACCCCGACCGTGCGGCGCCTTCGACCGGCGGTTGGCAGCTGTACGAGCAGGGGCTGGGGCTCAACCGCATCCATTTCGCCGGCCGTCCGGACATCACGCTGGCGGACAAGCTGTTCTACGTCCGTTACGGCGAGGCGGCGGAGTTGGCCAACGCCGACGGCGGCAACGTCATCACCGATGATGAGACGGCCAGTGTTTCGGATGCCAGTTGGCGGTTGGTCGCCCCGGACGATCTGAGCCCCGCGTGGGAGCGTTCCTCGGGCGAGGCGGTGCCCTACCAATGGGCTGGCGCTGCCAACTCACCTCAGCTGCAGGCCAATGGCAGCCGGCGTTTCCTGCCGCAACTGGTGATGGGCTGGGTCAAACGGGTGCTGGATCGGGTGAATCCCTTCGAAGCGCGTTTCAGCGCCACGTTCGACGGGGACGCACCGGCGACCTACAGCAGCATGTTGCAGGAGGCGGGCGGGCCGTACATCGGACCGGTGGCCCTCAATGCCGACAAAAACGCCATGGAACATGTTGGTCTGATTGAGCTGTACGAGACCGTGCTGCAGCGCGCGAAGGATCTTACGAAGGACAGCGCCACCGAGGCCACGAACCAGGCCCTGTTGCTGGCGGCCACACGCCTGGCGCACCTTTACGAACTGCTGGCGAACGAGGCCTACGCCGACGCGCAAAACTCGTCGCTTCCGGTGGCCAACACCCCCGAACTGGCGCTGGCCAATCCCTACACGTTCGCCTTTCAGAACCAGGTACCAGACCTCCTCCACGAGGAGCTGGCCCTGCTGCGGGGCACGGACTTCCTCAAGTCCTACCCGGCGTTCAACCGGCTCTTCTGGAACTACGCGAAGGGACTCAGTGAGGCCGCCTATAACGTCAACTACCACATTGTCGACGTCACCCTGGACGGCATCATCGACGAGCACGACGCCGCCACGCTTTATCCAATGGGCCATGGCGACGCCTGGGGACACTATCTGTCGGCCGGCAAGATGCATTACGAATTGCTCCGCCGCGCCGGTTTTGACTGGCGCACCCGGCCCGAGCTCTACTCGCTGTTGGACAACGTGATTCCGGCCGATTACCTGGACGAGAAATCGTTCGCGCAGATCGCCGCCGCCCGGGCCCGGGCCGGGGCGGCCATTGTGCAGGAAACCTACCGCGCGGCCTATGTGGCCGATCCGGACGGTCAATGGCAGGGCTACACCGACAACGCGGATCCGGCGCGGGGCTGGGGGGTGTCCGAGTGGTCGAAGCGCGCCGGCCAGGGCGCGTGGTTCGACTGGCTGACGGGCAACGCCATCGTGCCTGCCGACGCGGACGAGGCGGCCGGCGAGACGGTGGAGGGCTTGGAGCGGATCGACCGGATCATGAACCGCGCCGACCTCAGCGCCCTTGCCGGCGCCATGGCGGAAATCCAGGAGACCCTGAACTCGGCCAACACCGGCGCGAGCCCGTTGGGCCTGGATCCGGACGCGATTGTGTTCGATCTCAACCCGCTCGAACTCGACGGCAGCGCGGTAAAGCGCCGCACCCACTTCGAGCAGGTCTATGATCGTGCGGTGCTGGCCGCGCGCAACGCCCTGTCGGCGCTCGAGTTCGCGAGCCGGGCGGATCAGCAGCTGCGTCGCATTGCGGATGACACCTGGGAACTGCAACGCGAAGCGCTGCTCCAGGATTTCGACTACCGCAACCGACTGATCGAGATCTTTGGCACCCCCTACGAGGGAACCATCGGGCCTGGCAAACTATATGCGGAGGGCTATTCCGGGCCTGACACCCTCCTGTATGCCTACCTGGATCGCACCACGGTGGAGGACCTGCTGCCTGAGCAGGACGAGCGCTTCACGGCGGTGGCGGATCATATGAGCGCGCTGCGCGACAGCATCATCGACAATCTCAAATTCTCCAGCGACGTCCGGGGGGCGGCCGGCAAGTTCAACTGGGACAAGAAGAAGGGGGACACCCACACCCAGGACCTGTTCACCGATTACTATCTGACCGCAAGCGAACCGGAGTTGAAGGCCGCGCAGCTCGATCTGGATTTCCCCTTTGGGGAGACGTCCGAGTATGCCTTTCGCGTGCCCGATCTCGACGCCGATGGGCAGCCCGACTGGGGGCGACGCTCCGCCTACGGACAGATCCAGACCAAGCTGAACGAACTGCTGCAGGCGGAGGCGGAACTCGAGGTGAAGACGGATGCGTATGAGGATTACGTGATCGGCATGCAGATCCTGAGGAAGCGGGCCGACGTCCTGATCAAGACCCTCCAGGGGAAGAAGGAGGTTCGGCTGGAATTCAAGGGGAGCCAGATCACCCTGGAGATGTTCGTGGTCATGTTGAGCGAGGCCATCGAGTTCTCCGAACACATCGTCAACAGCAGCAAGTCCCTGGCTTTGGACGCCTCCGAGTTCCCACCGAAGGTGCTCGGTTTCTCGAACGACGCCACCTCGGTGCTGCGGGGGAGCATCCGCACGGTGCTGGATGAGTCGGCCGAGATCTATGAGCTGGTCGCCATCGGGAGCAAGCTGGCAAAGGAGCTGTTCGAGTTCGGCGCAAAGATCAACGAACTGCGCTATGAACTGGACCAGGAACGCTTCGAGGACTTCGCCGAACTCATGGACCTCCTTACCGAGCTGGCAGACGAATTCAAGGAGGATCGGGGCACACGCCTGGCGATCACCCCGAGTCTCCAGCGCTTCAACACGTTGGCCGGCGAATTGCAGGCAACCATCGCCCGGGGGTTCCGGCTCGTCGACGAACGGGCGGCCCTCAACATGATGATCGCCTCGAAGGCGCAGCGGAACCGCTATCAGGACCTCCTCGCGCGGCTCACCCGGAGCCAGGCCGTCAGCAAATATGAAAGCGCCCTGGACAACGCGCTGCGTTACGCCTGGCTCGCGGCCAAGGCCTATGATTACGAGACGTCCCTGCCGGAAGGCGATCCCGCCGCCGCCACGACCCTGCTCGAAAGCCTCGTCCAGACGCGCCAACTGGGTCGTTGGGAGAACGGCGAACCCCGCACCGGCAACGGCGGGCTCGCCGAGGTCCTGGGCCAGATGGCCGCCAACTTCGAGACGCTCAAGGCGCAGACCGGGATCAACAACCCGGCCACCGAGACGAGCACCCTGTCGTTGCGCTCGGAGCTCTTCCGCATTTCCCAGACGGGCACATCCAGTCTTCTCCGCTGGAAGCAGGCGCTCGGTTCGGCCCTGACGCCGGATCTCCGGCTGCTACCCGAGTTCGCGGGATACTGCCGCCCCTTCGCGGATCCCCAGGACGGTCCGCAGCCGGGTCTGGTAATCGAGTTCTCGACCGAGATCACCCCCGGCCGCAACGTGTTCGGACGGCTGCTGGGCGGCGCCGATCACACCTACAGCGTCGCGAGCCTCGCCACCCGCGTTCGGGGAGTGGGCGTGTTGTTCGAGGGCTACGACCAGACCGTGCTGAACGACTCCGCCTTGTCCACCACTCCGCGGGTCTACCTGGTTCCGGTGGGCGCCGATGTGATGCGGGTTGCCAACAGCGAAAGCCCGGAGATGCGGTCCTGGAATGTGGTGAACCAGCGCATCCCGACACCCTTTGTTATCAACGAGGCCAACCTCACGGACCTGGATTACATCCCCAGCCTGGACAGCCTGAACGGTTCGCCGGTGGAGCGTTCGCGCAGCGGTGATTTCCGCGCCTACCCCACCTCCGTGGGCGCCGCTACGAGCACCGGCACCTTGCATGCCAACGGCCGTTTGCTCGGCCGCTCGGTGTGGAACACCCGCTGGCTGTTGATCATCCCCGGCGCCACGCTCAACGCCGACCCTGAAGCCGGCCTCCAACGGTTCATCGACACCGTCACGGACATCAAGCTCCAACTGGACACGTATAGCAGTGAGGGAATGTGAGGAGCTGGGAGTTGGAGGTCGGGAGCTGGAATTCGGCACTGGAAGGAACGACGTGATGAAACTGGTTTCAGGTCTCAGCTGTGCGAGCGGACGCGGCAACAGCGCAAGGTGCGGCGGCCTCGGCTTCTGCGCGTCGCTTGGGTCGCTGCTGTCCGTCTTCCTTTTGCCCTTTGCCTTTTGCCCTCTGCTCACCTCCTGCAGCCCCTCTCCCGTTCCCGCCCCGGACACGCTGGCGCTCGTGAACGGGCAGCCGGTCAGTGAGGCAAGCTATCGTCACTCGTGGACCAACCAGCCGCCGGCCGCGGAGACCCCGGACGGGCGGATGGGGCTTCTCGACCAGCTCATCGAGCGTTCCGCCCTGGCCCAGGCGGCTCGTGCGGCCGGGCTGGATCGGGATCCCCTCGTGATCGAGAGCTTCGAACGACTCCTGATCGCCCGCTTCAAGGAAACCGAACTGGAACCACGCCTGCGGGGAGTGCGCATTCCGGAGGAGGACCTGCGGGCCCACTACGAGGCCGAACGGGCAGCGAAGTTCACCGAGCCGGAGCGGATCCGGGTGGCAGTGCTCTGGTTCGACACCCGCGGGCAGGCCCCGTTGGTCGCCCGCTATGAACCGCGGTTGAAGGCGATTCGCGCGCGCCTGCTCTCCGGCCAGGAGGCGCCCGCGCCCGCCGAGGGCTTTGGCCCGCTCGCGATCCGCAACAGCGAACATCGGTCGACGCGATACAAGGGAGGCGATCTCGGCTGGCTGGAAGCGGGCGGCGGCGATCCGTGGCGCAACACCGTGATGGAGCTGGCGGCGCCTCTCGAACGGGCCGGGCAGACGAGTGAGGTGTTCGCCGGCGAGGCGGGTCTGTTTCTCGTGCGCTTGATCGAGCGTCGCCCGGCCCGCGTCCAGCCCTTCGAGAACGTGCGCCCGGCCATCGAACGCCGCCTCCTGGCCGAACGACGGCGGGCCATCGAGCAGGAGTTCAACGCCGCGATCCGGCAGCACGCCCGGGTCGAGGTGTTTCCGGAACGCCTCGCCGCCCTGGCCGATCTTGAACCGAGCGAAGCCGCCGCGCCGGTACCGTCCCCGATGCAGTTCACCGCCCGCTGATCCTCCCACCATGCCCGCGTCTCATCGAAATCGATCCATGAAATCGCTTGCCCACACGTTCCGGTTGGCGGTCGCCTGCGCGGCCCTCGGCGCCGCATGTCCCAAGCCCGCCGCCGCCGCCTTCTCCGAACCGCCCCTGGTGCTCTTCGGCAAGGTGCTTCAGGTCGGCCCCGGCGGGAACTACCAGCTCTATACCGGGGAACTCCGGTTCAGTCTGGTGGCCGCGGCGGAACCGACCCACGCGATCACCCACGCTGTTCCGTTGCGCCGGGTTGGAGACGAGGGCGGCTTTTCCTACCGAATCGAGATCCCCCAACAGGTGCTGCCCGAAGTGGGCGAACCGGTCGTCGGCCTGGAAGTGGCGCACGCGCCCGGCACCTACCGGGTCGAGTCCATCACCGTCGATGGCCAACCCGCCGCGCTGCTGGACCCGGCGCAACTCCCGGAGCTGGTCTCCAGCTTCGCCAACCGTGCCGGTCAATATCGCCTGGACCTGATGGTCAACCTGCCCCAGACGGACGCCGACGGCGACGCGCTGCCCGACTGGTGGGAGGACCGGCACGGGCTCAACCGCCATTCAGCGGCCGACGCCAGGCTGGATGCCGACGGGGACGGCCTGACCAACGAGGAGGAGTTCCTGGCCGGCACCGATCCCAACACCCCCAACCATGAGCCGGTCGTGCAGACCAAGTCCCTGCGGGCGCCGGCCGGCGGCATCGCCGGAGTGTTCCTCGCCATCATCGACCAGGACACGGCCCCGGCCAACCTGCAACTGCGACTGATTGACGACGCCGACGGCCTGACCTGGCGACGGGAGTCGGAAGCCCTGGGCGCGGGCGATTCGTTCAGCTATGCCGACGTCTTGTCCGGGACGATCACCGTGGCCGTCGCCTCCGACTTTGATGAAGCGACCGTGCGTATGGGACTGCACGACCAGGAGGTGGACGGCGCGTCGGAAATCGAGTTCGCGCTCCAGGTGCAGGCTTTCTCGCCGGGCCGCCGTACGGGCGCGCCCCCGGACGTCTGGCTGGACGCCATCGCCATTGCCGGGCCCGGCCCGGTGGCGGAATGGCCGGATCTTTCGGGCGAAGCACGGGACGGTTATCAACCCGCCGGCCAGGCGCAACCGGACAAGGGAACCGACGGGTCGGTCGGGTTCGACGGCGAACGGTTCCTGTACGTGGATGACCGGGGGCTCGAACTGGATCGGTTCACCGCCCTGATGGCCTTTGACTGGTCAGGGGAAGGCGCCCAGGACCAGACGCTCTTCAGCAGCCCCGAGGTCCAGCTTCGCATCGGGGGAGATTCGCGCCCCGGCCGGGCCCGCTCGCTGTCGGTCACCCAGGCCGGACGGACGGTAAACGGCCCGGTCCTCAATCCGGGGCGGCCCTACCAATTGACGCTCGAAAGCAGCGCCGAAATGTCCTGGGTGCGACTCGCGGACACCGGGCGCTTCCCGTCCGGAGCCGACGGTGTGGAACCGCTGTCAACCTTCATGACCCTGGGGGCCTTGCAGCCGTTCAGCGCCTCCGCCGCGCGGGAATTCCTGCACGGCTCGATCCGGGAGGTGCTGGTTTACGGGCACCCGCTCGACGCCGACGTCCGCTCGCGGATCGAGGACTACCAGCGCTCCCGGTGGGAGCGGGCGATCCTGTGGGATTATCGAGCGTCCACCTTTCCCGCGGACATCAGCGGCGTGCCCGAAGCCCGGAACATCCTCCGGGGTGGCTGGGGCCCCGACCGGCTTCAGGGCGGCGATCTCGCCGACGTGCTCAGCGGCGGACCGGGCAAGGACCGGTTGACCGGTGGCTCCGGCGCCGATTGGTTTGAAGTCTCGGCGGCGGACGGCGACGAGGTGATCACCGACTTTCGCCTGGAAGAGAAGGACGTTCTCGATCTGACGTCCCTCTTTGCCGACCGCACCGGTTTGCCTTCGCAGTACCTCCGCGTGCGAACCCGGGTGACGCGGGGCGACGACGATGTGCCGCGCGTGGACTCGATCCTGGAACTGGACCACGACGGCGGGGGTGGCGTGGTCGATCAGACAATCGTCCTCGAGGGGCTGAGCGTGGGGGGCAGCGACCTGCCGCGGCTGGTTGGCGAAGGCCGGATTCAGTTCGGCGGCCCCCGGTATCCAACCTCGGTGTCGCTGGTGGCGGAGACGACGGAGTTGGTGGAAACGGGGCACGCCTGGACAGTGCAGATGGAGCGGGCCGGCAATCTCGACGCGGCCCTCGACGTCTCCCTCACGCTTACCGGCACGGCCACTCCCGACCGCGACTACCTCTTGGAAGGCGCGTCCGGCAGCGGCGTGGTACGCACTGTTTCCTTCGGGCGTGGACAAGCAACCGTCCCCTTGCAGGTCGTTTCGATCCCGGACCGGGAAACCGAGTCGGAGACCATCGAACTGCACGTGGTTCCCTCGCCCCGGTTGACCGGGATCCCGGCGGGACCATTGACGCTCACGCTGGAAGAAGCCCCGACGCTTTCGATCTACCCGGTGCAAGCCGCCGAACCCGCCCGAGACATCGCGGGCATCGTCGAAATTGTGCGCACCGGCCGGGCCGAACCGCCCGTCGAGATTGCCCTGGGACTCGAAGGAACTGTCGTGAACGGTCGCGACTACGAACTCCTGCCGTCCACGGTGACCCTCGCCGCCGGAGAAACCTCGCGCCGGATCGAGATCCGGCCCGCCCCCGATTACGATGCGCCCGGAGAACCGGCCGCCCACGTGGCGATCCGCCTCCGACCCGACCCGGCACACCATGCGATTCAGGCGCCCGGCCAAGCCCTGGTGATGTTTCTGCCCGAAGGCGTCCCGCCCGCGCCCACGTTTGCCGATTGGCGCCGGCTCCACTTTCCGGGCAACACAGACCCCGACCTGGGATTGCGCGACCCGGATCTCGACGGGTTGACCACCATCCAGGAGCACGTCCTCGGCACGCATCCGCACGAGGCGAACGAACCGGCTGCGGGCGCGCTGCGCATCGAGGCGGGACCCGATGGCTTCAGCCTGCGTCTGCAAACGATCAACTCCCTCACCGACGTGATCCTGCGAATCGAGGCGAGCCACAGCCTGCATGCATGGCAGGACGCCACCGACGACTTCGATCTCGAACTCCGTTGGTTGCCCGATGGACGGATCGAGCGACGCTATCATCCGCGCGAGGTGACCGGGTTGTCGCCGTCCACCTTCTACCGTTGGAGCGCGGTGGAACGGGAGTTCCCGTGAGCCCGCACAGATTCTCTGCAGCGAACCAGAACCAGCACAAATGAAGACGCGAACGAAGACCCATCCCACCCCCCTGCAAATCACGGCGAAGCATCGCGCCGGCTGGCTGGCGGTCGCCGCCGGCCTCCTGGTTGCCACGGCCCGGGCCCAGATCCTGGTGAGCTTCTCCTTCTCCCCCTCCCTCGCCGCCGGCGCCGATCCTGCGGGTCTGGTCGGATCGACCATGACCGTGGCGGCCACGATTGCCCCCGGGGCCACCTACGTGGCCGGCACCGGCGCGGCGACGGGAATCCCGTATGCGCCGTTCACCGTCGCCACGGTCACGATCACCGGGGCGGGGGTGCCCGCCAACAATGGCACCTTCGCGCTCCAAAACACGGTGAGTCTCGGGGCTTTTCCCAAGCTCTTCGGCGGCGCTGAGCTCTTCACGGGAAACGATGGCGCGACGCATTCGACCGCGCTCCTGGGCGTCAGTGGCGTGCAATACGAGCTGTTCGACTTCGCGGTGGCTGCCAGTTTCGTGCCTGCGTTTTCTGCCGCGGTAGGGGACGCCGTGCTGGCCTCCGACTTCGACGGGGCAACCCTCCTTCCCGGGCAGACCTTCTCGGCGGGCTACATCGATACCCCCGAGGGCATCTACGGCATTCCTGGCGGGATTCAGATCAGCGCGGTGCCGGAGCCGGCGGGCTTCGGGGTCGGCGGCGGCGTGGGTCTGCTGGCCTGGGGAATGAGGCGCCGCATCCAATCGCGCCGACCCGAAAGGGAAACGAACCGCTGATGCCTTGCGCGCCCCCGGGGGACGAGAACGGTGACCAAGTGGATTGGCCCGCCGCTTCGGGCCGTGCTGCGGCGAACCCGCGGCCCGCATCCCTGTGTTTCCTGGTGGACCGAACCCGTCCGGTCCCCCGGGCCGCCCCTGTCAACCCTGGGTGTCCCGGCCGTAACCATGCAGCAGGATCCACCACGGGTGGGCACGGATCGGCGCAGATACTGAGCCGTCTCCATGCAGTTCAACCACGAATCCACACCAATTCACACGACTGAACGCGCGGCTCTTAGGAACGGCACACCCCTCGCTTGGGCGCCACCAAGTCGTGACGGAGGTCGGAACCGGTTTTCCGGCGAAATGCCCTCTCATTCGGTCGATTCGTGTTTATTCGTGGTTCTCCGCTGAAACGTCACGGCTGAGCCGTAACCATTCAGTACCTCATAGCCGCCGACGTGCAGTCGGCGCATGCTTCAGCTGGGATAGGGCTGCCGACCGCCGGGCGCGATGATTCACCAAAACGTGACTGCCAGTCGGGACCGGCGAGACCGCGTAAGCCCTTGGATTTCAGCGCCGACTACACGTCGGCGGCTACCGCGTGTTGCATCGATACGGCTGAGGGAAACCAGAATCGCCCGTCCAGGGTCCGACCTCGCCATTCAGTGAGTTCTCCCGCCCCATCCAACGCGGCAGCGCCGCGTCCGATCCGGGATATCCGGGCCCATCCGCGGCTCGCTGACAGGACTGTCACCGCCAAGAAAGCCGCAGCACGGATTCCCAAGCCTGCCCCAGAACGGACGTTCCAAACCGCCGATTCGAAAGCCGGCGATGTGGCAGATCGCCGCCGCGCCGCGGCCAGCCTGCAACTCCGCAGACCTTCCGCTTGGCCGCCCCTTCCAGCCCCTCGAATAAGAAGGTTGAATTCGGTCGGAAAGTTGTTTGTATTTCGCCCCTCAACTCCGTCCCGGCGGTCTGCCCGGGAGTCCCCGCAAGGTCTCCGGCTCTCGCCGGGCTTCGGACGGACGTAACGGGCGGCAAACGAATGCACTACCGCGGGACACTTAGGAACGTGAACGACGCCATCAGGGACGGCTCGATCCGGCCCTCGATGGCTGGCGGGCCTCAATCCCCCGGACGCGTTGCCCCCTGCCGTCCGTCACTCGCGACTGGATCCACCCGAACACCCTTGATGAACGCCACTGGCAAGACGCACCCTGCTTCTGCAACTCAAACCATCGCCGCGCTGCTCGCCGGGATGAGCCTGTTCCTGGGCCTCGAATGGCCGCCGGAATGTCAGGCGTCCGCGCCGCCGGGCATCCTCCATCACCAGGGTGTCATTGCCGTCGATGGGGCGGCGTTCACCGGGATCGGAGCGTTCAAATTCGCGCTGGTGGATGCCGCGGGCACGACCACGTTCTGGTCCAACGACGGCACCAGCACGACAGGCGACGAGCCGGCCAGCGCGGTGTCGCTCGTGGCGACCCATGGCCGCTATTCCGTGGCGCTGGGGGACACGAGCTTGGAGCACATGACCAGCGAGATTCCCGCCAGCGTTTTCGCCGACCAGGCGGACGTGCGGTTGCGGGTATGGCTGGCGGCGGACGGCATGGGGTCGCAGTTGTTGTCCCCGGATCAGCGCCTCGGGGCGGTGGGCTACGCGTTGAGCGCGACCACGGCGGCCTCCGTTCCCGACGGGGCGATTGGCAACGCGCAAATCGCGCCCGGCACCCTGCCGTCGTCGCGGAGCATCGCCGGCCCGTTCCAGAGCGCGGAGCCCAACACGAGTTACGTGGCCACCAGTGCCTCCCGGACCACGATCGTCCTGGGCGAAACGACCGCCAGTGTGGGCGACCTCGTGCAGATCACCGGCGCCGGCGCCGGAGGATGGATTGCCGATCATTACCAACCCGACGTCTGGACGGCGCGGGAGACCAGCCGTTCCTGGCGTTCAGTGGCCTCGTCGGCAGACGGCAGCAGGCTGGTGGCCGCGGTGTATGGTGGCCGGATCTACACCTCGTCGGACTCCGGCGTGAGCTGGACGGCGCGGGAGGGAGACCGATTCTGGTACTCGGTGGCGACCTCGGCGGACGGCGCCAAGCTGGTCGCGGTGGTTCAGAATGGTCGGATCTACACCTCGACGGACTCGGGGGTGAGTTGGACGGCGCGGGAGAGTGACCGAAACTGGGTGGCGGTGGCCTCGTCGACAGACGGCAGCCGGTTGGTCGCGGCGGTGTACGGCGGTCAGATCTACACCTCGACGGACTCGGGAGTGACGTGGACGGGACGGAAGAGCAACCGGCAATGGTTTGCGTTGGCCTCGTCGGCCGACGGGAGCCGGTTGGTTGCCGTGGACAATGACCTTTTTGGCGGGGGCGGCCAGATCTACACGTCGACCGACTCCGGGCTGAGCTGGACCCCGCGGGAGAGCAATCGGCACTGGTTTTCAGTGGCCTCGTCGGACGACGGAAACCGGCTCGTGGCGGTGGATTGGGGCGGCCGGATCCACACCTCGACCGACGCGGGAGTGAACTGGACGCCGCGGGAAAGCAATCGCAACTGGCAGTCCGTCGCCTCATCGTCCGACGGTGCCCGGCTGGTGGCCGTGGCGAATGGCGGACGGATTTACGCCTCGACCGACGCCGGGTTGAGTTGGACGGCGCAGGAGAGCAATCGGTCCTGGGAATCGGTGGCTTGCTCGGCCGGAGGCAGCAAACTCGTGGCGGTGGCGTCGGGGGATCGGATCTACACCTCGGGGGTCACGGTGGGGTTGGGAGGACCGGGAACCACGGCCATGCTGCAGTATGTTGGCAGTGGGCAATGGACCGCGCTCGGGGCCGCCAACGGAACCGTGACCACCGCCCAGTTGGCCGACGGGGCAGTAACGTCTGCTCAGCTCGCCGAGGGGGCGGTCACGTCGGCTCGACTCGCCGAGGGGGCAATGGCCGCGCCTCAGAGCATCACCGGCACTTTCCAGGCGGCGGAAGCCAACACGAGCTACGCGGCCACCAGTGCCACCCAGACCACGATCGATCTGAACGACACGACCGCCAGTGTGGGCGACGTCGTGCAGATCACGGGGACCGGCGCGGGCGGGTGGATCGCCGATGTGTATCAACCTGACCTCTGGGCGGCACGCGCGAGCGTCCGCGCCTGGCAATCGGTGGCGACCTCGGCCGACGCCAGCAAACTGGTCGCGGTGGTCCAGAATGGTCGGATTTACACCTCGACGGACTCGGGGGTGAGCTGGACGGCACGGGAGAACGACCGCAACTGGGTGGCGGTGGCCTCGTCGGCGGACGGCAGCCGGCTGGTCGCGGCGGTGTATGATGGTGGTCAGCTCTACACCTCGAGCGATTCGGGCGTGAGCTGGACGGCGCGGGAGAGCAGCCGCGACTGGTGGTCCGTGGCCTCGTCCGCCGACGGCAGCAAGCTGGTCGCGGTGGTGCGGAACGGTCAAATCTACACCTCGAGCGATTCCGGAGTCAGCTGGACCGCGCGGGAGAGCAACCGCAACTGGTCGTCCGTGGCCTCGTCGGCGGACGGCAGCAAGCTGGTCGCGGTGGTGTCTGGCGGCCAGATCTATACCTCGACGGATTCCGGAGTCAGCTGGACGGCGCGGGAGAGCAATCGCAACTGGCGGTCCGTGGCCTCGTCCGCCGACGGCAGCAAGCTGGTCGCGGTGCCGCATGGCGGCCAAATCTACACCTCGACCGACTCCGGGGTGAGCTGGACCGCGCGGGAGAGCAGCAGGTTTTGGGTGTCTGTCGCCTCCTCGGGCGACGGCAGCAAGCTGGTCGCCCTCGTAAGCTCCGGCCAGATTTCCACCTCGACCGACTCCGGGGTGAGTTGGACCGCGCAGGAGAGCTACTACTGGCACCGCTCCGTGGCCTCATCGGAAGACGGCCGCAAACTGGTCATGGTGACCGACCCTGGTTACATCTACGTTTCGGGCACCGTGGCGTCGGGAGCGCAGGGAACCACCGCCCGGCTGCAGTATCTGGGGAACGGCCGGTGGTCGGCCACGGACGCCTGGCTGAGCGCTGGCCCGGACGTCTATCGCCCCGCCGGCAACGTGGGCATCGGCACCAGCACCCCTGCCGAAAGGCTCCATGTCCTGGGCAACATACTGGCCAGCGGCACGGTGACCGGCTCGAGCGACCGCAACGTGAAGGAGCACTTCGCGCCCGTGGACCCACAGGACGTGCTGGCGAGAGTGGCCGCGATGCCCATCCAGCGCTGGAACTACATCGGCGAAGACGTACCACACATCGGCCCGGTCGCCCAGGACTTCCACGGCGCCTTCCAGGTCGGCATGGACGACAAGCACATCTCCATGGTCGACGCCGACGGTGTGGCCCTGGCGGCGATCCAGGGGCTTAATGAGAAGCTGGAAGCCAGAAGTCAGAAGTTGGAAGAAGAGAACGCCGCGTTGAAAGCACGACTGGAGAAGCTGGAGAAGCTCTTGAATCAGAAAGTGAACGGAGGTGCGGAATGAAGGCAGGGGGATGGAGGATGCAGACTCGAAGCAGCGAAACGTCCCGGGGTGCGCCAACAGCCTGTCTCCGCGGCGCGCAGCGAAGACAGGAGTGCAGCGGCGACGGCGTTTTCGAGGCCGGACGGGTGTTTGAAACGGTCCCTCGCCTCGACAGCCCCGAAAAGCGGTGTCGAGGCCAACGCACCCCGAAACCCGGCGGCTCTATCACCGCCTTCGCCACGTTGGTGCTCGCCGTGTTCACTCTGGTAAGTCCGTGTCTCCACGCCGCCACGCGCACCAGCGCCGACTATTCCATCATCGCCGAAACCATGGACGCGGGAGGCGGCGCCGCGAACAGCGCGAACTACGCATCGGTGTCGTCGCTGGAGACGGGCAGCGTTGGCGATTCGGCCAGCGGCAGCTACTCGGTGCAACACGGCCACATTACCGCGGAGATCGTCGCCGTCCTGATCGAAGGCCAGTGGGTTTTCTACAACCACTCCGAGTGGGACGGGAACAACGCCGGCCCGGATGCCAACGACGACCACGCCATCGCCCCGGACAAGAGCGCCCTGCTCCCCGGCGGCATTGGCAGCTACGCCAACTACACCTCCTATTCCCGCGGTCTCAACGGGATCATGGTCGACATCGCCGGGCTTGCCGGCACGCCCACGGCCAGTGACTTCACCTTCAAGACCGGCAACAACCACACCCCCGCCGGCTGGGCCTTCGCGCCCGATCCGGTGAGCGTCACGGTCCGTCCGGGCGCGGGCGCCAACGGCTCGGACCGGGTCACCCTGACTTGGAACGACAACAATCTCGATGCCATCGCCGACGCCAACGAAGCCGTCGCCAAAGCCTGGCTCGAAGTGACCGTGCTGCCCACCGCGACTACCGGCTTGGCGGCTGCTCATACCTTCTATTTCGGCAATGCCGTCGGGGAGGCGGGCAACAGTGCCACCGACGCCCTGGTGGACGCCGCGGATGTTTACGGGCCCTATGACAACCAAACCGCCGGCGGTCAGGCCCCGATCACGTCGCCCTACGACGTGAACCGCGACCGGACGGTGGATGCCATCGACATCTACCTGCCCTACTACCACCAGACCAGCGGGCCGACGGCCCTGGTGTTGTTGAACCTGAGCGCTGCGGGACCGGTCGCCGGCAGCGGTTTGGCCACGCTGCAATTGGGCAGCCCGCTGTCGCAGGCCGGCATGCGTCAGTTGTTGAGCGAGGGCCGGATCGAGGGATGGGATCCGGCGACGGGCCTTCCGACCGGAAGCAGCACCGCCACGATGAGAATGCAGTGGACGGCGGAACGTCGCTTGCTGGCGGCACTGGAAGCCGGTCCGGGGCGATGGCAGTTGGAGTGGACGGGGGACCTTGCGAGTGGCACATGGCAAGCGGTGGAAAGCGGCTGGGAATTGGAAGCAACCGGCCGCGGCTGGTGGCTGGACTGGGAAGAGGAGACGGCCGCGCGGTTCTACCGGGTAGTGGAAGGACGGAGCCAGGCCCAATGAAACCGATTTCCAGGGCCACAATCGAGGCACGCGGGGCTCCCGAAATGAGGCGCGGCGTACCCGTATGGAGTGCGCCGACAAGGCGACGCGGCGACGGCGCTTCCGAGGCCGGACGCATGGTCGGAGACCCGAAGCGCGCCGAAGCCCGGAAAGCGGTGTCACCGCCACCGCACTCCATAGGAGGCGGCGCCGCAGGGGGAGCACGATGCGCGGGGCTCGGTGAATCAGCGACGCAGACAGCCTGACTTTCAGCACGCACATGACAGCGAGACCAGAGAGCAGACGATGGGGGTTGATTCTGGGGGCGATGTTCCTTGGCGCCACAGCCTGGGGCCAGGTGCCCTATCTGAGGATCACCGTGGGAACCATCGAGCTGCTGCCCAACCAGGCGGGCCAGGTGGTGGAATTGTGGATCGAGAACAGCGACACTCAGGATTTTCAGGCGAAGGGCATGAACCTGCGCATGCAGATCGACGACGGGAAGGGCGGCGGAAACGCGCCGGTGTTCGAGAGCGTCGAGGCCCTGCGGGGCACGCCGTGGGAGTCCGTGAGCCCCGGCGTCAAACCGGCGGTGACCGACCCGGAATACCGGGACGTGCGGTTGCTGACCGATCCGTTCGACGACCACCAGGTGGGGGTGCTGCCCGCCGGGAGCCTGACGTTGCTGGCGACGGTGACGCTGGACACGACCGGCTTGAACGGCGGCACATGGTCCTTCCGGCTGGCGGGCATGAGCCTGGCGAACGGGGACCTGTATCCGGGCAGCACGGACTACGCGGCGGTGGGCGGCCTGCAAGCGCACGCGACGGTGATCAACGGCCAACTGACCATCATCCCCGAGCCGGAGCAGTGGGCGATGATGGGCGCCCTGGGACTCCTCGGCTGGACCTTGACGAGCCGCCGGCGCGCTTGAGTCGTTTCGCATCCCGGCACAGCTTCAGCTGACGCCCGGTCGGGGATCGAATCCAAGTCCTCGGCGCGGCGTGGCAATTGCCGTCCGCCCTTCGGTTCCACCCGGCCGATTTGGGTGGTTTTCTTCGACGTCCGGCGCTTAATGAACGCAGTCACTGTCTGGCGCCCGGCTTCTCCGGTGTGATCGGGGCGTGTGTTTCGCGCCGCCATCACCTGCCGGCGGTGACCGCCCTGGCCCCCGCTGGGTTGCGGGGCGGGCTTCGGCTCACCGCTTGATGGCGCGCGTTATGAAAGCTGCACAGATGAAGAAACTCACCGCCGCTCTGGCAATCGGCCTGTCGGTGTCCGGAGCGGGCGCGGTCGGCGCGGACAGTCCGGCCGGCATGCCCGGTGTCCCCTGGCCTGCGACGGATGC
Source organism: Verrucomicrobiales bacterium (assembly GCA_024233305.1). Taxonomy (GTDB): domain Bacteria; phylum Verrucomicrobiota; class Verrucomicrobiia; order Limisphaerales; family J093; genus J093. The sequence continues at coordinate 194,956 of JACKPV010000025.1, forward strand.
CCTGAACCGGTCGCTGCCCTTGGAAGCCGCGACCGGCCCGCTGAAACCGGACCGGTTCGTCGGCATCTTCTACTTCCTCTGGCACAACAACCGTGGCGGCCAAAGCCCGCATTGGAACGGCCCTTACGACATCAGCCGAATTCTCGCCAAGGACCCGGGCGCCTTGTCGAATCCGGACTCGCCCTACTGGGGCCCGATTGGCGCCTACCACTATTGGGGTGAACCACTCTACGGCTACTACCTGAGCACCGATCCGTGGGTGCTTCGCCGGCACGCCCAACTGCTAGCCGACGCCGGCATCGACACGCTGATCTTCGACACCACCAACGCCCTCACCTACCGCGAAGTCTACCTCGAACTCTGCCAGGTGTTCGCGGCCATCCGCGCCGAAGGAGGGCGCACCCCGCAGCTCAGTTTCATGGTCAACACGAAGGCGGGCGAGACCGCGGAACAGCTCTTTCGCGAGTTCTACGAACCCGGCCTCCATCCCGACCTCTGGTTCCGCTGGCAGGGCAAGCCCCTGCTCCTCTGCGACCCGGAGCAGGCATCCCCGCGACTGCGCGAGTTCTTCACCCTGCGCCGGGCCCATTGGCCGTTCACGATGGTCAACACCCCGTACGCCTGGCATTGGGAAGCCGCCTATCCCCAGCCCTACGGCTACACCGATGCCCCCGAGGTGCCCGAGCAGGTGAACGTCTCGGTGGCCCAGAACCTCCGCCGCAGCGACGGCAAGGTCACGAACATGAGTTCCGGCGAAGCGCGCGGCCGCAGCTTCCACGACGGTCGCTTCGATGCCGCCCCCGGCGCGGTCAACCACGGCTACAACTTCGAGGAACAATGGCAGCGCGCCTTCGAGCTCGATCCACCGTTCGTCATGGTCACCGGTTGGAACGAATGGATCGCCGGGCGTTGGGGCCAACCCGACGGACCGCTGGTGTTCGTCGACCAGTTCGACCAGGAATGCAGTCGCGACATCGAACCCGTGAAGGGCAACCACGGTGACAATTACTACTGGCAACTCATCGCCAACGTGCGTCGCTTCAAGGGCGCCCCGGCCCTGCCGGTCGCCTCCCGGCCGACGACCATCGACCTTGCGCTCGGGTTCGACCAGTGGGCCGGCGTGCAGCCGGACTACCTGGATCACCAGGGCGAAACGGCGGTTCGGAACTACGACGGCGCCGCCGGACTGCACTACCTGAATCGAACCGGCCGCCACGACCTTCTCCTGGCCCGGGTGGCCCGCGACCAGGACCGCGTTTACTTCCACCTGCGCACCCGGGAATCGCTCTCCGCAGACGGGCTCCCGCCGGGACTCGAGTTGTTCATCGACGCCGACGCCGACGCCGGCACCGGCTGGGAGGGGTACGAGTTCCGCGTGACGCGTTCCCCCGGCGCCGCCAGCGCGCGCCTGGAAAGCAACGCCGGCGGCTGGCACTGGCAGGCGGGATCACCAATCGCGTGCCGCGCCGCGGGGAATGACCTGCACCTGGCGGTTCCCCGAACGGCCCTCGGACTGCCGACCGGCGTCACGGCGTTGCAGATCGACTTCAAGTGGATCGACAACGCGCAATCGCCCGGGAACATCATGGACGTTTACGTCAGCGGAGACGCCGCGCCGGAAGGCCGGTTTCGCTTCCGCTACCGGGCCGACTGACCATGGACCTGCTGCTGCACAACGAGGACCTGCGATCGCTGATCGAAACGGCGGTTGAGGGCAAGCTCCAGGTGAAAGCCGTCGAATGCGCGCCCGACCAAATCCGGGTGCGGGTGGCGCTGGGCATCCTGCCGGCCTCGGTCGAGTTCACGGACTTCCGGCTGGATGGGCACGAGTTCCACTTCCGCGTGGTGGGCGCTGTGGCAACGAAGCTGCTCGGCATGTTCCGCCACCGGGTCGAGCAAACCGGCGCCCGCGTGGACGGCGAGTGGATCCAGGTCCCCCTGCCCGACGCCGTTCGCCAAGCCATGCGCGTGCGCGCCCTTTCGGTCGGCCTCGACGGCGTGCGCCTGCAAGGCGACCTGATGGACTTGTCCCATCTGGTTACGTGATCCCGCCGGTTCGCCGGCCCCTCCAACCCGAAGGCCCATTTCGCAGGCCGCCACTGCCGGGCGCGTCGTCTCCTCCCCGACCACCCCGATGCGCGGGTTCCCCTGCCCCCTCCGGTTCCTCCGGTCGCCCGGAACGCCGATCATCGCGCGCCCGGCAGCGGGGATGGACAAGCGTTCGCGAGGCGGGCAAGCTCGCGCGGAAATCGAGACACCACTACCAGCGTGTTGCCCCATGACCGCCATCACCATTCCGCCTTCCCGGCGCGCACGACCGGCCATCCGTCACGCCCGCGGATTCCGACTGTCCGCGATGCTGACCACCTTGGCGTTGACGCGAGCCCTGGGCGCTGACGCGCTCCCGCCGGTGGGGCTCGCCTCCCCGGACGGGAGCATCCAGGTGACCATTCAACTCCCGCTGCCCGGTTCGGCCGCGGCGCCGACCTGGTCGGCTTCCTTTCTGGGCCAGCCCCGCTTCCGGGATTGCGTGTTGGGTCTGCGCACCCGCGCGGACGGCGAGCTGTTGGCCGGAATCCAAGTGCGCGAGGTCCGGCGGCGTGCGGTTGACGAGCGGGTACGGGTCCTCTTTGGTCGCCAAGCCCATGCGGACAACCGGTTTCAAGAAGCCCGGCTCGTCATGATCCCGGTGGGCGCGGTCTCGGTGGCGGTCGTTTTTCGGTGTTACAATGACGCGATCGCGTTCCGCTACGAACTGGGGTCGGCAACCGGGGGCAGGAAGGCAACCATCACCGACGAAACCACCGCGTTTCGGCCCGACGGGGAGCCGACGGCGCACGTCCAGTATCTCGAAAACCACCGGACCTCGCACGAGCACAACGTGGTAACCACCACCGGCGCGGCGATCCGGCGCGGCGCTCTGCTGGATCTGCCCCTCACCTTGCAGTGGTCGGACGGCGTTTATGCCGCGATCACCGAAGCCGCCCTGCGTCGGTATGCGGGGATGGCCTTGATGCGGGAGGCCGACGACTCGCTGCGTTGCCGGCTGACGCCGCGCGCGGACGGATCGAAGGTGGTGCGGCCCTTGCCGATGGAAACGCCCTGGCGGGTGGTGATGCTCGCCGACCGACCCGGCGCGCTGCTTGAGTCAGGGACGATCCATTGTCTCAACGAACCCTCCGTCATTGGTGACCCGGGCTGGATCCAGCCGGGCAAGATCACGTTCCCCTGGTGGAACGGGGACGTCTACGACGGCCAACGGGGCGAACCGATTCTCTCGGTGGCGATGGCCAAACGGTACATCGACTTCTGCGCCCGGACCGGGATTCCGACGCATTCAATGACCTCGACGGAGGAGACCGTGACGCCCTGGTATGTGCAGTCCAAACCGGGCGTCGCTCCCGGGCCGGACACGGATGTCACGCGGCCGCGCGAGGGCTTCGATCTCGCGGCCATCCGGGCGTATGCCGGGTCGCGACAGGTGCGGCTGTGGACCTGGGTGCACCACGGCGCGCTGCGCGGCCGGGTCGAGGAGGCCTTTGCCGCTTTCGAGCGGTTGGGTTGGCGCGGCCTGATGGTGGACTTCTTCGACCACGACGATCAGGCGACTGTCGAGTTCACCGAGGAGATCCTGGAAGCCGCCGCCCGCCACCACCTCATGATCCACTTTCATGGCATCTGGAAACCGACCGGGTTGGAGCGCACTTACCCCAATCTCATGAACCACGAGGGCGCCTTGAACCTGGAGTATCTGAAGTGGAGCGACGCCTGCCCGCCGGAGCACGACCTGATGATGGCCTTCACCCGCTTGATCGCGGGGCCGATGGACTATCACCTGGGGGGTTTTCGCGCGTTGCCCCGCGACGATTTCCAGCCCCGGAACGTCGCGCCAAATGTGCTGGGCACGCGTTGCCACATGCTCGCCATGTACGTCTGCTTCGACAACCCGACGCCGATGGTCGCCGACTTTCCGACCGCCTACGAAGGCCAGCCCGGGTTCGATTTCGTGGTCGAAGTCCCGACCTGGTGGGATGACACGCGGGTGCTGGTGGGCGAAGTGGGACGCTTGCTGGTGACCGCACGCCGAAAGGGTACAGCGTGGTACCTGGGAGGCTTGTCAGCCGGCGCCCCCCGCAACGTGCAACTGCCGCTGGGTTTCCTTGGGGCGGGTGGCTACGACGTGCGGCTCTGGCGGGACGCGGACGGTTCCGAGGGCGACCCGAACCGGTTGGCGGTGGAGGCGTTGAACGTGCGGTCGTCAGACTCCCTTCAATTGCGCCTGGCAACCGACGGGGGTTTTGTCGCCCGGTTGACCCCCGCCTCGCGATAGCGGTTTCCGCCAGCCCCCTGGCCTCCCGCCTGGCGCCCGTCGGCGGATGGGTTCTACTCGATCCGGCGCAGCAACCGGACGGGCCCCAGGAGTCCGGAAGGCATCAACGGGCTCTCGGCGGTCAGTTTGCGGATGTTGGTCCGGGTGCGGCGCTGTTCCACGGGCAGCGAAGCGTCGCCGATGATGCGGTTGGGCCAGAAGTTGACGATGTCGATTTCGAGCCGGTTCGGGCCCGGACGGAGGGCATCGTCAAGCCTCACCCGGAACGGCGGCGTCCAGAGGATTCCCAACTCGCGACCGTTCAGGCGGACTTCGGCCAGTTCGCGCAGTTCGCCCAGGTCGAGCCAGACTTCAGCGCTCGGATGCCCGGAAGCAACCGCACCGCCGGCCGGCCAGTCGAAGGACCGTTCGTAGCGCGCCGTTCCGGAGTAGAAACGGATTCCCGGTTCCGGACGCGTCGTCCAGTCCACCAATTGCGGGAACCCGACCGTCGCCGGGCCGCCCCAGTCCGGGTCGAAGTGCACGGTCCACGCGCCTTCCAACGTCGCCATGGACTCGAAGCGATCCCGGTTGTCCGTGCCAACCGATGCCGGTCCGGCAGACGGCGACCGGAACACCACAAACCAGGAACCGCAAGGATCGAAGTGGAGCGGCATCTCGGTGCGCCCGTCCCGCTGAGTGAAGGCCCGCGCCGGTCGACGTTCGCCGGTCACGGGGTTCCACAACTCCGGCGTCCGGCCCGTGGCCCGAAAGACGCCGACGAAGTCCTCGCTGCGATTGGTGCGGCAGGCCACAAAGTAGAGATCAACGTCATCAACCCGACGATGCAGGTAGTCCAGCGGCGTGTCCGAGGGCGGGGTGCTCGTCGAGCGAAACTCGAAGTCCGGCCGCACGCCCCGGGCCTGCAAGACCTCCCGAACCGGATGGCCGGCGATGATCCGCCCCGCGGTCGGGCCGGTCTCCGGGCTGGCAGCGGCCCAAAGCTCGTCCGCGAGCCGCCGCACCTCGGCATCGCGCGCCGGATGATCCTGCAGGCTGGCGGCGCGTTCCGGGCGCGGACCGATGACGGTTGCGCCATCGGCAACGAGGGTTTGGAGCTTGCGCAACACCGGCCGCGAAATCGCTTTCTGGTCCGGCAGCACCAACGCCCGATAGGCCATGCCATCCGGCAGCGTCAACCGTCCGTCCACCACGGTCATCCGGTCGCAAATCACCCCGGCGGTCACCACGTCGTAATCGTAGCCGGGCAGGATGCCGGCCGGATCGGAACGCTTGAGCTGGCTGAAGTTCGGGACATGATTTCCGTAGTAGTACGCCACATCGGCGACGAAACGCCCCTGCTGCAGCATCCACTGACAGCGGTTGACGTAATCGAAGAACGGCTTCGATCGGGACCACCACGTGACGTTCGGGTTCAGGTGCGTGCCCGCGAAGTATTGCTGTCCCGGCAGGCCCATCGCTTGCGGTGAGCAGACGAAGGCGTGCCAGACGAGCAGGTTCAGTCCTTCGCCACACGCCTTGTCAAACGCCGGTTTGAGGTTGTCCCAGAGCGTCTCCTGCCAGTGGGGACCGATGGTGGTGAAACCCTCGGCCAGCACGAGGCGATGGCCGTAGGTGTGGGCCGCCGAGGCGGGTTGTTTCACGAAGAAACGATTGGCATCGCCGACGCGGTGTTCCCAGGACCACGCCCAGAATTCACTCATCGGGGCGTCGTTGAAGCCGAGGCATTCCTGCGCGTCGATGGGCACCGCGTGCGGGCCGCCGGATTCGGGATGGATCAGCAAACCGTGGCGGTGCGCGTTTTCCTTGAACAACCGGTAGTGGTGGTCGATGGCCAGGTCGCCCAACGTGCGGCGCAGGTCGTGCAGGAAGCGGTTGCTCACCTCGCGGCTCCCGACCAACCGGCCCGCAATGACCGGCAGGAACGGCGCCAGATCATACCCGCGCCGGCGGCGGAACTCCTCGCGCAGGGTGGGCGTCCAGTTGGCCACCTCGACCTCCCAGCTGTCGGTGTGCAGGTACTTCAGCACCCGCCCCGCCAGCGGACCGGCATCAGCGATCAGCGGTTCAACCACCGCCTCCCAATAGCGCTGAAACGCCCCCGCATCGAATGGGTCCAGGGCGTAGCCATCCCAGCCTTCGCTGCACGTCGACACCCGGCAATGATCGTTGAGGGTGCACCCCAGACGCAGCACCTCCCAACGGCCGGCGGGTGGCGTCCAATCCAGCGTCCCGTCCGCCCGCAGCCGCCCGCTCAAATCAACCACGTCGGCGGCCCGCACATCTGCTTCGTCCGGCCGCGACGGCCATTCCTCGAGCAACGGCGTCGTGTCGGGCGCCGAGAAGTGCAGGGCGCGGTGCATGGCCTTCTGTTCCCAGTTCAACAATCCGCGGCGGGGCGGAACAGGCCATTCGCCCGCCGGCCCCGCCAGCGTCAGACCGGCCACCTGGACGTTTCGCGGGGCGTCCGGGAAACGCGGGTCATGGGCGCTGCGAAAAAGCACGCGAAAGACCTTCGCCCGGACCACGGGAAACCGAACCGTCACCGTTGCCGCCCGCTCGACCGTGAAGGTCGCCGTCGACTTCCATTCCCCATCCCCCAGGCGCACCCGGAGTTCGGCGTCCTTCGGACCATAGTCGGGCCGCGGACTCAAGATCAGCCGGTCCACCGCGAGCGGCGTGGGGAACGAATACTCGATCCATTGCGGCCGTTCCGGCGTCGGTCCGCCCCCCGGTTCGGCGCCGGCGGAGACCCAGAACGTCTCGGGCCGCCCGTCGGCGACAGACTCCGCCGGATGGTCCGGCTGGGCCGAACTGCTCCGAATCGTGGCGGGGTTCGCCTCCGCGGGACCGCCGGTCTGCAAAGGATACGCCAGCACGAACAGATCGCGGTAATAGCCATCCCGGCCGCGCGGGGGCTCGACCTTCAGCGGCGTGACGGTCGGGGAATCGACGGTGAGCCGTGTCCAGACCAGCTTCTTGGGCGCATCGTCCGGGGTGACCATCGGCCCGCCGAGGTTCCAGCCACTCTGGATGTTGAGACTCATTTCGAGGCCCAACCGGTCGGCCTCGGCGAGTGCGTGCCGGTAGAGCGCCCGCCATTCCGGAGAAAAAAACGTCGGGCCGTGCGGCGCCCGTTCGTTGCCCCGCTGCTCGGAGCCGTCGGCATCACAAATCAACGCGCCGCCGAAGCCCTGCGCCCTCATCGCTTCGAGATCGCGGGTGATCGAGGCGCGCGTGACGTTGCCGTTCAGCCACCACCAATAGGCCCGCAACCGGGCTTCCACGGGCGGATCCTCCCAGCCGGCCTCCAGTGCGGAAGGAGCGGTGAAGGCACGAAAGGGTTGGGACAGACAGGCGGCGGCCAGCAGCCCCACCAGGGAGGCCGGACGGACAAGGTGGCGGTGCATGGGGCCATCACGCGCGATCAACGCCGGCTTGTCGAGGTTTTCGCGGCCCCGGTTCACCAGGCCGCTGCGCTTCCCGGTCCGCCGGAAGCGAGGCCACCAGGATATTGTCAGGACGGACCCGTCCACGAAACGCAGGTGGTCCGGACCGCAGGCACGCCTCAGCCGTAACCATGCAGTTGGATTCACCACGGATGGGCGCGGATGGGCACGGATATTGAGGGAAACCAGAATCGCTCGCCCTGGGTTCGGGCTCACCATTTAGTGAGGCTTCCCGCCCTCTCCGCCAAAGCAGCAGCGCCGCACGCCATCCGTGGCATCCGTGCCCATCCGCGGTCCGTTGACTGAATTGATACGGCTCAGGCCGGGCGTCACCCGATAGCGGACGGCTACCGGATGTCGCGGGGGGACGACCACCGCGCCGGCGGCTTCCTCGATCCCGGCTTCCAAACCCGCCGTCCGCCGTTACACTGCCCATCGAAAAGACGCTCCGCTCCGCCGGCGTGCGTTCATTGGAGATTTCCCTCCGAACGCGGTCGATGTCGACGCGGCGCGAGCGGGCGCGCGAACCAACATCCTTCATGCCATGCCAACGAACCGCCGCCAATTCCTGGGTCGGGTTGCCGCTCTGACACCCCTGACCTCCGTTCTCGCCCGGACCCAAGCCCCCGGGCCGCTTCACCTCTCTTGCAACGAATACACCTGGTCAGTCTATTTTGGCCGGGACAACCGCCGGTTCGGCGAACATCTCGACACCGATCTTGCCGAAGTGGCGGCCAGCGGTCTCGACGGCTTTGAACCCTCGGGCGCCTCGGTCGAGCAGATTACCCGCATGGGCCGGAACCTCGACGACCGAAAGCTGGAGATGCGGTCGCTCTATGTGAACAGCGAGTTGCACGATCCGGTCAGGGCGGAAGAGAGCATTCGTGCCGTTCTTCGCATCGCCGGGGCGGCGAAGGCCCTCGGGACGCGGATCGTGGTGACGAATCCGAGCCCGTTGCGTTGGGGCGGACCGGAGAACAAGAGCGACCAGCAACTCGAAGTCCAGGCCCGCAACCTGAACACCCTCGGAAGGGAACTCGCCGCGTTGGGCCTGAAGCTCGCCTACCACAACCACGACATCGAACTCCGAGCGGCCGCGCGCGAGTTCCACCACATGATGCTCGGCACCGATCCCGACCACGTTCATTTGTGCCTCGATGCCCATTGGGTCTACCGCGGCGCAGGCAACTCGGCGGTGGCGCTCTTCGACATCGTCAGGCTCTACGCCGCGCGCATCGTCGAACTTCACGTCCGCCAGTCGCAGGACGGGGTTTGGACCGAGATCTTCAGTCCCCGCGGTGACGTGGATTACCCGCGACTTGTGGCCGACCTCGTGGACCGCAATGTCCGCCCGCTGGTCGTGCTGGAGCAGGCGATTGAAAGCGGCTCTCCCAAAACGCTCAACGCCCTGGAAGCTCACCGGCGAAGCGTCGCCGAGGCCCGCAAGGTCTTCGCCCCGCTCGCCGGCTGAGCCGTAACGATTCAACCCGCGGTAGCCGCCGACGTGTAGTCGGCGCTGAAATCCAAAGGCTTACGCGGTCTCGCCGGTTCCGTCTGGCAGTCACGTTTTGGTGAATCGTCGCGCCCGGCGGACGGCAGCCCTATCCCAGCTGAAGCATGCGCCGACTGCACGTCGGCGGCTACGCACTACTGAATGGTGACGGCTGAGGAGGTCGGGCTGCCTCACGGCTCCGGGGTTCAGGGCAGACGGAAGCGCCAGTGAAACCCGGCCCCCGCGCCCTGAGCCAGAATCGACGGCACGGTGTGGGAGCCCGCATGCCCGTCCGCAAAGATCAAGACCACCCTGCCGCCGTGCCGCGCCAGGAGCGGCTTGAGCGCCGACGGCGGCAACGCGTTCAACTCCGGCACGAGATCGTGCGCGGCGATCAAGGGCGTGCCCAGCCGCGGATCGACCGCGTTCGGCTCCCCGTTGTAGGGGCTGAACGTGAAACCGCGATACTTCTCACCTGTCGGCCCGTTGGGCGTGTCGCCAAACAGTGGCGTCAACGTGGGATGCGTCACGGCGGAAGTGCGCAGCGCCGCGGGAAATCCCTCGATCCCCGCGGAATCGAAGGCGGTCGCGGTGCTGTAACCGATGGATCCCACCCCGCGCTCGGCCCAGATCGTCGGGAACCCCTTCAACCGGGCGCCCGGACAGCTGAAGATGTTCGTATCGCCGGCATACGGCAGCACCCGCACGGGCCAGATCCGCTGCGGATCGTCCACCGGAAAATCGTAGTTCGCGCTCGGCGGGAACACCTCGGAGTTGTCATCGGCGTAGAAACTCACCGCCAACCCGAGTTGCCGGGCGTTCGACAGACAGCGGATGCCCCGGGCCTTGTCCTTGGCGCGGGCCAGCGCCGGCAGCAACATGCCCGCGAGAATCGCGATGATGGCGATGACCACCAGCAACTCGATCAGGGTGAAGCCCTGCCGGAGCGCCCGAACACGCGTCGGCCGGTCCTTTCGGGAAACGGCGTTGGCGCCCGCCCCGCCCCACTTTGCGCTTTTGAAGAAACCCCGCATGGACTATGCCTGACGCTCACATGACGCTGCCATCCTGCATGAAGGCCCGGTTCCTCCGCAAACCCGTTCTCCTGACGTTCCTCGCCGGCCTCGGCCTGCTCCCCCTCGCGCCGGCGGCGGCGGACGAACCCGACGAACCCGCGGACAAACCGAAGCTCGATGCCGGCCTGCTCGGCGGCATTGAATGGCGCAACATCGGTCCCGCCTTCATGTCGGGCCGGATCGCGGACATCGCGCTCGATCCCGCCGCCCCCAACACCTGGTACGTGGCCGCCGGGTCGGGAAACCTCTGGAAAACCGAGAATGCCGGCACCACCTGGAAGCCCATCTTCGAGCGCTATGGTTCCTACTCCATCGGCTGCGTCACGCTCGACCCATCGCATCCGAATACCGTCTGGGTCGGCGCCGGTGAGGCGGTCGGCGGCCGGCACGTCGGCTACGGCGATGGCGTCTACCGCAGCCGCGACGGGGGCCGGTCCTTCGAGAATCTCGGACTCAAAGCGACCGAGCACATCGCCCGGATTCTCGTGGACCCGCGGAATTCGGACGTGATCTACGTTGCCGCCCAGGGCCCCCTGTGGTCGCCGGGCGGGGAACGGGGTCTGTTCAAAAGCACCAACGGCGGCCGCACCTGGACCTGCATCCTGGCCCGGGGGCCCTATACCGGGGTCACCGAGGTGGCCTTCGATCCGCGCAATCCCGACGTGCTTTACGCCGCCACCCATCAGCGCCACCGCACCGTGTGGGCGCTGGTCAACGGCGGTCCCGAGTCCGGCATCCACAAATCCGTGGACGGCGGGGCGACCTGGCGCGAACTGAAGCAGGGATTGCCCGGCGGCGACAAGGGCAAGATCGCGCTCGCCGTTTCGCCCCAGCAACCCGACGTGGTCTACGCCTCGATCGAACTGGCCGGGCGCACCGGCGGATTCTGGCGTTCTGCAGACGGTGGGGAGAGCTGGCGCAAGATGAACGACATCATCAGCGGCGGCACGGGGCCGCACTACTACCAGGAGATCTACTGCGACCCGCACCGCTTCGACGTGGTCTATCAGATGGACGTCCGCCTGAGCCGGACCCCGGATGGCGGCGCGACCTGGGAGACCGTGGAAAGCCCGGCAAAGCACGTGGACAACCACGCGATCGCCTTTCACCCGCAGGATCCGGACTTCCTGTTGGTCGGTTGCGACGGCGGCCTCTACCGCTCCAACGACCGCGGCGGCGCCTTCACCTTCTTTCCGAATCTCCCGTTGACCCAATTCTACAAAGTCGCGGCGGACTACGACGAACCGTTCTACCACGTCGTCGGCGGCACGCAGGACAACTCGACCCAGTACGGCCCGGCCCGGACGGCGGACGCCTCCGGCATTCGGAACAGTGACTGGCAGATCATCATCGGGGGCGACGGGCACGACGGCGCCATCGACCCCGAGAACCCGAACCTGATCTACGGCGAATCCCAGGAGGGCTACATCCGCCGGTACGACCGGTTGACCGGCGAAACGACGAGCATCCGGCCGCGCCCGGAACCGGACGAGGAAGACCTGCGTTTCAACTGGGACTCGCCCATCCTCATCAGCCCGCACTCCCCGGCGCGCCTCTATTTCGGCTCCAAGAAACTGCATCGAAGCGATGACCACGGCGACACCTGGCACACGATCAGCCCCGACCTTTCGCGCGGACAGGAACGCTATCAACGGAAGCACATGGACCGGGTGTGGAGCCTCGACGCGGTCTACGACACGCTGGCGATGTCGCAGTACGGGAACCTCACCTCGATCTCGGAATCACCGGTGCAAGAGGGGTTGATTTACGTCGGCACGGACGACGGGCTGATCCAGGTCACCGAGGATGGCGGCGGGACCTGGCGGCGTGTGGAACGGATCTATGGGATTCCCGAGGAGGCCTTCGTCAACGACGTCAAGGCCGACCGGCACGATGCGGACGTGGTTTATGCAGTTTTCGACCACCACAAGACGGGCGACTTCAAGCCCTACCTGGTACGGAGCAATGACCGCGGCCGGAGCTGGGAATCGATCACGGGCGACCTGCCCGACCGCCAGATCCTCTGGCGGATCGAGCAGGACCACGTGAAGCCGGAGTTGTTGTTCCTCGGGGCGGAGTTCGGCGTCTACTGCTCGCTGGATGCCGGCAAGCACTGGCTCCAGTTGAAGGGCGGGGTGCCGACGATTCCCTTCCGTGACCTGGAAATCCAGCGGCGCGAGAACGACCTGATCGGCGCGTCGTTCGGGCGCGGTTTCTTTGTCCTCGACGACTACCGCTTCCTGCGGGACCTGAGCGCCGAAGCCATCCGCGACGAGGAACTGATTCTGTTCCCGGTGCGACGGGCCTGGCTCTACAGCCCGACGCGGGAACTGGGCGGTGGCCGGGGCAGCCAGGGGGATCAGCTGTTCACCGCGCCCAACCCGCCGTTCGGCGCCGTGTTCACCTACTACCTGCGCGACTCGCTCAAGACCCGCCAGCAGGAGCGCAAGGAGCAGGAAAGGAAGGCCTGGAAGGCCGGCAAGGACACGCCACCCCCGGCGTGGGAAACTCTGGAGGCAGAAGCACGCGAGGAGCGCCCCACGCTCGAGTTCATCGTCACCGACGCCGCCGGCGAGGTGATCGACCGAATGACCGGGCCCGCCTCCGCGGGATTGCACCGCATTTCCTGGAACCTGTGTCACGCCTCCTCGTCCTCCGCCCGCGGGGCCGGTCCGTGGGTGGTGCCGGGCGATTACCGGGTGCGGGTTGAAAAACGCGTTCGCGGGGAGGTCGTGGGCCTGGGGGAACCGCAGACCTTCGAGGTGGTGGCACTCCGCGAACCGGCGCTCCGCGGAGCGAGCCGCGAGGAAGCGCTTGCCTTCTACCGGCACGCCGAAGAACTCGCCCGCACCGTGCGCGCCGCCGCCGGACGTTCGCAGGAAATCCTCGGCCAGCTCGGCGAAATCACCCGGACCATCGAGGGCGTCGCCGCCGACCGGCAGGAATTGCGGGAACGCGCGCGTGCCATGGAACTGCGCCTCACCGAACTCCGGCTGCGGCTGGTCGGCGGCACAGTCAAGGCGCAGTTCAACGAGCCCGATCGGCTCCCGATCATGGACCGGCTCAACAACGCCCTCGCCGGCCAGCGTTCGACCTATGGACCCACCGGCACCCAACGGCACGACTTCGATGTGGCCTCCGCCCAATACGCCGCCATCGCCGGCGAACTGCGCGAACTGACGGGCGAAGCCTGGCGCGAACTCGAGCGGCAACTCGACGAGGCCAACATCCCTTGGACCGCCGGACGCCCGATTCCGCCCCGGTAGGACGGGATACGCGAAGCCAACCGGCTCCCTCGTAACGCCCGAAACCGCCGTCCTCCGAAAGCTCCCGTATGCATCATGGTCCGAGAACCCTCGCCGGCTTCGGCCCGGTCGGCGGGCTCGTCAGCCTGCTCCTGCTGTTCAGCCCGAGCAACCCGGCGGCGGAAACCTCGCCGCCCCTCGACCGCGACAACCTGCTGGCGTTTGTTGCCCCGGAGGGTCCGGTCCAGCCGGTCCGCACGATCGAGGATTGGAGTCGACGCCGCGCCGGGATCCTCGATGCCATGCAGCAGATCATGGGCCCCCTGCCGGACGACACGAAGCGGTGCGCGCTCGATCCGGTGGTGGTTGAGGAAACCGACTGCGGCGAATACGTGCGACGGTTGATCGAGTACAGCGCCGAGCCCGGATCGCGGACGCCGGCCTATCTGCTCATTCCCAAGCGGGCCATCGAAGGCGGGGCGCCGTGTCCTGCCGTCTTGTGCCTGCACCCGACGGACAACACGATCGGATTTGGCGTGGTCGTGGGGTTGGGCGGACGGACGAACCGCCAGTACGCCGCAGAACTGGCGCGACGCGGGTACGTCACCCTCGCTCCCAGCTATCCGCAACTGGCGGCCTACCAACCGGACCTGAAGGCACTGGGCTACGCCAGCGGCACGATGAAGGCCATCTGGGACAACATCCGCGGCCTCGACCTGCTGGCCTCCCTGCCCTTTGTGCGACCCGGCGGTTTCGGAGCCATCGGCCATTCACTCGGCGGCCACAACGCCGTGTTCACCGCCGTGTTCGACCCGCGCCTCAAGGTCGTCATCTCAAGCTGCGGACTGGATTCCTTCCAGGACTATTATCGCGGGCAGCCCGAAGTCTGGCAGCCGGGACGCGGCTGGACCCAGGAACGTTACATGCCCCGGCTGGCCGCCTTCCGCGACCGCCTCGCCGACCTCCCGTTCGACTTTCCCGAACTCATCGGCGCCCTCGCCCCGCGGGTGTGCTTCCTCAGCGCCCCGCTGCGCGATGCCAATTTCCACTGGGACAGCGTCGACGCCATCGCGGCTGCGGCGCGTCCGGTTTACGATCTCTTCGAGGCCGGCCCGAACCTGATCGTCGAACACCCCGACTGCGATCACGACTTTCCCCCGGACGTCCGCGAGCGGGCCTACCGATTGCTGGATGCAACCCTGCGTCCGCCCGATGAACCGTCCCGTTTCTCCGCCCGGACCGCCCCCCTCGCCGAACGCTTCGCGCGACCGCCGGCGGCGAACCGCATCCTGAAGATCATCCACGGCTGGCCCGATGCCGCCGCGGCGCAGGACCGGTTGCGCGAACGATTGCTAGACCAGGGTTTCGGCGGCCTGGTCTGCAACGTCGCGTTCGATCAATACCTCGAAAGCGAGCCGCAATGGGCCGCCTTCGTCCGCGCCGTAACCGCCGCCCGCCAGGCCGGCATGGCGCTGTGGCTCTACGATGAACGCGGCTATCCCTCCGGCAACGCCGGCGGCCTGGTGCTGCGCGATCACCCGGAATGGGAGGCCGCCGGAATGCTCACCGTGGACAAGGAATGCGGTCCGGGCCCGGTGAGTCTGACCGTGCCGCCGGGCGACCTGGTGCTCGCGGTCGCCTTTCCGTTGCCTGCCGGAGCGGGCCCGGTCATCCCTTCCGCGGAACCGGTTTCGCTGCCCTTGCCCGTGGACGGCCGGATTGAGTGGACCGCGCCGGCGGGGCGTTGGCGGCTCCTGGTGGTCACCCGCAACCGGCTCTACGAAGGCACGCATGCCGACGGCAATCTGTGGCAGAAGATGCCCTATGTGAACCTGCTCCAGGCCGCTCCGACCGAACGCTTCATCGAGGTCACCCACCACCGATACGCCCGCCATTTCGACGGCCGCCTCGGCGACTGGTTCGAGGCCACCTTCACGGACGAGCCTTCGTTGATGAGCATGTTTTTTCAGCGCATGCCCTGGCGGCCGTTGCCCTGGTCCGCCGAACTCCCCGCCGAATTCCGGCGCCGCCGCGGTTACGACCTCGCACCGTTGCTGCCCGATCTGCTGCTGGCCGAAGCCGGACCGGATGCCGCGCGCCACCGCCATGATTTCTGGCAGACCATCGGCGAACTCGTGAGCGAAAACTACTTCGGCCAGATCGAGACCGCCTGTCGCACGCTGGGCCTGCCGTCCGGCGGCCACCTGCTGGCCGAGGAGAACATCGTCAACCACGTGCCGCTGTATGGCGACCTGTTCGCCTGCCTTCGCCGCATGGGCGCGCCCAGCATCGACTGCCTCACCAGCCTGCCACCGGACGTGCCCTGGCACATCGCCCGCCTCACCGCCAGCGCCGCCGAACTCGAGGGCCGTTCGCTGGTCATGAGCGAGACCTCCGACCACGCCCAGGTCTGGCGCCCCGAGGGGGACACCCGCCCCAAACGTCCGGTAACCGAGCCCGAAATCCGCGGCACCTGCGACCGCCTGCTCGTCGCCGGGGTCAATGTCATCACCAGCTACTACTCCTTCATGGGGCTCCCCGACGACGCCCTCCGCCGGCTCAACGAATGGGTCGGCCGCTGCTCGACGTTCCTGCAGGGCGGACATCAGGTCGCGGACATCGCGGTGGTGTATCCCGCCCAAAGCCTCTGGACGCACTTCATCCCCGCCGCCCACTGGGCCAATGCTTCCCCGCACGCGAATCGCATCGGGAACATCTACCGCACCGTCCTCGACGCGTTGTTCGATGCCCGCCGGGACTTCACCGTCATCGACGATCAAACCCTCCGCGACGCCGACATCCGCGGGGACGTGCTCGAACACGGCCCCCTCCGTTGGCGCGTCGTGGTGCTGCCCGGTGTGGACACGCTGTCCCTCGCGGCGTGGGAGAAACTGGAGCGGTTCGCGCGGGCGGGCGGCGCGGTCGTCGTGGTCGGATCGCGACCGGCCAACAGCGTCAGCGCCTTTCCCGACGACCGCGTGATCGCGCTTGGGCGACGGCTCCTGGACCCGGTTGAGAAACCGCACATGCGCCCCGTCGGCAGTGCGAACGGCGCCGTGATCTGGCTGCCCGCCGGAGGCGAAGTGTTGCTGCCTGGCTTGCTCGATCGGCGGTTCGCCCCCGACCTGGAGGGCGCGCCAACGGACGCCCCGCTCCGCGTCACCCACCGGCGGATTGACGGACGCGAAGTCTATTTCGTCATCAACGACGGGCCTGAACCGTGGGAAGGCCGGGTCCGCTTCGCCGCGCGCGGGAGCGGGAGGTTGTGGGATCCGGCGGAGGGTTCCGTTCGCGAACTGTCGGACCAGACGCCCGCGCCCCTTCGCCTGCCGGGCTATGGCGGGGTGCTGGCCACCTTCGACCGCGCGGTTGACCGGCCCGCCCTTCCGCTGCCCGCCGGTTCGTTGGCCGCGGACGCCGGACGTCCGGTGGAGGTCGGGCCGTTTCAGCTGAGTCACGGGGAATTTGTCAAAGCCGTGGTCGAGGTCGACGGCGCGACGGCGGCCACGCGCGCCGAAACCACCTACCGAGCCGCGGCCACCCTCACCCGAAGCGACGTGGACACGTTCCTCTTCGTGCGCCTGCCGGTTCGGCATCCCGAAACCCTGCGCGATGCGAGCGTGCTGGAACTCGAAACCCGGGTCCCGCCCGGCCAGCGCACCCCGGCCCAGTTGCTCGTGATCCTGCACGAGAAGGACGGCGGAGATTTCCTGGCCGAAACCTCGCGCTCGCTCGGCGTGGCCGGACGGGAGACCGTGTTCGTGCCGCTCAACCGCTTCGGTTTGGCCGGCTGGTCCCGGGATGCCGATGGCCGCCTGGACGCCTCCCGAATCGAGGAAATCCGCATCGGCTGGGGCGGCTATTACGGCGCCACAGGCGAGCGCGTGGAATTCAGCACGGCCGTCCCGCGCTTCATCGGCACCCCCCCGGACGCGGATTGAACTCGCCGCCCGCAATGCCGGCAGCGCCTCAACCGCGAGTCTCCGGGACGGGGTAGCCGTCGACGTGTAGCCGGCGCATGAATCAGCCGGGATCCATCCACCTGCCGCCGAGCGCGTCGATTCACCGAAACGTGACGGTCGGTCCGAACCGGTGGGGCGGCCCGAGCCCATGAGGCTCAGCGCCGACTGCACGTCAGCGGCTACGGCGGACGGAATCGATACGCCTCAGCGGCGGACGACGACCAACCAGTCTTCGGTCGGATCGGAGGGGGGATTTCCCAACGCCGCCCGCGTGCCGCCCTCGACCTGCGCGACGGAACCCGATTGGAGTTCGCCGCCGGACCGGGGGTTGAACCACCGAACCACGAAGCTTCCTGCCGCTGCCGTCAGGTCCAGTTCGCAGGCGCCGCCCTCCGGCAGGTACACCAGATACACTTCGCCCGCCTTCGCGAAGCAAAAGCGCGAGTTCGCGTGCTCCGCGTTGCCGACCAGCTCATCCGCGTTGGTCATCTCCCAAAACGGAATCGCGTGCCGCGGGAAGAACTCGATGGCAATGCGGCAGTAGTCCCAGGACTGATCCCGGCTGCGGAAGTCCTCACAGAGCAGGTCGTTCTCGGGCAGTTGATAGCCAAAGTAGTATTCCACCCCGGCTCCGCCGGCCATCAGCGTCCCCCACAGACAGAGCTTCCGGATGTCGTGCAACGTGTACGTCCGCCCGCCTTGCCGGGCCTCGCCGCTGTGCCCCTGGTACCCGGGATCGGGGGGCACGCCCATGTTCGCCGGGTTCTGCTCGTCGTTCGCCACCACCCACGGCCTCCCGGCGCGCGCGGATTCACGCACCCATTTCAGCGTCCGCTGATGGGCGTTGTTCCAGCTGTTCTGGAGTGACGCCCCGGTCAGTGCCGAGCCTTCGCCCAGCAGCGGCGGATACACCCGGTCCTGCTGGTCCGGGAAGGTGTGGATGACAATGTTGCGGGGATACGGATCGATCCGGCGCAGGTAGCCCGCCATCTCGCGCACCTCGTCCGGGGACTGCGTGTTCTCCTCGCCGAGGTTCCAGTTCAAGGCCAGGTTGTGCCCGAACCGGGCGATCAGTTCGCGGCAATAAAGCCGTCGTTCGGGGCCCAACCGCCCGCCATCCAGCGATTCCAGCACCCGGCCCGCCTGCGCTTCGTGCCCGAGCCGGTCATCGTCGATTTCGTTTTCCTGCAGCTTGAAGTGCAGATGCAACCCCCGCGCCGTCGCGTGATCGAAGACGATCCCCCATTGGTCGAGCTTCGAGCAGTCCCAATGCCGCTTGTCGTTCCGGCTGACGAACGGCCAGACGTTGTCGCCGTCGCCACCCGCATTGTAGGGAAGGAAGGAGACCGAGTTCACACCCTTGCCGGCCAGATAATTCAACGCGCCGATCAGCCCCTTGCCCCGCTCACCCCGCCAGATCGGATCGCCCGGCTGCCAGTCGCCGCGGTGCGGCGCGTACTCGTGCAGGACCGGGCGCGGCTTCGCTTCCCCCGGGCGTTGCACTTCCGATCCGCCCGGTGCCGTGCCATCGAAGTCGGCATACGCCAGCAACGTCTCCGGCGCATCCGGCCCGGCCTTGAGAAAGTAATCCCCGCTCCCGGCAAAACGCAGATAGTGCGCGCCGACATACTCGAGCCGGCCCTTCGCCCGAAAGTCCCGACCGGTCTTGTCGGTTGGCAGCACCGTGAAACTGCCGCGCCGCCCGTCGTAACCGCGCACCGGCTCTCCCGACACTTCGTCCGCCAGGGCCGCCTCCGGTCCGCGGCGGAAGCTCACCACGTAATCCCAGCGTCCCGCCTTGTCCGGCGCCAGGTGCGCCCGCCACTTGGCGCCGGCCTCCGCCCCCGTTTCCGCCGCGTTGCCGTCCGCTGCGAAATAGCCCGGAACGAGGTGGTTCGGCTCCCCCGATTCGTGGCGGAACCGGACTTCCATCCGGCAGTCCGTGAACGGATTCGGCGCCGTGTCGCGCTCGTGGGCAAACGGCCCGTCCAGGGTCAGCGTCACCTTGTGCCAGGCACGCAGTTCCCCACTGATCCGCACCCCGCCGCGACCCTCGGGCTCGCGCGGTCCGGTCACGCCGCTCGTTCCGGCCCCGCTGCGCGAGGCGTCCTCGTCCAGATGCTGCTGAATCCAGCGGGCCAGCGTCGAACTTCCGTAACCATAACCGCCCGGCAGTGGACGATAATCCCTCGTCTGGATGGCCGGCGGTTCGCCCCAATGAGCGGGGAAGGACGGCCTGACGGGTGCGGACTCGCCGGTTGGCGGAGCGGACGTCGCTGCACCGACCTCTGGCGGTGGGACAAAACCACCTCCGACCAACCCCGCCAACAGCAGCCCGGCAAAGCAGGTGTTCCTTCGCGTCATTCCGGTTCTTTCGATGCGTTGCGTGGTGTTCATGGTCTTCGTGCGCCGGTTTTCCGGCGACTGTGCGCCATCCTTCCCGAGGCGTCCACCTCCCGCTTGCCCGTACGATCCCCCGCCCCGCCCGGTTCATGCCGGGATCCCGGCGAATTCGCGGTTCATCCACCGCTCGGCGGTTCGGAAGCCACGGAGGTCTCGTCCAGATCGAGCGGTTGAATCCAGACATTCCGGAAGCGCACGGGATTATGATGACCCTGCAGCTTGATCGGTTGCGGATCCGGCCCTTCCTTCTTGCCCGCTCCCGTATGGCGGGGGATCGCCACATCGTCGTGGATCAACTGCCCGTTTTGATAGGCCGTGAGGCGGGCGTTCTCGATCTTCTTGTCCCCGGCGAAACGCGCGGCACGAAACACGATGTCGAAGCTCTGCCACTCGCCCGCCGGCCGGTTCACGATCTGGTCGGGTTTCTTCATCCGGTAAAGACTGCCGCAATCCGACGCCGTGTAATCGGCCGCGGCAACGCCATAGGAATTGAGGATCTGAACCTCGTACCGCCCCTGGATGTAAACACCGGAATTACCGTTCATCCCCGGTTCCGCGGCGGGGTCATCGTTGACGTTGAACTCCAGGTGCATCCGGAAATCCCGGTACGCCTCCCGCGTGATCACGCTGTCCCACCCCGGCGACGCGGTCAGCACCCCCTCGGCAAACGTCCATCGACACGGCCCGTCGCTCTCGGGCACCAGCACATGGCCGGTCTCACCGACCAATTGCCGGGCCTCCGCCGGCCGCGTGAGGTTCTCCGCGTCGATGATGCCTCGCGTCGTGCCCGGCGCGGAAGCGACCGCCGCCGGGCGATGGAAGACGGCGGCCGTCAGGACGCCGATCACGACCAACAGGGTTCCTTTGGTTTTCATGTTCATTCGTCCCATCGCTTTGCCCCGGCTTCTGGCGCAGGCAACGCCCCACACCCCGCCGTTCAAGCAGCAGGCGAAACCTAAACGTTCCGGCCTTTCGTCTTCGCGCGGAGCCTGCGGCGGGGCAGCCCGGCACGCGCCCCCTGCATCACTTCCATCATGGCGGTAGAGTGAAGGCGGGTCGATCTTCGCCAGAATGCTGGCGGCTTGTGCCCCACGAGCCTCATGCGGCTTGCGGCCGCCCGCTCCCGCTCGCCCAGGCGAAGGCGATTCGCATGCATCGAATCGGCCTACGCGTGCCGGCTCTGGCAAGGCAGGCCAGACCTTCAACCCGTCAGTCCGTAAGCGCTCGGCCAGCGGACGCAGCGCCGCCTTGGCCTTTGCGCAGTGGCTCAGGAAGGCGTCGAACTTGGCGACAGACCCGGGCATGCAGCGGGGTTCAGTTGCGGTTCGAAATGCCTCGTTCACCAGCCTCCGCTCGGCGGAATGACTGCAGTTCCTGCTTCAGCGGCGCCCAATACGCGCGGTCCTTTTCCTTTTCGGCGCGCGCCTCGACATCGAGCGCGGCGCGCAAGGCGGGAAGGTCGCCCGCGATCGCGTCACGGAGCAACGGTCGGGTATCGGCGAACCGGCAGACTTCGCCAGGGAACCGACGAGCAAGTTCTACCAGCATTTCCGGCGCCCGCTGGAGCCGGACAAAGTTGCCGGCTTCGGCGAGCAGGACCAAGTCCACGTCCTTGCTAACTTGCGCCGCGCCGTACAAGACGCAGGCCTGCCCGCCCATGAGCAGCGCCTGGACGCCATTGGTCTGGAAAGTCGAAAGGACTTGTCGGATCGGGGTCGGGATCAAGGCTGCCTCCCATCGCCAGGTATGGCGCGAACAGTTCTTCGCTCCGACGAAAGCGCTCGATTGGCGTCAGGTCGAGCCACTCTTTCCATTCGTCAGGCAACTGCTCGTAGGTCACAGCGAAGACTCTGCCAGCGCGCCGGGAGGCTGCAAAGCCCGATTCTGCGGCCTGGCACGGCGCGGCGCCGAAATCCAAAGCCCGAAATCCGAGCCTCGGAGTCCGAGGTCCGCGGCGGTTCCCAAGGCGTCCCGGCGCATCCGCTCCGCGGGCTGCCGCCCCAGCGCGTTGCCCCGGCGTCGGCGCTCAGCCGTGTCGATTCAACACGCGGTGGCCGCCGACGTGTAGTCGGCGCTGAAATCCAGGGGCGTATGCGGTCTCGCCGATCCCGACCGGCAGTCACGTTTTGGTGAATCATCGCGCCCGGCGGCAGGCAGCCTTGTCCCAGCTGAATCATGCGCCGATTACACGTCGGCGGCTACGAGTTGCTGAATGTTCACGGCTCGGCCGCAAGAATGCAGTCAGCGAACCGGGGATGGGCACGGATACCGCGGATAGGACGCGGCGCGGCGGTGTTGGCGGAGAGGGCGGCGAGGCTGCCTGAATGGTATGTTCGCCCCCAGGGCGGGCATTCCTGGTTTTCCGCAATGTCCGTGCCCAGCAGTGCCCGTCAGTAGCGAATCCTACTGCATGGTTACGGCTCAGAATTCCCAGCCCAGGCCGACGTAGAGCCGGACGTCATCGGGCTTCGGTTCGGAGCCGTCGGATCCGGTGGCGGGGGCGTTGATGCGATCCCAGGTCAGGCGCACATCGAAATCGAGGTCCTTCCAGAGATCGAAGGAGACGTAAGCCTCGACGTGATGGTTGTAGGTCTCCGTTTCCGGAACCGGCAGGGTGAGGTTGTAGCGCATGCCGACGTCGATCTTTGACGTCGCCTCCCACTCGAACTCGCTCCCGCCGATCACGGCCGCCGTGCCCTCGTGGGCGTCCTCGCCCGGCATCACCTCCCAGAATGTGGTGTACTGATAGCCCGCGCCGCCGAAGACCGACCACTCGAGCCCGCTGCGATCGAGGACGTAATAGCCCACGCCGGCGGCGGGGGTCAACCGGTGGTCGATGTTCTGGAACTTGTCGCGATAGAGTTCGAAGCTCAGTGGCCGGAGGTACAGTTGCGGCGTGAGGTAGACGTCCGCGATGAGGAGCGCCCGGTGGTTGTTCGCGGTCGCCGCACGGTCGACCTCGCCATAGACCCCGTTGTAATCGAGCCGGAGCCTCGTTGCCGGGCTGCGGCGTTGAATCCGAAAGAACCCGGAGATGTCGGTTTGATTCACGTTGCCACGGCGAACGGTGGCTCCCAGGCTCAGCTTCCCGGACCAGTAATTCCACTCGGTCCGCCGACCCGGGATGATGGTGCGAAGCGCGGTGCGGGAATAGGTCTGCTCGCCCGCGGCAGTGGTGACGATGACCCGGTCCCCCTCGATCCGGAGACTCCCCTCCGCGCTGCTGCGGTCCTGGAACATCAGGGTGTTCAGTCCAGGGGAATAGAGCGCGTTGATGTCTTCCCAATCGAGTTGGAGGGTGTCGAGTTCGTCGCTCTCGAAAGTGAAGCTCCGGTCCTGCAGTTCCTTGATGTCGCCCTTCAACCATTCGCCGTTCTTGAACTGCATCCAGTCGAAGCCGTCGGTGCGCGGCATGGGGGCCGAGGGCGGAGGCGGTGGAGGCGGCATGCCCTCCGCCGCCCACACGGAGGCCATGCCGGCGAGAGCCACCACCAGGACCAGCACTTCCGATGCGGGTGATGCGAGGTGAATGTGGCGTGTCATATCAAGATCTCGGCCGAGCATACTCCCGGCCGCCCGGCCCCGTCCATTCCTACCATGACGGGTGACCGGGGTTCCCGGCCGCGCTGACGACGAAGCCTTGTCGGCCGCCGGGAAAGGGCCGAGACTCACGGGAATGAAGGCAACCCTCAGTCCGTCGGTGCGGCGGGCCGTCGCGCGCGTCGTTCTGCGCAGCGAACTCTGGCGGGCCGGGCTTGTCCTGGGCGTGGTGACGTTCCTGCTGGGACTGGTTCTGCTTCTTCAGGCGGCTCCCGAGTCGGGGCCTCTTTATCGGGCCCGGCTCGCTCGCGGCGTCATCGTCCTGCTGCTCGGGATGTTGTATGAAATGTCCCTGCTGGGAACGCTGCTCCGCTGGCGGCGCGCCGACCGACCCTCCCCGGTGTGGTTCCGCTGGATGAACACGACGGTCGAGGTCAGCCTGCCAACGGTCGCCGTGGTGCTGCTCGCTCCCGTGACGGGCTTGGCGCCGGCGCTGGCAGGGGCCGCTCCGTATGTCTATTTCGTGCTGATCGTCTTCACTGCGCTCTATCTGGACCCCCGGCTTTGCGTGGCGGCCGGTTTCCTGGCGGCCGCTCAGTTCGCCGTGCTCGCCGGGGTGGCGCTTCGTTACCTGGCGCCGGTCGAGGGGTGGGAGGTTCTGAACTCCCCGGGGGCCTACTGGGTCAAGGCCTCCACCCTCCTGCTGACCGGTTTGGCGGCGGCCTTTGTCGCCCGGCAGATCCGGGGGCAGATGGTGGCGGCGGTACGATCCGCCTCCGAGCGGGATCGGGCGGTGAGCATGTTCGGCCAGCACGTGAGTCCTCAGGTTGCGGATCTGCTGCTGCGCCAACCGTTGGAGTTTACCGGCGAGGAGCGGGAGGTCTGCATCATGTTTCTGGATATCCGCGACTTCAGCAAGCTGGCCGCCGCCCAGGCCCCGGGCGACGTCATGCGCTACCTCAACACGCTCTTCAGCACCCTTATCAACATCGTGAATCGCCATCAGGGGATCGTGAACAAGTTCCTGGGCGACGGCTTCATGGCGGTGTTTGGGGCGCCGGTGAACGATGCCTCGCTCTGCGAGCACGCCGTGACCGCCGCCCGGGAGATCCTCGACGCGGTCGGGCAGTTGAACGCGGACGGAGAGATCTCCGCGACCCGGTTGGGCATCGGGCTGCACGTGGGCGGCGCGGTGACGGGAAATGTCGGGTCGGATGAGCGCAAGGAATACACGATCATTGGGGATGTGGTGAACCTTGCGGCGCGGATTGAGCAGGCCACGAAACAGTTCGGCGCGCAACTGTTGATTTCCGAAGCCGTCCAGCAGCGTCTGCCCCCCGGTCGCTTCGAAGCCCGGGACCTTGGTCCGGTGGACTTGAAGGGCCAGCCCCTCCCGACGCGGCTCTTCCAAATGGCCTGATCCTCGTTCCATGAGCGAGACCGCGATCAGGGGCTTCACCTTGATTTTTTAGTGAAATCCGTCGCCCACCCGTCCCGCGACCCGGTCGAAGTTGTTCCGGATCGGGACGGTGATGAGGCTCGCGATGGGGTTCAAGGTGGCGTTGACCCGGGTGGCGGTCTCCGTGGCGGGCACATGGAGTTCCGCCGAACGGGAGCCGGGCCGGGCCGCCACTGAAGCCAAGGCCAGGCACCACGGGAGAAACCGGAGGATCGTTGTCGATCCCAGACCTGGTCCGAGGAGGAGCCCCACGAGTCCGTGACGGCCTTGTCGAGGCATCTGACTCGCTTGCAGTGGGAACCCCTCGCGGGGACCGCTTTCGGTCATTCGACCTCGACGAGGATCCGGTCGATCCGGCCCGTGAACTTCGTTTCTCCAGGTCCGTAACCAATGCCGAGCGCAACCGGTGTTTGGTTGTCCAAGCCGACGTCAGCGGTTTCATCCGCGGAGAACAGGTTGGGCTGCGTGCGCCCGATCCGTCCCTCGGCGACCTGCCGCCCGTTGACGGAGAGCTTCGCCCGGCCGCCCTTGCCAACGCCGTCGCCATCGTACGTGAAGTCGAGTCTCACGGTGGCCTTCCCGGGGGGCAGTGGCGCGGGGCCTTCCACGACGAACCGTTCGAGTCCGAGCCAGTTGTATTCGTAGGCCGGTTTGCCATCCCGCAGGTGCAGGGACCATCCGCCGAAGCGCCCGCCCTGTACCAGAAGCGCCCCGGAAGCCCCGCCGGCGGGAATCTCGATCTCAGCGGTGATCGACTTCGAACGGTTCTTCACGTTGATGAAAGTGTTCTCGAGCATGCCCTCCATCCCCTCGTAGAGCGTCAGCGAAGTCCGTCCGCCCATGAGATCGGGCCGGCCCGCCAGCTCGGGATTGGTGCGTTCGATGGTACGGTCATCGATGGGCAGGACGTTGTACCGGGCTGCTTCGGTCAGGAACAGCGCCTGCAGCTGGGCCAGCTTCGCCGGGTGAGTGGCGGCCAGGTTGTTGGCCAGACTGAAGTCTTCCCGCACATGGTAGAGGTCCCATACGTCCTCGGTCAGCGGCTTCTGCATCCCGGTCTGCCAGGGGGCTCGGTGGATGGTGCGCGCCAGCCAGCCATCACGGTAGATGGCGCGGTTGCCGAACATCTCAAAATACTGCGTGTTGTGCCGCTCCGGCGCCTCTGCTTCGTTGAACGAGTAAAGCAGGCTGGTCCCTTCGATGGGGGCCTGAGGCGTCCCGTTGACGACCTTCGGTTCCGGTAGTTTGCAGGCTTCGAGGATGGTCGGCGCGATGTCGATCACGTGTCCGAACTGCGAGCGGATTCCTCCGCCCTGCCGGATGCCCGCGGGCCAGTGGACGACCATTCCGTTGCGGGTGCCGCCGAAGTCAGAAGCGACCTGCTTCGTCCACTTGAAAGGTGAATCGAAGGCCACCGCCCAGGCGGCGGCCATGTGGGGAAAGGTCTCCTCGCTGCCCCATTTATCGATCAACGGGATCAGATCCTCGACCTTCTCCTGCACGCCGTTGAAGTAGGTCATTTCGTTGTACATGCCGACCATTCCGCCCTCGGCACTCGTGCCGTTGTCGCCGGCAATGTAGAAGATCAGCGTGTTCTCCAGCTCGCCGATGTCGCTGATGGCCTCCACCAAGCGGCCGACCTCCTGGTCCGTGTGGGCCGCAAATCCAGCAAACACCTCCGCCTGGCGGCGGAACAGCCGCCTCTGATCCTCCGGCAGAGAGTCCCACGCCGCAAGATCCTCCGGGCGCGGCGGCAACTGGGTGTTGGCCGGGATGATCCCCAGCTGCTTTTGCCGCTCGAAGGTCGCCTGCCGTACCTTGTCCCATCCCGCGTCGAACTTGCCTTTGAACTTCTCGATCCACTCCTTGGGAACATGGTGCGGCGCGTGGGTGGCGCCCGTGGCGAAATACATGAAGAAGGGCTTGTCCGGGGTCATGGACTGCTGGGCCTTCACCCAGTTGATCGCCTGATCCGTCATGTCCTCGGTGAAATGGTAGTGCTCCTTCTTGGGCGGGTTGACCTTTTTCACCCCGTCATAGATCAGGGGCGACCACTGGTCGGTCTCGCCCCCAATGAAGCCGTAAAACTTGTCAAATCCCTGCCGGGTGGGCCAGCGGTCGAAGGGGCCGGAGACACTTGTCTCCCAGGCGGCGGTTTCGTGCCACTTGCCAAAGGCGCCAGTGCTGTAGCCGTTGAGTCGCAGCATTTCCGCCAGGGGCGCCACACGATTCGGGATGGCGCCGGTGTTTCCCGGGTACGCGGTGGAGGTTTCCATGATCGACCCGGCGTTGGCCGTGTGATGGTTGCGGCCACACTTGAGGGCGACCCGCGTGGGCGAGCAAAGGGCCGTGGTGTGGAAGTTGTTGTAGCGCAATCCGGACGCCGCGAGCCGGTCGAAGGCCGGCGTGGGAATCGGTCCACCGAACGTGGAAGGCGCCCCGAAGCCCAGGTCGTCGATCAGGATGATCACCACGTTAGGGGCGCCCGCGGGCGCGGTCACCTGGAAGCGCCGCGGCGGCTCGGTCCGGCGAACGTCCAGTTCCGTGTAGGCCGGATAGGTCGGCTCCGGGATGGGTAAAATGGTCCGGTCGAGATCGCTCGCGCCAAGCGGGGCGGCGAAAACAAGCAAGGGAATGGCGAGCAAGGCGGTCCGTTTTGGTTGCATATTCATCATTGTGATTCTCATTTTCATGGCTCCTTGTCACGCGCTACTTGATCGGCGCCCTGGATTGACTCCCGCTGGATGACCTCGTTGATCTCGTCGTAAATGCCGAAGTCCATCCGGTGAACCGTGTTGTGGTACTTGCCGGAGACGTTGATGAAGTTCATCGCCGGTTTCCCGGATGCCTCCGACAACGAATAAAGCCGGAATGCCCGCTTCGTCGCGTCGACCGCCGGGCCGGTCGAGCCACCCACCTGAAAGCCTCTCCAGACGACCCAATGACCCCGGGTCACAGTGCGTCTCACGTACCCGTCGGGCGTGGCCACGCCGTCGGGAACCGGCGTGGTCATTTTCATTTTGGGCGGCGCGGCGCAAAGCCCGACGGCCGCCGTGAGTGAAAGAAGCGTAGTGTTGGTCTTCACGGTCAGGATACTCGAAGGTTGCTGGGGCGCTCACTTCACCAGCTCGATCTCGCCCGGCCGCCAGGTCTTTTCGATCCAGGGCTCCAGTGGAGCGTAAACGCGGAAGGCGACGAACCAGCCCTTGCCCGGAACGGTCTCGAGCCAGTTGCGCTCGTATCCCCCGGGCGCACTCGGGCCGAAGTAGATGTCATAAGAGCCGTCGGCGTGTCTTTCCATGCCCGGCCGATCGATTGAGGAGCGCCCGACCCGGTTCGCACCCTCAACGAAACCCCTGGTTTGCATGCTGTAAACGATGACCGACCAGAAGTCTTTGGCGGGCGTGTCGGCGAGGACCGTCAGTTTGCAGGTGTCGGCTCCGTTCATCTACTTGCCGTCCTTCGTGTGCAGGCCGGTGAGGTAGAACGTGCCACCGCCAAGCGACTTCGGCAGGTAGGTGATCCAGAAGCGGGCGCCCCCGGCCCGCTCGTCGAGCAGGGCGATCAGGGTCTTGTTGATCATGGGCTGGTATGGGCTCAGGTTTGGCTCGATGCGAGTCGGCGGACCAACGCCACAGGCGCACACCGGCGACCTCAGTTCCAGCTGGGAACTGGTTGGCGCGGCGGAGTCCGGGCATCGGGGCGCAATCGTTCATCAGGGATAATCGTGCGGGGTTGTTTCGCAGGCGGCGGTGGATTCGACGGAGAGAATGCGCAACTGGAGTTCGTAAAGGCTGTTCAACACGCCGAACAAGGCTGCCTGATCCCGGACGCGGCCCGCGAGGATCGTCAACGGCTTCCGATGGAGGCGCGGTCGTACGCTAATCTGCATGCCGGCCAGGCGATCCGACCATTGCTCGCTCAACGAGCCTTCCACGGTGATGCGGTAATCCCCGCCCCCGCTTTCCCGCCCGATGCTTCCGGTTGTCAACTGTGCTTCCATCGCCATGCTCGATTGCTGGAGTGCCGCGCTCTTCCGACCATCACACCATGGCCCACGCCCTCGTCTGGCGCATCCCTCGAAACGAGTGATATGCGAGGGAGGTCTCGGGTGAGGCAGGCCGGCGGGAGGGAAATCGGAAGAAACGGAACCGAAGGTTCCGGACGCTGCGTACGGGTCATGGCCGGCGTGGCGTGGGCCGAGTCGGCGAGGGAAGCAGCCCCAGCTCCGCCGCCTTCACGACGGCCTGCCGGCGGTTTCGCACATCCAGCTTCTGGAAAACGTGCTTGAGATGAGTCTTCACGGTCCAAATGGAAACGGACAACGCGTCGGCGATCTCCTTGTCGTAGAGCCGTTGGGCGAGCAGTTCCAATGTATCCTGTTCGCGCGGGGTCAGCGCTTCGATGGCTGCTTGCCCAAACCCGGGAGCCGGCCTTTCCTCGCCGGAGTCTGCTTTGCCGGCTTCCTGGAGTGCCGACCGGATGCGGTCGATCTCGCTTTGGCGTTTGCCTTGGGCACGGAGGCGATCGAGCAGGTCGGCCATCGGCCGACCGGGTTCGCAGAATGGCCGGACCCAGCCCGACGCCCCGGCGAACGCGAGCGCTTCATCGAGGATTGCGAGGGCAACTGACTCAGCGCCCCTCGCTTGGTGAACCAGCGCCTGCAGCACCCGGATCTCGAGGGTCTGTCCGTCGTAGTGGAGCCGGGTGGTTTCCTGGCGGGCCGTCGCGAGCTTGATCTCCGCTTCCCTGAGGGCGTCCTTTGCTCCGGAGGCAATCAGCACGCGGCACTCGGTGAGGCAGGGCTGTTCGAGAAAGAAGACCATGGAGGGGACGTCCATTTGGCCGATGAAGGAACGCTGCCAGTCGAGTGCCGTGGACAGATCGCCACGCGCCAGGGCCGCGCGGGCCCGGGCGGAGTCGGCCACTTCGATCATCCTCGGGTCCTTGGTCCAGCGCGCAAACGCCACCGCTTCGTCGAGTGCGCCATCGGCCTGGTCGCTGTCTCCTTCGAACTCATGCGCCAGCGCGAGTGCCGCGAGCGCATCGAGAGCGGAGCGAGTGTGCGCGGTATACCGTCGTTCAACCACGCGACGGAAGAGGCGACGCGCTTCCGGGAGGTCCCGAGCCTGGAACGCCGCAATTCCCTCGAGACAACTGCCCCAGGCCTGGATGAACGCCTTCCCTGTGCGCTCGCCATCGTGGTTCAATTCGCGGGCATCCTGCTTGGCCCGGGGAAGGTCGCCGGCCAGCAACCGGAGCGCGGCCCGACCGAAAATCACGCGTTCCCAGACGATGCCGGTGCGCAGCGGTCGCTGTTCGATCCAGCGGGTGAGTTGCTGCACGGCACGCTCGTGGCGGCCCAGGATCTGACCGGTCAGCCCGACCTGCAGTTCCACGTGCGACCGCACCATGCCCCCGGCGTTCTCCGGCAGGAGTGCAAGGGCCTGGTCGACGAACGTCTGACTGCGTTCCCCGTCGCCCTGCCAGAACGAGAGGTAGCTCAGAAAGAAGTTCAGTTCGCCCAGGAGATGCGGGGCGACGGGTTGGCCCGCGCAAAGCGCCTCGGCGTGCTCCACGATGCGGGGCAGTTCGGCCAGTCGAAAGTGCTGTTGGGCGATCCAGGCCTCGGCGAGGAGGATTTCGAAGCGCCCCCGCTTGACGTGAGGTGGCAGCTTGGCCAGCCAACGTTCCAGGGCCGGCCAGCGATCTCCCTCAAGTGCCGGCAGCCGTTGCGCCTCGACGATCCGCACGGCGGCCTGCGGATTCCCGGCGGTCAGGGCGTGATCGACGGCTTCGTCAACCAGACCGTTGGCGGCAAACCACTCGCTGGCGAGGGCATGGAGCCGGGCGGTCTCGTCGGCGCCCAAACGGTGGCTCAACTGTTGTTGGAGCAGGTGCTGGAACAGGTGATGAAAGCGGAACCATCGGCCCTGGGTGTCGAGGGGGATGACGAAGAGGTTCTTGCGCCGGATGGTCTCCAGAAACTCGCTGCCACCGAGTCCTGTCCGCCCGCAAACCGCTCCTATCAGCGCGGCGCAAAAGCGGTCCAACACCGAAATCCGCAGGAGCCACTCACGAACATCCTCCGGCTGCCGCTGGAGCACCTGCTCGAACAGATAATCGTGGATGTTGGCGTGGCCGCTCCAAGAATCCCGCAGGAATGCCCCGGCATCGGCCCGGTCGCGCAAGACCAGGCACAGGAGACGCACGCCAGCAATCCAGCCCTCCATCCGCCCGTCCACTTCGTCGAGGGAATCACTCTCCAACTCCACCGCCGCCGCGGCCTTGAGCACGGCCCGGGTCTCCGGTACGGAGAAACGCAACTGATCCTGCCGGAGCTCGAGCAGGCCGCCCGAGGCGCGCAGGGATGCCAGTCCCAACGGTGGATCATGCCGCGTCACAATCACGAGATGGAGCGGGACGGGCGGGTAGCGGAGCAGTTCGTTCAGCAGAACCTGCACGGCATCTCCGTGGATGTGATAGTAGTCGTCCAACACCAGCACGAACGGTCTTCCCACGGCCTCGAGATCATTGCCGAGGCTCTCCACGATTACCGGCAACGGGGGCAGGTCCAACGCCTCGATCATCCGCGCCGTTCCTGGGCAGGCACGGGGAAAGAGCTTTCGAACCGCAGCCACGACATAGCGCAGGAAGTCGCGCAGATCGCTTTCCGCCTCGCCCAGGGACAGCCAGGTCGAGGGTGCGCCGCACGTCGGCAACCATTGCGCCACCAGCGTGCTCTTGCCATAACCCGCCGGGGCGGAAACCAATGTCAGCGGTCGTCTCGGGTTCTCGTTCAGGAGGTGAAGGAGCCGCGGACGATCGAGGAGATGCGCGCCCGGCGGAGGCGCATGGAGTTTCGTCTGCAATACGGCCGCAACCGGAAGCGCCGCGCGTCGGCCGCCGACCCGAGAGGCGGTGCGTTGCCGGCGGCGCGGCTTCTGGCGCGTGATTGTTCGGGCTCCGCCCATGATCACCCGTGAGTGAGCCTGCGCCGCCGCCCGGTGGGTGGCAGGGGGCTCTTCAGTGTAAGACCCGCTGACAAAGGTTGCAGGAAACGCTACTGCGTCGGCTGCGGGTCCATTGAATCCCAGGCCGGCGGACTCGTCGAGCCTTCAGCCAGGCCGCAGCGGCGCCGTTCACCGCCGGGGCGGGGAAGCGTCAACCACGGGTAACGGTGACGCCTGGTCGCAGGTCTCCGGCGGGTAGGAGCCCGCGCCAAGGACACCCGTCGCAGCGGGGCGCGCGCGGGCGGCAGAAGTCTTTGCCAATCATCACCCATTGGGCGTGGGCATCGCGCAACAGGTCCAGGCGGTCCGCTGTTTCCACACGGCTGAAGGCCCGCGCGCAGAGGCGTTGCAGGTCGCCGTAGGGAATGTCGGGTGCGCACCAGGCGTGGCGGGCGCAGGCCCTGCGGGTGTAGGCGTCGACCACGAAGACCTCGTGCTCGCCGGCATAGAGCAGGATGCTGTCGGCGGTTTCCTCGCCGATGCCCGGGATCGCGAGGAGACGTTCCCGAACGGCGGGGGTTGCGCCCGCCAGCATCCGGTCGACGGCGCCGTCGAATTGCTGAACCAGCACGGTGAGAAACGCGCGGAGGCGCCGGGCCTTGACGTTGTAGTAGCCCGAGGGGCGGATGAGCTGCGCCAGTCGTTCGACGGGCAGGGCAAAGAGCGTGTGGGCGTCGAGCGCACCGGCTGCCTTGAGTTGTCCGATGGCGCGCTCGACGTTCCTCCAGCTGGTATTCTGGGTGAGAATGGCCCCGACGCAAATCTCGAATGGCGTCTCCCCGGGCCACCATCCCAGATGTCCGAAATGGTGGCGCGACAACCGGTAGGCTGCGAGCAGCGCGGGTTCCGGACTCGAACCGGACGGGCCGGGTTCGCCCGGTCCGTCGGAAGATGTCGGGGTTTCGTTCCCTGACGGTCGCAAGCCGGGGGGTGTCGCCCCGGGGCGGGGGCTTTCGTCGGGTCCAAACCGCTTTCGCATGCTCGCCGGATTAGAGGAAGGGAACCAGCCCCTCCACCGTGCCCCGGGTGGCGAGCAGGTATACCCGGTCCTTGTCGCTCCAGCTCGCGGTGGCCCAGCCGTCGCCCTGGGTTGGAACGGGATGGCTGCCGGCAGGCGCCCCCACGAGCCCGGCCCGCCGCGTGACGAAGAGCCAGGCCTCCTGTCCCGCGCCGAGAAAGGCCACGAGACCGACCGGGCGCCGGCGCCACTCGATGGTTCCGCAGCCGGTCGCCTGGCAACGGCGCAATCCCTCGGTCAAGCGGGCTGGAACCGGCGCGTTTCGTTGGGCGAGCGCTTCCTGCAAGCGCACCAAGTCCGTCTCGAGGACCTCGAGTTCAGGGGGCTTGTCACGGGTCAACCCCAGCAGCGCGTCCCGGTAGTCCGCAAAGTCCGCCGGCGGCTCGGGGCGCCGCCATTGGCGGGCGACCAGGGCGACCAATCCCAGGCTGGCGAGCAGGGCCAGGAGGGACACCGCCTTGCGGCGCGGCACGGGGCGTGACCGGGGAGGGGAATCCGGTGCTTCGTCCTCGTCGTCGTCGTTGCGCAGGACCGGTTCCCCGGGCAGGGGGGTGAACACGTCGTCCGCTACGCTGCCCTGGCGTTGCCGCCACCAACGGGCCAGTTCGGGGTCGTCCTTCGCTCGCTGGAGGGCCTCGGCCACGAGCGGGTCCTCGGCGGGAAGGCGGCCCGAGCGAAAGGCCTCGAGCTGTTGGCGGATTTCCTGATCGGTCATGGGGTGCGGGGTGACGGGGGCGGATCGCGCGGGGTTGTTCGCCGGGCCGATTCAGCGCGACGAGATCACGTCCGGTTGTGCCAACCGGGTGGTGAACCGGTAGACGCCCGAGCCCAGATCGTAGCCGGCCCGCCGGTCGGCAAACCCCAGGAACCGGATCCCCGGCTGGTCAGCCGCCAAGCGTCCGCCCTCGGTTACGACGGCGGGATCGACGGTCGGGACGCGCAGGCGGGCGGTGCAGTTTGGCGGCACCTCGACCCGCCAGTCGAACCGGTCGCCGTCGCGGCGCCAGTAGCTGCGGACCCAACCGTAGGGCGAGTGATGCGAGGCCTGGACGAATTCGAGATCCCCCGCGAGCACCGGCGCCATGACGAGGCGTTTGAAGCCGGGCGCGGCCGGATCGGGCCGGATGCCGGCGAGGTCCTCGAAGCACCAGATCACGAGGTCGCCGACCAGCATGACGTGGTTGCCGGAGTTCATGGCGGGATCGGCGGTGTTGCCGTTCCAGAGTTCCCAGATGGTGGTTGCCCCCTGGTCGATCATGTAGCCCCAACTCGGATAGGTCCGGTTGGCCGCCAGCGCGTAGGCGAGGTCCGCCTGTCCGTTCCGGGTCAGGGTCCGCATCAACCATTGGCCGCCGATCAACCCGGTGCCGACGTGCCGGCGGCTTTCCCCGGTGAGCTTGTCGAGGAGATGACCGAACACCCGCGACCGTTCGCCGGCAGGCGCCAGTCCGAAGGCCAGCGGCAGCACACACGAGGTCTGCGATCCGTTGTCGTAGTAGCCGGCGCCCGCGTCGTAGAGCTGCGTATTGAAGGCTGCCTCCATCTCGTCGGCCCGCTCCGTGTAGTGGCGCACGTCCTCCGGTCGGTTCAACATCCCGGCGTAATCCGCCATCAGCCGGCAGCAGTGCACGTAGTAGGCGGAGGCGAGGATTCGCGGGCTGGTTTTGCGCGCGGGGTCCTGGGAGTGGATCAGGTGCGGATCTTCGGGCGGCACGCACCAGTCACCGTAACTGTCCCGCGCCAGCAGGCCGTCCTCGATGAAGCCCGCCATATGTTCCATCCAGCGGCGCATGCCCGGGTAGTGCCGGTCGATGACCTGCCGGTCGGCATAGAGCAGGCGGAGGTGATCCGGAATGATCACCGTGCTGCTCGGCCAGGTGACGTTGTCGGAGTAGATCGGCCAGTAGGGGGGGCAGACATCCGGGACGCTGCCGTCGGGACGTTGCGCGTCGTCCATGTCTTGCAGCCACTTGGCATAGAGCGCGGCGATGTCGTGCAGGTAGGCCTCGCCCCGGGATTCCTCGGATCGGTCGCCGAGCCAGCCCTGACGCTCGTCGCGTTGCGGGCAATCGGTGGGGATGCTCCGGTAATTGCCGCGCACGCCCCAGCGCACGTTGCGGAGGATGCGGTTCAACAGCGGGTTCGAGGAAGTCCATTCGCCGGCGCTCTCGAGATCGTCGTGGACCACGCAGCCCTCGAGGGCGGTCCGGTCGGGCCGGCCCGGGAACCCGCGCATTTCGACATACCGGAACCCGTGGTAGGTGAAGCGCGGTTCGTAGACCTCCAGGCCCTCGCCGCGGAGCGTGTAGACATCGGTGACCAGAGCGCCGCGGATGTTGTCGAGGTACAGGGTGCCATCCGGCTTGAGCGTTTCGGCGTGACGGAGGGTGACTCGCGTGCCGCGCGGTCCGGCCACGCGCAGCCGGCACCAGCCGACCATGTTCTGGCCCAGGTCAAAGATGTAAGTCCCGGGCTCGGGTTCGGTCACGGCCACCGGACGGAGGACTTCGGTCACCCGGATGGGCTCGATCATCGGGGCGGCCAGGGCGCCCTCGGGAGCGCCAACCGGATGCGCGGACTCCCACTTCCGGGCAAGGCCGTCATCGGAAGGGCCGTCGGCGAGCGGATCCATGAATCCCGCGCGGCTCCACCCCGGCATTTCCAGCCGGGCGTCATATTCCTCGCCGTCGTATTCGCAATTGGCGCGGATCGGGCCATCGGTTGTGAGCTGCCAGGATTCGTCGCTGACCACCGTCTGGCGGGAGCCGTCCGCCAGTTCGATTTCGAGTTGGAGCAGCAGCTTCGGAAACCCGTAGGTGCGGGTGGCAGTGGGTTCCCGCAGGCGGGGCGCGTAGTAGCGGCCGCTCCCGAGGGTCACCCCGAGGGCATTGGCGCCGGGTTGCAGCCGGTCCGTCACGTCGTGTGTCACGTAGAACACACGGCGGTCGTAATCCGTCAGCCCGGGCGAAAGCACTTCGTCGCCGACGCGCCGCCCGTTCAGGTGCGCCTCGGACAGTCCGAGCCCCGCGAGGTGCAGCGTGGCGCGGCGGACCGGGCCGGCGAGATCGAATTCCCGGCGCAGGTAACGGGCGGGAAGCCGGCGATCGGTCGGACGGGAAATCTCGCCCCAAGGAGCCATGCCCGGGGAACCCAGGGACCTGGCCAGGGGCCAGGCGGCATCGTCAAAGACGGGCCCTTCCCAACCGGGGGCGGCCTCGGACGCGGCGTGCCAGGAGCCGTCGGTCACCACTTGGAAGGTCTCTCCGTTGCCCAGTTCTCCCTCGAGCGCGGCCAGCAGACCGGCCGGATTGGGGCTGTCGCCGGCATTGGTGGCGGCCACGGCGAGGACATTGTGGCCCGGGCGGAGATGCGGGCCGATCTCGAAGCGAGCGAGCGACTTGAAGTTGCCGCCCTCGCCGATGCGTTCACCGTTCACGAACGCCGTGAACTGGTTGTCCGCGGTGATTTCGAGGGTGGCCCGTTTCACGTCCGTGCCGCCCGGCAGGCGAAAGACGCGACGGAACAAGCGTTGCCCCACGGGCGCGGTTGCCGCCGGGTCCCCTTCCGGAAACCAGATCCACTCGCCCCTGGTCGCCACGGCCTTGGTCTCGATCTCGTCACGACCGATCCATCTGCCCTGCCAGTCGGCGGGCGCGAGCAACCCCATCGACCACCGCGCCGGCGGGCTCCAGTCGGAGACGTGGCCGTCCTGATCCCAAACCCGCACCTTCCAGAAGCAGTACTCTCCCGAACGCAGGTCGCGGCCCGCGTAGGGCACCTGGATCGATGCCGCGGAGAACACGCGTCCGCTCCGCCAGACCTCCCCGGCGCCGGTGCGGAGGGTTGCCAGATCGCCCGCGACCACGATCTCGTAGGCGCTCTGGGTGAGGCTGCGGTCCTCCGGGGATTCCGCCTCGAGGCGCCAGCTCAGGCGCGGCTTGCGGGTGTCGATGCCGAGCGGGTTTTTCAGGTACTCGCATCGCAGGTCGACCGGTCGGAGACCGGCCAGGGCGCCGGGGGCGAGCGAGCCGAGGGTGGCGAGGATGAGCAGACGGCGAAAGGCGTTCATGGCACTTGTTGCCGCGAGCCTAGACGAAGGCACCGAGGGACAAAACCACGAACTTGGACGAGGAACCAGCGGGGGCGCCGGTGTGCCCGGCATTTGCGGCTTGGCATTCCGGCCCGGTGGCACAGGATGAAGCGGAGCGGCCGGAGCGAATCGGCAGTGGACCGGGGCAACGAAAGCGCCCGGCCGATTCGCAAGAGCGCGCCGCCTTCGATGCATGACACCGCGTTTGTCTCCTGCAAAACGATGGGCAACGTCGGGGCTGACCCTGGCGGGAGTCCTGGCCTTCACGGGATGCGCCACGAAGCTCGGGCCGCAGACCGTTGGGCCGGACCGTTTCAACTACAACCAGAGCATCCTTGATTCGGCCGACGAACAGATGCTCCTGAACCTCGTCCGGCTGCGTTACCGCGACCGGGCGATGTTTCTCGAACTGCAGTCGGTGGTCAGCCAGCGGTCCCTGCAAGCGCGCATCAACGGCGGGGCCACGGTCGGGGTCGGTGGCGGCTCGGACAACGAGTATCCCATCGGAGGGTCGCTGGGTTTCGAGGAGAAGCCCACGGTGACTTACACGCCGCTGCAAGGGGAGGCCTTCGCCGAGCGGATCCTCACACCGATCGCTCCCGAGACGATCATTCTGCTGTCGAGTTCGGGGTGGAGCATCGAACGCCTCTTTCTCACCTGCGTGTCCCGGTTGAACGGCATCGAAAACGCGCCCACCGCCACCGGCCCGACCCCGGACGAGGCGCCGGAGTTCGAGGAGTTCCAGGAGGTCGCCGGGCTGCTGCGCCTGATGCAAAAGAGCGGCATGCTCCGGTTGCAGGTCTACCAGCGCGCGGGCGCGGCGCAACCGGAGGTCCAGGTGATGCTCGATGTGCCCACCGCGGGCGACGGGGCGGAAACGGCTGAAGTGGCGCGTATCCGGGAACGGCTCGGGCTGCAACCGGGGCGGCATCAGCTGCGGTTGAGTTCCGCCCTCGAACCGGCGACCGAGGGCGAGTTCGCCATCAATCCGCGGTCTTTGATGGGAATTTTCTTCTACCTGTCCCAAGCGGTCGAGCCGCCGCCGGAGCATGAGGCGCAGGGCTTGGTGACGGTGACGCGCGACGCCGAGGGAAACCGGTTCGACTGGACCCGGGTGACCGGCCGCTTGTTGCGGATTCACTCGAGCAGCACACGACCAAAGAACGCGTTTACCGCGGTCCGCTACCGGGATCACTGGTTCTACGTCGAGGACCGCGATCTCGACTCGAAGACCACGCTGAATCTGCTGCACTTCCTGTTCTCGCTGAAGTCGGGCGGCGGCAAGGCGGTCGCTCCGGTGTTGACCCTGCCCGCCGGTTGACGCACCGGCGCCCCCGTCCCGAAAGACCCAAGCAGTGCAACCGAACGCCGTCCGTCTGCCGACCGAGCTCCTCCGCGATTTCCGCGCGGGCTGGCGGGGGTTTCTGATCACCGCAGTGCTCGGTCGACTCGCGGCCTTCGTCGTGCTGTGGCCGCTGGCCGGCGTGGCGCTCCGGCTTGTCGTTTCGTTTTCGGGCGCGGACGCGGTGGCCGACCAGGACATCCTGTTCTTCCTGCTCACGCCGGCCGGTTTCGTCGGCGTGAGCGTGGTGGCGGCGTTCGGCCTCGCGATTATCTCTGTCGAACAAGCGGGTCTGGTCGCCCTCGCGGGGGCGCGCCGCCGGGGGGGCCCGGTTTCGGTGCGCCGGGCCCTCAAGTCGGGGTGGCGGCTGCTGCCGGCGTTGGTGGGCGTGTCGTTGCGGATGGGGCTCCGCCTGCTCAACGTCGCCGGGCCGTTCCTGCTGGCCGCCGGCGCGGTCTACCTGCTGCTCCTCCGGCAATACGACATCAACTACTATCTCGACCAACGTCCGCCGGCCTTCTGGGGCGCCGCGGTGATCCTGGGGTTGCTGGGCACCGGGCTCGCTGTCGTGGTGGTGCCGCGTTTGGCGGGTTGGTGTCTCGTCCTGCCCCTGCTGCTCTTCGAGAAGGCCTCGCCCGCGGAAGTGCTTTCCCGCAGCGCCGGGCGCACCGCCGATTGCCGGCGGGCCATCGTCCGGACGTTCCTGTTCTGGGCGGTGGCGATGGCGGTGTTGGGCGGGGTGAACCTCGCCGTGTGCGGGGCCCTGGGGCGGTTGCTGGTGCCGCTGGCCGGCGACTCCCTCGCCTTGGTCCTCCCGCTGGTGGGTGGGTTGGTCCTGCTCTGGGTGGGCGGCAACCTGGTGGTTTCGGTTTTTCAGGCCACCACGTTCGCCCTGCTTCAGGACTACTGGTTCCGCCAACTCGGACGGCCGTCGGAAGTCCCGCCGGAGGCCGTGGAAGGCGGGGGCGAAATGGCATCCGAGGACGGTCCGCTGCGGGCGCCGTGGCGTCGTTTGGCGGCGGGAGGCGTGATCCTGTTGCTCGTGTCGGCCCTGGTGGGCGGCTGGTTGCTCGAAGGAGTGCAAACCGAGGATCACGCCCTGGTGATTGCGCACCGTGGCGCCTCCGCTTCGGCGCCTGAGAACACTCTCGCCGCGGTGGCCCGGGCGATCGCCGACCGGACCGATCTGGTCGAGATCGACGTGCAGGAGACCGCCGATGGCGAGGTGGTGGTCTTTCACGACAGCGATTTCATGAAGATCGCCGGCGTGAACCTCAAGCTCTGGAACGCCACCTGGGCGCAGTTGCAGGAGATCGATATCGGCAGCTCGTTTGCCCTGGAGTTCCGCGGGGAACGCGTGCCCCGTCTCGCCGACGTGCTGGCCCTGTGCAAGGACCAGGTGCGCGTGGACATCGAATTGAAATACTACGGCCACGACCAGCGGCTTGAGGAACGCGTCGCCGCCATCGTGGAAGCGGCGGGGATGGAGCGACAGGTGATCGTGATGTCCCTGAAGCACACGGCGGTGCGGAAGATGAAGGCGCTGCGGCCCGAATGGACGGTCGGACTCCTCGCGGCGACCGCGGTCGGTGATCTGACCCGGTTGGAAGCCGATTTCCTCGCCGTGAACACCGGGCTGGCCAGCCGCTCCTTCATCGAACGCGCCCATCGCCGGGGCCGCGAGGTCTACGTGTGGACCGTGAACGATCCGCTGCAAATGTCGCGCCTGTTGAGCATGGGGGTGGATGGTCTGATCACGGACCGACCGGCGCTCGCCCGGGCGGTGCTGGAACATCGGGCGACGCTCGGTTGCGCCGAGCGGTTGCTGCTCAACCTGGCCTTCTGGCTGGATGCGATTCCCGATGATCTCGTCCGGGAGCCCGTCGAGGCCAACCAGGAGGCCTGAAGTCGCGTCAGCCGGCCCCCTGGCGGACAGCATGCACCAGCGCGCGGAGGTTGTCGCCGGGGGTTCCGGGTGAGGTGCCGCCGCCCGCCGAGAGCATCAAGCCACGCTTTGCGGGATGCTGGCCCAGACAAGCGCGGGTCGCCGCGGCGACGTCGCCGGGGGTTCCCTGCGCCAGGACTTCGAGCGGCGGAACGTTGCCGAGGAGGCAGAGTTCCGGTCCGACCATCTCCCGCACCTTTGCAAGCGGCCGCAGGTGGGTGAAGTTGAACACGTCGATGCCGAGTCCGGGGAGCAGGGGATAAGCGACCGGGTTGTCGGTGTCGTTGTGGAACATCTTCAGGGCGCCGGGAAAGGCATCGAAGACCTCCTTCAAATACGGATGCGCGAATTCCTGGTAGTCCTTCGCGGACATCATGCCGGCGATGTCATCCAGAACCAGTACGCCTTCGACGTTGGCGAGCGCCCCGGCTTGCGCGGCGAGCCATTCCCGGGTGAGCCGGGTGGTGATCTGCAGCAGCCGGTGCGTCGCGGCCGGTTGGAGCTTGAGGGCGAGCAGGAAATTCGTGACGCCCATGAGGTGCGTGGCGGTCGTCAGGGGGCCGCGCGCGGCGACCATCTTCATCACGTGCCCGGCGTCGTTGATCTGCGGTTCGAGGCGGCGGTACTGATTGAGCAGCACGGGCAGGAAACCGTCCGTCAGGGGGTTGGGTTGCGGCAACCGGTCGAGTTCGTCCATGTCCCGGATGACGTGATGCGCCACCGGAGTGCGGTCGGGATAAAGGCTGACCCGGCAGCCGAACGCGCTCGGCTCGGCGGTCATTCCGATTTCGGCCCAGAAGCCGGGCAGGAAGATGATCTCCGGGAATTCCGCGGCGACCCGCACGTTGGCCTGGAGCCACACGGCGGAATCGAACAGGTAATCCAGCGTGGACAAGCCGAGGTAACCCGGCAACCACGGGCTGTCGATGATCAACGCCACCGGCGGCGAATTCATCGGTTCCCCGGCCGCGCATCGACGCACTGTGTCCCACTGTTCCGGGGTCATGATCGCGGGTTACCGCTGCCAGGAGGCGGTCTTCTCGCCGGCCCAGATCGCCTCGACGGGCTGGCGTTCCCGGACCACCGCGGCCCGTTTGCCGTGGACCAGCACCTCGGCCGCGAGCGGACGCGAGTTGTAGTTGCCGCTCATCACCGAGCCGTAGGCCCCGGCGCTCAATACCGCCAGCAACTCGCCCTCTTCCATCAGCGGCAGGGGACGGTCGCGACAGAAGGTGTCCCCGGATTCGCACACCGGCCCGACGACATCGGCGACGACGGTCCGGCGCGCGCGTCGTTCGACGGCGATGATTTCGTGATAGGCGTCGTACAAGGCCGGGCGAAGCAGGTCGTTCATCGCGCTGTCGACGATGAGGAAGGTCTTGTGGCCGCTCTGCTTCGCGTATTCGACGCGGGTGACCAGAATGCCCGCATTGCCAACGAGGTAGCGACCCGGTTCCAGGAGGATCTTCAGGCCCAACGGCTGCAACAGCGGCATGAGGGTTCCGGCGTAGGCGGTCGGGTTGAGGACCTTGCGGCCTTCCTTGCTCAGCCACCAGGTGGCCGGACCGCTGGCCAGGGCGGGGCGGTAGACGATGCCCATGCCGCCGCCAATGCTGAGGAATTCAATGCCGTGACGATCGGCGAGTTCCCGGGCCAGTGGCGCCACTTTGCGGACGGCCTGCTCGAAGGGGTCGACCTCGGTCAACTGCGAGCCGATGTGCATCTGCACGCCGCGCAAACGGAGGTGCTTGCGCTTCGCGGCCCAGGCGTAGAGTTCGCCGACCTTTTCGAACGGGATGCCGAACTTGTTCTCGTAGGTGCCGGTCGTGATCTTGGCGTGGGTGTGTGCGTCCACGTCGGGATTCACCCGCACGGCCACGGGGGCCTTCTTGCGCATCCGTCCGGCGACCCGGTCGAGGCGCTGGAGTTCGGCTTCGCTCTCGACGTTGAAACAGTAGATGCCGGATTTCAGGGCCAGCCGGATCTCGTCCTCGGTCTTGCCCACGCCGGCGAAGACGCAGGTGGCCGGGTCGGCGCCCGCTGCCATCGCGCGTTGGAGTTCACCGCCGCTGACGATGTCGAACCCGGCGCCCAAGTCGGCGAAGGTGCGCAGAATGGCCCGGTTCGAATTCGCCTTCATCGCGTAGCAAATCCGGTGATCCAGCCCTTGCAGGGCGGTCTCGAGCCGCTCGTAATTGCCCTTCACGGTCCCCTGGGAATACACGAACAGCGGCGTCCCGTGCTTCCGGGCCAGGGCCTCGACCGAAACGCCTTCGCATTGCAGCCTGGCGCCGACGTAGCGAAACTCATGCATCCGCGCAGTTTGCCAGAGCCGATTGTGGCTGTCACGGTCAAGCGTTCGCGAGTTTCGCTCGACACGGCGGACGGCCCGGACACGATGAGGTCCCGATGAAAGCCACCCGGATGTTCCTCGTCGCTGCAGCCCTCGTTCTCGGGCTCGGGGCGCTCGCGCAAGACCTGCCCCGGCTCAAGGTGAGTGAGAACCGCCGCTTCCTCGTGACCGCGGACGGCGCCCCGTTCTTCTGGCTGGGCGATACCGCTTGGGAGTTGTTTCACCGCCTTGATCGCGAGGAGGCGGTTCGCTATCTGGACCATCGCGCCGCCCGCGGCTTCACGGTCGTGCAGGCCGTGGCGCTCGCCGAACTCGACGGATTGCACACCCCCAACCCGTACGGCCATCGGCCCCTGATCGAACTCGACCCGACGCAACCCGCCGTTCAGGACGGCCCCGCGAACGACTACTGGGATCACGTCGATTTCGTGGTGCGCGAGGCGAATCGCCGCGGGATCTACATCGGGTTCCTGCCCACCTGGGGCGACAAGTGGAACCGGAAATGGGGCGTCGGGCCCGAGATCTTCACGCCGGCAAACGCCCGGTCCTACGGGGAATGGCTCGGCCGGCGCTACCGCGAGGCGGGGTTGATCTGGATCCTGGGCGGGGACCGGCCGGTCGAGAACGAGACCCATCAGGAGATCACCCGCGCGATGGCCCGCGGTCTGCGCCAGGGGGACGGCGGCGCGCACCTCATGACGTGGCATCCCACGGGCGGACGAGGTTCCGCCGAGTGGTTTCACAACGACGATTGGCTCGACTTCAACATGCGCCAGAATGGTCACGCGCCCGAGTTCACCGGGCGTTACGACCAAACGCGGGTGGATTACGACCGCCGCCCCGTCAAACCGGTCCTCGACGGCGAGCCCATCTACGAGGACCACCCGGTTTCGTTCGACGCGAAAAAGCAGGGACACTCGATTGCCGGTGACGTGCGCCGGCCGCTCTATTGGGATCTGTTCGGCGGCGCCTTCGGCCACACCTACGGACATCACTCCGTCTGGCAGATGTGGGCGCCCGGACGAAACCCGGTCAACAACCCCCTCATGCCCTGGTTCGAGGCCATCGAGCAGCCCGGCGCAGCGCAAATGCAGCACGCGCGGGCCCTGCTCAAATCGCGTCCGTTCCTGACCCGGGCGCCGGACGATTCGATCATCGTGGCCGACCCCACGCCAACCAGCGTGCCGGGAGCCGGACGCTATCGCTTCGTGGCCACCCGCGACGAAGCCGGCACTTTCGCGATGGTCTATGCGCCCGTCGGCCGACGGTTCACCGTCCGCCTGGACACGCTCGCGGGGGCCCGAGTGAAGGCTTGGTGGTTCAATCCACGGGACGGCAGCGCAACGCTGATCGGCGAGTTCGCCGCCGCGGGCCAACAGACCTTCCTCCCGCCCGATCCCGGCGAAATGCTCGACTGGGTCCTGGTCCTCGACGACGCCGCGCAAGGCTATCCTCCGCCGGGAGTCAACCAATGAGCCATCGGCGCCCCGCATCGGGCGCGCGGCAAGTCGACCAGCGTCGGCCTTGGGTCCCTTCGGTCCCCTGCGTCCCTGACCGCGGCGCCCGCGGTCCCGGGCGCGCTGTCCTGCGTTAAAAAATTGACACTCCCTGCTTGACCGGACGGGGAGATGTCAATATTTTGACACTCCATAGCCGGTCATGAATGCGATGAAAAAGCCCCTTCCCCATGCCCCCGCCCTGAGCCGGCGGGAGCGACAGATCATGGATGTGGTGTATCACCGGGGCGATGCCTCGGTGGCGGAGGTCCGGGCCGCGCTGCCGGATGCTCCCAGCTACTCTGCGGTGCGCACGTTGCTCGGTATCCTCGCGCAAAAAGGGCACTTGAAGGTCGTTGCGGATGGTCAACGGCACCGCTACCTGCCCGCCCGGTCCCGTCGGCAGGCGGCGCTGTCGGCGCTCAAACAGGTTGCCGAGGTCTTCTTTGGCGGCTCCGTCGGGGCGGCGGCGGCCGCCCTGCTCGAGACGAAAGACGCCCGGTTGGACCCGGCGGAGGTTGCGAGGCTGACCACCCTGATCGAGCAGGCGCGACGTCAGGAGGACGCGAGCCCGGACCTCCCCGAAGGAGGGGCGTCATGAGCATCGAAGTCCTGTCGGATGGCCGGGCCGCTCTCGCGCCCTGGGTTGCGCTGGCCGTGAAGGCTGCTTTGCTGGTTGCCGTGGCCGGCCTGGTTTCGCTCGCCCTGGGAAGGGCGCGCGCAGCCACCCGGCACTTCGTCTGGCTCACCGCCCTTTGCGGTGTGCTGCT
The DNA here is from genome assembly GCA_024233305.1 of Verrucomicrobiales bacterium. Classification (GTDB taxonomy): domain Bacteria; phylum Verrucomicrobiota; class Verrucomicrobiia; order Limisphaerales; family J093; genus J093. The sequence goes on from JACKPV010000025.1 coordinate 239,939, forward strand.
GCTGCCGCTGCTCTCACCGCTGCCCGGCTTACCCGCGGCCCGGTGGGTTTCGGGCGCGGTTGACCTGGGCTCCGGATGGTGGCGCGATTTCGTTCTGACCGGCAATGACGCCGTCGTGCAACCAACCGACCGCGCATCGAGGGAAAGCCCCCGGTCTCCCGCCCGGGACCTCGCGCCAAGCGCCCGCCGCGTCGCCCAAACCGGCCAGGCAACCGCCGCCTGGTCGGTGGACGGGTTGTTGGTGGGCGTCTGGGCTGCGGGCCTCGCGATCCTCGCGATCCGGGGCGGGCGCCGTCGTCGCGCGCTCCACGCCTGGCGCGCGCAGGCCGTGCCCGTTGCCGACCGCGGATTGGCCGAATTGGCGGACGAGGCGCGACGGCATGCCGGGCTGCGACGGCGGCCCGAACTTCTCCGGGCTGCCGCGGATGTGATGCCGATGACCTGGGGCTGGCGGCACCCGGTGGTGCTGCTTCCTCGCAGCGCCGAGAGGTGGTCGGCGGAACGCATCCGCCTGGTTTTGCGGCACGAGTTTGCGCACATCGCCCGGCACGACTGTCTCACGCAGACCCTCGCCGCCCTGGCCTGCGCCCTGCACTGGTTCAACCCGCTGGTGTGGATGGCCGCCGCCGCCATGCGCACGGAGCGCGAACTGGCCTGCGACGATTCGGTTCTCGCGGCCGGAATCCGCCCTTCGACCTATGCGGGCCACCTCCTGGAAATCGCGAGGCGGTTCCAGCAAGCGCCACCGGCCGCCGTCGCCATCGCTCGGGCATCCGGATTCGAGCGGCGGTTGCGCGCTGTCCTGGAAGGGGGGCGTTCCCGAGGGCCGATGCGCGCACTCACTGCTGTCAGGGTGTTGGCGGGCGCGGGCGCGGTTCTGGTTCTGCTGGGTGGCAGCCGGGGCGCGTCTGCGGGTGGGCCGTCACCCGAGGCGGTTCCCGAAGGGCTCACGCCGGCAAAGGACTTCTTCACCAACCGGGAGCGCCTGGCCCGAACGCTGCTTGGCGACCGGGAGGATCGTGTCGATCCAACGGTGTGGCAGGCTTTCCAAGCCGGGGTTGCAGGCGATTGGCCCGCCCTGACCAAGCTTTACCCGGCCGTGGACAGGCTCACGTGGGCGAACCCGGACGATGGCGAACCCACGCGCCTCGCCGCCCACCCGCTCAAGGAAGCTTACGGCGTCTACGAGGTCCGGAGCCACTGCCCGGTGGCGTGTGCGGACGCCTTCACGCGCGACGTTTTGCAGTGTGTTCCGGCGGGCAGCGTCTACTTCGGGGGCACGGATGCGGGGCGATTCCTGATCACCGCCGCGGTGTCCGCCGCCGGGCCGGAGACGCGGTTCGACTGCCTGACGCAAAACGCGCTGGCCGACCTGAGCTACCTCGACTACCTCCGCCGGCTTCACTCCCAAGCCCTGTCAGTGCCGACCTCCAAGGACCTCGAGCAGAGTTTCGAGGATTACATGCAGGATGCGGCGACGCGCTTCCGTGAGGGCCGGCTCAAGCCCGGTGAACAGGTGGTGGACATGGGCGACGGGCGCATTCAGATCCGTGGCAGGACCGCGGTGATGCAGATCAACGCCGCGCTGGCCCGGCGCCTGTTCGAGGCCAATCCGACCCGCGAATTCTACCTCGAGGAAAGCTGGCCGATCGACTGGATGTCTCCGCATCTGAGCCCTTGCGGACTGATCCTCAAGCTCAACCGCGAGCCGTTGGCCCGGCTGGCTCCGGAGGTCGTTGCCGCCGACGCCGTCTGGTGGGCGCCCCGGGTGACGAAGCTGATCGGCGATTGGCTGCGCCCCGGGACGCCGGTGAGTGAAGTGGCTGACTTCGTTGATCGCGTGTATCACCGGCGGGACCTCTCGGGGTTCGACGGAGATCGCGGCCACGTCGCCTCGGGCGGACGGCAGGACCTGTACGGCAAGCCGCGGACGGCCATTGCCTCGCTGTATCAATGGCGGATGGAACAGGCGACGTCCGTTGACGAGAAGGAGCGCATGGCGGTCGCCGCCGACTTCGCCTATCGCCAGGCCTTCGCGCTCGCCCCGGCATCGGCCGAGTCCGTGGCGCGCTACCTGGGCTTCCTGCGAAGCCAGCATCGGCCTGCGGATGCCCAACGGATTGCGAGCAGTTGCCTCCTGCTCGCCGCCGACCAAGGGCAGCTCGAAGAAGCGGCGGGGCTGCTCGAAGCGGCCATGAAATAGACTCGAGCACCCGAGCCGTCACCATTCAGTGACTCGTAGCCGTCGACGCGCAGTCGGCGCATGATTCACCGGAAACACGGACGCCTGCCGCCGGGAGCGACGATTCACCAGAAGGTGACTGCCAGTCGGAACCGGCGAGACCGCGTACGCCCCTGGATTTCAGCGCCGACTACACGTCGGCGGCTACCGCGGGTTGAATCGATGCGGCTGAGCGAAACCGGGCGCCGCGGTTCGCTTCCGCGCGCCCCGTTGGTTCACTGCCAGTCGCCCGTTGCGCTGCCGGGATTGCACCACAGCAGGCCGGGTTTCTGGCTCAACTCCCGGTTGAAGGCCTCGAACTGGATGAAGTGCACGTGCCCGCTGAACCCCATGATCACCGCGCCCTTCACATGCCGCCGGCCCACCCCGCAGTTGTTGTTCGGCTCGTTGCTGGCGTCATTGTAGGCCCCGTTGAAATTCCACATCTCGATGTAGTAATCCTCGTCCGGCTCCCAAAGGGCGTAGGCGGACGGATTGAACGCGCTGAGCTTGTGCGTGTTCGGCGTGTTGCCCGAAATCCCGCCGTAACCGCACACCGCGCCGTTCATGACGTAGGTCGAAAGCTGGTTGTCCCGGGTGCGAAAATTCGCCGCATTGGTCTTGTCGGTCGGACAACGATAAACCTGGGGCGCGCCGGTGTAGGGCCAGAATTGCCCGCCCTCGAACGGCAGGGCGGCATTGGTGGAATTCAGGCGGGGCGGGCGCCCCCCGACCGGCGCATACAGCCAGCCCGGATGCTGATTGCCCCAGTTCGGATACGCCAAGCGGTCGTGGTTGTCGTCGGCATACATGAGCAGCGCCAGGGAAATCTGCTTCTGGTTGCTCAGACACGCAGTGCGCTGCGCCTTCTCCTTCGCCTGCGACAACGCCGGCAGCAGCATCCCGGCGAGGATCGCGATGATGGCGATCACCACCAGCAACTCGATCAGCGTGAAAGCCCGCCGAAACGACGTCACGCGCGTTGCTGCGACGGCGGGAGAAAAGGGATTCGATTTCGTCATGGCTCGGGCGGATTCTCCGCGGACCGCATCCGGGCGACCCGCGCAACGCTGCCGACTATTGGTCCCGAGACGACCGCCTTCAAGCGCCAATCCGAAACGCCCCGCAGCCCGGGCGCCGTCGAAATGGGCCGGGGCAATGGTCCGTGCCGACCGCCTGCGCCATGCCGTGCGAAGGCGCACCGCCTCCCATTCCGGGCCGGTGGACCGTTCCCCCGAACGCCGGCTACCGGACCACCTCGAACGCAAAGCCCTTGAGATACTCGGTCTCAGGCACGCTCGGCAGGATCGGATGGTCCGGCGACTGCGTGAACGTCGCGACACGACGCAGCACGCGGCGGACGTCGAACGCGGCGGACAGGATCACATCCTGGAAGGTGCGCGCGTCCACGTGATGCGAGCAGCAAAAGGTGGCCAGCAATCCGCCCGGCTTGAGCAACCGCAGCGCCCGCAGATGGATCTCCTTGTACCCGCGCAAGGCATCGGGCAACGCCGACCGCGTGCGGGTGAAGGACGGCGGATCCAGAATCACGACGTCGAACAACTCCGGCGCCGTCTCCCCTTCCGGCGCGGCGCTGCGGGCCTTCAGCCAGTCGAACACGTTGACCGTCTCGTAACGCAGCCGATCCCCCAGCCCGTTCCGTTCGGCGAGGCGTCCGGCGGTCGCGAGGACCTCCGCGCTCTGGTCCAGGCAGTGCACGCTTCCCGCGCCCGCCCGGGCCGCGTGCAGGGCGAAGCCGCCGGTGCTGCTGAAGCAATCGAGCACGCTGCCCTGCGGGTAATGCGCCACCATCTCCGCCACCAGCCGGTGGTTCACCTGCTGGTCCAGATAGAACCCGGTCTTCTGCCCCGTCAACGGGTCCGCCTCGAAGGTCAATCCGTTCAGTTCGAACGCCACCTGTTCCCCGGCCAGTTCCCCGCGCACCACGCCGCACGTTTCGGTCAACCCCTCGAACCGCCGCGACGGAATGTCGTTCCGTTCGACGATGGCCCGCGGCTCGAGGACCGCTTCAAGAGCGGCCAGGATGTCGTCCTTTCGCTGCTCCATTCCGAGCGACGAGATCTGGATCACGAGCACGTCCTCGTACTTGTCGACGATCAGCCCGCTGAGGAAATCGCTTTCGGCATTCACCAGCCGGAACGAGCGGGCATCCGGCAGCCAGCGGGTCCGCAGCGCCAGGGCCTCGCGAAAGCGTTCCTCGAAGAACGCCCGGTCCACGGCCACGTTCCGGTGGCTGATCATCCGCAACCGGATGCGCGAGCGGCCATTGAAGAAGCCCACGCCGAGGAAGCGCTGGCGACCGTCCTTCACCGCCACCACCGCCCCGTCCGCCAACTCCCCTTCCACGCGCTGGATGCCGCGCTCGAAGACCCACGGATGCCCGGCCACCACCCGGTCGGCTTCGGATTGCCGAAGCACAACGCCAGGCACGCGCGGATTGTTCTTTCCCTCGTTCATGGTGCAGAAAAGCGTCTGAAGCCCGGAATTGGGCCGGCGCCATCAAGCCAGACCGGCCGCGTGCCGCAAAGCGAAATCCTCGCGGATCCCGCCGGGCGCGCGCCTCCCGGCAACCCCGGCCTCAGCCACCGCTCCCGGCCCCGGGCAACTCGCGCATGGCCGCGGCCATCGCCCGCGCCACCACCTCGGCGCCGGCCGCGTTCAGATGGCTGTCGATCACCGGATTGTAAAGCAGGCGCCCGGATTCCGCGGTTTCCCGGACAAGGTCCGGCGTCACGTCGAGGAACCGAAGGCCATGGCGGACCGACCGCTCGCGCAGGTAATCCGGCAGATCGGTGGGGGTCCATTCGCGCAACCATTCGGGGGCGTCGTCCGCGAACGCCAGCCGTCCATGCCAGACCCGGCGTTTGCAGGGCAGATACACCAACCAGGCCTCGACGCCCCTCGCCAACGCGAAATCCCGGTAGTCGGCGAAGAAGCGGTCGAACGCCTCGCCAACCGCGGGCGTGATATCCGCCCTGCCGAGGGGCAGATACGCAAACGTCACCGGGACCCGGGCCCCGTCCAGGCGGAGGGTGGCGTCGGGGACGGGCGCTTCCTTGGGAAGCACGGGAGCGGGATCGCGAACCGCCGCCTCGCATAACGCGCGCAACAGCGAGCTTTGCCGGTGCAGCGGGCCCCGCGGTCGCGCCCCGGTGGTCTCGAACCGCCGCAGGGCTCCATATTCGGTATCGAGATCGGCAGGATCGTTCCCCTCGAAGAAGACGATCACCACGCGTCGGGTCGATGGCGCCACCCCGTACCGGCGCAGATAGTGCAATTGAGTCAACGGCCCCGTGTGGCTGACACCGAGGTTCTTCACGCCTTGCCCGAGCAGCGCCCCGAGGCGGGAAGTGAACAATTCGTCGCGCGGCAGAAACCCCAGTTCGGTGAACGAATCGCCCGCCACGGCAAGGCCCCAATCCGCCAGCCCGGCCGGGTTCCGGAATCCGTCCGGGTCATATGCGAGGGTCACCGCCGCTTCACCGGCGTAGGCATCCGTATCGATCCGCAGTTGTTCGAGCACCGTGTTGATCACGCGCCCGGTCCACACCTCCGGACCGGCGTGCCGGAAGTAAACCTCGCCCGTCGGGACATAAGGCCGACGGTAGTACGGAGGCAACCGGCGCATCGCCGCCTCGGTGCGCCGGAAGTCAAACCGGAGCGCACGGAACGTGATTTCGGCGCCAGCGATTCCCAGGACGGCCAATGCCACCGCCACGCAGGCCCCGGCCGAGAGACTGGCCAGGCGCGGGCGATAGGTGACCCAGCCCAGCAGGAAGAGAATGAGAGCCACGGCGGTGAGGGGCTTCCGCAGGGTGAGCCAGCAGCCGGCCAGATCCAGCACCCGGCCCGGCGCCACCGCCAACAGGCACACCAACCCCCCGGCGATCGCGTGCAGCCAGACGTGGAGCCGACGGCTGTGGCCGGGTCCCGTCATCGACGATCCGCTCCCACCGGAAAGGGCCCCATGACTCAGCCGGAGAAGAGGCTCCGCCCGGAGGCCTCGCACACCGACCGCAACCGCTCCATTCGTTGGCGCGCCACGGTGTTCAGCCAGTCGCGGCGCGCCTCCACATCCGCCTCGCCCACCGCCTGATCCCAGACCGCCCTGCCCGCCATCACCCCGCTGGCGCCGGATTCGCACGCGATGGTTGCCTGGCGTACGAAGACCTCGAAGGGCACGCCCGCGGAAAGCAGCACCCACGGCACGCGCGCGGCGGCGGTGAGTTCCCGGCAGGCCTCGCCCCAGGCTGCCTCTTCGCCGACCTCCTTCACCGCCACGGGAAACTCCGCCTTCAGAATGTCGACGCCGAGCGGCGTCAGGCGGTGAGCGGTTTCGATCACCACCCGGCGGCGCTCCACGGAAGGCAGCGGACGCCCCGTCCCCGCAGGATCGAAGCTGAGTGGTTCGAGAAAGAGCGGGATGTCGTGCTGGGCGCAATCCTGCGCCACGGAGCCGACCAACCGCTCGACCTCACCCGCGTTGCCCGCATCGGGATGGTAATAGACAAGCAGTTTGACCCCGGCCGCGCCCGTCGCCGCAATCCGTCCCGCGTCCCACCCCGGGACCAACGACGTCTCGAGCCGGGCCGGATCCCCCGTCGAACCGGTGTCGAGCGCGACCAGCAATCCGGTCGAACCGGGCAAAGCGCCCTGCCGCACGCAGGGTTCGACGCCGGTTTCGGGATCGAGCAGGACCGCGGAACTCGGGCCGGCCAGGGCGCGCACGATGTCGGTCTTCAATTCGACCAGCGCCGCCTCGACATCCGGCACGCCTCCGACCTTCGCCAGCGCGCGCCGCAACGGGCCGCGATGATCGATGGCGAGCACCGCGAAGGCGCCCTCCGGCGTGGCGGCCTGCTGCAAACGCCGGAGCTTCCCGAGGCTGAGTGGCTTGATTCCTGATTCGTTCATCTTGCCGGGTGAAACCACTGCCTCAGGAGGCCGAACCGCCCGGCGGCACGGCGAACCTCGTCGCGCGCGCCGGCAGCGGATCGCCGCTTTGGCATCATTGGCATGCCCGCACTCTACCGCCCTGGCAGTGGACGAAAACCCAAAACAGCGCCCCCGCTACCGGTCGGCATCGCCCCGCCGCTCCGGCAACGCAAAGGCGACGTAGGCATCCCCCGACGGGGTGCCCATCTTGCCGCCGCCACACGCGATCACCACGTATTGCCGGCCGTTCACCGAATAGGTCGACGGCGTGGCGTAGCCGCCGGCCGGCAGTCGCGTTTGCCAGCACACCCGCCCGGTTGCCGCCTCGATCACCCGGAACATCTCGTCCTTCGTCGCGCCGATGAAGATCACCCCGCCCGCCGTCACCACCGGGCCGCCGTAGTTCTCGGTCCCGGTCACCGGCATTCCCTGCACGGTCAACTCGGGCAGCTCGCCCAACGGCACGCGCCACACGAACTCGCCGGTGTTCAAATCAATGGCGTTCAGCGTTCCCCACGGCGGTTTCACGGCCGGGTAACCGTCGGGATCGAAGAACCGGTTGTAGCCGGTGTGCGTGTAGGGCGTCCGGCCCAACGCATCGCCGCCCGTGTTCGCGGCCTTCGCGGCGTCCGGCTTCTCCTCCCCGAACAGAAACGCAATCACCGACTCCTTCTGCCAGTCGGTCAGAAAGGCAAACGACGGCATCACGCCCTTGCCGGTCGTGAGCAGCGCCAGCACGTCCGATTTCTTGAGCCGCGCCTCGACGCCGACCAAGCTCGGGATGGTGCGGGTCGGATCGCCCTGCCGGTTGATGCCGTGGCACGCCGCGCAAATCTGGTTGAAGATCTGCTGCCCGGAGGACATCGGCACCTGACCTTCCTTCACCCGGGTTTCGACCATCGTCAGGATCCACGGCATTTCGTTGGCGTTGACATAGAGAATCCCCTTCCGCGGATCCACGGCCGCGCCTCCCCACTCTGCCCCGCCATCAAAACCGGGGAAAATCAAGGTGCCCTCGGCGCTCGGCGGCATGAACGGCGCGTGGGGCCGCACCTTGACGAACCGTTCCAGAACCGCGCGATGGGCCGCGGGCGTGCGGTCGGTGATTGTGTCGTATCCGAAGGTCTGTCGGGCGAAGGGCGCCGGCTTGAGGGGCAACGGCTGGGTCGGCCAGGCCGATTCGCCCTGCAGATCCGACGGCGGCACGACGCGTTCTTCGATCGGGAACAACGGTTCGCCCGTCTCGCGGTTGAACACGAAGACGTGTCCGGACTTCGTGCATTGCGCCACCGCATCGATGCGCCGGCCTTCATGAACGACCGTCAACAGGTTCGGCGGCGCCGGCAGGTCGCGGTCCCAGAGATCGTGGTGGACGAACTGAAAATGCCAGCGGCGTTCCCCCGTCGCCGCGTCCAGCGCCAGCAGGCAATTGGCGAACAGGTCGGCCCCGATGCGGTCACCGCCCCAAAAATCGAAGGCCGCCGAACCCGTCGGACAAAACACCAACCCGCGCGCCTCGTCCACCGCCATGCCGGTCCAGCAATTCGCCCCGCCGACGTAGGTCCACGCGTCGGGCGGCCAGGTATCGTATCCGAACTCGCCCGGGCGAGGAATGGTGCGAAAGGTCCAGGCGATCTTCCCCGTGCGCACATCATACGCCCGGATGTGCCCGGGCGCCGACGGCCCGGGGCCCTCGGACACCCGCGTGCCCAGGATCAACAGGTTCCGCCAAACAACCCCGGGAGTGTTCGACAGCACGTGCAACGACGACGCATCGCGGCCAAGCCCTTCCCGAATGTCGACCCGCCCGCCGTCACCGAAGCCCGCCACCAAGCGCCCGCTCGAAGCGTCCACGGCAAACAGGTGATGCCCCGCCGTGAAGAGCACCCGCCGGTCATCGCCTTCCCGCCAGAAGACCACCCCGCGGTTCACCCCCAGCGAACTATCCCCGCCTTCCTCCGCGAACGGGTCGAAGCGCCATCCCTCGCCCCCGGTTGCCGCATCCACCGCCACCAGTTTCAATCGCGGGGTCGTGCCGTACAACACGCCGTCGATCACCAGTGGATTGCACTGGATCTGCGAACGGTTGTCCTCGCGCCCATCGCCCGAACGATAGATCCACGCCACCTCGAGTTGCTCCGCGTTGTCCGGGTTGATCTGGTCGAGCGTCGAGAACTGGCTGCTGGCCCCGTCGCCAAGGAAGACCGGCCAGTCGGTTCCCGCGGGATGCGCCGCGGTGGCCCAAAGGACCAGCGCAAACCCCGCGCCAACCGTTCGCCCAAACCGTCGACGACCATCGGGGAGGACCTTCGCTCCCGGGCGCCGGGCTGGTGGAGCGGACGCGGAACGCGGGACGGCGGCGCGGTTCATGGTCAGCCCGCGGCCTGCGCGAGTTCCTCCTCGAGATCCACGATTTGCTGGATCTGCGTGAGAAACCAGCGGTCGATGCGCGTGATCTGGAAGATGTCCTCGACCGTGAGCCCCGCCCGCATTGCGTGCCGGATGTAGAAAATCCGCTCGGCGTTCGGCACCGAAAGCTTGCGCTTGATCAGGTCCTTCGGCAACACGTCGCGGTCGCCAAACAGGTCGGCGTCCACCCGCCAGGCCTTGCCGTCGCCGCCCAAACCGTACCGTCCGATTTCGAGCGACCGCAGGCACTTTTGCAGGCTCTCCTTGAACGTGCGCCCGATGGCCATCGCCTCGCCGACGCTCTTCATCTGGGTGGTCAGCGTCGGATCGGCCTGCGCGAATTTCTCGAAGGCGAACCGCGGGATCTTGGTGACGACGTAGTCGATCGTGGGCTCGAAGCTGGCGGGCGTTTCCTTGGTGATGTCGTTGGGGATCTCGTCGAGCGTGTAACCGACCGCGAGCTTGGCGGCGATCTTGGCAATCGGAAAGCCGGTGGCCTTCGACGCCAGCGCCGAGCTGCGGCTGACCCGCGGGTTCATCTCGATGACCACCATCCGGCCGTCCTCGGGGTTCACCGCGAACTGGATGTTCGACCCGCCCGTCTCGACGCCCACCGCCCGGATCACCGCGAAACTGGCGTCCCGCATGATCTGGTATTCCTTGTCGGTCAGCGTCTGGATCGGCGCCACGGTGATCGAATCGCCGGTGTGCACACCCATCGGATCGAAGTTCTCGATCGAACAGATGATCACGCAGTTGTCCTTGCGGTCGCGCATGACCTCCATCTCGAATTCCTTCCAGCCGAGCAGGGACTCCTCGATGAGCACCTCGTTGACCGGCGAAAGGTCGATGCCACGCTTGGCCAGCTCCTCGAATTCCTCGCGGTTGTAGGCCGTGCCGCCGCCGGTGCCGCCGAGGGTGAACGCCGGCCGGATGATCAACGGCAGCCGCCCGATCATCTCCGCCACCTGCCGCGCCTCCTCGAGGGTGTGCGCCGTGCCGCTGATCGGCACATCCAGCCCGATCGACAGCATCAGATCCTTGAACACTTGCCGGTCCTCGCCCCGCTCGATGGCGTCCGCCTTGGCCCCGATCATCTCGACCCCGTGGCGTTCGAGCGCTCCCGAGGCGTGCAGCTTCATCGCCGTGTTCAAGGCCGTCTGACCGCCCAGGGTCGGCAGCAACACCAACTGCCCGGCGGCCCCCTCTGCGGCCATGGTCTGCTTCTCCCGCTCGATGATCTTCTCGACGCACTCGGGCGTGATCGGCTCGATGTAGGTGCGGTCGGCGAACTCCGGGTCGGTCATGATGGTCGCCGGATTCGAGTTCACCAGCACCACGCGATAGCCCTCCTCCTTCAGCGCCTTGCAGGCCTGCGTGCCGGAATAATCGAATTCGCAGGCCTGCCCGATGATGATCGGACCCGCCCCGATGATGAGAACCGAATGGATGTCTGTGCGCTTTGGCATGCTCGCTTCGAATCGCCGGTCGTCGCCGGTTACCCTGCCCCGGCCGCTCCGCCGCCGGCGCCCGTTGCCCGCGGCGCGGAACCGCGCGCAAGTGAAGGCCAATCCCGACGGCTTGTCAGCCCAAATCCAACCGCCCCCCCCGCGCCGGCCCGCCGCCGCAGCATTCAGGGTAGACACCCGGCGCTCACCGGCTATTTTCGGGCATCACGCTGGAGGCGGTTTGCCGGCCCGCTCGCAACGGCCGTCCGGGTACGCCAGTCTCCGGGGCACACAAACGTCAACACCATCATGAACCGATCACATCCACCGTTGTGGCGGGGCTTTGTCGCCGCCCTCACCCTGTCGGTCCTCGGCGCCCTCGCCGGCCGGACGGCCACCGTCGTCGTCAACGAGGACTTCGAGTCCTTCGTCACCGCCGCCGCCAGCCTCGAGGACATGACCGACGCCAACCCTGACGGGCCCGGGTTCACCGTGACCGACGACAATCCCGTCACCGACGCCGGCGAGGCCGGGTCCGGCGTCCAGGTCATCAACTGGGCCAGCCAGACCGGCAACCGGGCCCTGCTCGTTCGCAGCGGCGCCGAGGCCGTCGTCAACCTCCCGGACGCCCGCAGCGGCCCCACCGCCACCCTGGATTTCTGGCTGCTCGTGGCCAAGGGCGCCGGGGACCGGAATTTCTACGTCATCGTCCGGTCGATGGGCTCCGACACCAACGGCGAGGATTTCCTCGCCTACCGCTCGGACCGCGGCGCCACCGCCGGCATCTTCTACTACGACGGCATCGGCGCCGGTCCCAACTGGATCGCCGCCGGCGCAGATCACCTCGAGGAGGTCTGGCAGCATCACCGCATGGTCTTCGACATGGCAACCCAGACCTTCGACCTCTACATCGACGACCTGGACACCCCGGTCGTGCAGGGCGCGGAGATTTCCCGCAGCGGCGCCTCGGTCATCACCGGCATCATCCTCCGTCACGAGGGCAATTCCGCCGACGACGGCTATTTCGTCATCGACAACCTGTCGCTCAGCGTCGACGGCGCCACGGATCTGGCCGCGCCCTTCACCGAGGGATTCGAAAGCTATGCCGCCCGCACCGGCGCCGATGACGACGCCGACCCTGCCGGTCCATGGATCACCACCGAGGCCGCCGGCACCGGCAACGGCCAGGAACTCGCGCCCGCCAAGGTGCAGGTGGTGGACGCCTCCGTCGTGCCGCCGCATTCCGGCGAAAAATGCCTGAAAATCGAAGGGGGCCAGCGGGCCGGCATCTCGTTCGCCTGGGGCATCCCGCCGCAGACCGATGTGCAGATCACCTGGTGGGCCCGCGTCCCCGCCTCGATCCCCGGCGCCGGCGAATACAACTACCTCCGCATGTCGCTCTACGGCGCCGAGGACAACCGCACCGACCAGGGCGACTCGGCCCTGCTGGGTTACGGCGCCCGCAACGCCACCCTCGGGGACGAAACCTCGCTCACGTTCTACACCACGGCCTGGTACGATACCGGCGTCGATTTCGTCCCGGACACCTGGGAGCAATACCGCCTCACCACCCACAACGCCCAGGGCCGTTACAGCATCCTCAAGAACCCGGGCAGCGACAACCCCACCCTCGTCGTCGATCGCTCCGCCTACATCGGCAGCGCCGTGAACTGGGGCCCGATGATCCTCGCCGCCTGGAGTTCCTCGAACGGTTCCGGGCATCCGCCGGTCTACATCGACGACATCGAGATCAAATCCCTGGTCAGCAACCCGGAACCCCTGCCCGAACCCTACACCGTCGCCCTGCACACCGACCGCTTCAGCGAGCAAACCATCCTGACCCCGGGCGGCCCGGTCGGCAGTGTCGCCGTCGATCCGCGCGACAATCAGACCATCCTGTTCACCCAGGACGCCGGCGCCGGCGCGATCTACCGCGCCACCCACACGGCCAGCGGGCGTTGGACCGTCGACGAAACGCCGGTGGCCACCGGTCTCGACCGGCCTTCCGGACTCGCCATCGCGCCCGATGGCACCCTGTGGTGGACGCACGATTACACCCAGGCCATCATGCGCCTCCAAGCCCCGTGGGACAGCCACACCCCCGAGACCATCATCGCCAGCTTCGGCGATCCCGCCGTCGACGATGACCCCATCGACCTCACGTTCACCCCGGCGAACTTCAACGGCGTCTACGGGGGCCCCGGCATGATCGCCGTCGCCGACCGTGGTTCCGACGGCGACAGCGCCAACGCGATCTACATCATCGATCCGGCGACCATCGAGCCCAACCAGGCTGGCTACTCGGAATATCTCATGATGCCCGACCCCGCCGCGCTGGGCGCCCTCAACCTCAACGGCATTGCCGCCCTGCCGCAGACCGGCGAGGTGGTCACCGTGAGCCAGGACGGCTGGCTCGTGGCGGTCGATGCCGACGGCTATTCCCGCAACATCTGGCCCGCCACCCTCTGGGCCGACATCTTCGGCGAAGCCCCCTCCGGCGTCGCCGCCGCCGCGGATCCGACCTCCGGCAAGCTCTGGGTCGCGGACGATCTCCTTGATGAAATCTGGTCTGTCGACGCCAGCCCGACCGGTGTGGGCGCCGACGAACTCGAGGTGACCTTCCCGCTCACGAACGAGGACCGTCCGGACCTGCAGATCGATCTGCACGACCCCACGATGGCCTTCGCCCCTGATGGCTCGTTCCTGGTCGTCACCGACACCAGCACGGCCAACGGCGGCGGACGGCTCATCATCCTGCACAACGAACCCATCGATCCGACGCAGCCCTACTCGATCGCGGGCGTTTCGCGCACGGACGAGGGCATCCTGCTCGAATGGACCGAGGCCGCGCCCGGCGCCAGTTACCGCGTGCTGCGCAGTGCCGAACTCGGCCCGAACGCCGCGTTCACCGACGTTTCCGGCGTCGTGAACGGCACCAACTTCACCGACACCACCGCGCCGGAGGGTTACGCCTTCTACCGCATCGAAACGGTGGAATGAAGGTGCGGTTGACCGGATCGTAATCCCTGAAGGGCCGCCGCCGCCGGGTCGCATTCCGGCGGCGGTCGGCTACCTTGAACCTCATGAAAACGCCACACCGTGCCAGCCGGGGTTTTACCCTGATCGAGTTGCTGGTCGTCATCGCCATCATCGCCATCCTCGCCGGCATGCTCCTGCCCGCGCTCTCCAAGGCCAAGACCAAGGCCCAGGGAATCCAGTGCATGAACAACCACCGCCAACTCCTCCTGGCCTGGCGGATGTACGTCGACGACAACTACGACACCCTCCCCTTCGTCAAACACGGCCCGCAGCAGTGGGTCGGCGGCTGGCTCGATTTCAACGGCGCCAATCGCGAGAACTGGGATCCCTCCGTCAACCTCGAAACCAGCATCCTCTGGCCCTACTGCGGCCAGTCTGCCGGCATCTTCAAATGCCCCGCCGACCGCAGTCAGGTGAACGTCCGCGGCAAGTTCATGCCCCGTGTCCGCACCATGTCCATGCTCAACTACGTCGGGGGCCGCGGCGAGGGGCTCGCCATGGGCTGGAACAGCGACGGCTGGCGCATCTACCGCAAATCCACCGATTTCGTCGACCCCGGCCCGACCCGGACCTTCGTCTTCCTCGACGAACGCGAGGACAGCATCAACGACGGCATGTTCGTCGTCGACATGTCCGGCTATCCGAACGCGCCGGTATGGCTCGTGGACAGCCCGGCCAGTTACCACGGCGGCTCGGGCGGACTCTCCTTCGCCGACGGCCATTCCGAAACGCACCGGTGGCGCAGCGACTTCGTCCTGCAAATGCCGTTGAAAGGCGAAGTGCGCCCCTACCCGACCTCCTCGCCCGGCAACTTCGATGTCGCCTGGATGCAGGAACACACCACCCGCCGTCTCGGTCCCTAAGTCGTATCGATTCAGTGAGTCGTAGCCGCCGACGTGCAGTCGGCGCATGATTCGGCTGGGATAGGGCTGCCGGTTACCGAGGGCGACGATTCACCGAAAGGTGACTGCTGATCGGAATCGGCGAGCCCGCGTAAGCCCTTGGATTTCAGCGCCGACTACACATCGGCGGCTACTGCGGGTTGAATCGATGCGGCTAGATGATGGCGCGGATGGGTTCGGCGCCCTCGACGCCGACGAGTTTCTGGTCCAGGCCGCCGTAGAAATAGGTGAGGCGGTCGGGGTTGAGGCCAAGTTGATGGAGGACCGTGGCGTGCAGGTTCTTGACGTGCTGGCGGTCGATCACGGCGGCGGAGCCCAGTTCGTCCGTCTCGCCGACCGTGACCCCGCCCTTGATGCCGCCACCCGCCATCCACATGGTGAAGCCGTAGGCGTTGTGGTCGCGGCCGGTGCCCTCGGCGTATTCGGCGGTGGGTTGCCGGCCGAATTCGCCGCCCCAGATCACCAGCGTGCTGTCGAGCAGGCCGCGCTGTTTGAGGTCCTTGAGCAGCCCGGCAATCGGTTTGTCCGTGCGGCCGGCGTGGTAGTTGTGGTTCTTCACCAGGTCGCCGTGAGCATCCCAGTTGTCGTCGTTGTGGGCGCCGCCGGCGTAGAGTTGGATGAACCGGACTCCCCGTTCCACCAGGCGGCGCGCGAGCAGGCAACGCCGCCCGAACTCGCGCGTGCCCGGTTGGTCGATGCCATACAGCGTTTCGGTCGCGGCGGATTCCTCCGCCAGGTTCACGGCGTCGGGCGCGTATTGCTGCATCCGGAACGCCATTTCGTAACTGTTGATGCGCGCGGCCAGGTCGCTGTTGTCGGCGCGGTCGGCGAAGTGGTCGCGGTTGTATTCCGCCAGGGAATCGAGCAGGCGGCGTTGGGCCTCCCGGCTCAGTCCCGCGGGGCGTTGGAGGTTGAGGATCGGAGCGCCGCTCGATCGAAGCAACGTGCCCTGGAAAGTCGCGGGCATGTAACCGCTGGACCAGTTCTTCGCGCCGCTGATCGGGCCGCCCGTGGGATCGAGCATCACGACGAAGCCCGGCAGGTTCTGGTTCACGCTGCCCAGCCCGTAATTGACCCAGGTACCGAGGCACGGACTGCCGGACAGGATGCGACCGGTGTTCATCTGCAGCATGGCCGAACCGTGGATCGGCGAATCGGCCACCATCGATTGGATGAACGCGATGTCATCGACGCAGGTGGCGAGATGCGGGAACAGGTCGCTGACCCATTTACCGCACTGCCCGTACTGCCGGAAGTTCCATTTCGGCCCGACCACGCGCCCCTCGCTTTTCCGCCCGCCGCGACCGAATGTCTTCACCTGAATCGTCTTGCCGTCGAGGGCGTACAGCCGGGGCTTGTAGTCGAAGGTGTCGACGTGGCTCGGCCCGCCGTACATGAAAAGGAAGATGACGCTTTTCGCCCTGGCCGGGAAATGCGGCTCCCTCGGGAGGAACGGATTGTCCGGTTCGGTGGCTGGTTCGGCGGCTTGGACCCGCGGGCCGAGGAAGCCGTCCCAGGAAAGCAGACCGGTCAACGCCAGGCCGGTGAAGCCGGCGCCGGTCTGCCAGAGGAACTCGCGTCGCGTGCGGCGGCAGAACTCACCGGACGCAGCGGATCGGTCATTGGTCGGGGCACTCATGGCGGGCTCAATCGAGGTAGAGGGTCTCGTTCAGGTTCAGGGCCAGCAGGCAGAAGCTCTCGAACGCGCGCTCCGGCGAAAGCGCGTCGCCGGCCTGGAGGGCCTCCACGAGTTCGCGTCCGCGCCGCACTTCGCGGGCTGCCGGCGGACGGCAGGTGGTCAGCCGGAGGGCCCGCCGGATTTGTTGCTCCGGGTCGTCCGGGATTTCCTGCCGCACGCGCGCGGCGAGGCGGGCAGCCTGGTCGCGCACGAAACGCCCGTTCAGCATCCCGAGCGCCTGGGTGGGTTGCACACTCGAGAATCGCACCGGCGTCGTGCGGTCCGTTTCGGGGAGGTCGAAGCTCTCGAGAATCGGCGCGAGCAGGGAACGCTTCACGTGAATGTAGACACTGCGTCGGTTCCGTTCGTCCGGCGGCGATTCCCCCCAACCGTGTCCGGGCCGCGACTGCCCGGCGAGGATCTCCGGCGGGATTTCCACGTAGATGCCCGGGCCGAACATCTTCCGGTTCAGTTCTCCGCTGGCCGCCAGCAGCGTGTCCCGGATTTCCTCGGCAGTCAGGCGCCGCGGGTTGAAACGCCAGAACAGTTCGTTCTCGGGATCGACCTCGCGTCCGCGGGTGTTCCCGGTCGAACTCATTCGATACGCGTTCGAGGTCATGATCAACCGGTGCAGGTCCTTGAGCTTCCATCCCTCTTGCACGAATCGGGATGCGAGCCAGTCGAGCAGCTGCGGATGGGTGGGGCGGCTGCCTTGTCGTCCAAAATCATTCGGGGTCCGCACGATGCCGCGTCCGAAGTGATGCTGCCACACGCGGTTGACAATGACCCGGGCGGTCAACGGGTTGGCCGGATCGACGATCCAGTCCGCCAGCACGCTCCGGCGACCGGTGGTCCTCGCGCCTTCGGGCGCCGGCGGGATGACCGGTGGAGCGAAGCCGAGAACCTCCGGGAAGCCGGGTTCGACGAGGTCGCCTTCGACGTGCGCGTTCCCCCGGATGCGGATGTGAACCGCCCGGGGCAGGCGGCCCGCTTCGGTCACGCACAGCGCTTTTTCGACGGGCACCGTTTCGGCCTCGAGGGCCTTGAGACTGGCGCGGCGTTCGGCGTAGGCCCCTGCGGGCATCTCGCCCAGCAGCCGGGGACCGTGCTGCGCGATGAGGCCCGCGAGGTCTCCGGAGGTCTCCTCGAGCCCCTGATCCGCAAGGTAGAGAATGCGGAACCGGTCCTCGACTTCGCTGATCTCGTCCCGGAGTTCCTCGCGGCGCCGCTCCCGGATCCGCAATTGCTCCTCATACCGCTCGCGGGAACCGGGCTCCGGGAAGATCGTCGCCTCGTCGGTCGGTCCGCCATTGCGGTAGTGATTGATGTTATCGAAAAAGGCCAGCAAACGGTAGTAATCCGCCTGCGGAAACGGATCGATCTTGTGTTCGTGACAGCGGGCGCAGTCCAGGGTGACCCCCAGGAACGTCTGCGCCGTCGTCGTGATGATGTCGTCCAGGCCGTCGAGGCGCGCCTGCTCGCGGTCCGTCGGCTCGTCGTCCCAAATGCCGAGGCGGTAATAGCCGGTGGCAACGATGCCATCCGCGCCGCCGTCGGGGAGTTCGTCGCCGGCCAGTTGTTCCCGCACGAAGCGGTCGAACGGCTTGTCCTCGTTGAACGCGCGAATCACATAATCCCGGAACCGCCAGGCGTTCGGCTTGGGGTTGTCGCGCTCGTAACTGTTGCTTTCGGCGAAGCGCACCAAGTCGAGCCAGTGCCGTCCCCATTTCTCCCCGTAGGCCGGCGAGGCCAGGAGACGGTCCACCAGGGCTTCGTAAGCCTCGGGCGACGGATCCCGCAGAAACGCATCGGTCTCCTCGGGCGTCGGCGGCAGGCCGGTGAGGTCGTACGTGGCGCGTCGCAGCAGGGTGAGGGGCGGGGCGGGAGCGGCCGGATCGAGTCCCCGGGCTTCCAGCCGGGCCGCCACGAAGGCATCGACCGGGTTCCGCACCCAGTCCGCTCGCTCCACGGCGGGCGGCTCGGGCTGACTGATCGGCTGGAAGGCCCAGTGAGCGCGATCCGCTTCGGTAATCTGGAATTCCCTGCGCGCCGGGAGCGGATCCACCTCCCCGTCCGCGCCGGGCCACACCGCGCCGCGGCGGATCCACTCGCGGAGATCGGCGATGGCCTCGTCGGGCAACCGTCCGTCCGGCGGCATTTGCAGCTCTGCATCCTGGTAGGCGACCGCCGTGATCAACAGGCTTTCATCCGGCCGGCCCGGGACCACCGCCGGACCGGTGTCTCCCCCGGCAAGCAGAGCGCCCCGCGAGTCGACGTTCAGCCCCGCCTTGTGTTTGCCGGCGGACTGACTGTGGCATTTGTAGCAGGCCTCGACGAGCACCGGTCGGACGCGCTTCTCGAAGAAGGCAAGTTCGGCGGGAGGAGGTTGCGCCCGGGCGAGGAGACCGGCGCCAAGCCCGATCCCGATCCCCGCCACCCAAAGGCGGGTCGCCCCGCCCCTGACGACGGGCCACCGACTGCGGAGGGCGCGGCTGCGATTGGCGCGTGATTCGTTCATGAGCTGCGTTATGGGCGCTACTGTAGGCGGGAAGCAACCGGGCGTCCATCGTCAAAGCCGGCCCGGGCCTCCGGGGGCGCGCCGGGCGGTCACGTTTGAGATGGCCGGCGTCGACTGGCGCGGGGGAGCCTGATCCGGCCTGGAGTGGGCCCGGGCCCATGGCGGCGCCCGTTGCCGGGACGGCGCGACAAGAGGATTGGACGCCGTCCGCGGATTCGCCTAAAACCCGCCCATGACGTTGCCGGCCGATTACCACATGCACACGCCCTTGTGCCGCCATGCCGTGGGCGAACCTTCCGCCTACGCCGCACGCGCCGTGGCGCTGGGGCTCTCCGAAATCGGGCTGTCCGATCACAGCCCGATGCCGCAGGACGACTTCGACGAGTGGCGGATGCGCTTCGACCAGTTGGATGCC
Organism: Verrucomicrobiales bacterium; assembly: GCA_024233305.1. Classification (GTDB taxonomy): domain Bacteria; phylum Verrucomicrobiota; class Verrucomicrobiia; order Limisphaerales; family J093; genus J093. Next base: position 259,525 of record JACKPV010000025.1, read on the forward strand.
TACGTCGAAGCGGTGGCCCGGGCGCGCCGGGACCATCCTCAACTCACCATCCGCCTGGCGCTCGAAGTGGACTTCTTCCCCGGCGGCGAGGACTGGGTGCGTGAACTCGCGGGTCGGCATCCCTGGGACTATTTCATCGGGTCGGTGCATTATCTGAACGATCACTGGGACATCGACAATCCGCAGAAGCTCGCGCGCTGGGCGGAGCGGGATCCGTGGGACGTCTGGTCGGCCTACACCGATCGGCTGCGCCAAGCCGCGGACTCGGGGTTGTTCGAGATCATCGGGCACGCCGACCTCTGCAAGAAGTTCGGGCACCGTCCGGAGCGCGATCCCACGCCGCTTTTCCGCCCCTTCCTCGAAACCGCCGCCCGCCGCGGCGTGGCCATCGAGTTGAACACGGCGGGCCTCCGGAAGGACTGTCGCGAGATCTACCCGTCGCCTTCCATTCTGGCCCTCGCCCGCGAACTCGGGGTGGCGATCACGTTCGGCTCGGACGCCCACGCCCCCGAGGAGGTGGGCATGGATTTCGCGGCCGCCGTGGAACTGGCGCGGTCCGTGGGCTATCGCGAGGCGCTGCGGTTTGCCGGACGCCAACGGACGGTCACGCCGCTGTCGGATTGAGCGCGATCCGCCGAACCACCGCCGCTGACGGGGCGGTGGCGTGGACGCGCCGGGGAGCCGGGGGAGATCCGCCCGGGCCGGGGGTGCCGCTCACCATGGGGGCGAGCGTTCCCCGCCCGGGGGCGGTCATGCGGCGACCGGTTCGTCTTCGGGCAGCGGCTGGCCCTTGGTTTCGGGCGCCCAGATCAGGGCGATCATGCCGACGAGGTAAACGCTCGACATGACGATGGCCGCGGTGCGGAAGCTCATCTGCGTGCTCAGAACGCCCAGCAGGGCGGGGGCCGGCGCGGCGAGGTAACGCACCGTGTTGTAGCAGAAGCCCACTCCCGTGCCGCGCAACCGGGTCGGAAACAGTTCTGGAAAGTAGATCGAGTAGCCCGCGAACACCGCCAGTTGCGCAAAGCCCATCATCGGCAGCATCCAGTAGGCGTCGCTGGCGGAGTTCAGCGATTGGAACACGAACATGGTGATGCCGAGACAGAGCGCGAAGGCGCCGAGGAAGGCGAGGCGGCGGCTCAGGAACGACGCCACAAACGTGAAGGTCATCATGCCCAGGAACGCCCCGACGTCCTGCAGGGCGGTACCGACCCCCCGCACCTTGTCGACGACCTCCTGGGGCGAGTCCTTGAGGGCGGTGGAGATCAGTTCGGGAGAGAAGAAGCCGATGCCCCACAGACCGATCATGCCGGAGACACCAAGGAGCAGGCCGATGGTGGTGTTGCGTCGCCAGCGCGGGTGGCGGAACAGCTCGACGGGCGAGCCCACCTTCCGGTTCCCTCCGGCCTGGGCGGCGGCTTTGGCCTGCTTCCAGGCCTCGGGCTCGCGCAGCACGAAGATGATTGGCACGATCAGAATCGCGGGCAGGATGCCGACGAAGAACAGGACGCGCCATCCCGAGTATTCGCCCCAGTACCCGGCCGCGCCGGGAGGAATCTTGAGACTGATCAGCGAGCCGAGCACGTTGCCGGTGGCGGACAGGGCCTGCAACGAGCCCAGTGCCAGTGCCCGGAACCCGCCGGGCACACTCTCGGCGACAAGGGTGGTGGCGGCGCCGAACATGCCGCCCACCCCCAGCCCGACCAGAAAGCGGTAGGCCACGAACATCTGCCAGCTTTGGGCCGTGCCCGACAATCCCGTGAAGCCCGAGTAGACGAGGAGCGTCGCAACCATCGTCTTCACCCGGCCCACCTTGTCGCTCATCATGCCAAAGATGATGCCCCCGGTCGCCCACCCGATGATCATGGCGGTGGTGGCCCAGCCGATGTAGCTCTTCACCCGCGCCACCGCGTCGGCGTTCCCTGCCAGCAGTTCCTTGAGGGCCGGTTCCCGGGCCAGGATGAACAGGCGCTGGTCCATGCAGTCGAACAGCCAGCCGCAGGAGGCGATGATGACGACCAGCCAGTGGTATCCGGTGACGCCTTCAAAGACGCCGCCTTTGCTCGGGGGGCTCGGGAGGGGGGCAGAACTCATGTCGTGCGGGATCGGTTGGGTTTGGAGGTTTGAATCGTCAGTAAGGCAAGCCGGACGAGGGCTTCAGCGAATCAGGAAAGGTGCAGCCCGGGACACGGGCCGGGTGAGACCGCCCGCCACCGGGGGCGCGTCCCCGATCGGCGGGCGGGCGGTTCCGTTGTTCTGGGCGGAAGGCGGTCACGCGCGGACTCCGGTGATGCCGCGGGTCAGGCCTTCCCAAAGAACGTCTCCACCACGCGACGGAACTGGTTCTCGCCCACGTTGACGATCCCCATTTCGCGGCCGGCGTTGTCGGCGGAGTCGCTGGCGTGCGCCGCGTTCACCATGACATTCGAGCCGAATTCGCGACGGATCGATCCCGGGGGCGCCTTGGTGGGGTCGGTGGGCCCGAGCACATCGCGGATCTTGGCGACGGCGTTGATGCCCTCGTAGACCAGGGCGATGCACTTCTCGGTGCCGGGTTGGTCCCGCTCGTCGAGCGGGCAGGCCGAAGGACGGCGTCCGGCCATGAACTCGACGATGTTCTCGAACTGGTTTTCGCCGAAAAGCGGGCCGAGCAGTTCGCCCAGCTTCGTTTCCTCCTCGCCCGGGATGGGGAAGCCGAGTTCCTTCTCGAGCGCGGTCTTGGCCTTGGCGGCCACCACGCCGCGAAGCTTCGTGCGCAGGACATCGCGCACCGGGCCGTAGAACTCGAGGGCTTGGGCCACGCTCATCCGGTGCAGCTTGATGCCGACGATGAAAAGTCCGGTGCGCGAGAAGAAGTCGATCATGTTGCCCGGCCGGCCCGAGACGAACCGGAAGTTGTCGGGCTTGAGCAGCACGAGCGTTCGTTCGGGCTGTTCGCCCGCCTCGTACGCCACCACGTTCTCGAGCACCCCGCCATCCGTGTCCGAATGCTGGGTCCAGATGCGCAGCTTGGCTTCGGCCTCCTCGACCGTCGGCGCCGCCAGCACTGTCGGCTCGAAGTAGCGCACGTTTTCGTTCTCGTCCATCACGAGGTCGCCGTAGGTGTCGCGGATGCTCTGACCGCCGCGTTTCCCGGGCACGAAGTTGCCCACCACCGACCGCACCTTGCTGACCGCGTCCTCGCCGTGAAAGAGCAGAACCATCACCCGCTTGCGGCGTCCCGAGCTGTCCTCGGAGAAATTCTCGAGCACGTAATCACGGATGAGTTCCTGGATGCGCGGTTCCTGGGGATCGGCTTTCGAGACGATGGCCTCGGCGTATTCGCGCACGAGGTCGAGGCCGGGGGAGAACATGCGGGCGCCGACCAGGTCGAGCCCGGAGCGCGCGGCGAGCCGGGAAATAATGCCGCCGGTGCGGCTGCGCGTGAGGGCGTGCGGAGTGAGGATGGCGTAGGCGAGTTGATCGGACATGGATGTGTGCTGGGTTTGCGAAGGATTCAAAACGGGAGGACCAACCGCGTCCCGGCCGGTGCGCCGGATCGAAGGAAGCGGCGTCCCCCCGGAGGGCGGAACGGTTTCCTGCGAGCCGGGCCTGCTGTTGCAGTCAAAGTTTCCAAGTCGATGGTCGTTGATGGTTCCCGGTTGCCTCGAAGCAGCGGGTTTGCGGCCGGGCCTGCCGGCTTAAGGTGCTCGCCCCGAAGCGCGGGCGAGCTTATGGGGCCGGCCTTCCCAGCGTCAACCGGGAAACGGGCCACCGAACCGTCCCGCGCCGGTGGCGGACGGTTCGTCCCCCGCGTGGATCCGCTCGCGGGGCAAGACGGAGTTCGAGCTTCGAGCTTCGCGAGGGAAGCGTGGGCCGCATTGACCGGGGGCAGGCCGGAGTCAGCCTGAAAGCGTGGACGCCCGCTCTGTCATGCCGCCGTCCCCCAAGGTGGTGGGCAGCCGTCGGGCCGGGGACAACCCGCTGCTCCGGTTGGAGCATCTGAGCCGTATCGATTCAACCCGCGGTAGCCGCCGACGTGTAGTCGGCGCTGAAATCCAAGGGCTTACGCGGGCTCGCCGATTCCGATCAGCAGTCACGTTTCGGTGAATCGTCGCCCTCGGCAACAGGCAGCCCTATCCCAGCTGAATCATGCGCCGACTGCACGGCGGCGGCTACGAGTTACTGAACGGTCACGGCTGAGCGCCTTCATTCGTCGCCATGCCCAGGATGCCGTCTGCGAACGAACCTACTTCCCCGTTCGAAAGGTCGTTGGCCGACCTCGTCCGAAGCGGGGTTGACTTCGCCGTGGTCGGAGGGGTTGCGGTTTCCCTGAACGGCTTCATTCGCGGTGGAGGTTCGGTCGGGCAACGGATTTGCCACCGGGCGGACAGAAAGGCATCCTAGCGGCGCATGTATTACGCGGCGGCGTGTCAGACGGATTTTCCGGCGGCGAAGGACCGGTCGGAAATCGGGGATCGCACCCGGCGGATGTGCGCCACGATTGAGCGCACGATCCTCGGGTACGAGCCGTTCTTTGACGTGCGCCTGCTGGCCTTTCCCGAGTTCGCCCATTCCCCGCCCGTCTACGAAACCGTCCGGCAGCTTGACGACCGGCTGGCGGTGGAAATCCCGAACGAGCACACCGAAGCCTACCATCGCGTGGCGCGGGAGCATGGCTGCTACATCCAGACGGGCACGTTCATCGAGCGGGATCCGGCCTATCCGGGCCACCTGTTCAACACCACGGTGCTCGTCGGACCTGCCGGTATCCTGGCGAAGTACCGCAAAGTGAACCCCTGGATTCCCTGGGAACTACATTCCAGCCCGCACGATGTCCCGGCCTACGCCGACGACGTTTTCCCGGTGGCGGACACCGAGTTGGGCCGGCTCGGCGTGGCGATCTGTTACGACTGGCTGTTCCCCGAGACCATCCGCCAGATTGCGTTCAACGGCGCCGAGGTGATCCTCCGGGTTTCCGCCTACATGGATCCTTGGGGAGCGACCGCGCCCATGGACTGGTGGACGCTCATCAATCGCACGCGTGCCCTCGAGAACACTGTCTACGTCGTCGCCGCCAACCAGGGGGCGCAACTCGCGAACTACCCCCCGTTCTCGTGGCCGGGCGGCAGCATGGTGGTGGATTTCGATGGCCGCATCCTGGCGCAGGCCGATCCGGGTCCCGGCGAAAAAGTGGTCGTGGCCCCCATCCATCTCGAAGCCCTGCGCGCCGAGCGGCAACGGCGGGTCGGCCACGACACCCGCGCCCACTACCGGGCCGAACTCCATCCCTACGCCGGACGCCGGATCTTCCCGCCCGCGGACGCCGCCCCGCTTGACCGCGCGGGCATCGAGGCGCGCGTGCAGCGGGGCCGGCGACAACTCGACGTCCGGTCCTGAAGGTGTCCTGCGGCTTTCTCATGGCGAAAGGAATCCTCCTCATCAACCTCGGCTCGCCGGATTCGACCGCCGTGCCGGATGTGCGGCGTTACCTGCGCGAGTTCCTGATGGATCCTCGCGTGCTGGATGCCCCTTATCCCGTTCGCTGGGCCGTCGTGCATCTGGCCATCCTGCCGCGGCGACCCGCCGAATCCGCGGAGGCCTACGAGAAGATCTGGACGCCCGAAGGTTCGCCCCTGGTGGTTACCAGCCGCCGGCTCACCGCCGCGCTCCGCGAGGAGGTCTCGCTGCCCGTGACCCTGGCGATGCGGTATCAGCAACCATCGGTGAAATCCGCCATCGATGAACTCGCCGCCAGCGGTGTGGACCACGTCCATGTCATCCCGCTTTTCCCGCACTTCGCGATGTCGAGTTTTGAGACCGCGGTGGAACATGTGCGGGCGGAGATCCGTCGGGCCGGGCGGTCGATGCAAATGTCGGCGCAGCCTCCCTATTACGACCACCCCGGCTACGTGGCCGCCCTGGTGGAGAGCGCCCGTCCGTCGCTCGATTCGCCGTGGGACCATCTGCTCTTCAGCTTTCACGGCATTCCCGAGCGCCATCTCCGGAAATCCGACCCGACGGGCGCCCACTGCCTGTCGACCCCCGATTGCTGCCGGCGTCCGGGGCCGGCGCACGCGACCTGCTACCGCCACCAATGTTTGCGAACGATGGAGGCGTTCATCGACAACGCAGGTCTTCCCCGGGAGAAATGTTCGCATGCGTTTCAATCCCGACTCGGACGGGATCCCTGGCTGCAGCCGTACACCGACCGCGAACTCGAGCGCCTGGCCGGGGAGGGGGTGCGTCATTTGCAGGTGATCTGTCCGGCCTTCGTTTCCGATTGTCTGGAAACGATCGAGGAGATCGGCATGCGCGGACGGGAGACCTTTCTGGCCGCCGGCGGTGAGAGTTTCAACCTGATCCCCTGCCTCAACGAGCATCCACGCTGGATCCAGGCCCTGGCGGAAATGGTGCGAGTCTTCCAGGACGAATCGGTGGCCGGGGGAGCGCCCTGAACGGAGTCGCGCATCCACGCCCCGGGACCAGGCGAACGCGGCTCGGAAGTGTGCGCAACTCAGCGCCTGCGAGCCCCCTCTTCTTAATCCTAATCCTAATCCTAATCTTAATCTTAATCGAAACCCTATTCCTAATGGTAATCCCATGCGCCCGCTCTTCGATCACGAGAAGTTGGAGGTTTACCGCGCGAGCCTGGCCTTTGTGGAGTGGCTGAAACCAGTGCTGCAGAAGCTCCCCAAGTCACTGTCAGTCTCCAACCAACTCGATCGGGCCAGCACCTCGATTCCGCTCAACATCGCCGAAGGCAACGGCAAGTTCACGGGAGCGGATCGGTGCCGTTTCTTCGACATCGCCCGGGGATCGGCGCTGGAGAGCGCGGCGGCGTTGGACGTCCTGGTGGCCAAGCAGCGGTGCGCCCAGGAGGAGGTTGCCGTCGGCAAGGAGCGCTTGCGGGGCATCGTGTCGATGCTGGTAGGCTTGATCAGGTCGAATTCGGACTACCGACTGCACGAGGGGGCGTCCGAATAGGGATTAGGATTAGGATTAGGATTAAGATGGTTGGTGGCAGGGCAATAGAGGGCCAGGAATCGGCAAGCAAGGTTGTGCTTCAAACCGCCGGGGAATGCTGGTATTGGTCCGGCAGAACGGGACCGGGCGCAGGCGCCAGGGGACGGCTCCAGGGCCGGGGCCGGGTTGATCCGCGGGGCTGCGCCGCAGGCTGGACGCCGGGACATTGACCACATAGATTCCGCACATGGAACCGAACGAGCCGAAAGCGGGGACGGGCAAGCCGAAGCATGCCTGGATCGAGGTCTATCGCTCGATGCCGAACAAACGCCCCGCCGGGGAGCGCATTCAGGATTACCAGGAAATCTACGGCAACTACGACGAGGCCACTGCCCGCGAGCAGGCCCGCCGCTGCCTCAACTGCCCCGAGGCCCTCTGCATGGAGGGCTGCCCGCTTCACAACCGCATCCCGGAATGGATGCTGCTCACGGCGGAGGGTCAGTTCCTCGAGGCCTCGGCCCTCGCCCGCTCGACCAGCAGCATGCCGGAGATCTGCGCCCGCGTCTGCCCGCAGGACCGCCTCTGCGAAGGCGCTTGCATCCTCACCGGCAAGGCCGAGCCCGTTGCCATCGGCGCCATCGAGAAGTTCCTGCTCGAATACGCCTTCGCCCGGGACGCCGTCGAGGCCAATCCCGCCCCGCAGAACGGCTTCAAAGTCGCGGTCGTCGGTTCCGGTCCGGGCGGCATTGCCTGCGCCGATGAACTGGCCCGGCGCGGCTACGCCGTGACGGTCTTCGAGTCGTTGCCCACCCTGGGCGGCCTGCTCATGAACGGGATTCCGGCGTTCAAGCTCGAGAAACACGTGGTCGACCGCCGGATCAATGTCCTGCGCCGGCGCGGCGTCGAGTTCAAGGTCAACGTAAACGTCGGAGTCGACCTCACCCTCCCGCAGTTGCAGGAGGAGTTCGATGGCGTGTTCCTCGGTTTTGGGGCTCAAAAGCCCAAGGATCTGGACGTGCCCGGCGCCCATCTCGAAGGCGTCCTGCCGGCCCTGCCGTACCTCATCCAGAAGAATACCAACACGCCGGTCGACCTCCCGGAGGTCGACGTTAAAGGGAAGCGCGTGATCGTCCTCGGCGCCGGCGACACCGCGATGGACTGTCTGCGCACCTCGATCCGCTGCGGCGCCACCGAGGCGCGCTGCCTGTATCGCCGCGATGAGGACAACATGCCGGGCAGCCGGCGCGAGTATCAGAACACCACCGACGAAGGTGCCAAGTTCACCTTCCTCGTAGCCCCAACCGAAGTGGTGGACGACGGGCAGGGGAACGTGAAAGCCATCCGCTGCGTGCGCATGGAGTTGGGCGCGCCTGACGCCAGCGGCCGGCGGCGTCCGCAGGAGGTCAAGGATTCCGAACACGACTACCCCGCCGACCTGATCTTGGTCGCCTTTGGCTTCGACGCGGTACCGTTCCCGGAGGGGAGCGGCTTCAACGAACTCAAGGTCAACCGGTGGGGAACGCTCGAGGTGGACGAAAACCAGATGACGAACATCCCCGGCGTCTTTTCGGGCGGTGACCAGGTACGCGGGCCGAATCTCGTGGTGTGGGCGGTCCGGGACGGACGCAAGGCGGCGGCCGGCATCCATCGCTACCTGTCTTCGCGGCGCCTGATCGAAATGGCGCTCGAACAGACCGACAACGTCGGCATGGCAACCGTTTGACGCCCGAGCGCCGGGTGACCCCGGCGCGGCCGAACTGGTTCGAGGTCCCAATCCTTCACAAGGCGTTCGTCATCCATACTTCCTACGAACCGGGCCGTGGGGAGAACTGTCGGACCGTCGCGCAAATCCGTTGACCGACCGACCCCGTCCAGCTACCTTGCGCGCCGTGCTGATGAAGGGTGCGCAGTTTAGCGTGGTGGTCGTTGTCGTCCTGCGGGACTGACGCGGCCAGGCTGTCTGTTCCCAGCATCGCCGGTCGCCCGCCGTTCCCGAAGGAACGCGGGTTTTGTGCTTTCCGGGGGTTGCCGCCACGTGGCCGGTGACGCCGTGGGCGGCCAGTTGTCAACCGATTGGAACCAGTATCTATGCGACACACGATCTCCGTGCTCGTGGAAAACAAGTTCGGTGTGCTGACCCGGGTGGCCGGCTTGTTCAGCGGCCGCGGCTTCAACATCGACTCCCTCAACGTGGCCCCCACCGAGGATCCCACGGTCTCCCGGATGACCATTGTCACCCGCGGCAACGACGACACCGTGGACCAGATCGTCAAGCAACTCGAGAAGCTCGTCGACTCGATCAAGGTCCACGACTTCCGGGAGGGCGAATACGTGGATCGTGAACTCGTCCTGGTAAAGGTCGGCGTGGATCCGCAAAGCCGGGCCGAGGTGATGCAGATCACCGAGATCTTCCGGGGCAAGATCATCGACGTGCAGCCGAAGTCGCTGACCATCGAGATCAGCGGTGACGAGGGAAAGGTGGCGAAGTTCATCGAGTTGATGACCAGCTTCGGCATCCTCGAGCTGACGCGCACCGGCACCGTCGCTTTGCCGCGCAGCTGAAGGCGCGGAGAGAGCCGTTCCCCGGCAGGATGGCGCAAGCGCCAGCCGGCTTGGCCGTATCGATTCAACACGGGGTAGCCGCCGACGTGTAGTCGGCGCTGAAATCCAAGCGCTTACGCGGGCTCGCCGATTCCGATCAGCAGTCACCTTTCGGTGAATCGTCGCCCTCGGTAACCGGCAGCCCTATCCCAGCTGAATCATGCGCCGACTGCGCGTCGGCGGCTACGACTCACTGAATCGTTACGGCTCAGCGCTTTCAGCCGCTTGCTTTGCCGGGCGTGGGAAACACCTTCCCCGCCCCGTAAGAGAGGGAGTGATTCCGGCGCACGCGGGATCGGAACCGCACCGGCTGACCGCGATGCCCTACCCGGATCGCCAGGCGCCTCCCGGGCGGTCCGCGGTGGGACAGCTTGCCGTCCTCGGCATTGGTCCGCAAGGCAGGGCTCGTTTTCGGTGGCGCTCAGTTCGGCCAGCAAGTCGCACCGGGTGGAGAACAAACCTGTCACCTTATTCTCACCTTTTCGGATCTGACAGCCCCGCCCCCCGGCACGGGAACAGCCTTCCTCAAGGAGGCTTGATGTTGTCAAGAAGGCCATGTTTTTTCGGAACCACCCCGACCGGGTCGCCGCACTTGACAACCGGCCCCACCCGGACCAACCTCCACCACACACGTCAGCTTCCGATGGATTGTCTGCCGGACGAAGCTGAGTCTCCCCTGACAAGGGAGACGTCACTGGCGGGTCGTGGGCAGGAACCCTTTCCGTGTGTGGCTCACGGCCCGCCGTCTGTTTTTCAGGACAGAATTCCATTGAAGGAATCGCGCCGGCTTGGAATGTTCGGGCGCTTGAATCGATGAACACGACAATGAAGCAAGGAATGGTGGTCTTGACGGTCGGCCTGCTGGGCCTGACGGTTTCCGCGGCCGAACAGACGGAACTGAAGGAACTGAACGAGAAGTTCAGCTACGGCATCGGGTTGAGCATCGGCGGCAACCTCGAACGTCTCGGCATCAGTCTGAGCGATACCGACCTGCAGCTCATCCTGCGCGGGATCAAGGACAAGAGCGCCGGAACCCCGCTGCTCACCGACGACGAGGTCAGCGCGGCCATGCGCGACTTCCAACAGCAGGCTTGGACCGCCCTGGCGGGCCAGAACCAGCAGGCGGGCGAGGAGTTCCTGGCGAAGAACAAGACCCGCGAAGGCGTCGTCACCCTGGCCAGCGGCCTCCAATACGAAGTCCTCGAGGCCGGCAGCGGCGCCTCCCCGAAGGCCACCGACCGCGTGTCCGTGAACTACCGCGGCACCCTGCTCGACGGCACCGAGTTTGACAGTTCCTTCAAGCGCGGCAAACCGGCGCAGTTCGGCGTTGGCGGCGTCATCAAGGGCTGGACCGAAGCCCTCCAACTGATGCAGCCGGGCGCCAAATGGAAGCTCTACATCCCCTCCGAGCTGGCCTACGGGGACCGCGGTTCCCGACCGGCCATCGGTCCGAACGCCACGCTGATCTTCGAGGTCGACCTGCTCGAAGTGCTGCCCCAGGTCGCCCCCCCGGCGCCCACCCCGCAGCCCGTGACCAGTGACATCATCAAGGTCCCGTCACGCGAGGAGATGGAAAAGGGCGCCAAGGTCGAGATCATCAAGGCCTCCGAACTCGAGAAGTACAAGGAGGAACAGAAGGCGAAGGAAAAGAAGGACTGAACGTCCGCACGCCTCGCCGGTAACTGACGATGGCGGGCCGGGGTGACGCACCCCGGCCCGAGTCGTTTTCGGTTCGCTCCCTTTCCTGCCTCCCCGCAATTCTCCCGCCTCCGTCCATGAACGAGAGCATCGTCATTCTCGATTTCGGGTCCCAGTACACGCAGGTCATCGCCCGCCGTGTCCGGGAATGCCGGGTCTATTCCCTGATCCTCCCCTACCACACGCCCCCCGCCGAGATCGCCCGCCTCAAGCCGAAGGGCATCATACTGTCTGGCGGACCGTCGAGCGTCTACGACGACGAGGCCCCCCTGCCCGATCCCGGCATCTTCAAATTGCGGGTCCCGATCCTCGGCATTTGCTTCGGCGTCCAACTCCTCGGCCACTTTCTCGGCGGACGCGTCGAGCGTGGTCTCAAACGAGAATACGGCAAGGGAACGCTCCAGGTGCAGGATCCGGAGTGTGCCCTGTTCAACGGCCTGCCCGCCTCGATGCAGGTTTGGAACTCCCACGCGGACAAGCTCACGCGGCTCCCGCGCGGTTTTCGGACGGTGGCCGTCACCGAGAACTCGGACTTCGCCGCCATCGAGGATCGGAAACGCCGGTTCTTCGGTCTGCAGTTCCATCCCGAAGTCGCCCACACCCCGCAAGGCCGCGAGGTCATCGCCAACTTCGTCCATCGGGTCTGCGGCTGCGGCAGTGAATGGACCATGCGGCATTTCATCAGCCAGGCGGTCGAGGAGATCCGCGGCGAGGTCGGAGACGAACGGGTGATCCTCGGCCTGAGCGGCGGCGTGGATTCGAGCGTGGTCGCCGCCCTCATCCACCAGGCCATCGGGGATCAACTCACCTGCATCTTCGTCAACAACGGCCTCCTCCGGGCGCGGGAAGCCGAGGTGGTCCGCCGCGTGTTCGGCCAGAACTTCCACATCAAGCTCGTCTACGAAGACGCCACCCGGCTCTTTCTCCAACGCTTGAAGGGCGTCACGGATCCGGAGCGGAAACGCAAGATCATCGGACGCACGTTCATCCAGGTCTTCGAAGCCGGCACCAAGCGCGCCGGCAAGGCAAAGTTCCTGGCCCAAGGCACGCTGTATCCGGACGTCATCGAGTCCGTCCCCATCGCCGGCAACCCCGCGGCGCTCATCAAGAGCCACCACAACGTGGGCGGCCTGCCGAAGCGCATGAAATTCGTGTTGCTCGAACCGGTCAAACGCCTGTTCAAGGACGAGGTCCGCCTCGTGGGACGCGAACTCGGGTTGCCCGACGAAATCGTCTACCGACAACCCTTCCCGGGCCCCGGTCTCGCGGTGCGCATCCTGGGTGAAGTCACCCCGCGCCGGCTCGACATCCTCCGCCAGGCGGACGCCATCGTGATCGAGGAGATGAAGGCCGCCGACTGGTACTATCGCGTCTGGCAGAGCTTCGCCGTATTGCTGCCGGTCCGAAGTGTCGGCGTCATGGGCGACGAACGCACCTACGACTACACCCTCGCGTTCCGCGCCGTGGAATCGCAGGACGGCATGACCGCCGACTGGGTACGACTCCCCCACGACCTTCTGGAAAAGGTCGCGGGCCGCATCGTCAACGAGGTAAAGGGCGTCAATCGCTGCGTCTACGACATCACCAGCAAACCGCCCGGCACCATCGAGTGGGAGTAGCAACCCGACGCCCACACTCCGCGCGAAAGCGGGCCTCCTCGACGACTACGCGTGGGATCGAACGGCTGTCTCGCCTTGCGCGACGAAAACCGACCTCCACAAACCTGCCCCCGTGAACAGCGTCCGCCGGAGGCGAAACAAGGCGGCAGCGATCGAAGGTCCGCGCGCGAAGGGCACGCCCATCACCTTGACCGGTACCGGATGACGGCCAGAGAAAGCATTGCCAGGGCGGCGAGGAGCGCGGTGGCAGGCGGTTCCGGGATCGCCAGGAAGGTGATCGTGTCCCCCGAGCCGGCTAGGATCACTCCCCACGATTGGTAGGGAACCAACAGCAGGTCCGCCAGACCTGCGCCGTCCACCCCCGTAGCGAAATCGATGCTGCCGCCAGAAGGGAACCCGGCGGGTACCCGGACGTAATCGAGGTTCCCCAAAGGCTGCTGAGAAAAGCCGAGGTTCGCCCCCGGATCGGCTCGGAGATCGGGAAAGCGCTTCTCGATCGGGGGCGTCCCGAAGGAACTCAATCCGTTGAGCAGGGAATAGCGGGCATGGCTGGTCGACGCGGAAACCACGATGTTCTGCTCGGGATCCGGCGCGATTTGGATCGTGTTCACCCCATAGGAATCGGTGGCGTCCAGCGTCCAGCCCGTCAGGTCCAGCGTTCCCTTCGCGGTGATGTCGAGGTTCGGCCCGTTCTCCCGAATCGTGATCAGCACCCCGGCGCATGCCTCGCCGACGCACAGCGCGGCGAGAAGAAGGGCCGGCAAGACAATCGAGGGGCATCGGACGGAAACCACGGTTCTTGCGACAGAGGGCATGTTGTTCATGGCAGCTCTGACGCTCCCAAAGTGCCGGTTCCGCGTCAAGTCGTCGGCAAATCGGCACCCCATCCATCCGGGACGAGCGCCCGCGTCGGCGCCCACGGACAGTGCCCATCGCAACGGTCCCAAACCGCCGCCTCGTCGTTCTTGAAATCACCGGAGGGCACGGGTTTTCCGGACGCTGGCGGGCCGACGACTTTCCGGCTTCGAGTCGGGCAGAGGCTTTGGCGGCGGACCGCGCTTCGCCAGGCTCAGCGCCGGGCCGGGTGGCTCCGTTCGCTACTCGGCCTGCTCCCCGCAAGCAAGGCAGCGGTCACTCGGGCCGGACCTGACGCCGTTGTTCCTTCTTGATCGAGCGCCGGGCCTTGTCCGCCAGCATTCGCTCCTTGGCGGCCCGACTGCGCTTGCGTTTCTGGTAGCGGCGCCGGGCGGCTTCGGCCTGGCGCTCGGCCCGTCGGACGCGGGCCAGTTCCTCGAGTTTGTCGAGCAGCATCTCCCGGGCGTGCAGCCGGTTCGCGCCTTGCTGGCGGGAGGTCTGACATTTGACCTGCAATCCACTCCTGACGTGAACCAGGAGGACGCAGGTCGCGGTCTTGTTGACGTTCTGACCGCCGGGTCCCGAGGAACGGACGAAGCTCTCCCGGAGGTCCTCCTCGCCCACGCCCAAGCGGGCCATCCGCCGGGCGATCTGCGAGGCGCGGTCGACGGGGACGGGGAATTCGCTCATCAACGGGGAAACGTCGGCAGGGTTGATCACCGGGAAACCGGCTCGCAGGCCCGGCGCCGCGCCAACTCCCAGCCCGCCAGCATTCGGCGGCGGGCGGACGGCTGCAGGGCCGGAGCGAACGTGCGGTCGACCTGCCACTGCGCGGCGATGGCATCCCTGGCGGGCCACAACCCCACGGCCAACCCCGCCAGCAGGGCGGCCCCTTGGGCGGTGGTTTCGATGAACTGCGGGCGGACCACCGTGCGGCCGAGGAGATCGGCCTGCGTTTGCATCAGGAGGTTGTTCGCACAGGCGCCGCCATCCACGCGCAGTTCCTTGAGCCGCAGTCCCGTATCGGCCTCCATCGCGGCGACCACATCGCGAACCTGAAAGGCGATCCCTTCCAGCGCCGCCCGCGCCAGATGAGCCGCCGTGGCGCCGCGGGTCAGACCGCTGACCAGTCCCCGGGCGTGGGAGTCCCAGTGCGGCGCACCCAATCCGGAAAACGCCGGGACCAGAAACACGCCACCATTGTCCGGAACGCTGGCAGCGAGCGCCTCGATATCAGCCGCCCGGCGGATCAATCCCAGACCATCCCGCAGCCACTGCACGACCGCGCCCGCAATGAACACGCTCCCCTCGAGCGCATACTCGACCCGGTCCCCGATCTTCCAGGCGATGGTGGTCAGCAACCGGTTGCGCGAGGTCATGGGTTTGGCGCCCGTGTTCAGCACGAGGAAGCACCCCGTCCCGTAGGTGTTCTTCGCCATGCCCGGACGAAAACAGGCTTGCCCGAACAAAGCCGCCTGCTGATCCCCGGCCACGCCGCCGACGGGAATCGCGCCACCCAGAACCGACGTTTCGGCCAGTTCCCCCGCCGTCGGCACGACCTCCGGCAGCACACTGCGCGGGATGCCGAACAGGCGCAGCAACTCTTCATCCCATTCGAGACGGTGGATGTTGAACAGCATCGTGCGCGCCGCGTTGCTGACATCGGTAAGGTGGCGCCGGCCTCCGGTGAGATGCCACAGGAGCCAGGAATCCACTGTGCCGAAAGCCAGCTTGCCGGCCCGGGCCAGCGACCTCGCCTCCGGCACCTGCTTGAGCATCCACTGCAACTTGGTGGCGGAAAAATAGGCATCGATGATCAAGCCCGTCTTCTCCTGGATCATCGCGGCGGCCCCGTCGCGTCGAAGCCGGTCGCAAATGCCGGTCGTGCGGCGGTCCTGCCAGACAATGGCCGGATGCACCGGTCGCCCGGTCGTCCGGTCCCAGGCCAGCGTGGTCTCGCGCTGGTTGGTGATCCCGATGGCGGCCACCTCGCCGGGCCCGACGCCCCCCCGACGCAGGGCCTGCCGGGCCACCGCAAGTTGAGTGCGCCAGAGATCCATCGGGTCGTGCTCGACCCATCCGGGTTGGGGAAAATGCTGCCGAAATTCGCGCTGCGCCGAGGCCTGCTGCCGGCCCTGCCGGTCGAAGAGGATGGCGCGCGAACTGGTCGTGCCCTGGTCCAGGGCGAGGATGTATTGGCGGTTTGGCTGGGTCGGTGGCATGGCGTGATGCGGGCTTCATACCCTCAAGCGCCCCGACCCGAACAGCAGAAAAGCGCTGGCGCGCCCCAACCCTCCCGCCGGACCGACCGGTGACCAGCGGCCCCGCCCCCTGGGCCGGCCTGGCGGCCGCCGACAAAAAGTCGTGGCAAACCACCAAAGGGTTTGACGGCCAGGATCAGGATCGCTAGCGTTCCCGTCCGCTTTGGAATTCCAGAGTAGCTCAATGGTAGAGCACGCGGCTGTTAACCGTGGGGTTGTAGGTTCGAGCCCTACCTCTGGAGCCATTTCTTAAGCCGTTCATCCCCAAGCAGTTGGGAGGTGAGTTTGGGCTAAATTGGCCCAACTGTCAGAAGAACTGTCAGAAAAACACCCCTCCGAGACACGACTCCGCCACGATCCCGCACTGCTTGGGATTACTCCGTCACTGCTCCCTAACAGGCCGGGGCTTGCGCCGTTTACCCTAACCAACGGCGCCCATGAAGCAGCGATACTACCTCTTCCGTCGCGGTCGGGTCTTCTACTTCCAGGACGGAGAGACCGGCCGGCAGACCAGCCTGCGGACCGTCGACCGCCGGAAGGCGGAGCGGATTCTCCTGGCCAAGAACGAGGCGTCCGAGCAGCCGGCGCTCAACCTCAGCCTCGCTCGGGCCTACCTCACCGCCCACAACGCGGAGATGGTCAACCGCACCTGGGAGGACGTCATGCAGGAGCTCGCCTCCCACGGCGTCGACTCCACCCAGGAACGCTCCCGGCGCGAGTTCCGTTCCGCGGCTTACGATCCCATCCGCAGCCGGCGAATCATCGAGACCCGCAGCGAGGACTTCCTCGCGGTGCTCCGGGCGGGCGGCCGCGCCACCAACCATTACCTTCGCCGACTCCAGAATCTCGCCCTTGGCCTCGGCTGGCTTCCCTGGACGGTGTTGAGCCAGAGTTGCTGGCCCAAGCAACCGCCGCGTCCGAAGCGGGGCATCACGGGGGAGGAACACAAGGCGATCCTCGCGGCTGAGGCTCCGGGGGAGCGGCGCCTTTACTACGACTTCCTCTGGGAAACCGGCACCAGCCAGACCGACGCCGCGAAGATGGACGCCGAGAACGTCGACTGGGAACAAGGCCTCCTCGTCTATTTCCGCCAGAAGCTGCGCGGTCGGGCCGCGCCGCCCGCCCAACTCGTGATTGGACCACGCCTGGCGGAGATTCTGGAGCAGTTGCCCAAGGAGGGGCCGCTGTTTCCCAAGATCCAGCAACTCTCGGCCAACCATCGGGCGGCGGAGTTCAACCGTCGCTGTCGCCTGCTGGGGATCAAGGGCGTCAGCCTCCATTCCTACCGTTACGCCTGGGCCGAACGCGCGATGGTCTGTGGCTACCCCGAGCGTTTTGCCCAGGTCGCGCTGGGCCACAACTCCCGGGCCGTGCATCACGCATACGCCAAACAGGCCAGGGTAAAGGTGCCGTCGCTGGAGGAGTTCGCAGCTGCTGCCTCCGACAAGGTGGTTGCGCTTCCGGGTCCGCGGACAAGGCAGCCATCAGGCAGGTCGGATGGAATCGATGTCAAATCCAGCAGGGGAGGGAGTGACCTCTGAACGCGCGACTTCTTCCCAAAGCGCCCTGACCAAAGCCGGCTTCTCCTCGATGCCCCTGCGCCTGAGTCCTTCAACCAGTCCGACGAGCTTCGGCACAAACCAGTCGCCGCCAACTGCTCAACCAACCGCTCCACGAACAGCGTCCGAGGCTGGTACGAAACCGCTGGGGAAACACTGTGTTGGACAGGCTCCGCACACACCCTCAACCAGGACCGCGAAAGCCGACATTCCGATTCATGGAGAATCCAGTCCAGCCAGCGATCGGCGGTCGATCTCCGCATCCGCCAGCGTGTAGGGACGCTTCGCGTGATGGCGGGTCAGAAAATCCTCCGTCTGCCAATAATCGAGCTCCAATGCCCGGCTGACCTGGTGGCGCGACAGTTTTCCGGTCCGGTACCCGTCAGCAACCAAGGCCTCGATGAGCCGATGCGGCGACTCGTCGATTGGCCCCAGGAAAGGGACGATTTCATCCGGTATCTGAACTTGCACTCGCATCGCTGGCTTGCTCCGTGTTCACCGCTGCGTGGTCGAGTCCTCGCCGATGCTGAACGATGCCGTCAAGGGCTAACCTTCAGCGGCCACGATCATCGCCAAACCGGCCCCAGGATTCGTTCAAGCGTGGCCCGATCCTGCTCCACGTCCTCAACCGACAACCCTCCCGTGCCCACCTCGTGCCGCTTCAGCAGGGCGCCGGTTTCAAACCGGTCCTGGCGAAGCGCCTGGCCGACCTGCGCGTGGGTGAGCTTGCCCTCTCCGAACAGCGAAATCACCAGAGCTCCTTTCGCCGTCTGGCCCAAGTGTTGAGTTGAAGCGCTCAACGCCAGCTCCAATTCCGGTGTCAGTTCGATGGCAAAACTCAGTGTCATCAGTCAGAATCCCCGGACTCAACGTGCTTCCTCCATGGCATCACGTCTCTGAGCCCTTCCGCAAGGGGCGCACTGTGCCTCGGCTATGGTGCCGAAAACGGATTCAGCACCCCGGCTCCGGTGTCGGCCACGTCGCCCACGTTGCGCGTGACCAGAACCAGATCGTGGGTCAGCGCCGTCGCCGCCAGCAGGCCGTCCACCGTGGGGATTGGCCGGACGGCTGCCAAGTGCCCCCATTGGTCCGCAATCGGAACGGTCACCGGCAGGATTCGGTCGCCGTAGGAACGTTCCAGCCTGGCCAGCCAGTTTCCCAACGCCCGCGCCTTGACCGGGTCCCGCCGCCGCGCCCGTTCGATGCCGGCCCGGATCTCTCCCACCACGAGCACGCTCAGGAACAGCTCCTGATCCTCCACCACCTCGAACCACGCGCGAACGCCGGAATTGGTCCTTCGCCCCTTGCGCAGCTCGCTCACCACGTTCGTGCCCAGCAAGTATCCGCTCATAGATCAACGTCCCGCCCCCGGTCCTTACGGCGCGCAAAGAGCTCGTCCGGCCCCGCGTCGGGCATCTGGGCCAGGTGGGCCTTGAAGGAGGCTCTTTTCCCGGACGGACCGAACAAGGCCTCGCGGAGAATGCGTCGGTGTTCTTCCTCCATGGACACGCCCCGGGCGCCCGCCCGCGCCTTGAGCTTCTTGACGACTTTCTCTTCGATTCCGCGAACGATCAGTTGTGGCATGGTGCATTCGATTTCCAACAATGCTAGCAATGATATCACAGCGCGCTGAGTGGATCAATGGCTTTGGGGAAAGGTCTCCTGTTTCAATCCCTACTGCCCCGCCCGGTGGCTTGACGCGCGCAGAACGTCGTTCCAATCCAGGCCGCGATTGGTGGGCAGGTCTTCGACAATCCGAATCTTTGGCCCCAACTGCTCCAGCACGGCACGAAGCGCTGCGGCGAGCTTGTCGCCGCCGGGGTCGTTATCGGTGGCGAGGATGATCGAGCTTTCCTCGTGAAGGCTGGCGGCCGCTTTGCGGATCAGTTCGGGTTGCGTGGAGTTGAGCGCGCCGGCGATGCTCGCGTAACGGTAGGTGGTCGGCCGGCGGATGGCGAAGTGGCTCAGGGCGTCGATGGCGGATTCGGTGATGACCAGCGCGGTGTCGTCGGGCTTCGTGTTGCTCAACCAGAGGCCTTTCTGCCCGCTGCTCGCAAAGCCGGTGAACCCGTGGTTCTTGAGCTCATAGCCACAAACGCCGTCTTCGTCCCAATGAGGGAACACCGCGTTCCCCCGCGCATCGACCCGGATGGAGCCCTCGAAACGACGGTCCCCCAGCACCTCCGGCGGAATCCCCCGCGCCCTTTCCAGGTAGGCATGACGGCTGTCAATGGGCTGCATCGCCTCGAACCGCCCGCGGACCTGTTCACGGTCTTTCGCAGGGCTTGGACGCAGGGAGGGGAGTGCCAGACCGCGGGCGAGCGTTGTGAGGGGAGGTGAGGGACTGGACCCGATCCACGGGCGCAGTTCTTTGCGGACCTCGCCCAGCGACAGGCCGTGCCGGCGCTGGACGAAATCGATGATGGTGCCGTGGTCTTGGTCGTCGCGCACCGAGAAGTAGACCCAATGACCCGCTTCCTCGCGCGCGATGATGATCTTGTCTCCGCTTGGGTGCCGCAGGGCCGCCGAACTGCGGCTGGAGGCCTTGCGGTCCAGTTCGTAGCCGGCCGCTTCGGCGTAGCGGACCAGGTCAATGTCCCGTTTGAATCGCTCCAGTTCCTCCCGTTGATCGAGCATCGCCCCCAAGCCCCCATGATGTCCGCATAGCACAGGCTGGGGCGGTAGGGAAGCGAACCGAGCGTTCGTTCTGCCGCGATGGGATGCTATGCCGCTTCCGTTCCGGTGGTCGAGGCAACAGGACCAGCAGCCGGACTCGGTGGAGATGTCAGCCATCGCCTGTCGGCTCACGCTGCCCGTTTGACCAACCGAGCGGCGACTCGCTGGCGAACCCGTGCCCGATCCGCTTCGTTACGTCCTTCAGCAGCATTGCTTCCAATACACCGCACCGGCCTCTGCGCCCATTCCGCCGGGAAAGCCGTTTCGCCGTCCGGTTGGCGCTCCTTCTCTTCCTTGAGCCGGCGCAGGCCGGCACGGACGACCTCGTCGGCGGTCTCGTAGAGGCCGCCCGCGACCTCCAGTTCGATGAATTCGATCAACGCGGGTGTCAAACACACGTCCATGATGTTCTCCTGAAATCCGATGCCTGGCAGGAGCATTACCAGGAACGGCGAGAACGTACAATCCCTGGCATCGCCGCGGGCGAAGGGCGCGCAGGTCCCGCTTCAGCCTGGCAAGGGCCGAGCTCAAATCGAAATGCGCTCGATTTCATCGAGACTCAGATCGTCGTCGCGCCGGTCGTAGAGGCCGGTGGTCCGGGCGGATTCGTGGCCGGCCATGCGCTGGGCGGTTTCGAGTTTGCCGCCGTTTTGCAGGTAGTTGGTGATGCCGGTGGCCCGAAACGAGTGGCAGCCGATCTTGGTGGCGATGCCGGCTTGCGCCGCCCGTCGACGGATCATCCGCCAGGCGTCGCTGGGCTGCATGCGCCGTCCGGTAAGTTGCATTGAGCGCCCCCGGAAACTCTGGAAGAGGGGAGCCTTTTCGTTGCCAGCCAGCCCGGCAGCATTCACGTAGGCGTCGAGATACTCCTCGAGTTTGTGGTGGCAGGGCATCTCGATGACCTTTCCGTTCTTCTCGTGCAGCCGGAGCCACCACCGCTTGCCCTGGCAGTAATAGGCCTCGCCGTTCAACCCCAGCGCCGCCTCGATCCGTGCGAAGCTGTAGAGCAACACCGCGATCAAGGCTCGGTCCCGCAGTCCGGGGAGGTTGCCTGTGTCGATGGACGCGAAGAGATCCTTGGCCTCCGTCTCCGTGAGCACGGGCGTCCGGCCCTTCTTGACGACGTGTTTGGGGCCGCGGACCGGGTCCGCCGGGTTCAACCGGATCACGCCCCCGACCATGAGCCAATCAAACAGCATTCGGATCGCGGCCAGGTGCTGTTTGACCGATGGCTTGGCCAATCCGGGACTGATCTCCTCGATGTAGGCCGCCACGTGAACCGAGGTAAGGGTGTCGAGGTATAGCCCACGATACTCGGCCCAACTGAAGAAGTGGGTGACGTTGCGGTGATAGGCCCGCCGGGTGTGGCGGTTGCGGATCTGGGCGGCGAAGAACTCGAGGAAACGGTAGGCCGCCCGTTGGCCGGCCTGCGCGACAACCGCCGGCACCACCTCCAAACCACTTTCCAGCGTCAAGCCGCCGCTGTCCGGTCGCACGACGAGTCCGGATTCCTCTCCCATGATCAGCCTACTTTATATCCAGGATAACGTCCTTTAGTCCGACTGAAAGCCAATGTCAAGACAAACAGCATTAGGCACATACGCATTAAGTGAACGTCCCACTACGGTTCCAAGCTCCGGAGAACTTCACCGATGGTCCATTTGCTGGTCTGTCCTGGTGATCTCGGATTTCTATGGGATTCAAGGCTGTGCTGGACTGGCCTTTTGTTTGGCATTTATTTGGCAATTGTTTGGAAATGCGCCATACCGCGCCACAGTGCACCACAGTGCACCACAAATCGGCCTGATCTAATGGAAGCGCCCAGAACCGCTTATGGACCAGAAACTTACGCCCTTGTAAGTGCTTGGTAATGAGGGCGGGAGTGGTTGCGGGGAGAGGATTTGAACCTCTGACCTTCAGGTTATGAGCCTGACGAGCTACCGGGCTGCTCCACCCCGCGATCCGTAGCGGGGCATAGTGTTGCGATTTGCGGCGGCGGGCGCAAGAGGTTTCTACAGGTTTTTTTTGCGGCGGAGTTGGCGGGCGCGGCAGTGTCCTCGCCGGCGGCTCACCGGAGTTCGCGGAGGCGGAAGAAGCGGGCGGGGCCGCTTTCGGGCGCCGGGGTCAACCGCCACGTTTCGTCCTCGGTCGCGGCGACTCGGGGCCAGTCCGGAGTGGTCACGGGCTGAAATCCGCCTTCGGGGTCGACGGCCCGTTCGAGTTGGTAGGAACGCCCCGGCACGGCGCGCCAACGCAGCTCGATGGCGCCCTCCGCTATCCAACGCGCCTCCAGCGACAGCGGCAGGGGCGGAAGCTGGAATTCCCACGCGTGCAGTACCGTCGAAGCGAAACCGCCTCCGTCGAGTCGGGGACCAAACCAGGCCCGGTCGAGCCAGCCTGCTCCCCCCGGGGTAGTCGCCGGCGGATCGCAGCGAGCCACGATGCCGGCGATTTGCAGCCGGCTTTCCCCCGTCAACCCGAGTTCACGCAGGGGGATGGCGAGTTCGATGAAGTTGGCGCTCTGTTCGATGAGCACGGGCTCCGACTGCGGCGACCGGTTGTACTGCTGCAGCATCGTGCCGGGCACTTCGGGGAAGCCGGGCGCCAGCCGGAAGATCCCCTGCCCTGTCGAAGCCGGCTCCGTCAGGCGCAGGTTCGCGTCGTCCGGCACGGCCAGCACGGTTCGATACGGACGTTCAAACCGGCGGTCGGTGGCATCGGCGAATTCGTCGCCGAGCACACACCCAACGGCGGGGCGAAAACCCGGTGCGAAGCCGAGGTTCGCAAGCCGCCCCAGGGATAGCGGACCGTCCCCAGAATCCAGACCGTCCAGGACCGCAACGCCGTCTCCGCCCGGAACCCCGAGGAAGAGCAGCAAGTCGTCCCCCTCGGGCAGGGCAAGCTCCTCAACGCCGACATACAGGTTTCGGGAATCAACGTTGACCCGGAGCCGCCCGGGACTGGCGAAGGCGCCGGCCACCCCGGCGAGCCCTTCCCCGGCAAAGTCGAACTTCTGGCCGGCGAAGTTGCCATCTCCATCCGGAGGTCCCACGGGTTGGATCAATGGCGCGTGCCGTGTCACCCGGTCGACCGGACCCGTCAGCGGGGTGCGTTGCAGGTGGAAGCGATCGAACTCCCGCCCCTCGCGGTCGAGGGCCCGCAGCGTCAGCGAATCGCCGTCGATGGCGACGTGCACACAATGGTGCCGGGACCAGAGCCGGTTGCCGGCGGGTTCGCGCGTCCCGGAGCCATAGGGCGTGCCGCCGCCGCCGCCGCTGATCACGCATTGCACACCCCGCACGGGAACGAGGCGTTCGTAGAGGTGGTCGTGGCCGCTGAAGACGAGTTGCACACCGTGCGCTTCAAGGACCGGCAACAACACGCGGGTGAGATCGAGCACATCGTGGACGCCGTTGAAGTCGAGGTCGTCGTAGCGGTGCGGTCCCGAGCTGAGCAGCGGGTGATGGAGGAAGACGATCTTCCATGGTTTGTCGGTGGCGGCCAGGTCGGACTCCAACCAGGCCAGTTGCGAGGAACCGGGTTTGAGTCCGAAGAGACCGGACATCAACGGCACGTAAAGGCCGACAAAGTGGGCGTCGCCGTGGTCGAAGGAATAGTAGTGCTGCGGGCCGGTTCCCGCCGCCGCGTGGTCCGCGGCCGGAACGGAATTGGCGGGCATGCGGAACTCGTCGTAGAAACCGTTCGCGCCGCCGTAGAGCACGTCGTGATTGCCCGCGACCACGAGGAACGGGGTGGAGAGCAGTTGGCGGGCGTAGACGCTGAACCAACGGAAGTCCGCGCGGGCGGGCGTGAAGCCGGGGTAAACCAGGTCGCCGGCCATCAGCACCAGGTCGGGCGCCTCGTCGCGGAGCACCCGGGCGATGGCGTATTGCTCGACGCGTCCACTGCCGACGTCGGCGGTCAGCATGAACGTGATGGGGCCGTTCGCCTTGAGACTGCGGAAGGAAAAGACCGGCGAACGGGCCGTTTCACCCTCGCGCTCGCAGACAACGCGGTAGAAGCATGGGGCGCCGGGAGGAAGGCCCGTAATTTCGGCGGCGTGGCCGGCGGTCGTTTCGATGGCGGGAACGCTGGATCCCAAATCCGCTGTCAGGCCGTATTCGATGCGGGAGGTGGTTGGAAACGGCGTTCTCCAAACGATCGTTTGCCGCCCCGGTCCCGCCGCCTGGAGGGTGGGGCCGCGGGCAAAATTGGCCAGCAACTCGACGACCAAGCCCGAGGCGCTCCCGCCCGCGGAGCTGTCATGCCACTGGATCGCCAGCGTATTGCGGCCCGCAAGCAGGAGGGATCGGGCCGCGGTAACGTCGATCTCGACGGCGCCGGCCCGGCTGCGCGGCTCGGGCAGAAAATCAAAGTCGACGGGCGCACCGGCGTCGCCCGGCAGGTCACGGCGGAGGAACTCGACCCCGTTGAGCCAGGCCACAAATCCTCCGGACCAGTCCGCACGCAGGATCAACCACGTGACGGTGGCCGGTGCGGCGAGGTCGAAGTCACAACGCAACAGGGCCGTTCGAGCGGGGTTGCCAAATTCGTAAAGCCCCGTCGCCTCGACCGTACTGCCACCGAAGCTGAAACCGCCGGGGCCGCCCTTCCACCGACCGGCATCCACCTCGAAGTCCGGTCCCCGCCACTGCGGCGCCAGGGAGGCGTCCGCGGAGGTGACCTTGAGATAATGCCAGGGATCGCCGACCCGGACGAGTCCGACGTCGTCGCCTGCCGCCAACGAAACGGTGGCCAGGAGGCCGAGCAGCCAAGGGCGCGCCATGGGGGCAGCTTAATCGCCCGTGCTCCGGGGACAACCCTTGAAACGCTGGAGCGGCACGCTCCGGGAGACGGCGAACCGGACCGGTGCAGCGCGGGGTGACGCATTTCGGCCGTGTCGATTCAACGCGCTGTGGCCGCCGACGCGTCGTCGGCGCTGAAACCCATGGGCGTACGCGGTCTGGTCGGTTCCGACTGGCAGCCACGTTTGCGTGAATCGTCGTGCCCGGCGGCAGGCGGCCAAATCCCGAGTGAAACCTGCTCCCACTGCACGTCGGCGGCTACGGGTCAGTGGGGGTCACGGCGCAGCTTCTTCCGAGTCCGAGGCGGCCTGGGGGAACGGCGCACGGAGCTCGTTCCGTTGGCCCTGCCGAAAGTCGTACTTGCTGACGGATGAACTCCGCGGTCCCAAGGAAGCCGAGGGGCATGCGCGAGGGTTGGGAGCTGGCGGCAGAGAGCCGGCGGGACCTTGACTTCAACCAGCCGGGCTTCATTCTCGGGCGGGTTGGTGACGCTGATGAAGAAGCTGTTTGTGGTGCTGATCATCCTGCTGGCGCTCCTCGCGACCGGCCTGGGCGTTGTGTGGGCTTCGTTGAACCGGCTTGTCCGCGCCGGTGTGATGCGCGGCGGCGCGGCGGCCACGCAGGTGGATGTCTTCCTGGATCACGCCGATATTTCGCTGCTTTCCGGGCGGGGCACGCTGGTGCACCTGGTGGTGGGCAACCCGGAGGGCTACCTCTCGCCCGAGGCCATCCGCGCGGAAGTGATCAGCATCGAGGTCGATCCGCTGTCGCTGCTCCGTGACAAAATCCACATCAAGTCGATCCGCGTCGTCTCGCCGGAGATCACCTTCGACGGCGTGCCGGGCGAGAACAATTTGAGCCGCATCCTGGCGCAGGTGCGGAGTCAGGTCGCGCCGCCGGAGCAGGCGCCCCGGGACGAAGCCCCGCCGGCAGCGCCCGGGCGGCGGGGCCGGCGGCTGCAGGTCGACGATTTCTCGATCATCGGAGCGCGGCTCAACCTGCGAACGCCGGTTACGGGGAACCAGCCGGTCACGCTCGACGTGGACGACATCCGGCTCGCCCGACTGGGGCAGGATGCGGCGGGCGTCACGGCGGTTGACCTGGTGCAGCAGACGCTTTCCGCGATCGTGGGGGACAGCACCAACATGGTCGGCAACATGTTTCAGCGGATCGGGGAGGAAGCCCTCGAACAAGCCGCGCAAGGACCGGGTCCGGAGAGCGGCGCCGAGGCGGACTCCGATCCGGTGACTGCCCGCGGGCTGCGGGAGGGCTGGCGTGCCCCGCGCTGAAACGATGGATCCGGCCAAGGAACGCACCGGCACCCGACCGCCGAACCTCATGCGCCGTCACGCGGATCACTCGGGGGAACGAGGACTGACCCCGGCCAGCCTGCGTCGGGCGAACGAACGCACGCTGATCGGTTTGTTGACGCGGTTTCGACGCGCCTCGCGGGCGGAACTCGCGAAGGCCTCGGGCATGAGCCAGCCGACCGCGGGGAAGATCATCCACCGCCTGCTCGCCCTGGGCGCGCTGCGCGAGGTCAACGGAAACCACCGTCCGGGAAGTCCCGGCGGGAACGGCGGGCGCGAAGGGGGGGCGCTGCGACCCGGGCGTCCCGGGCGCCAGATCGAGTTCGACCCCCGGACCCCGCGGTTCCTGGGCGTGCAACTGGACGTGACGGAGACGGCGCTCGCCGGTCTGCCATTCAACCCGCATTGCGACGAGGAATGGCCGGTCCGCTTCCCCACGCGGCCCGGTCTTGAGGAGTGGATCGAGAGCCTGGCGGCCCGGTCGGTGGTCCCCCATCCGCAACGGCTTTGGGGCGTGATGCTCAGCACGCCGGGGATCGTGGACGAAGCCGCCGGCCGCGTCGTCTTTTCTCCCAACCTGCACTGGACCGAACGGACCGATCTGCGGGGGGCGATCGAAGGCGTATGGAAGCTGCCGGTCGTGGTGGTCCAGGAAATCCGCGCCCTGGCCCTCGGACACCTCATGCACGAACCGGATCACCGCGACTTTCTCCTGGTGGATTTTGGCGAAGGGCTCGGTGGCGCCATCGTCATTCAGGGCCGGTTGTTCAGCAATCCCCTCCCCCTCCACGGCGAGCTGGGTCACACCCCGATTCCCGGCAATCCGCGGCGCTGCGGTTGCGGCGGCGTGGGCTGCCTCGAGACGCTGCTCTCGCGGCGCAGTCTGCTCGATGGTTACGCCGCTTCGGGCGCGCCCGAGCCGCACGACTGGGACGGGTTCCGCCGGCACGTCGCGGCCGCGGGAATCCCGCCCTGGTTCGACGGCGCCCTCGCCGCCGCGGGGTCGGTCATCGCCGGGGCGCTCAACACCCTGGGGCTGCGTCGGGTCGTGGTGACGGGATTGCTCAATGACATGCCGTCCGCGGTGCTCGGGCGGTTGTTCGGGGCCATCCGGCAGGGGGGAATCTGGGCGCGCTTCGGCGAGATCGAATTCTGCGCCGCTTCCCGCCGGCGCGCTTCCGGTCTGGTGGCCGCGGGCATCGATCTCGTGGCCGAACCGCACTTCGGAGTCGGGCGGAAGCCGGCCGGTTGATCGCCGGGCGCCCCTCTCCGCGGAAACGGCCGCCCGCGCCTGGACCGCGCCTCGATTCCGGTTGCTGCGGGCACATGGCGGGCGGCTGGATGGAAGCGCCCGCACCGGGGTCCCCCGGGGCGACGGCGCGTCAACGACTGTGCCGCCTGGAATCGTGGCGGCTCAGGTGGCTTCGGTCACCCAGCCGGCTTCGGCCTGGGCTTCGTGGGCGGCGGGGGTCAACCCCTCGAGGGCGAAATCCTCGGCGATCACCATGAGGGCGGGAATCAACGTCATGACCACCACCGCGGAAACCAGTGTGCCGATGCCCAGCGAGATCGCCATCGGGACCAGGAACAGGGCCTGGAGGCTGGTTTCGAGGATCATCGGGGCAAGTCCGAGGAAGGTCGTCAGAGCGGTCAGCAGGATCGGTCGAAACCGCCGTTGCGCCGCCCGCCGGATGGCTTCGTCCGCGGGCATTCCCTCCTTTTGATATTCGTTGCGCGTCACCGCCATGACGAACGCTCCGTTCACCACCATGCCGCAGAGGGCCAGCATGCCGAAGATGCTGAACACGCTCAGGTCGTAGCCCATCGCCACGTGCCCCATCACCGCGCCGGCCAGGCTCCAGGGGATCATGAGGAGCACGATGACCGCCTGCACATAGCTGCGCAACAGAGCGGCCATGATGGCGTAGATCGCGAACAGGGAGGCCACCAACCCCCAGGTCAGGCTCAACATGGACTCGCGTTGCTCGCGTTGCTCGCCCTCGAAGGTGCAGCGCAGCCCGGGATGCCGCGCCATGATCGCCGGCAAATCCGCGGCTTCGAAGGCGGACAGCACCTTGTTGCCCGTCGTCACCCCGGGAATCACATTCGCCGTTACGTTGTGGACCCGCGCGCCGTCGACGCGCTCAATACGCACCGGCGCTCCGGTCGGCACGATCCGGGCCGCCTGGCTCAGCGGGATCTCGCCGCCGCCCGGCACCTGGATCAACAGGTTCTCGAGCGCGCTCAACGACCGCCGTTCGTGCTCGGGCAGTTTCACCATCACCCGCAGTTCGTCGCGGTCCCGCGGTTGGCGCAGCGCCTCGGCGCCGAAAAAGGCGTGCCGGATTTGCCGGCCCAGTTCCCGGGCGTCGATCCCCAGACTGCGCCCCTCGGGCTTGATCTCGAAGTTGAACTGCGGCATCTCGGCGCCGAATCCCTTGCGCACGTCCTCGACCCCCGGATACCCCTCGATGGCCGCGGCCACTTCCGTCGCCGCTCGGCGCAACGTGTCGACATCGGGATGCGAGAGCTGCGCGTCGATCTCCGCCGATCCGCCCGGTCCGATCAAGTAATCGAAAAACAGCGATTCGAGATCCGGAATGGGCGGGATGGCCTCGCGCCAGAGGCTCGCGAACTGGGCCCCGGTGATCCGGCGTTCGCTTTGTTCGACCAATCGCACCGACACCTCGCCGGCACTCGAGCCGCGCTCGGCCACCGAACACGTGATGCCCACAAGGATGTTCGTTTCGCC
The DNA here is from genome assembly GCA_024233305.1 of Verrucomicrobiales bacterium. Lineage (GTDB taxonomy): Bacteria > Verrucomicrobiota > Verrucomicrobiia > Limisphaerales > J093 > J093. The sequence goes on from JACKPV010000025.1 coordinate 288,606, forward strand.
GTTCTTCTCGATCGCCCGCCGCGCCGCCCGCTCGATCTCGAACACCACTTCGCGGGTCCGATCCACCGGCGTGCCCGAGGGCATTTCGATCTCCGCCTGCACAAACGGGGTCTCGATCGAAGGCCGAAAGGCAAAATCCACGCGGCCGCTGAAGGTGTAGGCCACGGTCAGCAACAGGGCCGCCAGGAACACCGCCCCGGTCAGGTAGCGGTGCGTGATCACCGCGCCGAGCACCGGCGAATACCAGCGGTCGATGGCCTCATCGAGGCGGATGCGGATGCCCGTCTGCCAGTCGTTGAACCGGGCGAACCAGGGGAAATGCACGCGTTTGCCGTGGTAGGCCAGATGCGCCGGCAGGATGAGCAGACACTCGAGCAGCGACACCGTGAACACCGCGATCACCACCGCTGGCAGGACGTAGAAGAACCGGCCGGTCTCGCCGGGCACGAACAGCAGCGGCAGGAAGGCGATGATGTTGGTGCTCACTGCGAAGGTCACCGGCACCGTCATGGCCTTCACGCCCTGGACGGCGGCCTGCATCCGGCTCATTCCCTCCGACATCTTGTGGAAGATGTCCTCCCCCACGACGACCGCATCATCCACCACGATGCCCAGAGTTACGATAAAGCCGAACAACGAGATCATGTTGATGCTCGCGTCCATCGCGGGCAGCAGGAAGAGCGACCCGAGAATCGACACCGGAATGCCCGCCGCGGTCCAGAACGCCACCCGCAGTTCGAGAAACAACCCGAGCGCCAGGACCACCAGCATCAAGCCGAGCGTCCCGTTCGTCATCAGCATCTGGATCCGTTCCTCGTAGGATCGCGACCGGTCGTAGGTCACCGTCATCCCGACGCTGGGCGGCAGGTTCGGTTGTTCGCGCTCGATGAACCGCCGCACCGCCTTTGCCACGGCCAGCGGCGACTGGCTTTCAGAACTGTAAACGCCGAGCCAGATCGACGGCCGCCCGTCGAAGTAGGCCTCCCGCTCGGATTCCTCGAACCCCTCGCGCACGGTCGCCAGATCGCCCAACCGCACCTTGGTGCCGTCGGTGCGGCTGATGACCGCGATGTCCTTGAACTCCTGCGCCAGGTTCCGCCGCTCGGCGGTTTTCAGCAGGATGTCGCCGCCCGGGGTGCGAATCGAACCGGCCGGCACGTCCAGCGCCGAGGCATCCACCGCCCGGGCCACGTCCTCAAGCCGCAATCCCAGCGCCCGCAAACGCGCCTGCGGAATCTCGATGTGCACCTCGGGCCGCCGCATGCCCCGGATGTCCACCAGCGAGATCTCGGGCTCGGCCAGCAACCCCTCCTCGATCTGCCGGGCAAAATCCACCAGGCCGCGCGCGTCGAGATCCCCGTAGAGCGTCAGATACATCACGCCCCGTCGCCGACCGCCGTCCAGCGCGATCACGGGCGGTTCCGCATCCTCGGGGAACAGGCTGATCCGCTGGACCGCCGCCGTGATTTCCTGCAACCCGCGGTTGCGATCGGTCCCCGGCACGAGTTCGGCCGAAATCGAGGCGCCGCCCTCGCTCGCCACCGACCGCACCTCCCGGATCAGGTCCAGCCCGCGCAACTCGGACTCGATCGGCAGGATGATGGAATGCTCGACCTCCTCGGGGGAGGCCCCGCGGTACTCCATCGAAATCCGCACGATGTCCAGGGTGAAGGTCGGGTAGATCTCCTGCCGGATGTGGCGGGCCACAAGCAGCCCGGTGGCCACCACCGCCACCATCAGCAGGTTCGCCGCGACGTGGTTCCGCGCGAACCAGGCGATCAAACCGGTCGCCGCCCGGCCGCCCTCCTCGTTCACCGGAGAACGAACGGTCATGTGGCCTCCGGGGTGGATTGGACCGCCGGGGCTGCGTCCGCGTCCGCCGGCTGCGGTTTCACCTCCATGTCCGGCAGGGCCACGCGCAGATCGCTGACGATCAACGATTCGCCCGGCTCGAGCACGGGATCGATGAGCACGGTCTCGCCCTCGCTCCACCGGACCTCGACCTCGCGGATCTGCAGCCGGCTCCGGGTGTCGACCACCCAGATCCGGTCGCCCTCGCGCAGCGCCGACCGCTCGATGGCGAGCACGTCCTCGATTTCCCCCGCGTCGATGGCCACGCGCACGTAGCTTCCCAGCAGCAACGGCGAAGGTCCGCCGGCACCTTCCAGTTGCAACGGATCCTGCACCGCGATGAGAACGCGCGCCATGCGGCCGACCTCCTCGATGTCGCCGAGGAGTTGAATCACTTCGCCCGGATAATCGATCAGGTGGCCATTGCCCGTGTCGAGCTGCACGACCACGGCGGCGCCGGGAGCTTCGCCAGACGGCCGGCGGATCCAGGGCAGCTTGTCGGTCGGCACCGAGGCCTGCACCCAGAATTCATCCGTGCCCACCAGCGTCACCGTGCCGTCGCCGGGCGTCACGCGCTGCCCCAGTTCGACGGCTTCCTCGACGACGACAGCGTTGAACGGGACCCGGACCACGTGGCGTTCGAGCAACTCGAGGGTCCGCGCCCGCCGCGCGCGCAGCCGTTCGAGTTCCGCGGTCTGGATACGGACGGTGGCTTCGAGGGACGCGAGTTCGGTGGCCGGGATGACGGATTCCTGCGCCAGCCGGCGGCCCTCTTCGAGGCGCCGTTGGGCTTCGGCCAGCACGGCTTCGACGCGGCCCACCTCCGCCCCGGCCTCGCTGAGGTCCAGTTCCGTCAGGGTGGGATCGATGGCGTAGAGTTCGTCACCTTCCTTCAACAAACTGCCGGGACGCAGGGCCGGATTCTGCCGGACAACGTGGCCGCTCACTTGCGGCTCGATCACCACCCGGCGGGCGGGGACGACAGAACCGAAGGCGGTCACGCGGATGGGCCGGGCCTCGGGGACGATCTGGATCGTCCGGACCAGTTTCGGCGGGCGTTTCTCCTCCTCCGGCTGGGTGGTGGGTCCGGTCCGGTAGATCCACCAGCCGATGGCCAGCGCGCCGGCAACCAGCCCCATCGACAACCAGCGGGAGGAACCCGCGCGTGCTCGGACATCACTCATCGTTCGTTTCCCGTGCCGGACGAGGTCCGGGTTTGGTTCCCATCCTTGCGGTCACAGCTCCCACCCCTTCCGGTAGTCGCGGGTGAGAAAACGGTTCGCGGACTCGACGTTCGTGATGCGCATCGCCGCGGCGTCGAACTCGACGCGCGTCCCGGCCCGCAAGGCCACCGTGCCCAGGTTCACCGTGTCGGTGATGGGACCCGCGTTCAGAAAACTGCCCGGGGACGCCTCCCCGCCCTGGAAGGCGCGCAACCAGGAAGCCGCCCGGCCCTCGGCGGCCTCCCCCGAGCCGGCGGCCTCGGTCAATGGTCGCGGCGCCCCTTTCCCGAACAGCCGGGGTCCATCCCCACGAAACCCCGCGAGGATCGCCCCCTCGTCGCCCACGAACAGGATGCCCTCCCGATCCAGCGTCACGTCGTGGGCCTCGACCACCTCCGGCAACCGCGGTTTCATGCCCCCGTCGTACCAGAACAACTCGATGCCCGGACGGTCCCCGCGCGCCGCGAACTTGAACCGCAGCGCGCAGGCGGTCGGGTAGGCGAAGTCGTTGGCCACGGTGCGGCTGACGTGGTCCTCGATGGTGCAGGTATGGGTGGCCCACGCGGAAGCGCTGACCGGTGAATCCAGGCCGAGCGTCGTGAACACCGGCCAGAGGCTGTAGATCCCCATGTCGGCCATTGAGCCGCCCCCGAACTCGTACCAGCCCCGGAAGACCGTGTGGGTGTAGTGCGGGTGATACGGGCGCGGTTGGGCGGGACCGAGCCACAGGTCCCACTCGAAGCCCGGCGGCACCGCCGGACGGTCCGGCGGAAGCTCCGTGTATTGCGGCCAGACCGGACGGTTCGTCCAGTTGTGGATCTCCCGCAACCGCCCGATCACCCCGTCGCGCACGGCCGCCGCGATCCGGGCATTGTCGGCCCCGCTGCCGTAAGCCAGCAAATGGGTTTCCCGACCCGTCTGCCGCGCGGTCCCGATCACCAACCGCCCTTCGCGCAGCCGGTTTGCCAGCGGCTTGTGCATCAACACGTGCCGCCCGCGTTTCAACGCCGCAACCGCCACCGTCGCGTGCAGGTGATCCGGCGTCATGACCTTCACCGCATCAATGTCCCGCTCCTTTTCAAGCAACTCGCGGAAGTCCACGTAGGGGGTGACACCCCGGAACCGGTCCGTGCCCCGTTGCTTCGCGTAATACGTGTCGATCACCTCGCGGCCAACCTCCCGCCCCCCGGGACAGCCGCTCCGCCCTTCACGCCAGGTCGGGTTGCCCAGGTACGAACGGATGCGGCTGCGGATGCTGTTCCTCCCCCACTCGACATAATCGTGGCTGTCGCGGTTCGGATCGCACACGGCCACGATCTGGAGCGCCGGTTCCTCCAACAACCCGCCCAGCTCGCTGATGCTCTGGGTGCCCATGCCGATGTGCGCCAGCGTGATCCGGGAGTTCGGGGCGACAGTCCCCTGCCCCCCGAGGACCTGCCGCGGCACGATGGTGAACATCCCGGTCGCGGCGGCGGTGCTCAAGAACCGGCGACGGTCGATCTTCGTGTGCATGGGGGAGCGAATACCAGATTCATCCCCCGGGCGGCGAGGCGAAAACGGGCCTTTCTCGAACCGAATGCGCGTCTCAGCTGCTTCTGGGTTCAAGACAGCTCGGAAGACAGCGCACGGGAGTTCATTCCGCGGACCCCGCCGGAAGCCGAGCTGGCTGCCGAGAGGATCCCGCGGTCCAAGAAAGCTGCGATGCGCGCTCGACCCGGACCTGCCGGGCTGGCGCGAACGGTGCCGGCTCAGCCACGGCGAGTCGCCGCGTGGTTGCGGCCCGGCCGTGCCGATCCAACACGCGGTGGGCGCCGACGCGTGACTGAATGGCTGCGGCTCAGGCGAGCTTGGCGACGAGGGCCACGGCGTCCGCCGTGAGCTGAATGGCCTTGGCGACCTGCTCCATGCCCTTGATCGCCTTGCGAATGCTGGTCGAGGCCTTGCGCAAGCCCGCGCTCGCGGCGGCATAATCCTCGCTGGCCTGGTCGAGGTTCTTGTCCACCAGTTCGGCAATCCGTCCCAGCAACTCCTGGCGTTGGGCCATGAGGCTCTCCAACTCGGTGGGATCGGTCGACTGGGCCATCAATCCGGTCACGTCCTGCAGGGTTTGCAGCAACTGCCGGCCAAGGGGAACGGGTTTCTTCGCCATGGGAAATCAACGGGTTGACCGCGCGCCGCTTCAGGGAGCGCGCAAAATTGTGTAGACCTGTGCCAGGTTCTGCACCTCGGACACAAACTCGGTGATGCGTTCGACCGAGACTTCGTCCGCGATGATGACATTGTTGAGCGCCTCGTGGGCCGCGGCAACGTCCTTCGCTGCCAGGATCAATTGGTCGGCGATCCCCTCGAAGCGGAGACGGTTTCGCTCCACGACGGACCGGGCTTTCGCGGCGTTTTCGCGACCGGCGGACGGCAGCAGCGCGGCGCCCTCCAGGGCAGTGGCGGACGTCTCGTAGGCCAGGCTCCATTCCTCGCCCTCGGCCTCGAAGGAGGCAACGAGCAACCCGGCGAGGGCCACCACGGACGGATGCGCCGCCTCGACCACCTCCCGCGCCGCCTGCTTGCGCAGGTGTTCGATGAGCAGGCCGCCCACCGATTCGACCGCCTGCTGGATCGCGCCGGTCTGGGCATCGTTCAACGCGACCCCCTCGACCTTGCGCAAGCTGCCGAGGAAGGACTCCGTGGCGGCCTTGATCTGGTCCTTCTCGGAGTGGCTCGTCAGAGTGCCGAGGAGTTCGCCGTATTCCTTCAGCGCCTCGGCGGCCTGCACACGGATGCGCGTTCGTTCCACCGTCATCCCACCGTCCAGCCCGGCCTCGAGCGTGTCCCCCAGTTCCTGCCGGAGCATGTTCATGTCGATGACGTCCTGCCGGGTTCGGACGAACTCGTTCGCCGCGAGGGTGCCCAGATCGCCGGCGGCTGCGCTGAACCGAATCGCGGCGCTGCGTTGGTTGGCCGTCATGCCACAACCAGCCGTGAGCCCGAGAAGCGCTGCGGCGAGGACGATCCCGGCGCCCGGACGCAGGCGCGCCGGCAGCCGGCAGGAGAACAGTGGCGTTCGAGTTTTCATGAACGGCATTAGTCCGGCGGAAACCGGCTTCTGTCAAGCGAGGCCCTGTCCCGCGATCCGGCGCGGAGCATCTCATCCGTATCAATTCAGTCAATGGACCGCGGATGGGCACGGATGCCACGGATGGGGCGCGGCGCTGCCGCCTTGGCGGAGAGGGCGAGAGGACTCCCTAAATGGTGAGTCCGAACCCACGGCGGACCATTCTGGTTTCGCACGATATCCGTGCCCATCAGTGCCCATCCGTGGTTAATCCATCTACATCGATACGGCTCAGCCTTTTCGGACCGCGGCATCTATTCAGCAGCAACCTTGATTTCCGGCGGGGCCAGCGAACTGGGCTCCGTGCACCATTTCGCCAACCACCGGGAACTCGGAAACAGCCGGGATGCGCCCATCCCTTCCGGCGCAATCCCGAGCCGGTCGGCGGCCGGGGGCCCTTCCCCCCGAAGCCCGATCCGCCATCCGGCCCCCCGGTCCGGCGGCCGGGTTGCCTGGTTGCAGTTCAGAACACCGCGCAATGAAACCGCCCCGCGCCGTTCACCGGCGTCCGTCGTACCAGATGGGACACGCCGCGGGATCGCGGGCAACGCGCCGGGGGTTCCGCAGGTAGCGCGCCGCAAACCGCAGCGCCTCGCGCGGCGTGTAGAGGTCCAGCTTGCGATCTGAGGTCAGAAAGCGGCGGCGCAAGATGATCATCCGCTGGCCACGCTGCCGGCCAAGCCGCTTGAGTCGCCGGCTCAGATCCAGTTCCTCGGACACGTAGAGTTCCTCGTTGAAACCGCCCAATTCGCGAAAGGCAGCCGCCCGGCAGAAAAGGAAGGAGCCCGGCGCCCAGCGAGTGACGCGGCTGATGAGATTCCACAGCTCCGACAAGACCCGACCGCTCAAACGGCGCCCTTCGAGTCCGACCGGCGCTCCGCCCCCGATGCATTGCGGATTGTCGAGCGCTCGGGCCAGTTCAGCGAAGAGCGCCGGGGTCACCAGGGAATCCGCATCCAGAAAAAGCAACCACTCGCCCCCGGCGACCGTCGCGCCCCGGTTCCGCGCCCGGGCAATCTGGCGTTTCGGTTCCGCCACCACCAACGCGCCCGCCGCCCGGGCCAGCGCCGCGGTATCGTCGGTGGAAGCGTTGTCGCAGACCACCACCTCGCCCCGGTGCTCGAAGAGGGCGAGGGCCGCGCGCACGGACCCCACGCAACGGGTGATGAGCTTCGCTTCGTTGAAGGCCGGGATGACCACCGACAGGCGGTTTGGCTGCGGGGCGACCGGGGCATTCGAGCGCATGAGTTCGACTGTGCAGGCGGCCTTCGTTTTCGCAAGTGAACAGACCGGGACACACCGTTTTCGTTTCGCGGACTCACTGCCGCTTCCTGGCCGGCTTGCGCAAATCCGCACAGCCCGAGGCGGGCGCCGCCGCCGCGCGAGCTCCGGGGCTCCCGAAAAAGCGTCACTCCATTGCATTGCGCGACAATTGCTTGCAACACGGCTCAAACAAATATCGAGCGGCTGGCATCCCCGTTGCTTGGGGCGCGGCTCAGCAATTCGCGGCGGGCAACGCGGCGAGACCGACGGCAACCAGGCGGGAGCAGGCGGCAGCCACCGTCGCCGTCGAAGAACTCGGGGCGGCACCCATCGCCAACCTTGAAACTGACATGAAGAAAATCGAAGCAATCATCAAACCATTCAAACTCGAGGAGGTCAAAGACGCCCTCGGCGAGGTCGGCATCGAAGGCATGACGGTTACCGAAGTGAAAGGCTTCGGCCGTCAGAAGGGCCACACCGAGATCTACCGGGGCAGCGAGTACACGGTCGACTTCCTGCCGAAGATCAAACTCGAACTGGTCGTGGCCGACAACCAAGCGGCCGCCGCGACCACGGCGATCGTCAAGGCCGCCAAGACCGGCAAGATCGGCGACGGCAAGGTGTTCGTCTCGACGGTCGAGGAGGCCGTCCGTATCCGGACCGATGATCGGGGTGAAGCAGCACTCTAACCAGGAAAACAAGCAGACATGAAAACCATGAAACGACTTCTCTTCATACTGGGCCTGGCGGCATGCGTGGCGACGGCGGGGGCGCTCGCGGCGGATGGGGACCCGCTGGCGGCGGCGGGCGATGCGGTGGCGGTCGCCGCGGAGACCGTGGCGGCGGCGGCGGACGCGGCGACGGAAGAGGCTCCGTCCTTCGCCAGCTACGAGGATTTCCAAAAGAGCCCGGCCTTCGCGCAGTTCGTGGTCGACAACCTCTGGATTCTGATCGCGGCGGCGCTGGTGTTCATCATGCACGCCGGATTCGCCACGGTGGAATCGGGGCTCACGCAGGCGAAGAACACGGTGAACATCCTCTTCAAAAACGTGTTCATCATCTGCATGGGCGTGCTCGCGTACGCCGTCTGGGGTTTCAACTCGATGTATCCCGGCGACAGCTGGACGATCAGCGGCATCTTCGCCATGGGCTCGCCCATCGCCGGAGGATTCGCCGAGGGGGCGGAGTCGGTGGCCAACCTGACCAACGAATACGCCGCCTACACCTACTGGTCGGACTTCATCTTCCAGGCGATGTTTGCCGCCACGGCGGCGACCATCATCTCGGGGGCGGTGGCCGAGCGCATCAAGCTGAGCAGCTTCATGCTGGCCGCGACCATCGTCGTGCTGGTCGGTTACCCAATCACGGGCTCCTGGGAATGGGGCGGTGGCTGGCTGAACAGCGGTCTCGACGGGATGTTCGGCGCCGAGTTCATTGATTTCGCCGGTTCCTCGCTGGTGCATGCCTTCGGCGGCTACGCCGCGCTGGCAGCGGTGTTGCTGCTCGGCCCGCGACGGGGCAAGTACGCCGGCGGCAAGATCAAGCCGATCCTGGGACACAGCATGCCGCTGGCGGCCATCGGCGTCTTCCTGCTGTTCCTCGGCTGGTTCGGATTCAATGGCGGCTCGGTCCTGAGCGCCGACCCCGCCGGCGTCTCGTTTGTCTTCGTCACCACCACCATCGCCGGATGCGCCGGCGGCCTGGCCGCGGCCTTCACCTCGTGGGGCGTGTTGAAGAAACCTGATCTGTCGATGGCCCTCAACGGCATCCTGGCCGGGCTCGTCGGCATCACCGCCGGCGCGGACACCATCAAATCGGCCCTGTGGGGATCCGTCGCCGTGGGCGCCATCGCGGGTGTGCTGGTCGTGCTCTCGGTGCTGCTGCTCGACAAGCTGAAGATCGACGATCCCGTGGGCGCAATCTCGGTGCACGGCGTCTGCGGCAACTGGGGCACCATCGCGGTCGGCATCTTCGGAGGCGGCGGGTTCCTGTCGCAGCTCGTCGGCACGCTCGCCGTCTCGGCGTTCGCCTTCACGTTCTCCCTGCTGGTGTTCGGCATCATCAAGGCCGTGATGGGGCTGCGCGTGAGCGAAGAGGAGGAATTCGAGGGATTGGATGTCGGCGAGCACGGCATGCCCGCGTATCCGTACTTCCAGCCGGTGGCCGAACGATAGCCCTTCGGGAAGGACGCTTCCTCAGTCATCCAGCGCCGGCGGCCGGGCGGCCGCCGGCGTTCTGCTTTTCCCGGCGCGAACCGCCGGCTTCAGTGGCCTTCCGAAAGCCACCTCCGCAAGGCAGAAACGGTGGGCACGCCCGGTTGGACCGCCAGGATCCGGCCGGCGTCATCGGTGATCACCGTCGACGGCACGGGGGCCTCGTAGCCCAATGCGTCGGCGAAGGCCGTCACCACCTGGCTGCGCGATCCGGGCTGGATGTTCACCAGCCGCGCCGTCGGCTGCCATTTGCCCGCGTAGGCTGCGAGCCGCTGGTTGTCGTCCGCCTCATCCGTGGGGGCGGCAATCACCTCGACGCCCTCCGCCCCAAGCGTCTCCTTCAGCCCTCGCAGCCTCGCCAACCCTTCCGTCCACGCCGGCGAGGACGTCGCGAAACTGATGTAGGCGCGCACTTTCGCCGGCTTTTTCGCGACATCCCAGACGCTGACCGGGAACACCTTGCCGGCCCGGCGGACAACTGGGTTGCCGGCGTTCTCGACGCGGTATGGCTCCCTGGCAAAGGCCGAGCCCGACGCGGAATCAGCCGGGTTCTCGAACACGGTCAGCAAGGTCCCCTCGGCGACATCCGTGGTCGAAGCGGTCCGCCCCGAAGGCCAGCGGACGGTAACTCCGGCCACCTGCGAATGGGGGCCGATGCCCACGATCATCGTCGGGGAATTCTGCGACGACCAACCCTCGCCGCAGCGGTGTTCCCGGACGACCTTCGTGTCGCCAAGGTCCACCGTCACCCGGGCTCCATAGCCATCCCGGCACGCATATTCCTTCGAGGGGAAAGCGGTGCGGTTGCCGCCCACGAACTTCAGCGCGATCACGCCGCCCGCGCGCCCGACGGCGGTCATTTCGTTGTGGTAGAGGTTGAACAGCGGTTGGTTGCCGTTGACCAAGGCGAGGTCCAGCCAGCCGTCGCGGTCGTAATCCAGAACGGCAAACCCGCGGCTGTCGGCCGGGTTGTCGAGCCCTGCAATCCCCGAAGCATCCACGAACGAACTACCGCCCAGATTGGCGTAGTAGCGGTTGCGCTCGCGGTCATGGAGCGAATGCACCCGGATGCGGTCGCCCCGCCGTTCGACCCCGACCATCCGGGCGTCGATCTGCGGTCCGAGGTTGTCCGGCGACGGCGTCCGGCGCCACTCGGGTGAGAAGCGGAACGAGGCGCGGGACAGTCGTTCGTCAGCCCGGACCATCGTGCGCCAGAGGTTGCTTTCGAGATCCAGCCCGGACGCCAGTTCCTCCGGGGCGGAGAAATAGCCGCTCATCACGTGAAGATCGAGGAAGCTGTCGTTGTCGAAGTCCGCAAAGCACCCGCCCCACGACCAACCCACGCGCTTCACTGTCATCGCCGGCGCCGCCAACCCGGCGACCTGTTTGAACCGGCCGGCGGGTTCCTTGTGATAGAGGAAGTTGCCGTTGGCGGATTCGGCAAACAACGGGTCCAACCCGGGAATCCGCGCGCTGAACCGACGGCCCACGTCGCTGTACATATTCGAAACGTAGAGATCGTCCCGGCCGTCGTTGTCGTAGTCGCCGAAGGACGCTCCCATCGAAAAGCCGTAGAACGTCAGGCCCGCCTCCGCGGTGACCTCGGTAAACCCGTCCGGCATATCGTTCCGGAAAAGGACGTTCAATCCCCAGTCGTTGGGCACATACAGATCCGGACGACCATCCTCGTTGTAGTCGCACCAAGTCGCCTGGAGGGAATTGCGCCATAAACCGACCGTCCCGTTCTCGACGGCGGGCTCGAACCGACCGCCTCCCCGGTTGACCAGCAGCACATTCGGCGGTCCCAATTGGTCGAGCACCGTGGTCAGCTGCAACTGGCTGTGCTCGGCCACCCGGCGCCGGAACTCGCGCGCCAGTTCCGGCGGAAAGAACTCGTCCGGCCAGTCGAAATCGCTCCCCTCCGCCGCCTTCGAGTAACCCCCGCCCGATCCCGACGGCGCCGCGGGCCGGTAAGTGCAGAGGTAGACGTCAAGCAGGCCGTCCGCGTTGTAGTCCGCCGCCGACATCGAGATCACCGCCATGGGCATGAACTTCGGAACGGGCGGCTGGTAGAAGGTCCCGCCCTGGTTCTCCAGATAACTCGCCCGCAACAGGCTCCGGCCCAGGATCACGTCGAGGTCGCCGTCGTTGTCGAAGTCGGCGAACAGCGCGCACGTCGTGTGGCCAGGCAGATCGAGGTGGTACTTCGCCGCCTCCTCGGAGAACGTGCCGTCACCGTGATTGATCAACAGCAGGTTCTTCCCGATGCGCACGGTAATGTAGATGTCATCGAACCCGTCCCCGTTGACGTCCGCCACCGCAATGCCCTCCTTTTGGTTCACCGAAATCGGCGCGAAGTAGGGATGCGGCATCCGCTGCATCCCTTCCCGGTAATACTTGACCGTGGCGGCGTAATGTTGCGACCGGCGCAGCATCGCCGGTTCCTGTGGAGCCCGCAGCGCGGCATCCAGGGCCTCGACAAACAGCCGCCTCGGGCTCGCGTTCCAGTCCATCGACCGCGTCTTCCATCCCGTGATCAACCACTCCCCAGCGCGGTTGTCCGCCGACTTTGCGCGTTCCCAATCGACGTCGACGGCTCCCAACAGAGAACGCCATTCGCCGGAGGTCATCCGGACCAACGCCTCGAAGCGCAATCCGCAGGCAAACCGCCACATGTCCCCGTCCGGATGCTCGCCGTCGACGAACCGGAACCGCGCGTGCTCAAAAAAATCCACCCCCTCGATCAGCGGATGCCAGATGGCCGGCGCGTTGAGCAGCGCCGGCGCGGCGGCCAACGGCCAACTCCGACGCTCGAGCCCGGGGGAAAGGTCATCGGAGCGGGCCGGGCCCGGCCCCAAGTCCACCACGGACACGGCCGGGGCAAACATCCCTGCGGCGTCCTCCCGGGCACCGGGCAATCCGAGATCAAGCAAGGCCTCCGCCAGAAGGTCCAGCTTGGGCGTCAGCGCCAGCATAGTCTCCTCGGCGGCAACCAGCCCACGGACCACGGCGTCATCGCTGGCCGCATCCGCTGCGGCAGCGGCCGGCGCCGGGGCCGGCCGGGCTTCCTGACCGGGTGGTTTCGGCGCAGAACTCTCGCGGGATGGACGATTGAGCCCGCGCCAGGCCGGGTAGGCGAGCGCCAGAAACGCCACCACCAGAAGTCCGCGAAACCACGCTCGACGCACTGGTCCGTCGTTTCCCGGGCGGGTGTTTGGTCCGGGCGGGCCTCCCGTCCGCGGCCTTGAGGCGGCCTCTTCGCGGCCGGCTTTGCTTCCTGTCTGCTTCATGGATCGCACAATCAACGGTTACGCCGGCGGCCGCCCTGCCCCCGCGGACGACGGTTGCCGGACGACGTTGCCCTCGGGACCTTTGCCGCGGCAAGCTCGGGGCCGCGCCCCGGGTCCAGGGCGGCGTGCGCATCCCGGCTGGTTCCGAGTCCCAGGCAGCTGGGGAAATGGCGCGCGGAGTTCATTCCGCTGGCCCCGCCGGAAGTCAAGCTTGCTGCGGAATCCATTCCGCGATCCGGGCAGGCGGCAAGGCGCACCGAGCCTGCCATCCGGTCCCTTTTGGCTTGACACTTTTGTGCCGTTAATACAGAAGGGGCGCAATCATGAACCGTACGCATAAACGCCTTGGGTTGGCATGCGCCCTGGTCCTGGTCGCGACCATGACCGCAACGCATGCCGTTCGCGCGCAGGAAATCCTGTGGACCGTCGGGGTGGACGACAACGGCTGGCCCTGCCCGAGCGCCGCCGGCGGCCCGGATGCCTGCTTCGTCCAGGAAAACGGGTCGGTCAATCCGTTGCCGGGAGATCCCTACAACCTTCCCGTCGATCGGCTGGCGGACAACGATTACTACCTCTTCGGCCAATACTATTACTACATCGAGAGCAACGGGCTTTACGACCCGGTCGGCTATGTCTTCGATGAGGAAGCGGCGGAACGCGCCCTCACCACCGGCGACATCGAGCAACGCTACCACTTCAACCTCCCGGACAACCTGCAACCCGACGACCTGCTGTCGGTGACGTTCGACGCCAGCAACCTCGATACGAGCGGCTCAGACCCCCGTTTCGGTGTGGCCGTCCTGGTCAACAATGTGGTGGTGCAGGAACAGATCGTCATTCGACAGGCCCAGCTCGACGTGGACTACACCACCCCGGCCTTCACCCTGGCGAGCGTGAATGCGGTGGCCGGTCCGGATTGGGACAACATCGTCACCCTCCGCGGCACGAGCTACAGCACGGAAGGCGGCGGCAACTGGATGGGCATCGACTACGTCCAGCTCAACCGCGAGTCCACCGCCCTCCCCACGCCGGTCTTCCCGTGGACGGCCGGCGCCGATGACGACGACTGGGCGACCGGCAACGGCGGCGGCCCCGACGCGACCTTCGTGGAAGGCAACGCGACCCTCAACGCCCTGCCCGGCAGTCCGACGAGCAGCGAGACGGCTGGCGGCGCCGACAACGACTACTATTTCGCCGGCGTATACGACAACGTCCTGGCCGGCAACGGGACCTACCAGCCCGTCGGGACCGTTGCCGCCAACGAGGAAGCCGCGGAAGGCCGGCTGGACGCGACCGAGAACGAATTGCGCTTCCACTTCAACCTGCCGAACACCCTGCAAGCCGGCAATCTGGCCGCGGTCACCTTCGATCCGCTGAGTCTGGACACCACCGCCGCCGACCCGCGTTTCGGCGTCGAGGTCTACGTCAACGGGGTCCAGGTCGCCGCCGAAATCCTCATCCGCCCGGATCAACTCGGGCAACCGATCACAACGCCTTCCTTCGCGCTCAGCAGCGTCAACGCCCAGTTCGGGCTTGGCTACGACAACATCGTGACACTCCGGGGCATCAGCCATGCCGACGCCGGTGGCGGCGCTTCTCTCGCGCTCGATTTCGTGCGGTTCAAGCCGATGCCGCTGCCGCCCGTGCTGCCCTGGTCCGTGGGCCGGAATGACAACGCGCAACCCGCGGGTGACGGCGGCGGGGCCGGCGCCTCCTTCGTCCAGGAAAACGGCCAGAGCAATCCCCTCCCCGGCGTTCCCAACAGCCCGGAAGTCGATCAGCAGGCGGACGACGATTACTACCTGGCCGGCGTCTACGAAACCATCATCCCGGAGAACGGGGCCTACACTCCCGTGGGTGATGTCGCGGCCAGCGAAGAAGCCGCCGAGCGCGCCTTCGCCGGCACGGACAACGATTTGCGCTACCATTTCAACCTGCCCGCCGGGCTGAGCATGGACGCGCCGCTCACCTTCAGCTTCGATCCGCTGAGCCTCCAGGGCGACGCCGCGGAACCGCGTTACGGCATCGAAGTCTACGTCAACGATGTGCTCGTCCAAAGCGAGGTGCTGATCGGCACGGCGGACCTGAACCACACGGTCTTCACCCCGCCGTTCACCCCGTCCGAAGTGAATGCGGTGACGGGTCCCGGCACCGACAACTTCATCACCCTCAAGGGCATCAATTACAATGCCGATGGCGGCGGCAACTGGATGGGCATCGACTACGTCCGCCTGGACCCGGTCCTCCCGCCGCCGTTCCCGCTGTCGGTGAACAAGGACAACAACAGCCACACCGGCGGCGCGGGCGGTGGCCCGAACACCGTGATGGTTCAGGAGGCCGGAATCAACGAACTGCCGGGCAACCCCGCCGGGGGCGAGGTCGACCAGCAGAGCGACGACGACTACTATTTCGCCGGCGAATACACCACAACCCTGCCGCAGGTCGTCGAGTTTTACGGGGTCGACTATGAACCGGTCGGCACCGTGTTGGTGAACGAGTACGCTGCCGAACGCGCCTTCGCGGGCGCCGACAACGAGATGCGTTTCCACTTCAACCTGCCCGATACCCTGCAGCCAACCGACGAACTGTTCCTCTCCTACGATGCACTCGATCTGGATGGGAGCGGCGGCTCGCCTCAGTACGGGGTCGAGGTCTATTTCAATGGAGTCCAGGTTCAAGCCGAGCAGCTCATCACCTCGGCCGAACTGGACGTGGATTATGTGGTCGGTCCGTTCACCCTCGCCAGTGTCGACGCAGCGGTCGGCCCCGGATTCGACAATGTCGTCACGCTGCGGGGCATCAATCACAGCGCCGACGGCGGCGGCAACTGGATGGGGGTTGACTATCTGAACGTCGATCCGATGCCGGAGCCGGTCTTCCCGTGGGCCGTGGGACGGGACGACAACGGGTGGCCCGCCGGCGATGGCGGCGGCGAGAGCGCATCTTTCGTTCAGGAGGCCAATGTCAACGATCTCCCCGGCAACCCGCGGAGCCCCGAGACCGCGCAGCAGGCGGACGATGACTACTACTTCGCCGGCGCCTACACCTCCATTATCTCGCAGAACGGCGTCTACGAGCCGGTGGGCTACGTGCTGCGCAACGAGGAGGCGGCGGAACGGGCCTTCGCCGGGGCGGACAACGACCTGCGCTACCACTTCAACCTCCCCGCGACGCTGAACCCGAGCGACGAAGTGGTGGTCACCTTCGACGCCTTCAACCTCGACGAGGGCGAGGCCAACACGGATCCCCGCTACGGCATCGAGATCTACGTCAACGGCACGCTGGTCCAGCCCGAGATCGTCATCCGTCCCGAACAGCTCGACGAGGATTACTCGACCGAGCCCTTCACCCTGGCCAGCGTGAATGCGCGACTCGGCCCCGGGGCGGACAACATCGTCAACCTCAAGGGGATCAATTACAGCGCGGACGGTGGGGGCAACTGGATGGGCATCGATTACGTCCGCATGGGCGCCCCGGGCAGCGGTGAACCGCCCGTGTTCACCGGAGCCACCCTCAGCGGCGGACAGTTGACACTGACCTGGACCGGCAACGGCGTCCTCGAGTACGCCCCGAGTGTGACCGGGCCCTGGACACCCATCGCGCCGGCGCCAACGTCACCCTACACCGAGAGCGTCCAGAGCGGCCAACCGAGTCGCTTCTACCGCCTGGTCGGGCCGTAATCCGACCGTCCGCTGCACCGATCGCCCGGGCCGCCTCGAAGCCGGTCCGGGCGTTTCGTTTTTCTCCCGCCGGCAATCTGTCCAGTGCACGTCCCGCCACTTGGCCGCCAATGATCTTGCGTCCCGGTGGGAATCAAGGGTATTGAACGGCGGCGGTAATCTGGCGGGGATCATCTCGACCCGGGCAACCGGTCCCCCGTCCGGACTTCGGTCGCACATCTATGTCACTACTCAGCGGCAAGACAGGCATTGTTTTTGGCGTGGCCAACCGGCGCTCGATTGCATGGGCAATCGCCCGCGCCTGGGTGGACGCGGGCGCTCGGCTGGCCTTCACCTATCAGGGCGACCGGTTGCGCGAAAACGTCGAGGAACTCGTCGGCTCCCTCGGACAGGAATGTCCGATCATTCCCTGCGACGTCACCAAGGACGAGGAGATCCAGGCGACGTTCGACGCGCTGAAGGAGCGCTTCGGCGTGCTCGACCTCATGCTCCACTCGGTGGCTTTCGCGCCGCGCGACGCGCTGGAAGGACGATTCTTAAACACCTCGCGCGAGGCCTTTCGCATCGCCCACGATGTCAGCGCCTATTCGCTGGTCGCCCTCGCCCGCGCCGCGGCGCCCCTGATGGTGAACGGCGGCAGCATCATGGGATTGAGCTATTACGGGGCCGAAAAGGTGGTGCCGCACTACAACGTCATGGGAGTTGCCAAAGCCTCCCTCGAGGCCTGCACCCGGTACCTGGCCTACGACCTCGGCCCGCAACGCATTCGCGTGAACTGCATCAGCGCCGGCCCCGTCAACACGCTGGCCGCCCGGGGCATCGCCGGCTTCACCGACATGCTCAAGCATTACGAAGCCCATTCGCCGCTGCGGCGCAATGTCACCCTCGACGAGCTGGGCGCCACCGGCCTCTTCCTCGCCAGCGAAGGCGCCGCGGCCATCACCGGCCAGGTGCTCTACGTCGATGGGGGCTACCAAATCATGGGAATGTGAATCCGGACGGCCGCCCGAAACGCGACCCGAGACACCGCCAGGCACCATGCACGGGCCTCTTGCCAGACTGACGGACCCTTCCCCGGGCTTCCCGGCCCTGCCGGTGCTCACCTATCCCGGCGCGCCGCTCGCCGGCGCCAGCGTCCGCGAACTCGTCACCGATCCCGACGCCCAGGTTCGAACCCAGCTCGCCCTCGCCGACCGATACCCGTTGCGCGCGCTGCTCACCTGCATGGATCTGAGCGTCGAAGCCGAGGCGTTCGGCAGCGAGATCCAACTGTCCGACGATGAAATCCCCACGGTCACCAACCGTCTGGCTCCCACCGCCGCCGCGGTCGAGGCGCTGAACATCCCGCGGGTTGGCGCCGCCCGCACGGCGGTTTACCTCGAAGCCACGCGCCGGTTGCGCGCCGCGGCCGGCGGTCGGCTGGTGTTCGCCGGCATGGTCGGCCCGTTCTCCCTCGCCGCCCGGCTCCATGGCGTCGCGGAGGCCCTGAGCCTCACCCTCGGTGAACCGGACCTGATGCATGCCCTGATCGCCCGGGCCACCGCCTTCCTCGCGGCTTACGCCCGGGCCTTTCGCGAGGCCGGAGCCGACGGTGTCATCATGGCGGAACCCACCGCCGGCCTGCTTTCCCCCAAGGGCCTCGCCGCCTTTTCCTCCCGCTATGTGGCGGAAATCGTCGCGGCGGTGCAGGACAATTCGTTCAGCATCATCCTCCACAACTGCGCGGCCAAACGCGTCCACCTTGCCCCAAGCCTCGAGGCCGGCACGCACGCCCTCCACTTCGGCAATCCCATGAACCTGTCCGAAGCCCTGGCGGCGGCTCCCCGCGAGATCCTGCTTCTGGGCAACCTCGATCCCGCCGGCGTGTTCGTTCAAGCAAGCGCCATCGCCGTCGCCGACGCCACGAAGGCACTCCTGCAAGCGGCAGGCGGCGCGGAGAATTTCGTCATCAGTTCCGGCTGCGATCTGCCGCCTTCGACTCCGCTCGCAAATCTCGACGCCTTCTTCGCCGCGCTTCACCAGCCCGGGGAATGATGGCGCCCGGCCACGTCGATACCTCCGGTTGCCCCTCCGACCAATCCTCTGAAAGACCCGCATGAAGCCCCACCCGGTCCCCTTCGATTCCCCCATCCGCACCCTCATCCGATCCGGCTTCCGCAAGTGCCGCCTGTTCGGCCTGCCGGCCTTGGTGGCGGCAGGGGTCATCGGTTGCATGCCGCCACCGTCAATGCCGCGGTATGCCATTCCGCCCATCGGCGCGCAATGCACCGTGCAGTTTCAACGTGACGCCCTGGGCGCCGGCGCCAGCCTCCCGATCTCGCCACGAACCAATAACATCAACGGCGCCGACACCAGCGTCTCCGGCGCGCTCAAGCAGTTCACTGCCGAGTGGATCGTGCTCGATTCGGGCGGCCGCGAAATCTGGATCCCCAAGACCGTGGTGCTCCTCATCGAAGTCGAATCCGCGTCCGCCACGCCGTGATCCCACCGCCAGTCGGACGTGAATCTTCGGGCCGTGCGGTCAGAGTGAAACGTCGCGGTGTTTTCCCGCTCCGAACGCCTCATCCGCTCGGATGCGCCGAAAAGCGGCGTCGAGGCCGCCGCACTCCAAAAGGCCCGCCTCCTACACGACGCGAGACTGACGAATGGGGCGCCACTCCGAAGGCAGAAGCGCCGTCTCGCCTGGCACAGCAATCCGGGGGCGTCCTCCTCACCAAGGCGGTCAGGAAGTCAGAATGACCGCTTGAGAATGCACCCGCAGCACGCGGGTCTTCCGGTTCGGACGAACCTGCACCGGGTCACGGCGCCGCCGCGGGGCTCTCCACCGTCTTGAGATACTTGAAGAACTCGCTGTCGGTGGTGAGGATCAGCGTGGTGTCGTTGGTCAGGGCGCCTTTGTAGGTTTCCAGCGTTTGCAGGAAATCATAGAAGGCGGCGGCTGCCGGGCTCTGGTTGTAAGCCGCGGCATAGATTTCGGTGGCTTTCGCGTCCGCGTCGCCCCGGATCTCCTGGACTTTGCGGTAGGCCTCGGACTCGATCTGCTGAAGGTCCTTTTGCTTCTGGCCGAGGATCTTCGCCGCCTCGCCCTCGCCTTCGGACCGGAACCGCTCAGCAATCTGCTGCCGTTCGCTGGTCATCCGGTCGTAAATGCGCTGCTGCACGCTCGGGTTGTAATTGATGCGCTTAAACTGGACATCAAGCAGTTCGAGACCGACCTCGGCAATCTTCGGTCCGGCACTCTCGAAGATCTCCTTCTCGACCAGCGTGCGTCCCTTGCGGATCGGATAAAGCTGCCCGACGCTGCCCCGGGCGCTTTCGAGCACTTCATCGACAACCGGCTCGCGGTCCTTGGTCGTGCGGATCACCTCGATCAACTCGTGCCGCGCGATGGCGTTGCGGATTTCACTGCCGAGGATGTCATCGAGCCGCGAAAGGGCACTGCGTTCGTCGCGCAACCGCAGGAAGTACTGCTTGGCGTCCTTGATGCGCCACCGGCCGAAGGCGTCCACGACGATGTAGGTCTTGTCCTTGGTGGGCATCTCATTGGGACGCCCGTCCCAGCGCATGACGCGCTTTTCGATGCGGCTGGCCTCCTGGATGACCGGGATTTTGAAATGCAAACCGGCGTTGGTAACCGCGTTGCCGACGGGCTTGCCGAACTGGGTCAGGATAACCTGTTCGGTCTCGTCCACGGTGTAGGCGGCGCTGACGCCGATGATCAGGACGACGAGTCCGACAACCCCGACGGCAATGAGCTGACTGAGGGATTTCATGAACGGGGCTATTTCTGGTTGAGCTGCAGCAGGGGCAACACCGAGGTGGCGTCCTGGTCGATCACGATCTTGCCGCCCAGGGTCGGGAGCACGTCGCGCATGGTTTCGAGATAAAGCCGCCGCCGGGTGACATCCGGGGCCTTCGAGTATTCGGTGAACAGGGCGTTGAACCGGGCGGCGTCGCCCTCCGCCTCGTTGATGCGTTTGATGGCGTAACCCTCGGCGGTGCTGATCTTCTCCTCGGCCTCGCCGCGGGCCCGGGGGACCACCTTGTTGTATTCGCCATTGGCCACGTTGATGGCCTTCTCGCGTTCCTGCTGCGCCTGGTTGACCTCGTTGAAGGAGGGTTGAACGGGCGGCGGCGGATTCACATTCTTGAGCTGCAACTGGTCGATGGTGATGCCGAGCTGGTAGCGCTTCACCACCGCATCCAGCCGCACGAGCGCCTCGCTCTCGATCTCCTGCCGGCCGACGGTGATCACCTCGTCCACCGTGCGATCCCCGACCACCTCGCGCATCACCGACTCGGACAGGTCGCGCAACGTCTCGGCGGGATCGCGGAAGTTGAACAGGTAGGCCCGCGGATCGGTGATGCGGAACTGGATGATCCACTCGACGGTGGCGGCGTTGAGATCGCCGGTGACCATGTTGCGCTCGAATTCCTGCTCGCTGCGGGAACCGGCATACTGCGTGGGGTTGGTGGCCCCGTTGGTGGCGAAGCCGAACTCCTGCTTCAACTGCCGACGCACCGGCACCATCGCCACCCGGTCGATGCCGAACGGCAGTTTGAACCGCAACCCCGGATCCACCGTGTGGGCGTACCGCCCGAAGCGCAGCACAACGCCCTGAAACTCCGCCTGGACGGTGTAGACCATCGACCGGGCGCCGATGAGCAGTATGAGCACCGCCAGCGCGATCAGCACGAACCGGAGCTTGACGGTGTAGAAGGTGTTGCCGACACGGATCACCATGACCCGGCAACCATGACAGACCCCGCCCGGCGCGTCAAACCGGGTTCCGACCGCCGCCGTTCCGATCGCGCGTCCGGGCCCTGTTCAAAGCCGGCCGAATCGGCGCAGGATTCCCTCCGTCTCCGCCCGCCCGGCCGGGGATTCCGATTCCGTGATGCGGGCCGGTTTGGTTTTGCTCCGCGGCGCATCTTGGGATACAGGTTTGGATCATGCGGCGCGCCCGTGGACGAGCCGGCTTGGTGGCAGGGTCTCAATCCCCCGTCCCGTCGGAGGGGTGGTCAACGTCCGAAGCCGGCTCCCGTGGGCGCGACAGGTTCAGGTTATGGCACAACAGAATTTCACCCCGGTCCGGCCCAAACGACGCCGGGCCCTTCGCTGGCCCGCCATCCTCGGCGCGCCCGTCATCCTGGTTCTCGGCGGCGGCTACCTCCTGCTGACCAGCAACGCCTTCCTCAAAGGCGTCGTGCTCCCCCGGATCGGCGCGTCACTGAACTCGGAAATCTCGGCCGGAGAAATCCGGCTGCGTCCCTTCTCCGGGGCCGTGGTACGCGAGTTGAAGGTGGTTCCCCGAGGACAGCCGGAGCTGTTCCGGGTCCAGGAGGCACGCCTGCGCTACTCGTTGACACGCATCCTTCGCGGCCGGTTCGAGGTCGACGAAATCTGGCTGGACGGTCCGCGCATTTCGATCACCCGCGCCGCGGACGGCGCGAGCAACCTCGACCCGATTATCGCGGCGACGGGCACCCCCGAACCCTCGGCGGAACCGGCGGGCGACCCCGTCAAGTTCCGGCTCGCGAAACTCGAGGTCCGCAATGCCGTGCTCAGCTATGCCGAAACGACCGCCGCGGAAGAGTCCATCCGGACCGAACTCGGCATCGCACACTGGCAACTGACCGACCTGGGCAACAGCGCAAAGGCCAGCACCGACCTTGAGGCCACCCTCCACGTCCAGGCCACGCGATCAGCCGGATCGGACGCGTTGAACGCCAACCTGAAGGGCGCGTTCCAGATCGCCCTGAACGAGGCGCTGCTGCCGGAGAACGTGCAGGGCAGCCTGACCTTCGAGGTTCCCTCGGCCAGCGGCGCCTTCGCCGAAGCCGCCCGCCTGGCAGCGGAACTCAAGCTCGACCTCGCCCCCCAATCGCTCAAGGAAGGCACCCTCACCTTCGCGCGCGCCGGCGCGCCGTTGGGTCAGGTGACGGTGAATGGCCCCCTCGACCTCGCCGGTCCGGAGGGCGCCTTGCACTACACCGTGACCGGGATCGGCCCCGCGGTGCTCGGCCTCGTCGGTGGCCGGTTCGGCCTGGGCTTCAGCGAAACCCGGATCGCGGCGGACGGCGATATCCAAATCGAGCGTCAGGCCCAACGCATCCAGTTCACCAGCAACGTCCGGGCCGACCGGTTCAGCGTGACGATGGGCGGCCCGACGACGCCCCCGCTGGACGCCACGTTGACGCAGGATCTCGCGGTGGACCTCGCCCGGCAAAGCGCGACGCTGAACCGGTTGGAGGTCGCGGTGCAGCAGGCCGGGCAACCCCGGTTGACCGCCGCCCTGAACCGACCCATGACGATCGCCTGGAGTGAAGCGGGCGGCGGCTTCGAGGAATCCAGCCTCGAAATGAAGCTGTCCGACCTGGCGCTGGAGGACTGGCGCCCGCTCCTCGGCCCGGAGATCCGCCAGGGCACGCTGGCCGGCGACCTGAAAGTCGATGTCGCCGACGGTGGCAAAATCGTCCGATTCGGCCTCGACTCACGACTGACAGGCTTCACGGCGGATTACGGGAGCGCAAAGATCGACGCGTTCGAGGCGGCCCTCGCCGGCACGGGAGGCATGACCAACCTCGTCATCGGCCTGAGCCGAATGCAGCTCTCCGTTCCCCCGACCGACCGCGCGGAAAACCGGCTCTGGCTGGACGGTAGTGTGGACGCCCGGGATTCAGCGGCGATCGGTGGCCACCTGTCGCTTGAAGCGAAGTCCCTTGATCTGACTCCTTACCTCGCTTGGTTCGAGACCACAAACCAGCCGGCCCAGCCGCCTGAAGGCGCTTCCCCACCCCCGCCGGACGAAGAACCGGCCGCCCTCGAACCGATGACCCTCCCGGTCAAGGACCTCGTGGTCGAGGCGGTAATCGACCAGCTTTTCGCCCGGGAAGTCGCCGTCACGAACTGGGCCACCGAAGTCCGCTTGGACGGTGGCCGGGTCACGGTCGATCCGTTCCGGCTGGCCGTGAACGGCGTGCCAGCCAGTGGGACGGCGCAGGTGGATCTGTCGGTCCCGGGCTGGGATTACGACGTCAGCCTCGACGCCCGTGAAGTGCCGCTTGCGCCGCTGGTGAACTCCTTTTCCCCGGACAGCCGGGGCAAGGTCGGGGGCACGCTCACCGCCACCGGCCACCTGAAAGGCAGAGGGTTCACCGGGGCCGAGCTGCGCCAGCACCTTGGCGGGACGTTCGACATCGGCACCACCAACCTGGCGCTCAAGCTCGTGGACGTGAAGAGCCCGATGATGCGGGCCGTGGTGAATGTGGCGGTCGAGCTTCCCACCCTGCTCAAGAACCCGGCCGGAGCGCTTGCGGGAATGGTCGGACGGTTCACCGGTTCCATCACCGGCGAAGATCCCGCCTGGGTCGGCGCCCTGGCGCAACCGCCCATCGATGTCGTGGCCATGAAAGGAACCGCCGGCGCCGGACGGATCGAACTGGAGAGCGCCCGCGTCGAAACGCCCGCCTTCCACGCCGGAACCCGCGGCGCGATCCAGCTGGCGGACTCCCTGATGGACTCGTTGGTGAGCTTTCCCATCGAGCTTTCGCTGAGCCGTTCGCTGGCGGAGAAGATCGGTCAGTTGCCCGCCGGCACGGCCACCAACCAAGCGTTCGTTGCGCTGCCCGGGTTCTTCAGCCTCGGCGGCACCCTGAACGAACCCGCCCGGCAACTCAACCACACCGCGCTCGCCCAGATGGTCGCCGGTTCCGCCTCGAGACTGGCTGGCGACAACAGCGGTCTCGGCCAGCAAATCAGCGGGGCCCTCGGCGTGCTGGGCAACTTGACCGGGGACAAGGCATCAACCAATCAGACCCGCGGCGCCACCTCCGCGGAAAAGGTGATCGGCGGCCTGCTCGAAGGCCTGGGCTCGACGAACTCGGGCGCCACCAACCGCCCATCCCTCGGCGGCCTCCTCGGCGGCTTCCTCCCCGCCCGACCAAAGGACACGAACAACGTCCCCGTGACCGGCGCGTCCACGAACACGCCTCCCCGTTGATCGCCCCCATCCCGGCAAGCCTCGGCCAAGGCGTCGATTCAGCAAGGCGCAGCCGCCGACGTACAGTCGGCGCGGCAGTCCAGTGGACCTGAGGTTCCAAAGGTTCCGACGATCGGTCACCTGTAAGTGAATCGGCGCGTCCTGGCGGCAAACCGCCGTATGCCCGGTGAATCATCCGCCGACTGCACCTCGGCGGCTACGAGTCACTGCCGGATCCCGGCTACACCAAGCTGCCCAATCGAACCAGGCGCATCGCCGGCTCTCCCGCTGCGCGTGACCGCGGGAGGTCGACCACGAACTCCGCCACCCAGTCGTTGAGTTCGTCGGGATCGATCAGCATTTGCTGGATGCGCCAGCCATGCGGATCGGCGCCCTCGACCACGTGCGTGTGCCGCAGATTGCGCGCCTCGGGATCCAGCCGGAGCGCTTCGTGTTCGACGAGGTATTCGTCCAGACGGGCCGCCAGCGCGTCCGCGGTCCACAGCTCCGCTGCTCCTTCCGGGCCGGTCTCCGCCGGTCGTTCTGAAGCCGCCGGGCTCTCCCCATCACCGGGCGGGGCGCTCGCGCGATTCCCTTCCCCGCCTGCCCCATCGCCGGGCACGATACCGACCGCGGGGGCGGCCAGTGCCGCTTCGTGATCGCCGAGCGACCACGCCCGCAGGAACACGAAAATCCCGGTCCGCATGGCCGCCAGGAAGGTCTCGCGGTTGCGCGTGATGTCGCGTTCCGCCTCGGCGGCGCCGGGGGGCCGGGATTCGGCGGATTCGGCCCGCACGAAATTCGGATCGCGCAGCTTTTCCCACTCATCCAGCAGGCTCGAATCGACCTGCCGCAGGAGCGTCCGCAGATACAACTCCATCTCCCGCACCGGCTCGGTCTTCAACGGATCCGGCACCGTCTGCGCCACCACCTTGTAGACACCGTTCAGATGCCGCAGCAGCAACCCTTCCGACCGCTGCAACTCGTAGTCGCGAACGTAATCCGCAAACGAACGGAAGGTCTCGAACATCTCGCGGGCGATCGACTTCGGACGAATGTTCTCCTGCCCCACCCACGGGTGCTGGTCGGCAAAGGCATTGAAGGTCGAGTAGACGAATTCCCGCAGCGGTTTGGGATGCTCGAGCTTCTCCAACTCCTCCATTCGCTGATCGTAATCCATCCCCTCCGCCTTCATCTCCGCCACCGCCCGCCCCTTCAATTTGTCGAGTTGCTTGCGCAGGATGAGGTCGGGATCTTCGAGGATCGACTCGACCAGGGTAAGCACGTCGAGGGCATGGTCCGGCGACTCGGGATCGAGCTTCGGCAGGGTTTCGAGCAGATACAGCGACAGCGCGTGATCCATCGAGAAATCGTCCTGCAAATCGACGTTCACCCGCAGGTGCGCGCCCTCCGGCGTGCGGGGAATGAACTCGACAATCCTGCGGTCGACCAACGAGCGGAACAACTGCCAGGCCCGCCGCCCGAGGAGCCGCTTCGCCTTGGGCGATTCGTGGCAGTCGCGGATGAGTTGGCGCATGGCGCGGCACCCATCACCCTGCCGGCTCAGCACGTTCAACAACATCCCGTGGGACACCTGGAACCGGGAGTTCAACCGCTCGGGAGATGCGGCGATCAACCGCTGGAACGTGTTGGCGTCCCAATGGATGAAATTCCGCACGGGCGGTTTGCGCCGCACGAACTTCTTCCCCTTCTCGGCGGCCTTGCGTTCGAGCTGGAGATTCTCGATGACGTGTTCCGGCGCCTGCGCCACCACCCAGCCCAGATCGTCGAAACCCTTCCGCCCGGCGCGCCCGCTGATTTGATGAAAATCACGCGCGCTCAGAATCACGGTCTTCTCGCCATCATACTTGCACAGCCGCGTAAACAACACGGTCCGGATGGGCACGTTGATGCCGACGCCCAGGGTGTCGGTGCCGCAGATGATCTTCAGCAATCCCTTCTGGGCCAGTTGCTCGACGAGCACGCGGTATTTCGGCAGCAACCCGGCGTGGTGCAGGCCGATCCCGTGCTTGAGCCAGGTGCGAATGTTCGGCCCATAGGGACTCGTGAACTTGAACCCCTCGAGTTCGGCGGCAATCGCGTTCTTTTCCTCGCGCGTGCAGACGTTGAGGCTGGTGAAATCCTGCGCGCTCTGGGCCGCCTCGAGCTGCGTGAAATGAACCACGTAAACCGGCACCTTCTGCCCGGCCACCAGTCGCTCGAGGGTCTGCGCCAGCGGCGTCTCGGCATACGAAAACTCCAGCGGCACCGGACGTTCCACCGAGCGCACGGTGATCGTCTCGATCCCCGTGCGCCGGGTCAGTTCCTCCTCGAAGAAGGCGGTGTCGCCCAGGGTGGCGGACATCAACAGGAAGCGCGCATGCGGCAGCGTCAGCAACGGCGCCTGCCAGGCCACCCCGCGCTCGCGGTCCGCGTACCAGTGGAACTCATCCATGATCACCTCGTCCGCGTCGGCGTCGGCGCCGTCGCGCAAGGCCATGTTCGCGAGGATCTCGGCCGTGCAGCACAGGATGGGGGCATCGCTGTTCACCGAGGCGTCGCCGGTGCTCAACCCGACGTTGTCCGGCCCGAACTCGCGGCACAAGGCCAGCCACTTCTCGTTCACCAGCGCCTTGATCGGGCAGGTGTAAACCGAGCGTTGATCCTGGGCGAGCGCCTTGAAGTGCAGTGCCGCCGCCACGAGCGATTTGCCCGAGCCGGTGGGCGTATTCAGAATCACGTTCTTCTCGTCGAACAACTCGAGCACCGCCGCTTCCTGGGCCGGATACAATTCGAGCCCGCGCGCCTGGACGTAATCCAGGAACCGCTCGAGCAACAGCTCGTTGCTGATGTCTTCTCCGCGCGGGAGATAGTCGTACAAAGTGACCATAAGGTTCGATCCGGCGCCGGGACGCGACGCGCCATCCCGTTGCGAGCGGGCATCGGCCCGAACCTATCCACCGCCGCCACTCCCGACCAGCCCTGGTTTGCCGCCGTCGGGCCGCACCGTGATTCCGGGCGCAACCCCCCGGGACGACCGCCAACAGCAAAGGAAATCGCTTGGACTTCCCCCGGCCCGGAACCTAGCCTTCGTTTCCTGATGAAGGTGCTGTTCCTGAACGGGCCCAATCTCAACCTGCTCGGCACCCGCGAACCCGGGGTCTACGGACGCGACACACTCGCGGACATCGAGGCGCAGGTACGGGAACGGGCGGCGGAACTCGGCGTGGAAATTGACTTCCGCCAGTCCAACGCCGAGGGCCAGCTCGTGGACTGGTTGCAGGCCGCCCGTGAGGGAATCGACTGCGTCGTGCTGAACGCCGCCGCCTACACCCACACGAGCGTCGCCCTGCGCGACGCCATCGCGGCCACCGGCGTGCCGACCATCGAGATCCACCTGTCGAACGTGCATGCCCGCGAGTCCTTTCGCCATCGATCACTCATCGCGCCCGTCTGCCGCGGGATCATCGCCGGCTTCGGGAAGGATTCCTACCGCCTCGGGCTGGAGGCCGCGGTGCGCCTGGGCCAGGCGTCGGCTTGACCGTGATTGCGCAGATCCGCGCCGGCGGGCCGGGTGTTCCGTCACTTGCTCGATTCCCTTCGCGCCCTTCATGCGTCCCTGCTGCATCGCCAATACCCCGGGATTCGCTCGCGCCAAGCCTACCGGGCACGCGGCGGAGCGTCGAGCGCCCCAGGCTGCCGGCTGTGAGGCACGCAGGCGTTGGGCTGTCGTCCCGCGCTGACTCTTGCGCCCCGTATGTTTCCCGCCTTTCTGGCCACCCTGCTGTTCTCCGGCTCCGTGATCGTGGCCGCGCGCTCGACGCGTGCCCTGGGCAGTGATCGCGCGAACCTCTGGCGGGTGATCGTGGCCACCCTGGCGCTGGGCGCGTGGGCTCACGCGCTGGGGGCGGGAACCGGCGGCGGAGCGTTTGGCATGTTCTTTGTCAGCGGCTGCGTGGGCTTCGGCGTGGGCGACATCGCGCTTTACCATTGCCTGCCCCGGCTGGGCCCGCGGTTGGCGGCGCTGATGGTCAACTGCCTGGCGGCGCCGTTCGCCGCGGTGATCGAGTGGTTCTGGCTCGGCACCACCTTGACCCTGGCGGAAGCCGCTTTCAGCGCCGCCATCCTGTTCGGCGTGGCGCTGGCCCTGGCGCCGCAGCGGGAATCCAACCTGCCAGCGGGCGGACGCTGGCTGGGCATCGGCTTGGGTATCATCGCTGGCCTGGGCCAGGGTCTGGGGGCCGTGCTCAGCCGGAAGGGGTTTGAAATCAGCGCCGCCGCCGGGCTGCAACTCGACGGCGGCACGGCGGCCTACCAGCGCATCCTCGGCGGACTCGCAGTGGTACTGCTCCGGCTCGGATGGCTCCTCGCCATGGCCCGCCTGGCGAAACGACCGGGCGCCCTGACGGACACCGCCGCCCCGCCCTCGCGCCAGGTCTGGCCCCTCGTCCTGGCCAACGGCCTGGCCGGACCGACGCTCGGGGTCGCCTGTTTCCAATGGGCGCTGAAAACCACGCCCGCCGCCATCGTGCTGCCAATCACTGCCACAACCCCGCTGGTGGTGATCCCGTTCACCTGGTACTTCGATCACGACCGTCCTGGCTGGCGCGCCCTCATCGGCGGCCTCCTGGCGGTGGGCGGCGTCATCGGGTTGACGCTCCGGTAGCCGGGCCGCGGACCGGCAACGCTTTGGTTGCACAGCTGCCGGGGAAACACCTAGCCTGCGGGCCAGCACCCATCCTCGGACAACCCATCAACACGCCATGAGAATCCGCCTTCCCGCCCTCATCGCTCTCGCCGGCCCGCTTGCGCTCACCGCCGTCTCTTCGGCCCCTTCCGTCCCTTTCGTCCTTGCTGTCGAGGACACCGGCGCCCACTTCCCGCCTCCGGCGTTGCCTTCGCTCGATCGACTCCCCACCATCCGCCCCCTCCCCGACCCCTTCGCCTGGTCGGACGGGAGCGGGCGGTCGACGGACTTCTCCGACTGGAGCCGCCGCCGCGCCGAGATAAAGGCCGGGATCGAGCACTACGAAATCGGCCATAAACCGGCCCGCCCGAAGAACCTCAGCGCCGCCTATGCCGATGGCACGCTCACGGTCACCATCACCGAGAACGGCGAAACCCTCACCTTGACTTCGCCGGTCACGCTCCCGGAGGGCGACGGGCCTTTTCCGGCGGTGATCGGGATCGGTCGCAGCAGCGGCAGCCTTCCCCCGGAGCTTTTCACCAGCCGCAAGATCGCCCTCATCGCCTACGACTTCGGCCAGGTGATGTCCCACACGCAGAAGCGCGGCCAGGAGCCGATCAACCGCCTCTACCCCGACCAGACAGAGATGGGCGCCTACTGCGCGTGGTCCTGGGGAGTGAGCCGTTTGATCGACGGCCTGGAACGGGTGCAGGCCGAGCTGCCCATCGATCGCCAGCACCTCGCCATCACGGGCTGCTCGTTCGCCGGCAAGATGGCGTTGTTTGCGGGCGCGTTTGACGAACGCATCGCCCTCACCATCGCGCAGGAACCGGGCGGCGGGGGCGCGGCGGCCTGGCGCGTCTCGGAAACCCTGGGAAACGTCGAGAAGCTGGGGGCCACGAGTCATGCATGGTTCCTGGAAAGCATGTTCCAGTTCGCCGGCGGCAACGTCTGGAAACTGCCCGTGGATCATCACGAACTCATGGCGATGGTGGCGCCGCGGGCGCTGCTGATCCTGGGCAATCCCGATTACCAATGGCTCGCGGAAGAATCCGGTTACGTCTCCTGCCGGGCCGCGCATGAAGTCTGGAAGGCGTTCGGCATCGCAGACCGGTTCGGCTTCTCGATTGTCGCCGGCCATCCACACTGCCGCCTCCCGGACCGCCAGCGCCCCGAGGTCGAGGCCTTCGTCGACCGGTTCCTGCTCGACGACGAAACGGCCAACACCGCGGTCACGACCCACCCCTTTGCCGCCACCGATCACGCCCGCTGGATCGATTGGTGGGGAAGTCCGGAACCCGAATTCCCCGGGGCCGGGGAGGCGTACACGGTCGCCTGGGAGGCGGAATGCGCGAACGTGGGGACCGACTGGAACGTGGTCGCCGATCCGCTGGCCTCCGATGGCCGGTTCGTGACCCCGCGATCCGGCATACAAAGCATCCAGGCGGCGCCGGAGGGGGCGGATGGCCTGGTCACGCTCCCGGTTTCGATCGATCAGCGCGGCGAGTTCACGCTGTTCGCCCGGCTGGACTGCCCGAGCGCGGATGACGACAGCGTTTGGCTCCGCATCGATGATGGGGAGTTCACCCTGCGCAACGGACTGGGCACCGCCGGCTGGCAGTGGATCACGCTGGGCGGGTTCGCGCTGGAGGCCGGCCCGCACACCCTGTCGATCGGCCTCCGCGAAGACGGCCTCCGACTCGACAAGCTCTGCCTCTCCACCTTCTTCTTCCCCCCGGAAGGCCCGGGCCCCCAGGCCCGAAACCGCTGTCCCTAATCCACGTTCGTTCCGCGAACGCAGAACGAAGCGCCGACCATCGCCCCGGAGCCCCTCGACAACACGCCGCTCCCGCCGCCGAACATTCAGTCCTATCGATGCAAAAGACCGTTGCCGCTGACGTGCGGTCGGCGCTGATCTCAATGGGCTTGGGAAGTCCCGCTGGTTCCGACCGGCAGTCACGTTCCGGTGAACTTTCGCGCTCGTCGGCAGGTGGACGGATACCCACTGTAGCATGCGCCGACGACACGTCGTCGGCTGCCCGCCACTGAAGGGTCACAGCTCAGCCGTAACCATGCAGTTGGATTCACCACGGATGGGCACCGATGGGCACTGATGTTGAGGGGAAACCAGAAACGCGCACCCTGGGTTCGAGCTCACGATTTAGTGAGTCTTCTCGCCCTCTCCGCCAAGTCGGCAGCGCCGCGCCCCATCCGTGGCATCGGGGCCCATCCGCGGTCCATTGACTGAATCGATACGGCTCAGTTCCTCGGCGACCAGCTGCGAGTGCTCTCCGAATTCCGGTTCCCCGCCAATGTTGGCGCCGCATCCGAACGGACATGCGCGATCAAAGCGACCGGAAACCACATTCAAAACTCGCCCGAAACATCGAGGCCTACAGCCCGAGACAGCGGCGGACCGCCGCCTCCACCTGTTCGAGCACGCCGGGAGGGACCTTGCCGGCAGGCGGGCCAAGGAACCGCCTGCGATCAATCGAGCGCAGTTGGAAGCCGAGAAACACCGTTTCCATCGGGAGGCCGCTGTCCACCGCAGAAACGCGAATGTTCGTCGGATAATCCTCGGACACGTTGGCGCCCTTGGTGCCGACAACGACGGTGACGACCAACGGCAGTCGGTTGATGGCATCGACAGACAGCACCAACACCGGCCGCCAACCCGCCTGCTCCCGGCCTTGCACGGGATTCAGGTCAACGAAGTAGATTTCACCACGTTGAACCGCCATCACCCCCGCCCCAATCCGTCCGCCTGAGTAACGCTGAACTCCTCCTCGATCAGCCCCAACTCGCGCTGCACGGCAGGATCCGCCGCCATGCCGGCAAGTTGAGCCTCCCAGGCCTCCCTGTCGGTCTCCGCTGCTCGCACGCGATGGACGAGGCGCCGCAGCATCTCGCGCTGCTCTCCCGGTGAGAGAAGGGCGAATTCCCGCTCGATCCCCCTGAGCCGTTCGATGGTTGCCATAGTGCGAAAACTCTCGGCTTGAGCCAGGTCTTGTCAAGCTGGCCCCGGGTCACGGCACGAGCCCTTGCGTCCGTCCATCGGGGGAGGCGGCCCCTCCCAACAACGCCCGAAGCGCGGGTTCGTCGATCACCGTCACGCCCAGTTGGCGCGCCTTTTCGAGTTTGGAACCGGCGCTCTCGCCGGCGAGGACGTAGTCGGTGTTCTTGCTCACTGACGAAGTGACGTTGCCGCCGGCGGCGCGGATCATCGCCGAGGCCTCGTCACGGGTGAGGCCGGGCAGTGTGCCGGTGAGCACGAAGGTCTTTCCCTGGACTGCCGAGGCGGCGGCATCGGGCGGCGGATCGAGAATGATCGACCGCGGTTGGATGCCGAGTTCGCCCAGCCGGATCAGGACGCGCCGACCACCTTCCGAGGCGAAGAAGCCCAGCACGCTGTTGGCAATCACCGGCCCCACTTCGGCGAGTTTTGGCTTCGCCCCGGACGCCACCAAGCGCGATTGGATCTCGTCGAGCTGCCTTGCGAGTTCCTCGAATCGGGCCGCGCGAGATGCCTTCTCGGCTTCGTCGCCGGGGGCGTTTTTGCGCGACCGGGGGTTGATTTCCCTGCGCTCGGTCTCCACGGCCGCCTGGTCGCGAATGTCCCGGAGCACAGAGGAATCCGCGAGGGCATCCAGCGATTCGTGCACTTGGGCGAGCTGATGGGCGGTCTGCTCGCCAACCTCGGGAATGGCGAGGGCGAAGAGCCATCGTGCCAAAGGCAGATCGCGCGCCCGTTCGAGGGCCTCGAGCACCTTGCGGGCGTTCTTCTCGCCGAAGACCCGCGGCTCGCTTTCGGTGCCGAGGTTCAGGGTCGCCAGCGGTTCGAGTTCGAGTTGGAACAGGTCGAGCGGTTCCCGCACCAAGCCGCGTTCGACCAGTTTCTCGGCCACGATTCCGCCGAGTGATTCGATGTCGAGCGCCTTGCGCTGGGCGAAGTACTCGACCCGCCGCGTGAGCTGGGCCGGACATCCCGCCACGTTCTCGCATCGCCAGGCCACCTCGTCCTCGTCGCCACCCGAAATCTTCTCCTTCGCGATGGGGCCGCCGCACGCCGGACATTGCCCACCGATGTGGGCCACCAAGTCGAACTCCGCCGCGCCGGCCGGCCGCTTCGCTTTCACCACCTCGAACACCTCGGGGATCACCATGCCCGCCTTGCGGATCACCACGGTATCGCCGATCCGGATGTCCTTGCGTCGAATCTCCTCCTCGTTGTGCAACGTCGCGCGGGCCACGGTCGAGCCCTGCACGAAGACCGGTTCCAGCTCGGCAACCGGGGTGAGCACACCCGTCCGCCCGACCTGCACGGTGATGTCGCGCAACACCGTCTCCGCGGGTGTGATCCAGGGGATCGGTTTGTGCACGATGGCGTAGCCGGGTGCCCGGGTCTTCGCCGGAATCTGCGCCCAATCGGCCATGGTGTTCACCTTGATGACGATGCCGTCGATCTCGTAGGGAACCCGGACCCGCAAATCGTGCCGCTCATCGTATCCGGCCACGACATGGCGGCGGTAGCAGTCGATGACTTCCGCCATGCCCTGGCAAACCCACCACTCCGGTTGCGTCGGCAAGCCATACTCCTTCAAAGCCGCGAGCAAATCCGAATGCCGCTCGAACGGGATCCCTTCACTGACGCCAAGGCCGTAGAATACCGCGCGAATCGGGCGTCGGGCGACCAGCTTGGGATCGAGTTGTTTCAAAGCGCCGGCGGTGGCGTTGCGGGCGTTCGGGAACGGTTTCTCGCCGGCTTCGACCAGTTGCGCGTTCAACGCCTCGAACTCATCGATCCGCATGTAGGCCTCGCCCCGGACCTCGAGCCAGGGCGGGGGGCGGTCGCCGACGAGCTGCAACGGGATCGAACGCACTGTGCGCAGGTTGGCCGTGATGTCGTCGCCATGACGTCCGTCACCGCGGGTCACCCCGAGTTCCAATCGGCCTTCGCGGTAATGCACGCCAATGGACACCCCGTCCACCTTCGGCTCGATGATGTATTCGATGCGATCGCGGCCAAGCCGCGTCCGCAAGGTCGCATCGAAGGCCAGCAGCCGGTTCAGCGTGTTCTCATCCTGCGCGCGGTTCCGCCGGTCGCGGTCCGGTTCCTCCTCGCGCGTCGGGTGATCAGCCGCCTCGATCTTATCGAGGGAGAGCATCGGCTGCCGGTGCGCGACCCGGCGAAAGCCCTTCGTGGGTTCGCCCCCCACCCGTTGGGTCGGCGAATCCGGAGTCGCCAGTTCGGGAAACGTCTTCTCGAGATCGAGCAATTCCTGATGGAGCCGGTCGTATTCGTAGTCGCTGACGGCAGGCTTCGCCTCGACGTAATAGGCATGGTCGTGACGCCGGATTTCGGCGCTCAATGCGGCATGACGCTGACGGGCGGTCGATAGGTTCATGGCAACGGCGTGTCCGCGGCATCAAGGCGACGGCGCGGCGTGCGATTTGTTCCGGCGCCGAGTGAACCTGAACGCCCCCCGCTTGTCAGCCCCGCAGTCGCCGGGTCAGCGGGCCGGCTTCGACGGCACGCCGAGACCCCGCACGTCCGCCCAGCTCAGACCGAATCGGGCAAGGTATTTGCGCAGGCGGTCGGCGTCGTTGGTCCGGGTTTTGCGCCCGCGGCTGACGGCGAACAGGTGACGGCCGGCCTCCGAGAGGGTCGGCATCGTGCAGCAGACGCGCAACACCGCGGCGAGTTGGAGGCGGTCGAAGAGGTCGAGGGAGGGCAGCGACTTCAGCGACGCAAGGTTCGCCAGCGGATCTTCCTCGGCAGTCGTCGGGGGCTCTGCCCCACGCCAGAGGGTCTCCAGCCGGGCGATCTCCTCGGTCATAGCCTCGGCGGTGATGCGGCCTCCCGGCGACAGGGTGGCCATGCGGGTCACGGCGGCGTTGAGGTCGCGGAAATTGGCACGCCACGCAGCCCGGGGCGAGGTGGCGAAATCGAGAAAGCGCTCGCGCACTTCGCGGCTCATCGTGATGCGCCGGCCCGTGCGGCGGGTGAACTGGTTCAGCTCGTAGTCGAGGTTCGGCGCGACATCCTCGACCCGTTCGCGCAAGCCCGGCAGGACGAAGGTCCAGAGGTTCATCCGGGCCAGCAGATCCTCGCGAAACCGGCCTTCGCGCACCGCGGCTGCCAGGTCGCGGTTGGTGCCCGCGATGAGCTGGAAATCGCTTTGCGCCTCGCGGTCGCCGCCCAGCGGCAGAAACCGCTTTTCCTCGAGCGCCCGCAGCAGCATGGCCTGTTCGTCAAGCCCGAGTTCGCCCACTTCATCCAGGAACAACAACCCGCCATCGGCCGCGCGCAGCAGACCGGGCCGGTCCTTGAGCGCACCCGTGAAGGCCCCCTTCACGTGACCGAACAGGGCGGACATCGCCGCATCGCCACGGATGGTGGCGCAGTTCACCTCGACGAAGGCGCCGTTGATCTGGTGCCGGGCCTTCTTCAATTCGAAGACCCGCCGGGCCAGCTGCGATTTGCCGGCGCCGGTCGGGCCCGTGAGCAGGAGGGGTTCGCGGGTCTGGGTGGCCACGAACTCGATCCGGCCGATGAGGCGGTTGAAGGCGTCGTTGCGCGTTTCGATCCCCGACTTCAAAACCGACTGTGCGCCCGTCCGTTCCTCCTCGAAGCGCGACGCCAGCCGATCGTATTTCGAGAGGTCAAGGTCCACGATGGCGTAGTCCCCCGCCGAGCGACGACGGGACCGGTCGGGCGGGCTGGTCTGGATCAGCCGCGCGGGCAGATGCCGGGATTCGGTCAGCAGGAAGAGGCAGATCTGCGCGACGTGAGTCCCGGTGGTGATGTGAACGAGGTAGTCCTCGGTCTCGGGCCGAAACGGGTACTGCCGGACGAAATCGTGCAACGCCCCGTAGACCTCCTCGAAGTCCCAGGCATCCTGAAACGCCACCTCGTGCAAGCGCACCTCGGTCTCGGGAGAAACCGAACGCAGATCGGCCGCAACCGTCCCGGCGAGCCGGGCGAACTTCCGATCGTGCAGCAGTTCGAACCGATCCATGAGGAAATCGTCGTGCTGCCCGAGCGAAACGGTCGGACGCCAGTCCTCCCAACGCTTCGTCCCCTGCCCGCGGTCAAGGACGGTCCCAAGCAACCCGATGACAATGGTGGAGCGAGGCATCTTAGCTTTTCGTCTCGCTTTTATAGTGTTGGATAAACACCCACTCAAGCCGGAAATCGGGCGTGATGCGCTGATCCGAAAACCAGAACCATCAAACACCTGTTTACAAGCAACTTGCAAAAGACCACAAGAACTTGGCACGAGTTGGCACGCCGCCTGCGAAAGGGATTTGGCGGAAAGGAAAACGCAGATCATGGCCAACCGCACCTTGTTTCGCTCCCTCGCCGGCCGCCTCGTTCCGGGCGCCAACACCCTGAACGCCGAGTGCGCCCCGGCCTACGCGCTGTCGCCGCAGCACGCGCTGGCGCAATACACCGCCACCGGCTGCCTGAATGGAACGTTCTATTCGGCAGCCGGCGAGGACCTGGCCCGGGTGCTCGGACTGTGTCGGGAAGTCGAACCCGAGTTCATCGCCCGGACGGCGGTGTTCTGCCGGCAGCAGGGGTTCATGAAGGACATGCCAGCCCTCCTGGCGGCGGTGCTGGCCTCGAGGGACGTGGCGTTGCTCGACCGCGTGTTCGACCGGGTGATCGACACCGGGAAGATGCTGCGGAACTTCGTCCAGATCGTGCGTTCGGGAGTCACCGGGCGCAAGTCGCTGGGAACCGCGCCGAAGCGGTTGGTACGGCGCTGGCTGGAAACCCGGACCGAGGAGCAGTTGTTCCGCGCCTCCGTCGGCCAGCAACCGTCGCTCGCGGATGTGATCAAGATGGTGCATCCGAAGCCCGTCTCCGCCACGCGGGCCGCGTTCTACGGCTACCTGCTGGATCGCGGCCATGATGCCGCAGCGCTGCCCTGGCTGGTCAACCGCTTCGAGGCCTTCAAAGCCGGACACGGAGCAACGGTGCCGGACGTGCCGTTCAGCCTGCTGACCTCGACGCCGCTTGACCGCGAGACGTGGACCGCCATCGCGCGGCAGGCGCCCTGGCAAACGACGCGAATGAACCTCAACACCTTCGCGCGCCACGGAGTATTCGAGGTCGAAGGGATGGCCGGTTTGGTGGCGCAGCGGCTCCGCGATCCGGAGGCCGTCCGGCGGGCGCGGGTGTTCCCGTATCAACTGTTGAGCGCCTATCGCTCGACCGATGAACGGGTGCCGGCCCAGGTGCGCGACGCTTTGCAGGACGCCCTCGAACTGGCGACGCAGAATGTGCCCGCCATCGACGGAAAAGTGTATGTGCTGCCGGACGTCTCGGGCTCGATGCACGCGCCCGTCACGGGAATGCGGCGCGGTGCGAGCAGTCAGGTGCGCTGCGTTGACGTGGCGGCCCTGGTCGCGGCGAGCATCTTGCGGAAGAACCCGTCGGCGGAAGTGCTGCCGTTCGCGAACGAGGTGGTTGCAACGAAGCTCAACCCGAGGGACACCGTGATGACGAACGCAGAGAAGCTGGCCGCGCTCCCCTCGGGAGGCACCAACTGCAGCGCGCCGCTGGCCCGGTTGAACCGACGGCGGGCCCGCGGGGATCTCGTGCTCTACGTTTCGGACAACCAGTCGTGGCTTGATGCGCCACACCTCCCCGGATGGGGAGGATCGCCGACGGAAACGATGGCCGAGTGGGTTGCATTCAAGTGTCGCAACCCGCGGGCGCGCCTGGTCTGCCTGGACATCCAGCCGTTCGCGACCACCCAGGCGGTGGAGCGCGAGGACATCCTGAACATCGGCGGCTTCTCGGATCCGGTGTTCAGCATCATCGCCGCCTTCGCGCGCGGCGAACTGACCGCCGACCACTGGGTCGGCTTGATCGAAAAGACGGAACTGTAACGGAACCAGCTTTCGGGCCGAATGCCCGTCGGGACTACATCTTTCGCTAGCAATCGAAAAGCAAAGTCCCGGCGACCTTCGTCGGCCCGGTTGACCGGAAGGGACTCAGGCGGATCAAATGACGAATGCCGATGGAACTACATGGATTCTAACCACGTTGTTGCGGGTTCGAGTCCCGCCCCCGGCGCCAGAGGCCGGGGTAGCTCAATTGGTAGAGCGCGAAGTTTCATCAATCCCTCGTCGTCACCTTGAATCCGCTTGAGCCCCGACCGGTTCAGCGCAGGATGCAACCGCACCGCAGCAAACCGACATGAAAACCAAAGACCTCATCCGCCTCGGTGTGCCGTTCGGCGAAGCCCAACGGCGGGCCGTGGATTTCATCAGCCGCTTCCTCCTCGGCGGCGGCGACAAGACCCGTCTCGAAGCGGAGATCGCCGCCGTCGTGGCCGGCCCCGAACACTTCCTCGACGATCCCCTGCGCGGGGAATTCGCGCGCGTCCTCACGACCGCCGCCGCGCCGCCGCGCACCGAGCCGGTGCCCTACCGGCAATGGGGCGCGAACCTCGAACCGGAAGCCGTGGGCCAGATGGAAAAGGCCTGCCTCCTGCCGGTCGCGGTCGCCGGCGCCCTCATGCCCGATGCCCACGTCGGCTACGGGTTGCCCATCGGCGGCGTGCTCGCCACGGACAACGCCGTCATCCCCTACGCGGTCGGCGTGGACATCGCCTGTCGCATGAAGCTGACGGTGCTCGACCTGCCGGTGCGCGATCTCGACCGCAAGCAGGATCGCCTGCGCACGGCCATTGAAGCGGAAAGCCGGTTCGGATTGGGCGCGAAATTCCAGCAGCGCCGCCAGCACGCCGTCATGGACGACGACTGGTCGGTGAGCCGGATCACCCGGCAGAACAAGGATCGCGCCTGGGCGCAGCTCGGGACCAGCGGAAGCGGCAACCACTTCGTCGAGTTCGGCCGGTTCACGGTGGAAGACCGCGAACTGGGTCTCGAACCCGGCGAGTATGTCGCCCTCCTGAGCCACAGCGGAAGCCGCGGGACCGGCGCCGCCGTCTGCGGGCATTACAGCAAGCTGGCCATGAGCAAACAGCCCGACCTGCCGCAGGAATTCCGCCACCTGGCCTGGCTCCCCCTCGACAGCGAAGATGGCCAGGAATACTGGGCCGCGATGCAACTGATGGGGCGCTATGCCGCCGCCAACCACGCCCTGATCCACCGCCACATCGCCGCACACCTGGGCGTCGACGTGCGGTTGGACCTCGAAAACCACCACAACTTCGCCTGGCAGGAAACGCACCGCGTCGACGGCGAGGTTCGCGAGGTCGTCGTCCATCGCAAGGGCGCCACGCCCGCCGGACCGGGCGTCCTCGGGATCATCCCGGGCTCAATGGCCACCGCCGGCTTCGTCGTCCGCGGCAAAGGACAACCCGAATCGCTCAGCTCGGCCTCGCACGGCGCCGGCCGCGTCATGAGCCGGACGCGCGCCGAAAAGACACTGCGTTGGGAGGAGGCGAACAAGTTCCTGAAGCAACGCGGGGTCACCCTCATTTCCGCCGGTCTCGACGAAGTGCCGATGGTCTACAAGGACATCCACGAGGTGATGGCCGCCCAGACGGATCTGGTCGAAGTGCTCGGCCGCTTCGATCCCGTGCTCGTGAAGATGGCCCCGAGCGGGGAACGCCCTGAGGATTGAGCCAGCACGGGACGAACGCCGCCGCGGACACCTTGGTCTGAGGATCGGGTTGCATCCTCCTCGCCGTGTAATTACCGTAAGCACGCATGCGAACATCCGAACTCAGCATCGTTCGAATAGGAAACTCGCGCGGCGTCCGTCTGCCGGCGGAGGTCCTCCGGAGGTATCAAATCGGCGAATCGGTCATCTTGGAGGAGCGCCCCGACGAAATTGTGCTCCGGCCCAAGCGCGTCGGAAGATTGAGTTGGGAGGAAACCGCCGCCCAAATGGCGGCCGAGAACGAAGACTGGTCGGCTTGGGAAGGCGCCGTCAGCGATGGGACCGATGAGCTTTAAGCGATACGATGTCTACTGGGTGGATCTCGAACCGGTGTGCGGCAGCGAAATGGCGAAGACCCGGCCAGCCGTCATCGTCAGCCTGGACGTTCTGAACCAGGCACTGGACACACTGGTCATCTGTCCGCTCTCGACCAAGCTCCATCCCGGCTGGCGCTCACGGCTGACGGTCCGGGTCGGCGGAAAGACCGGCGAAATCGCCGCCGATCAGATCCGCGTGGTCAGCAAACGACGCCTGACGCGCCGGATTGGCAGTCTGGCCGCGGATGACGTCGACGCACTCCGCCGACTGCTCAGCGAAATGTATGGGGAAGGTTGAACACACCATCGACGGTTCCGCCGGGGAGGGCGGCGGCCAGATTCTGCGCACCGCCCTCGCGCTTTCGCTCGTTACCGGCGAGGCCTTCCGCATCCGGAACATCCGGGCCGGCCGTCGCAGACCGGGCCTGCTCCGCCAGCACCTGACCGCCGTGCGGGCGGCAATCGACGTCGGCCAGGCCGCCGCGGACGGCGCTGAAATGGGTTCGACCGAACTGGTCTTCCGACCGACCCGGATCCAGCCCGGGGCCCATCGCTTCGCCGTCGGTACGGCGGGCAGTGCGACGCTGGTCCTGCAAAC
Source organism: Verrucomicrobiales bacterium (assembly GCA_024233305.1). Classification (GTDB taxonomy): domain Bacteria; phylum Verrucomicrobiota; class Verrucomicrobiia; order Limisphaerales; family J093; genus J093. The sequence goes on from JACKPV010000025.1 coordinate 329,464, forward strand.
CGTGCTTCCGGCGTTGCTCACGGCCCACGCACCATCGACGCTGATTCTCGAAGGAGGCACGCACAATCCGTTCGCCCCGCCCTTCGATTTTCTCGACCGGACGTTCCTGCCGTTGATCAACCGGATGGGACCGACCGTCTCAGCCACCCTGGAAAGGCACGGGTTCTATCCGGCCGGCGGTGGACGATTCACGGTCGCCATCGAGCCCACCGCCAAGCTGAGCCCGCTGGAGTTGCTTGATCGCGGCGAGATCGTTCACCGACGGGGCCGGGCGCTGGTCGCCGCCTTGCCGTTGGCCGTCGGGGAACGCGAACTGGACGCCCTGCAAGGCCGCCTGTCCTGGCCCCGCGAGTGCCTGGCCGTCGAAAACCTCGACGCCCGATGCGGACCGGGCAACGCGCTGCTGGTCGAGGTTGGCTCGGCGGCGATCACCGAGGTGTTCGCGGGTTTCGGCGAACGCGGGATGCTGGCGGAAACCGTCGCGGAAACCGTGACCAACGAAGTGAAGGCGTATCTCGCCGCGGACGTGCCGGTGGGCGTCCACCTCGCGGATCAACTGCTGCTCCCGCTGGCCCTGGCAGGCGGCGGCGCCTTCCGCACCATGCCGCTTTCCCGCCACAGCCTCACCAACGTCGAAGTGCTGCGCGATTGGCTGGATTGCGCCATCCGCCTCGAGAAGGCGGACAACCGCACCGTCGAAGTGACCGTCGGATAATCCCGGCTGGATGCCGAAAGCAAACGGTCGCGGCGTCCACAGCCAGACGGGACGTCCTCCGCTCGCAGCTTCAAGGAACCAGGAAGCGATTGGTCAGGTTGGGCGCGACCGAGAGCAATGCGTCCAGCCGCGCGCCCGTCAACTGCTGCGCCGATCCGTCCGAAAACCCGAGGTTCCCGCCCGCTGCATGGCGGTTGGTGAACCAGCCCACGGCCAGGTTCGTGGCGGGATGCAGCCAGCCCGGTCGAACCGGTCGGGAGTTGGTGCTCAGGTTGCCATCGCCGGCCAGGACCATTTCGGGCAACAACTCGTCCGCCTCCATTCCGAGGAAGTAGCTGATGTTCGCCGAGGTCAGCGCATCGAAGCTCGCGGCAGGCCCGCGCGCATCCGCCGGGCAGGTCACCACCTTGGGCGCGGCCAGTTCGTTGGACAGCAGGCGGAAATGGGCGGCAAGGTCCGCCCCGAACTCCCGGGTTCCGCCTTCGTTCGTCGAAAGGCATTGAGGGAACCGGTCGCTGTTGTCCGTGGCGAAGAGCCGGAAGGCCAGGCCCGTTTGCTTGAGATTCCGGACGCACTGCAGGCTCTGCGTCGGCGTCCGGGGCCGGGCCACTGAGGCCAGCAGAAACATGCCCAGCAAGGTGACGAGCACCAAGACCACCAGGGCTTCGACCATCGTGATGGCGCGGCAACCACGGGCACCAGGGGCGGGCCTGCGAGGGCGTTCGGGCTCGGGATTCATGGGTAACCTCAACCGCCCCACACAGCATCCCTCGTGCCAGGACCGACCGCCTTTGCGATGCACCGGCCAACCGCAACGGCGGCGGCGCTCCGGAATGACCGTCGGTCCTCGAAGCCAGGTCCCGCCCCTTTCCAACCGGGGGGACGCCCGCCGGCGGCGTCACCTCCGCAGACTTGCAATTGCGGGGACAGCTCGCAAACTCGGGAAAAGCTGGCGCTCACGACGGTCGGACCGCGGCCGGGAGGGGGCGCTTCAACCTTGGAACTGGAACGATCGATGCGAACGACTTTTGTAGCCCCGTTGACTCCCGACACCGCCCGCGAAGGCCAGCGCAAGCCGGCCGCGACGCCCACCGCCTCCGCCTCGTCCGGCGCCCTGGAAAACGCCCCGGTGGTGACGCCGAAACCCGTGAAATCGGATGTGGTGCTCGCCGGGCTCGACCTCGGCACCAACAAGACCTGCATCAAGGCCGCCTATGCCGGCGCCCCGGACCTCCTGGCCAGCGCCGTCATCCCCACCCTCGTCGGCTACACCAAGGAAGGCATCGTCGACAATCTGCTGCCGGGCAATGCCAAACTGCTGTTCGGCCAGGAAGCAGTGAAAAACCGCCTCTACCTCCGCTGCGTGCCGCCGCTGCTCGACGGCGTCATCGAGGACATGAGCGCCGCCAAGGATTTTCTCCGCCATGTCCGCAGCCTGGTGAAGGCGGACCCGGGCGTGGAACTCCGGGCGGTCGTCGGGGTGCCCGCCAGCGCGGACCGCACCGCCCGCGAGAAACTGCTCGTTGCTTTGCAGGGCATCGCGGACAAGGTCGCCCTGATTCCCGAGCCCTTTCTCGCCGCGCTCGGCGTGCGGGACGAATCCCGGATCGGCGACGCGAAATACATCGACCCGGTCCGGAACTCGCTCTTTGTCGACATCGGCGCCGGCACGACGGACGTGTGCCTGGTGCAGGGCTATTTCCCGAGCGCCGATGATCAGGTCAGTTCGTCGTTCGCCGGCGACCGGGTGGATGCCGTGCTGGCGGACGCGATCCGCAAGCAATACCCCAACATCGAACTGTCCCTGGTCAAGGTACGCGAACTCAAGGAGCAGTTTTCCTACGTCGGCGCCAGCGAAGGGCCGGCCAGCGCCAGCGTGATCGTTGGCGGCAAGATGCGACGCATCGAACTGACCGAGATCATCGGGAACGCGTGCAGCCAGTTGCTCCAGGAGGTCTTCGAACTGGTCAAGACCGCCATCAGTCGCGCCTCGACCGACAGCGTGGGCGAACTGCTCCAGAACATCATCCTGACCGGCGGCGGCAGCCGCGTCCGGAACATCGAAGCGGAACTACAACGCCTGCTCGTCGAGGAAGGCTACGAAAAGCCGCGCGTCCAGAGCGTCGGCGACAACTACAAGGAATACGTGGCCCGCGGTGGTCTGGCGGCCGCGCGGCAGGCCCGCGACAGCCAGTGGCAACGTCCCGGCGCCTGACCGCGGCCGGGAGGACTCCCGATGCCGGACGCTGGCCGACGTGCGCTTGGGTTACCGGACGTGGTCAACGGGAAAGGTGTTCTGCCGCCAACGCCATCCGACACCGTCCAAGCGTCCACGGAGGAGCAAGGTGGTCTGCGTGAATGACGACGGGTTGACCGAGCCAAACGCCGGGGCCTACGTCAAGGAAGAGACCCGTCACGGGCCGCCGCTGGAATACGTCGCCGAGAAGCTGGCGGGCAGCCTCAAGGCGTTGCACACCCTGCACCTGGCGGCCCGGCGGGACCTGCCCGACGATCTGCCGCCGCCGCGGGGCCTGGCGAGTTCGGGCATCCCCTACAATCCGAAGACGGGCAGTGTGTTGCTGCCGTGCGAGGCCGCGTTCCGTTACGGGCTGACGAGTTTCCTCGCACTGAACAACCTGCTCGGTGTGGCCAACGACCCGGAGCTGGGCGAACGCTTGCTCCGATTGAGCCCGCGTGATTTCGACCTGTGGCTGCAACGCGTGCGCGTCGAAGGCTCGGTGCTTTGAGCAGCGAACGGCTTCCCCCGCCCTGATGCGGCCCGCACTCCGCAGACGCCCTCAGGCAGCCGACGGCGTCTATTGGATCGGAGGATACGTCGGGCATTCGAAGGCCCGCCCGGCCACGGAGCCGCACTTTTCGGAGTGCGCCTTGGCGTTGCCCCGCACATACCGGTCCAGGGCCAGGGCCAGTTCCCGCGCGTCCCGGCTGTGGTTGACCACGCCCTTGCCGTCCCGGTCCAGGGGGCGACCGCTGTCCAGGAGCAGTTGGACCGCCTGCTGGCGGAACTCTTCGGTGTAGGCAGGTCTGGTTTTGGGCATGTCAGTCGGTCTTTCTGCGCTGACTGCGCCCTCCCTGTCCACGAAATCGGGGGAGACCCACCCCCGGCTTCCCCCTTGTCCGCTGCCGGCTTCGGACGAATACTCGCGGCATGAGCAAGGCCAGTGACATCCGCGTGCGCGCGGTGCGGCTCTTCTTCCTGCCGGTCACGACGCGCGTGCCGCTGAAGTTCGGTCCCGAGACGTTGACTTCGGTCACCTGCGCCCGGGCCTGCGTCACCGTCGAGGATCGACAGGGAGGCACCGCCACCGGTTGGGGCGAAACGCCGTTGAGCGTCCAATGGGTCTGGCCGTCCGCCCTTCCCTACGAGCCGCGGCATCAGTGTCTCAGGAGCTTCTGCCTCGCCCTCGCCCGGGCCTGGGCGGGATGGTCCGGCAGCGGCCATCCGCTCGAGATCGGCCACGATTTCCAGGAACACGTCCTCCCCCGCCTGCTCCGTGACCTGAATGCGACCGCCGCCCGCCGCGAACACCCCATGCCCTGGCTCGCCGCGCTCGTTTGTTGCTCGGTCTTCGACCAGGCCGTCCACGACGCCTACGGCAACTTGCTGGGCAAACCGGTTTACGCGACCTACAACGCCGATCATCTGAACCGGGATCTGGCGGCGTTTCTCGAACCTGCCGGGGATGCCGCGGTGCAGTTCGCGGGTCGGTTCCCTGACCACTTCCTCGCCGCGCACCCTGCGCGGCGCCTGCGCGCCTGGCATCTGGTGGGCGGCCTCGATTGTCTCTCCGCCGAGGAAGCGTCCGGTCCCGTCCCGGATGATGGCCATCCGTTTCTGCTGCCGGACTGGATTCGGACCGACGGTTTGAAGTGCCTCAAGGTGAAACTCCGGGGCAACGATCCGACCTGGGATTATCACCGCCTGGTGCGGGTGGGCGACATCGCGCTGACTCACGACGTCGAGTGGCTCAGCGCGGACTTCAACTGCACGGTCACCGAGCCCGTCTACGTCAACGCGATTCTGGACCGGTTGCGCGACGAACATCCGCGGCATTACGGCATGATCCTCTACGTGGAACAGCCGTTTCCGTATGAACTCGACCAGCACCGCATCGACGTCCGGAGCGTGAGCGGACGCAAGCCGTTGTTCCTCGACGAGAGCGCGCACGACTGGCGGTTGATCCGGCTCGGTCGCGAGTTGGGCTGGTCGGGCGTGGCGTTGAAGACGTGCAAGACGCAGACGGGCGCGATCCTGAGCGCCTGCTGGGCGAAGGCGCACGGCATGACCCTGATGGTGCAGGACCTGACCAACCCGATGCTGGCCCAAATCCCCCACCTGCTGCTGGCCGCCCACACCGGCACGATCATGGGCGTCGAGACCAATTGCATGCAGTTCTATCCGGCGGCTTCCGACGCGGAGGCCCGGGCGCACCCCGGGCTTTACCGGCGACGCGACGGCGTGGTGGATCTTGGCTCGCTGGGCGACACCGGGTTCGGCTACCGGATCGAACGCATCGGACGGGAACTCCCCACGCCGGCGGTGGAGTGCGGAGATTGAGTTCGGCCCGGTCGATGTCCGAAGCCGGACCGGCAGAAACGACGAATGGGGAAGCCGTCCGGGAACGGTCAACGGTTCGGCGAAGCGGGCGCTTCGAGCAATTCCCGCGCGAGGGTTTGCAGGATGCCCCGTTCGTAGGCGTGGTCCACGGTGAACATGACGAGCACCCAACGGCGGCCGTCGGGCAATTCGACATAGACCGCGTCGTGGCGGGTTTCGCTCGTCCAGCCGGCCTTGGACCAGAGCTTTGCGCCGGGCGGTAGGGCCGGCCCCGTGAAGCGCGCCTGGCCGTCCGGGTCGCCGTCCTCCCCGCCGGAATCCCGTTCCATCAACGCGAGCATTTCGCGCGAGCGCTCCGGGGTGACCGCCCGCCCGGTGACGATTTCGGCGAGCAACCGCGCGGTGTCGTCGGTGGTGAGCATGTTGCGCGGGCGCGGCAACGTCCGGATGGCCTGGGATTCGCGGCCGTACGGCCCTTCGCACCAGGGCTTCTTGTTGGCGTTCACGTGCCGGTATCCCAACGACCAGAAGTAACGGTTGACCTCGTCCCGCCGGTCGAACCAGACGCGCAAATCCGCCTCGGAAAGCTCGGGACCGCTGGTGGTGCCGGTGAGCAGATCGATGACGTAATGCGTGGCCTCGTTGTAGGAGTGAACGATCATGTCGCTCATCGCACGGCGCAGTTCCGGCGTGTCCTCGAGCCGTCCGTCCTGCATCCATCGATGGGCGGCGACCAGGTAGAAGAGCTTGATCACGCTGGCCGGATAGATCGAGGCCTCACCGCGGTGGGAGGCCGTCCGGGGTTGCGCCGCGTCCGTCAGATCGATCAGGGTGACCGCCAGCTGTTCCGCCTTCAGCTCGCGACCGGTGAAGGCTTCCACGGTCCGCGCGACGGCCCGGTCGACGCGCTGCTGCAGAGCCGGTGAGGGTTCCGGGGCGAACCGGCCGGCTGTTGGCATGCCGGAGCCGCCCTGTGCATTGGTCGCGATTGCCAGCCCGGTCAGCCCCGCCATGAGGATCATCGTTGTGCGCCAGTTCATGCGCTAACCCGTATCAGCCCGGACGAGAAAACGCATCACCGAATCGCCGTGCCGCATGAACTTGCGCTCCTCCCAGACGGGGCCGACGACGACCTCATCGCGGTGCGTATGGCCGAGCACGAACAGACCGTCCGGCTCCAGCACGGCTTCGGTGGCGGGCTCGTCGAGGAGCTTCTGGGACAGGGACAGCGAACGTTCGCCGCGGGTCTTCGCGCCGAAAGGAGGATCGGCGACGATGAGGTCGAAGGTGCGGCCTTCCGCGGCCAGTTGATGCAGAGCGACGAAGACATCCTGGACGCGCAGGTCGAAGCGGGCGGCGGGCAGGCCGGTTTGTTCGAGGTTGCCGCGGATCCAGCCGGCGTGTTTTTGCGACAGCTCAACCGCGAGCACCGAACCGGCCCCGCGGCTGAGGCACTCGAGACCCAGGGCACCGGAACCGGCGAAGAGTTCCAGCACCCGCGCCCCGACCACCCGTCCACCCAGGCTATTGAACACCGCCTGTTTGACCAGATCCGGCGTCGGGCGCACGTTGAAGCCGCGCGGCACCTTGAGCAGCCTTCCCGCCGCGATTCCTCCGATGATTCTCATGCGTCGTCAGGGCCAGAGAAACAGCAACGCCAGCCCGGCCACGAGGGCCAGCGCGAAATAAAACGCGCTGCGATACATTACCTGCAATCCGCCCACGACGACGACCACCCCGGCTTTGAACACAAGGTTCGCCAGGCCCGCCACGAGGATCAGACGCCAGGCGAGGTCGGGATCCAGCCGGCCTTCGCGCGCCAGGTCGGTGGTCGAAAGGGTGATGGCGTCCATGTCGGTCAAGCCCGACAACACCGACACGGCGTAGAGTCCGCCGGTGCCCAGGTGCGCGCGGGCGGCAGCGACCGCCAACAGCACGATGGCAAACAGGAAGGCGAAGAAGAGCGCTGATTTGAGTTCGGACGGGTTGCCGCGACGGGGCAACTCCGTGGCTCGCCGCCGGTTCATCCAGTAGTGCGCGCCGCAGTAGCCGCCCAAGCCGGCGCCCATGACCGTGAGCGGCGGCCAGGCCACGGCGAACAGGGCCGGGCTCAGCGCCGCGATGATCAGCAGGACCCGGCCGAAAACCACCGTCGAAGCGATGGCGATGACCAGGGCGGCCATGCCGGCGAGCTGCGGCTCGGCGCGCGCCCGGCGGGCGAAACTCACCGTCGTCGCGGTGCTTGAGATCACCCCCCCGAGGATGCCTGCCAGCAAGGTGCCGCCCGACTCCCCGAGGAATTGATAGGCCACGTATCCCGCCAGGCTGAGGCCCACGATCAGGACCACCAGAAGCCAGATTTTGAACGGATTGAGGACCTCGTAGGGGCCCATGGTCTCGTTCGGCAACACGGGCAGAATCACGAGCGTGATCAGGGCGAATTGCATGATCGCCCTGAAATCGTCCTCGCCAATGCGCGTGGCCAGGGCCTGCATTTGCGGCTTCAAGTGCAGTAGCACGGCAACGCCGCCCCCGACGCACACCGCCAGCCACGTCTCACCGACCGCAAGCGCGGCGCCGGCGGCGTACATGGTCACCGCGGCCGCCTCGGTGGTGAGCCCCGCCGATGCCTCCCCGGCCCGCACGCGGGAGAGATGGCCGACCACCAACAACGCGCTCACCGCCAGCAGGCCGGCCGCCGTCAGCCACGGGGTGGCTCCCGAAAGAAACGCGCAGAGAAACCCGAAGACGGTCACCATCGGAAACGTCCGGATGCCGGCCATCCGGGACGCCGCACGTTCCCGTTGAAGTCCGACGAGCAGACCGAGCCCCAACGCCACTCCCAACTGGCGCGCGGCAAGCAACGGTTCCTCGATCACGGTCATGCGATGCAGCCGGCAGTCTCGTCCACGCGCACCGGCCATCGCAAGAGCCAATGGCGGGCGGCCCCAGAGCAGTGCGCGTCCCTGCGTTATCAGAACGAACGGGCACTCCCGCTTTGCGATTGATGGCCGGTGAGGCTGGCGGAATGGAGCCGGCCATCCGTTTCGGACAGACGGCGACAAAGCGCCGGATCGGAATTCATCTCACCCCGGTCCGGCCGGCAGCCGCGGTCACGGCACCTGGATCAGGCGATAGAGCTTGAAGGGTTGGCTCCCCCCGGTCTGCGAACCGTCGTCCACGAAGCTGAAATTCCCGTCGGTGGACGTGATCTCGCCGGGAAGGGTGATCCACTTGATCGGACCGTCCACGGGAATGCCCGTGGCGTATTGCACCTGGAAACGGGCGCCCACCGGGGCACTCCAACTCAGGGTCATCGTGCCCGCCCCGACGTCGACTTCGGCATTGATCGTGACCGGCCGGAATTCCCCGTCCTCGAGTTCGTCGACCAGAATCTGATAGGTCGCCGAGTTGGCGGTCTGGTTGAGCACGCCGAGGTACCAGTCCCCCGGAGCAAGCGGCACGGGCGCCGAGGCTGGATCCACCAGGATCACATCCGGCGTCAACCCCGGGTTCGCGCTGAAGTAATCAAACGTCGCAAAGTCCGGCAACGGCAGTCCCCGTCGCAACAGGAGGTCCACGTTGCCGTTCTGTGGCGTGAGCGCAAACGTGGCTTCGACCGCCGCCGGCCCGACGTTGAAGCGGTAGTAATCCGGCCGCGGCGGCGCCCCCGGCACGGGCATGTCCGCCGGGATCGTGGCGATGACCGGCACGCCATCGGTGAGCAACCGGACCACGGGCGTCGGATCGACCAGGCTCGCCTGAATGGTGAAATTGATCGGCGCCGCCTCTCCGTCGATGACCGCCAGGTACCATTCACCGATGAGCGAAGGCAACAGGGCATTGGTCAGCAGCAGCATGCGCGACGGCGCCCCCGGCGCGGCCAGGTCGACGAAGTCGTGGTCGGTCGGGGAAGGCCAGGCGTCCTGTTTCGCCAGCAGCGTGGCCCGTCCGCTCGTGTTGAACAGATCGAACTCGACCGCCGGCACGTCGTTCGTGATCACGAACCGGAAGTACTTCTCGATGGAGGTCCCCGGCAGCACGGATTCATCGACCGGCACGCGGTCCTCCAGGTCGATGATCTCGATGGTGACCTGTCGGGTTTCGACCACCCGGATGGAGTAGTCGACCGGTTGGGTGTCGACGTTCAGCACCCCCAGGTACCAGTCGCCCGCCGTCAGCGGCACATAGGAGTTTGGTGTGACGACGATGATCTCGTCCGCGACGCCGGCGTTCTCGCTGGCGTAGTCGTATTGGAACGGCGTCGGCAGCGGATCCAGCACGGCCTCGGCCCGGCGGAGGTAGAAGTTCACATCGCCGTTTTGCGGACGGACCTCGAAGGAGGCGGCCACGGCCTCCGGCGTCACCGAATAGCGGTAGAACTGCATGACGTTGGTGGCCGCGATGTTGGTTTGAATGGTGACGCCGAAGGGCAGATCGGTCAGCCCGAGGATGTTGGTGTCGAGCGCATCGAAGTCGACTCGCAACACGTAATCGATCACCGGATTGACGTTGGTCATGCCCAGGTAATAGCGCTGGCCCGGCGACAACACGGGAGCCGAGGTCAGGGTGACCAGGGCGTTGTTGGTATCGAGGTATTGAGTGCCGTTGGTGCTGATGACGGCGACCCCGTGGGTCTCGTTCGTGAACAGCAGAAGGTCACCGACGTTGGTGTCGAAGCGGGGCAGCCGACCCTGGTTGAACCACAAATCCAGGGCTTGCGAGGCGGTCATGGTGTTGGTCGCCATGGTGGCACTCCGGGGCACCTCGACATAGAAATAGGCGGCGGAATTTGGTCCGATCGCGTTCGTGTAAGGAAGCGCATTGGTCAGCCGCACGGCGGGAATCAAGGGCGGTGCGAAGGTCAACTGCAGCTGCCAGCTGATGAGTTCGGGCGTCACCGGATTGGTGGCGCCGACCCGACGGTCGGTGACCTCGAGTTTCCAGTCGCCCAAGGCGTTCTCGCCGATCAGGGGTTTGATGGTTTCCTCCGGCAGGAAGTGCGTGCTGGGCCGGCCAACCAGCTCGAACGAATCGAGAAGCGCGCCATGCTGAAGGGCCGCGACCGCCAGGGTGGTCACGTTGCTCCGGGCCAGGAAGGTCAGCGAGTTCGTCTCCCAATCGCTGGTTGAGATCGCGGCCCCCAGGGTCTGGCCGTCCACGGTGAAGATCGTGAGCGGCTCGAACGGCGGCAGGGCTTTGCCCAGCGGGCCGATGTTGTAAATGGCAGCCACTTCCGCCGCGTCCAGGACCCGACTGTAGAACGTCACTTCGTCGAGCGTGCCGTTGAAGCCCTCGAACTCCGGATACGTGGTCCCCAGGTAGAGCGGCCCCTCGTTCACCGCGCGGGCCAGATCGCCGGTCACCTCACGAGCGTGGACGAGTTCGCCATCGAGGAAGATCTGCAACGTCACTACTTCGGCATCGGTCTGCTCGAACGTGCCGACGAGATGATGGAAGACACCGGCGGATGGCGCCGGCACCCGGATGCCCTCGTAATCCGTGCCGCTGATCTCGGATTCGGGCGCCACCACCTCGGGATCCTCGAACCACAAATCCAGACCGGCCGGGGAGAGGCTGATGGCGTAGTTGACCCCGTCGGCGTCGTCCTCGGCTCGTTTCGCGAGCAGGCCGCCGCCAGACGACCCCGAGGGCGCACGGAACCACGTCTCAATGCTCAACGCGTGCGTCAGGTCAAGGCTGGTGTCCGGGGCGATCTCGACGTAACCAAGATCGTTCTGAAACTCGAAGCCGTCCCCCACCAGGGCGGGACCGAACGTCACCGTGCCCAGCAGCGTCCCGTGGTTCGTGTCCACGGCGTCCACCGCGTCGCCTTCCCCCCGCCACCAGCTGATGATGTCCGGAATGGCCGGCTGGCTCCGATGCACGAAGTTCAGCGTGTAAGTGCGCCCGGTAATCGTGACGAGGTCCCGTACCAGCGTGCCCGAACGAAGGGCCATCAGGTTGGTACCGGTGTGGGCCATTTCGGGCGCGTTGAACACGCTGACCGGCCCGTTCGACAGGACCGTCCATCCATCGAACACCTGGCCGTCCACGAAGTCCGCCAGGGGCTGGGCGGCCACGGGTTCGAGTCCGCTGACCAGGCGGTTGGTTGAACTTGTGGCGACCGCGGTGTCGGGTTCGGCGAACTTGATCGGCACCAAGGCGATGTTGGTGTCATCGGTCAGCGTCACGTAAACGAGGTTCGTGACGAAGCCGTTCGTCACGATCAGTCCCTGCTCGGGAGCATTGACCGGGTGATCGGCGCCGGAGGTGTCCCGCAGGTTGGCATAAAGGAAACCGGGCGGCTCGTTGGTGGCACCGGGCCGGATGCCGAACTCCAGGCCGAGCGTGTTGGTGCCGTTGCTCCAGACCGCAAGCGTCCGGTCTTCCGCGAGGTCGGCCGGGTTGATCCAGCCGTCCAGCGTGAACCCGGCGCCCGCGCCGACGTCCAACCCGACCAGGTTGGTCACCCGGACGAGATCATTGGTCTGCCGGAAATCGAGGCCCTGCCCGTACCGGCCCGGCATGAACACCGGCCCCAACACTTCCGCCGGGTTGTTCGTCCAGGCATCGGCGCCGCTGCCCTCGAAGGGCCACAGACTGACAATCGAATCCTCCGGTTTGCCGGCGCCGCCGAACTTGTAGATACCGAGGATCTCCCCCGGAGTCAGCGCGCGGCTGAACAGCGTCACCTCATCGAGGGCGCCGAAATACTGCGCGGGCACCGCGTTGGTAACGGGGCGCACCCCCATGAACAACTGGTCGCGGGTATCCAGACGCAGATCCCCGACGTTGGCGCTGATCTGCAGTTCGCCGTCGAGGTACAGGGATGCCTCACCCAGGCCCCGGTCGTAACTGAGCGCCACGTGGTGGAAGTTCGTGATGATCTGCTCGAAACCAAGCTGGGACCGGTTGGTGCCGCCACGGTTCTCGACGAGCAGCACGCGGGTGCCCCGCGGGCTCACGAGGTGAAAGGCCAGATCGGAGGCCCGCGGATGGTCCACTCGCAGCCCCACCTTCGCATCGGTGACCATCAGCCCCACATCCACCGTGTTGGTGAGCGTCGACCGCAGATCGTCCCCAAGCGGCACGGGATTCTCCGAGAGGTACTCGCCCCGCAGCACGCCCGAGGGATCCCGCTCGATACGCACGCGGATGAAGAAGTCGACGGCGACCGCCGAGGGATTGAACAACCCGATGAAGTAGCGACCGGCGGTGAGGGGCGGAACATCCCCGGTGGTGACCTCGAGTTCGCCGCCGGGCGCGCTCAGCGCGGCCATCTTGTCATATTCGTTCAAGGTGGGCGGCGCGCCCCGGCGCACGTAGACGTTCAGGGGGCCGGTCATCGACGAGAGGATCACCTTCAAGCTCGAGGCATCGGGCGGCACGTCCACGAAGAAGATCTCCCATTGGTTCGGGAGCACCGTGCCGAAGTAACCCTCGGTAAGGTCGGGGTTGGGCCGCACCCGCAGGGTCACGGAATCCACGATGCCCGTGCCGCTCGAGGCATTGTCGATGGCGGAGAAGATCCACGGCCCTTCGGTCTTGGTGCCCAGAAAGTCGATCAGACTGCCGGGACCGTCCGACGACAGCACGTCGTAGGATTCGCCGGACTGCGAGTCGTCATAGACGCCGGTCAGCAACCCGTCGGTGAATTCGTTCCCGCTGGCATGGTTGTGCAATCCGGCGAAAACGCCGCCGTGCCACAGCTCGGTGTAGAGATCGCCCAGCACCTCGTGGCGCAACGTGTTTTCGACCAGGACCCGTCCGGTCTCACCGGGAAAAATGCCCACCGCGAAGACCTGCACGCCACCGGGCCGGACGGGCGAACCGTCGGGAATGATGGCCGGCACCGGCAGACCGCGCAGCACCTGGTTGCCGTCCTCGTCCAGATAGCCGAACGGCTCCTCGGAGGACAGCCCGATCAGGTTGTATTCCGAAGCCATCTGATCCTCCGACTTCACCGCCACGTAGAATTCCTCGCCAATGAAGGAGTTGGTGAAGGCGACTTGTTCCGTGCCGGTCCGCTCCACCGAAGAGAAGGCATTGGCGAGGGCCTGGGGATCGAGGCTGAGCAGGCCGGGATCACCCCGCGAGACATAGAGATCGATGTCGGCCTCCTCCTGCCGAGGCACGGACATGTTCGGGGCGGAGAAGGTGATGAAGGCGACGTAGGGTCCGTTGGTGAGCCCCTGCGGCGCATCCGCCATGACCACATTGGTGAAGGCGTAGAAATGCCACTGGTTCGTGGTGCCCGCGGGTCCGCCCAGCAGCGGTGAATTGGCGCCGACGCGTTGCCGGAGGAGCGGAATGCCATTCGTGATCCGGTCCACCGGCGGCGTGAAATCGGGCACGGGATCCGCCTGCGCCACGGTGAAGCTGTTGGTGGCGGAAGCCAGCGACATCACGAGGGCATAGTCCTGCACGATGTTGTTGGTCTGCGCCGTGACGGCATTCACGTTGACCCGGCGGCCGATCACCTGAATGACGTAATTGGTGTCGAGCGGGGCGCGGAGGAAGACGTTTTCGACGTTGTTGATGTTGTCGAAGAGCGGCTCGTCGTTCGTCCCGGTGCCCAGGTTGTAGTCGCTGTTCGCGGCGATGTTATTGCCAATGAAATATTCGCCCGTGACGGTGTTCGAGAGGACCAGGTCGAGATCGTTGACCAGCTTCACCGAAGCCGCCGGGTTGCCGGGTGGATCGGTCCAGACGAGGGTGATCCGCAGATCGGACTGTTGCGCGTCCTCGGGAAGTTCGAGGTCGTAACTCTGCACCTGCCCGGTGGCGACGGCGTTGGTCGGACTTTGATCGAACCAGCGGACGGGCCAGTCGGCCTGATCGTTGCTGTTCGTCATCACGGCGGGGAGGATTCGCGGCAACTCGGGCAGGCCCCATCCCTGATAATTGATGAGGTTGCGCGGCTGGAAGCTGTAGGCGGGCCCGAGCGAATGGGCACGGTTGATCAGCAGGGCCTTCAGCAGCGCCGGACTATATCCCAGCTCGAGGCGATCCTCGAAGAACTCCTGAATCAACGCCAGCAGACCCGAAACGCTCGCCGCAGCGGAACTGGTTCCCGAGGCGAACCGATAGTCGGGTTCCAGCGGCTGGTTCAATTCCTCGAGCGCCTCGCGGTAATCGTCCTCGGTGGTGACGACCAGCAGCCGGGTGAGGATGTTGAAGTTGACGTTGCTCGAGGTCGTGTTGCCGATGCTGTAGTACCAGGTGCCCTCCTCCGGATCGGCGATTTCGACCCGGTTGACTCCCTGAAGGTCCCCCGCCTGCGGGAAGTCGCCGTAACGGGCGTAAATCTCCAGCTCGGGCATGGGACTGGGCGAGCTGCGGCCCGGCAGGGTCTGGATGACGAGACGCGCCGCATTGGCCGGGACCGGGATCGAGTAATCGTTCCAGACATCGGGCCGCACGACCTGGTCCTGCACGACGTTCACGATCTCGTTGGTGAGCATGAACTCGACGGTCCAGTCCTCCGAACGGAGCGAGGCCACGAACGCGCCGGGGGCCACAAGGTCGGGTTTGAAACGCCCGTGTTCGCCCTCCGTGCCGAGCCCCACATTGCCGCGACTCGAAAACGGCGCCACCTCGTTGTCGCTGTCGGTCTCGCCATACCAGATCGCGTTGGTGACCAGCACGCCGTTCTGGAGGAACTCGATCTCGTTGGTGATGAAACGCGGGCTGTCGATGCCGCCGACGGTGATGACGTTCTTGGCCGTCCCCGGCGAGTTGATGGTGCCCGGTTCCCCGCCCTGCCCGAAGTCGTTGCCGGCGCCATCGTTTCCCGCGGAGAACACGTAGATCATCGATTGCGACCCTTCCGTGCCGGGGAGGGCATCGCGAACCGCGGCATCGAAGCTGGCCGCAGCGGTGTCGTAGTCGAACTGAAGCCGGTACCCCCAGCTGTTGTTCGAGACCAGCGGGTTGGTGCGGCCGAAGGTGAGGTAGTTGGTCGCCGCCGCCGTTTCCTGCAGATAGATGTCCGATTGCACGGGGCCGGTGGCCAGATCGACCCCCATGACGAAGAGTTTCGCCGCGGGCGCCAGGCCGCGGAAATCCGCGTTGGTCACCGAACCCGGCACGGCGTTGGTGGCCGCCGGACTGTTCTCGCCGCTGCTGGCAATGGTGCCCGCCACATGCGTCCCGTGACCGAACGGATCGGCGAGCACGGCCGCATCGTCGGCAAACACGCGGCCGGCCAGGTCCGGATGCTCGGCGTCGACCCCGGTGTCGTTGACGTTCACCCAGATGTTGCTGCCGGTCAGTTCGAGATAGTCCGCATTGGTGCTGGTGGAATCCGGGCTGACGCCGAGCCGCACGCGCGTGAGGTCGTTGAGGAACACGCGATCGGCCACCGGTTCGACCAGCTGTACGCCGGGCAACCCGGCCGCCGCCACGAGCGCATCTCCGGCCGCCGCAACCGTGAGCCGGGGGCCGAACGGAGAGCGGGTCTCCCCGATGATCCGGGCGCCCCAGGTTGCGATCGCCGCCGCCACGTCGTCCCGCGCTCCCTCAAAGAGGGTGAGGTACAATCGGGAATCGGGCAGCAGGGGCTCCTGCGCCACCGCCGCCGGCAGCAGGGCCGGTGACAGCTTGAAATACGGATCGTATGGAAGCACCGCGCGCACGACCGGCAGGCCCCGCAGGCTTTGCGCCGCGCCCGATCCGGCGCGAATCAGGTACGCATTGTTGGGGATATAGGAAACGATCCGGGCCCCCACGCTGCTCAGCGCCGCGCGGAAGGACGGGCTGATGGCCCCGCGGGCCTGGACGATGTAGCTGCCCGGTTCCTCCCCGCTGCGCAGATGCGCGGGAACCTCGGGCGCCGCCGCGGTTGTGTCGATGAAGGCGTTGCGCAACAGGATGGCGCTGTCCCGGCGGCTGAGTTCGTCAACCGGAGCGGTCGTGTTCCGCAGTCGGAAAGGGGTTCCGGCATGGGCCGCCTCGCGGCTTTCGGGAGCGGACGAGTCCACCGAGTCCGGTTCCACGGACCCCGTTCCGGACGGCGATCGCGGAGCCCGGGTGATGGGCAGCCGGGCGGAATGGGTCAGCAGGCGGACGGACGCGGCGCCATTCGCTGGCGTTCGCACCGTGGCGGCGCGCTGCTCGCGCGCCCGGCGTTCACTGACCTGATTCCCCTTGAGCCAAAAGCCGATGGCCGCCAGGAAGCAGAGCAGGCTGATCACCGACCAAAATCTTGCCTTCATAAGCAGGAAAGCTGGGTCCTATTCACTGAAAACCTCGTTGTAACTCTCGACCACCGCGCGCGGATTGGTGATCGAGCCCTCGATCCGCACGACGGATTTGCTGACGGACTCGCCGGTAACGACGTAATTGGTGCACATCCGGTTGAAGGCTCCGGGCCCCACGTAAACCGAGCCCGGCGCCTCGCGGAGCGACTGACCGAAGGCGTAGATGACGAACCGCGGCTCGTCCTCCTTCACCAACGACAGGATCTGCTGCGGGATCCGCTCCATAATGGCGTCGTTGAGCAGGTTGTTGGTGTTGATATAGGGGGAGTTGATCGTCAGCTCGGGCGTCGCCAGCAACCGGCCCAGGGAATCGAACGCGGGGACCGGCATCCCCCGAAGCATCAACTCTTCCTGCCGCGTCCGGTTGATTCCGTCAACGATGGCGCGCAGCTGGGGGGAGTTGGGTTGAACCAGCAGGGAGTCGAAGGTGGGCTCGTTGTCGGTCCGGTGGCCCGAAACGGGCGTCGTGTTGGTCAGCACGGAAATTCCGCTGAACACGGCGGACCAGGCCGCCAGGCCCTCCTGATTCACGCCCAGCAGGCCCCGGCCCGCCGGATCGTTGGGCGCCGTGGTGAAGATCTGCAGCAGCGGCCAGTCGTTGGTGGGATGGGTCCCGAAACTCCCCGCGTGCAGGTACCACTGGTTGGTATCGGCGACCGCGGACTTGAGGTACACCGTCTGCCAGGGAGTCCCCCGATGCACGCGCCCGATCCAGCCGAGGCTCGGCAGCTTGTTCGTCGGAAACTCCCAGTCATCCGAGCTGTATACCCCGGGATCCTTCACCGCCGGATCCCGTGAGAGCAGGTCGTAGGACTGGTTCGGATTGCCGCCCCACGGACGATACCGATCGTTGAGCAACCCCAGATTCGAGTTGGTGAGGGCCACACTGGGCGGCACGGCGAACCGGACGGTGTTGGTGCGCAGGGGATCGCTCGGGCGGTTCCGGGGATCGAGCAGGTCGCCCACCAGGTAATGAACCAGGGGATCGTCCACCTGCCAAAGAACCTCCTGATAGACTTTGCGCGTGGGGGTGTAGGGGGCCTGGACCGCAATCCTCCCGGACAGTTCGGCCCGCAGGGCGGCGCGTTGGCGCGGGGTGTTGTACCGCAGCGGCGTCAAACCGCAGAACTCGCGGAACAGGTCGATCGCCTTGTCCTTGTCGTAGGCTCCCGGTCCGGTGCGGTTGTAGCTGCGCCATTGCTGATCGCTGACGGGAATGTTCCCGAGCGAGATCTCCATCTGGTCGATGACCCCCACCGTGGGCACGTTGAGCGCGTTGACGTTCTGAACCCGGTTGGTGAGCCACACGTTACCGGGCTCCCCGCCGATGCCCGTGGCGCCGGGGGCCTGGCCGCGACCCGCCAGGGCGGCGGTCAGGTTCATCCGCGTGCTCATGTCACCGAAGGCGACGTAGTCCACGATGCGATCGGTCCCCTGGTCGATCAGGGCGCAATAGAACCGGTTCGTGATGACGAGTTCCATCTGCGGCACGTAGAACCCGAGACCCCGCTGGAAGAACGCCACACCATCGGTTTGCAGGTGCGGCCGGGGCAGCGGCTGGTAGACGGCCTCCGGGAGAAACAGGCGGCTCTGCGACACGGGCACCTCGAATCGTTTGCCCGGCCAGGTCGAGTTGGTCTGTTCGATGGCGTAGACGTACCGATCCGCCGCCAACGTCCCGGCAAAGACCTCCGAGTTCGTGAGCCCCATCCGCACATCCCCCGCCAGCCGCAATCGCAAGGGCCGCGGGTAGGCCTGCGAATAGGAGTTCCAAAACTCGATCCCGAACCGGTTCGAGATCGTCACCAGATACATGAGGTTGGTCTGCACCGGAATCCGGTCGCGCTCAGCGGTCTTCACCGCCTCCGCCCGCCGCGACACCTGGGCCGCATTCAACATGGCGAACTCGTTGAAGTTCGGAAATCCCTTCTTCGCCCCGATCAACAACGGCACGTCATAGACCACGCGGTCCACCGACGCCCCGTTCTGCCCCAGCCGCAGCATGTCGTTGCGGTGCACCGGATCGCGCAGGTCCAACGGCACCGCGGCCAGCAAGGTGGTGTTGGTGACCTCACGGAATCCGCTCACGAAGATGTTGGTGCCATCCGCGCTGAACCGCGGCTGGATCACCGTGGGCAGGTAGGGATACCCCGTCAGGGACGCCCGGTTGGTGGTGGCGTCGTAGAGGTTGACCGCCAACTGGAGCAGGCGGTGCACGGTGGGAGAGTATTCGTTGACGGGATAGACCAGGATGTTGGTCAACGCGAAGTTGGTGCGGACGAGCGTGTCCCCGATCAGCAGGGCGGGCTGTTGCTGCCCGGAATTATCGGTGTAGGTGGTCGGCACGCTGGCCGTTTCGAGCAGCCGCCGGGCGGCCGTCTCGAAGAAGGTCAACGGCTCCCAGGAAACCAGGTTGGTGGCATCGAGGCGCGCCTGGAATCCGTTGTTCGTAACGACGCTGACGTTGTCGTAATTGAGGTTGATCTTCTGCCGGGCGGTCGTCCGCGAGTCCATGCCCATCTGCCCGAGCAGGCGATAGAGGGTATACCGGTCGTACGAGGCCAGTCCGCTTTGGACGACGCCGAGGTTGTTGGTGAAGGCCGCCGGCACCCGGCTCACGTCGAACAGGTCGTTCAACTCGAAGTAACTGCGGGGATTCTCGCTGCCCGGCCAGGACGCCGCGGTCTGGTCGTTGTCGGCGGTCAACCCACGCCAGTCCGCGACGAAGGGCCCGTCGGAATACTGGTCGATGGTATCGCGGGCAAAGAAGTCGCGACCGGTGGCGCCAAAGAGTTGTTCGACGCTGAACAGGTTGTTGTAGTTCCCACCGTACCGGTAGCCCAGGAAACCGAGCGCCTGCGCGAAGGGCGGCGTCACGGGCTGGCGCACTCCGCTGAGATAGCGATAGTTCGGCCAGGCGTTGGTATTTAGATCATGCAGGAACGCAGCGAGGTTCAGTTCCCACGAACCGACCCCCTGGTTGCGCTGGAAAGCCGGCGTTGAAAGGTCCCGCGTGAGGGCGTTGTTGTGAACGAAGTTCAGGTCCAGGCTGCGTCCGGCCGGCAGCACCAGATAGGCGAAACGCCCGACGAACCGGTTTGTCCCCGAATGCGGCGCGTCGGGGTGCTGCAGTTCGCCGATCCATTCGGGATCGCCCACGAACCGATTGCTCACGACCTGCGGCCCGTTCCCGACATTCTGCACCACCGGCTGTCCGAGCGCGTCCAGCACCGGCAGCACGCCGTTCGTCTCGAACCGTCCATTTCGGTTGAGATCGAGAAAGAACCGGAAATCCAACGGGAACCGGCTGTCCGCATTCGTCGCCACATAGACCGGCGGACGGGCGTCGAACATCAGGTTGCCCAGCGCCTGCAACCGCTGGTTCTCGGTCAGCGGCGTCCCGGGATCCCCCAGGACAAAGTCGTAATTGACGTTCGTGAAGTTCGGCAGGCCGGGCGCCTGGCGCGTGTCGAATCCGTACGGACTGGAGAGGTTCGTCGACACCCGGTAGTCGTAGCCCAGGAAACTCCGGGTCGCCAGCAGGCGCGAGACAATGTCGGCCTGGGCCCGTGCCAGGGCCGTGTCGGACATCAGCCGCGAGGTGATCTGATACTCGGAGACCGCGACCGCAGCGCGCTCGCGGCGGCTGACCGCCAGAAAGGTGATCGCCATCAGGGTCACCACCGACAGCATCACCAGGGTGATGACGAGGGCGACACCGCGTTGGGACTGTGGTCTCATGGCTGGGCGAAGAACGGCCGCGTAGCGGCTCCCAAACGGATGGGAATTCGTTGACGGAACAACTGCACCTGTCCGGCGTGGTCGGCGAGAAACTCGAGAGCCCGCGTTGATCCCGCGGCGAACCCTTCGTACTGGGCCAGGGTCTGAGGTTCCAGAACCCCCAGCTCGACCTCGACGTAGGCCGGCAGGGCGTTGCTCGTGAAGGCATACCGGGTTTCCCCGCCTTGGTCGGGCGAGAGCAGCACCTCGGGATCGTAGAGGTTCGTGGGCCGATAAATCATGGGCCATCCGAGGGCGTCGTAAGGCACCACCCGGAAATGGATCACCCCGCCGAGCACCGGCACGAACCGCTCCGGCCGCTGCTGCAGCACGGAATGGACGAGGTTCGTCGGATCCACGGCCCACGGCAGGGCGTTGGTCGAGTAGCGCGAAAGCGTTCCCACCCCGTTGCCGGCGAAAAGCACCCGGTAGCCCGTCGCGGAAAACTCCTGGTTGTACCGGGTCAGGAAGGTCAGCTCGTGCAGGAGGTTCGTTCGCCGCTGCCCCTCCATCAGGTTCTGGACCACCGGCGGCCAGTAGGCCACATGACCTGCCAGGTTGGTGCCCAGCAGCCGGTCGGTGGCTGCCATATCCGTCATGTCCCGGGTCAGCAGGTCCAGCGTGGCGCGTGATCCTTCGAGAACGTCCACCTGGGTGACGTTGGCGCGCAGGCCCCGCTGGACCTGATAGAACATGCCGTAGAGCGAGGCGATGATCACGCCCATGATCGATACCGCAAGGAGCAGCTCAAGGAGCGAGAAGCCCGACCGGGGGCGCAGGGATGAGAGCGGTCTTTTCATTGCGCGATGCGGAACTCGGCCGGTTGCGTCCAGTGAAGGTCGGGCTGGCGACTGCCGGCAGACAGGGCCTCGAGATAGCCGGAGGACAACACCCGGAAGACCTTGCGCCCGGTGCCGGTGACCCCGAGCTGCGGCTGGTTCGCTGGTCCAGTGACCCGGGCGGGCCATTCGATCGTCAGTCGGAGTTCGTGGGTATTCTCCGTCATGTTCTCGGCCACGAGGTAATTCTGCTGCCGGATTTGCTGCTGCTCGGGAGAAATCGACGTGTCGTTGAAGTTGGTCAGGGCCGGCGGGTACGGACTGAAGGGGACGGCCTCCACGGACAGCAGATAGGTGAACGCAAATTCGTTGCCGGGCGTCTTGTCCACCGCGGATCCTCCCACGGCGCGCACCACCGCCTGGGACCGGCGCATCACCCATTGGTTGTTCGCATCCCGCTGATACTTGGGCTGGGTCAGCAGTCCCACGATCTCCAGCCCGGTGCTGTAACCGCCCTGCTCCACCGTCCGCGCTCCGTACCGGTAGACGAGCGTCCGGGTCGTGGCGCCGGACTGCTCGGTGCGTTGCAGCACTTCAACATGGTTGGTGAGGTAGTCCATTCCCCGGGCGCCGCTCCGGATGGCTTCCAACCACAGCAACCCCTCCTGATTGATCAGCGTGTCCTCGCGATTGTCCTTCTGCACCTGGAATCCAGTGGGCAGCACCCCGATGATCGCCACCATCGCAAAGGCCACGACCGCGATGCAGATCGCGATCTCGACCATCGTGAAACCGCGCTCAACCCGTCGTCCGCCCGCGCGTTGGCGGGCGCGCACGATGGCGCGCCGGAATGGGTTCGCCTGGGTGGTCATGGCATCTTGTAGGTCTGGACCTCCGCCCGCCCCGTCAACCAGTTGACCAGGATGTCCACCCGGTTGGTCGGCGGCGAAATTGAGAAGTCCGGCGCGGCGCCCAGATCGGGGACGCCATTCGCGTCCCGGAGGTAGAAGGCGCTGCCCCGGCTCAGGCTCACCGCCTCGCCCTCGATCTTCGGCTCCCAATCGTCGTCGTAGTAAACCCGCCCCTGCGGATCAAAAGCGATGTAGGGCGCGCGGAGCATCGGACTGAGCGCGGTCGGAAAAGGGAAGTTGCCGTAGGGCAGCGGCCGGTTGGTGACCGAGAGCGTGCCCGAAACGCTCTCCCATTGGCCCTTCGTCAACTCGACCAGCCGGTTGGTCAGGAACAGCATGCCCTCAGGCAGGTCCTTCCAGTCGGTCAGGTAGCGCGGCCGCCCCTGCCCCGGCTGATCCCCCACCGAACGCCGGGTGAACAGGGCATAGGAGGCGTATTGCCGGGTGAACAGACTGCGGAGCAGCAGCTCCTCGCGCTGGCGATCCGGGTTGGCCGAGGTCGCCAGCAGCGGCAAGTGCTGGGCCACGGTGGGCGGCGTGAAGACCACGTAGACCGTGCGCCGGTTGTTGATCGCCATCTGCCGCGCCAACCCCAGGTCATCCAGCACCTGGCGCTCCCCGGACGCCTGCGTGTTGACCTGCGTCAACGACCGCAACGCCGGCACACTCGTCACCGCCAGCACGCCGATGATCCCGATCACCAGCAGCAGTTCGATCAGCGTGAAGGCCCGCGGGCGCCGCCCGTCCGATGCGGGACGGCGCGGGCGAAACGCTGGATGACCGGGGGGCATCATCACACCTCCTATTGCCAACTCAACACGTTGTCCTTGTTGAAGCCGAAGTTCGCCTTGACCGACGCATCGGCCACGCCATCCGGCCCCATGGACCACGCAATGACATTGGCGTTGACCTCGAACCGATCCCCGCCCCCGTCCCCCGCCTCGGCCGGGCCGCGGCGCAGACCGAAATAGCCGAGATCACCCGCCTCCTGCGACACCGCCTGCCGGCGGTAAAAGCCGTCGCGGCATTTGCCGTCCGCGTTCAGATCGATGGTGATGATGTAGGGATTCCCCCACGGATCCCGCCAGACGCCGTCCGGCCCGACACCCTTGCCCTGATAGGTCGGCACACCGGCGCCCCCGGGCCGGCGCTGGTAGCCGACGTCCTTGACGTCGAGCAGCGTGAGGTTTTTCGGATTGTAGGCGTGCCCGGCGTTCACGGTGGGACCTCCCGCCGCGGTCTGCACCATGTCACGCAAGATGGCGACCACCTCGGAGTTGTTGTTTTGCCCGCGTCCGAGGTTGCCGATCAACGGCAGCGCCTGGCCTTTGGCGTTCCAGAGGGTGCCCGGTGATGCCGGCCCCTGGACGGTGCCGAACGTAAAGTCCGGCGACGTGGTGGTGGTGCTTTCCCGGGAGGGCTTGGACACGGGCATCCGGCTGTAGGTGGCCTCGTACTGGTTCACCGCGCCGGCCAGATTGCTCATGTCGGTCCGGGCAGTCATGATCTTGGCCTTCTTCGAGGCCTGGGTCACGGCGGGGAGGATCATGCCGGCGAGGATGGCGATGATCGCGATCACGACCAGCAGTTCGATGAGCGTGAAGCCCCTGCGGTCACGGCCCCGGATTCCAAAGCCGGGGATGGGTCTGGGAAACGCTTGCATAAAAATCACTCTTCCTTCCAGTTGCCGATGATCCTGCGCTCCTTGCCGATGACGACCTCCGCCCAGAGGTCGAATGAATTCTG
The DNA here is from genome assembly GCA_024233305.1 of Verrucomicrobiales bacterium. Lineage (GTDB taxonomy): Bacteria > Verrucomicrobiota > Verrucomicrobiia > Limisphaerales > J093 > J093. The sequence continues at coordinate 353,238 of JACKPV010000025.1, forward strand.
GTTGTGCACCGGGCGGGTGGAGACGTATTGCCAGGGGTTTACCCGCAGCAGACGTTCATCGCTCACGACGCCCTTGAGCGGGGCGGAGTCCTTCAGGCTGACCCCGTTGATGGTCTTGCTCACCGGCCACTCGACGGGCACCGCCAGCAACTCAACATCGGAGACACCCCCGACGGCGATCTCCTGCCGCTGACGCGCTTTCAACGCGCCGAGGTAGTTCTTGGGCCTCTCGGGGGCTTCGGAGGAGTTCACGAAGCCCCTGCGGTTGAAGGCTCGACCGATCTCCGGCGCGGACAGACGTTCCTCGCGATCGGAGGTCTGGTAATACATCCCCTGCTGGCTGGATATGGTGCCCACCAGTTCGTAGTAGAGGGGATGCAGCACGGTGCTGGCATTCACCCCGTCGCGGGCATTATCCGGCGGATACTGGTTGAAATCGAAGCGGTAGCTCTCGATGGCGGTCACCAACCGATCCCGCTCGGCGCGGATGGCGGATTCCTTCGATTTCCGCCCCGCCACGGTGGCCAACCCGACGCCAATCGCCGCCAGAACACCGATGATCGAGATGACGGTCAGCAGTTCGATCAGCGAGAAACCCCGCGGAAATCGTCGCCGGCCTGCCCGGGATCGAGGCCCACCGCGGCCCGCGCTCGGGGTCTCCAATATGTTGGTCCGCATGTTCATGTCACCGCAGGTTCCGTTCATGCAACAAAAGTCGTGCCATTTAACCGGGTTTCTCACCGGCGGCGCAACTCATCTTCGAGCCGTTCACTCATCCACTGCTTGATCATGCTCTGGTAGTTCAGGTACCGGGACCGGGCCAACCGCTTGATCCGGGCCAGCATCCGCGGATCCATCCGGAGGGTGATCGTCACGGACTCGCCGCCCTCGGTGCCGGTGGCCACCGCCGATTCCATCAGGCGCAAGTCCACCCGTGAATCCGCCCAGAACGCGGCCTCCGCCTCTTCGCTGTCGAAGAGCGGCACCTCGTCCCATCGCGTGATCACGTTCATCACCGAAGCCCGGCAAACCCCGCGTGCGCCTCGTCGGCGAGGTCACGGCGTCAACATCCGATCGACTTTTCGCTGGTAGAAGAACTGTTCCTCCGCCACGAACTCCCGGGCTTGGATCACCCGTACCTGCCTGCCATTGGTGCGGTAAACGCTGAACACCCCCACCCCGCTCGCCGACCGGCCCAGATTGAAAAACCGGGCCTGGGCCGAGAACCGCGAGGAATCCGGCATCAAACGCACCGCAAAAGGGTCCTCGAAGGACTCTTCAATGTCACGCAGTGTCAAAGAACCGTCACACTCGAAGGGCGGATTCGTCCAGTCGAATTCCATCGCTCACTCCGTAAATCAATCGCCCATGCAATGTGTTTACATTGTATTTACAGCAATCCCCCTGCCAGTCAAGCGATGGATCGGCAAAATAATCCCCGGCCCGCCCCCCCTCCTCCGGGCAACCGGACACCTGGAGTCACCAACCCGGTGCGGCCGAACCGGAAACACACCGATGATCACCGCCAGCCACCGGAACCAGCGGCAAGTGCTTCCCCGAAACGGGCGCATTCCAGGTTCGGCGGGGTCTCGCGCCGGGTGAAGACCGTGCATTCAAGTCATTGTTGACCAGACCATTCCGACGTATCCAGTCCCGGCCGCCCCGGACCTCTGAGCCGTAACGATTCAGTGAGTCGTAGCCGCCGACGTTCAGTCGGCGCATGATTCAGTGGGGGATACGGACGCCTGCCGCCGGGCGCGACGATCCACCAAGACGTGGGGGCCAGTCGGAGACGGCGAGACCGCGTAAGCCCCTGGATTTCAGCGCCGACTACACGTCGGCGACTACCGCGGGTTGAATTGATGCGGCTGAGCCGCACGGCTTCCAAGCGCCGTAGCCGCTGACGCCCAGTCCCGGAGGCAGACGTGCGCACCGCCCACCGTCGCTCGACTCCCGAGGACCGCCGGGGAGCAGGCGCGACGCGCCGTTGAATTGCTTGCCAAGCTCACGGGCCCCAAGCCACGATCTCAACCATGGTTGATCGCACCAATTCCGCCGTCCGCGGCTTCCTTCTCCGCGGAATGCACGTCTGGTGTTTGCCCTCGCTGTGGGTCGCCCTGGCGATGTGGATGGGCGCCGCCGCGGCGGGCGCTGCGGATGATGGCAGCCTCGGCGAAAAGGCCCGCGAGAAGATGGAAGCGGCCGGCGCCGCCGTCGAGGAAGCCGGGCAATCGGCCGCCGACACCGCCCAGGCGTTGTGGCAGCGGGTGGACGAGGCAAGGCTGAGGAACCGTACCGCCGATGAGGTGGTCGCCTGGGCAATCATGGGCGTGGTGGCAGGCGCCATCGTCGGGTTGATGACCGGTTTCCGGGCCACCGGGCTGGGGCGGGTGGCGCGGCTCCTGCTGGGCCTCGCCGGCGCCTGTCTCGGGGGCATGGTCGTGCGGGTGGCGCAAATCGACTTCGCCTGGGGCGCGGCGTCGATCCGGTATGAGGAACTGCTCTTCTCGTTCCTGGGCGCCATCGTGCTGATCGTCATCGGACGGCTGGTCCGCAACCGCTCCCGCAAGAAGAACACAGCCGATTGACGCCGGACTTCACGAGACCGGGAGAGCGACAATGAACCACACCGGAACAAGCCGCTCAGGGGGGATGCACCGCAGAAGGGGGCCCGCGCTCAAGCCCGGGACACCGGCTCCGCCTGCTGGCGTGGCGGCCCCGGCGCCGGCACGCAGCCGGGAGCCCCTCCGGTGGGGATCCCGCCGGGGGGCTTTACACCCGACGAAATCCAGGAGCATTGCTGGCGAGATCCGGTGCATCGGGCGGTACGCGCAGCTTCGGCACCCGGGCGCCTTGATCCGCCGACCGAGACTCGCGCCATGGAAGAACTGATCTGCCTCGCCGCCTTGTTGGTGTTCGTCTACGGACTGGTCTCCGCCCTGGCCGCGCGGTCGCCGATCACCGCGCCCATGGTATTTGTGGCGGTGGGCGTGCTGGCGAGCCCTCTGGCGTTCGACCTTTTTGAAGCCGAGGTCGATTCGGAGGGGGTTCAACTCATTGCGGAGATCACCCTGATCCTCATCCTGTTCAGCGATGCCTCGACGATCGATCTGCGCCGCCTGGGAAAGGACTTCGGGACACCGCTGCGGCTGCTGGCGATCGGCCTGCCCCTCACCATGATCCTGGGAACCCTGGTGGCGCTGCCGCTCTTCCCGGGGATAAGTCCCTGGTGGATCGCGCTGATGGCATTCGTGCTGTCCCCGACCGACGCCGCCCTGGGCCAGGCCGTGGTCACGAGCGAGCGGGTGCCGCCCCCGGTGCGTGATGCCATCGGGGTGGAGAGCGGGCTGAACGACGGGATCGCGCTCCCGCCGATCCTGGCCTGTCTGGCCGCCGTGGCCGCCGCGCCGGGAACCCGGCTGGATTTCTCCTATTGGTCGCACTTTGCCCTCAAGCAGATGGCCTACGGTCCGCTGGCCGGAGCGGTGGTCGGTTGGGGCGGTGGTCTGCTGATCGACCAGTGCGCCCGCCGACGCTGGATGGCGCCCGTCTTTCAGCGACTGGCCTCGATTTCCCTGGCGATTCTCTCCTATTCGCTGGCGGAGCAACTGGGGGGAAACGGCTTCATTGCGGCGTTCTTCGGCGGGTTGATGCTCGGAGCGCGAACCCCCGTGGTGCGCGAGCGGATTCAGGAGTTTGGCGAGGCGGAAGGACAGCAGCTATCGCTGTTCGTTTTCCTGGTCTTTGGCATGGTGATGGTGCCGGCGATCTGGCGGTATTGGGACGCGGCAGCGTGGGTGTATGCCCTGCTCAGTTTGACCCTGATTCGCATGCTGCCGGTGGCGCTCTGCCTTTGGGGAAGCCAGCTGAGCCTTCCCACCGTGGGTTTCATCGGCTGGTTCGGGCCGCGGGGGATCGCCTCCATCCTGTACACGTTGATGGTGCTCGGCAAGGTCGGCCCCGCCGGGCACGAGCGCGTGTTCTCCGTGATCGGCCTGACTGTGCTGATCAGTGTGCTCCTGCACGGGCTCTCGGCGGTCCCCCTTTCCACGTGGTATGGCCGGCACGCTTGGCGTAAGACCGGGAACGCAACGGACCGCTGATTCCGGCGCGAGTGCCCGAGGAAAGGCCGCTTGGCGGGTCCGTTGATCGATGGCGCTGCGGGGCACAGCATTCGCGCGAGTGACCTCAGCGCGCAGGATCACCGGGCGAAAGCGCCGTTACTGACTCGAACCAGAGCGCGGCTCCATCCCTCGCAAACCTCCGACCGCCTCAGACCGCCAGGATCCGCAGCGAGCAGGGCTGCACTTGGAAACGGGCCGGGGTGCAGCCCACCAACTCCCCATCTGCGACCACCACCGCCGGCGGCTCCGCCTCGATCTGTAATCCGTCCGCCGCGAAGTACCGCACCTGCCGATGGCGGGTGTGCGAACCGCGCGCCAGCCGCCAGAAATGGCCGCACGCCCCAACGATCCCCACATCGCCGATCAGGTTCACGGCAAGCTGCCCGTCGTCTGGAACCGCTCCCGGCGCCAGCCGCATGCCGCCGCCGGCGCGCTCGGTGTTGCTCACTCCGGCGAAAAGAAAGCTGCCCCGCGCCACGTTCGGCTCCGTCCCCCAGCGGACCGCGAAACGCGGCGAACGATACCGCCGGAGCGCCCGCAACAACCCGACGTAATACGCCAGGCGTGGTCCGAACAGGGACTTCACCCGCGGCGTCGTCAGTTCCAGCAGATCGCCAACGATGCCCGCCGCCGCAAACGAAAGGGCGTAGCGCACTCGGGAACGACCGCCCTCGCGGCATTCGATGCGAATCGCGTCCACGAGCCGAGGATGTCCGGAGCAGAGCGCCCTGACGGCATCCTCCAGCGAGCGGATACCGACACAGCGGGCGAAGTCGTTTCCCGTGCCAAGGGGAACAAGCGCCAGCAACGCGGTGGCGTTCCCACCCGACAGCACGCCGTTGGCCACCGCCTGAACCGTGCCGTCGCCGCCGCACGCCACCACCATGCGGCCTGCGCGGGCGGCCTGCGCGGCCCGCTCCCCGGCCGAACCGGGGCTGCCCGGGATGCAGGTCTCGACCGGCAAACCGGCCGTCCCGGCCAACCGTTGGAAGTCACGCCAACCGCGCGCGCCCCGGCCCGCGGCGGCCAACGGATTGAGCAGGAACAGAGGCGGCCGCTCTGGATCGAAAACCGACATTCGCATCCGGTTCACCAAACGAGCGCCTGCCCCAGTCCGCGTGGATCGGCGGCTCCAACGAAGCCCGCCCCATTCGTGACCCTTCCGACCGCCTGCGCCGCGCCGAGTTCATCCACCACCTTGAGGCGATGCCCGCGTCGGACGAGTTCCGCGCGGACTTCCTCGGGAAAGGCGGCTTCGATGCGGAGTTCGTCAGGGCGCCATTGATGGTGAAAGCGTGGCTGGGCCAGAGCCTCCGCCGGCGAGCGTCCAAAGTCGATCACGTGGATGATTGCCAGCACGACCTGCGTGATGATGGTCGGCCCGCCGGCCGCGCCCACGCTCAAGAGCGGCTTGCCATCCTTCAACACCAGAGTTGGGCTCATGCTCGACAAGGGCCGCTTGCCGGGCGCCACGGCGTTGGCCTCGCTGCCGACCAGGCCGAAGGCATTGGGCACCCCGGACTGGAGGGCGAAATCGTCCATCTCGTTGTTCAAGACCACGCCCGTTCCCGGCACGACGACCTTGGATCCGAAGCTCGTGTTGATGGTCGCGGTGCAGGCCACCCAGTTGCCCTCGGCGTCCGCGGTGCTGAAATGCGTCGTATGGCCCCCGCCAAAATGGGCCCGCCCGGCATCGGGAGGATCGCCGTGGGTTTCAACCCCGCTGGCGCGCTGCGGGTCAATCCGGGCCGCCAGTTGCCGCGCATAGTCCTTCCGCACCAGACCGAGCGGCACCTCCGCAAAGTCCGGGTCCCCCAGCCAGTGGGCGCGGTCCGCAAAGGCCAGCTTCATGGCCTCGGTCAGCACGTGCACAAAGTCCGCCGAGCCAGCTCCCATCGCGCGCAGGTCAAAGCCCTCAACAATGTTCAGAATCTGCGCCACGTGCACTCCCCCCGAGCTGGGCGGCGGGAAGCCGACGATTTCGTAACCCCGGTAGGTCGTCCGCACCGGAGTCCGTTCGCGCCAGCGGTAATCTACGAAATCGCGCGCCTTCAGCACGCCGCCGTTTGCGCGCATCCATGCCTCCGTCGCGGTGGCGAAAGGCCCGCCGTAGAACCAGTCGATGCCTTCCGTCGCAATGGTCCGCAACGTGCCCGCCAGCACCGGTTGTCGGAGAACCTCCCCGGCGGCATAAGGCCGGCCATCCGGTCGAAGGAAAGTCGCCTTCGCCTCGGGAAATCGGGTCAATTCGTCCGCGGTGTCGGCCAACCGCCCGGCGAACGACGCATCAATGGGAAACCCTTCGTCCGCGACCCGGGCCGCGGCCAGCAACGCGCGCCGCAGCGGTAGCCGTCCGTATCGTTCCGCCGCGTGCGCCAGGGCCGCCAGTTCTCCCGGAACGCCAACCGCCAGGGCGCCAGTCTGGCTCCGATCGGGATCCGCCCGACCATCCCGCTGGTAGTGCGCGGGCCGCAGCTCCGCGGGCGCCGTCTCGCGTCCGTCAATCGCGACGACCGTGCCGTGCGCCAGATGGATCACGAGAAAGCAACCACCGCCGAGCCCGGAATCATGCGCGTCCACCACCCCGAGCATCAACGCCGCCGCCACCGCCGCGTCCACCGCGTTTCCCCCCGCCTCGATTGCCTCCATTGCCGCCGCGCTCGCCAGGGGTTGGACCGTGGCCACCGCCCCCCGGTCCGCCCCGACCGCGCCCGCGACGCACACCCCCGCCACTACCGACAGCCAGGCGGCACCGGCCCTTCTCGACAACGATTGCATCGCCCAGAAATGCCGCCTTTCTCCGACCGCCGCAAGCCTGCAGCCGAGCGCGGTCCACGCCGGGCAAGTGGTGGTGGACGGTCATTCCATTTGCGGACGGAAGTTGTTCCTTTCGGCCGCTTGAAGTGCGACTCTGCGCCGTCGTTCATCGCCGTCGGGAGCACCCTGGGGCGCCACAGGAACGACGTGCCGACAAATGGAAGCCATCACTCTCGAACTGCTGATCGTCGTGGTTCTGATCCTGCTCAACGGGGTTCTGTCCATGACCGAGATCGCCGTGGTCTCCTCGCGGAAGTCGCGCCTGCAACAAATGGCCCGGGAGGGCGTCCGGGGAGCGGCCACGGCCCGCGCGCTGGCCGCCGCACCGAGCCGGTTCCTGGCGACCGTGCAGGTCGGCATCACGCTCGTCGGCGTACTCGCGGGGGCCTTCGGTGGCGCAACGATGGCCCGCGAACTGGAGAGAGTGTTACGCCTCATCCCGCTGCTCGAACCGTACGCGGGCGGCCTCGCCTTCGCCCTCGTCGTGGCGGCGATCACCTATCTGTCGCTGGTCATCGGCGAACTCGTGCCGAAACGCGTGGCCCTCGCCAACCCGGAAAAGGTGGCCAGCCTGATGGCCGCCACCGTCAGCCGGCTCGCCCGCCTGGCCTCCCCCGCCGTCTGGCTGCTCGACCGCTCCACCAATCTGGTGGTCCGGTTCCTCAACGTGCGCGAAGCCACCGCCGCCCCGATCAGCGAGGAGGAGATCCGGCTGCTGCTCGGCGAAGGCACGGCCTCCGGCGTCTTCGAACGCTCCGAGTCCGCCATGATCGAAAGCGTCCTCGAACTCGACCGGCTTCCGGTCCGGGAGATCATGACCCCGCGACCGAAGCTGATCTTCCTCGACGTGGCGGATCCCCACGAGGCGCTCTGGCACAAGGTCGTTGTCAGCGGCCACTCCCAGTTTCCCGTGTACGAGGAAAACCGCGACAACATTGTGGGGCTCGTCACGCTCAAGGCCATTTACGCCAACCTGGCCGCCGGGTTGCCGGTGCGGCTGCGCGACCTCGCAACCCGCCCGCTCGTCGTGCCCTCCAGCCAGCGCGTCCTTTCCCTGCTCGAGACCTTCCGCCGCACCAGCACCCACGTCGCGCTGGTGGCCGATGAATTCGGGAGCATTGACGGGCTGGTGACCTTGATCGACGTGATGGAGGCCATCGCCGGGGATTTTCCAAGCCAGGAAGAACGCCTCAAACCGGGCGCCGTCAAACGGGCTGACGGCACGTGGCTCGTCGACGGAATGGTCGAGCTCGACCGGTTGGAACGGGTCTTCCCGGGCTTGGCATTCGATCCGCCCGAACACCGCACCTACCACACCCTGGCCGGCTTTCTGCTCAGCCGCCTGGAACATATCCCCACGGAAGGCGAAACCCACGAGGAACAGGCCCACCGCTTCGAGATCATCGACATGGACCGTCAGCGGGTGGACAAGGTGCTCGTCACGCCGCCGGGAGTCTCGATTCCCCCCGCGGCACCGCCAGCGGGCGCGTGATTTCGTTTCCATCGGCAAGGAGCGAAGCCCGACCGCCCGGCTGCCGCCACATGCGACGGGCTCACTGGGGAATTTGATTTGTCGAGCTTCGGGAGCACCGCTCTCCTGCGCGCAGGGGACTGCGCGCCCTACCCGGGCCAAGTGGCAGGGCGCCACTCCAGGCGGGCGGGCATTGCGAAACAGGCTGGCTTCGGCACGATCGGCTGCTAAAGTGTCCTCACGATGGACACCGGCAGGCAGAACGAAGCCCGGCAGCAACCCGAAGTCACCGTCCAGCAGGTCACGCTGGCACTGGTCGATCACCCGGGAGTGGCCGAGGTCAGCGTCGTGCCTTGTCACCACCCGGACAAGGGCTCCGAACTGGTCGCCTTCGTGGTCCGCCGCCCCGCCGCAGACCCGCCGGAAGCCGAATTGCTCGCGCATGTGGATCATCGCCTTTCCGGCGCCGGGCTCCTCCGCCGGGTGGTCTTTCTGGATTCCCTCCCGCGCAGCGCCACCGGCAAGGTCGATCGCCGCCGCCTCGAGGCGGGTGAGTTCGCCCCCTGAGCCCCGGCTCATTCGGCCTTCACGTGCCGGAACGTCTCCGCCGCCACGGCCACCACCACCACCACGCCGCCGATCACTGTCCGCACCGAGGGGATTTCGCCCAGAAACAGTGCGGCCGAGACCGGCCCATACACCGGCAGCAAGGTGGCAATGATGCTGACCGTCTTGGCCTTCAAATGGGTGTGACTGCTTGTGAAGAGCGTCTGCGGCAAGGCCGTGAACACCACCCCGAGCAGCACGAGCTTCGCCACCGAACCCCGCGTCGTGGTCACCGGGTGGAACAGCGCGTAGGGCGCCAGGCACACCAGAATCACCAGGGCCTGATAGAACATCAGGACGGAACTCGGATACCGCTGCACATAGCGTCGGGTGAGCAGATTGCGCAGCGCGAAAAAGACCGCCGAAACCACCCCCCACAACACGCCCTGCGTCGTCGCGCTGCCGGGATCCAGTTCCGGGACCAGGATGGCCACCCCTACCAACACCGCGATCCCCAAGGCGAAATCCAACCGGTGCAGCCGTTCGCCAAAGAACCAGGGCTCCAGCAGAATGGTCACCATCGGGTAGGTGTGCAGGGCGATGATCGCCACCGCCACCGTCGACACCTGGATGGCATGGAAGTAGGTCAACCAGTGAACGCCCAACAGCACGCCGATGAGAATCAAGCCGGCGGTGTCCCGCGCGCCCCGAATCCGCAGGTCCATCCGAAGCCCCGTGACAAAGAGCCCGAGCGCGAGGGCCGCCGTCAGGGACCGGCCGAAGATGATGTGTCCCAACGGCAGATCGATCAGCTTGGCGAACAACGCCGTCCCCCCCCAGAGCAGGACCGCCACGTTGAGTTCGATCAAATTGCGCGTCTTCGGGCTCACCATGCTGCCCCACCATGGAAGTCCGGCCAACCCCGCGTCGCGCCCGACACCAGACCGGGGAGTGCCCGCCGGTTGGAAGCCCGCCGGATCCGAAAGTGATCGCAACCGAAGGCAGGGACGCGCGACCTCGGGACGAACCGTTCCATGCGGCGCGACGCCGGCGGCGTCCTAGAGCCCCGCCGCCGCAATCGCCTGCCGCAGGGGATCGAGCAGCAAGGCCGGCCAGAGCCCCAGCACCACCACGCCGCCACAGGCAAGCCAAAGCCCGACGGCCTCCGCGACCCCCGCCCGACCGGCGGGCATGACCCCGGTCGCGGGCAGCACGAACACCTGTTTGAGAACCTTCAGATAGTAGTAAAGGCCGACCGCGCTCATGGCCACCGCCACCACCACGAGCCAGAGCATGCTCAGGCTGGCGCCGTCACCGGCCAGCGCCGAGGCGAAGACCGCGAACTTGCCGACGAAACCCGCCAGCGGCGGAATCCCCGCGAGCGAGAGAAAGCAGATCAGCAGGCCCATCGAAAGCCCGGGCGACCGCTGGCAGGCCCCGGCCAGATCCGTCAATCGGTCCCCGGCGCCACCCCGCTCCATCGCGCCCACCAAGCCGAAAGCCCCGACGGTCGTCAGGCCGTAAGTCACCACATAAAACAGCACCGAGGCGAAGGCCTCCGCCCGCGCCGACGGAAACCCCAGGGCCGCCATCGCCACCAGCACATACCCGGCGTGCGCGACCGCGGAATAGGCCAGCAGGCGCTTGACGCGCTTCTGCGCTATGGCGGCCACATTCCCGAGCACCAGGGACACGACGGCGAGCACGGCAAGCGCCAACCCCCAGCCCCCGCCCCCCTTGAGCCAGCCCGGGTCCCCGGCCTCCGGCGGCAATCCGGTCATGAGCACCCGGCCGAGCAGAAAGAAACTGGCCACCTTCGATCCCGAGGCCACCAGAGCCGCCACCGGCGTCGGGGCGCCCTCGTAGGCATCTGGCGCCCAAAGATGAAACGGAACCGCAGCCACCTTGAAACCGAAACCCACGACCACCAGCGCCACGGCGGCGGACATCGCTGGCGTGGCGCCTCGTCCGCGCAACCCCGCGGCGATCTCCCGGAGATCCAGGCTCCCGGTCAGGCCATAAAGCAGGCTCAGACCGAAAAGCAGGAAAGCCGCCGCCACCCCGCCAAAGAGGAAGTACTTCAGCGCCGCCTCCAGACCATGGGGATTCTCCTCGTTGAAGGCCGTGAGGATGTAGAGCGAAAGACTCGTCAGCTCCAGCGACACGAAGACCATCAACACGTTCTCCGAACTCACCATGAGCATCATGCCCACCGCCGCCAGGAGCAACAGGGAGAAATACTCCCCGACATGCGGCGTGAAACCGGCGTGAAACGAGAACAGCACCGTGAGCAGAACCATCAGCAACAGGGCCGCCTTCACCAATTGAGTCAACCCGTCCACGGCCAGCAAGCCCCCCGGCGAGCGCCCCTCGACGCCGCCCTGCACGCACCAGAACAACCCGGCGATGCAACCCAGCACCGCCACCCCGCCACTGATCATCCAGCGGTTCCGCGCAGGTTGCTCGCGCATGATCCCGAGGTCCACGAAGAGCACCGCCAGCGCGGCCGCCACCACGAGCACCTCGCCACCAAGCAGTCTCAGAAGTTCCAGATAGTCCACGCCCATCACAGCCCGCCTCCTGCGGGAAACACCGACAGCAGATCATCCACGCCGGGGAGAATCCGATCCAAGAGCAGGCGGGGATACAGCCCGATCACCAGCGTCGCCACCAGCAGAATGATCGCGCCCGCCTTTTCGGGCAGCGTAATCGGGGGCAGGGCCGCGTGGCCCCCCCCGGCCGCGGCTCCCGGCACCTCCGCGCCCCCGCCATGGGAATCCGCGAGGTCGGCAAAGAACGCCCGCCGCAGAGTGCGCAGGAGGTAGGCCACTCCCAGCACGATGCCGACGCCGGCCACCAGCACGGCTCCGGGGAACGCCCGCCAGGCGCCGATCAATACCGCCAGTTCCGCCACGAAACCGCTGAAACCCGGCATCCCCATCGAGGCCACGCTCGCCAGGACGAAGGTCACCGCGGCAAACGGCAGCGCGCGGTTCAACGCCATTTTCTCCAGCGCGTCCAGTTCCCGAGTGTGGGTCCGATCGTAGACCATCCGCCCGACCACGCCGAACAGCAGCCCCGCCAGAATGCCGTGCGAAAACATCTGCAACACCGCCCCGCCCACGCCGATCCGGTCGATTGTCACCAAACCCAGGATCACGAATCCCATGTGGCTGACACTGGAAAAGCCGATGACGAACTTGAAGTCCTTCTGGACGAGGGCCACCAGCGCGCCGTAGACAATCCCCGTCACCGCGAGCGCCGCCACCGCGCCCTGCCACGCCTGCACGCCGTGCGGGAAAAGCCCCACGCCCACGCGCAAGGCCCCGTATGCCCCGAGCTTCATGATCACCCCCGCCAGCAGCATCGAAACCGGCGTCGGCGCCGCCACGTGTCCGGTGGGCGCCCAGCTGTGGAAAGGCCACATGCCTGCCAGGAAACCGAATCCGACGAACACCAGGGGAAAGGCCCAGGACTGGAACGAATCGGACCAGGGCACCCGGGCCAGGGCGCCCAGATCCATCGTGGGCGCTCCCAGTTCCCGCGCGGCCACCACCTGAATGGCAATCATCCCGATCAGGGCCAGCGCGCTGCCCACAAACGAGTAGAGCACCAGCTTCATGGCTCCGTACTCCTTGCGCGTCGAACCCCAGATCGCGATGAGGAAGTACTTCGGGATGATCGCGATCTCGTAAAACACGAAGAGCAGGAAGAGATCGCGACTCAGGAACACCCCGTAAACGCCCGCCACCAGGGTGAGGTAGAAGGCAAAATAGCCGCGCACCCGGTGCGCGATGTTCCAGGAAAAGAGCACCCCCACCACCGACGCGATGGCCGTGAGCAGCAGCAGGCAGACACTGATGCCGTCGACCGCAAGATGATACTCGATCCCCAACGACGGGATCCAGGCCGCCCGGGTGACCTCCGTAAAACCCGCCCGCGCATCGATCCCCAGTGCGCCCCCGGCGGCGACCAACCCCGCCAGCAACGTGGTCAACAACCCGATCCACCGCGACTGCACCGCCGTGAGCCGGGTCCCGACCACGAGGACGAACGCCCCGAGGAACGAAAGATAGATGGGCCAGGCGAGCGCGCTCAAAGTCGCCCTCCCCACCCCCGGCCACCGGCCGACGCCATGCCCTTCGCCTGCACGCGGGCTTCAGATGAACGGTCTTCCATGCTCAAGGTGTCAGTCCCTCCACCAAACGAATCACTGTCGGGTTTACCAGATGCAACGCCACCTGCGGCACGATTCCGATCAGGAACATCAACCCGATGGGAACGACCAACAGCCAGCGCTCGCCAACCGTCAGATCGGGAAATGAACTCCAACGCTCCTCAAGCGGACCGTAAAAGACGCGCTGCAGGAAGGTCAGCAGGAAGATCGCCGTGATCAACAATCCCGGCACGGCCAACGCCGCCGACCACGGGCTCAGGGCGAACGCCCCCTTGAAGACCAGAAACTCGCCGATGAACCCGTTGAGCCCCGGCAGGCCCAGCGAGGCAAACGTCGCGATCCCCATCAGGCCGCAAAACACCGGCGCCACCTTCCGCAACCCTCCGAAATCCGCCATGCACCGCAGCCCGCCCGATCGCTGTTCGAGCCAGCCCAGCAGGCAGAACAGGCTCGCCGCCGTGAGGCCGTGGTTGAACATCTGCAGCACCACCCCGTTCAGCACCGCCGCCCGCTCGATGTCCATGTCCGCCGTGCGCGTCGAAAGGCGCGCGGCCAGAAAGATGCCCAGCAGGCAATAGCCCAGGTGGTTGATCGAGGAATAGGCGAACATCCGTTTCAAATCCGTCTGCGCGAAGGCCGACCAAGCCGACAACACAATCGTCGCCAGCGCAAGCAGCAGAAGGATCGGCATGACCGCCCGGACCTGTTCGGGGAAGATCGGCAGCAGGATGCGCAGGAAGCCGTAGACGCCCATCTTGGACATCGCCCCGGTCAACAGCATCGTCACCGGCGTGGGCGCGGTCGCGTAGGTCCCCGGCAACCAGGTGTGGAACGGGATGGCCGGCACTTTCACCGCGAACCCGAGGAAGACCCCGAGAAACACCAGGAGCGCCAGTTCGCGGGCCTCGATGCCGCCCAGGCGGATCTTGGCCGCCAGCAGGTCGCCCAACTGGCCCTGCTGCCCGAGTTCGGCGAGGGCACGGAAATCGAAAGTCCCGGTGGCCAGAAAGAGCGCCAGAAATCCGAGCAGCATCGCCACGCTGCCCACCATGGTATAAACGAAGAACTGGGTCGCCGCCGGCCCCCGGTCGGGACCGCCCCAGAGTTTCACCAGGAAGAACGCCGGGATCAGGCTCAATTCCCAGAACAGGAACCAGTGGAAGAAGTTCAGCGCCGTGAACGTCCCGAGCAGACCGCTCTCGAGGAAGAGGATCAGCGCATAGTAGAGATTCGCCCGCGGCCCGTTCACGCTCCCGGCCAGGATGGCAAAGGGGACCAGCAGCGCCGTGAGGCCGACCAGCAACAGGCTGATGCCGTCGATTCCCACGCAGTAGTCCACCCCCAACGCCGGGATCCAAGCCAGCCGTTGCTCGAACTGCATCCCCGCCGCATCGGGATCGAATCCCCACCAAAGGCCACCCGCCCCCAGCAGGACCACGGCGGCCAGCGCCACCGCAAAGCGTTTCGCCATCCCCGCCTCGGGACGCCACGCCAGCAGCGTGAGCCCGGCCAGCAGCGGGAGGAAGGTAATGATGGTAATCGCAGGCATCCCGTTCATGACTGGCACCCCCAGGTCAGGATCAGCAACAAGGTCGCAAAACCAACCCCCAGAGCCCGCAGATAATTGTGCACCAGACCGTCCTGCCAGCCGGCGGCCCGTCCAGCGCCGCGATCAAGCCGGCGGCAGCCCAGGTCAAAACCGCGATTGATCGCATTGTCCTCAAAGAACTTCCCCACCCAGGCCAGCCCGAGAAACCCATAGGCCACCAGAGCCGTCAAACCGCCCCAAAGCCAGCGGTCCAGCAAATCACAGCCCCGGCTCAGCAGCGCGTTCAAACGAATCACCGTCGCGGCGTAAAACTCGTCCACATAGAAGCGGTTGCCCAACACCCGGTGCACCTCCGGCGAAAGATGCGCCAGGGCGTCCACGTCCTCCGCAGGCGCCAGCGGACGCCGGCCATACAACCACCACCCTGCCCCCACCCCCGCCGCAACCACCAACGTGGAAACGAAGGCCAGGCCGATGAACTCGAGAGAGAAAAGATGACCGAACGCCAGATGCGCGTGCCGGCCCTCCAGATACTCCGGCGCCAGGGCCCAGGCCGGTGTGCCGACGAAGCCCAAACCGATGGCGAACGCCGCCAGAATGAGCAACGGCCAGGTCATCACCGCGGGGCTCTCATGCGCCTCGTGCCCGTGCGCATCGCGCTGCCGGCGCTCACCGAAGAAGACATACAGCATTTGGCGCGTCATGTAGAACGCCGTCAACGCCGCCCCCAACAGCCCCATCCAAAAGGGCCCCGCCGACACCGGCCACCCGTGCGCCGCGTGCAGGATTTCGTCCTTGCTCCAGAAACCCGAAAAGAAGATCGGAAACCCCGCCAGGGCCATCATGCCCACAGCATAGGTTACGAAGGTGACCGGCATCTTCCGGCGCAACCCGCCCATGTACCGGATATCCTGCTCCTCATGGCAGCCGTGAATCACCGAACCCGACCCGAGGAACAGCAGCGCCTTGAAGAAGGCGTGGGTCAGCAGGTGGAACATGCCCACCGCCACCCCGCCCACCCCCAGACCAAGGAACATGTAGCCCAACTGCGACACGGTCGAGTAGGCCAGGATCCGTTTGATGTCGTTCTGCGCCGTGGCAATCAGGGCCGCGAACAGCGCCGTGACGGCCCCCACCCAGGTGATCACCGTCAACGCCGTCGTGCTGCCCCCCTCCGGCGCGCCCAGTTCAAGCAGCGGATACACCCGCGCCATCAGGAACACCCCCGCCGCCACCATGGTCGCGGCATGAATCAGCGCGCTCACCGGCGTCGGGCCCTCCATTGCGTCGGGCAACCAGACGTGCAACGGCACCTGGCCCGACTTGCCCATCGCCCCGCAGAACAGCAGCAACGCGATGAGCGTCGGCACGGCGAGCAACCCTCCCGGCCCGCGCGCGGCCAGGGCGTCGAGGCCGCCCGCCTCCAGGCAGCCGGCCCCGCCATCATAGAACACCAGCGTGCCGGTCTCGGCGTAAAGCCACACCATGCCGAGCAGAAAACCAAGATCGCCGATGCGCGTCGTGATAAAGGCCTTCTTCGCGGCGTTCGCCGCCGAGGGCTTGTGGTACCAGAACCCGATCAACAGGTAGGACGCGAGACCGACCAGTTCCCAACAGATGAACAGCAACAGGAGGTTGTTCGCGATCACCAAACCGAGCATCGCCGCGCCGAACAGGGCCAGGAAATTGAAGAACCGCGTGAAGTTCTCGTCGTGCGCCATGTAGCCGACGCTGAAGATGAAGATCAACGTCCCCACAAACGACACCATCGCCGCCATCGCCGCCGAAAGCGGATCCAGCACCCAGCCCAATTCAAGGCTCGCCGTCCCGAATTTCATCCAGGTGAAGTTCCGGACCACCGGCTCCTCGGGATGCAGGAGGGTCGCTCCCAGACCCAGCAACGCGATGCAGCAGGCCGCCCCCATCGCGCCGATGGCCAGCGTCGCGGCCCGCCGCCGGTGCGGACGCCGCGTGACGGCGAGGATCCCCGCCGCGAGCAGCGGCAGCACCGGGACCAGCCAGAAGATGTCGGCGATTCGTTCCATCAGGCGGGTCTTCCCTTGGCTCCCAGGCGGTTCATCAGCCCTTCAACTCCTTCGCTTCATCCAGGTTCACCGACCGGCGGGCCCGATACAGGGCAATGATCAACGCCAGGCCCACCGCCACCTCGGCGGCCGCCACGCCGATGGCGAACATCGCAAACAGCAACCCGTCCGCAGCCCCCGTGTCGGCCCGGTGCCGCCAGAACGCGATGAAATTGAGGTTCGCCGCGTTCAGCATCAACTCGACGCCGATCAGCACAATGATGCCGTTGCGCCGGGTCAGCACCCCGGCCAGGCCGATGCCGAACAGGAGGGCGGAGAGCAGGAGGTATTGGTCGAGGGGTACCATGTCTAATGGAGACTGGTGGAGCGTCCGCGCATGGCGATGAGGACGGCGCCGATCAGCGCCACGGTGAGCAACACGCCCATGGCTTCGAGGGCGGGCACATACACGCCCATCAGGCCCTCGCCGATCTGTCGCATGCCGGGCGGCGGGCCCTCGGGAGGCTTGACCGCCCACTCGGGAGTGCCCGCGATGCAGGCGATCAGACCGCCCGTCACGAGCACGGCGATGCCCACACCCAGGCTGACGGGCCGGAAGGCCAGCCCGGTCAGCGGCACCTCGTCATTCCGGGTGAACTGGATCACGAAGACCACCAGCACCACCACCGCGCCGACGTAGACCAGGATCTGCACCATGCCGAGAAACTGGGCTTCGAGCGTGAGGAAGATCGCGGCGAGCCCCAGCAAGGCGACCACCAACGAAAGGGCGGCATAGACCGGACGGCGGAGCGCCACGGCGCCGAGCGCCGCCAGCCAGGTCACCGTTGCAAGCAGAGGAAAGGTAAGTCCCATGTGCGCTCCTTACTCCGCAAAGCGGTACACCCGCGGGCCGGTGGGCTGGCCGACCCGAGGAAGCCGGGCCAGCCCCCACGCGGCGCCGGCGAACATTCCCCCGCCAAGAACCCATCGCCACACCCCCGCCCCGAAGAACTCCCAGCCCCGCGTGAACTGCCAGAACGCCACCACCAGGAGGTTCACCAGCACCATCGGCAGCATGAATTTCCAGGCGAAACCCATCAGCTGATCCGCGCGCAAGCGCGGCATCGTCCCGCGCAACCAGACGAAGAAGGCGATGAAACAGAGCAGTTTACCGAAAAACCACAGCCACGATGGCACCCATGCCAGGAAGGAAAACGGCGCCGTCCAGCCCCCCAGAAACAAGGTGATGCCCAGCCCGCTGATCGCGAACAACCCCATGTATTCCCCGAGGAAGAACAGGGCGTATTTGAAGCCCGAATACTCGAGCATGTGCCCGGCGATGATCTCCGATTCGCCCTCCGGCAGATCGAAGGGCGACCGGTTCGATTCCGCCGTGGCCGCGATCAGAAACAGCAGGAAACCGCCCAGCCCCCACGGCGTGAAAACGTGCCAGCGCGCCAGCAAGCCGGCATGGTACCCGGTCTGTGCCTCCACCATGTCCACCAGCGAGAGCGACCCGACCGCCATCACCACCACCAGCGTCGAAACCACGAGCGGGATTTCGTAGCTGATCATCTGGGCGATGGCCCGCATCGAGCCCAGCAGCGAAAACTTGTTCCGGCTCCCCCACCCCGCCATGAAAACGCCGATTTCCTTCATGCCGCCCAGGGCGAAGAAGAACACGAGCCCGGCCTCGAGATTCACCGCCACCATGTTGCGTCCGACCGGCAGCACGGCGTAGGCCACGATGACCGGAGCGACCGCCACGATCGGCGCCAGCGTGTGCGCCAGCTTGTCCGCTTGACGGGGAATGATGTCCTCCTTCGTCAGCATCTTCAGACCGTCGGCAATCGGCTGGAACAGTCCGAACGGCCCGACCCGGTTCGGGCCCATCCGGTTTTGCAGCCGGGCCAGGCCCTTGCGCTCGATCCAGGTGGTGGCGGCAAACAAACCGGCGAACGTCCCCACGATGGCCGCCGCGGAAATCACCATCGAGCCCGGTGTCTGCCAGGCGACGGGGAGCAGGGCGACGATGGCGTGCTTGAGGTTGACGAAGATCTGGTCGAGGGCGGTCACGGGAGGCGGGGTAAAGGTCAGGCAGCCATGCGGGAGGGGGTTGCAGCAGCCACCTTCGGGGGTGGGGGCGAGGCCTTCTCACGGCCCGCCTCCAGGCGGAGATCAACCTGCTCCGCCTCCGCGGGATGAATCGAACGGTAATACTCGTTGGAACGGGCCAGCCGGTGCTTGTCCAGCAGCAGCCCCCCGAAACGATCGTCGACCGCCACCTCGAACGCGGAGTCCATCTTGATGGAGTCGAACGGACACACCTCGACACAGATCTGACAGCTCATGCAGACCGAGATGTCGAGGTCGAACACCTTGGGGTGTTTCAGCGGCTTGCCCCGTTGATCGCGCGCCTGCTCGATGTAAATGCACTGGGGCGGACACTCCTTCTCGCAAATCTTGCACGCCACACAGCGCAGCCCCGCCATCGGGTCTTCGCCATCGAAGATCAGCATCGGAAAACTGCGGCTGCTTTCCGGGAGGGCCTGCCTGACGTCCGGGTATTCAATCGTGGGCAGCCGCGCAGGGTCGTAGTAACTCCCGACGAAATTTCGGGCGGTTTCAACCATGCCTTTGATGATGCCAACGCCAAGCACGAGCCCAGTCCTACCAAGCTCAACGGCGCTTGGCAAGAATCAGGTAGCGAAAGAACAACGGTTTTTTAGAATTAGCGGGCAATGGGGACCATCGCGACCCGGAATCCCCCCTCATTCCTCCGTCCGCCCGCCTCCCGGGTGGCTCGCAGCAGCGCGAAACCGCCCTTCGGCTTCCCGCGCGGCGTCGGCATCCGGATCCTCCCGCCCGGGGGCAGTCCGCCGGCGAGACACCCCCGATCAGGGTTTCTCCTCCTCAAGATGGCTCAAATGGTCGTTGTTCCACCGCCGGCGCTGTTCCTCCGTGGCGGCCACCAACGTGGCATTCGGAATCAACTCCGCATGACCGTCGACGAAGGCAACATTCGACCCGCGACTGTGCCGGGCGGCGTCCGTCACGAAACCGTCCGCGATGGTCAACAGATACGTCGTCACGCCCCAGGGAGTCAGCATCGAGTCCGCCATCGCAATCATGTCCGACGGGGCGCGCACGCGGTTCACGTCGACGGGTTGGAGCGCGTCGGGGCCGGGCTGCCAGGGTCGGTCGCCCCCGAGGCCGAGGACCTCGAAGGTGGTCAGGTAATGGTGATTGCGCGAGCGGGAGCCGAATCCGTTGTAGCCGTAGCTGCCGCCGACATAGGCGATGAAGTTCTGGCTCCAGAAGAAGCCCTTGGGCCCACGGTACGACGGACAGTCAAGGATCTTGCTGGTTCCGCCGTAATGGTTGCTCAACGAGTTGTACCACAACCACCCGCGCTGGAAGTCCGCCCCGTACGGGTAGTGCCCGAAGTCGTCGGCGTACATGGTCAGCGCCAGCCCGAGCTGCCGGAGGTTGTTCTTGCAGTAGGCCGAGCGGGCCGCCTCCTTCGCCCGGCCCAACGCGGGAAGCAGCATCGCCGCCAGGATCGCAATGATGGCGATCACGACCAGCAGCTCGATCAGCGTAAAGCCCGCCCGTTGGCCGGTCTTCGCCTTCACGCCGCGCCCTGACACTTGCCTGACCCTGATCGCTGTCATCGCTGGCTGCCCAAACCTATAGGCGCGCCCCCGGGACCAGTCAACCGTCATGCCCGGTGCGAAGGCGCGTTGAGGCACTGGCTCGGAAAGTCCGAAGAAGAGAGGAAGTCCAATGCCAACAACCGAAGCCGGGCGCAAATGCTGCTGCGGAGCCGACCCTGTCCCCGGATTCATGGGACGCAGGGATTCATGGCGCGTTGACGTCGACGTTGCCGTCGGCCCGGACCGTGATCGAACGGGCGTCGTCCGGAACCGGCGACACGGTCTCGCGCCCGCCGGGCCAGCGGATCCAGAGTTCGTCCCGCGCTGCGGGCCGGGCGAGCACGGTGACCGCGCTGTCCTGCGACCAGTAACCGGCGCCGGCATGCAACTCCCGCGCCGGCCCGGCGACATCACGCGCGCGCAGACGCAGGACCGCGCCGACGCCCTCCGGGTTTCCCGGAGGCCCCGCCAACCGCACCCGCAGACCGGGCCGGGCCGCGGTATTCCGGAAGAGCCGGGTGGCCGCGGCGTTTTGAGTCACGGCCAGGTCGGTCCGTCCGTCCCCATCGAAATCGGCCAACGCCGCCCCGCGCTGTTCCCCATGGATGCGGATTCCGCTCTCCGCGACGGGGACGGCGGACAATCCCCCGCGTCCGTCGCCCCGCAGGAGCAGTCCAAGCCCGGCATCGCAACGCGGCGTGCGGTCGTGGGTGGCGAAGAAGTTCTGGCTCAGAAAGGCATCCTCGTTGCCGTCGCCATCGAGATCGCCCACAGCCACGGCGAAGGCCGGCGCGAACCCGGCCTCGCGGGGCAGGCGCACCAGCTCGAAATGATCCCCGCGGTTGAGCAGCAGGATGGAAGCAAGCCAGTTGACCTCGAGGCGCCCGGCCGGCGGGGCAAGTGTTTCAAGCAGATCGGCCACCGTGGCCCGCCCGAAGGCCGCGTGCGTGGGAAAGCGTCCGCGCAACGAGGGGATCGCGGCGGCCAGCGCGTTCAGATCCCGGTCGGGCAGGTCCCGACCGGTGGCCGGATCCCGCACCGCCTCGATGAGATTCACGATGCCGGACTCGTCGAAATCGCCGTGGTACACGCTCAGAGGCGACTCCACGCTCGCGTGATGCACGGTGTTCAAACCCCAATTGGCCGCGAGCAGATCGAGGCGGCCGTCGCCATCGAAATCGCCCGCATTCACGCCGTTCCACCATCCGGTGAGTTCGTCCAGCGATCGCCCCGGCGCCCCGCGCAACGCCGGATTCCAGGGCGCGAGCCGGCCGCGCTGATTGCGGAAAATGCGCAACGGCCCCCATTCGCCGGCGAGCACCAATTCGGGAAAACCGTCGCCATCGAGATCGGTCCAGACGGCGCCGCTGACCAGGCCCACGCGTTCGAGCAGTCCGGCATTCACTTCGTCCGGCTTCCAACCGCGCGCCTCCCACCGCCACAATTGCGACGACGCCGGCTCGGGATAACGCCCCGGCACCGTGCGGCCGCCGACGAACAAATCGAGATCCCCGTCGCCGTCGTAATCGGCCAACGCCAGCGGTCCCGCGCTCGACGCCCCGGCGGGAATGGGGTCCCTCACCTGCGGTGTCCCGGAGGCGTACTCGCGCACGGCGGCACCCAGGGCCAGGCCATCTTCGTAGCTCGCCGATCCAACCAGGAGCGCCGCCTGACCGGCGGGATTTCGCCAGCCCAGCAACGTGGTTTGATCACGTGTCACCGGTTGATCCCAGGGCGGCCCCGACAGCCGGCTGAACGTGCCGTCCGCATGGTTGTGAAACGCCGCGAGCCGCCCCCCTCTGCCGCTCCCGATGAACAGGTCGTCCCGCCCGTCACCGTCGAGATCGAACCAGCCGATCCCCGGCCCCAACTGGCTCAACCGGCGCGGCAGGAGGGGTTGGCGGGCGAAGTCGTCATGAAACACGTCGGGGTGCGGATGACTGATCCGCTCACTGATGTCCTCGAACCACACGCGGCGCTCCGCTGACCGGTCGTTCCTTGGGGAAGCCGTGCGATCCTCGCCGGCGTTCCCGGCGGGCTCGGCGATTTCGTAAAGGCGGTTGGGTTGGACCTCGTCCACCACCGTCGTCCCACCCCGCGGCCACCGGACCTCGATGCGCAGCGGACGGCTGTCCGAGCCGGCGGCGAAGACGCGCAAGGCCTCATCGCCCGACAGGTAACGCCCCCCGGCCATCATTTCCTGGCTCTGCGTCACCGGTCCGCCCGAGACGGTGATCCGGGCGCCGATTCCCGCCGGGTTGGGCGCACGCCCCCGGAGCCGGACGGCAACGCGCGGAGCGGACGTGGTGTTGCGATAGACCCCCAGCGGCGCGTTGAGGTTGTTGACCACGAGGTCCAGGTCGCCATCGTTGTCCAGGTCGCCCAGCGCCATGCCCTGCGAGACGCCCACTTGATCGAAGCCCCATTCGCCACCGGCTTCCGCGAAGGTCAGGTCACCGCGGTTGCGAAAGGCGAGGTTCGCTTGTTCGAGCGGGGGCAGCATGAGCAGCTTCCCGGGCATCGTCTCGCGCGTGTACGGCCCGGCGGCCTGGATGCGCTCCTGGGCGTCCAGATCCTGCGTGTCGAACAGGTGCCCGGTCGTCGCCAGCACGTCCTCGTAGCCGTCCAGGTCGACATCGAGAAAGAGCACCGACCAGTTCCACTCCGAATTCTCGAGCCCGGCGTAACACGCCACCTCGGCATACGACCCGTCGCCGCGGTTCCATTGAAGCACGGTGCGGTCGAGCTGCGGTCGATCATCGAAAACGCCCGGCGCAATCGTGTAGGGATCCATCCCCGCGATCTGCATCAATCGCCGGGCGCGCGACCGGCTGGTCATGTCCGAAACCAGAAGATCGTCCCAACCATCGCGATCGACGTCGGCGAAATCGGCCGCCATCGCAAACGTCGCCGTGTGCCGGATCGCCATCCGGTCGATGGCGCGAAACCGGCCGCGGCCGTCATTGATCCAGATGCGATCCGGCGAATGGAAGTCGTTGCAGACGTAAAGATCCGGGGCGCCGTCGCCGTTCAGGTCGCGGAAAGCGCAGGTCAACCCCCAGTCGAGCGGCGCCTGCTTCAACGGTTCGCCGTTCTCATCGAGGAACGTCCCCTGCGTCCACGGGACCATCCGGAACCCGCCCTGGCCGTCGTTGAGATAAAGGAAGTCCGGCTCGCCGTGTTCGAGCACCCGGCCTTCGGGCGTGATCTCGAGCCGGCGCCGGTCCTGCGGCATCACCATGCGCCGACCATCCACATTGAGGAGCGAGAAGCCTGTCGTCCGCACGGTGTCGGTGCGGTAGTTCGCGACGTAGAGGTCGAGGTCGCCATCGCCGTCGACATCGCCGAACGCGCACGACGTAGCGCCGTAAGCAGCGACCAGTTCGGTGCCCGTCACCGCGGTGAACCGGCCTTGTCCGTCATTGCGAAAGAGGCGCGCTCCGCGTCCGATTCCGAGCACCAACAGATCGAGATCGCCGTCGCCATCCACCTCGGCGAACGCGGCTCCGGTCGAGTATTGCCCGGCGCAGGCCACACCGGCTTCCGCCCCGGCCGCCTCGAATCGCCAGCCGCCGCGGTTCAGGAAAAGCCGGTTCTCCCCTTCGAGCGCGCAGGCATAGATGTCGCAAAGGCCGTCGCCATTCACGTCGCCGAGCGCCACGCCCGAGCCGTTGAGCCGGATCTGGTTCGCGGCGGCGTTGGCCGGCGACAGGGTGTTGGTGAAGGCGAGCCCGGTGCGCTCGGGCGGCAGCAGTTCGAATCCCGTCCGTCCGCCCGTGGGAACCGTCAACGTCCGGAAACCGTCCGCCGCCGCCCGCGACACCCCACCCGCTGCGGCAACCAGCGCAAGGCATCCCAAGACGATGGCGGAACCGCGCGCCATCGCCGGCTTGGCGGGGGCGCTGTAGGGCTTCGGGCAACAAGGCAACGGCATGGGCTCATTCAGCACGCGGCGCATCCGCCCGGCGCAATCGGTTGCGCAGGATCACCAGCGACGGCCCGCTCTCTTTCCATTCGCGAATCATCCCTTCCGGACCCCGTCCGGCAAAGTGATAAGCCGCCCCGAGCGCGAGGTCCGGATCGCCGTCGCCGTCCAGGTCGCCGGCGTCCATGACCATCCACCGCCCGCGCCAGGACCCGGGAAAGGACGCGGCAGTGAACTCGAAGCCGCCCTGGTTGTCGAGCAGCACAAAGCTCTCCTCGGGGGACTTCGCGTAATCGGGAAAGAACGAAATGAGCGCGAGATCGAGGTCGCCGTCCATGTCGAAGTCCCGGGACAGCACTTTGAACGCGCCGTTGAGCGGATAGAAGAAGCGCTCGCGGAAGTTGTAGGCGCCGTCGTTCAGATGGATGCGGAGGCCGTGGTAGTTCTTCGTGCAGGAATCGAAATCCCCGAGGTCCCCGTTCGTCGTGATCAGGTCGGGCCAGCCGTCGCCGTCGAAGTCGCGCAATTCGAAATACGTGTAGCCCCAGGCCGGCGGACGCTCGATCAGGGGCCGCGGCTCGAACCGCCCATTGCCCTGGTTGGTGAATACGTAAAGCCCCTCGCGCGCCTGGGCCATCAGGACAAAGAGGTCGGGACGTCCGTCGCGATTCCAGTCGTGCACGCGCGCCCGCACCGCGCCGGGCCGGTCGAACAGAACCTCCTCGGCAAACCCGCCGCCACCGAGATTCGGATACCAGCAGAACTGCCCCGCCACATTGCCGAAACCGGCCACGAGCAGATCGTCGCGACCGTCCTGGTCAAGGTCGACGGGCACACAGTTGATGGGACGGATGAGGCGCGGCAGGACCTCGATGGGTTCGCCGAATTGATCGCCGGTTTGCGGGAGAAAACTGATCCGCCCCAGGGGCCGGTCGTCGGGAACGACGTGCCCGATCTCGGTCGCCAGCCAGCCCTGACCGCGCGGGACGAGGTCGACCACGGTGCTGTCGACCGTGCGGCTCGACAATCGCCGGCCCGCGGCGTCGAGGACGTTGAGCGTGCGATCCAATGCGTTGGCGAGATAAAGCCGCCGGGCCGCTTCGTCGATGTGAACGCACGTGGCATAGCCCTGGGCGGCGAAGGGCGAAAGCAGCTCCACATCGAAGCGATCCGTCAGATTGGTGTGGATGACGGCCCGCGGGGGTTGCGGCAGGGGGGCGTCCGGGGCGGCGACCAGGATGTAGTCCTCCCAGATGGTGCGCCATTCTTCGAGGGCCTGGCGTTCCTCGGGACTTCGCTCGGGATCGAGGAGTTCCATGCCGCTGAGTTTCTTCACCAGCGGCAGGACCTTCGTGCGCCAGGTGGTTTTGTCGAGCAATTCGGGCGTCGGCCGCAGGTGGCAAACGGCACAGTAACGATCCGCCAGTTCGCTGCCTCGCTGGAAGGCCTCCCCGCGGACGGGCGTCTCCCCGGTCCGTCCGAAAGCAACCACCGTGAGCAGCAGGCAACCAATCAAGGACCGCCGCCGGTTGCTCCCGCATCCGTTCAAACCCCGCGTCATTGGAGCACCTCCACTTGCCCGCCGAAACCGAGGCGGACTTCGCGCGCTTCGGGCGGCACGGTCGCGGTCGTGGTCTTTCCCCCGGGCCATCTCACCTCGATCCCACTGGCAGGCGTCGGACCACCGAGCACGACCACCGCGCTGTCCTGCGACCAGTAACCGGAACCGGCGTGGATTTCGCGGGCCGGTCCCAAGACACTGCCCGCGCGGCGACGGATCACCGCGCCGATGCCCTGCGGATTTCCCGGCGTTCCGGCCAAACGCACGCGCAAACCCGGCGTCGCGGTCGCATTGCGCAACAGGCAGGTGGCCGCTGCGTTCTGCGTCACCACCAGGTCCACGCGCCCGTCCGCATCGAAGTCGGCGGCGGCCGCCCCGCGCTGTTCGCCATGGACGCGGATGCCGCTTTCCGGGCCGGGAACCGCCCGAAAGCCCCCCCGCCCGTCGCCGCACAGCAGCAGGCCGCGGCCGCCATCGTGGCGCGAGGTTTCGATTTCGACCGCGAAGAAGTTCTGGCTGAGGAAGACATCCTCGGCGCCGTCGCCATCGAAGTCCGCCACGGTGGTGGCGAAGACGGGCGCCAACTGCGCCTCGAAGGGCAGCGGCACGACCTCGAAGTAATCGCCGCGATTCAGGAACACGGTGGATTCAAGCCAATCGGCCTCGACCCCTTGCGCTGGCGACAGGCTGGCAAGCAACCCGTCGAGCCCCGCGGCGGCGTAGGCAGCGTGGTTCGAGAACCGGGCGTCGAGAAACGGCATCGCCTTCGCCATCGTGTCCAGCCGGCGTTCCGGGAAGTACTTCCCGCGTCCGGCATCGAAGGCGGCTTCGATCACATCCAGCGTGCCGTCCTCGTCGAAATCACCGTAAGCGAGCCGCAGCGGGCGTTCGCGCCGACCTTGAAACTTCGTGTTGCGGCCCCAGTTTCCGGCCACGAGATCGAGGCGTCCGTCCCCGTCGAAATCACCCGCGTTGATCCCGGTCCACCATCCGGTCAACCGCTCCAACGTGGTCGCCGGCCCACCACGGAGCGCCGGGTTCCAGGCCGTCAGTTTTCCCGCCTGGTTGCGGAAGATGCGAACCGGCCCCCATTCGCAGGCGAGCGCGAGTTCCGCATCGCCATCGCCGTCGAGGTCGGTCCAAACGGCCCCGGTGACCAAGCCCAAACGCCCGAACCGGGCGGTGGCGGCGGCGTCCAACTGCAAGACCTTGCCGGTCCATTGCCAGAGCTGGGAATCGGCGGGTTCGGGATAACGCCCCGGCACGCAGCGTCCGCCCACGAACAAATCCAGATCTCCATCGCCATCGTAGTCCGCCATCGCCAGCGGCCCGACACTGGACGGCGAGGCCGGGAGGACATCCGCCACCGCCGCCTGATCGGGAGTGTATCCGCGCACGGCCGCGCCGAACGCGAGGCCGTCCTCGTGGCTCGCCGCACCGACCAGCAGCGACGGCCGGCCCGCGGGGTCGTGGCGGCCGAGCAAGGTCGTTTGATCGCGCGTCACCGGCTGGTCCCACGGCAGGCCGGACAACCGGGTGAACGCCCCGTTCCCGGTGTTGCGAAAAGCCGCCAGCGTGCCGCCCTTGCCGCTGCCAATGAACAGGTCGTCGCGGCCGTCTTGATCGACGTCGAACCAGCAGACTCCCGGACCCAGCTGACTGAGGCGCCGCGGCAGGAGCGGTTGCCGGGCGAAGTCGTCGAACAACGCATCCTGATGCCGGTGGTTCACCAGCGCGCTCGCATCCTCGAACAGCGGCGTCGGTTCGGGGCGTGGTTCCGGTTGAACCGGCAGCGCCGTTTCCTCGGACACGCGGTAGACGCGGTTTGCCCGGACATCTTCAACCACCGAGCGCCGGCCGCTCCGCCAGAGCACTTCGATCCGCATGGCGCCGCGGGGCGAGCCGGCGGCGAAGACGCGCATCGTGTCGTCCGCCGAGAGATAGCGTCCGCCGGCCATCATCTCCTGGCTCTGCTGCGGGACCGTGCCGTCGTGCAGGATGATCCGGGCGCCGATGCCGCGGGTGTTGCCCGCCAGGCCGTCCAATCGCACGGCCACGCGCGGCGCCGTGGAGTCGTTGCGGTACAGCCCCGCCGCGTCGTTCATGTTGTTCACCGCCAGGTCGAGGTCGCCGTCGTTGTCCAAATCGGCAGCGCACATCCCCTGCGAGATCACCGCCGCAGCGAACCCCCAGGCCGCGCCGGTTTCCTCGAAGGTCAGGTCGCCGCGATTCCGGAAGGCGAGATTCCGCGTGGCGAGTCGCGGGAAGACCTTGCGCAACTCGCGGTGCTCCTCCGGCGTGGGGCGACGTCCGCCCTTGCCGGCTTCGTAGGCGGCCAGGGCATCGAGGTTCATGTTGTCGCGCTCGAACCCATTCGGGATGAGAAGATCTTCGTAACCGTCGAGATCCACGTCGAGAAAGACCGGTGTCCACGACCATTCCGAGGCGTCCAACCCGCTGAATTGCGCGATCTCGGCGTAGGCGCCGTCGCCCCGGTTGAGGAAGAGCATGTTCCGGGAGTTCTGCGGCCGGTTGTCGATGGCGCCGGGCGGCGGCATCGAAAGCGCCATGTTGTTGCGCTGCGACAACCGGCGTTCGGCGTCGCGGCTCAACATGTCGACGGTGAAGATCTCGTCCAATCCGTCGCGGTTCAGGTCCGCGAAGTCGAGGCTCATCGAGGAATAGCAAATCTGCCGGATCGCCAGCTCCGGAAGGGCTTTGAACGCCCCGCGTCCGTCGTTGAGCCAGATCCGATCCGGACTGTCGAAATCGTTGCAGATAAAAAGATCGGGAGCGCGGTCCCCGTTGAGGTCGCGAAAGGCCACGGTCAACCCCCAATCGTAGAACGGCTCGCTCAACGGCCGGCCGTCGGCGTCGCGAAAAAGGCCGGCGGTAAACGGGATGGCCCGGAACTGTCCGCCGCCCTCGTTGCGGTAAAGCACATCCGGTTCGCCATTCTCCTGGTAGGCAAAGCGCCCCTGACCTCCCGGCCCGCGACTGATCATGAAGCGGAACCGGTTCGTCACCTCGGGATGCGTCACCGGCAGACCATTCACCATGCCGACCACCGGCTCGCCGTTGACGCGGGTCAACGTGAAGCGGGTGCCGGGCTCGTCGGCAATCGAACGGGTCCGGTAGTTGGCCACGTAGAGGTCAAGGTCCCCGTCGCCGTCGATGTCGCCCAACGCCATCGAGCTTCCCCCCTTTCCAGGATTCAACGCGGGCCCGCCCCGGCGAAAGCGACCGGCGCCTTCGTTCATGAAGACCACCGTGCCCTGCCCGTAGGAGTTGACCAGCAACTCGAGGTCCCCGTCGCCGTCGATGTCCGCGAAGGCCGCTCCCGAGCAATCCATGCCGGCGCACGTGACCCCGGCGGTTTCCGTGACGTCCGCGAAACGCCAGTTGCCGAGGTTGCGGTAAAGGCGGTTCGAGGAATCCAGCCCGCAAAAGTAGAGATCGCACCACCCGTCGCCATCGAAATCGCCCGCGGCAACCCCGGAGCCGCTGGTCAAAATCTGGCTCGCCAGCTCGCGGGCCGGCGAGAGCACATTGGTGAAGCCCACACCGGTTTGGGCGGCAGGCAGTGCCGTGAAGCCGACACCGCGTTCACCGGCTGGTTGGACTTCAACCGAGGGATGCGGTTCACGCGTCGGCTCGGACGGGGACTCGCCGGCCCGGATCAACAAGGCCGGGCAGCCCCCGACGCACCAAACCGCCATCAGAGCGTACTGAAGTACAGAAGCTGCGCGCATGAAGAGAGTTTCCGAGGAATAGTAGCTGACGTGAGGAGCGCGACCATTGGGGGGGCGAGCTCCGCGAGTCCCAGGAATCAGGTCAGGGCGTCGCGGAGCTTTGCCCTCCATTGGGGGCCACCGGTTCATCGAGAATGTTGATGGAATACGTGTTGTCACGCATCGGGACCTTGAACCGGTGGGGCCGCTCTGGGGTCAGGCCTCACTGTTGGCGGAGGGAGCGCCGCCAACAGATGCAGGACTGACCCCATCGCTCGGTTTGCGAGGAGATCGGAGCCTCCTTACGTCAACTGCTGCCTGATTGGGGGGATGCCCGCACATGCTCCAAAGGAAAGGAGGCCGGGCAGGGCGCCCGGCCTCCTGTGTTCTGCCTTCAACCGGCGTCTGCCGGCTTACTGGCCGATCCGGATGAACAGCGCCGGTTCCGTCGGCTCGAAGGTGTAGGGACTCGTGGCGCCCGCAACCGGACTCCAGTCACCCGTCACCGTCGGCGCGACCATCAGCGTGCCGCCACCCATCCACTCCACCGTCACCGTGCCATCCTCGTTCAGGACGATGGCCGTGATTTCCGGCGGCGCACCGCCACCGGACGGCACGAGCTGGACGGCGTTGATCGGCGCCCGCGGCGTGCCGCTGAGCCCGTTCCCGTTCTCGGTCGTGCCTTCGACGACGATCGACGAAGCCGTGAGGCCCCGGAAGATCACGTACGTGCCCTCGTTCCACTCGGCGGGATCGCCGGTGGCCTCGGAGTGAGCCGACGGGTTGGTCGGTCCCTGGGCCCGGACGTAGTCGCGGATGACGGTTCCACCGATGCTGTCGCGGATGCCGTAGGCGCCACCGCGTCCCGGCACGCCGCCCAGCAGGTAAACCAGGACGTCGTAGCCGCCCTCGGCGCCGGTCAGGTCCGCCGGAATCCCGGTGATGCTGACCGTGGTCGTCGTGGCCGCTCCGGTGTCCAGGTAACCGAGCATGAGCGTGCGGTCATAGCCACCGAGGGCGTTGTTCTCCTCACCCCGTCCCGTGGAGGACCAGGTGTTGGGACAATTCCACTCGACGGCGACGCCGGTCGATTGAACCGATCCGGTCTTGTCCGCCACCAGGTTGCTGGCGGTGCCGGCGGCGCCGGACAGGTTGTTCCAGTTGGCCTGGACGTAACCCGGGGCGCCCGCGGCGGCGCTCGATGGCATGCCGCCCTGGTTGCCGCTATCGGGTTCATCGGCGCCGAAGTTCAGGCCGATGCCGAACGGCACGACCGGAGTCGCGGCGAACGTGTCGCTGTAGTCGCGGATCTTGGCAAGCCAGATCCCCCGGTCCCCTTCGTTCGTGATGTTGGCGTTCTCGGGAGAGAACTCGGGACCGACATACAGGGTATCAGGCAGCGTGGCTCCGGATCCCGGGGTTTCGGTCTCGGCCGCATCCGGCCAGGTGGTCGACCCGAGGGACGTCCACGTGATGCCGTCGTCAGAACGGTAGATGGTGATCGTCTGACCGACGCGTTGCATGCGGCACCAAGCGTTCGGGTAGAGCGGCACGCCACCGCCGCCCGCACTGCTGGTCTGACCACCGGTGTTCAGGCGGCGGTTGCCTTCCCAGGCGCCGTTGCCGTTCGTGCCGGGGCCGGTGAGGGTCGGGCCGACCGGATTCACATGCACCTTCTGGTAGCGGCCGGCTTCGCCGCCTTCCTGGGTGGCGCGATCCACGCCGAAGTTGGGCACGTCACGCGCAATCAGACCGGCGCGGGCCCACTGGCTGGAGTTGTCCTGGAACTCGACGCGCAACTTCTTGTCGAAATCGCCCGTCAGCTCCTCGTAAACGAAGGTCGCCTCATCGTAGGCGGCCCATTCGCCCACGCCATCGCTGTAGATGTCGAAGCCGTTGTTGGACACCGGGAGCACCGCGGCCCCGAGGCCCTGTTCGCCGGCGCCGACGACATCCCAGTTCATCGAACCGATGCTGAACGAGGCCGAACCCGAGGTCATGGTGTTGCCCTTGAGGTCGACGATGTTCTTGACGTCCACCGTGTAGACGTTGCCGGCGGTCAGGCCGGAGACGGTCAGCACGACACCGGGCGAACCATCCCAGTACTTGGCCGCGCTGACGGTGCCGCCCGCGATGGTGAAGTTGCCGACCGTCTGCGCCGAGGCCGGGGTAACGGGCTCGTCGAAGACGACACCGACATCGACGGTGTTGCCCGTGCGGCTGGCGAGGGCGCCCGCGCGCTCGACCATCGGCGGGAAGGTGTCGGGAACCACGGTAAGCACCGCTTCGGCGCTGGTCACGCTCAGCGTGGGCACCGTGCAGATCACCCGGTACTTCGTGTTGGTGTCCGCCAGCGAAAGCACCGGCGTTGTGTACTCGGCCGAGGTCGCCCCGGCGATGTCCGAGAACGTCGAGCCGCCCGGCGTCGTCTTCTGCCACTGGTAGGTGACGGTGTTGCCGTAGGCGGAGCTGCCAACCGCGTCGACCATGAAGGTCGCGGCGCGGTTCTCCTGCTGCGTGGTGTTGGCCGGTGGAGTGACGATGTCGACCGTGGCTCCGTTCGGATCAAGGTAGACGCCGATCGCATTCCCCGTGAACGCGGGGGCCGTGCCGTCGGCCGGGGTCGACCCCGGCACGTAGTCCTGCACCAACGTGAACGTGGCACCGACGTTGTCACCGCCGCCACCCTCGGTGTGGATGGAGAACATGTAGTACTTCTGCGACGCTTGCAGCTCGATGATCCACGGGAACAGGCCGGGCCACATCGAGTTGGGATTGTCGTAGGAGTTCTTCGCCAACAGATCGCTGCCCCCGGCGGTGTTCACCCATTGGCGCGGGTTGCTCCAGGCGGTTTCCTGGGCCACGAGCACCTTGTTGGCGGGATCGTCGTCCGTGCTGAGGTAGAGGTCCGAGGGATCGTCGCTGCACGTGTACATCACGTACTCGCCGTTCTGCGGCGGGCTGAACCACCACTCGAGAGTATTCCCGTAGTTGCTACCGCCTTCATTCCCGCCGTTCGGAGGGTATTCGGCTGCCGGCTCGATGGAGATCCAGGTCGGGTTGTCCGGATAGCGCGGATCAGCCTCGAGACCCGCGATGGTGTTCGCTGTGACATTATCCCAGAACTTGTGGAGCACGTAGCCCGGCATCCAGACGTGGCTCTTGAACGCCATCGAGCTGTCGGCCGCGATGGTGTTCCCGGCCACATCCTTGATGTTGTTCACCACCAGGGTGTAGCTCGCGCCCTCGCCCTGCTTGGTCGTCGTCAGGATGACGGTGTCATCGTTCGGCGCCGCGCTCAGGACGGCCGACGAGATCGTCAGGCCCTGAATCTTGTAGTTGTTGGCCACCTGCGCCGTCGCCGGCGTCACCGGCTCGGAGAAGCGCACCTTGACCTGCGTGAACGAGAGCGAGCCCGTCACGAAGTCCAGCGTGGGCGGGATGTTGTCATCGTTCACCGAGAGTGTCACCGGGGTGCTGGTGACGCTGCCCGAGGCGTTCGACATGGTGACCGTGATGGTCGCGCCATCGTCGGTGGCCGGTGTCCGGTCGATGGTGTAGGTCGGGCCGGTCACACCGGGCACAACCGCGCCGTTCTTTTTCCACTCGAACGTCGGCAACGGACTGACCGCAGCTTGGTTGAAGCCAACTGTGAAGGTCGCGGGGCTGCCCGCGATGACCGAGGCGCTTTGCGGCTGGGTCGTGATGGCCGGGGCCGTGGGGGTAAGGAAGGTCAAGCCTTTGAACACGCCGGTGGCAAGCACGTCAGCGGTGTTGTCGTGGGAGGTCACGGCGAGCCCGACATAGAGCGGACCGGTGAAGTCGTTCCAAGCCGCGTCGGCCACCGTGTCGATCGTGATGTGGTGCCGCCAACTGGATCCGTCGGTACTCGAGTAACCGTGCAGGGTCCCGCCGACCCGGGTGATCCGCACGTATTCGTCGGGGTAGTTCACCGGGCCGCGACTGACGGCATCGTCCCAGTTCGCGCCACCGGCGTTCGTGGCCCGCCACTGCGGACTGATCTTGTTCTGGGTCGCCGCACGCGTGCCCATCATCGCAAAGAACGCGTCGGGGCCCATGGGGGTGCCGGTGACCCCGTCCGGCTTGCGGACCATCAACTCGGCCTTCGCCCAGTCGTGGGTGCCGGTGAGGGACTCGATCTGAACCTTGACGTCAAAGTCGCCGGCGACCTCGGTGTAGTAATAGTGGCCGGCGTCGGAGGAATTCCAGATATCGGAACCACCACCCGTTACGGTGACGGTGCCCCCGCTCACGGTGGCGGAGCCTGCGGTGACGGGGTCGGTCCCCGTGGTCCCGAGATCCAGGTTCTGGAACGTCTGCGTGTGTCCGAGGTAAACCCCGGCACTGAGCCCGACGCCCCAAAGCAAGGCATTGCGGATAAGGTGTTTGCTCATATTCGATTATTTGGATTACGGTTGGTCCGCCCAGCGTGCCCCGCTGTCAGTCGCGCTTGCCAGCCCCGCTGACAAACCCCACGACCAATCAGCCACGCTCCGGCATTCCAATGGTTGCGCCGGAATCTTTACCGGGATGTCACCGGATTGGCAATCCCCATTTGGAGACGCGAAAGGCGGCTGACCCGGCCGGTTTCACCTCCCACCCCTGTCCGCCTCCACTTCACCCCGGCCAGGGGTCGCCCGCGCGTGAGGCCGAGGAAGGGCGACGGCACAGTCCGGGAGTTCAGCGCGAGGTCGGCTCCGCGGCTGGGCGGGCGGGAAGATCGAACGAAAGGGGCGCCACCTCGGGATCGCCTTCCGTGAGGCGGAGTACGTGATCCGCGGGAAGGTCCGTCCATTCCTGGATCTCCCCGCCCGGCCAGCGGACTTCCACCCGCGCCAGCCGCGAGGCGCTCCCCAATCCGAAGTGCAACCGAAGATCCTCGGCGCTTTGATAGCCCCGCCCCGCCCGGACCTCATCGACCTGCGTTCGTCCCCCGGCCGTGACCCGCACCACCGCGCCCACGGCCGAACGGTTGCTGCGGCGCCCGACGAGCTTGAGGTTGGTCCAATGGCCGGCAGCGGGAGTGTCGTTGAACATCACGGTCGGCCGGCTGCGGGCGTTGAGCACCACGACGTCCATGCGGCCGTCGTTGTCGAGATCG
The DNA here is from genome assembly GCA_024233305.1 of Verrucomicrobiales bacterium. Taxonomy (GTDB): domain Bacteria; phylum Verrucomicrobiota; class Verrucomicrobiia; order Limisphaerales; family J093; genus J093. The sequence goes on from JACKPV010000025.1 coordinate 387,941, forward strand.
CCGAACACCGCCCCGCGGCTGCTTTCGGAAACGCCCAGCGGACCGCCGATGTCGGACGCAACATCCCGGAACCTCCCGTCCTGCCATTGGAACAGCAGGTTCCGCTGACGATACGTCGTGCTGCGGTCGTATTGCTCGACGGTGTCCTGGAGGTGGCCGGCGGCGGTGAAGAGTTCGCGCTGGCCGTCGTTGTCGAAATCGACGAAGCCGCAGCCCCACGTTACGAGCGGCAACGAACCGGCCCCGGCGCCGGTTTCGACCGTAACGTCCTGAAAGAGCAGGTCACCCAGGTTGCGGTAGAGGGTGGTGGACTGGTTCTGGTAATCCGTGACGACCAGGTCCACCCGGCCGTCGCCGTCGTAGTCGCCGGCGTTCGCGCCCATGGTGCCCTGTTCGTCTCCGTATTCGTCGTAGGCCACGCCGGCCAGCGTCCCGATCTCGGCAAACGTCCCGTCCCGCTGGTTGTGGAACAGAAAATTCCCCTGCACGTCGTTCCCCACGTAGATGTCGGTCCACCCGTCGTCATCGAAATCCGCGCAGACCATGCCCATGCCGTAGCCGACGTGGCGCCCAATGCCCGAGGATTCGGTCACATCGGCGAAGGTCCCGTCGCCCCGGTTGCGAAACAGGCGGTCGGCAACCGGCGGATACGTCCGCGGATCGCAATACACGGGGACGCCGGCGCGGGTGCAGGGTTTGAACGCGGCCGGATCGAACCGGAGGTAGTTCGCCACGTACAGGTCCAGCAGGCCGTCGTGATCGAAGTCCAGAAAGGCGCAGCCGGCACCGAAGGAGGCGTCGTCCACTCCCGCTTGCGCGGCGACATCGGTGAACGTGCCGTTGCCGTTGTTGCGGAAGAGGCGGTTGGAACCGTCGTTCGTGATGTAGACGTCCTCGTAACCGTCGTTGTCGAAATCCGCCACCGCGCAGCCGAGGGCATAGCCCGGATCCCCGAGGCCACTGGCCCCGGTAACATCGGTGAAGGTGCCGTCGCCGTTGTTTCGGTAGAGGGCGTTGCGCGGCGGCGTCGCGGGCTCGGGCACGCCCGGGAGTGACGCGCCGTTCAGCAGGTAAAGGTCCGGGAAGCCGTCGTTGTCGTAGTCGATCAGACCCAGACCCGAAGCGATGGTCTCGACGATGTAATGCCGGCCCGAGCTGCCGTCGGTGTGGACAAACTCAATGCCGCTGGTCCCGGTGGCATCGCGGAAACGGAGGTTCGTCGCGGCGCGGAGTTCGCCGAGAATCAGCAACTGGAGCAGGCAGAGAAGCGTGACCGGGCCCAGGTGCAGGTGCTTTCCAGACGGCGCGGACTGCGGCGGCGGTTGAGGCCGCTTTCCGGGCTGCGGGGCGGAAGGGGTCCTGGGAAGCCGGGCCGGCAGCGTGAGCCGCGTTCGGCTGTTCCGCGCGGCAATCGAACGGCGGCGGGCGCTTTGGAGTGCGGTGGCTTGGACACCGCTTTTCGGCGCTGCGGAGCGGACCGGGTGTTCGGCAGCCGGTCCCGCCACGAAAGCGCCGTCGCCGCTGCGCTTTGCCGGCGCACTCCATAGGGGGGCACCCCCCATCGGAGGCGCGGCTTGCGAACGGAGGCGGGCGCTTTGGAGTGCGGTGGCTTGGACACCGCTTTTCGGCGCTGCGGAGCAGACCGGGTGTTCGGCAGCCGGTCCCGCCACGAAAGCGCAGTCGCCGCTGCGCTTTGCCGGCGCACTCCATAGGGGGGCGCTCCCCATCGAAGGCGCGGCTTGCGAACGGCGGCGGGCGCTTTGGAGTGCGGTGGCTTGGACACCGCTTTTCGGCGCTGCGGAGCGGACCGGGTGTTCGGCAGCCGGTCCCGCCACGAAAGCGCCGTCGCCGCTGCGCTTTGCCGGCGCACTCCACAGGGGGGCGCTCCCCATCGGAGGCGCGGTGTTCGAGCGGAGGGGGGCCTTTGGGAGTTTCATTGGGAGGATTGCAGGCGCCGCAACCGTTCGCGGTAAACCGGGTTATCCGGGGCCAGGGCCACGGAACGGGCGGAAGCCTCCCGGGCCTCGTCCGCCCGGCCGTTCGCGTAGCAGGCCCAGGCGAGCAGATCGTGGTTCGCGGCCGTGGATTGGACCTCGACCAACCGCCGGCAAAGCGCCAACGCCTCGTCCACCTGACGCGACCGCGCGAGCAGCCAACGCGCGAGGTTGTTCAAGGCCTGGGGCTGGCGGGGATCGAGTTCGAGCGCCCGACGCAGGACGGGCACCGCGGTCGTCACGTCCTCGAGCTGGAGCAGCAAGGTTCCGAGATTGGCGTGATGCCGGGCTTCGTCGGGTTCGAGCCGGACCAACTGCTCGAAGTGCTCCCGCGCCTCCGCCGGGCGACCTTCGCGGAGGCGCAGCAAGCCCAGTCGCTCGCGCGCTTTCACCGCCTCGGGCTGCACGGCAATCGCCTGTGTCAGATGCGCGCCGGCCGCCGCGCTGCGGCCCCGGGCCAGCAGGAGTTCCGCCGCTTCGACATGGAACCCGCCGGCCAGGTTTTGCATGGCCCGGGCATCGTCGCGACCGGCGTTCAGCGCATCGGCCCGGCGTTGCTCGGCTTCCTTGAGCCGGCGGAAGGAAACGAGCGTTTGCCGCGCGGCCTCCCGGTCTCCGGACCGGACCTGCGCCTGGGCCAGGGCGTAGAAGCCGTTGGCCGAATCGGGCGCCAGCCGGCAGGCGGCCTCGAGCTGCTCGATGGCGTCCGCCGGTTCAGCGTCATCCAGCAGCAACTGGCCGAGCAGCAAATGCGCCGTGGCATCGGTGGGTTCGCGTCGGACCGCTTCCTCGAAAGCGGCGCGGGCGCCCACGCGGTCTCCTTGCCGGTCCCGGATCATGCCCAGGCGCCGATAACCGCCGGGGACCGCCGGGTCGCGGCGCAGGCCTTGTTCGATGGCCGCCTGCGCGGCGCTCAGCCGGCTCTGACGAATTCGCAGATCGGCCAGCGAGACGGCGAGGTCGGCCCGGCCGCCGGACCTTTCAAGCGCGAGGCCGGTCAGGCGTTCCGCCTCCTCGACCAAGCCAAGCTCACCCAGCACGCGCGCCTCGAGTTCGATGGCCTTCGGATCATCCGCCATCTCCTGCGCCAACCGGCCTGCGACTTCCTGCAGGTAAGCCGATGCCGACCCGGCATCGAAGGCGGGGAACGGAGCCGGCCCGTCCAACGCACGCAGGCAGGCTGCGAGCAACAGCAACGAAACCACCGCGACCGCGCGGGGTCTCGCGCTGATGCGCGTGGCTGAGGTCCGAGGCATCGTGCCGAGTCTGGGTTCCCGGCTTGAATCCTGTGCAGCTGCAACCTCCCGCTTGCCGGGGGCTGGTGGGGGTGAACGGACCTGAGGGACGGGAGGGACACAAGGGGGCGCGCGGCGGGGGCTTCAGGGCGGGTCCTGCTTCGCCGACGGCTCCGGAGGCCGCTGGTAGACCTTCACGTAATCCACCAGGAACACGTCGGGGAAAACCGCGTTCTCCAGCTCTTCCATCCGCGACGGCAGTTCCATGCTGAGGATCAGGTATTCCTCGATGTGCGAGAGACCCTCGCGCACTTCGTAGAATTTGTAGCCGTCGACGTAAAAGGCGTATTTCTCGGGGGTCCATTCGAGGGCGAACGTGTGAAACCCCTCGCCCACGCCGGGCAGATAACTCTGCATCCCGTGCGTCGTCCGCTGGTTCGGTCCGTAGGCCCAGTGGACGTTGTGGGACACGATGTCGGGGCCGAGCTTGCGGAAGCACTCGAGGATGTCGATTTCCGCGCCGTAGACCGCGGGGTCCTCGCCCTGCGCGATGTCGGTCGACTGAATCCAGAAGGCCGCCCAAACGCCCGCCGAGCGCTGCACCTGGGCGCGGCATTCGTAGAATCCATACCGCGTCATGAACCGCCCCTGCGTGCCCACCGCGCCGATCAGGATGCGGTCGTCTTTCTTGAAGGCATGCAGGCGCAGGCAACCATCCCGCACTTCGACGGCTTCCGGCGACACGAACCCGACCGCCCGCGGTCCGACACCGCGCACGGCCCATTTCGCCGGATCGAGCGCGTCCCCGTCGAATGGGTCTTCCCAAACCAGCTGGTAACCGAGGCTTTCCGCCGTGTGGCGCGTCGGTGAGATCGGGCCCTGGGGCGGGCGTTGCGCCAGGCACTGCCCGGCGAGGAGCAACCCCAACGTGAGAGAAAAACGCCGCCGGGTTTCGCCGTTCATAGATCGCCTTCCATGACCCACGCGAGATTGAAGTGGGCGTGTTTGACCGACTTCGCCGCGGGATCGCCGTCCAGGTCCTTGGGCAGTTGGCTCCGGTGCAGGTGGTAGCTGTAGCTGGCGTGCAACGTGCCGTCGGCGGCCTCGATGATGGACGGGTAATGGTAACGACCGGATTCAGGGCCGGGGGCGTCGCGTTCGAGATGCCGCTCCCAACGCCAGGTCTTCCCCTCGTCGTCGGAGAGGCGCACCACCAGGCTGTGGCGCCCCTGTTCGGTGTCGTTGTTGATGAGCACCCAAAGGCCGTTGCGCAGGCCGATGATTTCGGCGCCCGAACCGGGATTCGGCTGGTCGCTGTCGGTGACCGTCGACCACGTTTCGCCGCCATCGCGCGAGTCGCTCTGGAGGAGGCGTTGCGGCGGCGGGCCGTTGTCGCGCATGAGGGTATAAAGCGAGCCGTCCCGGCGATGCACGAGGCTGGGCTGGATGTTGCCCGCCCCAACCAACGGCGTGCTGAACTGCCACGTTTGGCCCCAGTCATCCGTCAACGCCATGAGCGAAAAGGAAAAACCGTCGTGGTAGAGCGGGACGATCAGGCGGCTGCCGTTCAGCAGAAAGGGATGCGCCCGGGTCATCCAGCCGAGCCGGCGGTACAACTTGTCGTCGGCATGGTCGCGCATGGCGCCGAGGAAGGCGTCAACCTCGGCCTTCGTGCGCGGCGGCAGGTCGCTCCGGGCGGCGAGCGCCTCGAATTGGGGCAGGGCTCGCTGCACGGTTTCGACGAACTTCCCGCCCGGCTTGACGTGCAGCACGCGGCTGTCCGCCCACTGCGGGCAACCATCGCCGTCGTAGTCGGTCGAGACGTGGTATTTCAGCAGAGCGCTTTCCCAGGTGTTGGCCTGGATGGTCGTGTGGAACAGCCAGAGCCGGCCGTCGGGCGCGACGAACAGGCAGGGGTTGCCATCGGGAAAGTCCGGCGCATCCGCCATCACAAACGGCGGGCTCCAGGCGGATTCGCCCGCCCGCTGGCGCGCGCCCATGATCTGCACATCGTCGGCGGTGCGCTCGCCCGACCCGCGAAACCACGTGACGAGCAGGTCGCCGCGCGGGGTTTCCACGATGCAGGAAGCGTGGTTGTGAAGGACCTCATACGGGAAGATGAGTTCCGATTCGAGGAAAGGACGGTCGGCGGCGACCGCGGCGACACCGGCCGCGAGCCCGAGGCTGGCGGCGGTTTTCAGGCAGGTTCGGTGGTTCATGGGGAGTGTTGATGAGAAAAGCGTTGTCGCGCAGTGGGAGCTTGAACCGGTTCGGCCGCTCCGGGGTCAGGCCTCACTATTGCAGGAGGGAGCACCTGCAATAGACGCAGGACTGACCCCTTCGCTCGGTTCATGGGGAAGTGTATGCGAGGGTCAGTCGAGTGAGCGCCACTGGATGTTGCGGATCGCCGCGGCGGTCTGGTAGGTGGCGATGCCAAACGGCTGGCTCAGTTCGATGTCGCCCGGGCGCACGGTGATCTTGTGATCCTCGATGCGGACCTCGGCCACCTGCCGCTCGCCGATCCACGCATCGATCCGCTCCAGGGTCACCCGGACGCGGACCCGGTACCACTGATCCTGCTTGAGGACCAGATAGAGCGTGGTTTCGTTCATCGACGCGTCCATGTCGTCGAGGCTCGAGAGACCCACGACTCCCCCGCCCCACCCGCCAATGATCAGCGAACAGCAGTCGTTTCCGACCGGGAAGGTGAGCCCGCAGAAGAAGTCCGAACCCATCGTGCGCTTGGCATCGAGGACGAGTTCATAGTTGGTTTTGAAGAGATTGGTCGGACCGTTGACCCCGCTCATGATCGCCCCCATGCCGAGGACCAGGTTGCCGTCGGCGACCTCGACATCGCCGTGGCCGGCAAAATCGGTGACGGTCCAGGGCTTGAGGTTCCGGCCGTCGAAGAGGGATTTCCAGCCTTCGCCCTGCAGGGCGGGCATTTCCTCGTGGGACAGGAGCCGGGGTTTGCGAACCGGCGGCGGGGCCGGAACGGCGGCGGGGGTGGCGGGGGCCGCATCCTGGGCCAGGGCGACGACAAGGCCGGCCGCCAATCCAAGGAGCGCGCCCGGCCCCACGCGACGAAGCCGGCAGCGGGGAAGGAAAAGGCAGGTGTTCATGATCGCGAGAGGTTCTGGTTTATTGTGTCGGCCCCACGATGCACCGCCGGCCGGAACGGATCGAGTGTAAATCGCGCCCCCGCCGGTCGGAGTGCGCATCTCAGCTTTTTCGGAGGGCGGAGTTCATTCCGCAGCAAGGTTGACTCCCGGCGGGGTCTGCGGAATGAATTCCGCGCTCCGACTCTTCGGGCCGCACGGAGTCGGAAAACACTGAGATGCGCACCCGGTCGGACGGCAATCAGCAGGGTGCGGGCAAACCGGATCCCGATCCGGAGGGCGGCGGTGGTCTGCCCGCGCGGGGAATCGCCCCGTTGCCGCGCCGGGTGAGTCGGAACGCCGCCGGCCGCGCGCGCTAGCCGAATTCCTGGCCGAGTTCGACGTTCCAATAGGCGACGTCGACGAAGTGGCGCCAGCTCTCGTGGCACGGCATGCCGACTTGAATCTGGACGAACGGCCGCCATTTCGGCCGGCGCGGCTTGCGGATGAGGCGCATCCCTGCCTCGGCCGGCAGCCGGTTGGCCTTGCGGGTGTTGCAGGGGATGCACGAGCACACGATGTTTTCCCACGACGTGGGCCCGCCCCGGTCGCGCGGCACCACGTGATCGAGGTTCAGGTCCTTCCGGTCCAACGTCCGCCCACAATACTGGCAGGTGTTCTTGTCCCGCTCGAAGATGTTGTGACGGGTGAACTTGACCTCCTTCTTGGGCAACCGGTCGAAGAAGACCAGCAGGATCACCCGCGGCACGCGGATCTTGAACGACACCGTGGCGATGCTCTCGGGATCGGGCCGGGTCCGGGAAAAGTCCTTCCACTCGAAGAAATCGAAAGTCCGGTAGGCGCCGCTGTCATCGCCGAAAACAACCTGCGCGTGGCCCTCGAAGAGCAGGGTGAGCGCGCGCCGGGCGGTGCAAATGTTGACCGCCTGCCACAGCCGGTTCAGGACCAGCACGGGTTGACTCAACAACGGACTCATGACGTGCCCTGTCTGGCGGCGGATACTAACCGCACCGCGAAACCGCTGTCAAACCGGGCGCAGCCCCGCGCGCCTCGCGGCATTCTCGGACCGCGGCGTTCATTCCGCAGCGAGCCTGAGTCCGGGCGGCGTCCGCCGGATCAACTCCGCGCGCCATCTCCCCGGGGCCACGCAAAAGGCTAGACCGGCGGGGGGCGGCGTCGCTACGTTGGTCGGCCTATGACGGATCCGCGATACCCCGAACTGGCCCGCGTGCTCGTGCGGTATTCCACCGCGTTGAAACGGGGCGACCACGTGCTGCTGGACTTGATGGATGTCCCGGACGAGTTCGCCGTGGCATTGATCCGGGAAGTGCGCGCGGTACCGGCGGTACCGGTGGTCGAGGTCCGGCACTCGCGGGTGAACCGCGAGGTGGTGCGCGCCACCGATCCCCGCCACGCGAAGTTGATGCGCGACCTCGAACTGCACCGGATGCGGAAGATGCAGGCTTACGTGGCCATCCGCGGCAGCGGCAATGCCAGCGAGAACGCCGATGTGCCGGGCGATCGGCTGGGCCTGTACACCCGGACGCTGCGACCGGTCCTCGATCACCGCGTGAACAAGACCCGCTGGGTGGTTTTGCGCTGGCCCACGCCGAGCATGGCCCAGGCCGCGAACATGAGCACCGAGGCCTTCGAGGACTTCTTCTTCCGGGTCTGCACGCTCGACTATGGGAAGATGGCCCGGGCGATGGCGCCGCTCGAGAAACGCATGCGCCGGGCGGACCGGGTGCAGATCAAGGGCCCCGGCACCGACCTCGAGTTCAGCATCCAGGGCCTGGGCGCGGTGTCGTGCAACGGCCTGCGCAACATCCCGGATGGCGAGGTCTTCTCCTGTCCGGTCCGAAACTCGATCAACGGGGTCATCCAGTTCAACACCCCCACCCTCTATGCGGGCACCCGCTTCGAGAACGTCCGGCTCGAGTTCGTGAAGGGCCGCGTGGCGCAGGCCACCGGCAGCAACACCGCGCGTCTCAACGAGATCCTGGACACCGATGCCGGGGCGCGCTACACGGGCGAGTTTTCCCTGGGCTTCAACCCCCACATCCTGAATCCGATGTGCGACATCCTCTTCGACGAGAAGATCGCCGGTTCGTTGCACCTGACGCCGGGCCAGGCCTACGAGGAATGCAACAACGGGAACCGGTCCGCCGTGCATTGGGACATGGTGTTGATACAGCGCCCGGAATGGGGAGGGGGAGAAATCTGGTTCGACGGTGAGTTGCTCCGCAAGGACGGCCTCTTCGTCCCCAAGGACCTGCAACCGCTGAACCCTGACCGGCTCAAGTAACCAGGGAGCGGCCGCCCCGCCCGAAACAGCGCGCACGGAGGGACGCGCCCTCCCCTGCGCGCCGCACCCGATCCCCCGCTTCTCCGCCCACCTCCCAAACCCGTGTCGAGGACGGTTCGGCGCGCTCCCTTGGCTCCGCACCTCCGCCCGCGGTCCATCAACGGAATCACGCCTGCGAAAACCGGGACTGGCATCGACGGCGGGCAGCGCGCATGATGCCCCCCGTTCGCCCGCGTCCCAGTCCCGATGTGCCGGGGGGCTTGGGTCGCGGACGTTCCCTGGAGAACCGGACGACAGCCCGGTTCGGAACCGGTCAATCTCCGGCAATTGAAGCGATGAGTGAGCCAATGAAAAGCACGCGACGCGATTTCCTGAAACGAACCGCCCTTTCCGGGATCACCCTGGCCGGCCTGCCCGCCCTGGCGCCCGTCACGGTCCTCGGCCAAAACGCCCCCAACAACCGCATCGGGATCGGGCTCATCGGCATGGGCCTGATGATGGGCGGGCACCGCAACCATTTCTGTGGCCGGCCGGACACCCAGGTGCTCGCGGTTTGCGATGTCGACCGCCGCAAGCGCGAGTCGAACAAGGAGGCGGTCGAGAACGCCTACGCCCGGCGCCAGGGCAGCGGCCGCTACGCCGGTTGCGCTGCCTATCACGAGTTCGAGGACATCATGGCCCGCAGCGACATCGACGCCGTGGTGGTCTGCACGCCGGACCACTGGCACGCGCCCATCTCGGTGATGGCGATGCGCCACGGCAAGGATGTCTATGTGCAGAAGCCGATGACGCTGACGATTCGCGAGGGCCGCATCATGAGCGACACGTCGAAGCAGCACGGAGCCATCCTGCAGGTGGGTTCGCAGCAGCGCTCCGAACGCGCCTTCCGCAAGGCCTGCGAAATCGTCCGCAACGGCTGGATCGGCCGGGTCCATACCATTTACGCGAGCCTCGGTCAGTTCGCCCCGCCGCGCACCCTCCCCGAGCAACCGATCCCCGAGGGCTTCGATTACGACCGCTGGCTCGGCCCGACGCCCTGGTATCCCTACAACGAGGATCGCGTGAAAGGGAACTACGGCGGCGGCTGGCGGTGCTTCTGGGACTATGGTTCCCGCAAGAACGGCGACTGGGGGGCGCACCACTTCGACATCATCCAGTGGGCGCTCGGCATGGACGACAGCGGGCCGGTCGAGTTCGTTCCCAAGGGCTACGAAGGCACGGAATACCAGACCCACATCTACGCCGGTGGCACGAAGGTCCTGCGCGATCACCGGGACATGATGGGCCACATGATCCGGTTCATCGGCACGGAGGGCGAAGTCCGCGTGAGCCGCGGCGACCGCCTCGACACGGAACCCCTTTCGCTGAAGGAGAAGGCGCTGGCCCCGTATGAGACCGCCCTTTATGCATCCAACCAGCATGAAAGCAACTGGGTGGAGTCCATCAAGACCCGCCAGCCCAACATCTGCACCGCGGAGATCGGTCATCGCACGGCGACGATCTGTCACCTGAGCGGCATTGCCGAGCGACTGAAACGGCCCTTGCGTTGGGATCCGACCCGCGAAGCGATCCTGGGCGATCCCGCCGCCAGCCGCTGGATGGACCGCCCGCGCCGGGCGCCCTACGTCTACATCTGAACCAGGGACCATTACGCGACGAACCAATGAACGAACTCCCCTTCACACGCTTGAGGAACTGCTGCATGAAACGCTCGATTCTCCCCTCGCTGCTCGGCGCCCTGGTCGCCAGCTTCGCGGCCTCGCACGGGGCCGGTTTTACCGAACAGGTGCAAGCCCTGATTCCCCGCCTCGCGGACGCTGATGTTCCGGCCCGTTACGCGGCCCAGATGGAACTGCAAGACATCGCTTCGGAATCCTCCAAACCGGGCAATGAAGCAGCCCGCCAGGCATTGGGAAAAACACTCGCGGACCTCGTGGCCGACGACACCATCGCCCCGCCCGCACGCGTTTGGATGGTCCGTCAGATCGAGTACATGGGCGGCTATGAATCCGTCGGGGCGCTGCAGGGACTGCTGTCCGACTCCGACATCGAGTTGCGCGAATGCGCGCGGCGGGCGCTCGAGAAGAACCCTTCCGAAGCGGCCATTCAAGCCCTGGTCGACGCCCTGGCTCGGGCGCTGGAAGAAGGCGCGGAACCGGCCTGGCGGATCGGCTTGTTGCGCTCCGTTGGCGAGCGCGGTGATGACCGGATTGTCGGCCTGGTCGCCTCGGCATTGAAGGACCCGCTCACCATGGCCGCCGCCGCCCGGGCGTTGGGCGCCATCGGCACCCCGCCGGCCATCGAGGCGCTGGAGCCGTTGATGAACCAGTCACCGTCCGTGTCGCTCGCCATGGTCGCCGCCGCGGATGTCCGCTGCGCGCGCGGCGATCTTCCCACCGCCCGCGAGACCTGCCGGCAGGTGTTCGACCGCAGCGTTTATCCCTACGCTCGCGCGGCAGCGCTCGCGGGTCTTGCCAAGGTTGACCCGCAAGGCAGCAGCGACCGCATCCGCCAGGCCTTGGATGGCGCCGATCCCCTGCTCCGCCAAGCCGCGCTCAACGCGGCCGAGGGCTTGGGCGCCGGGTACCTGCCGGTCCTCGCCGCGATGCTGCCCTACCTGGCTCCGACGGCAGCGGCGCAGGTCATCGGCCGTCTGGACGGCTCCGTGGAAGCCGCACTCATGAAGGCCGCCAAAAGGGGCGACGCCCCGGTGCGCACCGCAGCCATCCGGCGTCTCGGTCAGGTCGGCAGCGCCGTTAGTGTGGGTCTGCTCGTCGAGATTGCCATGGAAGATGGTCCCGCCGCCGCGGAGGCCCGCGCCGCTCTGGTCCAGGTTTCCGGGGTCGACGCCGCCGACGCCCTCCAGTCCATTGCTCAGGCCGGACCGGTCCCGGCCCGCGAGACCGCCATCAACGCGCTCGTGGCCCGCGAATTGCCGGCAGCGGTCCCCCTGCTCCGCGCTTGCGCCGCCGAGCGGGACGCCCGCATCAGCCGCGCCGCCTTGAAGGGGCTGAACCGGATGGGCGGTCGGGACGAACTCCTGCCCGTGGCGCGGATCGCGCTCGAACGTCAATCCGAGGATGCTTTCGATGCGCTCATCGAAATCGCGGCACGCCTCGAGGACGGCGCTTCGGCCACCGGCGAGTTGATCCAACTCGCCGACGGAAACGACCGCGCCCTGGTCGCCCTGCTGGACCCGCTCGGCACCCTGGGCGGACCCGAAGCGCTGGACACGGTCACGCGGTTCCTCGACGGATCCCACACCGACGCCGCCCTCAAAGCCCTGGCGCGGTTTGCTGATCTCAACGCGGCCGAACCCCTGCTGAAGATTGCGGCGGACGGCGAGGCAGCGGACGCCCGGCATGCGCTCGCTTTGAGCGGCGCTCTGAGCGTCATCGGCGCCAGTGTCGACGCCCCCCCCGGCAAGCGGGCCGACGCCCTGCTCGCGGCCTGGGCCGCCACCCGGGATGCGGGGGAAAAGAAGCGCGTGTTGAGCGCCATGGCCCAATCGCCCGACGCGAAACTGATCCCGACCCTCAAACCCCTGCTCGGGGATGAGGAACTCAAAGCCGAAGCCGCCGCCGCCGCAGTGAGCGTGGCCGAAGCCTTGAAGGATCAGGACAAGGATGCGGCCGCGGACCTGGCCAAGGCCGTGGTGGACGCGGACCCGGGCGACCGCATCCGCCGCCGCGCGCAGGCGGTCCTGCGATAGCCGGTCCCTCCGCTTCGGGCTGAGACAGCGGCGTTCCCTGCGAACGCCGCTTTTTCTTTGTCCGAACCGCCGACGGGCACTCAACCAGCGGAAGATCACCAACCGAGGCCCGCGCGCCCTGGCGCCCCCGGGGGCAAGGACCGCGGGAACGTCAGCGCCGACTGCACGTCGGCGGCTACGAGTTACTGAGTGGTCATTGACAAGGTGCGAGGTTCCACCCGGGGTTCGCCGCCACTCATCGCCCGGTGGTTGCTGCGGTGGACTTCCGCTGGCGTTGCGGACGATACCTCCATTCGTGGTGGGATTGAACGGAGACGGCTCAGGATTCCTTGTCCAGTTTGCGCGTGGCGCGGCGCTTGGCGGCGAGGAGGCGGCCGGTGGTGCTTTCGGTCGGAGGCGGCGGCGCGGATTCCTGGGCGGTGGGGGCGGTCGGCTTGCTATCCGCCGGAAGGCCCGCCGGCGCTTCCCCGGGGAGCGTGGCCGGAGCCGCCTGCTGCGGGCGGAAGAGTTCCGCGCGGGGCTGCTCGGACGCGGGCGTGTGGCGGGCGCGGACTTCGGCGCGCCGGGCCAGCAGGGAGGACAGGGATTCGTCGGTCGAAGCCGGTCCGGTCGGCTTCTTCCAGAAGAAGATCAACCGACGCAGGGTCGCGGTGGCCTTGAGCCATTCGGCGCGGTCGATGTCGATGCGGCGGACACCCACGTCGAGCACGAAGAGGACCACGGCGAGCTGCAGCAGGGTTTCCCAGAGGTCGCGGGGTTGGAAGGTGCGTTCGCGATCGTGCAGGAAGGGGTTCTCGGCGGGCGGCTGGCCGAGGCCCGGCAGGACTTTGCCGCCGCCGGATTCCGCGATGCGCTGGAGCAGGTTGAGGTTCGGGGCGGAGGCGTTGAACTCGGGCGAGTAGTTGACACTGGCACCCACGACCTGTGAACCGCGCACCTGGCCGGTCTCCATCTCGAGCACGTTCACCAGGTAGGCGCCGGTGTCATGGGTGTCGAACCGGGCTTCATAGCGACCGGGACCGGTCTGATCGAGACGAACGGTCTGGCGCTCCCCTTTCGGGCTGACGACCACCGCCTGGAGATCGAGGAAGTTCCGGTAATCCTGGTTGGCGTCGAGGGCCTCGACGCTCAGCACCCCTTCGCCGCCCTCGATGGAGACCTCGGTGTTCAACTCGGCCAGATCGACGCGGCGGAGGGCCCAGCTGACCGTCTGGGACCAGTATTGCTGGTACTTCTCCCAACCCAACCAGGCCACGGCCCAACGCGCCCGGGCATCGGAGGTGAAAGCCACCGCGCGGCCCAAACCGTATTGCCAGTGGGCCAGGACCGGGTCGCCCTTGTCCGAGACCACGGGCACCTCGGCCCGCGCTTTCGGCGTGGTGCAGACGTAACCTTGCAGGGGCGGCAGCTCCGCCGCGCCGATTCCGCGCAGGATTTCGCTGGAAGCGGCCACGACCGGTTTGAAGGGGTCCTCGAAGATGGCCGACTTGAGGATCACCATCGCCTCCTTGAGGAAGATCTGCGGCAACTGCGACGGGTCACGCACGTCGTAGAAACGGCCGCGCCCCTGGTCCGCGATCTTGATCATCGTGTCGGGGCCGGCGTGACCGGAGATCAGGACGGTGCTGACGGTGATGCGGTCGCTGACGATGGACTCCATCAAGGCGTCGGTCGGGGCGCCGGGGTCGCCGTCACTGAAGATGATCATGTGCCGGAGGTTGGCCTTCGAGTCCTTCAGGCCGGGGTTCTCGGCGTTGCCCTGGTAGGCCATGGCCATGACCTGCTGGAAGGTGGGGAGGTCGCCCTGGTTCATGCCGGCGATGGCGCGGCCCTTTTCCTTGCGATCCCCGACCTCAGACAGCGGGAACAGCCAGCGCTCGGTGCCGTCCCAGAGCACGACGCCCATTTCGTCCTGGGGACCGAGGGCTTCGAGCACGCCGAGGGCGCATTCGCGGGCGACCTGGTTGCCGTTGTTGAATTCCATGCCGTGCATGATCAGCGCGACGGCGCCGCTCGGGAGGACCTTCTTGCTGCTCAGTTCCATCTCGACCGGGAGGGTGCTTTCGAGCGGCGTGCCCCGATAGCCACCGGCGGCATAGGCCTGGTCGCCACCGACACAGACGAGTCCCACGCCGAAGTCCCGCACGGCGCTTTCAAGCAGGCGCATCAAATCGGTCCCGAGGTCGCCGGCAGCCACGTTGCACAGGACCAGGGCGTCGTAGCTTTGCATTTCCGCGAGCGTGCCCGGGAAGCCGCTCACGTCCGCGAGCCCGGCCTGCAATCCGGCGGACCGCAGCGCAGCGGCGAGCGGGGCGTCGGCGCCGGGATCCGAGGAGACGATCAGCACGCGGGGATCGCCGCGGACGCTGGCGTAGTTGCTGGCCCGGTTGTTCTCGGGCACCAAGTCGCCGGGGACCTCGAGTTGCACGTCGTAGGCGTAGAAGCCGGGGTCGTCGAGCTTGAGCGGAATGCCGTAGAGGTTCTTGCCGGCTTCGAGCCGGACGGGCTGTTCACCGATGAAGCGGTCGTTCTGGAAGAGGCGCAGGGTGGCGTCGCGTTCGACGTCCGAGTTGACGAACACACTGACCTCGAACGGCTGCCCGGTCTTGAGCTTCGAGGGCAACGTGACTTTCTGCACGGCCACGTCACCCGTGCGCGTCACCCCCAGGGGCACGACGTCGATGGTGGTGTTGAGGGCGCGCGCGGCGTCGACGGCGTTGAGCGCGTTGCCGACGTTTTCGTTGCCGTCGGTCAGCAGCACGAGCCGCTTCTGCCCCATTTCGGGGAAGGCGGCGGTGCCGAGACGGACGGCGCCGGCGATGTCGGTGCGCTGGCGGCCGACCACGGCGTGAATCTTCTCGAGATCGAGGCGCTCGTTGGGGGTCATCTCGATGCCGGCGCCATCGCCGAACACCACGACGCCGGCCCGGTCCACGTCCCGTTTTTCCTTCACGAGCGTATTGACGAGTTGGAGCGCGGCCTCCTGCTGCTCGTCCGGCACGCTGTCGGAACGGTCGAGCACGAAGAAGACGTTCATTCCCTCGAGCGGCTTCAACCACTGCAATCCGGCCAGGGCGAGCGCGAGGGCCAGCACGATCACCAACCGCACGCCCAGCGCGGACCAACGCCGCCACGCCGGAACCGAGACGTCGGAATGCAGCGTGAGCCAGAGCGTCCAGCCCACCGCAACGGGCAGCGCCAGCAACCACCAGGGATGGGTGAACTGGAAATTCATCAGCGGGTTGCCATCTCCTTTTCGGGCGGGCGATGCAGGGCGGCGTGGTCGCCGGTGGCGGACTTCAGCCGCCGCACGAGTTTCTGGACGCGGTGGTTGGCAGCGTCGGCCACGTAGAGGTTGCCGCGGGAATCCAGGGCAATGCTCCACGGGTTGCTGAATTCGCCCGGAGCGCTGCCGGGTCGCCCGAACACCTCGAGGCTTTCTCCCGCCGGGTTGAACACCTGGATCCGGCTGTTGCCGAACTCACAGACAATCAGGTTGCCGTCGGCATCCACGCGCACGTCATACGGATAACCGAGTTCACCGGGGCCCGCGCCCGGGCGACCGATGATCCGCTCGAACGTCCCGTCAGCGGCGAAGACCTGGATGCGATGGTTGCAGGAATCCGCCACGAACAGCCGGTCGCTGGCGTCGACGCAGAGGCCCTCGGGCCGGTTGAACTGTCCGGGTTCGGAACCAGGCTCACCCAGGACCGCCAGCAGTTTCGAGCCGTCGGGCGTGAACCGCTGCACGCGTTCCGCCCGACCGTACTCGCTGACCCAGATCTCGCCCGCGGCGTTCACGGCCACCGCGCGCGGGAACATGACCTGGCCGGGCTCCGTTCCCCGCTGCCCCCATTGATTGACCAACTCCCCGCTCGGACGGAAATGGTTGAGCCGGGCGTAATGCGGTTCGACGACGATGATGTTCCCAGCGGCATCGACCGCCATGCCCTTCGGGCGGCCAAGCACGGTCTCGGGCATCTGCCAGTCCGCGACGTAATGGTCCTCGTGATCGAATCGCTGGACCCGCCCGGTCAGGTCGACGACAAACAGGTCGTCGTGGCGGTCGACGGTGAGCGAGCGCGGTTTGTTGAATTCGCCCGGTCCCCGTCCGCGGGTGCCGACAATGCTGACCCGCTCGAAGAAGGCGCTTTGAACCGTGGTGTCCTCGCGGCGATCCCCGCCGCATCCGGCGGTGGCGAGGCTCGCGAGAATGAGAAGTCCGGTTCTGGCGGGGGGAACCGGGCTGGCAACGACGCGGCGTTGCAGCGATCCGAGGAAACGTCCCAGCGACCACAAGGCCAACGGCAGCACCGCCAACCCGAGCAACAGCACGCAGAGGGCGTTGACGTGGTCGTTGTGCCCGTAATGAAGCAGGTTGAAGATCACCAACGGAGTGGTTTCACCGCCGGGCGGCACGACGAGAATCAGGGTTTCGACGTCCCAGAGGCAGAGCAGATAGGTGAGATACCAGGTCGCGGCCAGTTGCGGTGTCACCTGCGGCCGATGGGCATGCCACCAGAGGCGCCAGCCCGCGGCCCCTTCGAGCCGCGCCGCGTCGATCAAGTCGGGGTCGCACCCCGTGGCGGCCAGCCGCGCTCCGGCATGTCCCAGGGCGAAGTAGCGCAGGGTGAACGCCACCAGCACCAACCCCGCGCCGCCCGCCAAGAACCCCAATCCCGCGCGGTTCGCGAGTTCGAGAAGCGCCAGACCGAGCACGACGCCGGGAACCAGGAAAAGCCCCCACGCGAACCGGGCGAGCGGCAGCCGGCGCGCAAGCCAGCCCAGCCCCAGCACCACGCTGGCAGCGCCGGCCGAATACCCAAGCGAAGTCCACATCGCACGACCGCCGGTCAGAAGGGCCGGGCCGAGCGAACGCCAGGTTTCGCCGCTGAACAGCAGTTGGCCGAGCGGCGCGGCGAGCGACAACGCCAGCATCCCCGCCAGCACCACGGCGGCCGCGGGCCACAACCAAGCCAGCCGTTCACGCCACAACCATCCGCCGACCGCACCCTGCACCCGGGGCCAGGCGACCTCCCGTCGTCGGAAGGCCCACAGCACCGCCAGCGGCGCAAGGATGAGCGGGATCCCCGCCCTGAACGCCGCAAACGTATCCAGGCGGGTGTTGAATTCGAGCCAGACTTCGGCGGGCAGCACCCGGACTTGCAGCAACGCGGGCACGGAGAAGTTGTTCAACGCGAGGACAAGCGTGAGCGTCAAGGCGGGTGTCAACCATGGCCAGGCGGACGGCAGGAGCAGACGGCGCAGGGCATCGAAACCGGTGAGTTCGGGTTCGACCTCGAAATGTGCCGGTTCGAGCCGACGCCAGGCAGCCACACACGCCAGCGCGGTGACCGGCCAGAGCATGAGCGCCAGGATCGCGATGGCCCCGGCTTCCGAGTAGAGGTCGAAGGGCAGCCAGGGTCGGAGAATCCCCTTGATGCCGAACAGGGACATCCAGGCATTGGTGACCAGGAAGGGAGGCAGCGCGAGCACCAGGACCCCGGCGCCCAGCGCGAGCAGCCGAAGCCGTGGGGCAAGGCCGATCAGCGCCAGGGCCGCGATCACCCCCAACCCGCCGGCCAGCAGGGTGGCGCCCCCACTGACCCACAGGCTGTTGAGAATCAGGTTCCAGCTCATCGCGCGTCCAAATTCATCCGGCGCCGTCCCGGATCACCGCAGGAAGATTGCGCACAGGCGCTGCGTGGTGTCGTCGAGATCCGCCAGCAACCGTTCCCAGTCCGGCTGCAGGGTTTGGCCGGCCGTCGCGGCCAACCCGGCGCCTTCCAGAGCGCCAACCTCAACCAGCCGTCCGACCACCGCCTCTCCGGCGAGAAACTCGCGCAGTCGTCCGGCGGCGTCGGCGTGCGGAGCGCCGGCCACGAGGGCCACGGTGTTCGGAATCAGCAACGTCTCGAGACCGATGGGCAGCACCGTGACCGGAGCGCCTTCCGCCTGCACCACGCGGAAATCGTCCGAGTCGGTCAGACCGATCCAGGCTTCGCCGCGGGCGACCATGCGGGCGACGACCGAATTGCCATCCAGCACGAACGCCTGGTTCGCCACCAACCCGCGCGCCCAGGCCTCCCACACGGCCGAGCCCCAGTGTTGTCGGAGCGCCGCAAAGTGCGTGGCGGTGGTGCCGAAGATCGGGTAGGCCAGGGCCACCTTCCCGCGCCACACCTCGTTGGTGAGAGCGAGCAGCGAGGGGGGAACGTCCGGCAGGGCCACGAGATTCGTGTTCACGATGACGCGGCGGCTGCGCCAACCGAAGGCCGACCACCCGTTGGTGGCGCGGAAGACGCCTTCCGCGGCGAGCTGCCGGGTGCGGAACTCCTCGTTGCCCCAGAAGACATCGGCGACCGGATGCGCGCGTTCGGCCAGCAGGCGGTTGGCCAGCCCGACGGTTTTTACGGCTTCGCTGTCGTAGACGGCTGCGACCCGAAGACCGGTTTCCTGCTCGAACTGCCGGAGCAGGGGCTCGGCATAAACGCGATCCTGGGCGGCATAGACCACGACGTCGGCGCGGCGCGGGCCGCAACCGGTCAGCAACGCGAGCCACACCATGGCAAGCACCAGGAGCCCGGGAAGGCGGACGGGGGCCAGCGGAATCGGGGATGGTTGCGGGATCATGCGGTTCGTTTGTGGTACCACCACCACTCGAACAGGAGCACCGCCAGACCGGCGGCGGCAAGCCAGCGCCAGAGTTCGAGGTTGGCAAGCCGCTGTTCGGTGGCCTCCGTCCGCGCGTAGCGCCCGAGCACCAATTCAGCCTGCGGCTGGATGTCGCTTTCGTGCGCATCGAGCAGGTTGGCGCAGTAAAAGAACTCATTGGTCCCGACCGTCACCGTGTAGGTGCCGCGTTGGTCAGCGCCGCCGAAGACCACTTCCTGGCTGCCCTCCTCCACGGTGAGGACCGCCTCCGTGCCGTCAGGAGCCTTGATCCGGGCCTCACGCAGCCCGTCGGGCAGGGCCACGCGCAATGGGTCACCGGCCGCCAACTGGAAGCGCTCCGCGCGGCGGGCGGCGGGATTCAACCATTCGATGGCATTGGCCATGAAGATGGGAAAGGAAACCCGCAGCGGCCACGTGCTCTGCGTCGTGTCGAACGCGAGCCAGACGAACCGGTCCGGCCCCATTTCGCCGGCGAGAATCAGCGGGTTGCCGGGCGACTCGACCAGCGGCGCCGCCCACGGCGAAGGACGCGCGGCGATGGCCGAACCGATGGCGACGTTGTCGAAACTGACGAAACGGAGCAAGGGATGGGTGTTCTTCCAGTCCACAATGGGTGGGGCTTCCAGTTCACCCTGGATCTCCAGCCAGTTGGTCGAAGCCACCCGGATGGCCAGCACATTTCCGGCGGGCCAGGCCAGCGGGGCGATGCCGTCCAGCACCGTCACATCGAAATCGCCCGCTGCGGCCTCGAACGTCGGCGCGGTGGCAAGTTGCACCCGCGGAGCCGACAGCAGCGCCCGTTCGAGGAACCGATTGCCAAGGGTCACGAGCAGGACCCGCGCCGGTTCCGGCCGCAAGGCAGGAGCCCAGGCCTCGTTGTCCAGGGCGAGCGCATCGTCATCGGTGAGACGCAGCGCGAACACCCCGTCGGTTGCCTGTCGCACCGAAAAGACCTGGGACACACTCTCCCGCGGCCCGAAGGACACCACGCGGCTCTCGACCAGTTGGTCGTCGAAACGCAGCTCGACCCGGGCCTGCGCCGTGTTGGTGGAGGCGTTGATCAGGGTGCCGAACACTGCCTGCTGATCCGGATCTTCGGGATGCGAACGCACGTCCATGGCCACGATCCCGCGGTTCTCCGCTCCCTCGCCGATGCGGTGATAGACGAGGTTCAGCCCCT
Source organism: Verrucomicrobiales bacterium (assembly GCA_024233305.1). Lineage (GTDB taxonomy): Bacteria > Verrucomicrobiota > Verrucomicrobiia > Limisphaerales > J093 > J093. Next base: position 408,161 of record JACKPV010000025.1, read on the forward strand.
CGTTTTCGAATTCGTCGAGTCCGGTCAACGCGCCGTCGCTATAAAGGTGGATTTCGGCGTTGCTGAGTTCGCGGGTCAACGATTGCGCCAACCGGAGGGCATCGAGCATCTGCCCGCGGGATTCCGCCGGTTCGCACCCCCGCAAGGCCCGGCGCAGGGCGGGCTTGTTGCTGGTCGGAGACTGCTTGACCTCGGTGTTGCCGGCGGCCAGCAACACCGCCATCCGGTCGGTGCGATCCAGGCTGTCGACCAGTTCCAGCGCGCCGTCGCGGGCGGCGTCGAAGCGGGACGGGGCGACGTCGCGGCTTTGCATCGAGGCGGATCCGTCCAAAATGACCACGAGCAACCGGCCGCCCTTCACTTCGCCGGCGAAGAACGGGCGGGCGAGGGCGAGCACAACGAGGGCCAGCAGGATGATCTGGAGGAGCAGCAGCCAGTTGCGACGGAGTTTCTGGAAGGGCGCGCTGGCCTGGGTTTCGGCGAGGAATTTCTCCCACAGCAACGTGCTCGATACCAGGCGGACGACCCGCTTGCGTTTGAGCAGGTAGAACAGGATTACCACCGGGATCGTGGCCGCAAAGGCCAGGGCCAGGGGGGCGAGAAAGTTCATCCCCACACCTCCGCTTCCCGCAACTGCCGGAGCAGCAGCTCCTCAATGGACGTTCCCGAACTGGCCAGGAAGTAGTTGATCCCGCGGACCGTGCAGAACTCGCGCAAGCGCTGGCAGTAATTGCGCACGGTCTGCTGGTAGGCCGCCAGCCGGTAACGACCGAACGTCACCTCCTGCATGCCGCCGGTCTCGGCATCGACCAGTCGCAGGTCACCGAAGTTCGTCGGGGCCAGTTCCTCGGGCGCGAGGATGTGAATGGCGGTGACCTGGAACCCCCGCCCGAGCAGGGCGCGCAAACCGGCTTCGTAACCGGCGGGATCGAGAAAATCGCTGAGGACCACCGCCATGCCGGCCTGCCGGGCCTCAAGCGCGCCACGGCGCAGGGCGGCGTTCAAGTCGGCTGGTCCGCCCGCCGTCAGGCGGCTCAGGTTGTTGAAGAATCCCAGCGCGGTCTGCCGTCCGCGCACCGAGCGCAGAGCCGCCCGCACGGGCAACTCCTCGGGACGCTCGGGGAACACGCTCACCGCCACCCGGTCAAAGCCGCACAACGCGACGTATCCCACCGCCGCCGCCACCCGGATGGCGAAATCGAACTTCCGCGGTTCGCCGAAGGTCATCGATTCGCTGGCATCCAGGAACACGCGCACGGGCAGCTCGCGTTCCTCCTCGTAGAGCTTGAGAAAAAGGCGGTCGAGGCGACCGAAGAGGTTCCAGTCGAGGTAACGCAGATCGTCCCCGGCGACGTAGTTGCGATGATCGGCGAACTCGACGGAGAGACCGCGGGCGCGACTGCGGCGTTCGCCTTTCAGCGAACTACGGGCCCGGCGCATGGCCAGCAACTCGAATTGTTCGAGCCGGCGGAGCAGCTGGGGACTGAGGAGCGCTTCGGGCATGCCGGCACGGGCTAGGCCTTCATCGCCTCGGCGTCGCGCGGCACACCCGCCACGATCTGTTCGATGATATGGTCCGTGGTGACCGCTTCGGCCTCCGCCTCGAAGTTGCGAATCAAGCGGTGCCGCAGGGCGGCGGGCGCCAACGCCTCGATGTCCTCGAAGCTCACGTTCATGCGCCCGTGGGCCAGCGCCCGCACCTTGCCGGCAAGGATCAGGGTCTGCGCCCCGCGGGGGCTGCTGCCAAAACGCAGGAACTGGCTGGCCACAGGCGCGGCGGCCTCGGTTCCGGGATGGGTCGCCTGCACCAACCGCACCACGTAATCCTGCACGTGCGAGGCCACCGGCACTTCCCTCACAAAGCGCTGAAGCTCCAGCAACTTCTCGCGCGTCACCACCTGCGCCGCCTGCGGGGTGCTCGTGGCGGTGGTGCGGTTGAGAACCTCGTTGAGTTCCGCCGCCGTCGGATAGCCCACCAGCAGCTTGAAGAAGAACCGGTCAAGCTGGGCCTCGGGCAGCGGATACGTCCCCTCCTGGTCGATCGGATTCTGCGTCGCCAGCACGAAGAACGGCTTCTCCAGCCGGCGCATCTCGCCGCCCGCCGTCACGCTCTGTTCCTGCATTGCCTCAAGCATCGCCGACTGCGTCTTCGGCGTGGCCCGGTTGATTTCGTCCGCCAGCACCAGGTGGGCAAAGACCGGTCCGTGCTGGAACTCGAATTGCCGCCGTCCCTCGGGCGTTTCCATCACCAGATTGGTGCCGACGATGTCCGCCGGCATCAGGTCGGGGGTGAACTGGATGCGGCTGAACGAAAGGTCGAGGACCTCACCCAGCGTGCGCACCAACAGGGTCTTGCCCAGGCCGGGCACGCCTTCGAGCAGCACGTGCCCGCCGGCGAACAGGGCGATCAGGGTCGCCTCGACGATGTCGGCGTGGCCCACGATCACCTTGCCCACCTCGGTTTGCAGGGCGGTGTAACTCTCCCGAAACGATTGGATTTGTGCTTCCGTTGTCATCTGGCAGTTCGGCAAAAGGCCGTTCGATCTCCGGGGCGGCGCGGACACCGGCGGGCGGCGCGGGTCAGAGATCGTCGAAGTAGTTGCGCACGGCCCCCTGGTAGGCGCGCGGGATTTCGTCCTGGCTCAGGGCGCTCTGGGCCTCGGTCTGCGCCGCCGAAACCGCCTCCTGCAACGCCACCCGGCTCTGGCCCTTGATGCTCACCCCCTTGAGCGTGATGCTGGGCATCGGGCCGCCGGGATTGAACTGGCCCTTGACGCGCGTAGGCAGCAGTCCTTCGGGAGGGTTACCCTCGCCACGATCAGTGAGACCGCGCGGGTCGAGGTCGGGGCGCTCGATGCCGCTGTTGTCCCAAAGGCCGGTGTCCTGCGGGGTCATGGTGAGCGAATCATCACCCCAGGTACCGACGCCGCGCCCCGGTTTGCCGCCCGGCTTGGTGCCCGCCTTCTGGCCGAGACCCTGGCATTGTCCCCAACAATTGCCGTTACCCACACACATCTGGGCGCGTTTGAGGGCGTCCAGGGTGGATTGCAGATCCTGGGCGTCGGCGAGTTGCTGCATCAAATCCTCGAGTTCCTTGGCAGCCGCGTTCATCGACCCGGCAGCCTGCCCCGCTTGACCCGCCTGCATCTGCTGCAACCCCTGCTTGAGCAGGTCCTGGACCTTCCCGTACTGGCCGGCGGGAGCGAGTGCCTCGGACAGCTCCTTCATCATCTGCTGCATCTTCTCGGGGGAGGTCTGCCCGGACATCAATTCCTTCGCCATCTGCCGGAGGCGGGAACTGGCGGGGGCGGCCTGGCCGCGTTCGAGCTGTTCTTTCAGATTCTTGCCCAGCTGCGCCGCTTGCTGCTGCATCTGCTTCATCGCCTGCGCCATGTTCAGCAGCTGCTGCAGATCCTCGGAAGCGACGTCGAGGTTCTTCAACATCTGGTCGATTTGGCCGGCCTTGAGCGCCTCGAGGGCAGCTTCGAGGCCCGGCAACGAAGCGCCAAGATCGGCGGCCATCCGGGCCATGTCAGCCAGCGAATCCGCCAGGTCGGCCTGCGCGGCGTCCTGTCCCTCCGAACCCGCGCCCATCTGGGAGGCGGCGCGCTGGGCCTTGCGGAGGGCGTCCGCCAGTTTCTCGAGTCCACCGGCATCCGGCGTCTTGCCGTTCATCTGCCGTTGCAACGCCTCGATCTGCTGTTCGAGATCCTGGGCCGAGGCGGGGGTGTTGGCGTCCGAGGAACGGGCGGAACGTTCCATCGCGCGGAGGGCGGGTTTCTGGCCCATTTCCCGCAACTGGTCTTCCACGTGCTCGGTCAACTTCGCGAGGTCCCGCAACGCTTCCTCCTTCCCGAGGGGCCGCCGCACCATCTGTTTGCCGAGTTCCTCGACCGCTTCGAGGGATTTCTCCGTCGCCTCAAGCACCGGCTGCCGTTTCTCAAGAGTGCGGCGGGTAAGTTCGACCAGGCGTTGGCCGGCCTCCCTGGCCGCCTGGCGCTCGCGTTCCTGCTGGAGGTGGGTGGCGCTGCGATATTCGGGGACGAAGCCCAGTCCTGCGCCAAGCGCCAGCACCAGCACGGTGTAGCGCGCGGTGCGCGGCAGGTGATGGGGCAGAAGTGCCCGCAGGTTGACAACGTCGAGCCGCCGCGCCGCGTCCGCCACCACCAGCTGTCCCCAGGAGGAGTTGTCCTGGCGGTGGTTCAGTTCGACCGCCGTGCTCAGCCGCTCCTGAAAGCCTTGACGCAAATCGAGCCAGCGGGCAGTCGCCAGCGGGGATTCGGCCCGCATCCAGCCGGCAGCGAAGCCGATCAGCGGCGCTAGAACCCCCAGGACGCCCCCCCAGCCGAGGCTGGCCACGGGAAGGGGGAACGCCTTGTAGAGACCGAGCACGACCAACCAGCCGGCGCCACCCAGCAGCAGTCCAAACCAGAAGCCGCGCCACGCCCGCTGCCAGCGCCGCCGTCGACCGGCCCGCCGCAGCACTTCGTCGATCTGTTCAAATCCGGCCATGCGTGGCGCTAAAGTGCTTCAAACCCGGCGGCTTCGCCAGCCCAAACCCGGGCCTATTGACGCTCGTATTCGCCCTTGCTGACCCGCTTGAGCACGGTGAAGCCGGCCTTCTTGGCGTCCGAAATCGACAGCGGTTTCGTGATTTTCGGGGTGTTGAAGGCCGAGTAGACGCGGCGCACGGGCTTCTTGCAAGCCGGGCACTGGGTCAGCGGCTGGGCGGAAAGCGGGCGTCGCAGGGTAAAATGACCTCCACACACGACGCATTCCCCGTCCGTCAGTTCGTATTCGTACAGCGGCATAAACCAAGTTCTTCCGCCTCTTGGACCACAGATCGCCGCGGAGCGCACGGTTTTTCCGCCGGTTTTCCCGAGGTCGCCCGATCTCCGGGGCACCGTTCCTTGGAACCCGGGCTTCCGCCCCCACCGATCCACTCGCTCCGCCGGCCGGCCTTCCGAAAAAGGGTGAGGGAGCGCACTTCCGCCGGGGTAAGACTCCTTTGACGACAATGAAGACTAATCTGCTGCAAACCGTGAAACGATGGCTGGCCGGCGCTCTGGCACTCGGTTCGGTCTCCCTCCTTGGCGCCGATGAAGCCCCCGCTCCGCTCAAACCACGCCCCTACCCGCTTGAGACCTGTCTGGTCAGCGGGGAAAAACTCGGCCGCATGGGGGAGCCCCATGTCGTGGTCCACGCCGACCGCGAGTTCCGCCTTTGCTGCAAAGGCTGCGAGAAGGACTTTCGCAAAGACCCCGCGACCTTCGTGACGAAGTTCGACGCGGCTTGGAAGAAGGTGAAACCCTACCCGCTCAAGACCTGCCTGGTCTCCGGCGAGGAACTGGGCAGCATGGGCAAACCCGTGGGTTTCGTCTATCAGGGCCAGGAAGTTCGGCTCTGCTGCAAGGGGTGCCGCAAGGACTTCGACAAGGATCCCAAGGCGTTTCTGAAAAAACTCCCCACCCGCCCGAAGGCGCCCTGAAGCGGATCACTGCGGGCGAGGGTGGACGGGCCGTGGCGGACCACGTCAGGCCAAGCCACGGAAGAACGCCCGGGCGTTCGCACAGGTTTCCTCGCTCAACTGCTCAAGGCTGATTCCCCGAACCTCGGCCGCCACCGGTGCCATGTCCCGAACGTAGGCCGGTTCACAGCGCTTGCCCCGGTGCGGAACCGGCGCCAGGAAAGGGGCGTCCGTCTCGAGCAGGTAGCGATCCGCCGGCGCCGCGCGCAGAGCTTCCCGCACGGTCGTCGCGTTCTTGAACGTGAGGATGCCGGTGAAGCTGACGAACGAACCGAGAGCCACGATGCGTCGCACGGCCTCCGCATCATCCACGAAGCAGTGAAAGACGCCCTTCACCCGATCGGCGAAAGGCGTGAAAACCGCGAGCGCGGCCTCGAGCGCAGCCCGCTGATGGATCACGCAATTCAATCCGAGCTCCGCGGCCATTTCGAGCTGCTGCCGAAAGACCTCAACCTGACGCGCCTTGTGCCGCTCGTCGTCGGCCGCTGACCCACCGCGCTGAGAAGGCAGCCGATAGTGGTCAATCCCGATCTCCCCGATCGCGGCCACCTTCGGGGCCGCCGCGAGATCCAGGAGCAACGGCCGCACGTCTTCGGGCGCCTCGAACACATCCGAGGGGTGCCACCCCACGGCCGCCCAGACGCCTTCATGCACCGCCGCCAAATCGGTCGCACGGCGGCTGCTCGCCAGATCCGTCCCGATGGTGATGAGCCGCGTGATACCCGCAGCCTCCGCCCGGCGGACGACTTCCCCGACGCCCTCCTTGAAATCAGGGAAATCGAGGTGGCAATGCGTGTCGTAAAGTTCGGGCCGCATGCTACTTCAGCGGGCGAATCCAGATCCGTTTGTAGCGAGCCGGGTTGCCGTGGTCCTGCAGCATCAAGGGGCCTTCAGCAGCCGGACCCTGGAAGGCCGCGGCCGTCGTGGCGGTCGTCACGGGCACGTGGTCCTGGATCAACACGCCATTGTGCAGCACGGTAAACGACCCCGGAACGATGCCCCCCTGGTCGTCCGGCAGGGGCGGATGGAAAATGATGTCATAGGTCTGCCACACCCCGGGGGGACGACAGGCATTCACCAGGGGTGGGAAGTTCCCGTACAAGGCGCCCGCCTGCCCGTCCGGATAGGTCTTGCTGTGATAGGAATCCAGGACCTGAATCTCGTAGCGGCCCTGCAGATAGATCCCGCTGTTGCCTCGGCCCTGGCCCTGCTGGTCGCCGGGCAACGGAGCCGCCCACTCGACATGCAGTTGGCAGGCGCCGAACGACTGGCGGCTGAAGATGTTGCCGGTGCCGTTCACAATCGCCACGCCGTCCTCGATCTTCCATCCAGCGCCTTCCCCCGCGGCGTTGCGCCAACCGGCGAGGTCCCTGCCGTCGAACAGGACGACGGCATCCGAGGGAATGCCGCCCGCGGGACCGGGATTGATGACGGGCGGTTCAGGCCATTCGGCCCCCTGGGCCACCAGACAAGCCGCGCCAAGCGCCGCGGCCGCGAAGGACTTCAAGTTCGTGCGTTTCATGGTGTCGTGCATTCGGGCGCGAAGCCTAACCGATCCCCCCTCCCCGTGGGAAGCCCGCCGGATGCGCCGCATTCTGACCACGAACCTGTCACTCTGCGTTTCGCCAGAATGGATTCCTTGCAGCAATGACGGGCCAAATGCCGGTGAGCATACACCGCAGGAGCCGCCGGACCCGGTGACCTACGGGCGCGAGGCAATGAACCGGCGCCGGATCCTGAGACCGCTCCAGATTACCAGCCCGAGACCCGCAACACAGACTGTCAGCGAGGATTCCGGGATAAGCGGGTTGGGTTGGTGCGTGGCAGTCCACCCCCCCTTGGCATAAGACCAAACCTCCTCGTAGGAGATCATGTGCCCTGGATCCTCGTAGAACTCCCAGTCCATGGTCACCTCCATCCAGACCTCCAAGTGATCAGTCGCTAAACCGTACTCATGCGGGATTTCCAAAGAGAGGCGTATGATGGTGCTTGTGTCCGCGTAGTATTCAAATGCGGGAGGCAGACCGGGCCACAGGGTGGCGTCTCCCTGGCCCCAGCTATGGGGAGCCCGATGGCCAAAAAGAACCCCCCCACCTTCGAGAAAGCTGTATTCGATCCAGCATGTCCACCATCCCACGTCATAAGGCTGTCCTGCGGGGTCGTACTCAGGGGGGTATTCCCAGACAACAGAGAAAGAACTGTAGGAAGCGTCTGGTTCGTGGAGGCTATAGGCGTTGAACTCAAACGTCCCGGCGAAGAAGTACTCGTCCGTGGCAGGATCCAAGAGGATGCCCCCGTGTGCCGGGAACAAAACGAAGAATGAAAGCCCCAATCCAACAGCGCAGACGCCGAATGTCTTGAATGTCTTCATAGAACTGCCTTTCCTACGGGAGGAAGCTAGGATCAAGGCATGCCAGCATATAGGCGGAAAGGCAAGCTGGTAAAAATGGACCAGGGGCATTTCATCTGGTTGGGCCGTACTGGTCCAACAGCGCTGGCGCTTGGGCGAAGGACCTCCAGCTCGCACCGGCGCGCCGGGAAACAAGGAAACAACGGTTCCCGGCGCCGGAGGCTCAGCCAGAGGGGGGTTCAATGTCACATAAAGATAAAGTGACATAAAGTGACAGGTTCACAGTTGACATATACTCGCAGAGCTTCTACGGTCT
>JACKPV010000026.1 GCA_024233305.1 Verrucomicrobiales bacterium
TACAACAACCGCCCGCAACAGATCGGCGTGGCGGTGAGCGACGATGGCGTGCGGTGGGAACGCCTGAGCGACGAACCCTTCCTGCCCGTCGGGAAGCCCGGGGATTGGAATGCCTCGGAGTCGGGGCATCCCGGCGTGTTCGTCGACGATGACGGGACAACGCACCTGTTCTTCCAGGGCAATGCGGACCGCGGTCGCACGTGGTGGCTTTCGCGGCGGGAAGTGCGGTGGAGGGACGGTCGACCGGTGCTGGGACCGCCGCCGGACCACAACTGATCGGCGTGGTCCGATTGCGCCGCCCAGTGAAGTCCGGCGACCTTGCCACCGCGCCGGCGGAGTGTCCGTGCAGGCGGGCGGCATGGGCTGCGGTGGGCGCAACGCCGCTTTTCGGGCTGCGGGGCGCCGGCAGTCCGCGCGGTCACGACAGCGCCTTCGCCGCTTCCCGTTCGCGGATCGGAGCGCCGGCTTGGCAGCCCGGTGAATCGGCGACATCCTGCGTCCGATGGCCGTGACCGATTCCATTCGGAGCAAGCTCAGCACCGTGCCGCACAAGCCGGGCGTCTACCTCATGAAGGACCGCTTCGGCACGGTGATTTATGTCGGCAAGGCGCGCGATCTGCGGCGTCGCGTGAGCCAGTATTTTCATCCTTCGCGCCGGCTCGGGTGGGACTTGAAGTTCAACGCGCTGGTCGAGGCCATTCACGACTTCGACATCCATGTCGTGAAGAGCGAGGCGGAATCCCTGCTGCTCGAAGGCCGGCTGATCAAGGAGTTTCGCCCGCGCTACAACATCAGCTTCCGGGATGACAAACGGTTTCTCCTGCTCAAGGTCAACCTGAACGATCCCATCCCGCGCTTCACCCTGACCCGCCTGCGCAATGACGAAGGCGCGCGTTACTTCGGGCCGTTTGCGAGTTCGGGCGCGTTGCGACGGACGTTGAATCTGGTGCGGCAGCGTTTCAACCTGCGCGGCTGCCGGGCGTTGACCCCCGCCGAAAGCGACTACAAGCACTGCCTCTACGCGCACCTCAAGGTGTGCACCGCGCCCTGCATCGGCAACGTTCCCCTTGAGCAGTACCGGATGCAGGTGACCGCCGCCTGCGATTTCCTGGATGGCCAGTGCGCCGAGATGAGCGCCGAGGTCGAGGCCGCGATGCGGAAGGCCGCCGCGGCGCTCGATTTCGAGAAGGCGGCCCAGTTGCGCGATCTGCTCCAGGACCTGAAACGCACCACGCAACGAACCGGGAAGTTCGAGCGGGTGCCCTACAAGCTCCCCCTCGCCCTCGATCCCGAGCGGGACCTGCGGGAATTGGCGGCACTGCTGGGACTCGAACAACCGCCGGAACGGATCGAGGGCTTCGACATCTCGAACATCAGCGGCACCTTCATGGTGGCCTCGATGGTGGCCTTCCGGAACGGCCGCCCGGATCGCGCCGGCTACCGGCGGTTTCGCATGAAGGACGTGCCCGGGCAGGACGATTTCGCCTGCATGGCCGAGACGATTCGCCGACGCTATTCCCGGCTGCTCCGCGATTTGCGATCCGGGCCGGCAAAACCCGATGAGGATTCCGGGGAGGCCTCGCCGCAGGAATTGCAGCAACTCATCCGCGAGGTGGGGGAGGCCGCCCGCCGCGGTCCGGTGCGCGCCTCCCAGATAACCGAACGCCCGAACGCGAGGCTGCCGGACCTGATCCTCATCGACGGCGGCAAGGGACAACTCAATGCCGCGGTGGCGGAATTGACGGCGCTCGGTCTGGCGGGCATTCCCATCATCGGGCTGGCCAAGGAGTTCGAGGAAATCCACCGGCCGGGCGAGCGCAAACCGCTCCGCCTGAGCCACGACACCGGAGCCTTGAAGCTGCTGCAGCGCGTGCGGGACGAGTCCCATCGGTTCGCCAACACCTACAACGCGCAGCTGCGGTTGAAGCGGATTTCGGAAAGTCTGCTGGATGAATTCCCCGGGATCGGCGAGGCGCGCAAGAAGGCGCTGTTGAAGCGGTTCGGTTCGATCCAGCGAATGCGCCAGGCAACACTGGACGAACTGGCGGCGGTGCCCGGCTTCGGTGGCCGTGCCGCCGCCGAACTCAAGGCCTTCCTGGCCGCCCGCACCGCGCGCGTCGGGGATCGGGAGGGATGAGACGCGTCTTCCGGACTGCCTCGGGAAGTCCAGGCCCGCCACCCCCATCGGCGAAGGGGCCTTGATTACCGCCGCCTCGCAGCCCTTCCGGTGACGTCTGACCCCGGCGCCGTCATTCGGAGGCCCCTTGCCGACTGGGGCGCACGTAGCCTTCGATCCCGACCGTGCGGCGCGGTTCCGTCTCGTGGGTGAGCCTGCGAAACTGGCGCGCGTTCCTTCACGGGCGGCCCTGCATCTCGGCCTGCTCCAGGAACGTCGCCGCGCGCCGCACGCGCGCCAATCCGGCGACGCCGAGCAGCCCCAAACCAAGTGCCAGTGCTGCCTCGGCAGGCTCCGGCACGAGCGTCACTTCGAGCGTCCAACTCTTGAGGATCGCTTCGTTCCCCGCCTCCGCATCCAGCAGGTAGAGCGTCCAGTCGCCGTTCGGATTGAGGTCTTTGAAGCTGTCGAACAGGGCGGTCCGGCTGTCGTACGCGCCGACGTTCGCCGGGTCGACCGCCCGGCCGTCCGGCTGCCAGGCGCCGGTCAACGGCCCGCCCAGCGGCGTGTCGTGGTTGCCGCTCAGGGTCAACCGGTATTGATGCACATCCGCCGGCGCTGTATCCGCGAGCGTGATCTGGAAGCCGGCGTCCGCGTAGCCAAACGGATGGTCGCCGCCGGATTGTCGGCCCGTGCGGTTCAACAGGACCACGAAACCCGATTCATGGGTCAGCTGCGCGTACAGGTCCCCGTTGAACCCGCCTTCGATGTCCAGACTGACGGCGACTTCGCCCACCCGGAATGCCGGCCCGACCCCGCTGATCGTGACCGTGTCGCTCATTCCGAATGGATCCCCGTCGGGAATCGCGACGTCCAAGGGCACGAACTCGACCAGCGGCTGGGCCGTCGTGGGGATCAGCCCGCTTCCGGCCAGGCAGGCCACGGCAAACCAACGCGGCAGACGACGAAATGAAGGCATGGCGGTCATGGAGAAGTCCTCGTTGAGCAGGCGAATCCGAAAGTGGCGAAACAGACCGGTTTCCGACCACCGACGCTCCCCAGCCGGCTATGGCATCGCAAACGGGTGGCCAAGGAGACGGCTCGGGCTCGGCTGGCACGGCGCGGTTCGCGAACCGGGCGCGCGGGCGGAGAGGCCGGGATTGGGGAAGCGAAGCACAGCTCCATACGCCACCTTTCAGGGGAGGCCCAAACGGTAGAACCGGCAGGGTTCACCCGCCGCCCCGCTGTCCACAAAGTCGAACATCCCATCCAGACCGGCGGTGAATTCGTCGCCGCCGGGAAGCGGCGCCCAGGTTTCCAAGTCCGCCGACACCTCGATCCGGTAGGTCCGGCCCGGCACCCCGACCATGCGACCGTGGCAACCGTCGGGACCCGGGGTCAGGGATACGAGATTGGACGCCTGCCGGTTGTACGAACGCACGTTGACCCGGACCGTCGCGACGGCGGACCCGCCGAACCCATCGTGGGCCGTGTAAGTGAAACTGTCCGGCCCGTCGTAACCTGGCGGTGCGACGTACTCTACACGCCCACCAACGAGCGCCACGGCTCCGCCCTGGGCCGTCGTTCCGCTGGGAAGCGTAAGTGACAAGGTATCGCCGTCAGGATCGACATCGTTCAACAACAGCTTCGCCGGGTTGAGAGCAAGCACCAGGTCGGACAGGGCCGCTGCCTCATCGTCCGCGGCCACGGGCGGGCGGTTCTCCTGCTGGATCAGGATGACGCCGCCGTTGACTCCATTGAGCACCGAGCCGCTGTTGAGTCGATGCACCGCGAAGGTCGACACGTCCACCAGGCTGTTCAACCCGTCCGCGGTGAGGTCCACCAGCAGGCCGAGCGCCGCGATGGCATTCGGCATGCTGATGGTCCCCTCCCCCTCCGCCCTGGCCCGAAAGCGAATCCCTGGATCGGTGGCCACCGAGGCCAGCCCAGGCAGGTCGATCAGGCTCCCCGCACCCTGCGCATGCAGATACAAGTCCGAGCCAAGCGCCAGACTCGCAATCCCCGACGCCCCGAACACCGCCCCGTCATAAACATGCACACTCCCATCGAAATGGGTGAGGTTCGGAAGATCCGACGGCGTGTCCGGCCCGTAGAGCGTGATCGACGAACCCGTCATCTCCAGGCTCCCCGGCAAGGCAATCGCTCCGTTGCTCTCGTAGATCAGGTTCACCCACCTGGCCGGGCTCACCAGGCCGCTGACATCGATCTGCCCCCCGCTCCGCGCGTCGACCTCCAGTGCCTGGGTGTAATTCACCCCGCCAACCGTCGCCAGCGCCGGCAGGTCGATTCGCCCTGAATCTCGGGCGCGGAGGTGCAGCCCGTTGTTTGAACTGAAGCTCACCGAGCCCACGCTCGGCAGGTTGATCCAGCTCCCGACCCCTTCGGAGCGAATATCCCGCCAACCTCCCGCCTCCAGCGATGTCAAGTTCGGCGCATTGAGGACGGCTCCGTTGTAGGCATAGAGGCTTCCATCAAAGCCCGTCAACCAGCCGAAGTCCGACGGGGTGTCCGGCCCGTAGAGCGTGATCGACGAGCCCGTCATCTCCAAGCTCCCCGGCAAGGCGATCGCTCCGTTGCTCTCGTAGATCAGGTTCACCCACTTCGCCGGGCTCGCCAGGCCGCTCACGTCAATCTGGCCCGCCGTCTGCGCGTCAATCTCCAATACCTGGAGAGAATTCACCCCAGCAACCGTCGTCAGTGCCGGCAGGTCGATTCGCCCTGAGTTCCGCGTCCGAAAATGCAGCCGGTTGTTGCTGGTGAAGTTCACCGAACCCACGCTCGGCAGGTTGATCCGGCTCCCCACTCCTTCGGCGTGCAGAAACTGCCAGGCGCCCACTTCGATGGAGCCCAAGTTCGGCGCATTGAGCACCGCACCGTCGTAAGCATACAGACTGCCGGTCAGCGTAGTCGGTCCGTTAATGGCCGAGGCTCCACCGCGAACGCTGAGCGTACCTGCGACTTGGATGGCCTCCTCGCAGTTTAGACTGCGAACGTTGACCGAACCGCTGAGGACGATGGTCGGATCGCCGGGGACGTCGATGACCGCGTCGTCGGTCTGGCCGGGCAGGGTGTCGCCGCTCCAGTTGAGCGGGTCGTTCCAGGACGCGCCGTCGCCGCCACCGTCCCAGGTAATGGTGCCGGCCTGCAGTGAGAGGCAGGTGAGGAGCGCACTCGACCAGCCGGCCGGACCACCCCGGCACTGGCCTGGACGCCGGCGCACGGGTGAATGGACCGACGGGGCTGCGCAACGGACATCAATGGGCTCGTAACAGGTTTCCATGGCCATTCCCTCGTTCAGGCGACGGCATAATCCTGCCAGGAATCCTGCCGAGCCGTATATGACCAGTTCTGATCATGCCAGGCTGCCGCCTCGAGCCCCCAAACCCGAGCCATCGACCGGACCGGGACGCACGATCATGCCGCTTCCGGAATGGAGCGAAGGCAGGTCAGGCGATCGGGCAAGCGGCCCGGAAAACCACGCCGAACGCGGATGTTCGGCCTTGCAGCATCCGTGAAATCCGTGCCCATCCGCGGTCCATCCAAGCGTTTGGCTTTTGACCACGGATGGGCACGGATTTCACGGATACTGAGGGAAACCAGAATCGCCCGCCCAGGGCTTGGCCTCACCCTTCAGTGATCCTCCCCGCCCTCCCCGCCAACACGGCAGCGCCGCCCCCATCCGTTATGCGGGCCCAGCCACGGTTCGGAGACTGAATTGTTGGAGCTCAGCCGGCCTCGGTGAGACCCTGGTTGGGATCGAGGAAGCGGGCCACGGCGGCGGCGCGGGAATTGACGTGGAGCTTCTCGTAGATGTGGCGGAAGTGGTTGTTCACCGTCACTTCGGCAATCTCGAGATCGCGGGCGATTTCCTTCGAGGTCTTGCCCCGGCTGGCGTGCCGCAGAATCTCGATCTCCCGCGGCGTGAGGGGAAGTTCCGTGGCGGCCGCCGGATTCTCCCCGCGGAACGTGGCGATCAGCCGGCGCGCGATCTCGGGCGACATCGGTGAACCACCCGACCGGACTTCCCGGACGGCGTCCGCCAGATCGCGGTCTTCGTCGCGCTTGAGCAGGTACCCGACAGCGCCCGCCCGGAGCGAGGCGTAGAGCAGTTCCTCGTCGTCGAAGGCGGTCAGCATGACGAACAACGTTTTGGGGCAGCGCCGGCGGAGTCGCCCAACGAGTTCCGGTCCCGAAAGGCGTGGCAACCGGACATCCACCAGCGCCACGTGGGGCCGCGCTTCCGGCAAATGGGCGAGGGCATGGGCGCCGTCATGATGCACGCTGACCACGTTGAGGTCCGCCGCCGCTCGCAGAGTGGCGGCAAGCAACTCCCGGCAGTGGGAGTCGTCCTCGACAATGCTGACGCGGATCACGTCCGCTCCCTTCCCTTGACTTCCCGGCGCCCGGCGCAGGTCTCGTGAGGGTCGGATTCCGAGGGCCAAGGCCAGCCAACCGATGCGGCGCCTGGCGTCCTCCTGCCTTTGGCAAGTCCCGGTAACATGCCTTCACCCGTCTCGCAAACGTCCCCAAGAGTCAAGACCCGCCTGGATAGGGACGCCGCACCGCCGGGAAGGGAACGGTCCGGTCACTCGTTCCCGGCGTTCATCCGGAACCTGAGCGTGACGCGGGCGCCGGCGTCCGGTGACGAATCGATGCGCAGGTCCGCGCCGGCCTCACGGGCGCGTTGGCGCATGTTCGCCAGGCCGTTTCCCTGCGACGTGGACGCACCCACGTCGAAGCCCTGCCCGTCGTCCTCGATCTGGATCTCCCACCACTCGTTCTCGCGCGCCACCCGCAGTCGCACGGACCGGGCTTCGGCGTGGCGCAGCGTGTTGCGGAGGGCTTCGCGGATGATGAGGTAGAGGTTCTGCCGGCGGGCGCCGGGAAGTTCTTGATCCGGGATGGCCTCGGGCAGGTCGGCCTCGAACGCGATTCCGGCCAGGGCCGCCTGTTCCCGGGCGCACCGCGTCAGTTGGGCTACCAGCGCGGCAATGTTGTCCTTCCCGGGTTGCACGGCCCAGACGATTTCCTCGAGACCCCGGACGGCCTCGCCGACGGCCACGGATAACGGCCGGCCCCTCGCCGTGCGGGTCTTCGGCGCGCCGGCGGCTTGCCGGGCAAGCAGAAGTACCTCGTGCATCCGGGCCCCGAGATCGTCGTGCATATCCCGCGCGATTCGCTCACGCTCGCGGAGCAACCGTGCTTCCGCCTCCGCCCGCTGCACGCGTCGCAGGGTACGATCGCGCCAGCGCAGCAGGCTTCCCACCGTCCCCACCACGCCGAGCAACACCAAGGCGGCGAAGGTCCGCGTCTGATGGAAGAACGGCGTGACGACAATGCCGAGGACAACGGGCACGTCGCCCCAGCGGCCGTTGGGATCCGCGGCCAGGGCTTCGAAACGGTAGCTGCCTGGTTTGACGCGGGTGAAGTGGACCTGGGCCTGACCTGCGTCTTCGAGCCATTCCTCGGAATGGCCCCGCAACCGGTAGCGCATCCGCGTCTGCGCGGGCGCGAAGGGCTCTGGAACGAGGCAATCGAAACTCAGCACGGTCCCTGAGCCGGGCGGGAGGACAACGTCCGGCGCTCCGTCGTGCGCCTCGAGCGCCGCGTCCGGCGAGGTCACATACCAGCCGGCGTCGCATTTCGCCATCACCGAACCCAGGGCGGATACGGAGCGGATCAAGGGCGTCAGCAACGGGCCACCGGCCAGCGCGCGTTCCGGATCGACGATGGCCACCCCGCGGGTGGTGGGAACCCAGATGCGTCCGCGCCGGTCCCGCAAGATCGCCGGATGGCTCTTCTGCCCGTTGGCTTCATCGTCGGGCATCCCGTCGGCCACCCCGAACCGCAGGCTCACCAAGCGTGACTGCCCCCCCGCGGCAACCGCTTCCAGCGAGGCGCGCGAAACCCAGCCGAGTCCGTGGTCGCTGCTCAACCAGAGGTCGCCCCGCGCGTCGCTGACCACCGCGTTGATGGCCGTGTCGACCAGCCCCTGCGAAGGATGAAAGGCCCGGAAGCACCCTTCCCGATACCGGGTCAGGCCGTCCGCCGTCGCCAGCCAGAGCGTGCCGTCGTCCGCCTCGTGGATGGCCCAGACCCGGTCGCTTGACAGGCCGTCCTTGGCCTCGGTGAAGTGACTGACCACCCGGCCATTCCGAAGGCAGAAGACGCCATGACCCGCGGTGCCCGCCCACAACGTGCCGCGTCGGTCCGGATGGAGGCAGCGAACTTCGGCGCCCGACAAGGCATCGCTCCCGGCCAGGGCATGCCACTCGTTGCCCTGGCGGAATCGCAGGCCCGCTTCCGCGCCCACCCAAAGTCGCCCTTCGGCATCGGCAGCAAGACACCGAACCTTGTTGGCGCCGTACCCACCCGGAAGCGGATTGCGCCCGAAAGCGGCGCTGTCCCAACGGAGCAAGCCACCCCCGCTGCCCACCCACAGGGCGGCCTCGGCGTCCTCGAAAAGGGCGCGGATCTTCTCGAAAGGCGACTCGTTCTCGAGCCGGGATTCCACGACGGCGTTTCCGCTCGTTCCGGGGTGGACCCGACAGACCCCATTGTCCGTGCCGACCCAGATATCTCCCGCCCGGTCTTCCAGCAAAGCCCAGGTGTTCTCATGCGGCAGGCCGTCGGCGGGGGTCAACTGCTGCACCGGCGCCGGTCGCCAGAGTTCGAGCCCGAGGTCCGAACTGATCCAGAAGCCGCCGCCGGCATCGGGTCGCAGCAGGCGGACGTTGCGGCGGGGTTCGGGGCGAAAGGCGTAACTGCCTGGGGCGTACTCCTCGTAGGACGCCAACTGCCGGTCTTCCAGCACATACCAGACCCGCTGTTCCCGGTCCACGGCCATCCCGGCCTGAGGCTGCGGGCGGGGGAGACTCCAGTAGAAGACCCACATTTCACCGTCCCAGACTTGGTGTTGCTGACCGAGGGAGTGAAGCGTGCCCGTCGGACTGCGGATCAGATCATGCGCCCAGGGCACGTAACCTTGATCTCCCAAGGGCGGCTCGAAGACCTGAGATTGATCCAGCCAGCGTCGCGCGCCGGACACGTCGGAGAACCACAGGCAGCCGGTGTCGTCCTCCTTCAACATGAGCACCGTGAAGTTCGCCTTGACTGTGAACGGCCACTCCCAGCGTACCGGCACGAAGCGGTCAACCTCCCACCGCGCCGGTCCTTCGTTCGTGCCGGCCCAGAGTTCTCCATTGGCCCGCACGCACAACGCCGTCACGTGGGCGTCCGGCAGACCCTCTTCCTTCCCAAACCGAGCAAAGCCGCCCGCTTGATGACGGATCAGTCCGGCGACCGTGCCAATCCACAACGCGCCGTCGGAACCCTCGGCCAGACGCGTGCATCGGTTGCTGCCAAACGCCGGGAACTTCGATCCGTCAAAACGCCTGAATTCCCGACCGTCGAAACGCACCAACCCCGCCTCCGTGGCCAGCCAGACCAAGCCCTCCCGCGTCTGCAATACGTCGTTGATCTCGAGCGTCGGCAGGCCGTCCGCCTCTGTCCAAATCCGGTGCGCATATCCCGCCGACGGCGCCGGGCGGGGTGGTGCGGTTGGCGTCCCTGCGGCCACGGGGTGCACCGCCGCGACGCTGGCGATCACCCATAGCATGACGGCGCCCCAAATGCTCCCGGCCATCAGAAGCGTGCTGCGAAGGGGGGCCTCCCGGGCGGATTGCCCGACCGTTCCTCGGGCTTCATCTGCGCCGCCAGCACAGCGGAAGGCGACCGTGCCAGCCCGGACCCTCCGGCGAATGAAGGGGTGGGGAGCCATGCGGGCGACCATAGGTCCGGGCCTGCGCGCCGGTCAACTCCGCCCTCCCGATCGCCCCAACGAGACGTGTCCCCCGGGGATGGCGGCGGGAGGTCCGGCGCGTCGGGGCTTCGTGGGGCGGAACAAGCCGCGGTCGAAACTAGCGCCAACCGCCCGCGCGGGGGTTGGCAGGGCGTCGCCCGGCGGCGCCGCGGCCCGGGGGTTCCACGCCGATGATTTCAACCACGGTTTGCTGGAGGATGAGCGCGTCTTCGAGGGTGCTTGAGACGAGTTTCAGATTGCAGCGCAGCAGCCGTTCCATCGCGGCCACCAGTTCCTCGCGACGGTAATGCCGCGCCTGGCCAAGCGCCTTGAACACCGGGAATGGATGCATCGCGGCCGGGTTGTAGCGCTTGTCCGCGGGCAACAACCCCTCGGGCAGCCGGGCCAGGGCGTTCTTCACGGACTGATAATCGCTCCCTTCGCGCAAGTAACCGAGGTGCACGAGTTCCTTCACCAGCAGCAACACCCGCACCTTGCTGATCAGGCCATAAAGCAGACCAATCGCCGACCGGTCGCGGTCGGTGCGAATCTGCCAGAGTTCCTCGTCGAGCGCGCCCAGGCAGTGTGGCAGGTCCCGGTCCCCCAATGCCTCGGCCACCGCGAACGCCTCGGCCTGATGCGTGCGGCTGGTGATGGCGACGACGTCCTCCCGCGCGATCGCCTTCCGTTCCCCCGCGTAAAGCGAGAGTTTCTCGGCTTCGCCGGCCAGCAGGCGGAGATTCGGTCCGACCCGGGCGATCAACTCCGCGAGGGCGCCGGGCTCGATGGTCTGGTGGTGACGCTGGAAGGCGCCCCGCACGAACGCCTCCGCCCGGCTCACCCAGTCCTTGTCCGCGGCCGACAGCGCCGGGCATTCCTCGACTGCCGCCAGGGACGCGAGCGTCTTGTAGAAGGCCCGCCGACGGTCCAGTTTGCCGGCGCTGATCAGGAGTCGGACCCCGTCCCAGCGCATGGCCTGCAGCTCGGATGCGAATTCCGAAAGGGTCTTGGTGACACTCTGGGCGCTGGAGACGCGGTCTTCGCCGGCGAAGTTGCAGTCCTTCAGCCAGACCACCTTGGCCCCCCCGAAGAAGGGCAGCGTTTGCAGCGCCTCGCGCACCCGGTTCACGGCGCGCAACGCCTGATCCGCGTTCTCCGCAGCCCCGTCGATGGTCTCGTGGTCCATTCCCCCCGCGGCCGCGCACCACGCGTCATAAAGCTGCCGGGCCCGTTGTTTGACGCTGTAATCGTCATCCCCCCAGACCAGCGCCAGCGGCGCGGTGGCCGCTTCGCCCGGCGGCGGGGCTTTGGGGCTGACAGCCTTCTTCGGCATCAGTCGCAATGGAAGCCAGGACTCGAAAGCCTTCGACCTCGCGGCTTCCGTGACCGCGCGGGTGCGCGCGACCGTTCGGGCGGCCTAATCATCGTCGCCTTCGTCGCGGTCCTCGGTTGTCTGGGCCAGGGCTTCGGACATGTCCTCGACCTCGGCGAAGAGCTTTTTGCTGACGTAAACCGGCTTCTTGTGGGCGGTGGCGAGGGCGAGACAGTCGCTGGGCCGGGCGTCCAGTTCCACGATCTTGCGACCGAGTTCGTTCTTCTGTTCGAGGATCAGGCGGGCGAAATAGGTCGAGTTCCGGAGTTCGGTGATGACCACCCGTTCGACGGTGATGCCGAAGCTCTCGAAGATGTGGTTGAGGAGGTCGTGAGTCAACGGACGTTCCTTCGGGATGTCCCGCATGAACCGACCGATGACCTCCCCCATGCTGTGCTCGATCTGGATCACGAACACCTTCTCGTCATTGCCCACGAAAACGGCGCAACCGTGATTCGTCGGCAGCAACCCGCGTATGTCGATGGGAACAACGTCGTTCTTCATGCCGGCAATCTAGGAATTCCGCCCCCGAAACACAAGCACCCGCGTCGGGGCCGCAGGGCAGGCCGTGCATCTCCGAGTTGTTGGTGAAGGTCAGTTCCAGAGATGGGTTTGATCCTTGTTTCGGAAGTGGACGGCCAGAGCCAGAAGATGGGACAGGCCGGGACGCCGCCAGAACTGGCCGCAGGTACGGAAGCGGCGTTGGAGTTGGAGGCCCAAGGATTCGACGGCCCCACTGCCGCAGGGAATCTTGCTGCGACGCCACCGCTGGTAGTGCATGTGGTCGTGGTGGCCTTTGAGGTAGCGCACTTCTCGCTCCAGAGTGGCTTGTTGGGCCTCGTTGCGCTGGGAAGGCTCGGTCAACAACTCTTCGAGCGTGGCCACGACGCGCTGCTCCTTGCCCTTCTTGAGCTGGTCGATCAACGGATCGACCCAACGGCGGACCGTCTCCGGATCCTCTTCATGCAAGAGCTGCCCTACGGCCATCAAATGCTCTCGGGCGTGATGGAAGTCCAGGATCAGGGTCGCTTCGGCAAACCGATCCCGGGCCAGATTCCATAACCACAACGCCCCGTCCATCACCACGTATACCCGCTTGGCCCGCGCCAGTCCGCGACGCATGGCCTCGGCCTGAACGGCCGCTCCAAAATCCACCGGCGCGGTTTCCGGAGGGGTGGCCACCACGTACTTCTCCAGCAACAACCCCCGGCCTTGGCCCGTGGTCACCGCCTGGTCCAGTCGGTAGATCACCGCGGACTTGACCTCGCGCCAGGCAATCCGCTCGGTGGCTTTCCTTCGGCGGCGGGAAGCCCCCCAGTCGGGGCCGCGTTCCCGGACCATCCAGCCATCCATCATGATGACCAGGGAGAACACCTCCGGCTGGGGGGACGGCGGAGCCGGCAACGGTTCTCCCGCGCCGGCCCGGGCTCCCACCTGCTGGACGTGGCGGTGAATCAGGTCATCACTGATCTCACAGTCCCAGCAACGGGCGGCTTCCACTGCCCCCTCGTAGGAGGCGGTCAGCGTGGCGGTTTGACAGACGCGGGCCTGCAGTTCGGGGCTGACCTGCTGATAGGGCGCCAAGCCCCAGGCCTCCCGTGCCGGATGAACCCAGCGACCTGCTGAGGCGCTGTAGCCAACCCGCACCCGTAAACACACCGAACCACCAACCGTCCGCAACCTCAGTTGGCGATATCGGGTGTCGGTCAAGGGGTTGCCGCTTTTCGGACAGACCAGGGCCACTTGATCGGCCTGGGCCTGGAGCCGCCGCTCCAACTCCACCCGCCCCCACTCCCGCGCCTGCCGCAGCACCTCCTGCTCGATTTCCTTCAGCGGGTTCATGAGAGGGGATAGAGAAAGACCTTCTTGGGAGCCACCGCCCGCCGGTGCTGCGCGTCCTGTCGTCCCCGCCCTTGGGTCCGGCCCACCAGGCGCCAGTTCGCCGCGGCATAACAAGTCCCCGCGAATCGCCCGGTTTCCACAAACGTCTCCAGCCAGTCCAATCGGTGTCCGTACTTCGCTTGCCAGTCGGCCTGGATGCGCCGGCTTACCCGCCCCAGCACGTGACTGGCCAGGCACTTCACCCGCACCCACGGCAGGATCAGGAACCGGGTGTTGTTGGCGATCTGGCTCAGTCCGCCAATCCGTTGCCGCTGGTCCCATCCCAGGAAACGATCCCGGGCCGCGCACTTCCAGGCCGCCGCTCCAAACAACAGGCAGGCCACATCCTGGCCGCGGGCATCGCCGATCAGGTAACCGAGGTTCTCCCCCACGACCCGAAATCCCAGGTAGTGAAAGCGGTCCAGATAGAACGCCCAGCGCCCGGCCTCCGGGCGGCCGGGCTCAATCACCCGCACTTCCAAGGGCAGCAGTTCCTCGAGCCGGGCCTGCCTCGCCGGCGGCGGTTGCCACGATGGCAGGGGAGTAACCGACCGGGGCGGCCGACGCTTGTTCTCCTGTAAAGCCGGTAGCCGGATCCGGCCCTCGGCTTCGAGCTTGAGCAACAGGCTCCGCGCCGCGAAATCCTTCAGCCGCCCACGGCTGTCCCGCCAGTCCCACCGTTCACACAAACCCTTGGCCAAACGCTTTCGACTCCAGTCTGGCCGCTCCTGCAGCCAAAGACCGACCTGCTCGATATCGTCCTCTCCGAGCCACCTTCCTTGCAGACATCTCTTAGGTTCCACCCGCCCACTTCACCACGGCGGCCCCTGGTAGTCCAGCACTTCTTCCAACAACTCGGAGATGCACCGCAGGGCAGGGGAGCGCTGTCCCCCGGCCCTCGGTAGGGCGCGGCGGTGATTCGGAAGTGCGCATCTCAGCTTTTTCGGAGCGCGGAATTCATTCCGCAGCAAGGTTGACTCCCGGCGGGGTCTGCGGAATGAATTCCGCGCTCGTGCGCCTGTGAGGGCGTCCATATTGCGAGGTGAAAGTCCTCGTCAGGCGGTTCATTCACCCGCCTGTGACCGAAGGCTACTGCGTCGTGGCAACACGGGGTGGAGAGCTGCCGGAGGTGAACCATCGGTCCGTAACGAAGCGAAGTGAGACAACGAAGCCATGTGAACCCGATTCGGCCACGCCGAGCGGCGAGCCTGCGAGCGCTGTGCGAAGCCCAGGCCATGACCCAAGTGGGAGGACTTCCCTCGGTCGGCACCAGGCGACCGGGTCTTCTGGCTGGCGGTCCCGGCAGAGGAAGAGTGGATGGAGACAAATGCCCGGACTGGCGCGGTGGGGTGGTTGGGGACGGAACGGTGGGAAGCATGGGCGAAGGAAGCAGGGAGACCCGGCGGGAACAGAACGGTGTTCATGGCCGCGAGGTCCGAAGAGCCGCCCGGCGGGAGTCAGAGCGTCCATAGTAGCGAGGAAGCGGGGTAACGCCCGGGGAGCGAAGGGGCGCAGGGAAGTGGAGACGGAACGACCATGACGAACGACGAACGGAAAGAACGACCGGCGATAGTGTCCGGGGCAACCCGAGCTAAACAAGCCGGAGAGGTCCGCGCCCCTGGGTGGTGGATCCAACGTTCGGTATGGACGGACCGGATGCTAACACGGCTCGCCCAAAGCGGGCCGACAACGGTATGGTTCGGACTCTGGGACAAAGTCTGCGCGCTGCGGAACCTGCAGGCCGTTTTCCACGCGGTATGGCGGAACCGGGGTGCTCCCGGAGTGGATGGACAAACGGTGCAACAGTTCGACCAACAGGGGACGAGCGAATTGGCCCGCCTGGGGGAAGAATTGCGCACCGGGAGCTACCGCCGCCAACCGGCGCGGCGCGTCTGGATCGGGAAAATGGGCACGACCGAGAAGCGACCGCTGGGCATCCCGGCGGTGCGGGACCGGACCGTGGAAGCGGCCTTGCGCAATGTTCTGGAGCCGATCTTGGAGCGGGACTTTGCCGAGTGCAGCTATGGGTTTCGACCGGGACGTGGCTGTCGGGAAGCGGTGGGAAGGGTGGAAGAGTGGATGAGCCAAGGCTACGTCTGGTGCGTGGACGCGGACCTCAAGAGCTACTTTGACACCATTCCGCATGAGGGACTGATGGCGTTGGTCAAACAGCGAGTGGTGGATGGCAGGGTCCTGGCGCTGGTGGAACAATGCCTGAAGGCCGGCGTGCTGGAAACGCTCAAGGGCTGGCAGCCGACCGAACGCGGGACCCCGCAGGGGGCCGTGATCAGTCCGCTCCTGGCGAACCTGTATCTCAACCCGTTGGACCAGGAGATGGAACGGCGGGGCTGGGCGATGGTGCGCTATGCGGATGATTTGGTGGTGCTGTGCCGGAGCCGGGAAGCGGCCGAGACGGTGCTGGACTATCTGCGGGAGTGGACCACGGGAGCGGGCTGACCCTGCACCCGACCAAGACCCGGATAGTGAACGCCACCGACGAGGGATTCGATTTCCTGGGCTGGCACTTCCGCGGGGGAAGAAATGGCCGCGGAAGAAGAGCCGCAAGAAGCTGCAGGAGCGGTTGCGACCGCTGACGCGACGGACCAACGGGCGAAGCCTGGGGAAATCATCGCGAAAGTGAACCCGATCCTGCGGGGTTGGCTCGGCTACTTCCGGGACAGTTACCCGACGGGCCTGAGTGGCCCGGATGGGTGGCTGCGCCGCCGCTTGCGGGCGCTGCTGCGCAAGCGGGAGAAGCGGCCCGGACACGGGCTGAGTGAAGCCGACAGCCGACGCTGGCCGAACCGCTGGTTTGCGGCGCAGGGCTTGTTTAGTCTGGAACATGGCTCGCGCGCTTACAGTTAGTCTCGCCGAGACCCCACTGACCGGAGAGCCGTATGCGGGAAATCCGCCCGTACGGTTCGGAGGGAGGGGTGGCGCTAATCCCGTCATCCCTACCCCTATCGACTCTTCGGGCCGCACGGAGTCGGAAAACACTGAGATGCGCACGATTCGGAACTTCGCGCAAAACCCCCTTGACGTACCCGCACCAAGACACCACCTTGACGCCGCTTAAGAAGGGTTTATATGGTGCATTCGTTCAGCCTAACCTCGTCGGCTCTTGCATGCGCCATGTTTCTCGGTTCCGCCGGGATCGGGGCGGGGATTCGGGCCCAGGACCTGCGGGTCACGGGCATCCTCCGACCGGACGATTCCTCGGTTGTGATTCAGCACGACGCGCGCTCCACGGCGTATTACCTCCTCCTGCGGGGACCGGCCCTGCCCGCCATTCAGCAACCCGTGGACGTGCGCCTCGGCGTGGACGGACCGGCGAGCCTGCAAGACCCCGCGGCTCCGGTGGAATCCGGGTTCTACCGCATCAGAGAAATTCCCCTGAATCGGCCGCGCGACACTGATGGCGACGGGATCGACGACCTTTATGAGCTGCAGTTGCCGGACGATCTCGATCCCCTGGATCCCGGCGACGCCGGATTGGATCCCGACGGCAACGGGCTGAGCTTTCTGGAGGAGTATCGTCAGGATCAGGGGGGCTTCACGCGGATTTCCCGGAGTTCGCCGGCCGCGGGAGAATCCGGAGTCGCGGTGACGCGCGAAACGGTGCTCGTTTTTGACCGGCCGTTGGCGGCAGGTACGGTGCTTGCCAACGGCGGGTTCTTTGCCTCCTTCGGTGACCGGCGGATTCTCAGCCGCATCGAGTTGTCCACCGACCGCACGACGGCCACCCTTTTCTACCTGGAGAATCTCCCGGCGGGCGCCCGGATCCGTGTGACCTTTGACGGGTTCGGCGTGCGTGACGCGCGGGGTTGGGAGGTGGACGGTGATGGGGACGGGCTGCCCGGCGGGGTCGGTCGGTTTGACTTCGACACCCTGAGTGTCACTCCGGTGGGAGCGACGGCGGTGGTCGGTCACGTTTTTGCCAGCGACCCGGTGTCCGACGGGCAGGGAGGTTTCGTGAACCGCCCCCTGGAGAACGCGATCATCACGGTCGATGGGGCGGAGGAGACCTTGCGGACGGTGACGGATGCGGACGGTTTCTTCCGGTTGGAGCCGGCGCCGGCGGGGCGGTTCTTCGTGCATGTCGACGGTCGCACGGCGCTGGGCAGCGACTGGCCGGATGGCGCCTACTATCCGTTCGTAGGGAAGGCCTGGGAGGCCGTGGCCGGACGCAGCGACAATCCGGCGGGGGGGACCGGCGAGGTCTTTCTGCCGCGGGTGGTGGCGGGAACGTTGCAGCCGGTCAGTGCCGCGCAGGAAACCACGATCACTTTCCCCGCAGAGACGCTCGCGGCGAACCCTGCCCTCGCGGGCGTCGAGGTCCGTGTCCCGGCCAATTCCCTGTTCTCGGACGACGGGACCCGCGGCGGGCGCGTCGGCATTGCGCCGGTGGCTCCCGACCGGCTTCCGGAGCCGCTTCCGGAAGGGCTTCGGTTTCCGCTGGTGATTACGATCCAAACCGACGGACCGCGGAACTTCGACCAGCCGGTTCCGGTGCGCTTTCCGAATCTGCCGGATCCCGACACCGGCGAGGTGCTGCCACCCGGGGCCCATACGGCGTTGTGGAGTTTTGATCACGACAAGGGTTTCTGGGAAGTCGTGGGTTCGATGACGGTGAGCCCGGATGGTCGTTTTGTGGAAACGGATCCGGGAGTGGGAGTGTTGCAGCCGGGCTGGCATGGCACGCGCCGCGGAACCAGCGGGGGAAGTCCGCCGCCCGATGGATGCGGGGGACAGAACTTCAACTACACCGCGTGCCGCTACGGCGGGGCGTTGAAGCCGGCCGGCGAGTATATCAAGAACGCGGCGAAGGTTCTCTCGAATCCGGCCGGCCCGACGAACAAGGACGCCCTCAAGCTGCTCACCGGTCTCAAGGGGATGACGGAGGCAGCCTCGGCGCGCAATCAATATTGTTTGGGGTGTTGCTATGCCTCCTTCGGATTCGAGGTTTGCGGGGCTTACGACGGGTTGCCCCGCCCGTTCGGCTTCGGGCGCCGGTCGGTCGGCTTGGCCGGCTACGCGCCTCCCGCTGAGTTGGATCAGGCTGAACTCGAGCTTGGGGCGATCCTCGAGGTGGCCGAACGGCACCGCCAGTTGTTGGAGGAACTCCTGTCCATTCTCGGAGCGGCTGCGTCGCCCGACGAACTCGCGCCGGCGGAGCGCGCCCTCTACTTCGCGAAGGAAACGGAGATTGCCGACCTGTTCCGGCCCCAGACCCAGGCGGCTTTCTACACCGCCGCCGTCGCGCTTGCCCAGAATGCCCTGGCGGAGGTCGCGTCGCTTCCTGCCGTTCCACCCACCCAAAGTCAGGCGCGTTACCTGCTTACCGATCTCTCCACCGGCGTGGTTCGGCGCGGTATGACCGGCATCGGGGGCGCCCTTGACGGATTGATCCTGGCGCCGGATCGGGTCTATCAGTTGGAACTCTACTTCCCGGCGGAGGGGGATTACGCCTTCACCACGTTCGTCAGCGGGGCGAACGGGCGGCAGTTCGCCATCCCCACACCCGTTCGGCAGGCGGTTCCGTCGCTCGATACCGATCTGGACGGTCTCGCCGACGTGGCAGAGGTGATTGTAGGCACTCGCGTCGACCGGGCGGATACCGATGGCGACCTGGTTGCGGACGGCGCGGAATTGTTGAATGGCTCCGATCCGTTGGATGGTACCCCGGCGGAGATCGGCATTATCGCTGCGGCTGCAGTGGGCGCTCCGGTGCTGGACGTGTGTGCGGATGGCGATCGGGCCTACGTTGCGCTGGGGGATGCCGGGGTGGCGGTCGTGGAAGTGCCGTTGGGCGGAAATCCGACCGTGATTGCCCGGGTTGACACCCCGGGGCGGGCGCTCAGCGTGGCCTGTGGCGGGACGCATTTGGCGGTGGCGGACGAGGCCGGCGGCTTGGCCGTGGTGGACATTTCGGACCCGCCTGCCGCGCGCCTTGTGCATCAACTCCTCGGATTGGCCTCCGCGACGGTGGTTGCCACGGATTCGGACACAGCGTTCGTCGGGACCAAGGACGGGCGCCTCGTGGCGGTGCGGTTGGAGAGCGGGACCCCCATGGGGGAACTGGGCCTGACACAGGCCATTCTGGACGTGGTGCTCTATCGCGACCTCGTGCTCGTCGCCACCGCGAATTCCCTCTTTGTGGTTCGCCAACGTGAGGATGGCCTGGAACTCCTCGGTTCGCGGCGTCTGGGCTCCATTGCCGAGGGATTGACCGACCGTCGCCGGTTGGGCGTCGCCGGTAACCTTGCCTATGTGACGTCCTATCCCGGCTACGCGGTGGTGGACCTGGCCGACCCTGCCGCCCCCGCGCTCGTTGGCGACGCGGTCGAGCACGGCCCCAACTCCTTCAAGCAGATCCTGCCGACCGGTTCCGGTTTGGGGGTGGCGGCCGTGGGCATCAACCCCCGCGACGACGGCACCCACGACATCTGGCTGTACGATGTGCGCGATCCCGAGAACCGAACGGAGTTCGTGACGGAGTTCCCGACCCCCGGCATCACGCGGTCACTGGCGCTGCATCGCGGGCAGGTTCTCGCTGCCGATGGAGACGGCGGGTTGTTGGTTTTCAACTACCTGGCCGCCGACACGGGCGGAGCGCCTCCCACGGTCCGGTTGGAGGCGACCTTCCCGCTGGATCCGCCGCGGGCGGAGAGCGGCACCTATGCCGCCTTGATCGCCGAGGCGGCGGATGATGTGCTGGTTCGGGAGGTCGAGTTCCATATGGATGGCAACCGGGTGGCGATCGATGTGGGTTATCCGTTCGAGTATCGTTTTCGGGTGCCAACCCTCACCGCCGAGAAATCCACCTTCACCGTTCGAGTGCGGGCCATTGACACCGGGGGGAACGCCACCTGGAGCGATCCGGCGGTGATCGCCATTGTCCCCGACGCCACCCCGCCCCGGGTCCGTCCGGCGGCGCCGACCGCAAGCGGTTACGGGGTTTCGCTGGAGTCGGTCGAGGTGCTGCTCAGCGAGCCCGTTGACGCGGCCAGTCTCGCGGGCGGAACATTCGTTCTCCGGGAGATCGGCCCGGATCGAGTGCCGGGCACCGCGGATGACGTGCCGGTCAACGGTTCGATTGACTATGCCGACGGAGCGCGGAGCGCTGCGTTGCGGTTTGCCAATCCGCTGCCGGGCGGGCGCTACGTAGCCACGGTGCGGACCAACCTGGTCGATCTGGCGGGCAATCCTCTGGCCAACGATGTGCGCTGGCAGTTCGAGGTGGTGTCCGGGGTGGACTCCGACGGTGACGGGTTGACGGACGAATTCGAGATTGCCAACCAGTTGGATCCGACGAGTCCTGACGAGAACCACAACGGCATTCCTGATGCCCTCGAGGACTTCGACGGGGAAGGCGTCACGAACGGGGAGGAGATGCTGTTGGGCACGAATCCGCGGCTGGCCCGGACGTTCGACAACGTCCTGGACCGCGATCTCGACCGGGACGGGGACTGGCTGACGGATCTTCGGGAGCTGGGTTTGGGGACCGACTGGACCCGTCGGGATACGGATGGGGATGGGTGGAACGACGAGATCGAGGTGACCACCGGGGATTCGCCCATCTTCCGCAACGCTTTCTTGAAGGGCGTCCGCCTGGCTGGCGGGGGAGGGCTCCTGCGGTTGCAGGGACCGCAATTCCGCGCGGCGGAAGGGGACGTGCTCCGGATGGGCGTGGGTCAGGCGTCGCCGGTCAGTGCCCCGGGCCACGTCCTGCGCTTGGCGGGCCCCAACGAAAACGGGCATTCCATTGTCGCCGCCGTGCCGCCGGTGAGAGTCCGCCGGTTCGAGGTGCAAGCCGGGGACCTGACCCCCTACGAACTCCCCCGGGAAGGCGCCTTCGTCATCGAGGCGGAGGACTTCAACCACGGGGGCGGAGAGCATCTGCCGTTGGCCAGTGTCATGCCTTATGCCGGCGGCGCCTACCGCAATCTGGTGGCGGTGGAAGGCGTGGATTACCTCAACGGGGACGCCGTGGAATCCCCGCCCTATCGTCCGCTTCCCGGACCCGCCAACATTGATCTTGCCGAGAATCTCCTCGCCCTGCATGCGCGGCAAAGGCCGGGTTGGAATGTGGCGGAGAACTTCCTCGTGGGCTCGCCGGCGGCGGGGGATTGGCTGCAGTTCACCCGGCTCATCCCCGCGGGCGACTATTGGGTGTGGGCGGCGCTGTCCTCGCGCAGCGCCGGGGTCGGCCAGCTTCAGGGAACACTGGAACGGGTCACGGGGGAGCCGGGCGCCGTGAACCCTCCCCGTGGTTTGCTCGGCGCTTTCGACGCCCCGGGGTCCGGCGCGACCGGAGCCAACGCGCTCGTGTTGTTGCGCGATCCGGCGGGCGAACCCGTCACGGTGACGGTGGACCAACCCGCCACCACGCTCCGCTACAACCTCTCGCGGGGCGACCTGGACTGGTTGGTGTTGATTCCCGTTACCGCCGCTCCCTGACGTTCTCCGGATCGAAGCCACTGATGCGATTTCTTTGCTGTTGAAACCCCCTCGAACTCCAATGAAACACCGATCGTGCCCCCCCTCCTGGCGCCCGTCCGCCGGTGCCTTCGTGGCGCTAACGCTGCTCGCGGGTCGCCTCTGGAGCCAGACCCCCTCCGTCGTTTTCGACTGCGGCTCCACCGGTGAGTTGGGCGACGTCGTCATCGACGCGCCGACCCTCATCGCGTTGCCTCCCGATGGGATCCTCCACTACCGCAGCCTGCACGTGCAGTCGGGCGGCAGTGTTTCGTTCATCAAGAACGCCGCCAACACCCCGGTGTACATCCTCTCGCAGGGGGATGTGACCATCGAAGGGGTGCTCATCGTGGCGGGGGGCAACAGCGGGGGTTCGGCGGGCCCCGGATTGGGTGGCCCGGGTGGCTTTGATGGCGGGCAGCACGCTTCGGGGGAGGCTCCTCCGGGTGACGGACGCGGACCGGGCGGCGGCCGCGCGGGAAACGATGGAAGCGCCAGCGCGGCGGACAGTGCGGGCAGTGCCGGTTTCCTGGACACCGGCGTATCCGCCGGCTCGAATCGCGTCGGGCCGGCGTACGGCAATCCCGCGCTCATTCCCCTGCTGGGGGGTTCTGGAGGGGGCGGAACACCGACCTACGGTGGCGGCGGCGGCGGTGGCGCGCTGCTGCTGGCATCGAACACGCGAATCGTCTTTGCGGGAGGGAGCGCCTCCGTCGACGCCAGTGGTGGATCGAATACCGGCGCATGGAACGGAGGCAGCGGGGGGGCGGTCAAACTGGTGGCGCCGCACGTTACCGGTCCGACGCGGATCAACGTGTCGAGTCGCGCCGGGAGCGGTTCGCCGGGTCGGGTGCGGGTGGACGCCGCCGACTTCTCAGGCTGGCAGGGGGGCGCCGTGAGCCCGGGCCGTTCGCTCAGTTATGGATCGATGCTGGCAACGGGACTGGAGGGCGACCTGCCGCGCTTGGAACTCGTCAGCGTCGGTGGCCGCAACCTCCCTGAAGGCAGTGTGGCGAACGGCTTCATCCTGCTTCCCAATGGCAGCGCTGAGGAACAGGCGGTGGTGATCCGCGCCCACAATTTCGGCACCCAGGTGCCGGTCAACGTCGTCGTGTCCCCCGACAACGGGGCCACGTTCATGTTCCCCGGCGTGATCGACAACCGCGCGGAAAACCCCGCCACCGCCACGATCACCGCCACCATGCCGGCGAACACACCGGTCAACGTCTACGTCTGGACCCGCTGAACTTCCCGCCCGTACCGCGGCGCGTCAGGCCGGGGCCGGGGTCCCTCCAGCATTGTCTGCCTGCCGGACCACGGGCAGATTCGCTCTGTGGACTTTCGTGACAAGATTCTGTCCGGCGACGGGTTGGCTAACTGGCGCGCCCAGCTCCGGGCTGAGGGGCGGCGGTTGGTGGCGACCAACGGCTGTTTCGATTTGCTGCACCTCGGGCATGTCACCTACCTCGAAGCGGCGCGCAGGCTCGGGGACGCGCTGCTGGTCGGCGTGAACAGCGATGCCTCGGTGCGGGCGCTGAAGGGTCCCGACCGTCCGCTCAACGCCGAGCAGGATCGCGCCGCCGTGGTCGCCGCGCTGGAATCCGTTTCGGCCGTCTGCATCTTTCCCGAACGCGAAGCCCTCGCCTTCCTGGAGCGGACGACCCCGGACATCTACGTCAAGGGCGGGGACTACACCGTGGACACGATCAACCAGACGGAGCGGCGGTTGATCGAGTCGATTGGCGGACGGGTGGTGGTGCTTGGCGGGGTGCCGGGGCGGTCGACCACGCGGTTGCTCCATCGCTTGCAGGGCGGCGCGCTTACTTGACAAGCCGGTCGGCGAGATGCCGGTGATAGGCCGGCAGGTCCTTCCATGTCGTGGCCACGCGCAACCGGTTGCCGCGTTCGTTGATCCGCGTGAACCCGTCGTCAGTGACGAGGATGTTCAGCGGCTCGATCCCTGCCAGCGCCTCGCTGTAGGCGAGATAAACCGCGACCGTGTCGAAGAGCGTGCTGGACTGCCTCCCGGCCTGGTCCTTGCGGTTCGCTTCGAGCCAGATCCGGTAATTCTCCATGATCGCGACCGGGATGGCCGCCTTCGAGTCGCGTACCCGGGCATAATCCGCGCCCGTGAGCTGCACCATGCCGCAGGTGTCCAGCGGTGTGATGGTGGCAGGCCAGGCGGCGGACAACGCCAGCTGGCAGGCCTTCGCATCCGCGCGGACGTTGTATTCGGGCGAGATCTGGTCGCTGTTGCCGTAGCCCTTGCGGACGCTGCCGTGCATGCCCACAAAACGGGCCTTCGCCGCAATGCGCGGTTCGCGCCGCAAGGCCTCGGCGACATTCGGCATGGGCCCGATGGCAATCAGGGTCACGGGCTCCGGGGACTCCATGATCAGGTCAATCATCGCCTGCACCCCGTCCGGGAAGATGCGACCAGGATAGGTGTTCAGGTTGTAGCCGGCCGCCCAGGCGGCCTGGCGACCGTCCCCGGTGGCGTTGACGTCCATTCCGATCCCCACGGGGACGTCGGTCCGGCCGGCTCGTTCGAGGAACTTCGCGATGAGCCGGGCGCGGTAGAGGTTCTTCCCCTGGTCGCCCACGACGAGTTTCAGGCTGAGTTCGGGGCAGTTCAGCAACATTCCCAGAGCCCAGGTGTCATCAATGTCATCGCCGATGTCGGTATCCAGAATGACCGGAACGGGGCGCGCATCGGCGGCGCGGCTTGGTGTGGCGGCGAAACCGGCGGCCAGGGCGAGTGCCAGCAGGGAGCGCAGGAACCGGCGGAGCGGGAGCGAGGGTGTGGTTTGCATGGATGGATTCTGGGAGAACGTCGCCGCGATGCAACGTCCTTCTCGCCGCCTGGCGAGGGTAACCGAGGACTCCTCGGCGTGCGGTCCCGCCGGTTCCGACCGGCAGTCACCTTTCGGAGAATCGTCGCTCCGGGCGACAGGTGTCCGGATCCCCACTGAAATCCGCGCCGACTGCACCTCCGCGGCGGCGATCCCCCGAGTGGTCACGGCCAGGGCGGGATGGCCGCGGCTTCGGTCGGGTTCGGGAACGGCGCGTTGCCCGTTGCGTCCCGCCAGCCGGTCGGACCTGTTGCCGGACTTAACTTTGCCATTTTTCATGGTTATAGTTTGATGTCCAAGCCATCGGCAATGCTGATGACGCTTGACGGGCTGGCGCCGGCCGGGATGAATACAGGGCGTTACCATGATGACAACCTCCTTATCCACCGGTGGAAAACGGGCGGGCGCGTTGGCGGTGTCCCTCTTGTGCGGCATCGCGGCGCAGGCCCAGTTTCAGGGCAACTACCCGATTGGCGTCGAGGGCCTGAAGGGCGGCACGCTGCCCCCGCCGGGCCTCTATCTCCGGGACTACAACCTGTTCTATTTCAGCGACCGGTTGAACGACCGGGACGGGAACGAGATCCCGATCGACTTCGAGGCGTTTGGTTACGCGAACGCCATCCGCCCGGTGTGGATCACGTCGTGGCAGGTTCTCGGGGGCTACTACGGGATGGATGTCCTGGTGCCGCTAATCTACAAAGACGTCTCAGCGCCCGGCGCCATCGATTCCGAGTTTAACGTCGGCGACATCTTCGTCGAGCCGATCACCTTGTCCTGGCACTGGAAGCAGGCGGATCTTGGTGTGGGATACGGATTCTGGGCGCCGACGGGCTATTTCGACCCACCAGCGAACACGGGGCAAGGGGCATGGGCCCACATGATGACGCTCGGGGGCACGGTGTATGCCGATACGAACAAAACGTGGGCGGTGAGCGCGCTCGCCCGTTACGAGATCAACTACGAAAACGGAGATCTGCAAATCACGCCGGGCAACACCCTCTCCCTCGAGTGGAGCGTGAGCAAGACGCTGGCGAAGTTCTACGACGTGGGAATCGTGGGCTACTGGCAGCAGCAGACCACCGAGGATTCCGGTCCCGGTCGCCGGACGGATGCGCTGGACAGCGTGGTCGCGGTGGGACCCGAGGTGAGTATCTTCTGTCCGAAATGGAAGCTGTTTACCTCGCTGCGGTACAACTACGAGGTGTTCGCCGCGGACCGTCCGCAGGGGCACACCGTCACCCTGACATTGACCAAGATCTTCTGACGAACGGCGCGTTGGCTTTCCCGCCGGGTTCCTTCATGCTGGTCTGCACGCCGGGATCGGTATCCTGGTGACGCCGGGAAACCGGTGGCAACGACGGGTCGGCAGGCATGAAGGAACATTTTTTTTGGGTGGGACTCGGGGGCGGTTTGGGGTCGATGGCGCGCTATGCCTGCTCGGGCTGGGCGGCGCGTCTGTTCGGCGACACGTTCCCTTGGGGGACACTGATCGTCAACGTGGTCGGCTCCTTCGTGATTGGTTTCGTGGGCACCTTGACGAGTCCCGACGGTCGGTGGTTGCTGGCCCCGGCGGGCCGGAACTTCATCCTGCTCGGCTTTTGCGGCGGCTACACGACCTTCTCTTCCTTCAGTCTGCAGACCCTGCGGCTGTTGGACGGCGGGGAGTGGGGGCAGGCCGGAGCAAACGTGGTGGGCTCGGTCGTCGCGTGCCTGCTGGCGGTATGGATGGGACACGCCCTGGCGGCGTGGCTCAACTCAACCAGGGCTTCCTGATGCAAATCCCGGAAAACGCGGTGTTGCTGCGGGTGTTCGTGGGCGAGGACGACCGTTGCGACCACCGCCCGCTCTTCGAGGCCATCGTGCTCAAAGCGCGCGAACTCCACCTCGCGGGCGCCACCGTGCTGCGCGGTCCGCTGGGCTTCGGGCGCTCCAGCCTCCTCCACACGGCCAAGATCCTGCGCCTGTCCCAGGACCTGCCCGTGGTGATCGAAATCGTCGATTCGCGGGAGAAGATCGACGCCTTCCTGCCGGTGCTCGAGGGGATGATGCAGGGCGGGTTGGTGACGCTCGAAAAGGTCCAGGTGCTGCACTACCGCTCCGCTACCGCAGCTGGGCAAACGGCTTCTCCGGATCGACCCCCAGATCGCTGACGGCCCCGGCGACCACCTTCGGTTCGATGGCACCCCGGCGGGCGAGTTCATGCAGGGTTGCGATGACGGTGCTTTCCGCGTCGACCTCGAAAAAGCGGCGCAGGCGCGGCCGGGTGTCGCTGCGTCCGAACCCATCCGTCCCCAGCGTGACCAGGCCGCCGGGAACCCAGGGTGCGATGAGGTCCGGCACAGCGCGGATATTGTCCGAAACGGCCACGAAAACGCCTTCCTCACCGGTGAGCTTTTGCCGCACCAACGGGATGCGCGCCGGTTCGGTCGGGTGAAGCCGGTTCCAGCGTTCGCACTGAACGGCCTCGTTCCGTAGCCGCTTGTAACTGGTGCCGCTCCAGACGTCGGCGGACACGCCATAGCGCTCGGCCAGGATCGTCCGGGCGCGGAGGGCTTCGTTGATGATCGGGCCGCTGCCGAGCAGGTGGGCCTTGTGGGGCAGCCCGGGCGGCCCTGCCTGGAAACGGTAGAGCCCGTCGAGCACACCCTGTTCCACCCCTTCGGGCATCGGGGGCATGAGATAGTTGTCATTGTACAGGGCGAGATAATAGAACAAGTCTTCTCCGTCCTGGTACATGCGCTTGAGCCCGTCCGCCACGATGAGCGCCACCTCGAAGGCAAATGCCGGATCGTAAGCGAGCAGGGTGGGGATGGTGCTCGCCGCCAGGAGACTGTGCCCGTCCTGATGTTGCAGCCCCTCGCCGTTCAAGGACGTCCGCCCGGAAGTCGCCCCTAGCAGGAACCCCCTGGCCTTGATGTCGCCGGCAAGCCACATCAAATCGCCGACCCGCTGGAACCCGAACATTGAGTAATAGATGTAGAACGGGATCATGTTTACCCCGTGCGTCGCGTAGGCGGTGCCGGCGGCGATGAAGGAGGACATGGAACCCGCCTCCGTGATGCCCTCTTCCAGAATCTGACCGTCCTTGGTTTCGTGGTAGTAGAGCAGCGATTTACTGTCGACGGGTTCATAAAGCTGGCCGCGATGAGCGTAAATCCCGACCTCACGAAAGAGGGCGTCCATGCCGAAAGTGCGGGCTTCGTCAGGGATGATGGGCACGATGTGGCGTCCGATGCCCCGGTGGCGCAACAGCACGCTGAGCAGGCGGACAAACGCCATGGTGGTGGAGACCTCGAGCTTGCCGGAGCCTTTGAGGAACTCGGCGAGCGTGTCGATGCCGGGCACGGGCAGGGGCTCAGCCAGCACCCGGCGTTCGGGCACGAAGCCGCCCAGTTCGCGCCGGCGATCATGCAGGTAGATCGCTTCGGGGCTGCCTTCCGGGGGCCGGTAGAACGGCGCTTCCGCGATTTCCTCGTCCTGGATCGGGACGGCAAACCGGGAGCGAAACTCGCGCAGCTCCTTCTCGTTCAGCTTCTTTTGCTGATGCGTGATGTTCCGGCCTTCGCCGGCCTCGCCCAGTCCGTAGCCCTTGATGGTCTTGGCGAGGATCACCGTGGGCTGTCCCTGATGTTCCATGGCCGCCCGGTAGGCTGCATGGACCTTCCGTGGGTCGTGACCGCCGCGCAGCAGCTTGCGGATTTCGTCGTCGGTGAGGTGATTGACCAGGGTTAGGAGTTCCGGGTACTTGCCGAAGAAGTGCTTCCGGGTGTAGCTGCCGGGCTCGACCGAGTACTTCTGATAGTCACCGTCAACGGCCTCCTCCATGCGTTTGATGAGGAGGCCCGTGGAATCGGCGGCGAGCAGGGGATCCCAATTCGAGCCCCAGATGACCTTGATCACATTCCAACCGGCGCCCCGGAAAGCGGCCTCGAGTTCCTGGATGATCTTGCCGTTGCCGCGGACGGGGCCATCGAGCCGCTGGAGGTTGCAGTTCACGACCCAGACCAGATTGTCCAGGCCCTCCCGCGAGGCCAGCGTCAACGAGCCCAGGGTTTCCGGTTCGTCGCTTTCGCCGTCGCCGACGAAACACCACACCTTCGGCTCCGGGCTCTTGAGGAAACCGCGGGCCTTGAGGTAGCGGTTGAAGCGGGCCTGGTAGATCGACATGATCGGACCCAGCCCCATCGAGACGGTGGGGAACTGCCAGAAATCCGGCATGAGATAGGGATGCGGGTAGGAGGAGAGGCCGCCGCCCTCGGCGAGTTCCTGCCGGAAATGCTGGAGCTGGCTTTCCTGCAGGCGTCCCTCCAGGAAGGCCCGCGCGTAGACTCCGGGCGAGGCGTGGCCCTGGAAATAGACGCTGTCCGCCGGATGTTCGTCGCACCGTCCGCGGAAGAAGTGGTTGAACCCCACTTCGTAAAGGGTGGCGCTCGAGGCGTAGGTCGAGATGTGGCCGCCCAGCCCGTTGTGCTTCCGGTTGGCGTTCACGACCATGGCCATGGCATTCCACCGGATCAGGCTCTTGATCCGCTGTTCCATTGTGCGGTCGCCCGGCATTGGCGGTTCGGCTTCCGGCGGAATCGTGTTGACGTAGGGCGTGCTGATGGTGCGCGGCGCCGGCACGCCCGAACGGCGGAGGTTCTCGAGCAAGCCCGTCAGCAGGCGGCGGGATCGATCCCCGTCGTGGCCGGCGAGGGTGAGGCCAAGCAGGCGGGCGTGGGTTTCCAGCCAGTTCTGTTCGCGTGTTTCTTGATTGCTCATCGCTTCAAATCTCATGAACCCTGGGCCGTCCTTCGTGGCGTGGCCGACGGGGCCGGCGGCTTTGGGAAGGCGGCGCCACCCGGGGCGGGACTGATGCCGGTCCGTCGGGCCGCGCGCGCCGCGCCAAGATAGACGCGAACCGCCGCTGAACAATGAAATATCTCGATCTGACCCTGCCCGGGGCGGCGGCCAATCTCGCCTGCGAGGAGGCCTTGCTCGAACAGGCCGAGGCCGGCGGCCCGGAATGCCTGCGGTTCTGGGAAGCGTCCGAGCCGTTTGTCGTGCTGGGTTACGCCAACCGGAGCGCCCGCGAAACCCGGTTGGCGGTCTGTGCCGCCCGCGGCATTCCCGTGCTCCGACGGATCACCGGCGGCGGCACGGTGGTCCAGATGCCCGGGGTGTTCAACTACGCGGTCATCCTGCGGACCGACCGTCCCGGGTTCGAGGGGATTTCGCAGACGAACCGCCTCGTGCTGGACCAGGTCGTCCGTGCCATCGAGACCGCCGGCGGTCCGACCGTGGTCCGGCGTGGAGACACCGACCTTTGCCTCGGTGATCGGAAATTCGCCGGCAACGCCCAGCGCCGCGGACGTTTCGCTCTGATCTTCCACGGCAGCATCCTGCTTGATCCGGACTTCGCGCTGATCGACGCCCTGTTACCGGCGCCCTCGCGCGAACCCGACTACCGGGCCGGCCGATCCCATCGTGATTTCCTGACGACCCTGCCGGTGTCGGAGGAGGAGTTGAAGCGGGGCCTGCGCAGC
Source organism: Verrucomicrobiales bacterium (assembly GCA_024233305.1). GTDB lineage: Bacteria > Verrucomicrobiota > Verrucomicrobiia > Limisphaerales > J093 > J093. The sequence goes on from JACKPV010000026.1 coordinate 30,047, forward strand.
GTCTGGGAAGCGGAAGAGCCGGTCGGGGGGACGCCGTACGCGCGCATCGAGGAGCTGGTCGCAGCGAAGTATGCGCGGCCGGAATGGAACGGGAAGCTCTGACCTGGGGGTGCCGGGATCACAACTAAAGGCGGCTTCTATTTTGGATTCGACAGGGTTTGGCGGGGCAGCGATAGTGCCCGCACGTTCGTTCGGGGCCGGCCCGACGGACCATTCGAAAACCCGAACATGAGCCGGCACCCGGCCATTCCGAATCCGTCGGTGCCGGATACCTCCCACCCTGACTCGCCGCGCTGGCGGCTCTGGTGGCCGGGAGCCCGGCCCGCCGGTCCCGGATACCGGCTCATTCGGATGCCCCGGTCCGGACGGTCGCCGCGTCAACTGGCATGAATCCTCATCGCTCCCAGCCCGCCCCGGGCGAGCCTCCCTCCGGCGAGGCACTTGCTTGGCAGAGCCGGGATGGGTTGGTCCTGCGTGGACGGATGTGGCCGCCCGGGGAAACGTCCTCGGCAGTGATCGGTCTGGTGCATGGATTGGGGGAGCACTGCGGGCGGTATGCCGTGTTGGTTGATTGCCTCAACCGGGCGGGTTGCACGATGGCGGCGTTCGATCTGCGCGGCCACGGTCTGTCCGATGGGACGCGCGGTCATGCGCGCAGTTATCGGGCCCTGATGCACGACATCTCCGATTTTCTGGAGGTCGTGTCCGGCCGGACCAGCGGACAGGCGGTCTTTCTTTACGGCCATGGTTTGGGCGGAAACCTGGTGATCAATTTCCTCCTCCGGCACCAGCGAGCGATCAACGGCGTGGTGGCGTCGGCGCCGGTCCTGCGGCCCTCCCGAACCATCCCCCTGTGGAAGCGCGCGCTCGTTCGATTCCTGCGCTACGCGTACCCGACGGCGACGTTGCCCAGCGGGCTCGAACTACCGGCGTTGTCGCGGGATCCGGCGGTGGTGGCGGCTTACCGGGCGGATCCCCTCGTGCACAACCGCGTGTCGGCCCGGTTGGCCGTCGACGTATTGGAGGCGGGCGAATGGGCGCTTGAACGGGCCGCCGATTTTCCCCGCGACCTCCTCCTGATGCATGGCACCGCCGACCGGATTGCGTCGCCGGAGGCGAGCCGCCGCTGGTGCATCCGGGCGGGATCCGGTTGCGAATTGCAGCTTTGGGAGGGGTTCCGGCACGAACTTCTCCATGAGCCGGGGCGCGAGGCGGTGCTGGCCCGGGTGGCTCAGTGGATTGGCAGGCGAACGGCGGCTCACCACGGCGCGGACCGGTAGTCCTTGAGGAACTGGCCCCACACGTGCTCGCCGGTGTTGAACCCGTGGATGATCGGATCCACGATGCGGGCCGCGCCATCCACGATGTCCAGCGGCGGGTGGAACCGGTGGTCGGCGGTCTTGCGGGCCGCGATGGCGTGCGGGTCTTCGTCCGTCACCCATCCGGTGTCGACCGCGTTCATGTGGATGCCGTCCGCATGGTAATCGGCGGCGGAGGTCCGGGTCATCATGTTCAGGGCGGCCTTCGCCATGTTCGTGTGGGGATGGCGGGTCGTTTTGAATTTTCGATAGAATTGTCCCTCGACTGCGGAGACGTTTACCACGTGTTTGTCGCGCTCGGGGGTGCGTCGCAGGAGCGGCTTCAGCCGGGCGTTCAGGACGAAGGGAGCGACCGCGTTGACCAACTGGGTTTCGAGCAACTCGACCGAAGGGACTTCGTCCAGCATGAGGCGCCAGGAATTCCGCTCGCGCAAGTCCACCTGCTGCCGGTCTTGATCGAGACGGCCTTCCGGAAAGAGCGCGCGTTGGGCCTCGATTTCCTCGGGGAGCAGGCGGGCCTGCGACAACTCGGCGGCGTGGGTGAGCCCGGCGGCAGCGGAGGGCATCGGCGCCGTCACCGCCACCGGGTCGCCCTCGGGCAGGAGATGATAACCGCGCAGGCCCTCGTAGGCGCCGACCAACCGCGCGACCGGTTCCTCCAGCGAAGCGAGACCGGCCCGCTCCTGTTCCATCATGTGCCGGTAGAAATCCGGCGGACGCCGTACCGTTTGGCAGGCGTTGTTGATGACGAAGTCCAGCCGGGTTCCGGTGCCGATCAAGTGCCGGCAGAAGGCCTCGACGCTGGGGGTGTGGCGCAGGTCGAGCCCGAAGATCTCGATCCGGTCGCCCCAGGTCGTGAAATCCGCCTCCTGCGCATAGCGCCGGGCGGCGTCGCGCGGGAAGCGCGTGGTCACAATGAGCCGGGCGCCGGAGCGCAGCAGCTTGATGCCGGCCTGGTAGCCGATCTTCACCCGGCCCCCCGTCAGCAGCGCCACCCGACCGCGCAGGTCCGCCAGTTCCCCGCGTTTCCGATGGTTGAACTCGGCGCAAGCGGGGCACAGCTGGTCGTAGAAGTGGTGAATCTGGCGGTAGTCCTGTTTGCAGATGTAACAGTTCTGCGGCTCGACCACCTCGCGGAAGTCCGGATCATCGCGGACCTCAATCTGTTCGAACTCCGGTGGGGGATACACATTCGGGGTGGTGAAAACCGGTTTGCGGCGCAGGTTGCGGATGCCCGTTTCGCCCAGGACCTCCTCCGTCTGCTTCAGCTTCGCGGCCTTGCGCTCCCGCAGCTTGAGCTTCTGCCGTCGACGCCGCTGGGTGGCGTCCGGGCAATAGACCTCGCCGGCGGCGGTGAGCAGCCGGGTGCGATCCGCCAGGTCGAGGCGGTCGAGCAACGACCGATCCACCGCCACCGCTTCGAGCACCGCCACGGTGGCGAGCAACTGTTCGGTGGACGGGCGGGCCGTCGGCTCGGCTTCGCTGGCGGAGCGGGCCGGGTTCAGCGTTTTCGGTTCATGTTCCCCGAACGACATGCGCCGCAGCGTAGCCGGCCCCGTCGGTGAGTCGAGCCACGATCCCGCCGGGGTTGCTCCCGGGGGGCCGGGGAGCGCCCCCGGGGGACGCCCTTTTTGCTCGCGGACAACGGCGCTTTCGCTATAACCGGCGCATGCAAACGCGAATTCTCGGGGCCTGCCTGATGGCCGTCTGTTGGAGTGTGGCGGCGGCGGACGAAGGCTGGGTGAACCTCTGCAACGGCCGCAACCTTGACGGGTGGGTGCAGCGGGGCGGCAAGGCGGTCTATCAGGTGAGCGACGGCGAGATCGTCGGCAGACCGGTGCCCAACACCGCGAACTCGTTCCTGTGCACGGCACGCGATTACGCGAACTTCATCCTGGAACTCGATTTCAAACCGATGACCGACCTGAACTCCGGCGTGCAGATCCGCAGCGAGTGTTACGCTGAGGCGACCAGTTGCGAGGTCAAGGGCAAGACCTTCAAGTTCCCCGCGGGCCGGGTGCACGGCTATCAGGTCGAGATCGACCCGAGCGACCGCGCCTGGTCCGGCGGCATCTACGATGAGGGGCGACGCGGCTGGCTGAACGATCTGAAGGAAAACCCCGCCGCGCAGAAGGCCTTCAAGGCCAATGCCTGGAACCATTTCCGCATCGAGTGCCGCGGCGACTCGATCAAGACCTGGATCAACGACGTGCCGGCCGCCGACCTGCACGATGACGTCACGCCGAAGGGCTTCATCGCCCTTCAGGTGCACGGCATCGGCAACAAGGAGCCGGGCGACCTCGAGGTCCGCTGGCGGAACATCCGAATCCGCGAATTGCCCGCCTCTCCGCCACCCGCCCCGGCGTTGAAAGCAGGCATCTGAACTCCCAGAGGTTCCACCTGTCGGTGCGCCCGATTGCCCCCGGAGCGCCCGGCTCCTGGCTGGCGGGTGGCCGGGTTCCCGGCCCGCATCAACCCCACCGCTTGGAAAACGTCGCATGGCGATCAAACAACTCGACGAACAGCAGGTCCGCACCTGGACGCTCGAACAGAAGGACCGTTGGTGGTTCGACAACGTCTGGCGGGGGAACATGCCCCAGCTCACGATCCGTTCGGGCGCCACCGGCATGGTTCTGGGCGGCCTGCTTTCGCTCACGAACCTCTACATCGGGGCCAAGACCGGCTGGACCCTCGGGGTCGGGATCACGTCGGTCATCCTCGCCTTCGCCATGTTCAAGGTGCTGAGCGAAATCGGCCTGGCGAAGGAGTTCACGGTGCTCGAGAACAACGCCATGCAGTCCATCGCCACGGCGGCGGGCTACATGACCTCGCCGATGATTTCGAGTCTGGCGGCCTACATGCTGGTGACCGGCAAGATCATCCCGCAGGGCACGACGATGCTCTGGATCATCAGCCTGGCGGTGTTGGGTGTTCTGTTTGCCTTCCCCTTGAAACGGCGGTTCATCAACGACGAACAACATCCGTTTCCCGAAGGCCGCGCGGCGGGCATCGTCATGGACGCACTGCACACCGCCGATCCCGCGCGGGGGATGTTCAAGGCGCGCATCCTCATCGTGTCCGGCAGCGTGGCCGCCGTCCTCGAGATCCTCAAGGACAGCACCCTCATGGGGAAGATCAAGCAGGGTCTGGTCGTCATCCCCGGGTATCTGGACGGCTGGTTCTACTGGCTCAGCGCGAAGTGGTTCAACTGGGCGCCCGCGATCAAGGGGGTTGACCTCCGCCAGTTGACCGTCCGGCCCGATTCCGATTTCGTGATGATGGCGGCGGGCGGCCTCATGGGGATCCGGACGGGGGTGTCCCTGATGGTTGGCGCGGTCATCAATTACATGATTCTCGCGCCGATGATGATCGCGCGCGGCGATATCCAGGGGAATCTCGTGGACGGCGAGATGACCTACGGCTTCCGGCAGATCACGCTGTGGGCCCTGTGGGGCGGGGTGGCGATGATGACCACCGCCTCGCTCTTTGCGTTCTTCTCGAAGCCGCAGATTCTGGTCAGCGCCTTCCGGGGGTTGTTCAGCCGCCGGCAGCCCGACGCCGACGCGGACGTGCTGCGCTCGATCGAACTGCCCATGCGGGTGTTCGCCATCGGGATTCCCGTGGTGGGCGCCGTGGTCGTCTACCTCGCGCACCGGTTCTTCGGGGTCAGCATCTGGCTGGGCGCGATTGCCGTGCCCATGATCTTCATCTTCACGCTGATCGGGGTGAACTCGACGGCGTTGACCTCGATCACGCCCACGGGCGCCCTGGGAAAACTGACGCAGCTGACCTACGGGGTGCTGGCGCCCCGGAACATCACGACCAACCTGATGACCGCCGGCATCACCGCCGAGGTGGCGGGCCATGCCTCGAACCTGCTCATGGACATCAAACCCGGCTACATGCTCGGGGCCAAGCCGCGGCAGCAAGCCGTCGGTCACGTGCTTGGCATTCTCGCCGGGGCGCTGCTGTCGGTGCCGGTGTTTTACGCGATGTTCCTGCACGACGGCCTGTCCGGTCTCAACAACGAGCAGTATCCGATGCCCGCGGCGACGATTTGGAAGGGGGTTGCCGAAATGCTCACCAAAGGCATCTCCGAGCTGCCGCTGACGGCTCGTTGGGCCGCCGTCATTGGCGCCCTGCTGGGAATCCTGTTCGAGGCGCTGCGGCTGGTGACCAAGGGCCGCTTCTGGCTCTCGGCGGTGGGCATCGGGCTCGCCGCCGTGATCCCGTTCAACACCTGCTTCGCGATGTTCCTCGGGTCGTTCCTGTTCTGGCTGGCCGGGCGGATCTTCCGCAACCAGGAGTCGCTCATGCATCGCGTGGTGGTGGACAACCAGGAGCCGATTTGCGGGGGCGTCATCGCGGGCGGGGCCTTGATGGGCATCGCGCTTACGCTGATCTCGATCAAGCTGGGCGGTTGAACGACGGCTGTCGGATGACGGCCATGCAGCCAACTCACACAAGCCGCTCCCTTCCTGCGTGGCCCTGCGGGATTTGCCGCCCGCTCGCCGGCCTCACCGGCGCCGTGCTGGTCCTGGCGGCGATGGCGGGTGAGCCGTTGATCGTCATTTCTCCCCACAACTCGTCGATCCGCTACGAGTTCGGCGAGGGCTTTGCCCGCTGGCATCAGGCGCAGTTCGGCGAACCCGCGACCGTCGAATGGCGGAATGTGGGCGGCACGTCCGATGCCCTGCGCTTTGTGCTCTCCGAGTTCGAGGCCAAGCCCGCGGGGATCGGGATCGATTGCTTTTTCGGCGGCGGTCCCGAGCCTTGCCTTCGCCTGGTTGAACGCGGGCTGGCCGTTCCGTTCAAGCTGCCGGACACGGTGCTCGCCGGGATTCCCCAGTCGGCCAACGGCGTCGAAATCTACGATCCCGAATTCCGCTGGTATGGCGCGGCGCTTTCCAGCTTCGGCATTCTCCAGAACCGGCGCGTGGTCGATCGCCTGCAACTGCCGCCGGCGGAACGTTGGGCGGACCTCGCCGCGCCCGGATTGTGCGACTGGGTGGCCGCCGGTGACCCGCGGCGCAGCGGCACCATGAACAACATGTACGAAGCCTGCCTGCAAGCCTGCGGCTGGGAACGCGGGTGGCGGTTGCTCGCGCAGGTGGCGGGCAACGTGGCCCAGTTCGACCGGCTTTCCTCGACCACCGCCAAACAGGTCACCCTCGGGGAGGCGGGCTACGGCTTCGCCATCGACTTTTACGCGTTCACCCAGATCGCGGCCGCGGGGCGAACGAACATGACCTTCGTGCTGCCGCGCGACTTTACCGCCATCAGCCCGGACGGCATCGCCCTGTTGCAGGGCGCCCCGCAAGCCGGGTTGGGCGGACGTTTCCTGACCTTCGTGATGGGGGAAGCCGGCCAGAAACTCTGGCACCTCCCGTGCGGGTACCCGGAAGGGCCGCGCCGGTTCTCGATCGAGCGCATGTGCGTGCGCCCCGATCTCTATGCCCGCTACCGCGAGGTCAGCAACGTCGCCTTCTCGCCCTTCGACCTCTCGGGCGGCTTCCGCTACGATCCGCGCCTGGCGCAGGCCCGGCGGGACGTGATGGCGGCGCTGTTCGGCGCCCTCTTCGTCGACACCCATTCCGAGCTGCGCGCCGCCTGGAAGGCGATCATTGCCCGTGGGCTTCCGGAGACCGAACTGAGCGAGCTGGGCCGGGTGCCGTTGAGCGAATCCGAGGCATTCGAGCTTAGCCGCGCGGAATGGAACGACCCGGACTTCCGGACCCGGCAACGCATCTTGTGGCAGACCTGGGCGCAGGAAAAGTACCGGCGCCTGGCCTCCGGGGGTCAGGCGTCCATCCCCGGCCCACCGTCGCTTCCCGGCTTCCCTCGCGGATGAAGCCCGTTTGGCGTTCCAGCCGACGGCGCAACGCTCCGGACTCGCGGCTTGCTCCGGTGGTGGTTCGGCCCTACGCTGCGCGGGCATGGAAGACCCGGGTCAATCCGTTCCGCCCAAACCTGCCCCGCCGCCGATCCTCTACGCGCCGGCGCCCCCCGCCCGTTCCGGGCGAGGCTGGAAGTACCTCGCGTTGATTCTGCTTCTCCTGCTGGTGCTCGGCAGCCTCAGCAGCCTGCAACGCTTCGTGAGCGGCGCCCTCGACCTCGACCTGGCCGGGGACGGCCCCGGCAGCCAGTTGAACGAAGTCGTTGTCGAGAGCCACGGCGCCACCGACAAGATCGCCATTGTGGAGGTGCAGGGGGTGATCTACGGCGGCTACCTCTCAGCCGGGGGATTGAACATGGTTTCCCACGTGCGGGAGGCTCTGGATCGGGCGGCCAAGGACGAGCGGGTGCGGGCGGTGGTTCTGCGGATCGATTCGCCCGGTGGCGAGGTGCTGGCGGCGGATGACATGAGCCGGGCCATCGCCGCCTTTCAGGAAGACTCCGGCAAGCCCGTCGTGGCCGCCATGGAGGGACTCGCGGCAAGCGGCGGCTATTACATCGCCGCGCCCTGCCGCTGGATTCTCGCAAATCCCCTCACCATCACCGGCAGCATCGGCGTGATCATGCACGGCTACAACTACCGCGGTTTGATGGACAAAATCGGCGTGCGCCCCGAGGTCTTCAAGAGCGGTCGTTTCAAGGACGCCATGCGTAGCGACAAGGCCGACGACGAGATCCTCCCCGAGGAACGCGCGATGATGCAGGAACTGATCGATACCACTTTCGACCGGTTCAAGGACGTCGTCCGCAAGGGGCGGCAGCGGGCGGCTGAAAAAAACCGGGGCGTCGGTCGCGAACTCGTCGAGCAATGGGAGGACTTCGCCGACGGTCGGGTGCTGCTCGGGGAGAAGGCCTTTGAACTCGGGTTCGTTGACGAATTGGGCACGTTCGAGGACGCCGTCGCGCGGGCGAAATCCCTGGCCGGGATCCTGCAGGCGAACCTGATCCGGTACGAAGCCCCGCTGCGTCTTGGCGGCCTGCTCCGGCTGCTCGGCAAGGCCCCCGCGGGCGAAGTGAAACTGGATCTGGGCTTGCGCCTGCCGCGCATCGAGGCCGGCCGTCCCTACGCCCTCTACCTCCCCGCGAACTGATCCGCCGGCTGCCGCTTCCCGAGCTTCCCGGTCGACTCCTTCCATGAGCAAGCCAACGAAATCCGTCCCGGTCGCTGGTTCCGTCGTCGCCCCCCGGGGTTTCCGCGCCGCCGGCGTTTTCTGCGACATCAAGCGCCTGGGCACGGGCAAGGGTTCCGACAAGGGCGCCAAGCCGGACCTGGCCCTCATCGTGTCCGACGTGCCCGCTGCGGTCGCGGGCATGTTCACCACGAACCAGGTTTGCGCCGCGCCGGTGAAGCTCTGCGTACCCCGCGTCCGCACCGGGACCGCGCAGGCCGTGGTGGTGAACTCGGGCAACGCCAACGCCTGCACCGGTCCGCAGGGGTTCCGGGACGCGCAGATCATGGCCCGCGAAACGGCCCGGCGTTGCGGCCTCGAGGAAGGCGCCGTCCTGGTCGGCTCGACCGGACGCATCGGTGTGCCCCTCCCGATGCCGAACATCCGCCGGGGTATCGGGATGGCCGCGGCAGGGTTGGGGAGCACGCCGGCGCACGCCGACCAGGCGGCCGAGGCCATCCTCACCAGTGATACCCGCGCGAAACAGGTGGCCCGGGAGTTTTCCCTCGGCGGACGTCCGGTCCGCCTGGGCGGGATCTGCAAGGGCGCGGGCATGATCCAGCCCGGCATGAGTGCTAACGGTAGCCGCCCCGCCGCCGGCAGCGGCGGTCTCCACGCCACGATGCTTGCCTTTCTCACCTGCGATGCCGCAGTCGTTCCGCCCTTGCTCCAGGCGATGCTGGCGGAAGCCGTCGCCCGGAGCTTCAACCGCATCACGGTCGATGGCGACATGAGCACGAACGACACCGTCCTGCTGCTCGCGAACGGCTTGGCTGGCAATCCGGTCCTGCGGCTGAACAGCCGCCAGCCGGAACGGCGACGGGACCGTGAGGTCTTGCAGGAGGCGTTGAACGGGGTCTGCCTTGAACTCGCGAAGATGATCGTTCGCGACGGCGAAGGGATCTCGCGCGTGGTCACCGTACGGGTGTCCGGCGCGCGGACCGACGCCGAGGCCGAACTCGCCGCCCGGGCGGTCGGCAACAGCGCCCTGGTCAAGACCAGCTGGCACGGGGGCGACCCAAACTGGGGCCGCATCATGGACGCCCTTGGCTACAGCGCCGCCCGCGTGGAGGAGGGGCGGGTGGACATCGCCTACAGCGCCCCCGGACAACGCGCGCGGCTCTTCTCGCTGAAACAGGGCCGCCCAACCCGCACCTCCTTCGAGACGCTCTGTGCCGCGGTGGCGCCGACGGAGTTCGAGCTGCACATCAACCTGAATCTCGGTCGCGGCCGGACCGTGCTCTACGCCGCCGACCTGACCGAGGCCTACGTCGATTTCAACAAGGGCAACGTCAACGATCCCGCCTCGCTGGGCGGCTGAATCACGGTGGTGCTCGCGCCGGTCGGAGCCACTGAGCCGCAACCATGCAGTTGGATTCACCACGGATGGGCTCGGATGGGCACTGATACTGAGGGAAACCAGGATCGCGCGCCCTGGGTTCGGGCTCACCATTTGGTGAGCCTTCCCGCCCTCTCCGCCAAGGCGGCAGCGCCGCGCCCCATCCGTGGCATCCGTGCCCATCCGCGGTCCATTGACTGAATCGATACGGCTGAGCCGGATGCCGAACCACCCGGCGGCGGTGGTTGCCCGCTGAAACCGCTGGCCTCCGCGTTGCCCCCGGGCTAGGCTCGCGCGATCCGAAGCCCCACCATGCCATGTTCACCCGTTCGTTCATTCCGCTCATGACCGTCACCTGTGCGGCGTGCGCCCTCGCCGGGCCGCCAACTCCGGACGAAGTCCCGCAACTCACCGATGCCTGGCGACAAGGGCGCCGCATCATCGACCTGCACCAACACGTCCAGATGACCCGGGAACACCTCGGCCGGGCGGTGCGGATCATGGACCGGGCAGGCATCGGAATCGCGGTGAACCTCGGCAGCGGCACGGTCACGCCCGGGGCGGACGGCGGGCCATCGGCGCTCGCGCAGAGCATCGCCCTGACCGAACGCCTCCATCCGGGACGTTTCCTGCACTACATGACCCTCGACTACGCCGGTTGGGACCGCCCGGACTGGTCCGCGAAAGCGGTCGCGCAAATCGAGGAGGGCCACCGGCTTGGGGCCGCGGGACTCAAGGAATTCAAGCGGCTTGGGCTGTTCTTGAAGGATGGCGAGGGCCGGCTGATCCGGGTGGACGATCCGAAGCTGGACCCCGTCTGGCAGCGTTGCGGGGAACTCGGGATGCCGGTCTCGATCCACGTCGCCGATCCCAAGGCGTTTTGGGAACCCTATGACGAGCGGAACGAACGCTGGGCGGAGTTGCGGGATCACCCGACCTGGTGGTTCGGAGACGCCACCCGTTTCCCGGCCTGGAAGGCGCTTCTCGAAGCCCTGGACCGGGTGATCGGACGGCATCCGGAAACGACTTTTGTCGCCGTGCATTTTGCCAACAACGCCGAGGAACTCGAATGGGTCGATGCAGCGCTGAGCCGGCGTCCGAACCTGATGGCGGACCTCGCCGCCCGGATACCGGAACTGGGCCGGCACGATCCGGGTGCCGTGCGGCGGCTGTTCGAGAAGCATCAAGACCGCATCCTGTTCGGCACCGATTTCATGGTCTACGACCGCCTCATCCTCGGCTCGAGCGGCAACGAACCGCCCCCAACGGACGAGGACGCCGCCGGGTTCTTCGCCAAGCACTGGCGCTGGCTGGAGACGAACGACCGCGACTGGCGCCACATGACGCCGATTCAGGGAGACTGGACGATCAGCAGCATCGGGCTTCCGGCGGGAGTTCTGCGCAAGATCTACTTCGACAACGCCCGCCGGTTGCTGGCGCGGTCCCTGCCGCCACCCGTCGTGTGCGCGGCGCGCATCGACGAGGATTTCACGCCCACCGGCGGCATGGCAGAACCCGTCTGGGAAAGCGCGGCCCCGGTCTGGGTGGAATACGCGACCCGGGACGGCGCCGTGCAGCCGGCGTTGTCCACCCGGGTGCGGATGCTGTGGTCGGATACGTTCCTCTACCTTGCCTACGAATGTCCCTACACCGAGCTGAGCGTCTTCGAGCCGCCCTTGACGGTGGGCAAGCGTTACGACATGGACCGGCCGGGGGTGAGCCTTTGGGACCGTGACGTGGTCGAGGCCTTCATCAACGCTGATCCCGGTGACGTGCGGCATTACGCTGAGTTTCAGGTGGCCCCGACGAACGAGCAAATGGACCTCATGCTCCGGCTGCCGGAACGTGATTTCGCGTGGCGCAGCGGCTTCGAGTCCGCCGTGGAGATCGACGACGGCGCGAAGGTGTGGCGCTGTGTGATGCGGATTCCGCTCGGGGCCTGGCGTCCCTTTGCTCCCCGACCGGGCGTCCGGTGGCGGCTGAACCTGTTCCGCTGCGACCGGGCCCATGACGCCTTCCTGGCCTGGAACCCGACGATGAACGGCAGCTTTCACACGCCGGAGAAGTTCGGCATCCTGGAATTCGTTCCGAAGGACGGGGGCGACCGACCTTGAGGTGGGGGCGCCGCCGGGCATTCGAACGCGAATTATGCACGCAGGGCTTGCTTTGACCGCCGGGCCGATTGTAGGTTGCGCGCTCTTTGAATCGAACTGGATCAGAGTTTATGGCCAAGAGATGTGAATTCACCGGCAAGGGCCCGATCAAGGGCAACCGGATTTCCCGCAGCGGCAAGGCGAAGAAACTGGGCGGCATCGGCACCCATGTCACCGCGGTGACGAAGCGTCGTTTCTACCCGAATCTCCAGCGGGTGCGCACGGTGGTGGACGGACAGGTCCGCTACGTCCGGGTGGCGGCGAGCGTGATCAAGAAGGGGTTGATCACCAAGCCGGCCAAGCGCAACTGGAAGCCCGAAGCCGCGAAGGCCTGAACGCGATCCGTCCGTGGCCGCATCCGGCGGGAGTCGAAAACTCCCGCCGTTTCCTTGTGTACCGCGGCTTCCCGGTTGACTTCCCCGCGGGTTTATTGCGTTGATGAGCCATGCTGCACGGGATCTTCACGCCCAACCTGGTGCCGTTTCGGGACGACGGGTCCATTGACGAGACGGAGTTGCGGCGCCTCGTCAACTGGCTGATCGAGCGGGGGGTCTCGGGGCTTTACCCCAACGGCAGCACCGGCGAGTTCATCCGCCTCAGCTTCGAGGAACGCAAACGGGTCATCCGCATTGTGGCTGAGGAAAACCGCGGCCGCGTCCCGATCCTCGCCGGCGCGGCGGAATCCAATCTCGCCCTCATCCTGGATGCGTGCCGCACCTACGCGGATCTCGGCTGCCAGGCGGTGTCGGTCACCGGCCCCTATTACTACCAGGTCAGTCAGGAGAGCATTGAACATTTCTTCCGGGAACTCGCGCGCCGCTCGCCCATCGACATCGTCCTGTACAACATCCCGCAGTTCTCGAACGAGATTTCGGTGCCGGTGCTGACCCGCTTGGCCCTGGATTGTCCGCGCATCGTCGGGGTGAAGGACAGCAGTCGCGATTTCCCCCGCTTCCTGAACACGCTGCATGCGATCAAGCCGCAACGACCGGAGTTCAGCTGCCTGATCGGTTGCGAGGAGATACTCTACCCGGCACTCGAACTGGGTGGCGACGGCGGGACCATCGCCACGTCCGGCATCGTGCCCGAAGTCATCATGCGGCTTTACCAGGCCTTCCTGGCGGGGGATCGGGAGACGGCGCGGCGCATCCAGTTCCAGTTGCTCGATCTCATCAACGCGATGCTCTTCGGGACGAATTTTCCCGAGGGTTTTCGTGCCGGGTTGTCCCTGCGCGGATTCCGGCTCGGGACCAGTCGTCAGCTGCTTTCGCCGCGGGAAAACTCCGATCTCGAAGCGATCCGCGGACGCATCGCCTGTCTCCTCGCCGACTGCGGTTATGCCGAGGCGGCGGCGGCCTGCCGGCGACCCACGGGGGGCGCCCCCGATGCGGCAACGGCGCCTGCCACGCCCTTCGCCGGAGCGGAGACCCGCCAACGGCTGAATCCCGAGGAAATCGTCCGGGGCGTGTTGGGCCGCTTGCGTGGGGGATGACCCCGCGGTGAGTGGCCCGCTTCGCGGCTTCGTCGCTTCGGTAGGCCGACGATTCCCGGCGCGACCGTCTTCCGTCGATGCGGGTTCCTGGTCGGTTGGGAGCTTGGTCCGGGCGGTCGCGTCCCAGGTGGAAGACGGGCTCAATCGGCTCGGAGCGCGGGCGCGTTCTGCGCCACTTTTCGAATGGCGGACACCGCCTTCGCCAGGCGTTCCGCACCGGCGAGCAGGACCGCGTGGGGGATCCAGACCGCGTCCTTGCACACTGCCTCGCAAACCGGACACCGAACGCCGCGATAGTCGATGGCAGCGGAGGCGAGCGGCGCAGTGATGCCGTGGGCGGGACCGAGGTGGGCGTTCGCAAACACCCCGTTGCGGTAGAGCGGACGGTACCACCCTTCGGAGACCGGCAACCCTTCCGCTTGGACCGCCTCGATGAACCGTGCGCGCGGCAGCCCCAGTTCCTGCTCGTCCGCCCGGAAGATGAACATGTGATAGCTGCGACGGGTCATCTCCGGGGCCGGCGCCAGGAGGCGGATGCCCGGCAGATCCCGGAGGCCGGCTTCCAGCACCTGTGCATTCGCCTCCCGCCGGGCCACCTGCTCCGGCAGACGTCCCAGTTGCGCGAGCAGAACCGCCGCCTGGAACTCGGTCATTCGCAAATTGCTGCCCAGATAATCGTGGTCGTACCACGCGGAGCCCTTGCGTCGGCCGCAGTGGGTGTAGCTGCGGCAGAGGTCGGCGAGTTCCTCGTCATCGGTGACCATGACGCCGCCTTCGCCGGCGGTGAGGTTTTTCGACACCTGAAAGCTGAACGTGCCGCAACGCCCGAGGGTGCCCGCGCCCCGCCCCTGCCATTGGCTGCCCCAGGCGTGCGCCGCATCCTCGACCACTGCCAGCCGATGCCGCGTGGCGAGCGTGTTCAGGCGTGCCATGTCCGCCATGCGACCAGCGACATGCACCGGGATGATCGCACGCGTTCGGGGCGTGATCTTCCGCGCCACGTCGTCCGGATCGAGACAGAGCGTGTCGGGCTGGATATCGGCGAACACGGGCACGGCCCCGACGGTCACCACCGCGCTGGCAGTGGCAATGAAGGTGTACGGGGGAACGATCACCTCATCGCCTTCCACCACGCCTACTCCCCGCAGGGCCATTTCGATGGCGGTTGTGCCGTTCGTGCAGGTCACCGCGAACCGGCTTCCCTGGAAAGCCGCGTAGGCCGCCTCGAACGCCCGCACCTTTTCGCCGAACCACCACTTGCCCGAATCAAGCACCTCGAGCAGGAGCCGGCGTTCCGATTCGTCGTGCACCGGCCAGCGGGGCCACTCGAAATCGCAGGCCCGTGGCCCGCCCAGCAATGCCGGTCGATCCTTGGACTCCATACGCGCCTCACTGAGCATACCAATCGCGCAACCGCACCTCGACCCCGGCATCGTCGCCGACCAACGCCTTGAACCGCGCCAGGTCGCTGCCGCGGTAATGGTAGGGATAGACGATCCCGGGTCGAAACGCCCGCACAGCATCGGCCGCCTGCTCGACCGTCATCGTGTAGGGCAGGTTCATGCAGACGAATGCCACGTCCACGTCCTTCAACGCGCGCATCTCCGGGATGTCCTCCGTGTCGCCGCTGAGGTAGAGCCGTTTTCCGCCCAGTTCGACCAGAAAGCCGACCCCCCGGCCGCGCGCATGATAGCGCAGCCGTTCGGGCGTCGTGTTGTAGGCCGCCACCGCGGTCAGCTTCACCCCGGACACCACGGTGGTTTTTCCCATGTCCAGCGGGATGGCCTGCGACTTCAACCCCTCCGGCAGCTGCTCGATCACCGCGCCGGGGCCCACGATTCGCGTGGTGTCCGGGGCCACGGCTTCGAGCGTGGGACCGTGCAGATGGTCGCCGTGGATGTCCGTCACGAGGACCAGGGTGGGGACCGGAAAATCCCTGAACTTCTCCCCCCCACCGACCGGATCGACATAGATGATCTCCTCGCCGTAGCCGATCACGAGCGTCGCGTGCTGGACCGGATGGAGGAGAATCTCTCCTGCGGCGGCCGGGATGCGGTCCCCGGTGAGATCGGCGGCGACGGCCGCCGCGCCGAAGGCCGCCAGGCCCGCGGCGATTCCGAAGGTATCGAACAGAAAACGCATGCCGGAGCATGGGGCGTGCGGGGTGGGATTTCAAATCCGTTCAACCCGGTAAGAAAACCGCTCCCCGCCCGTGTGATCGCCTGCTACGCTGCCGGGGTGTTGATTCTCTTCATTGGAGACATTGTGGGCCAACCCGGCCGGCGGGCCGTCAAGGAGCTGCTGCCGCGCCTGCGTCGGGAGTTGGGCCCCCACTTGGTCATCGCCAATGGGGAGAACATGGCCGGAGGTTCCGGCATCACCGGCGGCACTGCCGCGGAGATCTTCAACGCGGGGGTGGATCTGATCACCAGCGGCGACCACATCTGGGATCAGAAGGAGGTCAACGCCCTGCTGACCGCCGATCCGCGCGTGCTGCGCCCCTTGAACTACCCCGCTGGCGCTCCGGGCGAGGGTTCGACCGTCGTGCACGTGGCCGGGCAGTCGGACGTCGCGGTGATCAATCTTCAGGGACGCGTTTTCATGCCGCCGTTGGACTGTCCATTTCAGGCCGTTGAACGGGAACTGGCCCGGCTCCGGACCCTGGCCCGGGTGATCTTCATCGATTTTCACGCCGAGGCCACCTCGGAGAAGATCGCGCTGGCCCGGATGGTTGACGGGCAGGTGTCCGCTGTGGTCGGCACGCATACGCATGTCCAGACCGCCGACGAACAGATCCTGCCGGACGGCACGGCCTACCTGACCGACGCCGGGTTCACCGGTCCGCACGAGGGGGTCATCGGCCGGCGGCACGAGCCGGTGATCCAGCGGTTTCGCACCGGGCTGCCGCAGCGGTTTGAAGTCGCCTCCCGCCAGGTGCGATTGCAGGGCGCGCTGATCGAGATCGACGGCGCCACCGGTCGGGCGCTTGCGATTCAGCGAATCTCGGAACCGCTCGAGCATCTGCCGACCACCGACAGCTGACGCTTTGACAGAACCGCCTGAACGCCGCCTGTTTCCTGACCTCGACCGCATGTCACGTCGCCGCCAGTCGCAGTGGGATTTTGGTGAACTCTTCGCCGGGTCGGAGCTGCGCCGGGTTCTGACCGTGAGCGAGTTGAACAGCCGCGTGCGCCGGCTGCTCGAGGGCCAGATCGGTTCCGTCTGGGTTGCGGGGGAAATCTCGAACCTGCGGCAGCAGTCCTCGGGCCATGGCTACTTCACCTTGAAGGACGCCGCCGCCCAGCTCAGCTGCGTCCTGTTCCGCGGTGAAGCCCGCGCCTCGCGGCATTTGCTTGAGGACGGTCGCAGCGTCCTGCTGCACGGGGACCTGACGGTCTACGAACCGCGCGGGCAATACCAGTTGCGCGTCACCGAAATCGAACTGAAGGGTGTCGGAGCCCTGCAACTGGCCTTCGAGAAGCTCAAGCAAAAGCTCGACGCGGAGGGGGTGTTTGATCCGGGACGCAAACGGACGCTCCCTGCGTATCCCGCGCGGCTCGGTGTGGTTACTTCTCCGACCGGCGCCGCCCTGCGCGATGTGCTGCACGTGCTGCGACGGCGGTTTCCGGCGCTCGAAATCGTCCTGGCTGCCGCCCGGGTCCAGGGAGGGAGCGCGGCGGGCGAAGTTGCCGCCGGGATCGAGCGTCTGAACCGGTGGTCCGCGTTGCAGCCGCCCGGCGCGGGGCTGGACCTCATCCTGACCACGCGGGGAGGCGGCAGTCTGGAGGATCTGTGGCCCTTCAACGAGGAGATCGTGGCCCGGGCGATCCACGCCTCGGCGTTGCCGGTCGTTTCCGCGGTGGGGCACGAAATCGACTTCACGATCAGTGACTTCGTGGCGGACGTTCGCGCGGCCACGCCGAGCGCCGCGGCGGAGATCATCACCGAACATCTGGTGGTGGCGCGACAGTTCGTCACGGAAGCATCCGTCCGGCTCCCGGTGCTGGCGGGCGAGGTCATCGGGACGCGACGGGCCGAACTGGAGTCGCTGAAATCCCGGCTCGAACGGGTCCACCCGCTGCGGCAGATACAGCTCCAAAGCCAGCGGCTCGATGATTTGCAATCGTCTTTGCAGCGGATGGCTCGTTCGATCTGGCGGGAACGGGCTTCCGAAGGCGTGGCCCTGTTCGCCGCCTGGCAGCGCTTGCGTCCCGCCCCACGCCTGGGGCGCGAGCGGGATAGGCTGGCCCATCTGCGCCAGGAACTCACCAGCCGCGCGCGGGACTGCTGGCGCAGCGAACAAACCCGCATCGCCGGTCTGGCCGAGCGCCTGCGTCTCCTGTCACCGACCCACACGCTCGCCCGCGGCTACTCGATCACCCAGGACGCCCAAACCGGCCGCATCATCCGTTCCACCAAAGACACCCGTCCGGGGCAACCCCTCGAAACCCGCGTCGCCGACGGCGCCTTCCGCAGCGTGGTCGAACACCGGTTGCCCGGACCGGGGCAGGAGGACGTGCAGGAAAAGCCCCTGACCACCTGAGCCGTAACGATTCAGTTGATGGACGGCGGATGGGCACCGATGGCACGGATGGAGCGCGGCGATGCCGCGATGGCGGGCAGGGCGGCGGGGATCATTGAAAGGCGGGTCCAAAGCCGCGGCGGACCACCTCGGTTGCCCCCATTTTCCGTGCCCATCCGAGCCCATCCGTGGTGGAGCTGTCTACATGAACAAGGCGGAGCCTTCGCAGTCCCACTCCAAAGCACCGCCTGCCGCTGCAGGTCCGGCGGGCGACCTGACCACTTTCAATCATCCCTCTTCGTCCATTGACGCAAGCATCTGGCGGGAAACCTCCGCCTCATGGATCTCGGAACGCGCAATGGCCTCGTAGAATGATCGCAGCGTGGGATCACTCGCGTAGCGATTGGCCAGCGCGCGCGCGCACTCCAGGATGTAACGCTGTTCGGGATCGACCTCCCCGTTCGTGAAGCCGCGAACACCGCCGCACGCCGAGTTCTGGAGGAGCCTGCTGATCTGCTCCACGACTCCGAATTCCTGACCTCGAACCATGAACCGCCGAACGATCTCCGGATGATCGAAGACGAGCTTCGACCCTGGTGCAGCGCCCATTTCGGCCGCCCGCAGGAGATCCCTTCCCCCGACACAGCCGTCGATCAGATCCCGAAGGAGGTCCGGGGTGCGGGCGTCCGCCGAGAAGATCAGCAGACGAACCAGTCCCAGCCTCGGGGACGATGGACCCGGATCGGTCACGACCTTCGCCCACTGGGTTTGGATCTCATCAGCCAGGGACTTCTCGTCGCCCATCGGCCCCAGCCTCAAGCCTCCGCCGGGGGAATCCGCGCAGAGCATCCCCAACCCGAGCCCGTTGCCGGCGTCGACCAGCCGCCGCAAGTGCGTGTAGAGCAGCCACGGGAAGGTTGCCGCAAGCACGGGAAGATGTCGTTCCATCTCGACCAGCCTGTCGATCGCGTAAGCCCCGAGGTTTTCCAGGCACAGGGCCACACTTTCTGCGTTCAACCTCGTCCCGTGCCGCTCAACCAACCACCCGAGCGCGCGGAGGATCTGTTGGCCACTAGCCCGTCCCACCGGCTTGAGCCGCGAGAGCACTTCCAGAGCCAGAGTGGAGCCCTTCACCAGATGGAGCCCGGTCGTTCTCGCGAGCTGGCACACGATGGCCTCCTCCGCCCGATCGGCGCAACGGAGCAGGGTTCGCCGTTCGGGGTCAGAAAGCTCACCGGATCGATGGCACTTCACTCCCAAACTCAGAATGAGCGAACAGACCTGCCCCTCGCGTCCATGCCTGGAAAGGGAGTCCAACGCGTTGGAGTAAGCCCGGGGTGCCTCGTTGGCTGCCTGACTCAGGACGGGGCCAAGCCAGTGATCCAGCGAGGACTCGTTGGTTTCGACCATCTCGTCGAGCAAGTCAGCACACCAGCGGGGCGAGATGGCGGCTACGGAACGAAGGAGCGATGCCGGCAGCAGAGTCGCCTGAGCCGGAGTCAAGGCGGCCACCTGCTCGCGCAGAAAGCGACAGAACTGTCCCGCGTCCGGGTATCGCTCGACCGCTTCACGGGCGACAGCATCGCTGAATGCCTCCCATTGCCTTTCCGCCTCCGTGACACCAACGTTGAGGTCCGAACCCGACCGGACATCCAACTCGTCAGTAGGCCAGGAAGTCAGCAAGCGGGCGACGCGCAGGCCGAAATCGTCCGGGATCCTGGCGTGAGTCCGGCGGCATTCGGCAACCAGTGATGGATCCGGGTCAGCTTCGATACACCGCCATAGCCTTCGCCGAAGCCGAATCAACAAGCTGGGCGAGTTCTTGTGCAGCTCAATGGCCGTCTCGATCACCCGCAAGGCGGCCAGACGCTCGGCCCGCCAAGCCTCCTGTTCCTGCTCGGTGACCTTGCGACCGAAGCGCCCGCAACAGGGCATGATCGCCTCCTCCACGGCGGGGATCACCGCGTGGGCCAGAGCTAACTGTCCCGCGCCGAAGAACCGCTCGACCAAGCCCAGCGCGGCTTGTCGAAGCGGACGGACACGGTCCAAGGCAACCGGCAGCGAGGAGAAGTGGACCGTTCGTCCCGCCGACCAGTGACGCTCCACTTCCCGGCAGAAGAACGGTTTCAGCAGGGCGCTGAGTATCCAGGGTTCCCGCTGCAACCGCTCGATTGCGCCAGGTTCGAGAAGCCTGACCGAGAGCCAGTCGATGACCGATTGCGACGCACTCAGGGGTTTATCGAACTCGAAGGTCGCGGCGGCGGCGATGGCTCCGATGCCGTTCGCATCGCCGGGGCGATTCTCCGGCAGCTCCTCGGAATCCAACGACCACAGGATTTCCAGGGCAGCCGCGGCGTAGTCTGGATGCCACACCACCAGAGGTCCCAGTAATCGCGGCAGAGCACGCGATACGGCAGCCCGGGAGGAATCCGGCGCTTTGGCCGGCTGCCCGGTGCCCCCGGCGTCCGGATCCGCCATCATGGACATCGCCAGTCGAGCCAGTTCGAGGGTGTTCTCTGGCAGAAACAAGGCAACCGACGCCCATTCGCCCAAAAGTGCTTCGCGGTCCTCCTGCTCCCGCACCGGCTGCTGCTGAACGTCCAAGCCGTCCAGGAAACCCAGGGCATTCCCGGCATCGCCGAAGGGAAATCGGAGCTTCGGCTCCCAGGTGGCGGCCCTGAACCGCTGCAAAAAGGACTTCCAGACCGGCTGGAACAGCGGGGCTCTCGTCCGCATGCGGGTCCGCGTCGCCCAATCCGCCTGGGCGAGATTGCGCATGAGTGACGGGAACTCCCTGGCAGGCAGACGAGCGATGATTTCGCGGTGCAGGCGCGAGGGTCGCCCGGAGAAATCAAGGCAGGCATCCAGCAGAACCGCATCGGCAAACAGGTCCGGGTAAAGCCGGATTCCCTCGCGATTCTCGACGACCAACCCGGCTGCCTGCAGCGCGTCGATGTCCTCGGCGATGTCGAGGGCGGAACAACCCAGCACCCCGGCGGCCAGATCGACGAGCCGGTCTTCTCGCGGGGCCGGAGTGACCAAGGAAAGGAACTGGATCAGCCGCCCCACACGCTCCTTGCGGTCGCTTGGGATCGACCGAAGGAACTCGTCCCTGAACCCCTTGAAGACGCGCTCGCGAAAGGCCGTTTCATCGGTCACGGTCTCGGGCAACCGTCCGTGGTTGAGCAGATCGGCGCCCAGAACGACCAGCAGCGGACACCGGTCCGCCAGGGCCGCCAAGCGCGGCGCGTGCCGGCGTTGCTTCGGCTCCAGAGTCTCCTCTGCAAGTCGCACGAGATTCTCCTGGCTCCACGCTGGAAGGCGAAGCGACTCGATCTCCACCTCTGCGAATCCACCCCGGTAAAGGGCCGATTTGATGACCTCGGCCGCCTGGGGGCGCGTGGCAACCAACAGCCTCGCATCTTCGCGGGTTGTCGCCCGGGCGACTTCCTCGATGACTGCATCCAAGCGGTGACCATCGTCCAGGACCAGGAGGGTGTTCCCGCCCCGGGCGATCCGGTCGGCCGCCTCCTCGCTCAGGCCACGACGGTTGAGAGTCAGGAACTTCACGTCGACCTTGGGCGACGCCTCCTCAAGACGCCGGGCGAGTTCGAGCAGCAGGCGACTTTTGCCCTGTCCGCCGGCGGCGCTGAGGACCATCGCTCCGCGTCCAGTTCGCCGGGCGAAGGTCTCCAAGGCTGCCAGGAGGTCTGTCCCGGCCACCAAAGGAGCGCGATGATGAAAGGCGCCGCGACCTGGAGCGAGTTCGGGAGAGAAGAGGTCCTGCCACGAAAGCAGCGGGGTATCGCCCCAGACGAACAAACGTTTGACCCAACTCGGGTTGAAGCGATGGCGGTGGAGCAGTTGGATACCGCTCTCGACCGGTTCGAGCCGCTGGACCTCTGAGGTCAGGCGCGCGTCATTCCAGTGGAACCACCGGGGATTCGCTTGAAGGAGATCCTGGGCTTCCGCGCTCAGAGAGCAACTGGTGAGCAGCACGAACTGGTCGGCCCGAGGCCAGCCCGCTTCCGCCAGCTTCATTGCCTCGTCGACCTGCTGCGGGCCGAACTTCGCGACGTTCTTGCACTGGAAGATCCAGACCTCTCCGCCTTCCACCTCGGCGCGGATGTCCCCGCCTCTTTGCGCCACGCCGGATTGGAGTCGGCCAGCGTTGAGGATGCGGCGGCGCACCACGCGGCCCCCTCGTTCGCAGAGGACGGTCGGATTCAAGTTCAGCAGGTTGGTGCAGAACTCCTCAAAGCCGGCGTCGTCCATCAGGGAATGAAACGGCAACGCAGCGCTTCTGAAATCCTCAGCCTTGGGTTGAGGCGCTCTGCGCATACCAGGCAACCATATTGTTGCAAATCAGGACTTCAATTCCTAATTTGCAGGCATGTTCTGCGAGCGTCAGCGTCTCCTCGATCAACTCGAGACCGGGTTTCGCACGGAGCCCATCACGCTGCTCCTCGGACCGCGCCAGTGCGGCAAGACCACTCTCGCCCGCTATTACCACGGTCGTCCGCTCGTCCACTGGTTCGACGCCGAGAACTACCTGCATCGCTCGCGGATCGAGGACAATCCGATGGCCACCCTCGGTCCGCTGACCGGCCGGGTCATCATCGACGAAGTGCAAACACTTCCCGGGATTTTTCCCCTGCTGCGCGTTCTCGCCGATCGCCCCGAAATGCCCTCCCGGTTCCTCTTGCTGGGCAGCGCCTCGCCGCGCCTGGTGCGGCAGGTGTCCGAGAGTCTGGCCGGCCGGGTCTTCCGGATCGAGATGTCCGGGTTCACTGGCGGCGAAGTCGGTACCCACCACCAGGGGACCTTGTGGCTCCGCGGGGGATTCCCCAAGGCCTTTCTAGCGGGAAACGACGGCGCTTCACTGAAGTGGCGGCGGGACTTTCTCAGCGATGTCATTCATCGCGATTTGCCGGCACTTGCCGACACCCGGTTGAGTCCGCAGCAGTTGCGTCGATTCACCCTGCTGCTCGCCAGCCATCACGGCCAGGCTGCAAATGCCTCGGCCATCGGCCGCGACGTGGGTGTCGATTTCAAGACCGTTCAGCGTTACCTCGACGTGATGGATGGGGCTTACCTCGTTCGCGTCATCCCGCCCTTCGCGGCAAATGTCGCCAAACGGGTGCGCAAGACACCGAAACTCTACTTCCGCGATACGGGCCTGCTGCACGCGCTGCTGGGGATCGAGACCGTCGAACAACTTGAAACCTCCGGGCGCATGGGGTTTTCGTGGGAAGGCTTCTGTCTCGAACACCTGATCCACGAGGCTGGCCTGAACCCCGAGGACTGCTTTCATTACTCCGTCCAGGGAGGGGCGGACCTGGACCTCGTTACGCTACTGGGTGGGGCCGTGTTCGGCTTCGAATTCAAGCACACGGACGCGCCTCGCATCACCCGGTCCCTGCGCGAAGCCGCCGATGACCTCGCGGTCAGACGCGCCTTCGTCATCTACCCGGGCCCCGACTCGTTCCCCCTCGACGACGCCGGACGATTCGTTGCAGTGGCCTGGCGTGATCTGTGGTCGATCCGGTCCCGTTGCGAGCAGGCTGTATCGTCTCCGCCGTGACGACTCATTTGATGGACCGCGGATGGGCACAGATGACACGGATGGCGGGCTGCGATGCCGCGATCGTGGGCAGGGCGGTAGGGATCACTAAAAACGTGAGTTCAGCCCCGCGGCGGGCAAGCTGGCTTGCGCCCATTATGCCCATCAGTCCCCATCCGTGGGGAATCCCACTGCATGGTTTCGGCTGAGTCCAAGCCCCCCGCTGAGAAACGGCGTGGGCTCTCAGCCCCGACCCTCGCGCCCCCTACAGCACCGATCCGTCGGGGATTACGGTGGCTTTGGGGACGATGAGGATGCCGTCGCGGATGTAGAAGTTTTCGCCGTCGTAGTGTTCCGGCTTGCCGGCAGGGCTGATGACGCAGTCCTTCCCGATGCGGGCATTCTTGTCGATGATGGCGTTCTCGATCCGGGTGTTGGCGCCCACGCCGATGCGGGGCCGGCCCTCGACGCGATTCTGCTCGATCGACTCCTGCGACTCCGAGAAATCCGCTCCCATCACGATGGTGCGTGTGATCTTCGCCCCGCGGTCCACGAGAGTCCGCAGGCCGATGACGCTGTGCTGGATCTGGCAGTGGTTGAGGATGCAGCCATCGGCGATGATGGCGTGATCCACGGCCGCGCCGTTGATCTTCGAGGAGGGCAGGAAGCGGGGGCGGGTGAAGATTGGCGCCTGCATGTCGAAGAAGTTGAACCGGGGCAGTTCGGCGGTCAGGTCGAGGTTCGCTTCGAAGAACGAGCGGATGGTCCCGATGTCCTCCCAGTAGCCCTGAAACACGTACGAAAACACCCGCCGCTCCTGGATCGCCTGCGGGATGATGTGTTTCCCGAAGTCCGTGAGTTCGTTGTCCAGGACCTCCCGGAGCACGGCGCGGTTGAAGACGTAAATGCCCATCGACGCCAGATACAAATCCTCGTCCTGGGTGATGCCGTATTCCGCGTGGGACGACCGCGGCAGTTGGAGTTCCTCCAGGAGCGCCGGATCGCGTGGCTTCTCGACGAAACGCTCGATCCGCCGGTCGGCGGCGATCTGCATGATGCCAAACGACGACGCCTCACGACGGGCGACGGGAATCGTCGCCACCGTCAGTTCCGCCCTGGTCGCGACGTGTTGCGCGACGATCTCGCGGAAGTCCATCCGGTAGAGCTGATCGCCGCTGAGGATGACCACGTATTCGTGCGGTTGCCCGCGCAGATGCACGAAGTTCTTCCGCACGGCGTCCGCGGTTCCCTGGTACCAAGTATCGCTTTTCGGGGTCTGTTCCGCGGCCAGAATCTCGACGAAACCGCCGCTGAAGGTGTCGAACTTGAAGGATCCGTAGACGTGCCGGTGCAACGAAGCCGAGTTGAACTGCGTCAGCAGGTAGATCCGGCGCATCCCCGAGTTGATGCAGTTCGAGATGGGGATGTCCACCAACCGGTACTTGCCGGCCAGGGGGACCGCCGGCTTGGAACGTTCCAGGGTCAGGGGGAACAGACGCGTTCCCTGACCCCCGCCCATGATGAGGGCGAGCACCTGTGACGGGTCAACGGGGGGCAGCGCGGTTGGTTTCATACGGGAGTCCTGTCTTGCGCATTCGGTCCCGCAACTAATAGCGTCCCGCCCGGCAGGGATGCAAGCGGCATCCTGAAGAACGCGGTTCAGGCTCACATCATGTGCGGGATTGTAGGTTACATCGGCAAACGGGAGGCGCCTCCCATCATCCTCGAAGGCCTCCGGCGGCTGGAATACCGCGGCTACGACAGCGCGGGGATCTCGGTGATCGCTGAGGGACGGATCGAGACCCGCAAACGCCAGGGCAAGATCGCCGAGGGCCTGACGAGGGCGCTGCGGGAATCGTCGCTGTACGGCGGGTTGGGCATCGGGCACACGCGCTGGGCCACCCATGGCCCGCCCTCAGATCGGAACTCGCATCCCCACCTCGATGCCACCGGACGCATTGCCCTGGTGCACAACGGGGTCATCGAGAATCACGCCTCCCTCCGGCAGCGCCTCGAACAGGCGGGCCACCGGCTTGTCTCGGAAACCGACACCGAGGTGCTCGCCCACCTCATCGGCGCCGAATACACACGTCTCGAAAACGCCTCCCGCCCGGACCTTCCCCCCTTGGCGCAGGCCGTGGAGCAGGCGCTTCGACAGGTGATCGGCACTTACGGCATCGCCGTGATCAGCCTCGACGCTCCGGGCCTGATCGTCGGCGCCCGACGGGGTTCACCGTTGATCATCGGGGTCGGACAGGGCGAGAACTTCCTGGCCAGCGACACCAACGCCATCGTTGCCCACACCCGGCAGGTGGTCTACCTCAACGACCACGACCTGGTCACGCTGACCGCGGATCAGTTCGACGTGCTGAATCTCGCCTCCGGTTCGGCGCGCATCGAGGTCAGCGAGGTCGAATTCACCGCGGAGGATGCCGACCGCGGCGAGTTCGCTCACCACATGCTCAAGGAGATCCATGAGCAGCCGCAGACCATCCGCAATGCGCTGCGGGGGCGGATCGACCGGGAGGAGGCGACCGCGCATTTCGGCGGTTTGAACATGTCGGCGGCGGAACTGCGCGCGGTGGATCGGATCGTGATCAGCGCCTGCGGCACGAGCTGGCATGCGGGCCTGGTCGGGGAGTACCTGATTGAGGAATTCGCCCACATCCCGGTCGACGTCGAATACGCGAGCGAATTTCGCTACCGCAATCCGCCGCTGGACAAGAACACTTTGGTGATCGTGATCACGCAGTCAGGGGAAACTGCCGACACCCTGGCGGCCCTGCGGGAGGCGCGGCGGCGGGGGCACCGGGTGCTGGCCATCTGCAATGTCGTCGGGAGCACGATTGCCCGCGAAGCCGACGGTGGCATCTACCTGCACGCGGGGCCGGAAATCGGGGTGGCGTCGACGAAGGCATTCTCCTCCCAGGTCGCGGTGCTCAGCCTGTTCGCGCTGTTCATGGGGCGGCTGCGGATGATGTCCCCCGGCCAGGGCCGGATCATCCTGGGCCAACTCGAGGCGGCCTCAACGCAGGTCGAGCAAGTGCTCGAGCTCGACGCGCAAATCCGGCAACTCGCGGCCCGATATCAGGAATCGTCCAGCTTCTTCTTTCTCGGCCGCCAGCTCGGCTTCCCGGTCGCGCTGGAGGGCGCGCTCAAATTGAAGGAGATCTCCTACCTCCACGCAGAGGGGTATCCGGCCGCGGAGATGAAGCACGGGCCAATCGCGCTGATCGACGAGCACACGCCCTGCGTCGTGGCCGCTCCGCAGGGGGCGCTTTACGAGAAAGTCCTGAGCAACCTCGAAGAAATGAAGGCGCGCAGAGCCCCCGTGATCGCCCTGGCCTCCGAGGGGGACACCGGCATCGCCTCGCGCGCCGACCATGTCCTCCCGTTGCCCGTCCGGGACGGCGTCGCCTTCCCGCTCGTCGGCATCGTGCCCCTCCAGTTGCTTGCCTACCATGTGGCCGTGCTGCGCGGCTGTGACGTCGACAAGCCTCGCAACCTGGCCAAGAGCGTGACGGTGGAATAATCCATGAAAGACCAGCCTCCCCGCATCGGTGTCATCGGTGGCACCGGGCTTTACGAAGTCGAAGCCCTCAGCGCCCGCAAATGGGTCGCGGTGCGCACCCCGTTCGGCGATCCGTCGGATCAAATCCTCACCGGCGAAATCGAAGGCCGGCCCGTGGCCTTCCTGCCGCGGCACGCCCGGGGACACCGCATTCTGCCCGGCGAACTGAACCACCGCGCCAACATTTACGCCCTCAAGAAACTGGGCGTGGCATGGATCATCAGCGTCAGCGCGGTGGGGTCATTGCAACGGCGCTTCCGGCCCCGGGACATCGTCCTGCCCGACCAGTTTCTCGACCGCACGAAAAAGAGCGCCGAGCACACGTTCTTCGGACGGGGCATCGTGGCGCACATCGCCTTTGCGCATCCGGTTTGCGAATCGCTTCGTCGATTGCTGCTCAAATCGGCCCGGGCCTTGAAGGCGCGGGTCCATGACGGCGGCACCTACGTCAACATGGAGGGACCGGCGTTCAGCACCCGGGCCGAATCGCTCGCCAACCACCGCGACGGCCACGCGGTCATCGGCATGACCAACCTCGGCGAGGCCCGTTGCGCCCGGGAGGCCGAGATTTCGTATGCCACGATGGCGATGGTGACGGATTACGACTGCTGGAAGGACGACGAACCGCATGTCACGGTCGACCTGATTGTCGAGAACCTGCACAAGAACGCCGAACTGGCGAAACGCTGCGTGCTGGCCACGATCCCGCAGATCCCCGCCGCGCCGGAGTGGCCCAGTCACCGCGCGCTTGACACGGCCATCCTGACCGACCGGAAGCTGTGGCCGCCCAGGACGCGGCAGATGCTCAAGCCCATCCTCGCGCGACACTTGTAGCCCGCGGTCCTCGCGGCGCCGACCCAAAGCAAACGGCGCCCGGAACTCCGGGCGCCGTCATGACTGGTCCACGGTCGCTTCAAAGCGGCTCTGCGCCCCGGTTGCAGAGCGGTTCAATCCAGCGATTTGATCGCGATGTTACGGAACTCGACCGGGCTGCTGTGGCCGGCAAAACCGAAATGCCCCCGCTTCAGGTCCTTGCCGGGATGCGCGCTGCCGTTCATGAACTCCGTCACCCCGCTGAGGTCGCAGTCGAGGATCACCGAGCCGTTCAGTTCGACCTTGATGGTGGAGCCCTTGACCGTGACTTCCTGGTAATTCCACTGACCGACCGGCCGCAGGTAGCCGCGCTGGGCGGGGACCATTCCGTAGGCTGAACCGTGATACTGCCGGCGGTCCAGCGAGGCGTATTCGGGATGGGAATTGTCAAGTACCTGCAGCTCGCACATGCCGTCGTAGGCGGTGTTGCCCGAGCCCGGATAACGGATTGCCAGGCCGTTGTTGCCGTAGGGCGGCAGCCGGAACTCGAGCCGGACCATGAAATCGCCGTATTCCTGCTTGGTGAAGATCGTGCCGCCAGCGTGGGGTTTGCAGGCCAGGATACCGTCGCGCACTTCGTAACCGTTCAGCGGCCCGTCCCAACCGTCGAGATTGCGCCCGTTGAACACCAGTTTGAACCCGTCGGGGTCCGGCCCCCGCAGCAGGCGGTTCGATTCGTCCGCCCCGATCTCCCGCAGGAAGACGTTTCGCCAGCGGATTTCGCCGCCGTGGGTCTGGAGTTGGACCGGGCCGGCGGGCGGAATCGGGGTCTTGCGGTCGAAGTAATTCTCCATGATGGCGTTGATCACCGCGGGCTGGTCGTTGAGCCAGACCCAGGTGCGGCTGCCGACCTGGATGATCCGGAACTTGTTCCATTCGCCGAACGGCTTGTCGGCGAGCACGAGCGGGTCCTTGCCCGGGGCGCCGGCACTGTTGTTCCAGAGCCCGCCCGAGCCCTTGTCCGCCCCGATGTTCCATTTGCCACCCTCCTCGGTGTAGTCCCAGATCTGGACCTGCGGCACGCCTTTGAGGTAAACCCCGCTGTCCGCCTTGGGCACCGTCCGGTATTCGAGGACCAGTTCGTAATCCCCGTAATTTCCATCGGTCGTCAGGTAGAGTCCTTCCCCATCGTTGACGAGTTCGCCGTTCTCTACGCGCCAATGGGCGCGAATATCCTCGATGCTGGCCTCGCGCTTCTTCGCGAATTCCTCGGGGGAAAGAGCCATCCACTTCCGGGGATCCTCCGTGCCGGCCCCCCACCAGCCGTCGAGGTTCTGACCGTTGAAAAGGGGTTTGAAACCGGCCGGCGGGTTCACGGCATCGGCGGCGGAAAGGTCAACCGCCAGGAACGCGGCGAGGGCCCCCGCGAGTGAGAGCTTTTGGACGTTGCGCATGAAGATCATCTATGACACCCGGCGCCGGCTGGCAATCCGAAACCGCTGGCGGGGCGAACTCGGCAGGACCCGGATCCGAACCGCGCCTCGTCGATCGACACGGCGTCACACGGAATCGTGATTAGTCAGAAGGCGGGAACCTGAAAACCGGAATTTGACCTCCAGAACCGCGATTCCTTCACGACCGCCGGCCCAGGGAGTCCGAAGCTTCCGTTGAACCGTACCCAATCAGCCCCACCACGAATGCACACGAAGAACCACTCATCGAGACGGGGCCCGCAACGACAGCCGACGTTGGCCGGGAGAATCGTCGAATCCCAGATCCACTTCCCGCGCCCTGCTTGTCGGGCGTTCGTTCGGGACCCGGCTCTCGCTGGCCGCGTGGCCGACATTCGGCGTCTGATGCCCCCGGCTTGTCCTCTCGCACCGGCAGGCTTATCGTCGCCGCTCGATGAGCGAAGTGCCCCGGCTGCTGGACGCCGTGGAACGTGGTGAACCCCAGGCCGGATCTCCCCGTTCCCCGGTCAGCTCCCAAACCCTTGTCAGGGGCAGCTCCGTCCGGTCACTCGATCCCTCACCGCGAAGCGCTGCGTTTTCGGACTTCTGCCCCCGGCCACTCGGACGGGATCGGGGGCGGTGACGTTTCAACCGGGCTTCAGGCCGGCCGCGAGGAGGGTCTCGAAGTGGGGCTCGGTCTCCTCCCGGGAGACCACGCTGGTTTCGACCTGGGAGAAGCCGGCCGCGTTGAGCCACGCATGGAGGTCGCCCTCGCTGAACCCCAGCCAGTGGTCGCCGTAGAGGTCGCGGGCCGGCGCAAATTCATGTGCCCGGAGATCGAGGATCAGGATTTGTCCGCCGGGACGAAGCGCGTGAAAGGCATTTCGGAGCGCCTGTTGGGGGCGCTCGGCATGGTGCAGCGCCTGACTCAGAATGATGACGTCCACCTCGCCGGGCGCGAGCGGGGGTTGATGCAGGTCGCCCAGCCGGAATTCCAGATTCTCGATCCCGTTGCGTCGCGCCTTGCGGGCGCCGTAGGCCACCATCTTCTCCGAGTTGTCCACGGCGATCACGCGCTGACACCGCCGGGCGAGCAGTTCGCTGATCAATCCTTCGCCCGAGCCGAGATCGGCGACCACGACCGGGGGCAGCATCCGCAAGAGCAGCTGCCCGAACGCCTGCCACGACCGGCCGGGTCCGTAGCTCCGGTCGAATCTGCCCGCCACCTGATTGAAATAGACCTGCGCCTGCTCGTTGCGGAGTTCCAGGACGCGGCGCAGGTTGCTTCGATCCGAAGCGGATTCCGGGAGTTCCGCCGCCCCCTGACGGGCCAGCGCCACATAGTCCGCCGCCTCTTTTCGGGCCCAGGGGGAAAGCTGGTAAAACGTCCGCTTCCCCTCGCGGCGGCGGCGCAGCAGGCCCGAATCCTCGAGCAACCGCAGGTGCGTCGAGATTCGCGACTGCCCGAGGCGGGTCACTTCCTGGAGTTCATGCACCGACAGTTCATCCGTCTCCAGCAGGGCGAGGAGGCGCAAGCGGGTGGGATCCGACAAGGCCCGCAAGGCTTTCAGGGTCGGCGACATTTCGGGCACCATCCTGCCCTGCGGGCGCCCGTTTGACAATCATCCCCCGCGACCCGGTCCAGGGGGCGACCGCTGTCCAGGAGCAGTTGGACCGCCTGCTGGCGGAACTCTTCGGTGTAGGCAGGTCTGGTTTTGGGCATGTCAGTCGGTCTTTCTTCGCTGACTGCGCCCTCCCTGTTCACCAAATCGGAGGAGACCCAGTCCTTCAGGTTCAGCGCCTCGCAAAGGGGACGCGCCAGCGCCTGGCGGTTGTGGCCTGGGTTTGCTGGGAGCCACTCGTTGACCAGCGCCACGGCATCGGCGCCGGTCAGCCGTTCCTGAATCGTGGTCGTCGCTTGCATGCGCCCCGGTGTGGCAAAGGCCGGGACGGATGCTCCGACCTGTTTTCGGGGCCAGGCGCAGGGCTAGGCAGGCGGCAATGGCTTGCGCGGATGCGGCCATTGCGCTATTCCGATGCGCAGTATGAATTCCCGCGAGGCCCTGGTCGCCCTGAACATGCTCGAGCACGTCGGTCCCGTGCGACTGCGCCAGTTGCTGCTGCATTTCGAGGACGCCCCCGCCATCCTGGCCGCTTCGCGGTCGGCGCTCGAACGGGTTCCCGGCATCGGCGGCGAGACGGCGGCGGCCATCGCGGATTGGGAATCCCGCATCGATCTGGTCGCCGAGTTGCAGCGCATCCAGGACTTCGGGTGCCACGTGCTCACGTCGCAGGACGAGGAGTATCCGGAACTGCTGCGCCAGATCTACGACCCGCCCATCGTGCTCTACGTGAAAGGGCGGCTCGAGGCGCGCGACAGGAACGCCGTCGCCATGGTGGGCGCGCGGCGCACGTCCCATTACGGGCTCGAGACCGCCCGCAAGCTCGCCTACCAACTGGCCTACATCGGCGTGACCGTGGTGAGCGGCGGGGCGCGTGGCATCGACACCGCGGCGCATCAGGGAGCGTTGACGGCCAAGGGCCGCACGGTGGCCGTGCTGGGCACCGGGATCAATCTCGTGTTTCCGCCGGAAAACGCGCAGCTGTTCGAACGTATCGCGGCGCAGGGGGCGGTGCTGACCCAGTTTCCTTTCAACCGGCAGGCCGACCGGCAGACGTTTCCCATCCGCAACCGCATCGTGGCCGGGATCACCTTGGGCACGCTCGTGGTCGAGGCGGGAATGAACAGCGGCGCGCTGATCACCGCGAACATGGCGGTCGAGAACGGGCGGCAGGTCTTCGCGGTGCCCGGACGCATCGATTCACCGCAAAGCAAGGGTTGTCATGACTTGATCAAGAAGGGCGCCAAGCTCTGCGAGGGAGCCGAGGACGTGCTCGGCGAGTTCGAGTACTTGTTTCCGCCGTCCAATCGGCCGTCCGGTCCGGACCCGGCCTCCGCCTTGCCGGCCATCGAACTCCTGCCCAACGAGGAACGGGTGCTGGCCGAGGTGAACCATGCCGAGCGCACCATGGACGAGATCATTCAACGCGCCGGACTTCCGGCCTCCGCCGTGTCCGTGGCCCTGCTGGCGCTCGAGATGAAGCGCCTCGTCCGGCAGCTTCCCGGCCGCCTCTTCGTCCGGGTGCGGTAAGGCGCCAAGCTTGCCCCGATTCGGGGCGGAACGCCTCCCCCCACGTGGAGGAGGCCCGGAGCACCGGACCTCGGTCGGAGCCGTGAGAATGCTCCGGCGGACCCTGCTCGGGTTGTATCTACCGGGCCTTCTCGAACTCGGCGGCCTTGGTCTTCTCCCAGGCTTGCTTGTCCGCCTGATACTGCCTCTCCAGACGCTCGATCACGGCGCGGGCCTCGCCGAGTTGACGCTCGGTGTCCGCGAGTTGCAGCTCCTTGCGGAGCCGGTTGAGGCGATGGCGGCGTTGCCCTGCTTCATCCATCCCGGGCGGGGTGGGGAACCGGATCGGCGTTTCCTCGGCCAACCAGTCGTCACTGCGTTGCGTGCCGAGCGGGACCTGACGGGTATTCACCAGGTTCGCCATCGGGTTGCGCGCCCAGGCGTAGCGATAGTGTTGTGGCGTGGCGACGAACGGACTGGCCAGAACCAGGACGTTCCGCTGGTAGATCGGCTGGTTCCGGTTGTCCGTCGAACCGTCGGTATAATAGTCGATCCCGGCGGGAAAGAAGCGGCGGTCCTCGCCGGCGATGGCAAACCCCAGCATCTGCCCGTCGCTGTCGTCCCGGGTGCGGATCTCTGAACTCATCGTCAGCCGGAGCGTGCCGTCCACACGCTCGACCTTCTCGATCACCGGCGGCAACCAGTAGTCCGTGGCATCCCGTTCACCGAGGAGCCCGTACTGTGTCGCCAACGCCCATTTGGCCGCGCGTTCTCCAGCGGGGATCTTGATTTGCGGATGATACCAGCTCTTGCGCAGATCGTACGAACTGGCGAAACCCACCGCGTCGTCGCCGGCTTCCCGAAGCTCGCGGAACGTCTGGTACTGCGCCTCCCGAATCAGCGCGCCGATGTCGGTCATGGGCTCGACAAATCGTTCCCGGGTCTGGGGTTCGCCGTCGGTGCAGAGGGAGATGGTGCAGAACGGCAGCTTCGCGTCGCCGAAGGCCGCGCGCCAGGCCCGGATCATCGGGGCGAAGACCTGGTGGTACATCCGCGCGCCGGCTGAGCCCTCGAAACAGTTGTTGTATCCCTGATGCCAAACCACCCCACGAACCGCCAGTCCTTCAAGCGGACGGATCACCGACGCGTAACAGTAGCCGGGGCGGTTGCGGTCGGCCGCCGGGCCGGGGCGCAGGTCGCCGGGCGGCTGACTGTCGGCGGGCATGGGATTCCCTTCGCGCGCGAGCCGTTCCTTCCGGGCTTCGAAGCTGGCAATCCGCTGCTTCAGATCGGTCTCTGCGTCGTACGCGGCGATGCGTTCTTCCCAGTCCCGCAGCTTTGCCGCTGTCTCGCGGCCGCTGATCCCTCTCAGCACCGCTTCCGGCGTCCACGTCTCGACGGTCGTGCCGCCAATCGAGGCGTCGATCAGCCCGATGGGCACCCGGCTGGCCATGTGGATCCGTCGCCCGAACACGTAACCGATGGCCGAAAACTCGCGCACGGTTTCCGGTGAGCAAACGTCCCAGTCGCCCTTGCGGAAATGCCGGCCGAACCAATCGCTCCATTCGTGGAGCCGCTCGAAGCTCGGCACCGAATTGAACCCCTTGCCCTGGGGCATGGTGAGCAGGCGGATTTCCGGGAAGTTCGCCGAGATGATCTCGAGCATCCCGTCATCGACCTTCTCGATCTCGAACTCCATGTTGCTCTGGCCGCCGAGCACCCAGACGTCCCCGACGAGGACGTTCTCCAGCCGCAGCGTTTGTTCCCGACCGGCAATCGTCATGGTGGCCGGCATCGAACTGGCCGGGAGGGCCGGGAGGCTCGCCTTCCAGAAGCGGTCTGAACCGGCGGTGGTTTGCGCGGATTGCCCGGCAAACGACACGGTGATCCCTTCGCCCGGAGCGGCCCAACCCCAGACCGCAATCGGCTTGTCGCGCTGGAGAACCATGTTGCTTTGAAACGCGTTGGCGACGCACAGGCCTTCGCCGATGGCGGGGGCCTCGACGACGTCCGCACGGGGCATGGGTTGGCCCCGAGCCTGGGCGTGGAGGGCGGGCGCCACCAGAAGAAGTGACAGAAGGACAGGGAGGCGAAATGGCCGTGGGGGATGGCAGGTTCTCATTAGCGGGCGCGCGAACAGGGTTCGATGTTACGACTCGGATGCCGGGGCCTCCGGCGAGCCACCCGGATTCGCCGGACCACGACTGCGGTCCGGCGGCCTGTCCGGGTGGCGGGGAGAGTTAACGGTGGATCGCGACAGAAGGCAACCCATGCGGTCCCGTGTCCCGGCCGCCGCAAGGCGGCAAAAGGAGCTGCGAGGCGTGCTTTCATCCCCGGCGCAGCGCAAACGGCTTGCGCGAGCGGACCCCGAGGGGCTACGAGAGCACCATGACGCACGAGGCCTGGGATCCGCAGCGAACCGTGACGATTGAGTCGCTCTCGGACATCACCAGTTGGATCGAGCGGACGTATCCCGGTCCCTCGACGGTCTTCTTCCGCGGGCAGGGCGCGGATCGTCCGCTGCTGCCGTCCCTGGCCCGGCTGAGACCCCGGCGGGCGGGCCTGGACTTGCTGGCCACCGAACAGAAGCTGCTCCGCGCCTTCCAGCGCCGCAGTCTGCCTTTCTTGGAAATGCGGCCCGAAACGATCTGGGACTGGCTGGCCGTGGCCCAGCACCACGGGTTGCCGACGCGCCTGCTGGACTGGTCGGTGAACGCCCTCTCGGCGGTGTGGTTTGCGGTCGAACGGCCGGCCAAAGCGGCCGATGACCCGAAGAGGCGCGGCGTGGTGTGGGCCTTCGCGACCAGGGAAGGTCCGGTCGAGGAGGGCGGCGATTTCGTTTCCGGAACCCGGAACGACGAGCCGAGCCGGGCCTTCTCGCTCGGCCGTTCGTGCGTCCTGGTTCCGCGCTATGTGTCGAAGCGGATCGTCGCGCAGGGGGGCTATTTCACGGTGCAGGCCAGCTTGCCGAAGGTGCCTTACTTTGTCGGGCTGGAGCAGGAGATGGCGTTCGCGGATCGATTGTGGAAGCTGGTCATCCCGGCGGAGCGCTTCCCAGCGATCCGGCATCAACTGACGCGGATGGGAACCAACGCCATGTCGATCTACCCGGATCTCGTCGGCCTGTGCCGCGACATCAAGTGGCGGTACGCCCTGGCGGACGACGAGGTCGCCGCGGAACCGGGGCAGGCTTGACCGCCGCGGAGCGCATTCCTACCTTCGCCGGGTGAAGTTCCCCTTCACCTTCTACGTGCAAAAACACCCTGGCGGCGCGCACACGGTCTCGCTCGTCGAAGTCCCCGAGATGGTCTCGCACGGCGTGAATCTGGCCCGTTGCCAGGAGGAAGTCCGGCGGGCGATGGTCCGGCGCATCCGGACCGCGGACAGTTCCGAGATCCGCGGGTGGCTGGCTGGTCGCCGCTACGACGCGGAGATCATCGACACGGAGATCACCAGCTACGATGCCCGCCGCCGATCCCGCAAGGACCGGCTGCCGGTGAAGTTCCTGGCCCTCATCACCGAGAACGAAGGCAGTCTGGTGGTCCGCCTGCCGAAACTCGGACTGGCATTTCACCTGCGCAGCCGGGAGCAACTGGCCGCCGCAACGCGGGAGGAACTCAACGCCTGGTTTCATGAGCGGTCCACCGACGAGGTGCTGAGCCACGCCTGGACGGGCAAGGAATGGACCGAACCGGCAAACCTCGAGGCGACGCCGCCATCGCCGGAGGAACGCGACCGCGAAGCGGACGCCAAGAGCCATTGGGCGCTGGGGCAGGCGGGCGAAAACCTGACGCAGCGTTGGGCCGGCGCGGGTTCGCCGCGCGCTTTCGGCATGGACGCGGCCATCGAGGAAGTGCTCGAGACCCTGGCGTCGGGCCGGCGACAGAGCCTGTTGCTGGTGGGCCCCTCCGGTGTGGGCAAGCCGCCGCGGACGACCGGTTCTATCAGCAGTCGGAGCCGGAAATCCGGACACGCATGCGGCGGGCCTACCATCTGGACCGCTTGTTGCAGCGGCACCGGCAACTCGTCGACGAGGCGGAGTTCCTCGAAGAGATGACGGACGTTCTGGTGCGCGAACGGGACGATCGTCCGTTTGGGGAGGTCGGGGAGAAGTTCGAGCAGCTCCTGCTCGCCTTTGATTTCCTCGACCTCGAACTCGCCACGGTCGGGGAAGGGGAGGGGGATCACGCCATTCTGGTTTTCCAGCGGTTGGGCGGGCAGGGCGCCAACCTCGGGGCCGCTGCTTGGTTGCGGACGGTGGCGATCCAGTACGCTCGGTGGTTCCATCGCAAGGGGTACACCTTCGAGTTCGGCCACATTCAATACCCCGAGAAACCGGAGGACGAACCGGAACTCCGCCTGCTGGCGTCCGAACGTGTGACGGAGGAGTTGGCGGCTTTCAGACAACTCCGCGCGCTCGGGCGCCTGGTCTGCTTCGTCGAGGCGAGCAATGTGCTCGGTTTCCTGCGCGGTGAACAGGGACTGCATCGCTTTCGCGGCGCGCTGCACGAAGGCGATCCTGCGGCCTCGATGAGCCGGCTGGTCCGCGTGATCGTCGCGCCCGGCGAGCCCGGGGTGTCGCCGCATGATTGGTTCCACCGTCTGCTCGAACAGGCCCGGGAACAGCGCCGACGACGCGAATGCAGCTGGCCGGTCGCGCTTGAACTCGACGACGAACGTGGGATCGACGAGGTCGTGCGCCTTTACACGCTCACCGACGAACGGCGCGGAGTGGAGGATCCCAGAACCGGCATCGAACTGCCGGACGTTCGGGAGGTTCTGGACGGCCACCTGGATCGGCTCGTGCTCGGCCATGTCCGCTCAACCCTCGCCGAGCGTCGAAACCGGACCCAGGAATAGCCTCGGGCTTCCTTGTGCCGGCGAGCGGCGACATCGGCGATGGTTCTGAGCCGTATCGATTCAGTCAATGGACCGCGGATGGGCACGGATGCCACGGATGGGGCGCGGCGCTGCCGCCATGGCGGAGAAGCCGGGAAACCTCACTAAATGGTGAGCCCGAGCCCAGGGCGCGCGATTCTGGTTTCCCTCAATATCCGTGCCCATCCGCGCCCATCCGTGGTGAATCCCACTGCATGGATTACGGCTGAGTCGTAACGATTCAGCAGCTCGTAGCCGCCGACGTGCAGTCGGCGCATGATTCGGCTGGGATAGGGCGGCCTGCCGCCGAGGCCGATGATTCACCGAAACGTGAGTGCTGATCGGAGAGGGCGAACCCGCGCAAGCCCTTGGATTTCAGCGCCGACTACACGTCGGCGGCTACCGCGGGTTGAATCGATACGGCTGAGCGTCCAACCCGGCGACCAGGCGGCGGGCATCCACATCGGAACAAGCTGCCAAAGCGCCCATCAAGAAGCGCCGACCGATCCGTCCGGCGGAGGGTCGCCCGGTTTGTTTGTGGGGGAACTGGTCGGGACGGTGAGATTCGAACTCACGACCTTCTGAACCCCATTCAGACGCGCTAGCCAGGCTACGCTACGTCCCGACCACGGGCTTGAGACTACCGGCGCGAACGGTGAATGCAACCCTGTTTTCGCAGGAACACCTTGGCATCCGCAGACCCCGGGCTAAGCTCCAGGCATGAAGCCATTGAAATTGCCGTTGGTTGCCCTGCTGCTCGGGGTGGTCGGTTGCGGTCCGAAGGAGACCGCGAAGCAGCCCGCCGCCACCAACCAGACCGATTCCGCCAATCCCATCACCGCGCCGCTGGACTACGTGGGCGCCGTGGGTCGGGCGGCCCAGCACTCGGCGAAAGTCATCGATACCGTGCAGATCAGCAACGCGATCCGTCAGTTCCATGCCGTGGAAGACCGGTATCCGAAGGACTTGGGCGAATTGGTCAGCTCGGGCTACCTCGTAAGCGTGCCTCAGATGCCCCCCGGGCAGCGGATCGAATACAACCCGAACACCGGGCAGGTCCGCGTGGTCCGTCAGTCCCCGCCGGCTCCGCCCGTTCCGGCCAACCGTCCATCCGGTCTGCCGGCGGCGCGGTGAACCGTCAGCCCGCGCCAGGGTGAGAATTGCCGCCACCCTGTACCGCCTTCAAACCGGGAATCCCAGCCGAGTGCGGCGCGCCCTGGTCGCCGGCCGAGGGAACCCCGGCCTCCGCGCCCGACGAACGCCGGCGGCTCCGAGTCACTGGAGGCTCACGGCTCAGATCATTCGCGTCTGGCCGGGCACCGGGACGGGATAGCTGCCGTTGGCGCCAGGCACCGTGGGCGGCTCCATGCCGTCGTGGCAATCCTCGGGCGCCGGCGCATGGAAGTAGTCCGACGCGTTGACGGCCTCCCAGCTAACTTCTTCGCCGGTGTAGCATGAGAGCTGGCCCATGATGGTGCTCATGGTGCTCTTGAACATGTAGTCGCCATTGTTCACCGGCTGGCCGCTCCGGATACCGGCGAACAGGCGGTCGTGCTCGATCTGGTAGGGGTCGACGTCGTGGGAGTCGTTGCTGGCGGGCTGCCAGCGCCAGTTGTTGTCGCCGCCCCAGATCCGACACGCCGTGACCGAAGCCTGCCCCTTGCTCCCGAGGATGATGCTCGAGGACTCGTTGTAGCATCCGGTGGTGGTCCGGCAGAACGCGTAGACCCGAACCCCGCTGGCGAACTGGTAGATCACCGAGTGGTGGTCAAAGACGTCGCCGTAGATCGGCTCGATCATCGAGGAACGCCCGCCCAGCCCGTGGCACTTCAGGGGTACCGGGTCCCCGAGCACCCAGCGGGCACGGTCCATGTTGTGAACCAGCGACTGCGGCACGTCGTCGCCCGAAAGCCAGCGAAAGTGATACTGCGTGCTGAACTGCCATTCGAGTTCGCTCAAGTCCGGCTTGCGTTCGGTGACGCCGTAGGGCGCGCGCAGGAAGTTCTCCTCGATGCTGATGACGTCCCCGATGGCGCCGTCGTGGATGCGCTTCACGGTCTCCTGATAACCGGGATGATAGCGGCTCTGGAGTCCCGAGACGAGGCACAGGCCCTTCTCGCGCGCGAGTTCGGCGGCGGCCTGGAGCAGTTTCAGTCCGCGGGGATCGATGCCGTGCGGTTTCTCGACGAACACGTGGCGGCCGGCCCGGAGCGCGCTGATGGCGTGGAGCGGGTGGAATTTGGCCGCATTCGCGATGCACACCACGTCCGACGCCGCGATGACCTCTTCGTAGGCCTTGATTCCGGTGAAGCAGTTCTCGTTCGGCACCTGCACTTGGTCGGCGCGGTCCAGACGGGCCAGGTCGGCCTGGATCGCGTAACGGGCGTTGAAGACGCGGTCCTGGAAGATGTCGCACATCGCGACCAGGCGGGCGCCGCGATCGGCCTTCAGGGCCTGGGCGCCGGCCCCGGTGTTGCGGCCGCCGCAGCCGATCATGCCGACCTTGAGCACGTCACTGCCGGCGGCGTGGGCGGTGCGGGCAACATCCAGCACGCCCGCGGCAACCGCGGTCGTGGCCGTGGCGGTCGTCTTGAGAAAGGTCCGGCGGGAACTGGATACGGGAGGCTTTGCATTCATGGGGAGGCATTATGCAGATGGTGAGCCCGATGGCACGCAAAATTAGCAGGGCTTCAATGGGTGCACGCAGGGCGCTCCCGGCTTCACTGGGGCACCCTTCGCCCCGCTGGCGGACGCATTCCGGGCTTGGCTTTTCGGTGGCCCGAATTTACTCAGAGAATCATGCAGACTGATGAACGATTGGATCCGCCCGCGATGCCGGGCCGGGCGCCCCGGATTTCCTCGGGCAAAGCGTCCGGGTCGGTGCTGGTGGGCGGGTTGCGGGCACGGCGGGGGAGGCGCCGGGCATGACGGTGCCAGCCTGGATTTCCCTGGCGGCAATGGCCGCGCTGCCGGTGGCGGGGATGCTGACCGCGGCGGCTGTGGGCCGGTTCTGGCGCGGCAAACCCTGGCCCTCGGCGCGGCGGTTCGCCGTCGATGCCGCCGTGGCCGCCGGGGCGACCGTGATTATCACCGCGTGCATTTGCCTTGGCCTCCGCTGGAGCGGCGTGGCCGACAAGCTCTTCTACCGTCCCTCGGCCCGGGACTATGGCGAACAGGGCACCCTGGGGATTGCGCCCGAGGAAGTGGCGTTCACAAGCCGCGATGGCACGCGTCTGCACGGCTGGTTCCTGCCGGCGGCGGGGGAGGCGGCGGGCACGGTGGTTCATTTTCACGGCAGCGACCGCAACCTCACTTACACGGTGCGTAACAGCGCCTGGCTGATCCGGCACGGGTTCAACGTGTTCGCCTTCGACTACCGCGGTTACGGGCGTTCGAGTGGACGGCCCTCGCGGGAAGGCTTGGTCGAGGACGGGATCGCGGCCATCGAAGCGGTCCGGACGCGCACGGGGGTGGATCCGGAGCGAATCTGCCTGTGGGGGCAGAGCATGGGCGGGCAACTGGCGATCCTGGCGGCCGCGCAGACGGATGCGGAAGGCATCCGGGCCGTGGTCGCCGAGGCCACCTACGCCTCCCCAGCGGGCCACCTGGCCGACAAGCTCGCGCAGATGGGCCCGCTGTGGCTGGTCCAGTGGGGGGCCTGGCTGGCCACGCCGGATGTGCCGGCCGCAGTCGACGAGGTGCCGCGGCTCGCCCCGGCGCCGCTGCTGTTGGTCCACGGCACGAACGATCGCGGGGTGCACCCGCGGCAGAGCGCCTTGTTGTGGGCGGCGGCGGGGGAACCGCGGGAGTTCTGGCAGGTCGAAGGGGCGGGGCACTTGCAGATCTTCCATCGGGAAGACCAGCGCGAACGCCTGGTGGCCTACTTCAAGGCCCGGTTCGCGGAGGCGTCCCCTTGAGCCGGGCGCGGGGCCGCATCACGCTGATCAGCGTCGGGCATTGGTAGGTCCAGGTGAAAGCATCGTGGTCCTACCGGCGGCCCGGCAGCCGGAAATCGCCGTCTCGCGGGCCTTACCGGGAGGAAGCCCCTGTGCGACGTGCCTCGTACTCCGCCACGGCCTGGGGAAGCAGCTCCTGCAGGGCGGCGATGCGGTCCTTGTCGAGCGGGTGGGTGCGAAGGAACCAGTAACCCTCGCCGCCGGCCTGCTGGTTGAATTCGGCAAACCGTTGCCAGAACGCCACCGCCTCCCGCGGGTCGTAGCCGGCCCGGGCCATGTAAAGCAAACCGATGTGGTCCGCGTCGGATTCCTGTTTGCGGTTGTGGGGCAGGGCGACGCCGACCTGGCTGATGACCCCGTACGCGGACGACACGGTGGCCTGGGTTTCGGGTTTGTCTCCGCCCAGGTAGGCACTCACCGCGCCCGCCACCTGCCCGCCGGTCTGGAGCAGGAGGGCGGCAGTGAGGCGTTCGCCGCCATGGCGGGCCTTGGCGTGGGCCACCTCGTGGCCGATGACGGTCGCCAGGCCACCTTCGTTCTTTGTGATGGGGAGGATTCCCGTGTAAACGCCCACCTTCCCGCCGGGCAGGCAGAAGGCGTTGGCCTCGGGACTGTCGAACAGCACGAACTCCCACTGGGCGTTGGGCAGTTCCGCGACGTCGGCGATGCGGCGGCCGACCCGCTCGATCAGGGCCTGGCTCTGAGTGTCCTTGCTCACGGGGACCTCGGCCTTGAGTTTCTCGAACTCGGACAGCCCGAGTTGCATTTCCTCGGCGGCACTCGTCAGGATGAGTTGCCGGCGTCCCGTCTCGGGCGATGTGGCGCAGCCCGTGAGCCAGAGCAGAAACGTCGCGGCGAGCGCGCCCAGGGCCGGGTTCGACAGGGTCCTTTTCATGGGGGCAGGCTGGCACAACGCGGTGGCGAAGACAAGCCGGGGGGGCATCCGGGCGGGGACGGGCGCGATCGGTTCCGAAGTTCGTGCGACGCGGTTCATTCAACTTGCGACCCTCCGGCGCGGACCTTAGTTTTGGCCCGTTTGCGAATCGGGAAGGGCGCATGAAGCAGGCAGCCGAAATCCAATATGACTCGCGGTTGGAAGGGGATCTGGTGGTGACCCGCCTTGATGCGGCGATCAACTGGTTTCGCAAGAACTCCCTCTGGCCGATGCCGATGGGGCTGGCTTGTTGTGCCATCGAGCTGATGGCGACCGGGGCAAGCCGGTTCGACATCTCACGTTTCGGTGCTGAAGTAATGCGGTTTTCGCCGCGGCAGAGCGACGTGATGATCGTGGCGGGCACGGTCACTTACAAAATGGCGCTCGTCGTGAAGCGCATCTACGACCAGATGGCCGATCCCAAATGGGTGATCGCGATGGGCGCCTGCGCCTCGACCGGCGGCATGTATCGCAGCTACGCCGTCTTGCAGGGGGTGGACCGGGTGATCCCGGTGGACGTCTACGTCGCGGGTTGCCCGCCACGGCCCGAGGCATTGCTGGACGGCTTGATCAAGCTCCAGGCGAAAGTGGCCCGCGAGCCCGTGGCCTCGGTCTGGAAGCAGCCGCCGCAGGAACCCGTCCGCCCGGCTGCAGCCCTCGCCTTGGACGCTCCGACCCAGGCCGTTCCCAAACCATGACATGAACGCGCGCGACCTGGCCAGGCAGCTTCGCATCCACTTCCTGCACAGCGTAACCGAACCGGCCGAGTTCCGGGGCGAACTGACCGTGCGTTTGACCGAGCCGTCACAGCTGCCCGAAGTGGCCGGCTTCCTGCGCGACGAGCTCAAGTTCGATCTGCTGCTCGACGTGACCAGCCTTGACAATTACGGCGAGGATCCGCGCTGGACGCTCGTCTACGAATTCTACTCGCTGGCCCACCGGGCGCATTTGCGTCTCAAGACCGACGTGTCCGAGGAGGTTTCCGAATTGCCCACGATCTGCCGGGTGTGGCGCACCGCCGAATGGCACGAGCGCGAGATTTACGACATGATGGGGATCCGCTTCACCGGGCATCCGGATCTCCGGCGGATTCTGATGTGGGAGGGGTATCCCTACTTTCCCCTCCGCAAGGACTTCCCCCTCGAGGGCCGGCCGTCCGCGATGCCGGAGGTGGCG
Organism: Verrucomicrobiales bacterium; assembly: GCA_024233305.1. GTDB lineage: Bacteria > Verrucomicrobiota > Verrucomicrobiia > Limisphaerales > J093 > J093. The sequence continues at coordinate 73,469 of JACKPV010000026.1, forward strand.
TTCAGCGAGCGGGCGCCTCTGGAGGGTGGTCCGTTCGTGACGGCGCCGGGCGCGAAGGATGCCATCCGGCGGGAGCCCCGCGTGAGACGACCGGGAGGTGAGGGATGAAGACGGTGCGCCAAGTGGTCCAACCCGATCCGGCCGCCGCCGCGGAGCTGCAAGGGGATCGACTCGTCCTGAACATGGGCCCCTCCCATCCCTCGACGCACGGCGTCCTGCGGCTGATTGTCGAACTGGACGGCGAGGTCATCACGAAGGCCCAGCCGGACGTGGGGTACCTGCATCGCGGCGACGAGAAGATCGCCGAGAACATGACCTACACGCAGTTCATCCCGTACACGGACCGGTTGGACTACCTGGCGCCGCTGGCCAACAACGTGGCCTATGTGCTCGCGGTCGAGAAGCTCCTCGGCCTCACCGACCGGATGCCGTTGCGCGGTCAGTACATCCGGGTGATCTGCTGCGAGCTGGCCCGCATCTCGGCGCACCTGCTCGGGCTCGGCGCCTTCGCGATGGATGTCGGCGCCATGACCGTTTTTCTTTACGCCTCGACCCAGCGCGAGAAGATCTACAATCTCTGCGAATCCCTCACCGGCGCCCGGTTCACGACCAGTTACACCCGGATCGGCGGTCTGGCCCGGGATCTGCCCGAGGGGTGGGGCGAACAATGCCGGCAGTTCGCCGCCGAGGTGATCGTCGCCATCAACGAGATCGAACAGCTGCTTACCCGCAACCGCATCTGGGTCGAGCGCACCCGCGACATCGGCGTGATCCGGCCGGACGCCGCGATCAGCTACGGGTTGACCGGCCCGAATTTGCGCGCGTCGGGCGTGGATCACGACCTGCGCAAGGCCCATCCGTATCTCGTCTATGACCGCGTGCAATTCGACGTGCCGCTGGGTTCGGTGGGCGATTGTTACGACCGCTACCTCGTGCGGATGGAGGAAATGCGCCAGAGCGCGCGCATCATCAACCAATGCCTCGATCAGCTGCCCGACGGCCCGGTCAACGTCGAGGACGGCAAGGTGGTGCTGCCGCCCAAGGCGCGCGTCATGACCCGGATGGAGGAGTTGATCCACCAGTTCATGCTGGTGACGCAGGGGGTGAATGTGCCGCCCGGCGAGGTCTATTTCGGCGCCGAGAATCCCAAGGGCGAACTGGGCTTCTACATCCACAGCCGGGGCGGAGGCACCCCCTACCGGCTCAAAATCCGGGCGCCCTCGTTCGTCAACCTGAGCATTCTCCCGGAACTGTTGCCCGGCCACATGATGAGCGATGTGGTTGCCATCCTCGGGTCGCTGGACTTCGTGATGGGCGAATGCGACCGCTGAATCTCATGGCCGTTGAAACTCCGAGCGTGAATCCGGATCTGCCCGCCGCCCTCGTGGCCGAAATCGACGAGGTCATCACGCATTACCCGCAGAAGCGCAGCGCGGCGGTGATGGTCCTGCACGCGTTGCAGGACCATTTCGGATGCCTCACCCCGCCGGCAATGGAGTGGGCCGCCGCCCGCCTGGGAATCGAGCCCATCCAGGTGCTCGAATTGGTGACCTTCTACCCGATGTTCCGGCAGGAGCCGGCCGGTCGGTTTCATCTGCGCATTTGCCGGACCTTGAGCTGTGCCCTGGCCGGTTCCCACGCCCTGCACGGTCAGCTGTGCCGCAACCTCGGGCTGGACCCCGAGGCCCACGGATTGCAGACCACGGAGGACGGCCGGTTCAGCGTCGAGTTCGTCGAGTGCCTGGCGGCTTGCGGCACCCCGCCGGTTATGATGTGCAACGACCGCTGTCATGAGGCGGTAACCCTGGAACGGGCGGAGGCGATCCTCAACGAATGCCGTTGAAATGGTGAGAAAAACCAGGGTCCATTCAACGGTTCAGAACCCACGGCCCGCCGCGGCCCTGGCGGAGTGCGGTGACCCCGACACCGCTTTTCGGGCTTCGGGGCGCTTCGGGTATTCGGAAGCCGGTCCGGCCACGAAAGCGCCGTCGCCGCTCCGCTCTGCCGGCGCACTCCCAAATGGGGTCGCTTCCCAACGTCAGCGCGGCATCGGTGGGAGGGCAGGCCTTCTGGAGTGCGGTGGCTGGGACACCGTTTTTCGGCACCGCGGCTCGGATGGCACTCCCGGAGGTCGGACCGGCCGCGAAAGCGCCGTTGTCGCCCCGCATGGCGGGTGCACTTCCGAACGGAGCGGAGTTACGGCGCGCCTTGGACGCAGTGAATCGAGGAATCCAGCGAGTGGGGAAGCGCCATGGTTGGCTGCCGGACTAGGATTCGAACCTAGACAAACAGATCCAGAGTCTGCTGTGCTACCGTTACACCATCCGGCATCGAACGTCCGAGCAGGGTAGGGGGTTCCCGCCCCGAGTCAAGACCACAGAATTCATCCATGCCTGCGGAACATCGTCTCATCCTCAGAAACATCGATCAACCGGGCTACACGACAGACCTCGAATGCTACCGGCGGCATGGCGGTTACGAGGCGCTGAAGCGGTCGCTGGCCCTGGGAACGGTGACCGGCGCTGACGGAACCTCGATCTCCGCCCCGGAACACCTGCGTCAGGAGGTCACGCGGTCGGGGTTGCGCGGCCGTGGCGGAGCCGGATTTTCCTGCGGCCTGAAGTGGTCCTTGGTCGACCGCAAGAGCGGCAAGCCGATCTACCTGGTTTGCAACGCTGATGAATCGGAGCCGGGCACCTTCAAGGACCGGCAGATCATCCACAAGGACCCGCACCAATTGCTCGAGGGCATGATCCTCGCCTGCTACGCCAACGACGTTCATCTCGCCTACATCTACATCCGGGGCGAATTCATGGAGGGAGCGCGTATTCTGAACCGCGCCCTGCGGGAAGCCCGCGAAAACGGCCTGCTCGGGCGTAACATTCTGGGCTCGGGATACGACCTCGAGATTCACGTTCATCGTGGCGCGGGCGCCTACATCTGCGGGGAGGAAACCGGTCTGCTCGAATCCCTCGAGGGCAAGCGTCCGTATCCCCGCGTCAAACCCCCCTATTACCCGGCGGTCCTCGGCCTCTACCTCTGTCCGACCATCGTCAACAACGTCGAGACCCTCTGCGCCGTGAAGCACGTCATCGAGCTGGGTGGCGCCGAATACGCCAAGCTCGGCACGCCGAACAACACCGGCACCCGCATCGTGTGCGTCAGCGGTCACGTGCAGCGACCCGGCTATTACGAGATCGAGGTCGGCCGGGTGACGTTGCGGGAGTTGATCATGTCGCCCGACCTCGGTGGCGGTCTGCGCGAAGGCCGCAAACTCAAGGCGATCATCCCCGGCGGCGTCTCCGCCAAGGTCTTCAAGGCGGGCGAAAAGGTGAAACTCAAGGGGCGCAACCGCGACGGCACCGAGGCCGAGGTCAGCGTGGACGTGCTCGATCTGCCTTACGATTTCACCACCCTGACGGCGGCCGGCAGCATGTCCGGCTCGGGCGCCATCATCGTGCTGGATGATTCCACCGACGTGGTGGACACCCTGGCCAACCTCAGCGATTTCTTCGCCCACGAAAGCTGCGGCCAATGCACTCCTTGCCGCGAGGGCGCGCTCTGGATGTCCAAGGTGCTCCGCCGCCTTACGCACGGCGGCGGGCGACGGGTCGATGCCGAGCACCTGCTGCACATCGCGGACAACATCCCGGGCGGCCGGACCATCTGCGCATTCGGCGAGGCCTGCTCCTGGCCGGTGCAAAGTTTCGTGGGCAAGTTCAAGGACGAATTCGAGGCGCGGGGGGCAAAGGACGAAGCCGCCCGCACCGCCGGGACTCCAGCCCCTGCCACCGATGCCCGATTGGCTGCCAGTCCCGATGCCCGGCCATACGACGGCTGAAACCAGGGGGTCCGAGATCCACACGCGATGAGCACGGTCATGCAAAGAGAAGCGCCGCCCGCCACGACGGGCACCGTGGAGACATTTACGGTGAAGGTCAACGGACGTGAAGTTGTGGTGCCGCGGACCACGCCCGATCCCGTTTCCGGCCAGGCGCTGGCCACGACGATGATTCAGGCATGCGCGGCGGTGGGCGTCGAGGTGCCGCATTATTGCTATCACCCGAAGCTGCCCGTGGCCGGGAACTGCCGGATGTGCCTGGTCGAGTTCGGCACCCCGGCGCTCGGGCCGGACCGCCAGCCGGTGCTGAATCCCGACGGCTCCCTGCAAATCCGCAAATCGCCCCGGCCCGCCATCGCTTGCGCCACGCCCGTGTCGCCCGGCATGGAGATCTACACCGAGACCGCCGGCGTGAAACAAATGCGTGAGGCGGTGCTCGAATTCCTGCTGGTCAACCACCCGCTCGATTGCCCGATCTGCGATCAGGCCGGTGAATGCAAACTCCAGGAATACGCGCTCGATTACGGGCGGTCGGCCAGCCGGTTCGAGGAGGTCAAAGTCCACAAACCCAAGGCCGTCGACCTCGGGCCGCGCATCATGCTCGACGACGAACGCTGCATCCTCTGCACGCGCTGCATCCGGTTCACCCGCGATGTCGTCGGGGATGACGCCCTGGGGATCGTCAACCGCGGCGGCTACAATGCGATCGCGGCCTATCCCGGCCGCCAATTCGACAACAACTACACCCTCAACACCGTCGATCTCTGCCCGGTCGGCGCGCTCACGTCGAAGGATTTCCGGTTCCAGATGCGGGTCTGGTTCCTAAAGGAAACCAAGTCCCTCTGCGCCGGTTGCGCGACCGGGTGCAACATCCTCGTCGGGTCGCGCGCCGATCAGGTCTACCGCTTCACGCCGCGCGCCAATGACGCCGTCAATTCCGGCTGGATGTGCGATGCCGGACGGTTGAACTACCGGTGGATCGGTCGGGAAGACCGGTTGCAGACGCCCGAAAGCCGCCGTTCGGGAGCGCGCCATTGGTCGGCGGTCCTCGAGGAACTCGCGGCCGTGCTGGAAGGCGCGCCGCCGGGATCGGTGGCGATCATCGCTTCCGCCCGCCAGACCAGCGAGGAGCTGTACCTGCTCAAACAACTCGCTGCCCATTTGGGCGCCCGCACCGATTCGCTGCCCCGGATCGGCGAGGAGGACAAGTTCCTCGTTCACGAGGACAAAAACCCGAACAGCAACGGCGCGCGTCTGCTCGGGGTCTGCTACACCGAGATGGGCATCAACCTGCCCTACGTCGTCCAGGACATCGAAGCCGGCAAAATCCGGACCTTGATCGTGTTCGGCGAGGACCTGACCCGCGAGGAATGGGAACTGCCCGAGGGCTGGCTGGACAAGCTCGAGACCCTGGTCGTCAGCGACATCCTGCCCAATGGCCTGACCAAGCGCGCGCATTTCCTCCTGCCCGGCTGCGCCCACGTAGAGAAACGGGGCAGCTTCATCAACGCGCACGGCCGGGTGCAGCGGTTCATGAAGGCGGTGGAACCGCCGGGCGATGCGCGCCCCGAGGTCGAGCTTCTCGGCGAACTGCTGCATCGGCTGACCGGCACGCCACTGCCGGCCAGCCTGGAGGGACTGTTCAACCGGATGTGCGCCGACACCCCCGCGCTCAAAGGCCGGACCTGGGCGGACCTCGGGGACCAGGGAGTTACGGTTCCCGTCTGAAACGGGAGGCCACCATGAACCCGACCACCGAATTCATCCTGTTCAGCGCACTCAAGGTCGTCCTGGTCACGATCATCCTGCTGACCATCGTGGCCTACACCGTCTACGTGGAGCGCAAGGTGTGCGCCTTCATCCAGGATCGCGTCGGTCCCAACCGCACGGGGCCGTTCGGTTTGCTGCAACCGCTCGCCGACGCCGTGAAAGCCTTCCTCAAGGAGGACTTCGTCCCCGGCCACGTCCGCAAGGTCTACTTCTGGCTGGCGCCCGCCATCGTCATGGTGCCCAGCCTCGTGACGATTGCCGTGATTCCGTTCGGCTCGACCCTGGGGGGACAGCAGATGGTCCTCGCCGATTTGAACATCGGCATCCTGTTCACGTTCGCCATCGTCTCGCTCGGGGTCTACGGGATCGTGCTCGCGGGCTACGCGGCCAACTCGAAGTACCCCTTCATGGGCGGGATCCGTTCGAGCGCCCAGGTCATCTCCTACGAAGTGGCGATGGGGCTCTCGGTCATCCCGGTGTTCATGCTGGTGGGCGACCTGAACCTGAGCAGCGTCATCGGTTACCAGGCGCAGGGGTGGTTCGGCTGGCTGGTCTTCAAACAGCCGGTCGCGTTTCTGCTCTTTCTGATCGCGGGGTTCGCGGAGACCAACCGGTTGCCGTTCGACATGCCCGAGGCCGAGCAGGAACTCGCCGGCGGCTACAACGTCGAGTACGGCTCGATCAAGTTTGCCATGTTCTTCCTCGGCGAATACGCCAACATGGTGGCCGTCTCCGCCATGATCGTGACGCTCTTCCTGGGTGGTTGGACGTTGCCGTTCTACGGACTGGGCGAACCGGCCACGTCGTTCCTGGTCGGGCTTGCCCACATCGGCATCTTCCTCGCGAAGATGTTTGCGGTGCTGCTGTTCTTCATCTGGGTGCGCTGGATGCTCCCGCGGTTCCGGTATGACCAGCTCATGGATCTGGGCTGGAAGCGGTTCGTTCCCATCGCGCTCGCCAACGTGATCCTCACCGCCATCTACCTCTGGCTGGAAGCCTGACCCGATGATTGTCCCGCGCCGAAAACTCAGCTTCCTCGAGCGCCTCTACCTGCCCGCCATCCTGTCCGGACTGCGCGTGACCCTGCGGCACTTCTTTCGTCGCAAGGTCACCATGCAATATCCCGAGGAACGCTGGGTCGTCCCCGAGGGCTACCGCGGCGCTCCCTACCTCGTGCGGGACCAGCACGGCGACACGAAATGCGTCAGCTGTCAGCTCTGCGAATTCGTCTGTCCGCCGCGCGCCATCCGCATCGTCCCGCCCGGCCCCGACGGTCCGCCCGCCGACCGCCCGAATGCGGAGAAGATGCCAAAGGAATTCGAGATCAACATGCTCCGCTGCATCTTCTGCGGTTTCTGCCAGGAGGTGTGTCCCGAAGAAGCCATCTTCCTCCAGCAGGACTATTCCCTGACCGGCCTGGCCCGCGGCGAAATGATCTACGACAAGGAAAAGCTGCTCGACCTCGGCGGCATCCACCAGGACCGCCACCTCAAATGGCAGCGCAAACACGCGGAGGCGGAAAGCCAGAAAGTCTCCCCACCGTCCTGAGACTCGCACGAAGGCCGCTCACGGCACAGGCCCTTCGCCGGCCAACCGACTGCCACCGCACTGGCACAAAGCGGCGCTGAGCCATTCCCCACCGCTCTCTTGCTCAATCGCTTGCCTGTGTCGGGCATGATCATCGACTCTCGCGGACTGACAACCACCATGCACCTGCCACCTCAATTGGCCGTAGCGATTCAGTACCTCGTAGCCGCCGCCGTGCAGTCGGCACATGATTCAGCGGGAATATGGACGTCTGCCGCCGGGCGCGACGATTCACCAAAACGTGACTGGCAGTCGGAACCGGCGAGACCGCGTAAGCCCCTGGATTCCAGCGCCGACTACACGTCGGCGGCTTGGACCGCTTTGAGTTGCTCCACGTTGGCCTGGGTGATCATCCCTCGGTCGCCGACAAAGGTGACTTCCTGCAAGCCATACTCCCGCTGCAACTCCTGGACCTTGGCCAGCACCGTGCTCGCATCCTCGGTTTTGCCGGCAAACACTTCGACCCCGACCGGACATCCCTCGGCGTTACACAACAAACCAATCACCACTTGCTCGTGGCCCCGCTTGCCGTCCCGGTTGTAGCCAAAGAGCACAATCTGGCTTTCGGCATAGGCGCCTTCGAAGTAGGTGTTGGTCATGTCGTAAAGGACCAGATGAACGTTCTGGAGGTGCTTGCTGGCCAGGGTGCGTTGATGAATGGCCTGTTGGCGCTCCAGCCGCCGATCCACCGGCTCGTAGCAGTGAGCTTCGACATCGACCGGACCCTCAACTCCGCACAACTCCCACAGCACGGTGTTCTTCCATTGATTGGAGAGGGCCAGTTTGCTGCCAGCGTAGACGATCCGACCGGCGATCATGGCCAGGCCATCCTGCACCCACGGTTCGTTGCGCGAGTAGAGGGCTCTGTCCAAGCCCAGGTCCTTGGCCAAGCGCAACAGAGCGTAGCTGGCTCCGTACTCTCGGGAGTTGATCGTTCAGAAGGCGTGGGGCGAATCCCTGGGAATGACAGCGCCGCGGAAGGCGGCTTGGGCGAGTTTGAGTTGATCGAGGGTCAGGCCGGTGATGCGGACGTGATTGGTGTGCGTGATTTTGTCGCCGTCGTGAAAGGAGGAGGGCGGGAGGCCGACCGGGTTGGTACGCTGAGTTTGGATTTCGAGACGAACGCGTCGAATGGGCTTCAAGATGGCTGCAGATAACGACGCCTAATCCGCCGTTGCCAACAGAGTACTTTATTAAAATATGCCTGCATATGGAGTGCGAGAAAGGTCGAATGAACTGATACCATTGAACGAAACGGGAATTCCGGCGGAAAAGCCGGGGGGAAAACGCGACAAAGGGGAGTCGACTGCGAGGTCCGGGGTTGGTCGGTCCGGGGGGACGTGCTCCCTGCCTTGACGACACCACGGGAGTTGTGCGAGCCTGCCCTCATGAAGTCACCCGACAAGCCTTCGCGCGCCTTCACCCTTATCGAATTGCTCGTTGTCATTGCGATTATCGCAATCCTTGCCGGGATGTTGTTGCCCGCGTTGGGGCGGGCCAAGGCGAAGGCGCACGGGATCGCCTGTATCAACAATGGAAAGCAGTTGACGCTCGCTGCATTTCTCTACTCGGGCGATCACGATGACTACGTGCTGGCCAGTCGTTGGTGGGTGGCCGGCGGCCTGGATTACACTTCGCATTCGGACAACACCAACACCGCCTTGCTCATGGATCCGACGCGGTCCGTGCTGGCCCCCTACACCGAGGCGCCCGGCATTTACAAATGTCCCGCCGACCGCTCCTACGTGAACATCGGTGGCAAGACGCATCCGCGGGTCCGGTCTTATTCCATGAACAGCTGGATGGAGGGCGATGAGAACCTCCTGTATGTGAGGGGGTCGAACGACGGCAACAGCGGTGACGGCAAGAGCTACTACAGCTTTCACAAGACCACGGACATCCGGACGCCCTCCCCGACGATGGCCTGGATGATGGTGGATGAACACCCCGACGGGATCAATGACGGCTGGCTCGCGGTGCGCATGTACACCGATGGGCGGGCCTATTGGCGCGATCTGCCGGCCAGCTATCACAATGGCGCCTGTGGTTTCTCCTTCGCGGACGGTCACGCCGAGGTCAAGAAATGGGTCGAATTGTCGACTCAGGCGCCGGTCAAGCGAGTCTACAATTCGTTCAATTTCTTCACGCAGGAAACCCGGGATTACCAGTGGTTCAGCGAGCGCTCGACCGCGGTGCGGGGGAGTTGACCGATGGGCCGTTCGTGCGTCGCCGCCGCCAGCACTCCCCTGTGACAGCTCAAGGCAACGCAAGTGTCACTGCTTCGTCAACGCCTCGTGCGTGGCGGGAGCAACCTTGTGGAGCGCGGAGGCCTGGACACCGCTTTTCGGGCATCGGAGCGCTTGGGCTCGAATCTCCATCCGGCCATGAGAGCGCCGTCCCCCGCTGCGCGTCGGGCAAGCCTTCCCACTCAGAGAAGGGTGACCTCGTACCGCGCGAACTTGCCGTCAACCGTGGCGATGGGCATCTGCTCCAGTTGCGCTTGGGCGATCAGGAGCCGGTCGAACGGATCCTGATGGGCAGGGGGCAGCGCAGCGACATGGAGCGCGTGGCGATGCTCGATGTGCAGCGTCTTCACACCATCCCGGAGCAGTCGCTTGGGGACAAACTCCGCCGCCGGTTCCGGTAGTGGCAATTTGCCGAGAGCCTGCTTGATCGCGATCTCCCACGAGCTGGCCACCGACAGAAAGAGATCGTTTCGGCTCCGCTTCAGCTCCGTTGTGATCCGCTCGGGGAGTCGCTCCGGTTCGCTGAGCCACCACAACCACACATGGGTATCGAGCAGGATCTTCACGAGCGGAAGATGCGGGTGACCTCCGACATCTCGTCGTCGAAATCCTCCGGCACCGAGAAGCGACCGCGGTCGGCGCCCCCCTGACGCTCGACCGGCTCCGGTTCGCAGGAAACGAGTCGTGCCGCGGGACGACCGTGCCGGTGAATGATGACCTCCTCACCGGCAGCAACTCGCGTCAATAACCGGGAAAGATGCGTCTTCGCCTCATGCACACTGACGATCATGACGGCGCCAAATTGAACTGGACCCGGGACTAAGTCAAGCAACGCCGAATCCCGCTCTCGGGAGTGCCGCCGCCGTGCCACGCAGCCAGCGCACGTCGCCAAGAGTCGTGCCGTTGGCCATTTCGGGGTGCGTGCGGATCCCAACGTTTATGGAGCACTCCGGACGAAAAACGGATGCCGGAGGGTAGTAACTTCTCATCCGGTCCATCCTGTCAGTTGTTGCAGCGATGGGCGTCCTTTTTCGTTTTATGGGGTGCTTGATGATTGTCTGGACAGGTCTGACATCTCGTGCCCCACTGTCATCAAGGTCATGAAAAGCTATACAGTTGCCCCCCGCATTGACGCAAGCGATCGTTAGCGGATTGTTGACGCTTGCTGTTTCCTTCGACCTGGCTGCGGCCAGTTTCGACCTTTACGTTCCGAATCAGACGGATGGCGTTGTTCGGTGATTTGACAATTCAGGTTCGGATCTTGGCGTGCTTGCTACCGCCCCAGTGGTTTCGGGAGTGCATGTAGACTCTGCCGGTAACGTTTATGTGGCTGGTTACGTGGAGCCCGGCCTGTCGGGCTTCCGGAAGTACTCGCCCGGGGGATCAATCCTGCTAGATGTCACCAGCGGCTTTCGAACCGACGATGTCGTGACAGGTTCGGACGGCACCATTTTCGCGACCGATTACTTCGGGGGCGACATCTACCGCTACTCCGCAGCGGGCGCCAGCCTGGGTCTCTTCGCCGCCCTCCCACTACAGCGGGCAGCGTTCATCGAGATTGACTCGGTAGGGAACCTCTATACGACAGGTTGGCGGGACGGGGTCGTGCGCAAGGTTTCTCCCAGTGGGGTTGATTTGGGCAATTTCATCTCCGGGTTGCCCGTCGGCGTGAGTACGGGTGTCATGGGGGTGGCTCTCGATCCGGCGGAGAATGTCTACGTGAGCCTCTCAACCGACAACACCGTTCGCAAATACGGGCCGGACGGCGACAGTCTGGGCATTTTCGCCTCGACCGGTTTGAGCGACCCAATGGGTATGGACTTCGATGCCGATGGTAACCTCTACGTCGCTAATCGTGGGAACGACACAATTCGGAAGTTCTCTCCGACAGGCGCCGATCTCGGGAACTTCGCCACGACAGGTCTTGCAGACCCGAGCGACATCGCAATCTCACCAATTCCCGAGCCGCCGGTAATCGCCGGCCTCGTGATGGTGATGGCGGCGTGTGTGCCCTGGGTTCGCCGTTGCCGCTCCGAGGCTGCGAGCCGGTAGCGGCGCGCAGGGGCCGAACACCTGAACGGGGCGGAAGTCAGAGGGACATCTTCTGATTTCAGTTCACCTGAGAAATGGTAGGGCAGAGAGTCCCTTGCCCGCCGAGGGCCGCACCTGCCTGCCGGTCAAGCGCTTCGGGGAGAGCCGCCGGTTTGCTACCGAGGCGGGTTCTCCGATCTGGGTCGTTTGGCTTCGCGCATCGAGGGGTTGAGTTCCCGAGGGCGGTTCGTTAGGGTCCGCTACGGCAACCAATGAGCATGATTGAGAACTACGTCGAGCGGGTGGTGGATCTGATGGATCCGGCGGTTAACCGGATTTACAACCTGACCGTCGAGGAAGCGCGCGCGCGGGTGCTGGGAGGCGACCCGGAAGCGGTGCGGGGGATCGAGGGGTCGTTTGCCTTGCTGGCGCGGGAAGGGAAGACCGTGCGGATGGCGCGATCGTTGGATCGGCCGATGCGCTATTTCCTGGCCAAACGCCAGGAAGGGCCGGCGTTGATCGTCGCGGACCGCATGGACGCCATTCGCGCCCAACTCGAGGCCGAGGGGCTCGCCGATCAGTTCCATCCGAGCTATACGCGGATGGTGCCGGCGCATTATGTGGTCGAGATCCAGTTGCTCGGCTGTCCCGATCCGGACCCGACCTACACCCGTTTCTTCAACCCGCAACGCAACGCTTTCACCACCGACCTGGACGAGTTGGGCCGGCGCTACATCGGCTGTCTGGCGGATGAGATCGCGAAGTGGTTGGGAACGGTTCCGGAACGTGAGCCCATCGGCGTCTGCTTCTCGGGGGGCATCGACAGCGGCGCAGTTTTTCTGACGACGTATCACGTGATGCGCCGCCTGGGTCTGAGTCCGGCCCGGTTGAAGGCGTTCACGCTCGATTTGGGGGACGGTCCGGATCTGGCGCAGAGCCGCGAGTTTCTCGATCGGCTCGGGCTCGGGCTGTTCCTCGAACCGGTTGAAGGCGCAGCGGAGGCTCTGGATGTCGGCGAGACGATCCGGGTGGTCGAGGATTACAAGCCGCTGGACATCGAGGCTGCCAGCATGGTGCTGGCCCTGTGCCGCGGGATCCGCCGGCGGTATCCGGACTGGAAGCACCTGGTGGACGGCGATGGGGGGGATGAGAACCTCAAGGACTATCCGATCGAAGAAAATCCCGAGCTGACGATTCGCAGCGTGGTCAACAACCTGATGCTCTACCACGAGGGCTGGGGCGTCGGGCGGATCAAACATTCGCTGACGTACAGCGGCGGCCTGAGCCGGAGTTACGCGCGGACGTATGCCCCGGCGCGCGCGCTCGGGTTCGACGGGTTCAGTCCGTTCACACAGCCCAACGTGGTCGAGGCCGCCGAGGGGATTCCGTTCATCGAGTTGACCGGGTATGACGTGGGCCGGCTTTATGCGCTGAAGGGCGAGATCGTGTCCCGCGGCGTCCGGGCGGTGACGGGGATGGAGATGCCGGTCTTCGAGAAACGTCGCTTCCAGCACGGAGCTTTGCCCGAAGCGGCGTTGCGGGCCCGGCTGCCGGAAACGGAAATGGCCTATCGCCGGCAGTTCCTGGCGCTGTATTCCTGAACATTGACCAGTCTTCACCATGACCCCCGAGCATCGTCTGACTGAGTTCAAGATTGAACTGCCTCCGGCGCCGAAGCCCGCGGGGCTTTACCGGCCCGTCGTGATCGTTGATGGCTTGGCCTACCTGTCGGGGCACCTGCCGACGAAGGCGGACGGCACGTTGCTTTGCGGACGTCTGGGGGACGGCCTGGACCTCGCGGCGGGGCAGGAGGCGGCGCGCCGTTGCGGGCTCGCCATGTTGGCTACCCTGCGCGGGCACTTGGGCAGTCTCGATCTCGTGACCCGGTTGATCAAACTGCTGGGACTGGTCAACGCGTCGCCGGACTTCGTCGATCACCCGAAAGTCATCAACGGGTGCAGCGAGCTGTTCGCCGATGTGTTTGGCCCGGAGCACGGGGTGGGAGCGCGTAGCGCCTTGGGCGTCGCATCGCTGCCTGCCAACGCCGCCGTGGAAATCGAGGCGATCTTCGAGGTCGAGGCGCCGGCTGACTGAAACGGCTCCAGAGGTTGCCTCCGCCCGTGGGACGGTGTGGTGTGGGGTTCGCTTTGGTCCGACAGCTACAGATCCAGTCGGGCGGTGCTTCGCCTCGGATCGAGGGTTTCGCCGCGGCTTCCCACGAGGTTCCGGACCTGGCTTCCACTACTCCGAGTTCCGGCGAGGTGATGTCCGTGATCCCCAAGGATCTTCCGCGATGTCGGTCATCCCGGTGGGCGAAATCGGCCCAAACCGCCGAACGACGCTCCGAAACCAAGCAAAAATCACGCCGAACCATCGATTTATCACATTATCAGCCAAATAGTTGCATGCTTCCGGCCAGACCCTCCCGACCCCCGCCGGCCACGGTGGAGCCGCCGACTATTCGTTGCGAGTGAGGAGGCCAGTCTTTTGCGATTCGGTCGGTTTGCGTCGCCACCCGTCGAAGGTGCGCACCCGGGTCTTGCCGCAATGCTTCAGCAGCTCGAAGAGCCCCAACACCAGATTGTGCAGGGTGGCCATCGCATGAGCCCGGATGCGACCACCCAGCTGTGAAGCGTCCGGCATCCGCCTTCGCCTCCCTGGTTGCCCCGGCTCCGGACTCCGCTATGCTGTCCGGCGTGCAGGTCAACGTCACCGTCGCGCAGGAACCGTGGATCATTATCCGCGCGCGCTCGCGTCGGCAGGCGATGGACTGGAGCCTGGTCCTGGCCAGCCAGGGGATCGAGCCGGTGATCCAGCATGTGCCTGACGAGGGTGGCTGGGGGCTGCGCGTGAATGCCGGCCATCACGAGGCGGCGCTGGCGGCGATCCAGCAGTATCGGCGCGAAAACCGTGGGTGGCGCTGGCGGCATCGGGTGGCTTCCTCCGAGTTCACCTTCCACTGGGGCGCGCTCGTCTGGGGCTGGGGCCTGATCCTCTTTCACTGGTGGAGCGCCGCGTGGGCCGGCGGTCTCGAAAACGCGGGCGCCATGAATCACCGGGTCGCGGAGACCGGGGAATGGTGGCGGCTGTTCACCGCCACGACCCTGCACGCGGATCTCGGGCATCTGTCCTCGAACGTGGCCACCGGTTTCGTGGTGCTGGGGCTGGCGATGGGGCGCTACGGCGTGGGTTGGGCGTTGCTGGCCGCGACTTTCGCCGGGGCATTCGGCAACTGGCTGGGCCTGGTGATGCGGCAAACCCCCTACATCGGACTCGGTGCCTCGGGTGTGGTGATGGGCGCGCTCGGCTTGCTGACGGTTTATTCGTTCAGTCTGTTCCGGGGCGTGCCGGGCGCCAAGCGACAGATCATCGCCGGGGCGGCGGGCGGGGTGATCCTGTTTGCCCTCCTCGGGCTGAGTCCCAACAGCGATGTGCTCGCGCATGCCGGCGGCTTTGCCGGCGGGGTGGCCTTCGGGCTGGTGTTCGCCTGGCTGCCCCCGGCTTGGCTGTCCAGCGCGCGCGCGAACCTCCTTGCCGGCTTGAGCTGCGGACTCGGGCTGGCCGCCTGCTGGGGGCTGGCGATGTTCCGCTGAAGGGGAACGATAGCGAATGAACCGATTGTCGAAGCACCGTCGCCAATTCCCCGGCCTGCCGGGCCCGATTCCCGGGTTGGTGGGGTTGGCGCTGTTGGTGGGAACCGCGCTCCTGCCCGCCGGGGAGAACGGCTCCAGCCATGCCGGCTGCGCCTTTCGGGGCTGGACCCGGTTCGACGACTGGCCCCGAGAGGAGAATTTGGAGAGCCGGGGCTGGACCAGCACGTCGCCCGTTTTGGCGCCCGGATTCGACTGGGACGAACTGGTCGTTTCCTGGAACGCGACAACGCCCCGCGGATCCGGCCTGGTGGTCGAGGCCCAACCGGTTCTCGCGGGGGAGGCACCGCCTTTCTATACCCTGGGCCGGTGGGCGTTGGAGCCGGGTGAGTTCAAACGGGAAAGCGTGCCGGGCCAGCGCGACCGTTGGGGGGAGGTGAACACGGACACCCTGGTGCTGCGCGAGCCCGCGCGCGGCGTGCGGCTGCGCCTGCGCGCCCTCGCCGGAGAAGCCGGGGCGTTGCCCGAATTACGCTTCCTCGGCGCGAGTTTCCTGCGCCGCGAATGGTCTCCGCAAACGTTGCCGCCCAACCGCGCGGCGTGGGGCCGGACCATCGACGTGCCGCGGCGAACGCAGGCCGATTATCCCGAGGGCATCAACGAATGGTGCAGCCCCACCAGCCTGTCCATGGTGCTGGCCTGGTGGGGAGGAAAACTGGGGCGTGACGAGCTGATCCACGACGTGCGTGACGTGGCCCGTGGCGTGCACGACCCCGCCTGGCCGGGCACCGGCAACTGGCCGTTCAACACCGCCTACGCCGGGAGCTTCACCGGCATTCGAGCCTACGTGACCCGCCTGACCGAGGTGGCCGAGATCGAGGCCTGGATCGCCGCGGGCATTCCCGTGATCGCTTCGGTCGACTATGACCGTCTGCGCGCCCGGACCGACAGCCGCGGGAGCGGGCATCTGATCGTGGTCGTCGGCTTTACGGTCCAGGGCGACGTGGTGGTCAACGATCCCGGCAGCCGGGCCCGGATGCGCAACACATTTCCTCGCGCGGATTTCGTGGCCGCATGGAAGCACTCCCGGCAGACCGTTTACCTCGTGCATCCGGAGTCCGCGCCGGTTCCGGAACCGGTCCTGGGCCACTGGTTTGCCGGTCCGGTCCGGACTGCGGATGCGACTGGGGATGATGGCGGCACGGGAGAACCGCGGTGATTCCGGAGCGCGACCAACGGGCCGGACCCGCCCGGCACGCGCCCAAGGTAATGCTTCGGCTGCGGAGGACCGGATCGGGAGAGGCGATGCGCGGTGGTGCTTCCTGCGGGGTCAGAGGGTCCAGCCTTCGCGGTAGGGCGTGCGGACGTAGGCGTTGGCGGCGCCATGATTCGTGAACGCGCCGGCCTCGTTGTCCCAGAGCAGCGTTTGGCCGGGGAAGCGGATGGCCACGGCCCCCAGCAGTCCGCATTGCGTCAGGGGCCCGCCGAAGTCGAAGTTGGAACCGGCCTGGCGCCCGGTGCGGATGGCTTCGATCCAGTCCCAGGCGTGGTTCTTCACGCGCGGGATCTTCTCCTCGCGCTGGCTGCCGGCGAGGTATTCGTTGAGGCGCTTCTCCGGGGTGATGCGGCAACCGCCGGCGCCGTGCGATCCGTGGATGATCATGCCCTGGTCACCGATCAAGACCGCTCCCGTCCCGGGCAGACCTTCGTCCGCCTCGAGCCCCGCCGGCCGCGGAATGCGATTTTCGCCGTCGTGCCAGACGACCTTCACCGGCCCCCGTTTGCCTTTGGCGGGGAACTCGTAAGTGATCTCCGTGCCCGGCGGGTAGGTGAGCCCGTCGCGGGCGGGGTCGTAGTCCTTGACCTCGGCCCGGATGCTCGACGGCGCATCGAGGTCGAGCGCCCAGAACGAGGGATCGAGGACGTGACAGAACCAATCCC
The DNA here is from genome assembly GCA_024233305.1 of Verrucomicrobiales bacterium. GTDB lineage: Bacteria > Verrucomicrobiota > Verrucomicrobiia > Limisphaerales > J093 > J093. The sequence continues at coordinate 90,475 of JACKPV010000026.1, forward strand.
CGATGCATCCGGTGCCGAACGGCATCCAGCCGCGCCAGTTCCAGTGGACCCACATCGGCGAGTAGGGAATGAACGGCACGGGACCGATCCAGAGATCGTAATCGAGCCCCGCCGGCACTTCGTTGCGGTCACGGAACTTCGGCAGGTTCCGGAGCTGACAATAGACATCGCGGAAGGCGTCGCAGGCGGCGTGTACCTCGCGCACTTCGCCGATGGCGCCGTCCCACACCCACTCGCACAGGCGTCGGATGTCGCCGCTCGAATGCCCCTGGTTGCCGAGTTGCGTGACCACGCCCGCCTCGCGCGCCGCGGTCATCAGATGCCGGACTTCGTGCACCGAATGGGCGAGCGGCTTCTCGCAATAGACGTGTTTGCCCCGCTTGATGGCCTCCAACGCGATGACCGTGTGGGTGTGGTCGGGCGTGCCGATGGTGACCGCATCGATCTCCGCGTCGAGCTGGTCGAACATGACCCGGAAATCGGTGAACCGCTTCGCCTTCGGGTACTGCTCGAACTTCTTGGCGGCATAATTGGCGTCGACATCGCACAAGGCCACGATGTTCTGGCCTTCGCCCGCCACCGCGTCGACGTCGGCCCCGCCACGGCTGCCGATCCCGATGCCGGCGACGTTCAGGCGTTCGTTGGGGGAGGCGCTGAACACGCGCGAGGGGAGGAACTGGAAGGCGGCGACGCTCAAGCCGGTTCGGGCGAGGAAACGGCGTCGATCAAGGCGATGGGCTTGGTGTTTCATGGTGGTCTTTTGCTGGGGCGCATGATCCCGCAAACGGGCGGACAGGGAAAGGCAAATTCAAGTTCCTCCCCGGGCCGGCCGGTAGGCTCGCAGGACTTGCCGCGGCGCAAGCGGATGTCATAGGCTCAGCGGCCATACGCGCTTGTCATCACCCGGAGGCGCCCCGGGGGCGGTCGGCAAGGCCGTCCGCCGCGCCTTGGAGAATCCAGTGCCATGAAGAAGCTCAGTCGAATCCCGGCGCCGGCCCTGCTCGTCCTGGCCGCCGCCCTGCCTGTCATGAGTCAAACCGCGGAGACGCAGGGCCGGCAGCAATCCCGGTCGTTCACGAAGACCGTCACGGAAACCGTTGGCGCTCGCTACCTTTTGTTCCTGCCCCGGGGCTATGCCGAGGCGCCCGAGCGGCAATGGCCGCTGCTGGTTTTCCTGCACGGCGCCGGCGAGCGTGGCGACGATCTGGAAATGGTCGCGAAGCACGGCCCTCCCAAGCTGGTGAAGGACCAACCGGACTTTCCCTTCATCCTCGTGTCGCCGCAATGTCCGGCAGGGGGACGGTGGTCGGATGCGGTGGTGCTGGGCTTGATCGACGAGGTGATGGCCGACCAACGGGTGGATCCGGCGCGGGTCTACCTCACGGGGTTGAGCATGGGCGGTTACGGCACATGGAGCCTGGGGTTGACGCATCCCGAGCGGTTTGCGGCGATCGCGCCGATTTGCGGCGGGGGGGACGTGGTCAAGATCCTGCTGGCCGATCCGGAGAAGGTTCGGGCCCTCCGTACACTTCCGGTCCGGGCCTTTCATGGCGCCAAGGATCCGGTGGTTCCGCCCGTGGAATCCGAGCGCATGGTGGATGCCTTGAAGCGCTTCGGGGCGCGCGACGTCCAGCTTACGGTTTACCCCGAGGCGCAACACGATGCCTGGACGGAGACCTACGCCAACCCCGAACTCTACGAGTGGTTCCTTTCCCACCGGCGCGATTGAGGGGCGCGCGTCGCCTCCGGGCCGGATGCCTTTTCCAAACCGCAGCGCAAGTTGGCTCAACGACATGATCATCTCAGACCTCAGTCAGATCGAAGGCCGGCGTTACCCGGCCAAACGACGCACCCAGAATCTCGTCGGGGGAGTGGCGCCGATTCAGTGTTGCAACTTCTGCATCGGCAACGTCACGCTGGATCCGCAGGGCGGCCAGGTGCCGTGGCACAACCAGGAGCAGGAGGAGATCTACTTCATCATCGAGGGCACCGGTGAAATGTGCCTCGGCGAGGAGCGCCGGACCGTGACCTCCGGCCAGGCGGTCTTCATCCCGCCCGGCGTTTTTCATCAACTCACCAACACCGGCGACACCCCGCTGCGGATGCTCTATTGCTACGGACCGGCGGGCGATGTGGCCCACTGGCGGCAGGAGTTGTCCGGCACCCTGCCCAAAGCGGGCGTTGACGTGCCGGCCCTGCCCGAGGGGGCGTGGCCGCAGTGCACGGAGGGGGTGGGGAGCTAGGAGCTAGGAGCTAGGAGCTAGGAGCTAGGAGCTGGGAGCTGGGAGTCAGGAGTTGGTCGGGCGAGGGTTGCTTTGCATGAAGACACACGAGATCGGGATCATCATGAACGGCGTCACCGGACGCATGGGCACGAACCAGCACTTCATCCGGTCGATTCTCGCCATCCGCAAACAGGGCGGCGTCCACGTGAGCGATGGCGAGCGCATCCTGCCCGTGCCGGTGTTGGTGGGCCGAAACGAGGCGAAGCTGCAGCGGTTGGCCGCGATGGGGGAGGGAATCCGTTACACCACCGACCTCGAGGCGGCGCTCGCGGACCAGGCGAACACCGTCTACTTCGATGCCCAGACCACCGGGCGCCGCGCGCCGGCCGTCAAGCGGGCCATCGCCGCGGGCAAGCACATCTACTGCGAGAAACCCACCGCCACCAGCGCGAAAGGCGCCTGCGAACTCTACGAGCTGGCGAAGCGGGCGGGAGTCAAACACGGGGTCGTGCAGGACAAGCTCTGGCTGCCCGGTCTGCTCAAGCTGCAAACCCTCATCAAGGCGGGTTTCTTCGGCGAACTGCTCTCCGTCCGCGGCGAGTTCGGCTACTGGGTGTTCGAAGGCGACGTGGTTCCGTGCCAGCGCCCTTCCTGGAATTACCGGCAGGAGGATGACGGCGGCATTATTGTCGACATGCTCTGCCACTGGCGCTACGTGCTCGACAACCTCTTCGGCGCGGTGAAGGCGGTTTCCTGTCTGGGCGCGACGCATGTGAAGCAGCGTTGGGACGAGCAGGGACAGCCCTATGCCTGCACGGCGGACGATTCGGCCTATGCGACCTTCGAGCTGGCCGGCGGCGTGATCGCGCATTTCAACTCCTCGTGGTGCGTGCGTGTCCGTCGGGACGATCTGTTGACGCTGCAAGTGGACGGCACGAAGGGCTCGGCCGTGGCGGGATTGCGGGATTGCGTGCTCCAGCACGGCAGCGCGACGCCCCGTCCGGTGTGGAATCCCGACGTGGCCAACCCGATCGATTTCTTCGCCGGCTGGCAGACCGCGCCCGAGTATCAGGAGTATGAGAACGCCTTCAAGGTCCAGTGGGAGCTGTTCCTGCGCCACGTGGCGCTCGATGAACCCTTCCGCTGGGATCTGCGTGAGGGCGCCAAGGGGGTGCAACTGGCCGAGAAGGGGCTCGAATCCTGGCGCCAACGCGCCTGGGTCGAGGTGCCCGATCTGCCGGTCTGACGGCTTCGTCCAGGATTTGCGACACCCCCTCGAAGGCCTGGTTTTCTACGCCGAACACGGGTTCATGGCCGCGGTGACTGGCCCTGACCGTTCCGCAACTCGTAGCTGCCGACGCGTAGTCCGCGCGAGATTCAGCGGGGATTCGGCGGCCTGCTGCCGGGTGCGATGATCCACCAAAACGTGACTGGCAGTCGGCGACGGCGAGACCGCGTAAGCCCCTGGATTTCAGCGCCGACTACACGTCGGCGGCTACCGCGTGCTGAATCGATACCGCTTGGGGCGGGGTCCGGCGTGGGGAAGGGGGGAAATGTCCCTTGCGTTGGCAAGGGGCCTGCTTAGACTGCGGGTTATGAAGTGTTTTTGGGCTTCCGCGATGGCCCTGTTTCTCGGCATGGCGGCGGTCCGCGCCCAGGTGAGCATCTCGGTCGACCTGGACCAGAAGCAGTACCTGGTGCGCGAGGCCATCACGGCGTCGGTGCGCATCCTCAACTTCTCCGGCCAGACGCTGCAGATGGGGCGGACGCAGTCGTGGCTGAGCTTCGATGTCGAGGCGGCCGACGGGTCTTACCTCGAGAAGCTCGGGGACCCGCCGGTGGTGCATGAATTCGACGTTCCCAACGCCGCCCGCGCCACGCGGCGGGTGGACATCATGCCCTACTTCAATCTGATCAAGGTGGGACGCTACAAGGTGATCGCCACGGTGCGGGTCCCCGAACTCGGTCAGGAACTCACCAGCGAACCGGCCTACTTGAACATCATCAGCGGGGCCACCCTCTGGAGGCAGCCGTTTGGGTGGCGGCCCGAGGCCGCCGGCGAGACCGGTCCGGTGGAGATCCGGAACTACGCGCTGGTTCAGGCCATGAACGGCGAGGAGGTCTGCCTGTATGGACGGGTGACCGATGAATACGACGTGCAGGTGGTGCGCATTCTGTGTCTCGGGCGGTTGCTGACCTTCAGCAAGCCGGAGGCCATCGTGGATCGCGACAGCCGGTTGCACGCGCTCTGGCAGACCGGCGCCCGGACGTTCACCTACGTCAAATTGGATCCGCGCGGCGAACTGATCCTCCGCCAGACCCACCAATACACGTCGAGCCGTCCGCGCCTGTGGAACCGGGAAAACGGGGAGGTTCAGGTGCATGGCGGTTCCCGGATTCCCGCGATCAGCGATTTTCCCCCGCCCTCGGAGGAAGTGCCGGCAGCGCCGGCGGAAACGCTCAACCCCGGATCGAGCGCGCCCACCCCCGAACCCGCGCCCCCCCTGCCACCGGGAAGGTCCTAGCGACGCGACGTCCCCGCAAGGTGCAGGGTGGCCTCCCGCCCTTACGCTGCCTCCGAACCGGAACGGGGGACCTGCATGCCGAGTTTTGCCGCCACCTGCGCCACGTCCTTGTCACCGCGGCCGGACAGGTTGACGATGACGATGCGGTCGCCCGCGAGGGCGGGGGCGCGGTCGATGGTTGCCGCCACGGCGTGGGCGCTTTCAAGCGCGGGGATGATCCCTTCGAGGCGGGCGAGCCGCATGAAGGCCTCCAGGGCCGCCTGGTCGGTGGCGTAGGAATACTCGACGCGGCCCGCGTCCTTCAGCCAGGCGTGCTCGGGGCCCACCGCGGCATAATCCAATCCGGCGGACACACTGTGGGTCAACTGGATCTGGCCGTCGGCGTCCTGGAGGATGTAGGAGCGGGTTCCTTGGAGGACGCCGAGCGAACCGCCCTGGAACCGGGCGGCGTGGCGTTCGGGCTGGATGCCCTCGCCGCCCGCCTCGATGCCCAGCATGCGGACGCCCGCATCGTCGAGGAACGGGTGAAACAGTCCGATGGCGTTCGAGCCGCCGCCCACGCAGGCGATGAGCAGATCCGGCAGGCGGCCTGCGTGTTCGAGAATCTGCCGGCGCGCCTCCTCGCCAATGACCCGCTGGAAGTTGCGGACCATCACGGGGTAGGGGTGGGCGCCATAGGCGGTACCGAGGATGTAGTGCGTGTGGCGCACGTTGGTGACCCAGTCGCGCATGGCCTCGTTGACCGCCTCTTTCAGGGTCCTTTGCCCCGCCTGCACGGGCACGACCTCGGCCCCGAGCATCTTCATGCGATAGACGTTCAATGCCTGTCGTTCGCAGTCCACGGCGCCCATGTAGATCACGCATTGGAGACCGAACATGGCGGCCACCGTGGCCGTGGCCACGCCGTGCTGGCCGGCGCCGGTCTCGGCGATGATCCGGGTTTTGCCCATGCGGCGGGCCAGGAGGATCTGGCCCATCGCGTTGTTGATCTTGTGCGCGCCGGTGTGCAGGAGATCCTCGCGCTTGAGGTAGATCTTCGCGCCACCCAGCTCGCGGGTCAGGCGTTCGGCGAAGTACAGCGGGGTCGGGCGACCGCAGAACTCGCGCAGGTAGTAGTCGAGTTCCCGCTGGAAATCCGGGTCCTGCTGGGCGCGGAAATACTCGCGCTCCAGCTCGAGCAACGGATGCATCAACGTCTCGGGCACATAGCGCCCGCCGTAGGGACCGAAGCGGCCCCCGGCATCCGGCAGATTTCGGGCATTCGCCTGACTCATCGGCGCAATCTAGCGTCGGGACGCGCGCAGGGGAAGCCGGGTGTGCGTCCGGCTTCGCGCCCTCGAGGGAGCGGGTCTCGTCCCTGGATGCCTGCGCGGACTGGCCGTCGGCGGCTGCGAGTTACTGGATGGTCACGGCTCAGGGGCGGAACATCGGCTGCCGGCGGTCGCCGCCGGACTGGATGTAGGCCAGCAGATCCAGGACTTCCTCCGGATTCAGGGCGTTCAACAGCCCGGCGGGCATGAAGGAAACGGGATAAGGAAGCCGCTGTTTCACCGCGGTGAGCGGAGCGCTTTCCTTTTCCTCGGGGTTGCGCGGATCGTAAACCACGTGCAACCGGTCGCCTTCCTCGTAGGCGCGCCCGATCAAGGTCGTGCCATCCTGCAATTGCACCTGTTCACTGCCGTACTGATCGGAGATGACCTTGGACGGCTCGACGATGTTCTCGACGAGATCGCGCAGGCTGAAGCGCGAACTGGCAGTCGTGAGGTCGGGACCGATGCTGCCACCCTGACCGTCGAACCGGTGACACGACGCGCACGCCATCGCGTGAAACAGGTTCCGACCGCTCTCGAAATCCCGGTCATGCCAGCCGTCGGCGGCGAGGGCGACCACGTCATCGACAGCGTAATCCCGACCGGGTCCCTCGGGGGGCGTGTATTCGGTGAACGGCAGGTCCGGCGCGCGGCTGGACAGTTCATCCAGCGCCTGCCGTTCGGTGGTGTCGGGCACGTTGCTCAAGGCTTCCTTGCGGAAGGTCTCAAGGAAGCCGCGAAAGCTGTTGCCCCCCTGCCAGGCGGCGGTGGTCGGGAACCAGCCGAAGAACGCGCGCCGCAACGCCGGCGTCCAGCCTTCCTTCGCCACCCGCAGGACGTAGGCATACGCGATCTGCTGTTGGTTCGGGCGGCTTTTCGAGGCTTTCGTGAACGCGTCTGCGTAGCCGGTGTTCCGGTCGAGCAGGGCATCGCTGGCGTAGGTCACATCCTCGTCCCGCGCCGTCAGGAAGAGTTGGAGCGTCTTCGGCACCGCCGTCGGAGAGTCCAAGGCGATGAGGGTCTTTGCGAGTTCGAGATTCAAATCCGCCGCGTTGGCCGGGAACAGCGCCTCGAGTCGCGCCACGGTCCGGGCGCGCGATTCCCCTTCGGGCTGTCCCAGCCGGATGATCACCAGCTGGTAGGCGCGGATCAGCGCCCGCCGGGCCGCCTCGTCCAGGGCGCCGACGTCGACGCTGTTCAACCGCTCCAGCAGCGGCGCCCGATGGCGGGTTTCACCGGACCGGGCCAGGGCGATGGCGGCTTCGATAAGCGCGCGGGGGCGCTTTTCCTCAAGCGCTTTCGGCGCCCACCGGTCCAGCGGTTGGCGCTCGATGGCGATCCGGGCGGCGTAGCGAATCCACCGGTCCCGGTGGTCCAGCTGCGGCCAGGCCTGTTCGACGGCTTCCGGTCCCGTGCCGTCGCGGTGGAGGTACTCCATCCGGAGGCGGGTGAGGTGTTCGCGGGTGGGACGGCGCAATGGAGCCGGGTCCGTGCTTTCCGCGCCGACGTAGCTGACGCGATACACGGCGGACTGGGTGCGGCGTCCGCCGATGGCGAAATAAAGGGCGCCATCGTGCGGGTTGACCACCAGGTCGGTCAGGGGCAGCGGCTTGGCGCTGAGGAATTCCTCGCGTTCGGCCTTGTAACCCGCGCCCTGCGGCTGGAGGTGAATGGCGTACATGGTGCCGTAGGTCCAATCGTTGGCGAAGATCGCGTCCTGGTATTTCGCCGGAAACTTCGCGCCACGCCCGGACTCGAGTCCGGTGGGGCTGCCCGGTCCGATGTCGACCAGGGCGGGCAGGCTGTCCGGGTAGTAGGACGGCCATTTGCCGGAACCGGAACGCCAGCCGAATTCACTGCCGCTGGTCGCGAGGCAGATGCGCGTGGGCCGGTACCAGGGCAGCCCGGCGTCCCATTCCATGTCCGAGTCGTAGGTGATGATCTCGCCGTTGAAGTCGAACGCGAAATCGTAGGCATTCCGGTAGCCGTTGCTGATCAACTCGAACGTCTTTCCGTCAGGATCGGTGCGACAGATGTAGCCGCCCGGCGCCAGGACACCGCGGGCGTGGCCGTTGGCGTCCCACAAGCGCGGGATGATCTGGTCCTCGTCCCAATGCCGCGGTGCCCGGGAGAGTTCCAGTCCCTGCGGGAGTTTGGTGTGGTTGCCGCAAACGATGTAGAGCGCGTTGTCCGGGCCGAGGACCACGGCGTGCGGTCCGTGCTCACCACCGCCCTCGATGCGCCGCAGCAGCTTTTCCTCGTCGAACTGGCCGTCGCCATCCCGGTCCCACAACCGCCACAAGCCCTGGCGGCCACCTTGCTCGTTCACCATGACATAGAGGCTGTCGAACGCGTACAGCAGCCCGTGCGCGCCGCCCACCTTCGTTGCCAACCGCTCGACCGCGCCCGGTTGGTCCGATCCCACCGGCGACGGCGTCATGCGGTAGAGCCCGCCGTTCTGGTCGCAGGCGATCAGGCGTCCGCGGGGATCGATGGTCATGCTCACCCACGAGCCTTCATCGAGCTTGGGCACCACGTGGAGCAGTTCGACGCGAAAGCCGGGCAACACCTGGATGTCCTTTGGCTGCACCACCAGCGGGCGGCCGCCACCAAGTCCGAACGGATCGCCCCAGGGATCGTCGCCGTACCGCCCAACTTCCGTCGCCGGCTTCCATTCGGTTTGACCCGGCAGCCGCGTCAACCACTGCGCGTCGCTCTCAAGCGTGAATTCACCGGTGGACGTGCGCACCTGAAGCCGGGCCAGAAAGCCCGCCACGCCGCCCTGATTGCGGGCTTCGGCTTCGATCAGGTTCGCGCCGGATTGCAGCCGGCTGGTGACGTCCGCCTTGCTGGGCGAGTTCCAATCGCGGTTGACCAGCACTTCCACGCCGTTGAGCGAGACGCGGGCGCCGTTGTCGCAGGTGACCAGCAGGGTGGCTTGGCGGACTTCACCGGTCACCTCGAACGCCCGCCGCAGGCTGACCGCGTCCGCGTTCTTCGGATCCGACCAGATCCATGACCATTCGGCCCGGGCCGCGGCCGGACAAAGCAGGGTCACGAGCGCGATTCCCCGGAACCAAGACTGAGCAATATGCATGACGACGATTAGTCCACCGGGCAGCCGCGGCAAACGCAAGCCCGGAAACGCCCGCGCGCTCGGGGTCGGTTGGGGCGCGTATCGAGGGGGGCGGCGCACCGGGGACTGCGCGCCCTACCGGGGCGGGTCACTCGGTGAGCGCCGCCCCTGATAACCGAATCGATGCGGCTGAGCCGTATCGATTCCACCTGCGGTAGCCGCCGACGTGTAGTCGGCGCTGGAATCCAAGGGCTTACGCGGCCCCGCCGATTCCGACTGGCGGTCACGGTTTGGTGAATCGTCGCGCCCGGCGGCAGGCGGCCGTATTCCCACTGCATCATGCGCCGACTACACGGCGGCGGCTACGAATTACTGAATCGTCACGGCTGGGGCTGGTCCGATGGGAGGGGGCGCGGGCGTGGGCCGGCGGTGGGTCAACGGCGTTCGAGAATCACTTGATACGGCTGGTCGGTTTCCGCGCCGCGGCGGATTTCGACGCTCAGTTCAAAGTCACCGCGGGGAATGCGCAGCGCCGGCAGTTCGGCATGATCGGCGGCTTCCTCGAGGGTCAGGGAGGCGGTGGCGCGGCCGGCATGCACGGTGATTTGCGCCGGTTGAACGGGTTCCGGCCAGCGCAAGGTCACCTGGTAGGTCGCGTCCCGCTCGGCCCGCAACAGCCACCGTCCGCCTTTGCCCCAACCGGTGGGTTCGTCCACGCGCCAGTCCTGCCACGTGAGCATGGTCGTCGGATCCTGGTCCGAGCCGATCACGATGCGCGGCGGCGCGAAGGTGTCGGATCGGGTGGCGGAGATGTCGGCGAACCAGTTGGTGTAGGCGGCGGAAAGGCGGCGCACGATCTCGGGTTGTGTGGCGGCTTGGTTGTTGGTTTCCCCCGGATCAGCGGGAACGTCGTACAGCTCGAACGGCGTCCCGGCGGGCATGGTTTCACGGCCGAATCCGGAGGGGTGAACCAGCTTCCAGCGCTGGCTGCGCACGGCAATGTTGTGGGTGGGAACCGGCCGGTCGCCGCGATGCGCTTGCAGGATCAACGTGCGGTCCGGCCACGTCGCCGCGCGTCCCTCGAGCAACGGGAGCAGACTGCGTCCGTCGAGCCGCACACCTTCCGGCGTCGGCACGCCTGCCGCCTCGAGCAAAGTGGGCATCACGTCGATGTGGGCTGCGATCCGGTCGCTGCGCGTCCCGGCTTTGAAACGGGCCGGCCAGCGGGCGAAGAACGGCGACCGAATCCCGCCGTCATGCACCTCGCTCTTCATTCCGCGCATCGGTCCGACGTAGCGACGCCCGTCGGGGCCGTTGTCCACCATGTAGACCACCAGCGTGTCGTCCGCGCAGCCTTGCGCCCGCAGGAAGGCCATCAAGCGTCCCACGTTTTCGTCGATGTTCTCCTCCATGGCGAAGATGCGGGCGAGCGTATCGGCGTTCTTCCACCCGAAGGTCAACACCGGGCCGAGGTCCTTCTGCTGGTATTTCTCGTACAACGCGACGGGCACATCGTGGAACGGCCCGTGCGGCGCGTTCGGCGCGAGGTAGGCGAAGAAGGGCCGTTGCGCACGCCGGGCTTCGCGCATGAACTCCATCGCCGCGTTGAAGTAAACGTCGGTGCAGTAGCCCTTGGTCTGGACCGGTTGATCGTTGTGGAACAGCACCGGGTCCGTGTAGCGGCGCCGGTTCTCGAGGGGTTCCGAAGGCTGCGCGAGGCCCCCGCCGCGCAGCACGAGCGCTTCCTCGAAACCCTGGTCATTCGGGCGCATCGGGTATTCGTCGCCCAAATGCCATTTCCCGAAAATGCCCGTGGCATAGCCGGCGGCCCGCAGGACTTCGGCAACGGTCGTCTCCCCGGGCTCCATCATCGAGCGGCCCTTGAACGTGTCGAGCACCCGCGTCCGCAGGTTGTACCGACCGGTCATGAGGCAGGCGCGGGTGGGGGAGCATACCGGGCTGACGTAGAAGTTCAGCATCGACGCGCTCTCGCGGGCGAACGCGTCGATGTGCGGCGTCTCGAGCACGGGATTGCCCGTGATCCCCAGGTCGCCGTACCCCTGGTCGTCGGTCATGATCAGGATCAGGTTCGGGCGCGGTTCGGCGGCGGACAATCGCATCCACCCGCCGCCCCCGAGGGCGACCAGCAGGGCCAGCAAGGCGTCGAACCGAGGGCGTGCACGAGGAACAGGGCTCGGGGGGCGGGCGGGTTTCATGGGGTCGAGCCTACCGCCCGAGGCGCCCGCCGGGAAGCCTTTCACCCGGGGGTTCCGCCGCGCGGTGTTTCGGCCCGGACCGTTGCCGGCGCCGGCTAAGCCGTATCGATTCAGTCAAAGGACCGCGGATGGGCACGGATGCCACGGATGGGGCGCGGCGCTGCCGCCATGGCGGAGAGGGCGAGAAGACTCATAAAATGGTGAGCCCGAACCCAGGGCGAGCGATTCTGGTTTCCCTCAATATCAGTGCCCATCCGCGCCCATCCGTGGTGAATCCAACTGCATGGTTACGGCTATGCCCCGCCCTGGCTCAACCGCGGTTTGGGTTTCTCGAAGAGCATTTGATGGGCCTCGCGGAGGATGCCGGGAATGCGGTCGGCGAACGGGCTGGCGGCCACCGCCTGGCGCAAGGCCGGTTCGTCGAAGTCGCGCGCCATCTGGCCGGGGAACCAGTGCTCGGCCTGACCGAGCAGGTTGTAACGCATCTTCCCCCAATCGACGAGGTCCAGGGCCTTCGCGTAGGTCCAAAGGCGCAGGATTTCGCGCACGTTGACCTCGCCGGGAAGGTCCACGTATTCCGGCACGCCTTCCCACCATCCCTCGCACCAGTCGCGGCCGAGGGTTCGTTCGAGTTCGGCGCGCAGCCGCTGCTCGATGGGAGCGATGACTTCCGCCGCCCGATCCAGGTGTTCGAGGGCGGCGACGTGCTCGTCGAAGTCCGATGGCCGCGCCACGCCGCAGCTCAACGTGTGGACCTCCGGCCGCGCCAGGCAGTAGAGATCGTTGAACTGCATCGGCGTCAGGGGTTGGCAGAGTTCGACGACTTTGGGCGGCGGGTTGTAGAGTTTGCCGCCCTTGTCGTTGGGACTGATGATGAACACCCCCATGTCCCGCGCGCGCGCCTCGGGGATGGCCGCCCGGTTCAGGTCGTTGACGAAGTACCAGTGCAGGTTGACGTAGTCGAACTGGTCGCTGCGGATCGCCTCGAGGATGAGGTCGGTGGTGGCGTGGGTCGAGAAACCGACGTGCCGGCAGCGGCCGTCGCGCTGGAGCTTGCGGGCGGCCTCGACGCAGCCGCCCGGGCGCAGGGACCAGTCGAGGAACTCGGCGTTGTTGATGCCGTGCAGGGCCAGGAGATCCACATACTCGAGCCGGAGATACGCCATCGACTTCTCGAACGTGCGGAGGAATTCCTCGGGATCGGCGGCGGGCGGCACTTTCGTCTGGACGATGAGCTGCTCCCGGGGCAGCCGCGGCAGGAGGTTGCCGAGCTGCATCTCGCTCGTGCCGTAGCCGCGGGCGGTCTCGATGTGGTGGATGCCCAATTCGAGCGCCCGTTCGATGCAGGCCTCGAGATTCGCCTGGCCGGCGGCGGGAATGGCCGAGGGATCCTGGTCCGTCCAGGCATGCTGGTAACGCATCCCGCCGCAGGAAATCACGGGCAACTCAAGCCCCGTCTTGCCAAACCGCCGATATCGCATGGGCCCAGCCTACGCCGGCCCCCGACCGGAACCAAGCAAATGGCGGCGCTGGGACGGCCCCGCAGGCGGCGCGGAAACGTCGCCAGGACCGGGCTCCCGAGGGCCCCAAAAGGGGGGAGCCCGGTCCTGTGCAGTAAATCGCTTGGCCTGAGTCATTTGCGTCGACTTGGCGTCCGGAACCCGGCACGGCGAGGGCCTCCGGGGCGACAGAAAAATGGACCTTTGTCCTACAGGCCGGTTGACGCCCTGATGGCGAAGGGCTTACAAGGGGGCAGGCGGGAAACCGCTCAAAGCCGAAAGGCACTGAAGACGTTTTGGCGGTGGGGTTGTAGGCGGTGGACTGGTTGAGCGGCGGGAAACCGCTCAAAGCCGAAAGGCACTGAAGACGTCGATTAGCCGGCGCAGGCGCTCGCTAAACGGGGTTTGGGCGGGAAACCGCTCAAAGCCGAAAGGCACTGAAGACCCGATCAAGCGCCTTGTGGGTGATCCGCTTGGCGAGCCAGGGCGGGAAACCGCTCAAAGCCGAAAGGCACTGAAGACAAGTTCCGTACGAACCTGAACAGCCCGTTCATACATGAGAGGCGGGAAACCGCTCAAAGCCGAAAGGCACTGAAGACACGTTGGCGACCCCCATGTCACCAACGTTCTTCGCCTCGGCGGGAAACCGCTCAAAGCCGAAAGGCACTGAAGACGCGGCCCCGCGTAAGCGGGGATGATTACCACTCCATCAAGGCGGGAAACCGCTCAAAGCCGAAAGGCACTGAAGACGGTGCGATGTGACCCTGGGGATGCTTGCTATTCACAAGCGGCGGGAAACCGCTCAAAGCCGAAAGGCACTGAAGACCCTGAAACGGGGACACCGTGGTGTAAGCCCCGGCTTCGATGGCGGGAAACCGCTCAAAGCCGAAAGGCACTGAAGACGGAGCCCCACCCGTAAGGGCGTAACGCCCAAGTCACGGAGGCGGGAAACCGCTCAAAGCCGAAAGGCACTGAAGACCCCGCGATGGCCACCGCGATGGGCAGCCCGTAATCGTAGGGCGGGAAACCGCTCAAAGCCGAAAGGCACTGAAGACGCTTTGCAGGAGCTCTGTGTAATCAACGGTTGCGATCCAGGCGGGAAACCGCTCAAAGCCGAAAGGCACTGAAGACAAGACGACTTTACTCTTCCACTCCTCGGGAATGAGGTGGGCGGGAAACCGCTCAAAGCCGAAAGGCACTGAAGACCCGACCTCATCGGCCGCTGTGAACGCCGGCTTGACCGTGGGCGGAAGCCCCGGAACGGAGTGATTTGAGGTGGAGGGTCGAGTGAGTGAGCGGAACTGCCATCGATATGGGTCCGGGAGGTGAGCGGGGGGCCGGATCTCGGGCGACGCGCAGGGGACACGCGCCCTGGTGCGCCTGTGAGGGCGTCCATATTGCGAGGTGAAAGTCCTCGTCAGGCGGTTCATTCACCCGCCCGTGACCGAAGGCTACTGCGTCGTGGCAACCCGGGGTGGAGAGCTTGCCGGAGGTGAACCATCGGTCCGCAACGAAGCCATGTGAACCTGATTCAGCCACGCCGAGCGGCGAGCCTGCCAGGGCTGTGCGAAGTCCAGGCCAAGACCCAAGTGGGAAGACCTCCCCCGGTCGACACCAGGCGACCGGGTCCTCTGGCTGGCGGTCCCCGGCAGACCAAAAGGTGGATGGAAGCAAATGCCCGGACTGGCGCGGCGGGGTGGTTGAGGACGGAACGATGGGAAGCATGGGCGAAGCAAGCAGGGAGACCCTCGGGGCAGAACGGTGTTCATGGCCGCGAGGCCCGAAGAGCCGCCCGGCGGGAGTGAGAGCGTCCATAGTAGCGAGGAAGCGGGGTAACGCCCGGGGAGCGAAGGGGCGCAGGGAAGTGGAGACGGAACGACCATGAGGAACGACGAACGGGAAGAACGACCGGGGATGGGGTCTGGGGCAACCCAGGCTAAACAAGCCGGAAAGGTCCGCGCCCCAGGGGGGTGGTGGATCGAACGTTCGGTATGGACGGACCGGATGCTAACGCGGCTCGCCCAAGGCGGGCCGACAACGCTGGTTTGCGGCGCAGGGCCTGTTGAGTCTGGAACACGGCTCGCGTGCTTACAGTCAGTCTCACCGAGATCCCACTGACCGGAGAGCCGTATGCGGGAAATCCGCCCGTACGGTTCGGAGGGAGGGGTGGCGCTAATCCCGCCATCCCTACCTCTGTCCCGTGGCATCCGGGCCCATCCGCGGGCCATTGACTGAAGCGATCCGGCTCAGCCCAACCGCAGCCGGCGATAACCCGCGAAGGCGAGCAGACCGAGCACGGCGCCGAGGGCGTAATGCTGTGGCTCGGGAGTACTGATGACGATATGCGCATGGCCGGGCCCCGAGTTGTCGATGTGCGTCACCGGTCCGGCCAAATGGAAGTCCGTGGAGATGTCAACGCCGTTGAGCAGGTGATTCACCCCGTCGATGAGGAAGGTCCCGGGCTCGGCGTCGTGGGACCAGAGACCCGACCCCGTGAAGTCCAGGACATCGGACAGTATGATCGGCCCGTTCAGCGCGCCAAACCGGACGTCGTAGAACACTGAAAACGCATTGTCGAACGTCGTGTTGTCCACGGTCACGGTGCCCGCGGAGGCCGGGCCGCCTCTGGCCGATTGAAGGGTGATGTAATGTGTCCCCAGGCCGGCCCCGAGGTCGATGGGATTGACGCTCATGAGTTGGAGGGCGACGATCTCAATCGGAACGGTGTCTGGCAGCGGGGTCTCGACCGGAGCGGAACGGTAGATGAGGGTGTCCGTCAGGCCGAGGTTTTGGACCCCTATCGAACCGCCGAAGTCGAAGATCCCGATCGGAACCCCGGTGAATGGCTGGCCCATGAACTGCGTGCCGGGAGCGGTCCGCAACAGATCGTACCCCACCCCCACGACCGTCGCGGCATGACTGCTCGCGACGCAACTCGCGGCGACGAGCATCGCCAAGGCGCCACGGCGGAGCGCCCGTGCCCTGTGTGTGTCGAAGCTTGGCTGTCCGGAACTGTCTCGATCTGTCATCTTCATTTTGCTGGCTTTCCAGTCAGGCCCGTCGGGGGACCGGTTTGCGGTGCGCCGCCTTGGTGAATCCGGGAGGGAAGCGGTCCGGGAGGGCAGAAAACCACCCGCCCACCACCGTCCTTCTGCTGCTCCCGCCGTTGCGGTGCAGCCCGGTTTGCAGAGTTCCTGCGTTCTGGAGCGCTTGGCCTACCGGCTGTGGTGCTTCGATTGCCGTCTCCCGATCACCGGACACCTGGCACTCCCAGGGCCGCGCCCCTCGGCTCATCAGTTCACTCAGCTTTCCCGTGACCTGACTCGTGAATTAATTTGGACGATTAGCAGAGAAAGCGGAACTGTCAAGCCAGATTACAGGGATCCCCCGGGGCGGCGCGGCGGCGCGGCCCGTTGCGACGACGTCAGCGCAGCGTGTTGCTTCGGCAGGAGCGCGCCGAGCGAGGGATCGGACCTCGCCCAAGGGGGATCCGTTGGCTGCGGAGGCCGCCGCCTTTACGCGCTCCAAGGCGTCCTGGTCGTTGCGGAATCCAATCTGGAGATTGCTGGGGTGCGCCAGGGCCGTTTTGCTGAGGTCTGCCCGTTCGACCTCGTTTTCAGGCCTGGCGCCCGGCGGCGTCTTGCCGGCGGCGGCGGGTCGTGATGGGATGTGGGGCGATGATTGCCAAACTGCTGATTGCGTGGTGCCTGATGGCGGTGTGTGTGGTGGTTCATGCCGTGGGGATCGCCGTGGCCCTGCGCTGGATCCGGAACCGCCAGGAACCCCCGCCCCGCTTTCGGGAGTGGACGGGACGGTTCATCTGGATCGCCGGCTGGATCATTCTGCTGCACTTGCTCGAGATCGCGGCCTGGGCGGGCGTCTACGCGGTCGGCGGCGCGCTCCCTGAGATCTCGGCGGCGGTCTATTTCAGCGCTGTGACCTACACGACGACCGGTTACGGCGATCTGTTGCTGCCCGAGGCCTGGCGGTTGGTGGGCGGGGTCGAGGCGTTGACCGGCATTTTGATGTGCGGTTGGTCCACGGCTTTCTTCTTTGCGGTGGTGAGCCGCATGTATGAAGGTCGAACGACGCCATCCGCAGGCGCCGCTACAGGGGAAGCCCTGGGGCAGAGCGAGTAGCCAAAGGCCGACCATGATCACAACCGCTGTCTTCGATACCAAACCCTACGATCAGGAGGCGCTGCTGCGAGCCGCCGCGGGCCCGGCCATCGACTGGCGGTTTCAGGAATTCCGCCTGACCGCGGAGACCGCCCCCCTGGCGGCCGGCGCGCAGGCGGTGTGCCTTTTTGTCAACGACCACGCGGATCGGGCATGTCTTGCAGCGCTGGCGGAACGGGGCGTGCGGTTGGTGGCGCTGCGTTGCACGGGCTTTAACAACGTGGACCTCGACGCCGCCCGGGCGTTGAAGCTGGTCGTGACCCGGGTGCCCGTTTACTCGCCGTATGCGGTGGCGGAGCACGCGGTCGCCCTGCTGCTCGCGCTCAACCGCAAGATCCACCGGGCGTTCAACCGGGTGCGGGAACTGAACTTCTCACTCAACGGCCTGGTTGGCTTCGACCTGCACGGAAAGACGGCCGGCATCTTTGGGACCGGGAAGATCGGCCGGATCGTGGCGCAGATTCTGCGCGGCTTCGGCATGCGGGTGCTGGCCTACGATCCCGTTCCCAACCCGGAATGGGCCGGGCGGCACGGCGTCGAGTATGCGGACGTTTCCTCGCTGGCCGGCTTCAGCGATGTGCTGTCGCTCCACGTGCCGCTCACTCCCGAAACGCGTCACCTCATCCGCGCGGAAACCCTCGAGGCGATGAAGCCGGGCGCGATCCTGATCAACGTGAGCCGGGGAGCGTTGATCGACACGAAGGCCTTGATCCAGGCGTTGAAGTCCGGGCGACTGGGCGGCGTGGCCCTCGATGTCTACGAGGAAGAGGAGGGGATCTTCTTCGAGGACCTTTCAGGACAGGTTTTGCAGGACGACGAACTGGCCCGGTTGCTGACCTTCCCGAACGTGCTCATCACCTCGCACCAAGCGTTCCTGACCCACGAGGCCCTGTCGGACATTGCCCGCACCACGGTGGCGAACCTCCGGGCGCTCGGGGAGGGGACGGCGTTCGTGGAGGGTTCGGTGCTGACCTGCTGAGCCGTAACCATGCAGTGGGATTCACCACGGATGGGCGCGGATGGGCACGGATATTGAGGGAAACCAGAATCGCGCGCCCTGGGTTCGGGCTCACCATTTAGTGAGGTTTCCCGGCTTCTCCGCCATGGCGGCAGCGCCGTGCCCCATCCGTGGCATCCGTGCCCATCCGCGGTCCTTTGACTGAATCGATACGGCTGAGGGCGGTCCGGCCGCGACGTCCCCGCTCCGCCCTGCCGGGGTCCTTGATTGTCATCCGCCTTGCTTACTGCGGCTCGCCCGATCTGCGCCGTCCTCACCCGATCGGTCAACCGGACGTCGCGGGGGGAGGCCCTCCTGGTCACGTTCGACCTCTATGTCGTGCCGGCACACAGGAGCGCCGGCTTTTTCCTGGGCAGGGGAATTCGCGCGCGGGCGGGGTGAGGAAAACCGTTTGACTGACCGGCGAACCAGATTAGGATCGCTGGCTTGCTTGATCAGTGAGCGATAACCAAACCCGGCGGGCGCGAGCCCGCCATGAAAGAGACGGACAAGACCCATGGCAGTGATTGATTTCGGCGGCGTGAAGGAAAACGTCGTGACGCGCAAGGAATTCCCGATGGCGAAGGCCCGCAAGGTGCTCAAGAACGAGACCATTGCGATCATCGGCTACGGCGTGCAGGGCCCGGCCCAGTCGTTGAACCTCCGGGACAACGGCTTCAACGTCATCATCGGCCAGGACAAGCGCTTCAAGAAGGACTGGGACCGCGCGCGGAAGGACGGTTGGGTTCCGGGCAAGACGCTGTTCGACATCGCGGAGGCCGTGCAGCGCGGAACGATCATCCAGATCCTGGTTTCCGACGCCGCGCAGCGGGCCATCTGGCCGCTGGTGAAGGCGAACCTCAAGGACGGCGATGCGCTGTATTTTTCGCACGGCTTCTCGGTGGCGTACAAGGCGAAGACCAAGGTCGTCGCGCCCGCCAACGTCGATGTGATCATGGTCGCCCCGAAGGGCTCGGGCACCTCGGTGCGCCGCAACTTCCTGACCGGCGCCGGGATCAACTCGAGTTACGCTGTCGAGCAGGACGCCACTGGCCGGGCCGAGGAGCGTTGCCTGGCGGTGGGCATCGGCATCGGTTCGGGCTACCTCTTCCCGACCACCTTCCAGCACGAGGTCTTCAGCGATCTGACCGGCGAGCGCGGGGTGTTGATGGGCGCGCTGGCGGGCATCATGGAGGCGCAGTACGACGTGCTGCGCCAGCAGGGCCACACACCGAGCGAAGCGTTCAACGAGACGGTCGAGGAATTGACGCAGAGCCTCATTCGCCTGGTGGACGAGAACGGCATGGACTGGATGTACGCCAACTGCTCGGCCACCGCCCAGCGCGGCGCCCTGGACTGGAAGCCGAAGTTCAAGAAGGCGGTCCTGCCGGTGTTCAAGGATCTCTATCAGCGCGTCAAGGACGGGCGGGAATGCGCGCGGGTGCTTTCCGCCTGCGGCAAGGCCGACTACCAGCAGCAGCTCGGGAAGGAACTCGACGAGATCGGGAACTCCGAGATGTGGCAGGCCGGCAAGGCCGTCCGCACGCTTCGTCCGAAGGAATCGGGCAAGACCATCTCGAAGGGAACCAAGGGGGTTGGCGGGCGCGCCCGCAACTGAGGTTGCTTCCCAGGCACGCGAGACGGGGCGGCTCACGGGCCGCCCCTTTGCTTTGGCCCCGACCGGTTGCCGCGCGGGACCCGCCGCACCCCGGATCGGGGAAGGCCGGTGAGATGGCCCTTGGCGGCGCCGCGCGCGTTCGCGAGATTTCCGCCGTGCGCTATTTCGACCACAACGCCACCCACCCGCTGTCAGCCGCGGCACGCACCGCGTGGCTCGCGGCGGTCGCGCGGTTTCCGGCCAACCCTTCGAGCCCGCATCGCTGGGGCGCGCGGGCGGAGGCGGCGCTGCACGACGCCCGGTTGGCGGTGGCTGCCTGGCTGGATGCCCCGCCGCTCGACATCGTGTGGACCTCGGGGGCCACCGAGGCCGCCAACATGCTCATGCACTCGGCCGCCCGGCAGGGTTCCGGCGAGGCCTGGGTTTCCGCCATCGAACATCCATGCGTCATCGCCGCCGCCCGGCGCTGGTTCGGTAACCGCGTGAGGCAAATCCCGGCGACGCCCGAAGGCGTGGTGGACTTGAACTGGCTGGATCACCGCATTCGCCGCGCCCACCCCGACCTGGTGGCGATCATGGCAGCGAACAACGAGACCGGGGTGCTGCAACCGTGGCCGGCGGCCCTCGCCTGGTGCCGGGAACACGGGGTGGCTTTCGCCTGCGACGCGGCCCAGTGGATCGGCCGGCTGCCGGCCCAGGGGCTCGGCGGAGCCGATTATGTCTTCGGATGCGCCCACAAATTCGGCGGCCCGCTCGGGGTGGGCTTCATGAAGGCGCCGGGGACGTTTCATCCGCTGCTGGTGGGCGGACCGCAAGAGGACGGGCGGCGCGCCGGGACGGAGAACGTCGCCGGCATTCTGGCGATGCGGGCGGCTTGGGAGGAACGTGAGCAGGCCATGCGCGAAGGCGCGGTCATGCGTCTCGAGCCGCACCGCGACGCGTTCATCGGGCAACTGAAGGAGCGGCTTCCGGGCGGCGCTATCCTGGGCGAGGGCTGTCCGCGGCTGTGGAATACGGTGGCGGCGCTGATGCCGCCGGTGGTGGATTGCCGGCGCCGTTGGGTGGTCCAGTTGGACCGGCTCGGCTTTGCGGTCTCGACCGGCTCGGCCTGCGCCAGCGGCAAGGAACAGCCTTCCCACGTGCTGCGGGCCATGGGCGTCCCGGACGCGACCGCCGACCGGGTGTTGCGTTTCAGCGCGGGCTGGGAGACGGGAGCGGCGGACTGGCAGGCGTTGCTCGACGCCGTGCTGACGGCCGCGCGGGAGATGGCGCGGTAGGCAAGCGCCCGCCGCGGTGCGGGGTCGCGGGGGGGCGCCGTGGGATGTTCCTTCGCTGCGAAGCCGGGAATCAGACCTGCTCGGGGACCACGAAAGGCTCGCGGTAAAAGCGGCTCAGCAGCAGGTTGGCTGCGGGATTTCCGTTGAACGTCTCCCGGGCGGCATCGAATTCGAGCTTGGGCCCGAGGCAATAGGTGTTCCGGGCGGGATCGACCCCGATGGCCTGGGTGTTCTCGAGCACGGTCATCATGGCGTCGCTGATGACGGACGAGGAGCCGAGCCGGTCGGTCTGCATGCCGAACGGCACTTCGTTGCCGAGCCGGTAGGAGATGTTTCCGAGGTGGCACAGGGCGCTCGAATAGTGTCCCTCGAGGATGTCCGCGTGCAGTTCGTCGACCTTCCGCGAACGCACGGCGTGGATGAAGTTCTCGAACTGGCCGCCGGGGCCGCGTTTGACTTCGACGTCCACCAGGGATTCGCCTTCGCCCTTGCCGGCGGGGAAGAACTTCTGGCCCCGGATGACGCCGCCCTCGAGGTAGAACTCGTTGTCCACCTGGTTCGGGAACTCGGGCATCCGGCCGACCAACCCCCGGGTCTCGAAGACAATCAAGCTTTCGCCGAAGTCGAACACGCTCAACTCCATGTTCGGCGTTTGGGCCTGGTCTTTGAAGTTTGGACCGTCAACGTAGCGTCCGCCCATGGTGACGACGCTCCGCGGCAGGGTCGCGCCCTGGATGGCCCAGCGGGCGATGTCGATCTGATGCACGCCCTGATTGCCCATGTCCCCATTGCCGAAGTCCCAGAACCAGTGCCAGTTGTAGTGGACCAGATTGTCGTGGTAGGGCTGTTCGGGAGCGGGTCCGAGCCAGAGATTGAAGTCCAGGTTCTCGGGGGCGTCGCGATAGGGCTTGAAGCCAATGCTCCAGCGGGGTTTGCAGCAATACCCTTTGGAGACGAGCAGGCGGCCGTACTTGCCGCTTTGGATGGCGGCCACGGTGCGGGCCCAGCCGGCGCTCGACCGGCTCTGGGTGCCGTGCTGCACGATCCGCTTGTACTTCCGTGCCGCCTCAACGGCTTTGCGCCCCTCGAACACGTTGTGACTGCACGGTTTCTCGACGTAGACATCCTTGCCGGCCTGACAACCCCACACGGTGAGCAGCGCATGGGAGTGGTTGGTGGTGGCGATCGAGATGGCATCGACCTCGCCGGAGTCCAGGAGTTCCCGGGCGTCGACGAAGGTCTTCACGGGGTTGCCGTCATTGGCGAGCTTTTCCGCGCGGGCCGCGAGCACCTTGTGATCGACGTCGCAAAGGGCGACGAGGCGGACGCCGTCGATCTTGCGGAACTCGTCGATGTGGTTGCTGCCGCGCCCGTTGACCCCGACGACGGCGATGCGAATGTCGCCATTGGCGCCGAGGACGCGGCTGAGGGGGCTGGCCAGCGCGAGGCCGAAGCCGGCGGCGGACGTGTGCTTGAGGAACGACCGGCGGGTCACGGTGGCGCCGGCGGCGGGCGGGAGGGAGGTAGGCTTCATAAGGCTGTGCTTTCGGTGAATTGCGACCGCCATGGTGGCGCAAACCGGACCGGACCGCAACGCCGCATTCGGAGGATGACTTCTTTACAGTTGCGCTGGATTTTGGCCGCGCGGCCCGGCATCTTAGCCCCATGAAGTTCGTCCTCACGACCCACAACGTCTCCACCAGCGAGGCGATCGAGGATCATATTCTGGCGCGGATCGACAAGCTGGAGCACCTGGACCGGCGGGCCATCGAGACCCGCGTGATCATCGAGCACGACAAGACGCGTGCTCCCGAAAAGCAGTTCAAGTGTTCGGTGCGGCTGGCGGTGCGCGGTCCGGACCTGTTCGCGGAGGACGTCGAGGGGGACCTCTACGCGGCGATCGATGTCGTCTTCAAGAAGATCGAGCAGCAGGTGCGCAAATTGCACAACAAGCGCAAGGCCGTGCGTCAGACCACGGCCTCGCGGCTGAAGCGGAAGCTGCAAGAGGAACCTCTCTAACCGCCGGCGCCCCCGGACCGGCGGGGCCGGGCGCGCGCCCATGGGAGTGCATCCCGGCGGCTGCAGCGCCAGAGGCGTCGTCGAGTCCACCCGGCAGAACTTCCGTGGCTGGCCGGCTCATCCCTCCGGTTCCGGGGCCTCCGCAGACATCTGCTCCCCGTCCGCTGTCGGACGGAGGCGGGGCCGTGCTGCTTCGGGCTCGCTGGGTGGTCCCCGTGGCCGCCGAACCCATCCCCGACGGCGCCCTCTGCGTCCGCGACGGGCGGATTCAGTCGGTGGGCCGTTGGCGGGATTTGCGGCATTTACCGGTGACCGCCCGGGAGGACTTGGGGGAGGTCATTGTCTGTCCCGGACTCGTCAACGCGCACTGCCATCTGGATTACACCGGCCTCGCCGGGCACCTTCCTCCCCAGGCCTCCTTCACGGCGTGGATCCAGAGCATCAAGGGCGCGAAAGGACTGCAATCCCCGGAGGATGTCCGGGAGGCGTGGCGCGTGGGCGCGGCGATGCTGTTGCGCAACGGCGTCACCACCGTCGGGGACATCGAGGCGTTTCCGGAACTGCAACCCTCCCTCGTTCGCGAGACGGGGCTGCGGGTGGTTTCCTTCCTGGAATTGATCCGAATTCGGGCGGATGCCCCGGTCGAGGACGCGGTCGACCAGGGCGGCAAATGGTTGCGGGATCTGGGGGAGGCGGGGTTGCGGGCCGGCCTGTCGCCGCATGCTCCCTATTCGACCACGCCCCTGCTCCGGCGGCGGTGCGCGGAGCTCGCCGTCCGGTGCGGCGCCCCGGTTTCGATGCACCTCGCGGAATCCGCGGAGGAATTCGAGATGTTCATGGCCGGCGAGGGAGCGCTGCTCGAATGGCTCGCCCGCAACGGGCGCGCCGTGGACGATTGCGGCGGGCGCTCACCGGTGCAGGTGGCGGCGGATGCGGGTCTGCTCGGGCCGCGTTTCCTGGCCGTGCACGTCAACTACCTGGCTCCCGGCGATGCCGAACGGTTGGCCGGCGCCGGGGCGAGCGTCGCGCACTGCCCCCGGAGCCACGCCTACTTCCGGCACCAGCCGTTTCCCTGGGAGGAACTCCGCGCGGCCGGAGTCAACGTCTGTCTGGCGACAGACAGTCTGGCCACGGTGCGAACGACGCGGCGGCGCGCGCTGCAACTCGATTTGTTCGCCGAAGCCCGGCGCTTCCGGACGGCACACCCCGGCGTTGCCCTGGCGGAGTTGCTCGGGATGGTGACCCGCCACCCGGCCGCGGCGCTCGGAATGACCGGCGAGGTGGGGATTCTCGCCGCCGGCGCCTGCGCTGACTTGATCGCCGTGCCCTCCGCGGCCCAGAGCGGTTCCCCCCTAGAGGGGCTGTTCGAGGCGGCGGGCCCGCCGCTGGGCACGATGGTGGGCGGTCGTTGGGTTTCGCGGAGGGAAGGATCATGAGCCAGCGACGGCGGCCCGAGGCCCCGGTCGCGCTCATTACCGGTGCCGCGGGGGGCCTCGGAAGCGCCCTCATCCGGGAGTTCGACGCCCGGGGTCACCGGGTGGTGGCGGCCTGGCATTCCCATCCGCCGGCAAGCGTGCCGGAGGGCGGGCGCGCCCTGCGGATGGACGTTGGGGACGGCGAGGCCGTCGACGCTGGGTTTGCTTCGGTTGCCGCCGTGGAGGGCCGCTTGGACGTGCTGGTGAACAACGCGGGCCTGACTGCCGACGCGGCGCTCTGGCAGGTGGAGGACGCGATCTGGGAGCAGGTGATGCAGGTCAACCTCGGCGGGGCGTTCCGGTGCTCCCGGTCCGCCGCACGTTCCATGAGCCCGCCCGACGGGGGGCATATCATCAACATCTCGAGCCTCAGCGGCTGCGTGGGCGCGCGGGGACAAACCCACTACGCGGCGGCCAAGGCCGGCTTGCTGGGCCTGACCCAATCCCTCGCCGCGGAACTCGGTCCCCGGAACATCCGGGTCAACGCCGTGCTCCCCGGCTTTCTGGAAACCCCCATGACCGCCGGGTTGCCGGCGGCGGAGCGGGAGCGGTTTCGTTGCCGCAATGTGCTGGGACGGACGGGCTCGGTGGCGGAGGTGGCGCGGTTCGTTGTCTTTCTGGCCGGGATGCAGGATGTCTCGGGCCAGGTTTTCGCGCTCGACAGCCGGCTCCGGCGGTGGGGAGGGTGATTCGTGTTTCGATGGATCCCGACGTGGTCATGGCACAGGCAATGCTGTGGAAATGCCGGCGTGACGGCCCGGACGGGACCGGGTCCAATGATCCGGGAGACCTCGGGCGCGGTTCCGAAGCCGGTGGCGGGAGACTGTGCGTTGACAAGCCCGGCGATTTGGAAGATACACGTCGGTCTGACGCTCTGACTTCCGGTGGTAGCGGGGCTTGGGTTACGGCAAGCTCGCAGTGAGCGAACAGAAAGGTATGCGTGGCGGCAAGAGATGACTATCTGATCGATGGCCTGCTGGAGATGGGTTATGTGACTGAGGAACAGTTGCAGCCCATCCGGGCGGAGGCGGATTCGACCGGCGAGGGCGTGGTGGACACGCTGGTCGCGCAGGGGGTTCTGAGTCCGGCCATCGTCGGGCAGGCCAAGGCGGCGCATTTCGGGGCGGAGTTTGTCGATTTCGATGACGTCCAGTTGACGGACGAGGTGCTGGCGCTCATCCCCCGGCACATCGCCAAGCGCTTCAACGTGGTGCCCGTCCGGCAGGAGGACGAGGCCATCGTCGTGGCGATGGCGGACCCTTCGGACTTGGACACCCTGGACGGCCTGGGCGCGGCCTTGAACGCCCAGGTCACCCCTGCGGTGGCCACCGAGGAAGCCATCGAAGCGGCCATCGCCCGCTGCTACGGCGTCAAGGACGACTCCGTCAGCAAGATGATCCAGGACATCACCGAGGGTGAGGTCGACATCGGGACCATCCAGGCGTTGCAGACGGATGACGGATCCACCGTCGAGGCGGATGCGCCGATCATCAAACTGGTGAACACGATGATCGTCGAAGCGTTCAAGATGCGCGCCTCGGACATCCATCTCGAACCGCTGGCCAATGCCTTTCGTCTGCGTTACCGCATCGACGGCGTGTTGCACGAGGTGAATTCCCCGCCGAAGCGGCTGCAGCCCTCGGTCATCAGCCGCTTGAAGATCCAGTCCAACATGTCCATCGCGGAACGGCGGATTCCGCAGGACGGCCGCATCCAGTCGGAGGTGGGCGGCAAGACCATTGACCTGCGCGTTTCCTGTCTGCCCACGACCCATGGCGAGAGCATCGTCATGCGGATCCTGGACAAGGAGGGGCTCAAGCTGGGCCTGCCGGAGTTGGGCTTCTTCACCGACGACCAGCAGATCTTCGAGCGCCTCATCGGTCTGCCGGACGGCATCCTCCTGGTGACCGGACCGACGGGCTCGGGCAAGACCACGACGCTCTACGCGGTGCTCAACTACATCAACCGCCCGGATCGCAAGATCATCACGGTCGAGGACCCGGTCGAGTACGTGATGTCCGGCATCAACCAGGTCCATGTCAGCGAGACGGTGGGTCTGACCTTTGCGGCCGCCCTGCGGGCCATGTTGCGCCAGGCGCCCAACGTCATCATGCTCGGGGAAATTCGCGATCTGGAAACCGCGACCATCGCGATCAATGCCTCCCTCACGGGCCACCTCGTCTTCTCGACGCTGCACACGAACGACGCCCCGAGCGCCGTGACGCGGTTGATCGACATCGGGGTCAAACCCTTCCTCGTGGCCTCGGCCTCGCGCGCGCTCATGGCGCAACGTCTCGTGCGCAAGATCTGCAAGCGCTGCACGGCCGCCTATACGCCGACCGATGCGGAGATGAAGGCGCTCCGGTTCGATGCCGCCCAACTGGCGGAGGCGAACTTCCGCAAGGGCCGCGGCTGCGCGGACTGCAACAAGACCGGCTACCGCGGCCGCATGGGCATCTTCGAGATCTTCGTCATCGACGATGACGTGCGGAAGCTGATTTACGAAAAGGTCACCGCCAGCGTGCTCCGGTCGCGGGCCCGGGAGATCGGGATGCGGACGCTTCGCGAGGATGGCGCGCGCAAGGCGCTGGCGGGGCAGACCACCCCGGACGAGGTCATCCAGGCCACCGTCATGGACGAGAACTAGGCGCATGATCCGTCCGCCGGCCATCGTTCCAACCTTGCGGTTCAAACCGCCGGTTTTCTGATTCATTATGTCCTACTCGATGTCTGACCTGTTGCAGTTGGTGGTTCAGGAGAACGCCGCCGACCTGCATCTGCGCGTGGGGGTGCCGCCCGTGATCCGGCTGCATGGCGTGTTGCACAAGGTGGAAGGGCCGCCCTTGAAGCCGGAGGACACCGAGGAGCTGATGCGCAGCATCACCTCCGAGGACAACATCCAGCAAGTCCGCGAACGGGGCGGCGCCGACTACGGGTTTGCGTTCGGCGAGGCCGCCCGGTTCCGGGTGAGCGTCTTCAAGGAAAAGGGCCAGTTCGGCGTGGTCGCCCGGCAGATCCCCAGCAAGCTCCTCACGCTCGAGGAAATCGGTCTGCCGCCTTCCGTGCGGGAGCTGCTCTACAAGCCGCGCGGACTCGTCCTCGTCACCGGGCCCACCGGTTCCGGCAAGACCACCTCCCTCGCCTCGATGATCAACATCATCAACGAGGAACGGGACGACGCGCACATCATCACCATCGAGGACCCGATCGAGTACTACCACAAACACAAACAGTCGGTGGTCACCCAGCGCGAGGTGAACGTCGACGTGCCGAACTTCGCCGAGGCCCTGCGGCGCGCGCTGCGTCAGGATC
This sequence comes from Verrucomicrobiales bacterium, assembly GCA_024233305.1. GTDB lineage: Bacteria > Verrucomicrobiota > Verrucomicrobiia > Limisphaerales > J093 > J093. The sequence goes on from JACKPV010000026.1 coordinate 118,202, forward strand.
CGGACGTGATCCTGGTCGGCGAGCTGCGCGACCTGGAGACGATGGATGCGGCGATCACGGCGGCGGAAACGGGTCACTTGGTGTTCGGCACGCTGCACACGACCGGGGCGGCCAAGACCATCGACCGGGTGGTGAACGCCTTTCCGGTGACGCAGCAGGAGCAGATTCGGATCCAGCTTTCGACCGTGTTGCAGGCGGTCATTTCCCAGCTGCTGCTGCCGCGTTGTGACAAGCCGGGGCGGGTGGCGATTTTCGAGATCATGGTCAACACCCCCTCGATTGCGGCCCTCATTCGCGACAACAAGACGTTTCGCATCCAGTCGGACATCCAGACCGGCGCCAAGTACGGAATGGTCACGCTGGACAGCTTCCTGATCGAGAAATACCAGGCGGGCATGATCTCCCAGGAGGAGGTCATCACCAAGGCGCAGGATCCCAGCACGATTCTGCTCAAGCTCCAGGAAATGGAAGCCAGCCGCCAGGAAGCCGAGGGAGGGGGGCACTAGGACATGGCTGACATTTCGGGTGAACCATTGGTGGGGCTGCTCCGTGAGCGCGGGCTCGTGGACGACATGCAGCTCGAGGAGGTCGCCGCCGAACACGAGCGGAGCGGGCGTCCCGTGGGCCAGATCCTCGTGGACTACGGCCTGATCGACAGCGACACCCAGATGCAGATCATGGCGGAGCACCTCGGCACCGAGGTGGTTCACCCGGCGGCCTCCGATCTCACTCCGGAGATCATCGAGGCCGTGCCCGCGTCGGTGGCGCGCATGTACCGCTGCCTGCCGGTGGCGGTGTTTGGCAACACGGTCCAGGTCGCCCTCGCCAACCCGCTCAATCCCGAGGTCATCGACGAACTCGGCTACACCATCGGGAAGGAAGTCCATGTGGTTGTGGCCGACCCCGGCCTGATCGAGGAACTCATCGAAAAGGTCTACCCCAAGGAAACCGGCGGCATCTCCGATCTGCTCAAGGAAATCGGCGGCGAAGAGGGCGAGGGGGGCGTCAGCGGCGGCAAGGAGGTCAGCGAGATCGACATCTCCGACGCCATGGACAGCGCGCCGATCGTGAAGTTCGTCAACTTGGTCCTCCATCAGGCGGTGCAGGACCGGGCGAGCGACATTCACTTCGAGCCGTTCGAGGATGCCTTCAAGATCCGCTACCGCGTGGATGGCGCGCTGTATGAGATGTCCCCCCCGCCACTCAATCTGGCGGTGCCGGTGATCTCGCGCATCAAGGTCATGTCGAACCTCGACATCGCCGAACGTCGGTTGCCCCAGGACGGACGCATCTCGGTGAACATCGGCGGGCGCCTCGTCGACCTGCGCGTCTCGACACTGCCCACGCAGTTCGGCGAATCCGTCGTGCTGCGCGTGCTCGACCGTTCGGCCCTGAGTCTCGAGCTCGAAAGCCTCGGCTTTCCCGGCTTCATTCTCGAATACGTCACCGAGGCCATCGAACAGCCCAACGGAATCTTCGTCGTCACCGGCCCCACCGGCTGCGGCAAGACCACCACGCTCTACTCCTGCCTCCGCCGGGTGAACCGCCTCGAATCCAAGCTGCTGACCGTCGAGGATCCGGTCGAGTTCGACATCGACGGCATCATGCAGGTGCCGGTCAACGAGGCCGTGGGAATGACCTTCTCGAAGGCCCTGCGTTCGTTCCTGCGCCAGGATCCGGACATCATCATGCTCGGGGAAATGCGTGATCTGGAAACCTCGCAGGTGGCCATTCAGGCGTCGCTGACGGGCCATCTGGTGCTCAGCACCCTGCACACCAACGACGCCCCCGGTGCCGTCACGCGCCTGGTGGACATGGGGGTTGAGCCCTTCCTGATTTCCTCGACCTTGATGGCCGTGCTGGCGCAGCGGCTGGTCCGCACCATCTGCAAGAAGTGCCGGACACCGTTCGAGCCGACCGATTCACAACTCTCGATGATGGGCCTTTCGCCGAACGATCTGGGCGAAAAGGTCTTCTATTATGGCCGGGGCTGTCGCGAGTGCAACGACAGCGGCTACCGCGGGCGGAAAGGCATCTTCGAGCTGCTGACCGTCAGCGAGCCGGTCCGGTTGCTGATCAACCAGCGCTCGCCCACGGCGGTGATCCGGCAGAAGGCCGTCGAACTCGGGATGGTGACCCTGCGGGAGGACGGTCTGCGCAGCATTTTCGACGGCGACACCACGGTTGAAGAGATTCTCAAATACACCTGACAAGGAGCCGAACCATGCCCAAGTTCAATTACGTCGCGATGGACTCCAAAGGAAAGGAGACCCGTGGCACCATGGAGGGAAACAACCTCAATGAGGCCATCAATCGCGTGAAGGAAATGGGGTTTTACCCCACCAAGGTCACCCCGGCGGAGAAGGGCAAGGAAAAGGAGGCCAAGGGCAAGAAGGGGGGCTCGGCGCGCGGCAAGAAAAAAGGGAAGCGCGATCTCAAGAGTCTCGAGATCAAGATCCCCCTCCTGTCCGGCCGGGTGAAGCCCAAGGTGATGACCGCCTTCACCCGGCAGCTTGCGACGCTGGTCGATGCCGGCCTCCCGCTCCTGCGCGGCATGCGCGTGCTCGAGAAGCAGGAACGGAATCCCGCCCTCAAGCGCATCATCGGCGAAATCGCCGTCGGCATCGAGGGCGGCAGCACCTTCTCCGAGGCCCTGGCCCAGCATCCCAAGGTGTTCAACAAGCTCTACGTCAACATGGTGAAGGCGGGCGAGCTCGGCGGTGTGCTTGAAGTCGTGCTCAACCGGCTCGCCGAGTTCATGGAGAAATCCCAGAAGATCAAGGGCAAGGTCGTCGCCGCGATGTTCTACCCCGTCGCGGTCATGATCGTGGCCGTCGTAATTCTGGCCGTGCTGATGATCTTCGTCGTGCCGAAATTCGAGCAGATCTTCGCCGACATGCTCGAAGGCTCGAAGTTGCCCGGGTTCACCCAGCTCGTCCTCAACATCGCCAACATGATCAAATCACGGACGATCCTGCTCGAAGGCGACGCGCCGTGGGGCCTGCCGGTCTTCCCCGGGCCGGTCGTCTGGGGCATCGTGGCGTTTGTCATCGTTTTCAAAGTGGCGCTCAAAACCCAGTTCGTCCGTCGGTTGTGGGACAAAACCAAGCTCGTGATGCCGGTGTTCGGCCCGGTGATTTCCAAGGTCGCCATCGCGCGTTTCACCCGGACCCTGGGCACCCTGGTCAGCAGCGGGGTTCCCATTCTCCAGGCCCTGACCATCGTCAAGGAAACCTCGGGCAACATGGTGGTTTCCAACGCGGTGGCCAACATTCATGAGAGCGTCAAGGAAGGGGAGACCATCACCGCCCCGATGGACGCCTCGCGGGTTTTTCCCCCCATGGTCATCAGTATGGTGGACGTCGGTGAACAGACCGGCGCGCTGCCCGAGATGCTCATGAAGATCGCCGACACCTACGAGGACGAGGTCGACAACGCGGTGTCCGCCATGACGTCGCTGCTGGAGCCGATCATGATCGTGTTTCTGGCGGTGATCGTCGGCAGCATTGTGATCGCCTTGTTCATGCCGCTGATCGAAATGATCAACAAGCTGGGCGGCGAAGGCGGTGGCGGCGGCGGCGGCGACGACTAGCCGATCCATCACCGCAGCAGGACGCGACCGGCGGGCTCTACCCGCCGGTCTTTCCATTGCGGCTCAGGGGTTGCGGCCCATGAAGGCGGCAAGATCCACGACGCTGCCGGCGAGCGCCAGGACGTTGTTCTCTTCCAGGCGCACCTCCGGCAGCGGGACGGGATCGAAGGCGCTGACCACCTCGCTGCCGTCCTCGGCACGTTCCACCCGCTTGAGTGCCACGAGGTTGAGCCGGTGTCGCCGACGGAGTTCCAGTTCCCGGAGGGTCTTTCCGACGAGCGTGGCGGGAATCCTCACTTCGACCAGGCTGAAGCCCTCGGCCAGCTCGAAGTAGTTTTTGATGTTCGAGACGGTCAGGCGACGCACCATGTTGCCGGCGGCCTCCTCTTCGGGATCGAAGACCTCGTCGGCGCCCACCGCCTCGAGCACGCGGCGGTGGTCGGGATTGGCGGCCCGGGCCACGATGCGTTTGACGCCGAGTTGCTTCGCGTGGACCACCGTCAACACCTGGGCTTCGAAGTTGTCCCCGATTGCCGCGACCAGCACGTCCACCTCGGCGAGTCCGTGGCTTGCCAGCGCTTCCCGGTGGCTGGCATCCAGCCGGACGGCCAGGGACACCTCGTCCTTGACGCTGTTGACATGCCGCATGTCGCGGTCGACCGCGATCACCTCCGCGCCGGCACGGGCCAGCCCGACGGCGGCGGCGCGGCCCAGCTCGCCCAGGCCGATAATGGCACACTTCATGGCGTCATCCTCCGTTGTCGGTGTGGTCGGTCGGGCTCAGCCGACGAGCAGTTCTTCCTCGGGGTATTCATGGAGTGTGAGGGGTGCGGATTGGAACATGGACAGAACGAGCGAGAGCGGGCCCACGCGGCCGACGAACATGGCGGCGCAGAGGATGAGTTTCCCCCCGGTGCTGAGGCCGGCGGTGATGCCGGTCGAGAGTCCCACCGTGCTGAGGGCGGATATCAGCTCGAAGGCGAGGTCGCGCAGGGGAGTTTCTGGATCGCACCAGGCCAGCCCGAAGACCCCCAGGGCCGCGGTGGCGACGTAGAGAATGAACACGCTCAGGGCGGCATGCACGACGGCTTGCGGCAGCGATCGCCCGAAGATCTCGACCCGGGGGCGCCCTCTCGCCAGTGCCCGCAGGGTCAGCGCGAGCACGCCGAGAGTCACGGTCTTCACGCCGCCGCCCGTCGAGACCGGGCAGGCGCCCACCACCATCAGCGCCATCATCAGGATCAGGGTGGCAGGCTGGAGTTGATCGAGGGGCACGGTGTTGAAGCCGGCGGTCCGGGTGGTGACCGATTGGAACATCGCGATCCAACCCTGGGCGATGAAGTCCCGGTTGTTCAGAATATGGCCGGCCTCGATCATCCAGAAGCCCAGGAACCCGGCCAGCAGGAGTACCCCGGTGACGATGAGCGAGAGGCGGGTCTGCACCGGCAGCCGGCGGATCGGCGTGCGCTGATTGTAGCGACGGCACCACGGAATTCCCCGGAGACCCGGCCACCGGCTTGCCCGGAGGCTGATCAGGTCGGCGATTACCAGGAAACCGAAGCTGCCCAGGACGATCAGGGCCATGACCACGAGCAGGATCGGGCCGTTCGTCTGCCAGCCCGTGAGGCTGTCGGCGGCGAGCGCGAAGCCGGCGTTGCAGAAGGCCGAAGCGGCGTGGAACACGCTCCAAAAGAGCCGGCGAAGGCCGTCGGTTTCGGGGGGCAGGAGGAGGAACAGGCAGGCGGCCCCGAGCCCTTCAATGAGGAGCGTCCCGCCCACGATCAGCAGGACCTGACGCCGCAAGCCAGCGAGGCTGCGGGCGTTCACCAGATGCTTGAACGCCATCAGGTGCCCCACGGGAAGCGACTTCGCCGAGGTAACGGCCAGAAAAGCCACAAAGGCCATGATGCCGAGTCCGCCCACTTGCAGCAGCGTCAGGATCACCGCCTGGCCCAGAGGCGAAAACGCCGTGCCCGTGTCGCGGACGATCAGACCCGTCACGCAGCAGGCGCTGGTCGAGGTGAAGAAGGCCTCCATGACGGTTATGGGCCGCTCGGGATCCCCGCTCGCCCGGGGCAGCAACAACAGCAGCGTGCCGCCGACGATGATCATGGCGAACGATCCGGTCAGGATGAGTTCCGGGCGATAGCCTTGAGCGAGGATGTGCTGTTGAATCCGCAGGAGGTGAATCAGCAGGTTGCCCAGCAGAAACACCTGCACAACGTCCATCATCAGGGCTTCCGCGGTGCTGGCATGGAGGAACCGCACCACGCCCCCGGTGAATTCAGGCCAAAGAAAGAGCCCCATCATCATGCCGCCGAAAGCGACGAGGACGGCGAACTCGTAGAACCGCGCCCGCAGGGTGGTTCGCCAGTGACGGGCCCGCCACAGCATGCCGATCCGGTCCACGCCGTAGTGCAGGGCCAGCACAATTCCCAGCCCGTGCAGCGCGGGCACCCACGTCGTCCGAAGCACGTAACCGTGCTCCAGCAACAAGGCGATAAACGAAGCCACTCCCACTCCTGCCATCCACCGCGCGGGCAGGCCGGTCGGGAGTTCGTCCATCCGCCGGAAGAGGCTTGCAGGTCTTGGTTCCATCGGGACCCGATCCCGGAGAGGCGCTGCCCGCCGGGTCGTCGCACAGGGGGGAGCATCGGGGGCGGGGCCGGAATGTTCAACCGTGAACCGGCCACCCGAACGCCTGCCTCGGCCCGCCCGTCTGGTCGTCCCTGGCGGTGGTGGTCGTCACCTTTCGGATGACCTTCCGCTCGCGGCGCCCGTCCAGGCGTTCCCGGCCTGGCCAGGAGTCCGCCCGCTGCCTTGGTGGCGGGAGGCCTTTGTCACCGCATGGCCGACGCACAGCGGCCCACGGTGGTCCCCACCCGGTTGCGAACCGATTTCCTTCCCCAGCTGCGGGAGTCGGGCTAGAGTTCGCGGCGAGCGATTATGAAACGAACGCGTCTCCCTTCCTGGGTTCTTCTTCCTGCCATCCTTCTCTGCCCGGTCCCTGGCGTTGCCGCTGGGGCGGATGTTCCGACGTCAACGGAGCGCGTGGGGCGGGCGGGGCCAGGGCGGACGGTGCTGCCCGTCAACCAGGTGCTGACGCCTGCCGGTCGGTCGATCGACTTGCCGGGGTTGCGTCCGCAGGTGCTGGCCCTGTCACCGGACGGGCGGTCCTTGGCCGTGTCCGGCAAGACGAGCGAGTTGTTGATCATGGACCCGGTGAGCGGCGGGGTTCGGCAACGGGTGGCGCTGCCGCCCGAAACGCAGCAGGTTCCGCCGCCGCCGTCCGGGAACATCCTCAAGCCGGACACAAAGGGGCAGCTTAGCTACACCGGGCTGCGCTTCAGTCCCGATGGAAAGCAACTGTTCCTGAGCAACGTCAATGGCTCGGTCAAGGTCTTCCGGGTCGAGGCGGACGGACAGGTTAGCCCGTCGCACAGCATCGTGCTGCCGCCGGCCAACGCGCCGCGTCGCGAGGCGGAGATTCCGGCCGGGCTGGCGTTCTCGAAGGACGGCCACCGACTCTACGTCTGCGCGAACCTGTCGAACCAGTTGCTCGAGATCGAACTGGAAAGCGGCGAGGTCCGACGCGCGTTCCCGGTCGGCGTGGCCCCGTTCGATGTGGTCCTCGTGAAGACCAAAGCCTACGTGAGCAACTGGGGGGGACGGCGTCCCGCAGCCGGCGACCTCACCGGCCCGGCGGGGCGGGGGACCGTGGTACGCGTGGATCCGGTGCGACACATCGCGAGCGAAGGATCCGTAACGGTCATCGATCTGGGCGGCGGTGATTCCAAGGACATTCTCACCGGTCTGCATGCGAGCGCGCTGGCGTTGTCGCCGAACGGCCGTCATCTGGTTTGCGCGAACGCGGGCAGCGACAATCTCAGCGTGATCGATACGCGGACGGACGCGGTGGTGGAGACGATCTGGGCGCGGGCCAACCCGGCGGACCTGCTCGGGGCGACGCCCAATGCGGTGGCGTTCGCGCCGAACGGGAAGACGCTCTACGTGGCGAACGGCACGCAGAACGCGGTGGCGGTCATCAAGTTTCGGCCGGGATCGCGGCGGTCGGAGATCGAAGGGTTGATTCCGGTGGGTTGGTTCCCGGGCGCGGTGGTGTTCGATGCGCAGCGCAAGCAGCTGTGCGTGGCGAACATCAAGGGCTTGCCGGTCACGCCGAAGGCTTACGAGAACGCGGATGCCGCACCGGATGCCGCGGGGTTCAACACGCACCACTATCACGGTTCGCTCAACCTGGTGCCGCTTCCCGGAAACCGGAAACTCAAGCAGTGGTCGCAGCAGGTCTATGACAACCTCCGCCAGGAGCGCATTGCGCAAGCCCTGCTGCCGCCGCGGCCCGACGAGCCCCCGCGCCCCGTGCCGGAACGGATCGGCGAGCCGAGCCGGATCAAGCACGTCGTGTACGTGATCAAGGAGAACCGGACCTACGATCAGGTCCTGGGCGACCTGCCCGAGGGGAACGGCGATCCTCGGCTATGCATTTTTGGCGAGCGGGTGACCCCCAACCAGCACCGGTTGGCGCGGGAGTTCGTGCTCTTGGACAACACCTATTGCGCGGGCATCCTCAGCGCCGACGGTCATCAGTGGAGCACGAGCGCGTTTGGGACGGACTACCTGGAACGTTCGTTTGCCGGCTGGCCGCGGAGTTATCCGGACGGGATGGGGGTGGACGAGGACGATGCGCTGGCGTATTCGCCCGCCGGCTTTCTGTGGGACAACGCGATGCGGCGCCAGGTGTCGTTGCGGAACTACGGGGAGTTCATGGCGCCGAGCGTTCGCTGGCGCGATTCGCAGCGTCGCGGCGACCCCGACTGGACGGCCTGTTACCGAACGTGGAAGGGCGAGAGTACGGAAGTCATCTTCGGGTGCTACCCGATGATCGCGAGTCTCCAGGGCTTTTCGCCCACCGAATACGTCGGCTGGGAGATGGCGGTGCCCGATCAGTTCCGGGCGGACTTCGTGTTGAACGAGCTGAAGGACTTCGAGGCGCGGGGTGAGTTTCCACAATTGGTGCTCATTTGTCTGCCGAACGACCACACGAGCGGAACCAAGCGCGGCGCGCCCACCCCGGCGGCACTCGTTGCCGACAACGACCTGGCGTTCGGGCGCATTGTCGAGGCGTTAAGCCACAGCCGGTTCTGGCCGGAAATGGCGATCTTCGGCATTGAGGATGATCCGCAGAACGGCTTCGATCACGTGAGTGGCTACCGGACCACGGCCTACTTGGCGAGTCCGTACGCGAAGCGGGGCGTCCGGGTCTCGACGCAGTACAACACCACGAGCATCCTGCGCACCATCGAACAGATCCTCGGGATGCCGCCGATGAATCAATTCGACGCCAGCGCCACGCCGATGTGGGATTGCTTCACGGAGACGCCCGACCTGCGCCCGTTCGACGCGGTGCCCAACCGGGTGCCGCTGGACGAGATGAACCCGGATCCGAGCGCGTTGACCGATCCGCTCCTGCGCAAACACGCGCGCGTTTCCGCCAGCCTCAACTTCAAGCAGGTGGATGCCTGTCCCGAGGACACGCTCAACCGGATCCTCTGGCACGCGATGAAAGGCAGCGAAGCCCCGTATCCCGCCTGGGCGGTCACCTTGGTCGAGGATGACGACGACTGAGCCTGCCTTGCCCCGCCCGCCGCGGAACAAAGCGCTGGGAACGATCCGTCGGGCTTGTTACAAGACGACGCGTCCGTCCGCGGAATGATGCTCGATCAACGGGTTTCTCCGGGTCGGACCGACGTTGCGCCGACGTGACCCGTATGCGAGACAGCCTGAGCCAGCGCCTGCCGCCCGCCGCGGTTGCCCGATGGTTTGTATCGGGCGTCGCCGGGGCCGGCAGGCGCGCGACGTTTTTCGCGGGCCAGGGTGGCGGGTGCTTTGGCTGTCTGCTCGCAGCGATCGTGGCGGTGGGTTGCAGTTCCGGTTCCCGCACGGGCGGCGCCGGTCCTGAGGCGACCAACGACGCGCTGCCTTCGCCCGGTGAACGCCGGTATGTGACGCCGTTGTCCGAACCCGGGGGATCGTCCAACGAAGTCGTCTTCACGCCTCCCCCGGCGCCGGAACTGCCGATCATGGCGACCGTCGCCAACCAGTCGCCGTCCCCGGCGCCTGCCGAACCGGTCCGCGGTGAAGGTCCGGCGCCCGCCGAAGCGGAGCCCGCCCCGGCGTCGGCGCGCCCGGACGCGGTCGTCGACGCGAGCGAATTGAACGTCCGGATGGCGCCGGGCACGGATGCGACCCGGTTGACGACCCTGACACGTGGTGCCGGGGTGGAGGTGATCGAGGAGGAAGTGCTGTCCAGCGGGCGCCGCTGGTCGCGGATTCGCTTCGTGACCGCGGGCGGCGCGGAGGTGGGCTGGGTGGCGTCCGAGTTCCTCCGTCCGGGGACGTCGGGGGCTCGCGGGGCAGGGGAGGCAACCGGGCGTCCGGACTTCGGCGATTTCGCCGATCTGCACTACGATCCGGTGCCCAAACCTGCCTACCAGGACAATCCGCGCGTCGATGCGAAGGGCATCTACCTGACGTTGCTCACCCTGCGTTCAACCCGGCTCGACACCCTGTTGAAGCTGGCGGAGGACACCCACGTGAACGCCTTCGTCATCGACTTCAAGGATGACATCGGCGCGTTGTTGACCCGGTCCGGGACCGCTGCGCGGCTGAACCCGGAGGCGAACGGCAAAACGATGTTCAGCGATCCCGGGCCGTTGATCAAACGGCTCAAGGACCGGGGGCTTTACCTGATCGCGCGGATCGTTACCTTCAAAGACCCGGTCTTCGCCGCGGCGCATCCCGGCAAGGCGATCTTGGACCGGCGGAACGGACGCGCTTATCAGAGCCGTGACGGCCTGACCTGGGCGTCGCCTCACGACGCGGATTTCCGGGCCTACAACGTCGGGTTGGCGAAGGAGGCTGCCCGGTTGGGTTTCAACGAGGTCCAGTTCGATTATGTGCGCTTCCCGGATGTGCCGAAGACGGCGGACCTGGATTACCGCAACCCGCGGGGTGAATCCAAGGCCAGGGCCATCCAGTCGTTTCTGCTGGAGGCACGCCGGGGCCTCGCGCCCCTGGGGGTTTATGTCGCCGCGGATGTGTTCGGCCTGGTGTGCACAACGGTCGACGACATGCGGATCGGACAGTATTGGGAGGCGGTGAGCAACGCGGCGGACTACGTCTGTCCGATGATGTATCCCAGCCATTACGCGAACGAGACCTACGGCCTGGACATTCCGGACCGCCATCCCTACGCCCTGATCCAGCGGAGCATCCGTGATGCCCTTGAACGCAACGGCAACCTTGCCACGCCGGCCCGGTTGCGGCCCTGGATCCAGGGGTTCACCGCGACCTGGGTGAAAGGCCATCTGACGTACGATGCCGCGCAGGTCAAGGCGCAGATCCGGGCGCTCGCGGACAATGGCGTGCACTCCTGGCTCGTCTGGCATCCGGGCAACCGCTACAACGCCGCGGCCTTACGGTGACCGGCCCGGCGTCGTTCCTCCCGTGCCTTCCCTCCCCGTCCTCCGGTCCACGTTCCTCCGCCCGGCAAGCGGGATCTCGGGGTCCGCTCCCGGACGTTCTTTTGGCTCCCCGGGCGCACCGGGGCACGGCAGACTTCGGGCGTGGAACGTCTGCTGGAGCCCGAGTTGATGCTGGATGAAGCGCAGGCCCTCGCCTATGCCCGCGCGGACTTCGAGGACGCCCATCGCCGGATTATCGAGGACTTTTGCAGGACGTTCCCGGACCAACCGGCAACCGGTCGGCTGCTTGATCTCGGGTGCGGTCCAGGGGACATCACGCTGCGGCTGGCCCGGGCGAATCCCGGTTGGCAGGTCGAAGGCGTGGATGGATCACCGGCCATGCTGCGGCTGGCGCGCGCGGCGCTGGCGGTCGAACCGACGTTGCGCGGCCGGGTCTGTTTCACGGAGGCCTGCCTGCCGGATGACCGGTTTGCGCCGCCCCGTTTCGACGCCGTGTTCAGCAACAGTCTGCTGCATCACCTGGCGGAGCCCGCGGTGCTCTGGGAGACCATCCGGGGCGTGGCGCATCCGGGGGCGGGGATCTACGTTGCCGACCTGCTCCGTCCGGCGAATGCCGGCGCGGCTCGTGACCTGGTCGACCGATATGCCGCCGATGAGCCGGCGGTGCTGCGGCACGACTTCCACCGGTCGCTGCTGGCGGCGTTCCGGGTGGACGAAGTCCGGGAGCAACTCGCGGCGGCGGGATTGTCCAGCCTCGAGGTGCGGGCGCTCAGTGACCGGCATCTCGCGGTTTCAGGCCGTCTGCCGGCAATCGCCGGGCCGTGCGCGTGACGGTTCGATTGCATGGAACGGCTGCCACTCATCCTGCACGAGGACGATGACCTGCTGGTGATCGACAAACCGGCGGGGTGGAACACCCACGCGCCTGATCCCTACACCGGCGAAGGCGTGTACGAGTGGTTGCGGCATCGCGAACCCCGTTGGGCCGGGCTGGCGATCTTGCACCGGTTGGACAAGGTCACCTCGGGGATTCTGGTGTTCGGCAAGAGCGCCCGGGCGAACCGCTCCCTGGCAGCGCAATTCGAGCAGCATCGGGTGCGGAAACGCTACTGTTTCCTGACGGCGCAGGCGGGACCGTCCGGGGCTCGCATCGAGCGCGCCCAGATTGGGCGGCGCGGTGATCGTTATGCCATCACCACCGGCGGCGGGGGGCTGCAGGCCGAAACCAAGTTCCGCCCGGGGTCGGCCGCAGGGCGGTGGTTTACGGTGGAAGCCGAGCCGCTGACGGGGCGCACCCACCAGATTCGAGTGCAGGCGGCGGCGGCGGGATTCCCCGTGCTCGGGGATGCCCTCTACGGCGGGGCGCCGCATGCCCGGGTTTGTCTGCATGCGACGGAACTGGCGTTCGAGCATCCGGGCTCCGGCGCCGCGGTGGTTTTTCGGTCGGAGCCGGACTTCGAGTTGTCCCCGCGGGCGGCGATCCGGCGGGCGATTCTCGATCCGGCGGCGACGGAGGCGCATCGCTGGGCGCACGGCGAGGCGGATGGCGAACCGGGCTGGTTCGTGGACCGGATCGGGGATTGGCTGCTGTCACAATCCGAAGGGCCTTTGGACGAGGTCCGGATGAATCGATTGGGTGTCTGGTTGCGGGAATTCGGGGGAGCGGGAGCAATGCACAAACGACTGAGCCGGCAGGTGCGACGGTTGGCGCCGGAGCAGGCCGCGGCGCAGCCGGTGCTTGGCCGGGCGCCCGACGGCGCCTTCACGGCCCGGGAGAACGGGTTGGTCTTCGAGTTCGATTTCGGGGCGGGATACTCGGTGGGGTTGTTCTTCGATCAGCGGGACAATCGCCGGCGCCTGCTTGCCAACTACGTGGGCGCGGGCTTCCCGCCTCCGCTCTCGACGGACCGTCCGGCCCGGGTGTTGAACCTCTTCGCCTACACCTGCGGATTCTCGGTGTGCGCCGCGCAGGCCGGGGCGCAAACGCTGAGCCTGGACCTGTCCCGGAATTACCTCGATTGGGGGCGCCGCAACTTCGCGCACAACGGACTGGACGCCGCCGCGCACGAGTTCGTCTTCGGGGATGCGTTTGACTGGCTGCGACGATTTCAGCGGAAGGGGCGGCAATTCGACGTGGTGATCCTCGATCCGCCGACCTTTTCGACGGCAAAGCGGGGCGGGCGCTTTCGGGCGGAGACGGACTACGGCGACCTAGTGCGGGCGGCCGCGCGGGTGCTGGCGCCGGGGGGTGTCCTGCTGGCCTGCACGAATGCCGCCACGGTTTCACCGCCGGTCTTCTGCGGCGCCGTCGAGTCGGGGCTGCACGAGGCGGGCCGGCGGATCGCGGCCCGGCATTATGTGCCGCAGCCGCCGGATTTTCCGGTGAGCCCGGGGCAACCTCCCCACCTGAAGACCCTCTGGTTGGCGGTTGAACAGGGGGTCAATACCGGCGCCAGAGCGAGGGCATGAAGAGCACCAGGACGGCGAAGAACTCGAGGCGACCGAGGAGCATCAGGAGGCTCAGGAAGCCCAGGGTGCCGGGGCCGAGGTGCGCGAAGTTCTGGGTGGGGCCGACCGAGGCGAGGCCGGGGCCGATGTTGAAGAGCGTGGCCATCACGGCGGACAGGCAGTCGACGAGCCCGAGCCGGGGTTCGAGCGTGCTGACGATGAGGGTGCCGAGGCCGACGGTGACGCCGGAGAGAGCGATGAAGAAGACGGTCTGCAGCTTGACCGTTTCGTCGGCCAGTTGTCCGTTGAGCCGCAGCGAGAAGACCTGGTTGGGGCGGAAGGCCCGGACGACCTCCTGGCGGACGCTCTTGAAGAAGAGCACCCAGCGGCTGACCTTCACCCCGCCCGCCGTGGAGCCGGCGCAGCCCCCCACGGCCATGAGCACGAGGAGGAGCACCCGGGAGAGCGGCGGCCACTGATCGAAATCCGCGCTCCCGAAACCGGTGGTGGTGGTGATCGAAACGACCTGGAACAGAGATTCGCGCAGGGCGGGGAGGAAGGCGTGTTTGCGTCCGACCCAGACCAGGTCGCCGGCGATCACCACGGTCGCGACGAGCAGGATGCCGAGGAACACCTTGGCCTCCTCCTCGCTCCGCCAGCGATCCCAACGCCCGCGGAGCAGCCAGGCGTAAAGCATGAAACTGATCCCGCCCAGCAGCATAAAAAGCGTGAGCCACAGCTCGATCCCCACGCTTTGGAAGGCGCCCACGCTCTCGTTGCGCGTGCTGAAACCACCGGTCGAGAGGGCGGTCATCGTGTGGGTGGCGGCTTCGTAGGCGTTCATTCCCAGGAGCATCAGGCCCACCCAGCAGAGGATCGAGAGCCCGAGGTAGATCTGCCACAGCCGCGCGGCAACGTCCTGGATGCGCGCCTTCACCCCGCCGCCGTGCTTGGCGGAGCTTTCGTGTTGGAAGAGGGCCTTGCTGCCGACGCCGAGCGAGGAGAGCAGGGCGACAAACAGCACCAGAATGCCCAACCCGCCGAGCCACTGCGTGAAGGCGCGCCACATCAGGATGCCGGCGGGATACCGGGTCAGATCCTGAATGACGGTCGATCCGGTCGTGGTGAAGCCGGACATCGCTTCGAAGAAGGCCGGCACGGGGCCCAGCGCTGGTTGGGCCAGCATGAACGGCAGGGCACCGAAGGCCGCGCAGAACAACCAGCCCAGCCCGACGATGGCCACCGCTTCCTTGCGCAGGATGTCCCGGCCTGAGCCGCGGCCGAGGATCATCATGACGAGCCCGGCGACGGCCGTGACGCCGGCCGAAAGCGCCAGTCCCCGCACGTCTTCGCGACCGCCGGCGTGCTCGGTGTCCCACCAAGCGAAGGCCAGGCACAAGCTCATCGTCAGGCTCAGCAGCAGGAGCAGCAGGCCGAGCAGTTTGCTCAACAGACGGAAGTTCATTGCCCGGGATCAGGGAACCAGCAGCCGGGCAAAAGCCTTGCGGGCCGCGTGCGCCACGAGCGCATACACGATGTCCCCGGCCTCGATGGTGTCGTTCGGGCCGGGCACAATCGCCTCCGAACCCCGCAACAGGGCCACCAAACCGCTGCCCCGCGGCCACTTCACCGCGGCCACCTGCCGGCCGATCAGCGGGCTGTCCGTCGGGATCACCGACTCGGACACCTCGGTGCCGTCCGGGAACTCGAGGATCGTGTTCGATCGGTCGGTGCTGATGTAGCGCAGGAGGTCGGCGTTGGTGGCCTCGCGGGGGCTCACGGCCGCCCGGATCTGGAGTTGCTCGCTGTTGCGCGAAACCACGTCCGCGTAGTCCGCCCGGTGAATCAGGGTCAGGCAATAGCGGGTGCCGAGGCTCTTCGCCTGGAGACAGGTCATGACGTTGTCCTCGTCGTCCTCGGAGGCGGCGATGAAGAAGTCCGCGCGCCCGACCTGTTCCTCCTTGAGCTGTTGCACCGAGGTGGCGTCACCGTGAATGATGACGGTCCGTTGCAGGGCGTTCGAGAGTTCGCGGCAGAGCGCCTCGTTGCGCTCGATGATCCGCACGCGGTAACGCCGCCCCTCGAGCATCTGCGCCAGCGAGAAGCCGTATTCCCCGCCGCCGAAAATCACCACGCTGACCTCCTCCTCGGCCACCGCCCGAGTGGAGAACCTGGGCAGGACTTCCGAGAGCACGCGCGGCGCGCCGAACAGGGTGATCAGATCGTTCGGTTCCAGTTCATCCTCGGCGCCCGGGATGATCAGGTGGGCGCCGCGGTTGATCGATCCGATCCGCAGACGGGCGGGCAGGCCGAGATCCCGGAGCTTGCTGCCGAGCAGCGGGCTGTCCGCGGAGACCGCGACCTGTTGTACCTCGATCTTGCCGCGCGCCAGCTCGCGCACGAGCAGGCCCTCGGGATTGCGCACGAATTTCGCCAGTTCGATGGCTGCCAGCCGCTGGGTGCTGAACACATGGTCGATGCGGAAATGCTGCTGGATGTCGAAGAGCCAGCGATCGCGGATGGTCGAGGCGTGCACCCGCGCAATGGTCCGTCGGGCGCCCATGGCCTTGCCCAGCGACGCGGCGACTAGGTTGGCGTTGTCGTCGCCGGACAGGGCCATCAGGAGGTCGGCCTCGGCCACGTTGGCTTCCGCGAGGGTGGAGACCGAGGTGCCGTTCGAGCAGAGCACGTGCGCGTCGAAACGGTCCTTCAGTTCATTGGCGATGGTCTCCGAGGATTCGATGATGCTCAGGTTGTGCTGCTTCTCGGTGAGGCTCTGGGCCAGGTGACGCCCGACTTCGCCCACACCGACGATCACGATGTTCACGCGCCGGACTTTCGCCGGACGCCGCGCCGCGCACAAGGGGAACCTTGCGGCCGGGTGACGGGCGGTTGTCGCTCCTCTGCCACGTTCCTGTCGGGAGGGGCCGTCCGGCCATTCTCAGCCGCCGGCTTCCGACGACGGGGAGGCATCGTGCCACCAAGCGGGTGCGGATGCCAAACGGTGGACCAGCAACTCGTCGGCGGGAGGGAACCGGTAGGCGCCGAGTTCTTCCCGGCGCACCCAGGCGATGGCCTGCCCTTCGAGGCCGCGGGGTTCCCCGGCCAGCAACCGGCAGCGGAAGAAGCGCAGTCGCACCCGGCGTTCGGGATAGGTGTGGGCTTCCTCGAACACGCAATCCTCGACAACAACCGTGATGCCCAGTTCCTCGTGCAGTTCGCGGCGCAGGCATTCCGGAAAGGTCTCGCCGTCGGCGCGCTTGCCACCGGGAAATTCCCAAAGGCCGGCCAAGTGGGCGCCCTCGGGACGTTGGGCGAGCAGCAGGCGTCCGTCGCGGAACAGAAGTCCGGCGGCCACCTCGATCCAGGGCGGTTCGTTCATCCCGAAGGGGGGGGGGCGCAAAGCGTCCGGGGGCTCCGCGGACGCTACCGGCCCACGCTGCGATACACCCAACCCAGACGCTCCATTTCTACCGGATCGAACAGGTTGCGTCCGTCGAACATGATGGGATGGGTCATCGACGCCCGGGCCCGGTCCAGATCGAGGTGTTTGAAGTCGTCCCACTCGGTGGCGATCACGAGCGCATCGCAGCCTTCGGCCACCTCGTTCATGTCCTCGATGAACTCGACGCCGGGCAGCAGCGAGCGGGCCTTGTCCATCGCGCGGGGATCGTGAGCCCGCACGGTGGCCCCTTCGGCGAGCAACCGTTCGCAGAGGGCGATGGCCGGGGACATCCGCACGTCGTCGGTGTTGTTCTTGAAGGCCAGTCCCAGCACGCCGATGCGCTTCTCCTTCAACACCCAGAGCGTGTCGGTGATCTTGCGCAGGAAGCGGTCCATCTGGGCGGCGTTCACTGCCTGGACCTCCTTCAGCAGGCGGAAGTCCACGCCCAGCTGCTCGGCGATCTTGATGAAGGCTCTGAGGTCCTTGGGGAAGCAGCTGCCGCCGAACCCGATGCCGGGATTGAGAAAAGCGCGACCGATGCGGCGGTCCATCCCGATGCCGTTCGCCACCTCCTGGACGTTCGCTCCGGACGCCTCGCACACGGCCGCCACGGCGTTAATGTAGCTGATCTTGAGGGCAAGGAAGGAATTGGCCGCGTGTTTGATGAGTTCTGCCGAGTTGATGTCCGTGACGATGATCGGCGCCTCGAAGGGCGCGTAGACGTCGCGCATCGTCGGCACCGGGCGTTGGCTGGTGACACCGATCACGATGCGGTCCGGCTTCATCAAGTCCGCCACCGCGCACCCTTCCCGCAGAAACTCGGGATTGCTGACCACGTCGAAATCCGTCCGGTGCGGGCAATAGCGCTGAATGGTCTCCGCCACCTTCTCGCCGGTCTTCACCGGCACGGTGCTCTTGTCGACGATGATCTTCGGGGAGGTCAGGCAGGCGGCGATCTCCCGGGCCACCTTCTCGATGTAGCTCAGATCGACCGAACCGTCCGATTGGGGCGGGGTCGGCACGGCGATGAACACCACCTGTGCGTGCGCCACGCCCTCCGCGATTGAGGCGGTGAAACGGAGGCGTCCGGCCTTTACCGTCCGCTGGACGATCTCCTCCATGCCCGGCTCATAGAGGGGCATGCCGCCCTCCCGCAGCAGGGCCACCTTCGCGGAATCGTTGTCCACGCAGACCACGTCGTGGCCCACGTCGGCGAAACAGGCGCCGGTTACCAGCCCGACATAGCCGGTGCCGACGATGCAAATGCGCACGCTCGTCATGGCGGGGTGGTCCGGAACAAGGGATCGGGGGGCGACCTCCGGCCTTACGGAGCGGTGCCTTCCGCCTTGTCGGCGGGCGCTTCGGCCGGTTCCTGACCGGCGCCTTCGGTGGCCGGCGCGGGCTCGGGGATTCCGGCGGCCGGGGAGGCGTCCGGCGGGGTGACCGGCGCGGGGGTGATCACGGCGGCGGGCGCATTGGTCGGCGCCGGCGCCAGTTCCGGGTGCGCCTGAAGCAGTTCCTCGCGCCGCGACATCGCCTGCATGGCGGTCGTGCTGAACCCGGCGCCTTCGGTGAGTTGGTCGTAGAGTTTCAGGGCTTCCGCGGGGTTGTCCTGGGCCATGTAGATGGCGGCGAGATTCAGCCGGGCGCGACCGGCGACCGCCTCTTCCGGATAGCGGGCGATGACCTGCTGGTAGGCGGTCACCGCCTCGGTCTCCTGTTGCTGGGCGTCCAGGCACGCGGCGGCGCCAAGGGCGGCGATGGGCGCCAGCAGGCTGCCGGGCTGTTCCCGGGCGAAGCGCTCGAAGGCCTGCCGCGCTTCGGAGTACTGGCCGGCCTGGTAGTAGGCGGACGCCTCGAGCAGCACGGCCCGTTCGGCGGCGGTTGTGGACCCGTAGTCGTCGGCCACACGCGCGAGTTCGGCGGGCGCCGGGAGTTCGTTGTCGGCCGGTTGCGCCGCCTTCAGCAACGCGCTGCTGGCCGCCAGCTCCTGCTGTTCCAGGTGCCAGTTATAGGTGTAGCCCAGGAAGATCGCAGCGAGGACTGCAATGCTCCCCGCGATCACCTGCTTGCTGTGCTCCTGCACCCAGGCGAGCAACTCGTAAAACCAGGTAGACTCCGTTCCGGCCGTCTGCATAAGGGGGCAGAGGTTGCGGAAGCCGCCATCCGATGGCAAGCGCAAACCTCCCGCGTGGTCCCGGCTTCCAGCGAAAAAGGCCGGACCCGAAGGCCCGGCCGCTTGGGGGAGGTTCGGGCGCGCTACCGTGTTTCGATGGCGATGCGGGATGCAAGCGGAGCCTGTTTGACCACCTGAGCCGTAACGAGTCTGTGGGTCGTAGCCGCCGACGTACAGTCGGCGCATGATTCAGTGGGGATGCGGCCGCTTGCCGCCGGGCGTGACGATTCACCAGAACGGGACCGAGAGTCAGAATCGGCGGGACCGCGTAAGCCCTTGGATTTCAGCGCCGACTACACGTCGGCGGCTACCGCGGGTTGAATCGATACGGCTGAGCCCCTCCGAAAGTGGCCAATGAATGGCCAAGCAACGTTCGGCGTGGTGTAAATGCGGATCGTAACCTGTTGCGGTGGAATGGCGCGCCGGTAGGGACTCGAACCCCAAACCCTCTGATCCGAAGTCAGATGCTCTATCCAATTGAGCTACCGGCGCCGCCGCTGCGATGGAACGTCCGCGGACGACGGAGTCGCGGGTTGGTCGGAACGGGCCCTCGCAGGGGAGCACGGTTCGGGGCCTGCTGCGCCAATCCGCCACGGGGCTTCCGCTTCCGGTGACTCGGTCTCTCCGGCACGGACCCCGGCCCACGAACTCATCCGTCGCGCGCCATCGCGCCGACTTCATCGCAGGAATCCGCGGCGGGCGCAAGCTCATCCCGCGACAGCTCACCCCCGCGATTGGCGGCGTTTGGGCTGGCCAAGGGCGTCGGTGGGGCCTACAACTCGGCCAGCCCATGAAGATCAAACATCCGGCCGTCAAGAGTGCCGTCTTCAAGCTGACGACCACGCTCGAGTTCGACCTCGAACTCCCGGGCGACCTGGTGCCCACGCGGATTGAGCTGTTTCAGGATACCGAGCGGAAGACCCGGTGGCGGGCGCGCGTCTGGGAGCGGGAATCGTGCCGGCTCGAATCCACCTTTGCGCCCGCCCCCGCGCCCAAGGGCCGCAAATCCGTCGAGCGCTTCACCTTCGATGAGGAAATCATGGTCGAGCGCACCTGGGAGCTTTCGGAAGAACTCGAGGATTTCCGGGCCGGCAGCGCGGCCGCCGCCATGAAACGGGTGCTGGATCTGCTCACCGCCCACCTGGATCGCAGCACGGGCAAATGAACGCGTTCTTCCCCATCTCCGGCGGGATCGACGACCATGAGCGAGCCCTGGGCGCCGCGGCTGTTTCCGGGAGTGCCCGACTGCGAAAGCGCCGCCGCGTGGGACTGCTCTTGACGCTGCTTCTCGTGGCGCCGACCGCTCCGACGCAGGCAGCGGACCGGACCCTCCGGGTAATGACCTGGAACATCCACCACGGTGAAGGGACGGACGGCCAGGTCGACCTGGAGCGCATCGCCGCCGTGATCAAGGCTGAAGAGGTGGCCCTCGTCGCGTTGCAGGAGGTCGACAAGGGGGTCGAACGTACGAACCGCCGGGATCTCGCTGGCGAACTGGCCGCCCTCACCGGGATGACGGCCCTGTTCAGCAACAATTTCTCCTACCAGGGCGGGGAGTACGGCAACGCCATCCTGAGCCGGTTGCCCGTCACGAGCTGGAACAACACCCATCTGCGCATGCTCCGGCCCGGGGAACAGCGTGGGGTGTTGCAGGCAACGGTCGATTGGCACGGGATCCCGTTGCGGTTCCTCAGCACGCACATCGATTACCGGCGGGACGATGCCGAACGCCTCGCGAATGTCGCCGAATTCCAGCAGCTTGCCGCGCGTTCCGCCACCCGCTACTTTATGATCGCCGGAGACTTCAACGACTTCCCGGACAGCCGCACCCACCGGGTCATGAGCGAGACCTTCGCCGAGGCGTGGGGAAGCGCGGGCGTGGGCGAGGGATTCACTTTTTCAAGCGACCGTCCGCGCAGTCGCATCGACTACCTCTGGGTGATCCGGGGCAGTCCGCTGCAACCCGCCCGGGTTTGGATCCCGCAAACCACCGCCTCCGATCACCTGCCGTTGGTCGCCGAATTCACTGTCGAACCATGAAAAGTGAACCTGAGAACCGTCGTGCATTCCTGACCCGTCTGGCCGTCGCCGC
This sequence comes from Verrucomicrobiales bacterium, assembly GCA_024233305.1. Taxonomy (GTDB): domain Bacteria; phylum Verrucomicrobiota; class Verrucomicrobiia; order Limisphaerales; family J093; genus J093. Next base: position 139,460 of record JACKPV010000026.1, read on the forward strand.
CGCGGGCTTGGGCGTCGCCTCCCCACTGGCTGCGGACCGCCTCCGCGCCATGAAATTGTGTCTGGTGGGAGGCTCGATCGGGGTGCGGGCGGACCAGCGGGAAGCCATCGACCTGGCCGCCCGGCATGGTTTTGACGCGGTGGAGCCTCAGACCGGTTACGTGGCCCGGCTTGAACCGGCGGCCCTCGAGGAACTCCAGGCGGAGCTTGCCGCGCGCCAACTCGTTTGGGGGCAGGCCGGCTTTCCGGTGGATTTTCGCGGTTCGGACAGCGACTTCGAGCAGGGGCTGGCCGCGCTGCCGAAGACAGCGGCCAACCTCAAGGCTGCCGGCGTGGACCGCGTCGGTACCTGGCTTTCGCCCAGTCATCCGAACCTCCCCTATGTCCGCAACTTCCGGTTGCACGCCACGCGTCTGCGGCCGGCGGCGCGGATCCTCGCCGACCACGGCCTGCGGCTGGGACTCGAATACGTGGGCACCCACACGCTCCTGGTCGCGCGGCGGTATCCGTTCATTCACACCCTGGCGGAGACCCTCGATTTGATCGGCGAGATCGGCACCGACAACGTGGGAATCGTGGCGGACAGCTGGCATTGGTGGCAGGCCGGCGACAGCGCCGCGGATTTGCGCGCCTTGCGGGCGGAACAGGTCGTGAGCGTGGATCTGAACGATGCGCCGACGGGGCGGGCGAAGAACGAGCAGCGGGACGGCGAGCGGGAACTGCCCGCGACCACCGGGGTAATCGATCTGCGCGGGTTCCTGGGGGCGCTGTCGGCCATCGGCTTTGATGGTCCCATCCGGGCTGAACCGTTCAATCGCGCGCTCAACGAACTCGACAACGAAGCCGCCTGCGCCGCCACCATCACCGCCCTGCGCCGGGCAATGGAAGCGCTGGGCTGAGCCCGCCCTTTCTCCCGGGGCGGCTTGGTTGCCGCAGGAGGCGATGGGGCTTCTCCCCGGCTTCTCGGGGTTGTCGCCGCGCAGCGACCGCTCGTCCGGCGGTCCGCCCTCGAAGGCGCCGTCGCCACGCTTTTCTGCCGCCGCGCGCAGCGCTCCACGCGGCGCGGTCGTCCTGCGTCAACTCCGGCGTTCGCGCGGAAGCGGGCCGGCACGGAGTCAGGCCGGCTAGCTGAAAGCGACGAGCCCCCGGAGGATGAGGGACCCGGCGAAGAGGAACAACAGGCCACCCAGAAGTGCCATGACCGCGCGATAACCGCGACCGTCCAACCAATCGCGCGACCGCCCGGCCAGCAGCGCCAGCAGGAGTTTCGAGCCGACCAGCAGACCATAGAACGCGCCGAGAAACGCCGCCACCGCATGCGCGCCGACCGCTTGCGTTCGCGCCAGCGTGGCCGCCCCTACCGTCATCCAAAACAACCAGGGATGCGGGCTGAGCAAATTCGTGGCGGCGCCCTTGAACCACGATTGCGGAGGCGCGCCAGCCTCGTCGACCGGCGCGGTGGGGGAACGAAAGGCATCGAATGCCAGGTGGAGGACAAAGGCGCCGCCGAGCAGCGAGAGCACGCCGAACCAGCGGGCATGGTCCCGCAGCCCGGCGGCGAACCAGAACGCGAGCAGGATTACCGGCGCGTCCGTGAGCAGCGGCGCCAGAGCGATCTTGCAACCTTCGCGCGCGCCGTGGCGCAGGCTCTGAGCGATGACCAGCGCCATGAGCGGGCCGGGGGCAAGCCCGGCCGACAATCCGAGTACCAGTCCCGATAGCAGCGCGGCCAACACCGGTCCCCGCATACGCTTTGCCGCGGCGCCGCGCAAGTCCCGGTTGCGGCGGAGCGCGGTCGGGCAGCGGGCAGATGAGCTTCCAAGCCGTGACTATTCACTGAGCCGTAACCATCCAGTAACTCGTAGCCGCCGACGTGCAGTCGGCGCATGATTCAGCGGGAATACGGACGCCTGCCGCCGGGTGGATGATTCACCAAAACGTGACTGCCAGTCGGAACCGGCGAGCCCGCGTAAGCCCTTGGATTTCAGCGCCGACTACACGTCGGCGGCTACCGCGGGTTGAATCGATACGGCTGAGCAACCACGAGTGGACACGAATAGGCCTAACGCGGCTGGCGCCGCAACCACAGGGAAGGGCCTGAACTCTTTGCCCAAAATGCATGAACCTTCGTCATTGTATTGCGAATTCAGAGGTCGGATGCCCTGCTGCGATCTTCCAAATCGCACCGATGATTGGTGACCCGTCCCGCGAAATACCCGCGGGCGCCAAAGGCCTGCCCCTATTCGGTTCATTCGTGTGGATTCGTGGTCGAACTGCTGGACACGGCTCAGGGCTTCTTTTTCGGAGCGCGGAACTCATTCCGCTCAGCCGTGACCATTCAGTGGCGGGTAGCCGCCGACGTGTGGTCGGCGCATGATTCAAAGGGGATCCGTCCACCTGCTGCCGAGCGACAATGGGCCGAAACGTGACTGCCGATCGGAATCCGCGGGACCGCCCAAGTCCTTGAAGATTAGCGCCGACTATACGTCAGCGGCTACGGCGCATCGGATTGATGCGGCTCAGGAGTTGACTCCGTCCGCGGCCACCGGAAGGAACTCCGCGCCCGTGCGCCTGTAGGGGCGCGCATCTTGCCGGGTGGAAGGCCTCGTCAGGCGGTTCATTCACCCGCCTGCACGGTTCGGAGAGAGGGGCGGCGTTAATCCCGCCATCCCCACCCCGATCGGCGTTCAAGGCCGCTCGGTATCGGTAAAGCCGGAGATGCGCACAGTCGTGTGCGTAACCCGCCGAATTAGTTGCGCTGCACGCATGATGGACCCATGATGCCCGGACATGCGGCTTCATCGGACCATTGAACGGTTCAGGCCCGAGTGCCTCCGCGGGCGGCGGGCAGGGGTTGTGCCGGGGTTCGTCGGCGGATTGCTGTTCGCTGCCGGTTGTCTGCCCGCCACGGGGGGAACGGAGGCCGCGGCAGCGGCGGCGGACGCGTTCTTCGAGCGGCGCATCCGGCCGGTCCTGGCGGACAACTGTTACCAGTGCCACAGCCCGGCCGCGGGCAAGGTGCGCGGCGGACTGACCGTCGATTCTCGCGCGGGCTTGCTGGCGGGCGGCGACACCGGCCCCGCCATCCAACCGGGTGATCCCGCGTCGAGTCTGCTGCTCCGGGCGGTCGGTTACGGCGATCCGGACTTGCAGATGCCTCCCCGCAGCCGGCTCGCGGACCGGCAAATCGAGGACCTCACCCAGTGGATCCAACTCGGCGCGCCGTGGCCGGATTCCGACGGGGCGGTGGCTGCCGTGCGGTCGGACGACGGCTTCGATCTTGAAGCGCGGCGGCGCGAGCACTGGTCATGGCAACCCCTCCGCGCCGTCGCTCCGCCTCCCGTCGAGGATGCGGCCTGGGCCGCCCATCCGGTGGATCGCTTCGTCCGGGCCGGATTGGAGGCGGCGGGCCTGAGTCCCGCGGAGGAAGCCGACCGGCGGACGTTGTTACGCCGGCTCCACTTCGACCTTGTTGGCCTGCCGCCGTCGGTTGCGGAAGTGGAGTCCTTCGTGGCCGACCCGTCCCCCGATGCCTGGGAACGCCGGGTGGACGCCCTGCTGGCCTCGCCCCGGTATGGCGAGCGGTGGGCGCGGCACTGGCTGGACTTGGTGCGCTACGCCGAGACGCTCGGGCATGAGTTCGATTACGCGCGGCACAACGCTTGGCGCTATCGCGACTATGTGATCCGCGCCTTGAACGCCGACGTGCCGTACGACTGGTTCGTGCGCGAGCACATCGCGGGCGATCTGCTGCCGGAACCGCGCCGGAATCCGGCCGATGGCAGCAACGAATCGGTCATCGGGACGGCTTTCTGGTGGTTCGGGCAGCAGACCCATTCGCCGGTGGACGTGCGCCAACACCAGGCGGATTTCGTGGACAACCAGATCGATGTGCTGAGCAAGACGTTCCTTGGCCTCACCGTTTCCTGCGCGCGTTGCCACGATCACAAGTTCGATGCGATCTCGACGCGCGACTTCTACTCGTTGTTCGGCGTGGCGGCTGGTTCGCGGTATGCCCAGAAGGCGATCAACGCGCCGATCCTCTCGGCTGAGGAAGCGGGCGAACTGGAGTCGGCCAGGACGCGGCTTCGCCGGGCGGTGGCGGCTGCGGCGCGATCCATGGCCGGACGTCTGGCGTCCGAACTGCTTTCCGTCGGTGCTGCCGGGGAATCGCCCACAGTCATCGATGAGGTACGCGCCAAGGCTTGGCGCGGGTTCCTCGAGCATCCCGCGCGAACCAACCGCGCCGATCCCTGGCATCTCTGGCGGACCTTCTCCCGTCAGGGTTCGATTGCCGCGGCGGACTGGGACGCGCTGGGGAAGGTCACCAACGCCGACGGGGCCGAACCCCTCGCCGGGCGCCGCTTCCCGGATTGGCTGGTGGAAGGCGAGACCGATCCCGGCCGGGCGACGGTTCCGGGAGACTTCCTCGTCGGGGAGTGGAAACGCCCGGTGGCGGGGCTCGCCACGCAACCGGGTTGGCACAGCGCCCGGCTTTCGCGCGCCCTCGAAGGCGCCATCCGCTCGCCGACCTTCACGCTCACCAACCGGTACCTGCACGTCCGCGCGGCCGGTCGCGATACTCGGCTGAACGTGGTGGTCGAGAACTTCACCCTGATCCGCGATCCGATCTACGGTCGGTTGAAGCTCAACTTCGACACCGACGAACCGCGTTGGTGGACGATCGATCTCGATATGTGGCAGGGCGACCGGGTGTACGTGGAAGTCCTGGACGTTGCGGCCCCGGATCCTGCTGACGGGGGCCATGCGTCTGGCTACGGCGCGGGGGGTTACGTGGACCTGATCGAGGTCCGCCTGTCCGATGAGGCCCGTCCACCCGAAGCACCCGCTTGGGCGGCGGCGGACGTTCTGGGGAGCGCTGCGCCGGCCTCCCTCGAAGACCTGGCCGTTCGCTACCAGCACGCCGTGCTGGCGGCTCTTGACCGATGGGCCGATACTGGACGGCTGGCTCCGGCGGAGGCGCTGCTGCTCGACGGTTTGTTCCGGGCCGGGCTGCTGGGTGGGGAAACCGGGGTGCGAGCCGGTGTGCGGCGTTCGGTCGAGCGGGCTTTCAGCGCCTGGGAAGCCATCGAGAAAACCGTGGCACATCCGGTCTACGTTCCCGGTATGACCGATGGCAACGGCGTCGACCAGCCGGTGATGATCCGCGGCAATCCGCGCCGGCCGGGCGAACCGGCGCCGCGGCGTTTTCTGACCGCTTTGGGCGGCCTGGACGACGAACCGTTCGGAGCGGGGAGCGGTCGGCTGGCCCTCGCCGGGGCGGTGACCGCCCCGGACAACCCGTTTCCCGCCCGCGTCATGGTCAACCGCATCTGGCTGCACCTGTTTGGCCGGGGAATCGTCCCCACGCCGGACGATTTCGGAGTGCTTGGCCAGCCGCCGTCCCACCCGGAACTGCTCGACTGGCTGGCCGCCCGCTTCCGGGATGAAGCGCATTGGTCCGTGAAGTCCATGATCCGGTTGCTGGTCACCTCGCGGGCCTATCGGATGAGCAGCCGCATCGTCGATCCCGTGGCGGAGGAGCGCGATCCTGACAACCGTCTGCTCCACCGGATGGCCGTCCGGCGGTTGGAGGGAGAGGCGCTGCGTGACGCGATCCTGGCCTTGTCGGGTCGCCTCGACCTTGCAACGGGCGGTCCTTCGGTGCCCACGCATCTCACCGATTTCATGGACGGTCGCGGGCGGCCGGGGCAGAGCGGTCCACTGGATGGGAACGGCCGGCGCAGCATCTACCTCGAGGTGCGAAACAATTTTCTGTCGCCGATGATGCGCACCTTCGACACGCCGATTCCGTTCACGACCATCGGGCGCCGAACGCAATCCAACGTGCCGGCCCAGTCGCTGATCCTGATGAACGATCCGTTCGTCGTGGGCCAGGCTGCGCTGTGGGCGGAACGCTTGTGCGCAGAGCCCGCGACGCCCCTCCGCGAGCGGGTGCGCCGCGCGTATCTCGAAGTCTTCAGCCGACCGCCGACCGCGGGGGAAATCGAGCGGGCCGGTCGCTTCCTCGACGAACAGAAAGCCACGCGGACGGAACCCCTCGCGGAGACCGGCGCGGCCGCGGAGCCCATCTGGCAGGACCTCTGCCATGTGCTGCTGAACACCAAGGAATTCCTCTACCTCGATTGAACGTCATGCCGCACGCTTCCCCGCTCTGCTCCGGTCACCTGCCGCGTCCGCTTTCCCGCCGGGAGATGCTGCGGCGTTGCGCCAACGGCTTTGGCGCCATCGCCCTGGCGGCCCTGCTTGATGACGAGGGGCGCGCCGCGGACGCAATGCCGGGCACCGGATTGCCCGGGGGCGGTTCCCTGGCGCCGCGCCCGCCGCATTTCCCGGCCCGCGCCCGGAACGTCATCTTCCTCTACATGGACGGCGGTCCGTCGCAGGTGGACACCTTCGATCCGAAACCGCGTCTGCTGCGCGAGAGCGGGCAGCCGTTCGCGATGAAGATGGAGCCCACGCAGTTCAACAACAACGGGCTGACCCTCGGCAGTCCGTGGGCCTTCAAGGAACACGGAAGGTCGGGGATTCCGGTCAGCGAGTTGTTCCCGCACGTGGCGGCACGCGTCGACGACCTGTGCGTCATTCGCTCGATGCATACGAATTTCTCCGAGCACACGAACGCCAACTACTTCCTGCACACCGGGCTCGGGCTGGCCGGGCGGCCAAGCATGGGGGCCTGGGCGGGCTACGGGTTGGGCAGTGAGAACCGGAACCTGCCAGGATTCATCGTCCTGAACGGGGGGCTGGTCCCGCCGGGCGGACTCGAGAATTTCGGCAGCGGATTTCTTCCTGCGACCTTCCAGGGATCGATCTTCCGGCCCAAGGCCCGGCCCGTCGCCAACATCCGTCCGCAGGAGCCGTCCCCCGCGCTGCAGCGAAACAAACTCGATTACCTGCGGGATCTGGATGCAGGGATGCTCGACCGCGCAGGTCCGCACGACCAGATCGAAGCCGCCATCGCCAATTACGAACTGGCCTTTCGCATGCAGGCCGCCGTGCCGGACCTGATGGATCTGGCCGGCGAACCCGAGGCCCTCCGGCGGGGATACGGTCTCGAAGCCGACTACGAACCCACCCGGATCTTCGGCACGCAATGTCTCGTCGCGCGGCGTCTGGTCGAACGCGGTGTCCGGTTCATCGAACTCACCTGCCCGGTCGTCGGCGGGGATCGCTGGGATCAACACAGCAACCTCAAGGAAGGCCACGAGAACAACGCGCGCGCCGTCGACCAACCCATCGCGGCGTTGCTCCAGGATCTCAAGGCCTCGGGCCTGCTAGATTCGACGCTGGTGGTGTGGGCGGGCGAATTCGGACGCACGCCCTTCGCGCAGGGAACGAACGGACGCGATCACAACCCTTTCGGGTATACCGTCTGGCTGGCCGGCGGCGGAGTGAAGGGCGGGCACATCCACGGCGCCACGGATGAGTACGGGTACAAGGCCATTGCCGACAAGGTGCATGTCCACGACCTCCATGCCACCATGCTTCACCTGCTGGGGTTGGACCACAAACGACTGACCTTCCGCTTCGGCGGCCGCGACATGCGCCTCACCGACGTCCACGGCGAGATCGTCCAGGCAATCCTGGCTTGAGCCAGTCGGCGTGGAGGCGTTCCCCGATGTGGGGTTTCGTTCACGGCTTCTGCGGTGGATTTGACATTCTTAAGCCGTTCGGCGATAGGTCCAAGGTGCGCGACGGGAACCGGGTCCGTTGCTCGGGGTCGGACCGTTGTGTCTGGAAAGGCTGCAAATAGAACCGAAGAAGCGACCAATCGTGCGGTCTCGCCGGCGGCTGTTGGTGAGTGCGCTCCCGATCAGGTACGGCCTCGGGGTGGGTTTTCAATCAGCTCCCACCTGGCGGGCGCGGGCCGCGATCGGCTTCTCTTCCACCTCCATTAACTCATGAGAACAGACATTCCCCACGGACTCGGCTGGCAACCGGACCTCCCTGACTGGCGCGACAAAACCCTGGAGGGAGCCCTGGCGAAGCGGGCCGCCTTTCGGGATCGTCCGCCGGTGAAGGCGACCCGAACCAGCAAGGCACCTGCAGATCCCGATCGACCAAAGCATACCTTCGACGGGTGGGGGACTTGTGCCGGAAAGGTCGAGGAACTCGCCGGCGGGGGGGATGCCCTGGCGGCGGCGAGAGAAAGGAAGGACGAGGAAGCGGGGACCTTTGCCAGCCGTCTGCAGACGGCCCGTCGGCGTGCCTTTCCCACCGACAAAGGGCGGCCCAGCCTCCTGCTTGAAGCCCCGCCCGACAACCTGTTGCCCCACGTGGACCTGCGGCCCTTCATGAGTCCGATCGAGGATCAGGGCGGCATCGGGAGCTGTACGGCCCAGGCGGTTACCGGGTTGGTGGAGTACCTCCAGATTGCCACGCACGGCAGTTACGTCGATGCCTCGCGGCTCTTCCTTTACAAGGCAACCCGCAACCTGTTGCAGTGGACGGGTGACACCGGGGCCTACATTCGCGAGACGATCAAGGCCGTCCGGTTGTTCGGGATGTGCCCCGAGGATTACTGGATCTACCGGGAAGCGGACTTCGATGCGGAGCCGCCCGCCTTCTGCTACGCCTTTGCCGCCAACTACAAGGCCCTCCGATTCTACCGGCTGGCGAACCTCGAGGACATCAAGCAGTCGCTGTCCCAGGGGTATCCGGTCGCGTTCGGATTCACCTGTTTCGAGTCCCTCTTCACCGAGGAGGTGCAGCGGACCGGGATCATCCCGTTTCCCACCTCGCGGGAGAAGGTGAAGGGTGGCCATGCGGTGCTGGCGGTCGGCTACCGCGACGAGGACGGCAGCGGTTCGGAAGACGGGCCGCCGGCGGGGCATGTCATCATCCGCAACAGTTGGGGAGACTGGGGCGAACAGGGCTACGGGTTCCTTCCATATTCCTTCTTCGAGCCGCGGGAAGTGCGGATCGGGGGCCGGACCAAGCGGCTGGCGCCGTTGTCCGACGACTACTGGACGATGACGCAAATGGCGCTGCCCGACCTGAGCGAAGCCTCGGCGGCCCCGTTCGCCATGGGCGGCGGCAATCCCGTTTTCAGGCGTTCATCCGGGGGGAACCGCCCGTTCGAGTGATCCACCCGGACAGTTCGCGCACCGCATTCCCGATCATCCCCGGTCCCCGTCCGCCCGCAGATTACCGAATGAGACCAACCGCCACCCCCCGCATCCGCCGCCGCCCGCCCGTCGGACGCCTTGCGCTTCCGCTCCTGATGCTCCTCGCCGGCTGCCATACGCCGTCGCGCGAACTCGGCCCTTTACCAACGAACGATGCCGACGATTCAGTCCAGAGCTATGTCGACGGGCTCATCGACAGCCCGGAGATGTTCCCTCGGGCGCGGACGATAAGCGAACGCTACGTCGAACTGCGGCTCAACTACGCCATGCAGAAGGCGATCGAGGATGGCCGGCTGCACGTGCGGGCGATTGCCGCCCCGCTGCAACTCAGCGGCGATCCCAATCTCGACATGAGCCGCACCCACACGATCCTGCTCGTGGCGGATGATCTGCAGGCGGGAAGTGCGTTCCTGGACGAGTATGAGGTGCGGGTTGGCCCGGCTCCTCAGCTGGCGGTGGTGCGGCCCGCGACGTCGGCCGATTCCCTCGCCGAGGCGGACACGGCTTATGCCGAGGAGCAGTTGTTGCGCGTTCGCCTGGACGAGCAGAGCCTCAAGGCGGACGCGCGATTTGCCGCGAGCCTGAAGCGGAGCCTGCCGGATTACCTGGCGGAGGCTCGAAAGGCCCACGAGGAACGTCGGCCGCGGCTGACGACCTTGGTGAAAACGCTGGACGACTCCATCGCGGAGTTGCAGGAGCAGCTGGGAACGAATACCAACCGCGTTCAGGAGCTGGCCAGGAGGGTCCGACTCCAACTCGATCCCGAGGCCCGGGCCCAGACGGAAAAGGAGTTGAAGGCGCTGCGCGAGGAGCAAGCCAAGCTGTCGAAGGAAGGCGATCAGGGCAGCGAAGCGAACCGCAAGCGGCTGGCCGACGTGACGGCCCGGATCCAGGGAATCGAGGAGCAGCTCAACAATCAGCCGGAACCGGGAGACGCCGCCGAACTGGTCGAACGCACGCGGCAGCAGGCGGAGATCAGGCTCAGGCTCATCCGAGGCCGGAACGACCTCGACGAGGCGGAGGGATTGCTACGCGAGGAGGACGAGCGGTTTCAGAACCTTGAGCGGACGGTTGAGGGCCTTGGGTCCAGTGATCTCAGTGTCGCGGCGGCGCTCGCGGCAGTCGAGAGCCGGCGCGGCTTTTGGCAGACCGAGATCGAAGCGGAACGGAAACTCTCCACGTTCTCGAAACAGCGGGACCGCTATGTCATGAGCACGGCGGTCGTGGTGGCGTTTCGCGCCCAGGCCTTGGCGGGCCTGCCGTACGTCACGATTGAAGTGATCCGCAAAGGCGCGCCCGCGGTCGTCCCGGGCGACGCTTCGCCTGGGACGACAAAGGACCCTGATCCGCTCGACGAGCTGCTGTCGCACATCGACGAGGCGCTGCCGGAGCTTAACGGGTTGTTGATGGCGGAGGAGAGGGTGGTGAAGGATGACAGTCGGTGGAGGCGCATCAAGTACTACGGGGACGAGCTGGCGGCGGACGCCGGCAAACTGAGCGGTATCCTGGAGTTGCGAGCGCTGTCCGGAGCGGCCCGTCCACCCGCTCGATCAGCGGGCCCGGCCGATGATCGGGACGTGTTCGCGTCGTGGAATGACGTCCAGCAACGTCTGGCGCGCCATCAAGCAGCGCTGGAGGAACTCGCTGAAAACGAGGCGCGGCTGGCCGGATCATTGGCGGGCAGCACCAACCGGCTCGCCCGTCTGGACGCGGACCAGGAAGCCCTGCTGCGGCAGGTGGAGCGTGGCCGCGAGGTGCTCGCGGACGCGCTGCGGAACGTCCGCGAGGCCGTGGCCTCCAGCGGGGATCTTCCCCCCGATGCGTCGCAAGCGCTGCTTCTGTTCAGCGGTGTGGAACAGGGGCTCCAGACCCTGGACGAGGGGCAGCAGGCCCTGCAGGCCGCCCTGGAAGGGAGCCGGAACCGTGTGACCGATGTCGGTGGCGCCGTGCGCGAAAGCGAAGCCGCTTCCCGCGAGGTGGCAGCCGGCAGGGCGGCTTCGCGAGCGGAGGTCGAGAGAATCCGCGCGGTCTCGGACCGTTTGCACGAGGACATCCGGACTGCCAGGGATCTCCAGCGCAGACTGATCGCCCTTTCCGAGAGCATCCAGGGCCGTTTGGGCGTGACTCCGCAGGACAGCGTCCTGGGCCAGGTCGGCGGGGTGTCGGAGGTCGCACCTCCCCGGGAGTCGCTGCTGACCAAAGCCCTCGAGGGCGTGGCGAAGGATTTATGCGAGTTTCGCGAGCAACTATCCGATCGCACGCTCGCCTCCGCGCGGGGTCGGCAGGATGCGGCCGGGAAGCTCAGCGATTTGCGCAAGACCCTGGCCAAGGCGCGGTATCTCGCGGGCGCGGTCGAGGGCAAGGATGCCGGCCAGCGGACTGCCGGACGCGCCAGCGGAGGCGGCGTCACGTTCCAGGAGATCTTCGGCCTCGACTCCGGCCTCGACTCCGGACCCGATGCCGGGCCGGCTCCGGCTCCGGCCCCGGACGAAAAGGCAACCCCACCGCCGCCTCCTGACATGGTGGACATGATCCGGGCCGGCAACCTGGCGGTGTTTCGCTTCAACGTCCTTCGCGGGGTGGTGTCCACCACCGCTTACCTGATGCCGGACGATGGCGTTAAACAGACGTTTGGAAAGACCTTCGCGGACACGTTCTACGTCGCGCAGGTCACCTTCCGCAACCCGAACGACAAGCCGATTCTGGTTTATGGCAACACGATGCGTTTGGTCGTCAGGATGAACTCGCTCGTTCCGGGGCAGATCACGGAGGAGGGCGAACCCGCCCGAACGGTGTTTTGGGCGACTTACGAGCCGCTGGACTACGAGGGCGTTCGTCTGATGCTCGAAGGCATCCAGGAGCGCAGCTGGCAGAAGTGGGCGGCGCGGGGCATCGACTTGGTGCAGATCGGCCTGGCGACCTGGGCGGCGTTTGACCCCCCGAAGGACGCGCTCCGGGCCATCGCGATGTTCGGTGGCGTGGCCCCGAGCCTCAGGGCGCTGCTCGAAGCCGACTTGAAGCGTCACGCGGCCAATTTCCGCGCCCGCGGCCTCAACGCGATCGAGGAGATCGAGGCTCAGGGGACGCTCACCCGGGTCGTGTTCCTGCCCAAAGGACCGATCTATGGGTCCTTCGCGTTTGACAAGGGTGCCGCCAATGCGCTCTCGGGCGCGGCCGACAATCCAGAATCCCGCCAGTTCGGTCGCCGGGCGATGGTGCCCGTCTACATCCACGACATCCGACGGGAAGAGGTTTACGTGGAGGGGAAACGGATCCTGGCGAGCGATCCGCTGTCGTCCACTGGGATCCGATGACGTTCGTTGGCTGTCCGTTGCCTCGGGGCCTGGCGCGCGGGACTCCTCCTGGGTGAGGCGTACCTGGCGCCGGACGCCGCTGGCTGCTGGCAGCCTTCCGCGCCGCTACTTCGCACCCAGGGCGCGGAGTTTTCCCGAGCCGGAGACGTGTTGTTCCGCCTGGGGGGCGCCGTAGTAGGCGACGGAGCCGCTGCCGCTGATGTGAACATCGAGTTGTTCGCTCACCCAGACGGTGGCCTTCCCGGAGCCGCTGATGTGAATGTCCGCCACCTGGCTTGCCAGTTCGCCGGCTTCGTAGCCGCCCGAACCGCTTACGCCCAAGCGGAGGGAGTTGACCTTGCCGCCGAGCGTGCCGTGCCCCGAACCGCTGATGCTCACCTCGAGACGTTCCGCATCGACCGCCGGTATCCGGATCGATCCCGAACCGCTGAGGTGCACGGCCAGCGTCTCCGTTTGCAGGGATTCCCCTTCGGCATTGAGCGAGCCGGACAAATGGAGCGCACGCAGGTCCTTTAGCTTAAGGACGTACTCGATCTTGCGGGTGGGGTGCAGATTGACGTTGTCGGGCCGGATGTCGAGCCGGTTGCCGTTGGTTGTGGCGAGGATGTAGGGCAGGAGGTTGGCGTCCGTCGTGATGGCCAGAGACTCCTCGTCCCCCTGGATCACGGTCAGGTGTCCGGCACCGGCCACCGAGACCTCGTTGAAGCCGCTCACGGCCCGGTGTTCGGTCGTGATTTCGCCCGTGCCGCGCACCGTCGGGTGGTTCCAGTCGCCAAAGCCGCCGCAGCCGCAGGTCAACGCGGCGAGCATGGCCGTCCAGCAGAGTGGGTTGTTCTTCATGATCGGTGTCGTTTCAAACAACCATTACCCGCCGGAGAGCATACGGTTTCAACATTGTGCCGCCCGGTCGCCGGGGACGCGCTTCAACCGGCGAACCGGAAGAGCAGCGGGGCGAGGAGCAGCGCCGGCAGGTAGTCTGCCATGCGGATGCGATTAATCCCGAAAACGACCAGCGCGACGGTCAGCACAATGAACCCCGAGGCGGCCGTCAAGCCGGCGAGCACGGCGGGATGCGCGTGGGACATGGCCATCCACCGGGTCCAAAGCCCGATGGATCCCTGGATGGCGAGCACGGGCAGCGCGGCCCCGGCCGCGGCGACCCCCAAGGCCCGGACCAGGGTGACCATTGCCATGCCGTCCATCGCCGCCTTGATGAGCAACGCCTTGAAGTCATTGCCCAACCCCTCGAGCAAGGGGCCGATCAGCGCCAGCGGGGCCAGACAAAACACCGCCGTTGCCGCCAGGAACGCCTGATCGCCGGGGAGGCACGACGGTCTGCCTTCCGCGGACAACCGGTGGCTGGCATAGCGCCCGCCGCGGCTGACGAGGGTTTGTACCCCGAGCGCCGCGCCGGCTGCCCGCCCGGCGATCAGTGCCACCAGGAGCAACACCGCGCGCAGGAGCCCCTTCGCAAGCCCCGCGTCGCCCAGCCCGCGTCCCATGGCGCACGCTCCTGTGTAGAGGGCCGCCCCGCCGAGCAACAGGCGGACGCGGTGCTCCCATGGAGGAGGGAGGTTCCGCCGGGTGAGGCGGCCCACCAGCGCGCCCACGACGATGGCGGCGGCGTTGATCAGGCTTCCGATCACAGGCAATCGTGGCGCTCGATGGCGTTTCGCTTCCGGACGGGGCGCGGGCCTCACCGCGGGCCGGACGGCAGGCCGGTGACGAACAGATCCTCCTTGTGCGCCAACAGCCAGGCGGCGCGTCGCTGCATGATGAGGTTGACGAGGCGGCTTTCGGGGAACGCGTCGGGATTGATCGCCAGCGCCTGGGCCAGCAGGGCCTCGAATTCGTCGAGGGCCTGATTCTGCACGCAAACGGCCTCCGCCAGGGAAACGAACGGCGCGGCAAGGCGGGCTTCGCTGAGTTCGACCGCCCGCGCGAAGTGCGCCCGGGCGCGGGCCTCGGCATCCCCTTCGGCCCCCTGGCGGCTGCGCTCATAGTTGATCAGGAACGCGTGGATGGCCCCCTCGTTCCAGTCCTCGTCGAGCGCCAGCGCCCGGTCGATCAGGGCTTCCATCTGCGGGATTTCGACCACGGTCAGCGGGTCGTCCTTGGACAGGGAAATGGCGGCGCCCCAAGCCACGGCGGTCCAGTAGAGCGAGGGCACATCCTCGCTGCGACAGGGCGTCACGGCGCGCGCCGGATCCTCCCCCAGTGTCCGTTGGAAGCCGGGATGGGCGACCTCGATGGACCGCAGCCCGTAGTCCCGGGCGCGCAGATAGAGTCGGCGGGCCCGATCTCGACGCGTCTCCGCGGCAGCGAAATCCTGTTCCTCGATTTCATCCGCCTCCTGTTGAACGAAGGCGTAGGCGTACTGGGTGAATCCGCCCGCGGTCGCGCGCAACAGGCCCGCGTGCTCCGGGCTTTCCGCCAGCAGGCTCTCCATGAGCTTTAGGCTGAAGGGCACGGCCGCCTTCACGAGTTCGGGATCGTTGTCGCTGGCGAAGGTTGTTCCGCTGGCGGCGAGGGCGTTCCCGACCTGATTCACCGCCAGTCGCTTGAGGGAACAGCCCGTGGTCGGGAGGATTGCCAGGATCAGTCCGGCCTGAATCAGCCGGGTGAAAACCACCGTGCTCATGCGGCGTCAGCCTTCCACGCAGCGGGCCGGGCGTCGAGCCGATTCCCCGCGTTCGGCGACCGGTTCAGGGCCGTCCGTTGGGTTCCTCTTCGTCGTCATCCTCCTCCTCGATCTCGCGTCGGAGCCGACGGGACAGCCGGGGCCGGACGAAGCCATAGACGAGGTAGGCGGTAAAAATGACCGGCAGGACGACGGGCAGGATCCGTTCCCGGAGGACGAGGATCACGCCGAGAAACATGAGGGCGATGACCAGTTTGACGAACGGCCGACGCGCGCGCAGGTCGAGGTCCTTGAAGGCCGGATAGCGCACTTCACTGATCATCATCACGGAGAGGAAGAGGAGCAGCACCGGCAGGACGTAGCGCCAGTTGCCGCGCGGAAAATCGCGGTCATCCAGCCACATCAGGAACAGGGTCAGCGAGGCGACCAGACCCGCCGCTGCCGGGATCGGGAATCCGATGAACTCGCGGCCGCCGCTGCTGCCGGCCAGGGTGGCGAGACAGTTGAAGCGCGCAAGGCGCAGGGCGCCGCAGATCAGGTAGACGGAGGCGACAAACCAACCGATTTCCTGATACCGCACGAACACGTCATGCATGACGATGCGGTGAACCAGGAAGGCGGGCGCGGCGCCGAAGGAGATCAGGTCCGCCAGCGAATCGAACTCGCGGCCGAACGCGCTTTCCTGCCCGCCCCAGCGCGCCAGCCGCCCGTCGAGCAGGTCGAAGATGCAGGCCAGCAAAATGAAGAACAGGGCGTAGCGGATGGTGTCGTTGAAGCTCTCCGAGGAGACGTTGGCCTCGACGATCTTGGTGAGGGCCACGAACCCGCAAAACAGGTTCGCCCCGGTCATCAGGTTGGGGAGGATGAAGATCTTGAGCCGCTGATTCGGGCTCTCGGACTGGCTTGGGGCTTCGGGGGTGGACGGCGGCATGGGCTAGCGGGCGCGGCGCGCCATGACGGTTTCGCCTCCGCGCACGCGGTCCCCCTCCCGGACCGTGACCTCGTAATCCAGCGGCAGGTAGAGGTCCACGCGCGAGCCAAACTGAATGAGGCTGATGCGTTCCCCCCGGGCGACGATCTCCCCCTCGGCGGTCCACGGGATGATGCGCCGCGCGATGAGGCCGGCGATCAGCCGGACGCCGATCCGTTCGCCCTCGCGTTCGTCCGATTGAATGCCCACGAGCACGTTCTCGTTGAACCGGGCGGAATCAGCCCGGAGCGCATTCACAAACTGACCGCGGGTGTGGCGGCAGAGGACGACGCGGCCTGCGACCGGGGCGTATTGCACATGCACGTCGAAGACCGACAGGAAGGTCGAGATGCGCCGGCACCGCCCGCCGAGGAAGCTGGGCTCGTCGATCTCGTCGATGGCGTCGACCTTGCCGTGGGCGGGCGCCAGCAGCACGCCGACCGTGGCGGGCGGCCGCGGTCGGGGATCGCGGAAGAAGTAGATCGTGAACAGGCCGAAGAGGAACCACACGCCCATGAGGATCCCGACCGCGCCCACGAGGAACCCGCCCAGGAGCCGGGCGAGGATGCCGGCGAAGACGAGGCCCAGCACCCAGACCAGGGAGAGGTAAATCAGCCGGAGGCCGGCGCGCGTCGCTTTTCCGGCGTGTTTCATGGCGGGATGTTATGCGCCGGGCGCCGGGACTTGGAAAGGCGTTTGTTCGATGGATGCGATCACCTTCAAAACCGGAAGCCGGCCGGCTGCTCCCGGCCCGGTTGCCATGCGCCTCCCGTCCGGCCCGGGTACGGTCAGGCGGTTGCGGGAACCACTTCGACGTTCGCAGCCTGTTCGAGGAAATCGAACACCTTGGCGCTCAGAATCTGGTAGCGGATCTCGCCCAGCGCGTTGCGGTCCTGGAGCTGCTTTGCGAGCTTCTCGGGCTTGATCTGGTAGGCGGCGGCGAGTTGGACCACGCGCTGCGACAGTTCCTGCTGCGTCACGCCGATCTTCTCGGCCTCGGCGATGCGCTCGAACATGAACCGCACTTTGAGGCGCTCCTGCGCGCTGTTGCTGGCGAGGGCGTAGATCTGGTCCTGTTGCTGGTCCATCGCCTCCTTCGGCACGCCGCGCTCGGCATTGGACTTCACGATGTCGTAAACGACATTCCGGGTTTCGTGTTGGACCAGGGTCTCGGGAAGTTCCATCGGCGCGCGGGAGAGCAGGCTGTTGAGGAGTTGCTCGCGGATGGTGCGCCGCCGCTTTTCCTCGAGTTCCCGTTCGAGGTCTTTGGTGACCCCCTCCCGGAGCCGGGCCAAATCCTCGGCCTTGTAGGCCTTCGCCAGCTCGTCATCGAGGGGCGGCAGCTTCTTCTCCTTGATTTCGAGCAGGTCGACCTCGTAGGTCCCGTCCTTGCCGGCGACCTCCTTGATGACGAAATCCTCGGGGAACTTGACCTGGACCGTGCGATGATCGCCGCGGGCGGCGCCCAGCAACTGGTCGGTGAAGCCGGGAATGAAGTGGTCGGTGCGGACTTCGAGCCAGTAGTTCTCCTGCTGGGTGAGGCCGCGGGCGGTGGGGTTGAAATCGGTGATGGGCTTGCCTTCGCAGGACCCGGTGTATTTGACCACCACAAAATCGCCCGAGCTGACCGCGCGATCCACGTCCTCGTAACTGGCCTTTTGCTCGCGCAGGACCTCGAAGGCCCGTTCGAGATCCGCGTCGGTCACGCGCGCTTCCTCAAGGCGCACCGGCACTCCCTTGTACTCGGGCAGGGTGAACTCGGGCTCGATCTCGACGGTGACGGTGTAACTGAACGGCTGCCCCTCGGCCAGTTCGCCCTCCTCGACCTCGGGCTTGATGATGGGCCGGAGCTTGTTTTCTTCGAGGGCCTTGGGGTAGCTGTCGTTCAACAGCCGCCGCTTGGCCTCGTCCTTGATGCCGTCGGCAAACTGGCGCACCACCAGATGCTGCGGGGCCTTGCCAGGCCGGAAACCCGGCAGGCGGACATTCCGCAGGTAGTGCCGCGTGGCTTCCGCAAAAGCCTGCTTCACCGCTTCGCCGTCCAATTCCACGCGAAGCAGACGCTTGCAGGGACCAATGTTCTCTACCGTGACGTTCACAGCTCGATTTCTGCTCAGGATCGAATTCCACCGCTCCGAGGCGCCCCGCCCCGGAGCCGGGACGAAAAGCGCGCAAACTAAGGGACCGCCAGCCGGTGCGTCAAGCCGGTTCCTGGTCGCGCAGCGATTCAGATTCAGACAGTGGGGCCCGGGATGCGGCCGTCGCGGCCCGGCCTTGCCTTGACCCCTGGCCGAACGTATGGTGCGCCCATGTTGAAACTGTCCCATGGTCTGTGGCCGATCCTGGCGGGCGTGAGCGTGGCGGCGTCCGCGGAGACCTTTGAACTGCGGGACAATGCGGCCATCCGCGGGCGTTTGCTCGCCGAGAAGGAGGGGCACCTGGTGGTGGATGTGGGTTACACCGTCCTGCTGCTGCCGCGCGAGGCCGTGCTCGAGCGAATCGCCGATGAGGCCCCGGCGGAGGGCGGCGCGGCCACCGGGACCGAAGTCCGGCACGCGACGGGCGGCAACGGGTTGTTCACCGTGTCGACCGGGCGCGGCGCCGACCAGTCGGTGCGCGAGTTGGCCCGCCGTTTGGGAGAGGCGGTCGTGCAGGTGCGGACCCCCGGCGGACTGGGCTCGGGTTTCTTCATCAACGAGGACGGATACCTCATCACCAACTTTCACGTCATCGAGGGCGAGACGCAGATCTCGATCGAGGTCTACCACGAGCGGGACGGCCAACTCGACCGGCATTCCTACAAACAGGTCCGGATTGTCGCGATGAACAAGTTCGCCGATCTGGCCCTGCTGCTGATCGAGGACCCGGGGGCTCCCCGGTTTGCGAGCGTGGTGCTGGGCGACGCGGACGGCCTCGCGGTGGGGGAGCGGGTGTTTGCCATCGGCAGCCCGCTGGGGCTGGAACGAACCCTGACCGAGGGCATTGTGAGCACGAAGACGCGGGAGATGGAAGGGGACCTCTATCTCCAGACCACGGCCCAGATCAATCCCGGCAACAGCGGTGGCCCGCTTTTCAACCTGCGCGGCGAAGTGGCCGGCGTGACCAACATGAAGCTGATGCTTGGCGAGGGGCTCGGGTTTGCGATTCCCGTCGAACGGCTGACCTACTTCCTCCGCCACCGCGACGCCTTCGCCTACGACAACGACAATCCCAGCAATCCCTACCGCTATCTGGAACCGCCGCGGCGCGCGTCGGCGGACGCGCGGCCCTGAGGCGGTGCGGCTTTGGCCGCCGGTCCGGGCGACCGGCGGTCTGACTTGAACCCTGATAACGCAGTGACGACTCCCTTCATGACTTATTCCCGATTCCTACTGGCCGGCGCCCTGGCGGCGTTCCTGTTGCCGGCCCGGGCCGCGGCCCCGGCGCCGGAACAGCTGCTGCCCGATGACACCCTGGCGATGATCAGCCTGCCGGACTTTGCCCGGGTGCAACGCGCCAGCCGCGATTCCGCGATGTGGCGGCTCTGGCGCGACCCGGCGATGGCGCCCTTCCGCGACAAGTTCCTCCACGAGTTTCAGGAGGACGTCGTTGATCCGTTCGAGAGCAAGACCGGGTTGAACCTGGCGGAATACGCCGGCCTGTTGCGGGGGCAGATCACCCTGGGGGTCACGCGCAATGGCTGGACCGGCACGGAGAATCCGCTGCCGGGGCTGGTGTTGCTGATCGATACGGGCGACCAGGCGGAGCAATTGCGGACGAAGCTGGCCGAGGTCAAGGCCAAGCTGGCCGACAGCGGGCAGACGGTGCGGACGCGTGAAGTCCGGGGTTTCGAGTTCGCGGAAGTGCGCCTGACCGACGAGGGGGACGAGGCGCAGTTGAGCGCGTTTTTCGGACCGGCAGAGGGCCTGCTGGTGGTGAGCCTCAACGGGGGAACCCGCGACATCGAGCGGGTGCTGGCCCGGATGGCGGGGAGTTCGAGCGTGCGGCCGTTGGCGGATGATCCGGCATTTCAGAAGGACCGCGGCCTGGTGTTCCGCGACGCCTTGAGCTTCGGCTGGATCAACGCCGCGCCCCTGGTCGAGATCGGTCTGAAGCTGGCCGCCGATGCCGCCGGCGAGCAAAGCGGGTTCGGGCCGCGCCCCGATGCGATCCTCAACGCCCTGGGCCTGAGCAGCCTCAAGAGCCTGGCCTTCGGCGCCCGGGCGGGTGAGGAGGGCGAGGAGATCCATTTCTTCATCGGCTCCCCCGAGGCCGAACGGCGGGGGCTGTTCCGGTTTCCCGTGGGCACCGGCATGGACGCCGCCCCACCGGCCTTCATCCCCCAGGATGCTTCCGGCTACAGCCGGGCCCGCATCAGCGGACCGAAGCTCTGGCAGACGATCGTGGAAGTGGCGAACGGCGTGGCGCCCGGCATGATCGACTTCGGCATCGCGCAGCTCGAATCGGGCATCAAGGAACGGAACCCGGACTTCGACCTGCGCCGGGATCTGATCGGTAATCTGGGCGACGACCTGATTTCGTACGAAAAGCTGCCCCGGGAGAACACGATCGAGGGCTTGAGCAACCAGCCGACGATCACCCTGGTTGGTTCGCCCGCGCCTGAACGTCTGATGGACGCGATCAAGACCCTGGTGTCGACGGCGTTTGGCATGCCCTTCGACCAGCGCGAGTTCCTCGGCCGGCAGATCCACTCCCTGCCGCTGCCGTTTGCGCCGCCCGGCCCCGATGGCGCCATCAAGATCAACCTGTGCGCCGGGGCCGGTTACCTCGCCATCTCGATGGACGGCGGCATTCTGGAGGAATACCTGCGCAGTGCCGACTCGCTTCCCCGTCCGCTCAGCGCCACGCCCGGTCTGCCCGCCGCCGCCGAGAAGGTGGGGGGAATGCGGACCGGCCTTTTCGGTTTGCAGAACGACCGCGCCATGATGGGCGCGCTGGTCGAAGCCCTGCGCGCGGACGGCAACGAAGTGCTGGACCTGCTGGGCGAGGAGTTGCCCGGCGGGATGGGAATGGATGGCAGCGAGATGGAGGCGAAACTCAAGGAATGGTTCGACTTCAAGCTCCTGCCGCCTTACGCCCAGATTGAGAAGTACTTTCACTTCACGGTCTTCGCGGGCCAGGCGAGCGCCGCCGGCTTCAGCCTGCGGTTCAACACGCCCATGCCGCCCGGTCTGCGTTGATGCCGGACGCCGGCGCGCAACCGAACCTTTCACCTGACGGCGCGACCGCCCCTGAAACGGTCGCGCCGTCCGCTTTGTTCCCGTGACGCCCCGGAGGGCGCCCAGTCGGCGGGTGCATGTGCTGACGCACCTGCTGACGGCGATCGTGCTCGTAACCGCCGGCGTGCTGATCGGCGCCCGGTTGGAATGGGCGGTGCATCTGGCGGGTTTTCGAAAGCCGCTCGTATCCGCCGGCCTGATCTTCTTTTTGCTGGCCGTTCTGCACGCCCGACCCGCAGTTGCCGCCTGGTCGGTGCGTCTTTGCTTCGTTGTCCTGGGCCTCGTCCTGGCGCTGCTGGCGGTGGAACTGACGGGACGCGGGATCGGTCTTGATTTTCGGTCCCAGCGCGCCCTGCTCGAACGAACGCCGCCCAACTGGCGGTTGCCCCGCGTGCCGTTGGCGCCGGTCTATTTCCGACGGGAGGGCGGCGTCGAATGGACCGGGCAGGTCATGCGGACTTACCTGCGGAGCATCGGGTTGGTGGCGGAGGCGTACGCCGATGAACCGGTGATCACCCTCCGGTATGACGAGCACGGATTTCGCAACGAACCCCGACCGTCCGCGTGGGAAATCGCTGTGGCGGGTGACTCGTTTACCGAACTCGGCGATGTCCCCTACGAGCGGCTCTTCACCACGATTCTGGCGCGCAACCTCGGCTGTCGGGTACTGAACCTGGGAGTGGGGGGCACCGGGGCGTTTACGCAGCTCAGCTATCTCGAGCACTTCGGCATCTCCCCGCGCACGCGGGACGTGATGGTGGTGTTCTTCGAGGGCAACGACCTGTGGGACATCGTCGTCGAACGGGCCGCTGCGGTGCGCTTCAGCGAAACCGGCGAGCGTCCCTGGCGCCGGCTGAAGCCGCAGACCTCGTTCCTGCGAGCCTTGGGGGAACGGTGGAGTCGCTCCGGGCCGAAAGGCGGTCCGGTTGAACCGCGGATCGACGGCTGGTTTGCCGGACCTGGGGGGGAGACGGCGATCACGCTCGGCTACCCGCCGCCGGGACGCGCGGGTCTGCTGGCGGCGCAGGTCGAGGCGCTGGACGAGTTCTTCCGGCAGTACGCGCGCTTCACGGCAGCGCGCGGTGTGCGGCCCTGGCTTGTCTACATGCCCGGCAAGGAACGGGTGCTCCACGGGCACATCCGCTGGGCGCCCGATGCCGAGCCGTTTCTGCGGCAGTGGGAGCCGAACGATCTGCCGCAAGTGGTCGCGGAACACTGCGCACGCTACCGGGTGCGGTTCGTTGACCTGACCCCCGACCTGATCCGCCACGTACGGGAAGTGCGCGAACTGGTGTTCAACCACCTTCACGACTGCCACCTCAACGCCCGCGGCTCGGAGGTGGTGGCGGCCACGTTGACCCACGCCTTGCGGGACGCCGACGAGCCGTTGGCGGCCGCTGACGAGGGCCGTTGACGCGGCGGCGGCGCTGTCGCCCCGGGGGCTATTCGCCCGGACCGGAGACAGGGACGGCCTCGATGGTGTTCGTGCCGGCGCCTTCCATGGAGACGGATCCCACGAGCCGTGAATTGGCCAGCCAGGCCGCGAGCGCCGCGGTGGTATCGCCGCGTTCGACGACGTTGGTCACGTCGGCGGGCGGGCGGGTGAGAATGAGATCCGCCGTCAGGTGAGTGAGGCGTTCCGTGGTCCGGTTGGTCCCGCTGGCTTCAAGCCGGAGCATTTCCAGGGAGACGATCGGCGTCTCCAGCCGGCTCAGCATGGCCTTGGTTTCGGGGCCGGCTGATTGCAGGGAGGCGACGCTGAGCGAGGCCGGCATATGGGAGGCGTCATGGAGGTCGACCACCTCGAAGCCCGCTTCGGACCGTTGCAGGGCAAGCCGGCGGAAGAGGTAGGGCGACCAGGCACCGCCCGAGAGGCTTGCGGAGGCGACGGCGGTGAGCGGCTGCTCGAAACGCTGCTCGAAATCGCCCTTCAGCGTGTCGGCGGAGGCGGCGAGTTCGGCCAGCGCCGCGGGCGGCGCATTGGTTGGCACCGGTAGTAGCAGTGCGATGTTCTCCACCCCGTTGGTCTGATCCAGCGGGCCGGTCGGAGCGGGGGCGAGTTCCGGGGCGGTGGCAGCGAGGCCGCGCGCGGCCGGCGCGGCGAGTTCGGACGCCGGCGCCAGCGCGGCCATGGGCGCGGCATTCGCCGCGGGCAGCGAAACAGGGCTGCGCCGCTCCGGCTGGTCGGCTCCCGCCGGGGGGATGGACAAGGCGTCGGCCGGCTCCGCGGCAACCGGCTCCGCGTCCCCGACGAGAGTGGCGGGCGCCGCGAAGGACCGGTCGGTGCGGGGGGCTGCGGAATCGGGTTGTCTGCCGGCGGACGGGGTTTGTTCCGTCGTTTCGGTCTGGTTCCGGGCGAGTTCGGCTGTGGCGCGGCGTTGCTGGTTCTGCCACCAGACAAAGGCGGCGGTGACCATGGCGGCGCTGGCGGCGAGCGCGAAAACCAGCTTCCAAGGATTGCGGCTGGGCCTCTGCTCGCGGACGGGTTGCGACCGTCTGGCCGGCGCCGGGCGTCGCGTCGGCGGCGCGCCGCGTCGCGTGGTCCGGACCGCCTCCAACAGTGCTTCGCGACGATCGTCCCGGAGGCGAACGCCGCTTCCGAAGGCGGCGCGACGTTGTTCGACGTGTCGTTGGAGGATTTCCCCGGCGGTCTTGGAAAGGGCGTCGTCCATCGTTCTGATTGCTTAGACGGGAAGGGAGGGGCCGAGGGCTAACGAAAATCCCGGGCGAGTTCGGCCAGACGCTGGAGGCACCGGGCCAGGCGGGCGGTGACGGTCTTGGGGCTGATGTCGGATTCGGCGGCAAGCTCCTCGTAGGTCAGGTCGCCAAAGTAGCGGAGTTCGATGAGGTCGCGGCACGGGCCGCCCAGCCGGTCCATGACGGCGCGAAGCTGCTCGAATTCGTCGTTCCGGGCCGTCTGCGCGTCCGGTCCGGGCGAAGACGAGGGAGGATCGATGACGGTGCCGTCGGCGGGGTGCGGGGCATCCAGGGAGAGCGGATCCCGGCCGCCACCGCGCTTTGCGGCCCGCCGTTTTTCGATCAGGTCGCGCCCCTTGTTCATCGCGATGCGATAGAGCCAGGTCTGCAGTGAGCTGCCGCCGTGAAAGGCGTCCAGCCCCCGGATGGCGGCGAGGAAGACTTCCTGGGCGAGTTCCTCGACATCCTGCCGGGTGAACCCGCCGCTTTGCTGGAACAAGAACCGGCAGACCGCCTCGTAATGCTGCTCGAAAAGCGCTTCCCATGCGGCTTCGTCGCCCCGCTGACAGCGGCGAATCATGGTTTCTTCGGGCACTTTGCTCATCTGCGACCGGGACGATGCCGCGGATTCGGCCGGGCGACCAGCAGAAACTCGGTCGGCGGAAGGCCGTGGGTGTGATTGAAAGTGGGTGAGGATCAGTTCCAGAAAGCGGCCCATTGATTATTAGCTCGGAGCACGCGGAGGTGGGCGATCCGGTCGGCATGGTCGTGGAGCCAGGCCCGGCCCGCCCCTTTGAGTCGGGCCTGCAGCACGTGGCGGTGGCCGCTCTCGATCATGCCCGAGCCGATGGGTAATCCCAGCGCGAGGGCGCGCGGATAGTCCAGCGAGTCACGGCGGTTGTTCAGGTAGCGATGGGCCTGCCGCACCGGAGCGTCCTGCTCGGGCGTGGTCTCAGGTTCCAGGTGCGCTCGCAGCGCCCCGAGCACCGCCCCCACCGCCCCGCGCTGCAAGCGTTGCTGCTGGGTCTCTCGCCAACTCTCCGGTCGGAGTGGCCGGCAGTGGGGGGCGGCCGCCCCAAGGTATTCGCCCACGTGGTAGAGATCGCACAGGAAGCGCACCTGCGAGCCAAACACTTCCCGACTCTGCAGCCGGACCCAACTGGCCCCGTCGCCCACCGCGTGGATCTGGCTGTTGAGCCCCCAGCCGGCCTGGCGAGCGCAGTGGCCCCACCGTCGCCCGGCCTCGGCCACACTCCCGAAAGTGGCCCCATACACCGCCTGCGAGGCCTCCTTGTCGCGCACCGCCACCAGACGCATCTCCTGCCACTGCCGCGGGCGTGGATCCTGGCGCCGGCCCGCTTCCACCGTGCAGATCATGGTGCCGTCGGCCTCGGCGATCAAATGCGCCGCCCCCACCGCCGGCAAGGCCCGGAACGGCTCCTGGTATTGGGCCTCCAGCGTTTCCCGCGCCCGCTGGGCCTGCTCCAGCGTGGTCTGGCGCACCGCGCTGGGGCCGAGCTCAAATCCGTAGTGTTCCCGCACACTCCGGGCCGCGCGCCCGAAGGACTGCTCGCTGCCAAAGTCACTCAGGACCCGTTGCAGCCGCCGGGAGCGACCGCGGGGAGCCACTCCCAACCGCTCGGGCAGGGGCCGCACATAGCTCTGGGCGGCGTTGCGCCAGACCCGGTCCGAGACCGTGATCTGCCCGAACACACACCACCACTTCAGCGTTTTTTTTTACGACTCCGCACCGTGGGATCCTCGGCTCGGAGTTCCTCGCCGACGCGGGCCTCGGCCTGCCGGGCCCAGTGGGTGAGGGTCTCATGGCCCAGTTGGCGGATGGCCTGCAGGAGGTCTTCCTCGACCTGATCGGCGGTCTGGAGCGGACCTTCATGGGCGTCGGCGATGGTGAGGATGTGCTCGATGCGAGCGCGCAGTTCGGGTTGTGCGTGGAGTTTGCACAACAGCCCCAGATCCGCTTCGGTGAGGTCCTCTTGCCTGAGTTTCTTCGGTCTCATCCCAACGGTGTTTAGCGAAGTGGCTAAATTTGTACACCTTTTTCGAAGAAAATCTGCCTCCAACCCTCACCCACTTCCAATCATACCCGAAGGCCGTGGGCGGTCCGGCGGCGGGATGGCGCATTGCCAAGGCGCGGCCGGGTTCGCTAGGCTGTCCGGCTCATTGACATGAGTGAGATCCCGAAGGCTTACGAACCGCAGTCCGTTGAGGAAAAGTGGTATCAGTTCTGGTGCGCGGAAGGTTGCTTCACCGCCGATCCGGCGCGGGTGAGCGACCAGCGGCCCGGCTATTCCATCGTCATCCCGCCGCCGAATGTCACCGGCATGCTGCACCTCGGGCACGTGCTCAACAACACCATCCAGGACATCCTCGCCCGCAAGGCCCGCATGGATGGCCGGGAGGTGCTCTGGCTGCCCGGCACCGACCACGCCGGCATCGCCACCCAGGTGCAGGTCGAGAAGGCCCTGAAACGCGAGGAAAAGAAGACCAAACACGACCTCGGTCGCGAGGCGTTTCTCGAGCGCGTCTGGGCCTGGAAGGAGAAGCACGGCGGCATCATCATTCAACAGCTCAAGAAGCTCGGTTGCTCGTGCGACTGGACCCGCGAACGCTTCACGATGGACGAGGATTACTCGCGTTGCGTCCAGAAGGTCTTCGTGGACCTCTACCAGAAAGGCCTGATCTACCGCGGCAAACGCATGGTGAATTGGTGCCCCGTGTCCCAGACTGCGCTCTCCGACGAGGAGGTCGAGATGAAGCCGCAGAAGGGGTTTTTGTGGTACTTCAAGGTCGAGGTGGCGGATGCGCCGGCAGCGCCGGCTGCCCCGGTGGGCAGCGGGGAAGGGACGGAGAGCGACGAAAGAGACGGGAAGGTGACCTACGGCCCGATGGTCGAGGACGGGAAGACCTGCCTGCTGATCGCAACCACCCGGCCCGAGACCATTCCCGGCGACACCGCCGTTGCGGTGAATCCGAAGGACCCGCGCTACGCGCATCTCATCGGGAAACACGTCATCCGGCCGTTGCCGGTCGAGAACCAGGCCCGAATCCCCATCGTGGCGGACGAACACATCGACATCGAGTTCGGCACCGGCGTGCTCAAGGTGACGCCGGCGCATGACAAGGCGGACTTCGACATCGGGCAACGCCACCAACTGCCGGCGGTGGATGTCCTGAATCCGGATGGCACGATGAACGAACTGGCCGGCGCCGACCTGAAGGGGCTCGACCGCTTCGAGGCGCGCAAGGTCGCGGCGGCGAAGCTGGCGGAAATCGGCGCGTTGGTGAAGGAGGAGCGCTACGAGAACAACGTCGGGTTCAGCCAGCGCGCGGACGTGCCGATCGAGCCGCGTTTGAGCGAGCAGTGGTTCTTGAAATACCCCGGCGTGACGTCGGCCCGGGCGTGTGTGGAGCAGGGGGGGGGCGATTCCGGGAGCGTGGGTGGGGGCGACGTCGGCGGCAAGGTTGTCCCGCTCGCAGGCCGGATGCGGTTTCATCCCGACCGATGGGCGAAGGTCTACGACCACTGGCTGTCGAACATCCAGGACTGGTGCATCAGCCGCCAGCTCTGGTGGGGACATCGGATTCCGGTGTGGACAAAGACCCATGCCGACGAGGACGCCGCCCGGGCTTCGGTGGAGGCCCTCACGCAGCACGGTCCGGCGGTCGTCGCGCGGGTTGAAGGAAAGACCGCGTGCGCGGCGACGGCGGTTGGGTCGGTGCAGGAATCGTTGGTGGGGGGGGGATGGATCCAGGACCCCGACGTGCTCGATACGTGGTTCAGTTCCTGGCTCTGGCCGTTTGCCACGATGGGCTGGACCGGCGATCCCGCGGTGGATGCGGAAAACCCGATGCTGAGGGCCTTCTATCCGACCAGTGACTTGGTGACCGGGCCGGACATCATCTTCTTCTGGGTCGCGCGCATGATCATGGCCGGCTACGAGTGGATGGGCGATCTGCCGTTCCGCAACGTCTATTTCACCGGCATCATCCGCGACAAGCAGGGCCGCAAGATGTCGAAGACCCTCGGCAACTCGCCCGATCCGCTGGACCTGATTGCCAAGTACGGCGCGGACGCCCTCCGCTTCGGCGTGATGCGTTCGGCGCCGCTCGGCCAGGACGTGCTCTTCGACGAGAAGGACGTCGAGCTGGGCCGGAATTTCTGCAACAAGCTCTGGAACGCCTGCCGCTTCCGCCAGCTGCAGGGCGGCGAGGTCGAGGGCGAAATCGATCCCGCGCTCCTTGGCAGCGATGATCAGTGGATCCTGCTCCGCCTCGACCAGGCCATCCGCGAGATCGACGAGGCCTTCGCGGACTACAAGTTCAACGAGGTCACGGCGACGCTGTATCGCTTTTTCTGGAACGAGTTCTGCGACTGGTACCTCGAGGCGGCGAAGGCGGCCTTCCAGGGCGACGATCCGGCGCGCAAGGCGAACGTGCTGGCGGTGATAGACTTCGTGCTCGGGCACATGCTGCGGGTGTTCCACCCCTTCCTGCCGTTCATCACCGAGGAACTCTGGCACGATCTGGGTTACGCGGAGGATCTTCCGGAAGATCAGGGCGGCAAGACCATCATGGTGGCGCACTGGCCCAAGCCGTTCGACGAGGATTTCAAGGTCCACTACGGTCTGGAATCCACCGCCGAACAACTGGCCACCGCGAAATACGACCTAGTGACAAAGGGCCGCAACTTCCGTCGGGAGTTCAACATTCCGGCGAACCGGAAGGTCGCCTTCGCGCTTCGTCCGGCGGGCCGGCTCGAGTCGCACGAAGCCGACGTGATCCGGTTGTTGTTGAATGCCGAAACGCTGGAGGTGAACCCGGACTACGTCCCGCCGAAGGGCACTCCCTCAGCGCATTCGCCGCTGGGCGAACTCTACTTGCCGCTCGAAGGGCTCATCGATGTCGAGGCCGAGAAGGCGCGGTTGACGAAGGAACTGGCGAAGGTCGCGGTGGAGATCCAGAAGGTGGAGCAGAAGCTGGGCAACGAGAACTTCACCTCGCGCGCCCCCGCACCCATCCTGGCCGAGCATCACCAGCGCCTCACCGACTGGCAGGCCCGCCGCGAGCAGATCAAGGCCGCCCTCGAGTGCCTGATCTGACACCCCGCCGACGACGTCGGGTCGGGAACTGACCGCGGACCATGCCTCGGCCTCTCCTTGATTCGTCTGGGCTTGGGTGGGAGACACTTGCGGTTGCTCGGAGTGGACGGTTGCGCCCCGCAGCCCGCCGGTCGGACCATCGGGTGCGCTCGGGGGAAGAGACAGTTTGGGCGCGATTTGCAACGTCTGCATTGCGCAAAAAATTCATTGCGCAACGGGGTTGTTGCGCTTACCGTCGCCCTCGTTATGGGGATGGAACTGCGAATCGGCTCACCGGCGACCGGCGGCAACTTCTTCCATCGCCATAAGCTCATCGCGCGACTGTTGCGGGCGCTCAAGCGGGACAACGTCGCCTTCCTCGGGCCGCGTCGGACCGGCAAGACCTCCTGTCTGGAGCACATCAAGAAGCATCCGGGGGAATTCGTCCCGGTTCTGCTGAACCTCGAAAAGCACGACAGCGTCGAGGCTTGGCTGCGGGCGACGATCCAGGAGGTCCGACACACGCTCGGCAAGCCCCTGAGCCGTATCAATTCAGTCAACGGACCGCGGATGGGCACGGATGCCACGGATGGCGTGCGGCGCTGCTGCTTTGGCGGAGAGGGCGGGAAGATTCACTAAATGGTGAGCCCGAACCCAGGACGAGCGATTCTGGTTTCCCTCAATATCAGTGCCCATCAGTGCCCATCCGTGGTGAATCCAACTGCATGGTTACGGCTGAGTCCCGGCGGGTGTGCGCTGTCGGTCGCGAAGGAGTTCCTTGCGAGGATCGACAAAATCCAGGTTCCGAGCGTGGGTGTCGAAGCTGCGGTGGCCGGCGGCGGGTATCGCTGGCGCTCAGCGGCAGACGAGTTTCTCGGTCTCCTCGCCGAGGCGGACGTCCCGATCCTCTTCTTGTTCGACGAGTTTCCCACGTTCCTCAAGTTGGTTGCGAAGAACCGTTCGCGGGAGGAGGTCGAGGCCGTTCTGAACTGGTTTCGCGCAGCGCGGCACGAGCTGATGGGCCGGGGGATCCGATTTCTTGTCACCGGTTCCATCGGGTTGAAGGGCGTGGTGCGAAGCCTCGGGCTGGCGCCCACCGTAAACGAATTCGACACGCACGAGATCCCACCGCTGACGGGAGCGGAGGCCCAGGGTCTCCTCGAGAAGCTGGCGGCGGACAACGCCATTCCGCTGGATGCCGGCGGACGGAAGGAGATCCTGCGTCTGCTGGGCGCGAACTGGCCGATTCTCCTGCAGCTGTTCCTGTCGGAGATTCAGGAGGGGGAATTCAACGCGCCGCCCACTCCGGACGAACTGGGGCAAATCTACCGTGAACGGCTGGTGCACGGCGGGCGCAACAAGTACTGCGACGGCATGTTCGACCGGTTGAAAGACATCTTTACAGAGAGTGAACGGAGGCTGGCCCGGGAGATCCTCAAGGCGGTGTGCCGCAGCGCCGATGGTCTCGCCCGCGCGGACTTCGACGCGATCCATCTCCGGCTCGAACCGGTGCTCGGTTCGCAGGCTTCCGGCGTCGAGGAACTGGACCACGTGCTCGACACGCTGAAACACGACGGCTATTTGCTGCAGGAAGCGGGCGGTTCCGGACGCACCCGTTTCGGCTCGAACATCCTCGGCGATTACTGGCGGCGGCGAACCTCCTGATTCCATGCCCTCCCACCCCTACGCCCTCCACAATCCCGCGTTGCTTCCCCCCGAAGTGCTGCTGGCGGGCTTCACGGCCCGACGCCCGATGCTGGAGACCTTGCTGGGGATTGTGCGCGGCAACCGGGCCGGTGAGCCGCCGCAACACTGTCTGCTCATCGGGGCCCGGGGCATGGGCAAGACAACCACCCTGTGGGCCATTGCCCACCGGACCAATCAGGACGCCGGCCTCACTGCCCGTTGGCTACCGGTTGTCTTCGATGAAGAAAGCCGGCGGGTCGGCGATCTCGCCGACTTCTGGCTCGAGTGCATCCGGCAATGGGAACATGCCGCCCGGCTTGCCGGCAGCATTGCCGACGACCTCCTCGCCCGGTCCCCCCGGGACATCGAGGACCGCGCTCGGGAGGCGTTTCTCGGCTTGGTCGATCGCAGTGGGCGTCGGGCGGTGTTGCTCATCGACAATCTGAACGACGTGCTGGCGACCATTCGCGATCCCGAGCCGCTGCACCGATTGCGGGCGTTCCTGATGGAGGACTCGCGGGTGATGATCATCGGGGCGGCCAGTCGTTACTTCGACGAGGTCACCTCGGTGGACCAGCCGTTCTACGACTTCTTCCGGTGCTTCGAACTGCGTCCCCTGACCGCGGAGGAGATGGAGGCCTGCCTGCTTGCCGAGGCGAAGCAACGGGCGGACGCCGGCATCGCGGAGACACTCGGAAAGCGCCGGGGCACCGTGCGGGCGTTGCACCTGCTCACGGGCGGAAATCCGCGACTGGTGAAGACGTTCTACCGGTTGCTGGCGGAGGGGTTGCAGGGGGACATCCGGGCGGAGCTCGAGCAGTTGATGGACGAGTTCACGCCCTACTTCAAGGCGATCATTGATGCGCTGCCCTCGCAGCAGCAGCGCATTCTCGATGCCGTGGCGCTGGCCTGGGATCCCGTCGAGGTGGGGACGCTGGCCACCGCCACCCGGCTGCCGAGCAACCAGGTGAGCGCGCAACTGCGTTCGCTCGTGCGGAACGGGCTGGTCCGCGAGGGGAGCGGGGGGCCGAAACGCAAGACCTACCTGCTGGCCGACCGTTTCTCGAACATCCATTACCTGATGCGCCACGGACGCGCGGCGCGGAACCGCCTCGACTGGTTCGTGGCCCTGGTGCGCATCGTGTTCCCCGATGAGGAGGCCAGCGACCTTCTGGCCCGCGCCGCCCGCGAGGCCGCCGAGCATGGGGCGGAAGGCTGGCTCGACGCCCACTCGGTAATGCACAGCGCCCTTTCGCGGACGCCTGACAGCGAGGACCGCTGTGCGTTCATGCACGCCACGCTGCGGGAAAGCTGGAACAGCGGCGCCTGGGAGTCGCTGGATCGGTGGTTCGACGCCGACCGCGCTGCCAAGGATCTACCGGAGGTCGGAATCCTGGGGCTGTGCCAGAACATGCCTCCTGAGCTCCGGAAGCAGCTGGGGTATCGCCCTGAGGAGGCGGACTGGTGGTTCCGAATCGCGAACTTCCTGAGGGACAAGCAAGCCTGGGCCGCCTCCGAGGCGGCGTATCGCAAGGTGATCGATCTCGATCCCACTCACGCCTCTTCATGGTGCAACTTGGGCGGACTGCTGCAGCATCAGCTTGGGCGTCCCGACGAAGCCGAGGCGGCCTATCGCAAGCTGATCGATCTCGATCCCAGCCACGCCTCTTCGTGGAACAACTTGGGCACCCTGCTGCAGCTTAACCTTGGGCGTCCATGCGAAGCTGAGGAGGCCTATCGCAAGGCGATCGATCTCGATCCCTATTCCGCCCATCTGTGGCAGAATTTGGGCAACCTGCTGCAGGGTCACCTTGGGCGTCCGGACGAAGCCGAGGCGGCCTATCGCAAGGCAGTTGAACTGGATCCAAACAGGGCGTTACCACTCAGTGGTCTGGCCGACTTGCTGGGGCGGGAGTCTCGATCTGCTGCCGAGGCGCGTGCGGCGGCCACCAAAGCTCTGGGCCTGAGGCCGGACCATGCATTCGTCTGCCAGGTGTTCCTTCGCCTTTGTGGTGAACTGGCGGAGGCATGGATGTCCGTGCTGCCGGGTTTGGTCGCGTGGTGTGTTGCCAAGCCGGCGGACAGTGGCGTCTTCGAGTTTGCTGTCGAGGGTTTCGTTCGCCTCGCCCGCTTGGCCTCGCCCGCGGAGGCCCTGGCTTTGATGGACTCGTTGCCCGATGCTGCCCCGTTCCAGACGGTTCGCGATGCGCTGATCGCTTGTGACCGGCGGGAACATCTGGCGACGCTGGCCCCCGAGCGCCAGAGCGTCGCACTGGCGCTGATGGAGAAGTTCACCGCGGTGGAACCGTCGGGAGGAGGAACAAGAGACGCCCCCTGATCTAAGGATCGCCGCCGAAAGCGCCCTCAAAACCCGGCTTCGTGACGTCCGCTCCGGCCGCCGCCTCCCACCGGCTTCGAGCCTTCGCTTCGATCCCCTGACTCCTGACTCCTACCGGTCCCCGTCCAGGAGCCGTCCGAGGCCGCCGAGGACGGAGCCTTCGCCCTTTGTCCGGCCGCCGGTTTGGGGGGCGGCGGCGTAGATGCGGTCGGCCATGCGGCTGAAGGGGAGCGATTGCAGCCAGACGTGGCCGGGGCCGCGCAAGGTGGCGAAGAACAGGCCTTCCCCGCCGAACAGCGCCGATTTGATCTTGCCGACGTATTCGACGTCGAATTGGACCGACGGTTGGAAGGCGACGATGCAGCCGGTGTCGACGCGGAGGATTTCGCCCGGGCGCAGTTCGCGCTCGTGAATGGTGCCGCCGGCGTGCAGGAAGGCCCAGCCGTCGCCCTCGAGTTTCTGCATGATGAACCCCTCGCCACCGAACAGGCCGGCGCCGATCCGCTTGTTGAACGCGAGCCCGATGCTCACCCCTTTGGCCGCGGCCAGGAAGGAGTCCTTTTGCGCCAGCAGCGTGCCGCCGACCTCGGGCAGATGCACCGGCACGATCTTGCCGGGATAGGGGGCGCCGAAGGCCACCTGGCGGCGGGCGGTGCCGCGGTTCCAGAAGACGGTCATGAACAGCGATTCGCCGGTGAGCAGTCGTTTGCCGGCCCCCAGCAGCTTCCCGAAGAAACCGCCCTGTTCCGCGGAGCCGTCCCCGAAGATGGTCTCCATTTCGATGCCGTCATCCATGAACATCATGCCCCCCGCTTCGGCCACCGCGGCCTCGCTGGGATCGAGTTCCACGGTCACAAACTGCATGTCGTCGCCATGCACCTGGTAGTCGATTTCGTGTGCCATAGGATTTGGTGCGCGAGCGGTGATGCCGTCGTCCGCCCGGCGCGCGCATTCTGGAGCAGGCCGGCGGCGGGCGCCAGTGTCCGGCGGGATTTTCGCGGGGCGACCGCCCGGTTTGCGGGCGGGGCGTTGGCTGCTATGATTCGCGAATGTCAGGACCCGAGCGGCACCAGGAAGACCTCGAACTGCGTCATGCCCGCATCGAAGAACTGCCCGCGGGAGCCGGGGAGCGGCAGCGCCATCTCGGGGTCGACTACGTTTACCGGACGACGGCGGACGGCGGCGACCTCTACCTGACGCGGTTCGGTCTGCCGTTCCGGGAGCATTTGCAGCCGGAGAACTGGCACGCGCCGGAGTGGTTTGCGAGTCATCGCCAGCGGTTGCTGGGGACCAGTTCGATCTGCCGGATGCCCACCCGTCCCATCGGGGGGTTGAGTCTGGATCTGGTCGTGCGCCACAGCCGGGTGGGAGAGCCGGTGCCGCTCGACACCGACGTGCTCCACCGGCACCTCAACGCCGAGTTCAACACGCCGTTCGAGGAATTCTCGCTGGTCTTCGAGTTGCGCCAGGGAAGCTACGGGCCGGCCTCGCTGCACATCGGCACCAAGCACCCGCTGGGCATCTACTCCCCGCCGGATCGTCTGGCGCCCTGGCAAACCGGGCGGTCGGCAGACAAGCTCGCCGTGAAGCACGCCCGTCAACCCGGCGTGCCCCTGGAACCCGACCGCGCCTATCTGTTGCTCTACGGCTGGATCGAGGGGCAGGACGCGGAACAGATTGCGGATGATTTCCGGATGCAGGGCGAGGAACGGACGGGCTTCCTGCAGGCGGTGAACGACCGGGCGGTGCGGGAACTGGCCCTGAAGGGGTTCGAGGTGGCCGACATCAAACCGGCCCACATCATTCTCCGGCGCAACCGCGAGGGACGCTTGTTGCGCCGCCACGATCACCGGCTGGCGTACGCCATCGTCGATTACGAACTGCTGGCGCGCACCCCCGAGCACGCGCAATGGCTCGCGGGCCGTTGAACCGTTCGCCGGGTCAGCCGGTGCTCTTCATGCCGAACGAAATGCCGTTCACGGTGAGTGCCAGCAACCGGCGCATCGTCTCGGTGCGGTCTTTTTCGCGGACCCGACGCCAGCGATCCAGGTACCGGATCTGCAGGTAGTTCAACGGATCGACGTAGGGGTTGCGCAGGCGGATTGAATTGGCGAGCACGGGTTGATCCGCGAGCAGCCAACGCCGCCGCTTCACGCGGAGGAGCAGGCGCCGGGTCCGTTCGTGTTCCGCCTCGATGAGGCCGAAGATCTTCTCGCGGACGACCTTTGACTCCACCAGGGCAGCGTATTCGCGCGCGATGGCGAGGTCGGTCTTGGCGACGGAGACCTCGGCGTTGTCGAACACCGACCGGCAGAACGGCCAGTGCTCGTACATGTCGCGGAGCAGGGCGATTCCCCGCGGATGATTGGCGACGAACTGTTCAAGGGCGTAGCCGACGCCGTACCAGGCCGAGAGCAGGTGCCGGGATTGCGTCCAGGAGAAGACCCAGGGAATGGCGCGGAGCTGGCGGATGTCGGTGGTCTGACGGCGCCGCGTGGGGCGCGAACCCAGCCGCAGGTGTTCGATGAGATCGATGGGGGTGGCCTGCCAGAAGTAGTCGGTGAACTCGGGGGTGCGGTAGACGAGTTCCTGATAGAAATCGAACGAAAGCCGGGCCAGTTCGTCAAATTCGGCCTCCCACTCGTGCAACTGCACGGCGAGGGGTTTCGGCATGGGCAGGCACTGGACGCCGATGACCGCCGAGGTGAGCTGTTCGAGGTTGCGTTGGGCGATGGTGGCGTTGGCGTATTTCAGGGAGACCACCTCGCCCTGTTCGGTGATCCGGATGCGGCCGCCGGGGGCTGAATCGGGCTGGGCGCGGACACTGCGGTGACTGGCGCCGCCACCGCGGTCGATGGTGCCGCCCTTGCCGTGGAAGAACCGGAGCCGGATGCCCTGGCGCGTGGCCAGGCGCGCAATGTCCCGCTGGGCGCGATAAAGGAACCAGTTGGCGGCGAGATAACCGCCGTCCTTGTTCGAGTCCGAATAGCCGACCATGACCTCCTGTGTGTTGCTCCGGCCGCGCAGGTGGGCGCGGTAGCCGGGATCGCTCCACAGGGTCTCGAGGGTGGCGGGGGCGCCTTCCAAGTCGTGGATCGTCTCGAACAACGGCACCAGGTCCACGTCCGTCACGCCGGCTTTGCCGGCCAGCTCCAGCAGCTTCAGGATGTCGTCCGCGCCGCGGGTCATGCTGAGCACGAAATGGTCGGCCGCCCGGGCGCCGTGGGCCTGCTGAATGGCGCGGATGGCCCTGAACTCCTCGACGATTTCCTCCGGGGCGGCATCGAGCTTGCCGCTGTGATCGCGGAAATCCAGTTCGGCGAGGTGCAGTCCGAAGGCGCGCAGCTGGGTCAACAGGCGTTCGATCCGCCCGCGGGCCGTTCGGTGTGCCCCTTGCGCGACCAGACCTTGCTGGATCTCCTCGAGTGTCCGGATCATCGCCTGCGCCTCGCCGCGGCCGGCGCGCAACTCGCGCCGCAGCTGGCTCAGCCGGCTGCGGAAGATCTCGTAAGGTTGAAACGGCTGAATCCCCTCGCCGGATGCCTCGGACAATGCCGGGTCTTCCTGCGGGGAGGAATGCGAGATCTCCTCGACCAAGCGGGCGCATTGCCGTTCGTAGTAGTCCATGGCCACGCAGGTGTGCCACTGCGCCGCCGTCTGGCTGATGTCCGGGGTCACGAACGGGTTGCCATCCCGGTCGCCGCCCACCCAACTCGCAAACGTCAGGAACGGTTGACGCCGCCGAACCCCGGGATAGCGCGCCTGCAACTCCCGGTCGAAGGTGGCGTAGAACCGCGCCACCGCCTCGAGAATCACGTGGTCGAAGTAGAACACGCTGTTCTCGACCTCCTGCAACGGTCCGACCCGCCGGACCCGCACCTCCTCGGTCTGCCAGAGTGCCTCAATGATTTCGTCGGGGTCGTCCCAGTGGGTGGCCAGCCGCAGCATCTGGCTGAGCACCGACCGGCGGCGGGCCTCGGTAGGATGCGCCGTGAGCACCGGTTGGATCTCGAGTTCGTCGAGACACTGCTGCAGGCGGCGGGGGGATACGCGGGCTTCCTTGAGTTCGCGGAACAGCCGGCGCACCGACATCGCGGGTTCCTCCGTGCGGTTGAGATGCCGCACGCGGGCGCGTTCCTCACAGACGTTGACCAGCTGGAAGAACAGGCTGAAGGCATGCGTGATGCGATAGGCCTCGTCGACGTCGAGGGTATCGATCAACTGCCGCTTGCGTCGCAGGCTGCGGGCGTCCGAACGATGGCGGCTGTCGAGCGCCAGCCGGCGGATCTGGTCGAGATGCCGGAAAACCGCGCCCCCGGACTCCTCGGCAATGATGGCGTCCAAGCGACCGATCAGGTGGCGGATGTCCGCGAGCAACTCCGCGTCGACGTGGGTCAGAGAGTCCTTCATCGTGATGCTGGCTGCCCCGAATGCCGGTTGCTCGGTGGCGCTGAACGCGGCCGGCAGCCGGCGCCGCGTGGTGCGCGTGTCGCGGGATAGTAGAGGCCGGTCCGCCCGGGCGCAAATTCTCCCGGGCAACCGACGCGGCGGCGCCTCCGGTTGGTGACTGCCGGGCGGGCCGCGGCAGGGACCCCTGATGGGGCGCCGGGCGGGGGGACATCGAAGACGGCTACTCCGCCGGCCCGGGGTTCCTCACCCGTTCGACGCGCCCGTCGAAGAACAACGCGTTCTTGCCGCTCCATCCACCACCGGCGCCATGGAACGCCGCGGCATCCCCGGTCAACGGGGTGTTCATCCGGCCTCCGAAGATGGTGTCCACCACGGCGCGCGTGACCGGCGACAGGTCCTCCTCGGGCCGGTCGTAGGAGGCGCCGTTCAGGAAGATGTTCCATTCGTAGCTGGTTCCTTCGCGCGCGAAGGTCGCACGGTCGCCGGGACACTTGAACACGTTGGACGCGTGCAAGAACGGATTGAGGGCGGTGGTGAGGGGCGTGAGTTCCGGGTTGAGCGTGGGCATCTGCGCGCAGACCGGCAGACGATGGTCGTTGTCCTGCACGTAGATTTCCATCGCCAGCCCGATCTGATGGAGGTTGTTCAGGCAGGCGGTCGACAGCGCCTTGCCCTTGGCCCGCCCGAGGCCCGGCATCAGCAGTCCGGCGAGGACCCCGATGATGGCGATCACCACCAGGACTTCGACCAGGGTGAACGCGGCGGGGCGGACGCGGACGGGGGGAGGCGAGGAAAGGGAGGCGGAGCGCATGGCGGGAAGCGGATCAACGGTTGCGGGCATGGTCGAGGGTCATCATCAGTTCGGCGATCACCGGGGCGGTGGCCGACCGGTAGGCGACATCACGGCTGAGGTACTGGTGCCGGGCCTGCTGCAGTTGGGCCTGCCCGGCCGGGGAATCCAGGAAACTGCCGAGC
Organism: Verrucomicrobiales bacterium; assembly: GCA_024233305.1. Lineage (GTDB taxonomy): Bacteria > Verrucomicrobiota > Verrucomicrobiia > Limisphaerales > J093 > J093. The sequence continues at coordinate 177,960 of JACKPV010000026.1, forward strand.
GCCTCCCGTTCCGCCGGGGTCATCGTGCTGCGGTAGTCGGAAATCCAGGCGGCGGTGTCTGCGATGTTGGTCTGCCGTTCGCCGGGGTCCATGTGGCCCACCATGACGCCCATGGCCTCGATGTGCCCCGCGTCAAAGAAATGCAGGAACGCCTTCTGCCGGTTGGCGGGGTTGTCCAGCGGGCCGTAGCGCAGTTCGAGAAAGCGGACCGCCGGATGCGGGGCCCGGCGGGCGGCGATGCCCGCGCGGAAGTCCTCGAGCGCGGCGGCGCCGGTGTAGTGCCGGAACCGCCACTTGAACCAGCCGATGCCCAGCAAAGCCGACAACGCGACGCTGGCCAGGGCAACCACGATCCCCTTGCGGAAACGAGGGCTGCCGGGACGCTTCCGTCGCCGGGGGGATGATGGGTTCGGGAGGTCTCGCTTCATGGCTTTGTCCTGGCTGCTCTTGGCCGGCCGGCGCGGTTGCCGGTCGGGAGTCCGGGGCGGACCACGCCCATGCGCAACAGATCGATCCACTGGTCCGCCACCGCCTCGAGATCGGGGTCGGTTCCGTCCGCGATGGCCTGGAGCACCACCTGGGTCGTGACCCCGTGGAAAACGCTGTTCAGGAACCGCGGATCGAGGTCCGCCCGCAGGATTTTGATACCTTGGAGAAACCGGATCGCCTTCGCCGAATGATCCTGCATGTCGCGGACAATCTGCTGGTACTGCCGGTCGTAATCGGGATCGACGGCCGCCGCCTGCCGCAGGACGATCTTGGTGAGATCGCGGTTCGACAGGAGGAACCCGAGCCACTCGATCAGCGACTCGCGCAGGCGGGTTTGGAGGGCCAGCGGATTGCCATACCGACGCGCCTTTTCCCGCGCGGCCATCGCGGTGAATGCCTCGTGGAACCGGTCCAACACCGCGTGAAACGCCTCCTCCTTCGATTGAAAATGCAGGTAGAACGTGCCCCGGGCGACGGCCGCCGCGGTGATGATGTCCGTGATCGAGGCCACCCGGTACCCCTTGGCGGCGAAGACTCCGATGGCCGCGTCGACGAGCTGCCGGCGGCGCGTTGCCTTGTCGAGGATGAGGCGTTTCTCCATGACTGGACTGACGTGTCAGTTCAGTGAGAATACTGCCCCATCGCGCGACGTCAACCGTTCCTTTTTGGCCGGGTCGGAGATCGATCGGGCAGGGCAGCGATCCTCGGGCGGACCGCGAGCCGGCGGAGCCGCCGGGATCCGGAATCTCGTGAGTACGAAAGCGACGGGAAATGATCGCGGCGGGGCTGGAGGTCGCGGTCGCCCCGCGCGCTCAGGAACCGGTCACGATGCCGGGTTGCTGATCGTCACTTGCGTTTTGATCGAGTTCGCGATGAAGCACTGCTCGTGCGCTTGATGGTGCAGTCGCTGTTCGTCGTCCGGAGTGGGCTGGTGATCGCCGCTGTAGGTGATGCGGGGGTGGAGGGTGATCGTGGCCATCCAGGGGACGCCCGCCGCGTTCGGTCGCATGACGCCGGTGGCCTCGTCCTGGTAGCGATCGACCTGGAAGCCCGCCCGGCTGGCCAGGTACAGATAGGTGAGCAGGTGACAGCTGGCGACCGCGGCGACAAAGGCTTCCTCGGGGTCGACATGCGCGGGGTTCGACCAGGGCGCGGGGACAACCGAGGGCGAAGGCGAGGCCGGGACGGTGGCGCCGCCGTCGAAGTGCCAGGTGTGTTCCCGCGAGTAACGGCCTTCGAGAAAGCCGGTACCCGAGCGTTGCCAGTCAACGGTTGCCTTGTGTTCGGACATTGCGCGGCCATGGTGCGGAGCCGGGGGGGCGGAGCGCAAACCCATTGGCGCTCGGACTCGTCCGTCCGCTCCGAGCGCGGCATGGATTCGGCAGCCAGTCGGACTTCCGCCGGGGCTTGCGGGACGAATCCCGCGAACCCTCTCCTCGCCGCCTCGAACTCGGCAAAAACGGAGCTGCGCCCGAGACGTTGCTGGGAGGGGGAATCCTGCTTGCCCCGTCCTGGCGGGAACCGCATGATGCCGGGGTTATCAAAAGTGCGAATCTCACGCTTAACGATTCAACGGCCATGAAGGAAAAGCGCTGCTCCCCCTCACACCCGAGCCCTGCCGTCGGCTGGTCTTCCCATCCCGTCCCCGCGCTCCGCCCGGCGGCCCGTCGCGGTCCGCTTTGCGGGTGGTTGCCGGCGGCGGCCTGCTGTGTCGGTCTCTTTGCCGGCGGTCTGTCAGCGCTGCATGCGGACCCGGTGACGCCTGCGCAATGGCGCCAGCGGGTGCTTGAGGTGACGGGCGTGCCGCGGGGCCTGGTTGTGGTGCTGGGCGATGCCGGGGAGCGGATCGGCCAGGGGTTGATCGAGGGCACGGGCTATCAGTTGTACACGCAACGGGTCTCCGTCGGGGAGGTGCGGGCCGCCCGGGAGGCCGCCCACGCTGCGGGGTGGTTGGGGCGTCGGATGACGGTGGGCGAAGGTCCGGTCGACCGGTTGAACCTCGCCGACAACCTTGCGGACGCGGTCCTGGTGCTGGCCGCTCCGGCGCCGCCGGCAGCCGAGTTGCAGCGGGTGTTGCGGCCGGGCGGTCGCGCGTGGCTGCCGGATGGCACGGTGCTGGGGAAGTCGCGGCCCGACGGTGAGGATGACTGGACTCATCCCTATCACGGCCCGGACAACAATCCGGTCTCGGAGGATCGGGTGATTGCCGCGCCGTACCTGACGCAATTCCTGGCCGATCCGCGTTATGCTCCCCTGCCGCAAGTGGCGGTGGCGGCGGGCGGGCGGATGTTCAAAGCCTTTGGACACATTGCGTTCAAGGAGCGGGAGGAAGGGCTCTTGAACACGCTGGCGGCCTTCAACGGCTACAACGGGACCCTCCTGTGGCAGCGCGAGATTCCGCCGGCTCTCATGGTGCATCGCAATACCCTGATCGCCACGGCGGAACGCGTGTTCTTCGGCGACGACCGATCGTGCCAAATCTACGCCGCCGCCACCGGGGAACCCCTGGATGAGATCCGGGTTCCGGACGGGGTGGCGGAGGGGACCTTCTGGAAATGGATGGCCCTGGAGGACGGTGTCCTGTTCGCGCTCGTGGGCGAACAGGAACAGCGCGATCCGACCATCCGACTGCGTCGCGACCTGCACGGCTGGCCCTGGTCGCCGCTGTCGCCGGGTTTCAACCAACCCGAGCACGTGTGGGGCTACGGCCGGACCTTGGTCGCCATCGACGTGGCCTCGAAGCAGGTCCGGTGGGCGCACCGCGAGGAACGCCCGATTGACAGTCGTGCGCTCTGTCTGAAGGCGGGACGGTTGTATGCCTTCCGGTTCGGCGAGTATCTGGTGGCCTTGGAGGCCGCGACCGGGCGGGAGTTGTGGCGGCGCACACCGGACAACGCTCCGGACCTCTACCGGGCGTTCGGTCCCTACCTTGACCGGCAGGACTGGCGGACCAACTGGCGCACCACCGCGTACGCCCGCTGCACGGACCAGGCGATCTATTTCGCCGGTCCGGCCATCGGGCGGCTGATCGCGGTGAGCACCCGCGATGGAGCGTTGCTCTGGGATCATCCCTCCGACAACTACCAGTTGATCGTGCGCCGGGATGCGGTGTACGGGTTGAGCGGTCAGATTGACAGCGATGTGAGCCGCGTGTTCGATCCGTTGACCGGCGAGGTGCTGGACGAACTCAAACTGGGCCGGCGCGCCTGCACCCGGCCGACCGCCTGCGACGAGGCGATCTTTTTCCGGGCCAGCGGCGGGTCGGTGCGCCTGGACGTGAAGAACGACGAGGCGGGCCTGATTTCTCCCATGCGCGCCCAATGCCAGGACGGCGTCACGATTGCGAACGGAATGCTCTACTGGTGGCCTTCGGTGTGCGACTGCAACCTCACTTTGTACGGCGTGACCGCACTCGGGGCGGCGGGCTCGTTCGATTTCCAGCCGAGCGGCGGCCCGGCCGATCGGTTGCAGACCACCGGCAGGGGCACCTTGGAGAAGCCGCTCGTCACGGCGGAAAACGACTGGCCGGTCTACCGTGGGAATGCGCGCGGCACGGTCACGAGCGCGGCCGCACTGCCTGCCGGGGGTTCGGTGGCATGGCGCGTTCAACTCGGGGAAGGGGTCCGTCCGACGGCGCCCACGGCCGCCGGGGGGCTCGTGTTCTTCGGCGGATCCGATGGCGTTGTCCGGTCCTGTCGCGCCGACAATGGTGAGGCGGTCTGGACGGCGTTCACCGGTGGGCCCGTGTTGTATCCGCCCGCGATTTCGGCAGGTTGCGCCTACGTGGGTTCAGGGGATGGCCATGTCTATTGCTACGAGGCCGCGAGCGGTCGGTTGCGATGGCGTTTCCGGGCGGCGCCGATCGAGCGCTTCATTCCGGTCTACGGACAGCTGCAATCCACGTGGCCGGCAGCCGGCGGGGTGGCGATCCACGACGGCACGGTCTATGCCGCGGCAGGGATCGTGAATTACGACGGCACCCATGTCGTCGCGCTGGACGCCGGGACCGGCGAGGTGCGTTGGGAGAACAACCAGTCTGGCCACCTCGATCCGGAGGCCCGCAGCGGGGTCAGTGTGCAGGGGCACCTCATGCTGGAGGGGGACCGGCTCTATCTGCCGGGGGGGAATGCCGTGTCGCCGGCGGTGTATGACCTCGCCACCGGCCGTTGTCTCAGCGATCCCGGACTGCTGCGTCAGACCATCAACAACAACGTGCCGGCAAGTGTCTGTCCGCGCGGCAGCGAACTCTATTTCATCGAGGGGGACGTCCACGTGAGCGACAAACCGCTCTATGCGCATCCCGACTATCCGGTGCAGGACGACTCGGTCCTGCGGAAGACGCTCGTGGCGTCGACGTCCGGTCGGGACCTCCTGTGGGTGAACAACGAGCAGGTGCTCTGCTACGAGCGGATCGAGAGTGACCGGTCGGAACGGCTCCGCGCGACCTGGGGCAAACCGAAGGTTCCGGGCGCGGATCCCGTGTGGGCGCAGCCCTGCGCTGGAAGTCGCGCCTTCGCGGCGGGCCGCAATGCCGTGGCGGTGGCGGTCGACGGGGCGGTGCAGGCGTTCGCGCTGGCCGATGGACGACCGCTCTGGCGGGTCGACACGCGCGGGTCGGCGGTCCCGTGGGGGATGGCGGTGGACCGCGATGGACGCGTGCTGGTGAGCCTCGAAGGCGGAGAAGTGATGGGCATCGCGGGCGGGGGCGCGGCGCTTGCCCGGCGATGAGGCGGCCCGGAGGTGGAGGGCGGATGATGAAGCGTGAAGCGGGCAAACCGGTGGAGACCTTGGGGGCGCGAGTGGGCGGCGCGGCGAGCGGGCATGGCGGCGTCGCGCGGCACCATCGATGGCGGGCGCCGGGGGCCTTCGGCCTGATCGGCTGGCTGCTGGCGGCCTGCCTTCCCGCGCCGGTCCTGGCCTGCCGCTACAACGTCCGCGACCTCGGCTTCATCGATGTCGAAAGCGAGGGCTACACGCTGCATTGCCTGATCCCGGAAGCGTTCGGGGAGGCGGAGCGGGAACCGTGGCGGCAGGCGCTTGATCCGGTGCTGGACGGCGCCAACGTGCGCTGGGATTTCGTGGCGGCCGGTGGGGCGCTGCGGCAGACGGACGCGACGCACCTGCGGACGGCGTTGAGCGGTCCGCTGCCGGGCTTGGTGCTGGTTTCGCCGGACGGTTTCGCAACGAACCTGTGCGCGACCCTGCCGGGGGCCGTTTCGCCCGGGCGGGCCGCCGCTTTGCTGGAGGAATGGGTGACGTCGCCGATTCGCCGCCAGATTGCCGGGGTGGCGGGTCGGGCTTTCGGGGTGGTGCTGCTCTTCGAGGGGACGGATCGCGAGGCGAACACGGCGGCCGCCCGGGAAATCGAGCGGGCCATCGAGGAGATCAAGCGTGGTATGGGGGCGCTGCCCAAAGAAATCCGCGCCGCGCCCGAACTGGTTCGGCTGCCGCCCCGGGACTTCCCGGAAGAGCAGGCTTTGTTGTGGAGCATGGGGCTGGAAGCAAGCCCGACGGAGAAGCCGCGCGCCGCGATCTTCTACGGCCGGGCGCGCTGGATCGGTCCGCTCATCGAGATGGAGCACTTGGTTGCGCCGAATCTCACGCGGCTGTTCGGAATCATCGGCGAGGATTGCGAGTGCGGCATGGACCTGGCCTGGACCCGGGGCACGGTCCTGCCTCTGCGGTGGACGGATTCGCTGCACGCGACCGCGGCGAAAAGCCTGGGCTTCGATCCCGACAGCCCCATGGTTCGCGCCGAGGCTCTGCGGATTCTGGGCCGCTACAGCCGGTCGTTCGAGACGGCCCGGGCGCGGGGGGAAACCGCGGCGCCCGCGGAACCGGCGTTTGCGATGGGCGGGCGACCAATGGTTGCTGCGGTCGAGGTCGACGCATCCGCCCCGCCGGCGGTGGCCGATCCAACCCCGCCGGGGGCGCGCGCGATCACCCGGACGAACCAGCCCGCACGCCGTTCGCCGCATGCCGACCCGGGCCGCGTGCTGCTGATCATGGCGATGATCGGGCTGATCATCGTGTTTGGCACGTTGCTGGTGTTGATGACGGCCATGCGCCGCTGGCGCGAGAGCGCGCGGCCCGACAAACGCGGACGTCATTCCCGCGAACCCGATGCGTAAACCGGAGGAGCGGCCCGGACGGTCGCCGGGCCGCACCGGCGGTCGGGGCCGCCGGCACGGACGCTCATCCGGGAAGCCCCGGCGTTGGTATCCGCCTCACGGGTGATCCGGGCAAGCCACCCGCAGGGCCCGGGGGCGGTCAGGTCCGCGGTGTGCAGCAGAAACGCAGTTGAACCCGTGCGGCTTTTCTGCGTCCATACGGCGAATGAGAATGAAGCTCGTCTCGCTCGCGGTGCCGGCGCTCGCCGGCGCCGTTCTGTGTTTGGCCTCCGCCGCTCAACTCGGAGAGCCCGCCGCCCCGCTCAAGATCCGGCAATGGGTGAAGGGCGATCCGGTCGATCTGGCCGCCGTCAAGGGCCGGAAGATCGTCGTGGTCGAGTTCTGGGCCACCTGGTGTCCGCCGTGCCGGACCAGCATCCCGCACCTCACCGAGCTGCAGCAGAAGTTCAAGGGCAAGGACGTCCTGTTCGTGGGCGTCAGCGACGAGCAGGCCTCGGTGGTCGAACCGTTCGTCAAGAAGATGGGCGATCAGATGGACTACGCGGTCGCCATCGATGACGACCGCGGCACCTCCAAGGGCTACATGGAGGCGTATGAGCAGCGCGGGATCCCGACGGCTTTTGTCGTCGACAAGGCGGGCAACGTCGTCTGGGTGGGCCACCCGATGGCGGAACTGGAGGAGACCCTGAAACTCGTGGTCGAGGGGAACTACGACTTGCAGCGGGCCAAACGGCGGGGCGAGGCGATGGAACTGGTGCAGCGGTTTTTTCAGGGCGCGCAAGCGGGTTCGGTCAGCGATGCCGAACTCAAGGAGATGGCGCAACGGATCGAGGCCTTCGACCGCGAACTCGGCGGGCTCTTCCCGGGGCAATCGTTCAGCGCCGAGGAAATGCTCAAACAGGCGCGTGCCGGTCGTTTGTTGCAGCGCTACCAGGAGGCGGTCACGGGCGGGGCCACGCCGGAGGAATTGGCGGCGATTGAGGAGGAGATCCGTCCGCAACTGCCCCCCGAGATCGATCTGGCCCAGGTCAAACGCCAGATGCTGGCGTCGCAGCGGATGCAGGATTATCTCATGGCCGCCTTTCAGGGCGAGCAGGAGAAGGCGGACGGGTTGGCGAAGCAGACCCTCGAGGGACTGAAAGGCCAGGCGGAACAGCTCAATCAGCTGGCCTGGTTGCTGTTGACGGAGGAACAGATCAAATACCGTGACCGAAAGTTCGCCCTTGAGGCGGCGAAGGCCGCCTTCGACGCCAGCAAGGGTGCGGACGCCTCGATCATCGACACCTACGCGCGCGCCCTGTTCGACAATGGGAAGACCGCCGAGGCCATTGAGTATCAGAAGAAGGCGGTGGCCGCCGCCGCCGACGAGAGCGTGCGCCGGCAGTTGGAGGAGACCCTCAAGGATTACCAGGCAAGGGCCAAACCCTGAGCCGTGACCATGCAGTGGGATTAACCACGGATGGGCGCGGATGGGCGCGGATATTGAGGGAAACCAGAATCGCGCGCCCTGGGTTCGAGCTCACCATTTAGTGAGGTCTCTGCCATGGCGGCAGCGCCGCGCCCCATCCGTGGCATCCGTGCCCATCCGCGGTCCATTGACTGAATCGATACGGCTGAGCCGTGACTATTCAGCGCCTCGTAGCCACCGACGTGCAGTCCGCGCATGATTCGGCTGGGATAGGGCCGCCTGCTGCCGAGCGCGACGATTCACCCAAAGGTGACTGCTGATCGGAATCGGGGAGCCCGCGTAAGCCCCTGGATTTCAGCGTCGACTACACGTCGGCGGCCACCGCGGGTTGAATCGATGCGGCTGCCAAGCGGCATCGGTTGCCGCTCGTACGGCGCGCAGGAGAAGCGGCATCCCGCCCCCCAAGGCGGCGCGGCCATACTTCCTTCCCGGCGCCTGCGAGGCGGGTCGCGAGGTCCGACTGGGCGATCCGTTTCCATCACGGTTGTTCGCCTTTGAGGAGGGCGGCGATCTCCGGGCGTGCCGCCTGGATGCGTTCGTAATCGAGCTTCAGGCCCAGCGGACCGAGCGCCGCGCCGACCAGGTCATAGACCGGCTTTACCGCCTCGAAGGGGAACTCCACGGATTCGAGCGCCGTGCTGCCTGCTTGGTTGCGGATTTCCCGGTCGGCCCCGGCGGCCAGGAGCGCCTTTACGATTTCGGCGCGGCAGAGGAAGGCTGCGGTGTGGAGGGCGGTCGAACCGTCGTTGTTCGCGAGGTTCACGTCGGCTCCGGCCTCGATCAGGGCCTTCGCGGCCGCCGTCTGGCCGAAGGCCGCGGCCGCAATGAGCGGGGTGCTGCCGTCGGTGGGTTCACGCGCATCGAGGTCCGACCGCGCGGTGACGTGTTGCTGGATGGCGGCCAGGTCGCCCCGCACCGCCGCCTCCTGCAGACTGAGGGCGGGCGGTTGGGGTTGCTGGCTGCAGCCGGCGAAGGCGATCAGCGTGAGGGTGGTGAGGATCGGGTGTTTCATGGTTTGTCGGCGTCTGTTTTTCAGGTTCAGTAATGGCGTGATGGGCGCTCAGGATCCAGCCAGTGGAAGGGCTCCTTCCGGAGGGCTGGCTGCTTCCGCGATCCTGCTCGGCCGGGTGCGCGGACCGTTGAGGAGCCGGCCCAGCCAGGTGTAGCGGACCATCCACTGGTAGGAGAGCAGGAGCGGTCCGATGACGAGCGCGTTGAGGAACAGGAATTTCACGATGGCGGGCAGGGGCCAGTTGCGCACCCAGAGCTGACCCAAAATCACCAGCGGGAGATGGGCCAGATAGAGCCAATAGGAGGAATCGGAAAGCCACCGCACGGTGCGGTTCTCACGCGTGAGCAGGGAGCGGAACAGCCCCATGCAGCCGAAGACGGTCATCCAGGTGAACACCACTTGCAGGCTGTTCGCCAGCGGACGCTCCCAACTGCCCGGAACCAGCCTCGGCCGCAGGCCGAACAAGCCGGTTGACAGTTCCAGGGCCACCGGGAACACGACGAGGAAAGCCACGGGAAGCGACCATCGCCAGCCACCTCCCACGCGGCCCGTGCGGTCGTCGGCCTCGAAATAGAGCACGCCGAAGCCGAAGAACACCGCGTAGTAGAGGAAGAGGTGGGGCAACGGCAGCAGCCCCACCGAGGTGTCCGGACCGAACCCGGTGTTGGCGGCGCCCATGAGCGACTGGGGCAGCATGGTCAGGGGGAACAGCCAGAGGAACCGGGCGGGGGACAGGACCAGCCAGTTGGGAGCGCCCCGCCAGCCCAAGCGTTCCGCCACCAGGAATCCCACCGCAAACAGCACCACCAACCACCAGAGAAACCAGAGAAACCAGAGGTGATGGAAAACGGGGAAGTTGATCAGCAGCGGCAGGATCGAGTTCCGTCTGCCGGACGGTTCCCCGTCAGCGCGGCCAACCCGTTCCGGGCCTCCGCCCCGACTTTCGAGTTCCGCCCGGATTCGATCGCGGCCCGCGCGCACGGTCTGCTCCTCGACTGGTATCCGCAACATGCCCGCAATCAGCTGGGTGGTGGCCCAGTCGGCCGCCATCGCGTCGACCGGCGTTTCGCCCCGGAGATTGGCCGCGCCCGCCTCCGCCCCATGGTCGAGCAGCACCCGGGCGGTTTCGGCGCATCCGAGAAATGCTGCGGCATGCAGGGCCGTGCCGCCATCCTGCCCGCGGGCGTGGACGTCGGCGCCGGCGACGATCAGTGATTCCGCGGCCTCGCTGCGATCCAACAAGGCAGCGAGCATCAGGGGCGGGATGCCCCATTGCGGATGGAGCGCGTTGACATCGCTCCCGCCGGCAAGGAGTCCCCCGAGCGCGTCGGGGTCGTCCGCCAACACGGCGTCGAACAGCGCGGTCCCGGCGGTGCCGGACGAGCCGGTCTGGGGCTTGGCGGGTTCCGAAGTGAGCGCCAGTCCACCGACCACGAACATCAGGGGGACGATGGTGACGAGCCCGAGCAGGCAGGGGAGCAGGATGCGTTGGAAGCGGTGTTTGAGCAGGGCCTTCAAGCCGCGTTTCCGCCAGAGCATCGCCGTGAAGAAGCCGCTGATCAGGAAGAACAACGGCATCCGAAAGCCGTGGGAGGCGTCGACGAACAGCAGGAACCCGACCGAGCGGCGGGCGTCCTGCACCAGCCACGGGATTCCCGCCGCGAAGGCGATCCCGATGTGAAAGGCGATGCCGAGCAGCATGGCGGCGGCCCGCAGGGCGTCAAGGTCATGGCGGCGCGCCGCGGGTTCCTTGCCGGCGACCGGTTCCGGCATCGAGTTATCCAGTTCGTTCTTCATCGTCATCTCTTCCTGAAAGAAGCCCTGCGGCGGGTTACCGGGAATCGCAGGCGACACGCGTTTTTCCGAGGGGAAGCACGGCAAGCGCCCTCCGGGATCCTGCGCTGGGCCGCGTCGCGGCCGCTGGCGCAACGCACGCCCAAGCTCCGGATGATCCACCGGCGGGCGCAGCGGGGAGACCGCCGCGGCGGCTCGGCCTCGCGCCTTCGATGACCGCGCACCCCGCACGCGGATCCCCGGGCGCAGCATCGTCGGTCGGTCGTCAACGCCTGTCGCCGGTTTCCTGACCTTGGTAGAAGACAGCCGTCCCGGCGCAGGGTTACGGACTTTCTCGCCGGTTCCCGGTCCCTCCCGGAACGCGCCGCAGGCGTTTCGACACCCCGATCACCGTTCCACCAAGCGGTAGAAGCGGTGGCCGGGGGGAGCGGTTGTGTCGTGGTAGGTCCACTTCTCGACGTCGGACGCGAACGTCGTGAGCGGTTCCCATTCCACCAGGTCAGCGGAAATCTGGAGTTCGTGGGTGCGGCCGGCCCGCACGAAGAACTGCAACCAGACGCCGCCTTCCGGGGGGAGCTTGATCGCCTCGATCCGGGGCACATCCGAGGACGGCGTTCTCACGACGAAGCGCACGGTTCCGACGTTGCTGTAGATGTGCCCGTCCCAGGCCTTGTACGTGAAGCTGTCGGCGCCGGCGAATCCAGGGTTCGGACGGTAGACGTAGTTCGTTCCCACTCCCGCCAGCAGGCCATAACGCGGTCCTTTCAAGATCGCCACGCGCAACGGGTCAGCATCGGGATCGTGGACGGCGAGTGCCACGGGCGAGGTCACGTCGGCGGGGAACGTCAGACTCTGGTCCTCGGCCATGGGTCGACGGTTGCTCGGCTGCACCCGCAGGAAAACGCTGCCCGGTTCGCTGTTCAGTTCGCCGTCGCTGGCCGTGAACGTGAAGCGGTCCGAACCGACGTAATCCTCCTCCGGACGGTAAGTGAACGGCGGTCCCTCGGCTTCCACGGTGCCGTGGGCCGGGGCTTCGACGATGGTGAAGGTGAGCGGGTCGGATTCCGGATCGGTGGCCGGCAATCGCAGGCCGGTGGGGGTGTTGAACCGGATCTCAAATTCCGCCTCCCCGGCGAGGGGCGCCGTGTTCCGGTCGGTGACGTAAATCGAAACCGGCGTGTCCGGGCTGAAATCCCGTCCGTCTCCGGCGCGGTAGTGGAAGACGTCCCAACCGACGAACCCGGGGTTCGGGGTATAGACGTAGTCCGAGCCCTCGCCCGCCAGGGTGCCGTGATCGGGAGGGACGGCGATTTCGAACTGAACCGGGTCCTCGTCGCGGTCGCTGGCGGCCAGCGTCACCGTTACCGGACGGTCCACCTTGTTGGTGAGCGTGATGGACTTGGTCTTGGGCGGGTTGTTGGCGTCGAGGACGGCGAACGTTACGGTGGCCAGGCGACTGGTCAGTTTGCCGTCGCTGGCGCGGTAGGTGAAGTGGTCCGCGCCGAAAAAGCCCTTCGCCGGGAAGTAGGTGGCCAGCTGCGGGAACGTCCACAGTTCGCCCTGCGTCGGCCCGTCCACGATCTCGAACTCGAGGGTGTCGCCGTCCGGATCGCTGGCGCGGTAGAACACGTCCCGCTGGTCGTTGCGATTGAGGGTGAGTCCCTGGTCTTCGGCCCGGGGGGCGTCGTTGACCGGTTTGACCCGCAACGCGACGCGGGCGCTCACTTCATTGCCGCCGGGATCCGCGACCCGGTAATCGAAGCCATCCTCGCCCGACCAGTCCGGTTCCGGCACATAACGGAGGGTGTTCGGGTCGTTGCCGGCGGTGACCTGCCCGTGCAGGGGCCGTCCGATCGACACGGGCGCCAGCGGTTCGCCATCGGGATCGGTGTCGTTTTCCAGGAACCGGATTTCCACCGGCGTGTCCTCGTCGGTGATGACGTGGTCGTCCTGCGGGCTCGGGGGATCGGGCACCGGCTCAATCGTCAGCTGCACCTCGCCCAACGCCATGCCCCCTTCCTCGTCAGCCACCAGGTAGGTGAAGGCATCCGGTCCGAAATAGTCGGGTTGTGGTGCATAGAGCAGCCGGCCATCCGCTGCGCGGCTCAGGGCGCCGGCGAGCGGCCGGCTGAAACTGGCGAGCCGGAAGGGCAGGGCGAGCGGGTGCGTGTCGTTGGCAAGGAGATCGAGTTCGATGGCGGTGTCCTCGGGGAGGCGGAATTCATCGGCAACGGCGCGGGGCGGTTGGTAGCCCGGAACGGCCGCGAAGACCACGGGGCGCCGGGCCTCGGCGCCTTCGGGATCCTGCGCCACCAGCACCAGCGTCTCCGCTCCCGCCCAGGCGGGTCCCGGCGTTTCGATCCGTAGCACGGCGCCCGGCTCGATGGTGGCCCGCAACTCGACGGTTCCTTCGACCCGCCACGTGATTCCGGTGATCGGGTGATCGGGATCGGCAACGTATTGCAGCAGGCTGATGGGGAAGAACCGCCCGCCCACGGCAATGGTCTGGCTGGGCACCTCGAGGATGGCCGGCGGCAGGTTGGTGCGCGCGGGCGAGGCCAGGTAGCCGGTGTGTTGCGGTCCCCGCTGATATGCGGCCCAAACCATGTTCGACGCCACATGGGGCGCCGGAAGTTCCCAGGCGTAGAGACTGTAGCGCCCCTTGCTGAAGGAATAGGGATCGGTCATGAAATAGCCACGGTCATCGATGCTGCTGGTCACCAGGTCCAGGCGACCATTGCCGTCCAGATCCGTCAGCACCGCCGGCGGCGATTTGGTGCGTGGAAATCCACCGGATTGTTCCAACCACACGCCGGTCAGGCCGGGGTTGGGATCGAGATCCAGGCGTCGTCCGTGGAAGTCCCACGCCCGCGTTCCCCCAAGGGCCGCGTATTCCCCCAGCATGGCGAGTTGGATGGTCTGCCCGTTTACCGTCGCCACGACATCGAGTGATCCATCCCCGTCGATGTCCGCAATCAGGGGTTGCGAACGCAGGGTTTCATAGCCGCTGACGACCACCGGCCAGCCCGGCGCCTCGAACCCGTCGTGATGCAGCACATGCAGCCGTTTCGCCTGCCAGCTCGGAAGCACGATCTCGAGGTCGCCGTCGTGGTCGAAGTCCGCCAGGGCCGGCGTGGCCAGAAAGGCCTGCTCGATCAACACCGGCCAGCCCGGTCGCACGCCGTCCTCCCCGATCAAATACACGCCGCCGTAGATGCCGCTGGCCTCGCCGGCCTTGGGGTCGTAACCGCCGATGACGATTTCGTTCAACCCGTCCTGGTCCACGTCTCCGACCGCCGGTGTCCCGTGCAGGGTCGTGTCCAGGGGGATCGTGCGAACCGGTCCCTCCGGTTCCTCCAGATCGAAGATCAGGACCTCCCGGCAACCGTTCACCGCGACGATCTCGAGTCCCGGATCCCGGTCGAAATTGCCCACCGCCGGGAACATCCGCGGCGCGTCCACGTCGCGGTAACAGTCGTCAATCGCCCAATCGGCCAGGCGCTTTCCCAGCCGGTCGAAAACCGCGAGCTGCCGGCGGTAGTGGCCCCGTCGCGGCGATTGCCCGTAGCAGATGAGTTCGAGTTGTCCGTCGTGGTCCAGATCCGCCAGCACCTTGCCCGACTGGTTGGCGGTGAGGGTCACCGGCCAGTCGCCGGCGAGCGGCGTGCCGTCATGCTGGAATCCCCACACCAAGCCGTCCTCGCCGGTTTCCGCAAACAGCTCCAGCCGGCCGTCGCCATCCGTGTCGCCCATGACCGGAATGTCCGAATACGGCTCGCCGCCCCCGAGCGGGGCGCTCCATTGCAGGCGGCCATCGGCGCCGTAGACCCGCAGTTGCGCCGGATCCCCGGTGACCGTACCCGGATGCACGCGCACCACCTCCTGCAAGCCGTCGCCGTCCAGATCCGCCACGCGTAGATCCCGCCAGTCGTTCGTGGAATAGGAGACGTCCCCGGGAAGGAACACCGGCCAGCCGGGCCGCAGCCGGCTGTCCAGATGCACCAGGTGGGTCAACCAGTCCCCGACCACTTCGCCCCCCACTTCCGCCCGCAACCGCAGGGTGTAGAATTCGTCGGCCGGCACCCGGCTCGTGTCCCACCAGCCGAGCACCCCCTCGTCCACCTCGTTCAATCCCTCGTCCCGCAGGGTGATGCCATCCGTGGACCAGCTCGACGGAAGCCGTCCCCGCCCGTATTCGATGCGGTAGTGCCGGCCGGCGCCGTAGACCGTTCCCCGCAGTTCGACCACCGGTCCGGCACGCAGGATGTCGGTGTGTTGCGGGGAGGAGATTTCGACGTTGCGCACCGTGGCCGCGACCCGGTCAAAGGCGGTTTGGCCGGTGTCGTCCACCACCACGAGCCGGAAGCTGTGGACCCCTTCATGCAGGGCGTCGGTCCGGTAATCCCGGACGAGTTCGCCGTTCACCACCGGCGCCGTCCCCTCGTACACGGCGGTCCAGGTGTCGGGATGCAGCCCCTCGCCCACCTCCACCCGGTACGCCGCGAAGGCCTCGGCGGTGGCGGTGCCGGCGAGGGTGAGAACGCCGGACACCACCGCGGGCGCCTGCAATCGCGCCGTCGGAAGGGGGCGGGTCACCCGGACGGCCTTGAAGGCGTTCAACCGTCCGGTGCCGATCAGCTTGTCCACCCGGGTTTCATCCACGGCGTTGCGGAGGACGTTGACCAGTTCGGCGTTGGTGAAATCCGGGTGCAAACCGAGCACGAGCGCGGCGACCCCGGTCACGTGCGGCGCGGCCATGGAAGTGCCGCTGAGGTATTCGTAACGGGCGTTCGGAGCGGTCGACAGCACGATCTCGCCCGGCGCCGCCAGATCCACGGTCGGTCCGAAGTTTGAAAACCGGGCGCGTTCGTCCTTGTTGTTGGTGGCGCCCACGGACACGACCTCCTCGAGCGCGGCGGGGTAATGGGGCTCGTCGGTCCGGCTGTTCCCGGACGCCGAGATCACGAGGACCCCGGCCTCGTCGGCCAGGCGGATGGCGTCCAGCAGCGCCAGACTTTGCTCGGGTTGTCCCCAGCTGGCATTGATCAGGCGCGCGCCGTTGGCCACCGCGTATTCGATGGCCTCGACCACATCCGCCACGGAAGCCTCGCCCCGCTCGTTGAAGGCCTTGATCGCCATGAGACTGGCCTCCCAGCAAAGGCCGGCCACCCCGATCCGGTTGTTGCCCAGCGCGCCGATGGTGCCCGCCACGTGGGTGCCGTGGGTCTGGTCGTCCATCGGATCGCCATCGTTCGAGACGAAGTCAAAGCCGTGCAGGTCATCGATGTAACCGTTGCCATCGTCATCCTCGCCATTGCCGGGGATCTCGCCGGCGTTGATCCACACATTCGCTTCCAGATCGGGATGGAAGTAGTCGATGCCCGTGTCGATGACCGCCACCCGCACGGCGCGCGCCGAGCGCGTGATGGCCCAGGCGGCCGGTGCGCTGACGTCAGCGCCCGGCGTGCCGTTCAACTGGCCGGTGTTCTCGAGGTTCCACTGACGCGGCAACTCGAAGTCGTCGGGCGACGCGGCGGGATCCGGTTCCACGCAGAGCCGCAACAGATAATTCGGCTCGGCGTAAACGACTTCAGGATGCCGGCGCAGCCGGTGCACGGCCTCGCCGACAGATGTTTCCGGATGCAGTTGATAGCGAACAAGTTGCTGAAAGAACCCCGGTGTGCCTCCTTGCAGGGACGGGCTTGCGGCATCGTGGCGGCGACGGGGGAGCGCCTCCGCCCGGAGCCCCACTTCGGCCAGCGCGCGAGCGCGCCCCGGGGAGCCGGCGCTGGCCCGGAAGCGGACGAGCACTTCCGCCGGGCGAAAATGTGGTGGCTCGACTCCGGCCTTCGGGGCGTCGTCGTCCGCTTCGCTGAAGCCGGTTGCCGCCGGGGCCGTGCCGGCCAGGGACAGGGCAAGCCCCAGGCCGGCCATGCGGAGGATGGCCGCCAACCGGCGGACTTGCTGGGCGCCCGGTAACATCGATTCACATCATAAGAGCCGCCCCGCCACGTGCCAAACGAAACTCATGGCGGGCATCACAGCTAGAGTGATGCCATTCTGCCGACCGAACGCCCGGGTACCCCGGTTGCCGCGAAGGCGGGCTGATCCGCGCCGTCGAAGGGGTCACGGGCGGTTTGTCGAGGCGTTCCGTTGCGCGGTCCGACTTCTATCGCTACGCTCGCCGCCGATGATCACGCATGCATTTCGCCTCGCCGCCGTCACGGGGCTTTCGGTCCTGACCCCCTTTGCCGGGCGGACGGCTGGTTGGCCCGGGTTTCGCGGTCCGGCGGGTGACGGACAGGTTGTCTCGGCGAACCTGCCGCTCACCTGGAGCGGGGAAACCAACGTGGTGTGGAAGACCGCCATCCACGGTCGCGCATGGTCCTCCCCGGTGGTCCTGGACGGACGGATCTGGCTTACGACTGCGAGCGAGGACGGGGCCGAGTTGGGCATCGTGAGGCTGGCCTCCGGCAGCGGCGAAATCACCCTCGACCGGACGCTGTTCCACGTCGAGGAACCGCAGTTCGCGCACAAGTTCAACACCTATGGCTCACCCACGCCGGTGATCGAGGGCGACCGCATCTTTGTCACCTTTGGCTCGCCGGGCACGGCCTGCCTCGATACGGACACCGGGCGGGTGTGGTGGGCGCGCCGCGATCTGCCGTGCAACCACTGGCGGGGCGCGGGGTCCTCGCCCATTCTCTGGCGCGACCTCTTCATCCTCCATTTCGACGGCGCCGATTACCAGTACGTCGTCGCGCTGGACCGACACACCGGGCGCACCGTCTGGCAAACGAAGCGCTCGGTTGACTTCCAGGATCTGGACGCGAACGGACGGATCCAACTCGAAGGGGATCTGCGCAAAGGCTACTCGACCCCGACGATCATCGACCTGGCCGGCCGCCCCGCCATGCTGAGCCTGGGTTCGCGCGCGCTTTATCTCTACGATCCTGCCAGCGGTCGTGAGTTCTGGCAGGTGACGAACTACAACTGCCACTCGGGAACCTGCCGCCCGCTCTACGTCAACGGCCTGGCGCTCGTCAGTTGGGGCTTTCCCAAGAGCGAATTGTCCGCTCTCAAGGTGGCCGGCGCCGGCGTCAGTCGGCCGCCCGAGACCGCCTGGCACGTCACCCGCAATGTTCCCTCCAAGCCGTCGCTGGTCGTGGCCGGCAACCTGGTCTTCATGGTGGACGACGGCGGCATCGCCTCGTGTCTGGACTTGGCCACCGGCGAACCGCACTGGCGCGAGCGCATCGGCGGCAATTACTCCGCTTCCCCGATCCGGTCCGGTGATCGCGTCTATTTCTTCAACGAGGAGGGCGGGACGGTCGTCGTGCGGGCCGCGCCGGAGTTCACGGTCCTCGCGAAGAATGAACTCGGCGACGGGTTCATGGCTTCGCCTGCCGTCGACGGCGATGCGTTGATTCTCCGCTCGCGCACCCACCTTTACCGGATCGAGGAATAGGCCCGACACGCCGAACGCCGGCCCGGCTCAATCCCATGCTCGCCCAGCAAATGCACTCCCTGACCGTCGCCACGCGGGGGCGCGGACTCTACGAAATAACCGACGACATCCAGCACTTGGTGCGGGGGACGCGCTGGGGCGAAGGGTTGGCCACGCTGCATCTCCGGCACACCTCGGCCTCCTTGCTCATTCAGGAGAACGCGGACCCCGATGTGCGGCGCGACCTCGATGCCTTTTTTGCGCGGCTTTGTCCGGATGGGGATTCGTTGTTCATCCATACCTGCGAGGGCGACGACGACATGCCGGCGCACGTGCGCACGGCTCTGACTGCGGTGAACCTCGCGATCCCCATCGCGCACGGCCGGTTGGCACTGGGGACCTGGCAGGGCATCTACGTCTGGGAACATCGCCGGCGGCCCCATCGCCGGGAGATCACCGTGCACCTGCTGGGGCAATGAGCCGCGACCATCGGGTTAATGGACTGCGGATGGGTACGGATAACACGGGTGAGGTGCGGCGCTGCCGGGTTGGCGCGGCGGGCAGGGAGAATCACTGAATGGTGAGTCCGAACCGGGGCAGGGCGATTCTGGTTCCCCTCAACATCCGTGCCCAGCAGCCCATCCGTGGTGGATCCTGCGGCATGGTTGCGCCGGCGATGCCGCCGCTCCCTGGCCGGACGGGAATTCGGTTTGCGGGCGGGTGGTTTCACCCTGTAGCCTCGCGGCTCCACGTGTCCTTGGTGGGCATCGAATCCCTGGTGCAATGAAAGTGTTGTTGATTGGAGGGGGCGGGCGCGAGCACGCCCTGGCTTGGAAACTGGCGCAATCCCCGCGCCTGACCCATCTCTGGTGCGCCCCCGGCAATGCGGGCATGGCCGCCGAGCGCCTGGGCGGCAGCGGAAAGGCCGTCGAGTGCGTGCCGTTGTCGGCCGAGGATCTTCCCGGCCTCCTGGATTTTGCGCGCCACCAAGGCGCCGACCTCACCGTCGTGGGGCCGGACAATCCGCTCGGCATGGGGATCGTGGACCTCTTCCAGAAGGCGGGCCTCCGCATCTGGGGCCCGAACCGTCAGGCGGCGCAGTTCGAGGCTTCGAAGGCGTTCAGCCAGGCTTTCATGGACCGGCATGGCATTCCGACCGCGCGCTCCGGAGTGTTCACGGCCATGGGCGAGGCCTCGCGGTTCGCGTCCTCGCTGGGCGGGCGTTGCGCCGTCAAGGCCGACGGCCTCGCGCTGGGCAAGGGCGTCCTGATCTGCCGGGACATGGCCCAGGCGGATGACGCCATCGACCAGATGCTGAACCAGGGAGCGTTCGGCGAAGCGGGACGGCAGATCGTGATTCAGGAATTGCTCGAAGGGATCGAGGTTTCCCTGCACGCGCTTTGCGACGGGCGCACCGCGCGGTTGTTCCCGACTTCCCAGGACCACAAACGGGCCCTGGACGACGACCGCGGACCGAACACCGGCGGGATGGGCACCTATTCGCCGGCGCCGTTTCTCAACCAAGCGGAGCTGATCGCGGTTTCACGCCGCATCATCGACCCGTGGCTGGCGGGGTGCGCGGCGGACGGAATCGACTTCCGCGGGATGCTCTACCCGGGCATCATGCTGACGCGCGAGGGGCCGAAGGTGCTCGAGTTCAACGCGCGGTTCGGCGATCCGGAAACGCAGGTGTACCTGCCCCGGTTGAAGAGCGATTTGCTGGACCTCCTCGAAGCCAGCGCCGAAGGCCGGCTGACCGACACGCCGCTCGAATGGTCCTCGCGGGCCTGTGTATGCGTCGTTCTCGCCTCGGGGGGGTATCCCGGGAAATACGCCCGGGGCGCGGCTATTCACGGGCTCGACGAGGCGGACGGTTTGCCGGATGTGAAGGTCTTCCACGCGGGCACGGCCATCGCGGGCGGCAAGGTGGTTACCAGCGGGGGACGTGTGCTTGGGGTTACGGCCTGGGCCGACGACTTGCAGGGCGCGCGCGACCGGGCCTACGCGGCGGTTGAGCGCATCCGGTTCGAGGGGATGCAATACCGGCGCGACATCGCGGCCCGGGGGCTGCGGGTCTGAGGCAACGATGGCCGCCGCCGGCGCGCGGGTCGGTGGGGCGGTTTCCGGCTGTTGCCCAACGGGATTCCAAGGCTGAACTTGCCGCCGTGGGCGCCGGGCTCGCAGTATCGGAACATTCATGAGAACGCGATTGTTACGTTGTCTTCAGTTCGGCTGGCTGTTGCTCCCGTCCGTTGGCCTCACCGGCGCGGAAACGCCTTCCTTGGCCGAGGTGCTCGGATTGGTGCGCGAGCACTTGGTCGGCGTGTCCGCCGCAGAAGTCGATCAGGCGGCGCTGAAGGGATTGCTCGATCAGCTGTCGCCGCGCGTGCAGTTCGTCGATGAAGAGCCGGTGAACCCCTCCGCCGCAGCTGAAGCCGAGCGCCTCGGCGCCGTCGGGCGCCCCGGTCAGCGCTTTGGCTACCTGCAACTCAAGGCCCTGGAGAACGGGGCAGCGACGGCAATTCACGACCGGCTCACGGGGTGGGCCGAGGGAACGCCCGTCGAAGGCCTGATCCTGGACCTGCGGTTTGCTGGGGGCTCGGACTTCGCGGAGGTGGTCCGCGTGGCTTCGGAGTTCCTGGCGGAGCCCGTTCCGCTGCTGGATTGGGGCGAGGGCGTGCGCGAGGCCGTGCCCGTCGACGCCGGCTTCCGCGGTCCCCTGCTGGTGCTCATCAACGCCGGCACCACCGGGGCGGCGGAAGCGCTGGCGGCGGTTCTCCAACGGACGGAGCGCGCCCTGACCATCGGCGCTTCCACTGCCGGACTGGCGGTCGTGTATGGCGCCTATCCCCTCAGTTCGGGCGGCCGGTTGCGGATCGCCACCGGGTTGGTGAAACTGGGCGATGGCTCGTCCTTTCCCGCTACGGGTGTCCCTGCGGACCTCAAGATCGAAGTCCCCGCCGGCATCGAAAAGGCGAACATGGCCGCCTTCGCTCGAACTCTGGCGGAAACCGCCGTTGCGGACGCCGGGAAGGCGACCGAACCCGGGCGCAGCGGAGGGGAGGGGGAGTCGGCGGATGGTCCGCCCCGCGCAAAGCCCCCCGGGCCATCAAGCGCGATGACGCCCTCCGATCCCTGCCTGGCGAGGGGCTTGGACCTCCTCACCGGCCTGGCCGTGGTGCGCCATCGCGAGGCTCCCTGAGCCGTATCGATTCAACACCCGGTAGCCGCCGACGTGTAGTCGGCGCTGATCTCCATAGGCTCATGCGGTCTCGCCGCCTCCGATCGAAAGTCACCTTTCAGTGAATCGTCACCCTCAGCAGCAGGCGTCCGAAAACCCGCTCAATCATGCGCCGACTGCACCCCGGCGGCGACGAGTTGCTGAATGGTCACGGCTGAGCCGTTACCAGTCAGTCAGCGAACCGCGGATGGGCACGGATGACGGCGGGGGCGCGGCGCTGGCGCGTTGGCGGAGAGGGCGGGGAGACTCATCGAAAGGGGAGTAAGAGCCCGCGGCGGGCGATCTTGGTTTCTCCCAATATGCGTGCCCATCAACGCCCATCCGTGGTGGATCCTACTGCATGGTTGCGGCCGAGCGGGAATACTCGGATTAAGAACTGGAAATGCCGCGTCCGCCCGCCGCAGAATCCCCGCGCCATGTTTGAAGGAATCCGTTCACAACTGGAAGCCGCCACCGACAAACTCGCCCACCTGCGGAGGTTTCTTTGACGTCGCTCGCCTGAAACGACGTCTGGACGAACTCGAGGCCGCGATGGCCAAGGGGGATTTCTGGGACCGGCGCGAGCACGCCCAGAAGACCCTGGCCGAGGCCAACGGCATCCGTCGGCGCCTCGACCCCCTCGAAGATCTCGAGAAACGGACCGCAGACCTCGGCGACATGGTCGAACTCGCGGAGGCCGAGGCCGAGGCCGAGCAAGCCGCGCTGTTGACCGAACTCGAACAGGAGGCCGCCCGGTTGGAGGAAGGCATCGAGCGGTTGGAGTTGCAGGTGCATCTTGCCGGCGAACAGGACGGCGCCAACTGCATCCTCAGTATCAACGCCGGCGCCGGCGGGACCGAATCCTGCGACTGGGCCGAGATGCTCATGCGCATGTACCAGCGCTGGGCCGAGGAGCGCGGCTGGAGTGCGGACATCGCCGACATCCTCTCGGGCGAGGTTGCGGGGATCAAGAGCGCCACGCTCACGATTTCCGGCGAGAACGCCTATGGGTTCTGCAAGGCTGAACGGGGCGTTCACCGGTTGGTCCGGATTTCGCCGTTCGACGCCAACCAACGGCGCCACACCAGCTTTGCCAGCGTGGATGTGATCCCGGAGATCGAGGAGGCGGGCGCCATCGAACTGCCGCCGAACGAACTGAAAATCGACACCTACCGTTCCGGCGGCAAGGGCGGGCAGAACGTCAACAAGGTCGAAACCGCCGTCCGCATCACCCACCTGCCCACCGGCGTCGTGGCCGCCAGCCAGAACGAACGTTCGCAGCACCAGAACAAGGCGAACGCCCTGAAACTGCTCCTCTCGAAGCTCTACGCGCTGCGGGAGGATGCCAAGAAGGCCGAGATGGAGCGCTTCTACGGCGAGAAAGGCAGCATCGGTTGGGGCAACCAGATCCGCAGCTACGTCTTCCAGCCCTATCGCATGGTCAAGGATCTCCGGACCGGCGTGGAAACGAGCAACGTGCAGGCGGTGATGGACGGCGCCCTCGATGCCTTTGTGAACGGGTGGCTCCGGGCTGGCTGCCCGACCAAACGCGTGCCCGGTCTGAAGGACGAGGAATGACCGGCGGCAAGCCGCTTCGAGTTCCGGTGAAACCCGCCCCGCGCTGAACGTGTTGTGATCCGCATGAATTTACCAATGCGCCTTCTCGTCATCGGGCTGGTTCTGTTGGGTTCCGGATGTGCGTCGGGGCCCGGTCTTGAGCGCGATCTCGCGCTGCGGGTCGAGGCCGCGGATTTTGTTCCGGTCTCGAACGCACCCGAACCGTTGGTGCTGCGCGTGACCGGAGATGCCGGGCAGCGTTTCGCTGGCGAACTGGTGGTGGATGGACGCCGTCAGGCCGTGGCGGGAGCAACACCCGCGGTGTTTCCGCTGGAAGCGTCCGTGCTCGTCGGGGATTTCCGGAAGCAGGGCGGGCCGGGCCGGCTGTCCTTTCAGATCGAAGGGCCGTCCGGCAGCTATGGCGTCGGATCGCTGAGCGGACGTTCCGATCATTGCCGGTTCAGCTATCATCAACGGCAGGTCGAGATCCGGATTGCGCGATGACCCGAGCAGACTGTCCTCCCCCGGCCCGGTGGATCACGCCCAACTCCGTGTCTCCGAGCCTTCGTGGCATACCCCCCCGATGAAAGCAAACATCCTCGACACCATTGTTGCCCAGAAGCGGCGCGAGATTGCCCGGTTGCCCGAAACGCCGGTTACCGCCCACCGGTTGCGCGAAGTGCTGGCCAAGCGCGGTGGCGTACGGGACTTCATGGCGGCCCTCCGGAACCCGAAGGCGGGTGACGTCGCGTTGATCGCCGAGGTCAAGAAGGCCTCGCCGTCAGCGGGCATCATCCGGCCCGACTTCGATCCCGTGGCGATCGCCCGGGCTTACGAAGCCGCCGGCGCCTCGTGCCTCTCCGTGCTGACCGACGAGCAGTTCTTCCAGGGATCGCTTGACTACCTGCGCGCCATCCGCGCCGCCGTCGGGTTGCCGCTCTTGCGGAAGGACTTCGTGATCGATCCCCGGCAGGTGCTCGAGGCGGCTGAGGCGGGCGCCGATGCCATCCTGCTCATCGTGGCCATCCTGGATGACGAACTCCTCCGACGATTACTCACGTTGGCCGTCGAGGCCGGTCTGACCGCGCTGGTCGAGGTCCACGACCCGGACGAACTGGAACGGGCGCGGGCGGCCGGGGCGACGTTGATCGGAGTGAACAACCGGAATCTCAAGACGTTTCAGGTCGATCTCGCCACCACGGAACGGCTGGCCGCGGAACTGCAACCCGAACTCGTCGCCGGAAAATACCTCCTGGTGGCCGAGAGCGGCATCCGCCAGCGCGCCGACGTGATCCGGCTGCGGGAGTGCGGGGCGCGGGCGATCCTTGTGGGGGAATCCCTCATGCGGCAGCCGGACCTGGCGGCCAAGGCGGGCGAGTTGCTCGGAGCCCGGGAAGGGGTCGGTTCTTGATACTGCCATCTCGTCCCCGGCTTCCCGGCGGCGCCGCCATCCCCGCTTGCAAGCCCTGATCGGCGGCGTATCGAATTCCCGCACTGCCCCCTCCGCTCACCAAGGTCGGCGCGCGGGCTGTGGCGCCTCAGTCGACGGAGTCGGCGAATCGGTGGCGCTTCCGGTCGAAGTCCTCGACGAAAAACCGCTTCCGCCGTTGCGCCACCCGGTGTCCCTCGGCCGACAGTTGTGCGGTCAATGCCGTGATGCCGCCGGGGTATTTCGGATTCAGTTCGCCGCCGGCTTTCAGCGTCCGCCAGTAGGGGGTGCTGCGTTCCGCGCCGTCTGCCCGGGCTTCCTCGGCCGCGTGCGCGGCGATCCAGGCGAAGATGCCGGTGGTGAGGGGGCAGGCGATGGTCGCGCGGTGCTTGCTTGCCAGGGTCCGGCGCAGATCATCGATGGTGGTTACCCGGCCTCTGGGCACCTGCCGCATGAGTCCGTCGACTTCTCGAGGCGCCGGTATCACAAACGTGCCCTCGCCCCACTTCTTGCTCTTCGACGCGTCGATGGACTGAACCACTGGCAGGCCCTTGTCGTCCGCCAGTTTCTCCCGCCACGTCCGTTTGGGCCGGCTCATAACGGCTTCTCGTCTACACCCGTTGGGCCGTCGAGGGAAGCCCGATGTCACGGCCCGGGCGGATCGGCTGATTGAGGTGGGACGTTGGCACTGCCGTCCGCAGAGTTCGGCACTTTCTGCAACCGGCGGGTGGGTGGGCGTGTTTGAAGGAACTGTGAACCCGTCCATGGACCTTTCCGCAACCTCCCTTCTCCCGGTTGCTGTTGCCGCCCTCGGCTGGCTGGCGGCAGAAGCACGTGCCGGTATTCCCCAAATCGAATCCCTGTCGCGCGCGACAGCGATGCCGGGTGCGGAAGTGACCCTCCACGGACGGGGATTCGGGCAGGCCTCCGGCCACGTGGTCGTCACCGGGCGCCGCGTCCCGCCACGTTCCTGGTCGGACGAGCAGATCACTTTTGTGGTCCCGGAGGATGCGGCTACCGGTTTTGTGTCCGTTCGCCCCGCGGATCGGGAGGCCTCCGGGTGGGTGTCCCTGGCTATCGAGCGGCGGTTGCCAGCGGGGCAGATCGCGCCGCACGGGTTGCGCTTGGAGGATACCGGGTTGCCGGGTGCAGCGTTCCTGGTCGAAACCGACGGCTCCCACGTGTACGGCATCACGGGGTTCGAGACACTGTGCACCTATCAACTCCGGGGAACACAGCCTCATGCCTTCCGCAGCCGCGTCTACCTCAACCAGCGGGTGGCGGATCTGCGGGTGCGTGACGGGTTTCTCTTCTGTGTCGGCGACCACGGGTTGCTGGTCTACCGCTGCGCCGATCTGCAAGCCGGAGAGGCGACGGTGACGGCGGCCGTGGCCGGCGCATCGTTCATGGGCGTCGACGTCCGCCCGGATGCTGCGGCCGAACGGGAGGGGTTGCTGGTTGCGCTGTGCGAACATGCGCCGCGGCCGGGAGCCGACGAGTTGCGGGTGGTCTTCTACCAGTTCGTCGGAGAGGAACTCGTGCCACTGGGCGAGTTCACCCGCACGGCCGGACCGGAGGAACGCCAGTTCGCCGTGGCGCTCGACCCGCTTACCCGCAAGGCCTACGTCTCGGGTTGGGGCACGCTCAACGGCGCGGACAAGTACCTTCTCGAACTTCGTCTTGACGACCCCGGGCGGCCGTTCCTCGGTCATCGCGAGGAGACCGGTCGCTCCCTCGCCGGCGACATGGAAGCCATCGGGAACCGGTTATGGACCGGCGTGACGACGACGGTTCCGGGCAATGAGCTGTTTCGGGTTTACCTCCTCGGGCCGGGCGAACGGCATCTGGTTCCGGGCCCGATCATCACGGGAAGACCGGCGCTGGGACGGGTGGCGCGCGTGGATGTGTTGGACCGGAAAGTGACCGTGGGTTGTGCCTGGTACGGCAACCGGCCAGACATCTTCCTGCTGAGCACCTTCGGTCCCGACACGACGCCCTCCGCCTCGGCGGATTCGCTCGACTGGGCCTTTGACGTCGCCGGACTGGCGAGCGCGACGGAGGCGGGAGCGGGCAAGGTCATCGTGGCGGACGAGTGGGGCGGCTTTCTCACGCTGGACTACGAAACCACACGGGAAGCGCGCCTCTCCCACGAGACGGACTACCAACGGGTCGAGGCAGCGGCGATGACCGAAGGGCTCCACCTCGCCGGGGATCGGGTCTACGTTGCCGGCCGGGGAGCGGGGCCTTGGAGCGCCGAGGCGGGCGCCTTGGCCGATGAATCACGCTGGCGGCGAGTGAAGTTCGACTGGACCGATCCCGATCCGCAGCCGCATCCCGTGAGCGCGGTCTGCACGCGGGACGATCCCCACGACGGCACGCTGATCGCCGCCCTGGGCCACGAAAAGGCGATGGCTTGGGGCAACCAGATCATCGGACTGCTCTACCGGGAAACCGCCGGCGGCATCGAGTTGGTTGCCCAGGCGGAACCCTTCAATCCGCCCGGACAGTGGAGTTCGGGGGTGAGCGCTGTGTGGCCCGAACCGGACCTGGTCTACATGGCCACCGGCAGCGACGGCTTCCGCGCCTGGGTGGTGGATCCGACGGCGTCGACGATCAGCCTCCACGCCGATTGCGCCACGAGCGGTTTCGCCACGGACGTGTTTAGCACAACGCTGGCGGCGCGTTGCTTGCGGCCTCTCGCGATGGGGGAAACCCGCAGAATGATCGTCGGCGCAACGCCGGGATTGCTGGTCGGCAAGCCGACGCTGCACGTGTTCACGCTCGACTACCCGCTGGGCGTGCCGAGCCGCGTCCGGCCGGATGCGCCGATCCGGGTCGAACACGAAGCGGCCTTGGAGTGCATGAAGTGGAAGACCATCCAGAACCTCGATGTCCAGCCATCCGGGCTCGTGGCTGCCGCAACCGGAACGGGGCTTGCGGTCCTCCACCTTTCATGGGTATCCGCCCTCAACGCCATGACCGACCTGACGGCCTGGAATCTGATCCGTGTTCCGCCGGAGGCGTATGCGCCCTGGTGGGCGCCGGATTGGGGGCCGGATGTGGCGGATGTCAGCTTCGCCGACGACAACACGCTATACGTGGTCAAGGCGCCCGAAGGCCTGTGGCGGTTGACGATTGAACTGGATCGCGCCAACCGCACACATCGTTGCATGGCCACCGGGTTCTATCCCGGGGTGAACTGTGGCATGGACTACCGCCGTCAACTGCACGGCTGGGCGGCGCCCGACATCCCGACGTTGCATCATCCCTACGGTGTCGTGGCGCGTGGCGAAACGGCCTTCGTCACCGGTTGGAGCGGCAAGGTGCAACGATTGGCGCCGGACGCGGGGAGCGGCGTGCGCGTGTTGGGTTTCGCGACGGAAGGGGCGAACGTGTCGATCCGGTTCGCCTCGCCGTTCTCCAACCGGCGGCACGAACTCGAAACCGCGGCGGGCCTGCGCGGGGTGCGGTGGGCGGCTTGCTCCGGCGCAATCATCCGGTCCCTCGGTCGGGATCGCTACGAGGCGGTTTGCGCCGCGCCAGGGGATCCATCCGGGTTCTACCGCATCCGCGTTCGTCCGTGACGGTCCGAGGACGCGCCGGGGGATCCGTGGCGCTGAAATGGGTGAGAATCTCGAGGATCGAGTCTCTCCACAACCGAGCCCAACTGCTGCGGGTCAGGTTCACCGAAGGCTGCCACCTTGAGGCCACGCGCCCTCGATAGGCGGTCGACGGGTTGACCTCCTTCGCCTCCAAGGCCGATGACGGGGATTCGGATCGCGTCATAGATGCCCAGGACGGCGATGCAGGGCGTCGGAGACCGTTCGGCGGTTCGAGGCCCGCGCATGGCGCCGGAGGTGGCCGTGAATCGGCGGCGCTTGAGGGGCGAAGGCTTAAGGCGCCGAATCCCGGGTCAGCCCGCGTGCGTGCTGTGAACCGAGTGTGGGCGCCTCCGGCAAGTCCGAATCGAGCGGACCGCGACGCTCCGAACGGGCGCGGCCCTTCAGGAAAATGAGGATGAGATGATACGAAATGCGTGCTAATCTGGCGGCCAGTCCGGGCGGGCCCAGCGGCGGCCCGGGTTGCAGAAGCTCGATGAAAGACGACAAGCCAGCCGCGGCATTTTCGACCACCCAGTGGACCGTGGTGTTGTCGGCTCGCGCAGCCGATGGGGAAGCCTCCTGGCAGGCGCTCCGCCAACTCTGCCAGACCTACTGGGCGCCCCTTTACGCTTTTCTTCGGCGGCAGGGGTGTTCGCCGGCCGACGCCGAGGACTTCGTGCAGGGCTTCTTCGAGAAGCTTCTGGCGAGCGGGGCGCTAGCCAGCGTGGCGCGCGATAAGGGCCGGTTCCGCTCGTTTCTCCTCAAGGCGCTCCAGCATCACGTGGCCAACACGCAGCGCAATCGACGCGCGCAGCGGCGCGGCGGCACGGCGGAACACCTCTCGCTCAACGACGACGCGGCACTCGATCGGTGCGAGGAATCGCTCAAGACCGCCGCCCCGCCGGAAACCGTCTTTGACCGGGTATGGGCCCGGACCGTGATCTCGAACGCCGCCCGCGACCTGCGACTGGACTACGAGGAGTCCGGGCGAGGCCCCTTGTTCGAAGTGCTGGGTCGATGGCTGGCGACCGAAGCCCGAGCCGGCGAGTATGCCGTCTATGCGCCCGGTCTGGGCTTGTCCGAGGCGGCCCTGGCAGCGGTCGTTTTCAGGATGCGACGGCGCTTCCGCGAAATCGTGCGCGCGCACGTGGCGCAGACGGTGCTGTCGCCTGCGGACATCGATGACGAGATGAATTACCTGTTGCGCATCCTGATTGAAACCGCGGAGACGTAACCGGCGACCGCGATTCGGTCTGTAGCTGGCGGGTTTGATGCAACCGACCGTCCATTGTCGACAATGCGGGACATCCCTTGGCCAGGACGCCGCGGAAGGCTTCTGCTTCGCCTGCCTTGCAGCGACCGTGCTGGGCGGTGCGGGGGAAGGCAGCGACGCCTTGGGGGGCGCATCGCGGAGGTTGGGTGGCTACGAACTCGCGGGCGAGTTGGGGCGAGGTGGCGCAGGGGTCGTGTATCGAGCGCGTCAACCGGGACTGGGGCGGGAGGTGGCGCTCAAGGTCTTGCGCGCCGGTCCCTTTGCCGGGAAGGCGGAAGTCACTCGATTCCGTCGCGAAGCGGTCGCCGCGGCGGCGCTCAAGCATCCGAACGTTGTGCCTGTCTACGAGGTGGGCGAGGCGGACGGCCACGTGTTCTTTTCGATGGAACTGGTCGAGGGAGTCACGCTTGCCGCGCTCGTCGAGGCGGGGCCCTTGGAGCCGCGCCGGGCGGCGGGTTACCTTCTCTCGATCGCGCGGGCGATGGCTGCCGCACACCAGCAGGGGGTGCTGCATCGGGATTTGAAGCCGGGGAATGTGATCATCGATCGGCATGACCAGCCGCGGATCACGGACTTCGGACTGGCCCGCCGGCTCGACGACCCGGCAGCGACTCAAAGCCTGGCCATGTTCGGCTCGCCGGGCTATGTGCCGCCGGAGCAGGTCGATCCCTCCCGGCACCCGATCGGGCCGGCGAGCGACGTCTACTCGCTTGGGGCCTCGCTCTATCATCTGCTTACCGGTCGGGCGCCCTTTGCGGCCGCCACGGTGGCGGCCACCTTGCGCCAGGTACTCTCGGACGAACCGGCGCCGCTCCGGCGGCTGAATTCGCAGGTGCCGCGCGACCTTGAGACGATCGTCCTGATGTGCCTGCGGAAGGACGCTTCCGACCGCTACCCGACCGCTGGCAAGCTGGCGGAGGATCTGCAGGCGTTTCTCGATAGGCGACCGATCTCGGCCCGCCCGGTCTCTGCGAGGGAGCGCATGGTGCTCTGGGCCCGGCGGCGGCCCGGGGTCGCGGCGCTCAGTTGCGCGCTGGCCGCGGTGGGGGCGGTCGGCTTGGCTGCGGTGCTGTGGCAGTGGCAGCAGAATCGACTGCATCTCTACGCTGCCGACCTGCGCGTGGCCTCCGAATCCATCGAGGTGGGGGATCTCGGCCGCGGACGGGATTTGCTCGAACGGCATCGTCCCCGACGAAGCCGCCCCGATTTCGCCTGGCGTCTGCTGAGACAGCGCGCCGCCGGCAGCCCTCGTCAAGTGCTGGGGCATCACCCCTGGATCGTAGGCGCCGTCGCCTGGTCGCCGGACGGTCGCACGCTGGCCAGCGCGAGCGTCGGCTCGGGCACGGTCAACGCGGATATCCGCTTGTGGAACGTCGCGCTGCCGGGAGCCGCGCCCGCCGTGCTCAGCACCAACGGCGCCCGTGACTTGGCTTGGTTCCCCGACAACCGCCGGTTGTTGGCGGTCGGTTTCGATGGCCGCGTTCGCGTCTGGGATACCACCGAACGGCGGACCACGCTGACGTTCCCGGGCCGTTCAGCCGGCCTGTCCGCCAACGGCCGGTGGTTGATGAGTTGCCAGGGCGATCCGTTTGCCTGGAACGACCAGGGCGCGGTGGGCGGGACCACTCTGCGAAACCTGGAAACCGGGGAGACGCGATCGCTGACATCCGCACGTCTCGCGGCGATCTCGCCCGGTGGAAGCTGCGTTGCCAGCACCGACTTTCGCGGAACGGTGGTGCTTCAGGATGCCCTCGGTGAACAGCCATCGAGAGAACTGGCCTGTGACTTGACGGTCTGGTCGCTTCAGTTTTCTCCGGATGACTTGCGGCTGGTCGCCACCGGATTCGGAGAAGCGCCGCTGCTCTGGAATCTCGCGGATCCAGGTGATCCTCCGCGGCGTTTGTCCGGACACGCCCTGAGCACTTGGCGGGCAACCTTCTCTCCCGATGACGCGACCGTGGTCACCACTTCATCCGATCAGACATTGCGCGCATGGGATGTGCGCACCGGTCACCTACGCCAGACCTGGCGCGGACACGGCGGTGAAGTGTGGTGCGCGGCGTTTAGTCCCGACGGGCGGTCGCTGGCCAGTGGCGGCAAGGATCGTGCCGTGATTCGGTGGCCGCTCGCCGCACCGACACTGGAGGTCGACCTACCGTCGCCGCCGTACGGGCGCGCCCTTTTCTCGTCCGGCGGCGGCTCGATTATCACCCGTTCGCCGCAGGACTGGGACACCCTGCTCTGGCGCGAACTGGATCCGCCGGCCGAGCCTCGATTCCTGCAGGGCTGGGGGCTCCCGCTGGCGGTGACGCCCGATGAGGGAAGGCTGATCGCGGTGGCGGGAGGCTTCGATCTCCTCCAAGGGCCCCTGGACGGCTCCGGACCGCCCACGACCACGGAGTTGGAACACCGGGCTGGCGAATCGCCGCCGGTTTGCTGGACGGCCTCATGGGACGGCGCGGTTGTGCTGGGACTGGCGGCCGACGGGTTGCTTGCCGAGTGGGACACCCGCAGCGGCCGGCGGCAGCGGGAACACCGCTTGCCCGGCGTGACGCCCGCCGAATTGCATCTTAGTCCCGACGGACAAACCGTGGCCGTGTCGGCGGGCGAGCAGGGTTTCTGGCTTTGTCGGCTGGCCGAAGGCGGCGTCGACCGGCTGACCGCGCATCCGGACCAGGGCAAGTGGGCCGCGTTCTCGCCGGACAGCCGGTTGCTGGCCACCGCCAGCGTGGACAGCACCGTGAAACTGTGGGATGCCCGGACCGCGCGCGAGAAGGCGACCTTACGGGGCCACCGCACAAGCGTGGGATCGGTGGCATTTGCGCCGGATGGCGCCACCTTGATCTCCTGCGAGCCGGGTTTGGGGCTTCGCTTGTGGCATCTTCCGACCCTGAGGGAATGCGCCGTCATCGGCCTGCCCGAAGCCGGTGAGTGGATCGGACTCGCCCCGGATGGCCGGCATTTGGCGGTCGAGTTGGCCGGCGGAGGTATTCGGCTGCTGCGCGCACCCTGACCGACCGGCTCGACTTTTTCGGCCTCCACCCCGTAATCGGAGTGGGCTCACCGGTATGTAAAGGGGTATGAATGAGCGTATTCAACTGGCCTCATGGGTGGCGCTGGGCTTGACGGGCCTGCTGAGTTCCGCCGCCGGTCGAGCGCAACAGGTGCCTGCGCTGTTGCACTACCAAGGCGTCGTCTCGGTGGATGGCCAGCCGTTCACCGGGCTTGGACAGTTCAAGTTCGCCCTGGTCAGTCCCGACGGAGCGACCACCCTGTGGAGCAACGACGGGACAGGTGTTGCGGGCGCCGAACCCGTCGCGGCGGTCGTGCGCGAAGTCAACAACGGCTTCTATTCGCTCGCCCTTGGGGATGTCGCCATCGCCAACATGCGGCCTGTGCCTGCAGCGATTTTTGTGTCCCGCCCGGACCTTCACCTCCGCTTGTGGTTCAATGATGGGGTCAAGGGGTTTCAGCGCCTGTTGCCGGACCGCGCCCTGGGCGCTGTGGGTTACGCGATGGTGGCGGAGAAGTCGGCGGGGTTGACCGCGGGAGCGATGATCGAGCCGGCAAACATCGCGGCGGGCGCCATTGACGTCGGCCACCTCGCCGCTGCAGGCGCACCTTTTCCGGGGCAGGTGCTCGGCTTCAATGGCGCGGGCCTGACCTGGATCAATCCTGCGCCGGGCGGCGGCGGTGACAGTGTCTTTTCGCTGAACGGCGCAAATGCCTACTATAACGGCGGTCGGGTAGGGATCGGCACGGCCATCCCTTCGGGAGCACTTCACGTGGCCGGCGGCGGGCTGGCGGTTACCGGCGAGAGCAGTCCTTACTTCGGCGCGGGCAAGGGCGTCTTCATCGAGAGCAATCCGACCTTCGGGGGACATGTGTTCGCCTTCGACTACGCCTTGGGCACGCCCCGGTCCCTGATGCTGAACTACCCTGGAGGCAATGTCGGCATTGGCACGGCCTCCCCCCGCACGAAGCTCGAGGTGGCCGCGGGATGGGATCAGGACTTTTCGGCCAACCTGACCCTGAGCGGCGATCGACCGACGATGATGTGGACGCAGGACGGTTCCGGGCCCGGGCAATTCGACACCAAGCATTACTGGATTGCGCACATGGCCGACGGCGATTTGACCTACTACAAGCGTCGGACCCAACTGACCGTGCCCTTCGAGGACACCGGTTGGCAGGAGCGGGTGCGCTTCACCGCGGACGGCAAGGTAGGGATCGGTACGCCGATCCCGTCTGCCCGACTCGAAGTGATCGGGCAGAACGCGCTGCAGTTGGTTGGCTACCAGCCGTTCATGACCCTCGCCGACAGCAACGCGGGGTATGCCCGAGCCCGCGTGCAGAACGTCAGCGGGGAGATCGTCTGGCAAACCGAGAGCTTTATCAACGGCTCCAATCCACACAGCTTCATGCGCTTGGAAAGCACCGGGACCGTCAGCGTCAAGACCTTGACCATCCGCGGCGGGGCCGACTTGGCGGAACCGTTCGCCATGAGTGAGGCGGGCGTGGTCCCCGGGGCGGTGGTGGTCATCGATGAGCGCAACCCGGGGCGGCTCCGCCGAAGCTCAGTGGCCTACGACCAGAAAGTCGCCGGAATCGTTTCCGGCGCCAACGGCATCCGGCCAGGTATCTCGATGATCCAGGAAGACGCCCTTGAGGCCGGCGAGAACGTGGCCCTCTCCGGTCGCGTCTACGTCAACGCGAACACCACGGCCGGCGCGATTGAGCCCGGCGATCTCCTCACCACCTCGGGCGTACCAGGCGAGGCGATGAAGGCTGCCGATCCCGAACGGTCGAGGGGCGCCATCCTGGGCAAGGCGATGACTCGACTCGACGGAGCCTCGGGCACGGTGCTGGTCCTCGTCACCTTGCAATGAAACCCATGCCTGGCACGCCGTCACTACTCGCGCTGGGGCTCTGCCTGGGCGGGGCAACTCCGGCCTCGGCCGAGACGCCTGCGCTGGCCGATTTCGGTCACCAGTCTCTGCGGGTGAACGGTCAGCCCGCCTTGGGCCAACGGCGTTGCCTGATCGTGTTGATCGACGTGACCAACGACGCCAACGCGGTGTTCGCGTTTCATCCGGCCCAGTACTTCGCGAACCTCGTGTTCAATCCCCTGGCTCCCCGCGACATCACCTTCGCCAATCCCCCGCTACCAGGCAGCGTCAACGGCTTTCTGGCCGAGAACTCCGGCGGTCGGTTCGCCATCACTCGGGCGGTCGGCGCTGCGCATCCCGACGGGTTTTTCGGCCCCCTCTTGCTCACCGCTGCCGAGCGGGCGTTGATCACCGGAGGGCAGGACGAAGCAGCGGAAGCCAAGGCGGCGCTGGCGGCGGCAACCCGGGCCGGATTGGTCCTGGCGGACTTCGATGCCGACGGCAACGGATGGGTCGGCGCGCACGAGTTGCTGTTGCTGGTCGTGGTCGACAACCCGGGCGACAACGGCAAGGCGCGCGGGGTCGATTTTCGGCCCGAGGGATCGTCGGTTCGATTTGCGGGGAGCTACTGCGCCGTGACCCAGCAGGCGAGCTTCGCGACGCTGATGCACGAAATGTCCCACCTGTTGGGGACGTTGGACCTCTATTACGGCAACCCGGGGGGCAGACCGCCCGACCCGCGCTACTACCGGGGACAAAGTCTTGTGCTCAACACCGCCACGACGTTGATGGGGCCGACCATCACTGTTGCCGACAATCCGTCGATCTACCATCTCGATCCCTGGCACAAGTTGGTGTTCGGGTGGAACGAGCCGCGCATCGTCTCGATGCGGACCGGGGGCTCTTTTTCCCTCCCCGCGGCTCGGACGGCAAGAGCGGATGGGCCGATCCTGCTTTATGATCCCTGGCGCGGAACCAACGAGTTCTTCCTGATCGAGTATCGCACTCGCAGCCGTAACCGTGGCGCGGGGGGCGACTCCTACGATTCCAACGTCGCCGGGCAGGGGCTCTTCCTTTGGCACGTTCAACAGGCCGCCGATCACAAGCTCGAGATCGTCGACAGTCCATTTGACCTGACCACTGACACGAACGGCCTCGTCGTTGTGGACCTGCCGTTTGGGAACTGGGTCGAGGGTCCACCCAACCCTGCCGCGGGCAACGCGCCTACGCCGAACGGGTTCTGGACGGGGGGACAGACTACGTTCCGCCTCCGCTGGAACGATGCGCCGACTTGGGCAGGACGATCTTCCTCACCGGCGCAGATCCGGGTGCATCCGTTCACTTCCTTGGACGACGAGGTTTTCATAGAAGTCCTTACCGATGCCGAGATCTGGGTCGATTTTGACTATCCGGGCCAGCCCACGTCGCCTGAGACGGGGGACGTCAGCTTCCCTTTCAACTCGCTCGCAGAAGGGGTGGCGCAGGTGGGGCTGGGTGGCCGGCTTTCATTCAAACCGGGGGCACAGAATCCGGCGCCCATCACTCTCTCGAAACCGATGACGCTCCAGGCCCCGCTTGGCCCTGTGCGGTTGGGACCTTGACCGAATCGTCTCCCCATGGACCATGAAATCACCTCACCTCCCCAGCGCGCATCGTTTCCCGGCCGCGATGCTGGCTCTCGTGACCTTGTCCGTCCGGGTCGCTGCTCAGACCGCCAGCGCCAACTACTCAATCACCGGGGAGGGATTTGTCTCCACGGCAGGCGTCACCACCTCCATCAACTACACTCAGGTCACGAGTTTCGGGTTGCCGGTGGGCGGCGACTCCTCGACGGAGGACTTTCAGGACCAACCGGGCGGGCCCTTCGTTCCCGTGCGACCGGACGCCAACCTGATCGTCAACGGCAGTTTCGAGGACCTTCTCGGCACGTTCTTCCCTGACGGCAACGGCGTGATGTCATTGCCACCCGGTTCGACCACGATTCCGGGATGGACCACCGGCATTGCCGGATTGGTCTGGGCTCCGAACACGAGCGTCTTCAGTCCGCGAACTCACTATGGGGACTTCTTCCTCGATCTGACCGGTTACCACGACCTGGCGCCCTACGCCGCGATTTCGCAGGCGCCAAGCACCACGCCCGGCCACGCCTACCACCTTTCCTTTGCGCTCGGGGCGCAGCAGGACGAGGCACGCTTTCAGGGGCCGGTGGGGGTGCGGGTCACCCTGGAGAACAGAACCCACGACTTCATCTTCCCCCCCGTGGGCGTCGGCAACCAGTGGCAGACTTTCACCCTGGACTTCACGGCGGTAGACGCCCACACCGTCGTGAGCTTTGAAGGCGTCCTCGCGACGGGCGGCCGATACCTGGGATTGGACAACGTTGTCCTGGTGGAGGAGACGACGCCGCCGAAGATCGCTTTGGCAGAGCTACGCGGTTCCGAACTCCACCTGCATTTTACCTCTATCGCCGGGGCTACCCACCTCATCGAGACTCGGACTGACCTGGCATCGGGTGGTTGGGGAGCGATACCTGGGGCGATTGCGACGGGCACCGGCGGGACCATTCGGGTGATTGTGAATCAAGGCGCGTCAGCCAGCCGCGGTTTCTACCGGGTCGCTGTCCGCAGGTGACCCCGTGCCATCCCTCCGTCCGGATCGGAAAGACGTTCCAAGCTTGAACTCCAGCAAGACCGGGCCTCGGACCAGCGAACCACGAAGGAACAGGATTTGACACGAATTCAAAGCAGGATGCGCCGATGGCGTTCGGGTGCGTTAAAGACCGTTCGTAGTTCGAAAACCTGGTCTGTCCGCAGCGGGTTCCCAGACTTGAGGACCCCAGCGAGGTCGCGTTGCGAACGTCCGTCGAGCCGCCGGTCACCTCGGGCGGGATGCCGGAGCGGATCAGTCGGCCCCCATCGTGTTCAGCGTGTCGAGAGCCTCCTTCACCACCCAACTGCTGCGGCCCAGCGAATCCCGGGCCCAGCCGGCATCGTGGCCGGGGGCGATGGGGCCTTCGTCACCGGTTGGAGCGGCAAGGTACAACGACTGGCGGCGGACGCGGGGAGTGGCGTGCGCGTGTTGGGTTTCGCGACGGAAGGGGCGAACGTGTCGATCCGGTTCGCCTCGCCGTTCTCCAACCGGCGGCACGAACTCGAAACCGCGGCGGGCCTGCGCGGGGTGCGGTGGGCGGCTTGCTCCGGCGCAATCATCCGGTCCCTCGGTCGGGATCGCTACGAGGCGGTTTGCGCCGCGCCAGGGGATCCATCCGGGTTCTACCGCATCCGCGTTCGTCCGTGACGGTCCGAGGGCGCGGGCCACGGTCCGGCGTCGCGAGGACGCCATCCCGCTCCTACGTTCCTCTTCCGGCAGGGCGAATCGGAGCCGGCAGGCGCGTTGGCGCCGGCCTACCGCCGCCCCTTCGGATCGAGGTTCTGTTTGAGCTCGTCCGCCGTCACGCTGGAAGTCACGCCCCCGGCGGGTACGTCGAGACCGCTGATCCAGAGGATCGAGTTCAACACGACCTTGCGGAAATCGTCATCGCCCCAGTTCTTGTGGAAATGACCGCCGGTAAAACCGAACCCGCGCGACCCGTCGGGACGTTCGTTCAACCACATGACATGCTGGGGCTCCTTCCGCTCTAGCACCGCCGCGCGCACGTCCGGGTTGCCGCTGTGCGGTCCGTTCGGGCGCGACAACGTCTCCGGCGGCGGAAGATCCGAGAGCACCGGCGTGACCCCCTGCATCTCCGGGCGGAAGCGCATGTGATAGTACCATTCGTCGCGCATCTTGAACGGATTCACGCCGCGGGTCACCGCATGTCGCGGCAGGGTGTCGAAATCGGCGTCCCAGTGCGGGTTGACCGACCAGTCGGTTTCGAAGTAGCCGCCGATCCAATCGAGCCATTCCTGGCCGCCGCGGTCCTTCGGGACTTCGCAGGCATAATGGATGCAGCCGAAACCCGCGCCGCGTTCGATGGCGTTCTTGAGCTGGCCCAACCGTTCTCCCTGGATCGCGATGTGACCACCGCCGCCATCCGAGTAGACCACGATGGCGTCGGCGGCATCGAGGACGGACGGATCCTCCGGCCAGATCGAGTAGAAGCTCACGTGCGCGTCTTTCACGCCGGCGAGGCATTTCTGGAGCAGCAACAAGCCGGCCCGGTGCTCGTGTTCGCCCGGCGGATGGCTCGGACCGCCCGCGATGAAGGCGATCTCCTTTCGTGAGGTCAGGGGCTTGAGTTCGATGTCCTTGAACTGAACGGTCATCGGCGGCCCGGCATGCAACTGCAACGCCAGCACGCCCGTGGTCGCGGCCTTGTCGGCCTGGTCATCGACCACCGTGATCGTCGGGTGACCGTTGATGTAGTGGGCCAGCCGGTTGCCACGCGCCACGATGAGGTAATCGTTCCAGTCGCGGTCCTTGATCGCCGCCTGGATGTCGTCGGAAC
This sequence comes from Verrucomicrobiales bacterium, assembly GCA_024233305.1. Taxonomy (GTDB): domain Bacteria; phylum Verrucomicrobiota; class Verrucomicrobiia; order Limisphaerales; family J093; genus J093. The sequence goes on from JACKPV010000026.1 coordinate 216,718, forward strand.
TGCCAAGCGAACCGACGACCTCTTTTTTGCCGTCGGCGAGGATGTGCACCTTCTGACCGCGTTGGGCCAGGATGCCGCGGCCGCGCTCCTCGTAGAGGATGCCCGAGTAGGTGCGGCCCGCTTCAAAGTCCGCCTGATAACCGCCCACCACCCAGTTCTCGGCGTCCGCGACCTTGCTCCGGTACTGGATGCCGGAGTTGCCGAACCCGCGGTCGTCGCCGGGCACGATGCGGTATTTCAACCGCAGGACGAAATCCTTGAGTTCGCCGTCCTGCCAGACGAGGAAGGTGTTGCCGCGCGTGGGGTTGTCGGCGGTGGTCTGGCCGGTGATGGCGCCCTCGTGGACGGACCAGAACTTCGGGTTGCCCTTCCAGCCGTCGAGGGAAGTCCCGTTGAACAGGCTGACGTAACCGGAATCCGCGGCCATCGTTGCCGCCGAGAACGCGAGCCAAGCCGCGCCCAGCGGGGTGAATCGTTGCAGTTTGTGCTTCATGGTAGTCGTTGGGACGAAGCAAACCAGAGCCGCATTCGCGTGGCAAACCAAACGTAACGCCGCGTTTTGGAGCGAATGCGCCGCTCCGCTGCTTCGGAGCGCGGAATCCGTTCCATTGCCCGTTTGCGGCCCGGCGAGGCCGGTGGAATGAACCGCGCGCTCCGGGAAAGCGGATCCGGCTGTAACCTTCCGCTGGCCGAGGACTCCGATGGGGGAGGGTGCATGCTATGAAATGCCAGGAATTGCTCGCGTTGTTGAACGACTACATCGACGGAACGGTCGATCCCGCGCTTTGTGAAGAGTTCGAGCGCCACATGGGAGGTTGTGCCGCCTGTCAGGTCGTGGTGGACAATATTCGCAAGACCATCCGGGTCTATTGCGAGGGCCGGGAGATGGAACTGCCCGTCGGCTTCCGCACCCGGCTCCACGATTCGTTGCGGGCACGTTGGAAAGAAACCCACCCCGAAAGCCGATCCTGAACCATGTCCAGCAAACGCATACTCATCGTGGGCGGCGTGGCCGGCGGCGCGAGTGCCGCGGCCCGCGCCCGGCGGCTGTCGGAGGACGCGGAAATCATCCTCTTCGAGCGGGGCCCCTACGTCTCCTTCGCCAATTGCGGTCTGCCCTACCATGCCGGCGGCGAGATTCGCGAACGCGAGGCCCTGTTGCTCCAGACCCCGGCCGGTCTCGAGGCGCGGTTCAACCTCGATGTACGCGTTGAAACCGAGGTGCTCGCCATCGACCGGGCCGCCCGGAAACTGCGGGTGCGCGAATGGTCCACGGGCCGCGAATACGAGGAGGTCTACGATGAGCTGATCCTTTCGCCCGGCGCCTCACCAATCCGGCCGCCGATTCCCGGCATCGAGCGCGAGGGCCATTTCGCAGTGCGCAACCTGCCCGACATCGACCGCATCCTGGCCTGGATCCAGGAGAACCAGGCCCGGCGCGCGGTGGTTGCGGGCGGCGGATACATCGGGCTCGAGATGGCCGAGCAACTCAAACACCGCGGCCTCGAGGTGACCGTCGTCGAGGCCCTGCCCCAGGTGATGGCCATGCTGGATCCGGACATGGCGGCCTGGCTGCACCTGGAACTGCGCGCCCACGGGGTCGGCCTGTTCCTGAACGATCCCGTCAGCGCCTTCGAAGCGCCCGCGGAGGGGGAGGGAGCCCTCGCGTCGACCGTCGTCCTCCAGAGCGGCCGGCGGTTGCCCGCCGACATCGTCATCCTGGGTCTCGGCGTCAAGCCCGAGGTTCACCTGGCGCGGGAAGCGGGGCTCGAAATCGGCGCGCGCGGCGGCATCCGGGTGGACGATTCCCTTCGGACCAGTGACCCGCACATCTGGGCCGTGGGCGACGCCATCGAGGTGAAGGACTTCGTTACCGGCGCCTGGACCCTCATCCCGCTCGCCGGCCCGGCCAACCGCCAGGGGCGCATCGTCGCCGACAACCTTCTCGGGCAGCCGGCGAAGTACGCGGGAACCCTGGGCACCGGCATCGTCCGGTTGTTCGATCTCGCCGCCGGGGCCACCGGGGCGAACGAGAAGACCCTGAAGCGCGAAGGCCTCGCCCATGAAATCGTGCACCTGCATCCGCCCTCGCATGCCAGCTACTATCCGGGGGCCCATCCGGTGGCGTTGAAGGTGATCTTCGCCCCCGATACCGGTCGGTTGCTCGGCGTCCAGGCCGTGGGCCGGGACGGCATCGACAAGCGGCTCGATGTCTTCGCCACGGCGCTGAAGGCCGGGATGACGGTGGATGACCTGGCGGAACTCGAACTCGCCTACGCACCGCCGTTCGGTTCGGCCAAGGATCCGGTGAACCTCGCGGGCATGGCGGCGCAGAACATCCGTCGCGGCCATGTGCGCCCGGTGCAATGGAGCGAGATTGCCGCCCTGGATCCGGAACGCCAGTTCCTGCTGGACGTGCGCAACGACGAGGAATTCCGTCACGGCCACATCCCGGGAGCGACCCACATTCCATTGCCGCAGCTCCGGGCGCGCGTGGGCGAACTGCCCCGGGACCGCGAGATTTTCGTCCACTGTCAGAGCGGCCAGCGGTCCTACTTCGCCTGCCGGTTTCTCAGCCAGCGCGGCTTCAACGTACGCAACCTCACCGGTTCCTACCGCACCTGGAAGACCGCCACCGCCTCCTGAAGCAATTCGCCGCCGCGCCCGCTGGTAACGCGGAACCTGCCCGCGTGCCTCCGCCCCATTCGATAAAAGTGTCTGGCCGGAAACAGGGGGCAGGGTTTCTGGACCAGGTCGCTAGTATCGTGTAACGGTCAAAAGTTCGGATAAAGGCGCTTGAGCTTGATGCGCGCGTCGGCGGAATAAAGATAAAGTGACAGGTTCACAGTTGACATATACTCGCAGACCTTCTACGGTCTGGGTGGCGCAGGTGAACCAGAGGTAATCATGCGAATGGCACGGATCAAGGTATCGGGTCGGGGGGCGGTGTATCACTGCATCTCCCGCGTGGTCGGCGGACAGCGGTTGCTCGGGGACCTCGAGAAGGAGAAGCTCCGCCTCATGCTCTGGCAGCAGGCCGCCTTCTGCGGACTCGAAATCATCACCTACTGCCTCCTGTCCAATCACTTCCACATCCTGGTCCGGGTGCCGTCCGAGGTCGTCGCCAGCGATGCCGAACTGGTCGATCGGACCCTGAAGTTCTACGGGCCCAAGAGCCTCTACGTGCAGAACCTGCAGCGGGTCCTGGGGCAGCAGGGGAATTGCCTGAGGATCTGCGGGCCGGGGTGCGGCAACGGTTGGGGATGTGTCGGTGTTCATGAAGGAACTCAAGCAACGGTTCAGCAAGTGGTACAACAAGCAACACGAACGGTTCGGCACGCTGTGGGCCGAACGGTTCAAGAGTGTGTTGGTGGAGGATGTGCCCGGGGTGGTGGAGACGGTGGCGGCGTATGTGGACTTGAATCCGGTGCGGGCGGGATTGGTGAAGGATCCGAAGGAGTATCGGTGGTGCGGGTATGCGGAGGCGGAGGCGGGGCGGGGTGAGGCGCGCTCGGGGTTGGCAAGTATCTCGGGAGCAAAGGAATGGAGTGAGGTAGCCGGGCGGTATCGGGAGGTGCTGATGGTGAAGAGCGGGGTGGCGGGGAGATCGGGGAAGGAGGTGTTGAGTGCGGGGGAGATCCGGCGGGAGTTGCAGCGGGGGAGGGAGCTGGCGATGGGGGAGGCGCTGAGGTTGCGGGTGAGGTATTTCAGCGACGGGGTGTTGTTGGGATCGAGGAACTTCGTGAACGAGATGTTCGCGGAGCACCGGGAGCGATTTGGGCCGCGGCGAAAGACGGGGGCGAGGAAGCTGCGGGGCTTGGCGGTGCTGGGAGGCCTGGCGAGCCTGCGGGACTTGCGGATCGGAGCGATCACATAGAAGGAGACCGCTCAGGCGATGGGAGAAGGCATAGCCGGTCGACGGGGTCTGGGGGTTTGATCCTGCGACACCGAACTCGCCGTCAGGTGACTCGGCTGCGGAGCTTTTTCGGGAACCTGAAAGGGGGCGGACCTACCGGGCAGGGCATGCCAGCAGTGCACCGCACAGCCGGTACAGGAGGCGCGCGCCAACGTTCGCATCCCACTCCATTCCGTCTGGTCCGGGGGCGACTTCGCAGAGGTCGAAACCCACGATCTTTCGACCCGACCGCACAAGCGCTTCGATCAGGTAGCCGGCCTCGTTGTAGCTCAGGCCGCCGGGGACGGGGGTGCCGGTCGAGGGGCAGTACTGCGGCTCCAGGCCGTCGATGTCGAAGGTGACGTGGACGCGTTCTGGAAGACCCTCCAGGATGCGAAGGGTGAGGTCGGCAAACGAGGCGCCTTCTGCCCGGGCCCGGAAGAGGTCGCGGTCCCGGAAGCAGCGTCCCCTTTCGCCCAGGCTTGCGAGGTACTCGGCCTCCTCGCGCGAGTAGTCGCGGATGCCGACCTGAACCAGGCGGGTTACGGCATCGCCAAGACGTTCCATGACGTTGAAGGCGATGGAGGCGTGGGACCAGGTGAACCCCTCATAGGCCCGGCGAAAATCGTGGTGGGCGTCGATCTGCAGCAGGCCGAATCCGCCCCGTTCCACTTCGGCCAGCGCTTCAATGAGGCCGAAGGGGCTGGAGTGGTCCCCGCCGACAAGGGCGACGCACTGGCCGGCGTCAAGGTGTTTGCGCGCGGCGGAACGGACCCACCGCATGACTTCGGCGGAGGCTTCATTGACCTGGGCCACGTCGCGTGGGCTGTCGGTTCCGACCTCGATCGCGGCGATGGCCCGCTCGGCGGCGGGGCGGGCGAGGGCGTTGAGTTCGGAAATCCCCGGCGTTTCGGGCAGGAACGCAATTCCATGCCGGTAGGGCCGGCCGAAGGCGTCGTCCTCGAGGTCAAGTTGATGGCTGGCGCCGATGATCGCGTTAGGACCGCGGGCGGTGCCGGGACGATAGGAGGTCGTGGCATCCCAGGGGACCGGAACGAGCACAAGCCGGGCCTCTGCGGGGTTCAGGTCGGCGCCGAGAAAGCCAGCGTTCTCGGCGGGCGGGTTGCCGGATTCAAGCTGGCGGACGACTTCTGCGAGGGTTCGGTTCGACACGCTGCACCACCTTGCCCTTTCAGCAACCGGGGTCAAGCCTCCCAGCGAGGCGGCGAATAGGCGGCGAATAGGCTTGCCCGCGGCATGAAGGCGGGCATAGTCGTCCCCGCTGCGAGCGTATTTCGGCGGGTTCGGCGTCTTGGGGGACGGCCTTCATGGGCTGGTTCCTGGCGACCGCGACGGGGCAAGCGATGCGTTGGCAGGCAATGGTGGCCGGCGTGGCGGAATTGGCAGACGCGCTAGACTCAAAATCTGGTACTCGCAAGGGTGTGTGGGTTCGACCCCCTCCGCCGGCACCAAATCGGATCTGGATTCTCCTCTGTCAGAAGAATTGTCTCTCTCTTCCTTCGATGGCCCCCGTACCTGCGTTGTTCGACCGGTGGCGAAAGCCGGCAAGGTCGTTGTCCGGCGGCCCGGCGCCAGGATCCAGGTCAATCGCCGCAGCCGCGCCGGGAACCTGTTGACGCCTATGAACCGGATCGACCATGCGGTGGGGAACTCAGCGTCGGACGCGGGGCGGGGGATCTTCGTTGCCCGGCGGCGCAGCGTGCGGATTCGCCAGGCTTTCGTGCTGGCAGCGGGATTCGTTGTCGGGGCTTTGGCCTGGGTGGAGCGCGAGCCGTTGCGCCAATGGGTGTTCGAGCGATCTGTTCTGAACCGTGAAGCGCCCGCGGCAGAATCCGTGCGGGCGGTGATCCTCGATTCGCGGTCACCCGAACGGGCGTTGCTGGCCGCCTGGGACAGCCATCGGGTTGTGCCGCGCGAAGTGGCGGTCCGGTTGGTGCGCGAGGTGGTCGGGCCCGGCGCCCGGTTGTCATCCGCGATGGAACGGGTGGTGTTGGGCGGCGCTCTGGATGCGGATTTGGCGGTGCGGCAGGCCGCGTTGGGCACTCTGCAGGAGGTGCGTCATCCGGCGTATCCCGCGTTGGCTGCCGCCCAGGTGCGGGACGTCGATCCCGAGGTTCGCGTGCTCGGTCTCAACCACCTGCGGGCTGTCCCGGCCGAAGCAGGGATGCCGGCCCTGATCGCTTTGCTCAATGATCCGGATCCGCTGGTCCTCACGATGGCGCTCAAGTTGCTGGAGAAATGGGGCGGAGGAGATTTCGGCGTGGCGCTCCGCGAGGTGGTGCGATCGGGAGCGGGAGCGACTGAAGACCGGGGCGGCGGGATCGAGAAGGCGCGGGCCGGCGCGGAGAAAGCGCGACGCTGGTGGCGGGAGCACGAGGCGGAGTTCACGGGCGCATTGCTTGAACTTCCTCCCGCCGCGATGGAAGCCCGCGGCTTCATTCCGGCCCCGGATTTCGCGCTGCCCGATCTCGCCGGGCGAACCGTGCGACTCGGTGATTTCCGGGGGAAAGTGTTGTTGCTGAATTTCTGGACCACTTGGTGCACCGCCTGTGTGGCGGAAATGCCGGCGCTGGTGCAGCTTCAGCGACGCCACGCCGATCGGGTCGCTGTGGTGGGGATCTCGCTGGATTTTGTGCCGGACAGCCACGGACATCGCGGGAGCCACCAGACCACCGGGGAAGCGGAGGGAGACCATGAAGAGCCGTCGCCGCACGCCGCCGGGGAGCATGAATTCGAGCGAATCCGGCAGAAGGTGATTCGAACGGTTCGCGCGCAGGGCATCGATTATCCCATCCTGCTGGATGAAGGTAACGAGGCCGGAGCACGCTACAATGGCGGTGAACTGCCGACCACGGTGATCATTGACGCGCAGGGGCGGATCCGGCGCCGGTTCATCGGCGGGCGGCGTCTGGAGGTGTTCGAGTCGATGATCGAAGAAGCGGCCCGGGCGCCGGGGTCTGCCGCCCTCGGTCCGTAGCGGGCTTGCGGGCGGCGCGGACCGGTATGCCCTCGCTTGACCGGCGCCCATGTTGCGCGACAATTCCCTCGTCTGGCGCGAGACGGGTAATCTCCGGGTCGTGGTCGCGAAGCCCGTTGAGACTGATCTCCGGGTTTGGCTCGGTGGTCCGGGGCGAGGCGGGGAAGCCGGTCCGGGTCCGCGGCAGGTAAGTGCGATGAACGGATCACTTGTTGACGTCGGGAGGTCGCGGGGCGCCAGGCTCTGGGAGTTGGTCTGCTGCGTTTGGTTTGCGTCGGCTGGACCGGCAGCCGGGGGGGGCTTTCCCGCACCGGTGCCGGGAGACGCGACGCAGACGACGGTCGGGTCGGGAGAAGAGCTTGAGGCAGGCTACAACGGCTTTGATCGGGGGACCTTTCGGGCGGGATTCGGTGCGGGCCTCGCCTATGGTCCGCCCATGTTCGGCACCAACGAGCCGCACGATCTTCTGCTGGGCGCTCTGCAATTGGGCTGGATGCCGACCGGCGTGATTGGGGAAGACCGCTTCTACCGGGGCAACTTCGAGATCGGCGTGGAGATTCTGGGCGCGCTGCAATACCACCCGGATGGCGCCCACCTCGCGGCCCTCACACCGGTGCTCCGTTACAGCTTCGCCACCGGATCGCCCTGGCGTCCGTTCATCGAGGCGGGGGTGGGCGTGGCGGTCACCGACATCGGGGCGCCCGACCTCTCGACCGACTTCGAGTTCCGGTCCGCTGGCGGTCTGGGGGTCAACTACCTGCTTTCGGAACGCTTGGCGGTGGGATTCACCACCCGCCTGTCCCACTTCTCGAACGGCGGGATCCGGTATCCCAACAACGGCGTCAACGAGGTCGAGTTCCTCCTCGGGATCACTCACTGGTTCTGATCCCGGCATTGAGGCGGGGTGCGCCGACGGCGGTCTGACGGGGAAGTCCCCGAGGGCCGGTGGTTGCCGGCGCGCGGGGCGGCGGGCGGCGGAAAGCAGCGTCGACACGCGGGGCGCCGGCAGGTAGCAACTTGGGCATGCCATTACTTCAGCAGAGGGGCGTGGGCGTCCGCGGGGCGCGTGCGGTCGGGCTGGCTCTCGTGTGGTTCACCACCATCGGCGTGCTCATGGGGCGGGCGGAACCGCGGACCAACCGGCTGGAACGACTCGAGTGGTTTCGCGATCAGGGGTTTGGCCTGTTCATCCATTGGAGTGTCGACAGTCAGCTCGGTTCGGTGATCAGCCATTCGATGGTGGGAGCAGACGAGGCCTATCTGCGGCGTTTCGTCGAGGAACTGCCGGCCACTTTCAACCCGCGCCGGTTTGCCCCTGACGAATGGGCGGCGCTGGCCCGGTTGGCCGGAATTCGCTACGTGGTGCTGACCGCGAAGCATCACTCGGGGTTCTGCTTGTGGCCGACGAAGACCACGGACTTCAGCATCGCAAACACGCCCTTCCGCCGGGACTTGGTGCGCGAACTGCTGGGTGCTTTCCGCGCGCAGGGCATTGCGCCGGGACTCTACTTTTCGCCGGACGATTTCTGGTGGTTGTGGCGGAACGGCATCCCGTTGCAGCGGGGAAACGACGCCGTGCAGCCGCGGTCGAATCCCGGCTTGATGGCGCACGATCAGGCGCAGGTGCGGGAGTTGCTCGGGGACTACGGCCCCGTCGACGTGCTGTTCTTCGATGGGGAGGCCCAGGGGTTGCGGGACCTGGCATGGGAAATGCAGCCGGACGTCGTGGTGACCCGCGGGGCCATCGAGACGCCCGAACAATACGTCCCGGGCTTGCCGCTGGAAGGCGCGTGGGAAGCCTGTCTCACGATGGGCACGCAGTGGCAGTACAAACCCACCAACGAGAACTACAAGTCCGGCTGGGACTGCCTCTCCCTGTTGATCGAGACCCGCGCCAAGGGGGGCAATCTGCTCCTGAACATCGGTCCGGAACCCGATGGCGCCCTGCCGCCCGAACAGGAGGACCGGCTGCGCGAGATCGCGCTCTGGATGTTCGTCAACGGGGAGTGCATCCACGGGGTCCGTCCGTGGGTGATCACCAACGAAGAGGATGTGTGGTTCACGAAGCGCAAGGACGCGGACACGGTCTATGCCATCGTGAAACGTCCCCCGGAACGGCGGTGGAGGTACGGCGAATGGCAGGAATTCGTGCTGCGTTCGGTGAAGGCCACGGCGCAGACCACGGTCCGCGTGTTGAGCCAGAACGACCAGGTTCTGGAATACAATCAGAGCGTGGTGCCAACCACCACTTGGGAACAGCGGGCCGATGGTCTCCATATCCGCGCGATGCGCGCGCAACGACTCTATAACGACCGCAAATGGCCGAACCCGGTGGTCCTGAAACTCACCCACGTGCAACCCGCGCTGTCGCCGCCGCAGGTCGAGACCCGGGGCGTGCGTTGGGATCGCGGGCGAAAGGTGCTCCTTTGCGCGGGCGCCTTGCGGCGCCTGGGGGACGCGGCATCCGTTGCGGTGGGATTCGAGTGGCGGGATACGACCGGGATGGACTTGACCGAACGGCTGAGCGCGTGGGAGGCGACCAAAGCGCAGGAACTCGTAGCCGCCGGCGAGTTCATGCTGCCACTTTCCGGATTGCAACCGGGCCACAGCTACGAGGTGCGCGCCGTGGCCCGGCACCCGCTCCTGTCGCTTTACGGACGCGAAGTGCAGGTGCGGGTGCCGTAATCCCGAAGCGGGCGGGCTATTTCCCGGCGCCGTAGGCGCGCAGGGCCTGCTGGGCGCGCGGGTCTCCCTCGGCGGCGAGGCGGTTGATTTCCTCGCCCAGGGCGGAGACCGAGCGAGCGACGAACGAGTTCTGCTTCTTGTCCAGTTCCGGACGCGTGGACAGGCTGGAGAAGATGCCACGTGCCCGGACCGGGTCGCGCTGGCGCAGCGCCGCCACGCCCTGATAGGCCACCGTGCGCAATTCCTCGCTGGCGGTCGCAAAGAGGTTTGTCGTGGCGGACGGGATTTCCGCGAGGGAAATGGGCTCGAGGGGGTCGGCGCCGCCACCGCCGCAACCGAGGGTCACGAGCAGGGGAACGAGCACGGCGGTCCAGCGAACGGATTGAGTCAGTTTCATGGTCGGTAAATCGGTTTCTGAGAAAACGTACGGTGATGGAAAAGCCCCCCGGGCCGGAATGCCGGCGCCGGGGGGCGATCAGGCTTGCGCTGCTCGCGCAGACCGCAAGGTCAGTTAGCCACCCGGAAGAACAGGGCGCCTCCGGTGGCGGTGGTCTGGTAGGGGCTCGTTGCCCCGGCCACGTCGGTCCAGGGACCATTGACGCCCGGCGCGCTCTGGAGCGTCCCGGCGCCGATCCAACTCACCGTTACCTTGTTTCCATCGAGGGTGATGCTGGTGAACTCGATCTGCTCCTGCACCACCGAAACAGTCGACAGGTCTTGCCCCTGGAGACCCGCCGTGTGAATGCCCCCGATTTCCTGCGGGGAGAGCACCCGGCGCCAGATGCCGATGTCATCCATGGCCAGGTCGGTAAAGGAGGCTCCATAAGTGCCCGTTCCATCTTGGGCGATGTTGGTGGCCAGCCCGTTCGGCGTGCTCACGTCGTTCTCGGAGGCGGTGAGCGGACGTGTGTCGACCGCCTGGCCGTCCACGTAGGTGGTGGCAGAACCACTGCGGTCATACGTCACGGCGATATGATGCCACTCCCCGTCGCTGAAAGTGCCCGCCGGGCCGTCGTAGTCCTTCCGACTTCCGGGCGCGCCGGACAGGTTCCACTGGAAATGCCCGTCGCCGTCCGTGGCCAGGACATAGCCCTGGTTGCCGCCGCTGTTCCAATCCTTGTTGCCGATTAACGACGGATCGCTGCTCCAAGCCACCGCTTTGGCCCAGAACGCCAGCGAGAAGTCCGTGGCCGTCCCGAAGTTCAAGTCGGTCGGAACGCCGAGGGTGATGTAGTCGCTTGCTGCGCCGAAATGCACGGCCTGCGAGCCGACCTGCCCGGTGACGAAGGTGGGCGCGCCGACAGCGGTTCCGTTGTTGTTGCGGCCGCTGCTGTCCGCGTAGGCGCCATCCAGCTTGAGGTGCACCACCAAGTTTTCCGTGATGGCGCCGCCGAACACGTCGACCGTCGCCACGGCGCTCAGCGCGGTACCGACCGCGTTGCTGATCGAGACCGAGTAACGTCCGGCGTTGCTTGCCTGGGCGCTCGCGATGGTGAGGGTTGGTCCAGTTTCACCGGGTAGGTCCTCGTCGTTGAACTTCCATTGGTAAGTGAGCGGTGCCGTGCCGGTGACGACGACTTCAAGCACGAGCGGGTTGCCGGCCGACACCAGCTGGGAGAGCGGCTGCGTCGTGATTTCCGGAGCCAGTTGGCTGACGCTGTAGAGCCCCAAGTTGTCGACGCCGAAGTACCAGCTGCCGGTGCCGGTCTGGGTGAAGCGAATCCGCACCCGCGACTGGTTGTCGGCCTGCGCGAGACGCAGGACCTCGACGCGTTTGGACTCGAACTGATCGTCATTGACCCGCGCGCTGATGAACGGGGCGAGGTCCTGCGTGACCGGCGCCGAGATCAGGTCGCCGTAGGCCAGTTGGAGGGCCTGATCGCCGCGGGCGGTTCCGAGCGTGGCGAGGGCATCGACGTTCCCCTCCGCGTCTGTGATGTAGTCCGGCTGCTCGACCATGTAGAGAGCGGGCAACCAAGTGTTCCCGCCGTCAACGGAGTATTCCACCGCGCCCAGGCTATCCTGGTTCTGCTCGTAAGTGCTCCAGAAGCTCAGGTAGATGTCCGACTTCCCGGACAGGTTGTAGTCTCCGGTGGTCACGTATTGGATCTGGTTGCCACCGCGGTTGTCCGACTCCGCGTAGATGAAGTTGCCGGAGACGAGGCTCTCCAGGGGTACGCCGTTGACGACCACGGGGTTGAAGTTCAGACGGCGCTGGCCGAACACGTTCAGCAGACGTTCGCGGCTGATGACGGTCCAGTCCATATAGGTGTCCGAGTTCGGATCATCGAAGTCGGGCGCGCCGGTGAGTGAGTCCGTCTGGTTCGACACGGTCCAACCGGACGGCAGGCCGCCTTCGGCCACCTGGTCGAACGTCTCAAGCACGATCGGCTCCGGCAGTACGATTTCCTTGTAGGTGCCCACCTTGAAGGTCCAGGTATAGGTTTGCGCCCCATGGAGGCTGTCGGAAAAATCGAGGGCCGCTGAGTGTTCCGAGTCCGGCGCCAGGAGCGTCGGGATGGCGTAGCTGATGGTGTAGATGCCACCGGAAGGGGTGACGGTCGCAGCGACGACGCTGCCGTCGAGGTACAACTTGATAGAACCCGCGTCGACGGTGGTTTGTCCCTGATCGAGCACGGCGCTCAAAGTCGGCTTCGGGGAGGCGTTCTGGTCTCCGCTGGCCGGCGTGGTGGAGAGCACGGTGGCGGGGATGGTCGGGATGCTCGTCGGAACCCCGTTCGCAGTCGGGCTGCCGAGGGCGCCAACCTGCGGTGTGGTGAGGGCACGGTTGCGGAACTGGATGCTGCTTACATAACCGGGGGCCGTGTCGCCGTCGTTGTCATGGAACAGCCACGCGTCGCCAAACACCGCCCAGCGACCGTCGGCACCGCCGGCGCCCTGCGTTCCCACGAGGACGCCGTTGATGTACTTGCGGATTTCGTTGGCCGGCCCTTGGTCTACCACAAAAGCCACGCGGTACCAGGTGTCAGGGTTGATCGTGCCTTCGTACTGGCCGCTGATGCCGATGCCGTTCGAGGGGTTGACGAAGAACTCGCCATCCGCCTGGACCAGCATTTGGTCGGTGTCAATGAAGGAACGCCATTGCGCGTCGGAGGCCGCAGGGAAGAGGATGTCGTAGATGATGGTCCACTGGTTCACCAGGGTGCCGCCGCCGTTGGCCGGCGAATCGATGGGCATGGCGTAGCCGGTGCCGTCGAGATCCCCTGCCGGGAAGCCCATGACTCTCGCCTCCGTGCCGCCAATGGCCGGCAACCCGAGCGAAGTGGTCGTGCCAAACGTGGTGGCGGTCGCCGTATTGGGCGTGCCCCACGTGAGATAGACAAGGGGATTGCCGATGGTGCCGTTCAGGTTTCCGTTGGTGAAGTCCCACTGGCCTTTGACGTCGGCGTCGGCGGCGTGGCCGCTCCAGCCGCCGAGCAAGCCGGCGATTGCCAGCCCGGCCATGCGGGCGGCTCGTTGGGTTCGCTGTTTACTATACATAGGCTGTCTTACTGGATGCTTTCAGGGTTCTGGTGTACGGGAAGAAAACGGGTTCGATTAGGGGCCGGATTACGGTTGCTGCAAGGGCGGCTCGCCGGTGTACCAGCGATAATCGACGCCCTTGTCGAAACTGGTGAAGCGTACCGAGGAGGCATGGCCGCCGACCCAGAGGATGTTGCAGTTGCGACTGTGGCGGTACCATTCCCACTCGAATTTGACCCCGGGATAGAGGGAGGCCAAGTCGTAGCGCCATTGGGTGAGGATCTCGGACGAGCCCGGGAAGAGGCCGATGCTGTCGGAAGGACCTTCCATCTTCTGTTCGGCGGCGTCCTGACAGAAGATCGTGGTCTGGGGACTGGGGATTCCGGTTACCTTGCGCGGCCCGCTTTGCTTGCTGGTGGGGTTGTTTGGCATCGGTTCCTGGGTGAGATAAGAATTGATGCCGTAGGACGAGTTCAGCCAGAACTCGGCGGGGTAGCGTTTGCCCTCCTCGCGCCATTCGTCCACGGTGCGCGCGCTGGGACAACGGTAGATCTGTTTGCTTCCCCCGAAGTACTCGACATAGGCGATGCCCCAATAGGCCAGGTCGTTGTCCGGCGTCAACTGGGCGGTCACCCGGGGATTCAAGTACCACTGGCCGTGGTTCGGAATCGCCCCGTCGCGGTTGTGATAATACTCGTTGTTGTCATCCGCGTACATGGCCGCCCCGAGCCCGATTTGCTTGAGGTTGTTCAGGCACGCTATCTGCCGGCCCTTCTCCTTCGCCTTTGAAAGCGCGGGCAACAGCATGCCGGCCAGGATCGCGATGATGGCGATGACGACAAGGAGTTCAATCAGCGTGAAGGCGGCACGCTTCGCGGCAACGCCGGTACGCTCCCGGTGCTTGCGGGGAGTTTTCATGTCTTTTTGAAGTCTGGTCAGACGGTCGATCTTCTCAATTTCGGGCGGACTATGGGCCGGTAATGTTACGATTGCAAGGCATGGATGTCATGATCCGGTGATCTAATCAGGGCCAGTTCGTCTGGTTGGGCCGTAGCGGTGCAGCAGTGCTCGCGCCTGGGCGAGGTGCCTGCCGCTCGCACCGGCGCGCCGGGAAACGACGGCTCCCGGCGCCGGATGCTCAGCCGGATGGGGTTGCCCGGTCGGTGAGCTCCCGGTCCGCGGCAGGCCACCCAAACGTCCCGGCCGCCGGCCCTCCTGACCCGCGCCGACCACGGTGGAGCCGCCGACTATTCGTTGCGAGTGAGGAGGCCAATCCTCCGCGAATCGGTCAGTTTGCGTCGCCACCCGGAAAAGACGCGCGCCCGGGTCTGGCCCCGATGCTTCGGCCGTTCAGAGATCTCCAACACCAGATCGCGCAGGGTGGCAGTCGCATGAGCCCGGGGGCGACCGCCCACCTGCGAAGCATCCTCCCCCAGGCTCACGTCGCAGCGGTGAGGGGCGCCGTACGGAACCGTTCCTTTTCGAGCGCCAACAGCGCACGTGGTGCGAGCACGGTGGCGAAGGCGACGGCGTTGAAGCTCGTCTGGTTCCAGAACAACGCCCCCGGATCGCCCAGCAAGGCGATGGCGATCAAAGCCGGCCGCGGTCCGAGGACCTGCCGAATCTGAATCCAGGTGGTGAGCAGCAGGGCGGGATGGAGGAACCAGCTCAGGAAGGTGATGTAGACGTCCGGACTGTGTCCCCGACACCTGTCACGACCGCACTTCCGCGCCCAAGAGAGCGCGGCCCCGTTGGAGTTTCATGAGGGACTACAGGGACCACAGGAACACCTCCGCGTCCAAGACCGAGGCGGCTGGTGTGCCTGCCGCGTCATTCAGCGCATTTGCGCCCAAGAGCGCCCGGGTACTTGCAAGGCCGGTTCACCCGGGGCGTCCAGTTGGGGCAACCGGCGCCTGCGGGGGCCTGGAAGGGCTGGCCCGAGTCGGCTTGCCTTCGGGGCGGCCCAACTCTAGGTTCGCCCGAGATTATGGAGAACGTTGTGATCATCGGCACCGGCTGCGCCGGCCTGACGGCCGCCGTCTACACCGCCCGCGCGAATCTCAAACCGCTGGTCCTCACCGGCACCATGCCCGGCGGCCTGCTCACGACCACGAGCATCGTCGAGAATTTTCCCGGTTTCCCGGAGGGCGTCGACGGCTACGAGTTGATGAACCGCATGCAACAACAGGCGGAGCGGTTCGGCGCTCGCGTCAAGTTCGGCACGGTCGAGGCGGTCGATCTGGAGGGTCCGCCGTTCACGCTCACGGTCGATGGCGATCCGGTGGAGACCCGGACGATCATCATTGCCAGCGGGGCCGGGCACCGGCATCTGGGACTCGAGAACGAGGCCAAGCTCGAGAAGAAGGGCGTGACCTACTGCGCGACCTGTGACGGAGCGCTGCCGGTCTTCCGAAACCAGGTCCTGGTGGTGGTCGGTGGGGGGGATTCCGCCTGCGAGGAGGCGCTTTACCTGACGCGTTTCGGTTCCGTGGTGCATCTGGTTCACCGGCGGGACGAGCTGCGCGCCTCGAAGATCATGGCGGCCCGCGCCCTGAGCCACCCGAAGATCAAGCCGGTGTGGGACTCGGTCGTGACCGACATTCTGGATGTGGCGCAGGAGAAGGTCACCGGCGTGCGGGTGAAGAACGTGAAGACAGGGGAGGAGACCTTGATCGAGTGCGCAGGGGTGTTCATCGCCATCGGGCACGTGCCGAACACGGAGGTCTTCCAGGGGAAGATCGAGATGGACGAGAACGGCTACGTGAAGCCGCGGCAGGGGGCCGCAACGAATGTGCCCGGGGTGTTCGTGGCCGGGGACTGCGCGGACCACGTCTACCGGCAGGCGATCACTGCGGCGGGCATGGGGTGCATGGCGGCGATCGATGCGGAGCGGTATCTGGCGGCGCTTGAGGAGTAGCACAAGGCCGGCGCCGGCCCGGACGGTTCGAAGCGCCCTGAGCGGTGACCATTCGTAACTCGAAGCCGCCGGCGTGCCGTCGGCCCATGATTCAGTGAGGTTGGGGACGGGGGTTCACGGTTGCTCTGGACATGGGTAACGGTTAGAACGTCCGCATGTTGCCGGACTTGTTGAGGCATGGCGGGGTGATGATGTGGGTGCTGCTGGCCCTCGGGGCGGTGGCGACCGTCATCTTCGTGGAGCGCCTGCTTCACTATCACCGCGAGCAGATCCATGCGCTCGACTTCATCAATGGGATCCGGAACGTGCTCAAGCGCGACAACGTGGTCGAGGCGATCTCGATCTGTGACGCCACCCCCGGACCGGTGCCCCGCTTGGTAAAGACCGCTATCCTCAACCGTGACAAGGGCCGGAACGGGGTGCGGGACGCGCTGGAACAGGCCGGGTTGGTCGAGGTGCCCCGCCTCGAACAGAAGCTGAGCCTGCTGGCCACCATCGCCCAGATCGCGCCGATTCTCGGGTTGCTGGGCACGGTTCTCGGCTTGATTCAGGTGTTTTCGGCGGTGCAGCAGGATGGGCTTGCGGCGCCGGCCGGGTTGCTCGCGGCCGGTGTTTGGAAGGGGTTGGTGAGCACCGGCGCCGGTCTGGCCCTGGCCGTGCCGTGTTACGCCGGCTACAACTACCTCGTGACCCGCGTCAACGCCATCGTGCTGGACATGGAGAAATCCTCGACCGAAATCCTCTCCCTGCTGGGCGAGAGCCGACCGGGCGAGGCCTCGCGATGAAGTTCCCGCGCCGCGTCAGACTGTTCACGGGCCAGCTGGACGTGGCCCCGATTGCCAGTCTCTTCTTCCTGCTCCTCACGCTGCTGCTGCTGCAAACGCACCTCGTGCCGCCGCCCGGAGTGCGCATCGACCTCCCACGGGTCGCGCTGCCCAACCTTCCGGCGACTTCGAACCCCTGGTTGGCGGTGGCGGTGGACCAGGTGGGGCGCACGTATTTCGAGAACCAGGTGGTGACCCCGGGCGAACTCCGGGGCAACCTCGCCAACCGGGTGCGGAAGGCGGGCGAACCGGTGAGCCTGCTGATCCAGGCGGACCGGGCCGCCGCGCAGGAGGTGGTGATGCAACTGTATGCCCTGGCGCGCGAGGCGGGCGTGGAGGAGGTGGTCGTGGCCACGCGGCCGCCACTGGTTGGCCCGGGAAGCGATTCTACTCGGCCATGAGCGCTCGGGTTCAGCCGGCTGCGGGGGCATGGAATGCGCCGCGGTGGATTCTGGCGCTGGCGCTCGTCTTCGCCCTCGAGGTGAGTCTGGTCTTCGCGCTTTCCTGGCGGCCGGGCGGCAGTATTCCTGCCCCGGTTCGTCCGACCCATCTGCGGTTTGTGGTCGATACGCGCGAGGCCCGGCGGCTCACCGATCTGCCCTGGTTGCCGGACGCGGCGCAGTTCGCGCAAACCACGCCGAGGGGCTTTACCGCCGGGGTTTGGAGCCTCGATGCTGAAGCGGCGCTGCCGTGGCCGGGGTGGCGCGAGCCGCCCGTCTGGCTTGAGCCCGGCAAGGCCCTGCCCACGCTGACCCGCGGGAGTTTCTTCCTTCGCGCTCCGCTGCCCTGGGTGGTGGTTGCAGACCGCGAGGAACCGCGGCCCGCGGCCGCCGCCGTGCAGGCGCCGCTCGTGCCTGAGGGCACAACCCTCCTGCTGGAGGGAGACATCCGGCAGCGCCGCCTGCTGGGAAATCCCGAGCTGCCTCCCGTCGAGGCCGATGACATCCTGCCGCCCACGGTCGTGCAGGTTCTGGTCGGAGAGTTGGGCACCGTGCTGTCCGCGACGCTCCAACCGCCGGGCAGCGGCCTCCCGCAGGCGGACGCCCGGGCGCTCGAAGCGGCCACGAAGCTGCAGTTCGAGCCGGCGGCCGGGGGCAATCCGAAACTGACCTGGGGACGGGTCGTCGTCCGGTGGGCCACCCGCGCGCCCGCCGTCGCTCCGTCCGCGAGCGAGGCGTCCCCATGAGCATCGATCAGATTCTGTTGGTTTACGTGCTCAGTACCCTGGGAGTGATCAGCCTTCTGGCGCTGGGTTCGGAACTGCGCCGACGCAGCTTCAATCCGCGTCCCTCGGAGGACCGGGTCTTCCGCTGCGAAGGCTGCGGGTACGTCTACACGGATGACGCCGACGTGGACCGTTCGCGTTGTCCGCAATGCGGGACGTTCAACGACGCGGTGCGCTTCTGAAGCGCGTTGGTGCGGTCAGGCGCCGGTCTTGATCTCGACGATGTCGTGCGGGGCCGCCTCGCGCAGGCCGGCCGGGGCCACGCGCGCATAGCGGGCCTTCTCGCGCAACTGCGCCAGCGTGGAGGCGCCCAGGTAGCCCATGCCGGACTGGATGCCGCCCACCAATTGGGTCAGCACGTCCTCGACCGTGCCCGAGGTTTCCTTCAGGGCTTCCACCCCTTCCGCGGCCATTTTGCGGGTGGTATCGCGGAGTTGTCCGTAGCGCGCGGCCGAGCCCGCTTTCATGGCGGCAAGGGTGCCCATGCCGCGGTAGCGTTTGTAGAGCTTGCCGTTGATCTCGATGACCTCCCCGGGCGATTCCTGACAACCGGCCAGCAGACCGCCGCACATCACCGCGTCGGCGAGGGTCAACGCCTTGACGATGTCGCCGGATTTGGCGATGCCGCCATCCGCGACGAGCGACACCCCCATGGCGTGCGCGGTGCGGCTGGCGACGTAGAGCGCGGTGAGTTGGGGGATGCCGACCCCGGCGACCAGCCGGGTGGTGCAAATGGAACCGGGGCCCTGGCCGACCTTGATGACGTTGGCGCCGGCCTCGGCCAGGAACTCGACGGCGGCCCCGGTGGTGACGTTACCGGCGATCAGGGGCAGATCGGGAAAGTTGTCCCGCAGCAACCGGACGGTGTCGCCCACGCCGCGGGTGTGACCGTGCGCGGTCGAAACCGCCACCACGTCGACGCCCCGTTCCACCAGCGCGGTCACATGTCGCAGGATGCGGTCGCGGTCCAGATCGCCAAAGGCGTTGCGGGTGGCGGACACGGCGGCCCCGCACATCAAACGGAACCGTTCGTCGCGCGAGGGTTTGAACTGCGCCTGCCGCTCCAGCGTGATCCGCTCGATGTCGCTCATCGTGAACAAGCCGCGCAAAGTGTCCTCCTCGTCCACCACGAGGAGCTTGTGAATGCCCGGATGCTCGCCGAAGAAGCCGTCGGCATAGGCGATCGGGTCGGTGCCGAGTTCGCTCTGTCGCACGGTGTGCACCTCGCCGCGCGGGGTCAGCGCCCGGGCGACGCTCCACTCGGCGTAGCGCGGCTTCACCACCCGGCCCGGCAGCAACCCGATCAGCTTGCCGTCGGGATCGACCACGGGGAAGGTGCTGAACGAAAGCTTGCGCTTCTCGATCAGGCGGAGCACGTCGCCGATGGTCTCGTGTGGGGTGACCTTCGCCGGTTCCTGAATCAGGCCGTGCACGTGGTTCTTGACGCGGCTGACCTCGGCGAGTTGCTGGCGTTCGGCCATGTTGTAGTGGATCAATCCCAGGCCGCCGTTGAGCGCCATTGCGATGGCCATACTCGACTCCGTGACGGTGTCCATGTCGGCCGAGATGATCGGAATGTTCAATCGCAAGCGTCCGCCCAGGACGGTTTCGAGATTCGTGTCCCGGGGAAGGACCTCGGAATACAGCGTGGCCAGCGTGACGTCGTCAAACGTCAGGGCCAGGCCGGAATGCGCCGGGAAGAACACCTCGGCACTGCGGAAGAACTCTTCGTCGATGGAAGTCAGCCGGTTCGCGCTCGCCATGGGTCAGCATGGCATCCGGCGGACCGCCGAGGCAAGTCCGCGGTTCGCCGTGGAGGCCTGCTGTGCGACTTTCCGCTTCTTGGGACCGGGGAATTCACTCGCTGGCAAGTCCGATTTCCACCGGGGCCAGCGGAATGAACGCGGCACCATTGCGCCAGCCGCTTGGCCCCCGGAAAAAGCCGGGATGCGCCCGCACCGGGCGGGAAGTCAGCGGATGGACTCGTCACACTCCACGCCCGCCCTCGGGGCACGTTGCTCCCGTAGGACGCGCTGAGCGGGTCGTCCGGCGCATCCCGCGATCCGCAAGTTAATTGCTCTCTCGCGTCGGGCGCGCAACCGTCCTCTCCCGCGGCCCGGGATCTACGCCGAGGGGGCGTCGACGGTGCATTCCTGAACAAGCTCCGCGAGCAGCCGGTGGTTGACCTTGCCGGTGCCGAGTTTGGGGATTTCCCGGACGACGACGACCTCCCGCGGGACGCACAGGTTTGACCAGCCCCCGGCCCGGAGGACCTGCCGGAGATCGTTGACGGTGAGGCGGGCGTCGTTGGTGACGGCGATGATGCACTCGCCCTTGTCGGAATCCGGACGCGAAACCACGGCCAGCTCGAACTTCTGGCCCAACTGGGGGAAGCCCCCGGAAAGCGCCTCCTCGACCGACGTGAGGCTGATCATCTCGCCGCTGATCTTGGCAAAGCGCTTGAGCCGTCCGCGAATGAACAGGAATCCGTCTTCGTCCACGCTGGCGATGTCGCCGGTATCGTACCAGCCTTCGAGGGCGCGGAACTTCGCGTTCGCCTCGGCGTTGAGGTAACCGCGCATGACGTTTGGCCCGCGCACCAGCAGGCGCCCGCCTTCCGACACGCCGTCCACCGGCTCGAGTTTCCATTCCATCCCAGGGACGAAGCGGCCCGCGGAGCCCACCAGTGGCGCCATTGGGGTGTTCACGCTGATGACCGGACTGCACTCGGTCACGCCGTAGCCCTCGAACACCCGAATGCCGAAACGGTCGGCCCAAAGTCGCGAGGTGTCCGGCTGCAATTTCTCGGCCCCGGAGAAGATCCAGCGCACCGCGCGGAAGTCGTAGGGGTGGGCCTTGCGCGCGTATCCTTGCAGGAAGGTGTTCGTGCTCAGCATCAGGGTGCAATGCCGGTCATAGACCACGCTCGGAATGACCCGGAAATGCAGCGGCGACGGGTAGAGGAAGATGTAGATGCCCCGGATCAGACCCAGCAGGGTGCCGACCGTGAGCCCGAAACTGTGGAACAGCGGCAAGGCGTTGAAGATCCGGTCCGAATCCTCGATGGCGATGACGGCTTCCATCTGCCGCACGTTCGCCAGCAGGTTGCCGTGGGTGAGTTCGACCCCCTTGGGCAACCCCTCGGAGCCGCTGGTGAAGAGCACCACCGCCGTCTGTCCGGCGTCTTCGAGTGCGCTGGACCGCGCCACCCGCTGGCGTTTCAGTGCCCTTGGATTGAAGAAGTGCCGGGCCAGGGTGACGACCCGTTCCCAGCCGGCGATCTCATCGCGGAGATCCTCCACGTAAACGAACTCGAGGCCGGCTTGGCGCAGCGCCGTCAGGTCGAGACCACCCTTCTCGATGAATGCGCGCGAGGTGATCACCTGCTTCAGATCGGCGACCTGGCAGCAACGGGCCATGATCTGCGGGCCCGTCGAGAAGTTGAGAATGGCGGGAGTCCGTCCCAGGGTCCAGAGGGCAAGCAACAGCACCGGGGTGACGTTCGCATTCGGCAGCAACACGCCGACCCGCAGTCCGTCGGACGCCAGTCGGGTCCGAAGCCTGCGGGCCAGCAGGTCGGCGCCCACCGTCAGCCGCCGGTAAGGGAGTTCCCGCATCGTGCTGTCCTGGAGAATGACCTTGCGCGGCTGGCGGGCGGCCGCTTCGACGACCGCGTCGAGCACATTGGCCGGACCGAGGCGCATTTCTGTCTGGAACTGCTGTTCGACCATCCGCCGCTGCAACCATACGGTCAGCCGTTCGCGGGCCGTCGAGGTGGGCACCCCGGGCAGTTCCGGGGGCGTCACCGCCTGGCTGAAGTGCACCGACACCTGCGGCCACCAGCGACGCCAGCCCGGCTGCCGGGACCAGCGGGAACGATTCGCCCCGCGCACATAGCACGTGATCACCCGGGCGCCGGTCTTGTGCAGCAGGAAACCGGTGCCTTCGTAGATCTTCATCAGCGAGCCCGTGCGGGTGATCTGCCCCTCGGCGAAGAGCACCAACCGACCGCCGCGGTCCAGGAATTCCGCCATGTGCTTCACCGCGTACGGCGAGGTGTTGTCGATGGGGAGGCTCCGGTGGTTGAGCATGATCTTCCGGTGCAGCCAGCTGTACTCCGCGGCCACCCGCGACACCACGCATTTCCAGTCGAGGTCGAGCAGCACGTAAATGAACAGCCAGTCGATCCAGGCCACGTGGTTCGGCACCAACAACACCGGTCCCGGCGTCTTCAGCACCTCCGTGTTGTACGCCCGGAAGCGGAACAACAGGCGCAGCAACCAGTACAGAATGCGTCGCATCGGCGGAAGTTATGGGGATTCAACCGCGTGGCGTCCAGTCCGGGCGTCGTTCCCCGGGATCCGCCGGTCCCCGCGACGCCGGAATGCCGGGACCGCCAGCAGGCCGCCGACGGTGAATGCCGCAGCCACGCTCAACGGAGCGGCCACGCGGTCCCACGGCAGCGAGGGCGGCGCCTCCGTCTTCCATTCCAGCCGGCCCGCCAGAATCGCCCCCGGCCCGGGAAACGGCGCCGTCGCCAGGAGTCTTCCGTGCCGCGCTGCCGTCAGTTGCGAGATGCCCGAACTCGCCACGCGAAACACCGGAATTCCATACTCCGCCGATCGCAACAGCGTCTGCCGGCTGTTCAAACGATGTTCGTGGGCGCCCCATTCCGCGACATCCATCGCCGGCAGCAACAAGCCCCGCGCTCCCTGACGGACGTAGCGGTCCATGACGCGCGTGTAGCTGGCGTCGTAGCAGACGGCGATCCCGATTGGTCCCCACGGGGAGTGCCAGACCTTGGAACCGGGAGCCGGCAGGCCGTCGTCGAAGAACTGAATCGGCACGTTTTTCGCCTGCTTGAAGACCACTTCGCCCTCCGGATCGATGACGAACGCCGTATTGTGAAAGGCGCCCGATGGCAGCGGATCCCGCCCTCCGACAACCAGCCAGCGCTCGTGATCCCGGCACCAGCGCCGCAACCGGGCAGGTGGTTGCCCTTCGACGGCGTATTCGCTCAGCAGGATCAATTGCGCCTCCGGGTGCCGGGCCACCACGGCTTCCAGCCCTGTGATGATCTCCGGCAGGCCGGCGAACTCGAACTGCACCCCGGCCACCGCCACCCCCGGCGTCGTCGGCGCATTGCCGGTGTTGCCGGTGGCATCGGCCTTCCCGGACCACCAACAGGCGAGTGCGAGGGCCGCGATGAGCGTCATCGCGGCGGTTCCTTCCGCCAAGCGGCCGAGGCAACGGCCCCGCGTCTCGACGATCCGAACGCCGAACGCCGACAGGAACATCATCATCGCCCCGCTTCCGTAGACGCCGGCAAAATGCAGCCACGCTCCGAAGCCGGGAAGAGGCAGGCAGCCGCCGGTCAGAAACCAGGCGAAGCGCAGGGGGTAGAGTTCGCTGCGAAAGTACTCGACCGCCATCCAGCCCACGGGCGCCAGCCACAGGGCCGCCGTTCCTCCCCAACGCTGCTGGACCTGTTGCAGGCCGAGCAGGAACAGCCCCGACCAGAAGGCCAGGATCAGCCAGAGCACCGCGGCCGCCGGTCCGAAAAGTCGCCAAAAGAAGTGCAGTTCCGGGCCGTAGATCAACAGGCCGACCGTCATCCCGGCGTAGAATGCGCGCCGCGCCGTGCCCAATCGGCGCAAACTGAAAAGCGCTCCCAGCCAGACCCCGATGAGCCACCAGACGGAGGGTATCAGGAATCCCGCATGAAATCCGCCGGCCCCAACCAGGATCAGCCCGGCGCCGGCAGGGATTCCCAGCGTGCCCGCCTCACGCAAAACGAGCTTTCCGTGGCCCGCGGCGGTGGCCTCCGCGACGGAAGTGGCTTGCCGCGAAACGCTTCCTGTTTGCGGTCCGGCGGTGGGTGGAGCCGGGCGGTGGGTGGTTGGGTGGTTGCGCATGGCCGGAAAGCAAGGGTCAGATTCGTTTTGCCAACCGCGGACAGGATACGGGTTACATTTCAATTGATGATATGTCAACAATTGTGAGACCCAACAAGCAAGAAGGCCGGGCGGTCAGCCCGGCCTATCTCATTTTTCGAGAACCTCCCGCTTGCGCGGCTTTCTCCTGAACCACCCGGTTGCAGGACCCTGGTTGCCGGAGCGGCGCCGCAGACTTACGCCATACACACGGAAACTGCATTTCTGCACCGACAACGCTTATGAGAATACCGGATGGCCGGGGAACCGCCAGTCGCCAGAACTGGGGACACCACGTCCCCAATAGCAGCCTTCCTGGCTGCCACCGCCGCTTCGATCGGCGCCGTCGCTCCGGCGGTCAGGACGCCCGGCAGGATGCGATCGGGTGTTGGTCTTCCGGCGCGCTCGACGCCCCGTCCCGTCTGGGTGGGGGGAGATGGCGGTCGAGGGCTTGCCGGTCCGCCGGGATCATCCCTGGCCGGATTTCCGCAGCAGGCTGATCCGGTTGGTGTTCGTGCCGCGCAACTGGTTGCTGACGCCCCAGCAGTTGCTGGTCTTGGTGAATTCCTGCGCGTTGATCAGCACCGCCAGCGGCGTCAACCCGGCTCGATGCGCCGCGCCGGCCACGTGCTCCTCGAGCCGTATCTCTCCATGACGCACTTCGCCCACCTCGAAAGCCACCAAACCGCCCGGCTTCAGCAAACGCCGCAGTTCGATGAAAACCCGTTCCATGGCCGCCTCCCATTTTTCGAGACTCGAGATCTGCCAGATCGGCAGTTGGTCGGTTTCGATCCCGCAGAACCACCCGCGCAACCAGTTGTCCAGGCGGTAGTCGACTGCGTTGAGAAACGGAGGCGAGGTCACCACCAGATCGACGCTGGCGTCGGGCAGTTCCGGCGTGGCATCCGCGCTGCCGGTCACGAACCGGGCCCGGGCCGCCGCCGCGCGCAGGTTCTGCGATTCCGCCGCGGTCCGCTCCTTCATGAGCTTCCGCGCCTTGCGGCGGATGAGTTCCGGGACGTCGCGTCGGGGTGGGGTCTGGTTTCGCTTGGCGTTGATCCGCTTTTGCGCCGTCACGGAGGTCGCCTGATTCGGGGGCAATGTGTAGACGGAGAAGAAGCCCGGCGAATGCCCGGTCAACCGGTTGGTGGCCACCATGCGGATCCACCCGTCCACGGGATCCCACTCGGGCGAGGCGCTGCGTTCATGCAGGAAGGCCCGGAGGGCGCAGATTTCCTGCAAGGTCTCGGGATGGTAGAAGACCAGCAACTCTTCGGGACAATCCACTTGGCGCTGGAAATCAACGGCCTCGATCCGCCGGACAACCCCGGCCAGATCGACCGGATGCAACCGCGGTTCCGCCAGCATCCGGCTCAACGGGTTGATGTCGGCGGCCCAGGGGATCCGCCCGAGCAAGGCGGCCTCGATCGCCGTCGTTCCCCGGCCCGAGAACGGATCATAAACCACGTCGCCGGGACCGGTGAGCCGCTCGATGAAGAAGCGGGGCAGCTGTGGTTTGAAACAGGCCCGGTAGGAAATCTCATGCAGCCGGCTGGCCTGCCTTTGGCCGGCGGTCCAGAACTCGTTGATGAACACCGGCACCGTTCCGTGTCCCGCCACCGTCAGTTCGTCCCGGACCGTCCGGGCGCCAAATTCATCGAACGCCTCGATCCCGGCCAGCAGTTCGTCGGTCGCCAACCGTCGGGCGGGCGCCGCGGGCTGGTCGAACAGTAGCATTTGTGAATCCTCGAACGTCATCGTCAAGCGGGATGGGTAGGCGGAAGTGGCCTCCGGGTCAAGCCGGCGGCGGCACTCCCGGCCGGCGATTCCTTGCCGGAGACCCGCCGCGCTGGGGTGCGGCGCGGAACCGACTTGCACCGCGGCCGGCGGGCCGGGCGCGAAGCGGGGTTCAAGTGGCCGGAACGTAGCGTTGCCCGAGCAGCGCCAGGCCGAAACAAGCAGCAAACGCGAAGGCCTGCGCCGGCGATCCCCCACCCACCGCCAACCAGTCCACGATCACGATCCCCGCCAGCAGCCCCGAGACCGAGAACGCGGGATTGCCGGATGGCCGCCGCAGCAGATGGTGCAGGAAGGGCAGCATCCAGAGGGTCAACAGGAGGCTCAGGGCAAAGGCGCGTTCCCGCCAGTGCGCTTCGTTGGCCAGCCAGGCCAGCAGCATTGGAACGGCCAGCAGCAGCAGGGGCCAGCGCGGACGCGGTCCGGGCACGGATTCACGGCGCGCGATGAGACTGATCCCGACCACATACGCCCCGAGCGCCAGACCGCCCCAGACCGTCAGGCCGGAGATTCCCCCGACCGAGGCCGACCCGGCGACCAGATACACCATGAACCGGCAGCCGGCGACGAGCAGCACGGCCAACGGGGTCTGCTTGTGGATCGCGTTGTAGGCCAGCACAAGGCCCAGCAAAACGAGGGTCAGCAGCGCGGTCCCCCATCCCAGCAGCCCGAGCGCCGTGGCGCCAAAAGCCGCCAGGCCCAACCCCCACTGCCAGACGCGCCCTTCACTGATCGCCCCGGACGGGATCGGGCGTTCCGGACGGTGCGCCCGGTCAAAACGCACGTCGAACGCATCGTTCAAGAACATGCCGCCCAAGTAGACCGCCGAAGCGCCCGCGAGCAGGGCCAGCAGTCGTTCGGTTGCGCCCGCCCCGCCCAGCCACCAGCCGACCAGGCAATTCGACCACACGGTGGGCAGATTTGACACCCGGCCAAGCACGGCAAGGGTGCGCAACGCAGAAGGTTGATGGTCTGAAACGACCGGCATCAGTGCGCCTAGCAAATCAGGATGCTCCCTGTGAGGCAATCGCGCAGACCTTCGGCTCAACCGCGCCGGGCATGATCCAATCCCGACGGCCTTCACCGCGGCGCCGGGGCGACTTCTCACTGCGGAACCTGCTTTCGGCCTTGTCGCCAACCTGTCTGAACGGGTGCAGAAGAGGTCCGGCTCAAACGGGTCTCACACCGAGGTCGGAGGGGGCTTTCGCGTGCGAACCTCTGTCATTGCACGCGGCCGGCGAATTGCGTGGGAGGGGGAGTAATCGTCGGTCAGCCGTCCGCCCCCTTTGCCTCGTCCTGCTGCGGACCAGTGCGTTCACCGGGCCCGGTGTGCGCGAAAGGCGCGACATACCGCCGCTCGGCAGACTTCGTAAACTGGCTCGCCACCGGCGGGATCGCACAAGCCCATGAAGATCAGCGCCGACTGGACGTCAGCGGCTACCGCGGCGCCTTGGGCGCGGTGGGGCCAATCGTGGGCGGACGAAGAACCTGGCATCTCGTCTGAAGCACCGTCTACCTCTGGGGATTGGCCAATGGTGCGGGCGGTCTTGCTTGCTAGGGATGTTCCGCCCAGAAGCGAAGCTCGCCCATTCTCGGACCCTCGGACATGGGCGCGAATTGGCAGTTTGGCTGTTTTTTGGACATTTTCGTCTTGCGTCTTCCTCCGTGGTGTCGGAAACTGCTGTCCTACCATTCAAAAATTGCCTTCATAGAGGAGGCTGGGATCCAAGGGGAGAGACGTTCAAGCGGGGTGTGTTGATGGGCGGGTTGTGGTCTCGTGAATGGCACAGGGACGCGGCGCCAGGTGTCTGGCTGACCGCATAGGGGGCAACGATTGCACCAATTCGCGTCTGGGTCTTCGGGTTGATCGTTCGGAAGGTCGGGGCGCGTGCGAAGAACCGAAGGCTGTAACTTATGAACATCAGAACTCTTATTGCCTTACCGGCTGTCTTGATTCTGGCGGGTCTGCCGGACGCGGAAGCGGCCACTATTGTTGCGGGTGACGACCTGCTCTACAGTACGACGGGTAAAGTCACGATAACGATTAACAACGCGTTCATTCCAGGAGGCCTTTACGAAGTGATCGACCTCGTCCAGATCAATCCCCCGGCGATCGTCCACCGGGACGCGCAGGTGGGCACCACGATCGATACGGAAATCGTGAGCCTTGAGCTCGCGGGAACGAGTTCAACTCTCGGACCGCTGACTGTCCGGGTCGGAGCCGGTCTTGGAGTAGTCGAGGGGCCAACCTTGGGTCAGGTCACCGATGTCGTCCAGAACCCGGCCGATCCAGGCTTCCCGACAGGCGACCCGTCGAGTTTCCAGTCTGGGAAAAGCTACTTCAACGCGCTGTTCGAGATCGATACCTCTTTGGGGGTTGCCTACAATAAGATTCCACACCAGTTGGGGCCGGTGCCGATTTCCTCGCTACCTCCGGATCCCATCTACTATCCGAGTCCGGCCAGCCTTCCGCTCTGGCTGGATATCGGGACCATCGGTGATCATAGTGACGACGTTCAGATCGGGATGATCGGTCCGATATTCCACACCCCCGAGCCGGACAGCTATGCTCTGATCGCGGTCGCTGGACTCCTCGGCTTCGGAGTTTACCGGAGGCGAGTTCGCGGCTGATCCTACAACCAACGGAATCGTGACGGGCGGTCGATCTCGGCCGCTCTTTTTCTTTCGAAATCCGTTGCCGGAGCCAGAGCGTGATGAGGAAGTATCGGGGCGTCTCTCGCGACACTCAACCAGCGCTGTCCGACTCCCCTGTGGCAGTCCATGACAACATGCGCCGGACTTGTGCCTGCCAAGCGGCATAGGCCCGCTCGGACTTGGTACCATCCGGCGACGGAAGGCAGCGGTCGGTAACGGACGCTGCTTCGATGACCGGCATGTCGCACAGCAACAGGGCTGCTGCGTGCGTTTCTTGGAGGACGGAGTTTTCCTGTTGGCGGGCCTTGGCGGCGAAGGCGGCGCCTTGGGCGAGGTGGGGCCAGTGGTCGGCAGCGTTTTGGCGAAGTTGGCGGAGGCCTGCGGCATCTGCGCCTCCGGCGTAGGTTGCGGCCAGGCCGATGCCGCCCCAAAGGTCGCCTTGGCGTTCCGGGGGGAATCTGGCGATCGCGTCGCGGATGCGGTCGGGATCGGCGCCGGCCACGAACCAGAGGCTGCGGCCCAGGCCCTGGTCGAAGACGTTTCGGTCGTAGCCTTGCAGGCGTTTGGGTGCGGGTTGGCCCTCCGAATATCGGCGCCAATGGAAGAAGCCTTCGTGGAAGCCGTAGCCGTCGGTGATGAGCCAGCCGAGCAGGGGATCCCAGCGCGAGCGCATGCGGGGGATGTCGCGGTGCAGGCGGGCCGCCGCCCAACCCAACCCCACATAGACGAGGTAGATGTGTGGCGCGCCTGCGCCTTTCGCAAAGGCTGCGGCCCGGCTCGGACGCCATGGTGTCAGGCGGTCCAGGATCTCCAGGGCCATCGCCGCCCCCTCGGCGGCGAAACCTTGGTGTTCACGCGGAATCCGCCCAAGTCGCTCGCCCAACTCGCTCAGAGCGGCCGAGGCAAGCGCCGCGTGATAGCCGTCCGCGAAGACCGACGCGATCCGTTCCAGCCGTTCCCGCACCGGCGCGGGCGCAGGCGCGAATCCCAGGCGATCGAACGAGAGCATCGCCGGACGAATGCCCAGCAACCGTCGGCGGAAGGCGGGCCAGAACGGGCGCATGCCAAGACTATCGACCCCGACCGTGGTCGAGCCAAGTCGTATCGATTCAACACGCGGTAGCCACCGACGTGCAGTCGGCGATGAAATCCAAGGGCTTATGCGATCCCTCCGATCCCGACCGGCAGTCATGTCTTGCTGAATCGTTGCCCCCGGTGGCAGGCGGACGTTTCCCCGCTGAATGAAGCGCCGTCCTTACGTCGGCGGTGACGACTTCTTGAATCGTCACCGCTCAGCCGTATCGATTCAGTCAGCGAACCGCGGATGGGCACGGATACCACGGATAGGGCGCGGCGCTGAGTCGTTGGCGGATAGGGCGGAAAAGCTCCCTGAATGGTGAGTTCGAACCCAGGGCGGGTAATCCTGGTTTCCCTCAGTATCCGTGCCCATCCGCGCCCATCAGTGGTGAATCCTACTGCATGGTTACGGCTCAGCCGTATCGATTCAACACGGGGTAGCCGCCGACGTGTAGTCGGCGCTGAAATCCAAGGGCTTACGCGGGCTCGCCGATTCCGATCAGCAGTCACCTTTCGGTGAATCGTCGCCCTCGACGGCAGGCAGCCCTATCCCAGCTGAATCATGCGCCGACTGCACGTCGGCGGCCACGAGTTACTGAATCGTCACCGCTCAGGCGACGGGCAGGCCGTGGGTGGCCATTGTGCGGATGGATTCCTCCGGGGCTTGGTGGACGAATGCCCGCCAGCCGCGCTCGCGGGCGGCCACGACGTTTTCCTCGCGGTCGTCGAGGTAGAAGATCTCCGGGCCCCGGCTGTTGGTGCGGGCCTCGAGGACCTCGTAAAGCCTCGGTTCGGGCTTCATCGAGCCGTGCTCGAAGGACAGCACCTGGTGGTCGAGGAGCGCGTAGAACGAGTAGGTTCGCGCGATGTGGCGGATGGCCATGTCGTTCGTGTTGGACAGGGCGGCGGTGACCAGGCCCGCCGCCTTCAGCCGGGGAACCAGCGCGGTCATCGGGGTGATCTCGGTGAAGATGTCACCGAACACGGTCTCGAACTCGGCGAGCGAACCGTCGAAACCGGTCAACCGTTGGACCTCGGCGAAAAAGGCTGCGGTGCTGAGTTCGCCCCGTTCGTAGGCCAGCAGGAGCGGCGAGCCGTTCAGCGCCTCGTTCACGGTGTGCAGGCTGACCCGGGTGCGCGGCAGGAAGCGGCGCACCGCAATCGCATAGTCGAAGTCGAGCACGACCTTGCCAAGATCGAAGACGACGACCCGGATGGGCGCGGAGGGGGGGGTACTGGTGGTCATGGAGAGTGTCCTGGTCCTTCGGGCGCGGCTCAGGTGTCATGAACCTGGGGCCGCTCCGGGGGCGGCCCTCACTATTGCAGGAGGGAGCGCCTGCAATGGACGCAGTACCGACCCTGTCGCTCGGTTCATGGGAAGTGCGTTCAGGCGAGTGGAGCGCGGCCCTCGAGGGCGCGACCGAGGGTGAGTTCGTCGGCGTATTCGAGCCCCGTCCCGGCCGGCAACCCATGCGCGAGCCGGGTGACCCTCACGCCGCGGGGTTTCAGTCGTTGCGCGAGATAATGGCTGGTGGCGTCCCCTTCGACGTCGGTCGGGAGGGCGAGGATGACTTCGCGGACGCGTTCCGGTGTGAGACGGTTTTCGAGTTCGCGGATGCGGAGATCCTCGGGTTCGACGCCGCTGAGCGGGGAGAGTTTGCCGCCGAGCACGTGAAAACGCCCGCGGAACACCCCGGCTCGTTCGACGAGGAGGACATCCACCGGACGCTCGACGACGCAAACGATCTCCGGATCACGCCGCGGATCGTCGCACAGGTCGCACCGCGGCGTTTCGGCCAGGCCGCCGCAGCATTCGCAGAGCCGGACCTGATCGCGCGCGGCCTGGATGGCGAGCACGAGTTGATCGGAGTTGCCGCGTTCGGAGAGGACGAGGTGCAGGGCCAGCCGTTCCGCCGAGCGCGGGCCGATGCCGGGCAGGCGGTTCAAGGCCGCGATCAGCGCGGCCAGCGATGGGGGAAGCGAAGCCAAGCGAAGAGGGCGCGGACGCCGCGGGGTGGCGGAAGGCCGGCCTACATCAAGCCGGGCAAGCTCATCCCGCCCGTCAGGCGGCCCATTTCCTCGCGGGTGGTGTCGGAGACCTTCTGCAGCGCCTGGTTCATGGCGGCTTTGATGGCCCCGGCCACGAACTCGGGATCGGGATCCTGGAGCAACGCCGGGGACAACTCGATCTTGGTGACCTCATAGCCGCAAGTGACGGTGACCTTGACGGCGCCGCCGCCGGCTTCGGCTTCCACGGTGCGGGACGCGAGTTCGTCCTGCATTTGCTGCATGTTGCGCTGCATCGCGGCAGCCTGCTTCATCAGTTTGGCGATGTTGGCCATGATTGATCAGTTCGAGTCGGAGTTGGACTGGCCCGGCGGAATCACCTGGACGATCCGGGCTTTGAATACGTCGAGGGCCTCCTGGATCTTCGGGTCCTGCTTGAAGGTCGCGGGATCGAAAACCGCCAGCGCGGGCGAAGCCGGTGCAGGCTCGGGAGCAGGTTCAGGAGCGGGTTCGGGTTCGGCCCCCGCTTGCGGGGCCGGGGCGCTCCCACGGGCTGCCTTCGCTGCCGTCGGTCGCCGCGGTGCCGCGACCTTCGCGGAGTTGGAGGCCTCCTGGAACCGCACCTGACACCCGGGGCAGCCTTGCTGTTCGAGGAATCGGCCGAGCAACGCCTGGTTCTTCGGGTTGTCCACCAGCGGAATGAACTCGGCGCCCGTCGCGTCGAAGCCCAGGGTCAGCAGCCCGTCGGTCAAGCTGACCGGCGCGGCCTTCGCGAGATAGCGGTAGGCAAAGGCCTTGCCGGATTTCAGGGCCTCGAGCACGCGCGTCCAGAGGGCTTCCAGTGCTTCCCCGTCCAGGCTGGGACCGCCCCCGACGGGCACGGGTGCTGCGGATGGGCTGGGGGTCGGCGGGCGGACTGCTTCCGGGGGCGAAGCCGCGGCGGGCATCGGCGCGGGGACGGGATCTTCGCGCACGGCGGGGGCGGGATCGGCCTGCGTTCGGGCGACCGTGGGGCGTCGGGTGGCGGGAGCGGTGGGTGGCACCGCCGGGGCGGCGGCGGCGCCTCCGGGAGCACCGCGCAGGGTGTTGAGTTCCTTCAGCACCGCATCGAGGCTGGTCGCGTTGCGGGCTTCGCTGGCACGCATCAACGTCACCTCGAGCATGATCTTCTTCGAGATCGCGTCGCGGAACCGCCCCTCGCTCTCGGACAACACTTCGAGCACCCGCGTCAAGCCGGCGGTGGAAGCGAGGTCCAGCTGTCCGCGCAGTTCAGCGGTCTCGACCTCGGTCGTTTCGAGCCAGTCCGCCCGGCCTTCGCCAACTTTGAGAATCAGCAGGTTGCGGAAGTGTTCGAGCAGGTCCGAAAGCAGCCGGCCCAGGTCCTTGCCATTTTTTGCGAGCTCGTCGACCTCCCGCAGCACGGCAGTTTGATCCCCTTCGAGCACGGCGGTGGCGAGACCGGTGATTTGCGCGCGTGCGGTGAGTCCAAACATCGACAGGACGTCGGCCTCGACAATCTGTTGGCCGCAGAAACTGATGAGCTGATCGAGGGTGGATTCCGCGTCCCGCATACAGCCGTCGGCGCCCCGCGCGATGGCCTGCAAAGCGGCCGGCTCGACCTCGACCTCCTCCTGGGCGCTGATGGCAGCCAGGTGCTTGACGATGAGCGCGGAGGGAATGCGCCGGAGATCGAAGCGCTGACACCGTGAGAGGATCGTGGGCAGGACCTTCTCGGGATCGGTCGTGGCGAACATGAACTTCACGTGCGCCGGTGGCTCTTCGAGCGTTTTGAGCAACGCGTTGAAGGCCTCCTTCGTCAGCATGTGCACCTCGTCGATGATGTAGATCTTGAAGCGCGAACTGGCCGGGGCGTATTTGACGGTCTCGCGCAACTCCCGCACTTCGTCGATGCCGCGGTTGCTGGCGCCGTCGATTTCGAGCACGTCCATCGACCGTCCCTCGGCGATTTCGCGGCAGCGTGGGTCGGCCTCGTCGAAGTCCACTGCGGGGCCGTCCGTGCAGTTGAGGCACTTGGCGAAGATGCGGGCGATGGTCGTCTTACCGGTGCCGCGGGGGCCGCAGAAGATGTAGGCGTGCGCGATGCGTTCCTGCCCGATGGCATTGGCCAGGGTGCGCGTGACGTGGTCCTGTCCGACCACGTCGGCGAAACGCTGGGGGCGATATTTCCTCGCGATGACCTGGTAACTCACGCGCGCTTGCTTCCGTTGTTCGCGCGGGTCGGGCGGACCTGCGCCGGGGGCTTCGTTGCCGGAATGACGGAAAAAGCCAGGGTGACCACGGCAGATGTCGATCACGCTACCGTTGCTGCCTTCCGGCCCTGGCGGGGTTTGCACGTCGGCATTCCGTGGGCCCTGGCAAATCCGTCGGCCCGATTAAGACCAAGCCTCCCCGCGCCAGCAAGCAGAAACCGGTTCGGGGCGATCGTCCGGCCCGGATCGCCACACGCGCGAACCGTGAACGGACCCGGGCACCCGACCATGGCCGGTCGCTTCACCAGCTCATCCGCATCGCTTCAATGGGCCGTAGCCGCTGACGTGCAGTTGGCGCCGACCTTCATGGGCTTGGGCGATCCCGCCGATTCCGACCGGCAGTCACGGTTTGGTGAATCGTCGTGCCCGGCGGCAGGCGTCCGTATTCGCGCTGAATCGTGCGCCGACGGCACGTTGGCGGCTTCGAGTTACTGGAAGGTCATGATTGCCGTGCGTGGGGAGAGCCGCTGGCTGGTTGAAGCGCGAGAATACCCGCTTGCGCGGTTGGGAGGGGGGCAGCATAGTGCCAACGTTCAGCGGAGTTGATTTCAGCAGCCAAGGTCCATCACTTCATCCCATGTCTTCTCGTATGAATTCCCGCATTCACACCCTGTTGGCGGCGTGGTTGATCGCGACGGTCGGGGCGCGGACCGCCACGGGCCAGTGCACCTATGCAACCACGTCGGGAACCCAGGAACAGCATGCTGGTTGGGGAACCGGCGTGGCGATTTCGGGTAGTGGGGAGGTCGCTCTCGTGGGCGGCCCGGGCGCCGACGGCAGCGACGGGATCGTGCGCTCATTCGTCCGGACCGGGTCCGCCTGGGAGGAGCGGGATTCTCTCTGGCCCGCGGACCAGTACGATTACGCGGCGGAATTCGGCTGGTGTGTCGCGCTTTCCTACGATGGCAATACGGCGGCGGTGGGCGCGCCCGGCGACGTGCACGGGGATTTTGGCAAACGCCATCTGGGCGCGGTGTATGTCTTCGCCCGGGATCCGGCGAGCGGCGACTGGACGCAACAGGCGCGATTGACCAAGCCCGATTCCGGATCCAACGAAGGGTTCGGCCAGGCCATCGCCCTTTCCGATGCCGGCGATCGCCTGCTGGTCGGTCAGCGCAACCACATCGGTTCGGAATGGGCCCGCGTGGCCGATTCCGCGTGGGTCTTCAGCCGCCAGGAAGGGGGCTGGTCGGACGGCGTCGAGTTGGTCGGCACGGATCTCGGGGCCGCGGATGAATTCGGCGCCGCGGTGGCGCTATCGCCCGACGGCCTTTGCGCGGTGGTTTCCGCCCTGGGTGAAGGGCAGGCCGACGGCCGGGTCTTCGTGTTCCGCCATGACGGCGCGGGTTGGCCGCTGGAACAGGTCTTGGGCTATCCGGAGGCGACGGGCTGGGACAGTTTTGGCAACGCGGTCGCCACGGACGGAGCCAGCATCATGGTCGGAGACGAGCTTTACGACGATCCCGAGTGGGGATCGGAAAGCGTCGGGGCGGTGCATCTGTTCGCGTTCGACGGCGCGGAATGGGTGCGCCAGCCGGGCTTGATCCGTAGCGCAGCGGCGTGGCCATGGTACCAGTTCGGACACGCGCTGGCCCTGCGCGGCGATTGCCTGCTGGTGGGGTGCCCCAATGCCGATGGCGCCCTGCCCGGCGAAGGCGCCGTGCACATCGTGAAACGCCTCGACGGCAAGTGGACGCTCACGGGCACGATCCACTCGAATGACCCGCAGGAACATTCACGGTTCGGCGCCGCGGTCGCGATGGCGACGGATCGCGCGGACTATTTGATCGGCGATCCGTGGGCGACGGTCGAGGGGATGGAAGGCGAGGGTCGCGTTCACTTCGCCAACGCGGTGAGCGCGCCGTACGATTTCGCGGTGGTACCCGGTGACGCGCTGATCACGATCACGATTTCGTTCCTGGGGTATCCGGTGGAGATCGTGATCTCGCCTTACGGAGAGGTGGTCGGGATCATCACGGATGATTGCGAGGGCGCGGGGGCCTTTTTGATGACCGGGATGGACCTGGAAACGGGCGAGGAGCCGATCGTCTTCGCGATGCCCCCCCAGCTGCCGGAACCGCTCGGCGGAGCCGAAGTGGTGGTCTCGGACGTCCGGATTACCCTGGCCGAGGCGGGGGATGCGGCGGCACTCGACAACGCGGGTTACGGAATGCTCGTCGGCAACCGGCTGGAGATCACCGGCTGGATGTCCATCGGGGGAGCGGAACCGGCCGGTTGGAGCTACACCTCGGAGCCGGGCTACTCGACGGTTCTCATCACCGGCGAGCAGGGCGGGCCGTTCGAGGTGCACTTTGCGGACTTCGGTGTCACCGATCTGCCGATTGATGCGGGTCTCGGCGACGCGAACCCGACGGTGACCCTCCGGGGCGACCTCAGCGCCCGGAGCACGGGGCGGTTTGGCATCGCGGCGTGCGGGACCCGGGACGAGGGCTTTTGCCTCCAGGTTACCGGTTCGGTCGGCGCGGACATCGTCGTGGAGGCCACTTCGGACTTGGTTTCGGACGAGTGGACACCGGTTTATTCGGGCGTCCTGAGCGAGTCGCCGATGGAAGTGGTCGATACGGAGATGGCCGGGCACCCGGTGCGTTTCTACCGGGCCCGCGGGCAATGAACGGTTCTCTTGTCCACGTCTGCGGGAGTTCAACCCCGGCCGTGATCCGGGGGCGTCCCGGCAGATGGCCGGCGCCTTTCCCATCGCCAGACCGAGCCGTCTTCCGGATCCTGCACCTCGCCGATCCGGGTGAAGCCGCATTTCTCGAGGACACGGGTCGAGGCGTTGGGTTGCGGGAGGGTGTGCGCCCGGACGAGGCGGACCAGGGGCTGTGAGAAGGCGTGGCTTGCCAGGGCGGCGGTGGCCTCGGTCGCGAAGCCGCGACTCTGCTGTTCGGGCTCGATGCCGTAGGCGATTTCGACGACTCCCTCGGCGTCCGGCGGGCCTTTGAAGCCACAACGTCCCACGACGCCACCCGACTCACGATGGATGACTTTGAAGCCGTGGATCCAAGGATCGTGGGCCGGGGAGGTTTCGACCGCGCGCAGCCATTCCGGTGAGACTTCCGCCCGCGCCGCCGGAGGCATGTTCGCAAGGTCGGCCAGTAGTTCCTCGCGGGTCCAGGGCTGCAGTTCGAGACGTCGGGTCAGGATCGGGGGCGGGCTGTGGTCGGCGGGTTGCATGTTCGCGAATGCAAGCGGAAGAGCGGGCTCCGTTCAACCTGGAATTTGCCCCGCCCCCCTGCGGCGAAGCGGCGTCCCGGCATTCCACGGTGCACGGGAGGCGGGCCGACCGCTGCGCCCGCGCCCGGATCGCGATCCGGCGTTGACGTGGCCGGGCGGTGGTTCCTAGTCTGTCGCGCACGCCAAACGGGTGCCTCGACTCTGCGAGTCGGGGTTTTTGTGCACACAGAGACTTATCCTATGGCCAACACGATTTTGGTCGGCGCCCAGTGGGGCGACGAAGGCAAAGGCAAGATCATCGATGTCCTGACGGAACAGGCGGATGTCGTCGTTCGTTCGCAGGGCGGCAACAACGCGGGGCACACCGTCCTCATCGGGGCGCAGAAGTATATCCTGCACCTCATTCCCTCGGGCATCCTGCGCGGCAAGAAGCAGTGCGTGATCGGCAACGGGGTGGTCGTGGATCCGGTCGGCCTGGTCCGCGAAATCGAGGGATTGGAGGCCCTGGGGGTGCCGGTCGATGGCAAACTCTTCATCAGCGACGCGGCGCACGTGGTGCTGCCGTACCACCGCCTGCTTGACGAACAGCGCGAGGTGCGGAAGGGCCGCAACAAGATCGGCACGACCAAGCGCGGCATCGGGCCGACCTACGCGGACAAGGCCTCGCGGACGGGCATTCGCATGCTGGACCTGATCGATCCGGAACGCTTCGCCGAGGTCCTGCGGTTGCGGCTGCGGGAGAACAACGCGGTGCTCAAGGCCTTCGGCGCGAAACCGCTTTCCTTTGCGAAGGTCGAGGCCGAATACCGCGCGGCGGGAGAGCGATTGCGGCCGTTGGTCACGAACACGGTGGTCATGCTCAA
Source organism: Verrucomicrobiales bacterium (assembly GCA_024233305.1). GTDB lineage: Bacteria > Verrucomicrobiota > Verrucomicrobiia > Limisphaerales > J093 > J093. The sequence goes on from JACKPV010000026.1 coordinate 254,542, forward strand.
CCGGGCCATCCGCCGTCGCAAGAGCCTGTTGTTCGAGGGCGCGCAGGGGACGTTTCTGGACCTCGACCATGGCACCTATCCGTTCGTGACCTCGTCGAACACCACCGCCGGCGGCGCCTGCACGGGATCGGGGGTGCCCCCGCACCGGATGGACCGGGTGGTCGGGGTCATGAAGGCCTACACCACCCGCGTAGGCGAAGGGCCCTTTCCGACCGAGAACCAGGAGATCAGCGATCTGCTGCACGGCATGGGGCGGGAGTTCGGGGCGACCACCGGCCGGGCGCGACGTTGCGGCTGGTTCGACACTGTCCTTACCCGGCATGCCGCGATGGTGAATGGCATCGATCAGCTGGCGGTGACGAACCTCGACGGCCTCGACACCGTGGAGCGCATCCGGGTGTGTGTTGCCTACCGGTGCGGCGGAAAGAAGCTGGATTACGTGCCCACCGACGGGCGGTTGCTGGAGACCTGCGAGCCGGTTTACCGGGAGTTTCCGGGCTGGCGCGCCTCGACCGCCGACGCCCGATCCTGGAAGGACCTGCCGGCCCGCGCGCGGCAGTATCTCGAAGCGGTGTCGAGTCTTGTCGGGGCGCCGCTGATGATCGTTTCGGTCGGGCCGGCCCGGGATCAGACCATCTTCGTCAAATAGGCGTCGTCGCGCCGGAAGGGCGGAGTTCGCGGTGTGGTGCGGCCCGTTTCGGCATGGGTTTTGAACGCCGGGCCCCGCGCGGTGGTCCGGTGATTGCAGCAAGGAACCGCCAATGAGTCCGAGCACCCCGCAACTGAGCGCCGAGGCGATGGCGTCGCTGCCCACGCACGTCGCCGTGATCATGGATGGCAACGGGCGCTGGGCCAAGCAGCGCAGTCTGCCGCGGGTCGAGGGCCATCGGCGCGGCGTGGAGTCGGTGCGCGCGGTGGTCCGGGCAGCCGGCGAGATCGGCATCAAGTACCTCACCCTCTACGCCTTCTCAGTCGAGAACTGGAACCGTCCGAAGGACGAGGTGGACACGTTGATGAAGTATCTGGCCCGCTACCTCAAGGGCGAGATCGGCGAGTTGAACCGGAGCAACGTTCAGCTCGAGGCCATCGGACAGATCTACCGGCTGCCGGAGTTCGTCCAGGAACAGCTGGCCAAGACCCGCGCCGCGCTGGCGAAGAACAACGGGCTGACCCTCACGCTCGCGCTCAGCTACGGCGGCCGGACCGAAATCGTCGAGGCCGTGCGCAGCATTGCCCAGAAGGCTGCCGAGGGAAAACTCGAGCCGGCCAAGATCAACGAGCACCTCTTCAGCCAGCACCTCTACACCCGCAACTACCCCGATCCCGACCTGCTCATCCGCACCAGCGGCGAAATGCGGGTCAGCAACTTTCTCCTCTGGCAGTGTTCCTACGCCGAGTTCGTGATCACGCCCGTGCTCTGGCCCGATTTCCGCCGGGCCGAGTTCTTCGACGCCCTCGAGGAATACACGCGGCGGCACCGACGGTTCGGGGCGGTCTGAGCCGTGACCATTCAGTACCTCGTAGCCGCCGACGTGCAGTCGGCGCATGATTCACCGGAGGTACGGACGGCTGCCGCCGCGTCGCGACGATTCACCGAAAGGTGACTGCTGATCGGAATCGGCGAGACCGCGTAAGCCCTTGGATTTCAGCGCCGACTACACGTCGCGTCGGCGGGGCTTGAAGTACGCTGCCGCGGGTGTTGAATCGATGCGGCTGAGACGCGCACCCGGCGCCCGGTGCTCGGCCGCCGGACACCGTAGGTTCGCCGCAGGTTCGCCGCTTGACCGACGGGCGGGCGGGCATCAGCCTTGCAGCAAGCCATCCCATTCTTGTTGCGCTGTCATGAGAACTGCTTCATTCGCTCTTCTGTTCTGCCTGGCTGGGTTTATCGAGCACACCTCGGCCGCCCCCTTCACCCGGCTGGTCCCACGGCCGGCTCCCGAGATCGCGGGAGCGGCGCGCGACTACCCGGGCGGGAACCACAAGGTGGCGCATCTCGTCGATGGCGATCCGCGCACGGAGTATTCGTCGGCCTCGTTGGGACCGGACACGTTCGTCGAGTTCGATTTCGGGGAACCGGTGCGTCTCGCGGCCTTCCGGCATCTGGACCGCAATGATCCCGCCACTGTGGCGGCCTCGGTGCTGCACTTCCTGGACGCGGCAGGGCGGGAGGTGGGGCGGGCAACGGTCGAGCATGCGAACGCCCGGGCCGGCGTGACTTTCCACGTGCTGCCGGAACCGGTCATGACCCGGCGGGTGCGCTGGCAGGTGAGCCGGCTCGGGCCGCAGGGTTACGGCACCGTGGGCGGCGCCGAGATCGCCTTCTTTGCCGCGGGTCCCCTCGAACCGCAGCCGGTGGGGATCGAGATCACCACCGAAGCCCCCGCGCTCGCCGAACGGACCGACGCCGGTCTGCGCCAGCCCTTGCGGGTGCGGGTCGATTATCCTTACGCCGAACCCATCGAAGTCCTGGTGGCGCTGGGCGATGCGGAACCGCGGCCGTTGCGGTTGGCTGCGGGGCGGCAAACGGTCGAGATCCCCCTGCCTCCGGCGTCGGCGGAACGCCGGTTGCGGCTTTCGGTCACGACCACCGACGGGCAGCCTTTGCGGGCGCAGGTCGTCACGGTTCCGCCCTTCCGTGAACTGACGGTTTACATCCTCCCGCATTCGCACACGGACATCGGCTACACCGAAATCCAGACCGACATCGAAGAGAAGCAGGTCAACAATCTGCTGGCCGGGATGGCGGCCGCGGGCCGCACGGCGGAATACCCGGAAGGAGCGCGTTTCGTCTGGAATGTCGAGGTGCTGTGGGCCGCCGACCTCTTCCTCCGCCGTCTCGACGCGCCGCAGCGGGAGGCGTTCTTCGCCGCCGTGCGTCGGGGGGAGGTTGCCTTGAACGGCATGTATCTCAACGAACTCACGGGGCTTTGCCGGCCGGAGGAACTCGTGCGCCTGTTCCGGTTTGCCACCGAAATGCGTCGCGCAACCGGAGTGCCCCTGGACGCCGCGATGATGAGCGATGTTCCGGGCCTGACCTGGGGCGCCGTGCCCGCGATGAACAGCGCCGGCATCCGCTACCTGTCCACGGCGCCGAACTACTTCGACCGCATCGGCAACATCCTCGTCGAATGGGAGAATCGCCCGTTCTGGTGGGTCGGTCCGGATGGCCGGTCGCGCGTGCTGGTCTGGATTCCGTTCTGGGGCTACGCGATGTCGCATCGTTACGGGCGCTTGTCCCCCACGCTCGTCGAGGATTTCCTCACCGGCCTGGCGAAGCGCGATTATCCCTACGAAATCGCGTATGTGCGCTGGGCCGGTCACGGCGACAACGGGGTGCCGGACCCGGCGATCTGCGACTTCGTTCGGGATTGGGGCGCCCGTTACGCCTGGCCGCGCTTCATCATCGGTTCCACGCATGAAGCCTTCGCCGCCTTCGAGCGACGGCATGGGACCGAGTTGCCCGAGGTGACCGGCGACTGGACCCCGTATTGGGAGGATGGCGCGGGGTCGTCCGCTTTGGAGACCGCGTTGAACCGGGCAAGTTCCGAGCGGTTGACGCAGGCCGAAGCCCTCTGGGCAATGCTCGCCCCCGAACGTTATCCGGCCCCGGATTTTGCCGAGGCGTGGCGGAACGTCCTCCTTTACTCGGAGCACACCTGGGGCGCCTGGTGCAGCGTCAGCGAACCCCTGCGCCGCGAAACCCTCGAGCAATGGGCGATCAAGCATTCCTACGCCGCCGCTGCCGACCGGCAATCGCGCGCGTTGATCGAACGGGCGAAATCCCTGTCGCCGGGCGAGGTCGTGGTGGACGCCGTGGATCTCTACAATACGACCTCCTGGCCGCGCACGGAGTTGGTGACCATCCCGCGGGATTTCTGCGAAGGCCGCGATCGCGTGACCGACGATCAGGGGCAGCCGGTCGCCTCGCAGCGTCTGGCCAGCGGGGAACTGGTCCTGCTGGCCCGGGAGGTGCCGCCGTTTGCCGCCCGGCGCTACCGCTTCGAGCGGGGCGCCCCGCACGTCATCGGGGAGGCGCGCGCCGCCGAACTCGAAATCGAGAACGCTTCCCTTCGCGTCATTCTCGACCCCCAAACGGGCGCCATCGCCGGGCTTTACCGTCAGGGCTCGGAGGTCAACCTCGTCGACGCCTCCGCCGGCGGGCAGCTGAACGACTACCTCTATCTCATCGGCGACGATCCCGCCGATGCGCGACGCAACGATCCGCCGACCATTCAGCTCAAGGAGCGGGGCCCTCTGGTGGTCTCGTTGCTGGTCCGCTCAACCGCGCCCGGTTGCCACCGGCTTGAGCGCGAGGTTCGACTGGTGGCCGGCCTCGACGAGGTCGCGCTGTTCAACCTCGTGGACAAGGCGCGGCTGGTGGCGGACAGCTATCATGCCACGGAAGGCAAGGAGAGCGTGAACTTCGCCTTTCCGTTCAATGTGCCGGGCGGGCGGATACGGATCGAGGTGCCGTTCGGCGTGGTGCGACCGGATCTCGATCAAATACCCAGCGCCTGCAAGAACTGGTTCACGGCGGGCCGCTGGGCGGATGTTGCCAACGACGATTACGGCCTCACATGGGTCACCTTGGACGCGCCGTTGGTCGAGGTGGGCGAACTCAGCGCCACCTTGCTCAACTCCCAGACCGACCCTGATGTCTGGCGCCGTTATGTGGGCCCCACCCAACGGCTCTTTTCCTGGGCCATGAACAACCATTGGGGGACCAACTACCGGGCCTGTCAGGAGGGCCCCGTGATGTTCCGCTATGTGCTGCGCCCACACTCGGGCTATGACCCGGCGGCCGCCTCGCGCCTTGCCATCGCCACGACCCAGCCGCTCATTCCGATCCGCGCCCGGGGGCCGCGCCCCGACCCGCGGCCGCGGTTGACCGTGGAGGATCCCGCGGTCCTGGTCTGCGGTCTGAAACCGGCCGACGACGGGCAGGGACTGGTCGTGCGACTTTGGGGCGCCGCCGGCCGGGATGCCGCCGTGTCCTTGAACTGGCGGGCGCCGGCGCCGGTGCGGAGCTGGTTGAGCGACACGGGCGAAGGCCGGGGAAGCGAGGTCCAGGGCGACGTCGAGGTTCCCGGCTGGGGGTTGGTCACGCTTCGGGCCGAGCCCGGGCGGTAGCCGGATCGACACCGGCCTCCCCGCTTCCCCTTCGGAACGACAGTCCCCGCGGGGCAACCAGCGCCTGCGCGGCAGCGAGGGGCTTTCGTCGTGCTTTGTTGCGAACTTGTCACCTTTCCGTCACTCGACGAACATGCGCCCATGGTAACGACGGACTTCGTGAAACCGAAGATCCTGGTGGTGGACGACGAACCGGATGCCGTGGACCTCATCGCCTTCAATCTCAAGGCGGCGGGGTTCCGGGTGACGGCAGCGCCGGACGGCGAAGTGGCGTTGAAGAAGGCGCGGCAGGAGAGCCCCGACCTCATCGTCCTCGACCTGATGCTGCCCGAGGTCGATGGGCTCGAGGTCTGCAAGATACTGCGGCGCGACACCGCGACAGCGGGCATCCCCATCGTGATGTTGACGGCCCGCGCGGAGGAGGTGGATCGCGTGCTGGGACTCGAACTCGGCGCGGACGATTACATCACGAAACCGTTCAGTCCGCGGGAACTCGTGCTCCGGATCAAGAACCTGCTCCGTCGGCGCCACGGGGGCGAGGGGGGGGATCCCGATCGGCTGCAGATCGACGAACTGGTCATCGATGTGCCGCGCCACTTGGTCACGGTGGCGGGCCGCGCCGTCGAACTCACCGCGACCGAATTCCGGCTGCTCAGCGTGCTGGCCCAGCGGCGGGGACGGGTGCAATCCCGGGATCAGCTGCTGCGCGACGTCTGGGATTACGACAGTCTGATCGATACCCGGACCGTGGACACGCACATCCGGCGGTTGCGGGAGAAACTCGGGAAGGCGGCGCGGTTTCTCGACACGGTCCGGGGCGTGGGGTATCGCTTTGCGGAAAGCTGAGCGTCCCCGCGATCGTTCACCCGATGGGTTCCTATCTCGCCTTGCTGGCCCTGGTGGCCGCCGTCGTGTTCGCCGTCCTTTGGCTGCGCGGGCAATCGGTCGTCCGGACCCTGCGTGCAACCCTCGAGGCGACCCGTTCCCGCTTGACGGCCCAGGCGGAGGAGCAGGAGCGGCTGCTGGAACAAGCCATGGTCCGGCGCGAGGCGCTGTTCGACAGCATGGGCGACGGCGTTCTGCTGCTCGATGCCGGCGGCGACATCCAGCTCGTCAACCGGGCCTTCTGCCGGCTGTTTCACCTTCCTTCGGACGTTCAGGGCCGTCCGGTCGAGGAAGCCGTCCGGTTGCCCGCGTTGCAGGCCGTGATCCGCAAGGCGCGCGAGAACGGTTCCGTGCCGGCAATCGAGCTCGCGCTGGAAGGCGTCGGCCACCGGACACTCGAAGTCAACGCCACCCGCATTCAGCGGGCCGGCTCCGAATGCGAAGGCCTGCTGCTCGTTTGCCATGATCTGACCCGGCTCAAACAGTTGGAGAACACCCGCAAGGAGTTCGTGGCGAACGTGAGCCACGAACTCCGCACTCCGCTGTCGATCATCAAGGGATACGTCGAGACCATCCTGGATGGCGCCGCCACCCGCCCCGAGGAGGTTACCCGCTTCCTCCGCATCGTGCTCAAGCACACCAATCTCCTCGCCACGCTGAGCGATGATCTCCTCACCATCTCGAGCATCGAGTCGGGCGAAACGAAGCTCGATCTGCGGCCGGTTTCCCTGCGCCGGCTCACCGGCCTGGTCCTGGATGACCTGCGACCCCGCGCGGAGCGGCGCCAGGTTACCCTGGTGAACGAAGTCCCACCGGGACTGACCGCGCGCGCCGATGCCGGCCGCATCCAGCAGGTGGTCCTGAACCTCGTGGACAACGCGGTCAAGTACGGCCGCCCCGAGGGACACGTCTGGGTGGGGGGCAAATCCGTCGACGAGCGGTTGGTCGAGGTCTGGGTGCGCGATGACGGTCCGGGCATTCCTCCGGACGCGCTGACCCGCATCTACGAGCGTTTCTACCGGGTGGACAAGGCGCGTTCGCGCGACCAGGGCGGCACCGGCCTGGGGCTCGCCATCGTGAAACACCTCGTGCAGTCCCACGGCGGCGAGGTCCGGACCGAAAGCCATCCGGGGCAGGGGGCGCGCTTCCACTTCACCCTCCCCGCGGCGGCGAACGAAGGCGCCGACCAGTCCGCGTCCAGTCAGTGAGCCGTGGCCGGTGAGGAGCGATCCGCGCCCAATTCGTCGAGAATCACCCCGGCTGCCCGCCGCCCGGAAGACCCCAGGCACGCTCTCTCGGACGTTCAGAGCACCAAACCTCGACGGGAATCAGGAGGATGCTCTTCGGTAGACCAGGCGCAGGTCGGTTCCGGACAAGGCGCCAAGTTCTCTGTCGCCCCGGAGGGCGCACGGTCACGATCTTCCCAAAGCGGCGCGCACGGAGTGACACGCCCTATCACCTGGCCCGGGTAGGGCGCGCAGTCCCCTGCGCGCCGGGCCAGGTTCCTCCCTTGCTTACTTCCAGAACAGTATCGAGGGCAGTGCCGGCGGCTCACAAGGACTCCGCACCTCAGACCGCTGCGTTTCTGGGCTTTCGCCTGCAAGCCAGTCGGTGGGCGCTGGCGTTCCGGAGATAGCGCTTCTCCGCGCGTGGCTTTTCCGCTACTCCTCTCGGCCTGATGAAGGTCACGCTGAACTGGCTGAAGAAGTACGTCGATTTTGACTGGTCGCCGGAGGAACTCGGCGAGCGCCTGACAATGCTCGGTCTCGAGGTTGAGGCCATTGAGACGCTTGGCGGCGAGTTCGCCGGCGTGGTGGTGGCCCAGGTGCTCACCCGCGAAAAGCACCCCAACGCGGACAAGCTCTCCGTCTGCCGGGTGACCGATGGCAGCGAAGAACGGCAGATCGTCTGTGGCGCGCAGAACTTCAAGGCCGGCGACAAGGTGCCGTTGGTGCTGCCCGGCGCCACCCTGCAGCCGTCGCCGGATGAAAAGCCCTTCACCATCAAGGCCAGCAAGATCCGCGGCGTCGAGTCCTTCGGAATGATGTGCTCGGGACGCGAACTCGGCCTTTCGGATGATCACGAGGGCCTGATGATCCTGTCGGCGGACGCCCCTCTGGGCCAGCCGTTCGCCGCCTTTCTGGGCCGCGCGGAGAGCGATGTGCTTTACGATCTCGAGGTGACGCCCAACCGCCCGGACTTGAACAGTGTGATCGGGATCGCGCGCGAGATCGCCGCCGCCACCGGGAATCCCCTGCGCCTGCCGTCCGTGGAACTGGCCGGGGAAGCCGGGACCGCCGCCGGAGAAATGGTCGAGGTGCGCCTCGAAGCGCCAGACCTGTGCGGCCGTTACAACGCCCGGATCATTCGGGGCGTGCGGGTGGGTTCGAGCCCCGACTGGCTGCGGCAGTGTCTCGAGAAGGTCGGCCTGCGCAGCATCAACAACGTCGTGGACGTGACGAATTTCGTCATGCTCGAAACCGGGCAACCCCTGCACGCCTTCGACCATCACCTCGTGGCGCGCGGGAAGAACGGCAAACCGGCCATCATTGTGCGCCGGGCCGCCGAGGGGGAACCTTTCACCACCCTGGACGGGCAGGAACACCGGCTCACCGGCGACATGTTGCTCATCGCCGACGAGGAAAAGGGGATTGCCCTGGCCGGGGTAATGGGCGGTTTGAACACCGAGATCAGGGAAACGACGACGGACGTTCTCCTCGAATGCGCTTGGTTCGCGCCCGCGGGCATCCGTCGGACGGCGAAGGCGCTCGGCCTGCGCACCGACGCATCGTATCGCTTCGAGCGGGGGGCGGACATCGGGATTTGTGACTGGGCCAGCCGGCGTTGCGCGCAACTGATCCTCGAGACTGCCGGCGGGCAGGCGGACGAAGGCGCCGTGGACGCGATGGCCGAACCCATCCGCCACCGTCAGGTGACCGTGCGCCATAAGAAGGTCAACGAGTTGCTCGGCATCGAACTCCAGGCCGGTGAAATCGACTATTACCTCGGGCAACTCGGGCTGAAGAAAGCCGTCCAGCGACCCGCGGCCGTGGATGCGTCGGCGAGCCGGGCGAGCGAGTCCGGGTTCATCATCCCGACCTTCCGCGTGGATCTCAAACGGGAGGCCGATCTGATCGAGGAAGTGTGCCGGCTGCACGGCGTGGACAAGATCCCGGCCACACCACCGCGCGGCGCCATCGGACACAACGATTTCGACGGTGTGCATGATCAGCTCGCCGAAGCGCGGCGGTTGCTCAGCGGATTGGGGCTGGATGAAGCGCAGGGGCAGACGTTGATCGCCGCGGCGGCAGCGCATCGGGTGGTGGCGCCGGAGGCCGTCATGCCCTTGGAACACCCTCTGAGCAGCGATATGAACGTGCTGCGTCCCAGCCTGCTGCCCGGCATGCTCGATGCGCTTCGGCACAACGTCAGTCGGAAAAACAACGACGTCGCGCTGTTCGAGATTGGCCGGGTCTTCCTGGCCGGGGGAGAACCGCCGCGTGAACAGCGACGCCTGGCGATTGCGTTGACCGGGCAACGGGATCCGGCGTTCTGGAGCGGCGCCGACCGGGGCGCGAAATACGAAGTGCTCGATCTGAAGGGCCTGCTTGAGGAGTTCCTGGAGCAATTCGGACTGCGCGGCGTGGCCTGGAACCGGCGTGCCAGTATTACGCCGCTCTTCTGCGAATCGGCCGAAGTGAGGCTGGGCGGGCGGATCGTCCTGGGCGAACTGGGGCAGGTGATGCCGCCCCTCGCGCGCGAGTACGATCTGCGGGATCCCGTGTTCCTGGCGGAACTGGATCTGGACGTCCTCCTGGCCCGCCGCAATGCAGCGCGTTCCTTCAAGGCCCTGCCCCAATACCCGAGCAGCCGCCGGGACATCGCCATGTTCGTGCCGGAAACGGTCACTCACGAGGACATCGTCCAGGCGATCCGCAAGGCCCGGGCCACCAATCTCGAAACGGTGGAGATCTTCGACGTGTTCCGGGGACGGAACGTGCCGGAGGGACAGAAGAGCGTGGCCTACGCCTGCGTCTACCGCAGTCCGGAAAAGACGTTGACCGATCCGGAGGTGAACACCGCCCATGAACGGGTGGTCGAGCAGCTCCGCCGCGATCTTCATGTGGCAATCCGGGACACATAACCCGCCCGCAGTTCGACTTCCTGGCGTCCCGAATAAACCGTGCAACCCGGCAACGAGCGCAACCACCGAGTGGCGCCGGTTCGGGGCCGGGTTGGTTCCACCACCATTGCGGCTGCAACCCAGCCACGACTCACAGCCTGGCACCGCTCAGCCGTATCGATTCAACACGGGGTAGCCGCCGACGTGTAGTCGGCGCTGATTTTCATGGGCTCCTGCGGTCTCGCGGGTCACGGCTCATTGGGTCGCAGGCATCGTCAGCAAGGTCACCGGACCCAGGAGGCCCGAGGGCAGCAGCGCGGAATCGGGCCGAAACGGATTCCAGGTGGTCCACGTCAGGCGTTCATCCGGAGACAGGGCACTGTCCCCGATGAGGCGGTTTGGCCACAGATTGGCCACCCTGATCTCGATCCGATTCTCCCCGCTCTGCAACGCATCCGTGATATCGAGTCGCCACGGGGCGCACCAGACGACACCAAGGTCGATGCCGTTCAAGCGCACGCCCGCCAAGTTGTGCACGACGCCCAAATCCAGGAGCACCCGCCCGGCGAGCGCCGGCTCGGAAACCTTGAACGTATTGTGATACGTGGCGACACCGGAGTAGTGGCGGATTCCGGGTTCCTCGCGCAGCGTCCAGTCGACCAAGCTGGCGAACCGGATCGCACCCGGCCCGCCCCACCGTGGATCGAACGACACGTCCCACGGGCCGAGGATATCGCCGAGCGGTTGCGGTGCGGTGAAATTCGAGCCCGTCCCGGAGGTCTGGTCGGTGCGTTCGCGAAAGACCAGAAAGAACGATTGATGCGCTTCGAATTCCAGGGGCACAACCGTACGGCCGCCCGCCACGGAGAACCGCGGGAGCACCCGACGCCCGGCAGTCACCGGGTCCCAGAGCTCGGGTTCGCGGCCGGTCACCCGAAAGGTCGCGTCGGCCCGGACCGGAGAGTCTGCCGGGTTGGCCACGAAGTAGAGTTCGCCGTCGTGCAGGCGCCGGTGGACGTAGCGCAGCGGAACGCTTGCCTCGAAGTCGGGAGGCACGCCCATCTGGCGGAGCACGTTCACGACGACGCTGAAGTCGCCGTATTGCGGGCATTCGAGGAGCGGAGCGTCCGGGTTGTGCTCAAGGTCGGCAGACCGTTCCCACACCACCCGGCCCTTGCCGCACGAATGCTCGCCGACCTGGCGACCGTCGCCATCACCCCAAACCGCCTGTGCGAGCCCGCGCACCTCCGCATCGCAGGCCGGATAGTCTTGCAGCCCCGGCGAGCGTTGCGGCGGGGACCCGATCACCGTGGCCCCGGCTGCGACCAGTTCCTTCACACGGCGCAAAAGACGCGGTGTCATCGTCGGGGATTCCGGTAGCACGAGCACGCGATAACGCATTCCGTCTGGAAAGGTCACGCACCCGTCGTGGACGTCCGCCCGGCCCAGAAGAACCTCGGGAGCGCAGCCGTCGAAACCATAACCCGTCCGGTCCGGAGGATCACCGTGCAGGGCGGAGGCCGGCGGGCGGAAGACATGCGGGGCGCCCTCGGCCGCGAGGAAACAAACGTCGGCCACGGGGAGGCCCTGGCGCAGCAGGAACTGGCAGCGGGCCAGGTAGTTGTGAAAGGCGGGGACCATGTCCCACCAGGTTTGGGTGCGCTCCCAATGCACACCATACGGGCCCATCGTCATTCCGGGGAAACGGTCCAACCAAGGTTGGTGCTGGTAACGGTGGATCACCAACCGGTTCAAACCAGCGGCGAAGGCCCAGTCCGCCCGGGCCTTCATCGAGGCGGGATGTGCCTGCCATCGCTCCTGATCGCTCGAGGTGAAGGCCTCCGCCGCCACCACGCGCCGCCCGGTGGTATGCGCAACCGACACCGCCTCGACCACGCTGTAGGCGGTGTCGAACCCGTACAGCCAGAATTCCGCCATCGGCACGTCCGCTACGGCGCCGAGGCTCAGGTCGGCGCAAGGGTTCATGTCGTAGGGTTCAATCGACAGGCCGAGGCCGTTGGCGTGGGCGAGGTCTCGAAGACGTCGGGCGTGGTTCTCCAAGACCAGTTCCTGCGCGGTCTGCCGCCAGTCCCAGAGGAAGCGTTCCGAAACCTCGCGGCTCCCCACCAGGTCGCCGGCGATCACCGGCAGGAACGGTAAGAGATCGTAACCGCGACGCCGGAGAAACTCGTCGCGATAGGCGGCGGTCCAGTTCTGAGCCCCCATTTCCCAACTGTCGATATGCAGCGAGGTCCAGCCTGTCCGGGCGCCGGCACGCGGTCCCGCCCGTTCGAGAAGCGGAGTCACGAACGCGTCGAAATGCGCTTCGAGCGCCGCCGGGTCGAACTTGTCGCTCTCGAGCCCGAGCCCCGGCCGCGGCGCGGGACGGGTGTTGGCCCCCGTCGAAGTGCAGCCGAAACGCAGGATTGTCCACCGGCCCGGCGGCGCGTCCCAATCCAGCCGTCCGTCCGTGCCCAAACGCGCTGACAGATCAAGGATGTCGACGGGATCGACGGCCGCGGCCGGGTTGTCCTCCGGCGCGCGGGCGCTGGTGGGGAACCAGGCGCGCACTCCCGGTTGGGAGGAGTAGGGGGCCCGCAAGTACAGGGCCCGCTCATCCAGGTCGGGAATCGGTTCCCGGACCGCGGGGGTGGGGAAGGCCAGCACGGCGATCTCCCGGTAATAGTCGTTCTTTGCCTGCTCCAGGGCGGCAGGAAGCTGACCGTCGCCGAAGAAGGCGGGACGTCGCGCCGGTCGCGGCAGGGGCTCGCTCAACCTCCCGGGCCCGGTTAGTTCGCTGCGGCTGGCGACGAGGTGTTGCATCGACTGCTCCGGCTTGACCCACGGACCGCCGCTCCCGGTCCAGCCGGGCCCAGCGTTGAGGGTGATTTCGAGTCCGAGTCGTTCGGCTTCCTGCACGGCATGGGCGAACAGGCCCTGCCACTCCTCGCCCATAAAGGCCACCGGGCCCTTCGGAATCCCGACGTCGACCTCCATCATGATGAGGCCGCCGAGGCCTGCCTGGTGCATTGCCTCGAAGTCTGCGGTGATTCCCTCGCGGCTCAGATTCCCGTCCATGACGAACCAGTAGACCCACGGACGAGCGTCGCGCGGCGGCCGGGCGAAGCCGTCCCACAAGGAGTCGGCTGCGCAGGGTGTGAGGGCAAGCCGGAACACCAGCAGCCACAAAGTGAACGAGCGGACGTGGAAGAGACGTGACAACAGCGCGTGCATGGCGACTCCTGGGAACTTGGTCGAGGTTGTCACACCCGGCCCGGAAGGTCGACCGCAATCAACGATGCCTCCGCCGTATCGATTCCGTCACTGGACCGCGGATGGGCACGGATGCCACGGATGGGGCGCGGCGCTGCTGCTTTGGCGGAGAGGGCGGGAAGCCTCACTAAATGGTGAGCCCGAACCCAGGGCGCGCGATTCTGGTTTCCCTCAATATCAGTGCCCATCTGTGCCAATCAGTGGTGAATCCAACTGCATGGTCACGGCTCAGCCGTGACCATTCAGTACATCGTAGCCGCCGACGTGCAGTCGGCGCATGATTCAGTCGCGATACGTCCGCCTGCTGCCGGGCGCGACGATTCACCAAAACGTGACTGCCAGTCGGAACCGGCGAGACCGCGTAAGCCCTTGGATTTCAGCGCCGACTACACGTCGGCGGCTACCGTGTGTTGAATCGATACGGCTCAGACGCCATGGTTCGACGCTTGGCGCCCGCGGCAAACCGGAGTTTTGGAGGGGGCGTCGGGTTCGCACCAGGCGCAGAATTCTCGGTGATGGCGCATATTATGCCACTCGACGGTTGACTCGCCCCCGTTGGTTCCTGATAGGGTCTGTCCCAGCCCACAACGCGGCAGGCCTGAGCCAGAAAGGCACTTGGGGCGGCGACTGCAAACGGCGGAAGCGTCCGGGACCAAACGGGAGAGGCGGTCGGGTTGGTGGCGGATGTTAGATTATGAGTAACGATAGCAGACTGTTCGTCGGTAACATCTCGTTCCGAACCCTCGAGAGTGATCTCCACGACCTCTTCTCCCAAGCGGGAGTGGTCACCTCCTGCACCCTGATGCTCGACAAGTTCACGGGCCGTTCGCGCGGATTCGCCTTCGTCGAGTACGCCACGGGCGAGGAAGCCAACAAGGCCGTCGAGATGTTCCATAACCAGGACTTCCAAGGACGCGCGCTGACGGTGAACATTGCCCGGCCGCGCGAGGAACGTCCCCCGCGCTAGGAGCGGCCCTTCCCATATCCCGTCCGTGGGGCGGGAACTTCGCGCCCCGGGAGCAGCCATGGCGCAGCTCATTGAGGCTTCTCAGGGGTTTCTCCGAAGCTGCCTTCACTGATGAGCTGCGGCAGGGGCTTTGGCTGTGACTATTCCGGCGAAGAGACTCGGGCGAAACGCCTGCGGTCCACCATCGCCGTGTTCGCCCGACAGCCGGGAGGGGACGCGCCAGCCGAGGCAGGGCGGAGGCTCCAGAATGTCTGTCGTTTCGGAGTCGGGTCCTGCCGGAGAAACTGCGGCCAGCGTCGGTTGCCCTTTCTCTTTCGGACGGACGGTCCCCGTTGAGGGCCGGGGCCGCGCGAGCATAACGGGCGGCCGTTCTGAACCGGTTAGGTGCCGGCGGCGGGTGGCGACGGGATCGCGGGTTTTACTGTTCCCGGACGGACCGCTGCGATAGGGTGCGCGGCATGTCCAACTGGAATCGACGTTCCTTCACGAAGGCCCTGGCGCTGGCTTCGGCCGCCACCGCTGTGTCCCGGACGCGGGTGTTGGGCGCCAACGAGCGTGTCCGACTGGGCTTCATCGGGGTGGGAAACCGTGGGGACCAGGTCCTTGACGCGTTCCTCGCGCAACCCGACGCCCAGGTGGCCGCCGTGTGCGATCTACATCCGCCGTACATGGAGTTCGCCGCGCGGAAAATCGGCGGCGAGGTGGCCCGGGTGGATGACTGGAGGCGGGTGATCGAGATGAAGGACCTCGACGCGATCGTGGTCTGCACGCCGGACCATTGGCACGCGCCCCAGATGATTGCCGCTTGCGAGGCCGGGAAGGACGTCTACGTCGAAAAGCCGCTCTCCCTGCGGGTGGCGGAGGGACGGCGGATGGTGGATGCGGCGCGGGTTCACAACCGTGTGGTCCAGGTGGGCATTCACCGGCGCTCGTCGGCGATGTGCCGGCAGGCCGCCGAGTTCGTGCGCAACGGCGGGTTGGGCACGGTCACGATGGCGCGCGCGTTTCACGTGCAAAACGAGGGAACGGTGGGGATCGGGAACCCGCCGGACGAGGCGCCGCCGCCCGGCTTTAGCTGGGAAGACTGGCTGGGGCCCGCCCCGGCGAAACCCTACAACGCCAACCGTACCTTCTACCGGTTCCGCTGGTTCTACGACTATTCCGGCGGCCAGCTCACCAACTTCGGCACGCACTACCTGGATTTCATTCACTGGGCGCTGGGGCACGATGCGCCCCTGGCCGTCACCGCGATGGGCGGCAAGTTCGCCGTGCAGGACAATCGGGAGATCCCCGATACGCTCGAAGTGCTCTGGCAGTATCCCGGCGGCACGCTCGTAAGTTTCATGCAGGTGAACAGCAACGCGGCGCTTCCCTGCGCCAATGGCGCCCACCTCGAAATCCGCGGGACCAACGGCACCCTTTACCTCTATTACGATCGTTTCGAGGTCGTCCCCGAAAGCGCGCCGACCCTGCCGTTCCCGCAACAAAACCCGCTGGACCGGACCGTCGGACGCGCCTATCAGGCGAGCTATCGGAAGCTCATGGCACCGTTGACCGTGAGAGGCTCGCAGGACACGGCGCCGCATGCCCGCGATTTCCTCGACTGCCTGAAGGACCGGCGGCGCTGCAACTGCGACATTGAGACCGGGCATCGGAGCACCACAGCCACGCTCATCGGCAACGTGGCCCACCAACTCCGCGCCTGGCTGGCATGGGACGGGACCGCCGAGCGATTTGCCAACCATGACGAAGCCAACCAGTGGTTGGATTACCGTTATCGCAAGGGTTGACCCGGACGGGGTGCGTCAGCTTCCGGGAGCGGAACTCGAAGGGCGGGTGATGCCCCGACACCAGTCCGAGCAGGGCGGGCGATGGGTGCGGGCTGCGGACGGGAGGCAATGGGGGGCGAACCATGAATGACGAACTGCGGCAAGCGGTGGAGCGTCTTGGGCTGGAGCGGTACCGCCGGCATCTGTTCCTGTGCGCCGATGCGACCGAGGCCAAGTGCTGTTCGCCGGAGGCTGGACGCGAGTCCTGGGCGTTCCTCAAGCGGCGGCTGCAGGAGCTCGGTTTGGTCGGCCCCGAACCCTTGGTTTTCCGCACGCGGGCGAACTGCCTGCGGGTTTGCGTCCGGGGACCCGTTGCGGTCGTCTATCCCGAGGGCGTCTGGTATCATTCGTGCACGCCGACGGTGTTGGAACAGATCATTCAGCGGCATCTCCTCGCCGGGGAGGTGGTGCGCGAGTACGCCTTTGCCCGCAACCTATCGCCCGAGAAGCGGTCGTGATCCCAGCGGGGCGGTTGGCAGCGCGGGGGGCGGGAATGCACCGGGGCGGCGCTTGCAAGTGACCGAACGCGAACCACATTCGAGCTTATGAAATGGTCATGGCGCATCGGCCGGGCAGCCGGCATTGACGTCTACGTGCACGCGACGTTCCTGATCCTCGTGGGATGGGTCGCGCTGAAGGCGTATTCCGTGCGGCAACAAATGGGGGACGTGGTCAGCGGCTTGGCGTTCATCGCGGCGCTCTTCGGGATCATCGTGCTGCACGAACTCGGTCACGCGTTGTCGGCGCGCCGCTATGGCATTCCCACGCGGGACATCACGTTGCTGCCGATTGGCGGTGTGGCCCGGCTCGAACGGATGCCCGACAAGCCGGCCCAGGAACTGATCGTGGCCCTGGCCGGCCCGGCGGTGAACGTCGTGCTCGCCATTCTCTTGTGGCTGATCCTGCGCTCGGCCACCGCGATGCACGCCATCGCCGATTTCCGTTTGGTGGGTGGTTCCTTCCTCAAGAACCTGCTCTACGTGAACATCTGGATCGCTTCGTTCAATCTCATCCCCGCCTTCCCGATGGACGGCGGACGCGTCCTCCGCTCCCTCCTGGCCATGCGCATGGAATACGTGCGGGCGACCAAGATCGCCGCGACCATCGGCCAGGCGCTCGCCTTCATGGCGGGCGCCATCGGCCTGGCCCGGATGGATCCCTTCATCATCTTCGTGGCCATCTTCGTGTTCCTGGGCGCCGAGCAGGAGGCGGACATGGTGCGGGTCAAATCCTCGCTTGACGGGATTCCGATCCAATCCGTGATGATCCGCGACTTCCGGGCGCTGCTCCCGGCGGATCCGCTCACCCGGGCCGTTGAACATGTTATCGAGGGGTTTCAGCAGGATTTTCCGGTGGTGGATGGGGGGCGGGTCGTCGGGGTGCTGACCCGGCAACGAATGCTGACGGCGCTCGCCAAATACGGCGGCGCGTTCCTGGTGCAGGACGCCATGGAACGGGAGTTCGCCACTGCCAGCCCCCTCGAGATGGCCGAGACCGCTTTCGCCCGGCTGGACGAGTGCGCCTGCCATTCCGTCCCCGTCGTGCAGGACGGACGCCTCGTCGGGTTGCTGACCGCCGAGAACATCG
This sequence comes from Verrucomicrobiales bacterium, assembly GCA_024233305.1. Classification (GTDB taxonomy): domain Bacteria; phylum Verrucomicrobiota; class Verrucomicrobiia; order Limisphaerales; family J093; genus J093. The sequence goes on from JACKPV010000026.1 coordinate 272,339, forward strand.
GTGAGTTCCTGATGATCCGGTCGGCGCTGCAAGGCCAGCCACCCCGCGTTTGAACTTATGAGTGAAGCCTGCGAATTCCCCCGCCAGAACGCCACGTCCGCCGAAATCCGGCAGATCCTGGAATCCTCCCAGACGGTGGCGGTGGTTGGCCTTTCCGACCGGCCCGACCGGGCGAGCCACGGTGTCGCCGCCTACTTGCAGTCCCGTGGGTACCGGATCATCCCCGTAAATCCGAACGTGCCCGAAGTGCTGGGCGAACGGGCCTATCCGGAACTGTCCGCGGTTCCCGATCCGGTGGACATTGTCAACGTCTTCCGTCGTCCCGAGGCCGTGCCGGAGATCGTGGAACAGGCCGTGGCCAAGGGCGCCCGGACGATCTGGATGCAGGAGGGCATCGTCCACAATGCCGCTGCCGATCGGGCGCGTGCCGCCGGCCTCCAGGTGGTTATGAGCCGATGCCTGCTGAAGGAGCACCGCGCCATGTCGGTGGCCTCCTGAGCTTCTCCGCAACCGGGACCGCCCGCTGCAGGGCAAGGCTGCGGCGTCCGAGCGGCGGTGACATGAAACCACTTTCGGGCTCCAGGGCGCCCCGCGTATTCGGGGAGCGGTCCGTCCGCGAAAGCGCTGTCGCCGTTTCGCTCTGCCGTGGCCGCCCATGAGGACCCGATCGGCACGATCGGGGGAGGGAGCCCACCGTTCCGACCGCCCAGCGGCGCTCAGCGCAGGTAGGGGATCGTCAACGGTCCCTGTGGCAGCACGGCCACCCGCGCGTTGGGGCCGAAGCGGTCGAGTTCGGTCCGAACGGTGGCTGCGATATCCGCGCACGGTTCCAGGAAGCACGCCCGGACGGTTTCGTCGGCCAGGGTGCTGTGGAGGAAGACCCTCGCGCGCCGCTGGATCAAGGCCTGAATGTGGGCCTGCCATTGCTCGGGGCGCACGAAACCCGGCGTGGCCAGCAGCGCCAGGATCTCCTCCGGCGAACCCGCCTCGTGGTAGAACTTGTCGAGCGGGCTGCCCGAGGGAACCCCTTCGCGGCATTCGCAGGCGAGGATAAGGGCGCCGCCTTCCTTGAGGATGCGGGCGCCGGCGCTCATGCCCTTGACTCCCTGGTAGAGGTTGAGGTCCAGTGGGTAGCCGCTGTTGGTGGTCACCACGACCTCGAACGGCGCGTCGACCGCTTGCATGGCCGCCTGGCGTTCGAATTCGATCCCCGCCTGGTGCGCCTGGATCAGGTCGCCGGCAAACACCCCGGTGATCTGCCGCTCCTCGTTCAGCGTGACGTTCAGCAGGAAGCTCGGGCCCACCCGCAGGGCGATGTCGCGCAGTTCCTCCCAGAGGGGGTTGCCGTCGGTAACGCCGAAGGTGGCCCGGGCATCGCCGATGTTGGCGGCCCCGTGGTTGCTCATCACCGTTTCCAGTCCGGCGCAACCCGGCATGATCCCTTTCGGTCCGCCGCTGAAGCCCGCGAAAAAATGCGGCTCGATGAAGCCGGTCACGATCCGGACATCCGCCTCGACGACATGCCGGTTGATCAATGCCGGCGCGCCCCCGCGGGTCCGGCCCACTTCGACCAGCGAGCCCGTGTCGTGGCAATCGTGATTCACCACCCGGTAGCGGGCCAGGACATCGGCGGTCAGCAGTTTCTCGAGTTCCGCGGGGGTGTTCGGACGGTGGGTGCCGGTCGAGTTGAGCAGGGTGATGTTCTCGACCGGGACGTGAGCCAACTCCTCAAGCAACCAGGGGATGATCCGGTGGTTGGGGGTGGCCCGGGTGAGGTCGGTGAAGATGATGCACACCCGTTGGTCCGGCTGCACGGCCTCGCTCAGGCCGCCCGTGCCGATGGGTTGCCGCAGGGCGGCCAGCACGGCCTGCTTTTCATCCGGCAGGCCGGCAGTGTGCGTCGGTTTGATCAGCGTCGTGCGGTCGTCCGGAAGTTCCACCGGCAACCAGCCTTCACCGTAGGCAAGGTCAACTTTCATGATGTCAGTCTCCCCGGCTTTTAGCGGAACCGGCGCAGAACGGCCAAGCAGAAAGGGTTTTTGAGTTCCGCCCGCCATCCGCCCGGGCTACAAGCGGTCCCATGCAGCAGGTTCAATGGGGCATGATCGGTTGCGGCGACGTGACCGAGGTCAAGAGCGCGCCGGCCTTCAATCGCATCCCCGGGTCCCGGCTCGTCGCGGTGATGGCCCGGACGCCCGAGCGGGTGCGGGATTATGCGGCCCGGCACGGGGTGCCCCGCTGGTATGTCGACGTCGACGCCCTGCTGGCGGATCCGGAGGTGAACGCGGTTTACATTGCCACCCCGCCCTCGACCCACGCCGAATACACGCTGAAGGCCGCGGCCGCCGGGAAGCCGGTTTACGTCGAGAAGCCAATGGCGCGGACGCACGCCGAGTGCCGCCGGATGATCGACGCGTGCGCGGCGGCGGGCGTGCCCCTCCACGTCGCCTACTACCGGCGCGCGCAAGCGCGTTTTCTCAAGGTGAAGCAGTTGCTGGATGAAGGCCGCATCGGCGCCGTTCGCGTGGTTTCGGTATCGCTCCGGGTTGCGCCACGGGAGGAGGATCGCGACCCGCAACGCCGTCCGTGGCGGGTCGAACCGGACATCGCCGGTGGCGGCTACTTCCACGACATGGCGTCGCATCAACTCGATCTGCTGGATTTCCTTTTCGGTCCCATCCGCCAGGCGACGGGCCGGGCGGCGAACCAGGCGGGTTGGTATCCCGCCGCCGATGTCGTGACTGCGCGGTTCGAGCTGCCGGGCGGCGTGGTGGGGACCGGTGATTGGTGCTTCACGGTCGGGAGCGCGGCCCGGTTGGATCGCGTGGAAATCACCGGCAGCGAAGGCCTGATCCGCTTCCCGACGTTCGCGTTGGATCCCGTCGAATGGCATTCGGCGGCGGGCATCGAACGCTACGATCTTGCGCCCGCGCAACCGGTGGCGCAGGGGTTGATCGCCCAGGTGGTGGCCGCCCTCCAAGGGCAGGGCGTCTGTGCCAGCACGGGGGAAAGCGCCGCGCGGACGAGCCGGGTGATGGACCTGATCTGCGCGGACGGGTCCGCCGCATAATCCGCTCGCCAGTCGCCGGACCGGGGTTCATGGTGGGCCCTCAAGAAGCCATGAACGCACTCACCCGTCGTTGCCACTTGTTTGCCGCGGGATTGTTGCTGTTTCCCGCCCTGGGTCCGGGGGCAGCTTCCGAGCGGCCGTCGCGATTGAAGCGGGCGGACAGTTTCCTCGGGGTCCACTTCGATTTCCACGCCGGGCCGGATTGCACGGAAATCGGCCGGAACACCACGCCGGAGATGGTGGCCAGCGTCATCCGGCAAATCGGCCCGGACTATCTTCAGATCGACTGCAAGGGCCACCCGGGCCTGTCGAGCTATCCCACGCGCGTGGGCCATCGCGCACCGGGCTTTGTTGGCGATCCGTTGCGCGTGTGGCGGGAAGAAACGGCGCGGCATGGCGTGGCGCTTTACCTGCATTATTCCGGGGTTTGGGATTCGGAGGCGATCCGGTTGCACCCGGCCTGGGCGGCGCGGCAGGCAGACGGCCAACCGGTGTGGAATGCGACGTCGTTCTTCAGTCCGTATGCGGACGCGTTGTTGATCCCGCAACTGAGAGAGTTGGCCGGGGAATACGGCGTGGACGGCGCCTGGGTGGACGGGGAGTGCTGGGCTTCCCGGGCCGACTACGGGGAGGCCACCACCGCGGCTTTTCGCGAGCGCACGGGGTTCGACACGGTTCCTCGCGGTCGTGGCGAGCCGCACTGGTTCGAGTGGCTCGAGTTCAACCGGGACCTCTTCCGCGGTTACCTGCGGCACTACATCGCCGAGGTGAAGCGCATCCATCCCGAGTTTCAGATCTGCAGCAACTGGGCTTTCACCGATCACATGCCTGAGCCGGTCTGTGCGCCCGTGGACTTCCTTTCCGGGGACTATTCGCCCGAGGACAGCGTGAACTCGGCCCGGTTGTCGGGGCGGTTTCTGGTGCGACAGGGGCTGCCGTGGGACCTCATGGCCTGGAGCTTCACGCGGAAGCCCGGGGCCAATGGTTCCAACCTCAAGACCGCTGTCCAGTTGCAGCGCGAAGCGGCGGTGGTGGTGGCGTTGGGCGGCGGATTCCAAGCCTACTTTCAGCAACGCCGGGACGGCTCCGTCGATACGGAACGCCTGGCCGTGATGGCCGAGGTTGCCCGGTTCTGCCGCGAACGCCAGGGGCTCTGTCACCACGCCGAACCGGTGCCACAGGTGGGTTTGATCTTCTCGACCGCGGCCCATTACCGGCTGATCAACGGTCTGTTCTCCCGCGATCTCGCCCGCATCAGCGGCGTCCTGCAGGCCTTGCTCGAGAGCCAGTATTCGGTCGAAGTGGTCGCCGAACACCAGCTTGCCAACCGGCTCGGGGAGTATCCGTTGCTGGTGGTTCCCGAGTGGGAATACCTCGATCCGGGCTTCCGCCGCGACTTGCTCCGCTACGTCGAGCAAGGCGGCAGTCTGCTCCTGATCGGGCCGGGCAGCGCCGCCCTTTTCGCCGAACCGCTCGGGGTCCGGTTGGCAGGGTCCGTAAGCGCGCGCCAGACCCTCCGCCTCGAAAGGGCAGGGGCCTCGGTGGAACTCGAAGGCGAAAGCCAGCGCGTCGATTTGGGGCCGGAGGCGGTTCCTTTCGGAGAACTCCGGGCAACCGATGCACCCCACGCGGACCGGCAGGTGGCCGCTTCCTGGACCCGCCTGGGCCGGGGACGGATCGGAGCAACGTATTTCACGCTGGGGCGGGGCTACCTGGCCGGACGCGATGCCGGCCTGCGTGGTTTCCTGGCGGCATTCGTGGGCAAGTTGTTCCCGGATCCCATGGTCGAAATCACCGGTTCCCCCGGCGTCGATGTCTCGTTGGCGCGCCATAACGGCCGGCTCCTGGTGAACCTCGTCAATACGTCGGGTCCGCATCAAACCGAACCCATCATCGAGTCCATCCCCCCCGTCGGCCCGCTCGAAGTCCGGGTGCGTGGCGTGGGCCGGCCGTCGCGCATCACCCTGGAACCGGGCGGCAAGGCGTTGCCCTTTGCGATCGAGGAGGATCGCGTGCGGTTGCAGGTCCCGGAATTCGCCATTCATCGCACGATCGTCATCACCACCGAATGAACCCGCCCCGCGCCGTGTCCTCCCTCCCGTGCTCTCCATTGGTGATGAACCTGCCACCCTCAGCCTCGCGTCCGGGCGAAATACCGCGCCGGGGCTTTCTGCGCACTTCCGGGCTGTTGACCGGCGCCACCGCGCTCGGCGCACTGCCCCTGTCGCGCGGGGTGCATGCCGCGGCCCCGGAAGTCATCCGGATCGGACTGATCGGCTGCGGCGGACGCGGGACAGCGGCGGCTCGCAACGCCATGAACGCGGGGCCCGATGTGCGGCTGGTGGCGCTTGCCGACCTCTTCGACGAGCGGTTGCAGGAATGCCTCACCGAAGTGCGCGCGGCGCGCCCGGCCCAGGTGGACGTTCCCCCCGCGCGGTGTTTCACCGGCTTCGACGCGTATCGTGAAGTGCTTGCCAGCGGTGTCGACGCCGTCCTTGTCGCGCCCACGTCGCACTTCATTCCCGCGATCTTCGAAGCCGCCGTTGCCGCCGGGAAGCACGTGTTCTGCGAGAAACCGCATGGGATCGACATCCCCGGCCTGAAGCGTTCAATGGCCGCCGCCGAAACGGCAAAGCGCCGCGGCCTGAGCGTCGTGTCGGGGCTGTGCTGGCGTTACGACACCGGCGTGCTCGAAACCATGGCCCGCATTCATGAGGGCGCCATCGGCGAGATCGTGGCAATTCAGGAGACCTATGTCGGGCGGCCCTACATCGTTCGCGAACGCCGCCCCGGCCAGGGCGAAATGGAATGGCAGCTCTGGAACTGGTACCACTTCAACTGGCTCTCGGGGGACCAGACGGCGCAGCAGTTGGTGCACAGCCTGGACAAGGCTTCGTGGGCGCTCGGCGACCGGCCCCCGCTAAAGGCCTGGGGCCTGGGCGGGCGACAGACCTGTCTCGGGCCCGAGTCTGGCGATCAGTTCGACCACCAGGCCGTGGTTTTCGAATATCCCGAAGGCGTGCGGGTGTTTGGCTTCACGCGGGACCAGCCGGATTGCTGGAACAACACCTCGGACTATATCATCGGGACCAAGGGCCGCTGTGACCTGTTGAATTTCCGGATCCAGGGCGAGACCAACTGGCGCTACGAAAAGTCGCGCGAGAACATGTACGACCTTGAACACCGCGCCCTGTTCAACGCCATCCGGCGCGGCGAACCAATCAACAACGGCCACTACATGTGCCTCAGCAGCGCGCTCGGCATCATGGCCCAGATGGCCTGTTACAGCGGCTCGGTGGTGACTTACGAAGACGCCATGCAATCCGAACGCTCGTTTGCCCTGCCGCGATACGGATGGGATGTCGACCCGCCGGTGAAGCCCGGTCTGGACGGGCGCTATCCCACGGCGATGCAGGGCGGCGCGGAATATGAGAAATGGAGGATGCCATGAAGCGAATGAACCGACGGCGTTTCTTTGAACGAATGGCGGCGGCAACGGCGGGCGGTGCGCTGGCGACCCCGGCCCCGCGCGCGGTGGCCGCCGTTGAGGACGGCTTCCAGATCGGTTGCTACACGCGACCTTGGGATCAGTTGGAACTCGGAGCCGCCCTGGACGGGATCGCCGGGGCCGGTTACCGGTATGCCGGCATCATGACCGCCAAGGGCAAGTCATGGGTGGTGATCACGCCGGAAACCACCATCGAGGAAGCGGCGAAGGTGGGCGAGGCCGTCCGGCAACGCGGGTTGCAAACCCTCTCGGTCTACGGCGACTTCAACGTGGGGGATTCCGTGGTCGGCGGTGTGCTGGCCCTGAGCCGGTTGATCGAGAACACTGCCGCCTGCGGTTCACCGGGATTGATGCTCGGGGGCACCAGCGACGAGAAGGCGTACGAATCCTATTTCAAGGCCATCGCCGAGTGTTGTGACTTCGCCCGGACGAAGGGCGTGCAGTTGACGATCAAACCGCACGGCGGCCTCAACGCCACGGGCCCCCAATGCCGCAAGGCCATCGAAAGCGTCGGCCATCCGAACTTCCGCCTCTGGTACGACCCGGGCAACATCTTCTACTACTCCGACGGCAAACGCGATCCGGTCGATGACGCCGCCACCGTGGACGGACTCGTCGCCGGCATGAGCGTCAAGGACTTCCTCCCCCCGAAGGAAGTCATGGTCACGCCGGGCGCCGGGAAGGTGAATTTCCCGCGGGTGCTGGCCCGGTTGAAACGCGGGGGCTTCACGCGCGGTCCGCTGGTCGTCGAGTGCGTGGCGCGCGGTGAAGGTCGAAACATCACAACCGAGGCCCGGCAGGCGCGTCGGTTCCTCGAGGACCTGCTCGCCGCAGCATGATCAACGCCCCGGCGATCCCGGCCACCAAGCAAACCGCCCATACCGTCGCGTAGTTCCAAGCAAACAGGGCCAGGCCCACCGGCGGTCCCGCCGTCAGGGCCAGCCCCCAGGTCAGTCCGTAGACCCCCATGTAGCGGCCCCGCATGGCCGACGGCGCCAGCCGCGACACGAGCGCCATCGTGGTGGGCATGCTGATCATCTCGCCGAACGTGAACAGGGCCATGCCGATGGCGTAGTGAGCGGTCGATTGGGAGCAGGCGAACCACCCGGCGCCGAGTCCGATCAAACCGTATCCGAGCGCGATGACGCGCTGGGCATCGCAGCGACGAGTCACGGTCGACAGCGGGATCTCGAAGCACACGATCAGGACCCCGTTCAACGCCAGCACGGCGCCATACGCCTTCTCCGGAAGCCCCGTTGCCCGCATGTCGACCCCGAGCACCGTGAAGATCTGCATGAACACCACGGCGGCAAAGAGTGCGGCCGTCAACAACCGCGCAAAAGGCGGATCGCCAAGGGCCTGGCGGCAGGCCGCGATCAGGCTCTGCGGCGCCCGCCACACCGCGCGCCAGTTACCCGGGCTCGACCGTGCTTCCCGGGGCAACCCCGCGAGCGCGATCAGGGCGAACAGCGCGGACGTTGCCGCGTCCCCGGCAAAGAGCCAGTGATACGAGTGCTGCGCCACGAATCCCGCCACCGCCGGGCCAACGGCCCAACCGGCGTTGATCGCGAACCGGAACGCCGCGTAGGCCGTGATCCGGTCCTCATCCAGGGTCAGGTCGGCCAGGAGCGCCGTCGCGGCCGGCCGATAGAATTCTCCCACGAATCCCGCGAGAAACGTCAGCAACGTCAGCGCCACGAGCCCGTGGGCCGACGACAGGAGGAGCATGCTCCCGGCCGCGCCGAACATCGACGCGACGATGGTGCGCCGGCGACCGAGGGTGTCGGCAAGATGGCCGCCTACCGTCGTCGAGAGCAGATGCCCGAACCCGAAAGCCCCGAGCGCGAGGCTGACCTGCCCGGCGGTGAAACCCTCGCGGGTCAGGTACAGGGCCAGAAAGGGAACCACGAACGTGCCGAGCCGGTTGACGAAGGTGCCCAGGAACAGCACCCACACCGGGCGGGGAAACCGGCGCAGGGTCTGCCAAAGCGTCCACCCCGTGGCGGCCGGTGCGCGGCGGTTGATCGCGGAGGCGGAATTCATGAGGCGGCCATAAAGAAAAAGCCCTGCCCACCGTTTGGCAGGCAGGGCGGGATAAATTGCTCTTCGCGTTACTCCCGGTCCTCCTGCCCGCTCCGGCGGTTGCGCATGATGACCAGCATCCGCAGCCCGTGGGCACACCCCATCTCGGGCTGTCCGTAAGCGGAGCGCTTCGCGATGCTCCAGATTGTCGACTCATAACCGGCCATTGGCGGGAGAACGTATCTCCCAAGTCCGCCCTCGGATCAATCGCAAACACCAACCAAACCGCTTTCCCTGCGTCGCCCAGCCTGGCACGCGGCTCAAAACCGCCACGCAAACGGCCCTGGCGGACCCGGCGCGCCCCAGGCCCCGGGGCGACGCGCGCCATGTCGCCGCCGACGTGTAGCCGGCGCTGACCTCCCGGGGCTCTTGTGGTCCCGCCGGTTTCGAGGGGCAGTCAGGTTTGGGCGCGTCGTCGCGCCCGGCGGCAAGCGGCCGCATTCCCACTGGACCATGCGCCGAGGGCACATCGGCGGCTACGAGCTACTGCATGCTCACGGCTGCGCCCGTCCGTCGGATGGCGTTCGGTCGGTTGCGTTACGACTTTGCGACGCCGGCAGGCAGGGCTTTGCAGGCGGCACACCGCGGGCTAGGGTGCGCGCGTGAACTGGACCGGGTTGTTACGGTGGACATCAGCAATCGTGATGGCGGCAAACGCCATTGGCGGGGACTGGCCGATGTGGCGTTACGACGCCGGGCGGTCGGCGGCCTCCCCCGATGCCCTGCCGCCGACGCTGCACCTCCACTGGGAGCGCGACTATGGTTCCCGTCGCCAGGTCTGGGACGATCCGTTGAACCACGATCTGATGCCTTACGACCGCGTGTTCGAGCCGGTCGTGCTGGGGTCGCGGTTGTTTCTGGCGTTCAACGACACCGACCAGGTGGTGGCGCTCGATACGCGCAGCGGGCAGGAACTCTGGCGTTTCACCGCGGACGGTCCGATCCGGTTGCCGCCGGCCGGATCCGGCGAACGGCTTTACGTCGCGTCGGATGACGGCTTCCTCTATTGCCTGCGAACGCGCGATGGTGCCGTCGAATGGAAGTTCCGGGGCGGTCCCTCGGCGCGGAAGGCCGTCGGTAACGACCGCCTGATCTCCGCATGGCCGGCGCGAGGTGGGCCGGTCGTGCGGGACGGGGTGGTTTACTTTGCCTCAAGCATCTGGCCGTTCATGGGCACGTTCATCCACGCGCTGGACACGGGGGATGGCTCGGTGCGCTGGGTCAACGACGGCACCGGCGCGGATTTCATCAAGCAGCCACACAGCGCGTTCTCGTTCGCCGGGGTGGCGCCGCAGGGGGCGCTCGTGGCCACCGCCGAGGTGTTGCTGGCGCCGGGGGGTAGATCGGTGCCCGCGGCCTTCGACCGGGCGACCGGCGCCTTGCTGCATTTCGAGATCAACGCCGGCGGCAAGGGGAACGGAGGCTCGTTCGTCGCCGCCAACGACCGGGAGTTCTTCACCCACACGCGACAGCGCGGCGTGCGGGCGTTCGATCTCAAGACCGGCAAGAAGAGCAGCTTCATCTGCAACGAGCCCGTCCTTGCGGGTGAAGTGCTCTACACCGCCGCGCCCGGCGGCGAGGCCGGGGAAGCGGTGACGGCGGCGGAGAACGCAGCGCTCGCGGCGGACTACGAGGTGGCGTGCGCGGTGGCTGACTGGGAGGAATCGCTCATTTCAGGAAACGCGGCCGCGGAACGCAAGGCCCAGACGGAGTTGCAGGCCGCCCGCCGCCTCCAGGCGACGGCGATCCAACGGCTCGAGGCGGCCTATGCCCAGGCCGGCGCGAATCGCAGTGCGGACCTCATCCGCTGCGTCGGCCCGGATCGGGAGGTCCGCTGGTCGGTCGCCGCCGATGGATCCGGCGATCTGATCCAGGCAGGAAACCACCTTTACGCGGCCGGAGGCGGAGCCATCACCGCCGTGCGACTGCCGGAGGGAGGGAACGCGGCCGGGATCGTTGCCTCGTGGCCGGTCAACGGAGAGGTTTTGCGGTTGGTGGCGGCGGACAACCGCTTGTTCGCGGTCACTCTCGAGGGCCGGTTGCTGGCTTTTGGCGACGGGGAGCGACCGGTGGTGCGGATTGGCAATCCGGAACCGCGACTGGCGGTGGCCCCCGGGGCGGAACGGCGGGCGCAGACCTTGATCGAGCGCGCGGATGCACAAATGGGCTATGCGCTCTGCTACGGAGCGGATGATGTCCCCTTGCTCAAGGCGCTCGTGGCCGGTTCCGCCTTGCAGGTGATCGTTGTCGAGCCGGATGCCGATCGCGTGACCCGGTTGCGAGACCAGCTTTCCGCGGACCGGATCTACGGCCAACGCATCACCGTCCACCAAGGAATGCCCCTGGAGTTCCTGGCGCCACCTTACTTCGCGCGCCTGGTGCTCGTGGGAGCAAGCCTTGTCCCCGCCTTGACGGCGCGGGAAACGTTGGAGGCTGTCTACTCCTGCGTGCGTCCCTACGGCGGATTGCTCTGGGTGGGCGGCGATGCCGGTCTGCGCGAGGAAGCGGCCGGCGTGCTGGCGGAGAGCGGCCTGCCTCGGGCGCGCTTCCTGGCCAACGATTCGGGGGTCGGCCTGGTGCGCGAGGGACAACTGCCGGGGGCGGCGGATTGGACACATCTGTACGGCAACATCGCGAACACCGTGAAATCGGATGATCGCTCTGTGCGGCTGCCGCTGGGTTTGCTGTGGTTTGGCGGCAGCTCGAACATGGACGTCCTGCCCCGGCACGGGCACGGGCCCGCCGAGCAGGTCATCGGGGGGCGCTTGTACATCCAGGGCATGAAGTCGCTCAGCGCGCGCGATGTATATACCGGACAACCGTTGTGGCAGACGGCTGTTCCGGACCTGGATACATTCGGGGTGTATTACGACGAGAGCTATACCAACACCCCGCTGAGCACCATATACAACCAGGGGCACATCCCGGGGGCCAACGCCCGCGGGGCGAACTTTGTCGCAACCGAGGAGGCGGTCTATCTGGCGGTCGGCGGGGAATGCCGGGTGTATTCACCCGCGACCGGCGTCGAGCAGCGGCGCATCGCCATGCCGTCCGATCCACGCCGGGCCGGGGAGGCGGCCTGGGGATTCATAGGGGTCTACGAAGACCTGCTGATTGGCGGCAGCGATTTCGCCCGCTACAACCAGCGGTATGGGCTGGATCGCGGAACCGCGCGCCCGCCGGTGGTCGATTTGTCCGCCAGTGCGGGGCTGACGGTCTTCAACCGGCACACCGGCGCGGTGCTCTGGCAGGCGCCGGCGCGGTATGGCTTTGTCCACAACGGCATCGTGGCCGGAGGCGGACGGATCTATTGTCTGGACCGGCTTCCGGAGAGCATCGAGGCCAAGCTGGAACGGCGGGGCAGAGCCGTCCCGGACGACTACCGGATCGTGGCGTTCGAGGCCCGGACGGGTGGGCGGTTGTGGGAACATACCGAACAGGTATTCGGTACCTGGCTGGCGTACGGAGCGGACGACGACATCCTCCTGCAAGCCGGCGCCCGGGCGCGTGATCGGTTGCTCGACGAGGTGGGGCAGGGGATGGGAGCGCACTCCGGCGCGGACGGCACGGTGCTATGGTTCGATGCGGAGCGGGAGTACACGGGACCGTGCATTCTACACAACGATGTCATCATCACGACGCCGGGATCGAACCGGGCCTCGAGCGGGGCCTATGATCTCCGGACCGGCGCGCCGCACCTCATTCCCGATCCGCTTACCGGCGTCCTGCACCCCTGGCGCATATACCGCACCTACGGTTGCAACACGCCGGTGGCGAGCGAGAACCTGCTGACCTTCCGTTCGGGCGCCGCCGGGTTTTACGATCTCGAATGCCGGAGCGGCACCGGGAACTTCGGCGGGTTCAAGTCCGGTTGCACCGCCAACCTCATCATCGCCGACGGCGTGTTGAACGCGCCCGACTATACCCGCACCTGCACGTGCGCCTATCAGAACCAAACTTCGCTCGGACTCGTGCCGATGCCCGAGGCGGAGGTGTGGACCTACAACCTCTTTGACGCGGCCGCCACGAAAGGGGAACGCATCCTCCGGCTGGGATTGAACCTGGGGGCGCCCGGCGACCGCCGCTCGGCCGACGGCACGCTCTGGCTCGATTATCCACCGCTCGGCGGGAGCAACGCGCCCGTCGTGGTGCGCCTCACCGGGAACACGGATTACTTCCGGCGCCACCCGACGCAGGTGCAGGATCCCGCACTGCCGTGGGTCACGGCGTCCGGCGTGGAAGGCATCGAATCCCTTTCGGTCGGCATGGTTTCGGGAGGTGGAAAGGCCGCCACTGACGGGCACCAAGGCGCCCGCACTTATACCGTCCGGTTGCATTTCAGCGAACCTCGCGAACTCGCGCCCGGCGACCGGGTGTTCACGGTCTCACTGCAGGGACGCGATGTGCTTCCGGACTTTGATGTTTGCCGGGCTGCCGGAGGACCCGCCCGCGTCGTGACGAGGGAATTTGCCGGGGTGGTGGTCGGGGATTGGCTTGAACTGAAGTTCCGCTCGACCGAAGGCAGCCGGCGACCGCCCCTGCTTTGCGGCCTCGAGGTGGTGGCCGGGAACGAGCGAGGAGACGGATTGGCGGACGCAACGCCATGAACCGAACCTGCCGCCACCTTGCGCTCATGCGTTGCGTGCCTCGCAACCCGTTCACGCGTCGCCAATCGAACGGACAGAGCCTCCTCGCCCTGGTCTGGCTGGTGTTGCTCCCCGGCCTCGCCGAGGCTTGCTCGGTGCCGGTGTTCCGATACGCCTTGGAACGATGGGAGCCCGATGATTACGGGCTGTTGCTGCGCGGACCGTCCGATGCCGCCTGGAGGCAAGGCGCGTCGGGGGAGATGATCGAGGCGATTCGGGAAGAGCGTTCGATGGCGAACGTGCGCCTGGCCGTCGAGGAGTCCCTGAGCGAGCCGCGGGCCGCGGGTGAGCCGTCCGGCCCAAGGGCAACCGTCGAACTGCGCTATCCGCCCGGCACCGGCCTCCGCGAGCCGGTATGGAGCGGTTCGGCTGCGGACGACCGGTTGCCGCAACTGCTGGATTCGCCGATGCGGACAGAGATCGGACGGCGGCTGCTGGACGGCGACTGCGCGGTTTGGCTGCTGATCGAGAGCGGCGCCACCGAGGCCGATGACCGGGCGGCGGCGAGGCTCGATACCCGATTGGAACAGCTTGAATCCGAACTCGAAATCCAGACCCTCGATCCGACGGACATCGCGGCCGGACTGGTAAGCGTGACGCAGGCCGAGTTGCGGGTGCGGTTCTCGCTGCTGCGACTCTCCCGCACGGACGAATCCGAGTCGGTGCTGTTGGCGATGTTGCTCGGAACCGAACCCGACTTGCGCGATTTCGACGAGCCCATCGCCATTCCAGTCTTCGGTCGGGGGCGGGCGTTGTACGCGCTGGTCGGTGAGGGGATTTCCAAAGGAACGATCGACCGGGCCTGCGCCTTTCTGGTGGGACCCTGTTCCTGCCAGGCCAAGGAACTGAATCCCGGGGTGGACCTGCTGATGGCGGTGGATTGGGATGGGGGGATTCAACGCAGCGTGATCGCCTCGCGCGAACTGCCGCCGCTGACCGGCTTGGCATCGTTCGGTGACGCGCCGGACGCCGCCGGTCCGGAACTGGAACCGGTCGGTCACGCGGCGCCGGTGGGTGCGGGCGTGGCGGATCAAGCGGAAGACCCGAGCGGACAATCGGGCGTGGAAACCCCCACCGGCCCCTTGCGGACGACGGACGTTCCGCTCGTGAGAGAGACGACAACTCGGAGCCGGTTCGCCGGACTTGTGCCGATGCTTGGTGGGTTGAGCGCGCTGGCGCTGCTGGGGTTGGGCGTGGGGACCTGGTTCATTTGGCGGCGCAACGGCTGATGGCTGCGAGAATGGGAAACTCTGCGACCAACCCGGACAGCGGATGAAGATCCTTCGCTTGATCCTCCGCGAGGCCCTGCACCGGCGGGGAAGTTCCCTGCTGGCGCTCCTCTCCGTGATGGTGGCCACGGCCTGCGTGACCGGCACAGTGACGCTGTTGCGGCTTGATGACGTCGCCACGGAACGGCTGCTCGCCACGAAGCGCCAGGCGGTCGAGGTGGCCGGAGCGGAACTCGAGGATGCCATGCGCAAGATCACCAAGGGGCTCGGCTTCAACATCCTCATTCTGCCGGAGGGGCAGGATCTCGGTGAACTGCACCTCGAGGGTACGTTGACCCGCACGATGCCGGAGGAATACGCGGACCGCCTGGCGCGGTCGGGCATCGTCACCGTCAATCATCTGCTGCCGACCGTGGTCCGGAAGATCCCGTGGCCGGAACAGGGTTTCCCTGTGATTCTCCAGGGCACCCGTGGCGAGGTGCCGCTGTTGCATGCCGACCCGAAACAGCCGTTGCTGGAGGCCGTTCCGCCGGGCGCGATGGTGCTCGGCGCAGGCATCCACCAGCGGTTGGAGGCGAACCCCGGAGATACGCTCCAATTGCGCGGACGGACGTTCGTCGTGAGCCAAGTGTTCGAGGAACGGGGCACGCCCGATGACTTCACGGTGTGGGTGCATCTCGGCGAGGCGCAGGCGTTGCTCGGGATGGAGAATCTCATCCACGCGATCCTGGCCCTGGAGTGTCATTGCGCCGGGGACCGTATCAGTGCGATCCGGCAAGAGATCACGCAGACCCTCCCGGGCGTTCAGGTCATCGAGCGCGGCCCGCCCGCCCTGGCCCGCGCCGAAGCCCGCAATCAAGCGCACGAGACCGCCGTCTGGGCGCTCGAGACAGAGGCCGCCTCGCGGACCGCCTTGAAACAGCAGCACGAACAGGTGGCCGGCTGGCTGGTTCCCGGGGCGTTGATCGCGGCGATGGTCTGGATCGGCGCGTCGACCTTCGGCAACGCCCGGGAGCGCCGCGCGGAAATCGGCGTCTTGCGCGCGCTGGGCTTCCGGACGCGGGGTGTCCTTGGCCTTTTCGTTGGCCGGGCGCTGCTGCTCGGCGCGCTCGGCGGCCTGGTAGGAGCCGGTGTCGGAATCGCCTTCATCGGCCGGGAGAGCGCCGGGGTCATTGCGCCGGAGATCGCTGTCGATGGTTCGTCGATCATGACGTTGGGCCTGGGCCTGGGCGTGGCGGTGGCGCTATCGGTTATCGGGAGCTGGCTGCCGGCGTTCTGGGCCGCCCGCCGTGATCCGGCGGTCCTGCTGCAACCCGAATAGCACACCGCGTCAGCCGGTTTTCATCGACTTCCCGCCCCGCGCTGTTCAGGCTGCGCCGAGCACAAGCAATTTCAACGGAGACTGCTATGAGAACCTTGATCATCGGCATCGACAGCGGGACGCAATCCACCAAGGTAGTGGTGCTGGACGCCACCCGGAAACGCCTGGTGGGCGCCGGCTCGCAAGCCTACGACCTGCTTCCGGGATTGCCTCCGGGCGCCAAGGAACAGCACCCGCACACGTGGCGTGACGCAACGGCGACGGCCTTGAAGGCCGCCCTCAAGCAGGCCGGGGCCAGCGCTTCGGAGGTCAAGGCCATCGGGGTCAGCGGTCAGCAGCATGGCTTCGTGCCCTTGGATCGGAAGGGGGAGGTCATCCGCCCGGCGAAACTCTGGTGCGACACGGCGACCGCGGCGGAATGCGACGAACTCACCCGCGCGCTGGGCGGCCCCAAGGCGACCATCAAAGCGCTCGGTAACGCCGTGCTGCCGGGCTTCACCGCGTCGAAGATCCTGTGGCTCAAGCGGCATGAACCGGCCCACTTCAAGCAATTGGCCACCGTCCTCCTGCCGCACGACTACCTGAATTTCTGGCTGACCGGCCGCGCCGTCATGGAGTACGGCGACGCCAGCGGCACGGCCTTGCTGGACGTGCGCAAGCGGCGCTGGTGCGCGAAGGCCGTGAACGCCATCGATCCCGGTTTGATGGAGCGCCTCCCGCCCCTGATGCCGAGCGATCAACCGACCGGCACGCTGCAGGCCGAGACGGCCCGTTCGCTCGGCTTGGGAACGGAGGTGTTGGTCAGCGCCGGTGGCGGCGACAACATGATGGGGGCCATCGGCACGGGCAACACACGTCCCGGCACCGTCACGGCCAGTTTTGGCACCAGCGGCACCATCTACGCCTGCGCCGCCCAACCCGTGGTGGATCCGCAGGGTGAGATCGCCGCCTTTTGCGACTCGACGAACCGATGGCTGCCGTTGCTTTGCACGATGAATGTCACCGTGGCCACCGAGATGGTCCGCCGCCAGCTTGGTCTTGATCTTGCCGCTTACGAGAAGACCGCCGCCAGGGCTGCTCCCGGTTCCGGTGGCCTGCTGCTGCTCCCGTATCTCGAAGGGGAACGCACTCCCAACGTGCCGGAGGGAACGGGGGTTTTCCTTGGGGTCACCCCGCAGACCTTCCAACCATCCCGACTGGCCCGGGCAGCCATGGAAGGCGTGACGCTCGGGATGAACTACGGCTTGCGCCGCCTCGCTGAACTGGGCCTCCGGGCGACTCAAATCCGCGCCACCGGCGGCGGCGCCAATTCCAAATTGTGGCGCCAGATCATGGCGGATGTGTTCCACACGCCGGTCGTTACGCTCAAGGTCGGCGAAGGCGCCGCCTACGGGGCTGCGTTGCAGGCGCTCTGGTGCTGGCGACGGCAACAGGGCGACCGCGTGGCCATTGAGGAGCTCACCGATGCCTACGTGGCGATCAATGCGTCCCAAACCGCCGAGCCCAACCCGGCCAGTGCCGCCGTCTACGCCGAACTGCAGGCCCTGCAGGACGAAACGTCCCTCGCGCTGCGCCAGGCCTTCGTGCGGCACCGGCGCCTCGTCAGCGGCGGTTGAAGCCAGGAACGGAGCGGGGCGCCGCCGATTCCGTGCTGCCGACCCGCGCGAAGCAGGAGCCCCCAAAGCAAAACCGCCCGGAAGCCATGCAGCGTTCCGGGCGGTTTTTCGTTGCCGGGGTTCCCTGGTTCAGTCGAGGCGTTTCACGCGGATGTTGCGGTAGTGAATCTCGCTGTTGGGATCGTGCCCCTGCAGGGCGAAGGTGCCCTGATCGATCTTCCGGGTGAACGGCCGCCCCGGCTGCGCGCCGGCGGGTTCGGTGTATTGCAGCACGGTGGTGCCGTCCACTTTCACCGTCACCGCGTTGTTCTCGACGATGATCTCCTGCGTCCACCACTGGTTGTCCTTCGAGAAGGCGTGGCCGACGTTCACGATCCCGTAGAGGCTGCCGGTCTTGATCCAGTCGCCATGGGTGCAGTTCACCTGCGATTCGAAACCCTGCCGCGGCCAGTCGCGTTCCTGGTACTTCGTGTGGAAGTAGATTCCCCCGTTCGAGCCGGGCGTGGTCATCACTTCCGCCTTCAGATGGAAGTTCTTGAACGGCTTGTCGTCGCCCACGTAGAAGAGGTGACAACGCGCTCCATGGGCGATGAATTCCCCGCCCTTCACGGTCCAGGTTTCCTGGCTTTCCTCGGCCTTCTTCCAGCCGGCAAAGCTCTTTCCGTCCATCAGGGACACAAACCCTTCCTCGGCGTCCGCGGCGTGGGCGGCGGTGGCGACGAAGGCGGTGGATACGATCACGGCAAGCAAGGTTCGTTTCATAGGGGGCCGATGCTAATGCGGACCGATCCACCCGCCAAGCACAGAGAATGACCGGCCGCGGGCCCGGCGGATCGTTTTCCATTCGGGGCTCGGGAGTGTCCACCGGAGGATCGGCAAGCACCTTCGTCACCGCCGTTGGCGAAAATGCCGGTATCCATCGCCTTGTGCGGACCCGCGGGGTTCCGACCGAGAGTCACGTCCTGGTGAATCGTCGCGCCGGGCAGCAGGCGGGTGGATCCCCACTGAGTTATGCGCCGACTCCACGGCGGCGGCGGCGAGTCGCTCAACGGTCATCGTCCAGAGGCGCACCGAGCCTGCTCAGCCAACGGCACTTCCCCCTTGCCAGCCGGCCGGCGTCGTGTTGAATGCCGGCCATGAAATCTCGCATGATGCGTTCGGTAGGGGCCCTTGCCCTGGTTGCGTTGAGCGGCGGCGCCCTGCTGGCAGCGGAGCAAACCGTCGGAACCGGCAAGGACTTCAAGGGACCGGTCGGCCTGCAGCTTTACAGTCTGCGTGACTCGTTCAAGCAGGACGTGCCGGGCACCCTCGACAAGGTACAGGCCATGGGCTTCAAGTATGTCGAGCTGGCCGGAACCTACGGCATAACGCCCGCGGCCTTCAGACAGGAACTCGAGGCCCGCGGCCTGGTGCCGGTGGCGGGGCATTTCAGCTTTGAGCAATACGACAAGAACGTCGACGCCGTCATCCGCGAGGCAACCGCGCTGGGGCTGCAATACGTCGGCTGTGCCTGGGTGCCGCATCAGGGAGACTTCACCGAGATGGATGCGCACCGGACCATCGAGGTGTTCAACCGCGCCGGCCGGGCGCTGGCGGCGCACGGGTTGAAATTCTATTACCACAACCACGGCTACGAGTTTCAGCCGCACGGGAAGTCGACGCTCATGGATTTCATCATCCGCGGCACCGACCCCGAATACGTCGCGTTCCAGATGGACCTGCTCTGGACCAAGTTCCCCGGCGAGGACCCGGCCAAATGGCTTGCGAAGTATCCGGGCCGCTGGGTGTTGATGCACCTCAAGGATCTCAAGAAAGGCGTGGAAGGCAATCTGAGCGGGGGCACGGATGTCCGCAACGACGTCACCCTGGGCACGGGGCAAATCGACTTTGCGAACGTGTTGAAGGCGGCGAAGGCCTCGGGGACGAAGTGGTACTTCATCGAGGACGAATCGCCGAGTGTCGAGATCCAGGTGCCCAACAGCCTCCGTTTTCTGGAACAACTGGCCTGGTAGGGCAGGGGAACGCCCATCGGGCGGCTGCGCAACCGGAATTCTCCGGGGGGGGCACGGAAACGACGCCTCCTCCCGGAGCGGTCGTGTTTCGGGTAAGCGCCAACCGGCTGGTGCCCGTTGGATTCGTGGTTTGCAGTGGAATTCTCCGGGCTGGCGCCTACACTCTCTGCATGCCAGAGAAGAGCCTGCGCGACATTCCCCGCTCCTTGCGGGAGCAGTACGAGAAGGGCAAGGCGGCGTTCGAGCGGAACAACCTGGATTACGCGATCACGATTCTGACCGCGGTGCTCGAACAGGAACCGGCCTTCTACGACTGTCGCGAGGCGTTGCGGGCCACCCAGTTTCGGCGCGCCAACGCCTCCGGCACGGGCTTCTTCCGCAAGCTCATCAGCAAGACCAACCCCCGCCTCGCCAAGGCCCTCGCCGTCTGGCGGCGCGAGCCGTTGAGTGCGCTGAAGGATTGCGAACAGGTGCTGAACGGCGATCCGAACAACCTCGCGGCCCATCGGATCCTGGCCGACGCCGCCCTCCAGGCCGGCCTCCCGCGCACGGCCCTGTTGTCGCTCGAAATCGTGCATCGACAAGCGCCCCAGGATCGCGATGTCGGGCTCAAGCTGGCGCGCACCCTCGCTCCGATGGGGCACTGGGCGCGCGCGCAGAAGCTGGTGGACGACCTCGTGGCCGCGCACCCCAACGACCCCGAACTGCTCGAGGCGGCCAAGGACATGGCGGCGAAGCGCACGCTGACCGAGGGGCGCTACGAGAACCTCGCCGGCGGGCAGGGCTCCTACCGCGACATCCTCAAGGACAAGGACGAGGCGGTGGCGCTGGAACAGGAGCGGCGCGATCACAAGGACGCGAGCACCGCCGACCGGTTGATTCAGGATTACGAACGCAAACTCGAAGCGGAGCCCGGGAATCCCCGCATCATCCGGGCGATTGCCGAGCTTTACGTCGAGCGGCGGGAGTTCGACCGGGCGCTGGGCTACTACCAACGCTTGCAGGGATCGGAGGCGGTGGATCCCACTTTGGACAAGGCCATCGCTGACCTGTGCGCGCGTAAATTCGACCTGGCGGTGGAGCAACTGGACCCCCACGCGGAGAACTACGAGGCGGAGCGCACCCGGATTCAGGAGGAGAAAGCAGCGTTTCTGCTGGCGGACGCGCGCCAACGCGTGGAGCGCTACCCCAACGATCTGCATCTGCGCTTTGAGTTGGCGGTGCTCCTGTTCGAGGCCGGCCGGATCGGCGAGGCCATCCCGGAGTTCCAGAAGGCGCAGAACAACCCGAACCGGCGCATCCAGGCGATGTTCCATCTCGGGCGGTGTTTCGGCCACCGAAACATGCACGACCTCGCCGCGCGCACACTGCAAAACGCATTGAACGAGAAGCCCTCGATGGACGACGAGAAGAAAGCGATCCTCTACGAGTTGGGCGTCACCTTCGAGCGTATGAAACGCAAGGAAGACGCCATCGAGCAGTTCAAGAACATCTACGAGGTCGACGTCGGCTATCGCGACGTGGCCGAGCGGGTGGACGCCTACTACGCGGGACAGGCAGGAGGCTGAGGGACGCAGAAACTATGTTTTACCCCAAAAATGTGCGCATCTCAGGTTCTTCCAACGAGGGGGATGGGGCAAGGCGGTGGGGTGCTTGGTTGAAGCGTGGGGAGGTAAGTTCGGCGTGGGGGAAGAGCCCGTGCCAGCGACCGTTGCTCCAGAAGGTCTCCAAGCACATCAGGGCCTCGTCGCCGGCGGTGGACCAGAACTAGCCGGTGCGTTTGAAACGAGATTGATACTGGTGGCGGATCTCGCGGGGGGCGCCCAAGCCGCCCAGATCCGGCATCTTGAGGTCCATCAGGGTCCAATCGGGTCGGTGGCGCTCGAAGGCTTCCACCGCCTCCCGGCCACTGGCGCACTCCACCACCTTGAAGGTGTCACCGGGAAGATGACTTCGCAGAGCTCACCGAAAACCGGCGTGATCGTCCACGATGAGATACGTCGGGCTGACGTCGCAGTCGTTGGTTCCGCACGGCATCATGCGGACCAATCTCGCGAACCGGCGGAGCGCATGATAGAGAGGGGACGAGTCTATTTCGTGAGTGGAACTACCTGCAAAAAGAGTGAGTAGTGGCACTCATGGAGCGGCGAGGATCCAGTCACAACTCGGCTTTGTGCTCGAAGGCGAACTTCACCAAGCTGTGGGTGCCCTGCAGTCCGAGCTTCGTGCACATCCGCGCGCATGGTTCTCGCCCGTCCGCACGCCCAATCCGTCGAGCCCGGGCATGCTGGTGGCGCTACGGCTCGCCGGGCTGCCGATGTCACGCTTGTGAACCGGGTCAGGCCGCCGGACAGCGATTCAACGACTCAGGCGAAAGTACCGTTGAACGCCGGCGAGGGCCGTCGACACCCGGATCACACCTTGCGAGACAACCGCCGGCTCCACCACTGGAGCCCAACCTCCCGGGCTACTCAGTTCCGTCGTCGACTGCAGCACGTAATCACCCCAACCCACCGGCCAGCTGAGAACGAGAACGGCTCCGGCCCGTTCCACGTGGATGGCGGGATCGGTCTCGAAGGTCAGGGTGTCAAACCGCAGTTCCTCCGTGCTCGAACTGCCAGACAGTCCCACGCCCAATGTTGAGATGGCGCTGGTGGGCAGCATGCCTTCGAAGCGCGAAGTGAGTGCTTCGTTCAGGTTGTTGACCGTCAGGACAAAGCGCCCCCTCTCGTCCCAGGACAATCCGTAGAGGATCGTGTCCCCCCAGCCATCCGACCAATCGCAGTCCAGGAACGTGTAGTGGTCTCCGCCGTCGGTGGAGATGAAAATGCCTTTTTCGGCGGACGGCACGGGTTGTCCCGCCATACCGATCCGGATGACCTCGGTGGCCGCAAATCCGGGCGAGGCGGCCGACTTGAGGTTGAAGCCGGAGAAGCTCTGGCTCCGGCGATCGTGGACCATCCGGAGTTGCCACAGGCCGTGGTGGGTGGTTCCGGGCAGACTGCGTCCCATCGCTCCGGAGCCGCGCAGAACCCAGGATCGGTCGCTGCCCCCGATGGAGCCGCCCAGTTCGGTGGACCACTCGGCCTCGCCGTTTCCCAAGTCCACCCAGGGACCGAAATTCGCCCCCCCGTTGTCACCGGGCTGGAAACCGGATTCCGGATATGGGGGATTGCCGGCCTCATCGGCGGCGGCCAGCCAGGATACCCAGCGCGGGTCCAACAACGAGTAGGACACCGCGCTCTCAACCGTGGGGCGAAAGTAGGCGTGGGCAAGTACCCCGGGCACATAGAGCGAAAGCCAGTCGCCGGTTCCCTCGATGGGGGCGGGCTGAAAGTCCGCGGCATCCGAGACCGCCAGCGGAGCTGGCGTCCAGCGGGTGAGCCCAGGGTTTGTCACATAGCGGGCGCCGTAAACCTTGCCCGGCACGCTGAGGAACGAGATGCGCAACCGCCCGTTCGGGGTGCGCTGCAGTCGTTCGGCGAAGAGGAGGTCGTAGTCGAGGAAGGCAAAGGTGCCCGCGTTGTACTCCTCCCAATTCGACTGGCCGTCCCCGTCGAAGTCGTCCCAGGGATGCACTTCTTCGATTCCAAGCAACCCGCCGAGGGACCAGTCAACGAGTTGCTGCTCCCAAGGATCGGGGAGCAGGTCGCCATCGGCATCCTCGGCCGCGGTCACGTGGATGAGGACCATCTCCCCGGGCTTGCCGACTGCCGGTACAGCGCTTCCTTCCATGATGGTCTTTTCGCCCTCCGCATCCCGTACGACAACTGAAACCAGATCCCCGGTGCGGACGGCCCGCGGGGAATAAGCCTCCCTCGTTCGCCCGTCATCCAGATGGGCGTAAAGGGCGAAATTGACTCCGGGCGAGAGGGACCCTTGGATGGTATGCGCGGCGATCTCCTGGTCGCCGCGCAGTAACACCACGTGGGCGTTGGTCGTGTAAGGCCAGCCGTGCCCGTCGCGGGCCTCCCCGTAGTACACGCACATCGGCTGGGGCAAGCCGGCCAGGGCACTGACTGCAAGGAGCAGGAGTCCCGTCGCCGCGAGGAGGGGCGAGACGGTTCGGCGCGAGTCGCCGCCTTCGCGCCGCGTGGGCCCTGGGTGAGACGTCCTCGGCCGGACCACCGTCTGCCGGGGAGGTTGATGGGGCGTGGGTTGATCGAACATGGGAGGATTCCTCGTCTAGTCGCCGCTGATGGAGTACGTCTGGAAGAAGAGCTTGATGTCCTTCACTCCGTTCCCGTCACGCCTGCCGTTGACCAGCGCTCCATAGATGAAGCGTTGGATCCCCTCCTCGGGGTCCTGCAGGAGGGTGCTGCCGGGGATGATCAACATCCAGCGGGTGTTCCACACCGAACGACCGACGAGTCGGCTGGCGGTGATGGTTTCGGAGGGATCGAAGTCGCCGCTGTCATGATACGCGCGGAAGGAGGCGAACTGGCGCATCTGACCGAAGGGTTCCGCGAGCGAGTCGACCACGGGACTCCAATCCGGGCTGTCGATGTCAGCCTCTCCGACGTTATAGGGCAATGGGATGGCCTGATCGAAGACCTGGTAGGAACGGGTGGTCGAGGCGTTGCCGGTGGGTGACCGCAGGATGTCCATGCCGGTGGGGACGAGATACACCCGCGGCTCATTGGCGAGAGCCCCCCCGGAGCCGTTGGCGTTGTTGTAGTCGGTGAACCAGACCCCGACCGACCGGATTTTGGTGGCCGCATGGCTGGCGTCGTAGGCGTTGTCGCCGCCGGCCAGGTCCATGCCGAAGAAGTTCTTCCCGGCCATGACGTAGCCGGGAAACGTGATGACGATGCCGGGCAGTGCATTGGTGGCGGTGGAGAACGGCCGGCAGTAACGGCGGAATTCGGTCAATTGGTTCAGATCGGGCACGACGCTGTCATCGAGCGTCTGCGCCCAGATGGCATCACCGCCTTCGTCCGGCGAAGTGCGGAACAGTTCGGTTCGCAGCGAGAAACGGCTGGTCTCCGTCTCGGGATTGTTGAATCCAAACCGGCCCTTGACCACGTCCCAGTCAGCCTTCATCCGGGCGAGAATGTCAGCCAGGCCGGGGTCGCCCGAGTCGGAGCTGCCGATCACCGGCACCCCGAGCCAGCCGGAGAACTGGCCTGGAAGCCGGCACCGGACGATCTGCTCCAGGAATTTGCTGCCCGGGGTGATCTGCGTGTCGCTGGACAGGAGGCCGGTTTCGTAATCGTAGGCCTTGGCGGCCATATAGACGTAGCGGGCGGCGAGATCGAACGCGGCCTGGTACCGTTGGAGGATGTCATTCCGATAAAGGCTGTAGCCAATGTCCGCATAACGGGCGGTCTGGATGCGCTGGGCCGCGCGAGAGCGGATCTGACCGCGTTCATAGAAGAGGCGGTGCCCTTCCGCCAGTTGGGTCTGAATGCGTTGGTGTGCCTGTTCCAACGCGGTGACCTGGGCCTGCAGACCGGCCAACTGGACATACTGATTCCGGAGCTTGTTCTGCAGCTCCGCCGTTTCCCACCGCAACTCCCCACGAAACTCGTAGTCGGAAATCAGATGTTCCAATCTCAGCGCGTTGATCTCGATGGCAAGCTCCTTTCCCCTGGAGGCGGCCTCCATGCCTTGCGTGACGATCTTGTCGATCAACGCGGCGGTCTCCGCAGCTTGGATGATGAATCCCCTTGAAAACGACCAATCCTGTGCCGCAATAGGAAACGGTCCGATGGCCCCCTCGATGGACTCGGGCAGGTAATCCGCGGCAGCAATCGCATGTTCCTTCTTGTGCTCGCCATAGAGTTCGGCCAACTGGCCGAGCGTTTCCAGCCCGGCGCGAACCCCCTTGAGCGTGATTTGCAATGTGTTGTCAACGACGGTTCGCTCCCAGGTGTCAGTCAGCCGTCCAAAGTCCGAGATCCGGTGTTCGATGTCATCCTCCAGTGACTCCATGGACTGCTCGAACTCCTCCGTCTTGCCCACCATGCCGTACCAGGCTTGCACGTAATCGGCGATGGCCAGTTGCAACTCCCCCTGGGCCCGACGGCTGCCGTGCCACGAGGATGGCCTCACTTTGAGCCCGTCGTCGTTGAGGGTGAGGGTGATGGTCCCCACAGCGTCGGCGGTGGCGGTACCATGAAGGTCCTTGTAGTAACCGTAGTCCAGGTGCGTCCAATCCACCTCACTGGATTCCGTGTTCTTGTCTTCGGAAACCAGGAATCCCAGATCAACCACCTCGACCTCCAGCGACTGGGTATTGGTCGGGGCGTTGGCCACCAGGTTGTCAAGGTCTACGATCTGCCAGTTGATCAGGTCGGGCCCGTCGTAACCCTGGGGGTAGGTCTTCCCGGGCCCGATGTCATCCGAGTAGGGGTATCCGAAAATCGCGACAAGCCGGTTGTGGTAATCCGTTTCGCTGGCGGACAGGGTCTCGGCCAGATCCTGGGCGGAAGCAAACTGTCTCCGGAGCTCCTGGCTCGCGGACCGGGCGCTGTCATACGCCGCCACGGCGTTGAACAACGCCTGCGAAGCGCGATCGTAGATCTGCTCGAAGTGCGTCTCCCCCGCATCCACCGCCGCCGGATCGATGTCGAAGGCAAACGCATCGCGGGCGACGCCCAGGGGGTTGAGGTCGCCGTTCGCGTTGTCGATGACGGATTGCACGCTGTCGAACTGCGCCACGATCTCCTGGAGTTCCGGGGTCGAGTCGCGGTCGATCCGCTCGATGCCCTCGGGTGGGCGGGATGCGGCATTCGGGTTGATCTGCGTGAGGTTGGTGAGCGTGGTCACCATGAGCGAGTTCGCGGTGGCCCAGTCGTAGAAGGCCGCCTGCCCGGCCCGACTCGCCCAATCGCCGATACCCCAGGCCCGTTCGCTGTCCCGGTCGTGGAATCCCGGCCAGCCCGCGTCGGTATCCTCCCGATACAACTCGCGGAAGGTCTGTTCGACGATTTGCGCCCCGGTTCGGGCCCGCGCCGCGGCGGTTTCCGCAAATTTCTGTTCGTCCAGGAAATCCGTGCTCACTGTCGCGTTTCCCAACAGGGTGGCCCCGGGTTCGGTGTTCCACTTGAAGATCGGGTCGGAGAGCAACTCATAGTAGTGCTTGATGGCGCTGAGGTAGTAACCCCACGCATCGCCGTGACCCTGCGGATAAAGCCGCTTGGCATCCTCGGCGGTGATGACGCCGTCGGTGCGGTCCGGGTTGCCGCGGATGTTGTAGTCATAGGCATACGCGGCTTCCCCGCCGTTGATCCCCTGGGTGAAGTTCCAGATGAGCCGGTTGTAGATCGGCGAGGTCGTGACGGCGGGCAGCAGCGTGTCATCGCGGCCGCGGAGCAGGGCCAGTTCCTGTTCGAGCTGGTTGGGCACCTGGTTCATGAAGGGGAAGATCGACGTACCATTCGCGCCCAGGTAGTAGCCCAGATCCGCCAACGGCGCCGGGTAGCCGACCACGGGGTCCTGCGCGTCGGCGAAGGCCTCGTCGCCCAGCAGGGAATAGAGATCGCGCAGCCGGCTGGCCGCAAAAAGCAGCGTCTGGTTGATCTCGTCATCGGCCAGACCGACGCGGAGACTGAACTCCTTCGCCCGGTTGAAGATCGTCTCATACGTGGGGATGAGCCCGGCCCCGCTGGCGGCGTCGAGGTTGAGGGCGATGTCGCCTTCGTAGGGGCCGCCCGCCTCGCTGATCATCCTCGAGCGGGTATCGACGGCGTGGTTCAATTTGTCGGCGTAGATCTGCAGGAAGGGGTTGATGCCCGTCATTGCGCGCACGACCCAGCCGGGGGCCAGGTTGTAGCTCCAGTCGCTCCACGTGTCGCCGCTCGGACCGCTGTGGTCAACCGGACGGTACTGCACGGCGAAGTAATGATCGGAGAGCGTGAAGGGACTCGCGCCGGCGATGGTGACCTCGTTCGTGCCCTGGGACGCGTCCGGGCCGTAAGCGTTCCAGGTCAGGAAATCCGTGTTGGGCGGCAGACCTCCGATGGGATCCTCCCAGCGCCAGCGGAATTCCAGTTCCTCGACTTTGCCCGAGAAATCGGGGCTGGTGCGGAGCGAGAGTTCGGCCAGGACGTCCGCCGGCAGAATCACCTCGAGTTCGCCGCTATAGAGGTTGGTGTCCACCTGCAGGATGCTCAGGCTGATCGGCAAGGCGGAGGGCACCTGGAGCGCGTTGGTGCTGTTGTTGAACGCGAGGGTCACATAGCCCGCGCCCTCGGTCAGCCGGGCGCCCAGGGCGGCTTTCACAAACGGGGTGTCGGGATCAATCGGCGTGAGCTGGGTTGGCAACTGAATCACACTCGCCACCCACGCGTTGGCGAGGGTGGAGTCAATACCCGTGGCCGCAGCCGCCACGGTGGACTGCTCGAAGGGTTCGAGCAGGTTGAGCAGCAGATAGCCGGCGCCCGTCAGCGTCTCGATCCGCTGCCCCTCCAACACCAGTTGCGAGAGGGTCCTGTCATAATACAGCCTGGGATAAAGGGAGGGCGGCAGGTTGGGAAAACGGACCACCCCCGACGCGATGTCCATCCGGGCCAGCCCCGCGCCGGTCATGGCATCGATCACGGAAGGATCCAGGGAAACGCCGTGCGCCTGGAGCGGATCAAACAGCGTCACACTCTCCTGGACGACGGTCTGGTGCTGTGACTGCTGATAGCGGATTTCGACGCTGAGTTGATTCCAGACGTCCGGCAACCCGCCCTGGGGCAGGGTCAGCGTCTGGCCGAGACGTAGCTTCGGAACGTCCTCCGGCCAGGAGATGTGATAGGTGAACGGCACCGGGGTGCCCGTGTCGGATCCGGACAACCAGGGGACTTCGGACCCGAGCGGCGGCTGGCTGACGAGACCGGGGAAGTGGAAGCCCGGCTGGATCGCATACCAGAACCGCATCACCGCGTCCGACGGGCCGCCGTCGTTGCCGGCCGCCACCGCCCACCACTCCAGTTTTCGGTCCTTCCACGCAGGCGGAGTGTTCGCGGTGGTGGTGTGCGACGCCGGAGGAAACGCACCCAGCGGCAGGATGGGCACGATTGGCAACCCGGCGGTCAGGTCCCGCTCGAACCGGTAGAGCGCGTTGGTCTGCACGACCTGGAAGGCGTGCATCCCCGGCGACGCACTGACCGCATCCGTGTAGTCGACGAGCACATACGGATCGGAGCTGTCCGCCTGGTTGAGATCGTTGCGCAGCGCGTAGACGACGTCGTCCAGCAGAAGGGCATGTTCCTCGTTGGGATTGTAACCATCCGCGGCCGGATCGTTTTGAACATAGATGGTCGGTTGCAATGCTCTCAGCGGATCCCAGATCTCGGCCCCCGCGGGCTGTTCGCCGGTGCTGCCAAGACCGCTGGCGATGACGATCTGCGACGGGTTGGCCGGCCAGGAGTTGGTGTAGCGCACCACGCGGGAGGGATAGAAGACGGGCGGCATGTCCGTGTTGCGACTCTGGTTCGCCCACCACACCTCGAGCTGGCCACGGTTCACCGCAAAGACGTGCGATGCGTCGTCCGGACTGATCTCGGTCGGGTAGTGGTAGTGATTGACATTGTAGCGTGTGCCTTCGAACCGATGGATGTAGCCCGGATATCCGCCCCATTCGTCGTCGGCAACCAATTGGCCATAGGTCCAGGCCCCGTCGCCGTACAGCGTGCCTCGCTTGTCACCCGCGAGGTTGTTCAAGACGTAGCCCAGCCCTTCGTCGCAGGGGAACCAGGCGATGAGATTCTCCCGGTAGAAGTCCGGGGAATTCGCCCGGACGGAGGCGATCTGGTCGGCGTCCAGGACGGCGGACCAAATCCGGACATCATCCAGCTTGCCGCGGAAGTTCCGGTTGGGCGGGGTGGCGGATTGCGCGCCCAGGATCGTCTGGTCGTCCTCCGCGTAGTTCACGCCGGGCATGCCGGTGGCCGCCTCGACGTGGCCGTCCAGGTTCACCTGCAGGTCACCGCCGGCGGTCGCGTCATAGGTCACGGCGACGTGATGCCAGGTGTTGGTGGCCACGGGGGCGTTGGTCGTGGCCAACCGGGTGAACTGGGCGGATGCGGAATCCCAGAGTTCCACCTGAAACTGGCCATTGGTCGTCAGGTTGAGGTTGAACGCCGGTGCGCTGGCCGAGCCCTCGGAGAACAAGGTGCTCCCGCGGAAATCGTCGGCACTGAACCAGAACGCCAGGGTCCAGCCACTGAGGCGATTCAGGTGGCCGTCTTCCACGGCGACGTAATCGCCTTCAGCGTCGAGCCAGAGGGCATGGACTCGCTCATCCCCCGGCTGGAGTTCCTGGCCGATCTTCCAGGGCACCGGTTGCAGGTCGAACACGGTCTGGTTCGTATGGCTGACCGCGCGCACGACATCGAACCAGATGTTGGTGTGCGTGGTGTACTGGATCATCGAGAAGCCGGGGCTTGCGGCGGTGAACGCCTTGCCGCTGTCACTCAGGCGCGCACTCAGGGGCGGATCCATGTCGGGCACCAGATGGGCGGTGAGGTCATTCGGAATCAGTGCCGGGGCCTGATCCTGGGCACCGTTATCGCCGATCACGAAGAGCTGCGGGTGTGCCGGCCAGTCCACCGAATACCAGTCCACCTCGTAAGGCCACTTGACCCGCATCAAGCCGGTCTGCATCCAGTAGATCTTGAGCGAATCGGGATCCCGCACGGTTCGCCGCAGGGGGAAGGCCCAGTTCTTCTTCGGGCCTTCCTGGTTGTAGACGAGCACCGCCTCCGGGTCGCTGCGAGAGGTGTCGGGGATGACACCATCGACGCCGACGCCATCGTTGCTGTGCGTGGCCCAGTACGAGTCCAAGGGAAGCAGGCGCTCGCCCATGGAAGCCTCGATGACATGAACCTCGGGGTCCAGCACCCGGACCAATTCCACGCCATGCGGCTGGATCTGGTCCCGGTAGTTGCCCGTTCGGTAGTACTCGATCAGGAAGGTGCCCGTTACTCCCTTGGCGTGGAGTTGTTTGTTGCTGTCGAGCCACACGCCACGAACCACGTTCGTCGTGGTCGTCACAAAACCGCCGTTCGTCGTGGTCACGATGTCATACACCGGGGGTGGGACCTCGCCGTTGTAATGGAGAACGGGATACAATTCACCGGCACCCTGGTCGCCCAAATTCACCTCCGGTGCGTTGTAGGGGGGTTCGGTCCAGAAGAGCTTGGAGGGTCGCCGGGTCGAGACCGCGTTGACGTTGATCACCTGCCGGTGGGAGAAACCGGCCTGGTTGGTCCAGAGGATTTCGACGCTGTTCGGCTGGGAAGCGATCAGTTTGCCGGTGGAAGGAACGTAAAACGCCCCGCCATTGGGAGAGACATAGTACGCGGCTTCGTTTTCGCCCGCCCTGACAGCGGTGAAGTTGGCCGGCGGCAGATTGGTCCAGAAATCCGGACCCGGTGGGATTCCGTTGATAGAGATGCCTGGAGGGGGCGCGATGACATCGCCAAGGGCCACATCCGAGAGGACGGAACTCACCGGTTGACCGAGGGCCGAGGAGACCAGTCCCATCCGCCCGTCATTGGGAAGGACGAACGTTTGATTGGTGCCGTTGTCGAAAACGCTGCCACCAAATGCCGCGGTCGAGGCCGGGGCGTTGGGGCCGAAATAGTCGGCGTAGGGTCCGTCCGCCGGGCTGGGGGCGAACCACAGGTTCCGGTAGTCGGTGACCAGGTTGAAGTCCTGGGCGCGGCAGGGCAGCAGGGCGTGGCCAGAGCTGAAGAGCGCGGCGAGGATTAGCAGCGCGGAAGTGCTTCGGCGAGTTCCAGTGGGAGCCGGCGGAGAAGGGTCGCCACGCCTCATGGCAGATCGCTCACACGCGACGCTGCCAGCCGGGTGTCTCAGGCTGGATTTCATAGGTATTCCTGGCGTCGCCAGCTCTTTGCACAAGGACTCGGGTTGCATGGGAGCAGGCGCTTGTTGAAGTGCGCTGGTTCACTGTCCGATGCCTCGCCAGTAGATGTTGAGGTAACTGTCCTGAATGCCGCTATATGTATCGAAAACCGCCCATCTCTCACCTTTGGCGACTGGAATTGTCAGAGTGCGCGTATCCGCATTTTGCACCGTGAAGTATTCATTCTGGGTGATGGTGGGGGAGCTGGCGCTTACGGCCCATAGCTGCCATCGCAGGTGTTTCTGATACGCGGTGACAAGAACAAAACCATCGGTGGACGCGGTATACGTGGTGCCAGCGTTCATGTTCTGGAGCGGGCGGAACATGGAGACAGGGCCGTTTTCAACCGTCATGCTGCCATTGACGTGCAGCGTGCTGGAAGGAGAGGTCGTGCCGATGCCGACGTTCCTGTTGGGAGAAATGACCACCGATTCGTTGGGACCGAGCGACAGTCGCACCGGGGTGGCGCCGTCGGTGGCGATGGCATCAACCGCCGCATGATCGAAGACCGACAACCGCAGGACGGGATTGGAACTGTTCATCGCGAGGCGAGCGCTGTCGGCGATCCACAATTGCCGGTTGACCGGGCGATTGACGCCCAACAACAGGGAAACGCCGTCAGTGGAGGTGACGCCGGGCTTGAAGAACTCCTGTCCGGAAAGCCGCAGCCGTTCGGACGTCTGCGTGGAACTTGAGAAGTAGTTCTCACCAGTAAAGGTCTGGGGACTCCGGTCTGTCAGCGCCACGTTGTTCGCCAGCTTGGCCGACGTGACAGCTCCGTCGGCCAGTTTGGCGGTGGTGACCGCACTGGGGGCGAGTTTGGTGGTGTCCACGGCCTCGTTCTTGATGCTGTCCGCCCCGACCGCGTCGTGCAAGGTGGCACTGGCGGTCTGAGCATGCACCGCGAAGGGCGCGCTGGCGAGTTGTTGCCGCGGACTGATCTCCGCGCGGTTGACGACCGACACGCTGTTCGAGATGGTGATGGTGAGGCCCAGGTAGCGGTCGGGCCCGTCGAACGCCTCGAGAATGGAAGGCGTCGCGGGCGAGTCGGGCTCGTTGACCGCGCCTCCTTGATCGGAAAGGAGCACGTTGAACAGGCCGTTGGTGACGACGTGCAACGGGAAGGACCGCGCCCATACCAGACTGCCGGCCCCTTTTTGCACGGGATCGTCCCAGATGCGGAACTGGATCTCATAGTAGCCGCTGGCAACCGGGTTGCCCAAGGTGTCGGTGAGGCGCCCCTGGTAGTTGATCAGGCCCGGGATCCCTTGGGAGATTCCCTGGCTGGAGGTCAGCACAGCAAACGAGGCCAGCAAGGCGCCCAGGGCGCCACGGCTCCAACGACAGTGGTCAGTCTTCACGGATTGCATGAGTCTTTCGTGTTCTGAGGTTTAAAGCTGGGGAGGCGGCGAGGTTCTCATCATGGAGAGGATTCAAAACAAACGCTCTAGCATGGAACCGAATCATGTGCCGTTCGTCCGCTCTGGGTTCAGTCCTCACTATTGGCGGAGGGAGCGCCGCCAATAGATGTAGGACTGAACCCGTCGCTCGGTTCAGGGAGAGTGTCGATGACCAATGGGTTGCCATGCGCTTTGGCCTTGAACCAGTGGGGCCGCTCTGGGGTCGGTCCTCACTATTGCAGGAGGGAGCGCCTGCATTAGATGCAGGACCGACCCCGTCGCTCAGGTTCATGGAGACACCCCCTGGAGAGTGGAAAGCCGGCTGATGCGTTGCAGCGCGAAGCTGCCCTGGAGGTTGATCGGCTGGGCGCGCAATCCGGTGATCGTCTCGGAGTAGGTGCCAGCCATGGCGTCCACTCCCCAGATCGGATGCGCGGTCGTGTTGGTGACCTCCACGAAGTTCAGCCCGATGGCGCGCACGATCGTCGGCACCTCGACCGCGTTCGTATAGGCGACGAAGTCCCAGTCCTTGTTGTCGTGCATCGGATGATACCGGTGGAGAAAAGGATTCGTGGGATCGTCGAAGGGAATCGTCACCGTGCCGGCCAGACCGTCTGCTCCAACACTGTTGGTGGCGGTCGTCAACGGGACGGGATCCATCACGGGGAACCCGATCGAACTGATCCGGCGGACCTGGGAAGCTCCGGCCGGCAGGGCGGATTCGGCGGCAAACAGGGCGTAGGTCCCGTTGGTGTGCGGTTCGTCCGTCAGCGTCGGGTCCCAGGCCAGCAACACCTCCTGCAAGAGGCGCGCCTGGCCCGTGTTGTCCACATGCACGAGGAGGCGCAGTGGCATCGGGGCCGGGGTGGGGATCATCGCATCCCCGGTATAGGCGGGGGCATTGACCTGGTTCAGCGTGGCCGAGCCGACCCAGAGCCCTCCTTCCGAACTGAATTCTGCCAGGGCATCGGGCGCCTGGGCTGACAGAAGTCGGATCGGCGCCGTCGCCGGGACGGACGCACTGACCGGAATGGGGATCAGCAGCGATTGGGCGGCGTCGGAAAGCTCGATGATTCCCTGATAAGTGGCGCCTTTGTCGCCCTGCGGTTCATAGGGGGGCAGTGCGTCTCGCCGCAACCCCAGACGGAGGGTCCACTTTTCCCCGACTCCCAGGTGTCGCGTCAGGCCCGCGGCGGGGAACTCGAGCCACTCCCAACTGCCGCCGGCGTCCTTAGACAGGTAGGAAAGCGGCACAGGGCCGGCAAGCTCGGGAAAGTCGAGCCCGGGCGGCGGCGCCTCGGAGGGTGCCAGGCGCAGGCGGACTTCCTGGGCCAAGGTCAAATGGGCGTTCAGGATCTCAAGGTCCTTGGTGAACTGCACCGCGCCAAAGTCGAGTCCGCTCAAGGGAACACTCAGATGGAGATTCGCGATGTGGGCTGGTTTCCGCCGCGTTTCCATCCAGTAAGCCACCCCCGGCTGCACGCGATCCCGGTTGGGCTGCACGATGGGAATTCCCCGGCCTTGGCTATCGAGTCGGAACAGCTGGTTGGCAAAGCCCAACGAGAGATCCACTTCCCGAGTGAATCGAAACAGCTCGGTAAAGGTGGGCGGATTGATGGGATTGACCGGGAAGCCCACCAGATTGAGTCCGTGCGGATACCACTCCAACCGGGGAACCGCGACCTGCCCCTTGATCGCCAAGTGAACCGGCCCCGCGCCGTCCGCCACTTTAAACAAATAGGACTGGTGGGCCTGCAGCGACCGCAGGCGACGCAGGAACGCCTTCTCACTCGTGGGAGGCAGCCACACGAGCCAGTCGGGATCCTCGGGCAGCAGCGTCGAGGGGTCGGTGACGAACTGGACGGTGGAGAAGCGGCGGTCCCACTTCCACACGCTTTCGATGGGTTGGTGGGCGAGGAGACTGTCACAGTCGTCCGGCTGGGGTTGAACCTGGAGATGGACAGCGTTCCAGCCCGGCTGCAGGTCGATGGTCTGCGTGCGCCACTGGGCGTGGCAGAGCTCCGGCAGCAGCGACAGCAGTAGAATGCGGGTGCTTCGGATGGCGAGCTGCGGGATGGTCTCCGCGATGGTTTTCATGGGGCCGGTGCGGGGTTCTGGTTTGCGGCGAACAAAGCCGGGGCATCCCGTTCGCCAAGGATCGCTTCGAGCCGGGTCAGATCGTCCTTGAGGAAGAAGGCGTCCACCCCCTCAGCGCAGGCTGCCCGACGTAACCCAGGCAGATCGTGCTGGGTCACGATGACGATGCGGGCCTCCGGGAACTGCCGCCGGATCTCGCGGGTGGCACTCAAGCCGTCCATGATCGGCATCCGGATGTCCATGACCGTCCAGTCCGGCTGGCAGCGGGCATGGAGCTCAACCGCCTCCGCGCCAGTCGCCGCCTCGACGACCGTGTCGTTGGGACCGGCGCAGCAGCGGGCGATGGCATGACGCATGGCAGCGCTGTCATCGGCGATGAGCAAGGTCCTCGCTTCGTTCATCGCCAGCCACCGTGCCTCACGCATGCCGACCGCGGTATCCCCGGACCCTGGTATTTCTGCCTACCTGAATCCTGGTATTTTTCTACCTGTTCGGCCCGTCGAAACCGGTGGGCGAGACGCTGCGAGGGGCGGGCCCGGTGACTCCATGGAGCCAGCCGCGAGGATTCGGTGGTGACCGCCGCGGAGGTGGGGTCGCCGCTGAGACACCGGAGACGGAGGTCGCCCGGGCCGGGCCCCGGCCTACATGTGCGCTTGGTGTCTGAGGGCGAACTGCAAGAGGCTGTGACTGCCGCGCAGTCCCAGTTTCTGACAGATGTTGCGGCGATGGGTCTCGATGGTGTGTGGGCTGACCCCCAGATCGGCGGCGATCTCCCGGCTGGTCCGGTTGTTCGCCACGAGCCTCAGGACGTTTCTTTCAGTGGGTGTGAGGGCATCCAAACCGGGATTCTCCTGACGCAGCCGGGCCGCCAGAAGCGTCCGTTTGAGCAGGGCCAGGGATACACTCTGGCTCAAGTAGATGTCTCCGGCGCTTACCGCGCGCATGCCGGCCACGATGTCCACGACCGCATTGTCTTTCAGCACGACGCCGCGGACGCCGAATTCCATCGCCTCGCGGAAGAGGCTTTCATCGTCATGCATCGTGAGAATGATGATTCGGGTGGCGAGCCCCTCCCGGTTCACCTGCCGGAGCACCTCGAGGCCGTTCACCTCGGGCATCTGCCAGTCCACGACGGCAATGTCGGGGCGGAGTTGCTTGATGAGTCGCAGCGCTTCCCGCCCGTTCGCTGCTTCACCAACGATCTCGAACTCCCCGGCCAGGTCGATGGCCGTCTTCAGCCCAAGCCGGAACGTGGGATGATCGTCCGCCAGGATCAGGGTCGTTCTTTCACTCATGCTGCTGACGTCGGCTTGTCGGAACAGTGATGATCAGGCGCGTACCCTGGCCCTTTCCGCTGTCAATCACAAGCTCCCCCCGCATCAGGCGTGCGCGTTCCTCCATGCCGAGCAGGCCGAGGCCGATCCGACCTCGTGCGCGCACTTGAGCCGGATCGAAACCGTGGCCGTTATCGGCGATCTCCACCCGCATGCAATCGTTTTGGATGTTCACCGCACACCTTAGTACCCGCGCCCCGGAGTGCTTCATCGCGTTGCTGAGTGCTTCCTGGATCAACCGGTAGAGACTGATCTCATCCTCGGGCGGTAGCCGCCCGTCGATGTCGGCGAGGCTGGATATCACCCGGATCGCGGAGCCGGATTCCACCCGATGCAGAGCCGCCTCGATGGCCCTGGTCAACCCGAGGCTGTCGAGTTCGACGGGGCGCAAGGCTCGCGAGATGCCGCGCATTACCTCAACCGCGCTGCCAATGGCATCGGAGATCTCCCGAAACCGGCCGGCGGTCTCCTCGACTGCCGGCGGTCGCATCGCTGCCAGCAAGGCCAGGTTCTTGGCCGCCAGGAGATCCTGTCCCAGACCGTCATGCAGATCGCCGGCGATCCGCTGGCGCTCGTCTTCCTGGGACCGGATGAGTTGGCGGGAGAACCTCTCCTGCTGGGCGCGACGGCGCTCGAACTGCCGGAGGCGCCATCGGTAAAAGAGGGCCGCGGTGCCAATCAGCAGGCACCATCCGGCCACGTGCACCGACACCCGCTGCCACCAGGCGGGCAGCACGGTGACGGCCAACGTTGCGCCTTCGTGGTTCCAAACGCCAAAGCAGTTGGCGGCGATAACGCGGAAGCGATGCCTTCCGGGAGGCATCCTGTGGTAGACCGCTACGCGCGTGGTCCCCGCGTCCTGCAGGTCTGCGTCCACCCCGGACAACTGGTACTTGAACCGATTGGCGCGGGCGTTGTTCAAGCCCAGCGCGGTGAAGCGGATCTCCAGGCGGTTGCGACCCGGCGGGACCACCACGCTGCCGTCCGTTTCCCGGGGTAACGCGAGGTCGTCAAGGTGGACCTCCTCCACGTGGACCTGCGGGATGCCGAGGGCCTGCCGCTCCGTCTCCCATTGGGCCGGATCGATCACCGCGACGCCACGGGCGGTGGCCACCCAAATCCGACCGTCGCGCGATTTCAACATCCCCTTTCCCCAGCCGCGACCGGCGTTCGACGGGAGTCCATTCGCCACTCCCAACCACTGGATGGCTCCCTCCGTCGCCTCCTGCCGTCCCGGGGCCAACCGGAACACCCCATGTTCCGCGGTCAATCCCCAGAGGTTCCCCTGGTCGTCGGACTCGAGGGCGAGGACGCTGATCGGCATCTCGGAGGTCCCGAGGGAAACCTCCTCCCAGTGGGTTCGCTCGTGCCGCATCAGGGGAGGATTGCTGCCAAAGGTCCATGTCCGTGCCTGGGTGTCCACACGCATGCCAATGAAGTCCTGCACCGGCATGGTGGGAATGGCGGGGGGGGCCTCCCAGCGATCCTGCTGGTATCTCACCAAACCCAACGCCGGCACCAACGCCGCTGCTTCTCCCTGCGCATTTGCGTGAAACAGGACCAAGCCAGGGTCTTCACTACTCACGGCAAAAGCCTGGGGGACAAGCTGGTCGTTGACCGAGCGAAGGAGCCCGCTTCCACTGTAAGCCCAGAGGATTCCCCCGACGGCTTTCATCCCGACGAAGTACCTTTGCCCGGCCTCGTTTCCATCCAGGATCTCGAGTGGGACCAGGTCATCCGGCGTCCAGCGCCAGACCTGATGGCGGCTGGCCAGCCAGACGGGCCCGGAGGAATCCGCCTCGATGAAGCTGAGTTCGGGAAGGCCATCAACGCTTTCCCGGTAAGCGCCGTTGGCGGCGTAGCGAAGCGCCTGGCCGCTCTCAGTGAGCACCCATAGCCCGCCACCGCAGTCCTCGGCCAGATCAACCGGTTCGGATCGGGCCAGGGGCTCACTCGGCAAGACGCGACGGAACGGCGCCCGCTGCAACTGGTATAGACCGCTCCGGGTGCCGATCCAGACGTCGTTCTCCTGATCCGTCAGGACCGCGCCGATCCCGAATCCGTCGGGGTAAGTCAAACCGGGGAGGGTGACTTCGAGCGTTTGGCCGTCGCCCGTGGCCACCCAGAGTCCGGACGCTCGGGTGCCGATCCAGACGTTTCCTAATTGGTCGGCGGCGGCGCGCTGCATGTTGATCCTGTCCGGCAAGGGAACAGGGAAGGACCGCCGAGACTGCCATCTCCCTTGAACCAGTTCATGGATGCCGCCTCGTCCCACCACTCCCACCTCCCCGTGGGCGAGCCGGAAGAACATGCTGGCAAGCGAGTCCGGTTGCCCTCGGGGAAGCGAAAGCGCTACCGGCACCGCTGCGTTGGCTTCCGCCCGGTAGAGCCTGCCACTATCCCACAACCAAAGCGTGCCATCGGCATCAAGGTGGCTCTTTGTTGTGAAACCCGAGTTCGGAGGCACGGCCCGTCGCTCCAGGTTTCCACCCTCAATGCACTCCAGAAACCGGCGGCCGTCCGGATCCTGCTGCGACAACCAGATCCGCCCGTCAGGACTTTCGTCGATGCCGTAGGGGCCCGGCCTCGAGGAACTCTCATCGCGTGAAACGTAGTTGCCCGCTTCGATCGTGCCGATCGTACGGCGCGAGTTCCACACCCAAAGCCGACCCCGCGAATCGCGGAACAAACCGTCCATTTGCTGGGTTCGTCCGTCCGCGTCAGGGATGGGGAAAGACTGAAAGCGGACGCCATCGAATCGCCCCACGCCCCAGGCAGTAGGCCACCAGAGGTAGCCGTCAGGGGTTTGCGCGAGAAAATCGATGAAATTCGCCGGCACCCCATCCTCCACCGTCCAGAGCCGCACCGAATAGCCCAACTCGTCCGGAGCAACCGTTCGCGAAGAGGATGCCTGACCGCCAACGCCGGAAAGTGCGCCCCAAGCCAAGCCGAGCGAGAGCAGCCACCCGTGGACCACCCGTGCCGGGCGCTTCAAGGGATGATCATAATGCGTCAAGGATGTCATCTTGTCATCCGCAGGAATGGTCGCCGGAAAAGTCCGCGCTGGGAAGGAACGTTCTGCGGTGGCGACGACACCGGTATTCGGGCACCGGGGAGGATGAGGTCGGTCCGGCCTCGGAAGCGCCGTCCCCGCTCCGCGGTGCGCTGCACCGTGCGCCTCTTTTGCAACGGGGAGATTGCCCGTGAATCCCCCGGGGAGATTCCTCTCCGAACTCCCAGGGCCCCGCGGCCTACGCCCCTGACGCCGGGCCCTTTCCTAGTTCCTTGCGCAGGAATGTCACCACGTCCTGGAACCGTGCGGCGTTGCGTTCCGGGTCAAGGGCCATCAGCGTCTCGTGCGCTTCGAGGCTCGCTTCGCTGAGTTCGGCGCGGGAAGCGTTGTGCGCCTCGCTCGGGTGAAAACTGCCGCTGTCGGGGGCGGTATCCACCATTTCCACCATCGGTGCGATGCCCATGTCCTCGAGAATCTGACAGACGGTCTCCTGCGCCCGACTGATCCGCACCCGGCCTGCGGGCACGGGACCGGCGGGCCCGGTTAGCTTGCGCAAGGGGCTGGCCAGCACGCCAATGAAGGTGCTGTCCAGATGCGGGCAATCCGCCAGGTCGAAGGTGAATTCCGTGTAGCCGGTCTCGCGCAACCGCCGGATCGCCTGCCGCAGGTCGTCACTGCACCGGAAGTCCCCGCGGCCAACGATCTTGAAACACGCCGACGGGTGCTCCTCGGCGATCAGGATTTGCGTTTGGGAAGCCATTGTGCGCCCGGCCAAGGTCCCGTCCGTGCTCCTCCAAGTCAAGCCAGCATCGTTCTCGCCCCGCATCCGGCATTCGGCGAATCCCGCGACGAGTCCCGATCCGATGGCGCCGCCGGGCGGCCGTCGCCGTCGGGGAACAAACCCGGCTCAGCGGCGGTCCGACCCCGCCCAAGCGCGACAGGGTTTTCGCTGGCCTTGACCGGTCGCCATCTCCTACATCAAGTCCGTGGCAGCCACAGGCAGGCAGCAGGGGGCGAACCTCGCGCGAGGGCGTTCAGCCCCGGTCGCTTCGTGGGTCGCTCTCGTTCTGGCATTCGCCCTGATCCGGGCGCCCCGGACGGGCCAAGCGGTCGCGGCCGGGCTTCCATCCAGCCCGGCCGGGGCGACGTCGGCGGATGCCCTCGCAGGGAGGCCGGGCGCGTCGACGGATGGCAGGGCGAAGCCTGCTTCGCCGACCATCCTCGCGGAAACCTGGTGTGACCAGCCGACGGAGTTGGGATTCTGGTTGCTCGGGGAGTTGAACTGCGTTGCGTGCCACGCCGCCCCGGAGCCGGTGCGGCAGCGGTTGACGGTCCGTCCGGCGCCCGATTTGCGCGTCCTTGGCGGGTGGAGAACCCCGGGTCACGTTGCCCGGTATCTGGGCGCACCCCAGCGCGTGCGACCGGGCACCACGATGCCCGACCTCTTCCATGGACTCGAAGCCGGCGAGCGGGGAGGGCGCATTGCCGCTTTGGCAGCCTTGATTGAGGCAGCGCGCCGTTCCGCCTCCCCGGAGGTCCGGGTTTCTTCGGCCCTGCGGGTGGCACAAGGACGGGTGCTCTACCATCAGGTCGGCTGCATTGCCTGCCATCCGGCGTTCGACCCCGCCGCGGTGGCTTTGGGATCATCGGCGGCGAACGGGTGGCACGGGGAGGAAGCCGCTCCCGCCGTGATCGAGGGCGTTTGGCCCGCGGTGGATCTGGGCTGGGTGGGCGACGCCTGGACGGAACAGGGGCTGGCGGCATTCCTGGAACAGCCCGAACGATTGCGCGCCGACTCCCGCATGCCCTCGCTGGGACTTACCGCGGACGAGGCACGCGCCATTGCCGCTTATCTCTTGCGCCAAACCCGCCACGTTGAGGGGACGCGCGGCAAGCCACCGGCGCCACAAGCTGCGGGGCTGATTGCCGCGGGGCGCCGCTGGTTTGCCGGGATGAATTGTGCCGCCTGTCATCCGGGGTTGGTGGAGGGTACGAATGTGCCGGCGCCTGAACCCGCGCGCCCCCTCCCGGCGCTGCATCCCGGATCTGCCACCGGATGCCTGGCGGAAAACCCGCCACCGGGCCGACCGGCATACGCGCTGAGCGCACGGCAACGACGGGCCTTGGTTCTGGCGCTCGAAAGCATGGCCCCCAACGCCGGGCCTCCGACGCCGGCAGAGGCGCTTCACCGGTGGCTCGCGACATTCAATTGCTTCGCGTGCCATGTCCGCGGCGAAAGGGGCGGTCCCTGGCCGGCGCAGGCCGGGTTCTTCCGCTCCCGATCCGCCGGGGATCTCGGGGATGAAGGCCGCTTTCCGCCGCGTCTCGATCAAGCGGGGGCCAAGCTGCGGCCCGAGTGGCTTGCGCGGGTCTTGCAGGAACGGCTGCGCCCGCGCCCGTATCTGGCGATCCGCATGCCGGTGTGGAGCGCGGAACGGGCGGCGCAGTTGACGAGCGTTTTCGGCGAGGTGGACCGGAATGGCGCGGAGGCGTCGGAAGCGCCGATGACGGGCCTCGATCCAGCCACCGGGGCGCGGCTGCTCGGTCCGGAGGGCTGCGGGTGCGTCACCTGCCACCGGTTGGATGGGCGGCCGGGATGGACCTTGTCAGCGATGGATCTGGCCTGGACGACGCGGCGGTTGGAGTGGTCCTGGTTCCGGCGCTACCTGGAAGATCCCTCGGCCTTGCGGCCCGGGACCCGGATGCCAAGCTTCTGGCCGGGGGGCCGGGCGGCATTGGCGGATGTGCTTGGGGGGGACGCGCGGGCCCAGATCAGTGCGGTCTGGCGATATCTGGAGACCCGGCCGGACCCGGATCCGGATTGAGACGGCGAATCGCTCCGATTTCGGGTTGCGGGGCAATTGCCTGATGACGGGGAGGGGCCGCCGTGCCTTGTTTTCGGCGGAGTAACGCGGGCCTCCCGCCGATGCGGTCGGGCCTGGGCCAATAACAGCTTCTTTCGCTGCTCTTCCATTTAAGTTTCGCGAATGGGCTTGACTTGGAAGAGGAGTTGTTCTACTTGCGAGGGCAGCCGCTTCGGGGCGGACTGTCCCGCGGGGGCGCTGATCGTGTCCCGCTGCGGGATGCTTAACCGTGACAACGCACATTATGACAAGACGCAACCTCCGAATTCTACAGTTTCTGTCGCCTCTGGCGCTGTGCCTTCTGGCGGGCAGTGCCCTGGCCAGCGAGGCGGACATCAAGATTCCGCCGCTCGATCAGGTCCGCTTTGACGGGTTGGGCGGGATCAGCGGGTCGGCGCTGATGTATCTGGGCATTCTGATCTGCGCCGTCGGGGCGGCGTTCGGAGTGGTTCAGTACCGGCAGACCAAGGCCCTGCCGGTGCACGAGAGCATGGGGCGGGTGTCGAACACCATCTGGGAAACCTGCAAAACCTACCTGTTCACCCAGGGCAAGTTCCTCGCCATCCTTTGGGCGCTGATCGCGGCCTGCATGGTCTACTATTTCGGCTTCCTCACCGAGCACACGGATGCCACCGGGGCAGCCATGAGCGGCGGGCATGTCGCCTTCAACGTCATCGTCATCCTGATTGCCTCGATCCTGGGCATTCTGGGGTCCTACGGTGTCGCTTGGTTTGGCATCCGGATCAACACCACGTCCAACTCGCGGGCGGCCTTCTCCGCGTTGCGCGGCGATCCCCTCGCCACGCTCGGCATTCCCCTGCGCTCGGGCATGAGCGTCGGACTGCTGCT
Source organism: Verrucomicrobiales bacterium (assembly GCA_024233305.1). Classification (GTDB taxonomy): domain Bacteria; phylum Verrucomicrobiota; class Verrucomicrobiia; order Limisphaerales; family J093; genus J093. The sequence goes on from JACKPV010000026.1 coordinate 315,240, forward strand.
GGTGGCCGTCGAGTTGTTCTTCATGATCTGCATCCTGATGTTCCTGCCGCGGGAGCTGGTGGGACCGTGTTTCATCGGGTTCGCCATCGGGGAATCCCTCGGCGCCAGCGTGCTGCGCATCTGCGGCGGCATCTTCACCAAGATCGCGGACATCGGCTCGGACCTGATGAAGATCGTCTTCAAGCTGCCCGAGGATGATCCGAAGAACCCCGGCGTGATCGCGGACTGCACCGGCGACAACGCGGGCGACTCGGTGGGGCCGACCGCCGACGGTTTCGAGACCTACGGCGTGACGGGTGTGGCCTTGATCGCATTTCTCGCCCTGGCGCTGGCCGCCACGCCGGCGATCACGGCGACCCTGATCATCTGGCTGTTCGCCATGCGGGCATTGATGATCGTGACCTCACTGGTGTCGTATTTTGGCAACGAAGCGCTGAGCAAGTCGATGTTCGGCGGCAAGAAGGACTTCGATTTCGAGGCGCCGTTGACCCACCTGGTGTGGATCACCTCGGCGGTGTCGATCGTGATCACTTTCATCGCGAGCAAACTCCTCCTCGGCGACTTCAAGGACGCCACGGGCACGGCCCAGCCAGCGTTGTGGTGGGTGCTGTCGGTCATCATCAGCTGCGGTACGGTCGCGGGCGCCTTGATTCCCGAGTTCACCAAAATCTTCACGAGCACGAATTCGCGGCACGTCAAGGAGGTGACCAACTGCTCGAAGCACGGCGGTGCCTCGCTGAACATCCTGTCGGGCTTCGTGGCCGGCAACATGTCCGCCTTCTGGATGGGGTTGGTGATCATGCTCCTGATGTATGTCTCCTACTTCTTCTCGCAGAATCCCGCGCTCACCGCGATCATGCCGGCCAAGTTCGTCTTCGCCGCGCCGATCTTCGCGTTCGGTTTGGTGGCGTTCGGCTTTCTGGGGATGGGGCCGGTGACCATCGCGGTCGACAGCTACGGACCGGTGACGGACAACGCGCAGTCGGTTTACGAACTGAGCCAGATCGAGGGCAAGCCCGGCATCGCGGAGGACATCAAGAAGGCCTTCGGCTTCAATCCGGACTTCGAGAATGCGAAGTATCAGCTCGAGAAGGGCGACGGGGCCGGCAACACCTTCAAGGCGACCGCCAAGCCCGTGCTCATCGGCACGGCGGTCGTGGGCGCGACGACCATGGTGTTCGGCATCATCATCCTGCTCGAGAACATGTTCGGGGGGGTGATTCCGAAGCTGTCCATCGTGCAGCCCGAGATCATCCTCGGCCTGATCATGGGCGGGTCGGTGGTATACTGGTTCACCGGCGCCTCGACCCAGGCGGTGGTTACGGGCGCCTACCGTGCGGTGGTCTACATCAAGCAACACATGAAGCTCGACGCGAGCACCGCATCCGAGAAGGACAGCAAGGAGGTCGTGCGCATCTGCACGGTGTATGCGCAGAAGGGCATGTGGAACATCTTCATCGTGATCTTCTGCTTCGCGCTCGCGCTGCCGTTCTTCAACCCCTACTTCTTCATCGGCTACCTGATCGCCATCGCGTTCTTCGGCCTGTTCCAAGCCATCTTCATGGCGAACGCCGGCGGCGCCTGGGATAACGCGAAGAAGATCGTCGAGGTCGACCTCCGCGAGAAGGGCACCGAGCTGCACGCGGCGACGGTCGTGGGCGACACGGTGGGCGATCCGTTCAAGGACACCTCCTCGGTGGCCCTGAACCCGGTGATCAAATTCACCACCCTGTTCGGCCTGCTCGCCGTGGAGATCGCCGTGACGATGACCAACGCCGGCCTGAAGACCGCCATCGGTGGCCTCTTCTTCGTCGTCGCCCTGGTCTTCGTCTACCGCTCCTTCTACGGCATGCGAATTCCCGAGGACAACTGATCCTCCCCGGGCGACCGCCCGCGTATTAGCTTCGGACGTCAGGCCACGGGTTTTCCCGTGGCCTGCTTCTTTGCTTGACGCGTCATCGGGCGGGAACTGCAATGGCGACGTCATCCATCGCGGTCAACGAATCATCACAAGCTCGATCTCGCACGCCATGAAACAGCTCACCCGCCGTCGTTTCCTCTCGCAAACCGCCGCTGCCGGCGCCGCGGTCACCGCCCTGCCGATCCTCGGCCAGGATGGCGAGGGCCGGTACAAGACCGCGCTGATCGGCTGCGGTTGGTGGGGGATGAACATCCTGGGCGAGGCCATGGCTGCGGGGCGCAGCCGGGTGGTCGGTCTGTGTGACGTGGACCGGCGCCATCTCGACGCGGCCGCCGCCGTGGTCCAGGAGAAGACCGGCGATCAACCGCGGCTGTATGGCGACTTCCGCGAGTTGCTCGCGCACGAACGCCCTGAGATCGTCATCGTGGCCACCCCCGATCACTGGCACCCGCTCGCCACCATCGAGGCCGTCCGCCAAGGGGCGCACGTTTACGTCGAGAAACCGATCAGCCACACCATTCTCGAAGGGCGGGCGATGGTGAAGGCCGCCCGCAAGTATGGCCGGACGGTGCAGGTCGGCACGCACCGCCGCGCCTCGCCCCACAACATTTCGGGAATGGAGTTCCTGCGTTCGGGCAAAGCCGGGAAAATCGGCATGGTGCGGGCTTTCGTTCACTACGGTGGCGGTCCCGAGAAACCGCAGGCCAACGAGGAACCACCCGCCGAGCTCGATTGGAATCTCTGGTGCGGTCCGGCGCCCCTGCGGCCCTTCAATTCGCGCATCCATCCCAGGGGATTCCGGCAGTTCCTCGACTACGGCAACGGCACCCTCGGCGACTGGGGCATTCATTGGATGGATCAGATCCTGTGGTGGACCGAGGAGCGGTATCCACGGCGCGTTTTTTCGACCGGCGGACGTCCCATCAAGGGTCCGGCAGTGAACCTGCCCGACTACCAGACCACCGACGCCCCCGACCATCAGGTGGCGGCCTTCGAGTTCGAGTCGTTCACCGCCACCTGGGAACACCGGCAGTTTGCCGGCAACAACGCGGAGAAGGGCGAAAGCGTGGGCTGCTACTTTTACGGCACCAAGGGCACTCTCCACATGGGGTGGAAAAGCGGTTGGACGTTCCATCCCGCGAACGGCAACGATCCCGTGTTGCACGAGGAGCCCACGCTCCACCTGCCCGACCAGCAGAACATCAAGGAACTCTGGGCGGATTTCCTCGCCGCCATCCGCGAGGAGCGGCACCCGATCTGCGACATCGAGATCGGACATCGTTCCACCACGATGAGCCTGCTCGGGATGCTCTCGCTCAAACTCGGCCGGAGCGTCGAGTGGGACGGGGAACGCGAGCGGATCGTGGGGGACGACTACGCCAACCTGCTGCTCCGCCGCGAATACCGGCCGGGCTACACCTATCCCGACCTCGTTTGAGCGACCCGGCTTACCGCAGTTTCAGGTAATCCAGGATGTCGTCGTAGACGCCGCCCTGATTCGAGTAAAGGGCGTAGTTCCGGGCCGTGGCGAACCACTCCCGGGTCGTCGGCTTCTGCTTCTTCGCCGCCGCGAGCAGATCGCGGCTGGTGAGCGGGGTCGGCGCGCCCGCCCGCATGGCCTCCCGCAGCTTCTCCTCGACGGCGAGGTCCACGACCGCCTTCAGGTCGGCGCCCGAGAATCCCTCCGTCTTCCGGCCCACCTGCGAAAAGTCCACGTCGGACTGCGGCTTTCCCTGGCACTGCAACCGCAGAATTTCGGCGCGCGCATCCGCATCGGGCGGGGGAACGAACAGGATCCGGTCAAAGCGCCCCGGCCGGCGAAACGCGGAATCGAGATGCCACGGGGCGTTCGTCGCGCCCAGGACCAGCACGCCCTCGTTCGAGTCCCGCACGCCGTCGAGTTCCGCGAGAAACTGGTTGATCAACATTCGGCCGGCATTCTGGCGCATGTCGCTGCGGCTGGCGCCCAGGGCGTCCACTTCGTCGAAGAACAGGACGCACGGACGGTGGCGCCGGGCCTGATCGAAGACCTCATGCAGGTTGCGTTCGCTGTTGCCGATCCACATGTCGAGGACGTCGTTGATCCCCACGGCGATGAAGCCGGCATTGATCTCGCCGGCGGTGGCGCGGGCCAGGTAGGTCTTGCCGCAGCCGGGAGGGCCGTAGAGCAGGATGCCGCCGCCGATGGGTTTGCCGTAGGCCTGGTAGAGGTCGGCGTGGGTCAACGGGTGGATGATCTTCATCCGCACCTCGTCCTTTATCGGATCCATGCCGCCGACGTCGGCGAAGGTGATGCGCGGGCGTTCGATTTCCGTTTCCACCGGAAACGGCTCGTCGTCCCAGGCCGCCCGCAACCGGCCGTCAAGCACTTCGCTGGTTTCGGGGTCGGCGTCAATTCCGAGGCGGTGCGCCAGCTCCAGATCGGCGAGCGAGGGATCCGCCTCGACGCCCCAACGGTAGGCGCGCACGGCGTTTTCGATGTCGCCCGCCTGGAACAAGAGCCGGGCGTGCAGGAGGTAGGCGGGCGGCGGTTTGCTGGCGGATTTGAGCAAATCCTCGACGATGACCAGCGCGTGGCTGCTTTTGCCCTGGGCCATGAACGCGCGGGCGAGCCCGAGTTTGATGGCCGCGTTGTCCGGGGCCAGGGCGAGGGCCGCCTTGAACTCGGTTTCCGCGGCTTCCGCCCGCCCGGCCTCAAGCAGGGACCCGGCGAGGTGCTGCCGCAGGGGCACGTTCTCGGGCGAGATGCGGACGGCTTCGCGCAGGCTCGCCAGCGGATCCTCGGGAACATTAGCCTCGTGGTGCGATGCCGACATGCAACGATCAGAAGCAAAGGAGCCGGGGATGTCAAACCACCCGACGCGCCGTTGGCTTGATGGCCGGCTGGCAAGTGGCGGACGCCGAGCCCGCCTTATCCTTAAACCTCCAGTAGCTCGTAGCCGTCGACGTACGCTCGCTCGTTTCGTCCCCCGGGCGCGGCGGGCTGCTGGATCAGAGAACGGTGAGGGGGCGCTCCGCTTTGTCGAGGGAGCCGCGGGTCACGCCGAGTTGGTGGCGCAGTTTCAATTCCCGCCATAGTTGGACACCGGTGATCTCGCCGCGCAGCAGGGCCTGGTAGCGCGCGACGGTGCGGGACACGACCTCCGGCGGCTCGTCGAGGAATTCGATCCGGAAATGCCGGGCGCCCAGCTCGATGAGCCGCGGGACATACTCGGCGCCGGTTTGCGCCAGCGCGTTGAACACCGTATTGCGGCAGCCTGCGTCGGCCTTCAACGGATGCACCGCGCCCACCCGGTCGCGCAGGCCGACGGCGTGTTTCTCGCAGGGCCGCCCGCAATCGCGGTAGTCCTTGCCCGAGGTCAGGAAGGCGCAGAACACGCAATGCTCCATGTGAAACATGGGCATGTGCTGGTGGATCACGAGTTCGAACCAAGCCGGCGGAGCCGAAGCGAGCAGGGCCTCGAGCTGGAGATTGTTCAGGTCATAAGAGGCCGTGACCCGTTCGAGAGCGAAGCGTTGGATGAACCAGGCGGCGCTGAGGGCGTTGGCGACGTTGAGCGAGAAATCGCCCACCCACCGTTCGCCGGCCAACGACTCGAGGTGATCGAAGTTGCGGACCAGGTAGCCGTCGGCTTGGCAGGCGCGGACCTGGCGCAGAATCCACTCCTCGCCCGGCTTGGTGATGCGGGGCGGGGCGACGAAGATCTCCGCGTTCGACGCTGGCGGGGCGAGTTCGCGGAAGCGGCTTACGGCGCGACGATACGCCTTCGGATCTTCAAGTTCGCAATAGAGGGTGCACACGCCGGCATCCAGCGCGGCTTCGAGCTGTTCGATCGTCCGCACCAGGACAATGAGTCGAGGGGATGCTGGTCGGGCGGATTCCGGTGGGCGCACGGCCGCGCGCGAGGCGGCAAGAAGTTCCGAGAGCACGGGCGTGGCCGTGGTGAGACGCCAGCCGCGGGGACGCTCGCGTCGTTGCAGCAGCTGTTCGATGGCGGCGCGACGCAGCCGGTTGAGTTCGCTGACCGGCAGCATCACGTCGCCAACCAGGTCGTTCTGCAATTCCCCAAGGCGAAAGGGCGTGCCCCCGAGCCGGCCCAGTTGGGCGCGCAGGACCGTCCCGTCCAGCGGGCGCTTCTCCGCGGACGCGAGCGCCAGGCCGCTCTGCAGCTCGACGGCGTGGCCGGGATCGTCCGTGACGACCAGGCGCAACGGTTCACCGGCCCGGCCGGACACTCGGATGTTCACGGGGCGCTGATGGCGCGGTTGATCGCCGGCAAAGGTCTGGCGCCAGCGCCGTTCCAGCTCCGGATCGCTGGTCTTCCAGAGGCGGCTGCCCGGTCGGATTCGTTGGAGATCGAGGTCGGTGTGGCCGAATTCGAGTTCGACTTCCGTGCCCCGCTGCCGCACGGCGTAGACCCGGCCACCCTGCTCGGGTTCGTCCGGGTTGGCATTCTCGAACACGACCCCATCGCCCGGTTTCAGCGGGCTGATGAGTCGCACGCGGACGGCGCGCGGGTACGCGGCGACCACCTCGCCGGTCAGCACGCCCCGCTTCTTGCCGAAGCGCGCATGGACCAGGCGGCGGTTGTCGATGCCCTCGAACCATCCGGAGTGGAAACCGCGCGAGAAGGCCATTTCGAGTTCGTAGCGCCAGGGGCCGGCATCGATGCGCTCCGTGCCGGCGCCCCGTTCGATTTCGGCGGCGGTTTGATCCAGCGCCTGCCGGTAGGCGCGGGTGACGTTGGCGACGTATTCCGGCGCCTTGAGCCGGCCCTCGATCTTGAGTGAGGCCACGCCGGCGCGAACGAGTCGGGGCAGAAGTTCCAGCCCCATGAGATCCTGCGGGCTCAACAGGTAACGGCGGTCGCCCAACGGCACGGTCTGTCCGTCGGAGACCAGTTCATACGGCAGCCGGCAAGCCTGGGCGCATTCGCCCCGGTTGGCCGAACGCCCGCCGAGCGACTCGCTGGTGAGGCACTGGCCGGAGTAGGCAACGCAGAGGGCGCCATGCACGAACACTTCGAGGGGCAGGGGAACCGGCGGGTCGGCGCCGGCGCGCTGGGCGGCCTGGATCTGTTCGATCTCGGGGATGGAACATTCGCGCGCGAGGACGACCAGCCCGCAGCCGAGTTCCCGCGCGAACCGCACCCCCGCGGCGCTGGTGACCGTCAGCTGGGTGCTGGCGTGGATCGGGAAATCCGTCGACAGCCGCCGGATCAGCCGGCAAATCCCCACGTCCTGCACGATGGCGGCGTCCACGCCCGCGCCAATGCAGGCCCGGATGAAGTCCTCGGCGTCGGCCAGTTCGTCAGCGAAGACGAGGGTGTTGAACGAGACGTAACCGCGCACGCCGCGCCGGTGGAGGAAGGCCATCAAGGCAGGCAGATCCCCCTCGGTGAAGTTGCGTGCCCGCATCCGGGCGTTGAAGCGCGACAGCCCGAAATAGACGGCGTCGGCCCCGTTCTCGACCGCCGCGCGGACGCATTCCCAATCCCCGGCGGGAGCGAGCAACTCAGGAAGCGGGGAGGGCATGGCGGAGGCCGGGAACATCGGGAAGCGGGTGGACACTCAGTCCTTCACCGCGGAACCGACCGCTTCGCGGAGGTTCTTGAAACCGCCCTGATCCAACCGGCGACGCAGCCCCTTCACGATCTGGCGGGGCAGGGCGGGACCTTCGTAAACGAGGCCGCTGTAGACCTGGATCAGCCGGGCGCCGGCCGTGATTTTCTCCCACGCATCGTCCGCGTTGAAGATGCCGCCCACGCCGATGATGGGCAGCCGCCCGCGGGAACAGCGGTGAAGATGGCGGACAACCTCGGTGCTGCGCGCGCGCACGGGGCGCCCGCTGAGGCCGCCGGTTTCGGCGTAGACCTCCATCACGCGGGCGTTCCGGGAGGCGGGACGGGAGGTGGTGGTGTTGGTGGCCACGAAGCCGGCGATCTTGCGGGGTTCAACCAGTTCGAGAATCTGGTCCAGCGCCTCGAACTCGAGGTCCGGCGCCACCTTGACGAGGATGGGTTTCAGCGCGCCCGCCGGTTGCGCGTTCTCGCGCGCCGCCAGCTCGCGGTTCACCTCCTGCAAGGCGGCAAGAATGGCATCGAGCGCGCCGCGATCTTGCAGCTGACGGAGGTTCGGCGTGTTCGGCGAACTCACGTTGACCACAAAGAAATCCGCCACCGCCCACAGCGCGCGCAGCGAGTTCGCGTAGTCCGCGGGCGCGTCGGCAAGCGGGGTGACCTTCGATTTGCCGAGGTTGATGCCGACGGGGTGGGCCGGCCAGCGACCGTTTTTCCGCCAGCTGGCGAGGCGGGCGGCGAAGACGGGTGCGCCGGCGTTGTTGAAGCCCATCCGGTTGACGATGGCGCTCTCCGAAACAGCGCGGAACACGCGGGGCCGCGGGTTGCCGACCTGCGCGTGCCAGGTCACCGCGCCGAGTTCGCTGAAACCGAACCCCATCGCGGCCCACGCCGGCACCGCCGTGCCTTGCTTGTCCATGCCCGCGCCGAGCCCCACCGGATTGGGGAAATGCAGCCCGAAGACGTCCATGGGCAGCGGGGGGGCGTGCAGGAAGGTCCGCATCAGCGCGCATAACGGACGCCAACGGGACACGCGGCCAAGGGTGCGCATCGTGCGATCATGCACGTCCTCGGGATCCTGGGCGAACAGGAACGGACGGACAAAGGTGCGGTAGCCCCAGCTCATGGCGTCGGTGAACCTGGCAGCAACCGCTGGCGGAGCATCTCCAACGCCTGCTGGCTGGTCATGTGTTTGAAAACCTCCCGCTCGAACCGGTTCAGGTGCCGCACGACCGCGACGCCACCCGCCTCCGCCAGCGCGATGAACACGGTGCCCACGGGCTTGTCCGCCGTGCCGCCGGCGGGTCCCGCGATACCGGTGATGGCCAGGGCGAAATCGGCGTCGAGCCGGCTGCGCGCCCCCGCGGCCATTTCCCGCGCCACCGCTTCGCTGACCGCTCCGTGCGTTGCCAGGGTGACGGGCGAAACGCCCAGCAGCCCCTCCTTCAGCGCGTTGCTGTAGCTGACCACCCCCCCGACGAACACGGCCGAGGCGCCGGGAACGTCGGTGATCCGGCTGGCCAACCGTCCGCCCGTGCATGATTCGGCGACCGCGACCGTCCGGCCCTGGTGCGCCAGCAATCCGACGACCGCTTGCTCCAGAGTTTCGTCCTCCGTTCCGTAAATGTGCGTGCCCACGCGCTCACGCACGACGTCCTCGCCGGCGCGGACGATTGCCCTCGCCTCGTGCCCCCGGGCAGCCAGGCGAACATCAACCTCACCCGGATGCGCGCAGTAGCCGACCTCGAGTCCGCGTGCGATCCAGGGACCGAGAGCGGGTTCGATGCGCTCCTGCATCGCGGACTCGGGAACGGCGATGCTGCGCAGGGTGACCGAAACATAAGGGGCGACAGAAGGGAAGCGATGCCGGAGCCATGGCAAGAGTTGCTCGCGCACCATCGGATGGAGTTCCCGGGTCGGACCGGGAAGCATGACAAGCCAGGGCGGGGTCGATGGACCAACGCCGGCGGAAGGCGCCGGAATGGCAAGGCCGGGCGCGGTCCCGTGCTCGTTGGCCCACACTTCGGCGCCCTTGGGCACCATGGCCTGGATACGCACACGCTCGGGCATGGTTCGATTGCGGGCCGCGAACCACGCCTCCAGACGGGCCACCGTGTACGTGTCCTCAACGAGCGGCACGCCGAAGAGATCGGCAACGGCTTCCCGGGTGAGGTCGTCTGAAGTGGGGCCAAGGCCGCCGGTGGTGATGACCAGTTGGGCGCGGGAAAGGGCTTCGCCAACGACCTGACGGATGTCCCCGGCGGCGTCCGACACGGCGGTCTGCCGGCCGACCACGTAGCCGTGATCCGCCAGTTGCCGGCACAGCCACTGTTGATGCCGATTGAGCACGCGACCGAGCATCAGCTCGGAACCGGTGTTGATGAGCTCGATGTTCAAGCGCGGCCATTCTCCCGGTTCGGTCGGGCACATGCAAGAGCCGGTCCGCGGCTGCCGTCGGGGCGGCGCCGGAAGGAGGCCCGGTGAGCCGGCCCCCTTCAAGGCCTCGCGGCGGGCTGGTGCGCGGTCGGGACCACCCTCGGGACCCGGCCCGTTCCGGCCCGCTGAAAAGCCCCGACCGCGGGTCCGACCTTGATTTTTTTGAGTGGGAGGTTGGGTGGGGGGCGTTTATTCTCGGTGTTGAACGCAGGCCGGATCCCACCTCCGCCATGAAACGCACGCTGAACCGTCGTCAACTTCTGAAGCTCCTGGGCGCCGCCGGATTCGGGGCGCCGATTGCCACCCGCGCGATTGCCGACGAGACATCGTTCGGTTCGGTGGGGGCGAAGGTCCCGGAGAACATCGTCGTGCCCGGGCGGGCACGAGATCGCTATCCGGCGCAGTGGGTGGACGGCAAGGTGGTCCAGCCCGCGCGGCCGTTGGCCGTGTTGCACGAGACGGACGTGCTCGTGGTGGGCGGGGGGCCGGCCGGCTTCGCGGCGGCGGTGGCCGCGGCGCGGGCCGGGGCGGCGACGACGCTGGTCGAGCGCTACGGCTACCTCGGCGGTTTGTGGACGGGTGGGTTGGTCCTGCTGGTTTATCCGACCCATGCGACCGAGGACGGGAGGCTCACGAAGGTCGTGCGGGGCGTGGGAGACGAGTTGCTCGAGCGCATCGCCCGGCATCCCGAGGGCGCCACCCGATACGCCGACGGAAAACCCGATCCGACCACCGACCCGGAAATCACGAAGCTGGTGATGGACGAGATGACCGTCGCGGCCGGGGTAAAGCTGTTCTTCCATTGCTGGGTGGCGGATGTGGTGCTGGCGGAAGGTGCCGTCCGCGGCGTGGTCATCGAGAGCAAAGCCGGCCGGCAGTCGATTCTGGCGAAGGTGGTTGTGGATGCGTCGGGAGATGGCGATGTGTTCGCGGCGGCGGGGGCGGCGCACGAACAGCGGTTGCATGCGGTGGGCCTCGTGCATCGTTTGGGTAATGTGGACCGGGCGGATCTGAGCGGGCTGCGGGAGGCGGGCTTTCGAAATCTGGGCAGCGTCGAGCCGTTGGCCAGTGTGCAGTGGGTGAACCTGCGGGGACCGAGCACCGACGGCTTGGACATCGAAGAGTTGAGCCGCCTTGAGGTTGAACACCGGCGCAGCATCTGGCAACGGGTGGACAAGATCCGCCGAACCGCCGGTGGGGAGAACGTTTTCCTGCTGCAAACCGCGCCGCAGATCGGGGTGCGCATCACGCGGTTGCTGGCCGGGGTGCGGAAGATGACCGACCAGGACGCGCGTTCGTCGACCCGATATCCGGACAGGATTGCCATCGGGGGCACGTACGGCGCGGGCGCGCAGAATCCGGGTTTCGCCATTCCGTACGGGGCAATGGTGCCCCGAAAACTCGACAACCTGATCGCGGCGGGTCGTTGTCTGGACGTCGATTCGCCGATGGTCGAGGACATGCGGTTGATTGCGACATGTCTCCTGACCGGACACGCGGCGGGGGTGGCGGCGGCGCTGGCGGTGCGTGATCGGCGCCGCCCGCGGGACGTCGAAATCCGGGAACTGCAAGGGCTCCTGCGGGAGCAGGGCGCCTATCTGGGTTGAGCCGGCCTCGCGCATGATCCCTTCCCGTCTCACGCCCCGAAGGAAGCGTGTCCTGCGACAGGCAACCCGTTGGATCGCGTTGCTGGGGGGCGTGGCGCTGGCCTGGCCATGGCGCTGGGGGTCCACCGGCTCGGTCCTGCTGCCCGCCCTGAGCCCCTTTATCGCGACCGCTTCCGGGATCAGTGTCCGGACCGTCGGCATTCTGGCCGGACTCGCAATTCCGGTGGTCGTGCTGGCGGGCGTCTTCCCGCGTTGGTTTTGCCGGTATGCGTGTCCAACCGGGCTGTTGCTGGACGGCGCACAGCGGCTCCGGTCGCCTGCCCCCCGACGGGGAAAGGGATGGCCGCCGGTGGGGCGATGGTTGCTCCTGCTCACCCTCGGTGGGGCGTGCGTGGGGTATCCGCTCTTCCTGTGGTTGGACCCGCTCGCGATCTTCAACGGATTCCTGAACGCGTGGCGCCGGCCCCTGGCGGTCGGGGCGCTCCTGGGCGGGCTGGGGCTGCCGCTGTTGCTGGCACTCGAAATCGCCGCGCCCGCGCTGTGGTGCCGGCGGCTCTGTCCGCTGGGAGCCACGCAGGATTTCCTGTTTGCCGGGCGACGCTTCCTCCGCCGGCCCCGGCGGGGAGGGAAGGGGAGGGACGTCCGGGAAGCGTCTCCGAACCTGGGGCGTCGCTGGTTCCTGGCCGGCGCCTCGGCCGCGATGGGAGCGTTCGCAGCAAGGGTGGCGCGCGGCGGAGATCGCACGGCGTTGTTGCGGCCCCCCGGGGCATTGGGCCAGGGGCGATTCACCGGGGTCTGCGTGCGGTGCGGGAATTGCGCGCAGGTTTGTCCCGCGAAGATCATCAAACCGGATGTTGGACCGGGCGGGCTGGCCGGGTTGCTGGCGCCACGGCTGCGATTCGACCGGGACTACTGTCGGGCAGATTGCTGCCTTTGCGGTCGGGTGTGTCCGAGCGGCGCCATCGCCCGGCTGCCGCTGCCGGCAAAGCGTCGTCAGGTGATCGGCTTGGCGGTGGTGAACCTGGACTCTTGTCTGCTCGCTCAGGGGAGGGAATGCACGGCGTGCCTCCGCAAATGCCCGTTCGAGGCGTTGGAGATGGTGAGCAGCGACGGCGGCTTTTCCAACGAGCCACGAGTGATCGCCGTGCGTTGCACGGGCTGCGGCGCCTGCGAGGTCGTGTGTCCCGCTGAACCGCTCCGAGCCATCACTGTCCAACCGTCCGCGCGCGCGCTGCTTCTGGAAGATCCGCCATTCCCCCGGAACGACCTGGCCCGGCCTTTGTCCCGGACGGCCGGCTGATTTCCGCCAATCCCGCCTTTCGATCCGGTGAGGGGCCGCCAATCGGGGCGCTGCACGAGGCGGAAGGCGGCGGGGGCCGGTTCAATGGACCCGCTGCGGCCGGGCGGTCGGCCCGTTCATGGTGCGGGGTAACCGGAACACGTTGCCTTCGCGGTCGCAGAAATGGAGGTCGGACTCGGACGGCTGCCGACCGTGACCATCGGCCCAGAGGGCGTAGAAGTCCGGGTGGGCATTTACGGGCCGCCGCACGTAGGTGTGGTTGCGGGGGCTGTCGTGCGTGAGTTGCCGGGTCATCCGCCAGTTCCGACCCTGATCCTCGCTGATCCACATGGCCACCTCGCCGCCCGGGTTGTAGGGCTGGGGACCGGTCTCCGTCGGGGCGATGATGCGCCAGGCGCCGTCGGTTTCGAGATAGAGCGATCCCATGTCGTAATTGTTGTCGGAGCGCAGGGCGGGACGGATGTCCCAGCGGTCCCCGGTCCAGCGGGCGGTGCGCCAGGTGCGCGGGTCGTTCCTCGGCCCGGATTCATAGCCCCCGCTGGTGAGGAAGAGAATCACGGGGTGGTTTGCCTGGTCGAACTGGATGTCCTTCAGATAGACGTTCAATCCCGGCGTCCGATAGTCCTCGATCAGGGCGGGGTTCTCGGGGGTGGTCAGCGGCAGTTCAAGCGGTTGGCCCTCGACGTTCTCCCAGCTCCGCCCGCCGTTGCGGGTCTGGACATAATAGAGGTTGCTGCGCCAGTTCAACCCCTTGCCCTGCGGATGGAAGTTGAAGGCGGAACCGGCCACGCCCTTTCCCACCGCGCTGATCTGATAGTGCCCTTCCTCGATGGCGGCCAGTCGTTGCCACGCCGACCAGGTCACTCCGTCCGGGCTGGACATGTAGCAAATCGTTCGTGCCGCCGGATACCCGTAACGGGTGAAGAAGCACTGGAAGCCCTGCTCCGGGGTATGCCATGCCTGGAAGTACGAGAAGTTGGTCATCGGCACGGGCACGCCGTCCTCCTCCTTCGTGACCGCGATGCGATCGAAGGCATCCGCGGCAAACGGTTGGCGACTGCGGTGCACGTAGGACGGGCGGGAGGTCCCGTGCGAGGTGGAGAAGATCCAGAGGTAACCGCGGCCATCGAGAGCGATGACGGGGTTGTCATGGGCGTCGCTGGTTTGCTTGTCGAGCAGGAGGGTGGGGCGGGGCACCTCGCCCATTGCGTGGTCGAAGAAGCTGACCATGTGCCACAACCGCTGCGGGTTGTCCGGGGGAGCGCCGCCGTAGCAGAAGAAGGTCTTGTTTACCTCGCGGGCGAACACGGCAAACGGCTGGTGTTTTGCGCAATACGTGCCGAGTCCCCCGCTGTATTTGTAGACGTATTCGTCGTTCGAGGGCTGGTTCATATACCAGATCCCCCGGTAGCCGTCGACCGGTTGGTTGCGGGTGAGTTCCGGCTCCGCGGCGGCGGACGCGAGAGCGAGCAGCAGGAGCAGGCCGGGAACGGCTGCGGCGACGGAACGATACGTTCCGCAACGGATGGCCGGAGACGCCCGGAAGGCGGTTGGGATGCGTCGCGCCAGGTCGGTTCCGGGTTTCAGGCAGGGGAACATCGTGGGGGAACGATAGCGGGCCTCGGCCCGGGCGACAATTCCAATGCGCCCGGGGAAGGCTCCGGCGCCCATCCGCGGACGCGGGTGGGAACGACGCGAAGATTCTGCTTGCCGGCGGGTGGGGAGCGATGGCGTATCTAGCCGCCCATGAAAGAGATTGTGCCGCCCATGCCGCCGATGGTCCGGAACGAGTTCGAGACGGTGCGCCAGTTGTTCCGCGATCACGTGGTGCCGACCTACGCGCGTTTCGACCTGGCCTTCGTGCGCGGGCGGGGCAGCGAGCTTTGGGACGTGACCGGACGGCGGGTGCTGGACTTCGGCGGCGGCATCGCGGTTTGCTGCCTTGGCCATGCGCATCCCGAGGTTGCCGCGGCCATCGCCGACCAGGCGGCGTCCTTGGTCCATGTGTCGAATCTGTATTACCACGAACCCCAGGGAAGGCTGGCCCAGGCCCTGGTGCGCCTCATCGGTCCGGGCAAGGTCTTCTTCTGCAACAGCGGCGCCGAGGCCAACGAGGGGCTGTTCAAACTGGCGCGGAAGTTCGGGCACGAGGAGGGGCGGTTCGAGATCCTGACGATGACCAATTCGTTTCACGGACGGACCCTGGCGGGCATCGCGGCCACCGGCCAGGACAAGGTGAAACAGGGTTTCGAGCCGATGACACCCGGATTTCGTCACGTTCCCTACAACGATCTGGCCGCCGTGCAGGCCGCCGTCTCGCCCGCGACGGTCGCGGTGATGATCGAGGGGGTTCAGGGCGAAGGAGGCATCACGCCCGCCACGCCCGAGTTCCTGCTGGGCCTGCGCCGCCTGTGCGACGAACACGGGTTGTTGCTGCTGTTCGATGCCGTGCAGTGCGGGCATTTCCGGACTGGCGAGTTTCAGAGTTACCGGCGGATTCTCGAAGGGCATCCGGAGGGGGCCGGGTTCCTGCCGGATGCGATCTCGATGGCTAAATCGCTCGGGGGCGGCGTGCCCATCGGCGCCTTCTGGGTCCGGCAGGAGCACGCAAACCGCCTCGGCGCCGGCACGCACGGGACCACTTACGGCGGCACCCCGCTGGCCTGTGCCGCGGCATTGCAGATCCTGCGAGTCATCGAGCGCGACGGATTGGCGCGCAATGCGCGGCTCATGGGAGATTTCCTCCGCCAGCAGTTGCTCGAGATCCAGCGGCGTCATCCCGGCCTGATTACCGCCATCCGCGGATTGGGCCTGATGCTCGGGATCGAGTTCGCCCCCAAAGACCGCATTCCAGCGCTGGCCAGCGTCGAGAAGCCCGTTTCCCTCGCGATGGTCGAGCGGTTGCATACCGCCGGCCTGCTGACCATTCCGGCGGGGACGCAAGTCATCCGTCTGCTGCCCGCGCTGAACATCACCCGCACAGAAGCGGAAGAAGCGCTGGGACTGATCGCCAGGGAGGTCGAGCGGCTTGCCCACGGTGGCTGATCCACCTGCGCCAAACGGGGCGGTTTGCCGCGGTTCATCGGCCCGCGCGCGCCCGGGCCACCAGCCGGTCCGCGAGGCGCGTCGGTTCCGGCAGGCGGAACCCGGCGCCACAGGCGAGCACCAGCGCAACCGCGCCTTCCAGATCGGCGCGGTGCCCGACGCTGATGAAGAGCGGACGCGTCCCTTCCCGCGTCCGGAGCACCGTACCGATGGTCTCGCCCTGGTCGTACAGGAAGCTCCGGTCACCCCGCCGTAGCCCGGGCTCGTCGTGCGCGCCGATCAACCGGCTCTTGGCGCAACCGATGGAGGGCAGGTCGCACAGCACCCCGAGATGGCAGGCGATCCCGAAGCGCCGCGGGTGGGCCAGACCGTGCCCGTCGGCGAGCAACACGTCGGGGGTCTGTTTCAGGCGCCGCACGGCCGCCAACAGCGCCGGGGCTTCCCGGAATGACAGCAGGCCGGGCACATAGGGAAACCGCAAAGGCCGGCGGGCAACGTGCGATTCCACCGCCACGCCCTGCTCACGATCCCAAAGCACGACCGCTCCCACGCACTGGCGCCGGTCCGGCGTGAACGCCGCATCCAGCCCGGCGATCCAACGCGCGCCGGCGGACAGTGCCTCGAAACGGACACCCAGGGCGAGTTGGCGCTGCACTGCGACCGCTTGGACGGGGGACAACGTCCAGGCATGAGGCGGACGAGGGAACTTCATCACCGCGGGATTGTGCACCTCGGAAGCATCGAAGCGGAAGCCGGGTCTGCCACTTCTGGCTGTCCGGAGGGAAGTGGGTAGCCTGTCCCGGTGACTCGTCGGCAAGCCCGCGCCCGTTCCTCCCAGGCCGCGACCAATCAATCAGCCACCTCCCCCGCGCGCCCTGCCTGACTCGCGGGCGTTTGCCTGCAATATCACGCGCGCGCGGAACAGTGGACCGAATTCGAGCAGCGCTCCCTGAGCCCGCCTTCACCGCGGAACCAACCCCGGCCCTGAGCGGGCCGTGCCGTTGAACACGAAGTCGCTGACGGTGAGCTCGTACACGTCTCCCGTGGACTTCGTCCCGTGCAGTCCGGGCATCCCCGCGGGAAGCCGGTCGTCGGTCGCGTGACAGTCCGCCAAAGGAGACCCGCCCTCCGTGGGGTCGTAGATCGCCAGATCCAGTTGGTCCCCAAAAGCCGAGAACCGGAGGCGGTACTCCCTGGCTGGGTTCATCAGGGGGAACTGGGTCTGCGCCAGGAGCTCGCCGCCAGGTCCGCTGATCGTCAGCGCGGATCGTGGCGAATCGTCGGCGGTCTGAAAGGTGACCACCGTGACCGCCCCCTCGTAACGGTCCTCGGGCAGGCCGTCCGTGCCCCGCCAAACCTGGTCTTCCTTCGTGACGCGCAGCAACAGACCAAACGTGGCATCGATCATCGTTTCGTCCCAATCGGCAAGGGTAATCGAGGCAATGCAATCGCGCTGCCACAGCGGCCGAGGATCGGTTTGCAACAGGAGGAAGTCCTGGTTAAAGGCGGCGGAGCCCGAGATCCGGTAGCTCTCACCCGCGCGCGCGAGCCGGGGGCGGGCGGTGCCCGGTGTCGCCGCGAAGGTCTGCCACGTGGTGCTCCCGTCGTTGAACGACTTCGCGTTCCCGTAACCCGGGGTGAGGCGGAAGAATCGCGCCAGCCCGGTCATTGGGACGACACAGGACTTGTCGGGCGTCCCCACCGTAACCTCCGTCCCAGCCAACGCCGGCAACCAGGGACCTCCCGGGGAATCCGCCTCGGCCACCGTCCACGTTCCGCGCCAGGACAACTGCAACTGATCGCCCGAAAACCCCGCCTGGAGCGGAGGCGGCGTTGGCTCCTCCGAACAGAGGAAGTTGTCGAGGATCAGCTCGCCGGACGGCAGATTGGGATCATCAACAGCGATCCCCGTGACGAGGAACATGGAGGGGCCGTAATGCGGGGCGGCCGCCTCGACGGCCTCAACCCCGCCATTGTAGAGGGTCTCACGTCCGGGGGTGTCGATCACCGTCGGGGCCTCCGCGACCACCTGTTCCGGATTGTCCCGCAGCACTGCCTTCGCGCGGATCTCCACGTTGTCGCCTTGTCGGGTAAACGAGTAGATGTGCGTTACCGGCTCGCTTGTGACGGAACTCCAGGTGTCCTGACGATACCAGCTCATCGGGTAGGGCGATTTGTATTTGCCGATCCAAAATGCGTTGCCCAGACGATGGATGGCATAGCCGGCCGCCTCAGGGCTGCCCTTCACGCTGAAGAAGAACGGGGTCGCCACCTCATCGGACCCGGGGCTGACACTGTCCAAACGGAACTCCAACGGTCGGCCTTCCGGAATGACGTAACTGCGGAAGTACCACACCTGGGTCAAATCCGAAGAACTCGGCGCCAGGCGGCGAAACTTCACCTGCCCGTCAACGCTCTCGATTTCGATGGCGTCGCTGGGATCGCCCATGCCATCCCAGTTCGGTCCGTTGTCGAAGACGTCGATCACGTCCGCCTGCGACGAGGTCAGCCAGCCAGCCAGCAGTACCAGGCCAATCAACGGGGCTCGTCTTGTTGGCGCCTTGGCCGAACAACGTCGCCCTTGGGAATCCGTGTTGTGCATGATCATTCTTCTCCTTTCGTGTCGCATGGTCTAGGGCCCGACGCCCCTGCGCCTTGGCGCCTCCGCCTCTGGTCGCACCCCGTGGCGCGCCATCTCCTATACGATCCGGTCGCGCGGATCTTTCACCAAAGGCCTGACTTTCTCCGCCGCGCCCAGGCGCGTGCTTGACGAAGGGCGGCCCGCCCCGGCATCGCCCGGTCGGGATTCAGCCGCTGCTGCCGAGCGCGACCAATCACCCAACGGCCCTTCGGCAGACGCGGCCCTCGTACTACCGGAACCTCCCTCACGGCGCTCCAGGCCCCGGCCCTGATCGGGCGGTTCCGTTGAACACCAGGTCGGTGACGGTGAGTTCATACACGTCTCCTGTGGACCTGCTCCCGTGCAGTCCGGGCATCCCTACCGGAAGGCGGTCATCGGCTGCGTGACACGCGGCCAGGGGAACCTCCCCACTCGTGGGGTCGAGGATTGCCAGATCCAACTCGTCACCGAATGCTGAGAAGCGCAGGCGGTACTTCCTGGCCGGGTCCAGCAACGGGAACCGGGCTTGAGCCAGGACCTCACCGCCGGGTCCGCTGATCGTCAGCGCGGATTCCGTGGGATCGTCGGCGGTCCGGAAGGTGACCGCCCCTTCGTAACGCTCCTCGGGCAGGCCGTCACCGCCCCGCCAAATGTGGTCTTCCTTCGCAACGCGCAGCAGCAGGCCAAAGGTCGCCCCGACCATCGTTTCGTCCCAACCGGCGAGGTCGATCGAGGCGACGCGGTCGCGCTGCCAGTACAGGAGGTGGTCGTCTTGCAGTAGCAGGAAGTCCTGGTTCGCGCCGCCCGAGCCGGTGATCCGGTAGCCGTTGCCGGCCCGCATGAGCCGGGGGCAGGCAGTGCCGGGGGTGGCTGCGCAAGTCCTCCAGCCCGTGTCTCCGTCGATGAATGAGTTCGCCCTGCTGACGCCCGGTGCGAGGAGGAAGAACCGGGCCGGCCCGGTCGCCACCAGCGAGCATTCTTTTTGCGGGAGCCCCAGCCGGACTTGCGTGCCC
This sequence comes from Verrucomicrobiales bacterium, assembly GCA_024233305.1. GTDB lineage: Bacteria > Verrucomicrobiota > Verrucomicrobiia > Limisphaerales > J093 > J093. Next base: position 334,761 of record JACKPV010000026.1, read on the forward strand.
GTGAGCGCCGGCGCCCAGGGACCGGCTGGCGAATCCGCCTCCAGCACGGTCCACGCGCCGACCCACGACAACCGCAACCGATCGCCCGCAAGCCCCGCGTGCAGCGCAGGCGGCGTCGGGTCTTCCGAGCAGGTGAAGTTATCGACCACCAGGGAGATCGGTTCGGCATTCCCGCCCAACATCGCCAGGCCGAGGGCCACGTCCATGGAGGGACCGTAGTGAGGGCTGGCCGTTTGCGCGGGCTCGAGCGTGCCGTCGGCGAGCATGTCGCGCCCGGGGGTATCGATCACCGGGGGCAGTTCCACGACGACCTGTTCCGGATCGTCGCGCATTACCACCTTGGCACGGATCGCCACATCGTCGCCCTGGCGGGTAAAGGAATAAACCAGGGTGACCGGATCGGTGACTTCCGGAATGGGCGCCTCCTCGACGAACCAGTTCACCCCCCAGGGCATCCAGACCTTCCCAATCCACATGACCCGCCGGCTGCGATGGATGCCATAGCTTCGCTGTGCCCCCTCGACCTCAAACCAGAAGGATGTCGCGAGGTCGTCACTGCTGGCACTGACGCTGTCCAATCGGAATTCCAACGATCGATCCTCCGGGATGACGTAGGTGTGCCAATACCATGCTCCCGACACCGTGGCGGAACTCGGCGCCCCGCGGCTCATCCGCAGACTGCCATCAACAATCTCGACCTCCAAGATGCCGCTGTCATCGCTCACGCCGTCCCAGTTGGGTCCGTTCTCGAAGTCGTCAATGACGCCGGCCCGCGGCGAGGTCAGCCAGCCAGCGAGCAGTGCCAGGCCAATCAACGGGGACCGGCTCGGTCGCGCCCTCGCCGATCGAGGCCGCCATTTGGGGTCGGTGTTGTGCATGGTCATTCCTTTCCTTTCGTGTTGTATGCTTCCGGCGCCGACGCCCTCTGCCCTCGTGCCTTCGCTTCCCATCGCACCCCCCGGCGCTCACCCGCCTTTACGATCCCACCGCGCGGATCTTTCACGGGAAGTTGGGTTTTTTTCTCGTCTGGGGCTGAACACCTCACCGAAGGGGCGGTGGGCGGAAGAGCGTGATCGTGCAACCCTGGCGGAGCCAGCGAACCGGGCACGCCAGGCGGAACCGACCCGCGTCTGATCCACCGGAAGGTGTCCCATCGGTTCCGGCGGAAATCCGCCGCTCTGGAGGGCGCGATCAAACGCGTTGGAAGGCGTCCGGGGTTCAATGCTGGAAGGTCGCACTTTTCGTGCAAGATCTTCCTGGTGGAGCCCGTAGTGAGGGTGGAAAGTCAGACCGGAGGGAGAACAGCGAGGGCGGCACCATGAGCACGACGCGATTTCCGGCAGCAACCTCCCCGAAGCAGGGTGTGCCCGGGGGCGAGGACTCGATCGCCACGCGGCAGAGTCTGTTAAAGCGGTTGGGGAACAAGGAGGACAGCGCCGGCTGGCAGGAGTTCTTCGAGACCTACTGGGGCCTGATCTACCGCCTCGCACGCCGGGCCGGATTGAATGAGGCGGACGCGCAGGATGTGGTCCAGGAGACGGTCATCGCCGTCGCACGCAAGATGGAGGGTTTCGTTTACGATCCCGAGCGCGGCTCGTTCAAGGCGTGGTTGCGGCAGTTGACCCGCTGGCGCATTCGGGATCAGCTCGAGCGCAACCGACGGGAGGCGGAACGGCGGCATCACAGCCATCCGAACGACGGACACCGCACGGCGACCGTCGAACGGGTGGCCGATCCGGCGGCGGAGGGGTTCGAGGCGGACTGGGACACGGCGTGGGAGGAGAACCTGTTGCAGGTGGCCCTGGAGCGCACCAAGCAACGAGTCACCCCGGCTTCCTACCGCATCTACGACTGCTGCGTCCACGAGGAGCTGTCCGCGACGCAGGTCGCCCGGCTGTTGCGGGTCAACGTGGCGAAGGTGTATCTGGCGCGGCACCGGGTGGGCCGGAGGGTGGAACAGGAATTGTTGCGGTTGCGCAACGAGGTCCGGCGGCGGGAAGCGCAGGAGTTTCCCCGTGCATCCGACCATTGATTGCGTTACAGTTCGGGCAATCTCAGCCGAACACCGCAATCAGGAGGTTGTCACGGTGAGTCAGGATTCCCGTTTCCCCAAGCCGCGAGAAACCCCGACGGCCACTCCCTTGACCGGAGGCGGGCCGCCTTGGTCCCACGAACCGCCGCCGGTGCCGGATCACGAGATGCTCCGTTGCATCGGCCGGGGCGCCTTCGGCGAAGTCTGGCTGGCGCGCACCGTCATGGGGGCCTACCGGGCGGTCAAGGTGGTCTACCGCGATGCCTTCGAGCACGAGCGCCCGTTCGAACGGGAGTTCGAAGGCATCCGTCGATTCGAGCCGGTCTCCCGCGAGCACCCGAGCCAGATCGCCATCCTGCACGTCGGGCGCAACGAGGCCGCCGGCTGCTTCTACTACGTCATGGAGTTGGCCGATGAGGCCGCCAGCCCCGGAGGTCAGCCCGCGCAAACCTCGCCCCCACCCCCGCTCGGAACGACCCTCGCGCGGGCTGTGGTCGGCGGCTACGGGGGAATCGACCCCGACACCTATCTGCCGCGGACGTTGAAATACGAGCAGCACCGGCACGGACGGTTGTCGGTAGCCGACGTATTGCGGTTGGGGACGAGCCTGGCGACGGCGCTGGATCACCTGCATCGGCACGGGTTGGTGCATCGGGACATCAAACCCTCGAACATCATCTTCGTGAACGGGGCGCCGAAACTGGCGGACGTGGGGTTGGTGGCGACAGTGGATGCAAGCATGTCGGTGGCGGGCACCCCGGGCTACATGCCGCCCGAGGGGGCGGGGACGCCGAAGGGGGATCTCTACAGCCTGGGCAAGGTGCTTTACGAACTGGCGACCGGGAACGACCGGCAGGCATTTCCGGCGTTGCCGCGGGCGGTCCTGGAGAGTGATGAAGGCGAGCTGTTGCGGGAATTGAGCGCCGTGCTGGACAAAGCGTGCGACGGAGATCCGGCCCGGCGGTACGAGACGGTGGCCGGGATGCATGCCGACCTGGCGCTGATCCAGAGCGGGCGGTCGGTGAGGCGGAGTCGCCGGCTTGAGAAGCGGCAGCGATCACTGGTCCGCGCGGCGGCCGTGCTGCTGGCGACCGCCGTGATCGCTGCCGGGGGGTTGGTCTATTGGAAACACACCGCGGAGAAGACGAAGCGGGCCCTCGCCAAGGCGGAAGCGGCCACGGACGAGAAACGGCAGGCACTGGAGGAAAAGGAGCGGGCCTTGCGGACACAGGAGACGACGCTGCAGCGGTACCGCATGGCGAACTACGCCGCGGCGATGGGCCAGGCGTTCTATGCCGCGGAGGACCAGCGCTGGCCGGAGGTGTTCCGGCTCCTGCGGGAGCAGATCCCCACCAACGGAGCCCCGGATCTCCGAGGCTGGGAATGGCGGTATCTCGAAGGGGTGGCTCACCGGTTGCGCGGCACCGAGGTAGGACGCTGGTCCAGGGCGGTTTCCTCAATCGTCCTGGCCCCGGACCAGGACGCCATCGCCATCGCTCTTGGGGACGGCAGGATCGAGATTCGGAGTCCCGATTTGCGCCAATGCACCGCCACGCTGAACTCCCCGGTGGGAGGCTATTCGAACGTCGCCTTCTCCCCCGACGGCAACCGCCTCTATGCCGCGGGGGACGGAGGTTTTGCAGCCTGGAGGCGGGATGCGCAGGGCTGGAGGAGCGTCACCAACATCGCCCTGCGGTTCGAAGGCCGTTACGAGGGCTCGCCGCTGGCAATCCAACCCGACGGGAAGGCGGCTTTTCTATCAGGTGCCAGACTTCAGGCCGACCAGACCCCGGCCTCTCCCGCAAGTCGCGATGTCGTCGTTCACGTCGCCCGCCTCGACCTGACCTCATTCATCATCGAGCCCCTGCCCGTGAAACATGATGAGGATCTGAACGCGCTGGCGCTTTCACCCAGTGGCCGCTGGCTGGCTTCCGGAGGAGGGGATGAGCATGTCCATTTGCTGGACCTGACCCGTCCGGACATGGGGATCGCCACCGCCCGACTCGAAGCGACGACCGGTTGCCTGGGCTTCGTCGGCGAGAGCCAGTTGGTTGTGGGCGATCGTCTGGGAGTCATTCATCTGTTGTCCGTGCCGGGACTCGAGAGGCTCGGGTCGAGAAAAGCGCACGAAAACGGGGTCCAAGCGGTCGCGCACGACCCTCCCAGCGGAAGGCTGCTAAGCGCCGGTCTCGACGGCTCGCTGCGGTCCTGCGACCCGGCGGACATCGCCGACGACCAACCGGATGTGGTGGGGGCGGTCGAAGGGCGGGCCGAGGCATTGGCCGTACTCCCGCAAGACGGGGGCGTGCTGGTGGCGGACCAGACGGGTGGAGTGGCCCGGTTCGGATCGGTATTTCCGGGACCGGGGATGCGGCCCGCGGTGATGGTGGATCCCTGGCTCGGCAGCCGCTGGGGAGCCATGCATTACGCTGCCTCCCTGGATGAGGAGAACCACTCGGTTACCATCTGGGACTTGGACCGCGCGGCAATCGTAGTTCAGGTGAATCTCAAGGACGCGGCGGGCCACGTGCCGTTGCGCCGGCAGTACGACGTGGGACAACAATCCGGCACGCGGTTGGTGGTGGGGTATGACGACCGCACGATCCGGTTGCTGGAATGCGCCGGCGGGACCGTCCAGGAGATCAGGCGGCTGTCCCTTACGGTGGAAACCCACTACCCCTTCTACTACGCCCGGGATGAACGCCTCGTCGCTTTCGCAGTGGACGATTACCGACGCATCCTGGTGTGGGACTGTACCGACACCAACCCGGCTTGGCTGGAGGCCGGCCCGGGGATGCAGGTGAGTTGGCCGGACTTCCCGGTCGATTCACGGGACGTGATCGCAGAAGTGCCCGGGGCCGGCCGCATGCGCTGGCGGCTGGATCCCGGGCCACCGATCAAGGCGGCGGGCCCCTTCAGACTCGGCCTGCCCGACCCGAAAGGCGCGTTGGAATACGCATCGAATGGAACTCTGGCCTACTCGGCCAGCGCCAGCGGCTCGTTTCTGCACCGGACAGAGGGTTGGAAGATACTGGATACCCGCCGGCTGCCCGGCCTTCGCACCGGCTCGGTCCTGGCGGTCTTCACCCCTGATAGCTCGCGAATCATCGTGGACTCGCAAGGAACGGATCACCTCGAGATCATCGACACCGACAGTCTGGAAGTGGTAGGGCGGCTGCCCGATCCGCCCTGCCGGGGCAGCGCGCAACTGATCATGTCCGAGAACGGCGAGCACCTCTACGTCGGCACCCGGTCGAAGGCGAATCCCGAGCCCTTCAAGCTCCACCACTACCACGTGCCGCCGCTGGCCGAGTTGGAACCGGCCCCGATCGCCCCGCCTCCGGCGGACCGGTCCAACACAAGGTAGCCGCTGAGCCGTATCGATTCAGTCAATGGACCGCGGATGGGCACGGATGCCACGGATGGGGCGCGGCGCTGCCGCCATGGCGGAGAAGCCGGGAAACCTCACCAAATGGTGAGCCCGAACCCAGGGCGCGCGATTCTGGTTTCCGTCAATATCCGTGCCCATCCGCGCCCATCCGTGGTGAATCCCACTGCATGGTTACGGCTGAGCTGTGAGCATTCAGTACCCTGTAGCTGCCGAGGTATGGTCGGCGCTGAAATCCAAGGGCTTGCGAGGTCTCGCCGGTTCCGACTTGCAGTCACGTTTTGGTGAATCATCGCGCCCAGCGGCAAGGGGCCGTATCCCAGCTGAATCATGCGCCGACTCCACGTCGGCGCACGACTCACTGAATGGACGCGCCTGCGCCTCACGGTGGCCAGCGGTAGATCGTGCGTTCCTGCAGCCAGCGGACGTCCGGGTTGTTCGGGCTGTGGACCACCGGTTGGCCACCGTCGAGATCCCCGATCCGGTCCGGCGCTGCCAGCGTTCGCCGATCCCGCCAGGTCCTGCCCTCCGCATGACCGTCGGCAAAGGAGAGGTTGCTGGTCCGACCGTGGTTTGCAGCGGGGAAATTGTGCCACTTCTCCAGGCCGGGAGCGACCGCATCGAAGCCGTCCAGCACGACCGCTGAATCTACACTACGGGGTCTATCCGCGCCGGTTCGCGCGCCAGAGCAGCCAGCCGCCGACGCATTGGAACAGGATGTTCGGCAGCCAGACGATGAGGTGGGGTCTTCGCTCCGGGACCCGTTCCCAGGCCTCGGCCAGGATGTAGAAGGTGTAGTAAACCACCATCAGCACGAGTGCCATGAAGATGCCGATGCTGGTTTCACGCCGATGCGCCCGGATGCCGAGCGGAATGCCGACCAGGGTGAACCCGATGCAGGCCAGTGAAAAGGCCGCCTGACGGTGGATTTGCAGGATTACGGGCAGGGGTTTGATGCCGTCCCGGATGCTCGTCCCGTATTCGTGCAGCAGTTGCCGAAGCGTCATCTCGGAGATCTTGGGTTCGATCTTCGAAGGCCGTCGCACGTTGAAGTCCAGCGGCATCTCCACGTCCTCCAGGTACCATGGCTGAGTCATCGAATCGACGGACAACACCTCGACCCGCGGCATGTCCAGATAGACCTGTTCGTCGTCGGGCGCGAGGCGGAGCGTCGCGTGTTCCGCGCTCAAGATCTCGCTGACCCCGGGAACGTAGGCGGTCGGGGAGCCGGCGGACGGCACGCCCTCCACGGCTTCGGGAGGGGCGTTGGTCTTCATCCGGTAAATGATCAGGTTCTCGAGTTGATTGGATGCGACCTTGTCCACGTAGATGATCAGCCCCGGGATGCGCCGGATGAACTGGTTCGGGGTCAGCAGCGCCGTGGGTTGCTCGATGCCCAGGCGGTAGAGCAGCTCCTTGTAGGCCACGCGGCAATATGGTGCGAGGTGGAGGTTGAAGATCGCCGATGCCCCGCTCAAAACCACCGAAAGCAGCAACACCGGCGTGACCATCGACAGCAGGCTGACCCCGCTGGCCCGGGCGGCGGTCAATTCCTGGTCGGCGCTGAAGCGTCCAAAGACCAGCAGCGTGGCGACGAGCATGCCAACCGGAAGCGCGAAGACGAACACGAAGGGGATCAGCAGCAGAAGCGCCTGGAGAACCACGCCGATGGTCGCCTGGCGGTTGACCAGCAACTCGAGAATCTCCTTGAGCACATTCCCCAGCACCAGCACGAAGGTCGCCGTGGCCACCGTCAACAGCAGCGCCGCCAGCACCTGGCGCAGGAGATACCATTGCAACGTCTTCATCCGGTCGGGAGCGGCCGGCAAACGCCGACGATGCCGCTGGCGCACAAACTGCCGTTGCGGCCCGCGGCCCGGCAATCTCAAAAGTCGGAGCGCCCGCGCTATCGCCGTATGGCAGGAGTTCCGGGGGATGCCAGTTGCTTTCGCCGCTGTGCCACCGGCCGTTCGGGGTGGCAATGGGGTCGGCGCTCCGCTGTCCGCGCGGCGGACGTTCGCCGAAACCCCGGGGGGCGCGCTGACGTCTGAGGATCAAGACCGCCCGCCGGATGGAACCCGCCGGGGGCGGGATTTCTGCCATGAATCGAACCATCAAGACTCCTTCCGCGGTCATGCAACCTCGCGTTTTCCTCGTTGGCGCCCTCCTGTTGGTCGCCGCATCCCTGCAAGCCCAACCGCAAGGACGGCCTCCACGCGGTCCCGCCGGCCCGGGTGGTCCGGGAGGCATGCGGGGTGGCGCCCTGCCCGACGGCATGTTCACCGCGACCACCCTGCCGAAGGACGACGCCGAGGCCCGGATCCTCAAGGTGCTCAAGGACATCTCCGAAAACCAGCGACGCGGCACGATGATCGTTCCCGAGGAGGACGGGCGCATTCTCCGGTTGCTCGTCGAGACTATCGGGGCGAAGCACGTCGCCGAATTCGGCACCTCGGTCGGCTATTCCAGCATCTGGATGTGCCTCGGTCTGCGCGGCACCGGCGGGCGGTTGACGACCTACGAAATCGACGAGGGCCGCGCGGCCATCGCCCGGGAGAACTTCAAACGGGCGGGCGTCGAGGACCTGGTTACCCTCGTGATGGGTGACGCGCACGAGAACGTTGCGAAACTCGAAGGCCCCGTGGACATGGCTTTCCTCGATGCGGACAAGGAGGGCTATGCCGATTACCTCGCGAAGCTGATGCCGAAACTGCGCCCGGGCGGATTGATCGTCGCGCACAACATCAACCCCCGGCAGGCCGATCCGGCGTTTCTCAAGGCCATCACCGGCGATGCGGCGTTGGAAACGGTGTTCCTGAACCTGCAATCGTCCGGCATCAGCGTCTCGATCAAGAAGCGGTAGCCTCCGCTCTCCCGCCGCCGCGCTGACCAAGCCGTATCGATTCAACCCGCGGTAGGCGCCGACGTGTGGTCGGCGCTGATCCCCATGGGCTTATCCGGGCTCGCGGATTCCGACGGGCAGCCACGTCTTGGTGAATCGTCGCGCCCGGCGGCAGGGGCCGTATCCCCTCTGAATCATGCGCCGACTACACGTCGGCGGCTACGAGTTGCCGGACACCCGAAACGCCCCGAAGCGGCGTCGAGGCCGCCGCACACCAAAAGGCATGCCCGCGGGTCGCGTCCCGCTTCTGGCGTTGCGGCGTTCGCTTTGCTCCCTAGAATGGCGGCGCATGGCGGCACGAAGAAGACGCGGTCAACCGGCCATTCCAAATCCCCCGGCGAAGGAGCCTTCGTTGGGCCGTCTCTGGCTCGGCCTGGCCGGCTTGGTCGTGCTGGCGGTCGTTGTTTCGTTCGCCTGGCAGCGCTGGTCGGGCGGCCGGCCGGCGTCGCTCCCGGGACCGGATTCCGTCACCGCCGTCATTCCTGACCAGGCGGCCACGTATGCGCTCTATGCGGGATCCACGACCTGCCGTGAATGCCACGAACAGGCCTACGCCGAGTGGATGGGGTCCAACCACGGTCTGGCCGAGCGGGAGTTGTCGGCCACCGAGGACCGCCCGGCGTTCGATCCGCCGAAGACCTTTGAGCACGCCAGCCAGACCACTGAAGCCCGGTACGTCAACGGCCGCTACGAACTGGCGACCCTGGGTTTCGGCACGAACCGGGAGCCCTACCAGGCCGTGCGGGTCATCGGCAACACCCCCCTGCGACAGTTCCTCATCGAGCGTCCCGGCGGCCGCTTGCAAGTGTCGGAGGCTTGCTGGGATCCGCTGACAAACGAGTGGTTCAACGTCTACGGCGCCGAGGACCGGATGCCGGGCGAATGGGGGCATTGGACGGGGCGGGGGATGGGTTGGAACGCGATGTGCGCGGGTTGTCACAACACGCGGGTGCGGAAGAACTACGACGCGGGCACTGATACCTACGCCACCTCGATGACCGAACTCACGGTCAGTTGCGAGGCCTGCCACGGGCCGATGAAGGACCACGTGGTGTGGCAGCGCACGTATCGGAACTCCGGTCAACCCTATCCGCCGGCCGTCGAACTGGATCCCACGTTGACCCGCTTTTCGACCAATCAGGTCCTGAGCATGTGCGGCTCGTGCCACGCCCGCCGCGGAGATCTGACCGGGGATTTTCGTCCCTACGACGATTTCTTCGATCATTACTCCCTGACCATCCCCGACGAAACCGACATCTATTATCCCGACGGGCAGGTGCGGGAGGAGGACTACGAGTTCGCGGCGTTCCTCGGTAGCCGGATGCACCTGCGCGGGGTTTACTGCCTCGATTGCCACACCCCGCACGCCGCGAAACCCGCGATCCAGGGCAACGACCTCTGCCTGCGTTGCCACAACGGCAGCCGGACGGACAGCCCGGTGATCGATCCCGTCGCTCACGGCTTCCACGGCGGGTACAAGGACGGCAACGACTGCGCCGACTGTCACATGCCGGTGACGGCCTACATGCAACGTCACTGGCGGCACGACCACGGCTTCACCATCCCGGACCCGCTGTTGACCAAACAGTTCAACATTCCGAACGCCTGCAACCGTTGCCACCAGGACAAGGACGCCGACTGGGCCCTCGAATGGACGGATAAATGGTATGGCGAGAAGATGAACCGGCGGACCCGGACCCGCGCCACCTGGCTGGCCCGGGCGCGGGATCGGGATCCGGCGGCCCGGGATCCGCTGCTCGATTTGCTTGCCGACGAGGAGATTCCCTACTGGCGGGCGTCGATCATCAGCCTGCTGGGCCAATGGATCCAGGAACCCACGGTGCGGGACGCGGTGAGCCGCGAGCTTGAAGCTGCCGACCCGACGGTGCGCGAGAAGGCGATCCACGCGCTGGAACCGTGGCTCGAAATGCCGGGGTTCGATGTGCGTCCCGCCTTCCGAAGGCTCCTGGACGATTCCGTGCGCTGTGTGCGGGTTGCGGCGGCCTGGGCCTTGCGCGGGGAAGTCGCGCCGGCGAGCCAGGCCGGGCGCGAACTGCTGCACATGATGGATTTCAACGCGGACCAGCCCACCGGCCAGCTCCAAAAGGCGGTTTATGCGTTGGCGCGCGGGGACACGGATCGCGCTTACGAGCATTTGCGCCGGTCGATTGCCTGGGATCCAAACTCCGCCCCGTTGCGCCACGAGATGGCCGTGGTCTGCAGCATGACCGGGCGGTTGCGCGATGCGGTGGACCAGTTGACCGAAGCCTGTCGGCTCGCGCCCACCGAGGCCGAGTACCGCTACAAGCTGGCCCTGGCCTGGAACGAGATGGGCAACCTCTCGCCAACGATCCAGAATCTCGAGGCGGCGGTGGAGATCAACCCCCGGCATGCGCGGGCCTGGTACAACCTCGGCCTGGCCCGGAATCAGGACGGCCAGCCCCAACCGGCCATCGAAGCCTTGCTGCGCGCGGAGGCGGTAAGTCCCGAGGATGCGCGCATTCCCTATGCCCGGGCCACGATCCTCGCGCAGGCCGGCCGGATCGAGGAGGCGCGGATCGCCGCGGGCCGGGCATTGGAGATTGAGCGGGACTTCGCCGCCGCCCGGCAGTTGCTCGAATCATTGAGGTAGGGGGCGGCTTGGTTGACGGTCCGGGCTCCGGGGACTTAACTGATGTTCATGCGACCTTTGGCAGGCCTCCTTTGCCTCGGCATCTTGCTCACCGGCTGTGCGACCCGGAACGCCTCGGGGCCGGCGGAGCCTTCGGCTTCCGGCACCGAAGCCGGCGGGACGGGACCAGGCGCGGTCGAGTATCCGGTCGTGAACGCGGTGCTGGCCGACTCCGGAACCGTGGTCTCGGTCAATACGCGCCTCCGTTTTGCCGTGTTGGATTTTGGCTTCCACCTGCTGCCGGAGTTGGGCGCGTCACTGGATGTCTTCCGGGAGGGGATGAAGGTGGGTGAACTGCGGGTCAGCGGGCCGTCGCGGGGAAGCACCATCGTGGCTGACATCAGCGGCGGGGAGGTCCGGTCCGGGGACGAGGTCCGTCCGCCCGGGGTCAACGCTTCGGAGTCCTCCAGGTGAACCCCCGTTTGACGGTGGCCCACGCGCGGCGCAGGTGGGTTTGAACCGGGCGGGGCGGGGCTTCGGGGACAATGCGCTGGCATCGCCCGCTGCACGCCGGACAGAAATGTCGGGCCCGCCCGCCCACGAGGTGCAGTTCCTTCGAGCATTCGCCGCACCACTGCTTGCCGCATTGCAGACAGGTGAAATCCGCCGCCGCCGTCGGGTGATGCAGGCAGGCCGCGCGCCCGTCCGCCAGCAGTCGGGCCTGCGGTTCCTCCTCGCGCATGTGCACCGGAATCCGGATGTCGGGCAACGGGCAAACCACGCGCAGTTCCACGTTGCCCAGACCCAGCACCTGGCCGTCGCGAAGGACCGCTTCCGCTGCCGGACGGCGATCGACGAACGTGCCGTTGGTGGAGCCGAGGTCCCGAACCCGTACCTCGAACTCCGCCACCGCCAATTCGCAGTGGTGGCTCGATATCGAGGCGGCCGTCAGGCAAATGTCGTTGTCCGCAGCCCGTCCGAGCCGGATCACCCCGCAGGGAAGATCGATCTCGGCGCCCGCGTCCTCGCGATTCATCACCACCAGCTTCGCCATGCGCCCCGTGTCTCATCCGGGAACGGGAAATGAAATCCCGCCCCCCACCAACCGATCACGGCCGGCCGGCCCCCGCCTTCGCCTCCCGGTCCGGCCGGCGCCCGGCAGCGGGGAACCAACCCGTCCCGACGTTGGCAGACACTAATCCGTCGCTGACGCGCTTGTCGACGACGGGCTGCCGAAATGTGTCGACCCCGGACGGGCTGAAAGCCCCGGGCCCCGGCAACGAGGTGGAAGCCAAACACAGGAAGAAACCGGTTGACAAACTACCACGGTAGTATTATCAAGGTCGTCGAAAGTTGATTGTCATGGCAAAAACGAAACTCCATCGACTCGGCGATCTGCAGTTGCGGATCATGCAGGTCCTCTGGGACCGCGGCGAAGCCACCGTGGCGGAGGTCCACGACCTCCTCGGAGCCCGACCGCGCCTGGCCTACACGACGGTGGCCACCATGCTCCGCAAGATGGAAGTGCGCGGCTTGGTGGCGCATCGCACCGAGGGCCGGACCTTCGTTTACCGGGCCGCGGTGGCCGCCGAACGCGTCAGCGGTAACATGGCCGAGCACGTGCTCGACCGGCTGTTTCAGGGCAGCCTGGCGACGATGGTCAACCACCTGCTGACCGCGCGTGAAGTCAGCCCGGACGAACTCGCCAAACTGGAAACACTCATCGCCGAAAGGAAGCGCGCGTCATGAATCCCCTGATTTCCTCCCTCACGCCGGCCTTTTGGCTGGAAACGCTGCTGGCGCCGACGTGCGCCGTGGGATTGCTCTTCGCCTTGGCCGGGGCACTCGCTTCCCGGTTGGGATCCGGGCGTGCCCAACGTGCCGCTTGGCTCACCGCATTCCTCGCCGCCGCCTTGTTCTTCGGCGGCTGGCTGCTTGGGGTTGAGAACTGGACCCGGTCGGACATCCGGGTTCCCGAGCGATCCGGGCCGGTCTTTCGGGTGCGGACGAATCTCCCGGTCGGCGACGCGCCGGCGGCGGATGGGATTCTCCCGGCGGTGGCGCCGGCTTCGTTCGTCGAGCCGGGTCGGATGGCGGTTGCGGCACCGGTGAATGGGTTGTGGCCGGGCTTGATTTGGGCCGGGGGGACGTTCCTGTTGCTCGCGCGAACGGTGGCGCAGCGCTGGGGGCTGACGGTGGCCTTGCGCCGAAGCGCAGGCGATGCCGGCCCGGAGCTGTCGCAGCGGGTCCTGCGCATCGCGGCCAGCATGGGCTTGCGGCGGAACATTCGAGTGGGCGAGGTCTGCGACTTGGTCGGGCCGGCGGCCTATGGCTGGTGGCGCCCCACCGTCCTGGTGCCGCGCGGTTTTCTGGCGGCGCATTCGGACCGGCGGTTGGATGCGATGCTGTCGCACGAGCTGGCGCATCTGGCCGCGCGGGACCCGCTCTGGCAGGGGATGGCGAGGGTGTTCGCCGCATTGCTGTGGTGGCATCCGGTGGTTTGGTGGGGACTCGGGCGGCTGCGCGCAGCGAGCGAAACCGCGGCGGATGAGGCGAGCGTGCTGGTCGAAAACGGGCCGGAGGAACTGGCCGCCTGTCTCGTCGCCTTGGGCGGCCGGTTGCAGGGGCAACGGGCGGGTTGGCTCGGGATGGCCGGCAGCGGCTTTCGCTCCCATTTGGGCCGGCGGGTCGAACGGCTGTTGCAGCTTCCGTCGGAGGGCGCGACCTGGCGTCCGCGGCGGCGCATCGCTGTCGGCATCGTGATCGGTGGACTGATCGGGGCCGCGGGATCGCTCGGGGTTTCCGCTTGGGCCAAAGCCTCCGACGCTCCCGGACGGTCACCGCTGTCGATGTTGGCCGAGCAGGTGCTGGCGGGCCAGTTCGCGCAAAGCCGGTCGCCTGCTTCGCCGTCCGAATCCGTGGATCCGATTCAACCGACCGAGGGTGCGCCCGAAGCCGGCGCCTCCACAGTGGCGGTTTCGTCGCCCGCGGTGGCTGGCGTCGGAGAGGCCGCCCCCGGCGCGGGAGCGGGCAGCGGCACTGTCGAAGTCCGCCTGGATCCTGCGGGTCGGTTCTTCCTGGATGGTCAGGAGATCGGCCTGGAAGCGCTGCGGGCAAGGGTGGCGGAAAGACACCAGGCCCAACCCGAGTTGGCCGTGCGGCTGGTCGCCGACCGCGAATCGCGCGCGGAGTACGTGGCCTCGGTGATGACGCTCCTTTCCGCGGAGGGAGTGACACGGGTGAGCCTTGAGACTGCAGGTTCCGCGGGCGAGGTGGAGTCGGCCAAGATCGGAGGAGCCGACCCGGCGGCCGATGTCGTCCCGGTCCCGGAAACCTCCGACGCGGCCCCCGGTCTGGTTACCCGCTTGTACAAACTGAATCCGGGAATGGTGCTGGAATCCCTGCCCAAACCGCCTTCCCTCCCCGAATCGCTGGCCCCGGCCGGTGCGCGTCTTGAGAACCCGGCGTCGGGAGGGCGCGCGCCCTTGGAGCCCGGGCAAACCGCGGGCGAGCCGGGATCCGCGTCCGAGGATTCGTCGTTGAACACCCGGTTGCTTTGGCAGTTGTTCGCCGCTGCGGGCGTTGACTGGGGCGGCGAAAACGTCTTCACCGCTGTCGCCAGCGGGGCGGGCCTCCAAAGCGGCAACGGCAAGGGGCTTTTCTACAACCCACAGAATGGCGTCATGCTGGTGCGGGCCACCGCGGCCGATCAGGAGGTCATCGCGTCGACCTTGCAGGTGCTGAACTCGGCGCCCCCGCAGGTGACGATCGAAGCGAAGTTCGTCGAGACCACGGATGCCGACGCGCAGGCGCTGGGGTTCGACTGGTTCCTCGGGACCGCTGTCGCCGGCGGCGGGACGAATCAACCCGGTGTCCAGGGCGGGACGGCTTCGGTGGACCTGGCAGGGCCGGGCGCGACGCAAGCGTCCAAGAATGTCGGCGGCGGTGCGGGTCTGTTTCCGGGAGCGCCGACCCCGCTTGGGGCAACGAATGGTCCGGGTCCGGTTGCCGATGAGCGGTTGCAGCTCTTTCAGGGGAACCAGTTCGAGTGGCCCGGGAAGCAACTCCCCGGCGCCGAGAACATGCGGGTCCTTGCCGCTGCCCGGGGGGGAGTGACCGGGATTCTGACTGATCCGCAGTATCGGGTGGTCCTCCGCGCCCTGGAACAACGTGACAACGTGGACATCATGGCGGCGCCGCGGGTGACTACCGTCAGTGGTCGTCAGGCCCAGATCCAGATCGTGGATTTGCGCACGGTGGTCAACGGCTTGAATCCGGAAGTGCTCGCCCCGCTCCCGGCGGACGCGGAGGCCGCCACGAATGCCGTCCCGTTCCGCACCGTGCAGGTGCCGGTGGGGCCGGTGCTGGACGTGATCCCGTTCGTCGAGGCGGACGGCCTGACCCTGAACCTCACGTTGATCGCGACGGTGACGGAATTCCTGGGCTACGACGAACCGCCCGAGGCAAGCCGGGTGCGGGTCGAGATCGGGGGGCGCAGCACGTTGCTCGAGCCGCCGCTGCCGCGGTTCCGGGTGCGCCAGGCGACCACGAACGTCCGGCTTCGCGACGGGCAAACCGTGGTGCTGGGGGGCATGGCGGTGCGCGACGTGCAACACACGGTCGACAAGGTGCCCACCCTGGGTGATCTCCCGATGGTCGGGCGCCTGTTCCGCAGCGAAGGACAGCAGGAAGTCCGCAAGAACCTCGTGGTATTCGTAACCGCGACCCTCATCGATCCCGCCGGCAACCGGATCCATGAAGGGCCCTGACCCCGGAGGTTCCACTGCGCTGAAAGCCCCGTGCGACCAGGTCTCGAGCGCCGTTTCCAGGACCACAACCGGTCAGAGCCCGCGCGGTCCCTGAGCCGTATCGATTCAACCCGCCGTAGGCGCCGACGTGTAGTCGGCGCTGAAATCCCGGGGCTTACGCGGTCTCACCGGCTCGGACCGGCGGTCACGTCTTGGTGAACCGTCGCGCCCGGCGGGAGGCAGCCCTTCCCAGCTGAATCATGCGCCGACTGCACGTCGGCGGCTACGAGTCACTGCATGGTTACGGCTGAGCGCATTCGAGCCGGGTGTCTGGCGGGAAGACCTCCATTCCATTACCGCGGCATCAGGGGAGTTCGAGCAGTTGGAGGAAGGCGTAGGGCGCCAGTGGATCGAGTTGCTGGACAACCTCCCTCGAACCGGCGGTTGGGCGGGCGGGGACCGTGTCCAGCGGGCCCCAGTCGACGCTCCATCCGGTGCGCTGGCGCACCTGGTAGGCCCGGTTGGCGCGCGCCTCGAACCGGAGCGTCAAAGTGGTGCCTTCGTAATGCACCGAGTCGATTCGCAAATCCGCGGTGGTCGCCACCGAACCGGGGGTGCCTCCCCGGGTGACGCTGGCGAGCCAGCTTGCCGCCGCCGCCGGATCCCCGGCGAAATCCGCCAGTTCGAGCGAGAAGCCGCCGCCATCCGGGCTCGTGGGCCAGGGCGAGGTCGTGCCGAAGCCGAACGCGAACAGGGTATTCCCCGCCGCCTCCACCGCCTCAAGTCGTTCTCCCGCGTTCGAGAGCCGGCCATCGTATTCACCCGCGATGGGGAGTCCCGTTCCATAGCGAAGGGTAAACGCCGCCTGGTTCCGGACGAGCAGCACGTACCCGCCTGGCGCGAGTTGCGTCAGCGGGGAAATCGAAAAGTCGAATTCGACGCCGTCCACGAACCGCACCCCGCGCAGATCCGCTGATCCGTTGCCGGCGTTGTACAGTTCGATGAACTCGAAATCCTCGTCGCTGGTGAATCCGGCGGCCAGTTCGGCGGGCGTGGGATCGGCGGGATGGTAATTCAGTTCCGAAATCACCAACCGGGGTTGCCCCACGATGAAGGTTGCCTCGCTGAGCGGGCTCCATTCGGCTCCTTGCAGCGCGCGCGCCTTGATGGTGGTCAGATCCGTCAGCGCCACCGGGCCGGTGTAGACCTCGGCCCGGAGATCGTCACCACCCACCTGGCGCTGCTCGACGGCCTCGAGTTCGGCGTCCAGCAGGAAATCCGAACTGTCGAGCGACACGTTCAACCCGTGCAAGGCCAGCAGGTTTTCTCCCGCCCGCAGGGCCGGCAGGTGCGCGGTGACGTCGTACGCCCGATATACCACGGCGGCTTCGTCGGGGTTGTTGCCGGTGGCAAACGAATCCCAGGCCGGCGTGTTCGGTGCGTTCAGGGCGGCCATCCGGACACCGTTCAGATAGGCGACGAAACCGTCGTCCGTCCGGACCCGCAACGTCATGGCGTTGAGTCTCTCCAAACCCGCCGGCTCGCATTGGAACCGAATCCGAACATATACGGAGCCCGCCTTTTGATAGAGCGCGTCGCGAACATCGATCCCGATATAGTCACGGTATTGCGCGCCGAGATCGTACCCCACACCGCCCGTGCCGGCGGTCCATTGGCGGTCGTCAAACCCGGACGGCCCGAGTCGCCAGGAATCGCCAAGAGCGTTGCCGCCGTTGGCGACCGTCGGGATCAGCACCCGCCGCGGGTTGGCGCCGGTTACCAGTGTCCGCTCGGCAACGACCTCGACCTCCACCGGTTGCCGCGGGTCGCTGCCGTCCGTCGTGTAGTAGATCGTTCCCGCCGGGGCGCTGAGGGTGACGCGCTCCCCGGCCGGCAGAATCCCGCCTGCCGGGAGGATCGTCGGCGCTGCCGTCACAGGATAGAGCCCCGCCGACCGGAACTGATCCAGCACGATGGCCGACCGCCGCGGGAAATAGTCCCGCAAAAGGCCGTCTCGGGAACCGGCCCAGTGATCGTTGCGGGTGAAGGGCCCGGAGCCCATCTGATCGCCCCACCGCGCCGCTTCGCCCACCATCGGTCCCTCAATGCCGGCCGCGAGGGCGGCGAAGCGCGCGGCGGGGCGATTGTCCTCGGGACTGGCCGGATTCCAGGCCGAGCGGTCGGGATTCACATAGAAGACGCCGCCGGGCGAGAAATGGCGGTGGACGTGGTCGGCAAAGCGCATCCGAAAATCGGCGTTCTCGCGGGCGGCGGCGTAGGGCCGGGCCACGGCGGTGTTCACGCCGGTGCGATCCGTGGTCACCCCGCTCAGGCCCAGGGCCGTCTCGCTGTCCCACGGGTAGAATTGGAAGCCGTCCGGGCCGGCGTGGTCGCGGCCGACCCAGTAGTTGCGATGCGGCCAGTCCGCGTTGCCGATGTAGAGGTTCAGGATCATGTAATCGATCAGATTATCCACCTCCAGGAGGTTGGGATAATCGGGATTGGGCGAGCCGTCGGGGTTGCGGCCCTGGACCCGCTGATAGACCTCGTTGCGGGACAAGCCCTCGTTCAGCACGTTCAGCAGCTCGTTCCAGGCGTCGGCCGTGCCGTCCACCAGACCGTCCTGGTTCAGCGCGTCCCACGTGTCCCGATCCCCCCCGTTGTAGGCAGCCGAGAAGGCGGCGTCGGGTCGTTCGACCGGGTTGTAAAGGCCCCAATAGAGACCGTTGATATAGAGATGCATGAACCGGGTGTGCGACGAGGCGATGCCCATGGCCCGGGCGGTTTCCATCGCGAAGGCGTCACGCACATAGAGCGCATTGCCGCCTCCCCACGGCCACGCGTCGTTGCTGTTCGCCCGCAAAATGAAGTTGTTGAACTCGCCGGCCGCCGCCTCGCCGAACAGCGGATAACCCATCGTTCCCGCTCCGTACTTCCGCCGGAAAACGATCCGGAACGACTTCTTGAGCGTCAGGTCGAACCGGCGGAACGCCCCGCCCTGGATGCGCGCCCCGGCGTCGATCTGGAAGCCGTCTCCCGGCCGGGCCGGATCGAGGATCTCGAACGATACCGGGCGTTCCCAGGTGTCGCCGCGGTTCTCCGGGTTCGCATAAATACCCAACGCGCCGAAACAGTCGTCGCGATCCATCACCAGCGATATCGACGGCAAGGCCAGCAGGTCCGCTTCGATTGATTGCGCATAGACCCCGCCGTACCGATCGGTTCCGTCCGGCCCGACCATCCGCGGGTCCATGCCGTAGTCCGCGGTGATCGATCCCCACGCGGCGGGGAATCCCTGCGCCACCGCGCTCGCGTTGCTTTGGGCCACCACCGTGGGGAGATGAAGGTACGTATGCGTTACCACGCGCGAGGTCAACCAGCCTTCCTTGTAGGCAACCATCCGCAAGGGGACGTTGCCGTCGATCCGGACCGGGCCCGCATACAACTCGCCCACGGTCTCGGATGGCGCCCGTCCGTCGGTGGTGTAACGAATCGATGCGCCGGGGGTGGCGCTCGACAGGGTCACATCCACGGGGCCCGGGAGGAAACCGCGCCCCACGCCGGGCACGGGTTCGGCGACGCGTCCCTGGCTGGTTGCGGCGTTGAAATCGCCGGGGGTCGGCTTCGCGAAATAGCCTGCGGCGCCCACCGTTGCCCGGACATTCGCCAGTTCCACGCCCAGCAGCAGGTCCGGGCTGTCCGCCCGGTCGTTCAGCGCCACGATCGCCAGCACGTTCGGTCCGGGCGCCAGCAACGGCGCGTGTTCGGCCATCGAGAAGACCGCGGGCTGCGCCGCGTCCGCCCGCGCCCGGTCCGCTTCGGCGATCGAATTGTGAGCGACGACGGCCGGCGCGTTGGCGCGGGCCACTTCCGTGCCGTTGAGGTACGCCACGAACCCGTCATCGTAGCGCACGTTGAGGAACAGGTCGCTGAGCGGGGTTCCTTCCGCGAGCGCGAAGGGCAGTCGCACCTGGACCGCGGTTCGTTGCCCGTACATCCATCCTTCGATGTCCGTCGCAATGAACTCGGCAAACCGGGCCGGCGGCGGTCCCGCGGTGCCGAGCAATTCGACCTCCGAGAGTTGCATCGCCACCGCCGACGCCGCGTTGCGCACTTCGGGAAAGAGCAGGCGGTAGGAGCGGTACGACTGCGGGTTCTCGAACCGCACTTCGACCGTATGGAAACGCGCCGGGAAATCGGGCAGCCGGCTCCGGGCGATCTCGGTGAATACCACACCGTCATTCGTTCCTTCGAGCGTGAAGGAAACCGGGTCGCGCTCCGGCGCGTCATTGGCCGAGGTGACCCGCAGCCCGACGACCACGGTCGGTCCCACGCCCGGCGTGACGGTGAAGCCGGCATGCAGTTTGTCGAAGTTCAGGTACTTCGTGGAGGTGCTGTTGTCGATCGCCAGTTCGACGCCTTCATTGCCGGGCGAATTGAAGGAGGTGGGCTGGATCACGTCGCCGGGCCGGGTGACATCCTCCAGGGTCGGCTCGGGGTCGTTCCCGCCCGCGTCCGGCCGTTCGTAGCCGATGCCCATCTGCACCGGCGTCCAGGCCGCGTCGTCGTAGCCCGGCAGTGTCCAGTCTGTGTCGACGTCGCCGGCGCCCGGTGTCCGCGCCCGGCCCGGCCAGGATTCGGCGACGAGCACCTGCCGTTCCTCGGACATGCCAAGCCCGTAGGACGCGCCGTCCACCTGCGTCGGGTAGCCCGGAGCGAACTCGGTGGTGCGGGTCAAACCGTCGGGCCGCACCAACGCCAGGTATTCCCCGTTCCGTTCAAGGCGGAAATTCGTATGCCATTGCCCCGTCGGATCGCGGCGGTCCTTGCCCGAGGCGAACACGACGAGAAAACCACGCGGCGGGATCGAGCCACCGGTGAAGGTCCAGCGGGTCGGATCGTCCGGATCATCGGTCAACGACCAGCCGGCCAGGGGCGCGGCGACGCGGTTGGGGTTGTGGATCTCGATCCAGTCCTGCGTCTCGCCGTCCTCGTCCAGCCGGCCGAAATCCGCGTCGGCCAGGAACTCGGAGAGCAGGAGATCCTGGGACTGCGCGTCGCCCCCGAGACCGGTCCCGAGCAGCAGCGCGATCAAGGTCCCGAGGATTCCGGTGCGACGCGAACGCGCGCGTGCTGGGCAGGCATGGTAATTCATCTGGGAGTATCCTGTTGCTCTTGCTCCCCGACCTTAACGCTGTCGGGAATGGTGACAAGCCCGGGGAGCCCATCGGCTGCCGGGAAGCGAAGGCCTCGCAGCGGTCGGGGCACGGTTTCCCCAAACCAACGCCCGGCCGGGGGAACGCCGGCGATCCGCAGTGGCCGGTGCGCCGGTGGCCGTCGTCGGTCCTTGCCGTGCGGGTGGGGAGCCGTAGACTTGATGGCGGTCGGCGGGTGGATGCCGTCGGTCGTGCTGTTATGCCTGAACTGCAATCAAGCCCGGCACCGGGGGAACGGTTGGTGCGCTTTGTGGGGGACCGGGTGGCGTTTGCCCTGCGTCCGGCTGAAGGGGAACCCTGCCCGCCTGGGTGGCGGGCATTTCTACGCACGAACCTTGGCCGGGCCGACGCCCTGCGGGAGGAGATCATTACCGCTGTCGAAGCGGGCAAACCCAGCTCGCTTGCCTCGTGGCGGGACATTCCGCTGGCCTGGACCGACGGCGCCTGGCGGGTGACGTTGCCGCTGGCGGAGGTGGGCTGGTTCGAGGCGAAGGCGTATGCGGTGGACCCCCATGGCTGGCAGCATTGGCCGCCCGGGGACAACCTCGGGCTCGCCGTGCAACCGGCCTGGACGCGCAGCGGGAACACGATCTATTGCGCCTTCACGCGGATGTTCGGGCGTGGGCAGGAGGCCGCCACGACCACGCCCTCCCCGTTGGACGCGCAGCTCCGGCAACTGGACGAGAAGGGCTACTCGGTGATCCCGCCCTCGGGCACGTTTCGCGATCTGGCGCGCGAACTGCCGCACATCTTCGACCGCCTCGGCTGTCGCATCCTGCATCTGCTGCCGGTGCATCCGACGCCGACGACGTTTGCCCGCTTCGGCCGGTTTGGCAGCCCGTATGCGTGCCAGGATCTGCTGGCGGTGGATCCGGCCCTGGTCGCGTTCGACCGCCGGACGACCGGGTTGGACCAGTTTCGGGAACTCGCCCAAGGGGTGCATGCGCGGGAGGGCCGCCTGTTTCTCGACATCGTGATCAACCATACCGGCTGGGGGTCGACGCTGTGGGAGAACCGTCCCGACTGGTTCGAGCGACAAGCGGACGGGAGTTTCAAGAGCCCCGGGGCCTGGGGCAACACGTGGGAGGACCTGGTCGAGTTGCGGCATGACAACCCCGGTTTGCGGCGTTACATCGCCGATGCCCTGCTCGAATGGTGCCGGCGCGGGGTCGACGGATTCCGATGTGATGCCGGCTACATGGTGCCGCTGGATGCCTGGCGTTACATCATCGCGCGGGTGCGGCAGGAGTTTCCGGACACCGTGTTCCTTCTCGAAGGCCTGGGCGGCGCGTGGGCGGCCACGGAATCCCTGCTGGCCGAGGGCAACATGCAGTGGGCCTACTCGGAGTTGTTCCAGAACCACAGCGGGGCGCAGGTGGCCTGGTACCTCGATTACGCCCTGGCCCAGAGCCGTCGTTGCGGGCTTTACGTGCACTACAGCGAAACCCATGACAACGACCGCCTGGCAGCGCGGGGCCGGGCCTGGTCGCTGCTGCGCAACCGGCTGTGCGCCCTGGCCAGCGTCAATGGCGGGTTCGGCTTCACGTGCGGCGTCGAATGGCTGGCGGCCGAAAAGGTGAACGTGCATTCCCGGCGCGGGCTCGCGTGGGGCAATGAGCAACATCTGATTCCCGAACTGGGCGCATTGAACCGTCTGCTCGCCTCGCATCCGTGCTTCTTCGACGGCGCGCAACTCACGCGGTTGAGCGGCAACGAGGATCCGGTGTTCGCCCTGCTCCGCCGGTCTGGCGAAGGGCAGGACGCGGTGTTGGTGCTGGTCAACACGGACCCCGACCACGAGCGCGAATGCACCCTTGAGGTGGCCCCGCTCGCCGGGGCGGGGTTGGCGCCGGCCACGGGCCAGGAAGTGAGCCTGATCGATCTGCTCGGCCAGACCGGCCCCGAAATCCACTGCGGCGGAAGGCAGGGATTGCGGTTCCGGCTCGGCCCCGGGGCGGCGTACTGTCTCGCCACTCAACGCCAGCCCTCCGGGGTGTCCGGGACGACGTATTCGCACCGTCGGGCGCTCGAAGCGTTCGCCCTCCAGGCCCTGGGCCGGGTGTTGCCCGTCGAGGCGCTCGGCGACCTGGATCTCCCCGCGCTCGCCGATCACGTCGAGCGTGACGTGGCCGGCTTTCTGGCCGCCATCCCGCGCCTGCGGAACCGGGCGGACGCCGCCGCCCTCGGCCGGGAGTTGTTCCGTGGCTCCGAAGGCTATCCCGCGGTGATTCGCTGGGAGGCCGCGGACGTGCGGCGCGTGACGCCCTGGCCCGGGGAACACTGGCTGCTCGTCGAGGATCCGGCGCGGTTTCGCGTCACCTTGCGTCGGTCCGGACGCGCGTTGCCCGAGCATGCCGTTTCGGTGCGCGCAGGCAACCGGCACGTGGCAGCCTTCTGGGCGGACAACACCGCGACCGGCGAAGCCACGCTCGAAATCGAGCGTTACGGCGATGGCACGCAGCACATCCGCGGCAGCCTGCGGTCGTTGAACGGGGCGGCGGAAACCGGTCCACCGGCGGGCCGCTTTCCGGAAATCGTCCTGCTGACGAATGGTTGCGGGGGCATGGCGCGGTTGCCGGCGGATTTCGGGGGCGTCCGCTCCAAGTACGACTGTCTGCTGGGCGCCAACCTGCATCCGCGGGTCCCCGTTGACCGCCATGTGCTGGCCAAACGCGCCCGCGTGTGGGTGAACGCCGACGGCTTCCTCTCACCTTTGAATGCCGATACGCTGGCGGCCCTCGAGGCCGGCCCGCCGGCGCGCTGGCGGTTCCGGGCGCCGGCGGGGGACGGTCGCACGGCGGAGATCGACCTCGAGGCGGCGATGGTCCCCGGCGGTAACACGACCGTTCTGCGCCTGAGCCGACCCCGGAAGCACGCCCGGACCAGCCGGGATCTTCCGCCCGACGCGGACGTTCGGCTCACGGTGCGGATCGATATCGAGGACCGGAGCTTCCATCAGGAAACCAAGCACAATTCGGGCGCCGACCGGCATTTCCGCACGCACACCGCCCGGCTGCCGAAAGCGGCGGGGTTTCAGTTTCGCCCGGCCGCGGATCGCCAACTGCGCGTTTGGACCGACCACGGGAAATTCCATCCTGAGGCCGAGTGGTGCTTCAACATTCCGCATCCGGTGGAACAAACCCGCGGGCAGGAGGGCCATGGCGATGCCTACAGCCCCGGGTGGTTCGAGATCGCGATGCCCGGTGGCGCCGCGGCCACCATGGTGATCTGCGCCGACCCGACCGCGCCGTCCGCCGACGCGATCGCCGCGGCGTTGGCCTCGCCCGATGACGCGGCGATCCCCGATGCTCAGGCGTCGGCGGAAACCGCGGCCCAGTTCCGGCCGGCGACCGCCGGGCCCGCCCCGGACGACCGTTTCGATGCGGCCCTGCGGCGCGCGTGCGAGGCCTTTGTGGTGGGCCGTGACGGCGGGAAGACGGTGGTGGCCGGATATCCGTGGTTTCTGGACTGGGGGCGCGACACGCTCATCTGCGCCCGGGGGTTGCTGGCGGGCGGTTGGCGACGGGAGGTGCTCGAAATCCTGAAGGTCTTTGGACGGTTCGAGGAAGGCGGCACGCTGCCGAACGCGATCCACGGCGACAACGCGGCGAACCGCGAAACCTCGGATGCTCCGCTCTGGTACGGGCTGGTCTGCGAAGAGTATGCGGACGGTCCCGGAGACGCGCTGTACCGGACCTGCGTGGAAGCCGGCGGACGGACGGTGGGCGAGGTGTTGCGCTCGATTGCCTGCGGATACCTGCGCGGAACGACCAACGGCATCCGGGTCGATCCGGCGTCCGGTCTGGTTTGGAGTCCGTCGCACTTCACCTGGATGGACACCAACCATCCGGCGGGGACGCCGCGGGAAGGGTATCCCGTCGAGATTCAAGCGCTGTGGATCCGGTTGCTCCGGCAACTGGCCCGGCTGGAGGCGGCGCCGCTGGAGGAGCCGTGGTCGGTTCTGGCCGAGCGCGCCGGGGCTTCGTTCGCTTCGCTGTTCTGGCTGGAAACCAAGGGGTGGCCGGCGGATGTGCTGCTGGCGCCGCCCGGTCGCGCCGCGGCCGATGCGACGCCCAGCGATGCGCTTCGCAGCAACTGCCTGCTCGCGGTGGCGCTCGGGTTGTTCGCCGGCGCGCCGGCGCGACGCACCGTCGAGGCGGCCCGCCGCTGGTTGGTGACGCCGGGGGCCCTGCGGTCGCTCGCGCCCTTGCGGGTATCGCCACCGTTGCCGGTCACCGGTCCGTCCGGCGCGTTGTTGAACCATCCCGACGAACCGTACTGGGGCCGTTACGAGGGCGATGAAGACACGCGTCGCAAGCCGGCTTATCACAACGGCACGGCCTGGACCTGGACGTTTCCCGGGTTTTGCGAAGCGCTCGTGCAGGCCTGGGGGAACGAACCTCCGGCGGTGGCGGCCGCCCGGGCCTACCTGGCCGGCATGGATCGCCTGCTGGCAGAAGGCTGCGCCGGCCAGCTGCCGGAAATCGTCGATGGCGATGCGCCGCATGCCCAGCGCGGCTGTGACGCTCAGGCCTGGGGCGTGACCGAAGCCCTGCGGGTCTGGCGAAGGCTGGCCGATGCACAAGCCGTTTCCGAAGGGGAAACAGCCGCCGAATAGCCGGCCATCGGCCCCCTTCGCGGGACCGCCGCCCGGTCCAGCACCGGTTCCCTCGCGCCCGCCGACGCGCCGGGGGCTTCAGAGGCGTCGCAGGTCGAGCGTGCGGGGCATTTCGATGCTCGGGGCGGAGCGGCGGATGCGGATGCGTCCGGGGGTGTGGCCGTGCGTGAAGAAGCGTGCCACGCGGCGGGCCTCGGCTTCGAGGGCGTTGACGGGGAAGGTCTCGTAGTTGCGTCCCCCCGGATGGGCCACGTGATAGGTGCAGCCACCGATGGCCTTGCCGACCAGTTCGCCCTCCGCCTCGCTGTCGGCCAGGGCGCCTTCGCCGGTCGGGCTGTCCACGAGGTCGAACACGAGCGGCGAGTGCGGGGCGATGGTCGGGTGCAGGCAGGAGGCCGGTTGCCAGGCCCGGTAGCGCAGCCCGGCGACGAATTCGCCCGCGCGTCCGGTCGCGGTCAGCGGCAGGGCCACGCCGTTGACCGCGACCAGATGCCGCCCCCCCGTGCCGCCGCTCATGCCGGTGACCTTGATCTGCATCCGTTCGACCGACGAGTCCACGTAGCGGGTCGTGCCGCCGGCGCCGGCCTCTTCGCCCAACACCAGCCACGGTTCGATGGCCTGTCGCAGCTCGAGGGTGATGCCGTCGTAGCTGACGCGACCGACCACGGGGAACCGGAATTCGAGGAACGGCGCGTACCAGACGGGATCGATGCGGAAGCCGTGTTCGGCCAGTTCGTCCAGCACGGTCTTGAAGTCCTCGGCGCAGAAGTGCGGCAGGAGGAACTGATCGTGGAGCTGCGTGCCCCAACGCTTGAGCGGCGCGTGGTAGGGGCGTTCCCAAAACCGCGCGATCAACGCCCGCAGGAGGAGCATCTGAGCCAGACTCATCCGCCAGTGCGGCGGCATCTCGAACCCGCGGAATTCGAGCAGGCCCAACCGTCCGCTCGAACCGTCCGGCGAATAGAGCTTGTCGATGCAGAATTCCGCCCGGTGGGTGTTGCCCGTCAGATCGGTCAGGAGATGACGGAAGACGCGGTCGGTGAGCCAGGGCGGGAAGCCCGGGGCGCCCCCGGGGATCGCGGCGAGACCGGTTTCCGGATCGAGCGGTGGATCGGGCACCAACCGGTTGGCGATCTCGAGTTCGTAAACCGCATCCGCCCGGCCCTCGTCCACCCGCGGCGCCTGGCTCGTCGGGCCGATGAAGAGACCGCTGAACAGGTAGCTCAGCGACGGGTGGTTGTTCCAGTAACCGACGAGGCTGCGCAGCAGGTCCGGGCGGCGGAGCAGGGGACTGTCCGAGGGGGTGGCGGCGCCGACGACCACATGGTTGCCGCCGCCGGTGCCGGTGTGGCGGCCGTCGAGCATGAACTTCTCGGTGCCCAGCCGGCATTGCCGCGCTTCCTCGTACAGCGTGGCGGTGTTGTGCGCGAGCTGTTCCCAGGTGTGTGCGGGATGGATGTTCACTTCGATGACACCGGGATCGGGGGTCACCTTGATGCACTCGATCCGGTGGTCGGGCGGCGGCGTGTAGCCTTCGATGATCACCGGCATTTCAAGTCGTTGCGCCGTGCCTTCCACCGCGGTGATCAGCGCGAGGTAATCCTCGATCCGGCGCGTGGGCGGCAGGAAGACGTGCAGCCGGCCTTCCCGGGCCTCGACGCACAGGGCGGTGCGGATGACCCAGCGGGCCGATTCGCCGACGCCCGGCGCGCGGTCCGCGGGATTGTCCGGATCGCCGGCGAACGGTTCCTCACCGAGGCGTTGGGGCACGATGACCTGCCGCTCGTCGGTCGGGCCGGAGACGATCTGTGCCAGTTGCGCGCCCCGGGGCGCCATCGCTTCGTGCGGCGGCAGGGAAGCGCGCGGTTCGAAGGGATCCTGCGCCGCCAGCCCGGGCGCTTCGTCCGGTTCGACCCAGGGCAACGAATCCAGCGGGAGCCGCAGCCCGATGGGGGAATCGCCGGGGACCAGCGCGATGCGCCGGCCCTGGACCATCCACAAGCCGCTGTGCCAGGTCGGGCCGTCCCGGGTTTCGCGGCGTTCGAGCGGCAGGATGAATCCGACCGGCGTCTGGGTGCCGCGCTCGGCGAGCCGCCGCAACCGCTCACTGGTCAGGGGATCCTCGATGCGGTTGTCGACCGCGGTCACATTCACCGGGAGGCGGCGTCGGAGCCGGTCGAAATGGTCGGTGTCCTCGAAGGCGGCATTGATGTACTTCGGATTGACCTCGAGCGCGCGGCTCAGTTCCTGCATGAACCGGGCGGCGTGCCGGTGGGTGTGCCCGTAGTCCCGCTGGCCGTCGGCGATGAGGCCGGGGTCGGTCCAGATCGGTTCGCGGTCCCGGCGCCAGTAGAGGTTGAGCGACCACCGGGGAAGGGGTTCGCCCGGATACCATTTGCCCTGCGCAAAGTGCAGCAGGCCGCCCCCGCCGAAACGCGCCCGCAACCGGCGGATGAGTTGTTCGGACAACGCCCGCTTCGCCGGCCCGACCGCCGCGGTGTTCCATTCGGCGCCGTCGGGATCGTCGAGCGAAACGAACGTGGGTTCGCCGCCCATGGACAGCCGCACGTCATGGCGGGCGAGCCGGCGGTCGATGGCCCGGCCCGTGGCCTGGATGGCTTCCCATTGCGCCTCGGTGTAGGGCTTCGTGACGCGCGGATCCTCGTGGACGCGCGCGACGGACATCTGCACGTCGAACGCGACGCGCGATTCACTGACACTGCCGCTGATCGGCGCCGCGCTGGTCGGGGACGGCGAGCAGGCCAGGGGCAAATGGCCCTCGCCGCACATCAGGCCGCTGGTGGCATCCAGGCCCACCCAGCCGGC
Source organism: Verrucomicrobiales bacterium (assembly GCA_024233305.1). Taxonomy (GTDB): domain Bacteria; phylum Verrucomicrobiota; class Verrucomicrobiia; order Limisphaerales; family J093; genus J093. The sequence continues at coordinate 363,102 of JACKPV010000026.1, forward strand.
GCCCGGCAGGTAAACCTCGGTCCAGGCGTGGAGGTCGGTGATGTCCTGCGCCACCCCGGCGGGCGCGTCCGGATCGATGGGCTTGAGGTCGGCCACCAACTGGATCGAATAGCCCGAGACAAACCGCGCCGCGAGCCCGCAACGGCGCAGCGCCTGCACCATGAACCACGTCATGTCCCGGCACGAACCGCTGCCCAACCGCAACGTCTCCTCCGGAGTCTGCACCCCGGGATCCAGGCGCAACGTGTAGCGCAGGGCGCGGTTGACCTGCTGGTTGACGTCGACCAGGAAACCGACCGTCGCGCGCGGTGAACGGTCGATCTGCGCCAGGAACGCCGCGAACCGTTCGCCCGTGTCCGGCGCCGAAAGCGTTTCCAGGTAAGGCGCGAGTTCAAGGCGCAGATGAGCGTCGTAGGCGAACGGGTATTGTTCGGCGCTCTTTTCGAGAAAGAACTCGAACGGATTGATCACCGTCATGTCCGCCACCAGGTCGACCTCGGCGACGAACCGGCGGACCGGCTCGGGGAAGACGAGCCGGGCGAGGTAGTTGCCGTGGGGATCCTGCTGCCAGTTGATGAAATGCCCCTTGCCGGGCGGGCCCGGCTCGATCCGCAACGAGTAGCTGAGGATCGGGGTGCGGCAATGCGGCGCGGGGCGCAGGCGAACGACCTGCGGGCCAAGTTCGACCTCGCGGTCGTAGCCGTAGACGGTCCGGTGGTGAAGGGCGACTCGGATGGCCATGACGTGTCCGGTGGGGCGGAACCTGCGGTTGTGCCGTCGACGCCCCCGCGCGTTTTCCCGGGGCCGCCAGCCTCGCCGGGGTCGTTGCGCAATCCCCGGACCGGCTGCCAGCCGGGTGGGCGACCCTGCTTCGTCGAAGCCGGCGCAACCTAGTGATCCCGGTCGATGGCGTCAAGCGGACCGATGAAGCCCGCGTGGCGCCCCATCCAATACGGCAGCAACCAGAACACGCCGCAGCTTTCGAGCCGGCCTTCGGGATCGTGGAAGTCCCCGGAGCGGACCTCCCACGGGTTCTTGTCCCAGCGCATCACGCCCCGTTCACTCGGCGGCAGCATGCGGCTCGTTTGCAGCGGCGCGATCAACGGGCGCCGCACCAGTTCGACGTCGTCGCGCGCCGAGTTGTCCACCGTCCACTGCCGCAGGTCCAATGGAGTATCCCGCAGAAAGGCGACGGTTTCCTCCAGGTGGAAGCCCGTTCCGCCGAGCATCCCGAAGGCGAAGTTGAAGAAGGGGTTCTGCTCGTGTTCGACCGTCCGGTAGGCCCACTCGTAGCCCGCCAGAAAGTGCGCGTGCAACCTGGGTTCCCGCTCGTTCATCAGCAACCCCGGGGCCGCCAACGCCAGCAGTTCGTCGTCGATGTGCGTCCGTTCCCCCAGGCCGTAGGCCTTCGGACGACGCGCGTTCTCCGCGTAACCTTGTTCGTCGATCAGCCGGCGGAACTCCGCGAGGTAACGCCCGTTCCCGGTGATGTGATGCGCCGCCCGCAGGTAGGACAGGATCTCAAAGGAGTTGATCGGTCGTTCCACCCGCCAGTCAGGATCATGATTCAGCTTCTCCGGCGACCAGACGCCCCAGCGCGTCGGTTCCCCGTCGAGGTCGCGCAGGACATAACCCCCGTCGATGATGCCGTCCATGATCCGCGCCACCAACCGCTGCACCCGGGACTTGCGCGCGTCGTCGGCCGCGAGATCGAAGTAGACCAGGTAGCCGTAGAGATGCCCCGTGATTTCGTCAGAACTTGTGTCACCCTTCCACAACCACCTGCCGTCCGCCGACGGACGCCAGCGTTGTTCGACGATCTTGTAACGGGGATCGTGCCGGCGACGTTCCACCGTTTCGACCGCGTCGATTTCCTCGTTCGGATCCGCCATGCGCGTCCACGAAACCGGGATCACCGTGCGCGCCACGAACGATTCCGTGCCGGTCACCGTTTGGAGGAACTCCAGCGCATCGTAGGCGGTGTCGGCGTTATGCTTGGCATCCGGCGCTCCCGTCACGGCAAACCGATAGCTTTCCATCGCCAGATACATCGCCGTGTACTGACCGTCGTTGTCGTCGTCGCGCGGCTCGAATTGCGACCGGTCTGCTGGGTCGGGGAAGAAGCACTTCTCGACGAAGCCGGGTGGTCGCACGTGCCGGGCACGGCAAATATCGAGGTACCAGGCCGCCTTGTCCGCCAGTGTCATCCGGCGGCGTTTGATGGCGCTCACACCGCGGTCGGTCGCCACCCAGGCGGTCCCGTCGGCGTCCACCGCCACATCGCGGACATCGTCGCTCAGGAGCCAGCGGCGGCTGTGTCGCAGGGACCAATGGTCCCCGTCGAATCGCGCCACCCCGAGCCCGGTCCCCACCCAGAGCCGTCCATCCGGTCCGAAGGTCAGCGAGCGGACATCGTAATGTGGCAGGCCATTCGCGCCGGTGAAGCGCCCCACCCGGTTCCCCCCGGCATGGACATCCAGCCCCCCGAGACTCCCAATCCACAGCCGTCCGTCCGGCCCGAACGTCAGGGCCTGAAGCTCGGTGGAAACCAGGTCTTCCGGCCGGTGCTGCAACCGGACCTCCACCGGCCCGATCTCATAAAGCCCCGTGCCCGTGGCAATCCACCAACCTCGCGCCGGATCGAACGCCGACCCGCGAACATTGCGCGACCACCGCACCGGCAGCGCATACCAGACGGAGCCTTCCTGCTGCCATGCTCCCTCAGGTCCGAGCGCAACGAGCCCCGTGTCCTTTGCCCCGAGCACGGTCACCGGTCCCGGAACGCCATGCCACTTCAGCAGGCTGTCTGCCAGAGGCGTATACACGCCATCCCACGCCGCGATCCAGACCTGGCCCGTCGGCGATTGGATCAGGTCGTAAGCCGGACCGTCCGGACCGCGGGAAGGCCGTTCCCAGACCCCGTCCCGCAGGCGAAAGACGCCGCCCCGCGTCGCCGCCCAAACCGTGCCGTCCCCGTCGACCAGCACCGCGCGCACATCGTCCCCCGCTCCACCGGTCTCGATGGGGTGCGGTTCATGGAACTCCTGCCAGAAAGGAACATCTGGAACAGGAGCCACCCGTTCGCCCCCGAAGGCGGCCACACCGCCGCCGAGGCCAAGGGCGACCAGGAACCGGAGCGTCATGGGCTGGCGCCCGGCCCGACCTCGGTCGGCGGAACCAGAATCCGGTAGTGTTGCGCGGATCATCCCCGGCTTGTACCAGCGCCTCCCCGCGGCGACAATTGAATCCCGGCGCCGCGCCCCAGTCCGTGCGCCCCTTAGCCGGATCAATTCAACCCGCGGTGGCCGCCGACGTGTGGTCGGCGCTGAAATCCAGGGGCTTACGCGGTCTCGCCGATTCCGACTGGCGGTCCCGTTTTGGTGAATCGTCACGCCAGGCGGCAGGCGGCCGCATCCCCACTGAATCATGCGCCGACTGCACGTCAGCGGCTCAGGTGATTGGGAGCGCGGAGTTCACTCCGCCAGCGGGTGGCCTCCAGTCGCGGCAAGCGGAGTGAATCTCGCGTTCGTGCGCTCAAGGTCGCTCGGCCTCGGAAAAGCCCGTGTTACGCACCTCGGTCCCCGGCGGTGTCCTCGCCCCGGCCCGCCGCCCCGGGCGCGTGGCGCCCCTTGGTTCCCGGCAGGCAATCCAGGGTGAAGATCGGACAATTTATGCGTAGCGACCGCTTGCCCGGTGAACGAGCATGGCAATCGTCATGAAAGCGAGTTCGCCTCTCTCTCTCTCTCTCTCTCTCTCTCTCTCTCTGCCTTGCCGCGGCGGCCGTCGGGGCTGAGACCGGGCCGGTGATCGGTCAACCCCAAAGCTCCGTGATCGAGCGCGGCTCCGATTTTGCGGTCTACCAGATCATCACCCCGGTTCCCGGCGCGGACGGGCAGACCGTCCTCCGCACCAATCGGTTCACGTTGTTGGAGAACGGCCTGCATTACCGGGAGGACGGTCGGTGGAAGGAAAGCCGGGACCTCATCGAGCCCTTCTCCGAAGGCGCCATCGCCCGTTACGGACCGAACCAGGCCATTTTCAGTCCCGACCTGAAGGCCGCCGCCGTTTTTGACATCCAGATGGCGGACGGTGGTCGCCTGCGGGGCGGCGTGCGCGCCATCCAATTGACCGATCTGGCGAACGAGCGGAGCCTCGTGCTGGGGACCGTCAAGGACACCGCGCCGGGCGAACTCCTCCCCCCGGACCAGATTGTCTACCGCGACGCCTTCGATGGCATCGCGGCCGATGTCGTCGTGGTCTGGCGGCATAATCTCTTCAGCCACAACGTCGTCATGCGGCAACGGCCGGCGCTGCCCCGAGACTGGGATCCGGCCTCCACGCGGTTGGAGGTCCTCACCGAACTGATCGAATGCCCGGAGCCCGACGTGCGCCGGCAGCTCGTGACGCGTGAGGGCGAAGCAGCGTTGGAGGATGATGTTGTGCTGGATTTCGGCGGCCTGACGATGTTGATGGGGCAGAGCTTCCCCGTCCCGGAGGAGGACGCCTGGGCCTTCGGCGGCCCGCGATCCGGGCCGGAGGGTCGTCCCGTGCTCAAGCAGTTACAGGAACTGCCCGACGGTCGCCGGTTCCTCGTGGAATCCGTTGCTTGGACCGACGCCGAAGCGGCCTGGCAAAGCCTCTCCCGGACGGCGGACGCCCGGCCTGCCGGCCCCCTCGATTCCGAGCTCCCTCCAGTCGGGGAACAGGAAACGCAGGTGGCCGCGATTTCCACTCCCGCTGCCGATCCCGCCGATCCTTCCTGGCGCCTTTGGCCCGAGCTTCCCTCCGACTCTCCGCCCCCGGGGCCAATGCTCGTCGCCCAGGCGGAATACGAGCCGGACGGCTACGTCGTCGACTTCGAGACGATCCCGACCGACGGCACCCCGACGACTTTCGTGAGCGGGCACACCTACTACATCAAGACCAGCTATTACATGGGGAGCGCGGTGACCTTCCAGCCCGGCTGCACGATCGAGTTCAAACACAACGCCTACCTGCTCCTCTACGGGCCGATGAACTTCCCCGACACCTTTCAGACGCCTGTGTTCACCTCGAAGGACGACAACAACTTCGGCGAGGTCATTGCCGGGGTGCCGGGCGAGGCGGACAGCGACGGGGATCCCAGCGACCAGAAGGCGGCCCAGGCCATCTGGGTGTATTACCTGAACAGCGCCACCACGGTGAGGAACGTCCGGGTGCGCTGGGCGCAACGCGGCATCCAATACGACGTGAACTCGGGCGTCTACATCACGCACTCCCTCCAGCAGAGCCTGCTCGAGCATTGCGATACCGGGGTCTACGTGAATCTGGCGAACGCCACGCTTTCGCTCAGCAACGTCGAGAAGAACGCCGTCACGACCCCCGTTCAAAACCCCACCGGCTACGGCACGATCTCAGGCTCCATCACGCAGGTTTCGTTCCCCACTGGCACGGCTTTCCGGGGTGTGGACGGGATCAGTAGTTTCGCCGAAGGCGATGATGCGGGCTCGGTGGCCGACACCATGGGGGCCGTCGGGGAAACCTATTTCGTCGAACTCCTGAATGGTCGCGTAGCGGTGTTCGAGAAGAGCAGCGGGAGACGGATGCGGCAGGCAATGCCCAGCGTCTTCTTCAGTCTGACCGACGGTGATGACGAGTACCCCGCAGGTTCGACGATGACCGACCCGCGAATTCTGTACGACCCAGCTAGCAAGCATTGGTTCGCGTGCCAGCTTGACTATCCGGCGAACAACGTTCTCCTCGCTGTGAGCAAGGGGGAGCACCCGATACCACCAACGACCCA
>JACKPV010000027.1 GCA_024233305.1 Verrucomicrobiales bacterium
CACGGCTCAGGTTCTTCCGACTCCGAGCGGCCTCGAAATCAGGAGTGCGGAGTTCATTCCACTTGCCGTGCCTGGAGTCAACTCCTGAGCGGAGTGAATTCCGCGCTATCGAGAACCTTGAGGTGCGCGCCCGCATCCACGTCCGTCTGGCCGGAATCGCCGGGCGGTCAGGTCTCGCCTCCTGTTCGTCCAGTCGGACACAGTTCCCTGATCTCACACCCCGCGCAATCCGGCTTGCGCGCCGAACAACGCCGGCGTCCGTGCCAGATCAGCCAGTGGCTGAACGGGGTCCAGTCCTCGCGCGGTACCAGTTTCATCAGGTCCCGCTCGATCTTCTCCGGCGTCTTCTCCCGGGTGAGGTCCAGTCGCGTGGAAAGCCGGGCCACGTGGGTGTCCACCACCACGCCTTCATTGATCCCGAACGCATTCCCAAGAACGACGTTGGCCGTCTTGCGCCCGACGCCGTCCAGGGCCTGCAACGCCTCCATGGTCCGGGGCACTTCCCCGCCATGTTGTCCGATCAGCTTGGCGCAGCAGGCGCGGATGGACCGGGCCTTGTTGCGGAAGAAGCCGAGCCGTTGGATGGCCTGCTCGAGTTCCTCCTGCGAGGCGGCCGCATAATCGGCGGCGGAACAGTACTGCTGAAACAGCCCGGCGGTGACTTGGTTGACCATCTTGTCCGTGCATTGGGCGGAGAGGATGGTCGCGATGAGCAGTTCGAGCGGGCTGGCGTGAACCAGTTCGCAATGGGCATCCGGATAGGTTTGCCTCAGGGCGTCGAGGATCGCCCCGGTGCGCGCGCGCTTGGTGGCCAGGGATTCCCGGGGCATGGGGGCTACGGGCGGGAATGGGGCTCGGGCGGAGGCGTGAACTCCACCTGCGCGAAGACGTCGGTCAGCGCGAGCGTGACGTCAACTGATGGCAGGGCCAGGGAAGCCTCCATGCCTTCCGCCTCGCGCCAAGTCCATTCCCCGGCAGCCCCGCGAACGACCTGCTCCATCCGGGGTTCGTGCTGGCTCACGAGCACATACTCGCGCAGCGACGGAATCCGCTGGTAGTGGTGGAACTTCCGCCCGCGATCAAAGGCCTCGGTCGAGTCGGAGAGCACCTCGACGAGCAGGGTTGGGTTGACCACGGTGTCATTGGTGCCGGCGGCGAATTCGAGCGGGCCGCAGATGACCGAAAGACCGGGGTAAGTGATCAGCCCGGTCAACGCGACCTTGATGCGAAGGTCGCTGTTGTAAGGTTGGCAGGCTTTCCCCCAAAGGCGGTTGCCCAGGGTGATCATGAAGTTGGAGGCAATCCGGCTGTGCGCGGGAGTGCCGCCCGACATGGCGAACACTTCGCCCTCGAAAAACTGGTGTTTGAGGTCGGATTCCCGCTCGAACGCGAGGAATTCGACTTCGCTCATGTGCTGCGCTTTCGCCGGGACGGGCATGAGGGGAAAACTAACCTGCCGGGACCGGATGACAAGACGGAGCTACAAGCGATGGGCGCTGCGACGTCTGACCCCTTGCTCCCACTTGAGTCTCATCGTGAACACGGCGAATTACGGGAAGGCCCCGCCTGTGGCTGAGCCGGCGCGCCGGAAGCTCCCGGCAGGCCTGCCAAGGACCTGCCGGGTCGAGCCCGCGGCTGACGTCGGGACGGACGTCGCCACGTGATTGGCGATGTCGAACCGAATGATCACGGTCGGCCAGGCGGCAGCAACGGACAAAGCAGGAACGTGTCGCCCTCGTTCCGCTCGCCGTCGCCGTTGGTGTCGATCCACCAGCGCCCCCCGAGATAGCCGGGATCGCCCGGGCCGAACTCGGTGACGCCGTCCTCGAGCACCTGGAAAGGCCCGCGGTTGGGCAGTTGCTGAGCGGAGACAAAGGTGTCGTAGTAGAGACCCTGGCTGCTGACATAGACCGTCCCGAGCGCGCCGTTACCGCGATTGGCGTAGGCGGCCGCGGCCAACCCGATGGCGAGACCGGCGACAACCAGACTCGAGGTGATGTGTTTGCGGAGTTTCATTGTTCTGTCTGTGTTTCCTGTCGTGTGAACTGCTTGGAAACGGCCTGTTCGCTTGTCCACACCCGTGGACACGGACCGTTCCGGGAGGCAACACGGCATCTGGCCGAAATCGCCCCTGCACTACCGCAGTCGGCCGGTCAGGGGTGAACCTTACAGGAATAATCCCGTGCGCTTTGGGAATCCACTTGAGCGTAAGCGGTAAGCAGGGTGCAGGTCGCCGGGCGGCTGGGCGCGAGCAGAGCCAACCGCAAACCTTACGCTTCCGACGCTGGCTGCGGTTTCCAGTTCTCGGGCAGCAACGGGCCGATCCGGGTGATGTTCAGACTGGGAAGTCGGCGGAGGACGTCGGTGCGGTATGCCTGCGGGTTGATCCCGCGACGCCGGCAACTGACGATGATCGAGTAGATCACCGCACTGCGCCAACCGGCGTCGGGGTGGCCAATGAAGAGCCACCGGCGTCGGTTACCCTCCGGTTGCGTTAAACGCAAGAGCTGGCTCTACATAGGCAGTGTGGAGGCCGGCCCCAGGATCGCCGCCATCGCTTCCATCGTGGAACCATGCCGCCGCCTGGGCATCAACCTCCGGGAGTACCTGCTGGAGGTCATGCCCAAACCGGGCTACTGGCCCGTCAACCGGGTCGCCGAGTTGACCCCCACCGCTTGGAGAGCCGCGCAGCCGGACGTCGTCTGGCATCCCCCCAGTCTACCAGTCCACAACCGACCCCGCCCAGACGGGGTTGCCATCATGGATACACAAATTGGAGGCTGTTCTGAGATGGGGCACTTGTGGGGAGAGGGAATCGCGGTCGCTGGGAACAAGGTGCTCGCGGTCGATCGGTTCAACGGCCTCTTCATTCTCGAACGGCCTCCGTTCCTCAAGTCAATCGCTCCGAACAACGGTTCTTTGGAGGTTTCTTGGGAGACGTTCGGCCAACCGGTGCGACTCCAGCGGTCCACTTCACTCAGTCACCCGAACCGGCAGGAACTCGTGGGCTCGGAGAGCATGACTGAGACCACGATTCCGCAATCGAGTGGTTCCGAGTTCTTCCGTTTGGTGAAGCTGTGGCGGTCAGTATTGTCCCGGGCCGACCTCCCCGCCACCAGTCCGTTTCAGCTCTCGCCCATCAATGGCAAGGGGTTCGTCCGGGTCAAGGTGCCGGAGCGTTCAGAGCGGTCACGCGGTTCGGAGGAGTGCGAGTGCCCGATCCCGATCCGTCAGTCACGTCTTGGCCGTCGTTCCCTGCAGAATCTTCCGCGCGTTCATGCCATTCCGGGGGAAAGGACCTCGCAACCCTGAGCACGGGCCGTGGCGGCTTGCTTCACATCGTGCGTCATCAAACGGTGGAGGCCCAGCTCCGCCATCGCGGCGAGATGGAGTCGGTTCAGAGTACGGCAGTGCAGTCTCCCGTCCGCTGTCAGGCGGTCGATGGCCTGCCGGAATACGGTTCCAGGGAGCTCCCGAAACTCGAATGGCGCCAGTCCGCGCAGAGACGCGAATACGCTGCGGTACTTGCGGTATCGTGCCTGACTGAACCTCCCTCCCAGCCAGCCCGCCTGGAGCTGCACTTCAACCTCGAGTTCTGTCAGGGAGGACACCACGACCATTGCTTCAAGGCTGATGACCTGGCGCACCGCCGGGCTTTCCGCCTCCTCCCAGAGCGTCTTGAGCAGGCTGCTGGTATCGATATAGAGCATGTGGGTCAGCGCTCGTCACGTTCCCTCAGCAATCCCTCTTCCACCCAGCGGACGACTTTGCCCCCGCTCATGTCGCGCTGCCACCGTCCATGCGTTCCCGGGTCGAATCGCGGACGTGGTTTGTCCGATTCAGTATAGCGCACGAGCTTGGCGACCGGCTTGGCATCCCGCGTGACAACGAGCTCCTGCTCCACCTTCAGGAGGGCTTCCATCTCCGGCCACTTCTGGCGGAGGTCCCGAATGCTGACCGTCTTCATCCAGTAGGTGTAACATGTTTCACACGGCAGTCAATCGCCACTTGCATCCATGGCAGCGCCCGCTCGCCAGACCGGGTCTTGCCGCGAAACGGGCGTCGCAAAGAGGCGAAGAGGGCAGTTACCTCCGAGTGGATTGCCGGCCTGACTCAGCCCTTACGTTTCAGTGAGCAGACACAGATTGCAGATTGCACGGATTCCACGAAAGAGTCGCGAGGGGGGGGGGCTTGGGCGGGTGAGGTTCGTCGCGAGGACCCGCTCCGGCCACCAGCCGGATCCTCCCTCGGGCTTTTGCGGAGTTGGGGGTCTGATTGGAACTGGGCGAGGCAGGCCGGTCGTGGGGTGGGCTTTCCAGCCCGCCGGTTCCGGGGGTTTTCGAGTCCCCGGATCACTGCCACCCGTGCAGTCCCGCAAGGTCAACTCGTGGGAGGCTTTCAACACCTGGAGACCGCAGTGCTTGCTGGAGCTCGCCCGTGCGGGAGAGAATCGAGTGGACGAGCTGATTGTGCTGCTTAACCGGCACAGCGTCCGCTGGCTGCTGATTGGCGGGCAGGCGGTACGATTGGAGGGGATGCCCCGGTTCTCCCTGGATTGGGATCTCTACATTCCCCCGCGCGACACCGCCAATCTCGAGAAGCTGAATCGCTTGTTAAGCGAGGAATTCGACATGCCGGTGGAACCGCTTGGGGCAGGGGTGATGCCAATCCCGCCGTCCCTCTCCCAATCGAAGAAGCGAAGCGGCGCGTGCTTCCCGCGGCCCGAGGCCCGCCTGCCGATGGGCGCGGGGCTGACCGACTGGAGCATTCTTCCCAAAAGAAGAGAGGCCGGGCGAACCCGGCCTCTTGAGTCAGTTCGGACGTTTTGTCCCGAACGTCCGCTTACTGGCGGAGGCGTCCGAACATCACGGGAACGCCGGCGTCCGGCGTGAAGTTGTAAGGGCTGGTGGCGCCCGTCACTTCCTGCCACGGCCCGGTGATGCTCTCGGCCGCTTCGAGCACGGCATCGCCATCCCAGGTGATCGTGATGCTGCCGTCCTCGTTGAGCACGATGGAGGTGATCTGCGGGGCGACGGGCGGCTGGCAGGTCGCCGGGAAGACGAGCTGGGCGCCGTTGAGGGAGGCCCGTTGGGTGCCGCCGGCCGGGTAGCCGAGATCGGCACCGGTGCCCGCGTCCACCTGGGTGGTGGCCTCAATGACGATGTCCGTTGCGTTCATGTCGCAGAACAGGAGGAAGTTGCCGGCCTCCCAATCCGCCGTGGTGGCGTTGGGCATGGCCTGCATCCATCCTGCCGGGCATTCCGGCGTCTGCACCTGGCGGTATCCCTGGAGTTCGGCGCCGGTGATGGCGTCGAGCACCCGGTAGGCGCCGCCGCGGCCGACCACGCCGCCCTGGGCGTAGAGGTAGAGATCATAGCTTTCCGTGGCCGGAATGCCGGTGATCCGCACCGTCGTGGTCGAGTCGTTGTTCGTGTCGAGGTAACCCGTCAGCAGGGCGTTGTCCGCGCCGGTGAGGCAGTTGTTCTCCTCGCCGCGGCCGGTGCTCGACCAGGTGTTGGGCGAGTTCCAGGCCACCACGACGCCGGTCCCGACGCCGTCGGCGTTCAGGATCGTGCCGGCGGTGCTGCCGGCAGCGCCGTTGAGGTTGTTCCAGTTGGCCTGCGGGAAGGCGCCGGCCACGTCCGCGGCGGCCAAGCTTCCGCTGCTGGTCCCCGCCGCCTCGTCGGCGGCGAAGTTCAGGCCGATGCTGGCCGGCACATACGCGGGCAGCGCAGGTTCGGCCACCGTGCGGGTGCGATAGGCCTTGAGCGAACCGGTCTGCGTGCCGCCGACCAGCGCCCGCGAGCCGTCCTGATTGACGGTGAACCACTCGCAGTTGGCCCCACCGCCGCCTTCGAACCACAGCAGGCGCAGGTAGTACACGCCGGCCTGTTCGACCCAGATGTTGAAGACCACGTCCGAGGCACCCTTGCCGTAGTCGGCGATGCCCAGGGAGACATATTTCTTCTCGCGCAGGGAGTCGCCCTGGACGCCGCTGGTGACGTGGAAGCCGTCATCGCTGTTGACCACCATCGTCTTGAAGCCCGGCGTGTCGAACTGAACGAAGGCTTCGCACTCGGCGGCGATGTTGTCCGTGCCGCCCGCGTGACCGCTTGGAATGCCGGGCAGGTAGGTGTCCGGTACGTCCTGCGGCGCCGCGGCGCTGGCGGTGAAGTTGCCGGCCTCGGCGGCGTCCTGTTCGAAGTTCACGAAGTCGATCAGGAAGCGGCCGTCCACTTCGCCCGCGGGATCATGGATGCTGGCGCCCAGCGCGCCCACCAGCTGCTGCTCGCGTTCCCCCACGTTGTTGTTGCGGCCGGTCGAGGTCTGGTGCGTGCGCCAGGTCATGCCCGGTTGGCCGCCCGTCCCGATGGCCGTGGCCAGCATCGCCGGCAGCACCGTGTAGCTGGGAACCGTGAAGTCATACTCCCCGCTGTAGCCGTCGAATTCGATGCCCACGGTCATCGTCGCGCCCGACGGATAGGGAGTCGTCGGGGTGTAGGTGATCGTTGCGCCTTCGGCCGTGTCGACCGCGGTGGCGCCGGTGTCGGTGCCGTTGAGCAGCAGCTTGACCGAACCCGCGTTGACCGGGGTGGACCCGTCGGCGATGTCGACCGTGATCGGCGCGAGCACGCCATAGGGGTTGCCCGAGTCACGCACGGGATCGACGAAGGTGACCGCCGGCGGAATCGTGCCGGTGGCGACCTGATAGGCCTTGATCGAGTCGGCGGCGTTGCCGTTGATGAGGCTCGGCGCGCCGCCCATGGTGCTGGCAGCCCACTCGAGATTGGCGCCGCCCTGGCCCTCGAACCACACCGTCTGGCACGGGTAATAACCGGGCTGGGCGATGTAGATCAGGCCATTCACATCCGAGGACCCCTTGCCGACGTCGGCCTGCGAGACCATGACCGAGTTGACCTTCTCGCGGACGTTCTTCGAGATCGTGGTCCGGAAGCCGTCGTCGCTGTTGAAGATCAGGTTGTAGTAGCCCTGGACCGGGAAGTGCAGCACCGTGTTGATCTGAATCGCGAGGTTGTCGCGATGGAGGATCGGCGGCACCGTGGTGTCGATCACCTGCGCCTGGGAAGGCGTGCCGGGAATGATGCGGTCCGGGAATCCGGTCGCGTCGGTGTAGTTGCCTGCGGCCTCAATGGTCGCGAAGTCGCCGTTGTCCTGTGAATAGTTGATGGTCGTCGTCTCGGTGAACGAGTCAATGACCTCGAACGGCGGGTCGTAAGTCCAGGCTTGGTTGTCCCCGAGGTCGCCGTGCAACTGGCGCTCGGCGCGCTGGACGGTGTTCGCGACGTCGTGGTCCAGGTGATAGAGGTCCAGCTTGAACCCGGGGGTGTTGGCGCCGCTGACCGCCATCTCGGGCGGAATCGTGGCGTACGTCGGAACCGTCACCTCGAGCGTGTCGGTGACCGCGCAGGTGCCGTCCTCGGACTGCACGGAAATGCCCACCTGGTGGACCGAACCCGATTCGAGCGGGTTGGCGGTGTCCACGAAGCTCGCGGTGAGCAGACCATTCGAGTGGTCGACACTGGTGGGCGTGACCGGCTCGCCATCCCAGGTGAGCTGGAGCGTGGACGGATCGGACGCCTTGCCGGAATCAGTCACGGTGACCGAGAACCCGACCGGGGTGGCGCTGGCGCCGGAGATCACCGGACACTGGGCAGCCTCGGTGACCAGCACGATGTTGTCGACGTGGTGGGCTTCCCAGGCTCCGCCGGTGCGCCCACCGAAGACGATGCGCGCGCCGCGGATCGGCCGGAAGTTCGTCTGCAACCCACCTTCAGGGGTGAGTTCGACCCCCTTCCAGGAGATGATCACCCGTCCCTGCTGGGTGACCTGCGCCTTGAACTTCTCCCAGGTCAGATTCTCGATCCACTTGGGCCACTCCGTGTCACCGGTGAAGAACGCCGGCTGCGCCGTGTTTGCGTCGTCGCCATTCACCAGGCCGTCGCCGTTGAGGTCCTGGCTACTGAGCGCGCCGGTCTGCATCGAGGACAGGTAGTTCGCGTTATCCACCGCCAGGTTGCGGTAGGGCGCCTCGTCGTAGGTGCCGCCGGGATACTGGTTGCCCGGCTGCAGCGGCACGGGGAACTGCGTGACCAACTGGCCGTTTACGCGCACGCTGATGCCGACCACGTCCTGCACCCCGTTGATGGTGGCGCTTTGCCAGGTGTCGAAGCCGATGCCCAAACCCGTCGTACTGCCTTCCTCGGGAAGGCTCGCTTCATCGTCCGTTCCGGCATAGCCGCTGCCGTTGCCGCTCGGGATGTTGGTGACGAGGGGATCGTCGTCACCGACGATGTTCAGACTGAAACCGTCCGCCGGCTGTGCGGTGCCGCCGCCGATGCGGAGGTCGCACTCGAAGTCGATGGAGGCCGTCACCAGGTTCGGATCGTCCAGCTGTTTGAAGGCGATATGGCTGGACTGACTGCCGATGGCGTCGGTCACGGCCAGGTAGCCGTCACCGTCCGCGCCGCTGGCGCCGCCGTCGGGCCGCCAGGGATCTTGAATACCGTCGGTGGTCGTGCTGGTGACAATGTCGTAGTTCGCGGACGGATCGGAGTTGAAGTCGATCGTCACGGTTCCGGCATTCACCACGCAGGTCGCTCCCGCGGCAAGTAGGCCCAGTCCGGCCGCCGAGGGCAGGACCTGCCTGAGTCGCTTGTTCGTCATAAGGTTGCTGCTGGTTCTTCTTGTTGTCATGAGGCCCCGGTGCAGTTCCGTCTGAACCGGTCGGATGGAATTACCGCAATCCACTTTCGCCGGGGGAAAAGAATAACCCGACGAGATGGACTGGGTTCAGGTCCTTCGTACCTTGCCTCAAGGTTAGAATACCGACGTTATAGCCCGATCTCTGGGGATCGGTCAACCTCCGGCGAAAAAACCGCGGGCGGCGGCCGGAAACGCCGTGCGGGCCTTGACGGGATTCGGGGTGTTCCGAAGTTCATCCGGCCAGGAAGGCCCGATCACCGCTGCGTGCGCCCGGGACCTTGCGCGGGCATCGCCGGTTACCCCAGAGTTGCGCCCATGCGGCAATTGACCGAAACCGCGGGCAGGAAACGGACACTCGCCTTCCTCGGGTGTGCGGGTTTGCTCCTCCCAGGCATGACCGGCCGCGTCGCCCGATGCGCCGAGGGTGACGGCTGGCAGGAAGCGAGCGGTTTCCGGTGGCGCCCTCTCGAAGCGCCCGCTGAAGGCCGCGTCGGCTTTGCGCGCCTGGACCCCGGCGAAACGGGGATCACCTTTGAGAACCGCCTCTCGGAGGAGGACGGCGCGGCGAATCGCGTGCTTTGGAACGGCTCGGGCCTGGCGGTGGGGGACTACGACCGCGACGGGAAGGTGGATGTGTTCTTCTGCGGCATGGGCCGTCCGAATGTCCTCTACCGCAATCTCGGGGGCTGGCGTTTCCAGGACGTCACCGCCGCGGCCGGGCTCGTCTTTCCGGGCCAGCATCATCGGGGGGCCGTGTTCGCGGATCTCGACGGCGACGGTTGGCTGGACCTGCTGGTGTCCGCCAACGGCCGGGGCGTTTCGAGCTATCGAAACCTGGGGAACGGACGGTTTGCCGACGAAACCAACCGGACCGGAACCGCGAGCGAGCACGGGAGCGGCACCCTCGCACTGGCGGACTGGGACGGCAACGGAACGCTCGATCTCTACGTCTGCAACTACCGCATCGACGACATCCGCGACCAGGGCGAGGTCAGCGTCGAGCAGCGCGATGGCCGGTTGGCGGTTCCGGCGCGTTATCAGGACCGGCTCGTGTTCCGGGACGACATCCTGCTCGAGTACGGGGAACCGGACCAGTGGTTGACCAACGACGGTCAGGGGCGGTTCACGGAAGTGGCCTGGACCGGGGGCCGCTTCGTGGATGAGGAGGGAAAGCCCCTGTCGGGTCCGCCGTTGGACTGGGGACTGACGGCGAGCTTTCGCGACGTGGACGACGACGGTCGCCCGGACCTTTACGTCTGCAACGACTATTGGACTCCGGACCGTTTCTGGCGGAACCGCGGCGACGGCGTGTTCCAGGCGGTGGCGAACGAGGCGATCCGGCACACGAGCGCGAGCGCCATGTCGGTGGACTTTACCGACATCGACCTCGATGGCCGGCTGGACTTCTTCGTCGTGGACATGCTGAGCCGGGATCCGTTCTACCGGAAACGGCAGATGATCGCGCAACTGCCGGAAGCCACGCAACCCGGCGATCCGGCCCACCGGCCGCAGGTTTCGCGCAACACCCTGTTTCGCCAGCGCGGCGACGGCACCTTCGAGGAGATCGCCTGTTACGCGGGGGTCCGGGCCTCGGACTGGTCGTGGTCGCCGGTGTTCATGGACGTGGACCTCGACGGGGACGACGATCTGCTGGTCGCGGCGGGTCACTTCAAGGACGTGCAGGACCGGGACGCGTTTGCCGAGATTCAGTCGCGACAGCGGCCGCGGACGGGGACCACGTTTGCGGAGCGGCGGCGGCAATTTCGGGAGGAACTGCTCGCCCACTACCGGCTGTATCCGTATCTGCCGATGCCGGTGGTGGCCTTCCGCAACGAAGGCAACCGGAGGTTTCAGGAAACCACCGACGACTGGGGAACGGAGCAACCCGGGGTGCACCACGCCATGGCCATGGGGGATTTCGACGGCGACGGTGATCTGGACTTCATGGTGAACAACCTGGACCTGGCCGCGGGGGTCTACCGTAACGAATGCCCGGCCCCGCGGATCGCCGTCCGGTTGCAGGGCGCCGCGCCAAACACGCAGGCGGTGGGCGCCAAGGTCAGCCTGCTTGGGGGCTCGACACCGCGGCAGACCCGGGAAGTGATCGCCGGCGGTCGGTATCTTTCCGGATCGGAGACGCTGCTGGTGTTTGCCCCGGGCGCCGCCGCGGACGGCCTGAGCCTGGCGGTCCGGTGGCCGAACGGCCGCGAAACACGCATCGATGGAGTGCGCCCCAACCGGCTCTACGAAATCCGCGAGCAGACCAGCCGCCCGCCCGAATCCACGTCCGCGAGCGTCCCCGCGACGTGGTTCGTCGATGAGACCGCGCGATTGAACCATCGCCACCTGGAAAGCTCCGTGAACGACTTCACGCGGCAACCGCTGCTCCCTTTCAAACTCAGTCAGGCTGGTCCCGGGCTGGCGTGGTTCGACGTCGACGGGGACGGCGCCGACGAATTGATCTGCGGGGCGGGGCGGGGTGGGGCGCCGGCGGTCCTGCGGCGAACGGCGGATGGACGGTTCGAGCCGCTCGCCATGATCGGGCCGGGATCGGTTCCCGGTGACACCACCGGCATCCTGGGGTGGGAAACCGCTCCGGGCCAACGTGAACTCCTGTTTGGCCTCAGCGCCTACGAAAGCACCCAGACCAACTCCGTGCTTCGCTTCCGTCTCGCCGGCGGCGAGGGTCAGCCCGTCCCGCCGTTGCCCAACCTTCTGGCCGGCGGTGGCGCGCTTGCCCTGACCGTGCCCGGCGACGGGAAACCCCCCTGGCTCTTCGTGGGCGGGCAGGTGCTTCCCGGCGGCTATCCGCTCGGCGGCGGCTCCCTGCTTTATCGGCGCGCCGGCAACGCGTGGTCCCTGGATCGCCCCGGCGCGGAGGCGCTGCGCAACACCGGATTGGTCAACGGGGCGCGGTTCTCCGACCTGAACGGCGACGGCGTCGCCGAACTCATCCTGGCCTGCGAATGGGGGCCGGTCCGCGTCTTCGCCCGCGAGGAAAACGGCTGGCGCGAGCGGACCGAGGACTGGGGGTTGGCGCCCTTCACGGGGTTGTGGAAAGGGGTGGCGACGGTCGACCTCGACAACGACGGACGCCTGGACCTGGTTGCGGCGAACCTCGGCTTGAACACGCCCTATCATGCGTCGCCTGAGCGGCCATTGATCTTCTACTGTGGCGACCTGGCGGAGATGGGTTCGATGGCGGTGATCGAGACCGAATACGACGCCCGCGGACGGTTGGTGCCCGGGCGGCCGATGCATGTTCTGGCGCAATCGCTGCCCTTTCTCGCCGGACGGTTCGAGACCGTGCGGGAATACAGCGCCGCCAGCGTCGCGGAAATCCTCGGGGACGCGATGAGCCGCGCCGCGCAGGCCCGGGCCACCACGCTCGCGTCGATGATCTTCCTGAACCGCGGCGACCGGTTCGAAGCCCGCCCGCTGCCTTATGAAGCCCAGGTGGCGCCGGCGTTCAGCGTGCATGGCGCGGATTTCGACGGGGATGGGAACGAGGATGTGTTCCTCAGTCAGAACTTCTTTCCGGTCCGGGTGGATTTCGCGCCCTGGGATGCAGGACGGGGATTGCTGCTGCGCGGCGACGGCCGGGGCAACCTTGCGGCGGTCCCCGGGGAACTGGCCGGGATTCGCATCTACGGCGAGCAGCGCGGGGCGGCGGTGGGCGACTTCGACGGGGATGGTCGCGCCGATCTTGCCGTCAGCCAGAACGGGGGACCGGTCCGCCTCTTCCGCAATCGCGCCGCCAAGCCGGGACTCCGGATTCGTCTGGCCGGTCCGGCGGCAAACCCCGCGGGTATCGGCGCCAGCATCCGCGTCGTCTACCCCGACGGAGCGGGACCGGTGCGCGAGATTCATGCCGGGTCAGGATATTGGTCCCAGGACAGCGGCGTGGCTGTGCTGGGGCTGCGCGCGCGGCCGGTCGCTGTCGAGGTCGCCTGGCCGGGGGGCGGTCGGACGAAACAACCGGTGTTCGGGGATGCGACGGCGTTGACCATTCGCCGCTGAGCCGTATCGATTCAACACGGGTAGCCGCCGACGTGTAGTCGGCGCTGAAATCCAAGAGCTTACGCGGGCTCGCCGATTCCGATCAGCAGTCACTTTTCGGTGAATCGTCGCCCTCGGCGGCAGGCAGTCCTATCCCAGCTGAATCATGCGCCGACTGCACGTCGGCGGCTACGAGTTGCTGAATCGTTACGGCTGAGCCGCGACGCAGCGAACCGGGACCGCGGGTTGCGGTGCGGATATTGGAAGGCACGCTGCCCCTTCTGGAA
This sequence comes from Verrucomicrobiales bacterium, assembly GCA_024233305.1. GTDB lineage: Bacteria > Verrucomicrobiota > Verrucomicrobiia > Limisphaerales > J093 > J093. Next base: position 13,011 of record JACKPV010000027.1, read on the forward strand.
TGCGCCGGCAGCCTGCCTCGGCGAAGCCTGGCGAAGACGGGAGCGGAGTGGCGACGGCGCTTTCGCGGACGGACCGGTTTCCGAATACCCGGAGCGCCGCGAAGCCCGTGAAGCGGTGTCAAATCCGTGGTCCTGCCAGAGCACCAGATCCCGGACCACTGACTGTCGGCGGAAGCCGAAACGGTGGTTTGAGGTGTAGGGTCAGTGAGCGAGCGGAACCGCTCTCAATGCGGATTCGGGAGGTGAACGGAGGCTGGATCTAGGCGGCGCGCAGGGACTGCGCGCCCTACCTGGCCGTGGTAGGGCGTGTCACTCCGTGCGCGCCGCTTCCGGAAGATCGTGACCGTGCGCCCTCCGGGGCGACCGAGAACCTGGCGCCTTTTCCGGGGCGGCGCGCAGGGGACTGCGCGCCCTACCTGGCCAAGTGGTAGGGCGTCACTCCGTGCGCCGCTTTGGAAGATCGTGACTGTGCGCCCTCCAGGGCGACCGAGAACCGCGCCTTTCCGGGGCGGCGCGCAGGGGACTGCGCGCCCTACCTGGGCCAAGTGGTAGGGCGTGTCACTCCGTGCGCGCCGCTTGGAAGATCGTGATCGTGCGCCCTCCGGGGCGACCAAGAACCCAGCGCCTATTCCGGCGCCGACCTGCCTGATCGACCCAAGCGTATCTTCCTGGTTTCCGCCGAGATCTGGTGCTCTGGCCTGCAAATGAGCCTCCACAGACCATGGCGCGGACGTCCGATCCCTGTCCGGTTCGGGCCCTTTTGGCCCCCCTCGGATTCACTGGGAAATTGAAAACCTCCGGGGTTCCTGGAAAAACCGAGGTCGCACGGGGGTGCCATTTTCAAAAAACGCCCTTGAAGTCCTTGGCGCGCAGTGCCATCAAAGTGCCAGGGGCTCCGGCCCCGTCCGGTGTGCACCAGGTTGTGACTGAAGCAGGGAACGCAGCACGGCCACGGGCTTGAGGGCTCCGGCCCCGTCCGGTGTGCACCAGGTTGTGACAAGGGCAAGGTCTGAGTGACCAAGTCCAAGGCTCCGGCCCCGTCCGGTGTGCACCGGGTTGTGACAGACGCTCCCTTCGGAGGACGTCCTCGATGGCTCCGGCCCCGTCCGGTGTGCACCGGGTTGTGACATAGTGGGAATGCCCATGAATCATCCATGCTGGCTCCGGCCCCGTCCGGTGTGCACCGGGTTGTGACAAAGGACAAGCGCCGCCATCGCCGTACCCGGGAGGGCTCCGGCCCCGTCCGGTGTGCACCGGGTTGTGACTTTGACGGTAATGAAGTCGTTGGGGAAATAGGCTCCGGCCCCGTCCGGTGTGCACCGGTTGGTGTCCCCCCGGGCGGCGCCGGGCCGCAGGGCCATTCTCGAACTTTCAGCTTTTCGCACCCCCGCCGCGGCCTTATCTCTTGCGCATGATCACGTCCTCCCCGGCCTCGCCGCCCGCGGGTTCGCCGCGTACCGGGACGTTCGCCGACATCCCCGAGCGGGCCGCCTTCTCCCCACCGGATCCGACCGGTGAGCCCGTTTGAAACCCCGGCCCGCGCCATGCCCGCCACCCCCGATCTCAGCCTGCTCGAGGCCCTGCGCTGGACGCGGTTGCGGGTGGCGCTGCGCAACACGCGGGACGTGGCCGCCCGCGAACATCCCCTCTGGATTCTGCACAGCCTGCTCATGTTCGCCGTCCCGCCCGAGGCGAAGGACGGTCGGAGCCGGTTCACGTTCCGGCCGTTGACAGACGTGGGGGAGTCCATCCGGCGCAGCACGGTTTACCCGCTCGAGGTTCTCTTTCCGGACGATGATCCCGCCCTGGCCACCGCCTGCGCCGAAGGCCTCGAACGCCACCTCGCCAATCGCCGGAACAATTTCGCCATCAAAACCCTCGAACCGCCCGAGGTCCGCTCGTTGGGCGACCTCCTCGATGCGGCCCCCGCTTGGCCGGACGATCTCGACGAGGTCTGCCTGGACTTCCAGACCCCGCTGGCCTACACGCCCGCCAACCCGGATCGCCCCGGCGAACTGTCCGCCCGCCAGTTGGGTCGGCTGCTCGCCCATCGTCTCCAACATTTCTTCGTGCTGCCCGCGCCGGTGCCGCCCGCGGTCTGGGAATCCTTGCAGACGCTTTGCCACTTCTGGGAGTTCGTGAAATACCCCCATCCCTCGAACAGCGGCGCGGGCGTGAAGACCATCGCCGGCAACCGCGGTCCGCTCTACCTCCGCGGCGCCCCCGACCAATTGGCTGCCGTGCGCCCGTGGTTGCTGCTCGGGTCCGAGGTCGGTGCCGGGCTCAAGCTCGGTCCGCGCGGGCATTACACCCTGCAAACCCGGCGCGGATGGTTCGATCCAGTCTTCACCGAATCCGCCACCTACACCGCCGCCCTCGACGAACTCCAACGCCGCAGCGATCTGCCCGAGGATTTCGCGAAACAACTCGGTCCCGAGGCGGACGCCGTGACCGAACTTGCCGCGCAGGTGGCCGGGGGCCGCTGGACCCCTGGGACGGCGCAAGGTTTTCGGGCGGTGAAATCCACCGGCATCGGCGAACGCCTCATCGTTCAACTCCCCGCCCGTGACCGTCTCCTGCACCAGGCGCTGCAAATCCATCTCACCCCCGTGTTCGAGCGCCTCTTCGAGCCGCAAAGCCACGGTTACCGTCCGGGGCGCGGGGTCCCGACGGCGCGCCGGTTGATCCAACAGGCCTGGGCCGACGGCTGCACCGTCGCGCTCGAGGCGGACATCGAAGCGTTTTTTGACTCGGTGAGCTGGGAAACACTCGAGGCGCAACTCGACGCCGTGCTGCCCCGGGCCGACCGCCGCACTCGCGCGGCCATTCACGCCCTGCTGCAAACGCCCGTGCGCCTCAATCGCCGTCCGGTCCGTCGCACGCGGGGATTGCTCCAGGGCAGCCCGATCAGCCCGCTGCTGGCGAACCTGCACCTCGATCCGTTCGATGAGGCGATGACCCGGCGCGGATTCCGGTTGGTGCGTTACGCCGACGATTTCGTGGTGCTGACCCGCAGCGAGGACGAAGCGCGCGCGGCGCTCGAGGCGGCCCGCGAGGTGCTCACCGGGCTCGGGCTCACGTTGAAGGACAGCAAGACGGCCATCACGCCGTTTTCGGCGGGGTTCACCTTCCTCGGCGTGCGGTTCGGCGGCGGGCTCGAACCGGACGGCCTCGAGGATGCCGCGTTGGAGAAGACGCTCTTCCTGCGGCATCCGCGGGCCTGGGTGGGCGTGGACCACGACGCCCTCACGGTGAAGGAGGGCGGCCGGCTCGTGGCGCGCATCCCGTTGCGACGGGTCCGCGAGGTGGTCCTGCTCGGCGCGGGCGGAGTGAGCGCGCGGTTGGTCGAATGCTGCGCCCGCCGGGCCATTGCGGTCTCCTTCTGCACCGCCGCGGGCCGGTTGCAGAACGTGCTCTGGCGGCACGACCGCGCCCAATACGTCCTCACCCGCGCCCATGCCCGCGCTCACGCCGCGTTGCGCGAACCGGAACAGCTGGCCTGCGCCCGGCTGTTCGTGGCCGCGAAGATCCACAATTACCTCGCCTGGTTTCGCGAACGCACCCCGGCGCATCTGCGTCCGATGGTCGATTCGCTCGAAGCCGCGCAACGTCTGCTGGCCGACGCCCACACCCTGGACGCCATCCGCGGCGTCGAGGGCCTGGCGGCGCGGGAGGTTTTCCGCCACCTCAACGACAGCGCGCCGGAGGCCTTCCGGAGCCGGGCGCGCGTCCCGGGCGAGCAACCGGACCGTTGGAATCTGCTGCTCGACTTCGCCTACTCGCTCCTTTTCCAACGCCTCAACGCCCTGGTCCGGCTGCGTGGCCTCGATCCCTACCTGGGTTTCCTGCACAGCCCGCAGGCCCGCTACGAATCCCTCGTGTGCGACCTCCAGGAACCGTTCCGCGTCCGCTGCGATCGTTTCGTCCTCAAGCTGGTGAACCGCGGTCAGCTCAAGCCCGAGGATTTCACGGACGACCCACTCACCGGCCCGGACCTGTCGTCGCGGGCGGCGGGCGTCTTCCTCGAGCTGTTCGCCCGCGAGTTGGACACCCGGCTGGCTGGCGACGCCGTGACCTGGGCGCGCGCCATCGAGGCCCAGGTGCTCGCGATTGAACGCTGGGCCAACGGGCAGCAACCCCTGCAAGTGTTCCGCGCCCGTAACCCCGCCGCGCCACCCGGGGCCGATGGGTAAGCCCCTTCCGGAGTGCGCCGGCAGATCCCGCGAGTGCAGGAGGCGACGGCGCTTTCGAAGCCGGATGGGCGTTCGAACACCCCGCCGGCCCCGAACCCCGAAAAGCGGCGTCACAGCCACCGCACTCCACAAGGCGCGCCTCCCCACGGACACCACGCGCAAGAGCCGAGCGGCGGGGTCAGTCCTGCATCTGTTGGCGGCGCTCCCTCCGCCAACAGTGAGGCCTGACCCCAGAGCGGCCCCACTGCACCCAATGCACCATGCCACCAACAGTGCCCCCGGAAGCGCCCTGAAGCCCGAAAAGCGGCGTCGAATCCGTGCCCATCCGCGCCCATCCGTGGTCCTGCCAGAGCACCAGATCCCGGCCGACTGACTGGTGGACGGAAGCCCCGAAACGGAGTGGTTTGAGGTGGAGGGTCGAGTGAGCGAGCGGAACGGCGCTTGATACGGGTTCGGGAGGTGAACAGGGGGGCTGGATCTCGGACGGCGCGCAGGGGACTGCGCGCCCTACCTGGGCCAGGTGGTAGGGCGTGTCACTCCGTGCGCGCCGCTTCGGGAAGATCGTGACCGTGCGCCCTCCGGGGCGGCAGAGAACCTGGCGCCTATTCCGGCGCCGAGCTGCGCCTGATCTACCGAAGCGTATCTTCCTGATTTCCGCCGAGATCTGGTGCTCTGTCCTGCAAATGAGCCTCCACAGACCATGGCGCGGACGTCCGATCCCAGCCCCGTTCGGGCCCTTTTGGTCCCCCTCGAGTTTATTGGGAAATTGAAAACCTCCGGGGTTCCCGGAAAAACCGGGGTCGCACGGGGGTGCCATTTTCAAAAAACGCCCTTGAAGTCCTTGGCGCGCAGTGCCATCAAAGTGCCAGGGGCTCCGGCCCCGTCCGGTGTGCACCGGGTTGTGACGACTTCATCCCAGGGTACTCGCCGTAAAGCTGGCTCCGGCCCCGTCCGGTGTGCACCGGGTTGTGACTTGGCCCGCTTTTCAGCGGTTATTGTGGGAGAAAGGCTCCGGCCCCGTCCGGTGTGCACCGGGCGGAGGCCGGACCGCTGGCGCGGGCGAAGGGCTCATTCCCAGCAGTCGCGCTCGGCGTTCGCATTGCATTTTTCTCGCCGACGTCGAATTCGCGCTTGACCGGGCCACGGGTTTTTGGTGTATGCCCAAGGACCATGCCCCGCGACGCGTCGTATGTGGCGGTGTATGACGTCAGCGAGGACCGGGAACGGGACCGCGTGGCGAAGGTCCTGGAGGGATTCGGGATGCGAGTGCAATACAGCGCCTTTGAATTGCGGCTGACGCCCGCCACGCGGCAGACGCTCCTGCGTCGGCTCGAAGCCCTCGAACTCAAGTCCGGCTTCCTCTACCTCTACCGCCGTGCCGGCCACCGCGACCGCACCGCCATCGGCCAGGCCCCCGCCGACCCCCTCGACGAAGCCAACCACGCCTACGTCTTCACCGCGGAGACGCCCCCTCCCCGCGAGACGAAACCACCCCGCCTGAAAAGCAAACGCGCGCCAGCGCCGCCGATCCCGCCCCGGACACCCGCAGCGCCGTTCAACCCCGTGTTCCCGGCGGAGGCCGGGCCGAAGCGGACGCGAGAAACCCGACCCGGACGCTCGACAATCGGCGCGTCCCGCCAGACATGAGAACGCTCATCGGCAGCACCTTTCCCCTCTCGCTGATCCGCCGCCGGGTGGTGATCGAACCGGGCGCCATCGAGGATTTGCGCGCCTGCCTGGCAGCGGCGCCGCCGGCGTCGTTCTGGGGCCACCGGAACACCCTGGCGCAAGCGAGCGCGCTCACGGGGGTTGACCTGACTCCGCGCACCGAACGCCCGGCCATCGAGCTGGACCACGAGGGATTTCCCGGGTTGGAAGGAGAGACGTTCCGGGCGTGCTGGGTGTTGTCGCCGGACTACGTGCCGGGGTTCCGTCCGGCCATCGGCGAAGAGGTGCCCGCGACGAAGATCCGGGGCTGGCAGGTATTGCGCGTGAGCTGGGAGGAGGAGGGGGGCGCATGAGTGGATCACGATGGTTGTTCGTCACCGCCGCCAAGGGGCTGCAGGGCTACGTCCTGCGGAGCGATCCCCTGAAGGAAATGGTGGGCGGGAGCGAATTGATCGAGCAGTTGACGCGCACACAGGAACCGGGCTTTCTCGGCAAGGTCCTGCGGCAGCTCTGGCCAGGGTGGCCGCGTCCAGAAACTGATGAGGTCTTGACGGACTCCTCGGGCGCAGCGCGCATCCTGTTCGCGGACCGGGAGGACGCCTGCCGCCTCGCCCGCGTCTGGCCGTTGCTGGCCGGACAATACGCCCCGGGTCTCGAGGTGTCCGTGGCGGTCGTGGAAGCGCCGGTGGACGCTCTCGCCAAGGCGCTGAAAGACGCGGAACGGGAGATCAACGTGAACCGGAACCTCCCGACCGCGGACTTGCCGGCGGCCGGTCCCTGGGTCGCGCGCAACCGCCGGACCGGACTCCCCGCAGGCTCGCTGGTCACCCCGCTCGATACCGAGGATCGCGAGGCGAAGAAATGGGAACCGGTCGATGACGAAAGCCGGCGCAAACGCGAGGCGGCGACGGCCACCGCGCCATCCACGCTGCTGCGCAAGGTGGTCCTGAAGGAGTACGCTGACCTCGTTCCGGACGACCCGAAGGCGCGCAACAAACGCTGGCCGCCCGATCTGACGAAGCTGGCCACCGATGACAACAGCTACATCGCCGTGATCCACGCGGACGCCAACGGGCTGGGCGCGGCGATGATGGCATGCCTCGAGCACCTCCCGAAGGGGAGCGTCGCGGCGGCGACCTACCGGCAGGTTTGCACGGCCATCGAGGACGCGTCGGTGGCCGCGGCACAGGAAGCGTTGCGGCCGCTGCTGGAGGCGGCGAAAAGGAACCCCAAACTGATCGTGCCCGTGCGTCCGTTGGTCTGCGCGGGCGAGGACTTCACCTGCGTCATCCGGGCGCGGCACGCCGTCGAGTTTGCCGCCACTTACCTCGACACCATGGAGAAGAAGACCAGCGAACTCTTCGCCAGGCTGCCGGACGAAGTCCGCGGGTCAGAGGATCTCCGGTTCCTCACCGGCTGCGCTGGCGTTGTCTTCTGCAAGAGTCACTTTCCCTTCTCGCGGGCCTATGCCCTGGCGGAGTCGTTGTGCGGTTACGCGAAACGGCGGACGGAACGGAAGGCCTCGGCCATCGCGTTTCTGCGGCTGAAGTCGTCGCTCCAGCCCTCGGACGATTACGAGGCCGTGGTGCGGCACGCGTTCACGGCGGGCCCGGCGACGGACCGCATTTCCCTGACCATGAATCCGTATGTGGTGGGCGGACAGCCGGGTGCGGACCTGCCGCGCCTCGCGGACTTGCGGGAGCTGAAGAAGGCGCTGGAGGGGAAATCGAGGAGGGAGGACGCCAGGGTGTTGAAGGAAAAGGCCGTGCCGCGGAGCGGCGTACGCGGTTTGGTCTCCCGTGCCTACTCCGGCCGCGCTGCGGTGGACAAGGCATTTGAGCGCTTCGAGCGGGTTGTGCGAGAACGGGACAAGGCTGCTTGGGAAGGGGTTGAAGCCGCCCTCCAAACACTCACCGGGAACAAGCTCTGGAAGGAGAACAGGGAGGCTGACGCGAAGGACCCGAAGGCCGCCACGCCGATTTACGATGCGCTCGAGCTGTCGCATCTGGGAAAGGACCGGGACGATGAGGACGGTCACGCTGACGATTGAGCTGCTCTCCTGGTGGCACGCTGGTTCCGGCCTGGGACGCGGCGGGGACGCGGACGCCCTCGTGATCCGGGATCGACAGGGCTTGCCCTACCTGCCGGGGCGGACCGTCAAGGGTCTGTTGCGGGACGCGTTGCGTTTGCTGGAAGACCACCAGGAAGCCCACGAGGCCGCGCTCAAGGGAGCCACCGACCTCTGGTTCGGCGAAGAAGACAAGACCACGCCCCGGAGGGACGGCGAACACGATTACCATGAAAGACCCGGACGCAAGCCGGGAGAACTGCGTTTCTCAAACGCCGCGTTGACGGACGAACTCCACCAGTGGCTGGCGGCGGAAGGCAACGACGCGTTCCGTCAGGCCTTGTTCGACCGGGTGACCTCGACGGCTTTGAACGACGCCGGCGTCGTCAAGGACAAGACCCTGCGCACGGTCGAAGTTTGTCCTCCCCTGCAATTGACCGCGACTGTTTCCGGACCGGACGACGGGGCCTGGCCGGAATTGCTGAAACGCTGCGCGCCGCTGGTGCGGGCCTTGGGCAGCCATCGTCATCGCGGCCTTGGCCGGTGCCGGATCGAGGTCGGGAAAGCCTCGACGACGGGAGGAGAACCGGCACCGGACGCCCTGCCCGCGGAGGCGTTGGCGAAGGGTTGCGTCTGGCTCGAAGTCAAGCTGCTCGAGGACGTGATCCTGAGCGCCCGGGCCGCAACGACCGGCGGGCACGATTGCCTGGATTACCTGCCGGGTTCGGTGCTGTTGGGGGCGGCGGCCGGACGCCTGTTTAAGGAACCAGGTTTCGGACCGGAGGTATTCCTCAGCGGCAAGGTGCGGTTCGGCGACGGCCTGCCGGTGGCGTCGGATGACCACTTGGCCTGGCCCGTGCCGTTGAGCTTCCACTTCATCAAGCAAGAAGGTCCCGAGGGCAAACCGATCAGCGGATTGACCGACACTCGGTTGGCCGCGGAAAAACGCGCGCGTGACAAGCATCAGGCGCAGCAATTTCGCACGGGTCACGTGACCCCGGACGGACGGCGGATCGAACTCGAAGGCGATTACCTGCTGAAAACCAGGCTCGACCGCGAGAAGTTCGGGCGCCCCAGGGACCGCCAACTCTTCGAGTATGAGACCCTCCACGCCGGCGCGCGCTTCCTGGCGAGCATTGAGTGGGACGAGAACGATCCGGCGCTCGCCGCACAGGTCGCGCGGATCGTGCAATCCTTGACCACGCCAGGTGTCCGGCTGGGCCGCTCGCGCAGCGGCCAGTTCGGGGCGGTGGAAATCACCCTGGCCAAGGCGCCGCCTGAGTTCCCTTCATCCGCGGATCACGGAGTGCCGGCGCCCGAAGTTGATGCCCCGAAGCATCCGCTTCACTTCTACCTGGCAAGCGATCTGGCGCTGGCCGGGGCGGAGGGAACGCGGCTGACGCCCAGGGCGGGGGACTTTGGCCTGGACGAAAAGACCTGGCATTTCGTCCCCGACCGGTCGTTCCTGCGCACCCGACGCTACTCTCCCTGGAACACGTTCCATGCCGCGCGCCTGACCGAACGCCAGGTGTTGGTCCGCGGCAGCGTGCTGACTTTTGCAAGGAACGACGACGGCGAGCCATCGCCCGAGGAAATCGCTGCCGTCCGGGCCGTGTTGCGGGCGCGGGTGGGGGACCATTGCGAGGAGGGCTTGGGATGGGTGGTGTTGAACCCGGGGTTCGTCCTGGACCCACCGGAACTGAGCAAGCCGGACCGCCAGCGCACCGGAACTTCCGCGGCCAAGGATGCCCCGGCCAACGCAGATCCCATTCTCGTCGGGTGGGTGCGCCGTCGGACGGAGGATGCCGGGGTGCAGGAGGCGGCGCTGGTGCTGGCAGCTCGATGGGCCGACTCATGGACGAAGGTCACCCGGAAAGCCGCCGCCGGCGAACGGGGAGATCGTTCGGGCAAGAGCCAGTGGAACGAAGTGCGGCAACGGGCGCTACGCGCGGGAGGGCAGGCGGACGCCTTGATCACTGAGCTGACCGGCTTCTGCGCCAACGGGCTGCGCAAGCGCTTCTGGACGCATGAAGCCGCCGGAACGTCGCCGTGGGCCGAACTGAAACGGGCGCTCGAATCGGACGCCAGCACGCTGCAGGCGCAGGGGATTGACGTGGGCGACCTGCCCGCCGGCCAGGTGGTTTGCACGGCTGTGGGGTTGGCAGCGGAGATCGTGGTGCTCCGCTTGCAGGCGTCCAAGGGAAGGGACATGGAGGAAAGAGGCCGACAGAGGCCGGATACCGGACCGGACGAGGGAGGGCGGACATGAGCACAAGTGCTGGCACGGACCATCCGTTCCGCCGGGTCGCGCGCGTGGTGATCGAATTCACGACGCCATTTCACGTGGGCACGGGTGAAGGAGGCTGCGGCGCGGATGCCCTGGTGGTGCAAGACGCCAACGGCCTGCCCACCATCCCCGGCAGCAGCCTCGTCGGAGTTCTGCGCGCGATGTTCAAAGAGTGGACCGACGACGAAGGGCGGACTGATCGGCTCTTCGGCTTTCAGAAAGGCGACCAGGGACAAGGCTCCCGGTTGAGCCTCTCGTGGGCGGCAATTCACGGCGCCGACGATCAGCCGGTGGAAGGGGTTAGACCGCGTGCGTGTCTTGAGGGCGACGAGGTGCTGAAACAGGCGCTCGGCCTGCGCATCCGGGATCACGTCCGCCTCACCCACCGGGGGGCGGCTGAGCACGGTGGGAAATTCGATGACAGTCCCGTGGCGGCCGGCCACCGCTTCACCTTCGAAATGGAACTCGTCGATCAGGCGGACGACACCGACTGGAACCGGCTGCTCGACTGTCTCCAATCGCGGGCGCTCCGTCTGGGCGGGAAGTCCCGCCGCGGCTACGGCGCCTTCGAGGTCAGGCGGATTCTCGAACACAGTTACAACCTCGCCGCGCCGCAGGAGTTCACGGCATACACCCAGCACCCCGCCGGCCTCAGCGAGACGCCGCCGGCGCTGGTCGAGGAGCGGCCGGCGTCGCCGGTGGATGCGTTGGACACGGTCACCATCACTCTGAAACTGAAGCCGCGCGGCTACTGGATGTTCGGCGGCGGCGAGGACAACCCGCCGCAGAAGGACGATCCCGCCGACATGGCCCCGCTTCGCGAGGAACGCATTGCCTGGAACGGCGCGACCGGATCGGTCCAGCGAAACCTGCTCCTGCTCCCCGGCAGCGCCATCAAGGGGGCGATCTCGCATCGGGTCGCTTTTCACTGCAACCGGTTGGCGGCCAACCCTCGGTTCGCTGACACGGTGGCGGCACACTGCGGCAACGATGCGCAAGGTCACAAAGACGCCAAAGAGGCTTTTGGTCCGATCACCGGCGGCAAGAACCCGGCCGTCCGGGAGTTGTTCGGCCACGTAGAGGAACGGGAACAAACGAACCGGGAGAACCAAGCCTCCCGAGGGAAGGTCCTCATCAACGACCTGTTCTGGCCGGGTGAAGAACCCGCTTCGCAGCGCGTGCCGCACGTCAGCATCGACCGTTTCACCGGCGGCGCGGCGGACGGGAAGCTCTTCAGCGAACGTTCGCTCTGGCAGGGCGACGATTTCCCGGACCTGACCCTTACGATTCTCGCCGCCAACCAGGTTTCCGCGACGGCCCGCCAAGCCCTGAAGGCAGCCCTCGACGACTTGGTGGAAGGGCGCTTGGCTCTGGGCGCGGGCGCTGGACGGGGTCTCGGATGGTTCGAGCCAAAGCCCGGTGAGCGACAGCCCGTGGACTGCTCGGCGGGCGATGAGTGGTTCAAACAAGGCCCTGCGCCTGCAACCCCTGAAGCTCATGCCGCTGCCTGACGTGGAGATCATCAAGGCCGTTCTTGCCACGGTTCTCAACCAGAGCAGGGACGCGGAAGGCCCCAACGAATCGGCGCCTCGTAACCCGCGGCCCGGCAGGCTCGCCGCGCCGCCCCCCGTGACCTACACGACCGCCGAGGAGGCATGGCAGGCCTTTGCCCGGAACGACGGCCCTGGCTGGCTGCAGAACGCCCACACCCAAGGGATCCTTCAGGGCGACGATCTCAGCCGGCAACTCGCCGACTGCAAAGGCCCGCAGTGGCCCGTTGCCGGCGAGTGCGTCAGCGCCGACGGCAGGACCAGCCTTCACCTCCGCCGCGCCGGTGGCGGTTGGGAGATTACCGCACTGGCGGAGGAGCCTTCCGCGGACGGTATCCTGCTTACCCGCCGCCTGCTCAGCGCCGATCTCAGCCGCTGCCTCGTCTATGATATCGCGCACGAACGCGTGACCGTGGGCGGTCACGAAGAACTCCGCCCGGTGGCGAGCCGGTTTGTTGGTTTCGCCCCACTCGCCGGTGTGCCAACTCCCTGACGCCAATGCCGACGCTCCCCATCCCGTCGCCCTACAACTTCGTGCCGCTGAGCGAGCACGTCTTCTTCCCGCCTTGGGCCGCCCAGGTCTCCCAGGACGTGCCCTTCTCGGACGGCATCTCCGGCTGGTTCGACATCGAAGTGGAGGCCATGACGCCGATCTTCATCCGGCACGGAGAGAAACCGCAGGGCTGGGACGAGGCAACGCCCGACCAGGTGGAGCGCCTGAGAGAGCACTGGCAGCGGGTTGGGGAACCGGGAGAGTCCGTCTGGCCAGAGGATGGCTGGATCGAGTTCTTCCGCGTCGCGGGCAGCAACTATGCCGTACCTGGAACGTCGCTCAAAGGCAGCCTGCGGCTGATCATGGAAATCGTGAGCTTCGGGAAATTCCCCTTGTCGGGTGGCAATCGCGTCCTACGGAAAGGAGACCGAGACCGTGGCACGAGGAGCATCTGTCAGCGGGAGGTACAGCGCCGAACCCAGGACCCCACAGGCTTTCCCGGCAGACAAGATCTCGCCGACATCATCTTTGGCTGTACTGAGGGGCACCGCGCTCAACGTGGGCGTGTCGCATTCGAGCCTCTCCAGTGCTCCTGCTTGCCGGAGGTTGCACGCCCCGTGATCTGGCCGGTCCTGCAAACCCCCAAAGGCAAGTTCGCGGCGAACTACGCGGATCAGCCTTTTGCGTCCGGGGATACCGGATGGACGCCGAGCTTGTTGGGATGGACCGATGAAGAGGCGCGTCTCCGAGGATGGAAACTCTATCCCCGCAGTCGTACCGTTCGCGCTTCGCCAGAGCCTCCAGCCAAGAATGGCAGACTTCGCTGGGAACTCTCCAGCCCGATGCGGCCCGTTCCCGCAGGAGCCCGATTTCGGGGCCGTGTGCATGTGCATAACTTGAGGCGCAGCGAACTCGGGGCTTTGCTCTGGGTCATCGGGCTCGGGGAGCCGGTCGATGCTCCCGCGGCCAACCGCCGGTTCTGGCACGCCTTGGGAGCGGCCAAGAGCTTCGGCTACGGTTCGGTCACCATTCGCGTGCCAAATGTGCAAGCATTGAGTTGTGCGCGGGATGGAGGAGGCCCGGACTTGGGAGAGTGTCGGGATCAGTTCTCGGCAGTCATGGATGGCTTCCTCTCCTGTGGTGCGTGGTCGGACTCCCGTCAGATCCGTGCCGTTCAGGTCATGTCTTGCCCAGACACCCTCTGGCCGATGCGCCTGGAGTACCCGTCTTTCAACGACTTCCAGGACTACGGGGATACGAACGACCATGCCCTGCTACCAGCGGTTCCCTATGATGCATTACCGTCGCATCTGACCGAGACAGGAGGGGATTTCCCAGCGCCACCGCCAGCCGAACCGCTTCCTATCGACATCATCGGCCAGCAGCGGCCTCTCTCCTTCCTGCATGAACGTGAAGACCTCAAACGCGGCCGCGAACTCTGGTTCAGTCTCAAACTGAAGTCGGAGAGCGGCAGGAAGCAGAAGTTCCGCGCGGTTCTGCGCAATCCCGAAACCCCGGCGGCGGCCGCTCGTCACACGCCCGGCCATCAGATCAGGCTTTGGGTGATCGGCATCGAGGACGAGACGCACTTCATCCTTTCCGACACGCCGCCCGCCCCGGGAGAAACGCCCCAAAGCCCGGCATGAGCGTGCCAAAGCGACGCCGGAAGCAATCCAAGCCCCGCCGCTCGGCGGCCCCCAGGCGAGCTCGACGCTTTTTGGCGCGCTGCAAGTCCTTCCCTTGGCGGCTGTTCCTGTTGGCCTCCGGCGCGCTGCTCACTCTGCACTGGTGCGCTGGCAGTTCGGAGAATTACTTCTCAACAGGTGACTCCCACGCCGGCGAATTCGCCCTGATTTCGCTCGTCCTGTTCCTTGTTCTCTCCTTCGCTGCCTATTGGGCTCGACACTCCTTTCACGGCGCTCGCAGCATTGCCCACCACCCCAGCGGAGAACAGCCCAAGACTGCGCTTGTCTTCTGCGTCTCTGCCCAGAACCTGGAACTCGCGCCGCAGCCAGACGGCAGCCTCCTGCTCCAAGCCAGGAACAAGGAGGGCAAGGTGACCAAGGAACTCCGCTTGACCCGTAAGGACCAGCAACGGGATGGCCGCACGCAACCCGCCATCCGGGTGGATATCGAAAAGCTGGACGAACTGGGTTTCCCGTGGAGTTGGCAACAGTTGTTGCGGGGTCTCGAACCGCACCTCAAGACCGTCCGCCGCATCCATCTCATTGGCTCGGCAGACTCCGCGAAAGGTGGTCACGGCTCGCATCGGCTGCTGGGGGAGTGCCGGCGCTTCCTTGCGGGCTACACCAAGCCGGACGAGGTCAAATTCATCACTCACCACCCCGCGCAGGATTTCGAGAATTTCAAACAACTCGCGGCGCTTTTTGACCGCATCATCAAGCACGAGCGGGAGGAAGGCAGTGCCGACCGCGACATCGCCATTGACATTACCGGCGGGCTCAAGCCGGTAAGTGTGGCCGGCGCCATGGCGACTCTCAACAACGACGTGGCGGTCCAGTATGTGCAGACAAACTGGCCTTGGCGCGCCTACCTGTACGACCTGCTCTATCTCGCGAAACCCGAGCTCCACTGACCATGAAACGTTTCTTTCGCATTCTCTGGAACGCCGTTCGCAACCAACGCGTGTCGCTGATGGCCTTCTTCCTTGGGGCCGTGCTGTTGGGTCTCTCGGCGCGGCTGTTCGGCTTGCAGTTGCTGGGTGACGCGTGGGATTGGTTCGACAAGTTGCTCGGGATGCTGACGTTGTTCGTGGCCGTCGTGCTCTGGTTCGGCGAGGCGGCGGAGGATTGGGAGGAGGGGTTGCCCAAGCGGTTGCGGGCGGTCTTCCTCCACGAAGGAGCGCCGGTCATGGTGTGCGAAAACGCCGTGCTCGTCTCGGAAAACGACGTGCGCGCTTGGGGCCAGCAGCTCGGCGCCCAGATGGCCGGCGAACGCCAGCTCGCCTTCGCCCCCTTCTTCTCGCTGGGCGCCCCAAGAATCGCGCTGACCGACGAAGGCGATTGCAAGGTCCACGAAATCTGCTTCCACCTGCGGGAATTGCCGGCCCGGCTGCAGGCCCTGAGAGACGAGCAGCCCGGCGCCTGCTTGGTCTGGCGCCAACACGGCGTCAAGCCCGAGGAGAGCGTGGTGGCCGGCAGCACCGTGTCGGCGCCAGCCCATTGATTCCAGCGCCCTTCACCAAGCCCCCCTCCCGTCGATGCCGCGCTGAGGTTGGGAACCGCCCCCCTTTTGGAGTGCGCCGGCAGCCTGCCTCGGCGAAGCCTGGCGAAGACGGGAGCGGAGTGGCGACGGCGCTTTCGCGGACGGACCGGTTTCCGAATACCCGGAGCGCCGCGAAGCCCGTGAAGCGGCGTCGAAGCCGCCGCACTCCAGGACTCGACGCGATGTCCGGCATGGGGCCGGAAAAGCGGGACCCGGCTCAGGATGGGCAGGGCTTCGAGAGTCGAATGGCGAGACGCAGGGCGGCCAGCATGCTCGACGGGTCCGCCTGATTCCGGCCGGCCAGATCGTAGGCGGTGCCATGATCGGGCGAGGTGCGCACGAAGGGGAGGCCGACGGTCCAATTCACCCCACGTTCGAAGCCGATCATCTTCAGCGGCCCAAGCCCCTGATCGTGATACATCGCCACAACCACGTCGAAGTCGCCCCGCAAGGCCTGGTGAAACAAGGTGTCGGCCGGGATCGGCCCGACGACATCCAACCCGGATGAGCGGGCGCTTTCCAGGGCCGGGCCAATCGTGTCGATTTCCTCGCGCCCCAGGGCCCCGCCTTCCCCGGCGTGCGGATTCAGGCCCGCCACCCCCAACCGGGCCCGCGCAAGCCCGAGTTCCACACACGCCCGATGACCGAGTTCACAGGCCAGTCGCACCCGTTCAGCGGTGATGGCGTCCGGGACGTCGCGCAGGGGAAGATGCGTGGTCACCAGCATGACGCGCAACCAGCGATCGCGCTCGTCGGGGGCAAGGAGCATCATCCCGGCGCGCTCGGTCTGCGCAATCCGAGCGAGCAACTCGGTCTGCCCCACGAACGGGATGCCGGCGCGAATGATTGCCAGCTTGCTGACGGGCGCCGTCACCAGCGCGGCCAGTTCCCCGTCCAGACAGCCCTGTGCTCCGTGGCGCAACCACTCCACGGCCGCCCGCGCCGCCTCGGGGGCTCCCGACGAAAGCCCGGTCGGGAGCGATTCGGCCTGCGGCTGCCAGATCTCGACCCGACCGCCCTGCCCCCGGTCGGCCAGGGGCAGGCCGATGGGTTCGTTGGCGCGCCGGAGCCATGCCCGGTCACCGAGGATGAGGAACTCAGGACCAGGCCCGGCGACCAGCGTGCGGAGGGCCTTGAGGGTGATCTCGGGGCCAATCCCGGTGACGTCGCCGAGGGCGATGCCGATCCTGGCGGAAGGGCGGCGGTTCGGGGTGCGGTCCCCGGCCCCGCTGGACGCGGTCATGGCGGCGGTTCAGTAGTACTGGACGTAGGACTTGGCCTTGAGGCGGTTGATCCATTCCTCGTGCTGGCGGGCTTGTTCCTGCGCCACCAGCGTCGCCTGGATTTCGTCCCGCACCTCGGGCAGGGTCCGGACATGGTCTTTGCGGACGGCCTCGACCTGGATGACCCAGGCCGTGCCGTCGAGTTCGATGACCCCGCTGTGTTCTCCCGCCTTCAAGCCGAACGCGGCAGCGGCCAACTCGTCGCGCAGGTTCGACCGCTCCACCCACCCCCGGTCGCCGCCCTGGGTTCGATAGGTGTCCTCGGAGTAGATCATCGCCAGGTCGGCGAAGGAGGAACCCTCGTCCAGCTTCGTGATGATCTCCTGGGCCAGGATCTTCGGGAGGGACGGGGCGGCCTTTTCCTGCGCGCTGATCATGATGGTCCGCAGCTTCACCTGGTCGCCGAGTTTGAACTTGTCGAGGTTGTCGACGTAGTACTTCTCGATGCGATAGGGCGAGATGATGGTGCTCTCCGAGATGTGCTTCGAGCGCATGGCGGAGATGATGTACTCCTCGCGCACCTTCTGGCGCCAGGCGTCCCGGGTGGTGCCCTCGCTCCGCAGGGTCTGGGTGAGGGACACCCGGTCGCCGCCGAACTTCTGTTTGATGCGCCGCTCGATTTCCTCCTCGATGACGCTGTCCGGGAGCGCGTAGCCGGCGGTCTCGAATTCGTGGAGGATGAGTTTGCGCTCGATGAGCTGGTTCAACCCGTCCCGTTCGGCCTGCCGGATGCGGTCGTTGAGGAGCGCCGGACGGTCGCGATATTGGCGGACCAGCAACTCGACCGCCGGGCTGACGTAGCGCAGGACATCATCGCGGGTGATCACCTGATCGTTGACGATCACACTGATGCCGTTGACAAGTTCCGTGTTTTCCTGACCGGAAACCGGAACCGCCAGCGCGCAAATTGCCGCCAGGAGCACTCGCCTTCTCATTGGCCCGAATCTAGGAAAAGGCCCGGCGGCGGGTCAAGGAAGGCTTCCGATCCGGACCGGCGCGGCCCACCTCGAGCCGACGCATGATCCTTTGAGAACGGGGATACCCCGTGCCGGGGTTACAGCGGTTTCCCCAGCCGTGATGGGCGCCCGGGGCTTGCGGGACCGCAGCCAACCTGTGCATTTCAGCGCCGACCGCATGTCGGCGGCTACCGCGCATCGAGTGGTTGCGGCTCACTCACCCCGCGGCGTCGCGCCGAAACAGAACAGCCGGGTCAAGGTGCGCACGTAGAGTCGACCGTTGGCGACGGCGGGCGTGGCGTGGCAGTTCTCCTCCAAAGCGGTGCGTCCCAGCAGGGCGAAGTCCCTCCCGGCGGCGAGCGCCACAATCTCTCCTTCGGTGGAAACGCCGTACAGCTTGCCGTCGGCGAACACCGGCGAACTGAAGTAATTGCCGCCCACCCGCTGCCGCCAGAGCACCGTGCCGCTCCGCGTTTCGACACAGCTGACCACCCCGACATCCGCCCAGAGGAACAGCAGGTCATCCCGGGCCAGGGACGTGGGCACGTAGGGGGCGCTCTGTCGGATCCGCCAGACCTCGGTGGGCCGCCCGCCCGGCTCGGACGGTGCTTCGAGAGCGACAACGTAGTTTCCGCCACCACCGCTGCCGCACGAACTGATCAACAAGCCGTCCGCAACCACGGGCGAACTCACGCTGCGCTTGTCGAGCACTGCTCCAGATTGCCAGACGATCCGCCCGCTGCCGGCGTCCAGGGCGGCGATGCGATCCTCGCAGGTGTTGAAAACCAGCCGGTCGCGCCCGTCGCTGGTCACCACACAGGGCGTGGAATAGTCGCCCCGACCCGGCTTGCGCGGCGCCTCCCAGCGAAGCGCCCCGGTCGCGGCGTCCAGCGCCACGATCCGCCCCGGCCCGATCTGGTCGTTGCTGAAGATGACCAGACCGGCGTGCACGACCGGCGAATGCCCCATGCCGTGCTGGAACTCGCACGCACCGACCGCAAAGTCCCACACCGGTTCCCCGCCGTGCGTCAGGGCCGTGAGCGTGATGGCCCCATCGTGTTGCCAGGCGACGTAGAGCCGGTGTTCGTCCACGGCGGGGGTGGACGAGGCGAAGGTGTTGTTGCGGTGGAGAGTGAAACCGCCGGCCGAAAAGTCCCGGGTCCACACGGTTCGACCGTCGGTGGCGTCCAGCGCGACCACCGCAAGCCGCTGCCCGGAATCGGTGGCGCAGTTGATAAAAACCCGCGGTCCCCAAAGCACGGGCGACGAATGCCCGGGGCCCGGCAGCCGGACCTCCCACACCGCCGCGTCCCGGCTCCACTGCGCCGGCAGGCCCGCTGCCTGCCCGACCCCCGAACCGTTCGGACCGCGGAACCGCGTCCATTCCTGCGCCTGGCCGCCCAAGGCTGCCAGAGCCATCCCGATGATCCAGGCCCGACCTGTCATTCCCGCCATGCCGGTGAGCTTTCAACACCCGAGCCGCCAAGGCGAGGAAATCCGCGGGCGCCCCGGACCACCGCTGTCGGCGGGGGTCGCCGCATGCCGGTAGAAAATCTCACGAACATGATAAGCAGAACGTCTAATTAAACCGCGTGATTGACTCGCCGGGCGCTTGGTTTTTTCCTATTGGCGCTTTGGGTCCCCGGAGGCGCCCTGGCGCGGGCGGCATGGGGTGGCGGCGTGCGGCGGCGCCGGACCGGGTCGCCGCGCACGGCCGGCCGGCGACTCGGGCCATTTGACCATGAATGTACTGGTTCGATTGTTCGGCTCTTCCGTGGGGAAGAAGCTGGTGATGGCGGCGACCGGCCTGGTCTTGGTGCTGTTTGTGCTGGGCCACATGATCGGGAACCTGCAGGTGTTCCTCGGGCCCGAGGCATTGAACCGCTATGCGGCGTTCCTGCAGAGCAACCGCGAAGTGCTCTGGGCGGTGCGCTTGGTGCTGCTCACCTGCGTCGGCCTGCATGTCTGGTCGGCGTTGAAACTCAGTAGCGAGAATCGCGCCGCGCGGCCGCTCGACTACGACGGCCGACCGGCCCCGGCCGCCGCCACGTATGCCTCCCGCACCATGCTCATGAGCGGGTTGATCGTCGCGGCCTTCATCCTTTATCACCTCCTGCACTACACCGTCCGGGTGGAGGCCATCAACTTCACGGGTAAGAGCTTCCTCGACCTCAAGGAGGCGGCGCCCGGCGGCGGCGAGCGCCACGACGTGTTCAAGATGGTCATTCTCGGCTTCCGGCAGCCGCTGGTTTCCCTTTTCTACCTCGTCGGCGTCGGGCTGCTCTGCCTGCACCTGAGCCACGGGTTGCGGGCCATGTTTCAATCCCTCGGGCTGCTCACCCACAAGTGCGGTCCGCTGATCGCGCGGGCGGCCCCGGTGGTGGCCTGGATTCTCTTTCTCGGTTACGTCTCGATTCCGCTGGCCGTGTTGCTGGGCTTCGGGAAGGAGGTTTTGCACTGACATGAAACTCGACGCGAAGATTCCCTCCGGCCCGCTGGAGCAGAAGTGGACGCGGCACATCGCGGAGTCGCGGTTGGTGGCGCCCAACAACAAGCGCAAGTACCGGGTGCTGGTGGTGGGCACGGGACTGGCGGGGGCGTCGGCGGCGGCGAGCCTGTCGGAACTCGGCTACCAGGTCACCGCGCTCTGCTTTCATGACACCGCCCGGCGCGCCCATTCGATTGCGGCGCAGGGCGGGATCAACGCCGCCAAGAACTACCAGAACGACGGGGACAGCGTCTGGCGCCTGTTCTACGACACGATCAAGGGCGGCGATTTCCGGGCGCGGGAGGCCAATGTGCATCGCCTGGCGGAGGTCAGCACCCGGATCATCGACCAGTGTGTGGCGCAGGGGGTGCCGTTCGCCCGGGAATACGGCGGCCTGCTGGCCAACCGCTCGTTCGGCGGCGCCCAGGTTTCCCGGACGTTTTACGCGCGCGGCCAGACCGGACAGCAGCTGCTGCTGGGCGCCTATTCGGCATTGATGAAGCAGGTCGGCGCGGGCGCGGTGCGGTTGCTCGCAAACACGGAGATGCTCGATCTGGTGGTGGTGGACGGGCGCGCGCAGGGGATTGTCACCCGGGACCTGAACACCGGGAAGATCGAGCGGCTGGCCGCGGACGCCGTGGTGCTGGCAACCGGGGGTTACGGCAACGTCTTCAACCTCTCGACCTATGCCCGCGGCTCGAATGCCACCGCCATCTGGCGGGCGCACCGGCGGGGGGCGGGGTTTGCCAATCCCTGTTTCACCCAGATTCATCCCACGTGCATCCCGGTCTCGGGCGATTACCAGTCCAAGCTGACCCTGATGTCCGAGTCGTTGCGAAACGACGGACGCTGCTGGGTGCCGGCGCGAGCGGGGGACAAGCGCCGCCCGCGGGAAATCCCGGAGGCGGAACGCGACTACTACCTTGAGCGGATGTATCCCGCCTTTGGCAACCTCGCGCCCCGCGACATCGCCAGCCGGGCGGCCAAGCGCGTGTGTGACGAGGGCCGCGGCGTCGGCGAAAGCGGCCTGGGCGTTTATCTGGATTTCTCGGATTCCATCAACCGGCTCGGGTTGGACGCCATCAAGGAGCGGTATGGCAACCTCTTCGACATCTACCACGAAATCACCGCCGAGAACGCCTACGAAACGCCGATGCGCATTTTCCCGGCCGTGCACTACACGATGGGCGGCCTGTGGGTGGACTACAACCTGATGGCCACCATCCCCGGGCTGTTCGTGCTCGGCGAAGCGAACTTCTCCGACCACGGCGCCAACCGCCTCGGCGCTTCGGCCTTGATGCAGGGACTGGCGGACGGCTACTTCGTGCTGCCAAACACCATCGGCAATTACCTGGCAACGCTGAAGCCGGGCGCCTGTCCCGCGCCCGACGGACCGGAGTTCCTGGCGGTCGAGGCCGGGGTGACGGCGAAACTCAAACGGCTGCTCGAAGTGAAGGGCCAGCGAACCATCACCGATTTTCACAAGCGACTCGGCCGGGTGCTGTGGGAACATTGCGGCATGGCCCGCAACCGCCGCGGCCTCGAGGAAGCCATCAAGCTGATCCCCGCGTTGCGTCAGGAATTCTGGGAGGACGTGCGCGTGCCGGGCGACGCCGGAAATTTGAATCAGTCGCTCGAACGCGCCGGGCGCGTTGCCGATTTCCTGGAACTGGCCGAATTGATGTGCCGCGACGCCCTCGCCCGCGAGGAATCCTGCGGGTGCCATTTCCGCGAGGAATACGAGGAGGAGGGCGAATGCAAACGCCGCGATGCGGAATTCGCCCATGCCGCGGTCTGGGAATGGCAGGGCGAGGAGCAGGCCCCCACGCGCCACACCGAACCGCTGGCCTACGAGTCCGTGAAGATGACCACCCGCAGCTACAAGTAGCCCCCCATGAAAGTGCGATTGAAAGTCTGGCGGCAACCGGGCCCGAATGCGGCGGGTGGGTTCGAGACCTACGACACCCCCGAACTCAACCCCAACATGTCGTTCCTCGAGATGTTGGACGTGGTCAACGACGAACTCACCCGCCGGGGCAACGCGCCGATCGCCTTCGCCCATGACTGTCGCGAAGGCATCTGCGGCACGTGCGGTTTGACGGTCAACGGCCGGCCCCACGGCCCCGGACAGGGCACCGCGACCTGCCAGCTCTACATGCGCAATTTCGAGGATGGCGCCACGATCACCATCGAACCGTTCCGCGCCCGGCCGTTCCCGGTGTTGCAGGATTTGATCGTCGACCGGGCGGCGTTCGACCGCATCATGCAGAAGGGCGGTTTCGTCAGTGTCCGCACCGGCGCCCCGCAAGACGCCAACGCCCTGCCGGTCGCCAAGCCGGCCGCCGAACTCGCCATGGACGCCGCCCAGTGCATCGGTTGCGGCGCCTGTGTGGCCGCCTGCAAGAACGCCAGCGCCATGCTGTTCGTCTCCGCCAAGGTCTCCCATCTCGGCCTTCTGCCCCAGGGCCAGCCCGAGCGCTATCGCCGGGTGGCCGCCATGGTGCGCGCAATGGACGGCGAAGGCTTCGGCAACTGCACGGTCACCGGTTCCTGCGAAGCGGTCTGCCCGAAGAACATCAACCTCGCGTTCATCGCCCGACTGAATCGCGATTACGCCGTGGCCCTGCTCAAGGGCGAGTGAGCCGCGGCCGGCGTCTCCGCCGCCCGTCCGCTCCCCGCAGGTCCAGTCCGACGTCCGAAGTCCGGCGCCTCCGGCAGCCCGGGCGCGTCCCGTCACGGGCCCTGCGAACCACAGTAAAATGAAAACCAAGACCATCACCGGCCTCGCGTTGGGGATCCTCGGCTTCCTGACGCCGCTCCTGTTCGACCTCCCCGGCCTGGGGTTTGCCGGCCAGGTGACCCTCGGCATCTTCCTCCTGGCGGCGGCTTTCTGGCTGTTTGAACCGGTGCCCATTTACACGACCTCGATGCTGGTGATTTTCCTCGAGGTCCTGCTGCTGAGCGCCGAAGGCCCCCTGTGCAAGCTCAGCCAGCCTCCCGCCGTCAGCCCGCGGGCGGTTCCCGAGAGCCAGGACTTTACCCTGCCGGCGGCCAGCCTCGTGGAAACCAACCAGGTGCTGCTCCGCGGCCCCGGCCCGCTGCCGGGACGGATCGCGGTTGAAATCCTGGATCGTGCCGGGGACGAGGTCCGGGTGCGCGCCTTCGAGCTGTCCACCAACAGTCTGGTGATCACCCGTCCGCGCCATTGGCTGAACACCTACCGGCCGACGCCTTACCGCGACTTCTTCGCCGCCCTCGCCGACCCGATCATCATCCTGTTCATGGGCGGCTGCCTCCTGGCCGATGGGGCGGTGAAATACCGGCTGGACCGTTCGCTGACCCGGCTTTTTCTCAAACCGCTCGGCACCCGTCCGGCCTTCGTGCTGCTGGGATTGATGGGCGCCACGGGGATCCTGTCGGCGTTCATGAGCAACACCGCGACCACCGCGATGATGATGACCGTCGTGCTGCCGATCCTGGCCCGCCTGGCCGACGACGACCCGCTGCGCACGGCGGTGGTGCTTTCGATTCCTGTCGGGGCGAACATCGGCGGCATCGCCACCCCGATCGGCACGCCGCCGAACGCCATCGCGCTTTCGGCGCTGTCCCAGCAGGGCCTGGGCATTCCCTTTGCCCGCTGGGTGGTGATGGCCCTGCCCATCGTGCTGCTCACGATGGCTTTCGCGTGGTTCCTGCTGCTCCGGCTCTACCCCGCCCGGACCGGATCGCTGACACTTGATCTGCCGGGGAAGTTCGACCGGTCGCCGCGCGCCCTGGGACTGTATGCGGTCTTTGGCGCCACCGCCCTGCTCTGGTTCACCGAGAAGCAGCACGGCATCTCGAGTAACATCGTGGCCTTCCTGCCGGTGGTGGCCCTGCCGATGCTGGGTATTGTCGGCAAGAAAGAAATCCGCGGCCTGCCCTGGGAGGTGTTCTGGTTGATGGCGGGCGGCATCTCGCTGGGCACCGCGATCAAGACCACCGGGCTTGCCGCCTGGATGGTCGGGCGCGTCGATTGGTCGTCCATGGGCGCGTTTGCCATTACCGCGGGCATGGTCCTTGTCGGCTTCGTCATGGCGAACTTCCTCTCGCACACCGTGACCGTCACCCTGCTGGCGCCCATCGCGGTCAGCGTCGGCGCCGTGGCGGGCCGGGCCACCGGCTTTGACCTGGCGCCCACGCTCGTGGCGGTGGCGGTGGCCTCGAGTTACGGAATGACCCTGCCGATCTCGACCCCGCCGAACGCCATTGCGATGGGCTCGGGCATGCTGCAAAATCGCGATCTCATGAAGACCGGAGCGATCATTGGCGCCGTGGGCCTGGCCCTGGCCCTGCTCTGCGCCCGGTTCTACTGGCCCTTGTTCAACCCCTGATCCCCAGCCCCTCCAACCATGCGCCGAATTCATATCCTGTGCGTCGAGGACGAACCCGAGGTCCTGGAAGCGGTCGTGCGCGACCTGGCGCCCTTCGAGGAAGTCTTCCCGATTGAGGCGACCGCGACCGCCGATGAAGCGCGGCGGGTGGTGCGCGACGTCATCCTGCCCCGGGGCGAACTCGGCCTCGCCATCTGCGACCACATTCTGCCCGGCGAGGACGGGGTTTCGTTCATGGTCCATCTGCATGCGCAGGAGGCCACCCGCGCCACGCGCAAGGTCCTGCTCACCGCGCAGGCCGGGCTCCAGGCGACCATCGTGGCGGTCAACCAGGCCGCGCTGAGCCACTACCTCGCCAAGCCGTGGAACCCCGACGAACTGGTGGCCGTCACGCGGCGTTTGCTGACGGATTACGTGCTTGAAACGCAGACCAACCTCTACCCCTTCCTGAGCCTGCTCGAGGCGGACCGCCTGACCGAACGGATCCGCTCCGGCCCGCTGCCGGGAGACGAATAGGCCGGGCGGCCGGCCCCGCCCCACGTCCGCGCATGAGCATTCCCATCCGTCCGCTCGACCGGATTCGCGAGGCCCTGCAGTCGATCCCCGAGGCCCAAAGCGAAGTGCGCGACTTCGTGACCGGGGACGTCCTGCTGCGGGAGGGCGACAATCCCGGCACCATCTCGCTGATCATCCGCGGCGAGATCGAGCTATTGAAACATGCGGAGGACGGGGACGAGTATCCGCTGGGAACGCTGCGCCCCGGCCAGTTGCTCGGGTTGCTGTCACTCAGCTCGGGGAATGCCTCGTTCTTTACTGCCCGCGCCGCCTCGGAGGGAACCCTGCTGACCATGCCCGACGACCGGTTCGTCGAGCTGTTGCACAATCGCATCGACTTTCACCAGGTCGTCACGCCCTTGTTGCTCGGCAACCTGGTGGACCGCTACCGCCGGGTCGTGCGCCTGCACCTCGAAGTGGCCGAACTGACCCGCGATCTGAACGCCGAGAAGCGTCAGTTGCAGGCCGCCATCGACGAACTCGAGGAGACGCGCAACCGCCTCGTCCAGCAGGAGAAGATGGCCACGCTCGGCCAATTGACGGCCGGAATCGCGCACGAGATCAACAACCCGATCGCCTCGCTCTCGCGCGCCGCCGACCTGCTTCACCCGCAGTGGCACAAGGTGTTCGGCGAAGGCATCGAACGCGGGTTGACCCCGATGTTCCGGCAGGCCTTCGAACTCGGCGTCACGCGCGAACCGCTGCAAACGGAAATCCAACGCCAGCGCACCGCCGAACTCGCCCGCCTCTTCCCCGACCTCCCCCGTCCGCTCGTCCGCACCCTCGCCCAAGTCAATCCAGAGAGCTTCGCCGAACTCAGGAGCGCCATGCAACGCGTCCCGGAATCCGTGCGCCTCAGCCTGCTCAGCCAGTGGGCGGCGACCTTCGAAGCCGGCGTGCTGGTGCGCAATGTGCGCGTCGCCGCCGAACGCATCGGCGGCATCGTGGGCAGCCTCAAGAGCTACAGCCGCCAGGACAAGGCCGATGAGGACGCCGTCGACCTCCGGCAAGGGATCAACGACACCCTGGTGCTGTTCGGTTACGTGCTCAAGAAGTTCATCCTCGTCGTGGACCTGCCCGAACTCCCGCCCGTGCGATGTCGTCCGGGCGAGATCAACCAGGTGTGGACCAACCTGATCCTCAACGCGTGCGAGGCCATGGGCGACACCGGCACGCTCTGGGTTTGCTGCGGCGTGCGCCCGCCCGACCAGGTCTGGGTCCGCATCCAGGATTCCGGCCCCGGCGTCCCGCGCGAACTGCGGGAGAAGATCTTCGAGAGCCATTTCACCACCAAGCAGATTGCCTGCGCCCGCGGATCCGGGCTCGGCCTCGGCCTGGCCATCGCCCGGGGCATTGTCGAAAAGCACGGCGGCCGCATCACCGTTTCCGACGCCCCCGAGGGTGGGGCCATCTTCACGATCTTTCTCCCCACCGGCGCCGCCCCGGACTGAGCCGTATCGATTCAACCCGGGGTAGCCGCCGACGTGTAGTCGGCGCTGAAATCCACGAGCTTACGCGGGCTCGCCGATTCCGATCAGCAGTCACTTTTCGGTGAATCGTCGCCCTCGGCAACAGGCTGCCCTATCCCAGCTGAATCATGCGCCGACTGCACGTCGGCGGCTACGAGTTACTGAATCGTTACGGCTGAGCCCGGGGGCCGCCCGCTGCCGGATCGTTTCGGCTCGACGGTCCGATGGTCAGCGACTATTCCCTGCGCATGTCAGCGAAGATTCACCCTCGTTTGCGTTGGCGGACGGTGCTGTTGCTTCTGGCGTGCGCCGCGGTGACGTTCACCGGCCTCCCGGCCCTTGACGCCGCCGGTTTCCGGGCCGGCGTGGCCGTCCGCATCGTCACCCCCGATCCTCTCCTGCCCGTCTCCGGCGGGGTGGGCCCCTCGCATCCGGTGCAGGAAAAGCGCGGCGACCTGACGGTCCGGGCCCTGGTGTTCGAACGCGACGATACGCGGGTGGCGTTCGTCTCGGTCGATTTCCTCGGGTTCCCGGCGGTGCTCGCCCGCAAGGTGTGCGCAGGGGTAGCGGGCATTCCCGCGGAGCACGTGCTGATCGGCGCGACCCACACCCACAGCGCCCCCGACTGCTATGCCTTCCCCGACGCGCAAGGCCGGACCGGAGCCGACCTGGCGTACCTCGAACGCGTCTGCCGGGAGGCCGCCGGAGCGATCAACGACGCCGTGGATCACCTCGCGCCCGCCGAACTTCGTATCGCCACCGGCGAAGCCCGCGGCCGCATCGCGTTCAACTACTATGCGGAGCAGCTCTACGATCCGCGCTGCCACGTGATTCAAGTGCGCGCCCCCGGGGAGCGCCCTTTGGCCACCCTCGTCAACTACGCCATTCACCCCGAGGTGCTGGGTTCGGAGGCCGGCCTGCTGAGCCCGGACTTGATCGGTCCGCTTTACGACCGGCTGGCGGAACGCGGCGGCGGCGTGGGCGTGTTCATGAACAGCGCGCAGGGCGGCATGGTCACCGCCGACAACCGCGGCCCCAACGGAGAAGACCTTCGCACCTGGGACGAATGCCTGCGCATCGGCCGCCTGCTGGCCAACGAGGCGCTGCGCATCGTCGAAGGCGCCACCTGGCAGCGGGAACCGGCCTTGGCCTGCTTCTCGCGGGAAATCAGCCTGCCGGTCGATTCCCCCGAAATGCGCCTCATCATGCAGCATTCGCCCCTCGGCTACAGCGCGCCCGACACCGCCACCGTCTCGACCCGCCTGAACCTCGTCAACCTCGGCCCGGCCCAGATCCTGACGATTCCCGGCGAAGCACTGCCGAACCTGGGCTTCTACCTGAAACGCAAGATGCGCGGCGAACACAACCTCCTGTTCGGCCTCACCAATGATGCGTTCGGCTACATCCTGGCAAAGTACGACTGGCGCAGCTTCAAGCGCTACGACTACATCAGCCGCGTGTGCCTCGGCGAGATGACCGGCGAAATCTACGTCGAGGAAGCCCTGCGGCTGGTCGCCGAATCCCCGGCGCCGGCTCAACCCTGAACCGGTTGATGAGCGAACCACCGACACCGCGCCCGGGTCGGTCCCGGTTCACCAGCGAATTGCAGGTGCGCCCGGACGACATCGACATGAACCAGCATGTCCACGCGAGCCGCTACTTCGACTACGTGCTCGCCGCGCGCTACGACCAGATGGCGCGGTGCTACGGCATGTCGATGGAGGCCTTCACCGAAATCGGCTACGGCTGGTTCACGAAGGCCTCGCACCTCGAATACAAACGCGCGCTCAGACTCGGGGAGCGGTTCACCGTGACGACGTGGATCGAGGAGTTCCACAAGGACGGTGTCCGCGTGCATTTCGAGATCTGCCGCGCGGATCCCCGCAAACTCGCGTGCTCGGGCTGGTGCGACTACACCCTCGTGCGTCTCGACACCGGACGCGCCGTGCCGCTGCCCGAGGATATCGTCGCGAAATACGCGATCTGAAAAGCGTCGGCGCGGGCGGGAAACCCGGCTGCCCTCCGGTGCGCCGCTTCCTGTTCCGGCCCACCCGCCGCGCACGACCGGAGGATGGACGCCGTCCGGGCTCTCCGTTGGACTGGACGCGCCGCCGTTTCTGGTCCACTCCTTTCAACGTCATGCGGAAACCTAACATCGAACCCGCCGGGAAAAACCGCCGCGCGGCCGCCTTTACGCTGATCGAACTGCTGGTGGTCATCGCGATCATCGGCATTCTCGCCGGCATGCTGCTGCCGTCGCTCGCGCGCGCCAAGGACAAGGGCAAGACCATCGCCTGCGGGAACAACCTCCGGCAGCTGATCCTCGCCGCCACGATGTACGAGGAGGATTATGAGGTCTTTCCCCTGGGCTGGGTGCCCAGTCGTCTGCCCGCCATCTGGTACCGCCAGCTCCAGCCGTACGTGGGACGCGATACCTCGACCTCGGGCGAAGGCGTCTTCATCTGCCCGAGCAGCCTGCAACCCTCGACGCGCGGCGCAATGGAACCCGGCGGCTTCTGGGGCTTCCTCGCCTACGCCCAGAACAAATCCATCAACCTCGGCCGCGAGGACATCGGCATGCGGCATGTCGAGGATCCGGTCTCGACGATTCTCTACGCCGACACCGACGGCTGGGACGCCTGCCTCTACGCGGATTCGGATTCCACGGCCAACGTGCTTTACCGGCACAGCGGCGGTTCCGAGGCCAGCACCAAAACCGTCCGCGTGACCCGGCGCGGCAGCGCGGAGCCCCGCTTCGGACGGGCCAACGGCGTGTTCCTCGACAGCCACGTCGAATTGATGCGCCACGCCTCGAACCGCATCTTCACGCTCAAGCGCGACTGACCCCACGCCATGAACTACTACCTCTGGCTGCTGGCGGGGCTGGTGGTGGCGTCCATCGGTCTGGTCGTGCGGCGGCGGCAGACCGTGGTCGGGACCGGGTTGGCGGCCGTGGGGGCGGCCGCGGCAATCGGGGTGATCGGCTGGCAGGTGCGCGGCTTGCTCTTCGGCACGGGCGCCACCCCGCCCGTGGATCGCCAGCGCGCCGTGGTGGCCTACTTCATGGGATACGAGGTGCTCGGCGAAATCGGTTCCCGCAACGGCGCCGTCGTCCTGCTCCTCCCGCCGGATACCCGGGCCAACCAGGCGGAACTCGACAGCCTCTTCAACACCTTCGCCCGGGTGCTCACCCCGGTGCCGGGCCTGCAACTCGTGGACGTTTCGCTGGCCGCTGACGAGCGACGGATTCAAGCGGGAGACGTTTCCCCGGGAACATTCAACGCCGCGCTCGATGGCCTGACCAACCTCGCCGCCTGCGTCTCCTTTGTCGGCATCCCGCGCGAAACGGAGCAACTGGCCATCCTCCGCGCGAAGCCCCCCGTGCCGCTCTTCGTCTACGATCCCTCGGGCGGGACGAACTGGCTCGCCGCCCTCGAAACGGGGGCCATCCGTCGGGTCATCCTCCCGCGACGGGGCGTAACCGGCGATGACCTCCCCGACCGCGGCGCCCCGGACGAACTTTTCCGACGCCACTTTCTCCTGGCTCGCCCCGCCAACGCCGGGGCGATTGCCCGCGAACTCCAGGGCCCGGGAACGGAATAGGATCTCCCTCCCGCTTCGCCCCGCGACGGCACCGCGCCGGACGAATCAGGAACGGTCGGCGACGCCGGTCGCGGCGATGGTCCGGATCACTGCGGCCCGCCGCTCGCCCGCAGCCAATCGAGATAGCGGGCGGTCCCGGCCGCCAGCGAGAGGGCGACGATTTCCGGCGTGTCGTAAGGGTGGTGATCGAGCACATGCGCCTCGAGCGCGTCGAGGCGGGTTTTCGCCGTTTTCATCACGATGAGGACTTCACCGCCGGATTCGAGCCGCCCCTGCCACCAATAATGCGACTCGATCTGCGGGATGAGATTGGCGCACGCAACCAGCCGCGCCGCGAGCGCCCCCCGGGCCAGCACGCGCGCGGTTTCCAAGTCAGGAGCCGTGACCAGGACAACCGAGAACTCGGATCCATCGTTCATGCCCGCCATCCTGGCAGCCCGACCGCGGAAGGTGAATCCCGGAAGCCAGACGACGGCGCAGCTCCCAAACGCCCGGCCCGCGCACGTCGCATCGGCTGACGTTTCCCCAGGCGCCGATCATCACCCGGCGACCGCCAACGAACCCGCCGCCCGATCGAGCGCGTCCCGCGTAGCCGCCAACGTGCAGTCAGCGCTGGCGTCCGGAGAGCTGGACGTGGCCTTGCGGATCGGTGCCGGCAATCTCCTGGGACCGGCTTCTCCGCGCCGCCGGCAGGGCCGGGTGAATCGAGCCGGGCCGGCAGCTCTCGATTGCGTTGGAACCGGGAGCGCGCTTACGATGCGGCATGAAATGGCTTCAATGTGGCGTCGCCGCGCTGGTGGCGATCTGGCTGGCGGGCTGCCGCACCGCGCCGATCCGGGAGGCTTCGGATCCCGAGGCAACCCTCACGAACTACCAGAGCTTCGCGATCCTGCCGGTGCCGGATCAACTCTCCGAAACCGACCCCGATCTCGCGCGTCGCGTCGGACCGGCCATCACCAGCGCCGTCCAGGCCGCCCTCACGCAAAAAGGGTACCGGGAACTGCCGCGGCAACAGGCGGACTTCGCCGTCAACATCCGCGGCAAGACCGTCCCGCTCACCGATGTGACCGGCCTCGGTTACCTCCCCGAATACGGGCGGATGGGATGGACGAAAGGGTATCCCTACGCCTACGGCTATCACCTGGCTGACGTGCGCACCTTCGAGGAAGGCACGCTCATCGTCGAGATTTACGACAACCGGACCCGGAAGATGGTCTGGGTGGGATGGACCTCCACCGGGAAAGCCCCCGACCGCGCCCGGGAAGGGGTGATCATCAGCAACGCCATCGAGACCATCCTGGCGCGGTTCCCCTCCGCCAAACCCGCCGCATGAACTGCACCGCTCCCGCCGTCCCCCCGGCGACTTCCCACGCCGCCCGTTGGTTGCGGGCGCTCGCCCTGTCGGCTTTGACAGGCACCCTGCTCGGCCTGGCGGGTTGCGCCAGCGCCGCCCGCGGCGGTCCGACGAATTTCGCCGGCGTGATCATCGAGAATCACACGACCGACGAGATCCGCCAGGCGGCCGTCGACGTGTTCACCTCGAATTACTACGTCACCAAGCTGTCCGGCACGGACATCCTGGTGTTCGAGAAGATGGGCTCGGGCATGGACAACCTGGCCTACGGCGGCTGGTCACCGAACGAGGTTTCCATCCGGGTGAAGGTCTACCTCACCCCCGCCAGTGACATCGCCTACATCGTCAGTTGCGACGCGTTCATGGTGCGCAACGCGGGCGACGGCGTCTTCGAGGATGAACAGCGATTGCTCAAGATCCGCCGCGGCCCGTATCAGCGGCTGCTGGAGGAGGTGAAGAGCCGCCTCGAGCACCCGGCGCCGTAGTTCCCGCGGAGTTGCCCGCACCGGCGGCGGCCGGAGTGTTCGCCGGCCCCGCCCGCTCCGCTCCGTCCGCGTCGGCTGCCGGGGCGTTCCCGCCTTCCCCGGAATCCGGATCCATGAGCGAGACGAGCGTCTGGCCCGCCGTGGGACGCAGCGGTTTGTCCAGCGTGGCGAACTGGACCTGCGCCTTGCCCGCGATCCCATAGAGGGGCACGGCACCGTCCCCGTGACGCTGGCGAAAGTCCGCGTAATCAAACTCCTTCGACAGCTTGGTCTTCTTGATCGCGGCCCCGCGCAGCAAGCGTTCCTCGAGGCACTCCCAGTTCCGTCCCTCGCCAAACAGAAACCGCCCGTGAAACTGTTGCGCCACGCCGTGCCGCCGCTTCTCAGACCCCGGTCCAGGCGGCAATTGGTAGACCTCGGAACGGCCGAATTGCTCCCGGAAATGGAGCGCCGCGAGGAAGTTCACCTCGTCATTGGGCGTCAACGCGAGCAACCGTCCGATCCCGGCGAGATCGATCTCCTCCGTCGCCGCCTCCGAAAGGATGTTCCCGTAATAGGTGCCGAGTCCTTCCAGACGCGCGGCGGCCACATGTTCGCGGTTGGTGTCGACGACCACCACCGCCAGCCCCTCCTCCTGCAACGACCGGGCCAGCATCCGCGCCAGCCGGCTGCCACCGACGATCAGCGCTCCCTGCGGCCCCGGCGAGGAGACGCCCAGCCAACGCGCCAGCGGCAGGGCGCCAAGACCGTAAATGGCCACCGTGCCGACGATCATCATGAAGATCACGGGCACCAGTTCGCGGGCCTGTTCGTTGCCCGCCTGGCTGAGCCGCAGCGCGAAGATCGAAGCCACTGCGGCCGCCACCACCCCACGCGGGGCCAGCCCGGCCAGGAACCACCGCTCGGGCCATTTGAGTTTCGACCGGCCTGTGGCCACCAGCACCGATACCGGACGAACCAGCCCCACCAACGCCAGCAGCATCCCGCCGACTCCGCCAAGGCTCAATGCCCGGAGTTGATCCAGTTCGATGCGGGCGGCCAGAAGGATGAACAGCAGCGAAATGAGCAGCACCCGCAAGTTCTCCTTGAAGCGGAGCACGTGGTGCATGTCCACCGCCTTCTGGTTCGCCAGCAAAACCCCCATGACGGTCGCGGTCAGCAAGCCGGACTCGTGGCGCAGCAGGTTCGAGGCCACGAACAGTCCGACAACCACCGATAGCGCCACCGGATTCTGGAGGTAGTCGGGCACCAGGTAGCGCCGGAAGCCGGCCATCAGCAACCACGCTCCGACGCCTCCCAGGACCAGGCCCACGACGACGGTGAGGGCAAAGCCGACCGCCGCTTCGGTCGGCACGTCCGCGAGGTTGCGCGCCACAATCGCCTCGAAGACCAGCAACGCCAGGAACGCGCCCACCGGATCGATGAGGATTCCCTCCCACTTGAGAATCGAGGCCAGGTTGCGTGAAGGCTGGACCTGGCGCAGGAGGGGCATGATGACGGTTGGCCCCGTCACCACCAGGATGCTGCCGCCCAACGTGGCGAGTTCCCACCCCCAGCCGAGCATCCACCGCGCGGCCAGCGTGGCGCCCAGCCACGAAACCAGCGCCCCGAAGGTGACCAGGTTGCGCACCACCCCGCCCACCGCCCGCCATTCGCTGAACTTCAGCGTCAGCCCCCCCTCGAACAGAATCAAAGCCACCGACACCGACACGAAGGGCATCAGCAACGGACCGAGAAACGCATCCGGCCGCACCCATCCCAGCACCGGTCCGCCCACGAAGCCCGCCAACAACAACAGCAGGATGGAAGGCAAACGCAACCGCCACGCCAGCCACTGCGCGCCAACGCCCAGCAGCAGCACGATCCCAATGCTCCGCAGAATCTCGTCGCTCATGCCCGCCCGCAAGGCCAACACCACGACGCCGCGTCGTCAACCGTGAAGCCGCACGCGAACCCGCCCGCCCCGGGGGCGTGCGCGCGTTCCCGTTCCTGCGGGATGCGGATGGCGTTCGCTTCCCGGTCGAGCCCCCACGAGGCCGGCGGAACGCACTCCGCGCTCCGAGGAGGCGACGCGGCACCCGCGTGCCGGCGCCCCGGGAGATCGGGGTTGCGGGCGGCCACAGAGTTGGCACAATTCCCGCTCCGCTAAATTTGCTATCATGCGCAACTTATTGCCTTACACCGCCCGCGCCGGTTGCCTGGCGGCCGTGATCGCCGGGCTGCCCGGACGCGCCGATCAGGTGGTCATCAGTGAGATCATGTACCACCCGCCGGCGGGCTACGCCGAATACGTCGAACTCCGCAACCTTACCGCGACGGTGTTCGACATCGCGGCGTGGCGGCTCCGGGGCGGCGCCGATTACACCTTCCCTGATTTCAACGCGGCGGATCCGGGCCGCACTTTCCTTCGCCCCTACGAACGGATTGTGATCGCCTCCGTGGACGAGGCCACCCTGCGCACGGCCTATTCCATCCCCTCCGAGGTGCGAATCTATGGGCCCTGGCAGGGGAACCTCGACAACGCCGGGGAACGGATCACCGTCGAGGACGCCAACCGCGTGGCCATGTGCACGGTGGCGTTCGGGGACGCGGGAGACTGGCCGGTCGCGGCCGACGGCGCCGGCCATTCCCTGGTGCTGCGGGATGCGGACCGGGCGGTCGATGACTGGCGCAACTGGCGGGCCAGCACCTTGCGCCTGGGCACGCCCGGCACCGAGCCGGTGGCCCGCGCGGACGAGCCGATCGCCAACCCGGAACTGCGGGAGGAGCAGGGCCTCACCCTCGTGGATTACGCCGCCGTCTGGCGATATCACGACCTGGCTCAGGACCTCGGCACTGCCTGGCGGGAACCGGACTACAACGACACCGACTGGGCGGACGGCCCCGGACTGCTGGGCGTTGAAAACTCCGGACTCCCGGCCCCCGGGTTGCAGACCGGCCTGACGATGCGGCAGCAGTTGACCTATTACTTCCGCACGGCGTTCACTTACGAAGGCACCCTGGCCAACGTCACCATCGAGATCGACCAAATCGTCGACGATGGCGTGGTCTACTACCTCAACGGCGTCGAACTGGGCCGCGTTCGCGTGGACCCCGGGGCAGTGACTTTCAACACCCCCTCGAATGGCACGGTGTCGAACGCGACGGAGGAAACCAACGTGCTGCAAATCCCCGGCTCGATGCTGCGCCGGGGTCGCAACGTGCTCGCCGCCGAGGTTCACCAGACCAACACCGGCAGCTCCGACATCGTCCTGGGCGTCCGGTTGCGGGCCAGGATTCCGCTGGCGCAGGGGGACGGACTGGTGATCAACGAACTCCTCCCGGGCGATGACCAGCTGGCCTTCGTCGAGGTCTTCAATCCGACCCCGAGCCCGATCAATCTGCGCGACCATTACCTGGCCGAATCGAGCGCCAATCTCACCCAATACCGCGTCCCCCAGGATCTCCCCGTGCCGCCCGGAGGCATTCGCGCCCTGGCCCTCGGCGGAACCGGCATTCGGCTGCTCAATCCGGCGACCCTGTATCTCACCGCCCCGGACGGCACAACGGTCCTGAATGCCGTCCGTCTCGAGCTGCCGCAAGACGGACGGTCCGCCGGACGCATGCCGGACGGGGGCACGGACTGGTTCCGACTGCACGAACCGACCCGCGGCCAACCGAACGAAGGCGCCGCGGCCGCTCGCACGGCAATCGCCATCAACGAGGTTCATTTCAGCAGCTCGAACACCGTGGATTGGATCGAACTCTTCAATCGATCCGCGCTTCCGCTCACCACGGACGGGTTGCAGCTGGCCGGCGACCGCGAGCTGAACCGCGCGGTCGACCTGGAGGGCGGCCTGGAGCCGCATGGTTTCCAGGTGGTGCCCGTATCCTTCCCCGTGGAGCAGGGACGGATCACTGTCCTCCTCGCCGACGGCGGGCACAACATCCTCACCGCACACGCCCTTTCCCGGACAGCCGGGCGGGACAGCCTCCAGGCCTTTCCCGACGGCGCCGGGGAGTGGTACACCGCAACCGCAGCGACCGGGGCCGCGCCGAACAACCCGCCGCGCGAAACCGCCGTGGTCATCAACGAGATCATGTGTGATCCGCCCTCGAACCTCGTCGACGGCGAGTTCATCGAGCTGCACAACCGGGGCACGCGGACCGTGGACGTCGGCGGCTGGCGGATCGAGGACGGCGTACGGTACCGCATCCCGGACCGCACGGTGATCCCGGCCGGGGGATTCCTGGTGGTTGCGGCGAACCAGGCTCACCTCCGGCAGGTTCACCCCGGCATCCCCATCGTGGGCGATTACCAGGGGCGCCTCGCCAACGAAGGCGAACGCATCCGCCTGCTCGACGCCACCGGCAACCTCGCCGACGAGGTCGACTTCCGTGTGCGCGGTGACTGGCCCGACCTGGTCGCCGGCATGGGCAGCAGCCTCGAGCTGCGCCATCCCGCAATGGACAACGCGGTCGGCACTTCCTGGACCAGCAGCGACGAGAGCGCGACGGGACCCTGGCGCGAATTCCGCTATCGTGGCGCCTACGAGCAGCTGCGCACACTGGGCGCCCTCACCGACTACCGCGAGGTCTACTTCCACCTGGTGGGCGACGGACACCTCGTGCTCAAGGACCTCGAGTTGATCAAGCTCTCGAACAACGCGAACCTGCTCGTCAACGGCGACCGCGTCTCGCCGAACAATCGCAGCGCCGACGGCTGGCTCTGTCAGGGCACCCACTGGCAAAGCCATTTCGAGGGCGCCGAGTTCCACCTGATATCAACCGGCCGCGGCGACAACCGGCCCAACCGGGTGGAACTGGACACCCTCGGCATGTTGCGCGGCGATGCCTGCGAGCTCCGGTTCAAAGCCCGTTGGATATATGGAAACCCGCGCCTGGTGTTCTCGACCTGGGACCACAGCATCGCCACCAGCTTCCTCCTGGAAATTCCCTCCGCCCTGGGCACTCCCGGTCGCGCAAACTCGACCCGGCTGCCCGGTCCGGCGCCCTCGCTCGCCGACCTGAACCACAGCCCGGCGGTCCCCCGGAGCACCGATCCCGTGCGGATCAGCGCCCGGGTTTCTTCGTCCGACCCGTTGCAGGAAGTCGTCGCGGTGCATCGCACCGACAACGCGAACGGGGACGCCGCCTGGATCGCGACCCCGATGCGGGACGATGGCCGCGAAGGCGATGAGACCGCCGCGGACGGAGTGTACAGCGTCCTGCTCACGGACTACCAACGCCAGGGACAGATCGCGCAGTTCTACATCCGGGCGACGACGGCCGCGGGCCGGCAGACCCTGCTGCCCAAGGCCGGCCCGGAACGCCCCGCCCTTTTCGTAACCGACAACACCGTTCGCACCAGCGATCTGCGCATCGCTCGTTTCGTCGTGTCCCAGTACGACCTCGGGGCCATCAGCAATGGTGAAAGCGCCAAGTATGCCTACAAGTTCCCGCGCCTCGCCAATCACTACAAGAACGCCACCTTCATCTCGAACGAAGAGGACATCTACTACAACGCCGAAATCCGCAACAGCGGCAGTCCCTGGACCCGTCAGACCAGCCTCGATCAGGGCAAATGGAAGCTCCCCGAAGACCGCCGGTTCCGCGGCCACGCGAAGTTCTTCTACGACCGCGATCCTTCGGCCGGACGCTTGTTCAACAACCGCATGGTCCGGTACCTCCTTTATCTCGTCGGCCATCCGGCCAGCGAGAACGAGTTCCTCCGGCTGATCATCAACTCCGGCGCGGCCCAACTCCGCGAGGAAACCGAGCCGGTAGGCAACGACATGCTGAACCGGCTCTTCGCCGACGGCGCCTCCGGCAACCTCTACAAGATCGATGACGAATGGTGGTTCCGCGACGATTGGGAACGGGGCTACCGCGACGCGGACTGGAACTACAAGGGAACCGACAATGCCGGTCGCTATCGCACGGAATGGATGAAGCGCACGAACGAGGATGAGGACGACTATTCCGATTTGATCACCCTGTTCCAGACGTTCTCCGGGACCTACAGCGACGCGGACAGCGACCGGCTTATGGAGGTGCACGAGACCATGAAGA
Organism: Verrucomicrobiales bacterium; assembly: GCA_024233305.1. Taxonomy (GTDB): domain Bacteria; phylum Verrucomicrobiota; class Verrucomicrobiia; order Limisphaerales; family J093; genus J093. The sequence continues at coordinate 51,112 of JACKPV010000027.1, forward strand.
TGTTCGCCGTCCGGGGCTATATCGACGACTGGGATTCCATTTCGCTGAACCGGGGCAAGAACGGCTATATGTACCGGCCGCCCGACGACACCCGGTTTCACTTCCTGCACTGGGACAGCGACCTGACCTTCGGCAACAGCGGCGCCTCGTTCTACAATGGCCTCCCCCGCGTAAACACCTGGATCCGCCGCCCCGCAAATCTCCGCGTCCTCCAAATCTACCTGGCCGAACTCGTCGAGCACCACACCCGGAACTCCGCGCGCACCGCATCCTGGCTCCAGGCCGAGGAGGCGGCCAGCAGCGAGTACTCGTCCGAGAGTCCGAAATACACGGGCTGGTTCAACGCGCGCCACAACCCGGCGGTCGGAACCCTGGGCGCCAACTACCGGCGCGCCTTCGCCGTGACCCGGGTCACCCCGCCGGCCGCCGGTGCCCCGGAAGGGCTGGTTATCGAAGGCACCGCCCCGACCGGCGTGTTCGACATCCGCGTCACCGGCCATCCCGAGGTCCGCACCGAATGGCCCGCGATCACGGGATGGCGGCTCACCGGACTGCAACTTGCCGGTGGGACCCACAAGCTGGAACTCGTGGCCGTGGACCGCCTGGGCCAACCCGCCGTGAACAGCCTCATCAACCTCGCGCCCGTCCCGGTGACCGTCGAAATTCCCGGCAACACCCCGCCCATCGCGCAGCTCGAGGCCAACCCGGCGTCCTGGCACGTGGCGGCCGGCGATTCACTCGAACTGGACGCCCGCGGGAGCCGGGATCCGGAAGGAACACCGCTGGGCTTCGCCTGGGCGGCGCGGCCCGAACCGGCATCGTGGAGTTCGTCCTCCCCCGGACGCGTCACCGCTGTCTGCACCCAGCCCGGCCTCTACCAGGTCGAGGTCGACGTCGCGGACGCCGATGGCGGGACCAGCCGCATCACCCGCGAGGCGGCCGTTTACGGCCCGCGCGGTTTCAGTTCCTTCAACGAACGAACGCTGGATGACTGGTGGCGCCTGGATTCGGTGACCTTGCGCGACAACCACGTCGCCGGTCCCTGGCTCGCCCTGGACGTCGTGCCCGGGCATCTCGTGCTCCAAACCACCGATGACGAGGCCTTGCCTCCCGCAACGGCGCCCGGGCTTTGGCGCGCCCTGCCGGTCCGACCCGACTGGACCTTCGCGACGAAACTGGACCTGACCACGCGGCAATTTGGCGACTTCCTGGCCGGCATCGCCGTGGCCGCCAATGAGAGCGGCGCCGACTTCGAACTCCGGTTCGGCATCCAGGATGGACGGAGCCTCGCGGTGAAACGCTTGAACCAACCCGGCGACGAAACGGTGCTGCACACCGTGCCTTGGGATCTGAGCCGGGCTGAAATCCGCCTGCGCCGCGCCGCCACCTCGCTGCACTTCGAGCGCCGGCAGGCCAACGTCTGGGAGACCCTCCATACCTACCCCCTCGCCCCGGACGCCCGGACCTCGTCGGTGGGGCTGATGGTTGCGACTGCGGTCCCGCAAGCCGTGCAGGCGGCTTTCGATTTCGCGCTCCTGGTCGATCCCGACGATGCCTCGTCACTCCGCGACAACCTGGTGGTGAGCGAGTTGATGTACAACCCCATCGACGGGGAGGACTACGAGTTCCTCGAACTGACCAACCGCGGGACCACGGCCCTGGACCTCACCGGGTGCGCATTCACCGAAGGCATTGCCTACACGTTCGGCGCCACCACGTTGAACCCGGCCGAACGCCTCGTGCTGGCGCGCGATCCCGTCACCTTCCTGACCCGCTACGGCTCCAACGGCATCCGCCTGGCGCCCGGAGCCTACTCGGGCAAACTGGACAACGCGGGTGAACGTCTGACCCTCGTCGACGCCGACGGGCAGGTCATCCTCAGCTTCACCTACGGCGACAACGATCCCTGGCCCGCGCGCGCCGACGGCTTCGGAAGTTCGCTCGAACTGATGGACCTGTCGGGGGATCCCGGCACAGCGGGCAGCTGGCAGGCCAGCCCCCGCATCCACGGCACCCCCGGCGCTGTCCCCGACAGCAGCGCGCCGACCATCGTGATCAACGAAATCATGGCCCACTCGGATCCCCCCTTCGAGGACGCCATCGAACTTTACAATCTCTCCGATGTCCCGGTGGACCTTGGCGGCTGGTTCGTCAGCGACAGTCTGAGCGAGCTGACGCGGTACCGGATTCCTGACGGGCGGGTCATCGCTCCGCGGGGCTATGCCGTGTTCTATGAAGTCGAATTCAACACCGACAACGTTCGCGTGCCCTTCTCCTTCAGTTCCGTGTTCGGGGATGAGGCCGTCCTGACCGCGGTCGATGCGGCCGGGAATCCCACCTGGTTCGCCGACGCCGTGACCTTCGGGCCGAGCGCCAACGGCATCCCCTTCGGACGGTATCCGAACGGCACGGGCCCCCTGACCGCGCTGCTTCGGCAGACCCTCGGCACCGAGCTATCCGCGGCCGATCCGCCGGCGTTCCTGACGGTGTTCCGTTCGGGCCAGGGCGCCGCCAACGCCGGACCGCGGGTGGGCCCGGTCGTGATCTCGGAGATCATGTATCATCCCGCCGGAACCGGGGACGAATACCTCAAGCTCACGAACATCACGAGCGAGCCGGTCCCCCTGTTCGATCCGCTGCACTCGACCAATCAGTGGCAGTTCGTCAACGGGATCGACTACCGCTTCCCGTCCGACATCACGCTGGCGGTCGGCGAGGAATGCTACCTGTGCGGTATCGAGCCCGCTCGCTTCCGTGCCGCGCAACAGATCCCGGCGGAGATCCGCGTATTCGGCCCCTGGCAGGGCAACCTGGACAACGCGGGGGAAGCCCTGGAACTGGCCCGGCCCGACCCACCCCAGACGCTGCCACCGGATGCCGGCTACGTGCCCTATGTCGTCGTCGACCGCGTGCGCTACGACAACCAGTGGCCCTGGCCGACGGAACCGGATGGCTTCGGACCGGCGTTGCGCCGCATCAATCCTGCCGCCTACGGAGACGATGCAGCCAACTGGACACTGTCCACGGCCAACCCGGATCTCGACACCGATCGGGACGGCATGCCCGACGACTGGGAACGCAGCAACGGACTCGACCCCGACTCACCCGACGATGCCGGAGAAGATCTCGATGACGACCGGTTGACCAACCTCGAGGAGTATCGATCCGGCACGGATCCGAGGAACCCGGAGAGCGGTCTGCGGCTTGAGCTGCGGTCCGCCGCAGGTTCCGGCGTCCGGCTCGGCTTCACCGCCCGCGCCAACCGCGGCTACCGGGTCGAGCGACAAACCGCCCTGGGCACCCCGGCGGATTGGGCACTGCTGGAGGAAATCCCCACCCAAACCACGGACCATGAAGTCGTCGTGACGGACGTGGTCCCCGCCGGCGAAAGCCGTTTCTACCGGCTCGTCCTCACCGACTATCCGGGAAGGCAGTAAGGCGCTGCGGCACTGCGCCCCGGGCCATGCGTGGTCCGCCCTCTCCCTTGGGTGGGGGCGGACCCGCGCGGCAGAGGTCCCGCACCACCGGCACGGATTCAGAGCACCAGATCTCGGCGGAAATCAGGAAGAGACGCTTCGCTCGATCAGACGCAGGTCGGTGCCGGAAAAGGCGCCAGGTTCTCGGTCGCTCCGGAGGCCTCACGGTCACGTTCTTCCCAAAGTGGCGCGCACGGCGTGACGCGCCCTACCACCTGGCCCAGGTAGGGCGCGCAGTCCCCTGCACGCCGCCCACGATCCAGCCCCCCCGACCTCCCCAACCCGTATCAAGCGCGGTTCCGCTCGCTCACTCGCCCCTCCACCTCAAACCACTCCGTTTCCGGGGCTTCCGCTCAAGTCAGTCGGCCGGGATCAGGTGCTCTGGGGTTAGGTCCGGTTCCCCAGCAAGATCGGGCGGCTTCTCGTTCAGTTCTGGCAACTGCCGGCGGACGCGCCCCACCGGGCGAAAGACTCAGCCCATGGCCCGGTCCAGGCTGTTCCACCACAAGTCGTGGAGTTCCTGCACCGGAGCGGACAACTCCTGAGCACCGGCCTTGATCGCCAGCGCATCGCCGCCAACGCGACCAATGCGGGCCGCCGAAACCCCCATCAAGCGCGCCCGTTCGATGATCTTCACCGCATCCATTTCATCGCAACTCACCACCACCCGACTGTGCGCCTCGCCAAACAGCACGCCCTCGAGGCGTGGAGCCGGGCCGGGCGATGGCGCACTTCCGCCCGGCGCCGGCGTGTCGCCTTCGACCGGGGCAGAATCTCCCGCCCGCGCTGGCAAGAACGCCGAAACATCGACGGTCGCGCCGATCAAGCGCGGTGTGTGACGGGCGTCCAACCGACTGAGACAGCATTCCGCCAGGCACACCGCCAGACCACCTTCGCTGCAATCATGGGCGCTCTTGATTCCGCCGGCCCGGATCAACCCCAGCAACGTGGTGTGCAGCGTGCGTGCCCGTTCCAGATCGCACGGGGGCGGCGTGCCGGTCTTCCGTCCATGCCGCACCTGCAGCCACGCGCTGCCGCCCAGTCCCGCCAAGCCGTCGGTGGCATCGACCGGATCACCCAGCAGCACGATGGCGTCGCCTTCATCCTTGAACCACTGCGTGGTGATGTGGGCGGCCTCCTCGATCAACCCGACCATGCCAACGGTGGGGGTCGGATCAATTGGACCGCGCGGATTCTGATTGTACAGCGAGCAGTTGCCCCCGGTCACTGGTGTGTCAAGGGCGCGACAGGCATCGGCCAATCCGCGCACCGCCTCGCGCAATTGCCAGAACAACTCCGGATTGTGCGGGTTGCCGAAATTGAGGTTGTCGGTCACGCCGAGCGGCGTCGCCCCCGAGCAAACGAGGTTGCGGGCCGCCTCGACCACCGCCCCCTTGCCGCCCTCGTAGGGGTCGAGATACACGTGCGCGGCGTTGCAATCCGAGGTCATGGCCAGGAATTTGTCTGCGAACGGCGCCGGTGCCGGCGCGCCGACGGGCAGCACCGGGATCGAATCCGCCTTCACCCGAACGACCGCGGCATCGCTGCCCGGACAGACCGTCGAGCCGTTCCGAACCATGTGGTCGTACTGCCGATAGACCCAGTTCTTCGAGGCAATGGTCGGCCAGGCCAGCAGCGCCCGGAGGTCGGCCAGCGGATCCATGGTTTCGGGAATCGCATCCAACCCGAAGGCGCGCGTGCTCGCGAGGTAGCCGGGCTCCTTCGCCTCGCGCTCGTACACCGGAGATTCGTCCGCAATCAACCGGGCCGGGATGTCCGCCACGACCTTCCCGGCGTTCCGGACCACCATGCGGCCGGTATCGGTCACCACGCCGATCTCGGACCACGGCAAATCCCACTTGTCGAAGATCCGCTTCACCTCCTCCTCGCGGCCCTTGTGGACGATGATCAACATCCGTTCCTGGGATTCGCTCAGCATGATCTCGTAAGGCGTCATGTCCGGCGCGCGTTGCGGCACTTTCTTCAACTCGATTTCGATCCCGGTTCCGGCGCGCCCGGCGGTCTCGCACGTCGAGCAGGTGAGGCCCGCCGCGCCCATGTCCTGAATGCCCGCCACCGCCCCCGTGGCCAGCAGTTCGAGACAGGCTTCGCAGACCAGCTTTTCCATGAACGGATCGCCGACCTGCACCGCGCCGCGCTGCTGTTGCGCCGATTCCTCGGTCAAATCCTGGGAGGCAAACGCGGCGCCCGCCAGGCCATCCCGGCCCGTGGCCGGTCCGACGTAGAAGACCGGATTGCCCACGCCGCACGCCCGACCGCGGGCGATCTGTTCATGCCGCAGCACCCCGAGACAGAAGACGTTGACCAACGGGTTGCCCTCGAACGTCCGGTCGAAATAGACCTCGCCCGCGATGGTCGGAATCCCGAAGCAATTCCCGTAATGCGCGATGCCCCCCACCACGCCACCGAACAGCCGCCGCACCTCGGGGTTGGTGATCTCGCCGAAGCGCAGCGAGTCGAGAGCCGCAATTGGCCGGGCGCCCATGGTGAAGATGTCCCGCAGAATGCCCCCCACTCCGGTCGCCGCGCCCTGGAACGGCTCGACCGCGCTCGGGTGATTGTGCGATTCCATCTTGAACGCGACGCCGAGCCCGTCCCCGATGTCGATGATCCCGGCGTTTTCCTCGCCGGCGCCAACGAGCACCCGCGGTGACCGGGTCGGAAAGGTGCGCAGCAGTGGTCGGGTGTTCTTGTAGGAGCAATGCTCGCTCCACATCACCGAGAAGATGCCCAACTCGGTGAACGTGGGCACGCGGCCCAGGATCTCCAGGATCTTCGCGTACTCCTCGGGCGTGAGGTTGTGCTTGGCAACCAGTTCGGGCGTGATGGCAGGTTCGCTCATGAGTGTGCCGGCGCGGCGGGTCGGCTCCGGCGCCACCCCTTCATCGCGCACGCCGCGAGCCTATGCCGGGAAGCGGACCGACGTCAAACCGGGTCCGCGTGCCGAAGCGGCGCGAGGTTCCTCCACCCCGAATCCGATCGACGAGTCACGGTGCGAACTCCGGGCCAAAGCCATCCGGCCCGACCATTTGAGCGACTTCATGAACGCCGCCTGCCCTCCGGCGAAGCTCTGGAACTCCGGCCCCGGCCTCCGTAGCACCCTCTTCGCCGCCACCGCCTCAGCCGTGACCATTCAGTGACTCGTAGCCGCCGACGTGCAGTCGGCGCATGATTGAGCTGGGATAGGGCAGCCTGTTGCCGAGGGCGACGATTCACCGAAAAGTGACTGCTGATCGGAATCGGCGAGCCCGCGTAAGCGCTTGGATTTCAGCGCCGACTACACGTTGGCGGCTACCGCGGCTTGAACTGCTACGGCTGAGCCTTTCTGCCCGTTGCCGTGCTCCGGCTCAACCGGCGAGGAACAAAACTCAACGAAAAGGGGCGGCCGATGGCCGCCCCTTCGTGTCCTGGATAGCTGGTCAGGCTTACTGGCCCGAGGCCTGGTAGAAGCCAGGCTGGGTCGCAATGTAAGGACTGGTCGCTCCGTTGACCGGGGTGTAGGTCCCGTTGACGGTCGGCGAGTGGACCAGCGTGCCGATGAAGTCGATCACGACGTTGCCACTCTCGTCGAGCCGGATGGAGCTGATTTCAGGCTCCTCAGGAATGACGATTTCAACCGTGCTCAGGTCCTTGCCCTGCATGCCGGCTTCGTGGATCGCGGCGATTTCGTCCGCGCCCAGCGCCCGGGTCCAGAGCCCCACGTCATCGATCATGCCCCACAGCTTGGCCGCGGTGGCGGACGGTAGGCCCGCGTCATCCATCTCGGTGCCGAAGGCCAGCCACGGGAGCGTGGCCGCACTGATCCCGCCGATGTAGTCGGTGGCGGCGACCGCGGCCCCGTTGACGTAGAGCGTCAGGCGGGCGCCATTCGCGGTCATGGCGATATGCGTCCATTCGGTGGACGACACGTTGGAGGCGGCGGTGGCGGCGGTCACGTTGTTGGGACCGACGCGCAACTGGGCCTGCAACTGGCTGGGCTCGGCGTCCGTGTAACCCAGTGAGAACTGACTCGGGTTGGCGCCCCAATTGCGAATGATGGGCGCCCCGGAGCCAATCGTGGGCGGGAACTCGAGCTTGGCCCAGGCGGAGGCCGTAAGGGCCGAGGTCGCCTTGGGATAGTCGTCCACCAACACCCAGCTGAAGGTGTCGAAGAACAGACCGTTGTTGATCTTCCCGGCCCGCCAGTCGGCGGTGAAGAAGTCCTTTAGCGTACCGGCGTCGCCGCCGGCTGAGTTGGCCGCGGTCAATCCGCTGGTCTCGTCAAGCTTCCAGTGGCCCACCAAACCGTCCGTGATCTGACCGGTGAACACGCCCAACGCGGCGACCGAGCTGATCACCGTGCCGGCCGGATTCGAGATCGCCACGTCGTAGCGACCGGCGTCGTCGGCGGTGAAGCCGTTGATGGCCAGGGTGGACGCGGTCGCCCCGCTGACCCGGTCGGAGTTGAAGAGTGTGCGGCCGTTCTTGCGCCACTGGTAGCTGAGCGGTTCGGCGCCCGTGACGGTCACGCTGAGCGTGGCGCGCCGGCCTTCGAGGATGCTGGCACTGTTGGGTTGCTGCGTGATCGAGGGCGGTTCACCCGGATTGGGCGCGTTCAGGATCAGCTGGAGACCGTTGATCGTCCCAGCGCCACCACCCGCTTCCGCGAAGCTGACGACCACCTGGCCGCCGGACGGCGTAACGCCATCGAACCGGGCCATGTTGCCCACGCTGCGGTTGGCGATATCGGTGCTGGTGATGCTGTAGAAGCCCGGAGCCGGGTTGTACTCATCGGCGTTCATCTGACGGGCATAGAGGGTCTTGCCTCCCGCCGTGATGTTGAGGTTGGGGAACTCAAGCGGCCGCGCGACCGAGTAGGTGATGATCGCGTGATTCCCGTCCGGCACGTTGTTGAACGTGAGCGTCCCATCCGCCTCGACCAGGCCATTGAGCATGCGGGCGTCCGCGGTGTCGGTGCCCGTGCCCGAGCCCCAGGTGCCGCCGCTGGTGAAGGTGAACGTCACGTCGCCGACCTGCCCCATGCTGTTGGTGAGCACCACCCCGGTCCCGCTTCCGGTGTCCAGGCTGTTCCAATGAGCCTGCGGCCAGAAGCCGGCGATGTCGGTCCGGGCGATGTCCGTGGGGGCGCCGTTCGCGCCGCTGCCCCGGAAGCTGACGCCGTAGCTGATGATGTCCGAAGGCGTGAAGATCACCGCTTGGACCGGCTGGCTGAAGACGCAACCGACGATTTCGACGCTGTAAACGTCGTCCGCGTTCGCGGGTGTGATGGGGTCGGTGGTGTAGGTGCTCTGGGTGGCGCCGGGAATCGGGGCGTCGTTCTTCCACCATTGGAGCGACCACGGGCCGTTGACCTCGGTGAAGAACGTGGCGGACTCGCCCGAAAGCACCGGGGTGTCCACGGGCGGCGTGATGAACGCCACTTGGTCACACGGGTTGCTGGCGAGTTGGGCGAGCAACTCGACCTCGGCAATCTGCATGCAGCAGGTGCTGGGGCCCTGCGTGGCGAGCACCGTCCAGCGGTAGTGTGTGTACTCCTGGTCGTTCTCGAAGTAGAACTCCTGAACCTGGAACCGGTTCTCGGCGTCGGTCGGTCCGAACAGGTCCTGCCACGACTGGATCGCGTCATTCTCGTAAATCACGGTCCAGTTCCCGGAATTCCAACCGGGGGCTTCGTCATTCGAGCCCTCAAGCCGCACCCAACGAGGATCGCGGTCCGCGGCATCGTTGGCTGACTGCAACGTCATGCCGACGACCTTGCTGGCCCCGACCTGCGGGGTAACCACGAAACCGACCGGGGTTGTGGTGTCGGCAATGTCGCGGTTCAGGTATTTGGTGGGTTGGTTGTCGATGGCATTCGCCACGCCTTCCGAACCGGGGCTGTTGTCCGAGGAGGCAATGATGATGTCTCCCGGCTGGGTCACGTCGCGCGGCGCGCCGCCACCGTGCAGTTCGACCTCGGCGGCCTGGAAGCAGCAGGTGCTGGGCCCCTGCGTCGCCAACACCGTGAACCGGTAGTGGTCGTAAGGGAGAATGTTGTCGAAGAGGAAGGTCTGCGTCTTGAACCGGTTTTCGGCGTCGGTTACCCCGAACACTTCCTGCCAGGAGGGAATGGCGTCGTTCTCATAAATGACGGTCCAGTCCGCAGAATCCCAGTTCGCTTCCGGATCATTCGAGCCTTCCAGCCGGATCGACCGCGGATCGCGATCGGCGGCGTCGTTCGCGGACTGGATCGAAATGCCCATCAGCAGCGTGCTGCCGATGGAGGGACTCACCACGAAGCCGACGGGGGTCGTGGTATCTGCAATGTCGCGATTGAGGTACTTCGTCGGCTGGTTGTCGATGATGTTCGCCACGCCCTCGGAGCCGGGGCTGTTGTCGGAGGAGGCGATCACCGGGTCACCCGGCTGCGTCACATCAGGAGGCAGCACTTCGCCCAGCAGCTCGACCTCGGCCATCTGGAAGCAGCAAGTGCTCGGACCCTGGGTGGCCAGCACGGTGAAGCGGTAATGCAGGTAGGGCTTGTCGTTGTCGAAAGGAAACGCCTGCGTCTGGAACCGGTTCTCCGCATCGGTGGGACCGAACACGGTCTGCCAGGAGTCGATGGCGGCGTTCTCATAGATCGTCGCCCAGTTGCCGCTGTCCCAACCCGGGGCGTCGTCGTTCGAGCCCTCGAGCAGGACGTGGCGGGGGTCGCGATCGGCCGCGTCATTGGCCGATTGCAGGCTGATTCCGCTCAGCACGGTGGCGCCCACCGAGGGAGTCACCACGAAACCCACCGGGGTGGTGGTATCGGCAATGTCGCGGTTGAGGTACTTTGTCGGCTGGTTGTCGATGATGTTGGCCACGCCTTCGGACCCCGGACTGTTGTCCGAGGACGCGATGACCTGATCCCCGGGCTGGGTGACATCGCTCTGGGCTTGCGTAAGCAGTCCCGCAGAGGATGCCAGGGCCAACCCGACGCTGAACAGCATTGGTATAGCTCTGTTTTTCATGAGGTTTCGGTCGTTCTTCGATTGGTAGTCATGCACTTCGCTCGCGCGAACTTCTGGCTAACGGCGGCATCTTTTGCATCTTGACCGACTCATGCAAGCAAAAGCGACCCCAAGGCGAACTGGTCTCGAACCGAGGCGAACCGCGAAATTGCGCGGGCAAAACCCGCCGGAGCGCAGCTCAGCGCCGAATGGCCAACGCCGTAACCTCGGCTTCGCTTCTGGTACTCCTCCGCACGGCAATCCCGACGTCGCCCCCCGTGGCAACGCCGCATCCGGGCAAAGCCGGCCCTGTGGAGTGCGGCGGCTTTGACCCCACTTTTCGGGCTTCGTGGCGCTTCGGGTACTCGGAAGCCGGTCCGGCCACGAAAGCGCCGTCACCGCCTGCGGGCCCATCTTCGCTGCGCTTCGACGCGGCAGGCTGCCGGCGCACTCCAGCAGGGTGGGGGGCTTTTCGGTCAGCGGAGGCTCTGGGAAATGGCGCGCGCGGCCGCTACCGGATCGGGGGCGGCGGTGATGGGCCGGCCGATGACCAGCCAGTCCGCGCCTTGTTCCCGCGCTGCCTCCGGGGTCATGACCCGTTTCTGGTCGTCCGCGGCGGCGTTTGCCGGGCGAATCCCCGGGGTCACGAGTTGCACGCCAGCCGGAAGCACCCGGCGCAACCACGACAATTCCTGCGGCGAACAGACCAAGCCGCGCAATCCGGCGTCCACCGCCAGGGCGGCCAGGCGTTGCACCTGCGCCGCCGGTTCCGCCGCCACGCCCACCTCCCGCAAGGCGTCGGCATCCATGCTGGTCAGGACGGTGACGCCGAGCACGAGCGGCGGTTCGGTCCCCCGTTCCGCAGCGGCCGTCCGCGCCGCGGATTCGGCAGCGCGCAACATGGCCGAACCGCCGCCCGCATGCACGGTCAGCATCCGGACATCGAGCGCGACCGCGCTGCGCACGGCGCCGGCCACGGTGTTCGGGATGTCGTGGAACTTGAGGTCGAGAAACACTTCCAAACCCGCCGCGCGCAGTGCCCGGACCACCTCGGGCCCCGCCGCTGTGAAGAGTTCCTTGCCCACTTTCACCGCTCCCACATGCGGAGCGAGGCGGGTGGCAAGATCCAGCGCCGCCCGGCCCGTCGGGAGATCCAGCGCCACGATGATCGGATTTCGCATGCGCCCGAGCCTAGCCGCGTCCATTCGGTGCTCACAGCAGGAAACGCCGGCCCGCAAGCCGGCGCGGAAAGGAAGTCCGGCGCTGACCGATCGGGCCCGGTCCGATCGGTTCCCGCACGATTGCCCCCGAAGCAGTCCGAAAGCGGATGCGGCCCGCCGTGCCCGCCGAGGTCCGGGGGCTTTACCGCGGGCGTCGGCGGTGGGAGGTTCGGGTCGAAACGTGAATCACCCATGCGCCGACGCGACTTCATTCCGCTGTTGCTGGACCGCCCGAAAACGCTGAGCCAGCTGGCTCGCGAAACCCGGTTGAAGCCGGGCGAAGTGGCGGAGGACATCGAGCATCTGCTTCGCAGTCTCCGCCACCTGCCGTTCCGGGCCGAGTGGACCCCCGCCCGGTGCCGCAAGTGCGGGTTTGAATTCGACGCCCGCAAGCTGGGGCGTCCCTCCCGCTGCCCGGAATGCCGGGGCACATGGATCGCCGAGGCCTGTCTGTGCGTCCGCGAGCAACCCGCCGGAACCGAGCCCGGCACGCCGCTGTGAACATTCAGTAGCTCGCAGCGGCTGACGTGCAGTCGGCGCATGATTCGGCTGGGATAAGGCTGCCTGCCGCCGGGCGCCATGATTCACCAAAACGTGACTGCCGGTCGGGATCGGCGAGAGCGCATAAGCCCTTGGATTTCAGCGCCGACTAAACGTCGGCGGCTACGCCGGGTTGAATCGATACGGCTAAGCAACGCCGTCCGGGGCTGGTCCGGTGACCTTTCGGGCGATTCCGGCTTTCGGGCGGGCGCGAGGGGTGCGCCGGGGATTCGGTTGACTCGGTTGCTGCGGCTGGCGACCCTTGGCGCCATGCAACACTTCGTCGGGCTGCTCGTCTGCCTCACCGTTTGCCTTTCCACCAGGGCCGCGGATTATCTTCCGGGGCCGGACGTCAACCTTCGTCTCGCGGCGCCGATCCGAACCTGGGACGAAGCCGTGCCCCTGGGCAACGGCCTCTTCGGTGTGCTGCTCTGGGGTGAGGGGGACACGTTGCGCCTCTCGCTCGACCGCGGCGATCTCTGGGACGAGCGCCCCTCGCCGGCGCACGTTGCCGTCCGGGAACGGTTCAACTACGCCACCATGCAGGAACTCGTCGCGCAGGGGGACATCGCCGGGTTCAACCGCATCTTCGATTCCAACTACGACTACAACTTTGCTCCGACCAAGCTGCCCGCCGGTCGCATCGAAATCACCCTGGCGCCCGGGCAACGGAGCGAATCGTTCCTACTCGATCTGGCCACCGCCGAGGGCCGCGTGCGGCTGGCGGACGGCGGGAACATCCGGACGTTCGTCAACGCCGCTGCGGTGCGGGAACCGGTCGCCCTGCTCCGGCTGCCCGGGCCGGCGCCGGCCGCCATCGCGGTGAAACCGCCGCAATCGGTGCAGAAGCTCGGCTATCCCGCGGCGGAAACCGGCGGGGCGCCGGGCGAAACCTGGTTTCACCAACCCGGTGCCGACGGTTTTTCCTATGTGGCGATGATCGCCTCGAAACCGGTGGACGACGGCACGTTGCTGGCCTTCACTGTGGCCACGAGCCGCGATGGCGGGGATCCGCTCGCGCTCGCCCGGGCGCGGGTTCGCCGGGCGCTCGACCGAGGTTATGAGCCGCTGTTTGCCGGGCATCGGGCGTGGTGGGCGGGCTTCTGGAACCGGTCCCGGCTGTCCGTGCCGGATGCGGCAATCATGCGGCAGTATCATTTGGTGCGGTACTTCCACGGCGCGGCCTCGCGACGGTCGGCGCCGCCCATGCCGTTGCAGGGAGTGTGGACCGCCGACGCGGAAAGCCTGCCGCCCTGGAAAGGGGATTATCACAACGATCTCAACACGCAGATGACCTACTGCGCGTATCTCACGGCGGGCCATTTCGAGGAAGGCGCGTGTTTCCTGGATTACTTGTGGAATCTGCTGCCCACCTTCCGCCGGTTTGCGCGCGATTTCTACGACGCGCCGGGCGCCGCAGTGCCGGGCGTGATGAGCCTGGCCGGACAGGCTCTCGGTGGCTGGGGCCATTACAGTCTGTCGCCGACCATGGGCGCCTGGAATGCCCACCTGTTCTACCTGCACTGGCGTTACACCCGCGACGATACGTTCCTCCGCGAACGCGCCTATCCCTTCTGCCGCGAGGTGGCCCTCTGCCTCGAATATCTGCTCCGGCCCGGCCCGGACGGGGGCTTGCAGCTGCCGTTGTCAACGTCGCCGGAGATCTTCGACAACACGTTGAAGGCCTTTCTCGAGCCGAATACCAATTACGATCTCGCCTGCCTGCGCATGCTCTTCCTGGCCCTCGCGGAAATGGCGGCGGCCGGTGGCGAACCGGACGCCGCCGCCCGGTGGCAGCAAACCGCCGGTCGGTTGGGCGATTTCCACACCGCCACGGACGGCACGCTCCTGCTCGATGCGCAGACCGCCCTGCCGGCCAGCCATCGGCACCTCTCGAACCTCATGGGCATCCACCCGTTCAACCTGATCACCATCGAGGGCGGCGCCGCGGATCGCCGGGTGATCGAGAGTTCGGTGAAACAGTGGGACGCGCTCGGCACGTCGGCCTGGTGCGGCTACAGCTTCAGTTGGATGAGTTGCCTGCGCAGTCGCGTGGGGGACGGCGAGGCGGCGTTCCGTTTCCTCGATCTCTATACCCGCGCGTTCATCCTGCGAAACGGATTTCATGCGAACGGCGACCAGACCGGGAGCGGTCTGAGCAGCTTCACCTACCGGCCCTTCACGCTGGAGGGCAACTTCCTCGCCATGCAGGCCGTGCAGGAAATGCTGCTGCAAAGCTGGAGCCCGACGCCCGGCAGCGGCGATTGGGGTGTCATCCGGGTTTTTCCCGCCGTTCCCGCGGCGTGGCGCACGGCGTCCTTCGATGGCCTCCACGTGGAAGGCGGCCACCGCGTAAGCGCCCGACGGGAAGCGGGCGGCACGGCCTGGCTCCGCGTCGAGGCGGGTCATGACGGAGCGGTACGGATTCGCGATAACTTCGATGGCCGCACCCCGGCATGGTCGCGCGAGGATGTCCGATTGGACGGTCGGGACTACGTCTTCACGGCCCGCCGTGGGGAGGTCGTCGAGGCTGTGTTGCCGCCGCTTGAGAAGGGAGCCGCGAGGCGTTGACCGGTTCGGGGGCTGGGCTGAGCGGGCGCGGCTGAGATGCGCCCCGTCTGAACGCCGCGCTCAAGCGACGCTTGTCTGCGGCGGATGGGAGGATACAGTGGGTCACGTTCAAGACAGCCCGATTCACACCATGAGCGCCACCGATACCGGTACCGTGGCGGCCTGCCTCGCCGGCACTCGCGGGCGGGGCAGGGGCGCGCTGGACTGGTCGGGCAGGAGGCTGCGGTTGCCGGCAGGGGCTTCCGCCCTTTTTGGGGATCGGAACACGCAGGCAGCCGGCAGCGCAACGGGATGAATGAACGACGGGGGCCTGCCGCATGGCGGTCCGGTCCGCCGTGGACAGAGAACGCGAAACAACCCAAAAGCAAAAAGGTCACACCCATGAGTTGGAAATCCGCACAATACCAGACCGTCCGTAATGACATGAAGCCGGGAGACATCATCGCCTTCTCCGGCAAGGGGCAGTTCTCCGAGATCATCAAGTGGGCGACTTCCTCGACGGTGTCGCACGTGGGCATCATCCTGCAGTCCAAATTGCTGGTCGAGGATGATCCCCAGCCCGGCTATTTCAACCAGATCATCGAATCCACGTCGTTGAACGGATTCTCGGGAGTGTCGATCAGCCGGTTGAGCGACCGGTTGGCGACCTACGATGGCGAGATTTGGTGGCTACCGCTCAGCGACGCCGCACGCGCCCAGTTGAACGCCAAGGCCTTCTATGACTTCCTGTTGCATCAGGAGCACAAGCCCTACGACACGCCGCAAGCGGTGAAATCCGCGCTGGACGCGTTGGACTCGGTGCCGCTGGTGGGAAGGGCCACCCACAACCGGGAGGACTTCAGCCGGTTCTTCTGTTCCGAACTCGCCGCCGCCGGCCTCGAAAAGGGCGGTGTGATCAACCGTTTGAACGCCTCAGAGGTCACCCCAGTCGACCTCTGCATGTTCGCGATCTACCAGTCCAACTACTACCAGCTCAAGGGGAAGAAGAAGCTGATCAAGGCGCACAACAGTCTGTCGCCCGAGGGTTGGGGAGAGTGACGGGCCGACGGCTCGACCGGGGCGATTGAGCGGGCGCGGGCGGGCCTTTGCGCGACACCGACGGCCCGGCCCGGGCCGCGAGCGCCGCTCAATGATCATGCGTCCCGGCGCCGGGCGGGGCGGTGGGGTTCGTGGGGCGCGCAGAGGACGGCGCGCCCCACCCGGACCAGGCGGGTTCCGTCGGATCTGTCGAAGGTGGGGGAGGGCCGGGTTCGGACCGGCTTGGTTTTGGAATTGAATTTAGAATTATTCCAAATCTTGACGAGCCCCAAAGGCGCGCTAGAATTCCGCCGCATGAAGAAACGAGTGCCGGTGGACTTCGTCGATCAGCGCCTGACGGAACGCCTGTCCCGGACGGGGCTGCGGTTCACGGCGCAGCGGCGGCACGTTTACAGCACGCTGTTGAAGAAGCGCGATCATCCGAGCGCCGAGGAGGTTTTCATGCGGGCCAAGGCGGAGATGCCGGACCTCTCGATGGCCACGGTTTACAACACCCTGGACATGCTGGTGAAGTGCGGGCTGGTGCGCCAGGTGGTGCACGAGCGGGGCGCCAGCCGGTATTGCTCGAACATGCAGGAGCATCATCACTTTCACTGTGAGGAGTGCGGCGGTACGTTCGACATCGACAAGGAGCCGGAGACCGACGATCCCGAGATCCACATGCCGCCGGGCTTCAGCATCCATCACTTTGAAATCCTGTTCCGGGGCGTCTGCCCCGAGTGCGCGGCCAAGGCCGCGAAGTCCGCCCCCAACGGCACCCTCCGATTGCATCCATGAGCGAAGCCCTGAGCACCATCAACGAGTTCGTCAGCTCCGAATATAAATACGGATTCGTCAGCGACATCGAGTCGGACACGCTGCCGCCCGGGTTGAACGAGGACGTGGTGCGCGCGATCTCCGCCCGGAAAGAGGAGCCCGAGTGGCTCACCGAATGGCGTCTCAAGGCCTACCGGCACTGGCTGAAAATGACCGAGCCGCGCTGGCAGAAGGCGGAATACACTCCGGTGGACTACCAGGCCATCAGCTATTATGCCGCGCCGAAGAAGAAGCCGGCGTTGAACAGTCTCGACGAGGTGGACCCCGAACTCCGCGCCACATTTGACAAGCTCGGCATCTCGCTCGACGAGCAGAAACGCCTGGCCGGGGTGGCGGTCGACGCGGTGATGGACAGCGTGTCCGTGGCCACGACGTTCCAGAAGGACCTCGAAAAGCACGGGGTGATCTTCTGCTCGTTCAGCGAGGCGGTGAAGCGGCACCCGGAACTCGTGCGCCAGTATCTCGGGGCGGTCGTTCCGTATACGGACAACTTCTTCGCGGCGCTGAACTCGGCGGTCTTCAGCGATGGCTCGTTCTGTTACATCCCGAAGGGCGTGCGCTGTCCGATGGAATTGTCGACCTACTTCCGGATCAACGCCGCCAACACGGGGCAGTTCGAGCGCACGCTCATTGTGGCCGAGGAGGGCAGTTACGTCAGCTACCTCGAGGGCTGCACCGCGCCGATGCGCGACGAAAACCAGTTGCATGCCGCGGTGGTCGAACTGCTGGCGCTGGACCGGGCCGAAATCAAGTACTCGACCGTGCAGAACTGGTATCCGGGCGACAAGGAGGGGAGGGGCGGCATCTACAACTTTGTGACCAAGCGGGGCCTCTGCAAAGGGCGCCACTCGAAGATCTCGTGGACCCAGGTGGAGACCGGATCGGCGATCACCTGGAAATACCCGAGCTGCGTGTTGCTCGGAGAAAACTCGGTCGGCGAGTTCTACTCCGTGGCCTTGACCAACAACCGGCAGCAGGCGGACACCGGGACGAAGATGGTTCATCTCGGGCGGAACACCCGCAGCACCATCGTGTCAAAGGGCATCTCCGCCGGTCGCGGACAGAACAGTTACCGCGGCCTGGTCAAGATCGCGAAAGGGGCCGCCGGCGCGCGCAACTTCTCGCAATGCGATTCGCTGCTGATTGGCGATCAGTGCGGCGCGCACACCTTTCCCTACATCGAGTCGGCGAACACCACCGCCCAGCTCGAGCACGAAGCCACCACCTCGAAGATCGGCGAGGACCAGATCTTCTACTGCAATCAGCGCGGCATCGAAACGCAGGACGCCGTCAACATGATCGTCAACGGCTTCTGCAAGGAGGTGTTCAAGGAACTCCCCATGGAATTCGCCGTCGAGGCGCAGAAGCTCCTCGGGGTCAGCCTGGAGGGCAGCGTCGGTTGAGCTCGCCCCCCCGTGCCGGTTTCAGCAAATGCAACGCACCGACAGTTTCCCAGAGCAACGAGTCAACATGAGCAATTCGGAAAAACCCATCCTGCAAATCGAGAACCTCCAGGCCGGCATTGAAGGGCGCCGGATCCTCAAGGGGGTCAGTCTCACCATCCGGCCCGGCGAGGTGCATGCCATCATGGGCCCGAACGGCAGCGGCAAGAGCACCCTGGCTTCCGTTCTGGCAGGGCGGGAAGGTTACGAAATCAGCGGCGGTTCCGCCCGCTTCCTCGGGCAGGATCTGCTCGAACTCGCCCCCGAGGAGCGCGCCCGGGAGGGCTTGTTCCTCGCCTTTCAATACCCGGTCGAGATTCCGGGCGTGAACAGCACCTACTTCCTCAAGGCCGCCCTCAACGAGGTGCGCAAGCATCGCGGGCTGCCCCCGGTGGATGCCATGGACTTCCTGAACCTCGTCCGCGACAAGATCAAGCTGCTCGACCTGAAGGAGGATCTGCTCAAACGCCCCGTCAACGCCGGGTTCTCCGGCGGCGAGAAGAAGCGCAACGAGGTCTTCCAGATGGCGGTGCTCGAACCGCGGTTGGCCGTGCTCGACGAAACCGATTCCGGCCTCGACATCGACGCCCTGCGGATCGTGGCCAACGGGGTCAACCGGCTCAAAACGGCCAACAACGCGCAATTGGTCATCACCCACTACCAGCGCCTGCTGGACTACATCGTGCCCGATCAGGTGCATGTCCTCATGGACGGGCGGATTGTGCGCTCGGGCGGCAAGGAACTGGCGCTCGAACTCGAGGAACGGGGTTACGACTGGCTTGAACAGGCAGCGGACGTCGCGGCGTGAAGGAGCCGGCCCATGAAGACCCCGGACAACCTCACTGAACTCGCGGGCGCCGCCGACCCGGTCACCGGGCGGTTCACCGCGCCGTTCCAGCATCTGGCGGACCGGCTATCGCTGTCGGGCGAACCCTCCTGGCTGCTGGCCTTGCGCCAGGCGGGCTTGGCGGCGTTCGCGGCAACGGGCCTGCCCACCACCCAGGACGAGGACTGGCGGTTCACGAACCTCGCCCCGCTGCGGCAATTCGAGTTCACCCCCACCCTCGGTCAGTCGCCCGTCGACATCCCGACCGAGGCCCTGGACGGACTGGCCTTCCACGAACTCGACGCCGCGCGCCTCGTGTTTGTGGACGGGCACTATGCCCCGGCCCTCTCCAGTCCTCCCGCGGAGGAGTCAGGCTTCGAGATCCGTCCCTTGTCGGAGGCTTTGGCCGCGGAGCCCGGAACTCTGGAGCGCGAGCTGGCCGGGCATGCCGCCCTCGAAGGTGCGCCTTTCACCGCACTCAACCAGGCCTACTTCACCGATGGCGCCCTGGTTCGCGTTGCGGCGGGCCGGGAGTTGGCGAAGCCCTTGCACGTGCTTTTCGTGAGTTCGGGCACGCGTCCGGGCCTGGCGGTCCATCCGCGCAACCTGATTCTGATCGGCGACGGCGCGGCGGCGACCATCATCGAGCACTACGTCGGTTTGCAGGAGCAGGCGACCCTGACCAACGCCGTGACGGAACTGGTCGTGGGGGACGGCGCCCGGGTCGAACATCTGCGGTTCCAGGAAGAGGCCGTGAGCGCGTTTCACTTCGGCATGCTGCGGCTGCGGCAGGGCCGCGAGAGCAATGTGTCGGCGCACTCGATTTCCCTGGGCGCGCGGATCTTCCGGCACCACGTGGATCCCACCCTCGAGGGTGAACGAACCGAATGCGTGTTGAACGGGTTGTATCTGGCCCGGGGACGACAGCTCGCCGATCACCACATGGTGGTCGACCACGCGCGTCCGAACGGCGCCAGCCACGAGTATTTCAACGGCATCCTCGCCGACCAGGCGCGAGGGGTGTTTCACGGGCGCATCCTCGTCCGACCCGGCGCGCAGAAGACCGACGCGAAGCAGACCAACAAGAACATCCTGTTGTCCGACGATGCGCAGGTGAACACCAAGCCGCAGCTCGAGATCTACGCCGATGACGTGAAGTGTACCCACGGCGCAACCATCGGGCAGCTGGACCCCGACTCGATCTTCTACCTGCGCGCTCGCGGGATCCCGCTGGAGACCGCACGCCGCATGTTGGTGCACAGCTTCGCCGGGGAAATCACGGATCGCATCCGGTATGCCCCGGCCCGCGAGGAGGTGGACGAGATCGTCTGGGATTGGCTCGAGGCGCTCGAACAGGTACACATCGGCCGGCGCGACGGCTCGGATGAACCGGTCCCCGCCTGACATACCGACATGTTCGACGATTTGGCCGATCTCTATCAGCAGGTCATTCTGGACCACAGCAAGAGTCCGCGGAATTTCCATCGCCTGGATCCGGCCGACCGGACCGCGGAGGGCACCAATCCGCTGTGCGGCGACAACATCACCGTCTTCCTGCGGATGGACGGGGCGCGGATCAAGGAGCTGAGCTTCCAGGGTTCGGGCTGCGCCATCTCGAAGGCCTCCGCCTCGATCATGACCGAAAGCCTCCAGGGCCGCACGCTCACCGAGGTCAAAGGCCTGTTCGATCAGGTCCACGACATGGTGACCACTGGCAAGAGTCCCGCGAGCGATATGGGGAAGCTGGCGGTCTTCGCCGGGGTCCACCGTTTTCCGGCGCGCGTCAAATGCGCCATCCTTCCCTGGCACGCCGTGCTGGCGGCCCTCGAAGGCCAGGTCAATCCCGTCACCACCGAATAGCCCGCCGTGGACGCCCCTCAATCCGTCATGCTGACGCGCAATGTCACCGCCTCGGTGGTGCCCGTCGGCACCCCGATCACCCTCAACGCCGGTGCTGAGGCCCGCATCACCCAGGCGCTGGGCGGCAGTTACACGGTCGTCGTCGGCGGCAACATGTATCGCATCGAAGGCAAGGACGCGGATGCGCTCGGCTTCGAGGCCGAGTCAACCGACCGGCGAGACGGCGCCACCCCGCGCGCGGCGGCGGAAGTCGAGGCCGAGGTGTGGAGCCGGCTGAAGACCTGTTATGACCCGGAAATCCCGGTCAACATCGTCGACCTTGGACTGGTCTACAGCGTGGGGGTCAATGCCTTCGCCGGCGATGCCACCTACCGCGTCGACGTGAAGATGACGCTTACGGCGCCGGGTTGCGGCATGGGCCCTGTGATCCAGCAGGAGGCGCAGACCAAGATCCTTGGTATCGAGGAAGTGACCGAGGCCGAAGTGGAACTGGTCTGGGACCCGCCGTGGAACCAGGGCATGTTGAGCGAGGCCGCGAAATTGGAACTTGGTTTGATGTGAGACGGACGCGATGAGCACCGGGAATTCCACTGCCGAACCCCTTCCCCCGGTCCGGGATCTGAGCGCCTTGCGTGCCGACTTCCCGATCCTCAATCAGGCGGTGAACGGGCATCCCTTGGTCTACCTCGACAACGCCGCGACGTCGCAGAAGCCCGTTGCCGTGATCGAGGCGATGGATCGGTACTATCGGTGCGACAATGCGAATGTGCACCGCGGGATTCACGAACTGAGCAACCGCGCCACCGCGACCATGGAGAATTCCCGGGCGCGGGCGGCCCGGTTCCTGAACGCCGCGCGCAGTTCGGAAGTGGTGTTTACGCGGGGCACCACCGAGTCCATCAACCTCGTGGCGGCAACCTGGGGAGCGGACAACCTGAGGCCGGGGGATCAGATTCTCCTGACCGAGATGGAGCATCACAGCAACCTGGTGCCCTGGCAGTTGGTGGCGCGTCGCACCGGCGCCGAGCTGGTGTTTCTGCCGGTCACCGGCGACGAGGGACTGCTCGACCTCGCCCGGCTCGACGCGTTGCTCACCCCGCGGGTCCGGCTGTTCGCCTTGACGCATGTTTCCAACACGCTCGGCACGGTGAATCCCGTGGCGGAGTTGTGCGAGCGGGCGCGGAAAGTCGGCGCCGTGTCCCTTGTGGACGCCGCCCAGAGCGCCGGTCACCTCCCGTTGGATGTGCAGGCAATCGGCTGTGATTTCCTCGCCTGTTCGGGACACAAGCTCTGCGGGCCGACGGGCATCGGGTTGCTCTACGGGCGGCAGGAACAGCTCGAGGCCATGCCCCCGTGGCAGGGCGGCGGCGAGATGATCTCTTCGGTCGATTTTCACGAAAGTCGCTGGAACGTCGTGCCCCACAAGTTCGAGGCCGGCACCCCGAACATCGCGGGTTCGGTCGGCTTGCACGCGGCCTTCGACTACCTCGACGCCATCGGCCGGCAGCGCATTTTTCAGCATGACCAGGAACTGGCCGGGTACGCCTACGAGCGTCTCACCACGCTTTCCGGCACGCGCGTCTTCGGGCCGCGGACCGGGCGCAGCGGGGTGGTGAGCTTCCTCCTTGATGACGTGCACGCCCACGATCTGGTGACCGCCGCCGATCAGTTCGGCGTTGCGCTCCGGGGCGGGCATCACTGCAATCAGCCCCTGATGCGCAAACTGGGCGTGCCCTCGACGGCGCGGGCCAGCTTCTACTTTTACAACACCCGCGCGGAGGTGGATCGGTTGATCGAAGTCCTCCGCGAGATCCGCAGGTTCTTCGGCGGTTGACCGGTCCCCACACAACCATGAGCAGCACCCTTGAAGCCCGACCCGCGTCGACCATGGCCGATATCCTGGAGGTTTTTCCGGGCGGTCGGCGCGCCTTGTTCCGTCGTTATCACCTCGGGGGTTGCAGCAGTTGCGGGTTTTCCCCGAACGAAACGCTCGCCGAGCTTTGCCGGCGGAACGGCGAACTCGATCCGGAGGAAGTCCTGGCCCACCTGCGGGACAGCCACGAGCAGGATCAGCGCTTGCTGATGAACCCGTCCGAACTCGCGCAAGCCCTCAATGGCGAACCCAGGCCGCACCTGCTCGATATCCGGTCGAAGGAGGAATGGGAAACCGGCCACATCGCGGGAGCCGTGCGGCTCACCCAGGACAACTTGCAGGAAATCATGACGCGCTGGGGCAAGGACGAGTTGATGG
Source organism: Verrucomicrobiales bacterium (assembly GCA_024233305.1). Lineage (GTDB taxonomy): Bacteria > Verrucomicrobiota > Verrucomicrobiia > Limisphaerales > J093 > J093. The sequence continues at coordinate 74,144 of JACKPV010000027.1, forward strand.
TGGTCTGCGACCACACCGGCGCCGGGGTGCTGGACGCGGCGGCCTATTTCCAGGGACACGGCTTCACGAACGTCCGGTGCCTGCGCGGCGGCGTGGATGCCTGGGCCGCGCAGGTCGATCCGGCAATGAAGCGCTATCGTTTGCAGTAATCCGCTGCGGGCCGGTTCGCCGCGCAATTCCGCCTCTCCTCATGGACGACAACCTTCAAAACAGGATCAACGAACTCATCCGAAACCCGAAGAACCTGGGCGAATTGACGGACGCCGACGCCGTGGGTGAGGTGGGCAACAGCTCGTGCGGCGAAATGCTGCGGTTGTGGGTCAAGTTCCGCGAGGAGCAGGGCCGGCGCGTCATCGATCGGGCCAGTTTCCAGTCCTTCGGTTGTGAAACTGCAATCGCCGTTGCCAGCATGGCCACCGAACTGATCCGGGGCCGGACGGCCGAGGAGGCGCTCGCGATGGGGACCGGGCAGCTTACAGGCGACCTCGGGCCCCTGCCGCCGATGAAAATTCACTGCGCAGAACTGGTCGAGGGAGCCCTGCGAGCGGCGCTTGCCAGCGGGCCGGAGGCACCCACACCACCTCCAACCGCCGCGCCCGATGCCGGGGATCACCTGCTGGGCTCCTTGTTGGGCGCGGGACGGGCGCCGAAGCAGGTCGTGTTGCTTTCCCCGCAGGATTCGCCGGAACCGTAAGGCTGTCGTCCGCCCGTAAGCGGGGATGATAGCCGCCGTCCGACGACGTCAATGGCGACGCCGCGGCCCGAGGGGCGGGGCGGGGTTCGAACCAACGTTTTGCGGAACATCGTGCGCGTGGTGCGCGGGGCCTCGGTCCTCGGTGATTCGATGCGGGTCGGTTGGTCACGGTCGTTTCCAGAGGGAGCCCCCGTTGATCCGGGATTGAAGTCGGGGCCCCCCATTCGGGCCGCAGGGATTGATGCCTGGCCGGCCGCACGCCGGGCCAGGCATCTCCCCAATCAACGGCTTCAACGCGCCTCCCGCCCGTTCGGAGAGAGGTGCCGGAGATTCTCCGGGGTCCAGTTCATACCTGCCCAAACCCATCGCACGACTCGTGCCAGCTTCTGGGAATCGCTTCATGTGGTTTTCGGGCAACGGATTGCAACTCTGGGTCTCCAACGACGTTGCGCTCGTGGAAGCGCCATTCTGGGGCCAGGTCCCCATGAGCGATGGGCCATTCCGCCCAACGGGGGCCCGCGTAAGCCCCGCAACCTCGCCCAGAGAGACTCGACGCGCGGACGTTTCGGCGTAATCTGCGGCGTCGATGACCACACGTGTTGCACTCCTGATCGCCCTCTCGCTGGGGGGCGGATTCTCCCGGGTCAGCCGGGCCGAGGATTTCCTTCGGCTGCCGGTCCGGGAATACCTCGACAAGATGAAGGGGGGATGGATCGGGCAGATCGCCGGCGTGTCGTGGGGGGCGCCCACGGAGTTCAAGTGGAAGGACCGCATCATTCCGGAGGACCACACTCCGCGCTGGACGCCGGGGATGATCAACGATGCGTTCGGCCAGGACGATCTCTACGTCGAAATGACGTTCCTCAGGTCGCTTGAGGAATACGGCATCGACGTCTCAATCCGGCAGGCCGGGATCGATTTTGCGAACAGCGCTTATCCCTTGTGGTGCGCCAACTACGAGGGGCGTCGAAACCTCCGTCGGGGCATTGCGCCGCCCGACTCGAGTCATCCGCAATTCACCCGATGTCCGAACGACATCGACTACCAGATCGAGGCCGACTACTCCGGGTTGATCGCGCCGGGCCTGCCACAGGCCGCCGTCGATCTCGGCGAGAAGTTCGGGCGGTTGATGAACTATGGCGACGGCCTGTACGCGGGTCAGTTCATCGGCGCGATGTATGCCGCGGCGTTCTTCGAGACGGACCCGGTGGAGATTGTCCGGGCGGCGTTGAAGGCGATCCCGGCAGGCAGCCAATACGCGGAGATGGTGCGCGACCTCCTCGCCTGGCATGCCGCCGATCCGCACGACTGGCAGAAGACCTGGCGGCTTTGTCAGGCGAAATACCGCGAGAATCCCGACTACCAGCGCGCCTCGAACGGCGGCATCGACTGCAAGATCAACGGCGCCTACGTGCTGCTCGGCCTCCTGTACGGCAATCGGGATCCGGACCGCACCATCGTCATCGCCTGTCGTGCCGGGCAGGACTCGGACTGCAATCCATCGAGTGCCGCCGGGGTGCTGTTTACCACGCTCGGTTACTCGCGGTTGCCGGCGCGTTTCAACACCGGACTGGACGAAGAGCGGGAGTTCAGCCACACCGCCTACAACTTCCCGCGGTTGCTTGCCGTCTGCGAGCAACTCGCCCGCCGTTTCCTGCTGCGTTACGGCGGTCACCTCGAACAGGGACCCGATGGCACCGAGGTATTCGTCATCCCGGTGAGCGAACCTCAGCCTTCCGGACTGCTTCTCAGCTGGGCGCCCGGTCCGGTCGCCGGCAGCCGCTTCACCCCGGCCGAACTGGCGCAGATCCAGTTTGGCAACACGCCCGAGGCCGTGACGCAGGCGGCCGCGACCCTCTTTCCCGAGTGGAAGGTCGTTGATTGCGGACCGGACATGGATCCGGGTCTGCGGGCGGAATGGGAAGGCCGTAAGAACGTGCTGTGTGTCCATCCGCTGGACCATCAGACCGGCTGCACCCTCAAGCGGACCGTGTCGCTGCCCGCGAACCGCCCCACCACCCTGCGGCTGGTGGTGGGCCACGATCCGCAAGGGGACTTCGACCTCATTGTGCGCGTGGCCGGACGGCAGCTGCTGCGTCAACCGGTCACTCCCGCGACGACGACTACCGGGCACTGGCGGGAACTGGAGGTTGACCTCGGAGAGTTCGCGGGCCGGGAAGTGGCCATCGAGCTGGTGAATCAACCCACCGGCTGGTCCTACGAGGCCGCTTACTGGGCGGAGATATCCCTGCGCACCGAGTAAGCAGGCTCCTGTTCGGAGGCGCAAACCTGTTTGAGATGCTCCAACGTGCCCGGCAAATGGACCGGCTTACTGTTTGTTGCTGAACAACGACGGGCAGGCCGGGAGCAATTGGAGCGCCGCCACCCCGCTCCGGCGTATCCATCACGCTGGCGGTCCTACGGTTCAACGCACGCGTGGTCAGAGTTCTTGGGTCAGACCGCCCCTGCCTGACGGTTTTCCCTGACCAGCAGCATCCCCCGTGATCCGTGTGTCACTCTATGTTGAACCGCACGGCGCAGGCGCCCAGAAACCACTTCACGCCCGCCGCGAGGTTGGGCTGTGGGATCCCGGGGAGCAGTTGGAAGTGACTGGGCATCAAGCAGCGCGGGCGGAGCTGCCAACGGGTCCTGGCGCAGGTGTCGGCCAGCGTATCGAGGTGCTGCTGCCGGTCGGTGTCATCGCAAACGCAAAAGACGGGCTCGCGGCGGTCACCCTGGTTGAGGGCGTGATGCGCCGCCCCGGATACTCCACGCTAAGTTCCAGCCATGGTCCTGAGCCGGCTCGACTGGACCGCATATGCCAATATCAAGAACCGACCCCTCTGAAGTTGCGTCGCCGCAGAGGTGGGCGATTCCAGAAGGAGGAAGTTTCCAATGCGCGACGTTTCTTACTTACAGTTTTGGTGGATGGAGGGAAGGCGTGCGGGCGCGATCCAGCTTCGTCACGCGAATGCGGGCGGCGGACGCGGGTTCGCCAGTGGTTGCCACCCGAAGACGCAAACCCACGCTCAGGCGTGGAAGCAGTACAACCCAAGGATGCATCATGATTAAAACATTGCGCAATGCCCCGGGAGTTCTCGTGCTGGCGGCCGGATTGGCGGTCAGCAGTGCCGCCCGGGCCTCGACCGAACAGGAGAAGCAGCTGGCCATCGACAAGGGCCTCGCTCATCTCGCCGGCACGCAAACCGTGAGCGGGACGGAGGGCTACTGGCCTTACAGCAACGACGGAACACTGGCGGCAACGGCATCGGCGGCCCTGGCCTTTATCGAGGAGGGGTATTTGCCCGGTACGGACGTCGTCATTGACACCGGATCGGGCCCGGTCAATTACGGCGACGTCGTGGGATTCGCCGTCAACTACATCTTCAATCGCGCCATCGTAGATTCCCGCTTCGGGATTGAGACCGACGGGTACTGGCGCTATGCGGAGGACTACAACAACGATGGTGTTGCCGGGAACGACGGAGGGAACAACCGGGCAATCTACTTCTCGCCCGGCAACATGAGTCGCAACGTGTACACCACGGGCTTATGCGCCCCCGTCGTCTATGCCTTGGGCGAGGCGCTGGGGAAGGACACGGTCATCGACCGCGGATCGGTGGTCATCGTGGGCATGACCTACGCGGAGGCGTTGCAGGATGTGGTCGACTGGTTTTCTTGGGGGCAGGTCGACCCACAATACGGGAATTATCGGGGAGGCTGGCGCTACGATGCCGACTATGCCACGTCTGACAATTCCACGGCTCAATGGGGAGCGCTGCCCTACCTCTACGCCGCTGACTGGGGATTGAGCGCGCCCCAATATGTGGCCGACGAACTCGATCTCTGGATCAACTATGTGCAGACCCCAAGCGGCGGTTCGGGCTACGACAGTCCAACCAGTTACGTCAACGTCTCGAAGACGGGCGGGTTGCTGCTCGAACTCGCCGTGGTCGGTGCGGATCTGACCGATCCCCGTGTGCTGGCTGCCCTGAGCTTCATCGATTCCCGTTGGAACAACGGGCCGAGCAGCACCTGGTACGGGAATATCAACCACCCTTACGCCATGTGGGCGGTCTACAAGGCCCTGGATGTTTACGGGTTCCTGGGCCTCTATGGAGTGGGGCCAGGGGAGGACTTCAAGGTCGGCAACGGCATGCCGAGCGCGCCCGGGGGCTTCGTTATCGGGCAGGATTGGTGGGATCCGGCAGTAACGTCCCTGGCCGGTGATTGGTACTCGCACTACTGCGACTTCCTGGTCAACAACCAGAATGCGGACGGCAGTTGGGCCGGCTATTCTTATTGGACCGGGGCCCTGGCGGACGGTTGGTACATCAACATCCTCAACGCCGCCGGCGCGCCCGAACCGATCAACGAACCGCCCGTTGCTCTGGTCCAGGACGTGGAGGTCTGCGCGGACCCGGGCCTTTGCTCGGACGAGGTCGATGCGGCCCAGGTGGATGCCGGTTCATTCGATCCCGACGGGGATCCGATCGTGATCGAAGTGGCGCCGCCGGGACCGTATCCGCTGGGGGACACGGTGGTGACGCTTACCGTCACTGACGACAAAGGCGAGAGCGCCTCTGCCGAAGCCGTGGTCACGGTGCTGGACTGCGAGGCCCCGACCGGCTTTTGCGCTCCGGGGACGAACCCGGACGGGCAACCGGTTCCGCAGACCGGCGGGAATCCAAAGGCCGGACAAAATCCCGACGGGTTCTATCAACTGTTCGGAACCGACAACTGCGAGGAAGCCGGACCCGTGGTCCTGTATGTGCTGGATTCCGGCAGTTCGTTCGTCGCCGGTCCGTTCCCGGTGGGGCAGAAGGTGAAGATCACGCAGTCGCCAGGCGGGGAACCGACCACCAAGCCGATGCCGGGTGACATCATTCACATCCGGCTCAACGGCGACGCGCTGTTGGTCGCTGTTGATGCGGCTGGAAACCAGAGCGACCCGTGCGCGTGCCTGGTGCCGCCGCCTCCGAAGTGAGCCATTGCGCCCGGCTGAACCACGGAATCCCCGGTCCCGGGCGAGGCCGTGGTTCGGCGGGGCCGGACACCGGCCGGGCGAACGGGTCCCAGCCCACTGGATGCCGGTTGATTCCGGTGACTTGAGGCGGGATCCTTCGCCCTGCCGGCGCGGGTGATCAACGCGGGGGAGAAGCAGGTCGCGGCGCTGGCGCGATGGTTGGCTGGCAATGGCGCCGCGGTGGCCCCAGACCGACTTGAAGGGCTTGGTTCGCGATCTGCCGGCGGACCTTGCAGACCGTGGTATGCGAGACGTGGAGGTCCCGCGCCACCTCGCGCAGGCTGCAGCCGGCAAGCAGCGCGCGGAGCACCCGGTTTTCGACGGGACCGAGCCGGGAGGCAAGCAGGCCAAGCTCCTCGCGGGCGATGGTTACCTGTACGGTTGACGGCGTCACGAACTGGTCCGGCAGGTCCGGAGCGCTCGTCTCGCCGTCCGGCGCGACTGGACAGCGGCCGTGTCGGTGGCGGAGTGAATCGAGGCTGCGTCCTCCGCGGAGCCGGTTGAGCAGAAAAAAACGGCAACTTTGCAGATAATAGGCCGGCGTTGCTCCGGGCTGGCGTTCCCGTTCCTGACACCAGTGCAACAAGGCGTCCTCCGCGAGATCTTCTTCGTCCGCGTCCGGGACGCCGAAACGCCGCACCATGCGGAGCAACGCGCGGTGAATGGCGGTGTAATCGGGTTCCACTTCAGGCGGTCTGGATGCCCGTCAAACCCTGGCTCTCCTCCGCTGATGCCCACCCGCCGACCGACCGTGCGCCGCCGGGAATTCGCAACCATTCTAGGCCCCGTTCGTCCGGGTTGCAACGCGGGGCGCGTAATCAGTAGCAGCGGGAATGGGCGGGAAAAGGACTCGCGCGATCCGTTGCAAAGGGGTCAGTTCTTGATATTGTCATATCACCTTCTGCCGGAGCGGCGCTGCCGATGGAGCAGATGGTGCCGATAGCCGGGGTGCCCATCTCCAGTCGGACTGCAATCCACTTGGCGGTCATTGTGCTCACCGCCCTCAATCGCACCGCCATCGACACCTTGCCTGGATCCCTCTTGGGCCGTTGCGCCAAGTCCTGCTTCCCTGATCTCAAAGCCTCCAGTTCTTCCGCCACAATCCGCTCGGCCCGTCGCGGTATCGTCTCCCGGAGTTCCTCCCCGTAGACAATGAACCTGTCACTTTATCGATCCGCAGGTGGGCAGAGTGTTGTGATTCGGGGGCGCGACGGCGTCTCCATCGCGATCCCCCCGCCGAGCCCGGGGGCGCTTCGCGCGTGACGCGGGCGGTTTGCCGGATTAGCGTGCGCGCATGTCGTCGGACCCTTCACCACAAACCCGGCTGGGCTGGATCGGCACGGGCGTCATGGGTGCCGCGATGGTCGGCCATCTGCTCGATCGCGGCCATGCGGTGACGGTGTTCAATCGCACTCCGGATAAGGCCCGGCCGGCGTTGGACAAGGGCGCGGTCTGGGCGGAAAACCCACGCGAGGTCGCTGCGCGCTCTTCCATCGTCTTCACCATGGTCGGCTTCCCGGCGGACGTCGAGGAGGTCTACTTCGGCGCGGCCGGTCTGTTGGCCGGCGCGCTGCCGGGGGCGATTCTCGTCGACATGACCACGACCAAACCGAGCTTTGCGCAGCGCATCGATGAGGCCGCGAAGGCCCGCCGGGCCCGGGCGGTGGATGCCCCGGTTTCGGGTGGCGACGTTGGAGCGCGGAACGCCACGCTCTCGATCATGGTGGGCGGTGACCCCGGATCGGTGGCCGCGGTGATGCCCTTCTTCGAGGTGCTGGGCCGGACGGTCGTGCATGCCGGTCCGGCGGGCGCCGGGCAGCATACGAAGATGTGCAACCAGATCACCATCGCGGGCACGATGATCGGGGTGTGCGAGTGCCTGCTTTACGCGCACCGGGCGGGCCTCGATCCGGAGCGCATGCTGGAAGCGATCAGCGGCGGGGCCGCCGGGTGCTGGACGCTGTCGAACCTTGCGCCGCGCGTGGTCCGACGGAACTTCGATCCGGGCTTCTACGTCGAGCACTTCGTGAAGGACATGCAGATCGCGCTGGAGGAGGCGGCGCGCATGGGACTTGCGCTGCCGGGTCTGGCGCTCGTTCATCAGCTGTACCAAGCGGTCATGGCACAAGGGCATGGGCGGAAAGGCACGCATGCGCTGATGCTCGCGCTGGAACATCTGTCGAACGTGGCCTGAGCATGTCCCCCGGAGCGCTCGCTCTTTTCGCCCTGCTGCCGATCCTGGCGGCGGCGGTGATGCTGGTCGGGTTCCGCGTGCCCGCGCGGTGGGCCATGCCCGGCTGTTACCTGCTGACCCTGGTGATCGGGGCGGCGGTGTGGAAGCTGCCCGCGCGTGTCCTGGCGGCTTCCTCGATTCAGGGGTGGGGGATCACCGTTGAAATCCTCTCCATCATCTTCGGGGCGATCCTGCTCTTGAACCTGCTCCAGCAATCGGGGGCGCTTGCGGTGATCCGCCGCGGGTTTGCCGGGATCAGTCCGGACCGCCGGGTGCAGGTCGTGATCATCGTCTGGCTGTTCGGTTCGTTCATCGAAGGCGCGGCGGGCTTCGGCACCCCGGCGGCAATCGTTGCGCCGTTGCTCGTCGCGCTCGGGTTTCCGGGGATGGCGGCGGTGATGCTCGGGATGATGGTGCAGAGCACGGCGGTGACCTTCGGCGCGGTCGGCACGCCGATCCTCGTCGGGGTGCGCGGCGGGTTGCAGGGACCGGAGATCGAGGCGCGCCTGGCGGCGGCCGGGGTTGGGTTTGCGGACTTTCTCGGCGAGGTCACCGCCAGGGCCGCGCTCTTCCACGCGCTTGCGGGCACGCTGATGCCCCTGTTGATGGTCGGTTTGATGACCCGCTTTTTCGGTGCGAACCGGAGTTGGCGGGAGGGCGCGCGAATGCTGCCGTTCGCCCTGTTCGGGGGAGCGGCGTTCACCGGGCCCTACCTGGCGACCGGCTGGTTCCTCGGTCCGGAGTTCCCCTCGCTGCTGGGGGCGCTGGTCGGATTGCCGCTGGTGGTGTTCGCAGCCCGGCGGGGTTTTCTGACGCCCGCGCAGCCGTGGGACTTTCCGGACCGGAAAACCTGGCCGACGGCTTGGCTCGGGACGATCGAGCCGGGCATGGACGAAGGGGAGGGCTGGGGCCGGCTCACCCTCGCGCGGGCCTGGGCGCCCTATTGCGTCCTGGCGGGCATGCTGGTGCTCAGCCGATTGCCGCAACTCCCGTTCAAGGGCTGGTTGAATGCCGTTTCGCTGGGTTGGTCGGACATTCTGGGTACCGGCATCGCCGCCCGGACCACCCCGCTCTACCTGCCCGGAACGCTCTTTCTGGTGGCTGGCGTCGTGGCGATCCGGTGGCACCGAATGCGAGGCGATGCCGTGAAGTCCGCCTTTCGGCAGAGTGTCCGCACGCTGCTCGGCGCGGGCTTCGTACTGGTGTTCACGGTGCCGATGGTGCGGGTGTATATCAATTCGGGGCAAAATCCGGCCGGCTTGCCGGGCATGCCCATTGCGATGGCCGACTGGGTAGCCGCGCATGTCGGACGGGTCTATCCGCTGTTCGCCCCGGCGGTGGGCGCACTCGGCGCCTTCATCGCCGGGAGCAACACCGTGAGCAACCTCATGTTCAGCCTGTTCCAGTTCGGCGTCGCAGAACGGCTCACCCTGCCCCCGACCTTGATCGTCGCTTTGCAGGCTGTCGGCGCCGCGGCCGGGAACATGATCGCCATCCACAACGTCGTGGCCGCCTCGGCGACCGTTGGCCTGCTCGGGCGCGAGGGACTGGTGCTGCGCAAGACCGTCCTCCCGACGCTGTATTACGTCCTTTGGGTGGGGTTGCTCGGCTGGACGGCGGTTTGGTGGGCGTCCGGGTAGAGCGGGGGATGCGGGAGGGATTTCTCCGGCGACGCCTTCAGGGTTGGAGTCCGCGCCCGGCAGGCTCACGAACCCCATGCGCCTGCGCATCGTCCCTGGCGTTCAATCCACAGAGCCGCGGGCGACGGCCAGCGCTGGCGCGGTGGCCGGCTCAGTTGCCGTCCGGTTGCCGAAGCTCCATCGTTGGACTCGACGGAATCGTGAACGCCTCGGGCGGCAAAGGGCGGTCAGGGGAGAACGGTGGCAAATCGGTCGTCAGGCGCGCAGCGAGGTCGGGCACGGTTGACCGGATGCCTTCCACCACGCACCGGGCCAGCAGGTAACTGCCGTAGTTGTTGTGGTGGGTGCCGTCTTGAAACATGGCGTCCAACCGGTCGCCCAATGCGTGATAGAGTGTTTTGCTCATTGCGTGAAGGTCGATCAACGGCGCCCCTTCCGCGGACGCGACCTCGCGCACCAGCCCCGGGTAAGCGCCGAGGGTGTCCCGTTCCATGCCCGCTTTGCGCTCCATCGAGGTGATCAGGACCGGGGTGGCGCCGTGTTCACGCGTGCGGCGAACGAGGGTCGTCAGATGGCGCCGGTAGGTCTCGAGGGCGTCCGGGGCGCGGTCCTTCATGTCGTTGTGTCCGAATTGAAGCAGCAGATAATCGCCCGCGCGCAGCGTGCTGAAGATTTTGTCGAAGCGCCGCGCGCCGAGGGAACTGCGGATGGACTCGCCGGACTCCGCGTGATTGGCCACCGCGAGGTCCGCCTGGAAAAAGCGCGGCAACATCTGGCCCCAACTGTTCCACGGTTCGTTGGGTTGATCGGTCACCGTCGAATCGCCGGCCAGATAGACCGTCACTGCCGCCGGCGCCGGTTCGATCACCACTGACGCGACCGCGGGATGCGGGCCGTTGAATTCGAGGGTCAGTTTGTCGTCCCAATGCAGGCAGGGACGCTCGCGCTCCTTGAGCCGGACGCTTCCGCCATCGGGCAGGGCGGGGGTGCGCACGTTGACGGTGAAGCTGCGGGTCACGGTTTCGCCGGCGGCCACGCGCACGTTCTCCAGCATCAACCGGCGCGACTCCGCCTTCACGGTCGTGCAGGATGCTGCCTCCGGGTCGCCAAGCGTCACCGTTACCCGGTGGTTGCCTTCCGGCACGGCAACGGAGAAGAGGAACGGGCCGTCCGCGGAAAGACAGCTGTCGGCGAAGAAACCGGGACGGCCGTGGGTGACGAGGGTGGCCCCGGTGACCGGCAGCCAACCGTAGCCGCGGTCGGCGGTGAAGGTGGTGTCCGGAGTTACCGCCAGGCCGCGTGCTGCGGGTTCCTCGTTGCCGAAGTCGAAGCGCCGGGGGGCGGAGAGGTTCGGGCGGGCTGCCGCGTCGTTCGGTTCGCGGAGCAAGCTGCGCAGGGGACAGCCGGCCAGTTGCCGGATGCCCTCAGCCACGCACACGGCGCTCACTTCGGCGCCGGCCTTCGTCGTGTGGGTGTGGTCCGTCGCGGTGAAGAACTCGCGTCCGACCCGTTCCTCCCCCGCGGCTTCGTAGCGTCGGGCCACCAGTTCGTTCAAGTCGATGAATGGCGCGCTGCCCGCTGCGGCCGCCGCCGCTGCCCATTGGCCGTAGTCTCCCGCGGCGCGGGCGACGCGGCCTTCCCGCCAGATGTTGCGCGGTACCGGAGACAGCACGATTGCCGTGGCGCCCCGGGCCCGGGTTTCCGCGATGTAGTGTCGCAGATACCAGCCGTAGGTGTGGACGACTTCGGACCGGCCTGTCTGCTCGACGATCCCTTCGCGCGTTTCCTCGCCGTTGCCCTTGAGTGAGGCCCGGGGGCGGTTGCCGCGGAAAAGCTCGCCACCGTCGTTGTGCCCGAATTGCAGCAACACGAAATCGCCCGGTTGCAGCTCATCACGGACCCGCTCCCACAGCCCTTCGGTTCGGAACGTGCGGCTGCTGCGCCCCCCGAGGGCGCGGTTCACGACCTGGACGCGCGAAAGATCGAAGTGCGTGTCGACCACCTGTCCCCAGCCCCAGAGCCCGCCGGCCCCGTCGCCGCGGCCGTTTTTCACGGTGGAATCGCCGACCAGCCAGACCGTCGGCCTGGCCGGCGAAGGGGGCGGCTCAGCGGGGAGCGCGGTTCCTTGCCCCAGCGCCAGCGCCAGCGAGATCGCAAGAGGCCGCTTCCTTGCGAGGGCGATTCGGCCGGAGTGATGGTGGTGTCGCATGGAATCGCATGATGCGCCCCACACCGCCATCGGGCAATTGCCATTCGGTCACCCCGGGGATGGAGCGTCCCCGTCCGCAGAGGCCTGTATTCTCCCTGAATCTGCGCCGACTGCACGTCAGCGGCTACGGCCCATTGAATCGATACGGCTCAGAAACTCAGGCGCAGTCCGGTGATCACCTCGTAGCCGCCGTCGAGTCCCAGGGTTGCCTCCTGGCGGATGCCCGAGACGCTGACGTCCTGGAGGTATTGATACTGGCCGCCGAGATAGAGACGGAGGTAATCGGTGAGGGCGTACTCGAAGGTTGCCTGGCCGTAGAACCCGAAGACCCACTCCTCCGCATCCTGACGTTCCACCCGGCCGGTCAGCAGCCCGCCACCTGCGGCATCGGTCAACGTTTCCACCGATTCAAGCTCCGAGAGCGCGGCCATGAAGGCCCCGCCGGCACTGAGTCGAACCGTCAACTGCCGATAGACCGGCAGTTCGAGAAACGGCCCGAGTTTGAATCCCAGCACCAACGACCGCAGTCGCGTGTCGAGTGCCGAAGTGGCGTTGACCGAATCGTTGAGCGTGACTCCTGGCGTCAACGGCAGCGACGGTCCCGCGACGTTGTAGGCGCCGGTGTAAGGCGCGGGGGGGGGCGTCATCGTCCCGAGGGCGTAGCGGTCGGTCCGCCGGGTGACCGTCCCGGCGAGCGCGGTCACGTTTTCCAGTTGAATGTCGAGCGAACCGAAGCCGCCTTCGAGACCCAGAACGATGTCGTTGCGGCCGGGAGCGGACCAGCGCTTCAACTCCCGCCCGTAGAGGATCTCGAAGCCGCCTTGCGGATCGCCGTCCAGGACACCCGACGTGCCGGTGTGCGGCGAACCGGCGGTCTGATGGAAATCGAGGAAGGGAGGGTTCACCTGGGCCGCCGACTGGTACCCCCAGTTCCACGTTTGTCCGCCGACGCCCCCGTTCACGTCCGGCAGGACGAACCCGTCGTCGTAAATCGTGCCGGTCGGGGTCGGGGGCGCCAAGTTGCGCACCTCGGCGGTGATGCCGAATCCGAACCGCGCGCCGATGGTCAACCGGTTCTTGAGGATCGAAGGGTCATCATAGGCGACCTGCGCGGCGGCCATCAGGCAGCCGAGGCAACCGGCGGCCGGCAGGGCCGCGGTGGATCGCCAACGGGTCTTCAGCAGGGTCGGTTTCGGTGTTGCTCGCCGGTCGTTCTTCACTCGGGTCTTTCTGCGGAAGGCCTCGGACGAAGTCAAAGGAAACTTCGCCGCGCGTCGCGAAGGTCCCCTGCGTTCTGCGCCCCGGAGGACGGCAGAACCCGGGGGGGATCCCCGGCGGTGGATCAGACGCGGAACGGTAGCGGACAAGGCGTCAGGTTCGCGGTCGCGGTTTCGCGCGGACGGTGCACCCCGGAACGGAGGGAGACCCGCGTGCGATCCGGAGACCCGCGGCGGATTGGCGGCATCGTTCTGGTTCAGGGGCCGGCCCACCAGCGATCCAGCATCGTCCGCATCGCCTCGACCCGTCCGGGTTCGCTCGCGGCCAGGTTCCGGTCCTCGTGCGGATCGGCAGCCAGATCGTAGAGTTCGATCGCGTCGACCGGGATGTCCGGCTTGTTGGCCTGCTCGACGTTGGGCGGGTGGGGGATGATGAGTTTCCAGTGGCCCGCGACGCACCAACGGTAGTTCACGTTGCGCTCGGGCACATCGAGGTCGACGGCATTGTGCAGGAAACAGGCGCCGAACACGGCCTCCCGGCGTCGCACGGCGTCGAGATCGAGGAGGTTGACGCCCGTCATCGCCGGGGTTCGCTGCCGGCCGCAGGCCGCGAGGATCGTGGGCGCCAGGTCGATGCTCGACACCGGGGTGTCGATCCGGGCCGGGGCGATCCGTCCGGGCCAGCGCACCATGATGGGGGTCCGGAGTCCGGCGTCGTATTGCGAACGCTTCGAGTCGTTCCGGTAACGGTTGGCCTGGTCCGGGCGTTGAATCCAGCCGTTGTCGGTGACGTAGACCACAAGGGTGTTTTCCCGCAGCCCGTGGGAGTCGAGGTAGCCCAGCAGTTCGCCGCAGGTTTCGTCGAACCACTCGCACATCGCCCAGTACTTCGCCACGGGCAGCGAATCGGTGCGGGAGCGGTAGCGGTCGAGAATCCGGTCAGGAGGCGTGTGGGGGGCGTGCGGAAGGAAGGGCGCGTACCAAACGAAGAACGGTTGGCTGCCACAGCCGGCGATGAAGTCGAAGATGGGCTGCAAGCCCTCCCGACCGATCTTCAAGCCGTCGTCCCCGTGGCGGCCGCCCCGATCCGGATCGCCGTGGGTCATGCCGTGGGTGAACCCGCCCGTCGAGTAATGCCCCATCCACCACTTGCCGGATTGATGGCTTTGATAGCCGCGTTGGGCCAGTTCGCGGGGCAGGGTGGGGAGGCCGTCGAGGAAACGGGTCATCCGCGCCACTTCCGACCGGTAGGCGGGATCGCCGTAGGCCTCACCGCGGTTCATGCCCACGGGCAGGGGCGGTTCGTTGCCGGTCACGCGGGTTTGTTGCGGATACAGCCCCGTGATGATGCTGGCGAGCGAAGGACAGCACAGGCTGGTGGGAACGTAGCCATGCGGGAAGAGGAGGCTTTCCGCAGCCAGCCGGTCGAGGTGCGGCGTCCGGAGGTGCGGATGCCCCATGAACCCATAGTCGGTCCAGGCCTGGTCATCGGAGATGATCAGAACCACGTTCGGCGGCGGTTCGGCTGCAGCCACCGTTGGCGCCCCGACTCCCAGGGTCGCGGTCAGGCTGGCGAGGATTCCGTGGATGCGCATGCCGCAGGATGCCAGCGGGGCGTTGGCAGGTCGACTGGAAACGCCTGATCCCGCCATTGACAGGTGGCCCGGTGCAGTCGTTAATCGGCTGCGGATATGTCTGGTTTACCGCGACTTGCCCTGACGACGTGCCTGACCGCCCTGACGGCGGCCGGGGTTGTTGCGTTGGGGGAGGAGCCGGCGCGCGTTCTGGAGCCCTCGACCGTGCCGGCCCGGGTTCTGCCGGAGCGTCTCAATGTGCGCAGCCAGCCGAGCCTGGCCGCCGAGGTGGTGACCCAGCTGCGGCAGGGGGATGTGGTGGAGGTCCGTGGCGGCGCGGTTCCGGGCGACAAGGGCGCCGGGTGGAGCCGGATTGCCCTGCCGGAAGACCGGTCGGTCTGGGTGTTTGTCGACTATGTGGACCGCACAAGCGGCCGGGTGAAAGCGAATGAGTTGCGGGTGCGGGCGGGTCCGGGCACCGAACACGCGATCCTCGGCAACGTCGGTACGGGGGATGTGTTGGAAGTCCGGAAGGTGGTGGGCGATTGGGTGGAAGTGGCGCCGCCCAACGGGACCTTCGTTTTCGTGGCGACCGAGTTTATCGAGTTTGAGCACGCCAGCGCGTCTGCGCCGACGGTCCCGGCGACGCCGACTGCGGACCTGTCGGCGGAGCGGACGCCCCCGGTTGCGGCGTCGGAGCCGGAGCCGGCGCTCCCCGAAGCGCCCAATTCGACCACGGATGCGGCGCCTTCGGTCACCCCGGCCTCGCCCGACGGAGAGGAAGAAGCGACGGCCGGCGCTCCGCTCACGCGCGAAGCTCCGGTCGCGGCGAAGGACGTTGTCGCGGAAAACACCCACGCGGAACCCGCAGGTCAGCCCGCGCAGCGCGCGGACCCGGCTCTCGGTAGCGATGCGGATAGGCCTGACGCGGAAGGCGCGGACAGCCCGGTGATTTTGTCCGACCCCGAGCTTGGCGCGGATGAGTCGAAGTCCGCCGCCGAACCGGTTTCCGATGCCGCTGAGGGCGGGCGGGTGTTTCCGGCCGAAACGACGGCGGAAGCCGGGGCCATGCCGGAGCCGGCGGCAGAGCAGGTGGCGGAGCTTCCGGTGGGAGCGGCAGCGGGGTCGCCCGTCGGGCCCATGGCAGGAGCCTCGGAAATGCGCGCTTCGCCGGGGATTAGGGCGGTCCGTCCTTCGTCGTCCGCCCCGCGCGCTGCCGGCGTCGCGGAGGGAGCAGCAGGCCCGACGCTTGCGGACGCCAACTCGGGTTTGACCGTGCAACCAGCGGGCGAGTCGACTGCCGGTTCCGGGAGGACGGAGGCAGCGGAGACATCCGCCAGCGTGCCCGAGCCGATGCCGGTTCCGGAAACGTCCGTCGAACCTGACGCGGCGTCCTCGCAGGAGGCGCCGGTGATTGTCATTGAGCCCGCCCCGCAAATTACCGCCGAGGGGCAGGCCGGGTTGCCCGCTGCGAGCGACGCGGTGGTTTCGGAGCTGCCCGAAGCGGGCGCCGGCGGGCCGGGGGCGGAAGCGGCGCCGACGGGAAGCCGGCGGGTGGTAGTGCGCGAGGGGGTTGTGCGCGGCACGTTGAGCATCCAGGCGCCGGGCGCCTTTGAATTGCGGTCGCCCGAGACCCGCGAGCGGGTGGTTTACCTGCATCCGCGGGACGGGACTCTCGAGATCCGTCAGTTCCACGGCAAACGGGTCCGGGCCACCGGGGAGGAGTTCATGGATCCGCGCTGGCCGCTTTGTCCGGTGCTGTTCGTCGAGCAAATCACCCTCGCTCCTTGATGAGTCACGACAACCTGATTGACGGTCGTTCCATCGCCGAGGAACTGCATCGCGAAACCGCCGCCCGGGTTGAAGCCCTGGGCGTGCGCGGCGTGCAGCCCGGTTTGGCCTTTGTGCGCGTGGGGGAGGATCCTGCCTCCCAGGTCTACGTCGGCATGAAGGAGAAGATGTCCGCGCGCCTGGGAATTCGTTCGCAGACGCACGTGCTGCCGGGGGACACCGCGGAAGCCGAACTGCTGACCCTGATCGAACGGCTCAATGGCGATCCCGCGATCCACGGCATCCTGGTGCAAGCGCCGTTGCCGGACCAGATCGAGGCCCGCAAGGTCTACTCCACCATCTCTCCCGCCAAGGACGTCGACGGGTTCCATCCCGTGAACATGGGCCGGCTGCTGCTCGGGGACACGACCGGTTTCGTGCCCTGCACGCCGGCCGGGGTGCACGAGTTGCTGATCCGGTCCGGGGTGAACATCCAGGGAGCCGAGGTGGTGATCCTGGGGCGCGGCAACATTGTCGGCAAGCCGATGGCCGCCGCCCTCATCCAAAAGGCCCGGCATGCGGATGCCACCGTCACCGTTTGTCATTCCCGCACGCGAGATCTCGCGGCCCACTGTCGTCGCGCCGACATCGTGATCGCGGCGATGGGCGTGCCGCAATTCGTCACCGCGGAGATGATTCAACCGGGCGCGGTGGTCATCGACGTGGGGGTCAACCGCATCACCGATCCGTCCGCCCCGCGCGGACATCGCCTGGTGGGGGACGTCGATTTCGCGGCGGTGCAGCCCCTGGCGGGCCGGATCACACCCAACCCCGGCGGGGTGGGGCCGATGACCATCGCCGTGCTGATGCAGAACACCGTGCGCGCCGCCGAGTCGGCCGTCGACGGACGCGGGCGCTGAGCCGTGCGCCAGGAAGATTTTATGCAGCCATCCCGTATCCTACCCGACCTGCAGGCCTCGCTGTTGTGCGAAGACGTCCGGCAGGAGGTCACCGGAAATTTCATCATCATCGGCGTCATCGGCCTCGTGCGGGTTCCGCAACTGCCGATCAAGGCCGTGAAACTCTGCGTCTTCAACCGCTGGACCGCCGGGGTCGGGCAGTTTACCGAGCAGGTCCGGCTCATCGCGCCGGACGGCAACACCGTGATGCGGCAGAGCCAGGTGAAGTTCGCCCTCAAGGATCCATCGCACCACGCCATCAACGTCACCGTGCTCACCCAGGTCGAGTTCGCGACCGCCGGGGTTTATCACGTCGAGGTGTTGGTGGACGACGTGATGAAACTGCGGTTCCCGGTGCCCGTGATCCATCAACCGCCGCCGCCGAAGCCCGGCCAACAACCGGCCCCGCCGCCGGCGGAATAGGCCACGCCGGTCAACCCGATGCCACCGGAGGCGGCAGAGGCGACCGTCCGGGCGCCGTGGTTGCCCCTGACGCCGCGGGGAGCGGCCCGGTTTGCGAGGCGGGGCGGGGTGCGTTTCTGGCTGGTCGTCCTGTTGGGAGCGACGGCCATCGGACTGGCGTGCGGACGGCTTGCCTTCGTGGGTTGGTTCCCGGCCATCGATGAAGCGGTGTTGCGACTGCCGGAGCAGGCCGCCCTTGACGGGGGGGTGTTGCGCTGGCCCGGGCAGGAACGCTCGGTGCTGGTGGAGAATACCTGGCTGGGAATTGCCGTGGATCCGGCAGCCCGCGGTCCGGGCGGTCAAGAGGCCGATGTGCAGGCTGATTTCACCCGGGACGCCCTCTGGCTGACGGTGTTGACCGGCTACCTGCGCCTGCCGTATCCGGCGGGGTACGTCCTGCGGCTGGATCGGGGGGCCGTGACCACGCGCTGGGAGGCTTGGCGTCCGCATCTGCTGGTGGCGGTGGGCGTCGGGGTGGCGACCTTGATGGTGCTGGGCTGGGCGGTGCTGGCAATCCCGCTCGGATTGGCGGAGGCGTTGCTGGCTTGGTTGCTGGGGGGGGGCTTGCGGCTGGCAAGCGCCTGGCGTCTGGCAATCGCCAGCTTTTTTCCCGGCGCGATTCTGGTGGCGACGGCGCTTTTTCTTTACAGCTTTCGTTTCGTCAACGTCGCGGCCGCTGCCGGCATCGGTCTTTTCCACGCGGTCTGGACTTTGGGCATCCTGCTCTTGGGTCCGTGGTTCCTGGGGGCTCCGGTCGTAACCGAGGCCCGGGAGCAGACCGCCCCACCGTCCGCCGGCAACCCGTTCCGACCCGCCGCGGACGTCGTCGAGGGCGATTCCCGAAACCCGTTTGCTGCCCGGCGGGAGGCCGGGGAGGAACCGCCCGACTGAAAATCCGTCCGGCCGTGCTCAGCGACGGGGGCGTTCGGCCGGGGAAGCCGCCGGCCAGCGGGCAGCCAGTTCCGGTTTGGTCGCGCGGAGGATCGTCCGGATGTCCTCACGCTCCTGCCGGTCGAGATACGTGAACTCGGGCGGCGGGGCCTCCGAGCCGAGCACTTCGTCGAGTCGGTCGTAAACCGCCGCCTTCAGCACGGGGGGCAGACCGTCGAAGGCCTGGGAGTAGATCAGGTAACTGCAACGCCAGCGGAACAACCGGGTTTGCAGATCGAAGTCCTTCAAGCTGCGGGCCCGGGCGTCCTCGCGTCGGTTGGCCCGAAACGCCTCGACAAAGGCCGGATCCCCCTGGATCCCTTCGGGCGGGAGGGCCGCTTCCTCCGCGAACAGCAGATGGCGCACGATCCGCCGGGCCTCGTTCTGCACGACGCGGAGGGCGGTGCCGGTGGGTTGCTCGCTCACCGGTTCCCCGAGTTCAGTCTGCAACGATTGCTGGTAATGCATCCACTTGCGGGTGCGCAGGCTGCCTTCCGCCAGCCGGTTGTGCATCCCGACCTGATGCTCCAGCACCAGCAAGGCCAGGACGTCGCTGGTGGCCCGCAGATAGGTTTCGGTCGGAAAACGCCGGGCCGGGTCAGCCGTCTCCTCGCGCGCCTGCGGGAGGGCCTGCGTGGTTTCCGCGGGTTCGTCGAAAGTGAGATTGCCGAGGTGAGGGATGCTGCCGGTCGAACCGGTCACATACCAACCGCCCCAGCGATTCGAGATGGGGGTGTCATGTTCGATCAGAAAACTGCCCGCGCGCAGGATCGGCTCCCCGGTGGCGTCCGGGTAGACGGACCGGACCATCAAGGCCGGCCAGCCGCGGGTCAGCGGCCCCGCATGGCACGACAGGCATTCGTCGTCGCGCTCGAGCCGGGCGGTTTGGTCCGCCTGCCGCGCATCCAGGCGGTAGAAGACCAGGCCCAGTTGAGGGTCCGAATGGGCGACTTCCATCAGGCCGCCCGGCACCCAGCCGACATAGCAGTCATCCGAGAAGTAGAGGGCCCGGGGGTGATCCGGGTGGATCAAGCGGCGCTGCAGGCTTGTCCGGGAGAACAGGAGCACCTGCGAGGCGGGGGACACGTCGAGCAACGACAGGCATTGCGCGAGGGTCTGCTTCTCCCGACCACCACTGAGGACCGCTTCCCCGGCTGCCAGGCGGGCCCGGAGGGTGGCGACGGGATTGTCGGGTTCGGTGGTTGAATAGTGGATCGGCGCGAGTTCGTAATCCGGCAGGTTCTGCCCGTGACCGACCGAAATGGCGACCAGGAGCCCGACCAGGATCGCGGCATCGATGCGCGCCGGGGATCGGGGCGTCCAGCGCTTCGCTGTGGGTTTGGCAAGCATTGGCAAAGGAGCATGCCCGGTATGCGGGGCGGCGGGCCTTGTCGCAAGTCAAAGTTGCGGTGAACCGCCTCGGGGCGTCCGACGGAAGGCCGGCTTTCCCGCTCCCGGTGGTCCGGGCCGGCCTCCGCTGGGGCGCGGCCGCGGCCGGTGTCCGTCAGCGGGCTCGGCAGGGGACGAACCAGGTGTTAGAAACGGCCCCATGATGCGCGCACACGTCCGCCGTTTTCGGGTCCTGCTCGGGGTCGTGGTGTTCGGCTCCTGCGGGGGGCCGCCCATCGGGGCACAGGTCTTGTTCGACGCGGCGCAGGGGACGTTGCCGCAACAGCAGGGCTGGGATTACGTCGCCCTGCCCGGCGCCGCAGTGCTGGCGCACACCGGATCCGCGGCGCGGCTCGATACCGGGGGTTCGGCGCGTGAACAGGCCGGCTTTGCCACGATCGCCCCGGCGGTGCTGGATCGGGCTGCCGGGTTTGCTGTCGAATTCATGGCGCGCTTGATCGAGGAAAACCACGCCCATCCCGACCGGGCGGGATTCTCGGTGATCGTGCTGGATCAGGAGGCGCGCGGGATCGAACTGGGTTTCTGGCGCGACCGCGTCTTCGCGCAGGCGGACGTGCCCCTGTTCACTCACGCGGAGGATGCGGCGCTTGCCTGGGGCGACGAGGCTTCGACTTTCAGTCTTAGCTTCACCGGCCTGGAGTACTCCCTGTTCGTCGACGGCGCGCGGGTTTTGCGCGGTCCCCTGCGGGATTACTCGGCGTTTGCCGGCGGGTTCGACGTTTACGAGACGCCGAACTTCCTGTTTCTGGGGGACGACACGACCTCGGCGGGCGCGGTGATGGAGCTTTCGCGGGTGGCCCTGGTGCGTCCGGTCCGACTGGCGATGGAGCCGCCCGGCGTGATCGTCTGGGAGGGTGTGCCGGGGACGCGGTACACGGTGGAAGCCGGCGTCGGACTCGACGGGGTCTGGAAGGAAGCGGGGCAGGGGATCTCGGTCGGCGCGGAGTTCCGTTTCTCCATCCCGACCCGGCAGACGATTGAAAGGCTGCGTGTGCGGTATCCCTGAGCCGTATCGATTCAGTCAATGGACCGCGGATGGGCCCGGATGCCACGGATGACACGCGGCGCTGCTGCCGTAGCGAAGAGGGCGAGAAGCCTCACCAAATGGTGAGCCCGAACCCAGGGCGCGCGACTGTGGTTTCCCTCAACATCAGTGCCCATCGGTGCCCTCCATGGTGAATCCAGCTGCATGCTGGCGGCGGAGCCATCTTGATGCAACCCGCGGTGTTCGCCGACGCGTGGTCGGCGCATGATTCAGCGGGGATACAGTTGCCCGCCGCCGGGCGCGAGGATTCACCAAAACGTGCCTGCCGGTCCGAACCGGCGGGACCGCAAAAGCCCGTGAAAATTCGCACCGACTGCACGCCAGCGGCTACGGCCCGTTGAATCGATGCGGCTTACCAGCCAGGGTACTGGCGGGGTGGCTTGCCTTCGCTCTCAATGACCTTCGGGCGCTTGAGCTTTTTGTCGGGCGGATCGATGCGTTCAAGCCGCACCGGGAAACGCCAGTTGTCACCGAAGTCGAACCGGAATTCCATGACGCCGCCAACCGGAAGCCCCGTCTCGCCCAGGCAGACATCGCTGCTCCACGGGCCTTCGTCGGAAAAGGGATGCAGGTAGCTTCGCTGGCGTCCGCGTTCATCCCGGTAGCGGAATTCATGCAAATGGTCCGTGTCGGTGAACTCGAACGCCGCCAGGATCACGTCGGCCATCAAGTCCAGGGAACAGTCGTCCGGCAGGGCCAGCCGCCGCCACGCAGCGCTTCCTCCCCAGCGAGGGGCCAGGCCGACCTTGAACACGTAAACGCCGCGCCGCACTTCCGGAGCGGGCGGCGCGAACGTGAGCCGATAGTCCGGGAAGAAGGGCTGCAAGCGCGGCTGGAGATAGCCGTGAACGCGTTCCTCGCGCTCGCGGATACACGACGAGTCCTCTTCCTCCTCCTCCCTGGCCTCGGCCTCCTCCTCGGCCTTCTGGTCCTCCAGGGCCTGCTCCCAGACCGTCCACGCCACGGCCGACCCCCAAGGGGTGATCCGGGCCTTCTCCAGCATCCACCCCCGCGAACTGCAGCCCGGGGAACGCTTTTCCGGCGGGCGTTCCTTGACCTCGATCAGGCCGAATTGCTGCATGAGTTGGGCGCTCCACGTGGACACTTGGTCCCTCCAGCTCGAGCGGACATGCACCCATTCGGGAAAGGACTTCCACTGGCCGCGCTTGAGACTTCCGAGGAACCACACCGCGATCTCGAGCGAATGCTCCGACCGCGCCCGGTCCTCGCCTCCCAGGACCGCTTCCTCGGCATCCAACAGCCACGCCTCGAGCAGCGCGAAATACTGTTCGACGGGATTCAGGGCCCGCCAAGCTGCGAGACGGCCCGGGTCCACGGCAACACGGTTGCCGGTCGCTTCGACGAGGCCGGTGACCCGCAGCAGGATGTAGAGGCCGGAGAGGTTCGGATAATCGCGCAGCAGCGGGCGCGTGAGTTGCAGGTCCAGCGGGTGGCTGATTCGCTGGTTCAGGTCCGCGAGCAGGTTGGTGGGGAGATTGCCCCGTTTGCTCTTGGTGGCGATTCCTTCGGTCCCGATGGCATCCAGCATCAAGTCAAAGTCCCGCAGTATCGGGCCCGGAGCCTCGCGATTGATCAGTTGGGTCTGCAACTGCCGCCGACACGCGTCAGCCACTTTGTTGAACGGATTTTCCATGGGCGATCTGGTTCGCCGAGAGTCGCACAATCGGCGTCCGGGGTCTACCATCGAAGGCCATGAAACCCACCACGAACCCGGCATCCTCGGCTGGCAAGGCAGCGTCGCGGAACGGCCCCCGGAGCACCGCGCGGATCAACCGGCGGGAATTCCTCGCCCGGACCATCACGGCCTTGGGCGTCGGAGTGACTGTCATCCGGGCCGCGGACGAGGGAGTGTCGTTGGTTCGTTCGTTGACCCGGGTGACTCTTCGACGCGGCCGGGACGGACGCGGACCCACGTGGTTTCATCCGCGGGCCTGCTTGCTGCCCGGGCGTGACGGCCCGATGGCCCTCATGACCTTGCAGACCATCGGTGGCTCGGACTACTTCGGGCCGGTGCATTGGACCGGGTCGGACGATCTGGGCAGGAGCTGGTCCGCGCCGCAACCCGTCCCGTCGTTGGGACGAATCCCGGCACCCGAGGGCGCGGAGGAAGGCGTTTGCGATGTGGTGCCCGAATACCACGAGCCCACCCGGACGGTGCTGGCGTTGGGCCATCAGGTGTTCTACCGCGGCCCGCGCTTCGATCCCGACCAGCCGCCGCGCCGCCCGGTTTACGCCGTGCGCCGGCCCGATGGTTCGTGGTCTGAACGCCGCATCCTCGAATGGGACGATCCGCGGGGCGAGTACGTCTACACCAACAACTGCGGCCAACGAGTGGTCCTGCCCGACGGGGACATCCTGCTGGCGTTCAGCTTTGGGCGACGCGACGAGCCACGCCGGGTGGCGGGGGTGCGCTGCGGTTTCGACGGGGAACACGTCCGCGTGCGGGAAGTGGGGCCGGCGCTGGCAAACCCGGTGAAACGCGGGTTCCTCGAACCATCGCTGACGCGCTTCGACGGGCGCTTCTGGCTGACCCTCCGGGCCGAGGACGATCGCGGCTACGTCGCCGTGAGCGATGACGGACTGGATTGGAGCCCGCCGCAGCCTTGGCGCTGGGACGATGGCGAGCCGTTGATAATGTCCACGACGCAACAGCACTGGCTGACCCATTCCCGCGGGTTGTTCCTGGTCTACACGCGCCGGGACGACACCAACGCCAACGTGATCCGGTGGCGGTCGCCGTTGTGGATGGCGGAAGTGGATCGGGCGACGCGGCGGCTGCGGCGCTCGACGGAGCGGACGGTTTTTCCGCTCACGGGGGACGGCGTCAACGACCCGGACGGCGTGGCGTTGATGGGCAACTTCCACGTCACGAACGTGTTGCCTGACGAGTCCTGGGTGACGGTGGGTGAATGGCTGCCGCGCCGTGGCGCCCGCGGCGATCTGCTGCTGGCCCGCATCGGCTGGAACCGCCCGAACGAATTGGCGCCCCGGTGGTGAGCGCGCGAAGTCCCACTGCTTCAGTCGAACGGTTTCCGAAGTGCAGAAGGGCGGGCCGTACGCCGCTTCCAGCACGGATGCCGCGCGATTGCCGGCTTCCCGTCCGGTCAGGGCAAGGGGGGGAAGTGGTACCCCGGCTAGGACTCGAACCTAGGACCAATTGATTAAGAGTCAACTGCTCTACCAACTGAGCTACCGAGGCACCCGGTCGCTGGGATCGTAATTAGCGGCAAGGACGGGGGTGTGCAAGCGCTTTTTCGCGTTTTTGAGTTGCAGCGTCCCTTCACGCTGATAGTGTCGCTCCTCCTTTTGCGGGGTTTCGTCCTCGTTGGAGGCGATCAACGGCCCGTTACAGACCGGCTCTGAGAGGAGGCGGCCGGGCCACAAGAACACCAAATCAAAATCCCGTTCTCCGCGGGATGGTCTGGACTGGCCGGACTGAAACCAAAGGAAACCGTGATCAGCATCGGCATCAAGGAACTGTTGGAAGCGGGTGTCCATTTCGGGCACCAGACGCGACGTTGGAACCCGAAGATGAAGCGCTTCATCTTCGACGCGCGCAACGGCATTCACATCATCGATCTCGGCCTCACCCTCAGCGCGCTCGAATCGGCGTGCAAGTTCCTCCGCGAGGAGGTGCGCAAGGGTGGTCAGATCCTCTTCGTCGGCACCAAGAAGCAGGCCCAGCAGGTCATCAAAGACGTGGCCACCTCCTGCGACCAGCCCTTCGTCATCGAGCGGTGGCTCGGCGGCACGCTGACGAACATGAAGACGATCAAGCGCTCGATGGGCCGGTTGCGCGAGATCGAAAAGATGATCGAGGACGGCTCGATCAACAACTACGTCAAGCAGGAGCAATCGATGCTCAAGCGCGAGCTGGCCCGGCTCCTCAAGAACCTGGGCGGCATTCGCAACATGGACAAGCCCCCCGCCGCGGTCTTCGTGGTGGACGTGAAGCGCGAGCACAACGCCGTCGCCGAGGCGCGTCGTCTCAAGATCCCCGTCGTGGCCATCGTGGATACCAACTGCGACCCGGACCTTGCCGAGCATCCGATTCCCGGCAACGACGACGCGATTCGCTCGGTGCGCACCATCCTGGCGGCGGTGGTCGAGGCGATCACGGTGGCCAAGGCTGAATTTGAATCCCAACGCGTGCGTCGCGCCGAGGAAGCCGCTGCGGCAGCCGCGGCCGCTCCGGCGCCGGCGGTGACGTCGGTCGAAGCACCGGCGGAAGGCGCCGTCGTGGCGCCCGTCGAACCGCCATCGCCGGTGACCTCGCCGGTTCCCAGTCCGGTGCCGACACCAGTTGCGGCCCCCGTCCCCACCCCGGTACCATTGCCCGTGGCTCCCGAGCCGCCGCAACCGACGCCCCTTCCGTCCGCCCCGGCGGAAGGCGGAGCCCCGGCTTGAAGCGCGGTGTTCGATGCGGTCGGTTTGAAGGATGAGCCTGCCTGCGGGCGGGCGCGCATACCCAGGAATTATCATGGCTGAAATTACTGCTCAATTGGTGATGAAGCTCCGGCAGATCACGAATGCCGGAATGATGGACTGCAAGAAGGCGTTGCTGGAGACCTCCGGCGACCTCGATGCGGCGGTGGATTTGCTGCGCAAGAAGGGAATGGCGACCGCCGCCAAGAAGGCGAGCCGGGAAGCGCGCGAGGGTGCCATTGCCCAGTGCATTCTGCCCGGCTCCCGGGCAGGCGTGCTGGTCGAGGTGAACTGCGAAACCGATTTCGTCGCGAAGAACGAGATGTTCCGCACGTTCGCCGACCAGGTGGCGCGAACACTGGCCGAGGACTCGAACGCGGATCTTGAAGCGCTGCGCACCGACGCGGTCGCCCGTATTCGCGAGAACATCCAGATCACGCGGCACCACCGGCTGGAAGTCGAGGGGCCGGGTCTGGTCGCGGGTTACATCCATACCGGCGCCAAGGTCGGCGTGCTGGCGGCCATCGGTTGCGGCAAGGCCGAAACGGCGGAGCAGGAGGCCTTCCGCCAACTCGTCCGGGACATCACCCTGCAAATCGCCGCCGGCAGCCCGGTCGCCATCGCGCGCGAGCAGGTCGACCCGGCGCTGCTCGAAAAGGAAAAGGAAATCTACGCGAACTCGGAGGCGGTGAAGAACAAGCCGCCCCAGGCGGTCGCGAAGATCATTGAGGGCAAGCTCGAGAAGTTCCTGCAGGGCATTTGCCTGGTTGACCAGGGTTTCGTGAAGCGCAACTCCGAGGTCAGCGTCAAGGAGCAAGTCGCCGAAGTGGCGAGGGAACTGGGCGACGAGGTGACGATCCGTTCCTTCGTTCGCTTCCAGGTGGGCGAGTCCTGAACCGTCCCCAACCTGCGGGTGCCATGTGAGTTTCGACGGGCCGCCGGGATCCTGTTCCCGGCGGCCCTTTTGCTTGCGGACTTAACCGCCTGCCGTTCCGCCGTTTTTGGGAACGCTATGGGGCCGGTCCTCATTATTGTCGGAGACCGCGCCTGCAAGAGACGCAGGGCCGATCCCGTCGCTCGGTTCATGGAGACAAGTCACGCCGATGAGCACGCCTAAGAAAGCCCTGATCACCGGGATCACCGGGCAGGATGGATCGTATCTCGCCGAATTGCTGCTCGCGAAGGGCTACGAGGTTCACGGGATCATCCGACGCGCGAGCACGTTCAACACCGGACGGCTGGATCCGGTCTACGCGGACCCGCACCTTGGCGGGGTGCGATTGCGGTTGCACTACGGGGACCTGAGTGATGCCAGCGGGCTCGCGCGATTGGTGGCGGCCATTCAGCCGGACGAAGTCTACAACCTGGCTGCGCAGAGCCACGTGCGGGTGAGCTTCGAGATCCCGGAGTACACGACCGACATCACGGCCACGGGCGTCGTCCGCATGCTGGAGGCGATCCGCGAGGTGGGGATCCGTCCGCGGTTCTATCAGGCCTCCTCGAGCGAGATGTTCGGCCAGGCCCGGGAGACACCGCAGAGGGAAACGACTCCCTTCCACCCGCGGAGCCCCTACGGGTGCGCGAAGGTGCATGCCTATTGGATTACGGTCAATTACCGCGAGTCCTACGGCCTCTTTGCCTGCAACGGAATTCTGTTCAACCACGAATCGCCGCGCCGGGGGGAGACCTTCGTCACGCGCAAAATCACGCGGGCGGTGGCCCGGATTCAGGCGGGGCTCGCCGACAAGCTCTACCTGGGCAACCTCGAGGCCCGCCGCGACTGGGGTTACGCGCCGGAATACGTCGAGGCCATGTGGCGCATGCTCCAGCAGGACACCCCGGACGACTTCGTCATCGCCACCGGGGAGACCCACTCGGTGCGCGAGTTCCTGGAAGTGGCCTTCCGCCATGTCGGGCTGGACTGGCTGCAGTACGTCGAGGTGGACGAACGCTATTATCGTCCGGCGGAAGTGGACATCCTGGTGGGGGATGCCTCGAAGGCGGCAACGCGCATGGGCTGGAAGCCCCGGACCACTTTTGAAGGCTTGGTGCGGTTGATGGTCGACGCCGATGTCGCCCGGTTGCGGGAAGAACGGGCGGACGGCACGCGCTGAGCCGGATCGATTCAACACGCCGTAGCCGCCGATGTGTAGTCGGCGCTGATCTTCATGGGCTTATGCGGTCTTGCCGGTTCCGACCGGCCGTCACGTTTGGGTGAATCGTCGCGCCCGGCGGTAGGCGTCCGTATCCTGACTGAACAATGCGCCGACTCGACGTCGGCGGCTACGCGCTACTGAATGGTTGTGGCTGAGTCCATGCGACGCGCGCTGATCACCGGCATCACGGGGCAGGATGGTTCCTATCTGACGGAGCTGCTGTTGGACAAGGGGTATGAAGTCCACGGGCTCATCCGTCCCGCAACCGACCTCTCCCAGTCCCGGATTGCGGGCCTTTGCGCGGAGGCCTCGGTTTACTCCCGACGGCTGTTCCTGCACCCGGCCGATCTGGCGACGCGGGCCGGTCTTCGTGAGTTGGTGGGCGGGGTTCGTCCGACCGAGCTGTATCATCTGGCCAGCCAGTCCCATGTCGGGCTCAGCCACCGCGATCCGGAGGGCACTTGCGAAGTCGTGGCGATGGGCACGCTGCGGGTTCTTGAAGCGGCGCGCGCCCTTGGCGGGACGGTCCGGGTATTCAACGCCGCCAGCAGCGAGGTGTTCGGCGGCGCCACGCAGTCCCCGCAGGATGAGGACACCCCGCTGGCGCCGGTCAACCCCTACGGCTGCGCCAAGGCCTTCGCGTTGCAGGCGGCGCGAACGTACCGGCGGTCCTACGGGTTGCACGTCTGCAACGGGATCCTCTACAACCACGAATCACCGCGCCGGGGTGGGGATTTCGTGGTGCAGAAGATCTGTCGCGCGGCGGCCGCCATCCGGCTGGGAATCGAGCAGGAACTCGTGCTCGGCGACACCGGCGTCGAGCGGGATTGGGGGCACGCCCGGGATTATGTCGAGGTGATGTGGCTGACCTTGCAGCCGGAGGTCGCCGACGACTATGTGATCGCCACGGGGCGGGTGCGGCCGTTGCAGGAAGTCGTCGAGCTGGCCTTCGCGACCGTCGGGTTGGACTGGCGGGACCGGGTGCGCCACGATCCCGATTTCAAACGTCCGGTTGAGCCCGGGCGGTTGTGCGGCGATGCCCGACGGGCTCGTGAGCGTCTTGGCTGGGCACCACGCACCGGTTTCGAGGAGATGATCCGGGAGATGGTGAACGCCCATCTGGGACGACTGGCGCCTCCGTGCGCCCCGGCCTGACCGGCGTTGGCGGGAGCGGGGCAGGGGAGGTGAGCTGGGACGCGTTCGGCCCCTCAGCCGTATCGATTCAGTCAATGGACCGCGGATGGGGCGCGGCACTGCCGCCTTGGCGGAGAGGGCGGGAAGCCTCACTAAATGGTGAGCCCGAACCCAGGGCGCGCGATTCTGGTTTCCCGCAATATCAGTGCCCATCCGCGCCCATCCGCGGTGAATCCCACTGCATGGTTACGGCTCAGCCGTGACCATTCAGTAACTCGTAGCCGCCGACGTGCAGTCGGCGCATGATTGAGTGGGTTTTCGGGCGCCTGCTGCTGAGGGCGACGATTCACTGAAAGGTGACTGTCGATCGGAGAGGGCGAACCCGAATAAGCCTATGGATACCAGTGTCGACTACACGTCGGCGGCTACCGGGTGTTGAATCGATACGGCTCAGGGGAGGTCCAGTTCGACCCAGCGGCCTTCGGACGCCGAGCGCACGGTGGCATCCATCACGGTTTGCACGCGGACCGCGTCGTGGAAATCCGGACGGCACGGGCGCTGGTTGCGGATCGCGTCGATGAACTCGAAGGCCTGGTCGTAACGGAATGTCACGAGCGGGTCGCCGTCGGCGGGGTCGCGCGGACTGCCCGGCCAAACGTGGAACTCCTTCGGAACCGCCACGATCTCCAGCCCTTCCCCACCGAGCCGGCCCATCTGGAGTTCGTTCCACTTCCCGGTGAAGAACACCGCGGATGCGCGGGTCCCGTTGATTTCGACATAGTCCAGGCTGCGCCAGCTTTCGTTGCGGCCACTTGCCAGTTTCGAGCTTTCCAGGACGCCGGTGGCGCCGTTTCGGAAATCCGCGAGGATGGCCACCCAGTCATCGAGTTCCGAGGGCTTGCCGCCGCGGGAGTCGTGAACCCGCTTGAGATTGGCCACGAGCCGACGAAAGGGCCCGACCAGGAGATGGGCGAAGTCGATGCGGTGCGAGAGCATGTCGCCGAGTTCCCCGGTTCCCGCCAGGTCGCGCATCTGCCGCCAGCCCAGGTCGCGATCACCCCAATCCTGGAGCCGGCAGCAACGGTAATGATGGATGTCCCCGAGCACCCCCTGGCGTACGAGATGCGCCAGGTAGCGCATCGCTGGCACGAAGCGGTAGGTGAACGCGGTCATGTGGCGTACGCCCGCCTTCTCCGCGGCGTCCGCCATCCGCGCGGCCTCGGTGGCGTCCATTGCCAGCGGCTTCTCGCACAGGACGTGCTTGCCCGCGGCGATGGCGGCGTGGGCAATCGGCGCGTGCGTGCAGTTCGGCGTGGCGATGATGATCGCCTGGACATCGTCGCGCTTCACGATGTCCTCGAAGTGCGTGGAGCCGACGTCGACGCCGGTTTGCTGCCGGGCGCGTTCGAGGGTGGCGGGATCCTGATCGCACAGCGCGACCACCCGGGCGTCCGGGCAAAGGGCAAGGCCCGGGAGGTGGTTTTGCAGCGTGATCCCCCCGCACCCGACGATGGCCACCCCGATGGAGTTCATGCGCGTGGTTCAGGAAATGCCTTCGCAGAGCAGGATCTGCGGCGGTTCGGCCACCAGGTCTCCAGCCCGGCCCAGGAAGGCCTGGAGGTGGGGGGTGGCCATGTGCGCGGTGTGGTGGGCCTGCGAGGCCCAGTTCTCGTGGAAAACGAACAGGGCGGGGTCCTCGGTCGAGACGTGGAGGTCGTAGTTGAGGCAACCGCTTTCGCCGCGGGTGGGCGGTACTAGGGCGAGCAGGGTTTCACGCAGTTCCTCCTCCTTGCCGGGCTGCGCCTTGATGATTGCCACAACGGTTAAGCGCTTCGTGCTCATGCGGCGGACAGCATCCGAGAAACCGGTCGCGGGGGCAATTCGAAAGGCAAGCGCCGTGGCGGGCGGCGGCGGCGCCAGATGCAAACACCCCCTTTCCGCGGGGGAAAGGGGGTGTTGGGTGAGCGATGCGCGGTGGAGACCCGCGGCGGGCGATCAGACCTTCGCCGGCATCTTCGTCCAGGCGCCCTGGCTGGCGCTCGACTCGATGGCGGTCTTGAGGAAGGCCATGCCCATCCAACCGTCCTCGACGTTGGCGTATTTCGATCCGTCACATTGGAAGGGCTGGCCGGCCTGATAGGCGCGGACGTCGGCCTCGAAACAACGGTGCAACCGGGCAAACGCATCGTGGAAGGCCTCGGGATGTCCCGGCGGAATCGTCGGCTCGGCCATCAGGTCGGCGGGAGCATCCGCCGGGATGAAACCGTCGCCCGGGGTCACCGCGCCGCGGTAGTAAATCCGGTCGGGCTGGCCCATGAGCTTGATGGTGAGCACTTCCGGATCTTCCTGTCGCCATTGCAGGGTTCCCTTGGTGCCGCACACTTCGATGCCCAGGTCGTTCAGGTGACCCACGGAGATCTGGGAGGCGCGGACCAGGGCGCGGGCGCCGTTCGAGAGGTGGCAGTAGGCCGTGAAGTGGTCGTCGATGGGGCGCCCCTTCACGAAGACCTCGAGGTTGGCGGAGAGCTGCTCGATCTCAAGGCCAGTGACGTAGCGGAGCTGCATGAGGGCGTGCGTGCCGATGTCGCCGCCGCAGCCCGAACCGCCCGCCTTCTTCGGGTCGACGCGCCAGGAGGCCTGTTGCTGGCCGGTGTCCTCGAGTTTGGTGGCCAGCCAGCCCTGCAGGTAGTAGGAGTCCACCCAGCGGACCTCCCCCAACAGGCCGGCCTGCACGATGTAGCGACTGAAACGGCTGGTCCAATGGCCGAGGTAGGTGTGGGCGACACCGAACGGGATCTTCTTCTCGCGCACCGTCTTCACGAGTTGCTCGGCCTCTTCGAGCGTGACCGTCAACGGCTTCTCGCAGAACACCGGGATGCCGGCGTTCAGGGCCTTCATGGCGGGATCGAAATGGACGAAGTTCGGGGTGACGATCAGGATGTAATCGAGGCGTTCTCCTTCCGGCAGGCCGGCCTGAGCGCTGATCATCTCGTCGTAGGATCCGTAGCCCTTGATGGGATAGGGCCAGTTGGCGGCCTCTTCGAGGGCGATCTTGGGATCCGGGAAGAGGGCGCCGGCGGTGACGCGACGGGTGCCGTCGAAGTGAATGGCCTTCTGGTGCGGGTGGACGATGAAGGCGCCTTTGCCGCCGCCCACCAAACCTACGTTAAGGGGTCGATTGGACATAAGTCTCTTGGTTTCAATCTCGCGATTTTCGGGTGGCTGCGCCAATCGCGGGGAACGGCCCCGCGCTCCGAGGGCGACCACCGGCTTCGACCCGTCAGGTTAGCGACGGCGGACCGGGGTTCAAGGCTTTTGCGCGGGTTTTCGGGTGGCTCGCGAGGGGCCCCCGCGGACGGCGATTGGTAAGCCGCGGACGGAGCCGGTCGGGCGATGGTGCGCGCGAGAGGACTCGAACCTCCACTCCTTTCGAAACCAGATCCTAAGTCTGGCGCGTCTGCCAATTCCGCCACGCGCGCCCGTCATGTCCCGGTGATCCACCCGGAGCGAACGATGCCCATCCGGCGCCGCTACCGCGGTGCTCGGGTTCCTCCCGGTCGCCAAGCACTCCCGGCAACCCGATGATGATCAGCGGACCCGTCCACCCTTACACCAAGGCCCAGACGGCATGCAAGCGCATGGTGTGCGTCCTTCAGGGTAAAGGGCCGGTGGAATACTCCCTCGACGAGGTCAAAGCCTGAGTTTCCAAACGGCATTGGCTGTAGCCCACCTGCAGTCGGCGCTGAAATCCATGGGCTCGAGCGGTTCCGCAGGTTCTGGGGGTAGGTTACCCTTCAGTGAATCGCTCCAACCCGGTCGCCGATACTTGCGCCATCTTCTGGCCGCGACACCTCCCCGGCAGTAAGGTGCCATCCGGCGCCTCGGGGTTCGCGGCGCGACGATCCGACCGAACAGCCCTAAACGTCGGGCCTTGAACGCATAACCGCCTTGAACACCAGCATGCTCACCATCCAAGCCATCGCCGACCGAGTCGCCGGACTCCTCGTGGGTGACCCCACAATCGTCATCAGCGGCATTGAACAAATCGAATCAGCCCAACCGACGCAGCTGACCTTCATCGGCAGCCAGCGCTACGTGCCCCTTTGGACCCGTTCACGGGCTTCGGCGGCCCTGGTCAACCAGGATCTCGCCGTCGAACCGGGGCCGGGCCGGGCCTTGATCCGGGTGCCCAACGCCGACCTGGCGATGGCCGAGGTGCTGGGCCTGTTCGCCACTCCGGCGCCGGTTGCTTCCACGGGGATCCATCCGCGGGCGGCGGTCGATCCCACCGCTTCCGTCGGGGAAGGAGTGTCCATCGGCCCGGGGTGCTATGTCGGGCCCGGCGCGCAGATCGGCGCAGGAACCTGCCTGTATGCCAACGTGACCGTCCTGGATCACTCCGTCGTTGGCGCCCAATGCACCCTGTGGCCGGGTGTCGTCGTCCGCGAGCGCTGCCACATCGGCAACGGGTGCATCCTTCACCCCAACGTCGCCATCGGGGCCGACGGCTTTGGCTTTCGCCCGGCCCCCGACGGACGGGGCCTCGTCAAGATCCCGCAGATCGGGACGGTCATCCTCGGCGACGGGGTGGAAATCGGCGCGAACAGCTGTGTGGATCGCGGGAAGTTCAGCGCCACCAGCATCGGGGCGGGCACGAAGATCGACAACCTGGTGCAGATCGGACACAACTGTCGCATCGGACGGAGCTGCGTGATCGCTGCATGCACCGGCATCGCCGGATCGGTCACCCTGGGAGACGGGGTTGTGGTCGGGGGATGCGTGGCCCTCAAAGACCACATTACGGTCGGCAGCGGGGTGCGGATCGGCGGCGGGTCATCCGTGGGGGCGGATGTGCCACCGGGACAAACCGTGGTTGGTTACCCCGCCGCCGAACATCGCCGGACCCTGCGCCAATGGGCGGCCCTGCGAAGGCTCCCGGAACTCCTCCGCGCAGCCAGATCCCGTGGGGATCACGGGGCCTCCTGAGCCGACCCAGCCTTGCGATCCCACCGAACGGAGCCTGGCGACGGGCGTCTCGCGCGCGGCCAAGTGCTTGCGGCCAACGCGGAACCAGCCGAGGGGGGAAAACGGCTTGCCCCCTGGGCGATGCGCCGCATAATCCGATTCGCGTTCGGGCGCCGACGCCAGCCACAGCCGACGATGCCGGACTCATTCCCGAGGTTATGCCCTCGTAGCTCAATTGGATAGAGCGACGGTTTCCTAAACCGTAGGTTCCAAGTTCAATCCTTGGCGGGGGCGCCAGTTGATAGTCAAGCACTTTAGGATATTCTGGAGCCGCTTGCGGCAGATTCTCTTTGACTCTTGCCGACACTTTCCGGCATGAAGCCGAAGCAAATTGTCGGCAAGGCCAAGGGGCCGGAGCGCGTTACCGTCGGCAGCGTCACCGTCAGAATCTACCCCCGCACCAAGCCCGCCGGTTACGTCGCTTACGAGGCGGCCGACTACAGTTTGGGCCGCCGCCGGCTCCGGTCGTTCGCTGACCATGCCAAGGCCCGGAGGGAGGCTGAACGGATTGCCGGCTTGATGGCGGCCTGGGAGGCCACCGCCGCGCAGATTCGCGGACCGGAGGCCGCATCCTACGGGCGCGCGGTGGAATTGCCCCGTCCGACCGGGGATGCCCTGGAACTGGTGGCCAGCCGCTACGACAAAGCCGTCAAGCCGCTGGGCGACGGCTCCCGCATCGCGGAGGCCGTGCGGTTCTTCCTCGCCCGCAACCCGGACACCCTGCCGCAGAAGACCGTTGCGGAGACGGTCGATGAATTGCTGGTCGTCAAGGAAGGCCGCGGTCGGTCCGGGCGCTATCTCGCGGACCTGCGCGCGCGTCTGCGCCGGTTTGCCGACAGTTTCCATGTCGGCATCGCGGACGTGACGACATGAGACGTGCAGCGCTGGCTGGACGGGTTGAAGCTGGCCCCGCAGACCGCCAAGAACTTCCGCACCGTGCTCGGCACGCTGTTCGCCTTCGCCGAGAGTCGGGGCTACATCCTGCCCGGCGAGAATCCGGTTGCCCGAACGGAGCGGGTGAGTGCGAACGGCGGGGAAATCGCGATCTACTCGTCCGAGGAACTGGCGAGCCTCCTGAACGCGGCGGACCCGCAGTTTGCGCGGGAAGCGCTGGACGCGTGGGGCGACTAGGCGCTGGCGACGATCCTGGGCGGCCTGCCGACGGGGACGGAGGAACGCGCCAGGAAGCCCCCGGACGCGCCGGAGGCAAAACCCGCAGCGGGGACACCTTGGAAGGCCCGAACACGGCAGGAGGGCGGCAACGCGACGGGGGGAACAGGGAATCCGATTGCCGTTCTCGGAGCGGGCTGCGGAGGATCTTCGGTTTGAACTTAGGGCTTCCAAGAGGGCAAATGCATGCTAACTTCCCTCCGCCTTAGCGAGCCGGGACCATGAGTACGCACAGTGACATTGCCGTTCATCACGCCATCATCCTCTCCGATCACGTGATCCGCGAAGAGGGAACGGGCAAGCTCTCGTTCATTGGTGTGTTCGACAATTACACTCTTCCGAAATTCCCGTTCTTGACCCCTCCTCTGGTCATCACCCCGATGTTGACGAATGTCGATGAGAAGGAGGGAGAGATGCGCCTGACAGTACGCATTGAGGATCCCGAAACCGGACACGTGCTCGTTTCCGCCTCGACGAGGGTCCAATTTCAGCATCACACGCGCGGCACGCTATTCGCGATTCCGGTGAGTACCCCGCCGTTTGCTTTCCCGAAGCCGGGCAACTTCAAAATCGTGGTTTTGGCAAACAACGAGAACGTAGGAGCCCGAGAATTGATCGTGCAGGGTATCACAAAGCCGCAAACAATCAAATCCGAACCTGAGGAGGAACAATGACAGCTGCGCTCTGGCAAACAACGATTCCTGAGCCCGACGGTGATTGCCACTTTCCGGAAGTCTACTCTGGCGGGAACAGCAGGCTGGTCACAGTGCTGCCTGTCCTCGTCTCGGAGGAGTCCGAAGTCATCCCTCAGTCATTCATGGACGCCTTGGAGGACGTTGCAAACGACCAGTTGTTCAGCTTGGACGACGCGCTTGGGGACTGAGACTTCGGCGGGTGAATCAGAGGACTTTTAAGGCCACTCGAACGTTCTGGAGGAACTACTCACGCCTTCCGAACGACCTGAAGTCGGCTGCCCGTGAGGCTTGGCTGACCTTTAGGCAAGATCCATTCCACCCGAGTCTTCGAGCGCATAAGATCGCTGCGCTTTCCACACGAGCAAACAAGACAGTCTACTCGGTGCGGATCGCCCCAGATTTGCGAGTAGTCTTCTACGTCGATGGCAACACGGTCGTGACTTTGGATATCGGTAATCATGACG
Organism: Verrucomicrobiales bacterium; assembly: GCA_024233305.1. Taxonomy (GTDB): domain Bacteria; phylum Verrucomicrobiota; class Verrucomicrobiia; order Limisphaerales; family J093; genus J093. The sequence goes on from JACKPV010000027.1 coordinate 110,403, forward strand.
TGTATCGCTAGTTCTACTCAGGAGGTTGCTGTGCTGCTCTGACTTCCTTGCCCCGCGCGAGGATGGACGCCAACAAAAGGGCCAGACCCGAAGGCCGTCGCCTTGCCGACAATTGCCGACACAGAACGTGTTAGCATACTATCTTTTCGCGCCACAAGTGCCACCAAGCAGAAAGGCCGAACTACACCGTAAGAGCAGAGTTCTTAGGCGATTTTGGGCGATTTCGAGAGTGTGAGTGATACGTTTTGCCAAACCTTAGGTTCCAAGTTCAATCCTCGGCGGGGGCGCCACGTGGTCATCAATGACTTGGATCGGTAGCGCGAGGAACGTCCGCAGGTTCCGCTCAGGTGGGAATCCAGCCGGCCCAAGGCCGGGTTTCCTTGCTGGCAGGCCACCGGTTACCTGTGGTAGAACCCCCGCCTCCCGGCGGTCGCCGACTTCGAACTTGTCGCGTTCCGACTCCGAGCGGCGGCCGCCCCGGGGAGAGGACCCCTCATCCGGGACGTGATAAACAGCCGTCAGTGAATTCCATGCCCCGCGCTCAGCCTTGAAGCGCGTCCCACCATCTACCCAAGCCGACGGCGATACCAGACGAACAACGTCGAGATTGCGAGCATCACGGCAGCGTAAGTGGCCGGCTCTGGGATCGGGGTCAGGAGGAAGGACCGGGTGGTTCCGCCTACAGTTCCCGTGCAGACTATGTCGCCGAAGTCGTTGATACTGTGGGCAGTTTGCAGGTGATCCAGCGGAGCATCCGCTGGAATACAATCGTTGAGGTCAATCATCTCCCCTGCGTCCCAGAGAACCGCATATCCGACGCCGCCCACGATCTGTCCGAGTTCATTGATGTCATAGGCGCCGCCACCGACTCCTCCCAAGTCCAGGGGCTCAGCGTCCTTGGAATCCCATAAGACGGGGCGGAACACGAAGTTGTGAGGGTCTCCGAGAGTGTTGTGACCGACGATTTGTCCGGAGTCATTGATGGAGCGCGCGCGTGACGACCAAGTGCCGGCCAGATTCGCGAGGGGCGTGAACATGCCGTCCCAGTGGAACGCAAGCGCGTCCTCGTAAGGGTCGTTGCCCGGGAAGGCATCTCCGACGACCGCGCCATGGGAATTGACATCTGCGCCGTGGCCCGGGCCACTGTAGACCCCTTCGATCCGAGTGACTGGGGTCGAACCGCTGTAAAGGAAGGCAGGTCCGGAGTTGCCGAGGCGCCCCGTGACTTGGTTTGCGTCGTTGATTCCCATCGTCAATCCTCGAACCTCAACGCCGAGGGCATGCATCGTCCCGTCATAGAGGAACGCGCCACCGCCATCGTGCCCCGCGACGACTCCCGAGTTGTTGATTGCCCAAGCCGATACCCGCCCAAGGTCGGTCATGACCCCCGAGTCCCAGAAGAAGCCATGGGACCGGCCCCCGGCATCCAGGGCATTGCCGGTGATTTGCCGCGAGTTGTTGATCGCCCAGGCTTCGGTGGTATTCCCGCCAAGTGAGCCGAGGTCAGTGACGGAATACGTGGTCGCAGCGCGAACCAGCATCGAACCGACCGTCAGGACGGACAAAACAGTTGTGAGCTTTAGAGTCTTCATGGCGTCTTCTTTGCAGTTGTCTTTCCGCTGATAACGAGGGGGGCAATGGTCCAAATCCGTTAGCCGTAGCGCAGTTATTTTGCAAAGCGGCGGCGTAACGAGAAGACGATCCCCAATGCCGCCAGTGCGATCACCCCACCGGACTCCGCGGGCTCGGGCACGGGGCTCACCGACACGCGGTCAACGATTGCATCCGCGCTCAGGCCTTCTTGGTACGTTGCGTTGTCAATGAAGGACAACACTGTCGAGACGCTGTCCGCGGTGAAGGTATAGGCAAACGCGACAAAGGGGACCGGGTTTCGACCTCCGACCACCACCGCGAGTTGATTGAGGAGTTCGCTCTGCCCCTCGACCAGTATCGCCATCGACTGCTGCGTTTGAGGTACGTTTGGCGTGTAAACCCCGTAAATGAACTCAAGCGTGTAGCTGACTCCGGGGACGGTTGGGAACTGCTGTGATACCTTTCCGTCGGGCATCTGGTCGTAAGCATTGAAGTAGGCACTCTGGGAGCCGTCAGGCACAAAATCAGGATTCGAATGGAGCAGCGTTTCTCCCGTGTGATCCCATCCAGTCCAACCCAGTTCAAAGCTCCCGTTGACCAGGACGTTGCCGGCTTGGGCCAAGCAAATGATCGAGAGGCTGGCCAAGAGCGCGGCAGGCCGATGCGCGAAGCGGGGAGAGACGAGGGTGACGTGTGCCGAGGTTTTCATGGCTGTTTTGGGGCTGGCATTGATGAGCGGAGCTGTTGATGCATCTCTTGAAGTAACGCGGGGGTTCGGCGGATTTGACAAAAAGTTGCAAGATCCTGCGGGTTATGTTCGTTCATTCAGTAAACCTTGGGCCGCCGCGCCAGCCGCGGTGATCAGATCATGCCGAGCTACGAGACCATTCAAACTCGACGCACGCTGCTGGATCGGGTGAGGCAACCCGACGATGACGACAGTTGGCGCGAGTTCTGCGGCCTCTACGGGGGCTTCTTGATGCGGCTGGCGCGCTCGGCCGGACTGAACGAACTGGAGGCCGAGGAAGCCGTGCATGAGACATTTGTGGGCGTCTACCGCAACCTCGACCGCTTCACCTACGACCCGGAGCGTTGCTCGTTCAAATGCTGGCTGTCGCAAATGGCGCACTGGCGGATCATGGATCAGTTCCGTCGACGGCATGGAACCTCGCCGATGACGATGTCCGAAGAGCAGCTGAGGGTCGATCGGCACGAGTCCGCGGAGCTTCCCGCCCCCGACGAGTTCGAGCGTGCCTGGGAGCGGGAATGGCGGCTTTGGATCATCCAACAGGCGACCCAGCGCACCCGTTCACTGGTCAAGCCCAAGCAGTTCCAGGTGTTTCAGTTGCACGTGCTCAAGGAGCAACCCGTCGGCGTGGTTGCCCGGCGACTGGGGGTGAGCCAGGCCCAGGTCTACGTCGCCAAACTCCGCGTCGGGAGGGTGTTCGCGCGGCAGATCAAGGCGTTGGAACGGATTGACACCGAGGCGGCGCTCGCAAAGAGCCGAAGCAGGGCGGGCGCTGCGGGTCAACCCATCGCTCCACGGTCGACTTCTCCTTCTGGCGGGCGAAACCGCCCCAGCGAGGGCGAAACTGAATTCGACCGTTGCACTCCCGACAGTTGAGCCGAAGCCTTCGAACATCATGACTGGATCCGGAGAGTTGGGTGGCGAGGCTGGCGATGGATGGGAACCGCGCGACGCAGAACCCCTTTCCGACGCGTCAGACCATCCGCGAACGCTGCCGACCGGCACTCGGCTGCCCCCGTCCATTCCCGACTTGGAGCTTATCCGTCGAATCGGTCGAGGGGCCTATGGCGAGGTTTGGCTGACGCGGAGCCTGACTGGCGTGTATCGGGCAACCAAGATCGTCTTCTGTGGCACCGACGAGCGGCAGCGCGCCTTCGATCGGGAGTACCGCGGCATCCAGAACTACGAGCCCATCTCGTTGACTCACCCCAGCCTGATGGACGTGGTCCGGGTAGGGCGGAACGACCCGGAGGGGTTCTTCTATTACGAAATGGAATTGGCGGACGATGTCAATCGTGCCCCCTCGCCGCTGGGGTTGAACTCGCACGAGGACCTGGATGGCGTGGAGGCCCCGCTGAATCCGGCAACCTACGAGCCGTTCACCCTTCGGCGTTTGTTCCAACGAGGCCGGCTTTCGGTCGAGGCGTCTGCGCGTCTCGGGATCGAACTGTTGGCGGCCCTCGGAGAGCTGCATCGTCGAGGTCGCATCCATCGGGATGTCAAGCCGTCCAACATCATCTTTGTCAACGGCCAACCGAAGCTCACGGACGTGGGATTGGTGGCCCTGGTTGACGCCAGCCGCTCGGTGGCCGGGACTCCAGGATACGCGCCCGCGGAAGGTCCAGGAACAGCGTCCGCCGACCTCTTCAGCCTTGGAAAAGTCCTTTACGAAGCGAGCACCGGCAAAGACCGCACGGCTTTTCCCGAGGCGCCCACAGTGCTCGACCCCCGGGAAGACGAGGAATGGGCGGAGCTGAACGAAGTCATCCTGCAGGCGTGCGCCTCCGAGCCTTCGAGGCGCTACGAGAGCGCGGCCAAGATGGCGAACGACCTGCACCTGGTGCTCGCTGGCCGATCCGTGCGGCGTCTTCGCCGGATGGCAGGGGTCACACGACGGCTGAAACGCGTCAGTGTCGCGGCGGCGGTTGCCATGGCCGTGACAGCGGCGATCGCCTTCTATCAGCGCCATCAGGCAGACCGGTTCAAGGCCTTGGAGGCAGAACACCGCCGTCAGGTGATTCAGCTGAACGTCGCCAACGGGATTCGCGCTTTCGAGGATGATGACCTCCAGACCTCCCTGTTGTGGCTGACGGAGGCCTTGCGGATCGAAACCGAGGGAGGAGGCGATGAGCAGGTGCATCGGATGCGGCTGGGAATGACCTGGCAGCAGATCCCCCAGCTCATCGGACTCGGAGTCCATGAAGGGCCGATCAACATGGCCACGTTCAGCCCGGATGGATCGCGCATCCTGACCGCCAGCGACGACGGCGATGCTTGTCTGTGGGAATTGCAGGGCGACGAACCTGTTCACCGGTGGAACCATTCCAGCCCGGTCAAGTGGGCGGCGTTCGACGCGGATGGCCGCCGCGTCGTTGGCGTGACCGCGGACGGAGCGGCCAGAATCTGGGATACCGTTTCGGGCGAACTGCTCCTCGGCCCACTGCTGCATGACGCGATGCTTTACCACGGGCTGTTCAGCCTTGATGGGGCGCGCATCGTTACCGCTGGCGAGTCGGGAATCAGCATCTGGGATGCTGCGAACGGCAAGCTACTTCTCGGTCCATTCGGTCACGCCGAGCGGGTCAACGAGATCGCCCTCAGCCCGAATGGACGATGGATCGTAAGCTCGAGTTTCGACCATACCGCGCGGGTTTGGGACATCCTGACGGGTGAGCCGGTTACCCCTCCGTTGCGGCACCGGGCCAATGTGCAGCAGGCCGCGTTCAGCCCGGACGGCGCCTCCGTGGTAACCGCCTCGTGGGACGGGACGGTTCAGCTTTGGGATGCCGCTTCGGGCGAGGAGCTTCATCCGCCCTGGCGCCTGGACGAACCGGCTTGGTTCGCCTGTTTCAGTCATGATGGGAAGAAGGTCCTCGCCGGAGGAGGGATCTTCAAGGCAACCGGGGTGGCCAGAGTGTGGCATGTCGCCGGCGGCGAACCGGTGACGCCGTTTCTGCGGTTCGACGGCCCTGTCCGTCGGGGCTGCTTCAGTCCCGATGACCTGTGGTTTAGCGCTGGTGACTCCGCCGGAAAGGCCCACGTATTCGACGCCATCTATGGGGTTCGGCTGCTGCCGCAGTTGCGCGAGGAGCTGTCGATCTGGCACTGCATCTTCGACCCGAGCGGCCATCGTCTCCTGACCGCCGGCAAAGACGGTCACTGGCGCTTGTGGGAACTGGCAAGCCGCACCTGGGCCGCGCCGAGTCTCTATCAGCAGGTCAAACCGCTGGAGACCGCCTTCAGTCCCGACGGATCCAAGGTCGCGATATCCGGCACAGACGGAGCGTGGATCTGGGAACCGGACGGAGGAAGGGGGACTTGGGTGGCGCAGGGCTTGCTGGAGGGAAAAAGCGCCCGAGTCGCCTTCAGTCGGGATCAGCGCTTCCTGGCTATCGGCGGAGGCTTTGGGAATCTGGTCCTGCACGATCTCGACGGTGGGGAGGAAAGAACGCTGGATGGGCATGCCGCAGGGATTCACGCGATGGCTTTCAGTCCGTCCGGGGCCTGCCTGGCGACGGCCAGCGAGGACCGGACCCTGAAACTCTGGAGCATGGAGAACGCCAGGCTGACACACCCACCGTTCGAGCATCCGCACACGGTGTGGAGCGTGGCGTTCTCGCCAGATGGCACAATCGTGGCCACGGGAAGCGGACGCGAGACTGCCCCAAGCGAGGGCGAGCTGCGGCTCTATTCGGTCCGGACCGGGCAGCTGGTCGCCGACATCGTGAGGTTGCCGGGTAGAGCCGTCCAAGTCGCTTATAGCCCGGATGGAAGATGGCTGGCTGCTGCCTGCGCCGAACTGGCGTTTCGTCGGCTCCCGTTGCTTGTCCTGGATACGACGACTGCTCAACCGCCGCCGTTCCGACTGGCACTCGAAGACGGCATCTGCCAATTGGCCTTCTCCCCAGACAGCAAGCGGATCGCCGCGAGCGATGAAGGCGGAATGATGCGGATCTGGAGCCTTGTCGACGGGGCTCCGCTGACGCCGGTGTTTCGACATCGTCGGGGGGCCAGGGTTCTTTCCTTCGATTCGCGTGGGGCGGTTCTGTTGTCCGGCTCGCTTGATGGAACGGCCCGTCTGTGGAGTGGTTTAACCGGCGAACTCCTGGGACCTCCGATCCGCCATCCACTGGGGGTGGAACATGCGTGCTGGGGGCCGCAGGGCCGGCGGATTGCGGTTGCGGACAAGAATCACCGGGTGAAGCTATGCAGCATTGACACCGAACGTCGGGCTTTGCCGGATCTCCGGGATCTTGCCTTCTTGTACGCCGGAGCGCGACCGCATCCGCCCAGCGATCTCCAATGGGCGGGCGGACAGGAGCTGCGTGACGTTTGGCGGGATCTCCGGGCGAGTCTGCCCCATGAGTTCGAAGCGGATGCCGGTTCCTTGGCACAATGGGAACGCAACCGCGCGTCAGCCATCGAGGTTCTGTCTGAACCCGCGCAGATGACCGGCTATCGGGACCGCATACCCTGGGAGTAGAAGCCAAGCACGCTGCTGCACGATTGGGATTCCCGGTGGAACTCGCGCCGCCAGTTCCACCGCTCGGAGCCGGCAAGAGCGCTGGGCGGGAGGGTTCACAGGGCCGATGCCGGTTCGCAGGCAACGGTGCACCGAGCTGTGAGCATGCAGTCAAACCGCCACCAGAGTTCGCCTTCTTCCCGCCCCACGCCGCGCTGACCACTCGTCGGCGAGGTGCGGAAGCCCATTCTCAGGATCGGCCACAAGAACAGCGAGCGATGCCCCCGCTCCCGTCCGCAAGCCGGTCTTGACCCGCGGCGCGGAAGGGCGACTCTTGGGGCCATGACGCATCGGATTTCGGTGGTGGATTCGCATACGGCCGGGGAGCCCACGCGCGTGGTCGTCGACGGGGGACCGGACCTGGGCAACGGCCCCCTGGCCGGACGATTGCGGCGGTTTCACGAACAGCATGATCGTTTCCGGCGCGCCATCGTCACCGAGCCACGTGGCTCCGACATCCTCGTGGGGGCGCTGCTGTGCGCGCCGGTCGATTCCGCCAGCGCCGCCGCGGTGATCTTCTTTAACAACGTCGGTTACCTCGGCATGTGCGGGCACGGGATGATGGGGGTGGTCCGCACGCTCGCGCACCTTGGCCGCCTGCAACCCGGTTCCCACCGGATCGAAAGCCCGGTCGGCCCCGTGGGCTGCACGCTTTCGGAGCAGGGCGACGTGTCGGTGGAAAACGTCCCCAGCTGGCGCAAGGCCGCCGACGTGCGCATCGACGTGGACGGAATCGGTCGTCTCGCCGGTGACGTGGCCTACGGCGGGAACTGGTTCTTCCTGGCCCGCGAACCGGTGTCGACCCTGGACATGCAGAACGCAGCGCAGCTGCTCGAAGTCGCGTCGCGCATCCGGCGGGCCGTCAATGCCCAGGGCTTTCCCGAGGTGGATCACGTCGAGCTGTTCGGCCCCCCAACCCGACCGGGCGCCGATGCGCGCAACTTCGTGCTGTGTCCCGGCGGGGCTTACGACCGGTCCCCCTGCGGCACGGGCACCAGCGCCAAGCTCGCCTGCCTCGCCGCCGACGGCCAACTCGCCGAAGGCAGGACCTGGGTGCAGGAAGGCATCACGGGCACGACGTTCGAAGCGAGCTACCGCACGTCGGGGACGCGCATCGTGCCGACCGTCACCGGGAGGGCGTGGATCACCGGGGAAGCCACCCTGCTGGTCGATCCCGCCGATCCCTTCGCGTGGGGTTTGCCGCCCGCATGAACACCGGCCGCGAGGTCCTGATCATTGGCGGGGGCGTCATCGGACTGTGCTGCGCCTGGTATGCGCGCGCGGCCGGCCACCGCGTCACGATCCTCGAACGGGGAAACCCTGGCCGCGGCGGTTGTTCGCTGGGCAACGCGGGCATGATCGTTCCCAGCCACTTCGTTCCCCTGGCCGCCCCCGGCATGGTGCGCCTCGGGGTGAAGTGGATGGGGAATCCTGAATCGCCGTTCTACATCCGTCCGCGACTGGACCGTGAACTCGCGGGTTGGGGGATGCGTTTCTGGCGGGCCGCGACCCGGCGCCACGTGGACCAGGCATCGCCGCTGCTGCGCGACCTCAATCTGGAGAGCCGGGCCGAATTCGTGCGGCTGCACGCGGAATGGCCCGGCGGCTTCGGCCTGGAAACCCGCGGACTGCTCATGCTCTGTCGGACCGGGCACGGGCTCGCCGAGGAAATTGCGGCGGCGGAACGAGCCCGGCAGCTTGGTCTCAGCGCAGACGTGTTGACGCCGGCGCAATTGGCGGAGCGCGAACCGGAGCTGCGTCTGGACGTGTGCGGCGGGGTCTTCTTCGCCCAGGATGCCCATCTTGATCCGGCCCGCTTCTTCAACACCCTCGCGGCCGGGCTGCTCGAACGGGGTGTTCGTTTGGTCCACGAAGCCGGGACGATTGAATGGCGCCGGGACCGACGCCGGATCCTCGCCGTGCGGGCGGGAGGAAGCGAATTCGGCGCGGATGATTTCGTGCTCGCCGCCGGTGTCTGGTCCACGCGGCTGGCACGTGCCCTGGACCTCAACCTCCCGATGCAGCCGGGCAAGGGCTACAGCTTGACGCTCGACGCTCCCCTTGCCCTGCTCCGCTCCTGCGCCATCCTCACCGAGGCGCGCGTCGCGGTGACGCCAATGGGGGGGAAACTCCGCTTCGCCGGCACGATGGAACTGAGCGGACTGGACGAAACCGTAAATGCGCGCCGGGTCGCGGGGATCGCCAAATCCGTGGCCGCCTACCTGCCTGATTTTTCGGCCGCGGAACTCGGTCGACTGCCCGCTTGGTGCGGTCTGCGACCCGTTTCGCCGGACGGTTTGCCCTACCTCGGTCGTTCGGAACGCTGGCGCAATCTTGTGGTCGCCACGGGCCACGCCATGATGGGCCTGAGCCTTGCCCCGATCACCGGCCGGCTGGTTGCGGATCTGCTCTCGGACCGGACACCGTCGATTCCGCTGGCCATGTTGTCGCCGGATCGCTACGCCTGACGGGCAAATGACGCTGCCAAGTCTGGTCCGTGCGGAAACGCCCGCGGCACAACCGTCCTTCCGCGCCCTCCCTGGCGCTTCCTTTCCCTTCTTCCCGGCCCGCGGGTCCCGGCCGCTGCGCTGGCTGGCGACGGGCCTCCTGATCGCCTTCACCTCGGCGGACATGCGGGCACAGGACGAAGCCACCGAAGCAGCCCCCGAACCGCTCACCCTGGACCGGGTCTTCAGCGGCGAGTTCAACGGTGGCGGTTACAGTGCGCGCTGGATCGGGGACGGCGCCGAATATGTGCGCTTCGAGACTGCCAGGGCGGGGCATGGTCGCGATCTGATGCTCTACGACGCGAACTCCGGGGAAGGCCGCGTGCTGGTTCCGGGCCACCGCTTCATCCCGCCGGGGCAAGGCGGCCCTCTGAACATCGACGGCCATGAATTCTCGACCGACCGATCGAAGCTGCTCATCTACACCAACAGCCGGCGGGTCTGGCGGCAGAACACCCGTGGCGACTATTGGCTCCTGGACATCGCCGCCGGGATGCTGACGAAGCTTGGCGGGGACGGGCCGCCGGCGACGATGATGTTCGCCACGTTTTCGCCCGACGGAACCCGGGTGGCATTCGTGCGGGCCAACAACCTCTACGTCCAACGACTCTCCGACCTGTCGATCACCGCCCTGACCACGGACGGCGGCGCGCACCTGATAAACGGCACCTTCGACTGGGTCTACGAAGAGGAGTTGAGCCTCCGGAACGGCTACCGGTGGAGCCCGAACGGCCACCGGATCGCGTTCTGGCAGATCGACACGACCGGCGTGCCCGAGTTCGTCATGATCAACGACACGGATGCGCTCTACCCGACCCTCACCCGCTTCGCCTATCCGAAGACCGGCCAGATCAATCCGGCGGCCCGGATCGGGGTCGTGGCAGCGGCGGGTGGCCCGGTGCGGTGGATGGAGATTCCCGGAGATCCGCGCGACCACTACCTCGCCCGGCTGGACTGGGTGGAAGCGCCCGAGGAACTCATGATCCAGCAGTTGAACCGCCTGCAGAACACGAACCAAGTTTACCTCGCCGACCCCGAAACCGGAGCCGCGAAGCCGTGGTTCTCCGACCCCGACGCCGCCTGGATCGACGTACGTGACGATTATCGCTGGTTCGATGACCATCGTCGGTTGCTCTGGGTCAGCGAGCGCGACGGCTGGTTGCGCGCGTGGGCCGTGTCACGGAAGAACGGCAAGTTCAAACCGCTGACGAAGGGCGATCTCGACGTGATGGAGGTGCTCTCCGTGGACGAGGCCGATGGGCGTTTCTACTTCTACGCCTCACCCGAAAACGCCACGCAACGCTATCTGTATTCCGCTTCGATCAACGGAGGAAAGGTCACCCGCCTGACCCCGGAAGACCAACCGGGCTGGCACAGCTATTCGGTTTCCGGCGACGCCCGCCTCGCCGTTCACACCCGCTCGCGTTTCGCCGAGCCTTCCGCGGTCGACTTGGTTTCCCTCCCCGGACACGAACCGTTGCGGGTCCTTGAAGACAACGCGAAGCAGCGGGAGAAGCTCGCCCAACTGGCCCCGACCACGAGCGAGTTCTTCCGCGTGGACATCGGCGACGGCGTGGAACTCGACGGCTGGTGCATCAAGCCGCCGGACTTCGATGAAGCGAAGCGGTATCCGGTCCTTTTCCACGTCTACGGCGAACCGGCGGGACAAACCGTGCTGGATCGCTGGGGTGGAAGGAACGCGATGTGGCACCGGATGCTGGCCGAACAGGGTTACGTGGTGATCAGCCTCGACAACCGCGGCACCCCCGCCCCGCGCGGACGCGAATGGCGCAAGTGCATTTACCGCCAGGTGGGCATCCTCGCTTCCGGCGATCAGGCGGCCGGCCTGCGGGCGCTCCGGGAACGCTGGTCCTGGCTGGACGGCAGCCGGGTCGGCATCTGGGGCTGGAGCGGCGGCGGCTCGATGACCTTGAACGCCGTCTTCCGACATCCGGACCTCTACCACGTGGGAATGGCGGTGGCCGCCGTGCCGAACATGCGTCTCTACGACACCATCTACCAGGAGCGCTACATGGGCCTGCCGGCGGACAATGTGGAGGGTTACAGGCTCGGTTCGCCCATCACCTTTGCCGGACAGCTCGAAGGGGACCTGCTGCTCGTGCACGGCACCGGCGATGACAACGTCCATTACCAGGGCATGGAACTCCTGGTCGACGAGCTGGTGGCCCACGGCAAGCCATTCACAATGATGGCTTATCCGAACCGGTCGCACGGCATCGGCGAAGGCCCCGGCACGTCCCGGCACTTGTACGAATTGCTGACCCGCTTCCTGAAGACCCACCTGCCGGCCGGAGGCCGTGAACCGGCAGCCACGCCGGCCGGTTCGGAATAGCGACCCGCATGCTGCCCGACGGCCTCCCCCTGGTGACCGCCACCGACGTGGCGGTGCGCTTCAACGAGCAGGTCCTGCTCGACCAAGCCTCGTTGACCCTGTCGGCCGGCCAGCGCGTCGGTTTGGTGGGCCGCAACGGTTGTGGCAAGTCGTCCTTCCTCCGGTTGTTGGTCGGCGACCTCGCGCCCGACGCCGGCAGCGTCACCCGGCGCAACGGTCTTGCCCTCGGTTATCTGCCGCAGGAATGCCCCCTGGCCGAGGACCGCACGGTCGAGGAGAACATCCGGGAGGGCGCGCGGGTGGTGCTGGAGATCATCGCCGAGTTCGAGTCCCTGCCCGCCGAGTCGAAACGCCATGCGGCACTCGAAGAGCGCATCCTGGCCCTGGACGGCTGGGGGCTCGACCACCGGATCGCGGCCGCCATGTCGCATCTCAACGTCCCCCCCGCCGACCGCCGCGTGGCCACCCTCTCGGGCGGGGAACGGCGGCGCGTCGCGCTTTGCCGGGCGATTGTCTCCCGCCCCGACCTCCTGATTCTCGACGAACCCACCAACCACCTCGATCCCGAAGCCATCGACTGGGTGGCGTCCTTTCTCGACGGGTTCCCGGGCACATTCGTCGTCGTCACCCACGACCGCCACTTCCTGGACCGCGTGACCAATGTGATCCTCGAACTGGACAACGGCCGGTTCTACAGCCACGCGGGCAACTATACGGACTACCTGCTCGCCCGGGCCGAACGCCAGGCGGCCGAACAAAGCGCCGAGCGGGCGCGGCAGTCCTTTCTGCGCCGAGAGCTGGCCTGGCTGCGCCGGGGCGTGCGCGCGCAGCGAAAGAAGGTGAAGAGCAAGGTGGACCACTACTTCGAGGTCGCGGCGCAATCGGGCCCGACCATCGAGGAGGACGTCGAACTCGTCATCCCGCCGCCATCCCAGCTGGGCAACCGCGTGGTGGAACTTGCCGGCGTCGGTATGGAACTCGGCGATCGCTGGCTGTTCCGCCGCTTCGACTTCACCTTCGCCCACGGACGGCGCGTGGGCGTTGCCGGACGAAACGGACTCGGCAAGACGACCCTCCTGCGGATCATCCTCGGCGAAATCGAACCCACCGAAGGCGCCGTGACCACCGGCCCGTTGACCCGGTTCAACTACGTCGACCAGGGCCGCCTGCAACTGGACGAGGAAGCCACCGCCCTCGAAGCCGTGGCGGACGGAACCGAGTTCGTGATCTACGGCGAGCATCGCCTTTCGCTGCGGGGCTATTTGCGGCGCTTTCTGTTCACCGACGAACGCCTGAACACGCGGGTCAAACACCTCAGCGGCGGCGAACGCAGCCGGCTGCTGCTCGCGCGCATCCTGAAACGCGGCGGGAATTTCCTGATCCTCGACGAGCCGACCAACGACCTCGATTTGCCAACCCTGCGCGTGCTCGAGGAGGCCTTGATCGCGTTCCCCGGGGTCGTCCTGGTGGTAAGCCACGACCGCTATTTCCTCAATCGCGTCTGCACCGACGTTCTGGGCTTCGAGGACGACGGTCGCATCCGGCACTGCGTGGGCGACTACGACGATTACCTCGAACAACGATCCCGGCAACCGTCCGGGGCCTCGCCGATGACGGAACGCCATGCAGGGTCCGGCCCGAAGGGCGGCGGCAAACCCGAGCGACCGCGCAAGCTGACCTGGAAGGAGGCCCGCGAACTCGAAGGCATGGAGGCGCAGATCCAGGAGGTTGAGGACGAACTCGCCCGCATCGAAGGCTTGTTCTCCTCGCCGGACTTCCATCGCAACCACGCGGCGCAAACCACGGAACTCCTCGGTGAACGCCGCCGCGCCCAGGAACTACTGGAAACGCTGTACGCCCGCTGGGAGGAACTTGAGAAGATGCGCGTAGCGTTAACCGGAGCCTCCACTTACCAGTAGTCTGCCCGAACTCGCCGCGCCGTTCAAATCACCCCACATCCCTCCCGGACCAATCATCGGCTACAGCTCCCATTCCCGCCGGGATCAAGCCCCGAGAAGGTTCTGGGACCGTCGTGGCCGCTGGGAGCAGCGGGAGGCCAACAACGAGGACAGCAAGGTAGGCTATCAGAATCCATAGCACGGCGACCATCTGCGGTGCACGCATGGGGTAGCACGCCCCGTCGCGATTAATGTCCTCCGGCGAGGCACAAAACCAAAGCGGAACTTCACATCGATTCTGCAGCTCTTCGCGCCAATCAACTTCATGGATCGCCAGCCGAAGCCACTCATGGGCTGGTCTCGTTTTGGGCAGGTGCTTCCTTTCCTGAATGCGCAGCAACTCGAGCTTTCGGATCGCAGCCATGACCGTTTCTCGTATCAGCTTGGCAAGGACTGTGGCAATCGTAGCAATCGTGCAGGTCATCAACAGAGCCAATATCGGCTGCTTTTCACGTAACTCGGAGAGCATGAGCGCGGCGGCGGCGGCGATCAATGCAGTCTGGTGGGTAATGAACCACCCCATTCTGGAGTTGATCTGTGTGTGTTCGTAGTGAATCTCCTGCCTGATCGTCTTGTATGACCCCGGCACATCATCGTCCTGGCTGGGCACGATAAAGACCGGGCAGCAACCGCGTTGCGGGGGAACCCGCCCATCATTGCTCCGCTCGTCACTCATGCTACCGAGCGATGACGGTGTATCTGGAGCCCCTATTCACCGAGTTCGTCAATGAGACGATCGATAGCCGCCGCCACTGGGCAGCGCGGATGAGGCCCCGACCGGCCCCACCCCGTCCCGAGCACGCCGATCCTGCCACGCAACCTGCGAGCGCCGGATCCGTCGAGGTAACACCAGAGAAGCGACACAGGCCTGCAGAACAGCTCAATTGCCCCCCCAACAGCATGTCGGCAGTAGCCGCGGCACGAGGTCGCTGGAGACCGATCGGGGCTGTCCAGCGACCCTCGCTCACTTGGCAGAAGTCCCTCACGGACGGCAGCTACGCCCTATACGAACAGAGGGAGGGACTGGTGCTCTCTGCTCGCACCGAAGGCACGAAGGAAACTGCAGATCTGGAAGGACTAGCGGCTCACGCGAACGGGAGCACAAATCACGCATCCCGCCACCCAGAGTGCGTTCGTCCGCTTCCAAAGACCACCTCGTTGCGCCAACTGAAACCAAGCGCCACGTCCGCGACCGAACCGCGGGAAGGACCTGTGGGCTACGCGACCGAACGATGGGGCTTTGGAGCGGGTGAAGGGAATCGAACCCTCGTAGCCAGCTTGGAAGGCTGGAGCTTTACCACTAAGCTACACCCGCAGGGCAGGAGGAGAGTAAGCCGGCGAGTTGCATTGTCAATCCCGCGCGTCCGCCGGAACGCCGGGCCACCCGGGAGCGCGTCAGCGCAAACGCCAGACGATCCGGCCCTTGTTCAGATCGTAGGGTGACATCTCCATCTTCACGCGATCGCCGACGCTGAGCCGAATCCAGCGCTTCCGCATCTTCCCCGAGATGGTCGCCAGAACGAGATGCTCGTTCGGCAGCGCCACCCGGAACATCGTTCCGGGCAACACGGCGTTGATCCGCCCCTCGACCACGATTGGTTCTTCTTTCATACACTGTCAAACCGACTGCCGGACCCGCAAAGTGAAGCAACATCCCGCGGCCCGACGGCGGTGACGCAACCGATAATGAAACGCACTCCGGGACGCACCCGGACCTCGACGGCGCGAAAAGGTCTTCCCCTGACAACGCCCCCCACCCATTGCCCGCCCTGCCTGGCGCTCCGGCGGAGCAGCGGCGGGAGCCAGCCTGTGGGTTGCCACTCGAAACAGCAAGCCAGAAGCCCAGAAGCCCGGCCAGACGCGTTCCGACCCATCCGGCCACGTCCGCTCGCTCCAGCCTGCAATCCGCCGGAAACACGGCCTACCACAAGAACGATTGCTCCGAGTCGAGCAGGGTTTCCCCTTCCCAAAGCGACACCTTCCAGGCCACCAGCCCGCCCGCCTGTTTGAACTCCCCGCCGTCCAGCACCAACTTTGCCCAGCGGCTTCCCAGCCACGACGGTTTGACGGCCTGCTGCAGCACCAACGGCTTGTCGCGCGTGGTCTCGCTCGTCACCAGTTCGACCTTGATCGACAGCGTCTCGGCGTCCACCCGCCGGGCCTTCCATTGAACGTCGAACCGCAATCCATGACAGAGGTCGGGATTGGCTCGCAGTTCTGCCTGATAAGCGTCGCGATCGTAGAGACTGGGGGACAGGGCATGCCGGCCTTTCGCGTCGAGCAGGTGCGGCAGAACCTTGATGACGCGTCCGGAACCGGCCCATGCCCCGATGCATAGGTGAAGGCACATGGCGATCATCATGAACCAACCGCTTCGCATGGCGCCGACTATCCCCGGTTGCGCCGGGCAGGGCAATGACAAAGCCGGGGACGCGGCCGCAGGGTACGGCGCGAGTCGCGCCCACCAAAAGAAAAGTGGCGGACCGGACAACCAACAAACCGGTCCGCCACACGCTGACCCCAACCACTGCAACCAACCAATAACCCTCAGACCTCACGGTGTTCGCTTCGGAACACCACCGAGGGTCGGTCTCTCCAACCATCAACCGGATGGCCGGATGACTCCTGAAATAGTAGCATTATCGATGCCAACTCCGCTGTCGGTTATTCACAACGAGCCAACCAAGAATCCCTCCAACTCAACGAACATCACGTTGAGCGGCAACAGGTTGATCCGTTGATCCAGAATTGCAGAGGGCGCTTGCCTGGTGAAAAGCACTCCGGTCCCTTCGAGTCGTCGTTGAACCGGTCTCATCGTCCGGAGCCGGTCCACCCGGTGACACGTCGCTGGCGGCCGCGATCCAGAGCCTGATCTGCGGGGAAGCCGGCTGTTACCTGTCGGACGCGACGGCACACCCCGCGACCACCAGAGATGGCGACTCGCGAGGGCGCGGGATCGGGATCGATCCGGCGATCACCCTGCTGGGGACCGCATCAACCCCGGTGGCAATCAGCGCGTTTCCCGGTGAATCATGCGCCGACCAGGCGCTGGCGACCACGCGTTACCATGGCCACAGGTCAGGGGCACGCGGCCACCCGCGACTCGACGGGGACCTTGGAAAGGGAGGGATACACCGGGAGGCCGCCGTCGTGGTTCAGCTCAATCTGTCCCTGAATGAGGGGGCGGGCGTAGTTCAAAAAGTGGTCGTTGGGCAGCATCCCATCCTCGGCGATCCACTCGCGCGGCACGAGGTTTTGCATGTTGACCACGTCAGCCAGCGTGTGCAATCCCACGGTCGCCTTGTAGGGCGCGTTGCTCTCGCGAATCAAGCGGACGACGAAGCCGGTCTGGCCATTGATGGCGGAGAGCACGGCGTCCATGCCGCACTCGAACGCCTCGTCCACGTCCTTGGCGCTCGCCAGATGGGCCCCCGAACGCGGCGCATCCCCCAGGACCAGCGCCGCCGCGGTTAGTCCGAGATCCTGCTGCGCGAGGTGCGCCAGCCGGGCCGCTGGTCCGCATCCGTCGCCCGCCGTCATCTTGGGAAATCCCCAGGCGTCGAGATTGACGCTGTCCGCCACCACCCCGACGCAGTATCCGAACTCCGCCACGATGGCGCGAATACGCTCCCGCAGGGCATCGGGAGTTACGGGCGCCTCGGGGATCAGCACCAGATGCGGGGCCTCGTTCGGGGCCCGGCGAGCCAGCGCCGTGCCTCCGGCCACCCAACCGGCGTTGCCTCCCTTCACCTCGACGAAGCAGCACCGCCCCTCGCCATCGGCGGCGGACGCGGCATCGCGGCCGATCTCGAGCACGGCGGTCGCGCAGCACTTGATGACCGAGCCGTAACCCGGGCTGTGATCGGTGTGGGGCAGGGTGTTGTCCATGGCGGCCGGCACGCCGATCACCCGCAACTCGTAGGCCCGCCGCCGGGCTTCCTGGTCGATGCGGTGCAGCATGGCCTGACAGGCCCGCCCGCCGGTGCAGAAGAAATAGCGAATGTTGTGGGCGGCGAACACCTCGAACAACCGCTCGAAATCCCGCTGCGCCTGTTCGGGATCGGCCGCCGGATCGATGCGATAGCTCGTCGTGCCCAGCGCCGCCGAGGGTGAATAGCGCAACGCCATGATGGTCTGCTGCTTCTCCTCCTGCAGATCAATCAGCCGCTCCTCCAGGATTCCACGCACCCCGTTGAGCCCACCATAGATCTCTTCGATCAATTCCGGGTGTTTGCCGGCCTGGATGATGGCGCCGGCCAAGCTGGCGTTGACGGCACAATTGGCCCCGCCCGACTGGGCGATCAACATGTTTCCTACTAGCACAGACATAATAAAACCCGTTTTCCAAGCCTGACCCATCCTCGGGCAATAGCAGGCCTTCCTCACACTTCGGCAGGCGGACCATGCCAATCCGGCAAGGGGGCTGTCAAAACGATTCCCGGGCGAACCGCCGAAAGTTCCCCGCCCCGATCCGGTGCTGGCCTTCCTCCTCCCGACTCCCCGCCCCCCGCTGACTTGCGGTTCCTCCCCAGCGGCGCATTTTCCAGGAGACCGGGCGGCGGCTGGAACGTCGTCGTTACCATCATGCCATCGATTCCAAACCCGCGCCTCCACCCGGCGACCGGACCGCTTCCGCGGCCGGGCGCCCGCGCGTCGGGGGCCATGCTCGGGCTCAGGACCGTCGATGGCGGCACTCTGCAAGGCCGGCCACGCGTGACCGCCGGGCTCGAACACGGTGCCTTGATCGGCGTCGAGAGCCGCGAATCCGTCGCCGACCCAACGGCCAGGAAGCCCCCGATGCACTCATGAAGACACCCGTATTGGTCTGGTTCCGCAACGACCTGCGCCTCGCGGACAACCCGGCGCTTCAGGCCGCGATGGCGGACGAGAACGCCGCGGTTATCCCGGTTTTCATCTGGGCGCCGGAAGAGGAGGCGGGATGGTCCCCCGGCGCCGCCTCGCGCTGGTGGATGCATCAATCGCTGTGCGCCCTCGAGCAGGCCCTTCGACACCGTGGTTCGCGCCTCATCATCCGTCGCGGCCCCTCGCTGGCGACGCTGCACGAATTGTGCCGCGAGACCGGCGCCCGGCAGGTGGTGTGGAACCGGCGCTACGAACCCGGGATCACCGCCCGCGACGCGGCCCTCAAACAGGCTCTGCGAGCGGCGGCGATCCAGGCCGCAAGCTTCAACGGGAGCCTGCTCCATGAGCCATGGGAAATCCGGAACAAGAGCGGCGGCCCCTTTCAGGTGTTCACCGCGTTCTGGAAACGCTGTCTCGAAGCGCCTGAACCGCCGTCCCCGCGGTCCGCTCCCGAACGACTGGGCACGCCTGCGGACTGGCCTGCCAGCCTGCCGCTCGAAAGCCTGGAACTTGAGCCCCACATCGATTGGGCCGGGGGTATCCGCCGCGCCTGGACCCCCGGCGAAGCAGGAGGCGCCCGCGCACTGCAGGGCTTTCTCGATCGCGCCTTCACCGATTACGGCGCCGACCGGGACCGCCCCGATCGGGCGGGGACTTCGCGATTGTCGCCGCACCTGCATTTCGGGGAAATCAGCCCGCGTCAGGTTTGGCACGCCGTGAAGCGACATGCGGCGGCCGGCCAGCTGGCGCCCGAGGACTGGCGCCGCTCCCGGTTCATTGCCGAGGTGGGTTGGCGCGAGTTCGCCCACCACCTGCTCTTTCATTTCCCGCATACCCCGACGCAACCGCTGCGCGCCGAATTCGCCGGCTTTCCGTGGCGGGAAGACCAGGCGGCGCTCGCAGCGTGGCAACGCGGACGCACGGGTTTTCCGTTCGTGGACGCCGGCATGCGGGAGCTGTGGGCCACCGGCTGGATGCACAACCGCGTCCGCATGGTGGTCGCCTCTTTTCTGGTCAAGGACCTGTTGATCTCGTGGCAGGAGGGGGCCCGTTGGTTCTGGGACACCCTGGTGGACGCCGATCTTGCCAACAACACCCTCGGCTGGCAGTGGACGGCCGGATGTGGCGCCGACGCCGCCCCCTATTTCCGGGTCTTCAACCCCAATGGCCAGGGGGAGAAGTTCGATCCCGAGGGGACCTACGTCCGGCGTTGGTTGCCGGAACTCGACCGCCTGCCAGCGCGTTGGATTCACCGGCCCGCC
Organism: Verrucomicrobiales bacterium; assembly: GCA_024233305.1. Taxonomy (GTDB): domain Bacteria; phylum Verrucomicrobiota; class Verrucomicrobiia; order Limisphaerales; family J093; genus J093. The sequence goes on from JACKPV010000027.1 coordinate 130,209, forward strand.
GAGGCCCCGACGGGTGTGCTCGAACAGGCGGGCGTGGTGTTGGGACGGGATTACCCGGCCCCGATTGTCAGTCACCACATCGCCCGCAGCGTCGCGCTGGAGGCCCTGCAACGGATGAAGCGAAACCCAAACCGCTAGCCGCAGCCGAGTCCCCCGCAGCGCGCTCCGCTGTCAGCACGGAGACCGATCAGGGTCGCCCGCCGCCATCCTGCCACCGCCGCCTGGCCCGGCGGTATTCCTCGTCGAAGTCGAGGTTGCGAAGCCGCTCCAATTCGGCCTCCGACTCGAGGGGGAAACGGATCAGCTTGAAGGTCATCGTGCCGGTGAGTCCCGGAGGCATGTGCCCATGGAATCCGAGTTCGGGCCCGTTCGGACTGCGGATGCCTTCGGTGGGGACATCGATTCCGCCCGCCACCCGCCAGGTCCCGTCTTCCCGCCGGTAAACGATCCCCAATTCCAACTTCAATTCCGCGGCGCGGCCCGATCCCGAAAAGGCCAGGCGGGCGGAGGCGTCGGCGTATTCGGAGTTCGTGTTCTCGCCCTTGAGATGCACCAGCCCCACGAGCGGCGGGCCGCCCGGCTGCCTGGGCCTTGACGCTGCCTCCGGGTCCAGGAAGGTCATGAGGAAAGTCTGCGTGTAGCGGATGCCCGCCTGTTCCCAGACCATGACTCGGAAAGGACTTCCGGGCGTCTCCCAGCGATCCTCCACCGGCGGCCCCGACGGGAGCCCGAACTGCCAGGTCACAACGCCCCGGTTGTCCGTTGCCGCTGGGACACGGTCGTCCTGCGGCGCCAGCTGCATCGACCCGTCGGCGCACACCGCGAAGCCGGTCGGCCCCGAAAAACCGGGACACGCAAGGGGAATCGGGGCGCGGGAGCGGGCATCAAGCGCGGCGGCGGTCTCGTCCGCGGACGCGGCAACCAACACCCACCACGCGCTGCAAGCCGCCTTGAGGAACACGCCCCGCATCAGCCCGCCGCCAGCCGTTTGGACAACGCCCGCACGAAAGCCGGATTGGTGCCGCAACAGCCACCGACGAACGCCGCGCCCGCTTCCCGCAACGCCGGCAGATGCGCCGCGAAAGCCTCGGGCGACGTATGGTAAACCACCTTGCCGCCCTCGACCGTTGGGAGTCCCGCGTTGGCCTTGATCCAGATCGGAAGATCGGTGGCTGCCCGCAACCGGCGGCAAATACCCACAAACCCCTCCACCCCCTGGCCGCAGTTCGACCCGATGACGTCGGCGCCCGCCGCGGTCAGGGCTTCCGCCGCCTGCTCGGGGGTCGTGCCCATCATGGTCCGATTCTTGTCCTTGCCGGAATCGTATACCATGCAGACCACGACCGGCAGACCGGTCGTCCGGGCGGCCGCCAGCGCCAGCTTCGCCTCCTCGAGGTCGGCCATCGTCTCGATGACGAGGCCGTCCGCCCCGCCCGTCGCCAGCGCCCCGGCCTGCTCGGCGAAGGCGGCCTGCAATTGCTCCGGACTCACCTCGCCCATCATCAGCATCTTGCCCGAGGGCCCCATCGAGCCGAACACTTTCGCCGCCGATCCGGCGGCCGTCCGCGAGATGCGGGCGCCCGCCGTGTTGATGGCCGCGGCCTGCGCCGCCAGACCGTGTGCGGCAAGGCACAGGGAATTCGCCCCGAAGGTGTTCGTCAGGATCACGCGACTGCCGGCCTCGACGTAGGCGCGCGCCACTTCCGCCACTCGTTCGGGCGCGGTCAGATTCCAATGATCGGGACACTCGCCGGGGACCAGTCCGCGGGCCTGCAACTCGGTGCCCCAGGCGCCATCCAGCAGCACGAGCCCGCGACTCAACAACTCCTCCAATGTCGGATGCATGTCAGTTCTCCAAGGCTTCCGGAATGCCGATCTTCCGGCAGAATGGCTTCCCAAGCCGGGGCAACGGCCGTCGCCGCAGTGGATGGTTGAACCGCCGGCGAGCGGGCTGCCACGGTTGGCCCGGAAATCCGGCGCCTCTATTTGCCGAGACTTTGCCGGGCCAGCGCCACCGCCGCGGGGGCCGTCTCGCTGAATCCATCCGCCCCGATTTCATCGGCAAACTTCTGGGTCAACGGCGCCCCGCCCACCAACACCTTCACCTTGTCCCGCACTCCTGCCTGCTGGAGGGCGTCGATGGTCAGTTTCATGGAGGGCATCGTGGTGGTCAGGAGCGCGGACATGGCGACGATCTGCGCGTTCTTGTCCTGCACTGCCTGGACGAACTGCTCGGGCGTGACGTTGACGCCGAGGTCGATGACCTCGAACCCACCGCCCTCGAGCATGGCCGCCACCAGGTTCTTACCGATGTCGTGCAGATCGCCCTTCACGGTGCCGATGGCGACCCGGCCCAGCGGTTCCCTGCCGCCTTCGATCAGTAGCGGTCGAAGGATTTCGAGCGAGGCCTTCATCGCGCGCGCCGAGATCAGCAATTCAGGCACGAAATACTCGTTGCACTCGAACCGCCGCCCCACTTCGTCCATCGCCGGCACCATGAACTCGTTGACCAGCGCGAGGGGATCCGCCCCCTCCGCCAACGCCTTCTCCGTGATCGCCCGGGCCGCCTTGTCGTCGCCGTCGATCACGGCCTCAGAGAGTGCTTTGAAGTCGCTCATAGGATGATGGCGGCGAGTATGGAGAGGACCGGCAGCTTCGGCAAGCTCAACCCGAGCTCAACCCGAGCCCGGCCGCGGCGGGGGGCGCATCGCCGCTTCCTCGGACGGCGCCGCGATCCGATCCAAATCCGCCACCACGGCTTCGAGCCGCTTCTCCGAAACCCGTTCGGCGGTCCCGAGTTCCTGGGCAAACACCGAGACCTTGAATTCCTCGATCAACCAGCGCAGCCGGTTCCATTGGACCCACACGGCATGCACCCGGCCCGCGGCTTCCCGGTGTCGTCGCAACGCGCGCAGGAAGGGCTCCATGCGCCGGGCCCGCTCGACGTCGCGCGCCGGATCAAGCGCCGCCCGCCCAGCGCGAACGCAAAGGGCCTGCAAGTGGCGCCCGAGGTGGGGCAACTGGACAAACGGCACGTGCCGCAGGAAGCGGGGCGGGGTCAGGGCATCGATCTCGGCCCGCATCCCGGGAAAAGGACGGGGACACAACAACGCTTCCTGCCGACGGTTGAGAATCGTCTGCAGCCAGCCCTGGAACCGGGGCAGCAAGCCGCGCAACTCCCCCCGCACCCGGTCCACCGTCGTGGTGAACCCGTCCGCCGTCAGCGGCCACAACGCAATCGCGGTGAAGTAGTGCCGCCGGATGTTCTCCCACGCCGTCTCCACCAGTTCGTCGCCCGAACCCAGCGTGACGTAGAGATCGCAAGCCTTGCGCAATTCGCGCAGGTCCTTTCGCAGCCAGGCCAGTTCCCGTTCCAACACCACCTCCACCAACCGCGCCACCCCGTAGGGCGAATGAGCCTGCGCCTCCTCGCGTCGACGAAACAACCGCAGGTTCACCACCCCGGATTCCACATGCAGCCCCGGAACCGCATGCACCGGAAACCCGGCCACCTCCGCCACCAGCACTTGTTCCGGCAGGTCCCCGACCGACCACGTGCGCAAGTCGTAGCGCTCCCATTGCCGAACGGCCTGTTCCCAGGCGGGATTATCGTCGCCGGTCGGTTGCCGGCGCAGCGTCTCGCGCAACGCCCGGAGATCACGACCCGCCGCCACCGGACGGTCGTCGCGGCCCACGATCTCGACCCGCGGCCGGAGATGGTCCGGCAACTGGCCGATTGCCCAGGACTCCACGGGCACGACCACGCCGAACTCGCGCCGCACAAGGGCCGACATGGCTTCGAGGTGCCGACCGGCGGCCGCCTCAATCCCCGCAGCAATGCGCCGCGCCGTTTCGGGCAGGGGCATGAGGGGACGGCGCAACGACTTGGGCAGGGCCTGGAGCAGGGCCAGCACCCGTGCCTCGCGCAACGCGGGGACGGCCCAATCGAGCAGCGCGGGGTCCACCGCCTCCGCCAGCGGAGCCGCCAGCCGCACCGTCAAGCCGTCCTCCTCCGCACCCGGCGCATAGGCATAGCGGACGGGCACCGCCTCGTCGCCAAGCCGGATCCGGTCGGGGAAGGCGTTCGCGTCAAACGCCGCGGCATGGTCACCCAGCAGGTCCGCCGGCGTCGCCCGCAAGGAGCGCCCTTCCCCGTCCGCCTTGAGTTGCCGGTTGAGGGCGACCACCGATGCCACCCCCGCCAGCCGGGCGCGGTAGAAATCGAAGAGGGCTTCGTCAAGGTCCGGCACCACCCGGGCCGGCAGCCGCGTCTGCCACAGCTCGATCTTGGCGCGCAACTGGCGGTTGTGGGCCAGCAGGGCGCGGACCGGTTCCAGGATCGTCGGGCCAGGGGAATGCCGGCCGCCGGTTCGCGCCGCCTCCCGCCCGGCGGCCGCTGCCCGACCGGATTCCGGCTGCTGCCCCTCGGCGGTTGATTCCTCCAGCACGGCCTCCTCGACCAGGGCCGTTCGGATGAAAATCTCCGTGGCTTCGGTCGCGTTGACCTGCTCGTAACCGACCGTGCGTTCGCGCAATTGCAGGCCGCGCAGGGTCGTGTGCTCGGTCGCCACCACCCGGCCCTGTCGGCCGTCCCAGCGGGGATTCGAGTGAGTGGTGCGGACGATGTGGGGCGCCAGTTCGATCACCCACTCGGGATCGATGCCCGCGAGGGTCCGGGCGAAGGGACGGGAGGTCTCGACCAGTTCGCCGGCAATGACCCAGGCGGGCTGCGATTCCTTGGGGACCTTGACCGTCGGGGCGGGCGTCTTCTTCCCCGGGCGATTCGGCTGTGGCTTCAGGAAGAGGCCCGAGCCGGGAAACACGTGGACCAGACGCCCGCCCGTCGCGCGATAGACGTTGCGATCCTCACGTCGGGCCACGTGCCCGACCAGGCCGCAGAGAATCGCCCGATGGATGGCGGATTCGGCGGCCGGATCACGGTTCGCCTGGAAGCCTTCGAGCTCGGCCAGCGTCGCTTCGAGCTGGTTGTGCAGGTCCACCCACTCACGCATCCGCAGGTAGGAGAGGAAGTGCGCCTTGCAGAATTTCCGCAACTGGCTCTGGGTTCTCAACGACTCCCACGTGTCGTGGTAGGCCTGCCAGATGTTCAGGAGCGTGAGGAAGTCCGAACCGGGACGCTGGAAGCGCCGGTGGGCCGCGGAGGCGGCGTCGCGTTGATCGAAAGGCCGTTCGCGGGGATCCTGGATGCTGAGCCCCGCGGCGATCACCACGACCTCCGCGAGGCAGTTCTCGGCGCGGGCTTCCAGCACCATCCGGCCAATCGACGGGTCCAGCGGCAGCCGCGCCAGATCCCGCCCCAACCGCGTCAACCCCCGCTCGTCATCCAACGCCCCCAGCTCCTGCAGCAAGGCGTAGGCCCCGCGAATGGCGGATGGCGCCGGCGGTTCAACGAAGGGAAACGTCTCGATTTCACCCAGCTGGGAGGCCTTCAGACGCAGGATGACGTCCGCCAGGTTGCACCGCTGAATCTCGGGCTCGGCGAAGGGCCGGCGGGCGGCAAAGTCCTCCGCGGAAAACAGCCGCACGCAAATGCCGCCGGAAAGCCGCCCGCATCGCCCCATCCGCTGGTTGGCGCTGCTTTGCGCGATCGGCTCGATCGGGAGCCGACGACTGCGCGTGCCCGCATGGTAACGACTGATCCGGGCCAGCCCCGGGTCGACCACGTAGCGAATGCGCGGCACGGTCAGCGAGGTCTCGGCCACATTGGTCGCCACCACCACCCGCCGTCGCGGGCCGGGCGCGAAGACCCGCTGCTGCTCGTCTCCGCTCAACCGTCCGAACAACGGCACCACGTCGATCCGCCCCCGCTGCCGCTTTTCCAACAGTTCGCAGGTCTCGCGGATGTCCCGCTCGCCCGGCATGAAGACCAGCACATCGCCCTCGGCGGATTCGGCCAGGAGTTCCTCCACCGCCGCTGCCGCCGACTCCGTGTAGGGCGCCGTCCCGGGTTCGTCGTCCTCCGTCGCGGGCGGACGGTAGCGGACGTCCACCGGGTAAACCCGGCCCGAAACCTCGATTACGGGCGCTCCGCCGAACGCCTGCGCGAACAGCGGGGTGTCAATCGTCGCGGAAGTGATCACCAGTTTGAGGTCATCGCGCCGGACGAGCAGCAGCTTCAGACAGCCGAGGAGGAAATCGATGTTCAACGATCGTTCATGGGCTTCGTCCAGAATGATGGCCTCGTACTCGCTCAGCATCGGGTCGCCCTGCAATTCAGCCAGCAACATGCCGTCGGTCATGACCTTGATCGCCGACTCGTGACGGGTGCGGTCGGTGAACCGGATCTTGCAGCCGACCTCGCGCCCCCACTCGCCGCCCAGTTCCTCCGCGATGCGCCGCGAAATTGACAGGGCGGCCACGCGCCGGGGCTGGGTGCAGCCGATGCGGGCGCGCGCGCCGAGCCCGGCTTCGAGACACATCTTCGGAATCTGCGTCGTCTTCCCCGACCCCGTTTCGCCCGCCACCACCAGCACCGGATGCCGCCGGATCGCCGCCACGATTTCCTCCTGCCGCGCCGAAATGGGCAGGGCCTCGGGATAGACCACCCGCGAGCGGAGTCTGCCCCGTTCCTCCCGGGCGGCGACCGAGCGTCGGGCCCGGCTCAGCCAGTGATCCCAGGGCAGCGACCGGGCCCGCCCCGCGCGCAGGCTGCGCAGACCATGCGCCAGCTGCGCCGCCAACCGGACCTGGTCCGGCAGGAGACAATGGGGCAGGAGTCCCCGGAGTTCGGCAATCAGCTCGGCGTCGCGCACGCCCTTCTTGTCCCGGGAAGCGGCGGATGAGGAAAGCGATTTCGGCGCGTCCGTCCCCTCCACGGACGTCCCCCACCGCCCGCTCTTGGTGGCAGCCCGCACGACGCCACCCGGACGGCAATCGGTCGGTGTTCCTGCCTGAAGCCAGCCTTTTGGCCCATTCTTGCGGCCTGCCCGACTCCCGCATCAACCGGCGCAAGCGCCATGAACTGCCCGACATCCTGGTCATCGCCATCTGCAGCCTGCTGTGCGGGGCGGAGGGCTTCAATGCCATGGAGGACTTTGGCAAGGCGAAGGAGCCGTGGTTTCGGCAGTTCCTCAGCCGTAACGATTCAGTAACTCGTAGCCGCCGACGTGCAGTCGGCGCATGATTCAGCTGGGATAGGGCTGCCTGTTGCCGAGGGCGACGATTCACCGAAAGGTGACTGCTGATCGGAATCGGCGAGCCCGCGTAAGCGCTTGGATTTCAGCGCCGACTACACCTCGGCGGCTACCCGCTGTTGAATCGATACGGCTCAGGCTGCCCAATGGCATCCCCTCCCACGACACCTTCAACCGGGTCTTCTCACAAGGACCGGCTTGTTCTCGGCCAAGAGGCGAGTGCATGCGATCCGACGACAGATTCACGGCGTTTCTCCCCATCGCGTGGGGAGCGGGATGAGAAGAGGGTGCAGGGTAGGGTATCCCGCGAGCAGCATCGTTGGCCGGTGGATTTCAGCGCCGACTGCGCGTCAGTGGCGGCGAGGGATTGGGCCGGCGCGGCTCGGGTGCGGACGGGCGCTGGTCCGAGGGGGTGCCGATCCGGATCGGTTCAGCGCCCGGCGGCGGGAGAATCGAGGGTGGTGCGCGCGGCTTCGATCAATTCCCAGAACTGGGGGTTGTCCTGCAACGCGGCGTCCTCCTCGGCCATCGGCAGGCGCGAGCGGAACAGGAAGTCCTTCAGCGTGTTCCGGCTGAGAATCCGGTGGATGACCACGCCCAGTTCGTGCCGCTCGAAGTAGACGCGATAATCGCCCAATCGAAAACGATGCAGCACGCGTCCTTCCCGCCGCAGCTTGCCGTAGTGCTCGAGTTCGGTGCCCAGGACCTCCTGCGGCAGACCACGGAAATCCCCGAGGATCTGCACCTGCAGCTCCTTGGGCATGCGCGCCAGCTCCGCCGCGCTGGCCGGCGTGAAGATGATCTGGAAAGGCCTCATCTCGGCGGCCATTCGACAACCCGACCGTTCCCGCCGTCAAGCCCCGAACCGCGACGGGGCAGATCCGCTGGTGGTGTCGCCGTCAGCTTTCGCCCGGTCGGTTCCGCAGCATTGCCTCGCGGCCGACCAGGTAGAGGAAGAGGGTCAAGGCGGCGAACGGCAGCAGGGCCAGCCAGTCCGCGTGCGGGCCGGCGAAGAACGGATTGCCGGCGCGGGCCCAGTCGGTGATCCGCGAGTCCAGCGTGCCAAGCGCGCCCGCGATAAAGGCGATGACAATGCCCGCGATGGCGCCGCCCGCGATGTAGCCGCTGGCCAGCAGCACGCCGGGGCTCTTGTCGCTTTCGGCCGCCAGGGTGGCCTCGTCGAGGTCGTGTTCGCGCAACTCATGGCGCCGGCGACGGTCCACCAGCCAGCGCACCAAGCCGCCCACGAAGATGGGCGCCGACGAGGAGAGGGGCAGGTAGACGCCGACGGCAAACGCCAGCGACGATACGCCGCACAGTTCGAGAACCAACGCGATCATCACGCCGAACAACACCAGCTCCCACGGCAGTTGCCGGTCGAGGATGCCCTTGATGATGTAGCTCATGAGCGTCGCCTTCGGGGCGTCGAACTTGCGGACCTCGGTGCCGTCCGGGCGTTCGGTGAAGGCGCCGTTGATGCCCGGATCCACCAGCCAGACCGCCGCCCCGGAATCGTCCACGAGATACTTGCCGGACGGGCCGCCAACCGCATCGGCCTTCTGCCAAGTGCGGTGGGTCCGCGTGTCTTCCCCGGCCTGCGGGCCGATGATCCTCTCCCGCTTGCCGAAGGTCGCGTCCGCCGGCGCCTGAAGACCGGGCGCGACCTTTGCCGCCGGGACGTAGACGGTCGCCCGGCTGTTGAGACCGAGCAGGATCGGCCCGAGGACGAGTGCGCTCGCCGTGGCGCCGATGAGGATCGCGATTTGCTGGAAGCGCGGCGTTCCCCCGACGAGAAAGCCGGTTTTTAAATCCTGCGAAGTGGTGCCCCCGTTCGAGGCCGCGATGCAGACGATGCCGCCGACGGACAGGGCGGTGACGTAGTACGCCCCGCCGGTCCAGCCGACGATGAGGAAGATGAGGCAGGTCAGGAGCAACGTGGCCACGGTCATTCCGGAAATCGGGTTGGAGGAGGAGCCGATCTCGCCGGTGAGCCGGGAAGAAACCGTGACGAAGAGAAAACCGAAGACAACGATCAGGAGCGCGCCGAGCAGGTTCATGTGCAGCGCGGGGGCAAACAGGATCGCCGCCAGGAGGGCCAGCACTCCGCCGAGGACGAACTTCATCGAGAGGTCGCGCTCGGTGCGCAGAACCCGGGTGTGCGCCACGGCGGCCTGGCGCAGGTCCGCGAGACCGGCGAGGATGCCGTGCCAGATGGTGGGCAGCGAGCGTCCGAGGCTGACAATACCCCCCGCTGCCACGGCGCCGGCCCCGATGTAGAGAATGTAGGCGCCGCGAATCTGATGTGGCGACATCTCCCGAATGGGGATGGTTCCGGGGGCGAGCGCAGTGGTCATGCCTTCGCCGAAGAACTGGATCATGGGGATGAGCAACAGGTACGAAAGCGCCCCACCGGCCATCATGATGCAGGCGATCCGGGGACCGATGATGTAGCCCACCCCGAGCAATTCCGGCGAAATCTCGGCCGCCACCGAACCGGCCTTGAGCGGCGGTCCAAACACCTTTTCCGGCACGTCCTTCCACAGCTTGAGAGCGGACATCATCGTCTTGTAGGCGAGTCCGATGCCGAAGCCGGTGAAGATCGTCTTCGCGCTGACGCCGGCGGCGGCGCCCCGTTTGATCGCGGCGGCCGCTTCAGCCTGCGCGGCCGCTGAGGCGGCGGCGCGGGATTCCGCGTTGGCCCCGGCCTTGAGGACCTGCGCGCAGGCCGTGCCCTCGGGGTATTTCAACTGGCCATGCTGCGCGACGATGAGGGCCCGGCGCAGGGGGATCATCATCAGGATGCCCAGCAAGCCGCCGAGCACCGCGACCAGCGCGACGCGCGTGAGTTCGAGGTCGAATCCGAGGATCATGACCGAGGGCATCGTCACCCCGACGCCGAACGCAATGGACTCACCGGCGGAACCCGCGGTTTGCACGATGTTGTTTTCGAGGATCGTGGCGTCGCGCCCGCCGAACTTGGACCACAGCCGGAACAGGGCCAGGGAGATCACCGCCACCGGGATGGAAGCGCTGACCGTGAGCCCGACCTTGAGCACGAGGTAAAGCGAGGACGCGCCGAAGACCATGCCCAGGAGGGCGCCGACCGCCACCGCGCGCAGGGTGAACTCGCGCAGTGCGGTTTGCGCGGGGATGTAAGGCTGAAAATCGCCGCCGGATCGGGAGGCGGATCCTGATGTGCTGGCCATAAGCGTGGACCGTCTTTGTGTGCGAGCCGCCGGACGCTAGCGGAGAAGGCGGAGGGGGCGCCAGCCAACGGCGAGGGGGGTTGGGCCGTACCAGAATGCGGCGAGTTGAGGAGCGTCGTCCAAAGTCACAACCGGAGTTCAGCCTGGCGTGGACCCCGCCTTCGTTCCGTTCCGTTCGCCTGGCTGTTGTCCGTCACCGGCTCATGAAGCCCGCCGGTCTCGAACCGGAACTTCGCTCCTTCGAGGTAGGCGGAACGCGTTTCGAAGCAAAGCCAGCGCCGGCGCAGTCGCTCGGCGGCTTGTCCGGTTGTGCAGCTTCCCGCAAAGGGATCCAGCACGACGTCATTGTCGTCGGTGAGGAACTTGATGAAGTGCTCCGGGAGCTGGACGGGAAAACGTGCCGGATGCGGCTTGAGGCCCGCTTCGCTGCAGCGCCTGAGGTAGTAGCCGTTTGAGTCGTTGTTTCCGAGGGTGAGCAGGTTCGGCGGGATCGAGCCCTCCTGCTCGGTAAACTTGTGAGTGATCCGATGGCCGGACGGCCGCTCCTTGGCCCGGTATCCCCGCTTGAGCAGACGTTTCATGTCCGCGGAGTACGGCGCCAGGATGCGACGGTTGTCGGCCTTTGGTCGGGGCGTCTTGGACATCCACCAGAGGCATTCCACGGCGTCCTTCACGCGGATGCGGCGCACGGTGACCCATTCCGCGGGCGCCGGGAGCTTGGCGGGGTTGTACCAGTAGAACTCCTGCGCGAGGTGAAACCCATGCTGCCTGACGAGTTCCAGGAGGATCTCGAAATGGCAGAGCGAACGCACCGGATTGCCCGGCTGCCAGCTGCCCCCGATGTTGATCACCAGACTGCCGTCCTCGCGCAACAGCCGCCGGAGGTGTCGGGCGTAGCCCAGCAGCCACTCGACGTAGCGATGCTGGTCGGCATTTCCGTACTCCTTCTTGAAGTGGAGCGCATACGGGGGCGAAGTGAAGATCAGATTGACGGACTCATCGGGGATCCGGGGCAGCAGGTCCTCCGCCTTGCCCAGCCACGCGGCACCCATGACCGTCCGGAACAGCGGTTCGGGCAGGCCCGCGGAATACTCACGCGCCAACTCCTGCACCCTTGGCTGGCTTCGCTTCTTCATGGTCAACTAGGGCTTGCTCGAAGCCTGCCCACCAGAACCCACCCGCTCCCTGCTCCGGCACCGGTTGCATGATGTCGAGCAGATCGTGTGCTTCGCGCCGTCGCGCCAGCCGCCGGGCGCTGATGTGGAGGTAGGTCCAGGAACCCGTGCGGTTGAACAGGCAGACCGAGAGGATGTCGAAATGGTCCACCCGATAAGCGCGCGTCGGAGTGCCGTCCATCGAATTGCGCGTTTTCTGCAACTCCACCCGATACGAATCCCGCCGGCGCTTTCCGTCCGGCGAACGGATGTTCTTGCACTCCACGCGGATCGGCCGTCCGCGGAAAATGAGGGTGAAGTCCGGTTCGCCGTCCCGGTCGGACCACCGCAGGCCTTGGATGATCCGGCGTTCCTGGAGCACGGCCAGTTCGCGGTGGAGAAAATACTCAGCGAGCTTGCCCTTCGCATCGATTTTCGCGCGGAAGCCACGTTCGATGGCCGAGAGGATGTCCTCGCCGTCGGCGTTGAGTTCAGATTCGAGCGGGTGTGGGGCGAGTCGAAACAGGCGCTGGAGCGACACCCCGAGGGCAGTCGCAACATCGTGCAGAACTCCGAGCGTCGCGTTCCGGTCTCCGCGTTCAAGCCCGCCAATATAGGTGTAATGTTTGCCGGCATGCTCAGCCAGTCGTTCCAGCGTCCATCCGTGGGCCTTCCGCAATTCTCGAATCCGCGCACCGACCTTCTCTTGAATGCTCGCTTCGGGCATGTGCGCGCCCAACCAGCGGCAATTGGCATCATCAGTCCAGAGACTATGAGTCTTAATTGTCATGGCAAGCGCTTTCGCGATGCCCGGCGGCACCGGCCGCAGAGCGGGATCCGATGAACCCTGAGCCGTATCGATTCAACAGGGGGTAGCCGCCGACGTGTAGTCGGCGCTGAAATCCAAGCGCTTACGCGGGCTCGCCGATTCCGATCAGCAGTCACCTTTCGGTGAATCGTCGCCCTCGGCAACAGGCTGCCCTATCCCAGCTGAATCATGCGCCGACTGCACGTCGGCGGCTACGAGTTACTGAATCGTTACGGCTGAGTGCGTCGGCGCCACTGCTCCGGCCGATACGGCGGATCGTCGCCCTGCTGGTTCTGGAACACGAAGGGGGCCGCTGCTTTGGGGCCACTGCACGCGGAGTATCCCTGGGGCCGGACGGCGGCTTGGTTCGGAGTGAGGCCAGGACGAGGTGACCGGGCTACCCGGCACCAAGCCAGTCCCTCCGGCGAAGCGGGAACCTCTGCGACCGACGAGCGCAGCGCCCCGCTCCGGGGCCGCCGCCGGCGCGAGTGCCAAGGGTGGGCTCGTTGTCAACGCAGTGAAACTGGCGGATTAGTTTGACAGATGTGAAGGGGATGGGATAGCAGATCGCGATGCGATCGACCTTCCGTGCCGGGCCGTGGTTTGCCCGTTTGCTGCCGCTCCTTTTCTGCGTGGCGGGCGCCCGTCTGTGGGGCGCCGAAGCGCCGGCTGCCGGACTTTCGGTGGATTCGGGGGACAACGGCTGGATGCTGGTGAGCGCGGCGATGGTGCTGCTGATGACGGCGCCCGGTCTCATCCTGTTTTATGGCGGTTTGGTGCGGAGCAAGAACGTGCTCTCGACCATGATGCACAGCTTGATTCTGATGTCGCTCATGTCGCTCTTGTGGATGGTGTTCGGCTACAGCATGGCGTTCGCGGAGGGGAACGCGTTCTTTGGCAACCCGCTGACGTATTTCCTCCTGCGCGGCGTGGGAACGGCCCCGAACCCGACGTATGCGGCGTCCATTTCGCACCAGTCCTTCATGCTGTTTCAGATGATGTTCGTGATCATCACGCCCGCGCTGATCAGCGGCGCCGTGGCGGAGCGCATCCGGTTCATGCCCTATGTCCTCTTCATGGTGCTGTGGGCCACCGTCGTCTATTTCCCGTTGTGCCACATGGTCTGGGGTGTCGGCGGGTTCTTCAACTGGGCGTCAGGGGGCCGCGTGCCCGTGCTCGATTTCGCCGGGGGTACGGTCGTCCATGTCAGTTCGGGGGTCTCGGCCCTGGTGCTGGCTGTGATGCTGGGCCGGCGTTCGGGCTTTCCGAACGAACCGATGATGCCACACAACGTGGTCTACAGCCTCGTGGGAACGGGGTTGCTCTGGTTCGGGTGGTTCGGGTTCAACGCCGGCAGCGCGCTCGGCGCCGGGGAACTGGCCACGAGCGCATTCGCCGCCACGCACTTCTCCTCGGCCGCCGCCGCCCTGAGCTGGACCGCGATGGAGACCCTCAAGAACGGCAAACCCAGTGCGCTCGGCGCCGCTTCGGGCATGGTGGCGGGACTGGCCACCATCACCCCGGCCTCGGGTTTCGTCACGATCCCGTCGGCCGTCCTCATCGGTCTGGCCGGTGGCATCGTCTGCTACCTCGCCGTGGTGCGCCTCAAGGCGGCGCTTCGGTACGATGATTCCCTGGACGTCTTCGGGGTGCACGCGATGGGCAGTATCACGGGGCTCTTGCTGCTCGGGTTCATGGCCAGCCCGACCGTCAACGCCGCCATCGGCTCGACTTTCCAACGGGACGGCCAGGTGGTATCGCTGGCGGGCGGTATCGGACAGTTCGGCTATCAACTGGTCGGGGTCCTGGTCACCGCCATCCTGGCGGGCGTGGCGTCCGTCATCCTGTTCAAGCTCGTCAATGCCCTGGCGCCGATGCGCGCGCCGGCGGAGGATGAGGACCTGGGGCTCGACCTTTCCGAGCACGGCGAGCGCGCCTACAACGACTGATCAAGGAGCCCGCGATGAAGAAAATCGAAGCGATCATCAAGCCGTTCAAACTGAACGACGTCAAGGAAGCCCTCAACGAGGTCGGCATCGTGGGTCTGACCGTGTCCGAGGTGAAGGGGTGCGGACGGCAGAAGGGGCACACCGAAATCTACCGGGGCAGCGAATACACCGTGGACTTCCTGCCGAAGGTGAAAATCGAGCTGGTGGTTGCCGACGATCAGGTCGAAGCCGCCAGCAACGCCATTGTCGGGGCTGCGCGGACGGCCAAGATCGGGGACGGGAAGATCTTCGTCATTCCGGTCGGCTCCGCCGTTCGCATTCGCACGGGGGAGACGGATGAGGCGGCCATCTGACCCGGGGCCAAGCCGCGCTTTCCCTGCTCCGAGCGCTCGACCGGCGGCGGTTCGTCTGATCTTCTCCCGGTCCGGGATCGCCCGCGGCTTGGTCGGCTCAGTCGCGGGACGGAACGGCTTCTGGATGCTGCGCGAGGACGGCGGCCAGGCGGGCGAGGAGTGCCGGTTGGTCGGCGGCGAGGTTCACGGTTTCCAACGGGTCCTCGAAGTAGTCGTAGAGTTCGTATTCGGCCGTGGCCGTGGGGGCGCCGGCTTCCTTCCATTCCACCAGGCGGTAGCGCGATGTCCGAATTGCGCGGCCCAGCAGGCGTTTGCCCCGGAAGCCCCGGGGGAAAACGTGGTATGCGTGGTCCTTCACGCTGGCAGTCGGGTCCTTTAGAATCGGCGCCAGGCTCTTCCCATCCATGGGCTGCGGTCCGACCGGCGCCGGCAACCCGGCCAGCTCGGCGAGGGTGGGATAGAGGTCCACCGTTTCCACCAGCGCGCGCGAGCTGGTGTTTGGACGGGTAACCCCCGGGGCGACGATGATAATCGGAATGCGGTTGGCCTGTTCGTAGTTGGTGTGCTTCGTCCACGCGCCGTGGTCGCCGAGGTGATACCCGTGGTCGCCCCAGAGAATGATGATCGTGTCTTCCGTCAGGCCCAGCGCGTCAAGCGTGTCGAGCACGCGGCCGATCTGGGCATCCATGAAGCTGAGTGCGGCGTAGTAGCCATGGATCAGCGTGCGCACGAGTTCCGCCTCCAGCGGCGGACGGTCGGGCACGGGCTTGTATTGGTTGAGTTCCCCCAGGGTCTTACCGGCGTACGACGGCGCGCCGACGGGCGGGACGGTCACGGACGGCAGGGGCAGTTTCGCCGGATCGTAGAGGTCCCAGTATTTGCGGGGCGCGCAGAAGGGGAGATGGGGTTTGGTGAAACCGAGGGCGAGGAAGAAGGGCTGGTCCCGTTCCCGGGCCTGCTCGAGCCGGCGGATGCCCTCGTTGGCAATGCGGCCGTCGGCGTAGGCGTCATCCGGGACGTCGGCCTTTTCCCAGGCGGCGCCGCGCGGGAGGCTGCGGTTCTGCCCCAGCTTCTGGTTGCTGAAATAGGCCTCCTCGCGGGTCAGCTCGCCGCCAGTGCTCTCGGGCAGGACATAGTCGATGACCTTGTCCGGCAGGAAGGGAACGCTCCAGGAGAGTTCGTCGTTCACATTGCCATGACCGATGTGAAAGACCTTCCCGATGCCTTCGGCGCGCCAGCCGTGCTGCATGAAATACTGCGGCAGCGTGACGGCGTCCGGCAGGGCGCGGCGGAAATGGTAGCCGAGGCTGTAGATGCCGGTCGAGGTCGAGCGCGCGCCGGTCAACAAGTTGTTCCGTGAGGGGGCGCAGACGGCCTGGTTGCAGTAAGCCATGTCGAAGCGCATGCCACGGGCCGCCAGCCGGTCGAGGTTCGGCGAGTGAACCCAGGCTTCTCCGTAGGCGTTGAAGGACGGTTTGAGGTCGTCCACGAGCAGGAGCAGGATGTTCGGCCGGCGGATGGCTGGCGCGGGTTGCGACTGCGCCGAAACGAGGCCGGCAAGACCCGCGGCGAGCAGGAGGGAGGCCTTGATTCGTCGGGTGCACATGAGCTTCATCATAAGCGGGCTAATGGTCGGCTTCTGCTGGCAGGGAGAAATCCTGCGCTTCGTCGGGGCCGGGCGTCGCGTAATCCGCGTCCTTCGCCCGGATCCGGATGCTGCCGTCCGGTGCGACGGCGACTGCCAAAGGGACGAGCGTCAGGCCGGGACGATTGATGGTCTGGGCGGTGGTGGCGAGGTCGCGTCCGCGGATGCCATCGCGGGGCAGGGGGGGCACGTCGGCATTGAAGAAGGCGGTGCACCACCAGCGGCTCTCGCGATCCTGGAACGGAGTTCCGTGCCCGAGAAAGCGTCCGGCAAACTGACGTTCGCCGTAGGGCCCCGTGATCCGGTCGGCCACCGCGTAGTAGAGATTGTAACTTCCCCGGCGCATACGACCGGTCGACCAACCCGTGCCGAACAGCACATAGCGCCTGCCGATCTTCCGCACCAGACAGCCTTCGTGACCCATCCTCGCCGTCTCACCCGAGGGGCCGATTGTCACCGGGTCGGCGGCGTAAGCGGAGAAGTCCGGCTGGAGTGGCGCGATCTGCGTGGCTCCCCAGAGCATCCACCACGTGCCGTCGTCATCGCGGAAAAGCGACGGGTCGTGCCGGCGGCCGATCCGGGCGCCCAGCGGACTGCGCCACGGCCCGGCCACTTCCGCGCCGGCGCTCAGGCACAGCGTGCCGCCGACCTTCGGGGCGAGAGGTTGCGGGGTCGTGTGAACGAGCGCCCAGCGGTCTCCCAGCCAATGAAGTTCCGGCGCCCAAACCCGCCAATCCGCTTCCGGCGTCCGGTCGAACAACGCCCGTTCGGTGCGATACCAGAGGCCGTCCTTCAGCGAATACGGCGTTCCCAACGATTCCCATTCGACCAGGTCGCGACTGCGCCAGACATGAACGTGCCACCCAACCAGGCTCGCAGGACCGAGGCCGGTGTTGTAGCGCGAGGCGTCGTCATCCGGGGTGTCGGGGCGTTGGGTCGTTCCCGTGTAATAGTACCAACCATCCGGTCCGAGAATGATATACGGATCGCGCACCCAGGCATCATGCACGTGCACCGCACGGTCGTGGGCAGCGAGTGCGGCCACGGCTTCGTTGGCGGGTAGCGCGGCCCGGCCGGCGGACGCCAGCACGGTCAGCATGGCGACGGCCCATCCGAGGCGATTGAAGGGAAGCATGACGCGCGTCACCATAGGTCGTCGGCGTCGGCGGGCGAAAGCGGAAAACGGATGGTGTCCCAACGCTCGGTTGCGATGGCAGTCAACCGGATGCGGGCGGTTCTGTTCTCGGGTTTCAGCGGGAATCCGGCGGCACGGCCGGCGTCCAGACCGGTGAATTGCCGGCGAGTTCGCGGTACCGTGCCGCGAGTTTGGCGGCGAGTTCGCGGGCGAGTTCGGGGCGGGTCTCGGCGAGGTTCGCGGCTTCGCCCGGATCGGCTTCGGCATCGTAGATCTCGAGATCGGTCAACGCCGCGTCCCGGACGATGGGCAGGGTCTCGGGGGTGAGGTTCTCGAAACGCGCGACCTCGCCGTGATCCAGTTGAGCCAGCACCTTCCAACGGCCGTCGCGCATGGCCACCCGGGCTTCGTTGAGCGCGTTGTAGTAGGCCCACACGAGCGGTTGGTGACGGATCAGCGGACGGCCTTCAAGCAACGGCCGCAGATCGGTTCCGTCCAGGACGCGACCGGACGGGACGCCCGCCCCGGCGAGCGCCGCGAAGGTGGGCAGCAAGTCCAGCGAAGACACGGGCGTGCGGACGATCTGTGCCGGCGCCACGCGTCCTTTCCAGTTGAGGATGCCTGCGACGCGGAAGCCGCCATCATGGGTGTGCAGTTTCATACCCCGTAACGGTCCCGGGCGGCCGTAGGAACGGTTGGCGCCACGATAACGGTCGAGCGTTTCGGGGCCGTTGTCGGAGGTGAAGACAATGAGCGTGTTGTCGCGCCGTCCGCTTTCGTCCAGCGCCCGGAGCAGCCGGCCGACGGCCTGGTCGACGTTGGCCACATTGGCGAAGAACTGCGCCTCGTCATCCGTGCGGGCCAGGGGGCGGTATTGCGCCACCAGGTCCGGCGGCGAGGCGACCGGTTCGTGGGGTTCGTGAAACGCGACGTAGAGGAAAAACGGCGGCCCCGGATTGGGCTGCCGTTCGAGCCAGTGGATGGCCTCGTCGACGACGAGCTGGCAACTGAATCCCGCCAGCGGGCCGACGCGATCGCCGTTTCGGACGAAGTTGCGCGGGTTCTCATGAGATGGGCCGGCATTGTTTTGTGTGGCCAGCCAGTGGTCGAAACCGAAGTCCCCCGGCTGCGGTTGTTCGGGCTGGTTGAACCGGCTGTTGCAGTGCCACTTGCCGGCCATGCACGTCGCGTAGCCGGCGTCCTTGAGCAGTCGCGGCAACGTGAACTCGCCCGCCCGCAGATGCACCTGCTCGCGGGCGTCCGGGCGCGGCGTCGAGGCGGACGGGATCCAGTCGTAGACACCGGCACGGTTGGGGCTCCGTCCGGTGAGCAATCCCACCCGCGACGGCGAGCAGACGGGCGCCGCGGAATAACAGTCGGTGAAGCGAATGCCGTCCGCCGCGAGTCGGTTGAGGTTCGGCGTCATGATGCGCGGGTGGCCGTAGCACTCCAGGTCCCCGTAGCCGAGGTCGTCGCACAGCAGAACCACGATGTTCGGCCGGGCCGGTGCGGCGGCGGGGCGCGCGTCCCCCGGAGCGATGAGGAGCAGGAAAACCAGAAGCGCGAGGACCGCGGGGGGCGCGGCCGGGCGGCGGGATGTGGTTGGCGGTTGCATATCGCGCAAGGCTTGCACTCCTTTCCCGGCGATGAAAACCACGAATCGGCGCGGATGGCCGCGACCCTGAACCGTGCCGATTCAACACGCTGTAGCCGCTGACGTTTGGTCGGCGCTGAAATCCATGGGCTTGTGCGGTCGCTTCGGTTCCGACCGACAGTCACGTTTGGGTGAAGCGTCGCGACCGGCGGCAGGTGGTCCTATCCCCATGTAGCCGCCGACGTGCAGTCGGCGCATGATTCAGCTGGGATAGGGCTGCCGGTTACCGAGGGCGACGATTCACCGAAAGGTGACTGCTGATCGGAATCGGCGAGCCCGCGTAAGCGCTTGGATTTCAGCGCCGACTACACGTCGGCGGCTACCCCGTTTTGAATCGATACGGCTGAGTCATGCGCCGACCACCCGCCGTCAGGCGCGACGGGTGGAGGTCTCCGTCTTGAGGTAGTGGAGCACCACCGGGGCGAGGATCATGCCCGGAATCCCCATCAGCTTTTCGCCGATGACCAACCCGATCAGGGTCAGCCACATCGGGTTCTTGATGCGGTCCCCGATGATCTTGCTGTTCAGGAAGTATTCGAGTTTGTGGATCACGACCAGGTATACCAGCGAGAGCAGGGCCACGCGCGGGCTGATCGTAAAGCCGACGCCCATGATGAGCGTGTTGCTGACGAGGTTTCCGACGATCGGCACCAATCCGCAGAGGAAGGTCAACGCCACGAGCATGGTGACGAAGGGAAAGCCATTGGCGACGAGGTAGACGGCGGTAAGGGTGGTGTTGATGGCGGAGATCAGCAGTTGGGCGCCCATGACCGTGACAAAGCTCTGATAGAAACTGCGAAAGCGCAGCGACACCTCCTGGCTGGTCCGGCCGTAGAGGTTCTCGCGGTCGGAAGCCGGGTTGCCGAGGTTCCAGCGGGGATCCAAATAGAGGCTTACGGCGGCCACAAGACCCACGATCAGGGTCACCATCTCGAAGGTGGCGGCCCGCAGGTAGCGGCCCACATTGCCGATCCCCTCGGATACCGTGTTGATGGCCACTTTTCGCAGGCTGTCAATGTCCGTGAAGGGCAGGGGGATCCCCTTTTCCTCGGCCCAGTCGGTGACGGCGGGAATGGTGGTTTCGGCGATCTTGGGGAGGGTGACGTAGGCCTGCCGGCCAAAGGCGAAGAAGCCGTAACCGATGGCCAGTACCAGGATGATATACAACGCCACCCCGAGCGGTTTGCGTCCGCCCAACCCGAGCCGGGACAACGCGAGGTAGCCGAAGAGACCGGTCAACAGCAGGACCGCCAGGTGCAGCCAGACCATCAGGATGAACAGCCCCGCCATGATCGCGTAAGAGAGCCGCGTGGTCCGGTCGAGGGGGATCGCGGGCATCGGTTCCGTCGTGTCACTCTGAGCGCCAGGCACGCGGCACATCCTGGGTTTCGGCGCCGGCAAGTCCACTCGAATCGGCAGGGCTCCGACCAGACGCTGGATTTCGGCTGAGGTGAGGCCCGCGGGAAGGCGGAGGTTGCTGCGGTTGGGAACGAGCGCGGTCCCGAGCCGCGTTACGGGTTCCCGATTTGCCAACGCGAGGGGCTTGCGGCAGACTCGGCGGACGAATGAGCAAGCGCTTCTACGTCACGACGGCCATTGATTACGTCAACGGCCAGCCGCATCTGGGTCACGCTTACGAGAAGGTGATCACGGACGTCATTGCCCGAAGCCATCGGGCGATGGGCGAGGAGACGTTCTTTCTCACCGGCACGGACGAGCACGGCCAGAAAGTCCAGCAAGCCGCCCTCGCCGCCGGGAAAACGCCGCAGGAGTATTGCGACGAGCTGGCCGCAATCTGGCAGGCGCTCGCGGGTCGGCTGGGTCTGTCGAACGACGATTTCATCCGGACCACGGACCCGCGCCACGAGGCCATCATTCAGGCCATCCTCGCGAAGCTCGAGCAAAACGGCGACTTCTACCAGGCGCCCTACCATGGCTACTATTCGGCGAAGGAGGAGACGTTCCTGACCGAGAAGGACCGCCGGGAGGACGGCACCTTCGATCCGATGTGGGGTCCCGTGACCGAACTGGTCGAGGAGAACTACTACTTCCGCATGGGCCGGCATCAGCAATGGCTCATCGATCATCTGGAGGCGAACCCGGATTTCGTGGCGCCCTCGTACCGTCGCAACGAGGTGCTGGGTTTCCTGCGGAACAACACACTTGAGGACCTCTGCATCACGCGCCCGAAGGAACGGTTGAGCTGGGGCATTCCGCTGCCGTTCGCGCCGGATTACATCACTTACGTCTGGTTCGATGCGCTGGTGAACTACGCGAGTCTGCCCGGGTTGCGTGGTGATCCGGTCGTGATCGAAGCGCTGGGCCCGTGGCTGCCGCAGGATGGGGCGTTTGCCCCGAATCCGGACCTGCAACTCTGGCCGGCGGACATTCATGTGATCGGCAAGGACATCCTCAAGTTTCACGCAGTTTACTGGCCGATCATGCTCAAGGCCATGGGGCTGCCGCTGCCGCGCCAGGTGCTCGCTCACGGGTGGTGGCAGAAGGACGACGAGCGCATGAGCAAGACGACCGGGAACGTGGTCGATCCGATCGCGGTCATCGAGGAATGGGGCCTGGACGCCTTCCGCTACTATGTGACGCGCGAACTGGACATCGGGCCGGACGGCAACTGGACCGACGCCGGGTTTGCCGCGCGGTACCACGCCGAACTGGCCAACGGCCTGGGCAACCTCGTCAACCGCTCACTCTCAATGCTGAACCGCTACCGGCAGGGCATCGTGCCGCCGCCGCATGACGAACTGCGCGCTGATGTGACGTCCGCGGTGGCGACGGTCGAGGGGCTGCTGCGGGGGCACTCGTTGCAGGCCGCCTTGATCGCGATCTGGCGCTTGATTGACCGGGTGAACCAATACGTCGACCAGACGGCGCCGTTCAAGCTGGCCAAGGACGCGGCCCAGGCTGGCCGGCTTGACGAAGTGCTCTACAACCTCGCGGAAAGCTGCCGGATTCTTGCCGTGTTGCTCTGGCCGTTCCTGCCGGAGACCGCGGGGAAGATCTTCGCGCAACTCGGTCTGGCGGACACGCCGGACCGCTGGGAATTGTCGCAATGGGGCGGGTTGGCGGCCGGTCATCAGGCGAACAAGCCCGTCCCCCTGTTTCCGCGGCGCGATCAACCGGCGGCCTGAAACCGGATCAACCGCCGAGCAGCAGTTCGCGTTGATTGCGGTCCTGGCCCAGTTTGAAGCGTGGGAAGGCCTTCAATGAGAAGGTCACTGCCACAGTGAAGTCGTCCTCTCCCTCGTGCAGGTCGCGCCAGCGGAAGGTGAGCGCCGCCGTCCAGCTCTGCAAATCGCGGTAGATCGAATAGAACTGCTCCTGCATGAGGTGGTCTTGCAGGGAGTATTGCTGGCCCAGGTGGAAGGCCCAGTTCTCGTTGAGCTTGAGGAACAGGCTGCTCACCAGCAGATCGTAACCGGAGTCGGGCCCCATTCCCGGCCACTCGGCCAGGTAACGGTAGCCGAACTGCCAGTTCCAGCGGTCGTTCGGCTCGAAGGTGATCGTGTTCAGCGCCATCCGCCAATCGGTCTCGTTGATGTCGTAGCGCAGCTCCGAACTCAGCGTCACCCACGAACGCGGACGGAAATCGAGGTCCCAGTAGACGTCGCTGTAGGTGCGTTGATCCTCGCGGGGATCCAGCCGCCAGTCGAACTCGACGGCCCAGTTCACCAGGTTGTCGATGGCTTCCTCCCGTTTCGTCTGCAACTTGTTGCGCAGACCGAACCGGATGGCGTTCTGGCTGTTGATGGCGTCAATGGCGTTGTACTCGGGGAAAGTGATCGGAAGCAGCCGGTAGGTCTGCATTTCGTAATCGAACTGCGGCAGTTCGTCGGGCGCCACCGAGGGATTCGGCACGAAGACGTAGTTGACGGAAGGCTCGACGATATGTCGCAGGCCGTCGACTTCGAGCAGGCGGTTGTGCGCCCGTGGCCAGATGCGTGAGGCCTTGGCCGAGACCTCGGCTCCCGTGTTGAACACGCCCCGGCTTTCACTGCCGTCGAGCGGCGCGATGTTCTTCTCCATGCCGTACTGGGTGAAGCGGCCGCCCACGCGCGGGGTGACGTTCAACCAACCGAACAGGGTCTGCGGCAGCGTCAACTGGTGGAAGGTGTCCGCGCGGAAACCCTCGTAGGAAGGCTGAACTTCATTCGCGTAGTTGAACCGCAGATAGGCCAGCGAACTTTCGCTTTCGTAATAGACCGGCGTGGCGCCCACCGGTTGGGGCAGCGCGGACAACCGGGCGTCGGGCAGGCGTTCGACGGTTTGGAAGAAGTTGTTCACCTGCGGCACGGCCAGGAGGTTCAGGCTGAACTGCGGCCACAACTGGCTCAACTCGCCGAAGGTCCGGGGCTGCACATCCAGCCGGTATTCGTCCTCGAAGAAGTCCCGGCGCAGATACTCGTCGCTCTGCTTGCGCACGGCGGCCTTGGCGGTCAGTTCGGAATTGATCCGCGCGGAATGCGCGAAGTTGACGCTGTAACGATCCCGGCTGATCGGTTCGCCCCGCGAGTCCAGGCCCGGCTCGTCGTCTGCCGCGTAGTAGGTCAGCAGTTCGCCGTCGCCCGCCTGGCCGAGGTCATAGAAGAAGTCGGGTCCGCCGGCGAATCCACGCTTCTGCCGGTAGTCCAGGTGAATCGCCCCGCCCAGGTTCGTGCTCGCGAACCAGTTGTAGGTGGTCAGCAGATACGGGCCAAACAGGCTGCGGTAGCCCGGCACGAACACGAAGTTGTTCGGGTGCCGGTCGAGATGACGGCGGTAACTCGGCAGGTACATGATGGGCACCTTGCCCACGTAGAAGGTTGCGCCGTGGATCTCGACGTATTTGTCCGGCACGAAGGTCAGCGAACGCGCGGTGATGCGATGGCCGGGTTCGGCGCGGTCGGCGGTGGTGACGAACGAATTCGTCATCGAGTGCACCTGGTTCGTCAGGCTGCCCGACAGTCCCTCGCCGGCGAAGAAGAACGGGCTCACGCCGGCCCGGTATTCATTGGCCGTAATCTCGCGCGTGGCGAAGTTGTAACGGACGCGTTCGCCGGTCCAAAGCTCCTTGCCCTGCTGAATGCGGACCGCCCCTTCGGCCTCGACCTCGGAGGTGAGGCGGTTGAAACGAATCGTCCGGGCGGTCAACTGCACGTCGCCATAACGAACGATGATGCCGGCGGGATCGCTGGCCACCCCCGTTTCCTCGTCGTACTCGAAGGTCGCCTCCGGACTGCTCGCGGTGACTTCCAGCTCGGGCGCGCCCTGGGCCACCGTGAGCGGACCGGCCCACAGCAGCGAGAGAAGCAGGAGGATGGCGCCCGCGCGTGTCATGCGACCGCGACGCTAGCGGAAACGTCGCGCGTGTGCCAAGCGGGATCGCGGGACGACGACGGGCCATCCGTCCGGGATTCGATTATGTCCAGGGCGAGCCGGGAGCCCCTCTCCACCCGGTAGCCGCCGACGTGTAGTCGGCGCTGAAATCCAAGCGCTTACGCGGGCTCGCCGATTCCGATCAGCAGTCACCTTTCGGTGAATCGTCGCCCTCGGCAACAGGCAGCCCTATCCCAGCTGAATCATGCGCCGACTGCACGTCCGCGGCTACGAGTTACTGAATCGTTGCGGCTGAGCCGTAACCATGCAGTTGGATTCACCACGGATGGGCACGGATGGGCACGGATGGGCACTGATATTGAGGGAAACCAGAATCGCTCGTCCTGGGTTCGGGCTCACCATTTAGTGAGGCTTCCCGCCCTCTCCGGCATCATGCGCCGACTGCACGTCCGCGGCTACGAGTTACTGAATCGTTGCGGCTGAGATGTGCCCGGGGGCTGCGATCGTCTTCAGTTGAAGCGCCCGCTGAGCCACTTCAGGACTTGATCCCCGAGTTCGGCCAGCTTCGACCGCGAGATGACCAGTTCGTGCGTGTCCTCGTTCACCCAGGCTCCGATGTTGGGCGGATGGAATTCGAGATAGGCTTGGAGAATCTCGCCGGCGGTGGCGTTGGTGAACGTCAGCGGAAGCGTGCCCGGTGGCAGCGTGGGACTGACCCTCGACCGGATCTTGAACTGGAGCACTTTTTCCACCCATTGCCGCAGCGAACTTTCGTAGCGGAATCGGGCATAAGGCACGCGGATGTCGAACAGGTTGCCGACCGGCGCATCGGTTTTCGGCAGGCCGGGTATTTCCGGCAACCGGAAGCGCACCCGGCGATGATGCGGATAGTAGAGCAACCGCACCGTGCTCACTTCGCCGAGGGCCGCCCGCACGGACTTGATCACCATCCGCCCGGACGATCCCCCGCCGGCTCCCGGGAGCGCCTCGCCCCGGGCATCGAGCAACTCGAAGTCAACCGGCATCGGATGCGCGTCCGGTTCGAGCAGCAACACCGCGGAGCACCCGTCTTCCCCGTCGTCAGGTGCAAATCTCAGCATCGTCCGCTTCACCGTTCCGTCCGAGATCGAACTCCAGGAACGTCGCGGGCCGTTCACCAGCGCCACCAAGCCGGCAGCGCCTCCGGGAAAGCGCTGAATGGTCCCCGTCCGGGCCGGGAATTCGAACACCTCCGGCGGACCCACCGCCAGATCCAGCACGAACTCGATGGGCGTGGCGTGCCAGATGGCGAGGGACGTCTCGACCGAGTAGCGTCCCTCGCTGGCGCCATGGCTGTAACCGCTGCCCGACACCGGCGCCTGGGTCCGTCCGTCAAACGCTTTCAAGCCGAGCAGCTTGAATCCGTCGATTCCCTCCAGCTTCAACCCGAGCTTCACCGCGGGCATGCCGTCCTGGTAATCGAGTTCGCGATCCCAGCGTTGCACGCCAAACGCCTCCAGATCCGCCTCCTCGATGGGCCGCAGACCGGGCGTGAAGAACCGTCCCGGCACGCGCGTTGCATACTCCTCATCCACGCCTTCACCGGGTCTCCCGTACCCGGTCCCGAGGTATTCCAGGGCCACCAGGCCGACCCCAAGGTCAGCCCGCTGCGAAGCATCCGCATCCACCCGCTGCCACGCGATCCACTCGCGCGGCGACCGCGCGGTCTGCCGGCTCTCGATCACGAGACTCCCCTCATTCGTCGTGACGGTGAGGCCCGCGAGCATGTTGGTATCCGGGGCAAGAGCCGCTGGTTGGGCCGGGTTCAGCACCTCTCCGCGATCCGACCAGGCACGGACCGCCGTCGGGTCGCTGAACCAGGGCGACGGTCCCAGCAGCATCAACCCGCCCACCCCGCCGGCCCCGAGCAGGACCAATCCGGCGAGCACCCATGAAGTCTTGCGCAAGCTTGCCATTGGTCCGCCCAGCATAGCCTTCGATTCACGCCTGGCAGTTACTTTTCCCCGGCGATCTTACCATTACCATGCCGGTCCCACGCAGGATGAGGCCGATCCCGGCAACTCACGCCGCTCTTCGTAGCGCGGGTCTTCAACCTGTTGTACCGCGGGTTTCCACCCCGCAAACCGCTGCGGAGTTCAACCGGCCCGCGGACTGGAAGTCGGCAATGGGTCGCGATCGAACAGCCGGTAGAGCACCGGCAGCAGGAGCAGGGTCAGGAGGGTGTTCGTGATCAGCCCGCCGATCACCACGGTGGCGAGCGGTCGCTGGACCTCGGCGCCCACGCCCAGGTTGACCGCCATGGGAACAAACCCGGCGGCGGCCACGCACGCGGTCATCAACACCGGACGCAACCGCGCCCCGCAAGCCTCGCGCACCGCGTCCGCAACCGTCAGTCCAGCCGCGCGCCGTTGACCAATGAACGTGACCAGCACCAGCCCGTTGAGAATGGCCACCCCGCTGAGCGCGATGAAGCCGATCGCGGCGCTCACCGTGAAGGGCATTCCCCGGAGCCACAACGCCAGCACCCCGCCCACCAGCCCGAACGGAATCCCCGTCGCCACCAGCAACACCTCCCGCAGGCGGCCCAGACTGGCATGGAGGATGAGCAGCACGAGCCCGAGGGTAAGCAGCGAGACGAAGATCAACCGGCGGTTCGCCCGTTCCAGATTCTCGAACTGGCCGCCCCATTCGAGCGTGCATCCCTCCGGCAGATCCACCGCGGCGGCAATCCGGGCGCGGGCCTCCGCGACGAAGCCCGCCACGTCGCGCTCGCGCACGTTTGCCTGCACGGTGAGCCGGCGCCGTCCCCACTCGCGCTGGATCGTGGCGGGCCCCTCGAGTTCGCGGATCTCCGCCAATTGCCCGAGCGGAAGCAGCGGGCCCTCGCGCGTGGGAATGAGGGTCTGTGCCAGCATCTCGACGTCCGTGCGCTGCGCGTCAGGCAACCAGGCGGTCAGCGGAAACCGCCGCAGCCCCTCGCGAATCTCCCCGACCCGCCGGCCGCCGAGCGCCTCGACCACGTTGAGGACATTGCGGGTGGGCACGCCGAACCGGGCGGTGGCCTCGGGATCCACCGTCACCTGCACCACCGGTTGCCCCGTGATCTGCTCGACCGACACATCGCCGGCGCCCCGGATGCCGCCGATGACGGCGCCGATCTCGCGCCCGATGCGGGTCAGCGTGGCGAACTCGTCCGCGAAGATCTTGATGCCGAGATCGGAGCGGATGCCGGCCACCATTTCGTTCATCCGCAGTTCGATGGGCTGGGTGTAGATCATGTTGATGCCGGGCAGGTCGGCGAGGGCTTCCTTGATCTTCGCGGCCAGCTCGTGTTGTCGGCGGGCCCGCGTCCACTCACCACGCCGCTTGAGCATGATGAAGATGTCGGTCAACTCCGTGCCCATCGGGTCGTTCGCCACTTCCGCCGTGCCGATGCGGCTCCAGACACGCGCCACTTCGTCGGGGAAACCGGCCAGCAGACGCTGTTCGATGCGGGTGTTCATCGCGACCGATTCGTCGATGGACACCCCGGCCAGGCGGATCACGTTGATCACGATGGAACCCTCGTTGAGCTTCGGCAGAAACTCCGCGCCCAGCCGGGCCGCCGCGGCGCCTCCCAGGCCCAGCAAAACCACCGCAAGCACCACGGCCGTGCGCGGACGGCCCAGGGCGCCCTTCAACAACGGCGCATAAAGGCGCTGCGCCCACCGGATCACCCCCGGTTCCCCCGGGCGCGTCCGCCGCGACAGCATGCCGGCCGCCAGCGCCGGCATCACCGTGACGGACAACACCAACGCCCCGACCAGGGCGAAGATCATCGTCAGCGCCATCGGTCGGAACAGCTTCCCTTCAACTCCCTCGAGCGTGAGGATCGGCAGGAAGACCACGAGGATCGCCAGTTCACCGAACAGGGCCGGCCGCCGCACCTCGACAATGGCCTCGCGAATCACCTTCAGCCGCGGATGCCCGTCCGCGCGCGCCAGCCGGGCGGCGGCGTTCTCGACGAGGATGACCGCGCCGTCGACGATCAGCCCGAAATCCACCGCCCCCAGGCTGAGCAGGCTGGCGGCGATCCCTGCCTGCAGCATGGCGTTGCCGGCAAAGAGCATGGACAGCGGGATCGCCGCGGCGACGATCAAACCGGCCCGCAGGTTGCCGAGAAACGCGAACAAAACCCCCGTCACCAGCAGGGCGCCCGCCAGCAGGTTGTGCTCGACGGTGCGAATGACCCGGGCCACCAAGCTCGTCCGGTCGTAGGCCACCTCCAGCCGGACGTCCGCCGGCAGGGCCCGCTGCACCCCGACCAGGCGCTCCTTCAGGCGCGTGGTCACCTCCCGGCTGTTTTCTGCGAGCAGCATGTAGGCGATACCCATCACAATCTCGCCCCGGCCATCGGCGGTTACCGCGCCCCGACGAAGCTCATGTCCCAGGCGCACGGTGGCCACATCGCGGATGCGCACCGGCACCCCGTTGCGGGCGAGGATTGTGATATTCGCGATTCCTTCGAGGTTCGTGACCAGGCCGACACCGTGCACCACGGCGGATTCCCCGCTGCGGGTGAGCAGGCCGCCGCCGACGTTGCGGTTGTTGGCCTCGAGCGCGTCGAACACGTCCTCGAAGGTCAGGTTGAACCGGGCGAGTTGCGCCGGCTCGACCACCACCTGATACTGCTTTTCAAAGCCGCCCCAGGAGTTGACCTCCGCCACGCCCGGGACCTTGCGCAGTTCGGGTTTGACCACCCAGTCGTTCAGCTCGCGCAGCTCGGCGAGCGAACGGTCCGGGTTCTCGGACCGCACGATGTAGTGGAACACTTCCCCCAGTCCGCTCGCAATCGGCCCGAGCTGCGGTCGCCCGATGCCGGCGGGAAGTTCGACACCCTGCAAGCGTTCACTCACCAGTTGGCGGGCGAGAAAGACCGAAGTGTCGTCGTCGAAAACCGCCACCACCTGGGAGAAGCCAAACTTGGAAACCGACCGCACCTCGGCCAGGCCGGGCAGGCCGCTGATGGCGAGTTCGATGGGCAGGGTGATCCGGGACTCGATTTCGACGGGGCTCAAGGCCGGGGCCACGGTGTTGACCTGCACCTGGATGTTCGAGGTGTCCGGGAAGGCGTCCACCGGCAGGCTCAGCAGGCGCCACCCACCGGCCACGGCCAGGCCCGCCGCCAGCAACAGCACCAGCCAACGGTGCCGCAGCGAGAAATCAATGATCCCGTTCAGCATGGCGCCGTGTCATTCGTGAGTGCAGCCCGCGCCGAGCCGGGACAAAAGCCATTGGGACTTTACCTGATGGCTTCCGGCCACCGCCACCGGCTCACCGGGTTGCAGACCCGACACCACCTCGACCCGATCTCCGTGTCGCGAACAGATGTCCAGGGCGCGCGCCTCGAACAGGTCGGGCGCCAGTGCCACGAACGCGAAGGGCCGCCCTTCGATGCGTTGAACCGCTGCGGCCGGGATGACGACGGACGCGGTCGGGGCTCCGGTGAGGATGCGGGCCCGTCCGAACATCCCGGCCTTCAATCGGCCTTCCGGGTTGGGGATTTCCGCGCGGGCGGAGACCATGCGCGATTGCTCGTCGATTTCGGGGGCGATCCACGTGAGGCGTCCGTTGAACGTGCGCCCCGGATGGGCGGCAACAGTGAGTTCGACCGGCAACCCGGTGCGAATCCGGCCCAACTCCTGTTCGGGCACCTTCAGCATCGCCCACAGGACGGAGGGATCAACCACCTCGAACAACACTTCGCCCATCGCCACCCGGGAACCGCGGACGGCGGGACTCCGGGCGACCTCGCCGGCGAACGGGGCCCGGATCGGCAGCAGCACCGGCTGGTCCGGATTCGCTCCCAGTTCGTCAATCATCGCCTCGGTGAAACCAAGCACCCGCAGCTGCTGGCACGCGCTTCGGTGCTGCGCCTCGGCCCGTTGGAGATCCTCCTCGGACGTCACCCGTTCGGCGCGCAAACGGCGTTCCCGTTCCAGGGTCTGATGGGTCAAGACGGCTCCGGCCACCGCTTCCGCCATGGCGGGCGAAAGCAGTTCGGCGAGTTGCGCGTCCTCCTCCACCCGGCTGCCGAGGTCCACGGCAACCGATTCGATGAATCCCTCGACCGGCGCCGTGATGCGGGCCTGCCGGGTCTGGTTGAAGGCAAGTTCCGCCAGACAGTCCACCCCCTCTGCCACCTCCGCCGTGCCGGCGGGCGCCGTCTCAATGCCGGCCCGCCCGGCCGCCTCGGGGGAACCGAGCCGAATCTGCAAGGCTTGCCCGGGGGCCAGCTGCCCGGCCAGTTCCGGCCGGCAAATGCCGCATTCCGCCTCGGGCACGCCGTGTTCGAGGCACATCTCGACTTCCTCCCCGGCTTCAGCAACGACCGTCGCCGGCGCGCCATGCGCATGACCGGCATGCGGGTCCAGCCCCGATTCGTCGTGCGCCGGAGAACACCCTGTCAACCACGCGAGGCCGCCGACGGCCAGCCAGGTGGCAGCCGACGTGAGCAGGCTCCGTTTTCCACATGAACCGAGCGACGGGGTCGGTCCTGCATCTATTGCAGGCACTCCCTCCTGCAATAGTGAGGACCGACCCCTGAGCCGCCCTACGTTCATGGCCTCTGAGCAGGTCCGCGAAGAACAGGAAATTTCCCAGCAACCGTAGCTCGGAGACAAGAAGTGAGCCTCCTCACGTTGGCTGCCACGGTTTTTCAGTCGCAACGATCCAGCTGATGAACCGCGGATGGGCACAGATGACACGGATGGAGCGCGGCGATGCTGCGTCGGCGGAGAGGGAGGGAAGGCGGACTGGACAGCGGGTTCGACCTCAGGGCGGGCAACTTCGGTTGCCCCCATCATCCGTGCCCATCCGCGCCCATCCTTGGTGAATCCTGCTGGATGGTCATGGCTCAGGCAGGCTGACAGGGAGAGGAGGAATCGCTTTGGCCGGTTTGGGGAATTCATGGAACGGGGCTTCTTGAAGGTCGTTGACCAGGGAACGTCATGGGGCGGGGCGCGTCGGGGGAGGTCTCCAGCAACGCCTCGAGTTCAGCGCGGGCGATGGCCAGGTCGAGCCGGACCTGCTGGAAGGCAAACCGGGTCTGGGCGGTGGTGCGCTGGGTGTCGAGCAGGTCGATGAAACCAAATTTGCCCTCGTCAAAACCCGCCTGCACAAGACGCAGCGCTTCGTCGGTCTTGGGCAGGATCTCATCGCGGTAGCTGGCCGCCTGTTCGGCGGCGGTGCGGTAACGCTGCCGGGCCACCGCCCATTCCCGGGCCAACTGCACGCGCACACCGCGCAGTTCGGCCCCGGCAACGCCGACGTTGGCGGCCGCCTCATCCTTGCGGCCGCGTGAGGAATCGATCAGTGGCAGGGGGATCGAAAGCGAAAACTCGACAATCGAACGGTCCGTTTCCCCCAGGCGACCACCCGCCACGCCGGCGGTGATGTCCGGATACGGCTCCAGTCGCGCCCGGCGATAACCCAACTCGGCACGGTCCAGCGCGAGGATGGCGGCCACCACGCTTGGATGTTCGTCCGGCCATCCGGCTGGCGCGGCTTGCAGAAGCCGGTCATCGCCGCCCGCGGGCAGGTCCCCTTCCAGCTCCACACCCGTCAGATCCGGACGTCCCAGCAACGCCGCCAATCCGTGTTGCGCCCTGGCGAGGTCCCGGCGCAAACCCGCGGCATCCGCGCGCACGCGGGCCAACTGGACCTCGGTCCGCAGTTGTTCCTGAAGCGGCGCCGCCCCGGCCCCGACGCGTCTGCCGGCGGTGGTCGCGGACGATTCCGCCAGCGCCACGAGTTGCTCCCCGATGGCCACGGACTCGCGGGCGGCCAGGGTGCGGGCGAAGGCCACTTTCACATCGCGCACGAGTTCGACTTCCTGCAGGCGACGAAGGGTGTTGCGCAGGCGCACAGCGGTCGCGCCCAGCCGATGATCCAGCCCCGGCTTGCCCGGCCACGGCAGTTGTTGCTGCACGCCGACGGTCTGCTTCGCGTCATCGAAGCCGCCGCCTTCGTCGACGGGCCATTCCTCGACGGCAAAGGTCAGCGCGGGATTGGACCAGCGCCCCGCCTGCCAGGCCCGTCCTCTTGCCGCGTTCACCCGCGCTTCCATGGCCGCGAGCGTGGGATTGGCGGCCAGTGCGAGTTCAATGGCAACGGGCCGTGACAAGCGATCAGGGAGCACCGACCGGACGGACGCATCCGTGGCGCCATCGACGACATCGGCGATGGTCCCCGCTGCGAGTGCCGCTGCGGGCAGCAGTGTCAGGACCACGACGGGCAGGCCGGCCAGGGATCGGGGCCGGCGCCCTCGCCGCGGCCCGGCAGCCTTCCGTCCCTCCCGCGTCGGGCGGGAATTGTGAAGCAGACCTCCCGCCCCACGGGCTCTCTTGAATTCTCCATCGCCGGCGGTCCCGCCACCGGCAGCCGTCGTTTCGTAAGCCAACATGCGCTTCATCGGTCCGATCCAACGCCCGGACCACTCGGGAATATCGGGGAAGGCGACACCCGTGAACGGCGCCGCCAGACTGTGACTCGACTCCCACCACGGAGCCTGGAGCCACCGAAGCCTCAGACGGCAGGGAGGTCGGGAGCGCGCGCCGGTGGAGCGGCGCGAAGGAGGAAGTGCCAGCGGTTGATCGAGTCCGGAGGTGTTGCGGGAGGTGGACCGGCGCGGCGACGAATATCGAATACGAGCCGGGCATCAACCCTCGGCGGCATCCCCCACATCCCGATGGGGGGTGTGATCCGAGTGCGCCAGTCGGAGAGCGCCAGATTGCCGGACTCGACCGCCGCGCAGGCGTCGGTTTCGCAATCGCCGGCGTCGTGATGGTCGGCGGCCCCGCCCGGTACGCAGTGCAAAAGCGGGGAATCCACCACCCGCTCGAGACAACAATGAGCGGTGGCCGGAACCCACGCCAGCAACAGCAACCACGCTGCGAATCGCCGGGACAAACCGAACACGCCCGAAGAGTAGCACACCCGCCCGGCGGAACAAGCCGCAAGGCCCGACCGGTAGCGAGCCGCTCGCATCTCCGTCGCAGCGACTTGAGACGCCGTAGCCGCTGGCGTGCTGTCGGCGCATGATTCAGTGGGGATACGGCCCCTTGCCGCTTGGCGCGACGATTCACCAAAACGTGACTGCCGGTCGGAACCGGCGAGACCGCGTAAGCCCCTGGATTTCAGCGCCGACTACACGTCGGCGGCCACCGCGTGTAGCATCGATACGGCTCAGCCGATTCCGGCCGCGACATTTGGCTTCCGCGCTCCGGGCTTTGCCGGTTGAATCCGCGCATGGGCCGCGAGTATGTGCTGCAACGCTTCCGGGCGCCGGTCGATCTGCAGATCGATTACGCCGCGGAGTTGAACCCGCAGCAACACGCCGCCGTGACCGCGCCGCCGGGGCCTTCGCTCGTGCTCGCCGGGGCCGG
Organism: Verrucomicrobiales bacterium; assembly: GCA_024233305.1. Lineage (GTDB taxonomy): Bacteria > Verrucomicrobiota > Verrucomicrobiia > Limisphaerales > J093 > J093. The sequence continues at coordinate 164,023 of JACKPV010000027.1, forward strand.
AGCGGGGAAGACCCGCACCCTCATCTACCGCGTGGCCTACCTGCTCGAACAGGGCATCCCGCCGGAGAACATCCTGCTGCTCACCTTCACCAACAAGGCCGCGCGCGAGATGATGCGCCGCACCTCCGAACTCCTTCGGCAGGATCTGCTCTCGCTGTGGGGCGGCACCTTTCATTCGATCGGCAACCGCATCCTGCGCCGGCACGCCGATCGCCTCGGGTTCCGGCCGGACTTCACCATCCTGGACCGGGAGGACGCCAAGGACCTGGTGAGCGCCTGCCTTGGGGACAGCGACATCGATCCCAAAGCCACGCGGTTTCCGAAGCCCGACGTTCTCTGCGACATCTTCTCGCTGGCCTTGAACACGTCCCGCACCATCGCCCAGGTCTTGGAGGCGCAGTTCGCGCATTTCGATCACCTGGCCGATCCCATCCATCGGTTGTCCGAGGCCTACGCGAAGCGCAAGCAGGCGGCGAACGTGATGGACTTCGACGATCTGCTGGTGCTCTGGCTGCGCTTGCTGCAGGAACACCCCGACGTGTGCGAGGCCTGTCAGCGGCGGTTTCAATTCCTGCTCGTCGACGAATACCAGGACACCAACCGCCTGCAGAGCGACCTGATCGACCTCATCGCCGCGCGGCACCACAACATCATGGCGGTGGGGGACGATTCGCAGAGCATCTATTCGTGGCGCGGCGCGGATTTCCACAACATCCTCCGCTTTCCCGAACGGCATCCCGAGGCGCAGGTCTACCGCATCGAGACCAACTACCGCAGCACGCCCGAGATCCTTGGGGTGGCCAACGCCGCCATCTCCGCCAACGTCCACCAGTTCGACAAGCGCCTGGCCGCGGTCCGGCCGCCGGGCGCCAAACCGGTGCTCGTGGCGTGCAGCGACGGCAACGAACAGGCTGCCTTCATCGCGCAGAAGGTGCTCGAAGTGCGGGAAGAAGGCACCCCGCTGGACCAGGTGGCCGTGTTGTATCGCGCCCATTTCCACGCGCTGGAACTCCAGATGGAGCTGACCAGGCGCAACATCCCGTTCTCCATCACCAGCGGGATTCGCTTCTTTGAGCAGGCGCACATCAAGGACATCGCGGCCTTCCTCAAACTGGTCTGCAACCCGCGCGACGAGATGGCCTTCAAACGCCTCGTGCTGATGCTGCCCGGCATCGGGGGACGGTCGGCGGCGAAGCTGTGGGCGCGGTTCGCCCCGCTGGCGCAGCAAATCGATCCGGAGCCGACCGTCACCGCGGACGACGCCCCCCGGGGCACGCCGCCTTCGCCGGTCCGGACCGCGAGAAAAGGAAGGAAGAAGCGACCGCCCGCCACCGCCGATGCGGCCGCGACCTCGTCACGGCTGGCAACGGCCCTGCAGGGGATCACCGCGGAGGTGCCCAAGAAGGCCGTCACCGCCTGGGCGCAGTTCACCGCCACGGTGGCGCAACTCGAGGCTCCGGACGTGGGCGACCGCCCCGACACCATGCTCGGTCTCGCCCTCGAGGGGGCGTATGAAGACTACTTGCAGTCGAAATACACCAACTACGCGAGCCGTCGCGACGACATCGAGCAGCTTGCGGCCTTTGCCCGCCAGTTCGACGGTCTCCCCGAGTTTCTGGGGCAGCTCGCCCTGTTGACCAACGTCGACGCCGATACGCGCGAGGGGCGCCCGGACGACGAGGAACGGCTGCGGCTCTCGACGGTCCATCAGGCGAAGGGACTCGAGTTCAAGGTCGTGTTCGTCATGATGCTCTGCGAAGGGCTTTTCCCCTCGGGGCGTTCGTCAGAGACGCCGGAAGGGCTCGAGGAAGAACGACGGTTGTTCTATGTGGCCATCACGCGCGCCAAGGACGAGTTGTATCTGAGCTATCCGCAGATCCGGTTGGCGGGCGGTGGGGACATGTTCCAGCGACCCTCGCGGTTTCTGGAGGAACTGCCCGCCGCCGAGATCGAGACCTGGAAGCTCCGCGACGCGGGCGGCTACGGCGGCGACGACTGGTGACAGGGAACGCGTTGGGGACGACGAGGCTTTCCGGGCTCCGAAGCGGTTGGGGCGTTCGGGAGCCGGTCCAGCAATCGAACGGGCCGTCCCCGATTCGTTCTGCCGGCGCGGTCCACCCAAAGCGCTCGCGCGTTGCACAGCGAGCGCCCCGGCGTATGCTCCGCCCATGCGATGCACGGAACAACGACGGGCGGACTGGGAAGCCCGGTATCAGCAGGGCGATCTGCACTGGGACAAAGGGGAGCCCGCGCCGGGTTTGGTCGACTTCCTTGCCGCACAGCCCGGGCTGCAACGGGGTTCGGTGGTGGTGCCGGGATGCGGCACCGGGCATGACGTGCGGGCGTGGGTGCAGGCCGGGTTCGCCGCCACCGGCCTTGACATCGCGCCTTCCGCCGTCCGGCTTGCTGTGGCCCGCACGCTGGCCGCCGATCTGGAAGCCGGTTTTCACGAGGTCGATTTCCTGAACGGCACGCCACCGCAGCCCTTCGACTGGGTCTTCGAACACACCCTTTTTTGCGCCATCGATCCCGGGGACCGGGATGCGTACGCCAGCGCGGTGCCTCGCTGGCTTCGTCCGGGCGGGAACTTCCTCGCCATCCACTACCGCAATCCCGAGCAACCCGAGGGCCCGCCCTTCGGAGTCAGTCGCGACGAAATCGAAGCGCGGTTCGCCGGCGCTTTCGAGTTGGTGGATGCCTGGGTGCCACGCTCGTTCCCCAACCGTGTCGACCGCGAGCTGATGTTCTGGTGGCGGCGGCGCGATTGAGGTGCCGGACCGGAGCGGCCGCAGGGAGGTGGACGCAGGCCCGTAGCCGCACCGGCGCGGCTCACGGTCGCGAGTGAAGCAGTTCCTCGAAGCGATCGTGTGCCTCGTCCCAGGGCCCCGGCGCCTCCGGTTCGATGGTAACCAACTCGAACGAGCGCCGGACCACCTGGCGCGCGTGAGTCAAGGATTCGAGGTGGCCGAGCGCCAGGGCCTGGACGAGGACGTTGCCCGCGGCCGTGGCCTCGACCGGGCCCGCCAAAACGGGCACTTGCAGGGCATTGGCCGCGAATTGATTGAGCAACGCATTCTGACTGCCACCACCCACGATGTGCAGGCGTTCCGGTTTTCGCCCGGTCAACTGGCGCAAATGCTCCATGGTTCGCCGATAGAGCAGCGCGAGGCTCTCCAGCACGCACCGGACCATCGCCCCGGGCGTTTCAGGCGTCGGTTGACCGGTCTCGCGGCAGGCGGCCTCGACCTTCGCCGGCATGTTGCCGGGACTGAGAAACCGGGCGTCCGCCGGGTTGATCAACGACACGAACGGAGCCGCCTCGGCGGCCAGATTGGTCAGCGTCTGGTAGTCGTAGTCGTTGCCGACCTGTGCCCATTCGCGGCGGCATTCCTGCACGATCCAGAGGCCGATGATGTTCTTCAGCAACCGGACCGAATGGCCGTAGCCAATTTCGTTGGTGAAGTTCAGTTCGCGGCAATCGTCGGTGATCACCGGTTCCGGCAGTTCGACGCCCATCAGGGACCAGGTGCCCGAGCTGAGGTAGGCCCAGTTGTCGCCCTCGGCGGGAACGGCGGCCACGGCCGCGCCCGTGTCGTGCGAGCAGCTCGCCACCACCGAGACGTTATCGAGGCGCGCGCTTTCCGCCAGGTCAGGACGCAAAGCACCCAACGCCGTGCCGGACGGCACCACTTCGGGGAACATTGCCGGTTTCAGTCCCAGGACCTCCAGCAGCCGGGGCGACCACCGCCGGGCGCGCGGATCGTAAAGCTGCGTGGTGCTGGCCAGCGATTCCTCCCACTTCGCCACGCCGCACAACCAGGCGTTGAAAGCGTCCCCGATCCCGAGCACTTGCCGCGCCGCTTGCAGCCGCTCGGGACGCTCGGCGCCGAGTTGAAACAGGGTGTTGAACGGCAGGAATTGCAGCCCCGTCTCCGCGAAGATCTCCTCCCACGAAATCCGCGCCCGGACCTTGTCCACCCCGCCCTGATTGCGCGGGTCGCGATAGTGATGGACCGGCGGGAGCATGTTGCCCTGGTCATCCCGGAGCACGTAGTCCACGCCCCAGGAATCCGCGCTGATGCTGGCGATGGGCACCCGCAGGTCGCCGGCCTTGCGCAAACCGGTCCGCAACTCGCCCAGCAACCGGTCGAGGTCCCAGTGGAGGGATTCCCCGTGTCGCAGGGCGCCGTTGGTGAATCGATGCAGTTCGGTGAGCGAAAGGCGGTCGTCCTCGAGGGTGCCCAGGATCAGGCGGCCGCTTTCCGCGCCCAGATCACAAGCCAGGTAACGCGTCAACATGGTGGTCGGTGCTCTTGCTGCGCCCCAAGGTTCGCGGTTTGACGAACCCCGCACAAGCCCCTTTTCAGCAGCCCGGTGGGGGGCGTCAGGGCGAGTGACAAAGTAGCTGGAGGGGGTTGAACGGGGGGGCGGAGGGCGGTTGGCGACGGGTCCGAGCGGGGCATGGAGGCGATGAAAGCCCGCATTTGGGCCTGCTTGCGGCTCCGGCGGACACACCGATCCCTCCCCGCGGCAGCGCCACGGGGTGGGGGGGCATTACAGGTGGGTCGGCTACGCCGGTGGCGACATGAACCGACGGATCAGGCCACCAGGATGGCGACAGATGTGCAACTCGTAGTCGGGCAGCGACTTCTTGCCCCCGCGTTTGTAGCGCTGCTGTTCGTGCAGGAAGATGGTCAGGGAGCGAAACAGGGACAGCACCCGCGCCGTGTTGGTCTCCGCCACCGGACAGCGATCCTCATCCTGGGTGCGATCCCGCCGATGATGCTGGCCGTTCTCGATCTTCCAGTGACTGCGCACCAAGGCCAGCAGGGGGGCCGGCCCGGCCTCGTCGGTCCAGAAACTGGTCGCCGCGTAGACGGTCTCCTCGGTGTGTTTGACCACTTGCCCGCCGCGGACATGATCGACCTTGCGGTCCACGCGCAACACCTGGGCCGCGCCGGCCAGTCCCAGGGTCTGGGGCGTGACCGCCACGCACCACAGCGCCCGGTCTTCAACCCGCCCGTGCCCCTTTTCGATGGTGCGGGCCTGAGGGGGGAAAAGCGCCCCCGAGGAGCGATTGGGCTTTGGCGAAGGCCCCGGGTTGATTGCCCTTGAGTATCAGGAGGTAATCGGCCCCGTTGCCCTGGGTGAGTTGCCGCGCGTTGGCCTTGGTGGTGTGGGCGGCATCGGTCGTGACACACACCCCGGCCAGGTCCATCGAGGACCAGTGCGCCGCGACCGCCGCCTCCTCGTTGGTGTTGGCTGGCACAGCCACTTGGTCCACCAGTCGCTGCTGGTCGGTGACGAAGTTGACCAGTGTCAGGGCTTTGTCGGCTTTGGGCTTCTGCAATTCTGCCGGGATCTCCTCGGGCGGTTCCGGGGCCGTGGCCACCGCCGGGGCCGGCGCGGCATTCTTGACCACCTTGCCGTCCAGGTGGAGGACCTCTGCCCGGCGGGGATCCTCGCGGGCCATCCAGCCGACCAGCACGCCCTTGAGTTGCTCGACATCAATCTTTTTGAGCAAGCGGCGGAAGGTGCGCTCGCTGGGCACGTCGCATTGCCGGGGAGCCCCCGGGCGCGGGCGGCAACGCAACTGCCAGCGCTGACCGTGATTGAGGCTGGCGGCGAATTCGGCAATCGCGTGCGGCCCGTCGGAACCAGCCGCCACCGCCAGGGCGATCAAACTCAGCACCGTGGCCAGCGGATGCCGGAGGCCCTTGGGCCGGCGGGGTTCATGCATCTGCTCGGCGAAACACTGCCACAACGAAAACAACTGGCCCGTGGCCACCGGACAGGCCGGCGGCAGGGGCCGTTCATGGGCGGCCAGATGCGGCGGGAGTTGGGCCGCGCGCAGGTGCTTCAAGGCCGCGGGCCCCAGCGCCCGGACCCAGAGTTGCTTGGGATGGGTGGTGTCGGTGTAGAAGTCCTGCCAGTCGCGCTGGCAGCCCCGGGTGGAGCCGAGCCGTTGCCAGCCGGCGGCTTTGTAGCAGGTGCCCCGGAAGCGTTGCGGATCGACGAAGGTCTCGACCGCGAGCACGGGATGGCCGAAGTGCTGCTGCCAGTCCTGGGCCAGACGTTCACAGCTGAGCTTCAACACGCGCGAGGCCAGATTGGGCCAGCGCCCCGGGGCGGCCAGGACCAGGAAGCGCTGGTTTTGGGCCAGCAGATGGCGCCGGGCCGCCACCTCGCGGGCCGACCAATGCAGCCAGCGCTCGCGGGGCTTGAGGTGGAAGGCGGGCGAACAGAAGACCAGCAGGGCCAGCCACTGCCCCTGAAACTCGGCCACATAGCGCAGGGCCTGGCCCACGGCGGTGGCGTTCTTGAGGTAGTGCCTGCGGCGGAGAAGGTCGTCGAACCGGGGGCGTTCGGATTCCTCGATGAGACGCACCCGGACCCCTTGGAGCAACTCGGGTTCCGGAGGCAGTCCCTCGCTCACCACGTTGGAAAGATGGACCGACATGCCCGGAGTGAAGCAGGGAGAGGAGGGGGTGCCCAGAGAAATCGAACCAAATCTCTCCCTTCAAACCTCTTCCACGACTCCTTGACAACCGCCCTGTGGGGGGCGTCCGAAATCCCACCGACGAGGCGCACGCGCCACCAAACGGGCCTTCGTTCGGCGACGTCCGACCACCCGAGGCGGGTGAACGCTGCCGCACCGGCGAATCGCCGGCGTGACGTCTGCGGCGGAAGGCGGCAGGGTCCGGGGATGCGCAAGTGGATCCTCCGGACCAGCGTGCTGTTCTTCGTGGCCGGGCTGATCGTGGCGGTGGGGTTTCTGATGCGGTCGAATGCACCGCAACGGGTGACGCTCGCCGAGGGAACCGTCCTGGTTTGCCTCGGAGCGACCTATGGCACCAACCACGTGCTGCCCGGCTTCTCGCGGTTGGGCCGGTTGCTGCCGCAACCGCTGCGGTCCTGGCTCGGCTTCGACCGACCGACGCAGTCCTTTCGGTCGGAGCAGCCCCTGCTGACCGTGTGGTTGCGGGATGACCCGGTCGCAGCCAGCAACCGGGTGAGCCGGCTCGGGATGGTGGCCCTGCTGGCGGACGAGGACGGAGTGGTGGCGGGAGAGGAAACCTGGCGAACCCTGTGGCCGGCCAGGCAGGGCGGCGGCGGCACGTTCAACCTGCAATTCCGCCCGCTGCCCGGCCACAGCCGGCGGATCACTTTGCAGTTGTACGAGCACGGCAGCGGCGGTGACCGAACCCTGCTGGGGGAGATGACCCTGCCGAACCCCGGCTTCGTGGAGGCGCGCGAGTGGGAGGCTGAACCGCTGCCAGCGGTCCGGACAAACGGGGCTTTGTCCTGTCGGTTGGAGCAGTTGGTCGCCGGCGTGGGCCACCGCGCGGGCTTCCGGACCACCGATTCCGGTGTCCGCCTCGACACCGCAGCCGCGAACACCGGCGAGCGTCCGCGCGCGGCGGGCTTGTTCCGCTTTACCGAGGACGGCGCGGCCAGCACGAATTGGCTGGTGGGCACGGTCCGCCTGGCCGACGCCACAGGGAACGATCTTCCGTGCGGTTCCAGCTCCTACCAATGTCGCGGGGATCTGGTCGTGCATCGGTTTGGCTCGATTCTGTGGCCCGGCCAGGTCTGGGACCTGACCGTCTGGGCCAAACGCAAGACCACGGCGCCCTTCACCGACACTGAACTGATCGTTCTGGAGGACATCGCGGTACCGGCGCTCGGAGAAACCAACCGGCTGGACCGGGCCTTCCAAGCCCAGGGCCTTGAGGTGCGAGTGGAACATCTCGTCCACCGACCACCGCCGTCACCGGGCGGCTATTCGATGGAGGACCTGACGCACCTGCGGGTCGAGCTTTCGGAACTGCCCGAGGAGATGTTCTTCGAACTGGCGGAGCTGCGTGACGATCAAGGACGCGCGTTGCGGGAAAGCGGCTGGTCCCGGACGCATGGCAAACCATCGGTAACCACCTTCGCCTTCGAGCAGGTCCCGGCAGGAGCGAAGACGGTGACGGCCCGGCTGGTGTTGCAGAAGGGGAGGCGCTTCGATTTCCGCGTGCGGCCGGAGGTGCTGGAGCGTCAAGGGACTGGTGAGTGAAAAGGGACTTCAGGGACACAAGGGACAGAAGACGACCGCTTCCTTACGTCCCTTCAGTCCCTGGTGTCCCTGAAGTCCCTTCCCTTCCCTCCCTGCCCCTGCCCCCGGGCCATGAGCCTTGCCCGCCGCATCCGCTCCCGCAGACCACCCTCCCGCAGAAAGTCCCGTTCGAGCCGGTGGAGCTGCCGGTCGAGCAGATAGCATGTCACCTTGATCAGGCCGGCGATCACGTTCGTGCAGATGGCCGCATCCGGGTGTTCGACGCCCTTTTTGAAGGTCGCGTAGTTCGCACCGGGCGTGCGGTTGAGGCGGCGCAGACGCAACGCGTAAGGGTGTTCGGGCGCCCATTCCTCGATGCCGTGGTTGCGCATGAAGTCGCGGTAATCCTCGAGCAGTTCCTTGAGGCTGGCGGCCGCCACGCCGGTGAGCTTGATCTCGGTTTCCTTCGAGGTCCCACTGGCCGCGCTGCCTTCCAGGATGTTCTGCTTGCCCGAGCGGGCGGCCTGGATCATCTGGTCACGGGTGCGGGAACGGCGCTCGATGAAGCGGTCGCAGAAGTGCAGGGTGGCGTCGTAGACCACGAGCGCCTTCTGGTAGGAAAGCAGTTCCTGGTAGCCGCCGTGGGGCGGGATGAAACCGTCGGTTTCAGCAAGGGACTCAAGGGCTGCGGGCTCCGGCCCTGATGTCCCTTGGGTCCTTTCGGTCCCTTCCTCGGGGCGCCCGCGCTGCACCGGCCCGGACCGCCGGATTTCCCAACCCGCCGCTGGCCGCCCGCTTCCAGATGACTCCCTGCTCATGGTTGCTCCGACCCGCACTATCCGCAGCCGCTCGACCGATGCAAGAGAAAACTATACAGGTGTTGGCTCTCAGTGACTCTTTGCTGCCAACGTCACTCAATGGCTTCGCGATTCCCGGTAATCGCTTCGAGCAACAGGAGGTGCCCGTTCTCATCGGCAAACTCGCCACCAGCCATGCGGCTCTCCCCCTCGAAGAATCCCGCCTTGCGAGGAACGGCGGCATCGTCTGGTCTGGCGACGGGAAACGGAATCGAGGTGGACGCGTTCTCGGTGGTCCCACCGCGCGCTTCCCACGAGAAGACCTTCGGCCCGGTGATCAAGCGGGTGGTGAACGACGGCGCCCCCGAGGCGAGCAACTCCCTGATCGATCTGGATTCCAGGCGGCTCGTAAACCCGCCTTCGCCCCAGGAGGCCGATTGGGACTGGGTGGTGGCCAACGGCATCGACGCCACGGGAGACATGAGCGCGGAGGTGCATGGCCCGCTGACCACCGGGGGGCCGGTGACGACTCACTCCAACCGGTAACCAAAGCCGCGGACCGCCCGGATATGCCGCCGTCCGGCGCCGAGTTTTGCCCGCAGCCGCCGCACGTGGGAGTCCACGCTGCGCGGATCGAGATCGTCGCGGCCGGGCCGGATTTCCCCGAGGAGTGCCTCGCGGGAGAGGACCCGTCCGCGGCCGACGGCCAGCGCGGCCAGCAGCCGGAACTCGGTCAGGGTGACCGGTCGCACGCGCCCCCCGAAGCGCACGCCGTGGGTCCGCAGGTCGATTTCCAGTGATCCGAAGCGAAACACTTCCTGCGGGGTTCGATCCGGCTCTCCGCGGGGGAACAGACGCCGCAAACGCAGGACGAGTTCGCGGGGGTTGCAGGACTTGGGCACATAATCGTCCGCGCCGGCTTCCAGTCCCGCGATGCGGTCGGCCACGGCTTCCAAGCGCGAATAGAACACGACCGGGAGGCGGGCGTGTTGCGGTTCGCTGCGCACCCGTTGGCATAATTCCGTGCCAGGCATGTCGGGCAGGACCTGTTCGAGGATGAGCAGGGCCGCGCCATCCTGGTCCAACCGGTTCAAGACCTCGCCCGCCGTGGCCAGCCAGCACGGTTTCAGTCCGATGGCCACCAGTTCCTGCGTCACGCGCGGCGGCGGCGGCGCCGGGTCCGCCAGCAGGGCCACTCTGGGTTTCTTGGGTTGGTGCACTTGTGACGTTGGCTTCCGGTGCGTGCGGCTCCTATCGATACCGGGCTTGCGTGACCGGTGGGCGTCGATCCGGCGACAATCCGGTGACAGTTCCCCCCGCCTGGCCGGCGGCTCCTTGTAACGAGCTTGTAACCTCCCCGCCGTCGGCGCGTCACGGCACCTGTCGAAACTGCCCCGGTATGGTGAGACGCACCCGCCGGGCCGGTCTGGCCTCGCTTCTCCTGCTCGCGGCAGCGACCGCAGCGGGCGACACGTCCGTGCTGGAGACCACGCAAAACACCTTGGGCAAATGGGTGGAGACCCGCCAACTGATCTCCCGGACCCGCGCCGACTGGAAGGCCGATCAGGAAATGCTCCAGCGGACGGTGGCTATGTTCGCGGGGGAACTCGAGTCCCTGGCGGAGCAGTCGCGGACGGTGGGCACGAACAGCCTCGAGGTCGCCCGGCAACGCGCCGAGGCCGAAGTTCAAAAGGCCGAGCTCGAGGCCGGCTTGGACGTCCTGGCCCGAGGGCTCGCCCCACTGGAGGCACGCCTGCGCCAGATCGCGTCGGTCCTGCCGCCGCCGCTGCTCAAGACCGTGCAAACGCTGGTGGACCGGTTGCCGGAGGAAGCCGCCGCCGCCGGGGTCCCTCCGTTGAAGCGGCTGCAGACGGCCATCACGCTCATGAACGAAATCGAGAAGTTCAACGCGATGGTCACGCTGAGCCCGGAAATGCGGCAGGACCCGAGCGGTGGCGAGATCAAGGTGCAGGTGCTGTATCTCGGTCTGGCCCAGGCCTGGTTTGTGGATGAGGCCGGCGGGTTTGCCGGTTCGGGCGTTCCCGGCACGAGCGGGTGGGATTGGACCGTGCGGGAGGACGCGGGCGCCCGGATCAAGCGCGTGATCGCGATGTACGAGGAGAAGCAACCGACCGAGTTCGTGGCCCTGCCGGTCGAGATCAAGTGACCCTCAACCGACCACCGGCGATGAAGTCCCTCCTCCTGCTCCTGACCGCTCTGCTGGCCGCTTCCCCGTTGGCGGGCGCCGCCGCCGATCTCGAGGCCGTGGCGGCCGGCGCACAGACCGACCTGACCCGGGCGCTGGCCGACCTCGCCGCGCTGCGTGAACAGATCGAAGCCGAGCGCACGCCGCTTGCCCGGCAGATGCACGATCTCGAAGACCAGGTGCTCGCGGATCGGGCCAAGCTCGAAACGGCGCGCCGCTCAGCGGACAACCAGTTGATCGAACTCAACGTGCTGAAGGCGGAAGTCCGCGGGCTGAGCAACGAGGTTGCCACCGCGGAAGGATTGCTCGGGGCGTACCGGGAGGCGTTCAACACCCGGTTGCACGTCAGCGAAGCGTCGCGGTATGACGATGCGATCCAGGCCGCCGCCGCCGCGCGGGATGCCGCAGGCCACCAACCGGCAACCCGAATGGCGGGCCAACTGGAGTTGCTGAAGACCGGGCTGGATCGCCTGGAGCGCCTGGTGGGTGGCGAGGTGTTCGAAGGCACGGCCCTGAACCCCGCCGGCCGGCTGGAGCGCGGGCATTTCGTGTTGCTCGGTCCCACCGCCGCTTTTGCCAGCCGTGAAGGGGAGACGGCCGGGATCGCCACGCTCCGGCTGAATTCCCCGGAACCGGAAGTCGTCGCCACGCCCGGCGACCCGGCGCAGGGCATCCGGGATCTGGCGCGCAGCGGGCAGGGGACGTTTCCCGTGGATGCCTCGCTCGGCAACGCGATCAAAATCCAGGCCACCCAGGACTCGCTCGTCGCGCACATCCGGAAGGGCGGACCGGTGATGGGGCCCATCCTGCTGCTCGGTTTTGCCGCGCTGGGCATCTTCCTTTTCAAATGGCTGCAGGTGGGGCGGGTGCGTGTGGCCTTGCCGGCGGATCTTACGGTGATCCTTGCGGCCCTGGATCTGGGCGACGAACAGAAGGCTGCCAGCCACGCCCGCAAGCTTGCGGGGCCCGTGGGCGACATGCTCGCATCCGCGATCGCCCACTTCCGGGAGCGGAAGGAATACGTCGAGGAGGTCATGTACGAGAAGATGCTTGAGACCCGGCCGCGGCTCGAAAAGTTGCTCCCGTTCCTGGCCCTGTCCGCCGCCGCGGCCCCGCTGCTCGGTCTGCTGGGCACGGTGACGGGCATGATCAACACCTTCAACATGATCACGGTCTTCGGCACGGGCGATCCGAAGACCCTCGCTGGCGGCATCTCCGAGGCGCTGATCACCACCGAGTTCGGGCTCGTCGTGGCGATCCCGTCGCTCCTGCTGCACGCCATCCTCTCCCGCAAGGTCAAGGGCGTGCTGGGCAGCATGGAGCAAACCACCGTCGCTTTCATCAACGGGCTGCCGGGGACTTCGCAGGAAACACAGTTCTTTCAGAAACTCAATGATTGACCAAATCCTCGCAACCTGGGCCAGGGGCGGCTGGGTCATGTGGCCGCTCCTTGGCGTTTGTGTCCTGATGTTCTGGGTCGGCGTGCGCCTCTGGTTGCAGCTCGGCCGGATGCAATACCGGCGACTCGAGCAAACCCAATGGCTGAACTGGATCCGCCGTCCGGACCAGGGGGAGGGCGAAGTCGGGGAGATCATCCGCTACACTCAGGACGAAGTCGGCTCTCCCCGACAGATCAACCTGCGCTTCGCCGAGGTGACCTCGGCGCTCTTACCGGCAATCGACCGCGGCATCTCGACGTTGAACACCCTCGTCGCGGCGGCGCCGCTGGTCGGGTTGCTGGGCACGGTGTTCGGGATGCTCGTCACCTTTCGGGCACTGGCCCTCGGGGGCGGCGGCGGTCAGGTGACCGAGGCGATGGCCGCCGGCATTTCGCAGGCGCTGTTTCCGCCGGAAGTCGGGCTCTGCATCGCATTGCCCGGCCTGGTGCTCGTGCACTTGATCAAACGCCGGCGCCAGGAACTCGAGGCCTTTCTCTCGCGGTTGGAGAGTTTCACCATCCAGCACTTCAAACGCAGTGCCGGGCTGCCGTTCGTCCCGGAACTGCACAACGCAGCGCCGCACCCGATGCCGGTTGATGCCGCCCTGCAGCCGGCATGAGATACCGCCGCGCCATCGTCGAGCCGGAGGAGAACACCGAGGTCAACGTCTCGCCGTTGATCGACATGGTGTTCATCCTCCTGATCTTCTTCATCGTCACCACGGTGTTCGTCGAGGAAACGGGCACGGAGGTCGACAAACCGCAGGCGGCCTCCGCCCAGGCGCTCGAGAAGAACAGCATTCTGCTCGCCATCACCGCGAAGGGACAGGTGGTCTACGGCGGCAAGGAAGTCGGCGTGGGAGGCGTGCGACCGCTCGTCAGCCGCCTGTGCCGCGAGGAGGCCATGCCGGTCATCATCCAGGTGGACAAGGCGGCCGATGCCGGGGTGCTGGTGCGGGTCATCGACGAAGCGAAGCTGGGCAAGGCGAAGAATGTCAGCATCGCCACCGATCCGGCCTCCAGCTGAGCCGCCCCGCCGCACCGGGTCCATGCGTCGCATCTACACCCCCCCGGCCCCGCGTAGCGATCTGCCCTTTGCCCTGGGCGGGGCGGCGCTCCTGACCCTGGCGGTGTTCCTGGTCCTGCCGCTCACCCAGATGGTCTCGAGCAAGGTGCAGCGGTTGAAGACCCTCACGACGGTCGACACCGCGGAGTTGCGGGAGGACCCCCGCGAGGAGGAACCGCCACCGCCGCCACCCGAGCCCGAACCCCCGCCGGAACCACCGCCGCCCACGCTGGCGGACACCCCGCAATCGATGAACCTCAACGTCAGCCTCGACGTGGCGTTCGGCAGCGGCGGGGCTTATGCCGGCGCGATGCCCTCGGAGCTCGTGGGCGGAGGTGCGCAGGGGGCGGGGCTGGCGGCCTTCGATGTGGCGGAACTCGAAAAGCGTCCGGAACTGATCGCCGCCGTTTCTCCCGTCTATCCCGCCGCCCTTCGCAAGGCCGGCGTGGAAGGCAGCGTGAGCGTCGTGTTCGTGCTCGATGAAGCCGGGCACGTGGAGGATCCGCGCGTCGAGCGTTCCTCGCGGACGGAGTTCGAGAAGCCGGCGCTGGACGCCCTCCGCAAGTGGCGTTTTCGCCCCGGGATGAAGGACGGCCAGCCGGTGCGGACGTTCATGCGGCAACCCATTCGATTCACCCTCTCCGGATAACCCCTCGCTTTCATGATCGCACTCCCAGGCAGATTTGGTCGGGTCCCGTTCGCCACCGGGTTGCTGCTCGCGGTGCTGACCGCCGGCCTGCCGCTGCACGCGGCGGGCAAGCGCGCGAAGAACGCCCCGAATGCCCCGTCCCCGGAAACACCCTCGAACGCCTCCACGCGTTTCGCCCCGGTCGAGGCCGACCACCCCCTGGCCGGCATCTGGAACGACCCGGAGTTCACCCGGCGACTGCTCGGCAGCTACGGCTTCAACGCGGCCACCGAGCCATCGCTGAACCTCGAGGAGCAGACGTTGCTGCGGGATCAAATCCTCCCGGTGCTGCGCCTCGAGCCGACCAATGCCATTCCGTTGCTCGAGGCGGCCATCCAGCCCGACGCGAGCGCGGTCTTCGATTACACGCTCGGGACGGTGCTGTTTCAAAGCGGCGACACCACCAACGCGGTCCGCCATTTCGAGGCGGCAATCAGCAAGTACCCGGATTACGAACGCGCCTGGAAGAACCTGGGTTTTGCGCAGGTTCGCGACGGTCATCATGCCGGGGCCATCAAGCCGCTGGCGCGGACCATCGAGCTGGGCGGGGCGGACGGCGAGGTGTTCGGCCTGCTGGGATTCGCTTACCTGAACAGCGGGCGGCCGGTGTCGGCGGGGGCGGCCTTGCAGCAGGCGCTCCTGTTCAAGCCGGACGACTTCAATCTCCAGCTCTACCTGCTGCAAGCCTGGGTGGCGAGCGCGCAGTACGAACCCGCGTTGAAGCTGTTGAACGAACTGCTCTCCGCGAATCCGGAACGGGCCAACCTCTGGACGCTGCGGGCCAACCTCCACGTCGAACGCAACGAACTGCCGCAGGCTGCGGTCGCCTACGAGACGCTGCGACGACTGGGGGAGGCGACCGCGGAAAACCTGCTGCTGCTGGGCGACATCTACCTGGCGCAGGAAGCGCGCGAACTCGCGCTCGAGGCCTATCTCGAAGGCGTCAAGCTAGTCGGCGGACAGGACACCAACCGGGCCCTGCGCGCGGCGGAACTGCTCGCTTCGCAGGGCGCCTGGGACGAGGCCCGGGCGCTCATGGGGGCCACCCGTTCCGCCGCCGGCGACAACCTGACCGGCGAAACGAAGCTGAAGCTGCTCAAGCTTGAGGCCCGCGTGGCCCTCGCCACCGACCGGGGCGACGAAGCCATCGCCGTGCTCGAGGAGATCAGCGTCAGCAACCCCCTGGATGGCGAGGCCCTGCTGCTCGCCGCGGACTACTACGCCGGCGCGGGCCAGCGCGAGAAGGCCGAGTTCCGCTACGATGCCGCCAGCAAACTCGAAGGCTTCGAGGCCGAGGCGTTCGTCGGCCTGGCCCGTTTGCTCGTCTCGGCGCAGGAGTACCGTCGCGCCGCAGAGTATCTCCAGAAGGCGCAGAAGATCAAACCGCAGGACCGCATCCAGCGCTATCTCGATCAGGTTTTGAAACTGGCGGCGGCCGGCTCCTCCAAGGAAGCCTGAGCCCGCCGCCCTTCGCCGCCGCCTCGTGAAACCCCGCTTCCGACCCGCGCTTTTCGGCCTCCCCGGATGCCTGCGCCTTCTGCTGGCTTCGCTCCTGGTCGCCGGTTGGGTGATCGGACAGGACAACAGCGGCGGCTCGGTGACTGGCATGGTCATCGACACCTGGAACGCCGCGCCCCTGCCGGGGGTGACCATCGCCGTGCGCGGCACCACGCTGGCCACCACCAGTGATCCCGAAGGCCGTTACACCCTGAACGCGGTGCCGCCGGGAATGCAGGTGGTGACCTTCTCGAAGTCCGGATATGCGCGCGCCGTGGTGACCGAGGTGCTCGTGGCGGAGGGGCAGGCTTCGACCGTTGACGCCAATCTGCGTCCCGAGTTCTACGAACTGGAGGAGTACGTCGTCACGGCGGGCGAAATGAACGAGCAGACGGTCCAGATCTTCGAGGAACGCAGGAACGCCTCGAGCCTGACGGATGCCATCGGCTCGGACATGTTCAAGAACCTCGCGGTCGGGGACGCCGCGGAGGCTCTGAGCAAGGTCACCGGCGCCACCGTTGCCGACGGCAAATACGCGGTGGTGCGCGGCCTGGCGGATCGTTACACGTTCACGACGCTCAACGGGCTGGAACTGCCCAGCGCCGACCCGGATCGCAAGGCCTTCCAACTGGATCTGATGCCGTCGAAGTTCATCGAGGAAGTGGACGTGAAGAAGACGTTCACGCCGGACATGGGGGGCGGCTTTGCCGGCGGCGCGATCGACATCGTCAGCCGCAGCTTCCCGGCAGAGTTCCTGTTCGATCTGCGCGCCGGCACCGCCTACAACACCCAGTCCAGCCTGCGCAGTGACTTTCCGATGTCCCAGCGCAGTTCGACCGACTGGCTGGGCATGGACGACGGATTGCGGGCGTTGCCGGAGGCGGCGGCGAACTCGAACCCGAGCGGCTCCCGGGTCCTGCCGGACGAGGTGAAGGAGTCCTTCAAAACCAGCCAGTTCGCACCGGCAGGCGGCGATTCACCGGTCGATTCGAGCCTGTCGCTGCTGGTGGGGGATTCGCAACCGGTGGGTGGCATGAAGCTCGGCTACCTGGGCGGCCTGAACTATAAGAACGAGTACCGCTTCTACGAAAACGGCATCGTCCGCAGCTACGAACGCGGCGGGGCGGCGGTGCAGATCGACAAACAGGATGCCCGCGGCGTGATCGACTACCAGTGGGGCGCCCTGGCGAATCTGAGCCTGGAGTTGCAACAATATCACCGGTTGAGATTCAACTTCATGTACATCCAGTCCGCCACCGATGAAGCCCGCCGCCTCCAGGGGCAGGATGGCGATGTGACCAGCATTGAGGAAGGCACCTACGCCGACCAGTCGATCCTCCGCTGGACGGAACGGAACCTCACCTACTATCAGCTGATCGGCGACCATGAGATTCCGGGGCTGAACTCGGTGAAGTTCGACTGGGGCGCGGCGCACTCGACCACGACGCAGCAGGACCCGGACTACCGCATCTTCCAGTTCTTTGCGGATCCGCAGAACGACTACTACAACCCGGAGATCAGCGCCGCGCAACCGAGTTATCCGACGCGTTACTGGCGCGATCTGGAAGAGGGGAACGACAACCTGCGGGGCGACGTGACCATTCCGCTCCCGGCTTACAGCGAGAGGGAGAATTCCATCAAGACGGGCGCAGCCTACAGCGCCTCGGCGCGGGACTACAGCCAGCGGGGATTCTCGATCCGCCGGGCCTCCTCGAAACACCCGTTCTACTCCCTGGGCGATCCCGATATATGGATGGCGCCCGAAAACCTGGCATACGTCGATGCCCGGAATTTTCCGGTCAACCTCACCTATGAGGGCGATCAGGAGGTCCTCGGCACCTACCTCATGGCGGACTGGAACGTGCTCGAATGGCTCGAATTTATCGGCGGCGCCCGCTACGAGCGCACCGCCATCAACATCAGCTCCTATAACGTCACCAAGGACTCTCCCAGCGCTTCCGGCAGCATCCATCAGGAGGATGTCCTGCCCTCCCTGACCGGCGTGGTCCGCTTGCGCGAGAATGTTGACCTGCGGCTCGCGTGGTCCCAGACCGTGGTCCGACCGACCTATCGGGAGATCGCCGACGTCGCCATCTATGACGTTACCCAGAACCGCAGTTACTATGGCAATCCCGACCTCGAACTGTCCGACAGCGCGAACCTCGATTTGCGGACCTCCTGGTATCCGCGGGACGGTGAGCTCGTCTCCGGTTCCCTGTTTGCCAAACGGATCGACCAGCCCATCGAGCAGGCTTCGGTAACCCTGGACAACACGCAGATCACCTATGAGAACTTCGATCATGCGGACGTCTACGGCTTCGAGGGCGAAATCCGCCTGAAACTGGACCGCGTGGCGTCGCAGTTGGAGCCGCTCTCCGTGGGCCTGAACGGCGCCTACATCTATTCCGAGGTCCCGCTGAACGAGCAACAGATGATCAACCGGGGGAAATACGGTGACTTCAGCACGAGCCGCCCGCTCTACAATCAGCCGGACTACATCTTCAACCTCGACCTGACATGGGAACTGGAGCGGACCGGCACCACGTTCACGCTTTCGGGCAGCTGGGTGGGAGAAAGCCTGGTCCTGGTCGGGCTGGCCAGGCCCGACGAGTTCGTGCGGCCCGGGCCGCAGTTGAACCTCTTCATCCGGCAGCGCGTGGGAAAGCGGTGGGACGTTCGCTTCACCGCGAAGAACCTGTTGGATCCGGCATACGAAGTTCTCCAGACCTGGCCGGCAACGGGCGAAGTGGTCCTGCAAAGCTATACCCGGGGCATCACCTTTGGCCTGTCGGCGGGCTGTGAGTTTTGAGTTTCGTGCGGCGACGGACCGGCGGCCCCTCGGCCGGGGGTCGCGTCCTCCGCTCACCCGCCCGACGAACCCGTCCGGCCGCCGGTTGAGTTCACCGTTTCGTAACCAGGGTGCAGCGGGTCGGTGACATGCCACCCCCATGCTGGTTCCCAGTCAGGGCCGCCCGCTGGCCGGAGGGACGCGCTATGGCGGGAGGCTTTGACGAAGGCTTCCCTGAACACGATCAACTCAGAACTGATGAAACAGCAAAGCACCATGAAATCGCAGAAGACCCTCGGCTGCCTCGCCGCGGTCGGCCTCGTCGCGGCCTCCGCCCGAGCGGCCTTGATCCCCGTCACCGAGGACATCGCGCCGGGCGCCGAAGTGACCTGGACCGCCGACAACACCTACCGGTTGGACACCATCATCTACGTTCATGATGGCGCCGTGCTCAACATCCAGCCGGGCACCGTGATCTACGGGGCGCAGGACGTGACCATCGGACGGGATGACATCCCCAACCTCGTTTCCGCCCTCTGGGTCACCCGCGGCGGCAGGCTCAACGCGGTGGGAACCGCGGAGCAACCGATCATCTTCACCGTCGAGGGCGATGACCTCCAGGGCGGGGTCGGCCCGGATGAAACCGGACTGTGGGGTGGGGTGGTGCTGCTGGGCCGGGCGCGGCTCAACTCGGCCAAGGACGCCGAGGGCAACGCCGCAAGTCCCATCTACGAGGTCTATGAAGGCGTCGACGGCCCGGGGCCCAACGGTGAGCATATCTTCGGAGGCGATGACGACGCGGACAGCTCGGGCCGGCTGCGTTACGTCTCCATCCGGCATGCGGGCAACGAGTTCGCACCGGCGAGCGAACTGAACGGGCTCACTCTCGGCGCGGTGGGCAGCGGGACGGAGTTGAGCTACGTGGAGGTGTTCGCCGGTTCGGACGACGGGTTCGAGTGGTGGGGTGGCACGGTGAACGGGGACCATCTGGTGGCGGCGTTCATCGAGGATGACGACTTCGACACCGACCAGGGCTACACGGGCAGGAACCAGTTCCTGCTGGGGATCAAGCCGCCGTGGGCCGGCACGGCCGACAGCCGTGGATTCGAGACCGACGGGGACCTGAACCAGTCGGCGGAGGGCGAGGCGCCCATCAGCAAGTGGTACGGTTACAACGCGACGATGATCGGCCGCGGCAAGGAGGAGACCTCCGGCTCCCTCGGGGTGGCGTGGAACGTGCGGGACGAGACCGCCCCCAACGTGTTCAACTCGATCTTCGCGGCCTGGGACAAGGGGCTCAAGCTGGACCCCGACGGGTTGTATCATTTCCAGACGCCGCCGCCCTCGGCGCGGATTGCCAACAACGTGTGGGACGTGACGACGGGAGCGACGAGCACCGATGGGGAGTTCATCTTCACGACGGCGGCGTTTCTCAACACGATCCAGGACGCCATGCTGGGCGGCATCAGCTACGCGGCGGACCTGGGGCTGGACCCCCGCCCGCAGGCGGGCAGCCCGGCGTTTGAGAACGTGGTGGCCGGAGCGCCGGCGCCGGTGAACTACCGGGGCGCCTTCTCCGGTCCGAACGACAACTGGGCCGACGGTTGGACCGCCCTTTCCCAATTGGGCTACCTCAAACCCGCCACACCGGGCCTGACCACCCCCGTCATCCTCGACTTCGCCGTCGCGGGGCAAACGGCGATGGTGACCGTGCAGTCCGTGGCCGGCATGAGCTACCAGTTGGAAGCGAAGTCACCCACCACCGGGGCCTGGGCCGACGCAGGCAACGCAATGTCCGGCGATGGCAACCCGATCGTCCTCGAGGCGCCCGCCGCGCAGGACCATGAATTCTTCCGGGTGCGCGGCTTCGTCACCGCGCCGTAAGCGGTCTTTTGGTTGGTTGCAGTAAGCTCGACGAGGACCCCTCGGGGTCCTCGTTTTCTTTTTCCACACGGGCGACGGCGCCCGACGGCGATGAGCGAACTGCCGGTGCGGAGGGGCCCGGTTCAGGGAGTCACCGTGATGACTGCCCGACGGTAGGCGACAAGACTGGGATTACCGGCATCCTCGACGGTGAGGATGACGTGAATGGTGGGACGACTAGAGGATCCGCGACCGGGGGCGGGAATCGTGAGGCTCGCCTCATTTCCGTCGGTCCGGTCCAGTCGAAGGTCGCCCCGGAAGGTGCCGGCCTCGCGGTAGAGCATCCACGAACTCGTGACGGCGTCGCCGTCGGGATCGTGGCTGCCGACGGAGGACAGCCTCACGATCTCGCCCGGCTTGGCGGTGATCTCGACGATCTGCTTCGTTCGTTCGTCGTTGAGCACAGCGACCGGATTATGGTTCGCCTTGTCGAAGGCGTCGGCCACGCACCAGTCCATGCGGGCGGCGAAGTCGTGTTGATAATGCCGCCGCCAGCGCCAGATCGTGGCTTGGTTCGAGGTATGCGGTTTGCCGTCCACTTCCACGGTGTCGCGGTTCTCCCGACAGTCGGTCCAGATCGGATGGGTTTCGGCGTAGGATTGATACCAGACATAACGCCCGCCCCAACCGCCGTAGCCGGGGCTCGTGGACCAGCCGAGCCCGTTCTCGATGAGCCCGAGAAACGACGGTGTATCGCCTTCCATGATATAGGCCAGATTCGGATAGAGCGCGCCCAGTGGACCGTGATCGCGGATGATGTTCTCCTCCAGCCAGGGGTTGTCCACCAACTCGAAATCCACCATCGGACCATTGCGGTAGTGACGGTCGCCGGAGATGCCCGTCCAGGTGGCGCGATAGTACTCCCGCGAATCGGTCGTGCTGGGAGAGACGACGTAAAACAGATCCGGGAACTCCAGCCGCAGCCACCGCCCGGCATCGTCCTGATCGGAGATCGTGTAGACCTTGAGTCGGGCGACGAGCTGCCGGAGAGCCTCGGGGGAACGCTCCCTGCGGGCGTCATGCAGCGCCTGCGCCAGCGTGTTCGCGCCGCCCCAGACGCTGACCCAAAGCGGGCGCGGATCCCGCTTGTCGGCGGCGGCCAACAACCGCCTCGCCCCGACCGAGGCCTTGTCGTTGCCGACGGCGGCCATGCCGTGGTCCGGTTGACCGGTGGCCGTCACGGCGAGGAGTTGCTCCTTCGTCGGATAACCGCGCGCGTGCTTTTGGAGGTTGTCGCGGACGAGACCGTAGGCCTCGATTTGACGGCGGATCAGGTCTTCGCGCGGCCCTTTCCGCAGCCACGTTGAGGTGGTCGCCACCAACCCCTCGATGTCGTATTCGTTGGCGTACACAAGGAAGCGGACAAGGGACTCCTCATCGTCCGGTTCGTTCGAGATGTCGGTCAGGACGAAGACCCGTTCTTTCGCGACGGCGAGAGTGGCGGTGAGCGCCAGGGCCAGGGACACGGCCAGCCGGCGGATGGACTTCGATTTCATACGGTGGGCGGACCTTCGGTGATCCGCGGGGGTTTGTCGATCCTGCGAGGGCCCGCGATCGGGAGTCGTCCGGAGTGAGGCCGGCAAGAAATCGCGGATAAAGGGTTGTCAATGTGCGGGGGGTTTCGATAGGAGAATTGAGGATGTGCTGTCCGAATCCGGCCTTTGCGGAGCCAACGGTGTTCCGGGCCGCGAAGGCTCCCGGAAGCGACGGGCGTCACGACGGCGTCGGCCGTCCGGCGAACGTGGCGGGAACCGGTTCGGACGCGGGAACTTGAACGGAGAAACAGTGGATGCCAAGAGGTAGACGGGGCACGCGTGCGCGCCCCACGCAGGTCAACAAGTACGACGCGCACCATTCGGTGTTGCAGGACACGTACGGGGTCCAGGCGGACCTGCGGCGGGAGCTGGCCGATTCGCGCGAGGCGGTCGCGGAACGCCGGGAACTCCTTGGCACCTTCGCCGCCTGCGCCGATTCCCAGCGCGCCTGGCTGTTACTCGAGGACTACTTCAGCAAGCTGTCGCTCGCCCGCAAGGACTTCGCCGGCAACGATTGGTGGCCGCGATTGATGGGGGTTACCGGAACCGCGCGACTCGAACAAACGGCGCTCCTGTTCCTGCGCGCCAAACGTCCCATCCCGCCCGAGCTGTCCGAGCATGCCCGCTTCGAGCGGCTGCTGGAAATCGAGGAGGCAGAACAGGAACAGCGCCACGTCGAGGCCCTCGAATCCTGGATCCTGCCGCCGCAGGTCAACCACCTCGACGCCCCCCGGGCCCATCTGCGCGTCGTGGCCGCCCCGGTCGCCTGCGAGGACTGCCCGGGCCAGCACGAGCTGGTCATCAGCCTGCTGCTGCACCGGCCCCGGTCCGGCGAGAAACCCCGCACCGTCGCCGAACTCATCGAGCTGACCACCCGGGCCGTGCACGAGCAGGAGCTCTTTCCCCCGCGGGATTGGGCCTTCATCCAGTGGCTGGCGGAGATGTACGGGGGCCGCCCGCAGCCTCCCGAAACGCCCCGCCTCGGCGGCATCGAGCTGCTTCAATGGCTGGCCCGATGGGGCAACCCGCCGTGGATCGAATGGGAATCCCGGCCGGAGAACCTCTACTTCGCCGGTCAGCTCGCCGAGTTCTCCGCGCACCTCGAAACCGACGCCGACGACCTCGGATTCGCGCAACGGCTCCACCTGCCCGGCGGCCAGGAATTCCCGCTGAACGAGGTGCGGTTCCTGGCCGGCCAACCCCCGATGGTGGCCGTGCATAACGCCATCTACCTCCTCCGCAATGCGCCGCCCCCGGATTTGTTGAGCCGCCTGATCGAGAACCCATCGATCCCGGTGCGCAAGCTCAGTCATCGCCTGCTGACCCATTTGCGGAAGAACGGGTCGCGCAACGGATCCGACTGGCAGAGCCTTTGCGTCGCCCATACCGCCCGGCCCCAGTTTCTGTTCGAGCTCGAGGAGGACACCGTCCGCCTCCGGCTCCTGGCCACCAGCGAGCGCGACGATTCCCGCTGGCAGTGGAACGGCCACGAATGGCAACGGCAGGACGCGCCGCGCCCGGAGGCCGGCAAACCCGAGGTGCTGGACGATCCCCGCCTCGACGCCGCGGTAAAGTGGCTGCGCCGGCTGGACTGGTTCACCCCCGAACCCGCGCTCTGGGTCGGCGACGCCAACGAGAGCTTCCTTGCCGCGCTGGCTCACGCCTGGCCCGAGCGCCCGAAACAGGCGGATTACCTCGGCAACGCCCCGTTCCAGCGGCTCTTCATGGCCCCGCGCAAGTTGCGCGCCCGGATCCTCGTCAAGGGCAGCGGCATCGACTGGCTCTCCGTGTCGGCGGAATGGGAGGCCGAAGGCATGCGGCTTTCCCGGGCGGATCTCGAACGGTTGGCCAGCGCCACCAGCCGGTTCGTCAAGCTGCCCGACGGCGGCTGGGTCGAGCTGGACCTCGGCTCCGTGCAGCAGGCGCACGAGACCATGGCCGATCTTGGCGTCGACGGGCTGGCCGCGGGCCCGCAAAAGGTCGATCTCATGAACGCCTCGCACCTGGACGAGGAGGGGTTGCAGCGCTTTGCCGACACCCCCGAGGCGCGGGCGCTCCGGCAGCGACTGGCCGGTTTTCAGGGCATTCCGACCATGGACCTGCCCGCGAACATCAGCGCCACGATGCGCCCGTACCAGCAGGCCGGATTCGAGTTCCTTTGCCACCTGGCGACGATCCGACTGGGCGGCGTGCTCGCGGACGACATGGGGCTGGGCAAGACGTTGCAGACCCTGGCCTGGTTCGCGTGGCTCAAGCAACGGCATCCGCGCAAGCCCAAACCGGTCCTGGTGATCTGTCCGGCATCGGTGCTCCACAATTGGCGGCGCGAGGCGAACAAGTTCGTCCCGGACTTCAAGGTGCTGGTGCTCGAGAGCGGCCCGGCCCGGCACAACCTGCGCAAGCAGATTCCCGAACACGACCTGATCGTCACCAATTACGCCCTGCTCCGGCGCGATCTCGAGGCCCTCAGGAAGTTCAGCTTTCGCGCGGTGGTGCTGGACGAGGCGCAGTTCATCAAGAACCCCACCGCCCAGGTCAGCCAGTCCGTCAAGCAACTCAAGGCGGACCACCGGCTCGCGCTCACCGGCACGCCGCTCGAAAACCGGCTGCTCGATCTCTGGAGCATCACCGACTTCGTCCAGCCGGCGTATCTCGGCACGCAGGCCCAGTTCCAGGAAGTCTACGAGCCCACCGGTCCCGATGCCGAATGGAGCCAGCGGATGGCGCGCCGCAAGCTCTCCGCCAAGCTGCGCCCCATGATGCTGCGCCGCCTCAAGAAACAGGTCGCCAAGGATCTGCCGGATCGCATCGAGGAACGGCGCGACTGCGAACTGGGCGACGAGCAACGCAAGTTGTACCTCGCGGAATTGCGCCGCAGCCGCGACCAGGTCATGCAGGCCGTGCAGCAAAAGGGGCTGGCCAAGAGCAAGATGCATGTGCTGGCCGCCCTGACCCGTCTGCGCCAGATCTGTTGCCACCCGTCCCTCGTCGGCAGCGATTCCCCCTCCGGCAAGACCGAAACCCTGTTCGAACTCATCGAACCCCTGCTGGACGAGGGCCAGAAGGTCCTCGTGTTCTCCCAGTTCGTCCAGATGCTCCAGTTGCTCGAGAAGGAATGTGGCACCCGCGCGGTCCCGACCCATATCCTCACCGGCGAGACGAAGAACCGCCAGGAGGTCGTGCAGGCCTTCCAACAGGCGGAGAAACCCGGCGTCTTCCTGCTCAGCCTGCGCGCCGCCGGCACCGGCCTCAACCTCACTGCGGCCAGCTACGTCGTGCTTTACGATCCGTGGTGGAATCCGGCCGTCGAGGCTCAGGCCATCGACCGCTCCCACCGCATCGGCCAGACCCAGACCGTGAACGCCTACCGGTTGATCACGCCCGGGACCGTCGAGGAGAAAATCTGGGACCTGCAACAGCGCAAGGCCCAGACCATCGCGGACGTCCTCGGCGAGGAGGGATTTGCCCGCAGTCTGACGCAGTCGGACCTCGACTACCTGTTCGCGGAGGCGGACGCGATTTGACGTAATCAGCGCTTGCCAAGCCCTTGCGTTCGTGGCTAACTGTGCGGCTCTTTGGGCGCGCGAGGGGTGGAAACCAGCGTCGCGATGGCGGCGTGGGCGCGTCCGGTTATTGATTTGCATTATGGTCCGAATTCGATTGAAACGCGCGGGCTCCGCGAATAATCCGTGCTACCGCGTGGTGGTGACCGACGGGCGCAACCGCCGGGACGGCAGCTTTATCGAGGAGATCGGCTTTTACCAGCCGCTCCAGAAGCAGAACGAGCTGTCCATCAACCTTGAGCGTGCCAACCATTGGTTGAGCCGCGGCGCCCGTCCGAGCGAAACCGTCGCCAGCTTTCTCAAGAAACTCGGCAAGCAGGCCGGGGCGACGGTTGCCAGCGAGTAGGCGTCCGCATGCAGGACTGGCTCGAATTCGTCGTGACGGGGCTGGTGGATCACCCCGGTGACGTCGTTGTGAGCCAGGTCGAGCAGGGCGACACCGTCGTCTATGAGTTGCGCCTTCATCCCGATGATGTGGGCAAGATCATCGGCCGTCGGGGCGCCACCATCAACGCCCTCCGGGCGCTGGTGCAGGTGGGAGGCAGTCGGCGCGGTGAACGCGCGACCGTCGACGTCGTCGAGGACGATGTCGACCAGGATTGAGCAGCGCGAACCGGCGCCGGAGGGTTTGCGGTGCGGCCGCCCGCGGGTGGCCCGAAAGGGTGGCCGTGCGGGTTGATGTCATCACCCTGTTCCCGGAAATGTTCGCCGGGCCGCTGGATGAGAGCATCGTTCGCCGGGCGCGCGACGCCGGCCGGCTGGATTTGCGGATTCACAATCTCCGCGATTTCACGCACGACCGGCACCGCACCGTGGATGACCGGCCCTTCGGTGGAGGGCCCGGCATGCTGCTCAAGCCGGAACCGATCTTTGAAGCGGTTGAAGCATTGCGGACCGCGGGTTGCCGCGTGGTGTTGCTGACCCCGGCCGGCAGGGTTTTCTCCCAGGCCGCGGCGCGCGAAATGGCGGACCTGCCGCATCTCATCGTCATTTGCGGCAGTTACGAAGGCGTGGACGAGCGGGTTCGGGAAGCGTTGGTCGACGACGAGCTTTCCATCGGCGACTACGTGCTGACCAACGGCGCGCTTCCCGCGATGGTGATCATCGATGCGGTGGCCCGGTTGTTGCCCGGCGTGTTGGGGCACGAGCAAAGCGCGGATGAAGAGTCGTTCAGTCAGGGCTGGCTCGAGTATCCGCAATACACCCGGCCCGCCGAGTTCCGCGGACATCAGGTGCCCGCGGTGCTCCTTTCGGGAAACCATGCCGCAATCGCGCGCTGGCGGGCGGAACAGGCCCGGGAACGGACCGCGCGGCGGCGTCCGGAGCTTTACGCCCGGCTGACGGCAACCGGCAACGGGACAAAGACAGATTGAACAACTTGAATTGGCTATGAATCAGGCATTGCAGGCAAAGATCGAGGCGGCCTATCTGCGCGAGCAGCCGCTGGAGTTCAACGTGGGCGACACCGTGCGGGTGCATACCAAGGTCGTCGAAGGCGACAAGGAACGTATCCAGGTGTTTGCCGGGGTCGTCATCGGACGGCGCGGACGCGGTCTCAACGAGACGTTCACCGTCCGGCGCATCAGTTATGGAGAAGGCGTCGAGCGCGTGTTTCCCGTCAACTCGAAGCGGATCGAAAAGGTCGAGGTCGAACGCTACGGCGCCGTCCGACGCGCGAAGCTCAACTACCTGCGCAACCGCATCGGCAAGAGCGCCCTCGCGGTCAAGCAGAAGCGCCGCGTCGCCACCGCCTGATTTCCGCTGGCGCCCGGCGGTTCCCGCCGCCCGATCGGACCCGGTTCAAAGCCGGGTCTTTTCGTATTTCCCACCCAGCGCTCGCCCTCGTTCGTGGCGCCCGAGGCACGACGTTCCAATCAGGTTCTCCCAATCCGACCCGCACCCGTGCGGCGGACTTGAGCCGAATCCCTGAAGAACGCATTCTCCGACATGCCAGCAACGGCCGACACCCCCGACCGCTTCCTCCACGAACGCTCCCTGGCCACGCAGGGCCGGCAGCGGATCGCCGGCGTGGACGAGGTCGGACGCGGTCCATTGGCGGGCCCCGTTGTGGCCGCTGCCGTTGTTCTTCCGCCAGCCATGCTCCGGGACGGACTCCCTGCCTCGCTGGCCGGCCTGAACGATTCCAAACAACTGACTCCGGCCCGTCGGGAACGGCTCTTCGCCGCCCTGCACGATCAGGGTGAAATCCGCTTCGGGCTGGGGCAGGTCGAACCCGACGAGATCGACCGGCTCAACATTCTGCGCGCCACCCACCGGGCCATGTCGCTCGCCTTGGAAGCCCTGCCCGAGACGCCCGACCACCTGCTGATCGACGGTTTGCCGGTGCCCGGGTTGGCCGGTCGGCAAACGGCGCTGGTGAAGGGGGATTCCCTGAGTTTCTCGATCGCCGCCGCGAGCGTCCTGGCAAAGGTGACCCGCGACCGGTTGATGGACCGCTACGACGAAGTGCATCCGGGCTATGGCTTTCGCCAACACAAAGGCTATCCCACCCGCGCCCATTTGGAGGCCATTCGGCGGCTCGGTCCCTGCGCGATCCACCGCCGCAGCTTCGCTCCCTTCCGCCAAACGCAGTTGGAACTTCTCCAAGCCGGAACCGCGCTCTGCGCTGCGGTCGCTGAGCCGTAACCATTCAGCAGTTCGCAGCCGCCGACGTGTGGTCGGCGCATGATTCAGTGGGAATCCGGACGTCTGCCGCCGGACGCGACGATTCACCAAAACGTGACTGCCGCTCGGGATCGGCGCGACCGCATAAGCCCTTGGATTTCAGCGCCGACTAAACGTCGGCGGCTACAGCGTGTTGAATCGATCCGGCTTAGCCGTAGCGATAGGGCGCGCTGAGTGGGAACGCATTCGGCAGGTGACGGATTTCGCGCACCGCGCCGTCGGTGAGCAGGACCTCGACGATGTCGAAGCGCAGTTTGAGCGGCGGGCGTTTGAGCTGATCGAGGTAATCGAGCGCTGTCTGGCTGAGCAGTCGTTTCTTGCGGGCGTTCACGGCCGCGGCGGGGCGCGTCCAGTCTTCGGAGGAACGCGTCTTGACCTCGACGAACACCAGGCAATCGCGATCCCGACAGACCAGATCCACTTCGCCCCGCGCGGACCGCCAGTTCCGGGCGAGTACTTTCAGTCCCTGCTGTCGCAACGTCCGGGCGGCGGCGTGTTCCCCAAGCCGCCCGCGCTGCAGATGAACGGGCTCATCGCGCGAGCGTTTGAACAAACGTTGCCAGAACACGGTGCGGACCGGGAAGTGGAGGGGTTGGTGCGGTGGAGCAGGCAATCGGTCGGGCCCGTTGGAGGCGATGAGCCGTCCGCCACATCGCCGGATCGCCGCCGTCGGCGTCCCGCGACAGGCCCGTTGCCAACCACCCGCGCCCGATCGGGTCAAGGACTCGCATGACACTCGTATTGTGTTGTCTTGAATTCGCCTCGACAAGCCCCGAGAACGGAGCCAGCTTCGCCTTCGATTTCCTTGATGAAGAGTCTGTCTTCGAACGATGTCGGACCGGGCGGAGAAGCCTGGGGCTGGCGCGCCGTTCAGGCCACGGGGTTGCTGCCCGGGCTGTTCTACCTGGGGATGCTCGCGCTCGGATTGGTGGGGCAGCTCGGACCCGCCCGTTGGACGGCCGAGCGTCTGCTGGCGGGCGCTTGGGGAGTGCCGATGCTCCTGCTGCTGGTGATCGGCGGCCCGACGGTGAGTGTGCTGGCGTCCCTGATCCTGGGGCTTGATGACCGACGTTCGCGGAGCCGATTCCGGGAGGTTTGGGGGACGGCGGGCTGGGTGGTCCTGCTTCTGAGCCTGATCACGCTGCTGCCCTTTCCGTGGCTGTTCGCCGTGCTCGCCGATTGACCGCGCTCGGGCCGGGTCCGATCCGCGGCACGCAGCCGGAAAGCGTCCACGAGAAGTTGCCCGGCTCGACACCTCCCTTCCGGGCGCCTAGCATCCCGGCGTGATGAATCGCGTGAAGATCGTGGGCGCCTCGGTGCTGCTGTTGCTCGTCCTCGTGCTGATGATCCAGAACCGGGCCTCGGTGAAGACCCAGTTGTTGTTCGCCGAAGTGGAGATGCCGCAGTCCATCCTCCTCCTGACCACTGCGGTGCTTGGCTTCGGGGCCGGTGGCTTGGTGACCTGGTTCGCGCTGCGGCGGAAAAAGGAACGGAAACCGGACAAGGCCCCCGCCACCGGACATCCCGCGCCGCCCGCCGCCTGAGTCCGCCACTCAGCCGTAACGATTCAGTGAGTCGTAGCCGCCGACGTGCAGTCGGCGCATGATTCAGCTGGGATAGGGCTGCCGGTTACCGAGGGCGACGATTCACCGAAAGTTGACTGCTGATCGGAATCGGCGAGCCCGCGCAAGCGCTTGGATTTCAGCGCCGACTACACGTCGGCGGCTACCCCGTGTTGAATCGATACGGCTCAGAAATCCGCGCTGCCCGGGGTGCGGGCGAAGGGAATCACGTCCCGGATGTTCGCGACACCGGTCAGGAACATGAGCAGCCGCTCGAAACCCAGCCCGAATCCCGCGTGGGGCACGGTGCCAAACCGCCGCAGATCCACATACCACCAGTAGTCGGCCTCGCTCAACTGCTGTCGGCGCAGGTTTTCGCGCAGTTGATCGAGGCGCTCCTCGCGCTGCGATCCCCCGATCACTTCGCCGATCCCGGGCACCAGCACATCCATCGCGGTCACCGTCCGACCATCGTCGTTCAGGCGCATATAGAACGGCTTGATCTCGCGCGGGTAGTTGAAAACGGTCGTCGGCGCCTTGAAGTGTTCCTCGGTCAGGAACCGTTCGTGCTCCGACTGGAGGTTCAAGCCGGGTTCGATGGGGTAGTCGAACTTGCGACCGGAGCGGCGGAGAATCTCGACCGCCTCGCTGTAGGGCACCCGTTGGAAGGGTCGCTCGATCACGAAATCCAGCCGGCGCCGCACCTCCTTGTCGACGAACCGCTCGAACAACGCGAGTTCCTCGCCGCACTGCTCGCGCATGTAAACGGCCAGTTCCTTGATGAACTCCTCCGCCAGGTCCATGTCGCCAGCCAGGTCGCAGAAGGCCATCTCCGGCTCGATCATCCAGAACTCCGCTGCGTGGCGCGAGGTGTTCGAGTTCTCGGCGCGAAACGTCGGTCCGAAGGTGTAGACCCGCGACAACGCGCAGGCGAACGTCTCGGCCTCGAGCTGGCCGCTGACGGTAAGAAACGCCGGCTTCCCGAAGAAGTCCGCGGACGGCTTGGCGTCGATGTCTCCCTTCAAGGTCGTGACCCGGAACATCTCGCCGGCCCCCTCGCAATCGCTGGTGGTGATGATCGGGGTGTGGACGTGGACGAAATCCCGCTCCTGGAAGAAGCGATGCACGGCGTACGCCAGCCGGCTGCGCACGCGAAAGACGGCGCCGAACAGGTTCGAGCGCGGACGCAAGTGCGCGATGGTCCGCAGGAACTCGAGCGAATGCCCCTTCTTTTGCAGCGGGTATTCGCTGTCGGCCTGGCCCAGCAGGGCGACCCGCGTGGCCCGGAGTTCCCAGCGCTGGCCCTTGCCCGGCGAGGCCACGAGGTCGCCGGTGACCTCCACCGACGCGCCGGTCTGAAAGTCCGGCAGGGCCTCGCTGCCCGGGGCGCCGTCGTCCACGATCACCTGGAGATTGGCGAGGCAGGAACCGTCGTTGAGTTCGAGAAACGAGAATCCCTTCCCCTCGCGACGGGTCCGCACCCACCCCCGCGCCGTGACCCCTTCGTGCGCCTCGGTGGCGTTCAGCAACCCGCGTATCAGCCCATGCAATGCAGCCATAACCGAGCGCAGCCTAACGCTTCCACCGCCGGACTCAACCGCAAGCTGCGCTCGAGGGGTCAGTCCTCACTATTGACACTAACGGTACGCCAGGATCCGGTTTTGGGCAGCGGTCTCCTCCGTCCCGGCTCCGTCTGCCAGCGGACTGCCGGGGGCCGCTGATGCCTCCGCGTGACGATCCGGCGGGTTGGGTTTACCGGCTGCGGCCCGCGGCTGCCGAGGCGCGGCGCGGACGCCAGCGTCCGCTTGATGGCCCGCGCCCTCCGGTTGCCGGGCGGTTCGCCGGCGGCGCGTTGCCGTTTCGTCCGGCGCCGCCTCCGCGGCGATTGCCGTTGTGGGCCGCCGTGCCGACGGAATTCTCGGCGAGATCGGAATGGTAGGGGTGGTCGCGGTGGGTCGGCACGGGTTTGCGCACCAGGCGCTCGATCGCCCGCCATTGATCCCGCTCGTTGGGCGCGCAGAACGAAACGGCGTCGCCCGCGGCGCCTGCCCGCGCCGTGCGGCCGATGCGATGCACGTAGGTCTCGGGTTCCAGCGGGAGGTCGTAATTGATGACGTGCGTGATGGCATCGACATCCAGGCCCCGCGCGGCGATGTCGGTCGCCACGAGGGCGCGCACGCGTCCGGAACGGAATCCTTCGAGGGCGGCGGTGCGGGCGGTCTGGCTCTTGTTACCGTGAATGGCCGCGGCGTTGATGCCGGCTTTCATGAGCTTGTCGGCGACCTTGTTCGCGGCGTGTTTCATCTGGGTGAAGACGATCACCTTGTCGATCGTGGGATCGCTGAGCAGGGAGATGAGGAGGGCGTCCTTGCGGGCCTTTTCCACGAACATGACCCGCTGGTCGATACGCTCGACGGTCGGCTGCTCGGGGGTGACCGTGACTCGAACGGGATCGCGCAACAGCGTGCCGGCCAGGTCGACCACTTCCCGTGGCAGGGTCGCCGAGAAGAACAACGATTGCCGGCGGGCGGGGAGCTTCGCGATGACCCGTCGGACATCGTGGATGAAGCCCATGTCGAGCATGCGATCCGCCTCGTCCAAGACGAACGCCTCGATGGCGCGCAGGTCAATGAAGCCCTGGTTCATCAGATCCAGCAGGCGTCCTGGCGTCGCCACCAGGAGGTCCACGCCGCGATTCATGGCGTTTTCCTGCGGCCGCTGGCCCACGCCGCCGAAGATGACCGTGCTGGTCAAGCGCAGATGCCGCCCGTAGGTCTCGATGCTTGCGCGGATCTGCGCCGCCAGTTCGCGCGTCGGCGCGAGAATGAGCACGCGGGGCTGGCGGGGCGCCGTGCGCTTGGGATGGGTGTGGAGGTATTGCAGGAGCGGCAGCGTGAACGCCGCCGTCTTGCCCGTTCCGGTTTGGGCGCTG
Organism: Verrucomicrobiales bacterium; assembly: GCA_024233305.1. Lineage (GTDB taxonomy): Bacteria > Verrucomicrobiota > Verrucomicrobiia > Limisphaerales > J093 > J093. The sequence goes on from JACKPV010000027.1 coordinate 196,744, forward strand.
CCCAGGAGGTCGCGGCCTGCCAGCAAATGCGCGATGCATTTTTCCTGGACCGGGGTGGGGACCGTATAGCCGGATTCCTTTACGGCCCGCTGCAATTCAGGCAGCAGCAAGCCAAACACATTACTATTCATATTTCTCCAATCCGGCGTGTTCCACTTCTCAGCCCGCCGGAATTGGAGGAGAAAGGGCTGCGTCCTTTGCAGCAAAGGGGCTTCGTGGGGTAGGCTGTTCCCGAAAAGCGAATCCGACCGGCGCCCGCTCAGCCTGCCGCGGTCGTTTCAAGGGGCGCTAATTACCGTTGAAATCGGTGCTTGTCAAGCCCCGGGGCCGGGGTACTGGCGGCTTTCCGGTCGGATTTGCGTGGCCTGGTTCCATGGTGTTGCGGAATCGGCACTGATTCTTCTCAATTAGGGGCTGTTCGTTTCCGTCGGCCGGTGGTTAATGTGCCCGGCGTGGCGACGGTCAAGACAACCGGGTTGTGGCGGCGGGCCGGGCTTGGGCTCGCGCTGGCAACCGGCTCGGTGCAGGCGTGCAAATACAATGTGCGCGACGCGGGCTTCGTTGATTTCGAGCCGGCGCCCTACCGGCTCGTGGTGGTCACCAACCTCGAACCCGCCGGCCGGGACTGGCAGACCGAGTTGCGCCGCGTGGCCGCGAGCGAATGGCTCGACGCCAACGTGGACCTCGAACTCGTGAGCCCGGTCGATCCGCCGCCGGAAATCCGGGCCGTGTTGCGCAACGAGAATGCCGCCAACGAACCGTCCGCGGTGCTCTTCGCCCCCGACGGGCGCGCCCTTCCCCGACCGTTCGCCGTGGCGCCCGATCAGGACGCGATCTGGTCCCTGATCGAGGGGACCGTCGATTCCCCCCTGCGCCGGCAACTCGCCGAGACCTTGGTGGACAACTTCGCGGTCATCATCGTCGCGGAAGGCCCGGATGCCCGCGAGAACCAGCGCGCGCGACAGGCCGCGGAAGGGGCGGTGGCGCGCTTCGCCGACCGCATGCCGCGGCTTCCGAAACCGGTGAAAGAACCGCCGGTGGTGCTTGCGGTTCGGGCGAACCCGGAGGTCGGCGGGGGCGGTCGGGCAGGGGAATATGCCGTCGCGGATGAGGTGGCGTTGTGGAGCCTGGGGCTGAATTCGACCAACCGCGTCGAGGCCGAAGTCGCCGTGGTCTACGGTCGGGGACGCCGTTCCGGTCCGCCCCTGCGAGGTCCCGACATCACCGAGACGGCGCTGCTGGAAGTCCTGACCATCCTCGGCCAGGATTGCGAATGCGACCTGGACCGCTCGTGGTTGCGGGGTCCGTTGCTGCCGTTGCGCTGGGATGCCGCGCGCCAGCAGCAGGTGGTGAAGGAACTCGGATTCGATGCGGAGAACCCGATGGTGAAGACGGAGATTTCCCGCATTGTCGCGCGTGGACCGAGCCCCGGCGCGCGGCGGGTCACTTTCGATGAAGCGCCCGGGGATCCGTTTGGCTACGCCGAGATGAGCGTGGAGTCCTCCGGGGATCGGGCGGTTGCCGGGCCGGCCGGGACGGAATCGGCGGCGTCCCCGCCCACGGACGCAACGAACGCCGTCCCTCCGGCGCCGTCCGCCTCCATGAACGGGCGTTCAGGTCCGGGGCGGTCGCCGCTGGGCTCGCTTTCCATGACGATGGTCGGCTTGGTGGCGTTTGGCGTGATCGGGGTGGTCGGTGTGTTTCTTTTCGCGGGAAGATCACGATGAAGACGATGCTTCGGCTGATCCTCCGGGAAGTGGTCCACCGGCGATGGAGCTTCCTCCTGAGCGCCCTGGGGCTGGCGGCCACGACCGGGTTGTTCGTGGCGTTCTTCGTGACGGCGGACGCTGCGCAGCGCGAAACGGTCCGGGTGATGCGGGACATCGGATTCAACCTGCGCCTGATTCCGAAGGACACCGACATGGATCGGTTTTGGGCGGCGGGTTTTTCGGACCGCACCATGCCCGAGGCGCGGGTGCGGCAGTTGGCCGAGCATGATCGGACCTTTTTCACCTACAACCACCTGGTGGCGACGTTGCAGGGGACGATCGAATTGGGGGGGCACCCGGCGGTTCTGACGGGTCTGGCCCCGGCGATCACGAGCGGGGACAAGAAGGGGCGGCCGATGGGTTTCACCGTGGAGCCGGGGACGCTGCAACTGGGCTGGCAGGTCGCCGCGCGGCTCGGGGTGAAGCGGGGCGACAAACTTGCGCTCCGAGGGCGCGAGTACCAGGTGGCGCGCTGTCTGGTCGAGAGCGGCACGGAGGAGGACATCCGGGTGTATGCCGCCCTGGAGGACGCGCAGACGGTGCTCGGTTTGCCGGGACAGATCAACGAGATCAAGGCCATCGATTGTCTTTGCCTGACCGCGGACCAGGATCCGCTGGCGGTGCTCCGGGACGAGTTGGAACAGGTGCTGCCGGATGTGAAGGTGATCCAGTTGCGCGCGATCGCCGATGCCCGCGCGCGTCAACGGCAGACGGCCGAGCGCTACTTCGGTTTCATGTCGCCGTTGCTCTTGGTGGCGTGCGCGGCCTGGGTGGGAGTGCTGGCGGCCTTGAACGTGCGGGAGCGCCGCGCGGAGATCGGGGTGCTGCGCGCGCTCGGGAAGGGGTCCGGGAACGTGGCGGTGCTGTTCCTCGGCCGGGCGGTGAGCGTCGGTTTGCTGGGGGCGCTGGCGGGCGGGATGCTCGGGATGGGGCTTGCCCTGGCGTTCGGCCCGCGGATCTTCCAGGTCACCGCGAAATCCATTCAGACGGACTACGCGCTGCTGGGCTGGTGCCTGCTGGTGGCGCCGGCGTTTGCGGCGTTGGCCAGTTTGATTCCCACCGCCCTGGCCGTGACCCATGATCCCGCGGTGAGCCTGCGCGATGAGTGATCCCATGATTCAGTGCGAACAACTCACCCGGACCTTCCGCACGCGGCAGGGGACGGTGACCGGTCTGAACGAGGTTGATTTGGGAGTGTCCGCCGGCAGCTTCACATGCATCCGGGGTCCGAGTGGTTGCGGCAAAACCACGCTGCTGCTCACGCTCGGCGGGATGTTGCGACCGAGCGCCGGCCGGGTCCGGCTTGGCGGTCGGGACGTCTACGCGCTGTCGTCCGGGGGCCGGGCGCGCTTGCGGGCGGAGCAAATCGGCTTTGTCTTCCAGATGTTTCACCTGGTGCCCTACCTGAGCGTGCTCGACAACGTGCTCCTTGCGGCGACGGAGACCGCTGGGGAGGAGGCGGGTGCGCGGGCGAAGAGCCTGCTGGAGGAACTGGGTTTGGGGCCGCGGTTGACGCACCGTCCGGCGCAGCTCAGCGCCGGCGAGCGGCAGCGCACCGCGCTCGCCCGGGCCCTCTTGAACCGGCCGGCGGTCGTGCTGGCCGATGAACCGACCGGCAACCTCGACCCCGACAACGCCCGCGAGGTCTTCCAGCACCTCGATGGTTACCGCCGCGCCGGCGGCACCGTGCTGGTGGTCACCCATGGCGATACCGCCCTCGAATTTGCCGACCGCGAACTGCGCATGAAGGCCGGTCGGATCTTGGAAACGCAATGAGATCAGCAAGCATGGAATCGCAGATGTTCCTGGAGCGCGCCCGACGCGAAGCGACGGTGTTCGGCGTCAGCGCGAAAGTGGACCGGCGCCACCCGCCCGGTCGGTGGGGCCGCCGTGGTCGTCGGCTGACGCCGGGGCTGGCCTTCGGGCTGGCCTGCGGGTTGGGCGTCGGGGCGGTGACCGCCGCCGACTGGCCGACCTACGGCGGGGATGATGCCCGGTCCGGGGTCTCGCCCGGGACCATCGCGCCCCCATTGAGCCAGGCTTGGCAATGGCGTTCCCCGCACCGGCCGCGTCCGGCGTGGGGCGGGGAAGCCAAGGCGGACCTTTACAACAAGGTCTACGATATGCCGCACCGGCAGGACTTCGATTACGCCTTCCACGTCGTCGCGGCGGAAGGCGCGGTCCTGTTCGGTTCCTCCGCAGACGACAAGGTTTACTGCCTGGATGCCGCGACCGGGGAAGAGCGCTGGAGCTTTTTCACCGAGGGGCCGGTCCGGCTGGCCCCGACCCTCAAGGGCGGGCGGGCCTACGTGGGTTCCGATGATGGGTACGTCTACTGCCTGCGCCTTGCCGATGGCGGGCTGGTTTGGAAGCACCGACCCGGCCCGCGGGAAACGCGGATTCCCGGCAACGGTCGCGTGATTTCCCCCTGGCCGGTGCGCACGGGCGTGATCGTGCGGGACGGGCTCGCGTATTGTGGCGCGGGCATGTTCCCTTCCGAAGGGGTTTACCTCTGCGCGCTGGATGCGCGGACGGGCGCCGAGCGATGGAAGGTCGTGAACAACGACCTGCCGGCCCAGGGTTATCTGCTGGCCTCGGACACCCGCCTGTATGTGCCTTCGGGACGGAACAACCCCGTCGTTTATGACCGGGCGGACGGCAGCCGGATCCGGGTGGTCGAAGGGGCCGGGGGCACTTACGCCCTGTTGACCGGTGGTGAGCTGGTGTTCGGTCCCGGAAAAGCGGGCCAGCTGGGCGTGGTGCCGGACGGGGAAAGTGATCAACTGGCCACGTTCGCCGGCAACCACATGATTGTCACCCCGGCCCGCTCGTTTCTCCACGCCGACAACGAACTGAGCGCCCTGGATCGGGCCCGCTATCTGGAGCTGGCCCGCGAGCGCAAGACCGTGCTGGCCCGGCGCGACGCGCTCCGCAAGCAGTTGCAGCAGGTCGAGCGGGCGGGAGACGCCGCGGCCCGGACCCGTTTGCGCGGTGAACTCACGGAAGTCGGCGGCGCCATCGACCGGTTGTCCCGCGAGATGGAAGGCTGCGTCCTGTGGCGGCAGCCGTGCCGGCATCCGCTGAGCCTGATTCTGGCGGGCGACGTCCTTTACGCCGGCGGTGTGAAGAGTGTGGCCGCCCATGGCACGGACACCGGAGAGAAGGTCTGGGAAGCTCCGGTGGACGCCGAGGCTCTCGGGCTCGCGGCGGCGGGCGGGCGGTTGTTCGTCAGTACCGATTCGGGCGTGATTCACTGCTTTGCTCCGCCGGCGACCGCCTCCGTTGGCCGCCCGGCCGCGGATTCCGCCGCCGGTTTCCTCCTCACCACGACTTCACGATGATTGCCATGAAACGACCCTCGACGTTGCTCTTTTCCGGCTGGCTGGCCTTGTCCGCGCCGTCCGGCCTTCTGCCAGCACAGGCCGCGGACACCGGGCTGCTCGGTTGGTGGCTGTGCGCTCCGAATCACCTTCGCGGATCGACCTTGAACGCCTTTCGTGGCGGGCTCGCCGGACAGTTGGAAGGCGGCGTGCACCTTCGCACCGATGACGGCCCGGCGTTTCTCGAATTCGATGGCCGCCGCTCGTGCTTGCGCCTGACCGACCGACTCGAGGACGCCACGCTGCCTGACCGCGCCCTCAGCGTTGAAACCTGGGTGGTGGTGGCAAAACCGCAGGCGTGGGGCGGCATCATCGGCGCGTTGCAGGATAACGGGGATTTCGAGCGCGGCTGGTTGCTCGGCTACGTGAACAACAACTTCGCCATTGCTCTCGCCAGCGAGGGACGCGGGCGGATGACCTACCTCGAAAGCCGCGAGCCTTTTTCGCCGGGCGTCTGGCATCATGTCGTCGGCACCTACGACGGCGGGTGGCTGCGCCTCTACGTCGACGGGGAACCGGCGGCGGAATCGCGCGAGCAGTCGGGGAAAATCCTTTATCCGCCGCAGGCGCCGTACGTCATCGGCGCCTACCAGGATGAGAACGAATTCTACGGGCTCGAAGGGCGGATCCACGAGGTTCGCGTCTTCAGCCGGGCCCTGGCCGCCGGCGAGATTCAGGAGCGTTACACCGCCATGCGCGAGCGGTTTCCGCAGCCCCGGCCGCCCCGACCCGAATTCCGCGCCCTGACCGGGCCGTTCGTCGACTGGGTGGCACCCGGCGCCATCGAAGTGAGCTGGACCACGTCGGGACCGATGCCCTCGGTGCTCGAGTTCATCGACGCGCCGGATCGTCGTCGCCGGTTCGAGGACGCAACGCCCCGGACGCAGCATCGCTTCGAGCTTGACGAGATTCCGCGCGATACGATCTGCCAGTACCGGTTGATGGGTGTCGATGCGTCCGGGGCGCCGTGGGCCTCGCGTCCGTATCACTTCGATTCGACCTTCAACTACCTGGTGCCCGAGGCGCCGGAGCGTCCGTCACCGTATGCGGACACCGATTGGTCGCGCGCCTGTGCGGCGGCGGCGCGGGAGATGATCGGGCGCCTGGGCAGCGATCAGGGCTACGCGCTCGTGCTCGGGGCCGAGGACGGGTGTCTGGCTTACGAGTTGGCGAAGCAGTCCCGGTTGAGCGTGGTGGTGCTGGAACCGGACGAAGCGCGAGTGGCGGCCATTCGTCGCTCGCTGGATCGCGCGGGGTTCTATGGCGTGCGCGTTGCGGTGCAGCGCGGCGGACTGGAAACCCTGCCCTACGGCAAGTACTTCGCCAACCTGCTCGTCTCCGAACGCGTGTTGCGAACCGGCGCCCTTCCGCCCTCGGCAACCGAAGCCTTCCGCTGCCTGCGTCCAAACGGCGGGTTGGTCGTGATGGCGCAGCCTGCGGGTTCGGGGGCGCCCGCCGGGAGCGCCGGGGCGCTGCGGGACTGGTTCGCGGCGGGCGGCATGGAAGGCGCGCAGATCGAGGTCCGGAACGCACCGTGGGGCGCCTACCGTCGGCCGGCGCTCGAAGGGGCGGGCGATTGGTCGCACCTCTATGGCGCGACCGACAACTCCGCGTGCAGCAAGGACGATCTGGTGCAGGGCGAGATGGGCGTGCTGTGGTGGGGCGAACCCGGGCCGCGCCCCATGCCGGATCGCGGGCCGCGCAACCCCTCCTCGGTCTCCGCCAACGGCCGGCTCTTCGTGCAGGGCGACCGCGTGTTGTTCGGCATCGACGCCTACAATGGCTCGATCCTCTGGTCCACGCAGGCCCCCGAGGTTCGCCGGGCCAACATGCCGCGGGATTGCAGCAACATGGCCGCTTCGAGTGATTATCTCTACGTGGCCAGCGGCGGCACGCTCACCGGCATCAACGGCCAGACGGGCGAACGCGAGTTGCAGTTCGAGGTGCCGCGCGAAGGCGAGGAACCCGCCCACGACTGGGGTTACGTCGGCGTGGTCGGGGATTCGGTCGTCGGGAGCGCCGTCAAGCAGGGCTCGGCCTACATCGGCGATGATGGCGAATGGTACGACGGCGCGGGCGTGGACGAAGTCTCGGTGGTGACGAGCGATCGTCTCTTCTCGCTCGACCGTCACAATGGCGCCCGCGAATGGGTTTACGAGGGCGGCACGGTGATCAACTCGACCATCACCGTCGCCGACGGCCAGGTCTTCTTTGTGGAGAGCCGGAATGCGGAAGCCAGGGAAGCGGCGTCGGGACGGTTGCACCGGGAGCCGTTCACCGAGCAGGCGCTGGTGGCGCTCGACCTCAAGAGCGGTCGGAAGCTCTGGGAGCAGTCCGTTGATTTCGGATCGGCCGAACGGATGTTGTACCTCGCTTACGGCAATGGCACTCTGACCGCCGTGGGGGGCGCCAAGGACGGTTATCACATCTGGGCCTATGACGTGCCCGAGGTGCCGGCGTCCACGGACACCCCCGACACGCGGGTGCTCATCGGTGACACGAAGCTTTGGGAGCAGCACTATCCGCCGGCCCGCGATCATCACGGTGGGTTCATTCAGCATCCGCTGATCGTGGGCGACACCCTCTACAGCGAGCGGCGGGCCTTTGATTTGCGAACCGGCCGGCAGACGCGGGACGACCTGCCCGACCGCCGCGGATGCGGCACGATGGCGGCCTCGAGTCACAGCTTCTTTTACCGTCATCATTTCCATGGTCAATGGGATCTCGACACCAATGAACGCAAGCAGTTCGAGGGGATTCGGGGCGGGTGCTGGCTCAGCCTGATTCCGAGCGGCGGGCTGGTCCTCGCGCCGGAAACGAGCGCCGGCTGTTCCTGCACGCATGCGATCCAGACCTCCGTGGCCTACGCGCCGCGGTAGCAATCGAACCATCTGAAGTTCCGAACGACGCCGGAAATGAGGGCCTTGCGAATGCCACGTGTGTGCTGGATCACTTCGGTGCTGCTTGCGGGGTGGAGTGCCTCGGCGGCGGGTGTCGAACCGGTGTTTCCCGGCGAACACTGGGCGCGGCGCGATCCGATTACGGTCGGTCTTGACCCGACGGGCCTCGAGGCGATGAGCGAGTTGGCCCGCGGCTCGGGATGCGTGGTGCGACAGGGGTACCTGGTTTACGAATGGGGCGAGGCGGGGCGGCGGCGGGATGTGGCCTCGGCGGCCAAGCCGGTCTACACGCACTTCCTGATCGAGGCCATCGCGGAAGGGCGGGTTGCCGGTTGGGACGAACCGGTGGATCGCTGGGAGCCCCGGCTCGACGGGCTCAATGCCGGGTTGGGCTTCAAGGATCGGCGCATTACCTGGCGACACCTGTGCAATCAAGTCTCGTGTTACGGCGCGGGTGAGGCGCCCGGCACGGCCTTCGACTACAACGACCACAACATGGCGTTGCTGTTCGATACCCTGATGCTGCGTGTCTACCGAAGCACCTGGGAGAGGGTCGATGCGGAGGTGTTGCGGCCGCGGCTGGCCGACCGGTTGCAGTGCGAGGACGACCCGACCTTCATGGCATTCGGGCCCGGGAACCGTCCGGGGCGCCTCGCGATTTCCCCGCGGGATTTCGCCCGGTTCGGCCTGCTCTATCTGCGCGAAGGCCGCTGGGGGGACCGGCGGTTGATTCCGGCTGCCCTGGCCCGCTTCGTCGTGGCGAACCCGCTTTCTCTCACGATCCCTCGCACGCAGGGGAAGCCCGCGGAGATGATTCCGGACCAGCGTTCCATCGGCGGTGGCGGGAACCAGTGCGACCACGAAGGCAGCTACAGTTACGCTTGGTGGATCAATGGCCTCCGCCGGGATGGCACGCGCAACTGGCCGGACGTGCCGGCGGACGCCTACGGCTGTTTCGGTCACGGCGATATCCGGGCCGTGGTGGTCATCCCATCGCTGGACTTGGTCGTGAGTTGGAACGACACGAAACTGGAGGGCCACGAAAGGGTGAACGCGGCGCTGAAACAGCTGTTGCCGCGTCCGGCGAAATAACCCCGCAAGCGTTGCGCCTGCAGGATTCAGCGGCGGCGGCGCTTTCATGGCTCCGATCCCCCCCAGCGGCCGGAAGCCCGAAGAAACGGCGTGGACGCTGCCGTGTGAGCCGGAACGATTCAGTGACTCGTAGCCGCCGATGTGCCGTCGGCGCATGATCCAGCGGGGATGCGGACGCCTGCCGCCGGGGGCGATGATTCACCAAAACGTGACTGCCAGTCGGAACCGGCGAGACCGCGTAAGCCCCAGGATTTCAGATCCAACTCCCGGGGCCAGGGCGGTTGTCAAGGAGTCGTGGAAGAGGTTTGAAGGGAGAGATTTGGTTCGATTTCTCTAAGCACCCCCTCCTCTCCCTGCTTCACTCCGGGCATGTCGGTCCATCTTTCCAGCGTGGTGAGCGAGGGACTGCCCCCGGAACCCGAGTTGCTCCAAGGGGTCCAGGTGCGTCTCATCGAGGAATCCGAACGCCCCCGGTTCGACGACCTTCTCCGCCGCAGGCACTACCTCAAGAACGCCACCGCCGTGGGCCAGGCCCTGCGCTATGTGGCCGAGTTTCAGGGGCAGTGGCTGGCGTTGATGGTCTTCTGTTCGCCCGCCTTCCACCTCAAGCCCCGGGACCGCTGGCTGCATTGGTCGGCCCGCGAGGTGGCGGCCCGGCGCCATCTGCTGGCCCAAAACCAGCGCTTCCTGGTCCTGGCCGCCCCGGGGCGCTGGCCCAATCTGGCCTCGCGCGTGTTGAAGCTCAGCTGTGAACGTCTGGGCCATGCGAGTGTGGCACCGACCTCTCCCAAGAACCGGTGTTGGATTATCAACGCCGACAAGTCTTCGACCTCCCGTCCTTGAAACTCGAATGCACCGAGCATCGCGCTCCGATCAAGGAATGTCCCGGTTGCCACCGGACGGTGAGGGCGGCGTTTCCCCCGGGGGTCTACGCCCCCGTGCAATACGGCCGGAGCTTTCGGGCTCTACTGGCCTATCTCTACGACGCCCAGCAGGGGGCCAGTCTGCGAATCCGCGAAATGTGCGCCGAGATGTTCGGGTATGCCGTTAGCGAGGCGACCCTGCAAAGCGCCCGCGGGGAACACTACCAGGCGCTGGAGCCGTTCGAGGAGCGCTTGGTTGAGATCTTACCTCAGCAACCGGTGCTGCATGCCGATGAAACGAGCCTGCCGATCAACCAGGCCAAGCATTGGCTGCACGTCGTGTGCACGCCGCTCCTGACGTTCTTTGCCGTGCACTGGGCGCGCGGCAAGGAGGCCATTGAAGCCATCGGGATCATTCCCCGGTATGCCGACTGGCTGATGACTGACTTCCTCTCCAGCTACCTCGCCTTCGACAATTGCCTGCATACCGCCCACGCGTGTCGCCATCGACCCCTCCCGGGTTATTTGGATGCGAGGCACCGCCAGCGAACGACGCAGTCCCCGTGGCGAGCAAGAACGTGGCCGCCATCGTTGTTCCGGGTGTTCGTGCCGGGGTCATTCGTTTTCTTCGATGTAAGCCATCGGTTCAGTGGTTTGATCGTCACCGATCTCCATGGGCTTCGCATCGGGATTGAACAGGACCCACTCGACGCGGCCCGACTCCAGCTCCAGTCGCAGGATGGTGGTTTCCGGATCATCGCGAATCACCGTGATGCCGGAGGCGTGGGCGGTGGCTTGGAGTCCGTCGGCATAAGCGGCTTTCGCCCCGGGGTTGGGATTGTTTGTTGTCGCCCGGGCGCGATAGGGGGCGTGCGGATAGTAGAGCTGGGTGAAGACGAGGGTTTCCCCCACCGCAGGTGTGCCCTCCCACATGTAGCGCACTTGGTTGGGACAGGCCTCGGCTCGCGGATCGTCCTGGAGCCGGTCCACGACCTCCATCCGGCAGTCGGCACGCGGGGCAAACCAGACCAACAAATCCACCGGCGGCGCCTTTGCGCTCCGAGTGCCGTTGTCCGCGACGGGTTGGTGGATGAAGGTGTTCGCCCAGTGACTGCCGATTTGCGGCCCGATGTTGTGCGTGTTCCAGAGAGGCGCGACGCGAGCATGGAAGCTGTCTTCGAAGGTCACGAGCTCCCTCGTGGCGAGGAAGCGGTTTTTCACGAAGATGAACTCACGTTCGTACACCACGGGCAGACCGTCCATGTTGTCGACCTGCACCCGGGCGAAGGTGGCCTCGGTCGTGTCCCGGAAATACGTCAGCGCCGAGCGAATGTCCGGCATCGTGCCGGTGTGCCAGAACTCGTCGATCCGCAGCTTGTCTCCGTGGTAACGCCGTTTGGCGGTTCCGCCCAGATCCTCGATCAACGCGCGGTTCTCGACCGATGCCCCCTTGCTGGTGACGATCTGGGTGAACGGCGCGCCCCAACGGTTCAGGCCCATGATGCCGCCGGGATTCGCCGGAAAACTGGTGGGATGCAACTCCACCAAGGCGAAGAAGTCACCGGGATTCCAACCGCTGCGCAGAACGAGCTTGTCCGGCCAAACCTGTTCGGTCATGTGCCAACTGCAGCAAATGTGGCCGAAGTTCTCGCGCGCATCGGCATCGCCCAGGAGGCGTTCGGTCAGATCCTTGTCCGTGTGCGGAACCCGGATGGCTTCGCGGCGTTGGCTACAGAGCGAACCGGCCTCGGGCATGCTCGGCTTCACCGCGTCATCGGCAAACAGCCAGGCCAGCGAAATGAGCCAGGGACTTCCGGCGTCGAGACGATACGTCTTCGGGTCGGCTTCACGACTTTGGTAGCGCAGGTAATTGAGGAGCTTGTGTGCCCCGAAACGATAACGACCGTCACGGGTCTTGGCGGCGATGCGCTCAAGCATGGCGATGCGGTAATCGGCCGTGCTGTTCCAACCGCCGTTCGGTCCGTAGGGATTGATCGCGCCATCGGGCGACACTTCCACGAGGAGCCGATCCCAGAGCCGTTTCATGGCGGGATCGTTGTAGACCCGGTCGTCGCCGGTCCACTGGTCGCCGCCGCAAGCGAGGATGATGAGCGGCCCCATCATATAGCCGGTGTCGTTTTGCGGCACATCCCGGGCCCGCCAGAAATCCCGGAACACGAGTTCGGAATACCGCTTCCAATGCGCTGCCTCCGGGATGTCCGGATACCAGTCCGCCGCGCGGCCTTTGGCGTAAGCCTCCGGCATCGAACGATGACAACCACCCCGCCATTCGACGGGTTCGGAATCCCAAACGTGGAGGTTGCGGCAATAACAAAGCCACATTTCGCGGAACCAGGGGGCCTCCGGCTCCATTACCCCGCCCCGAACCAGATGCCGGCGATAGAGCGGTATCAGCGCCGCCGGATGCTCGAACTGCCAGAACCACTTCCGTTCGGCAACCTGACGCCGCATTCCGTCGTGAAAGGCCTTCAACATGGCGATGCAGGCGTCGCCCCATTGCGCTTCGCCCGTTTGCGCGTATTTCACCAATACCGGCATAAAGGCGCGAGGACCGTCCATGCCGCGGTTTGGATTCTGTGCAATGGCGGCCGGTTCCATCGCATCGATACAGTGGAGGTAGGTCTCGAGGGTAACAACGTCCTGTGGAATCGGGTAGAAGGCGCGGTTGCGCACATCCGGATTGGCGCCGAAGCGATATCGTTCCACATCCACCGCATAGCGCGTGGGGGCGCCCACCAACCGGACCCGGGCCACTCCGGTCTCGTCGGTGTCGGCCCCGAAAGTCGGCGGAGCATTCGTTGCGGCAAGCAGCCCGAGCGCGCGGGCGGCAAGCAGAGGCATCAGGTTTCGATTCAACATGGTCTCTTCTGGGATTCGCGGTTCCCCGTTGGCAGCCAGCGCGGATGATCCGCTCCTTGTCCGTCCCATCCGCGGGTCAGCAAACGGGGACGACCTCCCTCCGCAGCCATCACGTGCAGCCCCGGCACGTCCCCAGTCCCGGCGCGGCAGAAGATGATCTGCCGTCCCGAGGGCGATTCGCTGGCGCGAAAATCCCAACCGGGCGGATCGCTTTGGGTGAGGAGCCGCGACGAGCTGTCGACGGGGTTCAACCGGCAGATTTGCGTGCCGCCACGGGCGAGTTCGGGTCTGAAGTCGCGGTTGAAGTGGTCGGTGTCGGGCCGTTGCGCCTGGAACTCCCACGCCACCTTCGAGTCGCGCAGCCGGCGCGGAAAAAGGATCTGCCCGTCCCGAGTCCACGCGGCGAGGTTGGATCCGCCACCGCGGTTCCCGGGATTTCCGTAGGTCGCGCCAAACCACATGGCCTGGCCTTCCGTCAGCACCCGGAAATCGCTGCCGTCGGGGCGGGCCAAACAGAGATCGCTCCAGTCGTGGCCGGGATCGGCCTTGAAGTGACAGTCTTGAAAGACCAGCCAAGCGCCGTCCGGCGACCAACTCGGGCCGAAGTAAAGGTGGTCGCGATGTGCCGCCACTCGCACTCGCTCCGAACCGTCAACGTTGCTGGTCCAGATCTGGTAGCCCTCCGGGCTGGCCAGATGATACGCGACGCGTTGACCCTCCGGATGAAGGCTGAGGCCGTAAGGCAAACCCTCGCCCAACCGGGTGAACTCACGGGCATCCGAGCCGTCGAGGTTCATGCTGAAAACCTGGCCGCCCGAATCGCGCACCACCTGCACCAGCAGCCTCTCGTCGGACACCAACAAGGCCGGTGTGTAAAAGACGGACAGCCGCTCACGCGTGCAGATCTCCGTCAGCGCATCGCGAGCCAGGTCATAGAGCCAGAGATGCGTCGGGGTTTGGTGGTAGTAACGGTCGAAGGGCCGGCCGGGGCCGTCCCGGCGCGCTTCCATGCTGAGGAAGATGACCCGGCGTCCGTCCGAAAGGAAGGGCCCCGGCTGCCAGGTCACCTGATCCGGCACATCGAACTCGAAGTAACGCAAGCCGGAGCCGTCGGCATTGATGACGGCCGTCCTGCCCTGCGAGGTGAAAAAGAGCCGCTCCGGATCTGCCGCCGGGGATCGGGGCCGCGCCATGCCACGACAGCCGGCGAACGTCACCGCGGATGCGACCACGGCCCCACAGCGCCCCAGGAACTCCCGCCGGCTGGGTCTCATGGCGCCCGATCCGAAACCAGTTGCAGTATCTCTCATCGGATGCACCCCATTCTGCCGACGCCGATTGCCGGGGGAAGGCCAAATGTCCCCGTGGTCCGGGCACCTCCTTGACGGGGCAACGTTTCCTGTATGACATTCTGCGCGTGAGTGACACACTGACCATTCGATTATCCGCTGCGGAGAAGGCACGCTGGCAGGCGAAGGCGAAGGATGCCGGCGAGACCGTGGCGGAGTTTGTGCGGACCGCTGTGCGGCAACGTGCGGATGCCGATCCGCAAGCTCGCTGGGAGAAACACGTCGGATCCGTCGATTGCCCCGTCCCCAAGCGCATCACCAACGCCGCCATTCGGCTCGCCATGCAGGGGAGCAAGAGGTGAATCGACGCGCTTTGGTGGATGCCGGCCCATTGGTCGCGCTCTTGACCGGCCAGGCCACTGACTGGCAGGCGTGGGCGGTCAATCAGCTCACGAGTCGTCCGGTACCGTTGTTCACCTGCGACGCCGTGCTCGCCGAGGCCGCTCACCTGTTGGGCGGTCCGGCGCCGTTGCTGCGGATGATGAACGATCACCTCTTGGTCACCCAGTTCGACAGCCAGGTCAACGCTGTCCGCTTGGAGCGTCTGGTCCGCAAATATGCCGACCTGCCGATGGACTTTGCCGACGCCTGCCTCCTGGTCATGGCGGAACAACATCCCGAGGCCGAGATCCTAACCTTCGACCGGCGCGACTTTGGCGTCTATCGCCTGAGCAACGGCCGGCCGGTCCGCTTCGCCGCGCCCCCGGTCCGTTAGCTCGGCAGCGCCGCCCGGGTGCCTGCTTCATCCGGCCTGTCCAGCTCGGGATAGCGCAGGTGTGGAGTCAAAGCGGATCCACTACGTCGGCCCGGAATACGACCAGCACCCCGAACCTGAAGGGTTCGTGGCTACGCGCCCTGACATGATTAAACAGGCGAACATGCCGTGCTTGGCTCCGAGGACTTCAAGGGCATCGGCAGTCCAGTGACAGAAGAGCGGGTAACGGGTGAATCTTCGGAGCCTGGGTGTCCGGATGTCAGCGGGAGCAGATCGCGTCGCAGGCGCCCGAGGTCCGGCTACCTCTGCACCCGCGCCACGGCAGGCATTACCTCCTCATGCCACCGCCCCGCGGTTTCTTCGGATGCGTTCGCCGTCAGGTAGGTGACTCCGTCCTCCAGGTCGAGCCAGAACCGGGGGCGGAAAAGCGCCCTCACGACTGCTTGCCGCGTTGGAGCCCGCGCTCAAGCGCGTCTTCCCAATCCTGGGCGTCGGCAGCACGGGCAGTTCCGCGCGCAAGCGCTTCATCGATCCACCGCTGGTGCGTGCCGGTGGAATCCGCCTCTTCCAGCGCGCACAGACGTTCCAGGATCTCACGGCGCTCAGCCGGCTCCAGCTTGGGGAGCATCTCCAGAATCTCGCCGGTGCTCATGAAGGCAAGGTAGCGGGCCGCCCCGGGTGTGACAAGGCGTCAGACAGCCGCCTGACAACCGCCCGGGTAACAATAGTTTTGGCGCAATTCGCGGAGCCGGCCGGGGGGCGCAATTGCTTTGACGGTGCCCACCCCATCCCGTAGCTTGCGCGGTTTAAGGCGATTCGCATGCTGGGTTGGATAATCAAGAAGGTCATCGGTACCAAGAACGACCGCGAGGTGAAACGGTTGCGGCCGTTTGTGGCGCGGATCAACGAGATCGAGCAGTCGCTCCAGTCGCTCTCCGATGAGGCGTTGCGGGAAAAGACCGCGGCCTGGAAAGCGGAGCTGGCGCAGATCCAGGACAACACGGAACTGCAACGCCGGCTCGACGAACTCCTGCCGGACGCGTTCGCGGTGGTCAAGAACGCCTGCCGCCGGATGGCCGGGCGCAAGGAGAAGATCGTCGTTCGCGGGCACGAAATCGCCTGGGACATGATCCCGTTTGACGTGCAGCTCATCGGCGGCTGGGCACTGCACAAGGGGCGCATCGCCGAAATGGCCACCGGCGAGGGCAAAACCCTGGTGGCCACCATGCCCGTCTACCTCAACGCCCTCAGCGGCCGGGGGGTGCATGTCGTGACCGTCAACGACTACCTCGCCGCCCGCGACAGCGAATGGATGGGCGCCGTCTACCGCTTTCTCGGCCTGACGGTCGGCTGCATCCTCCATGACCAGCCGCCCCCGCTGCGTCGGGAGCAGTACCATTGCGACATCACCTACGGCACGAATGCCGAGTTCGGCTTCGACTACCTGCGGGACAACGGCATGGCGGTGCGCGCGGAGGAACAGGTCCAGCGCGGCCACTACTTCGCCATCGTCGACGAGGTGGACTCGATCCTCATCGACGAGGCCCGGACGCCGTTGATCATCAGCGGCCCGGCGGTGGTGAACACGGACAACTCGCTGTACGTGGACTTCAAGCCGCGGATCGCCTCCCTGGTCCAGGTGCAGGAGAAACTCTGCCGGCGCTTCCTGAGCGAGGCCCGGCAGCTCATCAAGCAACTCCATCCCGAGGACGGCTCGAATCCCCCGAACGGAGAGTCCCTCGAGCGCGAGATCGGCCTGCTGCTCTACCGCGTCAAGATGGGTTCCCCCAGGATGCCCGAGTTCCTCCAGCTCATGGAGGATCCCGAAAATCAGGGGTTGACCCAGGCCGCCGAACTCGAACTCCACGCCGACCAGACCAAGAAATCCCTTTACGCCGAGAAGGAGGAACTGTTCTTCGCCATCGACGAAAAGGGCCACGAATCGGATCTCACCGAGAAGGGCCGCAACTTCCTCCAGCCGGACGATCCCGACGCGTTCGTCATGCCGGACTTGATCACGGCGATCCACGAGATCGACAACGGCCCCGAGCCGGACGTGGTGAAGCGCATGGAAATGAAGCAGAAGGTCCAGGCCAACTTCGAGGCCAAGGCCAAGCGCATCCATGCCATTTCGCAGCTGCTCAAGGCCTTCTGCGTGTTCCAGCGCGACGTCCAATACGTGGTCCAGAACGGCAAGGTCGTCATCGTCGACGAGAACACCGGCCGGCTCATGTCGGGGCGGCGTTGGAGCGATGGCCTGCACCAGGCGGTCGAGGCCAAGGAGGGCGTCGAGATCGAGCGGGAAACCCAGACGCTGGCCACCATCACCATTCAGAATTACTTCCGGTTGTACGCCAAACTGGCGGGCATGACCGGCACTGCCGAGACCGAGGCGGCGGAGTTCAGCGACATCTACAAGCTCGGGGTGCTCGTCATCCCGACCAACAAACCCTGCGTCCGGACGGACTCGAACGACACGGTCTACAAGACGCGTCGCGAGAAATACAACGCCGTCGTCCAGGAGATTCAGGAGATTCACGCCCAGGGCCGCCCGATCCTGGTCGGCACCATCTCGGTCGAGGTCAGCGAGCACCTGTCGCGCCTGCTCAAGAAGGTCGGAATCGTGCATTCCGTCCTCAACGCCAAGTACCACGAGCAGGAGGCCGAAATCGTGGCCCGCGCGGGGCATCGCGGCGGGGTGACCATTGCCACGAACATGGCCGGCCGCGGCACCGACATCAAGCTGGGCGAGGGGGTCGCCGGTATTGGCGGTCTGCATGTTCTCGGCACCGAACGGCACGAGGCCCGCCGCATCGACCGCCAGCTGCGGGGGCGTTGCGCGCGGCAGGGGGATCCGGGTTCATCGCACTTCTTCATTTCCCTCGAGGACGATCTGATGCGGCTGTTCGGCTCGGACCGGATCGTGAAGATCATGGAACGGGTCGGGCTCGAGGAGGGTCAGGAACTCGAACATCCCTTCCTCAACCGCTCGATCGGCCAGGCTCAGAAACGCGTCGAACAACACAACTTCCAGATCCGCAAACGAACCCTCGAGTACGACGACGTGATGAACCGTCAGCGCGAGATCGTCTACGGTTTCCGCAACGAGATCATCCACGCCGAAGACGTGCGGGACCGGTTGATGGACATCATCGAGGAGGTCGTGGTCGAGAAGGTGCGGCAGACCACGTCGCCAACCGCCGATCCGACCGAATGGGACAAGCGGCCACTGGCCGACTGGATCAACCTGAACTTCCCGCTCGGCATGCCGGAGTCCGAACTGACGAAGGCGGCCAACGAAGGGGGCGCCGAACCGGTGGTCGGCTCGCTTTTCGAGGGCTTGAGCGCCGCCCAGTTCGCCCTTGCCCGTTTCGTCATCGAGCGGATCACGCAGGCCTACCAGCTCAAGGTTCAGTTCGAGAACCCGGACGCTCTCCGGACGGTCGAGCGCTACACCATTCTGAGCGCCATCGACCGCTTGTGGCAGGAACACCTTTACAGCATCGACAGCCTCCGCTACAGCATCGGCCTCCGCGCCCACGGGCAGCGGGATCCGCTCATCGAATACAAGATCGAAGCGTTCAAGCTCTTCGACGACTTGATGATCAACATCAAGAGCGAGATCTGCCACAACGTCTTCCGCAGCGCCTCGAGCATGATGGCGTTCGAGAACTTCCTGCGCAACCTGCCCAAGCAGACCGTGCATGGTCAGGTGCAGGCGCTTGGCCAACCCAGTGCCCCCGCCCCCGATCCCAAGGCGCGGAAAGCCGCCTCGGACATGGTCTCCGAGGCGACCGAGGCCGTCTCCAAGGCCCGCCCGATCCGCACCGCCGAAAAGGTCGGTCGCAACGATCCGTGCCCGTGCGGCAGCGGCAAGAAGTACAAACAGTGCTGCGGCCGCTGACCGTGCGCAGCGCGGCTGCTTCGGGGCGCGGCATTGGTTCGCCCGCAAGTGGGACTTCCGGTGGGACCGGCCGAATGAACGCCGCGCGGCATTTTCCCGGCTTCCTCGAACGCGGGGGAAGCTGAGCGGTGCCCCCGCGGCCGAACCTGCTCCGACCTGAGGGCAACTCTTCGCCCGCGTCCGGCGCGCGTGACGAGCGGTGCGGTTACCGGCGGCGCAATTGGACGAAGGCCAGGGCTTCGCTCCGGACCCGGTGGCACGGGACAAGCCACCCGGAGCCCCTCGACGACGCTTGACAAGCCGGGCGGGCCCCTGTCTATTTGCAAAGGATTTGCAATTGCGCATGCGAGCCTTGATGGACATTGGCGAACTCCGGCGGTGGGCCCTGGGCCTGGCGCTGGTCGCGTGCCTCCTGCTCGCGCATGTCGCGACCGTCTCTGGCGCCCTCCATGCGTTGATCTGTGATGAAGCGGGTTCGCCGGGGCACCAATGCCTGGTCGGTTTGGTGGCGCAGGGCCTTTTGGAAGTCGCGGCCACCGCGGTGACGCCGGCGCCCGCGCCGGACATTCCATTCGGGTCCGGTCTTCCGGCTCCCGCAGTCGGCCCGTTCGCGCCGCCCTTTCCCCATCCTCCAGGCCGGGCCCCTCCGGTCGCCGTTTCCTGATCCAGCCGCCCTGGCTTCGGCGGGTGGGGCGTCCGCGGCGACGTCCCCTCTGCGGGCTTGGCGGAACCCGCCGCCTGGAACCCCGCGTCAGCCGGAAGGCTGACCTCGCGGGGGTGATTGGGAATCGACAAGATGACATGAAACGAAAGCGACCTGCCCGGGAAATGCCGGGCTTTACGTTGATCGAATTGCTGGTGGTGATCGCCATCATCGCCATTCTGGCGGGCCTGCTCCTGCCCGCTCTTTCGGCGGCGAAGGCGAAGGCACAGCAGGCCTCCTGCCGCTCGAACCTCCACCAGATTGGGCTGGGCCTGGCCATGTATGCGGACGACCACCGCGGGTTCCTCCCGCTCACGACGCACGGCTCCTCCGAGACCAACCGTTCCTGGATCTTCACCCTCGAACCGTTCGTCGGGAACGTCGACCGCATCCGGGCCTGTCCGTCGGATCCCCACCGGACCGCCCGCCTGACCAACAACGCCTCAAGCTACGTGCCCAACGAGTATGTGTTCGTCGATCGCCTGGATCCGTTCGGCGGCGTGGTCGAATCGTTCCGCAATCTCGACCGGCTGCGGCGTCCGACCGGGACCGTCACGCTCTTCGAGGTCGCCGATTCGGTGGCCCCGAGCATCTTCGCCGATCACACCCATTCGCGCAGCTGGCATCAGGGTTGGGAGTCGGTCTTGTTCGACATCCAGCCCGACCGGCACGGGGGCGCGCGGAACTCCCCGGACCACACCCGGGGAAGCGCGAACTACCTCTTCGCCGACAGCCACGTCGAGACCATTGCCGCCACCACCTTGAAAGCCCGGATCGACCGCGGCGAGAACGTCGCCCGGCCGCCGGAATAACGTCATTGCCCCCTGAACCGAAGCCGCCATCCGGGCCGCCGGGAGGTGCCCGCGCGGTTGCGCCCCATGCGCCGCCGGTTCGCCGACCACCGGTCCGGCCGGGCGCGGCGCCCCGTTGTTCAACCCCGTACCTGGACTTTTTGCTCAAACCGTAACCGATCATGAACTTCCGCTTCCTTCCGTTTTCCCGTGCGGCGCTTGCGGCGTCCGCCGCCAGCCTGTCCCTTCATTCCCAGCCTGCCCTGAGCACGGGCCACGCCGACCTCGGCCTCGCCTTTGAGGATGGCGTCTGGGACCTGCATGTCCACGATGAGGAAACCGATACCGAGTTCGAACCCGAGCGGGTTGTGCTCGAGGTAGGTTCCGCCGGGCATGCCACGGTGCCCGACGATCCGCGCTACGCCTGGCTCGGGGCGCCGGGGGATTCCTACTGGGCGCTGCCGGCCACCGCCCATCCGGACCTGCTCTTTCTGGGGCTGGGCACGGAGGAGATCGAACCGGGCATTTTTGCGAACAACCGGGTTGACCTCACGCTCGAACACCTGGTCGGTCCGGGGCAGGTGTTCCTGTTCCGCACCGATGCCTTCGGGAATCCGGAGGTCTTCTTCAACAGCGTGGACGGGATTGACGAAGCCGACCTTTACCCGGCCGCCACGGGGGCTCACGCGCATCTGGTCTGGGCCTTCAGCACGGCCGGCACCTACCGCGTGGCGGTGCGCGCCGCCGGCGTTCTGGTCGCGAACGGCAGCCGCAGCCGCAGTGCACCCGCCGAATACGTGTTCCAGGTTCGCCCGGCGGCGTTGGAGCGGGGCCACGTTGACATCCACCTCGCGTGGAATGCCGAGGCCGGCGGCACGCTCGACCTGGCCGTGCGCGATTCGGCCAGGGGACAACGCTTCGCCACCAACGAAGTCCTGCTGGTGGCCGGGGAAGCGGCCCAGCTCACGCTGCCCGATGGCACCCCGTTCGGGGCGGGGGGCGACCCGCTTTGGGTCCTCCCGCAAAGCGAAGATCCCGGACTGCCCTACCTGGGCTTCAGCACGGACGGCGTTCCGGTCGGGGTGTTCAACGGCTCGTTGCGCTACCAACTCGAGGTTGTCGAGGGGCCGGGCGATTTCTTCCTGTGGCAGGCGGAGGTCGGGGGTTTTGCCGTGCAGATGAACACCACCGATGGGATCGATGCCTCGGATGTCCTCGAGCTGACGGCGGGCGGCCACTCGCACCACAACTGGGGATTCACGCAGCCCGGGGTCTACCACGTGCTGTTGCGCGCCGAGGGCGTTCTGGCCGGAAGCGGGACGGAGGCGGGCAGCAATCTTCTCGGGCTCACGTTCGAATTGGCGCCGTTGCCTGACCCGCTCAACTTCGCTCAATGGCAGCACCGCTTCTGGCCCACCTGGGTGCCCGACAGCATCAAGGGGCGAACCGCCGATCCCGATGGCAACGGCCTGGTGAACGCGATGGCGTACGCCCTGAATCTCCATCCGCTCGTGCCGGTTTCCGGGGGACGGCCCGAGGCGGTTCTCATCGACGTCGGCGGGGCGCTGTATCCGGGCCTCGCCTTCACGAGGGTCAAGGCCGCCGGCGACATCGTCTACGAGGTGGTGGCGGACGACGGATTGCCCTGGAACGCGCCCACCCCGGTCGACACAGTGGTGTCGGTGGCAGACCACGGAGCCACTGAAACGGTCACAATGCGGGATGCCGCGTCGCTGCCGGTGGGCGGGGCGCGTTTCCTCCAGTTGCGTGTGCGCTGGCCGTGAGCCTTCGGGAAATCTGGTCGCTGCGAGCGGTCAGACCCCGAGGACCGCCGGGACCGTCCACGCCGCCGTTCAGACCGGGCGGCGAACCGCCCGTCCGGACAGCCGCCCTCCTTTGAGGCACCGTCCCCCGATCAGCCCTGCCGGCGTACCTTGCACGCTTCTTGCCGCGTCCGAAAACGGTGGGGACGAGCGCTGCGCCGCCGCAATGGCAAGGAGTGGATCCGGGTGCTGGAAGGTCGGCAGGCGAGCGGGAAGTTCAGCGCCCAAATCCAGGCCTATGTGGGGGTGCGGTGACTGGAGTTGGCGCGAGCGGGGCTCCGGTCTTGGAGGGGATCAACGCACACGACCCGGTGCTGCCCGATGGCAGTGGGCGACGTTTGCGGTTGCGGTTGGCGCAACGCAGCGAGATGCGCCTCTCGATCCACCCCGCTGGATGAAGCCGGTCAGTCCTCGCCCACGGGGAGCGAAACGCCGGAAATGAACCTGCGACTCTCCAAGCGCCGTTGACGGGGTTCTACTGAGCCGTAACGATTCAGTAACTCGTAGCCGCCGACGTGCAGTCGGCGCATGATTGAGCTGGGATAGGGCAGCCGGTTGCCGAGGGCGACGATTCACCGAAAGGTAACTGCTGATCGGAATCGGCGAGCCCGCGTAAGCGCTTGGATTTCAGCGCCGACTACACGTCGGCGGCTGCCCCGTGTTGAATCGATACGGCTGAGGTCTGCCTGAAGCTGGGCCGGCTGGATGGCATCAGGGTGGAGGGGCTTATACGGGTAGCTGTTGGCGGCATCCGGCAGGAAGACCGAGGGGATCGAAGTCCTGGAACGTTCCCGCAACGGTTTCCTGCGGCTGGGGCATCCGGGCGGGGCAGAACCGGTGGCGTCCCTGATCGCGCAATTGAAACCCACGTGAGCCGGCGACCCCTCGTCCGCGCGGCGGGCAACCCGCCCGCCCACCGCCGCGTCCCGCCGCTCGACGCGCTTCGCGGCTCGCAAAACTGCTTTACAAACTGCTGGCGCGATGCATTTTAACGCCTGTCCGACAGACAACCCTTAAGCCTACAACGAGCGGAAGCGCAGAGACGCTGTTTCATGAAAACCAAACGCATCATACCCTGGCTGGCCTCGGCCGCCTGCCTCCTGCAAGTGGCGGCGCGAGCCAACGATATCGAGCCGGGCAAGGAATACTACACCGCCATCAAGGCGCCCAATCCCATCGTGCTCGACGGCGACCTGTCCGAGTGGAAGGGGGCCTCTTTGCTCGCCGATCCGCGCTTCTCGATTCCGAAGGGATCGGGGCAGGACGGCACGTTGGTGTTCTTCGAGGAATACGCCGGCGGCACCTGGACCGGCCCCGACGACCAGACCTCGGCGGTTCAGGTCGTTTACGACGATGACAACGTCTACTTCGGTTTCGTGGTGACGGACGATTACCACGAGAACTCGGCGAACAGCGCGTGGAACGGCGATTCGGTGCAGCTCATGATCGCCAACGACGCCCGCGACACCCAGGTCGCCCTCTACAACTACGCGCTCGGCGGAATCGAGACCGCGCTCGGCGACGTGATCGTGATGCACGAGGCCGGTCCGGCGACCGATGCCGCCTGCGAATGCGCCACGGAGGCGGTCGTCGTGCGCAACACCACGACGAAGCGCACCATCTATGAAATCAAGCTCCCCAAAGCCTCCCTCGGACTCGATACCCTGACGGGCGGCGTGCAGTTCGGGCTGGGCATGGCGATCAATGACGGCGATGAAGCCACCCCCGGCCAGAAGGGTTGGGGCGGTCTCGGCGCGCACGCGCTGGTGTTCGGCAAGAGCCCCGATCAGACCGCGCTGGTCACGTTGGCGCAGTCGAACGACATCGAACCGGGCAAGGAGTATTACACGGCCAACCCGGCTCCCAACGCGGTCGTCCTGGACGGCAATCTAAACGAATGGACCGGGGTGCCCGTGCTCTCGGATCCGAAATTCGCCATCCCGAAAGGCTCCGGTCGCGGCGGTGAACTGGTGCTCTTCGAGGAATACGCCGGCGGCACGTGGAGCGGCCCGGACGATCAGACCTCGGCCGTGCAGGTGGTCTATGATGCCGACAACATCTACTTCGGCTTCGTGGTCACCGACGATTATCACGAGAACTCGGCCAACAGCGCGTGGAACGGCGACTCCGTGCAGCTCATGATTGCCAATGGCAAACAGGACACGCAGGTGGCGCTGTACAACTACGCTCTGGGCGGCATCGAGAGCGCGCTGGGCGACGTGATCGTGATGCACGAAGCCGGTCCGGCGACGGACGCGGCCTGCGATTGCGCCACCGAGGCGGTCATCACCCGCAACACCACCACGAAGCGCACGGTTTACGAGATCAAGCTGCCCAAGGCCTCCCTCGGGCTGGACAATCTGGACCTCGGAACGCAGTTCGGCCTGGGCATGGCGATCAACGACGGTGACGAGGACACCCCGGGCCAGAAGGGCTGGGGCGGTCTTGGCGCTCACGCTCTGGTGTTCGGCAAGAGCCCGCAGCAGACGGCCCTGGTGACCCTGGGCATCGGCGGCGGCAGCGGCGATCTGCTGTTCTTCTCGGCAATCAATCCCACCCTGACCGGCTTCAGCTTCCGGGCGAATGACAAGGGCGATTCGATTGTCGATCCGGCGACCGCCAAGCTCTACATCGACGGCCAGTTGAAGGCGCTCACCGCGAGCCCGAAGAACCTGGACGCCACCGACTTCACCTACGATCACGGCGGCCTGTTTCCGCCCGACTCGCAGCACACCTACCTGATCGAGGTCATGGACACGAACGGGAACACCGTGACCGATTCGGGTACGTTCAAGTCCACCTACCTGCTGCTGACGCCGTCCATGAAGGCTGTTTCTCACAACGCCTCGAACCGCGGGTTCCTGTGGCGGGTGTTCCAACACCTGGGTTACACGCACACGAGTCTGGCGAAGACCGAGGCGGCGCTGGCCGGGCAATTGACCGACGACAACGGCACGCCCGTGACGGCGAACGATGCTCAGGCCAGCTGGGCCGGCGCGGCTTCCGGGCCGGGCGTGGCGGACGGGCCGGTGATTCAGTTCGAGATCCCGACGGTCCTCGACCTCTACGACGGTCTGAACGCCAACACCAGCAATGGCAACTTCGGTCCGGACGGCATGATGCCCGGTGTGTTCTACGACATGATGGGCATCGACGCGGAGATCCTCACGTTCGTCGATCTGCCCGCCGGTTGGATCACGCTCGGCGTCAACAGCGACGACGGCTTCCGCGCCCAAGCCGGTTACATCAACAACCCGGCTGACGGCATCGTGCTCGGTCAGTTTGATGGCGCTCGCGGTCCAGGGGACACCACGTTCGACATCCTCGTGCAGGAGGCTGGCGTCTACCCGCTGCGTGTCATCTACAACAACGGCGACGGCAACGGCAGCATCGAGATCTTCTCGGTGCTGGAGGACGGCACCAAGGTGCTGCTCAACGACACGGCGAACGGTGGCCGCGCCACCTATCGCACCGGCGTTGCGCCGGAGAAGCCGACCGAGTTCAGCCTCGGAATCGGCGTCAACGGCGGCGCCGTCGAGATCACCTGGACCCAAGCGGGCGTGGTGCTCCAGATGTCCACCGACCTCCGCAACTGGAGCAACGTGGCTGGCGCCACCTCGCCGTATCGTCCGACGACAGTGGGGACCACTGCAACGTTCTACCGGTTGAGCCAGTAACCGGCGGACCTAGCAGATTCGAAGGGACCGGAGCCTGGCTCCGGTCCCTTTTTCGTTGCCCGGGGCGGCGGCCGCGCTGGCTTGCCGGCGGTTGCTTCCGGTTCACGCCCGTTCGCCGCTTGATGGAGGGGGCCAAGCGGGCTTCCCATGCGGCGACCAGCGGTTATCATCGCGCCAGTGTCTGGTCGGTCTGAAAGCTCCAATGTCCGGGCTGCCCGTGTGTGGCTCGCAGCGGTCCTGTGGCTGTCCCTCGTCGCGCCTTTCCGTGCCCCGGCCGCCGAAAGCGCCCCGGGACCGTGGACTGGTACTTGGGAGACGCGCTGGCGTGGGGGCGGCGCCGTTCTGCACCTGCAGCAGCAGGGATCCGAGGTGACCGGCGCCTACCCCCTCTACGACGGGAGCGTGACCGGCAGGGTCGAAGGACGGGAACTTGCCGGGGAATGGCGGGAGGCGAGCGGGCGCCACGGGGCGTTCCTGTTCTCGCTGTCGCGGGATGGCGGGAGTTTCATGGGCCGGTTCGACAGTGGCGAATGGTGGACCGGAATCCGGCTCTCGGATTCGCAGGAATATCTGGTGCGGCCGGCGGATCTTTCGTCCCCGCGTGAAACCCTGCGTTCGTTTCTGGAGGCCGCGAACTCGGCCCGGGGCGGGTTCATTGAGCGCATTCGTCCGGCGCTGGACACGATCGACTTTGCCGATTCCCGGGTGCGCTCGGCGAAGGTGCCAGACAGTCCGTTGCTGCCCGGCGAGCGAATCGCCTATGCCCGGGAACTCTTCGGTGTGCTGGACGAGTTGACCTTCCGCATCTGGAGCGTGCCGGGCCCCACCGAACCGGGGGCTGCCGGGGTGTCGGCAACGGAGGTCACCCTGAATCAGGCGGGAACGACGAACACCTTCACCCTGCGATTTGAGCGACACGATGATTCCTGGCTGATCGAACCCCCGTTGCCCACGGAGTTGGCGGACGCTCAGGTCCGGTTGCGGGAACGCCGCGGCGGACGGCCTCCCACGGCCCGCGAGCATCTGCTGCTGCGCAATCCGCGGGATACGTTGCGGACGTTCATCGAGGAGATGGGACGCTTCGATCTGGGCGGGCGAACGAACGTGCTGCGGACGCTGGACCTGCAAAACCTCGGCTTTTCGGTCCAGGAACAGGATGTCACCCTGCTGGCGGAGTACCTCAAGCAGGTCATCGACCGGATCGGCTTCGTCCTCTACCAGGAGATCCCGAACGATCCCGGCGATCCGGAACCTTACGTGCATTTCCGGCACGGCGCCGGCAACGTGGTCATCGCGCCGTTTGCCGCCGGGGACGGGGCGAACGAGTGGCGGTTCACGGCGGACACCCTGCACAACCTGCGTTACCTCTACGCGGCAATCGAGGACATGCCGGAAGTCGCCGGCACGCTGGAAAGCCCTTATCCCTCCGTCTACTTTGCGATCCGGGATGCCCTCCGGGGACAGGCGCCGTGGTTGCTGCGGCTGGTCGGGCCCGTCGAGGGATGGCAATGGGTGCTGCTGCTGGTTTCGATGCTGGCCAGCTTCTGGCTGAGCAAGGGGGTGGCGGCGCTGATCCTCTGGGCCCTGGCAAGGCGGCGCGCGTGGGCGGGTTCCTTTGCCGGCCGGCGGGGCCGGCTCCTGTTGGTGTGGCCGCTGCGAAGCACGATTCTCGGCCTGTGCTGGGTGTTCTGGCTCGGGGTGCTGGGTTTGCCTGAAATCATGGCCGGCCCGCTGCGGAGCCTCTCAGCCACCTTGTCCATTGTCAGCGGCGTGTGGCTGGCCTACCGGGGGATCGGGCTGGCGGCGGACTACAGCCATCGCGCCATCGGCACGACCGGCCATCAGGCGGTGCTCAGCTCGCTCGCGTTCGGCATCCTCCGCATCCTGCTCATTGTGGTGGCTGCCTTGTTGCTGGCCGAAGCCTGGTCGCTGCCCTATTCGAGCGTGCTGGCCGGACTCGGGATCGGCGGACTGGCCTTTGCCCTGGCGGCCCAGCCCACCCTCCAGAACATGATCGCGGGCTTCACCCTGTTCGCCGACAGCCCGCTCAGCGTCGGGGACCTCTGCCGTTACGGCGACAAGATGGGCACGGTCGAGCAGATCGGGCTCCGGTCCACGCGGGTGCGTTCGCTCGACCGCAGCGTGGTCAGCATCCCGAATTCCGAATTCGCCAACCTGCAGCTGGTCAACCTCTCGAAGCGCGATCGGATATTGCTGCGGACCACGCTCCAACTCCGTTACGAAACGACCCCGGACCAGTTGCGCTTCGTGCTGGCGGAGGTCCGGCGGCTGTTGATCCGGCATCCCCGCATTCATCCCGAACCGGCTCGCGTGCGTTTTGTCGAGTTCGGCGCGCATTCGCTCGACCTCGAGGTGTACGCCTACGTGCGCACCTCGGAATGGAGCGAGTTTCTGGCGGTGCGCGAGGACTTGTTCCTTCGCCTGATGGACCTGGTGCGCGAGTCCGGCACGGGCTTCGCCTTCCCGTCGCAGGTGAACTACTTCGCCCGGGACACCGGGATCGACCCCGATCTGACGCGCCAGGCGGAGGCGAAGGTCGCGGTGTGGCGGCAGACCGAGCAGTTGCCATTCCCCGATTTCGATCCCGCCGAAATGCGGGAGATGGACGGGCAACTCGACTATCCGCCCACCGGTTCGCCGCAGGCGGGCGCAGGGCCCGGGCCGCGGGGCTGAGCCGCCGCTCCGGAGGGCGGAGCCAACCGCCTCGGGACCGAGGCGTGAAGACCCTGCGGTGGCGGTCCCACCGACTGTAGCCGCCGTCTACCCGTCAGCGGCTACCGTGTTTTGAATCGATACGCCTCAGCCGTAACCATGCAGTTGGATTCACCACGGATTGGCACTGATGGGCACTGATATTGAGGGAAACCAGAATCGCGCGCCCTGGGTTCGGGTTCACCATTTAGTGAGGCTTCTCGCCCTCTCCGCCAAAGCGGCAGCGCCGCACGCCATCCGTGGCATCCGTGCCCATCCGCGGTCCATCGACTGAATCGTTACGGCTCAGGGCTGATTTCGCTGCAGGAGCAGGGAGACGGCCTCCTCGACCGAGAAGCCGTAATCCGCGGCCAGGCGTTCCTCCACCGGCTTCCGGAGCGCGTCCGGGAACAGCTCCGCGCCGTGCAGCGCGCCCACAAAGGCCCCGAGGAGTGCCGCGTACGAATCCGTGTCGTGGCCCCACTCAAGGGTCAGTTCCAGCGCGGCCAGCGGATGGTAGCGAGCCAGGCGCAGGCAGGTGAACGCCACCACAAAGGGCACTTGCGCTTCCCACTTGATCGTGCTCGCAAACTCCGTCTCCAACGACGCAAACGCTGCCGCGGGTTCGCCGGCCGCCTGCTCCGCGAGGTCGAGGGCGCGGTCCAACCATCGGTCCACGGGGCGTTGCACCCAGGGGACTTTCCCGTAGGCGTAGGGATCGGTGGCCCGCATCGCGGTGAAGACCGCTTCCCAGGCTTCCGCGGCGTTGTCGCTCCCGACCGGTTGGACCAGGGCGGTGGACAGCCCCGCCACCAAGGCGGCGTTAAGATCCTTGCCGAAGCCGTTGTCGAAGAAGCCGAGTTCGTAGGCGAGTCGATACGCGGCCTCCGGGCGGCCGGGCAGGAGGGCGGCAAGTGGAAGCAGTGACATCTGGCCGCAGCAAGTGGGCAAGCCCGCCCACATCCGTTCTGGCGGCAGGGCGTGGGCGGGCTTCCGTTCGCCGAGCACCCAGCGGGCTCCCTGCTCCCATTCACGCAGCCATTCTCGACAGAGTTCCCGGTAGTCGGGGCGGGACTGAACCGGCGCGATTTGGGGCCATTCGAGATGCGCCCGGGCGAAGTGGTGCCGACCAAGAAGAAGGTCGTCCGCCGGGTCGGCTGAGCGAAGGGCGTGCAGGAGGATCAGCTTGTGGCGGGTGTCGTCGGTGACGGTCCCCGCGGCCGCGTTGGGTTCCCAGTGGGCGTAGGGCTCCGGCTCGGGGCGGAGTTCACGGTAGGACCGCAGCCGCAGCCGGTCCGCCGCCGCGGCCCGCCCAACGGCATCGAGCGTCTCGCCATTCCGCCAGCGCTTCGGAGGCTCCGGCAGTCCCTGGACGCGGTCCGGATCCTGGAACTCAATCGGCCCGCCAAGCGCGTCGCCGATGAACGAGCCGAGCAACAGCCCGCGTACCCGCGCTTGCCGGCGCGGTTCGATGGCGTCGGAGCCGCGCCCGCGGAACAGGGCGCACGCGCTGCCGGCGGTCAGGGTCTTGAGAAAGCGACGACGCGCCAGGGGGGGGCTGGCCGTCGGCGGAGGCGAGGGGTTCCCGGGTTTCATGGCGGCGGTTGGGGGTCAGTCGTTCAACAAGGGCGCGCGATTCGGCGCAAGGACGAGGCTTCGGGACAGAGCCAGCAGGCGCTCGCGATGCGGCAGACCGCCCGCGAGCGGCAACTGTGCGTAACCGATCACCCGGCGCATGATCTCCACCCCGGCCAGCCGGCACATCAGCCGTTCGTCGAATCCGTCGTGCGGTTCGTAACGTTCGAGGAACCGTTGCGCAAGGTCCGCCGGTTGCCGCGCCAGCCGCAGGTGGGCCAGGAACACAGCCACGTCGAACTCCGGCGGGCCGAAGAACGCAAACTCGGGGTCGATCACGCGCAGCCCGCGTTCGGTTCGGAGCAGGCTTCCCGGAAAGACATCCCCGTGCAACAGGCAGGGGCCGTCCGCGAGATACACGCGCGCCATTTCATGCACGGCGCCGACATAGACCCGGTCCTGCTGCAGCGCCGCCGCTGCGTCCCGCAGTCCGGGAGCGAGGCGGTCCAGGTCCAGGCCATTGTCCGGCGCGAGCGGGATGAAGAAGAGGTGCCGGCTGTTGAGTTCGCGCATTTCGCGATTGCTCAGGCGCGGGTGTTCGCCTCGACCCGCAAACGCTCCATGCAATTCGCCCAGCCATCCGGCGAGGCGGTTGATGTCGTCCGCGGTGAACCGGCCCTCACCGTAGACGAAGCTGTAATCCGTGCCGGCGCCGAGGTCTTCGAGGACCAGCACGCGGTGAACCTCATCCGCGTGCAGCAGGCGGGGCAGCAGATCGGCGATCCCGGGGGAGGTGGCGGTGAGGGCATAGAATTCCGCCTCCCGGATCGCCCGGTCCCAGGGCGCGGCGAAGGCGGGGTATTTCTCCACCCAGGGACGGGCCTGTTTCACGATGAGCGTCCGGTCCGCGAGAGCCCGTTGCGCGCTGCCGGCCTCGTTGCCGGTCGGACGGATCTGCGCCCGCACGACGCAATTCATGTTCCCTTCACCGGCGGGCGCGGTCGCGACCAGCCGCTCGTCCCTCGCCAGCATCCCGCAACGGCTAAGGTACGCCTCCAGCCCTTCCCGATCACGGGGATCAAGGAAGAAGAGTTCCGGGTGCGCACGCCGCCATTCATCGGGCTGCATGGGGCGAGCATGGCACGTCAGTCCCGGAAAGTGAACCGTCAAGCGGGGAGCCGCGCTGTCCCGACCGGGTTTCCATCCGGGGGTCGGAGCCGGGGGGCAGAGCGGGATGGCCGGGCCGGGGATCGGGCGGGCGCATCATTCCGGGAGGTGTTTGACTGTGCGACACCGAAAAGAAGCCGTAATCGTGATTGAGTTTTGCGACTTCCCTTCATAGCTTCTCCTTCAGCGCCGTTTACCGCCAGGGTGTTCGCCGGAGCGCATGTCCGGCGGAAAGCCGGCGCCGGCAGGCTGAGACACGGATTATGTACAAGATCACTGAAGCCAGATTCCTGGCGCCGCAGGTCAAGCGGTTCCGCATCACGGCGCCCGACATCGCCCGACGACGCAAGGCCGGGCAGTTTGTGATTCTTCGCGTGCAGGAGGGGGGAGAACGGATTCCCCTGACCATCGCGGATTCGGATCCCGGGGAGGGCACGATCACCTTGATCGTGCAAGGCGTCGGGAAGACCACGCGGATGTTGAACCAGAAAGAAGCGGGCGACGCGATTCTGGATCTGGTGGGGCCGCTGGGAAAACCCTCGGACATCGAGCCCTACGGCACGGCCGTGGTCATCGGCGGCGGCCTGGGCACCGCCATTGCCTATCCAACCGCCAAGGCACTCAAGCAGGCGGGCAACCATGTGATTTCGATCATCGGCGGGCGCAGCCGGGAGTTCGTGATCCTCGAGGACGAAATGCGGGCGATCAGCGACGAGGTCTTTGTCACGACCGACGACGGTTCCTACGCGGAGAAGGGCTTTGTCACTGATCGGTTGAATGCGTTGATCGAGGGCGGTCGGAAGCTCGACTTCGTTCTCGCTATCGGCCCCATTCCGATGATGCGGGCGGTGGCGGAAGTCACCCGTCCGCATGGCATCCACACGGTGGTGAGTTTGAACCCGATCATGGTGGACGGCACGGGGATGTGCGGTGGATGCCGCGTGTTGGTGGGTGGCGAAAGCCAGTTTGCCTGCGTGGACGGCCCGGAGTTCGACGCGCATCAGGTGGATTTCCGAACCCTGTCG
Organism: Verrucomicrobiales bacterium; assembly: GCA_024233305.1. Taxonomy (GTDB): domain Bacteria; phylum Verrucomicrobiota; class Verrucomicrobiia; order Limisphaerales; family J093; genus J093. The sequence continues at coordinate 229,069 of JACKPV010000027.1, forward strand.
ACCCGGAATGCGATGTATCGCGAGCGGGAGAAGGCGTCGCTGGACGCGTTCGAGGATCATGAGTGCAAGATGATGAAGATGGCGGAGGCGGCGGAGAAAGGAGCCGGCGTATGAGCAATCCCCTGAGTCCCAAGGCGCGAATGCAGATTCCCCGCCAGGCCATGCCCGAGCAGGAGGCGGCGGAGCGGAGCCACAACTTCGAGGAAGTCAACCTGGGCCTGGATGACGCCATCGCACGGCAGGAGGCCCTGCGCTGTCTGCAATGCACCAGCCAGCACTGCTTCAACGGCTGTCCGGTCGGCGTCAAGGTGCGCGAGTTCATCGATCTCGTGGTCGAGGGGGATTACCTGGCCGCCGCGGCCAAGATCCGCGAGGACAACGTCCTGCCCGCCATCACCGGCCGTGTCTGCCCGCAGGAGGAGCAATGCGAAGGTCGTTGCGTCCTGGCGAAGAAAGGCGAACCGGTGGCTGTCGGCTACCTGGAACGCTTCGTGGCCGATTACGAGCGGACCCACGGGCAGGTCGGCCTGCCCCCCCGTGCCGCGCCCACCGGACGCAAGGTCGCCATCATCGGCAGCGGTCCGGCGGGACTCAGCGCCGCCGGCGACTTGGTGCAAAAAGGGCACGAGGTCGTGGTCATGGAAGCCCTGCACGAGATCGGTGGCGTGTTGGTCTACGGCATCCCGCAGTTTCGCCTCCCCAAGGAAATCGTCCGGCAGGAGGTCGACAACATGCGGAAGATGGGCGTCGAGTTCCGCACGAATGTCGTCGTCGGCAAATCGGTCACCGTCGACGAGTTGATGAACGAGGAAGGCTACCACGCCGTCTTCGTGGCCACCGGCGCCGGCCTGCCCATCTTCCTCAACATCCCCGGCGAACACCTCTGCGGCGTCTATTCGGCCAACGAGTTTCTCACCCGCGTCAACTTGATGAAGGCCTACCGCGAGGACCATGACCAACCGGTCTTCGACTGTCGCGGCAAGGACGTCGTCGTGGTGGGCGGCGGCAACACCGCCTTGGATGCCGTCCGCACTTCCCTGCGCATCGGCGCCCGCACCGCCTCGATTCTCTACCGCCGTTCCGCGGCTGAAATGCCGGCGCGCGCCGAGGAGGTCAAACACGCCCGGGAAGAGGGCGTGCAGATGCTGATGCTTACGAATCCGGTCGAGTTCATCGACGACGGCAAGGGTTGGCTGGACGGCGTGCGCTGTCAGAAGATGGAACTGGGCGAGCCGGACGCCTCGGGCCGCCGCCGACCGATGCCGGTGGCGGGCTCCGAGTTCGTCGTGCCCGCGAGCATGGCCATCATCGCCGTCGGGAACCGGGGAAACCCGCTGGTCCAGGCGACCACGCCCGACCTCGCGACGAACAAGAAGGGCTACATCACGGCCGATGACGACACGCTCAAGACCTCGAAACGCGGGGTGTTTGCCGGCGGTGACATCGTTACGGGCGGCGCCACGGTCATCCTGGCCATGGGCGCCGGACGCAAGGCGGCCAGGGCAATCCATCACTTCCTGGAAACCGGCGAATGGTAGCCGGATTATGACGGAACCCTCCTTCATCCGTCCGCGCAGCCCGCGCGAGGTGATGTGCGGCTGGGTGCATCTGCCGCGGTTTGTGGACAAACTGCGGCTGCACCTGGCCGGGCGGCTCCATCCGGACTACCACGACAACCTTACCCGCGGTTTCGACGGACGCTGGCTAGCGACGGCCGGCGTCGATGCCGCCGGATTCACCGAGGTGGTCCGTCGTTCGATCACGGACGGCGAGGTGGCGGAATGGGTGCGCGAGCACGTGCGCGTGGACGAGGCGACGAAGCAGGCTTTCAATGCGGCGCTGCGGCACTATCCACCGGCGGAAGACGGCGCCGCCCAGGACCGCTTGCGGTTGCGCAAGCAACAGTGCGGCCTCGCCGACCGGGACGACATCCGCTGCATGTTCGATGTGATCGACGCGGACGAGGGCCGCCCCTGAACCATCGGCGAACGGGGCTGGCTGGGTGACAACGTGGCGCCGGAGGGGAGGGGGGGACGCAGCGTTTGATGCTGATCGCATCTGGAAACACTGCAATCCGTCGCGTCCAGTTCGTCGGTCCGCCCGAACGGCTGGCGCCGCATGCTATTCGACCTTCCACTCGTGGATGCCGGCCGCCCAGTCCTTCTGTAACTGGACCTCCAGACGCAACGCCTCCGCGGTGATCGGCTCGAAAACGCATCGATTGTAGGTGTCCGCCTTCACGCCGTAGGCATCGGGATCCGTCACCGGTTTCCATTCGCCATCGACCCGGGCCAGCAGTCTCCATGAGGCCGGCAACCGGCATTCCCCAATTCCGGTGTCGTCGAACCAATAGACCTCCACGGAGGAAACGCGGGTCGGCTCGGGGAACGCGTACTCGACCCACTCGACCGTTCCCTTCTGCGGCCACCAGTGGAAAAACGGGTTCGAATGATCAATCGAGTTCCGCGGCTCCAACTGGTCGTTCAGAGCCGAGACGGCGCCGCCCCGTGAAACGGTGATCCGGCTGCGATAGGCGAGGGTGGGACCGGGCAGGGGCTTCGCGGCGGACAGTTCGCGGGCCGGCCAGACCGTCATCGGACAGCGTTCGCGATGTGCCCACGCGTAGTACGGAATGGCGCGGAAATCCTGCCTTCCGTCCGGAGCGGGGTTTCCTTCGGCGTCGCGCCGGACGACTTCCGCTTCGCCACCGACCGTCTGCACCCCTCCAAGCAACTCCGCACCGAAGCTGGTCCACAACGCCGAGTCATCCGGGATCACGAGGTTTTGGACGTAGCCGTTCGGCTGATCAACGCCTTCCAGGCAGAACACCACCGGTCCCCGCTCCAGGGCGACGCGTCCCCGATCGTCCTCGATGAGATCGCTGGCCAGGACGCGACGCACGGGCATCGGCAGGGACCACTCGATCACGTCGCCGGCCTGCCAGGACCGTTCGATGCGCGCGTAGCCGTCGCGAATCTCGAAAGCCGCCCCTTCGCCGTTGACCCGCAGTTCCGGTCGCCAGTTCGACGTGTCGTCGAAACGGTAGAGTTTGCCCGGCGCCGGTCGGTTTCGTGCCCAGCCCGGGATCCTCAATCGCACTCCGAATCGCCCCGTGCGCTCGGGATGCAGGGTGAACCGGGTCCGACCTTCCCACGGATAGCGGGTTTCCTGGCGCACGCGGACGGTCTGGTCTGCCAGCGGGACACGCGCCGTGCCGCCGATGAACAGGCTGACGAACAGTTCGTTGTCGCGGTGGGCGTAGGCATAACCGGGGATCGAGGGCAGGAAGCGGACGATGTTGGCCGGGCAACAGGCGCAGTCAAACCACGGCGAACGGCTTTCCCCGGTGAACGACTCGAGCCGGTTCGGATAAAAGAACCGGTCCCCATGCATCGAAATGCCCGAGAGGAACGCGTTGTAGATCACTCGTTCGAGGACATCCATGTATTGCCCGTCGCCCGTCCAGAGAAACATGCGGTGGTTCCACATCGCGTTGGCCACCGACGCGCAGGTTTCGCAGTAGGCCGTCCGGTTCGGCAGAAAATACTCCGCCCCGAAACCCTCATGTCCGCCCGCTGCGCCGATGCCGCCCGTGATATAGAGTTTCCGCCCGACCACGTCCTCCCAGATCCGCCGGATCGCGGTGACATACGACGGGTCGCCGGTCAACGCCGCCACGTCGGCCATGCCGGTGTACATGTAGGCTGCGCGGACGGCGTGTCCGACCGCCTCCTCCTGGTCGACCACCGGTTTGTGGTCCTGCGAATATTCCCCGTAGAGCGCGTGTCCCGCGGGCCGGCCACGGGCGTCGAGGAAGAACTTCGCCTGTCGCAGGTACTTCTCGTCGCCCGTGATCCGGTAGAGGCGCGCCAGGCCGATTTCGATCTGCTGGTGGCCGGGCGGATTCTCGCGTTTGCCCGGCCCGAAGGTGGCGCAGATCAGGTCTGCGTTCTTGAGCGCGACATCCAGCAGCTTGCGTTTGCCGGTCGCCTGGAAGTAGGCAATGGCGCCTTCGTACAGATGGCCCACGTTGTAGAGTTCGTGCCCGCTGCCGATGTCCGACCAACGTTCGCGTCCACCGGGCGGCATGTAGTCGTCGCCGCAGAGGGAGCGGGCGGTGTAGAGATAGCCGTCGGGTTCCTGGGCCGCCGCGATCTTGTCGATGACCCCATCGACGCAGGCCTCGAGCGCGGGGTCGGGATGGTTGGCCAGCGCGTAGGCGGCGCCTTCGATGACCTTGAACACGTCCGAGTCGTTGAAGAAGATGCCCTGGAACCTGCCTTCCTTGAGCTTGCCGGCTTTGGCGAAGTTGTCGATCCGGCCGGTTTCCTCGCATTTCTCGAAGGCATAGGGGATGGTCACGAGGCGGTTGGTTTCCAGGCGCGGGGACCAGAAGGCATCGGCGACCTGCACCCCGGTGAACGGAACGGCCTGGACAGGGTAGTCCCGGGCGGGCGTTGCGGCGGGCAGCGCGAAGGCGCTGGAAGTTGTCGCGACCGACAGGATGAAACGGTTGATCATGGACATGGCACGGAGTTTATCGGGCCTGATTGAGAAACAAGCGGACGGGTTTGTCGAGCCCGCTACGGGTTGCTCGCGCGCGGTCGGTCGGGCGCCAATCAGGGCCCGGGCCGCTTCCGCCGCGGCATTCCGCGAGCGAATACCACCCCGATGAAGACGCTTTCGGACTACTACGCAGCGGACTTTCCGTCCGGGGTGTTCCTGCCGGAGTATCCCTCGTCAACCAACCGGCGCGCCCGTTTCGTGAACCGGGAGCGGTTTCTCATCCACGATCCCGTGCCGCCCCCCGAGGACCGCCTGGTGAACGTGCTGGGACCGCATCATCTGCTGTCGGTTTGGGGCGGGGCGTTGGCGGCAGCCCCCGGGGTACCGCCTCCCCACGCGTTGACCGCCCACTGGCGGGAGCGGTTGGGGACCGGGTTGCGGATGGACGGCAAGGCGGAGGGCCGGCCGTACATCACGCTCTTCCCGCTGGAAGCGCTGGCGGATGCCGAGCACGCGGTCGACCCGAACGCGCACTATGAACTGCTGTCGAAGGAGGCGATCCCGAAGATCGATTGTCCGCAGCCGTCCGCCGTGCCGCGCGGACGCTATCCCTGCATGCTGAAGATCAGCCACGGGTATTCCAGCCTGGGCAACTACGTCCTGCGGTCGGGCGATGACGACGACCGGGTGTCGGCCCTGCTCGCGCAGCGCTGGCCGGGTGCGCGCGTCGTGCGGACCGAGCTGATCCGCGAAATCTGCGACGAATACTGCGCGCAGTTCTACCTGTCCAAAGCCGGCGACATGGACTGGCTCGGAGTGACTGGGCAGCTCTTCGATGCGGGAGGTCGATGGGATGGCGCGCAGGTCCACTGCGACCTCCAGGAAGTGTTGCAGCGGGAACTGGATCCGGTTGTCCGACCGGTGGCGGTTTACCTCCACCGACACGGATATGCCGGCGTGGTGGGAGTCGACGTGGTCCGCGATGGCGCCGGTCAGCTCTGGGTGGTGGATCTGAACCCGCGGATCAACGGATCCACTCCGCTCCTGTTGATGTCGAAAGCAATGGGGCGCCGCGGTTGGTCGTCCGGGTGGTATGCTCCGAGCCGGCGTTTCCGGGGGTCGGTTGGTGGACTCCTGGCGGCCGCCCGAAAGCTGTCGCCAGGGGAGATTGTGGTCCTGAGTTATGCGGCTGAGGAGTCGGGCCGGTTCACGGCTTGTCACCTGGCCGCCTTCGGGGAAAGCCAGGCGGATTGTCGCGAACTGATGGAACGACTGCTGGCGTCGGGTGATGGGGAGGGAAACTCGCGGAGCTGATCAGCGTCGGCGCCACACGGTGGCCTCGGCCACGCTCCACTGGTATTTGCGAGCGTGTTCGCGGATCAGCAGCGGCAGATCGCGGCGGGCGACGAGTTCGAACTCCGGGCGGAGAAGTTTCCCGAGGCTGTCGAAGCTGCGGCGCGGCGTGGTTCCATCGAGGCAGCCACCCAACCACAGTTCCCGGGGAGTGTATTCCTCCATCCAGGTGTAGGGCGAGGTCAGGATGAGTTGGGCGCCCGCTCGGGCCAGCGCCGGCAGTTGTGCCAGACATCGCCGGGGGTCGGGCAGCCGGTCGAGCAGGTTGGCGAGCAGAATCACGTCGAACGTGCCCAGAGCCGGATCGGGTGACAGCGCGTCACCCGGTTGGAAGCGCACGCGCGCCCGATCAACGGTCGCAGGGACCTCGGCCAAAGCCGGGCGTCGCAGGTTGCCTTCCTCGATGTACTCGTAGGCGTAACGGCCATCACGGCGCAGCGTGTCGGCCACGTCGATGAAGCGCTTCGACGCATCGACGCCAACGACCTCCCGGGCCCAACGCGCGAGCTCGAACGAGGAGCGTCCCACGGCGCAGCCCAGGTCCAGGGCCCGGGCGTCCGTGGGCAGGGCTTCGGGTCGCAGGCATTCCGTGACACACCGGACCGGGAAGTTCAGGGCTTCAGCGGGACCGAACGCGTGGGGGAGCACTTCGCCGGGGCGTCCGTAATGGAACAGCAGGTACTCGCCAAGCGCGCGGTCGGATTCGTAGAAGTCCGTCATGGGTGACAACGGGGCGAAGCTGTGGCCTGTCGCTTGGGTCAGCTGCTGGCGGCCATGGCCTGGCGCAGGTACGCCGCGGGTCGGAAGTCCTCAAGGACAACGGTGGTTTCACCGTCGCGGAACATGCGGACCTGGCGGACTTGGATCTCGGGCGTTTTGTGCGGGGCGAAGAGGATGTCGTCGTGGGTGGCATTGGCCGCTTCGGCAAACCGATCGGGAGTGAGCGAGCCGCCAAGATGATCGCTGCGTCCGGTCGCCACGTGCATTGTTCCCAGGATCTTCTCGTCCTGGATGTCGCGTCCGGAGACGGGGAGGTTCTGGGTGCCGAAACCGAGTTCGCCCAGTTCGCCGGTGACCGGGTCGGCGGCGAGCTTCACGTTGTGCGCGTCGACCACCGTTTGGTCGCCACGCAGCAGCGCCGCCTTTTGGATCCGGCCGCCGGTCACCTGCATGAGCCCGAGGGTGCCGTCCTCGTAGCGCATCGGGAATGCGCCTTCGGCGCCGGTGGGCACGAAGTAGACCTCCCCCGCCGGGAGATTCGCGACGTCCGGTTGTTCGCCGCGGCAGAGGCCGTGGCTTTTCTGCGCTTCCTGGCCTCCGCAAAGGAGTCTGAGCGTGTGGGCGACACCGTCCACGACGAAATCGACGTCGAAATGATCGGCCCGGGTCAGCGCGGATCGCAACCGTTCGGCTTCCTGACTGACCACGTTGTAGTCCACGGCGAGTCCCGACCCGAGAATGATCTCGTTGAGTCCATGCAGCGTGGCGCCGCGAAATCCGATGCGCTTGGCGAAGGCCGTCAGCGGTGCGGTGGCGGAGAAGGTGGAAATGCAGAGGATGATGTCATACCGGCGGTAGACATCGCGTTCGAGATCGATCACGCGGCCGGACGGATCCATGGCGTCGGGCGGCAGATCGAGGTTGCTGCCACCGGTGACCCGATACGCGAACAGGTCACCGCCGCGGAGCTGTAGTTGCTCAAGGACGCCGTCCTGCAGTCCCTTGCAGAACACCTCGTACCCCAGCCGCTGAATGGGGTATTTGTCCCGCTTCAGAAAGGACAGGTCCCGGATCTCCGCGGGGTCGTCCAGGTCGATCAAGATGGCGATGCGCTCGCCGGCGCGCGGCGCGAACACGGTGGTCAGGAGACGGGAGAGGCTGAAAGGCGGAAAACCCGGGTTCGACTTGTTCATGGCGTTCTTTGATTCGCGTGGTTCACTGGGAAACTCGCGTCGCAGGCCCTGCCGATCCACGTGTCCGACCACGGTTGGCGCGACGCGATTGCGGAAGAGTGTAACATGCGGGCCGGTCCTGCAAGACCGGTGCGCCTTCCGCACGCGGAGGCAACCACCGATCCTTCGATCCGTGAGCCGTCCCGGCAGCGCCGGAGCCGAAGCACCGTCCACCCGCCACGGGTCCAGCTCAAGAATCGACCCCCTTTGAAAAGGGGGCGGGGCTATTCGCGGCGTTGGCGGGCGAGGGCGTGGGTGGCGTGGCCGTAGAACACCTCGGCACATTCCATCATGGTCTCCGAGAGCGTCGGATGCGGATGCACGGTGAGGGCCAGGTCCATGGCGGTGGCTCCCATTTCGACGGCCAGCACGCCTTCGGCGATGAGTTCGCCGGCGCCGTGCCCCACGATGCCCACGCCGAGCACGCGTTCGGTTTCGGGATCGACCAGAAGTTTGGTCAGGCCGTCCGGACGGTCGAAGGTGAGGGCCCGTCCCGAGGCGGACCAGGGGAACTTGGCGACCTGAACCGGGATGTTCTTCTCGCGGGCCTCGGCCTCGGTCAGGCCGCACCAGGCCACCTCGGGATCGGTGAACACGACGGCCGGAATGACGAAGTCCTCGGCCTTGCTCGCCTCGCCGAGGATCCGTTCGACGGCGACGCGCCCTTCGCGGGTGGCCTTGTGGGCCAGCAGAATGCCGCCGGCAATGTCGCCGATGGCGTAGAGGTTCGGGTCGCTGGTTTGCTGGTAGTCGTCGACTTCGATGAAGCCTTTATCGTCGCGGCTGACCCGGGTGTTTTCGAGGCCGAGATCCTCGCAATTGGGAATGCGGCCGACCGAAACCAGAATGCGGTCGTAGAGTTCTTCGAGACGTTGCCCGTTGACCTCCATGACGACCTGAATCCGGGCGCCCTTCGTGGCCATATCGAGCACCTTCGTGCCGACGCGCATTTCCTTGAAGTTCTTCTCGGCGTATTTGACCACCGGGCGGGCAAGGTCGGGATCGGAGCCGCCGAGGATGGCCGGGGCGGCCTCCGCGAGGACGACCTCGCTGCCCAGGGTCGCGTAGACGGTGCCCAGTTCCATGCCGATGTAGCCGCCACCGATGATGAGGAGTTTCGGCGGCACATCCTCGAGGTCGAGGGCCTCGGTCGAGGACATGATGCGCGGGTTCCCGAGGTCGAAGGCGCGCGGCATGGCGGGCTTCGAGCCGGTGGCGATGATGGCTTGCTGGAACTTGACAAACTGCTGTCCCTGGCCGGTTTCGACGCGGAGCGTGGTGGAGTCCTCGAAGTAGCCGCGTCCGTGGAGCACCTGCACCTGGCGGCGCTGGGCGAGTTGGCCCACTCCGTTGCCGAGCTTGTCGAGAATCGAGTCCTTCCAGGTGCGCAGTTGGTCAAGGTCGATTTCGGGCGGCGGGAACTTGATACCCCAATGGCCGGCCTCGCGGGCCACTTTCAGGGTGTGGGCGACATGGAGCAGGGCCTTCGAGGGGATGCATCCGCGGTTGAGGCAGACGCCGCCCAGGCGGGCTTCCCGTTCGACGAGGATGACCTGCTTGCCGTGGTCGGCGGCGTAGAAGGCGGCGGCGTAACCGCCGGGGCCGGCGCCAATGACGACGATTTCGGTGGTGATCGGTTCCATGTGCGGCAGAGGCTAGAGCTGGACGAGGGAGGGGGAGAAGTCTTGCAGGGCCTGCACCAGATCCACCATGAACCGGGCTGCACTCCCGCCGTCAATGAGGCGATGATCGTAGGACAACGTCAGGGGCAACAGGTTTCGCGGGACGAACTGATCGGCCTGCCAGACCGGTTTGATGGCTCCGCGGCCCACGCCGAGGATGGCGGCTTCGGGGAGGTTCACGATGGGCGTGAAGTGCGCGCTGCCGATGCCGCCCTGGTTCGAGATGGTGAAGGTGCCGCCCTTCATCTCATCGAGGGCGAGATTGCGATCCCGCGCGCGCGCGGCGAGGTCTTCCAGGTCGCGCGAGATTTCGAGCAGGCTCTTCTTGTCGGCATCGCGCAGGACCGGGACGAGCAGGCCCTGGTCGGTGTCGACGGCAATGCCGATGTTGACGTAGGACTTGAAGACAAGGTTCTCCTCGGTGGCATCCAGGCTGGCGTTGAAAACCGGGTGCTGGTGCAGGACGGCGGCGAGGGCCTTGATGATGAAACCGGTCAGCGTCAGCCGCGCCCCGCGTTCCTCGTAGGCCTGCACATGCTGTTTGCGCAGGGCCAGCAGGCCGGTCACGTCGGCCTCGTCGAACTGGGTAACCCGCGGCACCAGCGCCCAGCTTTCGCCCATGCGGCGGGCAATCACCTGCCGGAGCTGACTGAGGGGCTTGACGGTGATGGGGCCCCACTTGGCGAAGTCAACCGGTTCGAGCCGCGGTTTGCGGGCTTGATCACCGGTGGCGGAGGCTTTGGCGACGAGTTTCTCGAGGCGTTGAATGTAGGCCCGCAGATCGCCCATCACGACGCGGCCACCGCGTTCGCTTCCCCGAAGGCGGCGGAGATCGATGCCGAGTTCCCTGGCCAGCCGGCGGATGGACGGCGAAGCGGGCGGCGGTTCGCCGGAAACCGGCGGCAGGGCGACCTCGGGTTCGACAGACGGGGGCGCCGGCGCGGCCGCCGGGATGGAAGTGGGTTCGTTGACGGCGGGCGCGGGAGTTGTCGGGGCCGGCTCCGCACCGCCGCCAGGGCCGGGTTGACCGCCGATGGTGAGCAGGCGTTGTCCGACGCTGACCTTGTCGCCGGGTTTAACGTGAATGGCCTCGACGACCCCGGCGGCGGTGGCCGGTATTGAGGCGACCGCCTTCTCGTTTTCGATTTCCAGGATGGGCTGGTCCTGTTCGACGCGGTCGCCCGGCTTGACGAACAGGCTGACCACGACGCCGGAATCCGCGCCTTCACCGAGATTCGGAAGTTTGATGTCCATAGGTTTGGCGAACCGGTCGGAATGCGCGGGCGGACAGCCGCTCCGCGCGCAGAGCTGCCTAAGTTGCCGTGGAATCGCGTCCTGACAAGCAGATTTCCCCGGCGAGCAAACTACGGAAAACCGGGCCTGCGTCCGGCCGGATCCGGCGGTTCGGAACAGGGCTCCGCGGTTATGGTTCGATCACGCTGACGATGCCGAGATCGATGTACTGACCGCCGCCGGTCTGGTGACAGTGAACGGCAAGCACATTCCGACCGGCGTGCAACACCTCGGCCAGGCGGTTGGCGGGGAGCGGTTCGTAGGACGTCGTGTACCCTTGAAATGCCGCCACCTGCTCGCCGTTCACGTAGACCGTGGCGTCCTCGTCGTGGTGGATGAGCAGTTGCAGTCCTTCGCGCGAGAAGCCGTCCGGCAGGGTGAACTCGCGTCGGAGCCAGATGTCCGGGGTGTTCCAGACGGTGCGAACAACCGCTCCCGGCGTGGAACGGGTGCCGAAACCGGCGGCTCCCTGCTTCCAATCGCGGTCATCGAATCCGGTGGCAAACCAGTCGTCGGCCGGTTGGTCCGTGGTATGGCGCCAAGTCGCGCCCTGCTGTTCGGAGGTGGGAACCTGGGTCTTGATGACGGGCGGCGGCGGGGGGGGGCCATAGAGCTTCCGGGCGGCAGCGGCGATGGTGTCGAGGTCCATCTTGACCTGCTCACGATCGTAGGTCATCAGCCCGTTGACCTCGATTTCAACGTCGCTCGTCTGGGTGTAGACCGCGGCCGAGAGCCCGTGGCTGCCGACCAGCGGATGGAGTTTCTTGAGGAGCGTGACATAGGCGCCGGTCAGCGAGGCGGCGTCCGGGAAGCTGCGGTACCCCCAGTTGCTTTCGTCCTGCCAGGTATGGCCCCGGACGGGCAGGCCAAGGCCGCCGAACTCGCCGAGCACGGTGGCGCGGTGATCCTCGGGTTGGGGCGCCGAGGGGCCGGGGTACGCGTGGATGTCCTTGACGTCGCCCGAACCGCGGTCGGTCCAGCCGCTCGCTTCGTTGACCAGGCGGGTGGGATCCCATTGCTTGACGAGTTCCGCGTGGCGCGGCGTTTCGTGCTGGCCCCAACCTTCGTTGAACGGCACCCACATGATGATGCTCGGGTGGTTGTAACGGCCTTCGACGAGGCGACGCAATTCACGCTCGTATTGCGCGCTGGCCTCGTCCGACCGGCGGGTGTCGTCGTTGCCGCCGAAGTTGCCGCTGGGCATGTCCTGCCAGACGAGCAGACCGAGCTTGTCGCACCAGTAATACCATCGTTCGGGCTCCACCTTGACGTGCTTGCGGGCCATGTTCATCCCCAGCCGCTTGGTCATCTCGACGTCGTAGCGCAGGGCCTCGTCGACGGGCGCCGTGTAGAGACCGTCGGGCCAGAAGCCCTGATCCAGGGGGCCGTATTGGAAGAGCGGCTCGTTGTTGAGGAGGATGCGGAGGAAGCCGTTGTCGTCCTTGCCGAGGGAGACCTTGCGCATGCCGAAGTAGCTGGTGACACGGTCCACCACCCGCCCCTGACGCAGCAGTATCTCGAGTTCGTAGAGAAACGGATCATCCGGCGTCCACGGCCGCGCATCGGCCACCGGCATCGCGAGGCGGGGCATGATCCGACCGCCGTTGCCGGGGCTCACCGAAGACGTGATCGTCGCCGTGTAGACCTCCTTGCCGTCCGCCCGCACGGTTACCTGCATTGCCACGGACGAATCGACGGCCTGGATGTTGCCCTGAACGATCACCGCCGAGTTGTCGAAGTCCGGGGTGATTCTTATCGAGTCGAGATGCGTGGCGTTCACCGGCTCGAGCCAGACCGTCTGCCAGATGCCGGTGGTCGGGGTGTACCAGATGCCGCGCGGGTTGCGGACCTGTTTGCCGCGCGCCTGGAAGCCGGCGTCGGTGGGATCCCAGACGGCGACGACCAGTTCGTTGGCGCCGCGCCGGAGCGCGCCGGTGATGTCGAAACTGAAGCCGTCATAGCCGCCTTCGTGTTGGCCCATTGCCTCCCCGTTCACCCAGACCTCGGCCTGGTAGTCGACGGCGCCGAAGTGCAGCAGGACGCGCTGATCGCGCCAGGCGCGGGGGATCCGGAACTGGCGTTGGTACCAGAGCCGCTGGTCTTCGCCCACGCGCTTCATCACGCCTGAGAGCGAGGACTCGACCGGGTAGGGGACGAGGATTTCGCCGTCGAACCGCGACGGTCGGGGGGCCTCGCGCGGGGTGATGGCGTAGCTCCAGAGGCCGTTCAGGTTGCGCCACTGCTCGCGGACCATGGTGGGTCGCGGGTATTCGGGCAGCGGGTTTTCCGGGGTGACCAGGCCGGTCCAGCGGGTCGTGAGCGGACCGGGCACCGGGGCCCAGGCGGAGTTGGCGGCCATCGTCCGACCGGCGTTCGCGGCGAAGGCGAGGAGCAGGGCGGCTTGCAGGAATCGTCTCATAAGGCGAACAGGCTAACTACGTGGTGATGGCTGCGGCAATTCTGATTTCGCCAGAAAGGCTCGGACGGGGATCCCGCAGCCGCGTTCAGACGCTGGTCGAGCGCAGGTCCGCCACGCATTCGACATGTTGCGTCTGCGGAAACATGTCCAACGGGACCACCTGTTCGAGGCGGTAGGCTCCCGCCTCGATGAGCCGCCGCAAGTCGCGGGCCAGCGTCGCCGGGTGGCAGGACACATACACCACCTGGGCCGGACGATGGCTGATCAACTGGTCCAGCAAGGCCGGCGCGCAGCCGCGTCGCGGCGGGTCGACGATCACCGCAACGCGTTCCGTGGCAAAGCGCGCCAGCAGTTCCGGCAGCAGCGTCGGGGCGTCGCCGAGCAGGAACTCCCCGTGCCTCAGGTTTCGCTGGTCCGCGTTGGCGCGGGCGGCCTGGATGGCCATGCGATCGATTTCGACGCCGACAAACCGGTCGACTTCGTCCGCCAGTTCGATGCCGAAGAAACCGACGCCGCAGTAGAGATCCAGCAGGGTGTTCACGCGCGCGGCGCGAAGGCGTTCGCGCACTACGCCGACCAGGCCGGGGAGCAGGTGGAAGTTGTTTTGAAAGAAGGAATCGCGCGGGAGTTCCCAGCCTTCGGGGAACTTGCGCAGGACGACCTTCAGCCCGCCCTTTGGCGGGGGGTTGGCGCGGACCTCACGGATGCCGGCGCTGACTTCCGGTTCGGCGATGGCGCATTCCTCGACATCGATCACCAGGCCGCAGTCCTGCCGCACGAAGCCAATGACCAGTCGCTGGAGCGGTTTCTGCCACTGGCTGCGGATCATGATGCGGTTCCGGTAGCCGTACGGCCGGGGGCAGGGAACCAGCGGCGCGACGCGGGCGGGATCGAGCCGCCCGAGACGCTCCATCAAGTCGGCCACCTGGCGGTGCTTGAGGGCCAGTTGGGAGTCATACGCGGCATGTTGATACTGGCAGCCGCCGCACTCGCCAAAGTAGGGACAGGCAGGGGTCACCCGGTCCGGGGAGGCTTCGATGACGCGGATCAGGCGTGCCCGGGCGAAACTCCGGCGAACTTCGGTGAACTCGACCTCCACCTGTTCGCCGGGGAGCACGAAGGGCACGAACACCACGAAACCCTCCAGGCGCACCACCCCGTCGCCCCCGAAGGCGATGTTGTCCACAAGACCTGTCCGCCGCTCGCCCGGTTGGAAGGGCGGGGGTTCTGTTGGCGTATCCGACATACCAGCCAGTCTGCCGCCCGGCGGTGCCGGCGACACGCAGGAAATCAGGCATCCGGCCGGCCCCTCGCGGGGGGCGGTCGGTTGGGAGCCGGGGGCCGGTTTAGTGTCCGCCCTCCGCGTAGTGGCGTTTGAGGAGGTCCACGCCGAAGTCGTCCTGCAGATCGCGCCAGACGCTGTGGATGTGGTTCGCGTTGTTCTGGGTGTCGTCGTATTCGAGCACAAAGGTCGCTCCCTGCACCCGATAGTAATGTCCTTGTCCCGGTTCGATGCCGCCCGCCCAAGCGAAGTGCACCTTGTCCCAGCCCGTCGCGTCGATTCGTTTCCAGGCGGCGTCCGCGACCTCCGCGCGGTAGCGATACAAATACTGACGGATGATCGCCCGGAGCCGGTCGCGCTGGGGGCCGTCCATCTGGCTGGCGGGCAGGCCCAGGGGTTCGAGCGGACGGGCGCTCTGGGAAGGATCCAGGATGACGTCGCGCGGGGCGGTTTCGGCGACGATGGCGGTCCGGAGTTGGGCCTCGCTGAGTGAGTGTACCAGGGCCCGCCCGAGGTCCTCCTCCTCGCCCAACGCCCGCAGGCCTTCGCGCGGGCCGGCGGGGACGCGGGCGGGGTTGCTGCCGAAGAAAGACGGCGTGGCGCTGATCCCGTCCTTGCCGGCGACCACCATGTTGATCGAGAGGTGATGCCCTTCCACGCGCCACGCCCACGGGTGATGCGGGTTCGGCTCGCCGAAGATGCTGACGAAATATGCCGCCGGGTCGCGCACGGGCCCGGTTCCCTTCTCCATTTCCTTGAGGATGGCCTCGAGGCTCATGATGGTGGCGGCCTGGAGATGGCCGCGATGGCTCAGGGCCGTTGCCAGCAGGGCGTGCGCCAACGGGGCTTGCTCCGGGCGCATGTCTTTGAGCGGGAGGCCGAGACGCTCGCGGGGGATGAAGTGCCAGTCAAGCCGCTCGGCGGCGTCCATCGCGAATACCGCCCGCGCCCGCTGGTCCGGGTCCAGGGATTGCAGCAGGCGGTTGGCCGCGGTGGCCATCTCCGCGGCGGTGGCCGCGTTCTGGGCGCGCGATTGGGTCGCGAGCAAACTCGCCAGGATCGCCACGGGCAAGACCGGGCGATGGAGCAGATTCAGCAGTCTCATGATGCCGCAGGCTGAGTCCTCACCCGCGGCGTGGCAAATCAAAACTGACTCGCGCCGCCGGCCAGCCGCGTGGTCCAGGGTCACCGGTCGCCCTCCGGTGGACCGCCGCCGGAGCCCGTGAGCCGCAGGGTCAACAGACGCAGTTCCATGGCCTGTCTTCCGGGAATCCTCAGGGCGCGCAACGTCAACCCACCCCGACCGCGCGGTAACTCGATTTCGCCGAGCCGGAGGGCCTTGAAGTCCTTCACGTAGGATTCGGCCCGCGGAATCCGGTCGTGCGCCTCCCCGAGTCGGGGCGGATCGTGCGCCTCGACCACGGCGCCGACCAACCGGCGGTCGGCGAACGCGAGTTCAATCGTGGCGCCGACGTCGGCGGGGGGGCACGCGTACCAGAGTTCGGCGATGTAGGTGCCGGACGTGTGCACCTCGACGTCCCAGGTGATGCGGTCGTCGAGGCGGGCCCAGTTGGTGAGGTACGAGTCGTTCGGGAAGCGGTTGCTGCGCTTGATGTCCCCACTGAACTGCGCGTCGCGGGCGGGAAGCCGGGTGAGGGGCATTTCCTGGTAGCCGACGGGGAAGGGGCGCGAATCGTCGGTCAGGCCGGGGAGCAGTTCGGCCCGCCACTCGGCGACCGCCTGCCGCAGTCGTCCGGCGACTTCCGGATGCCTTTCGGTGACCGGGGTGCGCTGTCCGGGGTCCGCGGCCAGATCGAACAGTTCCCCACCGGCGTCCAGTCGGTGCCGCTGGGTTCGCACGCTGACGCGTCCGTTCCAGTGCGCGAAGAGCATCCGTTCGACGGGTCGGGCGCGGTGGCCGAGCAGCCAGGGGGTCAGGCTCATGCCATCCAGCGGAGGATGGTCTCCGAGGGGGATTCCGGCGAGTCCGGCGAGGGTGGGCAGGAGATCGATGGCGCCTCCGATTTGTTGTACCCGGCTTCCGGCGGGGATCTGTCCCGGCCAGCGTAACAGGAGCGGCGAACGCACACCGCCTTCGTCCGTTGAGCCTTTGCGCCCTTTCATGCCCCCGTTCCAGCGCCAGCTGTTCGGTCCGTTGTCGCTGAAATAGACCACGATGGTGTTGTCGGCGAGAGCGAGGGCGCGGAGGCGGTCGAGGAGCCGTCCGACGTTCCAGTCCAGGTTTGCGGTCATTGCCAGGGCTGCCCGCGTGAAGGCGGGGTCTTCCCGGTCCGGCTCGCGATGGCGCTGCGCCAGGGCGTGATCGGCGAACGGGGCGAAAAATCGTTCGGGCACCTGCATCGGACTGTGCGGGATGTTGTAGGGCACGTAGCAGAAGAAGGGGCGGGCCCGGTGGGTTTCGAGGAAGCGCATCGCCTGGTCCGTCACATCGTCGGGAAGGTAACCGCGGCCGCGAACGATCTCCCCGTTGTGGTCGAGGACCGGATCAAAGTAGTTCCCCCAATGTCCCGAACAAAAGCCATGGAACTCGTCAAACCCGCGGCCCCGTGGGTGGTAGGGATACTGGGTGCCGTTGTGCCATTTCCCAAAGGCCCCCGTGACGTAACCCGCAGCCCGGAAGGCGTCCGCGATGGTGCGCTCGTCCAGGTCGAGGCGTTCGCCCCCGCTCGACGTGCTGTGGACACCGCCTCGCGGATGGTAACGACCGGTCAGGAACTCGGCGCGGGTCGGCGAGCAGACCGGCTGCACGAAGAACCGCTCGAACGACGCTCCGTCCCGCGCCAGCGAGTCGATATGCGGCGTGTCGAGGTTGCCGTTGCCATGCAGGCTCAAATCCCCCCAACCCTGATCGTCGGCCAGGATGACGAGCACGTTGGGCGGCGGGCCGGGCCGGGCGGACGGAGCGCCGGTCAGCGCGATCGCCAACCACGCCCATGCGCGACGCAGCCGCCGTCCGGGAATGCGCGACTTCGGAGTCATGCCCCGAGCATGGTGCGCACGGCGCCGATGGACAAGCCGTCGCGCCCCGCCGGGAGGCAATCGCGCCCGGGCGGCGCCGGTCCGGGGCACTCGACAGCGCCCGGTCGCGGTGGCAGGTTTTGCGCATGCTTGAGGCCCGGTATCAGAAGCTGCGCCAGTTGATCGAATCTTATGGTTCGTGTCTGGTTGCCTATTCCGGCGGCGTGGATTCGGTTTTCCTGGCGTATGTGGCGCACCAGGTTCTCGGGGACCGCGCGCTTGCGGTGATTGCCGACACGCCGAGCCTGCCGCGGCGGGAATTGTCCGAGGCGTTGGAGCTTGGCAGAAGGCATGGGTATCCAGTGCGCGTGGTCCGCCCGCACGAGTTTGACAATGCGGCCTACCTGGCCAATCCGTTGAACCGTTGCTATTTCTGCAAGCACGAACTCTTCCAGGAACTCGCCCCGCTGGCACGCGCCGAAGGATTCGCCTGTCTGCTTTACGGCGAGAACGTCAGCGACGTGGGCGATCACCGGCCCGGGGCGCAGGCGGCGGTGGAGTTTTCCGTGCGGGCGCCGTTGAAGGAGGCCGGCCTGAGCAAAACGGACATTCGCGAGCTTTCGGCGCAGCTCGGACTTCCCACGGCCGACAAGCCGCAAATGGCCTGCCTCAGCTCGCGGATTCCCTACGGCGAGGTCGTTTCGCCGGAGAAGCTCCGGATGATCGAGGGCGCGGAGGAGGTGTTGCGCGATCTGGGCTTTCGCGACGTCCGCGTGCGGCATCACGAACTGAAGGGCGGGCACCTGGCCCGGATCGAGGTGGCGCCGGGCGAGTTGCCGAAGTTTCTGTCGGACGGACTCGGCCTGCGCGTCGCCGGCGACCTGCGCGGTTTGGGGTATGCGCATGTCACGGTCGATTTGCTGGGCTATCGACGGGGGAGCCTCAACGAAGTGCCGGCGGCGGCGATCCGGTTTCGCGCTCCGACCGTGCCGGCCGGCGGCTGACGGACCGTGGGGCGAAAAGGCCGCCGACCGCGGATGCGTTGGACGGTTCGGGAGCCTTCCCCCTGCCTGCCCGGGCAGGTCCCTCCGGGCCGTCGCACTCGCGCCGGTCCGGGAGGTATTATCACTGGCGAAAGGCCGCGGGGCGTGGGAGGTTGCCGCGACCCGGCGCGGCGCATCGCGCCCGGGAACTGACCGGAAGGCGAAGCATGGCCGGCGCGATTCCGGCCGCGCAGTGAAAGGAGCCAGGCGATGAACCGGATTGAACTCTGCCCCGAGGAGCGGGCGTTCCTGGGGCAACTCCTGCAACAGGCGTTGGTGTCGCTGGAGATCGAACTCCAGCACACCGACCACGCCGGGTTCAAGCAGTTGCTCAAGGCCCGCCGCGAACTGATCGAACGCCTCGCGAGCAAACTCCCGGCCCCGACCGGGATCGCGGTCTAGCTCACCGACATCAGCGAGACGCGTTCGTTGTGGTCATTGCGGGTGACGCCCTGGGCCTGCGGGTCGAGGGTCAGATGCCCGTCCACGAGAAACGCGTACCGATGATGGCCGTGCCGGAGTTCGACATGCAGCAGCCAACCGCCGCCGGGGCTGCGCTGCATGGGATGGGCGGCGGGATCCCAGGCGTTGAAGTCGCCGACGAGGGAGACGGATTGCGCGCCGGGCGCGTGGCAGATGAAATTGATGCCGCGCAGGTTGCGGTGCGCGCTGTAGCGGTGATGGGAACCTGAACTCATAGGGTGGAACATCCGAGGGCAGCCGGGGGGTGAAGGGTGGTGGAACGGGCGGGTGCGATGATCATGGCAGGAGGTTCTCGAGCACTCCCAGGGCGGCGCGGCGTACCTGTTCCGAGCGGGCTTCGAGCCGCCGGTAGTCGTCCTGCCAGCCGGGCCGTTGATCGTGCCGTTCACGCCACAGGGTTTTGAGCACCCGCTCGGTACGTTCGACCTGTTGCATGGCCGAGGAGAAGCCTTCGCGGCCCTCGGGCAGGTCGGAAATCTGACCGACGAAAAAGCGGCTGATGTGCTTTCGTCCGGCAATCGCGTGCAGGAGGGCCACCACGGTTTGTTCGTAAGCGAACCAGCGTTGGTGCAGCAATTCGGCAAGAAACTCGTGGCGGAGGGCGAAGAACTCCGAGCGCGGTCGTTCCGTGTATTCCCGAATCTCCTGCGCTTCCGCGGGAAACCAGTTGTAAAGCAGGGCGAACGTGCCGTAGGTGTCGATCAGTTGCTTCGGGTTGTTGTGGTCCGTGGCAATTTCCCCGATGCACAGGTCCTGACCCAGTTCGGCGCAAATCTCGGGCAGGTCGTGCAGCCGGCCGATCACCTCGCGACCCACCGGCGAGCCGTAGTTGAAATCCCCCGGGATCAGCCAGTAGACATCGCCGTCCGTCCCCCGCTCGAAGGCCGCGCCAAGGCCGCAATACCACATCTGGCAGGTGTCCACGCACCAGGCCTCGAGGAGGTCCGAAGATGCGGCCACCACCTGCTCCCGGAACCGGCAAAAGTCCCGGTTCTGCCGCATGGCATGGTGGGTCTTGCGGTCCATCACGGTGATCGGGCGGGCGTAGGTTTCGGGCGCCTCCGCGAGTTGTCCCACCAGGCGGTAGAGTTCCTGCACGTGGACCAGGTCGGTCGGATGCTGGAAGGGGTAGACCACCACGGGATGAATGCGTCCGGCACCCTGCGGTGGCGTTTTCGGGCGGGCTCTCTTCGCGGTGGCCCGCCGGGCTGGTGGCCGGACGTTCTTCATGGCCCCGACCATTGCCCGAAACCCCGGATGTGCCAAGTCCTTTGGACGGACGGTCGCCGGCGCCGCGCGCACCGGGACGGAAGCGCGGGCGGAGGGCGGGGCCGGCCGGTTGCGCGGACGGCGGCTTCGCGGCATGATTTGTTTGAACGTTCGCCGGCAGGCGGCAGTCGAATCGAACCAGACAACATCGAGCATGGATCGCATACGAGAAATGAAGGAAGCGCGGCGGCTGCTGGCAGCCGCCCTGTTGGGGGCCGGGCTGTTGGGCGTCGGCGGGGCGGCGCGGGGGGCTGAACTGACGCCGATGGAGGTGGTGCGGATGATGAACCAGGCCTTCACCGAAGTGGCCGACGAGGTGTCCCCTTCGGTGGTCGTGCTGGATGTCTCCCAGCGGGCCTCGGGCCAGAGCCTGTCCGAAGCGCATCCGTTCTGGGAGTTCCTCCCTCCCGATTTCCGCCGCCAGCTCGAACCGGATCCGGAAACGGACCGCGTCATTCAGGGACAGGGCTCCGGGGTGGTGATCCGCGAGGACGGTTACATCCTCACGAACAGCCACGTGGTGGACGGCGCGGAGCGGATCCGGGTGCGGTTTCTCGACGGACGCGAATACGCCGGCGAAGTCCGCGGGGTCGATCCGCAGTCTGATCTGGCCGTGGTGCGGATCGAGGCCACGGGACTGCCGGCGGCGAAGTTCGCCGATTCCGAGCGGGTCCGGGTGGGGGAATTCGCCATCGCCATCGGGGCGCCGTTCGACCTCGAATACAGCGTGACCTTCGGGCATGTGAGCGCGAAGGGGCGGTCGGCGATCGTTCCGGATCCCTCAATGGACCAGGATTTCATCCAGACGGACGCCAACATCAATCCGGGCAACAGCGGTGGTCCGTTGGTGAACATCGACGGGGAGGTGATGGGCATCAACACGCTGATCCGGGGGCTGCGCACCGGCATTGGCTTTGCGATCCCGAGCAACCTGGCGAAGGAAGTGGCCGCGCAATTGATCGAGAACGGGCGGTTCGTGCGCTCCTGGCTGGGGATCGAGATCCGGGCTCTCCGAGATTACCCCGATTACCAACCGCGGGTCGAGGGCATCGAGGATGGCGTGGTGGTGATGGGCATTGTCCGGGACGGGCCGGCGGCCAACTCCGAGCTGCGGCTCGGCGACGTCATCCTCTCCGTCGGCAAACGCAAGGTGGCGACGGCCCAGGAGTTGAAGAACGAGGTGCGGTCAAAGCCGGTTGGCAAGCCGCTCGAATTGCAGGTGGTGCGGGACAACCAGCGACGGGTGATCGAGGTGATGCCCGCCGAATGGCCGGAGGATCTCCTCGCCTCCATCTCGCGTCCGACCGTCCGCGAGACCGGCGCCGTGGAGGCCGTGGGCATGACGGTGAGGCCGCTTACCTCCGAACTCGCGCGACAATACGAGTTGAAGTCCGACGAAGGGCTCGTCGTCACCGAGGTGGACCCGGCGGGCGTGGCGGCGCGGAGCGGGATTTCGCGCGGGGATGTGATCACGGAAATCGACAACGAGGTGGTCACGAACGCGGCCGACTACCGGCGGGCCATCAAGGGGGCGGACCTCAAGCGCGGCGTCATGGTGAACGTGGCCCGCGACGGGGTGAACCGCTTTGTGCTTCTCAAGGAAACCGGCGAATAGCCTCCCCACTGCCGGCCCTTGGGCGTGCGCCAGCCTTCGGGCTGGCGCATTGCTTTTGACGGCGCTTCCGCGGCGGGCGAACGCCGGGTGAGGGGACGGCGGTTTCCTTCCCTTGCCCCGGAGCTGCGGCCGGTTTCGTGGAGGGGGCGATCCCGCTCGCTCGGTGATTGACAATCCGGCGGGCGGGCAGGGAAGCTGGCCGGCATTGCGCATGCGGTGGCCGCCGGTCGGTGGCCGGTGCGCGGAACCGAAACGTCGTTGGATTCAAGAGGATGCCGGAGACAAGCCTGCCATGAGACACGCGCCGATCAAGTCTGCCCTCTTCACCCGCAACCGCGACCGCTTGCGTCGCCTGGTGCGGCGGAACTCGCTGGTGGTGGTGAACGCGAACGACGTCCTGCCCACCAACGCGGACGGGAGCCTGGTGATGGTGCCGAACTCGGACCTGTTCCACCTGAGCGGCATCGAACAGGAGGAGAGCATCCTGCTGCTGGCTCCGGATGCGTTCGATGAGAAGCAGCGGGAGATCCTCTTTCTGCGCGAACCGAGCGAGCACCTGCGGATCTGGGAGGGGCACAAGCTCTCGCGCGAGGAGGCCCGGCAGATTTCCGGCATTCAGGAGGTGCGCTGGTTGAGCGAGTTCCCCACCGTCTTTCACCAGCTCATGTGCGAGGTGGAGTCGGTCTATCTCAACAGCAACGAACACCGGCGGGCGGTCGTGACGGTCGAGACGCGGGATGCCCGCTTCATCCGGGAATGTCAGGCCCGGTATCCCCTGCATCATTACCACCGGCTGGCGCGGGTCATGCACGCGCTGCGGGTGGTCAAGAGTGACGCCGAAGTGAAGCTCATCCGGCACGCCTGCGGCATCACCCGGCAGTCCTTCCTGCGCGTGCTGCAGTTCGTAAAACCCGGCGTGAACGAAATGGAGGTCGAGGCGGAGTTCGCGCACGAATACGTCCGGCAGGGCGCCCGGTTCGCCTATTCGCCGATCATCGCGGCGGGCGCCAACTCGTGCGTGCTGCATTACCTCGCCAACGACCAGGTGTGCCGGAAGGGCGACGTCCTCCTGCTCGATGTCGCCGCGAGCTACGCGAATTACAATTCCGATCTGACGCGCACCATTCCCGTGGGCGGGCGCTTCACCCGGCGGCAAAAGCAGGTTTACCAGTCCGTTCTGCGCGTGTTACGGGCGATGATCAAGTCGACCACGGTCGGCACCCTCCACCGCGACTGGCAGAAGGAGGCGGAGGGGCTCCTTCAGGAGGAGTTGCTCCGGTTGGGATTGCTCAAGCCCCGCGACATCAAGCGGCAGGACCCCGACAAGCCGGCAATGAAACGCTACTTCATGCATGGTCTCGGCCATCCCATCGGTCTGGATGTGCACGACGTGGGTTTCCTGAGCGAACCCTTTGCGCCGGGCTGGGTGTTGACGGTCGAGCCGGGTATCTACATTCCCGAGGAGGGTTTCGGCATCCGGCTGGAAAACGACGTTCTGGTGACCCGCGATGGTCCGGTGGATCTCATGGCCGACATCCCGATCGAGGCGGGCGAGATCGAGGACCTGATGCACGGTTGACGTGAAGACCGCCGTGGCCGGGCTGGAACCCGGGGTTCACTTCATCACCGGCACCGACACCGGCGTCGGCAAGACCGTCTTCACCGCGCTGCTCCTCCGCGCTCTGCGGGCGGCAGGAATCGCGGTCGTGGCGGTCAAACCCTTCTGTTCGGGCGGACGCGGCGATGCGCGGGCGCTCTTCCAGGCCCTGGGTGGCAGCCTGCCGATGGAAGCCATCAACCCGTGGCATTTTCGCGCGCCGCTCACGCCCCTGCTGGCGGCGCGCCGATGCGGTGCGACGGTCTCGCAGGAGGAGGTCCTCCAGCATATCCGGCACGTTGCGACCGGCGCCGGACGGACCTTGGTGGAGGGTGCGGGCGGTTTGTTGAGTCCGCTGGGGGAGGACTACGCGGCGCGGGAACTCCTCGTGGCGCTGCGGGCCACCCCCTGGATTGTGTGTCCGAACCGGCTGGGCGCGTTGAACCAATGCCGGCTGGCGCTGGCCGCCTTGCCGCGGCCGTTCGAGCGGAGGGCGCGTTTGGTCCTGATGAGCGGCCCGGCGGCCACCGGTTGCGCCCGGTCCAACCGGGATCTGCTCGGCGAATTCATCGATCCCCAGCGGATCGTCTCAGTTCCTTACCTGGGATCGCAGCCGTTGGCGGCTCCCGTTCCGCGGGTGATCCACCGGTTGGCGCAAGCCTCGGGAGGGCCTGCCGATGCCGTCGGCCCCGGAGGACCGGGTCGTCAAAGGCGTTCTTGAAGGGCGGCGGCGCTGGCGGCGAGGACTTCCTGGTGCAGCGATCCGCCGTGGCTGTCCATGGTGACGACGGCGGGAAAACGGTCGACTTCGAGTTCCCAGATGGCCTCGGGTGAACCGAACTGCTCAAGCAGGTGGACGTTCCGCACGGCCTTGATGCGTTCGGCGAGCACCTGGGCGGCGCCGCCGATGGCGTGCAGGTAGACGCAACCATGTTCGCGGCAGGCAGCCAGCGTGCGATCCCCCATGCCCCCCTTGCCGATGACTCCGCGCACGCCGAAACGGCGGATGATCTCGCCTTGATACGGTTCCTCGCGCGCCGAGGTGGTCGGGCCGGCCGCCATGACCCGCCACCGGCCGTCCTCGTCGCGGATGACGACCGGGCCGCAGTGGTAGATGATGCCATCCTGGAAGCTCACGCCGGGGGGCAGTTCGCCGCCTTTGAACAAGTACTTGTGCACGGCATCGCGGCCGGTGAACAGGACGCCGCTGATCTCGACGGCATCGCCGACCTTGAGGGCGCGGATGCTGGCTTCGCTGAAAGGGAACGTGAGTTGAATCATGGCGGGAAGTCGCGGAGGGGGGGCGGTGTGGGTTCAGTAAAGCCAGCCGGCGATGCCGTGCGCCGGATCCAGCACGATGCCGTGCCGCCGGAATGCCCAGCACATGTAGCTGACGCTCACGTAGTAGGAGGCGGGGAGACGATTGATCGCCCCGACTTTCACGCCGAGCAGGGTGGTCCTGCCGCCGAACCCCATCGGGCCGATGCCCAGTTCGTTGGCGGTGGTGAGCACTTTTCGTTCGAGTTCATCCAGGACCGGGTTCGGGTTCCGGTCATCGAGCTTTCGCAGCAGCTGGGTCTTCGAGTGTTCGTAACCGGTGGCCCGGTCGCCGCCGATGCAAACCCCGAGAACCCCCGGTCCGCAGCCCTTGCCCTGGGCCTGGTGCACAGCGTCGAGAATCACCTTCCGGCAACCGTCCAGATCGCGGTCCGCCTGCAAACGTTCGAGGGGCAGCGCATACTGGGCCCCGACGTTTTCGCAGCCGCCGCCCTTGAGCATCAGGCGCACCGAGACCTCGTCGGCGCGGTGCTGGTGAAAATGAAAGGTGGGCGCGCCCGGCCCGACGTTCGTCCCGTCGTTCTTGTCGGTGAGGGAGTCGACCGAGTTCTGGCGCAGATAGCCCTTCCGGGTGGCCTGGCGCACGGCCTCCCGCGCCGTGTCCGCGAAGGCGATCTGGTCGAAACCGACCGGGCAATCGACATAGAACAGGATGGTGCCGGTGTCCTGGCAGATGGGCTGGGATTTCCGGCGGGCGAGTTCGATGTTCTGCTCGATGATCTTCAGCGCGGATTCCGCGATGGTTCCCTGCTTTTCCTGCGCGAGCGAGGCCAGGATGACCCGCTGCACGTCGTCGGGGATTTCCGCCGAGGTCCGACGGATGAGTTCGATGAGGGAGGCCTGCAGTGCTTCCATTCAGCGATCAGCGTAATGACCGGCTCCGGCAGTGTCAACGCGGCCCCTTCGAAAGCCAGGCGGCGAATTGCGCGACCCGGCCTTGCAGTTCCAGCAGACCGGCGCTGAATGGACTTGCCCCTTGGTCTCCCCTCCCGTCGTTGAACCCGTCCTCGGGCTTGAAGCGGGGGTGACGGAACCTCCTGGAAGCCGAGGTTCCCGCTCCAGAAATCGGCTTTCACTGGACGTTGCCCAGGCTTCGGAGTATGCCTTCCCGGGCATCGAATTCCGGCTTATGAAAACGCGTTTCTCGCACTGGTTTTGCTCTCTTGCCTTGTCCCTTCCGTTTGCCGGCAACGCAGGCATCGGTTTGAGTCGTGACGGTCGTCCGACGGCGGTGATCGTCCGTCAGGTCGGGCTGGGCGCTCCCGAGGAGAACGCGCTCCGATTGCTGGCCGATACCTTGCGGGAGATCACGGGCGCGGAATTCCCCGTGGTGGACGTGGCCGTGCAGACCCCGCCGAATGCGATCATCGTGGGTGGCGGTCCGGCCGCGCGGGAAGCGTTTCCCGAGGTTCCCTTCGACGAACTCGGGATGGAGGAGATCGTGATTCGCACGGACGGGGACCGCTTGCTGCTGGCCGGCGGACGCCCGCGGGGGACGCTCTATGCCGTGTCGCACTTTCTCCAGCGCTACGGCGGGGTGCGCTGGTGGACGCCCTGGGCCAGCCGTGTGCCGCGGCGGGCGACGTTCGAGGTGCCCGAACTCGACGTGCGTTATCAGCCGCCGTTCGAGTCGCGCGATCCCTACTGGTATCCCGCCTTCGACGCCGAATGGGCGGTGCGCAATTTCTCGAACAGCCAGTCGGCGCAGATTCCGGAGGCCTGGGGTGGCGCGATTCAGTATCGCGGTTTCGTGCATACGTTCTATCCGCTCGTGCCGCCGGAGGAACACTTCGAGAAGCACCCCGAGTGGTACAGCGAGATCGACGGCAAACGCACCGCCGAACGGGCCCAGCTCTGCCTGACGAATCCCGAGCTGCGCCGGTTCGTCGTCGAGCGTGTGAAGCAATGGCTGCGCGAATCGCCCGAGGCCCGCATTGTGTCGGTCTCGCAGAACGACTGGTACCGCCCGTGCGCCTGCGACCGCTGCCGCCAACTGGACGACGCCGAGGGCAGCCACGCTGGGACGATGCTGGACTTTGTGAACTACGTGGCCGCGGCCATCGAAGCGGAGTTTCCGCAGGTCGCCATCGACACGCTCGCCTACCAATACACGCGAAAGCCGCCCCGGACCATCCGGCCCCGCCCGAACGTGATCGTCCGCCTGTGTTCGATCGAGTGCAACTTCCGTGAACCGCTCGAGGCGGAGGCGAACGCCGCGTTCGGCGACGACATCCGCGGCTGGTCGAAGATCTGCAACCGGCTTTACGTGTGGGACTACACCACGGATTTTGCGCACTACCTGCAACCGCATCCGAACTGGTTCGTGCTGGGTCCGAACGTGCGGTTCTTCGCCCGGCACAATGTGCGCGGCCTGTTCGAGCAGGGGGCCTACCAGAGCTTCGGATCGGAGTTCAGCGAGTTGCGCGCCTGGGTGCTGGCGCAATTGCTGTGGGATCCCGAGCAGGACGACCGGGCCCTGATCCAGGAGTTTATCGAGGGCTATTACGGCGCCGCCGCGCCGCAGATCCGGGCGTATCTGGCCTTGATGCACGCGGCTTCCGAGGGCTGGAAACTCACCTGCTTCTCGAAGACCGAGACCCCCTTCTTCAACCTCGAGGTGATGCCGGAGGCCGAACGGTTGTGGCGCGAGGCCCAGGGCGCGGTCGCCGGGGATGCCGAACTGGAGGCACGCGTCCGCCTGGGCCGGGTCTGGCTGGGATACGTCTGGATTTCGCTCTGGCAGAAGTTGAGCGAGGAGGCCGCGAACGCCGGGGTGTCATGGCCGTTGGGCGCCAGCCGGAACGGCTACGCCCGGGATTGGCTGCGATGGACCGAAGGCGATCCTGCGCGACCGTGGACGCAAATCAAGCTGGTGCGGGAAGGGGGGGGCGTGACACCCCGGAAATGGCTCGAGAGTCAGGGAATCAGCCTGCCCTGAACGGGAGCGATCCCGGCGCGCCTGGAAGCGTGCGCTTCGAGCCCGGTGCGGCCGGGGGAAGCCGGCCCCCATCCGGGCCTCGTGGCCGGCACCCTGGTCGGTCGAATTGCCGCGCAGGGCGGGGCGCGCGCCTCGGGGGACGAGTTCGAGGGTGAACTGTTTTGGACCAGTCCGATTCGACAATCCAACGGCCCGGCGACGCGCCCGGGCTGCGCAATGCCTTCGGGTTCGCCACGTTCAATGCGCTGTCGTACCAGATCGTGCTCGGCAGCCCGATGATTCTGTACGCGAAGAGCCTCGAGGCCGGCGCCACGGTGCTCGGGAT
Organism: Verrucomicrobiales bacterium; assembly: GCA_024233305.1. Lineage (GTDB taxonomy): Bacteria > Verrucomicrobiota > Verrucomicrobiia > Limisphaerales > J093 > J093. The sequence goes on from JACKPV010000027.1 coordinate 257,143, forward strand.
CGTGGCGGGGATGATGCCGCTGCTGGTCATCTTCCAGATTCCTGCCGCGAACCACGTGCCGCGGGTCGGCTACCGACGGTTCATGGTGTCGGGGTGGAGCCTGCGGGTGTTGTTCATCTTTCTGATGGCGGGGGTGCCATTGACTGCGGGCTTTCTCAAACCGATGGGCCGCCTGTCGCTGATGCTCTCTCTGCTCTTCGGCTTCAACCTTTCCCGCGGGATCTCGAGTGCGGCGTGGCTGCCGTGGATCACGACGCTGCTGCCGCCGGAGGGGCGCGGATGGTATCTGGCGCGGGAATCGGCCTACAACAGCGGCGCCAGCATCCTCTCGCTGCTGCTGGCGGCGGCGGTGCTCCGGTATCAGCCGACGCCGTGGCAGTACGCGGCGATCTTCGCCTTCAGCGGCGTCACGGGCGCGATCAGCCTGCGTTTTCTGAGACGCATCCCGGATGCCCCCTGTGAGGCGGAGACCCGTCGAAGCGGCGAACCGGTGCCATGGCGGACGTTGGCGGCCCACCCGCCGTTTCGGAAACTGCTCCGGCTGAATGTCGCCTGGGCGCTCGCCTACGGCGGGTTGACCGCCTTCACGGTCGCTTACCTCAAGGTGGCGGCGGGGTTGAGCACAGGCTGGATTTTGGTGAGCACCGCCGTGTCGTACGTGGGCGGGTTGAGCGCGCTGATCATGTTGGGCGAACGGCTCGACCGGCATGGCAGCAAGCCGGTGCTGACGCTCTGTCTTTCCGGCTGGCTGGTCGTGGGCCTGGCTTGGTGCCTCCTCGCGGGGGGCGTCATGCTCCCGCGATTCGGCGTCATCCTGGCGCTCCAGTGGTTGATGGGGCTGGGTTACGCCGTGTTTACGATGGCGAACACCCGGCTGGCCATGGGGGTGGTGCCCCCGATGGGGCGCAGCCATTTCTTCGCCCTGTTTTCGGTGGTGAGCAATCTGACCCTCGGCATCGCCCCGGTGATCTGGGGGTTGCTCATCGACGGTTGGGGCGCACGCGCCCCGGTGATCCAGGGGGTCGAGATCAACCGCTATGCCCTGTTCTTCATGCTGGCGACGCTGGCCTTCGCCGGGGGCTTGGCGTTGTGCCGCCGATTGGATGAACCACAGGCCGGCCGGGTCCGGCGTTTGCTGCGGGAATTGCTCGGCGGCCGCCCGCTGCGCAGTTGGATCCGTTTGTGGCCTCGAAATTGAACGCCTCGAACGGCTTTACACTCTCTTTACACGAATCCTTGCTCGGGCTTACGAACACTTAACACCCCCGTCGTCCAGTCCATCAGAACGTGGATGCGGATGAAAACGAACCAGGTCAACGCGCAGCAAATCGACGGGCCCGCGGGAGCGGATCCGGTGTTGGTCGGAGCGTTCCGTCGGCAGGGCGGCATCCGCGCAGGGCTGGCTCAACCAGAACAATGACAAAGCGGACGGATTCACCGTGCGGCCAGCCACGGTGACCGGCCAGGCAACGAAAGGAAAACACAATGAAACGCAATTATCTGACGGTTGCCCTTGTGGCGGGCGGATTGGGATGGATCACCCTCAATGCCCAACCCGGCCCCGGTCGCGGGCGGCCTTTGGCGGACAACGACGAGCAGATGGGACCGGGCCAGGGACCGCCGCCATGGGCGATGCGCGGCGGGATGGGGCCGCGTTGGCAGTCGGACGCACAGCCGGATGCCGATATCAACGGGCCGGGCTTCGGCCGCGGCGGCCGCGGTCCGGGGCGCTTCAACCAGCTTCCCGCGGAAGATCAGGCGGGTCTCGAAGCGCCGGATGCCGGGCAACCGCTCAATGACCTCCCTCCCGGACGGCGCATGGGTTGGGGACCGGGTGCTCGCGGACAGGGACGGGCCGCGGCGCAGAGCCAGCGCGCATTGCAGGGCGCCCAGCAGTCCGACATTGACCAGCCGCAGCGCGGTCCCCGGGCGAACCGCGGGACGGCGTGGCAGGGCCGCGGCCAGGGACGGGGCCAAGGGCCGGCCGGCCTGGGACGGGGTCGCGGGCTCCGCGCCCAGGGCGGACCGGCCATGGCCGGTCCGCAGCAGTGGGGGCCGCCCTGGGCAGGCCGTGCGGGGATGGCTCCCTGGGCTCGCGGCCAGGCCGGCCCGATGGTTCAGACACCCTTCCGACCTTGGCTTCAGGGCCAGCGTGGCCTGATGGGGCCGCAGTGGGGCGCCCAGCGCGGACGCGCCAACGGGTTCGGCCCGCAGGCGGGAAGGTGGGGGCGTCCGGGCTGGATGGCTGGTCCGGGATCGATGGCTCAGGGCGCACGGGGAATGCGCGGTTTTGGACTGGGGCGCGGCCCGGCGGCGGGGATGGATATGGCGCCGCAAGGCGCGGGTCGTGGCGGGCGCGGGTTCGGCGCTCCGTGGGGCATGCGCCGCGGAATGGCGCCAAGCGCCGATCTGCCCGAGGCCGGCGCCGGGACACAAGGCCGCCCCCGACTCCGCCAGCGAGGGGACGTCGAGGAAGGCCCGGCCCTGGCCGCGCCGCGCCGCCCCCGCCTCCAGGGCGGTGACCGGCAGGAGGCTGATTTCGCTCCGCGTCGTGGACGTCCGGAGATGAATGCAGCGCCCGGCGAGGCGCCGAATCCGCCCCGGCGCGAGCGTCCGGTGACACCCCGCGAGCAGGAGCGTGGCGAAGACCGTCCAGCCGCGCCGGTGAGCGAGTAACGTCGCTTCCAACGCGAACGCACTCAGACTCCCGTCAGGTCGCCCGGCCTGGCGGGAGTCTCGTTTTCAGGACCACCGCTGCGGCACCGAATGTCGCCCCTCTCCGCGGGGGTTGGCGTCCGGGCTGGATTTCGGTTTTCGGATTCCAGCCCTCACTGCGCGTCGCGGCGGGAAGCGCTTTCCTCATCGGCCTGGCATGCCTATGCTGCGGCCATGACGCGAATTTGCTTTTCGACATTCCTGGCGACCGCTGTCGGTCTGACGGCGAATGCCGTGGTGCCCGTCCCCGCGGAAGTGGCGCCCGAGAGAATCCCCGGTGCCAGGCCGCGCAGCGTGGTTTTCATCCTGGCGGACGATCACCGTTACGACGCGATGAGCTTTCTGGGGCATCAGTTCGCGCGCACGCCCGTGATGGACTCGATGGCCGCCAACGGTGTCCATCTCAAGAACGCCTTCGTTACTACCTCCCTCTGTTCGCCCAGCCGGGCTTCGATCCTCACCGGGCTGTACACGTTCCGCCACCGCGTCATCGACAACAACCGGTTGGTTCCCAAGGGCACGCTGTTCTTCCCGCAGTATCTCCAGAAGGCCGGCTACGCGACCGCCTTCATCGGTAAATGGCACATGGGCGGCGATACCGACGAACCGCGACCGGGCTTCGATCATTGGGTGAGTTTCCGCGGTCAGGGCAACTACCTGCCGCCCGGCCCGAATTACACGCTGAATGTCGATGGCCAGCGGGTGAAGCAAAAGGGCTATATCACGGATGAACTCACCGATTACGCCGTCGACTGGCTGGCCAAGCAGGCGCCGGCGACCCGGCCGTTCTTTCTCTACCTTTCGCACAAGGCGGTGCATGCGAATTTCACTCCCGCGCCCCGTCATGAGGGACGGTTTGCCGACCTCCCGTTCACGCGACCGGCGACCGAAGCGGACACGGAGGCCAACCGCGCCCTCAAACCGCGCTGGCTGCTCGACCAGCGCAATTCCTGGCACGGCGTCGACTTTCCGTACCACAGCGATCTGGACATCGAGCCATACTACAAGCGCTACTGCGAGACCCTGTGCGCCGTCGATGACAGCATCGGCCGGGTGCTTGGCCAGTTGAAGGCGATGGGCATTCTCGACGAAACGCTGGTGATCTACATGGGCGACAACGGGTTCATGTTCGGCGAGCACGGGCTCATCGACAAGCGGGTGGCCTACGAGACTTCGATCCGCGTGCCGATGCTCATGCAGTGTCCGGCCTTGTTCAAGGGCGGCACCGTCGTCGATCAGGTCGTGGCCAACATCGACATCGCGCCCACGGTCATGGAGGCGATGGGGCTGCGCAAGCCGCCCCACATGGACGGCGACAGCTTCATCGCCCTGGCGCAGGGCAGAGCCGGGTCGTGGCGCGATTACTTCCTCTATGTTTATTACTGGGAAAAGAACTTCCCACAGTCGCCGACCGTCTTCTCCCTCCGGGGCGACCGCTATAAATACATCACGTATTACGGCCTTTGGGATGCGGACGAGCTGTATGACCTGCGGGCCGACCCGAACGAGACCCGCAACCTCCTGTACGACGGGGAACATCGCCAGGTTGCGCGCGAAATGGAAGACCGGCTCTACACGATGATGGAGGAATTGGGCGGCATGGAGATCCCATTGAACGCGCCACGCGGAGGCTCGCAGAACAAGCGTCTCCGGAGTCGTGATGGGGAGCGGGCCGCGGACTTCCCTGATCCGTTGGTGCTCGACGCCCCGCTCAATCGCACTGCGCAATAGGCTGGATCGGGGCCGTCCGGCGTCCAGGGGACCCCGGTTTGCGCCATCTCTGACCGAGGGGCAGCCGATCGCGGCGGCGGCGGGCGTGCCAGGCTCCCATCCGGCGACCCCTTCCGTGAACCAGCCGGGTTCGTCCGCGCAAGAAGCTGGACTTGCCAGGCGTGGTGGGGAGCATGTCGGCATGTTCACTCTGCTGCTTTCTCAAGTGCAACGGGCCGCGCGGGGTTTGGTGGTCGGGGGCGGGCTTTCGGTGGGGATTCTCGCGGCGCCACCGGCGGAATTTGGTCGCGTTGATCTACTGCGGGATCGGTGGGGCACGCCGCACGTTTTCGCGGCCACCGACGCGGGCGCCCTGTACGGTCTGGGATATGCGACCGCGGAGGACCGGTTGTACCAGATGAACTTCAACCTGCGGCTCATGCAGGGGCGGCTGGCGGAGGTAGTGGGCGACTTGCCGAAGCGGCAGCAACGTTCCTACGGCCCGAATTCCGCTCTGGAAGAGGATCGGCTGATGCGCACGATCGGCTTCTCCCGCCATGCGGCGCGGGTGGTGGAGCAGTTGGATCCGGAGACCCGGGCGCTCCTTCGCGCCTATTGCGCGGGCGTCAACGACTGCGTCGCGGATCGGGGAGAAGACCTGCATCCGCTGTTCCTTGAGCAGGGGTGGCAGCCCGAGCCCTGGACCGAAGCAGATTGCCTGCTGTCGTGGTGGCAGGTGGCCCGGTTCTTCGCCGGTGACGGGCTGCGTGACCTGTGGATGCTGCGCCAGCGGGATGATCCCCGGCGGGCGATGATGGCCCGCGGGGCACCGGTGTTGGATGACGATGCCGCGGTGGTACGGCGGGAGGATGTGACCGACGAGTGGATCCGCCAAACGGAGGATTTCCGGCGGACGCATGGTTTTGCCGACGATGCTCCCGACGGGACGGAGGAACCCGGTCCGAAGTTCAGCCATGCCTGGGTGCTCGGCGGCGGCCTGACTTCCACCGGTTCCTCGGTGCTGGTCAGCGATCCGCAAACGCCGGTTTGGAATCCCTCGCTTTTCCATGAGTTCCACGTGGTTGGCCGGAGTTTCAACGCGCGGGGAATCGGGGTGGCCGGGAGTCCGCTCATTCTCATCGGCTTCACGCCCCGGGTGGCGTGGGGGATGTCCGCGCTCGGTGCGGACCAGGCGGATCTGTTCCAGTTGCATGTCGACGAAGCCCGCCCGGACCAATATGAAGTGGATGGCGAATGGCGGGCCATGAGCGTAAGGCAGGAGACGCTCAAGGTTGCCGGCGGGGAGCCGGTCGAGTTGACGGTGCGGGAGACCGTGTACGGTCCGGTGGTCAGCGAGTTCGCCCTGGGACGGCGGGACGAGGAGGTGGCGTTGAAGCGCGTGCCATTGGCGGAATCGGACCGGGATACGATCCAGGCGGCGTTCGCCATGTGGCGGGCGTCCACCGCCACGGAGTTCGGCGCGGCGCTCGGCAGCTGGAGGTTCCCGACGGCCAACTGCATCTTCGGCGATCGCGACGGCAGCATTGGTTACTGGTCGTTGGGCGCGATTCCCGTCCGGTCGGCGCGTTCATCCGAGCCCAACCAGGCGCACGACGGCGCGGACAGCCGGAACGACTGGCAGACCTTCGTGCCGCATTCCCTCCTGCCGCATGTGATCAACCCCCGGCGTGGCTACCTGGTCACCGCGAACCACCGGACCATCCAGTCCTTCTACCGGCTGACCCTGGGCGCCAGCACGGGCGCCGCCGGCGACACGGACCGGGGATGGCGCATCAAGCAACGCATCGCGGCCGCGCTTGAGACGGTGTCGGCCGAACAGCGGAAGATCACCCCGGCGGAGGTGCTGGCCATGCAATCGGATGCGGTCAACCCGGCGAAGCGCGCGGTGCTGCAGATCGGCTACCATTTGCGGCGCAACCGACCGGAAATGCTCGGCGGCGCGGCACGGCGGAGTCTCGATCATCTGGAAGAGTGGTACGCGGCGGGGGCGGTTTCGGATCTCCGGGTGAGCGGCGCCGAACTGGCAAACGAAATCCCGCTGTTCTTCCGCGAGATGGCCGTCCCGTTGGCCCGCACCTATGGTGGTGGCGGCTCGGGGCTCGTGTTCGCGATGAAGACGCTGACGGCGCGTTTGGCGGCGAATCCGCAGGCCGCGTTCAGTGAGGAGGAGGCGGACTTCATCGACAGCGTGCTGGCCGCCGCCTGGGAAACCTGCGTGCAACGGTATGGAGCGGACCCGGATCGCTGGAACGAGGCGGCTCGCGAGGCCGCGCAACTGAACCAACTCGGCTATCAGGCGAGCCTTTCCGGCTATCCTTCCCTTGATTCGCGTTGGGACGTCCGCCGACCGGCTTTGCCCGTGTTGGATGGGAGCACCATCCTGGCGCAACCCGGTCAGTCCTACACCCAGTTCGTCGATCTGGCGGATCCGGACGGCGCGCTGACGATCCTGCCGCCCGGGCCGTCCGAGGATCCGCAAAGCCCCCATCGATTCGCGAACCTGTCGGCGTGGGCGGGAGGTGAACTCCACCCCGCGCCCTTGCGGCGGGAAGCCGTCGAGGCGCTCGCAGTCGAACGCCGGAATCTGTCGGAGGATCGGAGCAGAAGGCCGGCGCGTCGAGCGACCGAGGCGCGAACGGCGCCGGAGAACCGGCCGGCCCGGCGTTGATCCGTGCCGGACGGGGCCATTCAGGCCGGCGGCAGAGGGGTTGCGGCCCGGTGACGGGGACGGCGCCGGAGGCCATTTTGGAACCACAAGCGCCAGACCATCCAGAGCGCTTCGCGGACGATCTGGCGGGACATTTTCGAGGTGCCCTGGAAGCGGTCGGTGAAGGTGATCGGGATTTCGGCCACCCGCAGTCCCTGTCGCCAGATCTTGTGGGTCAGTTCGATCTGGAAGCTGTAACCGTTCGACCACACGGCGCCGAGGTCCAGTCCGGCGAGGGCAGCCCGGCGAAAGCACTTGAAGCCGCCCGTGGGATCGGTGAAGGGCATGCCGGTCACGATCCGTACGTAGCGGGCGGCGCCCAGGCTCAACATGAGCCGGCTCAACGGCCAGTTGATCACCCGAATGCCGTTGGCGTAGCGCGACCCGAGCACCAGGTCGGCTGCCGCTGCCGCTTCGATGAAACGGGGCAGGTCATCCGGATCGTGCGAGAGATCCCCGTCCATCTCGATGACGAACTCGTAGCCGCGCTGGATCGCCCATTCGAATCCCGCGCAATACGCCCGTCCCAAACCCGCTTTTTGCGCGCGGTGCAACACGTGCACGGACGGGTGGTCGCGCGCCAGATCGTCGGCGATCTGACCGGTGCCGTCCGGGGAGTTGTCATCCACGACGAGCAAGTCGACGGGCCGGCGCAGGGCGAGCACCCGCGCGGTTAGCGCGCGGATGTTCTCCCGCTCATTGTAAGTGGGCACGATGACCAGAGCGTCGCTCTCCATCAGAAACACCTGTTGCGCCGCATGATAGCAGTCCGCATGCCAAAGACAAGCGTGCCACCGATTCCGCCCGGGCTTGGTGCTACGGAAGCTGGTCGAGGTCGGTCAGGTCCTTGTGGCGACAGGGCCATCCAAACGTCCAGGTCGGCGGTGGCGCGCGGGTAACCGTGGAAGGCCACCGCGTGGCCGCCGATCACCAGGTACTCAACGTGGTGGGCGTTCAAGCACCGTAAGAACTCGCTGAAGTCCTTCGTCAACCGCGTCGGATCCATGGTTCATCTCCCGGAGGAACTCGACGTGCCGCAGCCGCTCGCCGGGGGTGCGGCTCCACCAGTATCGCCGGTCCTCCTCCTCGGTCTGGGCGGGCGAACTGGCGGTCAGCCTGATGCGGTCAACGGCTGCGGGCGCCTTCCGGTTGTCTTCCATGTGTCGTTGCCGTGAATCGCAAGGCTTCCAGGGGGCGAGGGCAATTCGCGCAGCGCAGGTCCCGGACTGCCACCGCCTCGGGGTGAACCGTTGCGGAAACGGCTAGCCGCCGGGCGGCAGCTCGATTTGGGCGACGTTCGTGGGCGCGCGTTCGGGTTGGACGCGGAAGCGGAAGTGCCGGCCTTGCTGAAGGGCGAGGCGCAGGCGGAGGCGCTGGGCGCCTTCCGGGACCGAGTGGAAAGCCCATACCATGGCCCTCTGCGGGGGACCCTCCTGAAACGAGGCAACCGGTTTCAGCTCGCGGCCCGTCTGGTCGGTCAGCTCGACCAGATCCAGAAAACACCCCTCCGGGAGCCCGCGAGGCTTTACGTTGAGCCGGGTCAGGTCGCGCGTGGAATGTCCGCCCGGCGAAGGCGGCGGTTGGTGGGCGAAGGACTCGACCTTGATCTCAATGCCGTGCCGCAGGAAGGCGCGGTCCAGCCGGTTCGTCTCCCCGTTCGGCGGCACGGCGATGTCGTCCAACACGATCAGGTCCGCCTCGTCGAAACGGGCGGTTTCGGTGCGTCGGGCCCAGACGTCAAGGTCCCAGACTTCATCCGGCCAGAGGACCGGGGCGAAGGCGTGGACAACGCAGTCGGTCAGGCGAGGGCTGATCACGCGGCCGGACTTGAGAGAGTTGCCCGTGGCGTCGGTAATCCGCCTGGCTCCGACCGTCCATTCGTCATCCGGTACGCCGGCCCGCGCGAATCGGAAGACGGCTGCGGCCCCGGAAGTGTCACCGGGCCGGGCCGGAGGAAAGGCGCAGCCACCGGCGGCCGTGGAGGATACCGGGTCGATGCGGATGCCGGTCACCAGATGGAGCAGCGTGCATTCGAGATCCTCGTTGGTGCGCGTCAGGGGGAGTCGCTCCGGTTCCCAGATTGGCCACGCGCCGTGGAGCGGGTTCGGAAGAGCCAACTCGCCGACCAGGGAGTGGTCCTCCGCCCCGGGCTGGTCGTACAGGCGCAGGGTCAGTTGCCGACTGCGGCGCGGGACCGCCCCAAAGCTGAAGAAGTCGACGCGAGGATTTGCCAGGATGGCCGCTGGCAGATTGAGCCACTGTTCGCCGCCCGCCTCGACGCCGTTGGCGTCAGCGAGCAGTCCCAGCAGCCCAATGGGCATGCCTCCGGGCGCCCCTCCGCCCGATGGAGCCGTCGGGGCCGACTCGATCCAGACCGCCAGCGACGGTTCATAGGTGGTGTAGGTCGACACGCCCTGCCGCGGCGTCCCGAACGTTTGCCGGACGAGGTCGCGCAGGGAGCCGGGGAGAATGGAAACGAGGGGGGAGTCGACCGGGGCGGTATGATTCGTGCCGTGCGTGGCGCCGATATAGCGAACGACCGGGCCACCGGGGACGGCAAGGGCGGTTCTGGAGCGGCCGGGCCACAGCGCGGTGCCCCCGAGGATCAGGCCTGCGGCGACCAGTAATGCCAGTCTCAGTTTTCGCCCGCGGGGCATGGGCTGGTTTATTCCGACTGCAAGACCACCACGCCCAGCGGGGGCAGGGTGAGGTGGGCGGAGCACGGCTGGCCATGGCACTCGGACGGTTCGGCGGTGAGGCCGCCTTGATTGCCCACGTTACCGCCGCCGTAGATCGCGGCATCGGTGTTGAGCGCCTCGCGCCAGAAGCCCGGTTTGGACAGGCCGATCCGGTAACCCGAACGCGGCACGGGGGTGAGGTTCATGATCACGATGCACTCGCGTCCCGGTGTCAGCGGCCGCCGCAGGAAGGACAAGACGGATTGTTCGTGGTCGCTGCAGTCGATCCACTGGAAGCCGTGCCCGTCATAGTCGCCGTCCCAGAAGGCGGGTGTCTCCCGGTAGAGCTGGTTGAGATCCTGCACGAGACGTTGCACGCCGGCGTGATAGGGGCCGGCGTGGAGCAGCCACCAGTCGAGTTCGCCGTTTTCGTTCCATTCGGCGGGTTGGCCGAGTTCCCCGCCCATGAACAGCAGTTGTTTGCCCGGAAAGAACCACTGGTAGGTCAGCAGACAACGGAGGTTGGCAAAGCCCTGCCAGTCGTCGCCCGGCATCCGGCCCCGCAAGGATCCCTTGCCGTGCACCACCTCGTCGTGGGAGAGCGGCAGGATGAAATTCTCGTGCCCGTGATAGAGCATCGCGAAGGTGAGGTCGTTCTGATGGAACTTGCGATGCACGGGGTCGTGTTTGAAGTAGCCGAGCGTGTCGTGCATCCAGCCCATGTTCCACTTGAACGAGAAGCCGAGCCCGCCCAGATAGGGCGGCCGGGTGACCTGCGGCCAGGCGGTGGATTCCTCGGCGACGGTCATCACGCCCGGGTGTTCGGTATGGACGAGGTGGTTGAACTCGCGCAGAAAGCCGATGGCCTCGAGATTCTCGCGCCCGCCGTATTCGTTCGGAATCCACTCGCCCTCCTTGCGCGAGTAATCGAGGTAAAGCATCGAAGCGACGGCGTCCACGCGGAGTCCGTCGATGTGAAAACGCTCGCACCAGTAAAGCGCGTTGGCGGTGAGGAAATTCCGGACCTCGTGGCGGCCGTAGTTGAAGATCAGCGTGCCCCAGTCCTGATGGGCGCCCTTGCGGGGGTCGGCGTGTTCGTAGAGTTCCGTGCCGTCGAAACGTGCCAGCGCCCATTCATCGCGCGGGAAATGCGCCGGCACCCAGTCGATCAGGACGCCGATGCCTGCGTCGTGCAGGGTGTTGATCAGGTATTGCAGTTCGTCCGGGTTCCCGAAGCGGCTGGTGGGCGCATAGAAACCGGTGACCTGATAGCCCCAGCTCGGGTAGAAGGCATGCTCGGCCACGGGCAGAAACTCGACGTGCGTGAAGCCCATCTCGCGCACATAGTCGACGAGCGGCCCGGCCAGTTCGCGGTAGGTGAGCGACTCGAAGGCGGACTTTTTGCGCCACGAACCGAGGTGCATTTCGTAGATGCTGAGCGGGGAACGGAGCGGATCGCGTCGGGCCCGCGCTTCGAGCCACGCGTCATCCGACCAGGCGAACTTACGGGTGTCCCACACGATGGCGGCATTCTTCGGCGGGATCTCGAAGAACGCACCGAACGGGTCCGTCTTCAACGTGAGGTGCCCGTGGCAGTCGCGGATCTCGAACTTGTAGTGCGCGCCCTCGCCGACGCCGGGGATGAAGATCTCCCAGATGCCCGAGGCGCCCAGCGAACGCATCGCATGGCAGCGACCGTCCCAGCGGTTGAAATCGCCTACCACGCTCACGCGCTGGGCGTTGGGCGCCCAGACGGCGAAGCTGGTTCCCGACACGCCGTCGATGACGCGGAGTTGGGCGCCGAGTTTCTCGTAAATGCGGCGTTCGTTGCCCTGAGCGAAGAGGTAGACGTCGCTTTCGCCGAGGGTCGGCAGGAAGGAATAGGCGTCGCGGGTCCGGAACTCGCGGCCATCGGTGCCGGTGATGGCGAGGTCGTAGGCATAAACGCGGTCGACCTTGGGCGCGACCCCCTCGAAGACGCCGGCGTCATGCACCCGTTTCAGCGCAATGGGCGGGCGCTTCTTCTCGTGGGTGGGCAGGGCCTCGACGCGGCCGGCATGGGGCAGGAACGCCCGCACCACGACGCCGCGACCGTCGCCGAGCGGATGCATGCCCAGCAGTTGGTGAGGGCTGCGGTGCTGGACGTTGACCAGGCTTTCGAGTTCGGCGTTGCTCAGAATCATCGGATCCGGAGTATGGCCCGTGGCGGCGACGGGCGCCATGCGAAATGCGCGGGGTGCGAGCGGCCTGCCGGTCGGTTGCCGGCGAGTGCCTGACAGCGGGTCCGGCGGCGGTGGCGGCGAACGGCGGTTTCTGACGCTCCCTGGGGTGTCACGCGGAGGGGGCTGCCTACAGCCATTTCTTCCTCCAGAAGATCCACAATTGAAGCAGGACAATCAGGATCAGCAACCCGATGAAGATGGCGAAGGCCCGGGGGTTGTCGGCGCCGGGGATGCCCCCCACGTTGATGCCCGGCAAACCCGCAAAACACCCAGCGGCAGGAAGATAGCGGCAATGACCGACAACACGTACATGCGCCGGTTGAGCTGGTCGGAAAGCCGGTTCACCAGCTCTTCCTGGGTTACGATGGCCCGATCCCGGACGGCGTCCAGATCCTCGAGATGCCGGATCAGGTGATCGCTTGCCTCCCGCAACCGCGACCGTTCGGATTCGTGGAGCCAGGAGAGCTTCTCCGTTTGCAGACGGAGCAACGCCTCCCGCTGCGGGGCCAGAAAGCGGCGCAACCCGATGGCCTGCCGTCGCAACGAGGCGAGCTGGTTTCGCAGCTCGTGGCTTTGCGCGGTCAGCAGTTGCTCTTCAAGCTCGGCCATGCGGTTCTCCGCCTGCTCGACGACATCGCCCATGCGGGTGGTCAGTTGGTGCGCCAGCATCACGAGAAAGTCTCCCGGGTCTTCGGGCCCCTGCCGCCGTTCAAGGGCCTCGGCGATGGCTGTGACCGAGAGCAGGACCCGCCTGCGGGTGCTGATGATCCGGTGGCCATCCACCCACAGCCGAATGGCGACCATGTCTTCCGGATTCGCCCCGGGATTCAGGTTCACTCCGCGCAGCGAGGCCAACAGACGGTCGCCGAGCGCCGTGGCCCGAGGGCGGGTTTCCTCGGCGGAAAGCGCTTCGGCGACGAGCTTTTCCAAACCACTACCACCGGCCAACCACGCGCGGGTCGCCGCCTCCGTGTAGTCGAAATGCAGCCACAGCACGCCGTCCGCGGGTTGCCACTGCTGCACCTCGTTCCAGGGGAGCCTCGTTGCGCCCCCCGCGCCGTCGAATCGGTTGGCATGTATCAAGCCGAGGCACATCGCGTTCGTGGTCTTGCACAAAGACAACGGCCGGACAGATCACCGCGTCGGGTGGGATCGAGTGTAGGGCAAGCGGGTGGGTTGAGCAGGGAAGACCCGTGAGTTCGCGCGCCGCGACGGACGGCGTTTCGTTGAGCCGCGCTGCCTCGGCGTGCGGCAGGCGTTCGTTCGCGAGGCGCGTTCGTGGCGGGATTGTCGAACCGGGCCGGGGGTGGTATCGTGCTGAGCGTTGCCCTTGGAAGGTCGCTGCCCCGCCCTATGAATGCACCGGTCCCGTCCTCTCGTTTGCTCCCGTTGCTGGCCTTGATCGCAACCGTTGGCTCCCCGGCCGCGCCGCATCCCCCCTGGGAAGTTCGGGTAAGCCGGGATGATCTGGGGCAACTGATTCTGCAGTGGGCGTCTCTGGGGGAGGGGTATCGGTACCGGGTGCAATTCACCGCCTCGCTGACGGCGGAGACATGGCTGGATGTGCCTCCGGGCGATCAGTGGCCGGTGGCGGCAACGTCCTGGGTGATCGTGATGGAGGCGGGCGCCCGAAGCGGGTTCTATCGCGTGCGGGCGGAGGCGGGTTTTGACCCGGGCCTTTCGCCCACCGGCCTGACCGCCGAGATCTCCGGACACGGAGCGTCGCTCGCCTGGAACGCGTTTCCCGGGGCGGTCGGATATGTCGTGTACCGCGCGCTCGAAACGGACTTTCCCCCCGAAGCCACAACCCGCATCGAGGTTGCTGCCCCACGGATTGCCGAGGCGGGCCTGGCGTTCGACATCCCTTACCATTACCGCGTCGCGGCCCTCGGAGACGGTGGCGAAAGCCGCCCTTCCTCGACGATTTCGTTGCGCCTGCTCCCCCCGCCGCTCGATCCGGGCGTCGCGAGCACGGTGTCCGCCCAGGCCGGCTTTCTGTTCGAGGGAGACGCTCCGATCCAAACCGGCGTGGTCCCGGGGGCGATTGTGCCGCGTCGGATGACGCTCGTCCGGGGGAAGGTGCTGGATCGGGAGGGGCGCCCGTTGGCGGAGACGCGCGTCCGGGTGCGGCGGCATCCGGAGTGGGGAGAAACGCGCACGCGCCTCGACGGCGCCTTTGCGCTCGCGGTCAGCGGCGGTTCCCGGCTGGCGCTCTCGTTTGAGCGGGAAGGGTTCCTTTCTGCTCAGCGCGTCGTCCTGGTGGCTTGGCAGGAACAGGCGGAGCTGCCGCCGGTCGTGCTCCGGGAGCCGGACCCCGTGGTGTCCACGATTGACCTGTCTGCGGGCGCCGACGCCCAGATCGCCCGAAGCAGTGTCTCGATCGATGACGATGGCCCCCGGCAGACCACCATCCTGTTTCCGGGGGGCACCCGCGCGGAGATGGTGCTTCCAGACGGATCCCGACAGCCGCTGGACACCCTCAACGTCCGGGCCACCGAATTTACCGTGGGCGGGAGCGGTCCGCGGGCGATGCCGGCCCAACTCCCCTCGGGAACCGGGTACACCTACTGTGTCGACCTCGGGGTCGACGAAGCGGTGGCCGCCCATGCTTCGTGGGTCGAGTTTGACCGGTCCCAGTTCGTCTACGTGGACAATTTCCTGGGCTTTCCCGCCGGCACGGTGGTGCCCTCCGGTTACTACGATCCGGACGGTTCGCTCTGGGTGCCCTCGCCGAATGGCCGGGTGATCGGGATCCTGTCGACCGCCGGGGGGATCGCTGCGCTGGACGTGGATGGTTCCGGGACCCCCGCGGGAGCGGCGGCGCTCGAAGCCTTGGGCGTCACGGAGGAGGAACGCGCCCGACTCGCCGCGTTGTATGCCGGAGGGAAGAGCCTTTGGCGCGTTCCGGTAAGCCATTTCTCGACGTTCGACTTCAACTGGGGCATCGGTCCTGACGCGGAGGCCGAGCCCCCCGCGATCGAGTCCTGGGTGATTGACGGCCTGCACACCGTGGCGAATTGGATCTCTGCCTCGCAGCAATGCACCACTGCCGGTTCGTCCCTCATCGACAACCAGGCACAGATCCTGCGGGAGACCTTGCCTGTTACCGGCGTTGACTTCGGCTTGAGTTACTCGAGCGCCCGGTGTCCGGACTTCCTCGCCGCCTTCCAGACGCGGTTTCCGATCACCGGAGATACGCTTCCGCCCGGGCTGAAGCGGGTCGAGGTCGAGGTGCGGATTGGCGGCGCCAGCCGTTTCGCCATCTACCCGGCGGAGCCCGGCCTTTCGCACACGTTCACCTGGAACGGAAAAGACGCCTTTGGCCGCACGGTTCAGGGACGGCATCGGGCGCGGATTCGGCTGGGTTACGTCTACGATGCCTACTACCAGGAACCGCAGGACCTGATCGCCGCCTTCGGTTACACCGGCAACGGCGTGCCCTTGAGCGTTTCCAAGGCGCGGATGGAGTTCACATTCTACCAGGAATGGGAAACCGATCTCGGGACGTTCGACACCCGTCCCGCCGGGCTCGGCGGTTGGACCTTCGAGGTTCACCATCACTATGATCCGATGAGCCGGACCTTGTTTCTGGGCGACGGCACCATCCGCAGTGCGGCGAGCGTGCAAACGACGATTGAGACGATCGGGGGCGGCGGGGATCGTGTGTGGGACAGCGGCCCGGCCATCGGGGCCGGCATCGCGCCCTACGGCATCGCGGTCGATCCGGCGGGCAATGCCGTCTTTGCCAGCTACCGGCCTTACAACCGGATCCAGCGGATCACTCCTGACGGCGCAATCGAGACCCTGGCGGGCGGGGGGACCGCCAGTCCCGGGGACGGGAGGCCAGCCATCGAGGCGGGCCTCGTGCAGCCTTACGGTCTCACGCTTGGACCCGACGGCAGCATCTATTTCAGCGAGGAACGTGCTCACCGGGTACGGCGCATCGATCCCAACGGGATTCTCCACACGGTGGCGGGAACGGGGGTGGCGGGATTTGCCGGCGACGGCGGCCCGGCGACGGCCGCGCAGCTGGACCGTCCGCAGGGCATCGATCTGGGCCCCGACGGCAGCCTCTACATCGCCGACTCCTTCAATCACCGTGTCCGCCGAGTGGCGCCGGACGGTCGCATTCAGACGATTGCCGGGACGGGGCGGGAGGGATTTGGTGGTGACTGGGGGTTGGCCACAGCCGCCAGCACGAGCTACCCCAACGATGTGGCGGCGGCCCCGGACGGCTCGGTCTACTTCTCGAGTTGGCACGACGTCCGGGTACGGCGGATTGCCCTGGACGGCATGGTGAGCACCGCGGTGGGGGGCGGGCGAAACGACCGGATTGCCACTTGGGAGGGGGTTGTCGCGACGAGCGTGGCGATCGGTCCGATCAGCGTGGAAGTCTCTCCCAGCGGCAGTCTGCTGGTCACCGACCGCAATTCCCACAGCCTTTACGCGATCCGGGCGGATCAGACCCTTCAGCTCATTTCGGGCGTTGCCTCCTACGGCTATTCGGGCGATGGCGGTCCGGCCTATTCGGCACAACTGGCGTGGCCGTGGTCCGTGGCCGTCGATCCGGCGGGGAACCTCATCCTCAGTGTCGGGGAACATGTGCGTCGCATCGGGAAACCACTTGCCAGCTTCGGTTTTGGCGAGATCGCCATCGCTTCCCTCGATGGGAGCCGGGTGTACCGCTTCGATCCGCAGGGCCGTCACCTCGACACGCGGCACGCCCTCACGGGCGGCGTGCTCCATTCGTTCGATTACGATGCGGCCGGGCGCCTGATCCGGGTGACCGACGGAGACGGCAACGTCACCACGGTCGAGCACGATGCCGCGGGAGAGCCGCTGGCGATCGTCTCCCCTTTCGGCCATCGCACCACCCTGACCGCGGATGCGCACGGATTTCTCGCGACCATCAGCGACCCGTCCGGGGCCTTCGACGGATTCACCTGCGGGGAGGGGGGACTGCTGCGCGGGCACGTCGACCGGCTCGGTCATGCCTCGGAGTACGCCTACGACTCCGTGGGCCGGCTGCAGCAGGCGCGCGGTGCCGACGGCACGGAATCCGGGTTTACGCGGCAGGAGGAAAAGGCGGCTTTCACCGTTGTGCGGTCGGACGCGGAGGGGACGGAATGGAGCTTTCGGGTGGCGACCCTCCCGGATGGCTCGTCCCAGTTCCTCAACCGGATGAACTGCTGCGGAATTGCGCATGAAGCCCTTCACGCGCCCGATGCCTCCAGCACCCTGACGCGCGCCAACGGGCTCGTCACGCGGTGGACCGAAGGGCCCGACCCGCAGTTCGGCATGCAGGCCCCGCTTGCCGCGCAGGTCACCGACACCACGCCCATGGGGCTCGAACGGATCCGCACTGTGGAGAGCAGCGCCACCACGGTGCTGGCAGCGGATCGCGCCCGGCTGGACACCTTGACTGTCAAAACCGCCCTCAACGGACGGCTCTCGACCGCCACCTATACGAACACCAACCGCACGATCCGGCTGGTCAGTCCGGAAGGTCGTCAACAGGCGTTGGTCCTCGATCCACAGGGGCGTCCGGTCGAGTGGCGGGTCCCCGGCCTCGACCGCATCTCGGTGAGCTACGACGAACGGGGACGACTGGATGGCCTCCGGGACGGCACCCGCGAATGGACTTATGCCTATGACGCCGACACCGGATTCCTGAGCCAGGTCACGGATCCGTTGGATCACACCACCGCCTGCACCCGGGACGTCTGCGGCCGGGTTACCCACCTCGGTCTCCCTGACGGCTCCACGTGGCGGACCGGGTGGGATGCCGCGGGGCGTCCGATCGAGATGATCGCTCCCGCCCAGGAAAACCCGCATCGATTCGAATGGTCCGCTGCCGGACTGCTCATCGCCCACCTCACCCCGCTGGGGCAGCGTACCGAATGGCACTACGACAAGGAGCGTCGCCTGACTCGCAAGACCTGCCCTGCCGGCGAGGAACTCATCTGGGCCTATGGCTCGCGCGGCTTGCTCGAGCGTCTCAGCCTTCCCACCGGCGTCCATGTCTTCACCTACGATACCAACTCGGCTCAACTCATTCGCAGCGTCTCCGCCGATGGTCAGGGGATCGACTTCCGCTACGATGGGGATCTCCTCACGCGGGCGGGCTGGGGCGGGGGGACGGAGGGGACCGTTGACTTTGCCTACGACGACGACTTCCGCCTGGTGAAGCTCGCTTATGCCGGCGCGAGCTTTGACCTGTCCTACGACAACGACGGATTGCTCACCGGGCTGGGGGCAGCGGTTATCAGCCGTGATCCTGTGAACGGCCTGCTCCGGTCCATCGCGCAGGGCGGGCTTGTGACCACGTACACCTTCGACGCCCACGGGGCGGTGCAGACGGCCGCGGCGCGCCACGGGGAAACCGTCCTGCAGGCGATCGAGTGCGGATACGACACGCTGGGCCGCGTCTCCTGGAAGGACGAAACCGTGGCCGGCACGACCACGCGCTGGGACTACGCCTACGATGCGCGCGGACGACTCGTCTCGGTCGCCCGCGACGGCCTCGAGGTCGAACGCTACGGCTGGGATGCTGCCGGCAACCGCACGCGCGTCCTGAACTCCCTTCGGAGCGTGCGACTGGACCCGGAGGACTTCGCGCATGACGCGGACCAGAAGCTCCTGCGCGCGGGATCAACGGAGTTCGCCTACGATGCCAATGGGCGGCTGGCGAAGGTCCGCGGGGGAACCTCGATCTCCGCGTGTCACTATCGTGCCGACGGGGCCCTGACCTCGGTCGATCTGCCGGACGGACGCGAAATCCGCTACCGGTATGACGCGTTCCTGCGGCCGGTCGCCCGGTTGGTGGACGGGGTTGTCGAGCGCCGCTGGCTTTATGGAACGGGCTGGCTGCCGCTCGCCGAGTATGACGGCGACGGGACTCTGCGGACCCGTTACGAATACCTCGGCGGAACCCTCCCGTCTGCCTGTGTGCGGGGCGGGGCGACCTACCGGGTGCTGAAACTCCAGGCAACCGCCCCGCTCCTCATCCTCGACGAGACTGGCGCGGTCGTGAAGCGGGTGGATTACGACGCGTGGGGCAACGTCCTGGCGGACTCGAATCCCGCGTTCGAATTCGCCTTCGGCTGGGTGGGGGGGATCGCCGACCCGGATACCGGCCTGATCCGCCTCGGGGTGCGGGATTACGATCCCGCGACGGGACGGTGGACGGCCCGTGACCCGCTGTTGTTCGCCGGGACAAGGAACCTCTACGCCTACGCCGAAAACGATCCGGTCAACAACCTGGACCGTAATGGAATGGCGGTGGAGGTCGGGATCGAGGGGCCCGGTTCGGCGCGCGCCGTTACCGGCACCATGGACGGGGGAATCGCGGGCGATGCGATGGTGTTTCCGTCGGCTCCCTTCTCCGACGCGGCGGTTCCGCCCCCGGCGGGTGACGATCGCTTGATTGCATCCGGCCCCGCCCGCCCCGGGACGCCCCGTCCCGCCGATCCGTGGGGGGGCAATGACCCCGGGGAGGCAGCGGGGAGGAGGGCGTCCCGTGAGCGTTATCCGAGCCCCGGCCCGACGGCCACCCCGTCTTCGGGTTGCATGGTGGGCCCGCCCGATACCGGAAAGCCCGGGAAGGGCTCCGAGTCCCTCTCGAAACCGTTCAGCGAGCTCCCGATCCTGGGACGGGCAGGGGTACGATAGGAAGACGAGGCCCGAGGTGCCGGGAGAAGCGTCAAGGGGAATGGCAAATCGAGCTTCGTTGGAATTGGGAACCCGTACCGAATTGTGATCCGGCAGGCACCGGATCGGTCGGGCGTGACGGGTTTCAGACTGCGGAGCCGTGGCGGGGGCGACCCCAGCGGCGCCGGTAATGGTCGACGACGACCGCGGCGATGATGACCGCGCCGGTGATGAGGCGTTTGGTTTCGTCGCGGGCCCCCATGGCGGCGAGGCCCGAGTTGAGGACGGCGATGATCAGCACGCCGAAGAACGAGCTGATCACCGAACCGCGGCCACCCATCAGGCTGGTGCCGCCGATCACCACCGCCGCGATCGCCTGCAACTCGAAGCCGATGCCGTCATTTGGGTTGGCCGTTTGGAAACGGGACACATCGATGATGGCGGCCAGCGCGACCAGAGCGCCGGTGAGCATGAAGACGGCGAGCTGGCGGGGGCGGGGATCGATGCCGGAGAGGCGCACGGCCTCCGCATTCGTGCCGATGGCCACGAGGTGCCGGCCGAACACGGTACGGGTCAGGGTCAGCTGCGCCAGGGCCGCGAGCAACACGGCCAGCAGGAACGGAAACGAGAGGCCCAGCAGGTTCCAGCCGGCGATCACCCCCACCTGCTCGCCGAGATACTGGGTTCGGGAGCCGGTCAGCGAATGCGCGCCGCCCCGGGCCATCTCGAGCATGCCGAGCGTGACGATGAACGACGGTAGCCGCCAGCGCAGCGCCAATAGTCCGTTGAACGCCCCGCACGCCAGCCCTGTGCCCAGCACCGCCGGCGCCGCCGCCCACAACGGCCATTCGACCCGCGCCAGCAGCACCCCGAGGACGCAACCGCACAGCCCCAGCACGGAGCCGACCGACAGGTCGATTTCCGCAATGATCAGCACGAAGGTCATGCCGGTCGCCACCAGGACCGCCGACGGGATTTGGTTAGCGATGGTCGTGAAGTTCGTCCGGCTGAAGAAGTGATCCGTTGCCAGGCTGAAGAACGCAATCAATCCGGCCAGTGCCACCATCAACCCCAGGTACTCGCCCACCCATCCGCCGCGCCGCCGCCGGGACGGAGGACGCGGCGTGGCAGGGGAATCGAACCGGGTCTCGGTGGGTTGGCTCATGGCGCGGGAGGCGGAGGGGCGGTTTCGGACCGGACATGCCCGCGGAAGGCTGCGCGCAGGATCTTGTCCTCCGTCCACTCCCCCCGGCGGAACGTGGCCGTGACCCGGCCGGCGGACATCACGACGATCCGGTCGCTGATGCTCATGAGTTCCTTCAAGTCGGAGGACACGACGATCACGGCTTTGCCGCGGGCGGCGAGTTCGGCGAGCAGTTGGTAGATCTCGAAGCGCGCCCCGACGTCGATGCCGCGGGTCGGTTCGTCGAAGATCAGAACCCGGCAATCGCGCAGGAGCCACTTGCCGATGACGACTTTTTGTTGGTTGCCGCCGCTGAGTTCGACGACCGGTTGCGCGGGCGAGTGGCAGCGGATGCGCAAGCGTTCGATCCACGGCCCGGCCTGCCGACGTTCCACGGGTTCGGCGAGCCAACCCAACGGGCCGGCGAGCTGGGACAGGGCGGGAAAAGTCAGGTTGCGTTCAACGGAAAGCGGCAGCAGCAAGCCCTGGGTCTTCCGATCCTCCGTCAACAGCGCGAGCCCGGCCCGGACGGCGTCGCCCGGTGTCCGGAGGCGGGCGGGGGGCGTCTGTTTGCCGAAGCGGACGGTGCCGGAATCCAACCGGTCGGCGCCAAATATCGCCCGCATGGTCTCGGTGCGGCCGGCACCCATCAGCCCGGCAAACCCGAGAATCTCGCCGGCCCGCGCCTCGAAGCTCACCCCTCGGACACGGTCCCCCGAATGGATGTCGCGCACGGCCAGCAGGACGTCACCGTCGGGCCCCGGCTGCGGGCGCAGGGAGGCTGGCAGTTCGCGGCCCACCATGAGTCGGACGAGTTCGTCGGCGGACAAGCTGCGGCCCGGTCGGGTG
Organism: Verrucomicrobiales bacterium; assembly: GCA_024233305.1. Taxonomy (GTDB): domain Bacteria; phylum Verrucomicrobiota; class Verrucomicrobiia; order Limisphaerales; family J093; genus J093. The sequence continues at coordinate 278,878 of JACKPV010000027.1, forward strand.
GCTACCAGTTGGCCGTCGCGCAGCACGCTGACGCGATCAGCGATCTGCCGGATTTCCTCGAGCCGGTGCGAGATGTAGAGCACCGCGCCGCCGCGGGTGCGGAATTCGCGGATTTGTTGGAAGAGCAGCGCGATCTCGGGATCGGTCAGGGCCGCCGTGGGTTCATCGAGGATCAGCACCCGGCATTCCCGCCGGAGGCCGGTGGCGATCTCGACGAGTTGCTGCTCGCCGATCCCGAGTTCGCCGACCGCGCGGGCCGGGTCAAGGTCGGGCAACCCGAGCCGCTCGAGCGCGGCCGTCGCCTGCTGGTTCAACCGCGCATAATCGATCCAGCCCCAGCGGTGCGGGAGTTCGTCGAAGAAGATGTTCTCCGCGACGGAGAGGGTGGGGAGCAGGTTCAGTTCCTGGAGCACCATCGAGACGCCCTGTCGTTCGGCCTCTTTTCGCGAGCGGGGACGGAAGGGGTGGCCTGCCAGCTCGAGGGTTCCGGCATCGGGGCGGGTCAATCCGGCCGCGATGCGGCACAGGGTGCTCTTGCCCGCGCCGTTTTCGCCCACGAGCGCGTGGACTTCACCCGCGAACACCTCGAGATCCACGGCGCGCAGGACGGGCGCCGCGTACGTCTTTCCCAGACCAGCAAGGCGCAGAACGGGCGGGTGGGACTGGCTCCCCACGGGCGGTACAACGCAGGGCGACGGGGAGACTGGCAACCCGGTTTCCGGTTGGATGGCCGGTCCGGGTCGGGGCCGGCTCATGGCTGGACGAGGGTCTCCGCCGTGATCAGGTCGACCGGTGTTTCGCGGTCGGCTGGCTGAGCTCCTTTGCGGCGCATTTCGAGCGCGTACTCGATGCCGAACACAGCGAGTTGATCCGCATGCTGATCGATGGTGGCGAGGATGCGGCCTTCCTTCAGCAGTTGCTGGACGGCGGAGATATTGTCGTAGCCGACGACCTTCACCTGTTCCAAACGGCCGGCGGCGCGCAGGGCGGCCACGGCCCCGAGGGCCATGTCGTCGTTGGCGCAGAGAAAGGCCTTCAGATCGGGGTGCTCGTTGATGATGGCGGCGGCGGCGAGGTTCGCCTCCTTGGTCTGCCAGAAGCCGGACTGGGAACTGACGAGCTTGAGGCCGGCCGGCTGGATGGCGTCCTCGAAGCCGAGCTTGCGCTGTTCGCCGTTGAAGGTGTTCGGCGCGCCTTCGAGGATGGCGACGGCATCGCCGGGCTGCAGTTGTTTGACGAGGTGTTCGCCAACCAGGCGCGCGCCCTTGCGGTTGTCGGGGCCGACGAAGGGCAGTTGCAGTCCGGCCTGCGCCAGCACGGCGGCGTCGAACTTGTTGTCGATGTTCACCACGATGATCCCGGCGTCGCGGGCTTTTTTGCATACCGGAATCAGGGCCTGCGAATCGGCCGGGGCGATGACGATGGCGTCGACCCGCTGGGCGATCATCTGCTCGACGAGGTCGATCTGCCGGGCGACGTCGCGTTCGTCCTTGATCCCGTTGGCGAGCAACTCGTAGTCGCCGGCATGCGCCTGCTGATGGGTCCGCGCGCCGTTCTCCATGGTGAGGAAGAACTCGTTCCCCAGCGACTTCATCACCAGGGCGATCCGCGGTTTCGCCGGTCCGGCGCCGGAGGTGTCCGCGGGACCGCAGCCGGGCAACAGGCAGGCGGCGGCGACGAGGAGGAGGGCGGCGGTCCAGGCGGGCCGCGGGGTCGCAGGGTGGGTTCTCGCTTCGGTGCGCATGGTGTTGTCGCGACAGTCTGCATGGCCGGCGGCAAAAGGCGAGCGAAAGGCGTGGTTCAGCCGCGGGGGGACGGGCCGGAGCCGGCCACCCGGGCGCGGCGGTCGAAAACACAAAACTCCAAAAACGCGGCACAAAGTCTGTTGACTTCCCGGTGGGCTTTGCTAGGGTCCGCGCTCTTTGGTTCGTATTGGTAATGAAGACGTATTTGCCCAAAGTCGATCAGAACGCGCGCAAGTGGCATGTGGTTGATGCCGACGGCATGGTGCTGGGACGCCTGGCCGTGCAGGTGGCGGACATTTTGCGCGGGAAGAACAAGCCGGTATTCACCCCGCATTTGGACGCCGGCGACTTTGTCGTGGTGATCAATGCCGAGAAGGTGCGTCTGACCGGGAAGAAGGAAACCCAGAAGACCTACATGTCTTACTCGGGCTGGCGGGGTGGCGAGCGGCGGAAGACCGTGGCCCAGATTCGCGAGCGCCAGCCGGAACGGCTCATCCAGCACGCCGTCAAGGGCATGCTCCCGAAGAACCGGCTGGCCGACCGGCTCATCACCAAGCTCAAGATTTACCGCGGCGCCGTGCATCCGCACCAAGCCCAGCAGCCCGCTCCGCTCACCATTTCCGCTTAAGCTCCGCATCTTCACTATGGAACAGGCAACTGAGTTTCTGGGGACAGGTCGCCGCAAATGCTCCGTCGCGCGCGTCCGCTTGGCGACCGGGTCCGGCAAGATCACCATCAACGGACGCACCTTCGAGAACTATTTTCCGGTCGAGACGCATCGCATGATGGTCTCCCAGCCGTTGGTCCTGACTGACCTGACCAGCCGCGTGGACATCCGGGTGAACGTCAACGGCGGCGGTCCGAGCGGCCAGGCCGGGGCGGTGCGCCACGGCATTTCGCGCGCGCTTCTCCAGTTCGATGCCAACCTGCGGCCCGCGTTGAAGGGGGAGGGTTTCCTGACCCGCGATTCCCGCGAGAAGGAGCGCAAGAAGCCCGGTCAGCCCGGCGCCCGCAAGCGCTTCCAGTTCAGCAAGCGCTGATCCCGCCGCCATCACGGTCGCTGACAGCCCGCCCCACGGCGGGCTTTTTGCTTTTCCCACGGGTCGCCGGGGAACCAGCGAATCGCTCGCCGGCTGCGGCGGTCCGAACACCTTCCCAGCCCATGGTCCGGGGGCGCCCGACCGGCGCATTCCCGGGCACACGCGATGTCCTGTGAGGGCGTTTGCAGCGGGCGCCGTTTGCCCGCGCGGACGCGGCCTCGGCGTTCATGGAATCGTGGGTTCCCCGGGCTGGCGGGCGAATTCCACATCGGCGGGCGTGAACCGGATTTCCCAAGTGTCCGTTCGCACGATGACGTCCGGATCCTCCCAGGTGACGTCAGCCACCGGCACCGATTCCGTGTCCGGATCGGTCGCGGTGAGGACGTGCAGGAAGGAGTCCTGTAACCGCGCCACCCCGGGCGAGACCTCGATCCGGCACTCCGGCGCCGGGCCGGTGTTCCGCGACGGGGGGTAGGACTCGTTGCCGATCTGGTAGAGGTCTTCACCGAAAGCGAGGTGCACCGCCGCCGGCTTTGGCTCGAGGGTTTGCACGAACAGGCGGCCCTTCCCGTGGGTGATCACCAGATGTTCGCCGCGGCGTTCCGGGGTCTTCATGGCCTGCAAAACCCAGGTCTTGCGGAGCGCCGGGCGGGTGGACTCGACCCGGTCCAGGATGACGAAGGTGTCGGGGCGCACGAAGACGATCCTCCGCGTGAATTCCCTGAGTTTGGCCGGCGCATACGCCCGGGTGAGGTCGGCGGCGACATACAGATGATCGCCCCGATCGGCAAAGGCCAGCAGATCGGCGGTGTCCAGATCGCGTCGTTGGCTTTCCCAGTCGACGACATCCGCCGCCGCCCCATTGTGATGCCGCCAGTTGTGATGCTGGCCGCCGTCGTTCGACGTGACGTTCCCGGCCCGGATCGCCGGCCACCGCTCCTCGGGATCCTCGACGAGGATTGTGCTGTGGGCGATCGAGCGGAGGTGGTAGTTGATATCGTGGGGGGATCCGAAGGCGTCATAATGACCGCCGTCCCCGGCCAGTTCGTCCCCCTTGAAGATCATGAAATGGCCGGCGTCCAGGTGCTGATGGGCCGTGAAGCGGTCGCCGCATTGGAAGAAGAAGTGGGTGGCGTCCTCCGCCCAGGAACTGCGCGCGTAGACATGTCCGGCGCCGACGGACAGGTGCGCGAGCGGCAGGCTGGTGAGCGGGCGGGCAGGTACCGTGGGATCCCGCCAGAGGAAATCCTTGTAAGCGTAGTCTCCCACGCTGGAACGGGGCGTGGTCTCGTTGAACGCATGCAACGCCTGGTGCCCGGGATCGTCGCGGAAGTGGTTCACCAGAATCCGGCGCGCGGCCAGTGCCTTGTCACGGTCGCCGCCGAACACCCTGCCGCCACCATCCCCCATCGGGATCGGGCGGCGAGATCCGTAGTCGCTCAGACCGGGGAACATCTCGAAGGCCGAGGCGAGCGCGCGCTGACCGAAGCAGCCGGGGGCTCCGGCGTAATAGTCGATTCCCTCGCAGCGCCGCGCGACTTCGCAGAAGAAGAGCCATTCGTAGAGCCAGTAGTGGATGTAGTAACCCTCGGCCCATCCGCCGCCGGTCCCGGCCAGTTCGAGGGCCGGGGCGGCCCGCTCGTTGTAATCCTGCTCCAGGGCCGCCAGGATCTGCGGCGCCCGGGGGTTTTCGTCGTAGGACGCGTAGGCGGCGAGGCCGATGCCCCATTGCTTGTAGCCGTACCAACCGTTGTGAAAGACGTGGGTTTCGGAATCCCGATTGGCATCGACCGTTCGGTTGACGTACTCGTGGAAGCGCGCCTGATCAGCGGCCGACCAGGCCTCGTGGCAGAGGTCAAAGGCCAGCGCGCAGAGCGCCAGATCGGTGGCGAAGGGCACGTGGCCTCGCCGGATCGGTCCGTCCACGATTGCCATGGCGCGTCCCCGGACTTTCCCGGCCAGCGTGGCGTCCGGTTCGATGGCGGCGACCAGCGCCTGCGACAAGGTGAGGGCCCAGGGGTCCCCGGAGTCCTTTTGGGCCACCTGCTTCATCCGGGCGTAGGCCGCCGGTCGCTCGCGGGCAAGCGCCTGCAATTCGGCGCGGGAACCGAGCAACCGGGGATGCTCACGGGGCACGGTGTGACGCTCCAGCGGCGGGGGCGGTGCTGCTTCCAAGATGGGGAACGCGGCCCAGTTCGTAGCGTCGAAATGCCACCATTCGCTCGGCAGACCGACAAAGCCATGCCGGCTCATCACCGCATCCAGCAGGTCCCGATTCCGGATGACTTCGTCTGGCAGATCGGCGAAATCCCGATGGGCCCGTTCGGTGAAATCGTCGAACTCCGTCGGCATCGGGACCCGGTTGCCCGCCGCGGTGACCAGGGTGACGTCCACCGCGGCGCCCCGGTTGTGCCGCGAGCCTTTCGCCGGATCCGCAACGTATCGAGGGTCAGGGACCATGGACCACATCGTCTGTTGCACCGCCCGGGGGCGGAAGGCGTCGAAGACCTTCAAGCCGAGTCCCTGCGCTTGCAGTTCGCGTTGGGCGTCCTCCAGTTGCTCGGCGACGGCGCGACGCAGGAAGCAGCGTGCGTCGGGATAGAGCTGGCGGCCGGTGAAGTTGTTTGTGGTGGCGTAGCGGATTTCGAATCGGAGCGACGGCACGAACCGCCGCAGATCGACCAGATCCGGTTGGTCGGCCGCGGCGGCGACCAGCAGGCAGACGCCGCCGAGCAGGCCGGACATGAGGGAGGCACGCATGATTTGCCTGCACGATCCATGCCTGGTGGCCAAACGCAAGCCCGGTTGCCGGAGCACGGCCGGCGGAAAGAGGGCGGAGGCGAGGGGCCGGCATGGGCGGCCCGCGAGCCGTGCGCTGGAGGGGGGGCTTCGGGCGGTGTTTGAATTAGCCTGGCTTGGATTGTTTCGGTTGTCATTTGGGTTTTTGAATGATTCAAGAAATGATTAGCTTTGGACAAAAAGTGGCAAGTGCGCCACTTGACAGACGCTCTAGACTGGGTTCATGCCATTGTTCCACACGGGTTCGACGGACCTGAGTTCTGCCGGGGCGTGCTCCGGCGCCCGGGTGGTCCTGGGGCATGGGAGCAAGGCGCCGGGTCGGAGGTTCCTCCGGGGGAAATCGGGTAACGGGCGGGGATGAAGTGAAGGCCATGAAGGAACGACGACTGGCTTTCCTGCAACCCCCGGAGATCGAAGGGCTGGCCTACCCCGAGGATTGTCCCTTCAAGACGGCGCGGGCGGACCTGACCCGCCGGCGGTTGCGCTCCTTCGGATCCCTGGGGGGAGCCGGTCGCGAGGAGATCGCGCCGCGGAAGGCGTGCCTGGAGGAACTTGCCCGCTTTCACACCCCGGATTATCTCGCCGAATTGCAGCGCGCGGCGGCGGGGGACCTGACGGTTGAGGGGCTGCACATGGGGCTCGGCAGCCCGGATACCCCCGTCTTTCCGGCCCTGTTCGACTACGGGGCCTGGGCGTGTGGGGCGGGATTGACCGCCGCGGAGCTGCTGCTCGAAGGGCGGTTCGATGTCGTGTTCAACCTGCTCGGCGGCTTCCACCACGCGGGAGCGGCCCGGGCGGCGGGGTTCTGCTACCTGAACGACGTGGTGCTGGCCTGCGAATGCCTCGCGAGGGCGGGGCGGCGCGTGGTCTGCCTGGATGTCGATGCGCACCATGGTGACGGCACCCAGGCGGCCTTTTACGCACGCCGCGATGTGCTCACGATTTCGCTTCACGAGAGCGGAAAGACCCTGTTTCCGTGGGGTGGCTTCGAGGACGAAATCGGGGAGGGAGCCGGGGAGGGGTTCAACGCGAACGTGTCGCTTCCCGCGCGAACCTACGACACCGCCTTCCTCGCGGCGGTGGACCGGGTCGTCCGGCCTTTGCTGCGGGCCTACGATCCGGACGTGCTGGTGGTCGAGTTGGGGGCGGACACGCTGGCCGGGGATCCCCTGACGCACCTTTCCCTGACCAACAACGCCCTCCGGGAACTGATCCAGCGGTTGCTCGAACTGGAGCGGCCGGTGCTGCTGGTGGGCGGCGGGGGATACCATGTGGAGAACACGGTGCGCGCCTGGGCGCTGGCCTGGCAGACCTTCGCCGGGGAGGATGCCGACGATCTGAGCCTCGGGATGGGCGGCGTTTTTCTGGGCAATTCCGAGTGGGCCGGCGGGTTGCGCGATCCGGTGTTGCCCGTGGCTCCCGAACAGCGCGCGGCCGTGGACGGCCCGCTCGAGAACGCCATCTGCGAGGTGCAGCGACGCGTTTTCCCCAGGCACGGACTGCCTGCGTCGGAGGCCATTCCCCCGCGTGGCGCCGGGTCGACGCCGATTCCTTTGAGCGGAGACAAGCAAAACTGACCGAGACAACGAGGACGAAACATGACCGAACCCAACAAGACCGTATCCACCAACTCGCTCCTGCAGGAGAATCGCACCTTCCCGCCGGCCCCTGAGGTGGTCGAAAACGCCTACCTCAACGCGGCGCAATATCAGGAGATGTATGACCGTTCGGTGAACGACCCGACCGGTTTCTGGCTCGAACAGGCGGGGACCCTGGACTGGTCAAAGAAGCCGACCGTCGCCCGGCGTTACACCTGGAGGACGCAGGAGCGCAAGATCGAGCACACGTGGTTCGAGGACGGCGATCTCAATGTGACCGTGAACTGCCTCGACCGGCACCTCGAACAGCGCGGCGACAAGGCGGCTCTCGTCTGGCAGGGCGAGCCCGAGGAGGACGTGCAGAGCCTCACATACAAGCAGTTGCATGGCGAGGTCTGCAAGTTCGCCAACGTCCTCAAATCACTCGGCGTGCAGAAGGGGGACCGCGTCGCGATCTATCTGCCGATGATCCTCGAACTCCCGGTGGCCATGCTCGCCTGTGCCCGGTTGGGCGCCATCCACTCGATCGTGTTCGGCGGCTTCAGCTCGGATGCCCTCGCCGACCGCATCAATGACTCGGCGTGCAAGATCCTCATCACGTCGAATGTCTCGTTGCGTGCGAGCAAGCACATCCCGCTGAAGGGCATTTCCGACGAGGCCCTCCTGAAGACCCCGAGCATCACGAACGTCGTGGTGGTGAAACGCAACGAGGAACCGTGTGCCATGAAGGAGGGGCGCGACCTGTGGTATCACGATCTCATGGCGCAGGCCTCGCCGGATTGCCCGCCCGCGACCGTGAACGCCGAGGATCCGCTGTTCATTCTCTATACGTCGGGCTCGACCGGGAAACCGAAGGGCGTGGTCCATACCACCGCCGGCTACCTCCTGCAGGCCGCGTTGACGCACAAGTTCGTCTTCGATGTGAAGGAGGACGACATGTATTGGTGCACCGCGGACATCGGCTGGGTGACTGGTCACAGTTACATCGTCTACGGACCGCTCTGCAACGGGTCCACGAGCCTGATGTTCGAGGGCGTGCCGACGTATCCCGATGCCGGGCGCTTTTGGAAGATCGTCGAGAAGTTCAAGGTCAACCAGTTCTACACCGCCCCCACGGCCATCCGCTCGCTCATCCGGTTGGGTGAGGAATGGCCGAACAAATATGATCTCAGCAGTCTGCGGGTGCTCGGATCGGTCGGCGAACCGATCAACCCCGAGGCCTGGATGTGGTATTACCGCGTCATTGGCAAGGAGAAGTGCCCGATCGTCGACACCTGGTGGCAGACCGAGACCGGCGGCCACATGATCACCGCCCTGCCGGGAGCGCATACCCTGAAACCGGGCAGCGCCAGCCGGCCGTTCTTCGGAGTCGAGCCGGTTGTGCTTCGCGACGACGGCACGCCCTGCTCGCCCAACGAGGGCGGCAAGCTCTGCATCAAGAAGCCGTGGCCGGCGATGATGCGCACCATGTGGGGCGATCATGGACGTTTCATCGACACTTATTTCTCGATGTACAACGACCTTTACTTCACGGGCGACGGCTGCCGCATCGATCCGGATGGCGATTACTGGCTGATGGGGCGGATCGATGATGTCGTGAACGTGTCGGGGCACCGCATCGGAACGGCGGAGGTCGAGAGCGCCCTGGTCAGTCATCCGAAGGTCTCCGAGGCCGCCGTGGCGCCCATGCCTCACGACGTGAAGGGGCAGGCGCTTTACGCGTTCGTGACGCTGAAGGATGGGCAGGTGCCGTCCGAGGAGTTGAAGAAGGAACTGGTGAAGCACGTGCGCCACGAGATCGGGCCCATTGCGGCACCGGACAAGATCCAGTTCGCCCCGGGCCTGCCGAAGACCCGTTCGGGCAAGATCATGCGGCGGATTCTCCGCAAGATCGCCGAGGGACAACCAGAGGCAATCGGCGACACGACGACGCTGGCGGATCCGTCGGTGGTCGATTCGCTCGTCAAAGGCCGCCAGTAGGCGGCGGGTTTCCGGGCCCGTCGCCGGGGCGCCGGTCGGGGTTCCATTCCCCGACCGGGCCCGGCCCGCCCCGGCATCCGCGGGCGGGACACTTCGGCAGCACGATTTCAAACAGATTTCACGAACTGAAGACTTTGGCCAAAATCATTAGTAAGACTCATTCATAATCCAGTCTATGGCGCTCGTTGCTGATGGCTGGCTTCGTCGCATGACCACTTCCAATTCCTCCCATCCCGCCGTCGCGGAGGTTCCGAACCGCGGCTGGACGGTGACCCTGGCCGGCACCGGCATCAATCTTGCCCTTGGCGTCCTGTACACCTGGAGCGTCATCAGCAAAGGCGTTCCGGCGGACTGGAACTGGAGCGAGACGGACAAGTCGCTGCCGTACTCGTTCGCCTGCCTGGTGTTCTGCCTGATCATGGTGCCCGCCGGCCGGATGCAGGACAAGATGAGTCCGCGTCTGGTCGCCACCATCGGCGGCGTGCTGGTCGGACTGGGGATGATTGCGGCCAGCCAGACCAGTTCGCCGCTGGGCTACATTCTCGGGTTTGGCGTCCTGGCCGGGGCCGGCATCGGCTTCGGTTACGCCTCGGCGACGCCGCCGGCGGTGAAGTGGTTTCCGGCAGCGAAGACCGGCACCATCGCGGGAATCGTGGTGTCCGGGTTCGGGCTGGCGAGCGTCTATGCGGCGCCGCTGGCAAAGTGGGTCATCGGGAAGTACGGGCTGCCGGCGATGGTGATGGGTTTCGGGATCGGCTTTCTCATTATCGTGGTGGGGCTGGCGCAGTTGCTGGCGCCCCCGCCCAAGGGCTATGTCCCGGCCGGTTCTCCGGCGCCGGCGGCGACTGGCGGCCCCGCACAGCGGACCGATTTCAGCCCCGGCGAAATGCTGGCGAGCTGGCAGTTCTATGCGCTCTGGTTCATGTATGCGTGCGGGGCCGGGGCCGGGTTGATGATCATCGGCAAGCTGGCGAAGATCGCCCAGGACCAGGCGGGGTTGACCCTGGGCTTCGTGCTGGTGGCGGTGCTCGCCGTCGGCAATGGCGCCGGGCGGATCGTGGCCGGCATGCTCTCGGACAAGATCGGCCGGCAAACCACGCTGTTCCTCTGCTTCGTCGTGCAGGCGATTTCCATCCTGCTGCTGTCGGTGACGAAGGAGGGCGGCATCCTCGCGAATCCGGTGGTCCTCGCGGTCCTTTCGGCGCTCATCGGCGCGAACTATGGCGCCAACCTCGCGATCTTCCCGTCGATCACGAAAGACTATTACGGGCTCAAGAACTTCGGCGTGAACTATGGCCTGGTCTTTACCGCTTGGGGGTTGGGAGGGTTCATGCTCGCCCTGCTCGCCGGCAAGGTCTACGACAAGACCCAGGCTTTCACCTTCGCGTATTACTGCTCGGCCGGCCTGCTCGTCGCCGCAGCCCTGGTGACCTTTCTGGTCAAGGCGCCGCAGCGCCCCGAGGAGTCCGTCGCCTGACCTGCCGCTCCATCGTTCATCCAGGGAAATCCCATGAAGAAACAAACCGCTTGCTCCCGTCGCCGAACCTCCCGTCCCCGTCGTGGTCGCCTCCGCCGGACGTCCCTCGTAGCGTGTAGCGTGGCCTCCGCCTCGACGGCCGTGTGGTCCGCCGCGAACACCAACCTCACGTGGCAGGCCTCGGTGACGGTCAAGGAGACCTACGACAGCAATGTCTACTTGCAGGATTACGAACCGTCCCCCTTGGTGCCCGCTGCCGTGCGGCCCTTCCAGGAGTCGTTCGTGACGTCCGTCACGCCGAAGGTGGGAATGGGCTGGCGGCCGATTCCCGAGTTCGGACTGTCCGCCTCGTACGCCCCCGAGGTGGTGCTGTTCCACGCCGAGCCCACCGAGGACCATGTGTCCCACCGGACGGCTCTGAACTTCTCGGGGAAGGTGAAGGACATCGCCTGGGAGCAGTTCAACAGCTTCACCTGGATCGACGGCACGACGGAAGGGCTTACATTCGGCATCGTTGACCCGGTGACGGGGCGGCCGGCCGGCGCCCCGGCCATCGGCGGCATTCCCATCCGGGACCGGCGCGAGGCGCTGATCTACCGCAACGGCTTCGGCGCCTACCACCCGTTGGGTCCCTGGTTCTTCCGTCCCACGTTCGCCAGCTACATCCACGATTTTCGGACCACCGAGAAGGACCCGCGCAACTTCCCGTTCTACCAGAACTACGTGGACCGGAATGACCTCAACGTCGGCGTGGACGTTGGTTACGCGGTCTACAAGGAGGTGCATGCGGTCGTCGGTTACCGGTTCGGGTACCAGATGGAGCCGCCCCTGCCGGGCTCGGACATCGATTACTCGAACCATTACCACCGGGTTATCGCGGGCCTGGAGGGCGATCTGACGGCGTGGTTCAAGTTGAAGCTTGGGATCGGGCCGGCTTACCACGATTTCGACCATTCGACTCCGGGCACGTTCGACGGCCACCAGTTGCTGCTGTACGTGGATTCGTCGGCGGTCCTCACGCCCACGGTCCTCGATACCATCACGCTGACGGTCAAGCAGTTCATGCAACCGGCGTTTGGTGCCCCCTCCGCCTACGAGGACATCACCTACGACGTGGTCTGGCAGCACGACATCTGCAACCACAGCGGGTTCAAGGTCGGGTTTCGGGCGTATGCGGGTGACTGGCTGGATCCCGTTCAACGCGAAGACTGGATTTACACGGCGAGCGCGGGCTTCGACGTCACGATCAACAAGCATCTCAGCGCCGCGGTGACCTACTCCTACGACTGGGCCGAGAGCATGATCCCGAACACCGAGGGACGGAATTTCACCCGGCATCTGGCCGGACTGTCGGCCGCCTACAAGTTCTGAGCTGTCGCTGTCCGTTCTCACCTCGAATGGCAGCGGAGGCGCAGGCAGGCCGGGGCCGCCCGCGAACTCCCGCTTGCCACAGCCCCCCTCCGTCGGGAGAGTAGTTGCATGCATATTCCGGACGGTTTTCTGGATGCAGCCACCTGCGCGGGCACGGCGTGCGTGGCGGGTGCCGGCTTGGCGTGGGCCGGGCGTGAGGTGAAGGCGCGCTGGAGCGATCAGACCGTGCCCATGGTGGGCGTCATGTCGGCGTTCGTCTTCGCCGGGCAGATGGTGAACTTCCCGGTGGCCGGCGGAACCTCGGGGCATCTGTTGGGCGGTGTCCTTGCCGCGGTTTTCCTCGGGCCATCGGCGGCGGTGATGGTGTTGACGACCGTGCTCGCGGTGCAGTGCTTCTTTTTTCAGGACGGGGGGGTGACCGCGCTGGGGGCCAACGTGCTGAACCTGGCCTTGATCGGTGTGCTGGGAGGATACGGCGTGTATCGCTTGCTGGGACACCTCTGGCCTTCGGAGCGGGGACAACTGGCGGCCATCGGCGTGGCGGCCTGGTGCTCCGTGGTACTGGCCTCGCTGGCTTGCGCAGCCGAGTTGGCGATCTCGGGGACCGTGGCCTGGAAGTTGGTCGTCCCGGCGATGGCGGTAACCCATGCCGTGATCGGGATCGGGGAGGCGGTGATCACGGTGGCGGTGGTTTCCTTCGTGCGACATGTGCGCCCCGACCTGGTTTATCGGCCCGCTGCGCGCTCCCCGGCAGTGTCCTTGCGCCGGGCGGTGGTCTACGGTCTGGTGGCGTCGTTCGGGGTGGTGCTGCTGTTGGCCCCCTTGGCCTCGGCGCTTCCCGACGGCCTCGAACGGGTGGCCGAGCGGTTCGGGTTTGCCGGCCGGGCGATGGAAGCGGCGCCGGCGCCGCTGTCGGACTATTCCGTGCCGGGGATCATGTCGCCGTCGCTGTCGACCATGCTCGCGGGTGTGCTCGGAACCCTGCTCGTGTTCGGCATCGCTTGGGGAATATCGCGCGGGCTGCAACGATGGGCGCGATCCGGTGAAGCCGGCGCCCGGACCGACGCGACTTGAGGCGCCGATGGCTGCACATCCACCGACAAACCCGGTTCCTCCGGGGCGGGCGGCCTTCCGTCTGCTGTTGACCTTCCTGGCCGTGACGGCGGTTGCTCTCTGGCCACCGGGTGGTTGGCCCTGGCAGTCGGCCCCGGTAACGGCGCTCTTGTTGCTGAGCTGCCGCTATCGTCTGCGCGTCCGGCCTGTGTTGCGGCGGGCGCTCGTTGTCTGGTCGTTCGCCGCGCTCGTCGCCGTGGGCTTGTTGGTTCAGCCGGACTGGCCGTTGCGGGTGGCCAACCTCTTCCTCAAGGCGTCTCTCAGCCTCTGGGCGTTGAGCCTGCTGGTGCACGTCACCCCATTGGCTGACTTGATCGGCGGGTTGCGACGTCTGGGGGTGCCGCCGATCTGGTGCGGGACGATCGCTTTCTGGGGACGTTACTACGCGGTGGTCAACGGAGAATGGCGCCGGCTCCAACTCGCCCGGCGCGCCCGCACGCTGACCCGCAGCCGCGCGGTGCGCTTCCGCAGCCTGGCGAACACACTGGGACTGCTGTTCATTCGCAGCTACGAGCGGGCGGAGAAAGTGCACCGCGCGATGCAGGCGCGGGGGTACCGCGGGTTCTCCTGAACTGTGCGAGCGTCTGACCCAGACAACGCGTCGGTGGCGCGGGCTCTCTTGAGGTGGTTTGTCGAGCATGCGGAGGATCTTCCGTGGCGTCGGGCGCGCGGTCCCTATGCTGTGTGGGTTTCGGAGATCATGTTGCAGCAGACCCAGGTGGCCACGGTGATTCCGTACTACCGGCGCTGGATGCAGCGGTTCCCCACGCTGACCGCGCTGGCGGAAGCTCCGGAGGACGAGGTCCTGAAATGCTGGGAAGGTCTCGGTTATTACACCCGTGCCCGCAACCTGCAGCGGGCCGCCCGCCAACTGGTGCACGATGAACGGGGGCGTTTTCCAAGGGATCCGGCGGCCGTGCTGGCGCTGCCCGGCATTGGTCGATATACCGCGGGGGCCATTTGCAGCATTGCCTTCGGTCAAGCGCAGCCGGTGCTAGATGGCAACGTCATCCGCGTGTTGACGCGCTTCGTCGGGATCGACGCGCCCGTTAAGGCAGCCGCTACGCAGCGACGGCTCTGGGGACTGGCCGGGGACTTGGTGGCAGCGGTGAACGGTCTTCCCCCGGTCGCTGAGCCGTGTGTCGTCGGCGGGGCGCCGTACGTCCGGGAGTGCATCGGCCGACGGCTGGTACGGCGCAATCCGTGCGGTGCGCTGAACCAGGCCTTGATGGAATTGGGCCGCCAGATCTGCCTCGCCCGCCAGCCGAAATGCCCGGACTGTCCGCTCGGCGCCACCTGCCGAACCCGCCTCGAGGGCGCCGTCCAGCGTCGACCAAACCTTGGCCGTCGACCACCGGCCCGCAAACGGCACGTTGTGGCCATCGTGATCGAGAACCGCGGGCGCTACTGGGTCCGGCAACGTCCGGTCGGAGGCATCAATGGCGGGCTGTGGGAATTCCCAAACGAAGCCACCACGGGCGCGGAAGCGAAGTCGCAGCAGGTGGCGCTGCTGTGGCCCGCAGTCGATCCCGCTTCATTGGAGCGAATGGCAACGATCCGCCACACCATCACCAACCACCGGATCACGTTGACCGCCTGGCGCGCGCGGCTTCGCACGGGGGTTCGGTGCCCGGCCACGGATGGTTGCTGGGTGGGGCGTGGGGGTTTGGAGAAACTGGCGTTTGCGGCTGCCCACCGGCGCCTCTTGCAGCGGCTGCTTTGCTGAACGACAAGGGCCAAGGCTTGGATCGCCGCCACCTCCGCATGCTCTGTCACGACCCGTGTATGATCGTCCGGGCTCGCGGTGTACTGGGAATTCAGGCTTCAGTTGGCGGGCCTTTCCGGATAACTCTTCCCGCGCACCGTGATGAGCCAGTTCATTAGCCCTCCTTCCGAGCGGAAGCCCCGGCGTGCGCTTCCGCCCTCCCTCCGTTCCCGTCGGCGTTCGGACGTCGTTCTCCGCCGGCTGCGACCTCCTCGTGCCCCCTCCTCGGCGGCCGCGCTCGTTGCCGCCGCTGTCTTGTTGGGCCCGGAAGCGGTCCTGGGTCAGGGCGGGCGGCCGTGGGAGGACATGAACTACGGGCCGTTCCTGACCGCGTCCATTGAGGCGCCGGCCCCGGAGGGCAACCTCGCGTACAAGGGCGTGGCGATCCGGTTGGGGGCGGCTTTCGGGGGAGTACGAAACGAAGCGGTCGTTTTCGACACCGATTTGTTGCGTTACTCGGCGGGTTGGACGGGCGATTTCCTCGCGCTGAAAGGCGTGGCGTTCGATGGCGAGCATTGGGCGTATCCCCGGATCGACGGCCGGCTGGTGTTCGGCAATCCGTCGCTTCCGGGATGGGCCCGGGCCGGCTCCTTCGATGACCCGCGCGAACACCCCTACGGCCCGGTGCCGGACGATTGGGCGCACTGGAAGGGGCTTTCCCTGCATGGCGACCGGGTGGTCCTGCAATACAGCGTCGGCGACATGGCGGTGATCGAGATGCCGGGACTCGAACGTCAGGGGAACATCACGGCGTTCAGCCGGAGCTTCAACCTCGGCCCATCGGCGGTCGAGCAGGTGGTGCAGATCGCCTTCGAGAAGGGGAGCCGCATGGAGCTTCGGCAGGCCGCCGATGGTTCCCTGCCGGTGGCGGTGCTGGCCGGCGCCGAGCCCGTTTCGGAGGCCACATTCGATCCGGCGGAAGGTCTGATTGGGTGGTATGGCTTTGACGATCGGGCGCGCCCGGGTGCCGACGGCTCGCCCGGCGGGCATACGGCGTTTCCGGGCGCCGTGCGTTGGACTGCCGACGGGCAAGCGGGAGGTGGATTGGAGTTTGCCGGTCAGGGCTGGCTGGAGTTGCCGGCCGCGTCGCGGTTTGACTTTCTCGCCGGGGATCTGACGGTGGCGGCCTGGATCAAGACGGCGCGTGATGGGGCGGTTTTCTCGAAGACGGCGCCCGAGGGACCGTGGGTTCGGAACGGGAAGGCGTTTTTCGTTCGGGGCGGCAAGCTCGGGTTCGACATCGGTTGGGTGGGAGCGGTGGCGGGCCGGACCCCGGTGGCGGATGATCGCTGGCACCACGTGGCGTTCAGTTATGATCACGGATCGTCCGAGATCCGGCTTTTCGTTGATGGGGCGGTGGACGGCGAGAGCAAGCTGAAGCCTTCGGGCACCGTGACGAATCACGTGGCGCGCCTCGGGTTCGCGGCGCGGAATTTCCCGGCCCAACCGTGGTTCCGGGGGATCATGGATGACGTGCGGCTGTATTCGCGGGTCCTCGGTGAGGCGGATATCGCGTCATTGGCGGGGCGCGAGCCGGCGTCGATCGGGCGGGTGATGGCCGCCGTGGTCGGGGCGCCGGCGGGATGCCGTTGGCTGGCGGATGAGGAGGAGCACCTCCGGCTCGGAATCCCGGCTGCCGGGAACGAGCGGCGTTTCAAGGTGCTGCTTTGGCGGGGACCGGAGAAACAAATCGATGCCTTTGCCCGGTTGGCCACCGCGGCGTCGGCGGAGAGCCTCGGGCCGTTGACCCGGGGCGGTCCGCCCCGTTGGCCGGAGAGGCCGGTCACCCGGGGGGAACTCGGCAGCACGGATGGTCCCTACGCCATCGACACGCTTACGGCGCCCGACGACAACCCGTGGAAATCGTGGCTGCGCTTCGGCGCCCTGGACTTCTTCGCCGACAGTCGCCGCGCGGCGCTCTGCACGTGGAACGGCGATGTCTGGATCGTGGACGGCATCGACGGCAACCTGACCGAGTTGACTTGGCAACGCGTCGCGACGGGGTTGTTCCAGCCGCTCGGGTTGAAGATCGTGAACGATCAGATCTACGTGCTCGGGCGGGATCAGATCACGCGGTTGCACGATCTCAACGGCGATGGGGAGGCGGATTTCTACGAGAACTTCAACAACGATTGCATGGTGAGCGAGCATTTCCACGAGTTCGCCACCGACCTGAAGACGGATTCACACGGCAATTTCTGGTACATCAAATGCGCGTGTCACGCGGTCAAGGCGACCCATCCGCATCACGGCACGGTGCTGAAACTGCCGCCCGACGGTTCGCGACTCGAGGTGGTGGCCCGCGGGTTGCGGGCGGTCAACGGGCTGGGGATCGGTCCGCATGACGAGATACTGTGCGTCGACAACCAGGGCCATTGGATGCCGGGGAACCGGATCAACTGGGTGCAGCCCGGCGGCTGGTATGGAAACCAGTTCGCCTGGAATCCCGAAGGGCGCCAGAGCTACGACGAACCCCTGTGTTGGATGCACAACTTCGTCAACCGCTCGGGCGGGACCTTCGTCTGGGTGCCCGACCGCCGGTGGGGGCCGCTGGATGGGAACATCGTGCAGATTTCCTACGGCATGGGCGATTTGACGCTGGTGCTGCCCGACGAGGTGGACGGGGTCATGCAGGGTGGGGTGACCCGGTTTCCGATGGAGTTCGACACGGGCGTGATGCGGGGCGTTTTTCATCCGGTGAACGGCCAGCTTTATACGTGCGGGCTTTACGGTTGGGCGGGCAACAAGACGAAGGCCGGCGGGTTCTATCGCGTGCGGTACACCGGCAAACCGGTGAACCTCCCGCGCGAGTTGCGCGTCGCGGTCGACGGGATCGTGGTGGGCTTCAGCGATCCGCTCGATCCCGCCGGCGCCGTCGATCCGGGCAATTACAGCCTGCAGGCCTGGGACTACCATTGGACGGCCAACTACGGCTCGCCGGACTTCAAACTGGATGGCACGGAAGGGCGGGACACCTGGACGGTGGAGTCGGCAGCCGTTTCCGCCGACGGCCGGAACGTATTCCTCAAGGTGCCGGAGTTGCAACCCGTGATGCAGTTTCATCTGGTGTTCAACCTGCGGGCGGCGGACGGCGCGCCGGTGCGCAATTTCATCCACGGGACGGTGCACAAGCTGGGTGCGGAACCGGGGGCGGACCTGATCGGCGCACGCGCGGTGGCGTCCGTGCGCGCGGGGCAGGTCGAACTCGATGATCCGCGTCCCGGTTTGCTGCAAACGATCTCCACCTTCGACGATCCAGAGGTGCCGGATACCCGGATTTCCCGCTTGGCAGCCACGTTCGTGCCCCGCGGGGAATCCCCGACGCCCTGGTTGCCCGGCGGGCGTTTTCGCAGCGTGTGGCGTGGCTATCTCCGGTCGGAGTTGAATGACGAACTGCGTTTCCACCTGGCTGGCGCCGGGAAGGCCGTGTTGCGGCTCAACGGCAGCACGGTGCTGACGGCGGGGGAGGGCCGGTTCGACGCGTCGGTCGACGGCGCGGTGGCGGTGCGGCGCGGATTGAACGCCTTCGAACTGGAATACACTTCGCCTCCCGAGACGGACGCTGTAATCCGGCTGAGCTGGGAATCGTCCCGGATCCCGCTCGAACCGGTGCCGGCCACTGCGTTCGTGCATGAAGGAAGCCTGCCGGAAGCGCGTCAGGCGGTGGCGGTGCGCGAGGGGCGCGCCCTTTTCGGGGAGAGTCTCTGTGTGCGTTGCCACCGTCCGAACGAGCCGTTCCCTGCTTCGGCGATGCCGGAAGTGCGGTCCGAAGCGCCCGCTTTCGACGGAATCGCGGCACGGTTGAACGCTGCTTGGTTGCCGGCCTACCTGATGGATCCCCGGGCCTTTCGCTCCGACGGTCGGATGCCGCAGAGCTTGCCGGACGATCCCGAAGAACGCCTGCGTGAAGCCTTTGACATCGCCGCCTTTCTGGCCCAGCAAACGGGTTCGGGGCCGTTGCCTGATTGGCTGCCGGCGGAGCCGAAAGAGGTCGAGGAAGGCGGGCAGCTTTTCAGCGAACTGGGCTGCGTGGGATGTCACCGGCTCGCGGGGGATCCCTTGCTGCCGGACGAGGCACGGGTTTCGCTGGCCCATGTGGGGGAGAAATGGCGGCCCGCGGCCTTGCCTGCTTTCCTGCAGAATCCCGGTCAGTACCATGCGTCGACGCGGATGCCCACCTACGCGCTGACCGACGCGCAGGCGCGCTCGCTCGCGGCATTCCTGCTGGATCGAGCGGGGCCGGTTCCCGCTCTGCGGATCCCCTTGGATCCGACCAATCCGACCGATGCGCCTGCTTCGCCTGATCCGGAGAAGGGCCGGGAACTCGTCGCGCGCCGGGGCTGCCTTTCCTGCCACGCGTTGAACGGTTCCGAACCGCGTCCGCTTGGCCCGTCGCTGATGGACCTCGCGAACGGCGATTGGCGCCGCGGCTGTCTGGCGGAATCCGGGGACAGCCAGGGAGCGGCGCCGGACTTCGGTTTCGGCGCGCCCCAGCGCGATGCGTTGCGAGCATTCGCTGAAGCGGGCGGGTTGGAGACATTGGAACGGCATACGCCCGGCGAGTTTACGGCCCGAGCGCATGGGGCGCTTCGATGCAACGCCTGTCACAGCCGCGACGGCCAACCGGATGTCTGGACCCAGGTGAACGCGCTGTCTCCGGTGGCATCGCGAGGGGATAAGGCCGAGGACGCGGGAGGTCCCGCGGGCAGCGTGCATGTGGGGCGCCCGACGTTGAACTTCGCCGGCGAAAAGCTCCATGCCGGGTGGATGCGCCGGTTCCTTTCGGGGCGGCTCGATTACAAGCCGCGGTCGGAACGGCAGGGCATCATGCCGGCCTTTCCGGCCTGGGGCGACCTGTTGGCGAACGGTCTGGCCCAGGAAC
This sequence comes from Verrucomicrobiales bacterium, assembly GCA_024233305.1. Lineage (GTDB taxonomy): Bacteria > Verrucomicrobiota > Verrucomicrobiia > Limisphaerales > J093 > J093. Next base: position 298,648 of record JACKPV010000027.1, read on the forward strand.
ATGGCTACGGTTTCGAGCGGGTCCCCCGCCCGGCGGCGGATCCGGCGGCCGCGGAGATCGGTCGGCATCTGACCCTGGTGGGGGAGGGATTTGGCTGTGTGTCCTGCCACGATGTCGGCGGCCAGAAGGCCCTGGCCGGGGAGGATACCGCGACGATCAACTTCGCCTTTGTGGCGGATCGGCTCCTGCCCGACTATTACCATCGCTACCTGCAAGATCCGCAGCGGCTGGTGCCCGGCACAATGATGCCCGCGTTCATCGGCGCGGACGGGCGCACGCCCATCAGCACTCCCTTCGACGGCGACCCGGACCGCCAGTTTGCCGCCGTCTGGCAGTATCTGCTCAGCTTGACTCCGGCGTCCGCGAACGAGGCTCACGCAGGCGCGTCCGTTCCGCGCCCGGAGGCAGCTCCGGAAGTGGATTACGAATGACGAATGCGAACGGTCCCGGCATCAACCCGATTGGGTGAACGCGTGTCACCGCGGTGTCTGCGTGTCGCCCTGCCCCAGAGGTTCCGAATGGCCTCGTCACCGGTGGGCCTGCCAGGTCGGGCGGCGATTTCGCTTGGGTGGTCAATGCCATTTGTGGGAGCGCTCGCCTGTTGACTGAGCTGTATCGATTCAGTCAAAGGACCGCGGATGGGCACGGATGCCACGGATGGGGCGCGGCGCTGCCGCCCTGGCGGAGAAGCCGGGAAGCCTCACTAAATGGTGAGCCCGAACCCAGGGCGCGCGATTCTGGTTTCCCTCAATATCCGTGCCCATCCGAGCCCATCCGTGGTTAATCCCACTGCATGGTTACGGCTGAGGCCGCCGTTGCGCCCGCTCACGATTCCACCCGATCCCCGCCGTCAGAAACCGAGGGGTCGCCAGTCCTCCGCCAGGCGAGCGCGCCGCTCCGATTGAACCCCGGCGGTCCAGACAGTGGGGCTTCTCCGCCGGGCCCGGCGCCGTGCCCAAACCAGCAGGGGCGGGGGAGGCGATGTCGGATGGCCGCCAAATCGGGGGTTGAGCGAATCGGGATCGGGGCGTAATTGTGCGGAGTGATCACGGTCAAGCAGGCATTCCCGCGTTCAATTTCGGGAGGCCATCATGGTTGAGTTTCAGTCAGTCCCGCGAAACTGGGGCCCGCACCCTTTCGCGAACGGGAGACCTCGAGGCCGTCGGGGCGGACGATTCGGCTGGTGGCCGCATGCGCGTGTTGTTCGCCGCCTGGTCGAGGGCGGGCTTGGCCTGGCGCTTGCAGTGGTGGTGATCCCGCGCGCGGTCGCGAACCCGTTTCCGTTCGTGCTTCCTTGGGACGACGCTTCGACCGGGATCACCGATGTGAGCGGCTGGCTCGAAGCGCCGGCGGGAAAGGACGGCGCGGTCACGGTGGGGGCGGACGGGCACTTCGCGGTCGGGGGGAAGCGCATCCGGTTTCTGGGGGTGAATTTCAGTTTTGCCGGCGGTCTGCCGAAGCCCGAGGAAGGCGCCGCCATTGCGGCCCGCCTCGCGCGTTTCGGCGTCAACGTCGTCCGGTTCCATCACCTGGACACGCGGCCGTGGCCGGACGGCCTTTGCGATCCGAACGGCGCGGACAGCGGCACCCTGCATCCGGAAGCCCTGGCGCGGCTGGACGCCTTTGTGGCCGAACTCAAGCAACGCGGCATCTATGTGAACCTCAACCTGCTGGTCGGGCGCCCGTTCGATGCGCGCGACGGCTTGCCGGCGGCGATCGAGACGATGGAGTGGAAGGACCGGCACCTGGTCGGGTTCTTCGATGCCCGTCACTTGGCGGCCCAGCAGGAATATGCCCGTCGGTTGCTTGGCCGCTCCAACGCGCGCACGGGACTCGCCTACGCTGCGGATCCGGCGGTGGCGTTCGTCGAGATCAACAACGAACAAGGCTTGGTGCATGGCTGGTTGGGCGGGCGGGTGGACGTGCTTCCCGAGGTGTTCCGAGAATCGCTGCAGGGCGTCTGGCAGGACTGGTTGAAGCGGCGCTACCGGGACGACGCGGCCCTGGGCGCGGCCTGGGCGCAAGGCGAGGAACGGCTGGGAAACGAACGGCTGACCAATCCGGCGTTTACGCAGAACCTCGCCGGTTGGACCGGCGAACAGCATGCCGGCGCGAGCATGGGGCTGCGGCTGGTTCGCAACCTGCCGGAGTCCGTCCAATCGTCGCAGCCGTGGACCCGCGCGGTTCGCATCGATGTGTCCGCTCCCGGGAGCGCCGGCTGGCATTTGCAGCTCAACCAGCCGGGCCTGGCCCTGCGGGCGGACAGCGCGTACACGGTGTCGTTCTGGGCACGGTCGGACACGCCGCGCCCGATGGGCGTTGCGGTGACCATGGCCCACGATCCCTGGCAATCGCTTGGTTTCTCCGCGCGGCCGGAGCTGACCACGCAATGGCAGGAGTTCAGCTACGTTTTCCGGCCTTCGCAGGACGATGCCAATGCGCGGCTGGGATTCAGCGATTTCGGTCCCGAGGATGCCCGGGTCTGGCTGGCGGGAATCTCGTTCCGCCCCGGCGGCATTGCGGGTTTGAAGGCCGGCGAACGTCTGACCGGCGGGGCCGTTCCGGTGTTTACCCGCGTGGATTTCGCCGGGCGCTCTCCCGGGGCCCAGCAGGATTGGATGCGGTTCCTGACCGAAACCGAGGACGCCTACTGGCAGGCGATGTACCGGTTTCTCAAACAGGATCTCGGCGTGCGCGCGCTCGTGGCCGGCACCATCGCCGGCTGCAGCCCGCTCAACAGCCAGGCGAAGCTCGACTGGGTGGACACGCATGCCTACTGGCAGCACCCGCGTTTTCCCAATCGGCCGTGGGATGCCGCGGACTGGAGCGTCGAGAACCGCAGCATGGTCGATGAAGCGGGCGGACGGCTGCCCGATCTCGCGCTGCGACGCGTCCTCGGCAAGCCGCATGCGGTCACCGAGTACAATCACCCCGCCCCGAACACGTACGGCAGCGAGGCGTTCCTGTTGCTGGCTGCCTACGGAGCGCTGCAGGACTGGGATGCGCTTTACGTTTACAGCTACGCCCATTCGCGGCCCGACGGTTGGGATACGCGGAAGATCAACGGCTTCTTCGACATCGACCAGCATCCGACCAAAATGGTCACGTTGCCGGCGGCCGCGGCGATGTTCCGGCGGGGTGATGTGGCGGCGGCGCGGGAAGTGGTGGGGGGCGCGTTGAACTGGACCCGGGAGGTGGACCTGTTGCGCGGGGCCCGGAGTTGGAGTCTGGTGGGCGGAGCGCAGCTTGGCTTCGACGGTTCGGTGGCCTTGATGCACCGGGTGGGGATCGTCACGGAGGGCGGGGTCATGCCGGCCGGGGCGATGGTTCCGCAGCCACTCAATCTGGCCGAACACCGCTACGCCTCGGATACCGGCGAACTGGTCTGGGATCTGCGCGAGCGCGGCAACGGTCTGGTGACGGTGAACACGCCCGCAACGAAAGCCGTCATCGGCCACGCCATGGGCCGGCGCATCGATCTGAACGGCATTCGGGTCGAGGCCGGCAAGGGGCTCCAGGAAGGCTGGTGCGCCCTGGCCATCACCGCGGTGCACGGACGGTTGCCCGAGCGTGAGCGGGCATTGGCAGAGCCGGCCCGGGTACTGCTCACTGCCACCGGGTATGTGGAGAATACCGGCATGAAGTGGAAGGACGCGGACAAGTCGAGCGTCGGCCGCGACTGGGGCGGGGCGCCGAGCCGCGTCGAGGGGGTCAGCGCGCAGGTTTCCTTCCCGGTTCCCCCCGATCACCTGCAGGTGTGGGCCTTGGACGAGCGGGGGCAGCGGCATCGTCGGTTGCCGGTCTCGGCGGCGGTGCGCGGTTCGAGCCTGATCGAGCTGGGACCGGAATGGTCGACGCTCTGGTACGAGGTCGAGATCCAGCCCTGAAGCCCCACCGATCCCGCCCTTGCGCCTTCGGTTCGGAGCGGTAGGGTGAACCATGAACCTCACCGCGGCCACGCTGGAGGAGCCGGGCAGTACGGGCCGTCACTCAGCAACGGAGTCCCTTCCTCCATCCACCCCGGTCCTGCCGCACGGCATCCGGATCCTGCAGAACCCGGCCTACAACAAGGGCACTGCCTTCACCGAGGCCGAGCGCGAGGCTCTCGGCCTGCACGGACTCCTTCCGCCGCAGGTGTTCACGCCCGCCGAGCAGGTCATGCGGGTGATGGCGAACTACCGCCGCAAGGCCAGCGATATCGAGCGCTACATCCATCTGATCAGCTTGCTCGACCGGAATGAAACGCTCTTCTATCGGGTGGTGACGGAGCACATCGAGGAGATGCTGCCCATCATCTACACCCCCACCGTTGGGCAGGCCTGCCAGGAATACAGCACCCTGTTCCGGCGTCCGCGCGGCTTCTACATCTCTGCCAGGGATCGAGGCCGCATCGATGCCATGCTGGCCAACTGGCCGTGGCCGGACGTCCGGGTGATTGTGGTCACCGATGGCGAACGCATCCTGGGTCTCGGCGATCTCGGCGCCCAGGGCATGGGCATTCCCGTGGGCAAGCTGGCGCTCTACACGGTCTGCGCCGGCGTCCATCCGCACTTTTGTCTGCCGGTCCTGCTCGACGTCGGCACCAACAACGAGGCCCTGCTGCGCGATCCGCTCTATACCGGTCTGCGGCAACCCCGGCTTCGCGGCGGGGCCTACCGGGAACTCGTGGATGAGTTTGTGACCGCCGTTCAGCGCCGCTTCCCCGGGGCGTTGTTGCAGTTCGAGGACTTCGCCAACGCGAATGCCTTTGCCCTGCTGGAGGCCTGCCGGGACCGGGTCTGCACCTTCAACGACGACATCCAGGGCACGGCCGCCGTGGCGCTCGCCGGGATTCACGCGGCGCTCCGCCTGACCGGCGGGAACCTCACCGATCAAACACTCCTGTTGTGTGGCGCCGGGGAGGCCGGGCTGGGGATCGCCCGGCTCGCGGTCGCTGCCCTGCAGGACGCCGGTCTGGAGCCGGACACCGCCCGGGCGCGGTGCTGGTTGTTCGATTCGAAGGGACTGGTCGTTCAGGCCCGGCAGGACCTTTCCCATGCGAAACGGGCGTTCGCGCACGAGCGACCGCTTTGTTCCGGTCTCACGAGCGCGGTCGAGACGGTCCGTCCGACGGTGTTGATCGGGGCTGCCGGAGTGCCGCGTCTGTTCAGCCAGTCCGTCATCACCGAGATGGCCCGCCTCAACGCCCGCCCGGTTGTCTTCGCGCTTTCGAATCCCACGTCGAAATCGGAGTGTACCGCCGAGGAGGCCTATGGATGGTCCGAGGGACGCGCCGTGTTCGCGAGCGGCAGTCCGTTTCCCGCCGTGACCCTCGGCAGTCGCACATGGGTGCCCGGGCAGGCCAACAACGCCTATGTCTTTCCCGGGGTGGGGTTGGGGGTGATTGCCTCCCAGGCGGCGCGGGTGACCGACGCGATGTTCCACGCCGCCGCCCGGGCGCTGGCGGCGGAAGTCGGGGAGATCGACATCGAACAGGGTCGGGTGTTTCCCGCCTTGCGCCGCATTCGCGAGGTGTCACTGGCCATTGCCGTCGCCGTGGCGGAGGAGGCGTATCGGGCGGGGCTGGCCCGCGTGCCGTGCCCGGCGGACTGGCGACAGCACATCGCGGCGTTGATGTACGAGCCGACGTATCCCAGTTACGTCTGAGCCGTAACCATGCAGTGGGATTCACCACGGATGGGCGCGGATGGGCACGGATATTGAGGGAAATCAGAATCGCGCGCCCTGAGTTCGGGCTCACCATTTAGTGAGGTTTCCCGGCTTCTCTGCCATGGCGGCAGCGCCGCGCCCCATCCGTGGCATCCGTGCCCATCCGCGGTCCATTGACTGAATCGATACGTCTGAGCGCGGCGGCGTCAGTCGGCCGGCTCGGAAGATTTCGATGTCGTCGCGGGTTCTGGCTCGTCGCCGCCGGCGGTCCGGGCTTCGAGTGAGGGGCGGAAAGCCTTGCGGACCAGGGCCACGATCCCGCTGTCCGAGCGGTCGATGTCCTTTTGCGCCTCCGCCATCACGCCTTCCCAGGCGGGGGCGAAGCCCGGCGCCTTCTGATGCATCAGCCGGACGGCCTTGTCGTAGACGTGCAGGGTGTGGATCTCGGCGCGGCCGGGTTTGGCCTTGAGCGTGGCGACCGTAATCCGGAGGTTCTCGTTTTCTTTCCGCAGCTGTTCGAGCTCGGCCAGCGTCTTCTCGTTGCCCTTGTCGAAGATGGTCATCTGTCGATGCAACTGGTCCTTCAAGGCGGCGACCTCCTTCCGCAGGTCGCGGCGGCGGAGAACGGCGTTGAACCAGGCATACGCCGCCAGTCCCAGGCCGATGGCGAGGCCGAGGAGGAACGTGTTCAGCGGGTTGCCGAAGAATTCACTCATGCTGGACATAACTTCCATGCCCACCCCGCAGACGCAACCTTCGATCTCCAGTCCCCCGGGGCAGGGCGTCGCAGTCTGGAAGTCGCCTCCCCGGCTGTCAACGCCGCTCGTCAGGGAACATCGCCTCCGGGCCGGCGGGCTCAACAGCGGCCCACGGCGGTCGGCGGACGAAGCGACCGGGGCGATGTGTCCCGAGCCGGGGCGGCCCGCGGCTCCGGTGGATGGGGCGAGCAACCGGGCTGGATGACTATCGTCGCGGTTCATCCCCTTCCGGGCAGTGAGGCCGCCCGCCAGGAAGCGGCCAAAGCGTGGCATATTCTCGACAAGCCGCTGGTTTCGCTGCTATTCCCAAGGCCGGTGGAAGTCGGTTGCGCCCGTCCCGACAGATACTTGGTTTGAGGGGGGCGGAGGGCGAGTCGGGAGGATATTGAAGTGCCACGTTGGTTCATGCGACGGAAATTCTGGTGGTGGGTGGCCGCCGGGGTGTTGGTTGTTCTCCTCATCCCGTGCTTGGTTGTCATCAAGGAGCACTACACCGGGCGCCGGGCTTGGCGCTCGTTTCTCGGCGAGATGGAGCGGGTCGGAGTCGGAGTGACGCTTGAACAGGTGCCCGCTGCCTTTGCGGTGCCCAAGGAATGCGCGGTGCTTGACCAATTGACTGTCGTCTCGCTGCTGCAAGTGCGGGAACCGGTCCATGCCGGCGGCGCGTGGCCCGGCGGTCCGGTCCCGCAGGAGATCACCCGGCCGGGGAGGGCGGTCGCTTGCTGGCAGATGGATCGGGTGTTGCTGGAGGACGGATCGCGGATGTCCTGGGATGAGGTCCGGCGTGCGTTCGGGCCGACGACCGTCGATCTGATGACGCTGCGAAGACGTCTGTTGCAGGAATCCATCGCCTTTCGTCCCTCGTTGGAGGATTTGACGTACGGACCGCAGGGGTATTTCGCCTGGATCAGCGCGGCGAAACATTTCAACACCCAGGTTGGAATCGAGCTATCGGATGGTGATCTTCCCGCCTGTCAGCAGACCCTGGTGGCTGCGGCCCGGTTGGCGCGGGGGACGGTGCCGTCCAATGTGCAGACCGGTTACATCGGTTTCCTGGCGGTGGGGCACATCTCGCTCCGGGTGCTTTGGGCGGCGCTGCAGTACCCGGGATGGACTGACGCCGAACTGGCGCGGTTGCAGGGAGAATGGACGGTATACGATCCGGTGGGGCGTCTGCCCGTGGTGGTCCTGGCCGAGCGCGCGGTTCGGCTGGATCAGATGCAGCGGGCGGATGCGTTCAAGACTGCGATGCCGGCGAAGCTGATTCCGAAGCGGAACCCGTTCGCTACGTACACCGGGCCGATCACTCTGCTCAACCCGATCGATGCGGTGGAACGGGTCGGCGCCGGGTTGCGCGAATGGGCGTTTCGGGCCGGCATGGCCAGCTTGAGGACGGCTTGGCTCGACCACAACCGCGCCCTTTGCGCGCGGCTCATGCAGACCAATGTGGTGGCGGCTCGGCGGCTCGTTGAAACCCGCGACGCCCGGGTCATCCGCCCCCTTACGTCCGCACTCGACGAGCGCGACGCGGGTTTGTCGGACGGACAGCGGGCCGCTTCGCTGCGTCATCCCCGGTCGCTGTTGTGCGCGGGGACGCGTTTCTCCATGACCAGCACTATGGAGGCGGCGGCGCGCCTGGCAACCGTCCACCAGATCACGCTGACCGCCATTGCGCTGAAGCGCTTCCACCTGGCACAGGGCCGGTGGCCGGAATCACTGGAGGAACTCGTGCCTGACTTGCTTCCGGCGATTCCCCGCGACTGGATGGACGGTCAACCGCTGCGCTATCGGTCGTCCGGCGCGGAGGAGTTCCTGCTGTATTCAGTCGGCGAGGACGGCGTGGATGATGGCGGTGATCCGGGGGAGCCTCCCGATTCGACCATGGGCGAAGTGCTGCAGGGCCGGGACTGGGTGTGGCCAAGGCCGGGCGTGTCCGGATTGCTGACCCGGGTGGGTCCCGACAGCGGCGCGTAACCGCCGACGTCGAGTCGGCGCACGATTCGCGGGGGACAAGACGCCTTTCTGCCTGCGCACGGCGATCAACGCAGGGGTGTCGGGCGCTCGGGTCTTTCGAGATCTCATCGAACCCACGGATTCCAGCGCCGACTGGACTTCAGCGGCTACGGCGGGTTGGGTTGACACGGGTGAGCCGCGTTTGGGCGAAGGCTTTCCAAGGCGGGGAAGTTGTGGTTGGCTGGCTTTCGTTATCCCGGTCCCGTCTCCTGGATCGAGGCGGGTCGGGGGGTCACGACAACATCCAGGCCAGCTTCAACAAATGCCATCAGCGATGAACCGAATCACCCGGCGCCGAGCATGCAAGACCCTCGCCACACTGACGGCTTTCCCTTTCGTTTCGGGGCGGTCGGCCGGTCAGGGAGCTTCCGGGTTGCCCCCCGTTCGGACCATCACCCGCGGGCCGCGGCGTCATTGGTTCGGCTATTATGACAAGCTCGAATTCGACCCGATGAACCGGTTCGTGCTCGCCAATGAAGTGGAATTCGAGCACCGGACGCCCACGGCGGACGACACGATCCGCGTCGGCATGGTGGACACGTCCGACGGGGACCGGTGGATCGAACTCGGCAAGAGCCGGGCGTGGGGTTGGCAGCAGGGCTGCATGCTGCAGTGGCGCCCCGGCTCGGCCTCCGAGGTTGTATGGAATGACCGGGAGGGCGACCGCCACGTGTGCCGCGTCCTGAACGTGAGGACCGGAGCTGGTCGCACGCTGCCGCGGCCGGTTTACGCATTGAGCAACGACGGTCGCTGGGCGGTCACAGCCGACTTCTCGCGGATTCAGCGCATGCGTCCTGGCTACGGTTACGTGGGGCTGAGCGATCCGTGTGCGGCGGAACGGGGACCCGCTGAGTCAGGGGTCTGGCGCATGGACATGGAGACCGGGGAGTCTGACCTGGTGTTCTCGCTGGCGGAAGCCGCGCGCATCGATCACGAGGGACAGTCGCTGGCCGATCACTGGCACTGGTTCAACCATCTTCTGGTCAGTCCGGACAGTACGCGGTTCATCGTGCTGCACCGTTGGCGGGCAAGCACCGGCAGCGGGCCGGACGCCGAGCCAACCGGCGGGTTTACGACGCGCCTGTTCACGCTCGCCATGGACGGTTCGGACCGCTTCATTCTCGATCCGTCCGGCGCTACCTCGCACTTCATCTGGCGCGATCCGGAGCATGTTTGCGCGTGGACCAGACCGGCGGGGATGCCGGCGGGCTTTTACGTCTTTCGGGATCAGACCCGCGAGGTGGAACCCGTCGGGGCGGGCGTCATGACCGAGAACGGCCACAACACCTACGTGCGGGGCACGGACAACGAGTGGATCTTGAATGACACCTATCCGGACCGCACGAAGCGCGAGCAGAAGCCCTACCTCTACCATGTGCCTTCGGGGCGGAAGGTGGCCCTCGGCCGGTTCCAGTCCCCGCCCGCCTACACCGGCGAGTGGCGTTGCGACACCCACCCTCGTTGCAGTAATGACGGGCGGATAGTGGCCATTGACTCGCCCCACGGCGGCGCCGGAAGGCAGGTCCATCTGATCGACATCGGCGGCCTTATCGGATGAGCGGTTGCGCGGTTTCACACGCCAACTGCCAGCAATACCGAAGCATGCGGGGCAGGTGGAAGGGCCCTTTCCAGAGGTTGCCCTTCAGCGGCACCGAAATCCGTCCGTCGCGATGCAGATAGCCGTACCATTCGCCGAACCCGGGATCCGGGAAATGGCTGAACGCCCAGTCATGCACGCGCCGATGCCATTCCGCATAGCGCGCTTCGCCTGTCAGCCGCCAGGCCAGCAGCGTCGCGATGATCGCCTCGCAGTGGGGCCACCAGAACTTCATGTCGTGCCAGTATTCCTGGACCGGCAGGCCACGCAGGTCGCGGAAGTAGAACAGGCCGCCGTGTTCCTCATCCCAGCCCCGGACCCACATCCAGTCGAGAATCGTCGTGCCGAGACGGACCAGCCCGGCGTCTTCGCGGAGTCGGGCCTCGTGGAGAATGAACCAAGCCGCCTCAAGGGCGTGTCCCGGATTGAGGGTGCGCCCGTCGAAGTGGTCCACGATTGAACCGTCGGCGCCGACCACTTCCATCAAGGCCTGTTCCTCGGGCTTGAGAAAGTCCCGCCGAATCCGCGCCACCAGTTCATCGATCCAGGCGGTGCATGATCGCCCCCCGACGATGATGTCGCCCAGGTTGGTGCGCAATTCCTGGGCCGTGCCGATGCCGATGAGACACGGACCGATCGCCTGCATCGGGCGGGTGACCTCCTGCTTCGCCGGCAGCGCGCCGGGAGTGAACGAAGCGTGGAGGAACCGGTCGAACAGGCGGACGGCTTCCGCGGCCGTTTCGTCGTTGCCGGTCGCCCGGACAAGGGCCGCGCAGGCGATGGCGGCGAAGCTCTCGCTGAAGACGTAGCGACGGTTGCGCAACGGCCGCCCTTCGCGCGTGACCGTGAAATACAGTTTGCCGTCCGGCGCCGCGCCGTGTAGGCGAAGGAAACCGACACAGCTTTGCGCCAGGTCGAGCCATTCGGGTCGCGGCTCGACGGTGTTGTAAAGCGTGGCGAACAGCCAGCCGGCCCGTCCCTGGAACCAGATCGACTTGTCGGTGTCGATGACCGTGCCGTCCCGGTCCAGGCAGGTGAACAACCCCCCGTGTTCCCGGTCGGGACCGTGCCGCAGCCAGAACGGGACGACGTCGTCGAGCAACGTGTCCCGGTAGCAGGAGGCAAGCTGGTTGAGATCAAGCGCGGTCATGGCCGCAACCAGTCGAAGAACCCGAGCGCTTGCAGGTCCCGCTGCACGGCGTCGATTCCAGGAGGCGGGAGGGCGGGCAGGGGGAGACGCGTGGAGCCAAGGTCGATTCCCAGCAGCTTCATCACCGCTTTCGACGCGGCCATGTAGCCATGACGGGAGAGGGTTTGGACGAGCCGGACCAGACGAAGCTGTTCGATGCGAGCCTGCCCGGCATCGCCGTTTTCGAAGGCGGCCAGCAGGCGGTGCGCGATGGGCGCCGCGAAGTTGTAGGTGCTTCCTACGGCGCTCGTCACCCCCAGGGCCAGCACGGCCAGCAGGGCTTCGTCAATGCCCCAAGCCACCATCCGTTCCGGGCCAGCGGCGGCCAGGCACAACTGGAGTTCGGCCAGGTCCGGATTGCTGAACTTCACGCCGCCCAGAGTCGGGATGCGATCCGTGGCGCGTTCGAGGAATTGTGCCGCGGAGAGCTTCACCCCGGTCATGACGGGGATGTCGTAGTAGTAGAAGGGGAGCTCGGGCGCGTTTGCGGCGACCTGTGCGGTGCCGGCGATCAGGGTCTCGATGTCGGCTGGTTTGAAGTAGCTGGGCGCCATTGCGGCAATGCCAAAGGCGCCCGCTTGCTGCGCGTGCGTTGCGAGTTCGCCCGCCTCGACGAGACAATTGCCGCCCACATGGACGATTACCCGGAGCGGTGTGCCGCGGGTGACTTCCACCCAGCGGGTCGCCACGCGGCGGCGTTCGTCGGCGGTAAGGGAGTGATTCTCGCCGGTGGTGCCGGTGATGAACACGGCGGAGAGGCGGTTTCGGAGGAAATGCTCCGCCTGTTGTTCGATGGCTTCGATCCGGAGCGAGCCATCCGCGTTGAACGGCGTGTGGGCGGCGGCGATCAGGCCGCGCAAGGGTTCGTGGTGCATGGGCGATTCGTCAGTCGGGAAATCCTTTGCCAACCGCGGCGGAAGTCAAGGTCGGGCATTTGCCACCCAGGGGAGGCTCGGCTCTCGCATTCCTCGGAGCGCGGAGTCCGCTGCGTTCGGGAGTCGAACCCGGACGCGCCAAGGGGAACCAACGGATTGCGCGCCCTGGGAACGGGCTCATGAGGTTGCCGGTGTTTCGCCGCTGGGTCGCAGTGAATGCACTGTGAGCCCGTTTAGGTTGGAGCCGGATCGTGATCTGCGCTCGCTTGCCAGCCAGCCCACCGCGACGCAACTCAAAACGCCCGCCACAGGGTAGGTGAAGAAGTGAGCGCTCGTGCCGAACTTGATGGCGAACACCAATCCCGCGCTCACGATGGCGCCAATCAACGCGCCGCGTCCATCGGCCCGCCGCGTGAAGATGCCCAGCACGAAAAGCCCCGAGATCGTGCCGCCAAACAGGCCGATCACCCCGAGGAAGGTCTCCCACAGGGAACGGATGTCTGACCGCGCGAGAACCAGGGCCACGAGCGTGCCGGCGACGCCCACGATGGCGGTGATCCAGCGCGCCAGCCGCAGTCGCCCCGCTTCGGTTGTGGTCGGTCGCAGACGCCCGTGGAAATCGGTCACCCAGGCCGCGGCGACCGAATTCAGGCTGCTGGAAAGTGAGGATTGTGCCGCGGCGAACACCGCTGCCACGATCAGGCCCGCGATGCCGGCCGGCAGTTCGTTCACGATAAACAACGGGAAGATGCCGTCCGTCGGCGCCAACGGGTCCAATCGGTCCGGGTGCTGCCGGTAGAAGACAAACAACGCGGTGCCGATGGCGAAGAACAACGCCTGCGCCAGCGGAGACACGAGCGCATTCACCCAGATGGCCCGGGCGGCGCCCCGTTCACTGGCCGTAGTCAGATAACGCTGCACGACGTCCTGGCTGGCCGTGTAGGAAAACAGGTTGGCGAACAGGCTGCCCACCAGGATCACCCATCCCGTGCCGGCGACGAGGTCCAACGACCAGGGCACCGAACTGAAGAACCGCCCCTGGTCCGCGGCCGTGGTCAGGGCGGCGGACCATCCACCGTCGATCCGGAACACCAGCGTTGCGAGCGCCCAGACCGCGCCGCCCATCAGCACGACCGCCTGCGCGGCATCCGTCCAGATTACGGCTTCGACACCCCCCAGCACGGTGTAGAGGACGCACAGGATTCCCATTCCCAGCACGCATGTGGTGACGTCGAGGTCGCTCACCGTGGACAGGGCGAGGGCCGGCAGATAGAGCACGATGGCGATCCGACCGCATTGAAAGAGCATGAACAGCGCGCTCGCCAGCAGGCGGGTGGCGGTGTTGAAGCGGCGTTCGAGATATTCGTAGGCCGAGGTGACGTCCAGTCGGCGGTAAAATGGGAGGTAAACGAGCACGACGAGCGGCGTCAGGAGCAGGTAGGAATTGCCGAGGTAGAGGTTCCAACCCACGCCGTAGGCCTGGGCCGGGATGGCCATGAAGGTGATCGAACTCAGCATCGTCGCGAAGATGCTTAATCCGGCCGCCCACCAGGGGATGCGCTGGCCACCCCGAAAGAAATCGTTCGTGTCCCGGTTGCGCCGCATGAAGCTGCTGCCCAAGGCCACCATCGCGCCGAGATACAGCGCCAACGCAGCGTAATTCCAACCGCCGAATCCCGCGCGTCGTTCATCGAGTCGAATCACGGGCATCGCCGGGGAGCGCACGCCCGGACGGACCTCGCCGCTGGCCACCAGCCAGCGGTCATCCCAATGCACGGCTGGTGCAGTGACCGGACCGGAAGGCAGGGCGCCGAGTTCGGCCCACGTGTCCGTGATGGTGTGATACGCGAGCAGGCTGCGGCGGAACCCGGTGTGTTGCTGCGGATCTGCCCGCCCGATTTGCGAACCGTCGTCACCGCCCAGGATCAGACAATGGGACTGGCCGACGGCTGGGGCGGGGGAGGGCGCCGCGACAGTTGGCCACGGCAAATCGGCAATCCGCCGCCAGCCCTCGCCCGGGCGATAGCAATAGGCGTCTTTCAGGTAGCGGCGTTTCGCGGCGCCGTCGGTGCCCGCTTCCAGGTCCGTGCCGCTGAAGAGATAAAAGGCTCCCGATTGCGCCGCCGCCACCGCCAATATGCGTCCCGGTCCCGGCCACGCTTCGAGTTCCCTCCAGGTTGCTTCCCGCGTGCCGATCTCCAGCGCCCAGAAGCGCCGCAGCGTTTCAACGGCATCGGGTTTCGTGGTTCCGCCCGCAACGTAAACCATGTCGCCCAGGCGCGCGCCACAGGCATTCGCCAGCGGAATGGGCAGGGGCGGCAACGGCGTGAACACCGGTTGCTCCGGCGGGCCCGAAAGCTCCCATACCTCGGCATGGTGCTGACGATCGTCGCTGCCCCCGATCAAGAGCAGCCCGTTTTCCGTGGGAACGGACACCCCGTACGCCAGCGGTCCGGGCAGCGTGCCGGCCTCGCTCCATTGCGCGTCGGGTGAGGAAAGCGCATAGACCCTGTCGTGCCAGACCTTGCGGCCGCCTTCCCAGGGCGGTTGGTCCGGGAAGTTGGCTCCCCCGGCCACCACCAGTTGCCCGTCCACGACGCCGGCAAAGGCCCCGGCCACCCCGACCGGATTGGGCAGGGCTGGCAGTTCGCCGAAGTCCCACCGGCTGGCGATGTCTGCGCTCTGCACGGCGCCGCTCAGGACGGTGAAGGCCAGCAGCAACGGGGCGAAGCGTATCGGGCAGCGTCGTGGCATCGCGGCCAGCCTATGGTACGAGACCAGGGTTGCCAATCCCGAGACCAAGCTGTGGCGAGTGGATGCTGTCGGTGGAGGGGCCGCGAAAATGGGCGGCGGCTGTTTGGTGAGTCGCCGGACCGGGATGCCAGGCGTTTCCCGTGGCGGTCCGCTGGGTTGTGACCGGCGCCTGACTGGAATAGGGTTCTTCCTCAATGAGCGAAGTAACCCGGCTGCTCGATGCCGTGGAAAGTGGCGAATCGCAGGCCGCGGACGAACTGCTCCCGCTGGTGTATGAGGAACTGCGGCAGTCGGCGGTGGCCCGCATGGCGAACGAAAGCCCCGGGCAGACCCGGCAGCCCACCGCCCTCGTCCAGGAAGCCTGGATCTGCCTGCTCGGTCCTGATCGACAACCCCAATCCTGGCGCGGGCGCGGTCATTTCTTCGGAGCGGCGGCCGAGGCGATGCGGCGCATCCTGGTGGACAAGGCCCGCCGCAAACAGCGACTCAAGCACGGCGAAGGCCGGCAATCTCTCGATCTGGATGCCCTGCCCGAGATCGCCGTGAATCCAACTGTATGGTTGCGGCCAAGAGAATCCGAAGCGGTCTCACTCCGGTGCGCGGGCGGCCTACGGCGTCTCCACCTCGCGCAGGCGGAAGAACCGCGCTTGGTCCGCTGCCAGCACCCAGACCTGCTGCCGATCGCCGTCAACCGAAGTCGCGCCAGAGCTCACTTCCTCCCACGGACCGTCGATGGTTGGGGCTGCCTCGATAACGAACTCACCCTCAGTCAAGGGCCTGCTCAGGCAGACCGCCTTCTCGACGTCGAGGACGGGAAGGTAGCGGTATTCCAGGTTGTCGATGACGACCTCCGACAAGGGTTCACCTCCTTCGTTGAGGACATACATGCCGATTTCCTGATTGTAGCCCATCTCTCCGAACGGGGGGCCGACGTCCGGCACGCTCAGCATGCCCTGGGGCCCGACCGGCCCGTCCTCAGGAAAGTCGACTCCCGGACCATCCCGCACGGTTCTTTCGAACAGGATCTGCGTGGGGTCCGCGCGGAGCAGGATCCGGGCTGTGATTTCGACCGTATCGCCCAGCCGGGTCATCGCAAGCACCATGGTCACCGGTTCGTCGGTTTCGGCCCCGTAATCCCATGACATCACGGTGAACTGATTCTTAGTTTCCGACCAAGGGGCACCTGCACTTTTGGCCAGAAACACCTCGTTCCGGTCCCGCATCAATGTGTACCAGGCGACGAGGTTCTCACCAATCTGGCGGTCCACGTAGGCGATGTAGGCGTAGACACCGTCACGGTTGGCCCGCACGCAATCCAGCCGCAGTTCAAGTGTCTGGCCCTCCAGAAGGGGAAGGTCGGGATAACCGACGTCATAGACGACATCCAAGGAGAAGTGCTTGACCCCGGGATACCCCGAATGCAGGAGCGGGTCCCATGTCCCGAGGTCCCGGATGACGCGCAACGTCATCTCACCGTTCTGGCATTCATGGGTGATGTCCGTCGTGTTCCATGCGTATCGCGACGGCTGGCAGGGGTTCATGTCGTCGATGACGATCGGCTGGGCCGTAAGAAGCACTCCGACCGCAAGGGCCAGTCCGCATGGAATGAATCTCCGGGTTGGTGCCACGGGGGCTGAAGAGATCCGTCTTATGTCTGAAGTCTTCACGTTGATTCCTTTCGTTTCGGATGGTTTCGGCGTCGACGCCCTCCGCCAGATGCTTCCGACCCTGGCCGCACCGCTCGACGCGCTCCGGGACAGGGTTGAGTCATGGCGGGACCCGACCTGCCCCACTTGTTCCTACCGGTTGGATTGCGAATTGTTGCACGGAGATTCGGGAGCTGGGAGCCGCGGACCGACACTCGGACCTCGCAAAGCGTCTTGAAGTATGGGGCTCGTGGAACTCGCCCCTCCATCGATCTTGGGGTCCGCCTCGGCGGGTTGGAGGGCGGAGTTTCACGACGCCCAAGATGCCGATCGTCCGTTTTCGCTACTCGCCACTCGCTACCCCGCTCCCAGCGAATGCACTCCAGATGAAGAGCGTGTTGTCGCCCCGGGCGAAGAGCCGCCGACCGTCCGGGGAGAACTGCACGCCCCGGATCCGCTCGGCATCACAGGGGAGCGTGATCAGGCTGCGCTGGGTGGCCCAATCCCAGATCGTCAGCCCGTATCCCTGGTCGAATGCCGTGACGAACCGCCGCCCCTCCGGGGAAAAGGCCGCGCTTCCGATGGGGCGATCGTCCGCCTGCCACGAGCACACCTGCCGCCGGGTCGGGATGTTCCGGAAGACGATGCGGGAATCGGCGCCCACCGAGGCCATGATGCGGTCGTCCGGCGAGATCGCGACATCCCGCGCTCTGCTCATGTGCTCCCGCAAGCGGGCCTTCCTGCCGGTGCGCAAGTCGAACCAATGAACCGAACCGTCGTCGTCGGGAAGGAACAGCCACTGACTGTCATGGGAGAACTCGCCTCGATACGAGACCATCTCGCCGGACTGGGTTTCCCGGATGATACGCCAAAGGGCCTGAATCAACGGATCTCCACTTGGCACGGCCTGCCAAGTGTCCGTTTCCACCGCGACGGCCGGGGGGCTGATCCGACCTGCCGCCAGTCGGCGCCCTCCGGTGAGGAAGAACACCATGGGCGGAGGATTATCGGGCACTGGATAGGTCAGATTCGTGACAGTCCTCTCCGCCTCCAGCGACCACACGTATATCTGGCCAGAGACGTTGCTGAACGCCGCCAGACCTCTCTCGATGGAGACGTCGAACCGATAGTTGCCTTCCCCCAGTTCCGCGTCAAGGGAGCGGACCTTTCGAGGCGGACAGGTTTCCCATATGGCGATCCGCCCCTTGAAGTCCGAGACGACGACCTGCTGACCATCCTCTGTCAGCAATTCGAACGAACTGACGTCCGGGATCATGGCCGGGTTGTCAGGCGCGGCAGGGGGCAAAACCGACCAGATCCTGACGCCTCCTTGCGTGTCTCCGGTGACAACGCGTTGTCCACCCGGCAACACGGCCAGGGTGACAATGGTGCTTTCGCTGCCGTGCAACACCGCCGTGCATTGCCGCGTCGCCAGATCCCAGATTCGCACGGACTGCTCGTTGCCGGCGGTTGCGAGCCGTTTGTGGTCGAGGAAGGCCAGAGCCTGAATGGTGTCCCGATGGCCTTCGAGTTGACCTAGCAACCGGCCGCTTTGGCGGTCCCACAGCTTGATCGGTTCGGTCTGCCCGCGGGCCGCCGTGGCCAGCAGGGCACCGTCCGGTGACCAGGCCAGGGAAGTCACACTCCTGGTGTGGGCGGGGAATTCACGAACCACGGTGCCCGCTCCCACGTTGACGATCCGGACCTGCCCGGAGGCGCGGCCATAGGCCAGCACCTGCCCTTCGGGATGAAAGGCCAGTCCGCGACAAAGGTAGTTCTCTGGGCGGCCAGCGATCCGGGCGTAAGGCGCGGCCGGACGGTCGAGATCCCAGAGCTGGAGTTCTGCCCATTCCTGGCAGGCGATTCGTCGCCCGTCCGGACTGAAGGCAACGGCGTAGGTCCAGCCGGCCCACGTGCTGTTCGTCAGGGTCTGGATCACCTCGGCCTCCGGCAGCAACTGCCAGATCTTGATCGCTCCACGCTCGCAGGTCGCCAACCGGTCTCCCTGGGGGGAGAACCCCGCGAACGTGAACAGGCCTTCGACCCGTGGCCGGAGGATCTTGATCTGCTCCAAGGAGGGGTCACAACGCCACAGCCCGATCGTTCCCTGGCGGCGGGTGACGACAAACTGGTTGGTGACCGGGCTGACCGCAATGCTTTGGATCGGCTCCGGATTGTCACGGTTTACCTCCAATGAATCATCCACGCACAGGCTCTGGAGGTAATGCCATTCCCAGCCGCGCTGGTCCGGCCGTCCGGGCTCGGGCGCGCAGGCTTGCAGAATCCGCAGTGCGGTCCCCTGCACACCGTCTTCCAACGCCCCCTGAGCCAGGTTGATCCGGGAGGCATACCCCTCGGCTTCTGCCTGTTCCAAAGCCCGGCTGATCCGGACGAGCGCGACCGGCAGGCCAATGAGAATCGTGAGCAGCAAAGTGAGCACGGTGAAGCTCAGACCGGCCAGGGCGGGCTTTCGCCGTGACCATCTCCAGACGCGTCCGACAGGGGAGATCGGCCGGGCCCGAATCGGCTCGCGATCCAGGAAGCGTCCCAGGTCTTCGCCAAGTTCCCGGGCGGTGGCGTAGCGACGATCCGGCTCCTTTTCGAGGCACTTGAGGCAGATGGTCTCCAGATCACGGGGCACCCGAGGATTCAGCAGCCGCGGCGAAGGGGCCTCCTTCTCCCGAATCCGAATCAAGCTCGCCTCGAAGGAGGCGGCCACGAAAGGAGGCCGTCCGGTGAGCAACTCGAACAGGACCGCGCCGAGCGCATAGACATCACTGCGCGGGCCGACTTGATCGTGCCGGCCGGAGGCTTGTTCGGGCGAAAGGTAGCTGGGGGAACCCACCACCTGGCCGGTGAGGGTCATTCCCGAGTCGGTGCCCATCCGTTTCGCCAGGCCGAAATCGGTGACCCTCACGGCGTCGCTCACCTCGACCAGGATGTTCGAGGGTTTCAGGTCCCGGTGGAGGATGCCCTGCTCGTGAGCGTAGTGGACGGCGCCGGCAATGTCCCGCAGGTAGCGCGCCACCCGCTCGAAATCCGTCATCTGACCGGGCGATTCGGCGATCACGTCGGCCAGGCTTCGGCCCTCGATGTATTCCATCGAGAAGAAGAACTGGCCTTCGTGCTGGCCGAACTCGTGGATCGCCACGATCCCGGGATGGTGCAGGCGGGCGGCGGCTTTGGCTTCGGCTTCGAGCCGCTCGGCCAGCTCGGGCGTCTCGAACGGCCGATGCACCAGCATCTTGAGCGCCACGATCCGGTCGAGGCTTACCTGGCGCGCCCGGTAAACCACCCCCATGCCACCGCGCCCGATTTCCTCAAGCAGCTCGTAGTCACCGAAGCGTTGACCGGCTCCACCGATTTCCGGGGTTGCCTCCCTCTCGTTCGGTTCGTCCGTCTGCTCGTCCGCCCCTCCCGTGAGGCCAAGTTCCAATAGGCAGCGCAGACAGCGGTTGCCCAGCGTGCCGGAACGGAGCGGCTGGCCACATCGTGTGCAACAGGGTCGGCTTGAGGTATTCACGATTGTCAGTCCTTCCTACTGCATTCGGCCGGCGTTGTTGCACTTCGGCCGCCCCGCGGTCAGTCCTCACGATTGCGGGCGAGAGCGCCTGCAATGGCTGCAGGACTGACCCCGGCGGTCGGTTCATGGGCCACCAGACACGGCAGCCATCAACGAGCGGAGTTCCTCGTCGACCTCCTCCGGACTCGAGACCGTGGCCATGATCTCCGCGCGAAGGGCCGTCCGGTAACGCTGCTTCAGCCGATGCACCTCGGCGCGGACGCTTACTTCGCCAAGCCCAAGTTCGCTGGCCGCTTCGGCGTAACTGAGCTGACCGTCGCCGCCGGGGAGAAACGGCTCCAGCAGTTCATACCGTCGGGCGTGACCGCGCTGGGCGTAGTCCATCCGGACACGCTCGCGCACGGTGGCCAGCAACCGGCAGGCCCAGGCCCGGTCGTAGGCTTGATCAGGGGTCAGCGCGGGATCGGCGTCGCGGACATAGAGCGCTTCGGGGTTGAGTTCCTCCAGCGACAGGACCGGCTGGCCCCCTCCCCGTTTGCCGGCCATCTCGCGCTCCCACTCGTTGGCCAGGAAGTTTTTGAAAGCGGTCAGCAGAAATGAACGGAACCGCCCTCGGGCGGGATCGGCCCGGGCCAGCAGCTTCTTCGCCAACAGTCTCGCGAAGAACGCCTGCACCGCGTCTTCGGCATCGGTGGGACCTCGGCCCTGCCGTCGCACGAAGGCATAAAGCGGATACCAGTATGTGCGGCAAAGCTCTTCCAGCGCCGCAGCGGCGCCCGGAGAATCCTCCTCCGCGGCCAGCTTCAGACGGCTCCAGTGGGTCGTCACAAAACGCCTTCCTCCTGGCAGCCCGGGTACTTGGGCAGAATCCTCGCTCATCGCGTTTGGCAGGCCGGTGGTGAAATCCCAGACAGAGTGAGCGAATCCAGACGCCTTGCCAAGCCGGGATGCCGGCGGGATCGGAACGTGGCCCGCGCGGCCCGGGCAACCGCCCGTCCCGGCCGGCCGGAATTTCTCTGGTTCTCCAACGCGCACACCGTAACCTCGCCGCATGCAAGATCGTGCCCGATCCGAGCGTCTGTTCGCCGAGGCCCTGCGTTACCTCCCCGGCGGCGTCAACTCCCCCGTGCGCGCCTTTCGCGCCGTGGGCGGCAACCCCTTCTTCGTTGAAAGCGCTCAAGGCGCCCGGCTTCGGACGGTGGACGGCGACGAGTTGATCGATTACGTCGGCACCTGGGGCCCCGCCATTCTCGGGCATGCGCATCCAGAGATCATCGCCGCCGTGAAGGACGCGGCGGACCGCGGTACCAGTTTTGGTGTGCCGAACCCGCGCGAGGTCACGATGGGCGAACTCATCTGCCGACTCGTTCCGGGCGTCGACAAGGTGCGCCTCTGCAATTCGGGCACCGAAGCCTGCATGTCCGCCATCCGGCTGGCCCGTGGATTCACCGGACGCGACCGGATCATCAAGTTCGCCGGATGCTATCACGGCCACGCCGACTGCCTGTTGGTCAAGGCCGGTTCGGGTGCCCTCACGTTGGGCAATCCGGACAGCGCCGGTGTTCCCTCCGACTTTGCGAAACACACCCTGGTCCTGCCGTTCAACGATCTCGAGGCTCTCGAAGGCGCGTTCCGCCAGCACGGCAATGAACTCGCCGCCGTCATCCTCGAAATCGTCCCCGCCAACGCCGGGCTTTACCTCCCCGAACCCGGTTTTCTCGAACGTCTGCGGGCGCTTTGCACGACTCACGGCGCGGTGCTGATTGCCGACGAAGTGATGACCGGATTCCGGCTCGGACCCGACGGGGCGCAGGGCCGTTTCGGCGTGCAGCCCGACCTCTCGACCTTCGGCAAGATCATCGGCGGCGGCCTGCCGGTCGGGGCCTTTGGCGGGCGCGCGGACATCATGGACAAACTCGCGCCGCTCGGGCCGGTCTATCAGGCTGGTACGCTCAGCGGCAATCCGCTGGCGATGGCGGCCGGAATCGCGGCATTGACGGCGCTGACCCGGGAGGAAGGCCGCGCCTACGCCCAGCTTGAAACCCTCGGCGCCCAGCTCGAAGCCGGCCTCACCGACGCCGCTCGCTCCGCCGGCGTCGCGGTGCGTTTTCATCGCCTCGGATCGATGTTCTGCGGCTACTTCACCGACCAACCGGTGCGCAACCTGGACGATGCCATGCGCAGCGACCGGGAGCGCTTTGCCCGCTTCTTCCACGGCATGCTCGAAGCGGGCGTCTACCTGGCGCCGTCACAGTTCGAGGCAGGCTTTCTGTCCACCGCGCACTCGGAGCAGGACATTGAACGGACCGTTGCCGCCGCGGCTGAAGTGCTGCGCCGCGTGTAGGTCACTGAACCGTTACGATTCGCCTTATGAAACGCTCTGTCGCTCACCACTTGCTCGGGCTGCTGCTCCTGGCATTGCCGTCCGCCTGCGCCGCCACCATCGATGACTCCAACGTGGTCTGGGATTCCCCCAGCGCCGATCATCACGGATCGATGCCGCTGGGCAACGGCGACATCACCCTGAACGCCTGGGCCACCGCCGACGGCGCCGTCCAGTTCTACATCGGAAAGACCGACGCCTGGAGCGACAACGCCCGGCTCCTGAAAGTGGGCAAGGTCGAGGTTCGGCTTGAACCGAACCCGTTCGCGTCTGGCATGTCCTATCGTCAGGAACTGAACCTGCGCGAAGGCGCCATCGACATCACCACCGAAGAAAACGTCGCGGGATCCCAGGCGCCGTCAAAGCGGGCCACGAAGATCCGCGCGTGGGTGGACGCCAACCATCCGGTCATCCACGTCACTGCCGAGAGCGCCACACCGGTCACCGCGACGGCCGCCTTCGTCCTCTGGCGGACCAACCGCCACGAACTGGCGGAACTGCAGGTGAGCGACGTGCTGCTCAACCGATCCAAGCCCGATCAGATGGAAGCCCCCACCTTCGTCGAACCGGACACCATCCTGACGGGCATGCCGGACCGGATCGGCTGGTACCATCACAACACCAAGTCTGTTGGGCCGGCCTTGATGGCGCGGATGCAGGGCCTTACCGGTTTCTCCCAACCGGATCCGCTGCTTCACCGGACCTTCGGCGCGGTCATCACCGCCGAACAGGGGCAGCGCGTGGATGATCAACACCTCTGCTCGCCCCGCGGCACGACGCACAAGTTCAGCATCTTCGTTCTGACGCGGCATCCCGCAACGCCCCGGGAATGGACCGATGCCATGGACGCGACCATCCGGAAAGTGGAGAGCTTGTCGTTCGCCGAACGGCGCGCGGCGCACGAATCCTGGTGGGCGGAATTCTGGGATCGCAGTTGGATCCGCGCCACCTCCGCAGAGATCGGAAGCGCCGGGGTCGCTGCGCTGGTTCCCGCCAATTCCCATCCTGTCCGACTCGGTGTCGACCAGGCGGGCGGCAACCGGCTCCAGGGAGACCTGGGCCGGGTCAGCGTGTTCGATACGGCCCTGACCGATGAAGCGGTACAGGCTTTGTCCCTCCAGGATCCGACCCAGCCGCTGCCCGGCGGAGTGGGCCGCCTTTGGAGCAGTCTGCCGTCGGCCCCGGACGAGCGGGTTCGGGCCGTTGCCGGCTCGGCGGGCTGGCGATTCACGCGCGGACTCACCATCGAAGCCTGGGTCCGGCCCGACCCGCTTCCCGGTGGCGGCGCCCGGCTCGTTGACAAGATCACTCCCGGCGGTAGCGACGGCTTCCTGCTCGACACTTTTCCGGGCAACAGCCTCCGTCTGATCTGCGGCGACCGCATACTTCAGCAGGCGGATGCTGTTCCGGCGCGGAAGTGGACCCACATCGCGGCGGTAGTGGATCCGGCGTCCGACGGTTGCCGCTTGTACGTCAACGGACAGCAGGTCGCCGCCAACACCGGCGTCACGATCGCGGACGAAGCCGCTCATGTCAGCCAGATGTACCGCCTGCAACGCTTCATCACGGCGTGCGCGGGGCGGGGTGCCTACCCGATCAAGTTCAACGGCTCGCTCTTCACCGTGCCGCCCGGCCCGACCGAAGAGGATCCGGACTACCGTCGCTGGGGTCCGGGATACTGGTGGCAAAACACGCGCCTTCCCTACATCAGTCTGTGCGCCTCCGGTGACTTCGATCTCCAACGCCCGCTGTTTCGTATGTATGCCGATGAGTTGCTTCCGTTATGCCGTTATCGCACCCGGCACTACTTCGGTCACGGCGGGGCCTACTATCCCGAGTGCATCATGTTTTGGGGCCCGGTGTTCAGTGAGAGCTATGGTTGGACGCCCTTCGAGCAACGGGCCGACAAGTTGCAGGACAGCGGCTATCACAAGTGGGAATGGGTGTGCGGACCGGAACTCGCGTGGATGATGCTCGACTACTACGAGCACACGCAGGATCGAGCGTTTCTCGAAGCCACCGCGCTGCCGTTCGCGCGGGAGACGCTCGCCTTCTTCGAGGAACACCACGCCACCAACGACGCCGGCAAGCTCGTCCTGCATCCAGCGCAGGCGGTGGAAACCTGGTGGCGTTGCACCAACGCGATGCCCGAACTTGCCGGTTGCCGGGCTGTCACCGAACGTCTGCTGGCCCTGCCCCAGGACATCGGCTCGCCCGCAGACCGCTCCTTCTGGACGCGTTTGTACGCGAAGCTGCCCGAACTGCCACTCCGGGATGTGAACGGACAGCAGGCCCTCGCGCCGGCGGCATTCTACGCGGACAAGCGGAACATCGAGAACCCCGAACTCTACGCCGTGTTTCCGTTCCGGCTCGTGGCCTTCAACCGTCCGAATGCCGAATGGGGGCTGAACGCCCTCGATCACCGGTGGGACCGCGGCGATTCGGGTTGGCGGCAGGACAGTGTCTTCATGGCCTACCTGGGCCGGGCGGACTAGGCCCGACGTTCGCTCGTCGCACGCGCTCGCAGCTACGACCGGCAGGAACGTTTCCCGGCCTTCTGGGGGCCGAACTACGACTGGACGCCCGACCAGGATCACGGCGGCATTCTGATGAAGACCTTCCAGGCGATGCTCCTGCAAACGGACGGCGACCGGATCTTCCTGCTGCCCGCCTGGCCGCGCCATTGGGACGTCGAATTCAAGCTGCACGCGCCGGCGCAGACGACGCTGGAAGGGGTCTACCGGAACGGTCGAATGGAATCGCTGCGGGTCACGCCGGAATCACGTCGGGCGGACGTAACCGTCCTTTCGCCGTCGCCCTCTCCGGCGACGGACGGCTGAAACGCTGAAGGGCGCCGACTTCGATAGCCGACTTCGATGGCTGGACACCGAAAGGCGGCCTGGCCCCGAAAACCGTCGGCTCAGTACTCCGGCTCGAACGGCGGACGGTAATCGGGATTCCACTGACGCCACCGCCATTCCGAGTCGTTCTCCGGCACAACGCAGCCGCCCAGGGAAAGGCAGGTGA
This sequence comes from Verrucomicrobiales bacterium, assembly GCA_024233305.1. Classification (GTDB taxonomy): domain Bacteria; phylum Verrucomicrobiota; class Verrucomicrobiia; order Limisphaerales; family J093; genus J093. The sequence goes on from JACKPV010000027.1 coordinate 324,062, forward strand.
TCCCGGCCAGGAGGATGGCCGTCAACCGCAGCGGCCGGCCGGAGGTCCGGCGCCGACGGGGGTTCGAGCGAGATCGAGTGTCCATGGTTGGCCTTTCCCGCCTCCTGGTCCGCGAACCCGGCGGCTCGGGCTCCGCCGCCGTCGGGCGTGTTCAGCCGGACTTGCGTCCCGCGTGCGTTTCCTTTTCCCCGTCGCGAATCACGCGCAACATGGCGTCGGCGTCGGGAGCTTGTTCCAAGGCGTGGCGGAGTTCGGCACGATGCAGCAGGCGGGCAATGCCCGCCAGGGTGGGCAGATGGGGCAACACCTTTCCCTGCGGCGCCAGGAACAGGACCACCAGCGTGACCGGTTGGTCGTCCACGGCGGCGAACTCGACGCCCCCCCGCGACCGACCGAAGGCCACGGCCACCTCGGTGATGAGCGGCGACGGCGCATGAGGAATCCCCACGCCATAGCCGATTCCGGTGCTCATCGATTGTTCGCGCCGGTTGAGGGCGGCCAACACCGACGGACGATCTGCCGCGGCAATCGCGCCCGTGTGGATCAACTGGTCCACCAATTCCTCGATTGCCTGCCACCGGTCGGTTGCCGCCAGTTCGGGGACGATGTTCTCCTGCCTCAGGATGCTGCCAAGTTTCATACGCCGCTTGATCTTCCAGCCCCGACACTCCATGCCGCGCCCGCCTTCTGGCAAGCTGCAAAGCAGCGACCAGGGCCCGGGCATGGTTCGTGGCGACGCGGAAGTACGGGCTGCATGCGGAGGTGTGCCTGACGCTGGACATCAGGCTGCCCTGGCGCCAGGCCGCCCAAGCGGCGGCGGTTCACGGCGCGGGCCTCGAGGAAGTCGCCGCATCGTGAATGCGCGCCCTTCAGCGGTGCGATTGGGTCAACAAGGATTCCGACCAGGGCACCAGCGGGCGGCCTGTCACCTGAACGACACCCCGCCAGACGCACAGCGGCCGGTCCTTCGTTGGGACCGGTTTGCGCTTCGTTCGGTGCTTACCGCCTCCACCCCAGGGAGGCCGCGCCACCCTGGCAAGCGGCAGCCGGATGCCTGGCAATGACCTCGCGATCGCCGGCGTTCGGAGGGTGGTGTCGAGGGGGATCGGAGACCCTTGCGGATGGATCCGTCTGGCACCGGGGATTCGGCGGGGGCACTCTTCCGGGCGGAATGGGAACCCGCTGTCGCCAAGTCTGGCACGCTTCTTACAGCGCGGCCAGGAACGTGCTGAACGGTGGCTTGTCGCCGCCTGGTCCCTGGAGAAAGAAGTCCGCCACATCGGGCTGCCAGGGTTGCTGCTTCCAGGTTTCGAGGCGCTGGCGGGCCGCGGCTTTCGTGAGTTCGTTTCGCCGCATCAGCTTCAGGGCGTCCTGCACCTTCTGGCGGAGGTCGTTCAGCCGCATCTGACGGCTCTCCCGCACGGCCTCACGGTTCAACGACAGCAGATCGCGCGTGGTTACCCCGCGCCGGTTGAGCGCATCCACGGCGGGATCGAACCTCGGTGTCAGCATGCCGAACTCATCAATGAAGAAGAAGGTCCACACGTCTTCTTCCATCGGGTTGATCAAGCGTTCGCCGGGCTCGGTGTCCGGCGGGAAGCGGTTGCTCTTGCCGCGGTTGCACGGCGTGCACGACCAGAGATAGTTCTCCCAGGTCATCGCCAGTTCCGGGAAGACCGCCTTCGGTCGGTAGTGCTCCACGTCGCTCGACTCGCTCCCGCTGCAGAACATGCAGCGCTCCCCCGGGCCGGCGAGTTTGCCGAGGGTCCTCACCACCGGGGCGAACCACGTGGCCTTGCGGGCGTTGCGGTAGCGTTTCTCGGCCTCGACCTTCGGATCGCCGGCCTCGCTGATCGCCTTGGTTTCCCTGGTGAGCCGGCTCGCCAGGACGGGGCTGAGAGGGGGGCGGGCGGGGAGGTTGCGCATGGCCGGGCGGGCGGGGCTACAGGGTTTCCGCCGGCGCACCATCGAGCGCCAGGTCCAATTGCTGCTTGAGCGTCTTGAGTTCGCGCTTCTCGGTGGGTTTCAGCGGGACGCCTTCGTGGTCCTTGGCATTGAGTTCCTGCCAACGCTTGAGCTGGCGGGAGGCCCACTTGGTCCGGGTTGTCTGGAGACCGAAGGCGACACCCAGAATCGTCTTGTGCGCCGTGCCCCAGCGGATCCGCTCGTACTCCGCCGGCGTGGCGGGGCGGGCCTGCTGGCGGTCATCCGCTTGCAGCGGCAGAATGAAAAGACCGTTGGGATCCGCCGCCTGGGCGATCAGCGGGCTGTGGGTGCTCACGAGGAACTGGATCTTCGGGAAGTGCGTCTTCAGCCATTCCGGAATATCGCGTTGCCACGAGGGGTGCAGGTGCGCCTCGATCTCGTCAATGATCACCACCCCCGGCCGGGCGATGACCGTGCGTCCGTGGTCGTCGGTCTCAAACAGGCCGTCCGCCCCGTAGACTTCGTACAGTCCATGCACCAGGTCCAGGATCGTCGCGTAGATGCTGCGGCAACCGTCGCTGATGTCCCGCATCGGGAGCTCGAGACCCCCTCCGTCTTCGACGAACACATGGTCCACTGTGATGCGGCTGATCTTCATGCCATGTGGCAACAGTCCGTCCCCCATGAGTGCCTGCACACCGTCAAGCACCGTGCGAATGTCGGCCTGTTTGGATTCCGATTCTAAGCTGCGCGCGTGCATCCGGCGCAGCCACTCCTCGCTCTCACTCAGCGCCGCATCTTCGCGGAAGAGAGTCACGAATCGGCTTTCGGCTTCCCGGCTGATCGAATAGCGCAAGGCCTCCGATGAGCTGCCGGTTAGTCGGCGCATGGGACCGTAGCCGGCCGAGAACCAGCCGTAGGCGTTCAGGGACCATGGTCCTCGTTCCGGGGTCTGGGGCCGGATCTTCCGCGGGTTGGAATTCCCCAGGGCCCTGAACTGCGGCACTTCGTCCCCCTTCTCTTCGATCAGCCACCGCACCCCGGCTTCGAAGGTGTCCCCGGGAATCTTGCCTGCCTTTTTGAACCTGTCGTGATCGGGATCCCAGCTCAGGCTTAGCTTGGCGGAAGCCTTGCTTTCCCCTCTTTGGATCCAGCCTGAAGCCGGCGAGATCAAGCGACCGCCGGAATCTGGGCCGATCAACGCCAACGCAGCGCTGCGCAGGATCGTCGTCTTGCCGGAGCTGTTCCCGCCGACAAACACCGTCCAACCCGCACCTCCGCCGCCTGGCCGCTCCAAGTTGAACTCCAAGCTCTTGAAGGAGCGAACGTTCTCCAAGCAGATCGACTGGATATACATACCGCGGCGCGAACATGGGCCAAACTCCCGCTCGGCGCGAGTCCGATCTGAACGGGGTCGATAACTCGAAGAACGGCCGGTGATCACCCGCAATCGCCGATTTCCACTGCCCATCCGGGGGAGTGTAGCGTGCCGGAGCACGATGAGGGGCGGTTTCGGGTTCCGCGTTGCTCCCTGGTCGAAACACCGAGCTTCGCGCGCGTTGCTCCGCCAGGGGCAGGCCGGCCGCCTACCGCGCGGATCGGATCAGGGTGGGTTTGCCAGCGGTTCGGAATTCCGCCTTGAGGCGGCCTTCGGATCGCGGTGGGCAACCCAGGGTTAGTTCCTGGGGGCCGGCGTTGATTCGGGCGGCTTCGGACGATACGGGCAGGCGCTTGGTTTCGCGCCAAGTGGCGTCGCACAGGATCGCTTCGGGGCCGCCGACGTAACGGACCGCGCCGCCGGGAAGGACTTCCTCGCTGGCAAGGTCCAGCACGGGCCGTCCATCGACCGTGACCACGAGTCCCGCGACGGCTTTCGACCCGGCGTTGCGGATGATGAACTGCAACGGTTGGGCGGCATGCGGATTGTCGAAGCGCAACGCCGTCGGCGTGGCGTTGGTCAGCGGGTGGGTGAGCCGTTCGAGGGTGAACTCGGAGAGGTGCCATCGCTTTTCGCCCGCGGGTTCGAGGTGGAATTCACGGGTGTTGTCGCGCAGGGCGGCGCGAACCTCCTCCGGGAACGCTCCGGCCATGCGCGCGGTTTCCCATTGTTTGACGGCTTCGAGAATCGTGGGCACGGCGCCGAATCGGCGGGCGGCTTCGGCGGCCTTGGGATCGGCTTCGAGCTGGGCGGTGCTGGCCAGGCTGGCGGCGAGGGTGAAGCCGGCATTGAACCCGGCGGCACGGGCCAGGAGCCATTCGGCGTCCTCGAGGCTCGTGTCGGGACGGAGTGCGAACCAGCCGAGCATCCGTGGCATGAGGTTGCGCTCGAAGTAGAGCTGGTTCTTGAACCGGTAGAGCGTCTGGCTTTCGCGGAAGCCCGCATACCAGGGTTCACCCCAGTTCATCCGCGTGTAGATGTGCCAGTTGAAATGGCCGGGGTTGCTGGCGTCGTTGATCACCTGTCCGCGCAGTTCCGGTGAAAGGGCGTCGTGCCAGGCCTCGGTGAAAAGCGTGCGACCATACTGGCCGAGGCCGGTCGACCAGTTGCCTTCGAGACCGTCGAAGGAAAGCTGCCGCGCGCCGGTGACGCTGCAAAACCGCGCGATGTTGCGGGCGATCTCCTGCGAGAGACCGGCGTCGCTGAGAAACACCTTGTAGGCGTGGTCCATGAGTTTTGCCACCGCCTCGCCGGCGGCATGGGGAGCAGCTGACGTTCCCCACGAGCCGCGCCGGCACTCGAGCAGCCGCCACGGGGCCGTCTCCGAGACCGCCCCGTACTGGATCAGTTCATTGCCGATGCGCACGGTGTTCAACGTCGTGGCTTGGCGGAAGCAATCCGGCTGCCCGACCGGGATCTCCGTCTGGGTGGCGTCCACGGCGGCCGGCAGTCCGGTTTCCCCAATCCGCGCAAGCCGGCGATCCGGCTGCGGCGTGACGTAGGGATCGTTGGGCGTGATGAAATTGGACAACGTGTGAAAGCCGATGCGAACCCCGGCCGCCCGCGCCTTGTCAACACACACGCGAAACCCCTCCCAACCGCGGGGGAACAGGTTCGGCTTGAGAGCGAAGTGACCCCAGGTCTCGAACGGCGAGCTGTGGTAGAGGTAGCGCAGCCCGGCGCGCCGGGTCATTTCGATGGCCCGGTCGATGGTGTCCTCACCGAAATCGACGATGAGGTAGGCGGCGCTCGCGCCCGGCGCGATCTTGGCCCAGACGCCGTCCAGCAAAGGGTGGGGCAGGCCTTCCGCGACCTCGATGGCTCCGATGGTGTTGAGCGCCTCCGGGGCCGGACAGGCGAAGAGGGCGATCTGGCTGCCGATCACTCCGCCGTCGTCGAACGCCGGCGCCCGGTATCGGTCGTGGCCCCAGTTGGCGATCACCCGGTCGTGTGTGCGGTTCCGGCAATAAGCCTGCAGGACGCTGCCGAACTCCGTGTGCCGGGCGGTGTTGCCCCGCCACAACTGCGCCTTCCCTAGTTCCGTCGGCAGATCCGGGTAACCAGCCGGGTCGTCGGCCGAGTAGCCCGGGTCGACATCGTTCTCATGCGTCGGATAGCCGCCCAGCGTCTTCGCGTTCAGCGCCTGGATGCCCAGCGCCGTGTCCGTGTCGCGCACGACGCCGATGGTTTCGCCGACCACTTCCCCGATCACGGTCGGATAGGGGCCCCACAGCGCCAGCTCGATTTCCGCCGGACAACTCAGGGACTCGAGCTCGAATCGCACGTGGGAGGGCTTGACCGCGACCGCCACGACCGCGGTTGCCCCGATCCGGTCGAAGCGCAGGGTCAAGCGACCGCTGGCGGTGTCCCATGAAGCGCGCTCGGGCGGATGGAGGGTGCCAGCCACGCGCAGACTCAGCAGCGGCGCGGATTGACCCGGGGCAAGACAGTTTCGGAGCGGATGGGTGTGCGCGAATTCGGACAAGGCGCCGGTGGCATCGAGCGTGAGGCGGGTGTGGTCGCTCTGCCACGTGGCCAAATCCGGGGGAGAATCCAGGGCGGAGACGATTGGGAAGCCGGACCAACCAACACCGAGCAACAGGACGATGACTCGCAGGCAACGCATGGCGGACAGCATAGGGCCGGGCCCGCGCCGGCGACAGCGAAACCGTCAGCGGACGAGGGCGCTTTCCCCGTGCGGCGCCGCCTGGACTGGCGAACGGCGAAGGTCAGGGGGCGGGCTGCGGTGCGGAAAAGGCCGCCTGGATGCGGCGCAGTTCCTCCGCGTTCAGAGGGACCATGCAGCCGTGCCGGGCGTTCGGGGGCAGATGGTGGTCGGGGGAGTAGCCGGCGTACCAGGGGCCGGCCAGGGTCGGGGCGGTCGAGCGTCCGTATCGCACCGCCGGGTACTGCTCGTAGTAGAGCCACCATCCCTGGCCGTCCGCCCGCGGGATGAGGGTCGGAGCCTCGTGGAAGTTCGGTGTGATGGGCGGCCCGGGGTCCGTCCAGGGACCTTCGAGGGCGGGCGCGGAACTGATCCGGATCGTCTTGCCGGTGGGCCAGTCGAAGGTGGGATAGCGTTCGTCCTTGAGGAAGGCGAAATAGCGACTGCCTTCGCGGCGGATGATCACGTCGATGGTGGCCAGGTCGAAGCCAAACAGACGCCGGGGTTCGGTGAAGGACTCGAGGTCGGGGGAAGTGATGTAGAACGTGCGTTGTCCGGCCCAGTAATGCTCGGGCGCTTCGCGGCGGCGGGCGTTTCGCGAGCTGTGCCAGGAAATGACGTAACGGGCGGCCGCTTCGTCGTACCAGATCTTCGGGGCGCCGTGATCGTTGGGATTCCGACCGAAACCGGGGTGCATCGATACATCGAGGATGAGATCGCGATGCGGTCGCCAGCGCACGAGATCCTCGGAAACCCAGATGCGGAGGTCGCGGTCGCGGGCTTGGTTCCCAACCAAGTAGAAACGTCCGTCGGGGCCGCGGGTGAGGTCGGGGTGGCCGAGGTATTCCGGCTCGATGCGCTGACCGTCGTTCAGGAGTTGCCAGTGGAGACCGTCGGTGCTGAGAGAGTAATACAGGCGCCCATAGTCCTCCTGGAGCAGGTGGGCGAAGAGGTAGCCCGCGTGCTTCTCGTACGGGCGAACGGTCAGTTGGCCGCCGAACTCGATCAGATCGAACAGCCGTGTCCTCTCCCGTCCGCCGGTGTTGGGTTGGTGGAGGGCGAGCAGACGTCGTCCGTCGAAGGTGTCGAAGACCATGCAGTGACCGCCGTTGCCGGCGAACAGCGGTTCGGGCCGTTGGGTCCACGGGCCGGCGAGGCGGCCGCTGGCGGATTCCGCGATCCCCACGGCGTATCCCTGGTCACCGAAACTCGACCAAAGCATCAACAACTTCCCGCCGCGGGTTCGGAGCAAACCCGGGCCGTCGGTGACCCAGCCGCCATCCGGACGGGCGTTGCCACCATCGATGTGCCGCACCCAAGGGGCCTCGCGGGCGTTGAACAGCCGGATGGAATCGCCTTGCCGGGCGCTCCAGTCGGAGGTCATGCGCACCGCTCGCATGGCGCCGTCGCCGATCTGGACCCATTCGTGGCAGTAGACCATCCAGCGCGTTCCGTCGGGATCGATGAAGGGGGTGCCGTCGAGGGCGCGTTCAGCGGACGGGGTGCAGGCCTCGGGGCCGGCCAGCGTGAAGGGGCCGCCGGGATGGTCGGCGTGAAGGATCTGTGTGCCCCGGCCGCCTTCGCGACCGTTGAAGCTGACGAAGAGCAGGCATTGGTCCCCGAAGCGGTGCATTTCGGGCGCCCAGACTTCCTTGCCGCCCCAGAAGCCGGCGGGTTTGCGAAATGCCAGCGTGGGCCGGCTCCAGTGCTCGAGATCCCGGCTGCGGTAGACTTCGACGCCCGGCTCCGTGGCCCCGCCGCGATTGCCGGTCTGGGCGTAGAGGAAATAGGTCCGTGTGGCGGGATCGGCATGGATGAACGGGTCCCGAACGCGGATGTCCTCGAGCGCGAGCGGGAAGTCGCCGGGCCCGGCAGGTTGATCGGCGAATGCCGGCACGGACGCGAGCAGGAGGATCGGGAGAAATCCGCCATGCCACCGGGCGCCGCCCCGGATCCGATGCCGGGCGCATGGCGCTTTCGCCGCCGGGAGCACCGCGGGCGGGCAGGGGAGGGCGAGCGGCTTCATGCGACCTGGTCCGTCTGGACGGGAGCTTCGAGGTGGAACACCTCGGGCAGTTCGCTTGAGACGGGGCTGTCGTCCGGGTTCGCCGGCATGATCTCCCGCATGTGCTTCCACCATCGCCGGCAGACTTCCGTCTGCGCCACGGCCTCCCACCGGGCCAGGTCGGCGAACTCGACATAGGCGAACAACTGGCGGGTTTCCGGGTGGCGGAAGATCGAATAGGTGCGCACGCCGTGGGCGAGCAGGGTGGCTTCGAGTTCGGGCCAGATGGGGTTGTGCCGTCGTTCGTATTCGGCGTCGCATCCGGCGTTGACGGACATGACAAAGGCTTTGCGAATCATGATGACCTTCGCTGACGGGTGGGCGGGGGAAAGCCCGCCACCGGGAATTCGTGACCATCGTGCCAGCGATTCGCCGCCGAGGAAATCCGTATTGTGCCGGTCGGGTCGGCCGGTCGGCCGGGCGCGGCTCAGCTTTTTCGGACCGCCGAGATCATTCGGCAGCTGGCTTGACCCGCCGCCGGGCCAGCGGAATGAACTCGGGGCATCATTTCGCCAGCGGCCTTGAACCCGAGACACCCGGGCCGCGCACGATCGGCTGGCGTGGGGAACTTTTCTGTAACTGATGCCGGGAGCGTCGTGTCGTAAGGAGCATGAATCACTCCAGCCGCTTTCGGCGCGGACAACCCCTTCGATGCGGGCGCGGGTGGTTGTGCTTGTCGTTGCTTCTCGGTTCCACGGTCGCAATGGCTGCGGGGGAGTCCTTGAGCCGGGGGGTGCCGGATGCGGCGATCTTCTCCTTCGAGGTCTGGCGGCCCCAGGCGCTGCTGGATCCGCTGCTGGATCCGGCAATGACCGAGCGGGTCGAAGCGTTGCCCGTCTGGCCCGCGTTCAGCGCCAGCCCGCAGTTCAGACAACTCACCGACGGGGTGCGCTTCATCGAGATGGCGATCGATGCCGACTGGCGCAAGGCGACCCGCGAACTGACCGCCGGCGGCATGCTGTTCGCGGCCGCGCCGGGCGAACGGGCGGTGCTCCTCGTTGCGACGGAGAACGAGGAGCGCCTGCGCAAGCTGCACGAGATCGCCGGGCAAATCACCCGTTCCGAAGCGCGCAAGGCCGGTCGCGAGGATCCTGTCCGGGCCGAGGAAATCGACGGTCTCACGCGTTGGACATTCAACGGGAAGGAAGCGCACACCATCGTCGACGGACGGCTGGTTGCGGCCAGCGATCCGGCGACCCTGGACGCCGTCCTGCGCACGATGAAGGCCGGCGAAGCGGGCACGCTGGCTGCCAGCGCGCCCTACCGGGCCGCCTGCGCTGCCGTGGGGGACGAAGCCGTCGCGATGGCTTATGTGAACCTGCGGGTGCTGCGGTCGGCGCCGGCGGTGGCGCAGGCGCTTGCCGGATCGAACGAAAACCCGTTGGCGGCCCTGCTGGTGGCGGGGCTTGCGACCGGATTGAAACAGGCGGACTGGCTGGCGGTCGGGTTCTACATTGAGGGTAGAGCGCTCGTTGCGCGGACGGTTCTCGGACCGGGGAGCGGACCGGCGGACGGTCCGGCGTCGGTCGTCCTGCCGCCCGCCGGCCGTGCCGGGGCCCTGCCGAACTTCGCCGTGCCGGGTCAGATCGCCGCCTTGAGCCTGTTCCGCGATCTGCACCGGTTCTACGCGGCCAAGGACGAGCTGTTTCCAGCGCGCACTTCGGGGTTGATCTTCTTCGAGAACATGATGGGGATCTTCTTCACGGGCCGCGATCTGACGGACGAAGTGCTGGCTCGTTTGGGACCGGAGATCCGGTTGGTGGTGGCGCGCCAGGATTACCCCGCCGCCGCCGGGGCGCCCGAGCCGGAGCTGCCCGGGTTTGCGCTGGTGCTGCCGCTGAAGGACCGGGAGTTCAAGCTGATCCTGGAGGAGGCCTGGCAGAAGGCGCTCGGGTTGGTGAATTTCACCCGCGGCCAGAAGGCGGAACCCGGGTTGATTCTCGACCGGCCCCAGCACCGGGGATTGACGATGACGGTGGCCCGATTCTCGACCGCCGGGCTGGCTCCGGAGGACCGGGGGGATACGCGGTTCAACTTCCAGCCCACGCTGGCGATGCCCGCCGACTTCGCGATTCTCAGTTCGAGCGAATCGTTGGCACGCAAGCTCGTCGACGCGGTGCAGGCCGGACCGGCGACGGGACTCCCGCTCGGCGGCAGCCACACGGCCCTGCAGCTCGACGGTGGGCGACTGGCCGAAGTGCTGCGCGCGAACCACGAGCCGATGGTGCGCGGGAACATGCTCAAGGAAGGCCACACGCGGGCCGAGGCCGAGCTGGCAATCGACACCCTGCTGGCGCTGGTGGGGCAGGTGCGGCAGGCGAGCCTGACGTTGCAGGGCGGCAACGGTCCGAGCGAAGCCAGCTTGCGGATCGAGTTTACCCGTTGAACGCCCAGGTTCCCCAAGCCGGCCCTCCACCGGCTGTCCGCCAGCCGGACCGGCCAACCACGCGATGAAAGAAATCGAGTTCATGCAGCGAGACCACCGGACGGCGCCGCGGCCGGGTGCCGCGTCGTCCCGCCGGGAAGGCGCGCCGCGGGTGGTCGACGTCGATCCCGAATGGGCCTGGGCGCCGTTCTCGCCGGGAGGGGCCAACCGCTGGGATGCGGCGGCCGCTGCGCATCTGCTGCGCCGGGCGAGCTTCGGTTTCACCGCCACCGAACGGCAGCGCGCTGTGGCGGAAGGGCCGCAAGCCACCGTGGCGCGTTTGCTCCAGCCGGTCCCCGAGGCGGCCGACTTTGACGGGCAGTTCGACGCCTGGGAGGAACACGGCGCCGGTTCGGCCGCCGAATTGGCCGCGTGGTGGTTGCGCCGGATGCTCGAGTCCCCGCGGCCGCTCGTCGAACGGATGACGCTTTTCTGGCGGGAGTGCTTCCCGGCGCGAACGGACCGCGTGGGTGAAGCCGGCTTGGTGGTGCGGCAGGTTCAGCAGTTGCGGCGCGATGCTTTGGGTCGCTTCGACGTCCTCCTGCGCAACCAGCTGCACCAACCTGCCGTGCTGCTCGCGTGGGGGGGAGGGCAGAACCGGCGATCGCAGCCGAACCATCAACTGGCGCGCGCGTTGCTGCACGGCTTCACGGTCGGGCCCGGTGTGGCCGGCGACCGGGACGTGACCGAAACCGCGCGCGCGTTGACCGGTTGGTTTGTCCGCCGGGGGAAACTGCAGTTCGTGGAACGGGAGCAGGATCCCGCGCCCAAATGCGTGCTCGAGCAGGATGGCGTCCACAACCTCGATGACTTGCTGACCGGGTTGGCGCATCACGAGGCGACGTCGCGGCACGTGGCCCGCCGTTTGTGGCGGACGTTCATTTCGGAGGTCGCCGATCCTTCGCCGACGTTGCTGCAAGCGCTCGCGGACTTTCTGGCGGCGGACCGGGACCTCGCGGCGACCGTTGGCCGCGTGCTTTCGTCGAACCTCTTCCACGCCCCGGAAAGCCGGTTGGCGCGGGCGAAATCCCCGGTCGAACTGGCCGTCGGGCTGGCGCGCGGCCTGGAAGGAGTGGTTCCCACCGAACCCCTGGCCGGCGCCCTCCGGGAACTCGGACAGGATCTGGCCAACCCGCCGTCCCTCGATGGCTGGCCACGCGGAACGGATTGGATCAACGGGGCGACACTGGCCTTGCGCTGCCGGTTGACGGCCTCCTTGCTCGGTGCCAACGATCGCTACAAGCGGCGGCTCGATCCGGCAGCGGTGGCGCGGCGTCACTGGGCGGTCGAGGATGGGCCCGCGCGGCGGTTCATTGCCGGTCTCCTGTTTCCGGATCTCGAAACCGCGGCCCGGCCCGAGTGGCGCGACTTCGCAGGCGACCTCCGTGACTGGGCGATCCACCTGACGGCGCGACCGGAATACCAACTCCTCTGAAACCACTCTGCCATGCGACACAGTCGACGACACTTCATGCGAACCGGCCTCGGCGCGTGTGCCCTGGTTTCCCTGGCGCCCGGCGTCCCGCGCTTCCTTGCCCGGGCGGGGGCGTCCGCCGGTCGAGCGCGCCGCGATGACACCATCCTGGTCGTGCTGCAGCTGAGCGGCGGCAACGACGGGTTGAACACCATCATTCCCTTCGCCGACGATGCGTATGCCCGCAGCCGGCCGACATTGCGGTGGACGGGCGACCAGGTGCTGAAGCTGACGGACGAACTCGGCTTGCATCCGCGGCTCGAGGCGTTTCGGCGGCTCCATGACGCGGGCCGACTCGCGGTGATGCAGGGCGTGGGCTGTCCGCGGTTGAGCCGCGATCACGATGACGCGATGCGCGCCTGGCACGTCGCGGATCCCGATCCCGATTCCCGGGAGACGGGTTGGGCGGGACGCGCGGCCGATGCGCTTTCAGGGTTGCCGTCCACCGGCGAAAGTCCGGCCCTGTTCGTGGGCAGCATTCCGCGGCCGTTCAGCCTGAATGCCGCCCGTGCCGTGGTCCCGTCGGTCGAGGCGGTAGAATCCTTGCGGCTGCCGTCCGGGATGAGCGGGGAAGCGAGCCGGCTGCCAGCGGGACCTGAACGACGGGTGAACCCGCTGATCGAGCATGTGGATCGGGTCTCGGCGATTGCGCGGAATTCGGACGGTTTGATCCGCGAAGCGGCGAGCGGGGGAGGCACTCACGGCGGCTATCCTGACTTCCCGCTCGCGCGTGATTTCCGCACCGTGGCGCAATTGATCCGCGCTGAAGTCGGTGTCCGGATCTATTTCATCGAACTGGGGGGTGGCGGCATCGGCGGTTTTGACAATCACGCCAACCAGGCCGGCAACCACGACGCGTTGCTCGAACAGATGGCCACCGGCATGGCGGCGTTCGTGCAGGATCTCGCGCGCGACGGACTGCTCGATCGGGTGTTGCTGATGACCTTTTCGGAGTTCGGACGCACGGTGGCAGAGAACGGCCGGCGGGGGACCGATCATGGGGCCGCGGCGCCGGTGTTCCTGGCCGGTGGAGGCGTCCGGGGCGGATTGCATGGCGTGCATCCAAGCCTGACGGAGCTTGATCAGGGTGCGCTCAAGCACCACGTGGATTTCCGGGAACTCTATGCCACGACGCTGGAAACCTGGCTCGGGCTCGACGCGGCCACCATCCTCGGAGACGCCTTCCCGACGCTCGACCTGTGGGCGACCTGAGCCGCGGGCATCCGGCGCCGCGTGGTCACCGGCGCGGAACGGGCGTCCCATTCCAGAGCCCCAGACCTCGCTGGGGAAGGGGAATGGTGTCCGCCGGCGGGCGCTATTCCCTGCTTTGGCCCTCGATGATGCGCAGCACCCGATCCACGACCACGTCGTGCAACACGTCGCGGGTGCCGCCCGGCCATTGAACTTCCACCCGGTCGGCCCGGGTTCGGGCGCCCAGGCCGAAATGGGCCTGGAGACCATAGTGGCTTTGGTAGCCGCGCCCGCTGTGGATCTCGTCAACCAACGTCAGGTCACCGGCGACAACCACGATGCGCGCGCCGACGCCGTCGCGGTTGCTCCGGGTCCCGCGCAAACGGACCTCGAGCCAGTGATTGCCGCGGGGACTTTCGTTTCGCAGCAAGGTGGGCTCGCGTCGGGAATTCAGAATCACTGCGTCCACGTCGCCATCGCCATCCAGATCCTCGAAGGCCGCCCCCCGGCTGCTCCATTTGACCGCCAATCCGTCGCCCGCCTGCTCGGATACGTCGACGAACCGGCCTTCGCCCGTGTTGCGCAGCAGGAGATTCCGCTGCGCATAGCTGGTGCTGTCGTCCCAGGAATCGACCGTGTCCTGGAGGTGGCCGCAGGCGATGAACAGGTCGCGGTGGCCGTCATTGTCAAAATCCACCAGGCCCGAACCCCAGGTGACCCGGGGCAGCGTGCCCGTGCCCGCCCCCGTGAGGGCGGTGACGTCCTGGAACAGTCCGTCGCCCAGATTGCGGTAGAGAATGGCCCATTGCTTCTGATACGACGTCATATGGAAATCGAGGCGGCCGTCGTTATCGAAGTCGCCGCACTCGATGCCCATCGTACCCTGGCCGATCCCGTGTGAATCGTAGGCCAGACCGCTGAACAAACCGACCTCCTCGAATCGACCCGTGCCATCGTTCCGCAGTACGAAATTCGCCATCGCGTCGTTGCCCACGATGACGTCCGTGTCGCCGTCGCCATCGTAGTCGGCGCAGATCATTCCCATGCCGGTCCCCGCGACTGCGCGGACGCCCGAAGCGACGCTGATGTCCGTGAACGTGCCGTCGCCGTTGTTCCGGTAGAGGGTGTCCGGCACCGGCCCGTAGGACATCGGGCCGACATAGGCGGGATGGCCGTTGACGGCGCGGCTCTGATTTCTGGCGCAGCTGAAATCAACATAGTTGGCCACGTAGAGATCGAGATCCCCGTCGTTCTCAATATCCAGAAAGCAGGCTCCGGCGCCAACCTGGTCGCCGTTGCCGACTCCGGCGACCGCGGTGACGTCCGTGAAGCCACCGTGCCCGTTGTTCTGGTAAAGCACGTTGGGGCCCATGTTGTTGACATAAAGGTCCGGGTCGCCGTCGTTGTCGTAGTCCGCCACGCAAACCCCCAGGCCATAGCCGGTGTCACCAACCCCGGCGACTTCGGTAACGTCGGTGAAGCGCCAGTTCCCTTCGTTGCGGTAGAGCGCATTCCGTGGCGGTGGTGACATCGCGGCGCCGGGCAGGGGAGCGCCATTGAGGAAATAAATGTCGCTGTCGCCGTCCCCGTCGTAATCCAGGAGGGCCAGACCGCAACAGACCGTCTCGACGATGTAACGCCGGCCGGAGCTGCCGTCGGTGTGGATAAAGGACATCCCGCTTCCGCGGGTTACCTCGCGCATTTGAATCGGACCCGGCTCCTGTGCGGTCAGCGCGCGCGCCAGGGCAAGACCGGCCAGAAGCAAGGGAGCCAGCCACCGCCCCGTGCCGGATGAGGAAGGAACGCGCCGCACACGCGGTTCGCGCGGATGGCGATCAAGCCCGACGTTCATGGCGTTCTCCCGGGAAGCGCCGGCTCGCGGTGGCCTTCGGTGATGCGGATAACGCGGTCGACCGGCACATTGCGCACCACGTCGACGCCCCCGCCCACCCATCGGATGCGGATTTCGGTCACGTTGGTGCGGTGTCCGAGGCCGAAGTGCAGGCGTTTTCCGAAGTCGCTTTGATAGCTGCGTCCGCTGTGCACCTCGTCGATCTGGCGCAGATCGCCGGCCGTGATGGTTGCCCGGGCGCCGATCCCGTCCCGGTTCGACCGGGCGCCGCGGAGTTCCACCTGCAGCCAGTGGTTGGTCGGGGCGGAGTCGTTCCGGAGCAGGGTCGGCTCACGCCGCGAATTCAGCACCACCACGTCCAGATCACCGTCGTTGTCGAGGTCCTCGAACACCGCACCCCGACTGCTCGCCTGCGGCAGGAGTCCGTCTCCGCAGGTTTCGTCGACCTTTGCGAAACGTCCCTGCCCGGTATTCCGGAGCAGCAGGTTGCGGGCGGCGTAGCGGGTGGTGTCGTCGAACTGCTCGACATTGTCGATCAAATGGCCGCAGGCGATGAACAAATCGCGGTGTCCGTCATTGTCGAAATCCACCATGCCGGCCCCCCAGGTGACCATCGGATAGGTGTCGGCGCCCGCGCCCGTCCGGCGGGTGACATCCTCGAAATAGGCCCCTTCCATATTTTGATAAAGCGTCGCCAGTTGACGCTGGTAAGAGGTCATATAGAAGTCCAGCCAGCCGTCGTTGTTCCAGTCCGCAGCTTCCACGGCCATGGTCCCGTGGACATTTCCCTGAAGGTCGTAAGCCAGGCCCGTGCCCAGGCCGACTTCCTCGAACCGGCCTGTGCCATCGTTCCGCAACACGAAATTGGCGGCGAGATCGTTGCCGACGACGATGTCGGTGTCGCCGTCGTTGTCGTAATCCGCGCAGATCATCCCCATGCCGGTTCCCGCATGCGCGGCAATGCCCGACGCCGCGCTGACGTCGGTGAAGGTGCCGTTGCCTTCGTTGCGATAGAGCACGTTCTTCGTCGGCGGGTAGTGCAGCGGGCCGACGTAAGCGGGGTAACCGCTCATG
Organism: Verrucomicrobiales bacterium; assembly: GCA_024233305.1. Lineage (GTDB taxonomy): Bacteria > Verrucomicrobiota > Verrucomicrobiia > Limisphaerales > J093 > J093. The sequence goes on from JACKPV010000027.1 coordinate 340,172, forward strand.
TACGAGATCTCATGGGTCTCGAAGGTGAAGCCCACGTAGTTGCCCACGAAGAGGTCGAGGTCCCCGTCGCCGTCCATGTCCAGGAAGCAGGCCCCGGCGCCCACTTGGTTGCCGGCGCCGACGCCGGCAGCTTGCGTGACGTCCGAGAAGGTGCCGTCCCCGTTGTTTCGATAGAGCACGTTCGGACCGAAGTTGTTCACGTAGATATCCGCGTCGCCATCGTTGTCGTAGTCGCCGGTGCAGACGCCCAGTCCGTATCCGGTGTCCCCAACCCCCGCGGCGTCGGTGACGTCGGTGAAATGCCAGTTGCCATCGTTTCGGTAGAGGGCATTCCGCGCCGGTTGCGGCCGTTCCGTCCCGGGCAGGGCGGCGCCGTTCAGAAAGTAGATGTCCGCGTCGCCGTCCCCGTCGTAGTCCAGCAACGCCAGACCGCAGCAGACCGTCTCGACGATGTAGCGCCGCCCCGAACTCCCGTCGGTATGGACGAATCCGATGCCCGTTTCACCGGTTACGTCGTGCAGGACAATGGGACAGGCCGCAGCGGCCGCGGCCAGCCAAGGCCCGGTGAGGAGCGCCACGCAGGCGCCGGCCATCGCGGCGTGGACCATGCGTTTTGCGGCCATGGTTGGCCCGGTGCGTCCTGGGGTGGGTGGGCCCTTTGCGGGTGAGCCGATCGCCATAGGCGGAGTGTCAGGTGGCGTGCGCTGGTCAGGGAGCGGACTTGAGCCGTTGCAGAAACTCCCGAAACCCCGGATTGTCCGGGCTCAAGGCAACCGCCTGTTCCATGGCCGCGATTGCCCCGGAACGGTCGTTGTTCTTCACGCAGGCGAACCCGAGCAGGTAGTAGTTGGGGGCGGTGGGTTGCAACTCGACGAGTTTCTGTGCGGCCGCCCGGGCCGCGACGGGCTCGCGGTCGGTCCGGAGGTAAAGCTCGGCCAGCGTCTGGTAGCCTTCCGGGCGGTCGGGGGCCAGTTCCTGGAGTTTCCGATAGGCTTGCGCGGCGTCCGAGAACCGCCCGAGCCGGTTGTGCAATCGCCCGAGGAACAGGTGGTTCAGTGCATTCTCCGGTTGGTCCGCTGCCAGTTTCTCGAACGCCTCGAGCGCTGCTTCCGGCTGTTGTTGCTTCAGGTAAAGGGCTTCGAGCGCCGTCCGGGCAGCGGCGTTGTCCGGCGCCAGGAACGCCGCCCTGAGGAACAGCGGCGCGGCCTTCTCCGGGCGTTGGTGGAACTGGTGGATCTGACCCGCGCCGAACAAGGTGCGGGCCACGGTCTGGCGCACCATTGGCAAACCGCTCAGCGTATCCTCCTGCGTGGTGCGATCGGTCAAGGTGCGCCGGTCGGCGGCCTCGAGTTCGAGGAACCGCTGGCGATACCGCCCGGCTTCCTCGGTCAGGCGCAGTCTGCTGCACGCGGTGAACAGGCCGAAGTAGGCCTGGGTGTGCTCGGGAGTCAGCGCGATGGCCCGCTCGAAGCTGTGCCGGGCGCGGTCGGGATGGCCGGCCTGCAAGCACGCTTGTCCGAGCAGGTAATGGGTTTCGCTGTCCTGCGGCGCCAGTCGCACCGCCTGTTCGAAAGCGCGGACCGCCTCCGCGCTGTCGCCCAGGTCCAACCGGGCCCGGCCCAGGCGGCGCAACAACTCGGGAAACCCGGGGCCCTGCTTCAACCCTTCCTCACACCGCCGCACCGCTTCCTCGAGTTCGCCCTTCTCACAGGCGATCCGGGCGAGGATCTCGTAGGCCTCGACCTGGCGCGGATCCAGTTCGAGGCACCGTTGGAGATCCTGTGCCGCTTCCCGGGAACGGCCCACGTTGAAGTGCGCCGACCCGAGGAGCGCATACGAGATCGCGGTCTCAGGATACTCGGCGACCACGGCGGTGGCGGCCGACACCGCCTCGAGTTTCAGGTTCTCGGCTTGCGCCAACGGTTCGGGAACCTCGGCTGCCCGCCCGGCCTGAACGCTTCCGGGGGGCATGATCGCCACGACCGATGTTGCGGGCGCTGCGGGTACAGGCCCGACCGCCGGCCTCGGTGCGCTCCGCGCGGTGTGGCCCTGAACCCCCACGCTTATCGCGATTCCGACGAGCGTCACCCGGGCAAGCGTCGGAAGCGGCGGCGGTCTCCACGATTGGCGGACGTGGGGGCTTGCCACGGGCCGGTCAGGCCGCTTCGGATCAGTAGTTTTTTGCTTCTTGCCGATAAGCCGCTGGTTGATTTGGTGCTCGAAACGATGCGGACCGCCGCGCCGTCAATCAAGAGGAAACGGTGAAGTGGGCGGCAAGGTCCCGAGCCTCCGGCGGACTTCGTGGTGGTTAGCGGCTTCGGCCTTGGGTGGGTCAGGGCTTGCGTGGCGTGCCAGCTGCGGAGGCGTCCGGGAGGTCTCGTGGGCGGCCATTTCGTGATGTTCGCTACGGGGACGGCTGGTTCGGAACGGCAAGCGCAATCTGGTCGGCCCTTGCCGGGGGGGCATCCGGGGGCCACGCCACGCCGTTCCCAGGCGCGGAAAGTCGCTTGCCGGTGGTTTGGGTTTGCAGGCAGGCTGAGGCCGGCATGTTTACCGGCATTGTCGAGGAAACGGGCGTGGTCGAGCGCGTCGAACCGGGCCAGAAGTCCATCGTGCTCACCGTGCGGCCCAAGCTGTGTGCCCAAGGGTTGAAGGTGGGGGACAGTCTGGCGGTGAACGGCTGCTGCCTGACGGTGGTGCAGCTCGCCGGTCGCGCCGGAGCGAAGCTCGCCCGGTTCGATCTGCTGCGCGAGACGTGGGAGCGGACGAATCTCCAGCACGTCCGGCCGGGTTCGCTCGTCAACGTCGAGCGTTCCCTGCGGGCCGACGCCCGGCTCGGCGGGCATTTCGTCACCGGTCATATCGACGGCGTCGGACGCATCGCGAAGTGGGAGCGTTCGGGACAGGACTGGGTCCTGGACGTCAAGGCCCCCGCCGACGTGATGCGCTACCTGGTGTTCAAGGGGTCGATTGCCGTGGACGGCATCAGCCTCACGGTGGCCGCGGTGCGCAAAGGGGGCTTTCGGATCTGGATCATCCCGCACACCTGGGAGGTGACCGCGTTGCGCGAGCGGCAGGTGGGGGATGCCGTCAACCTCGAGGCCGATCTGGTGGGCAAGTATGTCGAGCAGATGCTCCGGCAGATGGACCTGAAACGCCGATGAGCTTTCCGTTGCCAGGCGGGTTTCTGCTCGTCATTGAAGGGATCGATGGCGCCGGGAAAAGCACGCAGGCGGAGCTTGTCGCGCGGGTTTTGGCGGCGCGCGGGCTCGACGTGGTGCGGACCAGCGAACCGACAAACGGCCCCTGGGGACAACGCATCCGCGCCTCGGCCACCGCGGGGAGGATGTCGCCGGAGGAGGAGGTGCATGCCTTCATCGAGGACCGCAAGCAGCACGTGGCCGGGTTGATCCGGCCCGGTCTCGCGGCAGGGCGGGTGATCATCAGCGACCGGTATTACTTCTCGACCGTGGCCTATCAGGGCGCGCGCGGGTTCGATCCGGAGGAATTGATGCGCCGGAACGAGGTGTTCGCCGTTGAGCCGCACCTGCTGGTCGTCATCGATCTGCCCCCCGAGGAGGGGTTGGCACGGGTGGGCACGCGGGACGGCCGGGCGAACGAGTTCGAGACGCTGAACCAGTTGACGCGGTCGCGGGAGATCTTCCGCTCGCTGAAGAAGCCCTATTTGCGCCGGTTGGACGGTCGGGTCCCACCGGAGGCGTTGCGCGATGAGATCCTCTTCGCGTTCGGCCTGGCGGCGGTGGAGCGGCTGGCGGGGATGGATGGATTGACTCCGGCGCGGCGTCTGGAAGCCAGTTTGCGGCTGCACGGCAGCGCACCGGTGGGGGAGCCGTCCCCGGTTTGACCCAGGTGGGCAAGGGGGCCCACGTCGTCGTTTCCTGCCGTTTGCGGCTTGTTTTGTCTTGTAGCGAAATTGTGACGTGCGCGGCGTGGAACCTGTGGTATGCTGGCCTTCCTTTGTGGCGGTAAACCAGAACAGCATTTGATGCGCGAGCGCAGGATTCATCATTGGGCAGGGGTTGTCGTGGGCCTGATCGTGGCAGTGATCGGGCAGGTATCCATGACCTCGGGTGAGGCTCCCCGGGAGTCGGAGGTGGTTGCGTCCCCCACCAATTCTCTTCGAGCCGGCGTGCTGCCGGCCCGGTTCGACGGGCTCCGGATGCGGTGATTCCTCCGCCCGGTTGACGCGGCGCCATTTCCTGGCCGCACTTCCCGGTTCTCTTTCTCCTCACCCGCCGGCAGGGGCTGGGGTCGCTCGTTGTGCGCCCGGCTGAGCCGTAACGGTTCAGTGAGTCGTAGCCGCCGACGTGCAGTCGGCGCATGATTCAGTGGGGGATACGGCCGCCTGCCGCCGGGCGTGACGATCCACCAAAACGTGGGGGCCAGTCGGAAACGGCGAGACCGCGTATGCCCCTGGATTCCAGCGCCGACTACACGTCGGCGGCTACCCCGGGTTGAATTGACACGGCTGAGGCGCGGACGAGAAGTGGGTGAGGGGGATCGTTGTCTGGTCGCTGCCAATCCGGCGCCCGCAGGGAATGCCCGAACATCGGCGTGGCCAAGCGGCCCCGATTCGTCCAACATGACCGCCCATGAGCAACCGGCAGGGTTCCCTCAACGACGCGTTGAAGTCCGAGGGTGACGTCAACCTGAGTCCGCATCGGGCGGCCTGGGAGGCGGCGCAGCTTGACGATGCCACGCGGAGCCTGCTCGAAGCCGACGCTGAAGTTTTTCTCCACCAATCGCTTTCGACACCCTGCCTGAATGCGCTGGCCGGCTGTGAGGGCGCTTGGATCGAGGATTTGCAGGGGCGACGCTTCCTCGATTTCCACGGGAACAACGTCCATCAGGTCGGGTTCGGACATCCGCGGGTGATCGCGGCGATCAAAGAGCAGCTGGACCGGCTTTCGTTTTGCACGCGGCGTTACACGAACGAGGTGGCGGTCCGTTTCGCGCAGCGGTTGGCCGCCCTGGCGCCCGGAGATTTGAACCGCGTCCTGCTCGCGCCCGGCGGCACCACCGCCATCGGCATGGCCCTCAAACTGGCGCGCGTGGCGACCGGTCGGTTCAAGACGATCTCGATGTGGGACGCCTTTCACGGGGCTTCCCTGGACGCGATCTCGGTCGGGGGCGAAGCCGTGTTCCGGCAGGGGATCGGTCCGTTGCTGCCAGGGTGCGAGCATGTGCCCCCTCCGGATCACCGCCAATGCCCCTTTCGCTGCGGTGCCGCCTGCAATCTGGCCTGCGCGGACTACGTGGAATACGTCCTCGAGCGGGAAGGCGATGTGGCCGCGGTGGTGGCGGAGACCGTTCGATGCACCCCCTACATTCCGCCGCGGGATTACTGGCAACGGATTCGCGCGGCGTGTGACCGGCACGGGGCGCTCCTGATCCTGGACGAGATCCCGATGGGGCTCGGGCGCACCGGGCGGTTGTTTGCCTGCGAGCATTACGACGTCGTGCCGGACATGCTGGTGTTGGGGAAGGGGCTCGGTGGCGGGGTGTTTCCGCTGGCGGCGTTGGTGGCGCGCGAGGGGCTCAACGTGGCGACCGACCGCGCCCTCGGGCATTACACGCACGAGAAGAACCCCGTGGCCTGCGCGGCGGGGTTGGCGACGCTCGAAGTGATCGAGAGCGAGGGTTTGGTCGCCCGGGCGCGTGATCTTGGGGCCCGGGCGCTCGCCCGGATGCAGGAAATGGCCGCGCGGCGCCCGCTCATCGGCGAGGTGCGGGGTCTGGGATTGCTGCTGGGGGTCGAACTGTTGCGGGAAGGCGAGCCGCGGCAGCCTGCGCGCGACGAGGCCGAACGGGTGATGTACGCGGCGCTCCGGCGCGGTTTGAACTTCAAGGTGACCATGGGCAACCTCCTCACGCTGACCCCGGCCCTGACCATTTCCGAGGATGAACTCGACCACGCCCTGACCATCCTCGACGAGAGCCTGACCGAAGTCGAAACCACGAGAGCCCCCTGACCGCATGCCCGCCACGCTTCCTTTGAACCCGAGTTCCATCGAATCCCCGGTGACTTCCCGTGTCCGGCGCCACTTCCCGGGGGCGTCGAATGGCGAATTCGGCCTGCCGCCGGAACTGGTGCCCGTGCTTCGACGCGGCCAGGGCTGCCGGGTGTGGGATGTCGACGGGCGGGAGTATCTGGACCTGACCATGGCCTGGGGCGCGGCATTGGTGGGCCATGCGCATCCGCGGGTGGTCGAGGCGGCCACGCGACAGGCGGCGCTCGGGGCCAATTTCGCAGCGGTGAACGAGCGTTCCCTCGAACTTGCCGAACGTCTGTGCGCGCTCAGCCCGTGCGCCGAGCGCGTGCGTTTCGTCGCTTCGGGAACGGAAGCCACGATGCTCTGTCTGCGCGTGGCGCGGACGGCGACCAACCGTCCGAAGATCCTGCGCTTCGAGGGCGCCTACCACGGACAGCACCCCGAGGGCGTGGCCGGGATGTTGCGGGGCCGGGCGGGGGAGCTTCCGGCGGTGGATGCCGCCGGCGCCGGGGCGGCCTGGGTGGCGCGTGATGTGCTGGTGGCGCCCTTCAACGATCTGGCGGCCACGGAGGCGATTGTGGAGCGGCACGCTGGCGAGATTGCGGGCATCATCGTCGAGCCGTTGCACCGTTGTCTGGCGCCGAAGGACGGTTTTCTGGCCGGGTTGCGCGACCTCACGCGAAAGCACGGGATCGTGCTGGTGTTCGACGAGGTGGTCACCGGTTTCCGGCTGGCCTACGGTGGCGCCCAGGAATACTACGGCGTGGCGCCCGATCTGGTGGCGTACGGCAAGGCGCTGGGCGGCGGCTTCCCCATCGGGGCCTTTGCGGGGCGGGCGGACTTGATGGAGGCCGTCAACGAACACCGCGTGAACGAACCGGGCTACGTCTGGAGCGCGTCCACGGCGGGGGGCAATCCGGTCTCGTGCGCGGCGGCCCTGGCCACGTTGGATGTGCTCGGCGAGCAGGGCGTTTATCCGGGCTTGCATCGAGCCGGCGAGGCCTTGCGCGAGCGCATGCGGGCGGTGCTGGCGGACGAGCCGGCGCCGGCGCAGGTGCTCGGGGACGGTCCCCTGGCGCAGCTGGCCTTCAGCGCCCGACCGGTCATCGACCTGCAAGGTTGGCTGGCGGCGGATCGGCAGAAGTCGCGGGCGCTCATGCTCGAGTTGGTCAGGCGCGGCGTCTTTCTGAACCCGATGGGCACGAAGCTCTACCTGTCGCTGGCGCACGACGAAGCCGCGCTGGACGCCTTCGCCGAGCATTTGTCGGCCGCGCTGGCGACCCTGCGCGAGCGCGGTCCCGAAGTCTGATTTTGGGGGCGTTTCCCGCCGGAGCCCGATCATCGCCGCAACCCAACCCTCGCAAGCCCCCTTACCCTGTGGCCACCTCGACTTCCCCCGCAAGCGCCGGCGACTATCCGGCTCCACCGCGCGCCTGGTTCCTGCTCGGCGTCGCGGTGTTCGCCTACGTGGGCATTTATCTTTGCCGCAAGAACCTGGCGGTAGCGAACCCGCTGATCCAGGACGCCTGGGGGCTGAGCAAGACCCAGATCGGCATCGTGGGGAGTGTGAGCACGATTGCCTACGCGGCCGGCAAGTTCATCTTCGGCCCGCTCATCGACCGGTTCGGCGGGCGGACGGCCCTGCTCAGTTCGCTGGTGCTGGTGGCGTTGTTCGGGGCGGCGGGCGCCTTTTCACCGGGACTGGCGGCCCTCACGCTTTTTTACTCGGCCAATCGCCTCGCGGGATCGGCGGGGTGGGGGGCCATCATCAAACTGACCCCCGAGTGGTTTCCGACGTCGCGTTTGCCACTGGCGGTGGCGGTGCTTTCGCTGAGCTACGTGTTCGGCGGGGCGCTGGCCGTGGCGTTTGCGGGATTGATCGCGAAGCTGACCGGCGACAACTGGCAGGCCGTGATGGGGCTGCCGTCGGTGGTGCTGATTCTGGTGGCGGTGGTCAGTGCCGTGCTGATGCCGCGTTCCTCGGGAACCGGGCCGGGGACGGCAACCGGAAACACCGTCGGGGATTCGGTCTGGCGCCGGTTGCGCGTGCTGGCCCGCCGACCGCAGCTGCACGTGATTTGCGGGCTCAGTTTCGTGCTCACGTTCATGCGGGAGACATTCAATTTCTGGATTGTGGACTTCCTGCGCACGGAGGGGGGCGAAGAGATCTCGAGTGGCTTTGCGGCCTTCATGTCCATGCCGTTCGACGTGCTCGGGGGACTGGGAATCATCGCGATGGGCTGGGCGTATGGTCGGCTCGGGGCGGGCGGGCAACGGCGCTTGCTCGTGGTGATGCTCGGGGCGCTCGCGGTGATTCTGGCCGTGGTCCCGATGCTGTTCCGGTTTGGCATCTGGCCCTTGACCGTGGCCGTCGGGGCCATCGGCTTTCTGGTGCTCGGGCCCTACAGCCTGCTGGCCGGGGTGCTGGCCGTCGAGGTGGGCGGGCGGGCCCAGGCGGCGACGGTGGCCGGTCTGGTCGACGGGAGCGGCTATCTGGCGGGCTTTCTTAGCGGGAGCTTCTTCGGCTGGTTGCTGACCCGTGGGGGATACACTCTGGGCTTCCAGGTCATGGCGGCGATGATGGTGGCGGGGGCTTTCCTTTGCCTCGGGCTCCACCGCGATTCCGGGCGGCCGGCGGCAATCGGGGCGTGACAGCCGCCCGGTTCGCGAATTCAATCGCCCCGCGTTTATGAAGGTCTTTTGTTTGGGAGGCGCGGGTCGCATCTGCCGCGAGGCGGTGCTGGATCTGGTGCAGCATTCCGGGTGCGAGGCGATCGTCGTGGCGGACTTTGATCCCGTCGAGGGGCGGCGGGTGGTCGAATGGCTGGCCGATCCGCGGGTTTCGTTCCAGCGGGTGGACGTGCGTGATCACACGGCCACTGTCGCGGCCATGCAGGGTTTCGACGTCGTGATGGACGGCACCACCATCAAGCTGAACGGCCTGTCGACCGCCTGCATTGCGGCGGCCGGCTGTCATGGGATCAACCTGAACGGCTTTGGCGAGGAGGACGCCTCGGACGCGGTCTTCCGCGCGAACCGCAAGGCCTGCGTGCCGGGTTTCGGCATGACGCCCGGGGTGACCCAGATGATGGCCATGCACGCCGCCGGACAACTTGAGACCGTGGAAACGGTCCGCGTGAGTCACGGCGCTTTCCGGCCGATTGCCTTCTCGGCCTCGATCACCGAGACGACCACCTACGAATACGACCCCGCGCTGCCGGGCCGGGTGGTGTTCGAAGATGGTGAGTTCAAGCAAGTGCCGCCGTTCGCGCGCCCGCGGGAGGTCCAGTTGCCGCCGCCTTACGGCAGGACCGTTCAATACATCATCCCGCACGCGGAAACCCGCACCCTGGCCCAGGCCCTCGCCGGCCAGGGCGTGCGGCTCATCGAAGTCCGCGGCACATGGCCGGAACGCAACATGCGCCTCGTCCGTGCCTTGTATGAATACGGCTTCCTGCGCAACGAACGCGTGCGGGTGAACGATGCCGAAGTGGGCGTTCTCGAAGCCATCGCGGCCTACCTTATGCAATCGAAGGAAGGCACGGAGACCGAACTCTATGGCTATTCCCTGCATGTCGAGGTCGAGGGACAACGGGAGGGCCGGCGCTTCCGTCACACGCTCACCCACACCCACCCCGCCTCGGATGGCTCGGAGCCGGACTGGGCGGGGTTGCGCGCCTACACCCGCAACGTCGGCATCCCGATGGCCATCGGCGCCACGATGCTGGCGACCGGGAGGGTGTCGGGGACTGGCGTCCTCATTCCCGAGGAGGCCTTCGAGCCCGCGGCGGTTTTTGCCGAACTCAAGCGGCGCCGGATCGAGATCCACGAGGCGATCGAGACGCTTTGATGGCCGCAAGAACAGCCTGACGATGAACACCCAATCCACTCTTCCGACCGCTCGGGACAAGTTGCTTTTCACCCCGGGCCCCCTGACCACGAGCCTTTCGGTCAAGCAGGCGATGCTGCGCGACGCGGGTTCGTGGCACTTCGAGTTCAACGCTCAGGTGGCGCGCATCCGCGAGCAGTTGCTGCACGTGGCCGGGTTGCCGTTGGGCGAGGAATGGGTGTCGGTGCTCATGCAAGGCAGCGGCAGCTTCGGCGTCGAAACCGCCCTGACCTCGTCGGTGCCGGACAATGGCGGCTTGCTCGTGCTGACGAACGGCGCCTACGGGGATCGCATCGTGCAAATGGCGGTGGCCGCCCGGGTGCCGCACGAGGTGCTGCGGTTCCAGGAACACGAGGCGGTCGATCCGGCCGCGGTGGATGCGGCCCTTGCGAAGCGCCCGGATCTGACGCATGTGGCGCTCGTTCATTGCGAAACCACGACGGGATTGCTCAACCCGCTGCCGGCCATCGGGCGCGTCGTGCGCGAGCGGCAGCGCGTGTTCATTGTCGATGCCATGAGCAGTTTCGGGGCATTGCCGATCGACTTCGAGGCGGTGGGCATCGATTTCCTGATCTCGTCGGCCAACAAGTGTCTCGAAGGGGTGCCGGGCTTCAGCTTTGTCATCTGCCGGCGCGAACGGTTGCGGGAATGCGAGGGACGCGCGCGCAGTCACAGCCTGGATCTGTTCGGGCAATGGCGCGGCTTCGAGAAGAACGGCCAGTTCCGGTTCACGCCGCCGACGCACGCGCTGCTGGCGTTCGTGCAGGCACTCGAAGAATTCGAGGAGGAGGGCGGGGTGGCCGCGCGCGGCGCCCGCTATGCGGCCAACGCAAAGACGCTCATGGACGGGATGCAGGCGCTCGGCTTCCGTCCGTTTCTCCCGTCGCAACTGCGCAGCCCGATCATCACCACCTTTCATCAACCGGCCGACCGGCGGTTCGCCTTCGATGCCTTCTACCGCGGGCTCAGCGACCGCGGGTTCATCATCTATCCCGGCAAGCTCACGGCGGTGGACACCTTCCGCGTCGGGAGCATCGGCCGGGTCTTTCCGAACGACCTCGAACAACTCGTCCACGCGGCGGATCGGAC
>JACKPV010000028.1 GCA_024233305.1 Verrucomicrobiales bacterium
GATCCACCAAAACGTGACCGCCAGTCGGAACCGGGGAGACCACGTAAGCCCCTGGATTTCAGCGCCGACTACACGTTGGCGGCTACAGGGTGTTGAATCGCTACGGCTGAGGAAGGGCAGCCCGGCTTGACGCGCGGGAGCACCGGCACCGGACGCCTCCCGTCGACCACCGCGGTTTCGCGGAAGCGCCCTAAAACAGCGTGTAAATAAAAGGGGCAGCGCCGGTGCTGCCGAGGATGATCAGCAGGCCGAAAAGCAGGAGCACAACGATCAGCGGGATCATCCAGTACTTGCGGTTGTCGCGCAGCATGCCCCAGATCTCGCGGATCAGGCTCTCCTGCTTCTGCCGGCTGGCTTCCTCGAAGCGGTTGGGGGAAGGCGTTTCGGACATGAGACGTCTCTCGGTGGTCGGTTTCAATACTGTCGGAAATATCGCTCAGGATCGGCCGTGGGCTTCACGTCGTGCCAGTAGGACGCTGCGCTGTCCGCCTTCCGGCGTTGCATCGAATCCCGGCCCGCCACTCTGAGCCCCAACCCGATGGCGGTCACGGGGACATAGTAGAAGAGCGCCAGCAGCACATTGCTCACCACGAAGCCAATGCAACACGCCAACCCGTACCAGACCAGATAGACCGGCCGCGCCAGAAACGGCAGGAGGTACAGAACGACCCCGACCGCACACCCGATCCCGCCCAGCCAGACGAACGGGGCCGGCGCCACGGAATCGTGCAGGAGCCGGCGCAAACCGAACAGCGCCAGCGCGAAGATCGGGAAGCCGATGATCAGGCTCAGCCCGAACCGGCGCTTCTCCGCGCGATCCGGCTGCCAGTTGACCTGGGTAAACGGGTTCAACATCGCCGTCGTGTGCGAGCCGCCCGCGGAGCCGGGACCCCGTGGCCGCGTCCGCAAAGTGGTAAAAAGCCGTTCTTCATGGGCGTCTATTCGTGGCGGATCCTCCGGGCCGGGTCAATCGAGTTTGAATCCCTGCACGTACTCCGCGCGCTCCCGGTCGCTGAGTTTCGGCTGGTCCTCGCGCCGAAGCACGCAGTTTTCGAGCACGAGCAGGTCCATCTCGGTGCCGACAAAGCAACGGTAGGCATCCTCCGGCGTGCCGACAATCGGTTCGCCGCGGATGTTGAAGCTGGTGTTGATCAGCACCCCGCAACCGGTTTGCCGCTCGAAGGCCTTCATCAACCGCCACAACCGGCCGTGCCGGGTCTCGTCCACGGTCTGGATCCGGGCCGAGCGGTCCACGTGCGTCACCGCCGGGATGTCCGAGCGCGGCACGTTCACCCGTTTGCGCAGATCGGGATCCCGCATCGCGGCCTCCTCGTCGGCGGTCAGGGTCCGGCATCGGTCCGCCCGCACGGGTGCCACGAGCAACATGTAGGGGGACTCGCGGTCCAGCTCGAAGTAGTCCGCCACCCGGTCGGCGAGCACGATGGGCGCGAAAGGCCGGAAGGACTCGCGGTACTTGATCCGCAGATTCATCGTGGATTGCATCGCTGGCGAGCGGGCGTCGCCGATGATGCTGCGTCCGCCGAGGGCGCGCGGACCGAACTCCATCCGCCCATGAAACCACCCGACCACCGCGCCCTTCGCAATTTCATCGGCCACGACGGCAAGCAGTTCGGCTTCATTCTCGAAAAACCGATAGGGCGCCGGCCGCGAATCAAGAAACGCGCGGATCTCGTCGTTGGTGAACTGCGGACCGAGCAGGCTCCCGCGCATGCGGTCGGTGCGGGCGCCAGCACGCGGGGCTTCGAGTAGCTGGTGTTGAACGAACAGCGCCGCCCCGAGCGCGCCGCCGGCGTCCCCCGCCGCGGGTTGAATCCAGATGTCCTCGAAGATCCCGCTGCGGAGCAGCTTGCCATTGGCCACGCAGTTCAACGCCACCCCGCCTGCCAGGCAAAGACGCTTCGAGCCGGTCAGACGTTGCGCCGTCCGGGCCATGCGCAGCACCGCCTCCTCGGTCACCGCCTGAATCGAAGCGGCCAGATCCATCTCCCGCTGGGTGATCGGGCTTTCGGGCGGGCGCGGTGGTCCGTCAAACAGGCGGTCAAAGGCGCCGTTGGTCATCGTCAGGCCCTGGCAGTAATTGAAATACTGAAGGTCGAGCCGCAATGAACCGTCGTCCCGCAGTTCCACCAGATGCTTCAATATCCGATCGACGTACCGCGGTTCGCCGTAGGGCGCCAGGCCCATGAGCTTGTATTCCCCCGAGTTGACGCGAAATCCGGTGAAGTAGGTGAAGGCGCTGTAGAGCAACCCGAGCGAATGCGGAAACCGAAGCGACTTCAACAGGCGCAACCGATGGCCCTCGCCGTGGCCGATGGTGGCCGTGTCCCATTCCCCCACCCCGTCGATGGTAAGGATGGCCGCCTCGTCAAACGGCGACGGATAGAAGGCGCTGGCGGCATGCGATTCGTGATGGAACGTGAAGGCGATCCGGCGACGATAGCGTCCGCCGAGGGAACGCCGGATTTCGCGGGGCAGGTGCAGCTTGGTTTTGAGCCAGAGCGGCATCGCCATCATGAACGAACGCAGGCCCTGCGGCGCGAAGATCAGGTAGGTCTCGATCAACCGGTCGAATTTCAACAGCGGTTTGTCGTAGAACACGACGTAATCCAACGCCGCCGCCGGCAAGCCCGCCTCGCGCAGACAGTAGTCAACCGCGTGGGTCGGGAACCGGTGATCGTGCTTCACCCGCGTGAACCGCTCCTCCTGCGCCGCGGCGGCAATCTCCCCGTCCACGACCAGCGCCGCAGCACTGTCGTGGTAGAAGGCCGAGATTCCCAGGATGCTGGTGCTCATCACGTCAGGCCGGAGAAGGTGGTGTAGAACGTCCGGCCTGTAAAGCCCGGGCTGCCCCGCCGTCGAGGCTCCCTCGAGCCGTCCGGTTCGTCGGGGCTGGTGTGGACCGCCTTTCCCGGGTGGGGTTCCCCCGGCTCCCCCGGAGATCTCCGCGGCCTGCGGTCCGTCCGGGTGGCTTCGCGGCAATCCGGTTTGACCCCGCCGGACGCCGGCGGAAAGCTCGTGGCGATGAGATTCACGTTCGAGCATTTCCGGCATTGCCCTCGCTGCGGGGCAGCGGTCGAAGCAGCGGGCAGGGACCGGCCCTTGCGGTGCGGGGCCTGCGGTTTCCTCTACTTCTTCAACGCGGCGGCGGCGGTCGGCGCCTTCGTGGTGCGGACGGACGGGCGCAGTCTGTGGTTGCGCCGCGCCCGGCCGCCCCGGGCCGGTAGCCTCGGGCTGGCCGGCGGATTCGTGGACCTTGGGGAGACGGTCGAAGCCGCTCTGCGCCGCGAACTGCGCGAGGAGGTGGGCCTGGCGCCGGATCGGTTCGACTTCATCGGCTCCGAACCGAACGAATACGAGTATGCCGACGTGAGCTACCCGGTGTGCGACCTGTTCTTCGAGGCGCGCGTGCCGGCGGAGGCGGCCATCCGCCCCCAGATCGACGAGGTGGCGGGCTGGGTCTGGCTCGCGCCGGAAGAGGTCGATCCGGAGGCGATCGCGTTCCACTCGGTCCGCCGGATCTTCGAGCGCTGGCGGGGCGGGCAGCGGACCGCTGCGTGATGCCCTCCACAAACGGGAACGGGTGTTGGCCGCGCGAGTCCCGATTGGGGCCGGCCAGGAGCGAATGGCCATGTCCCGGCAGCACGCCGACGACACGGCAGCGAGTCAGCCGCCGGCTGGATGACGGCGACGGAGGATCAGCGCACGGAAGCGCCCGACCCATTGCTTGAGGTTGCGGGAGGCGTACCGGGCCGTGAAACGATGGAGGGCGAACGGGTCGGTGAGGGCTTGGTTGAGGCCGTTTTCGACGGTGCAGGCGGTGGCGTAACCGGCTTCCTGGACGAGGTCGCGCACCGTCTCGTTGAAATCGCCGTAGGGATAGCAGAAGTGGCGGACGGCCACGCCAAACCGATCCTCAAGCCGCCGCCGGCTGGCCGTGATTTCCTCGCGGGCGCCAGCAGGCGGGAGGATGGTCAGACGCGGGTGAGTGAGCGTATGGGAACCAATCGCGTGTCCCGCCGCCAGCCAGCGCCGAACTCCGGCGTCGTCCATGAGCGGTTCCTGCACCTCACCCTCGGCGGCATCCCAGTCGTTCACCGCGCCGATGCGGTCAGCGACGAGAAACTGCACCGCCGTGAACCCATGCCGGTCGAGGAGGTCGAGTCCGTGGTCGAGGACGTTGCGAAAGCCATCGTCGAAAGTGACGACGATCCGGCGCGAGCCGGGCCGGCACGCCGCGGGGAAGTCGTCGAGGGAGGCGCTACGAAAGCCGGCCTGCCGAAGCTCGGCGAGTTGACGGTCGAGGAGCCGGGCGGAAACGAAGAGTCCTTTGAGCCGGGCGCCTCTGGGTCGGGGACCGAGCTTGTGATAAGTGAGGATGGGGAGGCCACTGTCAAACGCCGCCCGGAATGGCGCGAGCCGGGTGTAACAGGCGGGGAGAGGCGCCGGGGGCATGAGCGTTTATCAGCAGGCGAAAGGCTCAACCGGGAAATGACCCGGGGGACGTGAAGGGACAGGAGGAATGGAACGGCCCCGGCCACCCGGAACCCGGTGGGATGACCGGGCTCCGGGGATGGGCGCGTGACCGCGGCCGACCGCGGTTGGAGTTCAGCCCTGAAGGGCTTCGTAGACCTTGCCGACGAGTGCTTCGCTAGGTTTGAGCGTCTTGGCGCCCTGTTTCCACCGGGCGGGGCAAGCCTCGTCTGGATGCTGGGCGAGGTAGACGTTAGCTTCCATCTTGCGAACCAGTTCCCCGGCGTTGCGGCCGACATTGTAGAAGTTCACCTCGGCAGAGACGAGCTTGCCCTCGGGATTGATGACGAAGGTGCCGCGCAGATCCAGGCCGGTGGCAGGGTCGTAAACGCCGAACAACCGGCTGACGGCGCCGGTCGGGTCCGCGGCCATCGGATACTGCACGTTGGCGAGGAGCTTCTCGGTATCGCGCCAGGCGAGGTGGGAGAACTTGGTGTCGGTCGAGACGGAGAGCACCTCGGCGCCCATCGCCTTGAGGGCGGCGTACTGCTCGCCCAAATCAGCAAGCTCGGTGGGGCACACGAAGGTGAAGTCCGCCGGATAGAACACGAGGATCGTCCATTTGCCGGCCTTCTGGAGGCCTTCGAGACTCACGCTTTCAAACTGGCGGGAGGCGGGATTGTAGGTTTCGAGTTCGAAGTTCGGCACCTGCATGCCGACGGTTACCACGTTGTTGTCACACATAGTTTTCTTGCGAATCCGCTTTCTGCTTCGGGTTGCGGGGGGCCGGCAGACGGGCCGGCCGGAGCCACTCCGCTGATTGCGCCACCCCGAGCCCCCAAAGAAAGCCACGGCGTGCGGGGATGTCAACCGCGACCGCGGACCGTCCGCGCCCGGGTGCGGATCCCGGCCTTTTCGGGGTGCAAGGCGGCTGGGAACATGGCGCAGGAGTGCATTCCGCTGCCCCTGCCGCCGGTCAAGCTTGCTGCGGGTTGAATCCCGCGGTCCGAGAGAGCGGAGATGCGCACGGCGTCCGGCATCGCTTGGGCTGTGCTTTTTCATCGCCCGGGCCCCGGGGACGACGGCATACTCGGCGCGCTCATGAATTCCATGACGGGATATGGCCGGGGCGAGGCTTCCCACGAGGGCACGAAGATCACCATCGAGATCAGCTCGGTGAACCGGAAACAGGCGGACATTGTGCTGCACCTGCCGCTGCCGCTCGAGGCCCTCGAACCACGCATCCGCGACGAGGTCAACCGGTCGGTGGCGCGCGGGCGGGTGACCCTGCGCGTGACGGTGGCCTCGTCGGATGCGGCATCGGCCCGCCGCCTGCACGTGAATCACGCGCTCGCCCGGGCCTATCACCGTGAGTTCCAGCGGATCGGCGACGAACTCGGGCTTTCGGCGACGGTCACCATCGACACCATCCTGCGTGCGCCCGGGGTGCTGCAACCGGCGGTCGAGACCACCGATCCCGAAGCGCTCTGGCCGACGCTTGAAAAGGCGTTGCAGCAGGCCCTTCGCGCGCTGTTGAAGATGCGGCAGCGGGAGGGGGCGCATCTGGCGCGGGATCTCCGGCAACGGGTGGCGACCTTCCGGAAGATCGTGGGCCAGGTCCAGCGGCTGGCCCCGGAGGTCAGTCGGCGTTACCGCGCCCAGTTGCTCGAACGGGTGCGCAGCCTGGGACTCGAAGCCCTGCCGGAAAACGACGAACGGCTGCTCAAGGAAGTGGCGTTTTTCGCCGAGCGTTCGGACATCTCCGAGGAACTTACGCGGCTGCAAAGCCACTTCCAGCAGTTCGACGAATGCGCCCGCAGCACCGAACCGGTCGGACGCCTGCTGGATTTCCTCGCCCAGGAAATGAACCGCGAGGTCAACACCATCGGCGCCAAGGCGAACGACAGTCGGATCTCCCGGGCCGTGGTTGCCTTGAAGGCTGAACTCGAGAAATTCCGCGAACAGGTGCAGAACATCGAATGAGCGCCCCGGTCGTTCCGCCGCCCCATCCCGTGCTGCTGCTCGTCACCGGCCCGTCCGGCGGCGGCAAAACCACCGTGGCCACCCGCCTGCTCGAACAGAGTCCCGACCTGCGCCGCGTGGTCACCTGCACCACCCGCCCCCCACGCAAGGGCGAGCGTGACGGTGTCGACTACTATTTTCTCGAGCGCACTCGCTTCGAGCACGGAATCGGGCGCGGCGACTTCCTGGAACATGCCGTCGTCTACGGCAACCTCTACGGCACGCGCCGGACGGATGTCGTGGAAGGGCTCGCGGCGGGGTGGAACCTGGTCGTGAATCTGGATGTCCAGGGGGCGGAGAACCTCCGGCAGGTCAGCGCGGTCGAGCCGTTGGTGGCGCGGTCGCTGGTGACGGTGTTCCTGACTCCGGCCACGCCGGACGAACTCGAACGGCGGTTGCGGAGGCGCGCCCAGGACGACGAAGCCGTGATCCGGCAGCGTCTGGCCGAAGCGCGTTCCGAGCTGCACGCCGCAGCGACCTGCGACTACGTGGTCTGGAGCGGAACCATCGAGGAGGACTTCCGGCGCGTGGGCGCGATCCTCGAGGCCGAACGCTGGCGGCGCGCGCGCGTGAAGATCGCGGATTGGAAGTGACCGCCGGGGATGTCCCCGGATGACACCGCCCCCAACGATTCCCGCCGTAACACCGCGAATTGACCCGCAACGGACGTTTGTGGGAGCGTGGGCCTCGCGGCCGGGATCCGAAGGCCGCCACTGACGCAACCATGTTTCGCAAACCAGACCAACCGCCGTCGCCACCGTCACCGTCGTCCCCCGCCGAACCCACGACCGGGATCTCCTCGAACCGTCCGGAGATCCGCCGCCGAATCTGGGGAATGATCGCGGTCGCGTGCTTTCTCCTGGCCGGATATCAGCTCTACGACCGCTGGTTTGCGCCGCACCCGCCGGTGGTCCGGCCGGCCCCCGAGACGCCGCTCGAACCGTTCGTCAAAGTCTACCTCGACGAACAGACCGCCTGGGCGGAGGAGGCCCCGCGGCAGTGGGAACGCCATGCCACTCTGGGCCTGATCTATGCGGCGAACGGAATCTGGGACGCGGCGCGGCAGAGCTTTCTCAACGCCGTGGCCCTGAATCCCGACGAGCCGCTCGCGGCGCTCTACGCGGCCGTTTCGCTCGAGTTTGCCGGGGATCGCCAGGCGGCCATCGCCGAATACCGCGCGGTCGCCGAGCGGTTTCCCCAACTGGCCCCCGCCACCTCGCGCCTGGCCGAAGCCCTCCTCCGGCAGGGAGACCTGGCCGAGGCCGGCACGGCGTTCACCCGCCTGACCGCGATCGCCCCCGAGGAATGGCGCGGGTATGCCGGGCTGGCCGAAGTCAAACTCCAACAGGAAGCCACGGCAGAGGCCCTGCAACTGGCCCGGAAGGCCGTCGAACTCGCCCCCGCAGCCGCGCCGGCCCACCAGTTGCTGGGGCTCATCCTGGAGCAACTGGGCCGGACCGATGAGGCCGCCCGCGAACTCGTACCCGGCCTCAGCCCCGTCCGTCCGCCGCTTCCCGACGAATGGTCGCGCCAAGTCCCGATGCACATGCGACGCGCCCAGGACCTGGTGGCCCTGGCCCAGGACCTGATCCGCAATGGCCGGGCAGAACAGGCGGTGACCCTGCTCGCGGCCGCAGTTGAACACGACACGAACAGCGTCGGCCTGCTGACCTCGCTGGGTCTGGCGTATCAACAAACAGGCCGACCCGATCAGGCGGCGACGGTCCTGGAAACCGCCCTGCAAATCGACACCAACCACGTGCCGGCGATGGTCGGCCTGGGCGGCGCCCGCCTGTTGCTCGGAGATCCGGAAGCGGCCGGCGTGCTCGCGAAACGGGCGGTCGCCCAGGCGCCCGAGCTGCCGCAACCCCATCTGTTGACCGCCAATGTGGCGCTGGCCCAGGAACGTAACGCCGACGCCATCACCGCCCTGGAAAAGGCGGCGGAACTGGCGCCCGGCAGCGGCCAGATCCAGATGGACCTCGGCAACATCCTGCTGCTCAACCAGGGTGAAATCGAGCCCGCCCTGGAGCACTACCAGAAGGCCGTCGACCTCGAGCCCTACCTGATCCCGGCCCACGTCCGCATCGCCCAGATCCGCGTCCAGCAGGAACGTACGAACGACGCCCTGGCTGCCATCCGGGCGGCGTTGCGGTACGCGCCCGGCGACACGAACCTCCTGGCCTTCGAGGCTGCGCTGCTGAACCCGCCACCGACCGGCACCCCGGTCGAACCGCAGTCGCCTCCGACGCCGCAGCCCTGAGCCGTATCGATTCAACACGGGGTAGCCGCCGCCGTGTAGTCGGCGCTGAAATCCAAGAGCTTACGCGGGCTCGCCGATTCCGATCAGCAGTCACTTTTCGGTGAATCGTCGCCCTCGGCAACACGCAGCCCTATCCCAGCTGAATCATGCGCCGACTGCACGTCGGCGGCTACGAGTTACTGAATCGTTACGGCTGAGTCGCATCCCCAATGTGCCTGGCATCCACCGGGCGCCGCATCCCGCTTGCGTCCTTCCGGGTTCCGGTCTAGTGTGCGCCCGTTAAGACAAATCAATCATCATGAAAAGAATCGCTTGCACCATCCTCCTCGCCCTCGGCGTGCTGAATCTCGCCGGTGTGGCCGACGACGCGAAATGCCCCGTCAGCGGAAAGCCGGTTGACGCCTCGGTCACGCGAAACGTCAACGGCAAGACCGTGGCGTTCTGCTGCGAGAACTGTCCCGGAGCGCTCGAGAAGAAGCTGAACACCACGGACGCCGGTTGCGACAAGTGTCCGATCAGCGGGAAAACGGCCGATCCCAAGACCCGCATGCTCCACTCCGTGACGGAGGCGGTCTACCTCTGTTGCGCCAAGTGCGAGAAGAAATACCGCGAAACGCACAAGGTGGCCGCGCTCAAGGAAACGACCCCCGGCAAGTGTCCGGTGAGCGGCGAGCCCGCCTCCGCGGATACCTTCGTCGTTGAGAACGGCCAGAAGGTCTATTTCTGCTGCAACAAGTGCGCCGGCAAGTACAAGCAGGCCCACCACGTCGTCATGGTCGACAAGGGACCGGGCAAGTGCCCGATCAGCGGCGAACCGGCCGACAAGGAACGCGTTGTCTATCAGACGAAGACCCAGGCGGTCTACTTCTGCTGCGAAAACTGCGCGGCGAAGTATGTGAAGAACGAGATCGAGCCCAAGCTCTAGGCGGAATGCCCGCCCAGCCGTAACCAACCAACCAACCCCAAAGCGGAAGCCCGATCCCTTCACGGGGATCGGGCTTTTTTTCTTCCGTTGCGGTGATCGCCGGCCAAAGCCGGTTGCAGGATTCCTGAATGTTCCGCAGAGGTCGCCACGCGATCCCGCGTCCCGGGAGCGATTGAATCGTCACCACTGCACTCAGCTACGCGGAGCGGCGCCGGCCACGCTGAGCGTGATCGCGATTTCTTCCGCCACCTTGTCGGTGGGGGCGGCCGGGTTGATGCCGAAATCGGCCCGTTTCACCTTGAACTCGGCCCGGATCACCAGCAAATCGCCCTGCATCTGGCCGTTCGTGCGGGCTCCCAGCTTATCCTTCAAATGGGTGAACTTGACCGGCACAGTGAGTTCCCGGGCAACTCCGCGCATCGCCAACCGACCCGTGACCTGGGCCGTGACATGGTCGCCGTCCCGCTGCACCCGCGCCACTTTGAGAGCTTCGAAGGTGATCTCGGGATGCTTCTCGGCGTCCATCCATTGTCCCCCGAGCATGTGCTGCTTCATCATCGGGTTGGGCACGGTCATCGAAGCCGTTTCGACCACGATCTTGCCCTGCGTCCGCTCCGGTGCGTCGGGGTCGAAGGTGACTTTCCCCGAGATGCCGCTGGCGGTTCCATTGATGGCCTCGAGGGGGGCATCGAGCTTGAACACCGCATTGTTGACCCCCTTCGGGTCCTTGAAGTCAAAGACCTGGGAGGCGCCCCAGAGCGGGGAGGCCAGGAGCAGTCCGAGACAGGCGCCAGCCACCCGGCCGGCCTTGGGAAGGATGGGGTTCTTCTTGTTCATCGTTCGGTTTGACATGATTTCTTGGTTCGACCGCAAAACGACAGGCCGGCAAGCACCGCCGCGACCCCCAGGCCGCCGCCCAACAAGTCCAGGCCTGCGACAAATCCCTTCCGCGTCTCCGGATATTCGATCCCGGTGATGGCATCGAGGCGCATTTCCGTGATCTCCGTGTGGGTCCATCCCCGGTGCGCTCCGGTGGCGAGCCAGACGGCGCCCGACAAGAGGGCGAGGCCAAGGGCCAGTTGGCGGAGGAACCGGCGCATGGATTCAGCGGGGGCCCCCGCACGGCCCCGCCTCCCGACAAGCGAACGGCACACCCCTGGCAGCCGGCGCTTTCGGCCGGCCTCCGAGACTGATTGCAGGACCTGCATGCATTGTCGGCATTATCAAAACTAAGAGACAATGGTTAGCACGACTCCGCGCGAACGCAACCGGCGGTTGCGGATGCGATGCCGCGGCGGGATCGGAACTGGCGGGCGGAGGGAGTGGCGGTTAGGGTGCGGCGTGAAGCAGCACCCCGAATCGGCCCCCAGAATTCAAACGACCACCGTGGGTTCCTATCCGGTTCCCGACTGGCTTGTCGCGCTTCCCAGTGAGCAGGCCCTGATCGACGCCACCCGCGTGGTCTTTTCCCTTCAACGCGCAGCCGGCATCGATCTGCCCACGGATGGGGAACTCTACCGGTTCGACGTCAACCACCCGGACACCAACGGGATGATCGAGTATTTCGTGCATCGGCTCGGTGGCATCCGCCGGGAAGTGGGCCGGCAGGAAGTGGCGGCATTCCGTGCCCGGTCGGAAATGGGATTCCGATCCCGACCGGCGGCGGTGGTCACGGATCCGATCACCGAGGGGACGCTCAATCTGCCGTTGGATTGCGAGCGCGCGGCGCGGGTGGCGGGAGGCCCCTTGAAGTTCACTTTGACCAGCCCCTACATGCTGGCGCGCACGTTGCTCGACGAGCATTATGGGAATCTCGAGGCCTTGACGCTCGCGCTGGCGGACGCGATGGCCGCCCAGGTGCGGGAGATCGATTGTGCCTGCGTCCAGGTGGACGAAGCCAACATCCCGGGGAACCCCGCCGATGGTCCGCTGGCCGCCGAGGCAATCAACCGCCTCCTCGACGCCGCCCCGCGCGGCAAGGCGGTGCATTTCTGCTTCGGCAATTACGGCGGGCAGACCATCCAGACGGGCGGTTGGGCCGCGCTGATCGAATTCCTCAACCGCCTGCGCGCGGACCATCTCGTGCTCGAACTCGCCCATCGCCCCGCCGCCGACCTGGAAGCCTTGCGCGACCTGTCGCCCCATCTCGGCATTGGCATCGGCGTGGTCGACATCAAAGTGAACCACATCGAAACGCCCGAAGGGATCGCCCGGGCCATCGAACGCGCGGAACACACGCTGGGACCGGGACGCGTGCGGTACGTGCATCCCGATTGTGGGTTCTGGATGCTCAAACGGTCGGTGGCCGATCGCAAGCTCGCGGCCCTGGCCCGGGGACGCGATCTCTACCTGGGACGCTCGTGAACCGAAGGCCCGGCGGGTGTCAGTCGGTCGGACGATCCCATTCGCCGGAGCGCAGGTACGGCTTCAGCCGGCCCTTCAACGTTTCCCGCGCCCGATGGATGAGGGATTTGGTTGCGGTCAACGAGCAACCCAGCACCCGGCCAATGTCCTCGTAGGAAAACGTCTCCTCACGGCACAGCAGCAGGGCGGTCCGCTGGTTTTCCGGCAGGTCCCTGATCGCCTCCTCGATGCGCGCCTCGAGTTCGGCGCGCAGGAGGTTGTCGACCGGACCATCGGGACGGGGATCCTCCGGCTGGCGCCAGGCGCCGGGGGCTTCGCCTTCCTCCATGGCTTCGAGGGAATGGGCGGGGTGCCGGGCACGGCGGCGGAGTTCGTTGAGGCAGAGATTGCGGGCAATGGTGAAGAGCCAGGTGCTGAACTTCCCGGCCGGCTGATAACGAGCCGCCGCCTTGTGCACCTGCACGAAGACCTGCTGGGACAGATCCTCGGCTTCGGCGAGGTCCCCGAGACTGCGGAAGATGAACGAGATCACCGGCTGTTGGTACCGCTCGACCAGCCGGGCAAACGCTTCCCGATCACCGCTGCGCACGCGCAGCATCAAAGCGGTGTCGGGAGCCGTCTCGGAGTCCATCGGACGCGAATCTACCAAACGTGGCCTCCCGCACAAGGACGCGCCGCCCGCCGCATCGCCCGCCGGCCGGTCGGGCGCCTCGAAGCCCTGCCGGCAATAAGTCGGCTCAGGTGCTTGACCCGGCTCTTTCCGGACGGTAAGGCAGGTCGCAACGAATTGTTATGTGCGACCGACTGCTTTATGCGACTGACCTGGCGTGACACCGATGAAATCGCCTGGGCCCTGATGGAACATCATCCTGACCAGGATCCCCTCCGGCTGAGCCTGCCCCGATTGCACCGCATGGTGCTGGAACTCGAGGATTTCGAGGACGATCCCGAGGAATCGTCCGAGGCGATTCTCGAATCCATCCAGTTAACCTGGCATGAGGAGGTGAAGTGAGAATCCGGGCCTCCCCCCGGACGGGGGGGCATCAGATCTCCGTGACTCGAATGGCATCCACCTCGAGCTCGAAGAGCAGATCGTCCCGGCAAACGTCGTTCTTCGTGATGATGATCGGGAGCGCCGGCAACCCCGCGCTGGCGCAATAGCGGTCGAAGGCGCCGATGTCGTTTGCGTGTTTGAAATAGCCGATGGCGCGCACGCTGTCCTGCCAGCCCAGACCGCAGGACTCGAGGATGGCGCCCACGACCTCCATCGTCGTGGCCACTTGGGCATCCACGTTTCCGACGTGAATCGTGTGCCCTTCCGGAGCGATGCTGGCAGTCCCCGAAACCAGCAACCGCTGTTCGCCCGGGGTGCGGATTTCCACAGCGCGGCTGAACGAGCTTCCGTATTCCAGCGCAGGGCATTGCAGCGGCGAGGGGACGGCCCGGAGGGAAAGCGCCGGGGATTTCGGTTCGATGGCGATCAGATCGGCCACCAGGGCGCCCCCGGCGGCGTTGCCCCCCCCGATGCCGGTGCTGGCCGGTACCAGTCCGTCGAAAATCCCATGTTTCTCGAAGAAGGCGTTGCGCACCGCGTTGAAGCCGTCATACCAGTCGAGAATGTCGTCCAGATAAAACCAGGTGCGGATGACATTCGAGAATCCCATCCCCGCCTCGGCCAGGGCTTGGTGCATCAGGGCAAGGACCTGCTCGGACTGGGCCTCCCGCGGGTCGTCCGGCCGCGTCGATTGCAGCCCGCCGAGGACGCAGTAGCGGGCCCACTCGTCTTCGTGGAGGATGCCCAGGGTCCGGCCCTCCACGCGCACCGCCTTCGTCGGGATGCCCGCCACCGCTTGCACCTGCAATCCGGCCACCGGAGAACCTTCGCCGTTGCCCTGCTCGACCCAGGTCTGCGGCCAGTCCCGCCCGCCGAGCCGATGGGCCTTGCCGGAACGGTGGCTGGCGGCATCACCGACGACACCGAACACATCCTGCCGGAGAATTCGCCAGTCCGGGGAATCATCGAGCCAGCGATAGAGACGCCCGAGCAAGGCCGCCGGGGCTTCACCCGGCAGGGCGGGCAACGTCAGGAAAGCCTCCCGGGCAGCCCCGCGCCCGAGTTCGACAAAATGGCGGCCGGCCGCCCGTTCCGAGCGGATTTGCAGGCGGTCCCTTGCGGTGTTGTCCATGGTGTCGCGCTTCCGAAACAGGAGTCTAGCCGCAGCCCAAACCAGGCCGCAACCTCTTCCGAGCCCCCTTGAGTTCCCGGGGCGGAGCCGGCATCAGAGCGGCCGACCGACCAGCCGCTCGTAGGCCTCGAGATATTTGGCGCTGGTCTTCTCCGTGATCTCCGGGGGCAGCACCGGACCGGGTGGGGTCTTTTCCCAGGAAAGCGTCTCTAGATAGTCGCGGACGAACTGCTTGTCGAAGCTCGGCTGGCTGCGTCCGGGTTCGTAGGCATCGGCCGGCCAGAACCGCGACGAGTCCGGCGTCAACACCTCGTCGATCAGGATCAGTTCACCATCCAGCAGCCCGAACTCGAACTTGGTGTCCGCGATGATGATCCCCCGCTCGCGGGCGTAGGCCCGCCCCTCGCGATACAGCTGCAAACTCAGCTCCCGCACCCGGGCCGCCACCTCGCTCCCCACGATGTCGGACGCCTGGTCGTAGGCGATGTTCTCGTCGTGGCCCTCCTCCGCCTTGGTCGCCGGGGTGAAGATCGGTTCGGGCAATTCCGCGGATTCCGTCAGACCCGCCGGCAGGCGAATCCCGCACACCGTCCCGTCCCGCCGGTATTCCTTCCAACCCGAACCCGCCAGGTAGCCTCGCACCACGCATTCGATGGCGAGGGGTTGCGCCTTCTTGACGACCATGCTGCGCCCCACAAGCCGATCGGCGTATGGCCGCAACGGCTCCGGGAACGGGTCGTCGCGGTCGATCAGCAGGTGGTTCGGCGCCAACGACGCAAACCGGTCGAACCAGAAATAGGAAATCTGGGTCAGCACCTCGCCCTTGCGAGGGATGCCGTTGGGCATGATGACATCGAATGCCGAGATGCGGTCGGTGGCCACCATCAACAGGGCGTCACCCAGATCGAACATCTCCCGGACCTTGCCGCTCCGCACCTTTGGCAGGCCCGGCAGGTCGATCGCCAACAGAGGTTCCCGTATCATCCGCGTGAGTCTAGGCGCGGCGGCGGACGAGGAAAGTGAAATCCGGCGGCCCCCACCCTGCCCCCCCCCGCGCCCTGTTGCTTGCGGTTGCTTCCCGGGGCGTCCCTGACTAAGCTCGATCCATGATTCACGCGGGCATCGGGTATGACGTGCACCGGCTGGTCGAAGGACGAAAGCTCGTCCTCGGCGGCGTCGAGATCCCCCACTCGAAGGGCCTCGACGGGCACTCGGATGCCGACGTGCTCATCCACGCGATTTGCGACGCCCTCTTCGGCGCACTGGGCGAGGGTGACATCGGGCATTTCTTCCCCAACACCGATCCCCGCTGGAAGGGAAAACCCAGCCGCGTCTTCCTGCACGAGGCCGTCCGCCTGATCCAGTTGCGCGGTGGACGGATCGTCAACGTCGACGGCACGGTGATCGCCGAGGCACCCAAACTGGCGCCGCACGTGCGCCGCATGAAAACGGTGCTCTCCGAGATTCTGGAGGTCCATCCCTCCCGGGTGGCGGTGAAGGCCACCACCAACGAGGGGCTGGGATTTCTCGGCCGCGAGGAAGGCATCGCGGCAATGGCCGTGGCCAGCGTCGATCTGCCGATGTAGGCGAACCCCTGTTCCCATGGCCGGACGAGGCGAAATATCCTGGAAAGGGCGCGATGCCGAAGGGGCCCGCCGCGAGGTTCTGGTCCGCCGGCACGGCGACGACTGGGATTTCTACGAGCGGGTCCGCCGGTTCGAACGGTGGGAACGCGTCGCCGAACCTTCTCTGGACGACTGGCGCACCCTGCTGGATGCCGTGAAACGTCGTGCCGGCCGACGCCTTTGCCCGCCCGAGGAACCGCGGCGCGTTCACGAACTCATGCGCCGCCGGTTTCCGGAAGCGGAAGGCTGAGCAGCGCGGCTTCCGACCGATTTGCGCTCCACCCCATGAAGTCCCGCCCCCTGATTCTCATTGCCGGTGGCACCGAGGCGGCCGGCCCCGAATTCGGTGATCCGTCACTCACCCTGTCCGGCCGCTACCCCGAGGCCGTGCTGGCCGCCGGTGGCCTGCCCCTCACCCTGAACCCGATCCCGTCCCCGGGATATCTGGCGGAGTGTGTCCGCCGCTGCGATGGGGTTGTCCTCAGCGGCGGCGACGACATCCAGCCTTTACTGCATCGGCGCTCCACGTCCCCCGAGCTGGCCCGGACAGTCGGGCGGACGGATCCCGAGCGCGATCTCGCGGAAACCCTGCTGATCGGCGAGGTATTCCGTCAACGGAAGCCCCTGCTGGCCATCTGCCGGGGGCATCAAATGGTGAACGTCGTTTTCGGAGGGACGCTGTATATCGATCTGGCGACCGAACGCCCGGATGGTCTCGACCACCGGCAGTACGCGCGGTTGAACGATCCGGTGCATGAAGTGGCGCTCACCCGCGGGTCGTTGCTTCGCCGGATCATGCGCCAACCCGTGATCACGGTGAACACCACCCACCACCAGGCTGTGGACCGGCTGGCCGCCTTGTTTCAGCCCACGGGCCAGACGGCCGACGGCTTGGTCGAGGCCTACGAACTGGCGAACGAACACACCGGGCTCCTGCCGTGGTTCCTCTCCGTGCAGTTCCATCCCGAGCGGCTGTGCCTCAAGTATCCCGAGTTCGGGCGTCTCTTCGCCGCCCTGGCGCGGGCCGCCCGGCGCACGGCTCGATAGCGACACAATCCGGGAGACTGCCCCGCGGCGGCAGCGGCTTTCAGGAAGGCGACGGCGGAGATTCCGAAGCATCGGCATCCCCCGGCCACGAGTCGCCGCCGGCATCGGACAATCCGGGTTCCGAACGCGGACCGCCTTCCGCATCCTCATCGGTCGGACTGGTGGTAAACCGCGTTGAGTCCAACCCCGGCCCCGCATCCGTGCCCTCCGTCGACTCGCCTTCCGCCTGACCACCGAGGTTCACCATCGGCTTGCGAACCAAGCGCCCCTGAAAGGTGTAACCCGGCGCCAGCGTCGCGGCCACCACCCCTCCCTCAGGCGGGGCAACAACGCCGTCCGGCAGCACATGGGCATCCGCGTCGAACGGAGCGCCGGGTTCGACGGCGATGGAGTTCAGACCCACGCGACGGGCCGCATCCAACAGCGCTCCCTGGAAGCGTCCGATCTGGTTCGCCACATTCTGTTGACGGGACCGCGCAGCAGCATTGAAGAGGGCGAACGTGTGATCCAGCGTGAACACCAGCACCTGGAGCCAGGCGCCCTCGTTGCGTCGCAGCTTCTCGACCTCGAGTCGCAGATGGTTGCGCTCGGCATCGTTGGCCTTCTCCAAAAACTCCCGAAAAGCCGCCTGCTCCTGGATCACTCGTTCCGACAGTTCCCCCGCCGCCCGCACCGTTCGCTCGGCCGCATCCTGCGCCGTCTGCCATTTGTTGGTTGCCTGGGACACCTGGCGGGCGACGTCGTCGAGATGCTGGATCCGTTCGACGGCATCCCCCAGATCGGTGGTCTCCAACTCGCGCATCACCGCCCGGTGTCGCAGCACAAAGGGCCACACTCCCAACCAGGCACCCAGCGCCACGCAGGCCGCCACCGCAGCGACCTCGTAGGCCGTCATGGGCCGGTGGCCTTGCGCGGCCAGACCCCACGCCGCCAGCAGCAGCACGGCATCGCCGATCAGAAACGGAAGATGAAAGGCGGGGCCAGACTTACGCGAATCCGGTGACACACTCATGCGACCCGAGGATTACGAAAAGCCGCCGCCCCTGGCGAAGCAAAACTCTGCCTCGCGAACACGCGACCGGGCGGAACGGTCCACGATGCCGGTGCGAGAGGTGCGCAAGCGAAGCCTCGCCCGGCAAGCGCCGGACTGCCCCCCTGCCCCGCCCGTTACGGAGTGCGTCGCTTCGTGCGCGCCGCCCTGAAGCCAGGGACGGCGCGCCTCGCTCCAAACGGCGGCGCCGGACGATTGAATCGCCCGACCTCAGCCATCCAGGGTCCAGCCGTCGCGGTATTGACGGCTCAGCAGGGCGTTGGCTTCGTCGCTGTTGGTGACGCGGCCGACCTCCGGATCGTATTTCAGTTTCTTGCCGACGCGGTAGGCCACGAGGCCCAGCAGCATCATCTCGATGACATTGCCGCTGTATTCAAAGTCGCAGGAAGTCTTCAGATCCGTCTTGCAGGCGTTGATCCACTGCTGCTGGAAACCGCCCAACGGCGGGATGACCGTCTCCGGTGTGCGGGGCTTGTAGTAGGTCAGGTCCGCCCGGTTGCCGAGCGGCACCAGGATGCGGGAGCCGAAGTCGGCGATCAACGTTCCCTTGTTGCCCTCGAACATGGCGCCGTGCCCGATCTGGTTGAGGTCGATGACCTTGGTCGGCGACTCGGGCATGGCCCCGCCCTGGTACCACGAAACCTTGATTTCGGGCCGCCAGGAGTTGGCGGGAAAGTCGAAGTGGGTCTCGAGTTTCACGGGCGTGACCTCCGGGTTGAAAGGATCGCCCTTGCCCTCGGCGGAGGTCGGTAACCCGGCATCGATCGCGTTCCAGGCGAGGTCCATGGTGTGACTGCCCATGTCGCCGACCTGGCCACTGCCAAAATCCCAGAACATGTTCCACTGGAGGCAGTTCATTCCCGAGCTACCGGAGAAATAGCCGGGGTTATAAGGATGGTAGGGCGCCGGACCGAGCCACAGGTCATAGTGCAGGTAGGCGGGTGGCTCGCCCGCGGCGGGAAGATAACCCGGTCGGGGAAGTTGCCGGTTGCCCCAGGCGCTGACGCGTTCCAGCGTGCCGATGGCGCCGTCGAGGACCAGTTCGCGCACACGATTGAAGTTCTCGATGGCGTGCCGCTGGGTGCCGACCTGGGTGGCAAGTTTGTGGCGGTTCTTGAGGTAGTTGGCGCGCACGACGCGGGCTTCCTGGACACAGTTCGCGAGCGGTTTCTCGCAGTAGACGTGCAGACCGCGATTGAGCGCCCAGTTCGAGACGAAGGCATGAGTGTGGTCAAGGCTGCAACACACCACAGCATCCAGGCCCTTTTGATCCAGGCACTTTCGCCAATCGACATACTTCTTCGCGCCCGGAAACCGTTTGGCGCCGAAGTCCAGGTGCTCTTCGTTGATGTCGCACAGGGCGACGACGTTCTCGGTCGAGATCGCGTTGAAATGCGCTTCCCCGCGGCCCCAGGTACCGATGAGGGCGATGTTGAGTTTGTTGTTCGGAGCGCCGGCGCCGAACAGCCGGACCTCGGGCAGGATCATCGTGGCGGCCCCCGCGGTCGCCGCGGACTTCAGAAAATGGCGTCGTTTCATGGCAATGAAGGGAGAGGATTCGCGTTGGTATCGGAAGCTGTGTTCGGCAGCGAGTGTAGGGAGACGCGGCCCGCAGAGCAACGTCAACCTGCGACGCTTTCAAGCGTGCTTCACCTCGCCACAATGCCAGCCCGCGCTCGCCATCCGACAGATGCGGTCAGCCTACCGTTTGCGCTCGTTCGGCTTTGCGATTGGTTCCTGGCGAGGTTGGCGGAACGAATTCCAGGCTCCGATTTGGCGGAGCGGGAGGCTTGCTTCCAGCCGGAGGCCCGGCCTATAGACAGGGCCAATGAACCGCCAGAAACTGCTGCTCCCATCGCTCGCTATCGCCCTCGTCCAGGCATCCGCCGCCGGGCAGCCTCGCCAGATGGAGCACCTGGAACGTGGCGTCGTCGCCATCAACCGGGGCGACGACGGCGTGTTTGTCAGCTGGCGGATGCTCGGGAGCGATCCCGACGGAATCGCGTTCAACCTCTACCGGGTCACCGCCGGCGGTTCCCCGGTCCGGCTCAACCCCGAACCCATCGCGACCACAACCTGGCATCAGGACCAGGACGCCGATCCGACGCTCGCCAACGCCTACTTCGTCCGTCCCGTGCTCGACGGCCGCGAAGGCCCCACCAGCCGCCCCTTCCTCAACCAGGTGCCCGCCGGCGCTCCCGCCCGCCAATACTTCGAGCTTCCCCTCCAACTCCCTCCCTCCACGACCGCCAGCGATGGATCCGCGGGAGACCTCGACCGCGACGGCGAGTACGAGATCGTGTTGCAGGGAACACAACGGCCCCGTGATACCGCCGCGGCCGGCCTGACCGGCAACACCGTCCTCCAGGGTTACAAGCTCGACGGCGCCCTCCTGTGGACGATCCAAATGGGCCCCAACATCCGCGAAGGCGAACACGACACCCAGTTCATGGTCCATGACCTCGACGGTGACGGCATCGCGGAAATCGCCGTGCGCACCGCCGATGGAACGGTCGACGGCGCCGGCAAGGTGATCGGCGATCCGAAGGCCGATTGGGTCGATCGCGACCGCAGCTCGCGCACCTTCGGCAAAATCATGACCGGCCCGGAGTACTTCACCATTTTCGACGGCCGGACCGGCGCCGAACTGGCCACCACGCCCTACATTCCCGGCCGGGAACCCACGGGCGGCTGGGGTGGCATCGGGGGCAATGGAGGCATGGAAACCACCACGACCGGCAACCGCCTGAACCGCTTCCTCGCCTGCGTGGCCTACCTCGACGGTGCGCGTCCGAGCGTCATCATGTGCCGCGGGTACTACGGACGCACCGTACTCGCCGCGTGGGATTGGCGCGACCGCCGACTGACCTCGCGCTGGGTCTTCGATTCGGCGACCCATCCCAATCGCGGCCACCCCTACGTCACCGCCCGGGCAACGGTCGATGCTGCCGTTGGGCTCAACAAGGTCACCGACGGGGTTGGCAACTGGGATGGCGCCGTGCCGGGCGAGTGGATGGTGTGGGACCGTTACGGCGCGAAGGAGCGCCGGCAGGTCGTTGCCGTGGCCGGCAACGTGCTGACCCTCGACGCGGACATGACTCCGGGAACGGACAAGGGGGCGCACGTCTACGGATACTCGGGCATGGGCAACCACAACCTGTCCGTTGCGGATGTTGACGGGGATGGCAGGGACGAAATCGTCTACGGGGCGATGGTGGTCGACGACAACGGGGTCGGACTTTTCACGACGGGTTTGCGCCACGGGGACTCGTTGCACGTTGGCGACTTGGACCCGGAACACCCGGGACTCGAGGTCTTCGGTCCGCACGAAAACGAGGGCGGTGAATACGACCAATGGACCCCGGGCGCCGCGCTGTATGAGGCGCGGACGGGCCGGATTCTGTGGGGCACACCGGACGGCCAGGATGTGGGTGGTGGCGTGAGCGCGGATGTCGACCCGCGGTATCCGGGCGAGGAGATGTGGGGAATTCCGGGAGGACTGCGCTCATGCAAAGGCGAGGTGATCTCCACGGTGAGCCCGGTTGGGGGCGGCAACTCGACCTTCGTGATCTGGTGGGACGGTGACCCGTTGCGCGAGGTGCTCGGTGGGAACCGCATCCTGAAATGGAACTGGGAAAGCGGGACCATGACTCCGCTCCTGACCGCGGACGGATGCGCCGGCGGCCGGCCGGTGTTGAGCGCCGACCTCTTCGGCGATTGGCGGGAGGAACTGGTCCTGCGCACGGTCGACAACTCGGCCCTGCGCATCTACACCACCACGGAACCCACTGACCGGCGGCTCCGTACGCTCATGCACGACCCGCAATACCGGCTCAGTGTCGCGTGGCAGAACGTCGCCTACAACCAACCCCCGCATCCGAGCTTCTATCTGGGCCACGACATGCACCCCCCGCCCCCGCCACACCTGACGACGGTGCGGCACCGGAAGTAAGTCACGGCTTGCATCTCCTGACCGCGAGAATTCCGTGAGCCAGCGACGTCCCCCAGCCCCGAAACCAAGGCTTGGCTGACTTG
Source organism: Verrucomicrobiales bacterium (assembly GCA_024233305.1). Classification (GTDB taxonomy): domain Bacteria; phylum Verrucomicrobiota; class Verrucomicrobiia; order Limisphaerales; family J093; genus J093. The sequence continues at coordinate 22,010 of JACKPV010000028.1, forward strand.
GTGATACATCGGCCACCGAGAACCAACACCACGCCGAAGGGAGGACCGCGTGTGAGGCGCCCCCGCGAAGCCCGGCCCCCCGCTTTCTTGAGCGTGAATCCGCCTTCTCCCCGCCAATTCGCAAGATTGACCTGCGCGGCACGAAGTCCTAGTTTCTCAGGCCGTGGCATTTCAGGGGAAACAGCCTTTTTTTGCCTTCCTGCAGCGCATGGCAGGTGGAACAGCACTGGAGGAAGTGGCTCCGGCGGAGAACTACATCCTCGACGAGCGTGTTCCCGCCGCGCGTGAAGATGACTTCCTCTCGTTCAGCGGTTTTGCGTCCTCTCCCCAGGACCGGGATTCATGGTTCCGCCATCACTCCGCGTACGCCAAGGCTCGAGTTGATCTGCCCGATCCCAGTGCGACATTCACCGCCATCAATCAGCCCAACTGGCTCGCCCTCAGTCCCGATTGGGACGTGGTTCGCATCGAAACGCTTCACGGATTGGCCGGGAGGGCGAATTCAAGAGGCTCCGATGTGGACGACTCCGAGGCAAACGAACTCATCCGCGAGATGCTCAAGACACGGGAGGAGGGAGCCGCGTTTGATTCTCTCAAGCAGGCACGCTTGGAGAAGTGGCTCCAACTCGTAAACCGTGGCAGCTACCGTCGCCCCGCCTTCGTGGCGCCGTTTGCCGAAGTTGAGGACATTCTTGAGGAGCAGGACTGGGCCAACCGCCTCCGGGACGCCTTTGGCCTGGGCCACATCGGTCTTCGGGCTGGCAAACCAGCAATCGTGGTGCTGATGCAATACAGCCTCATCCGCGTTCACAATACCCACATTGGCAAGCCCGCCTGGGCGGCATCGCCCACCGTCCTCGACGACGTGCCCGGCCAGATGCCGAGTCCTTGCTTCTTCCCTGCCCCGCGCAAAGCCGATCCCGATGGTTACGGATTCACCGTCGATCTCAGCGCAACAGATCCCTCGTTCCGGAAGGAGTTCCTCCACGGCCATATCGATTACACCCTGGATGATATCCGTCGGATCGCCGAGGTCCCCACCGACGTTCCACCATCCCGCATCGTGGAAGCTCGCAGCGTCCATCACCGGTTGCTGAAGGACGACTCGGCTCACCATGCCGACCTTCCCGCGAGGCCATGAACCCGTCCGTCCAGAATTGGCTCGATGAGCTGAACGCCGCACCCTCCCGGGCGATCCAGAAACTTGTGCTGGGATACGCCGGCGTGACGGCATGGTCGCGGTCCAGCTTGCGCGAATCGTTCATCGAGATCTTCCCAGCTCACGCTGAGGCACTGGAGGTCGCTGTCGCCGATTGGCTGCGCGAACGCCTGATGAAGCTTCCGCCCGAGGAGACGCCCACTATCGTCTGGGCCGCGCACCTTCAGGACCTGTTCGGCGGTCTTGCTGGGTTGCCCCTGCCGCGGGTCGCCCGTCTGCTCCGCGACCGGCTGCGCGACTTCCGTTCGTGGCTGCGCCCCTTGCGGACAGAGAGTGGGCCCGACCCGGAGGCCGCCTATCTCGCTGCGCTGGCCTGGGCCGAGACCAATCAGCATCTCGAAGGCATGTGGCAGGGACTGGCGTTGCGCCGCAACCGCGAACCCGCTCACTACATCGATATCGGCCTGCTCGGGCTCCGCAAGACGCGGGACGAACGCGGCCAGTTGCCGACCAAGGCGCCGTTCCTCCTGCTCGCCACGCTGATTGACCTCGCGGATACCGGCATCGCGCAAAAGGAATGGCTCCTCACGGCCCGGGCGTTGCTCGGTGGCTACCACTGCTCCCTGGAAACGTGGGCACGCGAGTTCGAGCCCGTGATCAGCGCAAGACGGGATGCCAAGCACGGGCCGGGATGGTTGAGGAAGGTATTGCCGCCACTGCGATCGGAACGCCCCGACAGCCCGGTGATCGAGGTGGGACTACCCACGGCAGACCTCACCGAAGCGAAGCGGATCATCCATAGAGTCGCACAACGCGGACCCGCAGCGATCCAGGGCGAACTTGGCGCGGTCCTGAGTGGATATCGGACCTATGCGCGGGCGGCCGGAGACGCGACGCCGCTGGTCCGGATGTTCAACCAACTGGCGGATGCCGCGCGCACGCACGACCCTGACTGGGCCGTCGCCCGCGCCGAGGAGGCGATGGAATGGGACCCAAACCACGAGTTCTGTTGGACGGCGCTCGCTCGTGCGCTTTGGGCGCGCGGCTTGAAGGCGGAACGGGCCGGCAACGAAGCCTCAGCCGAAGCTGATTGCCGAGAAGCGATGGACCTCCTCTGGAGGGCGCGCTTCCGCTTTCCGTCCAACGCGCACGTAAGGACCGAACTGGCAAAAATGCTCGGAGCCTCCGGCGACGCCGCCACCGCTGAGACTGTATATCGCGAGGCCCAGTCCGAGTTCCCTCAGAATCCCTGGGGTTACACCGGCCTCGCGGATATGCTCCTCCGTCTGGACACCGAAACCGGAACGCAGGCGCATAGTGGCGAGGCGCGCGCGCTCCTGCAGCGCGCCGCGGACTTGGGGAACGCCTACGCAAAGAGGCGACTCCGCTCGATCGCGCAGCAAGCTCCGTCCACATCGACTGTGGCTGCTCTCTTTGAATCGGCGGAAGAGGAAGTGCTGGGGCCGGTGGTCCTGCCAGCGCAACACGTCGCGGAGATGCGCCCTGCTCAGCGCTTGGGTCGCGCCCTGCTTTTCCATTGGCAGGCGCGGCACGCGAGTTCAGGGGAGGAACGCGAGGGGCTGCTCGCTCAAGCCGAGGACTTGCTGAACCTGCCCGACGAGTTGACTGGAGAATGCCGCTCCGCCTTCGTCGAGGCCCGTGGCTTCCTTTTGCTCGCCCGCAACCGGACGGAGGAAGCCCGGACTTATTTCGAGCAACAACTCGTTACTGCCGCACCACGTCGTCCACTGGGATTGCGGCTCGGACTCGCCGAATCCCGCATTCGTCTTGGCGAGAAACTCAGCGACGCGGAAGAGTCCGAACTCGCCTCCTTTGGCCCCGAGGGCAGCATCCTTCCGCTCGTCCTGAAAGTCGTCCGCCTGCTCGAATCCACGGCGTCCGACGACGCCCTGCGCGACTTGCTCCTCGAACTCTACCCTCGCGTCTGCACACTGGCCGGGATGCCCCCGTCAGAGTTGGGAGACGACGAAGAAGGCGCCGCGCAAGCCGACCCGGTCCGCCGACGGGAGACCCCCGACGCCATGATGGCCCGACTGCTTCTAGCGAACGCCTTTGGCCCCGCGACTCTTGACTCACTTGACGACCTCAACTCCGCCACGACCATCCACCGTGTTCGCGACTCTCTGAGACCCCACCGCGACGACATTCTCGCGGTCTTCGAGAAGCTGGCGCTCGCCGCGTGATGCGGCAGCACACGACAAGCTGGTCACCCCGAGCACACTGAAGCCGCGAGCACCCGGTTGTATTCTCCACGACTGACGCGGATTCGCGCATTTCTGGATTGGCGACAAACGTGCGCGGGGCACGATACCGCTTTGGACCCACGCTGCGGGAATCCACCCGACGCCTTCGCGCAACCCGGCGTGCGCACCTCCCGGCTTCGCGAACCCCGGGGGCCGTTGCCACGACGGAGCGCTTCAGCCGTGACGATTCAGTGATTGGTAGCCGACGCCGGGTCGGCGCATGATTCAGTGGGGATATGGCTGCCTGCCCCGGGGCGCGACGACTCACCAAAACGTGACTGCCCGTCCGAACCGGCGGGACCGCGCAAGCCCATGAAGATCAGCGGCGACTGCCCGTCAGCGGCTGCGGCCTATTGAATCGATACCACTCAGATCTCCTGCCAGGCCCCGGGCGTCGGCGCCGGATAGCGTCCGTTGGCGTCGGCGGTCACGGGGGCGGGGCTGTTCATGTCGAGCGCATCGACGTCCGCGCAGAACTTGAAGTCCGAGGCGAGCGCCTCTTCCCAGGTGATGACCTGACCCGTGTGGACCGCGGCGCGGCCCATGATGGCCGCCAGGTTCGAGTAACAGGCACGCCGGGCTTCGTTGTGCGGCTTGTCATTCCGGATCGCATCGAGCAGCACGTTCCACTCGGCCTGCCACGGACCGACGGTCTCCGGAGCCGGGCGCCACGCGATGTTCGCCCGCTCGATCCGCTGGTCCTTGTACCGCTGAACCGTCGGCGCATGAATGTCGCCCGAAAACTGCGCCGCGCATTTCGTCCCGTGCACGAACGTCGCGAAGTCATTGTGGCACTTCGGAATGTAGCGTCCGGTCACCAGCGCCTTCGTACCGTCCGCGAAGGTGTATTCGATGGAATAGGTATCGAAGTTCTGCGAGCAATCGGTGCTGTCCGGCCCCCGCCCGCCCACGCCATGCGCCATGACCGGCCAGCCGTCCTTGATCCAACAGCACTCGTCGATCTGATGGATCATGAGTTCAATGAAGATGCCCGAAGACGCCCAGAGGAACTGGTAGGGCAGCCGGATCTGGGCCAGCAACTCGGTCGGGTTCGGGGCCAACGGTCCCATCCGGTAGCCGGAATCCATCCGGTACGCGCGGATCAGCTGAATATCCCCCATCGCCCCGTCGCGGATCTCGCGGATCAACGCCTGCCGCGCCGAGGAATGCCGGCACATGACCCCGGCCCCGATCTTCAGTCCCTTCTGCGCCGCCGCCTCGCCCGCCCGCAGGATCCGCTTCAACCCGCCCGGATCCGGCGCAAACGTCTTTTCCATGAAGACGTTGATCCCCTTCGACACCGCATACTCGACGTGAATCCCCCGAAACGCCGAATGCGTCGTGCAGAGCACCACGTCGCCGGGACGCAGCGAGTCGATGGCGTGCCGGTAGGCATCGAAGCCGAGAAACCTCCGGTCCGCCGGCACCTCCACCCGCTCGCCGTATTTGTCGCGCAAGGTCTGATGCGAACGGCTCAAGCGGCTCTCGAACAGGTCCGCCATCGCGATCAGCTTCGTCGGTCCCCCGGGCGCTTCAAGGGCGTTGGCCACGGCGCCGGTGCCGCGCCCACCGCACCCGATGATTGCCAGCCGGATGGTGTCGTCCCCGGCCGCGTGAACATGCGGCAGCGCCACGCCGGCCAGGGCGGTGGCCGCGGCCGCCCGTCCGGCATGCGCGATAAAGTCGCGGCGCGAAGTGGTTCCGGTCGGGGCGGAGGTCTCAGCAGGTTTCGTCGTCTTCATGGTTTTTCTGGAGATGGAACGACGCACATCCTACGCGCTTCACCCTCGTTGGCGAGCTTTCTTGCGAACGGTGGAACCGCCGGTGAGGATCTCGGCTTTTTCAGACGGCGGACTTCATCCCGCAGCCAGCCCGACCTCCGGCGGGGCCGGCAGAATGACCTCCGCACACCATTGCCCCGGCCGCCTTGAACCCCGTAGAGGCTGAGCTGCCCACGAACCGCCGCCAAGCCGGACCGCTCCCATCGTCAGTCCGGCCAGGCCGCCGCCAACAAGCGCGGCAACACGTCGCCGGCCCGCCCCCGCAGGGACCAGGCGGCCTGCGGCGTCAACGGGGTGGGTTCCGGGTTCACCTCGACCACCAACCCGCCATGCTCCCGCGTCACCAGCGGCAGCGACGCCGCCGGATGCACCAGCGCGGACGTGCCGACGACCAGGCAGAGTTCGGCGGCTTCTGCGGCGCGCCAGGCATGGGCCACCGCGTCCGCCGGGAGCGCCTCGCCAAACCACACCACATCCGGCCGCAACGGCGCGCCGCAACGGGGACAAAGGGGCGGCAGGGTCCCGCCGTCAGCCCATTCGGTGACGGGGCCGCCATCCTGCGAACAGCGTGTGCGAAGGATGTTCCCGTGCAACTCGACCACTTCCCGGCTGCCGGCGCGCTGATGCAGGTTGTCGACGTTTTGGGTGACGAGCGTGAAGTCCGGCACCCGGTCCGCCAACCCGACCAGGGTCCGGTGACCGACATTGGGCCGGGCCTGCGCCGCCAGCGATCGGCGCCATGCATACCATTCCCAAACCCGGCGCGGATGACGTTCGAAGGCCTCAGGCGTCGCGAGTTCCTCGGGCTGGAACCGCGCCCACAAACCGGTTTGCGCCTCCCGAAACGTCGGCATCCCGCTCTCCGCCGAAATGCCGGCGCCCGTGAGCGCCATGATCCGCCGGGCGCGGTGAAGCGCATTGACGAGGTCCTCGGGCAATCGGTCCATACAGCGATTCTGCCCGCGTGACCAAGGCTCGAAGCAAGTCCGGAGTGAACGGCCGCAAGGCCCCCCGGCTCCATCGAGATCGACAACTTCGAGGTGATTCACCCGCCCTTTACCCCGCCTTGACGCGCGCTTCACATCGCCCGCGTCTTTCGCTATCAAGAGGCCTGTCGCCCGACTGCCCGGCCACCTGCCGTCCGCGGACTGGCAATCGTCCGACATGACCGTCCGAAAACGATGAGCCAAGCGCCTGCCAGCCGCACCCGCGCCGCCACGGAGCCGTCAAATGCCGCCCCGGACGGCGGACGCCGGGCCTCGATTGTCATCCCGGTCCACAACGAGGCGGAAGCGCTGCCGGGCCTGCTCGCTGCGTTCGAACACGGCGGCGTCCTGCGCGACTACGAGGTCCTGATCGTGGACGACGGCTCGACTGACAATTCCCCGGAGTTGATCGCGGGCCACCCCGCAATCACGCTGATCCGGCATCCCGCCAACCGCGGTTATGGCGCCGCGCTCAAGACCGGCGTCCGACGCGCGAGCTGCGACAAGGTGATCTTCATGGACGGCGATGGCCAGCATGCTCCCGACGCGCTCGACACCGTCGTGCGCCTGCTCGATGACCATGCGCTGGTGATCGGCGAACGCGGGGCCGACTCGCCGCAACAACGGCGTCGCCTCGCCGGCAAACGACTGGTCCGCGTCCTGGGGGAATACCTGCTCGAACAGCGTCTGCCGGACTACAATTCGGGATTCCGCGGGTTCCAGCGTGAACGGTTGCTGCCCATCCTGGGACTCCTGCCGAACGGCTTCTCGTTCAGCACCACCTCGACGCTGGCCTTCATCAAGCAGGGCTGGGAATACGCCACCGTGCCAATCCACGTCCGCGCGCGCGTGGGCCGCCCGAGTTCCATGCGCTTCGTTCGCGACGGCCTCAAGATGGCGCTGCTGGTTCTGCGGATGGTGATGCTCTTCAACCCGCTGAAGATCTTCTGCCCGGCCAGCATGCTGTTCGGACTGATCGGTCTGGGCTGGGGGGTGTTCGGCTTCTTCACCGCCGACCGCATCCCCAACAGCGCCGTGCTGACCATCGTGCTCGGCATGTTCCTTTTCTTCATCGGCCTCCTCGCCGACCAGATCGCGCTGCTCCACTCGAGCTCGAACGGATCGCAGGGAGGCCGCTCGTGAAGCACGCACCGACCGCATCCGGAACCCGGACACCGCCGGCGGGAGGTCTGCGGCGCCGGCGCAATGCCTGGCGCGATGCCGACGTCGAACGACACTGGGATCGCGTGGCCGACATCTACGTCCGGGAGAACGCGCGGGTTTCCGAAACGCATTCCCAACGCTTCGAGTACGCCGTCCCGCGGCTCGAGCTGTTCCCTGACGCCCGCATTCTCAACGTCTCCAGCCGCGACGCCGGCGCGGAACCTTATCTCCATCGAGCGACTCCGAACGTGCAGACGATCCATGCCGAGATCTCGGGCGGACTCATCGCCATGGCCCGACGACTGCATCCGACCGCCGCGCAGGTGAAGCTTGCGACCTACTCGCAACTGCCCTTCGACGATGCGTCGTTCGACCGCGCGCTCAGCCTCGAGACCCTGGAACATGTCGCCGAACCGCACGCCTTTCTGACGGAACTCGGACGGGTGGTGCGTCCGGGCGGAGTGCTGGTGTTGAGTTGTCCGCCGGCCACCGCCGAGTTTGCTTACCGGGTCTACTCCGCCCTCCTCGGCGGCCACGGCGAAGGCCCGCACCGGTTTCCCAGCTCCCGCACGGTCCGCCGGCTGCTGGTCGAGACGGGCTGGCGGCTGCGCGCGCACGAGGGCACGGTGCTGGTGCCGGTCGGACCGCGCTGGCTGCGGCGGGCCGGCGAACGATTGATCCAACGCTTTCCCACCGGGCTCATCGGCGAGTGGGGCATCCGCCAGTTCTATGTCGCCAACCGCCCTTGACCAGCTCCGCGCGGCCATGACCGACGCCCTCTGCACGCGCTGCGGGACGTGTGTGGGTTTGGGAAAAGGACAGATCCGGTGCGAGGACCGCGACGGGAAACACCTCCCGCGCGTGACCGGGAAGATCGACGAGATCACCGCGACTCGGGCCTGGCAGGGATGCAGCGCCCGGCGCGTGTCGTTCCCGGACCTGCACCGCTGGACCTTCGGTGAGGATGCCGTCCGCGACGAGTACCTCGGCCACGCGCCGCTGCTGACCATTGCCCATGCCAGCGACGCCGGGGTGCGCGCCCGCGGCGCCAGTGGCGGCGTTCTGAGCGCCGTGCTGCTTTGGCTGCTCGAACGCGGAGAAATCCAGGGCGCGGTGGTCACCGGCATGGACCGCGAGCAACCGTGGCGGCCGAAGACCCTGATCGCCACGCGGCCCGAGGACATTCTGGCCGCGGCCCAGAGCAAATACGTCATCACGTCGCCGAACGAGATCCTGCCCGAGATGGAACGGTTCGCCGGCGACCTGGCCTACGTTGGCCTGCCCTGTCAGGTGCACTCGATTCGCAAACTCCAACAGGCCGGCGATCCCGCGGTCCGCCGCCTTCGATATGTGTTCGGGCCTTACTGCGGCAACACACTCTACTTCTCATCGATCCGCAGCCTGTTGGCATCGCAGGGCGAGCGGGACCATCGCGAAATCGTCTCGCTGCGTTTCCGCGAGGGTGAATGGCCCGGCAACCTCCGCATCACGATGCGTTCCGGACGGGTCATCGAAATGCCGAAGTTCCACGCGAACTATCTCATCCCGTTCCACATCGTGAAGCGATGCCTGCTGTGCACCGACCTGACCAACGAGTTCACCGACCTTTCCGGTGGCGACGCCTGGTCGCCGGTCTACGAAGAACGCGGCAAAGGCTTCTCGATCGTTGCCGGACGTTCGCCGCGGGGCATCGCCTGTCTCGAAGCGATGGCCGCGGACGGACGAATCCAGCTTCAGCCCATCACGGCCGCGGAAGCCATCCGGATGCACACCCACGGTTTCGACCTCAAGAAGCGCGGCGCCTTTATCCGGATCGCGCTGCGTCACCGGCTTGGACGCGTGGCCCCCGATTACGGCGTGGCGCCGGGCCGCTTCCCGGTTTCCCGCCACGTGCTGGAGTGGATCATCTCGGCGCTGTTCGTCCTGCTCGGTTCCGGCGCCGCACGCTGGTGCCTGACGCGCACCAACCCGCGGTGGCTTGGGCGGGTGTTCGTCAGATTGCGCACGCTTTGGAAGAAGGCGACCCGCGGCATCAAGGCTCATGAACTCGGACGTTGACCCATTCCCCCCCAAACGGCCACGGCGTTCGCGTTTGCTGCTGCGCCTCGCCCTGGGCGGTACGGTGCTCGCGGTGCTCCTCGCGACTCGACCGGTGCAATGGCCGGAGTTGGGAGCGGCGCTCGCGCAGGCGCGGCCAGGTTGGCTGATGGTCGCGGCCCTCGGGTTCCTGGTCCTGATGGCGTTGAAGACCTGGCGCTGGCGGGTGCTGATCCGACGGATCGGCGGGACGTACGGTTTCCTGCCCGCCTACGGCGCCTACCTGGGCGCCTTCGCGCTGGGGATCGTCACCCCGGGACGCCTGGGCGAATTCGCCCGGGCAACGAACCTCGCTCGTGAAGCCGGTGTGCCCTGGCAATTGAGCTTCCGCAGCGTGATCAGCGATCGCGTGTTCGACCTCGTGTTCCTCATCGGCTTCGGACCGCTGGCGCTCGACGCGATCCTGTTCCCCCCGCCGCGCGCCGGGGTGCTTTGGACGGGAACCGCCGCGCTGATCGCCGGGATCTCGTTGAGTCTGGCAGCCCTCGGACGGAAGCTGGGCGCGTGGTCCTCGCCGTCGCACCAAGCCTTGCGCGCCGCCCGCTGGCTCTCGCTGGTTCTGTCTGATCTCGTGGGCGCCGCCGGTTGGGCGGCCGCCGCCATCACGGGCGCTGCCTACCTCACCTTCTTCGCCGCCTCGCTGGCCCTCTTCAAATCGATCGCCCTCGACCTGCATTTCGGCGAGGCAGCATGTGTGACCGGTTGCCTCAGTCTGATCGTGCTCCTGCCAATCTCGATCGCCGGCATCGGCACCCGCGAGGCCGGACTGGTCTTCCTGCTCGGCAAACTCGGCATCCCGGCGGAACAGGCGCTCGCCTGTTCGGTCCTGCAATTCGCGATCTTCACGCTCTTCGGCGGGCTGGTCGGCGCGGCCTTCCTGGCCGCAACTCCGCGGAGTGCGGCATCCTCCGCCCCGCCCCGGCCCGCACCCGCCGCACCAAAGCCGCCAGCCCACGACCCGTAGTCTGCCCCCGAAAAACGCCTCGCCCATGGACACCTCCCCCGCTTCCCGCTCCCCTGCCCCGGACATGCACCCAACCGCATCCGGCGAACCCCCGGCCTGGCCGGTCGAACAGCGGCCATCCGTCACCCCGCCGGTCCATCCCAAACCCGGTTCCCAAACGGACACCTGCGCCGTCCTGCTCCTGCTGACCGTGGCGATCCTGAGTGCCGTGCGTTGGTCGTGGTATCCGGTCTTTATCGACACCTATTACCACATGGCGACCATCCACGGGATGGAACAGGCCGGCGGCCTGCCCACCTGGGCGTTCTGGGAAATGGCGCCCGCCGGACGCGTCCACATCTATCCGCCCTCAATGCATTTGCTCGGCTATTTGTTGACGTTCCTCGGCGTGCCACCGGATGCCTGCATCACGTTCCTGAGTTGGTTGCTCTACCCCGCGCTGATGCTCACGACCTGGATCTGGATTCGTCAGGTCTTCGGGTCGCGCCCGGCCTTGATTGCCGTGGTCTTGTTGTGCGGACCGGGGACGTTGTTCTGGAACCAGACCAGCTTCAACGCCGTCGCCTTCGCCACCGTGCTGGCTCCGCTGGCGCTGCTGGCGCTCGAAAAGGAACGGTTCCTCATCTGCGCGGTGATCAACCTGATCGCGACCACCGCCCACCCGATGGGCCTCTTTCTGCCGCCCGCGCTCGTGATCAACACGGTCCTCCGTGGCAAGCGCCTCTGGCCCGGGCTGCTCGCCAGCGGTCTGCCGGTCCTGCTCTACAGTCCCTGGCTGCTCCACATCTGGGCGAACCGGAATTACCTGCCCGAGGAGCGCACCGGCGGCGAGGTCTCCCTGTCCGGCATCGGCGCGGGCACCGGGTTGAACCTGGGCCTGGCGCTCGGAGTCGCGGCGCTGATCGGGCTCGGCGTCGCCCTGGTCCGCCGGCGGCAGGCCTTCACGCTGATCGGCCCGTTGCTCGGGTGCGGCGTCGTGTTTGCCATGGGATTCGGCCGGCGCTTCCTGCAATACAACCTCCATTGGCCGTTGGCCTGCCTTGGGGCGGTCGGCGCGGGCTGGCTGCTGGACCGCCTTGAACACGGCGGCGGCCGCCAGATGCGGATCGCGCGGGCGGCATCGCTGGGCCTGGCCTTCCTCACACTCGCAACCTGGGTGGCCATCGAAGTGCCCATGGACCGCCAGCCCATCGGCGGCGCCCCGGGCGGCACGAACCGACGGGGCGGGGGACCGCTGGACGGCGCCGCGGGAACTGAACCCCGGCGCTCGTGGTTCGTCTCTGCGCAACCCTCCGCCATCGCACGCCTGCTGGATCCCGCCACACAAGTGATGGAGTTCGGCGCCATGGGGGGCGGGCGAGGGCGTCCGGGCGCGCCGCGCGGAGGGAACCGAATGCCTGGCCCCTTCGCCGGAGGGCCCGCCATGGGCGGAAACGGCTTGCCGCCGGGCGCGGCCTTCCGTCCAGGGTTGGCCGATGGCCCGGGTGGAGGCGCGCCGGCAGGCGGCGGTCCGGGGGGCATGGACTTGGTGAATCAGGAAGGCGCCCGCGAGTTCCTCGCCGCCATCACGGAACACGTCGCCCCCGGTGAGGTGATCTCCCTCCCCGGCGGTCCGGTCGCCTCGCTCGTCACGGGCTACACCGGGCGCTGGACCACCGGCGGCATCCTGCGCGACGTGGAAGCCGCCGGCGGCCAAACATCCCCGGCGGATTGCGCCTTCGTGGCGGAAATGGGCAGCGGTTCTCCCGCTGGCGGACCGGGGCGGGGCGGATTCGGTCGCAACGGCGGCGGCGTGCCGCAGAATTTCGAACGGGTCTTCGAGAACTCTTTCGGATCGCTCTGGAAGAACCCGGCCGACATTGCCCCCCTGCCCGCGCGCCAAGCCGCCCTTTCCCTGACCGGCTTGCTGGTGATGGTGTTCGCCGCGCTGGTCCTGATGCTGCTCGATTGGCGCCTGCCACCCACCCACAACCGATCCCGCGCCGTCGCGGCCACGATTGGCGTGCTCCTGGCCATGGCCTGCCTGACGCCACTGGCCCAAACCTCGGTGGATGAGTGGCGCAATCCTCCAGAACCCCCGGCGCGCGGCCGCGGCGCCGCCTTCGATGCCCCACCCCCCGGCTTCCCCCAGCCGCCGCAATCTCAAACCAGAATGGTGCCGCCCGACGTCATCCCGGATTACTTGCGGGACCGCTATGACGCCGTCCACCGGCGCATCCCGGAAATGCTGGCCCGGGGCGAGGATCCCCGCGCCTTCTGGGCGCCGGAGGACGAGCTGCGCCTCCGCCGGCACCTTTCCGTCGGGGAAACGAACGAAGCCGCCCAGCTGCTCGACACCGCTCTCAGCGCCGACCGGAAGGAAGCCCTCGAAATACCACGGTGACCTCCAGCCCGACCGCACCTGCCGCTTCTGCAACCAAGCTGGGCCGAAGCCGGCCCCGGCCCCGATCCGGAACCACGATCACCGCCACCGCTTCCGGCGTCGCAAGCAATCGGGGCCGATGCCAACCGCTCCCCGGACATTCCGATCACCGCCGGCGAAAAGCGGGTCAATGCCCCACCACTGCTTCCGGCCACGACACGCGCACACCTCGCCCCCAATCCCCGGAAGCCGCCGCATCCCGATCCGGGTCCCTCCGCGGTTAAACCGGATCGACTCGCTCAGCCGTATCAAATCAGTCAATGGACCGCGGATGGGCACGGATGCCACGGATGGGGCGCGGCGCTGCCGCCATGGCGGAGAGGGCGGGAAGCCTCACTAAATGGTGAACCTGAACCCAGGACGAACGATTCTGGTTTCCCTCAACATCAGTGCCCATCCGTGCCCATCAGTGGTGAATCCATCTGCATGGTTACAGCTCAGGGCGCTCCCGTCTCGTCCACCTCGGTGATGATGAAGAAGCCGAAGGGGCCATCGCGCGGGACCCAGAGTTCCTGCTCAGCATCGGCGGTCGCCTCGATGTCCGGCAACGCCTGGCTGAACTGGCCGTTGAGCAGGTCGGTGCGCAGGATGCGATACTTGCGGCCCGCCTCGGCCAGCCACCGCAGCCGAACGCCGTTGCGTCCGGTTTCTGTGGCCGCGCTCACTTTGAAACCGCGCCGGATCCACTCGTAGCCACCCTTGTCCTGCACGAAATCCCAAAACGCCCGATGATCGGCCAGCGGCTTGCCTTCGGCGGCAAACTCCGTGTAGGTCCAGTCCACCCGCCGGTAATCGATACGAACCCGCTCGACCGGGCGTTCCGCCAGACCAACTCCGGCCAGCGAATAGGCACTGATCAGGATATCCTCCAACTGCAATTGATAGAAACGAACGAGCCCGCCAGCCTCGCCCAGGGTGTAGAACTCAAGGCGGGCCCGGGGAATTGACTGTCCCCTGGAAAGCGCCTCGACCAGCTTGGGCGAGGCTTTGTCCAGTTCCTTGATACAGGTCACCGCCTCGGGCACGGCCGCCGGAACATCCCCGCCGCCTCCCGCAATCGGCGACAGCACCACCGGCACGGTAAGCCCGCTGTCCAAACCCTCGACAAGCATCCACCCCTCGTGTTGCGGCAGGGTGGATTCCCCCTCGATGCCCTCGATCTGCAGCAGGATGCCGAGCGGACGTCCGACGTTGGGGACCGCTGCCAGCGCAGGCTGCACCGGCAGGAGGCACAGCGCCAAGGCCAGCCACCCGACCGGTCGGATCCGGCCCGCAGACGGAAGGTTGGAGACTAACCACGCGGACATCATCACTCTCCCTTCTCGACCTTCCACTCGTACTCGACGTTCCCCTTGGAGCCACCGCCGTCGTCGTACTCGGTGTAGGTCACCTTGATCTCCTCGAAATTCAGGGACAACTGCTCCGCCGGCTTGGCGCCGCCCCGGGCATCACCCGAGAGGCTGTAGGAAGTCACCAGGACGTTCTTCAATTCGTAGCGGTAATAGGTCACTCGCTTGGGGCCGTAGGCGGCCGTCAGTTCGATCTCTACCCTCGGAAACACCGCTCCTTGACAGATCGCTTCCGCCAGTTTCGGGGAGGACTTGTCAAGTTCCTTGGTGCACACGATGTCGCCGAACTGCAATACGCCCCGCGTCGCCCCGCCGGCGCCCCCCGACGGGGAACGCTGAATCGATTGCGATATGCTCTGGAGGTCGATCCACTTGTCATGCCCGGCGTCCGTCGATTCCCCATCAACGCCATCGAACCTGATGTAGCCGGCCCCCGACGCCGAGGCGACGAACACCACCGCCGCCGCCGCGGCCGCCAATAGTCTGCGCGTGTTTTTCATTATCTCCATGAATAGATTCTGTTAATCGAGGCCTGTAGGTAACCACAAGCGACGGATTCGTCAACCGGGTTTCTCCGCTCCGCCGGCCACCGTGGGCATCTCAGCCGTAACGATTCAGTCAACGGACCGCGGATGGGCACGGATGCCACGGATGGGGCGCGGCGCTGCCGAATTACCTCACGGGCGCGCCCATCCGTGGTGAATTCCACTGCATGGTTACGGCTCAGCATCTTCGGACCGCGGAGGTCATTCCGCAGCAGGTTTGAATTACGGCGGGGCCAGCGGAATGGACTCCGGGCGCCATTTCCCCAGCCGCCTGGAACTCGGAAAAAGCTGAGCTGCGCACCCGAGGAGCGGTCGGGGTCGCGGGTTTCAATCCTGCGGCTCTCCCGATGGCATCATCTCGCTGCGGGTCAGCGTCAACCGGTAACGCTCCCCGCCCGCAGCGTCCAAAATGCGCACACTAACGCTCGGATCGTCCCGGGTGGTGTCGAACGTGCACACGCCGAAAAGCGACTCACCCGTGACGCCGAACAACTGCTGCCCCGGTTCCTTCCCCATCGCCGCGGGCCCCGGATGCGCGCCCAGACTGCCCAACTCGAATTCGTAAAACTCAAACCCTGACGGCCGCGTCAACCGCATCACTCGCGCCCCGTGACGGTCGCCCGACAACAGCAACACTCCCCCTATCCGTCGTTGCTCGATCAGTGTGAGAACGCGTTCCCGACCTTCCGGATCCCACACGCCCCACGAGTCCTTGCCGGCGGAAACGTAGTCGCTCCACATGGTGGCACTGGTCAGAATCACGAAGGGCCCCTGGCAGGCGGTCAACGCCTCCGCCAGCCAACGCATTTGGTCCGCACCAAGGAACGAGTCCGGCTGACGGGGTTTCGTCCGGAAGAACCGCGTATCGAGCATGATCACATCGCAGGGACCGATCCGCGTGCGGAAGAAGATCCCTTCACCGCGGTCGGCGAAGCCGTACGAAGGGTTGTTCCACGATTGCGTCCATACCTTTCGTACCGCTGCCCGATCCTCCGCAGTGAACCCCGGCGGAACGCCCGACCGGTCGTTGTTGAAATAGTCGTGGTCATCCCAGGTGACGTAAACTGGCACGCTCCCCGCCAGATCGCGCCACGCCGGCGAAAGGTCGCGCAGCAGATAGTCGCTGCGGTGCAAACCCACTTGGTTGTCGCGGTCGTCCACGGCGTTGTCGCCAAGCAGGAGCAGCGCCGCGGGATTGACGGCGCGAATCTGATCCAGCAGGGCCCGGTTCCAGAGACCGGTTTTGTGGAAGTCCGCCCCGAAAGCGATGGTCATCCGCCCCGGTTCGTCCGTCGCCGGGGCCGTGTGGATCGCCGCTCCCACGGGCACGGGAACCGGCACACCGTCCACGAGAACCCGATAGGGATGACGGCTCGCCGGTTCAAGTCCGGTCACCGGCACCACAGCGGTCAGGTCGCTCTCGACCGAACTGGCCACCGGTCCGTGGAGACGTTCCCCGTCCCGGGTCTGCACCACGACCGAAATCTGCGCCGGTCGCACGGTGCGGACCCAGACCCGCGCGCCGTCCGGAGACAGCGCTCCCAGCATCGGACCGCCGAGCAGGGCGATGCCGTGGCGTTCGGCGGCTGCGCGAATCGCCGGCAGTTCCGCAACCGTCGCGCGGGGATGCGCGCCGAACACCTGCCGGGCCTCGGCAAAGAAAGCCCGCACGGACTCGGACGGTTTCGACAACTCCAACAAAGCCGCGTCGATGTCCGGCGTGCCGCGGTGGGCGGCCTTCAAGTCGAGCACCGGCGGAACCGGCCCGGCCGCGGACTCGGCCGTGTTGCCATTCCACGCCGACAGCAGCAACCCCGCCGCCAGCCAAACGCCCCGTGTGCGGCACGGCCCTGGCAACCTTCCCGTCGGACGCCTCCATCGCCTTCCGACGGGTCCCGAATAATGGACTGCTTTCACCGTCATCGCGATTCCTCACTGGATTTCATCGGCCAGACTCTCACCTCCGATGCCGGCCTGCCGCGAGCACTTTCGCGGACTGCCCGTCCCGGTGCCTCCTTGGTTGGCACCCGCTCTGCCCGCTGGTACAAACCCGGTGTGCAAAGGCCTTTCAACTTCCTCGGCGCGATCCTCTGGCTCCTGGCCGCGGCATCGAGCCCCCGTCCCCTTCAAGCCGAGGACTGGCCGCGCCTCGGCGGGCCGGCGGGGCGAGGCTGTTCTAGTGAGACCGGGGTGGCGCGCGCCTGGCCGGACGAAGGGCCAGCGGTGCTGTGGAGCGTCGCGGTGGGAAGCGGTTTTGCGGGGCCGGCGGTGTTCGACGGGCGGGTCTACTTGCTGGATCGCGAGGCGGATCGCGCCGATGTGCTGCGCTGTTTCGACCTCGAGAACGGCCGGGAACTCTGGCGCGAGGTCACGGACGCGCCCGGCAAACTGGAATACGACGGTTCGCGCAACGTCCCCACCGTCACGGATGATGCAATCTTCACGGTGGGGCCTTTCGGCCACTTCCGCTGTTACGACCGCGCAACGCACGCGCTGCGCTGGAGCCATCATCTGGTCGACGATTTCAAGGATCCCGAGATCGACCGGATCGAGGAACCGCAGACTCGCGCCGACACCCTTGCCCGCGCCCAGTTGCCGCGTTGGGGCATGACGCAGGCGCCTTTGATCGTGAACGACCTCGTGATCGTCGCGCCGCAAACGCAGCGGATCGGGTTGGTGGCTTTCGACCGAGCCACCGGCGTCATCCGCTGGCAATCCGGCTACATCGGACGGAACTGGTACAGCCATGTCAGCCCCACGTTCATGACCCTCGATGGCGTGCCGCAGGTCATCATGCTGGCCCAACCGTCCGACCCCGAGAAATCCCCCGCCAAAGCCCCGCCGGCCATCGTGTCATCCGTCGATCCCGCGAATGGCCGGATTCTCTGGACGGCGCAGACGCCGCAGCCGCACAAGATCCCGATCGCCCAACCGTTGCAGATCGGTCCCGACCGGCTCTTCATCACCGGCGGTTACACGCAGGGTTGCCTGCTGCTGCGAGTCCGCCGCGCGGCTGGTGAGTGGCAAACGGAAGTGCTTCGGAGTGACAATTCGGTCGCCGGCCACATTCAGGCGCCCGTTCTCTACCGGGATCGCGTCTACGTCATGAGCACACGCAGCCAGGGCGCCGACAAAAGCGGGCTGGTGTGTCTGGCCCCGGATGGCAACTACCTCTGGCAAACCGGTCCTGAACTCCAGTTTCACGACGGTCCGCTGTTGATCGTCGACGGACTGGCACTGGCCATGCAGGGGCGAATCGGCGAATTGCATCTCTTCGATCTCGCAACCTCCCCGGCAAACCTGCTGGCGAAGGCCAGGGCGCTGGCTGCGAAAAACCGCATGGCCTGGGCACCGATGGCCTTCTCGCGAGGGCGGTTGTTCGTGCGGGATGATCAGGACTTGAAGTGCCTGGACCTGCGGAGGCGTTGAGAGCAACTCGCGAACAACGGCCGGCGCAGGGTTTGGTCGGGCCGCAGAGGCCGGCCTTGCGCCCTCGCCAGTCACCGCCCGCCAAGGACGGTTCATCCCCGGACACAGCGACGCCGCCCAGAGGATGATCTCGAAGCCACGGGAACCGAAGCCGCGCACGGCGACAAGGCGGACCCGACCGTGGAGTCCTACCGGGCAGCACGCTGGAATCCAGCATTCACAAGCCCCGACAACACCCCTCGCCCGCGACAAACACCGATGCGACCGCATCATTTATTGTCCGCCACGTTGCTCGACTTGAACCCCCGCATCTGCACGGCGGCCGCCGCCATGACCTCCTGGCGCTGTCGCCAGGCCTGACACCCCTTGTAGTCCGGCGGCAGCAGTGCCTCAGGCAACAACGGATCGCGCTCCATCAACTCCACCCAAGCCGCTCGTTCTTCCCGCAACCACCGATGAAAGGCATTAGCCGCAGCCTCCGTGTCGATCCGTCGACGCGGTCGCCGGAGCAGGATTTCCCGGTGGCGGTCGTAGCCGCGGTGGATTCCAGCGAAGTCCCACGCGCCGGCGACAATCTCAGCGTCGCTCTCGCCCGCGCAGGGACGGGCCTCGAGCAGGAGTAACGACTCCACGTCCACAGGTCCGTCGGCGAGAAGAGCCCGTTCCTCCTGCACGGGATCGGGGGTGATCCAGACGCTGTTCTGCAGGTAGCCAAAGCTGCGGCGTTGCAGGTAGCGTCGTAGTTTGTTGCGGGTGCTGCTGCGGACTTCGGGCACGTCGAACAGCACCAGACGCCAATGTCCATCCCAAGGTCGCCGCCATCGTGCCTCCGGGTCGCGTCCGCCCAGCGCCCGCAGGCGCCCTGCCTCGGTCAAGCGGTGAAGGCGATCCCCTGTCGGGCTTTCCTTCGCCTCCAGCCATCGCTGCTGTTCGAGCCGGTGCAACTGGCGGCGCAGCCCGTTGCGGTAGGCCCAGCCTTCAAATGAGTCCGTCAGGTTCCGAAACGTGGGACGCGAAAAGGTCGCACCGACCCACAAGGCCAGGTGGAGCAATTCCTCGGTCTTGGCTTGCATGCGTGCAGCCTGCCAGAAGCGAGAACAATGCTCGACACAATTTGATGCGGTCGCATCAGATTTTGTCTCGGCCCTGCGCTCGCGGTCGTGCCAACTCCGCTTCGATGTCCTCGCCCTCGTAGAACCACAGACAACCACGGGCGCGGACGGTTTCGCCGGGGGCGCAGTCGGCGAACTTGGGATCCGAATGGATGCAGGGGACGGGCGGGTTTTCCCAGACGCGATCCAGCGGGTCCCACGCGGTGATCAGCCAGCGGCGCCCATCCTCAGATCGACGCGCCACGAACGGCGGACGCGAGATCTTGTTGTCGCCAGTTTGTTGCGCAAAACCGGCGGCTCCCTTCAGCATGACGCAGTTCTGGGCGCGAAGATTGGTCAGCTTCTCGTCGGTGCCGTTGCGAAGCCAGAGTTCCATGTCCACCCGGCGCTCGAGCGGGACCACTCTCGCGCCAAAGGCGATGCCATTGGGCAACGTGCGCTCGTGAGTCAACGTGCCGTCATCGTGCCGGGTCCAATCGATCTGGGGCAGGTTGTATCCCGGCTGATCCCAGATCGTGTCGATGTGGGTGTGGGCGAGGTAGGTCAGGCCGAGGTTGGACCAGATCGCCTCGGGCAAATCCACGACGACATAGCTGGCCGGGTCCCAGGGTGTGAACACGCTGAACTTCGTGCCACGCTGCGGATTGATCGCGCCATCCAGGAAACCGATTCGCGGATGCCGTCCGCCGGGGTAAGGGAGGATACGCAAAGGCGCACCCGACCGGACCGGCTCAGGCCGCCGTCCGGCCAGGCCAAAGCGCGCAACGGCTTCCTCGACCTCATCTGCGCTCATGCTGGTTGCGGCGGCAACCTCCTCGGTGGTGAAGCCGTGATGGACGACCATGTTTTCAAGCCAGTAGCGACCTGCGGACTCGACAGGGAGCCGCCCATTCCCTGCGGGCACTGGCTTTGTGACCGAGAAGCCCGAAAGCCTCTCCTGCACGTCTCCGGAGTACCGGTTGATAAAGGCCAGGAACCGGCCTGCTTCGCGGTATTCCTCGGTCGCCGCGTAAGACACGATGCGATCGCTCCGCATCAATTCCCCGCGGATGCGTTCTGAGAGGTAGAGCAAATCCTGCTCAGGGATCCAGGGGCCACCAACCTCCAGCCAGAACGGCCCCGTATGCGCGAAACGCAGCCGGCCGCCATCCCTCGGTTCCCAACAACGTACCGCCAGCCAACCCGTTTTCTTCGCTTCGATCATGACGTCGAAATCCGCCTCATGCGCGCCGGTGCTCGTCCCCCGGGATTCCGGAGTCAACCGCTGCAACACGCCGCCCCGCGCAATGATCTCGATGCTCCCGATGGGTGCCTGGCTCACAACCCGCCCGGTCAACCGGATGTTCAAAGGCGTGTCCTGCGGACTCTCAAATCGGCTCCCCGACGGTTGGCCATTCGCCTCGACGAATAGCATCGGCCCGGTGGTCACGAAGCTCCTTCCGGCATCGAGTCCGGCGAACCACGCATCGTACCGGAATCCCTCCGGCAAATGGACATAGACCCGTCCGAATCCCAACGGCACCGGATGCACCCCGTTCGCCGTGCCCGCCGAGGGACGGAGCGGGAACATGCAGTTCAGCAGCGCGTAGTAGTTCTGAAACGTGTAGTGGATCCAGTCGGTTTCCGTGCCGTTCCGACCGTCGTTCGGCAGGTTCATGTAAGCGGGCGCCGGGGTGCTCCAGTTCGTGAACGCGAACTCGGTCCGCCACAGGTGGTTGTTCGCAAGCTCGTAGAGATCGACGTCCATGATCGGCGGTAGCGCCATCGACCACGGCCAGTCGTGCTTGTCCAGATCGAGCAACGCGCCCTGGCGATGGGCGGCCTCGGCAATCGGTTTCACCGGTGGCGCGCCTTGCGTGAACACGTTCGTGTGTCCCAAAGCAAACACGGCCCCGAGCGTGTGCGGCTTCCCGCCGACCGTGAAGATCTCCCACTCGGTGTTGCGCGGCCAGATGACATGCGTGGGATCGATCTCGACCGGTGCGGACGGAATCTCGCCCGAGAGGTTTTTGTCACCGGCGCTTGGCGGGGTCATTCCCTGCGTCACCCAATAGACCAGCGGAAAGGTCACGTTGACGTCCTCGGCCAGCATGACGTTCGGCAACTCCTGCAGCGTTCGATGCACGTGCGTATCGCCGGAAAACCAACCGCGCTCGGCCATGTTGATCCAGCGATGCAGCGGCAGTTCCAGGTTGAGCGCGTCGCCGCCCACCTCGATGTCCTTCACCAGCGGGACGTATTCCTTGCCCCGCTCGACCGTGACGGTGTAGCGCCCCGGCGACAGGGCGATTCGGAACGGATGCGCGGAGAGCGTCGTGTGAAACTCGACCGAGTTCGCGTTGATCCAGTTTTGCTTTTCGTAGCGGATGGCCGAGCCCTCGGGGGAAGCGGATTCCGGAAAGTGCCAGCGCCGGTCGGCGCCCTGGATGTAGATCCGTGCGGGGAGCAGTTCGCGGGTGAGGTCGTCAATGATCCGGCCCGTAACGCGGACCTTCGGCGATGCTTGGGCGACCTTCCGCTTCCAGAACTCCTCCGCCCGCGCGATTTCCTCGACGACTTCCGCTCGTTGCGAGGCGTCATCGAGTTGCAGGCCGGCGCGACGCTCCCGAACCCAGTCGAGGAAGAACTGCGCCGACTCGCGTTGCACATGCCGTGGGTCGTTGCCGATCTCCACATACCAGGGCGCCGTCGAAGCGAAGCGAAACGTATGCGCCACATCCGCGCGGGCACGAACGAGAAACCAGCCGCTTTCCTGGACGGTGATGGCCGTTGGCAAACTGATTGCCTCGACGCGACCATTGCGCACCAGTTCCACCGCCGCGACGGGATCGCGACTGTCGAGTTGGCCATCGATCACGATTCGGATCGGCTGGTCGCTCTTGAAGACATGCCCCGGCAGTTGGCCGCCGGCACGACAGCGAAGAAGCGGGCCGTTCGAGACGAAGGCCCGTCCCGCGCGCACCGCTTCCCACCACTTCGGGTAAGTGAGTTCCCCTTCGACATGCGCGTAGAGCCGATTGTAGCCGACGGGATTGGGCAACACACCGGAAGCGCTGCCGGCGGTCGGCGGCAGACGGAAGCCGCAGTTCAAGGCGTGATAGTAGATGTCCTGCGTCCAGAAGCCGTTGCCGTGCGGGCCCGGATACTTCGCAGTATCGCGGGCCCGGCCCCAGGCTTCGTTATCGAGCATGCCCCCGCGCTGCATGTGGTTCTGGCAGATGCCAACCGAATCCACCAGGCCGCTCGCCAGCCAGATCGGGAAGTCGAGCCAGAACGGCTTTTCAACGTCCACCCAGGTCGCGGGATCCTGCTTCGCGGCCCGGAGAAAACGCATCGACGGCGGATACTCGCGTTGCGAACCAGTGATGGCCAACGGCGTCCGACGACCGAAGAAGAGGAGCGCTCCGCCGTTGCGTTCGTCCTCGCCGGCCAGCACGTCGGCGAAGCGGTGCTCGTCGAAATGGAGCACCGGCGTGGCAGGCATGTTCGCATCGGTCCACGGATTCGTTTCGTTCCACCAAGTGACTACCTCGGCGAGATGCAGGTCGGCCGTCCGCATGAGCAACGGGATCTCTGCGCGGTCTCGATGGACGTGCGTTTCCCCCGACCACCAACCCTCGGCCGGCAGATCGGCAATCCGCTCGAGGCGGGCGCTCAACGTGGCGGTCTCGCCGTCGCGCACCACCCTCTCGCCCCGTGCCACGTGGAATTCCGGACCGCGGTCGAGTTCGTAGCGATAAAGCCCTGCCGGCAACGGGAATTCCGAGCGTCCGTCGGTCGCGAAATGATCGTTCCAGAACGGGAGCCCGGGTGGTCGCACCGGCCTTCCATCGGGTGAGGTGAGAAACACGGAGCACGGCGCCGACCGGCTCGTGGCGCCCTCGGTGATGGACAGCCGCAGCCGGCCATCCGCCCGGCCAGGCCCGACGGCAATCAGCGCCACGGCGGGGAGCAAAGCCAGGTTCCGCATGCGGGGTTTCATGAGGCAGACTTTGGAACCCCGCGCCCCGAAGGGTCAAGCCGCCGGCAAACGCCTGCCGCGCCGACCCGAGCAAGCGGCACCTTTCGGAGCGGGCCGGCAGAGCACAGCGGCCACGGCACGCTCGCGGACGGAACCGAAACGGAAACGCAGGCTCAAGGAGGTTCCGCGCGCAGGCTGCCAAACGGTTGGCCAAGCGGGGCGCGGCCTGTTCTAATCCGCGCATGACCCCGGTCCCAACGCCTGCTGCCGAGCGACCGGCCCCCGTGGGCCGGCGCGGATCGACATCCCTGGCAGCGTTCGGTGAGCGGGGGCCCGTCCGCTTGCCGTTCCGTCGGACGGTGCTGGTCGCGTTGGCTTGCGGGTTGTTGGGCGCCAGAGCCGCCGTGATCCAGCCCGACGCGCTGGCCCGTCACGTCGAACGGTTCAATTCGATGGAGCCGGAAACCGTGGTGAACGCCATCCCGAACCGGGACGCGCTGGCTTGGCTCCAAGCGGAGATCCCCTGGTTCGAATGTCCCGATCCCGAGGTCGCGGAGCTGTATTACTTCCGCTGGTGGACGTTCCGAAAGCACTTGTTCGGGACGCCCGACGGCTACGTGATCACGGAGTTCCTGAGGCCGGTCGGTCATGCCGGGGCGTTCAACACGATCAGTTGCGCCGTTGGACACCACCTGACCGAGGGACGTTGGTTGCGCAGCAAGCGCTACGTGGACGACGACATCACTTTCTGGCTGCGCGGCGACGGCGGGAAGCCGCAGCCTCACTTCCACAAGTACAGCAGTTGGTTCGCCGCCGCGGTGTGGGAACGGTTCCTGGTCAACGGTGACCGCGGATTCGTCGTCGACTTGTTGCCCGATCTGGTCGCGGACTACCGGACCTGGGTCGCGGAACGGCAATCGGCGGAGGGTCTGTTCTGGCAATACGATGTCCGCGACGGGATGGAGGAATCGATCTCGGGCTCGCGCCGGCAGAAGCACCTGCGCCCAACGATCAGCAGTTACATGTTTGCCAATGCGCGGGCGATCGCGGCCATCGCCGAAGTCGCCGGGCAAGCGGATGTCGCGCGGGAGTTCCAGGCCGAAGCAGAACGGTTGAGGAGCTTGGTCGGACAGCGGCTGTGGGATCCCGAGGCCGGCTTCTTCAAGGTCTGCCGGGAGGACGGCACGCTTTCCAATGCGCGCGAGGAGATTGGCTTCATCCCCTGGATGTTCCACCTGCCCGAACCCGGCGCCGGTCGGGAAATCGCCTGGGCGCAGTTCACGGATCGTGATGGTTTCAACGCGCCTTTCGGGCTCACCACCGCCGAACGCCGGCACCCGGAATTCCGTTCGCACGGCCACGGCACCTGCGAATGGGACGGCGCCGTCTGGCCGTTCGCCACCTCACAAACGCTTACCGCACTGGGGAACGTCGTGCGCGATTACCCGCCGTCGGTGGTATCGCGCGCCGACTACTTCCAGGCGTTTCTCGTCTACACTCGCAGTCAGCGCGCCGATGGCCGGCCCTATATCGGCGAATACCTGGACGAAACCACCGGCGCTTGGATCGACGGCCGCGACGACCGAAGTCGTTACTACAATCACTCGACTCACGCCGACCTGGTGATCTGCGGCGTCGTCGGGGTATGCCCGCGTCCGGATAATCTCGTGGTCGTCGATCCGCTGCTTCCGCCCGGTGTCTGGGATTGGTTCTGCCTGGATGGCATCCCGTATCACGGACGGTTGCTCACCGTGGTTTGGGACCGGGACGGATCCCGTTTTGGGAAGGGCCCCGGCCTGAGGGTGATGGCCGATGGCCAGTTGATCGGTCGCCGCCGCGCTCTCGGACGTCTCACCGCACCCCTGCCATGAGCCGCACCCCCCAACGGCAACTCTTCGCGGTCGCGATCCTCGCGGGTTTGTTTGCCGCACCGATCCGACCTTCGATCCACGCGGCCTCCACGCCGCCCTGGGTCGCGCGGGGTCCGGAAGGTCGCTTGGTCTATGGGACGGACGAGCAGGGAAACCGCATTCCGGACTTCTCCGGCTGCGGCTACGCCGGGAGCGACCGCCCGATTCCGGAGGTCCCCGCCCGGATCCTGGTGCCCGCGGAACCCGGCGACGCGACGGATCGCATCCAACGGGCCATCGATTACGTGGCCGGGTTGGCCCCCGACGCGGAGGGCCGGCGCGGGGCGGTGCTCCTGCTCGCCGGGCGGCACGAAGTGCTTGGCAGTCTGCAAATCCGGCGCGGCGGAGTCGTCGTGCGGGGGCAGGGAATGAACGCGGGCGGAACCACTGTCGTCGCAACGGGCGTGGACCGGCGGACATTGATCCGCGTGCACGGCGCCGCAGCAGCCCGCGACGACCAGGAGCGCGCCCGGCGAATCCGGGACGATTACCTTCCCGTCGGCGCGACGCGGTTCCAAGTTGAAGCCACCGCTGGGCTGCAGCCCGGCGATCTCGTTCGGATCACCCGCCCGAGCGCGCAGGAGTGGATCGACTTCCTCGGGGCGAACGACCTGGGCGGTGGCGTCGCCGGCTGGCGACCGGGCACGCGCGACATTCTCTGGCGCCGGACCGTGACCGGGGTTTCCGGCGAGGAAGTCACCGTGGACGCGCCGCTGACGACGGCGCTGGAGCAACGGTTCGGCGGCGGTTCGCTCGAACCATGCCGCTGGCCGGGGCGCCTGGCCGATGTCGGCATCGAGAACCTGCGCCTGGAGTCCGCCTTCGATCCTGCGCGTCCGAAAGACGAAGACCATGCTTGGTGCGCCATCACCTTCGAGAACGCCGCCGATGCCTGGGTGCGCCAGGTGACCTTCCTGCATTTCGCCGGCTCCGCGGTGAGCGTCTTCGAGAGCGCCACCCGCGTCACCGTGCAGGATTGTCTCTCCCTGGCCCCGGTCTCCGAGAACGGGGGGCACCGGCGCCACACGTTCTTCACGCAGGGCCAGCAGACATTGTTCCTCCGGTGTTACTCCGAAAACGGGCGGCACGACTTCGGCGTCGGGCACTGCGCCGCCGGCCCCAACGCCTTTGTCCAGTGTGAAGCGGTCGAAGCGCTCGCGGACAGCGGTCCCCTCGAAGGCTGGGCAGGTGGCGTCCTGTATGACGACGTTCGCATTGATGGCGACGCGTTAACCCTCGGCTTCCGTCCCGGCAACAACGCCGCCATCGGGTGGTCCGCGGCCAACAGCGTGCTCTGGAATTGCAGCGCCTCGGTGATCCGCTGCTGGAACCCGCCCGGCGCGCGCAACTGGGCCTTCGGTTCGTGGGGTAGCTTCGAGGGGGACGGCGTCTGGCATGGCTCGAACGATTTCGCGCAACCCGACAGCCTGTTCGCCGCCCAACTGCGGGACCGCCTCGGCAAGGCCGCCGCCGACCGCCTGCAACTCATGCCGCGCCCGCATGAAGGGGCGACGAATCCCACCCTCGAACGCGCGCAAGAACTCGCCGTCATCGCCCATGCGCCCCCACCCCAACTGCGCGACTACATCACCGCAGCCGCCCTGCGCGATCCGATTTCCGCCGCGCGAGGAACCGCTCCATCCGTCGATGACCTTGAGACCGCAACGCCCGCCAGCCCGGCCCCGCGGCCTTCTGCCCGGCTCGTCCTGACCAATGGCTGGCTGACCGTGAACGGACGGTTGCTCATCGGCGGCACGACTGGTGTGGCCTGGTGGCGCGGGACCACCCGCCCGGCGGAAGCGGACGATTACGGCGTCGCCATCACGCGGTTCGTTCCGGGCCGCATCGGGCGCGGTTTGACCGACGATCTCCCCGGACTCGCCGAGGCCCTGGTGGCCGACGGGCAGGCGGCGTTGGAGCACCAGCACGGCCTTTGGTACGACCGGCGCCGCGACGATCACGAACGCACCCGTCGCATCGACGGCGACGTGCGGCCGCCCTTCTTCGAGCAACCCTTCGCCCGAAGCGGCGAGGGCACGGCCTGGGACGGTTTGAGCCGCTACGACCTCACCCGCTTCAACCCGTGGTATTGGTCGCGGTTGCGGCAGTTCGCGCAGTTGTGCGAAGAGCGCGGTTTGGTCCTCCTGCACCAGCATTATTTCCAGCACAACATCCTCGAAGCCGGCGCGCACTGGGCCGATTTCCCGTGGCGTTCCGCCAACAACATTAACGACACCGCCTTCCCCGAACCCCCGCCCTACGCCGGCGACAAGCGGATCTTCCAGGCGGCTCTCTTCTACGACCTCACGCCTCCCGTTCGGCGCCGGCTGCACGAGGGCTACATCCGCCAGGGCCTCGACAACTTCGCCGGCCACGGGAATGTCATTCACTTCACCGGCGCGGAGTTCACCGGCCCGCGGCACTTCATGGAATTCTGGCTGGACACCATCGCCGCCTGGAAGCCGGGCACACCCCGGGCGTCGGGAAACCTCATCGCGCTCTCCGCCACCAAGGACGTGCAGGACGCGATCCTGGCCGACCCGCGACGCGGCCGAATCGTGGACGTGATCGACTTCCGCTATTGGTGGCGCACCGATCATGGCGAGTATGCGCCGCCGGGCGGGATGAACCTCGCGCCGCGACAATTCGAGCGGCAATGGCGCGGCGGCCGCCCGGACGACGAACACCTCGCCACGATGGCCGCCGACTATCGCGCGCGTTTTCCCGGCAAGCCGGTGATCTCCCACTTCGATGCGGCCGGCTGGGCGTGGGTCTGCGCCGGCGGATCGTTGCCCCGGCTCCCGAAAACCACGGACCAGGGACTCCTCGCCGCAATCCCGCGAATGCGCCCCTGGATCGAAGTTTCGCAACCGCCACGCCGGGTGCTGCGCGAACCCGGACGACAACTGCTCGTCCACGGCGGCGGCCCGCTGGATTTGGCCGGTGAGGAGGGCCGGTTTCGCATCCACCGGGTTGATCCGCGCACCGGCAAAGTGACGCGTGGAGAGGCGATCAC
This sequence comes from Verrucomicrobiales bacterium, assembly GCA_024233305.1. Taxonomy (GTDB): domain Bacteria; phylum Verrucomicrobiota; class Verrucomicrobiia; order Limisphaerales; family J093; genus J093. The sequence continues at coordinate 50,169 of JACKPV010000028.1, forward strand.
CGCCGGACGCGAAGTCAGCCTGGCGCCGGACGCGATCCTCTGGCTGACGAAGGAGTGACCGCATGATGATCCGACCCGACCACCGCTGCGCCGCCGGCCTGGCTTCCGTTCGACAGGCAGGGGCGCCGGCTGCGGTGAAGCCTGCTTTGCCCGGCCCCCGGCCCGGGCGGCTGGCGGTTTTCGCCCGCGCGTACCGGGCCCTGACGCTGATCGCGCTCCTCTCCCCAACGGCCGCTCGAGGCCTGCCGGATCCCAGCGCACGGGTCGAGCCGCTCGGCGTGACCGAAGCCCGTTGGACCCGCGGGTTTTGGGCGGACCGGTTTGCCATCTGTTCCAACGAAACCGTCCCGGCGATGTGGCGGTTGATGTCCGGAACGAACTACTCGCAGTACCTGGAGAACTTCCGGATCGCCGCGGGAACGACCCAAGGCCGGTACCGTGGCGCCCCCTTCAACGACGGCGATTTCTACAAGTGGCTCGAAGCCGCCTGCCTCGTGTTCGGGACCACGGGCAATCCGACGCTGCGATCCGCGATTGACGAATCCGTGGACGCCATTGCCCGGGCGCAACGAGCGGATGGCTACCTGCACACGCCGGTGCTTGTCCGCGCGCTTCGAGGGGAGCCGGGGGGAACCGCGTTCGAGGACCGGAACAACTTCGAACTCTACAACCTCGGCCACCTGATGACCGCCGCCTGCGTGCATCATCAGGTCACCGGTGGAACCCGGCTCCTCGACGTCGCCCGTCAGGCGGCCGACTTCCTCGAAGCGGCCTTCCGTGACAGCCCTCCCGAGGCGGCGCGCGCCTCGGTCTGTCCCTCGCACTTCATGGGCCTGGTGGATCTTCGACGCGAAACCGGGGAATCCCGTTACCTCGAGCTGGCCGGGAGGCTGTTCGCGATGCGCGCGGACATCACCGGCGGCGGCGACGACAACCAGGACCGCCTTCCGTTCGCCGAACAGACCGAGGCCGTCGGGCATGCCGTGCGCGCCAATTATCTCTACGCCGGAGCCACCGATCTGTTCCTGGAAAGCGGCGATACCGCCCTGTGGGGACCGATCGAGTCCGTCTGGCGCAATCTCATCGAACGTAAGCTGTACCTCACCGGGGGCTGCGGCGCGCTGTACGATGGGGCTTCCCCGGACGGCGCGCGTGAGCAACGCGCCATCACCCGCGTCCATCAGGCCTACGGTCGCAACTACCAGCTTCCCAACGTCACCGCGCACAATGAAACCTGCGCCAGCATCGGTAACATTCTCTGGAACTGGAGGATGTTCCTTGCCACCGGCGAGGCGCGGTTCATGGACCTCATCGAACTCACCCTTCACAACGCGGTGCTCTCCGGTGTCAGCCTTGGCGGCACGAACTTCTTCTACACCAATCCGCTGCGCGTCACCGATCCCCTGCCCGCCGAGTTGCGCTGGTCGCGCACCCGGGTGCCCTACGTCAGCGCCTTCTGCTGCCCGCCCAACGTCGCCCGCACCGTGGCCGGCACGAGCCGCTACGCCTATGCGCGTTCAGCGGACACGCTATGGGTGAACCTATACGGCGGCAGTACGGTCGCCACCACGCTGGCGGCCGCCGGCCGCGTGCGCCTGTCGCAGGAAACCGAGTATCCCTGGAACGGCCGGGTGCGCCTCAAAGTCGACGCCGCGGACGGGTCGGAATTCGCGATCAAACTGCGCCTGCCCGGCTGGGCGCAAACGGCCGCCTTGCGGCTGAACTTCCGACCGCTCGAACCCGATCCCGGCCAGGACGGTTACCTCACCCTGCACCGCCGCTGGCAACCGGGCGACATCATCGAACTCGATCTCTCCATGGAACCTCGCCTCATCGAATCCCATCCGCTGGTCGAGGAGACGTTCAACCAACTGGCGGTCAAACGCGGTCCCCTCGTCTATTGTCTCGAATCCGCCGATCTGCCGGAAGGCGCCAAGATCCTCGATGTCACCCTGCCACCGGATATCCGGCTCACTGCTCGCTACGATCGACGATTGCTCGGCGGGGTCGTGGTGATCGAAGGCAAAGCCGGCTTGCGCCCCAGCAGCGACTGGACCGGCCGCCTCTACCGCGAATTCAAATCCGAACCGGCAAAGCCGCTCCCCATCCGCCTCGTGCCGTACTACGCCTGGGGCAATCGCGCCCCGGGAGAAATGACCGTCTGGATGCCATGTGGCTTGCAAATGCCTGAGCCGAGGCCATCGGTTGGGAAGTAGGCGTGGCAGACACGAGCCCGCTGGGACGCTGCTCCGCGTTGACGACCTGAACGCCGCTCAGGAGTGGCTTGGTTCGCCCGGTTCTTCGCGCAGCGTCATCAGATCCCCCCGCGCTGGCGCCCATTCGCGTGCGTCGCTGACGAGAGGACGCCCAGGATCCACATTGCCCTCTCCTCGACGCAGATCCGCGAAGATGCTGTGGATGTCGTAGTTGAACCGGCGTGCGAGTTCATCGCGAGCGCGGCGCACCTCCTCGACAATCGGGTCGTCATTCATATGAGCCAATTCCCATCAACTCCTCGGGGGTGCAGACTCTGGGCAGCTTGAGACCCGCAGCCACCGCGACCGGCTCCAGTTGATCGAGAATCTGCGCGTTCGCCAGGTGATTGCAGTTCCAGGTCAACAGGTACTTCACGTGCCCGGTCGTCGCAATCGCCAGATGGGCCGCGTCGCGCGCCGCCTTCGGCGGCAGGCACCGCTGCAAAAACGCGGCAGCCAACGCTTCGGCCTGTGCACTCGCAACCAGCTGCGGCAAATCCCGCAACTCGTCCAAGCGCCGCGCCGCCTGTCCGGCATCCCCGACCGCCGCCTCCTCGATCACAACCTGCGAGATGAAACACGAGAACATCGCTCGACGCCGCTCCCACCATTCCCGAGTCAGCTGCTGGTGGGCAGCCACGATCAGGTCGCGGCTCGGGCGCGCCACCAAGAAGCTCACAATCGTCGTCTCGAGGTAAACCGTGTCCATGCCTGCTAAAGCCATTCGACTGCTTCCCGCCGCCGTGCTCCAAGCCAGACTAACCATCACTCCACCGTTCCACAAGTGGGATGACTGGATCCCCCGCAAGACCGGCACCGACAACAGTATCGCCAGCAGCCCGCCACGGCGGTGTGCGCATTCGGATTTGCCTGACCCAGCAAGGAGAGGCAGGTATGGTCTCCCAGCGATGAGACCAGAAACGAAAGGCTATCCAGGCTTGCTGTTTGCCGGACTGCTCGCGGTGAGCATCTGCGCTACGGCCTTCGCCCAATACCCGCGGATCAGCAGCGAAATCGCCACTGAATCCAACCGCCGCATGCGGGCCGCCGACGCCCGTTCCGATGCCGCGTGGTCGCGCGCCCAGCCGGCGATTCGCGAATGGGCTGCGAAGGGCAAACCCTACATTCCGGATGCCGATGAACCGGATGACCTGCCCCAGGCCCTCATCCCCGCGTTTCCCGGGGCGCAGGGCGGCGGCATGTATTCGCATGGCGGCCGCGGTGGCCGCGTGTTCGTCGTCACCAATCTGAACGACGACGGCCCGGGCAGCCTGCGCGAGGCGTGCGAAACGGGCGGCCCGCGCATCGTGGTCTTCAATGTCGCCGGCATCATCCGGCTCAAGGACCGCCTCCGCATCCGCGCGCCCTACATCACGCTCTCGGGCGCCACCGCGCCGGGTGACGGGGTCTGCATCGCGGGCAACACCGTCGAGATCGAGACGCATGACGTCATCCTCCGGCACCTGCGCTTCCGCCGCGGTTCCACCTGGGTGGGCGACCGCAACGACTCCCTCGGCGGCAATGCCATCGGCAATATCATCATCGACCACGTCTCGGCGAGTTGGGGCCTGGACGAGAACATGTCGCTTTACCGCCACATGTATCGGCCCCCCGACGGCGGCAAGGAACTCAAGCTGGCCACGGTCAACATCACGATCCAGAACTCGATCTTCAGCGAGGCGCTCAACACCTATCACCACGCCTTCGGCAGCACCATCGGCGGTTACAACGCCACCTTTCACCACAACCTCTGGGCCTGTAACACCGGACGCAATCCCAGCGTCGGCATGATCTATGACTTCACCTTCGCCAACAACGTCGTCTTCAACTGGCGCCATCGCACGGTCGATGGCGGGGATCACCGCAGCTTCTACACCATCATCAACAACTACTTCAAACCCGGCCCGGTCACGCCCGCCAACGCCGCAATCCGCCACCGCATTCTCAAACCCGAATCCCGCCGCGCCAAACCGCCCGTGGACGACTATGGTCTGGCCTACGTCGCCGGGAACATCGTCGAGGGCAACGCCCGGGTCACCGTGGACAACTGGGACGGCGGCGTGCAACCCGAGCCGCTCGGCGACCGCGACGCCATCCTGGCCGCGATCCGGGCCGAGCGCCCCTACCCCCATGCCCACCTCGAAGTGCAATCCGCCGCCGAAGCCTGGGAATACGTGCTGGCCAACGCCGGTGCCACCCTGCCCCGCCGCGACGCCGTGGACCGTCGCCTCATCGAAATGGTCCGCACCGGCAAGGTCACCGCGCAAGCCGCTCCGGACACCGCCCACGCACTGGCCGGCGTCGGCTTCAGCGACGCATTGATCACCCAACTCGTCCACGAGGTTTCGCTCGGCATCATCACCGATCCCGAACAGGTCGGCGGCTACCCGGAATACCGGGGCACACCGTATCCCGACGCCGACCACGACGGCCTGCCCGACACTTGGGAAATCCGCCACGGTCTGGATCCGCATGACCCGGCGGACGCCAACGCCGACCGGAACGGGGACGGTTACACCCACGTCGAGGAGTTCCTTTACGGCCTGGATCCGACGGCGCCGAAGCAGACCTGGCCCAGCCCGCGAACCTACCTCGACCTCTGGAAAACCGACCCCGCGCTCCGGCCCCGCCTGGATCGGTGACCGACGGCCCGTGGGGATCGAACAGCCGGGACGCCCTCGGGAGCGAGCGTCTCCGCTGGCCGGGACAGCAGACGCCGGCTCGATAACCGAAACCCCGGGCGTGCCGTCGGCGACAAGGGTCGGGGAAAAACTGTTGCGCGGGAGGCATCCCAGCGCTAAGGATACGCCGCTTTGGACAGGACGAACCGGAGAATTAGCCTTGGACAGTGAACTTTGCTTGAAAGCCGTCGAGAAAGTTGGCAACCCCAACATACTCGTGAACCTCATTTCGCGGCGGGTGCGTCAGCTCAACTCGGGCGGCGGCGCCATGAGCCGTCCGCTGCTCGACAATCCCGAAACGCTCGGCGCGGCTGACGTCGCGTTGCGCGAGGTGGTCGAGGACCGCATCACCTACGAACTCCTCACCACCCCGGAAGACTGGGCCGAGGAAGGCGCGCCCGCCTAGCTGGCCCCCTCCCGACCCGGCCGCCTGCCAGAGGCGTGCCTCCGTCGGTCCCGCCGATGACCGACATCGTCACCAATCGCAGGGCGCAGCGGGATTACCACGTCCTCGAGACCTTCGAGGCCGGGGTGGTGTTACGCGGCTCCGAGGTCAAATCCCTGCGTGCCGGTCGCGGCCAGCTCGCCGACGCGTTTGCCCGGGTCGAGAACGACGAGGTCTTCCTCTACAACGCGCACATCGAGGAGTATGAGCAGGCCAACCGGGAGAACCACGTCCCGAAGTCCGTGCGGAAACTGCTCCTCAAGCGCGCCGAGATTCGCCGGCTCGCGCAGGCCAGCGAGGTGAAGGGGCACGCGCTGGTGCCGCTCCGTTTTTATTGGAAGCACAACCGCGTCAAGCTGGCCCTGGCTGTCGGGCAGGGCAAACAGCAGTTCGACAAGCGCGAGGATCTGAAGCGCCGCGAAAGCGATCTCGAATTGCGACGCGCCATGATGCACCGCCTCAAGCGCGGATAGTCGCCCCCCGTCGCCAACCCTGGGCGGGCGCTTCCCGCCCGCCCGACGGACGCACTCCGCCTGCCGGTCCCCTCCCTGACGCCGCGGCTGCGGACCGACGCTGACATTGGGCTTGTCCGGCCAGCGGACCGTACGGAAACTCCGCGCAATGTCGCGGCTGGCAAGTCTGCTGGGAATTCTCGTGTTTTTGTCGCTGGCGTGGTCGTTGTCCCGCCATCGTTCACGTTTTCCGTGGCGCACCGTGGCATGGGGACTCGGCCTGCAGGCCGGATTTTGTGTGCTGATTCTGCACAGCCGCCTGGGTCACGCCGGCTTCGACCTGGCGCAACGGGCGGTCAACCGGTTGATCGGGTTCGCCAACGAAGGCGCGAAAATGGTCTTCGGCCCGCTGGGGGACCAAGCCTTCCTGAGCGAGCAATGGGGCGCGGACCACGCCTACATCCTCGCGATCACCGTCTCCGCCACGATCATTCTGGTGTCGGCGGTTTCCTCGCTCCTCTACCACTGGGGCGTGTTGCAGCGTCTGGTCCAGGCGGCCGCCTGGGTGATGCGCCGCGCGATGCGCACCAGTGGCAGTGAAAGCCTCGCGGCGGCGGCGAACGTGTTTGTCGGGATGACCGAGGCACCGCTCGTCATCCGGCCTTATCTCGCCCGCATGACCGAGAGCGAATTGATGGCCCTGATGACCGGCGGCATGGCGACCATTGCCGGCGGGGTGCTCGCCGCCTACGTCGCCTTCGGGTTGAGCGCCGGGCACCTCCTCACCGCCAGCGTCATGAGCGCTCCTGCCGCGCTGGTGATCGCCAAGATCATGCTTCCCGAGACCGCCCCGAGTGAAACCGCCTCCGGCGCCCGGCCACCCATCGAACGACACACCACCAACGGCATTGACGCCCTCTGCCGGGGTGCCACGGACGGCGTCAAACTCTCGTTGAACGTGATGGGCATGCTGATCGCGTTTGTCGCCGTGATCGCCCTGCTCAATCACCTCTTCAGCTTGGTCCAGGAACAGGTCTTCGGCTGGTTCGGACAGGGCTGGGAGCCGGTGAGCTTGCAGCGGTTGGTCGGGTGGCTGAACGCACCGTGCGCCTGGTTGATCGGGGTGCCCTGGAAGGACGCCGTGCCCATCGGGCAGGTGTTGGGCGAACGGATCGTGCTCAACGAATTCCTGGGCTACGCCACCCTGGCCGGCTACCAGAACGCCGGCGCCCTCGAACCCCGCAGCGTCACCCTCGCCACCTACGCGTTGTGCGGTTTTGCGAACCTTGGAAGCATCGCCATTCAGATCGGTGGCATCGGCGCCCTGGCCCCCGAGCGCCGTAGTGATCTCGCCCGACTCGGCCTCAGGTCCATGGTGGGGGGCCTGCTCGCCTGCTATCTGACGGCCTCCATCGTCGGATTGCTGGGCGGTTGAAAGGCCCGTTGCCCTGCGGCGCCCTCGCTTCGCGCTGTCACTCCCCCGCCAAACATCCACGCGCGCTTCGCGGCGCACGTTGGCGACCTTGGACGACCGCCGCCGCGCAGGAGGCCTTGGTCCGACAACGCTAGCCCGTTTCGGAGGCCAGCCGGTCGAGTAATCGGAGCGCCTCGCGGGCTGTCACATCCTCGGGATCCAGGGAAAGCAGTTGTTCGATGGATTGACGCGCCGGATCCAGCCGCCCCGCCAGGGCAAGCACCACCCCACGCACCAGCAGCAGGGACTGCACCATTTCCCGGGATGGGTTCTTTCCCAGATTCTCCTGGACCGCCCCGAGCAACCGCGCCGCCACGCCGAGCCCGGCCGATTCGAGGTCGTCACGCACCACCAGCGCACATAATCCGAGCGCCGGTAGCGGGTCCTTCGGCCATTTCGCCCAGGCCTGCTGCAGCTCCATCCGGGCCTCCCCGCGACGTTCGAGCCGGTCGTAGGCCTTGGCCAGGATGAACCGGTTCCTCGCGTTGTCCGCGGTTTTCAACCGCTTCCGGGCCACCTCCATCAGGGACTCGAACCGCTCCGCCGTCGCCAGCGAAGCGCACAACACCTCCCAGGCCGGCTGGTTGGTCGGATCCCGCGTCACCGCCTCCCGCAGCCCGGTCTCCGCTCGCCCGGGATCGCCGATCACCATGAACTGCAGCGATCCCGCCAACTCGAGCGCCTGCGAACTCAGGTGAGGATCCTCGCTCTGCGCCGCCCGGTCCATCCGCGCCAGAACCTGGCGAACCACTTGCCGCAGATCTTCCGGGAGGCTGCCCCAATCCACGCCGGCGGGAAGGCCACCGGCGGCCGGTCCTCCGCGCGCGACCGTCTCAGCCAGCAAGACCGACCAGACCCAGATCGCGTTGACGCGGGGATCGTCGGGCGCCAACCGGGCCGCGGTCGCCAGATCGGGGAGGGATTCGGCGCTGAACATGGCCCGCGACACCCGGCGGACCTTCTCGTCACCCCCCGGTTCGCCCAGCAGGGCTTCAAGCACCCGCCTGGCCGTGCGAATTCGCGCCCGTCCCAGCCGGGCTTCGGCCTCCGACACGCCCGCCTGAACCGCCTGCTCCGCCTCAGCTTCCGCCTGATCGAGCAGGCCTCTCATGGATTCCACCTGCGCTGCCGAGGGGGCAACGGCAGGCGGTGCTCCCCCCCCTTCCGCAGGCTGGGCCGGCAGCGGGATCTCGCCGCTCGGGAAGACCGCGCCGGCGGCCGCGGACACCAAGGCGAGCCCCATCTCCAACCGGGAGCGCCACCCTTCGGGATTGGCGGCCTGAACGCGTCGCAGCAGGGACAGGCTCTCCCCGGAGCGCCCCGCCAGTCGCAACGCCCGGGCATAGCCCGCGACGAGGACGTCGTCCTCGGCATCGGCGGCATTCGTTTCCTCGAACAGCCCGATCGCCCGCTGGATCGCCTGACGAGACGCTGCCGCGTTCCCCGCGAGATCGTTCAGTTCTGCGAACCGGAGCATCTGCAGGGGCGTTCCGGGAGGGGAACCGGGTTCGTCGCGGAGGCGATCAAGCTCCGCCTGCGCGCGCAGCGCGTCCCCGGCAAACACCCATCCGTGCCGATGATTGAATTCGAGCCCAAGTTGAAAGGAAACCCTGGGCAATCCCAGAAGCGCGCGCAACTGATCCCGGGCCGCGGCCCGGGTGGCTCCCCAAATGGCGCCAACCGGCAGCACGAAGGCCAGCCCCACCGTCACTCCGAACGCGATTCCTCGCCGCCCGCCCATCGCCCGGCGAATCGAAACCTGTTGCATGCTCCAAGACTACCCCACCGGGCGCGAAAGGCCAGCCAGCCTTCCCCTCCCCCGGTCCGCCGTTTCAGTCGCATACTACGAACCTGTCACTCTGTCGAACCTGTCTCCCTGTCGCCCATCCACCGTGAACCTGACCCCTTGTTCCACGGGGAATCTCTCCGTTGTCCTTATCGTGGTGGGCCGCAGGCAGCGAATACTTCAGTGCAAACCTCGCCTCCGCGCGCCACGCTGGTTGTCGGCGGCGGCCGGAACCGAAGACTTCAGAACATCAGCAATCGATAGAAGGCCGCCTGTCCGGCCGGCGGCGCGACGGTCCAGAAAGAAACCTCGCGGCTCTCCGCGGGACCCGCGACGTTGGTCAGCGTCTGCCAACCGGGCGCCCCGGACCCCAACCCGGAGGCCACTTCCACCCGGTAGTGCCGTCCGGCCACCCCCCGAAACGCCAGATAGACGCGGTCGCCGACAGTCCACACGCGGGAGAAACGCACGGTCATCCGGCGCGGGTCGGAGTCCGCTTCGTACTCCTCCCGGTTCGACCAACCGTCCCCATCGGGATCGCCGTCCGGCCCGTCAACCCCCGTCCCGGACCAGGGATCGAGTTCGTGCGCCCACTCCCATTCGTCCGGCAACCCGTCGTCGTCCACGTCACCGTTCATCGCCCCGGCCGATCCGAGGGGCGTCGGCGCACCGGCGAACCAATTGAGCGGCTCGCTGCCGTAGCTGCTGGAAACCCGGCGCTGCAGGGAGAATCCACCACCATCAGCGGCGGCGGGCCAGGGCGCCCGCGGCGCGTAGACCACCTCGTCCACCGCCGCATAGGTCACCGCCATTGGATCCGCGGGCCAATCGTCGCCCGGCAGCGGTTTCAACAAGCGGAGCCGCTCACCTTCATCGGCCAACCGCCCGCGGAATGGCCCAACCATCCGGCCCACGCCGCCCTCGCCCAGACCGTATTGCCCGAGGAAGACGCCCCAAGCGCCCGCGTCGGGAAAGTCGGGAACAACCAGCAACCGCCCGCCGGCGGGCAGGGTAACACCGCCGAAATCGAACTCGACCCCGCCGGCGAGCCGCCATCCCAGAGGCGGATCTCCCGCCACGAACAAATCCACCGCCGCCGGGGAGATGTTCTCGAGTTCAAGGTACTCGAGCGTCGCGACCTCCTCCCCCCCGGCGCCCTGCGCGGGATGATACATGATTTCCGAGATCACCACCGGCCCGACGCGCGCCGCGGCGTTCGGAGCGCCGGTCCCCGATCGAAAACCCGCCGGCGTCAACGGTCGGTCGACGCCGAAGGTGGGCGCTACCAGCGGCCCAAAGTCGGCGCCGACACTCGTTTCGTGCCGCCCCCAGGAAACCCCGGGCTCGCTCGGCCCGAACACCGCCACCGCACGCCGGCCCGTCAGGTGGCCGTCGGCGTCCGACTCCGCCAGCACGACCGCTCCGCCCGACCACTCGGCGAGCCCAAACGGCACGGAGCCACCATCGCCCGCGCCGTAGGCCGCCTCGTACACCACGGCAAACCCGTTCCCCGGCGCCACCGTTCCGGCGGGGATCGCATACTTGCGCAGCGCCCGCGGATCGTCGCTCAGCCACCATCCCCCGAGATCGATCGCCGAGGTGCCGAGGTTGCGCACTTCGATGGCGCCCTCCCACGGCGGTTCCGCATCGGGCAGGACTTCATTGATGACGATCTGCGGGTGCGGGAGGAAGTTCGCTTCGCCCGGCGAGGCGCTGGACGGGAAGTCCTCCAGTGTCCCTTCGCCGTCCGGAAACCGCCCTTGCGACCCTTCCACCGGCTGCGCCCCAAGATGCGCCTGATCCACCATCGCTCCGGAAGCCGCGTAGAGCCGCAAGGTCTCGCCCCGCGCGTCGAGCGCAAAGGTCAAGTGATCCGGGCCGCGGGCGACGTCACCGTCCGCCTTCCAGACCGCGAAGTCCCCGGCGCCGATGAAGCTCAGGGCGGGCACAACGTCGCGCGTGCGCGCCGCCACCGAAGGATCGTCCGCCAGTGCCATCCCGGTCAGGCTGACGGGCAGCGAACCGGGGTTGAACAATTCGATCCAGTCCTCGCCTCCTCCCCCCGCCAACCATTCGTTCAGCCGGAGTCCAACCGGATCGCCCAGCGCCGCAGGACCAGCGTTCGGTTCGCCTGGCGTGGGATGTTCCAACAAGGTCCAAAGCGTTCCGGTGCTGCCTATCGAACGGTCACGGAGTTGGAAGCCGAATCGCACCTCGCTCACCGGCCGTCCGTCGGGAGCAAAGAGGGTGACGGTGTCGCCCGCGGCGGACAGGGCATCGGCCACATTCAGTCTCCCGAGCGGGGAAAGCGCCGTCGGCCGTTCGGGATCGCAGTGGACCACCAGCAGGCCTTGAGGAGGAAGGATCACGCCGGCGGGGAATGTCGGTCCGCCCGCCGATGCATCGCCGATGGCCAGGCGGTAACCGCGCAGGTCCACGGCCCGCGAGCCGGGGTTGAGCAACTCGATCCAATCGACGGCGGGGTCCGCCGCGCCACCGGTCGACGCGTGGCTCCGGGCCAGGATTTCGTTGATTACGGGACCGCTCCATTCGAGGCGGTAGTTCGGAGCGCCGGGACTGGCCGCACCCGGCAGGGGCGTGACGCTGCCGGTAAGATCGGGCAACCGCCCCGCGCTGATCCCCTCCCCGATCCGGTTGTACCGGACGCGGTCAAGTTCCACCCCCAACGGATCGAGGAGTCGGATCTCGCCCTGATCGGCAGGCAAACGCAGATCCAGGTGATTCGGGCCGGGCGAGGCATCGGCGGGCAACAGGACATGCCCGCCCGCCGGCACGAACCCGGGGGCCAGGATCTGAAAGAGGGCATCGTCCACCCCGATCCACACCCCCTGCAAGGGGGCTGGTCGGGAGGTGTCGCGATTGCCGACCTCGATCCAATCGTCCTCCCCCGGTGGCGCGTCCGGCAGGAATTCGTTCACCACCAGACTGGCGAACCCGGCGAGCCCGCTGCCTTCGTTCGCCCTGCCCGGCGTGGGATCGTTCAGGGCCCAGCCCCCTTCGCTTCCCAAACGGCCGAGCGAACGATCCACCACCTGGGGTCCGAAGCGCATGGCGTCCACGCGCCTTCCGTCCGCATCAAGCAACTCAAGGAACTCGCCTTCGCGGTCCAGCCCGAACCCGGAGTGGATCGCCGTCGGAGTGGACGGTGCCGGCGAGCAAATCACGAGCAGATACCCGCCCGGCGGAATCACCGTCGCGCTGAAGACCAGACGGTGGTCGGGATTCCCGTCATGTAGCGTCCAGCCGGCAAGGTCCACCGCGGCCCCACCGGGATTGTGCACCTCGATCCAATCCGGGTAATCACCGTCCACGGCCCACGCGGTGACGTTCGCGGCCATGATTTCGTTCAGGCGCACGGGTGGCACCGCCGCCGTCGGGTTTGCCTGCCCGGGGGAACCGCCCGCTTGCCGGCTCGCCTGCCAGTTCGCCGGGTCGTCCGGATCCGCCAGCGGCGCCACGATCTCCAGTGAACTCCCGGCGCCATCCGCCGCGACCGGCCATCCGCGGTCGTCCCGATAATCGACCGAAACCACCGCCCGACCCGAGGAATCCACCAGGACCAGGCGCTCCCCGCCGTTGGCCAGCGCGCCGCCGAAGTGACCATCCACCGTCACGCCCGGATAGCGCCGGGCAAACGCCGCCGGGTCCCGGTCCGAAGCGAGCAGCAGCCGCGCGTTGCCCGCCAGCCGCGCGCCGGCAGGAAAACCGAAGTCGATGCCGTCGAAACGCAGGCCCTCAAGCTCGACTTCGAGAGAGGAGGTGTTGACCAGCTCGATGAACTCGTAGGCTTCACCGCCCGAGGGATGATACATGATCTCCGCGATCCGCAGCGGCGAACCGAATGCCGCCACCTGGAAGTCCGCCTCCGTCAGCGCGCTCCATTCGGCTCCATCGAGCGTCCGGGCCTTGACCTTGACCGATTCGGTCAACCGCAACGGTTCGGCCGGCAGATGGACAATGGCCGAGGGAGCGGCCGCCCCGGAGTGCCGCACGCGCGGATCGGTCCCGTCGACCGTGTAATAAATGGCACCCCGCGGCGCCAGCATGGTCAGCGCGTAATCCTGCGGCACCGTGCCTCCATGCCGGCTGAAGCGCGGCGCGTTGTCCGACGCCCACAAGCCCGCCCGGGCCAGGTGGTTCGTGAGGTAACGCGTGCGTGCAGGAATCCAGGTGGTCTCGATCGCGTTGTCGAAGTTGCCGATGGCCGGCTGGAGGGCGTCGCGCAGGGGTGCATAAATCGCGCGGAGGCGGGCGTCGGTCAGGGCGCCGCCGTTGGACAGGTGGCGATGCGCGCGATCCGCAAACAGCAAGCGCCACTCCGGGCTCGCCTGGAGGTTCAGGAACAGCTCCTGAATCTCGGGGCCGCGCGGATCGATGGCGCCGAGTTGGTCGGTGAAGGGGTTGTGGCTGACGGCAAAACGCCAACCGAACGACCATTCGGCATCCCACATGATGAACCGCCAGCGCGCGCCGGTGACCCGTTCCCGCGCCGCCCGCCAGTTGTTGTGCGGCCAGTCGCCGGTGTCGGCGTAGGCGTGGGCCAGGAGGTAGTCGGCGAAGTTGGTGGTATCCAACAGGCGCTCGACCTGGTCGTAATACTCCGGGCGGCCGAGGTCCCGGCTGCGAACGAACTGCCGCAACTGGTTCCACGCCAGGCCGTCCCCCTCGCGCACCTCGCCGAATTGCGCGATGACATCGTAGTCCCGCGAGCTGTGCAGGTGATCCGCGAGGAAATCCGAATCGACCCGTTCGGTCGGGTTGTAGTAGCCCGCGTGGCGGCCGTTGAGATGGAGTTGCACGAACGTGCCGAGCGGCCCGACCTGACCCATCGCCGCAAACAGCCGCCGCGCATATTCATCGCGCAGGAACGGATTGACCGGATCGTTCATGCCCGCCCGCAACACCAGCTTGTCGAGGGAATCCACCGCCAGTCCGGGGATGAGCGGGTATTCCAGCCGGCCCGGGCCGTAGTCCCCGCGGAAATAGAGCCGGAACGAATACTTGCTCTCGGGCAGCGCGGTCGTCCGGTAGTCGTAGCGCTGCCGGATGTAATTGCCGCCCTGCACCCGCATTCCGCAGTCCACCTGGAACCGCCCGTTTTCCCCGGCGGTGACCAACTCGACCGAAACCGGGCGTTCCCAGGCCAGGCCGCGCTGCGTGGTGTTCCGCGGCTCGACCTCCATGATCCCGGTGGGACCGTAGAGGTTCTCCCGATCGGTCACCACCGACAGCAGTGGCAGACTGGTGAGCCGCGGGGGAAGCCGGAAGTAATATGTATGCGTGGCCACCTCGGAGGGAAGATGGCCTTCACGAAACGCCGCCGCCCGCACCGACACCTGACGGACCAGCGTGAACGGCCCGGTGTATTCCTGCCCGTGGTCCGGGCCCGGCGTGCTGCCGTCGACCGTGAAGCGGATTTGCGCCCCCTCGGTCGCGCAGTGAAGCGACAGGTCGAAGGGCTCGGAGAAAAGCCCGCGCTCGACGCTGAAGTGCACCGGCGCGACGGTCCCTCGGATCGGACTGACCGGATTCGCGCGCCCGGGCGAACCCCGGAAATAGAACCGCCAGTCACCCGCGGGGTCGAGGCCGTAGGAATGGTCGTTGAACTGCGCCGGGAAGCCTGGCGCCAGTGCGTTCAGCGCCACCCGCGGCGACTCGTCGTTGTAGAGCCCGAGGTATTCGCCGTCGGCGCCGAGTCTGAAGCTGGTGTGCAGCCCCCGCCGTGGGTCGGCCGGCGCGAGGTCCTTGCCCGAGGCGAACACGACGAGAAACGCCCCCGGATCGAGCACCACCGATGGGAAGACCCATTTGCCCGGCGCCGAGGCATCATCCGTCAGCGCCCAGCCGTCCAGATCCACCGCCGCCAAACTGCGGTTCTCGATCTCGATCCAATCCTCCGGTTGACCGTCGGCATCGCGCAGCCCGCTGACATTGCGCGCCATGAACTCGGTAATCCGCACGTCCGGCAGCGGCCGCGCGGGATCGACGCCGTAAACCCAGGCGCCACCGACGAAGGGCAGCGACGCGAGCCCCGCATCCACAATGCCGTGATCATCGGCCCACCGCAGCCGCACGGTCCCCGCCGGTTGCTTCGGGAACACGAACACATAAGGACCGGCCGCCGCCCCGACGACCGCTTGGGCCGGACGGTCGTTGATGAACAGGTCCGCGGCGTCCACCCCGCTCACCGGACGGTCGAACAGTACCTCGACCTGGCCGCACTGGCGCACCACGCGCCCGGCGGGCGGGTTGAGGCGAAACACCCTCGGAGCCTCCGGATCGGGAGTCGCCGCGAGCCGGACCTCCCTGAGCGGGATCGGACCGCCGGCAAGGCCGCGCAGACCACCGGCGACCAGCAGCAGGATCAAGCAGAGCGATTGCATCGAAACCGGCATTGCCGGGAAGGCTAGGAGCGCGCGGGGCGCCGTCCAAGTTCCAAGTACAAACCCGGGACTCACAGCAAGCAACTCGGTTCTTCCCGAAGCCGAGCCGCCGGCGGAATCGGACCGCGGAGTCGGCTCCAGCCGCCTCGCCGGCAATGACCTGTAGCACGGAATCGATCTCGCTGGGCGGCGCGCCGGGGGACTTGGTTCCCCGCAGTTCCCGGCGGCCTTACCGGAGCCATTCGCTCATCTTGCCTTCCCTCGAACCGTGCCGGATACTCGATCCGTGCAGGACACCTTGAAGCAGTTGACCGGGCGGTTGCTCGCCTCCTACGCCCGCGCGGGCGGCATCAATCACCTGGACGGAAAGAACCTCCCGTCCAAGCACGCCATCACCCTCATCACCCTGGACCTGCTCCGGCTGCTCTTCCCGGGCTTCTTCAGTGATCGCGTGCTGCACTCCTCGGAAGTCGCGGTCGAGACCGGCGCGTTGATGACCTCGATCGCGGCGCGGCTGGAGGACGAGGTTTACAAGAGCCTCGAGTACGCACCGCCCGAGGGGGTCGCGAAAAACGAGGCCCGGAGCCTGGCCCGCGAAGTGACCCTCGATCTGCTCGGTGGGCTGCCGGATATCCGGGACCTGCTGCAGACGGACGTCGAGGCGGCGTTCAACGGGGATCCCGCCGCCCTCAGCCCGGATGAGGTCATCGTGGCCTACCCCTGCATCGAAGCCATCACCGTCCAGCGCCTGGCCCACCGGCTCTACCGCCGCAATGTCGCCCTCATTCCCCGCATCATGACCGAATGGGCCCACGCCCGCACCGGCATGGACCTCCATCCCGGCGCGCGCATCGGCGCCTGGTTCTTCATCGATCACGGGACGGGAACGGTCATCGGCGAGACATCGATCCTGGGAGACCGCGTGAAAATGTATCAGGGCGTGGGGCTTGTGGCCCGGTCGTTGTCCGCCGGCCAGGCGTTGCGCGGCCAGAAACGCCATCCCACGCTCGAAGACGGCGTCACCGTCTACGCCGGCGCCACCATCATGGGCGGAGACACCGTGGTCGGCCAGGGCAGCACCATCGGCGCGAATGTTTTCCTCACCCACAGCGTTCCCGCCGATTCGCTCGTCGTGAACGAGGACGCCAAGGTGCGCATCATGGACAAGCGACGTGGAGCCGCGCCCGTGGACTTCCAAATCTGACCCCGGCCGTATCGATTCCACCCGGGGTAGCCGACGACGTGTGGTCGGCGCTGTAATTCAGGGGCTTACGCGGTCCGTCCGGTAGCGACCGGCAATCACGCATGGGTGAATCGCCGCATCCGGCGGCCGGCGATCAGCCCCTCGGCAAATCATCCACCGGCTTGCCGCAACCGCGAGTCACTGACCGGTTCCGGTTGAGCGAGGTTCCAACAAGCCGAGCCGCCAGGGAATTTGGCCGTAATTGCCGCGGCGGTATTCCGGCTCGGTGGCGCCTTGAAACAGGAAGCGCAAGTTCTCGGGATCCACCTCCAGCCGCTCATCAACACCCGCTCGCAGGAGTTCTCCGTGGCTGATGCTGTCCGTCCAGAAGGGCGCTTGTAGAACGTTCTCGCGGGCCGCAAACGGTCGTTCCAGCGAGTCCGCCACGGGCCGCCAGGAACCGTCGAGGCGGTCCGCGAGATAGAGCTTGTAGTATCGCCGGCCCGGCGCCTGGGCTTCGATGAGCGTCAGAAAACGATCCTGCCCGCGCAACTTGTAGGTGTGCGAGGCTTCGAAAATGTCGCCTTCCAGCGCCAGCACCTGTTCCGACCAGCCGAAGGGA
The DNA here is from genome assembly GCA_024233305.1 of Verrucomicrobiales bacterium. Taxonomy (GTDB): domain Bacteria; phylum Verrucomicrobiota; class Verrucomicrobiia; order Limisphaerales; family J093; genus J093. The sequence continues at coordinate 67,471 of JACKPV010000028.1, forward strand.
AAATCCGCCACCGGCGTCTCGCGCCGCCAGAGATGCCCGTCGAGCGAGGTGTAGAAAAGGTGGGCCTTGATATCATCACAGATCACCCAGAAGTCCAACCATTTGGGCCGGTCCGGCGCGTTGGTGACCATGGGTTGCGGCTTGCTCCAGGAACCTGGATCAGCCAGCTCCGTGGTCGTCGAGAAACAGGGACCGAAAGGCGGTTGCCGGTCCTTGTCCGCCAGCTGGTAGATCAAATACCAGCGTCGGTGCGGCGTGAAATAGAAAACCTGCGGGGCGCAGTAATACTCGTCGTGAAGCGCGAGGGTGTGGCGCGGCGCCTCGCTCGCGGCGGACCATTCGGGGAAGTTCAGATACGCGATGTCCACGCGGCCCGAAGCCATGCGCAGCGTCGTGAACAAGTGCCAACGCCCACCGTGGAACACGACCGTGGGGTCTTTCACCGAAACGTGACGGTCCACGGCCATCCGCCCGACGCCCACGTCCAGGACCGGGGCGCCAGTGGACCAATCGAATTCCCCGGTGTCCAGCGGCGAACCCACCGCCCCACCGCCATGTCCGCCGAGGTCGAAGCACGTCAAGCTCACCAGCAGAAGCGCCACGATGGGAGACCGACGGGCGTCGAGGCCGACACGGTTCACGGAGTTCATCCCCTTCGCGGAGCGCAACGGCACACGGCCAATGGTGGAGGCGAGCATGATTTGAGAACGTGACATATGATGACAGGTTCGCAATCCGGAGATTGTGAGCTGCCGAGGGACGCCGTCGGTCCGGCGGCAGTTGCCCTGCGTGGATCGGGCGAGCACACGCTTCCTCGGCGAATGCGCACGCCGTCGAAAATCCGTATGACGGCTGCTTGACAGGGGTTCGGCGGACAGGGCATCTTCGCGTCGTGCGGCCTCGGTCGCGCATCTCCGGTCGGGGCGTAGCGTAGCCTGGCTAGCGCGCTTGTTTCGGGTACAAGAGGTCGCGAGTTCAAATCTCGCCGCCCCGACCATTTTCCCCATCGCTTGTTCCGAACTCACCGCCCTCGGCTTCGTCAGCAACGTCGATTACCGGCGCGAGAAAGCCTTGAACGGTGGTCCGGGAGAACGGAAGCTCGGCGCGTGCCGCGTCGTCCACACCGACACCATCCGCGTCTTGAGCCGACCCTGTTTGCCGAGGGGACCTGATGGACACCACGTTCTTCGGGCACCTCACGCTGATCATCCTCGCGGCGGCCCTGTGCGCCCTCGCGGCACGCCGGCTCCGGTTGCCCACGATCGTGGCTTACTTGCTCGCCGGCCTGATTCTCGGTCCGGGCACGGGATGGGTGCGGCTGACCGAATCCATCCAGACCCTGTCGGAGCTGGGCATCGTCCTGTTGCTGTTCCTCGTCGGGCTGGAGTTGAGTCTCGAAAAGGTCAAGGGCCTCGGGCCGGCGGTGCTGGCGGCAGGAGTGGTGCAGGTGGGCGCGACGGCGGCGCTGGGCTTCGGCCTTGCGATGGCGCTGGGATTCACCATGCGCGAAGGCCTGTTCCTCGGGGTGGCGTTCACGTTCAGCAGCACGGTGCTGGCGGTGAAGCTGTTGGAGGAGAAACACCAGTTGGATACCCTGCATGGCCGCATCGCCGTGGGGATTCTGCTGCTGCAAGATCTGGTGGTGATTCTCCTGCTCACCCTGCTGACCGCCTTCCAGCCCGGCGGCGAGGTGACGGCGCGCGCGGTCGGAGGGAAGATCGGAATGGCCTTCGGCGGGATGACGGTGCTGGTGGCGGGCGTGCTGGCGCTGGCGCGCTGGGCGCTGCCCCGTCCGTTCAACTGGGCGGCGCGGTCGCCCTCGACCCTGCTGGTGTGGAGCCTTTGCTGGTGCTTCCTCGTGGTGGGCGGGGCCCACGCGCTGCATCTCTCCCCCGAGTCCGGCGCGTTCCTGGCCGGTTTCAGCCTGGCGCAAACGCCCTTCAGTCACGATCTGCGGCGACGGGTGCATCCCTTGATGAACTTCTTCATCGCGCTGTTCTTCGTCTCGATCGGACTGCAGATGGAACTTGGGGCAGCGGCGCTGCAATGGCGATCCGCGGCGCTGTTCGCCGCCTTCGTGCTTCTGGGCAAGTTCGGCATCCTGGTGCTGACGCTGCCACGCCTCGGGTTCGGCGAGCGAACCTCCGTGTTCGCCGCGCTCACACTGGCGCAGATCAGCGAGTTTTCGTTGATCCTCACCGCCGCCGGCGTGGCTGCCGGATGGGTGGATGCGGGATTGCTGGCCCTGGTGGGACTGGTGGGACTGACGACGCTGTCGCTGTCCGCGTGTCTGATCGTCTTTCAGGAGGCCATCTATCTGCGCGGGTTGAAGTGGGGCGTGTTCCGCTGGCTGCGCCCCACGCGGCCCGACCCCCAACCCCACCCCACCGGCAGCGAACGCCACGGGCATGTCATCGTCGTGGGCATGAACACCCTCGGTCGGGACATCGCGCGCCGTCTGCACGAGCGGGGCGAACGGGTGCTCGCGCTGGACACGGATCCCGGCAAGCTCAAGGGGTTGCCGTGCGAGGTCGCGCTGGGGAACGTGGAGTATCTGTCGGTGCTCGAGGAGGCCGGCCTGGCCCGGGCGCGACTGCTGGTTTCCGCGCTGCGCATCGAGCCGACGAATGACCTGCTGGCGTTCCGCTGCTGGGAGACGGGCGTGCCGTGCGCCATCCACGTGGTCGATCTGTCGCTCACCGAGAAGCTGCTGGAACTGGATGTCCGGTATCTGATGATCCCGAAGATCGACGGCATGAAGTTGCAGAACGTGCTGCTGCGCGAACGCGGATTCCTCCCCTCATGAACGGTCTGGCGGTCATCCTGCTGATTGCGGCGGCGGGTTTCGGGATCGCCCGATGGTCCCGCATGTCCGTGATCCCCGTGCTGATCCTGGCGGGCAGCCTGGCCGCCGCGCTGGGCTGGCTGCCGCAGGACGAAGTGCTGGCGGACGCCTTCGAGCTGGCCCTCGCCTTCCTCGTTTTTTCGGCCGGGATGGAGCTGAATCCCGAACGTTTCCGGAAGCACCTCGGCGCGGTGCTGTGGGTGGGCACGGCCCAGTTCGTGGGCGTGGCGGCGGCGGGTTTTCTGCTCGCGAAGCTGCTCGGGTTCGAGGACGTCCCTGCCGCCTACCTCGCCCTGGCGTTGTCGACCAGTTCGACGCTGGTCGTGGTGCAGCACCTGAAACAGCAGCAGCAGTTGTTCGAGCCGTTCGGACGGTTGGTGCTCGGGGTGTTGCTGCTGCAGGACGTGGTGATGATCCTGATCATCGTGACCGTCGGCCGCTGGCCCCAGGGAGCGTGGCCCGTGCTGCAGGGCCTGGGCACCGTGGGCGGCCTCGCGGCGATGGCGGTCGGCTGCCAGCAATGGCTGATGCCATGGGTCATCCGCCGGCTTCGGCCGGACGAGGAGACCCTGTTGCTGCTGGTGCTGGCATTGCTGTTCGTCTTCGTTTCGGCCGCCCACCTGACCGGAGTGTCCCCGGTGGCCGGAGCCTTCTTCGCCGGGTTCGCCCTCGCCCGTTTTCCCGTGAACGGGGTGGCCCGCGGGCAACTGCTTTCGTTCAACGACTTCTTCCAGGCGATCTTCTTCACGGCTCTCGGCGGGTTGGTGGTGGTCTCGAGCCCCGCCATGCTGCTGCAAGCAGCCGTGCTCGCCTTCGGCGTCTGGTGGGTGACGCCTCCCCTCGTGGGCGCGGTGGCCGAATGGCGGGGCATGACCACGCGTCCCGCGCTCGAGAGCGGCCTGCTGCTGGCCCAAACCAGCGAGTTCGCCCTGGTCCTGGGCTTCACCGGCACGCAGGTCCTCGAGCAAATCCCGGGCGAGGTCTTTTCGCTGATGGCGATGGTGGCGGTCCTCACGATGACGCTGACGCCGTTCGTGGCGACGGACCGCTTCACGACGCTTCTGCTGCACCTCCATCCCCGCCGCCGCCGCGGCCAGGCCACGGGCAGTCGACGCGGACACGTGCTCATGCTCGGCTTCGGGGCGGGTGGCATGTGGATGATGAAACCCGTGGCGCAGGCCGGACACGATGTGCTGGTCGTCGACGACGATCCCGCGGTCATCGAGCAGCTCGAAGCGAAGGGCATTCCGTGTCTGCGCGGCGACGGTTCCGATGAGCACCTCCTGGCCCGTGCGGGGGCGCGCGAGGCGAAGCTGATTCTGGTGTCCATGCGGCGGGTGCAGGACGCGCGGCGGGTGCTGGATTTCGCCCGGCAGGTGCCGGTGGTGGTGCGCGTCTTCGAAGAGACCGAAGCGGTCGTGGTGCGCCGTTCGGGCGGCATCCCGGTGCTCAACAGCGAAGCCGCCGCGGACACCTTCATGGAGTGGTTCGGGCAGACCATCCACCCGCAGGATGCGGAACGGACGGAGCGCGCTTCCCCTGTCACGTGAGTTTGGCTAGGCTTTGTGGTCCTGGCAATCAGGCCATTCGCGCATGGCAAGGGATTTCATCCGCATCGGTGGCGCCCGGGTTCACAACTTGAAGAACCTGTCGCTCGACATTCCCCGAGACCGGCTCGTGGTCATCACCGGCCCGAGTGGTTCCGGGAAGTCTTCGCTGGCCTTCGACACCCTGTTCGCGGAAGGGCAGCGCAAGTACATGGAATCGTTGTCGGCCTTCGCCCGGCAATTCCTCGACCAGATGGAGAAGCCCGACGTCGACTTCATCGAAGGGCTGTCGCCGGCGATCGCCATCGAGCAACGGACCGCCACGGCCAACCCTCGCTCGCTGATCGCCACCACCACCGAGATCTACGACCACCTCCGCCTGCTCTACGCCCACCTCGGCGAACCGCACTGCCCGGTTTCCGGCGAACCGATCACCTCGCAGACCAGCAGCGAGATCGTGGACAAAATCCTCGAGCTGCCGGCGAAGAGCCGCGTCATGCTGCTGGCGCCGGTGGTGCGCGGGCAACGCGGCGAGTTCCGCGACGTGATCGAGCGCCTGGCGCGCGAGGGCTTTGTGCGCGTCCGGGTGGACGGGGAACTGTTCGAACTGGCGCCCAACCTCCGCTTGCGGCTCGAGGCGCGCCAGAAACACACCATCGAGGCGGTGGTCGACCGCCTGGTCGTGGATCCGTCCGCCCGGATTCGCCTGGGGGACTCCGTGGAAACTGCCCTGAAATGGGGCGAAGGCCGCGTGCTGACACTGCATCAACCGGCGGGCTCCCCCCGGGATGCGGCCTGGGAGGAAACCCTCCATTCCAACCGCATGTACAGTCTCGCGACCGGCCTGAGCTACGATACCCCGACCCCGAAGCATTTTTCGTTCAACTCCCCCCTGGGCGCGTGCGCCGTCTGCCTGGGCCTGGGCCAGAAGCCCGTCTTCGACGAGTCCCTCGTGGCGCCGGACGCGGACAAATCCCTGGCGCAGGGCGCCATCGCGCCGTGGCGGCGCGGCGGGGCGCGGATGGTGACCCACTACAACCGCTTGTTGGCGGCGTTGGCGGCGCATTTCGGAGTGAGCCTCGACGCCCCGTTCAAAAACCTGCCCGCAGACTTCCGGCGCACCCTGCTGCACGGCTCGGGCGAGGTGCGCCTCGAACTGCCGGCGGCAAACCGGGAGAAGCGGGTCAAGCGGCCCTTCGAGGGCGTTTTGCCCGGCCTGCAACGGCTGTTCGACGAGAGTGAAAGCGAGACCACGCGCGGGCGCCTGAAACCGTTCATGGCGCTGCACCCCTGCGACGCCTGCGGCGGACGGCGGCTCAAGCCGGAAATCCTCGCGGTGACACTGGGCGGACCGGAGGCCAGCCGCGAATTTCCGCCGCGACCGGACGAGGCCGCCCGGCCGGCGGCCGTTGCTCCCGGGCTATCGATCATGGACGTCTGCCGGCTGACCATCGACGAGGCGGACCGTTTCCTCGCGGGGCTGCGGCTTGCCGAACGGCACCGGAAGATCGCCGCGGAAGTCATGCGGGCCGTGCGCAGCCGGCTCGGTTTTCTGCGCAACGTCGGGTTGGGCTACCTCACGCTGGATCGCGAAAGCGGCACCCTGAGCGGCGGCGAGGCGCAGCGCATCCGCCTCGCGACGCAGATCGGCGCGGGGCTCGTCGGGGTCCTCTACATCCTCGATGAACCCAGCATCGGCCTGCACCAGCGCGACAACGAACGACTGCTCCGCACCCTCGAGGAACTGCGCGATCTCGGCAATTCGGTCCTGGTGGTCGAGCACGACGAGGAGACCATCCGGCGGGCGGATTACGTGGTCGATCTGGGCCCCGGCGCGGGCGTGCACGGGGGCGAACTGGTGGCGGCGGGCACGGTCCCCGAAATCCTGGCGCACCCGCGCTCGCTCACCGGACGCTACCTCCGCCGGGACCTCCTGATCCCGAAGCCCGACCGGCGCAGCGAACCGCTGGGTGACGCGGGCTGGCTGGAAGTGCTGGGAGCGGCGGAAAACAACCTGCAGCACCTCGACGTGCGGATTCCGCTCGGGGCTTTCACCTGCGTGACCGGTGTCAGCGGGTCCGGGAAGAGCACGCTGATTGACGACATCCTCCGGCGCGCCCTGGCCCGGCGGCTGTACGGCGCCGCCGAACGGCCGGGACGCCACCGGATGATCAACGGCATCGAATTCCTCAGCAAGATGGTCGTCATCGACCAGGCCCCCATCGGCCGGACGCCACGCAGCAACCCGGCGACCTACACCGGCATCTTCAACCTGATCCGCGACCTCTATGCGCGCCTTCCCGCCGCGCGCATCCGGGGCTATTCGGCAGGCCGTTTCAGCTTCAACGTGCGCGAGGGACGGTGCCAGAAATGCGAAGGCGACGGGCTGCTTCGCATCGAGATGAACTTCCTGCCGCCGGTCTACGTGACATGTGAAGCCTGCCGCGGCCGGCGCTACAACCGCGAAACCCTCGAGATCACCTACAAGGGCCTCAACATCGCCGACGTGCTCGACCTCACGGTGGACGAAGCGGTGACGTTCTTTCGGTCCATCCCGCAGATCTACGAAGCCTGCCTCGCCCTGGCCGAGGTGGGCCTCGGTTATTTGCGCCTGGGCCAGGCCGCCACCACGCTCAGCGGCGGCGAAGCCCAACGGCTGAAACTGGCCACCGAGCTGAGCCGCCGCGCGGCCGGCCACGTGCTCTACCTCCTCGATGAACCCACGACGGGCCTTCATTTCGCCGACGTGGCCAAGCTGCTCGAAGTCCTTTTCCGACTGCGGGCGGCGGGCAACACCCTGGTCGTGATCGAGCACCAACTCGATGTGATCCGGGCCGCCGACTGGATCATCGACCTCGGGCCGGAAGGCGGACGGGACGGGGGGCGCATTGTCGTTGAAGGCCCGCCCGCCATCGTGGCACGCTGCGAGGCAAGTCATACCGGGCGGTACCTCCGTCGGATGCTGGAAACGGGCAACGAATGAAATGCGGCGCATGAACACGCCAGACGCGAACCGGAAACCGCGCCCCCGCCGGTGGTTCCCGCTGGTCGCGCTCGCACTGGTCTGCTGGCTGCCGCCCGGCGCCACCGCGGCGACGCCCTGGGAGGATCGCGCCTACGAGGTCGTGTTGAAGCTGTTCAGCGACGGCATCAACGAACTCGCCGAACGCGAGGCGGGCGCCTTCCTGCAACGCTATCCGGCCTCGGCCCGGGCGGCGGAGGTGGCGCTGGTCCGGGCGCAGGCCAATCTCGAACTCGCCCGCTACGATCAGGCAATTGCCGTGCTCACGGAGTATGCCGGACAGGCCGGAACATTGGCGGACGAGTTCGCCTTCTGGCTCGCCGAAGCCCGGTTCCGCAAGGGGGACCTCGTGGCGGCCGCCGACCAGTTCGCCGCCGTGAACACCCGGTTCCCCACCTCGGAACGCCGGTTTGAAGCCTGCTACGCCGAGGTCCTGGCCCGTTTCCAGCAGGGCGATGCGGCGAAGGTCATCGAACGGTTGCGCGATCCGCAGGGACCCTACCAAACCCTGAGCGCAACCGGGCCGGACAACGAGTGGATGCTGCGCTGCGGACTGCTGCTGGCCGAGGCGCTCCTGCGCCAACGGGACCACCCGGCCGCCGAAGCGACCTTGGAAGCCTTGCGCGAACGCACCCTCGGCGCCGCCCTGGACTGGCAACGCCAGTACCTCCTCGCGAGTGTAAGACTCGCCGCCGGGCGCCCCGCCGACGCCCTGGCACACACGACCAACTTCTGGACGGTTGCCACGAACGTCATCCGCGCCGATCTGTTGGCCGAAGCGGCGGTGCTCGAAGGACGCATCAACGAGAAACTCGACCAGCCAGAGGCCGCCATCCGGGCCTACGAACGCAACCTCAGCCCCGAGGCCCCGCGCGCCTGGCGGCAGTCGGCGCTGCAGCACATCATCGACCTCGGCTTGAGCGCCGGCAACCACACCGCCACCGCCACCCGCCTCGAGCAGTTCATCCAGAACAATCCCGGGGACGCCCTCCTGGACCTGGCCCGGCTCACCCTCGGCGAACTGCGCCTCGCGGACTATCGCGCCTCCAAGGCCGCCGGCCAGCCCGCGCTCGCCGCGCTCGAAGCCGCGCGCAACGAGTTCGACCGCGTGGTGAAGGACTTTCCGCAAAGCCCTCTGGCCGGCCGCGCCTGGCTGGACCTTGGCTGGTGTTACTGGGAGCCCGGTCCTCCGCAACCCGGACCGGCGGCGGAGGCCTTCGCCGCCGCGACCCGGACCCTGCCCCGCTCGCTGCAACAGGTGGAGGCCCGGTTGAAGTGGGCCGACTCCCAGTTCCGTCTGGGGGACTTCTCAGGCGCGATCACGAATTACTGGCAGGTCGCCACGAACTACCCGGATCTCGACGGGCTCGCCACCAACACGGTGGCCCAGGCCCTCTACCAGGTCGTGCGCGCCAGCGTCGAAACCGGGGATCTGAACGGCGCCTCGTCCGGGCTCACCCGGTTGTTGGCGACGGCCGGCGACACCGAGCTCGCCCCGCGGGCCCAGTTGCTGCTCGGGCAGGCCTTCAACCGGCAGGGCAGCGCCACCGCCGCACGATCCCTCTACCAGGACTTCGTCGAGCGTTTCACCAACTCCGTCCTCCTCCCCGAAGGCCGGCTGGGGCTGGCCCGCACCTTCGAGCAGGCCGGCGACTGGCCGACCGCCATCGGCGCCTACCAACAATGGCTCACGAATGATGCCAACCGCCCGGGGGTCGACCCGGCCCTGCCCGCGCAGGTGCGCTTCGACATCGCGCGACTCAGTCTCCAGACCCGGTCATCCACCAACGGCATCGTGCTCCTCTCCCGGTTTATCGAGGATTTTCCCACGAACGCCAACGTGGCCCTCGCCCAGTATCTCTTGGGCGAGCACTACTTCCGGGCGGGCGACTTCGGCAAGGCGGAGCTGCATTTCATGGACCGCAGCCTCATCCGGCCCGATCCCGGCCCGCTCGGCGAACTTCCCTACCAGTCCCGCCTGATGGCCGGCCGCGCCGCCGTGGCCCGGCAGAACTACCGCAATGCCCGGGAACACTTCGACTGGATCATCACCAACGGTCCGCTCGTCGTCGTCGAATCGCCCATCCCCGCCTCGGTCGCGGCCCAGGCCTACTTGCTGCGCGGGGACACCTTCCTCGCTGAAACGCCCCCCGCCGGCAGCAACCCGCGGGACAGCTTCGGCGAAGCCATCGTGGCGTACGAGCGGGTCACCAAGGGCTTTCCCACCAACGCCCTGGCGCCGGTCGCCTGGGGACGGATCGGGGACTGCGAACTGCAGATCGCCAGCCAGGACCCGCGCCGCTACCAATCCGCGGCGGAGGCCTACCGCCGGGTGGTGGATTCCGACGCCCCCGCCTCGACCCGCAGTATGGCCGAATGCGGACTCGCGCTGGTCCTCGAAAAGCAGGCCGCCACCCAGCCCGAAGCGGCCCGGCCCGCCAACCTCGGCGAGGCGCTCAATCACTACCTGCAGGTCTTCTACGGGAAGAACCTGCGGGATGGGGAAACCGCCGACCCGTACTGGGTGAAACGCGCGGGGTTGGCCGCCATCGACCTCGCCGAGTCCGCCCAACGCACCGAACTGGCCATCGGCCTGTGTCAACGCCTGATCGAGGAGCTGCCGCCCCTGCGGGCGCGACTGGAAAAGCGTCTGAGCCAGTTGCGGGCCGCGGACGCCGCCCGGCCCGGCCCCGGTTGACAGGCCCGTCCGTCGAACCTAACCTGCGTGCGTCAATGAGCGAAATCGCGGAAAAAACACCGGTGGTCACCCTGACGGAAAATGCGCGGGCGAAGCTCCGGGAGATGCGGGACCAGGAGCCGGACCGGCAGGAAAAGTCCCTTCGTCTCGTGGTCGAACGCGGCGGATGTTCCGGAATGCAATACGCGATGGAGTTCACGCAACCGCAGCCCGGGGATCTGCACGCAGAGTTCGATGGCGTGGCGGTCTCCGTGGAACCGGGAAGCGCGGCGTTCCTCCAGGGTTCGGAAATCGACTACGAAGAGAGCCTCACCGAGGTGGGTTTCAAAATCCGCAACCCCAATGCCCGGCTTTCCTGCGGCTGCGGAAAATCGTTCACGGCCTGACGACCGGCAATGGCCGTTGGGGCTGACGACCGCCGTTCCGTGCGATGCGGAACGGCTTTCTCATTCCGGGGGGCTTCGGTCACCCACCGGGGCGAAGGACGCGCGCTCGATTCAGCCGCACTTTTTTTCTTTTCTGCCAGTGTCCGGAAAGCCTAATGTTACGCCATGAGCGCGCGAAGACGCGACGGCCGAAGATGAAAGAAATCGAGCTGCTCCAGGAACTTCAGGACATCGAACTCCTCTCCCGAAAGCCCGCCGAACTGAAGGCGCGGGCGGTTGAATTGCGCGCCCTGGTGCCCGCTCCGTTGCTCGGTCATTACGACCGGCTGATGGCGCGGGGGAAAAAGGGGGTCGCCCATGTTCGCAACGGCGTCTGCGGTGGTTGCCGCATGCGGCTGGCGTCCGGCGCCCATGCGCAGCTGCTCCGCGACGATGACATCGTCATGTGCGACAACTGCGCCCGCTACCTCCTCGCCACCAAGGATCCCGAGCCCGAGATCCTGCCCGCGAGAAAGAAAGCCCCCGCCAAGCGCCGCAAACCCAGGACCGCCGACGTGGCGGCCACGATCCCGTAGGCGTCCGTTCGGCAAGCCGCTCCTTCCTCCCGCGCCTTCCCGCGCGTCCGCCGGCCTCATTGCCGCTCCCCCTTGGCGGTTTTCCCGGCAGGCTCCTGCCGGGGTTGCGCGCCGTGTCTCCATCGGCGTTTCGGCGCGCCCATTCCTGATGAAAATGGCCGGTTGCGCCTGAGGCGGCCCGGCTCAGTCAAGCGTGCGTCGGTAGCGACGGATGCCAATGCCGAGCAGGAGGAACGTGAACAGGGCGATCGGCCAGGCATGATGCCAGACCTCGAGAAAGCCGTTTCCCTTCAGGAGAATCCCCCGAACCAGGCGCAGGAAATGCGTCAGCGGCAGGACCTCGCCGAGGCCCTGTGCCCAACCCGGCATTCCCCGGAACGGGAACATGAAACCCGACAGCAGGATCGAGGGAAGGAAGAAGAAGAAGGACATCTGCATCGCCTGCAGCTGGTTGCGGGCCAGGGTCGAGAAGGTGATGCCAACCGCGAGGTTCGCCGCAATGAAGAGCAGCATGAAGGCGAGCAGGAGCGGGAGACTGCCGCGCATCGGTACCCGGAACAGGAACCGCGCCGCCAGCAGGATCAGCAGGGTCTGGAGGTAGCCCACCATGATGTACGGCACCAGCTTCCCGATCATCACCTCGCCCGGCCGCACCGGCGTCGCAAGCAGGTTCTCCATCGTGCCCCGCTCCCGTTCCCGCGTGATGGCCAGGGCCGTGATGATCACCATCGTCATGGTCAACACCACCCCCATCAGTCCGGGAACGATGTTGTACTGGGTGATGCCCTCGGGGTTGTAGTGCCGGTGGATTTGCAGCTTCACCGGCCCGACGTGCGCGCGCAACGGATACAGCGGCCCCTTCAGATCGCGATCCAGTGCGCGGTCGGCCAGCTGGTTCACGGCGGCGATCGCGTTGCCCGTCGCCGCCGGATCGGTGGCGTCCGCCTGCAACAAAAGAGCGGGCCGTTCACCGCGCAAAACCCGGCGCGTGAAGTCCACCGGGATGTGCACCACGAACTGCACTTCACCCAACCGCAGCAACCGCTCGACCTCGGCCTCCGAAGCCGCTTCCCGCCGGACATCGAAATAGTCGCTGTTCCGCAGTCCCACGGTCAGCGTCCGGCCGAACGTCCCCGGATCGGCGCAAAAAACGGCGGTTGGCAGGTGCTTCGGATCCGCGTTGATGGCGTATCCGAACAACGTCAACTGGAGGAGCGGAATGCCCACCATCATGCCGAAGGTGAGCCGGTCGCGGCGCATCTGGATGAACTCCTTCGCGACGATGGCCCAAAACCGGCGGAAGCGGAACCGGTACCGGCTCATGGGAAATTGTCCTCCGAGGCCGACATCAGCCGGATGAACACATCCTCCAATCCCGATTCGACCCGTTCGCACCGGTAACCGCGTCCGGCCAGCGGTTCGACCGCGCGCGCCAGCGCCGCCGGGTTGCTCCCGCTGACGTGCAGGGTGTTGCCGAAAGGCACCACCTGTTCCACGCCGTCCCGTCGCCGCAGGGTCTGGGCCAGCCCGAACAAGTCCGGCCCCGCGATCGCCCAGGTCGCCAACCCGGCGCCGCCCACCACTTCCTCCACCGTGCCGTGCGCCAACAACCGGCCGTAGGCGAGGTAGGCCAGCCGATGGCAACGCTCGGCCTCGTCCATGTAGTGCGTGGTGATCAGCACCGTCATGCCCCGGGCCGCCAGCTCGTGGAGTTCCTCCCAGAAATCCCGCCGGGCCTTCGGGTCCACGCCGGCGGTTGGTTCATCGAGCAGCAGGAGTTCAGGCCGGTGAATAAGACAGGCCGCCAACGCCAGGCGCTGCTTCCATCCGCCCGAAAGCTCACCCGCCAGTTGGCGGCGACGGTTCTCCAGCCCCAGCCGGACGAGGCTTTCCCGCACCGCCCGCGCGCGCCCGGGTACTTCGAAGATCCGGGCAATGAAATCCAGGTTTTCCTCGATCGAGAGGTCTTCGTAGAAGCTGAAGCGCTGGGTCATGTAACCGACCTTGCGCTTGATCTCGTCCGACTGTCGCCGCACGTCGAACCCCAGACACGTCCCCTCCCCTGCATCCGGTCGCAACAACCCGCAGAGCAGGCGCAGGAAGGTCGTCTTGCCGCTGCCGTTCGGGCCCAGGAACCCGTAGATTTCCCCCCGCCTCACCCGCATCGCGATTGAATCCACGACCACGTGCCCGGCGAAGGACTTGGTCATGCCGCGCACATCGATGGCCAGGGAAGCGTCGTTCATGGTTCCGCAGCTGCCAATCGCACATCCACCGGCTGACCGGGACGCAACGCGGCGTGGTCGCCGGGCTCGAAGCGCGCCTCGACCAGATGGATCAACTTGGCGCGCGTTTCCTGGCTGTAGATCACCGGCGGCGTGAACTCGGCCTCGGTGGACACGTAACTGATCCGCGCCGGGAAGGCCCGGGGCGCGCCATCGAAGCGGACGAGCACCTGCCCTCCCGGACGCGCCTGCGCCAGGTCGGCCTGGGGCACGAAGAACCGGACCTTGAGGTTGCCGGGCGGGAACAGCACCGCCACCGGACTGCCGGGCGCCACCCATTCGCCCGGGCGATACAACGTGTCATGAACAACCGCCTCCGCCGACGCCGCCTGACGCTTCTGATCGAGACGCCATTGCGCGCCGGAGAGCACGGCCCGGCTGGCGGCAACATCGGCCTCCGCAGCCTGGACCGCATCCTCGCGGGCGCCGAGCCGGGCGGTGATCAACTCCGCCGCGAGTTCGTCCACCAGCGCCTGTTGCTGATCGTGCGCCGCCCGCAGCCGGTCCAAATCGTCGACAGCGATCACCGCCGTCCGGGACAACTCCTCGCCGCGCCGCAACTCGATCCCGCCGAGTTGCTCGGCCGCGTGGGCCTGTTCAAGGCGGGCCTTCAGGGCGTCCATTTCCGACGGCCGAAGCCCCTTCCGCAGATCATCGAGACGGGCGTCCGCCTGCGCCACCCGGTTGCTGGCCTCGAGCACGGCCGAGCGTTCCGGTTCAGGGTCGAGTTCGAAGAGGACGCGCCCCGCCACGACCCGTTCTCCGCGGTCGACGCGCAAAGACTGCAAGATCCCGCCGACCGGGGAGGCAACGTAGACGAATTCGGCCTCGAGATATCCCTGATACCCTCCCGTTCCGTGGCTCGGACGACACCCGCCAACCAGCAACAGAACGCTGACGCCCGCGGGGAGGAACCAGGAGACCATGGCGATGTTGGCGCGCACGACACCCGGTTCTACATCAACCCGCCCCGCAAAGCCAGCCGCGATCCCAGGCGGTCTCCGCTCCGGCCCCGCACCGGTTGTCCGCCGCGCCGCCCGGCCCTGGGCCGTCACCAACTCGCACCCGCCAACGATCCGCAGCGATCAACTCGCGGAAGTCAGGCAAGCCACGACTGATGGTCGGCGCCGAGACCGGCGAGGTTCACGCGGACACCCCCGAGCATATCGGCTTCGAATTCGTCGACCGCCGTCCACCAGGTGTGGCCCGCGGGATCTTCCGTCAGGCGTTTCAAGAAGATGCACCCCGCGGTTCCTCCCAGCTGCCAGGCTGCCAGCGGCGTCGAGATTCCCCAACGCTGCGAAACCGCGTTACGCCGGGCGTCCCAGGCGTTCAGGCGCGTCGCGAAATCCGTCGAAACCTCCAGGTTGCGGAGATGCGCCAGAAAGTGGTTGTGCGCTTCAAGGTCCGCCAGGACCGCCGGATCCGCCGGCTGGCCGAGCAGCGGCAGCAATGCCCCGACGCTCGCGGGCCGCTGGCTTCGCAACGCGGTGGCCCGCGCGATGGGGCCGGCGAGCCAGGCCAGCGGTTCGGGCAGCTGTTCCATGACGAAGGTCGTGCCGGTGCTCAGCAGGATCTGCTCGTGCTCCGCCTCGGGCAGGTCCTCCCAGCCCGGCACCCGCGCCGCCACGTAGGCCTTCAGCAGGTGCCACAGTTCGGCGAACAACAACCGCCGCTCCTGGAGTTGCGTCTGCAGCAGCGGCAGCTCCGGGCGCAAATGCGGAAAGGCCTTCCACACATCGGCGATCTGCGTGTCCCGGAACCGGTACAACGCCGGAGTGGCAAGCATCTCCTCCGCCGTGGCGGGATCGATCAACAGACGCGATTGTCCGGTCGCCAACTCGAACAGCGCCACGCCGGCCGAGAAGACATCGCCGGTCACCGAGGGCGCCACCTGGGCCTGCAAGTTCGACGCGTCGATCACCACCTCGGCGTGATCGGGGGTCGCGGCGTACACAAACGAAGCGGGATCGTTCCGGTGGCGCGGCGTGAAGAACGCTCCCAGGTCCACGAACCGCACCGAGCCGTCGGGCAATCGGACCACGTTGTCCGGTTTGAAATCGATCACCACAAAACCGTGCTGGTGGAAGCGATCCAGGATGGCGAGCGTGTCCCGGACCACCCGCGACAGCCCGTGGAGTTGCCGCGGACCGTACCCCTCCGCGGCGGTCTCCCCGGCCCAAGCCCGCAGGTTCGAGCCCGGAAGGTACTCCATCGCAATGAACGCGAATTTGCGGTCGTAGTCGATCTGCGCCCCGAAGTACCGCGGCACGAAAACCCGCAGCGCTTCGATGGCTTCAATCTCCTCGAACGTGGCCAACTCCGCCTGGAAGTTCGCATACGGGCCGTAGCTCACCTCGTCATCCCGTCCGCATTCGAGATCGAAGACTTTCACAGCCACGCCCGTGTGGTCGGTCCGATAGAGGCACGTTTCGGGATTGCGGGCAACCTCCTGGACCAGGGTGACGTGCCCCAGACCGGTCAGGTCCACCACGCAGCCGGCGTGTTTTCCGGTCGATGGATCCTCCGCACGCATGGCCAGCCTTCCCGCCGCGTTCAACGGAGCGCAGGATGCGGGGTCGGCACCCCCGGCAAGCGCGCGCCCGTCTCGCGGTCAAAACCGTCCGGTGTCAGTGGCTCCGGAACCTCGTCCGCCGTCTCCCGTCGCCATTCTTCCAGGGCCTCGCGCATCCGCCGAAGCACGCCCTGATGCCGGGAATCGAGGGCGAGATTCCTGAGGGAATGCGGATCGGTCTCCGTGTCGTACAGCTCCTCCGCGGGACGCGGCGCCGTGAAGCAAAGCAGGTGTTGGTCCGCCGCCGTGCCCGCATCGCGGAGTCGCTTCAGGGCGGCAAATGACGGCGAACGCACCGCATCCGCTGGCGGGGTCGCGGGAAGGTCCGGGCGCGAGTTGCGGATGTAGGTGAAGCGCTCCGAACGCACCGCCCGCTCGCAGGCGGCGTAGTCGTGCCAGTTGTGCTCGGCGAAGGCATACCGCCTTCCCGGGGCATCCGGATCGTGCAGCACCGCCGCGAAGCTCGCGCCCTGCAAGGTCGGCCCCGGTTTCAGCCCGGCGAGTTCCAGCACGGTCGGACCGATGTCCACCGCACTGACCAGGCTTTGCGTCACGGTCCCCGCCTTGACGGCCGCGGGCCAGCGCACCAGGAACGGCGTGCGAATCCCGTCATCGTAGAGGGTGGTCTTGCAGCGCGGAAACGGACGCCCGTTGTCGCTCAGAAACAGGACCAGCGTTTGCTCCGCCACCCCCTGCGCTTCGAGCTCGGCCAGCACCCGGCCGACGTGGTCGTCCAGCCGCGCGATCTCGTCGTAATACAACGCCAGATCGCGACGGACGTCCGCCGTGTCGGGCAGGAACGGCGGCACCCGGACATCCTCGCCCGAGTGCGGCGGGGAGAGGATGCCCGGGCGGTAGTCGCGGTGCGGATCTACTGCGGCCAGCCAGAGGAAGAAGGCCCGGTCCGGCGGGCGGTCCCGCAAGGTCGTCACCCAATCCTCGCAACCACTCGGCCCACCCCCGACCTTCACGCGGTCGAATTGCCCCTTCGCCGCCTCGCCCAGATGCCACTTGCCCGCGCTGGCCGTATAATACCCCGCCCCGCGAAGCGCCGTGGTGAACAACACCCGGTCCGCCGGCAACGGTAGATGCAGTTCGGCGGCGCCCGTCGAGTGCGGATAACGTCCCGTCAGGATGCTGCACCGGCTGGGACTGCACGAGCTGGTCGTCAGGAACGCGCGATCGAAGCGCATCCCCGCCGTCGCCAGCGCGTCGATGTGAGGCGTCCTCAGGTTGGGATGACCGTATGCGCCGCAATCGTCCCACGCCATGTCGTCGGCGATCATCACGATGAAGTTCGGCGGCCGGGCGGGCGCGGAAAGCAGGGCCGGAAGCCCCGTGAGGAACAGGAGGAGAAGGCAGAGCGTTCTCATGGCGGGTGTTGGATTGCAGGAACAGCATGCGGCAATCCCCCGGCGCAACGCAAGCCGCCGCGACACCTGCGCCCCACCCAGCGGCATCGATTCAATATCAACCCACCGCAGAACGCCGGACAGCGCGCCAAGTCCGGAGACATCCGCCGCCCGGCAACCCGAACGCGAGCCCTTCCGCCGGACCCGACGGCGCCCCCGATCCCACCGGCACGGGAATCGGTTGCCCAAAGCCCGACCCCGCTTCATGATCACTTCCATGATCCGAAGCATCCCGCTGTTGCTGGCCGCCTGGCTGGCCCTCCCCGGCGCCAGCGCCGCCGACGTTCTCATCGTGGCCGACGAGTTCCCCGCGATGGAATATGTGGCCGCCCAACTCGAACGCCAGGAGGGGCTCACTTCCAAGATCGTCTCGCAGGATCAAATGCCCGCCGCGCTGGCCGGGTTCCGCGCGCTCATCGTCTACATCCACCGCGAACTCAAACCCGGCCCCGAACACGCGATGATCGACTACACCCGGAACGGCGGGCGCCTGGTCGCCCTGCACCATTCGATCAGCTCCGGGAAGCGCAAGAACGCCGACTGGTTCCCCTTCCTCGGAATTGAGCTGCCCCTCGGCGACGTCGACCAGGGCGGTTACAAATGGATCGAGCCGGTGACCCTCCACGTCGTGAACCTGGCGCCGGAGCACTTCATCACAACGCACCAGGTGGACTACCCGGAACGCATCGCCAGCACGCCTTCCGAGGCCCCCGGTGGGTACCGCTACCGACCCGGCTTCACGCTGCCCGCGTCCGAGGTCTACCTGAACCACCGGCCCACCGAACCACGCACGCTCCTGCTCGGCTTCAAATACTCGGATGCAAAAACCGGCCGCGTCTGGATGCAGGATCGCGCCGGCTGGCTGAAACCGGCCGGCAAGGGGTTGATCGTCTATTTCCTGCCCGGGCACAGCCTCCTCGACTTCGAGAATGCGGCCTACACCCGCATGATCATCAACGCGGTGATCTACCAGCCGTAGACCCCGCCCCGCCCATCGTACGGAGTCACTCACCGCGGGTCAGACAATACAGGTTCGCGCGCCCCCGCAGCAGCAGATCGTCGCCCACGGCAACGGGCGAAGCGTCGAAGCCGTCGTCCAACCGGTTGCGAGCCAGGACCTCGACTGACGTCCCGTGCTTCAAGACGGCGGTGACCCCGTTGCGTCCGACGAGATACACCCGGCCCGCCGCGGCAATGGGCGAGGCATAAACGCCCAGGACGTCCTCGATGCGGGCCGCGCTCACGTGCGGTTCGCCATCGGCGGCGCGGAAGATCGACAGCGTGGCGTTGTTCCCGGACAGGAAGTAGAGCAGGCCCTCGTGGAGCAGTGGCGAAGGCACATAGGGAGTATTGCGGTTGTGTTGCCACACGAGCGAGCCGCTGTTCGCGACCTCTCCCGAACCACCCAACCGGATCGCCTGCAAGGCGCTTCCACGAAAGCCGCTGGTGACAAACACGACCCCGTCCGCGCCCACGGCGCTCGGGATGGCGTTCGCTGTCTGGCCGCCGCATTCCCACAACGGTCTGCCGGACGCGAGATCGTAGCTGCGCACGCGGTTGGTGCCGTTCACGATCACTTCCTTGCGGCCGCCGTGTTCGACAATCAACGGCGTGCACCAGCCAGTCGGTTCGTCCCGTGCCTGCCGCCAGAGTTCCCTCCCCGTCCGACGATCCAGCGCCACGATGAAGTCCTCCGCCTCGTGGTCCCAGAGGATCACCACGGTGTCGCCATCGAGCGCGGGCGAACTGCCTTCCCCAAAGCTGTTTCGCGTCTGCATGTCCCCGAGGTCCACCTCCCACTTCACCTGCCCGTCCAAATCGAGTCCGTACGTGCCATAGGATCCGAAATGCGCGATCAGCAGGTCGCCGTCCGTGACCGGTGAGGCCGACGCATATCCGTGATCCCGATGGTGCCCGGCGTGCGGCGCCTGTTCCCGGACCACCCGCCGCCACAACTCCCGACCGTCCGCCCGGGCATAAGCCAACACCGTGGACTGCTGGCGGTCCGCGCCGGCGGTCGGGATGGCGGCCAGGATGAAAACACGGTCGCCCCACACAATCGGCGTTGAGGTGCCCCGCCCGGGCAGCGCCACCTTCCAGCGGACGTTGCTGTTTTCGCTCCACTCGACCGGTGGGTTGGCCCCGTGGGCGACGCCATCGAAATGCACCCCGCGCCACGCCGGCCAGTTGCCGGCGGCGCGGACGGCCGCACTTGAGGAGACTGGAAGCAGCAGGAGCGACGCCAGCACCGCCGCGGGCGTTGCCCGGCCGAGAGTAGAATTCAGGCTCATGGGCAGACAAAGTGGCCCGAATGAAGGGCAGGCGCAAGCGGCCGCTTCCCCCTCGACGGCGGCGACTCACCGCCAGGTCACGACTCAGCGCAAGCCCTCGTGATCGAGCCATTGGACCAGGTCCGACGGACGGTCGGTCTGAAGACCGCCAATACCCAGAGCGACCGCCCGCGCCCACAAGTCCGGGCCCTCCCAAGGGCCCTGAATATCCGGCCAAACGCGCGCGCCGGCTTCGCTGACCGCGGCAACCAGGGGGGCCGTGTAATCCGTCACCGGTCCGTCGAGGACCGCGAGCGAACCAGCCGTGAGAAACGCCCGCGCGGAAGCCGGTTCGCGAGCCTCATCCGGCAGGCTCGTCATCAGAGGCAGCCCCGGCGCCACCTCCCGCCACCGCGGCAGGTTCGCGACGTCATCGTAGACCACGACGTTCCCCATCATCTCGTGACGACGCAGCGCAGCGACCACCGCGGTCCGCTCCCCTGCCTTGAAATCCAGGTAGAGGTGGATGCGCCCCTTCATCGCCGACAGTGCCTCGTCAAACGTGGGCACCCGGTCGGGAGCGAGTTCCGGGCGCGTTTCGTCCGTTACCCGCAATCGGCGAATGGCGTCGAGATCCAGTTCCGCCACCCGCCCGGAACCGTCCGTCATCC
Organism: Verrucomicrobiales bacterium; assembly: GCA_024233305.1. Classification (GTDB taxonomy): domain Bacteria; phylum Verrucomicrobiota; class Verrucomicrobiia; order Limisphaerales; family J093; genus J093. The sequence continues at coordinate 87,757 of JACKPV010000028.1, forward strand.
GATCCACAGTCGCGTCATGCATGAGGACGAGATGCCCATCCCGCGTTTGACGCACGTCGACTTCCACGTAGTCGGCCCCCACCCGCGCCGCCGCCCGGATCGCGGTCAGGGTGTTTTCATGCGCGTGCTCGTGGTCGCCCCGGTGCGCGATGACCACAAAGCGATGCGTCGAGGAAGGCAACGTGGCGGCGCCAGGAATGGCCGTGCCGGCACCGTATCCGACAAGGAACAGCAACCAACAAAAAGCGCCCGCGGTGAAGCCCCGTTGCGCCGGACCGAATGCGAGGTGGTGAGGCATGTCCGTGTTTTGAATGCGCCCGCGACTCTACTCCCGGTTCGGCCACGCACAAGCACCCGCTCCTCCGTTCGCCCCGCACCCGGGTCGGTCGTTCGGATGCCCCCCCGAGGGAACGCCTCTCAGCCGTATCGATGCAACACGCGGTAGCCGCCGACGTGTAGTCGGCGCTGAAATCCAAGGGCTTACGCGGTCTCGCCGGTCCCGACTGGCAGTCACGTTTTGGTGAATCATCGCGCCCGGCGGTCGGCAGCCCTATCCCAGCTGAAGCATGCGCCGACTGCACGTCGGCGGCTACGAGTTACTGAATGGTTACGGCTCAGCCGTAACCATGCAGTAGGATTCACCACCGATGGGCAGCGATGGGCACCGCCATCGAGGGAAAACAGGATTGCCCGCCCGGGGTTCGATCGCACCATTCAAGGAGTCTTCCCGCCCCCTCCGCCGACGCGGCAGCACCGCGCCCCATCCGCGCCCGGATTCGAGCTTGCCGCGGAATGAACGCCGCGTTTCGGAAGCGTGCGCGATGCGCCCCACGCACGGAAGCCCGCGACGCGGCGGTTGCGTTTGATTTCACCCGGGTGCAAGCTCCCGACATGTTCACCGCCCGCCTGCCGTGGCTCACCGGCGTCCTCTCGCTCGCCTCCGCCTGCCTCGCCGCCGATCTGTCCGAATCCTCCGTCCACGCCTTCCGCGATCAGATCACGCTCCCCACCTATCCCTGGAAGGCCGTCAAGCATCCCTACTTCCGCGGCACCGACGGACGGAACATCTACCCCTACGCGATGCTCGACTTTCTCAGCCGGGACAAGACCAACCGCGTTTACCGAACCGTCGTGCTGGAGAACGAGTATCTGCGGATCACGTTCCTGCCGGAACTCGGCGGCAAGATCCACGAGGTCATCGACAAGACGACCGACGAACCGATGTTCTACGTGAACAACGTCATCAAACCGGCGCTGATCGGCCAGGCCGGTGCGTGGACGTCCGGCGGTGTCGAATGGAACACCGGCCCCCAGGGCCACACGGTCGGCTGCATGCAACCGGTCGAAGTGGCCATCCTGCCAAAGGCTGACGACGGGTCGCAGTCGGTTGCCATCGGCGAGACCGAGCGCATCTACGGCACGAAATGGACGGTGGTGGTCACGCTGCGGCCGGGCCGGTCCTTCATCGAGGAGCGGATCCGCATCTACAATCCCACCGAGACCATCCGGCCCTACTACTTCTGGAACTGCACCGCCGTGCCGAACACGAAGGGCTTTCGCTTCATCTACCCGATGACCCTCGGCACCGATCACGGCGCGGAGCAGTTCTTCAAATGGCCGATCAACGAAGGAAAGGACCTCTCCTGCGGGACGAACTACGAGGATGCGTCGTCGATCTTCGCGTGGCATTGCGACCAGGACTTCTTCGGCTCCTACAACGAGGACCTTGACCGCGGCGTTGTGGCGTATGCGAACCATCATCAACTCCCCGGCAAGAAAGCCTGGACCTGGGGTCATGGCAGTTACGGCACCATGCACCAAATGGACCTCACCGACGACGACGGTCCCTACAACGAAGTCCAAACCGGCCCGCTGCTCACGCAGGGCGAGGTCGGTCGACTCGATCCCTGCGAAGCCGTCGAGTGGAAGGAATGGTGGTACCCGGTCCATGCGATCGGCGGGTTCACGTTTGCGAACAAGGACGTGGCGGTGAATGCAGAGCGGGAAGAGGCGCGGCTGAAACTGCGAATTCTCGGCAGTGGTCAGTGGAGCCGCGTTTCCGTAACGGCACGCACCACCGATGGACGGAAGACCACCAGTCGGTGCGACATCTCCCCGGCCCGCCCGGTTGAACTCACGCTTGCCGTCGGGGAATCCGAGCCTCCGGTTTCTCTCCTTGTAGCGACAGAGAACGAGGTCCTGGCGGAGTTCAAGTATCCGCTCGAACTGCCGGCCCGCCACCCGCCGGAGCCTGGCCCGGAGCCCGACACGGCATCCGGACTGGCCCAAGCCGGTTGGCAGGACTTCTTGTTTGGCCGGTACCGGGAAGCGGAAAGCCGCTTCCACAAGGCCCTGCAGAAGGACGAGAATTGCGTTGAAGCCCACCTGGGTTTGGCGTTCGTAAGGCTCGACCCAGACCCCTCGGCGGCGGCGCAATCGGCCCGCAATGCGAGTCTTGTGAGCCCGCTGGATGGACGAGCCTGGTATGCCCTGGCCGTCGCGGAAAGCCGCTTGAGCCACAACACCGAGGCGCTGGACGCAGCGTGGCAGGCATCCCTGGATCCTGCCAGTGCAGTCGCCGCCCGCGCCCTGGTTGCCAAGTTGCTGATTCGCCAGGCACGCTGGCAACCCGCCGTCGAGGCGCTGAGCGCCCCGGGTCCGTGGCTGAGGGATCCCGTGTGCCGCAACCGCCTCGCCCTGGCGTTGCTCAACCTCGGAGCCCCGGCCCCGGCGAATCCCGACCTGGTGGCTGATGGGCTCCTGAACACGCTGGCCACGGACCCCTTGGACGCTCTGGCCATCGAATTGCTGTCCGGCGAATGGAACGACTCCAAGCCGGCGCCGCGATACGACGCACGCTCGCGGGGCGAAACCACCTTCGCGCTGCGGACCGACATCGATGACCTTGGACCGGCAGTGGCGGCATGGAAACCGGCGGCGATCCCGACCGCTTCCTGGCTTGACCAGTTCCCGGAGTGGCCCGGTCGCTACGAGGACCTGGCTCCGCTCCTTGAGCGCGCCGGCAACAACCCCTCGGACGGGATTGCTACCCTGCGTCTCGGCCATCTCCTCTTCCATCTTGGCCGCTACGAAGAAGGGCGCGCCATGTGGCGGAAGGCCGCCGAACTCGGTGCGGAACCGGTGATTGCCTATCGCGCGCTGGGCATGGCGGCGAAGACGCTGGACGACGATCTAAAGTCCGCCCGCGAATGGCTGGAGAAAGCGAACCAGGCCGACCCCACCGATTCCATCGTCGCACGCGACCTGGCGAATGTGCTGTTCGCCCTGGCGGATCAGTCGGATCAGTCGGATGAGAAGCGAGCGCTCACCATCCAGGCGCGTGAGGCGCTTTCTGCCAGCTTCGACGAGGGCAAGGGACGTTCGGACTTCGTGGCGTTACTCGCGCGGGCGCACAGTCGGTTGGGCGATCATGCTGCCACCGCCCGACTGCTGGATTCTGTCCGCATCACCATCTGGGAAGGCGCGCGCGAGGCGCATGACCTTTTTGAAGCCGCGCACCTTGCCCTGGGGGACGAGGCTCTCGCCGCGAGCAAACCACGCGAAGCTTTGGCGGAATTCGATCGGGCGCTCGAGTATCCGGAGAACCTGGCCACGGGTCGCCTGGAGAACACCCGCGAAGCCCACATCCAGTATCGCCGCGGCAACGCACTTTCCGCCCTGGGGCAGAAAGACCAAGCGATCCAAGCCTGGCGCAAGGCTGCGGGCGAGGCTCCTTCCCGCGATGCAAAGAAGGAAGATGCCCGCAAACTGGCAGCGGAAGCATTGAAAACCCACCCGTAGCCACCGACTTCAGTCAGTCCAAACCGCGTCGTCAGGTTCTTCGACTCAAGTCCCGACTGACGTCCATCACCGCCGCCAGGCCGCCGCACTTGGAGAACGCCGCGCGGCGTAGCGCTGCTTTCGAATCTGCTGCACAGGCGTGGGACCTTCAGCCTGGGTCAGACACCGCACTCACGTCCCGAACAATTTGTCCAACGAGACCGTGAACTCCGGCACTGCGGCGCTGGTCAGCGAACCCCCGAGGCCGTGCAGTTCACACTCTGAGAACGCCTCGCCCAACGGTTGGCGGTGGACTTCGATCTGCTTCTCCGGTCCCAGCACGAGCCAGCATTCCTTCACGCCGGCACTGGCATAGGCGCGGAGCTTGGAGCGGTCGTATTCGTGCGTGCTGACGCAAATCTCGATCACCAACTCGGCGGTCGTGGGATGCGCGTGGCGGTAATCGGCGACTTCGCCCCGCACGACGGCAAGGTCCGGTTCGGGTTCGGAGTCGGGGCAGGTAATGGGTTGCTCGCTGCTCACGAAGAACCCCTTCGGCGCCGCCGCCTGAAGGAGATTAAGCAACACCCGCAAGAGGTACACGTGGAAGGGTGATTTGGACACTTTGTGGAAGATCTGGCCGTAAAGCAGTTCAGTCTTCACGGGGATGAGGCCCAGATCCCCCAGCGCATGGTAGGCCTTGACACCGAGCGGCCAGATTTGCGGGGTCGCCGCGGGTGGCGCCGCTGCTGCAACTGCCTTCATGCGGTGAGATTATGCCTCGGCAACGTCGCCGCTCAAGTCGCTTCTCAGGAAGGCAAAGAGGGCGCAACCGCGTCACGGTCGGGGGATTCCGTGGACGGGGGCACCGGGTGGTTCCGTGCTTTCGGCGTGCTCCCCCCGAACACGCGGCCCGGAAGTGTGGCGTTCAAGGGCTGGTTGCGTCCGTGGGAAGTGGCGCGCTCAATGGCGCGCCCACCGTCCGTTCGAGTTCGAAGCGCGCCCAGCTTGCACCGGCGACCACGCCGAGGTGGTCCAGTCGCACGCGGGTCATATCGGCCTCATCCGGCGGGGATCTCGCCGTCGAGCGCCGGCGGACGGTGTAGTGCGCGCTCGCCGGATCCTCCGGGTCCAGGGAGGGGGAGCGGAGCCGCTTCGTGGCCAGGATGGCAAACACCCCCGGCAAAACCGTGAGCGTGGCGAAGGTCGCCGCCGCCAGTCCGCCGACCACCGCGCGCCCGAGGGGCTCCGTTTGATCACCACCCTCCCCCAGGCCCAGCGCCAGCGGGAACATGCCGGCAATCATGGCACAACTCGTCATCAGGATCGCCCGCAACCGGCTGCGTCGGCCCTCGATGGCGGCGGCAGCGGGATCGCCTGCGACATGTCGGTGCCCGGGTGAAACTGGAGCTTCATGATCGACGCGCCCTGGATCGACCGGGACTCCACGTGCTCGATGCCCGAGATGTAAGGGAAGCGATACTCGTAGCGGTGGACGAGGTAACCCTCCATTTGCGCGGGATCCATGCCGCCGTACGGCTGGGCGACGTAGATGATGGGAATGCCCCGCGGCGGGAAACAAGGCCGGAATCCTGGGATGGTTCGCAGTTCGCGGGGGGCGGGAATTTGGATTGCATCCGGTGCCCGGGCGCCTATACTGCGGGAAAGTTTGGCAACAGAACAGCATCAGCAATCCTTCTCGACCATGAGTGCAATCAAGCTGGTTCACGAACAGAACCGTCGTTCTTTCATCAAGACCACCCTCGCCGGCGCCGGGGCCTTGGTGGCGGGCCCTGCCCTGCTGCGCGCCCAGGCTCCGGCGACCTCGGCCACGCGGGCGGGAGATCTGGTGACCCTCGGCAAGACCGGGATCAAGGCGTCCTTCCTCGCCCAGGGAACCGGCTACAACGGATATAACCGCTCGTCGGCGCAGACCCGGGCCGGCAAGGATTCTTTCGACCGGTTGGTCCGCCACAGCCTGGATCAAGGGGTGAACTTCATGGACATGGCGGACCTCTACGGCTCGCACCCCTTCGTCCGCGAAGTCCTCAAGGGCATCAACCGCGACCGCTACGTGTTGCTCTCCAAGATCTGGCCCCGCAAGGCGGACTGGGTGAGCCCTTCGGGCGGCGCGAAATCCGAGGTCGACCGGTTCCGCCAGGAACTGAACACCGACATGCTCGATGTCTGCCTCATTCACTGCATGATGAACGATCAGTGGGTCGGCGAATACGAGCGCATCCGGGATGAACTGTCCGAGTTGAAGCAGAAGAAAATCATCCGGGCCGTCGGCGTTTCCTGCCACGATTTCGGCGCCCTGAAGGTGGCGGCCGAACATGAGTGGGTGGACCTGATCTTCGCGCGGATCAACAACAAGGGCGGCGGCGAATACTCCATGGACGGCACGGTCGAGGAGGTCAGTGCGGTGCTCAAGAAGGCCCGCGCCAACGGCAAGGCCGTGGTCGGCATGAAGCTCTTTGGCGCCGGCAAGCTCGTCAAACCCGAGGAAAAGGATGCCTCCCTGAAATACGTCATCGGCGAGCGGCTCGTGGACGCCATGACCATCGGCATGTGCAAACCGGAGGAGGTCGACGACTCGGTCGCCCGCATCGCCAAGGCCCTTGCTGCCTAGTCGAATCCCGGACGGCGAGATCCCAGCTCCGGCTGCCCGAGCGGCGTTCTTCGGAACGCCGCTTTGCTGTTTGGAGCCCTGCCGCGGGATCGACCGCGCCATGCTCCACTACGAGACCTGCAACCGGGAGAAGCGCCCGGGAATCGCCGGGACGGGGGCCTGGCCCGGCGAGCAGGGTTGGCCGGCCGCAAGCCCCCGCTGGGGGAATGCACCCGCGCGGGGCCTGCCGGAACCGCCGTCCGCACCCGCCCCCCGGGCCCGGCTGTAGACGTCCAGGCGCGCAGCTCGGGTTTTCCCGACTCTGAACGGGCTGAGCAATCGGAGCACGGAATCCGTTCCGCCGGGTTCGCCACGAGTCAAGCCTGCGGCGGAGTGAGTGCCGCGATCCCAAACCGTCCAGCCGCAACCAGGCAGTTGGATTCACCACCAATGGGCGCTGATGGGCACTGATCTTGAGGGAAACCAGAATCGCTCGCCCTGGGTTCGGACTCACCATTTAGTGAGTCTCTTGCCCTCTCCGCCAAGGCGGCAGTGCCGCGCCCCATCTGTGGCATCCGGGCCCATCCGTGGTCCATTGACGGAAGCGATACGGCCCGGAATGCGCCCGAGTTCCGGCATCGGACCAGAACCTTCTTGCTAGCATAAGGCCCGCGTGCTAAGGGACTGGCATTTACGATTCCAATGCGCAAATCGATGCACTCGCAGGAGGGAGACACCCGTTCGGGTGTTGAGGTTGCTGACCAGGGAAAGGACGGGAGGGAATGAACCACGCCAGCACGAAGGAGCTCGTTCAGGTCAGCCAGTCCACTGTGCGGTTCGCCGGGGATTCCGGCGACGGCATGCAACTGGTGGGAAACCAGTTCGCGGAACTCTGCTCGATGATGGGCAATGTCATCTGTTCCCTGCCGGACTTTCCCTCCGAGATCCGCGCCCCGGCGGGCTCGCTGGCGGGGGTCAGCGGCTACCAGCTCAGCTTCGGCGGACAGGATGTGACGACGCCGGGCGACGCGCCCTACGCCCTGGCGGCGATGAATCCCGCCGCCTTGAAGGTGAACCTCAAGGAGCTGCAGCCGGGCGGGATCGTCATGGTCAACGAGGACGAGTTCACCCCCGCGAACCTCGCCAAGGCGGCCTACGCCGTCAGCCCGCTGGATGACGGCTCGCTCGACGGGTACCGGGTGATCGCCGTGCCGATGAGCCGGCTGACCGAGGACGCCACCCTCAACTCGGGGTTGTCCCCGTCGGAACGTAAGCGGTGCAAGAACTTCTTCGCGCTGGGCCTCGTGATGTGGCTTTACGACCGGCCGATGCAGCCGGTGCTCGAGTGGTTGATGCGGAAGTTCCAGAAGAACCCGGCGGTCATGGCCGCGAACGGCGCCAGCGTGCGGGCGGGTTACAATTACGCCAACACCACGGAGCTGTTCCGCGTGCATTACCAGGTGGCGCGCGCCTCCCTGCCGCGGGGCACGTACCGGCGGGTGAACGGCAACGAAGCGGCCGCCATGGGCTGCATCGCCGGCGCCGCCAAGTGCGAACGCCTGCTCGTCTACGCCGGTTACCCCATCACGCCCGCCAGCGAAATCCTCCAGGAACTGTCCAAGCGGAAGGAGTTCGGCGTGCGCATGATCCAGGCCGAGGATGAAATCGCCGCCTGCTGCGCCGCCATCGGCGCCGCCTTTGCCGGGGCGGTGGCCGTCACCGCGACCAGCGGTCCCGGGCTGGCCCTCAAAATCGAGGCCATGGGTCTGGCGGTCATGACCGAGCTGCCGCTGGTGATCATCAACGTGCAGCGGGCGGGCCCGAGCACGGGCATGCCCACCAAGACCGAGCAGGCGGACCTGCTGATGGCCCTCTACGGGCGGCCCGGCGAATCGCCCGCGGTGGTGCTCGCCGCCGCCACTCCCAAGGACTGCTTCCACATGGCCTTCGAGGCGGTGCGGCTGGCTACCAAATACATGACGCCCGTGATCCTGCTGAGTGACAGCTTCCTGGCGAACAGCGCCGAACCGTTCGCCGTCCCGGATCCCGAGAGACTCCCCAACCTCCGCGTCGAGCCCCCCGCCTCCCCGGAAGGCTTCGCGCCCTACCGCCGCAACCCGCAGACCCTCGCCCGTCCGTGGGCCGTCCCCGGCATGAAAGGGTTCGAACATCGCATCGGCGGGCTGGAGAAGGAGGACGTCACCGGCACGGTGACCTACGACGCGGACAATCATCGCCGCATGGTGGACCTGCGGGCACGCAAGATTGCGCAAATCGCCAACGACATCAAACCCGCGGAAGTGGTTGGCGCGACGTCGGGACGCCTGCTCGTGGTGGGTTGGGGCAGCACGCACGGGGCAATTTCCGCCGCCGTGAGCCAGCTGGTTCAGGAGGGCCATCAGGTGGGCCATCTGCACCTGCGCCACCTCAACCCCATGCCCGCGAACCTGGCCGAAGTCATCAGCAAGTTCGACCGGATCCTCGTCCCGGAAAACAACGCCGGGCAATTGAGCGTGATCCTCCGCAGCCGTTTCGGCACGCACATTGAAAGCCTGAACAAGGTCGAAGGTCGCCCGTTCTTGGTGCGGGAAATCCGCGCCGCCATGGAAGGAATTCTCAGCCGTGAACACGCCAACTGACCCCCCCCTGCCGGCTCCCCTGCCGACGCCCCAGGCCCCCAACATCGATTGTCTGCGGGATCTGACCCGCAAGGACTTTCAGACCAAACAGGAAGTCCGCTGGTGCCCCGGCTGCGGCGACTATGCCATCCTGACCCAGATCCAGAAGTTGCTCCCCACGCTGGGCATCCCCCGCGAGCGCTTTGTCTTCGTCTCCGGCATCGGCTGTTCCTCGCGTTTCCCCTACTACATCAACACCTTCGGGTTCCACGGCATCCACGGGCGCGCCCCCGCCATCGCCATGGGTGTCAAGGCGGCGAATCCCGACCTTTCCGTGTGGGTGGTGACCGGCGACGGCGACGGCCTCTCGATCGGGACCAATCACCTCATCCACTGTCTCCGGCGCAACATCGACATCAACATCCTGCTCTTCAACAACCGCATCTACGGGTTGACCAAGGGGCAGTATTCCCCCACCTCCGAGTTCGGCAAGGTCACCAAGTCCAGTCCATTGGGGACCATCGAGCATCCGGTCCGGCCCATCCAGATGGCGCTCGCCGCCGAGGCCACCTTCGTGGCCCGTACGGTGGCCGCAGATCCCGCGCACATGGCGCAGACCCTCGAGGCGGCCGCCCGCCACAAGGGAGCTTCGTTCATCGAGATCCTCCAGAACTGCCGGGTCTTCAACGACGGCACGTTCGATCAGGTCAATCAGCGCAAGAACGTCGACGACCGGATCATCCTCGAACACGGCAAGCCGGTGCGCTTCGGTCCCAATGGGTCGCGGGGCGTCGTGGTACGGAACATGCAGCCCGAGATCGTCGAGATCGCCCCTGCAACGACGGACGTCCCCGGGTTGCTGGTACATGATGAGCGGGCGGATTCCCCGGCCCTGGCCGCCCTGCTGGCCGCCCTCGAACCACCGCAGTTTCCGACCGCGCTCGGCGTGTTCCGCGCCCGTGAGGAACCCACTTACGAGGAGATGATGGTGCAGCAGATCGAGGCCTACCAGGCCAGGCGTGGCCCTGGGGATCTCCGGCGGCTGTTCGCCTCTGGCGCGACCTGGCAGATCGACTGAGCTGATGCCCCCCGCCGAGGCATGCGACGCGCCCTTGCCCGAGCTGGCCGTTTACCGACTGGCCCATGGCGAGGCGCCCGTCGCCGGGCCGGCCCACGAGCCGGTCAGCCTCGACTGGAACGTTGAGTTGCTGCACCAGAACGCCGCTTGGTTCTGCCGGCTGCGGTGGCTGGTGATCGGCGTGCTGGCGGTGGCAGGGGCCGCGGCGTCCGGCTGGGACTCCCCTTTTCTCCGCGGGCTTCACCTGCGACCCGGCTGGCTGCTTCCGGTGGCCGCGCTGCTGGGCGCGATGAACCTCGCCTACGCCGCCCTGCTCCGCCGTCCCCCTGCCCGCCAGGAAGCCGTGAAGCTGCGCCGCCTGCTGTGGGTACAGATCGCCGTGGACCTCGTGGCGCTTACCGTGGTGGTCCATTTCCTCGGCAGCACCGACAGTGCCGCGCCGTTCATGTATTTGTTCCACCTCATCCTGGCGTGCATCTTCTTCCCGCCCCGGCAGAGTCTCGTGGTCACCCTGCTCGCCGCCTTTCTCCACCTGGCGGATGTCGGGCTTGGCAGCCTCGCCGGGCCGGTCGGCGACGCCGCGGACGTATCCCCTGCGTTTCCGATGCTCCGGAGCCTGGGGAACGTGTCCATCTGGGCGGTGATCTGGTACCTGGCATCGAAGCTTGCCCGCGCAGTGCGCGATCGTGATCGCGAACTGGCGGCGGCGAACGCCCGCTTGGTGGCAAGCTGCGATGAACGGGCGCGTCACATGCTGCAAACCACCCACCAGCTCAAGGCACCCTTCGCCGCCATCCACGCGAACATCCAACTGCTCCTGGCCGGCATCTGCGGGCCCCTTCCCCCGAAGGCGGTGGATGTCGTCCGGCGGATGGCCGCCCGCTGCCTCGCCCTGTCCCAGCAGATCCAGGACATGATCCAGCTCGCCAACCTTCGTTCCGCCGCCCAATCCAACCCCGGCGCCGCCGAACTCGACGTGGCCGAGTTGCTTGCCCGCACCATCAGCCGCCTCCAACCCACCGCCACCGCCCGGGGAGTCCGTATCGATCCCGACCTCACGCCGGCTCCGGTCCGCGCGGTCGAGGACCACCTGCGCATGGTGGTCGACAACCTGCTGAGCAACGCCATCAACTACTCCCACGAAGGAGGCCTGGTCACGGTCGGTTGCCAGCCCCGCGCGAACCGCGGCGCGCGCCTCCTCGTGGCCGATCAGGGAATCGGCATTCCCAAGGAGAAGCTGCCCCGCATCTTCGAGGACTATTTCCGCACCAACGAGGCAGCACATCACAACCCCTCCTCGACCGGACTGGGCTTGGCAATCGTGCGCGATGTGACCCGCCTGGCGGGGATGGACCTCGAGGTGGAAACGGCGGTGGGTCGGGGCACCCGATTCACCTTGACCATTCCGCCGTCGCCGGTTACGTCGGGTCGTGCGGCGAATCCTTGATCTGTTTTATGGCCTACCTTCTGATTGTTGACGATGACGCCGACTTCTCGGCGGCGGTGAAGACCCTCTGCGAGTCCGACGGACACCAAGCGACCGTGGAAGCCAATCCCCAGGCGGTGCTCGACCAGATCAAGACCCGCCGGCCCGACGCCCTGATCCTGGACGTCATGTTCCCCGAGAATCCCAGCGCTGGATTCGAGATCGCGCGGTCGGTGCGCCGGCAGCATCCTGATCTTCCCATCCTCATGCTCACCGCCGTGAACCAGCGTTTCCCGCTCGGCTTCAGCAGCCAGGACATCGATTCGACCTGGCTGCCCGTCACCGAGTTCATCGAGAAGCCGGTCGACTTCGAGGCCCTGCGCACGAAGATCGCCGGCTTGGTGTTGCGGGCGGACGTCGATTCTTGAACCGTCCCGCTTCATTGCCGCGCCACCGCTGACGTTCGGTCGACGACGGGATCCAAGAGGCCTCCGGCCCCGCCGGAAGTCGGGCTTGCTGCGGAAAGCACTCCGCGTTCCGACAAAGCCGGGCTGCGCCCCCCGCTTCCCCGTTGATGCGGTTTGATGCTGTCGCCGGGTGCGGGTCGCGTTAGGCTCTCGCGCCATGTTCACAATCGAGCATCTGGACGCCCTGGAAATCCTCGACAGCCGCGGCCGTCCCACGGTGCAGGCCGTCTGCCGGTTGCGCGGTCATCCGCCGGTGACCGCCTCGGTTCCGTCCGGGGCCTCGACCGGGGCCGCGGAGGCCCACGAACTCCGCGACCAGGATCCCGGACGCTACCGCGGGCTTGGGTGTCGCCGGGCGGTGGAGAACATCCGTTCGGTGATTCAGCCCGCGGTCGTCGGGCGTGCTTTTTCCGAACAGGCAGCGCTGGATGAGCGGTTGATCGAGTTGGACGGTACGCCGGACAAATCCCGGCTGGGAGCGAATGCCGTGCTGGCGGTATCGATCGCCTTTGCCCGGGCCGCCGCCCGCGCCGACGGCATCCCGTTGTATGCGCACTTCGCCCGGATGGCCGGGATCGAAGTGCGCACGCTCCCGCGGCTGACGATCAACCTGTTCAGCGGCGGGAAGCACGCCGGGGCCCAGGCGGCGATTCAAGACGTGCTGCTCGTGCCCGTGGCGGCCCCGACCATCGACGACGGCCTGGCAATGACCTTCGCCGTTTACCAGACCGCCGCGGAGTTGATCGCGCGCCGGTATGGCATGCGACTCCTGCGCGCCGACGAGGGCGGACTGGCGCCGGATTTCCCCGGTTCCGAGGCCATGCTGGCGGACGCCGTCGAGGCGATGCGACTGGCGGGTCTGCAACCGGGACGGGAAATCGCGCTGGCCGTGGACGTGGCTTCCAGCCATTTCTTCCGCGGGGGGTGCTATCACCTGGGGACGACCCCGCTCGACAGCGGCGCGATGGTGGCGGAACTCGAAGGTTGGGCGCGGCGGTACCCGATCGTGAGTCTGGAGGACGGCCTGGCGGAAGATGACTGGTCGCATTGGCCGCGGTTGACGGAGCGCTTGGGAAGCCGGTTGCTGGTACTGGGCGATGACTTCCTTTGCACCAATCCCGACCGCCTCCGACGGGCGATCGCGGCCCGGGCAGCGACCGCCCTGCTCCTCAAGGTGAACCAGATCGGCACGCTGACCGAAGCACTGGCGGCCTGTCAACTGGGCCGCCAGGCCGGCTGGCAGGTCACCATCAGCGCGCGCAGCGGCGAAACCGAGGACGACTGGCTCGCCGATCTGGCGGTAGGCTGGGCCGGAGACCAGATCAAGATCGGTTCGATCACCCAGTCGGAACGTCTGGCCAAGTACAACCGCCTGCTCGCCATCGAACGGGAAACCGGCCTCCCGGTCGTCGACTGGCCCAAGGCGGGACCCTGAGTGATCCCCGTCGCGCCCCCCATGCGCGCTTCCGTCCGATCCCCTCTGGTCTCGGTCGTAATGGCAGTCCGCAACGCGGCGGCGACCGTCGAGGCGGCCATCCGGAGCATCGAGCGCCAGACCCTCGCGGACTGGGAGTTCGTCGTTGTGGATGACGGCTCCACTGACGGGACTTCCGGGCGGCTGGATGAAGCCCGCCGCCGGGACCCTCGGATTCGCGTCGTTCGCGCCCCGCATGCCGGGCTGACGCCGGCGTTGAACACCGGGTTGACGGAGGCCCGAGGGACCTTTATTGCCCGCATGGACGCCGACGACGTTTCCGATCGCGAGCGACTCGCGGCCCAGGTCACCTTGTTGGCAGCGGACCCCACGTTGGGCGCGGCAAGCGGTCTCGTGGAGTTCGGTGGCGATCGGGTTCAAAGTGAAGGCTACGCCCGTCACGTCGACTGGTTGAACAGCCTCCGCACCCCGGACGAGATTGCCCTGAACCGCTTTGTGGAATCACCGGTCGCCAATCCCTCGGCAATGTTCCGTCGGGAATTGATCAATCGATGGGGCGGGTATCGCGAGGGCGACTTCCCCGAGGACTACGAATTCTGGCTGCGGTGGTTCGAGGGCGGCCTGCGAATGGGCAAGACGTCCCGCGTGCTGCTCACCTGGAACGATCCGCCGGATCGCCTCACCCGCCGCGATCCCCGTTACGCCGCCGCGGCCTTCTACGCCATCAAGGCCGCCTACCTGGCCCGCGAAATCCGGCGGTTGCGCCATGGTCGCGAGGTCTGGATCTGGGGCGCCGGCCGACGGACCCGCCGCCGCGTGGACCCCCTCATTGCAGAGGGAATCGCGGTGGACGGGTTCATCGACATCGATCCCCGCAAAGCCGCGGCGGGAAGACTGCCGATCCCCGTGGTGCTTCCCCTCGACATGCCCTCCGCAGAACGAGCGTTCGTCGTCGGCTACGTTGGCAAACGCGGTGCCCGCGAACTCATCCGGAACGACCTGGCGACGCGCGGCTACGTCGAAGGCCGGGATTTCCTGATGGCAGCCTGAAGGGACGCTTTCCTGCAGCGTCGACTGCCTCTCCGGACGCCCACATCGAACGCCCACCACGGGAAAGCACCCAGTCACTGAACTCGCGGAATCACCTCCCCCCGCATGATGGACACGGCGGCCAGGCCCGTCGATCGAGGTCGGTCGGCAAACCCGGACGCCGTTCCGCATACGCTCCCGCTGACCTCGGTATGACGAGGACCGTGGACACCCGCCGCAGGGCTTTCGATGCGTCGGATCTCACCGCGGCCGGTGGGATTCCCAGCCCGGCGCAATGGCTTGCTCAGCATGGCTTGAGGAGCGTTGCGAGGCATCGCGGAGTCAGCTAGATTCGGCGCATGACGATTCAGATGCTCAAGGCGGAGGTTGAAGCCCTGTCGGCCGACGAGCGGAGGAGGCTGGCGGCTTTTCTCGTTGCCTTGCGGCACAAGGACCTCGCGGCGTATCGATCCCGCATGACCGAGAAGATGGACGATAAGGCTCCCGAGAATTGGCTCACCCTGGAGGAGTTCGACGCGCGATTGGAGTCCTGAACGATGGCCTATCGGCTGCTAATCTCGATGGAAGTGGTCGAGTTCGTCGAGCAGTTGCCAAGCCGGGCAAAGCGAAGAATGCGGGAGGTCATCCGCTCCATTGGCGAAAATCCGTTGGGCCGCTCGGACGCGGTCGATCAAGATGCTACGGGCAGGCGGCTGGAGATCGCGGTGGTGGGGGACTACGCGTTGATGTACTGGATCGATGAAGCCCACCGCCAGGTGAAGATCCTGGATTTACACGCTGCCGACCGATAGACCGCGAGGCGATCACTGGAACGAGCGTCATCTGACGGGACGGCCGGACGGATCCAAGCCGCCGGTAGCAAACGGCCACCGTCGTTGGAACTGGTCTTCCTCGAAGGGTTTGGCTCCCACAACGCAGTCCTCGGCCCCGTTGGTTGGTTGACCCCAGTGACGTCTCAGAGCCTGTTGCGGTGGACGCCGCGCGCGTTGAGATCGCGGCGGTTCTCGGCGCTACCGAACGCGAATGCCGCCGGGGAAACGTCCGCCCGCGGTGTAGGCCGGCAACAGACGCGTCACGATTCGTTCAAGCTCCCGCTGGTCGACGGCATCGAAAGCCGACGGCTGGTCGGAGTCGATATCCAACACGGCCCGCACCTGCCCGGCGGAATCGAAGACCGGGATCACGATCTCGGATCGCGTCGTGCCCGAACAGGCGATGTGATGCGGTACGGCGGCGACGTCGGGAACCAGTTGCGTGCGCGCTTCCCGGGCGCACGCCCCGCACACGCCGCGATCGAAGGGGATCGTCAAACACCCGTGGCCGCCCTGGTAGGGACCGATTTTGAGCAACCCCGGCGCCACCACGCGGTAAAAGCCCGTCCAGTTGAAGCGCTCCGAAAAGGCATGCACTTCGCAGGCGAGCGTCGCCATGAGGGCGATCTCGTCCGTCTCGCCCGCCAGCAGGGCATCCAACCGCCGATGCAGGTCGGCGTAGGTGGCGGCGCAGTGGGAGGGCGGCCGGTTCATCGGGCCGGACGCGCGGCAAACAGGCCGGGGCCGCCGCGGAACGTCTCAAACCACGCCAACGCATCCAGAAGGCTGGGCATCACGCAGCCGCCGTGATCGGCGCCCGGCGCGGGTTCGATCAGTTCCACCGCGGCGCCCCGGGCTGCAAAGGCATCGCGGGCGGCGATGGAGTTGGCGAAGACGACATCCTGATCGCCGGTGCAGTGGTAGAGGCGGAGGGGGGACACCGGGGTCCAGTCGAGCAGCGAGTTGACCTCCAACGCCTGCCGGAGCGGATGATCGGGATCGTCCCGCAGCGCGGCCGCAATCTCGGGACGCAACGCCCGCAGCACCTCGTCCGGCATGGCGGCGTTGATTTCCGCCCCCGAGTGCTCGCCATCCAGCAACGGTGGCACGGTGGTGCGCCACGGCTCGACCAGCATTGCCTCGAGCGAATCGGCGAAGTGGTAGAGGTCCTGATACGCGGACAGCAGGAGGGCGAAGTAGTAGGGATTGGGCAGCCGCCGCCCGCTCAGGATGTCCGCCGCCGTGGTGCCCGCAAGATCGTAGGCCCCGGCCATGGGCGCGGCGGCGGTCACCGGGAACTCGTCCGGCAGGAAGGTCTCGAGTTCGCGCAGCAGCGCCAGGGTGGCGTGCCCCCCTTGCGAATAGCCGAAGAGAAAAAGCTGGTCGTTCAGGAGCCGGTTGTTCGCGGCGCAGAATTGCCGGGTGGCCCGCAACATGTCCACCGCGGCGGTCGCCTCGGACTTGGCATGGTGGTAGGGATGCCGGATCGTCGAAACGCCGAGACCGAGGTAATCGGGCAGCGAAGCGGCGTAGCCCACGCTGGCGAAGGCGACGCCGATCATCAACTCGAGCCCGCCGGCCAGCGAGGGCGCCTCGGACCGCGCGGCCATGGTCCCGTGCTGGTAGGTGACGAGCGGCACCGGCGCGGAAAAACCCTGCGGCAGGACGAGCGCCCCGGACGCTACCGTGCGGTTACCGATTGGATCAATGGTCTCATAAACGAGCTGTCGCACCTCGACCCCCAGTTGCGGTTCGAAGTCCACCCCGGCCAACTTGAGCAGGGTCTTGATCTGCACGGTGCCGTAGACGCCAATGACCTCGCTGGAGAGCAGATGCCCCCGCTCGGATGGCTCGACGGCGAGCACGCGATAGAACCGGTGGGCGTCCCGACCGATCCCAGTGTCCGTCCAAGCGGCCCCGGTCTGCGGCCAGCTCGCGCGCCATTCGGGGGTGATCCAAATCCCATCGATGGTCCGGGCCGCCTGCACGGTGTAGGCCCAGTTCCCCTCCGGCCTGGTCCAGCCCAGCGCCAGCCCTTCCGGCGACGACGACAACGTGTCAATGCGCAGGTCGACCGGCGGGACCTGTCCCGCCAACGCCGGACTGCCCGCCAGAACCACGCCCGGCAGCGCGAGGCAAAGGGCGGCGGTTGCCATGCGTCGGGCCGCCTGGAGCGGGACACGCGGTCGCGGCGCAGACAAGCAGGTTTCGTCGGGCCGGCGCGGTTGGTCTCTGTCGTTCACGGCGGCCAAGATGCGGGCTGTGGCGGGGCGGCGCAAAAGGTTTTTGCCTTTGCTTCGCCGCGGCCAGCATACTGCTGCGGTCATGGGTGCATGGCCGATATGGGTTGCCGTTGCCGTCCTGGTTTTCGCCGGGACGAGCTTCTTTTGCGCCCTGGCGGAGACGGCCCTGTTCACCCTGAGTCACTGGCAGCTGCGGCAGATGGGCACGGCCGAAAGCGAAGCCGGGAAGCGGGTGCAACGGCTGTTGGAGACGCCGCAGGACCTGCTGGCCACGCTGGCGCTGTGGAACATGGTCGCGCATGCCGGCCTGGTGCTCGTGGCCGCGCGGTTGATCCTGGTCCGGGACTGGCCGGCCGTGCCCACGCTCGCCGGAGCATTCGTGCTGACCCTGATGGGAGGCGAGGTGGTGCCGAAAACCCTCGCGGTGCGCGCGCCGGATTTCTGGGCGCGGCGCGTGGGCTGGAGCCTGGGCTGGCTGATGCGACTGAGCCTGCCGGTGCGCCAACTGGCCCAACAGACCACCGGTCGAATTCTGAAAACCGTCCTCCAGGGACGTCCGAAGCCCGGTGACACCAGCGATGCCGAATATGCCGAACTGCTCGATCTGGCCTACCAACAGGGCGCCCTCGGAGAGGCCGGGCGCGACATCATCCTCAAGATCGTCACGCTGGACCAGTGCATGGCCCGCGACGTGATGCGGCCCCGGGCGCAGATGATCGTCCTGGAGGACGAGACGCCGGTTCCCGAAATGCTGACGGCCGCCCGGCGGCTGGGCCATTCCCGGATCCCGTTGTACGACGAGAGCCCGGACACCATCGTGGGGATCCTCAACACCCGGAAGCTCCTGTTGAACCCCGAAGCTGACCTGTCGGAAGCGGTCGAGTTTCCGTCGTTCGTCCCCGATTCGATCAACCTCCTCCGGTTGCTGAAGAGCCTCCAGAAGCAGCGCCGGGGCATGGCCATCGTGCTGGACGAATACGGATCCGCCGCGGGCCTGGTGACCACCGAGGACATCCTGGGCGCCCTGATCGGCCGCCGCGGCGGTCCCGGCAGAGAACCCGGCGCCGTGCTCGAACGCCGCGACGAACAAACCTGGGAGGTCAGCGGGGTGGTGCGGGTGGACGATTTCCGCCGGCACTGCCCGGAACTCGGGGAGGTGGAGGAAGTGGACACCTTGGGAGGATTGCTGGTTTCGCTGGCGGGGGTCGTACCCGCGCGCGGCGCCAGCGTCACCTTCGGCAATCTCCGGCTCAAGGCGCTTGACGTCGACCAGCGGCGGGTACGGCGGCTCGAGGTCAAGGTCTTGAACCGGAAAGGAGCGGCCCGGCGATGACCGCAGCGCTGCTCATCGGGCTCGCCTTCCTGCTCAGCCTGAGTGTGAGTTTCGCCCTGTCCGGGATGGAAGCCGGCATGCTGTCGGTCAACCACCTGCGACTGCGGCGATGGATGCGGGAGGGCAACCCGGCCGCCCGCCGGTTGTACACCTGTCTGCAGAATCCCGAACGGTTCCTCTGGACGATCCTGGTGGGGAACGTGCTGGCGAACTTCTTCGTGCTGACGCTCGCGTTCTTTCTGCTGCACGCCGGGCTGGGTGGCGGCCGGACCTGGCTGGCCGGATGCCTGGGGGTCACCTTTCTCCTCTATGCCCTCGTGGACCTGCTCCCGAAAATGCTGTTCCGCTCGCTCCCCACCCGCTTGTCGCTGGCTTTTTCCCGTTTCCACGGCTGGATTTCACTCGCCCTTGGACCGGTGGTGGCGCCGGTCACCTGGCTGGCCAACGTCCTCCTGCGGTTGACCGGCGGGCGGCGGTTCACGGGCCGGATGTTCGGCAACCTCGAGGAACTCCGCCTCGTGATGCAGGAGTCCGGCGGTGCCCTCACCACCGAGGAGCGCTCGATGATCAACCGCGTGCTCGATCTGCAGGGCATGACGGCGGGCGGCCTGACGGTCCCGCTCGACCAGGCGACCTGCGTCGCACCGGATACCACCGTCAGCGAGATCCTGAACATCTTCCGCCGGGAACCCTTCGGCCGCCTGCCGGTGCGGGATCGCGAGTCCGGCCGGGTGCTCGGCTACGTGAGCCTGCGGGCCATGCTGTACGGCCCCGAACAACCCGGCGACCGCCCGGCGGGCGAGGTGATGCTGCCCGTGCTCCACCTGCAGGAGACCGACCTCATCGAGCAGGCCCTCCGCCGGTTCCGCCGCTCGGGACAGCGGCTGGCCATCGTGCTCGACCGCCACCACCAGGAGATCGGCATCCTGACCCTCGAAGACATCCTCCGTCACATCTTCGGACGCCTGCCCTTGTGAGATGAGCTGGGACGCCGTCATCGCGCTCTTGTTGAAGATCCTCGCGGTCGCCGCACTCGTGCTGCTGAACGGGTTCTTCGTCGCCGCGGAATTCGCGCTGGTGAAGATCCGGGAAACCCAGCTGGACACGCTGATCGCCCAGGGGCGGCGGGCGGCGCGCATCACGCGGCGGGTATTGCGCAATCTGGATTCATCGCTGAGCGCCTGCCAACTCGGCATCACCCTGGCGAGCCTGGCCCTGGGCTGGGTCGGCGAGCCCATCTTCAGCGCGCTGCTGCATCCCCTGTGGGAATGGAGCGGCTTCACCGATCCGGCCCGCGAGCACCTGCGCGAAACGGTGGCGGTGGTGGTGGGGTTCTCGGCGATCACCTTCCTGCACATCACCGCCGGAGAACAGGCACCCAAATGGCTGGCCATCCAGAAGCCCCTGCCAACCTCGCTCGTGGTGGCGCGTCCCCTCGAATGGTTTCACCGGATCTCGTATCCCTTCATCTGGCTGCTGAACCACGCTTCCCTCTGGTTGCTCCGCCGCCTTGGGTTGCAGATGGTGGGCGAGCACGACCTCGCCCACAGCGAGGACGAACTGCGGTTGCTGCTCGCCGCCGGCGCCCGTCGCACAGGTGCCACCGCCCTCGGACGCGCCATCGTGCTCAACGCCTTCGACCTCCGGCGCCGGATCGCCCGCGAGGTCATGCAGCCGCGGCGCGAGATCGTCGGGTTCGACGTGGCGGACCCGATCGAAAGCTGCCTGGCGCTCGCCGAGCAGACGCGGTTCTCGCGTTTCCCGCTCTTCGAGGACGGCGACCTGGATCGGACCGTGGGGGTGGTGCATGTAAAGGACCTTTACACCCGGCGGCATCAGGCGCAGGTCGCGGCGGACCTGCTGCCCGTCGCGCGCGAGATCATCTACGTGCCGGAGACGGCCCGGCTCGAGCAACTGCTCGAACTCTTCCTCGAACGCCGGCTGCATTTCGGCATCGTGGTGGACGAATACGGCAGCACCGAAGGCATGGTGACCCTCGAAAACATCCTCGAGGAGTTGGTCGGGCAGATTCAGGACGAGTTCGATCAGGAACAGCCGCTGCTCCAGGCCCGGGGCGAGGGGGTCTGGGAGATTGACGGCGCCCTGCCCGTGCATGAACTGGAGGAGTTGCTCGGACGACCGATCCAGGAGGAGGGATTGTCCACCGTGAGCGGCCTCGTCACGCAGCGACTCGGCGGATTTCCCGCCCGGGGAGATTCCCTCATGCTAGGCGACCACCAACTCGAAGTGCTGCAGACCAGCGGTCCGCGCGTCACCCGTCTGCGTCTGACCCGTCCTCCGAATTAACCGTCCCCTGCCCGGCCCGCCACCCGGCCCATGCGCCGGCTCCGACACCGGCGAGGATCAGCAGACCAAACAGACCGGCCGACCAAAGCCCGCCCCGCAGGTTCCCGAACGTGAACCACGCCACCAGCAACAGCCAGAGCCCAGGGGCATGCAGGGTGAGCGGCATCGGGATGGGCCGCTTTGGCAGCAACCAAGGGGTGGCGAGGGTGATCATGCAAGCTCCGGCGAGAAGCCAGACCACGTAACTCCCCCACGGCGCTCCGTGCCAGGACGGCCCGCTCAACTCGGGCCAGGACCACCACCCCCGGGCTCCGACGGCAAAGGGATCCAACGCCAGCAACGCCAGCACCAGCAAGACGCTCGTGGCGCTCACCAGATGGTAGCCATAGAACTGATCCCGCCGCCAGGGACGCAGGACCAAGCGCGCCGTTTCCCGACTCATCAGCACCAGCGCGACCCAGAGGAAGGGCAACCCGAGCGGCACCAAGCCGAGCAGCCGCGGGCCCAGGGCTGCGGTGTACTCGACCCTCCCCAGAGGCACCCCGGTCTTGGCCGACATGGCCATCACCAGCGTAATCGCCCCGAGAAGCACGACACTCCCACCGACAACGTTCTGCATCGGCAGGCGCTGCAGCAGGATCGCCCCGGCCGTCCCCGCCGCCACCAAGCACCCCACAGCCTCCATCCATCCCAACGCCGGCGGCAGAGACACCCCGATCAACGCGAACGCGGCCAGGAGTCCCACCGTCACCGCGCAAACCGTGAGCCCCAAATCCGCTGCGCGCTGCCCCCAGGAAGGTGGTTGCCGCCGACGCTGCCGTCGCGCCCCCTGCCCCCCGCCCGGAGGCGGAAGCTCCTGTGAGATTCCCGGCATGCGAAGGCGCTGGCAGCGCGGGGTGAGAACGGCGCCTGACTTCGGGAACGTCAGAAACCGGCCATCTCCCAGCCGGACCGATACCGGCGGCGCAACAACCGATCCGCCCCGGCGTGATTCGTAATCCGCGCCGGCGCCGCTTCCCACCGCAACTCGACGTCCGGCACACGAACGGCAACCGTCCCCAGCAGGATCGCCTCCGTCATCGGACCGGTCTGCCCGAAGTGCGATTCGCACATCTGCCCTCCGAGACAGGCATCGAGGAAATGGTGATAGTGGTTTCGCGGCTCGAATTTCGGCCGGCGAACGTCCTTGAAGCGTTCCTCGGGCAGCAGCAGGGGCGTGCCGTCAAGCCACGTCAGCAACGCACCGTCCGTGCCGATGATCATGGCCGATTCGGCGGGGTAATCCTCGACCCCGTAGCGCTCGCGGATGTGCCGCGGGGGATAGAACGCGCCGTCCGCCCATTCGACCGTCCAGTCCTCGCCGCCCGTGAACCGGTTGCCGGGAAAGGTCCAGGTGATCCGGTTCGCCTGGGGCCAGGTGTCGGCGCGTCGCTCCCGTGATTCCTGCCAGGATGCCTGCACCTCCGCCGTCACCGCTTTCGGCGGCTGCATGTCCAACCCTTTCCATACCGCGTCGAAAATGTGGCATCCGATATCCCCCGACCAGCCGGTGCCAAAATCCTGCCACGCCCGCCATTTGGTGGGATGATAGATGTCGGGGGCAAAGGGGCGCTCGGGCGCGGTCCCCAGCCATAAGTCCCACGCCAGCGAATCCGGAGGCGGCGCGCCCAGCGCCGGCCGCGGGCCGGGCAGGCGATAGTTCTCCACCGCGCCAGGGCGGTTCGCGGAGAGAAAGACCTTTTCGATCCGCCCGATGCGTCCCTGTTTCAGCCACATCGCCGCCGTCCGATCACAACTGCCCGAAGCCAACTGCGTCCCCAACTGCGTGATCACCCCGCGCGCCTGGGCCGCCTGCGTCAGCGCCCGGACCTCCGCCACGTCGTGGCACATCGGCTTCTGACAATACACGTGCTTGCCGCGGTCAATCGCCGACCGCGCGATGGCGTAGTGCATGTGGTCGGGAACGGTGACGTTTACCGAGTCGATCCGGTCCCCCTCCGAAGCCAGGAGTTCGCGCCAGTCGCGGTAGGTCCGCGCGCCGGGCACGGCTTCGGCGGCGCGTTGCAGATGGTTGGCATCGACGTCGCACAAGGCGACCACGCGCGTCCGGGGATGCCCCAGGAAGTTCTGCAGGTCCACCCACCCCATCCCGCCCACTCCGATGCAGGCGTGGTGGAGCACGTCGCCTCCCGCGTTCGCGCCGTTCACCGACCGGGCTGCGAACGGGGCCACCACGGCCCCGAGACCGGTTCGCGCCAGAAAGGACCTTCGCGAAAGCCCGCCGGTGACCGGGCTTGGTCGTGGTTTGGACATGCCCCCTGTCTAGCAAGCGCCGGGGCGGATGCAAGCGGTTTCATGCTCCGCTCAGCCCGCACCAGCCGGGCCAATCCCCGAACGCGGGGTCAACAATGCGCGACGTACAACAGCACCGTGCGCGTGGCGTCGCCGCACGGCGTGGAGCGGCAGGTGGGGGATAGCCCCCAGCACGGCCACCGACCCCGCCCCGGGACTTGGGGCCACCTCCCCACCTCCCCTGCCCCGCCCGCGGATCCGCCGCGTGCACAATCCTGCAAAACGTCCTGCCGCCAAATGAGTTGGACTCGAACGCCGCGCGCTGGCATGCTCCCTGCCTTACGGTCGGGTCGAAGGAAGTCGAGTTGAACGACAGAGATAAACACGATGAAAACCATGAAGACGAAGAACTGGATCGCCCTGACCATCGTCACGGCAATGTCCTTCGGGGCGGCCGTTGCTTGGGCGGGGGAGGATCCCGGAACGGGTGACGGCACAGACCCGGTCATTGAGGAACCGACGGATCCCGGCACCCCGCCGGACACGGAAAACCCCGGAAAGCCCGGCAAGCCGGAAACCCCGGTGCAGGCCGGAAAACCGGATGACGTCGGCAAACCCGACAAGCCGGAGAAACCGGAGAAGCCCGAGCGTCCTTCGCCCGCCGTGCCCGACGAGATCAAACAGATGGTGAAAGAAGCCCTCGAGGCGCGAAAGGCGTTCATGCGGGAGCAGAGCGAGCTCCTGAAGCAATGGAAGGCGGCGGAGCAGGACAACCGCGAACAAATCCGGCAGCAGCTCCGCGAACAACTCGAGCAGTTCCTCGAGGAACAGAAGCAGAAGCGGGAGCAGCTGCATGTCCGCCTGCAGGAGATGCGGCAGGAGTTCAAGAACCAGCGGGATGCATTGCTTGATGCGGCGCAGGATCAGGCACGGGAACGGGCCGGGCGGGATCGCTGAGTCGCTTGACCAACCTCCCCCATTCCAACGGGTCATCGGGCCGGACGCCGTGCGCGGCATCCGGCCCGATCCTCTTTCGCGCGGTCCGGGCCGCGGCGATGGTGCTGCTCAGCCTGTCGGTCCGGATGTCCGCCGGCCCGCCCCTGACCGCCCCGGGAGAAGAGCCGCCGGACGATGCCACGTTTGACGCCCTGCTCCTGGAGCAGATTGAACAACTGGACCAGCTGGGTGAAATCCCCGACGCCGACCTCGCGGAGCTGCTCGCCGAACCGACGCCCCGGATCCGGTCCTGGGATTACAGCGCCAGCGTCCGGCTTGCCGCCGGCCACAATGACAACGTGGTCCTGAGCGCCACCCACCCCGAACCCAGTGGCTTCTGGCTGACCGGTATCGATGCCTTCCTCTTCCGCATGCCCGTCGATGGCCGGGAGTTCAGCCTGATGTTCATGGGGGATGATGTGCGCTATTTCTCCTCCCCCAGCGCCGACAAGGACCAGCTCTTCCTGACCGTCGCGCAGATCGGACAACGGACAGAAAACGGATTTGAAAGCGGCTTCGAGCTGCAGCACGTCTACCAGGATCAGATCCTGGACGCCTCCGCCACCGAGTTCGAACTCTTCGCCGTCCGCGCCCAGGGCCACGGGCTCACTGGAGCGCCCCGCTTCGCCGCCAACCTGGCCCCCGGCCTGCGACTGCGACTCGACCTCCCCGCCACTCGCCAATGGTACCGAAGTCCGCTCGACAGCTTCTGGGAAGCCGGCCCCCGGATGGAACTGGAACGTTCGCTCGCCGACGGGTCCGGCAAACTCAGCGCCGGTTTCGCCGCGCTCTGGCGACCCTACGATTCCCGCCCGCAGACCTCGCTTGACGGTTTCCAGGCGCCCGGCACCAACCTCCGCTATCAGCGAAACCGGGTGCACGCGGGCTGGCAGCAGCGCTGGGATGCTGCCCGACGCTGGCAGACCTCATGCAAGCTGGCTTACGACCGCAACACCGACAACGGATCGGGCTATTTCGACTACGACCGCTATCACGCCGCCGTCCAGCTCGCCTTTCGCACCGATCAGTGGGAGGCCCGGCTGCGGGGCACGGCAAGCTACTACGCCTACGACAACCAGCCGGCCAGCCTGGAAGACCCCGCCATGCGCCGCAAGACCGGACTCGCCGTCGAAGTGCATCTGGCGCGCTCGCTGTCGCGGCGGGTGCGCCTCTACGCCGATTACGCGCGTGAAGAGTCGCTGGCCAACCAGCCGCTCGAGGAATACTCTGTCAACAAAGTCCTGGCCGGGATCGAGGTCGAATTCTGAGCCGGCCGGACGGGCGGCATCATGAATGCAGAATCCTCGCGCACACAGCGGACCCGCCGGTTCCTCCCGGGCCTGATCGTCGGACTGACCCTGGCCGTCTTCGCGGCCGGCGTGCTGGCGGTGACCCTGCACCTGCGCGAGAAGCTGCGGGTCCAGATCGCGGGGCGTGAAGCCGCCTTCCTCCACCGCCTCACGCTGCTCCAGGAAATGACCGAGCCCGACGAAACCGAAGAAGACGAGGGAGTGAACGAGGCGGAGATTCTCGCGCTGGACCCCGACCTGGCCGACGAGGAGGCGGACTCCAGCACCGGGTTCGTGGTTCTCGACAAGGCCCGACGTCTCATGGAAGTATTGGATGGCCTGCTCGGAATCCGTGTCTACGGACGGCACGACCAGATCATCGCCACCCTCCCCTTGAACCTGAAGGAGGCCCTGTTTGTCCAAACCGACTGGGCAGCCTTGGGCAGCGCGCCGCAAAGCCGCCTGGACCCCATCAAGGTCCAGTCGCTGTTCACCGATCCGTTCATGGCGGGATTCCCGGACGATGCCGAAGCGCCGGTGCTGCGTTTGTTGTTGCCCTTGCAGCGACGGGGAGCGCCCGAACGCATGGGGGCGGTCGAATTCCTGTTGGACGGCGCCGCCTTGCAGGCCGAGTTCCGCGCCCTCGATCGGTCCCTCTGGGGACAGGCCCTCGGGTCGTTCCTCGTCGGTGGTGGGTTGACCGCCGCCGTCCTCCTGCGGGCCCTCAGCCGGCTCCAAAGCGTCAACCGGCTGCTGGAACATCGGACGCAGGACCTCCTGCGGGCGAATGCCGAGCTGGCGCTCTCCGCCCGCACCTCGGCGGTTGGAGCCGTGACCGCGCACCTGCTGCACGGACTGAAGAACCCTCTCGCCGGACTGCGGAGCCTGGTGGCGGACAAAGTGAGCGGCAGCCCCGCGGAGGACGCCGACCTCTGGCAGGAGGCCGCCCGGAGCGCGCAACGCATGCAGACGATGGTTCAGGAAGTCACTCGTCTGCTGGCCGAGGAACAGGGCGGTGCGGTCTATGCCCTGACCCTGGCCGAACTCATCGGGCTGATCGGCGAACGGCTCCGACCCGTCGCCCAACGCGCCGGGGTGGAACTCGAGCTCATCCGCAGCGCGCAGGGCGAACTGGACAACCACCGCGCCGACCTGATCCTGCTCATCCTCGAAAACCTGGTTCGCAACGCGGTCGAAGCCACGCCGGCCGGCGGCCTCGTGCGGGTCGGGTGCTCCAACGGCGACGAGCAAATCCGTTTCCGCATCGAGGACACCGGCCCCGGGCTCGATCCCGGAATCGCCGAGCGGGTGTTTCGTCCGGTGCGTTCGACCAAACCCGGCGGCTCGGGCATCGGGCTGGCCATCAGCCGCCAGTTGGCCACCCACCTGGGCGCCCGCCTGGAACTGGCCGCCAACAGCGAGAAGGGCGCCGCCTTTACCCTGACGATTCCAATCCAAAAGCCCGCCTGCGCGGGGACCGCCGGCGGCGCGAGCGCCTGACTGCCCCCCGGCGACCGCCCTACATCCCCGCGTGAGATTCCGCCGCAAGGCGTCCCCGTTCCTCCCGCACCGGCACGGTCGTCACCAGGGCCAGCAGGAACAGCACCGCACACAGGGGAATGGAAGGTTGCAGACCGATCCGGAATTGCAGCAGACCGAAGGTGAGCAGGCCGAAGATCGATGCCAGCTTGCCCGAGAGCCCCCAGAAACCGAAGAACTCGCCGGCTTTCGATTCCGGCGCCAGGATCCCCACCATGGCCCGGCTGGCGGATTGCGTGGATCCCATGCCCAGCCCCGCCATGGCGCCCAGCGCCAGGAAGACATGCTCGACCTTCCAATCCACGCCCAGCCACCGGTGCAACGCCGCGGTGATGTCCTGCACCCCCCAGATCGCCACGATGCAGACAATCCACATCCCCAGGGTGAGTTGAAACGTGCGCTTGGCGCCGATCCGGTCCTGAATGAAACCGAACAGCACCGCGCCCGCCGCCGCCGTCACCTGGGTTAGAACGAACATCATCACCATCGACGATCCCGACCACTGCAACACCTGTTCGCCGTAGAGAAACGCAAAACTGATGATGATGGACATGCCGGCCATCGCGAAGAACACGGCCACCAGAAAAACGGCCAGATCCCGGAACGCCCCGAGTTCCCGCGCCGTGCGGCCCAGCCGCTGAAAGCCGATCTGCAGATACCGGGCGCCGGCGGGCAACGCGTGCGGGGTTCCCCGTTGTTTCAGCCAGAGGAACGTCGGCACCGCCGCCAGCAGGAAGAACACCGCAGTGACCGGCCCCGCCCACCGCGCCCGCGCAAAATCCGAAGCATCCGCCGCCCCCAAGCCCTGCACCACCAGCGTGGATGCCAGCCCGCCGAAGTAGCCCAAACCCCAGGCGAAACCGGAGATCTTGCCCAGGTCCTTGCGCGGCCCGAGATCCGGAAGGAAACTCGAGGCGAACGACTCTCCCACCGCGTATCCGAAGTTCGACAACACCACCAGGCCCATCGCCAGGAAATGGTGCCCCGGCCCCGCAAGCGCCAGGGCGGCCGTGCCTCCGACCGTGACCAGATAGCTCACAAACAGGAACCGCTTCTTGGCCGACGTGAAGTCCATGATCGCGCCCAGCACCGGGGCCGTCAGCACCACCAACCCGTAGCTCACCGCCAGCGCCAGACTCCAAAGCAGATTGCCCCGCGTGTAGCCGCCCCCGGGATCGGGTCCGACGATCAACTTCGTAAAATGCACACAGTAAACCACCGTGATGATCACCGTCGTGTAGGACGAGTTGGCGAAGTCGAACATCGCCCAGCCGAAGATCTCCTTGCGACTGGCCCGTGGTTTCTGGTTCTGGTCCATTTTGGTGCACGATCCGATCCGCCGCCGGCGGTTGACGCCCGATTCAATAAGCGACCTGGCCCGCCGGCACCAATCGATAATGCACGGTCCCATGATCGGCGGAAACGATGACCGCCGGCCGGTTCCCCGGACCGGAAGGCCGGCCTTCTGCCGTCCCGTGACAAACGACGGCTTGCCAGCCGGGAGGGGTCCCGTCGAGCATGGACGCGATGTTGAAACGTCGCCTGCCAATCCTGCTGCTGCTGGCCCTGTCGGGGGCGGGATGCGCCACCAACAAGATCACGAACGTGACCCCGCGCCAGGTCCAGCGCACCCCGGACAACCTCTATCGGATCGAGGCCCGTTGGGACAGCAATCAGCGGTCGATCCGCAAGAACACCCTGCAACCCCGGGTGATCGTGGACCGGGATTTCCACGCCATGGAGCCGACGCCCGGCACGCAAAACCGGTGGGAGGCGCTGGTGCCCGTTCCCTCCGACCGGCGGTTCGTGAACTACCGCTTCAAGTTCGACTACCTTTACAACGCCATCCCGACGCCCCGCCCCGACAGCAAGATCTCGCCGACCTATCAGATGGAAATCATCGAGCCCTGAGCCGTAACCGTTCAGCAGCTCGTAGCCGTGGACGCATCGTCGGCGCATGATTCAGGGGGGATAAGCCCGCCTGCCACCGGGCGCAACGAATCACCGGAGCGCTGACGCCGTTTTGGGGAACCCGCCGCCCGATGGCGCATCGGCGCTCGTGAACACGGGACGCGGGTTCGCCGTCCAACGAACATTGACCCCGGCCAACCGGCGGGGCAGTCTGCCGGCTTGATGATAAGATATCCAACAGTTCGCAGAGAGCTTGGGGCGGCGTTGCTGATCGCAATGTTCTGGGCAACCGGCCCGGTTTTCCTCCCCGCCGCCGAGCCGTCGGGCACGCGCACCTTCGAGGTCAAGGGCGAGGTGCGGCGCCTGGTCCCCGAAGGAAACGTCCTCGTGATCAAGCATGAGGAAATACCCGGCTACATGGACGCCATGACCATGCCGTTTCAGGTGAAGAACCCCGCGGAGATGGCGGGCATCGGGATCGGTGACAAACTGGTTTTCCGCATGACGGTCACCGAGGATGACGGTTGGATCGACCGGATCCGGGTGCTCGAAAGAGGCGGGGCTGAAGATCCCAAACCGGACATCCCGGGCATCCGGCTGGTGCGGGACGTCGACCCGCTGAAGGTCGGGGACCGAATGCCCTCCTACCCCTTCACGAACGAGTTGCACCAAGCGGTGAGTCTCGACCGCTTCAAGGGGCAGGTGGTTGCCTTGACGTTCATCTACACCCGGTGCCCCTACCCCACCTTCTGCCCCCGGCAATGCCGGCAGTTCGCCGAAGCGTTGACCCTCCTCAAACAGAGATTGCCCGGCCCGGAGCGACGCTGGCATCTTCTGTCCCTCTCCTTCGATCCCGCGTATGACACGCCGTCGGTGCTGCAGGAATATGCCCGGCGCTACGACTACAACCCCGCCCATTGGAACTTCCTGACCGGCGCCATGATCGACATCGACGCGATTACGGAGCAATTCGGGGTGATCTTTGCGCGCGACGGCGAAGGGTGGTCCCACAACGTGCGCACCGTGGTCATCGATGCGGCGGGCATGATCCGGAAGATCTACGTCGGCAACGAATGGACGGCGGAGGAATTGGTGGAGGCAATGGTCCAAGCGGCCGCTGGCGGCGCTGAGGCCGATAGGGGTAGGGATGGCGGGGTTAGCGCCCCCCCTGCCTCCGAACCGTAGGGCGGGTTCCCGCATGCGACTCTCCGGTCCGTGGGGTCTCGGCAAGACTACCGGTAACCGCGCGAGCCATCTTCCACACGAAACAAGCCCTCCGCCGCAAACCAGCGGCTCGGCCAGCGTCGGCTGTCGGCTTCGCTCGGCCCGGGTCCGATAAAGATAAAGTGAATAAAGTGACAGGTTCATAGTTGACACGCTCTCGCGGGGCTTCTACGGTCTGGGTGGCGCAGGTGAACCAGAGGTAATCATGCGAATGGCACGGATCAAGGTATCGGGTCGGGGGGCGGTGTATCACTGCATCTCCCGCGTGGTCGGCGGACAGCGGTTGCTCGGGGACCTCGAGAAGGAGAAGCTCCGCCTCATGCTCTGGCAGCAGGCCGCCTTCTGCGGACTCGAAATCATCACCTACTGCCTCCTGTCCAATCACTTCCACATCCTGGTCCGGGTGCCGTCCGAGGTCGTCGCCAGCGATGCCGAACTGGTCGATCGGACCCTGAAGTTCTACGGGCCCAAGAGCCTCTACGTGCAGAACCTGCAGCGGGTCCTGGGGCAGCAGGGGGAATTGCCCGAGGATCTGCGGGCCGGGGTGCGGCAACGGTTGGGGGATGTGTCGGTGTTCATGAAGGAACTCAAGCAACGGTTCAGCAAGTGGTACAACAAGCAACACGAACGGTTCGGCACGCTGTGGGCCGAACGGTTCAAGAGTGTGTTGGTGGAGGACGTGCCCGGGGTGGTGGAGACGGTGGCGGCGTATGTGGACTTGAATCCGGTGCGGGCGGGATTGGTGAAGGATCCGAAGGAGTATCGGTGGTGTGGGTATGCGGAGGCGGAGGCGGGGCGGGGTGAGGCGCGCTCGGGGTTGGCAAGTATCTCGGGAGCAAAGGAATGGAGTGAGGTAGCCGGGCGGTATCGGGAGGTGCTGATGGTGAAGAGCGGGGTGGCGGGGAGATCGGGGAAGGAGGTGTTGAGTGCGGGGGAGATCCGGCGGGAGTTGCAGCGGGGGAGGGAGTTGGCGTTGGGGCAGGCGCTGAGGTTGCGGGTGAGGTATTTCAGCGACGGGGTGTTGTTGGGATCGAGGAACTTCGTGAACGAGATGTTCGCGGAGCACCGGGAGCGATTTGGGCCGCGGCGAAAGACGGGGGCGAGGAAGCTGCGGGGCTTGGCAGTGCTGGGAGGCCTGGCGAGCCTGCGGGACTTGCGGATCGGAGCGATCACATAGAAGGAGACCGCTCAGGCGATGGTATCTCACATTCCGACTCCCGATCCGCTGACGCACTCGTCGCCGGTCGGTGCGCACCGTCGGTGACTGTCCGTCCGGAGCGAGCCCACATGCACCGCCTGCGGTCGTGCCGCCGTCCCCAAGAGCCGTCGCTGGACGGGGAGCGGGTGCCCGTTCACCAACCCGCCGAATCCCTGCCGGCAGCGAAGGTGCGTCGTTCATCGGCAACCAGGGTTTGGCCCGATCCGCTCCGGCGAATTGGCGCAAGCACGGCTTGCGACCGGGCGAACTCGCGGTAGACTGCGCCGGCATAATGCGACCCGCACAGCACAGCCGGGCACGAGGCGGAGCGGCGTTGGCCGGGCAGGAGTCCCCCTTGCCACGAGCGCTCCGGACCAGCACCAGATCGTCGCAAATAATTGCCCTTCAAGGATGGGGAGTTCCGGCTTGCGCCCAGGGGAAGCCGCGAATTAGTATCTAAACTCGGCTTCATTATGAAGCACGCCGCAGACGCAGAATGACTATGAGCAGCACGACCGCAAGTTCCGTTTCCGCCGCCTCCGAGGGTGTCACGGCCCGCGCCGACCGGGCTCCGAAATACCCGGGAATCCCGCTCACCTGCAACGGCAACCAGTTGATCGCGACCCACGTCGAAGCGCGGATCACCGAGGGCGGCGTGTTTTACCCCATCACCCCCTCGACCGAAGGCGGCGAGCTCTATCAACAGTCGTTCGCGAATGGGGTCCTGAACGTGTGGGGCCGGAACAAAGTAGCGATCGAGGCCGAAGGTGAACATGCGGCGCAAGGCGGGGCGACGGCGCTCGCGGTGGCGGGGCATCGCGTGGTGAATTTCACCTCTGGCCAGGGCATCGCCTATGCCATGGAGCAGTATTACCACGCCCCCGGCAAGCTCTCGACGATGGTCCTCGAGGTGGGCGCCCGCGCCCTGACGAAGCACGCACTGAACGTCCACTGCGGACATGACGATTTCTACGGCGCGCTCGACACGGGTTGGACCATGCTGATCGGCCGGGACGCGCAGCAGGTGGCGGACCAGGCGTTGATTCTGCGCAAGGTCAACGAGTTGTCGCTCAATCCGGGGATGAACATCCAGGACGGCATGCTGACCACCCACTCCGAACGCACCTACCTCGCCCCCGAGGCCGAACTGCTCCGCGAGTTTCTCGGGGCGCCCGATGACGTGATCGATTGCCCCACATCCGCGCAACGCGAGTTGTTCGGCCCGCGGCGGCGGCGGGTACCGGCGATGATGGACCTGAAGGCGCCCCTGCTGCTTGGCCCGGTGCAGAACCAGGAGCACCACATGAACGGCGTGGTCGCCCGCCGCAACAACTTCAACGAGCACATCCTCCCGATGCTGGAAACCGCCTTCGAGGAGTTTGGCGACCTCACCGGCCGCCGTTATGGGCTGGTGACGGAATACAAGTGCGAGGACGCGGAGACGGTCTTTGTCTCGCTCGGTTGCGCGGCGGAGAACATCGAAGAGGCCTGCGATTACCTGCGCGAACAGCGCAACGCGAAAGTCGGTTCGATCCATATCAATGTCATCCGTCCGTTCCCCGAGGCGGCGGTCGTCAACGCGCTTCGCGGGAAAAAGAACGTCATCGTGCTCGAACGTACCGACGAGGGACTGGCCGGCGACAATCCCCTCGCGCGGGACATCCGCGTGGCGCTCGGCAAGGCGCAGGAAGCGGCGAAGTTCGGCGGCACGCTGCCGGGGCTGACACCCGAAGAAACGCCCCGTCTGTTCCGTGGCAGCTACGGCATCGGCTCCCGCGATTTCCGCCCCGAGCACACCCTCGGGGCCTACGAATTCGCCACCGGTCAGACCCGGCGCAAGGACGGACGGAGTGCCGCGGAAGGTGAAGCTTACTTCGTCCTCGGGGTGGACCATCCCTACTCGGTGATCAGCAAGGACACCCCTTCCCTGCTCCCGGCGGGCGCGATTGCCGTCCGTTTCCACTCGATCGGTGGCTGGGGCATGATCACCACCGGCAAGAACCTCGGGGAGATCATCGGCGACTTCGGACAGATCCTCGGCCAACGCCGGCCATTGGTGGACGCCGATGGCAATCCGAAGGAGCACCTGTACATCATGGCCAACCCGAAGTACGGGTCCGAGAAGAAGGGGGCTCCCACGAACTACTACCTCACCGTGGCCCCCGAGCGGATCAAGGTGAACTGCGAGCTGAATCACGTGGACGTGGTGCTGTGCTGTGATCCGAAGGCCTTCACCCACACCAACCCGCTGGAAGGCTTGAACAAGGGAGGCAGCTTCGTCTGGGAATCGAGCGACACGCCCGAGGTGGCCTGGCAACGGATCCCCGCGAAGCACCGCCAGTTCGTCAAGGACCACGGGATCCGCGTGTTCATCCTCCCCGGTTTCGA
This sequence comes from Verrucomicrobiales bacterium, assembly GCA_024233305.1. Classification (GTDB taxonomy): domain Bacteria; phylum Verrucomicrobiota; class Verrucomicrobiia; order Limisphaerales; family J093; genus J093. The sequence continues at coordinate 121,754 of JACKPV010000028.1, forward strand.
CATCGCCCGCAAAGCCACCGAGCGGCCCGATCTGCAGCTGCGCATGCAGGGCAACAGCTTCCTCGGCGCATTCTTCAAGGTCTCCCCCTTTCTCAAGGACTTCGGGATCAGCGAGGAGGAGTTCCACGAAACGGTACGGCACCAGTACCGCAAAAAGTTCGGACGCTTCGGAGACGCCGTCGTGGAATCGAACATGACCGTCATGACGGAGGGGTTCAGCCGGGTGCGCGAAATCGCCTACGGCGGGATGGAAGATCCGGACCGATCGAGCATGCGGAACCCGCCCCGGCTGCCGTTGGGAGCCGAGGGACTGCTCCCCACCGCGGGTTGCGGCACGGCCTGCGGAGGCGTTGCAGCGCCGGCCACCCAAACCCCAAGGTACGCGGTGCAGTCGGTGGCCAAGTTCGATTCCGAGTTCCGCGCCGGCCTGGGCTACCATCAGCCTTCGGGCGCGTTCGCCTCGGTGGGCGTGATGGGAGCCGGCACGGGGGCCACGCAATCCAAATACGTCGCGCGCCGCGAAACGCCGGTCTACATCGCGGAAAACTGCACCCAATGCATGGCGTGCATCACCGCCTGCCCGGACACCGCGCTGCCCAACACGGCACAGGACGTCGCCACGGTACTCAAAACGGCCGTGCACTACTACGTCACCGATGTCGAAGAACGCCGGCAGCTCGCCGCCGAACTAAAGGGGATCGAGGAGCGCGCCCGCGCCCGCATGGTCGAGGGCGTCAAGAAGCGGGAGAACATTCCCTTCAAGAACATCATTCGCGACGAGGTGGACCGCCTCACCGCGGTGAGCGAGAGCGCGCGCGCCCAATTCAACGGCATCATCGAACAACTGCCCCTCGCCTACTCGAACGTCCCGGCGATCTTCCGTTCGCTGGAACAGAAGAACCCCGGCGCCGGCGGCCTTTTCCAGATCTACGTCAGCGACCTGTGCAAGGGCTGCGGGGAATGCGTGCAGGTCTGCGGCGACCACGACGCATTGCGGATGGTGACCGAGACCGAGGAACTCAATGCGCGCCACACGACCGCGCAGATTTTCTCGCGCCTCCTGCCCGACACGCCGCAGAAGTTCCTGGGCCTTTACAACGACGACGATGCCGCGAACTCCCGCGAAGCCGCCCTGCGCAACCACCTGATGGTGCGGCGCAACTACGAGGCGCTGGTCAGCGGCGACGGCGCCTGCGCCGGTTGCGGTGAAAAATCCGTGCTCCGCGCGCTGGCCTCCGTCACCGAGGCCTACATGCGCCCCATGTATCACCGCAAGGCGGACCGCCTCGGGGCCAAGGCCGACCGGATCGAGCAGGACGGCGTCGCCCGACTGGCGGCCCTCAAGCAACGCAACGCGGAGGAGTACGAGTTGTTCAAACGCGCGGTGGCCCACATCCTGATAGGGCTCGGCGGCGAGGATGACGCCGACACCGACCGGCGCCTTGCCGCCCGCGGCCCGATCGCTGACGACGAGGTCGTCAAGGCCCTGGTCGCTGTGCTGCGCCAGGATGCCTTCAACCACCGCGAACTCCAACCGGTCGAAAACCGGGCCGCCAATGGGATGTCGGTCATGATGATGGGCGCGAGCACGGGCTGCAACACGGTCTATGGCTCCACCCCGCCCTCGAATCCGCATCCGTATCCGTGGATGAACTCGCTCTTCCAGGATGGCGCGACGATCAGCTGGCTGCTGGGCGAATCCGTGATCATGAACCATGCGCGGCGGTCCGTGGCGCCCGAGCGCCTGGCAGACGCCCTGCTCACCCGGGAGGACGGGGTTATCAACCGGCGCGAGTATTTCGATCTAACGCACCTTGACGACGCCTTGATGACCGAGCACGAAATCCGCGAACTCCCCAAAGTGTGGGTGGTGGGCGGCGACGGCGCGCTCGGCGACATCGGCTTCCAGAATGTATCGAAGGTCGTTCTGCAGAACCGTCCGAACGTCAAGCTGCTCATGCTCGATACGCAGGTTTACTCGAACACCGGCGGTCAAAACTCCGACAGCTCGACCATGCTCGGCGGCTACGACATGAACCAGTTCGGCACCGCGTCGCAGGGCAAGTTGATCGAAAAGAAAAGCGTCGCCGAGGCCTTCACCAGCGGGCACGGCTCGCCGTTTGTCGCCCAGGTGTCGATGGCAAACTCGGCGAAGCTCTACAAGGCCATGCTGGATGGCCTCGAGTACCGCGGCACCGCCTTCTTTCAGTGCTACACCACCTGCCAGCCCGAACATGGCGTCGGCGACAATATGAGCGCCGAACAGGCCAAGCTCGTGCGTGACGCGCGCGGCATGCCGGAATTCGTGTTCAACCCGCAGCTCGGGGAGACCTCCCAGGAATCCCTGTCCTTAAAGGGCAACCCGTCCACGGAACGCGACTGGTGGCGGACGAAGTACAAGTCCACCGGCGAGGAATACGACTACACGGTGGCCCACTGGGCGATCACCGAAGGGCGGTTCCGCAAGCACCTCCGGGCCCTCAAGGCCGAGGAAGCCTCCGAGTTCATCCCGCTGGCGGATCTGCTGTTGCTCATCACCCAGGATGACGTCACGAAACGGCGCGTCTTCGACCGGAACCACCGCAGCTACGTCCCCGACTTCGGCGCTTTCATCCGGGCGGAGGTGAACGGGAAGATGAAGCACTTCGCGGTGAGCCGACAGATGGTGTTGTTCGCCGTCGAACGCCGGAAAGCGTGGCGCATGCTGCAGAGCAAGGCGGGCTTGGTGAACCAGGATTACCTCGCCCAGAAGGCCCTGCTGGCCAAACTGGACCAAGGCGAACTCCAGCTCGCCGACGTCCGGGCGGACATCCGGACGTTCTTCGACGCCGAACTGGCCGCGCTCACGTCCGCCGGCACCTCAGCCGCCTGACCGGGAACCCTGGCCGATCGGGATGCCGCGGGCGCCGGCGGCTGAGCGACGCGACGGGAAGCGGGCCTGTGAAAGCGTCACCGAGCGAGCCGAGCTGCGTCGGTGCGCCGGATCCGAGAAAACGCAGTTGGCGCTGGAGTCCACCGGTGAGGATCGTCGCGCCCCGATGGCAGGCCGCCGTTGCCTTGGTGAATCATGCGCCGACTACACGTCGGCGGCTAAAGCGACGGCGAGCCCCCTTGCCCGGCATGGCACGACCGATCGAGGCGCTTGGGGCTCGGGAGTGGTTCAGGCGGAGGTTTGCTCGAGCGACCAGCCGGGATCGGACTCTTGCTCGGGAAAGGGCGTTTCGCGAGACGGCTGCAACCGTCGTTCTGCCAGCACGGCGACCATGGCCGCGTTGTCCGTGGCGAACTCGGGTCGGGCCAGGCGCAAACGAAGGCCGGCCTGCTCGCAGGCCCGGGCGAGTTCCCGCCGAAGGGCACGGTTGCAGGTCACTCCGCCGGAGGCCGTCACGCAGGGACGTCCGGTTTGCAGCGCTGCCCGGACTGTTTTTCGGACCAGCACCTCGACGATGGCCGCGCGCACGCTGGCACAGAAATCCCGCAGTCCCCGAGCGTCTTCGAGCAACTCCGGGTGGTCGCGGAGGCAATAGCGCACGGCGGTCTTGAGGCCGCTGAAACTGAAATCGTGGTGCGCTTCGTGCAGCATCGGGCGCGGAAAGTGGTGCGCCTCGGGATTCCCCTCCTCCGCCAGCCGATCCAGCATCGGCCCGCCCGGATACGGCAGCCCGATCAGCTTCGCGGCCTTGTCGAAACACTCCCCGGCCGCGTCGTCGACCGTCCCGCCAAGGACCCGGTGCCGTCCTTCCTCGGGCAACTCGACCAGCATCGTATGGCCCCCGCTCACGATGAGCGAGACGTTCGGCTCGAACTCCTCCCACAGCGCGCGCGGTGGATCGCCGTCGATCCAGGGGGAATACAGGTGGGCTTCGTGGTGATGGATGGCCAGGCAGGGCTTTTGCCAGACAAACGCCACGCTCTGGGCGAAACGCCAGCCCACCATGAGGGCGCTGGGCAGGCCGGGGCCGCGGGTCGCGGCGATACCGTCGATGTCCCCGGGGAGCAGGCCGGCTTCGGTGAGCGCCAGCCGCGCCAGGGGCAGGAGGTTCTGCAAGTGCGCGCGAGTGGCCAGCTCCGGCACGACACCTCCGTATTCCGCGTGGAGGCGGATTTGGGAGGAAACGAGGTTGCCCCGGATCAATCCGTCGTGAACGAGAGCCACGCTGGTCTCGTCGCACGAACTCTCGATCCCCAGCACGATCATGGGCCGGCGATAACCCGCTGGCGTCCGGTCAACCCGCCGGCACGGGCTCGGTCGCGCCGGGTTCGTGGTCCGGTCGCCCGGTAAAGAGCACGATGCCGCGGAGCAGATCCCGTGCGCGTTCGAGTTGGATGTCGCGGAGGTCCTCGAACTGTTTGCGCTGGCCTTCCTCGAGCGTTTCCACCGCGCCGGGCACACGCCGCAGGGCGAGCAATCCGGCTTCCTCCGGGCTGATCTCGATGACGATGTCGGGCGTGATGCCGTGCTCGTGGATGACCTTGTGGCTGGGCGTGTAGTACTTCGCGGTGGTCAACCGGAGCGCCGCGCCGTCCTGTAGCGGGATGATGCTCTGGACGGAGCCCTTGCCGAAGGTGGTCTGTCCCACGATCACGGCCCGCTTCAGGTCCTGAAGACAGCCGGCCACAATCTCGGACGCGCTGGCGCTGCCCCCGTTGACAAGCACGACCATCGGCAGATCAAGGTGCTTGCCGTTGCGGGACACCCGGAATTCCCGTTTCTCTCGCGGGTCCCGTCCTTCGGTCGTCACGACAATCGTGCCCGGCGCGACGAAACGGCCGCAAACGGCCGCCGCCTGGTCCAGCAACCCGCCGGGGTTGTCGCGCAGATCAAGGATCAACGCCTTCATGGCCGCCGCTTCCAGCCGGGCGAGTGCGGCGTCCAGTTCGCTCCTCGTCTGCCCCCCGAACTGGTTGATCCGGATGTAGCCGATCCCGTCCGGTCCGAGCGGGAATTCCCGCCGACCGTCGATGTCCCGGACCGTGTCCACCTTGATGTCGCCCCGGGTCAGGGTGTGGTCGCGTGTCTCCCCGGAACTGGGCCGGAGGATCGTGATGGTCACCTGCGTGCCCGGTTCGCCCCGCAACACGTCGACCGCGTCGGTCAGCGACATCTTCTCAGTCGTCTTGCCCTCGATCTTGATGATCCGGTCCCCGGAGAGGATGCCGGCCTGGAAAGCGGGACTGTCCTCGATGGGCGCGATGACGGTCAACGCCCCGCCCCGCAACCCGACCTGGATTCCGATGCCACCGAACTTGCCCTCGGTGTCACTCTTCAAATCCTCGTATTTGCGCGGCTCGAGGAACTCGCTGTGCGGGTCCAGCGTGTTCAACATCCCGTGCAGGGCGCCATGAATCAGGTCCTGATAGGTCAGCTTGTCGCCGTCGACGTAGTCCTGCCAGACCCGTTCCAGCACCAGGGCGAACAGCCGCAGGTTGGCGTAAACATCGTTTCGGGCCGAGGCTTCCTCCGACCGCAGATAGACCTGGGCGCCGAAGAAGAGGTTGACGCCCAGCGCGGTGATGAGCGCCGAGTATGCGAGTCGCCTTTTCATGTCAGTGTGACCAGCCGATCATCGGGCAACCATAGTCGCGCGGAAGGGGCCGGGCAAGCGCGCCGGGCCGCGGTCGCCTACCAGACGAACCGGACCCGGCCCAGACGCTCGCGCAGTTCCGCCAGCACCCGCTGTTCCTCGGCCTCGCCGGCCGCTTCGAAGGTGACGCTGAACCGCAGATAAGGACCCGACTCATCCCACGGCACGGTGGACACGAGGCATTCGCTGATGAGCCATTGCGAGACCTCCTCGGCATTGCGAAACGGGATCTCCCGACCGTCGGCGGCCACGGCCGCCCGCGGCGCGCGCGTGTAGAGGAAGAAGGAGCCCCGCGGCTTGCGCGCAGCGAAGCCGGCACCGCGCAACACCGCGACGAGCCCGTCCATTCGCCGGGAGTATTTGGCGGCGATTTGCTGCGTGATCTCGGGATGATCGAAGCAATAGGCCGCGGCGTGCTGGATCGCCAGAAATTGCCCCGAATCGGTGTTGTCCTTCACGTCACCGTAAGCCTTCACGAGCAGTGCATTGCCCGCCACAAAACCGCAACGCCAGCCGGTCATGTTGAAGCTCTTGCTGCAGGAATGGAGTTCAACGCCAACCTCCTTCGCGCCCGGCGTGGCCAGGAAGCTCGAGGGCCGGCCGTCGAACACCAGCGCGGCATAGGCGGCGTCGCTGATCACCACCAGCGAGTTCGTGCGGGCGAAATGCACCACCCGCGCGTAAAACTCGGGGGTGGCGCTGCCTCCGGTCGGGTTGTTCGGGTAATTGATCACCAACACCTTGGCTTTCGCCCGAACGTCCGCCGGCACGGCGTCGAGATCGGGCAGAAAGCCGTTCTCCTCGCACAGCGGCAGGTTGTGCACCACGCCGCCATAGTAGCGGGCGTGAGTGCCGAAGACGGGATAGCCCGGAGTGGTCATGAGCACCACGTCCCCCGGATCGATGAACGCGGCGGGCAGGATGGACAACGCCGCCTTGCTGCCGATGGAGTGCAGCACCTCGGTGGCCGGATCGACGCCGGGCACCTCGCACACCCGCTCGAGGTACCGGGCGGCCGCCTGTTTCAGGACCTCGTCCCCGTTGTCGGCGTAACCGCGATTCGCCCGCTGCGGCGCCTCGGCGTGCAACGTGGCAATGACCTCGGGGAACGCCATGTCGTCGGGTTCCCCCACCCCCATGTCGATGATGCGACCGCCCGGATTGGCGGCCAGGGCGGCCCGTTTCGCACGCTTGATCTTCTCGAACTTGTAGATGGCGGTGGACTTGCCGTAGTTCGACCCGCCGATGCGCTCGGCGAACAGTTGTTGCAGATACGATTCAGCCATGTGCGGCGAGCACTCTACGCCGGTTCCAAAACCCGCGCCAGTGAGTTACTTCTTCGGACGGAAGCCCGGTGGCAGGCGGAACCCGCCGTCGTCGGTCGTTTCCTCCGCCGCCGCTTCCGGCGTCTCCCCGGACGTCTCTTCGGCCGCGTCCTCCGGCAGGCCCAGCCGCTTCCGGGCCTTGCGCGCCGCCTGGGTCTGCCCGTATTCGGTCACGATGCGCCGCAACAGCACCTCGGCCTTCGCCGCCTGATTGAGGTGGTAGTAGAGGTTGCAGAGATGCACCGCCGCCCAGCCCCAACGCTCGGGATCGAGCCGGAACTTGAGAATCTCCTCGTGCTCGAGGGCCGCCGCCAACGGGTTGCCGAGGTCCTTCTCGTAAATCTCCGCAATCCGGAAGTGCGCGTGGACCCGCCGGGGATAGCGCTGTAAGTAGTCGCGCAGGGCATGCACGGCGCCGAGATGATCGCCGTTGGCCCAAAGTCGTTCCGCCTCCTCGTAGGCGCGGTCCGTCGTGTCCGGCACTGAATCCGCCGCCAGCAACCGGTTGGCCCGCCGCTCCACGAAGTGACTGATGTCGTAGGCCGCCAACAACGCCAACCCAAGCAGCGCCACGAAACCGCCCGCCGCGTACAACCCGAGCGAATCCTCCCCCTGCTCCGCCGCCCGCACCGGCGCGGTCGACGCCGCCCCGGCCGCCGGACGGTTGGTATCACCCACCGCGTTCGCAACCTCGTTGGTCACGGTCACCGCCCCCGTCTCGTTCGTGCCTTCGCCGGCGGGCGCCGCCGTCTCCGCCACCCCCGGAGCTGGCTGCTCGATGGCGCCCTCGGGACCGGAATCCCAGCGGTCAAAGCGCTGCCCGGCCCGGTCCATGCGCTCCTGATAGGCACCCAGGAAGTGCTTGACGCACAAGGCTCCCAGCGCGAGCAGCAGGACGTAGGCGAGGATTTTTAATGCCGTTTTCATGCCTCAGGAAGGTCGACGTTAAGCCCATTCGCACCCCGGCGAGAAGCGTTTTCCCACCAGGGACGGTAACCGGTCGATGCGGAATCCAGGACGGTTACCCCGAGCATCCCCCAGGAATCCGGGAGGCCAAGCGGTATGCCAGTGGTCAATCGATGCGGGAACATCCGGGCTCCGGGACCGTAGCAGGAAGCGGAGACCGTCCGTTCGTCCCTCTTGAACTGGGAGACACGCGGGCGGTTTCGCCCGGTCGGAGCGCGCCATTCACTTCCCTCCCCGGCGGTTTCCCGTCGCGCCTGGCTGCAGGCGGCCGTATCCCCGCTGAATCATGCGCCGACTGCACGTCAGCGGCTACGGCCTGCTGAATGGTCACGGCTCAGGCGGGGTGCCTTCCGTACCGGGTCAGGAAGCGGTCTCGTCCTCGACGGTGCCGATGAGGATCAGTTCCATCCCGGCGACCAGCGTGGTGGCGGGCTCCGGGTTGATGAGGAGTTCGTCGTCCTGCCGCACGGCCACGATGCTGCAGCCGGTCTGGGGCCGGATTTCGCTCTCGACAATGCTCTTCCCCGCCAGCGCCGCAGGGAGCGGGATGCGGAACACCTGCAACCCTTCGGCCAGCATCAGCACGTCCGCGTGGCGCAGGGCGTTGAAGATGACGTTTGCGCCCATCGAGCCGTAGGAAAGCACGAAATCCGCGCCGGCGCGGTGGAGGGTCGAGACGTTGCGCTCATGGGTGGCCCGGCTGAGGATCTGCATGTCGGGACGCAACCGACGGCAGAGGATGGTCAGGTAAACGTTGGTATCGTCGTCGTGGGTCGTGATGATCGCGGCGGGCGCCTCCGGGATGCCGGCGGCGTTGAGATTGTCGAGGTCCGCGGCGTCGCCGACCAGGGCGCGCTTGTCCCCCTGCACGTTGGCCGCGTCGCGCTCGAGGATACGGTAATCCAGATTCCGACTGCAGAACGCCGCGGCGGTGGCCTGGCCCACTCGTCCGCCGCCCACGATCAGCAGGGGCGCCGCGGACACGTTGTAGATGCAGAACAACTCGTCGTAACGCCGCAGTTGCTCGGCCGAACCGGCGAGCACCAGGATGCTGCTGGGGGTGATCTCCGTTTCCGATGTCGGCGTCTGCAGCTTTCCGCGTTCCCAAACGCCCACCACGGTGATGCCGAGGCTCTCCCGCAACCGGCTGTCGAAAAGGCGCCGGCCCACCAGCGGCGTCCCGGAAGCGGTGGCCTCGGCGATCAGGAGGCGGTCGAAGCTGCCGATCACATGCGACCGGGCGTCACCGGCGATGGTGCGTCGGGCCAGGGAACGCCCCATCATTTCATCCAGTCGAAGCACCTGCGTCGCGCCGGCAAGCTTGAGAATCTCCTCCGCCGCCGCCGAACTCGCCGTGGCCAGGATGGGGATGTCGGGGGAGACTTCCCGCACGGTCGAGGTGATGTTCGTGTTGATCACGTCGGACTGCGTCAAGACCACCATGGCCGCCTGCCGCACCCGCGCCTTTTCAAAGGTCTCCGGCAGGTCCGGTTCCCCCACCATCACCGCAAAGCCCAGATCATGGCGCTCGAGCGCCGTGGACAGGTCCGGGGTCAGGATCACGTAGGATCGTTCGTACCGGCCGAGCTTCTCGATCAGCGCCCCGGTCACCGGGTTCAGATCGGTCACGATGACGTGGCCCGTGGTCTTCGGTTCGAGCCGGCGAGGGGCGCGCGCCTCGGATTGCGCCTTCATGTAGGGCGCGTAGAAGAACTCGATGAACGTGAACGGCAGCACGACCAGCAGCGAGATCATCCCCGTCAGCAGCACCACCATGGAAAACGCGCGGCCCAGGTCGGTGTGAAACGTGATGTCGCCGAACCCGAGTGTGGACATCACCGTCAGGGTCCAGTAGAAGCCCGTCAACCAGGAGAACTCCTGCCCTTCGCGCAGCATGAGCAAGTGAAAGCCGATGCTGTAGAACACGATCAGGAGGAAGAAGATCCCCAGATAACGCAGCAGCAACCGCACGTTTCGCTGGCTCGTGCGGCTTTGCAGGAAAGCGGTGATCTGGCTGATGAACGACTTCACGACCTGCCCCCCGGAGACCTTCCGACCGCCCCGCCATTCCACGGCGCGCGGCGTTCGCAGGCTTCCGGGGAAGCGGACCGTAACATGCGCTTGCCGCGTTCGTCCAACTGTCCCACCTGCGCGACAACGGTGCTCGCCCCGCCTCGCGCTGGTGTTCCTCGGCGCCTCGCCCATGGCATCGAACGAGACATCGACCGCATGGCAACTTCCGCAGGCGGACGGCCCCACCAGAGGATAGGCATGGGTCGACTCCGTGATGGTCCCCTGCTTGCAGACCCCGGCATCGCCGGCAACGTCCGCCCCGTCCAACGTGACCCGGATGCCGTCCCCGTTGATGGTGAGCCCGAGATCCTCGCTCCGCGCGCCAGGACCGAACACCTCCCCCCGAAGGAGACGAGCCGGTACGGAGCCGGATTGGCGGGATCGGACCTGGTTCCAATCGGACGGCAGGCAGCCGCTGTCCAGCTCGGTGGCGCGCCACGAGTAACAGCCGTTCGAACCCGGGAACCGCTCGACAGAGCACGAGCCCCCCGCAGCGCCGGACGCACGCGAGGGGAGAAAATGGTCTCGCCTCCCGGCTGCGCTGCCACCGGCGGGCCCTGCATCCCGCGCCCTGTCGGGAGTCCACAAAAGCCCGGCGACGGGCCGGCAGACTCAAGGCGCCGGAAGCCGGGTGAAGGCGGCGATGGGTCTCTTGAAGCCCGCCTTCTTCACCGCATCCATCGCTCCGACCACCTTGCCCCAGGGAGCGTTGGTGTCGGCGCGAATCGAAACCACGGTGTCCGGATCCTCGTCGGCCCGCTGGCGCAGGGTGGCCTCGAGGGGATCGAGTTCAATCGCCTCGCGCCCGAGGTAGAAGTACGGCGCTTCATTGGCAATGGTGATGACCAAGCTGTCGTCCTGCGACGCGCCCTGGCGCCCCTCGCGGGATTCGGGCAGTGTGAGCCGGATGGCGGGCTGCATCTTGAACGTGCTGGTCGCCATCATGAACACCAGCAGCACCATCAATATGTCGATCAACGGCACGATGATGACCGCCGGCGGTTGACGTCGTTTGCGCTCGTAGAAGTTCATGACCGCCGGCCTTGCGGCTCCTCGGATCCCTCCCCGCTCGAACGCCCCTTGCGCCTTCCCGACGGGGTGGGCTCGCGGTAAAGCCGGCGCAGCAGGTCGTCGAGCAGGTTCTCCATCTCGACGGCGAAGGTCTCGACCTTCTTGGTGAAGTAGCTCCAGGCCACGAGCGAGGGAATGGCGATCAACAGCCCCATGAGGGTCGTGTTCAGGGCGATGGCGATGCCCCGCGCCAGCACCGAATTGTCGCTCACCCCGGCCTGGCCGATGTCCCCGAACAACGTGATCAGGCCGTGAATGGTGCCGAGCAACCCGAGCAACGGCGCCACCCCGACGACGACCTCGAGAACCACCAGGCCGCGTTCGAGGGACACGACCTCCTGGCGCGCCCGGGTTTGCAGGGCATTGCCGTTGTCGTTGCGCGGCCAGCCCAGATGCGCCACGGACGTGGCCACCAGCCGGCTGAGGGTTGAAGGACTTTTTTCACAGGTGCTCTGCACCAGCGGCAGATCATCCCGGCCCCGGCACTCCGCCAGCAACGTCTCGAGATCCGCCGGCACGACCCGGCTCCGACGCAGGGCCAGACCGCGTTCGACGATGAACGTGACGCTGACAATCGACGTCAGCACCAGCAACCCCATGAACGGCCCGCCCGCCAACAGAAAATCCCACATACGGCTTCTTCTTCCGTCTCCGACCGCGATCAATAGTAAAAGGTGAACCGGATGTCCCGGTAATCGCCGCCCACCAGCCGGACGACGTCCGGGGGCCAGCTTTCGTACGGCGATGGCTTCCGAATGGCAAGCTGACAAACCGCCGTGTAGAGGTCGCCCACATCCGATTCGGCCACGTTCATGTTGCTGACCCGACCCTCCTTCGAGAGCCGGAACTCGATCACCACCTTGCCCAACCGGTCGAGACTGAAACGCTGTTCCCGCAGCAGAGTGAACCAGCATTGCTGAACGGCATCCACGAGCTGGCGGTCGTAGTCGCCCAGGGGGCTCGCCTGAACATCGAGGCTCGACTGGACCGAGAAGCGCTTCACGCCGCCTTCCTGACGAAGCTTCTGACCGACCATTGCGCTGTCGGGATTGAGGCCGCGTCGCGCAAGCGCCTCGGCCACCGTTCGCGGTCGCTCGGGCGCCGACGGGCGGTTCGCCGCGTGGGGCAGCCCGGGCGAAAGCAGCGGGGTCAACGCGGAAGGCGGCTTCACCATCGCGAGATCGCCGGTTTCGGGCGACGGATCGATTTCGGCCGCGACCGGCTCGACCTCCTCGGCCGGCGCCTCCGCGCCGGGATCAGGCGCCGGATCATCGAGCGCAGCAAGGTCCGGAGGCGGTTCAGGCGGACTCGGCTGCAACGGCGCCGAGGCCGAGGCCCGCTCGGTATCCGCGGTCTTCATGACCACTTCCTGCGTGCCATCCAGCGCGGGCTGGTCCAGATCCCGGGGCGCCGGGTTGGCCGCCTGCGAACTGACGGCGCCATAAAATTCCGTGTCCAGCGGAGACGTCGGAGCGGCCTGGGAGGGATCCACATCCACGAAGATAAGCGGCGCCCGCTGCTCAAGTTCACGACTCACGGCGGCCAGTTCCTCCCGCCGGGCTTCAGCCGCGCGCGCCGCGGCATCGAGCCGCAACAGGCGGGCCAGGGTCGCCATTGGTCCCGAGCGCCACCAATCCAGCCGGTCACCGATCTCGAGCACGGAGAACAACGTGGCGTGAAACAACAGCGAAAGCAGGAACGCCCGGACGATCGGTCTCGATCCCCGTCCGCGCCGCCGCTCCATTGCCGCCAGGTTGCTCACCAAAGTTCAAGGATGCCGCACGGCCACCGGAGCGGCAACCGCAAGTTCCAAGCCGGCCCGTCAGCCGGACGGCCCACGCACCACGAGACGTCGGTGGCGTCCGGGTTACGATCGGCGATGAGCGGCGCAGGCGGTTCACCCTGAGGTCGGGCGGTCGCTGCGCCAGAGCATGATCAGGCAGCCGATGACGAAGGCCAGCGCGTGCAATCCCAAGACAGCGAGGAACGATCCTCCGAGCAGGAAGAGCCCGACGAGGGTGCAGACCAAGCTGATGCCCGCGCACAACGCCGGGCTGAGGCGGTCGTCGATCTCGGCCAGTTTGTAGCAGATCCCCGGCAGGATGATGAGCAAACCAATGGTCGTATACATGGCAGTGGTTCCGATCGGTGTTTGATGCGGCGACGGATGGACCGCCCCCACCTTGCGCCGCCCTCCGGCGGCCGCCAATTACAAGCCGCCGAAACCCGTGGAAACGCAACCCCCGGCTCACCGCACGGTCGCGAGGCGCGGATCGTCCAGATCGAGCCGGTACATGATCTGATTGTAGTCGTAGCGCGGCGTCGGGAACTCGTTGCCCGAGAAAGTGTTCGCGTACGTGCCCTCGAAGTAGATCCGCCGCCCGCCGTCCTCATCGAGAAAGGCATGGTGCACCGGGTTGTAGAAGCTGTAGCGCTCGTGGGTCACGATCTTCTTGACCTTGCGCCACGGACCAGTGGGCTCCAGGGCCTCGCCATACCAAACCTCGCCAAGCGATGACGTGCCCCCCTTCTCGACCGCGATCACCACCCAGCGTTGTCGATGGGGATTCCAGTGCACCGAGCCGCGATGCAGCCGCACCCGCTTCCCGGTGTCCACGTCCGTCGGTGAATAATGCGCCTCGTCAGGGCGGATCGCACCGCGCGCCAGCAAGTCCGCTTCGACCCCGGCGTCTACCGGACGGCCTCCCGACCTCCAACCGAAGCGCAGCCTGCCGGACGCATCACGATCCAACTCCGACGCCGCCCCCTCCGGGCCCTCCCGAAAGCAGGTCCACGCCTCGTAACGCGCCGGGGCGAGCACCTCCTCCCACCGCGCCCGAACCCGCGCCGTCGGAAACACTTCTCCCAACAGGAAGAACCGCCCGTCGTCGGAACCAGAACGGAAGGGATGCGCCTGCCCGGGGAAGCACCACCGGGTTTCGGGCGTCAACCGCTGCACGAGTTCGAACTCCCGGGTCTCCTCGTTGAACACCGCCAAGCCGTGCCCGAGTTCCCGTCCCAGCGAAGCCATGTGCGCGTAATGGCAGACCAACCGTTCCCGGCCCGTCGCGTCCGGCAGCGTCAGGAAGGCATCCGCCCAAATGAGGCCCCGTTCCACCCCCAGACGGGCCACCGGCCGGCTGAAACCCTCGTCGTCCACGAAGTAATCGAGGTCCACGCCGCCGGACGGATCAAGGCCGCCTGGCCCCGGGAGGGCGGACTCGGCGCCCGCCATCCAGAAATGCCCGAGCGGGTAGCTGGCCCGCGAGGTGTCGCCCCAGAACCAGAACAACCGCCCGGCATAAGGCAGTGCCGACACCGAATCCTGCCCGACCACCTTTGCCGCTCCCAACGGGGCCCGCAGCGGCGCAGGTTCGCCCAGGAGCACGCTGTCACGGTAGATGCCCTCGCCCGTCACCCGGTAGAGGCGCTCGGCCAGGTTGACGCGCTGCAACCGCAGCTGCGTCCGCAATCCCGGCCGGGCCAGCAACCGGGTCCCGGCATAGCCGAAACCGTCCTTGGGGAATTCGTAGCCGTGACTGCGGACGAAGAAGAAGACCTCCTGCCCCATCAAACCCGGCTCGTTGAACGCCACCCAACCGGCGCTGTCACTGACGAAACGCAGGTGATGCACCGTCTCCAACTCGACCAGCGGCACCCCGCGGCCGGTGGCGTCGTCAACGATCTGAATGCCGAAAAAGGCATTGGTGTCTGGGCGGCCCGCCGGGATCGCGGCCATCGCCACGACCCAGCTCAAAACCAGCGGCCGGAGGGAAGCGGGAACGCTTCGCACCGGATCAACCGGAGGATTCGTCCCCCGGCTTGCGGGCGCCGGGTCCTTCCGGCTTCGCGGGCGCGGCAGGTTCGGAGGCGGCGGCGAGGGTTTCCGTGTCGAGACCATGTTCCTCTTCATACCATTCCCGGGTGACTTTGCCATCCCACCAGGCCCAGTTCATGGGATAGGTGCCCGGAGCGAGGATCACGTGGTAGAAGTGCCAGACCACGATCGAGAGACAGGCGAGGATGGCCTCGTAGTAATGCACGGTGGTGGCCACATCGACCGCCCACCGGGGCAGCCACTGCGTCACCGGCATCTTCAGCCAGATCATCAACCCGGTCACCCCCATGATGATGGTGCCCCAGACCACCGCCCAGTATTCGACCTTCTCGATGTAGCCGAACCGCGCGAACTTCGGCGGTTTCGGGGCGCGTCCCACGAGATACTGCGTGTTCCGGGCCAACTGGCCCAGGTCGTGCCGCGCCGGGGCCAGATCCCGCACCAAGCGGCGACCGCGCGCGGTGAACAGCACATAGAGGATGTGGTAGAAACCAAGCGCCAGCAGCACCACACCGGCAAACCGGTGCAGCCAGCGCCGGATCGCCTCGTCGGCGCCGAACATCAGCGCCAGCCACGAATCCGGGAACTTCAGGGCAAACCCCGTCAGCGCCAGCAAAATGAAGCTGCTCAACAGGATGAAATGCTGCACGCGCTGGGTCTGGTCCATCCGGGGCACCACCCGGTCCGACGATCGCTTCGCCGCGAGCGCCCGGTGGAGCCAGCTCAGGAAGCTGTGGAGAGTCATCATGCCCACCACCACGAAGATCATCGCCAGGTAAATCGCCCGGACCCAGCGGTTCACCGTGGTCCCGATGCCGTCGCTGGACCCGGACGAGAGGTCGAGGTCGAGGTGCACCCGGCCCAGCGCGAAATTTTCGGTGGCGCCGGGATGACACTGGCCACAGGTCTCGACCAGATGATTTGGGCTGATCGACGAGTCGGGATCGGTGGACGGCAGAATCTTGTGATACCCGTGACAGCTCGCACAATTGGCCGCGTGGGTGTCGCCCATCCGCGCCGCCAGGCCGTGGTAACTGTCGAAGAAGCTCTCCACCTGCCGGGCGGGCATCTTGAACTTGGTGTTGATCCGCTCCGAGGCATGGCATTTGGCGCAGATCTGTTCGGCGAGTTTCACCGAGGATACCGCGTTCAACGCCTCGATCCGGTGTTCAGCGTGGCAGTCGGTACAGGTGGGCGCTTCGCGCCGGCCGTCCTGCATCGCCATCCCATGCACGCTCGCCGCCACGTCATCGGCCGCGTCCGGATGGCATTCCCCGCAGGTCTCTGCGAGCCGCGACCAGTGGAGGGGGGATTCGAGCGAGGTCGGGTGGGTGACATTGTGATCCCCATGGCAATCCACGCAGGTGGCCGCCGCGGTGTCCCCCGCCGCCAGGGCCAGGCCGTGCACACTGGCGCCATAGCTCTCCGACTGATCCTCGTGACAGGTGGCGCAGTCGATCCGCTTCGGGATTACACCGTCGTCGGGATGATCCGAAGTGATGTCGTCGTGGCAGGAGAAGCAGGTGTTGGTACCGTGCGCGGAGGCGGCGAAGATGGCCTCGTCGACGAAGACCGACACCTCGTTGCCATCGGCGTCCGTCTTCGTCATGTCAGGATCGGAGTGGCAGAGCAGGCAATCCTCGTCCGGAATCGCGTCCGCCGCCCGCAGACCGCCCACCATCATCAGCGCCGTCAGGACGGCGACCACCCGACTCCGTCGCGGCCTCCCCGAGCGCGGGGCCGGCCGGCGGCGGACCATTGTCAGATCACTGCTCATGACACCTTTCACAGCCGTGAAATCGTTGTCCGCGCTCCGGCCCGGGCCCCGGCGCGAACACCCCGTTCTCCCCGGGCTAGTGGCTCAGGCGGGAGGCCATCGCGTAGACGATGAGGACCAGCAGGATGACCCCGATTCCGAAAAACATGTAGCCGAAGGAACGCGCGATGTTCTTCCAACGCTCCCATTCGTCGCGGACGCGGTGCGCGTCCAACCGGCCGGTGGCCACCAACCGGTCGTACCAACGGCGGCGTTCGTGGAGCATCTCGCTCTTCGAGACGCGACCCGAGAAGATCACGGTGTCCATCGGGAACTTCTCCAGCCGGAAATGCGTGTTGAAGAAGTGGATGGTGAAGATGAAGCCCGCGGCGAGCAGCGCCTCGTCCGAGTGCACGATGAGCGCGATGTTGATCACCCAGCCCGGCAGGAACCGGCTGAAGAACTCGGGGAACCACATCACCAGACCCGAGAGCCCGATGGCGAACACGCCCCAGAACACGGCGAAGTAGTCGAACTTCTCCCAGTAGGTCCACCGGTCGAACTGCGGTTTCGGTCCCTTGCCGAAGAACCACTTGTTATGCGCCACGAAGTCCCGCAGGTCCTGCATCGTCGGCACCATCGAATCCGGCCCGAACATCGCGGTCTTGATCCGTTGGAAGCTGACCCGGCCCGTGGCGGGATCCCGCATTTCGCGCCGGTTGACCCAGGTGTTTCGCACCAGCGCCGCCAGGTGCAGCCCGAAGTAGAGGAAGGTGATGAGGGCGCCGAAATGGTGCAACGTGCGCGCCACGACCGGTCCCCCCATGACACTGAAGAGGGTCCTGGCCCATTCGGTGTAATAGAACTTGAGCGGCATGCCGGTGATCACCAGCAACAGGAAGCTCGTCACCACCAGGAAGTGCAGGAACCGGTCAAACGGCTGGAACCGCGTGAACCACTCGTCATCCTGCTGGGTGTTGATCTTCGCCTCCCGGAAGGTCTTCGAGTCATGCAGATAAAGGTAGATCGCCCGCGCCAGCCAGAGCAGGGTATGCGCTCCGAAGAAGGTGAACACCCCGATCAACAACCCGGTCATCAGCACGAAGGTCAGGTGCAGTTCGGGGTAATGCTCGCGGTCCAGCGGATTCGCGTGCGGCTGGTATTGCGTAAAGCCGACGGTCGCGTCCGGATGGCACCGGGCGCAGGTGGCCAGGATGTTCTCCGAGGAAAGCCGGGATGCCGGATCGGACGGCGGCAGCACGTCATGGTGGCCGTGACAATCGTAGCAGGCCGCCACTTCCGAAGCCACGTTCGGCTGCCCCAGGGCCATCGCCTTGCCGTGATAGGTGTCGCGATAGTGGGTCAAGCGATCCTCGTGACACTGGCCGCAACGCCGGTCGCTCGCCGCCTTGAAATGCCCGTTGACCGGCGGCTCGATCTCGTGCGCGCTGTGGCAATCCGTGCAGACCGGCCCGCGTTTGTCCCCCTCGAGCGTCAGCTTGCCATGCACGCTGCGGTCGTAGACCTCCTCGACCTTCACGTGGCATTTCCCGCACGTCTTGGCCACGTTGAGGTGGTTGATCGGCGAATCCCGGTCGACGCTGCGCTTGATGTCGTGCACCCCGTGGCAGTCATTGCACGAAGGCGCGACGATCAGCCCCAGCTTGAGCAGGGCCTGGCCGTGAATGCTGTCGAGGTAGTGCGCGGCCGCCGTGCTGTTCTGGATCTGGTATTCCTCCGTCAGATTCGTGTTGCTGTGACACTTCGCGCAGGTCAACGGCAGGTTCAGTTTGAACACCGGGGATTGCGAGTCGCTGACCGGCAGAATGTCGTGGTGGCCGTGACAATCCGCGCAACGGGCCGCCGCGCTCGCCCCCATCTGCTGACTCACACCGTGAATGCTTCCCGCGTATTCCTCCGCCGCGCTCTCATGGCACTGGCCGCAGTCCACCGACCGCGCCCGGACCTCGTCGTCCGGGTGATCCCGGGTCAGGTCCGCGTGACAATCCACACAGTCCAGCAGACCGCCGTGGACCGAGGCGTCGGCCGTCCCCGCATCGACGAAGATCGACACCTCCTGCCCGTCCGGCCCGGTCATCGTCAGGTCGGCGTCCCCGTGGCAATCCAGACATTCGCTGCTGGCGATGACGTCCGCCGCCTCCTCGACCGCGGCATCGTCCCCCGCCGCGTCCTGGGAGTGGAGCGGGAGAAATCCGGCCGAGCCCAGCAGGCTCAGCCAGAGCAGGGTGATCGCAATACGGCGCAGCCCGCTAGAGGCCGCCGTTGTGGCAGTCACTGCACAACCAACCAGTGTCATATTCTTCGCCCGGATGCCGGAAGGGCTGTCCCTTCGCATCCAGTTGATCCAGTTCATCCCCGGAGCCCTGGGCCAGGATGATGTGGCAGGCGTCGCAACGACTCAGTTCGAGCACCTTCTCACCATCCTCGGTCTTGTGATTGTCGTCGTGGCAACGGAAGCAACCGGGCCATTCCTTGTGGCCGATGTTGTTCGGATAGCTCAGCCAGCTGGCCTTCATCGCGGGGAAGAAGTTCCGGCCATAGATCGCCCGGACCTCCTCGACCGCCTTCGCCACGACGTTCGGATCCTGGTCGCGGTACTTGGATTGAATGAAATCGCCGATCTCCGACATCGCCTCGTCCTTCGTCGAGTACTCCTGGACCAGGGCGTAGACGGCGTTCGTCTTGATGTACGGCAACGCGCGGTCCAGCCGGCCCAGGCTGATCGCCAGGTTCACCGCCTTGTTCGGCGAGTGGAAGTTGTGCGCCGGACGGTTGTGGCAGTCCATGCAGTCCATCCGCCGGACCTTCGACTCGTCCACCTCGTCCTCGTAACCGTCCGCCCGGTAGACCGTGACCTGGCCTTCCCGGTCGGTGACCCGCACCCAGGGAATGGTCTGTCGGGATTCGTCCTCCGCGAAGTACTCGACCTTGTTGGCCACATTCATGTGCCAGTGGATACCGCTGGTCGGGCCGCGCGTCGGGTCGGCGCCCCCCACCTTGAGTTCGAGCTTCACCGAATACTCGGAACCCTCCTCGTCACCCTGGAACGAGCGCACCGTGCGCACGACATCACCGACGAAGGACTCCGGCCAGTGGCACTGCTCGCAGGTGTCCTGGGCGGGACGCAAGTTCTTGATGGGGGTCGGCACCGGGCGGGGATACTTGTTGAACAGGGTCGCATAGACCTGGTAGCTGCCCGACAGCTTGGCCCGGACGAACCACTCGGCGCCGGAACCGATATGGCATTCGACGCACGACACCCGGGCATGCGCGCCGTCCTGATAGGCCACGCGCTCCGGCTCCATGACCGTGTGGCACACCTCGCCGCAGAAGGTCGTGGATTCGGTCAAATGAAAGGTCTGGTAGCTGCCCAGCGCGGTCAGGAACAGGAACCCGATGCTGCAACTCGAGAAGATCAACAGTGTCCGGCGATGCTTCGGGCTGGCCAGATCGATGACCAGCGCCCGGGGCTCGCGGCTGCGGTGCAGGCGGCGACGTTCCACCAGGATGCCGGCCACGAACAGGGCGATCCCCAGAATCATGAAGCCGGGCGCCACCAGAAAAGCCAGGATCCCCACGTACGGATTCGACGATCCGGCGAACAACTCGAGCAACCAGAGCAGGACAAAGGCGAAGAAGGCGGCAATCACCACCATCAAGCCCGAAAGGCTCACCCAGTTCTGCCACAGCCTCGCCTTCCCGCCGCCGTGTCTTTCAGTTTCCTGACTCATACGCAACTGCCCGATTCATCCGCCGTTCTTTTTTCCATAAGCCTGCCGAAGCCTCTCCACTGCGGGAAACCCGGCACGCCCAAGAGGCTACAAAAACGTCGGAAACCTGCTTCGCACCAATTGGCGAGGACCAACCGTTTCTTGCCATTCCACCTGACAACCCCCGCCACAAATGCCGCCTGACACCCTCCGCCACCCCGTGTTAGCCTCCCCCACCCTGAAACGTCGCCTCATTCACGTCATGAACATCACGAACCCAGCCCCCACCCCGCGCCGCCCCGGCCCCCACGCCCCGGGCCCGCTGCTGGCGCGCCTGGCCCTCCTCGGTCTCCTGTCCCCCGCCGCCGGATACGCCGTGGAACTCGCCAACGCCGTGGTCGTACGCCCGCCCCACCCCCACCGCGCCGTGGACCGGGCCGTGACCATGCTCGTCGATGAGGTCGGAAAACGCGCCCGCCTCCGCTGGACCGTGACCACCGAATGGCCCCGCGACGGCCGCCCGGCCATCGCCGTGGGCGAGGTATCCGACCGCCGCGCTCTGACCGGACCATGGGCCGCGCTGGAAGCCGATGGGGGCCGGCCACCCTCAGCGGAAGGATTCCACATCCGCGTCACAAACGGGTCCGAAACCCCGGGCGTGCTCCTCGCCGGCCACGACCCGCGCGGGGTGCTCTTCGGCGTGGGACACCTGCTGCGGCATCTCGAAATCCGCCCCGGAAGCGTCACCCTTCCCGACGATTTCACCGTCACGACCGCGCCCCGCCAGCGACTCCGCGGCCATCAACTCGGGTTCCGACCGAAGACCCATTCCTACGACGCCTGGGACGTGGCCCAATGGGAGCAGTATTACCGCGATCTCATCGTGTTCGGCGCCAACGCCATCGAGTTGATGCCGCCCCGCACCGACGACGCCGCCGACAGCCCGCACTTTCCGCTGCCGCCAATGGAGATGATGGGCCGCATGTCACAGCTGGCGGATGATTACGACCTGGACGTTTGGATCTGGTACCCGGCGATGGACCGGGATTACGCCGACCCCGCGACGGTGGAACGGGCGCTGCACGAATGGCGCGAAGTCTTCGAGCAACTCCCGCGAGTGGACGCAGTGTTTGTGCCGGGCGGCGATCCCGGGCACACGCCGCCCCGAACGTTGATGAGCCTCCTCGCCCGGCAAAGTGCGTCGTTGCGCGAGGCGCATCCCGGGGCGGAATTGTGGGTGTCGCCGCAGGGCTTCGACCGGCAGTGGCTGGACGAGTTCCTCGACCTTCTGCGCCACGATGGCCCGGACTGGCTCGCCGGCGTGGTTTTCGGCCCGCAAGTGCGGATGAGCCTCCCCGAGTTGCGCGCGGCGATTCCCTCCCGCTACCCGATCCGGCATTACCCTGACATTACGCACACCCGCCAATGCCAGTATCCGGTGCCCGATTGGGACGTCGCCTTCGCGATCACCGAGGGACGCGAATGCATCAACCCGCGGCCCGTGGACCAGGCGGCCATCTTCCGGTTGCTGCAACCGCACACCGTGGGTTTCCTGACCTACTCGGAGGGCTGCAACGACGACGTGAACAAGGCCGTCTGGAGCGCGCTCGGGTGGGATCCGGAGCAGCCGGTGATCGACATCCTGCGCGAATACAGCCGGCACTTCATCGGCCCCGACTTCGAGGAGGGGTTCGCGCAGGGGTTGCTCGCGTTGGAAAGGAACTGGCGCGGCCCCGTGGCGGCGAATCCCGGCATCGAAACCACGCTCCGACAGTTCCAGCAGATGGAACGTCAGGCCGGCCCGGCGGTGAGGGCGAACTGGCGTTTCCAGCAGGCCCTCTTCCGCGCCCACTACGACGCCTTCATCCAACGTCGCCTCGCCCGCGAAACGGCCCTCGAACAGGAAGCCACCGACGCCCTGCAACAGGCGGACAGGAACGGAGCGCTCTTCGCCCTGCGCCAGGCTGAAGCCACGCTGGATCGGGCCCTCACGGAACCCGTCGCCCCGGACTTGCGCGCGCGCATCCGCGAGCTGGCCGAATCGCTCTTCCAAAGCATCCGCATGCAACTCAGCGTGCCCCGGCACGCCGCCATTGCGGTGGATCGCGGCGCCAGCCTGGACACCCTCGATTACCCCCTCAACAACCGCCGCTGGTTGCTCGAGCAGTTCCCCCGTATCCGCGCCCTGCCAACCGAGGCCGCGCGACTCGAAGCCATCCGGACCCTCGTGGACTGGACCAATCCCGGTCCCGGCGGTTTCTACGACGATCCGGGCAATCCCGCCCGCCAGCCGCATCTGGTCCGGCAGCTGCCGTTCCCGGAAGACCCGGCCAGTTACCGCTCGGCCAAGACCGGGTTCGAGGAAGGCGACGTGGTGGACGATCCCGCGGACCAGCCCGAAGGCGCCTTGCGTCTGTCCTGGATGGACCACGCCGAAACGCTGTGGGATCAGCCCCTCCGGTTCCACTACACCGACCTTGATTCGGCAGCGCGCTACCGCGTCCGTGTCGTCTATGGTGGCGACAGCCCCCGCCGCCGCGTCCGCCTCGCGGCGGGGGACAACTTCGAGATCCACCCGTTGCAGGCCCGGGAGAACCCCTATCACCCGCAGGAATACGCGATTCCAGCCGCCGCCATCCGGGACGGCGAACTCACCCTCACCTGGACGCTCGAACCGGGCCTTGGCCGCAACGGACGCGGCTGCCAGGTGGCCGAAGTCTGGCTGATCAAGGAATAGCAACCGCCGCAAGCTCCACCCCGCCATGTCCTCCCTCCCTCCCCTGCCCGCCGGCTGGCAAAACCCGATCAAAACCCGCCTGCACGCCGATGAAGCCGTCATCGGCATCACGATCACCGTCAATCACGTCGAAACCGCCGCCCAGGCCGCGGCGTTGGGCTTCGATTTTCTGTGGATCGAGATGGAACATTCACCGGTCAGCCTCGACACCTTGCGGGCCATTGTCCTCGCCACCCGCGGCCTGCCGGCCGTGCCCTTGGCCCGCGTCCCGGTCAACGCGCTCTGGACAGCAAAACGCGTTCTCGACGCCGGCGTGCTCGGGGTGATCTTCCCCTTCACCAGCACCGTCGGGCTGGCCGCCCAGGCCGCCGATGCCTGCCGCTATCCGCCGCTCGGACAGCGGGGATCGGGCGCCGGACTCGCGGGCTTTCGCTGGCCGGCGCCGGAGGGATACCATGACTTCGCCGACCGCAATGTCGTCGTCGTGGCCATGATCGAAGAGGCTTCCGCGGTGGACCAGATCGACCGCATCGCCGCCACGCCCGGCGTGGATGTCCTGTTCGTCGGCCCGAGCGACCTTTCCTTTTCGCTCGGCCTGCGCGGCGACATGTCGCATCCGCAGGTCGAAGCGGCAATGGACCGGGTGCTGGCGGCAGCGCGGGAAAACGGGAAGGCTGCGGGACGATTCGTGGCGGATCCCGACGGCATCCAGCGGGCCCTCGACCGCGGCTTCCGCTTTATCCAGACCGGAACCGAGCTGAACCTGATGAGCGCCGGCGCCCGGCAGTTGCTCGCGCCGCTTGGTCGCTGGCAAACCGGTGTGAAGGAACCGGGCACCTATTGACCGGAGCGGACACGGCCCGAGGGTCCGGCCCTGAACGCCGGCGTTGGTGACGCGGCCAAGTGCGGGATTCCCAAACCGCCCGAACTCTGCCAGCGTACGCGCCAGTCAATGGCAGAACCCAAGGCCCCATGCATCGAAGCCTGCCGGGCACGTTCGGCGAACGATCCCGGCGCGTCGGCCCGGGAGTCGCGGGTCCGGGTCTGTCGCGCGTCATCCGTGAACCACCCCCCTCGAACCCATGCTCAAAGGAATCGCTCCCGTCATCAGCCCGGAACTGCTCAAGGTGCTGGCCGAAATGGGCCACGGCGATGAACTCATCCTCGCCGACGCCCACTTCCCGGGCCACACCATGAACCCCCGCGTATTGCGCGCCGACGGGATCGGAATCGCGACGTTGCTCGACGGCATGCTGCCCCTGTTCGAGTTGGACAGTTACGCCGATCCGCTCGTGATGATGGCCGCCGTCGAAGGGGATCAGCTGGACCCCGCCGTCGAGACAAACTACATGGGCGCGGTCCACCGACACGCCCCGGGGGCCAAACCTCCCGTGCGCATCGACCGGTTCGCTTTCTACGACCGCGCCCGCCAGGCCTTCGCCGTGGTCATGACCGGCGAAACCGCGAAGTATGGGAACATCCTCCTGAAGAAGGGCGTCACCCCCGGGGCGCCCCCGCACGCCTGAACCGGCTCGATCCGATACGCCCCAGTTTCCAACGCCCCTGCGCAGGGAGCAGAGGGCAGAGCACCAGACGTCGGCGGAAATCAGGAGGATGCTCTCCGGTAGATCAGGCGCAGGTCGGCGCGCCGGAATAGGCGCCAAGTTCGCGGTCGCCCCGGAGGGCGCACGGTCACGTTCTTCCCGAAGCGGCGCGCACGGAGTGACACGCCCTACCACCTGGCCCGGGTAGGGCGCGCAGTCCCCTGCGCGCCGCCCGAGATCCAGCCCCCGATTCACCTCCCGAACCCGTATCGAGGGCGGTTCCGCTCACTCACTCGACCCTCCACCTCAAAACACTCCATTTCCGGGCTTCCGCCCACCAGCCAGTCGGCCGGAGTCTGGTGCTCGGGAGGGGAGGCGTTCCCATGCAGCAACGGTCCGGGCTGGGGGTCCGCGGCTTCCTGCTTCGAGTCCCATGGTCAGACGGTCTCCGTCCTGGCGTAAACCACCATCTCGCCGTCGCGGCGCAGGTCCTCCGGATGGTAGCGCGGGATGGGCATTTCGAGGTGCTTGAACTGCACCGGCGCGGTCTTCTTGTCGACGATGCCCAAGGCCACCGCCACGCCGTAGATGATTGCTTCCGGGCGGGGCGGGCAGCCGGGAATGTAGAAGTTCACCGGGACGAGCTTCTCGACCGGACCCAGGACGGAATACATGTCGTACCAGATGCCGCCCCCGCACGCGCACGAGCCGATGGCGAAAACCAGCTTCGGCGCGGGCATGGCTTCGTAGGCGCGTTGGAGGGCCTTCGCCGTCGAACGCATGGCCGGTCCCTGACAGAGCATGACGTCGGCGTGCCGGGGTGAGCCCACCAGACGAATGCCGAACCGTTCGGCGTCGTAATACGGGGTCAGCGCATTGAGCACCTCGATGTCGCATCCGTTGCACCCGCCGCTGTTGGCGTGGTAGACCCACAGCGAGCGCCCGAACATTTTCTGGCAGAGGTTCTTCAACATGGTGGGATGATCCCGCGAGAAGCCCGGCTTCAATCCAGCTCGATTTCGATGTCGTCCACGACCGGTTGCCCATCGAGATAGGCTTGCGAGCGGAAGACCCAGCGCTCGTTTTCCAGGTCATCAAACCGGTACCCCTTCATCTTCAACTCCTCGAGCTTCGAGGGTTCCTTGAAGCATCGCCCGCATCGTTGGCAGGTGCTCATGAACAGCTCAAGGCGTTGTTGGATGTCGCCAATGGCCGGCGTGGCGTTCTCGAACTCGTGGCTCATGGTGATCGCCTTTTCGGGACAGACATCCGCGCAACGCCCGCAATAGGTGCACCGGCGGCCGAGGTATTTGATGATGCGGATTTCCTGACAGACGTCGTACACGAGAATCTCGCGGGCGGGGCAGTTGCTGGCACAGCCGCCGCAACCGATGCATTTGGCGGCGTCGAAGACCGGCCGACCGCGGAATCGCGCCGGCAAGGGCGAGGATTGCGCCGGATAGGGCAAGGTGACCCGGCCCGCCCGCAGACAGAGCACCGCTTCCTTCAGTTTGCTGGTAATGGACATCGTTGGCGTTGGCGCGGGGAGTTCAGTAACCGAAACCAGCCAGCACGAGGGCCACGAAGGAGACCCCCACGAGGCCGCCGTAATAGCGCAGGGCTTGATCGATGCGATAGCGGGCGTGCGTCGCGGCCACCAGCGTGACGAGAAGCACCAGCACCAGCACTTTCGCCCAGAAGAGCAGCCAACCGATCGGGAAGACCAGGTGGCTCCCCCAGGGAATGAACAAGGCCACGAACAGGCTGCTGTAGATCACCAGGCGCACCATCTGAGCGTATTTGAAGACCGCCAGTTTGGGACCCGAGTATTCAATGAGCGGGCCTTCCATGATCTCCGTCTCCGCCTCCGCGATGTCAAAAGGCACGCGCTGCACGAAGGCCTGGAACGAAAGCAGCATCACCGCCAGCATGAGCAACCCCGACCATGGCACGCCGCCACCCGCGTAGACCGAGCCGTCGAGCACCGTCTCCAGCCGGAAGGTGCCGGTGTTCACGGCGCCGATGATCAGGGTGATCGCAAAGAGCGGCTCGAGCGCGATCATGGTGATCATCTCGCGGCTGATGCCGATGAGGGAAAAGGTCGAACCGGCCGCCAACCCGGCGAGCAGCGTGCAAATCCCCGCCAGCGTCAACAGGTAGACCAGCAGGATGATGTCCCCCGCCCCCGCCAGCGGGACCGGCGCGCCGAGGGGAATCAGGCAGGCGACGGTCAGCACCGTGGCCAGCGCCAGGTGCACCGCGAACCGCTGCATCCACGGGCTCTCCCCGGATTCGATATCCTCCTTGCCGAGCAGTTTCAGCAGGTCGTAGTAGGGCTGCAGCAACGGCGGCCCCTGCCGCGACTGGATCCGCGCGGTGACCTTGCGCAGCAGGCCCTCGAACAACGGGGCCAGCGCGAGAACCACCACCACATTCGCGAACGACCGGAGGATGAGGATGAGCACTTCCATCACGAGATACCGGGCGCGCTTCGGCTCCCGGCGTTCGGGCTTCGTTCGGGTTTCGGATTTCGGCCTTCAGCGTTCATCGGCGTCGCACCAGCCGCAGCAATTCTTCCTGGCTCCAGATCCGTTGGGCGCCGGACCGGATGTCGACCGTCTCCATGCGGTCCGTGCAGGAGAAGCAGGGATCGATGCTGCCAAGCGAAATGGTCATGTCGGCCAGTTGCTGGTCCTTGATCATCGCCGGCACACCCTGGAGATTCTGATACGTTGGCGCCCGCACCCGCCAGCGTCGGGGACGGTTGTTTTCGCCGGTGATGATGAAATGATGGCTTTCGCCGCGCGGGGCCTCGACGGAGGACATTCCCATGCGACCCACCGGCAGTTCGTCCTGGATGTCCAGGGCGAGCGGGCCGGGTTCCATGCGATCGAGACACTGGCGCATGATCCGAATGGACTCGAACACCTCCTTCATGCGGACGACCACCCGGGACCAGACATCGGCGCCGTCGGCCGTGATCACATCGAAGTCGAGACGGTCGTAGGCCGCATAAGGATGGTCCCGCCGGGCGTCACCGGGAACCCCGGCGGCGCGGGCGACCGGCCCCACCAGGCCGGCCTCCTTGACGAGGCGGGCATCGGCAACCCCGACGCCACGGGTGCGCCGCTGGATGTTCCGATCCTTGGAAACGGCGGCGACAACCGCGGTCCATTCCGTTTCGAGCTTGTCGAGAACCTGGCGCAGTTCGGTCTTGAGTTCGGGCGTGATGTCCCAGCGCACCCCGCCGATGACGCAAAGGGCGTAGGTCTTCCGGTTGCCACTGATCTTCTCGGCGATCCACATGACCGGCTCGCGGATGCGGAAGGCCTGCATGAAAAGGGTGTCGAAGCCGACGATGTGACAGGCGAGCCCGACCCAGAGCAGGTGGCTGTGGAGGCGCTCGAGTTCGAGCATGATGGTGCGGATGTAGGCGGCCCGCGGCGGGATCTCGAGGGCGGCCGCCGACTCGACGGCCTGGGCGTAGGCGACGTTGTGGACGCAGCCGCAGATGCCGCAGATGCGTTCGGCGGCCATCGGGATGTCGTTGTAGGTGAGCACCGATTCGGCGAGCTTCTCGATGCCGCGATGCACCATGAAGCCCCGGTACTCGCAGCCACGCACCATTTCGCCCTCGAGGTACAGCCGGAAGTGGGCCGGCTCGTCGAGCGTGGGATGAAACGGGCCGAAAGGCACCACCGTGCAGCCCTCGGGCGGCTCGTCGAACTTGAATTCACGATCCGGATCGAAGCCCTCGGGAACGTGGTTCCAGGGCACGTCCTTGCGCAAGGGATGCATGCCCTCGGGCCAGCCGTCCGGCAACACGAGACGTTTGGGATACGCATGTCCGACGGGTTCGATGCCGACCAGATCGCGGAACTCCCGTTCGGCCCAGTTCGCCGCCGGCACGTCCGCCGTGATCGAGTCGAGCTTCGGATCATCGGCCGGCAACTGCGTCAGGAAGCTCGCGAGCAGGTGGTCGCGGTCGAAGGCAAAGTTGTGCGCCACCAGAAAGTGACCTGAATGCGGCCGGTCATCGGCCCCGATGCTGATGATGTAGCGCGCATCGAGCTGGCGGAAGACGTGGCGGCACACCTCCCGGACCGAGGCCCGGTCGATGAAGACGAACAACCGGTCCTCCGCGGGGAGGTCGGCGCGCTGGATGGCCGTCCCGAAACGGTCCTTCAGCAGGTTGAGTTTTTCTCGAGCGACCATGCGGAGGCGGGTTTCTCGTTGGGATTCTGCGGACGGGGTTCGACGGCCGGCAGCCGTCCGGCGGCCGGATGCAGGCGGCCGACGGCGCGATGCAGTTCGGTGTAGTAATGCGCGGCGCGCAGCCGATTGGCATCGGTTTCGACCGCATAACCGCAAAGCCACGGCGCCGCGGCGCGCTGCGACGATCCTCCCGCGCGGGCCAGCAGGCGGACCAGGGCGAAAAGCCCCAGCATGAGCGCCAGGAGGAGCAAGGGCGCATAGACCGCGGTATTCGTCGCGGCGACAAGTCCGGCAGCACTGGCGGTCACCGGTCCGATGGTGTCCGGGGCGGTGGCCAGTCCGTGCGGACTCATCGCCAGAGCGCGCGACACGAAGGCGAAACCAAGAAACGGCAGCAACCCGGCCGCAACGCAGAGCGTCGCCAGGATCACCTGCGCGGTCCGCATCTTGCGCGAAACCTCAAGGCGCCCGAGAGCCTGCCGGCGTTCCTCGACCAACCGGCTGGTTCGCGAAAGGAAGATCGCCCCGTAAAACTTCATCATCAGCGCGAGCGTGAGTGCGCTGGTCAACACCGCGACCGCGCCGCAAACCGGCAACCAGCGCGAGGCCGCCGTACCCTGCAAGGCCGCCGTAAACATCGGCCACTTGCTGGCGTAGCCGCTCAGCAGGGGCACCCCCGCGATGGCCAGACTGCCGACGAGGGCCGTAAACCCGGTGACGGGCATGTGGCGTTGAAGGCCGCCAAGTTTGTTCATGTCCTGGGTGCCGGTGGCGTGCAAAACCGCGCCCGCGTCCAGGAAGAGCAGGCTCTTGAAGACGCCATGATTCAAGGTGTGGAAGAGGGCGCCCGTCAAGGCGATCCCCGCCAGCGCTCCCGTTGCGGGCGTCCCTTCGCCCAGGAGCACCAGACACACCCCCAGGCCAAACAGGATGTAGCCGGCCTGGCCGATGCTGGAGAAAGCCAGCAGACGCTTCGACTGTTCCTGTTGCAGGGCCCGGAATGTGCCCGTGAACAGGGTCAGCGTGCCGAGGAACAGAAACGCCAGGCCCCAACCGCCGATGGGGTAGTCGGCCCGCACCTCGGACGGCACCAGCCAAAGGAAGTACCGCATCAATCCGTAAACGCCGGTCTTGAGCATCACCCCGGACAACAAGGCGCTCACCGGGGAAGGCGCCGCCGGATGGGCGTCCGGCAACCAGAACTGGCCGAAGGGCCACATCCCCAGCTTGATGCCGAAACCGGTCAGGAACAGCGTCAGCGCAACCGCCACCCAACCCGGGTGCCCGGCCAGCAAAGCAGGCATGTGATGCGCCACGGCATCGAAATCGAAGCGCATCAATTCCGTGCCAGCCACGGTCTCCAAGCCGTCCTGCGCCAGCATGGCGGCACCCAGCATGGTGACGGCACACGCGAATTGCATCATCCACAGGAAACGCGCCGCGGCCTGCCGGTGGCCTGGGCACGATCGTTCATAGCGGATCATCGCCCAGCCCGTGAGCGTCATCATCTGCCAGAAGATGAAGAAGAACCACATCATGTCGGTCGTGCTCACCAGGCCGAGCATGGCGGCAATGAAGACCAGCAGATGCGGGTAGAAACGCCCCGCGCTCCGCGGACGGTGGGACGTCATATAGTCGATCGCGTGGAATGCCGCCGGCACGCTGACCACGGCAATCAACGCCAGGAACACCGCGCTCAAGCCGTCCACGTAAAGCCGCAGAGCGAAACCGAGCGGCGGCAGTGAGAGAAAGGTCACTCCCGGTCCGGGACCGTGGCGCAGCACGCCGGCCACCGCGCCGCCCACGAGCGCCGCCGTCGTCAGGATGACCCCGAAACTCACCCAACCGGCCACCCGCCGCCGATGATCGATGAACAGTGTGAAGACCGCGCCGCCGAGACACAGCACGATGGCGCCAAGCACCGCGTGTTCAGGAGTGGTGAAGCCGGTCATGGGTGGTCGGGCTCCTTCAGGTTGGGGCTCCCTGCCCCGCCGGACCGCGGCGCGCCGCCAATCCAGCGGAACCAGCGTTTGAACTCAGCATAGTATCCGTGCGCGGTGAAACGATTGGCTTCGCCGGCCTGCGCATACCCGGTCAACCAGGGGCTGTCCGTGCGCCGACTCGATCCCCCCGCTCTCGCCAGCATCGCGCCGCCCAACCCGAGGAGGGCCAGCAAGGCCAGGACCGCCAGCGGGACCAAGTGCGCCCCACCGCCGAGCACCGCTTGCATTCCCGGCAGGCCTTCCGCCGTTCGGACCGCCGCGGCCAGGGTTTCCCCCAACCCCTCGCGACTGGCGTTCAGCGCGCGCGTCGCGAGTCCGAACGCGACCGCCGGCGCCAGACCAAACACGACACACGTCGCGGCGAGCAGGAGCTGCGGCGCCAGGAGGGTCCAGTCCTTTTCCAGCCGCTTCCGGCCGGCCGCCGCTTGCGTCACGGTTTCGCTGGCCCGCCCGAGAAAGCCGGCGCCGAAGAACTTGATGAAGGACGCCAGGGTGACCGCACTGGTCAGGATGGCCAGCACGCCGCATACGGGCAGCCACCAGCCGGCGGGAACGCCCTGGATGGCGCCCGTGTAGATCGTCCACTTGCTCAGGAACCCGTTGAACCCGGGCACCCCGGAAATCGAGAACGAGGCCACCAGCACCGTGATCCCCGTGACCGGCATCCATTTGAGCAAACCACCCAACCGGTTGAGGTCCTGCGTGCCGGCGGCCAGCAGCATCGAGCCCGAGTTCAAGAACAGCAGGCTCTTGAAGGTCCCGTGATGAACGGTATGCAACAGCGCCCCCATGAACGCCACCGTGGCCACGGGCGCCAGCGCCGCATCGTTCAACCCGAGGACCGCGAGGCAGGCGCCGATGCCCAGCAGGATGTAGCCCACCTGACCAATGCTGTGGAAGGCCAGCAGACGTTTCGTCTGTTCCTGGCGCAGTGCCTGCAGCGTGCCGGTGAGCAGAGTGACCGTGCCGAGGCCGGCCAGCAACGCCCCCCAGGTCGTCATCGGGTACGCCCCGGTGGCCTCCGCCGGCACCAGCCACAGAAAGTAGCGCATGATGCCGTATACCCCGGTCTTCAGCATGACCCCCGAGAGCAGCGCGCTCATCGGCGACGGCGCCGCGGGATGCGCGTCGGGCAGCCAGACCTGTCCGAAGGGCCACATGCCCAGCTTGATGCCAAACCCGACCAGGAACAGCGCGAAGGCCAGCGCCACGCGACCGGGATGACCCTCGAGCAGCGCCGGCAGATTGGCGCTCACCGTCTCGAAGTCGAAGCGCAAGCCCGCGCCGACCGTCGGCGTCCCCGCCGCCAGCAAACCCGCCCCGAGCATGGTGACCGCACAGGCGATCTGCATCATGACGAGGAACTTCAAGGCCGCGCGGCGGTTGGCGGCGTTCCGGTGCTCGAAGCGGATCATCACGAACCCCGGCAGGGTCATCAGCTGCCAGAAGATGAAGAAGAACCACATCATGTCCGTGGTGCTCACCAGCCCGTACATCGCCGCGATGAATACCAACAACCACGAGTAGTAACGCCGGACTCCATAGTCCGGATAGAGATCCATATAGCGGATCGAGAACAGCGTGGCCGGGAGCGCGATGCTGGCGATCAGCCCGATGAACACCGCCGTCAAGCCGTCCACATGCAACGTCAGCGCGAAGCCCAGGGCCGGCAGGCGCAGGAATGTCTCGGGAGCCGTGCCACCGTCGATCAGCGATCGTGCGGCGGCGAAGAGGGCGAACATGCTCGCGATGGTGGTCACCAGGAACGTCAACCAACCCGCCAGTCGTCGATTCGCCGCGACCACCGCCGTCACTGCGGCG
The DNA here is from genome assembly GCA_024233305.1 of Verrucomicrobiales bacterium. Taxonomy (GTDB): domain Bacteria; phylum Verrucomicrobiota; class Verrucomicrobiia; order Limisphaerales; family J093; genus J093. The sequence continues at coordinate 154,419 of JACKPV010000028.1, forward strand.
CCCGCCAGACAGAGGACCAAAGCAATCAGCAAGGCTTGCGCGGGGGTCATCGCATCACCTCCATCGCCGGTTGAACCACCCTTGGCCGGGACGAACCGCCGGACCTCACGAGCAGCCCGCCTAGGAGCTCCGCCAGCGCCTCGACCGTGCGCTGCACCGGTTCGCTGAGCGCACAGACAGCGTCGTTCCCCCATCGCATGGCAGCCGCGCCCCCCCCGCCCTGCGCAACGGTCCGGGGCTGGACGCCCAGCAAGCCAACCTTCCGGCGCCCGTCGCTTTCGATCAACCGGGCGAGCAGGCCGAGCGCCAGCTTGTGGGTCGAAACCTGCGGATAACGCGCGGTTATTTCGTCGGTCTCGAGCAGCACCACCGAACCGGGCGGGCCGCGGAATTCGGTGGCGTCGAGGAAGAGCACCCGCTCACAACCCGTGGCCGCGATGGCGTCGAGCAGGCGCTCCGGCTCCGTGCCGGCGAACAGGACCGGTTCAACCCCGGCGCCCGCCAGTTGCTCGGCCAGGCACATCCCGAGGGCATCGTCGCCCTGGCCGACGTTCCCCACCCCGACCACACAGACCCGGCCGGTCAGGAGCGCTTCGAGCTGTTCACGCAGTCCGGGCATCAGATTTCCTCCCCCAGCTTGCGGATTTGCTCGAAGGTGAAGACCGGGCCGTCGACGCAGACATAGGAGACCCCGATGCAGCAATGCCCGCACTTGCCCACGCCGCACTTCATGTAGCGTTCGAGGGTCGACACGATGTTGCGGTCCTCGAAGCCGAGTTTCTTGAGGTCCATGATGACAAACCGGAACATGATGGGCGGCCCGCAGACGAACGCCGTCGTGTTCTCGACCGGCAGGTTGACGCCCTCCTTCTGGAACAGGCTCCCGACCACGCCCGTGTGCCCGGTCCAACCGTCATCCCCCCGATCCACGGTCAGATGGCATTCGATGCCGCCCGCTTTTTCCCATTCCTTGAGGTCGGGTCGGTACATCAGTTCCTGGGGCGTCTTCGAGCCGTAGAAGATCTGGATGCGGCCGAATTTCTCGCGGTGGGCCAGCGCGTAGATGATGCACGAACGCAGCGGAATCAACCCGATGCCGCCCGCCACGAACACGAGGTTGCGCCCCGCGTAGGCGTCCATCGGAAACCCGTTGCCGTAAGGACCGCGGACGCCGAATCGCGCGCCGGGCTGGAGGGCGTGCAACGCGGCGCTGCAACTGCCCACCGTGCGGATGGTAAAGAAGGTCTCCTCCTCGGTGGGACTGGGCGGCAGCGAGGCGGGGAATTCCCCGACGCCGAACAGCGACACCTGGGCGAACTGCCCGGGCATGAACCGCCGGAACGCCGCCTGCTCAGCCGCATCCTCGAAGTGCCAGAAAAACGTCCGGACGTCCGTGATCTCGTCGACCACGCGGTCCAGCACCGCCAGTTTCGGCAGGTAAATGTTGTCAGCGGGCGACGGCATCGGCGGACTCGGTTTCAACGGTGGCCCGGCGGATCATCTCGACGACGCTCGGCATGCCGATGTCGCCATGGCAAACGGCCACGCACCGGCCGCAGCCGACGCAGGCCATCGAGAGTTCACGCTGGATGAAATAGTGGGCCAGCTTCCGGAAGAAGCGGCGGTTGCGACGGTCGTGGACGGCATGGCGCGGGTTGTGTCCGCCGGCCATCCGGGTAAAACCGTGCAGCGCGCACGAGTCCCATAACCGCACCCGTTCGTACTCGCCCGGACCGACGCGGCGGTCGCTGACGGTGAAGCACGTGCAGGCGGGGCAAACGTAGGTGCACCCGCCGCATTCCAGGCAGCGGGATCCGATCTCCTGCCAGGTCTTGTCGAGGATCTTCCCCTGCGAAACGTAGCGAACGGTCGCCGCGAACCAGCTGGTCATGGTTTTGAACCGCCTGCGTGTTTCCGCAAGAATCGCGCGCCGCCGCTCGACATGCTCGGGACCGGCGGGTTGGAAAACCGGATCGCTGAACAACGATTCACCCTTGGGCGTGCCGGCCACCGCCATGTAGACGTCCCCCAGGTCCATCAATTGCAGGTCGAAATGGTCCTTCGCCGCCGGGCCGGTGTCGGTGCAAACGCAGAAGCAGTTTTCGTCAATGTCGTGCTCCGGATCGGTGCAGACGACGTTCACGAGAAAGAGGTTCCGCCGGCGATGTTCGTAGTAGGTGTCGCGGTAGTCGCGGCCCAGATAGAAACGGTCCAAGTGATCGATTCCCGCCACGTCGCAGGACCGGATGCCGAAGATCGCCCGGGGCGTTTCATCGAGCGTGGGTTGAAGTTCGTAGGTGCCGTCCGTCTGCTTGATCCGCATCAGCTTCTCGATGTGCGGGAAGACGTAGCGTTTGGGCGGGTAATAGGGATTGGGCAGGTGCAGTTCGATGCGATCCCGGTTGGCCTTGGTGACCGCCTCGAAAAACGTGTCCCGGCCACGACCGCGGAACGGCGCCAGCACCTCGTATTCCTGCCGGAGCAGATCCACGATCCGGAGCACGTCAGGCTTGGCGATCAGGCGGGCGCGCATGGTCAGACTTTCTCGATCCGAACGTAAACCGGTTGGCTGAGGCTGGCGCCGCCCAGCGGACCGCGCCGGCTCATGGCCCGCTCGACATGTCGCAGGAAGAACGGCACGTAGACGGTGCCCCGCCGGACTTCAGCCGTCACCCGCGCCGTCGTGCGCACGCTTTCGTCGGGTGAGATGAGCCGGATCGGGTTGCCGTCGCGAATCCGCAGGTCCTCGGCGTCATCCGCGTTCATTTCGACGAATCCCTCGGGATAATCGAGCAGCAGCACGCGATGTTCGCGCCGCAGGGTCTCGCTGTTTTGGACGAGGACATTCTGGTGCCAGTAATAGAGCGACTGACCGGAGATCAACGTCAGCGGAAACCCCTCCGGGCGGACCGGGGCATGGGCGGGCTTGGAGAGGGGCGCGAAATGGAAACCCCGCTCCGGACAGCCGTCCTCGAACAGGCGCCGCGTGCCGAGCGGCTTGTCCCGGGTGCAGGGCCACTGACGTCCGTAGCCGCGCGTCAGGCTGGCGTGCGACACTCCGCTGTAGATCGGAACCGCCGCCGCGATCTCGTCCATGACCGCCGCCGAATCGGGATAATCCCACGCGGCCCCGAGTTCGCGGCCCACCTGCGCCAGTTGCTGCCAGGCCGGCATCGTGCCGGCGGGTGGTTCGACCACTTGCTCGGCCAACTGAATCCGGCGGTCCGTGCTGGTGAAGGTGACCCGCTCCTCGCCGAAGGCCACCACGGGCAGCACGACATGCGCATGCGCCGCCGTCGGCACGTTGAACAGGTGCTGCACCACCACCAGTTCCATCCGGTCCAGCACGCTGGCCGCGTCGCAGAAGGTGGCGGTGGTGGCCGGATCGTAGCGGCAGAGCCAGGCGGCCTTGAAACGGTCGGCATGGGCCTGGTCGAAGAACTCCCTCGCCCCCACCCCGGGCCGCTCGGGCACCGCCGTTCCCCAGACCTTCTGCAAACCCCGGCGCGCCGCGGCATCCTGCACCGGCGCGTGTCCCGGCAACCGGTCGGGCAACATCCCCATGTCGCAGCAACCTTGCAGATTGTTATGTTCCGCCAGCGGGAAGACCCCCGAGCCCTTCCCGTTCACCTGGCCGCGCAGGAGCGCCAGGTTCAGGATCGCACGGATGCTGTCCGGATGCCGCGCTTCGGCGCCCGTCGAATAGAGCAGGGCTGCCGTTTTGGCCCGTCCATAGGCCAGCGCGGCCGCTTCGATGGCCGCCGCTGGCACCCCGCACGCCTCCGCGACGGCCAGCAGATCGTAATCGCGAATCTCCGCGGCGAACGCCGCATACCCGTGGCAATGCTCCCGGATGAACCGCTCGTCCACCAGTCCGCGGTCCAGCAACACCTTCGTCATCGCGCCGTAAAGCAGCACATCGGTTCCGGGCCGCAGCTGCAGAAAATGGTCGGCATGCTCGGCGATCCGGTGGCGGCGCGCGTCGATCACGATGAGCGTCGCCCCGTTGAGCCGGGCCCGCATCACCCAGCCGCCGATGGTCGGCAGTTGCACCCCGAGGTCCACGCCGTCCACCAGGATGACCTCCGCCCGTTCCAGGTCGGCCACGCAGCCGGTGGCGGCCGGGCGCCCGAGCATTTCGTCGAGCACCTCGATGCTGTTGTTGGTGTAGACGCCCGTGCCGTGATCCAGGTTGTTGGTGCCGATCACGGAACGCGCCAGTTTCTGAAGCAGGTAGGTTTCCTCGTTCGAGCAGCGGGGCGCGTTGAAGAAGGCAAAGGCATCAGGCCCCCAGCGTTCCCGGATGTCGCTCATGCGCCGGCGGATGAAGCCAAAGGCCTCCTCCCAACTCGCCTCCTCAAGGGTCCCATCGCGGCGGAGCAGCGGCCGGCGCAACCGGTCGGGCGAGCTGGCAACCTCGTGCACGTTCCATCCGCGAATACAGATGCGCCCCTCGTTCGAGGGGTGGGACATGCTCGGGTAGACGCCCGTGATGCGGTTGCCGGCGGTTTCCAGGTAGATACCACAGCCGACCCCGCAGAACGTGCAGGTGGTAAGGCTATGCGCCATCGTTCCTCCGGTTCCGCCGGACGTTGGCCGCCATTGCTGTCAGAGTTCGTTGCATCCTGGCCCGGGCGCCCGCCGGCAACCGGGTTGCAGGCGGGGCGTTCATCGAGTTGGTCCACGCGCGCCCGCCCTCAGGGCAGGCATCGGTCGAGTCTCGCTCATTCGCGCCGGTCGGGCTAAACCCTGCTTGTCATTTGATTATCTTTTTTTGCCATAGCAATGCCTGCAATTATCTAATTTCAAAAGAAAGCCTTCGACCGCCCGGGAATGCGTCGCGCCACCCGGCTGGCGGCCCGAGGGTCCGCTCCCGCCGGTTGCCCACTCGGGGGGAACTCGACCGGGCGGGATGCGGCACGAGAAACGGGTTGGCTTGTCCGGGCGGGGCGGCGTAAGCTGCGTCAGAACCTGATGCCGACGGGGCGGAGTTCCGGGGAAGGTCGTCGGTGGGCGGCCCCCGGAGCGGCGCTTCGGCGGGTGGAGAACCGACTTATGAAAGACGCGACCAGCGCTGACCACTGCCTGAGCTTTATCAGCTCGCAACTGCGACCCGCCAGCGCGAAGGCGGGTTCCGGTGAGGCCCCCAAGCTGGCCATCACCTTGTCGCGCCAGACCGGCGCCGGCGCCTGGTTGGTGGCACCCCGGTTGGCGGAGTTGCTGCAGGAAATCACCCGGCCTGCGGCCAGTCGGTGGACCGTGTTCGACCGCGAACTGGTGGAGAAGGTCCTGCAGGATCATAACCTGCCCGCGTCCCTCGCCCGATTCATGCCCGAGGACCGCATTCCCTACGTGCAGGGGGCGCTGCAGGAACTGCTGGGCCTGCATCCGCCGTCCTGGACGCTGGTCGAGAAGACGACCGAGACCATCCGGAAGCTGGCGAGCCTGGGCAACGTGATCCTCATCGGCCGCGGCGCGAACGTCATCACCGGCGAAATGCGCCACGTCTTCCATGCGCGCTTGGTGGGATCGATTGAGAACCGCACCCGATGCGCCGCAGACTTCTTCAAGCTCGAGTTGAAGGCGGCCCGCGAGTTCGTCGAAAGGACCGACCGCGGCCGTCAACGGTACCTAAAAGAGCACTTCGGCGCGGACGTGGACGATCCGCTGCAATACGACCTTACGATCAACACCGACCGGGTGCCGTTCGAGCGAGCGGCCGAGCTGATCGCCTCGGCTGCGCTCCAGAAGGTGGGCTTTCAGCCTCCCAAGCGCGGTCACTGACAGGCGCCGTCCCAGGCCACCCGGACGGGAACGCCGCGAGGCGTGCAGTGGGCCGGGGTTCCCAGTTCACTCGAACTGCTTCCGGAACTCCTGGAATTCGGTCCGCAAGGCGTCCAGGGCCTCCCGGAGTTGCCCCACCTCGTCCTGCAACAACTCCACCCGCGAGCGGGGTGCTTCCGCCGCCCGCGCAGGTTCCTCCGTTTCGGCGGCGCTGAGGTCGGGCGGACCGGCGAGCAACTGGACATAACGCCGCTCCTTCTGCCCCGGACGGGCCGGCACGGTCTGAACCAGCGGACTGGGATCCTCAATCAACTCCTGCAAGCAGGTCTCCGCGGCGGCCACGTCGTCGAAGTGATGCAGGCGCTCGGTGCGGGAGCGCAGTTCGCCCGCGGTCTGGGGACCCCGCAGCAGGAGGACGCACAAGAGGGCGGTCTCGGCTGCGCTCAGCTCGAAATGGTCCGCCAGGTGATGCCGGTATTTCTGCACGCGGGCGCCCGCGGTCATCACCAGGCTGGCGAGCTTCTTCTGGCGAAGCTCGAAGAGATGTTCCTCGACGAGCTGTTCGGAGTAGCTGACGACCGGCTCGCGGCTCGTGGCCTGGTTGCACGCCAGGGTCAGGGCGCGCAGCGTGAGGGGGTAGTTCTCGGGCGTGAGCCTCTCCTTCTCGATGAGGCAGCCCAGAATGCGTGATTCGACTGCGGTCAACACGAACGCCATCCGCCGATTCACGCCAGAGAAACCCCACCCATGCAAGCCCGGCCGCAAACCGGGGCCGGCGCCGGAGGGATTGCCACTTGGCGGGACGCCGGGGCGATGATACAAACTCGGCGCTTCGAGCGGCGCCCCCGGGCGTCTCCCGCAACGATGATTATCATTACCGACAACCGCTGCACCGCCTACCACCGCGAAGGGCACCCCGAACGGCCGGCCCGCATCGCCCGCACCGTGGCCCGGCTCGAACAGGCCGCTTCCGACCTCGACCTGCGCTGGGAAGGTCCTGCCCCGGTCCGCGAGGAAACCTTGCTCCGGGCCCACTCCGCCGACCATCTCGAACGGCTCGCCGTGCCGCTGGATTTCGACGCGGACACCCCGTCGCACCCGGACATCCGGGCGCACGCCGGACGCAGTGCCGGCGCGGCGTTACGGTCGCTCGACTTCGGCCTGGCCGGCGAGACGGCTTTCAGCCTGATCCGGCCGCCGGGACACCACGCCACCCGGGATCAGGCGATGGGTTTTTGCTATCTGAGCAACGCCGCCATCATGGCCCTCGAGGCTCGGGCCAGGGGGCTGGAGCGGGTCGCGGTCTTCGACTTCGACGTGCATCACGGCAACGGGACCGAGGCCATTCTGCTCGGCGAACCCGGGTGCGCCTTCTTCTCGGTGCACCAGTACCCCGCGTATCCGGGCACCGGTCGCGAGAGCTTTCAAAACGCCTTCAACCAACCGGTCCTTCCCGGCGCCGCCCGGGCTCTCTACCGGGCGGCCCTCGAGAAGGCATTCGACGCATTGACGAAGTTCCGACCGTCGCTGGTGATCGTCTCGGCGGGCTTCGATGCGTTCGCAGGGGATCCGCTCAGCGACGCCCCGCTCGAACCCGAGGACTTTGCCTGGCTGGGACGCACGCTGGGATCGCTCGATGCCCCCCTGTGCAGCGTGCTCGAAGGGGGGTACAGTACGGAGCTGCCGGAACTGATCCTCAGCTATCTGACCGGACTTCGGGCCCGTTGAGCCCCCCGGAAGCGCGCCATCCCCGGCAGAGATCTTCAACGGGAAGATGATTCTCCCGTTGAGCCTTTCCTGGCCTCTCCTTCCACCCTCCTTCCCGCTTGTGCCGCCCCTACAGGGCTTGAATCCGGAGGGCGACGCCCGACCCAGGGCGACGCTCGTCACCTGACTCGCTTTGCCCTGGGCAGGTTTGTCCCGGCCCTTCAGGCCATCCTGTTCCAGCCTCCTTGTCCACGAACACAAGCGCCATCGGGCGGCGCTGCTGCCCCCGTGCCGGGAATCGCTCAACCAGCGGTGTCGTTGGTGGCTCCGCTCCACCCCGCAGCAATCCACGCTTCATCATTAAGCGTCATTGATGACTACGTCGAAACCACAAACGACCTCTCCACTCGATTGGCTCTCGCCTCCTGGATGCATGTGTCCATCAATACCAACGGTGTGATAAATGGTAAATTCTACCTCTTTCGTGCGTGGTGTCACGGAGATGGCCTCGCGCGCCAGTTCTGCGTTGAGGGTGTATGCGATGTGTGTGGCGGCGTGATAAGAACTCATGTGTCGCAACGTCGCGTTACCCCACCCATCGTAATCGACACCGGAGTCATCTGTTTGGTCCAGTTCACGAATTCGTGCAACTGCCGCGTTGATTCTTTGGGCCAGGTCACTCATCGGGGAGTCATGAGTCGTAACTTCAACAGTGTATTGGGACGGACTCAGTTTGCCCTGGCTTACCCCGAGGCGCCCTCGGCCTCGATCTCCGCGAGCCTCACCGGGCGGTTTTCCTGCACCGAACGGCACGCCGCGCGGGCCATGACGACCGGCACGCGCGCGTCCACACCCGAAACCGGAGACGGGCCGTCCGTCGCGATTGCCTCAAGGAATTGCGCCATCTCGTCGAGGTAGCTCTGGGTGTAGCGGTCCATGAAGAAGTTGAGCGGCAAATCCCGGCCCACGCCCCCGGCACCGGCAATCCGGCAGGTGTTCGGATAGTTGTTGCCTGCCTGGATGCTCCCCTTGCTCCCGAAGACCTCGACGCGCTGGTCGTAGCCGTAGACGGCCTGTCGCGAGTTCTCGACGATCCCCACGGTGCCGTCAGCGAACTTGAGCAGGATCGTCGCGGTGTCGAGATCGCCGGCCTCGCCGATGGCCGCGTCGATCCGCACCCCGCCCGTCGCGTAAACTTCCTCGACCTCGCTGCCGATGAGGAAGCGCGCCATGTCGAAGTCGTGGATGGTCATGTCGAGGAAGATGCCGCCCGATTGCCGGATGTATTCGACCGGCGGCGGCGCGGGATCGCGGCTGATGATGTGCACCTGGTGCGGCGTGCCGATCTCGCCTTCTTTGACCGCCTTGCGGATGCGCTGGAAGTTCGCGTCGAAGCGCCGGTTGAAACCGATTTGCAGCAACACCCCCGCGTGCGCCACCGCGCTCAGGACGCGGTCGATGCGCTGCAAGTTCACCTCGATTGGTTTCTCGCAGAAGACGTGTTTGCCCGCCGCCGCCGCCGCCTCGATGATGTCCGCGTGGGTGTCGGTGGGCGAACAAACGACCACCGCTTGGAGGTCGCGGTCGGCGAGGATCTCGCGATGGTCCGCTGCCACGCGCGGAATGCCGCAGCGATCGGCGCAGGCCTGGGCCGAGTTCCGGTCCAGGTCGGTGACGACCCGCAAATCGGCCGCAGGCAGACGGAAACGCAGGTGTTCGGCGTGCAAACGCCCGATGCGGCCCGTGCCGATCAGGCCCAAAGTGATTCGTGATTTCTCGCTCATACTCAGATTCCGATCGAACGGAGGTAATCCCGGTTGCGTTGGGCGCTTTCGCGCGGGGTGCCGAGGCCGGGAAGCACATCCTGTTCCACCAACGCCCAACCGTCGTAGTTCCGCGCCTTCAACCAGTTCACAACCCCCGGGAAATCCACTGCGCCACGGCCCAGTTCGCAGAACACTCCGTGCCGGACGGCCGTGAAGTAGTCCCAGCCCTCGGTCCGCGCCTGCTCCGCAATCTCGCGGCTGCAATCCTTCAGGTGAACATACCAGATGCGGTCCGCGAACCGGTCCATGGCGGCCAGTCCCGCCGCGCCGTCGTTCGCCCCGGAGCCGTAAAGGTGATGCCCGGTGTCGAACACGAGCCCGAGCAATCCCGGATCGGTGCGGTCCAGCAGTTGCGCGATCTCGTCCGTCGTCTCGATGTAGCCCGCGCAGTGATGATGAAACACCGTTCGCAATCCGGCGCGCTCGCGCACCTCGTTGGCCACCCGGTTGACGCCGTCCACGAAGGTCTGCCATTCCGGCTCGGACAAGCCCAGTTCGGACCTCACGCGACCGGCGTTCTTGGTCCGGGCCGGATCGGTGCCGTTGTCATCGGCGAGCACGAGGAAGGGCGCGTGCTTTTGTCCGGCCCGCTCGTGTACGCCGGCGAGCAACCGGGCAATCTTCACCGCCGTCGCCGCGCCTTCGAGATGGGCCGCTGGGTCCTTTAACCGCACCGGCACAAACGCGCCCACCAACGCCACGCGACGCCGCTCCAACTCGGCATGCAGCGCGGCGGGATCGGTCGGCATGTAGCCCCAATCCCCGAGTTCGGTGCCGGTGTAACCGGTGGCCACCAACTCATCCAGCATCTGCCCATACGGAACCGGCTTGCCTTCCAGTCCCTCGAACTCCAGCGAACCCCACGAGCAGGGCGCGTTGCCGACGAGAATCGAGCTCATGACGATGATCGATCAGGCGTAGTAACGTTCCTGGGTGCGCTTCTCGATCCAGCCCTTCCGGGCCTCGCGCACCGACTCCATTTCGCTCACTTCGGCCGGCGGCACATCCCACCAGCTGTCGTAGCCGCCGATGCCGGCATAGCGGTCGTTGCGAACATGGATGACGACCGTCTGCGCCGCCGCCTTGGCCCGGCCCAGCGCGGCGGTGAAGTCAGCGTAACTCGCGCATTCGATGACCTCCGCCCCGAGCCCGCGCGCGTTCATTGCCAGATCGACCGGCAACGCGCGGACCTTCTCGCCGGCATCGTCGCCCGGCAGCCGGTCGCCTTCGGGATAGACGTAGCGCGTGCCGAAACCCTGCTGCCCGAGCGACCGGCTCAACCCACCGATGCTGTTAAACCCGCTGTTGTCCATCAGGACGATGATCAGCTTCTGGCCTTCCTGGATGGACGTGATGATTTCGTTGCCGAGCATGAGGTAGCTGCCGTCGCCGACCATGACGTAAACGTCGCGGTCGGGCGCGGCCATCTTGATGCCCAGGCCGCCAGCGATTTCGTAGCCCATGCAGCTGTAGCCGTATTCGAGATGGAAGCTCTTCGGATGCCGCGCGCGCCAGCACTTGTGCAGATCGCCGGGCATGCTGCCGGCCGCGTTGATCATGATGGCGGACGGATCGCTGAGTTCGTTCACCGCGCCGATGAGTTCCCCCTGGCTCGGCAACGGCTGGTGGCGGATGGCGTAAATGCGGTCGACTTCGGCCTCCCACTCCTCGTGCAACCGGCGGGCGGTGTCCTGGTGTTCCGCCGGCGCCTGCCAGCCTTGAACCAAACCGGAAAGCTCCTCGAGTGTCACCTTCGCGTCCGCGACCAACGGCAGCGCGTAGTGCTTCCCGGCATCGAACTCGCCCACGTTGAGGTTGATGAAGCGCACATTCGGATCCTGAAACGCCGTCTTGCTCATCGTGGTGAAGTCGCTGTAGCGCGTCCCGATCCCGATGACCAGGTCCGCCGTCTGCGCCACCCGGTTGGCAGCCAGATTGCCGGTGACCCCGATGGCGCCCAGGTTCAACGGATGATCGAAGCAAAGGCTCCCCTTGCCGGCCATGGTTTCGCCGACGGGAATGCCCGTCTGCTCGACGAACGCCTTCAACGTCTCCGTGGCCTCGCTGTAAATCACGCCGCCGCCCGCCACGATCAACGGACGTTGCGCCGCCCGAATCCACTCGGCCGCCCGCGCCAGCGACGCGGTATCGGCGCGGTTGCGCGGGATGTGCCAGACCCGCTTGCGGAACAACGCGACGGGATAGTCATACGCCTCGGTCTGCGTGTCCTCGGGCAGGGCCAGCGTGACGGCCCCGGTCTCGGCGGGGCTGGTGAGCACACGCATCATTTCGGGCAGCGCGGTGATGAGCTGGTCCGAGCGGTTGATCCGGTCCCAGTAACGGCTGACCGGCTTGAAGCAGTCGTTCACCGAAATGTCCTGGGTATGCTCGGACTCAAGCTGCTGGAGCACCGGGGCCACGTTGCGGCGCGCGAAGATGTCGCCCGGCAGCAACAGCACGGGCAGGCGGTTGGTGGTCGCGACGGCGGCGCCGGTGATCATGTTCGTGGCGCCGGGCCCGATGGACGAGGTGCAGACCAGGGTTTGCAGGCGGTTCTTCACCTTCGCGTAGGCGACGGCGGTATGGACCATGGCCTGCTCGTTGCGGGTCTGGTAGTAGCGCAACGCGGGATATTGCTGCAGGGCCTGGCCGACGCCACTGACATTGCCGTGGCCGAAGATGCCGAAGCACCCGGCGAAGAAGGGCTGTTCGAGGCCGTCGCGCTCGACGTGCTGTTGCGTCAGGAATTTCACCAGGGCCTGCGCCATGGTCAGTCGTTCAGTCTTCATAAGTCAGGTCGGTCTGCGGTCTGCGTTTTGCTGATTGATCAATCGAGTCCGCCGCGCGCGTTGGCAAAGGCCAGGACCTCGTCGAGGCGCGGCATGAAATTGGCGCACCCATGCTGGGTCACCACGATGGCGCCGCAGGCATTGCCCAATCGGGCCGCCTTGCGCCAACCCCACCCCTGCAGGTGGCCGTAAAGAAACCCCGCGGCAAAGGCATCCCCGGCCCCGAGGATGTTCGCGATCTCGACCGGATAACCGGGCGCATCGATCACGTCGGGGCCGCCGGAGGCGCCGGCCAGATGCACCCGGGCGCCCGCTTCGCCGCGCTTCTCGAGCACCGCCTTCGGGCCCAAACCAAGCAGCGTGGCGATGGCCTGCTCGACGTTGCCCTTCACTTTCGTGTCCGACACGGAAGCCGTGCGCTCGACGTGCGCCGGGTCCGTAAGCATAGCCGCGTTCAGCTCGTCCTGCGTACCCAGCACAATGTCCACCAAACGCAACGCCGACCGCACCACCACCCCGAACGCCCGCGGGTCGTGCCATTGGTCGGGCCGGAAATCGATGTCCATCACCACCTCGACCCCGCATTGCCGCGCCCATTCGGCGGCGAACAACGTCGCGCTGCGGCTCGGTTCCCGACACAGGTTCGTCCCCGCGAATTGAAAGACGCGACACTGCGGGATCGGCGCGGCGAGCACATCGTCGATGGTCAGCTCGATGTCGGCGCAATTGTCCCGGTAATAGACCAACGGGAAACGGTCGGGCGGCTCGATGCCCAGCACGACGGCGCTCGTCCGGTGACCGGGTTTGCGCGGCACGAAGTCCGTCACCACCCCTTCGTCCACGAGAAAACGATGAATGAAATCCCCGACCGGATCCTCGCCCAGCGCCGTGAGCACGACCGTTTTCAACCCGAGCCGCCGCCCGCCCACGCTGATGTTGGTCGGGGACCCGCCGACGTAGGCCGCGAACTTCGTGATGTCCACGAACGGCGCGCCCACATCCAGGCTGTAAAGGTCGATCGAGGATCGCCCCATGTGCACCGTGTCGTATTGGCCGCTCCGGGGTCGGTCCTCACTATTGCAGGAGGGAGCACCGGCAATGGATGCAGGACCGACCTCGTCGCTCGGTTTATGGGGGGAATTGGTGTCCATTCGTGGTGAAGTCCGGGTTCAGTAGAGCGGCAGGCGCGGATCGACCGCGCGGTAGTGCTCCTTCACCCACGTGTGGCGGGGGTCATCCTGGTTCGCGAGGCTTTGGGCGCTGCCGGCCAGCACGTTCAGGTAGTAGGTCGTGTAGCCGGGCGCGCTCACGACCGGATGGTAGCCCTCGGGCACCAGCACCGCGCAGTTGTCCTCCGCCCGCACCAGCGCGTCAATCGGGTGACCGGCGGCGTGCAGGGGCGAACGTTCGTCCGTGTAGACCCGCTGGAAGGCGTACCCGTCCGGGCGGTCGAGCTTGTAGAAATAGACCTCCTCGAGATCGGCCTCGCGCAGGTTGCCGTCCGCATCGACCACGTGACGGTCGTGTTTGTGCGGCGGATAACTGCTCCAGTTGCCGCTGGGTGTGTAGACCTCGACGAGCACCAAACGATGCACCGGCGAACCGGGCGGCAGAAGATCGTTGATCTGTCGGCTGACGTTGTCGCCGCCGCGGATCGAGCGCCGCACCTCTTCGGGTCGGATCAGCCACGGCCCGTGATCCTCGTCGGTAGCCACCCAGCCCACGGCAAAATCCCCGGATTCCTCGGCCGTGACCGTGAACTCCGTGCCGCGCGGCAGATAGAGCGCATGGGCCGCGCCGGAAAACACATCCTTGCGGCCCCCGATCCCGGTCCAACTCCCGCGGCTCGAGCCAACCGTGTAGACGCCGGTGAGGTTCACGAGCGCCAATTCGTGTCCGCCGGTGGCAAACGACCACTGGCCGCCGGCCTCAAGCCGCCGCACCTCGAAGTGGATGAACTCCCAACCCGCGATTTCCGGCGTGATGCGCAGAATCCGCCCGGGGTCGGCGGGATCGTTCACCGGGCGGACCAGCAGATTCTCGGCGTTATACAGCATGCGGCACAGCGTCGTTTCGGATGTTCATTGGACGAGCAGGTTATGCCCAATCCCCCCGCGCGACGCCAGCCGAAAGCGGTTGTTGTTGGGAGGCCCACCGCAAATTCATGAACGGGGTTTGAGGGATGGCCCCTTGGCCGTGACCATTCAGTACCTCGTAGCCGCCGACGTGCAGTCGGCGCATGATTCAGTGGGAATACGGCCGCCTGTCGCCGGGCGCGACGTTTCACCAAAACGTGACCGCCAGTCGGAATCGGCGGGGCCGCGTACGCCCTTGGATTCCAGCGCCGACTACACGTCGGCGGCTACCGCGGATTGAATCGATACGGCTTGGAGGTTACGAAACGGAACGCCGGGCGGAGGTTGTCTGCTGGTGATCACGCAGACCACCTCAGCCCGCCTGCGTTTGAGCTGGCGACGCAGGCGGGCGATCTGGGCCGCGAACGGAAGGCCGATGTCATCGGCCTGGTGTTTGGCTCGTGGTTTCCTGCGGGGCTTGTTGGCCGGGAACTCGAAAGGGTGCGGTGCGCTGCGAGTTCTCATCCATGACTACCAGTAGCCCCTGTCGTGATAGACGATTCCAGTTTCCCGGTCGTAGTAGTAGGTGGTCATGGCCCCGCTCCCCTTTGAGGGACTGTAGTACACCACGGCCTGGTCGAGAGGTTCCCATCCGGCAGCCTTGAAACGTCTGGCCATTCTCTCCCGGTCGGCTGGCTCACCTTCGCCATGCATTTCATCGCGTTTGTGGGCGGAGCTGTCTTTCTTGGCTTCCCACAGCTTGTCCAGAAACATCATGAAATCCGCTTCCGTCACCTTGTATTGGGCGAAGTGTCCGTTGCGCTCGCTGAACAGGGAGATATCGGTCGCCTGCGGCGGCAGGCAGGGTTTGATCCGGAGATCGGGTACTTCAGCCGCGGTCTTGAAGCGGTGTTTGCCGGTGAGGGTGACAGGTTCCTCCGGGGCCTCGCCCGTCCGGACGACCGCCCTGGCGCTGACCATTTGCCCTTGAGGCAGGTGTTTGCTGTTCCGGATCACGATCTTCCCGTCGGCAGCAACCACCATGTCGAATGACTGCCTCGGTTTCGCGGAATCGTCCTTCGCTGCCTGGCCGGGCAATCCGGCGGGCAAGTCCCGTTCGGTCCAGGTGATTGTCCGGCTTGCCAAATTCCATGTTCCCTGGAACGGGGTGCGTTCAACCTTGGGTTTGGCATGGTCTGCTCCGGGATTCTTCACCGGTCCGATTCGAATCAACATCAGGTCAAACCCGTCCTTGCTTGGCCCTGCCATGACCGTGTCCATGAGAGACTGCCTCGGATCGTCAGCGGGCCAGCCCCAGGCCATCTGCCACATCGGAATCATGCCGCTCCCGGGATTGCCCATGATGTGCAAGCTGCCTTTCAAGGGTGCCGCTGCATCATCACCGGCCACTATTCCCTCAAACGACCAGGCTCCACGGGCTTCATTGAGTCCTTCGAAAAGGGGAATCATCTCGGTGGACAATCCCTCGGGCACCTGGTTGAACCCCAGATCCTGCCAGGTGGTCGCGGTCATGGGAGTCGGTGATTGAGCGAGTTGATGGCATGGGGCGGACAAGGCACCACCAATCGCGAGGACCACCATGGGTTTGATCGAGCGGTTGAACTTCATTACCGGGTGATTGTGTTTCTCTGGAGGCGTTTCGCTTCTTGAGGCCGGTTGGCAGCAAATAATACGAGAGGCCCCTGACCGAAACCCGCCACGCGACGCATACTTTGTATCGCAAAGTGGATATGTCAACTGAGTTTATTTGGTACTGATTGAACTCTGATTGGGAGCATCGTCTCCGTTGCCGTTCGGCTTCGATCTGGTTCCCGCCCCTGGTTTGGGCGCCTGGTGTGCGCCACCGAGAACCCGTCTTGAGTGCCCGCGGCTTTGAGCGGTTTCCCGCCTGATGGATGAAGAGGCCCGGCCCGATGATCCGCGGCTGGCGGCGTCCCGCGGGCCCAGTCCGGTCCATTCCGCCGGCCGGCGCCACCGGGATGCACCACCCACTCTCCCCTCACCCGCCCTCCGGCCACCCTCTCTCCATCGAATAGGGAGAGGGGTCAGGGCGACTTGCACAGCAACGGCAACCGACGGTCGGCGGCGGCCGATGGCCGCGTTGGCCCATCGAATTCAGCGTCGACTGCACGTCGGCGGCTACCGCAGAACGAATCGACACCGCTCAGACGATGTAGCAGTCGACCGGTCGGGTGATTTGCATCGTCGCGCCGGCGGTCTGCCGGCGACCCTCGGCGGCGCGGTCGAGGGTGTAGGCGACCAACCGGTCCTTCTCGGGATCGAACGTCGCTTCGAGCCGGGACCAGAGGGCCGCGAACGCGTCGTCGTCGAGCCAGCACTCGAAGAGGCTGTATTGCACCCGCACGCCGTAGTCTTCGCAGATGTCGGCGATCCGCTGGAGGCGGCGGGGTTCGGTGATGTCGTAGGCAACGAGGCGCAGCATTTCGGTGGCTCCGGGTGGTTTGGCGTGTGGTCGGGGCGGCAGGAGATCGTCCCACAAGTCGCGGGGCGGACGAGCCTCCGGATCTGGCGCGCGCGAGTTCACCCGCGCGACGGGCGGCCAGCTGCCGCCGCCGATTGGTGTCGATTGGTGTCCATTCGTGGTTCGCTTCACCCCCTGAACGCACGCCTCAATTCAGACGAAACGGCTTGAACTCCCCCGTCCCGTTGATCGCCGCCTTCAGGCTCAGCACTTCGTCCACGAACGCCTGCCGCAGCGTCGTCCGATGCCCGGCAGGTTCGCTGTAGAAACTGCGATCCAGCCGCCGTTCGTAGTGGGCGATGAGATCGCGCCGTCCCGATTCCGCGAGGTAGACCCCGCCCTCGTGCGGCTCGAACTCGTCCGGCTGCAGGATGCGATGGGAAAGCAACCGCAGCGTGAGCGCATCGCAGAGGGCCGGCCGGAAGGGTTCCATGAGATCAAGCGCGAGCGACCAGCGGCCGTCCTGCGTGGCATGCAGCAAACCGAGACCGGGATCCAAACCGCGCAGGTGCAGCGCCGCCACCAAGTCGTGGTAGACCAACGTGGAGGCAAACGAGAGGCAGGCATTGACCGCGTTGGCCGGAGGGCGGGTCGAGCGTTTCTCGAAGGGAAACCCCTCTGGCAGAAAGCGCTCCCAAATCCGGTAGTGCAAAGCCGCCGCCGCGCCCTCGATCCCGAGGAGGGCGCCAAGGTCCGAAGGCCGCGTCGCCACCGCAGCCAGGCGGGTCAGCTCGTCCAGTTCCTCCGCAGCGGCCTTCGCGTGATGCGCATTGACGCGTTGGAGCAAGCGGAGTTGATTGCGGATCTTCGCTTCGACAAGCAACCCGGCGTGCTGCAGGACGAAGGCGTCCTCTTTCGTCCGCTCGTATTGCCGGAGCCGGGTCGCGGACTGCTCGCCCGGCGGCGGCACGGTCGCGCCGAGACAATCGCCCTTCCAATCGAGGTAATGCACCGTGACCCCGCGTCGCAAGAGGGCGCACAGGGCCTCGGTGGTGATCTGGACATGCTCGCGCAGACAAAGCCGTTCGAGTTCGAGCATCGGGATCTCCTGCAACAGATCGTCCGAAGGATCGTCGTCCTTGGGCGAGTAAACCCGAAGCCGCTCCGAGTGCAGGCGCACCCAGGCGTAATCCGTTTCGACGTAGGCGGTGCTCATAAATCGTCCAACGGGTCTTCCCCAGCCTCCGCGGCGGAATCGGAAACCGTCGTCGACGGCGGACGAAGCGCCGACGGGCGGGCAGGCCGAGACGCACCGTCGGCCATCCCCGCCTCCGCGTCGCCGGCGGTGTCCCTGCCATCCGCCGGAACCGACCGGAGCGAACGCAGCCCCGCCGGATCGATGCGCAGGCGGCGGAGAATCCGGGCGAACAGGAACCGCCGCAGCCCATCGTCCGTCGCCGCTGACGCGCGAGGTGACCGGCGCCCGCTGTCGGACGGGGCTGGACGCGCGTGCCCCTGCCCGACGCGGGGCACAGTCAATCCCCAGCGTGCGAACGCGTTATCCGGCAGCGCGCGGGTGAGTTCCGGCAGTTGACCGAGCGTATCCGTGAAGTGCAATGACCACGCCGCCCGGGCCGCTTGATCGGGTGGAACGCCGCGGCGTTCGAGTTCCTGCTGGCGTCGGGCCGGCGTCCGCCAGAGTTCCCAGGCCGCCACGCGCAGCCGCTGTCGCACCCAGGCGAGCGCGGCAGGCACCACCCCGCTTTGCCCGAAGCCGTAGTAGGCCGCCCACCCGCGCACGTGTTTCGCGACCCGCGCCGCGACCCCCTCGAATGTGTCGCCCGGTTGGCGGCTCACCAGCGTCGCGACCCGTTCCCGCAACGCCACGACGGCCTGCCGGGTGACCCGCCGGCGCACCTGACCGTAACTCCCGATCCGGTAGGTGAACCCGAGATAATCCGCGGCCGCCGGCTGCACCACCTGCGTCTTGACCGGATGCAGCCGGAGGTGGAGGCGGTCCCGGAGGAAGTCCGCCACCGCCCCCACCATCTCGAGCCCCTCCGCTTCCGTATGGGCGAAACGGACAAAGGGCCACGCGCGCCGGGCGAGTTCCCCGTCGAGTTCGTCGAGGACAATGTTGGCGAGGAGCGGCGAGAGCGGACTGCCTTGCGCGATGCCCTTCCGCGTGGGAAACGTCACGCCGTTCCGGGTGCGTCCCGTCCGCAGGAAGTCAGCGATCAGATCGAGCACGCGAACATCAGCAATCCGCCGACCGAGCCGCAGCATGAGCCGGACGTGGTCGACATTGTCGAAGAATTTCTCGATGTCGAGATCGACCACCCACCGGTGGCCGGCGCCGAGGATGGCCTGCGCGGCGGCAACCGCCTGTTGCGGCGTGCGCCCGGGACGGTAGGCAAAACTGCAGGGGGAGAAGCCGGGTTCCCACAACGGGGCAAGGGCCTGCGAAAGCGCCTGGAGCACCAAGCGATCGCGCACCGTGGGAATGCCGAGGGTGCGCGTGCCGCCGGCGTCCTTGGGAACATCCAGGGAACGCACCGGCCGCGGGCGGTAGGTGGCCGACAGGATGGCGGACTGCATGCTGGCAAGCTGATGGCTGAAACCCGCCTCGAAGGCCTCAATGGTCTCGCCGTCGACGCCGGGGGCGCCGTGATTCGAGCGCACCCGCGTCCAAGCCGCGAGCAGATTGGTCTCGGCAACCACCCGCTCCAGCAAGTCCGACTCCGACGACGATGAGACACGCCCCACGTTGCACCATCCTTCCTGCGATGGTCGTCAAAGTGCCCGAAACGCCCTCGCCCAGTCGAGCCTGAATCCGGACGTCCGAGGAACCTCTCACGGAGGCGCGGAGACACAGAGGGAAAGTCAGTTCGGCGCGCAATCCGCCACGCACCACGGGCGCGCCCCTCCCGACTCCCGACTCCCGACTCCCGACTCCCGACTCCCGACTCCTAGCTTCCAGCTTCCAGCTTCTAACTCCCACAAACCCCGTCTTCAGTGCCTTTCGGCTGCGAGCCTTCGCCCGCCCAGAGTTGCTTCGGGTCGCGTTCCCCAACATCGCCACGTCTTCAGTGCCTTTCGGCTGCGAGCCTTCGCCCGCCACGCCGAGTACTGACGTAACACTCTCCAACCTCTGGGCGGGTCTTCAGTGCCTTTCGGCTGCGAGCCTTCGCCCGCCAATTCGACAACCTGGAAGGGGTTGGAAATCAACGCTGGATGTCTTCAGTGCCTTTCGGCTGCGAGCCTTCGCCCGCCTGCCTTCTTCTAAGCCCTTCGGCATCAATGCGTCAAGCTGCCTGGAGGACAAAGGTCCATTTTTCGACGTCGCGAGCGGCCCCTCCCGCGGGTGGTTCTGACCGTCAATCGGGCGCAATCTACTCATTTCAAACGGGTTACCGCACAGGACCGGGCTCCCCCTGTTTTCGCCCTTTCCGAGCCCGGTCCTGAGACGACAGGAAATCGGAAAGCGCACTCCGGCCATACGTCGCGTCCGGCCCTTCCCAGACAGAGGCGAAGGCGGAAGGATGCCTTCCGCCTCTGACGCCGGCGGGTACTTCATCCGGCCCGGACCGCTGGTCAGGGAAGGGCCCGCGATCCCGACGAAGGCAGCCATTCGGCGACATCGGAGTCGCGGAGCAGTTCGACGGGATCGATCGGGCTGGCCTTGTCCTGGGCCTTGCCATGCCAGACGAAAGCGGTCCCGATGGTGGCGGCATCGCTCGGGGTTGCCCGCGCCACCTTGGGCACCTCGACGAAGCGAAACTTCACGCGATAGAGATCGAGGGGCCGGGCCCGGAAACGAACCGCATCGTGCCAGCAGAACCTCTGCCGTCTTCAGGGCCCGGCAGCTTTGAGCGATCTCCAGCGCGTCCACAGCGAGGAATGGTGCAACCTGTGAGCTGAGGCACCAGCAGCCCCTCCCTGCTCAGGAATTGGACGGATCCAGCCAGAGCGCGGGCTGGTAGGGCCCCGGTGACGCACCTCGTACGTGCTCGTACACCTGCACCGCCGGCAGGGTGTTGAATAGTTGCCCCATCAGCACGGCGAGCGCTACTGGCGCAGCCACGAAGAGATGGATCGTGCCGATGGGGTGAAACCGAGTGATGGCCTCGTGGATGGCGTCGCGGACCTGCCAGGCGATGTCGGCTGCTTCCTCTGGACGGTTGACGACCAGAGGGACTCCAGAGGTATTGGCGATCTGAACGATGCCCCGGAATTTGGGCAGCGCAGCACGGGAAAGCGCGAGGTCGTTTTCGGTTTCCTTGGGGCCCACGATGATGGACACGAGCACGGCGAGGTCTTCCGAATCGAGAGTGTCGTCGCGGCTTTGAATCGCCAGCGGAACGGCTTCCCGACGGGAATAGACACTCCAGAGCTGGGCACTTCCATCTCGTGAATCTTGAGAAACATCCAGACGCACTCGACCCGTTTGGCGGAAAGCGCTGCCCAATGCGAGCGCGGCGGCGAAGGAGAACTTGCCCGAGGCTTCGATTCTGCGCTCAGGCGCCTGAGTTCCAACCGTTTCAACCAGATCTGTCAGCGCGGGGAGCAGTTTGCTGCGCCAAACGGAAGCTGGCGCCAGTCGGCCGTTGAAGTGAGAACGCCAGTCCAGCATCAGCTCATTTCCCGGCATCGGACCGTCAGTTGACCAAGTGGAGAGGCGTAACTGGAGCGGCGCTCCGGACGGATGAAACCGGTGGGCGGCTTTGAGGCGCTGCTTCAGCACCCGTCGGGCCACTTCGCTCGCGAAGGCTTCCGTGATGGGGTCGGTTTTCGCCTGCATCAAGTTGCGAAGGCGCAGATCGTGCAGGCTCAGCCGCGGATCGAGCGTAGCCGCGGCCCGCTCGTAGTCCAAACCACCGGCAGCCACAGTCACTTCGAAGAATCCATCCCCGGAATCAGCCCGGTCCAGAATGCGCGGCACCTCGATCTTCTGCATGAAGGAGGAATCGCGAACATCCGGGGTAATCCAGAGCACGGCGTTGGCGGTGCCCGGCGAATCGAGGGCGTCAGTGATCTGTCGTGCGGTAAGCCCGGTGTCGAGGTCCGCGATATCCTGCCAGGTCGGAATGCCGTAGAGGTGCTGGGCGGCGATGAGTAGGGCCGCTTCATCGGCTCGGGAACGGCGGTAGCTCAAGAAGGACTTACCGGTGGGATCGACCATAGCGTTGGACTTTGAAGTCAAGTGGCTTCGGTTGACGGACATAGCAGGGGCAATGCCTTGAGCAGGAGATTACGGAGGTCCTTCGTCGGAGTTAGCATCCCGACGCCCTGCCTCAGATTCTGCGCCGTGTGGTGCCTTCCATCCCAAATTGCGACCAACCGCAACTGCTCGCCCAACTGGACAGCGCGGAGCTTCAACGGAGAGGGCTTGCGGTCGGCGGCGGCTCCAAAGGGCCACCAAGGCTCGGCAATTTCGATGTCCCGTGAGCCGCGCTGGACCCGCGTGGTTGGCGCGTGGAGGAAATCGCCCGCCTCACTGCGGAGCTCGGACTCCGTGGTGTAGACACGGTCCAAAAGGGCACACCGCAGTTTGGAGCCGGCCAGCAACCCCTTGGCGCGCTCCATAAGGGCCGCCTCTTCGACCGGCGCATCATCGGGCCAGACGGATCCGGCGCCTCGGTTGGACCGTTGGCCAACGGCGCCGAGCAGCAGCCAGGCATCCAGCACCCGTTCCAGCCGGCGGTGTTGCTCCGTTGTCAGCGGACCCCGTCGCGGGTGGATGGCGATCTCGTAGCGCGCGCCGGCGGGAATGGCCTGCTTCGTGCCGCCCTCGCGGCCTTTGTGCGGCATGAACTCCGTTGGCGCCGTGGATGTCTGCGCGGTCAGCGGGCGGAGGCGTAGCAGGATGCGGGAGGCTTCGTTGCCGCGCAGCCCGAGCCTCGAGTTCTGCCGGGTCGAGACGAAGCCGAACAGCCGCTGCTCCTCTTTCTCGTCAGCGAACAGCGCATCGTACCACCAGCGAAGCTGCCCCTTGATCGACGGAGCGCGAAGTTCCGGGCGATTGAACCCCGGCGACTGATAGGCGCCGTGAGGGAAGGCGCAGGTAAGGAAGCTGAACGTGCGGATCATACGTGGATCGGTCATGGCAGCGACACTCCCAGTCGGGTGGCGATCTGGCGGAGGTGCGCCACGCGGTCCTTCCATTTGTCGGATTTCCTCCACTTCTTCCAGCGATCCGCGTGCGGCCCGGCGAGGAGGCAGCAGAACGCGCGCTGATCCACTTCAGGCATCTGCGCGAGGTCTTTGGCGAACTCGGCGAAGGCGGTTTCGTTCAGGCTGCGGTCGAGTTCTTCAGCCCGGCGCTCATGCTTTGGAAGCGCCGCCAGACGCTCTTCCTCCGCCTGCTTGGCCGCCGCTTCCGCCGCCGCCTTTCGCCGTTCTTCCTCCTCCCGGGCGGCGAGGTCCGCCATGCGCGCCCGCCGCCTTTCCTCCGCCTGCGGGTCGATGATGAACCAACCGAAGCCGGCGCCCGTCTTGGCGCCGATGCCCTGCTCGGTGAGCGCCAACTGCAGCCAGACCGCCGCCTGATCGAGAACGGGCTGGAAGTCGAGATCCTTCGGGGCCCACGAGACCACGATGGCAAAGCCAAATGACGAGCCCGCCTCCACCGCCGGGAAGAAGATCGGATGCGGTTCCCCCCGGCCCCGTGCCGCTGCCTCCGCGCGGGGATGCGGCGTGAGGACCTCGGCGACAATCGTGGGTTCCTCGGTCGGATAGGCGGGAAGAAACGACAGGAGCCCCTTGAAGGACTCGTGCTTAGTGAACGGGTCTCCCGCGGACCGCACGGTCGCGGCGTCCCCCGCCGCCCAGGCAAAATCGCCGGTCTGGTGACGACTGCTCCGGAGGTCGTCCCGGATGAAACCGAACGCGAGCAGCGCGAGCCGGAGCTTCCGCCGTTTCTCATCCGGGTCCGTAGTCGCGCGAATGTCCCAGAGCGCGGTGTGTCGGGTCACCCCTTTGACCGCTGAGCCGGGAAGGAAGGGAAGTCCGAAGCAGCGGTCCAGGGCCAACCCGGCGTTTTCCTGAACTCCGCCCGCCATGTTGATGAGCAACCGGCCACCCAACGTGCCGACAAAGGTGTGGCTGCGGCCCTTATACGACCGTTCGATGAGGGCAAGGAGTTGGCTGGCGTTCTCGGCCTGACGCTGGGCGAGTTGGGGGTTGTCGACCCGGACGCCCGCGAGCGCTCCGGCAACCTTGGCCCGGTAGGCGGCTTCCCTTTTTACATGGGCCTGCGCTCGCGGACTACCGGCCTTTTGTTGGGCTGATTTCCCGTCCTCGGAAAGCAGGGTGTCGCCGGACGAACAGGCCCGCAGGACATTGTAGCGGTTGGCATCGTTGAAACGCGCCTCGTGGCCCCACGTCTTCGAGAGGACCATTTTCTCGAACAGCAGCGAGCGGTTCTCGACCTTGTCGGCAAATGCGCCGATGGCCTCCCGAGTGTCCTTGGCTAACGGGATCATTCGGCAGGCTCCCCGGCTTCATTGCCCTCACCGTCGCCCCCCGAAACGAACCGTCGGGCATAGCTAAGCCAGGCGAGCGCCTCGTCGGTGGCGAGCTTGAGGGTTTGGCTGTCGGCCTCAACAAGATGATCGATCAGAGATCTGGCGTCGGTCACGCCCGGCGTCACGCCAATCGGATCGGCAGCTAAATGCCCGGCGATGGCGTCGAAGATGGCGCAGTGACCTTTGCTGCGAGGTTCCATTTGACCGGTTTGCCGGTCTTTCTTCTGCTCGATGGCGAAGGCGATGGCCGCAAGGAGCCCGTTGGCCATGATCATGGCGGGGATCTTCCGCATCGCATCGCCGCCCTCTTTGCCCGAGGCGTTGACCCTCCCCTCCGCGACGTTGCGGGCGAAATCCAGAGCATGTTTGGCGCGGACCTGATCGTAGTTTTGGTGTGGCATGGACGTTGTCGATGGAGGGTTCAGGTCAGGCTCACCGAGCAGAAGCCTCGCCCGGTGGTGGAGTTGCCCCCGAACTGAAGCACCGGGTGCCGCTCGATCAATGCCGCCAACTCCTTGCCGGTATCGGTCTGGTAATGGCTCTTCTCCTTGTTGACCGGGCGGCCGATGACCTGGACCGGCGCGAAGAACAACGTCTCGGCAGGAACCGACTCCAGATCGAACAGTGCGCCCCTGGCAACCGAGCCGGTCTTGGGGTCGATCTTGACGTGCGGACTAATCTCAGTCGCCGTCGTCACGAAGTGGGAGAAATCGCCGTCCGACAGCAGCACCAACCGTCCGGCGGCTTCCTTCCAGACCGGATCGGCAACCAAGCCTTTCAGGAGCGATTCCCAGTCCGCGGGAAACACTCCGGTCACGCGGAAAGCGAATTCCTCCAGGACCACCTTCTGCTTGTCGCTGAACGTCACCCTGGCGCCCGCGAGACATTCCTGATCCTCGGGATGCGACAATTCGGGCAGACCGGGCTGGCCCGAATCTCGCGCGAAACGCTGCAGCACGAGCGGACATGTCACGTAGGCAAAGGCGCCCCGGGCGGAGCGCACCGGGAACGCCAGAGGCCGCGCCTCTCCGAAAACCAGGTCTCCCGCGCGAGCCTCCTTCCCGGCGTTCTCCCCGCCCAGTTCCGGCCCGAACATGTCGTCGATCTTCGCCTGATCGAGCTCGTCGATGGTCGCGGCCGTGAAGCGCAGGACCCCCTTGATGGAGCTGCCCGGAATGATGGGATGACGGCTGTGCCGCTCCCGTTGGACCGGAAGATCAATGGCTCCCAGACCGGACCCCGCGCCCACATGGAGCGGGGTTCGAGTGAACAGGTACAGGAGCCTCTGTTCCAGTCGCGCAGCCTTGCGGTCCCCTTCTGACTTCGTGGTGTCACTCATAGGTCGTGGTTCGTTCGCAATCCAGGACGGCCCGGGCTATCGATTCCCGAACATTGTCTCATAAGCTTCCCAACAACTGCAGATGCCCAGGCCAAAGCCTTTCTCGCCCAGCAGGCTGGAGCGGCGATGGACAATTCGATTCACACGCTGCGCCTCGTCTCCGTGCCACGACAGGAGGCCCCAGAGAAGGCGCGCCGCCCGCTCAGTCGGGCATTCAAAATAGTAGACGGCGCCGGCGGGTACCGCGAGTTGGGTCGCTCGTGGCCCCGGTCTTCTGCCGCCGTCAATTGGCTGCTCCTGATCGTCCCGGCGCGGCACGTGCAAGGCCTCCGTCCAGCCCGTGATCGGAACCGGCTTGGGGATGCGGGCGGCGACCAGTCGGCACCGTCGGAGGTCCGGATCGGGTTCGGCGCGCCGTCGCTCGCTGCGTGATCGTCGCCGGACGGCTGGGTCGGTTCCGACCGGATTGAGCAGGACCCCGTGGTCCCCAGGATGAATCCACGTCGGCAGCCAGCCGCCGCCGTGGCCTTGTGTCGGCACGGAGGGAAAAACCGCGGGGCTCAGCAACACCCATTTCAACCGGGTGCATCCGGCGGGCAAAGGACGCGATACCGGCAGGAGACGGGTCAGGTCATCGTCGGCATCCTGCCGCTGGACGTGGCAGAACCGTTGCTGCCCGCCGGCGACGAGGATCGCCAAGTCCGACGATCCCGGGAACATCTCATCCATTCCGTCCGGGCCGTTCTTGGGCAGGGTTGCCCACAGCCCGAAACGGACGTCCTCGCGCAACCGGAGGTACTGCGCCGAATAGATGCGCTCGCCATCCTGGGTGTCGGTCAACGGATCGGTGCCGATCCCGGTGGTCCACTCGCCGGCGAACAGTTGGGAAGAACCGAAGGTCCGACCCTCGGGAAGCCCGGTACCGCGGGCCAGGTAACCCTCGACCGCCTCCTTGGACCACCAAGGGACGACCGTGGCCTTGCTTGGGAGCTCAGTGGAGCCAAGTGCGTATCGAAGCGCCGACGGCGGAATCGAAACGCCGCTCGGTTCCGTGATTGGCAGGAGCCGGCCTCCTTCGGGCAACACATCGGCAGGGGCGGGAAAGAGCCAGCGGCTCTCCACAACGGGGAACGGTCCAGCGGTGGCCAGCGTGTGGAACCAGGTCCGTTGCCGCCTCACCGCGATTCTCCGCCCCTTGCGCTTCAAGAAGAAGCTACGCCCGGCGAAGCCAACCCGTTGCCGGTGTTCCGCGTCAGGGAAGGCCCGCCACAGGGCCGCATGGATCGCATCGAAGAAGATCGCCGGGTGGGGCCAGCGCGCGCCCTGGCCGCCGCCCGGGGATTCGGGCTCCATCGGGCGGGCATCCCGGAAGAAGAGCAGGTCTTGCGGTTGGATGAGGTAGACGGGCATGACTCAATCCCCCTGACGAGCAATGAAGGCTTCGACCGCAAAGAGGTCGTAGAACTCGGAGAGCGGCCGCGAACGATCCCGCAGCTCTGAGAGGTAATCCCGACAACGGCGGAGCAGGTCCTCGCGCAGCGCCTTCAAGTGCTCTTTGGTTTTGATGCTCCCCGCTTTCCGAGTTTGCTGTCGAATGACCCACGCAACTTCTGCTTCCGCGAGGTCCGCGACCGAAGCGCCCTCGACCTTGCCACTGACCAGGGTTTCCGGGCCAAGCCTGGAGAGCACCTGAACGACGCGATGGGGAAACCGGCCGGTGACGGGCATTTCGGCATTGGGCTCGCCAACCGGTCGGCGATACACCGTACGAAAGAAGTGGAGCAAGTCGAGGGCTTTGGAACCGAATTTGGCGCCCCAGGCGACCGTTTCCCCGCTCCGCTTGAAAAGGGTGATCGCCAGTGCATCCCCCTCGAAACCGCCAAGAGCGGTTTTTTTCTTGGCCAAGCCCTCGGCGTCGCGGGCGGCCTGGACCATGTCTTGCAGGGGTTGCTTGACGTGTCCGATTGCCACGCCAACCGAATAGGTGAACGGGCCACGACCACATTCGCGCATCTGCTCGCCCATCCGCTCGCGGTACGCCTGCCGAAGCCTCGCCGCACAGTCGACGGCCTGGTCCGCCGGCAGAATCGCGAGCACGTCCTCGCCTCCAGCGTAGATGAGCTTGCCCTGGAAATGCTGGGGGGGAAGGCCTTCTCCGGCGATGTCCTCGACAATGCGCTGTGTGTTCTCCGCAGCGAAACCCCCAAGGCCAGCGCTCATCCGCTCGTGGAACTGGCGATCGAAGTCGAACGGCTTGCCGTCAGGATCGATGCCGTTTTGCCAACGGCCGGTCTTGTCGCCGTCGCCGGCCAGAACCGCGTAGTAGGAGGAAGGGGAACCGAGCCCTTCCTCGCGGATGAAACGTCGTACCGCCTCAAGCCCGGCTGTCGCGGCCTTCTCCCATTCTGGTTGGGCGGGGTTCTGCTTGCGGCTCACCCGGAGCTGCTCCCTCCAGAATTCCTCGCGAAAGATCTCCCAGTCCACTCGCTTCAACCATTCAGCAGGCGTCTCGTCCGTCTGGTCGAGGCGCCGCGGCAACTCCAGCGGCAGATAGTCGCGCACATCAATGACGGCTTGCCTGAACTGTCTGAAGGCGGCCCCTTCGAAGCGTTCCTCCCGGTTCTTCTCCCAGACTCTGCGCGCCCACGGGAAGGCCGCAATCCCGGGAACCGAGGGGATGTCGAAATAGCTGCCCGGGACTTGCTCCAGCGTACGCCGATTCAACCCCCGACCGCCTTCCTTGTCCGACGGTTCGAGGTAGGCCTTGTGCCAAACCCGCTTGACGAGGTTGGGGGCGGCCAGCGGGTCGTTGTTCCGGAAGAGATGGTTGAGCGCCACTTCCTTGCCGTCCTTGCCACGTGGGATCTGTTTGAACCACTCCTTCGTGGTCAGGGCCTCTTCCTTGCCGCTGAGGCTGTCCTTGTCCAACCCCGACACGCCGTCCCAGGCCCGGAAGTCGCAGGTATGGCGACGGGCCTCGAAGCAGTGCGACGCCACCTGATGGCGCATCAGCCATTCGTTGGGCTTCGCCTGCGGTTGCTCCGTGCGCCAAAGACGGCCAACCGGGGTCCGGGCAAAGAACCCGGCCAGAGCCGCCTCCTCGACGGCCTCACCCGGCGCGGGCCAGAGCAGCCAGCTGACCTGCCAGAAGTCCTTCAACTGGCCATCCCACAGCTCCCACAAGAGGGACTCGAACTTCTCCACGGAATGGGTCTTCCAAGTGGCTTCGAGCTTTGCTTCCTTGTTTCTGAGAAAGCGCCGGCAACCGTCGCATATGCGTCGCCACTCGCTCCTCTCCGTTTCGTCCTGCGCATCAGTCCCCCAATCGAAGACCGCCGCGATAGCTCCTTCCACCTCCGTCTTGCCGACCCCGGCAGGAACCTTGGCCAGCAACTGGTTCGGCACGGTGGGCAGCGTGGCTCCCCGGCCACCACCCAGCGATGGTGTCCCAAGCGATGCAATCAACTTCAGCATGGAACCTGGGCCGTCATTCAGTCTGGGAAAAACGATCTCCACGCTGGGATCCAGCTTGGCCACTCGGTGAATGACATGCCCGCTCAGCCACGACAGCAGATAGCTCCCGCTCCAGAGGTCCCGGGTGCTGCGGGCTTGGGCGATGAAGTCCTGGACGGGGCCGATCTGGAGTTTCAGCAGTGTGCCGCTCATGGCTCCATCCTTCGCCAAGATCCCCACGCGTTCCCAGCTTTCATGACTGTCGCCATGTATTCATAAAGGAAAGCAGGCTCGCTACTCCGATCTTGGCGACTCCTCACCCTCTATTGCCCATCCGCCACGTGCTTGCCGACGGCCCGAGGTCCGGCACCATCCCACCCGGAACGCGCCGAGTCGGTTGCCCTTCCACGCCACCTCGCGTTGCGTCGGCCGTCGCCCGGAAACGTCGGTTCGCGATCGCCGTTCGCCGGGCGCTGGCAGCCCGGACTTGTCGGGAGCTCTGGCTGAGCCGTATCGATTCAACCCGCAGTAGCCGCCGACGTGTAGTCGGCGCTGAAATCCAAGGGCTTACGCGGTCCCGCCGATTCCGACTGGCGGTCCCGTTTTGGTGAATCGCCGCGCCCGGCAACCGGCGCCCGTATCCCCACTGAATCATGCGCCGACTGCACGTCGGCGGCTACGAGTTGCTGAAAGGTCACGGCGGAGACTTACCCGCGGGTTTGCGGAGCCGGACAGCTCCGGATCGTAGGGCCGGGGGCCAACAAGATGCCCCGGTGCTCAAGAGCGATGGCGATGAGCAGCCGGTCGGCGGGGTCGCCGTCGCGCCGGCTTCGGGCCTTCGGGCGGGCGGCGACCAAGGTTGCGGCGAGCTTGCCGTTCCCTTCCCGCAGGTCAGGACGGTCTCCCCGCGTTCCTCCACGGCTTTGATCCGCTCGGACAGGCGGGACTCGGCCTCGCGGTTCAGCAAGCTGGGCGCTGGAATTGCCCGACCGAATCGAGGCATTGGGGGCGAACCCGAGCGGCTCCATCTCTACGGGCCGTTCCTGGTGTTCATCCGTGGTGGAACTGAACGAGCCCGGCCTGGCCGCTCCCCGGCGCGACAAGCTGCAGACGCTTCCGGAGGATCATGGATCGCAGACCGTGCAGGAAGTTCACCACGGATGGGCAGGATGGGCACGGATGTTCGGGGAAACCGAAGTGGCCCGGCGTGGACCTGAACTCGCCCTTCAGTAATCCTCCCCGCCCTCCCGGCAAACACGGCATCACCACGCTCCATCCGTGTCATCCCCGACTCCCGACTCCCGACTCCCGACTCCCGACTCCCGACTCCCGACTCCCGACTCCCGACTCCCGACTCCCGACTCCCGACTCCTGACTCCTGACTCCTCTAGCGACCGTCCTCAGTGCCTTCCGGCTTCGATCGGTTCCCTGTTGGACAGGACGAATAGGATGAACGGGATGGGTCGGGTCAGCGGGTCGCTCGACTTCGAACCGGTGCTCGCCAACTTCAAACCCCAGACTTCCAGCTCCGAGCTTCCAGCTTCCAACTCCTGCGCACTCCGTCTTCAGTGCCGCGCGGCTACCCGCCGCGGATCTCCCATCCCCACTCCTGACTCCTAGCTTCTGACTCCTGACTCCTGTAGCGACCGTCTTCAGTGCCTTTCGGCTTCGAGCGGTCTCCCGCCGCCATGGCCTCAAAACCATGGTCAGAGGTGGCGGAACCCCGGTCTTCAGTGCCTTTCGGCTTCGAGCGGTCTCCCGCCGATGGACAAGTTCGTCAACGATGGTCTCATCCACAAGGTCTTCAGTGCCTTTCGGCTTCGAGCGGTCTCCCGCCCTGGACCGTGATGACCTGTCACCGACTTTGGTGCGAGTGGTCTTCAGTGCCTTTCGGCTTCGAGCGGTCTCCCGCCGTGTGACATCGGGTGAAACCTACATTTTCGGAGTAGGGTTGTCTTCAGCGCCTTTCGGCTTCGAGCGGTCTCCCGCCTGACACCGACACCAACACGGCGAGCAATGCGCCGGGGTTGGTCTTCAGTGCCTTTCGGCTTCGAGCGGTCTCCCGCCAACACAAGCAATTAACAAAGTGCTCCAAGTCTGCGTCAAGGTCTTCAGTGCCTTTCGGCTTCGAGCGGTCTCCCGCCTCAGGAGTTGTGGAACAACTACATCTCCTTTATCAAGTCTTCAGTGCCTTTCGGCTTCGAGCGGTCTCCCGCCGAGGAATACAGCCGCTACCAGCTTGCCGTTCAGATGTCTTCAGTGCCTTTCGGCTTCGAGCGGTCTCCCGCCGCGAAGAGCGTCTCTATCCGACCAAATGTCGACCCTGTGTGTCTTCAGTGCCTTTCGGCTTCGAGCGGTCTCCCGCCCCCGGTGTACCCGGGACATCCTACGGACTGGAGGAGCACAGGTCTTCAGTGCCTTTCGGCTTCGAGCGGTCTCCCGCCCAGCCCACTCAGCTACGGCAAACCATAAACCTGCATGTCTTCAGTGCCTTTCGGCTTCGAGCGGTCTCCCGCCCCATACGCGTGGGTCGGGTACTGGGAGCCCCCTGGGGGGTCTTCAGTGCCTTTCGGCTTCGAGCGGTCTCCCGCCATTTGGGGCAGGTTGAAGCAATCGTCAACAAGTTCGGTGGCGTCTTCAGTGCCTTTCGGCTTCGAGCGGTCTCCCGCCCGGCAAGGTAGCCCAGCTAATCCTTGGGAAGGTCGCCGCGTCTTCAGTGCCTTTCGGCTTCGAGCGGTCTCCCGCCCCTACGCAGCGATCGCTTCGCCGCTAATCATCGTGGGTCTTCAGTGCCTTTCGGCTTCGAGCGGTCTCCCGCCTACACAGACGGAAACGCGGGCTACATCGGACCCCTCACAGGTCTTCAGTGCCTTTCGGCTTCGAGCGGTCTCCCGCCAACCCGTGTTGAGTTCTGGGCAGCGTTCAGGGGATCTGTGTCTTCAGTGCCTTTCGGCTTCGAGCGGTCTCCCGCCCCATGAGATCGCGGGAGTCGTGGGCGCAATCGGCGCCGTCTTCAGTGCCTTTCGGCTTCGAGCGGTCTCCCGCCTCGTTCTTGTCGTCATCTTCCTAATCTTGTTGGTTGTCCTGTCTTCAGTGCCTTTCGGCTTCGAGCGGTCTCCCGCCATGCTTTTATCTCAACAGATGTTGGCATACTTGGAACCGTCTTCAGTGCCTTTCGGCTTCGAGCGGTCTCCCGCCACGGCAAAATGATCACGTCCTTTTTCTGGGAGGGCAGCGAGTCTTCAGTGCCTTTCGGCTTCGAGCGGTCTCCCGCCAGAGTGGGTATTCATCGTGAACTCTTCCGGCACAAACCGGCGTCTTCAGTGCCTTTCGGCTTCGAGCGGTCTCCCGCCATAGCCATGATCGGAGGCAAGGAAAAAACAAGAATCCGTCTTCAGTGCCTTTCGGCTTCGAGCGGTCTCCCGCCTGCCTTCTTGTAAGCCCTTCGCCATCAGGGTGTCAACCTGCCTGTAGGACAAAGGTCCGTTTTTCGGGGTCGCCAGCGGGCATCCTCGCGACACTCTCGCCGGCCAGATTCTGCGTAAACCACTCTTCCCAAGCGCGTTACCACTCAGGACCGGGCTCCCCCCATTTTGGCCCTTCTGGAGCCCGGTCCTGGCGGGGTGCATCGGGCCCGGGCCGCGTCCTGGCAACGATTGTCCGGCGGGTCGCGCGAACGGAGTCTTCCCGGAACGGCGCGCACGGAGTGACGCGCCCTACCTTGTGGGAAGCGGCGCGCACGGAGTGACGCACCCTACCTTGTGGGAAGCGGCGCGCACGGAGTGGCGCGCCCTACCTTCTGGGGAGCGGCGCGCACGGAGTGACGCGCCCTACCTTGTGGGACGGCGTGCGCGGAGTGATGCGCTCTACCTGGTGGCCGAGGGAGGGGGCGCGGTTCCCGGAGCGTGGGGCCTGGCCTCCCCTGACGCCGAAGCCCGCGAAAGCGGTTCTCGTGACTGGCGCCGGACCCGACGATCGGCTACACCTGCCTTTCAACACCTCGACATCCCATGCGCATTCTCCCGTTCGTTCTGTCCCGCTTTCTCCGCCCGACGTTCGCCACCACCCTGCTCCCCGGTCTGATCCTGGCGCAGGACCTGCGCGTCGAGCGGCTCCGCTGTGAATACCGGGTCGATCCGGTTGGCATCGATGTGCGCGATCCGCGGCTGAGCTGGGTCTTGAAGTCCCCGCGCCGCGGCGAACGCCAGACCGCTTACCACGTTCAGGCGGCCTCCTCGCGGGACCAACTCCGCCAGGGAACCCCCGATCTGTGGGACACTGGCCGCATCGACGCGGAGCAAACCGTTCACCTCGCCTACGCCGGCCGCCCGCTGCACTCGCGTCAGGCGATC
Organism: Verrucomicrobiales bacterium; assembly: GCA_024233305.1. Lineage (GTDB taxonomy): Bacteria > Verrucomicrobiota > Verrucomicrobiia > Limisphaerales > J093 > J093. The sequence goes on from JACKPV010000028.1 coordinate 187,713, forward strand.
TGGTGGCGGGTGCGGGTCTGGGACCGGGAAGGCCGGGCCTCGGCGTGGAGCGATCCGGCGACCTGGACCATGGGATTGCTCGAGCCGGCGGAATGGCAGGCGAAGTGGATCGCCGATCCGTCCCTGGCCGTCGCCCCGTCGGCGCGGGGTCCGTTGAACGGCTATCACAGCCAGCTCACCACCAACGCCACCGCGGTGAAGTGGGTGCAGGTCGATCTCGGAAGGGCGCGCCGCCTGGGGGCCGTCCGGTTGTTTCCGGCCCGTCCGTATGACTGGCAGCCCGACACGCCGGGCTTTCTCTTTCCGCGGCGCTTCAAGATCGAGGCCGCCTCGAGCGCGGATTTCGTCGATGCCCAACTGCTGGTGGACCGCACCGTCGCGGACGAACCCAACCCGGGCGCCGACGCGCCGCTGTTCCGCTTTGCCCCGACGACCAACCGGTTTGTCCGCCTCACGGCGACGCGGCTTGCCTTGCGCGACGGGGATCAGCATGCGTTCGCGCTGGCGGAATTGCAGGTGTTGGACGGGGTCGACAACCTCGCCAACGGCGCGCGCGTCGAGGCCCTGGATTCAATCGAAACCGGTCCCTGGGCGGCAACCAACCTCACCGACGGCATCACGCACACGGTGGCTCCCGGCAGCGCGCGGGAGTCCCTTCCCGGCACGCTGGCGCGCAAGACCTTCACCGTCCCCGCGACGGTCCGCCGGGCCACGGCGCGCGCCACGGCCCTCGGGGTTTACGAACTTCGCCTGAACGGTCAGCGCGTCGGCGACCAGATCCTCGCGCCTGAATGGACCAGCTACCGCCGGCGCGTTGCCGTGCAGACCTTCGATGTCACGGACCTGCTCCACCCCGGCGACAACGTGGTCACCGCGCAGGTCGGCGAGGGCTGGTATGCCGGCCGGCTGATGGCGGTGGGCCGGTTTCCATACGGCCATCAACCGCGGTTCCTGCTCCAGCTCGAAATCGAACTCGCGGACGGCAGCCGGCAGTTCGTTGTCACGGACGAATCGTGGCGGACGACCACCAACGGTCCCGTCCGCGCCGCCGGGATTTATGATGGCGAAACCTATGATGCCCGGTTGGAGCCCGTCGGCTGGGAGCGACCCGCGTTCGACGATCACGAATGGAACCGGGCCCAGACCTTCCCTCCCGACACTCCCGAACTCGTCTGGCAGGCGAACGAACCGATCCGTGTCGTGCGGGAACTCGCGCCCATCCGGGTGACCGAGCCGCGGCCCGGCGTCCACGTGTTCGATCTCGGGCAAAACATGGTGGGGTGGTGCCGCATCAAGGCCGCGGGCAGGGCCGGCCAGCCGGTGATGATCCGGCACGCCGAGATGCTCGCTGACGATGGCACGCTCTACACGGCCAACCTGCGCGGGGCGGCCCAGACGGACCGCTACATCCCGCGAACGGATGGACCCTTCGTTTACGAGCCCCGTTTCACGTATCACGGATTCCGCTACGTTGAAGTCAGCGGACTCGCCGAAACCCCGAATGCCGACGCCGTGCGGGGCCGGGTGTTCCACTCGAATGCTCCCGAAGCGGGCCGGTTCGCGTGTTCGGATCCCGCGTTGAACCAGCTCATGGAAGACATCGTCTGGACCCAGCGCGCCAACCTGGTGAGTTCCCCGAACGACTGCCCGCAACGGGACGAACGCTTCGGTTGGATGGGCGACATTCAGGCGTTTGCGCAGACGGCGATGTTCACCATGGACCTGGGGGCATTCTTCACGAAATTCGTCCAGGACATCCGCGACGATCAGGCGGACGACGGACGGTTCCCCGATTTCGCGCCGCATCCGGGCGATCCGAACCAGGCGTTCTCGGGCGCGCCGGCGTGGGCCGATGCGGGGGTGATCGTGCCGTGGCGGGCCTACGAGAACTACGCGGACACCCGGCTGTTGGCGGCGCATTTCGACGCCGCCTCGCGCTGGATCGATTACATCCACCGGAACAACCCGGACCTCGTCTGGGTTAAGGGCCGCAACAACGACTACAACGACTGGCTCAACGGCGACTGGATCAAGCAGAGCGGCTGGCCCGAAAAGGGCGGTTCCGTGCCGAAGGAGGTCTTCGCCACCGCTTTCTTCGCGCATTCGACGGATCTCGTTTCGCGCATGGCGCGCGTGCTCGAAAGGGACGCCGAGGCGGCGCGGTACGGTGAGTTGTTCGGGCGCATCAAGGAGACGTTCAACCGGCGTTTCGTCCGGGCCGATGGACGCATCGAAGGCGACACCCAGGGCGGCTATGCGCTGGCGCTCCACTTTGACTCGCTGCCCGAAGCACTGCGCGCCCCGGCGACGGCGCATTTGCTCGAGAACATCCGTCGCTATCAGGGGCATCTGTCGACCGGCATTCAGACCACGCACCGGGCGATGCTCGAACTCGCCCGCCACGGTCAGGCCGACACCGCCTGGCAACTGCTCACCGACCGCTCGTTTCCGTCGTGGCTCTATATGATCGACAACGGCGCCACCACGATCTGGGAACGCTGGGACGGCTACGTGAAAGGCCGCGGCTTTCAGGATGCCGGGATGAACTCGTTCAACCATTGGGCCTTTGGCGCCGTCGGGGAATGGATGTGGCGGCATATCATCGGCTTGAACCCCGACGAGCAAGCGCCCGGATGGAAGCACTTTCACATCGCCCCGAAACCCGGCGGCGGCGTGACCTGGGCCCGCGGGGAATACACGTCCATCCGGGGCCTGATCCGCTCGGCCTGGCGCGTCCATGAGGGGATGCTGACGTTGCACGTCGAAGTCCCGCCCAACACGACAGCGACCGTTCACCTGCCCACCCCGCAACCATCCCGCGTCACCGAAGGCGGCCGACCGGTGACCGTTTCCGCGACCCAACCCGACGCCGTGGTCATCGAGGTGGAAGCAGGCAACTACGAGTTCACCTGCCCCTTCGCCGGCGACAGCGACAGGGTCGGTCCTGCGTCTGTTGGTGGCGCTCCCTCCACCGACGGTGAGGACGACGGGGTCAGTTCTGCGTCTGTTGGTGGTGCTCCCTCCACCGACAGCGAGGACTGACCCCGGGGCAGACTTTACCGTTCTGTCGCGGGGGAATGGTTGGCGGCGGAAGCCCCTGCTTCCCCGGCCCAGATCCGGCGGATCGCGTCCTCGTCGCCGAAACCCTCCGGGACGGCGTCGCTGCGGCGGTTGGCGTAATACCAGCGGAGGTGGTCCTTGGGCGAACGCAGGGTGCGGCTGCCGGGCATTTGCAGAAAGCCGTTGGGATCGGTCCGGCGGACCCAGTCGCGGGCGTAACGCAACCAGCGCGCGCGGTATTCCGGCGGTTGATGGGCGAACCAAGTGATCTCATCGTAACCCCAGATCCAGATGCTGCCCGCGCGGGGTTCGCCCGGCGTGCGGCTCACCCCCCAGTTGTCGATTTCGACGAGGTAGGGCAGGTGTTCGCATTCCCAGCCGCTGAACGTCAACCCGCCCTTGCTCCGTCCGTAAATGCCGTCCGAAAAGCCGACCTTCAGAATGGCCTCCTGGGGCTTGTCCGGCGTTTCCATGATCCGGAGCGGGAAGGAATGGAAATCCATCAACAACCGTCCGTCGCGGACCAGGCCGCCGCTCGGCACGTGCGAATCCAGCAGGACCATGTGCCGGCGCGCGTGGCCGGTGGCGTATTCCCGAATCCGCGCCAGCACTCCCGTGTAGTGGTCCAGATGCGGGTCGTTGCGGTTCATCAACTCCGTCTGCCCGAGGTGAATCGCTTCGCAGCCCGCGTCGATATAGGACCGGCCCTGGAAATAGAACCAGAGCTTCGTCTCCGGGCGACTCACGTCCGGCACGGATTGCCCGCTCCGCCAATGGTCCTTGAAGCGACCGTCGGGATAGAGCATGTCCGCGTAACGAAAATTCCGCGCTTCGACCGGCAGGCCGAACGTCTCGAAGGCCCACGCCGGCACCGGCACCTCGTCGACCTGGGTCGTCACGATCTCGAAGATGCAGGCCTGCAGCACCATTCTCGGGTCCGCCGCGTGGACCTGCGGCGCCTGTTGCGCGGCCCGTTCGAGATTCCGGAGCATCGCCGCTTCCCCGCCCCACAAACACAGACTGCGCCCGATGAACTTCGCGCCGACGGCGTTCAACATGCGGATGTTGTCGGCCAGGTCGCCGCGACCGTTCAGCATCCCTTCCATCGTGATGGCCCGCGACAGGTAGTGCTCAAGCACGGGACGGCTGATTGTCCGGTCGAATTGAAGGTCCTTTCCGGCGGCGGCAAACGCCGAAGCCGCAGAAACGGCGAGCACGATGGCAAGGACGGAACCGGAAAGCACGGTGGCTGCCGTGCGCCCGGGCTTGCGTTGCGTAACGAGAGATACGGGAGTCTTCATGTATGGTCCGCTGCTGTCTTCCGCCACGGATGCGACGATCCCGCGCACTGCGGAATCCCGAGCGCTGCCGCATGCACCGCAGGATCGGGGAGGACGTTTGCGACAGTGTAGAAAGCGCCGCCGTTCGCGCGAGCAAAGAATGGCCGGCGTATGCCGACATGGAGCACGGTGGCCGTGACACCGCTTTTCGGGCTTCGGGGGGCTTCGGGGGGCTTCGGATTTTCGCCCGCCTGTCCGGCCGCGAAAGCGCCGTCGCCGCTCCGCTTTGCCGGCGCACTCCAAAACCGGCCCGCTCCCTTCCAGCAGCGCGGTGTCAACACGGACGCGCCCCTTTTGGAGTGCGGTGGCTTTGACACCGCTTTTCGGGCTTCGGGGGGCTTCGAGGCGTTTCGGGTATTCGCCTGCCCGTCCGGCCGCGAAAGCGCCGTCGCCGCTTCGCTCTGCCGGCGCACTCCAGAACCGGGCCGCTGCCTTCCGTCAGCGCGGGCGCCAAATGCACGCGGGTTGGTCAGGCGCGCCGTGCGGTGAGCCACACGTTCAAGATCACCGCGGCGGCGATGATCAGCCCCACGCACGCATCCTGCAGATAGGCGTCCGTCCCCATCAGCACCAAGCCCGTCCGCACTTCGGCCATGATCAATGCCCCGAGGAACGTCCCCAGAATACTCCCCACCCCGCCGCGCATCGCCGTCCCGCCGATCACCGAGGCCGCGATGGCCTCGAGTTCCAATCCCGTCCCCTGCGTCGGGGTCACCGTTTTCAAGTAGCCCAGCGACACCAACCCGGCCACGCCGGCAGCCAGTGCCGTGAGCAGGAAGTTCAACCGCTTGACCCGCGCGGTCCGAATGCCCGCCAGGTCGGCGGCCTCGCGATTGTCCCCGGTGGCAAACACCCGGACGCCATACGCCGTCCGGTGCAGCAAGAAGTACATCACCAATCCCCAACCCAGCAGCCAGAGAATCGGCACCGGCACCGTTCCGAACAACCGCGCCCGCCCGAGCACCTCGAAGAACCACTGGTCGGGAAAGCTCGACACCGGTTGCCCCCGCGAAAGCACCATCGCGAGCCCGCGGAAGATCATCATGGTCGCCAGCGTGGCGATGAACGAGTTGACCCGCGTGATCGTAACCAGCATTCCGTTGATGGCCCCGAGCAGTAGCGCCGCGCTCAACCCGAGCGCGCCCGCCGCCCAGAGGTTCATGCCGGCCACTTTGAACAGCAACCCCGTCACCACCCCGGTCACTGCATAGATCGCGCCCACCGACAGATCGAATTCGCCCGACACGATCAACACGGTCATCGCCATCGCGACGATCCCGAGTTCGGAGGTTTGGCGGAGCAGGTTGAACAGGTTGTACGGTGACAAGAAGGCCGGCGCCAGCAGCGCGAACACCAGGCCGATGCCGAGCGCGGCGATCAGCACGCCGAAATCGCGCAGCTGCAGCACCCGGCCAACCATGCGGGCCCGGCCGGAATTCATCGGCGGATGAGGCTTAGTTTCCATCGGCAACATTCGGGAAAGGAGACAGCGCGCCGGGCTGCGCACAGGCGTGAATCAGGTCGGCCTTGGTCACGGCGCCCCGGGCGAATTCCGCGCCCACCCGCCCCGCCCGAAAGACCAGGATGCGGTCCGACACCGCGATCAACTCCTCCAACTCCGAGGAGGAGACAACGAACGCGCAACCCTCGCCGGCGAGTTCGCGGATCAAGCGGCAGATTTCCTCCTTCGCGCCGACGTCCACCCCGCGCGTCGGCTCCTGCATCAACAGCAACCGCGGGCGGATGGCCAGCCAGCGCGCGATGAGCACCTTCTGTTGATTGCCGCCGCTCAACGTCCCGATGGCGGCATCCGGACCGGCCATGCGAATGCCCAACCTTCGCTGCAACGAAACGGCCAGTTCGCGCAACCGACCGAAACGCAACCGCCCGCCCCGGCTCAGTTCATCGAGCTTCAGCAGACCCAGGTTCCGCTGCACATCGAGGTCGTCAAAGAGCCCGAGTTGGCGACGGTCCTCGGGCACGTAACCGATGCCCGCCGCCATCGCCCGTTGCGGGTCCGAAACCCGGACCGGTGAACCATCCAGCCGGACTTCCCCGCCGGAGGCCGGTGGCGCGCCGAACAACGCCCGCAAGACCGCCGACCGCCCCGAACCCTGCAGCCCGGTGACCCCAAGCACTTCGCCCGGTTGCAGCCGGAACGACACGTCAAGGAACTCGCCCCCGCGGCTCAGACCGCTCACCTCGAGCCGGGGCGGACCATCGATGCGCCGCGTCCCGCCCGACGGCTTTTCGAGCGTCCGCCCCGCGATCATCCGCGCCAGCACCTTTGCGTCGAACGCGTCGCGCCCGAGATGCCCGGCCAGGGCGCCGTCCCGGAGCACGAAGATCTCGTCCGCCAACGACAACATTTCCTCGAGCAAATGGCTCACGAACAGAAACGCCACGCCCTGGCTTTTGAGCCGCTGGATGATGGCGAACAACCGCGCCACCTCGGGCGGGGTCAGCGCGGTGGTCGGTTCATCGAGGATGATCAGGTCGGCGCGTTGCCACAGGACGCGCACCAGCAGGGCCAGCTGCCGTTCCGCGGCGGTGCAGTCCCGCATCAGCCGGCGCGGATCCAGCTCGAGGTCGAGCAACTCGCGAAACAACCGCCGGCATTCCGCCTCGTCCACCCGCGGCTTCGCCAGGCCACCACGCCCGCGCCGGCCCAGGAAGACATTCGTCGCGACGGAGAGGTTCGGACAGATGGGAATCTCCTGATGAAAAACGTGAATGCCCGCCGCCTCGGCCGCGCCCGGATCACCCGGAGCGAACGGGCGTCCGCCAAGGGTGATGCGGCCGCCGTCCGACCGGTGGACCCCGCCCAGAATCTTGATCAACGTGGATTTCCCGGCGCCGTTCTCGCCCGCCAATCCATAGACCCGCCCCCGGTCGATCCGCAACGACACTTCCTTCAAAGCCTCGGTGCGCCCGAACCGCTTGCCGACCTGATCGATGACCAGCAACGACGGCTGCGTCGAACTGCTTTCCCCATCCCCGGGAGCTGCCGTGCCACGGCGTTGGCGAGCGGCGTTCCGCAACACCCCGGATTCGATCGCGCCACTCACCGGGCCCGCCCCTCCGACGGCATCTTCTTTATCCTGTCCATGCGCGGTCTTCCACCGAATCGATCCGCCTCAGCGATACCCCTCCTCGGCCAGCTTCATCACCGCCTCGACGTTCGCCGCCGTCACCGGGGCCACTCCCGTGTTGATGTCGGTGGGCGCCAGTTGATAGCGCTTCAGGAGATACAACTGCACGACCGTCTGGAACCCCTGCAAATAAGGCTGCTGATCGATGGTGAACTGCATCGACCCGTTACGGATCGCGTTCGTCACGTCCGGCACCAGGTCAAAGGCGCCGCCCAGAACCTTGCCCTTCAACTGATCCCGCTCGATCACCTGCGCAATGGCCGAGCCGGTGATGTCGTCGACCCCGAAGAACCCGCGCGTTTCGGGATGCCCCTGGTAATAACTCGAGATCAACGAACCCGCCTTCACCATGTCGGTCGTCGTCGCGAGCACGTGCGTCGTAAAGCCGCCGGCTTCGGTAAGGGCGTCCTTGACCCCGCGCAACCGGTCCTCGAGGTTGAACGCCCCAGCGGTGTGGGCGCACAACAACACGTGCCCGCCGTCCGGCAGGAGCTTCGCGATCTCGCGCCCCATCGAACGACCCGCCTCGTAATTGCCCTGCCCGATGTAGGCCAACCGCCCGCTCGCCGGCGCATCCGCATTCAACGCCACAACCGGGATTCCCTTGCCCTGCGCCTCCTCCACGACATCGTTGAACGCATCGGGATTCGGCAGCGTAGCGCCGATGCCATCCACACCCGCGGCAATGGCGCCCTTGATGAACTCGACCTGCCGGGCGACATCGAAATCCGGCGGCCCGGTGAACACCGCGTCCACCCCGAGCAACCGCGCCGCATCCTCGACCCCGCGCCGCACCGGCACAAAGAACGGCACGGCCGTCGCGTGCGAAACGACGGTGAAGCGCAGCTTTGGCGCAGCGGAACCCGCGTTCTCAGGATCGCCGCCACCCCCGGACTTCGCGCTCTCGCGCGGCGAACAGGCGGTGAGCGCGCCGACCAGCAAGCCACCGGCAAGAACCAAGGCGCCGGACCGCGCGGCACGCCCGAACGATGGGGACCGAAATGAACTCAGCATAGGTTGTCTCGCATGTCTGTGACGCCCGCCATTTTACCGAAAACCGCCGGGAAGCCAGTTAGAAAACACGATCCAACAAACCAGGTGCTCGCCCCGGAATCCACCTCCCGCCGCGGGCGGGAGCAGCGCTGCGCTCGGACAGACAGGAACGGGAAAGGACTTGGAGGGCGGGCCCTGCGCCGGCAGAATCAGCTTCATCAGCCATGAAAAGAAACGCGTCCACCTCAGTCAAATTGGCCCGAGCCTGCCTTGCTGCCTTCCTGCTCCTGTTTCCGACTGCGCGTCCGGCAGCGGCCCAAACCTCGCCGCCGAACATCGTCTTCATCCTCGCCGATGACCTGGGTTACGGGGATCTCGGGTGCTACGGGCAGGCGCGGATCCGGACGCCGCATCTGGATCGGATGGCGGCGGAGGGGTTGCGGTTCACGCAGGCTTACGCGGGGTCGACCGTTTGCGCCCCTTCGCGTTGTGTGCTGATGACCGGGCGGCATACGGGTCATGCCCGTATCCGGGGCAATGCCCGGTTGCCGCTGTTGCCCGAGGACATCACGGTCGCCGAGGTGCTGCAGGCGCGGGGCTACCGGACCGCGTTGATCGGCAAATGGGGGTTGGGCGAGCCCGACACGACCGGGTTGCCGACCCGCCAGGGGTTCGACGAGTTCTTCGGCTACTTGAACCAGCATCACGCGCACAATTACTACCCGACCTATCTCTGGCGGAACGAAGCCCGCTTCGCCGTCCGCAACGTCGTGCCAAACGAGGACGCGCAGGGCGGCGGCAAGGCGAGCGTCCGGCGGGAATACAGCCACGACCTGATCGCCGCCGAGGCCCTGCGCTTCGTGCGCTCGAACCGCGACCACCCCTTCTTCCTCTACCTCGCCCTCACCCTGCCCCACGCCAACAACGAGGCGGGCCGCGAAGGCATGGAAGTCCCGGAACTCGGCGATTACGCGGACCGCGACTGGCCGGAACCGCAGAAGGGCCACGCCGCCATGATCGGCCGGCTCGACCGCGATGTGGGCCGCCTGTTCAACCTGCTCAAAGAACTCGGGCTGGACGAACGGACCATCGTGTTCTTCACCTCGGACAACGGCCCGCACCGCGAGGGCGGCAACGATCCCGATTTCAACGACTCGAACGGCCCGTTGCGCGGCATCAAGCGTGACCTCTACGAAGGCGGCATCCGCGTGCCCTTCATCGTCCGCTGGCCCGGGAGGGTGGCGCCGGGTGCCGTCAGTGAGCAGGTGACCGATTTCGCCGACTTCCTCCCGACCGCCGCCGCCCTCGCCGCCGGGGACGCGCCGGACGGGATCGACGGGGTCAGTATCCTGCCGAGCCTGACCGGCAGCGGGGCCCAGGCCCAACGGCCGCATTTCTTCTGGGAATTCTACGAACGTCAGGGGGCGCGCGCCGTCCGGCAGGACCGCTGGAAGGCCGTGCGTCAACCGTGGCATGCCGCGGTCCAGCTGTTCGACCTCAAGGCCGATCCCGGCGAGACGAAAGACCTCGCCGCCGAAAACCCGGGCCTGACCGCGCGCCTGGCGGCGATCATGGAAACCGCGCACGAACCCGATCCCAACTGGAAGGAACCGGCGTCCCCGCTGAGGAATTGAGCCGGAACCAGGCTTTCCCACCACGAATACCCACGACGTAACACGAATACTGGGAAGTCATAGGGATATGCTGCGAGGTTTCCCCTCACCCGCCCTCCGGGCACCCTCTCCCCATCGGATGCGGAAAGGGACGGGGTGAGGGGCCCGCGAAGACGAGGGGAGCCACAACGGCGGAATCCGCGGAGTCCATCGGCGCACGACAAGTAGCGCCAGGATCGGATGGTGCCCGGAAAGGCTCATGATTCGGGCGCCTTCGTGGTGAACTCGACTGCCTGGCTACGGGAGTGCGGGCAGCGGCGGCATGCGCTGCTTTGTGAGCTTCGGGACGCTTCGGATGTTCGGAGGCCGGTCCGGCCGCGAAAGCGCCGTCGCCGCTTCGCCCCCGTCTTTGCTGCGCTTCGCCGCGGCGGGCTGCCGGCGCAGTCCCCCTCCAGGGCGGTTGTCAAGGAGTCGTGGAAGAGGTTTGAAGGGAGAGATTTGGTTCGATTTCTCTGGGCACCCCCTCCTCCCCCTGCTTCACTCCGGGCATGTCGGTCCATCTTTCCAACGTGGTGAGCGAGGGACTGCCTCCGGAACCCGAGTTGCTCCAAGGGGTCCGGGTGCGTCTCATCGAGGAATCCGAACGCCCCCGGTTCGACGACCTTCTCCGCCGCAGGCACTACCTCAAGAACGCCACCGCCGTGGGCCAGGCCCTGCGCTATGTGGCCGAGTTTCAGGGGCAGTGGCTGGCGTTGATGGTCTTCTGTTCGCCCGCCTTCCACCTCAAGCCCCGCGAGCGCTGGCTGCATTGGTCGGCCCGCGAGGTGGCGGCCCGGCGCCATCTGCTGGCCCAAAACCAGCGCTTCCTGGTCCTGGCCGCCCCGGGGCGCTGGCCCAATCTGGCCTCGCGCGTGTTGAAGCTCAGCTGTGAACGTCTGGCCCAGGACTGGCAGCAGCACTTCGGCCATCCCGTGCTCGCGGTCGAGACCTTCGTCGATCCGCAACGCTTCCGGGGCACCTGCTACAAAGCCGCCGGCTGGCAACGGCTCGGCTCCACCCGGGGCTGCCAGCGCGACTGGCAGGACTTCTACACCGACACCACCCATCCCAAGCAACTCTGGGTCCGGGCGCTGGGGCCCGCGGCCTTGAAGCACCTGCGCGCGGCCCAACTCCCGCCGCATCTGGCCGCCCATGAACGGCCCCTGCCGCCGGCCTGTCCGGTGGCCACGGGCCAGTTGTTTTCGTTGTGGCAGTGTTTCGCCGAGCAGATGCATGAACCCCGCCGGCCCAAGGGCCTCCGGCATCCGCTGGCCACGGTGCTGAGTTTGATCGCCCTGGCGGTGGCGGCTGGTTCCGACGGGCCGCACGCGATTGCCGAGTTCGCCGCCAGCCTCAATCATGGTCAGCGCTGGCAGTTGCGTTGCCGCCCGCGCCCGGGGGCTCCCCGGCAATGCGACGTGCCCAGCGAGCGCACCTTCCGCCGCTTGCTCAAAAAGATTGATGTCGAGCAACTCAAGGGCGTGCTGGTCGGCTGGATGGCCCGCGAGGATCCCCGCCGGGCAGAGGTCCTCCACCTGGACGGCAAGGTGGTCAAGAATGCCGCGCCGGCCCCGGCGGTGGCCACGGCCCCGGAACCGCCCGAGGAGATCCCGGCAGAATTGCAGAAGCCCAAAGCCGACAAAGCCCTGACACTGGTCAACTTCGTCACCGACCAGCAGCGACTGGTGGACCAAGTGGCTGTGCCAGCCAACACCAACGAGGAGGCGGCGGTCGCGGCGCACTGGTCCTCGATGGACCTGGCCGGGGTGTGTGTCACGACCGATGCCGCCCACACCACCAAGGCCAACGCGCGGCAACTCACCCAAGGCAACGGGGCCGATTACCTCCTGATACTCAAGGGCAATCAACCCGGGGCCTTCGCCAAAGCCCAATCGCTCCTCGGGGGCGCTTTTCCCCCCTCAGGCCCGCACCATCGAAAGGGCACGGGCGGGTTGAAGACCGGGCGCTGTGGTGCGTGGCGGTCACGCCCCAGACCCTGGGACTGGCCGGCGCGGCCCAGGTGTTGCGCGTGGACCGCAAGGTCGATCATGTCCGCGGCGGGCAAGTGGTCAAACACACCGAGGAGACCGTCTACGCGGCGACCAGTTTCTGGACCGACGAGGCCGGGCCGGCCCCCCTGCTGGCCCTGGTGCGCAGTCACTGGAAGATCGAGAACGGCCAGCATCATCGGCGGGATCGCACCCAGGACGAGGATCGGTGTCCGGTGGCGGAGACCAACACGGCGCGGGTGCTGTCCCTGTTTCGCTCCCTGACCATCTTCCTGCACGAACAGCAGCGCTACAAACGCGGAGGCAAGAAATCGTTGCCGGACTACGAGTTGCACATCTGTCGCCATCCTGGTGGCCTGATCCGTCGATTCATGTCGCCACCGGCGTAGCCGACCCACCTGTAATGCCCCCCCACCCCGTGGCGCTGCCGCGGGGAGGGATCGGTGTGTCCGCCGGAGCCGCAAGCAGGCCCAAATGCGGGCTTTCATCGCCTCCATGCCCCGCTCGGACCCGTCGCCAACCGCCCTCCGCCCCCCCGTTCAACCCCCTCCAGCTACTTTGTCACTCGCCCTGGTCCCCTCGGTAAAAACCCAAAAAAGCCTTGAGCGGTTTTCGGGCTTTGGGCAGGTTTGGGTTTTCCGCCTGCCGGGCGTCCGGCCGGGCAGCTTCGAGTACTGGATTGCGGTTGGCCTGAATGCGATACGCGCGACTGATTTTGACCTGGCTGACGTGCCTTGGTGGCACGGCAGTGGCGTTGGCAGCGGAGGCGGAAGCCGGACATGGCGGCGGCCACGAAGGCCTGCCCGAGGCCGCTCCGGTGCTTTTCCACATCCTTGGCCTGCCGGTCTCGAATTCCATGGTGGTCACCTGGGCGGTGGCCATCGTGCTGATCGCATCCGCCCAGGCCGCCACCCGGAATGTCCGCCTGGTTCCCGTGGGATTGCAGAACTTCTGGGAATGGGTGGTCGAATCGCTCTACGCATTTCTCGAAGGCATCGTGGGCGCCGACTTGGTCAAGAAGACCTTCTGGTTCTTCGCCACGATCTTCATCTTCATCATGTCGGCCAACTACTTCGGCCTGCTGCCGGGAGTCGGCTCGATTGGCTGGGGGCATCCCGACGCCGGGGGCCATCTGCATCACATCAGCCAGCCCATCTTCCGCGGCGCCAACGCCGATCTGAACATGACGATGTCCATGGCGGTCATCTTCTTCGTCTGCTGGACCGTCTGGGCGTTGCAGGCCAACGGCGTGGGCGGGTTCCTCAACCACATTTTCGGCGCCAAGGGCGAAAGCGCCGGGTTCATGAAGGTCCTGATGATCGCCATCTTCATCTTCGCCGGCCTGCTCGAGGTGGTCTCCATCCTGTTCCGCCCGGTCTCGCTGAGCTTCCGTCTCTACGGAAACATCTTCGCGGGCGAGAACATGCTCGAAACGATGGCCACCATGAGTCCGTGGCTGGGCTGGCTGTTCGCCCTGCCCTTTTACTTTCTCGAACTCATGGTCGGCTTCGTGCAGGCCCTGGTGTTCACGCTGCTCACCGCGGTGTTTGTGCTGACCATCTGCCAGCATGACGAGGAACACGCCGGCGCGGCGGCCGGCGGACACTGACCGAACCAACAACCCGACAATTTCGGCGGCTTGACCGTGGCCAGACTGCGGGAGCCGTCGTGAAGAACCAGAGACAACAGCAAGAAAGGAACGACATGCTGTCAATGCTCGCCGTCATGAGCGGCAACATACACATCGCCGCGGCCTGTTTGGGCGCGGCCATCGGCGTGGGTATCATCGGTATGAAGGCCTCCGAGGCCGTCGGCCGGAATCCGGGTGCTTCCACCAAGATCCTGGTCCAGGCGCTGCTCAGCACCGCCTTTGCCGAAGGTATCGTCTTCTTCGCCATCTTCCTGGCGGGGCAATAACGCTTGCCGGAGCGGGACCGCATCGCCGGTTCCGCTCCGGAGAATTTTCTCAGTCCGTATGATGCAACCGATGTTCCTCCTGGCCGCCGCGGAAGGCGGCGGGCTCGCCGGAATGGCCGGCGAAGTGGCCACCAAGTTCGGCCTCAACTGGCCGCTCTTCATCTCGCAGACCATCAGCTTCTGCGTCGTCGCCTTTCTCCTGCACCGCTTCGCCTACCAACCCATCCTGCGCGTGCTCGAAGACCGCCGGAACCGCATCGAGGAGGGGCTCAAGAACGCCGAGGCCATCAAGACCGAACTCGCGCGCACCGAGCAGGCCCGGCAGGAGGTCCTCGACCAGGCCAACGAGCAGGCCACCAAGCTGATCGCCGAAGCGCGCGAAGCCGCCTCCCGGTTGCTCGAACAGGAAACCCAGAAGGCCATCGCCAGCGCCGGCGACATCATCCAGCGGGCCCGCGAGGCCAGTGAGGCCGAACTCGGACGCATGAAGGCCGAGCTCCGCCAGGAAGTCGGCCGGCTGGTGGTCGAAACCACCGCCCGGGTCACCGGCAAGATCCTGACCGTCGACGATCAACAGCGGTTGATCGAGGAAACCAACCGCGAACTCGCCGCCTAGTGCGGCCCGCGCGATGAAGATCAGCAAAAAGGCCCGCAGCGACGCCAAACGCCTGTTCCTCGCCTGCCAGGCGGAGGGCCGGCTGGTGTCAGACCGCGTCCGGGAGGCCGTCCGGCGACTCGTCGAGGAGAAACCGCGCGGTTATCTCCCCGTGCTGGTCCAGTTCGAACGGCTGATCCGGCTCGAGGTCGCCCGCCGATCCGCGCTCGTCGAAACCGCCGTCCCCCTCGCGGACAACCTTCGCCAACAAGTCGCCGCCAGCCTCGAACGCCTCTACGGCCCCGGCCTGGAATTGACCTTCGCCCAGGAACCCGCCCTCATCGGCGGCATGCGCGTTCAGGTCGGCAGCGACGTCTTCGACGGCAGCATCCAGTCGCGCCTGAACCATCTGAAAGAGAGCTTTTGACCGAGAAGTGAAGTGCTATGAGCAACCTGTTACAGGACATTGAAGCGCAAATCGCCGGCGCCAAGACCGGCGTCTCCCGCCAGAACGTCGGCATCGTCCGGGAAGTCGGCGACGGCGTGGCCAAAATCGAGGGGCTGGCCGATGCCATGCTCAACGAAATGCTCGACTTCGGCGACGGCGTCACCGGGCTGGCTCTCAACCTTGAGGAAACCGAGGTCGGCGCCGTCATCCTCGGCGACTACCTCAAGGTCAAGGAAGGCCAGGAGGTCCGGACCACCGGGCGGCTGCTCGAAGTCCCCGTCGGCAAGGCGCTCCTCGGCCGGGTCGTCAACACCCTCGGGGAACCGCTGGACGGCAAGGGCCCCATCGAAACCGACAGCTTCTATCCGGTCGAGAAAATCGCCCCGGGCATCATCCGCCGCCAATCGGTCAGCCAACCGGTGCAAACCGGTATCATGGCCGTGGACGCCATGATCCCGATCGGACGGGGACAACGCGAGCTGATCATCGGCGACCGCGCGACCGGCAAGACCACCATCGGGATCGACACGATCATCAACAACGCCCGCCTCAACCGGGCCGCGGAAGAAGCTGGCGACACCGCGCACCGGCCGCTCTACTCGATCTACGTGGCCGTGGGCCAGAAGCAGTCGAACGTGGCACAGGTGATCGACGTGCTCGAAAAGCACGGCGCCATGCCCTACACCATCATCGTCAGCGCCGCCGCCTCGGACGCCGCCGTGAACCAGTACCTCGCGCCCTTCGCCGGTTGCGCCATGGGCGAGTGGTTCATGGACAACGGCATGGACGCCCTGATCGTCTTCGATGACCTGTCGAAACAGGCCGTCGCCTATCGCCAGGTATCGCTCGTGCTCAAACGCCCCTCCGGTCGCGAGGCCTATCCCGGCGATGTCTTCTACCTCCACAGCCGTCTGCTCGAGCGCGCCGCGCGCGTCAACGAAAAGTACGGCGGCGGCTCGCTCACCGCGCTGCCGATCATCGAGACCCAGGCGGGCGACGTCTCCGCCTACATCCCGACCAACGTCATCTCGATCACCGACGGTCAGATCTTCCTCGAAACCGACCTCTTCTACCAGGGCGTCCGCCCGGCGATCTCGGTCGGTATCTCGGTCTCCCGCGTCGGTTCCGCCGCACAGGTCAAGGCCATGAAGCAGGTGGCCGGTCGGGTGAAGCTCGATCTGGCGCAGTTCCGCGAACTGGCGGCCTTCGCCCAGTTCGGCTCGGACCTCGACGCCCGGACCCAGGCCCAACTCGAGCGGGGCAAACGCATCGTCGAGGTTTTCAAGCAACCGCAATACAACCCCATTCCGGTCGAAATCCAGGTGGTGGTACTCTGGGCGGTGCAGAACGGCTACATGGACACGGTGCCCGCCGATCGGATCCAGGATTTCCAGGACCGGCTCACGGACTTCCTCACCACCCGCAAGCAGGATCTGCTGCAGCAGATCGGGAAGGAGAAGGCCCTGAGCGACGAACTCACCGGCCGCGTCAAGACGCTGGTCGAGGAGTTCAAGGCCACCTACAAATAGGCGGGTTTTCCCATGCCCAGCACGCGCAACATTCGCCGCCGGATCCGGTCGGTCAAGAACACTTCGCAGATCACGAAGGCCATGCAGACCGTGGCCGCGTCGAAAATGCGCAAGGCCCAGACCGCAGCCATCAACGGCCGTCCGTTCGCCGACCTCGCCGCCCGCATCCTCGCCCACGCCGCCCAGAGCCTTGAGGACGACTACTCGCATCCCCTGCTAGAAAAGCGCAGCGGACCGAAACGGGCGGTCATCGTGATCGGCACCGACAAGGGACTGTGCGGCGCGCTCAATGCCAACCTGTTCCGCGAGGTGTCGCGTCTCGACAAGGATCACACCCTCTTCCTGACCGCCGGACGCAAGGCCTCCCAGTTCGTCGCCCGCACCCGGCGGCAACTGGTCGCCGAGTTCTCCTATGGCGACGCGCCGACCTTCACCGATGCCCAGGCCATCGCCCGGGCAGCGCAGGACTTGTTCCTGAAAGGCGAGGTGGACGCGGTCGACGTGATGTTCCCGCGGTTCGTCAACACCCTGACCCAAACCCCGACCACCCGTCCCCTGCTGCCCATGGAACGGCTGTGGGAAAACGGCGACGCGGTGGTGGAGGCGAAGGGCGGGAACGGCGCAGCTCCGGACTACCTCTTCGAGCCCAACGCCGCCGAGGTCATGGGGGCGCTCCTGCGTTACTTCCTCGATTTTCAAATCCTGCAGCTCTTGCAGGAAACCAAGGCTAGCGAACAAAGCGCCCGCATGGTGGCGATGAAGAACGCCACGGAAAACGCGAACCAGCTCATCAAGGACCTTACCCTGGCCTACAACAAGATCCGGCAGGCCGGCATCACCACCGAGCTGCTGGACATCTCAACCGCCCAGCTTGCCATCAGCTAGCCTGCACCGCCCATGGCCGCGAATCTCAAACTCGAAATCGTCACGCCGGAAGGTCAGGTCTACAGCCGTGACGTCGACATGGTCCTGTTGCCCGCCAGGGACGGTGAACTGGGGATCTTCCCGCAGCACGCCCCTTTGATGACCCTGCTGGGCACCGGCGAGATCATCGCCCGGAGCGGCGGCCAGGAGGATCGCATCATCGTCACCAGCGGCTGCGCCGAAGTCACCGGCAACCAGGTCTCCGTCCTGACGGTCTTCGCCACCGAGGAAGGCGCCGTCGACGTCGAGAAGGCCGAAGAGGCCCGGCGCAAGGCCGAGGAACGGCTGAAGCAGAAGCTCTCGCCCGAGGAAACGTCCCTCGTCCAGGCCTCCCTGGCCCACTCGCTGGCCCAGCTCAAGATCAAGCGCCGCCCCCGCCCCTGATCAGTTCCTGCCGGGAAACGAGCGCGAGTTCTCGTTTCCGTCCGCTCGCGCAACTTCCCCGCTTCGTCTGCGCACGCCTGTTCCGGCCACAGGAAACCACCGCCGGAACCGGGCGTCGCGATCACGAGCGCGCCTGCTCGAACAGCCGTTGCCAGGCGCCGGGGAACGGATAGCGCAGGAGCGTTTGCAGCATGACCGAGCGCACCTCCGCCCGCGGGATCTTCACCCGCCGGGAGGGATCGAGCACGTTGGCAAGTCGCAACCGGCGGATCGTGCGCAAGCCGATGAGGATCGGCCACGCGCAGGCCAGGCGCACCCGCACCTGCGAACGCGGCAACATGTTGGTGTAGTTCCACCCCGCCGCCAGATGCGCGCCGGCGCAGTCGAGATACTCGCCAAACAGCATGACAAACCGGGGCATCGTCCGGGCGTCCAGGAGGTCCGTCGGCGCCAGATCATGGGCGGCCAGGCCGGCCGCGGGCAGATAGCATCGCCCCCGCTCCAGATCCCGCGGCAGGTCGCGAAGGATGTTCACCAACTGCAACCCCTTCCCGAAGCGAACCGCCCGCTCCAGCAGCAGCGCATCATCCATCGCAGCGCCCGGAAAGACATGTCCCCGGCACATGCGCGTCCAAAACTCCCCGACACACCCCGCCACCCGGTAGGTGTAATCGTCCAGGTCCTGCCCCGTATCGAGGGCAATGACCCGCTGCGCGGAACCCTGGGCGAACCGCGTCAGATCCAATTCCTGACCGCTGGTGATGGTCTCCAGCACGCGCCGGATTTCCGCCCGATCCGCTTCCGGGCCTTCCTGCAGCAAGGTCAACGCCTCGTTGATCCGCGCCAGCAGCGTCCGCTCCTCGGGGACGCTCTGTTCGCTTAGATACTCCGTCAGGTCCAGCGGGGTCGGGTTGGCCCCGGTGATGCGCGCGCGGAGCGCCGCCAGCAACCGGAGCCGCTCCTCCAGCGGCACGGCATCGGTGTCCGCTATCGTGTCCGTTGCTCGCGCCAGTAAATACGCCAGCCCGATCGGCCGGCGGATGCGCCGCGGCAGCACGCGCAACGTCAGGTAAAACGACCGCGATACCGACGCGAGCAGATCCGTGAGAAGCGGATTCGCAGACGGACTCATCCGGTGGTCCCGCGGGTGGTCAATGCGATGTCCCAGGGTTGGCCGGCCCCGGCTCCGCCCGCGAACGGGCTGCCGCATGCCGGGATTCCCGTCGTCCGGCTACCGGGTCTTCGCGATCAACATCGCGGCCAGTTCCGCAATCGGCACGCGCGTCTGCGCGGCCGTGTCGCGCTCCCGCACCGTGACCGTGTCCGCCAGTTCCGGCCCCTTCTCGCCAAGGGTCTCGAAGTCAACCGTCACGCAAAACGGCGTGCCCGCCTCGTCCTGTCGCGCATACCGCCGCCCGATCGATCCGCCGTCGTCATAGAAGACCGTCAGGTGGGGCCGCAACAGGTCCCGAACCGCCTTCGCCTTCTGCACGAGTTCGGGCTTGTTCCGCAACAAGGGCAGCACCCCGACCTTGATCGGCGCCACCCGGGGATGAAACCGCATGATGACCCGGGTCTCGGTCTTGCCTTTCGCGTCCGTTTCGCTGACCTCGCTGAACGCGTTCGCGATGAGCGCCAGGATCAGGCGGTCCACTCCGGCGGACGGTTCGATCACGTGCGGAACGTAATTCCCCTTCGCCAACCCGTCCGCGTCGTCCTTCGCCATCGCCGCGGCCGCCTCGGGGTCAACCCCCGAGCGCGTCAGATAACCGTAACGCGCGTCGTGATAACGCTGCCACAACGCCTGCCGCCGGGGCTCCTCGAGGTCCTTCCACGCCGTGCGCAATTCCTCGTCGAAAACCGCCATCGGCTTGCCCGAACAGCGCGCGTGCTGGCTGAGGTCGAAATCGCTCCGGGCGGCGATCCCCTCGAGTTCCTGGGTGCCGAACGGGAACTGGAACAGAATGTCGACCGTGGCCCGCGCGTAATGCGCCAGTTCCTCGGGCGTCTGCCAGTATTCCTCAAGGGTCGTCCGCGGCAACCCGATGCTCTCGTAGAACCGGATGCGCTCCTCGACCCAGTACTTGTGCCAGCGCTGCCACCCCCAATCGGACTGCGGCTCGCCCGGATGCCCGTCGCCCGCCGGCGCCACCCGGCCCTGGATCGCTTCGACCACTTCGTCGGGCTTGATGAAATACTCGAGTTCCATCTGCTCGAATTCGCGCGAACGGAAGGTGTAGTTGCGCGGCGTCACCTCGTTGCGAAACGCCTTGCCCACCTGCGCGATGCCGAACGGCACCTTCTGCCGCGAGGTTTCGAGGACGTTCTTGAACTGCGCGAAGATCGCCTGCGCCGTTTCCGGCCGGAGATACGCCACGCTCGAGTCGTCCTGCACCGGCCCGACATGCGTCGTGAACATCAAGTTGAACGCCCGCGGCTCGGTCTTCTCGCCGTGGCATTCACTCACCATCTTGCTCGGCTTCTGGGGACATGGGATCTCGTTCGCTTGATCGGCGCGGAACCGGCCCTTGCACGTTTTGCAGTCGATCATCGGATCGCTGAACGTGTCCACGTGACCCGACGCTTCCCAAATCCGCGGCGACATGATGATCGTCGCCTCGAGCCCCGCCACGTCGTCACGGTGATGCACGATGTGCCGCCACCAGAGGTCCTTGACGTTCCGCTTCAACTCGGCGCCCAATGGACCGTAATCCCAGAAACCGTTGATGCCCCCGTAGATCTCCGACGACTGGTAAATGAACCCGCGCCGCTTGCACAGCGACACGATCTTCTCCATCAATTCATTGCTCCGCGGCTCAGCCATAAGCGGCGCAGTGTTGGCGCCGCCCGCCCGCCTGTCAAGAAACCCGCGCCGACCGAAAAGCCGACCAACGTGCGCGGCTCGGCTGCTTCCAACAAGGAACGCCTCGCCGAAGACAAGCAAGGAGTTCATTCCACCGCGACCATTTGGCACGTCGTAGCCGACGACGTTAAGTCGCCGTACGATCCCCTCTGGACACGGCTGCGTCCCAACCCAGGCGCCGACTTCTCTCGCGGGCGCAACGCCAAGTCGATCGACGAGAAGGAGTCCTTCGGGTGGATTCAGGCTGATGAGGGGGCCGCCGCGGCGGCCCGCCGCTACCCCGGGGTGTGCTGTCGACAACCCGACGGGTCCCAAAAGCGGACAGGAGGGCCTTGATCCCTGATGAAATCGCCAGGGCGGAGACGGGCGACGGAGATCGTGTCGGTGCGCAGGCTTTTTTGCGGACGAGGTTTCCCGGGATGCGGACCCGCGCGTGGGAGATTCCAGGAAGGAGCTGCTTCACCGAATCGGCCTTCGGGACCCGGTTCAGACTCCTTGGTGGTGAGCTTGCTAATTGGAGCCAGTGGTCGGGGTCGAACCGACGACCTACGGTTTACGAAACCGTTGCTCTGCCGCTGAGCTACACTGGCTGCAACCGCGGGTGACCTTAGCATTCCGCTCCAACGTCGCAAGACCTTTCGCCGTGTTTGCGGCGCCAGGTGCGCATCCCAGGTTCTTCCGACTCCGAAGGAGCTGAGGAATTGGCGCGCCGAGTTCATTCCGCCAAAGTCGCCCGGAGTCAACCCGGCAGCAGAATGAACTCCGCGCTCCGAAAAGGCCGAGACGCGCGCCGGCGCCAGGAACTGGTTGCCGGGACGGAGGAGACTTACTTGGTCTGGCTTTCGAGCAACTCGGCCACTACCTGCTCGGTGAGTTCATAGCCGTCGAGCAGCGGGTAGCCTTCCCACCGCACGATGCCCTGGGGATCGACGATGATGACGTGCGGGATTCCCTTCACGCCAAGCGCGTTGTTCATCCGTTTCTGCGGGTCGATGGCGCTGAAATACTCGATCTTCGGATCGGTCAGGGCCTTGACCTTCGCTTCCGGTTCGTCGGAAACGCCGATCACCACGAGTTGTTTGCCGAACTTCTGGTGGAAGGCGTTGAGTTCGGGGATCGCCTTGCGGCAGGGCGGGCACCAAGTCGCCCAGAAATCGATGAGTACCCACTTGCCCTCTCTCGGGGGTTCTTTGGTGAGCCATTTCTCGACCACGAATTCCGGGGCTTGCTTGCCGAGGAACGAGTCGGCCCAGAGCCGCTTTTCAGCGGCGTTCGCGTTGGAGAGCAGCAGACCGACAACGGCGCAGAACAGGAGTCGTTTCATGGGCGGAAGCATAGCTCAGAGTGGAACCGGGTGAAAGTCGACCTCGGGACCCGCATCCGTCGCGCGGAGGATGGCGACCGAACACCCGCCGCCCAAGCGCGGGCGGCTGGCCGAGCCCGGGTTCACAAAAAGCACCCCGTCGACGCGCTGACAGAAGGTCCGGTGCGTGTGACCGAAGACAAGGACATCCGGAGGGTCGGTGCGGAGATGTTCCGCGAGTCGTCCGTGGAGGTGGTGGGGGTCAACGATGTGCTGCACCAGGAAGTCCAGCCCGGCCAGTTGGAGGCGTTCGGTCTCGCGATACGATGGATCGTAGTCGGTGTTGCCGGCGACGGCGGTGACCGGCGCGATGGCCTCCAGTTGGAGCAGGATACGCGGCTGGCCGATGTCGCCAGCGTGGAGGATGTGATCGACCCCGGTGAAGATCTCGAGGACCTGTGGCGGCAGGTGGTTGTGGGTGTCCGAGATCAGTCCGATGCGGGCCATGGTCGGATGCCGGGGGTTCAGGCCTTGGCTTCCTCGGGTTCTCCTTCGGACGGCTCTTCCGCAGCGGCTTCCTCGGGTTCTTCCTTCGGTTCCAACGCTTCGCCCAGCTTCATGGCCCCGGCGAAGAGGCCCGTGAAGAGCCCCCCGCTGAGCAGCGTGCTGCGGAAGAACTCGACGGTGGGCGGGTAGCCGGCAGTGCCTTTGGTGAGGGCGGTGATCCAGCCGGCGAGGGTCTGGGTGTATTCCGGATTGTGGAAGGGATTGAACAGCCAGGCCGCCGTGTTGGTAATGAGATAGAACAGGATCGCCCCGAGCACCCCGCCACCAAGGAGCGCGAGGAGCGACGATTGCGGTTTAAACCGGCGACCGAAGGCGATCAGGGCCGCATACCCGAGGTAGTTGATCAACATGTGCCACTGGAAGGCGTCCACGCCGCGCGCTTGGTAATAGCTGCAGATGGCAAGGTCTGTCACCGCCATCGTGGCCAGCGGCAACCACCACGCGAGCGCGCCGGTGAAATAGACGCCGGCACAGAACAACAGCCCGTACACCGCGCTGAAGTTCGGCGGCATCAGGCCGGGAAACCGGGTCAACGCGAAGACGACCATCAGGAGAATGGGCAGTCCGAGCTTTGCTTTCACCGGTGTCGATGATACGGCAAGGCCCTGGAATGACAAGTTCCGTTCCCGCCGATGACCGATCTGTTCCCCATCGTGCATGAAGATGACGACCTGCTGGTGATCAACAAACCGGCCGGTCTCGTGTGCCATCCGACCAAAGGCGACGAGCGATCCAGCCTGGCGGGCCGGGTGCGATTGTACCTCGGCGCGGAGGCTCCGGTGCGGCTGGTCAATCGTCTGGACCGCGAAACCAGCGGATTGGTGGTAGTGGCCCGCACCCTGGAGGCCGCCCGCGAACTGGGCCGGCGCTGGGAGGGACGCGAGGTGCGCAAGCGCTATCGGGCCATCGTCCACGGGTGGCCCGAGGTGGACGCGGGCGTCATCCGGGCGCCGTTGGGACGGGACGAAGGCAGCGTGGTGGCGATCAAGGACTGCGTGCGGGCCGACGGCGCCTCGGCGCAAACGGCCTTCACGGTGGGTCGCCGCTTCGCACGGCGGGAGGGGCGGTTCGCCGATCTGCGCGTGGAACCGCTCACCGGCCGCAAACACCAGATCCGCATCCACCTGCAACACTTCGGGCATCCGATTGTGGGCGACAAGCTCTACGGGCCTGACGACCGGCTGTATTTGGACTTCGTGGAGGGCCGGTTGACCGAGGCTGGACGGAGGCAGTTGATTCTGCCTTGGCAGGCGTTGCATGCCGGGGAGTTGGAGTTCACATGGCGCGGAACCCCGGTTCGTTTCGAGGTCCCGCCGGAGCGGTGGTTTATCGAGTTCACGGGGGACGTGATCGGGACTTTGACTCCGGAGATCCGATCAAGCGGCAATCCCTGAGCCGTAACGATTCAGTACCTCGTTGCCGTCGACGTGCAGTCGGCGCATGATTCAGCGGGGATGCGGACGCCTGCCGCCGGGGGCGACGATTCACCAAAACGTGACTGGCAGTCGGAATCGGCGAGACCGCGTAAGCCCCTGGATTTCAGCGCCGACCACACGTCGGCGGCTACCGCGTGTTGAATTGATCCGGCTGAGTGTGTTGGCGGACTGGAGGGGACGATTGAGACTCCTGTTGGACGAGATGATGGATGCGGCCGTCGCGGGAGGGCTTGGACGGAGCCTGCCAGGGCTTGATGTCCAGCGCGTCGCTTGATGGCAGGGGGAGATGCCCGGTCATCCCTCGGCCGCCTGCCTCAGGGCCTCAAGCACGATGCCCGGGGTCAGCAGAGTGGGGAGCACCAGTGGGGATTTGGCGGGGTCCGCCGGAAAGACCAGAACCAACGGCACCCCGGCGCGTTCGTAGCGGCGCAGCTCCTCTGTGATACGTGGGTCCTTGTCCGTGTAATCGGCCCGAAACACCTGGCCGCCCAACGCGTCGAGGCGGTCCCGCACGCTCGGGATGTCGATGGCGAACTTCTTGTTCGAGCGGCAGTTCGGACACCACTTGGCGGTAAAGTCAACCAGAGCAAGCTTCCCGGACTGACGCGCTTGATCGACGGCTTCCGGGCTCCAAGGATACCACTTGAGGCCGTCGGGGAGATCCTGCACGTAGCCGGCCTGAGTCGTCGCGCCGGCGGGGTGGCGCCAGTGCAGCTGGTTCTCGAGGATTACGCCGTAGGCGGCGGCCATGAGCAGCAGGCAGACGCCCATGGCCAACCCCTTGCGTTTCGTCCCGCGCTGGACGAATTCGCCCCAGATCCAGACCACCAGCGCGATCACCGCCAGGAACATGCCGAGCCACAGCACGCCGCCGGATCCGTAGCTCGGGGCGGTGAATTCGAACATCCAGATCGCCGTGCCCAGCATGGGAAAGCCCATGGCGACCTTAAAATGCTGCATCCACAGACCGGGCTTTGGCAGAAACCGCAGCCACGCAGGATTCAGGCTCAGCAAAACGTACGGGAACGCGAGGCCGAGGCCGATGGTCAGAAACATGAGGAACACCACCGCCGCCGACTGGGTGAACGCAAAGCCCACGGCCACCGCCAGGAAGGGCGCGGTGCACGAGGTGCCGAGGGCGGTGGCGAGCACGCCGTTGAAGAAGGCGCCGGGATAGCCCTCGCGCGACGCCAGCTTCGACGCCGCTCCCATGGCGGAGCCGCCAAGGGTGATCTCGAAGACTCCGAACAGGTTCAACGCCACCAGCAGCACCACGACCAAGAGGGCCAAGCGGAAGTAGGGGTTCTGCATCTGCATGCCCCAACTCGCGCCGCCACCTGCCGCCTGGACGGCCACCACGACCGCCGCCATGGCCAGGAACGATGCGAGCACGCCGCCGCCATACGTGAGTCCAAGCCGCTTCACCCGCCCCGGCGCCTCCTTGCTCTGATGCACGAAGCCCAGGATCTTCAAGGCGATCACCGGGAGGACGCAGGGCATGACGTTCAGGACCAAGCCCCCGAGGAACGCGAGCAACAGCACACCGAGCAGCGAGCGAGGAGCGCCGGATTGCGCCGCCGGCTTCGTTCCGGTGGCGGCGCTGGAGACCTCTGAATCGTCGGGCGGAGGAGCGGACTCCTCGGGTTGGGACTCGACCGCAGCGGAGCCGCTGCCACCGGGGGCGAGGGATACTTCGACGGCCCTCGTCACCTGCCCATTCTCGTCCAGTTGAGCCAGCAATCCGCCCAGGCGGGTGGGCCACGCGCCGTCGTATTTCAGCGCCGACTTCGTCAGCACCGTGCGCCCTGCCGCCACCACCATCGTGGCGACCGCCGGGCTGATTTCGTAGTCCGTCCCCGCGTAGGCGAAAAAGTCGGTCGGCGCAAACCCCTCGACGCCGCCCGCCTCGATGACCAATTGGGCCTTGTCTGCAGACGGCTCGCCCTCCCAACGCGCGGCGAGCTTCAACGCGGGATTCGATTGCGGTAGCCGCCCGCGCCATTCAGCGATGAGCGCGGCGCTCTCGGAGACCGCTGTCTCAGCGCCGATTGTGAGGCTCGTTGTAACCGTGGCGTCGCCGGGAACGCAGGCTTCCTCACATTCGAGCCAGTTCACTGCTGCTTTCAACTCCGCCGGGCCCACCGGGGTGGAGTCGCTGATGGCGAGCGGCACGAGCAGGAGCACCTCGCGGTGGTACACATAAGTGGTCAAGCCGCCCCCGGTGTAGGGTTCGGGAGGTGGCCAGTGGATTTCGCCGGCGGAGAGGCCCGCAGGCAGGGTCCATTCGATGCCGGTCGCCATGCCCGATTCCCCCGGGTTGCGCCAGTAAGTATGCCAGCCATCCTTCATCTCGAGCCGGACGGCGGCCCACACCGTACTCCCGGGCCGCGCCACGGCCGCATCCACCAGGAGGCTCGCCTTCGTGGCCGGCCCGTCGCCGAAGGACGCGCTCATGGCCGGGGCCGACGCCGCGCCAAAACCGCCAAGCCCGGGGATGGCCGGCTGGCTTACCGCAACGACAGTCAGGGACAGTAGGACGACCAAGCCCGCTGGCCCGATCCCCGTTCGCTCCGATGCTTGGCGAGTCGCTCTTGTCATTGCAGCCATGGACGCACTGGCGGAAAGAGTGTCCCCAAAGCCCCCAGATGACAAGTCGGGGCACCCGACCTGCTCCGGCTTGGTGCGTGTTGCTTCAGCAAGAGTGCGCGGGGCGGTTTCCGGGGGGTTTCTCGAGTGACCGGGCGCGCGTTTGTGGAGGGCGGAGGTGTTGAGCACACGAGGCGAGGGATCGGACCTCGCCCGGGAGGATCAGTTGGTTGCGGAGGCCGCGACCTTTACCGGTCCACGGCGTGCTGGTGGTTCCAGGGGAGCCATTGGTCGGGATGGGCGTGCACATGGTCGGGGTGGTGGACCCGGGCGATGGACCGTCCCAGGGGTTGAAGCCGTTGAGCCGGCCGGTCTGGATCAGGGTCATGAGATGCACTGTCCGGCTTCGTGCGCCAACGCGGTCGCTTCCCGGCTTTTCGTTGGCCAGCTTCGCCACGGCCAATCGGCGCAGCGCTTCGCAGACCACGGGCAGCGACTCCTCCGCACGGTGGGTTCGCTGCGCTTAACCGCGTCCGGAGTGTTCGCATTCCTGCTCAAAGGCATTGCCTTCGGCGAACCTCGCGCGGCACTATCTGCGCATGGAACCTAGGATGCTCAGGTTAGGATTGAGCGCCGCTCATAGATCAAGGGAGCCGGGCGCCGCTTTGCCGTGAAAGTCTCCGTCAAAAGCGACTATGCCGCCCGGGCCGTGCTCGAACTGGCCCGCGCCTACGCGAGCGGGGCACCGCGCAAGGTGGACGAACTGGCGGGGAACCAGAGCATTCCCGGCAACTACCTGGTGCAAATCCTCATCGAGCTGAGGAACCGGGGACTCGTTCAAAGTCATCGCGGCAAGGAGGGCGGCTATTCCCTCGCCCGTCCGCCGGCGGAGATCACCTTCGGCGAAGTGCTGCGCGCGATCCATGGTCACGTCCTGGACCCGCCGGCGCTGGGCGACGACCATTGCCCGCCCGAACTGCGCGCCGCGTGGCAGCAGTTGAAGAGCAGCGCCGAGCAGGCCGCGGACGCCATTGACTTCCAGACCTTGCTCGAACAAGGCGACCACAAGTCGCGCATGTACTACATCTGAGCCCCGGGAAGCACCGGTGAACGCAGCGGAAATCCAGGGCGGCAGAACGCTCCGCGCCGACGATGCAGGCCGGCTGGCGGAACGGATCGCCGGGCTCATCCGCCAGGGGGGTCCCCTGCCCTTCGACCGCTTCATGGCGCTGGCGCTCTACGAGCCGGGGCTCGGCTACTACGAGCGGGAAGCCGGAACCATCGGCCGCGAAGGGGACTTCTTCACCAGCGTCAGTGTCGGTTCCTGCTTTGGCGAAATGCTGGCTTTCCGGTTCGCCGGCTGGCTGGAGGAGCTGGAAGCAGGGACCGTTTGGTTGATCGAAGCCGGCGCTCATGACGGCCGGCTGATGGCGGACATCCTGGCCTGGCTGGATCGATGGCGACCCCGCCTGGGGTCGCGGTTGGCCTGCGGGATCCTGGAACCGTCACCCGGCCGTCGCGCTTGGCAGCAGGCACGGCTCGAACCGTGGCGGGATCGAATCCGTTGGTTCGCTTCGTTCGGCGAGCTGGCGCACGAGGCGCCGCGCGGCATCCTGTTTGCGAACGAACTGCTGGACGCCCTGCCCGTTCGACGCTTCGAGTGGCGGGCTAAGGCCGGTGGCTGGCAGGAAAGCAGCGTCGGCCTGGCCCCGGTCGGGACGGGCGACACCGCCGGCCCGGCATTCCGGTGGGAGCACCGGCCGATGCCGTCCGGCGCTGGTTCTGCCGACCGATGGCTGCGCCGCCAACTGGACCTCGCGCGGGACCTGGCGCCTGCGTTGCCCGACGGATTTGTCTGGGAACATGGCGCGTTCGCGATCGAGTGGTGGCGGCAGGCGGCCGACTGTATGATGGAGGGTTGGTTGCTGACGCTGGACTATGGCGAACTCGAGGGAGGCGCCTTCCTCCCCGAGCGTCCGCAGGGCACCCTCCGGGCTTTCGCCGGACACCGGCAGACCCCGGACCTGCTGAACGCCCCCGGGACGCGCGACCTGACCGCGGATGTGGACTTCGCGCTGATCCGGCAGAGCGGTGAAGACGCGGGATGGACGACCGCGGCATACACCACCCAGGGCCGGTTCCTGACGGAAATCGCAGCGGAAATGACGATGAGCCTCGAGGCCGTTCCCCGCCTGGACGCCGGCCGACGCCGGCAGTTGCTGACGCTGGTCCACCCGGAGCACCTCGGACAACGCTTCAAGGTGCTGGTTCAGCATCGCCCGGAAACCGCCCACCATGACTGAACCGGCGACCACCTGGGTGTGTTTTGCGGTCCGCGAAGAGGCGGCGCCTTTCCGTCGCCTGGTGCGTGGAGGTTCCGGGGTGCGGGTGCTCCTGACTGGCATGGGGGCGGCGAACGCGCGGGGCAGGGTGGCCGCCGCGCTGCAGCGCGACCCCCCGCCGGCGCAGGTGATCTCGAGCGGCTTTGCGGGCGGCCTCAACCCCGGACTACGGTCCGGCGCCCTGCTGCATGCCGGTTTCTCCGCTCCGGAAACGGAGGCCCGGCTGCAACGCCTGGGATCGCAGGCGGCACGGTTCCTGATGAGCGACCGGATCGTGAACTCGGTGGCGGAGAAGCAGGCCTTGTGGCACCAGGAAGGCGCGGATGCCGTCGAGATGGAATCCGGCGCCATTCAGGAAGCATGCCGCGCGGCGGGCGTGCCGTGCGCCGTCCTGCGGGTGGTTTCCGATCCGGCCGATGTGCCGCTGCCGCTGGATTTCAACCAACTCCTCACGCCGGACTGCCGGATTGACGGACGGAAGCTCGCGGTCTCTCTACTGCGGTCGCCGGGCAAGATCCCGGAGTTGCTCCGATTTCAGCGGCAGGTGCGCTTCGCGGCCGAGCGCCTCGCCTCGGCCCTGGCCATGCTGCTCCTGGCCCACGGCTCGAAACCTCCGGTTTGAGGGCTTCCGCCTCACCCGCCCGGCAACCCACGGGTACGGAAGGCAGCCCCGCGGTCAGGTCCGCTCGGTGTCGGCGCCGGCAAAGAAGCGCCCGGTGCCCAACGAGCTGATCGCGGCGCCCAGGCGATTGAGCGCGACGCTGTAGGCCGCGGTCCGCATGTCGATCTGCTTTTCCTGCATGAGGTCGTGGACCACCCCGAACTGACGGCTCATGATCTCCCGCAGCCGTTCCCGCACCTCGTCGAGGGTCCACGAGTAGCCGGCCCGGTTCTGCACCCACTCGAAGTAGCTCACCGTAACCCCGCCGGCGTTGGCAAGGATGTCCGGGACGACCAGGGTACCCTTGCGGTTCAGCACTTCGTCGGCGTCACCCGTGATGGGACCGTTGGCGACCTCGATGATGACCGGCGCTTGAATGCGGCCCGCGTTCTCGCCGGTGATCTGGTTCTCCAATGCAGCGGGAATGAGCAAGTCCACGTCGAGTTCGAGCAATTCCTGGTTGCTGATCGACGCCGCGTCAACGATCTCGCAGACCGAACCCGCGCAGTACATGGCCCGCAGTTGCCGGGTTTCGTGTTTGCCCCGGATGAGGCTGGGAATGTCGAAGCCCTCGGGTTTGAAGATGCCGCCGCGGGAATCGCTGACGGCGACGATCCGGTAACCGTCCGCATGCAGGAGGCGGGCGACGTGCTGGCCGGCGTTGCCGAATCCCTGCACCGCCACGCGCACCTCCGCCGGCTGCCAACCCCGCCGCCGTTCCAGTTCCTTCACGCACAGGTAGGCTCCCCGCCCGGTGGCATCCTCGCGTCCCAGGCTTCCCCCCAGCGGAACAGGCTTGCCGGTGATCACGGACGGGCTGTGCACGCGATGGATCTTCGAGTATTCATCCATCATCCAGCCCATGATCATGGCGTTGGTGTAGACATCGGGCGCGGGCACGTCGGTTTCCGGACCGATGAAGTCGGCGATTTGCGCGACGAACGCGCGGGTCAGCCGTTCGAGTTCCATCCGGGAAAGTTCTTTGGGGTCGACGATCACCCCGCCCTTGCCGCCTCCGAAGGGCAGGCCGGCAACGGCGCATTTGCACGTCATCCAGAAAGCCAGCGCCTGGACCTCGGAGAGGTGGACGCCCGGATGGTAGCGGATGCCGCCCTTGGTGGGACCGAGGGTGTCGTCATGCCGGACACGATACCCGGTGAAGATCCGCAGCGAGCCGTCGTCCATGCGCACCGGGATGGATACCTGAAGCACCTGTTTGGGGAACTTGAGACGTTCGACCGCCTCAGGATCGATGTTGGCATGCTGCAGCGCCCGATCCAATCGTCGAATGGCGTCCTGAAAGAGATGCTCGTTGTCGCTCATGAATTCCTTCCTGTCCGCACCGGTGCTGGCCGCCGCCGTTCGGCAATTGTTCGCCGATCAGGAACGCCTGCCCGCCGCCTGTTCCGCCATCGCCCGGGGGCTGCTACCCGCTCCGATCCCCGACGCGCATGAACTCGATGCGATGGTTGGCGTCCGGGTGCCGTTCGGAGGGACCCGCCGCCAGCATGGCCAGATTCCCGGCCAACTGCTGTTCCCGCATCCACGCGGCCGCCCACGTCCGCCAGTCCGACGGTTCTCCGTCCAACTCGACCGGAAACACGCCGTAGGCAAAACTCAATCCCTGACAGACCGCGCGGGCGGCGCTGACCGCCACGATCCACACCGGCGGATTGAACCGGGAGATCATGCGGGCGGTGGTCCCCGTGCGCGTCGGGACAAAGATCGCGGCGCACGGCACGGTTTCGAGCGAATGCTCGACGATTTCCGCCACCGCCTCCGCCGCGGTCACGGGCTTTTCCTCGCGCAGCCTGGCCCACAGGTCGTTGAGACGGGTCGGCGGGCGATGGGCTTCGGTGGCGGCGGCAATGCGGGCCAGCATGGTCACCGCCGCTTCGGGATACCGCCCCATCGCGGACTCACCGGAAAGCATGATGGCATCCGTGCCGTCCAGGATCGCATTGGCCACATCCGTGGCCTCCGCCCGCGTGGGCAAACGAAAATGGGTCATGGACTCGAGCATCTGCGTCGCCGTGATCACCGGTTTTCCGGCCAGGCTGGCGCGCGCGATCAACTGCTTTTGCACCACGGCGATCTCCTCGATCGGCACTTCCACCCCCAGGTCACCGCGCGCCACCATGATGCCGTCCGCGGCGGCCAGGATTTCATCGAAGTGATCGAGCGCTCCCGCCCGCTCGATCTTGGCGATGATGAACGGCACCCGGCCACACTCCCGTGCCGCCGCCCGCACCGCCTCGAGGTCGGCTGCCGTCTCGACAAACGACTGGCTCACGGCATCCACGCCGTGTTCGAGGGCGAATTCCAGACAGTCCCGGTCGTGGTCGGTGAAGGCGCTGATGCCGAGATCGATGCCGGGCAGGTTGAGCCCCTTGCGCGAGCGGAGTTCCCCCCCGACGGTGACCCGGCAATGCACCTCGCTGCCCTCGATGCGCTCGACGGCGAGCTGGACGAGGCCGTCATTGAGGAACAGACGATCGCCCGGCTTCACCACCCGGGGCAACCGGGGAAAACTCATGCCCGCCCGGCGCGCGTCCCCGACGATTGACTCGGTCGTGAGGGTGAATGGATCGCCCGCCCCAACCTCGACCGGTTCGGGGTCGATGCGGCCAAGGCGCATCTTGGGTCCCGGCAGGTCGGCCATGATGGCCACCCGGCGGCCGGTGACCCGCGCCGCCTCGCGGATCCGGGCGATGCGCTCCGCGTGACTCGCGAAGTCGCCATGCGAGAAGTTGAGCCGCGCCACGTTCATTCCGGCGCGGAGCAGGCGCTCGAGCATTTCCGGCGACTCGGAGGCCGGCCCGATGGTGGCGACGATCTTGGTCTGGTGCCGGGGAAGGGACATGGAGAAGATGGCGTTTGTCGGGAAGCCTCGATCACGCGCCGGGAATTCGGCGGTGTTGCGCGCGGGCCGCTTACCAGTATTCCTCGACGTGCAGGTTCCCGGGTTCCTTGCCGCGGGCCAGCGTGAAGCCCCGCGGCAGCAGGAGTTCCTTCACCGCCTCGATCATCTCCGGATTGCCGCAGAGGAACACATCGGCGCTCGCAGGATCGAACTTGAATCCGGCCAGCGACTCGACGCGGCCGTTCTCGATCAGGGTCTGAATGCGCCCGGATTCCCCCTGGAAATGGGGGTCCTCGGCAGGACGCGTGATGGCCGGCACATACGCGAGGTTCCGTCGGATCCGGCTGAGGCTTTCGAGTTCCGCGCGGTAGCCGAGGTCCCAGCTGTAACGGGCGCCGTGCAGCACCACGAACCGGCGGGCGCTGTCGTTGATGAGGGCCGTGCGCAACATCGACATGTAAGGCGCCAGGCCGGTACCGGTGGCGATGAGCACGATGTCCCGGTTCGCCGCCACCCGGTCCAGCGTGAACACGCCGCTGGCCTTCGGCCCGAGAAACAACCGCTGCCCCACGCGCGCGGCAAACAGGCGGGGCGTCAGCTGACCGCTGCTGACCAAGGTGAGATAGAACTCAAGGTACTGCCGCTCCACGCTCGAGGAGGCAATGCTGTAGGCCCGGCGGATCAACTTGTCCGGCTCGGGAACGGCCTCAACCCAGGCCTCGGGCACCCGGGGCTCGCTGCCCAGCATTCCCAGCACGGCGAACTGCCCCGGCGTGAAGGCGAACAGGTCGCGGTCGGGGCGGACGCGCAACACCAGCAGTTGGGGGTTGATCTCCTCACGGCCGATGACCGTGGCGTTGTAGGCGCTCACAGGCTTCCCCTGTCCGGATTCAGTCATGCCGCGCATCCTAGCGTGTCCCCCCGGCGGATGCCAATGCCGATGACGCAAGCCGCGGGGAATCCGCCCGTCCGCCGAAAGACGCAACCCCACATGCCCCGCCGGGCTCCTTGACCCCGCGGCACGAGCCGGCTACAACGCGGGAAAACACATATGCGCGCATCCCCCCTGTCAATCACGGTCCTCACGACCGCCCTGGTCTTGATCGGGCCGGGCCCCTCCGCCGGAGCGGAGGAACCGGCTCCTCCGAACCAGCTCAGTCCCGCCGAAGACGCGGCCGGCTGGCGACTGCTCTTCGACGGACACTCGCTGGCCGGCTGGCGCGTGGCCGGCAGCCAGGAGGCCCCGCAGCGCGGGTGGGTGGTCGAGGAAGGCATCCTGAAGAAGCAGCGCGGCATCCGGGGAGGCAACCTGCTGACGGTTGCCGCGTTCGACGACTTCGAGTTCGAGTGGACCTGGCGCCTGCCCGACCGCGGGAACAACGGCGTCAAGTTCTTCGTCGTCGAGGAACGCGGGATCGTTGGTCACGAATACCAGATGTATAACGAAGAACACGGCGGGACGGGCAAGGGCTCGACGGGTGCGTTCTACGACGTGCTGCCCCCGAATCCCGACCGCAAGCCCTTCCGCACCGATGCATGGAATCATTCGCGGGTGGTGGTCCGGGGCAACCACGTCGAGCACTGGCTGAACGGCCAACAGATCCTGGCCTACGAACTGGGTAGCCCGGAGGTGCTGGCCGCCGTGGCCCGGAGCAAGTTCAAGGACGTGAAAAACTTCGGCTGCAAGGTGCGCGGCCACATCATGCTGACCGACCACACCGACGAGGCGTGGTTCAAGGACATCAAGCTCCGGGAACTGCCCCGCTGAGCCCGCGGGCGCCGGGATCCCCGCCTGCCCCGGACGGCGAACGGACTGGACGAAAACCATGGCAACCCTGCTGATTGCGCTGCTGGCGGGCCTCGGCTTCATCGTCGCCTATCACACCTACGGTCGCTGGTTGGCCCGCCGCTTGTTCCGCCTGGACCCGGACGCGGAAGTCCCGAGTGTGCAACTCTGCGACGAGCGGGACTACGTGCCCACCGCGAAGAGCATCGTCTTCGGGCATCATTTCACCTCGATCGCCGGCACCGGGCCAATCGTCGGTCCGGCTCTGGCCATCATGTGGGGATGGCTGCCGGCGTTGCTCTGGGTGGTCTTCGGCTCGATTTTCATCGGCGCCGTGCATGACCTTGGCAGTCTGGTGGTAAGTCTGCGCAATCGCGGCATGACGGTGGGCGAGATCGCCGGTCGCGTGGTAACGCCGCGGGCCCGCCTGCTGTTTCTGATCATCCTGCTGTTTGCCCTGTGGGTGGTCCTGGCCATCTTCGGCTGGGTGATCGCGAGCGTGTTCACGCTGTTCCCCGAATCGATTCTGCCGGTCTTCCTCCAGATTCCCATCGCGGTGTGGATCGGCCTGGCGGTCCATCGCAAGGGCAAGCCGCTGCTCGGCCCCTCCCTGCTGGCGCTCGGCTTGATGTACCTGACCGTCTGGTTCGGGGCCGCCTGCCCCGGGCTCGCGTGGTCCGGCGGCCCGCTCGGGAAGGGCATCCAGCACCTGAACGCCGTGCTGGCCGCCTGGCCGGTCTGGGTGTGGGTGGCCATCCTGCTCGCCTATTGCTATGTGGCGAGCGTGATCCCCGTGTGGATGCTGCTGCAACCCCGCGACTACATCAACAGCCTGCAACTCATCAGCTCGCTCGGCCTGGTGGTCTTCGGACTGGCCGTCGCGGCGGTGCTCGGGGGCGTCGCGCCGACCCCGGACGCCGCGCGCCTCCCGCTGCAACTCGTGGCGCCGGCGGTGAATCTCCACCCGCTCAATGCCCCGCCGGTGCTGCCGTTCCTGTTCGTCACCATCGCCTGCGGCGCCATCAGCGGTTTCCACTGCCTGGTCAGCAGCGGCACGAGCAGCAAACAACTGGGCAACGAAACGCACGCGCACTTCGTGGGCTACGGCGCCATGCTCCTCGAAGGGTTCCTCGCCACCTTGGTCATCCTCGCGGTCGCCGCGGGCATCGGCTTTGGCTGGCCGGCGAAATTCGGCACCGCCGCCGGCGCCGACCTGTGGCGCCAGCTCTATGCCGACTGGTCCACGGTGACCGGCGGCGCCGCCATCGGCGCCTTTGTCGTCGGGGCCGCCAACTTCCTCGAAGCGTTCGGCATCGATCATACGATGGCCACCGCGCTCATGGGCGTGCTCGTGGCCTCGTTCGCCGGCACCACCCTCGACACCGCCACCCGCCTCCAACGGTATGTGATTCAGGAACTGGCAGGCACCCTGGGCGCCCTGGCCCCGGCCGCCGGCATCGCGCGCGGCCTTTCCCTCAACCCGCTGGCGTGGCTGGCCAACCGACACGGCGCCACGTTCTTCGCCGTGGCGACGGCGTTCGTGCTGGCGCTGTTTCCGAAACCCGGGGATCCGTGGACGTGGGAGACGATCGGCAAGGGAGGCTTGATTCTGTGGCCGTTGTTCGGGGCCACCAACCAACTGCTGGGCGGGCTGGCCTTCATGGTGGTGACCTTCTGGTTGTGGCGACGCGGCATCCCCACGGTTTTCACGGCCGTCCCCATGTGCTTCATGCTCTGTCTCCCCGCCTGGGCGTTGGTGACCGACTTGCAACGGTGGTGGGGAAAAGGGCAGCACCTGCTGGCGGCGGTGGCGCTGCTGCTGCTGGTGCTTGAAGGCTGGCTGGTATTCGAAGCGGTGCGAATCTGGCCGCGCATCAAGGGGGTGCTCGAGCCGGCTCTACCACCCCTGCCCCGCCGCCCCCCGTCCGCCAGCGCCCATCCCGCAACCGCGCCCCGGACCGGCTGTTGAACCCCTTGGCCGTCAAAGATCAATCCGTCGAACGCCTCGGACTCTACGGCGGCTCGTTCGACCCGGTGCACAACGGGCATCTCCTGGTCGCCCGCGCCGCCCTCGAGGAACTCGCGCTCGACCGCCTCTTCCTCATCCCGGCCGCCCGATCCCCGTTCAAGCCGGCGCAAGTCCCGACGCCGCCGGCGGTGCGTGCGCGGTTGCTGCGACTCGCCTTCGCGGGCTGGAACCGCTGCCAGCTTGATCTGCAGGAAATCGAACGGGGCGGCGTGTCCTACACCATCGACACCCTGCGCGCCTATCGCCGCCGGCATCCCGCCGCGCGACTCTTCTACCTGATCGGCGCCGATCATCTGGCTTCGCTGCCGCAGTGGCGCGAAGCAGAGGCGCTGGCGGAGGTGGCCGAGTTCGTGGTCGTTCCGCGGCCGGGAGAGTCGGTGACGGCGGTTCCCGCGGCGTTCCGCATTCGGCAGCTGACCGGATTCCCCTTGGCGCTGTCCGCGTCGCAGATCCGCGAGCGGGTGCAACAGGGCCGCCCGATCGATCACCTGGCCCCGCCAGCGGTGACGGAGGCGATCCGCAACAACGGGCTTTATCTCCGGGCGGACCTGCCGCATCCTGACGGCGATGGATTCGCGTAAACTGGCGCTGCGCTGTCGGGAACTGGCGGACGGCAAGAAGGCGGAGGACCTGCTGGTCCTGGACCTGCGCAAACTGTCGAGTGTTACGGACTACTTCGTCCTGGCCTCGGGCAGCAGCGAGCCCCATTTACGGGCGATTGTGGACGAGATCGTCGAAGAGATCAGGAAGGAGTTTCACCTGAATCCATCCGGCACCGACGGATCATGGCAGACGAACTGGGTGGTGCTCGACTACTTCGACGTCATGGTGCACGTCATGCGGGCCGAGGTCCGGCAGCACTACAACCTCGAACAACTCTGGGGCGATGCGCCGCGGGTGCGTGTCTCCCGCCCGCGCAAGCAGACCGCCACGCGCCCGAGAGCCGCGCGCCCGGCAGCAGCGTAACGCATGGTCCGGAACCGGATGGCCGCCGTCAGAGAAGCACTCCGACGCCCATCATTCCCCTCCTTGAAAGCAGGCGCAGAACGTGCCGCGCTCGAACGCCACCCCAAACTCACTAGCAACTGCCTCCCCTGACGGCCCCCGTGGCGCAGACCGCTTACTCCGTCGGAACCTCGCTCCCGGCCGCCACCTGCGCCGTGTCCGCTGCCTCATCCGCGCCCGAGCCGGTCGCCATGTCGTGGACCACTTGCGCGAACTCCTCCAGGCCGGGGGCGGGCACGATGATGTGGTCCCGCCTCCCGTTCACGTCCTCGGTGATCCGCAGAAACCGTCCGCGCGGATTCTCCTTGAGCGCGAAAATGAAGCACTTCCGCTCGACTTGGATGCGCTCCGTGCGAAGGGTCTCCTCCTCGACCGGCGGTCGATGCCCCCCGGCCCCGTGAACGGGACGCCCGCTGGCGGATGGGTGGTCTGGTATCATAGGTGAAGTTCGGCCCTCTGAAAGGCTCCCTGATGGTTTCCCCACTAACTGCATCAGGGATGCCGCTCTTGTCAACCCCGGAATTTGTCCCAACTACTGAACCGGGGGGTCTCGATCGACCGGGTCACCGTCCACATGTGGAAGACCAGCACCCCCAACGTAAGGAGGTTCGCCACCTGGGAAATCCCGTGCCACATCCCGAAGCTTCGGGCCGCCTCCGCCTTTTGAACCTCCGTGGTCTGCGTGGAATAGCGCACCGCCTCCAACCGATGCATTTTCGGCAACAGCCAGAACGCCCCGACCAGGTTCATAACCAGCAGGATCGTCAGGAATCCCACGTTGGCCCGCGGGGGCGTGCGTCCGCAGTGGAAATATTCGACCGCCAGGTGGACCAAGGCGACGAACGCGCACACCATCTGCAGGGAATACAGCCTGGCGATCACCACTTCGACCGCCCGGGCCGCGTAAGGCCGGGGCAGGATCGACTCCATCTCCGGCGAGAAAAACGCCGGACCGCCCACCGCCGTGAAGAAGACAATCGAGCCCAGCCAGATGGCGGCGTTCAGTATTCCAACGAACCGGATGGCGGTTTGCACCGGCCCAACCTAACAACCCGCCCGAGCAGTGCCAAGCCGCTTTGCGGGCCGCAGGGCTCTCACCCGCCGTCCGTCCACACGACCTCCATTTCCGTCGATCCCGGACGGATCGCGCGCAACCGCCAGCCGCGGGCCAGGCGCTCATAGCGCCATCCCCGGCCGATCCCGGCATCTGGAGACGCATCCGGGAAAACCGCCGACGACAGTTCCGCCAGCGTCGCCGGCCATTCGCCACGCCGGTCATGGTACAGGCGCAGCGCGAGCACCAACCGGGAGGCCTCGACGGAAGCGAGCCAGCCACGCAGCTCCGCCAGGGTTTCTTGCGGCCGGGGGATCACTTCCATCTCCCGCCAAACGGCCGGCCGGTCGAGCCAGCGGAGCCACCCCGGACGCCGGTCGAGCGCATCCGCCGCACGATTCGCCTGCCCCATCGGCGTCCCTCCGTCCGCGCTTCGGACTTCCTCCAGCCACCGCGCAACAGCGCCGTCCCAGAGCCGGTCATGATCGGCCTCGCGTGCCACGGCTTGCTGCAACGCCCGGCACAGTGCCGCCGCCGGACTCCGGAAGTGCGCCACGCCTCGAATCCCGGAGCCCGAGCCTCCGCTCCCTCCCCCGAGCCAGGAAAACGCAACCGCCCCGACCTCGCCCACTTCCGCCCGGGCGAGCAAGACCGCCGCGTGGAAGGAACGGGTTACCTGGCGCCAGTTCGGGGCCCGGTGCGCCAGGCTCAACCGCCGCATCGCCCGCACCCGCCCCGCGTAGGCCTCCTCGAATCCGATGACGGCGTTGGTCGCCTCGCGGAGCGATCGTAACAGGACGGTTCCCTGTTCGGGGGACAGCGCCGGTCCGGTCAAAACCAAGCGGCGAAAGGTGCGGCCCAGCGTGGCGTCGAGTTCGGCGGCTCCCCGCTCGTCATACACTCCCGCGAACGCCCCCGGCGGCGTCAGCAACGCCTGAAATCGATACGCGCGTGTCAATTGATCAAGGGCCGCCGTTAACCCCTGCACCTCCCCGGCTCCGGCCGCCCGCGCGGCCCGGGCAACCGGGATGGCCGCCAGGAGCCGCAGGGTCCGCTCCACGCCCGCCCGAAGGATCCGCGGACGCGGTCCTTCCGCCGCCGCCATGGCAGCCTCGAAGCAATCGACCAACGACGCGTGATTCGTGAGCCAGAGGCCCAGGCCATCCAGACTCGCGCCGGCCACCTCCCCGGTCTCGAGCCAGTGAGAGACGGCTTGCAGGAACTGCTCCCGTTCATGCCCGGGCGCCCCACCGGCGTCCAGTACCCAAGCCGCCTCCAGCCACGGCCAAGCCGGGCCGGATTCCACCGGCTCCACGACTGCCAGCGCCATCCCTCCGGGCCGGCCATTGGGAGGAACCGACGGCAGCGGGGTCAGACCGTACCGCCATCCCCAGAGGCACCCCAGCAATCCCGCCACGGCCAGCGTCACCCCCGCCCGCCAGGCCCTTCGCCACCCACGCCCCGTTCCGCCCAGCTCGCCGCCACCAATGCCGGACGCCATCGGTTGTCCGGGGGGCGAAGCGGTCCTGGCGGCGGAAACGTCCATGCCGGCTCCAGTGTCCGCCGCATTCCAAACCCGGCAAGGAGGAAGTTCGGAATGCGGACAACTCGATCACAGCCTCCTCGAGAGGCGGCGAACGGTCGGGCACCTCCACCGGCCGCGTGGCCGCTCCCCGTGCCTTCGTCCGCCTCGGGCCGCCAGGGCGGTTGTCAAGGAGTCGTGGAAGAGGTTTGGGTCGATTTCTCTAAGCCGGATCAATTCAACACGCGGTAGCCGCCGACGTGTAGTCGGCGCTGAAATCCAGGGGCTTACGCGGTCTCGCCGGTTCCGACTGGCAGTCACGTTTTGGTGAATCATCGCGCCCGGCGGCAGGCGTCCGTATCCCTGGTGAATCCTGCGCCGACTGCACGTCGGCGGCTACGAGGTACTGAATGGTCACGCCTCAGACCCTGGGGCTGGCCGGGGCGGCCCAGGTGTTGCGCGTGGACCGCAAGGTCGATCATGTCCGCGGCGGGCAAGTGGTCAAACACACCGAGGAGACCGTCTACGCGGCGACCAGTTTCTGGACCGACGAGGCCGGGCCGGCCCCCCTGCTGGCCTTGGTGCGCAGTCACTGGAAGATCGAGAACGGCCAGCATCATCGGCGGGATCGCACCCAGGACGAGGATCGCTGTCCGGTGGCGGAGACCAACACGGCGCGGGTGCTGTCCCTGTTTCGCTCCCTGACCATCTTCCTGCACGAACAGCAGCGCTACAAACGCGGGGGCAAGAAGTCGCTGCCCGACTACGAGTTGCACATCTGTCGCCATCCTGGTGGCCTGATCCGTCGGTTCATGTCGCCACCGGCGTAGCCGACCCACCCAAACCGAGTTGCTCACCCCGGGGCGCTGCCGCGGGGAGGGATCGGTATGTCCGCCGGCGCCGCAAGCAGGCCCAAATGCGGGCTTTTATCGCCTCCATGCCCCGCTCGGACCCGTCGCCAACCGCCCTCCGGCCCCCCGTTCAACCCCCTCCAGCTACTTTGTCACTCGCCCTGGCCCCCGCCGTGCCATGAGTCAAAAATTGGCGCTTGCCTCGACGCGGAGCCCGCCGCTAGATTCGCGCTTCTTTCCGGCGGCGCCGGTAGCTCAATTGGATAGAGCATCTGACTACGGATCAGAAGGTTTGGGGTTCGACTCCCTACCGGCGCGCCACTTGCTTCGCAAGCGGTTTGTCACATCCGCACGAATTTCGTCCGAGAACGCTTTCCCTTTCTCTCGTGCTTCGGCCAAGCGTGGCCGGTCGGCACGGACAAGAGCAGCGGACGGCGCAGCGGCGTGAACGCGACCAGGACGGCGAAGGGACGGAAGCGGGATTGGCGGAATCCGCCGGCGACGCTAGATTCCCGTCCGCATGCTGCGACGGGTCACTTTTCCGCTGATCGCCCTGTTTTGGGTGGTCATGAACGTGCTGCTGTGGCGCTCGGAAATGGGCGGCCCCGGTCAGGGCGGCACCCCCGTGCCCCCGGAGAGCATCTGGGAACGGATCCTCACCGCCCCGGACGAATCCCCGCTCGTCCTGTTCCGCGAAGGTCGCCGGCTCGGAACGGTCCGCTGGCTACCGACCGTCGGGGAGGAAGTCGCCGCGCAGGATGTCGATCGCGAATTTGTCCCCGAAGGCCGGGTGGGACGCATCACCGGTTATCATCTGGACCTTGATGCCAGCCTCTCGATTGACCCGGACTCGATGCGACGGCTCCGGTTCCAGTGGCATGCGGATTTCTCGCCGGACCGCGAGTGGCGGACCATGATGCTGCGCCTGACCCGGCGTCCGAACGTGTGGGAAATCGACGCCGACGCGGCCGAGGAAGCGCTGGACCTCAAGGTGGGCGCGCCGCCGGACGAGCGGACCGAGCGGTTTTCGTTCGCCGAGTTGCGCGAGCCGCAGACCATTCTGGCCCGGCTCGGACTGCCCTGGGGATTGGAGTGGATGACACCGCTCTTCAGCGGGTTGCCGGGTGCCCGCCCGGCGCAACTGGCCCTCGGGTTGCAATGGGAAGGTTCCCAGGACTGGCTGCGCGTGGCCGGCGCGCGGACCCGGGTCTATCGATTGCGCGCGCGATTGTTCGATCGCTACGAGGCGGTGATTGTCGTCAGTCGCGTGGGCGAAATCCTCAAGGTCGAACTGCCCGGTGAAATCCTCCTCGTCAGCGAGGCGTTCGCCTCCTTCCCCTCTCCCGACCGATGATCGAGTTGTTGAATCTGGTAAAGCGCTTCGGCGATCTGGTGGCCGTCAACGACGTGTCGCTGGTGGTCCCCCGCGGTGAATTCTTCGCCCTCCTCGGTCCCAACGCCGCGGGCAAGACGACCACGATTCGCATGCTGACGGGACTGATCCGGCCCAGCGCCGGCACGGCGCGGATCGCGGGGTTTGACGTGCAGACCGAGCCGCTTGAAGCGCGGCGGCGCCTGGCTTATGTGCCGGATTTTCCGTTCCTGTACGACAAGCTGACCCCGCGTGAATTCCTGCGCTTCACCGGGCAGTTGTTCCGGATGGACGACCCGACCATCGAGGCCCGGGCGCGCGAGCTGGTCCATCGCTTCAATCTCGTTCCCTACCTGAGCAAGACCATCGACGGCCTGTCGCACGGCACCAAGCAGCGGGTGGCCATCGTTTCGGCGCTGCTGCACGATCCGGAGGTGTTTGTGTTGGACGAGCCGATGGTGGGCCTGGACCCGCATCACGCGCGGGTCTTGAAGGACACGTTGCGCGAGCGGGCCACGCGGGGAATGACGGTCCTCGTTTCGACGCACCAGCTCAGCATTGCGGAGGAAATGGCGGATCGCATCGGCATCATGGCCGAGGGCCGCCTGGCCGTGGTGGGCACGCGCGAGGAACTGCGGCAACGCAGCGGCACCTCCGGGGCGCTTGAGCAGACGTTCCTGGCCCTGACGGAACACGAGGCGAACTTCCGCGAGGAGGCGGAGCATGCCGGCTGAACCGGAGAGCGCGCCCCTGGCGGCGCCCGGCATGCTGGCGACCGCAGCGGAGCCGTCCATCCCCGGGCCGTTTCGGCTGCTGTTGCAGGTCAACCTGTTGCAGGTGTGGCGGAAAGTAAGCGGCCTGCGGCAGCAATCGCCGTTGCTGACCGTGCTGATCGGGTTGTTCCTCATTGGCTACGCCGCGCTCGCCTTCACGCTGTTTCACAAGGGCCTGCGGTTTGCGGGCGGTTTTCCCGGGCTGGGACCGGTGTTGCTCGAACGCATGCTGTTCCTGCTCTTCGCCTGCCTGTTCGCCCTGCTCCTCCTGAGCAATCTGATCATCAGCTACACGAACCTGTTCCGGAACCGGGAGGTCTTTTTCCTGCTGCCGCAACCGGTCCCGCCACAGGTGATCTTCCGGTGGAAGTTTCTCGAATCCACGCTGCTCGCCTCGTGGGCGTTCCTGTTCCTGATCGCGCCGCTGCTCAGCGCCTACGG
This sequence comes from Verrucomicrobiales bacterium, assembly GCA_024233305.1. Lineage (GTDB taxonomy): Bacteria > Verrucomicrobiota > Verrucomicrobiia > Limisphaerales > J093 > J093. The sequence continues at coordinate 231,170 of JACKPV010000028.1, forward strand.
CCTGACGCGCGAGGCGGCCTGGCATTTCTATCCCGCCACCGCGGTCTTCATCGCGCTGTTCATCGTCCTGCCGGCGGTGGCGGGCGCCTGGGTGGCGGTGGCCACGGCGCGGTTTCTGGACCGGCGGACATTCCAGGTCGCCGCCCTCTCGGTGGCTGCCGCCCTGGTCGGGATTTCCCTGTTCTACTTCCGGCCCGACGCGGTCACCGACGAGGAACTCGAGACCCGGGTGCTCGTGGTGCTGGACCGCCTGCTCGTCAAGACCCGCTTCGCGCAATACCCACTGCTGCCGAGCTACTGGCTGTCGGCCGGCGTGCAGGGCTGGGCGGACGGCGCGCGGACCGCGGCGATGTTCTTCGGCGCCGTGCTGTTGAGCCATGTGCTGTTCTTCGGCGGACTGATGTTCACGCGGATGGGGGATTTCTTCTACGCGGGCGTCTCGGCGGTGCAGAGCCGGGCGAGCCTGCTGGGGCGCTGGGGCTGGCTGGGGAAAGCGTGGCGCCGGCGCGGGCCCGACCGCTGGGACTTGCGTCCGGGATTCGGGGAACGCCTGCTGGGCCGGGTGCCGGGCCTGCCCGCGGATGTGCGCGCCCTGATTCTCAAGGACGCCCGGATGTTCTGGCGCGACACGACGCAATGGGGTCAAACGCTCGTGCTCTTCGGTCTGCTGACGGTCTACTTCATGAACCTGCGCCATTTCAGCCAGCAGCTCACGAACCCGTTCTGGATCGTGATCGTCAGCTACCTGAATCTGGGAGCGTGCTCGTTGAACCTGGCCACCCTCACCACGCGCTTCGTTTATCCGCAATTCTCGCTCGAAGGGAAACGGCTCTGGATCGTGGGCATGGCACCGCTCGGGTTGCCGCGGGTGATGCTCACCAAGTTCGCGATGACCACGACCGTTTCTCTGGCCCTGACCGGCAGCCTGATCCTGCTGTCCTGCCGCATGCTGCAACTCGGCTGGGATCGCACACTCTATCACACCCTTTCGGTGGTGGTGATGGCGTTCACGCTCAACGGACTGGCAACGGGAACCGGGGTGCTTTATCCGAACCTGAAAGAAGACAACCCCGGTCGGATCGTCAGCGGCTTCGGTGGCACGTTCTGCCTGGTGTTGAGCTTCCTCTACATCGTGGCGTCCGTGCTCCTGCTGGCGGTGGGATCCCCCTGGGCGGGCACCGGACAGGTCCGTCCGGGGCTCACGATTGCCTGTTGGCTGAGCTTCGCGTTGCTGTCCGCCCTCCTGGGCTGGCTCCCGATGCAACTGGCCCGGCAGCGCGTGCGCGTGTTCGAAACGTAAGCATGGCAACGGGCGCAAGAAAACCAACCAGCACGGTCACGAACGGTTTGCGCCTCGGGTTGTGTTGCCAGTTCGCCCGCGAGCCGATCAAGTTCCGGACCACGACCGCCACCGCCATGCTGCGGCTGCCGGTCGAACAGCGCCGCGAGCGACTGGCCGGATTGTGCCGGGCCAACGCCGATGCGCTGCGCGCCGCGCTTGAATTCTGCGCCGGCAACGGGATCGGTGCCTTCCGCATCAACAGCCAGATCCTCCCCGTGAAGACGCATCCCGAGGCGGGCTACGCAGTGCGGGACCTGCCGGACGGCGACCGGATCATCGACCGCTTCCGCGGATGCGGCCGGTTCGCCCGGGAGCAGGGGATCCGGCTGTCCTTCCATCCCGACCAGTTCGTGGTGCTCAACTCGCCGAACCCCCGGACCCTGGCCCACTCGTTCGCCGAACTCGAATACCAGGCCGAGGTCGCCGAATGGGTCGGCGCGGACACCCTCAACGTCCACGGAGGCGGCGCCTACGGGGACAAGACCACGGCGCTGCGCGCGTTGCGGGCGAACCTCGAGCGTCTGCCGGATCCGGTGCGTTCGCGACTCACCCTCGAGAACGATGACAAGGTCTACACCCCCTCCGACCTGTTGCCCGTTTGCTCGGACACGGCGGTGCCGTTGGTTTACGACGTCCATCACCATCGCTGCCTGGGTGACGGCCTGAGCGTGGCGGAGGCCACGGACCGCGCGCGGGAGACCTGGCGGACGGAACCGCTGTTCCACCTGTCGAGTCCGATCGAGGGATGGAACGGCCCGAAACCCGAGCGCCACCACGACTACATCGACGTGGCCGATTTTCCTGCGGAATGGCTCGGGTGGCCGCTCACGGTCGAGGTCGAGGCGAAGGCGAAGGAGCTGGCGATCCGGCAGCTGTTCGAGGATCTGAGCCAGCGGGACTGATGGCATGGCACCCCACGGATTGATACTGCTCACCGGAGCCACCGGCTATGTCGGCGGACGGCTGCTTCCGCTGCTGGCGCGAGCCGGCCGGGGGGTAAGGTGCCTCGCGCGTCAACCGCAGCGGTTGGCGGCCCGCGTCCCCGCGGGGGTCGAGGTCGTCCCCGGAGACGTGCTCGACGCCGGGTCGCTGGGGCCGGCCATGGAGGGGGTCCGCGCGGCCTTCTATCTGGTGCATTCGATGGGGGCCGCGGGCGGGTTCGAGGAGCAGGACCGGCTGGCCGCGGACCATTTCGCCGCGGCCGCCCGCCGGGCCGGGGTGGAGCGGATCATCTATCTGGGAGGGCTGGGTGAGGACGGCGCGGATTTGTCCGCTCATCTGCGGAGCCGCCACGAAGTGGGGGAACGGTTGCGGGCGCACGGCGTGCCGGTGGTGGAGTTTCGCGCGTCCATCATCATCGGCTCGGGCAGTCTGTCCTTCGAGATGATCCGGGCGCTGGTCGAACGACTGCCCGTGATGGTAACCCCCCGCTGGGTGCGGGCCACCGCCCAACCCATCGCCATTGATGACGTGCTGGCCTTCCTGCTGGCAGGGCTGACGGCGCCAATCGAAGACCGCAACCTCACGATCGAAATCGGCGGGCCCGACCGGGTTTCTTACGGGGAATTGATGCGGGAGTACGCGCGGCAACGCGGGCTACGGCGCTGGATGATTCCGGTGCCTTTCCTGACCCCGCGCCTTTCCAGTCTTTGGCTCGGTCTCGTCACGCCCCTGTACGCGCGGGTCGGGCGCAAGCTGATCGACAGTCTGCGGCACTCGACGGTGGTGCGGGACGCTGCGGCGCAACAGCGGTTTTCCATCCGGCCGATCGGGGTGCGGGAGGCGGTCGCACGCGCCCTGCGCAACGAGGACGCCGGGTTCGCGGCCACCCGCTGGTCGGACGCCCTGTCCGCCGCCGGCCCGCCCCGGCAATGGGGCGGGGTCCGGTTCGGCAACCGGTTGGTCGACTCGCGGTCGCTGGTCGTGGCGGCGCCCCCGGACGCCGTGTTCGCCGCGGTGGAACGGATCGGAGGGCGGACGGGCTGGTACTATGCCAACTGGCTTTGGACGTTGCGCGGCTGGCTGGATCTGCTGACGGGCGGCGTGGGAATGCGCCGCGGTCGGCGGGATCCCGAACGGTTGCAGCCGGGGGACACACTGGATTGCTGGCGGGTGGAACAGGTCGATCCGGGACGACGACTGCGGCTGGCGGCCGAGATGAGACTGCCCGGCCGGGCGTGGCTCGAATTCGAGGTGCGACCGGACGGAAACCGAGCCCGGCTCCGCCAGACCGCCACCTTCGATCCGCGGGGGTTGTGGGGACTGGCCTACTGGTACGCTGTGTGGCCGCTGCACCAACTGGTGTTTGCCGGGATGCTGAACGGCGTGGCGCGGGCCGCGGGGACGCGCGCGGCTTGAGGGTGCGGCTCATCCGGGGATCTCCCGGACGGACCGCGTCACCCGCCCTTCCCCGCTCGGGGCGGGAGCTGCCAGCCGCCCCTGTATGGCCGTCACGCATCCGGTTGGGCGCTTTACACTCCGACCCCGGATGGTACAGTGCGGGGCATGACCGCGCCATACGACGACGCCGAGTTCATCGACCGGGATTTCCAGGCCAGCAAGGCGGCCGCGGCGGCGGCCACCGCACCGCTTCCCGCGCCTGGAACGCCGGTCAAGGCACGCCCCCCCACACGTCAGGAACTCGAGGTCCAACTCAATTCCACCCAGCAGCAGATTGACGAATTGCGGCGGCTCCAGGACCAACTCGAGCGCGAGCGGGCAGGCATCGAGGAAACCCGGCGACGACGGGCCGAATTCGAGACCGGGCGCGGCGAGGTCCTCGAGGACCTGACCCGGGGCATCGGCCTGCTGGAGAAGGCGGAGTTCGAGGCGCGCCGGGAGGCGGAACAGATGAGCCGCACCCTCGACGGCTTTCGTCAGTCGCTCGAAGCCGTCCGGGCGATCCGCGAGGACTCCTGGACCGAGGCCAACCTGGCTTCCGAACTCACCGCGGCCCTGACGGCGGTGGAGAATGCGCGCATGGAGTGGAACTCGGCCCGGCTCAAGTGGACGCTGCTGGACGGCGGAAAACCCGAGGGCAAAGCAGACGTCGACGCAGGGTCTCCCGCCGGCTGGCAGGACCCGGGGTTCTGGGGCTGGTGCCGGATGGGCTTGGCCGTGACCCTGCCGCTGGCGCTGGTCGGACTCGCCGGGGTGATTCTCCTGGCGGTTCTGCTCGGGCGGCAATGACGTGCGGGCCATGGCGCTTTTCCGCCGGAAACCAGATCCCATTCGCGAACGGGAGGAACGACTCCGCTCCCAACTGGCGGCGGTCGAGGCCCAGATTCAGAAACTGAATGCCGAGGTCGCCCAGGCTGCGACCGAACCGCGGTTGCGCTCGACCGCCCAACCTCACGCCGGCCCCACCCCCCCCGGCGCGGGTCAACCGCCCCTCCCCTCGCCCGGGCCGTCCCGCAGCGGCAACCCGTTCAACCGCCGCACCGGTCAGGCCCACCTCAACGAACGCGGCGTCGCAAAGTACGATCTGCTCGGCAACTTGCGTCGCTGGTGGCGCGGAGGGCGCGCAGGGCGTTCGCGCAATCCGCAGCTGGTCACCTATCTGGCGGCCGGTGGCATTCAGGGGCTCCCGGCGCTACGCCACGAAAAGCGGGTCGCCCGCAACCGCTTCCTCCTGCTGTGCGCCGTGACATTGGTGCTGCTATGGGGCGCCTTCTATTACTGGATGCACAACCAGCCATGAGGCTCTGGCAGACCTCCATTCAAACCCGTTGGGGCACTTTCACCGCCGGCTTTTCCGAGCGGGGCCTGGCGCAGCTTCGTTTTCCTGCCCCGGACTCGAGCGCCCTCGAGGCCGATCGTCGGGGTCCGGTCGTCAGCGAAAACAGGGAAGCACCGACGGGCATGCAGCGATGGCACACGATCACGGCGCACGCGTTGGAGGTCCTGCTCACCGGTGGGACCGGGTCTCCCGAGTTTCCTCCCCTCGCCCCCGAGCCGGGCGGCACGCCGTTCCAAGAATCGGTCTGGACCGCTTTGCGCGGCATCCTGCCCGGGGCGGTGCTCACCTATGGGGAACTTGCCCGCCAACTGGGCCGACCTCGCGCAGCCCGCGCCGTGGGCCAAGCGTGCGGCGCCAATCCGCTGCCGGTGTTCATTCCCTGCCATCGGGTGCTGGCCGCCGACGGAACCCTGGGGGGATTCTCCGCCGGCCTTGCCTGGAAACAGCGTTTGCTGGCCGTCGAAGGGCGTTCGCGCTGAAACCCCTCAGCCGTAACGATTCAGTAACTCGTAGCCGCCGACGTGCAGTCGGCGCATGATTCAGCTGGGATAGGGCTGCCGGTTGCCGAGGGCGACGATTCACCGAAAAGTGACTGCTGATCGGAATCGCCGAGCCCGAGTAAGCTCTTGGATTTCAGCGCCGACGACACCTCGGCGGCTACCCCGGGTTGAATCGATACGGCTCAGCCGTAACCATGCAGTTGGATTCACCACTGCTGGGCACGGATAAATGGGGCCACTGAAGTGGTCCGCCCTGGGTTGGGACGCACCGTTCAGTGAGTCTCTCGTTCGTCCGTGGCCTCGCGGCATTGCCGCGCCCCATCTGTGTCGACCATTCAAAACCTGAACAGGCACGGCCTGGAGCGATGCTCCAGAGGGCCAACAAACCGGTTGACGGTGCCGACGGCCTCAGCTAGGAGGACAGGTTAGTCAGATGGGGTTTCACTACGGCAAGACGAAGGTGATGATTCCGGGTTCCGGGCTGCGGGTGCTCAGGAACCAGGGAGGGATCCTCTGCGCTCTGGTTTTGGCTTGGTGGGTGCAGGGCGGGGGCATGTCTTACCGGGGGGATCCCGAATACCTCATCGACACTTGGCAAATGGAAGACGGGTTGCCGGACATCACGTGCACGGCCATGGCGCAGACACCGGACGGGTACCTCTGGCTGGGGACGGGGGAAGGCTTGGTGCGCTACGACGGGGTGCGGTTCACTGTGTTCAATCCGGACAACACGCCGGGACTCCTCGGGTGCCGCATCGCCCAATTGCACTCAGACCGATTCGGACGGCTTTGGGTCGACACGACGGAGGGGTTGGTGGTACGGGGGGAGGAGGTCGGGATGGCGGCGCCCCGCTGGCGGGACTTCCCCGCCGCGCAGGGCTGGAGCGGCAGCCCCGTCCGCACGTTTACCGAGCGCGCCAACGGCGACGTGTTCATCACCACCTCCGATGGCCGGGTGATGGAGTTCGTCAACGATCAACTGGGTGTCCTGCCGGATCCTCCCGGTCAACCCGGGGAAGCCTATCTGGGGGCGGTCGATGAAGTCGGCCAGTGGTGGGTGGCGCAATCCACGTTCATCGGGCGGTGGGATGGGGCCCGGTGGATTCAGACGGTCTCCACGGACGAAGCGCCCGGGAGGTCATGCGCCCAGGCACGAGACGGCGGCATCTGGGTGCTCGTCGGCCCGGAACTGCGTCACTATCAAGTCGGCCACGCGACCGCCCGAATCCGCTTTGAGCCGGAAGCGTCCGCGGTCCGGGGGATGTTCGAGGATCGCCAGGGCGCCATCTGGATCAGCACGCAAGCCGAAGGGCTGTTCCGCGTAACCCGCGACGGCGCGGTCCGACACTGGGTGCAGGACGCCGGACTGAGCGATTCCGACGTACGCTTCGTCTTCGAGGATCGCGAGGGAAATCGGTGGGTTGGAACGGGCGGCGGCTTGACCCGGTTCAAGCCTCGTCAGTTCCAGAGCTACGGCCCGGACCAAGGACTCCCGGCGGCGGCGATCAAGTCGGTTTGGCCGCACCCGGTGGAAGGCCTCTGGGTCGCCAGCCAGAACCGAGGCCTCTTTCATCTGGCCCGAAACCAAATCCTCCCGGCACCGCTGCCGGATGCGGAGGGAGGGATGGCGACCCTTCAGTGCGTGCTTGCGGATCGTGCGGGCCGGACTTGGGTCGGCTCGTTGGGCCAGGGCCTCTGGCGATCCGACGGGACGGATTTTCACCGAGTGCCGGAAGCCGAAATCGGCAGCCGGCGCGTGAATGCCCTGTTCGAGGATTCGAAGGGGCAGGTCTGGATCGCCGGTCAGACCTGTCTCGTGATGTGCCGCGGGGACCAAATCCGTCGCTTCGGAGAAAACGGTGAGCCCTCCCTGCCGGACGTCGTCTGCTTCGGCGAGGATGCGAACGGAACTCTGTGGCTGGCCACCCGACAAAGGGTCTTCCGCTGGGAAAACGACCGGCTCACCGAGGTCACTGACGGGGGTGCCCGGGCGCTGGGTCGAATCACCTGCCTCCAACGCGGGGACGCCGGGGCCATGTGGATGGGCTCGGAGGGACAAGGGCTGCGGCGTTGGCGCCGGGGGCAGGTCAGCCGCTTGGGCAGGGAATCCGGACTGCCGTTCGATAACGTCCGTGCCATTCTGGACGATCATCGGGGGTCGTTCTGGATCACTTCCAAGCACGGAATCATGTGCGTCAACCGCCGGGAACTGGAGGAAGCGGCGGATGGCCTCCGGAGTCGGGTCGACGCCGTGCTCTTCGATCGCGACGACGGCCTGCCCGGCGCCGAAGGGGCGGCCGGCGTGCAGCCCGCTTGCGCCCGCGATGCGTCCGGACACCTCTGGTTCGCCATGGTCAAGGGTCTGGCCACGACGCACCCGACCTGTTGGCGGGGGAACCGCCAACCGACCGACATTCTCATCGAGCAAATCGCCTTCGATCTTCCGAGCGAATCCCTCCTCCGCCTCCCCGGGACCGGCGGGAAACCCACCAGCCGCAGGACCCTTTCCCCCCCGTTTGGGGCCCTTGTTGAGTTGCCCGCCGGCAGTCGCCACCTTGAAATCGCTTACACCGCACCGAGCTTCTTCGCACCGGAAAGGAAGCGCTTTCAGGTCCTGTTCGAGGGCGCAGAGATGCGTTGGCAGGACGTGGGAAACCAGCGCCTGGCGGAGTTCCACGAGCCGCGTTCGGATCATCCCTATCGCTTCCGGGTGCGCGCGACGGACAGCAGCGACGCCTGGCACGAGTCGAGCACGAGTCTCGCCTTCGTCGTGCGGCCCTTCTACTGGCAGACCCCCTGGTTTCGCGTGGTCGTCGCCACCGGCCTGCTTGGTCTGGGCGCGGTCCTGAGTCGATGGCGACTTGGCATGCGCCACCGCCAACACCTCGCCGAGCTGGTTCGTACCCGGCGTCAGCAGTCGGAATTGGAGCATTTCGCTCGCGTCAGCACGATGGGCCAGCTGGCTTGCTCACTCGCCCACGAGCTGAATCAACCGCTCAGCGCCATCCTGCGCAACACCGAGGCGGCCGATCTGTTCCTGCGGTCCCCGCGCCCGGACCTGGATGAATTGCGCGCCATCGTCCTCGACATCCAAAAGGACGACCTGCGGGCCGGGGCCGTGATCGATCACATGCGGGGCATGCTCAGACTCAGGGAACCCAACAACGAATCACTCGATTTGCAGCAACTCGCCCGGGATGTCTGCAAGATGGTCGAAACCAATGCGCTGGAGCGAGGGGTGCGACTAATTATGGTGCCCGATCCCAACCCGCGTCCCATCCGGGCCGACCGGGTGCAGTTGCAGCAGGTGCTGCTCAATCTGGCCCTCAACGCCATCGACGCGATGCAGGACCGTCCGCCGGCAACCCGCTTGTTGGAGATCCGCATTCGCTCGACCGCGAATTCGGCCGAGCTGGCCGTCAAGGACACGGGCTGCGGCATCCCGCCGGACAAGCTCGCGGGTGTGTTCAAGCCTTTCGTCAGCACCAAGCCCGATGGTTTGGGGATGGGGTTGACCATCTCGAAGCGCCTCGTGGAAGCTCACGGCGGTCTGCTCCGAGCCCAAAACAACCCGGAGGGAGGCGCGACCTTCACCATCATCCTTCCCCGTCCGAGGGAAGAGGCGGATTCATGACCTCCCCCACCAATGGGCCTTCGCCGCGGCCGCTCATTCGCGTGGTGGACGATGATGTCTCACTCCTGACTGCGGTCGCGCGGATGTTGCGGGCTTCCGGCTTCGCCGTCAGGACCTTTGGATCGGCCGCCGAGTTTTTGGCGGCGCCGGAACCGGAGAAACCCGGGTGCGTGGTCGCGGACCTGCAGATGCCGCACATGGACGGCCTGCAGCTTCAGTTGGCCCTCGCGCAGATCGAGGCCACCCTGCCCGTCATTTTCCTGACCGGCCAGGGAGACATCCCCACCGCCGTGCAGGCCATGCGCCGGGGCGCCGTCGATTTCCTGACCAAACGCGCGCCCCGCACGCAACTGCTCGCCGCCATTGAACGCGCGCTGGAATGGAATGCCCGCGAACGCTCCGACCACGCGCGCCGAAGCGAATTGCGCGATAGGTTTGGCGCGCTGTCGTCCCGCGAAAAGGAGGTTCTCCAGCATGTGGTCCAGGGCAAATTGAACAAGCAGATCGCCGCCGACCTGCGCATTCACGAACGCACCGTCAAACTGCATCGCACGGCCATCACGACCAAGCTGCGGGTGCCGTCCGTTGCCGAGTTGACCCAACTCTGGCTGGAATCCGACCTGGCTACCGGGTCTGGAGTTCCTCCCGGTGCTTCCAAGGACCCAAGCTCGTCCGAAAAGCCGCCGCCACCGCCAGCCGGCAGGTAGGGCAGACGTTTCTGGAGAACTCGACCGGCCGTTGCCCTCATTCGCCATCATTTGGGCTTGCCGCCTCGATGGGAGCGGTTTATCGGCTGGTCATGAGGTCCCGAGAGGAATCATCCGTGCTGCTGAATCATCGCTTACTGACGGTCGCCTTGGGCCTGCTGGGCGCTCTGGGCGGGCTCGCCGCCGATCCGGAAGTCTCGCTTCCGGTCACGGCACAGGACGGGCCGTCGGCTCCCGCCGGCATGGTGCTGATCCCGGCAGGGTCCTTCACGATGGGCGACAACTTTGAAGAAGGGAATAGCGGCGAGCAACCGACGCACACGGTGCATGTCAGCGCGTTCTACATGGATCGAACGGAGGTGACGAACGACTTGATGGTCGAGGTCATGCAGTGGGCGTATGACCGGGGAAAAGTCAGCGCGAGCACTGCCACGGTGCGCAGCCTCGAGGGAATCGGACAGCCATTGCTGGACCTGAGCGATTTGGACTGCGCGGTGACCTGGAACGGTTCGCGCTTCGGGATGAAAGCCAGGGCGGGCCGCGGCTCCCCCTGCGTGGAAGTCAGTTGGTATGGGGCGGTGGCGTTCTGTAATTATCGGAGTCTGATGGAGGGGCGGACGCCGTGCTACGATCTAAGCGATTGGAGCTGCGACTGGTCGGCCAACGGTTACCGCTTGCCCACGGAGGCGGAGTGGGAAAAGGCGGCGCGGGGAGACGCGAGCGGCCGGCGGTTTCCGTGGGGGGACACCATTTCCCACAGCCAGGCGAATTATCGCAGCGACAGCGGTATCGCCTACGATGTCGGCCCCACTCGGGGTTACCATCCAGACTACGCGTCCGAGGCCCCCCCGTACACCAGCCCGGTGGGGTCTTTCGCGCCGAACAGCCATGGCCTGTACGACATGGCGGGGAACGTGTGCGAATGGTGCGGGGACTGGTACTCCGCTGACTACTATGGGACTTCCCCCGCTTCCGACCCGAGGGGGCCGTCGGGGGGCTCCTACCGGGTGATGCGGGGCGGCAGTTGGGACAGCTTCGCCTGGTACTGCCGGGTGGCGCTTCGCTTCATCAGCTTTCCCCCCGACAGCAGCGGCAACGCCTACGGGTTCCGGTGCGTTCTGCCCGCCGGTCAGTGAGGAGCGGAGCCGGTGCGCGTGGGTTGCTGCGGTCGTGACGCATCCCCGCGGCGCGGCCGGCAAGCCTGCCCGACGTCGTGCTCCGTCAGCGACGGCCACCTGCCCTTTGGGGCAGTTGTCCCCTGCCCTTCCTGGTGGGACATTACCCCCGCGGCGCGGTCAACCCCGGCAGTCATCGACATCCGGATTAACGACATTGACGGGCGTGGGCCCGCAAAAGCAGAGATGCAAGCAGCGTTCGTATGAAGACCGGACAGGGTCTTTTGCCGGCCGTTCCGGTCGGCGCCATCGGCCTTGGCATCTGTTCCGGCCCAAGCCGGTACAATGACTAAACCTCAGCACGAACAGGAAGACCCGAAGCAATGGCATTTCTCCCGTCGCAGACTTCTTGGGGCGACCGGCGCGATGCTCGCGGGGGGTATTGTCGGGATCAGGAACGCCGGCGTCGCTCAAACGATCGCTTCGCCCTCTCCCATGCCGCGGACCTCGGAACGCGAGTCCTTGAAGCAAGCCAGGACCGCGGTGACGAGCGTGGAACGGGTGATCCTCAAGATCAGCCGCGAGGTCTGGAACCAGCCGGCCATCGGACTTCAAGAACGGGAGGCCATGGAAGTGCATATCCGCGAGTTGGAAACGGCCGGGTTCACAATCGTCAGCCGCCATTCCGGAGGGCACCCGACCGCGTTCGTAGCGGAGTGGAGCCAAGGGAGCGCTGGGCCGAAGCTCGGCTTCTTGCCTGAATATGATGCCCTGCCGGGCCTGGGGAACGCGGCGGAACCTCTCATCAAACCGGCGGAAAACGGGCGGACCGACGGCCACGGGTGCGGGCACAACTGCCTGGGAGCCGGTTGCACCGGAGCGGCGATTGCCCTGCAGGCCATGATGCGGCAGCGGAAGGTGGTCGGCACGCTGCGGGTCTACGGTTGCGGGGCGGAGGAAAACGTCGGGGCGAAGATCTTCCTGGCCAAGGCGGGATGGTTCGACGATCTGGACGCCGCGCTGGCCTGGCACCCCGCCGCCGTGCCGGTCACCGGCACCTTCGTGACCAACGCCAACCATTTCATGAGGGTCTCGTGGCAAGGTAGGACGGCGCATGCCGGAATGGACCCCTGGTCCGGCCGTAGCGCGCTGGATGCCGCGGAGTTGTTCGCCCACGGGGTGAACCTGATGCGCGAGCACATCGAACCGACGGCTCGATTGCATTACATCTACGAAATCGCCGGTGTCGCTCCGAACGTCGTGCCCGACGAAGCACGCATTTGGATCCAGGCCCGCGACATCACCACACCGCGCGTCAACGCCCTAACCGATTGGCTCTCAGAACTTGCCCAAGGAGCGGCGTTGGGAACCCAGACGAAGGCGACGTTCCAAGTCGAACTCGGCATGGCGGAATTCATCCCCAACGAGACCCTGGCGGAGCGGGTGTTCGAACACCTGCAGCACACCCCGCTGGCCTGGACCGCCGAGGAACAGGCGTTCGCCCGCGCCTGCCAGAAGGCGATCGGCGCGAAGGAAGTCGGGCTGGCCACTCAGGTGGCGCCCAAGATCAAAGACGCGACGTTGGGCGCATCGACCGATGTGGCCGATGTCAGTTGGAATACGCCGGTCGCGGTGTTCGGTTGGCCGACCTACCCGCCGGGGGTGAACCTCCATACTTGGGCCGTCACTGCGTGCGGCGGCACATCCATCGGCGACAAAGGCAGCCTTGCCGCCGCCGCGATTCTGGCGGCGGTCGGCTATGAGTTGCTGACCGAACCCGAACTCCGAACCGAGGCGAACGCGGAACTCAAGCGGCGGCTGGACGGAAGGAAATACCAGGCCGTGCAAAACATGGATCTCGGGGAATTGGAGGAAGTGAGCACTCGATGCCAGAAAGGAATGGGCGACGAATACGTGAGCGACGCCACGGTCGGTTAACGCGGGTTCTCGACGCGTTCGGCTTCAGCGGCTGGCGGGCGGAGGATTATCATCAAGGTCGGGTGGGAGCCCAGCCGTATCAGGCCGCGCAGCCGGACGGCCAGCAGGTTCACAACACCGCCGCACGCGGCCCTGACAGGTGTAGGGATGGCGGGGTTAGCGCCACCTCTCCCTCCGAACCGTACGGGCGTGGTCAACGACGATTATTCTTCACCACCGGGGAATTCTAATTGTCGCTCTTCACTGCCACGTTGCCCTCAGTCAGTCCCCCGCCACCTGCCCTTGAAGGTAGGTGACAGCCTCCCTGATGCGAGTCTGTTCCCGTGACACCCTCAGCCCAGGCAATGATCGACATCGCGCTTCACGCGCCTGGCGGCGTCAGGCTGCGACGGCCGACGCCGTCGAGGCCGTGCGCATCACATCCACCGCGGAATAACCCGAGCTGCGGCCGGACATGGCGATTCAGACCATCAGCGCCGAACCCCCTCCCGCCCGATCCTCTGAGCTTACCTTTCGCGGTCCGGTCGCAGCCAAGCCCAAGAGCGGAGTCCTTTCAGTATTCGAGGGACGAGCGACCGGCGACGGAACGGCGAGTGGGCGGGGAGGAGGAACGCCCATTTTGACACCTTGGAATCGATGCGTTATTTCTATGCCTTGTGAAGACATTCTCGATCATGGAAACCCAGCACAACCTCGCACGGGTGCTGCGGGAGGTGGCGGCCGGGCACGAAGTGGGGATTACCCGACGCAAGAAACTCGTCGCCCGCTTACTGCCGCCCGCCGAGCTGGTGGCGGTCGAGTTTCCGGACTTCGTGGCTCGTGCCCGCTCGGTTTGGAACAAGGGTTGGACCGGTGCCAGTTCCGCGGATCTCCTTGACCTGACGCGCGGTGACCGATGAATTGCTACTTCGACACGGGGGTGCTGCTCAAGCTCTACACGGCTGAGGCGGAGGCGCCGTCGGTGCAGAGGTTCGTCCTCCAGCGGGCGGAAGCGCTGCGGATCACCGACCTGCATCATGTCGAATGCGTCTCGGCGTTGCGGCTCAAGCAGTTTCGTGGCGAATGCACCCCGGACGAAGCCACTCGCGCGCTGGAATTGGTGACGGATGATCTCCGGACCGGAGTGCTGCAAATGGTGGCGGTGGAGTGGAACCTAGTCCTGAAACAAGCGAGTAAGTCTCGCTAAAACGCCAAATGCCGCATTCCGGGCGATCTCGCTGGAGGCTTCCCATATCTTGTGGTGTATGTGAGCCATTATGTCTCGCTGTTTCCTGCTCTCATACCGGTTTTCCAATGTTTGTATGGTTTTTCCCAGTTCGTGGGCACACTACTCCTGGGAATGCTATTATTAGAACCGTTTTATCACACTCAGCCGGGCGCCAATCGCATTACCCGCTCGAACGTCGCAAACAAATCCTTCATCCACCGGTTGTAACTCAGCACCCGCCACACGATCCGACGCCCCGTCCGCACAATCTGCGCCGGCACCAACACAATCGCGTGCAGGAACGTCCGGAACTCCATCCGCAGCAGCTCCAGCCCCCGGTCCCGGTCCGGCACCAGCAGCGCAAACCACGCCTTCAGATTCCATGCCAGCGCCGCCATCACCATGTAGGCCCAGTTGCTCACCAGGTCATCCACCGGCATCCGCATCGCGTTCACCCGCCCCTTCAACTGGGCGATCACATTCTCTTGATCGCTGCGGCCGTTGGCCAATCCGACCACCTCCTCCAGGCTCAGCTCCCAGCGGTTGGTCAGATAGAAGAAGTACCTTACCTCGTCAAAAAGCACTCGCTCGCCCCGCTGCACGCTCAGGTTCTTGCGCACGATGACCAGCCGGTACTCCTGGTCGCACGCCGAGGGGCGGTAGCGGATCTCACTGACATCCTCGCCCACCAACTTGATGTTCTCATAGCCCTTCTGCCGCACGATGCCCTCCTTCACCCGCTCGGGCTTGCGTCGTGGCTCGGTCTTGATCTCGTACTTCGGCAACCGCTCCAACGGCTTCCAAGCCTTCGCGGACAAGCCTTCGGCCAATCCCACCACCTTCTGATGGGCGTCGAGCCCAAGGATGAACTTGATCCCGTTCCGGTCCCAGCGGTCCAAATGTCCGGTGTGGGAGAAGTCGGTGTCCCCGCGCAGGGTCACCTGCCCGGCGTGGGGTTCGACCCGGGCGATTGCCCGGTCGATCCACTCGACGCTTTCCTTGTGCGAGGGCACGTTGCCCGGCCGGTTCACCAGATAGAGCACCTCCTTGGTGTTGGCCAGACTCACGATCAACGGATGATAACCCCAGATCCCATTGTACGAACGCCCGATCCCGCCCTTGCATTCGCCCCCGGTGCCGGCGATGGAACCATCCACATCGATGAACGCCTCAGCCAGGAAGCCCTCGGGCTGTTTGCCCCAGACCACCTCTCGGGTACGGTTGATACACTCCTGCAAATCGAGGATGTCGCTGGGGGAAAACCGACGGGTGAAATCCCCGGCGGTCGTTGGGTCGGGAATTCGCTGTGCGCCGAGCCCGTTGAGGAAGTTCTCGTCCTGACGCCGCAACTCGATGTCCTCCATCCGCTCCCCGCCGGCCAGGATGTTGTAGCTCTGAGTCAGGACGTGATCGCTCTCGTGATAGGGCAGGTGCACTTTGAGCAGGTGCAGGTTTTGATCGATCTCCTCTACCAGCCCAAGTCGCACGGCCAGGTTGTGCATGGCCCCGATGCCGCCGCAACCCACCGCACCCGTGCGTCCCGCCATCTCATAGCGAATGCTACCTCCCTTCAGCATCGGCTCCGCTTGGGCCTCCCAGCTCTTGGGGGCCAGGCGCCGCTCGATTCGGCGCTTGCGGTTCCGGAGGTTTCGGCGGTAGGCTGGGTTCACTCGAAAGGTTCGTTTCATGGGCTGCTTTGTCTTTGTGCAACTTCATTTCAGCCCATGTTCACAGGCCTTTCGAGCTTTTCTTTTCAACGGGGGGAAAAATCACGCTTGTTGCAGGCCTAGTTTGGAATCGATGCCGTTGCCTCGCGGAAGCCCATGCCGCGCAAACCGGCTGCCGGACCCTGGACGCACTCCATGTCGCGAGTGCGCTCGTGCTGGGTGCGCGCGAATTCATCACTTCCGACCATCGTCAAACGGCACTCGCCGGCAAAGCCGGGTTGCCAGTCACGGATCCGACCCGCCACGGCCCCTGACAATGCGTGCCGCCAATCCGGCTGCGCGGATGAGCATACCTGTCCCTTTGCGATCCCAAGGAGCGGGCGCACTAAACAGAAACAATAGGGGGCAAACCATGACATTGTCATGACTGGAGAGGCCACCGCCCCCGAGGTTTACCCGCGCCGCGTAAACTGCGAGTGACGGTGGGGTGGATCGCGGCGCGGGTGAGGATGGGGACGCGGCAGAGCACAGCGACGCGGCTGCAGGAATTCAAACGCCAGCGACCAACCGGAAGCGGGAAGAGATGCCAAACAGGACAATGTCTGTCATGGGTTGGCCCCTCATCTTCCGACCGTAGCCGCGGATGTGAGTCCGCGCATTTGTTTCACCCCCGCACCCGAAGCCAGCGGCGACTCCCGTCGGCGGCTACCTTCTAGGGTGGCAGAGCCGTCCCGGCTCTGTTCCCCTGCATCAGCGGCGGGACGCCGCTGCCACCTTGCGTTCGGGCAGCCACCGCTACCTGCCCTTAAGGGCAGTTGTCCGCCCCTGCTCCCGATGGGAGTCTGCTTCCGTGGCGCCGTTCATTCAGCCGAGAATCATCAACTCGCTCGACCAGCCAGTCGAGCGTGGGCGCCTATCCCGCCATCGTCCTCGCCGCGCGGCCCGCATCCCAAGCACAGCAGAGATAAAGAACTAACCGAACGAATATCCCGATGAAGAACAGCAACCACGCGCCACAGAAGCGGCGCCCAATCGTCCAACTCGCCGCGGCATCCGCCGTTGGCTTGCTACTGGGTCAGTCGATCCCGGCGCGCGCGCAGCACTCCACGCCTGCTTCGTTTCCGGAAATCGAACGACAGGTCCTGCAGCAACGTGCCCTCGAGGCAATGATCTGGGGCATGCCGGCGGTCAACTTGGATCTCATGTACCAGACGATGCTGCGCGAGACCAAGGCGCGGGACAACCAGATGCTGTATTGGTCGCGCCTGCTTGATTGGAAGACCCAGACCCTCACCCCCAACACCGACGTCATATATTTCACGCCCTACTTCGATACGAAAGAGGTTGGACCGCTCGTGCTGGAGATTCCGCCGGCCGACGATGGTGCCATTGTGGGCACGATCATGGATGCCTGGCAGATGCCGCTCGAGGATGTGGGTCCGGCGGGCGCGGACCGGGGTCAGGGCGGGAAGTACCTCATTCTGCCGCCAGGTCACGAGGGGCAGGTGCCCGAAGGCTACATCGTTCTGCCCTCGCTGACCTACCGGGGATATGCCCTGATCCGGTCCATCCTGCGGAGCGGAAGCGACGCCGACCTGGCCAAGGCGGTGGAATACGGCAAACGGATGAAGATCTACCCCTTGTCGGAAGCGCGGAATCCGCGGCCCACCGTTTACGTGGATGCCGCGGGCGTGTTCTACGATGCGACCATTCGCTACGACATCCGGTTCTTTGAATCGTTGAATCGCGTGGTCCAGTATGAACCTTGGATCGAGCGCGACCGCGTCATGATCGACACGTTGCGCATGATCGGCATTGAAAAGGGCCGGCCGTTCGCCCCGGACGCGGAAGAGGTCCAAGCGCTCAACGAGGCCGCCGCGCGGGGGCGCGCGTATCTCGACGGGCAGTACAAGGAAGTGGTCAAGGGAGGGCCTTTCGCCAAGGGCAGCCGGTGGGCCTTTCCCGAGTCCCTTGGACTCGTCTTCAAGGCGTCCCAGGCGCAGTTCTCAGACCCCAACCTGTATCCGGTCGACGCCCGGGGCCTGCTGTTCACCTTCATTTTCTTCACCCCGAAGCGGATGGGCGAAGGCCAGTTCTACTTGATCACCATCGAGGACCAGGAGGGCGGGGCGCTGGACGGCGCCAAGACCTATCGGCTCAACGTTCCCGCCAATGCTCCCGTCAGGCAATACTGGTCGGCGACGCTGTATGATCGGGACACCCACGCCCTCATTCGGGACGTGCCGCACGCGGGCCGTTCTTCGCAGAGCCCGGGGTTGCAGGTCAATGCGGACGGATCGGTGGACCTTTACTTTGGCCCGAAAGCGCCCGCCGGCAAAGAGGCGAACTGGGCGCCCACGGATCCGGAGCGGGAATTCGAGATCCTGTTCCGTTTCTACGGCCCCCTGCCGCCCCTCTTCGCCAAGACCTGGGTGCTGCCGGACATCGAACTGGTGAAGTAACGCGAGTTCAAGAGTTCCCTCGACAGGAGCCATTTCGTCTTCCTGCCGAAGGGGCTCGGCGACGCCTACGACGAGCCGTCAGAGAATGCGCGAATGATCGCCAATAGCGAGCAGTGACCGGATCCGGATGCAGGCAGCTGGGCATCAGGGGATTCAAAGGGATCCCCCTGATGCCAAGCCGACATGGCCACGAGAAGAACGTTTGAACCACGGCGACAGTTCGCAGCACTCGCGGACGCCCTGAGCGGATTTCGACTTCGGCTCTGGGGAGGACTGCTGGTCGGGTGGTTCTTGGTGCTGTGTTTCGTTCCGGACCCCCGGCCGTTGGGGGCTCCGGAATGGTCAGTGGGCGCCGTGCAGCGGTTGACCAGCGCCTCGGAACCGATGGCGCGCGCCGTGGCGACGGGTGTGCTGCGGGCCAGTGGTTTGGGGCTGCTCGGGGTGCTCCTGAGTCTGACCTTGGGCCGTTTGGCGAAGTGGGGCGTGGCCTTTGCCTTGGGGCTTTCACCCGTCCTCGCCGTGGTGAGTCAGTGGATCAATTACGGCCATTTCCCCGTCTTCTTTCAGCTCCAACTCGGGGTGGGGAGCGCCGTTCTGGGTGCTCTCGCGGGTCTGGCGCTTCAGCGCAACCTGGCGGCGGCGGTGTCGCTGGTCGCCCTCGGAGCCGGCCTCTTCACCTGGGGGGCGGCCACCGGGATTCCCGATGATCTCTATCAAGCCGCGCGAGCGACCGGACTCCATCTGCTCGATCAGGCCGACCGCATCCCGGACGGCGAGGAAGGCTTCATCGCTTTGTTGCAGGCAGCTTTCGCGTATGCCGAGGATAACTCGCATCACGCCGACCCGGTCTTCCCCAACGAGGCAGCCATTCTCGCCCTGGGCGTGATTGCCGGCGAGGATCGGGTCGCCGAGGTGGCCCGACGTCCCCTCGACCTGGATCAAGCACGCGCGGTGGCCGGACTCCGCGGCCGCATCACCCTGCGCGACCGAAACGATCTGGCCCGCCATTTCTGGGTCAGCGCGGCCCTCGTCATCTTGGCCGACGAAAACCGATCGATGACGGTTGGGATCGCCAAGGAGATGATGGATGCCACCCCGGGAGGATCGGGTTTCTCATTTGCCGATTTGGCCGCGAACCGTGCCGGGGTGCTGTTCGCGCTCGCGGCCACCAACGGGCGGGATGCGGCGCGCGCCATGCAGGAACGAGTCCGCAGCGGGATACGCGTCGTGGATGTCTGTCCGTCGGTGGAAGGCCTGCCCGAGGGTCTTACGCGGGACGAGTTTCAATCTCGCTTCGGCGGGTTGGGCGGCAGCGGCACGCAGGAAGTGGTGGAGGAGATCCGTCGGCGCTTGGCCGACTGCGCAGCCCTCGGGCAAACACCTTGAGCGGCCGGGCTCCGCGTGTCGGAACCAGAACGTCAAACGACGGCCGGAGAATGTAGGGCAGGCTTTCCAGCCCGGCAGGGAGGGGACCGGTTTGCGACAGGCTTTTGTGAACGGGGGGAGGCGGCTGGAAAGCCGCCTGGACCGGCACGCTGGAAAGCGTGCCCTACGCTCGTTCACTTGTTCTCCCGGTGCAGGCTGCTCCAGCGCCAATCCTCCGGGCACGCGCATAATCCGGCGTTGACCGGGTTCATGATCGTGTAATGGCAGCAGCGTTGCAAATCCTCGTCGTCCCGAATCAGGTGATCGAACGATTCCCGCTGCCAGAAGGGCTGACCCTCCCGGTTCAACCGGCGGTTGGCCACGTGACCGCTATAGCCCTTCCAGCCTTGGAGCACCTTGCTCAACGTCCACCCCGACCGCGGCTGAAGCACGGCGTGAACGTGGTTGGGCATGATCACCCAGGCGAAGAGATCAAACCGCCGGCCATTGTGGAACCGGAGTGTCTCAGCCACCAGCCCAGCCAATCCCGGCCCGCCCAACCAGCAGTCGCCATGCCCCGCATCGAGATGCGCATCCACTCGGGAAGAATACCAGCGGAACAGTTCCTGCTGTTCGCGCCAGGACAATGGTCGTTTGGCGGCCAGCGCCTGGGCCATCAGGCGTTCTCGCTGCCGCTTAAGCTCCCCCAACACCTCTCGCGGCAGAGTTCCCGCCAGCCGAAACGTCACGAAGTAGGCTCCACCCTCGCGCTTGAGGTGTGGCAGATGATCACGATGATGGAAGCCCGACAAGAGATTGGGATTGGCCCGCGTTGGCATTGGTGGTTTCACGAAGGGGATTATAACTAACTCTACAAGCGTATGGTCAACCGTCCTGTCTGCCGCTTGCCCGTGCTTTCCAGCCCGGCGGGGAGGAGGCGGGTTTGCGACGGGCCTTTGTGAACGGGGAAAGGCAGCTGGAAAGCCGCCTGGACCGGCACGCTGGAAAGCGCGCCCTACGTAGGGCAGACATTCTTGTCTGCCGGTTCTCCGGGCTTTCCAGCCCTGGGGGTGGGGGACGGGTTTGCGGCAAGCCTTGGCGAACGGGGGGAGGCGGCTGGAAAGCCGCCTGGACCGGCACGCTGGAAAGCGCGCCCTACGTAGGGCAGACATTCTTGTCTGCCGGTTCTCCGGGCTTTCCAGCCCGGCGGGGCAGGGTGCGGATTTTCCCCCCGCTTCAACGGCGCAGCGTCGCTGGCCCCTCGTCCGCGGGGACTCACCGCCACCTGCCCCTAAGGGCAGTTGTCCGCCCTCGCGATTCGTAGGAGTCTGCTTGTGTGCTGCGGACAAACCAGGCCAACATCTACGTCGCGATCGTCGACGACGACGAGGGCGTGCGTTCCGCTTTCAGCCGGCTCCTCCGCGCGGCTGGGTTTCAACCCGTGGCCTATGCTTCCGCCGAGGCTTTCCTGGCCGACACCAAGCATCCACAGTTCGACTGCCTGGCGCTGGACATCCAGCTTACCGGCTTGTCGGGCCTCGATTTGGGCCGGCGCCTGGCGGCGGTTCATCAGCACACGCCCATCATTTACATCACCGCCTACGACAACGAGGAAAACCGCCGCCAGGCAGGACTGCTGGGGTGTGCCGGCTATTTCCGAAAGGACGCCCGGGGGCAGGACATCATCGAGCGCATTCGCTGCGTGCTTGGCTTGGATTCCAAGACGGCGCCCGGACGGACGGCGGACTCCGGCCACTGACTCTTACAAAAGCTCACAGCGCACCAATGCGGTACGAAAGCAACACCAACAACTCCATACCCAAATCAAGTGAACATGAAATCAAGACGTGAGTTCCTCATCAACACCTCCGTAGGCACCGGCGCATTCGCCGTTGCCGGGAGTCTCCTTGGCGAATCCACCGCCCTCGCTCAGGCCGTCGGCGAAAGCGCCGCGCCCGCCGCGGGCCACTTCCATCCCAAGGGCAAGGCGCCGTCCCGATTTACCAAGGAAATCCTCGAGCGGGCCAAGCGCGAGCTGCCCTTCGCCGACCAGCGCGACTTCGAGGAGTTCAAGCGGGGCTTCATTGCGCCGATGACGGAGCGGAAGGTCATGGCGGACGCCGGGAACGTGGCCTGGGACATGGACCCGTTCAACTTCCTCGACGAGCAGGACGAACTTGACAGCGTTCATCCCTCGCTCCACCGGATCGGCCGGCTCAACAACAACTACGGCCTGTATGAAGTCATTCCTGGCATCTACCAGGTGCGGGGTTTTGATCTGGCCCAGACGACCTTTGTCCGCGGGAAAAAGGGCTGGATCATCTTCGACTGCCTCGTCAGCCGGGAGATGATGCGGGCCGCCTGGGGGCTTTTCCAGAAGCACGTAGGCAAAGGCCTGCCCGTCACGGCCGTGATCTACTCGCACTCGCACGGCGACCATTTCGGCGGTGTCCGCGGAGTCATCGACGACGAGGATGTCCGCTCCGGCCGGGTGCAGGTGATCGCCCCGCGCGACTTCATGGAGCACACGATCTCCGAGAACGTGTATGCGGGCAACGCAATGAACCGCCGGCTTTTCTATCAGTACGGCGTGCTGCTCCCCGTCAACCCGTACGGCTTTGTCGGTCAGGGGCTTGGACAAGGCATCTCGAAGGGCAACTCCGGGCTGGTTGCCCCGAGCCGTGTCGTGGAGAAGGACATTGAGGAGTTCGAGGTGGACGGGGTACGGATGATCTTCCAGAACACGCCGAACACCGAGGCCCCATCGGAGATGAACACCTATCTCCCAGATATGAAGGCGCTCTGGGTCGCCGAGAACGTCAATGCCACGCTCCACAACATCTATACCCTCCGGGGGGCTCTGGTGCGGGACTCGCTGAACTGGTCGAGATACATCAATCTGGCCCTCAATTTGTTCGGCAAGGAGGCCGAGGTACTTTTCGGGGCGCACCACTGGCCGCGGTGGGGCAACGCCCGGGTGCAGGAGGTGCTCAGCGCCCAGCGGGACCTTTATGCCCACTTCAACAACCAGGTGCTGCACCTGGCCAACCAGGGCGTGACGGTCAACGAAATTCACAACGTCTACGAGTTGCCCAAGAGTCTGCAGCAGAAATGGTACTGCCGCGGCTATCATGGCTCGCCCCAGCACAACGCCCGCGGTGTGGTCGTGCGCTACCTTGGCTTCTGGGACTGCAATCCGGCCACGCTCATCCCGCTTTCGCCGAGTGAGTCCGCCCCGCTCTACGTCGAGATGATGGGCGGCGCCGCGAAGGTGCTGGCGCGCGGCCGTCAACTCCATGAGCAAGGGAAATATTTCCATGCCCAGGAGATCCTGAACAAGCTGGTTCAAGCCGAGCCCAACAACCAGGAGGCCAAGGACCTGCTGGCGGATGTGTTTGAGCAGCTCGGCTATCAGCAGGAGAATCCTGGACTCCGAAACAGCTACCTGGCGGGCGCCTACGAGTTGCGCACAGGCATCCCGCAAGGCGCCTCGCCCAAGTCAAGCGGCCCGGACATCATCCGCGCCATGTCCACCGAGTTGTTCCTCAATTTCCTCGGGATCAAGATGGACAGCCGCAAGGCCGAAGGCCTGAGTTTCACCATCAATCTCATCACGCCGGACAACGGCGAGAAGTTCCTCATCAAGCTGGAAAACGCGACCCTGACCAATCTCGAAGGGTTCCTGGCCGACGCGCCCGATCTCACGCTGACCATCAAGCGCTCGGACCTCGAGCAGACCATGATGGGCGCCAGGGAACTGGTGGATCAGATTGCCGACGGCACCTGCAAGGCCGTGGGGAACCTCGGGGTTCTCAAGCAACTCGCCGCGACCATGGTCGACTTTGACCCGCGGTTCGAGATCATGCCGGGAACCCACCCGTCTCGAACGCAACTTCTCGACAGCCACGCCTACGAGGCCGTTCCGGGCGCCACGATCGCGGAGTAAGCTCCGGAGATCCGATACCCAACCCAACTCCAATCCAACTCAATCCAACAAAACGCAACCATGGCGACACTGACGGTCTGGAAGTTCGAAACTCCCGCGGGGGCGACCAACGCCCTGCAAACCCTGGCCGACCTGCAACGGCAGCATCTGATCACCTTGATCGATGCGGCCGTGGTGACCTGGCCGGTGGGCAGCGCGAAACCGAAGACCCGGCAGGCCAATGATCTGGTCGGTCGGGGCGCTTTGGACGGCGCCTTCTGGGGCATGCTGTTCGGCTTCCTCTTCTTTGTCCCCCTGGTGGGGATGGCCGTCGGGGCCGCCATGGGAGCGTTGTCGGGGAGGTTCGCGGATTACGGCATTCGCGATGACTTCATCCAGGAGGTGAAGGCGAAGGTCACCGAGGGCTCCTCGGCGCTGTTCCTGCTGACGGCCGCCGTGACCCGCGACAAGGTGCAGGAGGCGTTTGCCGGAGTGCGCATGGAGCTGATCACCTCGAACCTGACGGCGGAAGAGGAGGCGGAATTGCGGGCCGATTTCGGCGAACGCGCCGACGACGAACCGCGGACGTCCTAGCCTGAGCAGCGCCGCGGAAGACCGCGGCGATTGAATCCACCGGTAGCCGAACCCGACATGAAAACCCCACTCGCAATCACGAAACTCAGACCCTTCGAGGCGCGTGCGCATCTCAGCCTTTTCGGAGCGCGGAATTCATTCCGCGGCAGGCTTGACTTCCGGCGAGCCCAGCGGAATGAACTCCGCGCTCCCTGTTCCCAATGGCCTCCATCTTGGAAAAAGCTGAGCGGCGCACTCGAGGCGCCTTGTCCCGGGGGGGTGAGCTCCGCCCGTTCTCCCGTCTTGCCGGCGATTTCTGCCCCTCTTTTGATCGCCATGCTCGGGGTGGTTTGGCTCACCGGTTGTGCGCTGAAACAAGAGCCCACGCGGGAGGAGAACATCCGGGCCGCGCTCCCGGAAACCACCCAAATCCCGGGCCGGTGGACCATGGAGGAGGTCAACACGGGCCAAGTGGACGATGGGTGGATCGCGAGCTTCGGCGACCCGGAACTCGAGGCGTTGGTGGACGAGGTCATCGCCCACAACCTCAACCTCCAGGTGGCCGGCGGGCGTGTGGAACGGGCTGAGGGCACCTTGCGCCTGGTGCAGGCGGGCTTGCTGCCGGCGGTGGGGGTGGGCGCCGAGGTTTCGGGGGTGGGCGGCACGGAAATCAACGCCCGGACCACCCGGCAGGCGGGCGTGGCCGTCGCTTGGGAGGCGGATGTTTGGGGCCGCGTTCGATCGGGGGTCGCCGCCGCCCAGGATTCGCTCGAAGCGGCGCGGGCCGATTACAACGCCGCCCGCCTCTCGCTGGCGGGGCAAACCGCCAAGGCGTGGTTCCTCGCCCAGGAATTGCGCATGCAGGTGCGCTTCGCGGAGGAGACCGTTGAAGTCCTTGAACGACTGACCGCGCTGACCAGGAAGAATTTCCAGGTCGGGACCCTCTCGCGCGAGGACGTGTTTCTGGTCGAGGCGAACCTCGCCGCCGCCCAGGACGCCGTGCGGCAGGTGCGGATCGCCGAGACCCAGATCCAGCGGGCCGTTGAGCTGCTGCTCGGCCGCTACCCTTCGGCCAGCCTCGAGACGAGCGGGACGTTGGTGGCGACCCCGCCGCCGATTCCGGTCGGGATGCCTTCCGAGCTGTTGGAACGTCGGCCGGACCTCGTGGCGGCCGAGCGTCGGGTGGCCGCCTCCTTTCGCCTCGAACAACAGGCCCGGTTGGCGCGTTTGCCGCGGTTCACCATCTCCGCCGGCCTCAGTGGCGCAACGAGTTTGGCGGGGATCGTGGGGGACTTGGCGGCGGGCCTGGCAGCGCCGGTCTATGCGCCGGCCCTGAGCGCGCAAATCGCCATCGCGTCGGCCGACCAGCAAATCGCCTTGAGCGCCTATGGCGCCGCGGTGCTGCGCGCTCTCGAGGAGGTCGAGACCGCGCTGTTCAACGACCACATCTTCTCGGAGCGCGAGCAGTTCGTCGCGGCCCAAGCCGAGAGCAACCGGCGGGCCTTCGAGATTCTCCGCAAACAACTCGAGACCGGGAAGATCTCCGCCCTGCCCGTTCTGCAGGTACAGGCCCAGTATGTGGGCGCCCAGATTGTCCTGACCCGGCTGCGGAACCAGCGGCTTGCCCAGCGGGTCGACCTGCACCTCGCGCTGGGCGGCAGTTTCTGATCGCCCCCCTCGAACCCGCTACCCGAACCCCCAACCGCATCATCCCCATGACCCTCACCTCATTCATCCTGCTTGTTGTCCTCGCAATCCTGGCCGCCGTGATCTTCATCGAATTGGCGGACATCCCCGGCAACCTCGCCAAATCCAAGGGGCACCCGCAAGCGAAGGCCATCCACATCCTGGCGTGGCTGGGGCTCCTGTTTGGCGGGGTCGGCTGGGTGCTGGCCATGGTCTGGGCCAACATGAGCCCCGGACCGGTGATCGCGCCCGAGTCCCGCTCCGACATCAAAACCCAATAAGGAACTGACCCCATGACCATCATCACGATTACGTATCTGTCGATCCTCTACCTGGTTTTCGGCAAATTCAAATGGTTGCCCTGGAACCGGCTGACGCGGCTCGTCTCGATCGGCCTCGGGGTCTGCGTCCTGACCTGGTTTCTCACCGTCTACAAGAACCTCACCCCGACCAGCGTCCAGGCCTTCACGTGGGCCCGGGTGGTGGATATTGCCCCCCAGGTTGCGGGCGAAGTGATCAGCGTCGATGTGGGCATGGAGGAGGACGTCGAGCAGGGAGACGTGCTCTTCCAGATCGACCCCACGCTGTTCCAAGCTCAGGTGAAGCAGTTGGAGGCGGGCCTGAGACTGGCCACCTTGCGCCTCGGCCAGTTTCAACAACTGGCCGCCTCGGAGGCCGTCTCGCGGTTCTCGGTCGAGCAGACCGAGGCCGAAATCGAAGGGCTCGAGGCCCAGTTGAAGGCCGCCCGGTTCAACCTGACCAATGCCACCGTGCGCGCCCCGTTCGCGGGTCGAATCCCGAAGAACGTGCTCAAGCCGGGGGTGCAGGTCGCCCCTGGTCGCGCCGTGTTCGGTCTGGTCGACACGGCCAACGTCATGGTCGCGGCCCTGATCCCTCAGCGGGCCCTTCCCAACATGAAGGTTGGCGACCCGGCCATGATCCACTTCCTGGCCCTGCCGGGAAGGGTCTTCAAGGCCCGGATCTCGGAAATCCAAACGGCCATCGGTGAAGGACGGTTCGTCGCCCAAGGCATGGATCAGGTGTCGCAGCGCCGGATGGTCCGGGTCTTCCCGATCATTCTGAGCCTGCCCGAGGACTTCCCGCCGGAGCTGCGAAAACTGGGGCTCGCCGCCAAGGTCACGGTGGTCACGGAGAACGCGGGCCTCGTCGGCAAGTACGCGGCGATTGCCCAATGGATCAGCACCTCTCTGGACGCCATCCTCTGAGCCGCGGTCAGCACACCGGTCATGAAAAAGAACCTCCTCCCTCCTCCGGTTGGCGCGGCGTTGTGGCTGCTCGCCGGTACGATGCCCATCGATGCCATCGCTCAATCGGGTGGGCTGTTCCTGCCTGAAAACGGGGGGCCAAGCAACGGGACGGCCCAGGCCGGGTCGGCCGCCCTCGCCCGGGATGCCGAGACGGCCTGGTTGAACCCCGCCGGCATGACCCGGCTCGAATCCCCGGAAGCGGTGATTTCGCTCATGCCCTTCCGTCTCGGCTTCCAATTCAATCCATCGGCCGCCACCACGATCAACGGAAGCAACGGAGCAGATCAGGGTGATTGGGGCCCGGCGGCCGCCACCTTCATCGCCGTTCCCGTAAGCGAGCGCGTGGCCCTGGGATTCAGCCTCACCTCCCCGGCCGGGTTGATCATCGATCCGGCGGACGATTGGGTCGGGGGCAGTTGGACCACCAAGTCCTCCCTGATGGCGGTCAATCTCGAGCCGTCGGTCGGCGTCCGGTTGAATGATCAGTGGTCGATCGGCGCCGGACTGGACGTCCAGTATCTGACCTTCGAACAAGAGCTTCGGGTGCCGCTGGTGGGGCAGATCGTGGGGATTGATGGGGATAGCTGGAACGTGGGGGCCTCGGTCGGGCTGCTTTGGGAGCCGCTCGAGACGACCCGCCTGGGCCTGCGCTACCGTTCCCCGGTGGAGCATGAGTTGAGCGGCGACTTGACCCTCATCGGCACTCGCCAGGTTTCCACCAGTTTTCTCATGCCCATGAGCGCCACCCTGTCGGGTTACCATGAACTCAGCGACCGTGTGGCCTTGCTGGCGGATGTCGGCTGGAGCAACTGGCAGGCCTTCGACCGGAATGTCCTCACCCTCGACAACTCGGGGCTGACCACCGAATTGGCGCGGAATTATCAAGACGTCTGTAACTTCGCCTTGGGCGCCCACTTCCGCCCGGCCGCCCGGTGGCTGTTGATGGTCGGCGCCGGCTACACCAGTTCCGCGGTCGCGGATGCCGACCGAACGCCCGATCTCCCGGCCGATCAGCAGGTGCGCGGGTCGGTCGGCGTCGAGTATGAGATCAACGCGCGCTGGAGGATCGGCGCCAACTATACCTACCTGTGGCTGGGGGAAAACCAGATCGACCAGACCCGGGTTCTGGGGGCCCGGTTGGCGGGCGATTACGACGCCTTCGCCCACATCATTGGCGCTTACGGTTCGGTGCGCTTCTGATGATTACCCGCTTCGGGAAAGCGCCGACATGCAGAGAATCCTGCCCCCCGTCCTGGTCGCCGGCCTCCTCAGGGCCGCCACCGGGTGCGCCACGAGCCCCGGTTTCGCGAATACCGTTCGCCGAGGTGAAACCGCCCGGGCAGACCCGGTGGAAACCGGCGAGGTGATGGTCGTGATCCAGGCGGCGGATCAAGTCGCTCAGGTCGGCGATTCCGTTCGGGTACTGCGTCGCTCGGATGGTGGCGTACGGGTGGTGCTTCAGTCCGGGATGCTTCAACTTCTCAAAACGTCCATCCTGGGTGGCCCGATGACCGGGGTATTACCTCAGCGCCGCCTCCACAGGGGCGCCGGGTTGCGGCGTTGCGGTCCCGAAACCGGCAGGCTAAGGTCCGCCCGGCGTGATGACGGCGTTCGCACCGGTTGACGGCGGATTTCGCCGCCGAAGAAGAGCCCCCTGGCATGCTGAGGTGGAGGTGCCCCGCGGCCTGCACAACGTCGAGATTGGTCCGGCAGCCCGTTTGCGGTCAGCCCTTCGGGCGATTCTCCTGGGATCGCTCCTCGCCGGTCAGGGGAGTGCGGCGTGCGGCGACGCCACGCCCCCGCTCGATCCTGTGCCGGAGGCGACGTCCCCCGCGGCCACCGCGACAGACGAAGCCAGGGCGGAGGAGAGCCTGCGCGAGACAAGCAAGCCGGTGGAAGCCACCGCCGTGGCCGAGTCGCCGGATACCGTGCAGCAGACCCTCCTGCAGTCGCTCGAGTGGCAACCGGGGATCATTGGCAACCGCGTTGCCCAAGGGATGCACCGGTGGTGGACCAATCGGATTGAAGACTTGAACCGCAAAACGGGGATCCGGCTCAGCGTGGATTACAATTTCCTTTTCCAGCAAGCCTGGCCGGCCGGCGACATCGACCTGGGCAGCGCAGGGGAGTTCCGCTTCACTTCGCGGTGGAATCCGCGGCCCGGCTCGACCAACAACCCGGGGTTCCTCGACTTTCAGGTCCGTTATCGTCACGCCACCAGCGAGATCCCGCCTTCCGCCTTGGGCCGTCAGATCGGCTCGCTGTGGCCAACCACACGGGGCTTCAACGATGTCGGGGTGGAGATCAGCCATTTCTATTATGAACAGTATCTCGTCGATGAGCGCATCGGCTTCCGCTTGGGCCAGTCGCGCATCGACAATGTGTTCGACGTGCATGCCCTGCGCGATCAGCGGCGCTTCTTCCTGAACCCGGCGTTCTCGGCGAACCCCGCGGTGGCGGACCCGGCCTTCGGGCTCGTGGGGGTCCTGATGACGCGGCCCCTCAAGAATCTGAAGGTCAGTTTCGGCGCCACCGACGCCAACTCCCAACAATTCCCTTACAGCGGGCAAAGCGGTGTTGGCCTCGACGATCTCTATTACACCGGCCAGATTGGCTGGCGGCCTCGCTTAAGTGCGGCAGGGGACACCCTGCTCCAGGCCATGGTCTGGAGGCGTGAGGAAAGCCGGATCGGTCCGGAAGGCAGCGGTTTCAGCGTGCTGGCGCAGCATCGCTGGCCGGATTCGGCGACGTTGTTCCTCCGTTACAGCCACTCGGAAGGAGCCACGGTGGCCTCTGAGTTCCTTGCTGGCGGCGTGGGGTGGCAGCCTTGGGGGCGACAACGGGGTCACCAGATCGGCGTCGCCGGAGGTTGGGGGCGGCCCATGCTGCAGGGCCTGCGCGACCAGTATGTCGCCGAGATCTTCTACCGAATCCATCTGACCTCGGCCTTCGATCTGACCCCGGACGTCCAACTGATCATCGACCCCTCACTGAACCGTGCAGAGGACGTGGTCGCCGTCTTCGGGGTCCGCGGGCGCGTTTCCTTCTGAGCCGTAACGATTCAGTAACTCGAAGCCGCCGACGTGTAGTCGGCGCATGATTCAGCTGGGATACGGCCCTTTGCCGCTCGGCGCGATGATCCACCAAAACGTGACCGCCAGTCGGAATCGGCGGGGCCGCGTACGCCTTGGATTCCAGCGCCGACTACACGTCGGCGGCTACCGCGGGTTGAATCGATACGGCTGAGGTGGACCTGACCACGCCTTCCCCGAGTGAGCGTAGGGGCGCAGGGCGTTGCCCCGCGGTGGGCTCAAGGGCGCGCAGCGGGGAGGACCTGTTTCCTGGCTTGCTGGCCCAGCGGCAACGGAACAGGCAGAAACCACGATCCGGCGCCAACGCCCACCAACGGGCGTCCGTCCTGCTTGGATTCCAATCATGGAGGCTGTGTGTCAATAGTGAGGACTGACCCCCAGTCTTTCGCTTGCCACAACCCCGGTGTTCCTTATGCTGAATCCGCGCTCAGTGACGCAGCCCGCGGGGGGACGGCTCACCGGCCGGGTTCCCTTCCGCGGCCGCACCATCAACGTGAACACCATGTCCTCGACCTCCTGCAAGCCCATCCGGTTCCCCGCACGCGCCCTGTTGCTGGCGGGTTCGCTGCAACTTCCGGCCGCCGAGTTCCACGTGGCCCTTGACGGCAACAACGCCAATCCCGGCACCCGTGAGTCCCCCCTTCGGACCATCCAACGCGCGGCCGATCTGGCCCAACCCGGTGACGTCATCACCGTCCATGCAGGCGTTTACCGAGAACGCGTCAACCCGCCGCGCGGCGGGACTTCGGATGACCGCCGCATCGTCTATCAGGCCGCGCCCGGTGAACGCGTGGCGATCAAGGGCTCGGAACGGGTACGCGATTGGAAGCACGTGCAGGACGAAGTCTGGAACGTGACCCTGCCGAACGCCTTTTTCAAAGGGTTCAACCCCTACACGAACCTCATTCGCGGCGACTGGTTCAACGGCCGCGGGCGCGTGCATCACACCGGCGCGGTCTACCTGGATGGCGAGTGGTTGACCGAGGCCGCCAGCCTTGACGAAGTCCTCCTGCCGGCCGGCCAGAAGCCGTCGTGGCTCACCACCGGCGACGCGGATTACCTGCTGAATGTCGCCTGGTTCCGTCCGGTGACGCTGAGCGACGGGCCCGCCGTGCCCGCCGCAGGCTTTGCCGCCCAAGCCGGTATCCAGGCCGCGCCCTGCTCCGAAGGCGGCGAGTGCATCGGCTGGATCGAGCCGGGTGACTGGGCGACCTACAGAGCGGTGGATTTCGGCGCCGGCGCCGACACGGTCGAGATTCGGGCCGCCTCCGCGACCGCCGGTGGCCGCATCGAGTTGCGCCTGGACGGACCGCAAGGCCGTTTGCTCGGGGGCTGCACGGTGGGCAGCACGGGTGACTGGCAGGCCTGGACCACGGTGCCGGCCCGCATCGAAAGAACGAGCGGCAAGCGGACCTTGTGTCTCGTCTTCAAGACCCGGACCCCCATCGCGCGGAAGAACAGCGCCTTGAATCCGCAACTCTGGTTCGCCCGTGTCAGCGACGAACAGACCACTATCTGGGCCCAGTTCGACGGCGTGAATCCAAACGAACACGAGGTCGAAATCAATGCGCGCCAGACCGTGTTCTATCCCGATCAACCCGGCCGCAACCACCTCACGGTGCGCGGATTCACCCTGCAACACGCCGCCACTCCCTGGGCCCCACCGACCGCCGAACAGATCGGCTTGATCGGCACGCACTGGAGCAAGGGCTGGATCATCGAGCACAACACCATCACCCACTCGGTCTGTTCGGGCATTGCGCTGGGCAAACACGGCGACGCCTTCGACAACACCTCCGCCGACACCGCCGAGGGCTACGTCAAGACCATCGAACGCGCCCACGCTTTCGTCATCCCGTGGACGAGGGATACCATCGGCCACCACATCGTCCGCCATAACACCATCGCGCACTGCGAACAGGCCGGGATCGTCGGGAGCCTCGGCGCCGCCTTCAGCACCGTCGAGGGCAACGAAATCCACGACATCCATGTCCGCCGCCTGTTCACCGGCGCCGAGATGGCCGGGATCAAGTTCCATGCCGCCATCGACACCGTCATCCGGAACAACCACCTGCACCGCACGACCCGCGGCCTCTGGCTGGATTGGATGGCGCAGGGCACGCGGGTGTCGGCCAACCTCTTCCACGACAACGCCAGCGAGGACCTCTTCGTCGAGGTGAACCACGGCCCGTTCCTCGTCGACAACAACCTCTTCCTCTCCCCCTCGAGCCTGCTCGACATGTCGGAGGGCGGTGCCTACGCGCACAACCTCTTTGCCGGGCGGCTGACCAACCGGCCCGAGCCGGGACGCGAAACCCCGTTTCACCCCGCCCACACCACAACCGTGGCCGGGCTCGCGGTCACGACCGGAGGCGACAATCGCTTCTTCAACAACGTCTTCGTGGGCGACGGGAGTTCACCATCGGCGGCGGATATGGGCGACGTGCGGGCCCTGCGCTGGATCAGCAGCCGCGGCCTCTGGGGCTACGACGGGCGGGCCTTCCCGATTGTGGCGGCGGGCAACGTCCACTACCACGGCGCCCTGCCAGGCACGACCGAGCCCGATGCCCTGGTGCTGCCAGACCACGATCCGGCCCTCTACTTGGGCGAGACGGACGGCAGATTCGACCTGGAAATCGCGCCCGGCGACATCCTGCGGCAGGCGAGTACTCTCCCGGTCACCACCGAAGTCCTCGGCAAGGCCCGCGTCCCGGACCTCCCCTACGTCGACGCCGAGGACCGCCCCATCCGCGTGCAAGTCGACTACCTCGGCCGCACGCGCGACCCGAAACGCCCGACGCCGGGCCCCTTCGAAGGCCTCAAGCCCGGCGAGAACCGGCTGCGGGTTTGGTGAACGGTGAAATGAAAGCGGCCTTCCTGAACGCCAGCGATCGCCCTGGCCCGGCAACGTGCCGGCCCGGAGGCCTGGGCCGCGCGGCTCCCGGGCATCCCCGCCGCGTTCCGAAGCAGAGCTGCTGCGCCCCATCAGCGCTTCGACAGATGCTGCAGCATTGTTCAGCCGTCCCGCTTATCCGTATCGATTCAACAGGCCGTAGCCGCCGACGTGTAGTCGGCGCTGAAATCCAATGGCTTACGCGGTCCCGCTAGTTCCGACTGGCCGTCACGTTTTGGTGGATCGTCGCACCCGGCGGCAGGCGGACGGATCCCCGCTGAATAATGCGCCGACTGCACGTCGGCGGCTACGAGTTACTGAATCGATACGGCTTATCGTCCATCCGCGGCCGTTGACGAGGTCGTTGCGGCCAGGCGCTGGTCAAGAGCCGGCTGCGTCATGGCTTCCTCTGGCCAGAATTGGCGCTCGATGATCTCGCCTTGTCGCATGACCGCGCGCGCCTTGAGGCGACCACTGGCAAACCACGCGCGCGAAACGCCGTCCGGCTTCCCGTCCGTGAACTTGATTTCCTCGGAGAGCACCCCGTTCTCGTGCCAACGCCGGAACCAGCCGTTGAGTTCACCGCCCGCCAGGTGAGCCTCCGAGAGCTTCGCGCCGGACGCATACCACAGGGTCCGCACGCCCTGCGACAGACCCGCGACGAACTGCTCGGAAACCTGCCGTTGCCCGTTCGGATGCCATCCTTCCGAAAGCCCCTCGAGCCGGCCCGCAACCACCTCCGTTCGCGACCGCAGTGCGCCGTCCGGGTAATGCTCGACCGTCGTGCCGGTGAACGCCGTTGACTCGCCCCGAACGAGGAGCCGGTCGTCCACTCGCACGAGGTTCGTGAACGCGACCTCGACCGGAACCAGGGCCGCGGGCGCCCGACCGGATGTCCACGAACCGTTGCCGCTGGCGCCGTCGCGGAGAACGAACGGCGCAACGACCGCCCCCACAAGCAACGTGACCGCAAAAGGCATCCAAAGCCGCCGCGGTTCCTTCGTCTCCTTGCCCATCAATGCCGGCCTGCATTCGAGAGGGCGCTCCGCGTTCGCGCGCATGGATGGACGACCCGGTTCGTTGCCTGTCGCGGAAGGCGTTGCAGCCGGATCCAACGGGAGAAGAGGCTTCATCAGGCAGACCCCGCGGAACGCTATTCAACCACCGCCCGGAACTGCCGATTGCCCGTAGCTCCCCCGGCAAACGGCACCTGGATTTGGACCTGCCGATAGCCCGTCGCCACGTAGTCGTCCACCAGCTCCCCCGGCGCACCGCCGTCGACCACGCGGAAGCTCGTCGGCGCCCATTCGCGCAGGTCCGAGGTCACTTCGAGACGATAGGTGCGTCCGCGGACCGCGAAGAAGTCGAGGCTGGCGTGTCCTTCCAGACTGAGATCGGTGAAGGCCAGCCGGAACCCTTCGTTCGCGTTGAAGGCTTGGGTGCCCGCCCGGAACTCGTTCAAGTTGCTGAGCCCGTCGCCGTCCAGATCGCCGTCCGGCGTGACGTCCGAAAGATCGCCACCCAACGCGTCCAGCAAGGCCTGCTCCCACGCGTCCGGCAGCCCGTCGCCATCGGTGTCCACACCGAGCGTCAGGTCAAGGTGCGTGGCGCCGGCGGGTTCACCGAGGGCATGGGCGGCAAGGGCCATTTCGAGCGGCACGTAGGTCGTGGCCCCGATCTGCACTTTCAGCTGGAACGGCTCGGATTGCTGCAGGGCGCTCGACTGATAGCGATCCAGCGCCCGCCCCGAGTCCATCGGCACGCGCATGCGGTAGTTCACGCCCGGCTCGGTCGAGGCAGCTATGTTCACCTGGATCCCGGCGGCGTCAGCGGTTTGGATGAACACCTCCGCTCCGGCCACATCGAGCGGCGCGCCCCACTGGTTCCGCACCATGCCGAAAAGGGTATGATGGGGAGCCGGCGGAAACGCGGAAGCCGTCGGCGCCGCCACCAGCAGGGCGGCCGCCAGCCAGGGAACCCGCCACCCGCCCGTTCCCCTGCCCCGTGCCCACCAGTTCATCCCGAAAGCAAGCGTCCGCCACAAGGAGTCCCCGGACCTGGATCCCGGTGTCCGGTTTTCTGTCAGGTTCATTGCATTCATGCTCGGTTTCCGGAGGATTTTAATTGCCGGCATAGGAGTAGGTGACGAAGTGAAGCTTGATGTCGCGCACCGTGCGGAGGAACCGCTCGATGCCCTCATTCGGATTGGCCAGCAGTTCCTTGCCGGGGATCACCAGCTTCCATTTGCTGTTCCAGACCGACCGCCCGATGAGCCGGTTGTTAGTGAACTGGGAACGTTGCAGCCCGCCGGAACTCGTATAGATGCCCGGGCTGAAGACGTTCGCCGAGGAAACGGGCCGGAAGGCCTGGTGCTTGCGGATGGCAAACAGTTCCTCGGAAAGCGAATCCGCCGACTGCCACAGCGTTGTGGTGGAGAAGTCCGAACCACCGATGTTGAACGGCAGGGGGACCGCCACATCGTCCACATTCCAGGTGCGCACCTCGCTCGCGTCGCCCAAGGGCGGGCTGCGCATCGAGTCCACGCCCACCGGCACAAGATAGAGATACGGCGTCGCAGCCAGGGCGTCCGGATCGAGGAAGGTGATATCGGGTCCGTTGCCCGCCTGCCCGGTGACACCGGCGTTCGCGGCCGGATCAGCCATCCCCACGTAGCCCTCGAGGGCGACGCCGGCGGCGAAGATCTTCGTGGCAAACGAACTCACCGGGAAGCGGCTGTCCCCGCCGCCGATGGGTCGCCCGAACAGGTTCAGGCCATCGGCGATGGCCGTGCTGAACTCGAAAACGAATCCCGGCACGGGCAAGCCGTTACCACCATCCAGCTGCAGGCAGTAGCGCCGCACGTCGGGATCGTCGAGCAGGTTGTCGCGGCGCGCCTCGTGGAGCACGTTTTGCCAAATCGGATCCCCGACGTCGGTGGTCCGGATACGGAAGTTCTCGTGCCGCAGGGACACGGTCGTGCCGTAAGCGTCCGGGTTGTTGAAGCCCAGCCGGCCCTTCACCACGTCCCAGTCGGCATGCATCTCGGCCAGGACACTCGAGAGGCCAGGATCGCCGGTGTTGCTGCCCGCGAACTGTGGTTCGCCGTCCTGTACCACGCCGAGGGCGCGGGCGTTGACGATCCGCTGGATGAACTCGCGACCCTGCGCCGTGCCCAGGAGGCCGGTCTCGTAGTCATAGGCCTTGGCCGCCATGTAGGCATACTGGGCTGCGAGATCGAACAGGGTCTTATAGCGCTCGAGTTTCTCGTTGCGGAAGATGCGGAAGGCGGCGTCCCGCGTGCGATACCCCTGGATGATGGCCGCCGTGCGTTCGCGGTAGATCTCCCGTTCCTGCTGGATGCGGTCGCCCTCGGCGAGCAGCGTGCGGTATCGGCGCTGCGCGTCATCCAGTTCCTGCAAGCGGGCGTTGATGGTCATGAAGTGGTTGTTCATGCCGTAGACGGCATCACGCAGCTCGCTGGTGGCGTCACGCAGTTCTTGGTTCCATTCCTCCGGGGCAATCTTGTTGAACTCATCCAAGCGCGCCGCCTTCTCACTGGCATACTCGAGCGCCTGCTGGACTGCAAAAGCGGCATACCGAGCGATGGAGATTACATTCTGTGCCAAATCACCACTGAGCTTGGTCGTCGCTCGTGCAGCAAATGTAACATCGCCACCATTCGAAAAGCCGAAGATAAGGCTCTTCGGAATCGCTTCGCTAAGTGTTTTCTGGGCCTCTCTGACATCGTTGGCAGCCAAGTTGAACGCGTAATCCGCCGTCGAGTGCGCCAGCTTCGCAGCCTCCGTTGCCTCCTTGAGTTGCAGCAGGTGGGCCTGCACCGCGCGGATCGTCTCGTGAGAGTTGACTTTCCAATCGAGTGATTGAATCGCCCAGTCCAGGTCGTACTTGGCCGCATCGGCCCAGTAGAACGCGGTAAACGCAGCGTTGCGCGCCTTGACGATTTCAGAGATCGCCTGCTGGATTTTGCCCGGCGAAGCGCGGCGGCCGGTCCACGTCACGGGCTTTTCGAAGAAGCCGTGAGACGAGAGGTTGAACTCCACCCAGAGGGTATGGTCGTTTTCCCATGCTTCCAGCGCCGGCGTGCCATCCACTGCGCCGTTCCGCGCCGGTTGTATGAAGTTGAAAAACGAGGACACCCCGTTCGTGCCATCCAGCCAGTCGGCAGTAAAGGTCTGAGTGTCGATCTTAAAGGTGACATCCGCCGCGGGATCGAGCAGTCCATTGAAGTTCCGCTCGACGACGTCGATGTAGGTGAAGTGGACCAGGTCGGGTCCCGCGTAACCGGTCCGGTAAGTCCTGCCAGGACCGATGTCCTCCGGGTAGGGCGTGCCGAACAGCTCGATCAGCGCGTTGGTGTAGGCCAGTTCCTGCTTGTCCACCGCCGCCCGCAGATCAGCCAGCGAATCCTCCTCGGAGCGCATCAAACGGGTCACGTCCTTGGCGTCGTCGAAGGCCGTCACCGCGTTGTCGAGTGCCTGGATCGCCCGGGCATAGATCTGCTCGAAGTGGGTCTGGTTCTCGCTGCCGACCACGACGTTCGGGTTCAGGTCGAAGGGAACGGTGGTCTCGGGCAGGCCCAGTGGCGTCAGACCGGACTCCGCATTGTCCATCGCCACCTGCAAGGACTCGACCACGGCAGGGAGTTCCTTCAACTCAGGTATCGTGGTGCGGTCTACTTGCTGGATGGTGTCCTGGTGGGCCGGATCCGGATCGGTCTCGGGCACGATGGCATTGCCGACGATCCAGTTGAAATAAGCCCCTTGCGCCGTGCGTGAGGCCCAGTGATCAAGCCCCCAGGAACGGGTGCGCTTGTTGCTGCTGCGCGTGCCACGGAAATGCCTCCAGCCGTTGCCGGCGCCCGCGCGGTATTCCTTGCGCCAGGTAAGATCGAAGACCTGTTTGCCGGTGCGCGCCAACGCCCCGGCCGCCGCGGCCAGTTTGCGTTCGTCCTGGTAATCCACCGTCACCGGCTTGCCCAACACCAGCACCGCCTCGCTCCGCGGCACCCAGTCGAAGTTCGGGTTCAGGAACAGGTGGTAGTAGCCTTTGAGCGCCGTCAGGTAGTGACCGTAGGCATCCCCGTGTCCCTGCGGGTAGAGACGCTGTGCATCGGCCGCGTCCACTCGTCCGTCGGTATTCTGGTCGAGGATGTTGTAGTTGAGGGCATAGACGACCTCACCGGCGTCGATGCCGCGCGTGTAGTTCCAAACCATGCGGTTGTAGACCGGACGCGTTTCGACGCCGGGCACGAGGAAGTCGTCGCGCCCACGCAACATGGAAAGCTCCTCCTCGAGCAGTGAGGGAAGCTGGCCTTTGAACGAGAACAGCGCGGTGGCAATGTCGCCGTAAGTGCTGTCGGCGGTACCGATACCGATGGTGGGATTGGCGGCGTCCACGGCGGCCTCGTTGCCGAGCATCATGTAGAGATCGTTGAGGTAGCCCGCCGCCAGTAGGAGGGCATCGTTGGCGGGGCCGTAGTTGATGTTGCCGTCGATGCTGAGATTTCGCCCGCGGTTCAGCACGGTTTCATAAATCTCGATCAGGCCGTAATCATTGATCGAGTCGAGGTTGAGGGCGATGTCGCCCTCCCAACGCGGGCCAGCCTGGGTAATCAGGCTCACGTCCGTGCTGACCGAGTTCTCGAACAGGTCGGTGAGGCGCTGGTTGAACGGGTTGATCCCCGCCAGCACCCGCTTGATCCAACCTTCGGCCAATTGCGGCTCGGTCCACTGGGACCAGGCGATCGGATTCCCGTCCGCGGACACCTGTGCGTAGCGCATCGTCAGGTAGTTGTCTGTCAGGCTCCGCACATCGGCCGTTTCGCCCAACACCGCCCGCAGGCCGTCATGTCCCGAATCGAGCACCAGCCAGGGGGTCCCTGGCGCCGTGACCAGATCGGAAGCCACGAAGCCCTCGATCCGAACCTTGAATTCGAGCGCCGCGTCGGGGACAGCGGAAGTGAAGAACTCGACCGCCAACCGGCTCCGTTTGAGCCCGCCGCCGCTGTCGACCGCCCCGGCCAACTCCGTCAACGGCAGCTTGAAGTAGCGGGCGAGACGGGGGGACGCCAGTGCCGGGTCCGGGCTGTCCGATGCCGTATCCTCCGCCCCCAACCCACTGGCCGCGACGAGCCCCCCGTTTACGTAGAACTTGGCGCCAAGACCCGGGGGCAGGTCCAGGCCCATCCAAAGTTCGGCCAGCTCCCCGGCGGGCGGCGCGTCGAAGTGAGTGAAGGCGATGCTCGTTGGAACATCCGCCAACCCTCGTTCGGAAAGCCGGAAGACCTGCTCGGCAATCAGGCGGACGGCCTGATCCGGGTCGACGCTGACGTTCACGCTTGCCCCCGAGGCTGCCACGCTGCCAACCGTTACGTTCATCTGGGCTCCGTTGCTGGAACTCATGACCAGTTGGTTGCCAATGGTCAGGCAATGTGGCGTCACCTCGGGCACAAGGCTCTCACCCGCAATCGCTCGCACGCCATCGCGCACCTCGGTCTCCTCCGCATCCGAAAGAGACTCCTGGTTCCATAGGGAATCCAACCGGGCTTCACCGGTGATGGCGGCAACGGCAACGAGGACCGCATCTTGTTCGTCTTCGGTCAGCAACTCCTCGTCCCACAGGAGGGCCAATGCGCTCCGCAGACTCGCACTCTCCTCGGATTTATCGGGGAACCCCGCCTCCGAACCGGAAACCACTGCCACTCCGCTGCGATCAAATACTCGGAAGTGAAGCGCGTCGGTCGTAAGGGTTCGACCGGTGATCGACGCGACCGCATCAAGGACCGCGTCCTGCTGATCCTCGGGGATCGGGTCTTGCCCCCAAAGGGAGACCAGCCTCCCTGCCAACTCATTGATCTCGGTGGTTCGATCGTGAAAATCGACTGCCGACTTGTCAACCACAGCCTCTCCCTCTTGATCGAACACTTTAAAATGCAGCGTGTCATTGCTGATATCCCGGCCAATCACGACCAACCCGTTGCCCGAGGCGGGCATCTCGGAGAGGCCGGAAACGCTCACCAAACTCAGGTCGAACCGGTCCGAGAGGTCACGGGCAACCACCACCAATCCCTCGCCTGCATCGGGAACTTCTGAAAGACCGGCGACGGAGGTCAGCAGTAGGTCGAATCCAGCCAATTGCGCCTTGAAGGTCTCGATTTCCTCGGAGCGGTCCACCACCTCGGTTTCCGGCTTGTCGAACACCAACTGCCCGTCGGGGCTGAACACCCTGAAGTGCAACGCGCCGGTCGGATATCGGCCGACCACCACCAGATTCTCGCCCGAGGCAGGAAGGTCTTGAGGCTGCGAAACGGATAGCAGTCGCGCCTCATGAGCAAAGCGAACGCGGAATTCCACCGCGCCAGCCTCCGTCACCGAGGCAAAGGGAATCTGGCTCACCGCTCGAATCGAGTAACGCCCCGTCCCCGGGTTGGTGATGTCCTGCGCCACCCGACCCGCGTCAAGCGTCCCGACGCCCGCGGCGCCGTCGGTCGCCAAGGGAAAGCGGACATGGGACCACGGGTTGGCCACCGAGAAGGCCTCCTGGATCAGCTTCGTGTAGGTGGCTGGAGGCTGGCCATCCACGGGAGCGGAGATCCGCCACTCGAAGGCGTAACCATTCGTCCGCCCCCTCAGATCCACGACCTGCTGCAGGGTCAGCTTCTCGCTCAGCGGGTTCTCGGGCGCGATGACCTTCAACTCGCCGCGGTACAACTCCGGCGCCACCCGCAGGACATGGACCGAGACCGGATCGTCCGTGGGGGTGAAGGCTTCCCCGTTGCCGACAATCAACGAGACGTAACCGGTCCCTGGCCCAACGGCGGTGAGGGCGTAGGAATCCACGGCCACATCGTCGTCGCGCACCTCGGCGACCTCCCCCAAATCGGCCGTGGCGTCGTCCACTTCCTCGGGAGAATTCAAGGGCCGCGGGATGAACGTCCCCGGCCGTCCGGGGTTCTCGACGAACTGTTCGAGCACCGTGGCCAGTCGGTCGATGGCGGTATCCCAGGCCTGCTCCTGCGGATCGCCTGCGACGCACAGGTTCTTGAGCGTGGCCGTGTCGTTCGGTCCGGCCACGTTCACGAAGAGATAGTCGTCGCCCAGCGCGGCATCGATGAATTCTCCGGTAAACACCAGAGCGCCGCTCTCCCCACGATTTGGATCCAACCAGAAACGCTTCACCAGGTGCGGCGGGAGGTTCGGGAAAAAGATCTTGCCGCGCGAGGTCTCGCTGTTGATCGAGTCCGGCAGGTTCGCCCGGTCGAACTCGACCACCTTCTCACGCGTTGGGTCGTGCAGGACCACCGAAGGGCGGGTCCCGTCGATGGTCCCATCCGACGCCACCAAGGACTGTTGGTAGAGCACTTCCGCACTGGACTGCCCGCGCACCGCCGGCAGCCCACGCTTCGGATTGGTGAGGGTCTCTGCCATCTGCAGCACCGGCGCGTCCTCCGGCCAGACCGGGTGGTAGATGATTCCCAGCGCGTTGTCGTCGGCGAACTGGTCGCCGTTCCGGTTCCCGTACACCGCATCCCCGACGAACTGACCCGTGCTCACGTTGAAATGGCGCAGGTAGGGCGTCGCCGTGCCGGCGGGTGGCTGCTGCCCCAGGGGCAGGCTGGGAAAGAAGAACCCAGGCAGGGTGTTGTAGTAGAACCGCAGCGTGAAGCTCTCTTCCCGGCCCGGGAAATGCGGCCCGCGGTAGACCCACAGGTTCCCCTTCCGGTCGGTCACCGTGGCCGA
Source organism: Verrucomicrobiales bacterium (assembly GCA_024233305.1). Lineage (GTDB taxonomy): Bacteria > Verrucomicrobiota > Verrucomicrobiia > Limisphaerales > J093 > J093. The sequence goes on from JACKPV010000028.1 coordinate 273,042, forward strand.
ACGGTAGAGTTCCTCGCGATCAAAGTTCCCTCCATCCACGAGCAACTCATTCCAACTGAGCATCCACTGATCAAAATGGTTGTCCGCCAGCTCGGTCCGACTCGGCACCAGCACCGCCCCGGCCTCCACCGCATTCGCTGTGGCTTCTTCCGGGCGTGGACGACCGAAGTCGAGGATGACGTAGGATGATGCACCATTCCCCTCCGCAATTAGGTTGGTCACGATGACGCTCCAACCCTTTCCCTGCGATGGCAACGCCAGCAAAGCAGGCCCTAGCGGCAGCTTCGCCGCCGCGTCCGGGGCGACGCCAAACCGCCACCGCGTCGGAACCCCCGCCGGTTCGACGCCATCAGGCAGCGGAAGCATCGGAATTGGACGGTTGGTGGATGCCACGCCGGTCAGCGCGTCATGCGTGACGCGGGTGGGGTAAAACCACTGGGTTGTCGTGCGGCCGTCCTGTAAGGCCAACGGCCAGAAGGGGCGGAACGCGTGGGCACCTTCCGTGGTCAGGGTCCAAGTCGCGGAGGGCTGTCCTGTTATCGATGTGACTTCCGCGACGATTCTTGCCACTTGCTCATCGCTGAGCTCCTCGATCTCCCATAGGCCGGCAGTATTGAGATACTGCTTGAGGCTTTCAATCGAGCTGGATTTCTCCGGGAAATCGCTCTCAGCCCCTTCTAGGATGATCTGGCCTTCTGCATCAAAAACCCTGAAGTGCAACTTGCTGCTGTCGCTGGAGACTTGAGCAACGACAACAAGCTCACTACCCGTATCGGGTATATCCTCCAAATCAGTAGCCGACACCAAAATCACGTCAACTGGGTTAATTCGCGAACTGCTCACGAGCCAGCTGACGACCTCCTGGTTTAAGCTCTTGCTGCTTTGGCCGGGGATCTTCGGCGCAAACGCGGCCCCCATCAGCGGCAACGGCATGGGCGCCTGTAGAATGGACCCGGCCGGCCTGGCATACTCGAAGGTGATTCCCGCCTCGGGCTTCTCGCGCCGGACCCGGAAGGTGCGGATCGCCGGGCGCCCATCCGGCGCGGTGTATTCAAGCAATACATAGGGATGCGAACTGTAGGTGGTGACGTCATGAGCCGTGATGTTCAGATCATCCCGCAGCGCATAGACCTGTCCCCCCTGCATCAACGCATGCTCCTCGTTGGGGTTGTAGCCGGGGTTGTTCCGGTCGTTCTCATAGTAGATCGAACCGGTGGCTTCCAGGCTGGGCAACGGGCCCGAACCATCATTGCTGGCCAGGATGATCTCGCTGCCGCCGGTCGGCCATAGGATCGTGTAGCGCCCGATGACCGCTGGCCAGTAACTGGCCTCGAAGCCCTGGGAGATGTCCACGGCGTTCTTGCGGAACCACCAGACTTCAAGCTGATTCTGGTTAGGGACGGCGTTGACTGGGATGATGGCGCCCTGGTTGGCCAGTTCGAATCCGTCAGCGAACGGATCGATATAGGCGGTGGGGTGATAGGAGTCCCCCTGACTGGACTGGATGTAGCCAGCGAGATAGTCAGGATCGAGACCGCCGCCCAGCTCCCCGTCCGGAGCGGTGATCCGTTGGCCGACGTACACGGTCTGCGTCACCACGCGCGGACTAACAAACTTGTTGGTCCAGACGAATCCGTCCGACCCGTTCCAGGCGCCGAGGCTAGCCGCCACGCTTCGGGCGAACCCGGCGCCGTTGCCGCCACGCAGGGCGTCGTCGAGCCACGAGAACACACGTTCGAACCGGATGTACTCGCCGGAAGTGAACTGCAGCAGCGCGCGATGCGCAGGGTAGCGCTCGTTCAAGACAGAGTAATAGGCGAAGCTCTCAGTCAGCTTGCCCCGCGGCTCATCCAGCGGGTCTTGGTAAGCAATCTGCGGCGCGCTCGCGGCGGGCAGCGGCACGGCGGTGGCCCGGGCCTCTTCCTCGGTAGCCACCAGCGGGCGGACATAGTGTGTGTAGCGACTCGCCTCAGTCGGCCACACCATCGCATAACGGACATAGCGGTAGGGCCAGAGCAGACCTTGCACCCCCTCCTCCAGCCAGTGCATCTGGAAGTCATTCAGGTGCTTGGTTTCTCGCACCGCGTAGTAGTCGAACCGTCCGGTGCCGGCCACGCTGTGGCGGAAGGCAAACGACTGCCCCACCGTAAGCAACGGATCGGGCGAAAGCTCCGGAGTGCCGGGTGGCGGGTCGCCGTCAAACGGCGTCAACAGTTCGCCAAGCTCAACGGTGCGATCCTCTGCCGTGGGGCGTTGCACGACCTCCACCAGTTCGTAGCCGAGCTGGTCATGCACATCCCGCCCCCCCAACGTGCCCTTCTTGTCGCCCAGCAGTTCAACAAACGCGCGTCCCTGATAATTGTAGGCTCGGATCGTGTTCAGCGTGCGGTCGAACCAAAGCGTGTTGGTAATGGCGATCGGCCCGGACGACGTCCCATCGAACGGCCACTCGACCCGGCGGGTGTTGAGGGCGTAACCCGTGATCGAGGAAACCGCATCGAGGATCTCATCCTCCTGGTTCGCGGTGACGGTCTCCAGGTCCGGGATGGAATTCCAGATGGCCTTCAGGTCTTCGGTTTCGGCCTCCGTGCCTGGAAAAGCGTCCTCGGTTCGGTCGACAACAAGCCGTGACTCGGAATCGAACACTCTGAAATGAAGCGTATCGGACGTTGCCTCGTCAGCGACAACGACAAGCTTGGCGCCGGCTCCGGGTAGCTCTGCAGCACTGGTGATCGACAGCAAACGCAGTTCAAACCCGGCGTCGACCAGGGGCGTCAACTCCGGAAAGCGCCGGTTGTAGACGATGTTCACATCCCGCACCCGCTCGGTCGGGATGGTCACCGGTTTGCCCACCTGTTGGAACTGCCCTTCGGTCCAGTACATCTTCCGCGGCCGCTTGGCAGGTTCCGAACTGACGGAATAGCGGTTGGTGTAAACAGTGTAGTCGGAGGTGCCGATCGTGGCCACGCCCACATCCGGTGGATTCGCTCCCGAGTTCCCGCCCGACGCCCGCGGCTGCACCTTGCGCCACACCACCGTGACCGGCCCCGGTTCCGTCGCATACACCCGCTCGGCATGAATGCTCCAGTAGTACCCGGCATCTGCATGCCCGTCTTCCGTATACGGTTCTCGATACCAGTAATCCGCGGCGAGGACATTCGCAGGGCGATTGATCGCGGCGTTCTCCAGGACGAGGTCCACCCCGTATTCGTCGGTCGTTGGCCGGGCAATGATGTCGCCGAACCGGTGGGTGAACGAGCGGTTGAGGAACGGGTTCCCGAGCCGCGCCCGGGTCAGAAAGACCCGGCCCGCACGCCCGGTGGCATCCCACTTCGCCCCCACGCGTCCGTCGGTGATTGCCGCAACGGCGTTGAGGATGGAGGCCCGTTGCCCGCTCGAAAGCCCCTGCCCCAGGAGGGGGGCCAGCATGCCCCTGAGCGCCGCGAGTTCGTCGGAACGATTGGAGATTTCGTTCTCGGCCTCGTCGAGAATCATCTGTCCGTGCCCGTCAAAAACCCGGAAACGCAACTCCCCGCCAGTCGAGTCTTTCCCGACCACCACCAAGCGGACGCCTTCGGTGGGCAGATCGGAGGGATCCTGGAACGAAACCAACTCGAGATCGAATTCCCTGGCCGAGCCGCTGGAAAAGCCCAGTAACGTCTGAAACTGCCCACTCGTGCCGGCCAGACCGCCGGCCGGGCTCGGGGCCAGGCCATTGGAGCCGGCCGGATCGGCGACCGTGCCGCTGAGGGGAACCCCTCCGAGCGACTGGAGGTTGGGCCGGACTTCGGTGCTGCGGAACTCAAGCGGCAAGGCTTGCGCCAGCGAGCCGGGAGCCAGGAAGCACTGCCCGACCGACAGCAGGATCGCGGCGAGCATTCCGATATCGGCCCGGCCTCGCCGTCGGCTCGAATGCCCCGCTCCGCCCGGTCTTCCAGCCACCTCCCGCCCGCGTGCCGGACCGCCCCGGGCCTGGAGCATGGGCCGCTGTTCCAGGCCGGACTTCGACTCGCGTTTGCGCTTGGTCATTGCCCCTGGGTGTTCGCCATTCGGCCACTGGCTCGTCTTCATGGCAGGATCTCCTGTTAGCCGACCGGCGCCTGCCTAGTCGTTGTTGACGGCTTGATTGACCCGCAGGCTGGCCTGGTGGACGACACCCAACCGCTCCCGCACCAAGGACTCCAGCGTGGCGAACTCGGCCGTGCGGGCTCGATCCCTGGCCTCCAGGGTTGCCAGACGCTTTTCGAGGGATTCGATCTTCGCCGCCTTCGCTTCGAGGTCGGCCTGCTGCTCCTTAATGGCCTCGACCAGCACCGCGCTCAGCCGTTCCATGTTGATCTGCTTGTAACCGTTCTCGCCCGTGCTCACCCAATCCGGGAAGATCTGCTCCACTTCCTGGGCCACGAAGCCATACTGCCGCTTCGATTGCTCTTCCAGAATCTCCGCCCGCTTCTCCTCCCAGATCCTCTCATCGTCCTCCGGGCGACCCGAAGGCGACCGGAAGTCTCTTTCGACGTCGGCTGTGAACTGTTCCAGGCCCAGGTCGTTCCAGTGCCAGGTGACTCCGCGAAGTCTGGAGACCGTCTCGATGGCGGACGGAATGGTCTCAATCTCACGCTTTAGGCGTGAATCTGAATTCTGCCAGACCGCAACCGTATCCGTATTTCGCTTTCTCAGGCTGTAAAGTGTACCTCCGATGTTCTGATACAGCCCGTCGGATCCCACGTTGATAGTCTGTATGTCTGCTCTTCGGGCCGAGAGCACATCCGCACCGAGAGTTCCGCTGATGTTCGCCGTGCCGGCGTCCAGGGTGCCGTTAACGGTCGCGTTGCCGCTGATGCCCGCCGAACCACCACTGATGTTCCCAGCAACACCAAGGGCGCCGGAAACGCCCAGGTTGCCACCGCCGATGGAGACGTTTCCGCCGTTATAGGCGAGCGCGGATCCAGAGGTCTGCCAGGCCGAGCTCGGCAGCGGACCACCATTGATGCGGTATTCCTTGGCGTCGACGATGCCGTTGACCGCCAGGTTAGCCGTCGTTGTGGCGGCCTGGCCGATGCCGACATAGGAGGCCCCGCCCGACTGGGCTTTGACGTTGAGCGCGATGTTTGGGCCCCCACCACCCGTGCGAGGGTCAGTGTTGTTTCGCACCAGTAGCAGGTCGGTGCTGGTGTCGCCGTAGCCGAAGTTGTCCACCAGCAGGCCGTACCCGCCCTCACCCAGGTTGCGCGCGATCTGGATGGCGACGCCGTTATTGCCTCCATTCGCGACGACCAGGCCGTATTGTTCAGGTTGATTGCCGTTTTCATGCCACCACGTTCCCAATTGGAGGCGGTTGGATCCCGGGTCCGTCCTGCCAACGCCAACGTTGCCTCCGTCGAAGTAGATGTCTTGCCCGGAGCTCTGCCATGGAGACGTCCGAAGAGGGGCGCCGTTGAGCAGAAACTCGCCGGCATCCACCTTGCCTGTAACCGCCAGATCGCCTTCCAACGACAACTGGCCGGTCGCGTCATTGACCAGCCGCACGCTGTAGTTGCCGGACTGTTGATTGCCGTCGCGAAAGCCGATGTAAGGCGCTCCGTTGCCGCCGGAATCGGGGCCGAGTTCAAGGGAACCGCCTCCGCTCGAGGTGAAACCCGCCCCCTCGGGCGTCTGGACGCCAAGCGCGCTCCCGGCGGAGACGGCCTTGGCGGCCAGGAACGAATAGGCGGAGGGCACCAGGCGCAGCCGGGGCAGCAGCGTCTCCAGCGTGCCATTGATGGTGACGCTGGTCTGAAGGTAGCGATCGGACGCCGTGTTGCCGTTGAAGACGTCGCCCAACGTCCCGCGGGGTTCCCCTGAATGCGCCGCCCCCTCGCCCAACGCCACACTGAAATTCCCCTGGTCCACCGTCACCACCTGTTCCTCAGACCACAACGATGTGCCGCCATCGGGTGTGTCGAAGATGCGAAAGACGACAACGAAGTTCTCCGGAGCCGTCGGCGCCAGTGGCTGCCCGGCGCCATCCACGAGGAAGCCCTGATACGAAAGCAGATCGGGCGGGCTGGCGTTTTGCGCCACCGCGGAAAGCGGGCTCCCCAAGGGAGCCGCGAGGAACAGCGCGGTCGCCAGCGGGAGACAGGCGTGGGCCCAACCCGATCCGGCCGCGGGCTTCGGCGCCCTGGAAGCCGGCGGGGCGTTTCGCAAATCGCGGGAGACGGCGTTATGCAGTGACATCGGATCAGGTTGGAGCTGGGTTTTCATGACAATGCTCATAGGACTATGGGAAAGGGGTTGGCTAAGGGACTGGTGGTGGACTGGTGGTCAAGGTGGCGACGTCGTTGATACGGGCCAGGTTGAAGGTTCCCCGCACGTTGAACTGCTTCAGGTCGTTGGCGCCGTCCTGAAACGTGACGGTCTCGGCGTAGCTTCCGCCCAGGTTCAGGCCGCTGCGGGTCAGCGAATCGAAATCGTCGAGCGGATCGGCGAAGTGGAGTGAGATGACCCGCTCCACGTCGAACGACTCGTGAACGCGATCCGGATCCGCCTCAAACTGGGCGTTCAGGTTGTCGTGGTCCGGGTGATAGGCGTGCACGAAAGGACTCGAGGGATCGTTATAGCCGAGCCCGACAGCGGTGCTCATGGTCGAGCCCTGCTCCATGAAGCCGGCGAACGGCCACGGACCGCCGGCATCGGAGGCGGGGAGGTGCACGGCGCTGACGCGCCGGGCGCTGTCGAGGGCGGACGGAAGCAAAGCGGTTTCAATGGTGGCCACGACCAGATTCGAACTGGCCCCGAGGCCGATATAGGCCCGCTGCAGGAGCTGTGAGTCTCCGGCGCCATGGTGGACGATCAAACGGAGCGGAAACGGCCGGGCCACACCGCCCTCGTCCAGCAGGATGGGCCCATCGACGAGATACGAACCCGTGCGGTCCGGGCCGAACACCAGCACGCGGCCGCTGGCCGGATCCCACTCGTAGCGGTAACCGTTCACTCCCTGCTGGAGACCCAACCGCGAAAGCACCGCCTCGAACTCCTCCACGCTGTCGGCCTTCGCGTAGGGCTTGAGGTACTGGCTCACATACTCCACCGAGGCGCTGCCCACCCAGAGTCCGTCGCGCGAAGGCTTGGTCGCCGAGGCGCCAATCTCGACCCGGGCCAACCCGAGCGAATCCGTGAAACGAAGGGTGCCCGCGAACAAGGCGCCGGGCGCCCCCGTCATTGCCGCCCGGTTGATCCCGAGCACCACCTCCACCTCGGAACCCACCTCGCCCTTCGGGGCCAGGGTCCAATCATGGGTACCCGTGGTCAGTGGGGTATAGCCGAAGGTCAGGTCCGTCGGGTCAATCGGACCGCGGACCAGCAACGGCAACGGGCCGGCTATGGGGGATTGCCCCGCCGGCGGCGCCTCCGACGTGAACTGCTGCAGGGTCACCGTCAGCTCCTGCGAACTCATGTTCTTCAGATACAGCCGCGTCTGCCCGAGGGAATCCCCGAACCGAATGCCCGAGGAGCCAACGCCGGTGACCTGGAACGGTCCGAAATATTCGTTAAAGAAGGCTGACCCACCATCGGTAAGGCGCACCCAATAGGCCTCGTCGCGTTCGACCGGCGTCGTGCGGTAAGCGTTCGGCTGGAGCAGCGTTGGCGTGGCGCCCCCGTTTCGTCCGCCCGGATAGGTGTAGATTTCCCCGCCAGTGAACCAGTCCACCGGCTGGGCATCCACGGCCAGGAACTCGTCGAAATCCGGGGCGGGGATGGCCGTGGGGAAACCGATGAAATTGAGGCCGGTCAACGTCCACCGATACACGGGAGCCACCGGGCGGCCCTTGATGTTCCAGTCAAAGGAAGTGTTGCCATTCCGGCCGGCTTCGACACGGACCAGCAGGGCCGAATTCCCGCGCAGCGTCTGGAGGACCGAGGCCGGACCGTCGGTCTTGACCCACGAGGACCACTGGCTGCCCTCCGGCAAAGCCGGCGAGGTCGTGGTTTGATCGGGATTCCAAAGCCAGACTTCCTCGATGGGATCGCTCAAGGCCACCAAGGAGTTGAGGTCCGTGTGCGAGGCATCAACGTGGAGATAGACCGCGTTCCAACCCGCTTTGAGGTGGCACGTCTGGGTCACCCACTGGGCGCGAGCCAACAAAGGCAGGGCGAGCGCGGCAACCGCCAGGAATGGAAGAGTGGTTTTCACAGGTCTCGGGTGATTGTCGTTGGGCTCAGGAGGTCCGGGACAACGTCGCCTCCCTCCGGTTGGGGAACCACCACCGGTCAGTAGGTTTGCCCGCCCCGAACCGGGCCGCGGCAGGCACGACTCGACCGCCTCCAGCCCCCCGGTCGCGGGTGGAGTCGCTGACGTCCGGTCCGTGATCCCGTCTATGCATTGAAACGCGCACACCTCACCAAACGCTTTTCAGGCGCAAAAACGGTCAGCGAATGGAAAACAATTTCTGAAAGCCATCGGCGGGCGTGCTTCACCGCCCCGATTCCCTCGAAAAGCCCCGTAAACAGGCCCGAAATGCGAGGTCACAATCACCGCGAGATCCGCCCATTTTCAGCGATTTCAGGTTAAGAAGGTCTGATCGATTCAATGGGCAGTGCCCTCGCCCCCGCCGCCGAGGTGTCCGAGCGAAGGCGAGCCTTTTGGATTACCGTGGCCGTGACACCGCTGTTCAAGCTGCGGGTGCATCAGGTGTTCAGAGGTCCGTCCAGCCTCGAAAGCGCCGTCGCTGCTTTGCTCCCGTTTCGCTGCGCTCCGCCGAGGCAGGCTGCCGGCGCACGGCAGACAGGGTCAGCCCCTCGTCCGCGGAACGTGGCGGGCGGCGTCGCGGGTTTGGCTCGGTTGAGGAAGGGCGGAAAACAAGTTGGCCCCGCACCCTTCCATACGGGAAAGGCGCGGGGCCGGTGCGGTTCCGCTCAGACCTTACGGCGTCCGGATACGGAAGAAGCGTTCCCGGCTGTCGGTCTCGCTCCAACAGGGCGACACTTGGTGCGCCTCGTCTTCCCACGGCCCGTCGAGCGTCCCGGCGCTTTGCAGCACGCCCGGTCCCTCCCAGCTCAATTGCAGGATCGTCCCGGCCCCGTGGCTCCCACCAGTGACGCGACGCTGCACAGCCAACCCCGCGGGCACTGGCTCTCCCTTCAGACCGATCCGCCCCCGGGCCGAACTCAACGGCGCAACCGGCGCCGGCCCAAGCGCCGCGAGGATCGCCTCGGCGTGACCCAACAGGATGGCGGCCTGCGCCTCGCTGAGCTTCTTGCCCCGCTGGGCGTTGACCTGGTTCTCGAAGGCGCCCAACAGGTCGATGGCCCCGGCGGTGTCTCCTGCCTCAAGGTAGCTCCGCGCATTGAGCAGCTTGACCAGCAGGGCGTTCTTGACTCCGCGATGGATGTCCATCCCGTCCAACTCGCCAATCGCTTCGGCCAGCATCTGCTCCGGCGAGAGCACCGTGACCGCGATGTAACAGGAATCCGCGTTGCCCGCGCGGTCGGTGGCGGTGCATTCAACGAGGGTCGTGCCAATCGGGAACACCGTGCCCGAGGCTGGAGCACAACTCACTGCCACGCCCGGGCAGTTGTCCGTAGCCGTCGCCTCGAAGGCAACCGCAGTTCCGGCCGGGGACCCGGCATCGACCGTGATGTCCGCCGGACACACGATCACGGGATCCTCGGTGTCCTCGACGGTAACGCTGAACGAACACGTGCTGAAGTTGCCCGCGTCGTCAGTGGCCGTGCAGTTGACCAGTGTCGTTCCCGTCGGGAAGAAGCTGTCGGAAGCCGGGGTGCAACTGACCGTCGTGCCGGAGCAGTTATCGATGGCGATCACCGCGAAGGTGACCACCGCGCCACACTGACCGGGATCGTTCCCAAGCGTGAGGTCCGCGGGACAGGTGATCACCGGCGCTTCGTCGTCCTTGACGGTGACGTCGAACGAACACGCGCTGGCATTCCCGGCAGCATCCGTTGCCGTGCAGTTGACGGTCGTTGTCCCCGTCGGGAAGAAACTGCCCGAGGGCGGGTTGCAGGTGACCGTGGTCTCCGGACAGTTGTCCGTGGCGGTCACCTCGAAGGCGACCGCCGCGCCGCATTGGCCGGCGTCATTGCCCACCGTGATACCCGCCGGACAGGCAATCGACGGCGGCGTGTTGTCCTGCACGGTGATGGTCTGGGTGCATTCACTCGTGTTCCCGCAGGCATCGGTGGCCCGGTAGGTGCGCCGGACGACCTGGGCACAAGGCGTTCCTTCGTTCACGTCGCCCATATGCACGACCGTGATGGCCGAGCCACAGTTGTCTGTGGCGATGACCGCCCCGGCGTCTACCGGAGGTACCTCCTCGGGGGATGCCACGACGATGTCGTCCGGGCAAAGGATGACCGGCGGCGTGGTGTCAGTCGTCCAAGTATAAACCCGCTCGACCGTCGTCCGATTGCCGGAGCAATCGTCGACGTCGAATCGAAGCGTGCGGGTGGTGAGACACCCGAAGACCTCGTCGAGGGGAGGAACGAAGCCGATTGTGGGGAAGGGATCGGCGTCCGTGACGACGACGAGCGCGGGGTCGAATTCGGGCAGGACCGTCGGGTTGCAGCCCCAATCGCCTCCCGGAGGATAGTCCACCACGGGCGCAGTCGTATCGACGACCTCGATGGTCTGGGTGCAAGTGGCGACATTGCCGCCGGCGCCGGCGCTCCAGGTCCGCATAATCGAGTAGACCGCCGGGTGGCACACGGTGGGAATGATCACATCACTGTGGGTCACCGTAGCATCCTCGGGCGTTACGGTCGGGAATCCAGTATGCTCGGGCTCAGTGTCCTGGCCGCTCTCGACCACGACGTCCGCCGGGCAGGTGATCGCCACGCACGGGCCGTCAGCGAGAATCTCCGCAATGGTGGGGTTGTCTGCGTTCCGGTTGACCGCATAGGACCCACCTGGTCCGCCCGCATCGAACAGGTTGAACAGACCGCAGAAGCGCGTCAGTGTGGAATTGGCGGCGATGTACACATAGTCTCCGACCGAGGTGAGGGCCGAGAGCCCGTCGAGGTTCGTCAGCGAGTTGTTGACCTGAATCGACAAATACCCCCCGACCGAGGTGATTCCGGAGAGCCCGCTCAGATCCAGCAGTTCGGCGTTGTGCTCCAGTGCGAGACTACTATTGATCGAGGAGAGGCCCGAAAGCCCGTCCAGATTCGCCAGGACTTCGTTGAAGTCGACGATTACCTGGGATCCGACGAAGGAGAGTCTCGAGAGCCCGTCCAGGTTGCTCAGTGCGGCGTTGTGAGAGATGTACAGCGCTCCCCCAACCGAGGAGAGTCTCGAGAGGCCGTCCAGATTGGTGAGCACATCACAACCCGAGACCTCCAAGGTTCCTCCGACCGCGGTCAGGCTCGAGAGACCCTCCAAGCTGCTCAGCGCGGGGTCTTCCCGGAGGCTCAAATCCCCACCGACCGCGGTCAGGGTTGAGAGCCCGTCGAGGTTCGTCAGCGAGTCGTTGCCCCGGATCGCCAAGCTCCCCCCGACCGCGGTGAGGCCCGATAGTCCATCGAGGTTGGTGATGTCGTCGATGCCGTCGTTGTCATCCTGAATCACGAGATCCCCGGCAATCTCCGTGCAGGTGAAGTTGTCCACCTCCCTTTGAGTGCGGAGGGTGAACCCCCCGGGGCACTGGACCTGAGTCCACTCGAGGTGGCCGCCGCTCTCCTCGAAATGCTGATGCCAGACGATGTTGTCCCCGCCGGCCTTCCAGGTGATGTCCAGAATGTCGGTGCCGTTGTAGTTGTACATGCTGAACTGGACGGGCTGACCTCCCTGGACGAGCACATACGGGCTGGCCGCGCCGGAGAGCACTCTTCCGTCGATGACAATGGGGGCGAAGTTCAAAAACCCGCCAGTGTCGTATTCAGGTTCCCGCTTCGGTCCGTCCCCGTCCGTCACCTCAATGCTGCCGGCGAAGGTCCGACCGGCCAGATCTCCTGAGTCGAACACGAGGTTGAAACCGAAGGTGGCGGCCAAAGCCGAGGGGCCAACCGCAATCCCCGCAAGGAGCATCGCGATGAGCAAGCGTCTTTTCATGGTTGTCCTGTGGTTCTGTAACTGTGACTTCTCAACATCTTGCAGCGGCTGGTTTCATAGCCGGGGATCGGCCCGACCAGCCCGAAGTGCGGGTTCCGACAGCAGCCGGACGGTTTGCGTGAGCCATGAGACCCCATGCCTGGGAACCAACTCTCGGCGAGCATGGCTCCGCCACCCCCGCAGCCCGCCAATCATGGGCAGCGCTGCGGACGTTCAGTCCGTGTTCCCGGTTATGCATCGAAACGCGCACACTTATCCAAACGCTTTTCCGGCGCAAAAACGGTCAGCGAATTGAAAGAATCTCGAAGGCTTATCGGGCCGGGGGTTCTGGTGCCTCGATCTCCCCCCACGACGGCGCCCGCCACAGGGCACGGTCCAGGCTGTCGTTCAAGCCGACCAACACGTTGCCGTCCGGCGAGAACCCCATCGGGAGGAAGATAGCGGTGGGAGCCGCGAGGGTCAGCAACTCGTGGCCACTGCCGAGGTCGTAGATGTTCACCGCATCCGTCAGCCGGCTGGCAATAACCAACCGCCGGCTGTCGGGGGAAAAGGCGACCGCATTCACGCCCATGCTGAAGCCGCGAAACACCATCGACTCCCGCCAGGGCGCGCTCTGCCAGACGCGCACGTAATCGCTGTCATTGGCGACGGCGAGAAACCGGCCATCTGGGGAGAAAGCCGCGTCCACCGGCATCGGGAGGTCTGACTCGATCAGGGTCTCCTCCCCGGTGGCCCGCTCGATCAGCCGCGCTGGCCCACCTTCCTCCAGGAGCAGGCACCAGCGGTCATCCGGGGAAAAGGCGAAGCGACGTCCCCGTTGGAGCGGAATGGGGTTGTGCCAGGCGTAGGTCCGCACGACGTCGCCGGTTTCCACGTCGAACTCGACGAAGACTTCTGGATTGCTGTACGCCGCGGCCAGGCGTTTGCCCCCGTCAAGGAAGGCCCGCGGGCTCGCTCTCCCCGGCCGGAACGCGAGCACCGACCGTTGCCTGCGATTCAAGAGGTCCCAGACTTGGATCTTGCCCTCATCGGAACTGGTCGCCAGCCAGCGCCCGTCACGGGAGAACTCGACCGGGCAAGCCTCCTTCCCGAGGCTCATCCAGTCGGTCGGTTCGGCAAAGTCCGCCCCGGACCAAAGCCGGATTCTGGCGTCCCGATCACTGGTCCACATCTTCCGTCCGTCGGGGGTGAAGCTCCATCGTTCCGCCCGTCCGTAGTAGCTGTTGTCAGCGCCCGGCGCGAGCCGATCCGGTTGGATCAATCCCCGGCTTGCGGTCTCCATCGGGTCGGCCGCCGAGCGCCGGGCCAGCAGCGGAGCGACATCCCACATGAGGACGGAGCCTCCGCTATCGCCGCTGACCAGGGTGCGCTGGTCAGGCAGCAGCACGAGGCTGCCAATCGCGCTGTCGTGCCCTCGCAGCGGCCGGCCCAGGACCTCCTTACGGACGACGTCCCAAAGGCGGATCGTGCCGTCGGAACTTGCACTCGCCAGGGTCTTTCCATCCGGCCAGAGGACCACGTCACTGACCCACATGCGATGGTCATCGAGGTTGCCCAGTTCCTCCATCGTGGCGGTGTCCCAGAGCCGGATGTTGGTGCCTGGATCACCCAGGGCAACCGCCAGGAGCCTCGCATCCGTCGAGAGCCGCACTTGCTGGATTTGATTCAAGTGCCCCCCGGACCACAGTTCCACACCCGCCTGCAGGTCCCGCAAACACACCCCGCGCAGATCGATACCGTCCGCCGAGGTCATGCCGGCAAAGGCGATGTGTCGCAGATCGCTGCTGGCGGAGAGGGAGGAGCGGAGTTTTCGGCTCAACCTCGAGATCGCAAACCCGTCCACCCGCTCCTGCGTCGCCACGTTCCAGATCGTCACCTGCCCCACGCCTTCGACCTCGGTCGGCAGGCGGGAGAAGGTCACGGTGAAGGTCAGGAGCTCGGCGCCGGTTTCCGAGAACACGAGCCGCTCACATCGTCCGTCGACGGGGAGCTTGGCCAGAAGACGCCCCGCCCGGACATCATGGAGAAACACGCGTGCTCCTGAGGGGGCGTGCGAATCCGGGCGATAGCCTAACGCCAGGATCGAACCGTGCGGCGAGAAGGCGATCGTGTCCAGACAGCCGTCCGCGACTTCCTGAGGCGGGGAGATTTGCTCGATCAGACGCTGGGACTGCAGATCCCAAATCGCCAGGTCCCGTCGCCCGGCATGGATCGCCAGCAGGGCGCCGTCGGACGAAACCGCCAGTCCCTGGATCGGCTCCGAGTTCTGACATAGCTGCAAGTGGGCGTCGCCGTGCGACTCCTGCCAAAGGTAGCGCCACTCCCAGCCCCGGAGATCCCCCTCGCCTGGTTGGGGCCGGTGCCGGTCCAGCAGCAGCCGCGTCTTGCTGAGGTTCCCCTGGTTCAGGGCCTGCTGGGCCAATCCCAGGTCCGCGGCGTAGAGCAATTGATAGGCCTGCCTTTCGTTGTGCAAGGCCCGGGCCGCCTCGGCATCCGCGGCCTGGCGGGCTTGCTCGGCCTGCATCCGCTGCGACCTTTCCCCCTCGCGCGCGGTCTCCGCCTCCCGTTCGGCCCTACGCGCCTCGAACATCAGCCAGGTGCTGGTGCCGCCGCCCAGGACCAGGAGCAGCATCACCACGCCGGCGACGACGAAAGCACTCTTGTTCCGGCGCCAGGCTTTCTGGAAACGATAGGTGGCCGTGGGCGGCCGCGCCGTCACGGGTTCATTATTCAGGTGGCGATGCAGATCCGCGGCCAGGCCGTTCGCGGTCTCGTAGCGCCGCGTCCGGTCCTTCTCGAGGCACTTCATCACGATCCAGTCGAGATCGCCTCGCACCCGGTTGATCCGCTCCTTCAAGCGCAGCTGCTGCTCCGGCCCCCGGTCGGCTGCGGCCTTGGCCGGAAGAGCCGGACCATCCGCCGGCCTTGGCGAACCTGAGGCTGCAGTCGTCAGCAACTGACTGAGCCGGGTGCTGGGCCGCGGTGGTTCCTTTTCCTCGATGGTGCGCCGCATCCCCTCCAAGCCCGCCTCGATCAGTTCCCTCGCGTCGAAGGGCGTCCGCCCGGTCAACAGTTCGTAAAGCAGCACTCCCAGGCTGTAGATGTCCGAGCGGGTGTCGATGTCAAGACCCCGTTGCCCCGCCTGTTCCGGGCTCATGTAGGCCGGGGTGCCGACCAACTGATGCACCTGCGTGAAGATCGTGGCCTCGCTGAGCCGGCCCTCGACCGCCTTGGCAATCCCGAAGTCGATAATCTTCGGGACGGCCACTCCGTCGTGGACCTCGACGAGGATGTTGGACGGCTTGAGGTCGCGGTGGATGACGCCTTTCTGGTGGGCATGTTGGACCGCGTGGCAGACCTGGATGAACAGCGTGAGCCGAGCCCGGATGTCGAGCCCTTGTTTCTCGCAGAAATCGGTAATCCGGGGGCCCCGGACCAGTTCCATGGCGAAATAGGGCCGACCCGAGTCGGTCGCTCCAGCATCCAGAACCTTGGCGATGCTGGGATGGTCCATGCGGGCCAGGGCTTGTCGCTCGCCGCCAAATCGCGCGATCACCTCCCGGGTGTCCATGCCCGCCTTCAGGACCTTGAGGGCGACCTCGCGCTGCACCGGTTCGGCCTGCTCCGCCACATAGACCACGCCAAACCCACCCGCCCCCAGCTGCCCGAGCAATCGATAACGACCGACCACCTCGGGCAACCCCTCCGCGCCTGGAATTGCGGCCTGCGAAGAGGCGCCGGGGCCGTTCAGACTCAGGGCCGGTCTCTCGAAATACGCCGCCGCGGCGCCTTCATCCTGGAACATCGCCTCGACCGCCCGGCGCAAAGCGTCGTCGTTGCCACATTCGCGGGCCAGAAAGGCAGACCGTTCCGCCAGCGACTCGAACTCGCTGGCGGCATTGAAGAGCGCTTCGGTTCTTTGGAAGTGCGCCGTCATCCGTCTGCGGGACTGATGCCCCCGAAGGAATAACGAGATTTCAGGGCGAAAACGGTCACCTTGATCAGGAAAGTGGCGTGCCGCTCAGGCGGCCGCGGATCAACCCAGCTCCTGAATGCGCTGATAGAGCCAGGCACGGGCGAAGTTCCAATGGCGCCGGACGGTCTTCTCCGAGAGCTGCAGCGCCCCCGCGATCTCCCCGTGGGTGAGGCCCGCGAAATAGCGCAGTTTGACGATCTCGGCCTTGAGGGCATCTTCGGACGCCAGCCCATCAAGCGCTTCATGCACCCTGAGGATCTTCTCGTCGTCCCGCTCGGCGGCCAGTTCGATGGCGTCGAAGTCCACCCGCTGGTATTGACCGCCGTGTTTGGCCCGCTGCTTGCGCCGGGCGCGGTCGACCAGGATGTGCCGCATGGCTTCGGCCGCGGCGGCAAAGAACTGGCGGCGGCCCTCCCAGCCGTGCCCGCCGCTGCCCACCAGGCGCAGGTAGGCCTCGTGAACCAACGCCGTCGCCTGAAGGGTGTGGCCGGCGGGTTGCAACGCCATCTGACTGGCCGCCAGCCGGCGGAGTTCCCCGTATACCAGCGGCAGCAGTTCCTCCGGGGCCGCTGCTTCGCCGCGCCCCAGCACGTTCAGAATCTGCGTCACCTCGTTCATGTCGCTGTCCCGTTCATCGCTCGCCTGGAAACCCAGATCATGGCGCGCGACCGAAAACCGGGACAAGTGCTTTGTGGTCTTCCCCAGAAAAAGTGGACAGGCGGGGCGCAGGGTTTTGTTGAATTCAGTGCAGTGCAAGAGGGTGGGTTTGGAAGTAGAGATCCAGGAATTCTCGGGGTGGCCGGTAGCCGAGCGAACTGTGCAAGCGCTGGCGGTTGTAGAAGGTTTCGAGGTAGTCGGAGAGGGCGCTGCGGGCCAGTTGCCGGGGGAGAACATGCCTCCCCTCAGCCGGACCTCTTGAAACACCGGGGCGTCGACTCCGGTCACCGCGGTCCATTGACGGGGCGTCGACTCCGGTCACCGCCGCGGGGGCAGGAGCATACACCCAGTAATGGAGTTGACCGGGCGGGAGTCGATGCTCCGCCGCGAAGCGTTTCAATCCCATGCCACTGGCCCGGTAGCGGGCCACCCACCGTGCCCGCTGCACTCGCGAAACCACGCCCTTGCCCTTCGCATCGTCCTTCATCCCCCCACCATACCAACCCGCCCTCGCCCTCCGCCAGATGCGGTCTGCTTACCGCTTACAATCAAACCTCACCGAGGCTGTACCGGGGCCATTGCACAGTTTCGCGGCGAATAGGCAGACCGATACCCCGGTATCGAAAGTAGCTTATCCGCGTAACGCCTTCCCAACTCCCGATAGCCTGCGGGGGCGAAATGCAAACGGCCTCGACGGGATTCGCAGCCCGCCGAGGAGGGGTAGATGTTGGAGCTTCACGCGATTCCCGGTGGCGGGCTACTTCGGTCCGGCTTCGGTCGCGAGCCGGATGACGGCATCGAAGGCCGGTTTTGGCTGACCGTTCACATCGAATAACAACGGAGTGCCCCGGCGACGCCACGAGTTGGCGTCGTTGGGTCCCCAGAAGGTGACCATCTCCACGGACACCCGGTGTTTCAGGAACGCGCGGAAGATGCCCTCATAGGCTTCGGTCAAACGCCGGGCTGCCTCATCCACCAGCCCGCCTTCGGTGGCCGATGCATTCTCGGCGATGTCGGCCCGCATGTTGCGCTGCCCTCCCTGGGCGCTGTTGATGTCGAGTTCGGTCACGTGAATCGGCAGGCCGAGGCTCCCCATCTCCGTCAGGGCCTGGTCCATGTTCTCGAAGCTGGCGGAGGAGACGTTCAGGTGAGCCTGCGTGCCGATCGCCATCACGGGGACACCCTGCTCCCGCAACGACTTGATCAACGTGATGAGCTTGCGGCGCTTGGCCGGGTTTTCGAGACCGTAGTCGTTGTAACGGAGCACGGCCTCCGGATCGGCTTCGTGGGCGTAATCGAAAGCCTTGGCGATGAAGTCGGGTCCGATGATTTGAAGCCAGAGGGAATCGCGAAGCACCTCGGTGCCGTTGTCGGCAATCGCTTCGTTGACCACGTCCCACGTCTTGATCTTTCCCTTGTAGCGGCCGACGACGGTGAAGATGTGGTCGCGCATCCTCTGTAGCAGTTCCTCACGGGAAGCCCGGGAGCCGCTAAAGGGCCGCGGGCCAGACCTTCGAGGGGGCAGATTCCCGGATGCGTTCTCCGCTTCAGGCGCAGGATTCGATCCCGCGAAGACCCAGTTGGGGGTTTGCGCGTGCCAAACGAGCGTGTGACCGACGAGGTACATGCCGTTTGCCTCGCCAAACTTCACAAAGGCATCGGCCGCACCGAAGTCGTAGCCGTCCGCACCTTCCCGGGGATGAATGCGTTCCCACTTCATCTCGTTCTCGGCGGTGAGCTGGTTGAACTGCGCCACAATCAGCGCGATGTCCGCATCGAGTTGTTCCTGGCTGCGCCAGCGGGATCCGGTGCCCGCTGTAATGCCTCGGTTGATTGCCGTCCCCACGAGGAAGGACCCCTGAAAGGCCCCCTTGAGTGAAGGGGAATCGGCAGCGCGAACGGGAGCACACAGGGCAAGCATCACGGCCCCGAGAAGGGCAGCGGTCGAAACGCGGCAAGGGTTTGGAAGTCTCATGGCTGGGATCCTGGCGTGGGTGTTTTGTCCGATGTTCTGCGTTGCGTCGCGTTGTTGGATTCTATTCGTCGCTGAAGGCGCGGAGCAGCCCGAGCCGGTAAGGCAGCCTGCCATAGTCGCCGCGGTTGTCCGAGTCCGCGATTCCCTGGTAGAGGAACATCAGGTTGTTGGGATCAAGAATCATGCGTTCATCATTCACTTCCCGGACCATCTCCCCGTGGCTGACCTGGCCCGTCCACGGTTCCACTCCCTCCTCGAAAGTGACGTTGTGACTGCCGGCGAACGGCTTCTCGTACGTATCGAATCCCTCCACCGGATACCATTCTCCGTCCAGCGTGTCGGCCACGTAGGCACGGTAGAAACGGGTAGGTGAGAGGGCTTCCACGCAGGTCAGGTACTTGTCCGCACCCTTGATCTTGTAGGTGAAACTGCCTTCGAAGACCGTGTTGCGGGTGCCGCGCATGGCCACGACCGGCCTTGTGAAGCCTTTGGGGAACTCGGCGTAAGTAGTCCGGCAGCGGTAGAAGTTCCCATCGTCACCGGTGAAGAAGAGGTACATGTGCTCCCCATCGCCAATGCAATGGTAGTCGATCGGCAGGCGGGGCGTTGGAATCTCCGGCGTGAAGAACTGTTGCGGGGCAGTCCATGACTTGGGATCGTCCGGAGTCTCGCTGGTGCAATATGCTGGGCGCTGGGTCTGAAAGATGTAGTACCACTTCTTCTGCGGGGCAAAGTAGAAGACCTCCGGTGCGCACTTGTAGCCACCGAAACCAGCCACGGTATCCATGTAGAACAGCTCGGCGCTGGGCGCGTCCCTCCAGTCGGCGAAGCTTGCATGAACCATGCTCCACCCTCCGCCGCCCCCGCGACGCTGGCCGGTCGTCGGGGGCGCGGCGTCCGGATTCAGGAGGGCGGCCGCAGCGGGGCCGCTGACCATGAAGGCGGTGGCGTAGACCTCCCACTTGTCGCGGTATCGGAAGACCGTGGGGTCCTTGACTGAATAGAGGAAATGGCTGGAGTCGTTTTGCGGGACGATCAATGGGCCCGAGGCTTTCCATTTGAGCGGTTTGCCCAGGAGCCCTGGCAGGGTGTTCGGAACGGGTTCGTGGATTTCCGGCAGCGGTCCCAGATCCGGACCACCGCGTCGTCCGCTGCGATTCCCGGGCGTTCCGGTGTTCGTCGCCCCAGACGACGCTGCTTGGGTTGCCTTTCCAGCCGCCTCCGGCGCGGTGGCTGTCGCCCGTTTGGCCGTGGCTTCCGATGAGCCGAAGTTCCCGACTTGGCGTGTAAACCTGATTTGGTCCCCGGAGACCTTCCCGGTGAAGGTGATGGCGATTTCGTCGCTGATGCGGAAGTAGTCGAAGTCGGCATAGCCGCCAGACTCCTTGGTGGCGAAATTGAACAGGCCGAACCGGTAGCCCATGAAATGCGGGAGGGTGTACCTCATCTTCAGCTCGGTGCCGAGCGGTGTCCACCTTTCGCCATCCAGACTGTAGAGGAAGCGGGCTCGGTCAGCCCGATCCTGGAAGTTGCATTCCGCCTTCAGGTAGACCATGTGCCGGGTAAGTCCCACCCTGATCACCTCGGCGGGTTGGCCAGAGCCGGCATTCACCATCACGACGCTCCTGGTGTCACCGTCGGATTGGACACCGACCAGCCCGTAGTTCTTCTGGAGGAGCACCAGCCCGGCAAAATCGCCGTCCTTCATGTTCGAAACGTCGAGGGCGGTGACGCCGGAACATCCCGGACCGATGGTGCGTTGAGTGAGCGTGTTTCGCGCGGAGAGAATGTCGCCGGCCAGCCGCCCCGTGGTCAGCCGCAGAAAACCCGGTCGCGCGGTGAGCGACCAGAGTGTGTTGTCGGGATTGTGATTCCATTGCCAGACAAGCGGAAGTGAGGCGTCACCCGGCTTCCTGCAGAACTCGTCCGAGTCCACGATCCCGGGCATGAGGCCTCTGCTCCCTGGCAGGTCGAGTGAGTCGGGGACCTTGCCATCCACACCCAGTACCGGCCAGCCACTGTCCCATTTCACCGGCATCAAGTAAGGGATCCTGCCGACGGCCCCGTGGTCCTGAAAGAGGTAGGCAAACCAGCTTCCGTCTGGCGTATCGACGAGTCCCCCCTGCGCCACCCCTTGATCCTGCAAGGCCACCCGTCCTTCATAGGGACCTGCGATGTTGTCAGCACGGTGGATGAGCACCGTCCGCATACCGCCCCTGGGCCAGGTGATGTTGAACAGGTAGTACTTCCCGTTCACTTTGAACAACTGGCTGCCCTCCGCGCCGAGCATGATGTTCCGTCCGGCGACGGCGCTGGCGTTGGTCACCACCACCTGGTCAAAACCTCCGGGCCTGATACCGGAGAGATCCGGTTTGAGTTCCA
>JACKPV010000029.1 GCA_024233305.1 Verrucomicrobiales bacterium
GCGTCGCAAGGGCGGGATCCACGCGTTGCGCCACTCCTTCGCAACGCATCTGCTGGAGGCGGGGGTGGAGATCACGGTGGTGCAACGACTGCTGGGGCACTCCAGCCTGAACACCACCAGCACCTATTTGCATGTGCGTCAGGAACGGCTGGCGCAGATCGCCGGGCCGCTGCAACTGCTCGAACTCTCCCGACTGCCCGCCGCCGCGTGAGCCCGCGCCCCACCCTGGGGCGGCTGTTACGTTGCTTCCTGGCCGATCCGGTGGCCGTGGCGGGCTTGCGCCTTTCGCCTCAGCAAGGAAAGACCCTTCGCGCCCTGGCCCGGTGCCGGACCGGCGCCCTGGGCGGGCAGGCGTACTTCTGCCCCCATTGCCGGCAGGAACATGTCGTGGCGCACAGCTGCCGCAACCGCCATTGCCCCCAGTGTCAGGGAGCCCTGGCGGTGGAGTGGCTTGAAAAGCAGTCCCAGGCGCTGCTGCCGGTCCCCTATTTCCATCTGGTCTTCACCCTGCCGCACGGCCTCAACGGCCTGATCCGGCAGAACCGGGCGGCCCTCTTCAAGCTCCTCTTTGACGCCGCCACCCAGACGTTGCTGGAGTTCGGCGCGGAACGGTTGGAGGCGCAACTGGGGATCACGGCCGTGCTCCACACCTGGAGCCAGACGTTGGGGGATCATTATCACCTCCACTGCATCGTCACCGGCGGCGGTGTCGCCAACGATCAGAGCCGGTGGGTGGCCACCTCCCCGCGCTACCTGTTTCCGGTGCGGGCGTTGAGCCGCCGGTTCCGGGGCAAATACCTGGCCGGACTCGGTTCACTGCACGCGACCGGGAAACTCGAGTTCCACGGCCAACTGCAGGGTCTGGCCGGGCCGGAGCCCTTCGCTGCGTTGCGGCGAAGCGCGGCGCAACGGGAGTGGGTGGTCTATGCCAAACTACGATGGTTGCCGCTGACCGATCTAATTTCTTGGGCGTTACCGTCCTCCAAGGCACTCTTCCAGACGCAGGTAGGACTCGCATTGTCGTTAGCATCCGCCAAGGCATCCTTGGCACCAAGTGCCTCCTGAAGGTCGGGGGCCAGACGGTTGAGATGGCCTCAGAAAGTCCGAACTAAGAGCAACGTGCAATGAAGTGCTTTCGATGCAGAGGGACAGGCCGGGTACATACGTATGTCACGCCATATCGGCGGATGGGAGCGACCTGCCCGGTCTGTGGAGGTTTGGGCCACGCTCCCTTGTCCAAGTCTCCATTGGCTTTTGCTCAGCTCATGTGCTCTGCTGTTGCTTTCATCGTCGCCTGCGTTCTCCTGGTTCGTCACCTCCAGGCACCGTGAACCAAGAATCGCCGAACAAGTCGGTGGAGACGAACCGCCGCCCCGCTTCTCCGTTCGATGCCGGGCGGAAATTCGGACGCTCGTTTTGCGCTCCACCGTCCTCCCCGGCGGCGGTCGCTCACCTCTGGCGTTGGACCCGACGGGATGATAACGTGGACGCGTTGGTATCCCGCCCTATCTGTGCATCCAATTCAGAAGTACAAGCCTTATTGCGTGCCGTCGTTTGCTCGATCTTAATGCGTTTGCCCTGGCACGGGCGGCAGGATTTCCACGATGTCGGACAGGGCACGGCCTTCGGGATCGCGGATCGTGTTGCGCCGGCCGTAGAGCACGACCGGCTCGCGCAACCCGAAGGCCCGTTGCATGAGCGGATCACTTTCGACCCGCAGGAAGGCGGTGGGACCGCCCTGGTGGGGCACCCGCCGCCGGTTGAGGATGTGGCCCAACGGCAGGTACTCATCGAGGATCAACCGGCGCTCCAGCTCGGCAAACCGATCGAGATGGATCTTGTTCGCGCCGAACTCGACCGGGCATTGGTCGCGATCCAGCCGCAGGACCACCTCGCGAAAGTAATCGTTCCCCCGCCGCTCGCGCCCCCAGACTTCGATGTGGATGTCGCAACCGTGAAACCGCTCGAGTGTCGGCGTCATGTCGTTCGCATGCACCAGCAGCGTCCGATAGGGCTCCGGCATCGCATCGCCGGGAATCACATCGATCCGCGGCAGCGCCCGGTTCTCGCGGGCGTAGAACTCGTCGAGGGGAAAGAGATCGGCGGCTGCGTCCGGCGCTACGGAGTCGGGTTGGGAACAGGAACGGTGCGTCATGGAAGGGTGTTGACCTGCAACCATTCGACCTCCCGGCGCACCGCGTCGCGTCGGAGCCCCATGCGCTCCACGGGCAGCGGTTCGAATCCCGACGCCCAGGCCGGCGAATCCGGCCGGACCCGGAAGGCCGCGGCGCCCGCCCCGTCGTTGACGGGCCCCACGAGCCCGAGGTCGCCGGCGGTCAGGTTGTCGGTGATTTGCTGGGCGTCCGCCTGCGCGTGCCAGTAGATGTGCAACCATTTCCCGACGCAGAGGTTGCGCTCGACGCGATTGTTCTCCGCCGGAACGCCCTTGAAAACCTCGCCGGTGATGGGCGGTCCATCGGGCGAACCGTAGTATCGATCCAAGGCGCGCAACGCCGGATAGCGCGTCCGGTAGAGCGACAACGGAACGGCCTCAAGGCGCTCGCGCAACGTGCGATCCGACTGGTGATGCCACACCGGCGAGGGATCGAGTCCGCGACCGTCGATTTCCACGGCGTGGTTGCAGTCGACGAAGAGGTTGTTGATCACCTGATGGTCGCGCCCCCCTCCGAGGAAAGCGGCCCGCTGCACCTTGTAGAAGACGTTGCCAAAGATCTCGGTTCCACTGACGCAATCATCCATATAGACACCCATGGACCCCATGCCCACGCCGCCGGTGTGATGGATGAAATTGTGCCGGATGCGGTTCCCCCGAAAGGTATAGTCCCGGCCCGCGTAGATCGCGCCCACATCCCCGGTTTCGAGCGCGATGTGGTGGATCTCGTTGAACTCGATGAGGTGATCGTTGCCACCGTAGAGAATGGCACAATGCGGATGATCGTGGATGAGGTTGTGGGCAGCCCGGTGTCCGACCCCGCTCATCTGGATGGCCGGCACGTAGCACTTGGACCAGCGGCCCTGCCGGGCGAAGTGGCAGTTCTCGACGAAGTGTCCCGCGGCTTCGAGCGTGTCCCGGTTGCCGCCGCTCAACGAAACGCCGCCGTCACCCGTGTCGAGAATCTCGCAGCCGATCACCCCGTGTCCGGCGCCGCCCTCGATCCGCACGCCCCAGTTGCCGAGGTTGCGCAGGACGCAGCCGACCACGCGGTTTCCCTCGCCGCCGTGGATGCGGACGGCCGAAGCGCGCGTGGCCTCGAACACCAGGCCCTCCAGGCTCACCTGCGAGGCTCCCTCCAACTCGATCAGCGGTTGGTCCAGCAGCGAGAGCCAGGCGGCCAGCTGGACCGCCTTCCCAGGATGGCCCAACGAATCGCGCACGCCGGGCGGCCACCAAAAAAGCCGTCCGCGACCGCGGTCGAGAAACCACTCCCCGGGCTGGTCGAGTTCTTCGAGGACGTTGAGGAAATGGAAGCGTTGTCCGGGACGAAAACCGTACAGTCCGTACGGCTCGGCGGTCTTGACCAGTCGCTTCTCCGGGTCCAACGCCGCGACCCGTTCGTAGGAATTCGCCCAATCCCAGGCCCAGTACCCATGCACCCACAGGTCCTCGGATGGCTGCCAACCCCGCGGCCGATCTCCCGCGTAGAGAAAGCCCGCCGCCAGGTCGCCAATCGTTCGTCCGTGGCCGTCCCCGCTGCCGGCGCCCTCGGGGATTCCCGCAATCGTCGTCCACTCCCCTTCATTCGGCCAGCGCGCCAGCGTCATCGGGTGGCCGGCAAAGAACAACTCGCAGTGGGCCGCGCGCGTCGGACGCCCGAAACCCCGCGACTGCATGGCGCCCAAGCGGTCGGTCGCAAGGTTGCCAAGGTCGCATTCGACCACCTGCTGACGGGCCACCGCCGGCAGCCGGTCGCGCACTGCCGCGTCGCTCACCGCCTGCCACGCCGACAACGCGATCCCTCCGAGCAGCCGGGCCTTCTCCCCGGGAACCCCCCGCCAAACCACCGGCGCCTCCATCGAACCCGAATCCTCGTCCGTCAACCGCAGCGCGCCGCGTCGCAGATGGTCGCCGCCATGCACCCACACTGTGAGACCTCCGGACGGCAGGCCGCCTGCCTTCGCCTGGCGGACGGCTGCCTGCGCGCGCTCGAGCGTGGCGAACGGCCGCGCCGCGTTCCCGGGATTCCGGTCATCGCCATCCAGGGCGACGTGGAAGTCGACGGCGTTTCCGGCGGACAGGCCGGCCAGGAGGCAGCCGAGTGCAAGGCAGGGTTTCATGGCAGGAAAAGAACTTTCAGCGGACGATGAAGCATCGGGCCGGGGACCGGCGGAACCGACGCGCCATCAAGCCGGCGCCCGGGTTCCTGCTCCAGCGCCGCGGTCCTTCAGGCATACTTGGTGCCCTGATGCTCCGGTTTGAAGAACGCGCGAATGAGAAGATCCACCTTCAACAAGCCGGCCCGGTCCAGCCGGATGGCATCTCCCTCGAGGGTGAGGTGTCCGGTTTCCTTGAGCTGTTGCAGCGGCCCCGCGAACTGCTCGACCGGATCCCGGCCAAACTTGGCGGTGAACGCGGAGCGGCTGACGGCGCCCAGCTTCAAGAGCAGCATGAACTCGCGGATATAGCGTTCCTCGGGTGTGGGGGTCAGGGCGCGGTAGACGGGCGATCGCCCCGCAGTCAGGGCGCTGACATAGGGATCGAACTCGTGATGATTCTGGTAGTGCGTTCCGTTGAGGTGCCCGAAGCTCGCCACGCCGACGCTCAGCAGGTCGGCGCCGGAGAACAGCTGCTGGCGGTAGACAAAGCGCGTCTTCGCCGGGTCTTTCACCACCGTGCTGGTGCTGTTCACGGAGTAGCCGGCCCGCTCGAACTCGCGGAAGGCATGATCGACCCAGGCGCGTTTGGTGTCCCAATCCGCCACCGGCGCCTCGAGTTTTCCCTCGGCCTTCATCCGCTGGTAGATGGTCGTGTTGTAGGGCACTTCCATCTGGTAAATCGTCACGCTGTCCGGCGCGAGCGCCACGGCCTGCGCGACGGTCTCCCGCCAGCGTTCCTCCGTCTCCTCGACCATTCCCGCGATGAGATCGATGTTGATCTGCGGGAAGCCGATTTCCCGGGCGTACGCGTAGGCCCGGGCGATCTCGCGGGACCGGTGCGCGCGCCCGTTGATCTCGAGGATGTGGTCGTCGAAATGCTCGATGCCCAGGCTCAATCGCGTCACGCCCAGATCCCGGATGGCCTTGAGCTTGTGGTCGGTCAGCGTGCCCGGCTCGGCCTCGAAGGTCACTTCCTCGGCCTGCTCCCAGGGCAGCAGGCGTTTCATCTCGTCGGTGAGATGCCGGAGCTGGTTCTCCGAAAGATAACTGGGGGTGCCGCCGCCGAAATAGACGAACCGGATCGGTCGCGCGCCGACGAATGGTTTGCCGGCATAGAAGGCGAGTTCCTGCAGCACCGCGTCGAGATAGGCGCGCACCTGCGAGGCGTCCTTGTCGGTGTAGACCTTGTAGTAACAGAAGTGGCAGCGCTTCCGGCAAAACGGGATGTGCACATAGACCCCGAGCGGCGTGCCGGATTCCGGAGGGCGCTCGAGGGCCGCCTCGAACTCGGGCACGAAGTCCGGCTTCCAGAATGCGTAGGGAGGGTAGTTCGTGACGAAGTAGTTCCCCACGGTCGTCTGCTTCTGCAACGGCGGCGCGGCGCTCGTCGCAACGGATGCTGGTGTGCTCGTCTGCGTCATCGTGTGCTCCCAACCAAATCTGCCTGCCCGCCCCGGGCGATGGGATGCCCGGCGGGATTATTCTGTCTTCGGCGACCCGAAACAGTAGACGAAACCGTCGTCGCACCCCACGACCACGGCGCCTTCCACCACCGCCGGCGAGGACGTGATGGGCTCGCCGATTTCGTAACTCCATACCGATTCACCGCGGTCGAGTGATACCACATACAACCGCCCGTCGTCCGAGCCGAACACCACCCGGTTCCCCGCCACCACCGGCGAGCTGTCCACCTTGCCGCGGGTGGCAAAGTACCACAGCTCCTCCCCGTCGCTCGTCCGCAGACAATGCAGGCGCTTGTCGCGGCCGCCGAACAGCACGCGGTCGCCCGCCACCGCCGGCGAGGAGAAATAGGGGAAATTCCGGTCCTTGAAGGTCCAGACCACGCGGCCTTCCTCGAGGTCCACGCAGAGAAACTCGTTCCCGTAATGCCCGAAATAGGCGCGCCCGCCCACCAGCGCCACGGAACCCGCGATGTAGGCGCCCGCGTCCACCTCCTTGATCTTCTCGCCGTTCTTCAGCGACAGCACGTGCAGCAGGGCGTCGCAGCCGCCGAAGACCGTCACGCCATCCGCCACCGCCGGCGCGCCATTGATGTAATTGTCGGTCTGGTAAACCCAGTTCGTCCCGCCGGTGACAGCATCGAGGGAGTAAAGCCGGGTGTCGTAGCTGCCGGCGAGGATGGCCACCTTCCCGGGCCCGCCGCTTGCCACCCGGTTGGGCGCGCCCGGGATCTGGTCGTCCGTCCTGAACCTCCAGCGTTGCCCGCCCGAGGCCGCGTCACAGGCATAAACGGAGCCGTCGCCCGAGCCGACGTAAACCGCTCCGTTCCACACCAGGGGCGACGATTCCACCGGGCCTTCGGTGGCCAGGACCCACCGCTTTTCACCGGTGGTCAGATCGATGGCATGCAGGTGTTCGTCGTCCGAACCAACATAGACAACGCCGTTCACGATCGCCGGCGAGGATTTCACCGGGCCTTCCGTGCGGTATTTCCAGCGGAGTTCCAGCCGGTCCGGCAACGAGACCGCCGCCACGCCGCGCAGGGAAGGTTCGCCGCGAAACATCGGCCAGTCCCGGACGGTGGGTTGACCCGCGAGGCGAACGCTCAGACCGGCCACCACACCGATTGCCATCAGGACGGCCCTCCGGCATCGATGCCCGCGGGCGCCGACCGGCGGCGGATCCTGGATTGTCGGTCGGGCGCTTCGTTTCACGGCGGACAATATCCCGCAGGGCGGGCGGGGGCGCAAACCGAATGATACTTACACGTATTATCCACGGGCATCCGCGGCGCGCTCCCGGGCGTGGTCCAGGACCGCCACCGCGCGCCGTTCACCCGCGATCAACCGGGGAACCGCCGCACCTCGCGGCACGGTTGCAGCCCCCCGATGGCCGCCATGATCGCGTCGGCGGCCGCCTGGTAGATCGCCTTGACCCGGGGCTTGGCCGCCGTGCGCGCTTCCTCCCGCAGCGCGGTGAAGTCAAGTGCATGACCGTAGGCAACGGAGATCGGATGCGGACGCGGCATGCGGTGATGCCGTCCAAACGCCGCGAAGGTGCCGAACACCCGGACCGGCACGACCGGACAGCTGGACTTGATGATCGCCAGGCCCACGCCGGCTTTGGCGGGTTGGAGCCGGCCGTCCGAAGTGCGTGTTCCCTCCGGAAAGAGCAGGATGCCGCCACCCCGTTCGAGACGGTCCAGAATGGCCTTCAATCCCCGTCCGCCACCGCCTTCCCGGTCCACCGGCACGGCGTTCCAGCTACGGAGAATCGCCCCGGCCACCGGATGATTGAACAGCGATTCGCGCGCCAGGTAGTTCAGGGGCCGCCGCAACCCGCAACCCACCAGCGGCGGGTCGATGAAACTCTCGTGGTTGGCGGCCAGGATGACGGGACCGTGGGACGGCACCCGCTCGGCATGATAAAAGCGGGCGCGGAACAGCGTCCGGTAAATCAGGTTGAAGCCGGACCAAGCAATGAAGTAGCTGAGGTTCACGCCGCCGCCTCCGGCCCCGGAGCCGGCGGCAGGTGCAGCCGGCGCCGCACCTCGGCCAGGATCAGCTCGCTGGATTCCGCAGGGGTGTGGTTCGAGGTGTCCACCACCATCGCCCCCAACGGCACCATCAACGGCGCCGCCGCCCGTTCACTGTCGCGCTTGTCCCGCTTCGCCAGGTCCTCCGTGATGCCATCCGCGGCCCGCCGCCGGCTGCGTTCGGAGAGCGACGCGTCGAGGTAAAATTTGAACTCCGTTTCGGGGAAGACGTTCGAGCCGATGTCGCGCCCCTCCATGACCAGGTCGCCGAACCGCACGCAGTCCCGCTGCTGGTCGCGCATCCAGTCGCGGACCTTCGGCGCCGCGGCCACGTGCGGCACGGCCGCGCTCACCTCGTCGGTGCGGATCTCCCGCTCGGGATAATAGCCGTCCACCAGCAACCGGACCTGACCGTCCACGTTCGCCAGGCGCGTCTTCCACCGCCGGCAGGCCGACGTCACGGCCTTCATGTCGTGGATGTCGACCCCCTTCTTCAGGCAATACCAGGCCAGCGTGCGATACATGGCGCCCGTGTCGACGTAGGCGAAGCCGAGTTCCCGGGCCACCGTGCGGGCATTGGTGCTCTTGCCGCTGGCGCTCGTGCCGTCTATCGCGATGACCGCCGGCGTGGGCCGGACGGTGGAAGCCTCGTTGTCGCTGGTCATCTGGGTCTGCCGCTGCTCCGCGCTGCTCTTTCGCTCCGTGGGTCAACCGGCCTCGCCGGCCATCAGTTCCTCCCCCGCGAGCCGCCGTCCGTCCGCTGCATCCCGGATCACCGCCGCCACCCCGTCCGGATCCGCCAGCTTCTGGAAGAAGTTGGGGAAGGTCTTCTTCACACAGGCGGGATTGTGCAGTCGGAGGCCCGGCACATTCAACGCCAGAATCGCAAAGCACATCGCCATGCGGTGATCTTCGTAGGTCTCGATGTCCGCGCCATGCAGGGAACCCGGCGCGATCTCCAGCGTGTCGCCCGCCTCGCGGACCTCCGCCCCGCATTTCGTCAACTCCGTACGCAACGCCCGCACCCGCTCGCACTCCTGCAACCGCAACCGCCCCAGCTCCGTGAACCTGGCCGCCCGCGTCGCCAGCGGCGCGAGGGCAATCGCCGTCATGATGCTGTCTCCCAAATCCCGCTCCCGCGACACCACCGCCGGCAGCGGCAGAAACCGCGGAAACGCCTCGTCCATCTGCAACCCGCTCGCCGGCCAGTGACTGACCGTCACCCGGTGCGCGCCGGCGGGCAGATCCGCGCGCTTGCCCGGCGGAGCGGCCGACGCCCCGTCCGCCACCGGGGACAAGGCGTTGATGGCCCAGAAATAACTTCCGCTCGAGGCATCCGGTTCGATCCGGACCTCGCCGCCGTTCCGCGGAAAACCGGCAATCAAACGCGACGTCATCGCCACGTAGGGAAGTTCCTCCGGATTCTCCCCCTCGATGGTCACCGACCACCCACCGGCGCCGGCGCCCAGCAGGAGGGCGGAGGCAAACTGCGAGCTTTCGGCCACGCTTACCCGACAGCCACCCGTCCGGGGGCCCGTCCCATGGATCACCGCCGGCAAGCGTCCATTGGGCGTGTCGATCCGGTAACCCAGCGCGCGGAGCGCCTCGAACAGCGAGTGCTGCGGCCGCTCGTGCATACGCGCAACACCCTGCAGCCGGTAGGTGCCGCGACCCAGCGTCACCAGGGCCGCCAGGAAGCGCGCGGCCGTCCCCGCATTCCCGACGAAGAGATCCAGGGGCGCATCAGGACCGCCCCCGGGCCGCCAGTGACCGCCGCATCCGCGCACCCGCATGGTCCGGTTGGAACGTTCCGCGGGATCCGCCGTCACCGCGATGGCGCAACCGAGCCGGCGCAGGCAGTCCACCATCACCTGCGTGTCTTCGCTCCAGAGCGCGCCGCGCAAAACGGTTTCCCCCTCCGCCAGCGCGGCGAGGGCCAGCACCCGGTTGGTGATGCTCTTCGAGCCCGGCACCGACACCGCCGTGCGGCACGCAGCGGCCAGCGGATCGATCGTGATGACGTCTGGCAAAGGCACGACACCCTCACTCGCCTGATGGCGCCATCTTCCCCGGACCCTCGAAACCCTCCAGCCAGGCGTCGCGGAGATCACGGGCTTCCCGGAAGTACTCTTCGAGCGCCGCGGCGTCCCCCGCCGACAAGGCCGCCTTGAGGGTGGTCACCCGCGCGGCGATTGATTCCAGGGCGCGCCCCAGATGGAGCCGGTTCATCAAGGCGATGTCCCGCCACATCTCCGGCGACCCCGACGCCACCCGGGTGGCATCCCGGAACCCTGTGGCGCACAGGGACTCCTCCGCGGTGCCGTCCGCCGCGCCCAGGGCCACCTGCACGAGGCTCGCCGCCATCATATGCGGCAGATGGCTCGAACGGCTCACCAGTTCATCATGGCGCTCCGCCGCCATCCGGCAAACCCGGCCCCCCACCGAGCGCCAGAGGGCCTCCACCTGCGCCACCGCACCCGGATCCGAATGCTCTGTGGGCGTCACCACACAGACCGCATGCTCGAAAAGGTCCGCCCGCGAATGCGCCACCCCGGTCCGTTCCGAACCAGCCATCGGATGACTGCCCACGAAGCACGCGCCCACCTCGGCGCACCGCGGTTCCAGCGCCGCCACCAGCGGCCCCTTGACGCTCCCCACGTCCGTAACCCGCGTCCCGGCCCGCAAATGCGGCTGCATTGCCCGCACCAGGGGCTCCATCTGCCCCAGCGGCGTCCCGAGAACCACCAGGTCCGCCCCGGCCACGGCCCCCGCCAGATCCAAGGTCGCGCTGTCCGCAGCCCCCGACCGAAGGCACTCGGCGATGCTGGCCTCCCGCCGCACCAGGCCCACGACCTGGCCCGCGAGGCGCCGTCGACGCAGGGCCAGCCCGAGGGAACCCCCGAGCAACCCGACGCCGACCAACGTGACCTTGTCCCACCGCATGCGAACCGAATTCTCCAAACGCCCCCCCCGGGTGACAAGCGGCAAAGTGCCGCCGTGGGGTCGGTTCTTGGTATTCGTCCGGCGGCATCCCGGGCCGTCGACCACATGGCACAGCCGGATGCGCCTCCCGCGGCAGGACGCGAGGCCCCCCCCCCCGGGGAACCCACGATGGCCACCGCAAGCTCATCTTCGGGGCCCGGGGACCGTCGTTGTGCGCTCGTTGTCCGGCCCGGAATCCGCCCCATGACCGGCGCACCAGTGAACCCATTGTGCGGGATAGCCAGTCGTCTCCATCGGCGACAAAAGCCCGGCAGACGGAATCGCTGCTTGGTCTGCATGGGCCCTTGGTTGGCAACTGCACGTCGCAGGCAGCGGTCAACGTGGAAGAGCGAAGAGGTGGCAATGGTCGTCCGTTTGGGCATCGCGGGCACGGCGATCGTGAACCGGATCCCAGCGGGGCTGCCTCTTGGCCGTCCCTTCCCGAGACGCCGCCCTCGCTACCCGCCGCACCGGACCGCAAGTCCCGATGTGTCAATATCAAGAACCGACCCCTTGGATGGGAAGGCCATTTCGTCGACGTAGACCTCGTGGAAGCGCGGGTCTTCGTTGAGCGAGACGTGCTCGATGCGCGGGGAGCAAAGGCGGGTGGCGTGCGCCGGATCGACGGCCCGGAGGAGGACCATCTTCGCGCCCAGCAAGGCGGTGTTGCCGGCCGCGATGACGCGCTCCGGCGGGAAGGAGAGGAGGCCGATGCGACGGGCGTTGGCCCGGCTGATGTAGTTACCAAACGCGCCGGCGAGGTGCACCGCGGCTACGTCTTCCAACCCGGCCCCGAAACGCTCTACCAAGAGACGCACCCCCGCTGCGATCGCGCCCTTCGCCAGTTGGAGTTCGCGGATGTCGCGCTGTTCCAACCGCACCGGCGGCCGCAATTCCAGCGGCGCGCCGTTCGCCAGGCGGCCCGACGGCTGCACGTCGCCGCGGTCCAGCCCGCACGCCACGGCATCTACCAAACCGCTGCCGCAGATGCCCCGGGGCGATCCCCCCCCGAGGACCCGGCACGCATACTGGCCATCCACGAGATTGACTTCCGCAATCGCTCCCGTCGCCGCGCGCATGCCGGATCCGATCCGGGCGCCCTCGAAGGCGGGTCCGGCGGCGGTCGAGGCACACAACAGCCGTTCCCCATGCCCCACGACGATCTCGCCGTTCGTTCCAAGGTCGATCAACGCCCGCAGCGGCCCGCCTTCGTCGAGCCGGGTGGCGAAGATGCCGGCGAGGATGTCGCTGCCGACGAAACCGCCGAGGCACGGCAGAAACCGGACCATCGCACCGGCGAAGTCAGACCACCCCAGTTCGTCACCCCGGAAGACCATTTCTCCCAACTGCGCCGACTCGAACGGGGCGTGCGCCAGAGGCGCCGCATCCAGACCGGCGAACAGATGGTGCATGGCGGTGTTCCCCACCAGAACCACTTCCTCCACCGGCGCCGCGCAGGCCGCCTCCGAGCGCAGTTCGGTCAACAACCCGCCAAGCTGCTGCCGGACAAGGTCACGCAGCACGAGCGCGCCGCCTTCCTCCGTGGCGAAGTGGACCCGGCTCATGACGTCGGCGCCGTGAACGGCCTGTTGATTCAAAGCCGTGCGCACCGCCAGCACACGACCGTTCGTGCGGTCCAGCAATTGCAGCGCCAACGTCGTCGTACCCAGGTCGATCGCCACCCCGAGCCCCCCCTGCGGCGTGAAAGAGACGGCGGAATCATCGCTCAGGATGGTGGCCTCCCACTGGGCCACCTCGAGGGTCAAATCCCCGGTCACACGCGCCCGGCAACCGAGCCGCCAGCCATCCGCCACCTCCCCGGCGGTGAGCAGTCGCCGGTCCGCTTCGCCGGGCGGCAATTCACCCTGCGTCACCCGCACCCGGCACCCTTTGCAACGGCCCTTGCCGCCGCAGGGAAACTCGACCCCGTGGGCGAACAGCGGCTCGCGCAACCCGGCCCCCGCCGGCAATTCGAGGACCCGGTTCAACGGAAGCAGCGTAACCCGATGATATGACGGACCGGCGTGCACTCAGGGAGAGTGGAAAGCAGGAGCCGCGGCGGCGAGTCAAAACCGGGCAGCCCGAAACGGACAGTCGACGGGCCCGGCCACCTCGCCACAACCCGGACCACAACTCGGGATGGCCACAACCCGGGAAACCCGCTAGACTCCGAGCCACGTCAATCATCCATTGCGCACCGCCATGCCACAGCAACCCGCTTCCCGCCGCCGTTTTCTGCGTCAAACCGCCCTGGCCGCCGGCGCCACGGCGCTCATGCCCGCCCTGGTTCCCCCTTCCGTCTTCGGCCAGAACAGCCCGAACAGCCGCATCGGGGTCGGCTTCATCGGCACCGGACGCCAGGCGTATCACGCGAATCTGCTCCCCTTCCTCGCCTCGCCCGAGACCCGCGTCGTCGCCGTCTGCGATGTCGACCGCTGGCGCGCCGAACAGACCCGGAAACGCGTCGACGACCATTACGCGGTGACCGAACCGGGTCGGGCCCGCGGATGCGCCGTCACCGGCGATTTCCGCGAGGTCTTGGCGCGGGCGGACGTCGACGCCGTGATGATCTCCACCCCCGACCACTGGCACGCCGTGATGGCCGTGGCCGCCGGACGGGCCGGCAAGCACGTTGCACTCGAGAAGCCCATTTCCCTCTCGATCCATCAGGGAAGGGCGATTGCGAATGCCTTCCCGCCAGGCGGCAAGGTCTTCCGCACCGACACCGAAGTGCGGTCGGCAAAGGAATTCCGGCAATTGCGCCAGATCGTGCGCACGGGGCGCATCGGCCGGGTGACCTCCGTCGTCGCCGGCGTGCCCAACGAACAACCCCCCGTGCCGGCTCAGCCGGAGATGGCGGCGCCGGAGGGCCTCGATTATCCGATGTGGCTGGGACCGGCCCCCGCCGCACCCTACACAACCCACCGCGTGCACCAACCCGAAGACCTGCGGGCGCGTCCCGGCTGGATGCTCATCCGCGACTACTGCGACGGCATGATCTGCAACTGGGGCACGCACCTGTTGGACATCGTCCAGTGGACCCTGGGCGCCGGGGAAACAGGACCAGTCGAAGTCCGCGGCTCGGGGACCTTTCACCCCGCGGGAGGACTCTCGGGAGTGTTGGCCGCCTTCGACGTTCGATACCGGTATGCGGACGGGATCACGCTGGATTACCGGATGGCGGGGCGGCCCTTCCTGCGCTTCACGGGAACGGACGGCTGGGTCGAGGCGGAATGGTGGAAGGGACTCACCGCCAGCCGACCGGCCATCATCGCCGATCCGATCGAGGCGGACGGCCTGGAAGCGCGGCAAGTCAACGAAAAGCTCGACTTCATCGACGCGATCCGACGGGGACGCCCGACCTTGATCCCCGCCGAAACCGGGCATCGCACCAACAGCCTCTGCCAGTTGGGGCTCATCGCGATTGAGATGGGAGAAACCCTGCGCTGGGATCCGGGCGTCGAACGCTTCGTGGACAACCCGACGGCGAACCAGCGGTTGGAGCGGCCGCTGCGGGAACCCTGGAAGCTCGGTTGAGGGTCCGCCCGGGGACCGCGGCGCGAGGGGCCGGAAGCCGTGGCGAATCCCCCATCGAATGGGCGGGGTACAGGAACGACCGGCGGGTCAGGAACAGGATGCGGGCGGGAGGGCGCCGTTGGCTCCGCCCAGCAGCGTGGCCACCACATCCGCGGCGGCGTACTGCCGGCTGGCCCGGCCCGCGAAGGCCGTGAGCGCGCCCAACTCCTCTCCCGCCGGGACGAGCGGCGTTTCGGTCGAGTGCGGCAGGCGCACCTGCCCCATCCCCAACGCGGCGAGCATGCCGTTGCAGAGACACCGTTGGTGCATCGCCCGCTCGCGCGCCCCGTCCTTGGCGATGTGCGCCGAGATGGTCTCTCCGGGACACCGGTAGCCCAGACCTCCGCCACCGGTGCGGTAAACCTGGCGAAGAAACCCGACGTCACAGAATCGCCGGCGTGCTGCGAACACCGCAGGGTCGGCAGCGGTGCCGTCGAGTTGAACCACGGGCACCGAGAACCCCGTGGGTGAGGCCAGGAATTTCACATCCAGCCGCGACGGCGCCTGTCCGCCGCCCAACACGCGCCGTTTCGTGGCGGCATCCAACTCCGATTCGGCGCAATAGTAGAACGGCGTGCTCACCACCAGGCCGGCCGCGCCCAGCGACAAGGCCAGTGAGAGCGAGTCCGGCGTGGGAGGCAGACCGCCGACCCACAGGGGGCATCCCAGTCTGCCAAGCCGCTGGATTTCCGCCGGGGACGGAGGCGCCGTGCCGGGCTCGGGCAAATGCAGCAGTCCGCCGAGCCCGTCTCCCACCCGGCGGCGCAGATCGACTCCCTCCTCGACGGTCCGCACCGTAAAAAGGACCGGCGGGGCTTCCAGCACCGGGCAACGGTCCTCGACCATGCTGGCTGGATCGAAGCCGCACGTCGGGCGCAAGTCCACGCCGGGATCAAAGGAGCGCATCATGAACGCGGCCGGATGCCCGCGGCTCAGGCGCCGGACGGCTTCGACGATCTCGACGGGATCCCCACCGCTGATCAGCAGGGCATCCACGCCGGCCAGCATCGCGCCGTAAAGCGAAGGCAGCAGGGGAAGAGGCGCTTGGCCGTGGTGATGCAGCCCCACCATGCCGGCGCGGCCTTCCGCCGCCAGGTACACCTCCGCGAATCCCGCGACCACCATCAACTCGGTCAAGGCCGGTCCCTGGGCGAAGGACGGCTGGCCGACGGGATCGAACGGCGTGGCCGTCGGCTTGCCCCCCACAATGAAGAACTGCTCCCAGACGCGGCGGGCCACGCCGGGAAAGGGAAAGTGCTCGAAGGCCCGGCGCAGATGACCGCCCGGATCCCCCAACTGGAGACGGCGGGCCGTGATCACCGGCAACAGCGTACCGGAAACCACGCCAAGCTGCCCGGTCCGGGCAACCGCCCGCGCCAGTGGCCACGTGGCCACCATGGCATCCAGTCCGCCTTGCACAATGCGGAGTGGCGCGAGTGTCTTCATAAGACAGATCGTCATCAGTAGAGCGGTTTCCTGTCTAGTTCTTTTTATGGCAACCATGGATTTTCCTGCGCTGCGGGCTCCGTCGCGCCACTCGGGCCGCCTGACGGATTCACTCGCCTCCGCCGCGCGACCGAGGCACTCTGCGCCCACAGACCTATGCGAACCGTTCTCCCAACGCTGGCCGCGGCGCTGCTGGCCGTCGGCGCTCCGGCCGCCGAACCGGTGAATCTGCTCCTGGTCACCGTGGACGACATGAACGCCGACTCGGTGGGCGCGTTCGGCTGCCGGCTGCCCGGGACGACGCCGAACATCGATCGGCTGGCCGCCGGGGGATTACGCTTCGAAATGGCGCATGTGCAGGTCGGCAACTGCATGCCCTCCCGCAACGTGATGTGGTCGGGCCGGTTTCCCCATACCAACGGCGTCGAGGGTTTCTATCAGGTGCCGGATCCGGGGTACCCGGTCCTGGTCGACCTCGCGCGCCGGGCCGGCTATTTCACCGCCATCCGGGGCAAGGTCGCGCATTCCACGCCCTTCCATCCGTACGGTTGGGATCGGGTGCTGGATGAGCTTCCCGATGGCCAGCCGGCCCACCTCAAGGAGGCCCGATCTTACGGGGTCTCGACGGAACAGGGCATCCGGGCGGCGACGGAGGCCGGCCGGCCGTTCTGCCTCATGATCAACATCTCCGACCCCCACAAGCCGTTCCATGCCCAGGGACGCCAGGGCCAGACCATTCCGGACCCGCACGTGCCCAGCCGGATCTTCACCCCCGACGAAGTGCCCGTGCCGGGATTCCTCCCGGACGACCCGATCGTGCGCAAGGAACTCGCCCACTACTATTCGTCGGTTCG
Source organism: Verrucomicrobiales bacterium (assembly GCA_024233305.1). Classification (GTDB taxonomy): domain Bacteria; phylum Verrucomicrobiota; class Verrucomicrobiia; order Limisphaerales; family J093; genus J093. The sequence goes on from JACKPV010000029.1 coordinate 16,690, forward strand.
GCGCGCGGACGACTGCGTGGGCCGGGTGCTTGCCGCGCTCGAGGCCTCGGACCAAGCCGACCGGACGCTCGTGCTCTTCCTCTCCGACCACGGAATGCCGCTCCCGTTTGCGAAGACGCAGCTCTACCATCACAGCACCCGCACCCCGCTTATCATCCGCTGGCCCGGCACCGTCCGGGCCGGGACAGTGGACCGACGACACCTGATCTCCGCGATCGATCTGCTGCCCACGCTGCTGGATATCATGGGCATCGAGCATCCGGCGGGCTTGCAGGGACGCTCCTTTCTGCCGTTGCTCCGGGGGGAGGCCCGGACCGGATGGGACATGGTGTTCAAGGAATACAACGAGAACTCCGGGGGCCGACGCCACCCCATGCGCGCCGTCCAAACGCCCGAGTTCCTCTACCTCTTCAATCCCTGGTCGAACGGACGCCGCGTCATGGCCACGGCCACCACCGGTACCCCGACTTATCGACGCCTGAAGGAACTCGCGGGCCAGGACGCCGTCATCGCTGCGCGCCTCGAACTGTTCGATCATCGGGTCCTCGAGGAATTCTACTGCGTGGCGGAGGATCCGGATGCCCTGGAGAACCGCATCGCCGACCCGCAGCACGCCGGCGACGTAAGGCGTCTGCGCCGGGCGCTCGAGGCGTGGATGGAGCGAACGAACGATCCGCTCCTCGCCGTCTTCCGGCAGCGGGAGGATGCGGCGGCGCGCGAAGCGTGGATGGCCGAAACTCAGGCGGAAAGTGACGCCCGACGCGGGCGGACGCGAACGGGATCCGCTCGCTGACCACAACCAAGCGGGCCACTCGAACCCCGCGAGGTGTCAACTCCGCCGACGCAATCCGTCGCGCAACAGGTAGTACAGGAACAGCGAATTGTACTTCAGATACCGGCCCAAAAGCCGCCGGGGCTCGGAGGCCAGCCGGAAGACCCAGGTGAGCCCCAGCCGCTGCATCCAGGGCGGCGCATCCGGTTTGGTGCCGGCGTTGACATCGAACGCGAAACCGACGGCCAGGATCACACCCCGGTGGATGAGCGGTTTGTGCCGGTGAATCCAGTCCTGTTGCTTGGGCGTCCCCAACCCCACCCAGATGAAATCGGGCGAAAGCCGGTTGATTTCCTCGAGAATTCGCGGCTCATCGCCGGCACCGAAATAGCCGTGCTGCGTGCCGACGACGTTCAGGGCGAGATTCGCGGCGCGGAAGGCAGCCTGCAACCTATCGAGGCACTCGACCGATCCGCCGAGAAAATAGTGGGTGAACGGCGCCGGGCTCGCCAGCACGCAGTGCCGCATGAAGGACGGCCCGTACACCCGGTCCCGCAACCCCGCCCCCAGCCGGTTCAGACACCAGATCAACGGCATGCCGTCCGGCACGAAATGGTCCACCCGCGTCGTGATCTCGCGAAAGGCGGGTTCGTGCCGCCGCATGGTGACGATCTGGGTGTTGGTGAAGTCGACCGCGTGGGTGCCCCCCGTCCGGGCCAACTGCTGGCAGCGAGCCGTGAACTCCGGATAGGAGGTCACTTCAAGCGGCGTGCCCAGCACCGTGAGCGGGGCCACCGGCGGACCGACTTCGCCACCGGCGCTGTTCAAGGGGAAATCCATGCCGACCGGGCGGGCGGAGGAATGGCCCTTCAAGCGGCCTGCGCCACCATCGCTTCGAGGATGTGGTCCAGCGACCGCGTCAACCGCCAGTTGGGAAAGTGCGAGCGGAACTTGGTCAGGTCGCTGATGTAGCAGATGTGATCGCCCACCCGCGCCTGCTCCTCGTAGCGCGTGTTCACCGTCCGCCCGAGCAGCGCTTCGAGACGCGCGATGCACTCCCGGATCGAAGCGCTGTTTTCGCGGCCACCCCCGAGGTTGTAGACCTCGCCCGGCCGCGGGTTGCGCGCAAACTCGGCGAAGGCAGAAATGACGTCGGCGCTGTGGATCTGATCGCGGACCTGTTTCCCCTGGTAACCGATGATCTGGTAGGTCCCGCCCGAGCAGGCCACCTTGACGAGATAGGACAGGAACCCGTGCAGCGGCACCCCGGAATGATGCTCGCCCGTCAGACAGCCCCCGCGGAACACGCCGACCGGCATGCCAAAATAGCGGCCGTATTCCTGGGCGACCAGATCCCCCGCCGTTTTGCTGGCCCCGAACAGGCTGTGCAGCGTGCGGTCGATCCGGCAGTCCTCCCGGATGCCGTTGAAGTCCTCGGGCCGCGCGTAATCCCAACGGGTCGGCAACTCCCGCAGCGGCAGCTCGTTCGGCGCGTCGCCGTAGACCTTGTTCGTCGACATCAGGATGAACACCGCCTCGGGGCAGTGCTGCCGGGTCGCTTCGAGCAGGTTGATCGTGCCGACGGCGTTCACGTCGAAATCGACCAGCGGTAGTTCCTTCGCCTTGTCGTGCGAGGGCTGGGCGGCGCAATGGATGATGAGGTCGAACCGGTGGCGCTTGAACAGGTCGAAAAGCCGCGGGCGATCCCGGATGTCGAGGTCGTGGGGCGTGAAGTTGCGGGTGACCTGCTGCAAGCGTCGGAGATTCCACGTCGTATCCCCGCCCGGCCCGAAGAACTCGCGCCGCAGGTTGTTGTCGATCCCGGAGACGGCGTGTCCTTCGCGGTCGAAATGCTCCACCGCTTCGGATCCGATCAAGCCGCTCGAGCCCGTCACCAGAACGTTCATCGCGTCGCAGCGTACCCGGGACCGGGAAGCGGCGCACGGCTTTTCCGCGCGCCCGCGCCGCGCGCATTTTCGGCTGTTCCTTTTCCCCCGGACCGTTGCATTGTTCCCGTTCCGACTGCCGCCGCGTCGAAACGTGGGCGGTGAATGTTGTACCAGAGCGAGAATCCATGAAGGCAGTGAAGACGAAGGAATCCCCGGCGGGCCGCTGGCTCTCCTACCGACCCGAAATCAAGGTGCTCGACTGCACCATCCGCGACGGCGGCTTGATGAACAACCACCACTTCTCGGACGACGTGGTCAAGGCGGTCTACACCGCCTGCGCCGAATCCGGCGTGGATTACATGGAACTGGGGTACAAAGCCACACGGAAGGGCATCGTGGCCGGCGAACACGGATGCTGGAAATACTGCCTCGAGGACGACCTGCGGCGCATCGTCGGCGACAACCCCACCAGCCTCAAGCTTTCGGTCATGGCCGACGCCGAGCGCTGCGATTATCAGGAGGACATCGCGCCGAAGAGCGAGAGCGTCATCGACATGATCCGGGTGGCCTGCTACGTCCATCAGATCCCGACCGCGCTCGACATGGTGAAGGACGCCAACGACAAGGGCTACGAGACCACGGTCAACCTGATGGCCGTCTCCACCGTCCCCGACCGCGATCTCAACGAGGCCCTCGAACTGCTGGCCGGTTGCGAAGCGCAGGCCATCTACGTGGTCGACAGCTACGGATCCCTCTACAGCGAGCAGGTGCGTTACTTGGTGAAGAAGTACCTCACCTACTGCAAGGAGAGCGGCAAGGAGGTCGGCATGCACGCGCACAACAACCTGCAATGCGCGTTCGCTAACACCATCGAGGCGATCATTCTCGGTGCCAACCGCCTGGACTCGACCATGGCCGGACTGGGCCGCGGCGCCGGCAACTGTTCCACCGAACTGCTGCTCGGCTTTCTCCACAATCCAAAGTACGACCTGCGCCCCGTGTTGCGTTGTGTCCAGGACCACATTGAGCCGATGCGCGCCAAACTGCGCTGGGGCTTCGACCTGCCCTACATGATCACCGGTCAGCTCAACCAGCACCCGCGCGCCGCGATCAAATACAACGCCACCGAACCGCGCGAGGACATCGTCAAGTTCTACGACAGCGTCAACGAGTAGGGCCCTCCACGGCCAGCCCCCCATCGCCGCCGGGCCCGGCCGGACCCACGGCCGCCCGGCGCGATGGCATGCCGCCTAGCGAACGAGCGCGGCCGCGCCCCGCACCAGGCCGCGCTCCTCAGCGTCAAGCTGCTCCCACAACCGGACCTCCCGGAGATCGAACGAGCGTCGCGGTCGCTGCTCCGGTGCCCCCCGCTCCGATCCGTTGTGGAAGCACCACCCCGCGGCGCCCCCCTTCACCGCCCCCCGCAGGTCCGTCAGGAAATCCGCCGTGATCGGCTCCCAGTCCGTGTAACCGCGCCGGAACGGTTCCTGATGGTGCACCGGAACCATCCGCCCCAGGGACTCCAGCGCCGCCCGCACCTTGCGCGTCGCCCCTTCGGTTTCCGCTGGCGAACCCGCGTGGCGGGGACGATGCGGGCTCAGGAAATCCACGCCGATTTCGATCACCGCCTCGTGGAGGTCGCCGGCGGCGAGATCGTGGCCGCCGAAGGAAGCCGTCACCAAAAGTCCGGGATCCAGTTCTCGCGCCCGGTCGCGCAACCGTCGGAGTTCGGTGGCCGGGACGAATCGCGCATCGCGAACATCGCGCTCGTTGGCCAGATCGAGATACCAGTTGCGATGGGGCCCCAGGGCCGTCACCAGCGTTTCCACCGCCCGCCGATGCGCGGCGAAATCACCCAACCGCCCGGCTTCCCCCGCCCGCCCGCGCGTCAGGGTCACATCGACGATCAGCCCCCGTTGATCACATTCCGCCACCAGGGCGTGCAACCGGCCCAGGTACGGCTCGCGCCCACGGCCCGCGCCGTCCACCGCGGACACGTCCGCATCGAACGCCGACCACGTGGCCCAGACGCGGAGCCAGTTGAAACCCCGACGCGAGAAGTCATCGAGATCGCGACGCACGAAATCGCCCGAAGCTCCCAACGCGCCGTAATAGCTGAAACCCAGCAGAAACGTGGGCGTCCCGTTGAGGGTAAACCGGGATCCAGCCACCCCGAGTACCGTGCCCGGGCCGGCTTCCTCGCCCGTGACGCCCGCCGCGCGAACCACGCTGGCAATGACCAACAGCAGGGGCCACCGATTCAAGACCCAGGATTTCCGCAGGGCGGCCGGATGCCGAAGGAACCCCCCGGCGGCCGCAGGTTTGATTCCATGCATACCGGAGGCTTTAGCCCGCCTGCCAGCGGCCGGCGAACAGAAAATGGCGCAACGGGCTGAACCCGGGCAGCGATGGTCGTTGCCAGCAACCGCCATCGCCCGGGGCGGGCCGGCAAAATCGCGATTGTCACTCCCGGACCCGTCTTCTTTAATCGTGGCTCCGGCGCGTGGCGCTCACCGTGAAGATCGCATCCATCATCGGGGCCCGTCCCCAGTTCATCAAGGCCGCCGTCGTCTCCCGGGCGCTCGCCCGGCAGCCCGGATTGGACGAGGTGCTGGTCCACACCGGCCAGCACTACGACTTCAACATGTCCCAGCAGTTCTTCGATGAACTGGACATTCCGCGGCCGGATCATCACCTGGGCGTGGGCTCGGGATCCCATGGCGAGCAGACGGCGCGGATGTTGACCGGCATCGAGCAGGTGCTGCTCCAGGAAAGGCCCCGGGTGGTTCTCCTCTACGGGGACACCAACTCGACAGCCGCCGGCGCCCTGGCCGCCGCCAAGCTCAACCTCCCCATCGCCCACGTCGAGGCCGGCCTCCGGAGCTTCAACCGCCGCATGCCCGAGGAAATCAACCGCATCGTCGCCGACCACCTTTCCGATCTGCTCTTCGCCCCGACCTCCGCCGCGCGCGACCAACTGCTGCGCGAAGGGATGCCCGCTGAACGGATTGTCACCTGCGGGGACGTGATGTTCGACGCCGCGCTCCAGCATGCCCGGCGCGCCGGAGAACGGAGCCGGATCATCGAGACCCTGGCGCTCACCCGCGGACGCTATGCGCTCGTCACGCTGCACCGCGCAGAAAACACCGATCAGCCGGCCAGGCTCCGGGCGGTGGTCGACGGTTTGCGACGGGTGGCCGCGGACCTGCCGGTGGTCTGGCCGGTCCATCCACGCACCCGGGCCGCCGCGCACAAGCAGGGCATCGAGTTGCCGGCGGCGGATCCCGGCTTTCTGGCCATCGAACCCGTGGGGTATCTGGACATGATCCTCCTCGAACAATCCGCTGCGGTTATCGCCACCGACTCGGGCGGGGTGCAAAAGGAGGCCTTCTTCCACGGGGTGCCCTGCGTCACTCTCCGCGACGAAACCGAGTGGGTGGAACTGGTCGAGGCCGGCTGCAACCGGCTGTGCCCTCCGGTCAGCGCGGACGCCGTGCGGCAGGGGATTCTCGAAGCGGTCGGAACCACCGTGCCCGCCACCCGGTTCTACGGCGAGGGTCGGGCGGCGGAAATCATCGCCGACGAATTGCGGACTCGTTACGCCAACCCGGACGGGACCGGGTCGGCCGAAGCACGATGCGCATCCTGATCATCAGCTGGTATTTCCCCCCCTGGAACGAGTCGGCCAGCAACCGTCCCCACAGTTGGGCCCGCTATTTCGCCCGGCACGGTCACCCGACCACCGTGCTCACCTGCCGCAAGGATCCGCGCCTGCATCCGGACCTCTCGACCCCCCTGGAACCCGAACCCAACCTGACGGTCATCGAAACCCCGCTCCGACTGCTCGACACCCCGGTCGCCAAGGGGGCATCGTGGGCGGCGGGCAGTGTGCCGGAGGTCATGCGTCAGGCACGTCGGCACGACGTGATCATCAGCACGTTCATGCCGTGGTATGTCCATGTGCTGGGCATGATCGCCAAGCGGGCGAATCCCCGGGCGCTCTGGTGCGCCGACTACCGCGATCTCTGGCACGAGTTCGATTTCTTCATGCAGGGGCGCACCATGAAACGGGCTCTGGCCGCGCGCTTCGAGAAGTTCGTGGTCGGGCCGGCCGACCTGACCACCACGGTTTCACCCCCGCTGGCCGAGAGCCTGTCCCGCACGCACCCGCACATCCCCAGTCACACGATTTACAACGGCTTCCCCGAGGCGGAGTGCCGAACGGCCCGCACGCTTGAGGAGCTCCGCGCGCGGGCGGCGGCGGGCCGGCCCTTCGAGATCATGTACGCGGGCACCGTATACGAGGGCGGCTACCACGATCCCGAACCGCTCTTCCGCGTGCTCGCCCGCGGCCACTGGCCGCGCCCCGTCCGGCTCTGCTTTTACGGACAGGCAGCGCGGTCGAATCTCATCCGCAGCCTCCGCGAGCGCTACCACCTGGAAGCCGTGGTCGAGCTGCCTGAAAAGCCGCTCAGCCGCGCGGATTGCGTGCAACGGCAGCGCGAGGCGGACTTGTTGCTGCACCTCGGGTGGACCAACCGTTCGATGGACGGCGTGCTCACCGGCAAGGTCTTCGAATACCTGGCCGCCGGCGCGCCGGTGCTCAGCGTCGGGGCCGACCCGGACACCGCCATCGGTTTGCTGCTCGAGCAGACGCGCGCCGGCCTTTGCGTCGCCCGCGATGATGCCACGATCGCCGGGGCGCTGGAGCAACTAATGACCGGCAACGACTGCCCCGCTTGGTTTGCCCCTCGGCGGGACGAAATCCTGTTCTACAGCCGCGAACGCCAGGCCGGGCGGCTGCTGGATCTGCTCGCCGCCAAGGCCGCGGGACGTTGGGTTTCGACGAGCGTTGCAGGTGCCGCGGTGAAGGGATCGCACCGGCCTGTCTGACCCTGCCGCCGGCGAAACTCCCCGTTGACAGCCCCCGGGCCGGAAGCTAGTAATTGCGGCGGTGAAACGGAATCTGAACCTGACTCTTGCGCTTCGGGCGCTGCTTCTGAGCAGCGTGGCAGGAGGGGTGTAGTGATTCCGCGGATTTTCAGGACCCCACTGCCACAGGCGGCGGTGGGGTTTTTTCGTTCCTGCCGTCGCCCGTTTGGTGGGGGATCTGAAACGGTAACGAACGCAGTCTGAAAACCTGAAAACGGGCCCGCAAGCCGAGCCCGCACATACAACATGAAGAAGCAACGAATCGTCATCTTCGACACCACGCTTCGCGACGGCGAGCAATGCCCCGGGGCCTCGATGAACCTCCGCGAAAAGCTCGAGGTCGCCCGCCAACTCGCGCGGCTGAAGGTCGACGTGATCGAGGCCGGTTTCCCCATCACCAGCCAGGGGGACTTCGAGGCCGTCCAGCAGATCGCCCGTGAAATCGAGGGCCCCACCATCGCCGGCCTGGCCCGTTGCGTGCCCGCCGATATCGACCGCGCCGGCGAAGCCGTGAAACCCGCCGGCAAACGGGGTCGCATTCACGTCTTTCTCGCCACCTCGAAGATCCACCGCGAATTCAAGCTCGGGAAGGCGCAGGCCGAGATCATCCGGTTGGCCGTCGAGGGCGTGCAACGGGCCCGGCAGTGGGTGGCGGACGTCGAGTTCTCCCCCGAGGACGGTTCCCGCACCGAGCCCGATTTCCTCATCGAGGTTTGCCAGGCCGTGGTGGACGCCGGGGCCACGACGGTGAACATCCCCGACACCGTAGGCTGGGCTGTGCCCGAAGAGTACGGCCGGTTGATCGGACAGCTCCATGCCGCCGTGCCGCAGTTCCAGTCCGGCGAAGCGGTCATCAGCGTGCACTGTCACAACGACCTCGGACTCGCCGTGGCCAACTCCCTCGCCGCCGTCAAGGCGGGCGCGCGCCAGATCGAGTGCACCGTCAACGGGATCGGCGAACGCGCCGGCAATGCCTCGCTCGAGGAACTCGTCATGGCGATGAAGACCCGCAGCGACCATTACCGGCAGTTCCAGTGCGGCGTGAACGCGCGCGAAATCGTCCGCTCCTCGCGCCTCGTCTCCCGCATGTGCGGCCTCCTGGTCCAGCGCAACAAGGCCATCGTCGGCGAGAATGCCTTTGCGCACAGCAGCGGCATCCATCAGGACGGCATCCTCAAAAAGCGCGAGACCTACGAGATCATGGACCCGAAGGCGGTCGGCTGGGGCAAGACCGAATTGCCGCTCACGAAACACAGCGGCCGGGCGGCGGTCGCGGCCCGCTTGCGGCACCTCGGATTCAAGATGACCGATGCCGACGTCGGCGCGATCTTCTCGCGCTTCAAGGAGATCGGCGACAAGAAGAAGTTCGTCTACGACGACGACCTCACGGCGTTGGTCGAGGGTCACATCACCGAGGTGCCCGAGACCTGGTCGCTCGAGTACTTCAGCGTGAGCAGCGGCAATCGCACGGTGCCCACCGCCACGGTCCGGTTGCGGCGGGCCGGGATCGGACGGAGCGATGCCGAGGTCGTCGAGGACGCCAGCATCGGGGACGGTCCGGTGGATGCCACGCTCAAGGCCATCGACCGGCTCACGAACACGCGCGGGCGATTGACGGACTACTCGATCCGCGCGGTCAGCCAGGGGAAGGACGCGTTGGGCGAGGTGACGTTGACCGCGGACTTCGGCGAGAAGGAACTGGTGACCGGCAAGGGCGCCAGCACGGACGTCATCGAAGCCAGCGCCCGCGCCTACCTCAACGCGGTCAACCGCTACGTCTCCGCCCGCAAGGAGGAGAAGTCCAAGCGCAAAACGCCGCAGCCATAGCGTTTTTGCCGCTGGGATTGGCCGCCAACCACCGCCCCGTCCGGCCCATCACCGGCGGGGCGGAACCGTTTTCCGGCCCCGCTCTCAGGGCGCAACCGACTCCGGATACAGCTTCGCCACCAGCCGGTTGTCGGTCGCGAAATAGCGTTGCGCGGCATCCCGGACCGCTTCCCCCTCGAGCGCTTTCACCCGCTCGGGAAAGGACAGGAGATCCTCGGGATCGAGTCCGTGTTGCGCGCGGAAGGCGAGGTTGCCCAACCAGAACGGATTCTCCTTCACGCCCCGCTCGAACGTGCGCAACTGCGTCTCCTTCACCTTCGCCAGATCGTCCGCCCGCGGACCTTCCGCCTGCAATCGCGCCACCTCGGCCGCGGCGAGCGCGATCAGTGAATCCACCCGGTCCGGCGCGCACCCGAACGAGATGCTGCACGTGAAGTTCTCGACCGGCCAGCGCTCGATCCCGCCGGAGACGCTGACGCCGTAGGTGCCGCCCTGTTCCTCCCGCAGGGTTTCACGCAACCGGATCCGCAACACCTCGATCGCCACGCGCAACCGCAGCATCTCGTCGTAACTCCATTGCGCCGGGCCAGTGCAAATCAGCTCGACGGTGCTTCGGGCCTCGACGCCCTTGCGCACGGTCACTTCGAGTTGGCCGCGGGCCGGCAGGTCGTTCTGGAAACGCGCCACCTCGCGGGTTTCCTCGCCGGGCAGGCTCGCGAGATACTGCTCGACGAGCGGTCTCAGGGCGGCGGGATCCAGGTTTCCGACCAGCACGAACGTGAAATCACCCGCGTTGGCAAAGCGTTCCCGGAGGATGCGCAACGAAGTCTCGCGATCCATCGCCTCGATGGTGGCCAGGGTGGCGGGTTGATGCCGCGGATGATTGCCATACAGGGCGCGGCTCACCGCGTCGGCAAACACGGCGTCGGGATCGTTCAGGCGGTTCTGCACCGTCTCCCGCATGCGCGTCTGCAGCGCGGAATACACCGCCGCGCCCGCGCGCGGCGCGGTGAACGTCAGATAAACGAGTTGGAAGAGCGTCTCGAGATCCTGCGGGGAGGCCGAACCGCTCAGGCCTTCCGAGATGTCCCCGAGCGAGGGCCGCACCCCGACAATCTTCCCCGCCAGTTTCTTCCGCAAGGCGGTCTGGTCAAAGGCGCCGAGGCCGCTCTCCCCGACGATCGCCACCGCCGTGCTCGCCGGGATGAAATCGGCGTCGGACACGAGACTGAGCCCGCCCGGGCTGAACGCCGTCAGCAGGACCTGATCGTTCTTGAAGTCCGTGGGTTTGACCCACACCCGGGCCCCGTTGGACAGCACCCATTCGGTCACCTCGATGCGCTCGAAGCGGTTGGCGGCAATCACCCGGCCGGGTTCGGGCAACGCGGCGAGCAACGGCGCATCCGCGGCCGCATCCGCGTAGGCCTCGACGTCCGCGGTGGCCGCGGCCTCGACGACGGCCATGATATCGGCTTGCGTGGGGGCCGCGAGCCCGGCCTTTTCCGGCGCGCTGTACAGCACGACCCGGTTGGTGTCGGTGATCCAGTTCCGGGCGGCCAAGTTCACCTCGTCCAGGCGGATCCCGGGGAGGTATTCACGGACGAGCCCGAGTTCAGCCGCGAGGCCGGGAATGGGTTCCTGCTCGAGGAAGTTCCGCATGTACTCGGCCGCGAAGTTCCCCGACTCGAGCTTGTCACGCTCGGTGTAGGCCTGTTCGTAGCTGCGCAGCAGATTGGCCTTGGCCCGCTCCATCTCGCCGGGAGTAAAGCCGTCACGCCGGACGCGCCGGGCTTCGAGCAGCATTGCCTGCAAGCCCTCGGCAAACGCGCCTTCCTTGACCGCCGCGGTCTGGATGAACACCTCCTTGGTCCGCACCAGCGAGATCTTGCCCATGCCGGCGTAAAGATAGGGCGGGTTCGCCTCCCGGGTGCGTTCCTCGAGGCGCTCGTTCACCATCCCGGTGTACAACGCCTCGACCAGGCTCCGCCGGTAATCGCCGCGCGTGCGCTCCGCGGTGGGCGCGTGCTTGTAGGCGATCTGGATCGCGGTGTAGGGCAGCTCCGGATCGGTGGCAATCGAGAACAACGTCTCGGCATGGTCCGGCACCGCGACGTCCGGCCGCGGCGGCGCTCCTTCGGGATTGGTCAACGGCCCGAAGTACCGCCGGATGCGCGCCTCCATTGCTTCCGCCTGGAAGTCCCCGACCGCGATGACCGCCATCAGATCCGGACGGTACCAGTCGCGATAGAAGCGCGCGAAAGCCGGGCGTTCGGCGGTGGCGATGATGTTCGTGTCCCCGATCGGCAGCCGCTCCGCGTAACGCGAGTCATGCAACAACGCCGGGATCTGCCGGTCCAGAATCCGCTGCTGGGCGCCGCGACCGAGCCGCCATTCCTCGAGCACCACGCCCCGCTCCTTCTCGATTTCCTCCGGATCGAGGGCGACCGCAGAAGCCCAGTCCGAGAGGATCACAAAGGCCTTCTCGATGACCTCGGGCTGGTCCAGTGGGATCTCCAGCAGGTAGACGGTCTCGTCAAAACTGGTGAAGGCGTTCAGCTCCGGCCCGAACCGCATGCCAATCCCTTCGAGGAAGTCCACCAGCTCGTGCTTCGCGAAGTGCGCGGTGCCGTTGAACGCCAGGTGTTCCAGGAAATGCGCCAGACCCCGTTGATCCCCGGCCTCGAGCACCGACCCCGCATTCACCACCAGGCGGAGGGCCGCGCGATTGGCGGGTTTGGCGTTCTCCCGCACATAATACGTCAAGCCGTTGTCGAGCCGACCGAGATGCACCTGCGGATCGACCGTGAGCCGGTCCTCATCGGCCGCCCGCAGCCACCCGCAAGCCACCAGCAGCAGGACCGGCAGCCAGCCCCGGGGAGAAAGGCGAATCGCTTTCATATATCAAGAAGTTCTGACCGGCGGAACCTAGGCACGACCGCCCCCCGCGTCAATCGGCCAATGGCAACCTCCCGGGCCGTGACCATTCAGCAACTCGCCGCCGCCGGTGAGCAGTCGGCGCAGGATTCAGCGGGGATGGGGCCGCCGGGCGCCGGTCAATATCAACGCCGTGTGGCTGCGGACAGCATCTCGAACAGCAGCCAGATGGCCCCCAGAAAGAACCCGACCGCGATCAGTCCGGCCAGCCATTTCCAGACCGAAGCCTGCCGCTGCATGCGCTCGGTGCCGGCCCGCCCCTCCTCGCGCAGACGCACGAATTCCTTCTCGAGTGCCCGTTCGATTTGCGCGTCGTCCCGCAGGGCCAGGGTGTGCCACTCGCGGGCGGATGGGCCGAACGCCGGAGGCAGACGGTTCAGTTCCACCGGCCCGGCCCGGTCAAAGCCGGTTTCCTTCCAGAACGGCGCCAGGGGCCCGGACATCCACAGCCGGGCCGCGCCCTGGCCCGATGCCAGGATCCGAAAATGCTCCCACAACAGCGGCTGACAGATCTTCTCTTCCGCCGTCGAGTAGAAGGCGCCGCTGTGCAACAACGCATGCCACCCCGACACCCGGAAACCCATCGTGCCGCTGATCACGCCGTCCGGACGCACCGCCACCTGGAACTCGGTCAGGCGTTTCTCGAGTTCGAAGCCCGGCAAGCGCCCCATTTCCCAAAGGCCGCGGAGCACCGGCAAATCGTCCAGAGTGGCCCGCCGCACCGTATGGTTGCTCTCACTCACCGGCAACACCCTACGAGCTTCGCTCCCGGCCGTAAAGCCCGTCGCGAGCCGGATCCGCCGCCCCGAGCGCCGCACGGCCGCCCGGAATTTCGCGCGCCAGGTCCCGGGCCGTTTCCAGGATCGGGGCCGCCGGCACCTGCGTGATCTCCAGCATCTCGACCACCCGCTCCAGGGCCCGCGCAATCTCCGCGCGCTCGCTTTCCGGAAGGGCGTCCAGGGCCCGGACGAGGTTCTGCTGCAAAGGCGACGGCGATCGTCGCACCAGCGCGCATCCCGCCGCCGTCGCCGTCACCATCACCTGCCGCCGGTCCCGCACCCCCCGCTCGCGCCGGACATGACCCGCCTTCTCCAACCGGTCCAGAATGCCGACCAGCGTGCTGGAACCGAGGTAAATCTCACGGGCAATGTCCTTCACCGTCAGGCTTCCGGCCTCGACCACCTTCGTCAGGCACAGGAGCTGCGGCACCGTCACCCCATGCTCCACCGCCAACCGGCGCGAATGCTGGTCCGCGGAACGAATGATCCGGCGGATGGCCCGCAATATCCGCAGGTCATGGCGCCCGGAAGGAACGGGCGCGAGCCCGGCAGGGCGCGGACCGGCGAAACCGGGTGCGGTTGGATCATCAGGCAACACGGCTTTTTTCATGTGGGGCACAGTTCGGCAGGGACTATGACGGGCCGCTGGGAAAATGCGGGTTTTTTCTTGAACGACATTGCGCGTGATGAAATCGTTCGTCTACGAATTATTTAGCTCCGCAACCCGGAACATCATCGGTTCTTCACGTGGCCGCCCGTCCCCCAACCGTAATCCCCGGCCCCAGCCCGTTGCGCTGGCTGCTCGCCACCGGCCTCCTTTCCCTGGCCGGACTGGCCGCGCCACCGGTGTTTGACGGCGACCCGACCTCCCCGGTCGAATCGCCGGAAGGGAAGGCGGTGCTGAGCTGGAGCTGGCCGGAGGCGGCAGCTGGAGCCGCGGCGACGTTCGAGGTCCAGCAGTCCACCGATCCGGCCTTCGCCCCGGCGCGCGTCATTTACGAGGGTCCGGATCAGGCGACCGTGGTCACCGGTCTTCCCGAGGGCGCCTATTACTACCGCGTGCGGGCGGTCGCGGGCAGCGCCCCGTCCACCGACTGGTCCGCCGTCGCCACCGTGAACGTGGTTTACCCGGGCCGGCGCACGGTGGGCTGGTTGATGGCGCTGGGGTCGGTGGTGTTCCTGGCCACGGTGACGGCGGTCGGCGCGGGCCATCGCTCGGCGGCAAAGGGAGGAACCGGCTCGTGACGCAGGGGGATCCGGCCCTGTCTCCGGCGGTGGGCACCGCGCTGCTCGTGGGATTCGGACTGGCCTGGATTGCGCTGGGGGTCTACTGGGGGCGGCGCGCCAGGGATCTGGAGGGTTACCTGGTGGCGGGCCGGCGGGTGGGGCTGGCCTTTGGCACGGCCACCGCCATGGCCACCTGGGTCACTTCGAACACCGTGATGCTGGCTCCGGTCTTCGCGCTCGAGAAGGGTGTCTGGGGCATGCTCGCCTACGCCACCGCCAGTTTCGGCCTCTTCCTGTTCGCCCCGCTCGCGCTCCGGATCCGCCGCCTGATGCCCCGGGGGTACACCAGCGGTGATTTCGTGCGCATGCGCTACGGACGCACCGCTTGGGGACTCTTTCTGCTGATCAGCCTGGTTTACTCGGTGGCGTGGCTCGTCAGCATGGGCATCGCCGGGGGCAAATTGCTGGAGACCCTGGCCGGCGTGCCCTTCGCCTGGGGCATGTCCGCCATCCTCTTCGTCTGTGTCGTTTACACCCTGTTCGGCGGCATGTACGCCGTGATCGGCACCGATTTCATCCAGAGCGTCATCATCCTTGCCGGTGTGCTCGTCGTGGGCGTGTGCGTGTTGCATGAGATGCCGCTGCCGCAGGTCGTCGCCACGGTCCGCCAGGAGCAACCCGCGCTCCTGAATGTCCTGATGCCTGCCGCGCTGCTGAGCCTGTTCAACAACATGTTCTTCGGCTTCGGCGAGGTCCTCCACAACAACGTCTGGTGGAGCCGCGCCTTCGCGATGCGGGACGATGTGGCGCCGAAGGCCTTCCTGCTCTCCGGGGTTCTCTGGTTCCCGATCCCCATCGCCGCCGGCTTCGTTGCCCTGTCCGCCGGCCCCCTCGGCATCAATGTCACCGATCCCAACACCGTGGGGCCGCTCGTCGCCAGCCATCTGCTCGGGACCGCCGGCACCGCCGTCGTTTTCATCGTGGTGTTCTGCTCGCTCGCCTCGAGCATCGACAGCCTGCTGGCCGCCACGTCGGACCTCTTCTGCGAGGACCTTTACCGAAGGCTGCTGAATCCGACCGCTTCCGACCCGCAATTGCGCCGCATGGCAGGACGGATCGTGGTGGGCCTGGGCATCGCGACCTGGCTGGTATGCCTCAACGAATTCGACCTACTGACGGTGCTGTTCCTTTCCGGCCCACTGGTGGCCAGCGCCATCTGGCCCGTGATCACCGGGCTCTACTGGCCCCGGACCAACCGCCGGGCCGTCGTGGCCGCGATGCTCCTTGGCTCCGGGACCGGTCTCTGGGCCTACTTCAGCCTCGGCTGGTACACCGCCTCGCTCATCAGCGCCGCAGTGTCGATGCTCGTCGTCGTCGCGGGAACCGCGCTGCGGCCGGCTCCCCCCTTCGATTGGCAACGGCTCAACGAATCCCCCGCATGAACGCCCCGCATTCCGATTGGCCGGTGGTTTTCTTCCCCGAGCCGCTGGTCACCGTGATCGTCATCGGCGCCCTCGCCCTGACCGGGATCGGCGCCGCCACGCTGCTCTGGCTCCTCGCGAAAGACCGGCGCAACCGGCAAATCTGGTGACCCGCATGCCGCACCAACCCCTCCCCACCAACAACCAGGCCGGCATTCTCGAACCGCCGCCCGGTTCGGATTCGCTCTATCCCGAGCCGCGCCGCCTGTTCGAGAACCACCCGATCCACCTCCGCGAACTCCGCCCCCTCAACGGCCAGTCCATTCTGTCCGCCCGGCAGTTCTCCCTCGCGCAGGTGGTCGAGCTGTGCAAACTCGCCGCCGTCCTCGAAAAGGTCGAGATCACCCCCTACCACCCCCTCGCCGGCAAGATCGTCGTCACCGCCTTCTTCGAGGCCAGCACCCGCACGCGCACCTCCTTCGAAAGCGCCGTGCTCCGGCTCGATGGCAAGATCATCAGCATCCCCGAGGCCCGCATCACCGGCGCCGCCAAGGGCGAGTCCCTGGCCGACATCGGCGAGATGTTCAACGCCTACTGCGACCTCGTCATTCTCCGGCACACCGAGACCGACGCCCCCGAACAAATCCTCGGCCGGCTCCGGGTTCCCTTGATCAACGCCGGGAACGGCACCGGGGAACACCCCACCCAGGCCCTCGCCGACTGGTACGCCCTGCTCAAATGGAACAACGCCCTCGCCGCCCCGCCCGTGCCCGGCACCCCGAAACTGCAGCTGGGCATCCTGGGCACCCCGGGCAGCATGCGCGCGGTCAAGAGCTTCCTCCTCCTGGCCCTGCGCTTCAAAGACCACATCAGCCGGGTCACCGTCATCTCTGAAATGGCCGACCCCTTCGGCCAGGATTTGAGCGAGGATCTCGCCGGCGCCGGCATCGATTACGCGGTCACCAACGACATCCAGCACCACCTCGACCAGCTCGACGTGATTTACATGAACTCGATCGCCTTCCTCGGCGACAGCTACAAAACCCTCGACGCGCGCTTCAAACTGAACCGCTCCAGCCCGCTCAAACCGGGCGCAGTGATCCTGCATCCCCTGGCCCGCAAGGAGGAACTCAGCACCGACCTCGATGACACGCCGCACAACCTCTACTTCTCGCAGGCGCACGGCGCCGTGTTCATTCGCCAGGCGCTCCTGACCGCCGTGCTCGGACGCATCGACCGGCTGCCCAACCAGGTGCATACGGTCGACTGACATCGCGCCCTCCCGGCCCCCAACCACGCCCCCGATCCCAACGGGTTTCCCTGCATCCCCCCTCCCACCTGACTCATGTGCGGCATCGCCGGTTTCCTCACCTCCCGTCCCCTGACCCCCGCAGCCTCCGGGGTTCTTGATCGCATGCTGACCACGCTGCATCACCGCGGCCCCGACGGCCGCGGGCGTTTTCTCGAGGCCGCCCACGGCGTGGCCCTCGGACACACCCGGCTCTCGATCAACGATCTTGCGGGCGGCGACCAGCCCTTGAAGACCCGCGACGGCGAACTCGTGCTGACCACCAATGGCGAGTTCTACGACTTCAAGCAATACCGCGCCTCGCTGATGGCGGAAGGCGACCGGTTCGCGACCCGGTCCGACAGCGAGATCGCCCTCGGGCTCTACCGGAAGCACGGCCTCGATTTCGTCCATCACCTGCGCGGCGAATTCGCGTTTGCGCTCTACGACCGGCCGCGACGCCGGCTGCTGTTGGTGCGGGACCGGTTCGGGATCCGTCCGCTGTTTTACCATCTCCGCCCGGACCGCCTCGTCTACGGCTCGGAAGTGAAGGCGTTGCTGGCGCACCCCGGGGTACCCCGCCGGCTTTGTCCCAGAGCCGCTTTGAACCAGCTCATGCAAACCATGGTTCCCGGCTCCTCCGCCTTCGCGGGAATCCACGCCCTCGAACCGGGCCAATTCCTCATCGCCGAACCCGACGGCGACAGCCGGCTCAAGGTGCAAACCCACCGCTACTGGGATCTCGCCTTCCCGCCCGCCACCGCCTACGCGACGGAACCCGATGCAGCCGCCGGCATCGAACGCGTTCGGGAAGCGCTCATCCGGGCCATCGTCCTCCGCCTCGAAGCCGACGTGCCGGTCGGCTGCTACCTTTCGGGCGGCATCGACAGTTGCTGCATCCTGGGCCTCGCCACCGGCGCCATGCAAAGCCCGGTCAAGGCCTTCACCATCGCCTTCGACCACCAGGACTACGACGAATCGGCCATCGCCCGCGAAATGGCGCGCAGCATGGGGGCCGACCAGGAGCTGATCCGTCTGCGGGCGGACGATCTTTACGGGGAGAACTTCATCCGCACGGTCCGGCACGCCGAGCGGACGTTCTACAACACCCTCGGCGTGGCCAAGCTGCTGATGAGCCGCCGCGTCCACGAGTGCGGCTACAAGACGGTCATCACCGGCGAGGGTTCCGACGAACTCTTTGCCGGTTACCCGGCCTTCCGGCGCGACATGTATCTCCACGGGCTGGCCCACGAACCCGAAGGGCGCCGGCAGGAATACCAGCGGCAGCTCGAAGCCTCGAACCGCGTCTTCCAGGGCGCCATCCTCGCCGACCGGCCCCACACCCATCCCGCCTGGGAAAGCCTCTGCGGCTTCACCCCTTCCTGGATCCAGCCCTGGATCGCCACCCTCGAACTCGCGCGTCCCCTGCTCCACGCCGACGTCCGCGACACCCTCCGCGACTACGATCCGGTGGCCGCCATCGCGGAACGTATCGATGGCCGGCGGATCGCCGGCCGCCACCCGCTGGACATCGCGCAATACACCTGGAGCAAGACCCAGCTCGAAGGGCAGATCCTGAACTGGGGCGGCGACCGCGTGGACATGGCCAACTCCATGGAATCCCGCCCGGCCTTCCTGGACCACCACGTGGCCGAACTCGCGTGCACCATCCCGCCCTCGTTGCGCATCAAAAACGGAGTCGAAAAGTGGGTGCTGCGCGAAGCGGTGCGCGGAGTCCTGCCCGAAACCCTCTACCGACGCGAGAAGTTCGCCTTCATGGCGCCCCCCGCGCACACCGACGCCGCCAAGCGCACGCAGGTCTCGGCCTTGATCGACCGTTTCCTGAACCCGGAGGCCATCGAAGCCGCCGGGTTGCTCGACTCCGGGCGCATTGACCGGTTCCTCCGCGACTACCGCCAGGACCCGGACCCCGTCTCCCTCGTGCGGAAGGACGCGCTCCTGAACCACCTGCTCGGCCTCCAAATCCTCCACGAGGAGTTCATTCGTCGCCCGGCGCCCTCCGCCGACTGACCCCGTCGACTTCCGGCAGCGCAGGGAATCCGCAATCCGAGAGGCGGCGCGGACCTCCGTGCATTGCCAGCCAACGCGGCTTCCCAACACCGGGTCCACCGCCCGCCAAGACCCCCGCTCCTCCCGTGACCTCGCCGCGAATCAGCGCTGGCGGGGATCGAAACGTCCGTTCCAATAGCGGTTGTCAGGCCCGGCGGTCGGGTTGTCGGTGCGGCCGTCGAGCGCTTCCGGGCGCATGGATTCGGCGTGTCCGTCGGTGAAGGTCAGGTTCACCCGGCCCAGATTGCGCGCGGCAGGCGTGGCCCGGTGCGCGTCCGAACCGTCCTCACCCCCCTCGTAATAGGCATTGCCCGGACCGGGCGTCCCGCTGGCGGCGCGACTGCCCTGGGAGCCCAGCACGACCGAGCCCAACGGCGGGTCGAGCACGTAAACGCCCGAGCCGTCCGCCCCGTAATCGTTGGCCGGGTTGCCGCCGCGCGCGCCTTTCGTGTCGCCGATGGCAATGGTCTGGGTCGGAGCCGCCACGGACGCGCTCCGCGCATGGAAGGGAGCGATGCCATCGGGTTCACGGTTGTTGCCGAGATACTGGTAGTTGTAGCCGTAGCCGCCGTAATAGCGCGTGGCGTCGGTCTCTTGCGGTCCCGGCGCCACCGTGTGAGCGAACGCCTTGACCATGTGCCGCTGCTCCGCGAGATCGAGGTTCGGGCTGAGATAGACCTTCTCGACCTGCAGATACGGGAACACATAGTCCGCCCACCGCGTGCGCGGAAGACCGACGGCGGTGGTCCGCGCCTTCGATGAGGAGTGTCCCGGATAATGGTCCAGGTTGTCGTCTACGTAGAGCTGCAACCCGATGCCGAGCTGGCGGAGGTTGCTGAGGCTGGAGATCGACTTGGCCGTGGCCTTGGCCCGGCTCAAGGCGGGCAGCAGCATGCCCGCCAGGATCGCAATGATGGCGATGACGACCAGCAGTTCAATGAGCGTGAACGCCGCGTGATTTGCTCTGGGGCGCCGGCTCCGTCGGATTCGATTGGTTGATCGCATGCGTCCACCTTGCCCCGCCAGCAGGCCCGGCCGCTCCCGGTTGGTTGCGATTCTTTGACGGTCAGTTGCGTATTACCGCGTCGGCCCGCAACGGAACGCTGCCGCAAAGTCGCGTGGAACGGGGCCGCGATTCCGGCCTGAGGACGCAACCGGCGGGACCGCTTGGGTCCGTGGGCTCCGGCACCGACGGCGCGCCGGCGGCAGCAGCGTGTCGCGTCGCTCCGGCTGAGCAAACAGTCAGCGCACCTGGTGACGCTCCCCCGTCAACCAGACCCAACCCTTGGCCGCCAGGCTGCGCGGTTCCCCGTCCGGGCGGAAACGGATCGGTACGTCGTGGAAGTTGTAGACGCAGCGGTCGCTTCCGAACAGATGCAGCGCCACCCCGGACGGCGCCTCGAAACGCACTCCGAGCGGTGCCAGGCACAGGGCACGCACCTCGTTGGCCACAGGGTCCGCAAGCTGCGACCAGCCCAACGCCCGCGGTGCCAGCAGCCATTCCCCGGCCTGCCGGAAATCGTCCTCGGAGAACGTGCGGATGTTCAAGCACACGACGTGCCCCCCCGCAACCGGACGTGTGGCGAGCAACGGAATCCGCCGGTCGCCGACAGCGGCCATGATCCGGACGGTGGCGTCGAGCTGCCGCACGGCCCCGTCTGCATCCAGCGGCATCGGGAGGGTTACGATCCGCCCGCGCACCTCGCACTGCGTCGCCGCAACCGGTTCGCTGGCGGCGCCCACCTCGAGGCCTGCGAGTTCGTCCGCCGCCCCGCCGGCCGCCCGCAGGAAAGCCGGAGTCACGATCACGGTGCCACCGCCCTGAAGCACCGCCCTGGCGCGGGTCAGGACGGCGGGATCAGCCGCGGCCTGGGCGCCGAGAAACACCACGCCCGCCCCCGAAGGAAAGCTCGCCTCCGGCAGTATCGGCAACCCCAGCATCCCCAGATAGTCCGCAAGGTACAGATTGTCGCGCGGGTCGCTGTTGACCGGCTTGTAGAACACCACCCCCTCCCGGGTCGCGTGCCGGACGCGGCCCGCCAGGACCAACAACTCGCCCCACTTCTGCGCCAGCAGCGAATCCCCCGGATGCCCCTCCATCACGTCCCCGAAACGAAACAGCGTCAGTTCACGGGCGCCCGCCAGCACGCTCTGAAAGGCCTGATCCACGAAGTGCGTCGCGCCGCATTCGATGTGGTCGAACCACGCCCCCGTGACCTTGTCGCCCGCCACCGAGGTCAACCAGCGGAAGTTCATGTAGCCTTCGGTCGGTTGCACAAAACCCATACGCCGCGTCGCCGGGTCGCGCACCTCGGTCCCGACCCAGATCTGATCGAAGGGAACGGACATCCGCTCCGGATCGTAGCCGAACAGATGGAACCGGTCGTACCATTGCGGGTATTTCAGGATCAGCCGGATGTCCGGGTTGGCCGCGCGCGCCGGTCGGAGCATTATCGGGTCGATCAGCGACACCAGCAGGTCGCGCCGGTATTCGCCCCAGGAACGCGTCCCCCGGGCGGCGCCGGATTCCGGCGAGGTGTCGCCCGTGCAGAAAAAGTCGTCGACGATCAACTCCTCGAACAACGGCGCGTTCTCGGTGAAGAAGGCGGCGACGTCCGCCCGGGTTTCCGGGTTCTGCCAGTTGAGCCAGCCAAGACCCTCGTTTTGCCGGACGCCGAACTGTGAACCGGGCACTGTGGCGATGCCGCCCGCCGTTTCGATTCCGTGTTCCTCCAGAAACCCGCGCACCGTGCGCAGCAATGCCGGGGGGACGTATTCGTCGCCGCGCCGTCCTTCGAGGAAGATGCGGGAAACGGGCAGCGGCCCCAGCTGACGCAGGGCCCGGGCGCGTTGCTCGTCGGTGGCCAGATGGCGCAGGATGTCCCCGGCGGTTGCGTAGAGACTCAGGCGCAAATCGCCCGGTGCGGCCTGCAAGCCCGGTTGCGCAATGAGCAAAGCCGTCCAGAGCCACCAGAGACGAGAGGGTTTCATGCCTCGAAAAGTAGGTCCGAAGGCAGTTTCGGCGCCAGCCTTTCCCGCCGCGCGACGGCGCGCCTCAGCCGTATCGATTCAACACGGGGTAGCCGCCGACGTGTAGTCGGCGCTGAAATCCAAGGGCTTACGCGGTCTCGCCGGTTCCGACTGGCAGTCACGTTTTGGTGAATCGTCGCCCTCGACGGCAGGCTGCCCTATCCCAGCTGAATCATGCGCCGACTGCACGTCGGCGGCTACGAGGCACTCAATGGTCACGCCTAAGGAGCCACTTGGATGGACTGCGCGGCTCCCCTTGCCCGCCCTTCGAGCCCCTTCTCCCCGCCAGATGGGTGCGGGGTCGGTGCAGGGAATTCTGCGAACTGAACAGGATGCTCCGGCGGCTCAGGCCGAGGCGCCGAGGGAATCCGCCGGCCACACTACCGGGACTTGCTTTCCAGGGCCGCGGCGATGGCGGGCGCCAGGCGGGCGCCACGAAGGTCCTTGTTCGCCAGGATCACACCCGTGTCGCCGTCCACGAGCAGCATGTGCGGGATCGCCCGAACTCCGTAGAGCCGGGCGACTTCGGCTTCCCAGAAGCGGCCGTCGAAGACCTGGCCCCAGGGCATTCGGTTCTTTCGAGTGAAGTTGCGGAGCTGTTCCTCCGCGCCGGACCGATCGAGGCTGATCCCGAGGACTTCGAAACCCTTCCCGTGATAAGCCTCGTAGGCGTTCACCACGTTCGGCAATTCGGCCACACACGGACCGCACCAGGTCGCCCAAAAATCCAGCAACACGATCTTGCCCTTGAAGTCGTCCGGGAAGTCCACGGCGCCGCCGTCGACGAGGCCGGCGCTGAACCGGGGAGCCTTCCGCCCCGGGCTCAGATCCGGTCCCGGCGGTTTCGCGGGTTCGGGAGGCTTCTCGGCTGCGACCACCTCGAAGCGACCTTCCGCCGTGAGGTTCGTCACCGCCCACCATCCGCCGTCCGCCGTGAACGGACGCTGCGCCAGGGTCTGCTCACCCCGGTCCGCCTCGCCGTTGCCGTCGAGATCCAGCCAGACCAGCGGCAGATCCGCGGTCCGGTTCGAGCGGGGCGAAAACTCGCCGCGGCAAGCCGAATCCGACAGGATGAACGGCACGTTTCGCCCGCCCACCCGGACCTCGCCTGCCACCCCGTAGTCGGCGTAGTAGAACAGAACCAGGGGGCCGGCGGACGCCGAAGCGGAATCGAAACAGTAGAACTTCAGCTGCGCCTTCCGGACGATCGGCCCGACGGGGAGATCGATGGTTGCCTGGTTGTAGAGGGTGATGGTGACGTTGCCATCGGGACGCTCGTAGCTTCGGACCGTCCACGGGCTTCCTTCGACCCCGGCGAAATCCCCGTCGCCATTGTCGTCCACGAAGAGTCGCCCCGGGCGGCTGCCCGCTGGTTCGACGACCACGTGAATCGTCCGCGGGGCTTCGCTGGGGCCGACTTCGAGGGTGCCGTAGTGCACCCAGGTGTCCCCGGTGGACGGGAGCTTCAACTCGCGCGGGATGGCATTGGTGAGCGGCAACCGGTGCGGGCGGAACCCTCCGAGGCGTTCCTGAACGCCGGAGGCAAGCCATTCGAGCGGCGGGTTTCCCGGTGGGGACTCCGCGGGGGCGGGTCCATCACTCGAGAGGCCGACGCCGAGCAGCGCGGCAGGCAGACAAGCGAATCGGCGCAGGAACGTCATGGGCGGACCTTAGGTCGGCGCCGGGGTTCGGGACAGCTTCAATCGTCCGGGATGCCGCGACCGAGCGGGCCGCCGAATCGGGACGCGGAATTCGTTCTGCCAGCCTCGCCCGGGTCCGATCACCGAGCGGAATGAACTCCGCAGTCCGAAAAAGCTGCGCCGGATCGACTCAAGAAGCTGTAGCCGCCGAGGTGTGGTCGGCGCTGAAATCCAGGGCTTATGCCGTCTCGCCGATCCCGACCGGCAGTCACGTTTGGGTGAATCGTCGGGCCCGGCGGCAGGCGGTCGTATCCCCACTGAATCATGCGCCGACCACACGTCGGCGGCTACGAACGGCCGAAGGGGTGCGGCTGAGCTGCGGGTCAGGGGGATCGCCCGACAAGAAACGGCTGGTCCGAACGCCAGCCGGGGGCGATGATCCGCCCTCATGAGGTGCGGACATCAGACGTGGCCGGCGTCACGCATCCGCGTCGATGCCTGGTGGCAGACGCTCGTCTTTCTCCTGCTTGGCTGCGCCGGACTGCGGGCCCAACCCACCTGGCTCTGGGGAAACCCGATGCCACACGGCAACACGGTTTATGACGTGGCGCGCTCGGAGGTTCTGACGGTGCTGGTTGGCGATCGCGGTCAGCTTTATACGAGCATGGACCACTTGTTGTGGACCCCGCGGGCGACCGGGACAACGCGCTCGTTGCGGGCCGTCTGTTTCTTCCAGGACCGACTGGTGGCCACGGGCGCGGAGGGCGTGGTGATCACCGGGCTCGCCGCGACGCCGCAGGATTTGCAGTTGGTGCCGCTGGAAACGAGCGACTGGCTGGAAGGAGTGGCCGCTTCGGATGCGCAGGTCGTGGCGGTGGGAGACAACGGCGCGATCTACGCGAGTCCCGATGCCCTGAACTGGACGCGCCGGAGCACCGCCTGGCAGACGTGGTGGCGCGGGGTTGCGCACGGGGGGGGGATCTTCGTGGTGGTGGGCGAGGACGGCCTGATTCTGCGGAGCGCGGACACGCAGACCTGGAACCAGGTTTCGAGCGGCACGGGGGAACACCTCAACCGCGTGATCTGGGACGGTAGCCGGTTTGTGGCCGTGGGAAACAGCGGGGTGGTCCTGTCGTCGTCCAATGGTTCACACTGGTCCCCGCTCGCCGGTTCGGGTGCGACCGGCAGTCTTTTCACCGTGGCCAGCGGCGACGACGCACTGCTCGTGGGCGGCACGGAGGAACTGCGCCTGTTCGAGGGCGGTGTCTGGCAGGACCAAATCAACGGCGCCGCCGGTTTTCCCGCGCCCTTATGGACCTACTACGCCTCGGCCTGGGACGGCGTCGCGTTTCTGATCGGCGGGCGGACGGGCATGATCGTGGAGGGCTTCCGTCCGACGCCCACCGACGATTACGCCTGGCTCGAGGCGGCGGATTCCCAGCGGCAATGGTTGTGGGACCTGCGGGCGATTGCCGGACGATTGGTGGCAGTGGGCGATTTCGGAACCATCCTGACAAGCGACCACGGGCAGGCCTGGGAACTGGAACTGACGCCTGAATCCGTGCGCAACACCGTCCTGCTGGGAGTCGCCGGCGGGGCGGGAATGACAGTGGCCGTCGGCACGCAAGGGACCATCCTGACGAGCCCGGACGGCATCCAATGGAACGTCGTGCAACCGGCGCCCACCGCCGACGACTTGCAGGGCATCACCTTCCACGCAGGCCGGTTCTACGCAACAAGCGGCGCGGGCGAGGTGTTCTCCTCCCCCGACGGGCTTTCCTGGAACCTGGCCGCGAAGCCGGTGAACACCATCCTTTCGGGCCTCGCGCACGACGGGCAGCAATTGCTCGCGGTGGGCGACCAGGGGGTGATCCTCGCCAGTGCCGACGGGTCGACCTGGGCGCCACGGAACTCCGGCGTCAGCGGCTGGATTTACCGCGTCCGGCACCTTGGCGGGCACTTCGTGGCGGTGGGGCAGGAGGGCCTGCTGCTGACGAGCCCGGACGGGTCCGAGTGGACGTTGCGGTCCAGCGGGACGACGGCCTGGCTGACGGACGCGGCGTGGTTCGATGGGCGGTTCCATGTGGTTGGCACGCAAGGAACCCTGCTGGTGAGCGACGATCTTGCCGGGTGGGCGAGTGCGCCGCCGCCGACCCGCGAATCGCTCTTTGCGCTCGCCGCCACGGATCAGCAACTCGTCTCGGCCGGCGTGGAAGGGCTCATCCTGCGGGGCCAACGCGGGGCCCTGCAGATCTTGAGCTATGCGCGTGACGCCAGCACGAACGCCTTCCTGGTGTCGAGCGCACCGGGCAACCGCTTCGATATCGAGGGCGCCGCCGACCTTCACGCGTGGAGCGTGGTGGCTGGGGGAGAGATGATGTCCAACGAGGGGCTGGCGATTGTGGAGGAGACCCGCCCGGAACCTCCGCCGCAGGAACTGTTTCGCGGTCGACTCCGGTAAGGGCCGGGGCAAATCCGAGGTCACTCCTTCGCCCCGTTCGCCATCGCGATCCCATGACCGAAAACCGCCTGCGCGCCGGAAGCTGGACCCTGCTGGCGCTGGTGTCGCTCTTCTTCGCGGCCTTCCTGGTCTACCCGGTGAGCTTCATGCTCCGGGAGGCCTTCTTCGTCGAAGGGCGCTTCACCATTGCCTACTTCGCCTCGGTCCTGGCCAGCCCCCTCCAGCGTGAAGCCATCGCCAACAGCCTGCTGCTGGCCACGTTGACCACACTGGCGACGCTGCTCGTTTCGCTGCCGCTGGCCCACGTGATGACCCGGTTTCGTTTCCGCGGGAAGGGACTCCTGGCCGGGTTGTTGTTGATCCCGATGATCATGCCGCCGTTCGTGGGGGCCATCGGATTGAAGCAGTTGTTGGCCCGGTTCGGGTCGGTGAATCTGGCGTTGATGGAACTCGGAGTGCTGGCGCCGGACCGGCCGGTGGACTGGCTGGGCCAGGGCGGATTCTGGGGCATCGTCGCGCTGCAGACACTCAGCCTCTATCCGATCATGTTCCTGAACGTCTCCGCGGCGATGGCCAACATCGATCCAAGCCTCCGCGAGGCGGCGGCAAATCTCGGGGCGGACGGCTGGCGGTTGTTCCGGACGATCACGCTGCCGTTGATCCTGCCGGGTGCCTTTGCCGGGGCGAGCATCGTGTTCATCTGGGCTTTCACGGATCTGGGCACGCCGCTGATCTTCGGCTTTTCCCGTGTGGTACCGGTGCAGATCTTCGACTCGATCAGCGAACTGAACACGAATCCTGCCGGCTACGCGTTGGTGGTGTTCGTGCTCGGGTTGACAAGCGGGTTGTTCCTCCTGAGCAAGCGCCTGTTCGCACTGCGCCGCCACGAAATGATCGGTCGCGGCCACACCGGCGATCCGGAAAGACCGGCCACGCCGGGCCAGACTCTCCGGATCTGGATTCTGGCCGGCGGGTTGCTGGCGCTGGCGTTGTTGCCGCACCTGGCGGTCGTCATTCAGTCGCTCTCCGAACGCTGGTTTTTCACCGTGCTGCCCGAGCAATGGACCACCGCCCATTACACCGGGATCGGCGGCAGCGGGCAGGCCGGACTGAGCGTGCGCAACAGCCTGTTCTACTCGAGTCTCAGTGCCTCGCTCGATCTCGTCCTGGGCGTGACGATTGCCTGGTTGTTGACCCGCCGCCGGGTGCCGCTCGCCGGGCTGCTGGACGCCCTCGCCATGCTGCCGCTCGCCCTGCCGGGACTGGTGCTCGCCTTCGGTTACGTGGCCGGATTCGACGTCGCCATCGCCTGGATCAACCCGCGCCAGAACCCCACGCTCCTGCTGGTGATCAGCTACAGCGTCCGCCGGTTGCCGTATCTGGTCCGTGCGGCCTATGCGGGGTTTCAGCAGACCAGCATCGCCCTCGAGGAGGCTTCGGCAAATCTCGGCGCCACCCCGTTCCGTACCCTGCGCAAGATCACGCTCCCCCTGGTGTTCGCGAACCTGGCCGCCGGAGCGGTGCTGACGTTCGCGTTCGCGATGCTCGAGGTCAGCGACAGCCTGATCCTGGCCATGCGCGAACAGTACTTCCCGATCACCAAGATGATCTACGAACTGCTGGGCAAAATCGAGCCGACCGCCCCCAGCGTCGCCTGCGCGCTCGGGGTGCTGGGCATGTTCATCCTGGCCGCCAGCCTGCTGTTCGTGGCGCGGATTCTGGGGCGAAAAATGGGGCAGCTGTTCCGGGCGTAAACCGGGCGAATGCCCTCACGAAGGCAGCCTGGCGCCCATCGGATCGCGAACCGGCCTCTTCGCCTTCGCGCCGCCCTTGCGTGCAGGACTGCAACCCGACGAGGTCAATCCGCGACGGGCAGTCCGCTCGGAACGCGCGCCGGCACGGCCCAACGTTGGTCGAGGCTCTTCGGGTCCGTCAGCGAATGCAGAAAGGCCAGCAAATCCTCGACCTCGCCGTCCGTCAGCGAAACGGGCGTCAACTCACAGGCCTGCGCCAGAGCGGCCGTCCGGGCGGTTGCGTTCACCGACGACGTCCGTTGACCGTCCTTCCGGGCACGGCCGGTGATCCGTCCGCGCCTTTACGCCTTGGTCGCGGCGCAGTAGATTATGCCAGTCATCCGGGACCGCCGTGTTTCTCCTCGCGTGACACGGGTCGCGGCGGGCCCGACCGACAAAGGAAAGGAGCAACCCATGCCAGCCCGCAAACTCAAGGCGTTCCTCAACGAGAACCGCGTGAAGTATGTCAGCATCCGGCATTCGCCCGCCTACACGGCCCAGGAGGTGGCCGCCTCCACGCACATTTCCGGACGGGATATCGCGAAGACCGTCCTCCTGAAGACCGAGCAGGGGATTGTCATGCTCGTGCTGCCCGCCGACCGGCACGTGAACCTGGACGAGGCCGAACGGGCGTTGGGGGTGGGCCAGGCGCGCCTGGCAACCGAGGAAGAGTTCAAACGCCTCTTCCCCGATTGTGAACCGGGCGCCATGCCACCGTTCGGAAACCTCTACGACCTGCCCGTCTATGTGGCTCCGTCGCTGACCGCCGAAACAGAAATCGCCTTCAACGCCGGCAGCCACACCGAGGTCATCCGGATGGCGTACGCGGACTTCGCGGATCTGGTTCACCCGATCGTCGTCGAGTTCAGCGCCTGAGACCCCGCCCGAACCGTCAGTCGCGAGGGCCCCGGCCCCCTGGTAGGGCGCGCAGTCCCCTGCGCGCCGGGAGCCTCCCGGTCGGGCGCGCAGTCCCCTGCGCGCCCGGGGTAGCCTCGCGCGCGTTGTCTCCCGTTGTCTCAACCGGCGCGCACGGAGTGACGCGCCCTACCACTGCGACCCGCGCCCTACCACTGCGACGCCGCGTCGCCCCTTCCAACCGCCGGAGTGACGCGCCCTACCACCGCGACCCGGCCCCCCGGTAGGGCGTGCAGTCCCCTGCGCGCCGGGAGCCTCGCACGTTGTCTCCCTCAACCGGCGCGCACGGAGTGACGCGCCCTACCACTGCGACCCGGCCCCCCGGTAGGGCGTGCAGTCCCCTGCGCGCCGGGACCTCGCCCCTACCGGCGCGCACGGGTGCGCCCCTACCACTGGTAGGGCCCCCGGTAGGGCGTGCAGTCCCCTGCGCGCCGGGGCCTCCCCGTTGTCTCCCTCAACCGGCGCGCACGGAGTGACGCGCCCTACCACTGCGACCCGGCCCCCCGGTAGGGCGTGCAGTCCCCTGCGCGCCGGGAGCCTCCCGCGTTGTCTCCCTCAACCGGCGCGCACGGAGTGACGCGCCCTACCCTGCGGGGGGCGGTGGCGGACAGTGCTTGGGCCGGTAGACCCAGGGCCAGTCCTCCACGCACTCGACCAATCCCCTGCGCAACGGGTTCCTGAGGATGTAATCCAGCTTCTCCGTTTCCGCATGATGATCGCGCAGGCGATGATCGAAGAAATCGCGCTGCCATTCGATCCCGTGCTTGACCGCCAGGAATTTCTTCCAGTTCTTCATGATCGTTTTCATGCCCGGCTCCCGACCGCACGCCAGGATGGCGTGCAGGTGATCCGGCATCAGCACCATGATCCGGCAGGACCAGATGCGCCGCTCGTGATTGAACGCCGCGGCGGCAAGGACGGCGTCTCCCACGCCGGGGCGGGCGAGTTGGTTCAGTCCGCGCGGCACGCAGCTGATGGTGATGAAAAAGGGACTGCCGTCGGTTACCCAGGCTGGAATGTCGTGCGGGAGTCTTTCGCGTTGGGGGAGATCCATGGCAACGGGGTAGCAGCCTCCGAGGTCAAACTGAAGCGGAAACCGGCGCGCACGGAGTGACGCGCCCTACCACTGCAACCCGGCCCCGGTAGGGCGAGCAGTCCCCTGCGCGCCGCCTGACAACGCAAGGCGCAGTGGCCGTCTCACCCCCAGCGCCGAAGGCCTTCGAGACGCCGTCACGATCTGGCGCGAGCGGCGACATGCCCTTCCGTGGAGGCTCAGGCCCCCGAAGCACGCACCGCGCATGAACCTCCTCCGCCCGCAACGACCCTACGCGTTCTGTCCGCCGCGCTACGCCCCGTGGTTCCGCCCGGTGATGCACTTGATCGCCGGCTGGATGCTGCGCCGTCAGTTCCACATCCGGCAGACCAGAATTCGCGGACAGGAACCGTTGATCCGACTGGCGAAAGCAGGCCGGTCCCTCCCCGTGGCGCCCAACCATGCCGATCATGCCGACCCGAGCCTGCTCGTGACGGTCGGCAGGCGGCACGGCCTTGCCCTCCATTGCCTGCCGCGACACCGGCAAGCGGAACGCACTTGGACTGAGCCGGCCTCCCTGCCATCTGAACCATCAATTCCGGTGAAACCTGCCATCAAGGAATCAATTACCCACCCTCCCGCGACGGCTCCATCTTGCCGCCATGCAAACCGAACTGAATGCGGAGCCGCTCCCCACCACCAGCGCCGCCCCTCCACCCGCTACGGAAGCCGAAGGACGGACGGCGGGGACTGAAACGGACCGCCTCCCGATCTCGGTCGGCTTGAGCGGATGGCGTCGGCTTCTCTGGCAATTCGGTTGTCTCATCACGCGGCTGGTCTACCGCCTCCGGGTGGCGGGCCGGTCCCACCTTCCCGCGGCAGGTGGCGCCCTGCTCGTCGCCAACCACCTGTCCTTCGTCGATGCCTGCATCCTGGCGGCGGCGACCGGGCGCTACGTGCGCTTCCTGATGCATGGCAGCTACTATCAAAACCCGCTGCTCGGCGCATTGTGGCGGTTGCTCGGAGTGATTCCCGTTGCGACCGACCAACGTCCCCGGGATTTGATCCGCTCCCTGCGCCTGGCGTCCGAGTCCATTCGGAGCGGCGAACTGGTTTGCATCTTCGCGGAGGGCCAGGTGAGCCGGACGGGGCAGATGCTGCCTTTTCGGCGGGGATTCGAGCGGATCATGGATGGCCTGGACGCACCCGTCATCCCGGTTTGCCTCGAGAGCGTGTGGGGGAGCGTCTTCAGTTTTGCCCGGCGCGGCTCTCTCTCGAAGCTGCGGCAACGCATCCCTCATCCGGTGAGTGTCAGCTTCGGAGGTGCGCTCCCCGCCAGCGCCACGCCGACCGAGGTCCGACAGTGTGTGCAGGAACTGTCGAGCGAGGCATGGTTGCACCGCAAGGAGTCCATGCAGCCCCTGCACCGGTCGTTTGTGACCACCGCCCGACGGCATCCCTTCCGGTTCGCCATGGGAGATCAGCGAACCCCGCGGTTGAACTTCCTGAACGCCCTGGCCCGGACCGTCTATCTGGCGCGGCGATTGCGGCCGCACTGGGAAGGGCAGGAGAAGGTGGGCCTGTTGCTCCCGCCCTCGATTGGCGGGGCGTTGGGGAACTTCGCCGCGCTGCTGATGGGCAGGACGCCGGTGAACCTCAACTACACCGCCTCGGCCGAGGCCCTCGCGTCGAGCGTGCAGCAGTGCGGCATCCGGACAATCCTCAGCTCGCAGGCCTTCCTAGACAAGGTGAAGCTGGACCTGCCATTCGCGCCGCTGCAGATTGAGGAGCTTGCGGCCCGGCCCCGGAGAACCGAACGGCTGACGGCGCTGGCGATGAGCCTCCTGCTCCCGCCACGCTGGCTCGAACGGGCGGTGGGCTGCGTCCGACCGGTCCGGATGGACGATCCGGCGACGGTGATTTTCTCGAGCGGCAGCACGGGCGAGCCCAAAGGCGTGATGCTCTCGCACTTCAACGTCGCGGCCAACGTGGCTCAGTTGAATCAGGTCTTCGGCCTCACCCCTCGGGATGGATTCCTCGGAACGCTGCCGTTCTTTCACTCGTTCGGCTTCACGGGAACGCTGGTGCTGACCGGCATCCTGGGGGTTGGTGTGGCCTATCACCCGACGCCCCTCGACGCGGCGGCCGTCGGGCGGTTGGTCCGCGAGCACGGGCTGACCTTCCTGCTGTCCACACCCACGTTCCTCCAACTATACGTGCGCGGCTGCGCTCCCGAGGACTTCGGCAGTCTGCGGATCGTCATGGCGGGCGCCGAAAAGCTGCCGGACCGGCTCGCCACCGCGTTTGAGGACAAATTCGGCATCCGTCCCCTGGAAGGCTACGGTTGCACGGAGTGTGCCCCGGCGGTCGCGGTCAATGCCCCCGGCTTCCGGGCCGCGGGCTTCCATCAGGTAGGAGCGAAGCGGGGAACCATCGGCCATCCGCTTCCCGGTGTGGCCGTGCGCATCGTGGACCCGGGGACCCGCGCCCCGCTGCCGGTCGGACAACCCGGCCTGCTGCTGGTGCGCGGCCCCAACGTCATGCAGGGCTACCTCGGGCGTCCCGGACTGACCGCCGAAGTCCTGCGCGACGGGTGGTATGTGACGGGCGACATCGCCGCGCAGGACGCGGACGGATTCCTCCAACTCACCGACCGGCTGAGTCGCTTCAGCAAGATTGGCGGCGAGATGGTCCCGCACATCAAAATCGAGGAGACACTGCAGGAACTCGCCGGTTCGCTGGAACGGACGCTGGTGGTCACCGGCGTGGGCGACGAACGGAAGGGCGAGCGGTTGGTCGTGCTGCATTGCCTCGACGAAGAAGCATTGCAGACCCTGCTCGCGAAACTGCCCGGACTGTCGCTGCCGAAACTCTGGGTGCCCAAGGCGAACCAGTTCTTTCGGATCGAGGCCCTGCCCTTGCTGGGAAGCGGCAAACTGGACCTGACCAAGGTGCGCGAACTGGCCGCCCGCTGCCTGGCCGATCAATGAGCCCGCCCCCTCCCGCAACAAGGTGACAACAAAGACAAAGTGACAGGTTCGCTATGGTTCGCTACCCGAGGCGTCCTGACCGGTGAACTCGATCCCGAGGCACGGTCCCCGGTGAAGTGACGGTTCCATCCGTCGCCGTGGCGAACTGTCCGGGGAAGTGAGGTTCTTGAGCAGGAGATCGTTGCGCTTCCGGCTCACGCGCCTATGCTCCAGCCACAATCTTGACTGTGAACCAGATTCTCGATGAGGCGCGCCAGTTGCCGCCCGAGCAAGTTGCGGACTTGTTGGACCAGCTCACATTGAGCCCGCACCAGCGGATCGAGCCGGCAGTTCAGGAACACTGGCGGAAGGAGACGCAGCGACGGATCGCGGAGATCGAGAGCGGAAGCATGGCGAGGATTCCGGGAGCAGCGGTCTTGGCTCGCGTGGCCGAAATCGTCGGCCGGTGAAACACCATACTCTCCATCCCGACGCAGCCGAGGAATACGCCGAGGCGGCCGCCTACTACGCGGGAATCGACCTGGAACCCGGTTGCCGGTTCTACGACGAATCGGAGCGAAGCAAAGTGCACGCTCGCTATCTCAGCCGTATCGATTCAACAGGGGGTAGCCGCCGACGTGTAGTCGGCGCTGAAATCCAAGCGCTTACGCGGGCTCGCCGATTCCGATCAGCAGTCACCTTTCGGTGAATCGTCGCCCTCGGCAACAGGCAGCCCTATCCCAGCTGAATCATGCGCCGACTGCACGTCGGCGGCTACGAGTTACTGAATCGTTACGGCTCAGTGACTCGCCGACGCCGACGTCGACTCCGCGCTGAATCTGCTGAGGACATGGCTGCCTCCCTCCGGGGCGCGACGCTTCAATCGAGGGCAACCGGCGGTGGCTGAGTGAGGAGTCACCCAAGCCCGTGAAGATCAGCGCCGACGACACGCCGGCGGCTACCGCGGGTTGAATCGATGCGGCTCAGTCCGTTTCGAGGACGGCGACTGCCACCGCGTGGGTTTGGGTGTGGCTGAGGGTGAGGTGGATCTGGCCGGCGCCGCGCTGGTCCATCGCCGTCCGGCCTTTCTCGTGCAGGATCACGTACGGCTGGCCGGAAGGCCGGTTGGCCACTTCCATGTCGTGCCAGCCGAGGTCGGCGCCGATCCCGGTGCCGAAGGCCTTCGAGATGGCTTCCTTGGCCGCGAACCGGGCGGCGATGTGCGGACCGGGTCGCCGGAAACTGCGGCAGTATTCGATCTCGCCCGCTCGCAGAATCCGCGCGAGGAAGCGGTCGCCATGCCGCTCGCAGGCCGACTCGATCCGTTCGACCTCGATGATGTCCACGCCCACGCCGAGGATCATGATCGGGTGGTTCCGCCGGGGTAATCCGCCATCAATTTCAGCATTTCGCGGACGGCCTCGGGCAACCCGGCGAACACCGCCCGACTGACGATGCTGTGGCCGATGTTGAGTTCGACCAGGTGCGGCACCGCCAGGATCGCCGTCAGGTTCTCGTAGTTCAGTCCGTGACCGGCGTTGACGCGCAGGCCCAGAGCATGCGCCTGGCGGGCGCCTTCGGTCAGGCGGCGGAGTTCCTCCTCGCGCCGGGCGGGATCCGGCCAGGCCTCGGCGAAAGCGCCGGTATGGAGTTCGACGAACTGGCTGCCGGTGCGGGCCGCGGCGTCGAGTTGGGTCGGCCCCGGCGCGACGAACAGGCTGACCTCGATGCCGGCGTCGTTGAGCCGATGCCGGGTTTCGCTGATGGCCGCCTCGGCGCCGATCACGTCCAGCCCGCCCTCGGTCGTCACTTCCTGCCGGCGTTCGGGCACCAGGCAGACGATTTCAGGCTTCAGGCGGAGGGCGAGGTCCACAATCTCGGGCGTGTTCGCCATCTCGAAGTTCAACCGGGTCTGCACGGCTTCGCGCAACCGCCAGATATCCCGGTCCTGGATGTGGCGGCGGTCCTCGCGAAGATGGGCGGTGATGCCGTGGGCGCCGGACGCCTCGCAGGCGCGGGCCGCGGCGACCGGATCGGGTTCTCCGGTCGCGTGCCCGCGGTAGCGGGCCTCGCGCAGGGTGGCGACGTGGTCGATGTTGACGCCGAGTTTGAGGCTCATGAGCAGCGGGTCACCGGGCGTCGCGCAACCGGCGCAGCACGGGTTGACGTTCGGTCCAGCAGGGGAAATCTTCGCCATCGATCCACCGGGCAAGTTGCACCAACTCGAAGCCGGTGAGCCCCACCGAGGAGCGCCGGTTCAAGGCCAGGGTCCGGGGTCCGGTGAGGCGGATTTCGGTGACGGCGTTGCCGAGGCATTTGGTCAGTTCGGGGTCGCGCAGCCAGCGGTTGACGGCGCTCTCGGGCGAGGGCGGCGGGTAGGTTCGGACCATGCTGTAGAACAGGTTGACATTCCACCAATGGTCCAGCCTTGGCTGGGTGAGTTCCCAATGGTAGGCCACGAGGTCGGGCGTTCCGGTCAACTGCTCGAGCAGGGCCGGTGGCGGCGGTTCGCCGGTGGCAATCAAGGGAAGCGAAACGCCCCCCACCAGGAAACCGGGCTCCGCCTCGGGCCGGGCTTCAAGGAACGGAACCGTCATGATCACGTCCCGCAGCACGGTCCGGTTCGTCTCCGCTTGATACTCAAAATGCCCGGGGGCGAGATACGGCATGCTCGCGTCCGCCAGCTTTTGCAGTCGGGGCGTAACCTCCCGCAGAACGTTCGCCGCGTCCGGCATCGGAAACGCAAAGTAGCTGAGCATCGAAATCAGGCCCAGCGACCAGGCGCAGTACTGGTTGGGCGCCGGGCCCGGGGCCAACTGCTGCCAGAGCGGACAGCGGGCCAGATGCCTGCCGAAACCGCGCACGGCCAGAAAGCCCACCAACGGGTCGCGGATGGTGTTCATCGGCAGCTTCCAGGGGGTCAGGTCGAGATTCAGGTCGGCCGGGAAATCGAACCGGGCCTGCGTCCGAAGCCGCTGCCCCTCGCCCACCACGGTCAGCCGGAAGGCCGGCAGACTTTCGTCCCGCAACAGGGCCGCCAGATCGCCCCGGCATTCGAACCACTCGGAGCCGGCGTCGCGACGCTGGGCGGTGGCATGTTCGCGCAGCGCGGCCAGATGCTGCAGCGGTTCCGCCCCGATGGCCATCCCGACCCAATCGTCGAGGGCGGCATACGCCGTGGACAGCGAACCTTCGGGCCAGCGGGCCAGGCGCACTTTCGCCCCGGTGGTCTCGACCGGCTCGGGCGACCCGGCCCCGAGCGCCCGGGCCACCTCGGCCCAGCCCCGTTCCCAATCCGCCGCGGCGGACGCTCCGACCCGGATCCCGACAGCGAAAGCCGGTGCGGATCCGGCGCCCAGCCGGTAGTCTCCGTAGGATTCGCGCCTGACCAACTCGGTCATTCCCTCGCGCAACCACCCGGCAAGGTCCGCGTTCGGATCCTTGATGCGCTCGGCGGCGAGGCGTTGAGGGGCGTCCGCCAGGCGTTCCCGAACGCGCTCGAGCACCTGGACCGTGGCCGGGGCCGTCAGGGCCCGCCGCAGCAGGACGGCGTTCGTGTCGCCTTCAAGGGAGGCGGCGCCGACGAAATGCCAGGCCAGGCGCGGGGCTCCGCCGGACTCCGCGCCGAAGGCCGTCGCCATCATCAACGCCGCCCCCGCGAGGGCGCTGGTCGCAAGGAATCGTTTCATACTCGTGACCGTCTGATTGCCAGAGATGCCCGGTTTAGGCAAACCGAAAGCGGACGCGGGCGGGCATTTCCACGGCCGGAGCCTCGTCGGTTCCGACCAGCCCGGGGGGCAATGCCAGCGACGGCTTGCCTCGGGGGCGGTTCTGGCTTCTGCTGGGACGATGGCATGCGCCCAACAACGCTGGATCCCGTGGATCGCGGTGCTGGTCTGGATGGCCCTGATCTTCGCCGGCTCGACCGATCTGCTTGCCGACCACCGGACCTCGCGGTTTCTGGGGCCGTTCTTGCGGTGGCTTATTCCGGACATTTCGGATGCCACGATTGATCTGCTGCGTTTTCCAATCCGCAAGGCGGGGCACCTCACCGAGTACGCCGTGCTGGCCGGCCTGGTCTTCAGCGCCCTGCAAGGGACGTTCGATCCGCGTCGCTGGGTCTGGCAACCGCGGTGGGTGTGCCTGACGTTGGGGATCTGCGCCGGCTATGCCATGTCGGACGAGTGGCACCAATCGTGGGAACCCACCCGGCAGGCCAGCCCTGTGGATGTCGGCATCGACGTGACAGGAGCGACGCTGGGATTGGTCTGCCTGTGGTGGCTCGGTCGGTGGTGGGCGGCGCGCCGCCGACGGCGGTCCGGGGACGGCCCCGAGGTTGACGCGGCCGTGGGCGGGTGACCACGCGGACGGGCGGGCGTTCCGGCCGCGGGTTCCCACGCGGATCAAGGACTCTGGGTCACGTAGATCAGCACGCCGAACAGAATCGAGACAACGATGCCAAAGGCGACCGCTGCGATGTGGGTCTTCTGTCGGTGACGGCGGTTGCTCCGCCCCATTCCCGGCAGGAGGTAGTAGCGGTGCTCTTCACGGTTCTTCTTTGATCCGAACAACGGCATCGGTTGCGGCCAAAGTCTGGCCCGGGCAACCGGCGTGGCGCAATGCAATTTCCGGCAGGAAAGCGGGGGGCGTGCGCCGCTCAGCCGTAACCATGCAGTTGGATCCACCACGGATGGGCGCGGATGGGCACAGATATTGGGGGGAAACGGAAGCCGCCCGCCCGGAATTGGGACTCACCATCCAGTGATCGCGCTGCCCCTCTCGGCAAAGCGGCTTTGCCGTGCGCCATCCGTGTCATCCGTGCCCATCCGCGGTCCATCAACTGAATCGCCACGGCTCAGGTGTCGGGGGTGGCCGGGGCGGGCGGCGGAGACGGGACGGGTTGGAGGAGCGGGGGGCGGCGTTCGTAGAGGGGCAGCCAGATCCGGAAGCTGGTGCCCTTGCCGGCGTGGCTTTCGACCTCGATGGTGCCGCCGTGGTCCCGGATGATCCGCTGGACGATCATGAGTCCGAGCCCGGTGCCGCCTTTCTTCGTGGTGAAGAACGGTTCGAAAATGCGGGTGAGCTGTTCCTGGCTGATACCGCCGCCCTCATCCTCGATGCTGACCCAGACACCGGCCGAAGCGCGCCCCGTGCGCACGGTCAGCACGCCGCCCCGGGTCATGGCCTGCATCGAGTTCTTGATGAGGTTCACGAGCGCCTGCTTGATTTGCACCGGGTCGAACGCCGCCGGGGGCAGACCGGATCCCAGTTCCTCGTGCACCACCTGGCCGCGGTTGTCGATCTCGGGACGGAGGAGTCTGAGCGTCTCCTGCACGGCGTCGTTGAGGGACGCGGCGCGGATCTGCGGTTGCGCATGCCGCATCGCCTGCAGGAACTGGGTGATGATGTAGTCCAGCCGGGTGACCTCCCCTTTTGCCACCCCCAGGTAGCGGTCAAACCGGCCGGCGAAGTCCGCGATGTCGTCGGCGCCCGGCAGACGGGTCGGGCGGGGGCGGCGTCCCCGGGCAGGGGAAGGTGGCGACCCGGCCTCGCCCAGGCGGCTCAACCGCCGGACCTCGCGCTCCATCAACTGGAGGTGAATATGGAGGGCGTTGAGGGGGTTGCCGATCTCGTGGGCGACACTGGCCGCCAGCAGGCGCAGCGCCTCGGTGCGCTCGTTCTCGATGGCCTCGAAGGTCTGTTGGCGCGTTTCGGTGGCGTCATGGAGGATGAGCGCCACGCCGCCGCCGCCCGGCCCGCTGGTTTCCAGCGGCGCGGCGAACACGCGCAGGAAACGGGGCCGGGGATAGTTGATCTCGACCTCGTGCCGGACGACGGCCTCCCCCTCGCTCCGCCGGGGCGCGAGGATCCGTTCCCAGTCCAGTTCGGGCAGAAAGCGCTGGACCGGCAGTCCTTCGGCGCCCTCGCGCGGCAGTCCGAGCAGGCGGGCCGAAGCGCGGTTGAAGTAGTCGATCCGCCCATCCGAATCGATCACCAGCACCCCGTCCTCGATGGTGTTGAAGAGGGTTTCGAGCAGGCTGCGTTCCTGGACCAGGCGACGGACGACCTTCTGCAATCCCTCGGTGTCCAGGCGGTCGAGCCGGCCGAGGACCTTCTCAAGGAAGCTGGGTTTGGCAGCGGGCATGCGGATGCAATCGCGGGATCACCGCGTCGACGGTTGATGGGGAACCGGGGTGGCCGCCGGCGGAACACCGGCGATACGGACCACCGCGCGAAAGGCCCGGGCTACAACCATTTCTTTCGCTTGAAGTAAAGGTAGGTCAAGAGCGTGAGAACGACGGTTGCGGTCAGGGCGATCAGGTAGCCGTGGCGGAACCCGACCTCGGGCATGTCGTGGAAGTTCATCCCGTACCAGGTGCCCACCATCATCATCGGCGCGGTGATGACCGTGATCATCGTGAGCAGCTTGACCACCTCGCCCGTCTGGTTCGAGGACATGTTCAGGTAGATCTGCAGGATACCGGTGAGCGAGTCGGTGTAGGACTGCGCCAGCGTGGCGATCCGGAACAGGCCATCGTAGACGTCCCGGTAGTAGGGAACGAGATGGGGCCGGATCAACTTGAACTCCCCGCTGGCAAACCGCGAAAGGACCTCGCGTTGCGGTCCGATGATCTGGCGCAGGTGGAAGACCTCCTTCTTGATCTGGATGAGCTTGTTGAGCGTGGCGGGCACCGGCTGGCTGAGGACCTGGTCCTCGAGTTCCGCGATCTCGACCGACAACTCGTCCAGCGCGGGCTTGTAGCCATCCACCAAAAGATCGAGCAGCATGTGCGCGACCCGATCCGGCGCGCGGGCGGCATGCACGGTCCCCCGCAGGCACCGGTCGGCGGCCACGCTGATGCTCTTCATGGGCGCCTCGTGGTAGGTGACCAGGAAGTTGCGCCCCAGGAAGAAGTCCAGTTCGGTCGTGGCGAACACACCGTCCTGCCGGCTGTAGTCCACTGCGTGCATCACGATGAAAAGGTATTGGGTGAAGAAATCGCCCTCCTTCGGGACGTATTCCTCGACCTTCGGCGACGAATTCTCGACGACGCAATCCTCAATCGACAGCGGGTGGAACCGGAACACGTCCTCGAGGTAGAACTTCGTCTCGGCCGGGGTGGGATTCTCGAGGTCGACCCAAAGGAAGAGATTCGTGTCCGCGAGCAACGTGGGCATCAGGAAGGCATCGATGTCCTGCGTGTGCAACCGGCCCTGCGTCGTGAAGGCAAAGGATCGAACCATGGCGTGCTGTGTTCCCGGTCCGGATGCTCGCAGCCCGGACGCCCTGCGAGTCTAGGCCCTGGTCCGCCGCCCGCAAGCCCGATCCCGCCCCGCTTGACAGCTCCCTGGCCGGGTCGCAGGGTCGCGCGATGAACACACCGCTTCCGCTTCCGGGCCGCCATGCGTCCGGGCTTACCCGCCGGGCCGCGTTCTCGCAGATGGCGGGCGCTGTCGGGGCTTTAGCGGTCATGAGCCCGACCCCGGCCAGGGGCGACCGCAACCCGCTCTGGCGAACCGCGGTGGGCTTGAACGGATTCGAGTCCGGAGCGCGCAAATACGGCCGGACCTACCCGCTCTGGGAGATTCTGGACTTTGCCGCGGAAACCGGCTTCGACGGCATCGAACTGGTCTCGAACTGGCCGATGGGAGATTACCCCGCCGCGGGGGAGGCGGCGCGGATCCGGGCGTTGCGGCGGATGTACGACGGATTCGGGTTGCGCATCTTCTCGCTGCAACTGGGGGCAGGCGGGGCCTTTGCGCCCGACGCGGAGGAGCGGCGACGGTGGCTGGCGGAGTTTCGGGATCGCGCGGGGTTGGCGCGGCAGCTGGGTTGCGCCTGTGTGGGCTTGTGGCCGGGGGGCGGGTTGCGCGGGCAGACGATCGACGAGGCCCTCGACCAGCTGGCGGCTTCGTTCCGGGAGGCGGGCCGGATGGCGGCGGATCACGGTTTGATTGCGGCCTACGAGATCGAGCCGCCGTTCGTGTTCAACACGGCGGACCACCTGCTGCGCATTCACCGGCAGGCGGATCATCCGGCATTGAAGGTGATCTATGATCCGAGCCATTTCGATTTGATGAACGGTTCGACCGGCCGGCCGCACGAACTGCTCGAACGGGTGGGGATCGCGAACATCGGCTATCTGCATTTCACCGACACCGACGGCGCCCTGCGGGATGGCGGCACCTCGAAGCACCTGCCCCCGGGCGACGGACACGCGCAGCTCCCGGAATCGTTGCGCCGGTTGCGGGAAGCGGGCTGGCGGGGCTGGATCATGGTGGATGCCTGGGAAATCCCCGACCCGTACGACGCCTGCCGCAAGGCGAAACGCATGCTGGACGCCGCGGCCGCGGCGGGTGCGTGAGGGCGTTCGCTCGGGCATTGCCAAACCACGAGGCGGCCCCTACGATGCCGCGACCATTGAGGTTCGCGCTCGGAACGCCCCGTGGCTGAATACAAGGTTCAATTCGAGGTCTTCGAAGGCCCGCTGGACCTCCTTCTTTACCTGGTGAGGAAGGAGGAGGTGGACATTTATCAGGTCAACCTGACCCGGCTGGCGACCCAGTTCATCGAATACATCGAGCTGATGCGGCAGTTCGACCTCGATGTGGCCAGCGAGTTCCTCGTGATGGCCGCGACCCTGATGTACATCAAGAGCCGCGAACTGCTGCCCGTGGACCGGCAGGTGCGCGTCGAGGAGGAGGACGAGGAAGGCGAAGATCCCCGCTGGGAATTGGTGCGGAAGCTCGTCGAATACAAGAAATACAAGGACGCCGCCCTCAGCCTCCAGGAACTCGAAGCCCAGCAGGAACGGGTCTTCCTGCGCCGGGCGCCTCGCCTCCATTTCGACAGCGGCCCCACCCTGCCGCAGGCCTCGATCTTCGACCTGCTCGGGGCGGTCAACGGCATCCTGCAACGGTTTCACGCCCGCCACGAAGCGGACGTCATCGAGGACGATCCCTGGACGGTCAGCGGCAAGATCGAGACGATCCGCACGCTGCTGCGCAACCGTTCGCGACTGGTTTTCACCGAGCTGTTCGCGGCCGCCGGCAGCCGGAACGAGGTGGTGGCCACCTTTCTCGCCCTGCTCGAACTGATCCGCCTGCGCCAGATCGTCGCCACCCAGCCCTCCGTGTTCGGCGAGATCGAGCTTTCATCCGCGCCCGCCGAAGCCGCGCTGCCCGCCGAGGTCCCGGACGAACCGCCCGCCGGCGACGGACCATCCCGCCTGGCCACCGCCTCGTAGACCGATCCCGATGGAGCTGAAGAACATCATCGAAGCCCTGCTTTTCTCGTCGCAAAAGCCGTTGACTCCGGCCGAACTCGCCGGGGTCCTGGCCGAAGCGGCCAAGTCCGAGGAGCCGGAGGCGCAGTCCTTGGCCAAAACCAAAGGAAAGGACCTCGAGCCGATCCTCGACGAACTGGCCAGCGACCACGAGGCCGCCGGGCGCAGCTTCCGCTTGGTCTGTGTGGCCGGTGCGTGGCAGTTCGTCACCCGTCCCGACTACGCCGTCTGGCTTCAGGCCCTGATGGGGGAGCGCGCCCGACCCGCCAAATTGTCCCAGCCGGCCCTCGAAACCCTCACCATCGTCGCCTACCGCCAGCCGTTGACCCGCGCCGAGATCGAGGAAATCCGCGGCGTATCCGTCGACGGCGTCATGCAGACCCTCGTCGAACGGGGATTGGTCGAGCAGGTGGGACGGGCCGAAGCGCCGGGCCGGCCGATGACCTATGGCACCACGCGGCTCTTCCTCGAGTGCTTCGGTCTGCGGGATCTGGATGAACTGCCCGCCGCGGATGAGTTGCGCCGGTTGACCGTCGAGAAGCCGGCGGGTTTGTTGACCGCCGATCCGGGCCTCGCCACCACCCCGCCGGATGAACTGGCGCCGGAAACCCCACCGGAAGCCGTCCCGGAGGCCCCCTCCGAAACGGAAGCAGCGCCCCCCGGCGAGCCGGATGGCGAAGCACCGCGGGCTTCCTCGAATCCTCCCGAACCATGAGCCTGAAGGACCATCGCGAAGCCATCGACCGCATCGATCAGGAGATCGTCCGGCTGCTGAACGAGCGGACCCGGCACGTGCTCGAGATCGGCGCTGCCAAGCTGAAATCGGGCGAGGAGATTTACGCGCCGCACCGGGAACGCGCGGTGCTCGACCGGCTCTGCCGGCTCAACGACGGTCCGGTGACCGACGACTCCCTGCGGGCGATCTACCGGGAGATCATGTCCAGCGCCCTTTCGCTCGAGAAGTCGCTTACCATCGCCTATTTCGGGCCGGAGGCGACCTTCACCCACCAGGCGGCCGTCCGCCGGTTCGGATCGAGTCTCAACTACCTTCCCCTGAAAACCATCGCCGACGTGTTCGCGGAGGTCGCCCGCAACGGCGCCGATTACGGCGTGGTGCCGGTGGAGAATTCGACCGAGGGCGTGGTGACCAACACGCTGGACATGTTCGTCGACAGCGACTTGAAAATCGTCTCCGAGATCGTCCTCCCGATTCAGCACTGTCTCGTCGGGCGGGGACCGCGCAAAGCGATCAGGGTCCTGTATTCCCACCCGCAGGCCCTGGCGCAATGCCGGGTTTGGGTGGCGAATCATCTGCCAAACGTCGAGGTGATCGAGGCGTCGTCGACGACCCGGGCCGCGGAGTTGGCGGCGGAAAACCCCAAGGCGGCGGCCATTGCCAGCTCACTGGCGGCGGATCGCTACAAACTGCGGCTGCTCGAGGCGGATTTGCAGGACAACTGCGCCAACGCCACCCGCTTCCTCGTGCTCGGACGCCAGTATCCGCCCCCCACCGGGAACGACCGGACCAGCCTGATCGTCAGCATCGCGGACAAGGTCGGGGCCCTCCATCGCTCGCTCGAACCGTTCCGGCGATTCCGCATCAACCTCACGAAGATCGAATCCCGGCCCAGCAAACGGAAGGCCTGGGCCTATTTCTTCTTCATCGACCTCGACGGACACGTGACGGACGCGAAGGTGGCCCGGGCGCTGAAGTGCGTGGAGGAACACTGCAGTTTGGTGAAGGTGCTCGGTTCGTATCCCAAGGCGGGATAGGCCCTGATCGACAGGAGCGCACAGGCGTCGGGAGGCGAGGCTCTCTTTCTTCACTTTTTTTTGCGAGGCGCTTGACAAGGTGTGGTCAGTGCTGTCTTATAGGCGCGGAACACGACACCAGCTTTGCAGGCGGTCGTCACCGAAAATGATCTTTGACCGTCTGAGTCACTTTCCAAGTCTGGCTAAGTACCGGTTGGGCTTGGAGTATCCCCGTAGTTCCACAGAAGTACTCTAGAAAACTCCCCGGGTTCGGGAGTCACCCTCTGACTCTCGGCCCGGTTTTTTTTGTACCCATGGCCCGAGCCTCCGGACCGACCGGGACGGTTCATGCCCCGCGGAATGCCCCCGGCGGGCGATGGAAACTTCGCTTCGCGGCTTGCCGCGGGTGGCAGGCATGGTACCGTCCGCGCCCTTGTGGATATCGCGAAGGAAATCCA
Source organism: Verrucomicrobiales bacterium (assembly GCA_024233305.1). Taxonomy (GTDB): domain Bacteria; phylum Verrucomicrobiota; class Verrucomicrobiia; order Limisphaerales; family J093; genus J093. The sequence goes on from JACKPV010000029.1 coordinate 61,167, forward strand.
GCGGCGACGGACATTCGCCATCATCTCGCATCCGGACGCGGGCAAGACGACGTTGACCGAGAAGCTCCTGCTCTATGGCGGCGCGGTTCAGTTGGCGGGCTCGGTCACGGCGCGCAAGCACCAGCGGGCCACGACTTCCGACTGGATGGAACTCGAGCGGAAGCGGGGTATCTCGATCAGTTCGACGGTCCTTCAGTTCGACTACAACGACTGCCGGGTGAACCTGCTGGACACTCCGGGGCACAAGGACTTCTCGGAGGACACCTACCGCGTGCTGACCGCAGTGGATTCGGTGGTGATGGTCATCGATGCGGCCAAGGGCATCGAGCCGCAGACCCGCAAGCTCTTCGAGGTCTGCCGCCAGCGCGGCGTTCCCATTTTCACCTTCATGAACAAGTGCGACCGGCCGATGCGCGAACCGCTTGCGCTCCTGGACGAACTTGAGGAAGTGCTCGGGCTCGGGGCCTATCCGGTCAACTGGCCGGTCGGCGCCGGGGCGGAATTCCGCGGGGTTTACGACCGCCGGACCAGCGCGCTGCACCTGTTCGAGCGCACGGTAGGCGGGCAGTACCGGGCTCCGGTCGAGATCGGCAGCCTAGCCGCGCCCGAGTTCCGCGGCCGGCTCGATGAAGCGACCTTTCGCCATGTCACCGAGGAACTCGAAATGCTCGAACTGGCCGGCGCTTCCTTCGATCCCGACGCTGTCCTCGCCGGACAGGTCACCCCAGTCTTCTTCGGCAGCGCGGTGAACAACTTCGGCGTGCAACTGCTGCTGGACGGTTTTCTCGAACATTCGCCCCCCCCGCGACCCCGGCACATCAACCACGTCCCGCTGGCGCCCGAGCATCCCGAATTCTCCGGGTTCATCTTCAAGATCCAGGCGAACATGGATCCCAAACACCGCGACCGGATCGCCTTCCTCCGCGTGTGCACCGGCAAGTTCGAGCGCGACATGACAGTCCGGCATCCGCGCACGGATCGCCGCGTCCGGTTGTCGAGTTCGCACAAGCTTTTTGGCAACGAGCGCGAGACCGTGGACGAGGCCTATCCGGGGGACATCATCGGCTTGGTCGGACTTCCGGACTTCGTGATTGGCGACACACTGACCACCGACCCCGCGATCGTCTACCGCGAAATCCCCCGCTTTCCGCCCGAGTCCTTCGCGTTTCTGCACAACCCGGACACCGGCCGGTTCAAGCAGTTTCGCCAGGGCGTGGATCAGTTGCTGCAGGAAGGAGTCGTGCAGGTGCTGCATCTGCGCGACGCGACCAGCCGGGTGCCGCTTCTGGCAGCCGTGGGTCCGCTGCAATTCGAGGTCGTCCAATACCGCCTCGAAAGCGAATACGGCGCTCCGTCGCGGTTGGAACCGGCGGGTTGGGAGGTCGTGCGCTGGTTGCCGGCGGAAACAAACGAAGCCAGCCTGGATGAACTCACCCTGCCAACCGGGGCGCGACTCGCCTATGACATGGCCCGGAATCCGGTCGTGCTGTTTCCGAGCGAATGGTCGGCGGACTATTTTGCCCAGACGAATCCCGCCGTGCACCTGCTCCGGCTGGCACCGGGCGTTGCCCAGGACCTCAGCGCACCGGTGGCCGCGGTTTGACGCCGTGGTCTATCCGGTTGCTTGAGCCAGCCGGACCAGCGCGACATCGGCCACCTCCCGGGGCGACAACCCGACCAGACACTCCCGGTCGATGGCCCGGCGGCAACTGTTGCGAAAGCACGGGACGCAGGGGAGGGAACGCCGGAGGACGTGCTCGATTTGGCCGTATGGCCCCGTGCGTCGGGGTTCGGTCGGGCCGAACAACGCCAGCACCGGTTTGCCCAGGGCGGCCGCCGCGTGCATGGGGCCGGTGTCGTTGGTGACCAGAAGTTCACATCCGCGAAGCCACTCCACCATTTCGGGCAGCGTGGTGTCGCCGGCCAGCAGCAGGCAGCGGTCCGGGGCACCGGTGGCCACCTCCCTTCCGAGATCGGCTTCCGCGCGGCTTCCCAGGATCGCAAACCGGACATCGGGCAGCCGCGCCGCCAGCGTGCCGACCAGTTGCTGGAAATGGCGCGCCGGCCAACGTTTCGTGACCCACCGCGCCCCCGGTTGCAGCGCGATCCAGCGCCCTCCCGCCACCGGCCATCGCTCCCGAATGCGCTTCGCCACCACGGGGCGGGGCGGCAGCCAGTCGAACGGGGTCTCCTTCGCGATCCCCAGGCGATCCAGCACCGACAGATACCAGTCCACGGCATGGGTGTTCCGCGACGGACGCGGCACGGCTTCATCGTAGAAGGCGGGAGCGCCTTCCCGCGGGTCCTCCAGGCCGACGATCAGACGACCGCGACTCAACCACGCGACAATCGCACTGCGGGCCAGGGCCTGCAGGTCGATCACCCAGTCAAAACCGAGCTGACGCATCCGGCGGAGTGACCGGATCATCAGGGGCCACCCGGTGGGACGCGTCCAACGACGGCGATCAAAGAGTTGCAGTCCGGCCAGATCGGGATCGTCCTCGAACAGCGCGCTCAAGCCGGTGTCGATCCACCAGTGAATTTCGCTTGCCGGGAGGTGCCGTTTGAGGAGGCGAAGCACGGGGATCGCCTGGATCACGTCGCCCAGGGAACTCGGCTTGAGGATGAGAATCCGGCGGGGAGCGGACGGCAACGGGTTCACGATTCGGTCTCCCCCGCCTGGCTGGCGCCATTGCCTTTCATGTCAGGTCCTCCGGGCGACGATCCGGCGCCTGGCTCGCGATCCCCGGAAGCCAGCCCTGGGCTCAACGCCCCAGCGGCAACCGGTCCGCCAACCGTCGGGGCAGTCCGGCGGCCAGGATCTTTTGCTGGGTGGTCGCCATGTCGTAGTCCAGCCGGCGCAGTTCAAGCGTCGATTCCTCGACGTCGTAGATCACGTAGGTTGCCTTCGGCACGCCGTCGCGCGACTGGCCGACGCTGCCCACGTTGACGAAGTACTTCTTGCCGGGCTCAATGCGGAACTTCGAGTAGCTCCCGCCACGGACCATGCTGTCGCGAACGAAAGCCACGGGCACGTGGGTGTGGCCGAAGAAGCAGAGCTTCGTGTTCTGGTAGGTAAAGCTCGCCGCCGCCGCCAGCTTGTCGAACACATAGCCCCAGCGTTGCGGGGCATCGAGCGTAGCATGCACGATGGTGAAATTCGTCACCAACCGCAGGTACTTGAGGTCGCGCAACCACTGGCGATCATCGGCCGTGAGCTGATTCCGCGTCCATTCGATGGCCAGGGCAGCCTGCGGATTGAATCCCTCCAGCGCGCCCTCTCCCGAGCAGAACTCGTCGTGGTTGCCCTTCACGCATGGCATGCCCATGTCCCGGACGATGTCCAGGCACTCCTTCGGATTCGCGTTGTAGCCGACCACGTCGCCCAGGCAGGCATAATGCGTGACCTTCTGCTGGCGGGTGTCCTCCAGCACGGTCTCCAAGGCCTCCAGGTTTCCGTGGATGTCGGCAATAATCGCAAACTTCATCGCATGTCCCAGTTCCGCTAGCTCGTAATCTCAAACCCGCGCAATCCGCCCTCGGCCGGGTGCCAGTGCACTTCTTCGTGCCGGATGTGCGGTCCCAAACCGGACTCGTGCACCGCCTGCCGGAAGGCCTCAAGCTCTTCCCGCTCCCCTTCCGCCACGAGTTCGACCCGGCCATCCAGCAAGTTCCGCACCATTCCCACCACCTCGAACCCGCGGGCGACCGACCGCACGGTGTAGCGAAACCCCACACCCTGCACCTGCCCGGTATACAGAATCCGCATTCGCTGGCGGCTCATGACATCCGTGCTGCCAGGCAACGCTCAATCTGGGGGGGACGCCCGATGGCCCGACTTCCGGACCAGCCGTTGCTGTGCACCGCGAAATCAAGCCACATCGGCGGCGCCGGGCGCAACGATTTTCCTGCCCGACGGTCCGGTCCGGCCGTTGCCGTTGGGTTGAGTGCAAGCGCCTGAGGCTGGGCCGCCCTTTCCGGCCCCGACCGCAGCGCTGCCAGGGCCGGCAACCCCCACCCGGACTGGCCCGGCAGCGCAGACCGGCGAGTGGACCTTCGAGACCGCCCCTGCCTGACCCGCGAGCCCTCCGCATCCTGCCGGGATCCGCAGCCGGCGGCGGCAACTTCGGCATCCCCTGCGAGATGCAGGGACAAAGTGACACATGGTGACAGGTTCGTTGTTCCAGCCCGGCGCGCATAGAGTGACATAGAGTGACAGGTTCATGATCGTTCTTCGGTCAGCGCCCTGCAGGAGACCGAACTCCGCACCCCCGTGTTTCGGGCGGACGGGAAGCCCACGAGATAGAGTGACAGGTTCGTAGTTCAGCGGAGGCAAACGGGCGGACGAGTTTCCGGGACGACGGTGTTCCTCCCCGAAAACCCCACCCGGGCTGCCAGCCGGCAGGCTCCCGCCGGGCGGGCATTCAGCGGCGGGGGCGCCGCCGGCCAAGGAGTCCAACCAAGAAGGTGAGCAGGGTAATGGCCACAAACAGGCCGAACGGTGCATAGCGGTTGTAGGTGGAGGCCCAGTCGTGCACGCCGTGCAGGACGAAGGCCCAACCGACGATCGCGAGGCTGGTGGCGGTGAGCACCACGGCCAGGTTCACCGCCGGACGCAAGCCGATCAGGAAGCCGAGCACCGCCCCGACCACCGGGCCGGTCATCACAAACGGCGTGCAGACAAAGACGAACAACCCGGCCAGCCCGTAGCGACGGAGGCGCTCTTCGTAGCGCTCGGCGGTCAGGCGCATACGCCGCATGGCATTGCGCAGGGCCCGAATCTCGATCAGGTGCTGCCAGCTCAGGACGAAGAGGGGGTAAAGGACGAGCACCTGAATCGACTCGATCAGCAGGTTGGCGGGCACCACCACCGTATGCTCAAGTCCTGCGGCGTACCCCAACGACATTCCTCCGGCCCGGCCGAAGAAGATGTTGGCCGTGGTCATGCCGCTGAGGACCTGCGCCAGGTCCGGCTTCCAGAACCAGCCGCCAGCAAGGGTCAGCACCCAGAGCAGGGCCAGCGCACAACCAACCTCCAGGATCCTGCCTTCCGTCGTCCGCATCAATCGCCGCGGCGGTTCTCCGCCGTCGGGAGATAATCCTCGAGATCTTGGCAAAGAGGGCATCGGCTTCAACGCCAGAGGATGCTCTCCGATACCGTTCTCGTGTCAACGGCAACCGGGCGCCCGCCCAACGCGCCATCTCAAGCCCTCCGATCCATATCCCCGTTCGGCCGCCGCACCCCCCCCCCGAAGCAGGCGTCGGACGGAAAGCGCCTGCGCGATTTGACACATCGCGACTTCGGGGAGCAGAATGCTGCCTCATCATGCGTCAGCGCTGCATCACGCCGGTTGGTTTCGTTCAGGCCCTGCTGGCCGCCTCCCTTCCCCTTTCCGGCGCGGGCGCCGGAATGCCGCCGGACACCCTGTGGCTGGTCGGCCGACCGGACGCCCGGACGCAGGAATTCGGACTCACCGACGAAGGTTACGCCCAGTTCGACCGTGTCTTCCCCGGTCCGGTCCGGTTCACTGTCGGCCGGAGCGCAATCAAGGACTGGCCGTTCGTGCATCCTGCGCCGCGCGATTCCTGGGCGGGTGGCCGCGAACACACCTTCACGCTTCGGTTCAGCCGGGACGCCCCCGCCGGGCCGGCCTGCTGGCTGGTGCTGGGCCTCGCCGGCGCGCACCGGAGCGAACGCTCCGAAGTGCAGGTTCGGATCAACGATCTTGACCTGCCCCCACAGCTCGCTCCGGCGGGCAGCATGCATCTGGTCTTCCAGCCGGACGGCGTGGGCGATCCTTCCAGCCTGGTGTTCGCCCTCCCGCCGGAAGCCCTGCGTCACGGCGACAACGAAATCGCGATCACCCTGCGTCATCAAAGCTGGATTCTCTACGACTACCTGGCCCTGCGCACCGTCCCGGAACCGCTCCCGATCGCAACCCCGCGGGTCAAGGAAACGCTGCTGGCCGGCCCGCTGCACGACGTTCGCGAAGTGGTGTTCGCCGCGCGCAAGATCGGTTCCGACGGACATTGGTATGCCAACATCGGCTACTACTCCGACTGGGAATTCGCCCCGCCCGGGCAAGCGGTTCACCTCGACGGCGACAAGCGGGTCACCTATTTGCCGGGCGGACGGCTTGGGGTGCTCGACGTGGCCACGGGCGGGGTGCGGTGGCTGATCGACGATCCGGATGGTGGCGTGCGGGATCCGGTGGTGCATTACGACGGGCGGACCGTCCTGTTCGGCTATCGCCGGGGCGGCAGCGAGCATTACCATTTGCACACCATCCAGGCGGACGGCACCGGGCTCCGGCAGCTGACGGACGGGGATTACGACGACTTCGAACCCTGCTGGCTGCCGGACGGCGACATCGTGTTCGTCTCGACGCGGGCCAAACGCTGGGTCAATTGCTGGATCACCCAGGTGGCCACGCTGCACCGCTGCGACGCGCAGGGGGGCAACATCCGCGCGATCTCGGCCAACATCGAACACGACAACACCCCCTGGGTGCTCCCCGACGGACGCATCCTGTACCAACGCTGGGAATACGTGGACCGCTCGCAGGTGGACTATCACCACCTTTGGACCGCCAACCCGGACGGCACGGGGCAGATGGTCTATTACGGCAACCAGCACCCCGGCGTCGTGATGATCGACGCGAAGCCCGTCCCCGGATCCTCGAAGGTCGTGGCCATCTTTTCGCCCGGCCACGGTCAGCGTGAGCATGCCGGCGCGGTGGCGATCCTCGATGCCGAACGCGGACCGGATGAACCCTCCGCCGCCCGCTACGTGACGCGCGCCACGGATTTCCGCGATCCCTGGGCGTTCAGCGAAGACGCTTTCATGGCCGCGCGCGACGGCGAGATCGTGCTGCTGAACGGGAGCGGTTCGGTGGCAGCCCTCTACCGGTTGCCGGAAGCCGATCGACAGGCCGGTCTGACCCTGCACGAGCCGCGGCCCCTCATCCCGCGCCGATGGGAACGGGTCATTCCGCCGGCCGTGGATCCCGCCGAGGCGACCGGGCGCGTGATCCTGGCCAACGTCTACGAAGGCCGCAACATGACCGGCGTGCAACCGGGCGACATCCGCAAGCTGCTGGTGCTCGAGACGCTCCCCAAACCGGTCAATTTCACCGGCGGCATGGACCCGCTGACCTACGGGGGTTCCTTCACCCTTGAACGCGTGCTGGGCACCATCCCGGTGGAACCCGACGGTTCCGCCTACGCCGAACTGCCGGCCCTGCGCGGCCTCTTCTTCGTGGCGCTCGACAAGGACGACCTGGCGGTGAAGCGGATGCAAAGTTTTCTGACCGTCCAGCCGGGTGAGGTGGTGAGCTGCGTGGGCTGTCACGAACAACGCACCCGCACGTACCTTGCGCCGCAGTCGCTGGCGGCCCTTCGTCGTCCGCCCAGCCGCCCGGAACCCATCGCCGATTGTCCGGACGTGTTCGATTTCCCGCGCGACATCCAGCCGATCCTCGACCGCCTGTGCGTGGACTGCCACGACTACACCCCCGGGCCGGCAGGCGGGCCGTACGCCGGCGGTGTGGTGCTCAGCGGCGATCACGGGCCGATGTTCTCCCACAGCTATTTCACCCTGACCGTGAACCGCCTGTTTCGCGACGGACGAAACGAACCGAAGAGCAACCACGAACCGCGCGAACTGGGTTCCGCGGCCAGTCGGATTCTGACACTGCTCGACGGGTCACATTACGGCGCGACGGCCACCGATCACGAGCGGCGCATGATGCGCCTGTGGATCGAGGTGGGCGCGCCCTACCCCGGGACCTACGGCGCGCTCGGCTGCGGTTCGATCGGCGGGTATTCCGAGAACAACCAGGTGCATACCGACTTTGACTGGCCAACGACCCGGGCCGGCGCCGGGGTTATCGCGCGGCGTTGCGCGTCCTGTCACACGGGCGAACGCGCGCTGCCGGCGTCCCTTTCGGATGAAATCGGCCTGTCATTCTGGCGCTTCTCACTCGATGACCCCCGGCTGCAATTCAGCCGCCACATCGTGTTCAACCTCTCGCGTCCCGAACAGTCCCTCCTCCTGCTCGCCCCGCTCGCGCCCGAGGCGGGCGGATACGGAGTGTGCCGGTCCGGCACGGAAAGTGACGCGGTCTTCGCGGGTCGCGACGATCCGGATTACCGGCGACTGCGAGAAATGGTGCGCGCGGGACGGGACTATCTTGCGGAGATCAAGCGGTTCGACATGCCCGGTTTTCGACCGCGGGAGGCGTACGTCCGCGAAATGCGTCGCTACGGCGTCCTGACCGTGGGCGAGCCGGATTCGATCACTAATCCGTATCACCTCGATCAAGCCTACTGGCGCTCCCTTTGGTGGAAGCCCTGATCTCGTCCGGACCACGTGGTCGATAGTCCCGCCGCTTAGCCGGATCGATTCAGTAACTCGTAGCCGCCGACGTGCAGTCGGCGCAAGATTCAGCTGGGATAGGGCTGCCTGTTGCCGAGGGCGACGATTCACCGAAAGGTGACTGCTGATCGGAATCGGCGAGCCCGCGTAAGCGCTTGGATTTCAGCGCCGACTACACGTCGGTGGCTACCCCCTGTTGAATCGATCCGGCTTAGCCGTAACTATGCAGTAGCCAAGGGTGGTCACTGTTTGGAAGTGATGGAGGGGTGCGAAATAAACGCTCCAATCACACCGGGGGAACCGGTCACCAAACAGTGACCGAGTTCATTAAGCTCCAGACGCCGGAGAAAACCATCCAAATCGGTTTCACCGACCAGAAGGTCAGCGGGCGGGCCGGGCTGCTCACCTTCGCCGGATTTCTTCACTGGCACCGCTTCGGAGCCTTGCTGGCGCTGGTGCTGCCGCATCGGCGCACCAGCAAAAAGGCCATCCCGGTGGCCGATCTGGCCCTGGGGTTCCTGGCCGGCATCCTGGCTGGCGCGCAAAAACTGGCCCACCCGGCTCATCTGCGCAACGACGTGATGCTGCCCGCGCTGCTGGCCATCCAACGCATCGGCAGCCAGTCCACCTTTACCCGCTTCTTCCAGGGCTTCACCTCGGCCGGAAGAACCTGGCCACCTTCGGTCCCTCTGGCGCTGGTGCCTGGAGCGGCTGCCCAGTCGCCCCGGCGGCTACAGCCTGGACCTGGACTCGACCCGGCTCCTGCACGAGGACGGCCACCAGGAGGGCGTGGCCACCGGCTACACCCGCCTGGGCACCAAACCGTGCCTGCATCCGCTGGTGGCGGTGCTCGAGGAGGTCAAGCTGGTGGTCGGCTTTTGGTTGCGACCGGGCAACGCCAGCTGCGCCAACAACGTGGTCGCCTTCACCCTGGAATTGCTGGCGCGGCTGCCCAGCGTGGATTGCGATCGGCCCGGTGCGCGCCGATTCGGGTTTCTGCCTGCCTGAATGGCTCAATCTGCTCGAGGCCCGGCGGCTCTCGTACATCGTGGTGGCCCGCCTGCTCAAACCGGTGCAACGGCTCTTGAAGAAGGACCTGATCTGGCAGGCCAGTTCGGTGCCCGGCACCGAGGTGGCGGAGGTCTGGCATCAGGAAGCCAACTGGCCCAAGCCCCGCCGCCTGATCCTGCTGCGCCACCGGGTGGCGGAAAAGCGAGCGGCCCGGCAACGGACCGGCGGCAAGTTGTTGATCGACTGCCCGGGCTATCTCTACCAGGCGCTGGTGACCAACCTCTCCCAGAGCGTGTCCCCGGTGGAGGTGTGGCGGCGCTACAACGGACGGGCCGGGTGCGAGGAAGTGATCAAGCAACTGGATGCGGACTTCGCGCTGCCCAAGTTGTGCCTGAAGCGGTTCTGGAGCACGGAGGCGGCGCTGTCCCTGGCGATTGTGAGCTACAACCTGACGCAGTTGTTCCAGCGGCATCTGGGGTGGCTGGACCGGGTGACGGCGGCGACGTTGCGTTTCCGGCTCTTCACCACCGGGGGGATTATCAGTGAGACCGGCGGGATGACGACGATCCGGCTGGCGGTGCGCGATCCGCAGGAACGGGCCTGGTGGCGCCGGTTGCTGGAGAAGATGATCAGTCTGGTGCCCAACTGCAATGCAGTGGCGCAAAGTCCGGGCTGAGGCCTGCCGGACAAGGCGATGAGCGAGGTTCCCGGACAAGCAAAGCCGCCCTGAGCCAGGGGTTCAGAGCGCCCGCCCGCCCGAGCGAGGGACGGCGGAGCGCGCCGCGCGCGTTGGAGAACCCCTCCGAGTTCCCAGCGCTCCGCTGGGGTATGCCCCAAAAACGGCCCCCTCTACTGAATAGTTACGGCTTAGCCGGATCGATCCGGCTCAGCCGTAACTATGCAGTAGCCAAGGGTGGTCACTGTTTGGAAGTGATGGAGGGGTGCGAAATAAACGCTCCAATCACACCGGGAGAACCGGTCACCAAACAGTGACCGAGTTCATTAAGCTCCAGACGCCGGAGAAACCATCCAAATCGGTTTCACCGACCAGAAGGTCAGCGGGCGGGCCGGGCTGCTCACCTTCGCCGGATTTCTTCACTGGCACCGCTTCGGAGCCTTGCTGGCGCTGGTGCTGCCGCATCGGCGCACCAGCAAAAAGGCCATCCCGGTGGCCGATCTGGCCCCTGGGGTTCCTGGCCGGCATCCTGGCTGGCGCGCAAAAACTGGCCCACCGGCTCATCTGCGCAACGACGTGATGCTGCCCGCGCTGCTGGCCATCCAACGCATCGGCAGCCAGTCCACCTTTACCCGCTTCTTCCAGGGCTTCACCTCGGCCGGGAAGAACCCTGGCCACCTTCGGTCCCCTCTGGCGCTGGTGCCTGGAGCGGCTGCCCAGTCGCCCCGGCGGCTACAGCCTGGACCTGACTCGACCCGGCTCCTGCACGAGGACGGCCACCAGGAGGGCGTGGCCACCGGCTACACCCGCCTGGGCACCAAACCGTGCCTGCATCCGCTGGTGGCGGTGCTCGAGGAGGTCAAGCTGGTGGTCGGCTTTTGGTTGCGACCGGCAACGCCAGCTGCGCCAACAACGTGGTCGCCTTCACCCTGGAATTGCTGGCGCGGCTGCCCAAGCGGATTGCGATCGGCCCGGTGCGCGCCGATTCGGGTTTCTGCCTGCCTGAATGGCTCAATCTGCTCGAGGCCCGGCGGCTCGCACATCGTGGTGGCCCGCCTGCTCAAACCGGTGCAACGGCTCTTGAAGAAGGACCTGATCTGGCAGGCCAGTTCGGTGCCCGGCACCGAGGTGGCGGAGGTCTGGCATCAGGAAGCCAACTGGCCCAAGCCCCGCCGCCTGATCCTGCTGCGCCACCGGGTGGCGGAAAAGCGAGCGGCCCGGCAACGGACCGGCGGCAAGTTGTTGATCGACTGCCCGGGCTATCTCTACCAGGCGCTGGTGACCAACCTCTCCCAGAGCGTGTCCCCGGTGGAGGTGTGGCGGCGCTACAACGGACGGGCCGGGTGCGAGGAAGTGATCAAGCAACTGGATGCGGACTTCGCGCTGCCCAAGTTGTGCCTGAAGCGGTTCTGGAGCACGGAGGCGGCGCTGTCCCTGGCGATTGTGAGCTACAACCTGACGCAGTTGTTCCAGCGGCATCTGGGGTGGCTGGACCGGGTGACGGCGGCGACGTTGCGTTTCCGGCTCTTCACCACCGGGGGGATTATCAGTGAGACCGGCGGGATGACGACGATCCGGCTGGCGGTGCGCGATCCGCAGGAACGGGCCTGGTGGCGCCGGTTGCTGGAGAAGATGATCAGTCTGGTGCCCAACTGCAATGCAGTGGCGCAAAGTCCGGGCTGAGGCCTGCCGGACAAGGCGATGAGCGAGGTTCCCGGACAAGCAAAGCCGCCCTGAGCCAGGGGTTCAGAGCGCCCGCCCGCCCGAGCGAGGGACGGCGGAGCGCGCCGCGCGCGTTGGAGAACCCCTCCGAGTTCCCAGCGCTCCGCTGGGGTATGCCCCAAAAACGGCCCCCTCTACTGAATAGTTACGGCTCAGGTGTGGGAGCGTTCGCTCATGGGTTCCGTGCCACGAGCCGATGCCGGCTTCCGGTGGAGGGCAGGGAACCACGGGGTTCGGCTGAAACTCGATCAACCAGGGCGGTTCTCACCGGACGGTCAGCCGAGGGCCGCTCACCCGGCGGGCGGCAACACGCGTCGGTATTCCCGTCCCGTGATGAGTGGTTCTGTATAGTGAGATAGGTTGACACGTCCGCAGTCTCGTGATAGCGAAAAGGCACACGTGCCGATGATGCGATGCACACGCTTCGATTCGGCGCGTTTCGGCGACTCGACATCTGCCGATCGCGATGACCCAAAACCATTACGGAGACCTACACCATGAGTTACAGACGAAAGAGAATCACGGCAGGGGCAGGCGCGCTGATCGGCGTCGCGTTGATGAGCACGGCCAATGCCCAAGTGTTTTACGTCTATCAGGGCACAGACCCCACCCCCAAGGGAACGATTTCGGCTTACACCGGAGCGGCCACCGGAGCGGGTAACTACAACTATTCCAGCTCTTCGGAAAACCTCCTGAATGGGCCGACCCTTTCGGTCGGCGCGGCGCACCTGTTCATGTACGCGGGGAGCGACGGACTCCATTTCAATGTCGTATTCAGCAGGAGAGGCGGTGGCGCCAACGGAGACGGGTCGGCAGACTGGGGAATCTCGCTGACCGGCAACGGTGTTACGGCGTCCGCGCAGGTTGAAGATGATAACAATGAGTTGGGCGGTGGCCCGACTTCGTTCACCGGCGGCTGGGACTGGAACAATGCGAACAGTGACGGCGGAGTCATCGGTCCGCTGAGTGGTCCATTGTGGAGTCTCACAGTCACGCCCATGACAACGACCAAAGGCTATTCTGGCGGCATCGCGGCATACAGTTCCGACGGCTCTTCCCTCCCATTGGCTTACGGAACCGGCAGCGACTATGCGATCACGATCACTCCAGTTCCTGAGCCCGGGGAGTATGTCGCCATTGTCGCGGCGGGCCTGCTTGGATTGGCCAGTTGGCGGCGGTGGCGGCGGACCTAAGCCACCCCTGATCCCAGGCAGTAAATCGTTACCCCGCAGGTTGCGCCTGCGGGGTTTTCTGTTTCCGGCGCACGCCCCCCACCCCGAGCGATCGGTGGGTGCGCTGGCGGGTTCCAGGTGGTTCGGCGATTACAAACAATCTGCTCGTCAGCGGGTGAGGGCCGCCGCACGCTCAACGAGGTATTCTTAAACATTTAGAGCAAGATCAACCTGTTCTCTTATGGATGCCTCTCCCCTTTTGCGGCGGTCGCGGACGTCCTCAGCCGGCGCCACGGCCCGCCGCTCATTCCGTGGCCGGCTGCTGATGACGATGGTCCTGGCCGCCCTGTCGAGCGCCCCCGGGAAAGGGGTTCAGGCGGCTGCGCCCCAGGTCACCGGGACGACTCCGGCGAACGGCGGCACCGCGGTGTCCGTCAGCACGACCGTGGTCTTTCGTTTCGACCAGGCGATGGCGACGTCGATACCGGTCGTGGTCTCGATGCCGGGGTTCTTCGTTGGGAATATCGAGTGGATGCCCCAGGGTGTCGCGTTCACCTACCAATGGTCCGGGGACGGGAAGTCGATTACGTGCACCCCGACCGGATCCCTCCCGGCCAACACCACGGTTTCGTGGCGGCTGAATCCCGCGGGCACCTTCATGCCCATCATGAGCGCAACGGGAACGGCGTTGCCCACCACGACCGGGAGCTTCCAGACGGGCGACAACGGGGGCGGGAATGACTGCGACCCGCTTGGTACGCCCAGCGGGTGGGGATCCTATTCGGTGTTCAAGCAGGGACATTACCAGCAGACTTCAGCCGGTGTGCCGGCCCCCTACCCGGAGGCCCCGTTCGCGTTCTTCGCGTCGGTGCGTGAGCCGGCGGCCGGCCCCGCTGTAACGGCAGCTTCGGTGGCGTTGCCCGGTGGCGCATCCAAAACGCTGCAGGCGATCCCCGGCAGCGGCAGTCTGCTCTTCCTGGATGCCCCGGCCACCCTGGAGGCGTTGAATGCAGCCTATCCGACTGGCCTTTACACCCTCCGTTTCACCCAGCCGGACGCAGGCGAACAGGTCATCCCGATGAGCCTGCCTTCAGAGCATCCCCCCGTGCCGCATTTTACGAATTACCAGGCGGCCCAACGAGTTGATGTCAGCCAGCCCTTCATCCTGCAGTGGGACGCCTTCGCGAACGCCGGTCAGGACGACCTGCTGGTCCTGGAAATCGTGGACGCCTCGGGCCAGACCGTTTTCCGGGCGCCGGACTTGTGCGTGCCGCGCGAACTGCCGGTCAATGCGACCGCAGTGGAAATCCCGCCGGACACCCTGAGGGACGATCAGACCTGCACGGTAACGCTCGCTTTCCTCCAACGGTTCTACATGTCCACCACGGCGATCGCGGACATGTACGGCGTCGGCGTGGTCTCGTTCAGCACGGAAATGGCGCTCAAGACCGGATCCGGCGGAGCGGTTGATCCGGCCGAGTTCACCGGCTGCCGGTTGCTTCCCAACGGTCGTCGCGAACTGACGCTTGCCGGCACGCCCGGAGCCCTTTACACCATCCAGCGCACGGGCAGTCTGCGGGGAACCGGCACGACCTGGAGCGAGGTCGGCACGGTGACCATGAACGGGGCTGGCGCCGCCGTGTTCGAGGATGCGGAACCCGAAGCGGCCCTCCCGCTGTTCTACCGCGCGGTCGCCTATTAGCCGCAGAGATCCGGCGAGGGGAGACAAAGTCCCGCGAATGCGCCACGAGGGCTCCGGTTGAGCGAATGACCGGTTCGCGGTCGTTCGCGTGAATTCTCACGCCCCGGCCGGTGGCAGCCACGTTTGCGGTGAACCACGCGTTGCACCGCGCGGTGGCAGGCCGGAGCAGGGACCTGTTCAGGGCGCTGAACGTCGGCTTCGAAGCGAATCCGAACCGCCACCCTCACCTGGATTGGACCAGGGCACAGTCGCGGTTGGAAGCGCGTCCGGAGAAGCGGTGGGCGCTTCACACGGTGGAACCGACGGCCGACTCCCCGCCGCCAACTCCCTCTTGTTCCGCCTTCCGCGGGACCGTAGCTTCCCGCCCATGCTCAACGACGGCATCTCGGTCCCGTACAATCACGACCTGAAAGCGCTCGAGGACCTGCTCTCCAGCGTGCGGCGGGCAGGCGATTTCTTTGTCCACGGCGCTGTCGAAACCCCGGTGCCGCGCCTGGAAGTCGAGGGCGTCGGAGTGATCTCCTTCCCCGTGCCCGAAACGCAGGTCAAGGCGATCATCCGGCAGGCCTCGCGAGCGCCGTACGGGCGGGGCGAGGAAACCCTGCTCGACGAGTCGGTGCGACGGACCTGGCAGTTGCCGGCCGACCGGGTGCGGCCCGGCGGGGGGGCCTGGGACCGGACCTTTGCGCGGATACTGGAATCGGTGGTCACCGGCCTGGGCTGCGCGGATGCCGGCGTGTCGGCCGAACTCTACAAGCTGCTGGTCTACGAGCCGGGCGGCTTTTTTGCGACGCATCGGGACACGGAGAAAGCCGGCGGGATGTTCGGGACGCTGGTGATCATGCTGCCTTCGGTGTTCCGCGGCGGTGAACTCGTCATTCGACACGCGGGGCGCGAAGTCGTGGCGGACCTGAGCAGCGAGGAGTTCTCGGAGTTGAAGTTCGCGGCCTTCTACGCCGACTGCGAGCACGAGGTCCGACCGGTCGCTGAAGGCCACCGCGTCTGCCTGGTCTACAACCTGATCCAGACGCCGACGGGAAGCCCGGATCAACCGTTGAGCGCCCCGCTCCATGCCGCGGAGATCGATGCGGCCGGCCGGATGCTGCTCGACGCGTTCGTGACAGAGGACGCCCCCGCCAAGCTCGCCTGGCTGCTCGAACATCAATACAGCCCGGCGGGGCTTTCGTTCGCCGGTTTGAAGGGGGAGGATGCCGCGCGGGCGAAAGTGCTGCGGGCCGCGGCAGCCGGGGCCGACTGTGCGGTGCATCTGGGGATCGTTCACATCGAGGAGCATGGCCCCGCCGAGCCCTGCTACCATGACTATCGCCGCCGGGGACGCGGGCGCTGGCGCCGTTACGACGACGAGGAGGAGATCGGGGAGGATGCCGGCAGCGACAGCTTCGAGGTGATCGAAGTTACGGATGCGTCGCGCCACATCGATCAGTGGGTGAACGAGCAGGACCAGTCGGTGGCTTACGGGCGGCTGCCGTTGGCGGAGGGCGAGGTGCTACCGGCCGGCGCGCTGGACGATGAGGAACCGGATGAACAACGCCTCACCGAGGCCACGGGCAACGAAGGCGCGAGCTTCGAGCGCGCCTACCATCGGGCCGCCCTCGTGATCTGGCCACGCGGACAGTTCGCCGGGGTTCTGCTGCAAGCGGGCGTGGCCGCCGCGCTGCCATATCTGGCCGGGCGCGTGGACGCGAACGATCCGGCGGCACCCGGCGTCGCCCGAAAAATCATCGAAACCTGGGAGCGATTCGCCGCCGGGACCGGTCTGCACCACCCCGGCCGCGTGCCGGATCGCGCGGAAATGCTGCGCCTGTTGGGGCAACTCGGGGACCGCGGCTTGTTGAAGCGCTTTATCACGGGTGTCGTGACGTACGAATACGACGGCGGCGAAAACAAGGCGCTCGCCAACGCCCTGCTCCAACTCGGTCCGAAGGCGGCCGGGCGCCTGCTCGCGGCGGTGGTGCGGGAGTACTTCCCTCTGTTGCACTGCGCGGGGGTGGACCTGGCCGACGGCGTTCGGCGCCAGTTGGGCGACGCGTTGGATGCTGCGTGGAGCGAGGCCCTGCACGAGGCGTCCATGAGCATGGTCCGGGCGCTGCCCGCCATCGAGCCCTCCGTCAATCCCAACGCCGGCCCGGACTGGCGGCGGGCGCAGAAGGCCAAGCCCGTGGATGCCGGCATGGTAACCGGCCTCCTGGGGTTCCTGCGCGCCATCGGAGCGAACTCCCTGCGGACGGACGCTGCCGCCGCCATGGTGGCCAATGTGGCGGCTTTCGATCCGGGCACAGTGCTGGCGCCGGCATTGAGGTCGCTTCAGGAACAGGATCCAGAGGGGGTCGTCGCCGACCCGGCCGCAGGGCGGTTGTGGGTTCACTCAGCCGAATTCCTGCTCGCCCGCAGCGAGACCCCGCCGCCACCGCCGACCGACTGGCGGCAGGCCGTGACAATTACATGCCGGTGCGAGGACTGCCGCGCGCTGCAGGAATTCGTCCATGACCCGGAGACGAGAGTGGCGCGCTTCCGCATGCATCAGGGCCGCCGCTACCATGTGGAAAGCCAGATCCGCAGTCAGAACCTGGACCTCGGCTGCGAGACCGACACCCGGGGCCGCCCGCAAACGCTGATCTGCACCAAGAACCGCCGCACCTTCCAGCGTCAGTGCCAGCAGCACCGCACGGATTGCCTCTCGATGACCGCGCTGCTTGAGGTGATGCGTCCCCTGCCCAACGCCCTGATCCCACTGGCCCGGCGCCTGGCCGTCGCCAGCGAACGAAGGCCCCAGCCTTGATGGCGTGAGCGGGTGACAAACCGCCCGCGACGGTTATTATTTGGACTTACCATGAACTTCAGTCACCAACGAAAGCAGGCGCCGCGCCGCGTCATCCAGATCGTTCGCTTCGCGATGTTGTGGCCGCTCTTCAGCGCCGCGCTGTCGGGAGCCATCGCGCAAACCCTGCTGCCCGTCCGGGCCACCGGCCCGGCCGGCGGGTTCGTCGAACTGGCCTGGACCACGGACGGGAGATTTCACGAACTCCAATCGACGCCGACCCTCACCGATCCGGACTGGCGGGTGGTCCTCCGGTCGGAACAAACGGGATTCGGGGCGCCGGTGTCCGGCCGGGCCGCGTTCTTCCGGGTGCTGAGCCTGCCCGGATGGGAGGAGCGACAGGTGACGGATGCCCGGCGGATCGAGGTACTGGCAGCCATCGCCGGGCGTGTCGGGGAACTGGCCACGGAGGAAACGGACGCAGCGGCGGCAGCACTGGAACTCTTCCTGCGGGGTTTCGAGGAACTCGAGGGAATCCGCGTTGCCGAGGACGGCTCGATGCAGGCCCGGTTCACGGACGGACGACCGCTGTGGATCATCAACAACCGGCTGCCGGCCACGGACGAACAACTTGCCGCATCCGGGATGTTCGCGCCGTCCCGCAAAGCCGGCGTGTCCACGCGCGGGCGGGTTGACCCCCGGTTGACGGCCACGGGAACGAGGCCTCCGACGGGCGTACCCGAATCCCGGCGGGCGGCCATGTTTCAGGCGTCGTTGCCGGGGTTGGAAGCGCCCATGCTTGCGTCGCTTGGCCCGGCCTTCGCGGCGCGGGGGTACGACGTGGTGGGCGGGGAGGCAAGCCTGGAAAACCTGCTCGCGCTGGAGGCGGAGGGCGACGACCTCGGCGTGTTCTATATCGACACGCATGGCGGATTCGGCATGGCCCGCCGCGCAGAACCCGTCCCGCCGGGCACGGCAGGGGACGGAGTGGTCGAGTATCCCGAGTTCATCCTGTCGACTTCAACCATCGTCACGCCCGAGTCGGAGGTCCGGCATGCGGAGGCCTTCGATCTCGGTGAACTGGCCTACGCGATGCCCGGACCGGCGATCCTGGGCGGGGACGTGGTCACGGTTCCCAAGGCGCACTACTGCGTCACGGCAGCGTTCTTTCGGAACCACCTGGAGTTCGGACGCAAGAGCCTGGTTTTCATCGACGCCTGCCTGGGCGCGCACCCGTCCGCGGGGCCGTTCATCCAGACCTGTCTCGATCAGGGGGCCTCCTATTACGCCGGTTGGACCGAATCCGTGCAGGACCACTGGCCGTACTTTGCCACCCGGCTCTTCTTCGACGCGGCCCTGGGCGGCTGCCAGATGTTCCCCGAAGTGCAGCCTCGCCAACGGCCGTTCGATCAGACCGCCATCCGCGCGTACCTCAGCGCGAACGGTCATGACGTCGATCCCTCCCTGCGACCGGCCCGCATGGTCTTCTTCACCGTGTCGACGGCGGCGGACGAATTCGGCCTGCTCGCGCCCAGTCTGCAGCGCATGACCATCGACGAAGCGACCGGCGAAGTGACGGTGACGGGACTGTTCGATCCGGACCTCCCCGTCACTGTTCGGGTGGCCGGGAGCACGTCCGCTGAAATCAGCGTCCGGCCGGAAACCTGGACGCGCCTGCGTTTTCCGCTGCCCGCGGGACAGGAGCCTTTCGCCGGCCACGTCACGCTCCTGCAAAACGGACATCCGAGCAACGCCGTGCCCCTGACGGAATGGCGATTGGCTTCACGTCTGACCCGGACGTTCACGGTGGTGGACCCGCAACCCTCCTCGACCATCGACCTCGAGTTCCGCCTGCGGGCCGACGTCCATCCCTACCGGCTGCGGCCTTACGAGGATCCGGTGTTCGGCGGCGCCGGAGCGGAAGCCACGACGGGATCCAGCGCACGGGTCGTGGATGCCTCGGGGATCTATCGGCAGACGGACCGTGACCGCTCCGTGGAATGGAGCCTGCCCGCGCCGATCGACCTGCCGTTGGTGGCTGGGTTCGCGCAGAACCCGACGGGTTTTCGCGGCGGGATTTCCGTCGGGCCCGACTACTCGGTTTTGATAACCGCGATCGCGCGGGCCCGGGATGGCATGGTGGTCACCGAAACCATCGACGGCGTTCCGTTCAGCTATCCCTTTGATCCGGGCACTTCGAGCTTTCCTCCGGGATCCACCACCATGGTCCGCCCCGACTACTCGATTCCCGGAGGAGAGGGAAGCGCCGCCGGGGATTCCGGGACGTTCGTGTGGCAATCGGCGCCGGCACGTTACGCCCCGGACGAGAGCCACCCCGGCTACGCGGAATAGTGCGTCCCTGCTCGCACCGACCTGGTCGGTTGCGCGGTGCCGGTGTCAGGACCGGGCGCAGTCATCGTGGCGCCCCCAGCAATCGCGGGGCGCTGCAACCTTGCTCGCGGATCTGCGTCAGGAGTGCCCGCAGGGCCGCCACCCGGGCGGGATGTTCGGCAATGACGTTGCGCCGCTGGGCAAGGTCCTGGCGCAGATCGAAGAGGGCGGCGGGTGAATCGTCCGACGCATAACCGTTGGCCCCATCGAACCACGACGGCACTCGCGTCACCGCGCCCGACGGAGCCTCGATCAAGACCCATTCCCCCTGCCGGATCGCGTATTCATTGGCCCGGGTGTTATGGACGTGGAAGTCCCGCACGTCCGGGACCTCGCCCCGCCAGAGCGGCAGCAGATCGAAGCTGTCCTCTGCGGCATCTTCGGGCAACGCGCAGCCCAGAATCGCCGCCACCGTCGCCATCACGTCCACCTGCCCCACGAGCGCCGGGCAAACGGCGCCCGCCGTGACGCGCCCCGGCCAACGCACGATGAAGGGCACCCGGTGCCCGCCCTCCCACAAATCGCGCTTGAGCCCGCGCAACGGACCGGTGCTCCGGTGATCGTGGCGCCGCGTCCGTTCATAGGCGTAGTGCTCGGGACCGTTGTCGCTCGTGAACAGAACCAGCGTGCGTTCCGCCAACCCGTTTCGTCGCAACGCCTCCATCACCGCGCCAACCGTGGCATCGGTCTGGGCGACATAATCGCCGTACGGGCCCGCCTCCGAACGTCCGCGGAACTCCGGCGCCGGGACGATGGGCGCATGCGGCGAGGTGAACGGGAAGTACAGAAAGAAGGGTTCCGGCCGGCTCCGACGCTCGTCGATCCAGGCAACCGCCTCGCGGGTCAACCGCGGCATCACCGCATCCAACCGCCAGCCTTCAACCATCGGCCCCGGGCGGC
Source organism: Verrucomicrobiales bacterium (assembly GCA_024233305.1). Lineage (GTDB taxonomy): Bacteria > Verrucomicrobiota > Verrucomicrobiia > Limisphaerales > J093 > J093. The sequence goes on from JACKPV010000029.1 coordinate 81,897, forward strand.
ATTCGGCGCTTCCCTCTTCCGGCGCCGGCGCGACCAGCAGGGGCCGGGTCGGGGCGGCCACCAACCGATCGTCCCGAATCCAGCCGTACGGCGGGAAGTTCGGCACGTCATCGCCGAAGTAATGCTCGAACCCGTGCGCCAACGGTCCGTCGGGAACGGGTCGGCTCCAGTCGAACGCGTCCGACGCATACCCCGTCTGCGCATCCGCCTGAGCGTCGGGCCGGCGCAACGCCGCCCAATCCCATCCCAAATGCCACTTGCCAATACAGGCCGTCCGATAGCCCTGCGCCCGCAGCATCTCCGGCAGCGTCAACCGGCCGACATCGAAAACCGACGGCCCAAACGCGTTCACAATCCCGTGGAACTTCCGCCAGTGATGCTGCCCGGTCAGCAGCGCGTAACGACTCGGGGTGCAGATCCCCGACGAACTGTGGGCATCGGTGAACCGCATGCCTTCGGCCGCCAGGCGATCCAGGTTCGGGGTCGGGATCTTCGAGGCCGGGTTCTGCACGGTGAGATCCCCGTAACCCATATCGTCCGCGTAGAGGATGACGATATTGGGCCGTTCTCCGGACGATGCCGCCGTGGACAGTTGCGGACTCAGGCCGGCGAGCACACCGGCCAGCAACCTCCAACCCCACGCCGGCCGCGCTTTCCCACGCGCCCGTGTCATGCCCCGCCCTGCATCGCTCCAGTCATTCATATGTAAAAGTCGCCGTGGCCCGCGTGTCCCGGTCGGCCACCACCCGGACCCAATAGGCCTGGAACCCGTCGGGGAAACGATCGCGCAATTCCCCCCCGGCGCTGACCCGATACCCCTTCCACGTCCGCCACAATCCCGCGCCACTGATGTCGACCTGCACCTCGAAGTTGACCGCGTCCGCGCCCGAATGGGACAGCCGCAGCGACTTTCGGTCGAAGCCGGTCATCAAATAAGGATCCGAAGGCACGCCCGCCTTCACCGTGGCGTCCTTCCACGGACCGCCGTGACCGCGCGGCTTGCCGAGTCCCCAAAGATCGTCCACCGCCCCCGCCCACAACGCCACCTCCCCGTCGGTGGAACGGAGGATGTGTTGCGACGCGGCCGCCGTGGCCTTCACGCCGGTGAGGAGCAGGAGCCCGCGGTAGGAGCAGTAGTCCGTGATCCGCCGGTTGTGGGTGGCGATGGGCCGGATCAGCGCGAAGCCGCCGGCGTTCCGGGCAGGCAGTTCGTAGAACGTCCCGTGGCAGTTGAACAAATCCCGCTCGGTCACGACTTCACGATCGATGCGCTCCGGCCCCAGCCAACCGGGCGCATCGAAGGCCGCATCGCCTTTCGGCAACCGCCAGCGATTCCCGTCGTCGTCCACGTAGAGCACCGAGGCCGCATCGACCTCGAGCACGTCATCGGGCACCTGCGTGTTGGCTTCGAGAAACGCCTGCGCCTGCGGGTCATCGACGGGGCGCAACCGGCAGTCGCCATCGAGTTCGTAATAAGCCGCCGCGCTTGGCCGACCATCCCCGACCTGCCGCGCCGAGAAACCCAGGGTGCGCAGATTCGCGCCGCGCGCCCGGATCAACCCGCCGCACAGGTCGCGATCCTCCGGCTGCGCCAGGCCGGCAAAGCGGTCGTCTCCCCGGTCGGGCCGCGGATCGCGGTTGGCGAAGGCGAAGAACGCGGTCACGTGGTCACAGTCGCGGTCCAGCCGCACCCGCACCCACGCCCCCTTGTCTCCGTCCGCAAAGCCCACCCACTGGTAGCCCTTCGCCGGGACGGTCACTTCGCGGAGCGATGTCCAGCGGTCGTTCCCCTCGCGGTCCACCTCGAAGTTAAAGCGCACCGGCACCCCGGCATCATGGGTCAGATGTACGCCGCGATGGTCGAAGCCGGCGAACAGAAACGCGTCGGACGGCGTGTTGGCCCGCACGGCCTCATCGAGCCACACGGCGCCCCGGCCCAACGGCGGCCCGAGTTCGTCCACGCGCCCGGGTTCGGTGAACCAGAGGTTCGAGTGCGATTGCCCCGGCGCCGCGATGTCGCCCTTGGCTTTGCGCTTGTTCAGGAACTCGCTTTTCGCCGTGTCATCACAGCCGAACACCAACCGGTCCTGCCAGCGGCAGAAATCGCCGATCACCTTGAGGTAGGTGCTGCGCGGACGAATCCCCGCGGAACGCCCGGCGCCGAAGTCCCGCGGGAACCGCCAGAACATCCCGTGCATCGTCATCAACAAGCCCTCCCCCCCAACCTCCCGGATGCGCGGCCATTCGGTGTTCCAACCGTGGGCGCCGTCGTAACAATGGCTCGCCTTCGGCAACCGCCACGCCTGCCATTCGCCGCCCTCGAGCGCCATCAGGATGAGCGAGCGATGATCCCAACCCACCGACCACAACGGATCGGTGGCCGGGTTCGCATTGCCGTGGATGCCGCCCGGGCCGGTGACCTCGGTGAACTGGTTGCGACGAACGACCCGCCAATCCCGGCCGTCCCACTCCGCGAGGCAGCCCGAGTCCACGTCGGGGCGGCGCCGGGCGGCCGCGCTGTTCTCGCCGTTGTTCGCGTAAACCACGCGTCCCTGCCCGGAGTAGAAGCCCTTGCCGTGGTAGCCGGGCAACGGCGCGTAGGGCGGTTCTCCGGGCGCGGCGATGCGATCAGCGCCCGGCTGGTTGTCCGCATAAAGCGTCGTCACCTCGAGCGTATGCACGTTCACCTCGTAGAAGCCTTCTTCCATCGAGGCGTAATAGATGCGGTTCGCAGGGTCGGTGAGATGGCGCGCGTTGCCGGTCGGGCGGCCGGGCATCTGTTCATACGGAATAGTCCGGACCTTGCCGTTCGCGTCGATGGCGTAAGGACCGATGAAGAGCTGTTGTGATTCGCGGTGGATCATCCGGTTGGCGGGCGTGCCGCCGATGCTCTCGGGGCGGACAGTAAGTTCCAGTTCGGGCGAGATCTCGTAGAGCTTGTCGGTCGAACCCTGCGGGGCATGCGGCGAATAGGTCACCAGCCAGAGCCGCCCGGCCCAGGGAACGACCGCGCCGGTGCCGCATTCGCCGCCCTCGTTGAAGTACGCCAGATGAGGATGGATGCCGGAAATCTCCCGCGGTCCGGCGGCCAGCGGGAGGCAGGGGTTGACGACCAGCAGGAAACCTGCGGCGAAGACCGGGATCAGGGAGCGCATGGTGGTTGGCAGGCGTGGCATTCGTTTCGGACGACGCGGTCATCGTGCGGCGTCATGCACCCCGGAGCAACGGAAAACCCTGCGCCGCACCCGACCCCTCCCGGCCCGCTGCCGATCCCCTCGGTAGCGGACGCTCGACGGGCCTCTGGGGAACTCGCCGCGTCCGCCCCCCGAACCCCCGGACGACAAAAGTCGGGATTGAACTGAACGCGCCGCAAGGCTACGTCTGATGCCCGATGACAACGTCTTCCAGCCCACCGCTCGGGAACCGCTCGCTAGGGTTCCGTTCCCGCTCCCCCGAAGCACCGCCGCGCGGAACCGCGGCTTCGAGGCGGACTACCTCCCTTCGACTCGGGCGGTCGCGATCGCTGGCCTGGTGGGCGGCCCTGGCCTGCCTGCTGCCGGGCGCCTGGTCCACCGCGGCCGCCGCCGACCGGCCCAACTTCCTGATCCTGCTCGCCGACGATTGCACCTATCGGGATCTGCCCGTCTATGGCGGCCAAAATGCCCGCACCCCGAACCTCGACCGGTTGGCCCGTGAAGGGTTGGTATTCAACCGCGCCTATCTGGGCGAAGCCATGTGCCAGCCTTGCCGGGCGGAACTCTACACCGGCCAGTACCCCATGCGGAACGGCTGCGCCTGGAATCACTCGGCCAGTCGGCCGGACGCCCGGAGTCTGCCCCATCATCTCGGGCCCCTGGGTTATCGGGTGGGACTCGCGGGCAAGGTGCACGTGGCGCCGGCCACCGCGTTCCCCTTCGAGGCGGTCGCCGGTTTCGATGACAATTGCGTGCGCAAGCCGACGCGCCCGCACGACCTCGGCGCCACCCGCGAGTTCATCACGCGCGATCCGACCCGGCCCTTCGCGCTCGTCGTGGCGCTGGTCGAGCCGCACGTTCCCTGGGTCATGGGCGATCCGGCGCAGTATCCGCCGGACTCGCTGAAGCTGCCGCCGAACCTGGCCGACACCCCGCGCACGCGACTGGATTTCTCGCATTACCTGGCCGAGATCACCTACATGGACGGGCAGATCGGCGAGCTGCTGGAGGTCCTCGAGCAAAGCGGCCAGGCGGCGAACACCCTCGTCCTCTTCTCCTCCGAGCAGGGGGCACAGTTTCCCGGCTGCAAATGGACCAACTGGGACACCGGCCTGCACACCGCCCTGATCGCCCGCTGGCCGGGCCGCGTGGCGGCGGGTCGACGCACCGACGCGCTCGTTCAGTATGCGGACGTTCTCCCCACGCTGCTCGCCGCGGCCGGGGCGCCGGTCACGCCGGGCGTCGTGGATGGCAGCAGTTTCCTGCCCGTCCTGACCGGCGCGACGGACCTCCACCGGCGGTATGTCTACGGGGTCCACAACAACATCCCGGAAGGACCGGCCTACCCGATCCGGACGATCAGCGACGGCGTCTTCCGCTACATCCGCAACCTGACCCCGGACGAGATCTACATCGAGAAGCACCTCATGGGGATCCAGGGGAACGGGGCGTTGAACAATCCGTACTGGGGTTCCTGGGTAAGCGACGCCTCCACCAGCGAACACACCTACCAACTGGTCAAGCGCTACCTGACGCGGCCGCCGGAGGAGTTCTACCGCACCGCTGAGGATCCTTATGAACTGAACAACCGGGCCGGCGATCCGGCGGAGGCGCCGACGATCGAGCGATTGCGGAACGAACTCGACCGCTGGCTCGCGGCGCAGGGCGATCCCGGACGCCCTCAGGATACCTTGCGCGCCGTGCAGGCCGCCCGGCGCGGCCGGCACTTGTACGGACCACCCCCGCCCGCCTCCCCGTGAGCCGTGACAATTCCGATGCGCGTAGCCGCCGGCGTGCAGTCGGCGCATGATTCGACGGGTATCCGGCCGACCGCACGCCGGCGGCTGGCTCGTGTTGGGTCGACACGGCCCAGGTCGTCGGGCTTGGGATTGCGCCGCGCCGGCGCCGGAAGCCACGCTGCCGCCATGCTGTCCTTTGCGCAGATGCTGGCCCGGGTGGCGGGCGCCCTTTGTGTGGGCGTTCTGGCCCGGGCCGGCGAGGCCCCCGCATCCCTGCCGGATCCCTTTCGTTTTCGGGACGGATCGCGAGTAACCTCGCGCGCTGATTGGGAACGGCGGCGCACGGAACTGCGCGCGGACCTGCTGGACTTCGAGTATGGCCACGCTCCACCGCTGCCGGTGGTCGGGGTGCGCGACGAACAGCGGGAGGAACTTCGCCTGGAACCCGACGGACTGCACGCAACCCGCGTGACCGTGACGCTGACCTTCGGGAACACAACCGCGCGCGCCGGGTATTGGTTTCCCAGCGAAGCCGCCGGCCCCCGGCCCACGATCCTGGCGGACGAGCCGGTCTGGTGGCCGAATCCGTTTCTCACCAATCACGTCGTAAACCGCGTCCTCGCCCGGGGATACGTCCTGGCCGGTTTCTGGAACGACGATTTCGCGAGCTTCGAGAAGCCCGAGCATCACCCGGCCCAAACGGCCTTCCCCGGCTACGATTGGGGCGTCACCGCGGTCGCGGCCTGGGCCTACGGCGTCACCATGAACTGGCTCGAGACCCTGCCCGTCGTCGATGCGCGCAAGGTGGCCATCTGGGGTCACTCACGCCGCGGCAAGGCCTGCCTGCTGGCGGGCGCGCTCGACGATCGGTTCGCCGCGGTGCTCCCGCACATGTCGGGCATGGGCGGCGCCGCGGCCTACCGGGTCCGGGGCCGCGGGGCCCAGGAACTCGAACAACTGCTCGAACGGTTCTGGCTGCGCCCGCGGATGTTCGCCTTCATCGATCAGGAGGAAAGCCTGCCCTTCGACCAGCACTGGCTGCATGCCCTCGTCGCGCCCCGGGCGCTTTGCAGCCACGTCGGCATCGCGGATGCCTGGGGCGATCCGGCCGGCGAACAGGCCTCGTGGCGGGCGGCCCGCGAGGTCTACGCGTGGCTGGATGCTTCCGAACAACTCGGCATCCACTTCGCCGATTACGGTCACCACGACCCGAACGGACCGGAGGGCGGCGATTCATGGGAAACGGCGCTCGAATTCCTGGCCTGGCGTTTCGAGGGAAAGCCACCCCGGAAGGCGTTCGCCCGGCCGCTCTTCCCCGACGCCCCCGGACCTTTCACCTGGCGGGCGCCGGCGACGCGTTAGACCACCAGGCCGGCGGCCTGGCCGCTCGCCCAGGCCCATTGGAAGTTGTAGCCGCCCAGCCAGCCCGTCACATCCACGACTTCCCCGATGAAGTACAGCCCGGGGACACGCCGGCACTCGAACGTCTTGGAGGAGAGTTCGGCGGTGTCGACGCCGCCAACCGTTACCTCGGCCTTTGGATAGCCTTCGTCCCCGGCGGGCGTGATTTCCCAGGCATGGAGATTCCTGGAAAGGGCGTCCAGTTCGACGCGCGAGAGCTGGGCGATGGGTTTGGCCGGAGCGTGGCGCTCGCACCACGCCTGCACCAATCGCTCGGGAAGCAGCTGGCGCAAGGCCGCCTTTACCCCGCGTCCACCGGTGCGGTGGGCGATCAGCAGGTCGGCGGCGGAATGCCCGGGCAGGAGGTTCACCCGCACCGGCTCACCGGGAAGCCAGTGATTGGAAACTTGCAGCGTGGCCGGACCGCTGAGCCCGCGGTGAGTGAACAACAGCGCCTCCCGGAAGGACGCCGCACCGGATCGGAGGCTCATCACCGCATCGATGGCGATCCCGCTCAGCGGAGCAAAGAGCTCCCGGTCCGCCGGCGCCCAGATCAGCGGCACGAGCCCGGGCCGCGTCGGCGTTACCCGCAGGCCGAACTGCCCCGCCAGTTCGTGACCGAACGGCGAGGCGCCCAGTTGCGGAAAGGAGAGGCCACCGGTCGCGATCACCAGCGAGGCCGCGGTGAACACCCCCTCGCTGGTAACCACGCGGAACCCGACATCGGTTCGTTCGACCTGCCATCCCGGGCCGTCCGCACGGGACAGCACCCGGCAGTTGAGGCGCACGGTCACGCCCGTCTCCTGGCACGCGGATTCGAGCAGGTTGAGGATTTGCTTCGAGCTGTGATCGCAGAAGAGCTGCCGGTGTTTCCGCTCGTGCCAGGCGATGCCGCGCTGCTCGACGAGGGCGAGGAAGTCCTCGGGCGTGAAGCGGGCCAGGGCGGATTTCGGAAAGTGGGGACTGCCCGAGGTGACGTAGTTGCCGGCGGTGGCCCCGAGATTGGTGAAATTGCAGCGCCCACCGCCGGAGATCAGGATCTTGCTGCCCAGCCGGGCCCGGTGTTCGAGCAGGAGCACCCGCCGTCCGCGCCGGCCGGCAACCGAGGCGCAGAACAGTCCGGCGGCCCCGCCGCCGATGATGATGACGTCGTGATTCAACCGGCGGGACGGTTTCGCAAGCCGGACGCGATGGCCAGCCTGGATTTGCGGGGGCCGGCGTTCCGGGTTCGCACCTCAGCCGCCTCCGGGTTCAGGGCCGCAAAGGAGCGGGCGCCCGGCGTTCAGTCCGCCGGTTCCGACAGGAAGCCACGTTTTGGTGGGTCATCGCGCCCGTCGGCAGCCTGCCTTATCCCAGCTGGATCATGCGCCGACTGCACGTCGGGGGCTACGAGTTACTGGATGGTCACGGCTGAGTTGCGGCGGTGCGTCCGATTGACGGCGGATTGTCTTGCCGGGCTTGACAGGGTTCCGGGCTTGCGGCAACGTGCCGGCGATTTGACCGCCGCCCCGATCCCTGACGGGAGAGGAACGAAGTCAACCAATGCCCTCACGAATGCCTGAGACAGGTTCTCCTTCGTAACCCAGCTTCGGAAACGGGATGTTCGGCCGCGCGCGCCTTGGGGCGCCCTCGCCGGGCCCGATCCGCCGGCGGGGACCTCGTTTGAACGGGGAGGGAACAGAACGATTTACCTCAGATAGCGACAGTTGACACCATGCCAAGAGTGAAGAAGGCGAAGAGCGCCGCCAAAAGGAAGCGCGCCGCAGCGCCGGGCACCGATCCCGAGCTGCCCATTCAGATGCCCGATGAGGACGCCGCCGCCGACTGGCGGCCCGGCGTCAGCGAACCGGAACCCACCGACACCGAGGCCGCAGCGGTCCTGGCGGAAACACCTGCCAGAACCCCCGCCGATCCGGAGGAAGAAAGCGACGACGACGCGGTCGTTCCCCCGCCCCGGCCCAGGGCCGGCCGTCGCGAGCCGGGCCCCGCCCTGAACATCGCCCGCCTCCAGGCGATGAATATGCAGGAACTCAACGGCGTCGCGAAGGAATACGCCGTCGAGAACGTGGGCTCGATGAAGAAGCACGAGGTGATCTTCGAGATCCTCAAGATCAACGCGGAGCGCAACGGCGTGCTGTTCGGCGAAGGCGTGCTCGAGATCCTGCCGGAGGGCTTTGGCTTTCTGCGTTCGCAGGCTTTCAACTACCTGCCCTGCCCCGAGGACGTCTACGTGTCGCCCTCGCAGATCCGCCGGTTCGATCTGCAGACCGGCGACCTCATCGCTGGTCAGATCCGGCCGCCGAAGGAGAAGGAGAAGTTCTTCGCACTGCTGAAGATCGAGGCGGTGGACAAGGAGGATCCCGAGCGCGCCAAGGAAAAGACGCATTTTGACAACCTGACGCCGCTCTTCCCCGAGCAGCGGATCATCCTCGAGACCTCGAAGGATGAGCTTTCAACCCGGGTGCTGGACCTGGTCTGCCCCATCGGGCGCGGCACGCGCGGATTGATCGTCGCCCCGCCGCGGACGGGCAAGACCGTGCTCATGCAGAAGTTGGCGAACGCGATCCTCAAGAACACACCGGAGATCTACCTGATCATCCTGCTGATCGACGAGCGGCCCGAGGAAGTCACCGACATGGAGCGGACCTGCAAGGGCGCCGAGGTGATCAGTTCGACCTTCGACGAGCCGCCCGAGCGGCACGTGCAGGTGGCGGAGATGGTGATCGAGAAGGCCAAGCGGATGATCGAGCACAAGAAGGACGTGGTGATCCTGCTCGACTCCATCACCCGGCTGGCGCGCGCCTACAACACCGTTCAGCCGCACTCGGGCAAGATCCTGTCCGGCGGCGTGGACGCCAATGCGCTGCACAAACCCAAGCGCTTCTTCGGCGCCGCGCGCAACATCGAGGAAGGCGGCTCGCTGACCATCATGGCCACCGCCCTGGTGGACACCGGCAGCCGGATGGACGAGGTCATCTTCGAGGAATTCAAGGGCACCGGCAACATGGAGGTGCATCTGGATCGTTCCCTCGTCGACCGGCGCATCTTCCCCTCGATCAACATCGAGAAGTCCGGCACCCGGAAGGAGGAACTGCTCTACCACCCCGACGAATTCCCGCGCATCGGTGTCCTGCGCCGGGCCCTCACGGGCGTTCCGCCGGTCGAGGGCATGGAATTGCTCCTGGGCAAGTTGAAGAAGACCGGCAGCAACATCGAATTCCTGTTGCAGGTCGGGAACATCGGCTGACCCGCCGCCTTCGCCGAAGCCACAACCGCCCCTCCCACGGCGCCGTCCGGGAGGGGCGCTCGCGTTTTCGCCCTGCCGCGGCACCGGCGTTCACGTCCGGGCGCCGGCGGCGTTGCGCTCCAGTTCGCGGAGGGCGGTCTTGAGGATCTTCCCCGTGGCGTTCCGCGGGAGCGCCGGCAACACCCGGAGATCGCGGGGCACCTTGTAATCCGCCAGATGTTCCTTGAGAAACCGCCGGACCGCGGCGGCGTCCAGGGTCAGGCCGTCGTCGAGCGCCAGGTAGGCCACCGGTTGTTCGCCCTTGCGGGAATCCGCACGCCCGATTACCGCCACTTCCTTGACCCCGGGATACCGGTGCAGGACCTCCTCGATTTCGCGGGGATAAACGTTGATCCCGTTCACCAGCAGCATGTCCTTCTTGCGATCCGTGATGAAGAAATAGCCGTCCGCATCCTGCCGCGCCATGTCGCCGGTGTAGAGCCAGCCGTCGCGGATGGCGGCCGCCGTCGCGTCGGGCTGGTTCCAATAACCCCGCATCACGTTGCCGCCGCGCACACAGACTTCGCCCGTCTCACCGGGCGCGACCGCTTCGCCGGCGTCGTTGCGGAGGCTGACCGCGACCTCCGGGATGGGCAGCCCGATTGAACCGGGCTTTTGCACGCCGCGCAGGGGATTGAGGGTAACCACCGGACTGGCCTCACTCAGCCCGTAGCCCTCCACGAGCGGCACCGGATAGCGGGCGCTGAAGGACTTCAGGATCTCGACCGGCAGCGGAGCCGCGCCGCTCACGCACACCCGCAAAGCCAGCCCCGCCGGCGGCGGCGCCGAGGCCAGCGCGCGGAACAGCTGCGGGATCGCCGGCAACACGGTCGCCCGATGCTGAATGATCTCCGCCAGGATGTTCTTCGGTGGATGCAATGACTTGATCAGGACCAGGCCGCTGCCGCTGGTCAGGGGCAGCAAAATGCCGACGGTCATCATGAAGCTGTGGAACATCGGCAGGAGCACGGTGATGCGGTCGTCCTCGCCGATTTCCAGCGCAACCCGGCAGCTGGCCACGTTGTGCTGCAAGTTGCCGTGCGTGAGCATGGCGCCCTTCGGATGGCCGGTCGTGCCGGAGGTGTAGATCAGGACGGCGAGGTCGTCCGGGCCGCACGCCGCGTCCGCCAGCGCGTCAGCGCGCGCCGGCAGGCTGGCAAACTCCCCGATCAGGAAGCACTTCAAGGAGGGCCGCCCCCGCTGCAGGACCTCGAGCGCCCCCTGCATCCCCTGGTCCGAGATCAACAGATCGATCTGCGCGTCCGCCAGCACGTAGGCGACTTCCTCGGCCTTGAGGAAATTGTTGACCGGCACCGCGACGGCGCCCGCCCGCAGGATGCCAAACAGGGCACTGACGAACTCCGGACAGTTCTTCAGCCAGATGCCCACCCGGTCGCCCGGTTGGATCCCGAAGCGCTGGACCAGGGCGCCGGCCACGCGGGCCGAAACCCCGGCATAGTGGCCGTAGGAAAACTCGTCCGGACCGTGGAAAACCGCGGTCCGTTCGGGCGCCCGACGGGCCACCTGGATAAACTCACTGTGCAGGCTCATCACGGTTGGTCAGACGATGCTGGTCCGCATTTCCGCACGGGACGATTCATTCGTCAAGCTGATGTGGCTTCCCGGTCCGACTGATGACCATCCCGCAAGTGGGCGGTCATCCGCGCCGCGTTCGCTCCCAACCGCGCGAGTTCCCCCACCACGACCGCGATCCGGGCGGGAGGAATGTCGCCCCACACGGCGTCCGCGGCGGCATGGAAATGGGGCAGAATCTCGCCCACCAGATGCCGGCCTGCCGGGGTCAACACGACGTGCCACGCCCGCCGGTCCTGGGTGTCCGCCCGGCGCGCGACCAAGCCGCGTCGCTCCAGGCGGTCGACGAGCCCGGTGAGGTTCGATCGGTGCATGAGCAACTCGCGTCCGAGCTCGGTCTGGGTGCGCGAGGCGCCCTCCTCCCGGAGCAGGTTGAGCACGTTGAACTGGCTCGGGCTGAGCTTCCAGCGGGCGAACAGCACCCGGCTGCCTTCCCAGATCAGTTCGGCCGTGCGAAGCAGATCCAATAACGCCGCATACCGCGGACCTGGACCGGAGGCAACGGTTTCATCAGTCACGGTCCGGGTTTAACGCAGGCCCGCCCGGCAAGACAACGGGGGATTTCAACCGGGGGCGCGGCCCGGCACTGAAACGGGGAGCGAAGGCCAACCGCTGCCTTCGCCCGGGCGACCCAGGGGCTGCCGCGGCGCCCCCCATCCGCGCGAACAGGCGGAACTTGCCGCCGGGAAGGCTGCTTCGGTAGGTTTCAGCGCCAGGACGCCCCCGTCCGAGCCATGACACCGCGCCGCTGGAAACGAACGGGATACTGCCTGCTGGCGGCGGCCGTCGGGCTGGTCGCGCTGAGTTGGGCCTGGCGGCAGGCGCTGCCGGCTTATCTCGAACGCCGCAGCGTCGCCCTGCTGCACGCACAAGGCTTCGATGACGCGCAGATACGGATCCGTTCGCTCGGCCTGCGCGCCAGCGAACTGGGAGACTCCCGGCTGGGCGGTCCCTGGGGCCGGGTCCGCCTCGAGCACGCCCGCGTCGGCTACGGGGTGTCCGCGCTCAACGACCGGCGGCTGGAGGAGATCCGTCTCGAGGGGTTGCACATCCGGTTGAACCTCGACCAGACCGCGACCCCGCCGCGGACTGGCCCCAGGACCGGAAGCACCGCGCGCTTTCCCCCGACCTCCTGGCACGAACTCCTGCCGGTCCGGCGGCTCCTCGTCTCCGGGGGCAACCTCGAACTGCGCCGCGGTCCGGCACGCGAGGTTCTCCCCTTCAGACTGGGCGCAACCAATCAGGACCATCACCTGGGGTTCCGGTTCGAGGCCGCCAACGACGAGACCGGCGTCCGGCTCCGATTGGCGGGCGACGCCGCCGGGACGGAGCCGCTTGAACTCGAAGCCTCGTTTTCGCTGCAAAAACCGAACGCCTGGCTCCCCCTGCTGCCTCCGGCCGGCCTTGCCGACGTACCACCGCCACTGGCAATCGGAGCGCTGACCGGGAGCATCAAAGCCCGGGGCGACCTCCAAACCGACCTTGCCGACATGCAGGGTTCGCTGGAACCGACCCACCTCAGCTGGCCATCCGGCGAGCTGAGCCTCGAGCGAATCCGCGCGGACGGACGGTTCGTGAAAGGCCTGCCGGACCGGATCGAGGTGGAATCCGGGTTCGCGTTGAAGCTCCGGTCAGGCCTCGAGCTGAGGGCTGGAGAAGTGGCGCTGCGACTCGACGAAGGGCGGCGCCTGAGCGTCACGACAACCAACCTCCAGTTTGCCCATCCGGGCAACGTCAACGCCGCGGGCAGCTTCCAACTCGAGACGGAGGACGCCACCGCGGGGACCGACGCCACGGGCCGGTTGACCTTCGACTTGCACCGACTGGAAATGCCCGGCGTCCGGGTGGCGACCCTGCGGGGCGAATTCACCGGCGGAACGAAGCACCTCGACCTCCGCCTTCCAGCGCTCGAACTCGTCGCCGGCGGACGTTGGACGTTCCGCAATCTCGTCGGGCAGCTCACGACCCCATTGAATGCCGAGGCCGGGCTCACGCTCGCCGGCGAGGTCGCGGGGAACTGGGCGTCGAACCTGGTGGCCGGGAATTGGTTGCCGCTGACCATCGCGGCCCGACGATCCGGCGAGCAGATCAGTGGCACGCTGGCGCTGGCTTTGACGAACCTGGCGATGCCGGCCTTCGTCGCCCTGCCGGCCGGCGGGGTTTCGGGCCGGGTATTCCTGTCCGGCGAATCGAGCCCGGATCGTTCGGCCGGTTCGCTCGAACTCGATCTCGCGCTGCCCGAGGCGGCCTGTTTCGGCTGGCGCCTGCGTCACCTGCGAATCGCAGGCGACGCCCGCCTCGCACTCGGCGCCCCCAAATCCCCGCTGCTGCCCGGATTCCTGCTGCGCTTCCTCCAGGCGGCGCCCGCGCTTGCCCCGGAGCGGCTCGTCGAGTGCTTCTTCACGCTGCGCGCGACCGCGGGCCGGATGAGCCTGGCCCAGTCCATGGCGATCGAAGGCCTCGCGCTCACGCTCTCCCGCACGCCGGAAGCATCGGGGAATCCGTCGCAACCCGCTTCGTGGGCCACCCTCGCGGCCCGTGTGGTGCGGATCACAGCCGGCGGTTTCGAGCTTGTGGACACCGGAATCGAAGGGTTCCTCGAGGCCGAAACCGCGCGGTTCGTCGGCTCCACCTCGCTCGCGGGCTCCCGGATTCCGTTCGAAGTCCGCGTGCAGACCGGCGCCGGGAACCCCGACGCATCGGGCCTCAACGGACGGCTGCAGCTGGGCCCCTGGCGGATGGAGGATTTCCGGCTGCCGGCCGCGCTCACCGACGGCGACGACGTCCGGCTCACCGGAAGCCTCATGCTGGCGGGCGATTGGCAGACCGGTCCGGATGCGCGCTGGAACTTCGCCCCGACCCTGACGCTCAACCTTGAACGCCTCGACTGGCCCGACCGCCGGTTTGCCATTGAGAACTTGCAGGGCGAACTCGCGCTCACCGGGCTCAATCCACCGACCTCGAGCGCGCCCCAACGCGTCGACCTCGGGCGCATCCGGTTCGAGGATCATGAACTGACGCAGCTCGAGGCCGACCTCACGTTGTCCGGGGAGAACGGCTTGCAGCTGGAACTCCGCCGGGCGGCGTATCTCGACGGGCGGGTGTGGTCGGAGCCCGTGCGCTGGAACTGGAGGACGGGGGATCTGGGCCTGGTGTTGCATGCCGAAGGGGTGGACCTGCACCGGTTGGGCACCCTGCTGCCCCACTGGGAAGGCACGCTGAGCGGCCGCATCGATGGCCGGATCCCGCTGCAACGGAAAGCGGGCCGCTGGCGCCTGCCAGGGGGCCGGCTCGAACTCGACCGCCGCGTGCCGGCCCGCCTCGAATACCCGGCGGACGGACTGCTGACCGGCGGCATGGCGCCGGACGCGCCTCGTTACCAGCAGCTCCGGATGGTCGAGGACGGCCTGAAACACCTGACGCTTCAAGCCCTGCAGGTGGATTTGTTCGATCCGCAAACGCCGCAGACCGCCGTGCGCGTTCGCCTCGAGGGAACGTCGACCTCGGCTCGGGCCATCGTGCCGGTGATCCTCAACCTCAACCTCAACGGCCCCCTGGAAGACCTGATCGAGTTGATCCACACCGACCGGCTGGAGTTCTCGTTCTGATTTCTTTGATGGGCAGAACGCTTCGCGCCGTCTAGATTCGGCACAACGTATGAAGGCAATCCTGCTGCTTGGGGCGGCCGCCGCCGTGTGGTTGACCGGCTGCGTCAACGTCAAGACGGAGCCCATCCGCGTCGAACCCATCGAGATCACGATGAACGTGAATCTGCGCATTGCCCGCGAACTGGACGACTTCTTCACCGACCTCGACACCGAATCGAAGGTGATGGAAGTCGCCCCGACCGAAGAACCCTGATTCCCCACCCGCCCATGAAATTCGCCCGTCCCATCCTCCTGCTGCTCGCCCTTTGCCTCGGCGCCCTGCCCGTGCTCGCGGCCGACCCGCCGGACCCGAACCCGGATCAGCTGAAGGAACGCATGAAGGCGAACCTGCCGGCCATCGACAAACTCAAGAAGGCGGGCCGGATCGGCGAGAACAACAAGGCCTATCTCGAAGCCCGCGAGGAACTCACCGAAAAGGAGAAGGCCCTCATCAAGACCGAGAACGAGGACCGCAAGGCGATCTACCAGTTGCTCGCCAAACGCGCGAAGACGAGCCTCGAGGCAATCCAGAAGGCCCGGACGAAACAAATCCGCGAACGTTCTGCTGCCGGCCTCTGGCTCCAGGACGACAAGGACCACTGGTACAAGAAGACGGAGGATCCTGCCTGAACCGTAACAACTCAATCAGCGAACCGCGGATGGGCGCGGATCACACGGATAGGGTGAGGCGCTGCGGCGTTGGCGGAGAGGGCGTGAAGACTCCCTGAATGGTGAGTTCGAACCCAGGGCGGACAATCCTGGTTTCCCTCAATATCCATGCCCATCCGTGGTGAATCCTACTGCATGGTCACGCCTGAACCGCCCCCCCTCGCGCACCTCGCAGCCGCCAACGGCGAACCGGCGCCTGAGCCGTCCGGTCCTTTTCGGTGCCGGACGGGAATCGAGGGACTTCACCGCCGCGCCCACGCGCCCACGTTTCGGCGGCAGACGGATTGATCTTCCCCGGGGGTGGTGCTTTACTCGCGCTTCAATACATCTATGAAAACACGCGCGATCCATCCGTTCCCCACCCCCGCGGCCGTCCTGGCGCTGCTCGCCGGCGCGATGCTGCCCGCCCGCTGTCAACCCCTGCCGCTCGGGCACGACCGCAACCGGCCGCTGCCGCCGGTCGTGGCTCCCGGCCACTCGAGCACGCAGGACCAAGCCGGCTCCGCGCCCTCGGATGCGGTGGTCCTGTTCGCCGGTGGTGAGCTGTCCGCCTGGTGCGCCATGGACGGCACACCAACCCGCTGGGTGGTCAAGGACGGCGCGATGGAATGCGTGCCGGGCAGCGGCTACATCCGTTCGCAACAGTGTTTCGGGGAATGCCAGTTGCATCTCGAATTCGCCACGCCCACCCCGCCCGAGGGTTCCAGTCAGGGACGCGGCAACAGCGGCGTCTTCTTCGGCGGCGCCCGTTACGAAATCCAGGTGCTGGATTCACATGAGAACAAGACCTACGCCGACGGTTCCTGCGGGTCGATTTACAACCAGTATCCGCCGCAGGTGAACGCCTCGCGTCCGCCCGGCCAGTGGCAGAGCTACGACATCCTCTGGTCTCCGCCGAAGTTCGACGCGGAAGGCACGCTGCTCGCGCCGGCCCGCGTTACCGCGTTTCACAACGGGGTGCTGATTCATCACAATGCGGAACTCGTCGGCGGCACCGGCTGGCTCCAACGAGCCCCCTACCAGGCGCATCCCGAGAAACTGCCGCTGGCCCTGCAGGACCACGGCAATCCCGTCCGCTACCGCAACATCTGGGTGCGCGAACTCGGCCCCCGCGCCAAACCCGAATTCCAACTCGCCGACCGCCTGCTCGACAGCTACTGCGGCCGCTACCAGATCGGGCGGCGGGAGTCGGCGGAATTCACCCGCGGCGGCAGCGGGCTGCGACTCAAGTTCCAGGGGGTCGAGTTCGATATGTTCGCCGAATCGCCCACGCACTTCTTCGCCAAGACCGTCGACGTGCAGGCGGAATTCTCCCGCGATGGAGACCAGCAAAAGGTCCTCCTGACAATCGGCGAGGACGAGGGCGGACGGCGCGGAACCAAGGCGCCTTGAATGACCATCACCCGCACCAATCACCCAGCGACGTCAGGGACGGGAGGGACGAAAGCCGGACTGTTCCCTGGCGCGCACCGAACGAAATCTCATCATGTCATCTCCGAACGTTCCTGAAACCGGTTCCCCGAACCCTTACACCCGGCGTCGCTTTCTCGCTGACGCTGGTGCCGCCGCCGTCTCGGCCTCATTGTTGACCACGCCGCTCGCGCGCGCCGCCGATCGACCGAAGCTCCGGCTCGGTGTCATCGGTTGCGGTGGTCGCGGCCGTTGGATCACCAATCTTTTCGCCCAGCACGGTGGCTATGAAATCGCGGCGGTCGCAGACTATTTCCAGGACCGGGTGGACGCCACGGGCGACCAGTTCAAGGTCCCCGAGAGCCGGCGGTTCACCGGGCTTTACAACCACCTGCGGCTGCTCGAACAACCGGTCGACGCTGTGGCGATCATCAGCCCGCCCTACTTCCATCCCGAGCAGGCGGCGGCGGCGGTGGCCGCGGGCAAACACGTCTACCTCGCCAAACCCATCGCCGTGGACGTGCCCGGGTGTCAGTCCATCGGCGCCAGTGGAGAACAGGCGACGGCGAAGAAACAGGTGTTCCTGGTCGATTTCCAGACGCGCGCCAACCCGCATTACCAGGAGGTGGTGCGGCGGGTGAAGGCGGGCCAGATCGGGACGCTGGTTTCGGCGGAGGCGACCTACCACTGCGGCCCGACCTTCGAAAGCCTGCGCCACTACCTCGACGGCCGCGAGAACGATCCCGAGGCGCGGTTGCGGGCGTGGGGTATCGACCGCGTCCTCTCGGGCGATGTCATCACCGAGCAGAACATCCATGCGCTTGATGTGGCCTGCTGGTTCCTCGACGACCACCCGCTGATGGCCTACGGCACGGGCGGTCTGGCGCGCGGCTTCGGCACGTGCTGGGACCATTACGCCGTCGTTTTCAACTTCCCGCAGGACCGCCTCGTGAGCTTCAACTCGAAGCAGGTCGGCCACGGTTACGACGACATTCTCTGCCGCGTTTACGGCACCAACGGCACGGCGGACACGCATTACTCGGGGAAGGTGTCACTGGCGTCGAAGGAAGATGGCTACAATGGCGACACGCGCGGGCTGTACCAGACCGGCGCCGAGGCCAACATCGCGACCTTCCACGAATGTGTGACGAAGGGCGACTGCGCCAACGGCACGGTTGCCGAGAGCGTGCGCAGCAACCTCACGACGATCCTCGGACGGACGGCGGCCTACGGCAAACGCGAGGTCACCTGGCGAGAGATGATGAGCAGGGCCGAGAAGTGGGAGTTCGACACCCGCGGTTTGAAAGGCTGATTCCGACCATGAACACCGTGACCCGACGACATTTCCTGAGACAATCCACGACCACCGTGGCCGCCGGCGCAATGTTCGGCGGCCTGACCCTTCCCGGAGGGGCGCGCGCCGCCGCCGCGAGCGAGAAGCTGCGCGTCGGCCTGATCGGCTGCGGCGGCATGGGCAAGGGCGACCTGGCGACGTTCTTCCGGTACGACGACGTCGATTGCCCGGTGGTCTGCGATGTGGACGACCGCATGCTGGGTGAGGCGGTGAAGCTGGTCGAGGACAGCCGCGGCCATCGCCCCGACACCGTGAAGGACTTCCGCCGCGTGCTCGAGCGGAAGGACGTGGATGCGATCCTGGTTGCGACGCCCGATCATTGGCATGCGTTGCCGACGGTGCTGGGTTGCGAAGCGGGCAAGGATGTCTACGTCGAGAAACCGCTGGCGCTCACGATTGCGGAAGGCCGCGCGATGGTCGAGGCAGCGAAGCGGCACGGTCGAATCTGCCAGATGGGTGCGCAGCGATTGAGCAGCGCGACCTATGCGGAGGCGGTCGAGTTCGTGCGTTCCGGCAAGTTGGGCAAGGTCGGTCTGACGCGCGCATGGGCTTATCTCGACTGGATCAACCCGATTGGCAACCCGCCGGACGGCAATCCGCCCGCGGGCGTGGACTATGACCTGTGGCTGGGGCCCGCGCCGAAGCGCCCGTTCAACCCGAACCGGTTTCATTTCAACTTCCGCTGGTTCTGGAACCATGCCGGCGGGTTGATGACCGACTGGGGCGTGCACTTGATCCAGGTGCTGCTGTGGGCGATGGGACCGGACTTCCCCCAGGCCGTGATGTCCAGCGGCGGCAAGTACGTGCTCGAGGACAACTCGGAAACGCCCGACACCCAGATCACCGTCTATGAGTTCCCGACCTACACCCTGGTCTGGGAACACAAGGTCGGCGTCAGCCTCGGCCTCTACAACCGGCCGTGGGGCATGTCGTTCACCGGCACCGAAGGCACGCTCGTGATCAACGACAGCGGCTGGGAAATCCTGCGGGAACCGCGCAAGGACAGCCTTGAACCGAAGAAGTTCCCCGGCGGCCCCGACCCGCGCCCGGCGCATGTGCGCAACTTCATCGACTGCGTGAAATCGCGCCGGCAACCGGTGGAATCGCTGGACGTCGGCCATCAGGTCTCGACCGTGGCGCATCTCGGCAACCTCGCCTTGCGCACGGGCCGCCGGATTGTCTGGGATCCGGCCACGGAAACGGTCGTGGACGATCCCGCCGCGAACCGCCTGGTCACCACGCCATACCGGACGCCCTGGAAGTTGCCCGGCCTGCGTGGGGCGTAAGCCCGGAGGCGCCCGACGAAGCAACGGAGCGTCGCGGGCGCCTGCTTGGCTTGCCCGGTCCCCGGATTCTGGCACCATCCCGGCTCGCGATGTTGAACGTGTCGGGATTGAGCAAGGCCTACGGCGGCCGGACGCTGTTCACCGAGGCTTCCCTCCAGGTGAACCGCGGCGACCGCATCGGACTCGTGGGGCCGAACGGCGCCGGCAAGTCGACGTTGTTCGCCCTGCTGCTCGGCGCGGAAGAGGCGGACGCCGGCTCGGTGGATCTGCCGCGGCACTTGCGCATCGGCCATCTGCCGCAGGAAAACGTCCCGGTGGGCGACGAGACCGTCCTCGAACTGGCCACGGCAATCACCCCCGAAATCGTGTCGCTCCAGCGGCGGATCCGGGCGGTCGAAGCGGGTGAGGCCCCCGACGACGAGGGATTTCACGAGGTCCAGCAGCAATTCGAGGCGCTGGGCGGCTACCAACTCGAGCCGCGGGCGGCGCCGATTCTCGCCGGGCTGGGCTTCCGTCCGACCGACCTTGGCCGACCGGCGCGCACGCTGAGCGGCGGCTGGGTGATGCGCGCCCACCTCGCGCGGCTGCTCGTGCTCGAACCCGATGTTCTCCTGCTCGACGAGCCAACCAACCACCTCGATCTCGAATCGTTGCTGTGGTTCCAGGATTACCTGCGGAACTACCCGGGCGCCATCCTCGCCATCTCCCACGACCGCGAGTTTCTCAACCGGTTGATGGACGGGATTGTCGAGATCCGGCAGGGACGGCTGTGGCGTTACCGGGGCAATTACGACGCGTATCTCGAACAGCGCGCCGCCAACGAGGCGCAGCTGCTCGCCGCCTACAAAAACCAGCAGCGCGAGATCGCCCGCCTGCAGAACTTTGTCGACCGGTTCCGCGCCAAGAACACCAAGGCCACCCAGGCCCAGAGCAAACTCAAGCAGATCGAACGGATGGACCTGATCGAGGCGCCCGTCGCCGATCAGGCCACCATCGATTTCCGGTTTCCCCAACCGGAGCGCAGCGGTTTGCGGACCATCCGGCTCGAACACGTGGCGCATGCCTACGGCGGACTGCGGGTGTATGACGACCTCGAGTTCGAGGCCGAACGCGGTCAGCGCATCGTTCTCGTCGGACCGAACGGCGCCGGCAAGTCCACGCTGCTCAAGCTGCTGGCCGGGGTCCTCCCGGTGCAGTCCGGCGAACGCATCCTCGGACACAAGGTCAAGAGCGGTTACTACTCCCAGTACCGGATCGAGATGCTCCAGGCCGGGCGCACCGTGCTTGAGGAAGCACTCGACACACCGCAGCCGGTGACCGAGCAGTCGGTGCGCACGGTGCTCGGGAGTTTCCTCTTCCGGGGCGACGACGTGTTCAAGGCGGTGCGCGTTTTGAGCGGCGGCGAGAAGAGCCGGTTGGCGCTCGTCAAGCTGCTGCTCGACCCGCCCAACCTGCTGTTGATGGACGAGCCCACCACGCACCTCGATCTGGCCAGCGTCGATGCCCTGCTCGAAGCCCTCCGGCAATTCCAGGGAACCCTGGTGATCATCAGCCACGACGTCTATTTCATCCGCCACCTGGCGAACCATGTCGTCGAGGTGCGCGACGGACGGCTCCGCCATTTCCCCGGCGGGTATGACTACTACCTCGAGAAGACCCGCGCCGAACAGCAGGCCGTCGAAGCGCGCGCGGGTGTGCCGGACACTTCGGATGCCGGCCCCCGCGCCGGCGGCAAGGCAGCGGGCCGGGAGGAACGCCGCCGTCGGGCCGAGGAGGTGCAGGCCCGCAGCCGGGCCCGCCGCGAGTTGCAGGCACGCGTGACCGAACTCGAAACCCAGATCGCGGAACTCGAACAGCGCCAGACCGAGTTGACGGCCATTCTCGAAGACCCCGCCACCTACGCTGAAAAGGGCGCCGCCATCGAGGCCAACCGCGAGTTGCTCGACCTGACCGAAGCCCTCCCCCGCCTCACGTCCGAATGGGAGGAAGCCGCCACCGCCCTCAACGCCCTAGCCGACCAAGGGGTCGGTTCTTGATATTTACACATCGAGTTGGTCGCCCCTTCCGCGCGGGGACGCCGGCCTCCCGGTCCCGCGCCGGCACACACCTGGAGCATCCCCCGCCACCCCTGCGAGGTCGGGAAGTCCGGTGCGGCAATCCCGCTGTTGCGCTTGACGCACCCCCCGGTTCCGACTCAACGATGGCATTTCGCGGACGGACGTGGGACCACGTTCGGGTCGCGCCAGGGCGGCGGTTGTCCGCCGGGCAAAAACCTGCGCACTCGGGGCTTGACGCCATCAACCCCCTTGCATAGACACACAGCACTGAATTGACGAACGGAGATACGCATGGCCGCTGAAAAATCAGTTGAAGAGAAGGTCAAGGACATCGTGGTCGAGCAGCTGGGCGTGAAGCCCGAGCAGGTCACGCCCGAAGCCAAGTTCATTGAGGACCTCGGAGCGGACTCGCTCGACACTGTCGAGCTGGTCATGGCCTTCGAGGAGGAATTCGGTCAGGAGATCCCCGACGAGGAGGCTGAGAAGCTCCAGACCGTCGGCGACGTGATCAAGTACCTCGAAGAACTCCAGAAGTAATCTCCGGCAACTCACTTCGGGGCAGCCGCGTCGACGCTGACGCTTGCGTGCGGGCTGCCCTGCTGCATTTATGGCGGGTCCTTCCTCATACCCCCGCGTGGTCGTCACGGGTCTCGGCGTGGTTTCCTCGCTCGGCCTTGGCATGGAGCCGTTCTGGCGCCGGCTGATCGCCGGTGACTGTGGCGTCCGCCGGATCACCCAGTTCGACCCTGCGCAGCACGACTGCCAGATCGCGGCGGAGATCGGCGAGTTCGACCCGAATCCCTCCTTCCCGACCCCGAAGGACGCGCGTCGCTCCGACCGCTACACCAAGTTCGCCGTGATGGCCGGGCATCAGGCCCTGCTCGACGCGGGATTGGACCTGGAGCGGACGGATCTCGATCAGGTCGGCGTGTTCATCGGCTCGGGCATCGGGGGGCTCCAGACCACCGAGGACCAGCACACGGTGCTCATGCAAAAGGGTCCGGGGCGCATCTCGCCCTTCATGATCCCGATGCTCATCCTGAACATGGCCTCGGGCCTGTTCTCGATGTACTACCGGTTGCGCGGACCGAACCTCGCCACCTGTTCCGCCTGCGCCACCGCCTCGCACGCCATCGGGGAGGCGTGGCGCACCCTCAAAATGGGCGACGCGAAGGTGATGGTCGCCGGCGGATCGGAAGCCACCATCACGCCCTTGGGCATCGCCGGGTTCTGCGCGATGAAGGCCATGAGCACGCGGAATGACGAGCCCCAGCGCGCTTCCCGTCCGTTCGACGTGGACCGCGACGGCTTCGTCATGGGCGAGGGCTCGGGCGTGGTGGTTCTAGAGGAACTGGAACATGCGAAGGCCCGCGGGGCGCGCATTTATTGCGAACTGGTGGGCTACGGAAACACCGCCGACGCCTACCACATGACCGCCCCGTCCCCCGAGGGCGAGGGCGCCGCGCGCTGCATGCGCATGGCGTTGCGCTCGGCGGGACTCACCCCGGCGGACATCGGCTACATCAACGCCCACGGCACCTCGACCCCGCACGGCGACATCTGCGAAGCCGTGGCGATCAACACGGTGTTCGGCGAACACGCCCGCCGGTTGCCGGTCAGTTCCACCAAGGGGGCAACCGGCCACATGCTCGGCGCCGCCGGTTCGGTCGAGATGGCCATCTGCGCCAAGGTGCTCGAAACCGGCATCATCCCGCCGACGATCAACCACGAGAATCCCGATCCCAAGTGCGCGCTGGATGTCGTGCCGAACGAGGCCCGGGAGCAGCGAGTGGAGGCGATCCTCAGCAACTCGTTCGGCTTCGGCGGTCACAACGCCACGCTTGCCGCCCGGCGCTTCACGGACTGACCATCGGCCCGTCGCCTGCGCCCCACCGCGACGGTCTCCGCCGCTTCGGGCATTTGGATTTCGGCCCGCTTCACGGCCCCGCCCAGCGCGCCGCCTCGCGCACCCGTTCCAAGACGATGTCCCCGAGCGCCGGCGCCAGGCCGATACTGGGCGCGTACCAGATCAGCTTGCCGTGACGTTCCGTGGGATTCCTCCAGGAGAACCGTCCCTCGCGCAACCGTCGCTGCACGTTCGCTTCGCCTTCCCCCAGCAACACCGGCACATCCTGCGCCGCGTGCAAGCCCGGGCTAAGGAACAGGGAGACGATCACGAGCTGCCTCGCCGCTGCGAGCCGGTGGCAGTCACCGACCCGCGGATCCTCCTCGAGATAGACCGTATGCACCTCGGCATAACCGCCGCGCTCCCGCAGGGCCGCGGCCCGGGCCTCGACTTCACGCCGCGCGCGCGGGCTGCGCGGAGTGCCGTGACCAATCAGGATCAACGCCGTGGACGCCGGATCGGGCCGGACCGGAAACGGATGCCGTTCCACCACGGCGGCCGCCTGCTCGAGCAGCAGGTCCGTCAGCCGGGGATGCGTGCCGACCGGTTCGGTGTAATGCCAGGTGCGGCCCGGTTCGCGACGAAGGCGTCGTTCCGGCAGGACCCCTTCGACAGGAAACCCCAACCGCGCCGGGATCACCTCCTCGGCGAAATAGCCGGCGGTGGCAAACCAGGGAACGATGAACACCCGTGAACCGGGGAGTCTTGGGAGAACGCGCTGGATCTTCGGCTCCTGCTTCCAAAACACCCCGGCCACGGTGGCGAAGAGGCCCCGGGCACGCAGGGCGCTTGCCTGGTGACGGACCGGTACCGCAGACCCGGAGTTCAGCTCCGTTCCGTGACCAAGCAGGACCAGCGAGGCATCCCTCCAGGATTCCGGCAACACCCTGCAATGGGTAGCGCCGCAACCGCCGGCAGGCAAGCCGCTCCCCGTATCGATTCAACACCCTGCAGCCGACGACGTGCAGTCGGCGCTGAAATCCAAGCGCTTACGCGGGCTCGCCGATTCCGATCAGCAGTCACGTCCCGGGGAATCGTCGCACCCGGCGGCACGAAGCGTTTTCCCCACGGAATCATGCCCCGACTCGACGTCGGCGGCTGCGAATCAATGGACGGTCAGGGCACCGCCGGGGGCGTGTCCGCCCGGGCGGAGGAGGGTTGTGGGATCTTGGGCTGAGCGCGTCGGAGCCGATTGGCCACTTGCAACCGGTCCCTCCCCCGGCAATGTTGCGGGTCCATGGACGATCTGGATCACCTGGACGAGCTGATGGTCTGCCGCCTGCAGGCCGGGCCGGTTCAACTCACGCCCTGCACGATTGTCATTTTTGGCGCCAGCGGGGACCTGACGGCCCGGAAACTCATTCCGGCGCTGTATCATCTGCACGTAGACGGGGTGCTGCCCGACCCGGTGCGGGTGGTGGGAGTCGCCCGCCGGGAGAAGAGCGACGACGCCTGGCGGGAGGAACTGTCCGGGGCGGTGCGCCGCTTCTCACGGACGCAACCCGTGGCGGCCGCCGGCTGGGAACGGTTCGCCCGATGCCTGCACTATTGCCAGGGCGACGTGGAAGATCCCGCGACGTATGCATCGCTCGGGACGCGGCTCAAGTCCTTCGGCGATGAACGTCTGGCGCGGAATCTCCTTTTCTATTTCGCGGTTTCGCCCAGTCAGTTTGGCGATGTGACCGCCCAGCTGGAATCCGCCGGCTTGTTGCGCCGCGAGGAGGAACCTCCGTTCTGGCAGCGCGTCGTCGTGGAGAAGCCCTTCGGCCACGACCTGGGATCGGCGCGGCGCTTGAACGCGGAACTGACCCGCCACGCGCACGAGCAGCAGATCTTTCGCATCGACCATTACCTCGGCAAGGAGACGGTTCAGAACATCCTGATGTTCCGCTTCTCGAACGCCATCTTCGAACAGCTCTGGAACCGTCAATCAGTCGATCACGTCCAGATCACGGTGAGCGAACAACTCGGCGTCGGGACGCGGGGCGGTTACTACGAGGAAGCCGGCGCCCTTCGCGACATGGTCCAGAACCACCTGCTTCAGGTGCTGGCGCTCGTGGCGATGGAGCCGCCGGTCTCCCTCGAAGCCGAGTCCATCCGCGACGAAAAGGTGAAGCTGTTGAAGTCCATCCGCCCGTTTCCATCCGATGACGTGCGGGCTCATGTCGTGCGCGGCCAATACCGCGCCGGAACGCTCGAGGGAAGAACCCTCCCGGCTTACCGCGAGGAACCCAAGGTCGACCCGCGCTCGAACGTCGAGACCTTCGTGGCCCTGCGGCTCCTGATCGACAATTGGCGCTGGTCCGGAGTGCCGTTCTATCTCCGGACCGGCAAGCGGCTGCCGCTGAGCGCGAGCGAGGTGCGGATTCAGTTCCGACCGACTCCCAACGTGCTGTTTGCCGCCCAGTGCGGCCCGCGGCTCGATGCCAACGCCCTCACCCTGCGGTTGCAGCCCCACGAGGGCATTTCGCTGCGCTTCAACGGCAAGGTGCCCGGCGCCAGCGTCGAAGTGCGCCCCGTCCGGATGCACTTCAGCTACGACACCGAGTTCGGGGCCTACACGCCGGAGGCATACGAACGGCTGTTGCTCGAAGCCATCGAGGGCGATCCCACGCTCTTCATCCGCCGCGACGAGGTGGAAGCGGCCTGGGGTATCGTGGACGTGATCCGGAACGCCTGGGACGGACAGCCCCTCGCCGACGGGGAGTTTTACCCGGCCGGAAGCTGGGGCCCCGGGGCAGCCGCGGCGTTGCTGGGCCAAAGCCGCCGGGCCTGGCGCGATCCGCAACCGGTCGCCTGACCCCGCAAGCTCGCGCACGGCCATGATCGAACTCCGGCAATTCAGCGATTCCGATTCCCTCGCCACCGGCGCCGCCCGGCGTTTCCTGGGCGCACTCGAGAGCCGGTCGCCGCGTCCGCACCCCTTTACGGTGGCCCTGTCGGGAGGCCGGATCGCGACGCCGTTCTATGACGCCCTCGTCGCCCAGACCGGTGGACGTCGCGCGCTGTGGGAGAACGTCGAGTTCTTCTTCACCGACGAGCGCTGGGTGCCGCTGGATCATCCGGACAGCAACTTCCAGCTCGCGCGGGAGCGCCTGTTCGAGCCGCTCGAAATCCCGCTCGTCCGGTGTCACGCGCTGGCCGGAGGCCCGGATCGTGAGTTCGCTGCCGCGCAGGCCCAGGCGGAACTGCTGGCCCGCACACCGCGCAGCGTGCAGGGCCAACCGATCCTGGATCTGGTAATCCTCGGCATGGGCGAGGACGGTCACGTCGCCTCGTTGTTCCCGGAAGCCTCGGCGGAGGTCGTTGAAAGCCGCAAGGTCTATCTGCCCGTCGAAGGTCCCAAACCGCCTCCCGAGCGGCTCACCCTGACCTACGCCGTGCTGGCCGAGGCCCGCGAAGTGTGGGTGCTGATCAACGGCTCCGGAAAGGAAGCGGCGTTGCAGGAATCGCTCTGCGAAAACGGACGGACGCCGCTGGCCCGGGTCATCCGCAGTCGCGAGCGAACACAGCTTTTCACCGCGGTGCCGGTCGAAACCGGGGGCGATGGCCGATCACAATTCCGAAGCCCGGAGTCCGGAATCCGAACGTGATTCAAAGCGTAACGGGGCTCAGCCGTAGCGATTCAGTAACTCGTAGCCGCCGACGTGCAGTCGGCGCATGATTCAGCTGGGATAGGGCTGCCTGCCGCCGAGGGCGACGATTCACCGAAAAGTGACTGCTGATCGGAATCGGCGAGCCCGCGTAAGCCCTTGGATTTCAGCGCCGACTACACGTCGGCGGCTACCCCGTGTTGAATCGATACGGCTCAGGCCTGCCGGGTCTGCCGGCGTGCCAGCACCGCGCCGCCCGTGATGCCCGCATCGTCACCGAGGGTCGAAGCGAGGATTTGAATGCCCTTGTCGACGCCGCTCATGGCGTATTGGCGGGCATTTCGGACCACGATTTCGAGCATCTGATCCTCGAGTGCCTGCATCACGCCGCCGCCCAGGACGACGACCTCCGGGTTGAGGAAGTTGATGACGTTGGCCACGGCGATGCCCGTGAAGGCGGCGGCGTCCTCGACGACCTTTTGGACGAACTTGTCGCCCTTCTTGATAGCTTTCCGGAGATCGCCGCTGCGCATGTCCTTCAAGCCGGGACCGAGCATTTCGGTGAGGAGGGTCTTCTGGCCGTCCTTCACCGCGCCGAGGACCCGCTTGAAAATGGCCGTGCGGCTGGCAAGCGCCTCGAAACACCCCTTGTTGCCGCAGGCGCATTTCGGTCCGTTGACGTCGAGGACCATGTGGCCAATCTCGCCGGCGGTACGGTTGAAGCCGGAGTAGAGTTCGCCGTTCACCACCACGCCGGCGCCGATGCCCGTGCCCAGGAAGATGCCTACGAGGTGGCGCGGGCCGCCCTTGAGTTCCTTCTCGTGAACGCCGAGGGCCTGGATGTTGCAGTCGTTCTCGATGAACACGGGGACCTTCAAGGCCTTCTCGAGCGCGGCCTTGAGCGGGATGTCCCGCCATTCGAGGTTCGGCGCGAAGATGACCGTGCCGGATTCCGGATCGGTCGCGCCCGGCGCCCCGATGCCGACCCCGCGCACGTCCTCGGGCTTCAGATCGCACTCGTCGATCGCATCGAGAACGCACCGCGCAATGCGGTCGATCACCGCCTCGACCCCGCGTTTGGCCTTGGTGCTCTTCTTGGATTTGCCGATCAGGGAAAGATCGGCGTCAAACACCCCCGCGAGGATCTTGGTCCCCCCGAGGTCTACTCCCACCACGTGGCTCTTGTTGTTGCTGGCCATGGTTCGTCTGGCTGTGGACGTCGCTCGGGCGACATCCGGCTTCGGGTTCCCGCACATCGACCGCCCGTCGGTCAGCGTTGACCGAAAAGCACGGTCGCGATCTTCTGCTGCAACTCGCGGCTGATCTCGTCGGCCGAGCGGTCGCCATTCACGATGGTGAAGGCATAGGTCCGCTGCAGCCGCCGGAACTGTTCGATGATCAAGCGCTGGTATTGCACAAAGCTGTCGAACATGTCCCGCGAGAGACCGAGATCCATGCCGCTTTCCCAGTAGTCGAGGGCGTGGCTTTTCGCGAAGTTTCGTTGCACCAGTTCCTCGGGGCTCACCTCGAGGTAGAACACCACGTCCGGCGCCAGCGCGATCCCGTAGAGGTTCCGCAACCACACCTCGTCGATGCCCCGCACGATGTCGCGCGCCATCAGCGTATAGATGTACCGGTCCGCGAGCACCATGAAGCCCGCCTTCAATGCCGGTAGAATCACGTTCTCGATCTGGTCGGCAAAATCGGTCGCGTAGAACAGACTGAGGGTGGTGCGGCTTAGAATATTTCCGGCCTGCGCCCGTTCGAGTTCCTCGCGAACCAGACTGGATCGCTTCAGCCCAACCTGCACCGTGCCGTGGCCGTGGCTCTCCAGCCACGCCACCAGCCGGGCAATCTGGGTCGAACGCCCCGAACCGTCCGCTCCCTCGACCACGATCAACTTGCCCGAAAGCGTGTCCGCCGGAATACCCGGCACGCCGTGACCGTAATAGCGCTTTGGCGTCCGCCGCGGCACCGGCACCCGCGCCGCCCGGGGACGCGGACGGGGCTCGTCAACGCTGCACGGGGCTGGGGCGGAGACCGTTCGGGTGACCTTACTGCGCGGCATAATCGGCAAGTGGAATACGATCCGCCAGCAGTGGACGGACGAGGCTTTGCTGGGCTTCGACCGGCTGGTTGGCGTCAATGACGTGAAAACCGAATTCGCGGCTCATGGCGAGGTATTGTTCGAGCAACCGGCCCTGGAAGATGTTGTAGCTCTCCTCCGGATCCGTCGCGAGGCGCAGATCCATCCCGGCCTCGAAGTACTTCAACTCGCGCCGGGAATCGCGGATGCGTTGCAGCGAGACCTCGAGGGTGGTGCGGAAGAAAAAGGTCAGATCCGGACGCGCCGCGAAGCCGTAAATGCCCCGTACCCAGTCCGGCGGGCACCCCCGCACCACGTCGCGGGCAAACGCCGTGAACACGTAGCGGTCACACAGCACCAGGTAACCCGCCCGCAACAACGGCACCAACTGCCGCTCGTAGCGGTCGGCAAAGTCCGTCGCGTGAATCAGACTGAAAGTGGTCGGGGTGAGCAGGTTGGTCTTTTTGCCGCGGCTGGTGGCGCTCTTGACCAGCTCCGAGGAATTCCACTCGCTGAAGAAGACCTTCAATCCCTGTTGTTCGAGCCAGCGCTTCACCAGGTAGATCTGCGTGGACTTGCCCGAACCGTCGATGCCCTCGACGGCGATCAGACGACCGGGAAAGCCCAGCTCGGCGAACGTCTTGCTCAGCACCCCGCAAGGCTAAGCGGTCCCCGATCGAACACCAACCGAAAACCAACAGACGGGGGGGCAGTACCGGCTGTTGATGGATTCGGCCAGTTGGAGGTTGTTCGCCAAGTTGTGGCGGTAGCCGCTCTGCGCTCGCTCCGCAATCGGATGCGAGGCCGGACGTTTCCTCGGCACCTCCGGTGATGGCGGGTCACTTCTCCCATTGTAGACGCTTGGCGGTAGACATCCGTCACGAGCCGGGGACGTGCCGGGTTCAGATGCGCGCCATCACCCAGCGCCCGCAAACCACGCTCACTGCTTGCCTTCACGCTCATCGCGGTGGGGTGCCGGACGGGATCTTGTGCGCCATGCCATGGCCATCAACGGGACCAGAACCGTCAAATCGGGTTCTCCAATAGCCGGGCCTGACTCCAAGCTTACCGCGGGCGGCCCGGCGTCGTTTTCGCCGGGGCTCGCCCGCGCTCGGGATGGATCCGCTGCCGGTCCGTCGCAGGACGGCGGTTGGGAAAGAACGCAACTCCGCGAGGAAATGCCCGCCCCGGTTACGGCGCCACGCCGACCGCGTGCAAGTTGTCCACGGTCAGGTCCAACTGCCCGTTCCATTCATCGCCCTCGACCGCGAAGCTCAGGACGCCTTGTTGGCGAGCGGTCACGAAGGAGATCGGGGGAACGACCGGAGTCGCGGTGTCGGGAAGCGCGTAAAGCGTCAGGGTCAGCCGGGAGCCGGCCCCGCTCAAGACCAATCGGTAATCCACCGCCGGATCGACCTGCAAGATGAAGTTGGCCGGCTCCACTCCGTCGAACTTGCTTCCCTCCCACAGCCAGAGAATCCCTTCGCCGGGTACGCCCCGGTCGTGCCAGTTCACGGTCAGGGCTCCGTACACCCCGCTCGGCGTATCGACATCCCCCCGGCCCAGGATGACGCTGTTCTCGTCGCCGCTCCATTCAACCAGGTCAACCGACATCACGAAGTCCGTGCACGGGGAATCGGTGAGGAAGAAGCCGACCAACGGCCATCCCGTGCCGTTGTCCTGGATGCGTAGGGCGCCCCCGGCGGTGCGCGAGCCGACGATACCGCCGGAATCGGGCGTCCCGGCGATCTGGGTCCAATCGCTCAGGGCGCTCCCGGAGAAGTCCTCGCACTCGTACACCCCCTCCACCAGGCTGAAGAGGGCGTGGCCGCAGTCGGCCGGCAACGCCACTTGATATCGGTCGTCCTGCCGGACAATCGGCTTCAACAATGGCCTCCATGGGCCGACTGCCGAGTCCGCGGTGACTGGAACGTACTGCGATTCCGTGACGGGCCAGTCGAGGAGGATCGCCTTCTGTATGGCGAGTTCGGGGCCCTGCGCTGCGACACGGGCGCTGCCGGACAGCAGGTCGATTGTCAGCAGGATGCCGGCACCGAGCGCAGTCGGGCGGCAGGGACGATTCGGAACGAGTGTCTTGGTGTTCATGTTATCTGGAATTTGAGTTGCGGTTGAGGCCCTTCGATATCGGCCCTTACCCATTCCTAAAGGAACGGCTCGGAGAGGATTCGCGGATTCCGTGGTTTCCTCGGCGCCGGTCCCGGCACGGAGAAACCCCGGCCCTCGAACGCCAACCTCCGAGTCGGCGAGACTCCGCGTGATCGGCTGACCGCCGGTTGGAGGACCAGCATCGCGAGGGTGTCTGGAACCTACCGCCCCAGCGGCAGGGATTGACTCACGCCACTTCCCCCGGGGTCAGAAGTCCTGTGCCGTATCGATTCAACACGCGGTAGCCGCCGCCGTGTAGTCGGCGCGGAAATCCAGGGGCTTGCGCGGCCTCGCCGGTTCCGACTGGCAGGCACGTTTGGGAGAATCGTCGCGCCCGGCGGCAGACGGCTGTCTCCCCGCTGAATCATGCGCCGACTGCACGTCGACGGCTACGAGCTGCTGAATGGTCACGGCTGAGGCCGAGCCGACGGGAGTGCGGCTACGGGTCCTGCGGGGTTCGCCCGGAGGAGGGCGTGGCCCGCCAGACTTTCACTTGGAACTGCTGGACCGGCAGCCACGGAACGGCCACCGAGACCAGGCGGTTGCCATCCGCCAGGAACCCAACCCCGCCGACCTGCCCCGGCGCCGTTGCCCCCGTCACCATCGTCATCTCCCGATGCGCAGTGATCCGGCCCACCGGCAGACCGGTCTCCACACTGAACAAGTGAAGCATGCCGTCGGTATCGCCCACCGCGAGCGTCCGACCGTCAGTCGAGATGGCCACACTGATCGGGTTCGGCACGCGAACCTCGAAGACCTGCGTCGCAATGGAATCCCCGCCCAGCCGGCACAGTCGAATCCGCCCCTCCCGGCCTGCGGAAGCCAGCAGATCGCCGTCGGGCGAGAAGGCAAGCGCCAGAACCTGGTTGGCATGCGTGGCAATCTCACCAACCCGCCGACCGTCATTCATGGACCAAAGCTCGATGCTTCCGTCCTGGGACCCGACGGCCACCGTCTGCCCGCGCCCCGAAACTGCCAGGGCCGTGGTCGCCACGCGACGGGTTGCGAACCGGTGGCGTTGCTCCGCCGTCTCGACTTCCCAGACCTGCACCGTGCAATCGGGACCGACCATGGCGGCCAGGAGGGTGCCCTCGGCGGAAAACGCCAGGTGCTGGACGGTTCCCGTTTCGATCTGGAAGGTGTGACGGAGTACGCCCGTGGAGAGGTGCCAGACCAGGATGCTCCGACGCGGCGCCGCCAGCGACGTCGTGACGATCGTTGCGGCGATCATCCCTTGCGAGGACATCCCCACCGGCCAGAGGGTGGCGATCGGCGAGGAGTACGCTTGGTAGTTCGCGAAGGGCTGGGCCGAGAGGGGGGCACGGTTCCACTCGATTTTCCCGTCGGCGTCACGAGTGGGCCAGTGCCAGCCATCGTCCCAGTCGTCGGACTCAGCGTGCTCCTCGCCGGATTGGACGTTCCAAAGGCGCACGGTGCCATCCACCGATCCTGTGGCCAGATGGCGTCCCGCCGGCGGGATGAACTCCAGGGCCCAGACCGGGTCCTCGTGGCCTCGCAGGAACCGAACGGGTTTCCATGAGGTGGTGTCCCAGAGGGTGACCCGCTGATCCGCGCCACCGGTCGCGAGCAGGGTCCCATCGGGGGACAAATCCAGGTCGTAGGTCCAGCGGGGATTGCCCGTGATCGCCGCGCGTTCTGCCTGCGCGGCGAGATCCCAGACCCGGCAGCTCTTGTCCTCTCCGGCGGTGAGCACCACTCCGCCGGCGGGGAGGACCTTCAGCGCCAGGATATTGCCGTGGAGATTCGGCTGCTGGACGGGTTCGTTGGCGCCTCGCCACGCCCAGAACCACAGACTCCCACTGGGCTGAGTGAAGACGACCTCGTCACCGCCGACGAACGCGGCATGGCACCAGGGTTGATCGTGGAAGAAGGTCCGTGCCAGCGAGGCCACTTGCACCCGTTTCGCCAGGTCCCAAACCCGGATGCCCGTGGCACTGCCCGTGACCAAGAACTGGCTGTCCGGAGCGAAATCCACATCGCTGATCGACAGGTTGCTGCTGATGACGAGGGATTCCGCCCACTCCCCGACCTTCCAGAGTCGGAGTTCGCCCGCCGCGGATCGGCTGCCGGTCGCCAGCCAGGCGCCGTCCGGCGAGAACGCCAGCCCGGTTACCCGACCGGGATGCGGCAGAGTGATCAACTCCTCCCGCGTTGCCAGGTCCCAGAGCTTGACGGTACGGTCGAAACTGCCGGAGGCCAGATAGCGGCCATCCGGCGAGGAAACGACCCGGGCCACGGCGTTGGAGTGCCGTCCGAGAATGCAGAGGGCATCGCTGCGCGCTTCCCGGGCGAGATACCGCCACTCCCATCCACGCAGGTCTTCGCCGGCCTTCGAGGTTTCCGCCTCCCCCGATGCCGCAGACCGGAGGGTGGGATCGGGCAGGTGGTGGGCCAGCAGGCTTCGCACCCGGCCATAGTCGTGTTCATCGAGCGCCGTGACGCCCAGCATCATGTCGGCGGCGTAGAGGTTCCGGCGGGCTTCAAGCTCGCCTTGATTGGCCCTCGTCGCCTCGCCTTCCGCCCGCCGCCATTGCCAGGAAATGCCGAGGACACCCGTGGCCAGCGCCAGCGTGCAGGCCGCCAACGCCCCCGCCAGGGCCGGCTTCCGCCGACACCACCGCCACGCCTTCTCCGGCGGGCTCGCCGGTCGTGCCACAATCGTTTCACTCCGCGCATACCGCCCCAGATCCTCCGCCACCGCCCCTGCTGATCCGTATCGCCGCCCCGGCTCCTTTTCCAGACACTTCAGACAAATCGTCTCCAGGTCGCGCGGCACGCTCGGATTCAGCAGGCGCGGCGAAACCGGTTCCCGGTGCGCCACTTGGTCCAGCACCTCCGTCAACGCCTCGGCCTGGAAGGGCGGACGCCCGGTGAGCAGGTGGTAAAGGATCGCACCCAGACCATAAACGTCGCTCCACGGACCCACCCTGCCCCGCTTGCCGGACGCCTGCTCCGGGGGCAGGTAGTGCGGTGTCCCGAGCACCTGTCCCGACAGCGTCAAATCCGTGTCGCTGGTCAACACCTTCGCCAGGCCAAAGTCCGTGATCTTCGGCCGGCCGGAGGCGGTGATCAGCACGTTGGACGGCTTCAGGTCCCGGTGCAGGACACCCTGCTCATGAGCGTATTGAATGGCCTCCGCCACCGCCTGCACCTGGTCCGCGGCCTGTTTCGGGGAGAGCGGCTTCTGGCGCGTCAGGTCGTGCAGGTTGGGCCCCTCGACGTACTCCATCGAGAAGAAGTGGCTTCCCGCCTGTTCTCCCACTTCGTGGATGGCGACGATGGTGGGATGCTGCAGCTTCGCGGCCGCTTCCGCCTCGGTCCGAAAACGCTGCACGAACCGCGGACTGGCCCCCGCTCCCGGCAGGATCATCTTCACCGCCACCATCCGGTTCAGCCGGACCTGCCGGGCCCGGTACACCACTCCCATGCCCCCGCGGGCGATTTCCTCGAGCAATTCGTAGCCTTCGAGTCGCGGGAGGGCGAACGGGCTTCCCGGCGTGGCGGACGAAGTCCCGTGAACATCTTCTGGCGGCGGCTCAACCTCCGCTCGAGGAGGCGGCGCGGCCGCCAGGACTCCGGACAGCACGCAGACCGGACAAACGGCATCCCGTGACCCTGCCGGGAGCGGCGTGCCGCAATCCGGGCAGAGCGGGCCGGGCTGCTTCGGGTTCGTGCTCATCGTGCAACTGCCATCGTTGGCGCTCCGCTGCGATTCCCGACCCGGGCCGGGGCCCGCGAAGGAGCTTCACTGGTTCCTAAAGCGATTCCACCCCGAGGATTCGCAAGAACTCCGCAACCACACCGTCGCCCGCCTCACTCCCGCAGCATCGTGAGGAGGTAACGTATCTCCCCGTCCACCTCCGCCGGGCTGCTCACTGTCTGCGTGATCGCGTCCCGAACCCATGCGTAATACTGTTGCCGCAACCGGTGAATCGCCGACTTGGCGGCCGCCACCGACAGGCCCAACCGCGCCGCCGTTGCCGCCACCGGTTCCCCCTCCTTGCGGCCCAGGTACCCTTGCAACGCCTCGAACAACGCCGCCTTCCCGGCCGCCGCGTATTCCCGCTGCACCCGGTCCTTGGCCCGCTCGATCAACGCGAGTGCCCAACGCCGGTCGAAGGACTGCTCGGGCGTCAATTCATCGGCCCCTTCCCGCTCATAGGCCGCCTCCGCCTCCGCGTCGTCCAGCGAAACCAACCCCCGGTCTCCTCCTCGCTTCTGCGTCAGCGCCTTGTCCCGCTCGTTGGCCAGGAAGTGCTTCAACGAGCCCAGCAGGAAGGAGCGGAAACGCCCGCGTTCACGGTCCGCCCGCGCCAGGGAATGCTTCTCCAGCACGTAGGCGAAGAAGCCCTGGGTCAGGTCCTGGGCATCGGCATGCGAATAACCCATCCGTCGCACAAAGGCGTAGAGGGGATACCAGTAGGTCCGGCACAGCGCTTCCAAGGCCCGGGCAGCTTCCTCGGACGGTTCACCCCCCGCATCAAGCACCATCGTCCAGAGAGTGGTGGGAAAGGTCCGGGCGCCCAACTCGGCGGAAGGCGGAACTCCAACCCTCGCGCCGCTCCGTTCGGACGATTCCTCAGCCAGGTTCTCAGCGTTCATACGCGGCAAGACGAGTTCATCATCCCCCCAACCGTCGGGTGGCGCGGCATGGGGTTTCCCAGATGCGCATTCCATCTGTGGCGAACCTTATCGAACGCCCGACAACCGGCGCGGAGAGGCCCGCTCGACGAAGGAACGTACAGAGGGCGTACCCGCAAGGTCCGACGAGATTCCTCCAGCACCGCCCGGGCAGCCGGCGACACGTCAGGACCGGCAGTGAGATCCATGCTCCACTGCGTGGCGCCGAACACGGTGCGTCCGGAGTCGGCCGGCTCCGGCTTTCCCCGCCCATGGGTCATGCCGCTATCTTGCACGCTGGCGTCCCTGATTGCACGCCGGAACCTGCGGACCGCGGGTGAACACGGATAAGCGCCAACCAGCGCCTCGCCCCTATCGATTCGCGAAGGGGTCGGTTCTTGATATTGACACATGAGCACCTTCGACATGCGTGGGCTGCGCGGGTTTCGGGTGCAGAACCACGGTGATCGCTGGAGGATCCCGGAAACCGTAATCGCGTGCCCTCGGGTCCACCTCACTTTCAGTCAACCCCTCCGCATGCTGGCCCGACTGTCCCACCCACGTCCCCGTGAGGCAACGGGGAAAAGCGCCCCGGGAGGCCCCCCGCGACGGGCGACGTGGGTCGGGATCCAGCCCCCCTCAGGCCCCGTTCAGGAAGCCGAGTTGGCGGAAGGTGGCGGGGGTGGCGGTGGCGGCTTCGGAATAGCCGGGCATGATCGATTCCAGAAGGTCCGGCGAATCACCGAAATGCCGGGTGAAGATCTCGCCGAACACGGCGCGAAAATCCGTGCGCCGGGCCAGGTAACGCCCCCGCTCGCTGAACATTGCGCCCGGTTCCCAGGTCTGGCCATCGCAGTTGTAAACGCCGCCCCGCACCCCGCCGCCGGCGGCGAACATGACGCTCGATTCGGCGTGGTCGGTTCCGCGGCTGCCGTTCTCCTCGGAGGTCCGGCCGAACTCGGTCATCGTCACGATCAGCAGATCCGCCCACTGCGACTCGAGATCGCGGTAGAGCGCCTGCATGCCCGTGGCGAGTCGGTTCAACAGCTGGCCGTGATCGCCGTTGGCCTGGCCCTGGTTGCTGTGCATGTCCCACCCGCCGATGTTCACCCCCACGATCCGCACGGGCGTGCGTTTGAAGAGCATCGCCGCCTCCTGCAGCCGGGTGCCGAAGGTTCCCGTCGGATACACCGCCCCGTTCTCCGGCGTGTAAGGTCCCTGGGCCAGGGCGTCCTGCAAGGTGTTGATGGTGGCGCCCAGCAGGCGGCCGGTGTCATGGATCAACGACCGGTAGGGCCGGCCGAACCGGTCCGGGGCCCCGCCATACAGACCGAGCAATCCCTCGCCGTCCGGCCCGCCGTTGTTCGTCGGCAGGCGACCCAGGAAGCGCGCCGCCCGCCGGCTGTTGCCCAGCACGTTGAACTGCTCGGAGGCGGTGAAGTTCGGGATGGGATCGGCGCCCTTGAGCGCCACCATCTGCGAACTCGAAAGCGCCGCCGCCACGAAGCTGTTCGCCTCGTCCTTGAGATCGAGCGTGCGCGCCAGATGTCGGTAAAACAGGCCTTCCTCAAGCTTCGCATCCCCGGGCACGCCGTTCTGCCAGTATTGCTGGCTGTCGAAATGCGACCGCGACTGTCCGGCGTAGCCCACCCGGTGGAGGACGGCGAGGTTCCCGGGGCCGTCCACGCCGTTCAGACCGGATTCGTTGTAGATCTCCATCAACGGCTGGAGCCCGGGATGGAGTTGCGCGAAGCCGTTGCCGGTATCCAGCGCCGCGTTCTCGGGGATGAACAACGTCGGGCGCGTGTCGGTGTTGTAATCGGAATCGCCGCGCGGGATGGTGGTGTTGATGCCGTCGTTGCCGCCCGATTGAAAGATGAACAGCAGCTTGCGCGCGGTGGCTCCGGGCTCCGTGGCGAGCAGGCGTCGTTGAAACGGTCCGGGCACCGAACCGAGGGCCAAGCCGCCCAGCCCCAGGCTGGCGGCCTTGAAGAAGCGGCGGCGGGAAAGAAGCAGGTTCATGGGTTAGGGGGGAGGATTGCTTGATTATTGGTTCTGCCACTGGGGCAAGGCGAGGATCAGGGCGATCAACTCCTGCGCCCGGCGCTGGTAATCGGCGCGGCGTGGATCCAGCGGCGCGGGCCTTCCGGCCTCGTCGGTGTCGCCAAACCGGATCAGGACCTCACGCTGGGCGGCGGTGATCAGCCCACCGAAGCACGCGTGGTTGAAATGGTCCACGATGCCCGCCGCGCCGGGATCCGGCAGCGCCGCAAGGAAGCCCGCGGCGTCCCACGACAAACGGGTGTCCAGGTTGCCCGCCAGCGCCTGCAGGAAGCGGATGCGCGCCAGCAGCCCGGAGGTGTCCATCCAGTCCAGCCCGATCTCCGACCAGCCGTCCGGGTCGTCGCGGGTGAACAGCTGCATGCCCAGGCTGGCGTTCGCCTCCGGCAACAGCACGCTTTCGGCCGTGGCATCGAGGGCGCGCAGACTGCTGTTGATGAACTCGACCGGCGTCTTGACCTTGTTGCGGTAGGCGCTTTGCGACCAGAAATAGCCGTCCTGGGTTGCGGGACGCACGATGGCCCGCAGGACGGCGCCGATGTTGCCCGGCGGACTGCTGCTCATCCAGGCCGTCATCGCGTCGTTCATCAACCGCCGCAATCCGACCGGCGCCGTG
The DNA here is from genome assembly GCA_024233305.1 of Verrucomicrobiales bacterium. Lineage (GTDB taxonomy): Bacteria > Verrucomicrobiota > Verrucomicrobiia > Limisphaerales > J093 > J093. Next base: position 120,602 of record JACKPV010000029.1, read on the forward strand.
CCGTTGTGGAAGGACACCAGATTGATGTCGTCCGAAACGAACTTGTTGATAAGCTTGAGGCAGATGAACTCGCGCGTCGACGGGTGCGCCACCATGGCGTCGATCACGTCGATGGCGTCGCGAACCCCGTCCACACCGGTGCGCCCGGCAGGAATCGTGATCGCGTAGGGGGTGCCGGGGAAGAGCTGCTTCGACCCGGTGTCGTGCTGGTCCGGGTTGAAGCGAAAGACCCATGAGCCGTAGGGATCCCCGTTTTCGATGCTGCCGGGCAGCGGGGTGCGTCGCACGAGGCGCGGGTGGATTGAGAGATCGGAGCTGTTCAACGTGACGTTGTGCGCCTGGATCGCGAGCACGTTCACCTCCGGCGCCGGCCGCAACAGGTCGACAAACGGCTCGAGGGAGAAGACCTCCGCCGGCCGCGTCACCTCGTGTCCGCTGGCCGCCAACCGGTCAAATGCCGGCGGCGTGCCCGTGCCCTCCATGCTGTCGCTGCGCGCCACCTCGACGCCGTTCAAGTAGGCCACAAAGCCGTCGTCAAACCGTGCCGAGAGCACCAGTCCCTCCAGATCTTCGCCGGGCGCCAGCGTGAACGCCCGCCGCAAATAGACCGAGACGTAGCTGCCGCGCATGTCCTCCAAAACGGTGGCGTCGTCGTTGTCGCCGTAACCGATGCTGGTCGCGCCGGTCAGCCAGGTGGCATCGGCAAACGCCGGTTCCGTCCAGGCCACGGAGGGTTCGCCCCCGTTGCCGGGGGAAGGTTCGCTGCGGCCTTTGAAGTACTTCCATCCCGGTCCGACCTCAATGAGCGGCGCTTCGGTGAACTGCACGCTTTCCCCGGTCAAGGGTTCGCGGGCCGACGCCGGAAAGGCCGGGCGCAGGGCGGGTTCGACCTTCCGAACGGTCCAGCCGGTGAAGCAGCGCGCCAATTGTTCGATGTCCGTCTGGGTGTAGCGGTTGTCGACTCCGAACCCGAACAATTCGAGGATTTCGCGGGCGTAGTTTTCATTCGGAGCGCCGGCCACATTCAGCACGCTGTCGAGGTAGATCAACATCGGCGGGCTGGTGGCGCTGTAGAGCAGCAGATCGCCGAAATTGTCGAGCGCGTGATCGTGGAAGAACTGGTATTCCTCGAACTCCGCCTGCGCCGCTTCCGCGCGGGCCTGACCCTGCGGCATCGCGTCGGTTCCGTCCGCGTTCTCCAGGTCGTCGAAATAGTCGGTCACCTTGTCGAGATCGGTCGTGAAGTGGTTTTCCCAGAACTCGGCCAGCACCGCCTGCATCTGGCGCCGGGCATACGCCCCGCGCACGTGCGCCAGTTGCTGAAGCTCGTCGACCCCGCGGATGCGGACCAGCGGATCGCCCGGCAGAAGGGTGCGGTCGAGCAGGACCGGGATCATCGTGAGGTCGCTGCTGGTCAGATCGTAGTTGTGCACCTGGATCGCCAGGAGGTTCGCCCCCGCTTGCAGGAGCCCCTTCCGGGCCGTTAGGTCGATCTCCACCGGGTCGCCCGCCTCGTGGGTGTCGCTGGCCCGTTGATCGAATCGCGGCGTCGCACCGGTGACGTTGGCGCGCGCGACCTCGACCCCGTTCAACCACGCCACGAAGCCGTCATCGTAGTCGACCCGGAAAACCAACTGGTCCACCGCCGCCGGATCCGCCACCCGGAAACTGCGTCGCATGAATACGGTCAGGTAGCCGGGTTGATCCGCCGTCTGCCGCATGTCCTCGAGCACGGTGGCATCATCGTCGTCGCCGTAGCCGATGCCGGTCGCCCCGCGCAGCCATTCGGCATCGTCAAAGCCGGGCTGGTTCCACGTCGGTGGCGGGGCCTGGGTTCCTTTGGCGTATCGCCACAGCGCGCCGGCTCGCACGAGCGGGGTTTCCGAGCGCGGTGGCTCGGACGTGAACAAGGCCGCCTCCGCCGCCTGCAACCGGGCATTGGCCGCCTCGTCGATCTGCTCGGGGGCGAACTGCAGGCCGAGATAGGCCCCCAGACCGATCCCGTTGATCCAATCGTTGTCCGCGTCGCCCGGTCCGTAGGCCAGCCGGTTGAGGGCATGGTCCACGCGCTCGACCACGTTCAGCGCGACGTCACTCAGGTAAGTTACCGCGAGGTATCCCGGACCTGACCACGTCGACTCGGGCGCGGTCGGTTCGGGCCCGGCCCGCAGGTTGAGAAACCGCCGGTCCGAATCGACGGGGACCCGGAACGTCACGACGGCATCGCCACCGTTCAGTGCGCCGGCAATCAAGGCCTCGGGAGTCCCGGTCAGCAGGGCCTCGCGGCCTTCGAGGACCACGTGCCCATAGCCGGCCGGCAAGGTGGCCGCCACCAGCACGCGGTCCCCGTCACGGACGACGGAGTTCAGCACCAGTCGTTCCGCGGCCGCCACCGAAACCAGCAGGCCGCCAGCGCCCGCCGCCGCGAGTTGTCCCATTATTTGTCTGGCTTTCATGACATCGACGCTGCTTCCTCAAGCAAGAATTGCGCCATCCTGCGCCGGGGGCAACCGCGAACTGCTTGCGGCTGGTCGCACGTTCACCGCCGTCCCGGCGTGGCCTCGCTTGATTTCGCTCAAGGAATCCCGCCCCGGATGGCGTATGCTGCGGTCGATGGCCACGGCTGAAGTCAATTCACGGATCGCCCGCGAGCGTCGCACCATGGAGGCGATGCTGGCAATCTACTGCCGCGACAAGCACCGGCCCGCCGGGGACCTGTGTCCGGCCTGCCGCCGGCTGCTTGCCTATGCCGACGTGCGGCTCGAGCGCTGCGTGTTCCAGGAGGACAAACCCACGTGCGCGCAATGCCCCGTGCATTGCTACCGCGAAAGCGAACGCGAGCAGGTTCGCCGCGTCATGCGCCACGCCGGCCCCCGCATGCTCTGGGAACATCCGGTGCTCGCGCTCCGGCATTGGTGGGATGGCTTCTCGCGGCGGGGGAAGACCCCGAAGCCGCGTCGTCCCGCCCCCCTCCGGCCGCCGGCCCCGAAACCGGACGGGGCGCCGCCCCCCGGGCAGGCTTGAAGCCAGCCTCCCCGCGGCGCGGATTCATGATGCCGCGCGGTATTCAGCGGACGGTCCCTTTTTCCATCCTCCGAAACGCAGCCGACGGCGTGCAGGAGGATCGGAACCGGGTCCTCGAACCAGCCCCCAAAACCACGCCCGGGACCCGGCGCCGCGAGGCGGACGGGATTCGGCGATTGACCGGACGGTGCCGGCGGTGTAGGTAACGCTGGTAGTCTCCAGCGTAGGGGAAACCGCGGTCCGCGGGCCACCGTGCAGGAAGGTCTGGCTTGAGAGAACGAACTCTGCGTCGCCAAAGGAAGGGTCAGTTCAGCGCCGCCTGCTGGGCGTTCGCGTGCATGGCCGGCTTCGCCGTGGGCTTGGGGGCCGCCGAAGGCGCGCGTCCGGACCGGACTGCATTCACGGGTGCGCGCCAGCTTGCGGGGTCGACCGGGCGCGCTTCGCGGTTTCCGGTGCGCCTCCGTTCGGAGACTTTCGCCGGCGCCGGCGCGCTCGGCGCAAACCTGGCCCGCATCGCCCACGCCCACGCCAAGACCGGGAACGAGCTGGTGCATGCTCTCCTCCAGTTCGCCGCCCTGCCGGACGACGCCGGGCGGTCCCGGCTCGCCGCCCTGGGAGTCCGACTCGGAGGCTACGTTCCCGAGCGATCCTGCTTCGCCGGTGTTCCGGCGGGCATCGACGCCGCGCGGCTGGCGGAGGAAGGCGTGGTCTGGCTTGGCGCCGTGTATCCGTTCGACAAACTACCGGAACGGCTTTGGCAGGGGCAGCCGGGAACCTGGGCACTGACCCGCGAGGGAGGGGTGCGGTTACGCGTCCGTTTCTTCGCTGACATCAGTCCGGACACAGCCGGGGCGGTGCTCGAGCGGATGGCGGCGTCCGACATACGGCAGGTGCCCGGTTCCGACCAGTTCGAGGCGGTCCTCCCGACGGATGCGATTCGCGCGCTGGCGGCGGAAGATGCCGTGCGCTGGATCGAGGAAATCCCACCGCCCGCCGTGCCATTGCTGGACGGCGCCCGGGCCAATGCCCGGGTCAACGGGCTCGAAGCGGAGCCCTACGCACTGGATGGTACCGGCGTTACGGTCGGCGTTTGGGATGTGGGCGTGGTGGACGCGAGGCATGTGGGGTTTGGCGGTCGGGTCACGGTGACGGAACCGGACACGTGGGTGGAGACCCAGGACCACGCCACCCATGTGGCGGGCATCGTGGCCGGGAGCGGCGCCGGCAGCGAAGCCGTGGGCGGAACGCCGCTGCAATGGCGGGGCATCGCGCCCGGGGCCGCCGTGGTCACCTATCACTTTACGGACGAGATCGAGGAGATCGTCCAGGCCAACCAGGCTTACGGCATGGCCGTTTCCCAGAACTCATGGGGCTTCCGTATCAGCCCCATCCTCGGCAACTGCGGTCTTTTCGGGGATTACTCGAACGAGTCACCCGACTACGACCGGCTGACCCGGGGCGCACCGGACGAGGGGCGGATCAACGTGGTGTTCGCCGCCGGCAATGCGCGCGGTCCGAAAGCCCCGCTCTGCCCCGGGGGGCCCTACGGCAACATCGGCCCGCCGTCGACGGCCAAGAACATCATCGTCGTGGGGGCCATCAATTCGGACGACAGCAGCATGACGGTCTTCAGCAGTTGGGGGCCGACAGATGACGGCCGGTTGAAGCCGGACTTGGTGGCGCCCGGTTCGCAGACCAACGGCGACGAGGGAATCACCTCGACCGTCCTGGACAACGGCTACCGGGCGATGGAGGGAACCTCGATGGCGGCGCCGGTGGTCACGGGGGCGGCGGCGCTGCTGGTGCAGAACTACCGCCGGTTGTACGCCGGCCAGGAACCGCACCCGGCGCTGGTCAAGGCTCTGTTGCTGCACAGCGCGCTGGACCTGGACAGCGGGCTCGACGGGTTGCATCCCGGTCCCGACTACGCCTCGGGCTACGGCCGGCTGCAAGTGCAGGAGGCGGTGGACCTGCTGAACCAGCAGGCCTTTCTGCTGGGGCGCGCAGCGCAGGACGAGGAAGCGGTTTTTGTCTGCTCGTTGCCCGAGGGGATGAGCGGCGTGCGCTTCACGCTCGTCTGGCAGGACGCGCCCGGCCTCGAGAATGCCGCGCAGGCCCTGGTGAACGACCTCGACCTGATCGTCATCGATCCCAACGGCGAACGTCACTACCCTTGGACATTGGATCCGGCAAATCCGTCGGCGCCGGCCACCCGTGACCGAGCGGACCGGCTGAACGTGGTGGAACAGGTCCTCCTAGCGGACGCGGCCGCGGGCGGGGACTGGCAGATCCGCGTGCGGGGGCATTCGGTGCCCGCGGGGCCGCAGGCTTTCGCGCTGGTTTTCCCGCCCGGCACGATCCCGGCGCCGGCGTTGTTCGACCTCGAGTCGGCGACGTTCGACGACACGGCGGCCGGCAACGGCAACGGTTTCCTGGATCCCGGCGAGACCATCGAGGAATCGATTGTCCTGCGTCACCGGGACGGGCCCGCCATGGACGGAATCACCGCCCGACTCCAGGTCGACTCCCCCGCTGTCACGCTTCTGGCGGCGGATTCCGAGTATCCGGCATTCGTTCCGGGCGAGTCGGCGGCCAACCTGCAGCCCTATCTCTATCGGCTGGCGAAGGACCTGCCGTGCGGGACCTTGCTCACCTTCCGGCAGGAAGTCGAGATGGCCACCGGCTATCGTCTGACCAATTACTTCACCCGGGTCGTGGGTTCATTGGGCACGACCAACGTCGCCACCCGCGTTTTCGCCAGCGAGGCTCCCCCCGCCACAATCCCGGATGCCGGCACCCTCTCCAGCGAACTTCTGGTGACCCAAACCGGGGTCGTTGACGATGTGAACGTCGCGGTCCGGATCGATCACCCGTGGGCGGGGGATCTGCAGATCGACCTGATCCACCCGGATGGCGTCGCCGTCACGCTGCTGCAGGTCGACGAAGCCGTTGATCGCGATCTCGGTCGGGGGGGGTGCGATGCGGCCGGGGAACACACGGTGTTCGATGATGCGGCGGACGACCGCATCCTGGACGCTGTTTCGCCCTCGATCGGCGTGTTCCATCCCGCCGCGCCGCTGGCCGCCTTGAACGGCAAGCCGCTCGAAGGACGCTGGCGCCTGCGGATCCGCGATGCGCTGGCCCCGGACGAAGGCACCCTGCTTTGCTGGTCGATGGAGGTGCGCTACCACCAGGATGGCCACACGTGTCTCGGTTTCAACCGGCCGCCGGTCGGCGTGCCGGGGCAGGCGTTGGTGGCGTTCGAGAACCCGGCGTTGCTGGAACTCGAAGCCAGCGATCCGGATGAAGATCCCTTCGCGTTCGCGCTGGGAACGCCCCCCGAGCACGGCACTCTCACCGATTTCGACCCGGATACCGGGCACGTGGTCTACACCCCCGAGCCGGGCTACAGCGGTCCCGACGCCTTCACCTACACCGCCGCCGATGCGTGGGATCAAAGCGCGGAAACAACCTTCGTTCTCCAGGTCGACGAACCGCGTGCCGAACTGGCCCTGACCAAGACCGCGAGTCTTGGTCAGCTGGCGCCGGGCGCCACGTTCACCTACACGCTCACCGTCACCAACGCCGGCCCGAATCCGGCCACGGGCGTCGAACTCACCGATCCCGCCCCCGAAGGCCTGGTCTGGCTGGGCGTCGAAGCCACCCAAGGGCAAGCCCGCATCGAAGCGGAGGCCGTCCAGGCGGAGATCGATCGGCTCGAGGTCGGCGCCACCGCCACCATAACCCTCCAGGCGCGGGCGGACGCGATCGGCAGCCCGGCCAACGTGGCGGCGGTAACGGCGAACGAAAACGACACCCATCTGGATGACAACGAGGCGACCGCCATGGTGGAGGTCAACCACGAGGTCGATCTGGCCGTCAGCCAGCAGTTGGTCAGCGCAGGCGCGTTCCTCGGCCAACCTTGGGAACTCGAACTCACCGTCGAAAATCTGGGCGATCTTCCGGCCCACGACGTTCGTCTCATCGACCTGCTCCCCGACGGAACGCATTTGGCCGCCGGAAGCAGCGTCGAGGATCCGCCGGGCGTGGTCAGCTGGACCATCGACGTGCTGGAGCCCGGCGCGCGGCACACGGAGTTGATCGGCTTGGTGGCCGATGCGGAGGGCACGGTGACCAACGTCGTGCAGGTGAGCGCGTACGAATTCGATTTCACCCCGGACAACAACCGGTCGGAAATCGAGGTCCCGGTGATCCCGGCGGCCGACTTGCAGGTGGTCGCAACGGCGTCGCCCGATCCCCTGCCGTTGGGCGAGGCACTCTTCTACGAGGTGGCGGTGACCAACGCCGGGCCGAACCCCGCCACCGCCATCGTCCTTCAGGTTGTGCTTCCGGCGGATGTGGCGGTGGAATCCGTCGAGCCCGAACTGCCTCTTGAACGCGATGACCAGGGGCTGGTCAGCCTCGCGCTCGGGCAGCTCCCGGCCGCTTCCGGGATCGAAATCCTGCTTGGGGTGCGGCCCGTCGATTTCGGCCCCATGCCGCACCAGGTCGCGGTCGCCGCCGCCGAGTTCGACCCGGTTCCCGAGCCGAACACGGTCGCCTGGGAAACCCTGGTGCTGCCGGTCGCCGATCTTGCCCTGCTCGGGCCGGCGACGAGCGAAGCCGCGGCGGTGGGACATCCGGTCCAAGTGATCCTGACGGTTACCAATCAGGGGCCCCACCGCGCGATTGAGGCGCGCATTGAAAGCGCCCTCCCGGAGGGATTCACGCTGGTGTCCGCCGTGGCGTCGTCGGGGGACGCGGAGACGGACGCCGAGGGCGGGTCGGTGACCGCCCGGTTGGGGGATCTGGAACCGGCCGAAGTCCGCACGCTGACGCTGACGTTGCTGCCGGAAGTCGAGGGTGAAGTGAGCAGCGCGGCTACGGCCACTTCCACCTCCTTGGATCCCGTGGCCGAAGACAACGCGATCCAGTGGAGCGTCCCGGTTCGGGGAGCGGCCGACTTGGGCATCCTGCCCCGATTCGATCCATCGCCGGCGCTGCTCGCCCAACCGACGATGCTGGTGCTTTCGGTCACCAACGCGGGGCCGTCCGAGGCCCGGAACGTCGAGCTGTTCGGTTCGGTTACCGGCAGCTGGGACGCCCTGCCGGTCGAGTGGCCGGACGCTTCCCTGACGTGGGATGAGGCGGGCGAGTTCACGATTCAAATCGATGGGATCGAGCCGGGCGGTCTTCGCTCGCTTGCTCTTCCGCTCAGTATCACCGACCAGGAACGCCTCAGTGCCACGGTGGAAGTGCGTTCGGACAGTGCCGACATCCTGCCGATGGACAACGTGGCCCAAGCCCTGACCTACGTGGTGCCGAACGCGGAACTGACCGTGACCGCCGCCCCGGTGCCGTCGGAAGCGCACCTGGGCGAGACCGTGAGCTACACCCTCACCGTCACGAACGTCGGTCCGCACGCGGCGCCGGCCGTCACGCTGACCGACTTCCTTCCCCCGGACGCGGAACTGCTCTCCGTAACCCCCGCGTCCGTTGCCTTCGGACCGGGTGAGGACGTTCTGACGGTCGAACTCGGGGACCTGGCGCCGGACGAAAGCGCGTTGGTGGAAATCGAATTGCTCCCCCACGCAACTGGCCCGTTCACCAACGCGGTGACGGTGGCTTCCGGAGCCGGTGAACTCGATCTGAGCGACAACACGCTGGCCCTGGTCACCACCATGCTTCCGTCGGCGGACGTCGCCGCGGGCCTCGAACCGCCGGTTGGTCCGATCGCGCTGGGCCGGGAGTTTCTGTTCGAGCTGACGGTCACCAACCTGGGCCCCGGTGCGCTCACGGACTTGCGGTTGACCCACGATGCCCCGCCGGGCGTCCGCATCCTTGATGCCGTCCCCACTCGCGGGGAGGTTTCGGTGGTCGGTTCGGAAGTCGTCCTGACCCTGGACGCCCTCGAGGTCGGGGCGGAGGCACGCGTTGCCGTAACGGCGGTCGCGGAGGCGCTCGGACCGGCCATGCTCGCGGTCACGGGGGTGGCGGCCGAGTTCGATCCCTTCCCGGAGAACAATGCCACCGGTTCCGGGATCGAAGTGCTCCCGGAAACGGACCTGCAACTGGCGGCCACCGCCGAGCCGGCGGAAGTGTCGCACGGGCAGTCCGCCTTTCTGCTCCTTTCCCTCACCAACGCCGGGCCGCAGACCGCCGGGGAAGTGCGACTGCTGGGCGAACTCTCTCCGGGAATCGAAATCGAGGCGATGGAGGCGGACGCGGGCAGTTGGAGCGCCGAGGGACCGATGATCGAACTCAAGGCCGGCTCGCTGGCTCCGGGCGAGGGCCTCGCCGCCCGGATCACGTTGCGAACCCTGGCGCCGGGCACGCTTACCAACCGGTTCACCGCCATCTCCGCCGGGGTGGATCTGCAGCCGGATGACAACACGGTCGAAGTGGTGGTCGTGGCGCAATCGCGGGTGGATCTCGCCCTGTCGGGGGTGGCGACCCCGCTTCCCGCCGGCCTCGATCGCCCGGTGGTGTTCACTTTGAGTGTGACCAACCAGGGACCCAGCGTTGCTGGCGCGGTTCGCGTGGATGGACTGGTGACTGCCGCGGGCGCCCTGGTTTCCGTTGTCCCGCAGCAGGGCACGGCAACGGTGGACGGCTCAAGCTTCACGTGGGAGGCGGGAGAACTTCCTCCCGGCGGCTTGATTCTCGCGGACGTCGAGATTCTGCCCGTCGAACTGGGAACCATCGGGGTCGAGGCCGATGTCACCACGCCGGAGACCGAAATCGTTCCGGAGGACAATTCGTTCGTCTCCAGCGTTCCGGTCGTCGAGGATGCCGACCTCGCCCTCGAACTGGTCGTGCCGGCGGCATTCGTCCTGCTGGACGAGGAACTGGCCGGCACCGTGCTGGTCACCAACCTCGGCCCGTCCGTCGCGACCGGGGTTACCCTGAGCGGCTTTTGGGATCCGGGGCTGGAACTGGTTTCCGCGACCACCACCGAAGGCCCGCTGCAACTGGATGGAGCCGGGTTGGAGGTCGGCCTGGCGGATTTTGCGCCTGGAGAAGGCACGGAAGTCTCCTTCGTAGTGCGGGGAGTGCTGGCCGGCGCGGCGGAGATCGCCTTTTCCGCCACCGCCGCCCAGGCCGAACCCACGCCGGACAACAACCGCGGCCGGATCGGTATCCCGGTGCTCCGCCATGTCGAACTGGCCCTCGAGGCCTCGTCCGCCCCTCCTTCGGTTTGGGAAGGCGATCCCCTGGCCCTGACCCTGGCAGTCACCAACCGCGGACCCCACCCGGCCACCGGCGTTCTGCTGACCAATGCCGCGCCCCTCGGCCTGTCCTTCTCGACGGTCAGCACTGAAGTGGGCGAGGCTGTCGTCGGGGAGGCCGGCTTGCGCTGGGAAATTCCCGCACTCGAAGCCGGTGAAGGCGCGTTGCTCTCCCTGGAGGCGGTGAGCGGTCCTCCCCGATCAGCAACCAACCGGTTCACAGTCGTCAGCGCGGATTTCGACTCCGACCCGGCCGACAACACGCTGGAACTGGTCACCGAGATTCTCGCTGCGGCAGACCTGTCAGTGCGCTCCCCGGCACTTCCCATCCAGGTCCACGCCGGGCAGAACTTCAGCTATCCGCTGGTGGTCACCAACGGCGGCCCTTCGACGGCCACCGCGATCCGCGTCACGCAGACCTTGCCGGCCTCATTCCTCCTCCCGATGGAAGGGAATCCGGACGCCTTCTGGGAGTTGTCGGAGGACCGCTTGGTGGGCCAGGTCGCCCGCCTGGATCCCGGAACGGCCCTGGAATTGACCACGACCCTGAAGCCGATGGAGGCAGGCGTTTTCTCGGTTCCGATCGTGATTGCCGCCGTCGAAGGGGATCCGGTTTCGGCGGACAACCAGACCGGGCTGGACGTTGAAGTCCTGCCCGCCGCGGACCTCGGAGTGCGACTCATCACGCCGGGAACCGTGGTGCCGCTGGGCGAAACGATGGAGTTCACCCTCGTCGCCACCAACCAGGGGCCCAGCATTGCGACCGGCGTGACCCTCACCCACCCGTTGCCGACCGGATCCCGGGTCGCCGCCGCAGAGGCCGCGAAGGGAACGGTCGATACCACCAATCCAGCAAGCTTGGTCTGGCAAATCGAGGCGCTGGACGCCGGCGAGCAAGCGGGGATGACCGTGCAAGTGGACGAACTGCCGCGTGGCGAGTTTGTCCTGGCGGCGGAAATCACGGCGACCGAGACCGACCTGAACCTGGCGAACAACGTCGCCGAGAGCGTGCACCGTGCCTATCCGGGTGCCGACCTGTCGGTTGTCTTCTCCACCGTGCCCAAGTCCCTGGCGGTTGGCGACGAGTTCTTCTACGCCGCCGAGGTGATCAACGTGGGGCCGGGCACGGCGGCCGCGGTGATCGTCCGCTTCGCTCTGCCGGACGACCTCGAACTGGTCGAGGTGCAGGAGCCCGCCGAGGTGCTGGAATCCGGCCCGGGGGAGATCGTCCTCGGCCTGGGCGATCTCGAGCCGGAAACGTCGGTCTACGGCGTGCTCGGGGTACGCGCGCTCAGCCCGGGGAGCTTTGCCGCGACGGTGCAAGCGGCCGCCGAGGTATTCGATCCCACTCCCGAAGACCTCGTCGCAGAGATCGCCGCAACCATCTACGAGCCGGCCGTGCTCGCGATAAGCAACCAGGCCGCCCCCGCATCCGTGTTCATGGGCAACTCGTTCACAAACACGGTCCTCCTCTCCAACCCCGGAGATACGCCGTCCCCGGAGACCGCCCTGTTGGCCGCGTTTTCCACCAATGTGGAAATCCTGACCGCCGAAGCGACCCGCGGGAACATCCGCATCTCAGGGGTGGGAGTCGTCGGCAACTTTGGCACGGTGGCGCCGCAGGAGACCATCACGGTCGTGATCGTGAGCCGTGCGTCCACCGCGGGAACGGCCGTTTGCCAGGCAACCGCCGTTTCCCCCGCGTTGCCGGCGGAGGATCCCTTTCCCAGTCAGCGCGCCACGGTCGTCGTCCTGGACCGACCCCAAATCCAGGCCGTGCTGTCGGAGACGCGGTTCATTCTCGTCTGGCCCGCCAACGCGGAAGGATACCTCCTCGAGTCCGCCGAGGACCTGGCGGGGGGAGACTGGACTCCCGTGCGGAACACCCCGGTGCAGGTCGACGACCACTTCGAGGTCGAGTTGAAGCCGGCGGTTTCCCAACGGTTCTTCCGGCTCCAGAAGCCGGTGCCCTAAAGGAACGGGGTGGCCAGCCGCGCAATGCCGTCGCGGAGGCGCGCCGGCAACGGCCGACGGTTCATTTCCGCCAACGAGGTCCGGCGGGCCCCGGCCTTGCGGGCGTCGAGAATGGCGTCCAGCCCGGCCGCCAACCCCCGCCCGTACACCTCGACGTTGAACTCGAAGTTCAGCCGGAGACTGCGCGGGTCGATGTTGCTCGATCCGATGAGGGCCCAGCATCCATCGACGAGGAGGATCTTCGTGTGGTCAAATGGCGGCGCGGTCAGCCAGATCTCGCAGCCCCACTGGAGCACCTGCCACCAATGCGCCATGGAGGCCCATTGCACGAACGGAAGATTGCTGCGCGAAGGAAGCAGAACCTCGACCGTCACCCCCCGCAGGGCGGCGGTGTTCAGGGCCGCAACCATGGTGGCGTCGGGCAGAAAATAGGGGGTCGCCAGACGAATGCTGTGGCGCGCGGCGTTGATCGCGCCGTTCAAAGTGAGCCCCAACCGGTCCAGATCCTCGTCCGGACCATCCGTGATGCCGCGCGCAAGCAACTCCCCTGCATTCCCGAGTTCGGGAAACCACGCGTCACCCCGCAGCCGTTCCCCGGTGCAGAACGCCCAGTCATCAACGAACGCTTCCTGGAGATGCGCCACCACCGGTCCTTCCACCCGAAAATGCACGTCCTGCACCGGGTAACGCGGGCGGGCCAGCAGCCGGTTGCCGTGGCGGATGTTCATGCCGCCGGTAAATCCCACGACCCCGTCCACCACCAGGATCTTACGGTGACTGCGCAGGTTGAGCGCCGCCAACCGCAGCAGGATGAAGCGCGGCATGAAACGCGCGACCCGCACCCCTTCGCGACGAAGCCGGCCCAGGATGGATGGAACGGAATACCGCGCCCCTGCATCGTCCACCAGCACCCGCACTGTCACCCCCCGACGGACGGCGGCGCCCAGCGCGGCAGCGAACTCCCGACCGGTCGGGTCGTTGTCGAAGATGTAGCTGGCCAGGCTGATCGAGCGCGTCGCCTGCCGGATGGCAGCGAGCATCTGCGGATAGGCCACGTCGCCGTTCACCAGCGGGCGGATCGCATTTCCGGGCAGCAGCCGACGTCCCGTAAGTTCCTCCCCCAGGCGTGCCAGGGGTTCGAGATGCCCGGCCTCGGGCGGCAGATCGCGCGCCACCGGCTCCAGCGGACAAAAGCCCGCCGGAGGGCGCGATACGTAGCGCTCGATGGTTGACCGCTCGGTGGCTGCCCGGCGTCGGATCCGGTTGATGCCCACGAGCCCGTAAGCGAGCGCTCCGAGGCCGGGGGACATCCAGATGAAAGCGACCCAGAGCAAGGTGGCCCGGCTGTCGCGCTTGTACAAGACGGCGTGCAGCGAGGTCACCAGATTCAGCGTGAGCCATCCAGCGAGCCCCGTCACGTGCCAGATTCGTTCGTTGTCAATCCACGCCGTCATGCCGCGGGACCTCGGAGAATGCGCCGTTTTCGCCGGTTGCGTGATCCACCCCGGAGATGCCGATCGATGCTGTGCGCTCCGCCCACTCCCGAACCCACCAGCCTCCCCGCGGAGCATTGCCTCTCGTTGATACTCCTTCCGATCCCGACGGCAAAGACCGCAAATGAGAGGCCGCGGGGAAACTCCCGGCGTCCGAAGAACCGAACCGGGTTGGATCCGGGTGGGAAACCCCGCATTGACCGGCACGGGTTGTGCTGCTATCTGAGGTCATCGTCACCGTGCTTGAACCACCCACCGGCATGCATCCTTCCTGTCATTCCCAGCCTCCGGCAACGCGGACGAAAGCCCGGACCGCCCGCGCGTTTACCCTGATCGAGTTGCTGGTGGTCATCGCCATCATTGCCATTCTGGCGGGCCTGCTCCTGCCGGCGCTGTCGCGGGCCAAGGGCCAGGCGCAGTCCACCCAGTGCAAGAGCAATCTCAAGCAGATCGGCCTGGCGACTTTTCTCTACGCCGATGACAACGAGGATCACCTGCCTTACGCCTGGTGGTATAACGCGGCCAACGACGATCCCAACCTCAACAACTTCCAGTATCTGCTGGCGCCCTACCTCAAGAGCGCCGCTTTTCGGGCCGGCACACAGACCGACGACAGCGACTTTGCCTCCGGCATCTATCCGTGTCCCATCCGGCTTCGGGAAAACCACTGGCGGAACATCGCGACCTATCGTCCGGGCACCCCTGGCAACCCCTGGAAGATCAGCTACGGGATGAACCAGTTCACGCTGGTTGGCTATCCGCCCGACGTGCGCAGCCCTGACACCGTGAAACTAACGTCGGTGCCGGCGCCGACCCGGACGCTGCTGGCGGTCGACATCTCCTACGAGTTAAACCATCCGGCGGTAATCAGCCTCGGCGAAGTGAACGGGTACTGGGATCTGGGCTACAAGCATGGACGAACGCACCCCGAGGGAAAGGCCAACATCGTTTTCATGGAAGGCCATGTAGGGTCCGCATCATCCGGCCAGACCAATGATCTGGTCATGAACTTCAAACCGTAGGACAGCGGCCCGGAGCGCGATACCGGCGCCTCGGCGGGGAACGCCTCGGGCGCGCTGGTCAGCTCAGGATGCGGCGGGCCTCGTCGAGGAAGATGCCCTTGAAGTTCATCTCAAGGGCCTGCGGGTTGGTGGCCTTGTTCAACGCCTCCTTCTCGGTCACCTTCCCCTCCTTGACCAAGTTGAACAGGGCCTGGTTGAAGGTCTGCATACCGTCGTCCACTCCCGTCTCGATGGCTGCCGAGAGTTTCTCCAGCCGGTTCTCTTCAAGGAGTTTGCGGACGGTCGGGGTGTTGATAAGGATCTCGAGCGCCGGAATCACGCCGCCGCCGGCCTTGCCAACCATGCGCTGGCAGATGACCGAACGGAGCGTACCCACCAATTGACGGCGCACTTGGTCCCGCTCGTCCGGCTTGAAGAAGTCCAGAATGCGTCCGATGGCCTGCGAGGCGGTGGTGGTATGCAAGGTCGAAAAGACCAGGTGCCCCGTGTCCGCGGCATTGATCGCGGCCATGAAGCTGATTGAGTCGCGCATTTCACCGATCATGATGATGTCGGGGTCCTGGCGCAGGATGTGTTTCAGGCCCATCGCGAAAGAGGCGGTGTCCAGCCCGATCTCGCGTTGCTCGATCACGCACTCGTTGTCCTCGAAAACGTATTCGATGGGGTCTTCGAGGGTGATGATGTGGCGTTTCTGCGTGCTGTTGATGTGCTCGACCATGGCGGCGAGGGTCGTGCTCTTGCCGCAGCCTGTGGTACCTGAAACCAGCACAATGCCGCGCGGCGCCTCGGCCAGCTTCTTGAGGACCGGCAGCAGGCCGAGTTCCTCGAACGTCGGCACCGTCACTTTCACGTAGCGCATCGCAATGCACCACTCGCCCGTCTCCTGAAAAACATTCGTGCGAAATCGTCCCACGTCCGGCAGGTAGTAGGAGAAATCCACCTCCCGGTCCTTCTCCAGCCGCGATTGGGCGTGCGGCGGCACCATCTTCTCGACCACTTCCCGGACCCACTCCTTGGTCGGCCGGGGCGCCTCGATGATCACCAACTCCCCGTTGATCCGGAAGATGACCGGCCCGTCGACCTTGATGTGAATGTCGGAGGCGCCCCCGTCGACGGCGGCATGCAGAATACGATGGAAGATTTCCATGAAATTGGTCGCGGGAATGACGGCGGGCGATCAGGCGGTGGCGGATTCCGCCCAGCGAGCCAG
Source organism: Verrucomicrobiales bacterium (assembly GCA_024233305.1). Classification (GTDB taxonomy): domain Bacteria; phylum Verrucomicrobiota; class Verrucomicrobiia; order Limisphaerales; family J093; genus J093. Next base: position 136,554 of record JACKPV010000029.1, read on the forward strand.
GCGACGCTCGCAACCCGGCGTCATCTCCAGGAAAATGAGGGAAACCACGTAACCCGTGTGCCGGTTGCCAGTACAGTCCACGACCACGCCGGTGGCCTCCAGGGGCTGGCGATCGACCGGAGATTGCAGTTCGACCGTGACCTCCTTCCACAGCGGAACCGCCTCGTGGGACAAGAACTCAATGCCGCTTTTCCGGAAGGCTACCTGATGGGTCGGAAGCAGGAACCGCGCCTCTCCGCAACCGGTCGCCGGCCTGTCAAAGACCCCCGAAGTGTCAACTTTGCTGGTAGTCATAAGTCACGCTCGGAAGCTACCACAGGCCCCATTCGCGTCAATGATTCTCACGCGCTGATTATCCGTCTACCACTCGATGACCGCCGCGCCCCACGTGAAGCCGCCGCCGAAGACCACCAGCAGGACCAGGTCCCCCCGTCGGATGCGGCCCGTGGAAACCGCTTCGTCCAGGGCGATCGCCACCGAGGCGGCCGAGGTGTTGCCGTATTTCTCCACGTTGACGAACACCTGGTCCTCTGTCGCTCCCAACCGGTCCCCCACCGCATCGATGATGCGTCGGTTGGCCTGATGGGGAATGATGCAGCGAATCTGGGCGATCTCCAGTTCGCACCGCTGCAGGGCCTCGCGCGCGGCGGCGTGCATCGCCTGCACCGCGTTCTTGAAGGTCTCCTTGCCGTCCATCCGGATGTAGTGCAGCCGCTGGTCAACCGACTGCGGGGTCGGCGGCCGGGCACTGCCCCCCGCGGGCACGCAGAGGACCGATCCCTTCGCCCCGTCCGCCCCCATGCAGACGGTCAGCAGGCCGTGCGAACCCTCGCGATTCTGCAAGACCGCCGCGCCGGCCCCGTCACCGAAAAGCACGCACGTGTTGCGATCCTGCCAGTCGACGATGGCCGAGAGCTTCTCCGCGCCGATGACCAGCACCGTGTCATAGGTGCGTGAGGTGATGAACTGCTGGCCCACTTCGAGCCCGTAGATGAAGCCGGAGCAGGCCGCTTCGAGATCGAAGGCAGCGGCCCGGCGCGCCCCGATCTTCTCCTGTACCAGGCAGGCGGTCGACGGAAACAGCATGTCAGGAGTCACGGTCGCCACGATGATCAGGTCAATGTCCGCAGGACCAACTCCGGCGGCCTCCATCGCCCGGAGCGCGGCCCGCGCGGCCATGTCGGAAGTGGCCTCGCCCTCGGCAGCGAGCCGGCGCTCCTTGATGCCGGTCCGCGTGGTGATCCACTCGTCGCTGGTGTCCACCATCCGCTCGAGGTCGGCATTGGTCAGCACGCGCTCCGGAACGTACGCGCCCACCCCGGTGATGGAACAGGTGCGGCCGATGAAGTTGTGCCGGGCGCGGGGATTGCGGAAACGCGGAGCGGAAGCCGGATCAGTCATGAAGGCAACAGGACGGGCGGCGGCGGGTTCAGGTGAATACGTTCGGCGGCGGCGGCCAGTTGGCGGCTCAGCACCTCATTGAAACGCGCCCGGACGACCTGCGCGGCCTGCCGCACGGCATTCATGATGGCGTGTTCGCGGGAGGATCCGTGCGCGATGACGACGTGGCCGTTCAGGCCGAGCAGCGGGGCGCCGCCGTGCTGCTCGGGATCGATCCGGTCCTTGATGGCCAGGAACGCTCCCTTGGCCAGCAACGCTCCCATCGCCCGTTTCGGACTCTTGCCCAGTTCCTTGCGCAGCCAGCGGAACAGCCCCGCCGCGAGGCCCTCGCAGGTCTTGAGGACGATGTTGCCGACGAAGCCGTCGCAGACGACGACATCCACGCGGTTCAGGAACAGGTCGTGGCCCTCGACGTTGCCGATGAAATGCAGGTCGACCTGCTTGCAGAGCTTGAAGGTCTCCTGCGTGAGTTCATTGCCCTTGACGTCCTCCGTGCCGACGCTCAACACCCCGACCCGGGGTTTGGCGATCCGCAGAATGTCGTGGGCGTACGCGCTGCCCATGATCGCGAACTGCAACAAATGCAGCGGACGACATTCCACGTTGGCGCCGGCGTCCAGCAGCACAAACTCGTTTTCGGGGGCCGGAATGACCGTGGCGATGGCCGCTCGTTCCACGCCCTTGAGCTGCCGCAGCCGCATGGTCGAGGCGGTGACCAGCCCCCCCGTGTTGCCGGGGCTGATCAGGGCTTCCGCGCGACCGTCCTTGAGCAACTCGACCGCCCGGAGCACGGAGCAGTCTTTCTTGCGGCGCAGCCCGAGCAGGGGCTTGTCCTCCATGGTCAGCACCTCGCTCGCATGGATCACTCGCACTCGCGAATCGGGCAAGGCACCCGCCGCGGCACGAATTTGCGGTTCATCGCCGACCAGGAAAAGCTCGGTGATCCGAGGGTTTGCCTGGAGGGCCATGAGGGCGCCCCGGACGACAACCCCGCAACCGTGGTCGCCGCCCATGACATCCACGGCTATCCGCATAGGACTGAAGGCTGTGTCGGAACCGCGGTGGACCGCCGTCCGCCAACGCCCTTCAGGCGCCCGCCGCGACGGTCAGGACCTGGCGCCCCTTGTAGAAGCCGCAGGCGGGACACACGCGGTGCGGCACGTACGGCGAGGCGCACTGCGGGCACATGTCCACCTGCGGCAGGCGCAGCACACTGTTGTAAGCCCGGCGCATGCGCTGCCGGCTTCGCGAAGGTTTACGCTTCGGAACACCCATATTGCAAATCCTACAGTTTCAATCGGTCCAGCACGGACCACTCGGACGAAAACGCCTCCCCCCGGGACCCGCCATCCGCTTCGGATGCGGAGTCCTGTCCCGGAGGAACCAGACCGCCGCATGAATCGTCACACAGCGGATGTTGCGGAAACGCAAGCGCGACATCGTCCCGCAACAAGGGCGCCAAGTCAACCCAGTCCCCCTGAGATTGCAAGCTTTCTTCGCCTTCCAGATCAGCCATTCCGGCCCACCCCTCCAGCTGCACCGGGCGGTCGAAGGGGCGCAGGCACCGAGCGCACGTGCAGCGCAAGCCCAGCTCCATCCGCCCCTGGACCAGCAACGCGTCGCCGTTGAGCTGCACGTGCAGGTCATAGCGGAACGGGCCCACGACCTCGATCAGATCGTCCAGGCTTTCGATTTCGAGCACCTCGGGCGGCGCTTCGCCGGTGAGTTGGACCGACTGGGTTTCCAACTGCCTGAGATTGACGGCAAGTGGCTTCATCTTCGTTCTTTCTTCAACCGACCTACCTTGTTTGGACCGGCTTCCAGCCGCCGGCGTTCATTGCCCCGCCCGGTCACTGAAGCACGGTCGCCTTGTGGTGACCGGCCAGGCGCCGGGTCATGGCCGCCGCCACCGATGGCGGCACGAACGGGCTGACGTCCCCGCCGAGCCGGCAAATCTCCTTCACGATGCGCGAGCTCAGAAAGGTGTACGTGTCGCGCGGCATCATGAACATCGTCTCGACCTGCTCGTTGATTCGCCGGTTGGTCAGGGCGAGCTGGAACTCGAACTCGAAATCCGAAACGGCCCGCAAACCCCGCAGAATCACCCGGGAACCCCGCCGCAGCACATAGTCGATCAGCAGCCCGGTGAACGCATCCACCTCGACATTGGGCAGCTCGGACGTGGCCCCGGCGGCCAGTTCGCGTCGCTCCTCGAGGGGAAACAGCGGCTGCTTGGATTCGCTCTCCGCCACCGCCACCACCACCCGGTCAAACAGGCGTGCCGCCCGCTGGATGACGTCCAGATGGCCGTAGGTGATCGGGTCGAAACTGCCCGGATAGACCGCGACTTGCATCGGGGCCAGTCTAGCACCGCTCGGGCCGTCGCTCACCTGCAAAGCCGTCGAATGTCAACCGTCGCCCGGCGGCTCATCCGACCATGTCACTTCATGAATCGCCACGGGTTCGGCGATCCCCTTCACCGCGCGTGGGGGACGGGAAACGCAGCGGGCGGCCAGTTCGGGGGCCCGGGCCTCGAGTTGCTTGAAGGTGGCCGCGCTGATGATGATCTGCCCCTTCTCCGCCAGTCCTTCCAGCCGGCTGGCGAGATTCACTTCTCGGCCGAACACGGTGTAGTTGACGAAATGCGCATCCGAACCCATGAACCCGACGACGGCCGTCCCGGTGTTGATCCCGATTCCGAGCGAAAGCAGCGGAACCATGGGCAGCGGTCGTTCCCCCCGCGACATCCGCGTCCGGTTCTCTTCGGTCCGCGCCTCGTTGAGTTCCTGACGGCGGGCGTTCAGAGCGGCAATGGCGCGCTGCGATTCCACCGCCGCGCGTACGGCCAGGACCGCCTGGGCTTCGCTGCGCACCGGCGCTCCCCAGAAGGCCATGACGCAGTCTCCGATGTATTTGTCGAGCGTTCCCGAGTAGCGTTTGACCTCATCGGCGATGATGGCGAGCAGCTCGCTGACGTTGGCGAGTGTGGCTTGGGCGCGTTCTTCGAGGAAGGACTCCGCCGCGGGCCCCTGGAGTCCCTCCTGCGCGAGCATCTGCTGGGCCTCGATCTGCTCCTGCTCGGTCATGCGGGTAAAGCCGCGCACGTCCGCGAACATCACCGTCAGCGGCCGCATCGAGCCTCCCACGGCAACGCGTTCCTGGGCCAGCAGCTCGTCCACCACCTCGGGGGAAACCAGTTTGACGAAACGGGATCGCAGGTGACGGCGTTCCCGCTGCTCGAACACCGTGCGGTAGGTGACCATGCAAAGGTGCGTCATCAGCATGGCGCCGCCCAACGGCGACACGAGCGGAAGCCAGTACCGCCACTGAACGAACACCCAGACGCCGGCCCAGATGTAGGCCACCATCGTCAACACCAGGATTACGAGCGCCACCACCGGGCGCAGCCTCCAGGTCAGGACGGCGGAAAGGGCTCCCATGGCCAGGATGCAAAGTGCTTCCTCCCCGGTGGACGGCGGGCGGATGAAGCGACCGGTCAACAGCGAGTTTGCCACGTTCCAATGCAGGCTGACCAGGTACGTCTCGCGGCTCAGCGGCGTGGCGCCGACATCGGAAATGTTGCTGCCCGAGCCGAGCGAACCGATAACGACCAGATAATCCTGCAATACCGGTTCGAGCACGGCCCCTTCCTCGTGCCGGTACCCGTCGAAATCCAGCAGATCGGTGAACGACGCCTTGAATATCCGCGGATCGTTCCAGGCCAGGCTCCAGTCCGCGTAGAACAAGCCTTCCCGGTCCAGCGGAATGGCGAGGTCCGGCGTTCCATTGGTGCTGCTCAGCCGCAGTTCGCCCGGTCGTTCGGCAACCTGGTCGAGGTCCAGCCCCAGCCGGCCCGCCACCAGCAGAATACCCAGATGCCAGATTCGTCCGAGGTGGGGATCGTCCTGGTACGGTCGCACCCGGCGCAGCACGCCATCGGCATCACGATCCGCGCTGGCATAGCCCAGGGCCAGGGCATTGGTCCGCAACGTGGGGATGGGAGGCAGGGCCTGCCACCGTCCCTCGACCAGTTCCCCCGGTGTTCCGAGCACGACATTGCCCAGTTCTCGAAGCTGGTATCCGAGAAACTCATCCGAACTGACCACCCGGCCGTCAGGCAAGGCCATCCGGGTTTCCGCGTAGTCCTTGTGCCGGTCGAGGAAGAACACGTCGCACGCGACGCGCGCCGCCCCCTGGGCCGAGAGTTCGCGGAGGACACGTCCGAACAACTGACGGGGCAGCGGCCAGTGGTATTCCAAGGTCTCGTTGATGAGGCGCAGGCCCTCGTCATCGATGAAGATGGCGGCCAGGTTGGTGGCCGCCGGACCCTTGGCGGCGAACGCGGCGCGTGCGCGCCAGTCGTAGGTGAGGAGTTCCAGCCGCTGGAGGACGTCGGTGGAAGAGTCCGGCGTTTCGAGCCACACCGGGGTGAATCGGGCGAGGCCAACCAGCAGCAGAACGCCGGCGGCGACCAGAAACGCGATGCGGGTGGAGCGTCTTATGGGCACGCGACCTCAGCAAAGCACAACGCCCGGGAAGCCACAAGAGCTTCCCGGGCGTCGGCGAAAAAGGTCAGGCCTGTTTGCCGCTTACGGCTTGACCGGGGTCGTCGGGTTCTCGACCGGCTTCAGATCCCAGGATCCGTCCTGTCCCTGGCCGGGAGCGACACCCTCGCGTTGCGGGGTCAACCAAGCGGGACGGGGCGCCCAGATCTGGGCGCGCTCACCAACCGGCACGAACTCGAGCAGATCGGCAACCGCCCGCTCAAGCTCAAGCTTGACGCTCGGGAGCGTCTCGATAACGCCGCCGTTGTTGTTGTTCAGGCTCGGATCGAAGGTGTAGCCGCCGGGCACCTGGAACTGCCGCGGTTCGGTCTGGCCGGGCGCCGTGTAGCGGACGTAGCCATTGCCGTTTTCAATCACGAAGTCACCACGGGAACTGGCGGAAAGGTCGGTGCCGCGCACGCCGCAGGTGCTCACCGGAGTCTTGATTTCGTATTTCGAGGAAGCGCCCAATTTGCGAACCGTGGCGTGAATCTTGCCGTTCGGCAGGCCCAGTTCCGTGGTGGCGGCCGTTTCGCCTTCGCCGGTCATCAGGTCCAGAGTCTGGATCTGCAGCGTGGTGTCGGGAGTGATGCGAAGCGCCGGACCGTTCCGGCCCAGGTCCAGATCGACGACCCCCGCCGCGTCGGTTTTGACGGTTGCTCCGGCATGCAGCGTGGTTCCCACCTGCAGGGTGTTCCAAGTGGCCCCATCGGTCGTGAACTGAGCCCCCCCGGCCCGAATGGCTTGAACCTTCGCGGAGGCCGGTGCTGCCATTGCCGTCAACGAAACCGCCAGGGCCGCCGTTGCGCCATATGCCACCATGCCGGACAAGAGTCGTGCGCGCTGTTTCATAAATTTCTCCAAATTACGTGACGTGACAGTTGATCTAAATCCGAGGTGAGTTTACGGGTTCGAGGTCAGGTGTCAATTGGATATTTCCGCCCAAACCTCAGGGCCGCTGTTTGTTATCGCCAGGGCCAAAACGCCGGGATTTGGCCGGAAAACCGTCCGCTTCACCACCCCCATCACCGGCCTCCGATCAGGCTTCATCGTTCTCGGAAAGCTGTCGGGCGTGCGCCGGGGAGTGCACCTGTTTGAGCTTCTCCCGCGTCGATTCCAGCCGGGTCATCAGGACGTCCGCCATCCGGTTGACCAGTTCCCGTCCGAACTCCGGCTGCTCCTCGGCCACGGCCCGCACCGCGGCCGCCTCGATCACCACGATGTCGCTGGCGGCCGCGGCCCGGGCGGTGAACTGCCAGCGATGGGGGGGCAGCAACCACGACCAGCCGATGGCCTCCCCGGGGTCCAGCATCTTGAAGATGGTAACCCCTTTAACCGGCACCACCGACTCCAGGGCCACCCGCCCTGAAATCAGCAAATGCAAATGCTGCGCCAGACCGTCCTCGCGAAAAACCACGGCACCCGGCGCATAGGTGAGGAGTCGTGCCGCGCCGGCCAGCCGGGATCCCAGGTCGGCTGCCTTGCCGTTCCAGAAGGGATGCGAGGTAATGATCGTTTCCAGGTCAGCCATAATCGTTCGTCGCCTTGAGTTGCCACCGTCCACCCGAACTGCCGTCGCCCGCCTAATCCAGCCCGCACGCGCGCCGGACCCGCTCCAGCACCGGTCGGGCCACCGCCCGCGCCCGCGCCGCCCCGGCTTGGAGGATCCGGGTCAGTTCCGCTGGATCGGCCGCCAGTTCTGCCCGCCGCTGCCGCGCCCCCGCGAAGTGCTCCCAATAGCACTCGAACAACTTCTTCTTCAGGTCTCCATAACCCAGCCCACCGGCCCGGAGGCGGTCCTCATAGTCCGCCGCCACCGGGCCGGGCGCAACGAGTTTCAGCAACTGCACCGCCAGGTTCTCGCCGGCGTCCGGTTTGGGCTCGTCGGGCGTTCGACTGTCCATCCGAATCCCCATGATGCGCTTCCGCAGGGCCTTTTCGTCCCCGAAGATCGGGATCGTGTTGTCGTAGCTCTTGCTCATCTTGTCGCCGTCCACTCCCGGCACCCGGGCGGTGGCCTCGCGGATGCGCGGCTCGGGAACCACGAAGGTCGGCCCGTAGAGTTCGTTGAACTTGATCGCGATGTCGCGCGTCACCTCGACGTGCTGTTTCTGGTCCTGCCCGACGGGCACCACTTCGGAATCGTAGATCAGGATGTCCGCGGCCATCAGGACCGGGTAGGCGAACAGCCCGTGGTTCACCGGAATGCCGCGGGTGGTCTTGTCCTTGTAGCTGTGACAGCGTTCGAGCAGACCCATCGGCGTCACGGTGGAGAGAATCCAGGTGAGTTCGGTGACCTCGGGCACCGCGGACTGCCGGAAGAAGACCGTGCGCTCGGGATCCAGTCCGCAGGCCAGGAAATCCAGGGCCACGTCGAGGCTGTTGCGCCGCCGCTCGGCCGGATCGAAGAGCGACGTCATCGAATGATAGTCGGCAATGAAGTAGAACGCCTCCCCCTGCTCCTGAAGCTCAAGCGCCGGGAGCATCATGCCGAAATAGTTGCCAAGGTGCAGCGTGCCCGATGGCTGGATGCCCGAGAGAATCCGCATGCCCGGACGGTAGCAAAGCCCGACCGCCGCCAGCAATAGCCGCGCGCCGCGGACCCCGCGCAGCATTTCTCCAGCCATGAACTCGGCAGGCGCGGGGAGGCGCGCGCTCTCCGGGGTGGGGAAAACCAGGAGTTGAATCCTGCGCTGATTCAGGTTGAGTGGTGCGGTGTGGCGCGGCGCCCGACCGTTTGCGGGGAACGGGCGCGGCCACGATTGACCGGCGATGAAGACCATGCTCGAGCTGTGCGCCGGCCTCCCGCGTCAGACAATCGCGGCGGGCGGGTGTCTCATTGAAGAGGGCGTCCCCGACGGCGCTCTCTACGTTCTGGCCGCGGGCCGGGTCGAGATCCTGAAGGACCGGCATTCGATCAACCTGGTCGACTCCCCCGGCGCCGTGTTTGGCGAGGTGTCGCTGTTGCTGGACCAGCCGCCCATGGCCACGGTGCGCTGTCTCGCGGACAGCGAGTTCTTCGTGGCTGCCGACGGATCTCGTTTCCTGCAGCAGTATCCGGAGGCCAGCTGGCATGTGGCCCGGGTCCTCGCCCGCCGGCTCAACGGCCTCACCCATTACCTCATCGATCTCAAGGCGCAGTTCGCGGATCGCCAGGATCATCTGGGGATGGTGGACGAAGTCCTCGAGAGCCTCTTGCACCACCAAAAAAGGGTGCCTTGATCCGGCGACCCGCACCGGGGGTTTCGGACCCGGGGCCGGTCGGCGGTGGGGCGGCCTACTCGGTCGGGGGCGGATGCTCCGGGTCCCAGGGGGCGGACAGATCGAGAAAGGCCCGGCCGGCCTGCGAGATCCAGGTGGCATTCCAAGCCTCCAGATCCAGCACGACAAACGCCGGTTCGGGCCCGATTTGCCGGCCGGCATTGAAAAACCACGTGCGGTCCCGCCGGTCGACCCACCCGCCTCCGGCCCGGAACGGCGCCTGATGGACATGCCCGCCCAATACCAGGTCGGGCGCGTAACGACGCGCATGGTCCAGCAGCAGGCCATCGCCGAAGTAACCCTTCCCGGTCCAACTCACCCGGGTCTGATCGGGGGGCGCGTGGTACACCCAGATCCAGCGACGCTTCTCACGCGCGGCGTCGCGCTCGAGCAACCCCGCCAGCGCGCCGGCGGTCTCCGGGCCGTCCCACCAGGGACAGATCGTGAAGAGCACCCCGTCCTGCTGGAAGGCGTCCCCGTCGACCAGCACCCCCTGCTCGCGCGCTGCGGCCAACCAAGTGGCCACGGCTTCGTTGCCGGCCGACCGCTCGATGCAGTCGTGGTTTCCCGAACTCACCAGCAACCGCGATTCCGCCGAAATGCGTTGCAGGTACTTCATCACGACCAGGGTCTGAATGTCGTCTTCCACCAGCGAGGCCAGATCCAGGAGATCGCCCGCCAGCACGACCAGATCGAACCGGCCCGCCACGGCCCGCACCCAGTCCAGCTGCGGCAGCGCGTAGTGCAGGTCGGCGGTGAGGAGACACTTCATGACCGCGCGTCGCCGGCGCTGCGGCTTTCGGCACGGGGAGTGTCGCGAATGATCATCGACACATCCCCGACGAACTCCTCCAGCACGTCGGCCTGCGTGCCGGGCGGCATCGGCACGTACTTGCCGGTGGCAGCGCAATGGAGGACGCCATCGGGCCCCCGCAATTCGGCGCGGGCTTCGAGCAGTTTTCCGCGGCGATTGGCGACGAGTTCTGCGCAAACCTCGACCTCGCGGCCGGGAGCCAGGGGGCGCAGATAGCGGACGGTCATTTCGGCGCAAAAACAGAACTTGCCCGCGCTCACGCCGCAGGCCCAGGTCATGACCTCGTCGAGAAGAGTTGCGGACAGCCCGCCGTGGATGGTTCCCTTGAAGCCCACATGTTCCGGCTGCGGTACCCAACGACCCCGCACGCTCCGTCCGTCCGTCTCGAAGGACAATCGGAGGCCGGCGGCATTGTGCTGGCCGCAGACGAAACAGCTCCGGGTTGCCGGCAAGGGTTGCTGCATGCCCGCAGACTACCTCCCGCAAGCCCCCGTCGAACAGCCGAAAGGCGGCCGGCCGGCCCCGGGCTTGATTACCGCCCGCCTCCCCGTCGTCCAACGGGCGGCAACGCAACCCCGGGCGGATTGCAGGGCGGTCGATCCGGCGCGGACGGCGGGGTTGGTTGGCCGACAAACACGTGATCAAGGCCGGCGTCCAGTCTCTCGAGCCACCGGCGCCCAAGCCGGCGCCGGGTGGTTCCCCGGGCATGGCGCCCCGCGGACGGGTCGTCACCGACGGCAAGTTCTTCCGGCTCGGGGACCGCAAGTTCCTGGTGAAAGGGGTGGCCTACGGACCGTTCGCTCCGAATGCCGACGGCCACGCGTATCCCTCCCGCGAGGGGGTGGCTCGCGATCTGGCCCTGATGCACGCGCTCGGCGCCAACGTCGTCCGCCTCTACACCGTGCCGCCGGTCTGGCTGCTTGACGAGGCCATCGAGCACGATCTGCGGCTGCTGATCGACGTCGATTGGCACCAGCAGGCGTGTTTCCTGGGCGACGAGCAGCGGGAACGTCGCGCGCGGGAGACGGTTCGTCGGGCGGCCGAGGAATGCGCGCATCACCCGGCCACGTTCGCGATCAGCGTGGCGAACGAGCTTCCCCCGGACGTCATTCGCTGGTCGGGCCCCCGGGCGGTGGAGGGGTTTCTGAGCGACCTGGCCGGCATCGTGAAGGAGGTGAATCCGGATGTGCTGGTCAGTTTCGGCAATTTCCCCCCCACGGAGTTCCTGCGCCCGCGCGAGATGGACTTCGTCACGTTCAACGTATACCTCCACCGCCGGCCGGCCTTCGAGAACTACCTGGCGCGGCTGCAGATGCTGGCGGACACCCGCCCGCTCCTGCTCGGTGAATGCGGCCTGGACTCCTTGCGGGAGGGGGAGCCGCGCCAGGCGGAGACCCTGGGCTGGCAGATCCGCGCGGCGTTTCGCGGCGGGCTGGCGGGTGCCATCGTCTTCAGCTTCACCGATGAATGGCATCGCGGCGGGCGGTGGGTAACCGACTGGGCCTTCGGGCTCACCAGCGGGCGTCGGGCCCCGAAGCCGGCCTTCGCCAGCGTCCGCGAGGCCTTTGCCAAACCGCTGCCCACGGCCGGGCGGCCCCGCGTGTCCGTCGTCGTGGCCAGCTACAACGCCGCCCGGACCCTCGCCGCCTGTCTCGAGGCGCTGCAGCGGCTCAACTACCCGGACTACGAAGTCCTTCTCGTGGACGACGGATCGATCGACGGCACGGCCGACCTGGCGCGGGAGTTTCCCTCGGTGCGCTATTTCCGGTTCGAAACCAACCAGGGACTATCCGCGGCCAGGAACCGCGGGATCGAGCTGGCCACGGGCGAGATCGTTGCGTTTACCGACGCCGACTGCCGGCCGCATGAAGACTGGTTGGACCATCTGGCGCATGATCTTCTGCGGGGCGGCTACACCGGGATTGGCGGACCCAACCTGCTCCCGGCGGACGATTCGCCGGTGGCGGCGGTGGTGATGGCATCCCCCGGCGGGCCGACCCACGTGATGCTCACCGACCGGGAGGCGGAGCACCTGCCGGGGTGCAACATGGCCTTCTGGCGGGCGGCGCTGCGGGAAGTGGGCGGGTTCGATCCGTTGTTTCGTCGGGCCGGCGATGATGTTGACCTGTGCTGGCGCCTGCAATCCCAGGGCTGCCGGTTGGGGTTCAGTCCGGGTGGGTTCGTGTGGCACTACCGGCGTTCGCGGGTCCGGGACTATCTGCGCCAGCAGCACGGCTATGGGGAGGCGGAGGCGCTGCTCGAGCGCAAGCACCCGGAGAACTTCAACCGCTTCGGGGGAAGCCGGTGGCGCGGGCGGATCTATGGCGGCCAGTTTGCCGGCCCGGTGGTCCGGCGGCCGTTGATCTACCATGGCCCCTTCGGCACCGGGATGTTCCAGACGCTCTACGCCGGTTCGCCGTCCTGGCTGCACCTGCTGGTCACGTCCGTCGAGTACTACGTGTTGCTGCTCCTCCCGCTCGCCACGTTGGCCACGCTGTTCCATTGGCTGCTGCCGGTCCTCCTGCTGGCGGCGGGACTGCCCGCCGGATTGAGCCTGATCGCGGCCTGGCAGGTCGACATTCCCCGGCGCATGCGACGTCTCTGGTCCCGGCCGCTGGTGGCGTTGCTGTTCCTCCTGCAACCGGTGGTCCGGGGTTGGGCGCGCTATCAGGGCCGCTTGTTTCTGGCGCAGACACCGGTGCGGGTACGCCGCAATTTCCGCGCCGTGTCGGAGTCCGGAGGAGGTGCTCAGCGTTCCCGGATGGCCTTCCGAGCCCCTTCGGGGGTCGGTCGCCTCTGCTTCCTGGAACGGCTGGTTCAGCGCTTGCGCCGCGAGGGCTGGCAGTTTCGCTCGGACGGCGGCTGGAGCCCGAACGACCTGGAGATTTACGGCAGCCGGTGGAGCAAGCTGCTGCTGGCCACGGCGAGCGAATACACCGATGACGGTTCGCAGGTCCTGCGTTGCCGCCTGAAGCCGGCCCGCACCCTGCCGGCCCGCCTGGTCTTGTGGCTGTTGACTGCCATCGCCATCGGCGGCCTGGGTTGGCGGGACGCCTGGCAGGCCTCGCGGCTGGCCGGGTTCCTTCCCGCGCTGGGTTGCCTGCTGTGGTTCCGCCACGATGCCCGCCGCCTGCAGGCGCAGGCGGGTGTGCTGATCCGCCGGGTGGCGGAGGACGTGGGAATCGTCGAGGCGGAAGGGCCCTGAACCCGGGTGCGCCGGCCAACGGGAGGGCTGCCCAACCCCCGCACCTTCGGGGGACCTACTCCAGCCCCAGCATGCGCCGGCCCGCCGGAGTGATCATGGACTGGTGCCAGGGCGGATCCCAAACGAGTTCGACGCTGGCCTCCTCGACCCCCGCCAGACCGAGCACCTTCTGCTGGGCGTCCTGGGCAATCACCGGCCCCATGCCGCAGCCGGGCGCGGTCAGCGTCATCTTCACCCCGACGGAATAGGCCGCCTCCCCCTGGCGCTCGACGTGCACGTCGTAGACCAGACCGAGATCGACGATGTTGACCGGGATCTCGGGGTCGAAGCACTGCTTGAGCGCCCACCAGACGCGCTTTTCGAGACCCTCGATGGTGGCCGGAACCTCGCGATTCCCATCGGCCCCCACGCCGCCGTCCCAGTCCAGGCCGAGGGCATCGGCGTCCCGACCCGCGATGCTGAACAGCGCTCCCATTGCCCGGACGGTGAAGGAACCGCCCAGGTTCTGAGCAATTTCCACCGCCGTGCCCGCGGGCAGGGTTACGGTGTTGCCGGCCGGGATCTGGACCGCGTCACAGTCCCGTTCGAGATCGATGGTCATCGGCTCGCTCATGCGCCGCCCAGTCTATCCCCCCGGGGGCCACACGCAAGCAGTCCGCCCGCGAACGCCCGGGATCATGGCTTGGTCAGGTGCTTCTCCAGCTTCTCGAGCTTCGGGGCAATGATCGCCCGGCAGTAAGGGTAGGTGCGGTTGTTCTCGTAGAAATCCTGATGATAGCCCTCGGCGGGGTAGAACTTCTTCAGGGGCACAATCTCCGTGACGATGGGCTTGTCGAACGATTTCGCGGCGGCGGCGCGCGATTTCTCCGCCGCCACCCGCTGGGCTTCGTCCTGGCAGAGGATGATGGAACGGTACTGCGTTCCCACATCATTGCCCTGCCGGTTGAGGGTGGTGGGATCGTGAGCCAGCCAGAACAACCCGAGCAGCCGCTCGTAACTCACCTTCGCCGGGTCGAACTCGATCTGCACCACCTCGGCATGGCCGGTGTCTCCGTTGCACACCGCCTTGTACGTCGGGTTGTCCGTGTGCCCCCCGGCATACCCGCTGGTGACGGACTTGACACCGTCCACCTGCTGGTAAACCGCCTCCACGCACCAGAAACACCCGCCGCCGAAGGTTGCCAGCCGCGTGGTTGGTTTGGTTTCGTCCGCTTGTCCCGAGCTCATGGTGATCAGCATTCCCAGCGCTGCCGCGACAACGCCGGAGTTCCGCGCGAATTTTGCGTGCCTGATGTTCATCTTCGACGGCGCTAAACTTGACCGGAATCCCGACCGGCGCAAGCGGCGGCTGACGGACGGGGCCCGCCGGCCGCGCCACCACGGGCGGGCGACAAAGCAAAGGGGCCGGGGAAAGCCCCGGCCCCAGGCGACTGCAGGTCCTGCGCCTGCCGGCTATTCGCCGAGCCGATAGAACATCGCCCCGCCGCTGGGTGGGACGGTGTAGGGACTGGTCGCGGCCGAGATCACGATGTACGGCCCCTGCACCGAGGTGGCGGCTTCGAGGGGGCCGCCCCCGGGCCAGGTGAGCACGACGCTGCCGCCTTCCAGCGCCGCGTTCAGACGCGGCGGCAGATCCTGCGGCACGGTGACCACCGCGCCATACATGTTCCGGCCGGCGTTGTTGGCCTGTCGGAGTTGGAAGGCGCCCGCCGGGACCTGCCGGCGGTAGACCGAGTACCACTGGTTGATGGTGTCGTCTGCCCCCTCATCGAACCCGATCTCGTCCGGCTGGAGGTTGTCGTGGCGGCGGTTGCCGGCCGAGATGACCGGCTCCCATCCCTGCGCGGGATCGACCCACTCCATGGCGCCTGTGCCCGGCCCGATGGCCGGCGGATCCGACGCCACGCCGTCGTTGGTCCGGTTGTCGATGAGCAGGTAGACGTCAACCGTCCGCGACACCGTCACGTCGAGGACGTAGGCATCGTTGTCGCGGTTGTCGTTGCCGCTCATGAGATATTCGCCCCCGACCAGATAGGCCGGGATCGGCAGCCCGTTGGCCGCGTCGTCGAGGTACCGGTGAGCGCGGTCCACGAAGGCGGGCGCCTGGTTCGCGAACAGGCCGACCGTGTAAGGGGCGTCCGCCGCGGTGCCGAGGAGGGGCTCGTCGGCGACCCCGTTGACAAAGGTCTGCCCGGTCCATTGTGCCACGATGGTGTCGGTGGCCTCGTTGTCGCCGCCGGTCTCGACCACGTCGAGGATCAGGCTGGTTGACGGGGTCCAGGGCTCGGTCACCACCACGCCGTACATGTTCCGGCCGGCGTTGTTCGCATGGTAGAGCTGGAAGGTGCCGGCGGGGAAGTTCTTTCGGTAGACCGAACACCACTGGTTGATGGTGTTGTCGGCGCCTTCGTCGAAGCCCAGTTCGTCCGGTTGCGTGTCATCGCCGCGGCGGTTGCCGGCGAAGACCACGGGCTCCCAGGTTTCGTCGATCCACTCCATGGCGCCCGTGCCGGGGCCGATGGTCGGCGGGGCGGTGTTGCTGCCGTCCGCCTTGTTGGTGCGGTTGTCGATGAGCATGAACACTGTGACTTCCTGCGACACGGTCACGTCGAGGACGTAGGTGTCATTGTCGCGGTTGTCGTTGCCGCTCATGATGTACTCGCCGCCGATCAAATAACCGGGGATCGGCAGGGAGCTGGCGTCGTCATTCAGATAGCGGTGCGCGCGGTCGACGTAGGCCGGGGCCTCGTTGGCAAACAGGCCCACGAGGTACGGCGCGTCGTCGGCGGTGTTGAGCAGCGGTTCGTTCGCGACCCCGTTGACGAAGGTCTCGCCGGTCCATTGCGCCACGATGGTGTCCGTCGGTTCGTTGTCTCCCCCGGTTTCGACCACGTTCAGAATCAGGCGTTGCCGACCCGAGACGCGGAAGGCGCCGGTGACCGTTTCCGTCTTGGAGCCCGTGTCCGCCCAACGGAAGGACCAGGAGTGGTCGCCGGCATTGAACGTGGTCCCCGACAGATCCACGGTGACATAGTGACGGGTGGCGTCCTCGGTGACCGCGGCCTGAGCGGTGACGTTGTTGCCGTCCACCTGGATCTGCAGCGAAGCGGGGTTCAGCTGCGTGGCATATTTGCCGATGCTCCAGACCAGCACCACCCCGTCGGCCAGCATTTCATCGGCCGGCAGGCTCAGCAGCACCGCCGGGTCCTTCGTGCCGTCCACGTCGCGCACCCGGAAGGTGAAGTCCTCCGTCCACTCCGTTTCCGGATTCGTTGTTTCGGTCCAGACCAACCGTCCGGTGTGATCCGACAGAAACTCGTATTGAAGCGGCGGCGCCCAGCTGATCGTGGTGGTCGTGCCACTCTTCGTGACGGAGGGGGTCACCGCGACGTCGTCGATCATCAGGCGCACCGAGCCCGTTTTCAACTGCGTCGTTCCGTCCTCGATGGTGAGGCGCACGCCGGCCGCGGGTTCCGCCCCCTGGAAGCCGTCGGCCGGGAGGAGTTTCGTTACCACGGCCCGGTCGGAGGCAGTCTTGTAGGCCTTGATCGAGGTGCCCGTCCCGTTGATCAGGGTCTTGTCGCCGGTGTCCGGGTTCACGCTGAACCACTCGCAGCTCGCGCCGCCGGTGCCCTGCCAGTAGAGCAGCCGGAAGGGATAGTACCCGTTCTCCTCGATCACGACATCGAACAGCGAGTCCGCGGCGCCGCGCCCGCCGTCGTACTGGCCGAGGATCATCCCGCGCACCCCCGGTTGCCCCGGCGCCACGCGCACCACGAACCCGTCATCGGAATTCACGCCCATCCGGTAGAAGCCGCGGTTGAGCTGGAGATAGGTCACCACTTCGATGGCGTAGTTGTCGTAGGGAGTCAAACCCAGGCCGGGGATGCCGGGACAGTAGTCATTGAACACCGGTGAGGCGGCGGGGCGCGCACTGTTGAAGTTGTCCGGGCCGTTCGCCGGCGTGTCGTCGATCTCGCCGCCCCAGAGGCTGAAATCCCCCACCCAGTTCACCACGGTCAGTCCCCCCGTGATGATCGGATCGGTGTCGAAGGCAACGTTGACCCACGGGGTGTTGCCGGTGGTGAGGCCCCGGGCCCACCATTGCTCGGACGTCGCGACGGTGTTCTGGTTGGGCGCCGGCACTTCGTCGGTCTGATAGACGGCCACGTTCATGCCCGGGCCGGTGGCGGCGCCCAGCTTCCAGGCGCCGGGGACCGTTCCGTAAGCCCCCACCGTGAAGGTCTTCTCGAAGGTGTAGCTGCCACCGGCGGTGTCGTTGGCGCTGACGGTGAGCGAATGGTCCGAGCCGCTGGCGAAAAATTCGTTCTTCGCCGCAAACAGGTTGTAGGAAATGTCGGTGCGGGGGCCGTTCTTGACGTTCGTGGTAGTGACCGTCTCCCCGTCGAGCGTGGCCACGATGCTGGCCGGGTTGATGGCGAATCCACCCAGGTCCTGGAGATAGGTCCGGAACGAGGCGGGCGACGCGCTCACGGAACCCATTTGCGGCGCCGTGGGCGCTTCCCGGATCACCACCCCGTACATGTTCTGCCCCGCATTGTTGGCCTGGTAGAGGGAGAAGGTGCCGGCCGCGAAGATCTTGCTGTAGACCGAATACCATTGGTTGATTGTGCCGTCCGCCCCTTCATCGATGGCCACTTCGTCAGGCTGCGAGGCATCGCCGCGACGGTTCCCCGCCGAGATCACCGGCGCCCAGCCGTCAGCCGGATCGATCCACTCCATGACGCCGCTGCCCGGACCGATGGTGGGGGGCGTCGCGTTGTCGCCACCGCCCGTCCGGTTGTCGATCAGCATGTAGCAGATCACTTCCTTGGCCACGGTGACGTCGAGCTGATAGGGGTCGTTGTCCCGGTTGTCGTTGCCGCTCATGATGTACTCCGCGTCCAGGAGGTACTCCGGGATCGGCAGCGAATTGCCGTCATCATTTTGATAACGGTGGTTCCGGTCGACGAACGCCGGCGACTGGTTGGCAAAGAACCCGACGGCGTACGCCGCGTCGGCGGCCGTGCCAGGGACGGGCTCGTCGGCAACGCCGCTGACGAAGCTCACCCCGGTCCATTTCGCGGGAACGGTGTCGGTGGCCTCGTTGTCGCCGCCGGTTTCGGTGACGTTGGTGATGATCGGGGCGGCGTGGAGCCCGAGTGCGGTGGCGGCCGCCAGGACCGTCGCCGCCGGCCATCCCCACCGCTGCCCCGGAAGGGAATATTCAGAGTGTTTCATAAGTTCGGCTTGCCTGTTGTGCTGTCCTCCACGGTCGATGCCCGACAAGGCCGCCACCGGCGTCCTTACCGCCCCAGCGGCAAAGGCTCTCATGCCGGTCGCCCAACCATTCCGCGCTCGCCTTGGATGACGCCCGCACACATAGCCTCCAAATCGCTGCCCAACAAGTGGAATCGGCCCGGGCGGCGGTCCGCGAGGCCGCCGCATCCCCCGGCGGGTTCAGGCCCGCCTCAACCGCTCGCCAGCTGGAAAACACCGCCGGGAACGCCCCCTTCCCGCCCGCCTCGGGCAGGCCGGATCGATCCGTGCCTCTGCGGCTCATCAAGCATCCCCATGAACCGGCCGCGAGGCCTGCGCGCGGGCGAACACGATGGGCCTGATGAACGCCGTTCGCCGGCCGGCCGCCCCGGTCCGCCCGCCGCCCTCGCCCCGTCAACCGGCTGCCGGACGGAGGTGTCCGCCACCGCGCCGCTTGTGTCCCGGCGACATTCATGCCACTACCTTGCGGCACCATGAAGCTACGGGAATCTCTGCTGGCGGCCGGCCTTGCCATGTCCCACCTGCTGGCCGGTGAGGCGGCGGAACCATCGGTTCCGAACATCCTCTGGATCACCGTCGAGGATATGAGCGCCAACCTCGGATGTTACGGGGATGCCTACGCCACCACCCCGCACCTCGATGCCTTCGCGCGCCAGGCGGTCCGTTACACCCGGGCCTTCGCAACGGCGCCGGTCTGTTCACCCGCCCGCTCCTGCCTCATCACCGGTGTTTATGCCACGTCCCTCGGCACGCAACGGTTGCGTTCGGCATTCCCCATCCCGGCGCGGTTCCAGGGCTTTCCGAGCGATCTGCGAAAGGCCGGCTATTACACGTCGAACAACGTGAAGACCGACTACAACACCGCCAACGAGCCCGCCCTGATCCAGGCTTCATGGAATGCTTGCAGCGTTCGTGCAGACTGGCGGGGGCGGGCGCCGGGAGAACCGTTCTTCAGCGTGATCAACCTGATGACGACCCATCAATCACGCACCAGTGTGTGGTCCTTCGAGGAATTCGAGCAGCAGGTGGGCGCGCGGCTCGCCGCCGGCGAAAGGCACGATCCCGCCCGAGCCCCGCTGCCGCCGTACTATCCCGACACCGCGCTCGCCCGGCGGACGGTGGCCCGCTATTACGATTGCATCACGGCCATGGACAAGGAAGTCGGAGACATCCTGGCCCGCCTCGAAGCGGATGGGCTGGCCGGGGACACGATCGTCTTCTTCTATGCCGACCACGGCATGGGAATGCCCCGCGGCAAGCGCGTGTTGCACGATTCCGGACTCCACGTGCCGTTGCTTATCCGGTTTCCCGAGAAGTGGGCTTCGCTCGCGCCCGCCACGGCCGGGGAGACCGTCGGGTCGCTGGTGAGCTTCGTCGACTTCGCCCCGACCGTACTTTCCCTCGCCGGGCTCGAAATTCCTGACTACATGCAGGGAACCGCCTTTCTCGGGTCGAGGATCGGCGCCCCGCGAAGCCACGTGTTCGGCGCACGGGACCGGGTCGATGAGGCGGACGACCTCGCGCGTTCGGTGCGCGACGGACGCTGGCTCTACATCCGGAACTACCAGTCGCACCTGTCCTGGATGCAACGCGAACGTTACTCGGACCAATCCGTCTTCCGACGCGAACTGCTGCAGCTGGCCGCGGACGGGCAGTTGGAAGGCGCGCCGATGACGTACGCCGCGCCGCGTCGGACGGTCGAGGAGCTCTACGACACGGTCAACGATCCTCACCAGGTGCACAACCTGGCCGGTCTGCCGGGGCACCGGGAGGTCCTGGAACGGCTGCGGAACGTGCACCGGCATTGGGTGTTCGACACGCGGGATCTTGGTTTCCTGCCCGAAATCGAGGCGTCGCGCGTGACGGAAGGCACGACGCCCTACGCCTGGGCGCGCGCCGCCGACAACTGGCCGGGCGACGTCTTCGCGGCGGCGGAAAGAGCGGGCTCCGTTCCTTCTGCCGTCGTCCTGGCTGACGAATTGCAGTCCAGCAATTCCGCCATTCGCCATTGGGCCGTGACCACCTTCCTGGCCGACCCTGCCGGCGGGTCCATACCGGAGTCGCTCCTCGATCAGTGCTTGCAGGATCGCTCCGCCAATGTGCGCGTGCCGGCCGCCCTGATTGCCATCCGGCAGGGACGGGTCGAAACCGGCCTCGAAGTGCTGGAGAAGGAACTCGCCGCCGACGGTGTCGACCGCGTTCTCGCGGCGGCCCGGGCGGTGGAAAGCCTCGGCAACACCGCCCGGCTGGTGCGTCCCGCGTTGCGGGCTGCGCTCGATCGGGCCACCACCCGCGAGGGGGAACACCCGGGCTGGATGTTCGTCCGCTTCGCCATCGAGGAGATATTCGAGATCATCGATCGTCAGCCCGCTGCCTGAGCCGTAACGATTCAACACGGGGTAGCCGCCGACGTGTAGTCGGCGCTGAAATCCAAGAGCTTACGCGGTCTCGCCGATTCCGATCAGCAGTCACCTTTCGGTGAATCGTCGCCCTCGGCAACAGGCAGCCCTATCCCAGCTGAATCTTGCGCCGACTGCACGTCGGCGGCTACGAGTTACTGAATCGTTACGGCTGAGCCGTTCCGATCCCCACCGCCGCCGTCGATGAGACGCAATCGACGCTGCGATCCGTGGGCTGGGACGGCCTCCCCCCGGGCACCGGCTGTCGGTCACCTTCGAGCGTATCGCCGCGCCCGGAGACGAGCCGGCTCCCCGGCGAACCTCGCCACCTCGAGCCGGGCAGCGGGGCGCCCGGCTTGGCCAGGGCCCTGGAGGATGCCGGTCCCACTGGGCTTGACCGGAACCGGCGGCTGTCCGGATCAGTTGCCGCTCTGCATCTTCTCCATCATCTCCTTCACCAGCTTGAGTTGGATCTCCTGTTGTCGTCGGTAGCTCTGCAACTGGGCCTCGGTCAGGATCGGTTCCATGCTCGCCAGCTTCCGCTCCATGGCCTGTTGCAGAAGCTCGGCCTGAGCCACCAGGGGATCCGCGGGGGAGGTTGGCGTCGTCGGGTCGGGGCCTCCGGCGTTCGTCATCTGGCCGAAGTGCACCTCGTACAGGGCGGCATAGGCCCGGTCCATTTGTTCCTCGGTCAACCCGATGTTGGATTGCATCTGGAGGAGTTCGCTATTGGCCAACATGCTGGCGTTGTGGGCGGCTTCCGCCCGTTCGTAGTCGGCATACGCGGCCAGTTGGTCGGGCGTGAGAAGGGCCTTGATGAGTTCCTGCGCGCTGCCGTTTTCGTGGCGCAGTCGGGACAACTCGTCCTGGTCATACCGGCCCGACATGGCCTGCTGCATTCCCGCGGCCATCGCCTGCGCCTGTCGCATCAGGATGTCGCGCACCTCGTGGACCTGCTCGTCGTTCAACTGCAACGCGGCGGTCATGCGCGAGAGGCTGCCTTCCATCTGGCGTTCCATCGCCTGGGCCATCGCGCCGGCGACGGGATTGCTGGCGGCGTTCTCGGCCTGCTTCGCGAGTTGGGCTTTCAACTGCTCCGCCTCGGCGGTCGCCCGGCGGGCCACGCCGGCCATGCCACGCAGCCGGAGCAATTCCTCGTTCGGCTTGGTCCAAGCGGTCTTTTCTGCACGCAACCTGGCCAATTGAGCCCTGGCTTCATCGCGTTCCTGTTGCGATCGCTCGGATTCTTCGGTCAGGGAGGCGTGCTGCCGTTCCAGCGCACGGAGGTCGTTGTTCAGACGCGAGACCTGACGGGCTTGGTAGATTCCCGTTCCGGCGAGAAGCACGACGGTGGCGGTGACGAGGGATTTCTGGAGCGTGGTCATGACGATGGCTTGGGTGGCGATTGCGGAGGTGGTGGCGGTGACTGCGCCGGCCCCCGGGGCGGTCGCGATGATGGCGGCGGCCAACCCCGTCGGTGCGGCGTGCACCGCGTCCGCCGAAAGGGCAGCGGCAAGGGCACCCACGGAAGTGGTCACGCCGCGCTGCGCAAAGAGCTCACGCAGTCGTTCGACTGCACGGTTGACCCGTTTCTGAGCCGCCTGGGCACTTACGCCGAGAATCCCCGCCATTTCTTTCGCCGACTTCTTTTCGAAGTAGCGGAGCATGACCGCGTCGCGGTCGGGTTCGCTCAAGTCGATCAGCGCGGCATCCAGATGCGGCCCGATCTCGCTCCAGGAAGGACCGGATGGAGTGGTGAGCAGTTCAGTCATGGAAGCGGCTTCCCGTTCGCGGGCATGACGACGCACCTCGGAGCGGACCACATTGGCCGCGAGGTTCCGGGCGGTCCGATGCAACCAGCCGGAGAGAACAGGTCGACCGGTGAGGTGCCCGGCATGTTTGGCCAGGGCGAGGAACACGCCCTGGGTGACATCCTGAGCCATGGCGGGGTCTCCCACCACGCGCAACGCAGCCGAGTAAACCGGATCGACGTGCCGGCGGACCAGCTCGGCGAAGGCGTCCTCCGCTTTGCCGTCGGCATACTCAGCCAGAAGTTGCTGGTCGGTCCGGTTCTTCACTCAAAGGAGAGTAACCGTGCGCCGGAAAATCGGACACCCATCAGCCGTATCCATTCGGTTCCAGCCAAGGGCGCAACAACCAAGAACACTCTAGTATTGCGTTTCACTAACACCTTTACAGAACACACTTGGAGTGGGAGGTTCCCAGCCGCGGCTGGGAAATGCAAATTGCCGCCGTTGAAGCTGACCCCGGAGGAACGTCAGCGCCTGGAAACGCTCAGTGCCTCCCGAGCGGCTCCGGTCCGAGAAGTCGAGCGGGCGCAGATTCTCTTGCGTCACCATGCCGGCCAGAATCCCTCCTCGATCCAGCGAAGCTTGGGCGTCAGCCGGGTCACCATCTACCGCAACATGGGGGTTTCCCGGAACACCGCCTCGACAAACGACTCCCGCTTGGCGCGTCGCTCCGGCGCGGCCCGGTGCACCCCGTGCAGCAACTCCGATGCGGTTACCGCAGATATGAACAGATCCTCCATGACGGCTTCCACTTCGATGAAGGCGTCCATGTCGAACCACCTGCGCTCGGCGCGATCAGCACGGAACTGTCGAGGATCCATCCCACGGCGACTTCGGTGGAGGCAAGTTCGCTCGGGAGTTCTCGAGGTCGGCCGCAAATGCGTCCGCGTCCTCCACGTCCAGGTGAGGCATCACCCGCCATCTCGAAAGCCAGTCCCGGCCGGTCACACTGGCGCCTCCTACCGGAACCACCATGGCCACCGGTCCGCCGGATCGGAGCAGCACGGTGGATTCGCCACGGTAATACGTGCGATTCACCAGATCCGCGAATCGCCGGGCCGCTTCCGTGACCGTCATTGTGCGGTCTTTCACGGTGCGATCGTGGAATCGGATAATCGGACAATCGGATCGTCGAGTTGTCCCTCCTCCGAGGACCCGCCGTCCGGCGAACCCAACCCTCCGTCTCGGGGGCATCCACACCCGCACCCGCTCATTTGTTGATTTGGCGTGGCTTCTCCAGATCTCGAACCTGTCACTCATGTGGTCCGTTCTCCGGGGGGCACCCCTGTGTGGCGAGCCCCGGCGATTCTCCGGCAGCCCTTCGGCCTGCTGGGGTCGGTCTGATGCGGATGTTCGGCTTTCCGGGTGATCCGGGGGTTCGGAGGGGCCGTCTGGTCGCGAAAGCCCCGTCGCCGCTTCGCTCCCGTCTTCGATGTGCTCCGCCGAGGCTGGTTGCCAGGGCACGCCGCAAGGAGGCTTTCCGCGTGGTTCGAGGGTTATCAGGCGTCTTGGCTGTGTCGGTGCGAATCGGCTGTATTGGTCTCCGAACCGAAACGCCCGCTCTCATGAAACGAGGAGCGGGCGTTGCGCCGAAGGGATGGGATGGGGTCAGGCGGTCAGCCGCTGCAGCCGCCGGATTCGCCGCAGTTGAGGCATTTGTAGCAGGCGCCGGCGCGGATCATGACGTGACCGCAGTTCGCGCACGCGGGGGCGTCCAGTTGGTTGACGAATGCCACCGAGGTCGTGCGTCCCGTACCACCGCCGTTGCTCGGCGCTTTCGCCGCCGGCTCGCCGGGCTTGGTCTCCGTGGCCTTGACGAGCACCGCGGTTTCCTCGTCGCTCAGCGGCAGGTCGGGAACGGGACGATCGACGTGCTTGCGAATGGCTTCCTCAAGGTCGGGCAATGGCAGTTCGGGCTGGCCGCGGTCGGGGCCGTTTTGCTCGCGATATCCGGGCAGGAACTGGCAGGCCATCCAGCGGAAGACATAGTCGGGGATCGACGAGGCGCGCGGGACGTCGCGGTTCTTGGTGAACCCGGACGGCTCGAAGCGTTGGTGCGAGAACTTGCGCACCAGGGTTTCGAGCGGCACGCCGTATTGGAGGGCGATGCTGGTCAGGGTGGCGATGCTGTCCATGAGGCCGCCGATGGTGGAGCCTTCCTTGGCCATGGTGATGAAGAGTTCGCCGGGCTGACGATCCTCGAAGAGGCCGACGTTCAGGTAACCTTCGTGCCCGGCGATGTAGAACTTGTGGTTGACCGCCATGCGGGTTTCCGGCAACCGGCGGCGCAGCGGCTTGCCCACCTGCTCGCGCAGATCGCTCAACTCCTTTTCCAGGGCTTCGATCCGCGCCTTCTGGTTGCCGGCCTCGCCCGCGGCGGCCGTGCCTTTACCGGATTTGGTGCTTACCGGCTGGGAGCGCTTCGAGTTGTCGCGGTAAATCGCCACGCATTTGAGCCCCATTTTCCAGGCCTGCACGTAGGCGTCGCGGATGTCGGCCACGTTGCAGTCCTCGGGCAGGTTGACGGTCTTGCTGATGGCGCCGCTGATGAACGGCTGGGCCGCGCCCATCATGCGCAGGTGGGCGAGGTAGTGGATGCTGCGGGTGCCTTCGCGCGGCCGGAAGGCGCAGTCAAAGACCGGGAGATGTTCCTCGTCGAGGCCGCTCTGGATCGTCTGCCCATCCACCGTCACATCCTCGATGGTGTCGAATTGTTCGATGTGGGCGACGATGGCCTGAACGCCTTCCTGGTTGTAGCCCAGCCGTTGCAGGGCCTCGGGGACGGTGCGGTTGGCGATCTTCAACGTGCCACCTCCCGCGAGCAGCTTGTATTTGACCAGGCTGATGTCCGGCTCGATGCCGGTGGTGTCGCAGTCCATCAGGAACGCAATGGTGCCGGTGGGCGCCAGCACGGTGACCTGGGCGTTGCGATAGCCGAGTCGGCTTCCGAGCTTCAAGGCATCGTCCCAGACCCGGCGCGCCTCGGTCTTGAGGTAGTCGAATTCGCGGCTCGCCTGGATGTTCTCGACGGCGTTGCGATGAAGTTGCACGACCTCGAGCATGGACTCGACGTTGTCCCGGCGCGCGGGTTTCGGCACGTGGGTGCAACGGGCGTCATGGTAACCGGCAAAGGGCCCCATCAACCCGGCGAGTTCCGCGGACTGTTCGTAGGCGGCGCCGGTCATGATGGCGGTCAGGGCGCCCGCCAGCGCGCGGCCTTCGTCCGAATCGTACGGCAGGCCGTAGCTCATGATGAGCGAGCCCAGGTTGGCGTAGCCGAGACCGAGCGTGCGGAAGATGTGCGAGTTTTCCGCGATTTCCTTCGTCGGGTAGCTGGCGTTGTCGACGAGGATTTCCTGGGCGGTGATGAAGAGGCGGACCGCGGCGACGAACCGTTCGACCTCGAACCGTCCGTCGGGCCGTTTGAATTTCATCAGGTTGAGCGAGGCGAGGTTGCAGGCGGTGTTGTTGATGAACACGTATTCGCTGCACGGATTGGTGCTGTGAATCGCCTCGGTCCCCTTGCAGGTGTGCCACTGCTGGATGGCGCCATCGTACTGCAATCCGGGATCGCCGCAAACCCAGGTGCCCTCGGCAATCTTGTCGAGCAACTGGCTGGCGTCCTTCTCCTCGAGCGGTTCGCCGGTGGTGACCGAGCGAGTGTGCCATTTGCCCCCGTCGAGGGCGGCCTGCATGAACTCGTCGCTGACGCGGACGGAGAGGTTCTCGTTCTGGTACATGACCGAGCCGTAGGCGTCGCCGTTGAAACTGCCGTCGTAGCCCTGTTCGATGAGCGCCCAGGCCTTGCGCTCCTCCTTCATCTTGGCCTCGATGAAATCCTCGATGTCGCCGTGCCAGTCGCGCAGGGTGTTCATTTTGGCCGCGCGCCGGGTTTTGCCGCCGGATTTGACCACGTTGGCGACCTGGTCATAGACCTTGAGGAAGGAGAGCGGGCCGCTGGGCCGGCCGCCGCCCGAGAGCTTCTCCTTGCTCGAGCGGATCGGGGTCAGGTCCGTGCCCGTGCCCGAACCGAACTTGAAGAGCATCGCCTCGCTGTAAGCCAGGTGCATGATGGACTCCATGTTGTCGTCCACGCTCTGGATGAAGCAGGCGCTGCACTGCGGGTGTTCGTATTGCGTCGCCGCCCGCTTCGCCTCGCCGAGTTTCTCGACGAAGTGCCAGTTGCCGCGATCCGAATGCTTACCCACGCCGTACTGCTGCATGAGCCCGACGTTGAACCAGACCGGGGAGTTGAACGCGCCGTACTGGTTAAGGCACAGCCAGGTCAGCTCCGCGTAGAACAGTTCGCCGGTCTCCTTCGTGAAGTAACCGTCCTTGACGCCCCAGTCGGCAATGGTGCGCGTCACCCGGTGGATCAACTGCCGCACGGAATGCTCGCGCTCGGGCTTGGCCGGATCGCCGTAGAAATACTTCGAGCACACCACCTTGGTGGCCAGTTGCGACCAGGAACGGGGCACCTCGACGTCGTCCTGGCGGAAGATCGCCTTGCCGGAATCTCCGGTAATCTCCGCGGTGCGCTTCTCCCACTCGACCTGATCGAACGGATGAACCTGCGCGGTGCTGAATACGCGGTCGAATTTCAAGGGACGGCGCGAGCGATTGCGGCCGGATTGCCGCCGTTTGCCGGCGGGGCTGGCAGCCCGTCGCGCCTTCGTCGGTGCCGGGCTCTCAACGAGGTGGTTCGGGGCGTCGATCATGGGCGAATGGTGGTTGTGGTTCCAACGGTCCTACGGTTCAAAACAGCGGCGACAAAAAGAGCGACCCGGCCAGATACTGCGCCAAATCCCGTGGCGGGTCGCCAGCTCCAAACCCTATTGGTTGGGGCTCCTTGCGAAGGCTAATACAACAGGTTGTGGGTGCAAGGAGTTTTTCCGTGTTTTTCACGCAGCCGCCGGACTGCTTCCACGGCAAGGCATTACAGAAGTCCCAATCCGAAGTGGCGCCTCCGGTTCTCCGCCGCCAGGGGCATCCCCGGGAGGGCCGAAACCGATGGTCCCGCGGCTATCCAAACCAGCGTGCCGATGGGGGTGCGGTCGGCCAGCGGAATCAACTCCTTGGCGGCGAGATGGATGCAGCCATGGGAAGCGGGCCGGCCCAGGGTGCGTTCGTTGCCGATGCCGTGGATGTAGATGTAGCGCCGGAAACTGTCGATACCGGGACCGTGGTTGAGTCCGGGTTCGAGCCCTTCCAACCAGAGGATGCGGTGGGCGATGGGCGCCCCGGGCAGTCCCTGCCAGGTCCAGCCCTGGAGGCGGCGGTGTTTCCAGACCGCGCCGGGCGGCCAGCCCTCGCCGACTTTGCGAGCAATCCGGTGGAGACCGAGGGGCGTGCGGTTCGAGCCTTCGCGTTGGCCGATCCCGAACCGCGAGGTCGAAATGAGCAAGCGCTTCGCCAATTGGTAGCCGTGGCGGTCAGCGGCGTCGGGGTGGTCCGGGCGCCGGTCCCATACCTCCATGGCCTGTTCCAGCACGGACACCACCAGGACCCGCCGGCCGGGAAGCACGTCGAGGCGACGGCAGGCCAGCGCGACGGCGCGGGGCAGACCGGTGAACATCCGGACAGAATGGGCGTCCCAGGGACGGATCATGCCAGATCCTTGACGAGGATCTTCGAGTTGCGGCCGCTTTGGACGTAGCGCGCGCGGCGGCTGACGGGGAGGTCATCGATGCGGCCTTCGCGAAAGCCGCCCTTCTGCTGGAAGTAGGTGAAGGCCTGGGTCGAAAGCGCGATCAACCGGGCGATGCCCATCTGCCGGGCGGCGCCTTCGAGGTATTGGAGGAACTTCCGCCCGATGCCCTGGTTTTCGTGGGACGGCTTCACGCACAGGCTGGCGATTTCGCCCGTGCGTTCGGGGGCGTAATGATGGAGGGCGACGCAGGCCACCGGATTGCGGTCGATCTCGAAAATGAAATAGTCCGGCAGGGAACGTTCGATGCTGGCGCGCGTGCGCTTCACGAGTTCTTCCTTCTGCATCGAAGGTTGGATGAGCTTGACGATCTCCGGCACGTCCCGTTTCAGGGCCCGCCGGATCTGCTGGTACTCGCTGGCATACACCAGCGTGCCGATGCCTTCGTTGGAGAACACTTCCGACAACAACGCCTCGTCCAGGCGGCCGTTGATCACGTGGACCCGCGGCACGCCGCCGTGGCAGGCCTCGAAGGCGTAGCGCGCCTTGGAAAGGGACTCGGTGGCAAGGCTTGACGGGGACGCGCCCAGTTGGCGTTCAAGCTCGGTGATCAGCACCTGCCGAAGCAACTGCCCCCCGGCATGCAAGCCGTCGTAGCCGGTGATGAAAATGAGTTTGATGGCCTTTACGGCCACCGCCACCGCCGCGGCCACGGCGTCCGAGTTGACCCGGTAAGTGCGCCCTTCACCGTCGAAACCGAGCGGGGATACGACCGGGATCACACCCTGCTGAAGCAGGGTTTGCAGCAGTCCGACGTCGACCTTTTCGACCTTGCCGGTGAGGAGATGGTCGACGCCGTGGAGGATGCCGACGGGATGGGCGATGATGGCATTCGGGCAGGCGGCGCGCAGATCCTGGGTGGCGAGGCCTTCGAGAAGGCGGTGGGTGTTCGCGTTGGCCGCGGTGAGGGCCAGCTCGAAGGTGGCGGCATCGGTGACGCCCGCGCCGTCCTCGTTGGTCGGGGTGACCCGTCGCTCGGCCGCCAGCCGGCGGATCTGTTCCGCCGCCCCATGCACCAGCACCACCTGGATGTTCAGGGAGCGCAACACCGCCACGTCCGTCAGGATGTTGGCGAAGTTTTCGTCCGCGACCACGGACCCGTCGATGCTGATGACGAAGATCCGGTCGCGGAAGCGTGGGATGTATTGCAGGATGCCCCGCAGGTCGGTTGGTTTCACGGTTTCCAGCCCCGTTTGGCGCCGGTCATTCAGCCGTCATCCCCGGTGTGCCTTCAATGTTTTTCTCGTCACCGGCCGGCGCGGCCGCCGTGCCGAAAGCGGGCCGGCCTTTCGGAACGCGCCCGAGATGGTGAATGAGAAAGCCGTGCAGGAAGTGGTTCAACTCGGACAGCGCCGCCCGGGGGCAGGTCCGCGCCGTCCGCGCGTCAAGCGGACGCCGGCCCAGCCGCTCGATCCACGATTGGGACTCGGGCCGCAGCCGGTGCGAGCGGGGGCCGGGGCCCAGGCCGAGTTCGGTCAGCAGGCACAACTCGAAGGCCGCCACCAGCGCCGGCGGCGGATCGCCGACCGCCAGTTCCCCGAGGAGTTCCCCAAACAGGCCGTAAATCTCGGGCACCGGAGTGTCGCCCTCCGTGTTCTGCTCGATCAACCGCGCCGCATACGCCGCCAGGCGGAGCCGGTCGAAGTCGCGGCGCAACGCCGGATGGGTCTCGTGCAGGGCGAGTTCGCGCAGGGTGTGCAACTCCGAGCGGGCACTGCGCGCAAACGTGAATTCGGCGCGGAAAAACACGTCGAGCTTGCCGCGAAAAGCCGACTTCGGACGCAGGGCGCCGCGGGCAACGGTGCGCAGGCGGCCGTGTTCGCGGGTCAACCAGTGGACGATCAGGCTGGATTCGGTCAGCGGGTGATGCCGCAGCACCACGCCTTCCGCCCGTTCAAGCTTCATGACTCGACGGAGCCGCGGACGGCTCGGCAGCAGGGACTACGGGCCGGTCGCCCGGCAGGGTCCCGGACGGGGCGCGCGGGAGCAGCTTCTGCCGGATCGGATGCTCCGGGACGACCGAGCCCAGGCTGATGATCAGCTTGATGCCTTCGGCCACGCTCATGTCGAGATACATGACGTCCTCCGCCGGCACGACGAGCAGATAGCCGCTGGTCGGATTGGGGGTCGTGGGCAGAAAGACGCCCACCACCTTACGTTCCAACCGGTGGGCGACCTCGGGATGATCCTCGCTCGTCAGGAAGGCGATCGAGTAGCAACCGGGATGCGGGTATTGGATCAACACGACCTTCTTGAAGGCCGCCCGTTTGCTGCTCGAGAAGGCCTCGTTGACCTGTTTGATGGTGACGTAGACCTTGTTCAGCAGCGGTACCCGGATCATCAAGGCGTCGATGAACTGGATCAGTTTGCGACCGATGAAATTGCGCGCGAAGCGTCCGAGGGCCGCCAGCAGCGCGACGGTCACCAGCAGGGCCAGCAGACTCCAGTACCAGACGACGTCACCGGCTCCCTCGGCGCCCCGGGTGACCTCGCGGGGGAGGAAGAACAGCAGGAGGTCGGTGACGTTCGAGACGGTGCCGAACAGCCACCGGACGATGGCCAGCGAGAGCACCACCGGCAACACGGCGGCCAGGCCGGCAAAGAAGTCCGCCCGCCACCGCACCAACTGACGGCGCATTCTCATGCCGGGCACCCCGAGGCGGAAACCTCGCATCCGGGCTGGGTGGCGAGTTGTCTCACGAGCCGGTTTTCCTGCCGCTTCATCACGCGCCGGTCCTCCACGTCATGGTCGTCATACCCGCACAGGTGAAGCAGGCCGTGGGCCACATAGCGGACGAGTTCCGACGCGGTCGAGGTGCGGAATTCCCGGGCCTGCTGCGCCGCGACCTCGGGACAGACGAGAATCTCCCCGCGAAGCCCTGCTCCGACAGCGTCCGCGCCGGTATAGTCGAACGTGATGACATCCGTCGGGCCGGGGTGCTGCAAATGCGTTTCGTTCACCGCCGCCATCCGGGCGGCGTCGAGGGCGACGAGACTGATCCCGCCCCCGGCGCGCGCGCGAGTGGCGATCGGTTCCATGCCGAGGGCCGCCTGCGCCACCCGGCGGAGCCAGCGCAACCGGACGGGCAGGGTCCGGGGGTGCTTCTGAACGGTGACCTCAATCATCCGCGATCCCCCGATGCCGTTCGTAGGCCGTCAGGATCCGCCGCACCAAGGGGTGGCGGATGACGTCCTTCTTCGCAAACTCGACCAGGGCGATTCCCTCGACGGCGCCGAGCGCCTGCCGGGCCTCGAGCAAGCCTGAGACTTTCTGGCGGGGCAGATCGATCTGGGTGAGGTCGCCCGTGATGACGGCCTTCGAGTTGTTGCCGAGGCGGGTCAGGAACATGAACATCTGTTCCGTGGTCGAGTTCTGCGCCTCGTCGAAAATGATGAAGGCATTGTTGAGCGTGCGCCCGCGCATGTAGGCCAGCGGGGCGATCTCGATCACACCCCGTTCCATGTGCCGTTGGATTTCCTCGGC
Organism: Verrucomicrobiales bacterium; assembly: GCA_024233305.1. Classification (GTDB taxonomy): domain Bacteria; phylum Verrucomicrobiota; class Verrucomicrobiia; order Limisphaerales; family J093; genus J093. The sequence goes on from JACKPV010000029.1 coordinate 168,460, forward strand.
CGGGAGCATGTCGTGCAGGGCGTCGTAAAGCGGCCGCAGATAGGGGGCGAGTTTCTCCTGAAGATCGCCGGGCAGAAAGCCGAGCGCCTCCCCGGCCTCCACCGCCGGTCGGGTGAGCAGCAGGCGGTTGACCTGTCCGGACCGCAACGCGGCGCTTGCCATCGCCATTGCGAGGTAGGTTTTGCCCGTGCCGGCGGGACCGATGCCGAACGTGACATCATGCGTGCGGATCGCCTCGAGGTACCGCCGCTGCCCAACCGTCTTCGGCTGCACCGTGGCCTTGCGCGTCGAGGTTTGCACCCGTTCCTGTTGCAGGCTTTGCAGCGCCTCGACCCCTTCGTGCCGGACGATGCCAAGCGCCAGGGCGAAATCATGGGAACGAACGGATCCGCCGGACTTGACCGAACCTTCGAGCAGCCGGAAAAGGTCCCGCGCGCGCCCCACCGCCTCGGTCTCGCCCTCGAGTTTGATCCACGCGTCGCGGCAGACGGCCCGGACCCCCAGCTCCTCCTCGAGGCTGGCCAGGTTTTTCGGATCGTTACCAAACAGCTGCTGCGCGAGGCGGGCGTTGTCGAAATGGAGGGTTTCGGAAGGCATGTCAGGCGGGCGGGCTATCGACGGGCGGTTCCGCGAGGGCGGTTCGCAGCCGGACGGCCACGTCGGCCAGGGCTTCGGGCACCACGGAGGTCCCGGCCAGGACGGGCATGAAATTGGTGTCGCCCCGCCAGCGCGGGACCACGTGGAAATGCAGATGATCCACCACGCCGGCCCCGGCGACCTGGCCGAGGTTCAGTCCCACGTTGAACCCGTCGGGCTTCATGGTGCGCTGGAGGGCGTCGATGCAGCGGCGGGTCACCAGCATCAGATCGCGCAATTCCTCCGGGGTCAGCTCGGTCAGGTCGGCGGTCTGCTTGTAGGGAATCACCATGAGATGACCGCCGTTGTAGGGATAGCGGTTCAGCATGGCGAAACAAGTGCGCTCCCGCAGCACGACCAGGTTGGCGAGGTCATCCGACGAGGCGGCAATCCCGGCAAACAGCGACTGGCCGTTCGGCTTGGGTTTGGGCGCCAGGATGTATTCGATCCGCCAGGGAGCATGCAGATGTTCCATCGTTCAAACGCTAGTCACGCGTGCCGGGCCTTGTCAAAGGCGGAACCTCAATCCACCGCCGGCAGGCCGGGCTCCGCGCGCAACCGCGCCTTCACCGCGGCGTATTCCGTCGCCAGCGCCTTCGCCAGGACCGCCGCCTCCGCCAGGTTGCCGGCCTTTGCCTGCGCTTCGAGGTCGGCGCTCAAGTCGCCCAGGCGGTTCGCCCCCAGATGGCGCGCGCTTCCTTTCAGACTGTGCGCCGTCGCGTGCAGGACCTTGGCGTCCGCTGCCTGCACGGCGTCCGCCAGGCGGCCGAGCAACCCTTCCGCCGTGCGGACAAAGAGCCCCGCGAGGTGGCGTGCCGCTTCCGGTGCGAAGGATCCCAACAAGGTCGGATCGAACGAGGGCGCTTCGGTCCGTTCGTCGCCGGCGGGGGCGGCGTCCGAAGGCCTCGAACGCCCGGCGGCAACCGGCGGCGCCGCCAAGGCGGGAGCATGGCCGGCGGCGGTTGCTTCTCCCGTCGATGGCTGGGGAACGGCGGGTGGCTCGTTGGCCGGACCGGGCTCGCGCGTGGCCCACTCCGCCAACACCACCGCTGCCCGGCGCAACGCCGCATCGAGGGTCGCCCGGACCACCGGTTTGCTCAGGAAATCGTCCATGCCCGCCTGCCGACAGCGCGCCCGGTCCTCGTCGCTGCTGTTGGCGGTGACCGCGACGATGTAGACCGGGACCGAGGTCATGCGGGCGTTTTCCCGCTCCCGGATCGCGCGGGTGGTGGCGTAGCCGTCGAGTTCGGGCATCTGGCAGTCCAGCAGGAGGACGTCGTATTGATCCCGCTCGACCTCGGCGAGCACTTCCTTTCCGTTCGCCACCGCGACGGCCCGGTGTCCGACCATCTCGAGCTGTTGGAGGGCGATTTCGCGATTGAAGTCGTTGTCCTCCGCCAGCAACACCCGCAGCGGGCGCCCGGCCCCCGCGCTGCCGACCGCGGCCTCCTCCCCGACCGGCTCCGAAAGCCCCGCCCGCCAGGTCTCGAGGAGCTGTCGCAAGCGGCGGGGAGAAGGCGGTTTGGGAACGCAGGGAAGCGGCTGCCCACCGCCCGCCGAGGCGAGATCCAGCCGGCAGGTCATCGAGGCAATGAGCGCCACGTGGCCGGCGCTCGAAGGCAATTCCGCCGCCAACCGCTGTCCCGGGGCGTCCGGCAGCGTTTCGTCGACCAGCGTCGCGTCGACCGGACCGCCGGACGCCAGCACCGCGCGGGCCTCCGCGGCGTCGCCGGCTTCCTGCGCCACGCAACCCCAGTGTTCCAGCCGGCGACGCAGGACTTTCCGGGCGACCTCGTGGTCCTCGACCAGCAGGATCCGCATGCCGGTCAGGTCGACTTCGGGACGGCGGGGCTCGGCCGCCGGCGCCAGGGCGGGACGCAGGCGCACCGTGAAGCTGAAACACGCGCCGAGTCCGGCGGCGCTCGTGACGTGAATCTGCCCGCCCATGAGCTCCGCGAGTTCCCGGCAGATGGCCAGTCCCAGACCGGTGCCGCCGTACTTCCGCGTCGTCGAACCATCGGCTTGTTCGAAGGCCTCGAAGATTCGTTTCTGCGCCTCCGCCGGGATGCCGATCCCGGTGTCCTGCACATCCACCGCGAGCACCGCCTCGTTCGCGGCGGCGGCGGCCCGGCGCACGCGCACCAGCACGTAGCCCTGGTCGGTGAACTTGATTGCGTTTGCCATCAGGTTGATGAGGATCTGCTGCAGACGGAACGGATCGCCGTGCAGCCGCGGGAGGCCCGGCTCCACGTCGCCGATCAACTCGATCCCCTTGCGCAGGGCCGATTCCGCCATGCGTTCGATGCTGTCCGCGACGATGTCCTCGGGATCGAAATCCTGGCAGTCCAGTTTCAGCGAATGCGTGGCGGCCCGCGACACTTCGATCAGGTCGTTGATCATTCGCAACTGCCACTCGGCCTGGCGTCGCATCGCGGTGAGGATTTCCCGTTGTTCCGGTTTGATCGGGGTCGCGCCGAGCACGTCCGCGCCGGCGATGATCGTGTGCAACGGGGTGCGCAATTCGTGGGTGATGTTGCCGAGCAGCTTGCTTTTGGCCCGGGTCGAGGCCAGCGCGGCGTCCCGGGCCTGCTCGAGCTCGCGCTCGATCTCCATCAGCTTCGTGATGTCCTTCGAGACGCCGAACGTCCCGATGATCATGCCGGCCTGGTCGCGGAACGGCATTTTCGTCGTCAGCATCCAGGTCTCGCGGCCGTCCGGCCAGGTCTCCTTCTCCGTGACCCCGAGCATGGGCTCCCCGGTGCGGATGATCCGTTGCTCGTCGTCGTAGGCCTGCCGGGCGTGCTCGGGGGAGAAGAAGTCGAAGTCGGACTTGCCCAGCACCGCCTCGGGATCCGGCGCGCCGAACCGGGCGGCCAGCGACTGGCTGCAGCGGAGGAACCGTGAGTCGCGGTCCTTGAAGTAGATGGCGTCCGGCAGGTTGTTCAGCAGCGCGGCGAAGAGATCGCGCTCGTGGGCGAGCTGCTGCTCCATCTCGTGCCGCTCGGTTTCGTCCCAGAAGATCCCCTGGAGCCCGATCACGTTCCCGTCGGCGTCCTTGAGCGGCGTCTTCAGCACATGCACATAAAGACGGGTGCCGTCGGCCCGGACGTGGCTCTCGACCTTGTCCAGCGGCTTGCCCGTGCGCATGACCTGCCGGTCATCCGCCCGGTAGGCGGCCGCCAGGTTCGGCGGGAAGAAATCCTCGTCCGTCCGGCCCAGGATGTCCCCGGGCGTCCGCCCCATGGTCTGCGCGAAGAGCGGATTGACGAAGGTGAACCGGCCCTCGGGGTCCTTGCGGAAGACGTTCTGGGGAAGGTATTCGACCAGCGAATGGTAGAGCACCTCGGAATCCCGCAAGGCCTGCTCGGTCTCCTTGCGGTCGGTGATGTCGACCACCGTGCCCTCGTAATACTCGAGGTCGCCCTGCGCATTGACCACCGATCGGGCGTTCTCCGAAATCCAGATCACCCGGCCGTCCCGTCGGCGAATCTGCGACTCGAATCCCACCACCTCCCCTTGCTCGCGCATCAACCGGCCGAACGCCTCCCGGCGCCCGGGCTCCACATACAGCTCGTGGGCGATGTCGCGAATCGATGCCTTGAGTTCGTCCGGCGACGCGTAACCGTAAATCTGCGCCAACCGCGGGTTCACCTCCTGGTAGTGGCCGTCCGGGGTGGTCTGAAAGATGCCTTCGGTCGAGTTCTCGAAGATGCTGCGAAAGCGGTTCTCGGCCTCCCGGAGCATGGCCTCGGTCCGCTGGTGATCGCCCGCCTCCTCCTCGAGCCGGCGCAGGTTCCGGCGCAACTCGAGATGGGTGACCACCTGCGAGGCCAGCATGGTCAGCGCCCGCAACTGGTCCGGCGCCAGGCGGCGCGCCCGGATGTCGATCACGCACAACGACCCCAGCGGAATCCGTTCCGGACTGAGCAGGGGCACCCCGGCGTAGAACCGGATGCCCGCCTCGCCGCGGACCCACGGATGCCCGCTGAACTCCCCTTCCTGCTGGAGATCCTCGATGATCAGCGGTTGTCCCGCCTCGACGACGCGCGTGCACAGGGCCTCGTTCCGGTCGAGCACCTGGGGGGCAATCCCCACGGTTGCCTTCAACCACACCTTTTCGGCATCCAGAAAGCCGATCACGGCCATGGGCGTGCCACAAATCTGTGCCGCGAGCCCCGTGAGTTCATCGAGCCGGCTCTCGGCGGAAACCTCGCTGACGCGGTAGTCGCGCAACGCCGCCAGCCGCCGGCGCTCCCTTTCGGCCATGGACAATCCCGGTTCCATATCACAAGCAAACCGCCTCCATCATCCGACCGACCGTGCCGGCGTGCAACGCTCTTTCCATCCGCGGGCGGCGCGCGGTTGCCGCCGCGCTTTCGGCGCTTGACGATCCCGCCGGACGCTGCGGCTAATCAGGCCATGGAAACGCGCGCCCCGCGCATGGACAAATGGCTTTGGGCGGTCCGGCTCTACAAGACCCGCGGCCTGGCGGCCACCGCCTGCCTCGCCGGTCACGTCAAGGTGGAGGGACAACGGGTCAAGCCCGCCCGCCCCGTGCGTTCCGGCGAAGTGGTCGAGGCGCGCGTCGGGGTGGTCACCCGCACCGTACGCGTGCTCGAACCCCTCGACCGCCGCGTCGGGCCGAAGGTGGTCGGGCGCTTCATCGAAGACCTGACCCCGGCCGTGGAGTACGAGAAACAGCGCGCGCCCCGGCTCGAACCGGTCTTTCATCGCCCCAAGGGAACCGGTCGTCCCACCAAGAAAGACCGGCGCCTGCTCGACTCAATCCAGCCCTGACCCGGTCGGTGCGTCAGGTGACCAGCCACTCCAGGATCGCCTTCTGCACGTGCAGGCGATTCTCCGCCTGATCGAAGATCGTTGCCGCGTGCGTCTCGAAGGTCGATTCGGCGATCTCCTTCCCCCGGTAGGCCGGGAGACAGTGCATCACCAATGCGCCGGGATTCGCGCGGGCCACGGTCTCGTCGTCGATCTGGTAGCCGGTGAGTTCCTGCAGCCGGTGCGCGGCCTCCGCCTCCCGCCCCATCGAAACCCAGACATCCGTATACAGCACGTCGGCGCCGCGCGAGGCCGCTGCCACGTCCTCCGTCACCATGACCTCGACGCCCGCGCGCGCGAGCACGTCGGCAAACGGCTGATAGGCCCGGGGCGCCGCCACGCGCAGGTGGAATCCCAGCCGGGCCGCGGCAAACACCCAGGACGTGGGCACGTTGCACGCGCCGTCCCCGATGAACGTCACCGTGCGTCCCGCGAGATCGCCCAACTTCTCCTGGATGGTGAACAAATCCGTCAGGATCTGGCACGGATGCTCGGTATCAGTCAGTGCGTTGACGGTGGGAATGCGGGAGAACTCGGCGAACTCCTCGACCTCGCTCTGGCCGTACGTCCGGATGATCGCGCCATGCACCATGCGTCCCAGCACGCGGGCCGTGTCCTTGACGGGCTCGCCGCGACCCAGCTGGATGTCGCCCGCATTCAGAAACAGGGGACGGCCGCCGAGTTCGTGGACCCCAACCTCGAAGGACACGCGCGTGCGGGTGGAGGCCTTGGCAAAGATCATGGCCCAGGTCTGGCCGGCCAGCGGCCGTTGCGAGGTCACGCCCCGTTCCCGCTTCCAGACCGCGGACCGGGCGAGGATCAATTCGATGTCTTCACGCGACATCGATTCGATGCTGAGCAGATGTTTCATACCGTCTTTCAATACCCCTTCCGCCAACGACGGAATGGGAAAGCGCCAGCTTATACGGTCCGGAGCAGGTCCTTGTCCATTGATTTATCGTGAATTTTCGCGCGGTGCCGGCGCGGGAAGACCCGTGCCCGGCGCCCCTTCGTCTTCATCAGTGGTGCTCGATCCGAACGCCCCCGCTCAGCGTTTGAACGGTTTCCAGAAGCCGGCCTTGGCCGACATCCGCAGCCGCTTGACCAGGCGGAGTTGCAGGGTGTGTTCCCACTGTTCCCAAACCGGTTCCGGTTCGGCGGGCCCGATGGGCAGGCTGCCGCCGGCGATGGTCTGATGGCCGCCCGCCTGGTTCCGCTTCTCGAAGATGTCGCGCAGGATTTCGCCGGCTTGAACGTCCTGCCGGTTCGTGCGCAGGGACACATGCAAACGCCCCTTGTAGCGTCCGGTGCAGAAGGACCAGTTGACCTGGTCGTAGGTCAGCAGAAAATCCGCCATCTGGGCCACGAGATCCGGGTTCTTGACCTCTCCGAGGTGGGCCACCACCAGCTGACGATACTTTTCGGCCTCCCGGATGCAGCGGCCCAGCGTGACAAAAAAGCTCTTCGTCCGCGGCGGATTTTGAATTCGCGCCAACAGCTTCATGTCGCTGTGGTGCAGCACATCGAGATACGTGCGCACCACGTCCGGCCGCCCGGCGCGATAGAGATCCTGCGTGTCCGACAGGATGCCGTAAGCCAGCGCGGTCGCCAGCTTCATGGGCAGGTCGAGGCCGGCCTGCAACAGGGCCTGCGCGAGGATCACACAGGTGGCGCCGCAGCCGGTGTCAACGACGGTCAGATCCGCGAGCGGGCCGTTGTTGGGGGTGTGCTGGTCGATGACGATGGTGGCCCGGCGGTTGCCCGGCCAGGGGTTGTTGCGGAAGTTGGGCTGGGTGTCGACCAGCGCCACCTGTTTGTAGCGCTTGAGATCGGTCTTGTGGAGCCGGTTTATCGGGATCTTCAACAGGTTGACCATCGCCCGGTTCTCGGTGCGCCCGATGATCCCCCGGTAGGCGATCCGGCTCTCGATGTCGAACTTCTGCTTCGCCAGATAGTACAGCGCGTAGGCAGCGGCGAGGGCGTCCGGGTCGGGATAGTCGTGCGGCAGGATCAGCAACGGCGAAAGTTCCCGCTTGCGGACCTGGAGATATTCCAGCAACCGGGCTCCGTGGCCGACGGAATCCAGGGGCGGCGACTCGATTACTTCAGGCATGGCGACCGGAAACGGCTTCCGAGGCCGGTGGCGCGAGGACCGACGGCAAGGGGGCGCGTGCTCAAGCGAACGGGGGGATGGGTTGCGACCGCGACGGGCGGGAATGGCAGCAACCGGGTGAGGCGCGTCTCACGCGAGCGATCCGGCTCCCAGTCTCCCTGTGCCGGCTTCTCCCACGCGCAAAAGTCCACCAAACCTTGGGCTCAGCAATTTCATTGCCCGGCGAACATAGACACGCCATCGCCTTACCGCAAGCATGGCGTTGGCCCGGGAACGGGCGGGTCGGCGTGCCGGAAGGCGGGGCCCGCGGCGGGTGACCACCGGGCGGCCGGGGTTCAAAAGTTACTCAGCAGATTGCCGTAGTAGCCCACCCAGAAATTCACGATGGCGAACGCCAGCAGGACGAGGATGATCAGATAGATGATCCGGGGCAGCCACATGGCCAGGGTCTTGAGGAGCCGGTGCGCCTGGTGCCGGTAGGTCTTCAGGAGATACTCGAGTTGCTGATCCAGCTGACCGCTCACCTCGCCCGTGCAATACATGCTGACAAACGTCTCGGGAAAGGCGCGCGTCGCGGCAATCGCCTCGCCCGGCGTGGCGCCGCCTTCGATGTCGCGACGCGCCCGGGCAATCGCCCGGCGCAGGCGTGGTGAACCGCTGGCATCGGTGGCCAGTTCCCAGGCGGCGACGACATTGACCCCGGCGTTGAGCAGGGCGCTCAGGGCCAGGGTCGTCCGGGACAGCGCCACGGCCTGCCGTGCCTTGCCGACGACCGGCACGCGGTGGAAGGCCAGTTCCAGGAAGGAACGCCACCATTCCGCCCGCCGTCCCTGTCCGAGATAGAACAGCCCCAGCAGCACGCCCGCCACCACCGCCAGCTGGGTGAGCTTGGGCAGGAGGAAGCCGCGGAGGTCGCCCTCCGTCACGACCCGGACCAGGGCACCCGGCGGAAACACCACGAACGCCACGAACAAGGTCAGCAGGGGCCAGCCCAGATCCTGCAACATCTCGCGGGCGAGTTGGGAGCGTTCCCGGTAGTAGTCCGAGAGGATCAGGCAACATTCGTCGATCCGGCCGCTCTGTTCGCCCGCCGCCAGCAGCGCGCTGTCAAAGCCGGGCAACCAGCGCCCCGTGGCCGCGAGCGCGGTGGACAGCGACTCGCCCTGGTCCAGGTAGTACAAGGCCCGGGTCAGCGGCTTGCGAAAGGAGGCACTGCCGGCGGCGTCGCGGAGGGTCTTGATGGCCTTGGGCAGCGGCAAGCCCGCCTGCAACATGTGCGCGAGCTGATGGTAGAACTCGGCGAACCGATCCAGCTGACCCGGGGTGACGATCATGGACGGGGTTCGAGCTTTACGTAATCGAGACCGAACATGTGGGCCTTCACCGCCTTCTCGTTGGCGCCGAGGACCTCGACGGTGAACCGGTTGTCGCCGGCGGGCAGTTGCGCCTCGCCAAGTTCCACTTCGCCCGTGGGCACGACGCCGGGATTGAAGAAGTCCATTGCTTCACCCGCAGGTTGACCGTTCAACGAGAGCTTCATCACGCCATAATCGATGGCCTTGGTGAACTGGGCTTTGATGGCATAGCGCCCGGGAGCGGAGACCGGCAACGCCAGTTCGAGCACGTCGCCCGGCTTGGCCCCGGTCCACCACAGATGGGCATCCCCGCTCCAGCGTCCCTCGAACATGGCCATGTCCTGCACCTGCGGCATGCCGCCGGTCTTCCGCAGCACCTTCATCTGCTCGCCCTCCAACGCCCCCGGGGCCCGCCATGTTTGCAGCAGGCTCTCGTCCCAGTATCCCGCGCGCTCGTCGACCCCGGCGGCGGCGTAAGGGTCCTTGCCGCCCGGCATCTGATACCAGTAGACCGTCGCGGCGTAGAGCGTGGGCCGGGTGTTCGGATAGTACTTTTCGATGTAACCCTGGAAGGACCGCTGGAAGGGGAGGTTGTCCGTGATGTGCCAGCGGTTTACCGACACATGCCCCTTGTTGTTCATCGAAATCGTCTGGTTGTGGTAGGCGTTCTCGAAGGGGGTCGGGTTGCACCAGGCGTAGCCGAAGTAGTCCTCGGATCCGGTGCCGATGGTGGACGGGAACGGCTCGCCATCGACGTGGAATTTCTCGTCGCCTTCCCCCCACCAGCCGCCCTTCGGATTCCAAACGTGCAGGTTCACCCCGACCAACCGGCCGCGGCCCGCGGTGGAAAGCAGGGTCCAGTCGATGGCCTTGCGCTCCGGCTCCGGCGGCAGCCATGCGTCCCGATGCCACTTCGCGTGGAAGCGCGCCAGGGTTCCGGGATCGCCGGACACCGGGGCATGCTCGATTTCCAAAATGATGGGCCGTGCCGGGCCGCCGTCGTTGCCGATGGTGATCTCCGCCTGGCGCGCGAAGGGCATGTACCAGTTGGCATACCACCAGCCGTCCTCCGTCAAACCCGCCGGCAGGGAACGATAGGGATTGGCTCCCGCCGCCGTGCCGAAGAAGTCGCCCAGCGGCGACCACACGGAGGGCTGCGCCTCGCCATCCCACCGAATCCGGAGGGTGTGCTCGCGCAACACCACGCGGTCCGCCGGGGATTCCGGCAGCTCGATCTTCACGCGGAGGCCCGTAATCGCGCGGGGCCCGGAAATCCCCACCATGTGCTCGCCGCCGTCACGGACGGCGAACTGATGGCGTTCGACCGTGGCCCCCTGGCGGGGCAGGTCGAAACGATACGGTCCCGGCTGCGCGAGAATGGTGTTCGCCCGGTCCAGCGCGGCCTTTTCGTCGTCGGTGAGACCGGGTTTGAACGTGGGCACCTGCGTTCCCTCGGGGAAGGTGGTGTAGACGAACTGGTAGTAGGCGCCCCACCCCTGGTCGGCCACGATCTTGCAGGACTTCGCGTAGGGTATGGGCGTGTAGTTGTTCCAGCCCATCGCCACGGTGTGCACTAGGGCGGACCGGGTGAACGGTTCGGTGCTCCCGTCGAACCAGGCCTTGAACGGCAGGTCGAGCACGGGCGTTTCGGCGTCATCCAGGAACAGGCGGACGTGGCCCTGCTCCGGGCGGGCGGACCAGATCCGCCAGAGGCAGCCGGGGCCCTGCATTTCGGCGATCACAACCGAATCCCCCTCGCGCCGAATGAAGCCGCCGCCATCGCCGTTCGCATCCCAGCCTTCGTACCGTCCCGTCGTTGCGTCGTAGCGACTCGCCCGATCGTAGCTGGACCACTGGGCGCAGGTTTCGCCCGGGGACGGCGGCACAGCGAGGGCCGGGAGATCGACGAGGCGGTTGACCAGGTCGACATAGGTCCATTTCTGGGCGGCGTGACCGACGGACGCGGCGCCCAGCAGCAGCAGGGCAACGGGGACGGCAGGGATTCGTTTCATGACAATCGGTTCCACATGGAGCGGGGCCATTAGGCGGCGGGTCCCCGCGGTTTGGCAATCGGAAAGCGGCTTGCCCGCGGAAGTCGCAAAGCGGGGCCGGGGGAACCGGGTGACCCGCCCCGGGTCAACGGCTGGGACGCCAGTCGAGCAACCGCAACTGAACCGCGGTGCGGCCGTTGAACTCGTTGATTTGCGGGACGCACGCCAGGTCGATGGTGCCGCTCGGCTGCGGCTTGTCCGCGCCTCCCCACCACACGACCTCGGTGGTGCGTCCGGCCTCGGAAACCCAGAATTTCACGTGCTGCTGCTCGCGGCCCATGCGCACGGGCGGGCGGCGCAGGGCCACGCGACGCACCATGACCTGCACGGGCGGATTGCCCTGTCCGGTGGGCTGGAGCCGGGCGAGTTCGCGCACCTGGCCCTCCGTGAGTTCGGCCAGCCCCGCCCGGGCGTCGAGCCGGAGTGGCGGCCGCAACTGCTCCGGCTTCAGGGCCCGGCGGGCCAGTTCGTTGAGCCGGGTGCGGAAGGCGGGCAGGTTGCGGGGATCGATCGTCAAGCCCGCCGCCATGGCGTGCCCGCCGTGCCGCACCAGCAGATCGTCACACTGCCGCAAGGCCTCCGCCAGGTCGAACCCCTCGACACTCCGTCCCGACCCGCGCCACTCGTAACCGTCACCGCCCAGGATGATGGTCGGGCGGTAGAACTCGTGCAGGACCCGTGAGGCCACGATGCCCACCACACCGACGTGCCAGAGCAGTTGCCCTTCCACGATGACGAAATCGGTCTTTGGATTGAACCGCGCCTTGACCGCGCCGATGACCTCCTCGGCGATGCCCCGTTCGAGGTTCTGACGCTCCCGGTTGCGGTCATCGAGCGAACGGGCCAGCCGCCGGGCCGGGTCGAGTTCCTCCTCCATCAACAGGTCGAGAGCCTCGGTGGCATCCTCGAGCCGGCCGGCAGCATTGAGCCGGGGCGCGAGTTGGAACCCCACCTCGAAGGGACCGATCGAGTTGTTGATCTGGGCGATTTCCTTCAACGCCCGGAGGCCTGGTCGGCGCAGCGCGTTCAGCCGCTCGAGGCCCACGGAAACGAGGATCCGGTTCTCCCCGGTGACCGGCACCAGGTCGGCAATCGTCCCCAGCGCCACCAGGTCCAGCAGCGGCCGCAGGTCGAAACGGGTCGCCTCCTCGACCCCGCGCCGGCGCGCTTCCTTCACCACCCCGTGGGCCAGCTTGAAGGCGAGCCCGGCGGAGCACAGCTCGCGCAGACTCCCGGGCCCCGGCGAATTGAGCTGCGGATTCACCAGCGCCACGGCGGGCGGCGGCGGATCGGCGACCTGATGGTGGTCCAGCACGATCACATCGACGGCCTGGGTCTTGAGCCAGCGAATGGTCTCCGTGGCCGTGGAGCCGCAGTCCACGGCGAGCAGCACCGTGGCCGGGAACTTCTCGAGGCAGTTCGCCACCGCGTCCCGGGTCAGCCCGTAACCTTCATCCAGCCGATGCGGGAGGTAGCAGTTCACCTGCCAGCCCAGGGCCCGCAACACTTGCAGCAGCAGCGCGGTCGCCGTCACGCCGTCCGCGTCGTAATCCCCGAACAGGGCAATCGCCTCGCCCCGCTCCCGGGCCCGCCAGAGACGGTTCACCGCCGCCTCGAGATTGGGGAGCCGGGCGGGGTCGGAAAGCCCGCGCAAACGGGGTTCGAGAAACGCCGCGGCCCGCTCGGGTTCGTCCACCCCACGGTTCACGAGGCACTGGGCCAGCAAGGGGGAAAGCTCGAGTTCGGTCCGTAACCGCTCCGTCAGCAGGGGCTCTTCCGCGGCGAAAAGCCAGCGGTACCTCATGGCCCGCCCCTCCGCCGCGTCGCCCGCCCGCCATTCGGACGCCCCTCCAGCCACCGGTCGACAGCGCTCCCCGACACCGCCGCCCGGGCTTCAAAGGAGCCCGCAACGGCGCACTGCGTGTCGGTGGTGTCGGTCTGCACTGGTGGCATTCCCGGCAGCATGACCAAGCGCGATGCCCTTGGCGAGCCCGAATGCCGGACCCGCCACGGGCACGTCGTCCGCGATGCGCATGCCGGCTTCAACCGGGCGCCCAGCCGGGACGAGGAGCGCGTTGCAGCCAGCGGTTGGCCGCCGGGTTGTTGGTCACGCGCAGGTTGGCAGCATCCCACTCGATGCGGCCCTGCGCGCGCACCGCCACGTTGCCCAGGAGACAGACCTCGGTGAGCAACCCCGCGTGGTCCACGAAGTTGGCTCCCGGCGGCGGACCTCCGCGACAGGCGGCCACCCATTCGTGGTAGTGCCCCGGGGAACGCGGCAGGGTTTTGGGGGGCCGTCCATGGCCGTCCGCCAGGGCGTCGGGCAGCAGCCGTTGGCCCATCAGCACGCCTTTTTCGCCGAGGTAAAGCGTGTCGTTCAGGCCTTCGCCGGCTTCGAGACCCGACGGACGCGGCGGTTTCAGGCCGCCATCGTACCAGGTCAGGCGCAACGGCGGATGCGCGCCGCGCGCAGGGAAGTCGAACCGGGCGATCACCCCCAGCGGGTAAATCTCCGTCCCAAGCTTCGTCGAACTCGCCTCGATGCTCGATGGTGGTCCCAACTCGAGGGCCTTGAACACGGTCGACAGCTTGTGGCAGCCGAGGTCGCCGAGGAGGCCGGTGCCGAAGTCCCACCAGTTGCGCCAGGTCCAGGGATGATAGGCCGGATGATACGGCCGCTCGGGAGCGGGCCCGAGCCAGAGATCCCAGTCGAGCCCCGGCGGAACCGGCGGCGTTTCCGGGGGGCGGCCCTCCCCCTCGGGCCACTGCCAAAACCGGGCCGGCGACCAGACCTGCACTTCGCGCACCGCGCCGATGGCGCCCTCGGCGATCCACTCGCGGGTGATCCGCGCCTCTTCGGACGCCTGCCCGTGATTGCCGAGCTGGGTGGCCACGCCGGCGCGCCGGGCTGCTTCGGCCACCTGGCGCGCCTCGGCCACGGACCAGGTCAACGGTTTCTCGCAGTAGACGTGCTTCCCCCGGTTCAACGCCGCCAGAGTGATCCCGGCGTGGGTGTGGTCCGGGGTGGAAACCACCACCGCATCGACATCCTCGCTGGCGAGCAGCTCGCGGTAGTCGGCGTAGGCACGGCAACCGGTCCCGCGGCCGGACCGGTTGCGTGCCGCGTAATGGCCGTCGACGGCGAGCCGGGCGGGTTCGCGGCCGCCGCGGCGGGTGTCCCGGCCTTGCGACCAGTTCCAGGAGAGGTAATCGGCGCTCTCGCGGTTGACGTCGCACACGGCCACGACCTGGATTTCGTCGAACTCGAGCAACGCCGCCAGGTTCTGCATCCCCTGGCCGCCCGTGCCGATGGCGGCCACGGTGCTCCGGGCGTTGGGGCCGGGTTGTCCGGCGCCGCCGAGAACACGGCGTGGCAGCACGGTGCACGAAGCGGCGCCGGCGGCGAGTTGCAGGAACCGACGACGCGATGGCCGCCGGGGATTCAGCGGAATGGACGGCGGGCGGGTGGCGGGTGGGTGGTTCACGATGGCCTTTCGGTGCCGGGATTCAGCGGGCCGGGAAACGGAAGACGGTGACGCTGTTGAACAACGCTCCCGGCCGCAGCACGCACGACGGGAATTGCGGCTGATTCGGGGAATCGGGGAAGTGCTGGGTTTCGAGACACACCGCGCGATGCTCGAGGTGATTGCCGGTGTAGAGCTGCACCCCGGGCTCGGTGGTGCGCACCTCCATCACCCGGCCCGACCTCGGCTCGCTCAACCGCGCGCAGAGACGCGGTTCCGCCGTGCCGGTTCCGAGCACGTAGTTGTGATCGTAACCGTTCATGCGGGGCTTGAGCTGGTCGATCCGTGCGCCGATCCGCGTCGGGGTGGTGAAGTCGAGGGGCGTGCCTTGCACCGGCGCGATCTTTCCCGTGGGGATGAGTTCCGCATCCGCCGGCGTGTAACGATCCGCCGCCAGCCAGAGCACGTGGTCCAGCGCGCTCCCTTCGCCGGCGAGGTTGAAGTAGGCGTGATTGGTCAGGTTCAGCACGGTCGGCTTGTCGGTCACCGCGCGATAGGTCAGCCAAAGCTCGTTGTCGGCGGTGAGCCGGTAAGTGACTGAAACGGTCAGCTCGCCAGGATAGCCTTCCTCGCCGTCCGCGCTCCGGTACGTCAACCGCACCGCCGGCCCGCCGCCCTCTCCCGCCGGTCGGAGCTCGCCGGACCAGAGCCCCCGCGCGAATCCGGTTCGTCCTCCGTGGATGTGGTTCCGTCCATTGTTCGCCGCGAGCCGGTATTCCACGTCATCCAGCCGGAACCGCGCGCCGGCTATCCGGTTGGCAAACCGCCCGATGACCGAGGCGGCCGGCACGCGACCCGCCAGAAAGTCCTCCAGGTCGTCCGAACCATGGATCACGTTCACCGTGCCGCCGTGGTCGTCGGGGAGGCGGATTTCGGTCAGCGTGGCACCCAGCGTCATGACCTTCACCACCATGCCGTTTTCGTTCCGGAGGGTGTAACGCTGCACCTCCCGACCGTCGGGAAGCCGGCCGAAAACCTCGGTGGACACGGGTGGCAACGCGGTGGTTTCACCGGCGGCGACCAGCGTCGGCGTCAGGAACAACAGGCCGGTGACAACCATCCGACCGATCGGCCGGCGCAGGGCGGAGAGGGGCATTTTCATGGCGTGCGGAACGGGTTCTTTGCTTGCGTGAAGCTAGCCGTTGCCGGCCTCGCTGTCGCGGCAAAAGACGCGCCACGATCGCCGGGGGCGCCACGCGGCTGGTTCGGAGTGCGGATTTCATTCCGCGGCAGGCAGGACTTTCGGCGGGGCCGGCGAGGTGGCTTCCACGCTCCATTCCCCGGCTGCCTTGAACTCGGAAAGGGCCGGGATGCGCCCATCGCCGGCCGCGGCGGCGGACGGCCCGGGGCCGGCGATGCGCTGCGGTTCCGTGCGGTTCCCCACACCGTCCCCGGCTGCGGCCTCGCCGGGCTTCCGCACGGATCGACTTACACCGCCCCGGCGAGAAAGTAATTGCCTCATCGGGGAGCGACGGCAAACTGTCGACACTGAGTTCAAAACGAACGAAAGCAACGCCATGATCGTATCCTGGTTACTCATAGTTCCCCTGGTCCTCCTCGGCGGGCTGGTGCTGGTCCTCGGTCTTTACGCCATCACCGCCTACAACCGCCTCATCGGCCTGCGCAACCGGTTCAAGAATGCCTATGCCCAGATCGATGTGCAGCTCAAACGGCGTTACGATCTGATTCCGAACCTCGTCGAGACCGCCAAGGGCTACATCAAACACGAACGCGAAACCCTCGAAGCCGTCATCCAGGCCCGCAACGACGCGGCGTCGGCGAACGCGAGGGTGGCGGCGAACCCGGGCGATCCCTCGAGCATGGGCCAACTGGCCGGTGCGGAAGCGGCGTTGACCGGCTCGCTCGGGCGCCTGTTCGCCCTGGCCGAGGCGTATCCCGACCTCAAGGCCAACCAGACCATGGCCAGCCTCATGGAGGAACTCACCAGCACGGAGAACAAGGTGTCCTTCGCGCGGCAGGCCTACAACGACTCCGTGATGACTTACAACACCGCCCGCGAGAGCTTCCCGAGCAACCTCATCGCCGGCATGTTCAACTTCCAGGCCGCCGAGTCGTTCGTCATCGAGGACGAGCAGGAAAGGCAGGCGCCGAAAGTGTCCTTCACCTGAAGCGCCCCGGCCCGCCGTGGCCTCCCACCGGTTCCGCGTCCTCCGCCCGGGTGCAGGGCGCGGAGCCGGGGAGATCACGGGGCAACGGCGGCGCTCACCGAACCGCCTCGCTTGAACGGATCGCGTCGTTTACCGCATGGACTTTTTCGCCCGCCAGGATCAGGCCCGCCGGAACACGAAACTGCTCGTGTTCTATTTTTGCGCCGCCGTCGGCGTCATCGTCGGGTCCGTCTATCTGGTGCTTGCGGGGCTCTTCCTGCGACCGAAGCGCGATCCGTTGGCCAGCCTGGAGTGGCTGTGGAATCCGCCGTGGATGGGATGGGTTGCGCTGGGCACCCTGGCGGTGATCGCGCTGGGGAGCTTGTTCAAGATCCTCGAATTGTCGCGCGGCGGTGCCGCGGTGGCCACCGCGCTGGGGGGGCGTCCCGTGAGCCCGCAAACCACCGACCCGGACGAACGGAAGTTGCTCAACGTGGTCGAGGAAATGGCCATCGCTTCCGGCGTGCCGGTGCCTGATGTCTACCTGCTCGAGCGCGAGCAGGGGATCAACGCGTTCGCCGCCGGATTCAAGCCGGGAGATGCGGTCATCGGGGTGACGCGGGGCTGCGTGCGGATGCTCACGCGCGACGAGTTGCAGGGCGTCATGGCGCATGAGTTCAGTCACATCCTGAACGGCGACATGCGGCTGAACCTGCGGTTGATCGGCTGGTTGAACGGCATCCTCTGTCTGGCCCTCCTCGGCTACTACCTGATGCGGATTTCGTTCTACAGCGGCGGCGGCAGCAGCAGCAGTGGCGGCGGGGGCAAGAAGGGCGGCAATCCGCTGCCGCTCATCGGCCTCGCCCTGCTCGTCATCGGCTGGACCGGCGTGTTCTTCGGGCGGTTGATCAAGAGCGCCGTGTCCCGGCAACGGGAGTTCCTGGCCGACGCGGCGGCGGTGCAGTTCACGCGCAATCCGGACGGTCTGGTCAGCGCGTTGAAGAAGATCGGCGGGGCCAGCCAGGGATCCCGCATCCAGGCGGCGGCGGCCGAGGAAGCCAGCCACCTGTTCTTCGGCAACGGACTCAAGCCGCCGCTGTTCTCCGGCCTCTTTGCCACCCATCCCCCGCTCGCACGGCGCATCCAGGTTTGGGAGCCATCCTTCGACGGCCGGTATTCCGCCGTCCAGGCCGATCGCCCCGCCCCGCAGCCGGCCCCCGCACCCGCCGGGCGGAAGGAAGGGCAGGAACGGCTCATGGGGTTGGCGGGCGCGGCCGCCGCCTTGAGCGTGAGCGCCGGGAACGCGATGCAGAATGCCGGCGAACCCACCTTCGCCCATCTCGCGCTGGCGGGGGAATTGATGGCGGCCCTTTCCGACCGGATCCGGGCCGCGACCCGGGAACCCTTCGGAGCGACGGCCCTGGTCCATGGCATGCTGTGCGCCAAGGGTGGCGAGACGGCGGAAGCCGCGGCGAAGCTGCTCCCGCCGCCAGTGTGGCAGGAGGTCGAACGACTGCTGCCGGAGCTCCGGGCCTTGCCGCCCCGGACGCGACTGCCCCTGCTGGAGATGAGCCTGCCCGCGCTGCGCGAGTTGTCGCCGGCGCAGTTCGATCAGTTCGATGCGGCAGTGCGCGGCCTGGTCGAGGCCGACAGTGAAATCGATCTGTTCGAGTATGCGGCCCTCAAGCTGCTGGCCCGCCACCTGACCCCGCACTTCCGCAAGCCCGCGAAGCAACGAACCGCGCAATACTACTCGCTCCAACCGCTGCTCAACGAATGCGCGGTGCTCCTCTCCGCCCTGGCCCATGTCGGCAACGAGGAGGACGCGGCGGCGGACCAGGCGTACCAGGCGGGAATCAGCCGGCTGGGGCTCACCGGCGCGGCGCCCGCCCTGCAACCCTTCGGTTCGGCCAACCTGCCGCAGGTCGATCAAGCGCTGGACCAGTTGGCGCTCACCGCCCTCCCCCTGAAACGGAAGTTGCTGGATGCCTGCGCGCACGCCGTCGCCGCCGATGGGACCCTCGGCGAACGCGAAGCCGAGCTGTTGCGCGCCATTGCCGACGCGTTGGGGTGTCCGGTGCCCCCGTTCCTGCGGGCGGGCTGAAGCCGCGGTCCGGCGGGGCGCCCTCAGCCCGAACCCGGATAAAGCAGCGGATAATCGATGGCCTGGATGCCGACGATGGCCGCCACGCCGAGGATGTCGTGGGCGCTGGATCCGCGCGAGACGTCGGCGGCGGGCCGGTTCAGCCCGAGCAGGACCTGTCCGTAGGCGTTGGCCCGCGCCACGTGGCGCAGGAGCTTGCTGCCGATGTTGCCGGCGTTGAGGTCGGGGAAGACGAGCACATTGGCCTGTCCTGCGACCTTGCTTTCGGGCAACTTCCGGGCCGCCACGTCCGCCACCAGCGCCGCATCGAGCTGCAGCTCCCCGTCCACGTCAGCCGCCAGGCCCTGAATCACCGCCTTTTCCTGGGCCAGCGCGGTGGCCTGGCGGATACGCTCCAGCGACGGGTGATGGGCGCTCCCCTTCGTCGAAAAGGACAGCATCGCGACCCGGGGCCGGACGCCGAGCAGATGCCGCGCCAGCCGGGCGGTGGCCAGGGCGATCTCGGCGAGCTGCTCCGCCGACGGCTCGGGAATCACACCGCAATCGGCCATGAACAGCACGCCGTCCGCGCCGAACCGGCTGTCCTCGACCTCCATGATCATGCAGCTGGTGGCCACGTTCGCGGAGGGGGCCACCTTGAGGATCTGGAACAACGGGCGCAGCACGCTGCCGGTGTATTCGTTGGTCCCGGACACCAGACCGTCCGCCCGGTGCATGGCGACCATCATCGCGCCGTAGTAGTTGGGCTTGACCATGGTGTCCCGGGCCTCGTCGGCCGTGACCCCGCGCGCGCGGCGGAGATCCTGAAAACGCTCGACGAAGGTCTCCATGTCGTCGCTTTCAGCGGGATTGATGATCCGGATCCCCTCGAGCGAGACGTTCAACCGCTCGGCGGCCTGCTTCACCCGCGACCGGTCGCCGAGCAGGATGGGCGCGCCCAGCCGCAGGGAATGGAATTGCCGGGCCGCCTGCAGGACGCGCGGCTCGGTGCCCTCCGGAAAGACGATCCGTTTCGGATGGCGCTGCAGTTTCTCGATGATACTGCCGACAAAGCGCATGGCGGGAGGTTACGGGCGGAAGGGCGAAGCGCAAACGGCTTCCCCGAGGATTGCGGTGGTGCGGTCGGCGGAGTTCACGGTCCGGGCGGCAAGACGACGGCGTTCATTCCCGTTCGTGGGCCGGCGCCCCGCCGGGTTTCGGCCCGACCAGCAAGGTGACGAGGAATCCCACGAGAAGAATGGTCGTCGTCCCGACCACGATGGTCATGAAGCTGTGGAACGGGCTCCTCCATCCGGCGAGGGCCGCGGGCCAGAAGCTCTTGGTGGACACGGTCATCCAGGTGATCACCAGAATGCCGGCCAGCACCCCGGACGCCGCCGCCGCGTTGCGTGCCCGCCGGGCGATGATGCCCAGCAGAAACAGACCGAGCATGCCGCCGCTCGCCACCCCCGCCCAGTCCCACCATACGTCCAGCGCCGACTTGATCCTGATCATCGCCAGGGCCGCCAGCGTGCCCAGCAAACCCACCGCCAACGTGGCCCCGCGCAACACCCCCATCATTTCCCGTTCGCTGGCGTCCGGCTTGAGATGTCGCCGGTAGATGTCGCAGCCGATCAGCGTGGCAGCGCAGTTGACCGAACTGGATACCGTCGACTGGGCGGCGGCGAAGATGGCGGCGATCACCAGGCCGGTCAGCCCCGCCGGCAGCTCCGCCACGATGAAGTGCGGGAAGATCTTGTCGGCGGTGGTCGCAAGGTCCAACCCGACGGGAAGCCGGTCGGGACGCGCCGTGTAGAACGCATAAAGGCCCGTGCCGATGAAGAGAAAGAACGCCGAGATCGGCAGATAGAGCAGCGCGCCCGTCCAGACGCTCCGGCCCGCCTCGGCATCCGTGCGCGCCGTGTGGTAACGCTGCACGAAGCTCTGATCGATGCCGAAGTTCTGCAGGTTCATGAACACCCCGTAGAGCAGCACCACCCAGAAGGTCGAAGCCGCCAGGTCCGGCGCCAGGCTGCCCAGGCTGAACTTCCCGTGTTCACGGGCCATTGCGAAGATCTGCCCCGGACCTTCCGGCATCCCGAACAACAGGATCGCCACACATGCCAGGGCGCCGCCGATGAGCACGATGCTCTGGACCACATCCGTCCAGATCACCGCCGTGATCCCGCCGAACATCGCATACACCACCACCAGCACCCCGGTCACCAGGATCAGGTAGCGCACGCTCCAACCGGTCAACGGATGCAACGCCAGGGCTACGAGGTACATGATGGTGCCCATCCGTCCCAGCTGCGTGAGTAAATAACACGCCACCGCGTAGATCCGGGCCCAGGAACCGAACCGATGCTCAAGGTGTTCGTAAGCGGAGATCGCTCCGGACCGCCGGTAGAACGGCACGAAGAACCGCACCGCCAGCCAGGCCGCCACCGGAATTGTCAGGCTGAAAACGAACGGATTCCAGTCCCCGCTCACCGCCTTTCCCGGCAGCGCAAGGAAACTGATGCTGCTCACAAACGTCCCGAAGATCGACAGGCCCACGGCCCACCCGGGCAAACTGCCGCCCGCCGCCATGAAGTTCTCCGGCGTCCCGCTCCGCCGCCCCATCCAAAGGCCAAAGAGGACCGTGCCGACCAGATAGAGGGCCAGCACGCTCAAATCAAATACCGGCAACGAACCGTTCATCGGCCTTTGCCTCGGGTCGCGGGTTTCATGGGCCGCTTTCCTCGCACGTCCGCCCGGTGTTGTCCAGATTCAAGCATCCCGTGCAATGCCGAGGTCAACCGGGCGCGGCCTTCCGCCCACGGACGCTTCCGACCTGGAAAAACGCCCCGTCCGACGGATTGACTTGCCCCGGCAGCAGGGGCGACTAGCCTGTCAACCATGAACGGGGCGTCACTTGACATGGGCCATCGGGAGTGGATCGGCGGGCTGGGCCGGCGGGTGCTGGAAGGCGGCCGGCTCGCTCGCGAAGAGGTGCTGGCGTTGCTCGAATTGGACCGGCGCGGCGACATCCTCGAGCTGATGGCCTGGGCCAACCGGGTGCGCGAGCAACAGCACGGCAACCGCATCCGGCTCTGCTCGATTGTGAATGTCAAGGCGGGCGGGTGCGCCGAGGACTGCAAGTTCTGCGCGCAATCCGCCTTCTACCAGACTGCGGCGCCCCGGTACGGCTTCATCGAGGAGCAGCCCGTGATGCAGGCGGCGGACGAAGCGGCGCGGAACGGCGTGGCGGCGCTCGGCATTGTGGCTGCCTGGAAGGGCCTCGAGGAGGGCCCGCTTCTGGACCAGGTTTGCCGCCGCCTCGAGGCGCTGGCCGCCCACGGGCAGGTCAGTCCCGATGCGTCGCTGGGGATCATCCGCAACCAGCGGGTGGCGGACCGGCTCGCCGGGGCCGGACTGCGGTGTTACAACCACAACCTCGAGACTTCCCGCCGGTTCTTCCCGCAGCAATGCAGCACCCATTCCTACGACGACCGGCTGCAGACCATCCGGCATCTCAAGGCCGCCGGGATCAAGGTCTGTTCGGGCGGCATCCTCGGCCTGGGGGAATCCCGCGCCGACCGGGCAGACCTGGTGCTGGCATTGCGTGAACTCGACGTCGACGTCGTGCCCATCAACATTCTCAATCCCATCGAGGGGACGCCGTACGCCGGACAGACCCCGTTGCCGCCCTTGGAAGTGCTCAAGACCATCGCCGTGTTCCGCCTCGTCCTCCCGCGGCCGGAAATCCTGGTGGCAGGCGGCCGCGTGGTGAACCTGCGCGATCTCCAGGGCCTGGCTTTCCTCGCCGGCGCCAGCGCCCTCATGGTCGGCAACTACCTCACCACCGTGAACCGCCCCGTCGAGGAGGACCTGCAAATGCTGCGGGATCTGGGCTTCGAGCCGGAGGGATACGCCGCGCCCGGGCGGGAAGAGGCGCCGGACATCGGTGGCCACGCGGACGATGCAGCGCCGAGCGTCGTGCTGGAAACGCCGGCCTGAGCCCCCGGACGAGCAACGCATGGCTCCGCTCCTGCCGCCCGCCCCGCTCGGTCTGAACCGGAATGGTTATCACGGCGAGGGCGTGGACGTCGCGCAACTCCTGGAAGCAACCCGCCGGGCCGCGACGGCGGGCGGCTGGGAAGTGACGACCTTCGGCCGATCCGGCGCCTTCGAGCTGCTGGCCCTCCGTCGCCCGTCCTGCGTGCCGCCCGCGTCGGCCGCTCCGCGGCGGGTCTACCTTTCCGCGGGCATCCACGGAGACGAACCGGCGGGGCCGCTCGCGGTGCTGGCCCTGTTGCGCGGGAACCGATGGCCGGCGAATGTTGAATTCCACGTGTGCCCGTGCCTGAACCCGGCCGGCATGGCGGCCGGGCAGCGCGAGGGTCCGGCGGGGAAGGACTTGAACCGGGATTACCGCCACCGGCGCCAGCCCGAGACCCGCGCCCATGTCGGGTGGCTGCAAGGCCTCCCGAACTTCGACCTCGCGCTTTGCCTGCACGAGGATTGGGAGGCCACGGGCTTCTACCTTTACGAACTCAATCCCGCGGCTCATCCATCGCGGGCGGAAGCCGTCATCGAGGCTGTTGCCAGGGTTTGTCCCATCGACCCCGCCGCGCAGATCGACGGCCGCCCGGCGCAGGGCGGGATCATTCGTCCGGCGTTCGATCCCGACAAGCGTCCCGACTGGCCGGAAGCCTTTTACCTCGCGCAGCGCAAGAGCGACCACGGCCTGACCCTCGAGGCGCCCTCGGACTATCCGCTGGGCACGCGCATCGAGGCCCTGACGACGGCGGTCGGGGCCATCCTGCAATCCGGATCTCCGGCCGGCAACCCGGCCTCCGCCCCACGGTGAACTGCCCACGGCGGCGTCTCATCGGGGCCGGATCAGCACGATGGCGTCGCCGTCGAAGGGGGCCCGGTGGACGGTTGGTCCGGGCGGAACGAGGGCGGTGGCCGCGGGGCTTTCGGGATCGGCGGTTTCGGGGTGAAACCACCGGACTTCCACGCCCCGGCCCGAGGGTGGCGGCTCAAGGTGCAGGGCCTTCCCGGCCGGAACCCAGGCGAGGCGCGTCCCGGCCTCGTCGGCCAGACAGAACTCCGCCGGGGCAAGGTCCGGGCAAGGGCGCATTGAGGCCAGATCCAGGCTGGAGGCCAGGCGGGCCACCGCGCCCATGGCCCGGCGGACGGGTTCCCACTGGTCGTCGTTGCCCCGCCGGAGGACGGCACCGTCATACGGGTCCATGAAAACCGGATGCGCCCCGCGCAGGAAGGTCTTCCAGACCCAGGCCACGTTGCCTCCTATGCCCCAGAGATGGTCGGTGTCGCTGATCACGACCTTCGATCCGTTGGCGGGCGGCGGGTTGTCGCGGTGGCTGAAGCCGTCGGGGGCCGCGGGATTCGGCGAAATCCAGTCGGCGGGGCTTTCAAACAGGGTCTCGTTGCGACCGCCCTTGTATTGGAAGGTCATGCCGACCAAGTGCTGCTTCGGCAGCGTGCGTTCGTATTCGTGGATGAAGCGGATGAAGTGGTACTGCCAGTCCGTCGAGGCGGGGTGATTCTCGTTCGAGATTTCGAAGAGGACGTTGTCGAGGTCATTGACGGTGTCGAGCACGCGCCGGACGTAGGCTTCCTGGAGGGCCAGCACGATTGGATCGCCGGACTCGTGGATTTCCAGGCCGCGGCCGTCGCCGTCACGGTCGCCGTCGACGCCGTTGATGTTGTTGGCCGGATGGAAGGGGTGGGCCGACCAGGCGTTTTCGACGAACTGCATGCCCCAACCCTCGAAGAGCATGACCGCGGTGTAGACGCCGGATTCCCCGGCCAGGGCGACGCGTTCGCGAAGGCGCTCGAAATAGGCGTCGTTGAAGCGGGCCAGGTCGAAGCGCGGTTGGCCATCGAGGGCCGTCCCCGGACCGGTGCGCGGCCACGGATGCGGGGTGGCGCGGAGGACCAGCGGGGTTTCCTGGCGGTTTGCGGCGGTGTCCCAGGCGAGAAGTTCCCAGCGCCAGAGCCGCATGAAATTGTGGTCGTGCGCGCGCAGGAAGCGCAACCAGGCCGGGTAATCAAAGGGCGCCCCGCCGTCAGGAGACCGCATGTCCTGAAGGTTGTTCCAGGTATGGGAGCCGGTGAGAAGGACGGCGCGGCCGAGGTCGTCAGCCAGATAGCGGGGGTTGTGCGGATGAACGCGCAGTGGTCCGCGGGCCCGGGCCGTCGTCCGCGCCGGGGAAGTGAGTTCGCGAAGGGCGGCGTAAACGACGGGAGCATCGGCGGGACCGAGAAAATCGAACGGTTGGTATTGGTTGCGCGTCTTGTGCATGAACCCCCAGGAACCACCGCTCTCGACGGTGGCCCGCGCGGCCGCGGCGGCTTCCTCACCCAGCTTGTCATCCTCGTTGCAGACGACCGGCTTTCCGAACGACGCCAGGGCGGCGATCCGGGCCGGGATGTCCTTCACAGGGGTGCCGTTGAAGTGAATGAGGAGGAAGTCGGCGGCTTCGGCGAGGGACTCCGGGTAGCGTCCGTGGCCGAGGCCGCTGGTGGAAACGAGCAGGCCGGGCAGGGTTTGGCGGGCGAGTTGGATCAGTTCGATCTGGCCGGCGACGGTGCGGATCAACCGATGATCGAAGCCCCCGTGGTCGAACTCGTTGGCGACTTCGAGGACGACGTTCTGAAAGCCTGCCGCCCCGATCCAGCGCACGGTGTTGACGAGCGCGGCGCGGACGGCGGCTTCGTCCCGCAGGACCTGGTCCTGGCGTTGGTAGAAGCATCCGAGGATCACAGCGACGCCGGCGCGGTCGCAGGCTTCGATCACGCGCCGGACGCGTTCGAGATAATCGGGGCGCAGGGAGCCGTCGGGATCGAACGCGGAGTTGCGCGCGCCCTCGTAGCCGGGCATGCCGCCCTGGAGGTTGAGAGTGAAGGCCCGGACCCCCTGGGCGGCGTAGGCGGGGATTTGGGCCAGAAACCGTTCGGTGTTGGCGACGGGATCGAAGTCCGCCCGGTCGCGATCCTCGAAGGTGCTGTTCACCATGCGCACGTTCATCAGACGGCCTTCGGCCGGGCTGCGGGGATGGGTGATCTGGTTGTTGAGGAACCAGCGTCCGTCGCGGATGGAAACGCGCGTGGCGGCGTGTCCGGCGGACTGGGCGGCCCCGATCAGGAGCAGCAGGCATACGAGCCGGAAGGCGCCCTGGGCGGCGGGGCGCGGCAGCGGAGCTTTCATGCCCCGAGCAAAGCGCAGGGCGCGACGATGCGCAAGCGGGAGGCGGGCGGAGAAAAACGTTTGTCGCGTGGCGGGCCGTGCGGCATCAAACGGGCATGCTCTATGTTTACGCGTCGTTGATCGGGTTGTTGAGCGGGATCACCAGCGGGCTGTTCGGCGTGGGTGGCGGGATCATCATGGTGCCGGCGATGACGTTCCTGCTGAAGCTGGACGTGAAGACGGCCATCGGCACCTCGCTGGCGGTGATGGTGCCCTCGGCGTGCATGGGAGCGTTCAAGCATCATCACCTCGGGCATGTGAACTGGCCGATCGCCGCGGCGATCATCCCGGTGGCCATCGCGGCCAGTTTCGGCGGCGCCTGGCTGACGCAGCATCTGTCTTCCGAGACGTTGAAGCGCGCGTTCGGCGGGTTGTTGATCCTGGTGGGCCTGCGACTGGCTTTCGGGAAGTGAGGCAATCAAGGCAGCGCAAGGCGGGCCAGCCGCTCCTGGAGCTGGCCGCCCCAGCGGGCGAGGTAGCTGTAGATCCGGTGGAGCTGTTCCAGTCGTTCGAGCGGCAGCCCGGCGGCCCGCTGCGGGGATCCCGGAGGCGGAGCCGAATCCCAGACGGCGTTCATGGCCTGCAACTCCGCCTCGATCTCGCCGCGACGGGCGCCGACGTTCGCTTGCAGGGCCTGCAGCCGCCCGGTCCAGTCGAGGCCCTGCTCGAACAGTGTCACCCGCACCATCGGCGAAGTGGCTTCGTCGCGCCGGCGGAGGAACCCATCGACATCCCGGCAGGCTTGGCCCACCTCGAGGAAAAGGTCCATGGTGCCGGGCGGAATCTGCTGAACGTCCGCGGCCGGGGCGCCCCGTTCCAGGGCCAGCAGATGGGCGAGGCGGTCCTTGACGCCGGCGAGCTGGCGGTACGCTTCGTTGAGGGCGGCGAACCGCTCGGTGGCGGCCTGGCGCTCCGCTTCGGGCGCGGCGTGGACGCGGTCGGGGTGGCTGGGGGCGGAAAGCGCGATGAAGCGTTCCTTCAACGCTTCGGGATCGATCCACGGCCGCCGCGGTTCGTCGAGCCGGGCAAAGAAATCCGGGCGGTCCAGCAGGGGTTCGGTCACGAGGGATGGAGGTGGTGCCGGCGGGGCCAGGCCGCCGGGGCCGGGCGCCGCTTCAAGCCGCGAAGCTCTCGCCGCAAGAGCAGGTGGCGGCGGCGTTCGGGTTCTTGACCTTGAACCCGCCGCCCTGGAGGGCGTCGACGAAATCCAGTTCCGAGCCCGCGACGTAGAGGGCGCTTTTCGGATCCACGACGACCTTGACGCCGCCGCTTTCGACGAGGATGTCGCGATTGGCGGGTCCGTCCTGCAGGTCCATTTTGTACTGCAATCCGGAGCAACCGCCGCCGACGACGGCCACGCGGAGGACGCCGCCGGGGCGTCCCTGTTTGGCCAGCAACGAACTCACCTTCCCCGCCGCGAGGGGCGTCACCTTGATCAAGCGTTCGTCGCCGACGCGGAACGTGGGGCCCGCGTCCGTCCTGGTTGCCGATGAAGACATCATTCCCATCAGGCGCCCAAACTAGGCCGGAGGGCCGCCGCCGTCAATCAGCGGAGCCCGGACCGTCGCGCGGCGGGTGCACGACAATATATCGATATCAAGAACCGACCCCTTTACGCGATTGTAACGTCTGCGGGCTTGCGCTTGGGGCGTGGATGCCGGAGAACGCCTCCGGTTTGTGTTTCCCTGGAGGGACGCGTCCGTGAAGGCTACCCGAATCTTCCGACAATGGCAGCGGGCCGGTGAGCGGCTCGGGCGGCAGTTGCTGGCCTTGGCGGCGGCATGCGCGAACGGCGGGACGCCGAGGCAAATCCACGATCTGCGCGTCACGCTCCGCCGGTTCCGGTTTTGGGCCAGGGTCGGCAAGCCGCTGCTGCGGGCGCCGCTGCGAAAACGGCTGGCGGGCTGGGCGCACAAGGTGGCGGGGTTGACGAGCCGGGTGCGCGACATCGACGCCTCGGCTGAGTGGCTGCGAAGCCGGCGGGCAGACTCGGGGACGTTGGAGCGATTCAAGCAGGCGCGGGTCATGGAGTGGCGCCAGCAGCAGCGGAGGTTTCGTTCCCCCAGCCCGAAGTTGATCGAGGGACTCGTGCAGATCGAGGTCACCCGGGGAAACGCGAGGCTTCTGCGCCGGCGCATCCGGAAGCTCGAGGAGGGCTTCGAGGATGAGTTGGGCGAACTCCTGCCCCGCTTCTTCAAACTGGATTCCCCCGAACAACACGAGGTCCGCCGGGTCGTCCGTCGCTGGCGTTATCTGCGGGAAATGCTGGGTGATCGCAAGGCCCGTGGGGAGCGCGCGCTGCTGGATCACCTCCTGGCCGTTCAGGCGGCGGTGGGCGATCACCAGAACATCCAGCTGGGATTGCAGTTGCTGGCAGAGACGTTGCCGGCGGGCGCGGCGCGGGTGCGGCTGGCCCGCCGCGGGCAGCAGGCCGCCATTCGTCAACGCCGCCTCATTCGCGAGGCCATCCGGGGACTTCAGAAGGAACTGGACTGACGCCCGCCCGGTCTGGAGATCGTCCGGTTTTCCCGCTACGGAGCGGGCATACGTTCCACGCTGAAGAACCGCTGCGAGCCGGCGCCGGCGGGACCGAACCAGACGGCTTCGGGGAACCGTCCGGGCACCTCCTCGTCGACGACCGGCGTCTGCCCGAGGGCGTCAAAGACCCGCACCCGATAGGTCTGATTGTTCAATCCCGGCCAGCTCAACCGGGCAATGCGATCGTCCCAGCGGGTGAACTCCACGTGACCCGAGGCGACGGTCTCAGCCGGGTTGGTCCCCAGTGCCTGTTCCCGGGCATTCGACGCCCCGTCGCCGTCGTTGTCGTCCCAGCCCCGCCAGGCCAGCGAGCCGAACCACCGCCGTTCCCAGTCGTCGTCCAAACCGTCGGCATCGACGTCCGCGATCGGCACGCCGAACACCGTAAGTTCCACGAGCAAGACCCGCCCGTTGACGCCGGGGGCTTCATCACTGAACTCCGCCCGCCACTCGCCGCGGGACGGTTCGAAGAAATGCGCCGCCGAGTAGTAGTCCCATTCGCTCAGCGGGGAGAGGGTGTCGCGGTTCTTCCGCTGCAAAACGCTGCGCGTGCCGGAAGGGGAAACGAGCGTGATCCGGACGTCCGCGCGTCGGGCGTGCGAAGTGCGGACCCGAAGGCGGACGTGTTCGCAGATCAGCGGGTCGTTGATCGGGAGAGCGTATTCCACCTTGTCGAGGCTGAGCTTGCCCTTGGTCCCGGGGTACAGGCGCACCTGATTGGCCAGGGCCGTGCCCTTGTCCTGGTCGATGAACACCGCCGGGATGGGGGTCAGGTGGATGTCGGCGCCGTTGGGCACGATCCGCTCGGTGCCGCCCGTGTTGTTGTAGATCACGGCGAAGGCGGCCCCGGCGGCGGCGGCGTGGTTGAGCTTTTGGACGAAGTAGTTTTGTCCCCGCTGAATGAGCGCGGCCTTGCCCGTCAGGTCATCCTTGAGCGGCGCCAGGGCCTGGCCCACGTCCACCAGGGTGAGGCTCGACGTTGGATCATCCGGGTGCAGCCCGTCGATGGGAAAGGCCGGGATCGATTCGAGATCGGCCGGCAGGCGCAGGCCGCTGACCTCGACGCGCAAACCGTCGTCGGGGATCTGCCGGCTGGAGGTCGAGGTCACGGTTGCTGAAGTGCGCCCGGGACGTTGCGTCCAGGTTTTCGCCATCCGCACGGCCACCCCGGCATCGGGCACTCCGTAGCCGGTGTTGTGGCTGAACCAGAGCCCGGCGCTGTTCCGTCGCAGGTCGGGGTCCGCCCAGTCCAGGGGTTGGGCGGACAAGACCAGGATCTGCTGGACATCGCGGTAGGTGAGTCCGGGGTTGGCACTGATGAGCAGGGCGCAGAGCCCCGAGATTTGCGGGGTGGAGAAGGAGGTCCCCGTCGGGAGCGAATTGTCGAAGGTGTAATCGGGCGACTCGCCGAACAGATCCTTGTTGTAGCCCAGCGAACCGGTGCGGTCGGTGGTGAAGAGCGACGGGTGGTCGATCAGGGAACCGTCCGGCAGTTCGACCTGGTCGTCGCCGCTGAAGGCCGAGACGAGGACGGTTGCGCCCGGGGTGCTGTAGCCTGCCACGCGGCCGTTCGCGCGCACGGCGCCGACGGCGATGGCGCGGGGATCCTGGGCGTAGCCGTCGTCGTTGGTGTCGTTGAAACCGGCCCGTTCGTTGCCGGCGGCGCGGACCATGACGACCCCGCGTCCGTCCCGGCCGAGGGTGACGGCGTTTTCGATGCCGACGGATTCGTCCGCGAGCAGCGGCAGTTGTTCGAGGCTGCTGTTGCCCCAGCTGTGATTCTGGACGCCGACCGACTGGCTCTCGTATTGGAACATGTCCATCGCGGCCTGTTCGTCGATGAAGCTGCCGAATGAGTTGAAGATCACCCAGCTGGCGAACATGGCCGCGGGGGCGACCCCGCTTGCGCCGCGGAAGTTCTCGCCGGCCGCGGCGATCAAGCCGGTGACCGCCGTGCCGTGACTGGCTTGCGAGGAGGCCGGGCGGCCGTCGCGGACCGAGGAATGGAAATTGTAATGGAAGAGGTTGCCGCCGTTGGCGCTGAGGTCGGGGTGGGTGATTTCGACCCCTTCGTCAGCCACCGCCACCACCACGTCCTCCCCCCGGGTTTCCGTCCAGGCGGCGCGCACGTTCAGGTCGAAGCCCTGAGCCTCGGCGGTGACCGGGTTCCGGTTCTCGAGATGCCAGGCGCGGGTGAGGTAGGGGTCATTGGGCCGGGGGGCGTAGCCGGAGTGCAGGGCGATCCGGCGGCGCTGGACCGGATGGCTGACCAGCACGCCTTCCAGCCCGGCCAGTCGGGCGGCCTCTGCCGCCGCGGCCAACGGGCTTCCGGCCTGCAAGACCACGAAGCCCGGACGGATTTCGCGGGTCACCTGGGTCGGGGAACCGGCCAGGACGGCCGCCAGCCGTTCAGCGGTTTCACATTGCAGCAGCACGCGACTGCAGATTTCGATGTAGTTCTCCGAGCCGTTGTCGGGCCAGGCGCGGAGCCAGTCGGCTTGATCGGAGGCGGCGTCGGCGTTCCCCGCGAGACTGCGCGCCAGCGCCGCCACCTGCGGGGACTCGAGGCGATAGGCCCGCTGGCGCGGTTCGCGGAACTCGAAGCGCAGCCCTTCCTCGCCGGTCTGAGCCCGGCCGACCAAGGCGCCCAAGGCCATCCCGGCCAGCAGAGCAACGACCTTCGCATGCATCGTATTCATCGGACGAGAGTCCCCACAGCAACTTGAATGCCTGAACCGTACGGATCTTGGTCTCATTCGGTCCAGAAATGGTTGAGGGCGTCGTGCCGCCCCACGCGCACGCTCTGCGCAATCGCCTGGGTCACGTGGTTCTTGGCCCGTTGGACGGCCTCGACTAGGGGCTGTCCCAGCGCCAGGCAGGCGGTGATCGCCGCGGAATAGGTGCATCCGGTTCCGTGGGTGGAAACCCCACGCACGAAGGGCGCCGTCAGCAGCAGTTCGTCCCGCCCATCCCAGAACACATCGATGGCCTCCCGCATCCGGGGCAGGTGACCCCCCTTGACGAGGATCGCGGTGCCGAATCGCTCGTGGAGCAAGCGGGCCGATTCCCGCAGGTGCTCGGGCTCGGTCAGCGGTGCCCCGGAAAGGAGCGCTGCCTCGTCGAGATTCGGGGTCAGCAGGGTGGCAAGCGGCAGCAACTCCCGGATCAGGGCGCGCGTGGCGGCGGGTTGCAGCAGCCGGGCTCCGCTCGTGGCGACCATGACCGGATCCACGACCAGCGGGAGGCCGTCCGCGCCGT
This sequence comes from Verrucomicrobiales bacterium, assembly GCA_024233305.1. Lineage (GTDB taxonomy): Bacteria > Verrucomicrobiota > Verrucomicrobiia > Limisphaerales > J093 > J093. The sequence continues at coordinate 200,226 of JACKPV010000029.1, forward strand.
CGCGCAGCACCGCTGCGAGCGCGCGGATCAGGCCGGACGAATAGAGCATGCCGGTCTTGATGGCGGCGGGGCGCAGTTCCGTCAGGACGGCCTCCACCTGGGCCCGCAGCATGGCCGGCGCACAGGCTTGCACACCGCTTACCCCGGTCGGGTTCTGGGCCGTCAGGCAGGTGATGGCGGTGGTCCCGTGAACACCGAAGGCGGCGAAGGCCTGCAAATCGGCCTGAATGCCGGCCCCGCCTCCGCTGTCCGAGCCCGCGACACTCAGCGCCACTGGGCGCCTGGTTTTCTTCCGCATGGGCGAAGTATACACAGACTTCCGCGCCCGGCGATCCCGGCCTGTGCGCGGTTCCCCGGGGGCCTGCGTGGGTGCCCCGAAGTCAACCGCATTTCCGGAACGCGGCCCGCCGGGTGGGGATGCCTGCCTGGTTGAAGTCCCGCTCGAAGTCGGTGACCATCGCGGCCAGTTCGGCCGGGGTTTCCACCGCCTTGAACCGTTGCTCCCCCCCGAAGACCGTCAGCATCTGGGCGTGGTAACCCGGGTCGTCCGTGCGGAGATACACCGTGCCCTCCGGGGCCAGGGCCTCGGCGGCGAGGGCCGGGAAGCGGTTGCCGATCAGACGGCGGGACCGATGTCGCTGTTTGGGCCAGGGGTCGGGGAAGTAAACGTGCAACGCCTCGAGGCTTCCGGGCGGCGCGAGGTATTCGAGAAAATAGGCGGCCTCGATGCGGATCACCCGCAGGTTGCTCAGGCCGGCCCGCTGTCCTTTGCGATCGATCTTGCCCAATCTCCCTTTCAGACGTTCGATGCCGACGAAGTGACGCGCGGGGTGGTGCGCGGCGATGTTCACGAGAAAGGAACCGTCGCCGGCCCCCAGCTCGACCTCAATAGGCGCCGGCGATGGGAAGAGCGCCGCAAGGTCGACGCGATCGGTGATCGAGGTCAACTCGTGGATGAGCCGTCCGGGGACGACAACGGGATCCGTGGGCATTGGCAACGGGTTGCGTTTCGTCCGTCCCGAAAGTCCCGCCGTGAGGTCCGGGCTGGTCAGCGGGGCCGGTAACGGGACGAAGCCGTCGTTCATTTGCGGGCGAACAGGGCGAGGGATGCGGTGTAGCCGTGCAGGTAATTGCGACTGCCGACAGGGCCGAGTTCGCCGTTGCAGAAGAAGCCCGTGACCCCGAGCGGCCCGAAGAACTCCTGGGCCATTGCGGCGTCGTGGTCCGGGTTGTTGAAGAGGCGCCGGCCACGGCCGTTGCAGACGCACAGGCAGCCGCCGAAAACCGGCCGCCCGTCCAGGGTGTCCCGGGCCTGGGTCAGCAGCGCCAGCAAATCCTCGGTGGCGGCCTCGGCGTCGCGGCATTGAAACTGGAGCGACTGGCCGGGGCGCGGGCGCGCGCCCACCGCGAGCACGCCCGAGTTCGGGTCGCCGCCAATCAGGTTCCGGATCAGGAAATCGCCGCGCTGGAATTCCTCCTGGTACTCGTTCACCACCAACCCCACGAGCAGATTGCCGTGCGCGCGTTGTTGCTGGGGGGTGGGCAGGGCGTTGAACGTCTCGGCGAGCACCTGGTAGGCGGGCCGGTTGCCGATTTCCTGGATCAGGTTGCCCTGCGCCCGCGTGATCGTCCACGGTTCGCCGATGGGCGTGCAGCCCTGTGAGATGACACTGTGGAGTTGCACGTCCCCGCCAACCGACAGGGCCACCAGCCCTTCCTCGAACACGTCGCCGTTGAGGTAAACCTGTGTGCGGGATTCGGCGCCGGCTCCCGTGGCCAGCCCGCCGACCACCGGCAGACCCGCGTAGGCTTCGTTCCACTGGCGCAGCCACGTCTCGCCGTCCAGATGGAAGGGGTCGGCGAAGATCAGCCAGCCGTTCGTCGCCGCGGGGTCGATCGCGGTCCGGCGCGTCCAGAAGTCCGGGCGGTCTCCGGCGTCCACGTCAGCCTGCCGGTAATGCCCGGCGCGCAGTTCGGCCTCCGGCAGGTGGTAAAGTCCCAGCACCAGCCCGGCGTCCTCCTCGACCTCGCGGTGGTTCAGGATCAGGCCCGGGCTCGAACAACCCACCAGCAGCGGGATTTGAGCATGCACGCGCAGCACTTCGAGAACGTCGGCGGCATGGGCAAAGAACCGCGGGCTCATGAACACCAGCCCGAGGGAGACGCGCGGCGCCCGCAAACCGGCCCGCAGGGATGCCGCCCAGGATTGCAGGCCGGTCTCGTCGAAGGCGCCGTCCCAATGCGCGGTGACGGAGAACTCGTTGACGAACGTGTGCACGCCCGAACCTAGAGAGCGGCGATCCAAAAAGCAAAGCCCGGAAACCGCCCGATTCCGGAGCAGACGCGGGCCGGCCGGCAGCGTAGACTTCCCCCCATGCATCGCGCTCTTGCTCGTCCGCTGCTCCTGCTCGCTGCCGTCGGCGTCGGGTTGCCGGTTGCGTCCGGTTCGCTCCGCGACCAGGTGGCCGCCGGTCGCGTCGCCGTTTACCACCCCGACCACCAGTTGTTGCCCGCGGCCGTGCGATTGGTCCGGGAATGGGACGGCGATCTGTGCCGCAGCCGCCTGGTGAACGAAGGGCAACACCCGGTGCTCGTGGGGGACATTGTGCTGGCCGAGTTTGCCCACCAGCTGCCCTCCGAAACCCCGGTCTACGGCGAGGGATTCACCATGCTCAGCCAGACCGGCGGCACACTGGGCGTCCCCGTGGACGAGGGCTTTTACACGGACCGCCAGCATTATCGCATTCCGGAACCGGGCGGGCGACGCACGGTTTACGGCGTGATGACGCTGCGCCCGGCGCCCGGCCGGGCAGCCCTGATCGGCTTCACGTCGGCGCGGCGGTTCGTGGGCCGGGTGTCGTTCGATGCCGACACGCTGACGGTTTCGGTCGATGGCGAAGGGCTGCCGCTCGAGCCCGGGGCATCCTGGGAACTCGAGCCCTTCCTGGTGCGCGAAAGTGCGGACCGGGAGGGTTTGCTGGCGGAACTGGCGGACAAGCTGGTGGAAAGCCATCCACCGATCTTTCGCCGACCGGTGGCGACCGGGTGGTGCTCCTGGTATTGCTTCGGGCCGGGGGTTACCGCGGAACAGATCCAGGGCAACCTGGAATGGGCGCGAACCGGGTTCCCCGGCCTGCGCTACATCCAGATCGACGACGGTTATCAACCCTGGATGGGGGACTGGCTCGAGACCGGCGAATCGTTCGGCGGCGACATCCGCGCCGTCCTGGGCGAGATCAAGTCGCGCGGTTTCGAGCCGGCCATCTGGGTGGCCCCCTTCGTTGCGAGCCCGCAATCGCGCCTGTTTCAGACCCATCCCGAGTGGTTTCTTCAAGGACCGGATGGGGCTCCGCTGCGGTCGGACAAGGTGGGTTTCGGTGGCTGGCGGCTCGGTCCCTGGTACGTGCTCGATGGCACGCATCCCGGGGCGCAGGGATGGCTCGAGGAGCTGTTCCGCACGCTGCGCGAGGAATGGGGCTGCACCTACTTCAAACTTGATGCGAACTACTGGGGCACGCTGCACGGTGGGCGACATCATGATCCCCGGGCGACGCGCATCGAGGCTTACCGGCGTGGCATGGAAGCAATCCGGCGCGGTGCGGGGGATGCGTTCATCCTCGGCTGCAACCACCCGCTCTGGCCCTCGCTCGGCCTGATTCATGGGTCGCGTTCCTCGATGGATGTAAGTCGCGACTGGCATCATTTCGCCAAGACGGGTCGCGAGAACCTGTTGCGCGGCTGGCAGAACGGCCGGCTGTGGTGGAACGATCCCGATGCGCTCTGCCTCAACGGCCGGGTGTTGACCCGCGCCGAGGACGGGCAGGAGGGAATCCGGTCGATCGGCCGGGCCAGCCCGGATGAGTTTCTCTTCCATGCCACCCTGGTGTATGCCACCGGCGGCATGTTGCTGGCGGGGGACGACCTGCGGACCTACGGCGACCTGGAGAAAATCCGGCTCGGGGTGCTGCACCCGCCGACCGGCGAAGCGATGCGGTTTGGGGCCGACGATTTCCGCGTGGGGCGCCTGCGGTTGCCGGATGGCGAGCGGATCGCCCTGCTCAACTGGGAGGAGACAGCCCGCGAATTCACCGTCGAACTGCCCGGCCCGGTCCGGATAACCGAACTGTGGTCAGGAGAGGATTTGGGCCGGCACACCGGGGACTTCCGCCGTGTTGTGGCGGGCCATTCGGGACAACTCCTGCGGCTCGAACCCGTGGCGGCGGCGGACGCGCGCTGAGCCGTAACGATTCAACGCGCGGTAGCCGTCGATGGGCAGCCGGCGCTGAAATCAGGGGCTCGTGCAGTCTCGATGGTTCCGACCGTCCGTCACGTTGTGGTGAGTCGACGCGCCTCGCGGCACGTGGCCGTATCCCCGGTGAATCCTGCGCCGAAGGGACCTCGGCGGCGACGAGTTGCTGGGTGGTCACGGCGGAGATGCGCACGGGGCGTGGGCGGAACAAGTTTTCCATCGTCACCCGCACCGGCGGCCCGTAGCCTCGTTGCTTCATGCTGGACCGGCGTGCTTGGACGATCGACTCGATCATCAACTTCCTCTTCTGGGTCTTCCTGGGCCTGGCCGGGGTGGTGGTGGTCGGGGCCGTGCTGACCCGGTGGCTGACCATCGAGCCGCAGGCAACCCGGGAGTTCGTGGTCGGGTTCACCGGCATGCTGGTGTTTTACGCGGCGGTGCTCGTCGGCTTGGTCCGTTTGCTGCGGGCGAACCAGTTGACCTGGAGCGAGGCCTTCGGGCTGCGGAACCAGCCCTGGCCTACGGTGTGCCGGTGGGCGGCGGGGGCGGCGGCGGTGTTGTTCCCGGTAAATCTGGGGCTGATGTTCGTCGCGGGCCGGATCTTCCAGGCGTTGCAGGTGGCGGCCCCGCTGCAGGAGCATGTGCAGCTGTTGCAGGGCAGCCATGACCTCTGGCAACCGGTGTTGATCGGGTTTCTGGCCATGTTCCTCGCGCCGGTGATGGAGGAACTCCTGTTCCGGGGCCTGCTGTACCCCGGATTGAAGGGAGCGGGTTTTCCGCGGCTGGCATGGTGGGGCACCCCGCTGCTCTTCGGCCTGTCGCACGGCAACCTGCTTAGCCTCGTGCCGCTCACCTTCTTCGGGCTCGCCCAAATCTGGCTTTACGAGCGCACGAACACGCTCCTCGTCCCCATCGTCACGCATCTCCTGTTCAACCTGATCAACTTCCTCCTCGCCCTGACCTTCCGCGTCTGATCTCCCGATGAACGAAGGCGAACTCATCGCCCGCCTCACGCGCGATCTGCCCACCACCGACCACGTCATCGTCGGGCCGGGCGACGATTGCGCCGTGCTTGAGGTCGGCCTGCCCGAGGCCTGGCTGTTGTTCAAGACCGACGCCGTGGTGGCGGGGCGCCATTTCACGTCTGCCGCCGAACCGGAGCAGGTGGGGCACAAGGCCCTGGCCCGGTGCCTCAGCGACATCGCGGCGATGGCCGGCGAACCGCTCAGCGCGGTGATCACCGTGGCGCTGCCGACCTCGGTTTCCCCGGACTGGATCGAGGCGGTTTATGCCGGTCTGCGCGCGACCGCCGCACGGTTCGGCGTGGCCCTCGTGGGCGGGGAAACCACCGCGACCGACGGGCCGGCGCTGCTGTCGGTGGCCCTGCTCGGCCGCGTGCCTCGCGAACGATGCATCCGGCGCGACGGCGCCCGCCCCGGTGAGGCCATCTTCGTCACGGGCGAACTCGGTGGTTCGCTGGCCGGCAAGCACCTGGCCTTCGAGCCGCGGGTTGCCGAGGCCCGCTGGCTGGCGGCGCACTTTCGCCCGACGGCAATGATTGATCTCAGCGACGGGCTGGCGACGGACCTGCGCCACATTCTGCGGGCCAGCGACGCCGGAGCGGAGTTGCTGCAATCGGCAATTCCGATCAGCCGCGCCGCCCGGCTTCGGGCGCGGGCCGGGGAGGGACCTTCGGGTCTGGAGGCGGCGCTGACCGATGGCGAGGACTTCGAACTCTGTTTCACGGTGGCGGGTCGGGATGCCGTGCCGCTGCATGATGCGTGGAAGCAACAGTTTCCGGAGGTGCGGCTCAGCTGCGTGGGCCGCGTGGTCGCCCCTCCGGGGTTGACCCTGCGGGACCGGCATGGCGCGCGCCCTCTGACGGCACATGGTTACGATCATTTCCCAAAGCCCGGCTGAGACCCTCGCCCTGGGCCGCGACTGGGGGAGCGCGATGGCGGAGCGGACCGTGGTTGCCCTGAGCGGTGACCTCGGCGCCGGCAAGACGCAGTTGGTGCGCGGAATCGCGGCCGGACTGGGATGCGCGGGCCGCGTGACTTCGCCCACCTTCGCTCTGTTGCACGAATACCACGGCGGCCGCCTGCCCCTGTTCCACCTCGATCTCTACCGGCTGGAATCGCCGGCGGAAGTCGCTGGTGCGGGGCTCGAGGATTATCTGGTGTCGCCGGCCGGCGTGACCGTCGTCGAGTGGGCCGAACGGTGGTTTGTCGACATGATCGCCGGGCCCGTGGCCGCGAACCCGACCGCCCGGACGGAAGTCGCAGGCTTCCCCGGAGCCGGGTCCGCTCCGGAAGCCGGCTGGCTGCGGCGCGTCTGGTTGGAGGTCAGCGGCGGGGAACAACGAAAGATCAGCTATGCGGATTCTCGCGCTTGAGTTCTCGACCATGCATCGGAGTGTTGCGGTGCTGGATTCCGTCACCGGCCGGGCCGGACAGGCGGTGCAGTCGGAGGGGCGGGTCACGGAACCGTTCCGCCTGATCCGCGCGGCGCTGGATGCCGCCGGAATCGAGCGGGAAGCGGTCGGGCGAATTGCCATCGGGCTCGGCCCCGGAAGCTACACCGGCATTCGCAACGCCATCGCCATTGCCCAGGGCTGGCAGTTCGCCGCCGGGGTCGGGACGGTCGGCTTGTCGAGCGTGGCCGCGCTTGCCGCCGGACTGCATGCGGCCGGACGCCGCGGCCGGTTCCGTCTGGTGGTCGACGCCCAACGCGGCGAGTTCCATGAAAGCAGCTGGCGGCTGGACGACCGCGGCGCAGTGGAAACGACTCCGCTGCGGATCAGTCGACCGGACGCCATCCGCGAATCGTTGCGACCGGATGAAGTGCTGGTCGGCCCGGACGCGCAGCGCCTGGCCGTCACCGGGGAGTTGCCGGGCGGCGGCGGGGAACAGCGCTTTCCCGCCGCCGACGACCTGGCCCGGATTGCGGTTGAGGTCTCCGCGGGGGTTCCGGCCGAGGCGCTCGAACCGATCTACCTGCGCGAAGTCGCCTTCGCCAAGGCGCCGCCGTCCCGCACGCTACCCTGAGCCGCCTTGCGGCCGCGGCCGGCAACCGCCGTCGTCGGGGCGAGCCTGGGTTTGCCGATGATGGGCCGGTTCGTCACCGGACCGTCGGAGGGCAAAATCGCGTTGCCCGCATGCGGCGCCCGCGGCACCATGCGGCTTCGGAACATCGCAGCATCAGGAACTGGCACCATGGACAAAGCACGACTCGGCATCATCGGACTGGGCAACATCGGCAAGTATCACGCCGGCTATCTCGAAGCGGGGAAGGTGACGCGTTGTGAACTCACCGCCGTGGCCGACGCCTTCGCGCCGTTGGAAGCCTGGGCGGCCAAGGGCCTGAAGACCTTCAAGGATGGCGGCGAACTGATCCGCTCGGGGGCCATCGACGCCGTCATCATCGCCACGCCGCACTACCAGCACACGACCCTGGGCGTCGCCGCGTTCGAGGCGGGGGTCCACGCCATGGTCGAGAAGCCCATTTCCGTGCACAAGGCGGATGCCGAACGCCTGATCGCGGCGCATCAGCAGCGCCCGGACCTCGTGTTCGGCGCCATGTTCCAGTTGCGAACGGAACCGCGCTACATGCGGATGAAGCGGTTGATCGACGCCGGGGAACTCGGCGACCTGGTCCGGTTGAGCTGGATCAACACCGACTGGTTCCGCACCGAGATCTACTATGCCAGCGGCGGTTGGCGGGCGACCTGGAAGGGCGAGGGCGGCGGCGTGCTGTTGAACCAGTGCCCACACAACCTCGACATCCTGCAGTGGCTGTGCGGGATGCCCGCCCGGGTGCGGGGCTTCTGCCAGATCGGGCGCTACCACCACATCGAGGTCGAGGACAACGTCACCGCCTACCTGGAATGGGCCGGGGGCGCGACGGGCGTGTTCATCACCTCGACGGGTGAAGCGCCCGGCACGAACCGCTTCGAGATCTGTGGTACCCGGGGAAAACTGCTGCTCGAAGACAATCGCCTTACCTTCATCCGCAACGAAACCGACATGCGCACCTTCAGCCGGGAATCCAAGGTCGGCTTTGCCCGGCCCGAGGTTTGGAAGGTCGAAATTCCCTTCGAGGATGCCCCCGCCCAGCACGCCACCCTGATGCAGAACTTCGTGGATGCCATCCTCGACGGCACACCGCTGGTGGCGCCCGGGGCGGAGGGAATGAACTCGATCGAGCTGGCGAACTCCGCGCTGTATTCCTCGCTCACCAACCAAACGATCGACCTGCCTCTCGACGGAGCCGCCTACGAGCAGAAACTGCAACAGCTCATCGCCGACTCGAAGTTCGAGAAGCAGGTCGTCGAGGTCAAGGGGGAGGACTTTACGAAGTCTTTTGTTCGGTGAGCTGGTCGAGCGCCTTGGTCAGTTTCTCCTTCAGGTCCGGGGAGGAGCCGACGTGGACTTCCTTGACGATGCCGTCCTTGCCCACGATGGCCATGGTCGGGATGCCCCGCACCTTGTAGGCCTGGGCGATGCTGCCGTCCTTGTCGAGCGCGACCTCGATGTCGAGGCCTTCCTTTTTCAAGTAAGCGCTGATTTTCGCGGCATCCTCGCGCAGGTTCACGGCGATGTAGCGGACGCCCTTGGGTTGGTAGTCCTTGGCCACCTGCTCGAGGGTGGGCATGACGGCGCGGCAGGGACCGCACCAGGTGGCCCAGAAATCGAGCAGGACGATGTTCTTCCCCTTGAGTTCGGAGAGCTTCAACTTCCCGTCGACCTTGCCGTTGACGAGCGTCTCGAGTTCGAAGTCCGGCGCGGGCTTGCCGATGGACTCCATCTCGGGCCGGTCCGCGGCCCCGACTGAACAACCGGCAACGAACAGGGCGACGGCGCCCAGGACGGAGGCGAACATTTTCATGGTAATGGCAGAACTGAGGTTATGGATCGCTGATTTCATTCGGGACGCAGTATAGCAGGCCTGCCCACCGCCGTCCAATGACGCTCGCCGCCGCCCCGCCGGGCTGGGATGGCTTCCCGGGCTTCGCCGGAGGCCCAAGGACGCTCGACACCGGCTGCCGGGGGTGCGAGCCTCGACTGCACTATGGAGCCGGGCACCGGCGAACCCCAGCACCTGCTATCGTTGCCCCCCGCCATGGCGCCGCATTTCGCGGCGCTGACGGGTCGTGGGGCGCCCCATTGGTTTGCCGCATCTGACCCGGTCGGACGGAAGCTTGGTTCGGGCGGCGGGACCGCGCATCTGTTGTGGGCGGCCTGGCGGGCGACCTCGGAGGGCTTGCCGTTTTCCGCCTGGTTGCGCGAAAGCCGCAAGCTGATCATTCACGGCGGGGGGGAGAGCCGGCGGTTGCCGGCGTATGCCGCGACTGGCAAACCCCTGATGCCGCTGCCGGTGATGCGGTGGTCGCGGGGACAACGCCTCGATCAGACGTTGCTGGACCTGCAGCTTCCCGCCTGCCGCCGGGTGTTGGCCGGGGCGCCGGACAGCGCCCGGGTGTTGATCACCAGTGGCGACGTGCTCATCACCCCGGGCGCCCGGCTGCCCGCTCTGCCGGCGGTGGACGTGCTCGGGCTCGGCCTGTGGGTCACACCCGAGGAGGCGCGGCATTTCGGCGTTTTCTTCTCACCCCGCTCCCGTCCGGGGGAATGGGCCTTCTTCCTTCAGAAGCCCGCTCCGCACCAGATCCGCGAGTTGGGGGCGGACCACGTGGCCCTGGTCGACACGGGCATGTGGTTGTTGAGCGACCGGGCGGTCCGGTTGCTGCTCCGGCGTTCGGGCTGGGACCCCGATTCGGGTGCGGGTGGCAGTGGGCAATTCAGCCGTTTCGAACTGTACGATCAGATGGGCCTTGCGCTCGGTCACCGGCCCGCCGTGGCGGATCCGGAGATCAACGCCCTGAGCTGCGCCGTGGCCGCGCTGCCCCATGCCGGCTTCCTGCATTTCGGCACGAGCCGCCAGTGCATCGAGTCCCTTTCCCGCCTCCAGAATCAGGAACTCGACGAAACCAAGCTGGGCTGGGCGGGCGCGCGCCGGCATCCCGATCAATACCTCCAGAATGCCGAGTTCCATTTTCCCCTGCGGCGCGACGAAAATCACACCCTTTGGGTCGAAAACGCCCACGTCCCGGCATCCTGGCAACTGGCGCACGAACACTTCCTGACCGGGATTCCAGCCAACGACTGGTCGCTCCGTCTGCCTGCCGGCGTCTGTCTCGATGCGGTGCCCGTCGGAGAAACGGGCTGGTGCCTCCGTGGCTACGGTCTGGACGACGCTTTCCGCGGCGCCCTGGCCGCCGCGGAAACCCGCTGGTTCGGGCGGTCGGCCATCGGGTGGTTTCAACGCCGCGGGCTCGATCCCGCCGGGGCCGGCGTGGATCTCGCGGCGGACATCTTCGAGGCGCCGCTTTTCCCGGTATTCGAGCCGGAGGCGCTGGACGCCGATTTGGTCAACTGGCTGCTGGCCTCCGACCCGCCGGCCAACGAGGCGCTGGCCGGCGTCTATCGGAAGGCGCGCCGCCTTTCCGCCCGGGAACTGCTGGCCGGGGCCGCCATCCGACGCCTGTATTCCCGACGCGACGACCTGCGCCGGCGCATCCTGCAACCGATGCTGGCCAACGCGCGGTGGAGCGTGTTCGCCCGGCTCGATCTCGACACCACGGCGCGGGATTACGCGGTTTCCGGGCATTCGCTGCCGGAAGCGCCGGTGCTGGATGACGACCACCACGAACCCCTGGGCGGGGTGCATGAACGGATGTTTCGGGGGGCGGTTCGGCGGTGGCGCGATGAAGCCGGCTGGGAGGCCGAGGAACAGGCCGCTTTTGCCCGCCTGCGGTCGATCCTGATCGACCAGGCCCGGCTCGAACGGGCGCAGCCGCGCTGCACCGTTCAGGAGGATCAGATCGTCTGGGGCCGCAGCCCCGCCCGGCTCGACCTTGCCGGCGGCTGGACCGACACGCCGCCCTACTGTCTCGAACACGGCGGTTGCGTGCTGAACCTGGCCGTCAACCTCAACGGTCAGCCACCCATTCAGGTGTTCGCCCGGCGCACGGAGCGGCCCGAGATCGTCCTCCGCTCGATTGACCTCGGTGCCGAACAGCGCATTTCAACCCATGCCGGATTGCGAGATCACGCTGATCCGACGAGCGCCTTTTCGGTGGCCAGGGCCGCCCTCGGCTTGGCGGGGTTCCTGCCCGAGTTTCACCAGGACGGGGGGCGTCCGACCTTGCGCGAACAGCTGGACGAGTTCGGCGGCGGCCTCGAAATCTCTCTGCTGGCCGCCGTTCCGAAAGGCTCCGGCCTCGGCACCAGCAGCATCCTGGCCGCCACGTTGCTGGGGACCATTGCGGACCTGTGCGGGCTCGGCTGGGATCGCCAGATTCTGTTCAAGCGCACGCTGGCGCTCGAACAGATGCTCACCACCGGGGGGGGCTGGCAGGACCAGGCCGGCGGGCTTTTCCGTGGCTTGAAACTCATCGAGACGGCGCCCGGGCTCGACCAGACCCCGACGCTTCGCTGGCTGCCCGACCATCTGTTCGAGGCGCCGGAAATGGGCCGGACCGCGCTGCTCTATTACACCGGGATCACCCGGATGGCGAAGAACATCCTGGGCGACATCGTCCGGCAGATTTTCCTCAATTCCCCCGCCCATCTCGAGCTGCTTGATGCCATCGGTCGCAACGCGCGCCAAGCCTTCGAAGCGTTGCAGCGGGGCGATCTCGGCGGACTGGTCGGGACCGTTCGCGAAAGCTGGCGCTTGAACCGGCAGCTTGACGCGGGCACCAATCCGCCCGCCGTCCAGGCCGTGCTGGATCGCATCGCGCCGCAGGTCGCCGCCGCCAAACTGCTGGGCGCCGGGGGGGGCGGGTTCCTGCTCATCTTCGCGCACGACGAGGCCGCCGCCGCCCGCATCCGCGCACTTCTCGAGGGGGACCCGCCCAACCCGCGGGCCCGTTTCGTCCGGTTCGAGTTGTCCCCCACCGGCCTGCAAATAACCCGCAGCTGACCCGCCGCGGCGCGGTTTCCGGTTTCGTTTCCCGTCGAAAGCGCTTAAATCAACGCCCAGTGAACACGCGCAGCGCCGAAATCGAGCGAAACACCAGCGAAACGCGGATCCGGCTCCGGCTCCTCATCGACGGCGCCGGCCGGTCGAACATCCGGACCGGCATTCCGTTCTTCGACCACATGCTGACGCTCTTCGCCAAGCACTCGCTGACCGATCTGGACCTCGTCTGCGACGGGGATCTCGAGGTCGACGCGCACCACACGGTGGAGGATTGCGGGATTGCGCTCGGGCAGGCGTTGGCCCGTGCGCTGGGGGACAAACAGGGCATCCAGCGCTATGGCACGGGCTTTGACCCGCGCAATCCGTTCACCGGCGAGGCGCACGTGCCCATGGATGAGTGTCTCGCGCGGTGTGTCATCGACTTCAGCGGGCGTCCCTTCCTGGTCTGGCGCGGCATGGAGGAATTGGGCTACAAGACGCTGACCGTCGCGGAGAAGACCCAGGACATGTCCTCGGCGTTCCGCTTCGGCCTCGCGCGGGAGTTCTTTCAGGCCATCGCCAACGAGGGCCGCTGCAACCTCCATCTGGAGCTGCTCTACGGGGACGAACCGCACCACGTCGTGGAAGCCGTGTTCAAGGCCTTTGCCCGGGCGGTGGACGCCGCCTGCCGGCACGATCCGCGCCGCGCGGGGCAGATTCCGAGTACCAAGGGCGTGCTCTAAATGGGTTGAATAGCGGGCCTTCCGCTCCACGTCGAAACCATGGCGCGCATCAGCGATTATTCCCAAGCCAGCGATGACGAGTTGGTGAAGGCGGCTCGCGGTGGCGACCGTGGGGCGTTCGAGGAATTGGTGGCCCGGCATCGCGACAAGATTCATACCCGGGCGTGGTCCATGGTGCGCAGTCGGGATGACGCCTACGATCTTTCGCAGGAAACCTGGATCAAGGCCTGGCAACGGCTCGAGCAGTTCCACGGCGATTCGAGCTTCGCCACCTGGGTCACCCGGATCGCCATCAACGTCTGCTTGGACCATTTGCGGCGGCAGAAACGGGCGCACTTCGAGTCGACCGAGACCCTCGAGGAGACCATCGGCGGGGTGGAGCGGTTGCTGCCGCCGGTGGAGAATGATCCGTTGCAGGGATTGGAACGTGAGGAACTGCGGGACCGGATCGATGCCGCGATGGCCCAGCTGACCGACCCGCACCGGCTCGTGCTGGTGCTCCATGAGTTCGAAGGACTGGAATATAAAGAAGTGGCGCGCAGGATGAAGTGTTCGATTGGCACCGTGATGTCGCGGCTGTTCTATGCCCGGCGCCGCCTCGCCACGTTGCTCGCCGGCTTGAAAGAAGAAAGAAAGCCATGAATCACGATGCCAGGCTGAAGTTGCAGGCCTTCCTGGACGGCCAGTTGCCCCCCGGGGAGGCGTCCGCCATGCAGCGCCTGATCGAGACCGATCCCGAGGCCCGCACGTTCCGGGCGGACTGGACCGCCATGAAGCGCCTGCTCGCGGTGGGCGAGCCTGTGGTCGAGGTGCCGGCGTCCCGTGAACAATACTGGCACGAAATCGCCCGCCAGTTGGAGGCCGCGATACCGCCGCCCCGGAGCAGCCGGGCGTCCTGGGGGTTGCCCTGGTGGTTGCGCGTCCTCGCACCCGTCACCGCCGGTGTCGCCGTGATCGCCGCCCTCATCCTCAGCCTGCCCGCCAAACCCGATGCCAGCGGCAGCTATGCCGAGGTCGAAAGCCCGCTGAACGATGTCGGCGCCATGATCTTCCGCTCGGAGTCCGAGCGAATGACCGTCGTCTGGGTGGACACCCGGTGAGATTCCTCGCATGATGCGGATGGTGAAACCAATGCAACCAATTCTCCGTCCGGCCGGGACCGGAGGCGCCCGGCGCGTCCCGCTGATGCTGCTCCTGCTGGCCCTCACGGTGGTTTGCCTGCCGGGCGCCCCGGACGTGCACGCCGGGCCTCTCCGCCTGGACAGCCAGTTGATCTGGGGCACGGATGGCGAGAAGCCCCCCGGCGCGAAATGCAAGGAACTCGAGCCCGCCCTCAAACGCCGTCTGAGCCGGGTCTTCAAGTGGAAGAATTACTATGAAATCCGTCGCAAGGAGGTCGAGGTCTCGGACAGCGGGGTGGAAAAGGTCCGGATGAGCGAGAAGTGCCTGCTCGAGATCAGCCTGCCCGAAGCGGATACCATCGAGGTCAAACTCATCGGCGAAGGCAAACTCACCAAGACCACCCGCCAGTCCACCCGGGCCCTCCGCGGCGGAGAACTGCTCGTCCTGGCCGGGGACGCGAAGGACAACAGTGAGGACGCTTGGTTCGTGGTCCTTTCCGTCCCGCGCAAGAAAGCCGGTGACGACGCGGCCAAGCCCCCGGGAAAGACCGAATGACGGGTCTGCCGAGGACGCCCCTGCGGAACACAATCTGAGGCGACAAGCAAGCCCTTTCACCACAAGTTCTTGTGGTGAGGTCCGATTTGGGTTGTGCCCGTCCGGCCCGTTTCCTACACTTCCCAAGCCGGGAACTTCCCTTCGCAATGAACCCGCGGCGCGAAGGTCTTCTGGCAGGTTTTGCATTCACGTATGGCCACCGAACCGACGAATCCGGACAAGTACGATGCCTCGAAGATCGACAAACTGGAGGGCCTTGAGGCCGTCCGGAAGCGACCGGGCATGTACATCGGCGACCCCGACGAACGCGGTCTGCATCACTGCGTTTTCGAGGTGCTGGACAACTCGATTGACGAGCATCTCGCCGGCTTCTGCAAGCGCATCGAGGTGACGCTCCACGTGGATGGCTCCTGCTCGATTCGGGACGATGGCCGTGGCATTCCCGTGGATCTCCATCCCAAGTGGAAAATGCCCGCGGTCGAGTTGGTGCTCACCAACCTCCACGCGGGCGGCAAGTTCGGTCAGGGGGCCTACAAATACTCGGGCGGTCTCCACGGCGTTGGCGCCAAGTGTGTGAACGCCCTCTCCGACTGGTTCAAGATCGAGGTCTACCGGGATGGCGAGGTCCATTTCATGGAGTTCGCCCGGGGGAAGACCGTCCGCAAACTCGAGGTCATCGGCAAGGCCCGCCACACCGGCACCATGGTGACTTTCAAGCCCGATCCGACCATCTTCACCCTCACCACCGAGTTCCAGTTCGATGTGCTCGCCCGGCGGTTGCGGGAACTCGCCTTCCTCAACCCCGGCATCGAGATCCTGCTCTCCGACGAGCGCGCCGAAAACAAGTCCGAGCGGTTCTACTACAAGGACGGCATCGAGGAGTTCGTCCGGCAACTCGGCAAGAACAAGCAGGTGCTGCATCCGAAGGCCATCGTCCTGGCGGGTCAGCGCAACATCAAGACCGACAACGGCGAGGATGAGGTGTTCGTGGATTGCGTGCTGCAATACAACGACAGCTACAACGACCAGATCCTCTGCTTCGCCAACTCGATCGCCAACACCGACGGCGGCACCCATCTCACCGGGTTCCGCACCGCCCTGACCCGCGCCATCAACCAGTACGCCCGCAGCAACAATCTGTTGAAGGAAAAGGACCCCGCGATCACCGGCGACGACGTCCGCGAGGGCCTGGTCTGTGTGCTCAGCGTCAAACTCCCCAACCCGCGCTTCGAGTCCCAGACCAAGGTCAAGCTGGTCAACACCGAGATCGACGGCATCGTGTCGTCGATTGTGTACGAGGGCTTGATGACTTACTTCGACGGCACCCCCGCCGTGGCCAAGAAGGTCATCGACAAGGGGCTCACCGCCGCCCGGGCCCGCGAGGCCGCCCGCAAGGCCCGGGAAACCGTGCGCAAGAGCGCCATGACCGGGGGCGGATTGCCCGGCAAACTCGCGGACTGCTCGGACCGCAACCCGGAGAACACCGAACTGTTCATCGTCGAGGGTGACTCCGCCGGTGGCTCGGCCAAGCAGGGTCGCGACCGCAAGTTTCAGGCCATCCTCCCGATCCGCGGCAAGCTGATCAACGTCGAGAAGGCCCGGCTGGACAAGGTGCTCCAAAACCGCGAAATCCGGACCATGATCACCGCCGTCGGCACCGGCATCGGCGACGGCGAGGGCGAAGGCGCCTTCAACCTCGAGAAACTCCGTTATCACAAGGTCGTCATCATGACCGATGCCGACGTGGACGGCTCGCACATACGAACTCTCTTGCTGACCTTCTTCTACCGGCAGATGCCGCAGCTGGTCCGGCAGGGATTCGTCTACATCGCCCAGCCGCCCCTCTACGAAATCGCCCGCAAGAAACGGGTGGAATACGTGGACGACGACGCCCAACTCAACCGCATCCTGATCGAACTCGGCACGGACGAGGTCCGGTTGCGCAATGTCGCCGACGGCAAGGAACTCTCGAACAAGCAGCTGGCCGAGACCCTCGAACTCCTGCTGACCCTCGACAAGTACGCGCGGGGCATTCAGCGTCACGGGGGGGATTTCGCGGACTATGTCGAGCATCGGAAGCCCGGCACCCTCGAACTGCCCCATCACCTGGTCCGCGTCCGGGAAGGCAACGAGGAAACCGTGCGCTACTTCCACAACGAGACCGAGCTGCGCCAGTTCGGCGAGGCGAACGCGGACCTGGGGCTCTTCGGCGGGGAGGAGGATGACGACGAGGCCAGCGAACCCGCGCGCTCCGGCACCGCAGCCGCGCCCGGCAACGGCGTGCGCCGGCGCGCCCGCCACATCGAGATTTACGAAAGCAAGGCGATCCAGGAGTTGCTGGGGCGCCTCGCCCGCAAGGGGCTCGACGTCGAGCACTACGCCGCCCAGGACCAGCCGCTCTTCGAGGTGGTCGAGGGCCAGGGCGACGACGAAAAAGTCCGCCCCATCTTCGCCATTCCCGACATCCTGACCGCGGTGAAGGAAGTGGGCCGTCGCGGGTTGTCCATCAAGCGGTTCAAGGGCCTGGGCGAAATGAACCCGAAGCAGCTCTTTGAAACCACGATGGACCCCGCCAAACGCAAACTGCTGCGCGTCGAACTCAGCGATGCCGTCGAGGCCGAGGAGATGTTCACCAAGCTCATGGGCGAGGAGGTCGAACCCCGCCGGCAGTTCATCGAGGACAACGCCCTGAACGTCCGCAACCTCGACGTCTGACGACGCCCCGTCACGCCCCGCCCCCGAGCGCCCTTTTCCCTCCATGCCAGACCCGAACGAGCCCCAGTCCCCGCCGCCGCCCCCGAGCAATTCGCTGTTCGCCACCAGCGAGCGGATCGAGAAGATCAACGTCGCCGACGAGATCAAAAACTCGTTCCTCGACTACTCGATGTCCGTGATCATCTCGCGGGCGCTGCCCGATGCCCGGGACGGCCTCAAGCCCTCCCAGCGCCGGCTGCTCTACGCGATGTTTCACGACCTCAACCTGCTTCCCGGTCGGAAACACCTCAAGTGCGCCCGCATCGTGGGCGAAACGATGGGTAAGTACCATCCGCACGGCGACCAGGCCATCTATCCGACCCTCGTGCACATGGCCCAGCCTTGGGCGATGCGCGACACGCTCGTCGACGGTCAGGGCAACTTCGGCTCGGTCGAAAACGATCCGCCCGCCGCCATGCGGTACACCGAGGCCCGCCTCACGCACCTCGGCGCCATCCTCATGGAGGACATGGACAAGGAGACGGTCGACTTCATTCCGACTTACGACGAGGAACATGAAGAACCCGTCGTCCTCCCCTCCGCCTTCCCGAACCTGCTGGTCAACGGCGGCACCGGCATCGCCGTCGGCATGGCAACCAACATGGCGCCCCACAACCTGGGCGAGGTGGTCGACGCCATCTGCGCGCAGATCGACGATCCGGACATCTCGATCAAGGGGTTGATGGCGTATGTCCAGGGGCCCGATTTTCCCACCGGCTGCATGATCTGCGGCCGCGACGGCATCCGCAGCTATTTCGAGACCGGTCGCGGCTCGATGAAGATCCGCGGCAAGGTCGGGGTCGAGCAGCTCAAGGGCGGCCGCGAACAGATCGTCGTCACCGAAATCCCCTTCAACGTCAACCGCGCCCAGCTCGTCGAGCGCATCGCCGCCCTGGTCAACGAGGGGGAGGTCAAGGAACTCCGGGACATCACGGCCATCCGGGACGAATCCGACGAGAACACCCGGGTTGTCGTCGAGATCAAGCGCGATGCGATCCCGAAGGTCGTCATCAACAATCTCTACAAGTACACCCAGCTTGAGACGAGTTTTGCCGTCAACGCCCTGGCGATCGATCACCAGCGACCGAAGACGTTGAATCTCAAGCAGCTGATCAACTGCTACATCGAGCACCGCCGGGAGGTCGTGCTGCGCCGCACGCGGTTCCTCCTGCGCAAGGCCGAGCAACGCGCCGAGGTCCTCGAAGGCTACCTGATCGCGCTCGCCAACCTCGACGAGATCATCCGCATCATCCGCAGCTCGAGCAACCGCGAGGAAGCGAAGGTCCGCCTGCTCGCCTTCGATTGGACCCGGAAACAGGTCGAGAAATGGGGGGTGCTCATCCGCAGCGAGGCGCGCCTGATCAACGGGCGTTACTCTTTCACCGAGCGCCAGGTCAACGCCATCCTGGACCTCCGCCTCTACCAGTTGACCGCCATGGAGGTCGACAAGGTCAAGGGCGAGTACGCCGGACTCCTCGAGACCATCGCCGATCTCCTCGATATCCTGGCCAAGGAATCGCGGGTCATGGCCATCATCAAGGACGAACTCCGCAAGGTGCGCGAAAAGCACGCCACACCGCGGCTCACCCAGATCGTGGCCGAGGAGGGCGAGATCGCCATCGAGGATCTGATCGCCAACGAGGGCGTCATCATCACCATGACCCACCGCGGGCTGATCAAGCGGACCAACATCAGCTCCTACCGCTCGCAACGTCGCGGCGGCAAGGGCGTGATCGGCATGAGCACGCGCGAGGGATCGGCCGTCGTGGACGGTGAAGCCGGCGACTTCATCGAGCGCCTGTTCACCGCCAGCACGCACGATTACCTGATGTTCTTCACAAACACCGGGCGGGTCTACGTCGAGCGGGTGCTCGAAATCCCCGACATGGGCCGGGCCGCCAAGGGCCGCAGCATCGCGAACCTGCTCGAGTTGCAGCCGGGCGAAAAGGTCGCCGCTCTCATCCGCATCCAGAGCGAAACGGGGCCGAACAAGGAAGACCTGACCTGGCAGCAGCCATTCGTTGTCTTCTTCGCCACCCAGAAGGGCACCGTCAAGAAAACGCCGCTCGCTGCCTTCGCGAACGTCCGCCGCGGCGGCATCATCGCCATCGGGATCACCGAGGGCGACATCCTCATCGATGCCAAGCTGACCACCGGTCACAACGAGGTCGTCCTCATCACCCACAAGGGCATGAGCATCCGTTTCCCCGAGGGGGACGTGCGCGAGATGGGGCGCCCGGCCGCCGGCGTTCGCGGCATCGCCCTCGGCCGGGAGGATCAGGTCGTCGCCCTCGCCATCGTCGCCGACGACACCACGCTGCTCGTCGCCGGGGAGAACGGCATTGGCAAACGCACCGACTTCACCGAATACCGCAAGCAGTCCCGCGGCGGGAAGGGCATCATCACCATGAAGACCACCACCGGCCGCACCGGCGGCGTGGTTGGCGCCCTCACCGTGCGCGATGCCGACGAAATCATGCTCATCACCGTCGGCGGCCAGATGGTGCGAACGCGCGTGCACGAAATTCGCGAGACCAGCCGCAATACGCAGGGCGTCAAACTGATCAACCTCGACGAAGGCGACCGCCTCCAGGCCATCGCCCCGGTCATCGCCGACGAGGACGAACGTGCCGACGAGCAGCCGGAACTCGTGTGATTGCGGGCACGGCGGAGCGCCGGCGCCGACCTCCTCGGGCAGCTCGCGCGTGCGTCTGGACTACCGAGAGTCGGTTGTCTCGCTAACGTCGCTGAGCAAAGAAGGGACCCGCGGTACATACGACCGGGCAGGCCGGCCGACGTCCCGAAATTGCCGTGTCGGCTGACACGACGCGTCGTTACGGCCTGGAAGACGGCAGCGTTTTGTTCCTGAGTAGCGGGAAGACGGGATCTTGATCCGGTCTGCCGCGGCCGTTCCGGCGGATTTGGCGACCGTTCGGGAGCGAATCCAGCTCGGTCTGGAGCGGTTGGTGAGAGGCGAGGCCATTGCGGGTGTTCAGCGTGAGCCCACGCTCCAGGCCCTCAGCCGTTAGCATACAGAAGGATCCACCACTAATGGGCGCGGGTATTGAGGGAAACGAGGATCGCCCGCCCTGGGTTTGAACGCACCATCCAGTGATTCTTCCCGCCTCGCCGCCAACGCCGCCGCGCCGCGCCCTATCCGTCTTATCCGCGCCCATCCGCGGTTCGCTGACTGATTTGTTCTGGCTGAGCCGTTACCATTCAGTAGCGCGTAGCCGCCGACGTGTAGTCGGCGCATGATTCAGTGGGGATCCGTCCGCGTGCCGCTAGGCGCGATGACTCGCCAACAGGTCACTGCCGGTCGGAAATGGCCTCCGCGCACAAGCCCATCGATCGCAGCGTCGACCACACGCCGGTTGCTGCAGCGTGGTGAATCGTCGATACGGCTCCGGGTCCCATACGGTCGCGGTCGCCAGGAGCGCATGCACGGTCTTACGCATCCGGGCAGGTCATGGACACCATCCCCGACGCCAAGCGTCCATATTCTGGATCCGATCCCCGGGGGATCAGCCGGCTGGTTGCTGGCCGGCGAGGCTGGCGTGGCGTCCTGGTCCGCTCTTCTTGGGCGGCGTCCCGCTTGCTCTTGGTGAATCCGCCAGGGCGTTCTGGCAGGCGCCGGCGACCGCTTCGAGCTGACGCAGGAAGGTGGCCCGTTCGGCTGCCGGCAGGACGGAAAGTATGGCGGCGTGGAGGTCCAGCGCGAACCCTGCCGCGGCCGCCAGCCGATCGGCGCCCAACGGTTCAAGCTGCGCCCGTTTGGCGCGGCGGTCCGTCCGGTCGGATTCGCGCCGCAAGAAGCCCGCGGCCTCCATTCGCTCGATCAGGGCGGCCATCGTGTTGGCGTCGCTGGCCATGCGCTCGCACAATTCCTTTTGAGTGAGGCCGTCCGGTTCCGTCTCCGCCAGATTGCGCAGAACGGTGTACTGGTCAGGGGTCAGGCCCAGGTGGGCGATCCGCCGCCGGAACGCCTGATTGAGCCCGTACCAGGCGCGTCGCAGTAGCGGCGGCAGGTAACGTCGGGGCGCCGGACGCCGGACGGCTCCGGCCGGGCGGGACGCGCGGTCGGAAGCGGACGCGGGTTGTTTGGCGGGCTGCCGCATGCGCGGACGACCCTAGCAGCCTGTCGATCCCGGCGAAACCGCATTTCGCAAGACCTTCCCACCCACGGGCTGGGGGCACGGCCTTTGGGGCAACTGCGAAACCGATGCCAGACGAGAAAACCTCAACGCCGCATTTCTCTGCCGCGACCCGGAACGGCCCAGTTTGACAGCCGAACGGCAGCTGCTTGCGCCGGCAGAGTTCCAGATACGCCGCTACTGCGACGCTCAGCCGTATCGATGCAACACGCGGTAGCCGCCGACGTGTAGTCGGCGCTGAAATCCAAGGGCTTACGCGGTCTCGCCGGTTCCGACTGGCAGTCACGTTTTGGTGAATCATCGCGCCCGGCGGTCGGCAGCCCTATCCCAGCTGAAGCATGCGCCGACTGCACGTCGGCGGCTACGAGTTACTGAATGGTTACGGCTCAGAACCTGCCCGGTCGCCAGATCAGACATCGGCGTGCAAGCCAGCGCCGCCATTTCATGGTCCAGCGTGACCGAAAGCTCCTTCAACCAGCCCAACGCGATCACTCGATCGGCCTGAGGCAGCGTGCCACGGCGCACCAGCATCAACAGTGCGCTCGCTACTTCGAGCGGCCACAAAGCCGGAGTCCGGCCACGACGGTGCATTCCCTGCAATCCCCCCCCATCCTGGCCGGCGTCGCGCGTCGACCGGCGCCGGAGCGGCTGCGAAGCACTCCTCCGATTTCCGCCCCGAGGCGCCGCGCCCGGGGTGAACGGCGCCAGCTCGCGCTAAAAGTGTACCAAGCGGAAGGGCAGCTCGTACCAGAGGCCGTTGAAATCGAACCGGGCCTCGGGCGGATCCAGGTTGTGGCCCGCCCAGAACACCTCGTTGCGGGGGCGCAGCGCGGCGAGCAGCTCGAGAAAGCCCTCCGCCTCAAAGCCGACGAGGTGGTAGCGGCCGCGGCGGAGTCCGTGTCGCTCCATGAGCTGGCGGAGATTCTCGAGCTCGCCGTAGCACCGCTTGAGCACCCACAACGCGGCTTCGGGCGCCTTGACCGCGAGTTTGTCGAGCTTGGTCACACTGCATTCGCCGCACTCGACCCAGAGCACCGGACGCAACGTGTAGTCGAGTTCCACCAAGTCGGGCTCGAACGGGATGTTGTCGTCCGGCAGGCGGGGCTCGATCTGCAACCGCTCCCGGAAGAACATCAGGAACCCCAGCAGCTTCAGCAGCACGTGCGACGGGGTCTCGGTCTCGCGCTGCGCGAACAGAACCTTGTACGGCAGTCCCAACCGCGGATTCGCGCTCGTGAGCTGAAAGGTGAATCGTCCCGCCATCGTCCCCCCTGTCACGGATCGACATAAACCGGCGTGCCCCGTTGCACCAGGCGCACCAGGTTTTCCGCGTCCCAGTTGGCCAGGCGGAAGCAACCGTGCGACTCGGTGCGCCCCACCGACTCCGGGATCGGGGTGCCGTGAATCCCGTAACCGGCCCGGTCCAACCCGATCCACGCGACGCCGACGGGATTGTTCGGCCCCGGGGGAATGACCAGCTTCCTTCCGAGGCGCCGGGCCTCGGCGGACTCGGTAAAGATCTCGGGGTTGAAGGTGTAGTCGGGATCGGTGATCACGACGTCCACGTGCAGCTCGCCCACCGGCCGTTTGTCGACGTTCCGGGCGATGCTGCACGGGAAATGGACGAGGAGATTGGTGCGGTGGTCGAAGGCCTGCAGCACGCGTTCGGCCAGCCGGATGCGGAGGTAGGCGGCCTTCGCCGGCGGCGCCGATTCCCGCACCTGCGGCACGAGAACCGCCAGGCCGGGTCGCACGGCCGCCCAGTCGATTTCCGGGTTCAAACGGCGGATGAAATTCTGGCTGGCGTGGTGCTTTTCCGCGACGAGTTCGAGCACTGTTTCGTAATCCAGCCGCGCCTGCTGGGACTTGCCCAGCCAGGTGCCGCTGACCTCCCGCAACCGGGCCAGGTCATTGGTGGTCACGACGTAGGGATGGGTGGGCTCGTCCTTCAGGATCAGGCGCGCACGGGTGGCAGCCGTGAGCAAACCGGAAGGCGGCAAGCCCGCCCGGGCCTGAAACGCGCGCAGGGCGGCGGCCGTCTGCGACCCGGCGATGCCATCGATGGGACCGCAGGAAATCCCCAGGTTGGCCAGGCAGACCTGCGCTTCGAGGACGTCATTCGCCGGACGCGGAAAGCCCGTCACGCGGGGCGGCGCCGGAGGCACGAAATCCTCGGGCGCAGGCGTGGGCGTCCGGAGGGGCACAGGCGCCTCCCGGGGTGCGTCCGGCGGGACGGCGGGAAGCGGCTCGGCCGCCGGGAGGACCGCAGGCGGCGCCACTTCGACGGATGGGGGGGGATTCGCGGCCGGCGCCGGCGATGGCGGCAAGGCCAGGGTTCGGCGGGGAAGGTGTTTCTGGTAGAGGATCCAGCCGATCAGGGCCAGGCTGGCCATCGTGAGCAGCCAATAGCCCATCGCCCCGTCGGAACGGTTCTTGCGCTGGATCTTGCGCTGGCGGGCGCGCGGCACAAAGGCGAGTTAGCACAGGGGAACAAGCCCACCAAGAGGGAAGTGCCCTCGCCGCCCATGCAGACCGGCTTCTTCCGACCCGCCGCGCGTGCTCGCCATCCGCATCGCAATCTCGCGAACCGCCCCCTTGCTCGCGAAAAGTCGGAAGTTCGACGGACGGATCTGGCCCTTCCGAAGCGGCTTGAGCGGTGCCGCAAATGCTCCTCGAAGCGCGCCGGTGGAGCCCGGGCTCAATGCCGGCGGGCTTGATCAGGTCGCGTTCATGCCCCGGTGCAAGGGAGGGCGATCTCGCATGGGGGTTATGAGCGGGATCAGGATTGCGATCAGGATTGGGAGCGGGTCCACGGGGGGACGGGCGGGGAGTCAGACTCCGCCGATGTACTTCCGATCCTCCCAGACCGCCCGCAACGAAGTGAGGTTTCGGCGGTCGAACAGGTGCTTCGCCGCGGTCAACACCCGGCCGCGTCTGAGGTTCTGCCAGGCGTCGTGCAGGCTGACGGCGTTGAACTGAAGCAGGCTCGGATCGCGGTAGCAGTCGATCATGCACCTTTGGCAACCGTCGCGGATCAGCTTCGATTCGTCGAACTCGTAAATGCTGCACATCGGCTTCTCCCAGTAATGGCAGCGGTAGAGGTCCAGCTTCCAGTCGAGGTAGAAATACTTGAAGCCCGCCAGGCAGCCGAAATGCTCCCGCTCACCCCGGAGGTGACGCTGCATTTCGGTCAGCGATTCATGGGGATTGACCACGGGAAAGCCGCTACGGCGCTTCATCGCCTTGATCCGCTCGAAGACCGTGACGAGTTCGTCCCGCGTGTAGTTCACCAGCCCGCTGTCGCTGAAGCTCAGATAACTCGAACCCAGCGTGGTGAGCGGGTAGCTGAAGGTGCAGGTGGTGAACCCCAGGCTCTGCAGGAACGCCGGCAACCGGTCGTAGTCCTCGATCAAGCGGCTGGCCGTGATGCTCGCGGTGGTCTGGATGCCGGCGCCGGCAAAGAACTCGTTCGCCCGTTTGATCTTCCGGCAAACGTCGGGCAACCCGCGGTTCTGCTCGTGCTTGGCGATGTCGTGGGCGTCGATCGACATGATGACGCTGCTGAGGCCCGCATCCGCCAGGCGGCGGAGGTTCTCCTCGTTCCACAACCCGCCGTTGGTGCAGATCATCGGGCTGATGCCGCGCTCCGCCGCGTAGCGGACCATCGCCGGCAGGTCGCGGTGCACCATCGGCTCGCCGCCCACGAACAGCAGGTAGCCGATGTGGTTCCGCGCGCTGATGTCGATCACGTCCCGCGCCTGTTCGAGCGTGACACTGCGTCGGGCCTGCGGGTCGAACTTGGACCGCGCAAAACCGCAGAAGCCGCAATCGGCGTTGCAGATGTTCGTGATCGCGAACTGCAGGTAGCCCGGCCCCGCGTGGTCCAGCACCTCGCGGAACAGCTGCCAGGCTCCCTTCCGGGGACGGACCACGGGCGGTTCCCCTCCCGCGGCAGCGGGGGCCACGGGCGGCGGGGAGGCGTTGGATTGGGACACGGTGCTCATGCCGGCGGCGGTCATCATCCTAGGAGCCGGTCGCGGGTGCAACCTGATCCTTGCGGCGCGGGTCAACCCGGCCGGTTGCCTGTCGCACCAAACGCGCGTAATCCGCCCCGGACACCTCCCGCGGCACGGCGCGGCAGCGCGCTTCGCACCCGGGAAACCGCCAGAGGTTCGGAAAGTCGCGGCACTGCTGCGGCTTTACCGGCTGCACCCGGCAATCCGATCCGTCGAGGAAGACGCATTCGAAGTTCGGTCGTTCGTTCAGTGCCAGCCCGCCCCGATTGCCGCGCAGACGGGTGTAGCGTTCGACGAAGTCCGCCTCGGCGAGGCCGAGGAAGCCCGCCATCCGGCGGACCTCCACGGCGGTGACGCGCACTTCCCCGGGCCACCGACAGCACTCGGTGCAGCGCTGGCATTCGTAGAAGACCGGCACGGCGGCGGCTAGGGTTCCACCGGCTGCCCGGCCTTCTCCCAGTCTTTCATCCCGCCGTCGAGATGCACGACCCGCTTGAAGCCCAGCTCCTGAAAGACCGCCAGGGCGGAGGTGCTGCGTCCCCCCACCGCGCAATGGACCAGATAGGTCCCGTCGCGATCCAACCCCTCGATCCGCGACCGGAAGTCGGAGGCCTTGTAGTCGATGTTTTGCGCGCCCTGGATGCGGCCCGCGGCGAATTCCCGCGGGGTGCGCACGTCCAGCACGGTCACCCCGCCCTTCTGGATCAGGGCGGCGGCACCGGCCGCGTCGACGTGCACAATCTCCGTCCCACCCGACGCCGGCGCCGCGGTGGCCGAGTTCTGGGATGTAACCTCGCTGCAGCCGGTGAGCCAGACCGCCCCCAGCGCAGCAATGCAACTAATGAACCACTTCATGCCCGTCAGTGTGCCATTCGGCGGGCGTTTTTCAAACTCCGTCTGGGCCCTCCTCCCGAGGGCTTGTTCCCCGGCGCCCCGGCCCGCTCCGCCGGGTGTTCGATCGGGGATGGGAGAGATTCAGGTTGACGGGCGGGAGGAGCCGGATAAGGTGCGCCGCGTTAATGCGAAGGTTCAGTTCACAGTACCGCACGGCGGTGGGTTGCTGGTTTTACTTTAGCCAGCCGGCCTGCGTGTAGGGCTGCGACGACTCGGCAACGACCATCGCACACCGAACCGCAGGGAACATGCCTGCGGTTTTTTGTTGTGATCGCCGGCGCCCGGCAAACCAAACCGAAAACATGATCATCGTTCTCAAGCCCAAAATCACCAAGCGGCAGGAAGCCGCCGTGCTCAAGGAAATCAAGAAGCTCGGCTACCGCCCGCACATCATCCGGGGCGTCGAGCGTGTCGTGATCGGCGCCATCGGCGACGAACGCACGCAACACACCCTCGAAACGCTCATGACGTGGCCCCAGGTCGAAAACGTCATGCGCGTCCAGAAGCGCTACAAACTCGTCAGCCGCGAGGCGCATCCGCGCCATTCCACCGTCCGCGCCGGCGACGTCGTGATCGGCGGCCCCGAGGTCGTGGTGATGGCGGGGCCCTGTTCGGTCGAGAGCGAGAAGCAGCTGATGAAGACGGCCCTGGCCGTGCGCGAGGCGGGGGCGCACATTCTGCGGGGCGGGGCGTTCAAACCGCGGACTTCGCCCTACGAATTCCAGGGGCTCGGCGAGAAGGGGCTCAAGCTGCTGGCCAAGGCCCGCGCCGAAACCGGCATGCCGGTGATCACCGAACTGCTCGCCGAGGCGCACGTCGACCTGGTGGCCGAATACGCCGACATCCTCCAGATCGGCACGCGCAACGCGCAGAATTTCCAGTTGCTCGTGGCCGCCGCGAAGACCGGACGCCCGGTGCTGCTCAAGCGCGGAATGGCGATGCGCATCGAGGAGTGGCTGCTTGCCGGCGAATACATCCTCGCCAACGAGAATCCGAACCTGCTCTTCTGCGAACGCGGCATCCGGACCTTCGAGAATTACACCCGCAACACCCTCGACCTGTCAGCGATTCCGATCCTCAAGCAGGAATCGCATTCTCCCGTGGTGATCGATCCCAGCCAGGGAACCGGTCGCGCCAGCCTGGTCTCGGCGCTGTGCAAGGGAGCGGTGGCCATGGGCGCCGATGCCCTCCTGATCGAAGTCCATCCCAATCCGGCCGAAGCCTGGAGCGACGGCGGGCAGCAGTTGACCCTGGACGGTTTCGCCACCCTGATGCAGGAGTTGAAACCCTTCGCCGCCGCCGCCGGGCGCTCCTGAGCCGTATCGATTCAACACGCCCTAGCCGCCGACGTGTAGTCGGCGCTGAAATCCAAGGGCTTATGCGGTCCCGCCGGTTTCGACCAGCAGGCACGTTTCGGCGAATCGTCGCGCCCGGCGGCAGGCGTTCGCGTATCCCCGCTGAATCATGCGCCGACTACACGTCGGCGGCTACGGCTTACTGAATCGTTACGGCTCAGCCGTAACCATGCAGTGGGATTAACCACGGATGGGCGCGGATGGGCACGGATATTGAGGGAAACCAGAATCGCGCGCCCTGGGCTCGGGCTCACCATTTAGTGAGGTCTCCCGGCTTCTCCGCCATGGCGGCAGCGCCGCGCCCCATCCGTGGCATCCGTGCCCATCCGCGGTCCATTGACTGAATCGATACGGCTCAGCCGCCGCGCCCCATCCGTGGCATCCGTGCCCATCCGCGGTCCATTGACTGAATCGATACGGCTCAGGGCGTCGCGGCTCTCCGCCCTCCCTCCGCCTACCACTGCGCCGCCGCGTGAACACCCCTCACGAAGAAGTTGTCCACCTGGATGGCCGTCACCCCCACTGGGGTCGGGGTGACATAGAGCGCCTCCATCCCTCGCGGACTTCGCGCGTCGATGGCCGAACCCACCGAGATCGGCGTCTCGGGATCTTCGAGATCAAACAACTCCAGCGTCAGTTTATCCCCCACCGCCCAGAAGCGCAGTCGGTAGTCCTGCGCCGGATCCACCGCCGGCAAGCTGGTCTCTTGCAGAACTTCGCGGCCGGGGCCGGTGAGGGAGAGCAGCGACTCGCCCGGGTTGCCCGGTTGCCTGAACGTCAACCGGCCCAGGTAGTGTCGGTCTGGCAGACCATCCACGTCAGCGAACCAGGTCCAGTCCTCCGGATTGGCCCGCAGCACTATGCCAAACGCCGAACCCTCCGCCATCGTGGCCTCCCAATCCACGATATCCACCGAAGCCACGCAGTCGCCCCACCACAAGCCTTGGACTCCGTAGCGCATGACGAAGTCGACGTCGCCGAGGTTCATACCCAAAGCACTTCCATGCCCGGAGGACGACCTAAACGAGAGATTGCCGCCGGAGCTGTCCGGAGTTGCCTTCCCGACAGACCACGCGTTGCCCGTTGCGAAGTCGATTTCCCAGTGGGCTCCTGGTCCTAGCCGGAAGAACCGGTACGTATCATCCAACGCCATTTGCGCGCTGTAGCCAACCGGAGAAGCCACGATCTCCGCTGCGTACGGCACCCACGTCCCGGTTAAAGAACCGGCCTGGAGCAGCAGTGCGTCCGCCTCCCACTCCACCGCCATGGTGTTCGCCGCAGCGCGTCGGGCGGTCATCGCCAGCGGCGCCGGATCTTGCGAGCAGCGCCAATTATCGAATGCCAACACCGCCCCAACCCCGGTTGGCGCCTCCCCGCCAACGCTTATCACCGACATTCGACCGAGGTATGGGGCACCGGGGTCCGCGCCTTGGAACGTCGCATCCACGGCGGGCCGATCAAGAAACTCCTGGCGCTGGATGACTTCCCCAGAATCCCGCCGCGCAACTGTTCCGGTAAGCCGCAAGTTGTCACCCTCCCGTCTCATGTTAAGACTGAGGGTTTCCGGACCAGTCTGGGGCCCCACCCAGACTCGGAAGAGCCAGGTGGTGTTTCCAACCCCCTTGGTCAGCACAAGGTAGTCATCGTCCAGCCTGTACAACCCGTATTGCCCCTCCCCCCATGTGTGGTATTCCGATGTGTCGGCGAATCTTGCCCCCAGACCCGCCGACCAGAAGCTAACGTTGCTGACCAGATCGACCGAGAACGTGAGCGGCTCGGTCTCGGGGATTTCATAGGTTCTGTAGTCCAATGCCACACCCCACATGCCGGGGGGTAGCACGAAATTCAGTTCCCCATCAACCACCTGAACGTCCACGTCCGCTCGCTGCACGTTCCAGGCGAGTCGAAGCTCCCCCTCGAAATCACTGATGACATCTGCCTGCATCCGACCGCACACGCTGGCCGCGAGTTCCAATCCCAAGAGGGTCGCGAGCGACGGATGTCTATGGACCGGACCAGGGCGGATGCGGTGATGTGTTTGATTTGTCTTCATGAATTCTTCTCGCGCGTTTGTGTCTCTCCCATCCTACCACTCTGCCGGGGTCCAGACACCCCAGAGGCAGAAGTTGTCGAACATGATCTGCGTCCGGCCGTTCGGTCTCGCGGTCAGGCACAGGGCTTCGATCCCGGTCGGGCTGCGTTCGTCGCTGGCCTCGCAGGTCGCCACTGGGTTGGCCAGATCGGCGAAGTCGAACAACTCCGCTCTCAGGTGGCTGCCCACAGCCCAGAATCGAAGCCGGTAGTCGGAAACCAGATCCACGGCCGGCAGCGGGGTCTCCTGCAGCACCTCGCCCCCCGGGCCAGTGATCGACAGCGCCGATTCCAGAGGATTCCCTGGCTGCTTGAAGGTCAGGCGTCCGACGTAGTGTTTCTCCGGCAACCCCTCCTCCTCGATCAGCCAGAAGCCGGCCTGCGGCTTCGCCCGCAGCACGATCCCCAAGGCGACGCCTTCCTCCACGGTCGTGTCTTGGGCCACGATGTCCACCGACGCCACACAGTCCCTCCACCAAACGCCCGTGACATCCCTACGAAGCAGATAATCTCCCTCACCCAGATCCGTCCCGTGGATCACTGCATGCCCCAGCCACGGTCGGAGATGGAGGAACCCGCCAGGCGCCCCGGCGACAGCTTTGGCAGTCCGCCATTCGATGAAACTCTGGGACCCAACTGAGAAATGCCGGCCAGGTTGCACTTGGAAGAATCGCTGGGCTCCCAGCAGAGACGTCCGGCTGGTGCAGCGGTTCTCGACGTTGCCGACCTCGGCGATGCAGGGCGCCCATGGACCTTGCGGCGAGCTCGACTCCAACAGGACGGCGGACCCGTCCCACGTCACTTTCGCCTGATGGTCGATCGTGCACGCGATCGCAAGGTCTGGAGGCAACGGAGGGTGGGAGCAAACCAGATTGTCAATCACCGCACTGCCCGGCCCTGCCGCCGTCCCGTAGGTGTCGCAAGCCAGGTTGCGCGGCGGATGGAGGAACGGAGCGCCGTTGTCGTTCACCGCAAGCGCAAGGGTTGGATCGACGCCGGGCGTATCAAGGAACGGCACCGATGCGAGCATTTTGCCGTTCGTGCGCAGGACGGATTCGCCAACCATCTGCAGACTGTCCCCTTGGCACATCAACCGGAGCCGCATGGTCTCGGGTGCGCGCAAGGCCGGCATGGACGCCTCGGCAAGCCAGATACCACCGAACTGGCCGCTGCTGTCTGTCCACCACTTGGCGATCCGGAGCGAGTCAATCATCCGAAACACCCCGTAGCCGCCTGAGGGCGCACCTTCGGCCCCCCGGTCGAACTCGCACCACATACCCACCCTCCATGTCGTGGACCCCATGCTGACGACGTCAACGGAGAAGACGAGCGGTTCCGACTGAGGGATCGCGTGGGAGCACAGATAGCCAATCGTTGCCACCCCATCCGCCGGTACTCCCAAATGCAGCTCTCCGTTGATGATTTCGACGTGCGTATTCCCCCCGCCCCGATTTGCCCAGAAGCGATAGCCCTGCTCGAAGCCGTCGATGTATTCCGCCTGTATCGTTCCGCACAGGCCGGCCGCCAGGACCACCGGCAAGGCCGCCATGAGCGACAGGCGTGGTTGAGTGGGACCGCAGTGGGGGCCACAACGTTGTCGGGATCTGTTCATTGCCATCTCCTCACTTTCTTGTTGTTCGTTTCTGGATCGGCTCGCACGGTCTGTCGCCGCTCGGCGTGCCTCGCGGGGCAGGACACGGCGTTGGGCCGGCGACAACCGGCATTAACACCAAGCGTGCCAGACCTCGTCTCCCCGCCGCCGGGCGCTCATCGGAATGCGGATTCGTGCGTCGATTCGGCGCTGGGCGAAGCCGGATGTCTCGGGCGGGAGTGGTTGCCGGCTTTTCCTAAGCATTTCTCCCGGAGAATCGTTCACCGCTCGAAGCCAAGCCGTCCGCCGCCGCCGGCGAGTCGAGACGCGAACGACAGCGAGGATCATGTCGGAGACAATTCGTTCAAGAATGACGCCGACGCTGACATGAGACCCGGGCTTCCTATTCAAAAACCAATCAAACCATCCCAGCGGATTTGAATAGGCTATGGATGGAGTTTGAATGGGCGGGCTCGGGGCTGAGAATCCCACTGGAGGGGCGCGCTCTGCGAGCCCCTGGAACAAAGCCAGGGCGTCACGGAGCTCCGCCCTCCATCACGATGGCGGCTCGGCAGGCGATCCACGAGGGGATTTCGAGCGGCGCGCAGGGGACTGCGCGCCCTACCCGGAGCCTGTGGTAGGGCGCGTCACTCCGTGCGCGCCGTTTCGGGCAGAGAGTGATCCTACGCGACCCCTGGCGGCGACTGAGAACCTGGCGCCCCATCTCTTCCGTCCCTGACCGGACTCGCTCCCCACTGGTCCCCCGCGCCCCCAGCGATGAATCGCCGACAGTGAGCCTGTCACTATATTTCGGCAGAACTCTCGAACTCGCGTGACGGTTGCGGGTTGAAAACCCGCGATACGACAGACTCGGAGGCCGGCGTTACGACCTTGTCACTCGCCCTGAGGTTGGGGGCGGTTACGACCATGTCGTTCTCGACGGGCCAGGGGCTTCTCGCTAGTTTGGCGGCGTGAAATCCGGCAGCTCGACGGTCAGGTCCTTTCCGGACGCACGGCTGGTGTTGGCATCGGCCTCCCCACGCCGGCGGGAGTTGCTGGCGCAATTGGGGGTCGAATTCGCCGTGATTGAGGCGGCGGTCGAGGAACACACCGGCGAACAACTCACCGCGCGCGAAGTCGGACTCCTGAACGCCCACCACAAGGCCCGGGCCGTCGCCAAACAACATGCCGACTGCCTGGTCATCGGAGCCGACACGGTGGTGTGTCTCGGAGCGAGGCTCTTCGGCAAACCCGGGACGATCACCGAGGCGGAGGCGATGCTCGCGGCGCTGGCCGGGCGCACCCACCACGTGGTGACGGGCGTCTGTCTGCTGGAACTGCGCCACCATCGCGAGCGGCTGTTCGCCGAGACCTCCGCGGTGACGTTTCGCGAGTTGGATCGGCCGGCAATCCGGCGTTATCTGGCGCGCATCAACCCGCTCGACAAGGCGGGTGGTTACGCGATCCAGGAATACGGCACCGACCTGATCAGCAACCTGAGCGG
Source organism: Verrucomicrobiales bacterium (assembly GCA_024233305.1). Classification (GTDB taxonomy): domain Bacteria; phylum Verrucomicrobiota; class Verrucomicrobiia; order Limisphaerales; family J093; genus J093. The sequence continues at coordinate 233,219 of JACKPV010000029.1, forward strand.
TTCCTTCTCGAACGTGATGGGCCTGCCGCTCGAACGACTCGGCGCGGAACTGGGCGCCTGGCCCGGAACCACCACCTGACCCCTTCGCCGTGGCGGGCCCACAAAGCGGTGTCGAGGCCACCGCACTCCAAAAGGCCCGCCTCCACACGGACGGCGAGCTGACGGAAGGGAGCGGTCGGTTGCCTTCGCCTCAAGGCACTTCCAGGATCCGGAGCTTCCGGTACCAGGCCTCGCTCGGCGGGCCGCCGTGAATCTGCAGCCCGATCAAACCGTGCTGCGGGATGGTGTCGTCGGTCTCGGTGTAGTCCACCGTTTGAACCCCGTTGATCCAAAGCCGGAGGCGTGGGCCTTCGCATCGGATGATGTACTCGTTCCAGTCACCGGGTTTGAGCACGGCGGCCACGTCCGCGGGATCGGCCTTCGCGAGCACCCGGTTGCGACGCGATTCGTCATAGAGGCAACCCCACCATTCCGGCCCGCCGAGGTCGGCCTGGTAGCCGCTGACCTCATGGTGATTCGGGACGCGTTGCGAACGGATTTGAATACCGGCGTTCACGCCCTCGCCGAGGACCTTGAACTCGAGCCGGAGAAGGAAGTTGGTGTAACTGCGGGTCGTGCAGAGGAACTCATTGCGCGGAACGGGACGTTCGAGGTTGCCCCCGACCAACGCCCCGTCCTGAATGCGCCACGTGCGGTTGGTCTCGCCTTCCCAGCCCGCGAATGAAGTGCCGTCAAACAGCGGAACCATCGAGCGGGCGCCGTCCGCCCCGACGGCGATCAGGTGGGCATCGGCAGCCTGCAGGCCGGCGACCAGCGCAAGCGCGACGGCCGCCGCGAAGGCAACGAGAGGTCTCATGGCTGCAGGCTAACGGTCCGGCGGCGGCCCTGTCGAGCCGGCAAGCCGCGTCCGGCTGGCATGGGCGGCCGCTTTTACGCTTGGAGCCGGGCAAGCGGCTGTGCTTTAACGGCGCTCGACAGACCAACAGCAGCAGCATCAAACGTATGAGTTCCGGCTATCACATCGTGGTTTGTGGCAGCATCGTGCCCGACCCCTGGCAGACCCTCGAACCCGTGACCGGCCCGTCCGGCCCGGCCCTCAAGAACGAGATGATGCTCCCGGCGGTCCTCGATCCGTGGGCAGGTCACGCCTTGTTCGAGGCCGCCGATCTGGCACGGCGATGTCCGGGCAGCAAGGTCTGGCTGGTGAGCCTCGGCCCGAAAGCGAAATTGCAGCAAGTGATGATGACCATCGGCCAGAAGGCGGCCTTCGAGCTGGTGGCGATGGATGGTCCGGCCAACGGATTCACCGACGCCGCCGAAACCGCCGCCGCCCTGGCCGGGGCCATCGAGGGCATTGCCGGCCTGGACCGGACGCGCTTGCTGCTCTTCGGCGGCTGGGAATCGGCCTCGCGCGGCGCCGGAGTGACGCTGCAATTGGTGGGCGAACGACTCGGGATCACCGAGCAGTTCCAGGGGGTGGACCAGTTGTCGGTGCAGGCGGACGACCGCTTCGAGATTCTCGAACGCATCGAGGGCGGTTGCCATCAGGTGTCGGTCTGTCAGGGCCCACCCGCCGTGTTGGGATGGGCGACCGGTCATCTGCCGGAACCGAAGAACAACCCGCAGATCGGCATGCAGAACATGCGCCTGGTCATGCCGGCCCTGCAACGCGCCAAAACCACGCCCATCCCGAACGAAGGACTCGCCTTCGCCGAGGTGACGCTGCCGGCGCAGTTGCGCGAAACGCGGATCGTCAAGGACCAGTCCCCCGAGGCCATCGCGCGCGAGATCGTCGACTGGATCAAGGAATAGCCCCCATTCAAGAGCCACCATGGAAACGATTCTCCTGCTTGTTCATCCCGAGGCCGACGGCACGCTGGCCCGGCCCGCGCTCGAAGCCCTCACCGCCACGCAGGCCGTGGCGGCCTCCCTGACCGACGGGCGCTACACGGTCGGGTTGCTCGGGTCCGGAACCGATGCGGCGGCAAACCAGATCGCATCCGCCGGCGCGGCAAAGCTGCTGGCCATCGCCGACGAAAGACTGGCGCAGGCACGCTATGCCACGGACGCGGCGGCGGCCGAAGCCCTTTGCCGGGCGGCCGGAGCGACGGTCGTGATCGCCCCGGCAACCGCGCGTTTCAACCGCGTACTGCCCGGCGTCTCGCACCGGCTCGGAGGGCGGGCGGACACGCACGTCAGTCAGTTGGAGGCGGCGGACGGCGCGCTGTCGGTCACGCGCTGGCTCTACCGCCAGCGGCTTCGTTCGCGACTCACCCGGGCGCAGCGGCCGTGGATGCTGCTCGTGGATCCCGGGTGTCATCCGGCCTGGCAAGGCGAAGCCGGTTCGGCAACGGCGGAACCGGTCGCGCTGCCGGCGGAACTCGTCGTGCGCACGGAAGTGACCGGAATGAAGGCGCCGGCCGCGGACGCGCAGACCATCCGGCCGGATGCCGGGCTGTTGTTCGTGGCGGGCGCGGGCTGGACGAAGAAACAGGCGGACGGGCAGACCCATGTCCCCGACGCCGAGCAGTTGATCCTGGGTTTTCTCAAACAAACGCGGGCGTCGTTGGGCAGCAGCAAATCGTTGGTCGACCTCGGCGGGGAAGGCCAGGCAGTGTTGTCCTTTCTGACCCACCTCAACCAGATCGGCCAGACCGGAGCCACGCCGCGGCATCCGAAAGGCCTTTCGACGTGCTGTCACGGCGAGGAACCGCACACCGTGGGCTGGCGGTTCATCACCGAACGGCGCGCGATCAACACCGACGGCAACTGCGGCTGGGCCCGTGGGAAAGCGGATGTGCTCTACATCGCGGACGCCTTCGCCGTGATGGCGAAAGTGAACGAGTTGCTGGCGGCACAGGGCTGACGGCGCACCGCGTCGCGCCCTCAGCGCGCCGGGTCCGGCCAGTTGAGGCGCCGGTGCAGGAAGGCGAAGGTCCCCTGGCCGTTGATCGAGTGCGGGCCGTCGAAGAACTCGATGGCCGTCCGGTCGCCCAGCCCCAGCTTCACGTAATGCCGGCGCGTGCGGGCGTATTCGTAAGCCACCCATTCATCCGGCGCCACGCCGTCGTCGTGGCCGCGCTCGACCATGAACGGGCGCGGGAAGATGAGCCATGACAGCTCGGCATAGTTGAACGTGTTGCCGAGGTTCCACTCGGGCATGTCGTATTCGATGGTCCAAAGGTAGCTGTAAGGCTCGCGGGCCGAGACGTTCTTCCAGATCCATTCGTTGTAGTCGGCGGAACAGATGCTCAGGCAGTAGCGATCCACGAGAACGGGCACGCGCATCGCAGTTTTGCCGCCATAGCTCAGCCCGTAAAAGGCGATACGTTCGGGATCGACGAAATCCTGCGCCGCCAGCCATTCGGTGATGACTTCGTGCTGCCGGACGATGAACGACCACAACGTCAGACCGAGCGGTTGGGCCTTGCGCAGGACCTGCCGGAAGCGCGTGCCACCGATGTAGGGGTTCTGCGGCGCGAAGGTGACGAAACCCCGTTCAGCAAGTTGGCAAGCGTATTGATGATAGGCTCCGTTCTCGACGCGCGGATCCGCCACGTCGCGAGGGCGTCCCTCGAGCCCGTGCTGGCAGACCACCACCGGGCGGCGTTCGCCGCGCCCGAGGTCGGTCGGGACCAGCAGAATTCCCTCGGCAAGGATGTCGGGGTGCACATCGAGGATCACCTCGAAACCGCGGTAACCGTTCGTTTCGTAAAGCAACCGCGTGCGGGGACGCGGAGGCAGCGACGCGGGCGGGATGAGACCGACGACGTTCGTCCGGAAGAAGTCGCGGTAGGGAGCGGCGGATTCCGCGAACGCGGCCGCGTCCCGGCGGTCGGCGGCCGACCAGAACGCCTGGCGGACGTGGCGCGATTCCCGCATTAACCACTGGGTATCCTCGAGCAACTGGCGGTATTGCCGCAGGGTGCGCTCCGATTCGTTTACCGGGGCGCCGACGTTTTCCGGCGCGACCTTCAGGGGCGCCGGCAGTCCATCGGAGACGTCCCGTTCCTCCTCGCCCAGCGCCTTGCCGACGACTCGAGCGATGGGGTCGGTCCGGTATCTATTGCCGGTGCTTCCTCCGGCAATAGTGAGGACCGACCCCTGAGCGGCCCCAGGTTCATCGTCCGGGCGCACGGCCCGCAGCAACCGCTCGGCCGTCTCCGGACCGCAGACGACGTCCGGGCCGGCATCGAGGAAGACGGCGTGAACGGATCGCGCCCCTTTGGCGGCAACTTGAAATTCCGCGCGCGAAGGACGCCAGAGCCGGCCCGGCGCGCCTCCCCCGGCGTCGGTGTGCGTCACCTCGGGATAGGCCCCGTGCTCGACGATCAACGGACGCGGCGCGACCAGGCGGGCCACCGCGGGATCGGCGAAGTCCGGCAGCAGGGACCACACGTTGCGGTAAATCGGGAGTTCGGGATTCCGCGCGCTCAGGCCGTACGCGCCACAGACGCCGACCACAGCGAGGCGCGGGTCAAGGGCGCCGGCGTGGAAGGCCAGCAAGCCGCCTTCGCCGTAGCCGACGATGCCGGGCCCTTTTTGGGTCGTGGCCGCGCGATCCCCGTCTCCGGTTGCCCGCGCCGTGGCCGGGTTCGCGATCAACCAGTCGGCGGCCGCTAGGATCTTCTGGATCTCGTACCCGAGCGGTGTCCGGCCCATTTCATAGCCGGCGCGCCAGAGGGTTTCGCGCTGGCTGTGTTTCACCGATCTGACACCGGGGTTGCCGGCGAACCGGCTGCCCCGGTCGATCAACACCGGGATGATCAGCCGGCAACCCGCCTCGGCAAAGCGACGGGCGAACTGCCGCTCAACCGGCAGACCCGGTGCCAGACCCAGCACTTGTTCGGGCGACCAGTCGCAATCGGGCACGACGATCCAATCCGCCACGGGCACGCCGGTGTCCGGCAGCACGAGGAGGCCTTCGCCCTCGACGCCGCGGAAGACGTTCCACCGGACGGCAAACACGCGGTAGCCGGGACCGCGTCCCACCAGCCCGGGTTCGCCGCCGGCAACTCCGGACGAAAGCGGCGCCACCAACGAGACGCCAACCGGCTCGCGCTCGTCGACCACGCCAAGCAGCGTCCGAAGCCGCTCCCGTCGGGAGGCTTGTTCGTCTTCGGTTAGCGCAGATTCCGGGTCGCTTGCGGAGCGGACCAGGCGGGTGTTGTGCAAGGCCAGCAGCCGGTCCAGGTAACGCTCGATGCCGGCCACCATCGCCACCGCGGGATCGCCGTCGAACCCCAGCGGTTGCGTGCCCGGAAGGACGGACGCAGGTTCCGCCGCCAGCGCGCTCAGCGTGGCAATCACGAGCAGCGTGACCCGGCGCAACCGGACGGCTGGGTGGCGGCGGTGCGATGAAACGGACGCGGGCTTCATGGGCATACGCGCAGCTTGCGCGGTGAAGGCGGACCTGCCAAGCCCGCCGACGGCCTGGAAGGGACCGGCCAACGGCGCGGGGATTCGCGAACTTCATGCGCCAGGCAGACGCGACTGGAAATCCGGCGCCGGCGGGTCGATACTCCCCGCATGGTCACCCCGAGGTCAGTTGCGTCCCGCGATCCCGCCGCCGCCTTTACGCTCATCGAACTCCTGGTGGTCATCGCCATCATCGCGATCCTGGCCGGGCTGTTGCTGCCCACCCTCGCGCGCTCGAAGGAAAAGGCGCGCCGCATGCACTGCACCAACAACCTCCGGCAGATCGGGCTCGGGATCATGATGTACCGCGACGACAACGAGGGTCGTCCGCCCCTCTACCTGGTGAATCCGACCAACCTCACCTACGGTTACAAAGGCGGTGATCAACCCTATCTCGAACGGGGCTACCTCGAGAACACGAATTCCTTCATCTGCCTGTCGGATCGCACGCGCGGCCACATCCCCATCGATCTGGGTTGGGAGTACTTCGGCGAATTCACCACCAGTTACGCCTACCATCTCGGGCCGTGGCAGCAGCTCACGACCGAAGGCAAGGCCTGGCTCGAGGAGCAGTTGCAGCGCTGGGGGCCGCGGTTCATCGTCGCCGCCTGCCCGTGGCACCGGCATCTCTTCAGCGGCTGGACCGGTGACAAGTTCGACCCGCAACAGAGCTTCGCCCGGAAAACGAACGTCAAGGACCTCTGCCTCCGCCAGGACGGCGCCGTCAACAGCTTCATCTGGCCGGCCAACAACTGGACCGAGGAGCCCTATACCCGTCTGCAATGAGCCCGTCGAGCGCCGGAAGCGACCCCGCCAGCGATGCCGCCCCGCCGGCGCCGCCGTTCAGGAAAGCCGGTCCCGATAGTCGGCGTAGCCAAACGCCCGCACCACCTCGGGTTGGGCCGCCCCGACCCGTTGGATGGCAATCGACGGCAGCCGCACGCCGTTGAACGTCGTGTTCTTCACCATCGTGTAGTGCGCCATGTCGAGGAACACCAGGCGGTCGCCGATCCGCAGGGGCGCCTCGAACGAATACTGCCCGATGTCATCCCCCGCCAGGCAGGTCAACCCGCCAAGCAGATAGGTGTGCGCCTTCTCCCCCGGCGCCCCCGCCCCGACGATCACGGGACGGTAGGGCATCTCGAGCACATCGGGCATGTGCGCCGTGGCCGACGTGTCGAGGATCGCAATCGGGATCTCGTTCTCGACGAGGTCCAGCACGCTCGCCACCAACACCCCCGAGTTCAACGCGATGGCCTCGCCCGGCTCCAGATAGACCGTCAGCGGAAACCGTTCCTGAAACCGTTCGATCACCCGGCACAACCGGTCCACATCGTAGTCCGGCCGACTGATGTGATGTCCCCCGCCGAAATTGACCCACCGCAACCGCGGAAAGAGGTCGCCGAACTTCTCCACCACCACTTCGACCGTGCGTTCGAGCGTGTCGGAATTCTGCTCGCACATCGTGTGGAAGTGCAACCCCTCGAGGCCCGCCAGGTCCTGCCCGTCGAAGTCACGCCGACGGATCCCCAATCGCGAGCGTTTCCGGCAGGGGTTGTAGAGTTCGACCTTCACCTCGGAATACTCGGGATTCACGCGCAGTCCCATCGAAACGGGACGCGACGCTCCCGCCACCTGTTCCCGGTAGCGATGGAACTGCCCGAAGGAGTTCAGGACCAGATGGTCCACCAGCGGCAGCAACTCGTCGATGTCCTGCGGGCTGTAGGCCGGCGCGTAGGCATGCACCTCGCCGCCGAACTCCTCCTTACCCAACCGGGCCTCGTGCACCGAGCTGGCCGTCGTGCCGCAAAGGTATTCGCGGATCACCGGAAAGGTCCGCCACGCGGCGAATCCCTTCAAAGCCAGCAGAATCCGGCAGCCCGTCCGGTCCATCACCGAACGGATGATGCCGAGGTTGTGTCGCAACTTCGCCTCGTCGATGACGTAGCAGGGCGTGGGGAGGTTCTGGAGGTTCATGCAGCAGTGAGCGGATCGGATTCCTGGATTTGCCAGGGCAGGCCCAGCGGGCCCAGGGCGGTCGTATCGGGATCCGGATCGAGTTGTTCGGGATGAAACGCGCCGGGCAGGCCCTGGGTCCTTCGAGAATCAACCGGGCCCCCGGCGCCATCGGCGCCGATGATAGGAACCCTGCCCATTTCGCACGCATAAGGCCCACCGACGGCGCCTCGCCGTCGACGGCGAACCGATTCTCACGGGCGCGGCAAGAGGTTGCAAGCCGGGGTTCACACCACGCTCCGCCCAGTGCGACGAAGTTCCCCGGACTTGACGGACCGACAGTGCCGGCCAGTATCGCGGCGACGCGGCGGAAGCCGGTTTCCTCAGGGAGCCCGTTCCGACTCGGGCGGCACCCGCCGCGGCCCTTGAATGACACCGGCCCGCGAATGCTCACTTCCCCCAATCAATGACACCCACCTCTCGCCGACGAATCATACGGACCGGAATCGGGCTGCTGGTGCTTTACCTTGCCGTCGTGCTGTGGGGCTGGATGACGAGCTGGCGACGGTTGCCGTATTTCGAGGTCGATCCCGAGTTGGCTCTGGCCAGCCCCATCATGAGCGGCGCGGCGTACGGGGAGGTGATCGACACGCATCCCCGACCCTGTGTTTTCCGGGTCGAGGCCGAGCGGGGCGCCGTCCTCATCTACGGAGCGGAACACACGAAAGACCCCGCCGATCCCGCCCTCGACGGTATTCGGCGCGAATGGAAGGCCTTCGGCCCCACGGTGGCCCTCTGCGAGAGCCGGCTCGGGGTGCTCTTCCCCCAGTTCATGGATCCGGTCCGCGAATTCGGCGAGCCCGGCCTCGTACATGCGCTCGCCCGTGAACGGGACATTCCCACCTACACCTGGGAACCGACGCCCGCCGTGTTCATGGCCCACCTCCTCCGCCAACCCTTCACCAAGGAGCAGCTGGCCCTCCGGCTCAAGCTCGGCGCCTGCTTCTCGAATCTCCGGCACGGCCGGCCCGACGACCCCGAGGCCTTTCTCGCGGATGCCATCGGCGACGCCACGAAATGGCCCGGCCTGGAAAACACGCTCCCCACGGCTCAGGACATCGATCGCGAATGGAAACGGCAGTTCCCCGACGGCCCCGACTGGCGGGATGTGTCCGATCAGTTCGGGCTGCCGGGCTTCCTGGCGGACATCGAGACGAACGCGCCCCGTGACGAACACTTCGCCCGGGTGGTCGTCACGTTGGCCAGGCAGGGACACCGCGTCTTCGCCATCGCCGGCAGCAGCCACGCGGTGAAACTCGAGGCCGCCCTGCGCGACACCCTCGAAACCGTGACGCTCAAGTAACCCGCCGCCGCGGCATCGGATCGAGACGGCGGAACCGCGAGGGAATCAGCGCGGCGCCGCGGACGCAGCCGGTTGTGTCAATAGTGAGGACTGACCCCGAGGGTGAGTTGCGCGAGCGCTTCGGAGAGGGCGGATGCGGCGGGGGCGAGGCTGGTGGGGTCGTAGTGGAACGGGATCCGGTAGCTCAGCGGTTGCTGCCATTCGAGTTCCCGGGTCTCGTGATGGACGCGGCGACCGACGGCCTCCACCACGGCAAAGCCGGCCGGCTCCAGGTCGAAACGCAGAATCTCCAACTGGATTTCGTGTGCCACGAGATGCGCCGGCGCCGGACCCGAGCGGAAACGCTGCGATCCCAACTGGCGCAGCAGGTTCTCCTCGATGACCCGCGGCACCGCGTCCTCCAGCGGTTCCGCCCACTGATGCAGGTCGCTGTAGACGATCTCGTTGGCCGAGGCGCGGATCGCCATCCGGGGGGTGCGGATGTAGTCAGGCAGGTCCACCCGCCCGAGCGTCACCGTCTCCCCGGCCACGACGGCCCCGGTCTCCGCCGTCGCGGTCAGAACATAGAAGCGCGTGGCGTCGACGCTCGGCTTGAGTCCGAGACAGCCGGTCAGCCCGGCGGCGAGCAGCAACATCCCCCACCACGCGGCCCGGGGCGGCGGAAGGTGGCTACCGGCGAGAGAAAGGAAACGGAGTCTCATGGTGAATCGAACTGCCGTCCGGTGAGGATGGCGCTGGGGTTGCGGTTGAGCGAATCGGCCAGCAGGCGCAGGGAATTCACGGCCCGGGCCAGATCCTGCAGGGCCTGCTGCAACCCGGTGACCGTGGGTGAATCGGGCGCTGTCAACCGGCGCAGATCGGCGGCCAACCCCTCGATCTCCTCGAGGCTGTCCGCCGCCCGTTCCGAAACCGTTCCCAACCGGTCGCTCAACGGCCCCGCCCGTTGCCGCAGATCGGTGGCCAGCCCGCGCGTTTCGTCAAGCGTTGAGCGGAGGGAGGCGATCAGGTTGGTGGTCGAGGGCCCCTCGAGCAACGAGCGCGCCGCGGAAAGCGTGCCCACCAGTTCGCGGTTGAGCCGGTCCATTTCGATCTGGCCCAGCATGGTCTCGAGCCGGCCCAGGATGTTGTCCGCCTTGGTGGCCAGGGAGCTCACGTTGAGTTCCTCCAGCGAGCTGAGGAACTCCTTGAGCCCCGCGGTCTGCACGGGAATCTCCGGACAACCCGCCCGGGGCAGCACCAGTTCGGCCGGTTCCGCCCCCGGGACCATGTCGAGCGACACATAGAGCTGTCCCGTCACGAAGCTCTCGATTTCGATCGACGCTCGCAGCCCCCGTTTGACCAGCATGGGGATGGAAAACAGGTCCGACTCGGGCCGCTCCCCGCCGGAACGGTCCTGCCATTGGTCGCGGTTGATCTGCGAGTAAATCTGGATGTTCGCCGGCAGTCCGTTCGTGCCCACCCCGATCACCAACCGGGTCACCTGCCCGACCGCGACCCCCTTGAACTTCACCGGAGCCCCCTCGCTCAACCCGTTCACGGACTCGGGAAAGACGATCACAAACTCGACCGGCTTGCGAAACAACCGGCCCGAACCGAACACGACCAGGCTGGCCACCAGCAACGTCGTGCCCAGGACCAGGAAGGCGCCCAGCAGGGCGGGATTGACTTTGGTTTTCATTCGATGGAAGAGGCCGGAACCGCCGCCGGCCGGTCGTTGGTTTCGGATTCGCCCCGCGTCAGGAAGGCGCGCACCGCGGGATCCGGCGAATGATCGCGCAACTCCCGCGGATGGCCCACCGCCTTGACGGTCCGGCTTGCCGCGTCCAAAAAGATCGCCGTGTCCGCGATGGCGAAGATGCTGTCCAGTTCGTGGGTCACGACGACCACCGTGGCGCCGAGGGTGTCGCGCAACTGCAGCATCAACTCGTCCAGCCGCCGCGAGCTGAGGGGATCCAGCCCGGCGGACGGCTCGTCGAAGAAGAGGATCTCCGGATCGAGCGCCATGGCGCGGGCGAGGCTCGCCCGCTTGCGCATGCCGCCCGAAATCTCCGAGGGAAAGTAGCCCTCGAAGCCCTTGAGTCCCACGAGCGCCAGCTTCATCCGCGCCACCTCCCGGATCTCGGCGGCGGTCAGCCGGGTGTACTGTTCGAGCGGCAGCGCGACGTTTTCCGCCAGGGTCATCGAACTCCACAGCGCGCCGCCCTGGAACATCACGCCGAAATTGCGCCGCTCGGACGCCGCCCCCGCCCCGTCGGCAAAAGGATTCCGCCCGTCAAAGAGGATCTCTCCGCGGGCCGGCGCCAACCGGCCGATCATCGCCCGCATCAAGGTGCTCTTACCGCAGCCGCTGCCGCCCATGATCACGAATACTTCGCCCGCCGGGATCCGCGCGTTGATGTCGCGCATCACCACATACGATCCGTAGGCGAGTTCGACGCCGCGCAGTTCGATCTTGGGGGGTTCCGCCGCCATGCCCTCGCGTTCAGATGTGGAGTTCGTTGCAGAGGATGGCGAACGCGGCATCCGCCAGAATCAACAAGGTGATCGCCGCCACCACCGCGCGCGTCGTGGCCTGCCCGACCGCCTGGGCATTCCGCCCGCACCGCATTCCCTGGTAACAACCCGCCAGCGCAATCAACCCGCCGAAGACGAAGCTCTTCCCGACGCCGAGCAGAAAGTGGGTCAGCGTCGCCGAGGCCAGCGTCTGCCGCCAGTAGGCTGTAAGCGACAGGTCCATCATCAACGCCGCCACGAGCATGCCGCCCAGAATCCCGATCGCATCGGCGAAGACCGTCAGCAACGGCATCATGAACACCAACGCGAGCACCCGCGGCAGTACCAGGAACTCCATCGGAGGAATGGCGAAGGCCTCGAAGGCATCGATCTCCTCGTTCGCCTGCATGGATCCCAACTGGGCCGCAAACGCCGCCCCCGTCCGGCCCGACAGAATGATCCCCGTCATCAACGCCCCCATCTCGCGCAACATGGCCAGCGCCACCAGGCTCGCCACGAAGATCGCCGCGCCGAATTGCTGCAACTGCACCACCCCGACGAAGGCCAGGATCATCCCCACCAGCACGTTGATCAGCAGCACGATTGGCAGGGCATCCGCGCCGCACGTCTGCAACAGAAAGAGCAGATCCCGAAGCCGCATGCGCCCGCGCCCCGTCGCCACCCGGACCGTCGCCAACACGACCTCCCCCAGGAACGCCAGCATGTCCACCACCCGCTCCACCGTTCCCCAGGCCGCCTCGCCAATGGCGCTCAACCAGCCTCGCCGCGCCTCGGTTCGCCGGGCATCCGTCTTCTCGGGCACCGCCAACGCCAGGCGCATCAACCCCGCCGCCCCCTCGGGCAGGCCATCGAAATCCACCCTGCCACCGCGCGCTCCCAGCAGATCCGCGCTGGCCAGCAGGAACGCGGTCAACCCCGAGTCCCAGGCCGTAATCCCGCCATCCACGAAACGGACCGTTCCCGTCCCAGCCACCGTCCCGCCCCCGAAAACCTCCCCCGCACCGGGCAATCCCCGGCGCAGCCGCCAGTCCCCGGAAAGCGCGACGCACACCCCGCCGTCCGCGGTCGGCGCCAGCTTCGCGTTGGCCTCGTGTTCGGGCGTCATCGGGCCGCAGCCTAGCGGCCCCGTCCGCGCGGCGCAACCGTGGGAAACTCCCCGCAACGCGTCACCGTGCGGATCCCGGCTGCTTCGGCCCGCGGAATTCACTGCGCAGCAAGCCTGACCTCCGGCGGGGCCAGCGGTATGAATTCCGCGCTCATGCGCCGACTGCACGCCGGCGGCTGCGAGTTACGGAATGGTCACGGCTCAGCCGCAGCGCCGACCGGTGGCGGACGCTGCGCCGGTTCGCCGGCCAGCGGCGCGTCCGAGCAGGCGGACGCCAACCATCCCGAGGAGCCCGCCTCCCACCAGCACCCCGTACGTGCCGGGCTCCGGCACGAGAGCGCTCCCGTCATCGAAGTAGTACGTCGCCCACTGTTCGGCGGTCGAACTCGCGCCGTAGTCACGCCCGGTCTCCGGATCCACCCCGTACGCGCCCATCTGCGTGTAGAAGTAGATGGCCACGTCCTCGGGCGCCGGATCACCAAGGACCCCCAGGGCCGCGGCAAACAACGTGCTGGGAACCATGAGGGACATCTCCGAATTGCCGCTGCCCGGATTCGCCGTGGCATCGAGCAGGATCGTCGTGTCCTCGACCCCGTCCAGGCTCCAGACCAACACGCTCGCCGGTTCGGCGGCCAGGGTCTCAATCGCCCCGCTGTAGGCGGGCCTTCCCTTGTTGTCGACCGGATGCGCGTGGTTCGGATCGTACATCAGGTAGATCTCGATCCGGTCCACCGAAAGCCAGTCATCGCGCCCGTTCTGCTTTTCGTGGGCGTCCAACGCGAAGCTGTACCACCAGCGGTTGATCGCCGCCGTCAGTTCCATCTCGCTCAACCACTTGCCGGAAGTGTGGGTCCCGCCCTGCTCGTCGTAAAAGAACGCCCCGCTCGTGTTGTAACCCTCCTCGATGTAGTCGGGGGAATTGCCGCGGGAGTCGTATTGGACCCCCAACAAATCGGTGAACGTCCCCGAACCCGACCCGGTGGTCGCCGTGGCCACATAGGCGCCGCCGATGTTGTAGGCCAAGCCGTTGACAGGCGTCAGATCGACGATCCGCTCCGCCAGCACAACCCTGCTTCCCACAACCGCGCCGAAAACGAACAAGACAGCGATCCCCCGCCAGCGCGAGGCCGGCTCCGGGGCACGCTTCCGCGTCGGAACCCCACGGCGCCCTGCGCCCGCTCCACAGCGTGAAATTGGACGGTTGTTACGCAATGAACCTTAATGATATCAAATAATGTAACTGTATACCTGATAGGTATTATTTGAAGCAAGCCGAATCTTCGTCGACCGCCATGAGGAGGTGTTTTCCCGGCCTTTCGGAGGCAGGTCCCGTTGCGCTCCGGACACGAGGCCAGGCCGGCAGGATCGGCCTGCACTCCGATTCGGTGAGGTGGTCAGACTTCGGAGGCAGGCGAGGCGCAGCCGGCGCGATTTCACTTCCCTCCATCCCGGGTTCTCCACCCCGGTGACCGGCACGCGTTCCGAGCGCACCGGGCCCCCACCGACCGGGGCGTGGCCGGGAACCTCAAAACGCAGTGGATTGAGGCGCCGGGCCGGGCGGGCGGGTGGAACGGCGGTTGCGGCTGCTTTGGGAAGCAGGCACAGGGCGGCTCGTCCGGCGCGCAGGGGACTGCGCGCCCTACCCGGTGCGTCACTCGGTGCGTGCCGGTTCGGGAACCATCAACTGGAAGGCGTTGCGCCTTCGTGGGCCGGGCGCCCGTAGACCCGCTCGTAAGCGCGGCAGGCGGGACAGATCCGCGCCTCGAAACGGCGGACCAGCCAGTGGGCAAGCCCCCGTTGACGCCGCCGCGCGTGGCGGCAAACAGGACACTTCAGACAGGCCTTCGCCAGACGGCGGTCGAGGGCGGTGGGGGTGGGCTTCGCGTTCATGGTCAGTCGGGGATGGGATCGTCGGGACCGATGGGTTTGCCCTCCCAGAAGGGCACGCCCTCCTTGAGTTCGATCAGGCGCACCACGCTCCCGGGGACGGGCGCAGCGTTGAGGTCCGGCAAGCGGCGGGCCAGACGCTCCTTGACGGCGGCGTGCTCGGGATCCGCCGCGAGATTGTGCCATTCCCGGCCGTCGGCACGCACGTCATAGAGTTCCTCGGAACCGTCGGCATAGCGGATGTAGCGCCAGCGTCCGGTACGGACGGCGTGATTGTTCGGGCCGTGCGTGGTGATTGCCGGCCAGGGCCGTTGGGCCTGCGGATCCTTCAACTGCGGCACGAGGCTGTGTCCGTCGAGGCCGTCCCGCCCCGGCAAACCGCACAGGTCCACGAGCGTCGGGTAGAGATCGAGCAATTCGGCGGGCCGGCGACACCTGGCGTCGGCCACGATTCCCGGACCGGCGAAGATCAAGGGCACGCGGGTCGAGCGGTCCCACAACGAATTCTTGCCACTGATGAGTTTCTCGCCCAGATGCCAGCCGTGATCGCTCCAGAGGACGATCACCGTGTTGCCGCCATCGGCGCGGGCCTCGAGAGCGTCGAGCACCCGTCCGAGCTGTGCGTCCACAAAGCTGACGCTGGCGAGGTAGGCCCGGACGAGCGGCATCCATTCGCCGCTTTCGCGCAGCCATGCGAGCCGGGGTTCCGGCAGCTTCCAGTGGAGATACCACGAGAACCGCGGCGTGTCGTCCCGGTCGGTATCCAGCACCGGCGGTGGTCGCAGCGTCGAGGGTGGATAGAGGTCAAACCACTTCTGCGGGGCGTAGCAGGGGACATGGGGATGCCGAAAACCCACGCAAAGGAAGAACGGCTTGTCCTCCGGCAGGGTGGCCAGTTGGTCGACGGCGTACGTCGCCACGTCGTAGTCGAAGCAATCCTCGTCACGCTCCGGAAAGATGCCCCAGTCCATCAACGCGATCGGGTCCGGCGTTTCGACGAACTTCTTCGTTGGCCGCGGGCTGAACCCGCCGTGCCGTCCCCACACGCTGAATTCGCGGCCGTCGATGCGGTCCTCGCGCGGCGGATAGGCATCGTGGAAGATCTTGCCGGTGGTGACCACCTGGTAACCGTGCTGCATGAAGTACTGCGGCAGCGTGACGCGGTCCTGCAACGGCGCGTGCGAGCGAAACCAGGGATTGAGCCCGTAGACGCCGCTGGTCGAGGGCCGCCAACCGGTCAACACGCTGGTGCGCGACGGATTGCAGAGCGGCGACTGGCAATGCGCATTGAGGAAGGTGACCCCGCGCGCGGCGAGGCGGTCCATGTTCGGAGTCTGCGCCTGGGGATGGCCGCCCAGAGGCCCGACCCAGTCGTTCAGGTCATCGATGGCGATGAAGAGGACGTTCGGACGACGGTCCTCCCGGGCATCCGAACCGGCCGCAGCCAGCGTCCGGGCGTCACCGGCGAGAAGGAGCAGGGCAACCGAGGAAAGGAGGGCTGGAGTGAGGGACTTCATGGAACCGGGCTTTCAGTGTCTGGGGCTCCTTATACCTCCTGGCGTCGCCGCGGTGAAGGCTGTTTGTGAACAGACGAACCCACCGTGCGCACTCCAGGTTCTGCCGACTCCGAACGGGCTGAGCCGCATCGATTCCACACACTGTGGCCGCCGAAGTGTAGTCGGCGCTCGTATCCATGGGTTTGTGCGGCCTCGTCAGTCCCGACCCGCAGTCCCGTTGGGATGAATCGTCGCGCCCGGCGGCACGCGGCCGTATCCCCACTGAATCATGCGCCGACTGCACGTCGGCGGCTACGAGTTACTGAATGGTCACGGCTGCTGGGATTCGCATCGGTACAGGAAAAAGGGGAGGCCGGATCCAGCCCGGCCTCCCCGTGTTGGAGAACGATCTTGTGCTCTCCGGCAGACTACTTCCGGACGCGGCCAAACAACGCCGCCTCACTCGGAGTGAACGTGTAAGGGCTCGTCGCGCCCGGGACTTCCGCCCACGGTCCGGTCACGGAGGTGGCCGCTTCCAGCACGCCGCCGCCGCTCCACTCGACCGTGATCGTGCCGTCCTCGTTGCGCACGATGCTGATCGGCCCGGTCAGTTCCTGCGGCACGGTAACCACCGCGCCGTACATGTTCCGACCCGAGTTGTTGGCCTGGAGCAACTGGAACGTGCCGGCCGGGAACTGCTTCCGATACACGGAGTACCACTGGTTGATGGTGTCGTCGGCGCCCTCGTCGAACGCCACCTCATCGGGCTGGCTGTGGTCGTGACGGCGGTTCCCGGCGGAAACGACCGGTTCCCAGGTCTCGTCAATCCACTCCATGGCGCCCGTGCCGGGGCCGATGTTCGGCGGCGAGGCGTTGCTGCCGTCGTCCTTGTTGGTCCGGTTGTCGATGAGCATGAACACGTCCACCGCCTGCGACACCGTCACGTCGAGCACGTAAGCGTCGTTGTCGCGGTTGTCGTTGCCGCTCATGATGTATTCGCCCCCGACCAGGTAGGCGGGAACGGGCAGCGAGTTGGCATCGTCATTGAGGTAACGATGGTTCCGGTCGACGAAGGCCGGCGCCGCGTTGCCGAAGTAACCGACGGTGTACGGATCTTCCGCCACACTGCCGGGGATCGGCTCGTTGGCAACCCCGTTGACAAAGGTCTGGCCGGTCCATTGGGCCGCGATGGTGTCGGTGGGCTCGTTATCCCCGCCGGTTTCAACCACGTTCAGGATGAGGCCCATCGGCCCTTCGACCAACTTCACGGCGCCACTGATCAGCGACTGGTTCGGGTCCGTGGCCGGCACCGTCACCACGACGCGGAACTGCGCGTCCATGTCCGCCGCCCGGGGCAGGAGGCTCCATGAACTGCCGGTCGCCCCGGCGATGTCGCCGAAGCCGGCGCCGTCATCGCGCTGCCACTGGTAGTTCACCGAAACGGGATCCCCGTGCAGGTGCGCCATCGCTTCGGCGGAGAACGTCGCCACGGCGCCCTCGCCGTCCAGGAGTTCGACGCTGCTGATCACCCAGTTCGGGGCGGCCGCCGTCGTGCATTCATCCCACGCCCCGGCGAACTGCACCACCAGGGTATCGTTCGGGCTGAAGTTGCCCACAAAGGCCAGGCTGGTGATCATGTCGCCGCTGGCGTAGCCGGGCGATTCGGCGTTGAAGCCGTTCAACCCGTTGGCGATGCCGGCGCCGATGATCGCGCCTTCGGCGTAACCGTTGGCGAGGAAGTTCGCCGCCGGCACGTACTCGAACGCGCCGCCATTCAGGCTGTAGCGCACGATGCCCGCATCCCACAGGTCAGGCTCGAAGTTGTAGCGGTGGGTGAACTGCACGAACACTGCGCCGCCCGCCAACGTGACTTCCGGAGTGTTGAGCTGCGAGTTGTTTGGCGTGCCGCACGCGTCGTTCCCGCCGTTGGCCACCCAGGCGCCGTCGGCCGCGCTGTAGACGAACGGTCCCGGAGGGGCCGGATCGGTGTTGACCACGGTGAAGCCACCGTCGCCGCTGGTGAAATCCTCGCTGAGGAAGGGATCCCCCGCGGCAACCGGCACGCCCTGCTGATCGGTCGGCTGCGTCACCCATTCCAGCTCCGTGTTCGGATCGAAGTAGGTCCCCACCACGTTGCCCGTGATGGTCGAGGCGGTGCCGTTGGCCGGCGGAAGATCGCCGGTCATGATGAAGGTGGCGCTGGTGTTGTCACCGCCGCCGCCTTCGGTATGCAGCATTTCGATGTAGTATCGCTCGCCCGCGGTCAGGTCGATGAACCACGGCGTGGGGGTCGGCCACTCGTTGCCCAGGAAGGCCTCCGAGTTTCTGGTGGTGCCATCGCCCGCGCCCACGGTCACGTAGTTCCGGGCCGCGCTCCAGCCGGACTCCTGCGCGATCAGGTGCTTGTTGGCCGGATCGGCGTCGGTGCTGAGGTAGAGCCGGGACTGGTCATCACTGCACACGTAGAACACGTAAGTGCCGGTGGTTTGGGGCACGAACCAAGCCGAGAGCTTGTTGCCGTAGTTGCTGCCCGCCTCATTGGCGCCATCCGGCGGATACTCGAAGCGGGGCTCGAGCGTGCTGAAGGTGGGCGCGTTGGGATAGCGCGGGTCGTTGAGCAGCGCATCCGGCGGAGCGCCCGTAATGCCCGACCAGAACTCGTGCAGCACATAGCCCGGCGCCCAGGTGAACGTGCCAAACTCGACCGTGCTGTTCGCCGCGATCGTGTTGCCGGCGACGTCCGTGACGTTGTTCACGGTGAGGGTGAGGGTCGTCCCCTCGGGCTGCTGGCTGGTGCTCAGCACGACGATGTGGTCGCCCGCGGTGCCCGCCGGAGCGGACAGGCTCGCGCTCGAAACCGTGACGCCGCCCGAGAGCGCGTAGTTCGCCGCGACCTCGGCGGTGTCGGGATCCAGCGACTCGCTGAACCAGACCCGGACGGTGTCGAAGTTCACACTGCCGCCGGCATCCACAAGCACCGGCGCCGTGGTGTCAGGAATCACCGTGAGGGTCGCCTCGTTCGAGGTGGCCGCACCGTAAGGATTGGTTCCCGTGCACTTGTACTTCGCCCCGTTCATCGCGGCCGAGACGCGGTCGATGGTGTAGCTGATGCTGTTCGCCCCGGGAATCGCGTTGTCGTTTTCAAACCACTGCAGGGTCATCGGCGCGCTGCCGTCGAAGTTCGCGGCAAACGTCACGGAACCCCCCTCGTCCACGGTCGCGTCGGACGGCTGGGAGGCCAGCGACGGCGCGATCTGCGTGGTGTCCGAGACGGGCCGGTAGTCGAGTTCATCAGCGGTGAGCACCCCGCTCGACACCTTCAGACGGTCCACCGAACCCACGTACTGCAACCCGCCCGTGGCCTCGGCGCCGAGGGTGAAGAATTTCTGCGTGCGGGTGAAGATCACCCCGTTCGTGTATTCGCGGGTGTGGCCCAGCACGCCGTCGACGTAGTAACGAAGTTCCACGCCGTTCTCATGCACCACCGCGATGTGATGCCATTCACCGTCATCCGGGACGACGGCGGACGAGTTGGCGTCCAGAATGCCGAGGGTGGTCACGAAGACCGAGCGGTCGGTGGTCACGGAGAACGAAATCGCTCCGCCCGGACCGTTGCTGTAGAAGAACACCATGCGGGCGGTGGGAAGGCCCTCGAATTTCACCCAGGCCTGCAGGGTGAAGGAGGGATTGTCGGGGTCCAGTTGCATCACGGTGTCCGGATCCTGGACGGTGATGTACTGGCCGCTCTCGAAATGGATCGCCAGATCCCGTCCGTCGCCGGAGGGAGCGTCGCCAATCGAGGTGGGGGCGTTTGCCGTGGGGGTGCCGACCAACCCGTTCACGCTGTCCGTGACGCTGTCGGTCGTGCCCTCGTTGAAGTCGAAGTTCAGGAGTTCGGCGGACCGGGTCTGCACCTGACTGCACAGCCCCAGCATGACCAGCCCTCCTGCCAGGCCAGCCAGCCTGGACCCGCGGAACGGTCTGCGTAGTTTCTTCATACTTGGTTTCGCTATCGAATGGTTATCTTACCAACTTGGCATCAAGCCAAGCGGGGAGTCTGGGTCACCGCCCCCCGGGGGTCAACGCCGTTTACGCAGCCATACCGAGGCGGCGGCAGGTGTGCCTCTCACCCGTAACCATGCAGCTGGATTCCGCACGGATGGGCACCGATGGGCACTGAGGTTGAGGAAAACCAGAATCGCGCGCCCTGGGTTCGGACTCACCATTTAGTGAGGCTTCCCGCCCTCTCCGCCAAGGCGGCAGCGCCGCGCCCCATCCGTGGTATCCGTGCCCATCCGCGGTTCGCTGACTGAATCGATACCGCTCAGCGTTCGAGCAGCCAGATGTTGCGGAACTGCACCGGATTGCCGTGGTCCTGGAGTTTGAGCCCGCCCGGCACCGCCTCGTTCGGATCGATGGCGCCGCCCGTGGCCTTCGGCAATTCGATGTCGTCCTGGATTACGACGCCATTGTGAATGACGGTCAGGCGGGCGTTGGCCACCTTGTGCCCGTCCTCGAAACGCGCGGCCCGGAAGGTGATGTCGTAGGTTTGCCACTGCAAGGGCGGCGCGCACATGTTCACCAACGGCTTCGCGACCTGATAGACGCCCCCGCACTCGTTGTCCTCGCCCTCGAGCCCGTAGCTGTCCAGCACCTGCACCTCGTAGCGCCCCTGGAGATACACGCCGCTGTTGGCGCGTCCCTGGCCGGACGCATACGGCATGTAGGGCAGCTTGAACTCGAGATGCAGCTGCTGGTCGCCAAAGACGCGTCGCGTCACGATGTCGCCCCCCTTGACCTCCATGCTGCCGTCGGCCAGGAGCTTCCACCCCGCCCGAGCCCCGTCATCGCCGACCTTCTTCCACGCCTCGAGATTGCTGCCGTCGAACAGCACAACGGCCCCCGCTGGTGGCTCCTTGCCCAGCGTCGGGGAGACCCGCGTGGATTGCCGCCAGACGAAAGTGCCCTGCAATCGCCCCGCCACCGTCCCTTCCACCGCGCCATTCTGCACCGCGCTCGTCCAATAGGCGGCCTGCACCACCACCCCATCCTCGACCGCGCGCAGCACGTGGGCGGGATCGAAAGGAATGGCATCCAGCAGCCGCAACTGCCCGTCCGCGACGCGGCCCTGAAGCCGGTGGAGCACCGGCGACCGCTCGTTGAACGCGCGGACAACCCTCGCCTCGTAGTTGCCACCGCCGCGGGGAATCAGGTGGACCGCCACGTCCTGCGGCGGTCCATCGCCGAGCGTGACCCGGCCCTGCCAGTCCCCCATGAAGGGGTCCACGGTTTCCGCGGCACACATCGACGCCACCAGGGACGTCGCCAGAAGCGAGCAGGCAATCAGTTTCATCATGTGATGGCCCGGAGTATGGGGCCGGCGCCCGGCGGTGTCACGCCCCGGACGCCCCGCCGGAGCGAGGCCCGCATGGCGCCGCCCGAAAATCCGTTGCGATGGTGCGGTCCGGCGTTTAGCTTGCCGCCTTTGTTGGGATTGAAAACGCAGACTGGAACTGAAACGAACGGCCAAGAATGACCGTGAAACCCTACGCCGTGGACGAAATCACCTCCCTGGTGACCGCCTTGAACAACCTCGCCCGCAACCTCTGGTGGACGTGGGACCAGGACGCCCAGGATCTCTTTGCCGAGCTGTCGCCGCGGGGCTGGCAAAACCTCTACCACAACCCGGTGGCGGTGCTCCGCGAAGTCTCGGAGTACGAACTGCGCGTGCGCCTGCAGGACCGCGAGTTCGCCGACCGCGTGCGCCACGTGTTGCGCAAGTTCAACGCCTACCTTGCCGATGAACAGACCTGGGCGCACACGCATGCCCCGCAGTTTCTCGACCGGCCGGTGGCCTATTTCAGCGCCGAATTCGGCTTTCACGAAACCCTCCCCATCGCCGCCGGCGGCCTCGGCGTCCTGGCCGGGGATCATGTCAAGTCCGCCAGCGATGCCGGTCTCGGACTCGTCGGGGTGAGCCTCTTCTACCGCGAGGGCTACTTCATGCAGTCCATCAACGAGGAAAACTGGCAGACCGAATACTATACGCGTCTGCACCCCCGGAATCTCCCCCTCGAACCGGTGCTCGACGCACGCGGGGAACCGGTCATCTGCTCCGTGGACATCGCCGTCAGCCACGTCTACTTCCGCGCCTGGCGGGTGAACGTCGGACGGAATCCCGTCTACCTCCTGGACACCGACATCGAGCAGAACGAGCAGCGGTTCCGGGATCTCACCCTGCGGGTCTACGGCGGGGACAGCACCACCCGGATCATGCAGGAGATTCTGCTCGGCATCGGTGGGGTGCGGTTGCTGCGCGAACTTGGCGTGCAACCGGCGGTCTTCCACCTGAACGAGGGTCATGCGGCGTTTCTCACCCTCGAACTGATCCGCGAGAAGCTCGCCGGCGGGATGAAATTCGAGGCCGCCATGACCGCCACCCGGCAGGAATGCGTCTTCACCACGCACACCCCGGTGGAGGCCGGCCACGACCGCTTCAGCGCCGACCTGATCAGCTACGCGTTGAACAAGTACCGGTCCCAGCTCCGGCTGCCGCTCGAGGAACTGATGGAACTCGGACGGGTCAATGCGACGGACGAACACGAGCTGTTCTGCATGACCGTTCTGGCGCTCCGCCTGTCGCGCGCCGCGAACGGCGTCAGCGCCCTGCACGGCGAGGTCAGCCGCGAAATGTGGCGCCATCTCTACGCGGACTGCCCCGTGGATCAGGTCCCCATCGGCCACATCACCAACGGCATTCACGTCCTCGGCTGGATGAAGGGAACGGTGCGCGATTTCTGGCGCCGCAAGCTCTGCGCCAACGGCAATGGCAACGGCAATGGCGGCGCCAACCCCGCCCTGCCCTCGCCGTTCGACATCCGGCCCAGCGGCCTGACCTGCTGGGAGGAGGAACTCGTCCAACCCGAGTTCTGGCGCCGCCTCGAGGATCCTGGCTTCGTCGGCGACGAGGAACTCTGGGCGCTCCGCTACCGCCTGCGCCGGGAACTCATCGAGTTCACCCGCCGCCGCCTGCTCCTCCAGGGGGAACGGCTCACCCGGACCGCGTTCATCGAATACGATCATCTCCTCAACCCCGACGCCCTCACCATCGGCTTCGCCCGGCGTTTCGCCACCTACAAACGCGCCCCGCTGATCTTCGATCACTACGACGAGATCGTGAAGCTCGCCCACGACAGCCGGCGCCCGGTCCAGTTCATCTTCGCCGGCAAGGCCCACCCCCGCGACGACGAAGGCAAGCGGTTCATCCAGAAAATCCTGCACCTCAGCAAGCACAGTGAACTGCGCGGCCACCTCGTCTTCATCGAGAACTACGACATTCACGTCGCCCGCATGATGGTTTCCGGCTGCGACGTCTGGCTGAACAACCCCCGGCGCCCGCTCGAAGCCTCCGGCACCAGCGGCATGAAGTGCGGCGTGCATGGCTGCCTCAACCTCAGCATCCTTGATGGCTGGTGGCGCGAAGGCTTCGACAACACCAACGGATTCGCCATCGGCGACGACTCGCATCCCGCCGACGTCGGCGAACAGGACCGGCAGGACAGCGAAAACCTGTTCCGGGCGCTGACCGAGGACGTGATCCCCTCGTTCTTCAATCGCGACGCGAACGGCATCCCGCGCGAGTGGCTCCAACGCATCCGGCGCGCGATGTCCACCCTGGTGCCGCAATACAGCACCGAGCGAATGGTGCGCGAATACATCGAGCACTACTACCGCGCACAGTAGGCGCGGTGTCCATGCGACGACGAACCTCCACCCGAACGGGGCCCGCCTCGCCGCCCGCTGCCCGACGGCGACCATCCGGCCGCCCGGCAGCGGGTCCGCGTCCGCTGGCCCCGCTCACCCCCACCGCCAAACCGCCGGACGCCGCCCGGCCCGGCCGCCCGAGCCGCGTCGCCAAGGACGGTGTCGAACCGGGCCCGGACCGTCCGCGCGCGAGCCGTGAAGGCCCGCAACCACGCGGGCCCCGCCGGTGGGAATCGGAAAGCAAACGCCCTCCGCGCCGGGGTGCGCCCCCCCGCGGATCCGGGCCGGAACGCCCCCCCGGACGCCCCGCAAACGGGCCGGCTCCGGCGCCATTCGACCGACCCCATCCAACCCGCGGACGCACCGGTCGTCTCCGCCCACCACGCCCCTCCGCTTCCCCCGCCCGCCCCCTGCCGCCGGCCGCGATGGCCGGGCGCTCCGCCAACGAGGCAGGCGTCCCTTCACGGGACCGTGACGCGCGATCGCTCACCCTCCCCGAACTCCAGTCCACCCTGGCCACCTGGAGCGAACCCCCGTTCCGCGCCACCCAGATCATGGAATGGCTGCACCGGCGGCGGGTGACCGGTTGGGAGGCGATGACGAACCTGCCGCGGCCATTGCGACAACGGCTGGCCAACCGGTTCACGCTGCGTTGTCTCGAACCCCGCGTGGTTCAGGGCAGTGCCGACACCACCCGGAAGTTCCTCTGGCGGCTGCCCGACGGCGCCTTCGTCGAAAGCGTCCTCATCCCCGCCAACCCCGCGCTTTATGGCGAGGCCAGCGACCGCGTCACGCTCTGTGTCTCGACCCAGGTCGGTTGCGCCTACGGATGCCGGTTCTGCGCCAGCGGCCTGGGTGGCTGGAAGCGAAACCTCGAACCGTTCGAGATCGTCGAGCAGGTCCTCGCCGCCGAACGCTGGCACGCGGCACAACCGGCGGCCGGCACGGCCACCCGGCTGGTCACCAACCTCGTGATCATGGGCATGGGCGAACCCCTGGCCAACTACGATCGCCTCCTCCGCGCCCTCCGCATCCTCAACGCCGACTGGGGCGGCCGCATCGGCGCGCGCCGGATCACCCTCTCGACCTGCGGCCTCGTGCCCCAAATCCGGCGGCTCGCCACCGAACCCGAGCAGTTCGGCCTGGCGATCTCCTTGCACGGCGCCACCGACCCCGTGCGGGAGCGGATCATGCCGGTCAACCGCAAATACCCCCTCGCGCAACTCATCCCGGCCTGCGAAGCCTACATCGCCGGCAAGGGCCGCATCATCACCCTCGAGTACATCCTCATCGCCGGCGTGAACGACGGCCCCGACCAGGCGCCACCACTGGCCGACATCGCCCGCCGTCTGCGCGCCAAAATCAACCTCATCCCGTACAACCGCGTGGATGGCCTCCCCTGGGAACGACCGGAACCGGCCCGCCAGGAACGCTTCCTCGCCGCCCTCGAACAACGTGGCGCCCGCGCCACTCTCCGGCGCGAAAAGGGGCACGACATCGACGCCGCCTGCGGGCAGCTCCGGCTCCGAACCGGGCTCGAAACCGCGGACGAACCGTCCGGCAATCCTTCCTGAACCCATGCCCCGGCGTCCGCCCCCCCCGCCGTCCAGCGCCGCCCCCCCCGACGCGGCAAGCACCGCGGCCGGCGACGAGCGCCTTCGCGCCTTTCTGAACCACCTCGCCACCGAACGCGCCGCCTCGCCCCATACCCTGCGTAACTACCGGCAGGCGCTGTTCGAGTTCCACGATTGGCATCGCGGGCAACGTGGCGAACGCCCCCACTGGACGCGGTTGCAGCGGGACGATTTCCGCGCCTACCTGCGGTTCCTGGGACGCGGACGCTTGGGACGCGCGGCGATCCAGCTCCGGTTCAGCGCCTTTCGCAGTTTCTACCGTTTCCTGATCCGGCGGGGCGACGTCGAGCAGACGCCGGTGCGACAGATCAGCCTCCCGCGCGGCGCTCGTCGCCTGCCGAAGTTCCTCACGGTCGCGCAACTCAACGCCCTGCTGGCGGCGCCGCTGCGCGAACTCGAGGCGCGCCGCGCGAACGAGACCGCGGCCATCGACGCGTCGGGCTGCCTCCGTGACGCCGCCATCCTCGAGACCCTCTATTCCTGCGGCCTGCGCATCAGTGAACTCTGCGGTCTGCGCGTCGGCGACCTGGACTTGGTCGGGCAGCAGGTGCGCGTTCAGGGTAAGGGACGCAAGGAACGCCTGGCGCCGATCGGCGCGCCGGCCCTCGAGGCGATCCGGCTTTACTGGCAGGCGCTGCCCGCCACGCCCGGACCCGGCGATCCCGTCTTTGCCCGGGCTGCCGAAGGCGGCGAACCGGTTTACCCCCGCCTGGTCCAGCTCCGCTTGAAGCACTATCTCGCCGCAGCCGGCCTCGATCCGGCCCTCACCCCGCACAAGCTCCGGCACAGTTTCGCCACGCACCTGCTCGACGCCGGCGCCGACCTGCGCAGCGTCCAGGAACTTCTCGGCCACGCCCACCTCGCCACCACCCAGGTTTACACCCACGTCACCGCCGACCGCTTGAAAAGGGCCTACGACGAGGCACATCCCCGGGCCTGAGGCGCGCCGTTCGGAGTGCGGTGGCTCTGACACCGCTTTGTAGGGCAGCCGAGGCGAAGAGATCGTTCGGTTGTCCGTCCGGCCTCGCAAGCGCCGTCGCCGCTGCGCTCTGCCGGCGCACTCCAAAAACGCCAGCGCCCCGTCCATTCTGAAGCGCGCCGTTTGGAGTGCGGTGGCCCTGACACCGCTTTGTAGGGCAGCCGAGGCGAAGAGATCGTTCGGATGCCCGTCCGGCCGCGAAAGCGCCGTCGCCGCTGCGCTCCACCGGCGCACTCCAAGAACGCCAGCGCACCGTCCATTCCGAAACGCGCCGTTTGGAGTGCGGTGGCCCTGACACCGCTTTGTAGGGCAGCCGAGGCGAAGAGATCGTTCGGATGCCCGTCCGCCCTCGAAAGCGCCGTCGCCGCTGCGCTCTGCCGGCGCACTCCAAGCCGGTAAGCGAGGCGGGCGTCCTACCGCGGGTGCGACCGCTGGATTTGCCGCTTGCCCCCGATGGAGGTTCTCCAAAAGACTGCGCGATGGCGTCGACCGAACCCATCCCGACCGCCTGCGCCGTGCGCCGCGCTCTCCGCGCCGTTGCCCGGCCGGCGAAGGCGGCCGTTCTCGAGCGCTTCTTCAAAACCGGCCCGGGGGAATACGCCGAGGGAGACCGCTTCCTCGGCGTCACCGTTCCCGAACAGCGCCGGATAGCCCGGCGCTTCGGCGAACTCCCGATGCCCGCCACCTTGGAGCTGCTCGCCTCGCCGATTCACGAGGAACGCCTCACCGCGTTGCTGGTCTGGGTCCGGCAATTCGAGCGCGGCGACGACTCCGTTCGGCGGACGATTCACGCCACCTACCTCGATCACACCGCCCGGGTCAACAACTGGGACCTGGTCGATCTCTCGGCGCCGTCCCTCGTCGGCGCCTGGCTCGTTGAACGCAGCCGCCGCCCGCTGCAGCGACTGGCGCGCTCGGCCAGCCTGTGGGAGCGAAGAATCGCCATCGTCGCCACTCACGCCTTCATCCGGCGCGGCGAATTCGCCGACACGCTCGCCATCGCCGACCGCCTGATCGCGGACCGCGAGGACCTGATCCACAAAGCCGTGGGCTGGATGCTGCGCGAGGTCGGGAAGCGCGACCGGGCGACGCTCGAGGCCTTCCTCGGTCCCCGCTGCCGTCGTCTGCCGCGCACCATGCTGCGCTATGCCATCGAGCGATTTCCCGAACCTCGCCGGCAGGAATTCCTTCGCGGCCACGGTGATGGCATCACGTGAACGACGCATGAAACCGACCCACAAGGCCTTCGGCTGCGGCTTCACCTGCGGGCTCCTCGCCGCCCTGGCTGGCCTGGTCGCCATCGCCCTCACGGCGGAACGCGCGAAGCAAGGCGCCATGCAGCAGCGGTTGAGCGACACCACCGCCCCCGTCGACGGGGACGCGGACATCACCCGGGCGATTGAAGCCGTTCGGATGCGGCACGCCGTTCCGGCCCTGGCCGCCGCGGTGGTCACCGGGAACGGCCTGGCGGCGGTCGGCGCCGCCGGCTGGCGACGGGCCGACAGCGACGTGCCGGTCACCGTCCATGACTCCTGGCATCTCGGCTCCGACACGAAGGCGATGACCGCCATGCTGGCGGCCTGCCTGGTCGAACAAGGGCGGCTCGAATGGGATCGCACGCTGGCGGAGGTCTTCCCCGAGGCGGTTGGAGGAATGGACCCGGCCTTCCGCCGGGTTACGCTCCGCCAGTTGTTGAGCCACCGGGCCGGTTTCCCGGCGAACCTGCGATGGGGCGACTTCGATTCGCAGGGCCCGGTTCACGAGGCGCGCGTGGCCGCCCTGATCGAGGCTGCGGGCGCCACTCCCGAGGATCCGCCCGGCAGCGTGTTCCGCTATTCCAATCTGGGCTACGTCATCGCCGGCGCCATGCTCGAGCGCGTCTTGAACCAGCCCTGGGAGGCCGCGATCACCACCCGGATCTTCCGCCCGCTCGGCATGAGCCAGTTCGGCTTCGGCGGCGTCGGCACGCCGGGCAAACTCGATCAACCCTGGGGCCACCGGGCCAACGGCCAGCCGGTCGAAGGCAACGGACCAGCCGTCGACAACCCGCCGGTCATCGGCCCCGCCGGACGCGTGCACTGCACCCTGCAGACTTGGGCGCTCTTCATCGCCGATCAATTGCGCGGCCCGCACGGCCATGGAGCGCTTGGCACCGCCGACACTTACGACGCGGTGCAAACCCCGGTGGACCCGGAAGGGCATGCCCTGGGCTGGGTGGTGACCGACCGTGGCTGGGCGGGTGGCCGGGCGCTGAACCATTGCGGCAGCAACACCATGAACTACGCCAATGCCTGGCTCGCTCCCGAACGCGGTTTTGCCATCCTGGTCGTCTGCAATCAGGGCGGGGATGCCGCCTTCAAGGCCACCGACGACGCCGTGGCGGCCCTGATTCCCTTCGCGCAGCGCCGGGCCGCGGAAGCCCGCCCGCAGACCGCTCCCACCCCCTGAAGCGCCGCGCGGCGGCTACGGACCGCCATCATCGCGGGCGCCGGCGTCGCCCGAACCAGAGCATCGCGCCTCCGAGCAACAGCAAGGCCCACGTCCCGGGTTCGGGGATCGAGGGCACGGTCTGCGGATCCACCGGCGTCAAACCGGCCGCGTCATATTGCTGCTGGTTCTCCAGGACCACCGCGCCGCTCACCGGCGTCACCAACTGGAACCGCCCCGCCAGTTCCACCGCGTCGCGAACCTGCCGCTTCGCCCGAAGTTCCTGCGTCTGCTGCAACGCCCAAAGCCGGGCCAGATGGGGCGCCGTCCGATCTTCCGAGGACCGTTCCGCGCCCCCCGCACCCTGGCGCACCCGCACCACTGCCGGCGCCGGATCCCCGCTCGTCAAACGTCGGACCAACGCCGCGAGATCCTCCTCGACCGTTCCCAGCCGCGGCACGGCGATTACCCCGGGCAACTTGTCGAGCGCTTCGATCAAGCGATTCGGGCCGCCATCGACCTGGAATGAATGAATGCGCGGTCCGCCCGGACGCCGGTCGTAGCGTTGTTCCAATGCCTCCCCCGAGCCGAGCTGCACCGGCTGCGACGCGTGCACCCACACAATCGCTCCGTCCGCGTGGCGCGAGGCCAGATCCCACGCCTGCACGAGCGCCGGCAGATTGTCCTGGCCCCCCACGCCACGCAACCGCCGCACACCCGCCACCACCTGGCTCGGCGAAACCCCGCCGTCCGCCGATGCGCCGTCGTTCAACCGGACCGGTTCGTCCCGCGCGACCAACACGTCGACCGAGAACCGAGCCGCGTCCGGCAAGTCCGCCAACGTCCGCGCCACCGACGCGAACGCGTCGTCCATCCCCTCGGACGCATCGAGCACGAACACCAGATGCCCGACCGGCGGCGAATTCGTTTCGACCAGAGTCTGCACCACCACGTCGTCGCCCAACGTGCGTTCGTCCCGCGCCCAGGCCGTGCGACGCTCCGGATCCCGGCGCACGCGCACCTGCGCTTCCGGGGACGCGAATGCCGCCATGCGCAGCTCCCCGCGCACGGCCTGCACCCCGGCCTTCAGCTCCTCGACCGGCAGCGCCTCGCAGGTCAATCCCGGACCGCCCTTCGACTCGAGCCAGACCGTGTGCCGCAGATCGTCGGAGAGGTTGAAATTCCGCTCGATGAAACGCGGCCAGACGAAGATGCCCTCCCCCGCCGCCGGCAGGATCAACGGCGCCGTGATGCCGACCCGCACCTTCATCGTGCCTCCACCGGGCGGCACGGGAAAACACTGCACCAGCACGCGGTCGGGACCGGCAGTCGTGACCAGCACGGGGTCGCGCCGTCGCTGCACCACGCTCTGGTAAGCCTGACGCGTTTCGCTGCGACCGGCAAAGGCGGCCTCGCGTTCCTCGCCATCCACCCACAACGTAAGCCGGGAAACCACGCCCCCCGGGGGCAACAGCACCTGGGCGCGCGCCTCGCGTTGGCGCAGGGAATCGTTCCGGAATTCGAGAATCCACTCCGTGTAGCTCCAGGCGGCCGTCGCATCGACCACGGCGTCGAGCCGCGAACTGCGCAGGTAAAGCCCCTTGATCCGGCCGCCCACCGCCGCACCCCCCTGATCCGCATCCCAGGTCCATTCGCTCAATTCCGCGAAGCCGCCGCGCGCGGTGCGCACGTTCGGAGGCGGCACGGCGTTGAACGGGCGCCCGGTGACCCGGTAGTAGATTTCCCGCGCGGTTCCGGCCGAAACGTCCCGCCCGCCGGTCAACACCAACCCGACCAGATCCATGTTCGCGGCGTTCGGCGTCCGCCCGTAACAGGCCCGCAGCATCGCGTCCTCGCTGCCGAGAGTCCGCAGCCAGCCCACCCCGCGCGCCCGGGTCGCCGGTTCAGACGAAGCCGCCATGTCCATCGCAACCCGGGTGATCCAATCCGGCGCACCGAGCAGGACCAGCGCCACCACGCCCACGAGAAAACCCTTCCCTCCGGCCCGCAAACCGGTCCCGTTCCTCTCCTCCGCCAACCGCCGCAGGCGCCGGCGCAGCATCAACGTCGCCACCAGAGCGAGCAACGGCGACCACGGCAGCAACCCCCAGCCGAAGAAGATCATGGCGTACACTCCAGGCACCATCAGCGGGAGGTAGATCACCGTGTAGTAGACCGCGACCGCGACAGCCACGGCGTTCGCCCAATCCAGGGCACGCACGCGGGACGTTCGACCCTCCCGGACTGTTTCCCAAACCAGCAGGTTGACCAGCGGCACCAGCACGACGAGCGCGACATGTCCGAGGGTGGGCAGGGGATCGAAGAAGATGCCGGCGCACATCCCGGTGGTCAGTTCGATGACCAGGGCGATGAAGGGCAGCAACGCCCCGGGCAGCAGGAGCCAGGCGCCCGGACGGCTTCCGTGCCGCCCCGCCTCCGGAGCGCGCGTTTCCTCGCGAGCCACGGCGGCCGTTTCGGGCGCCGTCGCTTCCGGTTCCGGTGCGCCGATCTTCGCCAGCAACCGGCGCACGTCCCCGTCGGTCACCACGGGAAGCCCGCCCGCCTCGACCTCGCGCCGCAGGTGTTCGCGCAAATCCTCGATGACCTCCGCCGGATCCGCGCCACTGGCCTTGAGCCAGGGCCCGAGTCGGGCGAAGTACCGTTCCAGTTCGTTGCGAGCGGCCGTCGTCCAAGTGCTCATCCCTGTCCTCCGATTTGCCGCAGCGCGCGGGCTCCGGCGTTCAACGTTTCCAAGTATTCCTCCATCAACGCCAGCGTGCGACGGCCTTCATCGGCCAGGGCGTAGTATTTGCGGGCCGGCCCCTCGGACGATTCCACCAACCGCGTGGTCACCAACCCCTGCACCCGCAACCGCGAAAGCAGCGGATACAGCGTGCCCTCTGTCACCCCCAGACCGGGCACGCCCGCCAGCGTCTTCACCAGCTCGTAGCCGTAGCGTTCGCGACCGGCCAGGGCGCTCAGGATGCAATAGTCCAGCAAGCCCTTCCGCACCTGCACCGTCCATTTGTCAAAGTCGTCATTCATGCGTGCCTCGCGTCGGAATAGCCCTCGTCGGTCAGCCACCAGATCCCCAGTCGGACCCCGATCCCGGCCCCCAGGATCAACGAGCAAAGCGGAAACAGCCGGGCCGGCGGAGCGTCGGTCGAGAACGCGCCCCAACCCGATTGACACAGGACGCAGAGCGCCGCCAGCCCCGCAGCCAGTCCGGTCACCGCGCGCATCCGTTTCAGCCGCCCGATACCGGATGCCAGAAAAGCGAACGCCAGCACCAGCGTTGGCCCGAACAGAATGATCATCAGCGGCGCCAACTCGTCCACGTCCCAGTACTCGCCGGCGAACAACAACCAGAAGCCGTGCAGCCCCACCGCGGCCAGGCCCGGCATCAAACCGTTTTCTCCCGGGATCGCCGTCAACCGGCCCCGTCGCACGGAGGCCTGCCAGCAGATGAGCGTCCAGCTCAACAGCACCGCGTTCCCGCTCAACGCCAGCCACTGCAAATGGCCTGCCACATGCCGCCGCAGCTCGGGGGTGGCCGGCGGCCGCGCCGCGTAACCGAACTCCATCATCGAGATGATGCCGGCCACCAGGAACAGCGGCACCCAGGCGAGCCACCCCCACCCCAAGGCGCGCCGCGATGCTGAGCTGGTTTCCCGGTCCGGCCTCATGTCAATCGAACA
Organism: Verrucomicrobiales bacterium; assembly: GCA_024233305.1. GTDB lineage: Bacteria > Verrucomicrobiota > Verrucomicrobiia > Limisphaerales > J093 > J093. The sequence goes on from JACKPV010000029.1 coordinate 265,460, forward strand.
ACCAGTTGAGGAACGCATGAGGCGCCACGAAAAGCGCCCCCCAGGCCAGCCCGACAGCCGCGCCGTAGGCCAGCGCATAAGCGGGCAGGTGCCTCCACCGCGCCCGTACCAGTCCGGCCACGATCACAACGGGCAGTGCGGGCAGGGAGAAAACCAGCGCCTTCAACAGCCCGAGGCACAGCTCGTAATGGGTGGAAACCAGCCATCCTTCCAGAGGCTCTCCGAACCTCGGCCAACGCCCCAGCCGGAACCAGACGTGCGCGATGAAGCCGTAGTAAAGCGCCATCCACAAAACCGGGAGCCCCACGGCCCATGTCAAGCCACGCCGGGCGACCGGCTCGATCAGACTGCGAAAGAACTCCCGCCAGCGAATCGGCGGTCGCTCGCTCTCCTGCCGCGCCAGGAAGAGCGGTCCGAAAACGACCGCCGTCGCTGTCAAACCGAGCAGTATCGGTCCCGTTTCCATTACCGTTGAAGCTCTGAAACCACCGGTTCCCCGCCGCCGCTTGCGTTCGCCCCGGGCCGCACCGCCCCCCGTCGCCAAATCCACGCCGAGGCGTTCAAGCCGCCTTCAAGCAGCTTGACGGCCTTGCCAAGCTCATGCTCACAAAGCCGCCGCTCGTGTTCGCAATCGCCCCCGGTGCTCAGGGCGCGCAGGGGCTCCAGCGCCCGCCCGTCCCCCAACTGACCCAGCGCCCACACCGCGCGGTTCCGCTCCGCCCACGTCGCCGACGCATCCTCGACCAGACCCAGCAAGGCCTCGACGGCATCGCCCCCGTGGCGGACCTGCGCTTCGACAACCGTCTCGCGAACCCCGGCGCCGATGCGCCAACCAATGGCCAGGTAAGCCACGAAGAGCAACAACAGGCACGCGCCACCCGCCATCGCGAGCCACTTCAACCACCGCCGCCGAGGTTTCATCGCTTTCATGATCGGTCAGGGGTTTCAGGGAACCGGCCACCACCACATCGGCTCACCGGATCATCGTCAAACCAACTACCTCGGAATGCATAATACATAGGCCCGCCATGTTCAAGCGCTTTTTTTTTTGCGGTCTCTTTGGGGCGCGCCCGGTTTAATCCGTCCGTCCGGGCCGCCCCGGACCATTCACAAGCGATGCAACCAACCGAGTTCCTTTCCGGCGTCATCGAGGGTTTCTACGGCCGGCCCTGGTCCGCCGCCCAACGACGCACACTGTTCCAATGGCTTCGCGCCGCGGGGCTGAACACCTACATGTACGCGCCGAAGGACGACCTCAAACATCGGGCGCTCTGGCGCGAGCCCTATGACGCCCGCGAGACCGCCGAGCTGGGCGCGCTGATCCGCGATTGTCGCGCACACGGACTCCACTTCGTCTACGCGGTCGCGCCCGGCCTCGATGTCCGTTTCACCGATCCCGCCGACCGAATGGCGTTGTTGGACAAAATCCGGTCCGTGCGCGCGCTCGGCGCGGACGGGATCGCCGTGCTCTTCGACGACATCCCCGCCGCGCTGAATGCCGCCGATTCCGCCCGGTTCGGCGATGCGGCATCAGCCCAAAGCTGGCTGGCGAACGAGGTGCTCGCGGACCTCGAGCACGCGGGCGATCCGGTCCGACTGCTCTTCTGCCCGACGGCCTATTGCGGTCGCATGGCGCAACCGGCCGTCCCGGAGAACGCCTATCTCGGCCGGTTGGGCGAAGCGTTGGCGCCCGAAATCGACGTCTTCTGGACGGGACCGCACATCGTGTCCGAGCGCATCCCGGTGGAGAGCCTGCGCGAACTGGCCCGGGTGGTGCGCCGACGTCCGGTGCTTTGGGACAACCTGTTTGCCAACGACTACGACATGCGCCGCTTGTATCTCGGCCCGTTCGACGGACGGGAAGCGGGCGTGGCGGGCGAGGTTGGCGGCATCCTGCTCAACCCGAACTGTCCCTTCGAGGCCAACTTCGTCGGGATTCACACCACCGGCGCCTATCTGGCGGACCCGACGGATTACCGCCCCGCGGTTGCCTATGAGCAGGCGCTCGCGGCGTGGCGGCCTTCGTTCCAACCGGCCGTCGGTGAGGCCTTCACTGCGGACGAACTGCGGTTGCTGGCGGACTTGCTGCACTTGCCGACGACCTTCGGTACCGGCGGGCGACAGTTCCTCACGGATCTCGATCATCTGCGGCTGACACCCGTTGAAGCCTGGGATGGCGCGGACAGGCGGCTGGCGTCAGCGTGCGAGACGTTGGAGGTCGTTTACGACAAGTTGACGCGGCTGGCGGACCGGTCGTTGATGCACGCGCTTTACCTGCACGCCTGGGAATTGAAGGAGCTGGGCCAGTTCCTCCGCGCGTGGATCGAATGGCGCCGCGAGCACCCCGGCCCGGAGGCCCGCTTTGCCTCGCCGGACTTCCGCCCGGGCATCTGCCGCGGCAGCCTGGGAGCGCTCCTCGAATCGCGCTTCCCCGTGCAGCCCGACGGCTCCTTCGCCATCGCCGACGGGTCTGATGGGAACCGGGTGAGGACAGCGGGCCTTGATGGGCGGCAGTAGGGCGGACATTCCTGTCTGCCGGTTTCGCGGACATTCCTGTCCGCGCCGTTGCCGGGGACTGGAAAGTCCCCGGAACCGGCAGGTTGGAAAACCTACCCTACCATCGAGGGCCTCACCCACTTCCAACCATGCCCATCGCCGACTTCGTCCCGCCGCCGTCGCCTTTGTCCGCGTGAAGCGGCCAGGGAAAGCACGATTCAATCCGTGGCGGCGGCCGTGAGCGAGCGCCAGACCCAGAGGACCATGACGGCCACCGCGATGAGACCGGCGGCGAGTCCGACCCAGACCCCGACTGCGCCCCAACCGAGGCCGAATCCCAGGACCAGCCCGAGGACCAGTCCGATCGGGTAATGGCCGATCAAGTTGGCAATCATGGCGGCGCGCGTGTTGCCCCAGCCCCGCAACGCGCCGGTCGCGCTGACCTGCGTTCCGTCCGCCACTTGGAACAACGCGACGACCAGCAGGATCTTCGCGCCGATGGCCAGCACCTCGGGATCGTCCGAGAACCAGCCCAGCAACGTCCGCGGGAACACAACGTAACCGGCCGCGAACCCCGCCATGACCAGCATCGACAGACCGATGCACAACCAGCCCGCGAGCCGCGCCCGCGCCGGTTGGCCCGCGCCGACGAACGTCCCGACGCGCACTGCGGCCGCTGCCGACAGCCCCATGGGAAACATGAAGGTGAACGCGGCCATGATCAGGCAGACATGGTGCGCCGCCAGAGCTACGGTGCTGAACACGCCCATCAGGAACGTCGCAATCACGAAGACGCCCACCTCGGAAGCCGCTTGGCCGGCCGCCGGCAGACCCAATCCGAGAAACCGCCGCTGCACCTCGCGGTCGATCCGGGGCAACCACAACGAAAACCTGCGCATCCGCCAGGCGGTGTAAACCATGCCAGCGACCAGCAACGCATAACGGCTCGCCACCGAGGCCAGCGCCAAGCCCTGCACTTCGAGCCGCGGGAAGCCCCACCATCCGAGCCCGAGCGCGAGGTTGACCAGGAGGTTGAGCCCGTTCGCGAGCACCGTAAAGGCCATGAACGCCACCACCCGTTGGCGCGCCTGCCAGTAGCGTTGCAGCGCGAAGAAGAAGTAGATCGCCGGCAGACACCAGATCACGTTCCGCAGGTAGATCCCGAAGGCCTCCCGCGTCGGGCTGGGCGCGGCGACCGAAACATACAGCCAGTTCCCGAGAAACAGCACCACGGCGGAAAGCACCGTGACGGCCGCGCACAGCCAGAAGGATTGCGCGAAGTAACGGGCCAGCCCGCGCTCGTCCCGCGCCCCGACCGATTGGGCGAAGAAGGTGTCGAGCGCCATCAGGCCACCCACGCAGACATGGGTGAAGGTCCAGAAGAAGTTCGCTGCCAGCCCGAGCCCGGCCAGCGCCACCGTGCCGATGCGTCCCGCCACCAGCGTGTCGACGACGCCCATCGACATGTGCGCGACTTGCGCCAGCACAATCGGTCCGGCGAGGACGAGCGTTGGCCGGAGTTCGGTCCGCCAGGTGGCTGCGGCAGTGGTCATGCGGACGGGCTCATCCGCCCACGACCGCGAGGTTGACGCGCGCCGCCAGCCTTTCGACTTCGCCCGGCCCGACTTCGCCGGCCAACAGGTTCAGCGCATTGGCCGCTCCGGCGGCGGCGCCCCGGCGGCAGGCTTCCCCGAGATCGTCGCCGGCGAGCAGCCCCAGCACCACACCGGCGGTGAAGGAGTCGCCCGAACCGATCGGGTTCACCGCGTCGATGGGCGGGTTTCCCACGCGCCAGAAACGCGTGCCGTCGAAGGCGAGACTTGGGTCCTTTCCGGCGGTGACCACGATCCGCTGCGCGCCGCGTTCGTGCAGTTCGCGCAGGGCCTGGATGATGGCCGTCTCGTCGTCCAGCGAACGGCCGACGGTGGCGGCCAGTTCCGATCGGTTGGGCTTCACCAAACCGGGCTTTTCCCCCAGGGCGGCGAGCAGTGGCGGCCCCTTCGCGTCCACCACCGTCAACCCGGAATGCGCCTGCGCCTTGCGCACGCAATCGGCATACAGCGTCTCCGGGCCGCCCGGCGTGATCGTGCCGGACAACACAACCGCGCGGGCCCGCGGCCGCTGGCGGTCGAAGATCGCCGCGAGCGCCGCAAAGGCGGAAGCGTCAACGGGCAGGCTTTCCTCGACCAATTCGGTGACCGTGCGTTGGGCGCGATCAATCACGGTGACGCATTGGCGCGTGCGGGCGGGAACGTCCACGAACTCGTGCGGGATGGCATGCTCGTCCAGGACGGCGCGCACGAAGGCCCCGCGGTCGCCGCCCAGGAAGCCCGTGGCGAACGGCCGGCCACCCAGCGCCCGAAGCACCTTGGCCACGTTGATCGATTTGCCCGCGACGCCATCAAGGGTGCGGGCGGCGCGATTGACTTCGTTCACCTCGAGGCGGTCGAAAACCATCACCCGCTGAACGGCCGGCGTCGTGCCAAGACAGAGGATCATGGCCAGGGTCCCGCGAGTTTCGCCTCGTCCACCTCGACGCCGAGGCCCGGCCCGGTGGGCACGGCCAGATGACCGTCCACGACCTTGAACGGTTCCTTCAGAATCGAGCCTTCCAGGAACTGCGGCCCGTTGAGCGCGGCGGGATAGGCCAGTTCATAGCAACCGTACAATGCCAACGACGCCGCCAGCGAGACGTCCGGATCGCAAAGCCCGCTGCCAAGGAACATCAAACCGCGATCCAGCAACAGCTCGACCTGCCGACGCGCCTCGGTGAGCCCGCCACAGCGCGCCGGCTTCATGGCCACCCCGTCGAGCAGCCCGAGCGCCAGGAACTCCTCGAGTTCGACCGTCGAGAGGATGCCTTCGTCCATGATGATCGGCAGCGCGCCCTGCTCCTTCAGGCGACGGTAGCCGCGGAGGCGGTTGGCGGGCAGCGGTTGTTCCAGCACCGGCACGCCGAGGTCCGCCAGTTTCGGGGCGACCTCGAGCGCAGTTTCCTCGTCGTAGCCGCCGTTCGCGTCGGCCCAAAGAAAGCCCTCCGGCACGAGCCGTTTCACCTGGCGGCATAACTCGAGATCGAATTCCGGGTCGGGCGCTACCTTCACATTGAAGTTACGATAGCCGCGCGACCGGCCCTGTTCGACCAAAGCCTCGATCTCGTCGAGCGTCCGCGGGTTCAACGTCCAGCTGAGCTGGATACGGTCGCGGCCTTGCCGCTGCCAGCGGGTTTGCGGCGATTGCCCGAGCAAACGTCCCGTGAGGTCGAACAGGGCCAGATCGATGCCAGCCTTGCAAATCGGCTGACCGGTCGAGAACGACGGCGCAATGGTCGCGCTCATGGCCGCTTCGATGGTCTCGATATCGAACGGATCGCGTCCGATCAATTCGTGGACGAGATGGTGGTCGATGGTCGTCTGGACCGTCTCAAGCGTTTCGTAACTCCACTTCTGCGACGGCACGCTCTGCCCCCAGCCCACCGCGCCGTCGTCGGTGGTGATCTTGACCAACACCGTCGGCCGCCCCTTGGGCACGCCGGGCGGCACCTCGAAGAACTTGAAGCGCCCGACCGTCGGATAACGGAGCGGAAAGGTGCGGACTTCGACAATGCGCGATCCCATGCGGCAGGGGCTTACCAGACCGGCAGCGTAAAACCAAGCCCGCTCGCCGGAAAGCCGCCGCCGTTCGATCCAGGGCGCTTCCCCCCACCAACGGTCACCGCGGAGCACCCGACACCAAGGCACACAGTGAACCTGTCCCCCTGTTTCAAATCCAGGCTTGCCACGCTCCCTTCCGGCTCGTGGCTTGGCCGGATCGATTCAACCCGCTGTGGCCGCCGACGCGTAATGGGCGTTGAAATCCAGGGGCTCACGCGGTCTCGCCGGTTCCGACTGCCAGTTATGTTTTCGTGAATCGTCGCCCCGACGAGAACGAGCCATGTCCCCGCTGGATCACTCGCCGACCCGACGGCTGCCTGTGTGAAATGCGGGGAGGACACGATCTGGCGCGACGGCCGGATCGCCACCAACGCGCCTCAGGGGTTGGTAACAAGCTCTCCCTATCCCATTCCTCCAGGCAGTGGCCTCATCGGGGACCCCCTCGTTCCAATCACCTACGGCTGGTCGCCGGCAACGTTCGTTACAAACGAGACCGGCGTGGTGGTGATGCCAGTGCCATGGACAGTGGTGCGCCGCAATCCCGAGGTTTGGGGCTACCGATGGGTCTTGGGAGAGTGGGAATCGGGCCGGTTCTTGAGGCGCTTCGAGGTGGTACGCGACCCGGCTCTCGATTTGGGCGATAAAGAGGAGTTGTTTCGTTTCGAGTTGGATTACCCAGAAACGCTCGCCGACTACTCCAAGCGTTTGAGCACTCTGGAGTTCAGGCGAACAACCCCCGAGGGGTGGGTCAGGGCTCGCTACCAAGTGACCGACTGGTTTCAGACCAACTCACTCACCATCCCTCTTGCGTCCCAACTTGAAGTGTCTTCGACTGCCCCAGAGGCCAAGTGGCCCGCACGCATCTTCCGGTTGAAGGGGACCGCGGTCCAGGTCACCGCCGGCTCATCCTCCCGGCCGCGGATCGAGGCTGAGACTCGAGTCGCTGACTACCGCTACAAACGGTGGAACAGGAAGCGCATTTTCAAGTACGCCGAGTATGCGCTCCAACCAGGCGAATCCTGGCCGAGTGCCCGCGATCCTCGCCTATTGGCGATCGCGGACGATTGGCTGAAAAATGGACCGGAATACACACACTTCGGCGACGCGAAAAGGCGCTCATTCAAGTGGCTAGCAGTCGGCCTCCTGGTGATTCCGGGCATGCTCGTGGCATTCAGTACCCGGCGCCAACACCTCCAAAAGGCCAAGGAACCCAAATGAGGGATTTCGCGCAATGGATCGCGCAAGCAGGTTCCGCAGGTAGGGCAACGGTGTTCCCGTGAACCGGTCCCGCTCGCAACTGCACCGAGGCGGCAAGCCCAAGCGCAGCGCTCGCGAGGGGAACTGCCGGCGCTGTTCGGCCGCCGACCTCCGGGCACCCGTCAACTGAGGACCCGCTGGGATGGACGGCACAGCCCCTCACCCCGTGCATGGAGCCGATCCATCTTCAAGGCCGGCGAGGAGTCCCACAGCCATTGCACCGGGTACCTCGAGGGCACGTGTCCCGTAAACTCGTGACATGACAAATGAACACTGTGACTTCATACTTACCCCGATCATGAAACAAACCGCTATTCATACCGAATGGGCTCGCACACGCGGGATCACGTTGCTGGGCGCCGCGCTGGCGATGCTCATGACCGTCGCCCTCTGGGCGCAGGGATCTGGCGGCTCCTGTTCGCGCACGAAGAAGTCATTCACCGATTGCGTCAGCCGATGCACGACTTGCTCCACTGGAGAACGTCGACCGGACAACTCATCGTGCACCTGCATGGTGGCAAACTACGAGGTCTTCTGCGACTGCTATCCGAACCAGAAGTGCGTTGATTTTGGGAGTCTCGTCAACTTCATGTACAGCACGATTCCATACTCCACCGGGAAATGCTCCGGTGGCGTCTGCACGGGGAGCTACTACCCCGGCGGTACGAGTGATTTCTTCCTTCGCATCAGCACCGCCTGCAACTAGAGGTCATGCATGGTCCCACTGCTGGTTGGAGTTGCCCGAACACCCTCGGGAGAATATCCTCCGCCCCAATGAACTGCCCAGAGTCGCTCAGGCACGCCGTGGGGGCACTCCTGCTTCTCTCGTTCCCAGCCATTCCCGGGTACGGGGCGTCGGCGGCGCGGGGCCCGGCCGTCGAGGTTGCCGGCGTGGTCCAATACGCTCCCTACCCTTCCGCAACCGCCGAGAAGCCCTTCCGGGTTCGCATCGAGGGATGCCGCTGGCTGATCACCGTGGATCCCGACAAGAACCAGACACGAGGCGCAGCCGCCCCGGTGGCGCTCGGATTCGACGGGGAAAGAAGCTGGTTCGTACAGGACCTCCGCGCGCAACTGGCGGAGACGGGTCGGGACGCGTCGAGGAGTCCGGCGAAGAACGTCGCCGTCGGGATCGTGCGACACAGCCCGGTACCGGCCACGGTGCTGAACGACGAAATTGGAGCCATTTGGATTGCCCTTTGCTCCAGCTGCTACTTCAAGGGACTGGAGGAACCCCAGGCGGAGCCCCCGACCTCGCAAGGCGTACTCGCTTTCGGAATACGCGGCATGACCTCCTACGACCGATTGCCTGTCCAAATCACCGCCTCAGAGGGAAGCCAACCATTTCATGTTCCATCGAAAGTGGTCTATCTCCGGGAAGCGGAGAACGGCATGGGCGGAGCCCCCGCCGAGGGGACCGATCCCGGCAGCGGTGCGCAGGTCGCAGCCACCTTCGAGGTACTGAATTGGACGAACCTCGCAGGTTACAGACTGCCGGCGAGATCGCGATACTGGGTGCCTTCCCGAAATGGTGACGGATCCACGAGCGAGGCAAAGCCGCTCGTTCAATACGACGTTCGCATTGCGGATCTCAAATCGATCGACGCCGGCTTCGCGGTTCAGCCGGAGCTACCGGGAATTGTGGCAACCACCGACACCCGCTTCCCTGCCACCGCGGACCACAGCGTTTCGTGGCAAAGCGATCATTGGCTGACCGACGCCGAGGTTCGGGCGCTCCCCGAGCTCAGTCAGGCAATCAGTTCCGCGGAGTCCGATCGTCGTTTCGAGGCGCGCCGCAAATCGGCGCGGTGGCTTGCCGCCGGGCTTGGCGTGCTGGTTCTCGGCCCCCTGGTCGTTCTGGGGCTCGGGCGATTCAGACAGCGGACGCAATAGGAGAGCGGGGCATGCCGCAGGGAAGATCACCGAACGGTTGTCCCGAGGGCAAGCTGGCCTCGACCCTGGCGCTCGGCTTGTGCGGGATTCTCCTCTTCAGCGCCCTGGCGAAGGCCGGGTGGCTCCTGACGGCTCCCCATCGGGAATGGTCCCGGCCCGATCCCATAGTGAACGGGTTGACCACCGGTGCGATCTCCTCCCTCGCCGTCGGCGTCGAGTTGCTGGTTGTCATCTGGATCTTGTGGCGCGCCTCCACCCGGTCCGCGAGCCTGGCATTGCTCTGGCTGGCCGTGGTGTTTGCCTGGTATCACGCTTCAGCATGGTGGCTCGGCGGGCCGGAAGGATGCCCTTGCCTGGGTGGTTTCTGGCAAGCCAGTCCGGTTTGGTTGATCCTGGAAAAGGTGTTGGTTGGCGCGTTCCTGGCCGGCGCTGCGGCCCTCTTCCTTCTGGCCCGAAAGCAGCTGCCCGGCAAGCCGTCGGGAGCAGCATGAAGCGCCGCCAGGGAGTTCTCGTCCTGCTCGCGGTCCATCGACTCGCCTTTCTGGGGCTCTGCGGATTGGTGACGGTTCTCGCCCCGTGGTACGAGGAGCGCCGGCACGCGGACTGGGTGCTTGCCCTCTGGGAAACCGGGGACTCCTTCTGGGGCCACTTCTACACGTGGGACGGGCAGGCCTATCTGACACTCGCGCGAGACGGCTACCTCCCGGGGGATCAGCTGTGCGCCTTTTACCCCCTCTGGCCGAGTCTGCTGAAACTCGCCGCACCACTCTTCGGGGGAAGCGCCGCACTGACCGGATTGGTGCTGGCGAATCTGTTCGCGTGGATTGGGAGCGCCCTTTTCTACCGTCTGGTCGAGCGCCGCTGGGGACGCGACCTCGCCCGCGACAGCCTCTGGTTGTGGTTGGCCCTCCCCGGCACGCTCTTCCTGGGATTCCCCTATACCGAAGGCCTCTTCTTTCTCCTGCTGATGGTGTTCTGGACGGGGATGGAGGACGAGCGCCCGGGCCCGGCGGCAATTGCCGGTTTCCTGCTGCCGATGACACGCGCCGTTGGGGTGTTTGTGCTCCTCCCGCTGGCATGGCACCTGGGGACTGGAGCATTGCGCTCCTGGCGCGGAACTGGCGCCGGCTGGACCCGGCTCCCTGCGCATCTGTGCCGACAACCGCTCGCTGTGGTCTCAATTGCGGTCGTTGCGGGATACACCACCTATTTCACCCTTATGGCATTGTGGACGGGGAATCCGTTCGAGGGATTTGCCGCACAGCGCCACTATGCCAACCAGCCATCCGTGGAGAACATCGTGAACCTGCCGGGCTTTGCGACCGCCTTCGCGGATATCGGGCAGTTGCATGGGCCGACCGACTCCGTTCTGGATCGACTCCTGTTCGTGCTTCTGCTCCTGGGCCTGGCTCCCATGTGGCGGCTGGATCCACGCTGCTTCTGGTGGGGGCTCGGGGCGGGAGTGATCCCGGCGCTAAGCAATTGGCTGCTTTCCTACCAGCGCTTTGTGCCAATGGTCTTCCCGTTGCCAGTCGTTCTGGCCCTGTGGTGCCGCCGCCGCGGCTCCCGCATCTGGTTCTACTACTACCTCGGTCTGGAGCTCCTCCTGCAGGCGTGGTTTCTCGTGCGACACATGAATCTCTTCTGGGTAGCCTGAACCCGGCGCGCCAACCCACCCGCCACGGCGGCCACCGCGTCGCTTCCGGACGCGACACAGCCATTTCCGCCAGGAATCACCCGCCGACCCGACGGAAGCACCGGCGATTCATGCGGAGGATACGGCCCCGCCAGGCGGCAGACCTCACAGACCGGGCGCGCAGGGCGGGCCGTGGCGACATGACGTTGCCCCCTCCCCGATCGCGCCCGGTGGCGAGTGCGTGTGTATTGCCCAGGCGCCGGGTTTGCGCTGACACAACTGTACACTTGCCGGGTTGACACCGCCGTTCGCGCGAGCGATTCTCGGAGCCATGTTCCGCCAAGGAAACCTGAAGGGGAGCGGACGACCGCGGCTGCACCTCCGTTGGGAGCGTGGCCCTGCGTGTCGCCATGCCGTGCGCAGCATATCTGTGTGTGTGGGGGGGGGGGGGGATAAGCTCCGCGTTCGCCCGCTTCGGCGGTCGGCGCTTCCCTGACCACCGGGAGGCGGAACGATGAACCACTCCCGCCCGACCCGCATTGGGCGCACGTTGAGCCCGCGCGAATTCGAAGCCGTGCGCTTGGCCGCCAGCGGACACACGGACGTCCAGATCGCCGACGTGATGGGGGTCAGCCCGCACACGGTGGACACCTATTGGCGACGCATCTTCCGCAAGCTGGACGTCCGCTCCCGCCCGGCGGCCATCGCCCGCGCGCGGGGCGACCACTCTATCCCTTAAACCCGTGACATGACAAACCGAAGAGACTGGAGCATGCTTGCCACCATCAAAAGCAACTGGACCTGCACGCCACCTCCCGACGCAACTCCCAGATCAATGACAACCCACCTCCCGCTCCCGAAGGACAAGTCTTGGAAAGTGCGCGCTCACTGGGCCTCGGCCTCGCACGTGTTCGCCGGGTTGCTGTTGTTGGTTTTCGGATCATCCAATTGGCTCTTTCTCACGATGCATGGCATCCCGGGGACCCTAATCAAGCCGGGCAACCTTAAGGCTGGCATGGCTTCTTGCGGAGCCTGCTGCATCTCGTCCGCAAGCAGGGAGAGTGTGGCCGCCCTCGGTCAACTCGGACCGCGGGCGAGAACCACTGCCTCGGCGGTGCCTGATACCGCGCTGACAAGGTGCCAGCAGAGCAACAAAACCAGTCGCACCCGATGAACCCTGGCACGTTGTGCGCTGTACAGCGCTTTTTTCTAGCGTGCGTGGTCCGACTCTTGTCACTCACGGCAAGCCTGAAGCTTTTGAGCGTCCTAGGGGAAGAGCGCTTCATGAGTTCACCAGATCCGCTCTTTAGTATGCTGACATTGCGCCAGTCCACGTTCGCCGCGATACTCCTGGAGAGCGCCGTTCTTTTCTCCCTATTCCGAATCCACGATCTCGGCACGAGACTCTGGTGCATTCTCTGGTTGGCGGGAGTATTCGGAGCCTACCGCGTTGCGACGCATGTGGTCGGCTTCCGCGGCTCGTGCAGGTGTTTGGGTAGCCTGCCCACCCTGTTCACCGCCAACCAGGCCTGGGCGGATTGGTTCAGCCTCGCGGCCCTCGGCCTGATGGGCGCCGGAAGCACCATCCTCCTGTGGAAAAACACGCTTCATCCCAACGCACGCGGGACACAAGGCTCCTCTAATGCATCCACGGCAGCAAATTGCGGGAAGGAAATCTGACGATTCGGCGGCCGGCACGACGAAGGACCGGAGTAAGTTGACGTTCTCGTCTCTGCCACGGTTTTGCCGCGGTCCAAACGGCGGTCCGGGCTTTCTCGGAATTCCCGCCCTCCGTGGGCCCCACCAAGTCTCGTGCTGCTCGATCCCGCCCGACAGCCTGTTCGACCGGATCGGCGAGCGAGTGACAAGCACCGCGCGGTTGGCATTTCGCGCTCTCGCATTGCTGCTCGCGCTGCCAAGCCCACTCTGTGCAGCAGCCAACCACGGTTCCGCGCCGGGATTTGAAGCGCACGGCACCTTGCTCTGGAAAGCGCCTGACGAACAGACCCCGAAGGTGACATCCTGGCGGTTTATGGCTCGCGTGGCTTTACCCGACTGGCAACTCAGAATCGAACCCACCGACCCCTTGCAGGCACAAACGTTCATCGATCTCTCACGAGAGCTCTTGTGTGACGGAGAGGATATTTACGCGCTGAACACGCGCAATCCCGAATATGAAAATGACCGGCAAACCGCCCTCCTACTCGCACGATTCCGGGAAATCGAACGACGACTACTTCAGGAAAGGCCAAACGACCCGGAACTCGCCAATGTGCGCCGACAGATCTCAATGCTAGATCGATCCCTAACCTACAGGCCGCCCGCCGATCTCCCGCGAGCGGCTGCCACAGGAATCGTCCGCGCCGGCGTCATGCCGCCTATGGGCACAGATCACGCTCTCGGCCTGCTCTGGTTCGCCTTCTGCGGCAGCAAGGCATGGACCGCGCTGCCGTCAGGTACGATGCCAGCCCCACCCCCGGTCTTCGGCATGAGCGAGACAGCCTCACCAACCGATGCATGTTACGTCGATGCTTGGTGGACCGTAGTTGACGACCCTTTCAGATCATTGTCCAGACTCCACATCTTTGCCAAAGCGAAGGTCTACCGGGGCCCGCTGCTGCGCCCGCTGGAACCGATTGCGCTGGAACCGATGAGTATAGCCCCGGGGGGCTTGCAGACCCACGACTATCGCGTCGAGTTGTTCACCCATTCCCACGGTTGGCAGATCCCCGCCCGCTTCGTTTGGGAGCGAGGGAACATCGGCTCCGACCGCTATGTCGGCGAAGTTACCAACACGCTAGTCCTGCCGTCAGACTGGACATGCAGGCCCTGGCTTTCGGCCCTGACGTCTGTAACGGATTACCGTTTCTGGAAGAGCCTGGGAAGACACGTGGGATTCGTGGCAGAGCCAGGACCTTGGCCGGGACGCGAAGAAGTGAGCCAGACCGCAGGTTTCAAGCGCGTTGAGTCGAGTGCGAAGAACGCGAGAACTGCACAGGGTTCTCCGATCATCACCTGGCTCATGCGTTCGCTCGTGGCGATCGCGCTGCTGATGGGGCCTGTCGCCGCACTGCGACGCCGACGGCGGCACGGCGCCAGTTTGCAGACCGGTTCCTAGATGGACAGGATATTTTGGCCTCCCACGACCAGAGAGGCCGAAGAGAACAAAAAGACCAGCAATATGAACTACAAAACAACAACTAGCACCATTCGCTCCGGTCACCGTAGCGTCTTGAAGACCGTTGTCGGTGGTTGGAGTATCGTACTAGCCGGCGTCTTAGCAGCCTCGAACTGTGTCCAACTCGACTCGACAGCGGAGGATGAGAGCTGCTATTTTGCGTTGTGCGCCTCCGCCTACCGTGTCACTTACTCACCAGCCGAGTGGTATTGCTCGAGTGCGTCGTCGGATCGTGAATGCTTCGAATCGGAGAATCCGACCACCATACACCTTGAGTTCTTTGAGGCAAGCAACCCGCAGGCTCATTGCAGCGCCAGCAAGCCCTACTGCAACTGGAACATAGAGGCAGACTCCGAACTGGACGTCTATTACTGGCAGTGCTATCAAGACGACACCATGTGCTATTGACCCGGGCATTTCAAGAGATGACGTTTCGATAGATACACATAGGGGGTTTTATGCCTCGCGGCGACGAGCCCAGCCGCAAATCGCCACGGCCTAGAAGAAGCACGGCTTGTGTGCACGCATACAGCACCTTGCCGGAAGGCGCCTCGATGTGCCGTGTTCGTTAAGCGCAGGCAGACCATAGAAAGGACGCTGGAGAGTTATCGAGGAGCGCTGTGCGTTGCCATTCTCGCACTTGCGTGCGAAGGCGCCTTCGGGGATGCTGTGGGGGGCTTCGCACGGCACTTCTCTACCTGATGCCCTGCGGGAATGAGAGATCAAGCTGCCTTCCGCTCAAACGACCTCGGAAGAGGCGTTTTGTTGTCCGTGCTGCTTACCGCCAAGGTGACCGCCCTGGCAGGGCTATCACTCGCCCTCCTGGTTTGCAGCGTCTTCTCTAGCGCGCAATTCCGGTCGGTCGACGTCCGTTGGCCACGCCGCGGAGGTCCAGTCTTTGGCAGTCATTTT
>JACKPV010000030.1 GCA_024233305.1 Verrucomicrobiales bacterium
TAGGACTAGCGCCAGACTATTGTAACAACTTCTTATCTCCTCGATCGAAGGTGGCGATTGCTTCTCAATGGCAGCTGGATCGATCTGCTTTCCTCTGGCATCAGTGCCGCTCCAGTCGAGATTTGCCCAGCACGCATCCACGATATTCAGCGCATTTAGGCATGAGTCTCTCTTGATATCCCATTTCGCCTGCGCCACTGACTCTTGGGTCTTCAACTGACTTCTAAATACCTCAATCTGACGGTCGAGCTCCGACTTGAGAGAGGAGCGATGAACTTCGAGACGAATGTCATACTCGTGCTTAATTGAATTCTTGATCCGTTCACTTAGGATCGATTTGGCTAGCCAAACCACTGCAGCCCCCGTCAGTCCTCCAGATGCGATTCCTGCTATGACACTTTCAAACATGATTATTCACGCCCAACGTCCAGGATCACCGACCGCCGCCGGAAACGGGCGCTGGCAGCAAATCCAGCGTTCGAATAATCCGGCCAGTCCGAACTGAAGCGCGGGGCGACGGTTCGTGTGCATCCGCTGGTTAGGGATTCTTGTCTCGTGCATTGAACGCCTCCAGGTACAAGGCCTCGGTCACAAAATCGCGCGAGAGTCCATCGAGATCAGGAAAGAGAGTCCGGCGCGTCATACCAACATCCTCGAGCTGCCTATGGATGATAAGCTTCGCGGGGGCCGGAATGACACATTTAATGAGATCCATTTCTCCGCAGTTCATCTCTTTCAATTCGTCCTCGAACTGCGACGGAGACAGCGCTTGCGCGGGATCTCCAAAGAGCACGAACGCGGCATGCTGCGCGAGGATTCTTCGGTCGAACGGAGGCACACGCAAGCAGGCATTACCCGAAAACGAGTATAAATCGCAGGTGTCACGATCTATGTATCTACGGGGAAAGTACGCGTACACTGCTCCGGCCACGTCAAAGTGGCCCTCGCATGCAAAGAACAGCGCTGCAAGGGCGTTCGCGGTCCAATCCAGTAACCGAGTGGGAAGCCCGTAATGCTGTGCGTACGCTAAGCAATCAAAGTCGCTAGCTGGAAGAGTGCTGCTATATCCAGCGGCTAGCTCGCGCCAATGATTGAACCGCCCAAGGTCGGGAGGGGGATTCCTTCTTGAAGCTGGTCGCTGCTCATCCACAGGACGCGCATGTCTATAGAATGGCTTACGTCCCGCTTTGGGAAGCAACTCCCACGAACTGTCTTCTTGCCCTCGAAAGAGCCAGCCAAGCTTCTGAGGAAACCGAAGAAGAATCTCGATCGCCTGAGGCAACGTGATGAGCTGCGTAGGATACGGTTGCATTTCCCCTAACAGTTTTAATGGGACAAACTCAGTTTGTCCTATCATTGAACCCGGCGGTCGGGGTTTGTTTCATGATGCGTTCATGGAGAACGGGTTGCGCGGAGATGTCAAGTTTTGAGTTTGTCCTAACAATGAGCTTGGCTGGGGCGTGCGTTTCATGGTGAGTGGAGGTGTTGCTTGTGCGAGACACGTGTCGAGTGTGCTCGGAGGATTAATCGCGCTGGCAGGGGCGGGGAACGGCATTTGCCGGGGTCCGTGTTTGGAGCGTCTGGCTCCAAACCCGAGACGCAAGCGGCTCGATCAGCGCCGTGAGGTGATGTGCTTTCGGGGGCTGGCCTCTCGGACCGGGCAGACCTTCCTCGTCCGGATTCCGCGCCCGGTCCGCTCTGGCTGGGACGTGCAGCCCGGCGGGGGCGACGTTGCTCACGGATCGGCGGCGGGGCGTTCGGCAGGCCCGGGAGCGAGCGGCGAGATGGCGCGCAGATTCCGGACGACCTCCGGGATGTGTTGGAGGGCGTAGTCCACTTCGGCGTCCGTGTTGTCGGGGCCCAGACTGAAACGGATGCTCCCCCGGGCCCGCATGGGCTCGAGGCCCATCGCGGAGAGGACGTGCGAGGGTTCGAGCGCGCCCGTCGTGCAGGCGGAGCCGCTCGAAGCGCAGAGGCCGAGGCGGTCGAGAAGCAGCAGCATCGCCTCCGCCTCGACGCCGTCGAACGCCAGGTTGGCGGTGTTGGGCAGGCGGGGTTGTGTGCCGCCGTTCCGATGGACACCGGGCACCGCTTGCTGCAAACCGTTTTCCAATCGATCCCGCAGGGCCCGCACCTGCCCCGGACGGTCCCGCAGCCGCGCTTGGGCGAGTTCGGCGGCGCGCCCGAACCCAACGATGTATGGCACGTTCTCGGTGCCGCCGCGGCGCCCCCGTTCCTGGTGGCCGCCAAGGATGTAGGGATGGAACCGGCAACGGCGTCGCACATAGAGGAGACCGATGCCTTTCGGTGCATGCAGTTTATGGGCCGAAAGGGACAGCATATCGCAGCCGATTTCGCCGACGTCGACCTTGAGCTTGCCGGCGGCCTGGACGGCGTCGGTGTGAAAGGGCACCCCGTGCGAGCGGCACAACGCGGCGATCTCGGCCACGGGAAAGAGCACCCCGGTCTCATTGTTGGCGAGCATCACCGAACAGAGGGCGGTGTCGGGGCGCAGGGCCTGTTGCAGGCGGCCGAGGTCGAGGGAGCCGTCGGGTTGCACGGGCAGGAAGGTGACCTCGTGGCCGCGGCGTTCGAGATCGCGACCGAAGGCGAGGTTGGCGGAATGCTCGACGGCGGTTGTCACGACGTGCCGTTTTTCGGGCGCCACGCGCAGGGCGCTGGCGATGGCGGTGTTGTTGCTTTCGGTGCCGCAGCTGGTGAAGACGATCTCGCGCGGCTCGGCGTGGATCAGCGCGGCGACCTTCTCGCGGGCCTCGTCGAGATGCGACGTCACGGCCCGCCCGAACCCGTAGGCGCTGCTGGGGTTGCCCCACAGCCGCTCGAAGAAGGGCTGCATCGCCGCGAGGACCTCGGGGGCTACGCGCGTGGTTGCGTTGTGGTCGAAGTAGATGATCGGTCGGTCGCTCATGCTGCCGTGCCGGGAGGCCGCGCCCGGCGGTGTCCGGGGAATTTACGCCCGGGTTCGGGGCGGGCAAGGAAAGGGCTGATCAGAAGCCGGTTTCACTCGCCGGGCGCTGGAGCCGGGGCCGCTCCGGGGTCGGTCCTCACTATTGCAGGAGGGAGCACCGGCAATAGACGCAGCACCGACCCCTTCGCTGGGTGGAAGCTTGGACCAGTTCGGCCGCTCCGGGGTCAGGCCTCACTGTTGGCGGAGGGAGCGCCGCCAACCGGTGCAGGACTGACCCCTTCGCTTGGGCGGGGGTGGGGTCAGGCGGCCACCGAGGGCAGGCCGGCCAAGGCCATGGCGAGTTCGTCGGGGTCGTAGTCCTGGTCGACGAGCTTGTCCGCGAAGTAATCCATATAGGCCTGCATGTCGAAGTGGCCGTGGCCGCAAAGGTTGAAGAGGATGGCGCGGCTGACGCCCTCTTCCTTGCACTTGAGCGCCTCATCGATGGCGCCCTTGAGGGCGTGGTTGGCTTCGGGCGCGGGGAGGATGCCTTCGGTCCGCGCGAGTTGGACGCCGGCCGCAAAGCAGGGCTTCTGGTGCAGCCCCACGGCTTCGATCAGGCCCAGGTCCATCACGTGGCTCACCAGCGGCGCCATGCCGTGGTAGCGGAGGCCGCCGGCGTGGAAACCCGGTGGGGTGAAGGTCGATCCCAGGGTGTGCATCTTCACCAACGGCGTCAGATGCGCGGTATCGCCGAAGTCATAGGCGAACCGGCCGCGGGTCAGGCTCGGGCAGGCGGCGGGTTCGACGGCCACGATCCGCACCTTGCGCCCGCCCCGGAGTTGTTCGCCCAGGAAGGGGAAGGCGATGCCGGCGAAGTTGGAACCGCCGCCCGTGCAGCCGACGATCACATCGGGATAGTCGTCCGCCAGTTCGAGCTGCGCCATCGCCTCGAGTCCGACCACGCTCTGGTGCAGCAGGACGTGGTTGAGCACCGAGCCCAGGGCGTATTTCGTGTCGTCGCTTTGCGCGGCGACCTCGACGGCTTCCGAGATGGCGATGCCGAGGCTGCCGGGGTGGTCGGGGCGCTTTTCGAGGATGGCGCGGCCGCTCTGGGTTTCGGGCGAGGGCGAAGGGATGCAGGTGGCGCCGTAGCTTTCCATCAGGGCGCGCCGGTAGGGCTTCTGGTTATAGGAAACGCGGACCATGAAGACCTTGACCTCGATGTCGAACAGGGCGCCGGCGAACGCGAGTGACGAACCCCACTGTCCGGCGCCGGTTTCGGTCGAGATGCGTTTGATGCCTGCTTCCCGGTTGTAGAAGGCCTGGGCCACGGCGGTGTTGGGTTTGTGGCTCCCGGCGGGGCTCACGCCCTCGTATTTGTAATAGATGCGGGCGGGGGTATCGAGCGCCTTTTCGAGACGCCGGGCGCGGAACAACGGCGACGGCCGCCACTGCCGGTAGATGTCGCGCACGGGTTCCGGGATCTCGATCTCGCGCTCGGTGGACACCTCCTGCTGGATCAACGCCATGGGAAACAGGGGCGCCAGATCGTCCGGCCCGATGGGCTGGCCGGTCCCGGGATGGAGCACCGGCGCCGGCGGTTTCGGAAGGTCCGCCTGGATATTGTACCAGGCCTTCGGGATGCGGCTTTCGTCCAGCAGGTATTTGACTGTGTCACTCATTTGCTCAGGGCGCCCGTCGAGCCCGGCCGCGTGACCGGTCTCGGAAAGGCCGTTGGTTCGGTTAAACGCCCGTGAGCAAGCCAGAGTCGCGCAGCTAATGCAATCCCGGATCACGGATTACGCAGCGTGCATCGCCCTTCCGGCCCCGGCGGGCGGGCGGCACTTTGCGTTTGCCGGCGTCTGCGCCCCCGTCGATAGTCGGCGCATGCTGATCGTTCACGTCGATGTGCAGGTCAAGCCGGATGGCGTCGAGGCCTTCAAGGCCGCCACGCTGGACAACGCCCGGCACAGTGTTCAGGAACCGGGGGTCGCCCGCTTCGATGTCTGCCAGCGCGAGGATGATCCGTGCCGCTTTACGCTCGTCGAGATCTACCGCACGCCGGAGGCCCCGGCCGCCCATAAGCAGACGGCGCATTACGCCCGCTGGCGGGATGCGGTCGCCGACCTGATGGCCGCGCCGCGAACGAGCGTGAAGTTCACCAACGTGTTCCCGGAGGATGCCGGGTTCTGACCGATGCACCGGACGCGCGAGGGCCGCGCGGTTGCCGCTCGCGCCCGGCCGGTTCCCGGCGCATTGGGTCGCCGTTTCACCTTTTATTCGGCCATCATGATCCCGGAAGCTTTCGTCCCCCGGTTCGAGTTCGCCACGGCGGGCCGCGTGATCTTCGGTTGGAACACGCTGGAGGAAGTCGGGAAGATCGCCCTCGAATGCGGACGGCGCGCCCTGGTGGTCACAGGCCGCGACCCCGCCCGTGCGGCGCGCTTGGTGCAATTGCTGGAAGCGGCCGGACTGTCCACCACGACCTTCGGGGTGGCCGGGGAGCCTTCCACCGGGACGATCGAAGAAGGTGTCGGGCTGGCCCGGGCGGAAAGCTGCGAGCTGGTTGTCGGCTTTGGCGGCGGCAGCGCGATCGATGCCGCGAAGGCCATCAGCGCGCTGCTGACGAATCCCGGGGAACTGATGGACTACCTCGAGGTCATCGGGCGGGCCCAACCGCTGGCCCGGCCGGCGGCGCCCTGCATCGCGATCCCGACCACCGCCGGCACCGGCGCCGAAGTGACCCGCAACAGCGTGCTCAGCGCCGTCGACCACGGGGTCAAGGTCAGCCTGCGCAGCCCGTTCATGCTGCCACGGGTGGCGCTCGTCGATCCGGCCCTGACCGTTTCCCTACCCCCGGCGGTGACGGCGTCGACGGGCATGGATGCATTGACGCAGTTGATCGAGCCCTACACTTGCTGTCGTCCGAACCCGTGTGTGGACGCGCTCTGCCTCGAGGGGCTGCGCCGGGCGGCGCGGGCGTTGCCCCGCGCCTGCGCGGACGGCGCCAGTCGGGAAGCGCGGGAGGACATGGCGTTGGCCAGTCTGTTGGGCGGATTCGCGCTGGCCAACGCGGGGTTGGGCGCGGTGCATGGGTTTGCCGGTCCGCTGGGGGGCATGTTCCCGGTGCCGCACGGGGTGGTGTGCGCCGCCCTTCTGGCGCCGGTGATGGAGGCCAACCTCCGCGCCCTGCGGGACCGTCAGCCGGACAGTCCGGTACTGGCCCGCTACGCCACCGTGGCGGAGTGTCTCACGGGACGGACGGGGGCCACCCCCGAGGACGGGGTCCGTTGGGTGGCGGCAGTGTCGCGGCAGTTGGGCATCCCTGGGTTGAGCGCCGGCGGCATCGGCGCGGCGGATTTCCCCGAGTTGGTCGAAAAGGCTGCGCGCGCCAGCAGCATGAAGGCCAATCCGCTGCCGCTGTCGACCGCGGAACTGACCGCCATCCTGACGGCGGCCCTCTGATCCTGGCGACGCCCCCCGGCGGCGAGCAGGGGCAGCGGGCCGAATTTCAAGCTGACAGGAGGCGGGCAACATCTCATGGTAAAGGCATGCTCACCTGGCGGCCTGCAGGCACGTCGAGACAGACGAGGAAAGACCGGTTCTCCGGCGGCGGCCCGGCGGAAGTGGAGCGGGGCATCCACCGGCTTCATTGGTGGCGCGTCGGGCTGACCGTGCTCGTCGGCGCGGTGACCGGTGTTGGTGCGACGGTTACATCCCGGGCGGGCACTCCGACGTCCGCGCCGCCGGTCGCCTGGTTGGTTGGAGGCCACGTGTTGCCGCCGGCGGTGATGCGCTTTTCCGCGGACGGTTCGCGGTTGTGGACCGCCGGATCCATCAGTGGCGCCAAGGAATGGGACTTCGCTGCGCGCCGTCTCCGGCGCACGGTCTGGCCCGGGCCGCGGAGCGTCCTGGCCGATCTGCTTCCGGATCGCGGGCTGGCGGCGATGACGACCGTGGATGACCGGCTGTGGTTGATGGATTTGAACACGGGCCGGCCGCAGGTGGTTTTGCCGGTGTCGCTCTATGACCGCCCGCTGCTTTCGCCTGACGGCAGCCACGCGGTGCTCTGTTTGGTTTCGAGCGGACCGTTTGGCGGGCCGCCGGGGATGCGGGTGCTGCGGTGGTCGGACGCGAGCATTCAGGAACCGGTCTTTGCGCTGCAAGGAGGGTTCATCCTGGCCGCATTCTGCTTCAGCGAAAGCGACTTCCTGGCGGTGGATCTTGGCGTGCGATTGCTCCGGTTTCGCATCGGCCGGCACGACCCGTTGTGGGAGCGGGAAGGGGACTACTGGCCGCTGACGGTTCGCCCGGGCGGAACGGAGTTCCTTGGGGTGCAGCAGCGCCTTCCCGTGTGTCTGGATGCGGCGAACGGCTCGCTGCTCCGTGAGTTCCCGCGCCTCCCGTCCCCGGCAACCGCTGTGGCCTGGTCCCCCGATGGCGCCTCCATTGCCTTCGCCCTGGAGAACGGCGTCGTCGAGATCCGCCGTGCCACCGACGGCGCCCTGATCCGCACACTCGACGGTCTGGCGGGCCGGGCCGGTGCGGATTCGTTGCTTTGGTCGCCGGATGAGCGGTTCCTGCTCGCCTCGAATCTCGATCAGCTCTGGTCCTGGGAGCTGGCCGCAGCCGCCCCGCCGCAGGCGTTCCTTCCTCTGACCCGCGCCATTCACGCCACCGTTGCACACGACGGGGCCCACGTGGTCACGGGGAACACGGACGAGCAGATCAACGGCATCGATGCGGCCACGGGTGAAGTCCGGTGGCGGCGGCCGCGTTCCCCCGAGCACAACGCGCGCTCGCTGGCAGCGTCGCCGGCCGGGGATGTGCTGGCGCTGGGACGCAACGACGGGCAGTTGGAATTGTGGCGGACCTCTGATGGCACGCTCTTGGAGACAGTGAAACCGGGGTCACCGCCGGGAGATCCCTTGCCGGCGCCGCAGCTCCTCGAGCTGGCGTGGTCTCCCGACGGCGGGCGACTGGCCATCCACGATCTGAGCAACCGGCTGCGCATCTGCCGGACGGACAATTGGAACACCCTGGCGGAGGCCATTGTGTCGGGTCTGTCCAGGGTGGCCTTCAGTCCCAACGGCACGCTGGTGGTTGCCGCCGTGTCCGCGGAGAAACAGCGGATTCTCAGGGCGGCCGATCTGACGTTGGTCCGCGAGCTTCCGGCCGGCACGACCGTGGGTTTTCGGGCGGGCGGGACGGAGCTGGTCACGCTGGGAGGCGACGGTCGGGAAGGGGTGCTCGAGGTGTGGCGGTTGAGCGACGGCGCGCGGTTGCACGGGGTCCAGCTGGACTTCATGAGCGGCTTCAGCGCGCTGAGTCCTGACGGACGCGTGGTGTTCACGTCCGATAGCGGCACGGGGGACTGCACGGCCTGGGAGGTGGATACGGGCGCCCGCCTCGCGCACCTGGTGGGCGAGGTCGGCGTGCCGCTGAACGAGTTTCATGCCACCCCGGATGGAACGCGGTTGATTGCGCCCCGGGTGGACGGATCGCTGCTGGCGTTCGAGATTCCGTTCTTCCTGCGGACCACCGCCGCCGGTGCGGTCATCCGCCTCGAGGCCTTCGGTGGTGCCGGTCCCTTCGAGCTGCAGACGGCCCCGCGTCCGAATGGTCCCTGGGAAGCCACCCAGGTGGTGTTCGATCGGACAACGGTGGCGCCCCCGGCAAGTGGCGAAGACGGCTGGTACCGGGCCCGAAGAGTGCGGTGAGGCGGACGCCCGCAAGCCTCCGGACCTTTCCGCCGACACCGGTCGTTTCGGCAACCAGCCGCGGCGCCGGATCAACCTTTGCCCCACCGACCATCATCCGGGGTCGCGAGCGGGCCGGTCAGCGCGACGGCAACCGGCTGTGCAAGGGCGGATAGGGCCGGCCGGGGATGAGGCGCGAGCCGTCGGAGAAGCCTTCCGGTCGGTTGCGCAGGCGTTCAATCAGGCGGCTGCGCCAGGTCAGGAGCAACGCGGCTTGATCCGGGTCATCGGCGAGGTTGCGGTTTTCGACGGGATCCGTGGTCAGATCGAAGAGCTGCTCCGTTCCGTCCAACGGGCGCCAGATGTACTTGTGGCGGCCGTCGGTCAGGGCCTGGAAAGCCTGCGCCCGGCTGTAACAGTCCGCGTGCTCGAAGTGAAGCCAGTCACGCACCTTCACGGTGTCGCCGCGCAGCACGGGCCCCAGATCCACGCCGTCCAGCGAGGTCGGCGGCCGGGCCCGGGCCAGCGACAGCAGGGTGGGCATGATATCCTCGAGGCAGACCGGTCGTTCGCAGCGCATCCCGGCTTGAAAGCCCAGCTCGCGGGAGCCGGCGACGATGAACGGGATGTTGGCCGAGCCTTCATAGGGTTCGCATTTCCGGAAGTAACCGTGGTCCCCCAGCATTTCGCCGTGATCGGAAGTCACGATGATCAACCAGGGCCGCCCGGCGCGTTCGCTGCGCGCGCGGAAGGCATCGATCAGGGGACCGACGGCGGCGTCGATCTGCTCGATCAGCCCGAAGTACCCCGCCTGTGTCGCCCGCAACGTCTCCCCCTCGAGTCGCACGCGGTGGCCTTGTTTGTCACCGCCGGGCGGGATGGCCGCCCAGTCTTCCCAGTCGCCGTACGCCGGTTCCGGCAGCGCCCGCCGACGGAGGTCGTCAAAGAGCGCCCGGGGCGGAAACAGCGGGGGATGCGGGGCGTAGAACGAGGTGGTCAGAAACAGCGGTCGATCCGGGCTGGTTTCGGCAACCGCCCGTTGTGACTCCCGAACGATCCAGGCCGTTGGATGCAGGTCTTCGGCCAGCGGCCAGGGACCCGCTTCCCAACCGTTGAAGCTCAGTCCGAGGTCCGCCACCAACTGGCGAATGCCCCCGGTCTGCGGCGCGGCGGCGCGCAGGAACGTGTCATAGTCGTCGCCGCCCACGTAGGTCGAGCCCAGCAACTGCGTTTCGTAACCGTAGGGCTCGGCCGCCGGTTGCTGATGCATGTTCCGACCGATCAGGACCGTGCGGTAACCGGCCGCGGCGAGCGCCTGCGGGAGCGTGGTGGTCGTGATGGGTTGCGCGGCAAACCCGACCACGCCGCTGGTTTGCGGGAACCGCCCGGTCAGCAGGGCGTGGCGCGCCGGAATGCAGGACGCCACGGTCGTGTAGGCCCGACGAAACAACGCGCCTTCCCGGGCCAGCCGATCCAGGGTGGGGGTGCGCACGACGGGATGCTCCAGGAGCGACAGGCAGTCGCCCCGCATCTGGTCGGGCATGAGCAGGAGGATGTCCGGGCGGCCGGGATTCAGTGCCGGCGTTGCCGCGGCCAACAACCCTAAACCCGCGACCAACGCGAGTCCGGTTCCGAAGAGTTGGAGGAGTCTTTTCATCAGGATGCATGCAACGTTCACCGAACCCAGAGCACGCGCAGGAACAGGCTGCCATTCCCCGGATTCGGCGGCAAGGCCACCGACTGCCAGCCGTCCACGTCCGCGTCAACCGCCGCCAGGAACCGCCAAGCCGCGGACTCAAGGCGGTCGCTGTACTGCACCTCGTAGCGCTCGCCGGCGAGGGCTTGGAAACGGAAGGCCGGCGGACTGCCGGGTTCCGGAGCATCGAAGACGAGTCTGAACGGCGCGGTGATTTCCCACGTGAACGCCTGGCGATCCGTGAGTGCGGGCTGGCCGTCATCGGTCACGGTGACCGCCACCGCGAAGATCCCGGAAGCGGAGGGCCGCCCCGTCAGGCGCCCCTCGTCCGCAACCAGCTTGATGCCGGGCGGCAGACCTTCAGCGGAGAACCGCAACGACTGCGGCGGCGCGTCGGGATCGGAGGCCGTCAGCTGGAACTCGAAGGGAATGTCCGCGGGATGGCGGAAGTCGGCGATTGGCTCGAGCACGGGCGGGTTGTTTCCCCCCACGGCGCCCGAGCCTGGAGAACCGCCCGGGGCCGAGGCCCGCCAGGACGCCGGGTCGTTGCCGTAACTCAGCGCGGAGACCCGTTCGAGGCTGATGTCCCCGCGGTTGGCCGCGACGGGCCAGGGTGCCACCGGCTCATAACTCACCCGGTCAACGCGGTAATAGGGAATGGTCCCGTCGGGTTCGGGATCGCCCGGCCGTCGCAACTTCACCGATTCGCCGGCGTTGTTGAGGGCGCCGGACCAGGGACCGTGAATCGGGATGCCGTCGGGTACCGGGTATTGCGTCCGGAACGACGCGGGATCGATCGCGCACACCAGGAGCCGAGCGCCGGCAGCCAGCCATTGGTCCGGCGGAAACGCGAAGTCCACCGCGCCGGAAAGCACCCACGGGTTGCCCGGGCGGGCGGGATCGAAGAGCGGAATTGCGGCGGCGGTCGGGTTGAGGAGTTCGATGTATTCGGCCCGGCCGGCAGCCGGGCGATACATGATCTCGCTGAAGACCACCGGACCCACCCGCGGCCCGGCGTTGGCTCCGTCCGGAGTGGGCGCCGCCAACTCCGTGAAATCGACGCGCCCATCCGAGCGCTCATGGCGGCCGAACGTTTCTTCGCGCTCGACGGCAGGAAAGTCCACCGTGTCGACGAACCGCAGGATGTTCGTTCCTTCGACCCGGAGCAGCAGCACGTCCGACCCGAGTTCGCTGAAGCCGAAACCCAGTTCATTGGAGGTCAGGATCAGAAAGCCGCCCGCCGGGATGACGGTTTCCTCGGGGAAGCCGTACCGCGTGGGCCGGGCCAGATGGTCGGTCAGGTGGAGCCCCGTCAAGTCGGCCGGCTCGGGTCCCAGGTTTTGCAGTTCCACCCAATCCTCGCCGAGGTCCGAATGCGCCAGCACCTCGCTGATCACGAGCGTGCGTGGGGCCAGGTCCAACCGTCCGGGAGAACCGTGGTAGAGGCCGCTGGAACGCCAATTCGCGGCGCGGGCCAGGAACGTGTCACGCTCGGCAGGATCGTCCGGGACCGCGTCGGGTTCCCGCAATTCGAGGGAACTGCCGGCCCCGTTCGCGCGTTGCGGCCAGTCGTTCGAGGTCCCGTAGGTCACGCCGGCCAGCGGTTCCCAACCCGCGTCCAGCAGGGTGATCGTTTCCCCTTCGTCACTGAGCCGGCCCGACCACTGACCCGCCACCGAAATGTCCGGCGCAAACCACGGCGAGGTCGCGTCGCGATAACGCGCGTCAAATGTCGCCAGGTTTTCGACCACGACCGCGCATTGCCCCGGAGCCAGAGTGAAGCCGTCCGGGAAAAGAAACTCGACCCCATCGTCCAAACGGACACCGGTGAGGTCGACGAAGTCCCCGGTGCGGTTCTGCACTTCGAGGAACTCGCCGTCATCGGAGCCGTCCGGGTTGTAATGCACTTCCGTGAACAGCACGTCACCCGGACGCGGCGACACGCGCGCCACGGTGGTGAATGCCGCCTCCGCCAGGGCGCTCCATGTGTTGCCGGTCCGGACCCGCGCCCGGATCACCGTGTCGCCGGTGATGGCGATTTCCTTCGCCGCCGGCGCGTGGAGCGCGAGGTCGAAACGGAGGTCGGAACTCGTCGGGTTGGCTTGATGCACTTCGACCGCCAGCACGTTGTCGCCGGCCACGAGGTTGCCCGCCGGCAGGACGAACGGATTGGCCTGCGTCTCGGCACTGCCACCCACGGCTGTCAGCGCCCGCGTATCGGGGTCCAGCGCGCCGGTGGGGAGGTTGTCCCGGACCACTTCGACGCCGTTGAGATAAACGGCCGCGCCATCATCGCGCACGAGTTCCACGGTGAGGACGGCTTCGGGATTGGCGGCCGGCACGTTGAACTGCCGCCGGAAATAGGCGGTGATCCGCTTGTTCGCGGCGTCCTCGCCGAAATCAAGCGTGGTGGCCTCGTCCCCGTTGCCGTAACCCAACGGCGCCGCGCCGGTGGCCCAGGCGATGGGGTTGTAGCCGCGCTGATGCCAGTTGGGACTCGGCAACGTGCCGCGGTCCCAATAGCGCCACTCCGCCCCCAACGGGAACCAGGTGGCCCCGCCGTCCCAGGCAATCGCGCCCGGCGCCACGGCTCCCCCCGGCAGGCGTGGATCGGAACCGTCGAGCGTATAGTAAAGCGTTCCGGAACCGGCGGACAGGATGGCGGTAAAGCCGTTGGTTACAGCGCCGCCGTTCTGATTGAAGGCGGGAGCATCGACCGCGGGATACAGTCCGCGCGCCCGCAGCTGACTGATGAGCGCGGCCGTGCGCGTGCGGAACAAGCCATTGCGCACGTCGTTGGCCGCGGCGACCCAGTTGTCCGGCGTCCGTTGGCTCCACCGTGCGCATTCGGCCAGCAGGCTGTTCGCGATTTCCTCCATGCGCGCCTCGAGCCGGGCCCGGTTCCGTTCGGGAGTCAACGCGCCGTCGTTGAAGAGATGCCGGTGAATGCGGTCCGCCAGCAGGATCATGAACTCCGGATCGCGCTCCGCGGTCAGGGCGCCGAACAGGCCGCCGGGGCCCGGGTTCGACGTCGAATCGCCGCTGTCGCGCAAGAAGCCGTCGGCGTCCGCAAGCCAGAACTTGAACCCGCTCCCGGGCGCTCGTGGTCCCGCCGCGCGGTATTCGGTCTCGGCGTTGCCGTAGAACCAGCTCAACATGAAATCCACGAGGTGCGGCACATCCAGGCGGGCCCTTACCGTCGCGTAGCTCGCCCGGTTCGCCCGGACCCATTCCCAGGGCTCGCGGTCCGGCGGGTCCGGTGTGCCGGGAATGAAGCTGCTGCCGACGTTGTCGTTGCCGCGCACGGTGAGGTAGTCCTCGGCCGGCCCGCCGAGGTAATCGGCGAGAAACCGGTCGTTCAGCCGTTCCCGCAAATGGTATTGCCCCCAGTAGGCCCCGTTGAGGTAGAGGTGCACGAAACGCCCGTGCGGGTTGAGGCTGCCCATGTCGAGCATCGTGTCCTCGTTGAAACGCGCCGACATGTAGAAGCCGCGCGAGGCCATGTCGTGCGAGCCGCCACGGAGGTCCAGTTCGTCAAAGGTGTCGACCGCCAGAAACCCATGGTCGAAGCCGCGGAACAATGGCGCCTCGAGTTTGGGCGTGCCGTATTCGGTCCGGAACTTGAGCCGGTAGTTCTTCTTGTCGAACGTCGTCCACGCACCCCCGAAACGGTGCATGCCGCAGTTCGCCTGGACCGCCGGCGCGTTGTCCGGCCAGAAGATCTCCACCGAGGCCGGACGTTCCACATAATCGTCCGGCAGCTCCGGCACGGTGACGGACAGGGACGGCAGTTCGCGCAAACCGATTTCCAACCGCTTGGCATACCGCGCATCCTGCGTGATGGCCGGGTCCATGGTCGCGCCACCGATCACGTCGCGCAGGAAGATGTAGCTGTGCGTTTGCACCCGCGGCGACCGGTACCCCGCACGTTGCACCGTGGCGCGCACGGTGGTGGTGCGCGCGATCGACAGCGGCCCCGGGTAAGCCCGGTAAGGTTCGCGGCCACCGTAGGAATAGAGCACCTGCGCGTCCGGGTCCGGATGCGTGAGGGTCAGCGCGAAGGCGTTCGTCTGAAACCCGCGGGATTGGCTGAATTCAACCGGCGGCAACCAGCCTGCGTAACGCGTCGCCAGGTTCAAGGCCCCGGGCGTCGGCTCGAGGAAAGCCCATTCGCCGTCCAACGTGCGCCCGTACGCGAGGTCTTCGTCCTGGGCCGGATAACGCTCGACGGCGTCCAGCGTCGTGGCGCCATCGGCGGCGGTCAGCCACAGGCCTTCGCCTTCGGCGTCGAGTTGGAAGTTCGCGTGCAACCCGCCCGCCGCATCGATGGATTCGTTGCGCCCGGAGGCCCGCACCAGCAGGTAACCATGCGCGGGAATGGTCACCGATGGAAACACCCACCGCATGGGCCGCGCGGGATCGTCGCTCAATCCATACCCGGCCAAGTCCACCGCCGAGGCGCCCGGGTTGTACAACTCGATCCAGTCCGGAGTGTCACCACGACCGTCCCGCAGGGAAAGCCGGTTGCGGGCGACGAACTCGTTGATCCGCACGGGCAGCGGGCCGCCGTCCACTTCCACGGCCACCCCGCGGGCGTAGACGCCGCAGCGATTGGTGCCGACGAGCAGATACTCGGTCGAGACCTCGGGCGAGACGGTCCAGGCCCCGAGCCCGGCCGGACTGGTCGCGGCCAGGACCGAGCCAATCCCGGGATGCAGCTCCAGTCTGTCGAGTTCGTTCTGGGACCAGGTCAGACGCACCGGGTCGCCGCGGTGGACCGCCGTGGCCTCCGCCGTGAAGCCAAGCAGACCAACCTCCGGCAGGGGCCGCCCGTAAGCCTCGACCTCCTTGATGCCGAGATACCATTCAATGCCGCCCGTCGGGTGCGACCGTTCCTTGTTCTCGAAACCAACCCGGACGAAACGCGCGCGCACCGGCCCCGGCAACGCGACATCGAACGTCGCCGAACCACCGCTCAGATGCCGGGCGAACACGGAGCCATGGCGCTCATCGAACAAGCGGACCGTGGCGTGCGTCATCCGGGCCTGAAAGCCATTCGCGGCGAGCGTGCGGACTCCGTAAAGCGCGTAAGGCTCGCCCAGATCGACCTCCCAGTAGGCGTCCACGGACTTGTCCGTCGTCAGGACTTCGGTCGCCGGGTTGCCGTCATTCCCGTTCGACGCCGGCGGGAGGTTGTCCTGGTACCGGACCATGTAGGCCTCCCGTCCCAGGGCGAGGTTGGGGAACTCGAGAAAGTCCGGCTCGGCTGCGGTCGCCACCCCCGACGCAGCCGTCAGCAGACCGACCAGCAACCGCGCGCCGGCGGTCCATCTGCCCGCGTCCCGGCGTCCGTGGTTGGAAGGAGAATTCCGGATCACGTCGCCACCATAACCCGAAGGCGGACCGCGAGGTCGATGGGAAACCCGCCGGTCCGAACCTGCCGGGCAGCGCCGACCCGGATCATGGCCGCACGAAAATGAAAACGCCCGCGGCTGCCGGATGCCCGCGGGCGGCCTGGGCGCTGTGGATTCCGCCGGGCGATCAGAGCGGCCAGTCCTGGAGGATGCGCTGGGTTTCCTCCGAATGGCCGCTTTCGTCGCGCACCATGTCCTCGAGCTGGACCGCCAGGCCCTTGTCGCCGAACTCGTCCGCTTCCCGGGCCCGCTGCGTGTAATCCGCTGCCGCCTTCTGCTCGGCGGCCAGGACGGCTTCGAGCATTTCGCGATTGCCGCGCGCGGGTGGAACCGGGCGCGGGGTGGTGGTCGGTTCGCCGCCCAGTGCCACGATCTTGTTGGCCAGAAACTGCGCGTGCAGCTGCTCGTCTGCCACCTCGGTCTGGAAGAACTGGGCGAGCTGCGGCCGGAAGGGTCCGCTGGCCTTGGCGGCGTAGGTCAGGTATTGAATGATCGCTCCGAGTTCGCCGGCCAGGTCTTCGTTGAGATGTTGAATCAGGGTCTGTTTGTCCATAAATCAGGTTTATTTTTCTCCGTCGTTGCCCCCACAGATTACCATAAACCCCACGGCTGGCAAACGAGCGGCGGAAATCCACGCGGCGGCCGGAAACGGTCGCACCTCCCCCTTGGACGGACGTTCGATTTCTCCGTGGCGACCGCCTTTTGCAGTTGGCGGAAACGCCCGCTCCGGTAGCCTCAGCCGTATCGATTCAGTCAATGGACCGCGGATGGGCACGGATGCCACGGATGGGGCGCGGCGCTGCCGCCTTGGCGGAGAGGGCGAGAAGCCTCACTAAATGGTGAGCCCGAACCCAGGGCGCGCGATTCTGGTTTCCCTGAATATCAGTGCCCATCCGAGCCCATCCGTGGTGAATCCAACTGCATGGCCACGGCTCAGGCGGAACGGCAGTGCGTGAGAACACTCGATCAGGGATTGTATCATGGCTTATGACGAAGGGTTGGCGCAGCGGCTCCGCGAGGTCTTCGCGAAGGTCACCGGGGCGCGCGAGAAGAAGATGTTCGGCGGGCTCGCGTTCATGGTGAACGGCCACCTGGCCGGCGGCGTGATCGGCGAGGCGTTGATGGTCCGTGTCGGACCCGAGGCCTACGCCCGGGCGCTCGAACGGCCCCACACGCGCGAGATGGATTTTACCGGCCGGCCGATGAAGGGCTTCGTCGTGGTGGATCCCAGCGGATTCGAGACCGATGAACAACTCGCCGACTGGGTCGCGTCGAGCCTGGAGTTCGTGCACACGCTGCCGCCGAAGTGACGAGCCCTCAAGGGTGACGGACGGAACCGGCGGGACCGTATGGGCCCATGGATTCCAGCACCGACTGCGCGTCGGCGGCGACAGCCAATCGACCCGTTCCGGCTCAGTCGCGCAGGGCTTCGTAGACCAGGAAGAACTCGTCGCCCTGCCGCCGGCGGGACCGCAGACGGAAGCGCCGGCCTTCCGCCAGGGTGGCCACACCTTCGCCATCCGCAATCGTCGGCGCCTCGCGTCCGCCCACAAGGAACGGGCAGAGCGTGAGGTGCAGTTCGTCCACCAGGCCGGCCCGGAGGAACGCGTCGTTCAAGGCGCCGCCCCCTTCGCAAAGCAGCCGTCGCACACCCCACGCCCGGACCAGGCGCGCGCAGGCCCGGCGCAGATCCACGGTCCGCTCGCCGCAAATCCAAATCTCCCACGCGACCGCGCTCAACCGACTTATTCGCGCCGCGGGCGCCTGTTCCGTGGTCCAGACGAGCACCGGCGCTTCCCGCGCTTCGAAAACCCGGGCCTGTGGCGAGAGCGATCCCGAGCCGCTGACCGCGATGCGCAACGGCCATTCGGGAAGTCCCCGCCGTCGGCGCGCCCGGCGATACGATGCCTCCCCCGGATCGAGCAGGGCCTGTTCGGCCTCGAGGGTCCCCGCGCCACAAACGATGGCATCGACCGTGGAACGTAGCCGGTAGAGGTTCTGCGTGTCGCGGGCGCTGCCGAATGAGGAGACCTGGCGGTTGGCCGTGGCAATCTTGCCGTCCGCGGTCACGGCCATGTTGATCAGGACGCAGGGACGTGGACCGGCTTCGTCGACGGGAACCGTGATCACGCGCTCCCGCTCCTCCCCGACAGCGGTTGCCGTCGCCGTTCGCGCGGCGCTCCGGTCGGCCGGCCTCGAGGAGGATCGCTTCATAGAAGCAGCATGGCGTCGCCGTAGCTGAAGAAGCGGTAGTCCGCGCGGACGGCTTCGGTGTAGGCGCGCAGGACCAGTTCCCTTCCCGAAAGGCGTCCTGGCGCCGCGAAAGCGCTGACCAGCATCAGCAGGGTCGAGCGCGGCAGGTGGAAGTTCGTCAGCAACGCGTCCACCACCCGGAACTCGTGCGGGGGATGAACGAAGAGCCGGGTCTTCCCCGCGGCGGCCTGAATGCCACCGGGCCGGGCGGCAACGCTTTCGAGCACGCGCAGCGACGTGGTTCCGACGGCCACCACCCGGCCCCCGTCACGACGCGTCTTCAGGATGAGTTCCGCGGTGGTGGCGGGCAACTCGTAGCTCTCGGCATGCATCACGTGGTCCGCGACGCGTTCCGCCTTGACCGGGGCGAACGTGCCCAGACCCACGTGCAAGGTTACGAAGCCGAGCCGGACGCCCCGATCCCGGAGCAGTTCGAGGAATTCCCCGGTGAAATGGAGCCCCGCCGTGGGCGCCGCGACGGATCCTGGTGGCCGGGCATAGACGGTCTGGTAACGGTCGCGATCCTCGTCCGAGGGATGCCGCGAGCGTTCGATGTAGGGCGGCAGCGGCACTTCGCCGAGTTCGTCCAGGGCCGCCAGCACGTCGCCCGTCGCCTCGAAGCTCAGCCGGCAATGGCCCTCGGTGTTCTTCTCGCGGACCGTGGCCGTCAACGGGGTTCGTTCGTTGCCGAGATCGAGCCGCGTGCCCGGCCGCACCCGGCGACCGGGTTTGAGCAACGTCCACCAATCGTTGGCTGCCTGCTGCTCGACCAGGAGGATTTCGACCTCGCCGCCGGAATCGAGCTTGCGTCCGCGCAGCCGCGCCGGAATCACCCGTGAGTTGTTCACCACGAGGAGGTCGCCGGCTTGCAGGTACTCTGCCAGCGCCGGGAATTCGCGATGCTCCAAACGCCCGTCGGCGCGGCGCAACACCAGCAATCGCGAGGCGTCGCGTCGGTCGGCCGGGTGCTGGGCGATCCGTTCGGGGGGCAGGTCGTAATCGAAGTCAGCGAGCAACATGAGGAGTTACCGGGCCGCTTTCCGGAACGCGGTCCGCGCGATGCATCAGCGCGGCCAAGTGCGCGGCGGCCCGCTGGCTGGCGCCCGGACCCCCAAGCCCCCGGACGACGTTGCGCAACGCCGTCCGAACCGCCCGCCGCCGTGCGGGGTTTCCGAGGAACTCGAGGGTGGCGGGCGCGAGGCGCTTCGGGATGGCAGCGTCCTGGATGAACTCGGGGAAAATCTCGCGTCCGGCCAGGAGGTTGGGCATGGCCATGTGGCGGACGGTGACCACGCGTCGGCCGATCTGATAGGTGCCCCACGAGGTCTTGTAGATCGCCACCGTCGGCACGCCAAACAGCGCACACTCGAGGGTCACTGTTCCGGTCGACGCGATGGCCACCGCGGCTTCGGCCAGCGAGTCGGCCAGCGCGCCGTGGCGGATTTCGATTTCCAGATCCAGGCCGGCGGCGACTTCGACGGTGAGGGTGGGGAACTCCGCTTCCCTGGACACCGGTTGGCGGGCGCCCGACTGCTCGACGGCCAACCGGATGGCGAGTTCCTCGAGGCGCCGCTCGGGAAGCACGATGCGGGCGCGAATGGCCGTGGTGTGGGCGACGATCTTGGCGGCGTCGAGCATGACGCCCAGGTGCCGCTTGAGTTCGCCGGTCCGGCTGCCCGGGAGCAGCAGCAGCAAAGGCGGTTGCTCCGCTGGCGTCACGGCGTCCGCCGGGGGGGCGGCGTCCGTGAGGGTCTGCTGCCATCGCCCCGGGTAACGGTCGCAAATGGGGTGGCCGACGCACTGCACCGGGAAGTCCGGCAATCGGCGCGCATACCACTCCTGCTCGAACGGGAACAGACACAGCAGAAGGTCGAGGTCCTTCGCCATCGCGTAGGCGCGTCCCGGTCGCGAGGCCCAGACCTGCGGAGAGACGTATTGGACGATCCGGGGACGCCAACGGCCGAAAGCCCCGGCGGCGCGGTTCAGGCGGCGGCGCAGGGCCTGGGCGAAGCGGCGGTTGAACCCGGTGAAGTCCACCAGTACGATCAGTTCCGGTTGCCGGGCGCAGGCCAGGTCGAGGAGCCGCTGGAAGATGCGCCGGTACCGCGCGAGGCTGCGCAGCACATCGCCCAGGCCGACCACGGCGTGCCGGGTCATTTCCTCGGCCAGATCCACCCCGGCGGCCTCCATGCGGGAACCGCCGGCGCCGAAAAAGCGCGGGGCGAACGGCTGGTCCGCGAAGTGCGGACGCAGGGCCCCGACCAGTTCTGCCGCCAGCAGGTCGCCACTGGTTTCGCCCGCGACGAGCATGACCGAGTGAACGTTCATGTCCGGGGACGGTCGTCCGGGTTGAACCCGAGCGCCCGGGTCGCCGGGCCCCAGCCGGGGGCCTCGCGAATCTGCCGGGTGATATCGAGTGCCAGGTCGAGCGCATCCTTGGCCGCCTCGCCCGAAACCACGGGGGCCTGTTGCCGGCGCACGCAATCCACGAAGCTCGCCAGCTCGAGCTTCAGCGGTTCCTCCTTCGTGATCGGCACCGGTTCCCGCACGATCCGTCTCCCGGCGAATTCGCTCACAATGCTGCTGGTCCGGGCGGCAAGCAGCTTCTTCAACAAGGACGATTCGCTCTCGTCACCGCGGGCGAGCCGGTAAAGGAAGCCTTCCTGCGCACGATAATCGAGCGACACATAACACGGCAGCTCGCCGCCACTGAACACCCGGATCTTGCGCAACCGTTCCGGACTGATGCGACTGGCGGTGAGGTTGGCCACGCAACCGTTCGCAAAGCGCAGCCGGACGTTGGCGATGTCCTCCGCCGGGCTGAGCACCGGAATGCCCACGGCATCGAGCGACTGCACGGGCGAATTGACGAAGGCCAGCACCACGTCCAGGTCGTGGATCATCAGGTCGAGCACCACGCCGATGTCCGTGCTCCGGGCGGGATAGGGTGAGAGGCGGTGGGATTCGATGAACCGGGGGTCGGGGGCAGCCTGGGTGAGATAGCCGAAGACGGGATTGAACCGCTCGACGTGCCCCACTTGCAGCAGCAAGCCACGTTCCTGGGCCAGTCTCACCAACGTCGCGGCTTGGCCCGGATCATCGGTGATCGGCTTCTCGATCAGCACATGTCGCCCCGCCGCAAGCAACCGGTGCGCCAGCTCGAAGTGGGTGACCGTCGGGGTCACCACGCTCGCGGCATCACAGCCCGCCACCGCGTCGTCCAGCGTGCCAAACGCCCGGGCGCCGGTTCGTTGGGCGACTTCCGCCGCCCGCTTGGAATCGGTGTCGAACACGCCGGCAAACTCGACCGCGCCCGCTGCGGCCAGCGCCGCGTAAATGCGGGCGTGCTCCCGGCCCAGTGCGCCGGTCCCGAGCACCGCGACGCGAATCATCGCTGACATGCCCGGCACTGTAGAAGCCGCGGCGCACCCGCTGAAGGGAAATCCGTGTCCGGGGCGGGGCGGATCCGTTGCGCGGCTCCCGTTGGGTGCGGTGGAGTGTGCCTCAGCCGGGACCATCCAGGAACTCGCAGCCGCCGACGCGCAGTCGGCGCATGATTTAGCGGGGATGCGGACGTCTGCTGGCGGGGGCGGCGACTCACCGAAAGATGACTGCCGGTCGGAGTCCGCGAGACCGCACAAGCCCTTGGATTTCAGCGCCGACTACACGGCGGCGGCTACCGGGGGCTGAATCTCAGGCGGCGCGCAGGGGACTGCGCGCCCTACCCGGGCCAGGCGGTAGGGCGCGTCACTCCGTGCGCGCCGCTTTGGGAAGAATCTGACCGTGCGTCCTCTGGGACGACAGAGCACCTGGCGCCGATTCCGGCACCGACCTGCGCCTGACCTTCCGAAGCGTTTCTTCCTGGTTTCCGCCGAGATCTGGTGCTTTAGCTGGCGGGCCCGGCGCCCGGATCGGCCGCCAGATGCAGTTCGATCAACAGCGGATGGTGATCCCCGCAAATCGATCGGCAGGGGCGTCGTTCGCTCACCGTCCAGCCGGCGGTGACCAGGCAATGGTCGATGGGAATGCCGGCCCGGCCCAGCGGCGCCGGCCACGTCGGTTGCCAGCCCCGCCCGGCGAGCGTGTCGCGCAGTCCGCTCTCCGCGAGCAGCCGCTGGAAACCAGGCGCCCAGGGCGTGGTGTTCAAATCCCCCACGATCAGCGCCGGGTGTTCGCGGGCCCGCAAACGCGCCCCGAGCGCCAGCAACTGGCCGTCCCGCGCCGCCGCCCGGCGGCCACTGACGGGCGGCAAAGGATGCGTGGCGATCACGTCGACCCGCCGTCCGTCCAGTTCCACTTCAACCTCGATTGAAGGCAATCCGGCCGGCCCCACCGTGATCACTTCCTGGCGAAGCAGCGGCCGCCGGCTGTAGCAGGCGATCCCGAAATTGTCCTCCCGCGCCACGATCACTCGATGCGGATAGTCACCCGTCAGCGGTTCCAGCCCCCGGGCCCAGGCGCCGGTCAGCTCCATCACGACGATGAGATCCGGGTGTTCTTCCCGAATGACGCGCAACGCCGCATCGTAATGCCGGTTCGAGGACAGGACGTTGAGGCTGAGGATCCGCAGACCGGCGCCCGCAGCCCCATCCGGTACCTGCCGCACCGCGCCGTGCTGCCAGAGCACCAAGAGGTTCACGCCCACCCCGATCAGGAGGATTGCGGCGCTCCGCCAGCGTCGCCGCGCCAGCGCCACCGCCGACCCGATCGCCAGGCAGACGGCGTATTGAGCGGGGAAATGCGCCGCCAGTTCGAACCGCCAGTCGAGCTGGCCGAGCCGGCCCAGGAACGTCGCGACCAGGGCCGCAAACGCCGTCGCCTCGATCAAGCCCGCGAACGACAACCGGACGCGACGGGTCGCCGGGGTGTCGGTTGCCACCGGAGGGGCGATTTCGAGGGGATCCATCGCGCTGAAGCCGCCCCGTCACCACAGCGGCCACAGGGGCGGATAACCCGTGCGCCGCCACCGGCAGGCCAGCCGGACGAGGCGTTGCCCCCATTTTCCGGGCGGCGCGATGTCCGTGTCGAGGTTCGCCAGCGGCGCTTGCGCGTCGGGCGCGAGCTTCCGCGCTTCCCGGATCCAATGCCGGTTGTGGTATATCCGGATGCCATCGAGCGACCGGCACACCGGCCAGCCAAAGGGTTTCGGCCCCAACGAACCGCGGTAGTTGTAGTGGCAGGGCAACAGGGTCAAACGGTCGACGTAACGCGTGTGCAACAGCTCGTTCAGGGCCAGTTGATCATCGACCAGATTGCGAAAGCACGCCCGACCGCGCGCGGCGATTTCCTGTCGCAAAGGCGCCGACGCCCGGATGTCCCACAGGGTCACGCCGGCATTCACGAAGTTGCTCGTGTAAAGGCCGTTCCCCAGATAGCGCCCGCCCGAGTGCTCGACGGCCGCCCCGATCCAGCCGCCCTGCAACAGGCGGGCCAGCGAGCCCAGCGGTTGCAGGCAAAGCACGTCCATGCCGTCCACCACGAGCGCCACGTCGGCGTCCAGTTCGTCGATGAAGAGCCAGCGCCGGTAATCCACGTCCCGCATGGGATGCACGTAGGCGGGATCCGGTTCGCGGCGATGATAGGTGATGCCCTCGACCTGGTTGGCGGGCAGGCGGTCGCCCACGACGAACGCATGCAGCGGCACGCCGGTATTCCGTCGGAAGCTCGCGAACGAATAATCGAGCTGCCCGGCGTGATCCCCGTAGACCACCGTGACGATGGCCTCACGAAGTCCGGCCGGGGACGGCGGGTCCAGTGCGGGGTCCGTCATGGGGCGGGTTCTTCGGGCGGCCGGACGGTTGGATGGACCGGCTGATAGTGGGCGCGATTGCCGAAGGAAAGCGCCCGGCGGAAGCGGCGTTCGCGACCGAGATCGATCCAACGCAGCACGGCCGGCAGCGCTTCCCGCGCGGTGCGCTCGGGCAGGACCCGCTTCAGCCCGGCGGCGATCCGCGCCCGAAACCCCGACTGCCGGAGCGGCTCGGGACGCGCGTTGTCCTGCCAGTGCACGGTGTAGTCGCTCTGCTGGGGCGCGGACGCGAACGGGATCACGTGCGCCTGCTTCCTCGCCTCGACGAACAGGAGCACGGGCGAGTCGTTGACCAGGAGGACGCGCTCGCGCACCGCCGCGGGATCGGCCACGGCGTGGCGTTCGCCGCGGATGGGGAACGGGTATCGCAGCCCGAGAAACGAGGAGAATCCCGCCGTGTCCACCATGGCGTGCAGCCGTTCGATGGCAAAACCGTTCGGCTCCGCGAAAACGCGCCAGAAGAGTTCGGGACTGAACTGGTAGAAGCCGTGCCCGCAGTAGTTGTTGCCCGGCGTGAAGAGAACCACCCGGCCTCCGGGACGCGCCGCGCGCATGGCGTTGGCGAGAGCCACGGGAACATTGAAAACGTGTTCCAGGGTGCCCCCGTCGATCACCAGATCGAACTGCTGCTCCCACGCCGCGGGAAAGGGCTGGTTCAGGTCGTGGATCAGGTCGGCGCCCTCGTAGGCCGAGGCGTCGCAGGCCTTGACCTCGATGGCGCCCATCCAGCGGAACAGCGCCGCCGTGCGCCACGCCGCGCGCTTCAGCGTC
Source organism: Verrucomicrobiales bacterium (assembly GCA_024233305.1). Lineage (GTDB taxonomy): Bacteria > Verrucomicrobiota > Verrucomicrobiia > Limisphaerales > J093 > J093. The sequence continues at coordinate 24,554 of JACKPV010000030.1, forward strand.
TTGCGGAACGCGCCGGATTCGGCCCCCTCCGGCCAGAGCGAATGCGCGCGCAGGATCGTCTCCAAGCGCTCGAGCGGGACAAAGAGATCCTGTCGGCCCAGCGTCAACACGCTGCGCACCGGCGGTCCCTGGCGCCAGGTCTCGGCCAGGAAGAGGATCGATTCGGTCGTCAGACCCATTGCGTGCGCGCAGACTGAAAAGGCGACCGCCGAAGTGCAAGAGGCATTTGCCGCGCCAGCCACGGGCCGGTGGAAATCACGGGCCCGCGCCGCCGGCCCGGCTGCTTCCGTCACGTTTCCCCGGACCGCCGCCCGTGGCCTGCGCTTCGAGCCAGTCGCAGGCCGCCGGCAACACGGCGTCCCAGTGATAGGTCGCCGCCCGTCGCCAGGCCGCTTCGCGATACCGTTGATAGCGGGCGGCATCGCCGGCCAGCGCGAGGACGGCCCCGGCGAGGGTTTCCGGCTGCTCGTCCGACGTCACCACGCCCGTTTCATCGTGCAGCGTGGACTCGACGAGGCCGGCCACCGGATAGACGACGGCCGGCGTGCCCATGGCGTTCGCCTCGATCACATTCAGGCCCCAACCCTCGCGTAACGACGTGTGCAGGAGCAGATGGGCAGCACGCAGCACGGCGTCCTTTTCCGCCTCGGGCAACCCGCCGGCAAACCGCACCCGGTCGCCGAGTTGCAGCGAATCGCCCAATGCCCGGAGCAACGACTCGTCCACCCCGGCGCCGACGATTGTCAATGAGGCGTCGAGGCCTCGGTCCAGCAGACATCGCAAGGCGCGGAGGGAGTGGTCGATGCGCTTGTTTGGAACCAGGCGCGACACGACGGCCAGGCGCAGGGAAGTCGCGAGGGGTTTGGGCGGCAGTTCGGCCAGGGGACGGGTGTCCACGCCGTAGGGGATCTGGTGGACCCGGCGGACCCCGAGCCCTTCCAGCATGGTCCTGGTCGAGGCGGCGGCGGTCCAGAACTGGACGTTACGGTAGAGCTGGATGGTGCGCTGTTCCTGCCAGCGACCGAACCGGGCGCGAAAGCCGCGGTAAAAGGCGTGCCAGATCGGTCCGAGCACCTCGTGGATGTAGGCCACGCAATTCGTGCCGCACCACCACGGGGCGTACCAGGGCAGTCCGTGGTGCTGATCGATGACCAGATCGAAGCGCGGCTGGCGACGGGCCCACCGCCAGGCGACGCCCACCGAGGTGCCCTTGCCGCCTCCGCGCACGATGTGCAGGCCGTCCACCTCCTCCCGGGCGGCGCTCCCCGGGAAGGCGTTTGCGAACCAGAAGACCTCGTGCCCACGGGTGCGCAGAGCGCGGAGGTAGCCTTCCGTGACACGTTCGGCCCCCCCGGCCATCGGGTTCCGCGGATCCCGCCAGTTCAGCATGAGGAAGCGCATCAGGGCAGGCGTTCGCGCAGAAAACGGCGGATGACCGCAAACTCCGGTTCGCCGGCAAAGCTGTGCTCCTTCTCGAACTCGTGCCATTCGATGGTCAACCCGGCGGCACGCAGGAACTCGACCTGCCGGCGAACCTGGGGCATCGGAATCAGGGGATCGAGCGTGCCGTGCGTGAACAGAATCGCCTGCTCCCGGGCCACGGGTGAGAGTTCGTTCACCAGCTGTTCCGGCGCGTGCACATAGCCGCTCACGCCGACGAATCCGGCCAGGCGTCGGGGATAGCGCGCGGCAACCTCGAGGGTCATCAGGCAGCCTTGCGAGAACCCGAAGACGGCGGTGTCTTCCGGGGCGAAACCGCGCTCGGGCAGCGAGTCGAGCAAGTCGAACAACAACGCCCGGCTGCGCGTCACGCCCGGAGCCGCATCGCCGTAAATGTCGTACCAGGAATACCCCATGAAATAGGGATCGGGGGCGTTGACCAGCAGGTAGTTGAGCGACGGCAAACGCAGCTCCGCCGGGAGCCCCCGGTAGCCCTCCATGCTGTCCCCCAATCCATGCAGAACCAGCATTAGGCGCTTCGAGTCTTTATCGCTGGCGGGCACCAAGTCCGTCACAAGCATGCCGGGATTTAAGAGCAACCCCTCCGGATGGCGAGCAAATCCTCGGAGGCGTCCAGTGGAAGGTGCGGTTTTCGGATGGGGGCAAGCGGAAGACCGCCCCCGGCGCGCCGATTCCGAACCGCTTGACCGGCACCGGCCGGATGCCTATGGTTCGCCGCGGAATGAGCAAGGTTCGACCGACCCTGCGACTGGTAGTCGTTGTTGTACGCGGCATCGCCGCGGGGTCTTGTCGTGCGTAGGCATTTTCTGAAACAAGAACCCACGGCTGGCCGACGGTCGTGGGTTTGTTCATTGCCCCGCCGGACGCCGCCTGTCACCGAAGACCGTCAAGCATGAGCAAGATCGCGCGAAAGAAAGCCAAATCCGCCGCCACCGGCGCCAAGCGGGGCGAACCGGGACCCGCAACCCTGGGCAGTGATGTGCTGGTCCAGTGTCTCGAACGCGAGGGTGTCGAGGCCATTTTCGCCTACCCTGGCGGCGCCAGCATGGAGATCCATCAGGCGCTGACCCGCTCGAAACGCATCCGCACCTACCTCCCACGCCACGAACAGGGCGGCGTCTTCGCCGCGGGCGGCTATGCCCGGGCCACCGGGCGGGCGGGAGTGTGCATGGCGACCAGCGGGCCCGGCGCCACCAACCTGGTGACCGGCCTCGCGGATGCCTTCATGGATTCGGTGCCGTTGGTGAGCATCACCGGCCAGGTGCCGCAGGTGATGATTGGCAAGGGGGCCTTCCAGGAGACCGACTTCTTCGGCATGACCCTGCCGGTCGTCAAGCACAGCTACCTCGTCACCGATCTCGCCGACCTCCCGCGGATCGTGAAGGAGGCCTTCCACATCGCGCAATCCGGCCGACCCGGTCCGGTGGTGGTCGACATCCCGAAGAACGTCCAGCAATCGCGGGCCCACCCGGTCTTCCCGGACGCGGTGCATTTGCGCGGCTATGACCCGGTCCGGCAGGCCGGCGACGCGGCCCTCGAACAGATCCTCGGTTTGATCGAGCGGGCCGAGCGTCCCGTGCTCTATGTCGGTGGCGGTATCATCACCAGCGGGGCCTCCGCCGCCCTGCGGCAATTCGCCGACACCACCGGCATCCCCGTGACCACCACGCTCATGGGCGTCGGGGCGTATCCCGAGAACTCGCCCCGCTCGCTCAAGTGGCTCGGCATGCACGGCGCCGCCTACGCGAACTGGGCCGTGGCCGAGGCCGACCTCCTGCTGGCCTTCGGTGTGCGGTTCGACGACCGGGTCACGGGCAAGGTCGAGAAGTTCTGCGAGCACGGCACCATCGTGCACGTCGATCTGGATCCCTCCGAGATCAACAAGAACCGCAAGGTCCACCTGCCGATCATCAGCGACATCCGTTATGCGCTCGAACGGTTGAACGCGATGCTCGCCGAACGGCCGTTGCAGAAGCAGTTCACCGACTGGCACAACCGGATTGCCGAACTCAAGGCCCGGGCGCCCCTGTCCTGGCGGCTGACGGAGGAGGTGCTCCGGTCCCAACATGTGCAGGATCACATGGACGGCAACCCGGCCGAAGTCATCCTCGCGCAGGAAGCCATCGCGATGCTTCACGAGCTGACGCAGGGCGACGCGATCATCACCACGGGCGTGGGCCAGCATCAGATGTGGGCCGGCCAGTTCTACCAGTTCCGCGAACCCCGCCAGTTCATCACCAGCGCCGGGCTCGGCGCCATGGGCTTCGGGTACCCCGCCGCCCTCGGCGCCAAGGTGGCGCGGCCGGACAAACAGGTCGTGGACATCGACGGCGACGGTTCCTTCCTGATGAACATCCAGGAACTCGCGCTGGCCCACATCGACGGCATCGCCGCCAAGGCGATGATCCTCAACAACCAGCACCTCGGCATGGTGATGCAGTGGGAGGACCGTTTCTACAAGGGCAACCGCGGGCACACCTACCTGGGCGATCCCGACAACGCGCGGCAGATCTACCCGGATTTCGTCGCCATCGCGCGGGGTTTCAACGTGCCCTGCGAACGGGTGATGTACCGCAAGGATCTGCGCGCCGCCATCCAGCGGATGCTCGACTCCGACCAGCCCTACGTGCTCGACGTCGCGACGCCTTACACCGAGCACGTGATGCCCTTCATCCCGGCGGGTCGGACCGTGGAAGAAATGATGGTCCAGTAACCGCGTTCGGGGAGCCGGCGGTGGCCCCGCGTCCCCCGGCTCCCCACCGCCCCCTTTGTTCATGGCCCGCGCTGCCGTTTCCCTCCTTCGATTCTTCCCGGCGGGCGCGGCGGCGCTCGGCGCGCTGCTGTGCGGCGCCGGGTTATGGGCGGCGGAACTCCGCGTCGGCCTGCTCGACGTGCCCGTCGGCGGGCTTCCCGCGGGCTTCCGTCCGGCGCTCACCGGACAGGGGGCGCCGGGGGATTGGCAGGTCATTTCGGCCGAGATTCCCACGCTGCTCCCGCCGCTGAACCCCGAGGCCCGGCCGCCGCAGGGACCGGCGATCGCGCAGTTGTCCCGGGACGCCACCGACGAACGGTTTCCGCTGCTGGTGTACGAGCCCGAGGTGTTCACCGATTTCACCCTGCGCGTGAAGCTCAAGCTGGTCGCCGGTGATTTCGAGCAGATGGCGGGGATTGCCTTCCGCCTGCAGGACCCGGAGAACTACTACGTCGTCCGGGCCAGCGCGAAGGGGAACACCTTTCGTTTCTATCGCGTCCATCGCGGGCAACGGGGACCGGTCATCGGACCGGAAATGGACATTGCGGCGGGGGTGTGGCACGACCTCGAGATCGAGTGCGAGGGCAATCGCATCCGGATCCGTTTCGACGGCCGCGAGGCCCTGCCCGAACTCACCGATCCCACCTTTCGCGAAGGTCGCATCGCGCTCTGGACCAAGTCCGATTCGGTCAGTTACTTCGCCGATCTCCGGATCACCTACCGGCCGCGGACCACGCTCGCCGAGGATCTGGTTGCCGGCGCGCTGGCCCGCTACGACCGGCTCCTCGGCCTCCGCATCAGCGCCGCCACCGCGGATCGCCAGGATCTCCACGTCGTGGCCAGCCACGATGAAAAGGAAATCGGCGCGCCGGGCACCGAGGCGGAGCAACGAGCCATCGCTGAAAACCAGCCCCTCGTCGCCAAGGCTGGCGGCGAGATGATCGTTTGCCTGCCGTTGCGTGACCGGAACGGGGATCCCATCGCCGCCGTCCGCATCGTCATGAAATCGTTCCCCGGCCAGACCGAACAGAACGCCGTCGGACGGGCCACGCCGGTGATCCGGATGATGCAGCCGCGGGTGCTTTCCCTGGAAGCCCTGACCCAATAGGCATGGATCCCGCGTCCGGAGCCGCCGCCGCCAACCCCGTGGCCATCGCCCGGGAACTCGAGGCGCTCGCGCAGACGGGATTGACGTTCGCACAGGACCACTTTGACCGGGAACGTTACACCCGGGTGCGCGAACTTGCCGCCGCCCTGCTCGCCCGGCACTCCGATCTCGACCCGGCGACGATTCTCCGCTGGTCGGCGGCCGAGTTCGGGTACGCCACGCCGAAGGTTGATGTGCGGGCCTTCATTCTCGACGGCGACCGCGTCCTGCTGATCCGTGAGAACGCCGACGAAGGCCGCTGGTCGCTGCCGGGCGGTTGGGCCGAAGTCAACGAAACCCCGACCGCCTCGGTCGTGCGCGAGGTGCGCGAGGAATGCGGGTATGCCGTGCGCGTGCTCCGGTTGCTGGCGGTGTTCGACCGGGAGCAGCAGGGGCATCCGCCCCCCTTTCCCTATCACGTCTACAAGCTGTTCTTCCATTGCGCGATCACGGGCGGTCAACCTGGACCGGGCCATGAATCCTCCGCGGTCGCCTTCCATCCCCTTGACCGGTTGCCCGAGTTGTCGGCCAGCCGGGTCCTGCCGGCGCAGCTCGAACGGCTGCACGCGGCGGTTCGGAAGGGCGAGCCCGTCCTCTGCGACTGAAGCGTGACGATTCAGTACCCCGACCCGATCCGCGTGTTGAATCGATACGGCCGGAGCGGCTCCCGGTGCTTCGCGACGGCGAGCCGGGGTGTTCGGAGGAATCCGCCATCCGCGCCTGTTCCCCGAGTCCGCGCGGGACAAGCTTGGGGCCGGACGGAGTTTCCCGTTGCCCGAACGTCCCGGGCGAATACTCTCCGGCCCGTGAGCGAGCAGCCTGAAATCCTCGGCATCATTGCCGGCAACCGCAGCCTGCCCTTCCTCGTCGCCCGCGAGGCCCGCGCGCAGGGCGTGGGGCGGTTGGTCGCGGTGGCCTTCGAGGGGGAAACCGATCCGGCCCTGGCGGACTGCGTGGACGACCTCGAGTGGGTGAAGGTCGGTCAGGTCAACCGCGCGATCAAAGCCCTCACCTCGCGCGGGGTGCGGCACTGTGTCATGGCCGGGCAGATCGCGCCGAAGAACCTGTTCAACCTCCGTCCCGACCTGCGCGCCCTCACGCTCCTGCTGCAGTTGCGGCACAAGAATGCCCACACCATCTTCGGCGCGCTGGCCGGCGAGCTGGCCAAGGACGGCGTCGAACTCATTTCCGCCGTGCCGTGGCTCCGGCCGCACATGCCCGAGCTGGGTTTTCACCTCGGTCCAAAGCTCAGCCGGGAACAGCAGGCGGACGTTGAATTCGGGCATCGCATTGCCAAGGAGGTTTCCCGCCTCGAAGTCGGTCAGACCGTCGTGGTCAAGCACGGGACCGTGCTCGCGGTCGAGGGCTTCGAGGGCACCGACGCCTGCCTGGCCCGCGGCGGTCAGCTGGCCGGATCGAAGGGGGGCGCCGTCGCGGTGAAGGTCGCCAAGGAAGATCACGACATGCGGTTCGACATCCCGTGTTTCGGTGAGGTCACGCTCGAAACCTGCGCCAACGCCGGGATTGCCGTCCTCGCGGTCGAGGCGGGCCGCGCCATCCTGCTCGAACGCGACCGCGCCGCCGCTGTGGCCCGCCAGCGGAAGGTGGCGGTGACGACCGTGGCGGTCGAACCCCGGTGATCGGCGCCGCCTTTCCGGGGATCCCGCACGGACGGATGACGAAACACCCCGGACGACCCGGCCCGGCCCGCCGGCACCATGCAATCGACTGATGAGAGCGTTCGCCGGATTCACAGTTTCTGCTCGCCCGGGAAACCCGCTCCGGTAAGGTGAATGCCGCTTTGACAGAAATCGCGCATTTGAACATGACCACTGAACCTGTTGCTGACATTGCCGTGATCGGGCTCGCCGTCATGGGGCAAAACCTGATCCTGAACATGAACGACCACGGCTTCACCGTCGTGGCCTACAATCGCACCGTCGAGAAGGTCGACCAGTTTCTGGCCCACGAAGCCCGCGGCACCAACATCCGCGGCGCCCGGTCCATCGAGGAAATGGTCGCCCAGCTCAAACGCCCGCGCCGCGTCATGCTCATGGTCAAGGCCGGCCGCCCGGTGGACGAATTCATCGACCTCGTCCTTCCCCATCTCGAGCCCGGTGACATCCTCATCGACGGCGGCAATTCCCTCTTCGAGGACACCATCCGGCGCACCCAATACGTCGAGAGCAAGGGCCTCCTCTACATCGGCACCGGCGTCTCCGGCGGCGAGGAAGGCGCCCGCCGCGGTCCGTCCATCATGCCCGGCGGATCGCCCGCGGCCTGGGAACACGTCCGCCCCATCTTCCAGTCCATCGCCGCCAAGGTTGACGGCGAGGTCCCCTGCTGCGACTGGGTCGGCGAGAACGGCGCGGGCCACTACGTGAAGATGGTCCACAACGGCATCGAATACGGCGACATGCAGCTCATCTGCGAGGCCTACCAGTTGATGAAGGACGGTCTCGGCATGGACGCCGACGAGATGCACCGCGTCTTTGCGGAGTGGTACCACGGCGACCTGAACTCCTACCTCATCGAAATCACCCGCGACATCCTCGGGTTCAAGGACGAGGACGGCCTCCCGATGGTCGACAAGATTCTCGACACCGCCGGTCAGAAGGGCACCGGCAAATGGACGGTGATTTCGTCGCAGGAACTCGGCATTCCCGTCACGCTGATCGCCGAGGCGGTCTACGCGCGCTGTGTGTCGGCGATGAAGGACGAGCGCGTGAAGGCGTCGAAGAAGCTCAAGGGACCGAAACCGTTGCTGCCGCTGGCGGCCGATCCGGTGAAGAAGGCGAAGTTCATCGAGGACATCCGCCAGGCGCTCTATGCCGCGAAGATCGTGTCCTACGCGCAGGGCTACATGCTGATGCGGGCCGCCGCCGACCAGTACCAGTGGAAGCTGAACTACGGTGGGGTGGCGTTGATGTGGCGCGGCGGCTGCATCATCCGGAGCGTGTTCCTTGGGCGGATCAAGGAAGCCTTCGACCGCAACAAGCGCTTGGCGAACCTGATGCTCGATCCGTTCTTCAAGCAGGCCATTCGCGGGGCGCAGAAATCCTGGCGCAACGTCGTGGCCACCGCGGTCAAAAAGGGCATTCCCGTGCCGGCCTTCAGCACGGCGCTGGCCTTCTATGACGGTTTCCGCAGCGAACGGCTCCCGGCCAACCTGCTTCAGGCCCAGCGCGATTACTTCGGCGCGCATACCTACGAGCGCGTGGACAAGCCGCGCGGCGAGTTCTTCCACACCAATTGGACCGGCCGCGGCGGTACCACCGCCAGCAGCACCTACACCGTGTAGTCGCGAAATATTTTCCCGGGGCCCGGTCGTCCTTCCGGCGGCCGGGCCTTTCGTTCGGGAGAGCGCCGGCCCTTTCAAACATGGCGGACTTCTGCGGGCCTGATCCGCCCGGCAGCGCGCAAGCCGGCGGTGTCGCCTCCCTCCCGCTGCCCCCGCGGACTCGACACCGGGCCCGCCGGTCGGGAGAATGACCCGCATGTTAAGCCCAAGCGCACTTGCCGGTCTGGCCGGTTTCTGTATGGCGGCTCAGGTCGGCGCCGCCACGGAGTATGACGTGGTGGTCTACGGTGGCACCTCCGCCGGCGTGATCGCCGCGGTCCAGGCCGCCCGGATGGGGAAATCGGTCGTGCTGGTGGGACCGGACCAGCATCCCGGCGGGTTGTCCAGCGGCGGGTTGGGTTGGACCGACACCGGGAACAAGGCGGTGATCGGCGGCTTGGCCCGCGAGTTCTATCATCGTGTCTGGCAGCATTACGAAAAGCCGGAGGCGTGGAAATGGCAGGCGCGCGCGGACTATGGCAACCGGGGCCAGGGGACCCCGGCCATCGACGGCGCCCAGCGCACCATGTGGATCTTCGAGCCGCACGTCGCCGAGCAGGTCTTTGACGGTCTCCTCCGTGAACACGGCATCGCGCTGCATCGCGACGAATGGCTCGACCGCGCGCAGGGGGTGCGCAAGGACGGGGCGAGGATTCGAGCCATCACCATGCTCAGCGGGGCGAGCTACCGCGGGCGCATGTTCATCGATGCCACCTACGAAGGCGACCTGATGGCGGCGGCGGGCGTGGAATACACCGTCGGGCGGGAAGGCCAGGACGTCTACGGCGAGGAATGGAACGGGGTGCAAACCGGCGTGTTGCATCACCGCCATCACTTCGGCGTGCTGGACCGGAAGATCGATCCCTACCTCGTGCCGGGCGATCCGGCGAGCGGCGTCCTGCCCCGAGTCAGTGTGGAACCACCCGGAAACCACGGCGAGGGCGATCACCGGGTGCAGGCCTACTGCTATCGCCTGTGCCTCACCGATCACCCGGAGAACCGCGTGCCTTTCCCGCGGCCCGCGGAATATGACCCGGCGGACTACGAACTCCTGCGTCGCATCTTCGCGGCCGGGTGGCGCGAGACGTTCCACAAGTTCGATCCCATTCCCAACCGCAAGACCGACACCAACAACCACGGGCCGATGAGCAGCGACAACATTGGCGCCAACTACGACTATCCCGAGGCCTCCTACGCCCGCCGCCGCGAAATCCTCGCCGAACACCGGACTTACCAGCAGGGCTGGCTCTACTTCGTTGCCAATGATCTCTCCGTTCCCGCCGAAGTCCGCGAGCGGATGCAGGAGTGGGGGCTGGCCCGGGACGAGTTCACGGACAACGGCAACTGGCCCCACCAGATCTACGTCCGCGAAGCCCGGCGGCTCGTCGGCCGCTTCGTCATGACCGAGAACGAGCTGCTCATGCGCCGGCCCACCCCCGAATCCGTGGGCATGGGCTCCTACACCATCGATTCGCACAACGTGCAGCGCTACATCACCCCCGAGGGCGGGGTGCAGAACGAGGGCGACATCGGCGTGCCCACGGCGGGCCCCTACCAGATCGCGTTCGGCGCCCTGCTCCCGCGGGCCGGTCAGGCCGACAATCTCCTGGTGCCCGTCTGCGTTTCGGCCTCGCACATCGCCTTCGGCTCGATCCGCATGGAACCGGTGTTCATGATCCTCGGCCAATCCGCCGCCACGGCTGCCTGCCTCGCGCTTGAGGCGGACCAAACGGTCCAGCAACTCCCCTACGCCCGCCTGCGCGAACGCCTCCTCCAGGATGGCCAGGTGCTCGAGAGCCCGGCTCCGCCCCGTTCCACCGCCCGCACCGGCCTTGATCCGGCGCAACTGCCGGGCATCGTGGTGGACGACGACCGCGCCGTCCTCACCGGTGCCTGGCAAAAGAGCACCTCAATCGGCGGCTGGGTGGGCAGCGGCTACCGGCATGACGGCAATCGCCACGCCGTCGAGGCCACCGCCGCCTTCGTCACGCGCCTGCCGGCCCCCGGGCGCTACGAGGTCCGCCTGGCTTACACGGCCCATGACAATCGCAGCCGCAACGTGCGGGTGGTGGTGGACAACGGGTCCGAACGCGCCGTCCGCCGTGTGGACCAGCAACGGGCCCCGGCCATCGGGGAACTCTGGGCTTCCCTCGGGGCCTTCGACTTTCCGTCCGGCGAGCCGGTCTCGGTCACCGTCTCCAACCGGGGCGCCGACGGGCACGTCGTCATCGACGCCGTGCAGTGGCTGCCCAGCCCGTAGCGCGGCGCCGGAGACACGAGCCGCCGGTTCGTGATTGCCGGGGATCGGGAAGCCGTGGGAGGTTTCGCGCGCGCTGACAGCTGACCGGCCCATGGACGCACAATCGAAATCGAGCAGAAGCTCCCCGCAAGCCCTCCACCCCACCGGACGATGAACTCAAAGCAACTCACCTCGGGGATCCTGCGCCTGCTCGGCGGCCTCGCCCTGATTGTGTATTCCCTCGTGACCTACCGCCGCGTCGGCAGCCATGCGGCGGCCGGCGAACCGATCCAGATGTTCGGCACAACGGTCGATGCGTCATCCGGCACGGTCGGCTTGATGCTCGGGGCGGCCGGCCTGGTTGGTCTGCTGCTGGTCATCCTGGCCGCCGTCACGCTCAAGCGGCGGCATTCGTGACCTTGTCGCTGCTTCCGGCAAGCCCTGGCACCGGACCGCTGCGGCAAGCCCAAGGGCCCGGGGCGCCCCTTCATGCGGAAACCCGATTCGGCCCGGGTCCGGACGCCCTGGCATCCCGGCGGCGCCCGATGGGGCGTGCGCGGCTCAAATCGCACTCGGCGGACGCCCGCCGCCCAGGCGGTCCAGCAACTTCCGATGGATGTTGCCAAACCCGCCGTTGCTGAACACGACGACGACATCGCCGGTGCGGGCTTGTCGCGCGACGTGCTCGACGATGGCCTCGACGCCGGGCAGGTAGGCGGCGCGTTTGCCGGCGGCTTCGAGGTCGCGCAGGAGGCGTTCGGGATCGAGGCGTTCGGCGGGATCGAGTTGTTCGAGACGGGCAACCGCCGCAATCACGACGGCGTCCGCGTCCGTGAAGGCCGTGGCGAGTTCGTTCTGAAAGACATTCCGACGGGTGGTGTTGGTGCGGGGCTCGAAGACCGCCCACAGGCGTCGGTCCGGCCAACGCAGCCGCAGGCCCGCCAGCGTCTCGCGAATGGCCGTGTGATGGTGGCCGAAATCGTCGATCACGGTCACGCCGCCGGCTTCGCCCCGCACTTCCATGCGCCGGGCCACCCCCAGGAAGGAGTCGAAGCCGCCCTGGATTTCCGCGTCGCTCAGGCCGCAATGCCGGGCGCAGGCCGCCACCGCCAGGGCGTTGAGCGCGTTGAAGCGTCCGACCAGCGGCGTCCGAAACCGCGCGTTCCCCAGCGTGAACGCCGTGCCGTCACCCCGCAGCTCGACGTCCGTCGCCCGCAGGTCGTTGACTTCGCCCAGGCCGAAGCGACGGATCGGGGAATGCGGGAAGTCGAGCAGCGGTCGCAGATGCGGATCGTCGCCGTTGGCCAGGATCAGGCCGTTGCGCGGCACGAGACGGATGAAGTGACGGAAGGAGTTCTGGATGGCGGCGAGGTTCGGGAAGATGTCGGCGTGGTCGTACTCGAGGTTGTTAAGGATCGCGACCTCGGGCTGGTAATGCACGAACTTGCCCCGCTTGTCGAAGAACGCGGTGTCGTATTCGTCCCCCTCGATGATGAACCACTCGCTGTCGGTAAAGCGGGCGCCCTGGCCGAGGTTGCGCGGCAGGCCGCCGATGAGATAGCCCGGGTGACGTCCCGCGTGCTCGAACACCCACGCCAGCAGCGAGGTCGTCGTGGTCTTGCCGTGCGTGCCGGCGACCACCAGGCAGCGTCGTTCGCGCAGGAAAAACTCCTTCAACAACTCGGGCAGCGAGCAGTGCCGGAGCCGCCGTTCGAGCAGCGCCTCGACCTCGGGGTTGCCGCGCGAGATGGCGTTGCCGACGACGATCAGATCCGGCCGCGGGTCGAGGTTGGTTTCCGCGAACGGGGTTTGTACCGGGATGCCGCGGGCGGCCAGGAAATCGGACATCGGCGGGTAGGCGTTTTCGTCCGAGCCGGTGACCCCGTAACCGCGCTCGCGCAACGCGGCCGCGGTGGACGCCATCGCGGTGCCGCAGATGCCGATGAAGTGGAGCGAGCGGACGGTCATGCTATTGGACCGCCTTGATCCGCATCACCGGACCGTCGAAGACCAGGACGTAAAGTTCGCCGTAACTGTCCTGGGCAAAGCTGGCGATGTTCTTCGGTTGCTCGAGGAGCGTGCCGTACTGGGTCACGGCGCCATCCTCGTAGCGGAGCCCGAAGATCGTGCCGAGCGTGAAGTCGGCATACAGGTAGAGCCCGCGCAGGGAACGCTGTTCGCGCCCGCGATAGACGTAGCCCCCGGTGATGCTGGTGCCCGGCCCGTGGGCGGGGAAGGCGCATTCGCCGGCGAGGGCCGGGTTGTGGGGATACTCGATGATCGGCTCAAGGTAGCGGGCGCTCTCGGGACCGGGTTTGAAATGGTGGAACCCCTCGCGCACGCACCAGCCGTGGTTGCCGCCCTTCCGGATGCGATGCACATACTCCCATTTGTTCTGCCCCACATCGCCGGCCCACAAATCCCCGGTCTCCCGGTCCCAACTCATGCGCCACACATTGCGCAGCCCGTAGGCCCAGATCTCGCCGCGCACGTCGTACCCCTCGCCCGTGAAGGGGTTGTCCGCCGGAATGCCGTAGGGGAGCTTCCCGGTCCGGCCGTCGACATCGAGGCGCAGGATCTTGCCCAGCAGGGAGGCGGTGTTCTGGGCGTTGTTGTGGGGGTCGTTGGCCGCTCCGCCGTCGCCGGTCGTGAGATAGAGGTATCCGTCGGGGCCGAAGCTGGCCTGGCCGCCGTTGTGGTTCCAGTAGGGCTGCGGGATTTCGAGCAGGACGCGTTCGGAGGCGGGATCGGCGCGGTCGGGGTCGTCCGCCGCAACCTTGAGTTCGCTGATCACACTGCGCTTCGGGTTCTGCTGCGTGTAGAAGATGAAGAACCGGCCATTCTCCTTGTATTGCGGATGACAGGCCAGGCCGAGCAGGCCTTCCTCATTCTTCTCGAACGGTTTGCGATCAACGATGTTCAGGAACAACGTGGCCTCGTCCCCCTCCGTACCTTCCTCGACCAGCCATACGCGGCCGTCCTGTTCGACGATGAGGAACCGGCCCGAATCGTCCGGGATCTCCTCCATCCAGACGGGACGTTCGAGCTTGAGTTCCGGCCATACCGGCTCAAGCGCCACTTGGGGCAGCGGCTGGGCCGGGACGGAAACGGCCAGCAGGCCGAGCAGCGGCAGGAGCCGGGCGGGAAAAGGCGCGCGTCGTCGCATGGTCCGAGTGTAAAGGCCGATCAAGGGGCGCTGTAAAGCCCGCGACGCGCATCGAAGGGGGCGGTTCTGGTTGTTGACCCCTGCGGTTGTGCGGTGGGCGCAGGCTGCCCGGTCGCATCCGGTCAGCCATCCGGTTGGGTCAAGGCCGGCCGCAACGTCCGGTGGCCGAGAAGCCCAGCATCTGGCGCTCGAATTCGTCCTTGAAGACCAGGGCGCCGGTGGGGCAGGCCTCGACACACTCGCGGCCCACCCGCTGCAATCCCTCGTCGATCTCCCGGCTGAAGGGGACCCCGATGCGGACGTCGAAACCGCGCCCGACGAAGCTCAATCCAAGCGGTTCACGGGCCTGTTCGGCGAGTTGGACACAGATGCCGCACAGGATGCACTTGCCGGGTTCGAAGATGATCTCGCCATGTTCGAGGTATTGCTCGAAGGGCCTGCGCTCGCCGCGAAACCGGCCCGGGTCGACGCCGTAGATTTCCGCATAGCGCTGGAGATCGCAGTCGCCGGCGGAACGACAGTCGCAGTGCAGGCAGCGACTGGATTCGGTGCGCGCTTCGTCGCGCGAGAAGCCGGGCTGCGGTCCCGTCCCTGGTGTGACGCGGGGCGCGGGGTTGGGGCCGATCATGAACTGCCGGACCTCGTCCGGCGCCAGCTTGCCCATGAGGCTCGAGAACGGTTTCGGGATGCGCTGGATCACCTGGCCGGCCAGGAAGCGGTTGACCGCGTGCCCGACGTTCTTGCCGTCGGCCAGGGCCCGGACGACCTGCCGCAGGGGTTTGACGATGCTGCCGGTGGCGAACACGCGGGCCAGGTTGGTGAGACCGGTTTCGGCGTTGGTTTTGACCCCGGTAGGTTGCAGCAGCAGGCCGAGCGCGCTGGCCTGGGCTTTGCCGCCTTCACCCAGGGCCAGCACGACGGCCGCGAAACCGCGCAAAAGGCCATCGATGGTAAGGTCCTGCCCCAGTTCCACCGCGAGCTTGAACCGGGCGCCGAGTCGTTCCAACCGGTCGAGTTCAGCGCGCAGCACCCGTGACGGGAGGCGTCCTTCCCCGACTTCGCCCCGCAGACTGCCTCCGGCTTCGGGATGGCGGTCGACCAGGGTGACCCGATGGCCGGCGTGCAGCAGGGCGTGCGCGGTGGCCAGCCCGGCGGGGCCGGTTCCGATCACCGCGACCGCGCGGCCTGAAGCAGGGTGACGCCGGGACGGGACGGCCTTTTCGTCCGCCGCCTCCCGTTCGGCGAGGAACCGTTCGACCTCCCGGATGGCCGCAGGTTGGTCATGTGTGCCGCGCCGGCAGCCTTGCTCGCAAGGGGCGCTGCACAGCCAACCCGTGATCCCCGCCAGCGGGATGGCTTCGCGCACCGTTTTCGTCGCTTCCTCGATGCGCCCCGCCTCGACCTCCCGCAGCATGCGCGGGATGTTCAGTTGCAGCGGGCAAATCCGGTGACAGGGCGAGAGGCAGTCGCCGACGTGATCGCTGAACAACAACTCGAGCGCCGTGCGCCGGGCGTCAAAGACCTCGGCGGTTTGGCTTTCGACCACCATGCCGTCCTCGGCGATCGTGGCGCAGGAGGGCACCAGCCGGCTGGTCCCGTTGCCCGTGAGCTTCACCAAACAGACCTGGCACGAGGTCGACGGAGTGCACTTCTCGTGGTGGCAGAGGGTGGGGATCTCGAGGCCCAACTGGCGTGCGGCCGTCAGCAAGGTCTGGCCGGGCTCGACCTGGACCGAACGCGCATCGATGGTGACGGTGATCATGAGCCCAGGGGGAGGACCGAATGGCGGAATCCGAAGCCCGAAGCAACGCCGAAAACCGAAGGAGGGCGGAAGTCCGACCGGGGGGATGGTTGCGGGGTGTTTGAGCGCCGGGCTTTCATTTTCTCCAGATTGCGCCGAAGATGGATTCTCCTTCACTCCACTTCCACGGCCTCGTAAGGACAAACCTGCCGGCAGGTGTCGCACCGGGTGCAGCGGTCGAGGTCGATCGTATGCCGCGCATAAGGGGTCATCGGAATGGCATCGACCGGGCAGCGTTGAGCGCAAATGGTGCAGCCGGTGCACCGGTCGTTGATCCGGTATTTCACCAGCGCCTGGCATTTGCGCGCAGGACACCGTCCGGCGATGTGGGCCTCGTATTCGTCGCGGTAGTAACGCAGGGTGGTCAGCACCGGATTCGGCGCGGTCTTGCCGAGTCCGCACAAACTCCCCTGGGTGACGGACACAGCGAGACGTTCGAGTTCATTGATGTCCTGCCGGCGGCCCCGGCCCACGCAAAGGCGGTCGAGGATGTCGAGCATGCGCTTCGTGCCGATGCGGCAGAAGGTGCATTTGCCGCACGACTGATCCTGCGTGAAGCGGAGGAAGTAGCGCGCGATGTCGACCATGCAGGCGGTGTCGTCGAGGACCACGAGACCGCCCGATCCCATGATGGCGCCCACGGCGCGGAGGGAATCGTAGTCGACGCGGGTGTCCGCCAGATGCGCCGGCACGCAACCGCCGGACGGTCCGCCGATCTGGACCGCCTTCAACTGCCGGCCGGGCGCGACGCCGCCGCCGATTTCGTCGACGATTTCGCGGATGGTGGTTCCCATCGGGACCTCGATCAGGCCCCCACGTTGCACGGAGCCGGCGAGTGCGAAGACCTTGGTTCCCTTGCTGCCCTCGGTGCCGAGGGCGGCGAAGGCCTCGGGGCCGTGGCGGAGAATCCAAGGCACGAGCGCCAGCGTTTCGACGTTGTTGATGAGGGTCGGACGCCCCCAAAGGCCGGCCTGCGCCGGGAAGGGTGGACGGAGCCGCGGCATACCGCGCCGCCCTTCGAGGGAGGCAATGAGCGCGGTTTCCTCCCCGCACACGAACGCGCCGGCGCCTTCCATGATCCGCAGACGCAGCGGGCGGGCATGCCCCAACAACGTGTCCCCGAGCCAGCCACGCTGTTCCATTTCCGCCAGCGCCGTCTGCACGCGCCGCACCGCCAGCGGGTATTCATGCCGGATGTAGAAGACCCCCTCGCGCGCCCCGATCGCCAGGGCCGCAATCGCCATTCCCTCGATGATGCGGTAGGGAAAGGACTCGAGCAGCATGCGGTCCATGAACGCACCGGGATCGCCCTCGTCGCCGTTGCAGATGATGTATTTCGTATCGCCCGGCTGCCCGCTGACGACCCGCCATTTGCGGCCGGAGGGAAAGCCCGCGCCGCCGCGCCCGCGCAGGCCGGACTGCTCGATGGTGTCGATGATCCGCGCCGGGTTCTCTGCTTCGAGGCATTGCCGGAGGGCGTGGAAACCGTCCTGAGCGAGATACTCGTCGAGGTCGAGGGGGTCGAGGCTGCCAAAATGTTCGGTGGCGAGGTGAACCTGCCGCGACAGGAAGGCCCGGGGCGCAGGCGCGTTCATATCCAACGCGCATTCCCGGACGGGATCGGCGGTGTTGTCGAGCAGCAGGTTGTCGAGGGTGCGGTTCCAGAGACCGGCCAACCGTTGGCGGAGACCGGCCGGTTGGAAATGGCGGCGGACGATGGCCTGGGCGTTCGACGGGGTCAGGCCGGCATAGAACGCGCTGGATTTGCCGTGCTGGGCCACCTCGACCAGCGGCGTGCGGTGGCACATTCCGACGCAACCGACACGTTTCACGCGGATGCCCGTGCCCGCCATCCGGGCGCTGTCGCGGAGCGCGTGAAAGAGTTCGTCGCTGCCTTTGGCCATGCAACAGGAGCCGAGTCCGACGTGGATTTCGACGGCGGCCGCGGCCGCGGTCTCGATGGCCTCGGTGGTGCGTTCATCGCCCGCTCCGGCGACGCGGCGTTCGCGGAACTCGCGGACGATGCCCGAGGCCTTCTCGGGTTTGGCATGGCCGAAGGTGTGCTCCTCGATCTTCACCACCGGAGCCAGGGTGCAGCACCCGAGGCAGGCCACCGGTTCGACGGTGAACTCGCGATTCGGATCGGTGTCGCTGCCCGCAGGAATGCCGAGATGGAGGCGCAACGCTTCCTCGACGCGATCGGCTCCGGTCACGTGGCACGCGGTGCCGCGGCAGACGCGGATGATGTGCCGGCCCGCCGGTTGGTGGCGGAACATGTCGTAGAAGGTCGCCACGCCCGTGATGGCGGCCGGCTCGATCTCCGTCTGGTCGCAGACCCGGCGGAGCGCTTCCACCGGAAGGAAGCCGTAGTGCTCCTGCAATTCCTGCAAGATGGGGATGACCGCCTCGGGACGACGTCCGGCGCGCTGGACGGCTTGCTGCACGAAGCCCAGGTCAACCTCGGTCGACGTCGGGGCCGGCGCTGTCGAACCCAACCTCATTCCGCGACGCCTCCTCCGCTGCCATCCGATTTTCCGCCGGCGCCGAGGGCGAACAGGGTCGATTCGCCGCGCACGAAAACGCGGCCGGGGGCGAACGCCGGGCTCGCGTGGATCGGCTCGCCCATCTCGAACTTCGCCAGCTCGCCGAACTCCCGGGCCGCCCGCCCGACGAAGACCTGGCCATCGGTGCCGAACACATACAGGCGATCACCGGCGATGGCGGGCGAGGCGTTGCATTCCATTTCGAGGTCGTGGTCCCAGAGCTTCTCGCCGGTCTTCACGTCGACGCACACAAGCACCCCGTAGGTGGCGAGGGTGAAAAGCAGTTCTTCGTTCGCGACGGGCGTCGCGATGTCAGGCACCTCCTCGTCCTCGGTCCAAACCAGATCGTCCTCGCTGAGCTCCCCGGTGGCATCCGGTCGGATGGCGCAGACACGGTCGGAAGGGCTGGTGGCCAGAACGAGGCCGCCGGCGAAGATCGGCGAGGGTGTGAGTTCACCCCCGACGCAATCCACGCGCCAGCGTTCGGCGCCGTCGGCGAGATTGTAAGCCACCACATGCGAGGCGCCCAACGTGACGATTTGTCCGGCGCCGGCGGCATTGATGATGAGCGGCGTCGTCCAGGAGGCGCCGAACGCCCGCGGGGTTTCCCAGACCGGTTCACCGGTGGCGCCGTCGAGCAGGCTGAGCTTGGATACCTCGTCCTCCTCGTAGCCCTGGTCCCATTGGAGCAGCAACCGGCCCTCGTGCGTCACCAGCGAGCTGGCGTGTCCGTAAGGATCGTCGGGCACGCCGAGCGCCTTCGACCAGACCGGGCGGCCGTCGAGATCGAACGCCGCGAGGTCGCCGGTGGCAAAGACGGCGTAGACGCGCAGACCGTCGGTGGCCATCGAGGAGGCGGACAAGCCGGTTTCTTCGAGTTCCTTGAGCTGTTTCTGGGTGACCGTCGGACCGGCCGGCACTTCCTTCTGCCAGCGCAGGGCGCCGGTGCCGGCATCGTAGCAAAGGACCAGGCGGCGTTCGGCGTTGCCGCCGCAAAGGAAGACGCGGTCGCCCCAGACAATCGGAGAGTTGAAGCCGGGCGCCGGAACGGGGGCTTTCCAGAGGACGTTCTCCCCCGATTCGAGGTCCCAACGCACGGGGAGGTTGGTGTGGATTGACACCGCGGCGCCCGTGGGGCCAAGGAAACGGGGCCAGTTCGCCAGGAAGGCGGCCTGGTCGGGAAGTCGCGGCGTGGCGGGTTGCGCCTCCCCGACGGCCGCTGCGCCGTCCGCGACGGCGGTCCCGAGGGGCAGCGAAGTGTCCGCTCCCCAGGCCAGCGCGACCAGTCCGGCGGCCGTCGCCACCCCCATGATTCCCGCCGCCCGCCGGGATCGGGCCTGCGCGGCCAGATGCCGTTCGGCCTGATCCTCCGCGAAGGCGGGGAGGTGCGGTTGCTCGCGCAGCTTCCGGAAACGTCGCGCCGAAGCGACACCCGCCGCCAGACCGATCAGCAACAACCAGCCGCCAGCCTGGCTGCGTCGCAGGTGCGCGAAGTAGCGCTGACGCAGGTGTAGGTCGAGTTCCCGGATGCGTTGTTTCAAGGCCTCGTCCTTGGGCGCCGCGGCCAGCTGCCGCTTGAGTTCGGCCATCTCGGTGGACTTGAACGGATCGGCCTCCCGCGCGCGGTAGTGCTGGACCAGCAGGATGCCGCCGGTGAGGCAGCAGAACACGGCAGCCACCCGGGCGAGGCGCCGGAGCGTATCGGCGAGTGAAGCCCCTTCAGCGGCGGGCGTTCGAGGGGGAGGCTGGGAGGAATCGTTCATGCTTTCGGAGGCTGTGCAAGGGTCGCCGGCGGCAGGGGCAGCGCCTCGGGCGCCAGCAGGCCGAGCCGTACGCGCTCATTGGGACAATAGGTATAGCAGCGCCCGCAGGCGAGACAGGCCGAGCGGTCGGGCTCGAAATCGTTCCGCGCCGGGCGCAGAGAGAGGGCCATCAGGCGCACGCCGAGAACCAAACCGATCCATCCGCCGAACAACCACCCGCCGATCCGAAAGCGCTTCCGAATGGCCACGGCCTCCGCAAGCAGCCCGTCCGGATCGCGATCCGCCCGCGCCAGGGCGAGACTGTCGGGGGTGGCCACCGGAGGTGGCGCCGCCGGCCGATCCGGGGCGTGATACGCCTCGGCGAGGGCGACCTTCGGATGCAGCTTCGAGAAGGGCGTGGCCAGCCGGGAGCCGAGCCAGGCGGTGGCCAGGATCAGCGCCGGGAGCAGGACGAGCAGGCGGCCCATCCGCCGGCGGTCCGGCGCCAGGGCCTGGGGCGTTGACGGCAGATTCACCGGCTCGCGGATGGCGCCGTAGGGACACGATTCCTCGCACAGCCGGCATTGGGTGCAGTAATTCGGAGTGATCCGAATCCGCCAGCGCGACACCGCGGCAGCCATTCGGAGCAGCGCGCCGTAGGGACAAACGAACCGGCAATAGGGACGCCCGACGAACATGCCCAGCACGAGCAGCCCCAACCCGAGCCCAACCATCAGGAAACTGCCGTTCATCCGGAACAACGGCACGAAGGGATCATAGCGGCAGAACAAAAACGTGGCGCCCGTCGCCGCAAAGAGCAGGCCGGCGCCGAGAAAGAAATAGGGGAAGAGCCCGAGCCCGGCTTCCAGCCACGCCGGCACCTTCACCGGTCGGATCAGTATTAGATCCTGGAGCGCGCCGTGCGGACAAACCGCCGCGCAAAACGTGCGCCCCGCGAACAAGGCCACGGCCAGCGGCAGGATGAAGAAGGCCAGCGCCGTGAACGGGAT
This sequence comes from Verrucomicrobiales bacterium, assembly GCA_024233305.1. GTDB lineage: Bacteria > Verrucomicrobiota > Verrucomicrobiia > Limisphaerales > J093 > J093. The sequence continues at coordinate 45,755 of JACKPV010000030.1, forward strand.
GGCGTAACCGTTGTCGAACAGACCCAGCGCCACGTTCTGCGGCGCGCCGATCGCGCAGATGCAGCCCGCGCGATAGAAACCGAAATAGACCAGGGAGAAGATTGAGAGCCCGATCAAGCCCTTCCGCGAACGCCGCCGCAACGCCAGCCACGTGGCCAGCCCCAACCCGCCCGCCAGCACCGCCAGGTCCACGTATTGCATCGCCGCCGACCGCGGCTCGGGGGTGGCCGCCACCGGCATCACGTAGTCCGTTTCAAACTCCGGCGGGGGAAAGCGGCGTTCCGCAGCGAACACCGTCGCGCCCAACCCGAGCAGCAGCCAGATCCAGATGAACAATCCCCGGGCGCGCATCCTCAGTGGCTGGTTTTCAGGAGGTAGGGGTGATCGACCGGAACCCGACGGAAGGCGTCCCCGGCACAGACCCGGGCTATCGAGCATTCGTTGCAATTGACGCAACGATCATGCCGCACCTGCAAGTAGAGCGACCCGTTGCCGAACCGGTTGCAGCCCTCGACGCATTTGCCGCAGCCGATGCAGAGTTGCTCGTCGATCACGTACTCGTAATAGGGATCCTCGATGAACTTCCGGATGATGGCCGCGGTGGGACACAGCTGGTTCTCGGCGCCGGTGTTGAGGGCGTTGGGTTCGGGCTCGAAATAGCCCGTGCAGAGCTCGCAGTAACCGCAGATCGCGTGGGTGTGCACGCACTTCACCGCCGATTGCTCAAGGACACAATCCGTGGCGCACCGTCCGCAGCGCACGCACTTCGCGGGATCAATCTGCCAGACGTGGGTGACCGCGCCGGCCCGTTGCGCCATCAAGCCCAGCAGGGCGCCGGCGCCCGTCATGCCGGCGATCCGGGCGCCGCTCCGCAGGAAATCGCGCCGGCTGACCGGGCTGGATGGTTGATTGAGCGAGGGCATGCGATCAGGAGTTCGCGGTTGGTTTCCGTTCCATCACGTGAATCTGCGCGGTCACCGTGTCCAGGATGTAAATGCGGTCTTCCGGACCGACCACCGCGTCCAGGCTGGCCCGCGTGCCGTCGCCGAACCCATCGCCCGCCCCCGCCTGCGCGTTTTCGGGAAACATCTCCGTGCCGGCCACCACGCACTCGAAATCCCCGTGTGCACTGTAGACCTTCACCCGGGGCAACCCCTTTTCGCAGGTGACCAACCGGCCGTCGGAAAGCACCGCCAGGTTCACCGGGTTGCAGCAGCCACTGAAGCCTTCGATGGCCATGGTCGGTCGGCCCCAGGCAAATTCGAGCGCGCCGTCAGGGGTGTAAAACTCGACCCGATGGCGGCCCGGGTTGTTGACGCGCAGAAGGCCGTCCGGGTGCCATTCGACGTCGAGATACGGACTCGGGAGGACAAAGCCGGGAATGTCGCGGTCCTTGTCGCGTTCGCCAATCCGGGCCGTCACCTGGCCCGCAAGATCGTGCCGCAGGATCACCCGCGCGCCGGCGTCCGCGGCGAACACCGCGTCGTCCGTCACGGCAATGCCGGTGAACCAGCTCCGTTCGGGGGATTTCTCCCAGGTGGCCCGGCGTTTGCCGTCCGCCTCGAAAACCTCGAGGTGAGCGCGGAACCCGGCATAGATCGTGCCGTCGGCGGCGACGGCCACGCAGCGCAAAGGCGCTGCCATCGGGACTTCGCGCACCGCGCTGCCGTCCGGCGTGACCTCGCCCAATCGCTGGCCGGCAGCGACCAGCAGGTTGCCCTGGGGCGTTACCGCAAGGCGGCGCGCCTCCTTCCACGGCAGGTCGATCCGCCGGCGTTCGACGTACTTGACGAGCGCGGGATCGGTTTTCTCGTGCACGCCGACGGAATAGGCGTAGGGATTCGTGTCGCCGCTTCCGGCGGTGCGCCCGCGTTGTCGGCCGGCGACCACGGCCGCGGCAGTTCCAGCGGCTCCGCGCAGGAGAAACCTCCGCCGGCTGCACCGGGACGAATGGGCAGGGGAGTTCATGTTTCAGGCGATTCCGGTAGTGGCTGCTTTTGTTCGACCGCGGCCGGGAGGTCGCAGTCCGAAAATGCCGGACAATTCCGGCATGGCGGACAATCCAGGCAGATGCCGCCAGCGCCGGCCCGCGGGCGCTCAATCCAGGCCACCACGCCTACGAGGGCCGAGGCCCCGAACCACCGGCCGCCCTGCCGCAGGAAATCCCGCCGCGAGGCCGGAGTCGGCCGGTTATGCCCGCCGTCGTGCATAGGTTCCATAATCTGTACCCTCGTCGGGCCGTTCGTCAGCAAACCAATTTTGTCATGACCGATACAATGGACGTGCACCTCGCCTTTCAGGGCTAGACCAGGATTGCGCAAAGCTTGCCGTATCTTGCCCTGGCGAATTCCCGCACCCTCCTGACGCAACCGGCCGTGCGTCGGAACCCGCCTTGCCGGCGGAAAGCCGCGACGCCGGCATCCGCTCACCCTACTCGGGCGGCATGGCGATGTCGGCCAGCCGGGGATGACCGGTTCGCACCAGCCAGAGCAGTGCCAGGAAGTCATAGAGCGCGTGGGTCACCATCGGAGCCACCAGGCTGCCGGTGACCTGGGCGAGCAAGCCGAGGTAAATGCCCATGACGCCGGCCGTGATCGCGTAGACCCGGTTGACGCTGTGGGCCAAGCCGAAGAGGGCGCTGGCAAGCAGGAGCCCGGCGGCTTCGCCGGCCCGTTCCGACACCCAGCCCTGGATGGCGCCGCGGAACAGGATCTCTTCCCCGACCCCGGCCAGCACCGCCAGGCAGGCGATTTGCGACCCGGACCACGCGCGCATGACCGGGCGGAGGGTGCTTTCAAGAAAGCGGCGTACCGGCACGAAGACCCCGCGGGGCGTGGTCATCAACCGGTGAAAGAACAGGAACATCGGCAGCGCGGCCGCCACCCCGAGCCCGACGCCGCGGGCGTCGACCTGGAACAGCGCATCCAGCGGGCGACCCTGCAACCACAGCAGCCCCGCGCCCACCACGCCAAGCCCGGCCTGCACGGCGCACCCGAACCAGAACCAAGGCTGTCCCGGCAACAGCGTGGCATCAAGCGGCTCGGGCGGTGGATTCGTTGGACGCACGTCCGCACCATAGCGGAACGGGCCGCCCGGGGAAACCCGGTAGCCTCCGGCCCGCCGCAACCGGGGCTTGCCGGATCGTCCTGAGGATCTTAGAAAAGAGGCATTCCCCGGGGCAATCCCATGCCCCGGCAGCCATGCGAGAAGGCCGACAGACCCGCCCCGACAACCGGGCCGAACGAACGAAAGGAAACGTGATATGGACTGGTATCTGAAAGCGCTGAAGAACTACGTGGGTTTCAGCGGGCGCGCCCGGCGCACCGAGTATTGGATGTTTGTGCTGTTCAACCTGATCGCCGCGATTGTCCTTGGCATCGCGGACGCAGTCCTGGGCACTGGTGGTCTGCTGGGCGCGGTGTACGCGCTGGCCGTGTTCCTGCCCGGGCTGGCCGTGGCCATTCGCCGGTTGCACGATACCAGTCGGAGTGGATGGTGGATTCTCATCGGCTTCGTGCCCATTGTGGGAATCATTGTCCTGCTGGTGTTCGCGGTTCAGGACAGCACCCCGGGCAGCAACGAATACGGCCCCTGCCCCAAATGAGCCGGCTGGCCCGACCGCCTCGGGGGGTATCCTGGCCGTAACGAGGCGGTTGGACAGGGTAGCGCAGGCTTTCCGCCGGACACGCGGGGGTTCGGTCAGGGAGCACCATTCAGCGACCGCTCGCGCTCCCCAACGCAACTGCATGGTTCCAGACCGGGTGAGCTTCAGGGTTTCGGTCCGCCCCGACGAAGCCCGGGTGAAGACGAGGGAAACTCGCGATGGCCAAACAGGCACTCATAGACCGATCGAGGGCTTCATCCTCCTCGGCGAGGAAGGGAACGCCCCCTTGCTTTCCGGCACTCCACAGGGAGAGCCGTTGCGTTTTGGCGTCCAACTTGGTGTAGCTTCCCCCGAGAATGATGGAGCCCGGTAACGGGACCGCGAGGCGCGCGCGTTTTGGCTCGCCCCCAGCCGGGATTCAGAAACACTCGCCCGGAAAACCATGAGCATTGCCGTCTTCGCCGCTGACGACCACCCCATTTTCAGGCGCGGCTTGTGCGAGATCCTCGGGGAGGAGGAGGACTTGAGTCTGGTGGGCCAGGCGGCGTCCGGCGATGACGCGCTCGAGCAGATCCTGGCCCTTCGCCCTGACGTCGCCATCTTGGATGTCGACATGCCGGGCATGAGCGGACTCGAAGCCGCGCGGTCCCTGGCGGAACAGGGGCTGCGCACCCAGGTGATCCTCTTGACCATGCACGAGGACGAGACCCTCTTTAACGAGGCCATCGACCTCGGTGTTCTGGGCTATGTGCTGAAGGAGAACGCGGTCGACGACGTGGTGAATGCGATCCGCACCGTCGCGTCGGGGCGTCCGTTCATCAGCCCCTCCGTGGCGGACTTCCTCCTCCGGCGCAATCGGGGAAAGACCGAACTCCGAAAAGAAAAACCGGGTCTGGAGCAACTCACCCCGGCGGAGCGGCGCATTCTGAAACAGATCGCACAGGACAAGACCAGCAAGGAGATCGCGGACGAACTCGGAATCAGCGTCCGGACGGTCGACACCCACCGGCAGAACATCAGCGGCAAACTCGGCCTCACCGGCAGCCACAGCCTGTTGAAGTTCGCCTTCCACAACAAGTCACACCTCTGAGCGCGGGGAGGATTGCCGTGCCCCGCTCAGGCGGTTGCCGCCGGTGAAAGCGGCACCTCGAAGAGCACGAGCGTTCCCGCTCCGGGCGTGGAATGCACCATCATGCGCCCGCCGACCAAGGCGCAGCGTTCCTTCATCGCATGGAGCCAATGTCCGGCATGCGGACCTCCGGGCTTGGGCATCTCGGCGTGAAACCCACGGCCGTCGTCCTGGACGCTCAGGGTCACGCGGCGTTCCTGCCGGCGCAGTGCGACTTTTACCGAGCTGGCCCCGGCGTGCTTGACGATGTTGTTGAGCGACTCTTGGAGCATCCGGAACAGCGCGACTTCGCACTCGGGGGAAAGGCCGCCTTGCAGGTCGTCCGCTTCGACCTCGAACGCGAGTTGCGAGGCTTCGGCCACCTCCTTCACCAGGTTGGCCACACAGGCGGCGAGCCCGAAGTGGTCGAGGTGGAGGGGGCGGAGCTGGTGGGACAGGCTGCGGACCTTGTGGAGGACTTCCGCGGTGGATTGGGACAACTTCTGGAGCGTGTCCTGCTCGGTCTCCGAGCCCGAGCGGCGTCGGGCGAGATCGATCCGGCTCTTCATCACGAGGAGATCCTGTCCGAGGTCATCGTGAAGTTCGCCCGCCAGGCGCGTTCGTTCAGACTCCTGCGCCTCGATCAAGCCACGGGAGAATTCCTCCTGCAGCCGGGCCCGTTCCAAGGCGCGACGCCTGGTCCACCGGACCCGGCGATAGGCCCAGCCCGACAAGCCCAGAACCAGGGCGGCTGGGATTCCGAACCGGAACCACCAGCGTTCATACCAGTGCGGCAGGACCACGATGGCGAGCGCGGCCCCCGCCTCGTTCCACACGCCGTGGCGGTCGGCGGCCGCGACCTGGAACCGGTAGGTGCCGGGAGGAAGGTGCTGCAGGTAGGCCGTGTGGCGGTTTCCGACGTCGAGCCATTCGTCCTCGTACCCCTCGATGCGATAGCGGTAGGTGACGCTCTCCGGGCTGGCGAGGTCGAGACCCGCATAGTGAATCTCAAGCCGGTGTTTGTCCGGCGTCACCGTCACGGCGCCGTTCGCTTTGAGGACGGGTTGGTCATCGACCAGGACCTTCTCGATCAGGACCGGCATCGGCTTGCTATCGGTTGTCTCCGCGGCACTCCGGGTGTCATAGGAAGGCAGCCACGCGGAGACCCCCTGAACGGTCGCCACCCAGATGCGCCCCTGCCGGTCTTCCATGAGGGTGCGCTTGCGGGAACCGTAGGGGTGCTGCTCCGCCGGTAATCCCTCCGCCCGACCGTAGGTGCGCCGTCTCAAATCGACGCTTCGGTCGCCCTGCAGCCAGGCCTCGGCCGCCTGGCGATCGAGGCGAATCACCGGCCCTCTCTCTCCCTGGAACCAGATCGATCCCGCGCGCGAACAGACCATGTGGAATTGCGGCATAATCCCCATCCCACCGGCGTCGGCGCGCCGCCACTCGCCGGCTGCAAATCGGCACAACTCGTTCTCTCCACGTCGTGCCCAGAGCGTGTCGTCCGGGGCGAGGGCGAGCGCAGCGACCCGTCCGTCCAAGCCGGCGAAACGCCACTCACCATCCTGGCGGCAAAACAGCCCCTTCGTGCGGAAACCGGCATAGAGTGCCCCTTCCGCTCCCAATGCCAGACACTCGGGCTGATCCTGCGCCGTCTCCTCCGGGGAAGCGGGTACCAAGACACCGTCCGCGAGTCGCAGCAATCCCCCCGGCCGGGCGATCCACACCTCCCCGTGCTGTTCGACGAGGTCGATCACCTGGCCATAGGAACCTGGCGGGGGTGGAGCAACCTCCCGTTGCTCCCGTCCCCTAACCGTCCCCAGGGCGCCCCCGGACCCCGTGACGAACCATGCCCCGCCATCGGGGCGTCCAAGGATCCCGTATATGCTCGGAACGGCCGTGTCATCCTGCCAGTGCTGCCGGACAAACTCCCCCGGACGCAGGGAATAGATGCCCACGCCACCGAACCAGATGGTCCCTTCCCCGTCCTCTGCCATCGCCCGGATGGCGGCGAGCCGGTCCCGCTGGGGTTGGGGCCAGAGTGTGAAGGGGCGACGACGCAGCTGAAGCAGACGGTTCTCCCCGTTGAACCAGATTGTGGCGTCACGCCCCACGTAGAGGTCCCGGATCAGGTTCGGGAACTTGACTTCCTCACTGCTCAACCGGCTCAGCCAGCCATCGGGTTGGCACACCCAGATCCCCAGCGACCGCGTCGCGATCCAGTAGTTGCCGTCCCCATCGACCGCGCAGGCGCTGAAGCCGTTTCGCTCCGGCAGGGCGACGGAGAATGCGACCACTTCCTGCCAGTGGTCCTCCTCGCGGACGCGGATCCCGCTTGGCGTGACCAGCCAGAGGCGGGCGTCGCCTTCCCGGCGAAACAGGGTGGCTACCGACCAGTCATCCGCCACCTCCGGCAGGAGCGTGGTACCATCGAGGCGATACACCGATGGCCTCGGCCCCTGGGTCGCCACGCTGAGCCACAGTTGGCCCGCCGCGTCGAATTCCAGTTCCTGGACGTAGCCGCTCTGCACCGGCTCTTCCAGCACCGGGCGGAACTTCCCGTCCTCGAACACGCTCACCATCAGGCTGCGCGCCGCCGAACTCACCCCACACCAGAATCGGCCGTCGGGGCCGCGCGCGAACTTGCCCACCCCGTTGCGGCCGCCCCGGTCATTTCCAAGGGCGACCCATCTGCCGTCCGGCTCGCGCATCGCCTGCCCGCCCAGGCCGGCCGTCCAGAGCCTCCCGTCGGGGTCCTCGTGGATGGCGAGAATGTTCCGGCGGGGAATCTCCGGACCGGCCGTGGCAGAGAGATCTTCGAGCTCGATCCCGTTGTAGCGAATCAGGCCCTCACTGTCCGAAAGAAGCAGCGCCCCGTCGTGTGCCTGAACAAAGGCGCCCACGTAGGGCCCCTTCAGTCCGTCATCCAGGGTCCAGCTGCGGAGGGAATACCCCAGCTCGAACGGCGAGATCCGCGGGAACTCCCCTTGCGCCTGGACGCCGGGGCCAAGTGCCACCACCAGCCCCACGCACGCAATCACCCGGCTCCATACCTCTCCGTTCACCGCTCCACTATGGTGAGGGCCTGCCCCGCCGTAAAGTCCCCGCCCCGTCTACGTGTTCCTACGGAGCCGGATCCAAGTAAGTACTCCGATTCACGCCGGCCCGTTCCTGCGGCAGCTTGGGACCGGCAAAAAGCAGTCGCCCCATGAACGATCTCATTGTCGACGACCATCCGATAAGCCGCGATGCGGTGATGGACTCTCCCTGCAAACGCGCGGCGGCGAGTGCCGCTGGGGCGTGCCCTTGGCGGGCGAGTCCGGAGCGGGGGAGGAGTCGGCCGGCCCTTGAGGCAGGCGGCGACTGCGTCAACGAAGGCCCGTGGTCGTCAGCGGAACAGCGGTCTTCAACCGCGACCCAGCGTCACTTTTCCAAGGATTCGGCAGCATCATGATTATGAAATGGCCCAAACGGTCTGACAGAAACGCGCCCCCTGAGTTTCGCCGCGGGCTCGGCGTCCTGCTGACCCAGCTTGCCCTGGCAACCACGAGCCATGCGGCAGAACACACGCAGACCCTCACCCTCCAGTCCGGTTGGAACGCGGTTTGGCTCGAGGTCTCGCCGGTGGTCGCGTCCGGCGACGATGCCGGCCGCGCCAGCCCGGTCGAGGAGGTGTTCACGGATCCGGACATCGACGTGGTGACCCGCCCGGTGGCTCCGGTCGGGACCGCCGAGTTCATCTCCGACCCGAGCGTGACCTTCAACCAGGCGCACTGGGTGGTCTGGAACCGGAACTCGACTTCGGGCAACACGCTGACCCGCATCCGGGGAAACCAAGCCTACCTGATCCACAACGACGGCCGGTCGGCGGTTGCGCAGGACGTTACCGGCGAGGTGCGTTTCTTCAAACCGAGTTGGGCCCCGGGCAGTTACAACCTGCTGGGCTTCGGCCTCTCGGGCAGCCCGACCTTCGCCGAGTTTTTCGGGGCGGCCGGGCAGGCCGGTGGCGTCCACCCCGTATCGAAGATCTTCACCCTCGACCCGTCCAGCGGGAAGTGGGAAGGGGTGCAGAGCACGACCCCCATGGCCCCCGGGCTGGCTTACTGGGTCTTCGCCGAGCGCAACTCGACCTTCGCCGGGCCGGTCGCGATCGACTTCGCCGGATTGGGCGGGCTCGACTTCGGCACCGGTCCGGGCGACCTCATACTGGAGGACGCGAACGAAAGCACCCTTCATCTGACCACCCGCGAGATCACCTTCAGCAACGTCGACTCCGCCGAGCACACCGTCACCCTCTCAAAGGTCGATCCCGCGACGGCCGAGCCGGACGCCGATGCGGACGACCTGCGCCTCTACCGGGTGATCCCCGAGCCGGGAGTGCTCGATTACACCCTCGAGACCGGGAGACCGGTCGTCAGTTCTGCGCTCGGGACCCTGGCGACCGCTTCGACCCGCACCGTGACCCTGGGAGCCGAACGCGGCTGGACCAGCGGCGATCCGTCCCGCGAGAACCTCTACCGCCTCGAGGTGGATCTGGGAAGCGGGGTCCAGACGTTCTGGCTGCCGGTCACCGCCGCCCGGGCCGACCTCGAGGGCGGCACACCAGGAACCCCGGATCCCGACTATGCCGGGCTCTGGGTCGGGCAGGCCAATCTCACCACGGTCACCAGCATCGCCGAGACGGGAAGCCCGGCGGTCCCCACGACCTCGACGCTCCCCATCCAGATCATCATCCACGTCGACGGGGGCGGGAACCCGTCCCTTCTCTCCCACGTCCTCTTCATGCAGACCAAGACGGCCGACGAGTCCGTCCCCGCCGAGCCGGTCCTCGTCGTCGACGAGGACAAGATCCCCTATTTCGAGGGGATCGCCGAGCGCGGTGGGAGGCAGGTCGGCCGCCGCATCGAGACCGCCGCCTACGACATGCCGCTGCTCTACGACGCCTCCGCCCAGCCCGTATCCCTGCTCACCGTGATCGCGGAGGTGCACCGCTACGACGATGGGAAGGGCAACCCGGATCCGACGAAGGTCACCGACGACGACTTGGCGGCTTACGTCCGCGACGCTGCGAGCCGGCCCGCGGGGTTCGTGGAGCAATACGCGACAAGCTGGCCGCTCGACGGCGGGTTGGGACCCGGTGCGATCGTGCGCACCGCCGACGGGGCGGAGCTGGTTCTCGATCCCTACCACCGAAGCAACCCGTTCCGTCACGCCTTCCACCCGCGGCATGGCACCGGGATCCGGATTACGCGCGCCATCTCGATCACCTTCGACGACACCAACGCCGACGGCCTCCTGACCGGCACCTACACCGAGTCGCTCGACGGACTGACCAACCTCGGCGTCCCGCTGGTCGCCAGCGGTCCGTTGACCCTCCGGCGCGTCAGCGACATCGGTGCTCTCAACTAGATCCAGAATTCGCACGCTGCATCCCATTCCCCTGACCGCATGAACTCCTCCCGAATCACAACCGGCCTTATCCTGCTTTTCTGGGCGGTCCTCGGCTGCACCCTCGGGCACGCGCAGAACCACGTCCTCGTCATCAGCAAGACCGAAGTGGAGAACAACAACTTCGCGAGCGGCGTCATCGAGCAGAATGGCGGGGCAGCCCGCATTGCGATGCCCGCCCGCTTGAACGGAGCCAGTGCCACCCTGGCTTTCTGGATCAAGCGGAACATCCCGGCGGACCAGCAAAGCTCCCGCCAGAAGGACGCGAGCCGGGATGTGCTGATCAGCGGAATCGCCGCCTCGGACGATCCTATCGGTGTCAACGTCCCCATGAGCATCGTGCCCGACGACGCGATCTGGCACTTCGTTCACGCAAGGTTCGACCCGCAGCTCCCGGTCACCCAGCAGAACAACGGAACGATGGACGCGAAGGTATACATCGACGGGGAGTTGAAGTTCACAGGGGTCCACGGCCTATACGATCTGCAGTCGCCTTCGCTCAAGGTGCTCGCCATCGGAGCCCAGTCCTTTGTTGGTGATACCACCAAGCTCACGATCAAGAATGCGACCGAGTCGAACATCCTGATCGACGATCTCATGATGTGGAAGGAGGGCAGCGACTCGATCGATACCGCCTTGTTCGATATCGCCCGATATGGAATGGCCGCCTTCAACGAGGGCGACGAGCGGCTGAACTACTACCACGATTTCGAGACCGGAGGGGGCAACTTCCTGATTCACGACTATATCTCGTCCTCACAGGGAGGCGCGAACACTTGGTTCGTTGCCGAGTATCCCGGATACAATACCGGCGATTCCAGTAAATCCGCGATCGACACCGCGACGCGCCGCAAGTTCGTCGGCGTGAACGTCATCTCTGATTACGGAAGCGCCGACGTGGTTCCGAACGAAGGGCTGACCCCGGCACCCTACGACCCGACCGGGCAGACCGCGGTGAACTTCTCCGCCCCGCGCTACGTCTACCTCGATCGCTACCGGAACGAGCTCGGAACGGACGCCTCCGAGATCACCCAGTTCACTGACCGGGCCTTCTACCGGGCCCGGTGTGTCGGCTACACGATCCAGTCCGGAAGGAACACCGATTCGGTCTCGACATCCGATCTGACCTTCAGCCAGGCCTCCACCGACGACATCACTGTCATCTGGAACTGGGAGATCGACTACGGGGGAAACAACAACCTCGGGACCGGAATGATCGATGGTCTGAGTGATTCGGACGTTTCCGACGACACCGCCGGCCTCGACTGGTACGGCCGTGAAGAGGATGTGGCCAACCTGCCCACCCGCTTCAGCTCAGAGGTCAACGCCAGCGTGGAAGGCAAGGGCCTCCCGCGGCGTTTCGCCGTGCAATCCTATGTGCTGGAGAATGCCCCCAACTCGGAGGAACGCTCCCTGGTCCTGTCGCCCGGGGAGGACTACCTCTACCATGAGGACATCGGGTTCGACTTCAACGATGGAGCCTCGGACTCTGCCCGCAGCTTCACGTTGGAGTTCTGGGCCAGGCGCGACCCAGCCTACGAGGCCACCAGCGATCAGACCGTGGTCTGCATCGGCTCGGAGGTCAGCGGCGGGAAGCAGATCCGCGCCGGCTTCCGCGGATCCAGCAATGCCTTCTTTCTCGCCAATGACGCTTCCGGCACGGACGCCCTGCCGGCTTTCTCCGATGACGCCTGGCACCACTGGGCGGCCGTCAACGATGCCGTCACCGACACCGTTACCCTCTACCGCGACGCCGAAATCATCCTGCAGACGGGGCGGGATTTCACCTTCTCCGGCGACAGCGCCATGGCCATCGGCGCCACCATCAACGTAGACACGCCGTCGAGGTCTTTTTCCGGCGGTGTGAATAACGTCCGGATCTGGAACACGGCCCGGGCTGCCGCCGAGATCGCCGACTCGATGGGAACCATCGAATACGGGGAGGACACCGACGGGCTGGTGGTCGAAATGACCTTCGACGACCCCGACCTGTTTGTTCCCACTGAGGGCGGGCTGCTGCTCCAAACCTATCAAGGAACGAACTCGATCGTCAGCGTCAATGACATGGAGACAAGTTGGAGCCCAGTCGACACGCGCTTCGCGGAGGATGTGAAGGTCGAGTTGAGCGGTGACTACTTCGGGCAAATCTACCGCGGTCAGATCCAGATCGATCAGGATGCCGACTACGGCTTCTACCTGACCGCGGATGATGGAGCCGTGCTCTGGATCGACGGCGATGAACTCATCAACATCGACGGAATCAATTCCGCGGGGATCAGGGTTGAGTCGACAAGGTTGGCGCCGGGGTTGCACGCCATTGAGTTGAGATACATGCAGGACGTCGAGGATTCCGAGCTCCGCCTCGAGTATTCCGCCCTAGATGTCGGCATCGACAGACAAAACGTCGCCGGTGACATCCTCTTTGAACCGGGCTGGCCCGATCCCAGCGTGACGGTGGCTTCCACCGAGGGCCATGGTCTATCCTTCGAGTTCAGGGACTTCGCCTCGCCCTTCCCCACCGGGGTCGACCTTGATGACCAGATCGCCACGCTTTTCCCGGGCTTTGTCTACATGGACGACAGAGACGGCGTCGACAAGGTCCACATGACCACCTCCAACGGCGAATCGTCCTTCGACCTCACCGACTGGACCGCCGTGCACTGGAAATGGCACAAGGAGTTTCTGCTCGTCGTGCAGGCCTCGGCGACGGACGTTCGCACCCTGGCGCGGGTGGCCGGGCTTCCTTTCATCAGCGGCGACATCTCGCAGAATGTCTCGATCGACTCGACGAGCGCGAACGGGACCTTCACCGTCACGACCCACGAGGCCTGGGTTCGTGAGGGGGCCGTGGTGACCGTGGGGACCGGCTACCGAAGCGCCGACGGCTGCTCCCAGTTGACCGGCATCGTCGGGCAGATCAACAACTTCTCGTCCATTACGATGGACAGCGTCGTCGACGGGACCGCCCCAGGGGGCGGTGTCTCCCGGGAATACACCTTCGATGACGGCGTCAGCGGCCCCGGAACACTCAGCTTCCAGTTCGGCCCCACGGTTCACCACGCCGAGATCGCCATCGGTGATGGTTTCGAGGTCTTCAGCACGACCCGGGTGAACGGGCAGCTCGTTCCCGCGCTCTGCGGAACGGACCCGGAACTGGCCATCGCGGTGGAGGGTCCGCAGGTCACCAGTTCACCGCGGGCGAGCACCAACGGCACGCCCACCGGGGGTTCGGGCCCGCCTTATGTCTGGGACTATGTGGGACAGACGTTCTACCCGATGGTCCCGGGCGAATACACTCTCGTCTGGCCGGATGCCAACGAGTCCGGGAGCAGCTACACGATCGCGATCAATGCACAGTTCCCCACCGACACCGTGACCATCGAGGACCGGGAGTACGAGGACGGCTCCCGCCAGGGAACGGCTCCCGACTACGAGGTGGACGTGACCTTCCCCTCGGTTTCAGACGTGTTCCCGGCCTCGCCCGTCGGGCATTACCGCTACGTCGTCTCCGACGGGCTGGACACGATCCCGGTGGCGCTCGATCCGAACGACCTCGACCGTTGGTTCTTCCAGCGCATGGCCTTCTCGGAGACGGACGACGCGCAGGTGACGCAGGGATCGACCTCTTCAGCAGCACCGGCGCGGCGCGGTCCGTCCTCCTCTTCAGTTTCCGACCCGATGCCACCAAAGTCGCCACCGGCGACCCGAGCAAGGAGGCGTTCGCCGTCCGCGTCGTCGACGCCGTGCCGGTCACCGGTGACGTGATGGTCTACGACGACGTCGCCGGGGAGACGCACCTGCGGTACCTGCGGGTCGATAAGAGCGCCGGGTCCTACGGCCGCACCACCGGTGGGGGCGCGACCTACGGCATCGGCGCCAATGCTCGCCGGACCTGGCAGTTCTCCGCCCGGCTGGACTGCGGCGGACGGCACGAACGGGGTAAGCCGCATCCTGCTCGAGGTGCATGTCGACGACGTGGCGGATCTCCTGCAATTCGGGGTGCGCCCGCCCGACCACGAGAACAACCCGGGCGGGTTCTACTTCGCTCAGAAGTCCCACGTCGCCCCGTTCGAGAACGGCAGTCGCTCGAACTCGCGGAGGTGGTCCTCGATTCCAGATGGCACAACTGGGCCATCGTCCTGGGCGGCGGCGCCCTCGTCATCTACCGCGACGGCGCGGTGGTGGGGAATCCGACTTCCGCTTCCACTACGACGTGAGCAGCAACAGCAACGAGCACCACTACGGGTATTCGCCGGTCGAGGGGAGCGGATGGCTCGGTGGCGACATCGACAATATCCGCATCTGGGAGGAGGTCCTGGACGGTCCCGCGATCCGGGACGCCATGCTGACGAGGGAGCCAAGCGTCGACTTCGGGGGGACGACCGTGGAGCCGAGCTTCGCCATCACCTTCGACGGGGACGTGACGGGGGACACGGTCGAGAAGAGCCAGGAGAGGCCACCGGTGGGCTCTTGATCGTGGACGTCAACGGATCCAAGGCCACCGCCCTCTACGATCAGACCGAGGACACCTTCCCCGAAGTGGCCACCCGCATCCTCTCCAAGCTCGACACGGCCGGGCTGGGGACCGGCTTCCTCCTCAATGCGAACTCGAATTACAACCCGACGATTTACCAGCGCGCCGCCGATCCCGGAGCGTGGGGCCGATCTACCCGGTCAACTGGAGCGGCCTCTTCCAGGCGCACCGCACCGAGCTGCACGTCGCCTGGTATGAGAACCCGCACCGCGCCCTCCCGTCCAGCAACACGATCCTCCACCCGGACGTCGACTGGCCCTACGTGGTGGCCGATTACCACACCGTCGAATTCCCGTCGAAGGGGGTCCACAAGGACAATCGCATCTACATTGCGAGCCGGCTGGGGACCGAGGGGGTGGACGCCGGCGGGAGCGACACACAGTTGGTGTTCGACCCGGCCGTTTACTCGACCCCGACGATCTACAACCAGCCCGACCCCGACAGCGCCGGATACAACCCGAACGAGGAGCACGCCCTGGTGGCGCCGTCGATCAAGGCGGTGCTGACCGGCGACGACCGGTTCAACCTGCAGCAGAGCGCGGCCTTCGCGCTGCAGACCCAGCTGAACCGTTGGGGCGAAAACGATTCCAACCCGGGCAGCGACGAGAACCAGGCCGACGAGTTCACCTCCGAGCCGTGGGTGCTCGTGCAGTTCGAGGATCTCGCCACCGGCGAGACCGGGATGACCGCTTACCGCGTCGAGCAGACTCGCGCCGGGGCCTCCGGCCAGAGCTTCCCGCTCGACATCCTCGACTCGGACACCCACGAGCCCGACCCCGCCAAGTATATCGATTTGACCGACCCGGGATACGACTTCGATTACCCGATCTTCGCCGGGGACCTCCTGGTCCCGCCCTATCCGGTGAACCTCGCCGTGGGTAACCTGACCATGACCCAGAACACGGGCGGCAACATCCAGGTGGACGGGGTCAACCAGCGCGCCCTCTGGAACGACAAGAACCGGAACGCCTGGGCGGTCTCGGGCGATGGCCGCTTCTTCTACCGCAACTGGTACCCGCTCAACGAGTCGTTCTGGTTCGACTTCAGCCCCTCCGGCGGCGACGGCACCAACGACTATCCGGACGGCACGCCGATCGCCTGGCTGCCGGACGGTGCGACCAGCACGGCCACCGACTTCGTCGAGAGGGCACCGCGGGCGGACCGGTCCCGGCTTATTACAGCTCGTTCTGGCGGCACACCTACCCGTTCCTCAAGCGCGGCGAGACGGTCACCTACGCCGGCGGGGAGCACAAGGCCGAGAACCCGCTAGCCGAGGGTCTGCCCGGCATCGTCGGCTGGGCCTCGGGCGAGGTGATCTTCGATTCCCGCACCCCTCGATGGTGTTGTCGCTGGAGGGCGACGCCGGCACCGAGGACGACGCCGGCGACTACACGGCCCGCATCACCCCGCCCGCTCGACCGGCGCGAGGCCGAGTTCGAACAGGTCGCCTTCAATGACATCAAGAACGCGAACGGCGAGGCCCTGACGCCGGCCAGCGCGGACCGGGTCATGGTGGTGGGCGCCCGCTGGTATTTCAGGGAGCTGACCGGCTCGCTCCAGAAGCGCTTCTACTACGACTCGCTGTTCGGAAAACTCGTCTTCCGCGGGCGCCTCAACGACCTCGAGGGCGGCGACCCGAACCTGACCGCCACCCGGTCTCGCTCTCGATCCTCGAACCCGAACGTTCTGAGTGACGAACGACTTCTCGGCGCTGCTGGCACTCGGCAGTAGCGGCAATGAAGACTGGGCGGAGGCCGTGAAGGACATCTACAAGGCAGCCCAGAATCCGTCGGAGCTGACAGAGGTCGAATCGCCGACGAGCGAGACCGCTACCGCCCGGCTTCTGGTCGGGTCTCGAGGACGTCGAAGACCCAAGGGTGCCGACGATTCGTCCGATTCGCAGTTCGATTTCTACACCGTGGGAGCGGACGGCCCGAAGTTCGCATACGGCGTCAATGCGGGCGAGGTGAAGCACCTCTCGAGCCTCGGCACCGGCGGGGCGCTGGTTCCCCAGCAACTGGCTGCTTACCGAGGACACCGACACGTCGCTCTACGTCACCCTGGTCGAGAACAACCATCCCGGCGTCGCCGGGGCGGTCACGCTTCACGTGATCGAGATCGGCAAGGAGCGCTTCCGCGGCGCCATCAAGGTGGTGGAGGCCCGCGACGTCTTCGACGAAAAGATCAACCTGCGCCACACCGGCGACTTCGGCGGGAACACGGGCGCGTCTACTACGAGTGGTACGTGCGCGACACCGGAGCCCTCGATGCCATCGGCCGCCCGGACAACACCACCGACGGAAGCTGGCAGCTCTACGACGGCGGACCCGGGCTGAACGCCATCGCGTTCCAGGGGCGTCCCGACATCAGCCTCGCCGACAAGTTCTTCTACGTCCGCTACGGCGAGAGCGAGCGGAGATTTGCCCGCATCGACAACGACGAAAAGTCGGCGGAGTCCGACTGGCGGCTGGTCGACATCAACGATCCGCTAGACATCTGGTCGAAGGACTCCGCCGACAGCCCCGTCCCCTACCAGTGGGCCGGCGCCAGCAACTCGCCGCAGCTCCAGGCCGACGGCAGCAGGGAATACATCCCCCAGCTCGTCATGGGCTGGGTCAAGCGCGTGCTCGACCGCGTCAACCCCTACGAGGCGCGCTTCAGCGACTTCGCCAACAACGACAGCCCCTCGGTCATCAGCAGCATGCTGCAGCAGGCGGGCGCCCCCTACATCGGCAACGTGGCGCTCAACTCGGACAAGGACGTCATCGAGGGCGTGGGGCTGATCCAGCTCTATGAGACGGTGCTCAACCGCGCCAGGGCGCTCACGCTCGACGTGGACAACCCGTCGGAGGGCGCCAACCAGGCGCTGCTCCTGGCGGCCACGCGGCTGGCCATGCTCTACGAGATTCTCGGGCGCGAGGCCTACACCGACGCCAACATCCCTACCGTGGTGGTGTCCCCGGGCAGCGAGCTGGCGGCGACCGCGCCGTTCGTCTTCCCGTTCCAGAACCAGGTCGCCAGCGCCGGCCACGAGGAACTCGCCCTGCTCCGGGGCACCGACTTCCTCAAGGCGTATCCGGTCTACAACCGGCTCATCTGGAACTATGTCAAGGGTCTCGGGGAGGCCGCCTACAATGCCAACTACGCGGTGTGGGACATCAACGTCGACGGGTTCATCGACGAGTTCGACGCCGCCGAGCTCTACCCGCAGGGCCACGGCGACGCCTGGGGCCACCTCCTCTCGGCGAGCAAGATGCACCACACCCTGCTCACGGCGCCGGGCTTCGACTGGTTGGCCCGCTCGGAGTTCTACTCGCTCCTCGACAACGTGATCCCGGCCGATTACCTCGACGAGAAGTCGTTCACGCGCATTGCGGTAGCCAAGGCGCGGACCGGCAAGGAGGTCGTCCGCGCCACCTACCGCCAGGCCTACACCGCGGACCCCGACGGCCAGTGGCAGGGGTATGCCGACAGCGCCGACCCGGCCCGCGCGTGGGGCGTCTCGGAATGGTCGCACCGGGCCGGCCAGGCCGCCTACTTCGACTGGGTGGTCGGCAACGCCCTCGTGCCGGAGCAGGCCGAGGACCCCAGCGCCTCCGGCCTCGACAAGATCGACCGCCAGGTCAACCAGAAGGAACTGGGTGAGCTGGCCACCGCCTACGTCGAGATCCAGACCGTCCTTGACGACGCCAACAGCGGCAGCAACCCGCTCGGGCTCGACCCCGACGCGGTGACCTTCGACATTGATGGGCGCTTCCTTGATGGGCGGCTCTGGGAGCGCAGCACCCACTTCGAGCAGGTCTACGACCGCGCCATCACGGCGGGCCAGAACGCGCTCCACGCCCTCCAGTTCGCCAGCCAGGCCCAGCAGCAGCTCCGGAGGCTGAATGGCGATACCGTCGAGCTGCAGCGCGACGCCATCAAGCAGGACATCAGCTTCCGCAACCGCCTCATCGAGATCTTCGGCACGCCCTACGAGGGCACCATCGGCCCCGGCCAGATCTATCCCGAGGGATACACCGGCCCGGATACCCTGCTCTACCTCTACATCGACCAGGTCGATCCCGAGGCGCTGATCCCGGAGAGCCCCTCCGGCTCCAACAGCGGCAGCACGCTCCGGCTCGTCAGGCTGCGGGGGAACCTCGAAGACCATCGAAACTCCCTCAACAGCCTCGACTTCAACAGCGATATCCGGGGGGTGGCCGGCAAGTTCGATGCGGCGAGCTTCACCGATGTGTTCAACGACCTCTACCTGACGGACTCCCCGGAGCCGATCGACCTGGGGACGTCCAACCTCTCCATCGAGGTGCCCGTGGTCGAAACCGGGGACTACGCCTTTCAGGCCGACGAAGACTGGGGCCGTCGGGGTGCCTATGGCCGGATCCAGACCACCCTCAACGAGATGCTCGCCGCCGAGATCGAGCTGGAAATCGCTGTCGACGCCTACAGCGAATACGTCGCTGGTCTCGAGATTCTCAACGAGCGGATCAGCCTGCAGGTGAACCTTCTGGAGGGCAAGCAGAGCACCCGGCAGCGAGTTCAAGGGGGGCGTGATCACCCTGCAGGTTCTTCAATACCTCATCATTGCGGTCAAGGAGTCACTTGAGGCAGTGCGAAAGGAAATCGAGAACGGAGAAAAGATCGCTTCCATCTTCCCCGGCGTGGTAGGGCTTTCGCTGGATCCCTCGGGGCCGGCCAGGTGGACCGCACAGTACGCAGCAGGCATCGCGGACCTCCTCGTTCTCAATGGCGGTGTTCTCCCGGCTACCATTACAGAGAAAGCGAATGAGATTAACATCGAGATCGAAAAGCTCCGCTACGAACTCGATCAGGAGCGTTTCGAGGACTATGCGGAGATTCTCAACCTCCTCAGCGAGTTCGCCGAGGAGCTGAAGGAGGAGGCCAACCTGAGGAACGCGATCGGCCTACAAGTGCAGCGGATGCACAACCTGACCATCGAGCTGCAGAGCACCCTCGCGGAGGGCTTTCGTCTCGTCGACGAGCGAGAGGCCCTGAACAAGTTCATCGCCAGCAGCGCGCAGGCGAACCGCTACCAGGACATGGCGCTGCGGCTGACGCACAACGACGCCGTGACCAAGTACCAGGACGCCCTGGACAACGCGGCCCGCTACGCCTGGCTGGCGGGCAAGGCGTACGACTACGAGACCGCGCTCAGCCCGGACGACCCGGCTTCGGCGACCTCGGCGCTCGAGCAGATCGTGAAGGCGCGGCAGCTCGGTCTGTGGGTCGACGGCCAGCCGGCCATGGGTAAGGGCGGCCTGGCCGAAGCGCTGGCGCAGCTGCGCGAGAACTTCGCCACCCTGCGCGGACAGCTCGGGCTCAACAACCCGGACTTCGAGGCCGGGACCCTGTCGCTGCGCTACGAGCACTTCCGGATCACGCAGGACGCCTCGAGCGACGACCGCTGGCGCGAGACCCTGCAGGGGGCGCGGGTCGACGACCTCTGGAGCGTCCCGGAATTCGTCCAGTATTGTCGGCCGTTCGCGGACCCGTCCGACGGTCCGCAGCCCGGGATCGTGATCGATTTCTCCACCGAGATCACGCCCGGCCGCAACGTCTTCGGCCGCGAGCTCGGGGGCGGGGACCACGCCTACAGCGTCTCGAACTTCGCCACCAAGATCGCGGGCAACGCGATCTGGCTCCAGGACTACGACCAGTCCGCGATGTCGGTCACCCCTCGCGTCTATCTCGTCCCGGTGGGCAGCGATGTCATGCGAATCTCGGGCAGCGACGGCATCGCAACGCGGAGCTGGAACGTCGTCGAGCAGCGGATTCCCGCCCCCTTCGCCATCAACGAGTCGAACCTCAACGACCTCGACTTCATTCCTTCCATCGACACTGTCGATGGCTCCTTCGCGGCTCTGCGGCGGACCGGCGACTCCCTCGCCTTTGCCGGCGTCCGCGGCATCGAACCGGACCCCCAGACCGTGCTCAACGATCTCGGCGATGCCCGCCACGTCGGACGGTCGATCTGGAACACTCGCTGGCTGCTCGTCATCCCCGGGCTCGCCCTGAACGCCGACCCGGAGGCCGGGCTCGACCGCTTCGTCGAGAGCGTCACCGACATTCAGCTCCAGTTCGAAACCTACTCCCACGAGGGCCAGTGAGGCCCCCGCCAACCCGCGACACCTTTGCCTCCATGACAAACTCCTTTCGCTCCACCCTGCGCACCTTGCGCCTCGCCGGCGGGCTTGCCTCCCTGCTGCTGCTCGGTGCCTGCTCCGATCCAGAGCCGTCCGCCAAGCCGGACCGGAGCCCCGGCGTGCTCGCCGTGGTTGGCGATACCGCCATTGATGAAGCCCGCTTCCGCCACGCCTGGGAGCGTCGGATTCCCGCGTCCGACACCGCCGAGAGCCGGGGCGAGATCCTCGACAGCCTCATCCGCCAGTCCGCATCCGCGGAGGCCGCGCGCGCGGCGGGACTCGACCGGGATCCCCTGGTCGTGGAGCAGGTCGAGCGCCTGCTCGTCGGGCGGCTGCGGGAGGTTCAACTTGCCCCGATGCTCGCCGAGGTCTCGGTGACCGACGAGGAGGTCCGGGAGTACTTCGAAACGCACCAGGCGGAGTCGTTCCACCTGCCCGGGCAGGTGCGGGCGGCGGTCCTCTGGTTCGACACCCGCGGGCAGGAGCCACTGATGGCGCGATACCGGCCGCGCCTCGATGAGGTGCGGGCCGCGATCGCGGACGGATCCGACGCCGTCCCGCCGGCCTCGGGCTTCGGGGCGTTCGCGCTTCGGAACTCCGAGCACCGCGCCAGCCGCACCAAGGGCGGCGACCTCGGGTGGCTGCAGGACGGCCGCCCCATGGACAAGTTGCACGCGATCGTCGCCGAGCTTGCGGCCGAACTCGCGTTGCCCGGCGACCTCAGCCCGGTCACGGCCCGACCCGAGGGGCTTTTCCTGGTCCGCCTCATCGATCGGCGCGACCCCCGCCTCCTCGAGTTGTCCGAGGTGAGCGGCAAGATCCGGCAGCTGCTGCTGCGCGAGCGCCGCGAACACACCGAGGAACGCTGGACCGCCGAAATGCTCGAATCCTGCAAGATCGCGCGGGACCCGGAACGCCTGGAGGCCCTGAGGGATCTCCCCGTCCGGGAACGCGAAATGCCTCCCTTCAATCCTCCCGCCTCGAGCGGTTCCCCGAGCACCTGATGAAGCCCGCCTTTCTCACTCCCAGCTCCCTTTCAATCCGTCACGCCATGATCCGCCGATACTCCCCTCACGGAATCCTCGCCATTACCCTGGGGACCGCACTGTTCGGGACCTCACCCGCCCTGGCTGCCGGGTTCAGCGAACCCAACCTGGTGATCAATGGTCGAGTTCTCAATCTCGAAGAAGGGGCGATTCGTCCCCTGTTCTCGGGACGGCTGTCGATGACCGTCGTCAGGACCGACGATCCTTCCCACCGCGTCACTCGCAGCACCGCGTTGAGCGAGATCGGAGGAGAAGCAGGGCTCTCCTACCGCCTCGAGTTCCCGCAGTGGTACCTGCCCGAGGACCACAAGCTCGAGGACAACCTCGAGACCGGCCCCGAAGAGATCGAGTACCGCATCGAGTCCGCCACCATCGACGGCGAGCCGGCCCTTCCCCAGGACACGGCCAAGTCGCGGATTGCACTCAGCTTCGCGAACCGGGCCGCGCTGCACCGGCTGGACCTGCTGGTGTCCCTGGCGGTGGACGATGCCGACGGGGACGGGATGCCGGACTGGTGGGAGGAGAGTCACGGGCTCAACCCGAACGCGGCGGGGGACGCTCTGAGTGACACCGACAACGATGGCCTGAACGCGCTCACCGAGTTCCGTCTGGGCACCGACCCCAACGTCAGCAACACAAACCCCCTGATCCAGACCGTCTCGCTGCTGGTTCCAGCCGGGGGCACGGCCGGGCTTTACGTGAAGGTGGTGGATCCGGACACCGATCCGGACGACATCCGGCTGGCGCTCGATGCGATTCCCTCCGGCCTGACGGTTGCGAACGTCTCCGGCCCCCTCGCGGTGGGGGATTCGGTTCGTTACGCGGACATCCTCGCCGGGACCGTGAGGATGGAGATCGACCGGGGCTTCTCGAGCGGCATCCTTGCACTGACCGCCACCGACGATGCCGATCCGTCCGTCCCCCACGTCGCGACCATCGTCGTCGATGCCCACCATCCCGGAGAACTACTGCCGGCCTTGTGGTTGAATGCCGAGGACCTCGACGGGGCCGTCGGCACGAACCCCCTGGTCGAATGGGCGGATGCCTCGGCAAACCGACGCGACGCCTACCAGCCCAATCCCGACGAGGCGCCAGCGTTCGACCCCGCGGAAGGAGATCGAGTGCGCTTCGATGGCTGGGCCTTCCACTACATTGACGATCGCAACCTGGCGCTCGAGGACTTCACCGCGTTGGTCCGCTTCGACGTGGACGAGCATGGGGACGAAGACCAGACCATCCTGCGGCTCGGCGGAATGGAACTTGGGGTCGGTGGAGTGCAGAATCACGTGGCGCCCGAGACCGTCTACGCCGTTCACGGTGGCCAGCGGATCATCGGGGCACACCTGCCGTCGATTGAGAACGGCCAGTTCACCCTTACGCGACGCGGCAACCAGCTGGCGATGGGGCATCGAGCCCTCGATCAAGCGCTATCCGCGGCGACGACCGACCTGATGCCTGTTGGATTCCCGACCCTCGGAGGGACGCGGCTGCTGAGTGGGACCGCCGCTACGCACCGGCTGCAAGGGACGGTGCGGGAGGTAATCGTCTTCGACCGGACCCTGGAGCCCGGCGAGCGGACCCGCGCCGAGGAGGCCCAGCAGTCGCGATGGGACAACCTGGTGGTTTGGGATTATCGCGACGAGGCGATCGCCCTCGACATCGCGGGCGCCCCGGACGCCCCGAATGCGATCAGTGCCGGCTGGGGTGATGACATCCTCCGGGGTGGCGGCGAGGAGGACGTGCTCCGCGGTGGACCCGGCTGCGACCGGCTATCCGGCGGACGCGGGCCGGACCGCTTTCACCTGCTCGCCGACCACGGTAACGACACGCTTCTCGACTTCTCCGAGGAGGAGGGCGACGTCCTGGATCTCACCGACATCTTCAGCGGCGTGGAAGGACTGCCTTCGGATTTCCTTTCTTCCCGCGTAGAGATCGTCCGCGGTGAGGACAACGTGCCGCAAGTGCTCAGTGTCCTCCAACTCGATCACGACGGCGATGGATCAGGCGTTGACCAGACGGTGACCTTCATCGGGCTGGCCCTCTCCGACCTCGATCTGCCGCGCCTCGTGGGTCAAGGATCCATCCGCCTGGGCGGTCCTGCCTACCCGGTCACGATGGCGATCTTCGCGGAGTCCGCTGTGATCGACAGAACCGAGGTTCCCCGCATCCTGACCCTCACCCGCACCGGCAACCTCGACGCCGCTTTGAAGGTGCGTGTCGCCTTCACCGGCAGCGCGACCCCCGGAGCCGATTACGCCGTCGGCGATGCGGACGGCCAGGGATCGGTTCGGACGGTGAGCTTTGAGCCGGGTGCGGTCACCGCCACGTTCACCATCACCCCCTTCATGGACGCCGAGACGGAGACTGAACATATCGTTCTGTCGGTGCTCGATGATGCACTGGTGACCACAGTCCCGGCCGAGCCCCTGACCCTTGCACTGGTCGCCGCGCCCGCGTTGCGCCTGCTCACCGCGAACCATGCGACGCTCAGCCCTCTTGCCGCTGGCAAGGTGTTGCTGTCGCGCGATGGCGACCTCTCTCGAGAACTCGAAGTCACGCTGAGCTACTCGGGGAGTGCCGTGAACGGGGTCGACTACGAAGGACTTCCCGGCGCCCTGACCTTCCCGGCCCTCGCTTCGACAATCGCACTGGACGTGGTGCCGATCGTGCCGATTCCGTCCGAACGGCTGCCCGCCGTCGCCCTGATCTCGGTTGTCCCCGACTCCACCCGCTACCGGACGATCGATCCGAATCCTGCGGAAGTTCACCTTGTCGCGACCCCGGAAGATCTGGCGCCCAGTTTCCATGATTGGCGGGAAATCCATTTCGCCGGGGACTCGCGCAGTGATGCCGAATTACGCGCTGCGGACGACGATGGGAATGGAATTGCCAACGGGTTTGCTTATTGGCGCGGCTTCGATCCGAACGGGAGTGACCCCGGGGAACATCCGTTGTTCCGCGTGCAGATCGCCGGCGGGCAGGTCGTGCTCACGACCGATTCGCGGCCCGGAGTGGTCGACGTTCGACTCCGGATCGAACAGAGCGACCACCTCGATGCCTGGACCGACGCCACCTCGCAGTTCATCCTCGAGACCCCCACGGGCGCGGATGGCCGCATTGAACTCATGTATCGGTCGCTTGCCCCGATCGAGGAGCTCCCTCCCGTCCGGCTGTTCCGCCTGCGGTTGGAGTTCACCGACTGACGAAGGCGAAGCGAGCCCGGCCTCGTCGGTCTCGCACCCACTGCGACACGTCTCCACCAAAGCAGCCCAAGGACCCGTGCCGACCACTCAACATCCGCTGCCGAAAGCCACCACGAACCCCGACCTGCAACCCCATCTACCCGATGCCGCTCGAAATTGCGAAAGCCGTTTACGATCGATTCGCCAACAACGATATCGATGGATTCCTGTCCCTTTGTTCCCCCCGCATTCACTGGGTCGTGAACGGCCCGGCATCGCTGGAGAAGTGCCGGACTTTCCAGGGAATCGAGGGTGTCAGAGAGTTCCTTGCAATCCTGAACCGGACCTGGCGGTTCACCGCCTTCGCGCCCAAGGAATTCATCGCCGATCGGGACCAGGTCGTCGTCCTCGGCGAGGAGGAAGGTCACGTGGTGTCATCCAACCTCCCATTCCGCAACCGGTGGGCCCACGTCTTCACCATCCGGGACGGGCGGGTCGTGGAGTTCCGTGAGTTCCTCTGCCACTGGCAGGGTTCCGAGACACCGCCGCCGATGAAATGGAGCCCGAGTGATGATTGATCCGTCGCACGGCGTCGGGTCGTCACGGGGCGACCCTGGATTCCACTTCATCGAACTTCGTAACCATGATTTTCCGCCAAGCCACTCGAAATGAACTACAGACCGCCATCGAATGGGCGGGTGACGAGGGATGGAATCCCGGCCTCGACGACGCGGACGTCTTCTGGAAGACGGATCCGGACGGTTTCGTCTGTGCCGAGAAGGACGGTGAGATTATCGCCACCGGCTCGAGTGTGAGCTACGGCGGGTTTGGTTTCATGGGCTTCTTCATCGTGCGGCCGGACCTGCGCGGACAAGGGATCGGGCGCGAGTTCTGGCGCTGGCGCCGGGACCGGTTGCTCGAACGTCTCGGAACCGGCGGGGTGATCGGCATGGACGGGGTTTTCGGAATGCAGCCGTTCTACGCGAGGGGCGGTTTCGTCTTCAGCCACCGCAACTTGCGCATGGAGGGCGTGGGCGCGGAACACCTGATCGATCCGGCGGTGGCGCCGTTGCGGGAGATCGGTTTCGAGGCCGTGGCGGCCTTGGACGCACGCCATTTTGGCTGCCGTCGCGATGCCTTCCTGAAGCGATGGATGGCACTTCCCCAGGGCCACGCCTACGGAGTGCCCGATGGGGACCGGCTTCGCGGGATGGGAGTCATTCGGCGCTGCCGGTCAGGATACAAGATCGGCCCCCTCTTCGCCGAGGATGCGGACACCGCGGAGCGGTTGTTCGCCGCCCTGACCCGCCACGCCGTCGATGAACCGATCTTCCTCGATGTTCCCCAGCCAAACCGAGCGTCGCTGGAGCTAGCCCGCAGGCACGGGATGAAGGAGGTCTTCGGCTGCGCGAGGATGTACCTCGGGCCCGCCCCCGAACTGCCATTGGCCACCACGTACGGGATAACGACCTTCGAACTCGGCTGATCCGCGGGGTCCTGACGTGGGCGCAGGGCTGACGGCACCGTTCACCCGCACACCACAACCTACGTGTTCCTGCCGAGGCGCTCCTCCGCGTTCCTACGAACCCGGATCCTGGTAAGTACTCGGATTCACGCGGGCCTGTCGGTGGGGCAGGTTGGCAACGGCAAGCAGCAGTCGGTTTATGAACTATCTGATCGTTGATGACCATCCGATGACCCGCCAGGCGGTGATCGAATCCCTGCGCCAGCGCGGCGACGCGTTCGCCGAGGCCGGCACCGGCGAGGAAGCCATCGCTTACTGCGAGCAGCACACCCCGGACTGGATCATCATGGACGTGAAGATGCCGGGGAAGGGCGGGCTTTTCGCCAGCCGCGCGATCACCGCCAGCCGGCCGGAGGCCCGCATCGTCGTCATCTCGCAATACGCCGACGAGCAGATGGCCGTCGAGGCCCGCGCGGCCGGGGCGATTGATTTCGTCAGCAAGGACCGCATCGCGGAACTCCCTGAGATCCTCACCGAACTCACCAGCACCCCGCCGCGTCCCGACCGGACGCACTAAGCCGTATCGATTCAACACGGGGTAGCCGCCGACGTGTAGTCGGCGCTGAGATCCACGGGCTTACGCGGGCTTGCCGATCCCGATCAGCGGTCACCTATGGCTGAATCGTCACCCTCGGCGGCAGGCGGCCCCATCGCCGCTGAATCATGCGCCGACCGCACCTCGGCGGCTACGAGTTACTGATTCGCTACGGCTGAGCGGGAACAACGACAGCGACCGCAGCGCAACTTCCAAGGCCCTCAACCTGCGAATGCAGTCTGACGACGGGCAGGGGGGCGGAGCTCGGCGACACCCTGACTTTTCGGGAGGGTCCGATTTGGAACCCGGCCGGGCCTCCTACCGGGGCGCGAAGTTATCGGCGCTCCAGGAGCAGGCGCCTGAGCCCCGTCCAGGCGGTGGCCGACGGCGCCCGTTCCGATTCGGCTTCGGTGTGGCCCGTGATGCGGCTCACCGCACGACTCGCTTCATGCTCCAGTTTGAAGGCTCGGGCGCAATCGTTCCGGACACGGAGCCGGCTCGCGAATGCGGGCAAGGTCAGCTCCGGTGACTGGATGACGGTTTGCGGCTCATTCCTGCCCGAGCGCCGCAGTGCGATGCCATTCGCTCCGGCGCTGGACCGGTCGAGGGCGGGGATGCATATTGCGCTCATTTAGCAGGGCGTACCGGGGAGGTGTGCCCTGAGAACCGGAGCAGACGATTATCAAGAAACGCATCATGAATCCCAGCACCTTTCCTTCGGCAGCGACGGCACTTTGGCTCGGGGCCACCCTTGCCATGGGCGCGCCCCAGGCAACCCCCGCAGATGGCCCATCCGCCACCGGAGAACCACCGGCCCTGGATCCCGGAAAGGCGGAGCTGGAGGTCCGGGAACACTACGCCAAGGCCCATCCCGAGGTGCAGGAGTTTGTCCGCCTCACGGTCCGGACTTTCGGACGCGGCGGCATGTGGCTCAACGAGAACGCGTTTGCCGGGTTGTCGGCGGCGGAGCGCGACGAACGCATTCGCTATCTCACCACGCTGTTGAACGAAAGCGATTATGGCCGGCACCTCTGCCGCGGGTTGGCCGAGGCGGGATCGCTGAAGGACGCCCGCTTGGTGCCGGGGCTGATGAAGGTGGCAGGCTACCATCGCGACGACCGGGATTACGATTGCCGCCCGAAATGGATGGCGGTGGCGGCGCTGGCACGGCAGGAGTCGGATGAAGCCGTGCCGTTGTTGATCAGCCTTGTGGATCACGGCAACCAGAACACCCGGATGTGGGCGCGCGCCGCGCTGGCGAGACGCACCGGCCAGGACTTCAAGGAGGACAAGACCGCCTGGGCGTCTTGGTGGCAGGCGCAGGGACATGCAGCCGTCGATCCCAAGTTCCTCGAACCGTGGCAGCCCCCGGCCGGAATCAAACCCGAAGGTCAGTGACAGCGCGCTGCCGCCGCGGCGGGGGCCGAGGTCGTGGCGCTCCGTTTCTGCCGCACTGACCCGGCAGAAAGCGGCTGGCGCCCTCCAAAAAGGGAGGTGTCTCGATCGGGCTCCCGGGGCTAGACTGGCAGCACCGGGCAGTAATCCAGCCGTCGCGCTGCCGTCGCATCCATGACCGCCAACGGAAAACCTCTCGTTCAGCTCGCCGGGGTGGAGAAGTCCTACCGCCGCGGCGCGGGTCGTGTGCAGGTCCTCGAGCGCCTGGACCTCGCGGTGGCCGCCGGGGAGTTTCTGGCGTTGATGGGACCGTCCGGCTCCGGGAAAAGCACCCTGCTCAATCTGATCGGCGGGCTGGACCGGCCATCGAGCGGGACGGTCGTCGTTGGCGGCGAGCGCATGGAGCACCTCAGCGAGCAGCAACTCGCCCGCTGGCGCGCCCGGCACATCGGGTTCGTGTTCCAGTTCTACAACCTGCTGCCCGCCCTGAACGCGGCGCGCAACGTCGAGCTGCCCCTGCTGTTGACCCGGTTGAACCGCACCCAACGGCGCAAGCGGGTCGAGCTGGCGTTGTCCATCGTCGGGCTCGACCATCGTCTCGACCACCGGCCGTCGCAGCTCTCGGGTGGCGAGCAACAGCGGGTGGGGATCGCGCGGGCCATCGTCACCGATCCCACGCTGCTGCTCTGTGACGAACCGACCGGCGACCTGGACCGCGCGGCCGGGGAGGCGGTACTCGGCCTGCTGCATGCGCTGAGCCGTGAACACGGGAAGACCATCATCATGGTGACGCACGATGCGCATGCCTCGGCTCGCGCGGATCGGACGGTGTTCCTTTACAAGGGTCAGATCGTGGACGCGATCCCCGCATGAAGTTCGCTGCTTTGATTGCCAGCAATCTGTTTCGCCGCCGGTTGCGCACGGGGCTGACGTTGCTGTCGGTGACGGTGGCCTTCATCCTGTTCGCCTACTTGTCGGCGATCCGGGTCGGGTTGAGCCAGGGGGTGGACGTGGCGGGGGCGGACCGGTTGACGGTCTTTCACCGGGTGTCCATCGCGCAGCCGCTGCCGCTGAGCTATCTGGACCGGATCCGGCGTCTGCCGGGGGTGCAGTTGGTCGTGCATCAAAGCTGGTTCGGCGGGGTCTACCAGGATCCGAAGAACTTCTTCCCGCAAATGCCGGTCGATCCGGAGCCGTTTCTCAAGATGTACCCCGAGTTCCTGCTCCCCGAGGCGCAGAGGCAGGCCTGGTTGCGGACGCGCACCGGGGCGATTGTGGGGCGCGCGACGGCGAAGCGGTTTGGCTGGCGGATCGACGACCGCATCCCGATCCAGACCGGCATCTGGACCCGCAAGGACGGTTCGATGACCTGGGAGTTCGATCTGGTCGGGATCTTCGACGGCGCGAAGCAGGGGACCGACACGTCGCCGCTCTACTTTCGCTACGATTACTTCGACGAAACGCGCGGGATCGGGAAGGGATTGGTGGGCTGGTACATCGTGCGGGTGACGGATCCCGAACGGACGCCCGGGGTGGCGCGGGCCATCAACGAGGAGTTTGCGAACTCTTCGGCCGAGGTGAAAGCCGAGTCCGAGAAGGCCTTCCTGCAAAGCTGGGCCAAGCAGGTGGGGGACATCGGGCGGATCATCACGGCCATCCTGACGGCGGTCTTCTTCACCATCCTGCTGGTGGCGGGCAACACGATGGCGCAGTCGGTGCGGGAACGCACCGAGGAACTCGGCGTGCTGAAGGCGGTGGGATTCACGCATCGGCAGGTGCTTCGTCTGGTGCTCGCGGAGTCCTGCCTGCTGGCGGGGCTTGGCGCCGCGTTGGGTTTGACCTTGGGATACCTGCTTGTGGCGGGTGGCGATCCGACCGGCGGGGCGCTGCCGGTGTTCTACTTCCCGCCCGCGGACGTGGCGCGCGGTGGCGGGCTGGGCCTGTTGCTCGGGCTGGCCAGCGGCGTGCTGCCGGCGTTGCAGGCCATGCGGCTGCAGGTGGCCGAGGCGCTGCGGCGGGGGTGACCGCGCGCCGCGAGGATCGTCGCCGCGAGGGTCGTGATCCGCTCCCCCGGGAACGGCGCGATCATCCCGGGCTGACCCCGGGAATCACCTTCGAAAGCAGCCAGCAGGCCAGCACCCCGACCACGCTGCTCGTGGTGGCGATGATGGTCCAGCTCTTGAGCGTCTCCTTTTCGGTGAACCCGCTCAGCTTGCACACCACCCAGAAACCGCTGTCGTTCATCCAGGAAAGCGTCAGGGCGCCAAATCCGATGGCCATGAAAACGTAGACCGGATGGTAAGGAAGGTCGGGCGTGAGCAGCGGAAACACCATCGCGGCGGCCGTCATCATCGAGACGGTCGCCGAACCCTGCGCCACCCGGATGACGGTTGCCACGAGCCAGGCGAGCAGGATGAGATTGAGGTTCCGCCCTTCCGCCACTGCCTTGACGGCGTCGCCCACCCCGGCGTTGCGCAGCATCAATCCGAATGCCCCCCCCGCGCTGGTGATGAGGATGATCACGCCGGCTGTCTCCAACGGCGCGCCCAGCAGCTGTCCCAGGCGCCCGAAATCCAGCCGGCGTTGACGGACCAGCACTCCGATGGCGAAAGCGGTGCCGATGAACAAGGCGACGTTCCGGTTGCCCACGAACTCGATCGCAGTGTAGAGGCCGGGGCTCCCGGTGCGGAAGCCGTCCAGCGCGGCCGCGGTCGAGGCCAGGGAAATCAACAGGATCGGCGCGATCACCGGCGCGATGGACGCAAGAAACCCGGGGAGTTCGGACTCGGGTTTGTCCATGACGGCGCGCACGTCCGCGACCTTCGAGATGGAGGAATCGCGCAGGGGAATCACCAGCCGGCGACTGAGCCATTTGGCCACCTGCCACGAGACCGCCACGGGAATCAGACCCACCAGGGTGCCCACCCAGATCGTCAGACCGAGGTCGACGTTCAGCAGTTCCGACATGGCGAGCGGTCCGGGATGCGGAGCGATGAGCGAATGCGTGACGCTGGCGCCGGTGCAGATGGCCAGCACGAAGAGCAGGTAGTTCTGCCCGGTCCGCAGGGCCAGGGCCTGCCCCAACGGCAGCAGGAGCATGAAGAAGGTGTCGAAGAAGATGGGAATCGACAGCAAATAGCCGCTGAAACAGATCACCCCTCCGGCGCGCTTCTCGCCGAACACGGCCAGGAACCGCCGCACGACCTTGTCCGCCGCGCCGCTTTCCATCAGGCACATGCTGATGATCGAGGCGAGGGCGATCACAATCGCGACCTTGCCGGCCGTCGAACCAAACCCCTCCGCGGTCAGCTCGACGGCTTGCACCCAATGGCTCGAGGTCTTTTGTCCCGGCAGGGTGATCGCCGTGTTGGTGGCGGTCAGGGCTCCGACCAGCGGCGCCCCTTCCAGGGCTTCGATGCGCAGGGTGCCCGCGGAGTCCTGCCAGGCGGCCATGGGCTGGTTGGGGTCGCGGATGCTGCTTGTGGACGGTCGCTCACCGGGCAGCGAACCGATGGGGGCGAGCAGGCCGGCGGTGATCGCCGCCAGGATCAGGGCCACGAAGGCGTGCAGGCGCACGACGGTGATCAGTACAATGATCAGCGCGATGCAGAGGGCGAGGATGGCGAACGGCCACCACACGGCGGAACCGCCGGCGGCCACGGCAAACAAGGGTGTGAAACCAGTCATCAGGCACGTGGTCGGGCTGAGATGTTGCCGCGGACTAAACCAGCTTGGGCGGGTGAGGGCAACGCTCATCTATCCGGTCGGCCGCGGCGCCGCACCCTGCGCCGGGGCGGGGTGGTTTCCAGTTGACGATGGCGAAGCGGGTGTGCCTGACTCGTCGCGTTCTGTGCGGCCATCCCCGGAGGAAGGTTCCCGTGCCTGTTGTCAGGCTCGACCTTCGCGGATGGGCAGCGGGGTTCTGGATCAAGATGAGCGCGTCGGCGGGTGACGTCAGACTTCAGTTTCAGTTGCTGTTCTGGTACGGCGTGATCACGGTGGCCATGCTGATCACCGGCATGCTGCTGGCCGCCAACCTGTACGCCATTGCCTTCCTGCTGGGAGCGTTCGGCTGGCTGATCACGCTGCCCTACCACGCCGGCATTTCGCTGGTCCTGTCGACGATCTGTTTCCGGGCGGCGTTCATCATCCCGTTCATGCCGGGCCGCCCCTACCTTTGGGAGGTCGGCGCCTTGCTCGCCTGGACCGGGGTGCCGTTGCTGTTGCTGCTCCGGAAGTACCCGGCAGACACCGGTTACGTGATCCAGTCGAACCGCTGGTTGTTTGGCGGCCTGATTCTCTACTGTCTTACGCTGTTCGCCACGATGTTTTATCGCGGCGTGGGATTGAACGTGCTGGGTTCCTCGACCGGCGGCGGGCGGCTCTACGCCCAGCAGCTCCTCTGCGCGATCCTGCCGCTGCTGTTCGTGCTCGTGCCATTGAAGGAACGGACCTTCGTCCGGCTGGTGCTGCTCCAGCTCCTGTTGACGGGGTCGTTCATGGTGTCGGAACTCGCGTTCTCGGTGGCCCCGGGCGTGGCCCGCCCGTTGCTGTATTTCTTCGAGATTTCGACGGACGCCGCGTTCTTCGAGTTGCAGAGCATGAGCTTCGGCATTCGCCGCTATCAATCGCTCGGCTGGTTCTTCTCCTCCTTCATCTACGTGCTCCTGATCCTTTATCGTCCGCGTGATTTCCTGGGGAAACGGGCCTTCTGGTTGCTGCCCCTGATCGTGGGGAGCTATATGATCAGCCTCCTGAGCGGCAGCCGGACGACCGCCGCGCTGACGCCGATCATGGTCGTGCTGCTTTTGTGGGCGCAGCGGTTCTTCGATCCTCGCAAAATGGTCCTTATCGGGCTGAGTTCGCTCTTCATCCTGGTGTTCGTCTACAGCCAGGCGGAGCGGTTTCCGCTGTCGGTCCAGCGGGCGGTCTGCATCCTGCCCGGCATCAAGGTCTCCTCGCAGGCCCGCTACGACGCCGAGGGCACCTGGGCGATGCGCCGGACACTGCGCCAGATCGGGCTGCGAATGGTGCCCGATTACCTCTGGATGGGACGCGGGTTCTCGGTGTCGCTGCAACGGGTCGACAGCGACCGTTTCGACGCGGCGCTCGAACAGCATTTGCGCGCCGGGCGGTTTTACAACGGGTCGATCGGCTTGCTCGTCAACACCGGGCTGGTGGGTTTCTGCGGTGTGCTCGCCTTTTTCTACGGCGCCACCCGGCTTGCCGGAGGGGTTCTCGCGCGCGTCCGCCGGCTGGGAGCGGAGGATGTGGCCACGAGGGCGGCGCTGTTCATCGCGGTGACCTGGATCGTCGAGGTGTGCTTTTTTCTGCTGGTGCACGGCGACTCCGAGATGGCGTTGCGCCGCTTCGGATTGCTGGCCGGGCTGCTGCTCGCGGCCCATCGCTTGGTCCGCCAGCGCGATCCGCAGGCTCGTGAAAACGCTCCCGCGTGATCGCCGGCGATGACGCCGGACGGAAGGTGAAGGATGGCGTGCGCGGGTCGGGTCACCCCGTCCGGATTACGCCGCGTCGGCCGGGCCGGACTTCTTGCCCGAGGGAACGTTCCGATAGTGCCGCCCCACCCAGTCCGCATCGATCACGGTTTCCCCGTCACGCAGCTTGAGCCAGGGGTGCAGATTGGCGGCGGAATGGTCCTTCTCGGCGGCAAACGCGAAGTTGTTGCACTGCCGGGGGAAGACGGTGGTCAGGGCGCGGATCACGGGCAGGAACAACTTGAGGGTGCGGGCCACGGCGCGGTTGCGCATCGCTTCCAGCCGTTCGTGAGGCAGTCGCAACGCGTAGAAATAGTGGATTCGTGGCGCCGCCGTCGGGGCATAGCTGCGGAGCGCCTTTTCGATTTCGCGTTCCGACCAGCGGTAGACGTAGTTGGGGACGCAAGTGTTCCGTACCCCGCCGTATTCCATGCTGTTGTAAACGACGGCGGCCACCTCGTAGTCCTGGCCGAAATTGAACCGCACGCCGACGCGCGCCAGCAGGCTGTCGCGGGGTTCGAAGACCAGCACGCCGCGCCGGGCGACGCGATACATCTCGAGCAATCCCCGATGGGGTGAATGGCAATGGTGCAGGCCGCTGTGAGCCACCACCCAATCGAACGATGCGTCCGGCAGTCCGAGGTTCTCCGCGTCCTGATAGGACCACTTGAAAGGCGCGAATTCGTCCCCCCGCATGCGGCTGTCGAGGTTCGAGATCGTTACCTCGCGGTACCCCAGCGCTTGGAAGGCGTCCCGGTCCAGGGTTCCTCCACAGACCACCAGCACGGACATCTCCGTCGAAATCAGCCCGCGCTGCATCAGCCGCCGGACCGTGCCGGTGTAGAAGTCCATGTGACTCACGCGTCGCAGTCTGCCACCCCCGTCGCGGACCGGGCAATATCTTTCAGGAAAACGCCGCCGCCGTGGCGATCCGAGCCGCCGCTGGGCCGCCGGGAGCGCAGGCCAGAAAGCGTTTGCCGCAAGCGGCGGGGCTGTGGTTCGCTGCGCGCGTGGAATTGCGCGCCCTGCTGCCGGCCTGTTCGCTGAACGACCTCTCCGGGCCGGATGGTCCCCCCCCCGGGCCATCCGTCCAGGGGACTGCCGGAGATCGTTGGCGGCCTTGCCTCCCGACCGAACCTCACCCGTTTCCCAATTCCCGGCGCCGCGCATGAACGTTCTGCACGTGGTTGGTGGACGGGAGGACATCGGGGGCATCCTGTCCGTGTTGCGGAACCTGCACGCCCTGGGGCCCGGGTCCGGTCTGCGTCACCAGGTGCTCGTGCACCAGAATTACGTCGAAACCCGCGCGCCAGCACTCGATTACGTCCGCAGCCGCCATCTGCTGGACGAGTCTCCCCGCCACCTGCGCCTGTTGCGTGCCGCCCTCCCGGCCTTGCGGGAACTGAGGGCATTGGTCCGTGGCGAGCGGATCGACGTGCTCCACGCCCATACGCGGGGCGCGCTGCCGGTGGCGGTCGGGGTGGACCTGCTGTGGCGGCGCCGGCTGCTCTTCACCAGCCATACCTACGGTCGCCGCAAAACCGCCTACCGGTGGGCGGCCCGGCGGAGGCGGCTGCGCTTTTCCGTTTTGACCCCGAACATGGCGCGCCATTACGGGATCCCGCTCGGTCCCACGGGGGCCGCCGTGGTTTCCGAATGCTGTGGCGACCGTTTCTTTGCGCAACCCCTCGTCGAACGTCCGCCCCTCGAAGCGCAACGCCCGATCCGGCTGGTCGGCCTGGGGAACATCGTCGGCTGGAAGAACTGGCACCTGGTGCTCCTCGCGCTGGCCCAACTGCCGGCGCAGGTCCGGGAACGCTTCACCTTCGATCACTGGGGCCCGGTTCCGGACAGCGCCGACTGCCGGCGGCTCCGGAATGAACTCGCGGAGCTGGCCCACCGCGCCGCTCCGGCCCGATGCGAGTTCCACGGGTTGTCGCTCAACGTCGAAGAACCCCTGCGGCAGGCGGACTGGTTCGTTATTCCCTCGACCAACGAGCCTTGTTCGGTGGCCCTGATCGAGGCCCTCGCCCTCGGGCTGCCCGCGATCGCTTCCGCCAGTGGCGGCAACGTGGACATCCTGGCTCCCGGCCGGACGGGCCTGCTGTTCAAGCCGGACGATGCGGCGGATTTTTCCGCGCACCTGATCCGACTGGCGCGGGGTGAGGCCGCCGCGGTGGAACCGGCGGCGGTCCGGGCCTCGGTGCGGCATCGCTGCGCCGCGCAGGTGGCGGCCCAATACGCCCACCTGTACCAGGAGGTCCGGTTTCCCGCCGAAGCCGCTGTCGGCTGACCCGGCGATCGCCTACATCTCCACGGTTTCGCCGGGCCCGGGCACGCAGACCCGGATGCGCGGATGACGTTTGCCGATCTCGCCGGCAAACCAGGCCCGGGCTTCGTCGTCCCCGTGGCCCAGAACGACGACGCGAGGATTCACCTGGCCCACGAACTCCAACAGATCGTCCCGGTTCGCGTGTGCGGTAAGGTCGAAGTCATCCAGCTCGCAATGCCGGACCTGTTCCCCGGCCGAGGGGCTGAACAGGAAGGGCTCGCCGGGGGGGGCCGCCTTGAGCCGGCCGCCGGGGGTGTCCGGGTCGGCGTAGCCCACGAAGAAGATGGCGTGCCGGGCCTCCCCCATCAGGCGCACCGCCAGCGCGTGGGCCGCCGTGTTCTCGGTCAGCATGCCGGCGGTCATCACGAAGAGCTTTCCCCGTCCCAGCGGCAGCCGGCCGCACTGGTCCCGATCAAGGACCACCAGTTCGAGGGCTTCGTGGAGCAGGAGGTTTGTGTGATTGCGATTGGCCCGGTGTGATTCAAGGTCGTAAATCTCCGTGAACACCCGGCCCAACCCGCCGATGTAGACCGGTTGCTCGCGCAGTTCCCCCTCCCGCATCCACAGTGCCAGGAGTCCGAGGATCTCCTGCGTCCGACCCAGGGCGAACGTGGGCAGCAGCACACTGCCGCGTCGTCGCTGTGCGGCGCGGATGCACCCCAGCAACCGTTCCGCCTCCGCCTCCCGGGTGAACCCCGGCGGCACCGCCCGGTCGCCCCGGGTGGTCTCCATGAGCAGCACCTCCGCCTCAACCCCGTCAAAACGAGCCCCCCGGAGGAGTGTCTGATCGCGAAAGGAGACATCACCCGTATAAAAAAACGTCTCCCGCCCGCCGCGCACCATCACCCCCGCAGCGCCGAGCGTGTGGCCGGCATCACGGAATTCGAGGGTCGGCGAGCGGGCGCCGGTCCGGGACTTGTGGTGGGCGGCCCATTCCACCTCGCGATCATAGCGAAAGCCCTGGAAGCGGGGCGCCATTTCGTCCACCTCGGAATGGGTGTAGAGCGGGTATTCGGGAATGCGGAGTTCCTCGCGCTGGCGGCGCATCACATTGACGGAGTTGTGCAGTACGCGTTCGACGAGAAAGTAGCTTAGCTCGGTCATGAGCACGTGGGCGCGGGGAAAGCGGCGCATGGCCACCGGCAGCGAACCGACGTGATCGTGATGACAGTGGGAGACGGCGATGGCATCGACCTCGACCGGCGGGAGGTCGTCGAAGAGAGGCAGGCTTTCCCGGCCATCGCGTTTGGGATGGGTGCCGGCATCCAGCAGCAACCGGTGTCCCTCGATCTCCAGCAGCCAGGCGCTCGCCCCGATGTTGCGATCCGGATTCAGGTTCGTGAGCCGCATACGCGTCCAGAATGTCTCATGCAGAACGACTTGTCGAAGGATACCGAAGGAAGTCGGGCCGGAACGAAATTTCTTTGAACATTTCCGGCGCGGGCAACGTCGTAGACCATGAGTTTGGCGATTTCCGCCCGCATCGGTTGAGCGCGCAACGCCTCGCCGCGGGGGGAAAACACCACCGGGTCAACCGGTGCAGAGGAGGTTAGTTTGGTTGTTTGGGTTGGGCGGGCATCATCGGGATGCCCGCCTTTCTTTTTTGGGGGGTGGTCTCCTGCGCCGGCGGGCCGCCCCGGGGTGTAACCAAGGTTCAAGCGCGCGCGTCTACAAGCAGTGGTTAGTCGAGGGTTACGGCGGGGGGGAAGGCCGTTCCCGAGTGGAGCGGCTTTCCCCTTCTTTGCGCCGCCCGAACGTGGCAGAGTGCGAGGCGTGGAACGTGAAGACGCGGAGCTTATCGCGGCGGTTCGCCAGGGGGACTCGGCGAGCTTCGAGCCGTTGGTGCGCAAGTACCAGCCACGCGTTTTTGCCACCGCTCGTCGGTACGCCCGCCGCGACAGCGAAATCGAGGACATCGTCCAGGAGATTTTTCTCAAGGCCTACCAGAAACTGGACAGCTTCCGGGGCGATGCGCCCTTCGAGCACTGGTTGATGCGGTTGGCGGTGCGCACTTGCTACGATCATCTGCGGGCGCATCAGCGGCGTCCCGAGTCGCCTTTCGCCGACCTGACCGACGCCGAGGACGATTGGCTGGGGCGCTTTGCCACCGCCCCGGAGGACGCCCGGGATGACGCCGATGCGGCGCGGGCGCTCGTGGGCCGCTTGCTGGAAATGCTCTCGCCACCGGCCCGCCTCGTGATTACTTTGTTGGAGATCGAAGAACGCAGTGTTAAGGAAATTGCCGAGCTGACCGGGTGGTCGGTGCCTCTGGTCAAGGTGCGTGCCTTCCGGGCGCGCGCGGAAATGCGGCGCTGCTTGGAGCGCTTGGCTCGGGAGAAGTACCTGTAACCGGGTCCCAGGCCGGCCCGTCTGCTGAATCAGGCGTTATGGACATCGCCAAACTGCAAGCCAAACTGCTCGCCGCTGCCCGCCACGAACCCGCGGACGACCGGGTTCCCTATGCCTTCGAGCAGCGGATCATGGCCCGGATCCGCCGGCGCGGTTCGCTGGATCGCTGGGGAGTGTGGGCCCGTTGGATGTGGCAGGCGGCCGTTCCCTGCCTCGGGCTCACGGTGGTACTCTGCGCCCTGGCGTTTTCCACCCGGCCGCAGAGCGCCTCCCGGCCGCCGCTGAGCGAGCAATTCGAAACCGCTTTCTACGCGGCCCTGGATACTTCCGAAGGGTCCTGGTAATGCGTTGGAAAGCGATCAGCGCCGCCTTGCTGCTGTTCCTGGCGGGGGTCATTTCCGGGGTCATGGCCCAACGTCTGATCAGTTCCCGGGCCCAATCCGCCGCCCCCGTCGCCAAGCCCAATCCTGCCCGGGCCCACATGCCTTGGGCCAACCAGCGCATGGATTTCGTGCAACGGCTGACCCGCGACCTCGAATTGACCCCCGAACAGGCGTCCGCGATCGATCAGATCATGAAGGACAGCCAGCAGCGGATGCGCGAGCTATGGGAACCGGTAGCCCCCAAGGCCCAGGAGGAGATGAACCGCTCCCGGTCCGAAGTGGATGCCATCCTTACCGAGGAGCAGCGGACACGCATGGAGGAACTCTTCAAGCGCCGCGGTCCGCCGGGGAGGGATCGCCCTGATTTCAACCG
The DNA here is from genome assembly GCA_024233305.1 of Verrucomicrobiales bacterium. Taxonomy (GTDB): domain Bacteria; phylum Verrucomicrobiota; class Verrucomicrobiia; order Limisphaerales; family J093; genus J093. The sequence continues at coordinate 85,231 of JACKPV010000030.1, forward strand.
CCGCGGCCCCGGCGGGGAGGATCGTGATGGACGCCCGCCGGGGGATCGTCCCTGGGGCGGGCGATCCCGGGGAGACCGGCCGGAAGTCCCTTCCGGGGAGGGTGTCCCGCCCGAGGGGACGCTGCCCGACGGACCGTTACCGCCCCCGGAGGGTTCGCCGCCTCCCGCTACCGCGTCCGGCGAGCCCGGCTAGTCCGGGAGGCCGTGCGGCCCGGTTGGCTCACCCCAGCTTGAGAGACAAAAACGCGACGGCTCGGCCGGCTCGGAAACCTGTGTCCTTCCGTGGCGGTCGGAGGCGCGTGCGGGTTTCGATCCCAGGTTGATTTTGCTTGCGAAACCATTAGGAACCGCCATAAGGATGCCCCGCATGAGCAACCACGATACGCAAAGCGCAGCTTCGTTGCCCTCGTATATCACCAGCGCCCAAGTCAATCCGGCGTCCAATCGGGCGCCCTGGTACAAAAACACGGCGCCGACCTACGCGGGGATCTTCCTCTGGTTCGTTTTTTGGCAGGACGCCGTGAACGCGCCCAACCAAGGCGGGATGCTGTCTCAGGGGCTGGGCTGGGCGTTGCTGAGCTTGGTGCTCGCGGCGGCCATCTGCCACGCGTTCTTCTATCTCGTTCCCGGTCTGCTCGGCATGAAGACCGGCCTGCCGCTTTACATCGTCGGGACTTCGACCTTCGGCGCGCAAGGAGGATTCATCCTGCCGGGCTTTCTGATGGGGGTGCTGCAGTTCGGATGGCTCGGGGTGAATGTCTACTTCTCCGCCCAGGCGCTCGGCGCCTTCTTCGGTCTCGGGGCCACCAGTGCCGGCGTCAAGGCGGTAATGGTAATCTGGGGTGTGCTGGCGGCATTCGTGGGATTGAAGGGCATCCAATATGTCGCCCGCGTGGCCACCTACATTCCGCTGATCCCCCTGAGCATCCTGCTCCTCCTCCTCGCGAAGACCGCCGGCAGTCTGGGCAGTTTCGATCCCGCCAAGTTCATTGATTTGCACAAGTCCGTCACCCCGACGGCTGCCCCGGCGCTCACCGCGTTCGGCGTGCTCGCCTTCATGCTCACCTACGTTGTGGGGTTCTTCGCCACTGCGGGTGCGGCGGGAGTCGACTTCGGCATGAACAGCCGGGACAAGAACGACGTGCAGATGGGTGGGCTTGTCGGGGTCGGCCTCGCCACGGTGGTGACCGCCGGAATCTCGATGCTGGTCGTGGCCGGCGTCTATGGCAGCGCGGAAATGAGCGCCACCGCCGTCGAAGCGGCGAAGAACGCGACGGGACCGGCGAAGGACCAGCTGATCCTGCAGACGCCGGGCGTGATTCCCGCCGTGATGGGCAAGAGTGCCGGTTTGATCATGTTCCTGCTGGCCTTGGCCGCGTTCCCGCCGGCATGTTTCAGCTCGTTCATCGCCGCCAACAGCTTCAAGACCACCCTGCCGAACGTGAACCCGTTCATCTCCGTGGGCATCGGCGCGGCGGTCAGCATCATCCTCGCCGTGACCGGTCTGGCCGGCAAGGCCATCATCGTCTTCCAGATCATCGGCGCCTCCTTCGGTCCGATCTGCGGCGCCATGATGGTGGATTACCTCCTGTCCGGCGGCAGATGGGCGGGGCCGCGCGCCGGCTTCAATCCGGCCGGCTGGATCGCCTGGGCGCTCGGATTCATTGTCGGCATCCTGCCCATCACTGGTTGGGCCAATGTCCCGGCTGCTCCCGTCGCGGCCTTCATCGTCGGCACGGTGGTCTATTTCGTCTGCGCCAAAATGGGCATGACCTCGAAGGTCATCCCGTTGCCGCAAGCTGCCGCCGCCAAGTAAGCCTTGTTCCAGTTCATACCCGCGAAGGGCGATGCCATGGCGTCGCCCTTTTCGTTTGGGTTGGATCGAGACACTCGCAAGGCGAACCGGTTTGCACCCGGGAATCCGAGTTGCCCGTCGGATGCCCCTTCGGCGCCGGCAAGCGGGGCGCTGCGGCACCCGGCGTCAGCCCTTGGGCGGCGGGGCGGACGCGGGCAGCTGGCAAAGACCGTTCTCTTCGGCGCCCAGAGCAGCATTGAACTTGGCACTCAGATTCTGAAACGCGATCCACGCCGTCAGACCGACGATGCCGTCCTCGTCGAGGTGCCGGCGCAACGCGTCGAATTGGGCGGGAGCGACGCGCCTGCGGGTGTCGGTCATGGCCTCGGCATAATCCAGCGCCGCCCGTTCGAGCCCAGAGTAGAGGTCGCTTTCCCGCCAGTGGGCGACGGCAGCGGCCTTGTCCGCGGATCCCGAGGCCCGCAGGAGGTTGTAGGCATTGAGGTCCACGCAAAAGGCGCATCCGTTGAGTTGCGCGACACGCGCCGAAACCAGGCTGCGCAACGCGGTGTCCACCGGGAATCGCTTCCGCTGGAACAGTCCCAGCATGAGCAGCATCCCGCCGAAGTGACCGGGAAAGCGCCCCCAAAGCCAGGAGGGCGAGAGGGTCTTGCCGTATTTCCTCGCCTGTCGCCGGAAGAACCAGCGCAGGTACCATGGGTAGTCGGCAAGGGGCTTGGGTTGAATGAACGCCATACCCCCAAAATGGGGAATGCGCGGGGCGCACGCAACCCGTCTTCCGGCGCGGCTCGCGGAATGCCCCACAGGGATCCCTCGCCCCGTCCTGCTCCGCACTCGATGGGGGGGAGGGTCGCCGGAGGGCGGGTGCGGGCAGGCGTGGGGTCCGTCCCGCTGACGACTCGATACGCGCCACGACGGCACGCTGCCGGTGCGGGGTCAGCCGTCGACCACTTCAACGGCCTTCCGCAGCCCACCGCTTCATCAGCGCGATATTGCGGGCGGTGGGCGAGTTGGCCTCCTCCGCGTTGCGACCGCGGAGGTACACCTTCATGTCGCTGTCATACATCGCCTCACTTTCCGGCCCGCGATCCCTGGTGCCGGTCTCCCATTCGGCCAGGGTCCGACGGAGTTTGGCCAACTGCTCCCCACGCGCGGGATCGTCGGCGAGGTTGTGCAACTCGAACGGGTCGGCGAGCAGGTCGTAGAGCTCCTCCGCGGGGCGCTCTTCCGCCATGATCAGGGCCTGCTCCCGATTCAGGCCGCCCCCGCCGTGGAGTCGCCGCATCGCCTGCACGATGGGCTTGTTGTCCTTGTAGTTGTTCGGTTGAAGATACGGCCGCTGCGGCAGGTAATTCCGGATGTACTTGAAACGTTCCGTGCGCACGCAGCGGATGTGATCGATGGTTTCATCGGCCCGGTCCCGGGCGGCGACGATGTACGGACGCGGGGCGTAGTCGGGGGCCAGCACATCCCGTGCTTCCATCCAGTCCGGCACGGGAAGGCCGGCGAGCGCCAGCGAACTGGCCGCCAGGTCGATCTGCAAGACCAGATCCTCGCGGACGCTTCCCGCCTGGAGGCCCGGTCCCCGGGCGATCAAGGGGACACGGATGCCGCCCTCGTAGAGGAACTGCTTGTTGCGCACGTGACTGATTCCGTGGTCGGTGAGGAAGAAGAGATACGTGCGGTCCAGCTCGCCGGCCTGCCGCAGTCGCTCGATGATCCGGCCCAGCTCCCAATCCGTGTAACGGACCGTGTCGAGATACTGGGCCCAGTCCTGGCGAATGACCGGATCGTCGGGGAGGTAGGGCGGCAATTGGACGGCCGATTCCGGAGTGCAACCACCCAGGTCCTGGTGCACGCGGGCGGGCCATTTTTCGCCGTTGCCCTGGCCCCGGTATTTGCCCCCGTGCAGTTGGATTTGGATGAAGAACGGCTGGTCCGGCGGACGAACCGACCAGTGTTTCCGGTCATACATCGCGGCCTCCCACTCGAAATTGTAGTCGGTCTTGGCCACCTTCACCGTGGGATTCTCGCGGACCTGCGCCGAAGAGCGCAGGAAGTCCGCGACGGTGAGGTTCAACGTCAGGTAGCCGGCGGCGCGGAAGAGTTCCGGAACCGGGGTGACCGGCGCCGGCAGCTGGATCTTGAGCGTGCCGCGGCCCGACCGGTGGTGGTTCGCGCCGATGCTGGTCTGCCACATGCCGGTGACGAGCGCCGACCGGCAGATCGAACAGATTGGCCCGGTCACGAAGGCGCGATCGAAGCGCACGCCCTCGGCAGCCAGCCGGTCAATGTTGGGCGTGACGATCTTGCGCTCCCCGTAACATCCGAAGTCGGCCGACATGTCCTCGACGATGACCCAGACGATGTTGGGCCGAGAAGAAGCGGCTGGGTTTGGTGCTCCGTTGGACGGCAGCGGTTCGAAAGCCAGTTGGGCAACCACCAGCCCGATCACGATTCGCAGGAAGTTCATGGTTTGTGGTTCGTTCCGGTCGAAGCCCCCATCGTCACGTCCGCCTCCTTCAGAACCGTCGCACGCTGCTCCGTTCCTTCAGCCAGTCGAAATCGGTCGGCGGCGCCGCGGGAATCGTGCCTCCGACCCCGCCTTCGCGCGGCGGCCGCACCGTGTCGGGCACCTGCCAGCGGTGGGCCTCGGCGTGCCCGTCGGCATAGGAGAGGTTGGCCCCGCCGTTGTGGTAGGAACCCGGGAGATTGCCCCACTGCGGCTCGTGCAGGCGGTTCATGAAGAAACCGTCGTTGATGGTGTCGGGGTGCTCGTCGAGGAAGACGAGGATTCCCGAGGCATTGCGGAAATCACTGCTCTTGAAGAACTGGATGTAGTCCGGATTGAACTGATTGGTCAGCACGCCCGGATCGCCGACGAGCGAATTCAACGACACGCTGCGAAGGCGCGGCCCGTTCGCGGCCCGGCTTTTGTCCGAGGGACACTTAAACACGGCCACGCCACCGCTCAGGAACGGTCCGAGCTTCGACGTCGTGAGGTAGATGCGGTTGGTGTTCTCCTCGCTGGCGGTCCAGTCCTGGACGTTGTTGGCCCAGTTCTCCCGCCGCGCGCGGGTTTCGTCGATGCCGTGGTTGTTGACGAGCCGGTCCTCGGATTCATCGGCGTAAAGCGTCCAGGCGAGGGATAGTTGCTTGATGTTGCTCAGGCAACCGATGCCCTGGGCCCGGGCCTTGGCCTTCGATAGCGCGGGCAACAGCATGCCGGCCAGGATCGCAATGATGGCGATGACCACCAACAGTTCGATCAAGGTGAAGGCGGCCGCCCGGGCGATGGCCCGTGATGCGACCGGGGATTGCGGTGCGGGTGATTGGTGCGAGAGGGGGCAGCGGCAAACCGGCTGCCGGACGACCGCGTGATGGCGCAAGCTCACGGGCGCAACTCTATCCGGCGACGCGTGGGGCGCAAGCCACGGATGCCCGTCGCGGACATCCGCCCGGCGGCTCGGGCCGCGCCGGCGGGTCGGGATCGCTTGCGTCCGTCGTCCGGGCTTGGTTGACTGCCCTGCGGTGGTCCTGCCCTACAAAGTCGCGACCTTGCTCTACGGGTTCAGCGCCCGCGACGAGGTATTGCTGATCGAGCGGGCCCAGGAGCCGAACCGTGGTTTCTGGAGTCCGTGCGGAGGCAAGTTGCGCACCGCCGAGGGTGAATCGCCCTATGCGTGCGCCTGCCGCGAAGCGGGCGAGGAACTTGGGTTGACCATTCGCGTGGGGGACCTCCATCTCACGGGTTTGGTCAGCGAACACGGTTACGAAGGGACGACCCACTGGCTGATGTTCCTGTTCGAGATCCAGCCGGTGCTCACCGCCACGCCGCCCCCGATGCACGAAGGCCGGTTCGCTTTCTTCGCCCGCGAGGACATGGCGGCGCTCGCGCTGCCCCGCACGGATCGCGAGATGATCTGGCCGTTGTTCTGGCAGCATCGCGGCGGCTTTTTCGCGGCCCACTGTCGCGCCGGCCTGAACGGCCCCGACGAGTGGGTTATCGAACAGTCCTCCCCGCCACCCACTCGCGCATGATCCTAGCGCCGGTCATCGATTTCGCGAGCGACGAGCACTTCATGGGCGAGGCCTTGCGCCAGGCCGGCAAGGCGTTCGCCGCCGAGGAGGTGCCGGTTGGGGCGGTCCTGGTGCGCGAACAGCGCGTGATTGCGCGGGCGTTCAACCAGGTCGAGCTGCTGAAGGACGCCACCGCGCATGCTGAAATGCTGGCCCTGACCCAGGCGGAGGCCGCCGTGGGGGACTGGCGCCTGAATGACTGCACCCTCTACGTGACCAAGGAACCCTGCGCCATGTGTGCCGGGGCCATGGTGCATGCGCGAGTGGGCCGGGTCGTCTTCGGGGCGGGTGATCCCAAGGCGGGCGCTGCCGGCGGGGCCATCAACCTCCTGCAATTCCCCACCTTCAACCACCGGTGCCAGATTACCGGCGGGATCCGCGAAGCCGAAGCGGCGCGTTTACTGCGCGAGTTCTTCGCCGCCCGACGACAGGCGTGAACGGTTTCGGGGCGTCCGGCCAGCGGTCAGCTGACCGCCATCATCGACACCCGCTCGTTGCGGGCGTTGCGCGCAATGCCCTGCGCCTTCGGGTCGAGCACGGGTGCGCCGTCCACCAGAAACAGGTAGCGATGATGGCCATGATGCAGCGGCACCTGCGTCCGCCAGGATCCGTCCGGCTGCCGCTCCATCAGCGCACTCCCCCGCTGCCAGTCGTTGAAGTCTCCCACCAGCTCCACCTGCTTCGCCTGCGGGGCGAGACAGAAGAAGTTCACCGGCTTCTGCATCCGCTTGGCGGAGTAGCGATCCATCTCAGTGCGCAACATTGTCAGCGGCTCGATCATCACCAAGGCGTTACGGCCTTCATGTCCCCGCCCAGGTGCAACCTGGACAGCCGCCTGATTGGTCAGCAGTACTCGTGCCTATCCGTTCGACAGCCACCGAGAAAACGAACCCCGGGAGCGATGGCTCTCCCGGGTGCAAGGCCGGAGGAACGGACGGCGCAGACGCCCGTTGCGAACCTCACCGGAATACGAGAAGACCCCACCCCGGTTTGAGACCACCGGAGCGGGGTTGCGGGTTGACAGAATCAGGGCGACTTCAACCGGCCACTGCGATCCGTCGTGGCTTCACTGCCTCGGTCTTCGGCAGTCGAACCGTGAGCACCCCTTCCGAGATCTGCGCCGATACCCTGGCGCCGTCGATCGAGGGATCGAGTTCGAAGGTGCGTCGGTAGGAGAACCGCCGCGACTCCCGATGAAGGTAGTCTCCATCCAGGTCCACCTGCCGACGATGACCCGTCACCGTGAGTTCGTTTCCGTCGAGCACGACCTCAAGGTCAGCTTTGCCCACGCCGGGCATGTCCGAGATCAGGCGGTATTCGTCCTTGGTCTCGTGAATGTCCACGGGCGGAGAAACAAAGGTGGTTTCCGCCCGGCTGAGTTCCTGTTTCTGCTCGCGTTGCTGTAATCCGTTCATGATGAGTCTCCAGCTTGGGTTCAGGCCCCGGTCCGGATCGGACCGGAGCCCTTTCCACGGGTTGTTTCAGCCAATGTTCACTTCGATCTGGCGCGGACGCGCCTCCTCCGTTTTGGGCATGGTCACCGTCAGGATCCCGTCCTTGTAGAGCGCCTTGACGGCGTCCAGTTTGACCGGCTTGGGCAGGGTCACACTCCGGTGAAAGCGCCCGTGATAGCGCTCCTGCCGGTGGCATCCTTCGCCTTCGCCGCCGGATTCGATCTTGCGTTCGCCCGCGACGCTCAACACGCCGTCATGGACGGACACCTCGATCTCCTTCTTGTCCATCCCCGGCAGCTCGACGCGGGCCACCAGGTTCTCGTTGTCCTCCACCAAGTCCAAGGCCGGAGCCCATCCCGTGAAGAACTCGCCCGCCCGCCCAAGCTCGCCCCAGGGCGACTCGAAGAGACGGTCGATTTCGCGCCGCAGCCGGTCCATGTTTTCAACCGGGGACCAGCCCCACAGTTCAGGTCGATTCACTCGCATCAGTTTCATAGTCGTTTTCCTTTCGCTAACCGTTTGCCAAACTATGTAGCTTCAGTCATGCCAACGCGCTCTTTGGCCAGAGTGGATATCGCAAATAGTTTCTGATAAGCATCTTATGCGTATGGTCGCCTTGGGGAGACAACTGCATGAAGCGCCATTGTGACTCATTGTTGCTCATTTTCCGAGGATTATAGGGTGTCACTATGACTCGTTCCTGCGAAGCGAACAGCCAGCTCTCATTCAGGATATGGCGGCTGTTCGTCCGGGGGAGACGCTTCACTTGCAGGCTACCGGCGTTCGGAATCCGCGGGACTGCATGAGCGCATGGATTTCAGCGCGGGCTGCCCGTCAGCGACTACGGCGGATTAGGGCGAGGTGGGTTAGGCGTCACCATTCAGTAACTCGTAGCCCCTGACGTGTAGTCGGCGCATGATCCAGTGGGGATACGGCCGCCTGCCGCCGGGCGCGACGATTCACCAAAACGTGTCTGCCAGTCGGACCCGGCGAGACCGGGTAAGCCCCGGGATTTCAGCGCCGACTACACGTCGGCGGGTACAGCGCTTTGAGTCGAGACGGCTTCGGCGCCGCTGCGCCAGGGGTGATTCTTCGACGGCTCCGGTAGATCCCATCCCGGACCTGATCCCAGTTCCGGTCTTTGAATTCGTCCGTCGGCCCGCCGCCACCGAACGTGACCAGCGGCGGAAGCGCTCCGGGCTGGTTGCGCTGCTTGCCGGCAAGCACGAGGCGGAGGACTGCTTCCGTCAACACGCGGAACGAGGTCTTCTGTTCTCGGGCCAGGCGCTGCGTGCGCTCGAACAAGTCATCAGCGATTTCGATGGTAGTCTTCACAATATGGCAGCCCGTACTTTCACCGCGGGTTGCCCATATCAACCGACTTCTTCGACCCGGGGATTGGTGCGGTTCGGGACGGATTCCCGGAGGGATCCCTCTCCGAGCCTCCGCCGGGCTCCGGTGTCACAGATCCCTGATCCGGTGCAGCATGCCCGTGCGACGCCGGTAGCGCTCGCGGAAGGCCGCCAGCTTCTCCTGGAATCCGGCCCCGGCCCCCGCCTCCTCGTAGGCATCGCGCAGTTCCTTGAGCTGCGCCGCTGCCTCGTTGAGCGATGCCGAGGTCTTCCGGTTCACGGATTCATCCACCTTGTCCCAGATCGTGTCCGCCCGGGCCATGATCGAGGCCAGGTGTTGTCGCCGGGCTTCGGCCTTCCGCCGCCGTTCCGCCGCCGCCGCTTTGGCTTCCCGTTGGAGACGGGCCTGACGGACCTCCAGCGTCCGGGCGGCGAACTCGGTGCAACTCATCGACGGGCCGGCAGTGGAATCGGACTGCGGGAAGGTCAAGCGGTTCAGTTCCGCCATCACTTTCGAGCCCTCGCCACCGGCTACGCGTTCGAGCAAAGAACGCATCCCGGCTGCCGGCATTTTCTCCAGCACCCGAGCAATGGGGACACGGTCGGGAGTACCGGCTTGGGAGACTTCGATAGCCACGGTGAGGACGTCTTCATCGACCGGGAAATGCTCGAGGAAGGTCTCCAGCGCGGGAGTGAGATGGTTCAGTCCGGCGGGAATGGGCGGCAGGAGGACGCCGTCATTCTCGGGATCACTCCACTCGTCGGGATCGAAGCTACCCAGCCAAGCGAGAAACAACGAACGATGATCGCCGCGGATCAGGTCTTCGCGGATCGGAAGTAACTGGTCGAGGACGCCTTCGCCCGCCTTGTCCCACCAACTCTCCTCCTCATTCGTCTCGAACCAAACCAGGCGCCGGTCACCCACCACCCGGGTCGTGACCGGGTCCTCGTGGTGCTCGCCGCCACGAAGGTAGGGTTCCAAGGTTTCCGCGCTCAGGCAGCCTTCGGGCAGGGCGAGGACCAGGCGGGCCGTCGCCCAGTTCGCGATGTAGAAGTGCGCGTCGTAGTACTTCAGCAGGGTGGCCTCGCTGCCGTGCAAGTCGCCAAAGTGGTACACGTTCTGCCAACGGAATCGCGACACCTCCGCCCGACTCGAACAACCCCGGGCATACTTCAGCCCCTCGTCCGAGATGGGGCCGTCCACGGCCACGAATTCATAATACTGATACTCACTCATGCTTGCCGCTCCTGTGGGACGTCGGGCATCACATCCCCGGTCAAACCCGGCACGGCTGCCCGTAGCGCCGTCGGTTGAACGCAAATTCGCACCCCCGATCTCGTCCAACACAAGCGGAATCGAGCGCTCGCCGGCAACTGTCTTTTCCGTGGGCCATCCCGTATCGCCGGCCGCTTTCTGAAGACGGAGCATCGCCACACGCAGGCACACCGCCCGAAGCCCGAAGCAGGCAAGGACTCGCCAACAGCCGCCACGGGGCCCTGCGTAGAGCAGCGATTGACACCACTGGTTTCCGTAGGCATTGCTTTGCCCATGAGGACGATGACGGTGCCCGTGGACCAGCCCAGGGCAACGCCCTGGGTTCGGGCATTCCCATTTCCGGGAGCCCTGAAGGGGCGACCCAGGGCACGGATGTTCCGCCCCTTCAGGGCGTGGAGGTTACCGGGACGGCGGTTCCTGGGGCGTTGCCCCAGGCTGGCTTCTCGCGCCCCGTTGGGGCTGAGCCCGGCACGGAAACGTCCGAGGCTTGGCGCGCGGCGCACCGGCGGCTCTACATCTTCCTCAGAGACCGCGTCCCCTGGAGCCGCTTGATGTGCCGAGCGCAATGCCGCTTGTCTATGCTATTTGGCATGGCAGCCGGGGCGGCTGGCATGATTTGGCGCTCCGAAAAATCTGCATTTCCCGGCTGTCAAAGCTCTTCAACAATGCAAGCGGCAGAACGCCTCTCGCTGCTCAACTAAAGGCATCTGCCTTTCCGTTCTCAGCGACATCTGCGGTGGCGAATTTGGCAATAGCGGTGCTAGCGAATTTCTACGTTCGCCCTTGGGAAGAGAGGGTGAATGGGCTTTCCGAGGAAAGCAGACGGTTTGTTGATAACCGGATTGAGTGACAGGTTCGTAGTCCATGTCATGGATCGGCGGCGCCGTACGGACGCCGCTTCCTCCGTTGGTGCAGGCTCAGGCCCCGTTGTCCTCGGACGCTTCGGCTGAGGATCCGGTCTTTCCCCGGTTTGGCCCTACTCGGGAAGCGCAAGCTGATAGAACTGCCAGGGGGCCGGGGCGGGGAGTTCGAGGAACAGCCAGTCCCGTTCATCGTCGAACGGCTCAGTGGACGAGCTGACTTCCTCGCGGAACTGGAAGCCCTCCGGGTGGCCGGGTTCCGCGGTGGAGTATACGGAGGGAAGGGCGTTGCCGGCGAGTTTCGAGCGGGTCAGGGTGTAGCGGACGAAGGGCTCGAAGGTCGTCTCGTCGATCAAGTAGTCGAAGGCGATGGCGCCGGTGTTCAGGCCGGAGGTGTTGGTCCCGAGGAAGAACTCCTCGCGGGCCGTCAGCCCGTCACCATCCTGGTCGTCTTCGGCGTCAATCTGGTGCCACTGGAGGTAGCTGGCCAGATCCGTGATGAGCGAACGAGGAAGGAACTCGAGCGACTTGAATTCCGCGGGCTCGATGAAGGTGGGGGCGAGGGGGAAATCGGCCGGGCTCATCAGGTAGTCTTCCGCCAGGATGGTCAGCGGCAGCGCCCGGTCCTCGGTGAGGTTGATCTGGCCCGGGCCCGCGAACAGGGTCTCGTAGGTGTCGCTCGTAAACTGGCTGACCGCGCGCACCCGCGGGGTGATGAAGAAGGAACCCTGGGCCGGAGTGCCGAAGACGTTGTCCGGCGGGTGTCCCGCGCTGGCGAGGTGAAAACGCGTGCGGCCTTCCCACGGCAGCATGAGGGCGAGGAGGGATCCCGGGTTCTGTTGTCCCTCCGCCGTCGCGCCACCGGGCCAGGGGTGGAACGACCCGCTGAAACCCGTCACGAACAGGCCGTCCTCGGTCGGCTCGATATCCTGGAAGGAGTCGGTGGCCGGGCCGGCGTGGACGACGAACCGGGACACATCGAGCTTCTCGCTGATCATTGCGGTGAAGGCGGACGCGCCGGCCCCGACCCCACCGACGCCGCCGGCGTTGTAGAGCCCCATTTGACCGCACACCCAAAGTTGGCCATCCACCCAGGCCATGTCGTGGATGGTGTCGAAGGGGGTCTCGCCGCCGTGCGGGACGGTTTCGCCCCCGAGGCCGCTGCCAATCAGGACCGAGTCGATCCACTGCCCGTCGGCATCGAGTTTGGTCAGGAGCATCGAGGGCAGGTCGGAGAGCACGTTCGGAAGGGCATTGCCGCCGGCGTAGATCGAGCCGTCCGGCGCTTCGCTCACCGCGTGGTAGCTCGCGGTGTTCCGGCTCCCGAGGACCGTGGCCCAAACCACCGCGCCGGTGTCGCCGTCCACCTTGAAGACCAGTCCGTTCCGCGTGATGTTGGCGGGCTCGATGGGGTTGTCGGAGAGATCGACCGTGCTGTTGCCCGCCACCACGAGGTCGCCGGCGCTGGTGACACAGACGGCGCCCGGCGTCGCGCTGATTCCCTCGGAGGCGAACGGTTGGACAGGATAGAGCTTGCCCCACACCTGGTTTCCGGACGCGTCGATCTTGATGAGCGCGGCGTGGTCGGACACCTGTCCGAGAACAAAATACTCGCTGCCACCGCCCTCGTCGTCGCGGCGGACGAGATCGAGGCTCTGCCCCCAGACCGAGCCACTGGGGGGGGACAGCTGGCGTTTCCACACCACGGCGCCGGTGTCATCGAACTTCGCGAGGCGCACCGAATAGCGGGCCACGCCGAGCACGGTAAACCCGCCATCGGGCTCCGCCACGGCATGCCCGCCAACCAGCTGTACGCTGGGGTTCATGGCCCAGAGCAACCCGCCCTCCGGGGACAGCCGGACGATCAGGCCGTCGGAGAACGAGCCGGACCCGGCCACCAGATCGCCGCTGCCCGCGAGCTGGATGCCGAAACACGCGTCCCCGTTCAGACCGTTGGCATCGGGCTGCACGCTGCGGATCCACCGTGTCCGCGGATTGCCGAGAGCCGGGAAACCGGGTTGTGGATCGAACGAACGAACCGCGACGCGAGGGAACAGAGGCCCGCCGGCATCCCGGGGGAAAAACGGCGAGAGCGACCACCGTTGCAGGTCGTGCTCCGCATCCACGAGGGTCACGATGCCGGCGAGGTTCAGTTCCATTCCTGCAAACGCGGTCAACGCCGCATCGGCCGACCACCACGGGTCGTCAAGCGGGGTGATGGTGAAGTCGGCGGAGGCCCTTGCTCCGAGCGTGGGCCCGGTCCGGACGCCCCCTGCAAACCCGCCGATGAAGCCTTTGATTTCGCAGTCGATATGGGCTTCCGCAGTCGCGCCGAGCGCCTCGTACAGCCCGGGATCGGAGACGTGCAGAGGAACCGGCGTGAACTGACTGTCATAGTAGGGCACGCCGTCCCGCACGCCGGCGCTGAGCGAAACATCGAGGCCGGCGGTGACGGGCAGCGAGAGGCTGGACGGTGCGTTGATCGTGGCGCCGCTGCTGAGCACCAGGTGCGGCTCGAAGTTGAAGCCCGCGGGAAGGTTGATGTTCAACAACGGGAAATCCAACAGCGTCACCTCCCGTCCGGCAACCGGCTCGGAGCCGTTGTCGGCGCTCTCCCCGGTTTCCAGGAGCAGGTTGCAGTCGGCCTGGTAGTCGGCGCGCACCTCGAGGATGTGGAGCGCCGCATTCTGCATTTCGAGGGTCACGGAGATGACCTCAGGATGGAAACCCAACGAACCGGAGACCACGATGCCCGGGCTGATTTCCACGTTGTTGAAATGGAACGGCACCGGCGACGGAAAGAAGCCGCTCAGTGCGAGACCGTTGCCGGTGGTGTGGGATTCCGGGATTTCGGTCACCCCGAGATCTTCCGGATGATCGTCGAAGGTCAGGTCGGTGACGACGAGGCCATCCTTCATCACCTTGGGCAGCGGCACTGGCGCGGAGCCGGGGTTGCCATCCAGATTGTCCGGATCGAACAGGCTCACGACGAACTGCGTGCCGATTCGCGTCACATCCTTGACCAGGGCCGGCAGCATCCGGTCGCGGCCCTGGACCCGCACAATCGCGGCGGGGCTGCCGCCCTCCGCCGGCGTGACAATGGTCACCAGCGGCTCGCGATAGTGCGGCTCCCATTCGAGCCACACGGTACCCGAGCCGATGGTCGGCACGTAGGGAAAGGCGAAGCCGGTGAGGGTGTTGTTCGGTGACGTCAGCGGACTGGATTCGAAGTCGTCCTCCTCCAACGGTTGCACCGGATAGGCGAAGACCGCCTGTTGCGCCCCGCTGAGACGGAAGCGGGAGCCGTTGAGGATCGTCGCGCGTCCATCGGCCAGGTCGGCCGTCGCGAGGCGCAGGGTGACCGCAATCCCCGTGGCAGTGGTTTCCTGCGGGCCGAGGGAAAAGACGGGCGCCGGCGTCACCACCGTGAGGTCGGGTTCGTCCGCCACGACTTCCGCCACGTCCAGCCGCACGGTCGGCCACGGGGCCATTCCGGTGTTGTGAACCAGAGTGTGGACGAGCAGTTCGGTCGTTCCGTCGCCCAGGTCGGTCTCGGTGACGATCTGCGGACCGACGGTTTCCAGAATGCCCGATCCATCGCGCTCAGTGAAAATGTCCGGGTGGGTATGGTCGCCGGGAACCGGGGGTGGCACGACATCGGCTTCCTCTCCGACGGTCAGATCGAAGGCGAAGGCCACGTCGCCCGGGTTGTAGAGGGTGGATTCCCAACTCATGACGAGCGTCAGGGTATACACCCCGGGCGGCAGGTCGGCGGAAAAGTGGGTGAGGGCCTGCCCGGTCATCGGCGGGGCCGGGTCTTCGTAGAAGTAGAGGTCCCCGCCCGGGCCTGACAGTTTCGTGGTACGGTGGACCACCGAACCCGACGCGGCGGCGAAATCGTGGGCCAGGTTCACGGGCATCGGTTCCCCGATAATCTCAAAGCTGAAACTCGCGCTGGCGCCCGCCTCGAGGAACAGGAGGTCCGCGGCGGCGGCGGCGGCCTCGCGCGTGAAGGTCATGTCCATGGTCGCCGAGGCGAGGTAGCGCATGAAGGAGCCCTCGTTGCGGACCACGTAGTTGCGGCCCGCGACGTACCCATCGACCGTGAGCAATGGTTCGCCCTCGTTGTTCAGGAGTTCCACCTCGCCCGCACTGGTCACATACGCACCCCCCGGAAAGGGGCTGTCCGAAGTGGTGAAGACCTCCTCGTCCGGCATCGTCACTACGGAGGCGGAGAAACTGGCGGAGGTGCCCGGGGACGTGGGTCCGAGCGTGACGAGGCCGGCCGCCGGGGCGGGGAGCGCGGCGCAGACCACGAGCAGCGTCAGGCCGGCGGCCTTGGCGAAGGTGCTTTTTGCCATCATTTCAGTTAACAGTGGTATTCCGTCCTATTGCAGCGGACACGGTGCCCGGCCCGGCTGCTCGGGACAAGCCTCGCATGGGATTGCGGCCCGAAGCCGTGGGGAGGGCCTGATGGCGGGCTATCCGTGCCCGGTCAATTGCCTGGCGTCGAACCAAGGGCGACCGGCCACCGGAAGGGTCCTCCTACTCCTCCTCCTGTCTCGGGCTGATAACGAACCCCCGGCCTCACCAGGGCACGCCGGGCCGCGCGGCGCCGGGTCGATTCAACACGCTGCGCCAGCCGGCGTGCAGTCGGCGCTGAGCTTGATGGGCTGATGCAGTCCCACCGGTTTCGGCCGCCAGTCCCCGATTGGCGGACCGTCGCGCCCGGCGGCAGGCCGCCGCATCCCCGGTGAATCGTGCGCCGACCACCCGTCGGGGGCTACCAATCACTGAATGGTCACGGCTCAGAACCAGAAGCCGGGCCGGATGCCGTTTCGCGTGCGCAGTTGCATCCGCGCGAAATTGCGCCAAGCGGCGTGGCCGTCGACGAACAGGATGTTCCCCCCGGCGGGCATCTGGCCCTGAAGGTGACTGGTGGTGTGATATTTCACCCGGCCGCTGGTGCTGGCGATCTTCGTGAAGTTGTTCGTGTCCGGCACCTCGGACATCACGATGTCGGCGACGAGTTCAACTTCCGAGGCGTTGGTCGTCACCAGGCGGGTCAGCAGGACCTTGCCCGGCGCGAGCGCCGGCACGCTGGGTCGCTCGATCATCCACGCGTAACTGGTCACCCGCCGGGTGCCGTCCGAGTAGTTCCACCAGAAATCCTTGTCGAACGTCTTGTAGCCCACGTGAAAGGCCGGGCAGTAGAGGATCTCGCGGTTGCCGCCGTTGTCGGTGATCTTGTCGGCCACGTCGGCATGCAAATCCCACAACCAGGCTCCGCCATCCTGGTCGCTGGTGGGCAGCCGGTCGTTGTTGTCGTCCGCATAGAGCCGCAGGGCCAAACCGATCTGGCGCAAGTTGCTCAGGCACGAAATGCGACGGGCCTTCTCCTTCGCCTTGCCGAGCGCGGGCAGTAGCATGCCTGCCAGGATGGCGATGATCGCGATGACGACCAGGAGTTCTATCAGGGTGAAGGCGTTCCGGCCTGTGCGCTGTCTTTTCATGGTTGGTGTTCGAGCTGTGGCTTCCGATGCGTCCCCGAACCTGGACGGGCTTCGCGCGTGGCCGATGCAAACAGCCGCACGCCCGCCAGGAACTCGGAACCTGGGCACCGTAACGTCGACGCCCCGCGCCTGGCCAGACCCAAATCACGCCGGCGCGAAGAACGAAGTTGTCAGCCTTATGCGGGAAGGCTACGGTCGCAACCTGTAATCACCGAGCAGCAATGCCGAGGTCCCGTTTCATCCTGTCGTGGCGGGCCGGACCCGGGCGCCGGCGCGCCCCGGAACCGGACGGCGCGCTCGTCAACCGGAGCCCGACTCCCCATCACCAACCCTGAAACCATGAAAACCACGCACAGAAGTCTGACGTTGGGCCTCGCCCTGCTGGCGCTGGGAGCGGCCGGCGGGCCGGTCCAAGGCGCCGAGGTGCTCACGCCCTGTTTCCTCAAGCTCTCGATCTACGAAGGCATCGAAGGCGCGCTGGTCAACGACCTGTTCTTCGATCCCAACTATCCAGACAATCCGGGCCGGATCGAATACCTGCGCGCGTTCGACACCCGCGACGCCCTGCCGACGGACACCCTGGACAACTACGGCGGCCGCATCGAGGGTTACCTCACGCCGCAGGAGACGGGCAATTACACCTTTTTCCTGAGCAGCGACGACGGCGGCGAACTCTGGCTCAGCAATACGGATTCCGAAAGCGGCATCGCCCTGATCGCCTGGGAGGACGATTGCTGCGATCCCTTCCAGGAACCCGAGGCGGGCGACCCGACCACCTCGTTGCCGCAACCCCTCGTCGCCGGGCAGCGCTATTATGTCCAGCTGCTCTACAAGGAAAGTGCGGGCGGCGATTATGCGCGGGTGGCCTGGCGCAAGGATGGCGACGCCACCCCCGCCGCGGCGCTGCAGCCGATTCCGGGCGCCTTCCTATCCTGCGACGCGGACAACTCGCACAACCCGTCCGTCTCGATCACGACCGATCCCCAGAACATCGCGGGCGAGGAGAACACCGAAGTCAGCGTCAGCGTGGCGGCCACCACCACTCCGGCGGACCCGATGTGCATTCAGTGGCAGCGCAATGGTGTCAACATCCCCGGCGCCAACGGCGACACCTACACCTTCAAGCTGACCAAGGCGGACCAAGGGGCGCGTTACCGGGCGCTGGTGGCGGTTCCCGGCGCGTCGGCCACGAGCGCCGAAGCCCAGGTGACGAGTGTGACGAACGACACTACCCCGCCCACCGTTCTCGGCGCCCGGGGCGTGCCGCGACAGCCGCAGGTCGTGGTCACCTTTTCCGAAGCCCTGAATCCCGCCAGCGCAACCGCCACCGGCAATTACGCGATTTCCGGGGGCGGCGGTCTGACCGTCTCGGATGCCAGCCTGTCGGCCGATGGGACCCGGGTGACGTTGACCACCGGAGCGCAAACCGTCGGCACGGAGTATACGATCACCATCAACAACGTCGCGGATGCGGCGGCGGCGCCGAATCCCGTGGCGCCCGGAACCCAGGTGAGTTTCTTTGCGCTGGGCGCCTGGCTGCAGGGTGAGGACGGCTTCGTCGTTTTCGAGGCGGAAGACTACGACCGCAACCTTGATGGCCTTTGGGAGCTGAACACGGCCCGCGGCCCGGCCTCGGGCGACGCTTCGATGTTGATTCCGAACGGCGTGGCCGACAGCGAAACCGGCACCAAGCTCGAATACGACATCGTGTTCACCAAGACCGGCACCCACATCGTCTGGTACCGGGCGGGGGCCGATGCCGGCGAGGACGATTCGGGCTGGCTGCACCTCGACGGCGAACGGCCACCAAATCGCGTGACCGGCAACGAGGCCAGCATGAGCGGCTTCAACGGAGCCATCTTCGAGTGGAACAGCACGCCGCAAGACGGCGCGGCGCCGTTCACCATCGAGATCGAGACCACCGGCTTGCATACCATCGGCCTGGCGTCCCGCGAGGACGGCGCGTTCTTCGACAAATTCGTGATCACCACCGATCCGAACTTCAACCCGGACAGTTTCGGTCCGCTCGGCCCGCCCGTCACCTTGCGCGAAGGCGAGCCGCCGCCGACCGGGGCCGCCATCGAATTCACGCAGCAGCCCGTCGATGCCAGCGGGATCGAGGGGCAACCGTTGGTGGTCGACGCCGCGGTCTCCGTCAGCCCGGACGGTTCGCTTTACACCATCCAGTGGCAGCGCAAGGAAGGGGCAAACTTCACCGACATCGTGGGACAAACCCTGCCGAGCCTGACCCTCGATCCCGTCACCCTCGACTGGAACGGCGCGGTCGTCCGCATGCGGGTCATCGCGCTCGGCATGACCGCCTACAGCGACGAAGCGAACCTCACCGTCACCACCGAGGACACCCCGCCCGAGGTGCTCAAAGCCAGCGGCATCGCGGCCACCCGACGGGTCACGGTGCAGTTCTCCGAACCGCTGGCCGCCGCCTCCGCGCAAAACCCCGCCAACTACGCCATCAGCGGCAGTGCCGGTTCGGTCGCGGTCACCGGCGCCACCCTCCTGGCCAATGAAACCACGGTGATCCTGGACACGGGCGCGCAGACCGTCGGCACCAAATACACGGTCACCGTCAACGGCGTCACCGACCAGGCGGCCTCCCCCAACCCGGTGGTCAACGGCCAGGCCAGATACTACGCGCTGGGCGATCTCCTCCCGCAGGGCGCGGATGGTCTGATCGTATTCGAGGCGGAGAGCTATTCGCTCAACACCGACGGCCTCTGGATCGAGGACAGTCAGCGCGGCACGCCTTCCGGCGGGTTGGCGATGGTCCTGCCCAACGGCGCCGGCGGCAGCGAAACCGCTTCCAAGCTGCTCTACGACCTCACCTTCACCCAGACCGGCACCCACATCATTTGGTACCGCGCCGGGGGCGACAGCGGGAATGATGACTCGTCCTGGCTGCACCTCGATGGCGATCGCCCGGTCGAGCGCGCCACCGGCAACCTGGCCAGCATGAGCGGCTTCAACGGCGCCATCTGGGTGTGGACCAGTGATCCGCAGGATGGCGACAGCCCGATGACCTTCGAGATCGCTTCGCCCGGTCTGCACACCCTCGGGCTGGCCCGTCGCGAGGACGGCGCCTTCTTCGACAAGTTCGTCATCACGACCGATCCGGACTTCGATCCGGAGGCGTTCGGGCCCCTCGGACCGCCCGAGACGCGGAGCGGCGCTCCCGCCCTGCCGGCCCTCGCCATTTCCTCACCCGCCGACGGCAGCGCATTCCCCGCCGGCAGCAACCTGGACTTCACCGTTGACATCTCCGCAACCTCGCGGGTGATCAGCCGGGTCGAGTATCTCGCGGGAGGCGAGGTGATCGGCGAAACCACCACCGCTCCCTTCGACTTCACGTGGGAGAACGTGCCGACCGGCGGCTACGTCCTCACCGCGCGCCTGACCGATGACGTCGGCGATTCCGTCCGTTCGGCGCCGGTCCTCGTCAAGGTCGGCGAACCGCGCGAAATCCTGTTCCTGGTCGGCACGGCGGATCTCTCGGCCGCTCCGGGCGATGCCGCGGTGCGCGACCACCTGGCCTCGTTCGGCTTCGACGTCGTGGTGGTCGAGGACATCAACTCGCAACCCAACGACGCCTTCGCCAAGCTGTTGATTGTCGACTCGTCGACCGTCGATTCCGGCTCGATTGCCGACCAATTCCGCGAGGCCGCCGTGCCGTTGCTGAGCTGGGAAGAGGCGAATCAGGACGACTTCGGAATGACGGGCGATGTGGTCGACGTGGACCGCGGCAACGTGGGCGACCAGACCATGGTGCAGATCGTCAACGCCGACCATCCGCTGGCGGCCGGGCTCCCGGCGGGGTCGGTGACGGTGACCACTTCGCCGCTGGGATTCGCCTTCGGCAAGCCAGGCCCGAATGCCACGGTGGTCGCCACGGTTCCGGGCGTCCCCGAGCAAGCCGTGATCTACGGCTATGAAACAGGCGCCGAAATGATGGACGGCTTCATCGCTCCCGCACGCCGGGTCCAGATCTTCCTCTCGGACCTGGCCTTCCCGGCCTTGAATCCGGACGGCATGGCGCTGTTTGACGCCGCCTTGAGCTGGGCCTTGAACGAACCGCTGACCCCCGGCGAGGACTTGCAAGTCAGCGCCAGCCTCGACGGGGGCAACCTTGTGCTGAGCTGGCAGGGCGGCGTCGGACCGTTCACGGTGGAAAGCAAGAACGCGCTCACCGACCCCGCGTGGGGCACGGTCACCACGACCGACGAAAACACCGCCAGCGTGGCGATCACGGGTGGCGCGGGCTTCTTCCGCATCCGCGGACAATAAGGAGCAAATCCCGCCCCGGGGGCGACGACAGGGCATGCCGGTTGCAACCCGGCATGCCCTTTTCCTGGCCGGGGGCGGGTTCCCAACACGGGTGCAACCTCGTGTACCGCCTTTCCGACCTGGTCGCGTCCGAGAATCTGACGGGAGGCATCGACCTCAAACAACCACCGTCCGGTGTGCGGATATCGCCCCCTATGGCCGCCTGCGAAAGGCCGATCCCGAACGCGTCACCGCCGCGCGCCCCGAGGACAAACATCGGCCCGACCGCGACGGCGACCGCAAGATGTTCCCCGCACTCGCTTGATCCCGCAGCATTGGACCGACGGGAGGGCCCAAGAACGGACGTGCAGACCGGGGGGATTTCTGTTCCGATGTCCTCGTCAAATGCCGACTGAATTGCAGAACAGACTCCCGTTGATGTTCCGCGAATTCCTGGCCAACGAAGCCCGGGACGGGGCACAAGGCAATCGCCGCTTTGTGCCACGGAACTTCCTGCTCGACGAGGGCGTTGGTCCCGAACGTGCGCAGGTCTACGCCGACTTCGTAAACGGGGTTTCCCCACTCTCCAACGCCTCCTGGCAGGCGAGCCACCAGGAGTATCTCGCCGAGCATGTTTTCGTTCCCCGCGCCGCCGGGGCGACGGATGGACTGGCGCAGCAAGCCGCCAACCCTGAGCCGTATCGATTCAACCCGCGGTAGCCACCGACGTGTAGTCGGCGCTGAAATCCAGGGGCTTACGCGGTCTCGCCGTTTCCGACTGCCAGTCACGTTTTGGTGAATCATCGCGCCCGGCGGCAGGCGGACGTATCCCCACTGTATCATGCGCCGACTGCACGTCGGCGGCTACGACTTACCGCATCGTTTACGGCTGAGCGGCTCCCCCGCCCACTTGGGCGCAAAACAAAAGCCGTCCCGATCTCCGGGACGGCTTTGACGTTTGCTGGCGAGTCTTGCGAGGGCGGCACGAACCGCTTCCCGCTGGATCAGGCTACTTCTTCTTCGCAGCCTTCTTCTTCGCAGGCTTTGCCGGGGCGGCGGCGGCATCGGCGAGGGCGGCTTGGGCCGCGGCCAGGCGGGCCACCGGGACGCGGAAGGGTGAGCAGCTCACGTAGGCGAGGCCCAGCTGATGGCAAAACTTCACCGAGTCGGGATCGCCGCCGTGTTCGCCGCAGATGCCCAGCTTGATGTCCGGACGGGTCGCGCGGCCTTTGGCCACGGCGATCTCCATCAGCTGCCCGATGCCCGTGGTGTCGAGCGTCGCGAACGGGTTCTTCTTGAAGATCTCGTTCTCGGTGTAGGGCATGAGGAAGTTGCCCATGTCGTCGCGGCTGATGCCCAGCCCGGTCTGCGTCAGGTCGTTCGTGCCGAAGCTGAAGAACTGGGCGGTTTCCGCGATCTCGTTCGCCGTGAGGGCGCCGCGCGGCACTTCGATCATGGTGCCCACCAGGTAGCTCAGCTTCACCTTCTTCTCCTTCATGACCTCGGCGGCCACGCGATGGACGATCGCGACCTGCAGATCGAGTTCCTTCTTGAAGCCGACCAGCGGGATCATGACCTCCGGTTTGACCTTGATCTTCTTCTTCGCGACCTCGGCAGCCGCCTCGAAGATGGCTCGGGCCTGCATCTCGGTGATCTCCGGATAAGCGATGCCCAGACGGCAACCGCGGTGACCAAGCATCGGATTGAACTCGTGCAACTGCTCGACCCGCTGCTTGATCTTCTCGACCGGAATACCCGTCTTCTTCGACAGATCCTTCTGCTGATCGTCGGTGTGCGGCAGGAACTCGTGCAACGGCGGGTCGAGCAGGCGGATGGTGGCCGGCAGGCCCTTCAACGCCTCGAAGATCCCGGCAAAGTCCTCCTTCTGGTACGGCAGCAACTTGGCCAGAGCCGCCTTCCGGTCGTCGAGGTTGTCCGCCAGGATCATCTCGCGCATGGCGTCAATGCGGTCGCCCTCGAAGAACATGTGCTCCGTGCGGCAAAGGCCGATGCCCTTGGCCCCGAAGGCAATCGCGTTCTCGACCTGCTCCGGGTTGTCCGCGTTGGTGCGGACGTCCATGCGGGTCACCTTGCCGCACCAGGTCATGAGCTGCTGGAAGCTCTTGAACTTCTCGGTCTTCTGCGCGGCCTTGTCGCCGTGGAGGAGCCCGGTGATGATCTCGGATGGCGCGGTCTTGAGCTGACCGCCGAAGACAGTGCCCGCCGTGCCGTCGATGGACATGAAGTCGCCTTCGTTGAAGGTCTGTCCGGCGACCTGCACGGTCTTCTTGTCGTAGTTGATGTTCAGGGCGCCGGCGCCGCAAATGCAGACCTTGCCCATCTGCCGGGCAACGAGCGCGGCGTGCGAACTGACACCGCCCTTGGCGGTCAGAATGCCCTCGGCGGCGATCATGCCGCGCAGATCTTCGGGCGAGGTTTCGTTGCGCACGAGCAACACCTTTTCGCCCTTGTCGGCCGCGGCGGCAGCGCGGTCGGCATTCAGGTAGACCTTGCCGGAAGCGGCGCCGGGACCCGCGGGCAGACCCGAGGCGACGGCGCTGGCCTTCTTCACTTCGGCCAGGTCGAAAACGGGCGCCAGCAACTGATCGAGCTGGTCAGCGGGGTTGCGCTTGATGGCCGTCTTCCAGTCGATGAGCTTCTCCTTGGTCATGTCCATCGAGAACTTGAGCGCGGCCATGGCGGTGCGCTTGCCGTTCCGCGTCTGGAGCATGAAGACCTTCCCGTCCTGAATGGTGAACTCGAAGTCCTGCACGTCGGTGAAGTGCTTCTCGAGCACGCCGCGGATGCGGTCGAGTTCCTTGTAGGCGGCGGGCATGACCTTCTTGAGCTCGGCCACCGGCTCGGGTGTGCGCACGCCGGCGACGACGTCCTCGCCCTGCGCGTTCATGAGGAATTCGCCGTAGAACTCCTTGGCGCCGTTGGCAGGATTGCGGGTGAAGGCCACCCCGGAGCCGGACTGGTCGCCGGTGTTGCCGAACACCATGGCCTGCACGTTGACCGCGGTGCCCCATTCGCTGGGGATGTTGTATTTCCGGCGGTAGACGATGGCGCGATCGTTCATCCAGGAACCGAACACGGCCCCGACGGCGCCCTTGAGCTGATCCCACGGGTTGTTCGGGAAGGCCTTTCCGGTGCGTTCCTTGACGAGCTTCTTGAAGCGCTCGACCAGCTCCTTCAAGTCGTCGACGCTGAGTTTCGTGTCCTCAATGTCCTCGCCGTGGCGTTCGTGTTTCAGCTCGTGGATCACCGTCTCGAACGGCTCGTGATCCTCGCTCGGGAGTTTCTGGACGCCCATGACGACGTCGCCGTACATCTGAATGAACCGACGGTAGCAATCCCAGGCGAAGCGCTCGTTCTTCGTGGCGTTGACCACGGCCACCACGGTGTCATCGTTCAGGCCGAGGTTCAGGATGGTGTCCATCATGCCGGGCATGGAATCGCGGGCGCCCGACCGCACGGCGACCAGGAGGGGCATGGCGTTCTTGGCGCCGAATTTGCACCCCATGATTTTCTCCATGTTGGCGATGCCGGCTTCGACCTGCGGCATCATCTCCTTCGGATAGGTGCGCTTGTTGTCGTAGTAATAGGTGCAGACCTCCGTCGTGATGGTGAGTCCCGGAGGGACCGGCAGCCCGATGCGGGTCATCTCCGCAAGGTTGGCGCCCTTGCCGCCCAGGAGCGGCTTCATGGAACCATTGCCATCGGCCTTCTGATTGCCGAACTGGTAGACGTACTTCACTGATTTCGATGCCTTAGCCATAAACTGATCTCGTTTCCGTGTTCTGAGTTCCGCTGCAATAACGCCCGCGAAAGTGAAGCAAAACTAACAAAGGCGAAAAGGGTGTCAACGGTTAGTTGCGCCGTTCTTCCCGCCTGCCTCCTCCGCCCCGGGATGCGGCGTGCTCGCGCCGGCGCAGCGCCTCCGTCGCGCTCCGCCCGTCGAATTCCGCGCCGCCTTCGGTTGGTGGAACGCCGCAGTTGGGGGTTGACGCGCCCCCGTTTCGCAGGTTCTGATGCCGCCAAGCGCCCCATGGCCTGGAAAAGCAGACGTGCCCTCGGCCGCGGCTCCGGGCGCTCCGGGCGGTCCCTGCGGGGATCGACATCCGCCCGGTCCGACGGCAGGGTTTTGGCGATTTCCTGACGGTATCCGTCCAACCCACGACCAACCAACCGGCCGATCGGGAGTCTCAGGCTTCCGGTCGGCCCAGTCGTTCCCGCCTTTGTCACTCCCGCCGATCGACGGCTTGCCGTTCCGCGATGGCGGCGTGGCCGCTTCGTCGGCCGCGCGACGGAGCGGCGCTCGCGCAGCCCGGCTTTTTCCGCGTTCACCGCGGTTGGAGAAATGGCGCTCGGAATACACCCCGCCGGCCCCGCCGGCAGTGAGGTTTGCTGCCGAGTGTACTCGACGGTCCACAGGAGTCGAGAGGCGCCCGCGCGGCGGGTTTTGCGGTCATTTTCGTTGCGACCCGGCGGCGGCTCGGCCTAACCTGCCGGGCATGAACACCACGGTCTGCGGCGCCAGGGCCCCGACACCTGCTCAACCCCGTTGACAGTCCCGGACCCGGCCCGTGACCGCGAGCTTGGAAGATCGAAACACGTTTGCCATCCAAAACATCATGAGCAGATTCAGCCGTCGTCAGTTTCTGGGAAGATCCCTCGTGGCCGGGGCCGGCATCTCCGCCTTTCCCTCGCTCCTGCGCGCCGCGGCGCCGAACGAGACCCTCGGGGTCGTGGTCATCGGGGTGGGCGGCCGCGGCGGCAGCCACTTGGATGCCTACGCCAGCAATCCCCGCACCGAGGTGCGGTTCATCGTCGACATCGACGAGTCGATCGGCGCCTCCCGGGCGGAATCCACGGCCAAAAAGCAGAACGGACGGAAGCCCAAGGTGGTGCGCGACATGCGCGAGGCCTTCGAGTCGAAGGACGTGCAGATCATGAGCACGGCCACGCCGAATCACTGGCACGCGCTGGCCGGAGTCTGGGCGATGCAGGCCGGACTCGATTGCTACATCGAGAAGCCCATTTCGCATGAGATCGCCGAAGGCAGCGCCCTGGTGGCCGCGGCGAAGAAATACGGCCGGATGTGCCAGGTCGGCACCCAGTGCCGCAGCAACCCGGCGATCATCGACGCCATGAAATTCCTGCACGAGGGCGGCATCGGCGCCGTCAAACTCGCCCGCGGTCTCTGCTACAAACGCCGCGCCTCCATCGGCCCTCTCGGCGACTACCCGATTCCGGACGTCGTGGATTTCAGCCTCTGGTCCGGCCCGGCGCATTACACCGATCCGCAGCTGACCCGGCAACGCTTCCACTACGACTGGCACTGGCAACGGCTCTACGGGAACGGCGATTCGGGCAACCAGGGCCCGCACCAGACCGACATCGCCCGCTGGGGACTCGGGGTCAACTCCCATCCCCTCAGTGTCATCGCCTACGGCGGTCGCCTCGGCTATCAGGCCGAACGCAAGGACGAGAACTACGTCGACGCCGGCGACACCGCCAACACCGAGGTCGCCATTTACGACTACGGCGACAAGACAATGGTGTTTGAAACCCGCGGATTGTCGGTGGACAACTCGGCGGACGAGGAACTCAACCGCCTGTTCGACAGCACGCGCGGCAACAAGATTGGCGTGGTTTTCTACGGCAGCGAAGGCTATCTCGTGCAGCGCACCTACACGGACTGCGTGGTCTACGACAAGGACCTCAAGCAGGTGCGCCAGTTCAAAGGCGGCGGTGATCACTTCGGCAACTTCGTGGACGCCTGCATCAGCCGGCGCTCGGCCGACCTGAACGCCGACGCCTGGGAGGGCCATCTCTCGGCGGCGTTGGCGCATCTGGCCAACATCTCCTACTACCTGGGCGAGAAACACCTCGTCACGGAGGTCGAAGCGAAGCGCGTGCTCGACGGCGTGAAGAGCTACGACGACAACGTCGCCACCCTTGAGCGGACCCTAAAGCACCTGACAGACAACGGTGTGGATCTGGCCAAATACCCGGTCTCGCTGGGACCGTTCCTGAAGTTCGACCCGGCCCGGGAGATCTTCCCCGATTCGCCCGAGGCCACCGCCCTGGTGACCCGGGATTACCGCGCCGGCTTCATGTGTCCGACTGCGGATCGCGTTTGAGCCTGCGTTTGCCCGCCCGAGGCCGGATCGGCTGAGACAACCCCGCCCGCGTTCGCAACGCCGGCGGGGTTTTTCCTGCCGGCGGCGCCACGGTTGCGGGTCGGCCGATTGCCCTCTACGCTGCCGCCGTGCCGCCGGTCTATCTGGACTACAACGCAACCACCCCGGTAGACGCGGGGGTGTTGGACGCCATGCGCCGCGTCCTTGAGTCGGATTTCGGCAACCCCTCGAGCGTCCACTGGCACGGGCGACGGGCGCGGGCATTGCTCGATGACTGTCGCGAGCGGGTGTCCTCGGTTCTCCGATGCAAGCCTTCGGAGATCGTCTTCACCTCCGGCGCAACCGAAAGCAACAACCTCGCGCTCCTCGGCTCGGCCCGCCGCCTGCAAACCCGCGGACGGCACCTGGTGACCTCCGCCATCGAGCATCCGGCGGTTCTCGAGGCGTTGCGCCATCTCGCCGCGCACGATGGTTTTTCGCTCACCGAGGTGGCGCCGGATGCGGAGGGGTGCGTGCGGATCGAGGCCGTTGAAACGGCATTGCAGCCCGACACCGTGCTGGTTTCGCTACAAGCGGCCAACAACGAGATCGGAACGCTCCAGCCGGCGGCGGCCGTCGGGGCGCTTTGTCGCGAGCGCGGTATTTGCTTCCACTCGGACGCGGTCCAGTGGTTCGGCAAGGAACCCCTCAAGGGTATCGATTGCTTCAACGCGGACCTCGTTTCCCTCAGCGGGCACAAGATCCACGGACCAAAGGGAGCCGGCCTGCTCTTTGCGCGTTCCCCGCGCCGGCTGAACCGTTTGATGCACGGCGGCAGTCAGGAGGATGACCTTCGACCCGGCACGGAGAACCTGGCGGCGATCGTCGGTCTGACGGTTGCCGTGGAGCGGTTTGTGGATCCGCCCGTCTTCGATCGAACCGCCCTGGCGCCCTTGGTGTCGGCGCTTGAAGGCGGCCTGGCACAGCTTCCGGATGTTGCTGTGCTCGGTTCGCAGGTCCCGCGCGTTCCGAACACCGTCGCCTTCACGGCAGCCGGATGTGACAGCTTGTCGCTGCTCGCCGCCCTGGATCTGGCCGGGTTCGCCGCGTCGAGTGGATCGGCGTGTTCGGCGGGCGCGCTCCAACCCTCGCATGTCCTGCGCGCGATGGGTGTGAACAACGTGTTGGCAGCCGCCCTGGTCCGGCTTTCCCTGGGCCGCGAAACATCCGCCGCGCAAATCGACCGACTTCTCGCCTGTCTACCGGCTGTGATCAAGCAGGTGCGCAACGCCTGAATGGGCCGGCCGGCGGACCAACAAGTCGTGAATGAACCCCAGGTTATTCCCAATCCCCCCGGGCGGGCCGGGATGCGCGTGAGTTATTCACCGGGCTCGACTTCTGTAAGTCGTTGCAGCATCCTTGACACCGAGAGTTGTTTCACCTATTGACAGCCCTTAATAAGACGTTTCTGAGAAAGAGAAACGGGTAATCTTAAGTCGCATGAAACTCACGATCGCCAAGGATCAGTTCACGGCTGGATTGCAGTCGGTGCAGAACATCGTCGCGTCCCGCACCACGCTGCCCATCCTCTCGAACGTGCGGATGACCGCCGGGAACGGGCGCCTGCAGCTCACCGTTACGGACCTGGATGTCACCGTGCAATGCACCGTGGCTGCGGAGGTGTCCGAAAGCGGCAGCACCACGCTGCCGGTGAAGCGCCTCTTCAGCATAGTGCGCGAGCTGGGCTCTCCGGAATTGGACCTCGAGGTGGACGACGCGAATGTGTGCAGCCTGCGCTCCGGCGCTTCGTTCTTCAAAATGAACGGGTTGCCAGCGGATGAGTTTCCGCCGATCCCCGAATTCACCGAACGCCGCATCACGGCCATGCCACAGGCCAAGCTCAAGCAAATGCAGCGGAAGACGGGGTTTGCGGTGTCCAGCGACGAAACGCGCTACGTGCTGAACGGCCTGTTCTTCAGCCTCAAGGAGCACAAGATCAGCTTGGTGGCCACGGACGGCCGGCGGCTGGCCCTGACCGAGGAGGAGGTCGACGTGGATCCTGACAGCCAACGTGAGTTCATCGTGCCGACGAAGGCGGTTCAGGAACTGGGCCGCCTGCTGCAGGAGAAGGGCGACGTCGAGATCCGGGCCAGCGAAAACCAGGTGGCGTTCACGCTGCTCAGCGAGGATGGCAACCAGGCGTTGCTGATCAGCAAGCTGGTGGACGGGACGTATCCAAACTACCAACAGGTCATCCCCAAGGAGTCGCGCGAGCGCATCGCCCTGATCCGGGAGGAACTGCTCCAGGCGCTCCGCCGCGCCGAAATCATGACCAGCGACAAGAGCAACTCGGTGAAGCTCAGCTTCAGCCGGAACCAGCTCTCGATCACGGCGAACACCCCCGAGGTCGGCGAAGCCCGTGAGAACCTCGCCGTGAATTACAAGGGCGGCGACCTCGCGGTGGCGTTCAATCCGGTCTTCCTGCTCGATGCGCTCAAGGCCCTCGACGAAGATGAGGTGTTCCTCGAACTCACCGACGAGTTGAGCCCGGGCGTGCTCAAGATCAACGGGCCGTTCCTCTACGTCATCATGCCGATGCGCATGAACTGACGGTTCCACCGCCGGCGCCCGCATGGACCCGAATGAAGCACCCATGGCGCCGGCCCCGGCGGCGGTTGTCGAGCGTCCCCGCCCACCCCGGGAGAACATCTGGCTCGCGCTGATCTGCAACGCGGCCTACCCGGCGCTGGTCCTTTCCCTGCTGAGCAAGGAGGAACGGCTCGGGCCCACCTGGGGATTGATCGTGGCGGTTGTGGTGCCGATTGCCTACGGTTTGAACGATCTGCTGCGGAACCGGCGCTGGAACGTCTTCGCCATCCTGGGCGTGGTCAGCACGTTGCTGACCGGAGGATTCGGGCTGATGAAACTGAGCGGCACCTGGTTCGCCGTGAAGGAAGCCGCGGTGCCGCTCGTGCTGGGCCTGGCCGTGCCCTTGTCGATGCGGACCCGACAGCCGCTGGTCCGGACGTTGCTGTTCAACGATCAAATCCTGGACACCAAACGCATTGAGATGGCGCTTGAAGAACAGGGCCAGCAGCCGGCCTTCCAAGTCCTCCTGGGGAGAACCTCGTGGCTCGTCGCGAGTTCTTTCTTCCTCAGCGCGGTGCTCAACTTCTTCCTTGCCCTGTTCATTCTCAAAAGCCCCTCGGGAACTGCGGAGTTCAACGCGGAACTCGGGAAGCTCACGGCGCTCAGCTACCCCGTCATCATGGTGCCGAGCATGGCCATCCTGATGTTCGGCATCTGGAAGCTCCTTACGGGCGTCGAGAAACTTACGGGCCTCTCGGGCGACGACCTGTTCCACAAAAAGCCGACCGAATCGCCGGCCAAGACCCCCGATGCGGGAACTCCGGACGGCGTGTGACCCACGAGGGGAGCGGGTGTCCCCAAACGCCTCTTGCAGGAAAAGGGCCCGGAGAGTCGCACACGCGGCTTGCCGCGCCTCGGTGCCGCGGGGTATACAACCTCCCTTTCGAGGCGACACCACCTCAGATCACTGGCGAACATGGCTTACACGACCGTTACCCCGCCCGCAGGCGGCAAGATCACCATCAACAACGGACACCTGACCGTTCCGGATCAGCCCGTCATCCCGTTCATCCGCGGCGACGGGACCGGACCGGACATCTGGGCGGCCAGCGAGCGGGTCTTCGACGCCGCGGTGGCGAAAGCGTACGGCGGACAACGGAAGATCGTTTGGTTCGAGGTGTTCGCCGGCGAGACGGCCAAGCAGCGGTTCGATACCTGGCTGCCGGATGATACAGTCGCAGCATTCAAGGAATACCTGGTCGGCATCAAGGGGCCCCTGACCACTCCCGTGGGCGGCGGCATCCGTTCCCTGAACGTCGCCCTCCGCCAGTTGCTCGACCTCTACGTCTGCCTGCGTCCCGTGCAGTATTTCGAGGGGGTGCCGAGCCCGGTCAAGCAGCCGGAGCTGATCGACATGGTCATCTTTCGCGAGAACACCGAGGACATCTACGCGGGCATCGAATTTCAGGAAGGCACCGAGGATGTGGCGCGGTTCAAAGCCCTGTTTCAGGAGGCGTTTCCGGATCGGTTCAAGAAGATCCGCTTCCCCGCGACCTGCGGCATCGGCATCAAACCGGTGTCCCAGGAGGGCACCGCGCGGCTGGTGAAGGCCGCCATCGATTACGCCATCGCCAATGGCCGCAAGTCGGTCACCCTGGTGCACAAGGGGAACATCATGAAGTTCACCGAAGGCGCCTTCCGCGACTGGGGCTACGAGACCGCCCGCACTCAGTATGGCGGCGAAATGATCGGCGAGGGACCGTGGCAGACGATCAAGGCAGACGGCTGCGAAATCGTGGTCAAGGACGTCATCGCCGACGCGTTCTTGCAGCAAATCCTCACGCGGCCTGCGGAGTACGACGTGATCGCGACGCTGAACCTGAACGGCGACTACATCTCCGATGCGCTTGCGGCCCAGGTGGGTGGGATCGGTATCGCGCCGGGTGGCAACGTGAACTACCAGACCGGCCACGCCATCTTCGAGGCCACGCACGGGACGGCGCCGAAATACGCCGGCCAGGACCGCGTCAACCCGGGTTCCGTGATTCTGTCCGGAGAACTCATGCTGCGGCACCTGGGCTGGACCGAAGCCGCGGACCTCATCATCAGGGGCATGAACGGCGCCATCGGCTCGAAGCGCGTCACCTACGATTTCGCTCGCCTGATGGATGGAGCCACGGAGGTCAAGTGCTCGGAATTCGGCACGAACATCATTGAGCACATGTGACCGATGAAGCTCCGCGGAAGACAACGCCTACGGGAAGTCGCCCGGCCGGCTCCGGTGACCACGGCTTTCCTGCTGCTGGGCTGCCTGCTCGTTGGCGGCGCCGTGACCGGCGTGGCGCAAACAGAGGGCACGGTGGACCTCGAAACAACCCTCCGCGACTACAACGGTTCGGGCAGCCGTCACTGGACCGTGGCGTGGGTGACAACCGCCTCGGGCGCCTTCATCAAGACCCTGTGGATCCAGGGCAACCGGAGCAGCTTCTGGAGTTCGCACTGGGACAAACACTGCCGCGCGTGGTATGCCGCGCGGAACGGCAGCCAGGCCCTCGACGGCTACACAAGCGCCACCGCCACCAGTTACACGGGCGTGAACAGTCCGATTCTTCCGTCGTGGGATTGCCGCGATGCGAACGGCAATCTCGTTCCCGACGGCCAATATCGCTTCTGGGTGCAATACGCCGAGGACAGCGGTCAGGGGCCTTACACTACCAACGGCTTGCTGTGGACGAAGGGACCCGCGGCCGATGAATGGACCTACCCCGATCAAGGCGCGAACTTTACGGGCATGAAGGTTGTCTGGAGCCCCGTCCTTTCCCCGGAACCGCCCGAAATCACCGCTGCGCGAATCAAGGATGGCGACCTCATTCTCGCCGGGGTCGGCCCTGCGAGTCACACCTTTCACGTCATCACAAGCGACGACCTTCTGCTGCCGCTGTCGCAGTGGACGGCGGTGGCCACCAACCAGATCAATGCCGCCGGTGAGTTCTCGGTGACGAACAAGGTCGAGGGCGTCAGCGGAGCCCGGCTTTATCGGTTGCGGCTCCCGTGGCCGTGAGGCGTTGGCCAGCGAAGCGGGGCGCAAAAGGGCGCTCGCGAAAAGCAACGCTCGCGGGAAGGCTGCTCGGTTGTTCCGCACTCCTTGCCCAGTCGCTTTTGCCCGAGCCGTTGGTGCGTTGGGAAGGGCGCACGATGGGCAGCCCCTACGTGATCCAGATCGTGGGGGGTGGGTTGACCGACCGGCGGATCGAGCAATTGCAGGTCGGGGTCGAACAGCGATTGCGCGAGATAAACGCGCTGATGTCGAACTACGAAGCGGGCAGCGAGCTTTCCCGGTTCAACCACGCGGCCGCCAACACGCCCTTCAAGGTGGGTCCCGATTTTGCCCGGGTGATCCGCTTTTCCCTCGAACTGAGTCGGCAATCGAACGGCGCCTTCGATCCCACCCTCGGCGCGTTGATCAACCTGTGGGGCTTCGGCGAAGCCCCGACCACCCAGGCGCCTCCTGCTGCGGAAGCCCTTGCGGCCGCCCGCGCGTTGACCGGTTGGAACCACCTGCAACTCCACGACGAGAACGAGCTGACCAAGGACCTGCCGGGCTTGATGCTCAACCTCGGCGCCGTGGCGAAGGGGTTTGCCGTGGATGAACTGGTGCGACTCCTTGGGGCCAATGGCCTGACCAACGTCTACGTGTCCATCGCCGGCGAGGTCTTCGCCGCGGGCCACAATGCGCACGGGACTTCTTGGCGCGTGGGCATTTCGGCCCCAACGGATTACTGGCGCGAGAACGATCCCATGGCGTCCGTCGCGAGCATCTCCGGACAAGCGCTGTCGACCTCGGGCGATTACCAGAAGTTCTTCCGGGACGCCGACGGCCATCGCTACAGTCACCTGCTGGATCCGCGCACCGGCCGGCCGGTCGAGAACCCGTTGGCCGGGGTGACCGTCGTCGGGCCGGACAGCATGAACGCGGACGCGCTCGGAACGACGCTTTTTGTGCTGGGCTTGGAGGAGGGCATGAAGTTGATCGAGAAGCAGGAAGCCGCCGCGGCTCTCTTTATCATCCGCGAAGGAGAAGGTCGCTTCCGCACGCTTGGCAGTTCCGCTTGGGATCGCCTCACGGGAAAAGCCACCCCCGCGCGCTCCGTGACTCCCGCGGCCACGGTCCCGGAACGCGCGAAAGCCCCCGCGGCGGGCCGTTAGGATCGCGTGAGGGGGAGGGGTTCCTTTCTCGGTATGGTCGCGGTCTAACCGGCCAGCGGCGACGCGATGGGCGAGCGGGCGCTGGTTGGCGCCACGGGGATGGGCGGACGCGGGAGGGCGCTCAGGGTTTGTGTCGGCTCGAGCTGCCGGGACTGCTCGGCGGCACGGGCGGGATTGGCCCAGTAGAAGCGGGTGGCGGCGCCGGTGCCCGATTGCTCGAGGAGGTTCTGGCGCAAGGTGGCGAAGTTGGGCGAGTAGTCCGGTTGCAACGAGAGGAGCGTGAAGGCGACCACCAGGCCCATCGCATAGCGGAGGATCCCAAGCGGCACGCCGCGAAACTGTTCGTCCAAGTCGCGCCCGCGCGTTTCAGAGGCCCGTTCCATCCCCCAATAGTGCAGAGCAAAATACCAAGCGATGCCCAGCGCGGCCACGAGATAGGCGACCATCATGGAGAACGAGGCCTCGAAACCCAGCCACCGCACGAGCCACCCCACGGTATTGGCCGCCGTAAGGCCAAGGCTCAGGATCAGCAGCCACATGACCAGTCGCGGCAGCTCCCAGTGAGCGCCGTTGTGCCAGCCACGAAGGGCCCCGAGCGCCAGTGCGGCCAGGGCAACAATATCAATCAAGGAGGAAGTGGTCATCGCAAGTCGTCTTATCGTGTTCTTGATCCACAGAGCTTCTTTGCCAATCCTGTCGTCCGGACCTCTGGTAGCCGGCAACGCGTAGTTAATAGCACGTACGGTAAGCAATATCAAGTGTTCACCATAAAGAAATTGCTTACACCCTCTTACCACTGTCCGGGAATGGTTCTGTCCACCGCGCTGCTCCTGCGGTTTCGGCGGGGGAGGGAGCCACTCCAGGCGGTTGCCGCTCAATCGGTAATCAATTGAGCCGGAACGATTCAGTAACTCCCAGCTGCCGCCGTACTGTCGGCGGATGATTCAGCGACGATACGGCTGCCCGCCGCCGGGCGCGGCGACTCACCCAGACGTGACTGGCAGTCGGAACCGGCGAGACCGCGTAAGCCCCTGGATTTCAGCGCTGACTGCTCGGCGGCGGCTGCCGTGTGTTGAATCGCTACCGCTCAGCGGTGCGCGGGCCAGGGAACCGCTATCGGGCGGGGCCCGCGACGGAGAGGCAGGGACGGTCAGTTGGTGTGGAGGAGGGTTGGACCCGGCCTTCGGGCCCGCGAAAGCGGGGGAAGCCGACTGAGCCGTAACCATTCAGTAACTCGTAGCCGCCGACGTGTGGTCGGCGCATGATTCAGTGGGGATACGGCCCCTTGCCGCTTGGCGCGACGATTCACCAAAACGTGACTGCCGGTCGGGATCGGCGAGACCGCATAAGCCCTTGGATTTCAGCGCTGACTACACGTCGGCGGCTCCAGCGTGTTGAATCGATACGGCTGAGGTGCTTACGGCGCAGGCCCTGCGATGCTGTGCGCCGGGGGTGCTTCTGCAAAGGACCGGGTCGACCGCAACGTCCCCGCTCTGGTCCCGGACAGGGGGCGACGGCAATTGACGGCTCGGACGCCGACCGGCGTGGTGTATCCGCGGCGCCGGCTCCCAACCGGAGGGAGCCGGCCACCGCTTGCTGCTGGAGAGGAGGCTGGGTCGGGTCGGAGTTCAACGGCCGCGGTAGCGCAAGCGATAGACCCGGTTGCCGGTGTCGTCGCTGATCAGGATGCTGCCGTCCGCGGCTTGGGCGCAATCCGCCGGCCGGCCAAGCACTTCGGTGCCGGCGCGCAGGAAGTTCACCATCTTCTGTTCGCCGTACGGGTGACCGTCCTCGAAGAGGATTCGGGAAAGGCAGTAGCCCACTTTTTGAGTGGCATTCCAGGAACCGCGCTGAGCCACGAAGGCGTCGCCGTGCGCGCCCGGGATCTGGTCCCCGGTGTAGAAGCACATGCCGTTGCCCGCGCAATGGGCGGCCATGGTCCATTCCGGAATGATCGTCATGCCCGCGAACTTCATCAGTTCGGGATGGTCGAGAAACAGCAGATTGGGCTGGGCCTTGCCCACGATCCAGGGATGCCCGTAGAAGCCGCCCGCGACGTAGTGGTTCAACTCCGCCGGCGGATTGTGATCGGTGATCGGTTGCCCGTTCTGGCGATCCCCCTCCATCTGCCAACCCATCATGTCGACATCATGATCGACGCCCCAGATCTCGTCGGTGCCCGGGCGGATGGCGAATTTCTCGGTGTTCCTCACCCCCGAGGCGAACTGCCGCTTGTCCGTGCCGTCCAGGGCAAAGGACCAGATCTTCTTGCGCTCGGAGGCGTCAATCGGCTCATCCGTGGCGTTCGTCTGATCGCCCACATGCGTGTAAATGCGTCCTTTGTGGATCAGCAACGCCCGCCACATGTGGCCCCCGTTCTTGCCGGTGGGGATGGCCTCCGGCCCGAGCACCACGACTTCCTCATCGGCAATGCCATCGCCGTCCCCGTCCCGGGCGCGGCTCACCTGGTTGAGCTGGGCGAACCACAACCAGCCATCGTGAAATTGCATGCCCTGCAGGACGCTCTTCGGGTCCCGGCCACCCACGAAGGTCGCCATCTTCTCGTAAAAGCCGTCGCCGTCACCGTCGCGGCATGTGTAGATGCAGCCCTGCGCCGGCACGCTCACGAACAATTCGCCATCGGGTCCCGTGGCCAGAAAGCGCGGGGTCTTGATCCCTTCCACGGCCACGGTCAACTCGTAGCCGTCGCGCACCCAGATCCCCTCCGGAACGCCGGCGCCCGAGCCGGCAAACGCGAACCCGAGGACCGCGAGTGCGGACCCCATTTGTGCCGAAACCCGCGCCGCGAACCGCCTGCGCTGCGACCGATTTGAATAATGCTTCATGATTTGGTGATTTAGCCGTAAGCCTGCGCAATTCAGGCGGCAGACGCAAACCGAAACCGGCCGCTGCGGGGAACCTCGGGCTTGCCAGAATCAACCGCCTGCGGCGGAATGGGCCGTCGATGCGCGTCCTCCTCCGAAACCCATTTGTTCTCCTGCTGCCGCTGCTGTCTTGCTGGGCGTCACCGGGCGCCGCACAACCGGACGGCGACTTCATCCAGGATCCGCTTGATGTCCTTGAGCGCACTTGTTTTCAAACCGGCGGGCCGTGGGGTGGCCATGTCAACCTGCGGTCGGATGTGGCCATCGTTTACGGCATCGATCCCGGTCTGCCGGCCCGCGTCCAGACCTGGCGGGATCGCGGGTACCGCATTCACGTGATGACCGGCGTTTCGTGGGGCAACTACCAGGATTACTTGTATGGTCGCTTCGATGGCACGGATCACCAGGACGAGGCGCAGACGGAACGCGACGGGAAGAAGATCAGCCACGGCGGCGATGTCTATTACATGTGCCCCGGGGCGAATTTCGGGAAGTTCCTTTGCGTGGGCGTGCAGCGGGCCCTCGATGCCGGGGCGGAGGCGGTTCACATGGAAGAACCGGAGTTCTGGGTTCGCGGCGGTTACTCGGAGGGCTTCAAGCGCGAATGGCGGGCCTTTTACCACGAGGACTGGCAGCCGCCACACCGTTCGGTCGATGCCCAGTGGCGCGCCTCGAAGCTGAAATACCACCTTTACCGACGCGCGCTACAGCAGGTGTTCGACCACATCCAGGCCTACAACCGCGACACCGGACGAAGCGTTCGGTGCTATGTGCCGACCCACAGCCTGCTCAATTACGCCCATTGGCGCATCGTCAGCCCGGAGTCCAGCCTGGCCCGGCTCAGTGGCTGCGACGGCTACATCGCCCAGGTTTGGACCGGCACTTCGCGGACGCCGAACCTCTACCGCGGCGAACTCAAGGAACGAACATTCGAAACCGCCTTCCTCGAGTACGGCGCCATGCAGAATCTCGTGCGCTCGACCGGGCGGCGCGTCTGGTATCTGAACGATCCCATCGAGGACGACCCGAACCACGACTGGGACGACTACCGCCGCAACTGGGAGTCCACGCTGGTTGCTTCCCTCCTGCAGCCGGAGGTCTGGCGGTATGAAGTCATGCCCTGGCCCAACCGCATCTTCGCCGGCAAATACCCCCGCGCCGGCGGCGACCAGGAACGAGTCGGCATTCCGCCGGCTTACGCGACGGAGATCCAGACCGTCATCAACGCGCTCAACGACCTGAACCAGCCGGAGGTCGAATGGGATTGCGGCACCCCGGGCATCGGCGTGCTGGTCAGCGACTCCCTCATGTTCCAACGCGGCGAGCCTGATCCGAGCGACCCGCACTTGAGCCACATCTACGGACTGGCGCTCCCGTTTCTCAAGCGGGGCATGCCCGTCGCGCCGGTGCAGCTCGAGAACGTGACCATCGACGGTTATCTGCAGGGCTTCGAGGTCCTGCTGCTCACGTATCACGGCCAAAAGCCGCTCCGTCCGGAGGTCCATCAACCCCTTGCGGATTGGGTGCGGGCCGGCGGTCTGCTCGTCGTTTGGGATGACGACCGCGATCCCTTCAACCGCGTGCGGGAATGGTGGAACGACGATGGCCGGAACGAGCGCACTCCGCGACAGCATTTGTTTGGAGCTTTGGGCCTCGCCGACACGACCCCGCCCGGATCGCATCCGGTCGGGAAGGGCCGGATGCTGTTCGCCGCCGATGACCCCGTCGGGCTCGCCCGGAGCGCGGTGGGGGACGCGACGCTCGTTGCTGCCGTCGTCGGCGTGGCCCGCGAGGCGGGATTGACCTGGCGGGAAACGAACCACCTGCTGCTGCGCCGCGGGCCGTATCTGGTCGCGGCGGGTTTGGACGAGTCCATCCCGGCGCCAACGAAGGTGTTGAGCGGCCGTTTGGTGAACCTGTTCGATCCGACGCTCGCCGTCCGCGAGACCATTGAACTGACGCCGGGCAGCCGCTGGTTCCTGCTGGATCTTGACCGCGTCCCGACGAAGGGCCCCGTCATCCTCGCTTCCGCCGGCAAGGCCCTGCCTGTCGAAACGAACCTCCGCGAGTACATCTGCGCAGTAGAAGGTATCGAGAACACGCGGGGCATTCTTCTGCTCCGATTGCCCACGCGGCCGCAGCATCTGAGCTTGGACGATCGGGCGTTGGAGGATTGGCGTTACGACGAAGCCGCCCATGTCCTGCATGTCGAGTTTCCCAACCAAGCCCGTGCCCGGCGGCTGGTGGTCAGCTTTTGATTGCCTCCTGCCCCGGCGCAATCCCTTGGCCCCGGTGCGTCGATATCCGGGAACTTCGCGAAGCGCCGCATTCCCTGGGTAGGCTGCTCGCGTGCCGAAAACAAAACGCGTCGAACGGGTCTTCGAGCTGCTCAAGTCCGAGCGGGGGGCTGAGCGTGGAAGAAAAATGACTGTTCGCCGGGGCACTGGCCGCGACCCCGAACCAACGCTGGGCGATGCACGAGAACTTCCTCCGCACGCACGGCTTAAACCCGCCCTCCGAGCGGCAGGCATACGGTTTCAAGTCGCCGGGATGAGCGCCGCGAATCTCCCGTGATGCTTGGGGGTGTCCCTGCGAAATGATTGTCAGCGGGCGGACGGCGAGCCAGACTTCTTTCATGAACACACAACCCCGTGGCGCCGCGTTTCCGTTGGCACTCGCCTTCGTTTGCGGCGCCGAGGCGCTCACGGCGGCGGAACCATCAGGGCAGGCGGCGGCCCCCGGTTTCGAGGCCGTGGTCGAAGCGGAGTCGCCGGTTTACCGCTTCGAACCCGCCAACAACGGCGCCGGCCCATTGTGGTGCGGCGGCTCCAGCTGTCTCGTCCGCGCGGCGGGAAAGGTGTTCGCCTCCGGAATCGAAACCCTTGCGGCACAAAAACCGCTGAACAATTGCCGCTGGCTGCTGTTCGGTCTGGAAGGGGATCGCTGGAAACGCCTCCATGCCGATCCGGTCGGGCTCACCCGCGAGCCCTCGCCGCTTGTCGCCTTCCACGATGGTCGGTTCTTCCTTTCCGCCAATCCAACCCTCGCGCCGGGCGAATACAGCGGTCCCGCTCGTCCGGAGATCCTCGAGTTCGACAGCCACGACCCGGCGCTACCGGGATCGGTCACGACGCCGAAATGGCAAGGGGATCCCAGGTTTACGGAGCATTCGTATCGAAGTTTCGCCGCCGACGGCGCGCGCGGTGAGATGATCCTGCTGCAGAACATCGGTTACACCCATGCCGAGTGGACCTTTCGGAACCAGGATGGAGACTGGAGCGCGAGCGGAAGACTGACGTGGCCCTGGGGCGCCGATTACGCGAAGCCCGAGCCGATCCGGGTCTGCTATCCCAACGTAGCTCTGCAAGACCGCGCCGTTCACTTCTGCGGCGTCAGTGACATCATCGAACCGAACCCCAAGTGGCGGGCCTTCAAGCGGGAACTCACGGGGCAGCAATGGGATTATGACTTCCGGCGGCTGTTCTACACCTGGACGCCGGACATCACGCGCGAGGCCTTCCGTCCGTGGGTCGAGATTGCGTCTCGCGAAGACACCTGCGGCTGGATCACCCCGGGCGATCTGTGGGTTGACCCGGATCGGCGGGTGCATCTTGTTTGGTCCGAACGGGCTCTTGATGAGCGGCTGCGCCCTCGGTTCTTCCCTGAGGAAAAACAGAGCCACGCGGTGAACTACGCCATCATCCAGGAGGGCCATGTGGTTCACCGGCGGTGCCTGATGATCGCGGCGGAAGGAGACAACGTGCCGATCCCCTCCGCGCCGCGCTTTCACATCGATACCAAGGGAAGTCTTTTCGTCGTGCTCTACGTTTCCGGTCCGAACGGAACGGGCGGAACATTGTCGGAAAACCGCGTTTTGGCGCTGAGCGAACGCGGTACGGTCGCGGGGAGCGTTACCCTGCCGCTGGCCCATCCGTTCACGCAGTTCTTTACCGCGACCGTGCGGGCAGGATCGCCGCCGTCGGATACCTTGGAACTGCTGGGACACGCTCCCGGACTGGGCAACGAAGTCCGCTATGCAAGAATCCGCCTCACCGCAATCCAGTCGGAACGCTGAACCATAACTCGCTTCGCTCCAGTCCCTTAGGTCGCTTACCCGGATCGTCCAACACATCCGTGGCCTCAAAAAGGGTCATTGCGTACTTGTTCGCAAATCAGCTTACCGCAGCCGCAGTCGCAGCCGGTGGTCCACCCGACCCCTCTGCTGCGCCTCCAAGGGGGGTAATTCTCGCAGTGTGGGCGACTCAGTCTCCGCCAGCAATTGGCGCGCCGCCCCCTGCAATTCCGCCCAGCGATCCCAATCCAGCTCCGGCGCGTGCGCCACTTGACGCAAGAGACTGCGCCACTCGATGATCGCCCGGTCGATATCTCCTACCCCCAAACGGTCGGTTACCCATTCATGCTTGCTCCCCGGCTCGCGGTGCACTGCGGTCACCACCTGGTCCGCTCCCGCCCCGTACTTCAAAGGCAATCCGTGCTCCAGATATCCGGGAACGCTGAGCATCCCGTACGCGTGATGACACGCCAATGCGAGTCGCCCAGCCCAACGATTCTCGTCGCCGGCGAAACGAAAACCAGCGTCCAAGCAGGCCAGATCATAGGCCATCTCGTCGACCGGATAGTCCCCCTCTTCCAAGCCGGCGGCAATCGCCAGGCCGTCTCCCCCGCTGAAGTAGCTCACCACCCGACCTCGACGGGTGGGTACCCCAGCCTCGTCCACCAGCCGCAACCGACGCCACAGGGTCGCCGTCCCGGTGGCCGGGGAGAGTCGGCTGCACGCTTCCCGAGAATCACATTGCGCGCAACACGCCGCCCCGACCTCCCGGACGGGCGGACGCCACAAGTTCACGCCATGCCGATCCATCACGGCCCGCATGGGCAGGGCACCCAGACTCACGGTGGCCGTGATCTTGCGTTCACTTTCCTGGAACCGGATCACCGGAGTGTGTCGTTGGGCGAGGCCCCGTTCGAGCAGACCGGCCACCTTTTCCCGCCAGAGCTTCAGGGTGACTTGGCGTCCGTGCCAGTTGGTCATGCGGCGCACCCACTTCGCCAGGAGCACGCGCTCGTCGCGCAGGCATTCCGCCACGGTGAAGACTCGCCCGTAGACCGCGCCATCGGGGTCTGCGGAGATCCGGCACAACGAACCTGTCCCCAGTTTCGTCAGGGCCTCGGGCTCGCTCAGGGCTGGGCGGAGGGGTAAACAGCCGTTGAAGCCAGTCTGCCGAAGGAGTCGCTCGGCTGGATGGAGTTGTTCGGCGGCCCCCGCCACCACCTCTGCCCCGGCGAATCTCGACCTGAGGGTTCCCTCATCCGTGGCGTGCAGGAACACCGTCGCCGCCGGAGCTTCCTTCGGAACCGGCATCGATTCCCATTCTCCGCGACTGTTTAGCATCTCCTTGAAAAGCCGCCGGATCCGTCGGGCACGCTCTGCATCGGTTTCCAAACCGCACGGTTTGGCCGGGTTCCGGAGGGACTGCTCGACCCCGAGCACGATCGGTTTGCTCGTGAACAACCGCTCCTGGGCCCGCACGGCTGCCAAGTAGGGTGCCACGCCGGCGTCGGCTGCGGTGCGCATCAGTCCCAGCAGTGCCGGCCAGTCCACCATCCCGTTCCGGGATAGAAACAGCGGGTGGGCGTCGATGAGCCGGATTTCGTTCTGGCTGACCAACACGTAGCCGGTTTCATCGATCCCCCGACGCCCCGCGCGACCGAACATCTGGAGGATTTCATCGGGCCGGATCAATTGCTCGCCTTCGTCGCGGCGGTACGAGTGTCCCGCCAGGGCGACGGTTCGCAGCGAGAAGTTGATGCCGGCGGCCAGCCCCATGGTGGCTACGACCACCCTCAACTGACCCGCTTTGGCCAGCGGCTCGACGACTCCGGCCCTGGCGGCGTAGCTCAAGCCGCTGTGGTGAAAGGCGACCCGTGTCTTCAGCATCTTCGCCAGGCGTTCCCCCACCAGTGCCTTTTGCTCTGGTGTCAGTAGCAGTGGGTCCGATTCGGGCAACTGACGGGCCAGGTCCGCTGCGAGAGCTTCCGTGCCCTGCCGCTGGGGTGCGAATATCAGGATCGGACCGAGGTTTTCGGCCAGCGCACGTGCCACCAACCGCGGCCAGTAGCCTCGAATCTGCGCCGGCACCCGCACGCCGAGCGAATTCGCGTGCACTTCTTCCAGCGGCACGGGCCTTTCATCATGCCGCACGAGGACTGCGCGGCGACCGAGTCGCGTGAGCCATTTCACCACGTCCTGCGGGTTGGCGACGCTCCCGCTCAAAAGCAGGAGCTGCGTCGACTCCGGCGCGAGCGCGATCGCCAGCTCGTAATTCAAACCCCGATCCGGATCACCGATCATCTGATACTCGTCCACGACCAGGAGCGTCGGTCCTTTGCCGCGGATCAGCTGGTGCTTTTGCGTTTCAAGGGTGGCCACCAGGATGGGGGCGTCCAAGTCCTCCGCCAGGTCGCCCGTCGCAATGCCAACTCGCCACCCTTTGGCCCGCCATTCGGCCAGCTTGTCGTTAGCCAAGGCCCGGGTCGGCACGGTGTAAACCGCCCGACCCTTTGGCCGACCATGGTTTGCCCAGAGCTCGAAGATCAGGGTTTTCCCGGCTCCCGTCGGTGCCTGCACCACCACATCGTGCCCTTGGCGCAGGGCCGTCACCGCGTCGTGTTGCCACAGGTCCGGCAGCAGCATCTGCGTCAGCCCCGCCTCGGCATTGAGCTGGTCGCCGATCGTCTGCATGGCGCAAACCTACCGACTTCCGCGCGAAAGCAAAACGGGAATCTCTCCGGTTCACGT
Source organism: Verrucomicrobiales bacterium (assembly GCA_024233305.1). Taxonomy (GTDB): domain Bacteria; phylum Verrucomicrobiota; class Verrucomicrobiia; order Limisphaerales; family J093; genus J093. Next base: position 128,488 of record JACKPV010000030.1, read on the forward strand.
GCCCCGTGCGCATTGCAGCTTTTCCAGAGCGCGGAGTTCCGTTCGCCGGGATCTCGAGCCCCGGCGAGTCCCGCGGCACAAAGGTCGCGCCCCATGTTCCGAACGGGGCTACGTCGCGGAGTTGGCTCTGATCCGCACGCGGAACGCACGTTATGTGCGGGTTTCCCTTTTTGACAGGGCGCGACGCAACGGCCTTGGACTCAGGGCACCACCGTTGATCCCGCACACGCGACGTGCGGCTTCCAGCCGCGGATCGTAGTGGTCCGAAGCGTGGAGTAGAGCATCGGGCGAGAGTGTGCTCGATGTGGCTGTTGGTGGTGAGCAACCGCAGGACCTTCCGGGCGCGCAGGGGACCGCGTGCTCTACCCTGTCCAAGTGGGAGGACGCGAGATTCACTGCGCGCCCCGTTGTGAGGCCATGGTGCTTATCGCCTGCGCGCCCACCCAATGATCCGGCTCTCGAAGCCGCCGGAGGGTTTCGGAAAACCCGGGGCATTTCCGTATCTTCTTGCCTCCGAGAAGAGGTGTCGGTGTCCTTGATTCTTGCCTCGGCGATCCCGTTTTCCCGACATTGCCTCAGCCCAGCCCCCTGCTACACTTCGCTGCGATGTTCGATTATCCAACGCAGTATGACGTCATCGTGATCGGAGGCGGCCACGCCGGCACCGAAGCGGCGCTGGCTGCCGCCCGCCTCGGTTGCTCCACACTGCTGCTGACGATCAACCTGGACACCATAGGTCAGATGTCCTGCAACCCCGCCATCGGCGGGCTCGCCAAAGGGCATCTTGCGCGGGAGATCGACGCTCTCGGGGGCGAAATGGGTCGCAACACGGACCTCACCGGACTCCAATTCCGGTTGCTCAACACCAAGAAGGGTCCTTCCGTCCAAGCTCCGCGGGCGCAGTGCGACAAGAAGGCCTACCAGTTGCGCCTCAAATGGGTTTGCGAACGTCAGCCGAACCTCGATTGCCGCCAGGGCCAGACCATTCGCCTGGTTCTTGGCGAAGGGCGGGTCCAGGGTGTGGAAGCCACACCGGGCGTTCGCTACAAGGGGCGAACCGTCGTGGTTACCACCGGGACCTTCCTCCGTGGACTCATGCACGTCGGGGCCGACAAACAAGCCGGGGGTCGGGCCGGCGAGGCGGCGGCCAACGAGTTTTCCGAGTCCCTGAAAGAAGCGGGGCTGAGTTTGGGGCGGCTGAAGACCGGCACCCCCCCACGGCTCCACCGCCGGTCTTTGGACCTATCGAAGATGGAAGTTCAACCAGGCGATGAGCCGGTTCCGTGGTTCAGCTATTGGCGGGAGCATTGGGAGCAACAAGAGGTGTTCCACGTGGAACATAGAAGTCGCCGGAAGGTGTCCGACCCCGGACGCACGCAACCGATGTTCCACGTGGAACAAGCCGCGGCTCAGAGCGGGGGCCTTTACCCGCCTGATTCGATACTCCAGCGCGTAGGGGGACAGTTGTCCTGTCATATCACTTTCACAACCGAGGCCACCGCTCGCTGCATTCGCGAGAATCTCCACCTGTCGCCGCTGTATTCGGGCCAGATCCAAGGGGTCGGGCCGCGCTATTGTCCGTCCATCGAGGACAAGATCGTCCGCTTCGCTGACAAGGAGCGGCATCAGCTCTTCCTCGAACCCGAAGGCATCGCCACCGAGGAGTATTACGTCAACGGCTTTTCCACCAGCCTGCCCTACGCCGTTCAGGTCCAGATGGTGCGCACCATCATCGGTTGCGAGAACGCCGAGATCCTCCGACCTGCCTACGCGGTGGAATACGACTACGCGGATCCCACTCAACTGCGCCCGAGCCTCGAGACTCGTTGCTGCGCTAACCTCTATCTCGCCGGCCAGATCAACGGCACCTCCGGCTATGAAGAAGCCGCTGCTCAAGGTCTCATCGCTGGCCTCAACGCCGCCCGCCGCGTTCGTGGTTTGTCGCCCGTGATTCTTCGTCGCGACCAGGCGTACATCGGGGTCCTCATCGACGACCTCGTTACTAAGGGTGCGACCGAGCCCTACCGGATGTTCACCTCGCGGGCGGAATACCGGCTTCTCCTCCGGCACGACAACGCTGACGATCGCTTGGCGGCTATTGGTCATGAAACCGGGCTCCTCCCAGAGCGCCATTTCCGGGCTTGGCAGGCGGAACAGGAATCCGTCGCGGCCGAACTCGCCAGACTCAACAAGACGCGGGTCGGCGCCCAAACCCTGGCCCAGCTCCTCCGCCGACCAGAGACGCACTATCGCGATCTCCCAGAGCCGCGCACCGACCTCCCGGACCGCGTCACGCGCAAGGCCGAGACCGCAATCAAGTATGCCGGCTACATCGATCGTCAGATGACCGAAGTGGTGAAGTTCCGCGAACTCGAGGACAAACAGATCCCCGATTGGCTGGATTATGGGGCGATCCCCGGTCTGCGCACCGAGTCACGCCAGAAACTCAGTTCCATTCGCCCGGCCACCCTGGGGCAGGCCACCCGCATCTCGGGTGTATCTCCCGCCGACGTCAGCTTGGTCATGGTCTGGATGAAACGCGGTCCTGCCCTCACGGAGCCCCGATGAATGCATCGGACAAGGGCTATTACGGAGGCACGCAGACAGAGAGCGTCGGAAACCGGACACCCAGTTACGCTGCCAGGCGACGCCCTCTCCGAATCGGGGTCACTCTCCGTGGCTCCGTGTTTGCGAGAGAGACTAGGACCTTACCAAGTCGCCCCGCCGAGGCACAGGGATCAGACAGATCTTCCCTCTTGCCGGGGCTGGAGTGCGCCCGCCGCGGCCACCGTAGATCATTCGGCTGGGCGGCGTTGCCGGGGGCTGGTCTGGCGCCGGTTGTTCGCTTTTGCTAGAGACACCCGCTTCCCCGGGATCTTCAGGAGCACCTCCAGCACCTCCGTCTGGGCCGCGAGATTGATCCTCGCCAGCTGCCAAAGCCCAAATTCCTGGCGTACTAATTGGCCTTGGCGCCGTGCCGCGTGCGATTGAGTTTGATAGATACCGGGCAGGAGGATTCGGCGAGAAGAGAAGGGCCGCGCACATAAAGACCACATGTTAGAGACAACTCATAAGCCGATCCCGCCCCTGCAAGAGAAGGTCTGTTTACGCATTAGCGGCGCTTCAATAGCGGATTATGTATATGAGGGAAACCACGCTGAATGAGGTTGGGGTAGTCGGAGCATCGCAGGAAGCTCAAGGTCGGCCGGGCTGCCTACCGCGACGGGCAATGCTCCGGGTCAGACCGGCCGGAAGGAGTCGTGTGTGCGGGGCCAAAGGCGAGGGGAGCACGCCGCCGCCCCCGGCAGCTCTGGCGCCGCGCCGGCCGGTGCACGTGGATTGAAGGTGGACTCCGGGGGGGAAGCGGGCATGATGCCGCGTGTGAAGACCCTCTCGATTGTCCGCCGGCTGACGGCCGGCCTCGCCGCCTGCGGAGCGCTGGCGCTGGCCGCTGAACGACCGAATGTGGTGCTGATCATGGTCGATGATTTCGGCTTCGAATGCGTCGGCGCGAATGGCTGCACCGACTATGCCACGCCGAACATCGACCGGTTGGCCGCGGAGGGGATCCGGTTTCAGCACTGTTACGTGCAACCTTTGTGCACACCGACCCGGGTCCAGCTGATGACCGGGCAGTACAACGTGCGCAACTACGTCCGGTTCGGCCTGCTCGAACGCGCCCAGACGACCTTTGCCCACCTTTTCAAGCAGGCCGGATACGCCACGGGGATCGCCGGCAAATGGCAGTTGGGTCGTGAGCTCGATTCTCCGCGGCACTTTGGCTTCGATGAATCCTGTCTTTGGCAGCACACGCGCCGACCTCCGCGTTACGCCAACCCCGGACTCGAGTACAACGGCGTCGAGCGGGACTTCGCCACGGGCGAGTACGGACCGCAGCTGGTCAACGATTTCGCGGTCGACTTCATCGCGCGGCACCGCGACGAGCCCTTCCTGTTGTATTATCCGATGATCCTCACCCATGCGCCTTTTCAGCCCACGCCGGACAGTCCGGACTGGGACCCGTCCGCGCGCGGGGAGGGTGTGAATCGTGATCCGAAGCACTTCGCGGCGATGGTGGCCTGGACCGACCGCATGGTGGGACGCGTGGTCGGGGCGTTGGAGAAACACGGTCTGCGCGAACGGACGCTGGTGCTGTTCCTCGGAGACAATGGAACCCTGGGCCAGATCACCACGATGATGGGACAGCAGCCTGTCAAGGGGGGCAAGGGAAGCAGCACCCGGGCCGGGATGCAGGTTCCGTTGATCGCCAACTGGCCGGGCGCCATCGCGGCGGGCCAGGTTTGCGGCGACCTGATCGACAGCACGGATTTCCTGCCCACGATCTGCGAGGCCGCGGGGGTGAGCGTGCCCGTGGGTCTGTTGCTCGACGGACGGAGCTTTGCGCCGCAGCTGCGGGGTGAACGCGGGCAGCCACGGGACTGGATGTATTGCTGGTATGCGCGGAACGGCGGCGCGCAGGCCACCCACGAGTTCGCCGCGACGCAGCGGTTCAAGCTCTACCGGGACGGGCGGTTCTACGATTACGGGGGGGACGCCGGGGAAACGACGCCGCTGATCGCCGAGCAGCTCGATCCTGGCGCGAACGCCGTGCGCCAGCAACTGACGACCGTTCTGGAGCAGTTCCGGGCGGTCCGGCCCGCCGCGATTGCCGCGGGCGCCGAAAACGTGGAGGAATGAGCCATGACCCGAAGGAATGACCTGGAGAACCTGATGAAATCGTTGATCGGGCGCCTCTTTCCCAAGCGGATTGCCCGGACATGGGCCGCCGTGCTCTGGGCCGCAACCCCGTTTTGGTCCGCCCTGCCGCAGACGCCGGCAACGGCCGCTTTTGTCGAGCAGCCGGCGGCCCGTCGGGCGGTCGCGTGGATCCGTTTTGTCGACGCCCCCGAACGCTATGCGGGAACGCCCTACTACTGGCTGGGCAATGGCGACTTGCGGCTGGCCTTCAGCGTTCGCCCGGAGTCGGGGCAAGCGCTGGAACTGCACTGGGGCGCGAAGCAGGATCACCGGCAGGCAACCCTCGTCGTGAACGGGCGGCCATTGCCGGTCGAGGGCGGCGGTCACGATGGCTTTCGCTGGTTGCGGGTGCCGCTGCCGGGCGACCTTCCCGGCGACCGGATCGAGCTGACCTTGCGCGCGTCGGGCGGGTTGCCGGCGTTTCTGGCCGAGGCGCGGCTCACGGGAGCCGGCGAGGACCGGGGGCCGTCGCCGGCGGAACAGATTGCCTTTCGCGCGGAGGTGCTGGCGAAGCCCGAGACCTATCGCGCGCCGGATGGCCCGGTGTTCCCCGAGCAGGCGCGCGAAGTGTGGCAGCGCGAACCCGTGGTCCGGCCGGCGGGCCTGGCCGAAATCCCCGCGACACTGTTTGCCGCCGCGGAGGCCAACAGCCGGCTGGCGAACGAAGGCTTCTACCGGGCGCGCCGGTTCATCGACGGCTGGCTGGCCCACGCGGATGCCGTGACCGGCCTGATTCCCCGGAATCTGAACCAGAGCCGCGATTTCTGGAATGGCCGCGATTCGGGCGCCGACAATTACGCCTTCATGGTCCTGACCGCCGCCATGACCGATCGGCCCCTGCTTGAAGGCCGGATGCTGGGGATGCTGCGGACCGAGGAACGGGTCACGGCGCGGGTCGACCGGCTGGCGGATGATTACTCGTTCTCACGGCAGACCTGGCGGCGGGAGCCGTTCGATCTCGACGCGACGATTTTCGACAGCGCCGAATACGTGAAGGACGGCCTGCTCACGATCACCGAGTGGATGGGGCCGAGCCCGTGGTCCGTGCGGATGATCGGGTTGATGGATGACATCTGGAAGCATGCCGCGGTGGACACGCCTTTCGGGAAGATCCCGACGCTGAACTTCGAGGTGAACGGCGATCTGTTGCAGGGATGCTCGCGGCTTTACTGGTTTACCGGTGATCCCAAGTATCTGGATTGGGCAATCCGGCTCGGGGACTACTACCTGCTCGGCGATCACCATCCGACCCGCGACCTCGACGACCTCCGGCTGAGCGACCACGGGTGCGAAGTCGTGAACGGGCTCAGCGAACTTTACGTCGCGGTGAGCCATGTCCGGCCCGTAAAGAAGGCCGCCTACCGCGAACCGTTGCAGGCGCTTTACGACGCGATCCTCGAGCACGGACGCAACGCGGACGGTCTGCTTTATCAGACGATCAATGCGAAGGCCGGCACGCACAGCAGCGCGCTCTGCGACACCTGGGGTTACAACTACGACGGCATCTACACGGCGTTCGTCGTCGATGGCGCGGAACGCTACCGGGATGCGGTCCGGCATGTGCTGGCTCGCCTGGGTCCGAAGTACCATGGCCGCCCCTGGGGCGACAAAAGCCAGGACGGCATCGCGGATTCCATCGAAGGAGCTTTGAACCTCTACAATCGCGAACCCGTCGACGCGGCATCCGCCTGGATCGATCACCAAACGCGCGTGCTCTGGGACTGCCAGCGGGCGGACGGTGTCATCGAAGCGTGGCATGGCGACGGCAACTTCGCGCGTACCACCCTGATGTATGCCTTGTGGAAAACGCAGGGCATCACCATCGAACCCTGGCGGGCGGACGTGTGCTTCGGCGCCGTGCGCGAGGGTGACCGACTGCATCTGTTGCTCACCTCGCGCGCGCCGTGGCATGGCGCCGTGAAGTTCGACCGTCCGCGCCACCGGGATTTGTTCCGGTTGCCGGTCGATTACCCACGGATCAACCAGTTTCCGGAGTGGTTCACGGCGGCAGCGGGCCAGGCCTACCGGGTGCGGTTGGGAGCCGGCGCGGCGCCGCAAATCCGGACCGGAGAAGCCTTGATTGCCGGCGAATCCTGCGCGCTGCCCGGTGACGGCGCGGTCGTTTGGTGGACGATTGAAACGCGGGCGAAATGACTCGGTCCGACCGGGGCGGTTTTATGATCTGAAATTTGAGAGCCCGGTTTTGCGATTTGCGAACCGGCATCCGCGTCCGCCAACCCTGCCATTACTGCCATGCGAAAAAGTCCTTTCCGCGCGATCCTTGTGTGCGCCTGTCTCGCAGCGCCGGCCCTGATCGGGCAAGACCAGCCTGCGCCGCTGCGCGTGTTGATCCTCAGCGGCCAGAACAACCACGACTGGCAAACCACCACACCGCGGATCCGGTCGATGCTCGAAGCGACGCGGCGGTTCGACGTGGCGGTCACCGAGCGTCCCGATCAACTCACCGCCGATGCCCTCGCGCCCTTCGACGTGATCTTGAGCAACTGGAATGCGTTCGGCCGGGACAACGACCCTGCCGCCGTTGCCAGCTGGCCGGCAGCCGCCCGGTCGGCCTACCTCGATTTCGTGCGCCGGGGCAAGGGGCACGTTGTGGTGCACGCGGGATCCTGTTCCTTCGCCGACTGGCCGGAATACCGGCAGCTCACCCTGGCTTGGTGGGAAATGGGACAGACGCAACATGGGCCGCCGCACCGGTTTCCCGTCCGTTTCGAGACGCTCGAGCACCCGATCATCACCGGGCTGCGGGACTTCGATCTCACCGATGAACTGTGGGTTCGTCCCGGACGTCAACCGGGCGCGGAGGTCCTGGTCTCCGCCTTTGCCGCGGCCGCCCAGCCGCAGGGCAGCGGGAATTGGGAACCCCTGGCGCTCGTGGATCGGTTCGGGGAAGGGCGCACGTTCACGCTGCTCGCCGGTCACGACGCGGGCTTCATGGAACAACCCGGCTTCCAGGCCCTGCTCACCCGCGGCACGGAATGGGCGGCCACCGGGCGCGTCACCATCCGGCCCCCCGCGGCGCTCAAGGCCGGCGCGCGCGCCTGGAACTGGCGGCAGACCGGCACTGCCACCGCGCTGAGGTTGGGCCAACAGGTGATCTGGCAGTTCAACCACGGGCCGGGCGAGGCGAAGCCGTGTTTCCATCCCGTGGCCCTGCCCGACCGTCCGGCGTTGACCGGATTTCGCCCGAACGATCACCCGTGGCATCGGGCGCTCTGGTTTTCGTGGAAGTTCATCAACGGGGTGAACTACTGGGAGGAAGATCGCACCACCGGGGAGAGCGCCGGGCGCACGGAGCAGGAACCGCCCGTCATCGAATTGCGGGAAGATTACTCGGCGCGGATCGCGCAGGACCTCGTCTATCGACCGGCGAATGGCAACCCCGTGATGCGGGAGCATCGCGTGGTCGAGGTGATCGCTCCCGTGCCGGAGATGAACCAGGAATTTCACTTCGACTGGGACATGACCTTCACGGCCCTGCAGGACTTGGTGCTGGATCGCACGCCGCTGCCCCATGAGGCCGGAGGACAAGACTGGGGCGGCTACGCGGGCCTTTCGGTTAGGCTGGTGCAGGAGTTTGAAAACGCGCGGGCGCTGACCACGGAGGAACCTGTCGTTTTCGCGCAGGGCCGCTACCGGGGGCGCGCTTCGGGTCTCGCGTATGCGGGTCAGATCGGCGGGCGGGAAATGGGGGTTGCCATCCTGGATCATCCGGACAATCTGAACGCGCCCTCGCCCTGGTACGCCATCAATGACCCGGTGATGCGCTATTTCAGTCCGGCCGTGATCTGTTACGGCCCGCACCGGATGAAGACCGGCGAGACCCTCCGGCTCCGCTACCGCGTGATCGTCAACCAGGGCCGGTGGACGGCCGAGACCTTGCGGGGCGCGGTCAGGAATTTCGCCGAGTAGTGCCGTCCGGAAACGGCCTTTCGCATGGGCGGAATCGTCGCGAGACCTCGCGGTGCCATCCGGCGTCCGCCGGATCATCGACCGGCTTCGCGCAAGGCCTGCTTGATGCGGGAACGGTCGGCTGCGGCGAGTTCCCCGGCCGGCAGGTTGCTCTCGCCGTCGGGACTGCGCAGGACCTGCCGCAACAGGGCGAGCTGCTGCGCGTAGCGCCGGCACCAGCGGCAAAGCCGCAAGTGCACGCGCAACCCGAGGCGTTCGAGACCGGTCAGGGGACGATCCTGCGCGGCGGAAAGCAGGCGCGCGGAATCCTCGCAGGTGGGCGAGATCGTTCGGACCCATCGCCGCCATTTTCCCGGTGCTGGTTCTGTCTGGTTCATCTTCAAAGCGGTCGGTCCGCTCTCGGCGCGCGGCATCGGCCGTTCCGCCAGGCGCGCGCCATCCCGGCCCCGGCCCGGACGCTTCTTCTGTCGCGATTGGTGGCGCGACCTTACAACGGGGCGCCGGGCCGACGGCAGTTCATTTTCCAACCCAGTTGTTTTCGAGACATCGCCGGAGCGCAAGACGGGCCCGGTGCAGCATCACCCACAGGTTGTTCGGGCTGACTCCCAGCGTACGGCACAACTCGTCGCATTCGACCTCATCGATTTCCCGCCGCACGAACACCTCGGCGATCCGCGGGGGAAGCCCCCCGACACATTCCCAAAAGGCCTGCCAAAAGGCCGCCCGATCGAGTTCCTCACCGGCCTTCGCGCTCCAGTCACCGGGCGCTTGGTCGGCCTGCCAGACCCCCTTCGACCAGCCTTCGCGTTCGAACAGGGCAGCCTCGCCCTCGCGGAAGAACTCGAGATCCGTAAACGGCGTTTCGCGGCCCGCCCGGCGGAAGTGGTCCGCGATCTTGTGCTTCAAAATGCCCGTCAACCAGGTGCGCTCCGTCGAGCGCCCCGCGAATCCGCCGCCCTTGAGCGCGGCCAGAAAGGTCTCCTGGACGAGGTCCGTGGCGCGGACGGGATCCCGCACCCGCGCCAGGGCGTAGCGGAACAGGTAGTCGCCGTGCGCGTCCACCCACGTCTCGGGATTCGAGGCGGCCCCGGGGGTTGCCCGCGGGGCATCCGCGGCGCCGGGCGCTCTGGGACCTTCGTCAGCCACGGAGCGCAACTTAGCCTGCTGCCGTGAAGGGGGAAGCCTGAATCGACCGCGTGCCGACGGACGGGCCCCCTGCCGGCCCCCCTGGCTTGTCGGGTGGAGATTCTCCGTAAGGAGCCGTGCGTCCGCGCGACAACCCTCCCACGGCGACCGGTGTTGTCCGGCGGACGGCGGCCTCCGGGTTGCGGCGGCTTCGTCTCCGTCCGGGGCGGGACCGACAGCGCCGTTGGAAAACACAACGCACAGAAAGACACCAAGCAATGAAGCAACACAACAGCACAATCCTCAACCTCCTGGCCGTGGCTGGGCTCGCCGGCATGGCACAGGCGGCCACCGTCCGGGTCACCATCGAAAGCCTGGCCCCCACGCACGGCACCTATCTCACGCCGTTCTGGGTCGGCTTCCACGACGGCGCATTCGACCTGTTCGACTCCGGGAGCGCGGCGTCGGCGAGTCTTGAACGCCTCGCCGAGGACGGCGATCCGAGTTCCCTCATGACCAGCTTCGCCGGCAGCGGTCATGGCTCGATGCAGGGCGTGATTCCCGGCACCGGGGGCATCCCGCCGTTCGCGCCCGGAGACATGGGGTCGATGGACTTCAGCGTCAACCCGTTTGCCGCCGATGGCCGGTACCTCAGCTTCGCGGCGATGGCCATTCCGAGCAACGACGCGTTCGTCGGCAATGCGAATCCCACGATGATTCAGGTATTCCAAGCCGATGGGACATTCGTCGGCGGGACGTTCGTGATCGCCGGCTCGGGCATCTGGGACGCGGGCACCGAGGTGAACGACGAGGCGCCGGTGAATACGGCCTTTCTCGGCCAGACCACGCCGGACACGGGCACGGTCGAGGCCGGCGTGGTAAGCCCGCACAGTGGTTTCCTGCCGGTCGGATCGGGCGGCATCCTCGACGAGCCGATGTTCGCCGGTGCCGACTTCACCGCTCCCGGCTACCAAGTCGCCCGCATCACTGTGTCGCAGGTGCCGGAACCGGAGACTTATGGTGTGCTGGCTGCCCTGGGACTCGTCGGTTTCGGCCTCCTACGCGCCCGACGCAAGCACGCCTGACGAACGCGGCGCCCGTCCGCCGGCGCGGAGGCGAGGGAGAGAGAAGACGCGCCGGCGGCGGCGAGTTGGTGGTGAACGAAAGGTCACGGCCAGGAGCGGTTCCCTTCGATCAATGATCAAGACCCACTTTGAACCTGTCACCATATCGCGGAGTTCGTAGCGAAAGCGCATGCGGGCGACGCACTTGGGCAACAGCGGACCGGACGCCGGCGGAAGCAGGGGGGGCGGGCAGGATGCAGGAGGCTCCCCGACCCGCCTCCCCGAACCCTACTGTGATCCTGTCACCATGTCGTAGGCAGACGTTACGCGCCAGGCACTTGGGTGATCAGGGCGAGGGGAAGGACGCTCGCTGAGTTCGTTCAGCCTATGAACCTGTCACCTTGTTCCTGTTGTTGCGGTGCTGCGCGGTCGGGCCGGAGTGTCGATCGCGGTGACGGTTCTGGGGGCCGAGCCGGGCGGGTTGGCGGGCTTCGATGCGCCTGGCTCGGCGTCGCGGGAGCGGCAGCTGGCCCCGTGAGTGAGGGGGGCCCGGAGCAGCGGGACAGCCTGTTGGGTGAGGTGCGCAACTTTGGGTCGGGGCCGGGTTTCAACCTGCTGGCGGCTCATGAACCGAGATGACCTTCAGCAATTGGTGGAACGCGCGGCGAGGCGAAAGCTCACGGCACGCGAGGAGGCGATATGGCAGGAGGGCCTGCGGGAATTTCCGGCGGAACGTGCTGAATGGCAGGAGGAAATGCGTCTGAGTCGCGCCCTGGGAGCCTTGCCACCCGCACCGGTGCCGGGCAATTTCATCAGCCGGGTGTTGGCAGCCGTCGAGGCTGAAGACAGACGGAAAGACCGAGGCGCAACGGGACCGGCATGGTGGGTTTGGTTGCGGCTTCGCTGGCCTGCGGTGGCCGCCTCGGTGGCCGTGCTCGCCATTGCCGTGGTGGGCGTCCAGCATCAGCAGCAGCTGGCGGCGCGACGGGAGGTGGTTCGCAGCATGCAGAGCTTCGTCGCGGCCACCGAGATTCCCAGCGTGGAGATGCTGCGGGATTTCGATCTCATTCTGGGGCTGCCCGAAGGCCCGATTCCGGCGGTCGACGAACTGGCCTCGGCCCTTCAATAGGTCCGGATGATGACAGCCTTTCGTTCCAAACGACTGGGCGCGGCGGCGGGGGTGCTGCTCATGGCGGTTGGTTTGGCGCAACCGGATTCTTCTCCCACCGGGACCCGCCCGCCCGCTGTGCCTCCCCGGCCTCCGGTGGCCTCGCTCGCGCCGGATCCGCCGCATCCATCGACGCCTGTGGACAACTTCCGCCGCTTGCTGGCGGCCGGGGAAACGGAACGTCAGGCGGTGCTCGGGGATCGATCCCCGGCTCAACGCGAATACCTCGTGGGGCAGCTGGCTGAATTCGATTCCCTGACGCCGGCCGAACGGGAAGCCCGGCTCCGTTTGCTCGAACTGCGGTACTACCTGGGGCCATTGCTCGTCGATGCGTCCCAGGGGCGGACGAATCAGTTTCTCCTGGTGCCGCCAGCCTATCGCGCTGCGGTGCGCGATCGGTTGCTGGCCTGGGAATCGCTGTCGTCGGCGCTACGGGCGGAACTCATCGAGGACCACGCGGCGTTGCGGCGCCTCCTCTTGTTTCCAGGCGCGGTTGCTGCCCCCGATCCGGCCGGCACGGGATCGCTCGCGCCTCCGGACCGGGCCCGCTTTGACCGGGCGGTGGCCCGGCTGCGGGACATGGGGACCGGGGAGCGGCAGGCGTTGGCGGAACATCTGCACCGGTTCTTTCAGTTCAGCGACGCGGAGCAGCAGCGTGCCCTGGCCCAGGTGGACGCGGGGCCCCGGGCGCGGCTCGAGCAGTTGGTGGCGGAACTCGATGGACTTCCCGCGTCGGAACGCGAGCAATGCGTGGAGTCGCTGAAGCGGTTTGCCCGGCTATCATTGCCCGAGCAGGAGCGGTTTCTGCGCAATGCCCTTCGCTGGGCCGCGATGAGTCCGGAGGACCGCCAGGTTTGGCGCCAGGTGCACGCCAATCTGCCGCCCATCCCGCCCGAGATACCCCCGTCACCAGGAACGGTGCAGGCGCTTCGTTAGGGAACGGGTGTTCCCTGGTCGGGGGCGTCCGGCGGGGCAGCGGGCGGGGTGTCGGACGCGGTCCGGGCGCCGGGCACCCGCCAGTCGCCTTCGCGGCGCGTCACCCCTTCCTGATCGAGCTTCTCGCACAGCGGCACCATCAACCGGCGGGTGCACCCCACGGCTTGGCGCAAATCACTGACGCTGGCCCGGCTGTTCTGCTCGAGGTGCTTCCGGACCTTGCGCACCGCCCGATTGTAAGCCCCGATGGAGACCACAAGATCCGGGCCAACCGCCACGGCTTCGCCGCTGTTGAGCAGAAAGCGCAAGGCCTCGAAGCTGGTGCGGTCGGGGGCCAGTTCCTTGCGTGACGGGGGATCGAAGGGGCGCGCCATCAGGGCGGCGCGAATCCGTTTGCCGGCCGCTTCGAGATGCGGAGGCAGGGCGAGGCGGTGGCCCGTCCGACCGATGAAGGTGCCGGACCTCTCGAAGCCGGAGGCCAGCAGGTCGGTCAGCAGCGCCTCGAACGTGCCCGGACAACCGAGCGCCGGTTTCAACACCACCCGCATTTGGGCCAGCGACAGCCCGGGCCGTTCCGGATGCGCGTGGTGCTCGAACTGGATGGCTTCGGTGGCGCTCCGGCGCAGGGCCTCCCACCATTGCGGGGCGAAGAGGAGGCCCGCGCGGGCGATGAGTTCTCCGGCCTCGACCATCCTGGCGACCGTGGCCTCGACCTCATCGAAGCTGAACCGCGTCTTCAGCAGGACACGCTCGCGCCGGGTGGCGCCGTTCCGGGCGAGTTCCGTGGCGAGGAACGTCCCCGGGTCTTCCGGACGGCGGGCCCTGGCTTGCAGGAAACTCCCCTGCTCTTCGGAACGCCACAGCCGTCGGTCGGCATCGGGATCCAGCACCAAACCTCCCGCCAGGGTGGCCTGCTCTGCCGCATCGCGAACCACCAGCCGGTCGCCGGCGAACAGGAACACCGGCTGGCCCAACCGGATTTCGGCGAGGACCCGCTGGCCGGGCTTCAGCTCGGTCGCGTCGCGCAGGCGGACCCGTCCCGGACCGTTGGTGCTGCCGTGGTGGATGCGTACCACCGCGCCATCTTTCAGCGGTCGCGCTGCCGGCGTGTCCCGCCCCTGCAGCCGAGCGGATTTTTCCAGCCACACGTCCAGGGTGTCATGCGGTTCTCCGAGCGTGCCCAAGGTGACCACCTGCCCCCGCGCGAGCCCGTCCGGGTCGAGTTCCGACAACGGCTCGATCTCGGGCAGATTCAACGCGGTCCGCATGCCGGGCTGCGCGCGGGCGACTTCCTGATGGTCGCTTTGCAGGCTGCGAATCCGGCTGGTGCGTTCCCCCGGCCGCAACACCACGGTCTGCCCCTTTTCGAGGCTGCCACCCGTCAGGGTCCCGGTGGCGACGGTCCCGATGCCCGGCAGGCTGAACACGCGGTCCACCGCCAGCCGCGGTTTGCCGAGATCGACCGGGGGCGGTGCGGCGGCGGCAACCGAGCGGAGGGCGGCACGCAGTTCGTCGAGGCCTTCCCCACGGTGCGCGGAAGTGGCCACTATCGGGGCGTCCGCCAGCGGGCTGCCGGCCAGTTCGGCGCGGATGGCGTCGATCAAGGGTGCCGTGCCACCCGGGGTGAGGTCGCTCTTCGTCAGCGCCACCACCCCTCGCCGGACCCCTAGGTAGGCGAGGATTTGCAGGTGTTCCTCCGTTTGCGGCATCCAGCCGTCATCTGCCGCCACGACCAGCAACGCCAGATCCACCGAACCAACCCCCGCCACCATGTTCTTCACGAAATCCTCATGGCCCGGCACATCCACGATCCCGAGACGCAAGGTCCCGGCGTCCGGTTCCGGTCCAGGCAGTTCGAGATGGGCGAACCCGAGGTCGATGGTGATGCCGCGGGCCTGTTCCTCGGGCAAGCGGTCCGGGTCCGTGCCGGTCAACGCCTTCACCAGGGCGCTCTTTCCGTGGTCGACGTGACCCGCCGTGGCGAGGATGTAGTGGCGTTGTGACATGCGTATGTATTGATCGCCGGGGACTGCCGGCAGCCGACGCGGGCTTCCTAACAGGGGGACGCCGCAGGCACAAGCCTCGGGATGCCGGACGCTTCGGGCCCCGAAGGCGGCGCCACGGGCGTCGCTCCCTACTTGAACCGGAGCCCGATTTCCGTTCCCACCTGCCGGATGTGTTTGGCCGCCGCCGCGTATTCCCCGGCCTTTTGCAGGTGCTCGATCATCAACGGCGGGGGCTCCGGAAGTCCGGCGAGGCGCCGGAGGTAGGTGGCGTAATCCAGCGCGCCCAACCCCGGCTGCACCTCGCGGAAGTGAATGTTCATCTCGACCTCCCAGGCCAGATCCTTGGCATGACAACTCACGATCCAGCGCCCGAGCTTGTCGAAACACTCGTTGATCAGGTCGGCGTTCCGGTAAAAGCGCGCCGGCGAGTTCACGAGGTTGCAGGGATCCAGATGCACCGCGAACGCCGGCCGGTCGACCGCCCGGATCAGGTCGAGATAGCTCGCCACGCTGTCCGGCAAGGCCCACCCCATCATCTCGTAGGCGAACCGGGCCCGCTGCGGCTTGACGGCGTCGATGATCCGGCGGGCGTTCTCGACGGCGGCGTCGAAGAACGCCGGCGAGAGGTTGCCGGGATGCGGCCCGAACCAAACCTCCGGGTTGAATGAACCCGCGATGTCGACGCAGCAACGCGCCCCAATGGCTTCCGCGAGGGCCAGGCCGTCGATCACCGTTTGCAGGTTCGCGCGGCGCCGATCCGGATCCGCATCGAGCAGATTCACCCACCGCCCCACCTCCGCGATCACGACGTCGTGCTTTGCAAAGGCCTCGCGCAGGGCCCGGATGCGGTCGGTCTCGGTCAGCGCCACGCCGGGGCAATACGCCGCACCGTAGCCCAGCTCGCGGTGGCGGCGCGCCAGTTCTTCCGGGTCGTCGGGCGCGTCAAACACCGGGGCGCCAAGGCGAAGCGCCGGCCGGTCGGTCCCGGTGGGTTCGGCGCCGCGCGAGGGTCGGGGCGCCAGCAGGCAGGCGCCGGTCAAGGCCGCGCCGGCCCGGCCGAGGAAGTGACGTCGGGGCATGCAGTTCATGGCGTCGGATGCGGTCAGGGTTTCGAGAGCCAGCCGCCGGCACGCAGCCAGTCGGTCACCCGATCCGGCCAGGCGGTAACCGGATTGTCGGTGCGGCGCAGCCCGTAGCCGTGGCCGCCGTTCGGATAGAGGTGCAATTCGACCGGCACCTTCGCCTGTTTCAGGGCGAGCGCGTAGTGGAGGACGTTCTCCGGGCGCACCGGATCGTCGGCGGCCATCACCAGAATCGTGGGGGGCGTGTTTTCCGTCACCGGCAGGAGCGGTGAAATCTTGTCGCCCTCCTCCTTGACGGTGAGGTAGGCCGGGTAAATCAGCGCGGCGAAGTCGGGCCGGCAGGGCAGATCGTCGGCGTCATCGACGCGCGCGTAAGTCCGCCCCGCGTGGTGGTTGCTCAGCAGGGCGGCGAGGTTGCCGCCCGCGGAGAAGCCCAGGACCCCGATGCGTTGCGGATCGAGACCGAGTTCGGCGGCCCGCGAGCGCAGCAAACCCATGGCCCGCTGCGCGTCCTCCAGCGGCGGTTCGTGTCGCTCGCGGTCGGGGCGTCTGGGCACGCGGTATTTCAGGAGCACGCCCGTCACGCCGATTTCGTTCAACCACTCGCAGACTTCGGTGCCTTCGAGATCCATCGCGAGGATGTGATAACCGCCTCCCGGACAGACGAGAACCGCGGCGCCGGTGTTGCGGTGGGCGGTGGGCGAATAGACTGTGAGCGTCGGTTCCGAGACGTTCCCGAGCCGGATCACGCGGCGGCCCGCGACCAGGTTGCCATCGGGTTTGGTCGTGTCGATCTCGGGATCGAGAACGGTTGTTTCGCCGGGGGGCTGGTCCGGCCAGAGTTTGAGCGTGATGGGTTCACCGGCGCGGCCGGAGCCCGCGAGCAGGCCGGCGAGGGCAAGGGAGGCGAGGAGGGATTTCATGGTCTTCGTGCGTGATGAAACAGTCATCGACCGCGGCTGACGATTCTTTTTCGCGCAGCGCAACAACCCCTTGCTCGGCGGCGGGCCGGCCTCCTTCGGAGGTCACGATTCCGATACCGACCTTCGTCGTCGGTTAGGCCAAGCAGGAGTCGGGGGGAAGGCCCCTCGACGTCACCATTCAGCGACTCGTAGCCGCCGCCGTGTAGTCAGCGCATACTTCATCGGCGATCCGGCCGCCGGGCACGACGATTCACCAAAACGTGGCTGCCGGTCGGAACCGCCGAGTCCGCGCGAGCCTATGGAGGTAAGTGCCGCGGAGATCCGCGCCGATTACCGGTCGGCGGCTACAGCGTGCTGAGCGGATACGGCTCAGTCGAGCGGGCCGGGGAGATGGCCGGTTATGGCTGCAGACGCGACAGGGCGGCCAGTTCGCGACCGAGCAGGGCGGTATACGGGACGCGACTGTCCGCGTCCAGGTGGGCGACGCTGGCGAAACGGTCGTCGGGAAGCATGAGCGGGAGGTCTTCCAGCGGTGCATCCGCCTGCAACCAGCCCGCCCATTCGTGGAGCATCACCCGGCATCGGTCCGCGTGATCGGCCAGGGCGAACGACTCCGGCGTCGGGGTGATGCCGACGACCAGCCGCACGCCGGCGGGCCAGTGTTCGCGGAAGCGGCGGCTCTCCGATTCGATCCGGGTTGCCAGCCGGTATTCGGCGTTGCCGCGCGCTTCTTCGGGACGGTAACGGTGGGGATCGATTGCGCTGCCTCCCTCGCGGCGCATGGCTGTTTCGAGGCCGGCGGCGAAGCCGTATTGGCGTCCATACTCGCCCGGCAACGGCCAGGGCAGCATCCGGCTGAGGATCCTCCCGCGCAGCTGGGGAATCCCCAGGACCGCCGCGGCGCGCGCGTCGATCGTCTTCGATGGCATGCTGTCGTGTCCGGCCAGGAAGTCCTCGATCTGGCCGCGGAAGTAGTCCGGCGCCGCGGCCAGGCGCAGGCTTTCGGGGTGCATCAGCAGGACCACGGTCCGCAGGCTTTGCGGGTTGGCGATGGCGTATTCGCGCACCAGCCGGGCGTGGGTCGGCAAATCGAGATAGCTCAGCGTCGCCAGGTTGATCACCGGTTCGCCGAGCACCTCCTCGAGCCTGGTCGCCACCACGTTCATCAGGCAGGAGGAATCGCCGATGAGGAGGACCGACGCCCCGGTCGGCATCCGGCTCGCTTCCGCCTGGTGGATCAGGATCGTCCGGTCGATGTCGGTGGCCGGCCGCGGTGCAGGCCACCAACCGAACATTGCGCCCGCGTGCAGCACCGCCGCCCCGAGCGCGAGGCAACCGACTGTCGGACCCAGCATCCGACCGAGGTCATGGCAATGGAATTCGTAGCGATGGCTGTCCATGTCGGTCAAAACTGGAAGTAGATGAACGGCGAGGCCTGTCGTTTCCAGAAGGTGACGATCAGCAGGACCAGCACGGCCTGCAAAGCGCCCCGGACCCAGGCCGGCGCCCGGGCCGGCGCGAGCAGGTCACCTGAACGGGCTTGCCACCATTGCACCAGCAGCAGTGGCCCGACGAACGCCAGCAACCCCTGCATGTAGTCCGGGGTCCAGGCCGGCCAGTGCCAGTTCGCCAGCGCGCCGGTCATCGCCGCCACCTGTTCCCAGGATCCCGCGCGGAACAGCAGCCAGCCGTAGAGCACGAACAGACTCGTCGCACCCCAGGAAACCACCCTTCGCCAGCGACCGGGCGCGGCCGGAAGCGTACTCGCTGGCAACCCGTCCGAAGGCCGGGCGGCAAGATCGGCCTTCCGTGTCAGGACGAGCCCGATTCCGTGCCACCCACCCCAGAGCACAAAGTGCCACGCGGCCCCGTGCCACAGCCCGCCGAGCACCATCGTCAGCAACAGGTTGAGCCGCGTTCGCCATAGCCCGCGACGGTTGCCTCCGAGGCTGATATAGAGGTAGTCGCGCAGCCACGTCGACAGGCTGATGTGCCAGCGCCGCCAGAACTCGCGCGGACTGGTCGCGAAGTAGGGCAGGTTGAAGTTCACCATCAGGTCGAACCCGAGCCACTTCGCCAACCCGCGGGCAATGTCCGAGTAGCCCGAGAAGTCCCCGTAAATCTGGAAGGCGAAGGCCAGCGTTCCGAGCACCACCGCCGGGCCGGAATCGGTCGGATGCTGGTAAACCAACTCGACCATCGGGGCCAGGTTGTCGGCCACCACGACCTTCTTAAACAGGCCCCACAGCACCAGCCAGAGCCCGTCGCGCAGGTGCGTCCGGGTGATGCTCCGGGTCGACTCGAACTGGGGCAGCAGGTGACTGGCGCGTTCGATGGGCCCGGCGACCAGCTGCGGGAAGAACGCGACATAGGCCAGGAAGTTCAGCAGATTCCGCGTGGCGGCGAGCCGGCCCCGGTAGACGTCCAACGAGTAACTCATCGATTGGAACGTGTAGAACGAGATGCCGACCGGCAGGACGATGTTCAACGTGCGGGGATCGGCAGGCAGGCCAACGGCCGCGAGCACTTCGACGAACGAATCGACGAAGAAGTTGAAATACTTGAAGACGCCGAGGACGCCGAGGTTGCCGGCCAGGCTGACCGACAGCCAGAACTTGCGCCCGCGGGGACCGACGGCGGTTTCGATGCGCCGCGCGGCAACGAAGTCCAGCAGGCTGGTCAGGAACAGGAGGACCAGGAACCGGGCGTCCCACCAGCCGTAGAAGACATAGCTGGCCAACAGAACGAGGGCGTTGCGCGCCACCAAATGCCGCCGGCAAAGGTGGAAGAGAAGCAGAAACGCCGCGAGAAACTGGAGAAAGGCGTTCGAGTTAAACAGCATCGCAACAGCGTTCTGGCCCGGGCGGACGACGGGCAAATCCAACGTTCTTTGCCGACCATCCGGCCGATCGTGATCATGCTCGTAATCCTGCCCGCCATCCGGGCCGTCCGTTGGCCGATCGGCACTTGGTGAAGCCGGTCCGCATCAGAATGCAGGGTTACGGTGAGGATTACGATGACGAAAGGCGAGTCGGAAGCAACCGGGATGCGCAGGCGACCGCCCCCCGGACCGGACCCCGGATTGACCCCGGCCAAGCTTCGGCTACTCTAGTCCCACCGCCGCCCGGGGCGAGGTTATTTCCCTCGCGAGCCGGGGCATGAGCCGCATTTTCGGGGCTTTGGCAAGATTATCGCTTCAATGGCCGTCATGACTCGCCCTCGAGGCCTGACTCAACGCGTCACCGACGCCCGGCAGGATGCCCCGCCGGGGGAGCGGCGACGCGCCTTCACGTTGATCGAACTGCTGGTGGTGATCGCCATCATTGCGATTCTGGCGGGCATGCTCCTGCCGGCCCTGAGCCGGGCGAAGGCGAAGGCCAAACAGGTGCAATGCCTGAACAACCTCCGGCAAATCGGCGTTGCCACACTGATCTACCTCGACGATTCCGATGGCCTGATCCAGATCAACGCCCCCCTCGACCCGGGCGTGACCTGGGCCAGCCTGTTGAGCACGAACCAGGATCTCGGCCCCAGGGAACTCTTCCTTTGCCCCAGCTATCCGCCACATGTCTTCAGCAACTGGTACCGCACCTACGGGGTGCGGATGGACCCGCCGACCAATTACGTCCGGGGCGACTTCGACGAGTTCCTCAAGGCGGATGCCGTGCCGCGGCCGCTGGATTACCTGCACGTGGCAGACACCACGAGCCGGGGCCGGCTGGGCATCGGCGCCCAACAGTTCTATTCCTTCCGGGTCTCAAGCGAATACGAAGTGCATGGCCGCCACGGTCCGGTGGCCAACGGGTTGTTTCTTGACGGGCACGTCGAAGGCTGCAACCGGTCGCGGCTCGAGGGGCTCGGCATTACCGGCCTGTTCGAGGTGGACACCGTTCCGGGCTATTTCGGTGGGGGCGGCTGATGCGCATTTCCCGCCCCAGCCTGCTGGCCTGGTTATGTGTCGCGGTCGTTCTGGGCGTCGGAGCGCGTTTCTATTTCTCCTCTGACCGCGCCCTCCGCGGAGCCGCCAGGGATCGGCGCGCCCTGGCCCTGGAGATCCTTGGCCGGCGGCTCGCCGCGTGCTGTTCGGGCGGTGAAGTGCTGGTGATTGGCAACCCTTTCGTGCTGCTGCCCGATCAGCCGGCGGAGATTCGCACGTTCGAGCAGGCCGCCGTCGAGGGGTTGCTGGCGGGCGCGGGCAGCGCCTTGAAGTTCGGCGGAATCGCTCATCCCGCGTTGGATCCCCGGGCGGCCGCGAATCCGGCCGCCTACCCGCTTCCGCCGGATCTCCGGACGCCGCTGAGTGCCATGACCACGCGCGACGCCTGGGACCGGCTGCGTCAGGAACACCCGACCAGCACGCTCTGGGTCAGCCTCATCGGGCTGCCGGCGGGCGTCGGGAACCTGGAGGTCTGGCGAAGCCCGGAACCCCGCTTCGCCCTCCTTTTCCCCGACCTGCGGCTCCTCGGCGGCAGTGGGTCGGTGAAGGCCGCGTTCACCTCCGGCAAGCTGGTCGCCATCGTGCTCAACCGGCCCGGCGCGCCACCGGAAAGCGCGGACGCGGGGGGCGACCAACAGGATGAGTTCGACCGTCGTTATCTGCTGGTCACCCCGGAGAACTTCGAGGAAATGTACCGCCGCTATCCGGCCGCGTTCTGAGCCGCAGCTCCCGAGGCTTACCGCGGTGACGGCGCCAGTTTGATCCGGTAGAAGACGTCTCCGGGACAGCAGTCATTGCCCACCCATTCGCGCGCGGTGGTGGGCGCACTGACTTCACTGAATCGATCCGGCGCCAGGACGGATGCGCGTTCGACGACGTACCAATGGGCCTTCCGTGTTTCCCCGGCGGTGGCGTCGTAGACCTCGGCGTCCGGGCCCACCCAGCGGAGCGTCAGTTGATCGCCGCTTCGTTCGGAGGCCACGATCTGAGGCCGGGGACGGAAGCTGAGCACGCCCCGCACGGGGAGCGATTGCCCCACCCAGCTGATGTCCTGCCACTCGTGCAATACGGTGTCGCCGCTGCCCCAACTGGTGCGGAGGCGCGCGTATTCCTTCCCGTTGACCACGTAGTATCCGTAGATGAGCATGGCGTGAATCTCCGGATTCGCGCGCAGCATGTCTCCCATCACCCGCCGGTAGCTGTTGCGGCCCTGCATGTGGACGATCAACGGGTAACCCGCGTCGATTTCCGCCCGCACATCCGCGAACGTGAACCCCGTGCCCGGCCCGGTGATTTCGGGATTGAAGTCCGCCAACTGGGTGAAGGTGTCAGCGTGATATCCGCAGTAACGGGCCCAATCGCGGAGACCTGACTGAACGTCAATCGGGGGCAGGCCGGCCGTTTCGTCGGGGCGGTAATTCACCCGCCGGACGCCGGTGCGGTCCCAGTAGATGAAAGTGTAACCGTCGATGTTGCCGTCGCATTCCCCGGCCATGTTGACCCACTTCTTCTGACTGAGTCCGATGAAATCGCCGATGCAATCCGGGGCGTGTTCCGGGTTGCCGGAGGCCAGATAGGGATCTGCGGCCGTGCTCTCGAACTCGACCACGTAATCGTCCTCGTGCCCCGGCCGGTCCCCCGGGCGCCCATCGCGTCCGGCCTTCGAGGTCCACAACCCCTGAATCTGCTCGTGCGCGCCGTAGTCCTCGAGCGGCGCCACGCCCCCCGCGGTCGGGCCGGTGTAGAAATCCGGAAACCCGTGGCGATCCCAGTAGCCAATCAGGTTCCCGGTGCAGGTGCCGTAACAGCCGCCATACCACCGGTAATCCGGGACGCCCGTGAGATAGACATTGTCCGCGGCGTTCAGCGCCGTCGCCGGGTGGGCGAGAACCGCCCCCGCAAGGACGCACGCCGCGACCGCCCCAAGCTCATCTCGCTTAATCCGAACCATCACGCGGCCACCATCCAGCAGCCGGCGTGCCACGTCCAATCAAAAGGCGGCCACCCGCCGCCGGGACGGAATCCTGACGCGCGGGGACGGTTCAAACCAGGGTCGCCACCAAGGATTGTCCGGCCTCGAGGGTGACCGGTTCGGCCAGGGTGAACCGGCAGCGATTCCCCCGTGTGGTGAGTTCACCGGGCAGTTCGCGCCCCGCAAGCGCGAGGCGCAGACTCTTCGCGTTGGCGCCAGCGGCGACCTCGAACGCCAGGCTGGCCACCGTCAGCCGGCCCCAGCGCACCGTGACCGTGTTGGTCTGCCGATCTGCGGCGCGTTGCTGGCCAATCGTTCCCCAGCCAGCGGCGGCCGTGAAAGCGCAGCGGAAATCGTCCGGTTGAATCCGCGGGGCGAATCCAAGATGCCCCTTCGGCCCGTGATACTCGAAACCCGCGAGCCCCGTGAGCACCCCCCAGCTTGCCATCGCCCGCGCGTAGTGATCGCCGCACTCGATTTCGTTGAACGGGTTGTAACGCCGGGGATGGTAGCGGTCGTGAATGGCGCGACAGATCGCCAGCGCCTCGGTCAACATGCCTTCCCACGCCATGTGGCCCGCCACCTGGTACTCGATGCCGGTCCACAGCTCGTCCCGGTACCGCGTGGACTTCGGGCCCAGGTGTTTGCTCCGCGGCCACGTGCAGGTGAACAGACCCGCGTCCCCCTTTGAGGCAAACCACCGTTCCGGCGGATGGGCCGCGTTTTGCCGTGTGATGTCCGGCGCCCAGCAGTACTTCCAGATGGACTCGAGGGTCCTGCGGACCTTCGAGTCCGGATACAGATAGCCCAGACCGACTTGATGCGCCCAACCCTGCCCGAACAACTGGTCGGCCAGACAGCCGTCGCCGTACTGCCAGTCAGGGTGTTTTTCGAGGTCGACCTCTTGAATGAAGTACTCGCCGTTGAAGAGCCGGATCACCGACAACCGGCTGCCGGCCTGGAAGATGTCGTTGCACTTGCGGGCAAAGTCCTCGTCGCCCATCTCGCGCGCCATTTCCTCCGCCGCCCGGAGCGCCCCGAGATAAAGCGCGCCGACGAACGTGTTTGCCCCGAAGTAATTCTCGTCGTAGGTCTGGTGCTGCGAGCCTTCCAGCAACCCGTCCTCGTTGCCGTCCTCCCGGATCAGGAACTGCACCGCGCGCTTGATCCGCGGCCAGTTGCGCCGGAGGAACGCGTCGTCCGTCGAGCATTGGTGTTCCCGGTAGGCCTTCAGCACGTAGCCGCCCTGCGAATCGCCCGCCCAGAGCCCCCAGCCTTCGCCGCGGAAGCCAATCGAACCGTCCTCCCGCAGGCCGACGCCGTCCTTGAAATCCTGGTGCTCGCGCACACTGCGCTCGAGTTCGGGAAACAGGCGCGCCATCGAATGCGCATAGTTCCAAACGTGGCCGCACGTGCCATGACAGCAACCGCCGCCTTCCCACGCCCAGAACCGCCCGCTGCGCCACCATTGGGCCGTCGTGGTTGCCAGGTTGGCGGCCGTCGAGTGCACCCGGTCCAGCAACCACCAGGGCAGGTTCGAGCCGTAGTAGGTCTCGTTCCACGCCCGCGTGTCGCCGGTCAGCCGCGCGAAGTCGACCGCCACATACCGGGCCACATCCGCGGCGTCGAGAAAGTGGTTTGCGTATGCATTCCCCACCCGGCGGTTGCCCCGGTACATGTGCGGAAAATGCCAGGCCACGGCGAAACGCAGCGTCGCCTGCTCCCCGGCTTGCAGCTTGCGGGCGGCCCGGATCACACCCCCATCGCCCGCGTCCACGCCCGATGCCGCGGTGAAAAGGGCCTCGAGACTGCCGTTCGCCGGCAACCCGAGGACGGCTTCCGCCGCGTCCGGTTCCAGGGCGAACAAGCCCATCGTGCCGAAATCGGCCTGCTCGTGCAGTTCGCCGCGGACGCCGGACATCGGGTCATCGCGAAACTCGATCTGGTCGATGTTGATGTGCCCCCACCCGCCCGACGCGGCGTCGACGATTTCGAGCCGGCCGCGTTGGCCGCGCAGCTCGGTGACGTCCCAATTGTGCGGTTCCAGGCGTTCGTTGTCCTGGCCGGTCACGGTTCGGACGATCTCCCCGCCGACGACGAGGTTCATGCAGGTGCGACCTTCCTGGCTGCCGCCGCCGACGAGGAAGCTGATGAACGGGCGTTCGATGGTGAACTCGGGCGACGTGAGCCGGCCGTGTGGCTGGTCGCCATCCAGAAACGTGTTTACCAGGCCGCCGCCCTGGAAGCCGCTTACCGGGTTCTGATTGGCCAGGGTTCCCGTCGCGGGGCGCTCGCCGAACGCGGCGCCTTCGACCTTCCAATCACGGTAGCTGCCCCCCTCGAAATCGGCGAACACGGTCGGCGGCTCGGTGGCCTTGACCGCCTCCTTCGCGCGGGCGCCGAGCACGAAACCGCGCACACCGGTCGCGTCAAAGCGCCGGGCCGTCCGCTCGAAGCGACCCGCAAAGTTGGGCGCGCTGTGGCGGCAGACCGCATTGGACAGATGGCCGGCGAGCGTGACCTCGACCGGTTCGTCGGAGGTGTTGGTGACGGTGTAGTTCAGGATTGTCACCGGGAGCGCCGAATCCCGCGCGTTGAGGGGGATGAACGGGGAGAAGGCCTCGAGGGACACCCGCACCGGGAAGGTGGGTTCGGCATACTCGACCCGCCCGACGGGATAGGCGCCGCGGAACCGCACGCGCGGAAACCCGAGCCGGTCCAGGGCCCGCATCACCGCGCCGCCACCGCGTTGGACCCGGATGGCGAAGCCCTGCTGGACGGGGGAATCGTGGACCAGCTTGAAGCCCTGCACCTTTTCCTCGGGACGCCGGCCCTCCTTCCAGTTCACGGCGCCATAGCCGGTGTTGACGTTCTGGTTGAAGACGTCCCAGTAGGCCAGCCGGCCATCGCCGGTGAGATACACCTGCCCTGCGCCGATCCCGCCCACCGGCATGCCGATGGTGTCCAGGTCCGCACCCGCGAACCACTCGGGCTCGCCGCGGTCGAACAGCGCTTTCACCCATTCCGGGCGCAATCCCTTGTCCACCGGGATGAAGTGGTCGGAAGCAAGTTGCACCTGGCCGCTGCCGGCCTGGGTTTCCCGGGTGGCGCGACCGAGGATGGCCAGGGAGAGGGAACCCATCGCGGCCGTCTTCAGGAAGTCGCGCCGGGGCAGGGCGGGATTGAAGAGCGGCGGTTGGATCCAGGGCTGCGGACTGGCGGCGGGCGGCTGCGGATTGCGCGATGTCTTCATGGGCTTGTGATTCCGCACCATAGCGGTCCGGTTCCGTCCCGTCAGCCTCGAAATGGGCCCGCCGGCGCGCGGTGGCGCTTCGCTTGCCGCCGGCTTTCCGCGCGACCGGGCTTCACCCGTGCCCCGACCACGTCCCGCCGTCCCGGCGCTTTTTACTTGCCGCCGTCGGGCTGGATGTCTAGACCGACACGACGCGCACAAGCCTGACCGAACCACCTCGGGGGCAGCGAAGCCCAGGGCGGGCAGGACGGCGCATGCGAAAACAAACGCCAAACCAACAATGATAAAATCAACAAGAGCGAACAAGAAGGGCCTGCCTCGCGGTGCCGTCCTGGCTTTCGCGGCCACCGCCCTCGCGTCGGCGGCCGCCCAGGGCAATCCTGCGCTGCTGGCCTACTGGGACTTCGATGACGGCAGTGACCCGAACCTGGCGACCGATCTCGTCTACGGGTTGCAGGGCACGGTCGAGAACGGCGCGGTCTACACCGCCGGGGGCGACGGTCACACCGGTCAGGCCGGTGACCTGGCAATGGACTTCGGCACCACGTCCGAGGAGCAGCTCGTCCGCGTGGTCAGCCCGGAAGTGCTGAACCTCGCCGCTGACCGGGACCAGATGACCATCACCTTCTGGCAGAAGTTGTGGGCGGTGGCCTCGACCTCGACCTTCTGGGTGAACTCCCCGTCCAGCTCGGGCACCGCCCGCGGCTTCCAGGCGCATGTGCCCTGGGGCAACATGAACATCTACTTCGACACCGCCGGTTGCTGCACGGTGCCGACCCAGCGCTTGAACAAGCTGGTGGACGCCACGTTCACTCCGTACTACGACGGCTTCTTCCTCGACTACCATCACTTCACCTTCGTGAAGGACGGCGCGGACAAGCGGGTTTACATCGACGGCGTGCTGTTCATGGAAAACACCGGGGCCAACCCGCTCGCGGCCGACCTCGACTTCATGACCATCGGCGCCGCCTCGAACCTGTCGAACAGCATCCAGGGCATGGTCGATGATTTCGCGGTCTTCGCCGGCGCCCTGAGCGAGTCGCAAATCATGGCGCTCGTCAATGGCACCGCGCCCGACGCCCTGACCGGTATCGACGTCATCCCGCCCGTGGCTCCGGTGATCACCGGCCAGCCGCAGAGCGCGACGGTGCTCGCCGGCAGCCCGGCCACCTTCATGGTTGCCGTGGGCAGCGAGGCCTTCCCGACTCCGAACTACCAGTGGACGCGGAACGGTGAGGCCGTCCCCGGCGCCACGGGCGCGACCTACACGATTGACCGCGCTCCCTTGGCCGACAGTGGCGCGGAAATCGCCTGCGTGGTCTCCAACGCCGGCGGCGCAGTAACCTCGGCGACCGTGACGTTGACGGTGAACCCGGATACCATGGCCCCGACGCTCGTGGATGCGGGCGGCACGCTGGGCTTCGATACGGTGCGTGTGTGGTTCAGCGAGCCGCTGGATCAGGCGAGCGCCGAGACGGCCGCCAACTTCCAGCTCTCCGGAGGCGTCACCGTCTCCGCCGCCGCCCTGTCCGCTCCCGCGGGCACCGACGGGGATCACATCGTCGTCCTGACCACCAGCCAGCAGACGCAGGGCACGACCCTCACGCTGACGGTCAACAACGTCAAGGACGCCGCCGGGAACACCATTGCCGCGAACAGCAGCGTCAGCTTCGGCACCTTCACCTGGGCGCCGGGCTATGTCCTGCACCAGTATTGGTCCGGGATCACGGGCAATCCCCCGGAAGCGCTGGAAAACGATGCGCGCTATCCCGATGCGCCCACTTTCACCACCCTCGAGCCCCGCTTCGAGTATCCGCCCAATGGCGCCAACGAAGCGGGCAGCAACTACGGCAACAAGCTCTCGGCTTGGTTCGTGCCCCAAACCACCGGCACTTACGTGTTCTACGTGTGCAGTGATGACCAGTCCCGGCTCTACCTCAGCACCGACGCCGATCCGGCCAACAAGCACCTGATCGCGCAGGAGTCCGGCTGGAGCGCAGCCCGGAACTACGTGACCGTGGGCGCGGGCGATGGCACCACCAGAAACTCGGAGGCCTTCCTGGGGAACGAGTGGCCGACCCCCACGCCGTGGTTCATCGACCTGACCGCGGGCGAGCGATACTACATCGAAATGCTGCATACCGAAGGCGGCGGCGGTGACAACACCAGCGCCACCTTCATCATGACGGGCGACGCCCCGCCGGCCGACGGCACGGCCTCGACCATCACGGGCAACGTGGTGGGCACTTACTTCGATCCGAACACGGAGCTGGAATGGGTGACGCAGCCGACCGATCAGACGGGTGTGGCGGTCAGTGCGGGTGCCGCCTTCTACAACGCGGACTTCGCCAGTGGTGACGGCGGCTTCACCGTCGTCAACACCGACCCAGCCCCTCCGGGACCTTTCGTCTACAATGCGGCCGAGGGCGCCTGGACGGCCGACGGGGCCGAGGCGGCGTGCACCGGTCCCTACAACTCGCAGCTCAACAGTCCGGAGGTCGTGGTGTCCGGCGGCGCGGTGTTCGTGCAGTTCACCCACCGCTACAGCTTCGAGCCTGACCTGTGGGATGCGGGCATCGTGCGTTACAGCGTCAACGGAGGTGCGTTCGAGTACGTGCCGGCGGCGAACTTCCTGGCCAACGGGTATGCCGAAGGCGCGATCATCGGCAGCGGCATCGCCAACGGCCTGAACGGTTTCAACGCCGACTCACCCGGCTACGCCAGCGGCGACATGATCACCAGCCTGGCCTTCCTGGGCAACTTCAGCCCGAACGACGCGTTGGTGGTGCAGTTTGTCGGGGCCTGGGATGACTGCACGACGGCGTCGGCGCCCAGTTGGGTGATCAGTAGCGTGGAGCTGCTGGGTGGTACCGGCGCCGTGGCGACGTTCTCGGCGGAAGCGATGGCGCACCTGCACGGGGAACCCGTTCCGGTCAACTACCAGTGGCAGCGGAATGACGGCGCGGGCTTCGGCGACATCGCCGGGGCGACCGGCAGCTCATGGAGCCTGCTGCCCACAGCCGGCGACATGACCGCCTCGTTCCGCGTGGTGGTGACCGTGCCGGCTACGGATCCAAACAAATCGCTGATCAGCGGAGCGGTGAATCTGGTTGAAGGACCGGTTCCCGGCACCGCTTTGCACTTCAGCTTCGATGGCGATTACTGCTCGGGCGCCGCCTGCCTCACCGGAGGTTCACCCGCCGGCGCCGAGGCCCTGCCTCCGTTGGTGGACGACAGCCCGAGCGGAGCCGCGGGTGATCAATCCGCTTCCTTCAATGGGACCGCCGCGGGCGGCATCGGCTACTGGTACGATGCCAGCGGCATGATCAACTACGACGATCAGGACTACACCCTCGAGGCGTGGGTCAAGATCGGCGAAGGCGGCCCCTCGCCCGGCAACGCCAAGGGCATGATCCTCGGTTACGGCATTCCTGGCGGCTATTCGATGTGGATCCGGGAAGATGGCACCATCGGCGGGACGACCTACGGCATCGTGGATCTGTTCACGAGCGCCGTCGTGCCGGCCACCGGGTGGCATCATGTCGCTCAGGTGCACCAGATCGGCACTGAAGTGCGTTTCTACATCGACGGACGACTGGCCCAGGTTCTCCCGGAGACCCGTGGGGTGAACCCCACCACCGACAACCATCTGTATGTCGGTTACGAGCGCGGCAGCGGCGCGCCGTTGAATCCGTTCAACGGTCTGATCGACCGCGTCCGCATCACGGGCAGCGCCCTGCGGCCTGCGCAGTTCGACCTCGCCAACGCTCCGCTGGGAGCCGGTCTGGTGGGCTACTGGCCGTTCGACGGCAACCTCGCAGATCCCGTCGGTGGCCATGACGGCATCGGCCAAGGAAGCGCAGCCATCGCCTTTGACGCCGGCAAGTTCGGCCAGGGCGTGGATCTGGATCCGTCGCTGCTCCAATACGTCGAGGCGGGCGCCCCCGAGGCGGACTTCGACATGGGTGGCGGCAATGTCACCATGTCGATGTGGTTCCGGGTGGACAACTTCGATGTGAGCTGGCAGGCCCTGATCGCCAAGGGTGAAGGGACCAACTACCGCCTGGCGCGGCGCGCCGAAACCGGCACGATCGGCTACGCCGGTGGGGTCGGGGAACCGGCGCAGGCGGCGCCGGACGTCAACGACGGGGAGATCCACCATGTGGTGGCGCTGACCCGGGCCGGAGTGCAAACCGAGTTGTGGATCGACGGCACGTTGTACGAAGTCGGAGCGAACCCGACGATCACGGACAACGATCAGCCGCTGCTGATCGGCGCGAACCCGGACACGAGCCCGTTGCGGTATTGGAACGGGTTGATCGACGACGTCGGGGTTTGGTCCCGGGCGTTGAGCGCGGCGGAGATCGCGAAGCTGTGGAACGGCGGCGCGGGCGCGTCGATTGGCGACCTGCTCGGGATGGTGCAGGGGCCGATGCTCACGATTGGGTTGAACGAGGACGGCTCGATCACCATTGCGTGGACCGGTGGAGGCACCCTGCAGGAGGCGCCCAGCGTGACCGGTCCGTGGACCGACGTTGCGGGTGCGACCAGTCCGTATGAGGTGACACCGACCGGGGCGATGAAGGTCTTCCGGGTCGTGGAATAGTCTGAAGGACAGCCTGGCTGGAGGCGGCGAGCGGCCGCCTCCAGCCCAGGTCCTCTGAGCAAAGGCCGGGACCAATCTCCCGGCCTTTTTGTTTTCCGGCGGCGGTCTGTCGGGGGCTGCGGTCGTGTCATCCGGGAAATCCCGCCGTTGATCCACCGGCTGCATTCCCCGCGGGCTGCCGCGCTTACGGTCCAGCTTGTGGGGTTCAAGCCCTGGAGGGAATTTGTCACCGGCGGTTGGAATCCGGAGGGCCCTGAGAACACTCGTTGGGTCGTTTGCCTGCAGCGCTTCGCGGCGCTGCTTACTCCCTTTCGCCCCCTTCCCGTGCAAAGGGATTTGACCGCCCCGGTCGTCAGACAATATCGTCTGACGCATGAAGACCATTCCGTTGCGGCAATTGGTGCGGCAGCCGACGCAGGTGAAACGCTGGACGCGGGCGGGGGAGACCGTTCGGGTGACCGACAACGGCCGGCCGCTTTGGACGGTACGGGCGGCCGAACCCTCCGAGGCGCAGCCGGGCCGGGAGGAGGCCATTGATGAAGTGCTCGATGAAACCCTGGGGGCGGCGGGCAGTAGCGTCAGCGCCGCCAGGCTGCTGGAGGAGTCGCGTCGGTGAAAGCCTATGCCGACAGCAGCTTCATCCTGCGCCTCGTGACCCAAGAGCCGGGCACCCAGGAAGCCGTGTCGGAATACCGGCGCCTGGCGCGTCCCAGCCTTCCCTACCTGTACCTGCACGCGCTGGAGGTCGAGAACGCCATCCGCCAGCGGTTGTTCCACGAACAACGCACGCGGCCCGCAGGAGAACGCTCCGAACTCCGTCGCGAACGCGATGCCGCGTTTTCCCGGTTGCAGCGACTGATCGAGCGGGGCGCACTGGCCGAGGTTGCGCTGGACATGGACCGGGCGATGGAGGAGGCCCGAGCCCTGTCCAGGGCCCACACCGAACGGCTGGGAGCCCGGGCCATCGACGTGCTCCACGTGGCCTGTGCGCGGGCCCTGGGCGCCGGGACATTTCTGACCTGCGATCCGCGCCAGTCCGCGCTCGGAAAAGCGGCCGGTCTGCGGATCCGATTGACAGGGACCCGATGAAGGCCAGAAGCCTGAGGGGCGTCTCGAGTCGGTCAAAGACCGCCGCTCGACCCTGACAAAAGGGCTCTTCACAGGTGCTTCCTCGTGTCCATTCGTGGTGTTACTGAATGGATACGGCCTGGCCGTTGCCGGGAGCACGCACCGCACGGGCTCGCGGGCCGGCGGGCAGCTTTACAGGGCTTTCGCCGGGCTTGAGTCTGCGGAATCGTCGTGGCCGCGGGGCAAATCCGCCGTTGATCCATCGGTTGGATTTCCCGCAGACTGCGGTTCTTATGTCGTCGTTGCGGAGACAGTATCCGTTTCATTTGATCGAGCCGAAGTGGCAGCGCCATTGGGAAGCCGAGCAGACGTTTCGCGCCTTCAATCCGGGCGAGGCGGTGCCGGACGACCATCCGTTTGCGCAGCGGCACGGTGCCGGGGATCCCGCGGCGGCCGGCCGGGACTGGCCGGCCAAGTACTACATCCTCGACATGTTCCCCTACCCGTCGGGCGCCGGCCTGCATGTCGGTCATCCCGAGGGTTACACCGCCACCGACATCCTGGCTCGCTATCGGCGGGCGCAGGGCCGCCACGTGCTCCATCCGATGGGCTGGGACGCCTTCGGGTTGCCGGCGGAGCAATACGCGGTGAAGACCGGTCGCCACCCGCGCATCACCACCGAACAGAACGTCGCCACGTTCAAGCGCCAGATACGGTCGCTGGGCTTCAGTTACGACTGGAGCCGCGAGGTGGACACCACCGATCCGGACTATTTCCGCTGGACCCAGTGGATCTTCCTGCAGCTTTACCACGCTTGGTTCAACCCGGGGACCAACCGGGCGGAGCCGATCGACACTTTGACGTATCCGCCGGAGTGCGACACCGAAGCGGAACGCCGCGCGTACCGTGACGAGCGCCGGCTGGCCTACGTGACCGAGGCGCCGGTCTGGTGGTGCGAAACCCTGGGCACGGTGCTGGCGAACGAGGAGGTGATCGACGGTCGCAGCGAAGTGGGCGGCCATCCGGTCGTGCGCCGGCCGATGCGGCAATGGATGCTGCGGATCACCGCCTTCGCCGAACGGCTGCTGCAAGATCTGGACACCATCGAGTGGTCGGCGTCGTTGAAGGAAATGCAGCGGAACTGGATCGGCCGGAGCGAAGGCGCCGAAGTGGATTTCGCGCTGGCGGACGACCAAGCTTCGGACGAAGCGGGCCGCCGTCACATCCGCGTGTTCACCACCCGGCCGGACACGCTGTTCGGCGCGACCTACATGGTGCTCGCGCCGGAACATCCGCTGGTCGACCGGGTGACAACCTCCGAACAGCGCGCGGCCGTCGAGGCGTACCGCGCCGAGGTGACGAAGAAGTCCGACCTAGAACGGACCGATCTCGCGAAGGACAAGACGGGCGTGTTCACGGGCGGTTACGCCATCAACCCCGTCACGCGCGGGAGGATCCCGATCTGGATCGCGGACTACGTGCTGATCAGCTACGGCACCGGCGCGATCATGGCAGTGCCGGCCCACGACACGCGCGACCTCGAGTTCGCCACGAAGTTCGACCTGCCCGTCGTGCAAGTGGTGCAGCCGCCCGATGAAGCGACCGACTGGCGCGGTTTTGTCGAGGCGGGCATCTCGGTCAACTCGACCGGGCCGGAGGTTTCGATCACGGGACTGCCCACCGTCGAGGCGAAACGCCGGATCACCGAATGGCTCGAAGCGCGGGGCCTGGGCCGGAAGACGATCAACTACAAGCTGCGCGACTGGCTCTTCAGCCGGCAGCGTTACTGGGGCGAACCGTTCCCGATCCTGTGGCGCAAGGACGCGGACGGGACGTTGTATCACGAGGCCGTGGCGACGGCCGACCTGCCGGTATTGCCGCCGCCGCTCGATGATTACAAGCCGACGCCGGACGGGCAGCCGCCTCTGGCGCGCGCAACCGATTGGATCCAATTGCCCGACGGCGCCGTGCGCGAGGTCAACACCATGCCCCAATGGGCGGGCAGTTGCTGGTATTACCTGCGCTTTCTGGACACCCGCAACGCCGATGCCTTCGTCAGTCCGGCGGCTGAACGCTATTGGATGGGCGCGGACCGGTCGACGCCGGGAGGGGCCGCCCCGGCGCCGGGGATCGACCTTTACGTCGGCGGCACCGAGCACGCGGTGTTGCATCTGCTTTACGCGCGGTTCTGGCACAAGGTGCTGTTCGACCTCGGACACGTCTCCACGCCCGAGCCGTTTTACCGTTTGGTGAATCAGGGGCTGATCCTCGGCGAAGACGGCCAGAAGATGTCGAAGAGCCGCGGCAACGTCGTAAACCCGGACGAGATCCTCGTCGAATACGGCGCCGATGCCTTCCGGCTTTACGAGATGTTCATGGGCCCTTTGCAGGAGACCAAGCCGTGGAACACGAAGGGCGTCGACGGCGTGTATCGCTTCCTTGGCCGGGTCTGGCGGTTGTTCGTCGACGAGGGGAGCGAGCAGGACTTCGAGCAGCAATGCGCCGTGCATCCCGAGGCGGATCCCGCGCTGCTGGATGGACTGCGGTTGACGGCGGCGATCCGGGAAGTGGAGCCGACGGACGCGCAGTTGAAGGCGCTGCACGCATGCGTCAAGAAGGTGACTGAAGACCTGGACGGGCTGCGGTTCAACACGGCGATCTCGGCGATGATGGTGTTCGTGAAGGAGGCGATTGCGTGGGAGGCGCGGCCGGCGGCGGTGATGCGGCCGTTCCTGCAGTTGCTGGCCCCTTTCGCGCCGCACCTGGCCGAGGAGTTGTGGGACCGGTTGCACGCCCATCTGGATCAGCGCGCGCCCAGTCTTGGCTATGCGGCGTGGCCCGCGTACGATCCCGCGCGGCTGGTCGAGGACGAACTCGAACTGCCGGTCCAGGTCAACGGCAAGGTGCGGGATCACATCCGGGTGCCCGCGTCGGCCACGCCGGAGGAAATCGAGGCGGCGGCCCGGGCGGCGGCTCGGGCGCAACCGTTCTACGCGGGCAAGACGATCCGCAAAGTGATCGTGGTGCCGGGCCGGCTCGTGAATATTGCGGCCTCCTGACCGGTGGACTACTCTTGCGCCATGGGGCGGCTGACCCGGCAGGAACAGTTGGTGTTATCGCTCGTTCTGGGCCTGCTCCTGCTCGGCTGGGCGGTAAAGGCCTGGCGAACGGCCCACCCGCCGGCGCCGGCGCCGGCGGAGCTTGCGGATTGAACCCGATGCAACCACGCAAATTGGAACACGCCATTGACGAGCTGTTGAAGAAGGACTCCCGGTACACCCGGGAGGCCTATGATTTTGTGCGGGAAGCCGTGGACTTCACGCAGAGCGCCATCCGCAAGGCGAACAACAACAAGCCGCGTCACATCACCGGCCAGGAACTGCTCGCCGGCGTGCGCACCTACGCGCTGGATCAATACGGCCCCATGGCCATCACCCTGCTCCACGCCTGGGGTATCCAGCGCTGCGAGGATGTGGGCGAAATCGTGTTCCACCTCATCGATCAAAATATCTTCAGCAAAACCGACACCGACAGCCGCGCCGATTTTGCCAACGGCTACGATTTCGAGGAGACCTTCCGCAAGCCGTTCAAACCCACCCGGCCGGTCGGCGGCCCCGTGAAACCCCGTCGCCCGAAATCCCCCTGACGCCGCCGCTGCGTCCCGCCCGTCCGCCCCGCATGAACCCGCCCGCGCTTGTCCCCGCGTCCGAACACCCCCGCGAAATCCCTGCTTTCCCCGATGGCGTCTGCCTCCGCCAGCTCGAGAACGGGCTGGTCATCGTCGTGGGCGAGGATCATTCGGCGCCCGTCGTTTCCGCCCAGGCCTGGTGCAAGGCGGGCAGCGTCGACGAGGGACGCTGGCTGGGCGCCGGCCTGTCGCACGTGCTCGAACACATGTTGTTCAAGGGCACCGAACGCCGGCCACCGGGCCGGATCGACCAGGAGGTTCAGGAAGCCGGCGGGTACATGAACGCCTATACGTCGTTCGATCGCACCGTCTACTGGATCAACGTCCCCAACACCGGCGCCCGCGTCGCCCTCGATGTTCTCGCTGACATCACCACGCGCGCCACCCTGCCCGAGGCGGAACTGAGCCGTGAGATGGACGTCATCCGGCGCGAGATGGACATGGGTCACGACGATCCCGCGCGCCATTCCGGCCGGCGGTTGTTCGAGACGGCCTACACCCAAAGTCCCTACCGTTGTCCGGTCATCGGTTACCCGGACATCTTCAACCGGCTGACGCGGGCGGACATCGTCGATTACTACCGGGAAAAATACGCGCCCAACAACCTGTTCTTCGTCGTGGTCGGAGACGTGGACGCCGACGCGGTGGTGGCGCAGCTGGGCGAGGCCTTCGCGGGGATTCCGGCCCAACCGCTGCCGGCTCCGGTCCTGCCGTTCGAGCCGCGGCAGATGGCGGCGCGCGAGGTGACCGAAGAGACGTCCGTCGAGCTGGCGCACGTGCATTATGCCTGGCACACGACAGACCTCCGGCATCCGGACGTGCCGCGGCTGGATGTGTTGAGCGTACTGCTCGGTGGGGGCCGCAGCTCGCGTCTTTACCAGGAACTGCGGCAGAAACAGGCGCTCGTCGCTTCGATCGACGCGTGGACGTACAACCCGGGCAATGCCGGGCTGGCCGGCGTGAGCGCCATTCTCGAAGCCGACCGGCTCGAGGCTGCCGACCGCCAGATCCGGATGGAGATCGAGCGCCTGGCCAACGACGCAGTCGGCCCGGAGGAACTCGCCAAGGCGGTGAAACAGTTCGTCTCGGCGACGTTGGCCACCCGCAAGACGATGCAGGGGCAGGCCCAGGATCTGGGCTCGAACTGGATGGCCGCCAGCGACCTGAACTTCTCCGCCCGCTACCTGGCCGCGGTCCAGGCCATCACGCCCGAGGAGATCCGGGAAGTGGCCCGCAAGTATTTCACCGCGGTCAACCGCACCCGCTACGCGCTGGTTCCCAAGGGCGCCGCGCCAACCGTCACCGTCTCGCGGCGGACCGAGGTCGACCATCCGGTCACCAGGATGACGTTGGGCAACGGGCTGACGCTCCTGCACAAGGAGGACCGGCGGTTGCCGTTCGTCGAGTTCCGGCTGGTGCTCGCCGGGGGATTGCTGGCGGAAACCCCGCGCAACAACGGCGTCACCCAACTGCTCGCGCGCATGTTGCTGCAGGGCTCTCGCACTCGCTCGGCGGACCAGATCGCCACCGCCATCGAGTC
The DNA here is from genome assembly GCA_024233305.1 of Verrucomicrobiales bacterium. GTDB lineage: Bacteria > Verrucomicrobiota > Verrucomicrobiia > Limisphaerales > J093 > J093. The sequence continues at coordinate 165,544 of JACKPV010000030.1, forward strand.
CGTCGGTGGCCATCTGGATTCCTACAGCGGCAACAACAGTTTCGGTCTGAGCGCCGAGGTGTTGCGGGACGAGTTCTCCCTCGGCCTCGACCTGCTCGCGGACACCCTGCTCCATCCGGCGTTTCCCGCGCCGGACCTCGAACGGGAGCGCCAGCTTCAACTGGCCGCCATTCGCGCCCAGGACGACCAGATGTTGCCCAGCGCCTTCCGCGCGTTGCGCCGCCGGTTGTTCGGCCCGCAGGGTTACGGGCTCGACCTGCTGGGAAGCGCGGAGAGCGTCGGCGCCTTGCGCATCGAGGATTTGCAGGCGGCGCACCAACGGCTGGTGCATCCGGGGCGCAGCGTCCTCGCGGTCTACGGCGACATCGCCCGGGGCGAGGTGTTGCCCGCGGTCGAAGCCGCCTTCGGCGCCTGGGCCGCCCGCGGGGAAACGGCGGCCGGCGCCGGCGCGGACCCGGGTGGGAAAACCGGAACGGGACGGACCGAGCTGGCGCGGGACAAACGCCAGGCGGTGCTGGCGGTCGGCTTTCCCGGAGCTTCCATCACTTCGCCGGACCGGCATGCGCTCGAACTCGTCCAGGAATCGTGCAGCGATCTGGGTTCGCGTCTCTTCACGCGGATTCGCGAGGAACTCGGTCTCGCCTATTACGTGGGCGCGCAGAACTTCGTCGGGCTGGTTCCCGGCTACTTTGCATTCTACGCGGGCACGGCCCCGGAGCATGCGGCGCGGGTCGAACAGGAACTGCTGGCTGAGGCCCGGGCGTTGTGCGGGGACGGCCTCACCGCGGATGAACTGCGCCGGGCCAAAGCGAAAATCATCGGCCACAAGAAGATCGCGCGGCAGGAACTCGGCAGTTACGCCCTGGCGACCGCCCTCGACGAACTCTACGGCCTCGGTTACGCGCACACTGAGGAGGAGGACGCTCTGATCGAGGCGGTCACGCTTGAACAGGTGCGCGCGGCCGCCGCCGCCTGCCTGTGCCCCGAACGCGCCGTGGTGGCGCTGGTGGGACCGACCGGAGAAGCCCGCCCGGGTACGCAAGTTTGATGCCAGTTGCGCCTTGAGCCCGGGATTCGCGGGCGTAACATAATCCCCATGTCGCAGGGCATGCATCTTTCGCAGCGGCTGGCCCTCCAGCAGGTGCTGGCGCCGCAGCTCCAGCAATCGCTGGCGTTGCTCCAGGCGCCGGTGCTCGAACTGCGCGCCCTCGTCGAACAGGAACTCCAGCAGAACCCCGTCCTCGAGGAGTCCCAGACCGCCGAACTCGACCCACGGGAGCCGGATGGTCCGGACAGTTACGGCGAGGGCGAGGCCGGTGCCGAAGGCGAGTCTTCGGCGGACGGCGCCACGCCCGAACCCGTGGACGATTTTCAGGCTGAGTTCGACCGGCTGGTGCAGCTCGACGACGAATGGCGGGAGCACTTCTCGCAGACCAGCCTGCCGGCCCGCAGCGTCCAGGATGAAGAGGAACGGCACCAGTACCTGCTCGATTCGCTGGTGGCCCGCACCTCGCTGCAGGAACACCTGATGGAGCAGGTGCGCACCAGCGAGCTGAGCGGGGAAGAGCAACGGATCGCCGAACTCATCGTGGGCAACACCGACGACCAGGGTTTCCTGCAGGCCAGCGTCGACGAACTCGTCCTCTCCACCGGGTTCGCCCCGGAACAAATCACCACCGTGCTCCAGGTGGTGCAGGGCTTCCATCCGCCGGGCGTCTGCGCCCGCGACATTCGCGAGTGCCTGATGCTCCAGCTCGAACGCGCCGGACGCACCGACACCCTCGACTACCGCATCATCCGCGACCACATGGCCGCCCTTGTCCGCCGTCGGTTGCCGGACCTCGCCCGCGCCCTGAGCCGGCCGGTTGCCGACATCCAGGAAGCCGTCGAGCGCATCGGCCATCTGGAGCCCCGCCCGGGCCGCGACTTCGAGCCCGACGACCGGACCTACGTGGTGCCCGAACTGGCCATCGAGCGGACCGATGAAGGTTATGCCGTGCGGATGAACAACGACTCCGTGCCGCACCTCCGCATCAGCAACACCTACAAGGACCTGATGGCGCAGGCGGACGCCCCCCAGGAAGTGCGCGATTACATCCGGGACAAGATCCGGGCCGGCAAATTCGTCATCAAGAGCATCCAGCAACGGCAGAGCACCATCGCCGGCATCGCGGAAGAAATCATTCACCGTCAGGGTGAGTTCCTGGCCAAGGGGGTGAGCCACCTGCGTCCGATGACCATGGCCCAGGTGGCCGAGGCGGTTGGCGTGCACGAAACCACCGTCAGCCGCGCCGTGGCCGGAAAGTACATTGAAACGCCGCAGGGAGTGTTCGAGATGAAGTCTTTCTTTACCTCGGGCGTCCCCACCGCGGGGGGAAGCGATCTGTCGAGCAAGAGCGTCAAGGACATGCTGGGCCAGTTGGTGGCGGCCGAGGACCCCAAGCATCCGCTCTCGGACGACGCCCTGGTCCGGGCCCTGCGGGCGAAGGGCGTGATGATCGCGCGCCGGACCGTGGCCAAGTACCGGATGGAACTGAACATCCTGCCATCCCATCTGCGGCGCTCCTACTGACCGGCGCCCGGACACGGGGAAGGCGCCGGCACCCGAAGTCATGCCCAGCCGACGGAAATGCGCGAACTGCGGGCAGGTGCTTCCGGCTGGTTTTGCCCGCACCGATTGCCCCGCCTGTGGCGCCCTGCTGCGTCCGTCCGCCCAGAGTGCCCGAAGCGCCCGCGCGGCCCTGGGCCGGATCGCCGACTGGACACTCGAAACGGAGATCTCGCGCAGTCCGCGGGCGGTGGTCTTCCGGGCCCGCCACGCGACCACCGGACAACCCGTGGCCGTGAAAGTCCTTTCGCCGCCGGCCCAGGCGGACTCCGACTGGACGGAGGCGGCGCTCGAGCGTCTCGAACGCGCGACGCGACTGCGCTCCGAGCACACGGTGCGCGTCCAGGCTTGCGGGATGCACGACGGCTCGCCTTACGCGGTCCTGGACTGGACCGATGAAGGGTCGCTTGCGGGCGACCTCCCGCTGCCGCCGACCCTGGCCGCCCGGCTCGTCGCCCAGGTGGCGGAAGCCGTTCATGAAGCCCACGCGGCCGGGCTCGTGCATGGCGGCATTTCGCTGGGCCACCTCTTCGTGGACGAACGCGGCAACGCCCGGCTGGTCGGGTTCGCGGCCGCCCCGCGGGTAACCCGCGCCGGGGACCCTTCGGGATCGGACTTCGGTTTTCTTACGCCGGAACAGGCGCGGCGCCCCGGTACGCCGGCCGGCATTCGCAGCGATGTTTACGCGCTGGGGAGCGTCTTGTTCACCATGTTGACCGGCGCGGCGCCCTTTCGAGCGGCAACGACGGCCGAACGGCTGCGGATGTTGCGCGAAAGCGACGCCCCTTCGCCGCTGCGGATTCACCCGGCCCTGCCGCGCGGTTTCGAGACGGTGTGCGCCCGATGCCTCGCCCGCGAACCCGCCCGTCGCTACGACACCGCGCTGGCACTGGCCGCCGATCTCGATCTGCTGGTGCGCAACGAACCGCTCGCCCGTCGGAGCAGCGGCGGCGGCACATTCTGGCAGTGGCTGCGTCGCCGGCCCGGCCCGGCCTTTCTCCTGACGGCGGTGATCGGGGGTCTGGCCGCCACATCGGTGCGCCTGCACCGGACGCTCGGGGTCGCCCGGCAGCAAACCCGTGCATTGCTGATCGAACAGGGCGTCCATGAGCAGGTGGCCGGCGATCATACGGGCGCCCGGGAGCGGTTTGCCGAGGCCGCGCAAATCGGTCCCGGCCCGGACGTGCAGCGCGCGTTGATCGAGAGCCTGAACCTGCCCCGCCTGGACATCCTCACCCGGGTGCCGGTGGACGCCCCGCGCATCGTCCGCTTCGCCGCCGACGGCACGCTTCTGGCCGTGGCCGGTGCGCCTTCGCCGGGATTGTCCGGAACCAGCGGGGCGGCCTTCGTTTCGGTGTTCAAGTTGCCCGACGGAAGCCTGCTTGGCAGTCACCGCTGGCTGGCGCCATCCGGTCCACCCGCCTTCCATCCCGAGCGCCCGTGGCTGGCCTGGCCGCAGCCGGATGACGCCACCGCCCTGTGGGCGCCCGCCTCCGCCCAACCGCCCGCCCGTCTGCCGGCCCAGGGGATGCCGGTGTTCAGTCCCGACGGGAACCGGATCGCCCTCGGCGCCCAGGAAACCGCCGTGTTCGATGTCGAAACCCTCCGCCGTTTGGGCGTCGGTTCGGCGGGCCGCCCGCCCGTCTGGTTGGACGACGAATCCCTGTTGCTCCGGTCCGGACAACGCTTCGTCGAATGGCGCCCGGCGACCGGAACGGAGCGTCCGCTGTCCGATCCCGGGCCGAACGTCGCCGCCGTGGCCGCGGCCGGCGAGGTCGTTGCCTGCTGGAGCGAGAGCCCCGGAGCGGCGGATTACCAGCTGGAATTCCGCCGGCCAACCGATGGCGCGCTCCTTTGGGCCCCGGCGGGATTGGTTTCGGATTCGCCGCGCATCCCGGTCGTGTTGCGGCGGCATGGCACGCTGGCTTTTGTGAGCGATCCGCTCGACCGCTCGCTCCTGCGGATTCTCGATGTGGCACGGCGGCGTTACCTCGGGGTGTTCACGGCGCCGGGGCTGGACCTCGAGGCCCGGGCGGGCTTGGGGGAAGCGGCGACAGGTGAAACGCCCGGAGCCACGCTCCGTCGTCGGGAGGCCGGTTTCGGGCTTTCAAACTTGGCGTCGGCCCTTTCGCCGGATGGCCGCTTCTTCGCCGCCGCGCTGGACCGAGTACCGCCGGTCATCGAGGTGCATGACCTGGCCGACGGACGACTGGTCACGGTGGCGGGGGATGCCGTTCAACCCGCCTGGTCGGCTGACGGCCGGTGGCTGGCCTGGTTTTCCCGTGACCCCGGTCGTGTCCCGACGGCGAACCCCGGACGGCCCGGAGAACCGGCGACCGTCACCGTCGCCCGGCTCGCGATTCCAGCGCCCGGTGTGCGACTCGATCATCCGGCGGCGCAACTGCTTTTTTCCAGCGATGGTCGCGAAGTGATGGCCGGCGGCGAACGGGTGTTGTTGCCGCCGCGCGACGGGGACCCGGCGTTGCAGTCCGCAGGCAATCCGATCGCGGGAACCCTGCTCCAGCCCACCGGGAACGGCGACTACTGGACGGCCCCGTCGTCCGTTGTCACCGGGGCCCGCAGCGTCACCATCGCCACTGCTTCAGGCGTCGGAGATCCGCTGGAACTGCCGGCCCGTCCGGGGATCACCGCGCTGGCCTTCTCTCCCGACGGGGACCGGCTGCTGGCGGCTAGGGTCGAGATCCTGGGTACCGCGGACGAGGCGGCGGGACGCACCAATGCCCTTGAAATCTGGAACCTGCGCCGACAGCAGCGGGAGGCGGTCTGGCCCGCCGCCGCCCCGGGTTATCCGGGCGCACCGCCGGTCTTCACACCCGACGGGTCAAAACTGGCCTGCGCCCTTTTCCATCCCGAAGGCGCGGAGATTCTCGATGCTGCGACGGGCGAGCGCGAACGGCGGGTGTTCACCGCCGAAACCGGGCGCACCCCGGAACCGGGGCTCCTCGGCGCGCTGCGCGCGGGGGCTCCTGTTGTCGAGGCGCCGGCTCATCGCCTTCGCGCGCTGCGATTCAGTTCCGACGGGACGCGGTTGCTGGCGGGGACCGCGGCCGGATGGGTGTGCAGCTGCACGGTCGCCTCCGGCCGCGTGCGGTTTGCCGTCCCCGCCCACCAGGGTGAGGTCACCGCGCTCGCCGTGAGCCACGACGATCAATGGCTCGCGACGTGCAGCGTGGACGGAACCCTGCGGCTGGCCCGCGGAAGCGACGGCCGTGAGGTGGCGCGATGGGAGGTCGTCGGACGGCGCTGGATCGCGCTGGAGTTCAGTCCTGACGGGCGGCTGCTGATGGCCGGCTCTTCCGAGGGATCGTTGCAGGTTTGGAACGTCGACCGGTTGCGGCGGGAACTGCGCGGACTCGGCCTGGGCTGGTGACGCCGCACGCTTCTTCGCCGTCCAGAAAACCCTTCCCCAGCTTCGCGCCAGACGGGAGTATCCGGCGCGTGCTGAACTACATCTGGCTGGGCTTGATTCTGGTTGCCGTGGTGCTCGGCGGCTGGAACGGCCGGTTGCAGGAACTGACGGACGGCGCGTTCAACGGGGCGAAAATGGCCGTCCTGGACATCGCCCTGCCGCTGGTCGGCATCACCGCCCTGTGGCTCGGCATGATGCGGCTCGCGGAACAGGCGGGGCTCGTCCGGACCATCGCCGGATGGTTGCGCCGGCCCCTGCGCCTGCTCTTTCCGGAAGTGCCGTCCGATCATCCCGCCATGGGCTCGATGCTGATGAACATGGCGGCGAACATGATCGGACTCACCAACGCCGCCACCCCGCTGGGCCTGCGGGCCATGCACGACCTCGAGCGCCTGAATCCCCATCCGGGCACCGCCACCAACGCGATGTGCACCTTCCTGGCGTTGAACACCAGTTCGCTCCAGATCCTCCCGATGACCGCCATCGGCATCATGGCGGCCAAGGGAGGCACCCAACCCACCGCCATCGTCGGCACCGCCCTCCTGGCCACCGCCTGCTCGACCGCGGCGGGCATCACGGCCGTCAAACTGCTTGAACGCCTGCCCCGATTTCGCGTGCCCATCCCCGCAGCGCGCCCGGCTTCCCCCGGATCGTCGACGTCCCCGTCGCCGGACGACGCCCCGTCGGCAACCGCAGCCGACCCACCGGCGGCCCGGCGGCTCGGGTGGGGCGGGAAGCTGGCGTTGACCGCTTTCGCGGCCCTGGTGCTGATGGGCTTCGTTCACCTCCTGCGTCAGCCCGCCGCGGACGGAGAGGTTGCCGGCGGCTTCGTCCGCGCGGTGAACGCCCTGTCGCTGCTGGCCCTCCCCGCGTTCCTGTCCTTCTTCCCGCTCTACGCGGCGTTGAAGGGCGTGCCGGTTTACGAGGAATTCGTCGAGGGCGCTCGCGAAGGCTTTCAGGTGGCGGTCCGGATCATTCCGTTCCTGGTCGCCATGCTGGTGGCCATCATGATGTTTCGCGAGGCGGGCGGCGTGGCCCTGTTGACGCGGGCGCTCGAACCGCTGCTGGGCCGCGTGGGCTTTCCCACGGAACTGCTGCCCATGGCGCTCACCCGCCCGCTCAGCGGCAGCGCCACCATCGGGCTGTTCACCGACCTGGTGAACACGCTGGGCCCCGACCACTTGGTGACCCGGATGGGCGGCACCCTGCTCGGCAGCACCGAGACGACGCTCTATGTCGTGGCGGTCTATTTCGGAGCCGTGGGGGTGCGCCGCGCCCGGCACGCCGTGGCGGCGGGATTGCTGGCGGACCTCGTCGGCATCATCGCGTCGGTGGTGGTCTGCCGGTTGATGTGGGGTTGAATCCCGTCCGGACACCCCGTCCGCCGTCGGCATTTCGCGCCGGGACCTCAGCCGCCTTCGGCCCGATCGGACTGGAATTGCTCCGCCACGATCCGGCGCATCTGGGTGGCCAGGAGGTCGGCGGCTGCGGAGGCTTGCAGCAGGTTGCTGGAAGCGTAAACGACGACCGCCATGACCAACGGCCCGAGCGGCCCGGCCGCCGCCGCCATGCCTCCGAGGAACACCAGCAGGAACCCGGGCCAGAACAGCACGCGGGTCAGGGCGCTGACCGAGGCCAGGTGGGGACGTCGTTGTCGCAGCCCCCGCCACATGCCCACCCACGCCAGGGTATGCATGTCCCACAGCATCATCGCCGTGACCGCCAGCAGGACGAGCAGTTCATCCGGCTGGAGTTTCCCGGCCACCGAGGCCACGGCGGTTACCGCGGTCACCAGGGCCGGAGGCAGAAAGAGCCTCCGCATGGTCGCCAGATGGCCGCGCGTGATCTCCCCGGCATCGAGCGGGGTGGTCAACAGAAGTTCGAAGGCGCCGCTGCGACGGTTTTCCCCGAACAGATGGCAGGCCTCCGAGGCGATCAGGACCTTGAGCAGCAGCTGGACGATGTAGGCCATGGACAGTGTCAGGGCCGGATCCCAGCCGTTCCGTTGAAACCAGCCGGCCACGATCCACAAGGGCAGGATCGGGATGACCACTCCCCAGAGGATCCGTCGCTTCAGGACATTCCGGCTGCCCAGCCAGGTCCAGGGGTTGCGCTCGAGCAATCCCTGGCGCAGGCGCTTGCGGCCGTCCGCGCCGCCATACACCCAGCCCATCAGGCGTTGCCAGAGTTGCAGTGGCACGGACAGCGCCAGCTGCTCGCGCCAGGCGCGTTTAATCACCCAGGCGGTCGCTCCCAGCGCGAGCCACCCGGCCAGTTGCACCCACGCGATCAGCAACAGAAACCCCGGAGCGAGCAACACCGGCGCCGAGCCGCCGACCGATCGCAGCAGGTGCAGGGCGGTGGCGGGAGAGATGAACCCGAGCCCGAACCCCAGCGCTTCGAGCACGCCGCCGGGATAGACGGCCCGGAGATTGGGCACCACGAGAATGAAGAAGGCCACCACACAGGCGCTGAGTGAAAGCGCGCTTCGTGACTCGGTGCAAAAGGCGGACACCAGCACGGCGCAGACGAGGGAAAAGAAGAGCGTGTTGAAGAGCACGAGCGCCAGAGCGCCGAGCTGATCGAGCGTCACCCCGCCCATCAGCAGGCACACCGCCATCACCGGCAGGCTGGCCAGGACGGCGGCCGCGGCATTGATCGAAACGGCCGCCAGTTTGCCCAGCACCACGTCCATCGGACGCAGATCGGTGAGGAAGAGCAGCCCCAAGGTGCCTTGCCGCCGTTCGCCCGCCAGGATGTCGGCCGCCAGCAGCGGTCCCGCCGCGGCACAGATGAAGAAGCCGAGCGTGGCCAGGCTCTCGAAGAGCATTTTGCCGGAGGGAGGCGATCCGCTGGCCGCCGCGGCCGCCAGGGCCAGCATGGCCATCAATACAAACACCGCCGCTGCGATCAGACGTCCCCAGAAGGACATCCGCCGCCGCGCCGCCACGCGCAATTCACGCCCGACAATGGGCAGGGCCGTCATTCCCGATCAACTTCCTCCGGCGCCGGCCGCGCCCGGCGCCACGTCGTCGCTTCGCGACCGGACCATCGCGCCCAACCGCTTCCACACCGCCGCCAGACGCATCCCGGGCCGGTAACACTGGGCCGCCGCCGGACGGAAATATCGCTTCAACCGCGGGCGCGCCCAGAGCACGAACAACAGGTTCTTGGTCATGATGGCGACCGCCCGCACCGCCGGCAACAGAAAGAACGTCGAGGAGGCGAAGACCGACATCCCCGGCAGCTTGAGCAACCATCGCACCACCGGGTCGGGCGCCGCGCCGCGCAAGGCCGGCAACGCCTGGGTGGCCACGAAGGGTACCAGAATGACGAACACCAGCGTCATCAGGATCGCCAGGGTCGGACGCCGCGAGGAAAGACTCAACCAGGTCCCCACGTAGCAGAGCGCGAACACATCCGTGAGGAAACTGAAGAAGCTCGACGAGGCCGTCACCACGAGCCCCTGGAGGTAGGGGATGTTCGTTGGATAGCGGCTCCCCATCGCCGACCAGGTCCCCCACACGTAGAAGACATGCAGGCCCGCGATCACCACGATGGGCCAGAAGAAATACGCCCGCAACGCCCGCCAATGGCCGCGCAGAAATGTGCGCACTTGCAGCGGGGTGGTAAGCAGCAGCTCCAGCGCCCCCGTGCGTCGCGCTTCGAGAATCAGATGGCAGGCCATCACGCACACCCATACCCGGTTCGTGAACACCAGCGCGTAGGCAAAATTCTGGTGAAAACGCGCGCTGCCCGGACTGGTCCGAAAGCCGAAGGTCAGCCAGTAGACATTCACCCCGACGAGCGTCACCAGCAGCCAGAACACCAGATGCGGCCAGCGCAATCGTGCCGCGGCGGCGAAGACCGGATTGCGATCCAGCCGCCGGCGAAACTGCCGTCGCCAGCGCGCCGTATAGCCGAAGCGCCAGAGCCAACGCCACCGCACCGGTTTGTCCCCGACCTGTTCCCGCCAGACCCGGGGCATCAACGCCGCCGTCGCGCACAGAAAGCCCCAGCTCAAACCATGCGATAATGCCAGCGACAACCAGAACTGCTGCGGGTCGGCCTTGTACGGTGTCTCCAGCGCCTGGTAGCCCGCCCACGCCGGACTGATCAGGGCGACCACCGACAGCGTCGGCACGGGCACTTTAAACAGGGCGTTGCCCAGAAACACCACGAAGCCGGGCAGCATTCCCGCGATCCCCAGGACCAGCGCCACCGATCCCAACGTGGCCCGCGCCTGGTCCCGCGCCAGGGTCGACACCAGCATGCCCCCGCTGAGCGAGAAGAAGATCGCGTTGAGCACCCCCAGGGCGGTCCGTCCGTACTCCCCGGGCGTGACCCCGCCGAGCAGCAGGGGAATGCCCATCGAAGGGATGATGGCCAGCAGGCCGAGGATCCCCGCCAGGGACGAGGCGGTCCACTTGCCGAGAATCACCTGCCAGCTCCGCAGTTCAGTCAGGAACAGCAAGCCCAGCGTCCCATCGCGCTTCTCCTCGCTGATGCAGTCGGCGGTCAGGAACGGACCGATCAGGAGGCCGTAGGCAAACCCGAGGCTGGACAGCAATGCGAACAGCGACTTTCCCACCGCGGCCGATTGCTGGCCCCGGGTGGACACCAGGCAGACCCAGGTGCAAATGACGCACGCAGCCAGCGCGGCCAGCAGCCGGAGCCAATAGGTCCGCCCGCGCCGCGAGGCCACGCGCAGTTCACGTTCCACCAGGGGCAGCAAAGCCATCGCGCCGCGCAGTGTAGCCGCCCCCCGCACCGGCCAAAGCAAGAAATCCTCGTTTTGGCCCGGCGCATCGCATGGCCCGCCGGCTCCGGCAATGGCGCGAACGGCAACGGCCTCCGGGACCGCTTCCCCAGCGGGTCTGGGCCGGGGCGGCTCAGGCCGCGTGCGAGCACGGAGTGAGTCAAGTGGCCCAGGTGCTGGGGTTCGATTACCACAAGCTCAAGCGCCGGCCGAGCGGACTCGCTGGCGCCACCGAAGCCAACGGCACACCTCCCGGGTTCGTGGAATTGAACCTTGCTGCGCTGCCTTCGGTCCAGGGCGAATGGACCCTCGAACTTGCCGACCCCGCGGACCGCAAGCCGGTGCTTCGGGGCCCGAGTGAACCGGCGTGCTGGCTGGACGTGGCCCGCGCTATCTGGGCGCAGGAAGCATGATTCCGATCAGGCAGAGCGCGTGGACCTGCCAACGGGTCTTGGCGCAGGTTTCGACCAGCTTATCGAGGAACGGCCGCCGGCCGGCGGCGTCGCAAAGGATGGCCTCGCGGCGCTCACCCCGGTTGAGAGCATGAGGCCCCGCCCCGGATACTCCACTCTGAGCCTTCCAGCGCTGGCCCGGAGGCCGTTCGACTCGACCGCATGTGCCAATATCAAGAACCGACCCCTTTACAGCAGGTTCGGGAACGTGTCCGCCTGATCAATGACCCCCGACAAGCCGACGCCACGAGGGCGTCCGCGCGCCGTGCGCACCAGGGGCGCACCAGGGGCTCGCAATAATCACCCCGCTTGTGCACACTGTGCTGCACCAACCGTTACCCGGAGATCGGTCTGCGCCTCGAACGTGACGCTGGATCGTCTCAGGCGGAGCGGCGTGATCCTACCCTTCTATGTGAGGAATCAGGAATGAGATGGCAGGCAACAGTGACGCATCGTGGGTTGGGCAAACAGCGGATCATTACCGGCAACGACAGAGCTATCGTGGACGCAAAGGCGAGGGCTCAGGAGTTCACCTGGGAATGCCAGTATCAGGAGAAGCTTGCTCGGGAGCGGGAAAGAACCGCGGCCGCCGAGCAGCGATTGTCAACCGTAGCCCGCCTTCGAGCGAGACAGGCAGAGGCTGAAACGCGCAGTCTCGAGGCGAAGGTGGCAATTGAGGAAGTCCGCCGTACATTGGAGGCCACTCTGGAGGTCGATGACGCTATCGACTGGGAATGCCTCAAGAGTGCCGAGCCCTTTCCCAAGCTCCAGCCGGAGGCACCACAGTATCTCGCCTTTCCTGAGGAGCCCAACCCCGAGGCTCCCAGCTACCAGCCCATGCTCACCTTCGCGGACAAGCTCATCAAATCCAAGAAGCAGGCGAAGGTGGAAGGCTGCCTCCGGTTGTACGAGAGCGACTGCAGCACGTGGCAGGCGGCAGTAGAGGCCACTCAGGCCAAGAACGAGGAGTTGCACGCGGGCTACCTGGCTCAATTCGAGCGGTGGACGCGAGAACGAGAGGAGTTTGAAGCCCGACAGCAACGCGACAACGAAGCGGTCGACAAACGGAGGGCGGAGTACGAAGCTCTTGAGCCCGAAGCCATCAAAGACTACTGCGACCTGGTGCTGTCACGTTCGGATTATCCGGATTCGTTTCCGCAAGACTTTGAGATCGAGTTCAACCCGGAAACCAAGATCCTCGTCGTGGATTATGCTCTGCCGGTGCCTGGCAACCTGCCGAGAGTGAAGGAGGTCAAGTACGTGAAGTCGAGGGATGAGTTCGTGGAGTCCTTCGTTTCCGAACGGGAATCCAACAGCCTGTACGATGATCTGGTTTATCAAATCTGCCTGCGAACGGTGCATGAACTGTTTGAGGCGGACAGGGTAAACGCACTTGTCGCGGTGGTATTCAACGGCTGGGTTGAGAGCATCGACGAGGCGACAGGCAAGCCTGCAAGGGCGTGCATCCTCTCGGTGCATGCGAACAGAGCCGACTTCGAGCGAAGGGACCTGGCGCACGTTGATGCCAAGGCATGCTTCAAAGACCTGAAAGGTGTTGGCAGCTCAAAACTGCACAGGCTTGCCCCGGTGGCGCCGGTTTTGAGCATCAGTCGGGAAGACAAACGCTTCGTTGCCTCGCAGGAGGTGGCCGGTCAACTCTATGAGGGTTTTAACCTGGCGGCGATGGACTGGCAGGATTTTGAGCACTTGATCAGGGAGATCTTCGCGAAGGAGTTCAGCCTGGCGGGAGGCGAGGTCAAGGTGACCCAGGCAAGCCGGGACGGCGGAGTCGATGCTGTGGCGTTCGATCCCGACCCAATTCGCGGCGGGAAGACCGTGATCCAGGCCAAGCGCTACACGAACGCGGTTGGTGTCTCCTTTGTGAGGGACCTGTACGGCACGGTAATGGCCGAGGGGGCCAGCAAGGGCATCCTCGTAACTACGTCGGATTACGGCCCAGATGCCTACGAGTTCGCCAAGGGTAAGCCTCTGGTGCTGCTGAACGGCGCGAACTTGTTGCATCTGCTTGCCAAACACGGCAACAAGGCCCGGATCGATCTGAAGGAAGCAAAGATGCTTGGCGGCGAGCTGGCCTCATAGAGCAGGCAACCCCAAAACGGGCTGGATGGTCAGCCACCCTATGGGAGCGCAAAACTGTAAAGGGTCATAAAGGGGTCAGTTCTTGATTTTGTCATATCAGGGTTTCACTGAGCGGCGTTGTCGGTGGAGCAGATGGTGCAGGCAGCCGGGGGTGCCGATCTGCAGGCGGGCTGCAATCCACTTGGCGGTCATTGTGCTTTCCGCCTTCAATCGCACCGCCATCGCCACCTTGCCCGGATCCCCCTTGGGCCGTTGCGCCAAGTCCTCCTCCCCCCATCCCAACGCCTCCAGTTCTTCCGCCACGATCCGCTCGGCCTCTCCCTGCATCGTCTCCCGGCGTTCCTGCCCGTGGTGTTCGGCCCCCAGGCGCTCCTCCATCTGCTCCAGCAATTCCTCCCGGAACCGCTCGGTTCCCAAACACCATCCCCGCCGCAGGGGTGGTCAACGACGACTATTCTTAACCACCGGGGAATTCTAATTGTCGCTCTTCACGCGCTATCTGAACGGAGGGAGCATGATTCCGATCAGGCAGAGCGCGTGGACCTGCCAACGGGTCGTGGCGCAGGTTTCGACCAGCGTATCGAGGAACGGCTGCCGGCCGGCGCCGTCGCAAGAGATGGCCTCGCGGCGGTCACCGCCGTGGAGAGCGTGATGCCCCGCCCCGGATACTTCCGCTCTGAGCCTTCCAGCCATCGCCTGGAGGCTGTTCGACTGGACCAGATATGCCAATATCAAGAACCGACCCCTTTATGGATCCTCCGGCGGACCCTCTCTGTGGCTGGATTCCACCACGGAAACAACCTATGTGGACGACGACGGTTTGTCGGGAACGACCTACTAGTACGTCGTGCGTCCAGCGGCCTTGAACAGCGACGAGTATTGCCAATCGAACGAAATCGAGGCGACCCCACAATGCTCACCCCCGACGGTCATTGCGAGCCGGACGACCGAAGTGGCCGGGCCGTCGCTGCTCTACTGGAAACTGTCGGCGGACAGCGGGTGTTACGGGCGGGCGCAGCGCGAGATCTACGTCGAGGACACCGGTAGCTCGCTCGCGGTGGGGCCGCTGGCGATTGACACCATCGTGCGCATCGATCGGGTGCCCGCCGGTTGGCCGGCGTTTTCGTATGCGTTCCCGCCCAGCTACGGGTTCGAGATCGGCCTTTGGGTCGAGGGGGAGGCGATGATCTACGCGGTTGATCCCGCGGGGCAGACGAAGCCTCCCGGTTGTCATTACGCCCTGGTACCATCAGGGCTGGAGCGCGCGTTGAAGCGCGTTCAAGCTGCGCCCGCCCTGCGCTGTTGGTTCAGAGCAGGGCGAGGCGCTTTTTGCCTGCCGGCGTGTGGTCGGGACCCGTCTACCGCCGGGCGCCGGCGTGTGTGGAATGGTGTGCTGCTGGTCGGGGCGAGCAGCGGTTCGTCTGCTCCGCCGGGCGCCGGACAACCTGGCCGGGCAGAAGCAGCCTGCGGTGGGGTAGATCGGCGGCCCGGGCTTTCGCGATCGAGGACATGACCGAGATCCGCAACCTCGTCATTCGCAGCCCCTGAGCCGTGACCATTTAGTAGGAGTCACCGCGGATGGGCACGGATGGGCGCGGATATTGGGAGAAACAGAAGCGACCTGCCCCGCGTTTGGACTCACCATTCAGTGATCGCGCTGACCCTCGCTCCAACCCGGCTTTGCCGCGCCCCATCCGTGTCATCCGCGCCCATCCGCGGTCCAGGAACTGAATCGTCACGGCTCAGGGCGCGGTGACTTCGAGACGGAAGAAGCGGATCGTTGCGTCCGCGGGGGGTTCCGTGAAGGACTGTTCACCAAGGACGCCGCTGATCTCGCGGGCCAACTGCCATTCCTCCTCGTCGAGGCGGACGGCGCGACTGACGCGGTAGGTTCGCCCCGGTTGCGCCGTGAAGGCCAAATGGATGCGTCCCGTGTCGTCCACCGCGACGTTCAAGCGCAGGCAACTGGCCGGATCCCGGGGATCGGTTCCCGCATGGAACTCACCGAGGTTGCGCAGGCCGTCGGCATCCGGATCGAGGGCGGCATCGTTGATTGCCGGATCAAGTTCATGCCGGCGTTCCCAATCGTCGAGCATCCCGTCGCCATCACGATCCTCTCCGGTCCAGGGATCCTCGTCCTGTCCCGGGGAACCACCGGCGGCGACACTGATGTCCCAGCTCAACGGATCGCCCCACGTCGACCATGGGGCCGCCGGATCCTTGATCACGAGCGAGCGTCCGGCCCCGTCGGCGAGCGGGTACCAGGCGTCTTCGTAGCGGAAATCCAGGATCTCCTCCCCGACACCATCCACCAGGCGCACGCGTTCGCCGCCATTGTCCAACCGTCCGGTAAAGACGCCGAGCACCCGGACGGACGGACCGTAGGCGGCCCGGAACGCCGTTTCATCCGCCACCAGCACGCCGGCCTCACCGGGACCGAGCACCGCCGGCGCTGCTCCGTCGAAGGCGAAGGCGATGCCGTCGGTGAAGCGCACGCCCCGCAGGTCCAAGGGCCCGGGACCGATGTTCTTCAGCTCGATGAACTCCAGGTTGCCGTCACCGCTTGCCGGCGCGGTGTCCGCCGGATGGAACATCAGTTCGGTGAGGCGCAGCCATTGTTGGGCGGGGGTCGGTTCGGCCGGGTAATCCCAGCGAAGCCGCTCGCGGCCGGTGGGATCGAGGAGGACGAGCGTTTCGCCGCGCGCCGACAGTTGCCCTGCATAGTCGCCCTGAATCAACCGGGCTTCGCCACCGGTGGGCGCCTCGGCCCGGTTTCGAAAGGCGCGCACCTCCGGCGACAGGAAGAGCGAACCCCCGGCCGCGATGACGGTGCCCGGTCGGAAGGTATGCCGGATCCCGCCGTCGATCTGCCATCCGGACAGGTCGAATGCCGTCGAGTGCGGATTGTCGAGCCGGATGAACTCCTCCGCCTGCCGCCCGCTGACGGGATTGAAGTCGACGGCGCCGATGAGCGGTTGCGCCTTGTCGGGCTGACCTTGCGGCACGAGCGCATCCGCGCCGGCGAGTCGGTTTGTCGCGGCGTAGGTCACGTAGAGATCCACCCGGCGCTGCTCGAGGAACTGCAGCACGCTGTTCAGTCCGGCTTGCGCGGCCGCGCCAACCTCGGCGCTCAGGGCCGGCACGTAAGCCCGCGCCGCTCCTTCGAGTACCGTCATTTCCCCCGTCCCTCCGGGCGGTCCGAGCAACCGGTCCATCACGCTGCGCAACCGCCGCAGATAGAGCCACCGCACTTCGGCGTCGTTGAACACGAATTCCCACAGCTCGTTCCATTGGTCGGCGTTCGCTTTGCGATGCGCGAAATCGCCGAAGAACGGATGTCGCAGCCACGGCCCGCCGTCGCCGGTGATCCCGAAGGTCCAGTCCTTGTCCCAGGGGAAGATCGTCCACTCGCCGGTCCCGCGGGTGTCGCGGTAGAGATAGAAATTCTTGCGCACGTCGTCGGCATCCAGGATGACGCAGCGCACGGCCAGGTAGTTCAGCAATCCCGGCACGTCCACGTTGTCGTAGAACCACGCGCGGCGCCCGGCCGCCGTCGGCGCGTGCAACCCCTGGACGAAAGCCTCGAGATCCGCGCTGCCTTCGTCGAGCCGTGTCTTCTTCTCGACGCCTTCGGTGGCGTTCGAAAAGACCGGCGTCAGCGTGCGCCGTTGCACGAACTTGTAGAGCGCGCCCTGGTCGTCGAAACCGCGCCGGCGCAGGAAGCGTTCGTCCACCTGCTCGATGAAGATCCCGACCCGGTCGCGCTGGCCGTTGACCCGCATCAGGACCGGAAAGGCATCGCCGGCCGCGTTGCCGGCGAGCCGGAAGCTCTCGAAGGCCAGGGGCGCCCGCAACCACGAAGGATCGCTTCCGGGCGTGTTCAAGTTGGCCTCCTCGACCGCGCCGACGGCCTCGTTCACGAAGAGGTGATCGCCGGTGTTGAAATCGAACTTCTGCGAACCGCCGGAGGTCGCGCCGCCGCGCGCCCGGATGAACACGTTGTCGTAAAGCCGGCCGTTGAAAAACACCGCCCCGCGCGTGCCGCTGCGGGTCCGCCCCGGGGAGGGACTCGCCGCGAACCACTCCCAGACCGGCAACGGACTCCCGACCACCGGATCCGCAACCACGGTTCCCTGGTATTCGGGCGAATTGGTGGCAGCGACAAACGGGGGCCAGCGCGAGGCAACCCCGGCGGTGTCGAATGCCTCGATCCGATACCGCACCAATTCCCCGGGACCGGCGGCCGCGGACGGAATCCGCGCCCCGAAAAGCCCGTCGCCCGCTGCGCCGTCCCCGTGCGCGCCGTCGTCCGCCATGGGAAGCGCCTGCTCCGGCGCGAATCCGATGCGATACCGGAGCGTCGCGCCGGCCACGGGATCGAACGATTCGCTCACCCGGGCCAGCACCACGAGATCGTCCGCAGCGGCGGGCCGGCCCGGCGGCGCGGGGAGGTGGCTCAGCGACCGGATCAAAGGACCGACATTGCCACTGCCACCGCCGTTGGGCGCTCCCGGCGTGGGTTCGGTGAAATACCGCCAGGCGGTGTCGGTCGCGGCAATGCGTGTCGCCGACAACTCGGGCACGAGCAGAAAATCACTGCTGCCGGGGCGGACGTTGAGACCGTGCAAGGCCAGCCAGTTGACGCCGGGCACGAGCCGTTCGCGATGGGCGGACAGATCGAACGTCTCGGGGATCAACGCCTCGGCGTCGGGGTGGTTCGCCGTTGCCGCACTGTTCCACGCCAAGTCCGCGGGAGCGTTCCGGTGCGCGATTTCGACCCCGTTCAACCAGGCGACAAACCCGTCATCGAACCGGATCGCGAGTTCGAGTTCTGCCAGGGCAAGCGGCTCGTCCACAATGAAGGGAACGAGCACCAGGCAGGACGGATTGCGTTGCTGCATCGCGGCCCGAACGTCGGTGCGGATCCAACCGGCATACTCGGCCGGCGACGTCTCATAGCCAATCGCGGCGAAACCGCTCTGCCACCCGGCCCCCGGCTCGCCGCCTTGAAACCAGCCCGGGTTCACGGTGTCGCCCTCGGGCACGAGATACCGGGCCGGGGTGTCGCCGGTGAGCAACGGGATGGTCTGCGATTGCCGGCCGCTGCCGAAGGAAACGTCCGGCGCCTGCGGGGGAAAGGCAGGACTGAATTCGGACACCGCTTCACCCGCCGGTGAAAAGAGCCCGAGGTATTCCCCGCCGGCGGACAGCCGGAAGTCGGTGTGCAACGGCGCCCCCGCGATGCGACGGTCCTTGTTCGATGCGAACACGAGCAAACGGGCGCCGGCGTCCACGTTGGTGGCCGGAAAGACCCAGCGGCTCAGGGCGTCCGCTGAATCGCTGAGCGACCAGCCCGCGAGATCGATGGGCCCGGGGCCCGGGTTCTCGATCTCGATCCAGTCGGAAAAATCGCCATCCTCGTCCGGCAGCGTTTCCGAGTTGGCCGCCATGAACTCGGACACCCGCAGAGCCGGCTGCCCGAGCGCGGAGGGCAGCAAACTCACGAACAGCAGAACCCAACAGGCGCATCGCATCGCGGCAGGTTACAGCAATAAACCCGCCAGAAGCGCGTCGATTCGCCGGGCGGCGGCACGGCACCGGCGGCGGGGGGCGGGCTTAGCCGTAACCATGCAGTAGCTCGTAGCCGCCGACGTGCATTCAGTAGGGATACGCCGCCGACGCGCAGGTGACCGCCAGTCGGCGCATGATTCAGTGGGGATACGGACGCCGGTTGCCGGGCGCGACGATTCACCAGAAGGTGACCGCCAGTCGGAATCGGCGAGACCGCATAAGCCGATAGAGATCAGCGCCGACGACACGCCGGCGGCTACCGCGGGTTGAATCGATACGGCTTACTGTTCCTTCGGCACGACGAAGCGCAACGCCAGCCGGCTCGATCCTTCGTACCCCATCTGGGCCAGCAACGACAGCCAGCCGTCGGCGCACCCCGGGCCATCGCCTTCGTTGGCGCCGAACGTGACGCGCACCGCGACGGCCAACTGATCGCCGGGTCCGATCGCGAACGTGGGCGCCGGTGCGGCCACGCTCCACCCGGTTCCAGCCGGGTCCGCCCGCAGGCAGCCGGTCAGCGTCTTGTCGCCGAAGTTGTAGATCCGGATGGGCACCTCCACGGTTTCCCCGGGGACGAACCGGTAGGCGTAACCCTCCGACCAAGGACGATCCACGACCTTCACCTTCCGCGACGCCGGGAGACGGGCTTGCAGCACGACCGGGAACGGGGCGGGGCGCGAGAAACGCGTCGTCGACTCCCGATTCGGCCCAACGGACGCCGGCAACGGACGGGGTTCGAGCGGCACTCGTTCCGCCAGGCCGGCGGGCAACAGGATGAATCGCGGCGCCGAACCCAGCGGTGAGATTCCCGCCGCCGGCCGCCCGAGAAAGTCGAACACCGCCCGGGGGACAACGCCTTCGGGCAATCGCAGGTCGGCGACAGTCGTTCCCCGCTGCGGCCAGTCGACGTCCTTTTCCGCCCACGCCACGAGCACATCGCAGGATTCGCCGTCGGGACGGCCGCGGAAGGCGACGACGGTGATGTCCGGTCCGGGACGCCAACGCCCGAGGCACTCGGCGCCGGCGAGGAATCGTCCCACGGCGGCGAGCGCCAGATAGGCGGGTCGCGGTGTGAAGTCGCGCCGCAACAAGCCGAACTGAACGCCGCTTGGTTCGTGATAGTCGCCGAGGATGAAATGGAAATGGCGGTCGGCGCCGGCGAAGAGGGATTGCGCGTAGGACTGCGTGACATACTCCGCTTTCAAACGCTCGCCGGTCCGGGAGAGGTCGTTCCAGGGCGCGTTGCCCAGGTGCTTGAAGCCGCGGTCGCTTTCGGTGATCCAGATCGGCTTCCCGCCCGCCGCCTCGCGGGCCGGTCCCCACAGCCCGGCGTAGGCATGGGCCCAGTCGTAGGTGTGGATGTTGTAAGTGTCGTAGAAGGGCGCCGTATCGTTGGCGGCGAGGCCGGCGGTTTGCTGTTCGGTCGGCACGGTGGTGGTGACGTTCCAGCCCACGATGACCCCGGGATCGCCCGCTTTGAACCCAAGCCAGGCGGCCTTCTGCCACGCGCACATCTGGTCCACCGTGTGGCCGCCGAACGTGGCGACATTGGCTTCGTTCCACGGTTCCCACGCCTGCACGCGGCCCTTGAACCGCCGGGCCAGCGCCGCGCCCAACCGGTGAACATCCCGCAGATCCGGCGCAAATTCCCCGCCCGAGCCGCCGTCCCGCGCCCAGGGCGGCGTGTCGTGAAACACCTGCAGCACCTGCAAGCCCTCCTCGTGCTGGATCGTGGCTGCCGTGTCGTAACTGGTTTCCCCGGCAAACCGGCCCCGCGCCGGCTCGAGATCCCGCCACCGCAGCCGGTCCCGGATCCAGTTCACCCCGGCCAACGCGGCGAACCGCGCATGCCGTCGCTGGTTCACCGGATCGTCGGCTGCAAACCAGGCAATGGCCGCGTCCACACCGACCGGTGAATCGAACGGCACCGGGGCGCGCAACGGGGCCAGCACACCGGCGGCGGTCCACTCGAGCAACTCCCCGTCGGCCGCCAGGAACTCGAGCCGATAATACCCCACGGGAAGCTCCCCCAGCGCCAATCGCCCGCCCGGCTTCCAACCGGTGCGGTTGCCCCCCAGGATCTCCACGGGCCGGTCCTCTTCGTCGAGCAGACGCCAGGAGCCGCCGGTGGCCGGCAGATGGTCCGGCGCCACGACGCTCACCGACTCGCCGGCCAGGAAGATGTTTCCCGGATGATCGGGCAGTGGCCGCGGGATATGGCGGGGGATTGCCGGAGGCGGGTTCGTGGATGCGCCGGCGCGGGCGGTCCCGGTTGAAACCGGGAGGAGGAGGCACACCGCGAGCACGGGCGCCAACCGGCGACGCGGCGCGAGGGACAGCGAGTTCACGGCGCCAGTCTGGCCGGGGGGCCGGGGCGGGGAAAGCGGGAATTGATTGCGCTGCCCGGCCGACGGACAATGGCGGCGGTGCCTGGCGGGCGCGGTCGGATCGCGCCGTTTCGCGTTGGCCGGGAGAACGACGGATCGCATACTAGTTGCATGGTTAGTTATCAGGAAGCGTTGCCGGGCGCGTTGAAGCGCTACTTTGGCTTCGATTCGTTCCGGCCCTTGCAGGCGGAGATCATCCAGGATTCCCTCGCCGGTCGCGACGTGCTCGTCGTGCTGCCCACCGGCGGCGGCAAGTCGCTCTGCTACCAGCTGCCGGCGATGCTCCGGCCCGGGCTCACGGTGGTGATCTCGCCGTTGATCGCGTTGATGAAGGACCAGGTGGACGCGCTCTCGGCGGCGGGCATTCCGGCAACGTTTCTGAACTCGTCCCTCGCGCCGGGCGAGGCGGCGCCCCGGTTGCGCGGCCTGCACGGCGGGGAATACCGTCTGCTCTACGTCGCGCCCGAACGGCTCGTGCTGCCCGGGTTCGTCGAGGATCTGAAACGCTGGCAGGTCGGGGTGTTCGCGGTGGATGAAGCCCATTGCATCAGCGATTGGGGGCATGACTTCCGACCGGAGTACCGGCAGCTGGCGACGGTTCGCGAGGCGTTGCCCGGGGCGGCCTTCATGGCCCTGACGGCCACCGCGACGACGCGCGTGCAGGAGGACATCATCCGGCAGCTCCGGCTGCGGGAGCCCGCGCGTTATGTGGCCAGCTTCAACCGGCCCAACCTGGTCTATCGCGTGGCCGCCCGGTCGGGCGCCTACGGCCAGGTGCTCGGGTTCCTCCGCGAGCGTTCCGGCGACAGCGGCATCATCTACTGCCAGGCCCGCCGCACGGCCGAGGACCTGGCGGCCCGGCTCCGCGCGGACGGCATCGCGGCGGGGGCCTATCACGCGGGACTCGAAGCCGCCGAACGTTCGCGCCAGCAGGAGGCGTTTCTGCGCGACGAGGTGCGCGTCATTTGCGCGACCATCGCCTTCGGGATGGGGATCAACAAACCGAACGTGCGCTTCGTCCTCCATCACGACCTGCCGAAAAACGTCGAGAGCTACTACCAGGAAACGGGCCGCGCCGGACGGGACGGGTTGCCGGGCGAATGCCTGCTCCTCTTCAGCGCCGGCGACCGCGTGAAGCACGTGCGTTTCATCGACGAGAAACCCGATCCGCACGAGCGCGAGGTCGCGCGCGCCCAGCTCGAGCAGATCGTTCACTACGCCGAAACGGGCGGTTGCCGGCGGACGTTCCTCCTCGCGTACTTTGGTGAGCAAGGCGCCCCTCCCGACGGCAACTGCGGCGGCTGCGACAACTGCCTCAGCCCGCGCGAAACCTGGGACGGCACCCTCGCGGCGCAAAAGTTGCTCTCCTGCGTCATTCGCGTGCGGCAGCAAAGCGGCTTCGCCACCGGACTCGGCCACGTGGTGGATATTCTGCGGGGCGGCGACACGGACAAGATCCGCAAGTGGGGGCATCACACCCTGTCGACCTACGGCATCGGCAACGAGCATTCCCGGAACGAGTGGGGCGCCATCGGCAGGGAACTCGTCCGGCTGGGATTCCTCGCGCAGGATGCCGATCGCTTCAACACCATCGAGGTCACGCCCGCCGGCCGGCAGTGGTTGAGGGAACGGCGGACGTTGACGCTCACCCGGCCCATGGCCGCGCCGGATCGCAAGGTCCGGGCGCCGCGGGCCGGCGAGATCGCCTGCGACGAGGCCTTGTTCGAGCGGTTGCGTGAGCTGCGCAAGCGGCTGGCGGATGAACGGGGCGTGCCGCCCTACGTGGTCTTCGGCGATGTGTCACTGCGACACATGGCGCGCGAGTACCCCGTGACACCCGCGGCGTTCTCGCGGATCAGCGGGGTGGGCGAACGCAAGCTGGCCGAATTCGCGGAGGTCTTCCTGGCCGCCATCGCCTCCCATCTCGACCAGCATCCCCGCCAGGAATTCCCCGCGCCCGCCCCGACGGTCCCGCCGCCACCGCCGCCCCGGCGCGATCGTTCCGGCCTTGCCACCACCGTCCGGGACACCCTGGACCTCCTGCGGTCGGGAGAAAAGGTCGCGGCCGTGGCGGCGGCGCGCGGGCTCAAGGAGAGCACCATTCTCGGGCATCTCGAGGCCGCCGTGCAGGCCGGGGAAGCAGTCGACTTGAACGGGCAGATGCCGGCCGACGAGTGCCGCGAGATCCTCGCCGCCTTCGAGACCCACGGACGCAGTCTCCTGACCCCGGTGCATGAAGCGCTGGGCGGACGCTACTCCTTCGAGCAACTGCGCCTCGCCCGCATCATCCACGGCCAAACCACGACCGCGCCATAGGCCGGCCCGGCGGCGCCCCTCAAGCAGCGGATGACGGGAGTGTTCCCTCCCGGCCTGATCCGGCCCCGCGCCGTGGCGACGGCGCTTTCGCGGCCGGCCGGATCACCGGGTTCCTGAATGGTCCCGAGGCCGCAAACGAGCGTCGGGAGTGGCCGCGATCGGGCGGGAGACACCGCGTCGCGGCGATCCCGCGTGGCCAGGCGGATCGCCACGACCCACCCTTCTGGCACATGAACCTGGTCACTTGTCAATGGCACGCAGGTGTCATGGACACGGGGGATGCAGTGTTTGGTAGGAATTGTCGGGCATGGCTTCGTCGCGTTACAATATCAGGGCTGCTTCAGGGCTCAAGAACGGGCCCTACGGGAGCGATGATCGAAAACCACTGACCGGCAGGCAAGGCAAACGCCTCCAGCCCGCTCCGGCGTCGGTGGGGTGGCTCGGACTCCTCGCCGCGTCGTGTCTGACCAGTTCGTCGGCGACCGGCGAAGTGCTCGCGCGGAACGGCGACGCGACACCGCGAAACAACGCGACCTTCGCCGGATTCGGGGCGCCCTTGTTGGCCCCGAACGGCGATGTGGCATTTCCTGCTCAAACGACTTCCGTCGGGCCGCTGGGGCAGGGTCTCTTTCGACGCTCCGCGGCGGCTCCCGGTCTGAGGACGGTCGTCGAGAGCGATGACCCGACACCGGACAGCAACGGGAACATCTGGTTCACCTTCGGGTCGTCGTTCGCGATGGACCCGCTGGGGAACATCGTGTGGGACGCGCCGGTTCTTGGGTCATTGGGTGGGGTGCTCGACGATTATGCCGTCTACATGACGGATGTCGACGGCGTCACCTTCGCGGTGGTTCGGGAAAACGACCGCGTCCCCGGGGGCAATGGACGGTTTGCCAGTGATCCGTCCAACCTGAATCTCGTGCTCAGCGATGGCGCCGTTGGTTTCGTCTCGGATATCCGCGCGATCCCGGATGGGAACGGAGTGACCGCGCAGGGCGTGTTCCGCTGGACGCCCGAGGGGATCGTTGAACTCGCGCGAACGGATGAGGAGGCTCCCGAAGGCGGGATGTTCTACAGCTTCAAGCGGAAGCGGATCGGCATGACCACTGCCGGCGAGGTGGTGATTGTCGGCACCCTCCACGATTCGCGCACCGGCATCTATCGTTTCGGCGAGGACGCGGTGGCCAGGCTTGCGGGGCAGGGGGACAGGCTTCCGGACGGCGGCATCCTCGACGCCATCGATGATCCGGCGCTCAATCGCTCGGGAGGAGCGGCTTTCCGGGCGGAACTGACGGACACTCCCGAGGATCAATTGGACAACGAAGGCGTGTTCTTCGCCGGGGCTGAGGGCTTGCGCGAGGTGGCCCGCAAGGGGGCGTTTGCGCCGTCGAATGTCGGACGCTATCGGACGTTCGATCCCAAGGTTGCCGTTAACGACTCCGGGCAGGTCCTGTTCTTCGCCGAATTGACGGGCGCCTCGAACGGCGAGTCCCAAGGCTGGTTCCTCCACGACGGCGCCTCGACGGTCGCGGTGGCGTTGAACAACCGCGCGGCGCCGGGAGGCGACATTCTGCGGTTTGAGCTCACAAACTTCCGTTCGGGCTGCGTCAACAACTCGGGCCAAGCGGTGTTCGTCGGACCGTTCTTGCAGGGAGGCCTCGGAGCGGGGTTGTACTTCTTCGATCCGTCGACAGGACTTCATCTGGTTGCCAGGACAGGGGATGCGTTCGGCGAGGAAGGAACCGTGGCAAACTTCGGTTTCGCCGACGGGTTCAGCGGGTTCGGAGGCGGCAACGTCAATGGGCTGAACGACGCCGGAGAGGTGGCCTTCACGCCGATTCTCACGGGCGCCAGGACGATGGTGGCGCGGTGGTCATATGATTCCGTGCGCGATAACCTGCCGCCGATCGCCGAGGGGTTGTTTGTGGAGGTCACGCAAGGCCAGCGGTTGGTGTTGACGGTGCCGGAATTGCTCGGAGCGGCAGCGGACCCCGAGGGCGGTGCGCTGGCGTTGCGATCGATCGATCCTGTGACCTCGGGAGGACGCCCCATCTCCCTCGATCCCGTCTCCGGGAGTTACTTCTACGATGCTCCGTTGGACGGGCTGGCGGTGGACGAATTCAACTACCTGGTCGCGGATGCCGCCGGCGCCACGGTCACGGTGACCGGCCAAATCCGGCTGTTGCCCGTCAATCGCGCTCCGACCGGCGCCGGTTGGACCCTGGGATCCCGTTACGGGAACCCCCTTGTCGTGGAAGCCGTCCGGCTGCTTGCCGCGGCCGCCGATCCGGACGGCGACCATCTGTCGATCGCGTCCATCGATTCGAGGACGGGCGAGGGGCGCTCCATTTTCGCGGAAGACGATCGGATCGTGATCGCGGCGCCGGAGATCGAGTGGTTGACCGACAGTTTCTCCTACGTCGTGTCGGACGGGCGGGGCGGAACCGTTTCCATCAGGGTCACCATCAAGGCGGAGGACGCCGTGTCGTTCGTCGGGAACGGGTCCGGCGGGCGGACCCTCCAGATCGCCGCGGTGGAGGGCTCTTGGACCGTCGAGCGGGCGGGAACCGTCAAAGGGCCCTGGGTCGCCATCGGCGTGACCGACGTGGTGTACGACGGGCCGGTGCCGGGGCCGAGACGTCCCCCGGTCGGATCGGTGCTCGGTCGGGGAATCCTGGTCGACGAGGAGCTGTTGCCGGGGGGCGCGTTCTACCGGGTCGTCAGATGAGAGGGAACCACGCTCGGAACGAGGAGATGATCGCCCGATGTCGCGCCTGGACGCCGGGCCTCAACCAGCGCACGCGGCCAGCGAACAACAGGATGAGAAGAACTGCGCACATTCAGAAGAACATTGCTGGATCGGGTGGCAGACGAGCCAGCAACCGTCGCCCTTTGCCGCGCGGTCCGAAGATCCGAACGGCCGTTGCGGGGGCGCTGAGAACGCGCGTTATCGATTCCATGCGTGGCGGGCGGGCCGGATGTTTTCTATTCGCCATCCTGTGCGCGTTTGGGATCCTCGGCCGGGCGGGAGAAATCACGTCGTTCGACAACGCAGGGAACTGGAATGGTGGTTACTCCACGCACTTCCTCGATCGGGGGGTGATCTTGTGGAACATGGCGCCGGACTTAGGCTCTTCTATTCGCCCAATGTTCGACGCAAGACTCAACAGGGAACCCCTGGGTTTGGATGAAATGCAAGGAGCGTTGCTGGCTGCACCGGGCAGGCTCTGGAGTTCGGCGAGTCTTCGGGTGGTTGTCGAGCGGCCCGCCGGCTTCGGACCGCGGATCTGGCGATGGAGGAGTCCGGCCGGAACGCCCCAGGATATTCTTGGCTCAGAACTACGGTCCGTCTATTTTACCACTCGAGGTGATCACATTCTGGCCTCCGAAATCTGTGAAACCGCTTCGAATTGCCACTTGCTGCGGGTGGACTACGGGGAGGGGCTCACTAATACGGTTGTCATTGAGAATCGCGGGACATTCAACCGTCTCAGCTTCTCGACAGCTTTTGCGGACCCCATTCGCATCGAACGCTTAACCTTCACGGAAACGCTGCCGCAGCTGATCTGGCTGGATTTCGACAATCCGATTTCTCAGCGGTGCAGATTCGATCCGATTCCGAATCTCAATCGAGCGATCATCGGGATTTTTAATCACGCCGTTACTCTAAAGGAAGAGCCGCGCTACGTTAACGCCCAAGTGCATCCGCTCCGAGCGCCCAGTCTCCAATGGCGGAATGACGTCTTTGCATCCTTGACCAACATGTTCCACGCGAACGGCCTGACGGTGCCGGTGATGACCAATCGCCCGGGCCGGTTGGACAACGTCCTGGCCGTTCGGTTCGGGGAGCCTCTGGGGCGGTACGATTCGGATGGCGACAAGAAGAAGGACCATTTCTATCTAGGCGGGGCATTCGATGTGGGGCCAAGCGACAATCCAGGCGAAGCCGACCGCTGGAACCGGCGGTTGGACGGTGAGGTCGGGATCTTCTTGGACGAGCAACTGGGACAGGGGCCGCCCGGCGACCTTCCGGTAAAGTGGTACGGGCCCGACTTTGTCGCCAGTGTGACGTTTCACGAGATCGGACATGCGTTTGGGCTCAAGCATCTACCGGATGCTCGGGGCCGGGTGATGGACGACTCGTATGAGGAGCACGTTACCCCGAGCCTGACCCGAAACGCCGAGCCCATCGCCGACAATCCGAAGGGCGTCACGCACAGCCCCTATTACCATTGGATGCTCTATGCGGAAGGTATGGATCCGCTTCCCCCAACCAGTGCGGGAGTCCTCGGAACCTGGGACCTCAATACTGCGCCATCAAGGCGTGCCAAGGTTCGATCCGCAGGTTCGGACGAGACGACGATGGAGGAGCGTTTCATCTCAACCTGCACACTGGAGGTGGAACCCGCCGCCGTCTACGACCTGCTTCTGGTGCCATTTAGTGAGGGCAGCCGCAGGTTCTCCTGCGATGCGCTCTCCCCATTGGGGGATGCCTACAGTGGAACTGCTGTCCGGTTCGAACCGGATCCGCTCCAGCCCTCCTACCTGGTGGGGCGTTCCGAGCCCGACGGGCCTTACGACGTCGTGTTCGCATTCGTCGATGCAGGAGAAGCCAACGTCGAGTGGATCGAAGGCGCCATGTCGGGGAAGCCCGGCTGGGTCTTGAAACGGGCGGCCGACACGGGCCTGCTTGACGCCGTTGGTTCATTCACGGCCCGGGTCGAACCGGTCAAGTACTTCGTGCCGCCTCCGGCCTACATCGCGGAACCGGTCGTTCTCGCGCAATCCGGCGACGCGTCGCAGATCGACCGCGACGCCGGACTCCGGTTTGCGGGCGAAGGTGTCACCGCATGCACCAAGGTGCGGATCTCCGGCGAAGCCCTGCTGGATTCGGTTTCTTTGTGGATGGAGTCGATGTCGGGGACGTTCCGCTTGAGTCTGCTGAGCGATTTCGACGGGGAGGCCGGCATCGAACTGTTCGCCAAATCCTTCGATGCCGCTGATTTCTCGTCGCTGCCCGGCTGGGTGCACTTCGGGGATCTCAACTGGGGCGTCCCGGCGGGCGAGTATTGGCTTGGGGCGGGGGTGGTCGGTCCGGATGCGGAGGCGACGTTTGGAGTGGAAGCCGTGGAACCTTCGACAATCAATCTGATCTGGGACGGGTTGTGGATCGGACCCCTTGGCGATGGGACGATTCCGATGAAGGTATCCGGGGTCCTGACGCGATCCCTTCCTGCGGAAGCGATCCTGCGCCTGACGTTTGCCAACGGCGCCTTGCGGCTGCGATGGCCGGTCGACAGCCCGTTGATCCTGGAGCGAGCGGGAACGCTATCGGAACCGGCGTGGGAAGCTTACGGCGGGATGGTGGAAACCGAGGACGACGAGCATGTCGTGGTGGTGGAACCGGCCGATGCCATGTCCTTCTTCCGGCTGGCCGGACGGGGCGACACCCGCTGAACGGTTGAGCGGTTCCATGGCGTCCGGTCCTTGCCATCAGTTCTTCTTCAATGCTAGGGTGGCGGCGCTGATCGGGCAGGCATGCGATGTTGGCTTCCTACGGCGTGTCAAAGAGCGTATTCCGCAAGCGGGCGGCCCGCCGAAGGGAGTCCATCCGCGCGCGGGCGGCGATGGTTTCGCTCGCCGTGCTCGCGGGTGTCGGCGTGCCATCAGCGCGGGCGCAGCGCTTTCCTCCACTTTCCCCTGCCGGCGATCCATATCCGTTGCTGCTGAGGGAGCCCGGGCCGCTCCGGCTTACCGGGATGGAGGTCGGGCCGGACGGCGGCCTCGAATTGATCGACAATCTGCATGCTGCCTGGATCGCTTCAATCCGATGGGGCACGCCGGTGGATCGGTTGGAGTTTGGGACCCGCCCGGTGGCATGGTATGGAGCCGCGGGTCGCGTCGGAGGACGCCCGGTCGCCCCCGCTCACGCGGAGTTCGAAATCCATCGCTGGACGGTTTCCGACGGGCTACCGGCCCTCAAGGTTCGTTCGGTGGCGCAAACGCCCGATGGTTTTCTGTGGGTGGGGACCGTGGACGGGCTTGCGCGGTTCGATGGAATCACCTTCAAAGTCTTCAGCGAGGCCAACACCGCCGCCTTGCGCGAGAATGGCTCGGTGGTCCGCGCGCTGGCGGTTGACGGACGGGGGCGGCTTTGGGGCGGAACCATGCGTGGGATGTTCTGCCTCCTTGACGGGAGATTCGTGGGGTTTCCCGGCCAGGAAGCGGTCCGTGGCCGGCCGGTGAACGACCTCTGCGCTTCCCGCAAGGGCGGGGTGTGGGCCGCGCTGGGCGACGGGCTGATCCGGGTCGACCCCGACGCCACCGAGGTGATGGAAATACCGGCTGAAGCGGAGGTCTCCACCGTCATCGAGGGAGCCGGCGGCGAACTGTTCTTCTCCGTCGGCCCGGTCGTGTATCGTGCAGATCCCGCAGGGGCGCCCCGCCGGCTTGCGTTGCCCTGGCCGGTTATTCCCGAGGCATGGGACGAAGCCCGGTCCTGGAGGATCTTCGATCTTTGGATCGCCGATGCCGGGAAGCTGTGGATCGGAACCGCGAGCGGGCTCTGGCAGTTCGATCCGGCGGACGAAGCCGCGGGCCTGAAAGCGACCGACCCTGCCGACCTGCATCTGCAAGTGCCCCAAAACGCGCACATCGCGGCGTACGGACAAGACGGGCTGCTGGCCACCCATCGCGAAAGCCCGGGCCTGGTCCTGTACCGACGCGAGGATGACGGCTATCGACGGCAGTTCCTGGCCGGGGCCGAGACGTTTTCGGTCATCGTGGACCGGGCTGGCTCCATTTGGACCGGGACCCGGGAGGGTCTGTGCAGCCACCGGGAAAGACCCTGCGTCACTTTTGTCACCCAGGGCGGCGCGTCCATTTCGGACCCAACGGCCATCGTTGAAAGTCCCGACGGCGGCATCTGGATCGCGGGCCCCGCCCAGGTGTTCTCCTGGCACGGACGTGAACTTGATTACTACACCCCCGCGTACGGAGGGGGATTTCGTCCGGCGCTCCTGGCGCCAATGCTCGAGCGGTATCCCGGGACGTCCCGTGTTCCTTTGCCCTTCCTGCGGGGCGACGCTCCGGGCGGGGATTCCGCGGCCGGCGCAAGCGGGCGTGAGGATGAAGCAGCATCGCTGACCGTCTCCGTGCGACTTCGGGACGGATCCTGGCTGGTCGGAGCCGGCGACGGGTTGTTCGTGCTGAACCCCGATGATGCGTTGGCGCGGGTGGCCGCGGTTCCCGAACGGCGGGTGGATGCTTTGGCAGAGCTACCGGGCAACGCGATCCTGCTTGGGATAGCCGGCGTCGGATTGTGCCGGATGCGGGACGATCGGTGCGAGGTTCTGGCAGATGAGGCAGCCACCGGAAAGGTGAACTGCCTGCGGCCGAGGGCAACTGGTGAGGGGGTCTGGGTGGGAACGAGCCGGGGAATGGGCATCGTCGTTGGCGAGCGTTTCGTCCGGCTGGATCTTGGTGTTCTGATCAACAATCTGGAGATTGCAGGGATCGTGGAGGACGGCTTGGGCCACCTTTGGTTGAACCACCCGGAGGGGCTTTCCCGCCTCGGTTTGGACGTTCTGGAGCGCTCCGCTCCGGACGTATCAGGCCCCTGTGAGGCGAGGCATTACGGTGCGGAGGACGGCATCGCCGCGTTGAACGTGGCGCCGGGAGGCGTCACTGCGCTGCGGGCCTCGGACGGGCGTCTGTGGTTTCTCAAGCGGCACGGGGTGGTGATGGTTGATCCGACGCGATTGCCGAACCCGTCCACGCCGGGCGTCGTCATTGAGAGTCTCCTGGCGGACGCGGTCCCGATCCCGCGTGACGGGAGCGCCCCGGGGGCCCCGGCGCGCGCGAAAGGCCGGATTGCTTTCGAGTTCACGACTCCGTCGTTGCACGAGGCCGAGGAGACGCGGTTGGAGTACCGGCTGGACGGCTTCGACCAGGATTGGAGGACCGCCGACCGGTCGCGGCGGGCGGATTACGGGCGCTTGGCGGCGGGCGACTACTTGTTCCGGGTGCGGGCTCGGGATGGAGAAGGCCGATGGAGCGGGGAGGAAGCCACGCTGGCTCTGAGGGTGACGTCGCCGCTTTGGCGAACGTGGCCGTTTGGAGCCGCCGGCGCCGCGGCGGGAACGGCCTTGCTGGCTGCGGTTATGCGCTGGCTGCTGCGCACGCAGCGGTCCCGGCTGAAGCGTGAAACCAGCCGGGCCGTGGACAGCGAACGACGCCGGATCGCGCGCGATATTCACGATCACCTTGGGGTGCTCCTGGCAAACCCCGGAGTTCCCACCGGAGGAGGCTCGTCGCCGGCGCAGGGGTTGCGGGAGTTGATCTGGCAGATCCATCCTGCAAACGACCGCCTGCCAAGCGTGTTGGATTTCATCGCGAACTTGTCCTCCCGCTATCTCGAAATCGCCGGCATCCGGCTGGAACTGGAACTTCCTCCTGATCCAACGGATCGCGCGGTCAGTCCCGAGTTCCGCCGGAATGTCGCGGCGCTGCTCAAGGAGGTTCTGCGCAACGCGGCCGAGCATTCCAAGGCAACGGTCGTTTCGGTCCGGTTGGCCGCCTTCGACAAAGCGATCGAGTTGCTCGTCAGCGACAACGGATGCGGGTTCAAGGCCGCGGAGCTGGCTCCGGCGGGGGATGCCTGCGGGTGGACCGGCAACGGGCTGCGAAATCTCGTCCATCGATCCGAATCGCTGGGTGGACGCTGCGAAATCAATTCCCGACCGGGCGCAGGAACCTCGATCCGTTTCGTCCTCCCGTTCGGGGCTTCTCCCGACCCAGGCAAAGCCCCACTGCCCTCGTCGCCTTCAGTTCCCCGTCGCAATGAGAGTTGAAACAACGCCGGAACCCGGTGCCGACGTCCGCTTCGCAATTGTCGAGGACGGGCGCGAATACCGTCGCCATATCGCGCGCCTGATCGCCGCAAAACCGGGCTGGCGAACGGTCATCGAGTGCGCCTCCGCGGAAGAGGCCTTGGCCGGCTTGCAGGCCGCCCGGCCCGAGATCGTGCTGCTCGACATCTGCCTTGGCGAACGCTGCGGAGTCGCCATCGTGTCCCAGCTGAAGCGCCTGCTTCCTCAGGCAGCGATTGTCATGCTCACGGTCGTGGAGGATCCGGAAATCATCGTCCGTGCGCTCGAGTCCGGCGCTTCAGGCTACATCGTCAAAGCTGGGGAAGGGGAACTCATGCAGGCGATCGAAGAGATCGTCGAGGGCGGGGCCGGAATGAGCCCCGCGGTGGCGCGACGCCTCGTCATGTGGTTTCAGCGGCGCGGTTCAAGCACCCGGCCAAGGGCGGGCAAGTTGACCGCCCGCCAATGGGAAATCCTGAAGCTTGCGGCCAGAGGCAAGCAGCAGGGCGAGATCGCCCTGGCTCTGGGAATCTCCGCGCACACGGTCAAGAATCACTTCCGCAACATCTACGAAACGCTCGATGTGGATTCCGTCATGGAAGCGGTGATCAGGATTCGGGGGGGTAGCGGATTGCTGGACGGTTGAGGGACGCCGCTTGGCCGTAACCATGCCGTCGGATTCACCACGGATACTGGGGGAACCAGAGGCCGCCCACGCGGGGTTGGACTCCCCTTTCAGTAATTGCGCTGACCCTCGCTCCAACCCGGCTTTGCCGCGCCCCATCCGGGTCATCCGCGCCCATCCGCGGTCCAGGAACCGCATCGTCACGGCTTAGCCTTATTGATTCAACAGGGGGTAGCCGCCGACGGGTATTCGGCGCTGCAATCCATTGGCTTACGCAGACTCGCCGCCTCCGATCAGCAGTCACCTTTCGGTGAATCGTCGCCCTCGGCTGCAGGCAGCCCAATCCCAGCGGAAGCTTGCGCCGACTCCACGTCGGCGGCTGCGAGTTGGTGAATCGTGGCGGCTGAGAAGGTCTGCCCGGGCGCCGGGGGCTTGCAACCATCGCACGGGACGCCACACCGTGCACGATTCGTGGTCTCACCTTGAAGGGAGCGGCAGCGCCCTCGTTCACCGCATTGCGTGTTGAGAGAAGCCGAAGCAGGACGATGAGGAACCGCCAGAACCTGGGAATCACAGGTTCACCCGCAGTGGCACTGGAGCACCCTGCCGTGCAGGCCGGGGAAGCAGTCGACCTGAAGGGGCAGATGCCGGCCGACGAGTGCCGCGAGATCCTCGCCGCCTTCGAGACCCACGGACGCAGTCTCCTGACCCCGGTGCATGAAGCGCTGGGCGGACGCTACTCCTTCGAGCAACTGCGCCTCGCCCGCATCATCCACGGCCAAACCACGACCGCGCCATAGGCCGGCCCGGCGGCGCCCCGGAGGCGGATGAGGAGAGGGTCGGACGGACGCCGCCTACTTGTCGGGTTCGATTGGGACCGGGGCCTCCGGGGTCAGGAGTTCTGTGAGCTCGGACTTGTATGCCGATTGCCCCCGAACCGACGGGGCCGCCGCGGGGAGCGGAATCGGCACCTGACGGACGGAGGGGCGGGGGAGGCCGGCTGCCCCTCGCGCAAAGTCGGCCATTCGTGCCAGTCCGAAAACAGCGGTCCGAAATGCTGGGTTGTCGTCGGCGAGTTGAACCGGAGTCATCCCCAGGAGGTTGACCGCCGCCCGGGAAGCGCCGGCTTCAAGCAGGCGCTTTGCCAGGGAAGGAGATCGCTTCCACGCCGCGAAATGGAGCGCCGTGTTGCCGTCCTCATCTTGCAGGTTCACGTCGGCGCCGTGCTTCAGGAGCCACTCCAACACGTCGGCCTGGTTCATTCCCACGGCCACCATCAAGGGGGTGATCATGCCGCTTCCGCGGGCATCGAGGTTTACACCACGTTCTTTCAAAGCGTCGACCACCTCGATCCGCCCGGCCGCCACGGCGTGGTGAATCAACGGATAACCATCCGCGCTGGTCATCGGATCCGCGCCGGCTTTCACCAGGACCAGCACGACCTCCCATCGATCCGCCGGCGTTGGAGATTCCTCTCCCGGCAGCAGAGCGGCGGCGATCTGCATTGCGCCCGCACCCAACAGCGACGGCGCCGCTTCGCTCACAACAAGCTCCAGAGCGCTGCGGCCCAGCGCATCCCTGGCGGCAACGTCCGCTCCTTCCGACACCAGCCAGCGGACCGCTTCCAGGTTCGTGCGGGAGACGGCGAAATGCAGGGGCGCCCACTGAGCGCCCCGGTCGTCGTCGTCGGCCAGATTGACGTCGGCGCCATGCTCGCGCAGGAGCCGGGCGCCTTCCATCCAGCCCTTCGAGATCGCGAACGAGAGCGGCGTGCGCACTCTCTCTGATCCGGTGAGCGGGCCGTACCGACCATCCTTGCGGTGACCCAACGCGATCGCTTGGACGTTTACCTTGGCGCCGGCATCCAGCAGCAGGGTCAGAGCTTCGGCGTCCTTCTCGTCAACAGCCTTCGTCAGACGGGCCGAGGTATCGGCGTTCGGGTCGGCCCCGTGATCAAGGAGCAGCCGCAACATGGAAAGCGACCGGGCCTCGGTCAGAGGCGTCGAAGAATCAGCTTCGTTTGAAGTGGTGCCGCTCAGATTCGGATCCGCGCCATGATCCAGGAGAAACGCGGCCATCGGGTCCTTATCGCGGTTCACCGCCAACCAAAGTGGCGTGGCGTACTTCTTTCCCGAGAAACTTGTTTGGTGGTCGACGTCCGCCCCTTTGGCCACCAGCAGTTCGGCGAGGCTCACGAATCCCTTTTCCGCTGCCGTGTGAAGGGGAGTCTCGGGCATGGACGGCGTGACCGCGGCCCCCCGATCGAGGAGCAATTCCGCCATCGTCCGGTGTCCCGCTTCGACGGCGAAGTGCAACGGCGGATAGCCGGGCTGCGAGGAAGTGTCGTCGACGCGGGCGCCATGGTCGAGCAGGTAGCGGGCGACGGCAAGCTGCCCCTTCCTGGCTGCCGCGGCGAGCGGCGTGAGCCGACCCTCACCGGGCGCATTGATCAGGTCCGGGCTGTTGGCCACCAGTGCCTGAATGCGGCGGATCTCCTCGGCTTCCTCGCTGGTCGCGGGGGTGATTCCGGAGTCCGCGGCGGCCGTGATGCCAGGGGTCTCCTGAACCGCGGCCATCTGCCGTTCCAACGCGAGCAACTCCCGTTCGAGCGACAGCACCGTCCCCGATTCGGCCCGCCCCGCCTGGACGAGGATCTGTTGGTTTTTCAACGCCTCCTGGACCAGGGCGATCTCCTCCTCGAACAGCGCCTGCCGACGGTTCGCGCCAGCGTTCTGCGGCAACTGTCGTTGGAGCCGCAGGCGGTCGCGTTTCAGGGAGATGACCTCCGGGGCCCCGGGGCTCACGCGGTCCGTGGTGCGGGCTTCGAGTTTTGCCAACTGTTCCTCGATCAGCTGGATCTCCCGCAGCACCAGGCCCGCGGCGGCGGCGTTCGATGCCGGGGTGGCTTCGGGCGGGGTGAGGATGATGTCGGGCAGCCGGGGTGTTCCGGCCTCGAGGCGTGCCAGTTCCCGGCGGAGCGAAAGCAGGTCGCGTTGCAGGGGCACGCTTTCCTCCCAGGAGGCGGCGCCCACGTCCGCTCGCCGACGGTGTGATTCAAGCTGCTTCTCGACCAGGGCGATCTCGTCCTGCAACAAGGCCCGCTGTTGATCTCGCGCGGTGGCGGGCGTGAGGGCGGGCGCGTTTTGCTGCGCCTGCTTCAGGGCCCCGATCTGCAGCTCCTGCACCGTTCTCAAGGTGGACACGCGCTCGTCGATTTGGTGGGACACGGTCTTCAGGCGCTGGGTGAGCACGCGAACCTCGGGATGCTCGACCGAGTAGTTCACCTGTTTCGCAGCCAGCTCCTGTTCGAGCGTCAGCCGCGCGCCGAGCAACTCGCCCAACGGGGCGTCAGCAGTCACCGCCAGCGCCGCTTCCGCCATCAGCGCGCCGTTTGGCGCATTGGTGATGGTGGCGAGTTGGGCCGACAACGCGGCGATGCGGGCGGCCATGTTCACCGTCTCCGATCCGGTTGCCGCCGGCTGCGGTGCGACCCTCGGCACGGGGATTTCCGGCGGCCGCAGCAGGGTCAGATTCTCCCGGCTCAGCTTGACCAGCGTTTCCTCGGCGGGGAACTCGCGGACCACGCGCTCGAAGGCGGCGAGGGCGTCGTTGGTCTGGCCGAGTTTGCGGTGACATTCTCCGAGCCGGAAGATGGCGGTGGCGGCCAGCCGGCGTTGTTCGTCCAGCTGCCGGACCACCTCTTCGTAGGCCGTGATGGCGGCCGGGAGATCGCGGTTGGCCTCTTCCTCGAACAACCCTTCGCGGAAGACATCGGCCAGAGGATCGGCGGCGAAGATGCGACCCGCCGCACAGACAACCGTCAACGAAACCAAGCAAAGGATGCGTTTCATGGTGTTGCAGGATGCCGCATCGCACCACTCCGAGTTGTCATGATTTTGTCAGATTTCGCGGGATGCAGGCCGGGGGCCGACCGTGTCCTCCGGCCTTCCCGGTGCGGCGCAAGGTCCCCCACTCGGCCGGGCATTTCAGCGGGCTGTCGCCGGCGCGGCTGGTTCCTCCAGCTGCCGCTGTGCCCAGTCGCGCAGCATCCCGATGGCCTTCCCGAGCACCCCCGCTTCGCCCCGGAAGGTCCCCGAGCCGCGGGGTTGGTTGTAGACATCGTACCATTCGTAAAAACCCTGGTTGTCGATGACCCGGCGGAGCATGGGCTGCAACTCGGCGTACGCCTCCGCAACCAGCCCCTGCTCGATCAGCGCCTGGATCATCCGGCCGCCGAACCACGTCCAGTCGCCGCCGTTCTGGTAGCCGTAGGGCCGCATCGAGGGGTTCTTGAAGAAACCCGCCGGATAGGGCGGGTACACGGTGAGCCCGATGGAACCGGCGCCCGCGGCCCGGACGTTCGCCCGCATCCGTTCGAGCGCCTGCCGCACTTCCGAGCGGGACAACAGCCCGGCCTGAATCGCCACCGCGGTGCCACCATGATAGTAGATGGCTGCCTCGTCGAAATCCGCGGGAAACGGGGAAGCGTCGAGATAGACATGCGGGCGGAACTGGCGACGGGTTTCATCCCACAAATGCCGCCGCACGTTCTGCCGCACTTCCGCGGCCAGGTCCTGCCAGCGGCGGGCCCGGGGCGTTTCGGCCCCCAGCAGGCTGACGAGGTCGCGCAATGCGAGGAGAAGCATGGCGTTGTCGTAGATGTCGATGGCCAGATGGCTGTCGGCATCCAGTTCAACTCCCCACTCGTGCTCCGGTTGGACGTCGCCCCAGTCGACGGTGGTGGCCCCCCAGAGCAGACCATGGGCGTCGTCCCAGCGGTGTGCGCGCAGGAATTCCATGGCGTTCTCCAACCGTTCGAGCACGGGCCGTCCGTCGATCCGCACCCGGAGAATGTCCGCGTCACCGGTCTTCCGCACGTAGGTGGCCACCGCCTGGACAAGCGATGTTTCCTGATCCGTCTCGACGGTGTTCTTGTGTCCCCAGAAGTCGGGCGCCGCGGGTTTCTTGCGATACTTGTAAGCGACGTTGGCCTGCGCCCGCGGCACGAAGCCGTCGATGATGTTGCCGTCCTCATCCTGAAGGCGAAAGAACATCAGCAGGTTGTCCCGCACTTCGGCGGGATCGCACACGTCGCACGAAAGCTCGATGAAGGTGGCGTAATCCCGGATCCAGACCTCGCGATAGCCGGAGCCGGCGTTGAACCCGGTGCGCAGCAGGGCCCGGGCGCGCTCGAGGACATCGGGAAGGTCCGGATCGGCGAGGATCTGCCGGGCCAGGGCGGGACGATCGACGGACGCGGGCGAGGGCGGATCCTGGGCTTCCAGCAGCAGGCCGGCAAGCACCGCCAGCCCGAGGCCGCCGGCGAGGAGGGTGATGCGCATGGACCACCAATACCGCCCGCGAGGGATCGTGTCAGCCGGAAACGCCCAGCGGACCGTGCCCATCCGCCCTTCTCGGACCGCGGAGTTTCTTCCGCAGCGAGCTCGACTTTCCGCCGGGCCAGCGGAGTGAACTCCATGCGCCTCTCTCCAGCCGCCTTGACCGCGGAAAAGCCGGTAAACGCACCGGGGGACAAATCCCTTGTGCTCGAACCGACATGGGGTAGTTTGGGGGCCACATTGACTGGAAACTGATATGCATTCTGAAATGACCAACGGAACCGTGCTCGCGAAGACCCGCGAGTTGTGTCAGACCATCGTCGAGCAGGAGGACTTCCAGGGGCTGCGCCGGAACGTGGACGCGTTCATGGACGATGACGCCGCGCAAACCCTCTACCGCACCGTGGCGGAGAAGGGGGAGACGCTGCACCACAAGCAACAGCAGGGCGTGCAACTCGAGGACGCCGAGATCGCCGACTACGAGGACAGCCGACAGGCGTTGCTGGGGAACGACGTCGCCCGCCAGTTCCTCGACGCGCAGCAGGAGATGCAGAACATTCACCAGACCGTTTCGCGCTACGTCATGAAGAGCATCGAACTCGGACGGGTGGCCAACCCCGAGGACTTCGAATCCTGCGGGTCCGGCTGCAGCTGCGGCGGTTGAGGCGCACGACAAACCCGATCCGGCAGGGCTTTCCCGGCGGTGGCGCGAGTCACCGCCTTCTTTGTTTCTCCCGCGTGAAGGCCGATGCTCAGGGCGTGAAAGGACGCGGCGCCGCCGGTAATCCGCCCAACCGCTTCGAAACCATCCGCCTCGAACCGGACCCCGACCGGGATCCCGCCGAGGACCCCGCGCCCCGCACCGTCTTCCTCCGGGACGTCAGCCGGACGGTCATTTCCCGCAACGAAAGCCCGGACGTTCCCTTCGAGGTCAGCCTGAACCCCTATCGCGGTTGCGAGCACGGTTGCGCCTATTGCTATGCCCGGCCGACGCACGAATACCTCGGGTTCTCGGCAGGACTGGACTTCGAGAGCCGGATCCTGGTCAAGGAGGACGCCCCCGACCTGCTGCGGCGCGAGCTGGCGGCTCCAAAGTGGCGGCCCGCCGCGTTGACGCTCAGCGGCGTGACGGATCCCTACCAACCGGTTGAACGCCGGTTGCAGCTCACGCGGCGTTGCCTCCAGGTCCTCGTGGAATGCCGCCATCCCGTCGCCATCATCACCAAGAACCACCTCGTCACCCGCGACCTCGATCTCCTGGGCGAACTTGCCCGTCTCCAGGCGGCGTCCGTGGCCATCTCTCTGCCGACGCTCAAGCCGGAGCTCGCCGCCGCGATGGAACCGCGCGCCTCGTTGCCCGCCTTGCGCCTCGACGCCATCCGCCGGTTGACCGCCGCCGGCATTCCCACCGGGGTGCTGGTGGCGCCGATTGTCCCCGGCCTGACCGATCCCGAGATACCCGCGATCCTGCAGGCGGCCGCGGCCGCTGGCGCTTCGTTCGCGGCCCGGGTCCTCCTGCGCCTCCCCCATGCCGTCGCGGAGATTTTCAGCGACTGGCTCGAACGACGCCTGCCGTTGCGCCGGACCAGGGTGCTCAATGCCGTGAAGTCCATGCGCGGTGGCCGGTTGAACGAGGGCCGGTTCGGGGCCCGGATGCGGGGTGAGGGCAGCGCCGCGGATCGCCTGGAGCACTTCTTCGAGGTGGCCTGCCGCCGGACCGGGTTGACCGGCGCAGCGCCGACACTCTCGACGGCGTCTTTCCGCCGTCCGCCGTCCGCGCAACTGGAACTCTTCTGACCTTCCCGGAACAGCCGTCCGCTCCGGGATCCCCGGGTCCCTTGACGCTCTTGTGTAAATAGTGAGGACTGACCCCTAGGCGTAGCGCTCGGGGCGGAGGACGGCGACGAAGGGGAGGTTGCGGTAGCGTTCGGCGAAGTCGAGGCCGTAGCCGACCACGAATTCGTTCGGGATGACGAACCCCACGTAGTCCGCTTGAACGGCCTGTCGGCGGCGGTCGGGTTTGTCCAGGAGGACACAGGTGCGCAGACTGCGGGGTTTCAACCCGGCCAACCTCGCCTGCACCGCGGCCAGGGTCCGGCCGGTGTCCAGAATGTCGTCCACCAGCAGCACGTCCCGCCCTTTCGCCTCGAGCCGGAGTTCCTTCGTGAACACCAGGTCCCGCGACTCGGTGCCCTCCCGGTAGCTCGACACTCCCACGAAGTCGAGCCGCAGGGGCAAGCTCAGGTGGCGCAGCAAATCGGCCATGAACATGAGCGTGCCGGTCAACAGCGGAACCACGAGCAGATCGGCGCCGACATAGTCGCGGGTGATCGCGCGGGCCAGCTCGAGCACGCGCCGGCGGAGTTGCCGTTCGCTGATCAGCACGGCACTGAGTTCGCCCTGCCACTGGGAGGGAACGACGTTCCGCCGCGTGATGCGTCGGGGCGCACCCAACGGGTGGGAGGTGAACGGCCTAGATGTGCCGGGAATCGTCGTCATCCTTGCGGGCGTAACCGGTTTCCTGCCGCTGGAAATTGACCGCGTTCTTCTTCACGTAGGCCTGGAAGACATCGTCGGCGCTCATGCCCAGCACCTGGGCCAGGCTGATGAGAAAATGGAACAGGTCCACCACCTCGACGCGGGCATTCTGAAGGTCAAACTGCTGGTATTTGGCCCACCACTTCCAGGGCACGCTGTCGGTGAGTTCCGCCAGTTCCTGGCTCATGGCCCGGCCGTAGTTCAACACCCAGCTCACCTGTTCGGTCTCGGTCATCCCTTCCGTGCGCACGCCAATCCGTTCATTCAACGCCTGCTGCATCCGGAACAACTCGCGCAACTGATCCTGTTCGCCATCTGCCATGGCCGGAGAATTCGGTCTGGACCGCGCGCGAGCAAGCGCGAAAGCGCCGGGTCCCGCGCCGCCAACAGGTCCCCGGGCGAAGCCGGCGCCGGATTTGCGCCGCCAGCCGTTTGCGTGTTCAATCGCGGGACGGCATGTCGCGCCACCACCATTGGGGATCGCACACCGATCCCACCTTTCGCTCCGAACCCCGGCCCACCGGCGAGGTGATCCGCCGGGTCTCCGTCTACCTCCGCCCCTACTGGCCCCTCGCCCTCGCCACCATCGCGTGCGCGGTGCTGTCCCTGGGCTTCGGCCTGCTCTACCCGAAGCTTACCCGCGTCATCATCGACGACGTCGTCAGCGGCGGCCGCCCCGAGCTGCTCACACCGGCCGCGCTCGGTTTGTTGGGCGCCTTCCTGTTCCGCGAGGTCTTCAACAGCCTGCGCATCCGGGTCAACAACCATCTCGAACAAAACGTCATCTTCGACATGCGCCGGCAGGTCTACCGCCGCCTGCAACGGCTCCCCGTCGGGTGGTTCGACCAACGCGCTTCCGGCGACCTCATGACCCGCGTCATCGAGGACGTCAACAACGTCGAACGCCTCCTCATCGACGGCACCGAGCAGGGCACGATTGCCCTGCTGAGCATCGCCGGCGCGCTGGTTTTCATGACCCTTTACAGCCCGGTGCTCGCCGTGGTGACACTTGTGCCGATTCCGTTCCTGATCGGCGGGGCACTTTGGTACACGCTGACCGCGCACCGGCGCTACCGCCGTCAACGGGAGGCCTCGAGCGCCATGAACGCCCTGCTGATGGACAACTTGCAGGGCATCCGGCAGATCAAGGCCTTCGGTCGGCAGGACCACGAGGATCGCCGCTTCGCCGAGCGCGCCGACGACCTCCGCGAAGGCACCCTGACCGTCATGCGCGCCTGGGCGTGGTACGGGCCCGCGATGCAGTTCGTCGGCGCCCTGGGCATCGGTCTGGTGCTCTGGGTTGGCGGTGGCCAGGTGCTCGCCGGGAACATGGAGGTCGGCGAGCTGGTGGCCTTCATGCTCTACGCCGGGATGTTCTTCTACGAACCGATCGGGCGCCTGCACGGCTTGAACCAGATGCTCCAGTCCGCCCGCGCCGCCGCCGCCCGCGTGTTCGACATCCTCGACAGCGAACCCGAACGCCCCGACCGCGCCGGGGACCTCCCCGCGCCCCTGCGCGGGGAAGTCGTCTACGAAGACGTCGGCTTCCGTTACCGCGCGGACCGCGTGATCCTGCGCGACATCCAACTGCACGCCCGCCCGGGCGAGATGATCGCGTTGGTGGGGCCGACCGGCGCCGGCAAGTCCACCCTGGTCAACCTGCTGCCGGCCTTCTACGAGGCCACCGAAGGCCGGATTCTCGTCGATGGCGTGGACATCAGCAGCGTGCGTCTTGAGGCGTTGCGGGAGCGGATCAGCGTGGTGAGCCAGGAACCGTTCCTCTTCAACGGCACCTTGCGCGAGAACATCCTCTATGGCCGGCTCGACGCCACCGCGGACGACCTCGTGGCCGCGGCGCGCGCGGCGAACTGCCACGACTTCATCACCACACTGCCGGACGGCTACGACAGTCGCGTGGGCGAACGCGGGGTCAAGCTGAGCGTGGGGGAGAAACAACGGGTGAGCATCGCGCGGGCGTTGTTGAAGGACTCCCCCCTGCTGATTCTGGACGAGGCGACGGCCAGTGTGGACACTGCCACCGAACGGCTGATTCAGGAGGCCCTGCAACGGTTGATGGCGGGACGGACCACCTTCGTCATCGCCCACCGCTTGAGCACCATCGTACAGGCGGACCAGATCCTCGTCCTGCTGCACGGCGAGATTCACGAACGCGGCACGCACGAGGAACTGCTCGCCCGGGGCGGACTCTACGCAAAACTCGCCCGCATCCAGAACACCTCAACCATCGAGGAGGGCTTCGAGCGGCTGGGCGAGCAGGAACTCGTGGTGTGACGCGGAACGCCGGCTCCCGCACGGGTCCCGGGCTCGCGGCGCAGGCGTCGGAATTGAACGCGAGGAACCCCCTGCCCGCCCCTCCAGCGGCTCTCTTACCATCGAATGGGAAGCAAGCCGGGGCGAGCCAGGCGGTACGACCGGTCGGCCCGGCTTTCGGGTTACGGATCGAGTGGCAGGATGCGCAGGTTGTCGAGGCAGGCCGAGGTGGCGGTGCGGGCGTTGCTGACGAAACCCACCCAGTCGAGGGTCTCGAAACGCGGATCCCGCAGCGGCAACGCATTCTCGACCAGTTCGATGCCGGGACCCCGGACGGCCAGTTGCCAGCTTCCGTTGCGGTCCTTCCCGAGAGCTGCCTCCATCGTGCAATGCAGCCACTCGCCCGTCGGGACGGGGACCGGACGGCGCCCGGCAACCTCGATCCCGCCCTTGCAGATGCGGATCGCTGGGCCGGTCCGGTAATCCCCCTCGCGGTAATCGCGCCACTCGATCTCGAGGTCGGTGGCCGCCTCGACCCGCAGGTCGAACTCGACACGGGTCCGCCCTTCGCGATGACCGGGACGATAAACCAGGTGCGGGTTGAAGGGCTGCGCCAATCCCGGGGCATCCCGCAGCTCGACGCTTTGCCAGCCCGCCGCCGCCATGGACCGGGTAAGCCGGATGGCATCCCCGCGGTTCTCGACATGCACCTCGGCGCCAGCCGGCGGGCTGCCTTCGGGATCGAGCTCGAAGTCATCCACGATGGCGAGTGGCGGCGCCGGCGGGGGGAGTTCGAGCGCGGGCCACTCGTAATCCATCGCGCGCTCCCGCCAGGCCCGGTCGCCGCGGACTCCCGCCGCGGAGGTATCGAAAGGCCGAAACCCCAGGGCGACCGCGGGGGAATCCGGCCGAAGCCGGAAATCGAACCGCGCCGCATCCACAAAACCCGGATCCGCGATCCTCGAACCCTCGTCGTGACCCGCGACCTGCCACGCCGCGAAC
The DNA here is from genome assembly GCA_024233305.1 of Verrucomicrobiales bacterium. Classification (GTDB taxonomy): domain Bacteria; phylum Verrucomicrobiota; class Verrucomicrobiia; order Limisphaerales; family J093; genus J093. The sequence continues at coordinate 209,812 of JACKPV010000030.1, forward strand.
TCCAGACCCGCGAAGTCAAATGGTTGACCGTTCGCCGCCCAGTAACAGTTGTTTCGCATGACGTGCCGCACCCGCGACCATGGTCCCGAAAGCAGTGTGCCCTCGTCCCAATAGACGATGTTGTTTTCGAAGGTGAACGAGAGATGCTCCTCGACTCGGGTGGCCTGCAATTGATGCAGCCGGCTGAAGGCGAGGATGTTGTTCCGGACGACATTTTCCTTTCCGTAGTGTTGGTGGAAACCGCCGGTTTTCGTGCGATACACGAGGTTGTTCTCCATCAAAATGCCGGTGCTGCCTTCATCCGTATAAAGCCCCCAGCCACCGTAGGTGGAGGCATAGATATCGTGGAACACGTTGTTGGTGATCACCGTCCCCTCGGATGGCCCGAGTGTGTAGATGCCCCCCATGTCGCTCAATACACCCTGGCCAATATGATGCACGTGGTTGAAGGCAATCGTGTTCCGGCGGGCCAGACTGGCCTCGTAACCCCAGCGCCAGCCCACCGAAATGCCGGTATAGAAGAAGTCGCCGATGTCGTTGTGCGTCACGCGGTTGTCCCCGCTCTGACCGATCCATATCCCGACCGCGCAGGGAAACAGGCGGCCGCCGGCGCGCAGGATGTTGTTGTCGAGCGTGACGTGGTGGGTTTGCGCCCGCGGATCGTCGGCCATGGCGGTTTCACCGATCCGCATCCCGCCGGCCCCGAGGTCTTCCACCAGACAATGTTCGACCCGGCACTCTGTGCAGCCGCGACGGAACCACACGCCATAGGTGCCCGTGTGGGCCACGGCGCAGTCGATGAGGCGCACGTGCTGCGCTCCGTCCGCCATGATGACCGCCTCGATGGGCGCTGCAGCCTGGGCCGGCTCGAATCCCTCGGCGGGTGTCGACCATCCGGCATGCTCGAACCGCAAACCCTGGAGCGTGAGATGCCTGACGAAGCGACCGCGGTCGGGATCCCCGGCGAACTCGACAAACCGGTCGATGACCGGAGCCGTGAATTCGCAGGCCTCGAGGCGTTCGCCGGACAGAGGACGATAGAGGAGCCGCCCGTCGCGCCCGAGGAACCACTCCCCCGGAGCATCGAGCGCCGCGCGGACGTTCTCGATATGAAAGGGCGTCCCGCGCACCAGCGGATTCCACGGTTTCATGCCTTCGCCGCGGGTGATGATCTGGCCTTCATCAGCGCGGAATCCGTCGATCCGACGCCGGGTGTTGTCCCACTTGTGAAACGCCACGAGGTTTGCGTCGCGCAGTTCGCCGGGCGTCAGGCCCGCCAGCAGCGCTCCGATTTCCGGCCCGACTTGCAGGGTCTGTTCCGCCCTTCGCGGCCGGCCTGCTCCCGGATCGAGCGCGGTCTCCCGCACATTCAGCAGGTAAGCGTAGAACCGGTTCGGCGAACGGGCGCGCGTGGCCCGGCGACCATTCACCCAGAGCTGCTCGAAATACCATTCGCCGCCAGCCACCTCAGGAACGTCCGCTTCCCATAACCCGTCCGGCCGCGCGCGCCATCCCCGCAGAATCCGTCCGCCGCTGAATACCGGCCGCGCGTCGTCGGCCGCCCGGTATGCCACCGGGGTTTCCTCGGCGCCGCCGTCCTGTGGTTCGAAGATCACCGGTTCCGACAACGCATAGCGACCGGCTTGCACGATGACCTCGACCGCTCGCGTCCGGCCGGGGTCTTCGCGTTGACGCCAGTCCCGCACCGCGTCGCGCGCGCCCTCGAGCGAAGCCAGCGGACCGTCGGAGGCCTCAGCGTTCGGGCCGTCGAGCCGGCCGGACCACGCGTCGTTTCCCCCCGGCGCGACGTGCAGCACGAGCGCGTCCGAACGGTCGGTCGTGGCTAGCGCGGTGCCTGCCGGCAACGCGGCGCCGAATACCACGCCGAGCCCGGCAAGCAGGACGTTCCAGTGGCAGATCCCGGGACGGGATTCTCGAAGCGGTCGTGGTTTGTTCATGGCGGGTTCCTCGTCTTCTCGCGCTGCGCCGGGACATTCAGGCAGCGCCTCCTCGATTCGTGTTCGCCGGTTGGAAGTCGGGTGCGGATGGGGTGCGGTTCAGCCGCGGGCGAAACGGCGCCGCAGGCGGGCTTCGCGCTGTTCGTCCCGAACCAGGCCGGGGAAATCGCGCCGCAACCGGTCGACATCCGGACGCTCCCCCCAACCGGTCACCGTGAACACCTCGGTGGCGGGCCGCTCCGGCAGGCCGAGTTCGCGATTCTCGCGTTCCTTGCGTGCCCGCAGCGTCCGGCTCCAGGCCTCGAGGTCCTCGGGCGCCTCCATTTCGTGACGTCCCACCCACGGCAGCCACTCCCGGATTTGCGATTGATGGCTCCAGCTCATGCGCGTGATCAGGTCCATCGCCGGCTCGACATCCACCACCAGATCGAACGCGTTGGCGCCCGACATGTAGGTGTCGTAGGTCGCGATGATGACCGGCACCCGGCAGGGCCGGGATCGGGTTTCGTCGGCCGGGTACTCGGGCGTGAAGGCATGGGGAACGTTGATCATGTAGGCTACCTCGCGCACCGCCTGCGCGATGGCGGCGTGATCGACGTGCATCCCCGCCAACGGGTCGGCGGGCAGCGGCGGGCAAAACAGGTAGTCCGGCTCGAAGTCGCGAATGGCCTTCCAGAGCGCCGCCAGGAGATCGACGGTCACCCGCAGGCAGGCTTCGCGCGGCACCGCACCATCCGGCAGTCGCAGGACCTCGCATTCGTAGCCGCCCAACGCCGCGGATTCCTGCTGTTCCTGCCAGCGCACCCGCCACGTTTCCTCGCGCGTCAACCGGTGATGCCCCGCCCTGCCGTCGGTGCAGATCACGACCCGCGCCTGGAAGGCCGCGCCGAGCGCCCGCCGCCAGAGTTCGAAGGTGCCGGCGGCGGTGAATTCGTAGTCATCGAAGTGGGCGTGCAGAAACAGGGCTTTCATGTGTTCGCGTGAACCGACCGTCCAACGAACCCCGGCACGAAGTCCAGCGTATCTTCCCGACCCCTGCCGTCGGGCGCGCCGGGCGTATTTCTGGCTGAGGACCGCGCCCCGGTTGGTGCCCTTCCGGCGGCAGGCTCACGACGGGGCCACATCCCGGAGGGGCGCGGTGAGCCGCACCACCGTTCCCCCGCCCTCGCCGGCATGGATCGCGAAACTGCCGCCGCTCTCCTCCATGCGGCGCCGCATGTTGCGCAGTCCGTTGCGCCGTTGTGCCGCCGATCCCTCAACATCCCCGGGGCCTCGTCCGTCATCCTCGATTTCGAGCGTGAAGCTGCGGTCGGCCAGGCGCAGCCGCAAGCGCGCCTCGGAGGCCCGTGCATGCCGGACGACGTTGGTCACGGCCTCCTTGGCGGCGAGGAACACATGATGGCGCAGCTCGGGAGGGATCGGGGTTTCCGGCAGGGCGTCCGGTACTTCCTGACGGTAGCGGAGCCCGGCGACGGAGAAGTACTCCTGGGTGTATTTGCAGAGGTAGGTGACAAGGCCCTCAAGTGTGTCGTTCGAGGGGTTCACCGTCCAGACGATCTCGTCGAGGGCCCGGGTGGTTTCGCGCGCCGTCTGCGAGATCTGCCGCGCATGCGCCTCGACTTCCTCGGGGAGGTCCTTGTCGCTTTCCGCCAGTTCGCCCAAGAGGGAGACCTGGGTCAGGCTGGCGCCGAGCTGGTCGTGCAGATCACGCGCGATGCGGGCTCGTTCCTTTTCAAGGGCCTCCTGCTCGCGGAGCCGGGCGAGCTGATGCTGGAGCCGCTGGGTGGACACGTAATGCACGACCGCCGCCACCAACCCGAGGAGGACCGCACTGCTCAGCCCGAGGAACCACCACGTCTGCCAGAACTGCGGCAACACCAGCAGCGCCACGACCCGCCCGTCCGGGTTCCACAAGCCGTCCTCATTGCAGGCCGTGACCTCGAAGCGATACTCGCCGGGGGGCAACCGGCCGTAGCGGACGACCCGGGCATGTCCCGCCTCCGTCCAGCGCTTCTCATGCCCCACGAGCCGGTAACGAAAGAGGGCGCGTTCCGGAGCCGCGAGGTTCAGGCTGGTGTACTGGATTTCGATGCGTTCGCGACCGGGCGGCACGGTGATCACTTCCGGCAACGATGCGCGCGGTCCGGAGTCGCCCTGGCGGATGTCCTCCACGAGCACGGCCTCGATGGCCACCGGTGGCGGCAGGGGATTGGGATGCAACCGGTCGGGATCCGCGCGGACCAGCCCCTTGATCGTCGGAAACCACAAGTAATTCTCCGGCGGCGGCCCGGCGTCCAGTCCCGGACTGACCGTGCAATCACGGGTCGGCAGCCCGTCGGCCCGGTCGTAAACGCGTCCGGTCAGGGGTTGGCTTCGGCCGGCCATGACTGCCAGGAGTTCCTCGATGCTGACGCGGAGCAGTCCGGCGGGGCTGCCGATCCAGAGATACCCCCGCCCATCCGGTTGCAGATAGCCGATCTCGTCGCTGACCAGTCCCCGGGGTTCGGCGCACCATTGCCAGGCAGCGTCCACCAGCCGGCCCATTCCGTGCCGATCCGTTCCCACCCACAGAGCGTCTCCGTCGTCCACCGACAGACACGTTACAACCTTCCCAGCCAACCCGGGGATGGTCTCGATCCGGCCCTCCCGCATGCGCGCCAATCCACCGCCGTCGGTGCCCACCCACAGGTTTCCCCCGGCGTCGTCGGCAAGACAACGGATGAACCCGGAGGGCAGCCCGTCGCGCTCGGTGTAGAGTTTCCACTTGTCGTCCACAAAGCAGGCGAGCCCACCTTCGGTGCCGGCCCAGATGTGGCCCGCGCGGTCTTCGTGAAGACAGTGGATCACCGTGCGGGGAGCGGCCATCCGTTCAAAGCGGTCGTCCTGCCGGCGGAAAACACCGCCTCCCAGGGTCCCGACCCAGACCTGTTCGTTCCGGTCCACCACAATCGCGCGGATCGCCAGGCTGTTCCGGCCTTCCTCGACCAGGTGCGATTCCACGAGGCCGGCGCGCCAATGGTCCAGTCCGCCGCCGTTGTAACCGATCCAGACGCCTCCCGCCCCATCTCCGGCGACCGCCTGCACCACACGGCGGCGGGTGGCCGGGATGGTCTCGAAGCGTTGCGGGCGGATGCGGTTCAACCCACCGGCGTCCGTGCCCACCCAGAGGCTCCCTTCCCGGTCGACGCAAAGGGCCAGCACATGGTCGTTGGAAAGTTGTTCCGTCGCCGAACCGGGTTCGGGATGACCTTGCGCGCCGACTCGCCGGACACCGCGCGTCGAGAAATGCACGAAGCCGCCGTCGGGCTCGAACCAATAGACCCCGCCCCCGAGCGTGCCCACCACCAGCCGGCCTTGGGAATCCTCGCAAGCCGCGGACACGGCCACCGCCGGATTGGACCAGGGATAGCGACCGAGATCCTGCACCAGGTGTTCTCCCTCGTAGCGCCGGATGCGGCCCTCTCCCAGGCGCCAATGTCCGCCGTGCCTGCTGGCGAGAAGATGATCCAGCCGGCTTACGCGGACGGTCCGGGCAACGGGGAGATTGCCGCCCACGGATTCCGGCCCGGCCCGGACGTGGTAGACGCCCCAGTCAAGGCCGACCCAGATCCCCCCTTCTTCTGCGGGGATCACCGCTCGCGTCAGGCTGGTGCGGTCGGCGGCGAACTCCCAGACATCCAGACGCCCGTCCAGATGGCGGCCCAGCTGGCCGTCGGCGGTATACAGCCAGATCGCGCCTGTCTGGTCCTGACAGGAGGACATCAACCGTCCCTCCCGTGAACCATGCCCGAGGTCCACCCCGGCCACCCGGCCGCGCGCCACCACCGCCACCCCGGCCGTCTCTGTCCCCAGCCAGAGCCGCTGGGACCGATCCTCGAACAAACTCACCACCCGGCCGCTCTCGAGCCCCGGTGTGTTGCCTTCGTCGAAGACCTCGAACCGCACGCCGTCGAAGCGCACCAACCCGTTCAAAGTCCCCAACCACAGGTACCCATCCGCCGTCTGCGTCAGCGCGATCACGACATTCCGCGGCAGGCCATCATCCGACTCCCAAGTGTCGATGGCGAACGCGCGTCCCAAGGACGGCGTGGAAGCGGACCCGGCGACCGCCACCGCGAGGTTGAGCGCCCCGAAGCCGGCGGCCCGCAGGAACGCGATCAGCCGTGTCATGCCGCCATTCTCCGGAAGGGGCAAAGCCGGTGTAAAGCGGATACCTGCAAGCCGGCGGTGAAGTTGTAATGGCCCTTGCGCCCTGAGGCCGGGATGCTGGGCGCGACATGAACGCGGTTCGGGACACGCACAGCAAGGTCATCGGTTATCTGCTCTGGTTGTTCGGCTTCACCGGGGCCCACCGGTTCTACTATGGCAAGCCCCTCACCGGAACGTTGTGGTTCTTCACCCTGGGATTGCTGGGGATTGGGTGGTTCATCGATCTGTTTCTCATCCCCTCAATGGACCGTCAGGCCGACCGGCGCTACGTGCCGGGCCCGACCGACTACTCGGTGGCTTGGCTGCTGCTCACGTTCCTCGGGTTCTTTGGCATTCACCGGTTCTACCTTGGCAAATTGGGTACCGGATTGCTCTACCTGCTCACCGTCGGTCTGTTCGGCCTGGGTTACCTCTATGATTACTGGACCCTGAACAGCCAGATCAGCGAGATCAACCATCGCGCGAATTGCAACGGGTAGGCCGCTCGCTCTCCCTCCATCCCCGCAGGTGCGCCTCCCAATCCCGCCGAACCCGGGCGCAGGCCACCGATACGCCTCCTCCTCCCACCCCCGGCCCCCGAAGTGACCCGCAAGCAGGTGGCAGGCGCTGTGCCAGCAGTGTGTCACAAGTGGGACAAGCGCTGGGCCACAGTGACGCACTTGCTCCGCTGGCCGCGATCCCGCTGGCCGCGATCCAGATTTGTAACATATTCTAGACAAGTGACTTGCAAGTCGAGTTCAATGCCCGGCATCAGACCTGCTAGAGAGGAGTGAGCGATTTGCGTGTTATGGCGAAAGTTTTAGGCATTGATCTAGGAACCACGAACTCCTGCATGGCCGTGATGGAAGGCGGGGAGCCGATGGTTTTGGAAAACTCGGAGGGACGGCGGACCACGCCGTCGGTGGTGGCGTTCGCCAAGAACGGCGAGCGGCTGGTGGGCGAAGCGGCCAAGCGACAGGCCATCACTAACCCGCGGAACACGGTCTACTCGATCAAGCGGTTCATGGGCCGCAAATACGACGAGATTTCCGAAGAATCGAAGCGCGTTCCCTACAAGGTTGTGCGTGCCGGCAATGGCGATGTCGCCGTGGAGATCGATGCGGACGGGTCCACCAAGCAATACAGCCCTCCGGAAATCTCCGCCATGATCCTCGGCAAGCTCAAGGCGGACGCCGAGATGCGGCTCGGAGAGAAGATCACCCAGGCGGTCATCACCGTTCCGGCGTATTTCAACGACTCCCAGCGGCAGGCCACCAAGGATGCCGGACGCATCGCGGGGCTCGAGGTGCTGCGCATCATCAACGAACCGACCGCCGCCTCCCTAGCCTACGGCCTCGACAAGAAGAAGGACGAAAAGATAGCCGTCTATGACCTCGGCGGCGGGACCTTCGACATTTCGGTGCTCGAGATCGGCGACGGCGTTTTCGAGGTCAAGGCGACCAACGGCGACACCCATCTGGGCGGCGACGACTGGGACAACCGCATCATGGACTGGATCCTGGACGAGTTCAAAAGCGACCAGGGAATCGACCTGCGCAAGCAGCCGGATGCGTTGCAGCGGATCAAGGAGGAGGCCGAGAAGGCCAAGATCGCCCTGTCCAGCTCCCAACAATACGACCTCAACCTCCCGTTCATCACCGCCGATGCCAGCGGGCCGAAGCACATTAGCAAGACCCTCAGCCGGTCGAAGATGGAGCAGCTCTGCGACCCCCTCTTCGAGCGGACCGTCGGTCCGGTAACCTCCTGCTTGAAGGACGCCGAACTCGCCGCCAGCCAGGTGGACGAACTGGTGCTCGTCGGCGGTATGACCCGCATGCCGCGCGTGGTCGAGACGGCGCGCGCCCTGGTCAACAAGCAGCCCCATCAGGGGGTCAATCCCGACGAAGTGGTGGCGGTCGGCGCCGCGATTCAGGGCGGGGTGCTGAAGGGCGACGTGAAGGACGTGCTGCTCCTTGACGTGACACCGCTTTCCCTGGGGATCGAGACCCTGGGTGGCGTGTTCACGCGGTTGATCGAACGTAACACCACCATACCCACGCGAAAGTCCGAGATCTTCTCGACGGCCGCGGACAGCCAGCCGGCGGTGGAAATTCACGTCCTCCAAGGCGAACGGCAGTTGTCCCGCGACAACAAGACGATTGGGAAGTTCCACCTGACCGACATCCCGCCCGCCCCGCGCGGGGTGCCGCAGATCGAAGTCACCTTCGACATCGACGCCAATGGCATTCTGCACGTCAGCGCCAAGGACCTTGGCACCGGCAAGGAGCAGAAGATCACGATTACGGCCTCGAGCGGGCTGTCGAAGGACGAGATCGAGCGGATGCGCGCCGACGCCGATTCACACGCCGATGAGGATCGGAAAAAGCGCGAGGAGATCGAACTGCGCAACGAGGCGGACAGCGCGGTCTACCGGTCCGAGAAGATGCTCAAAGACAACGCGGACAAACTGGGCGGCGATGACAAGACGAAGATCCAGGCGGCCATCGACGCCTTGAAGGAGTCGTTGAAGGGCAGCGACGCCGCAGCGATCCGGTCGGCGAATGACAAGCTGAACGAAGTCTGGCAGGCGGCCTCCGCCGAGCTTTACAAAGCCGCTGCCGAACAGGCCCACACAGCTCCGGGCGCTCCGGGGGAAGGCGCCTCGGCGGCGGATGAGGGCGCTTCGACGTCGGGAGGCGCGAAGCAGGACAAGGGTCCCGTCATCGATGCCGAGGTCGTGGACGACGACAAGAAATGACGCTTTCGGAACGGGCTGGCTCCGGACCGGTTGGAAACGGTCCCCAGTCCCCGAACAATCAACGTACCCGGCGCGGGTGCGCCGGGGTGGATTCATCTGCAGAAACCACAACCCGTAGATAGACAAACAGTATGGCACTGAAGGTAAAACCCCTCGGCGACCGCGTTCTGGTTGAGCCGGTCGAGGAGAAGGAAGTCAAGAAGGGCGGCATCATCATTCCCGATACCGCCAAGGAAAAGCCCACCGAAGGCGTTGTTCGCGCGCTCGGCACGGGCAAGAAGGATGACGACGGGAAGGCAATTCCGTTCGAAGTCAAGGTGGGTGATCGCGTGCTGATCAGCAAATACGGCGGCACCGAGATCAAGCTCGACGACAAGGAGTACAAGCTCCTCAACGTCGACGATATCCTGGCCATCCTCGACTAACCCCCCGTTTCAACCACAGACCAAGCAACACTTATGGCAGCAAAACAACTGGTGTTCGATGAAGCCGCGCGGCAGGCCGTGCTCCGCGGTGTCAGCAAACTGTCCAAGGCCGTCGCCGCGACCCTCGGTCCCAAGGGCCGCAACGTCGTGCTCGACAAGAAATTCGGTTCCCCGACCGTCACCAAGGACGGCGTGACCGTGGCCAAGGAAATCGAGCTCGAGGATCCCTTCGAGAACATGGGCGCCCAGATGGTGCGCGAGGTGGCCAGCAAGACCAGCGACGCCGCTGGTGACGGCACCACCACCGCCACCGTCCTCGCCGAGGCCATCTACCGCGAAGGCCTCAAGTACGTCACCTCCGGCGCCAACCCGATTGGCATCCAGCGCGGGGTGCTCAAGGCCGTCGAGGCCGCCGTCGAGCAGCTCGCGAAGATCGCCAAGAAGGTGAAGGACAAGGAGGAGATCAAGCAGGTCGCCACCGTGTCCGCCAACTGGGACACCACCATCGGCGAGATCATTGCCGACGCCATGGACAAGGTCGGCAAGGACGGCACCATCACCGTCGAGGAGGCCAAGTCCATCGAGACCACGCTCGAAGTGGTCGAGGGCATGCAGTTCGACAAGGGCTATCTCTCGCCCTACTTCGTCACCAACGGCGAGACCATGGAGGCCAAGCTCGAGGACGCCTACATCCTCATCTTCGAAAAGAAGATCAGCAGCCTCAAGGACCTCCTGCCCCTGCTCGAGCAGACCGCCAAGGTCGGCAAACCCCTGCTCATCATCGCCGAGGAAGTCGAAGGCGAAGCCCTCGCCACCCTCGTCGTCAACAAGCTGCGCGGCACCATCAATGTCTGTGCCGTCAAGGCTCCGGGCTTCGGCGACCGCCGCAAGGCCATGTGTGAAGACATCGCCATCCTCACCGGTGGCCGCTTCATCAGCGAAGACCTCGGCATCAAGCTCGAGAACATCAAGCTCGAAGACCTCGGCCGCGCCAAGAGCGTCGTTGTGGACAAGGAGAACACCACCGTCGTCGAAGGCAACGGCAAGCCGTCCGAAATCCAGGGCCGGATCAACCAGATCCGCCGCCAGATCGAGGAGACCACCTCCGACTACGACCGCGAGAAGCTCCAGGAGCGCCTGGCCAAACTCGCCGGCGGCGTGGCCGTCATCAATGTCGGCGCCGCCACCGAGACCGAGATGAAGGAGAAGAAGGCCCGCGTCGAGGACGCCCTCCACGCGACCCGCGCGGCCGTCGAAGAAGGCATCGTGCCCGGCGGCGGCGTGGCCCTGCTGCGCACGCTCAACGCCATGAGCGCCGTGACCCCGGCCAACGATGACGAACGCATCGGCGTGGACATCGTCAAGCGCGCCGTCGAGTACCCGACCCGGGCCCTGGCGAACAACGCCGGTCTCGAAGGCTCGGTCATCGTCGAGCAGGCGAAGTCGAAGAAGGGCAACGACGGTTTCAACGTGGCCACCGGCGAGTTCGTCGACCTCGTGAAGGCCGGCGTGGTGGACCCGAAGAAGGTCACCCGCACCGCCCTGCAGAACGCGGCCTCCATCGCGGGCCTGCTCCTTACCACCGAGTGTCTCATCACCGAGATCCCGGAGAAGGAGAAGCCGGCCCCGGCCGGCCCCGGCGGCGGCGGTGGCATGGGCGGCATGGACTACTGATCCACCCGCAACCGATCCTCTGTTACAAAGAGGCTGGCCCCGGCCAGCCTCTTTTTGCTTCCCGGACCGGAAGGCCGCTTGGCGCTTCCTTGCACGGAGTCAACCGGTTGGAGAGTCTTCCCGAGAACCGACCGAACCACCGGACGCATCGCCACCCACCCTGTTCGTCCTGTCCGCACTCGCAATAGGGGCCGCGGCCCCGGTTCAGGAATCACCCAGCAACGCAACCAGGGCCTGGATCGCGGGGGTCGGATCGCTTCCCATGACTTCCAGTACCGGTTTGAGAGTCGTCGCGGACGTGCCCCATTGGGCGAGCAGCGGGGGCAGCAGGGCTTCCTCGGGAGAACCCGGTGCGGGCAGGCGGGCTTCGATGGCCAGGGCGGTGGCGAGGGTTTGCACGGCTTCCAGCAACGGGGGACGGGCTTCCTCGGTCAGGCCGCCTTCGGCGAGCAGCCGGGCCATCTTCAGCTTTCGAGCCGCCAGGTCACGCTGCGCCCGGGCCCGGGCCTGATCGGCGGCACTCAAAGGAGCAGGCGCTTCCGCCTCGGGGAACAAGGGACGCGCCGCGCGGCTGACCGGGGCGATGAGCCCGGCCGCGATCAACCGCTCCAGGGCTTCATGCGTGGCCCGGTCAATCACCTCCAGCCGGACCGGCGCCACCGTTTCGAGGTCCGCGCAGAGATCACGGTGCAGCGCTTCGAGACGGGTGCGATGCGAGGCGCTCTGTCCTTCGACGACCACATAGATCACGGAGTCCACGCCGGTGGCGGGGAAGCGTTCCTCGCAGGAAACCAGCGCCGATCCCAGTGCGCGGCGGGCCTCCTCGGCGAAGGCTCGCGGCCGGTCTGAGGGTTTCGACGGTTTCGGATCCGAGCGTTCCGGTGGGAGACTGCCCTGGCCGCGTCCGGGAGGTTCAACCACCAGCTGCTTGAGCCGGCTGAGGAAGGCCTGCCCGCCGGTGCGCAACGGAATGGCGCCGAGATCGCCGCGCCGGTCGAGCACCCCTTCGGAGAGTGCCTGTTTGTGGGCCAGGGTATCCAGCATGCGATGCTCGATGGTGGATTCGGCCACCAGGTTGATCACCGTGACCGGACGGGTTTGATGCTTCCGCCAGGCGCGCGCGATCCGTTGTTCGAGTTTGGCCGGATTCCAGGGCAGATCGCAGTTGATCACCACACTGGCGTTCTGGAGGTTCAGACCGGTGGATCCGGAATCGGTGCTGAGAAAGACCAGACAGGCGGGGTCGCTCTTGAACGCGTTGATTTCCGCGCGCCGTCGCTGCTGCGGAACGGAACCGGTGTGCCAGGCGAAACCGATCTTCATCCGCCGGCACAGGTCGCGTACCAGCTCGAGCATCTTCTCCCATTCGCTGAAGATGATGACCTTGACGCCATCGTTGGCGCGGCATTCCTCGAGCACCTTCTGCAGCTCCGCAAGCTTCGGGCAGTCCCGCGTCTCCTGATCCAGGATGTAGGTCGTGTCGCAGACCATCCGCATCATCGCCAGGTGGATCATGAGCCGGTCCTGCTCCTGTTTGGTCAGTGGGCGCCGGGCGGCGGTGGCGGCCAGCCGCGAGACGACGTCATGATACTCCTCGTAGGCGGCCTGCTGTTTGGGGGTGAGCTTGACGAAATGCTGGCGGTCGGTGCGGTCCGGCAATTCGGTTTCCACGTCGCTCTTCCGGCGGCGCAGCATGTAGGGCGCAATGCGTTCGTTCAACCGGTCGAGCTGGCGGTAACCGCTGGGGCGGCCCCGTTCGTCGAAGTCGTAGAATTCCCGGTTGAACCGGAACAACGGCCCGAGGGCGCGCGGCTCCAGGAAGTCCATCAACGAATACAGTTCGTCGATGCGGTTCTCGATCGGCGTGCCGGTGAGCACGAAAGCGTAGCGGCTTTCCAGTCGCTTCACTGCCTGGGCGGTCTGGGTGCTCCAGTTCTTGATGCGTTGCGCCTCGTCGAGCACCACCACGTCGGGTCGGAACCGGGCGTTCACTTCGAGGGCATCCCGAATGATCTGCTCGTAGTTGACGATGGTGAAGAACGCCCCCGCGTCGTAGGCCTTGCGCCGCTCCGCCGCCGGCCCGTAAACCAGCCGGCACGGCAGCTCGGTGAACCGGGCAATCTGCTCCTCCCACTCCGATTTGAGAGAAGCCGGGGTCACCACGAGCACCCGTTGCGCGCGATCGAGACGTCGCAGCAGCGCACACGCGGCAATCGCCTGGATCGTCTTGCCCAGGCCCATTTCGTCGGCGAGCAGGGCGCGTTCAGTGAAGGCGAGGTGCAGCATCCCCTCGCGTTGATAGGGGAACAACGGCACCCGGGTCTCGTGCGCCGGCCATTCACCGCGCTGCACCTTGAGTTCGTACTCGTGGCGCAGGGCCTTGCGCTCCTCGCGCCGCTGACGTTCCTCGAGCCACGGTCCGATCTCCTGGGCAAGCCGCAGCTCCGGACGGCCGTCGCCGCGCAGTTTCTCGAAGCGGGCCAGGGCCTCCTCGACCGACACCCCGCTGAGCCGGCCTGCACGGTCAAACTGCCGGCGGACTGATGGCGGCAACCGGTCCAGGCCACGTTCCACGCGAATCCCGTTGGCTTCGTCATCGGGAACAACGTCGATGCGGTCGGAGCCGTCGCTGGTGGCCCGGGTGAACAGTCGTCTGAAACGGCCCTCCAAATGCAGCAGGACCGCCTCGACGTGTTTGCAAGTGCCGAGACCGTTCTTGCGGAAGTCCTGGCAGGTGCACGCGAACTGGCGGCCGGCCACGTCCCGGATTTCCACCGAGTAGGTAAGCCCGCTGCCCGATCCCACCGAGAAGTTCGAGAAGACGGGAAAGCGCGCATCCAGGTTGCGAATAGCGAAGAACTCCTCGCGGGCCCGCAACCGGCGGCGGTTGACCTCATCCTCATCCGTCGTGCGCCAATCGTGCTGGGGCGGGAGCTGGATCACGTCCGCATCCTGATACGGATCCGGTCGCCCCTGCCCCGGACGACCGGCGTTGCGCTGGCGTTTGGAGCGTGTTTGCGGGCGTGCCGTTGCCTTCGACATGGACGGGAGAGTGCCGTTGAAACCAGTTTCCGGCAATTCGCGAATGAGCGTGGCGGGTGAGGACAGGCTGCAACCGGCAATGGACGATGCCCCTGCCCGGCGTGGATGCAGCAAACGGCCTGCCAACCGTCCGCTTCAGCGGTTGCGCGTCCTGGCGGAGCGCAGGGCAATCAGGGCACCAACAGGAGAGCCGGACGCCTCGGATCGTCGAGGTTGGACATCCGCCTATCAAACGACACAAAGCGCAGATTGTGCCGCAGGGCCAGCCGGAGAAGGTAGGCATCCGTCCACTGCCGGTGTCCCGACATGGACCACAACGGCACTTCGGTGAAAGGAAGGCTGTCCGCGAGGAATCCATGCCCGGGGACGGACGCAAGTTCCAGGAGTTTCCCGTGCGCTTCGGCCATCGAGAGTCTCGGAGGCTGCTCTCCTCTCTGAAGGTCCTTCCAAGGACGAGTCGCGAAACGAAGAAATCCACCCTGAGTCGTGGGGCAGGTATAGAAGCGATCGAGATGCTGCACAAATCTGGACGCCCTGGCAAAGTGCGGGTGGTCCTGAAAAACCGAGGCAATCAGGACGTTGACATCCAGCAAGGCCTCAGTCGTCCATGGCATCGTCTATCTCCTGCCGGGTGATGACCCGCCCTGTGGCAGCCACCGTTGGAAGCTTCCGACGCGTGGGAACGCTGGCAGGATGCCGGTTCAACCAGAGATCGTCGGCACGAATGCGGGCAAGGTCAGCATCCGGAACGAACGGCGACCGCGGCGATTGTAGAGTCGCGGGTCGGAGCGCCTCAAGCTTGGTTCCAGCCAGTTGGAACCGGAACGGTGATTCGCCGAGTGTCCGCCCGGGCGCGATGGCCGGCTGGCAATGAAGGGCAGTCATGCTGGTCCAAGGCTCAGGCTTATGCCGTAGATTCGTGCGGCACTCTGCAGGGCGTCCGCCAAGGGGCGCAAAGCTTGCACAGGCTGTCCCGCAGGAAGGAGCCGGGTGTGCCAGGAGAAGAACAGACTCTCCGGGACACCGACGGAAGGCTCAATCGCGATTCGGATGTCCTCAGGCCAGCCGTCCACCCTGGCAAATCCGAGCGCGCCCGGACCGATTACCCGATCATCGACACGGAATCGCCCGAGGCATGCTGCACGGATCTCCTCGGAGGCAAGCGAGGCATGCGCGTTCACGGAAACGCTCACCTCGAGTTGGTCTGGAACCGCGACCGAGTTGACAAACCGAACCGCGGTCTGCTCGAGGATCTCTGCATCCCGGTGGTTTCGGGCGCCGCGGGCCGAAAAGAGGGTCTTCTCTGCATCCCGCGTCAGCGTCGCGTTTCCGCCGAAGAGGCTGGCACTGAGTTCGTAGTCGAAAACTGGATCGGTGCGGCGGACGCGCACCTGTCCGGCTCGAAGCGCAAACCCATCGAGAGGATCGGTCAACCAGGCTGCCAGTTCGTCCAGTTTGGCCTCTTCAAAGGGGCGAGGCCTAACGAAACAGACTTCCAGCGCGATTGCGAAAAGTTGCACCCGTGCTTCGAACACCGGTCCAGAGTATGCCAGGCGGGCGATGGTTGCCACCATGTTCTCAGCCGTAACGAGTCGGCGCGCTGCTGTCGCCATCGTGCGGTCGGTGCTGACATCCGCGGGCGTATGGTGCTGCTCGCGGGATACGCCACGGCGACCCTTACCCCGTCCCTCCCCCCATTCGATGGGAAGAGGGTGCCGGGAGGGCGGGTGATGAACAGGGCATCGTCAAGGCTGCGTGGGCTGCACACCGTCGATGGTGGCCCGGCCAGCCGAGGCGAGGACGTTTGTTCATCTTGACCACTGCGCTGGCCCTTTTCGTCCAGGCTGGCGGAATCGCGGCAGCGCCCTGGGCGAAAGCGATGGGGTTCGCGGGGTTCAGAACGGGTGGCATGAATCGTGCTGAATCTTGGCGCTGTGAGAAGATACTGGGTTTCTGCGACGGAAATTGGGTATCGGCCCCCCGCTCCGGTCATCAGCGCCGGAGCAGTAGAACTCCTGTATCCTGCCACCAGGAGCCGACGGGTCTGACCCGCGGTTCTGGCTCGCCTTGAAACGTCGCCTGGCGGCTCCGGCAACGGGGCCGCCAGATTCATTTCAGCCCCGGGCGAGATCGGCTCAGCGGGGCGGGAAGTCGAATTCGACCTTGCCCTTGTCCCCGAGCGTGAGGCTGGCGCTGAACACGCGTCCGGTCTTGCTTGAGACGAACTTGGTGAGCAGATCCGTGCGCCCGCCCACCAGGAGCTTCTTCGCCTGTTCGAGTTCGACGGGTTGCTGCAGAATGACCCGGCCGATCTTGAACGCGCAACGCTTGGCCTCCCGCTGCGAGTGTTCGCACAGGTAGCTCTCCGGTCCCTCGAAGACACGGCCCCCGCAGCGGGGACATTTGCCGAGGGGCTCCTGGCCGGTGAAATCGAGCGGCGCCGCGGGAGCCGCGTTGTCGGCGGCGCGTTTGCGGGCCGCCTTCTTCTTTTCGCGGGGTGGAAACTCGAAGCCCACCTCGCCGTCCTTGAGCACCAGAAAGGCCTCGAATTTCTTGCCCGTTCGCTTGGAGACGAATCCCGCCAGCAGCTCCGTGCGGCCTTCCGTCAACAGCCTCGCGAATTGGGTCCGGTCCACCGCCTGCTGCAGGATCAGGGCGCCCGACCGAAACTTGCAGGTCTTTTCCGGACCGACCGCCTTCTCGCAAACGTAGTTGGTCCCGTGCAGGAAGACCCCGCCACCGCACTGCGGGCAGCGGCCAACCGATTCCTGACCGCTGAAGTCGACCGGTTCACTGCCGTTCTCGGCCTCGCTGTCCCGGCGGTCTTCGCCGAAGTCGAACCTCGCCTCGAACTCGGGCGTCAAACGGATCAGCGCGGCGAAGCTGCGGCCCTGCTTCGAACGGAAGCCGTCCAGCGGTCCGACCTGACGTTCGCTCAAGAGCGTCTCCATCTCCGCCGGCTCGAACTGCCGTCCACCCACGATCTTCCAGAGCGAGAAGTCGCACTGCCGGCACTGGAACTTCTTGTACGTCTCGATCACCGTCCCGCCACACTTGGGGCAGGGCGTTCGGAGTTGGCCAAAGTCGCCGGGAATGGTGTCGTGTTCATAGCTCTTGGTCTGGCCGACGATGCGTTCGGTCAGCGCCCGGATGTCGGCCATGAACTGGTCGCGCCGGAGGGTGCTCCCTTCGATCTGCTTGAGCTTGTATTCCCAGTTGCCGGTGAGTTCGGGCTTGGTGAGGTCCTGGATGCCGAGCCCGTTGAGCAGCACCATCAACGAGAAGGCCTTGGCCGTCGGCATCAGTTCCTTGCCCTGGCGCAGCAGGTACTTCTCCCCAATGAGACCCTCGATGATCTGGGCGCGCGTGGCGGGCGTGCCCAGGCCTTTTTGCGCCATGGCTTCGCGGAGTTCGTCGTCCTCGACCAGTTTGCCGGCGCCCTCCATCGCGCTGAGCAGCGTGGCTTCGGTGAAGCGCGCGGGCGGCCGCGTCTGGCTTTGCTTTACCTCGACCTCGGTGGTCTGGACGGTCTCGCCGGCCTCGACCGGGGTCAGGTTGGCGGGTTGATCCTCCTGGGCCTGCCGGCCGTAGACCTCGAGCCAGCCCGGTTTCGTCAACACCTTGCCTTCGGTCTTGAACGGCTCGCCTTCGACGCGCGTGATGCGGACCGTTTCGAGGTATTCCGCGGCGGGGAAGAACACGGCCAGGAAACGGCGCGTGACGAGATCGTAGATGCGCTGCTCCGGTTCGCTGAGCTTCTTGGGCGCCTGCTGGGTGGGGATGATGGCGAAGTGATCGCTGACCCGGGCGTTGTTGAACACCCGCCGGTTCGGTCGCACCCAGCCCTCGCTCAGGATCCGTCCGGCAAACGGTTCATAGCGCTCGACGCCCTGCAATGTCTCGAGCGTCCCCTTCACCGTGCCCTGGTAATCCTCGGGCAACGCCCGCGAGTCGGTACGGGGGTAGGTGAGAACCTTGTGGCGCTCATAAAGCGCCTGGGCAATGGACAGCGTGTTGCGGGCCGAAAAGCCGAAGCGGGAGTTGGCCTCGCGTTGCAGACTGGTGAGGTCGAACAAGAGCGGTGCCGTCTGGGTGGTCGGCTTGCTCTCCTCGCTGACTTCGCCGGGTTGGCCCAGGCAACGATCGTGGATCGCCCGGGCCCGGTCGCGCTCCCACAGCCGCTCGGCCCGCAGTTCCGGGTCGCCGTCCTTGGCGTTCGGGCGGGTGAACTTCTCGTCGAACCAGCGTCCCTGATAGCCGCCCGCCGCGGCCTGGAAGGTTGCGATCACCTCCCAGTAGTCGCGCGGGACGAAGCTGCGGATTTTTTGTTCCCGCTCGACCACCACGGCGAGCGTCGGCGTCTGCACCCGGCCGACCGTGGTGAGATGGAAGCCGCCGGTCTTCGAGTTGAAGGCGGTCATCGCCCGCGTGCCGTTGATGCCCACCAGCCAGTCGGCTTCGCTGCGGCACACAGCGGCATCCGCCAGCGGCTGCATGTCGGCGTCCGAACGGAGCCGGGCGAAGCCGTCGCGGATGGCGGTGGGAGTCATGGACTGCAACCAGAGCCGCTGGACGGGCTTCCGGCTGCCCGCGTGCTGGACGATGTAGCGGAAGATCAGTTCCCCCTCGCGCCCGGCGTCGCAGGCGTTGATCACGTGCTCGACGTCCTTGCGCTTGAGCAGGCGGGTCAGGAGCTTGAGCCGGCCCTCGGTCTTCTCGATGGGGCGGAGATCGAAGTGCGGCGGAAGCACCGGCAGATGGGCGAAACTCCACTTGCCGCGGGTGGCCTCGACCCCCGGCGGGGGAACGATCTCGACCAAGTGCCCAATGGCCGATGACAACACGTATTGGTCACTCTCAAAGAAGTCGTCCTTGCGCTGGAAGCCGCCGAGCGCCTTGGCGATGTCGCCGGCAACCGACGGTTTTTCGGCAATGATCAGTGCTTTACCCATAGGCCGCGAGCCACGCCGGAGATTTCTTCAACGGGACCTTGATCAACCAAGCCTCCCCGCCAACGGGCCACCTCGGCCCGCTGGCCCGGTGGTCCGACGCGGCCCTGCAAAGTGGCCAAAGCCCGGGAGGATGTCAAAAGCCGAATCCAGGGCCTGCGGGCCGCCGCCACCGCCGGGATTACCCGGCATCGACCGCCTCCCGGATGGCCTCCAGGAACGCGGGGTGATCATCAAACGCGGCGAAGCCGGGGAATTCCGCCCGGACTTTCGCCGGGGCCTTGAAGAGGTACCCGATGTCGGCCTCGGTCAGCATCGCGGTGTCGTTGTAGGAATCCCCGCCCGCGATCACGCGATAATTCAGGGCCTTGAACGCCTTCACCGCGGCCCGCTTCTGGTCCGGCAGACGCAGCCGGTAGTCCACCACCCGATCGTCCTCGACGACCAGCCGGTGGCACAGCAGGGTCGGCCATTCGAGTTGCGCCAGGAGCGGCCGCGCGAACTGCTCGAAGGTGTCCGAGAGGATGACCAACGGCGCCATCGCGCGCAGTCCCCGCACGAACTCGAGCGCCCCGTCCAGCGGCCTCAACGATCCGATCACCGCCTGGATGTCGGACAGCCGGAGCCCGTGCTCGGCCAGCAGGGCCAACCGCCCGCGCATCAGCACGTCGTAGTCCGGTTCATCGCGCGTGGTCCGCCGCAGGGCCTCGATGCCGGTCTTCTCGGCCACGGCGATCCAGATTTCGGGCGTCAGGACACCCTCCATATCGAGCGTTACAATGGCTTGCTTCACGGCGCGGGATGCTTCCAATCCGTCCCCGGCGTGTCGAGGCAAAGCGCATCGCCCCCGGCGTTTTGATGTGGATCAAGGCTTTCGCGCGCAGGTTTCTTGCGCGGCGCCGCACAAACCAGTAAATGGAACGGCAGCAGGCTGGGGCCGCCGTTTGCCGGTCGGTTCCAGCCCGCATCCACGGGCAAGGCAATGATCAAGCAAGTGCACGGCCATGAAGTGCTGGAGATGATGGTGAACTCCGGCCGCGGTTACACCCGCGAATCGCTGCGACAGGAAATCCTCGACCGTTTCGGTCCCGAGGCCCGGTTTCACACCTGCTCGGCCGAAGGGATGAGCGCGGACGAACTCATCGAGTTCCTCGCCGCCCGCGGCAAGTTCGTCGACGCTTCCGCCGGCTTCCGCGCCGACCCGGCCCGGATCTGCAACCACTGATCGCCGCGTCGGACGCCGGCTCCGTTCGGAATGCCCGGGCCGGCCTTGCTCCGGGCATGGCCGGCGCCAACGTCAGGACCATCCCTCCCGCGGACGTCGACTACCGGAGTTCCTTGAGCTTGAGGTTCCGGAACTCGATACGGTAGCCCTCCCCCTCGACGCCGACCTGTCCGGCGGCTTGGCCGCAGGCGTCGAAACGGCAGGTGGTTGCTCCGTTCACCCACAGCGACAACGTCGGACCCCGGGCGGTCAGCTCAAGGACGTTCCATTCTCCCACGGGTTTGATGCGACTGTCCGCGACCTCGTTCTTCAGGGTGAAAAAGCGTGGCTTGGGCCCGTCCGTCGGCGTCACCCCGAACAGGTAGCCCCCGTTCGCATCGCCGAATTGGGCTTGATGCCAGATGGCGCCGTCCGCCGAGTTGCGGATGTAGGCCCCGCTGTTGTAGCCCGAAGCCCCTTCAACCGGGATGTAACGGAACTCGAAATGGAAGATCGCGTCGCCCACCACCCGGTCGAGCAGCAGCATGTCGTGGCCGCCATCGCCATCGCAGACCAGCACCTTCCGGTCGCTGTCCACATGCCATTGCGCGCGCCCCAAAGGCGCCTTGGGCGGCACGGGCACGCGCGACCATCCCGCCAGGTCGACCGCCGGCAGGATGTCAATCCAGCCCTCGGCGTCGGACTCCAACGCGCTGGGACCAGCCTCGGCCCCGGCGGCAACCAGTTGCATTCCCAAACCCAGCGTGAGGATCGCCAGCCAGCCCGGGTTCCGCCGCGGCAGCGCCGCCGGTTGCGGGTGGGGAACCGAAGGCATCGATAAGACGCGTGTTGCTCATGCGCCGTGGATAGCAGGAACGCTTCTCGCGCGCAACGCCAACCAACCGCCATCCCGATGAATGGTCGTCCGGCCCGCGAGCCCGCGTCGGGAAACAGGCGGGTTCAGGCGACCTTGACCTTCACCTTGCGCCCTTTGATTTGGGCGCGGTTGAGTTTCGCCACAATGCCCTTCGCGTGCTCGGTGGCAACGTCCGCGAACAAATGCCGTTCGCGGATGTCCACCTTGCCGACAACCTTGCCGGGCAGGCCGGTCTCGCCGGCCACCGTGTTGACGATGTCAATCGGAGTCACTCCCGCTTCGGCGCCAATCCCCATGAACAGGCGGGTCTGACCCTCGGGGGTACGCCGACTGTGCTTCGGCGGCCGGAGCCGCCCGGACGAACCGGGCGCCTCCGAAGGGCCGTGAGGTTCCCGGACGGACGGACGGACGCCAGGTGTGCCGTGCGCTTCGGCCCGCGGAATCCTGGGCCTCCCCTCCGTCGGCCGCGCCGGCCGGCGACGGGAGCCCGAGGTCGTCGCCGGCTCGCCGTGGCTGAACGATGGCGCCGTGGGGCGGGGCGCTGGCGGACGGGCGGGGCGGGGGGCCGCTTCCGGCGAGGGCGATTGAGCGCCGGGAATCGCCGATCCACCCTGCAGATGATGCAGCAGGGCGGAAGCGATGTCGGTCGAAGCGAAGCCCTCCTCGAGCAGGCGTTCGATCAGATGGTCCTGTCGGCGGAAGGCGCCCCCCTGCAAGGTCTGCCGCAACCGGTTGACGATGACGTCCTGGCGCGCGTCCTCGACCTCCGCCAGGGTCGGCACCCGGCCGCGATGGACGCGCGTGTTGGTATATCGCTCGATGTTGCGGATCTGGAACAACTCCCGCCCGGCCACGAAGGAGATCGCCCGCCCGCTGCGACCGGCCCGGCCAGTGCGCCCGATGCGGTGGACATAATCCTCGACGTCGTAGGGCAGATCGTAATTGAAGACCACTTCGACGTCGTTCACGTCGATGCCGCGGGCGGCAACATCCGTGGCCACGAGGAAGTCCAGCCCGGACTTGCGGAACTTGCTCATGACGCGGTCGCGTTGCGCCTGGCTCATGTCGCCATGCAAGCGGTCGGCGGAGTAGCCCTGCGCCTCGAGGTGATCGGCCAGGTCGTCCACCATGCGTTTGGTGTTGCAGAAGATGATGCCGAGTTTCAGGTCGTGGATATCGATGAGACGGATCAGGAGTTCGAGTTTGAAGCGGCGATCGACCTCGTAATAGACCTGTTCGACGGTGGGAACGGTGACGGTCTTCTGCTCGATCCGGATGTTCAGCGGATCGCGGGCATATCGGGCGATGAGTTCCCGGATGGCCGCCGGCATGGTGGCCGAAAAGAAGACCGTCTGCCGTTCGGTCGGGGTGCCCTGCAGGATCAACTCAATGTCATCGCGGAAGCCCATGTCGAGCATCACGTCGGCCTCATCCAGGATCACGGTGCGCACTTGATCGAGGCGGAGGGTGCCGCGCCGGAGGTGATCCATCAACCGGCCCGGGGTTCCGATGACGACCTGGGCCCCCTGGCGCAGGCCCTGGAACTGCCGTTCGTAGGATTGCCCGCCGTAAATGGGCAGGGCGTGGAGACCGCGTTTCCCGGCGGCCAGCTTGAAGACCTCCTCGGCAACCTGGACGGCGAGTTCGCGCGTGGGACAAAGGATCAGAACCTGGACCACCGGGTGGGCGGGATCGGTGCGTTCGATGGCCGGGATGGCGAACGCGGCGGTCTTGCCGGACCCGGTCTGCGACTGCCCCACGACGTCGCGGCCCGCCAGCATCACGGGAATCGCCTCCGCCTGGATGGGCGAGGCCTGTTCAAAGCCCAGGGTGTCGATGGCCTTCAGCACCTCCGGCGAAAGGCCCAGTTCGGTAAAAAGACGGCTTGTCATAAAGCGCCGATGCGCGCAGCCCTCACCCTAACCCCCGGCACCTCGGGGCGAGAGAGATTTCTTCCCCGGGGTCAGTCCTCACTATTTACACTGCCTACCCGCGGCGGCGTGGCCTGAAGCGGATTTTGCAGGCAGAAGTCCGGAAGCAGGGGACGAGCGTCCGGGTATCCGGCGGGAACCATGCCCGGGTGCGCTGGAAAAGAACCAACGAAGCTTGGATCTGCAGGGCCCGTTCCGGCGTTTTGGCAGCGAGTGGTTCCCCGGCGGTTGAGGCGCCGTCCTGCCGCAAATGTTTCGCGGAGGAAAAGGCAGATAGCGCTTCACGAAGTGTCCGGGTAGATGGCGGAGAGGGAGCGGATCGAACACTCCTGCCGACGGAGCACGCCGGCACAACGGTTTTGAAGACCGCGGGGGCCACCAGGCACCCTTCACTCTCCGGCAGACCGACCGGCATCCAGCGGAAACCGTCTTGAACCCGACGCTTCCGAATCCCTCTGCAGATCGCGTGTGCTAAAGCAATCGACGGACGTCACGGACCACCGCGTCGGGATCGGGGAATTGCCCCGTGGCCTTCTTCGAGTAGACGCGCCGCCCATTCACGCGGATCTCGAACACCCCCCCGGTCGAGGGGATGAGCTTCAGGGCGCTGAGGCTAAACTTGAACTCCAGGATGCTGGCCGCCAGACCGACGGCGTGGGGTTCATAGTTTCAAGCGGCGCAGTATTCGATGATGACTTCCGGTTTCATGCGTTCGGCAGGGCCAACTTGGCGGGGAGCGTGCGGTGAGTCAAGCCGCGCGGAAGGTGACGATTCAACCGGGGCTGGACGCGGCGGGCGTTTACGGCTATGAACGCCGGCATACCATGAGTGAGATCGCATCGAATCGCGGCGCGCCGGCCGGGAGCGCCCTGCTGTGGCGGAGCGCCCTGGTGGCGGCGTTGGGCGGGTTGTTGTTCGGCTTCGACACCGCGGTCATTTCGGGAACCACCGCCGCGCTGGAGGCGGTCTACGGCCTGAGCAAGTTCCAGCTCGGTTTCACGGTCGCCAGCGCGTTGATCGGAACCATCGTGGGCTCACTGATCGCGGGCAACCCTGCGGACCGTTTCGGTCGGCGGGCGTGCCTGTTCGCAATCGCCGTGTTGTATTTTGTGTCGGCGGTGGGAACCGCGCTTGCGTGGGACTGGTGGTCGTTTCTGTTCATGCGGTTCATTGGCGGCATCGGCGTGGGAGCGGCTTCGGTGATTGCGCCCATGTATATCGCGGAGATCTCGCCGGCGGCGTGGCGGGGGCGGCTGGTGGCATTGACGCAGTTCAACATCGTGTTCGGCATTCTGGTGGCGTTCTTCTCGAACTACATCGTGGCCACGCTGGACCTGGGGGCGACCGAGTGGCGGTGGATGTTCGGGATCGAGGCCTTTCCTGCGGCGGTTTTCTTCCTGCTGCTGTTCAGCGTGCCGGAAAGCCCGCGCTGGCTGGTGGCGGGCCGGCAGGACGCGGCGGCGGAGTCGATCCTCATCCGACTGGGCAACGACGGGGCGCAAGTCCGCGCGCAGATGGACGAGATTCGGAACTCGCTGGACCTCGAACACCACAGCTTGCGCGAGCCCTTCTTCCGCCGGGCCTACCGGGCGCCGATCCTGCTGGCGGTGGCCATCGCGATGTTCAACCAGCTGTCGGGCATCAATGCGCTGATGTACTATGCCCCGCACATTTTCCGGATGGCTGGCGCAGGGGAGGGCAGCGCGTTGTTGCAGACGGTGGCGGTCGGGGGAACCAACCTGTTGTTCACCATGGCGGCGCTGGCGATCATCGACCATTTCGGACGCCGCCGACTGATGATCGTGGGATCCCTGGGTTACATCCTGAGCCTGGGGGTGACGGCCTGGGCGTTTTATACGTACAACACCGAGTTCCGCGAAGTCATCCGTGCGACCGACGCGGTGGCCACCATCCAGGAAGGCCTGGCGGGGCAGCCGGCGGAAGCTGCGCGCGCGAACCTGGAGACCGAATTGAGCGGTGCGCGCAGCGCGTTGGACACCGCCACGGCGGCGGCCGCCACCGGGGGCACCGTGGTGTTGGTCAGCCTGCTGGTGTTCATCGCGTCACATGCCTTCGGGCAGGGGGCGGTGATCTGGGTGTTCATCAGCGAGGTATTCCCGAACCGGGTGCGGGCGCGTGGGCAGGCATTGGGCAGTTTCACGCACTGGATCATGGCGGCGGCCATTTCGTGGACCTTCCCAATGATCGCCGCCTGGTCGGGCGCGCATACTTTCGCCTTCTATGCCGCAATGATGGTGCTGCAACTGGTCTGGGTGCTGCGTGTCATGCCGGAAACGAAGGGCGTTCCCCTTGAGGAAATCCAGCGGCAGATGGGAATCAAGTGACGGGAGGACCGCCCGCAGGTTCCGATCGGTGGCGAGCGGTCCGGTCGTACGGGCCCAGGTGCCGCATGCCCCCGACCGCTGGGTGAACCGCTTCGGACGTTCCAGCCAGCCCCGCGGATCGGATGGTCGCAGCGGGCGGGGAGGTTCGCCGCGTCACCGGCTCCGGGCCGAGATATCGAGCATGCGTTGGATGGGAAGGCGCGCGCGTTCGATCACCGCGGGGGGCAGTTCGACCTGTGGTTCAAGGTTGGCAAGACAGTCGTGCAGCTTCTCAAGCGTGTTGAGCTTCATGAACCGGCACTCGTTGCAGCGGCATTTGTCGGTCGGCGCGGCGATGAACGCCTTGTCCGGACATTCCTTCTTCAACCGGTGCAGCATGCCGCTTTCGGTGGCGATGATGATGGCCCGGGCGTCGGTGTTGCGGCACCAGGTCACCATCTTCTCCGTGGAACAGACTTCATCGGCGAGCATCCGCACGGCCCGGGTGCACTCCGGGTGCGCCACCAGCGGCGCGCCGGGCCATTCCTCGCGAATGCGCGAAATGGCGGCGTGGGTCCATTCGACGTGCACGTAACAGTTGCCCTGCCAGAGGGTCATCGGCCGGCCCGTCTGCTCGATCACCCAGGCTCCGAGGTTCTCGTCAGGCACGAACAGCAGATCGCGGTCGGGCGGCGCCGCCTCGACGATCCGCACCGCGTTGCCGCTTGTGCAGATGACATCGCTCAAGGCCTTCACCCCGGCGCTGCAGTTGATGTAGGCGATCGTGTAGAAGTTCGGATTCGTGGCCTGCAAGGCTTCCAACCGGTCCGGCGGACAGCTTTCCTCGAGCGAGCAGCCAGCGTCGCGATCCGGCAGGACGACCACCTTGTGCGGGTTGAGGATCTTGGCCGTCTCCGCCATGAAGTGCACCCCGCAGAAGACGATGACCCCAGCATCAGTCCGGGCTGCTTGTTGCGCGAGGCCGAGAGAATCGCCGACGTAATCGGCGAGGTCCTGAATCTCGGGGACCTGGTAGTTGTGCGCCAGGATGACCGCGTTGCGCCGGCGCTTCAGCTCGAGGATCTCCCGCGAGAGCGCGTCCCATGAGGCCCCGGTTTGCGCGGGCTGGTCCGGGGATTGTTCTGCGGCTGAAGGCAGGGTGTCAGCGACATTCGCCATGGGCGGAAATTAGCGGAAGCACCGCGGGCACGCAACCTCGCCGCCGGGGCGGAGGATCAAGGTTCCCGCCGGCGTGTGCGGTCCGGTTGCGGCGCCGAACGCCGGTTGGGAACGCCGGTTCCGAAGAGCCGGTTGAGCCCGCTCCAAGCCAGCAGCGCCAGACCGGCGGAAGTGCCGAACAGCGAGTAGGGCACGGCGGCGAGAACCCCGAGCAACCCGGCCATCCGCACGGCCCGCGGCCCGCCATCCCTCTTCACGAACCGCTGCACCATGAAAGCCGGCAGGAACACGGTCACGAAGGCCAACGGGATCGTGACGACCCAGCTCACAACCGCCCAGTCAGCGAAGTTCCAGAGATTGTCCACCGCCACCAGCACCACGGCGGCGAGCGGATGCACCGGCGGTCCGTCACCGGATCGCGCTCGCCCGGCCCGGCGCGCCCCTTCGGGATCGTTGTCGACCTCAACGTCGATGACTTCCGGTTCCTGCTTTCGCGTCGTCATGAACTCAGACCAAAGCCCCTGGCAGCCGTCCGCCGGAGCGGCTCCTCATCCATGACACAAGAACCAGCGCGCAGCAAGGCGGGGCGGTGGATCTCATGCGGCGCTCGACAGATGGCGCGTGCGACCCGACCCGCGCCGTATGGCATGCGGCCCACCCGGTGCGCGGCTGGGTTGGCTGACCACGATCATGCGGCGCCCGCGGGACCGTGAACCTGTTACCCTTCTGGCACCTTGCCTGGATGAGGGAAGGAAGGGTTGTGGGGAGGGGGAGTGCCTGACAGTCACGGGGACAGGTGGCGGAGAGAGGGAGATTCGAACTCCCGGTGGGGTATTAGCCCACTCACGCTTTCCAGGCGTGCGCTTTAAACCACTCAGCCATCTCTCCAAAAGGTCATGGGCAATGACTTGTGCAATCAGAGCCGGGTCTGTGCCCACGAACTGCCGCTGGAGGCCGACCCTGGTTGATCGCGGACCCCGACGCCCCGCCGCGGTGTCCACGTCGCTGGCGGCGGGAAACACCCCGGCCGCTCGGATGAGAAACAGGCCGGAACGCCGGACTGCCGCCAAGCCGCCGCGGTGTCCCCGGCCCCGGAATCCATGCGCCAACCCAACGGCGGCGCCGGTGCATCCCCCGGCGCACCTGGCTCAGCGCCGGCGCGCCAAGTGTTCCCGCAGCCCGGCGAGGGCGCGGGCGCGATGGCTGATGCGGTTCTTCACCGCGGCCCCGAGTTCCGCCAACGTGTCGGCAAATCCCGTCGGTTGGAAGAGCGGATCATAACCGAAACCCGCCGTGCCCCGGGCCGAACGGAGGATTCGCCCTTCGCAAACGCCCTCGAATACCGGCGTCGGGCGTTCGCCGACATCCTGTCCCGCGGCTGCCAGCGCCATCGCGCAGCGAAAGCGCGCCGTGCGCTGCCCGTCGGCAACCCGCTCGAGGTCATGCAGGAGCTTCGCGTTGTTCGCCGCGTCGCTCGCATTGCCGGCACGGGCGCCATCCACAGCGGCGTATCGGGCCGAACGCACGCCGGGCACCCCATCCAGGGCATCGACTTCGAGACCCGAGTCGTCGGCGAGCACGGCAATCGGGCCGTCGCCATGCAGTTCGGGAAAACCGGTCAACCAGGCCGCGAGCACCTCGGCCTTCTTCCGCGCGTTGGCAGCGAAGGTGTCGCCGTCCTCCTCGACCTCGGGTGCATCGGGCACGTCCGCGAGGGTCAGGTACCGAAACGAGCCGCCCAACACGGCCTTGATTTCGTCCGTCTTGTGCGCGTTGCGCGTCGCAATCACCAAGGTCATCATGCAACGATCATGGGTGGCGCCTTCCCGGCTGACCATCCCGGAATGGCGGGCGTCCGCGGCCTCGGAAACGGATGGATTGCCGGACTTTTCGCGGCGGCCGGGCTGCCCCTTCCGAGCGGAAGCGGTTTCCCGGCGTGACTTCCGTTGCGTGGCTTCCCACACTGCCCGGCCGTCGGGGCGGGCAGGTGTTGTGCGGCGCCGGCAGCATTTCCATGAAGAAAAAGCAGCAGCAGAAGGACGGGCCAGTCTCCCGCAGCGGACGGTTTGCGGGCGCGGTCTCCGCCGCGGTGCAGGAGTTCTCGGAATCGATCTCCTTCGACTGGCGCCTGTGGCGGCACGACATCCTGGGCTCGATGGTGCACGCGACCATGCTCGCGAAGATCGGGCTGCTGACCGAGACCGAACTCAAGGCGATCGTTGCCGGACTCGAAGCCATCGGGGAGGAAATCTCCGCCGGGAAGTTCACCTGGCGGGCCGACCTTGAGGACGTGCACATGAACATCGAGGCCGCCCTTACCGAGCGAGTGCCGGCGGGGGCGAAGCTGCACACCGGCCGGTCCCGCAACGACCAGGTGGCCCTGGACATGCGAATGTGGCTGCGGGACGAAACCGTGGCGCTGGTCGGGGAATTGCGCGAGCTGCAGCAGGCGCTCGTCGAACTCGGCGCACGCCACCCGGAAGTCCTCGTTCCCGGCTACACCCACCTGCAACGCGGTCAGCCGGTCCATCTCGCGCATCATCTTCTCGCTTACGTCGAGATGCTCGATCGGGACCGCGCCCGCTTTCAGGACGGTTTCGAGCGCATCAACTTTTGCCCGCTCGGCAGCGGCGCCCTCGCCGGCAGCAGCCTGCCGCTGGACCGCGAAATGGTTGCCCGGTTGCTCGGGTTCACCGACGCCCGCGGACGCCCCCGGCTCACCGCCAACTCGATGGACGCGGTGAGCGACCGTGATTTCGTGGTCGAGTTCTGTGCCTCCGGGGCGCTGCTGGCCGTGCACTTGTCGCGTCTGGCCGAAGACCTCGTCCTGTGGTCGAGCGCGGAGTTCGGGTTCATCCGCATCGCCGACGCCTACACAACCGGCTCCTCGTTGATGCCGCAGAAGAAGAACCCCGATGTGGCGGAGCTCACACGTGGCAAATCCGCGCGGGTGATCGGCAATCTCGTGTCGCTGCTGACCTTGTTGAAGGGGCTGCCGATGACCTACAACCGCGATCTGCAGGAGGACAAGGAACGGCTGTTCGACACTGCGGACACGGTGCGCGCCTGCGTGCGCCTGACGGCCCGGATGTTGGCGAACGTCGAGGTGCTGCGGGAGAATTGCGCCGTGGCCGCGGCGGACCCGGCTTTGTTGGCCACAGATCTGGCCGACCATCTGGTGTTGCAGGGCGTACCGTTCCGGGAGGCGCATCATGCGGTCGGGAAGGTGGTGGCGAAGGCCGAGGCGCTGCGGCGACCCCTGAACCAGCTGTCGCTCGCGGAGCTGCGCGATTGCGATCCGCGCTTCGGGGACGACGCGACTGCGGCGTTCGACCTGCAACGCGCGATGAAGCGCCGCACTGCGCCTGGCTCACCGGGAACCGGCCCCGTGGCGCGGCAGATCAAGCGCTGGCAACGGGAGCTGCAGAAGCCGGACGGCGGTTGAGCCAACTTCCGTGAGAAAAGAAAAGGCGGCGCCGTAATCGGCGCCGCCTTCTGCTTTGGAAGGGAGGAGGACCGGCAACGCGCGCGGCGCCGGCGCTCCGCGATTCGAGTTCTACGGCGTCACGAGGCGGTAGAACATGTAGGCCGCGGTGCTGGCCGGGACCGAGTAGGGGCTCCCGGCGCCGCCCACCGGACTCCAGTCCGCGAGGTTCGCCGACGCTTCGAGCGTGGCGCTTCCCTCCCAGCTGATCACGACGTTCGCGCCATCGAGCGACACCTGCAGGGTCGGCGGCTCCTGGTCGCACACCGGCTCGTCGACGGTGCGCGTCCGGTAGCTCTTGAGCGCACCGGCCTGCGTGCCATTGACCAGCGCGCGGCTGCCGTTTGCGCCAACCGTGAACCACTCGACGCTCGCCCCGCCACCGCCTTCGAACCACAGCAACCGGAACAGATAAACGCCGGGCTGCAGCACGCGGAAGGTGAACAGTGTGTCGTCGGCGCCCCGCCCACCATCATAGGCGCCGAGCACGATCTGGACAGGCTCGGTGCGGTTGCCGACGGAGACCTGGAAGCCGTCGTCGCTGTTGACGCCCATGGTGTAGATGCCCGCCTGGGTGAACTCGACATAGGCAAAGCACTCGCCGGCGATGTTGTCATTCGGGGCTGCCGCGTTGCCTGGGATGCCGGGGATCGCGAGGTCGGCGACGTTCAGCGGCGCGGCGGCACTGGCGGAGAAGTTGCCCGCAGCCGCCTGGTCCTGCTCGAAGTTGACGAAGTCGACGTTGAAGAAGCCGTCGGCGCCCTGGCCGGCGGTGTTATGCACACTCGGGCCGAGATCGCCGTTGAGCTGGTCTTCCGCGAGGGCGATGGCCGTGCCGCGACTGGCGTCCAGCAGGTGGGTGCGCCACTTCATGCCCGCCTCGGCGCCGGTGCCGCTCGCGGTGGCCAGGCAGGTGGGCAGCGTCACATAGGATTGCACCGTGAAGTCCCAGGCCCGCCGCTGCTCCTGGCCGCCCACGGAGAACACGGCCTCGGCCGTGTGGGTGGATTGGCTGCCGAACAGATCCGCCGGCTGGTAGGTCACCGTATAACCGCCGCCCGTGCTCTGGACGTTCGCCGCAACCTGCTGCCCGTCGACCGCCAGCTTGACCGAACCGGAATCGATGGTGCTGTCGCCGGGCAGAAGCCGGTAGCTGATGGCGGCATTGGGCGCCGCGGCCCCGCCGTACGGATCCGGGGTCACCCACTGGATGTAGGCCGGGCTCGGGCCCGCCCGGAAGGTCTTCACCGCGGCCGCCTGCGTCCCGTTGATCAGGTAGCGCGCGCCGTTCACCATGTCCTGCGAGAAGAGTTCGACGCTGGCGCTGTCGATGCCCTCCCAGTAAAGCAGGCGGAAGGCGTAGTAGCCGGCTTCCTCAATGGCAAAGTCGAAGACCGTGTCGGCCGCGCCACGGGCGCCGTTGAAGTTGCCGAGCACCAGCGCGGTGCTGTCCTTGGGATTCGGTCCCACCGTGAGGAAGAACCCTTCGTCACTGTTCACGCCCCAGCGATACGCCCCTCTCGGCAGCTGGGCGTAGAAGAGGAACTCGGCCGCAATGTTGTCCTGCGAGTAGAAGGCGCCCGGTATGAAGTCATCCACGACATTGAAGGCCCCGGTTCCGTTGGCGCTGAAATTGCCTGCGGGTTCGCCACCCTGATCGTAGTTGATGACGGAGGTGATGCGGAACCCGCCATCCTCCGGCGCCACCGCTCCGTCGATGCTGGTGTATTCCAGGAACGCGTCGTTCCCGTAGGGCGATCCGGTGGCCGGGTTGACCAAGCGCCCCTGCAGCAACTGCTCGACGCCGGGCCGGGTGTTGCCGTGCACCACCGTGGTCGGCCCCTCGACCAAGGCCACGTTCATGTGGAAGCCGGGCTTCGAGGTGTCCACCCCGGTGAGCTTCATCGCCGGCGATACCACCGGGAAGTCCGGGACGGTGAACTGCAGCGTATCGCTCAACTGGGTGCCATCGTTGCTGAAGTAAGTCAGCTGGACCGTGTGCGTCGAGTTCGGCTCGAGGAAGTCCGGCGCCACGGAGTAGGTGACGTAGGTGTCGACGCTGTCCTTGTTGACGGTGGGCGTAATCGAGCCGCCGTCGAGCAGCACGGTAACGCCTTTGCTCACGTCGAGCGACTTGCCGCGGGCGTCGGTGATGCGGATCGAGAAGCCGATGGGTGTGGGTTGCAGTTCGGTGACCACGGGGGGCACGCCAATGGCGAGGTTGTCGATGGCCCACCACCAGTCGTTGCCCGCCTCGAACAGGCCGAAGGTGAATTTTGCTGCGGAGGCTCCCGCCGGGTTGTTCACCTCGAGGATGATGCGCTCATTGGTCGAGCTGTCGTTCTTGTATCCCTCGGTGACGCCACCGGCCGGATCCCACGCCGGCTGGCCGCTGTCCGAACTCCACAGCATGATCTGCTGTTCCGCACCGCCGTCGTAGGCCACCTTGATGTTGCCCGTCTGGTGGTAGTTGCTGTCGTACTCGGGCCGCCAGCTCGAATCGAAGATGACGACCATCGAGTTTGCGGCCGCCCCGCTGACGTCGATGTCGGGCGTGGTGATGTACGTGTTGTACCAGCCGGCGGAGGCCGAATCGACGTGGCCGGCGTCATCCCATTCATCCGGGTCGGACACCATCACGGTGCCGCTCGCCCGCGTGAATTCCGAACGCCGCTGGTCACCGGCCGCCTGGGTCCACCACAGCTTGTCAGCGAAGCTCCAGCCCGCCCACTCGGTGACGCCGTCCAACTCGGTGCCCACACCGGGCACTCCCGAGTCATCAGGGACCCAGCCCGCCGGCGGGCCCTTGGTCCACACCTGCTCGCCGGCGAGCGCCTCGTCGACGTTCGGACCGAGCGGGAGGCTGTCGAAGTTCTCGAACAACAGGGTTTGACCCCAGCCGGCGCCGGCCGTCGCCAGCCCGGCGAGAAGCAACGCGCCGCGACGCAGGGAATGGCCGCGGGTTCTTGCGGATCGTCTGCTCATCATTAATGTATCCTTCCTGAAGTGACTTGCCGTCTGTTTGTTTTCACTGCACCGAACACCGTCACTCTTCACCCGCAATGACCGCCGACCGCAACCATCGAGCGCCGGCAGGCAGCGGGTTTTACCTGAGTGTGGCGGGACCGTAACCTCTGCTTGACGGAAAGGCAACCGCATCGCGGAGTGTTGTCGCTGCTTGCGCGTCGCTGCGTGGTCCCGCGCTCCCGTCGACCGCTGATGTTCCTGTCCGGCCCGACTTGCCGGGCTGCAAAGTGCTGGACGGCCCGTGGTTCTCCGGGTGGACAGGCTTGTTCGACGGATTCCGTAGAGGGGCGTTCTGGCCGCCATCGCGCCCGTTCTGCCGGCCGTTCCGTGTGGCTTGCGACCCCACACTCGCGCTTCGAGGATGCAACGTGCGGCGGTCGCGCAGGCCCGCGTCGTCCGGACCGCGTTCGAGCACCCGTACGAACGCGCCGGGAGTTTGACAAAACGGCGCGCATGGAGATTGTAGGCTCGGTCCTCGCCGTTGGGAATTGGGGATGCGGCGGGGAGTCGCATTCATATTCAACCCGGAAACAACCATGAGATTTTCCTTCATCCGACAGGCACTGCCATCGGCTTCCCCTTGGTTGGCCGCAGGGCTCATTGCAACCAGCACCGCCCCAAACGCGCTCGCCAGCGTGGTCAATGGCGAGAAACCCGGCCTCTGGCCCCGCACCATGGACGCGGGATTGGTGGACCTGGATCTGAACGTCGCCGGCGTCCCTCTGCCCCTGGCACAAAACTGGGGTCCCATTCTGGTCGATGTCCACATCGGACTGTCGACCAGCCTTGCCACCACCGGACAGGCCACCATCTATCCCGCCAACCAGGATTCCCTCCCGAATGCGTTGAACGGAGGATTCCCGCAGCAATCCTGGCCGCCCCAGCAGGGGGATATGTTCTTCGTCGACAGTTTCTTCGACGTGTTTTTCGACATCACGGTGACGGATGTCGATCCCGGCGTGGACATCCCCGGGATGGCCGACGGGGCTGCCCTGATCTTCGCCAACAACGGTCCCGCACACATGGCGAGCAACTATGGCGTCCAGGCGGACTTGTCGCTGCCACACTACGGATTGGTGCCGCCCCCCGAGGCGAATCCTTACATTGGCCACTTCAAAATCGAGATTCCTTTGGGAGCCGATCTCAATGGCAATGGCGAGAATGACGAAATCGGCTTTACCGTCGTGACCCACACCGTCGGCGCCGAGAACCGCACGTGGATCGAAGGTCCCGACGGGACCATTTATGACACCTTCGACTCGACGGCCGTCCTCGAAGGGTTCATCCGGGACGAATCGGTGGATCCGCCTTTCACGATTACCCTGACCGGGCCCACGACGGCCTCGGGCGGCCCGTTCATCCCCGAGCCCGGCGCCTACAGCCTGATCGCCGGTTTGGTGCTCGCGGTGTTCGCGATCTGGCGCAGGCGCTGTTAGCCGCCGCCGCCACGACCCGGGAGCCGCGAGCATTCCGGGCCGGGGGTCGGAGGGATCTGGTCCCTGTGGTCCCGCGCAGCCAAGCCGGTCCCCGTGGCGTAACCGCGCCCAGCCCATGGATGTCAGCGGGCTGAGCGCCAGCGACGGCAGTGTTTTGAATCGATGAGGCTCAGCCTTCTTCGACCAGTCTCAGCCCCAGCAAGCGGGCCAGGTGGCCGGCGCTGTCCAGGTGGTCGCCGTAGAAGACGACCCGGTGCAGGAGCGTCATGGCGTCCTCGGTCTCGAGGGCACTGCTCCAGTTGACCGCCATCTTCGCTGCGTCGCGGACCTCGGTGACGATCTGCGTCCGACAGCCGTGCACGGATTTCTCCGGCACTTCGATGATCCTGCCCGTGGACGCCAGGATCGTGTCCAGATTCACGAACTTGGTGCGGGTCACGGTTTCGCCCACGCGGTATTGGACTTCCGGCACGCAGCCGCTGCCACTGACCTCCGAATGGCCGCGCAGCAGATAGGGAGCGGCCTGGCTGTCCGGCCCCTCCATTTTCAGCGGCGCGGTGCAATGCGCCGTCCAGAGCGCGTTGCGCGCGGTGTCGAAGGTGGCGTTCCCCTGGAAACCGGCGCGATCGGTGGCGTATTGGAAGAGGAGCATGGTCAGCAGGGAATCCATGTCCCCTTCGCAGGCCGCCGGGATGCCCGCGTCGCGGAGCCGGGTGAAGCCGAGGCAGGGGAATCCCTTGGCGAGCCATCCCATGCAGGTGCCGATGGCGAGGCCCTGGGCCTGTTGGGTTGTCATCAAGTTCTGCAAGGCAATGCTGATCCGGGCCGCCTTGGTGATGTCCTCCGGGGCGGGCTCGATGACCGCCTTTGCCTCGCGGGTCCAGCGGGCCGCCTCGGCGCGCACCGCGGCCGCATCGGCGGCGGCGATCTGGTCGTCAAAGAGCTTCTCCTCGACGGCGAGGACCTCGGCTCCGAGACGCTGGCGGATTTCTTCGGGTGACCGGGCCGGCGCGGTGCCGCGTGCCGGAGGGAACAGCAGGATGCGGGTCTGCTTCATCATGGGGACGACCCGGAGCAGGCGCAGCGCCCGCTCGAGTTCGTCAAGATCGCCCGTGGGCAGCAGGGTGACGCGGTGTCCCTGGCGCTGCCACCGGTGGGCGTACATCCAGTCGTGGCCGCTGGCTGGAAGGGAGAAGACGAGCAGCGGATGCCCGCGCTCAAGGATCGGCTGGACCACCCGCGTGAGGGCGAAGTTCTCGACGTTGATGGCGAGCACCGGGGCGCCGGCTCCCGCCCGTTCGAGCAGGTCCGCTGTCTGCTGTGGATTCGTCGACTGGCCGATGACCAGCTCGACATTGCCCAACTCCCGCTCCGCCTGGGCCAAGCGGGTCTTTGCCTGCTCGACTTGCCCGGCATCGGCGCCCCAGTTCCGGTCACCGGGGACCGGGGTGCCGGTGAAGAGGACCCCGATGCGGGCCTTTCCTTTCGGTCGGGGCAGGGGAGGATCGGCGGCCAGAAGGCCGGGCCAGCTGACACTCGACAGCATCAGCCCGGCGGCCAGGCTGGTTCCCATGAATTCGCGGCGCGTGCATTGTTCACACATGGTGGTCAGGCTCCTGGAGGCTTGCTTGCCGGTTAACAACGGTCGGGCAAGCGTTCTGTTGGATCACCGATTGGAACGGTGTATGAGCATTAGATGCAGGAAATCGATCCCGAGTCAAGATCAGGATGGATTGCAGCAGTGTCTGCCGCGGCGTTCATCGGCGCGGCGAATCAAACGCCGTTTGTGCCTCGGCGGCCACGGGTCAACGAGCAGATGAGGTTCGGCCGCAATCATGCGGTTGGATTCACCCCGGTTGGCCGCTTGGGCGCGCCCGGTGGGGCTTCAAATCGCTGGTATTCCTCGCGGGTTGGTACAGTCTTCCCGCGAACATCGAAGCCGGGAATCGCGCGGCTGCGGGTTGTCGCGGTGGGCGTGATTGCCGGGGCGAAGAACCATCCCATCGATCACCAGCATGAAATCCACCCCCCGATCCCCAACGGGCCGACGGGCCCTGAGCCTGTTACTCGGACTGCTCGCGGCGGGCGCGACCCTCCAGGCCGCTCCCCTGCGAATCATCGTCTTCGGCGCGCATCCGGACGATTGTGAACTGGATGCCGGCGGCACCGCGGCGCTCTGGGCGCAGGCGGGACACCGGGTGAAGTTCGTCTCGACCACCAACGGCGACATCGGCCACGCCACCCAGGCCGGCGGCCCGTTGGCCAAACGCCGGACCGCCGAGGTGCAGGCCGCGGCGAAGGTGCTCGGCATCGCGACCGAAGTGCTCGACATCCATGACGGCGAGTTGATGCCCACCCTCGAGAACCGCCGCACGTTCGTCCGTTTGATCCGGGAATGGCAGGCGGACATCGTGATCGGTCCGCGACCGAACGATTATCATCCCGATCACCGCTACACGGGAATCTTGATGCAGGACGCCGCGTTCATGGTCACGGTGCCCCATTTCTGTCCCGAGACGCCCCACCTGGCCCGGAACCCGGTCTTTCTCTTCACGCACGACGGATTCAAGAAGCCGTATCCCTTCGAGCCGGACCTCGCGGTGGCGATCGATCCCGTCATGGACGTCAAGCTGGAGGCCATCTGGCAGCTCGAATCCCAAATCGAGAGTCTCTGGGTGCGCGGGGATTTCGAGCGGGTGGTTCCGGTGCCGCAGGACGGACCGGAGCGCGAGGCGCGGCAGCAGGAATTCCGCACGCGCTTCGCCCGCCGAAACAGCACGCAGGCGGACGATTACCGGGACCTCTTGATCCGGCTTTACGGGGAGACAAAGGGACGCACGGTCCGGTATGCGGAGGCCTTCGAGGTCTGCGAGTACGGGCGGCGTCCTGCCGAGGACGAGTTGCGGCGGCTCTTCCCGTTTTTCGAGCCCTGAGCGACGCAGCCTGCTCGGGGCGGGCGCCTGGCGAAAGCGGAGCCGGTCTCGCAGGAAGGCAGGGCCACGCAACGAAAAGGGGCGGCTGACCATCGCCAGCCGCCCCTTTGGACCGGTCCGCGGCGCGCCGCTCAGCTGGCGGAGGCCAGGCGCTGCTGCAACTGGGCCAGGCTCGCCGTCAGGGATTCGGGCAGGTCGCTGCCGAGCTTGGTGTAATAGGCCACGATGTCTTCGACTTCCTTGCGCCAGCCCTCCAGATCCACCGAGAGCAGTTCGTCGAGGTTGCCGGCGGGCAGGTCAAGCCCCGCCATGTCGAGGGCGTCCGCCGAAGGGATGAAGCCGACCGGCGTCTCGACCGCCTTGCCGTTGCCTTCAACGCGTTCGCAAACCCACTTCAGCACGCGGCTGTTCTCGCCGTAGCCCGGCCACAACCACTTGCCGTCGTCGCTTTTGCGGAACCAGTTCACGAAAAAGACCTTGGGCAGCTTGGCGCGGTCGGTCTTGCCGGGCAGTGACAACCAGTGGCGCAGGTAGTCGACCATGTTGTAGCCGCAGAAGGGCAGCATGGCGAAGGGATCGCGACGCAGCACGCCGGCCTTGCCGAGGGCGGCGGCGGTCGTTTCGGAACCGGCGGACGACCCGAGAAACACGCCGTGTTCCCAATTGAAGGCCTCATTCACCAGCGGAATGGTGGTCTGGCGTCGGCCGCCGAACAGGATGGCCGACAAGGGCACACCGGCGGGGCTTTCCCAATCCGGATCGATCACCGGACACTGGGCGGCCGGCGCGGTGAACCGGGCGTTGGGATGAGAGCCCTTGGTACCGGATTCGGGCTGCCACTCGTTGCCCTGCCAATCGATGCCCCGGGCCGGCGCGGGCACCCCCATGTCCTCCCACCAGATGTCCCCGTCGGGGGTCTGCACCACGTTCGTGAAGATGGTGTTGCTCTCAATGGTCGCCATCGCGTTGGGGTTTGACTGCCGGGAGGTACCGGGCGCGACGCCGAAGAAGCCCGTCTCGGGATTCATGGCGTAGAGCCGTCCGTCCTCGCCCACGCGGATCCAGGCGATGTCGTCGCCGAGGCAACGCACCGTCCAGCCGGGCAGCGTCGGCTGCATCATGGCCAGGTTGGTTTTGCCGCAAGCGCTGGGGAAGGCGGCGGCGATGTAGTGCTTCTTCCCCTCGGGGGAGGTGAGCGCCAGGATCAGCATGTGCTCCGCGAGCCAACCTTCGCGGCGGGCCATCGTCGAGGCGATGCGCAGGGCCAGGCACTTCTTCCCCAGCAGGGCGTTGCCGCCGTAGCCGGAGCCATAGGACCAGATCGAGGGATCCTCGGGAAAATGCACGATGTACTTGTTGGCCGGATCCGGGGCGCACGGCCAGGAGACGTCCGGTTGACCGTCGTTTAACGGCGCCCCGACCGAGTGGAGACAGGGAATGAACGTCCCGTTCTCGCCCAGCTTGTCGATCACGGACTGCCCCATCCGGGTCATGATCCGCATGTTCGCCACGACGTAGGGCGAATCGGTAATCTCGATGCCGACCTTGCAGAGGGGCGATTCGAGGGGGCCCATGGCGAACGGGATGACATACATCGTCCGGCCGGCCATGGATCCCGTGAACATGGCGCGGAGCCGGGTCTTCATCTCCTCGGGTTCCGCCCAGTTGTTCGTCGGCCCCGCCTCCTCTTTGGTCCGCGAGCAGATGAACGTGCGGTCCTCGACGCGGGCCACATCGCTCGGGTGTGAACGCGCGAGGAAGGAGCCGGGACGCTTGTCGTCGCTCAAGCGGGTGAAGGTGCCGGCCTCGACCATCAGGTTGCACAGGGCGTCGTATTCGGCCTGTGATCCGTCGCACCAGAAGACACTCGCGGGCGTGCAGAGCTGGCGCATCTCCTCGACCCAGGCCAGGAGGGCCGGGTTCGTCGTTGTGCATTTTCCTAGTTCGCTCATCGTTTTCTATGTAGGTAATTTATCGCGTCAACCAGCCCAGCTTATACTAAGGCTACAGAACACACCCTGGCCTGTCCAGGCTTCGGTCGGCTGGCGGCGGCGGATGCGTTTCCCGGCCCCGGATGCCAGCCGGTCCCCGAGCATAACGCGCGTCCCGCGGCAGGCAAGCGCATTGGCAGCCCGAGGCCGCGCGCGCCAAAACCCCTCGAGCTTTTTCTTGGCGGCCCCGGTTTACGCTCGCAACCTGACGGCACGCGGGGTTGGTTTCGTTCCAAGCCGCCGGACGAGCAAGAATCAAGGCGCCCGACCGGACCGCTTTGGCGAACCGGCGCCCCGGCATTGAGTCGGACGGTTCGGGTGGTTGGTCAGCGACTCTTGCAGCCGCCCGGGCGTTTCCGGCGGCGGTCGCTGAGGCCGGTCGCCGGACGGCAAACAGGTGGATCCCATGCCCAGAACAGTTTTACTGCTGACAATGTGCGCCTGGCTCCTGGCGGGCCGGGGCGCTGCGGTTGACGGAGTTGAAGCGGGCGGCGCCGGCGCGGGAAAATCGCGGGTGTTCAACGTCCTGGACTACGGGGCCATGGGCGATGACCGGACCGACAATACCGAGGCGTTCTCGGCCTGTTTGAAGGCGCTCACGGAGAACGGGGGCGGGCGGATGTACCTGCCGGTTGGTGTCTATCGCGGCAGGATCACGATCCCCGCGGTCTCGAAGCCGATCCCGAGCTGGATCACGGTGGAAGTCGTGGGTGCCGGCGAACCCACCCCGGTCTTCGGGACGATTGGGGCCTTTCCGCTGCAGAACAACGGCACGATTGTGAAGTGCCTGTCGCCTGCCGGCCCGGCCGTCCTCACCGCCAGTCCTTCGTCCGATTCGCTGTACGGAGAATTCTCGGCGGTCCATGTGGTCATCAAGGATCTGGAGGTCCGGACCTCTGACGATCCCGGCATTGGCGGCATCGACCTGCGCCACGCGCTGCAATGCCGACTGGAGAACGTGTTCATCAACACCGGGGTCTACAACGTGCAGGCCTCCCGACCAACGCATGGCACCAGCGGCCTGATCACTCCGGCCTGCAACAACGGGGCCTTGACCATCCTGCGCAATGTGGTGGTGACCGGCTATCATACGGGTATCCTGGTCAACGAGCACACCGACGGGGACCACATCAACCTCGCGTCCAACATCAACGGCTTGGAATTCGTCTTTGCGCATCATGCCTCCCGCTTTGGCCGCGTGGGCGCGCAACGGTGCACCCACCCCTTAGCGGTGACCGGCAGCCACGGGTTCACCGTCGAGCAGCTGGATATGGAGATCGCCGGCAAGGGGCAGACCGACCGCAGGAACGAGTGGCAGAAAACGGCCTGGAATATCCACGATCCGGACAACCTCGGCCTGGGCGACATCAACTACTGGGTCGTCGAGGGCAACGTGGGTGCGACGGAGAAGTTCACCCGCAACGGCGGAGCCACGATCCAGGCCCGCCGGCTCGGTTCCCCTCCCGCCGAACCCATGGGCACAGGAACGAACTGAGCCGTATCAATTCAGTCAATGGACCGCGGATGGGCACGGATGCCACGGATGGCGTGCGGCGCTGCCGCTTTGGCGCAGAGGGCGGGAAGCCTCACTAAATGGTGAGCCCGAACCCAGGACGAGCGATTCTGGTTTCCCTCAATATCAGTGCCCATCCGTGGTGAATCCATCTGCATCGTTACGGCTGAGAGAACCGGGCCCGACCGACCGACCGCAGCCGCCCCGGCGATCCGGCCCTCCCCGGTAGATGAAGTGGCCGGTCGACAGACCCTCTCCGTTTCGGGTGGAAGGTCGTTCGATCGGGTTTGCGGGGGTTGCCTCGAAGGCGTTGGGGGGCCACCTTGGGGCCGTGAAGCGTCGGTGGTTATTCAGGATCGGGCGTTGGCTTGCCGTGCTTGGCGCGGTGGTCGCGCAGGCCCAGCTAAGCAGTGTCACCCGTCGCACGGTCCAGACCCCGCTCGGTTTGCCGGCGATGCTGACTCCTGCGCCGCCGGCAGTGATGACCGGCAATGCGGTTGCGACCCCGATGGCCCCGGTGTTCTTCCAGAAGCCGCCGCGACGCCCGCCAACGACGGCGCAGCTTGAAGAACGCGAGCGGGTCAGACTGGACTTCGAGATCCAGTGCGCGGAACGCGGCATGCCCCATTTCCAATTCTCCCTGGCCGGCCGCCACCTCACCGGCCGGGGTGTGCCCTACGATCCTGAAAAGGCGTTGGAACTGCTGCGCAAGGCCGCCGCGCAGGATCATCCGCAAGCCCAACGCGTGGTCCGCGAATACGAGGAATTGCTCGCCGCCCGGGAAGCCGCCAGCGGTGGCCAGCCGGCTCCGGGAGAAGAAGACGCTGCCAAACCTTCCGCCTCCTCGATCCGCGCCGATGGAAGCGCCGCGACGATCCCGGACTCCCCCGGCAAGGCAAGCAATGCGGGCGCCGGCTCGACTCGCTTGGACGCAAGCTCCGGGGCCGAGTAGAGGCAGAATCCGGCGCCTACCACCCGCCGCTCTCCCGCAAGCAGCGGTTCCATGTCCATGGCGGCGGGGTATGGCGCCGACCCGGCCCGGGGATTTCGGACGGGATGAACCCAGTAAGAAAATCGCTTGCCACGGTGGTCTAACTGTCATAGTGTCCTAGGACAATAACCAACCCGTTGCCATGCGCCTGCAACTCAATTTCAAGTCCGGCAAGCCGCCCTACCGGCAGATCGTCGACCAGGTCAAGGCGGCCACGGCGGCGGGTTCCTTGCGGGCGGGGGAAGCGCTGCCGCCGATCCGGACGCTGGCCGAGCAGCTCCGGCTGAACCGGAACACCGTGGCCAAGGCCTACGCCGAACTCGAACATCAGGGCATCATCGAGAACGCGCCGGGCCGCGGCTGCTTTGTGCGTGACGGTGGTCAACCCCTGCGCAAGGACGCCCGTCGCGCCTTGCTGGCCGAGCCCATTGACGCGCTGATCGTGCAGGCGCACCACGTACAGATTCAGGGCGAGGAACTGATCGATCTCATCCGTGAACGTCAGCGGCGACTCGGCGAGGGTCCGTCGTAACCTGGCGCGCAGCATTCCCGAAAGCATCCCGGTATGGAACCTGTCATTGAAATCCGCGATCTGGTCCGGCGTTACGGCCGGCAGGAGGCCGTGAACGGTCTCAATCTCGACGTCGCGCCCGGCCGTTGTTACGGCTTCTTCGGGCGCAACGGCGCCGGCAAGACCACCACCATCAAGTGCCTGCTGAATCTGCTGCGTCGCGACACCGGCGGCATCCGCCTGTTCGGAATGGATCCGGTCCGCGACGAGGTGGCGGTGAAGCGGCGGTTGACCTATGTCCCGGACCAGGTGGCTTTCCATCCGTGGATGACGATCCGGGATTGGTTCGATTATCTGGCGGCTTTTCGCGAGCGCTGGAATACGGAGAAGGAGCAGGAGTTGTTGCGCCGGTACGAACTGGATGCGCAACGGTCGGTGAACCGTCTCTCCCGCGGCGAGCGGATGCAGGTCGCGTTGATCGGCGCGGTTTGCCCCGAGCCGGAACTCCTCATCCTTGATGAGCCGACCTCCGGCCTCGATCCACTGGTGCGGCGGGAGTTCATCCGGACGGTGATCGGCGCCTATCAAGAGGGCGACCCGGCCAACCGCACGGTCTTCGTCAGCACCCATCTCATCACCGAGTTCGAGGGGTTGATCGACGAGTTCACGATCATCGACCGGGGGCAGGAGGTGTTGAGCCTCGAGTCCGATACGGCGCGCGAACGATTCGTCCGGATTCGGGCGCGTTTCACCGAGCCGGCGCCGGCGCTCGAAATACCTGAAGCCCTGACCATCCGGCGGGACGGACGCGAGGCCGAGGTGGTGGTGAACGGGGCGCACGATCGGGTGGTGGCGCAGATCGAGGCGCTGCAACCGGAGGAGATGGCGCGCGAGGCGCTGTCCCTCGAGGAGATCTTCCTGGCGACGGTGGCGAAACCGAGGGCCGCAGCATGAATGCCTGGATCCGAAACGAATGGCGATTGTTGCGGGGCGCATGGATGGCCGCGGTGGCCCTTGCGCTTCTGCTTCCGACGACGGTGCATCTGCTCTGGCCGGAGGAACACTGGGCGACCTTGGTCGGGTATGGGGTGCTGCTGGCCGGCTGTCTGGGGCTGAGCGCCATGGGATTCGGGGCGGAGTTCGCGCAGGGGACGGCCACCTTGCTGTTCAGTCAACCCGTGGATCGCCGTCAACTCTGGCGGCGGAAGATCACGGCGGCCGCGGCCGCAACCGTGAGTCTGCTGCTGATCGGTTTGCTGGTGATGGCGCTGCTGGATCCGGTGATGTTCACCGGCGTTTCAATGACGCCGACGGATCAGGCGCTGGCCATGCTCGGGCCGGGCGGGTTGCTGCTGGCCGCCGCGGGCGGGGGACTCTGCTTCTCGATTCTCACCCGCCGGATCAGCGGGGCATTCTGGCTGACCGGCCTGACGTCCGTTGCGCTGTGGGTGGGCGTTTCGGTGCTGATCTGGTTGGTGCCGGGACTGCGCTCCTCGCCGGACTCCCAGCAGTGGCAGATCGGGTTGTGGTGGGGTCTCGTGGTGGTTTCGGGTTTGGCCGGCATCGGGCTCTCGCGGCGGATGGTGGTGCGCTTGCAGGACCTCCCGGTCGGGGGTAGTCCCATCGAGTTT
Source organism: Verrucomicrobiales bacterium (assembly GCA_024233305.1). Taxonomy (GTDB): domain Bacteria; phylum Verrucomicrobiota; class Verrucomicrobiia; order Limisphaerales; family J093; genus J093. Next base: position 253,838 of record JACKPV010000030.1, read on the forward strand.
CCTTCCTTCAGGCGAAGGACACGGCGGGCAACCGGTCTCCGGCGTCGCGGCAGGCGGTCGGGCATCCGCACTCTCCGGCGCAAGGAATGGCGACTTCAACAACTCAGTTTCATCACCGCGGGATTGCTGACCCTGTTGACGATACTGGCGGTGATCACGATGAAGGCATGGGGACTCCAGGAGGCGAACCCGATGGTCTGGCCGGTGCTGGCGTTCACCTGGGGCCTCATCCCTTTGCTCGTCGGCGCCGTCGCGGTGGCCGAGGAACGCTGGTCCGGAATTCACGCTTGGCAGCAGACTTTGCCGGTCGCGGTCTCCCGCCAATGGCGAATCAAGGTCATGACCTGCCTGCGCCTCGCCTTCCTGCTCGGCGTGGTGCTGCCTACAGTTGTGGACATCCTATGCCTGCGTTTCGCCGGACTTTGGAAGGACGATTATTTGTTCGCCGTCGTCCCGGTGCGCTTGGTGCTTTGGGTCGCCGGCACGCTGGCGGGACTTTACGCCTCCTCCCTGTCGCGGAACCTGATGCACTGCCTGACGATCCTCGCCGTGATGGGCGCCGTCGTCGCGGGATCGATCCTCGGAGCGGACTTGCTCTGGGGACATCTCCGGCCGACGCCGATCCACCTGGCGGGTTTGATTTGCGGAACGCTTCTCGGTTTCGGCCTGCTCTGGCTGGCGGGGCGGAACTTCCGCGGTGATGCCGTGGACGCTCGCCTGCTCGGCCTGAACGGAATCGTCGTGGGGGGCTTGCTTGGGCTCGGGATCGGCCTGACGGCTCTGACCTATCAGCGAAGTTGGGAGGTGTTTGCAGCCGAGGATGTCCGGCAGCCCTGGCCGGTGAAGTCCGGGATCGAGCCCAAAGTGGTGGCGGCGATGGGGAGCGGCATGACGGCGGCGGCCCTGATGCCCGATGGCAGCCTTTGGGCGTATCACTCGGGCAACTTCCCGCCCTGGCCCGCCGCCGGCGATTCACCCGAGACACGGTGCTTGAGCGATGCGGGCGAATGGCGGGATGTCGCCGCCTGCGGTGAAGCAGTCTATGCGATCCGGGAGGATGGTTCGTTGTGGGGCTGGGGGTATCGCTATGAGTGGACGAACTCGCTGCCCGCCGGCCTGCCCAGGGGCGCGCTCAACCCGTGGGATCGCACGGCTGCCGAGTTTTGGCGGCGCTACGGACTTATCCCCCCGCCAATGGAATACGTGAAGGCGTTTCGGAAGGCCTCCCCGGGCACCTGGGGCCTCGCGCCGGCAACCGCAGCTCCATCCGGGGATGCGAGCACGAATGAGAAAACCCCGGTGGAGGCCGTCGCGGCGATGGCGAATGCGGATCTCCCCCCAACGGAGGCGAGCACGAACGCCGGCATCGCGACCGGTCCGGGGACCTTCCTGATGACCCGCTACGGCGTGCTTCCAGACAGCGCCGCTTACTCCGGTTTGGTCGCCCGGTTGGTGCTGCCTCCTGAACAACCTTGGCGGGTGGGAACGGACACCAACTGGACCGCCATTGCCGGGGGCGATCACCACGTCGTGGGGCTCAAGGCGGATGGCACGCTCTGGGCGTGGGGATTTGGGTTCGGCGAGAGCAAGACGGAGGGCTTGCCCCCGGCCAGCACGGAGCCGGTCCGCTGGCTCGACGGGACCAACTGGGTGTCGCTGACGACTTCGCTCTCATCCCTCTGCCTTGCTTTGGGCAGCGACGGGGAGGTTCGGCAGCATAACCGCAGCGGATACCGGCACGCCCTGCGCATTGCCACGGCGTCCGAGCTTCCCTTCGGACCCGACAGCCGGTTGCTGGGGGGAGCGAACTTCACGGTTCTGGTGGACGGGGGCGAGTTGTTGTACCACCTGCAATCGGTCGCCCGGCCCGGTGCGGAAGGCGCCGCGTGGCAATTTGACCCGTTGGAGCCGTCGCAGCGCTGGCGAACCGCGGCGCCAACCGACGAAGCCTTGTGGGCGATCCGGGACGACGGTTCGCTGTGGCAATGGACATTCAACCGGCGAAACCCGCCGGCATTGGCGGGGCCCGGCCGGCAGGGGCGGCGGCGGGATTGGATTGGCCTCACGGGACAGGTTATGGGTGGAGGTCTTGGACTGACCGCGGATGGCGGATTGTGGCTTCTCCCGGATCGCCGGCAGTTCGGGGTGGCTCAGTTTTTGCTGGCCCCGACACGGCGTCCCTACTTGTTGACCCGCTTCGGTCCGCGACCGTGACCAGTCCGGGCCGCGGGAGGCAGGCCCCGGTTGCATCAGGAGGTGTGCGGGGGCGCGTCGAAGAGGTCGAGTTGGGGGGGCGGTTCGAGAGATTGGAGGGTCTCGCGTTCGGCGCGATGGCGGCGGGAACGTCGGACATTGCCCTCGGGGGTCAGCTCGGAGGCTTCGAGATTCTGGAGGATGATCTTGGCTCGGTCGATGACCGGCTTCGGCACGCCCGCCAGCCGCGCCACCTGGATGCCGTAGCTCTTGTCGGCGCCCCCTTCGACGATCTTGTGCAGGAAGACGATCTGGTCGTTCCACTCGCGCACCGCCACATTGAAGTTTTTCACCCGCGCCAACCGGCCGGCGAGTTCGGTGAGTTCGTGGTAGTGGGTGGCGAACAGGGTCAACGCCCCGACCTGGTTGTGCAGGTGCTCGACAATGCTCCACGCCAGGCTGAGGCCATCGAAGGTGCTGGTGCCGCGCCCGACTTCGTCGAGGATGATGAGGCTGCGCGGCGTGGCATTGTTGAGGATGTTCGCCGTCTCGGTCATCTCGACCATGAACGTCGATTGCCCGCGGGACAGGTCGTCGCTGGCCCCGATGCGGGTGAAGATGCGGTCGAGGCGGTCGATCCGGGCGGCCACGGCGGGAATGAAGCTGCCGGTGTGGGCGAGCAGGGCAAGGAGGGCGACCTGACGGATGTAGGTGCTTTTGCCGGCCATGTTCGGTCCGGTGATGAGCATGACCTGCTGTTCGTCGTTGTCGAGATGGGTGTCGTTCGGGACGAAGCGTTCCTCGACGAGCACCTGTTCGAGCACGGGATGGCGGCCGTCGCGGATTTCGAGCCGGCCTCCGGCGCCGACCTCGGGACGGCGGTAGTCGTAGAGGCGGGCGGTCTCGGCAAAAGCCATGAGGACGTCGAGTTCGCCGGCGGCGCGGGCGGTCTGCTGGATTTCGGGCAGGCGACCCAGGACAGTTTCGCGCACCTGCTGGAAGAGCTCGAATTCGAGCTTCACGGTGCGTTCCTCTGCCCCGAGGATCTTGGCCTCCATTTCCTTGAGGGCGGGCGTGATGAAGCGTTCGCCGTTGGCGATGGTCTGCTTGCGGACGTAGTCGTCGGGGACCTTGTCGAGGTTGGCGCGGGTGACTTCGATGAAGTAGCCGAAGACGGAGTTGAACCGGATTTTGAGCGAGGGGATGCCGGTGCGCTCGATCTCCTGCTGCTGCAGCCGGGCAATCCAGTCCTTGCCTTCGCGCGAGGCCGCCCGCAGTTCGTCGAGGGCGTCGTCGAAGCCGTCCCGAATCACCCCGCCGTCGCGCAACAGGGCAGGCGGCTCATCAACGATGGCGCGGGCCAAGAGATCGACGAGGTCGGGCAGGGGGGTCAGCCGTTCGGCGAGTTCCTCAAGCAACGGTCGCGGAGGATCGCCCGCGTTCCCGTCAGCGGCTTCGTCCGGCGCGTCATCTTCGAGTTCCGGATCCTCGGGTATCGCGCGTTCCCGCCGTTGCTCGGGAAACCAGGCTTCCTGCACCCGGCCGGCGACGGGCGGGAACTGTTCGAGCAGGCCGCGCAACGGGGGCACTTGTTCGAGGGCGACCCGCAAGGCCTGGAGATCGCGGGCGTTGCCGGCGCCGGTGCTGAGCCGTCCGAGGGTGCGTTCAAGATCGCGCATTTCGGTGACCGCGCTGCGGAAGGCGTCCAGGGCGGATGGTTGCTCGAGCGCGGACTGGACGGCGTCCTGGCGGCGGCGGATGGCGGACGTCGAGTTCAGCGGCTGGGACAACCAGTCGCGCAACCGGCGCGCGCCCATCGGGGTGACGGTGCGATTCACGGCGCCATAGAGGCAGGCGTTGCGCGGGGCGTCGCGATGAAGGGGCTGGAGGACCTCGAGGTTGCGGAGCGTGGTTGCGTCGAGGGTGAGGAAACCGGCCGGCTCGTAGAACGTCACGCCGGTGATGTGGCCCACTTCGCGGCGCAACTCGTTCGCGAGGTAGTGGAGCACGGCGCCGGCCGCGCCGATGGCCGCCCGATGATCGCGCAAACCGAAGCCGTCGAGGGTGGCGACCTTGAGGTGTTCGCGCAGCGCGAACTCGGCCTGCTCGGGGGCGAACACCCAGTCCTCGTAAGGGTTCAACAGGCTGAACGCCGGCTGCAACAGCTCGCGCAAGGCAACCGCCTCCGCGGGCAGCACGAGTTCGGCGGGCCGCAGACGCTGCAACTCGGCGAGCAGGGAGGAATCGCTGCCGACCTCGGTGGCCTTCAACTCCCCGGTGGTCAGATCGGCGACCGCAACGCCGCAGAGCGACCCGACGCGGCAGACTGCGGCGAGGTAGTTGTTGCGCTCGGCGGCGAGCATGCGTTCGTCGAAATGCGCGCCCGGACTGAGGATCTGGGTGACCTCGCGTTTGACGAGCTTGCCGGGGACGGCTTCCTCGACCTGATCACAGATGGCGACGCGCCGGCCGGCCTTGAGGAGGCGTCCGACGTAGCTGTTGGCGGCGTGGTAGGGGATGCCGCACATGGGCATGTCGCCGCGTTTGGTGAGGGCGACGTTCAGGATGCCGGCGCCGGTCTTGGCGTCGTCGAGGAACATCTCGTAAAAGTCCCCCAGACGGAAGAGCAGCAGGGTGCCGGCCGGCAGTTCGCCTTTGATCCGGCGATACTGCGCCATCATCGGGGTGAGGTTGCCCTTGCTCGGTGACGCCATGCGGTCGGGCATGGTGGGAGAAACCCGGCGCCCGGGAAAGCAATTATCCGGGAAGGCGCGGCGAATCCGGGCGACGGATGAGGAAGTTCGTTGGCCGACCGAACGCGCTGTTGGGCGGGCGGCGCCGGTTGCTGGCTTCGCTCAAGCCGTCGGTAACAGGCCGAGCCGGGGCAGTTGATCCGGCGCCAGCAGTGCTTCGATCGGTTCGCCGCCCTCGACGCGGCCCAGCCAGGTCCGGATGTCGGCGCAAACCTGCTCGACCTCGAGACGTTCGTGGGGCGAAGGGTAGGTCGAGAGGTGTCCGTGGGCCAGGCGGAGCAACGCCGCCGCGGGCGCGGGCCGCCCGTGCTGGAGGTGCACGAAGACGCCGGCGTATTGGATGAGACCCTTGTAGAAATTCCCGATAGCGGACATCCGGCAATCCAGCCACAACTCCTCGAGTACTTCGTGGGCCTCGAAGAACTCGGCCCGGTTGAAGCACGCGAAGAACCCGAGATACTCGGGCGGCAGTTCCTCCGGCGGGGACGGGTTGGTGGATTTGCTCATGGTTTGTTCATCGGCGCGCGCGGTCGCCAGCAACGGGCAGGCGGGTCCGTTCAGGACCAGTTCAACTGCATGACATCGGGTTGGTTCCCGATCAAGATCGTGTTGATGGCGACCTCGGGGATGTGCTCGACCCCGACCGCGCGGCGATTGAGGCGCGCGCGCACCGGCCGTCGTTGCGCCCGCAGCACGATCCGCCAACGGGTGATGCCGCCCCGGTGTCGACCCTGCACCGCCTCGAAGCAGAGTCGTCCGCCGCGATTCGTCGGTTCATGACGGATGTGGCGTTCCGAGCACCCGCCCCGCTGATAATCCAACGTGCGCCCGTCATCCTCATAGGCCAGCCATTCCCCCGGCGCGCCCGGCCACACGTGCAGCACCACTTCGCAGGGCGCGCGGCGGCCGACCGACGGGCGGCCTTCCCAGAACGGGATTACCGATCCCGCCCGAACGAAGAGCGGCAGGTGATCCAGCGGCGCTTCGGCCACAATATGCTGGCGTCCGTAGAGCAGCGCGCCGGTCCAGAAATCGTGCCAGTTGCCGGCGGGCAGATAGACGTGGCGGGCGGTGGCGCCCGGTTGCAGCACCGGCGCCACCAGCAGCGACGGGCCGAGCAGAAACTGATCGCCGCAGGCCACGGCGTCCGGGTCATTCTGGAAATGCCACGCCAGCGGCCGCAGGACCGGCGCCCCGGTGCGCGAGGCTTCGACGAACAACCCGTAAAGGTAGGGCAGCAGCTGGTAGCGAAGGGAGATGTAACGCCGACAGAGGCGCTCGACCTCGGGGCCGAACGCCCACGGTTCCTGGGCGCGCGTGCCCAGGTTGCTGTGGTTGCGAAAGAACGGCGTGAAGGCGGCCAGCTGGGTCCAGCGAATCATCAGTTCGGGCGGACAATTGCCGAGGAAGCCGCCCACGTCGCTGCCGCAAAACGCCACGCCGCTCAACCCGAGGTTCAACAGGCAACGCAACGAATCCGCCAGGTGCTCCCAGGATGAACTGTTGTCCCCTGTCCAAACCGCCGCGTGCCGCTGGATGCCCGCCCAGCCGGCCCGGGTGAGCACAAACGGACGCTCGTTCGGCCCCTCGCGCAAGGCCCCTTCCCGCGAGGCCCGCGCCATTTCGAGCCCGTAGAGGTTGTGGACTTCCGCGTGGGATCGCGGACCGTGCCGGGTTTCATGGCGGCAGCCGGGGTCGAGCGTCTTGTCGCCACGGGCGAAGTTCGCCGGCTCGTTCATGTCGTTCCAGAAACCGGCCACGCCGCACGCCTGCAACGCGGCCTGTTCGCGGCCCCACCACGTCCGGACGTCCGCCCGTAGGAAATCGGGAAACCGTGCCCGCCCCGGCCAGACTTCGCCTACGAAATCGCCCTTGCCATCGGGCCCCCGGACGAACGCATTCTCCATCGTACCGCGCCGGAAGACACCAAAGCCCGGATCCTCTTTCACCCCCGGATCGACAATCGAGATCACTTTGAAACCGCGCCGGGCCAGGTCCCGGATCATGGCCTGCGGTTGCGGAAAGCGCCGTCCGAACGTAAACACGCGGTAGCCGCGCTGATGGTGGATGTCGAGGTGCAGGGCGTCGCAGGGGATGTTCCGGCGCCGGAACTCGCGCGCCACCGCCTCGACCTGCTCGCGGCTTTCGTAGCCGTAGCGGCTTTGATGGAAACCCAGCGCCCACCGCGGCGGCAACGGCAGGCGACCGGTCAGTTCCGTGTAACGATCCAGAATCCCGGGGAGCGTCGGCCCGAGGAACACGTAAAGATCCAGCGGCCCCAGATCGGCGCTGACCTCACAGATTCCGAGCGCGGTGTCCTCCAAATCCCAAACCTGGCGGGCCGGGTTGTCCCAGAACAGCGCCGCCGCCCGGCCCTCGCGGAGCGAGATCATGAGCGGGATCGAGACATACAGGCTTCGCAATCCGGGATGGATGCCCGGCGCGTGCCCGAGCACATCGATGTTCCAAAGCTCCCGCCGTTGGCCGCGTTGGTTGAACGGGCCGTTCGTTTCGCCGAAACCGAAGAGGGTCTCGCCCGGGTCCAGTTCGAGACGGAACCCGGCTCCTCCCGTTGGCCGCAACCATGAACTGCCGCCTGGACAACGAAACAGCTCCAACCCGCCATGATCCAACAGTCGCCACCCACCGCTCACCGGATCGAACCGCAGTTCGCCCACCCCGGTTCCCAGCACTGCCGTTCCCGAGGCCGCTCCTTCCGCCCGGCTCCCTTCGTTTGCCGCAACCGGTTCGACGGCCCACGACACCTGCCCGGCGAGATCCCGGCCCGGGACCGCCCGCAACCGGAGGACATCGGGTCTGAGCACGCTCGCCTCGACCGTGGCGCGGGCATGGCGCAGCTCGATTCGACCTGGCGGGTTGGCCGTGAGTCGCAGTCTCTGCAAGGGAATCTGGCGGGATGAACGGGTCATGGTTGAACGCAGGGCTGGGCGGTCTTCAAGCCCGCAGCACGCCGCGGGGCAGTCGGTCCGGACGGTCTTCCGGCGGCAGGGCACGCGCCGGAACAAGCACGCGCACCTTCTCGCGCCGCCACCAATGGCCGTCCTTCCGGCGCTCCGCCTCGGATGTGAAATGGTATTCGTAGAGCACGGCGCGGATGTAACGCGGCGGCCACAGCGGGAAGGGGTCGGCCTCCAGCAAACGCAGCGTTGTCCGGTCGCCCTCGAGAAGCCGGGTCAACAACCGGTCGAACCAGCGGCTCGTCCCGAGCGGGCTCGCCGCCTCGAACCACATCTGCCAGTCCAGCCGTGGTTGAAAGGGCGCGACGAAACCCGGAGCACGGCCCGGATCGCCCGGTTTCCAACGGAACTCGTACGGTGTCCACCGTTCGCCGTCCAGGCTGCCTTCGATGATGATCTCCTGCCGGACCGGCGTCATCCGCGTGAACATGCCGTAGGCGTTGAAGCTCCGGAGCGGTCCCGCGGCCCGGACGAGCATGCGCGGCGGCCCGGCCATCCAGGTGACGGGCAGCACCTTGTCGAGCGCGGCAAACAGACTCAGAAGGGCCATGGTGGCGCCGACCATCCCATGCAACGCCACCCGCCACACCGGCTTGGCGCGCGCCATCGCCTCCGCTGCGCGGTCGTAATCCGGTGGCCGACCCCGGAGCGCATGCCACGAGGCGTCGTCGACCAGCAGGAGGCACAGCGCCACGGCGAGGAGGTTGAGGAAGGCGTGATTGCCGGTGATCGAAATCAGAATGAACCAGACTCCGAACCCGATTGCCGCCAGCGCCGGCACGCGCCGCGGGCCGAAGATCAACAAGGGCGCGCTCAATTCGATGAGGAGCAGCAGACCCGCGCCGGTTTGCAGCGCCCACGCCGGCAGTTGATGCATCCACCACGCGGGCAACGTGGGCAACGGCTGGGTCTCGAAGTGATGCTGCAAAGCGGTGAGCCCCGGCCAGGTGCGGTCGCCGCCCAGCAGCTTCCCGAGGGCCGAACCCAGCATGAGCTTCACCAGCACCAACCGCCCCAGCCAGACGAAGGTCCACGCGGAAGGCGCGCCGCGATACCGGCCCGGCCAGAGCCCGCCCGGCGCGAGGAACACCGCCACCAACCCCGTTTCCAAGAGCAGACCATCCCATTGATAGGCGAAGAACTCCCCGCCGACCGACACCATCGAAAGATAGAGCGCCCAGCACAGCAGCGCGGCGAGACGAGGCGCGGCGCCGATCAACAACAACAATGAGGCCCCGATCCCGGCGCCGCACAGCGCATGCAGAAACGTCGTGTCGGGCCGCAACCACAACAGGGAGGGCGCCGCGTAAACCGCCTCCCATCCGGCATGCGCCCGCAGAAAGCGCAGATGACGCGCGGCGGGCAGCAGGCCGTCCCCGCCCAGCAGGCCGTCGATTTGCGGCGCCAGAGATAGGAAGGCCAGCAGGTAGATCAATCCCAGGGCGCGCAGAAACCACCAGCGCGAAATGAAGAACGTGCGCGGGGAAACGGGCTTCGGGTCGGGGACCTGCGGCGGCGGCTCGTCCACGCGTCAATCCTCGGACGGCGACGGCGGGGCCGGTTTTCGACAGAGCACGAGGTGTTGCCGCGGCAGGGTGCGGATGGTCTCGATCCACTCGAGTCCGTGCGCTTCGGCCTCCTTGCGAACCTGGGCCTCCGACATCTTGTGGAGCGGTTTGATGGGCACCTCGGGATCCTCGGCGCGGTATTCCACGAAGGCCACCCGGCCCGCTGGCTTGAGCGCGCGCATGACCTGCGCCATCACCTCCTTGGGATGGGAGAGTTCGTGATACACGTCGACCAACAGCAACAGGTCGAGCGAGTTCTCGGGCAGGCGCGGATCGCTTTCCGTGGCCAGCACACTCACGACGTTCCCGATCCCTTCGGCCCGCAGGTTTTCTTGCAGCAGTTCGAGCATTTCCGGCTGGATGTCCACGGCGTACACCCTGCCCGACGGTCCCACCGCCTGCGCCAGGCGCCGGGTGAAGTAGCCCGTGCCCGAACCCAGATCCGCCACCGCCTGTCCGGGCTTCAACCCGAGCGCCCCGACCAACCGGGCGGGCTCCTCTTCGGTCTCCCTTTCCGCGCGCTCCAACCACCACGCCCCCGGATGCCCCATCACGTGGGCGATCTCGCGTCCGAGAAAGAACTTGCCGATGCCGTCCGGCGAATGTTCCGCCCGAAATTCGTAGGCCGGCACCGCCGGAGCCGCATCCGGCTCAGCCCCGGTTGCGGCAGGCCAACCAACCGCCGCCACCAACCCAAACCACAAGCACGTCCAACCCTGCCGGCGCCCGCCCGGGCGCGGGAAGAAGAGCCGACCGGCCGGGCCGGATCGCCGGTTGGCGCCGCGGGCGCCTCGAGTGGAAGACCAATCACAGTTCATTGCGAGGGGAGGGCTTCGATCCGGCGGCGCAGCGGTTCCAGATCTTCATCGGCGAGGGCCAGCGCCCGGATACGACGCACGCCGCCCAGTCGGACGGATTTTTGCAGCCAATCCCAAGCCTCGTCCGGGCGCTGCAATTGGGCGGCATAACACGCGAGGTTGTACGGGATGAGGAAGTTGCGCGGAAACCTGTCCGCGGCCGGACGCAGGATTTCCCACGCCTGTTCCAGACTGCCGCCCGGCATTCGCCGCAGCGCGTAGGCCCGGTGGATCCAGCCGAAAGGCCGGCGGGGGGATTGCTCCACCATCGCCTGCGCCAGCCGCCACGCCCCCGCCCAGTCCTCCGCGGCGGCGCGAACCTGCCATTCCAGTTCCTGCACCGCCGGCGCCCGACGCGCGGAGCCGTCCATTCCCTCCAACTCCTCGAGCGCCGATGCCGGCAAACCCAGCATCAGCCAGCCTTCGGCGGCTTCCAGGCAACGTTGGTTGCTGTGCGACAGGACGTCCACGCCGCCAACTTAGGTCCGCCAGAAGACCTTGGCAACGTCGCTGCGTCCCTCCGGAAACCGCTTGGCCGCGTCGTCCGCGCCGCATAGGGTCTCTCCATGCCAATCGCCCGCCTCGCCCCCCGCTGGCCATGCTGCTGTCTCCTGGCGGTGCTACCCCTCACCGCCCAGGAGGTGATCTTCGAGGAGACGTTCCACCCACCGCTGGATGCGCAGTGGTCCTGGATCCGCGAGGATCCCGGCGCCTGGCGGTTGCACGACGGCGCCCTCGAAATGCGGATTCTTCCCGGCAACCTCTGGGGCGGCGCGAACACCGGGCGCAACCTCCTCGTCCGCCCCGCCCCCGATCCCTCCGCGGGCGACGTCCAGATCACGGTTAAATTCGAGAACGCCCCGACCGGCCAGTACGAACAAATCAACCTCGCCTGGTACTACGACGACAGCCACATGGTGAAGCTCGGCCGGGAAATCGTCGACGGACCGGTCTGCGTCGTGATGGGTCGCGAGGAGGCCGACCGGACGCGCACGATTGCCCGCCCTCCGGTTGCCGGTGGTTGGTACAAGTTGCGGCTGACCGTCTCCGGCGACGAAATCCGCGGTGACTACTGGCCTGAGGGGGCCACCGCTTGGACCGAAGCCGGACGCTGCTCCCTGCCCCGACCGGAAGGACGCCCGCCAAGGATCTCCATCCACGGCTACAACGGACCGCCGGACGCCGAACACTGGGCGCGTGTCACCGAGTTCAAGATTGTCCGGCCCGGCCGGTAAAACGAAAACGGCGACGGTCGGCGGATCCTCCGAGCCAGGAGCCTCCTCCGTCCGGCTCGGGCGGGCGGATCGTTCAGCGGGTCATTTCGCCCATCCGAACAGCCAGTCCAGCAAGCTGAACGAACCGGGCTCTTGAAATGGCGGGGGATCCTGGACCTGGACCTGCTTGACGCTGCCCTCCCCCTTGTCGCCACGGACCTTGTCGCCTCCAGCCATTGCCGAGCCCGCGACCAAAACCGCAACCAGCGCCATCATTGTGAGGGTCTTCATACGCTGTCACCATACGGCGCTTTGGATTAGCGGCAAGCGGATACTTGTTCCACCTGTTCAGGCCGCCTACTCGCTGCCCATCCCGCCGCGATGCGGGACCGGAAGGGGGCGGGGGGGCGCGCGCTATAGTGTCCGAGCAGGCTTCCCGGAACGGAGCCTCAGGCGATGAACCTGGGCGGATTGTGGCGATACTCGACGCGTTGAGAGTGTCGCTTCTGATTGAGTGATTTCCGAACCCTGTGCAGGCAGGCCGTCCCACCTCACGGACGCCAAAGGAACCCGGCTCCGAATTCTTCCTCAAGCCGGGCCAGAAACGAGTCGGCTGCCGGCAAACAGTCCTGCGGCCTGCCTCCTGCGACACACGACAGGATGGCCGCCAAGCGGCGGTCCGAGGCGCCGTGGCCGCCAAACGCCTGGGCTATCGCTTTGGGACCGTCATGCTGAAGCAGCAGTCGCACCAGAGCCTCAAGGCAGATCACCCGGCCCGCGACCTTCGACCGCAGCTTCCGCAGCCCCGGGTCTGTAGCCACGGCCCGCATTGCGGTCTTGTCGTTGGACGCCATGAGGCAGTGGGTGTGAGTGGCCACCACTGCGAAGATGAGCGCTTCACCGTCGTCGACGTTCGGGTGCTCTCCGAGCATGGCTTTCGTCGCGTCGTCAGGCGCCCTCTCCAGCGGGGAAACGACTTTGCACGCTTCCAGTGCCCGACTGAGCGCTTCCGCCGGATGGCGTTTCAGGGAACGTGAAGGCTTGCGAAGCATCGGCTCCAGGGCGCCCAGCCTTCGACTGTTCCGAACCTGGAAACCAAGCAGTTCGATGGCGCGAGTCAGAAGGCCCGCCCCGGCCAGGAGGATGAAGGCGTCGCTATCGATGAGCAGCAACCGCTCGTTCATGAGGCATCAGCAGGCGCACTCGATGCCGAACAACGGCAGCACTTCTTCGGCGCTTCCCGGCAGTTCCTCGCCGCCTTCCGCTCCGAGGCAGCGGGGCTTGAGACGCCGTTCGAGACCGGAGGCGATGATGGCTCTCCCTCCGGAATCCATGTTCATCCGCTTGAGCGCACTGACGGCCACCGGCATTCTGTTGGCGGTCTTGCCGTAGATGAGGGCCACCGTGCCGGCGTGAATGCCATGTTCGCTTCCATACCGCTGAGCGGCTTGAGCGAGCTTCGGCGCGGTCATGCCCACGCGGACGGGAAAGCTCGGATCGCGCCCGCCGGTCAGGATCTCCAGGGCGTCCCCATCCGCCTCCAACTCGTGACGGTCCTCGTCGTCGGCCTTTTCGAGGTCGGAATCGACGAGCGCCGCCTGCCCGGGTTTGACGTGCCCGCGGAGGATATGGGCCACCTCGTGCGCCAAGTAGAACGCGAGCCGTGGTGGCGCGTCGTAGCCGGAGCCAAGCACGATCACCGGACGTCTTCCTTCGTAATAGGCCATCCCAGCGAACTTCTTCGCGTGTTGGGGGAACGTGCCGAGGTGGAAAACCGCGATGCCTGATTCCCAGCAAACATGCACCAAGCCAGCCAGGTCCACCGGACACCCGCAGGCCAGAATCCGAGCCCGGAAGTCAACGGCCGACAGACCGGCGGGCGGGTTCGAGATCGGGGGCAGGTGGGGCAACAACACGCGGACCAAGTTGCGCGCGGCGACCATCGCGGGAGCCACATTGGCGACGTCAGCCCCTTTCTTCGCCCGTTTAAGGCGGGCACCGACTGCTTTCGGAGCAGGGAGCGGTCTGCTGGGATCGGAGACGGCGGCAACCGGCAGGCTGAGCCGCTGCGCGATTCGCAACTCGATCTGCCAGCGAATGCCGGGATCGCTCGCCAGGGAGTCTTCCCACCAGTCCGGTAGCACGGCCCGCCGCAGAAACGCCCGGTCATAGCCGACAGCTCGGAGTCGGCGGAACAGGGCTGGCATGGTGGATTTGGCCGCGGCGGTCATTGCAAACGCTGTGTCAACGGACTCGGTTACAGCGGCAACCTACCGGGCGCACCCGCAAAAGCAAGGCTCCGAGGGGCGGCGGGCGAAAGGAAACGCAGAAGAGGACCGCCTCGTGGCGCCTCTACCATCAGCCGTCGCCTGCCGCTCCTCGGTCGGGGAAGGACAGGCGCTGGTTGCCATTCCTGCCGGCTTCCCGTATCGATGGGGCATGCGATTTCAGCCAAGAGCCGCCGAGCCGTCGCCCCGGCGGGGTCGTTCGTTGGGTTTGGCCTGTCTGCTCCCGTTCGCCACGTGCGCGCAGGAGAACTGGCCGCAGTTCCGGGGCGAAGGCTCCCGCGGCGTCGGCGAGTCAGCCCGCCTCCCGATGACCTGGGACCGCGAAACCAATGTCGCCTGGCGCACTCCCGTCGATGGCCGCGGGTGGTCCTCGCCGGTCGTCTGGGGCAACCGCATCTTCCTCACAACCGCCGTGAGCGAAGGGCCGGTCGAGGCGGCGAAGAAGGGGCTCTACTTCGGCGGCGACCGTCCCGAACCGCCGCCCCACACGCATCATTGGCAGGTGGTCTGCCTGGACTGGAACACGGGCCACGTGCGCTGGATGCGCGAAGTGGCCGCCACCCGTCCGTCGACCCCGGTCCACGTGAAGAACACTTACGCCTCGGAAACGCCCGCCACGGACGGCGAACATGTCTACGCGTTGTTCGGCTTCCTGGGCCTCTTCTGCCTCGATAACGCGGGCGAGATCGTCTGGTCGCAGCCGTTGACGCCGCGGACAATGGCCCACGGCTGGGGCACGGCCGCCTCCCCCGTGCTCCACGGCGACCAGGTGTTCGTCGTCAGCGACAGCGAGGAAGCCTCGTTCGTCGCGGCCTACGAGAAGCGCACCGGGCGCGAGGTCTGGCGGGTCGAGCGGGACGAGGCAAGCAATTGGTCGACCCCCTTCGTGTGGTCCCACAGGCTTCGCACCGAACTCGTGACCGCCGGGCGCGACCGGGTTCGCAGTTACAGCCTCGCGGGTGAAGTGCTCTGGGAACTGCCGGGGTTGTCGGTCATCACGATTCCCACCCCCTTTGCTGCGGATGGCCTGCTGTACGTCGGCGCCGGTTACGTCGGCGACAACCGCAATCCCAACAAACCCGTTTACGCGATCAAGCCCGGCGGCAGCGGGAACCTCGTCCCCGCCGATCCGGACGCGCCGGCCCCGTTCATTGCCTGGATGGCCGCCAATGCCGCGCCCTACAACCCGTCGCCGCTGGTTTATCAGGGCCGGTTCTATGTCCTTTGGGATTTCGGATTCCTGAGCTGCCGCGATGCCGCCACCGGACGCGAGATTTACGACAAGCAACGCATCAAGCCCGACGGCGCCGCCGGCTTCACCGCCTCCCCCTGGGCCGCCAACGAACACGTCTTCTGCTTGAGCGAGGATGGCGACACCTACGTGTTCGGGGCGGGTGACGATTTCCGGCGGGTGCGCGTGAACCCGCTCGGCGAGATGTGCATGGCCACCCCGGCGCTCGCCCGCGACAGCCTGATAATCCGGACTCTCGAAGCGGTCTACCGCATCCGCGAAACGCCGTAGCCGGCCGCCTTCCCGAACCCGCCCCCGTACGCTCCGTCCTGCTGCGGCCGGCCATGGCGCTCGAGGGGACCTCTCCGGTTTCCCGTTCGGGAGGCTCGGTTTCCCGGGGAGCGCGGCGGGCCGTCGGGTCGGACGGGTTCAGGCGCCGTGGACGCCCAGTGGCGGATTGGTTCGCCATTTTCCCGCGGTGAAATCCGGGAATTCCACCGGCCGCCCGCCCGCAGCCACCGAGGCAATCGAGAGCGGAAAGACCGCCGACCAGGTGGCCGCGTCCCCGACGTTCTGCGGCGCCGCGGTCCGGGCGCGGACGGCTTTGAGAAAGTCATGGAACATCAGGTATTCCGCCCCGTCGTGCCCCCCGCTCTGCCGGGCCTGCGGGCCCAGTGATGCCCACAACGGATGGGCGTAGCGTTCGCGGTACGGCGCAAAGGGCTCCCACTGGTGTGCGGGCGCCTCCGAACCTTCGAGGCAGACGCTGTCGTTGGTGCCCAGGTAAATCCCCCGGACGCCCTCCAGGCGGAAGATCAGGTCGTAGGGACGATGGGTCAGCAGGTTGAAATACAGCGTGACCGTCCGGCCGCCGTCCGTGCGGAGAAGGGTGGTATTGACGTCACCCAGGGCGTAATCCCGCCGGGCTGCCGGGTGGTTTGCCCCAAAGCGCGTCGCGGCAAAATGACGCAGGGCTTCGGCCGGTGTGCTCAGGCTGGTGAGCGAGACGAACCGGTCGCCCCGGTTGATGTTCATCCATTGGGCCACGGGACCGATGGGATGGGTGGGGTACAGGTTCCCATCGAGCGCCGCGACGTGGCGACCGCGCCAGGTGAGCCCGCCGTCGGGCTCGAACATGAGCGACCGGCAATCGTGCTGATAGCCGGCTTCACAATGCTGCACCGTCCCGAAGCAACCCTGGCGGATCATCCGCAACAGGGTGAGGGCAGTCTCGTAGTAACAGACGTTCTCGAGCATCGTGCAGGGAATGCCGGTGGCCTCGGAGGTTCGGACCAGTTCGTGGCATTCCTCGAGGGTGATCGCAGCGGGCACCTCGACCCCCGGATGCTTCCCTGCGCGCATCGCGGCGACGGCCATGCGCGTGTGCCACTCCCAGGGCGTGGCAACGATGACCGCGTCAAGGTCAGTGCGGGCAACCAGTTCTTCCCACGCGGATTCGCTGCCGGCATAACTGCGCACCGGACCCCGGTCGGCCTCCTGGATCATGCGGGCCGCCCGCGCGGCACGGTCCGGGAGGAGATCCCCCACCGCCGGGACAAGCACGCCGGGAAAGCGCAGCAGGGTGTGCAGCAGGCTGGCGCCGCGTCCGCCGACGCCAATCAATCCCAAACGAAGGGCGGTGGAAGTCGCCGACAGGGCGGACGGTCCCAGAGAAAGCACGGCGCCGGCAACCAGCGCGCGGCGGAGAAACGTCCGGCGGTTGGGGAGAGGATTCGGGTTCATCGACGTACGGGGTAGCATGCGGGGCTCCGGCGCGTGACGGCAAGGCCGTTGGCGGCGACCGACGGATCGGACCCAGCCGGACGGGAGCTTGACGGCTTCGGGAGGGGCGGGTAACTGGAGCGATGCACGCGGACAGTCCGAAGCGAACCCCGGTCTGGCATGCGCTCGCCGCGGGGGCTCTGCTGGTGGCGCTGGGGCTCGGCGTCGGGTGCGGCCTGGTGCGGCGAGCCGCGGATGCGCCCGGTCAGGCGGTGCGGCTGGTGACAGCGCCCGGCAGCAAGGCGACCCCGATGCTCGGGCCGGCCGAGGTGGACGCCAGCCTGATGCGGTTCGCGGATTTCTACCTTTTGAAACTCGGGGAGGCGACCTCGCCGACGGCGGTGGAAACCGCGGACCGGGGGGACTGCACCGCCTTGTGGCAATGGCGTCTGCGCCGGGCGCACGCGGTGTTGTCGCTGGCTTCGGCCCCCAATCCCTATGTCAACCTGTTCGACTTCGCGGTCTTCGTCAGTCTGGACCGGCTCGCACTGGAAGGGGAACCACCGGTCGGGATTTCCGCCGAGCAGGCCGCCCGACTTGGCGCGGTCTTCCGGGACCTGGAAGCGGAGATCTGGAGGATCGCCCGGCGGGTTGGCGATGCGGCCACCGTGGATTCGTTCCGCCAGAGCATCGAGGAGTGGCGACGGAACCAGGGCGAAGCCGAGGAATCGGCGCATGGTCTGGCCCGGCAGCTGGCGGACTGGTACCTGGAACAACAGATCAGGACCGATAACAAACCTGCGAACCTGCTGGCGGTGCTGAGCCTTGATCCGCTGGCCGGGCTCGATCCTGCAACCCGCGAACTCGCCGAGACCCGCCGCCTGGCCGAACGGGCCTTGTTTATCGCCCGCACCCTGCCGGCCATCGCCGCGTGGGAAATCCAGCTGGTCTCCACCCGGTTCGTCCAGCTTCCCGAGTCGCGCCAGGCGATGGATGACTGGTCGACGTTGAGCGAGGCGGCTGCGAACCTGGCGGAAACGGCGGCCCGGTTGCCGGCGGAACTGAGGGGTGAACGCGAGGCGATCTTGAGCGAACTCGACCGGCAGTCCACGGCCTTGAAAGCGCTGGCCGCGGAAACCGGCCGGACGCTCGACTCCGGCCGGACAATGGCGGATTCCCTGGACCGGACACTCACCACGTTCGATGCCCTGATGGCGCGCTTCGGGGTCGGCGAACCGAAGACGACGGATCCCGGACCACCCGGACGTCCGTTCGACATCACCGAGTACGGGGCGACGGCGGAACGGATCGCGGAGATGTCGCGGGAACTGACCGCGACGTTGGAGAACCTGCACGCAACGCTCGACTCTCCTGCCCTCGACCGGCAACGCCAGGAACTCGACCGGATGGCGGACCGCCTCGAGGTTCGCGCGCGGACGCTCATGCGGGAAGCCGCCCTGCTCGCCGCCGGACTGATCGTGCTGGCGGGTGCCGTCGGTCTGGGAGTGCGGCGCCTGGCCCGTCGTTGAACGGCGCGCGGCGCATGGGTACAAAGGAAAACGCCGGGCACGAAGCCCGGCGTTCCGCTGCGGTATGGGGCCGACAGTGCTTACTGCACGGACTTGAATCCGGTGCTGTCGATCGCCGCGATAACCTTGTCGCGCGAGATCTTCTTGGGATCGAAGGTCACCACCGCCTGCTTGGCGACGTGGCACACCTTCTGTTCTTTGACGCCCTCGACGGAGGCCAGAGCCTTGCTCACCTTGGTCGAGCATGCCTCGCAGGACATGCCGTCCACCTTGACCTCGATGGTCTCGGACTTCACCTGGTAACCGGCCTTTTCGATGGCGGCAACCAGCAGCTTTTCCTTCACCTTCTTCGGGTCGTAGGAGAGCTTGGCAACCTTGGCCTGGGCGCAGGCTTCGGGGGCATCAACGCCGTCGATGGCGCCGAGGACCTTGGTCAACTTGGTCTCGCAGGCGGCGCACGCCAGCCCGTCGACCTGGTAGCTCACCTTGACGTAGCCCGTCTTGGTGGTCTTGGAGGCGCAGCATTCGCCGGCCTTTTCGCAGGCGGGCGCCTCGGTCGAGGTCAGGGTGGTCGCCTTGGCGCAGCACCCTTCGTCCGCGGTCTTGGTGGCGCAGCATTCGCCAGCTTTTGCGCAGGCGGGCGCCTCGGTGGAAGTCAGGGTGGTGGCCTTCTCGCAGCAGCCTTCCGCCGTGCTGACCGCCGTCGTCTTCGCCGCACAGGCGGCCGCGGCCACCGGGCACTGTCCCTCGCCCGTCGAGGTGTAGGTGGTCGCCTTTTCGCAGGCGCTCTTGTCTTCGCAGGCGGTCGTCTTGACCGGGCAGGTGGCGCCCGCGGGGCAGGTCTTCTCGTCCTGCGCCTGGAACGTCAGCGGCAGGGCCACGGCGGCCGCCACCAACAATGCATACTTGGCTGTCTTCGTCGTCATACGCGGTATGTGTGATTTCGGTTCAACGTTGCACCAACTTCAGAGTCGCGCGCCATCCCGCCCCGGTATCCCGGCAGCCGCCTAATTCCGGCCATGCATCCAGCTAACAGGGATGACACCCGCCAAAAATTCCACCGGGCGGCGGGCTTGTCAACCCCGCTCAAGCGCCGCCGGGATTCAGACAATGGGGGGAAGGGGGCGAGGGCGGAGGAGCGGGGGAGGCAGCGACCGGCGAGCAGGGGTCGGCAAGCAGCGCTCAGCCGTAACCATTCAGCAGCTCGCAGCCGCCGACGTGCAGTCGGCGCATGATTCAGCTGGGATAGGGCTGCCTGCCGTCGAGGGCGACGATTCACCGAAAGGTGACTGCTGATCGGAATCGGCGAGCCCGCGTAAGCCCTTGGATTTCAGCGCCGACTACACGTCGGCGGCTACCCCGTATTGAATCGATACGGCTCAGCAGCGACTTGACGGCCGAGTCAACGACGGAGTGGCGCGGCTCCTGGGCAGCGCGAATCCCGGCGGTGCTCATCAGCACCCAGCCCGACTGGTGCCCGTCGGTGTAGGTCTCGCGCATCGCCACCAGGTCGAAGAGCAGCTTCTCCTTGAAGCTCAACTCGATGCGGTGCAGGAGGTAGAGGGAATCCTGGACCATGGGCGCTTCGACCTGGAGGCTGCGGAGGGTGCGGGCGGCAGCCCGGTGGACTTGCCAGAGTTGCTGGCGCAGGCGCGGGGCGGTTTCGCCATGTCTGCATCCAGAACATGGCACAACATGCAGACCTCAAGCCAAGAGACCCCTCCCCGGTCAAAACCCCGTTCACAGGCTCAACGCCTCCCGCTGCCCCCTCGATTCACGCGGGCGTTCACCCCCTTCCCCCGCTGTCTGAATCGCCGTTCGTTCCGGGCGGGTTTTTTGTTTCCCGCGGCAGAAGGCCTTGGGCATCGTGGCCGTGCATGGCGGTCGAGTTGACAGACAAGTTCTTCGCTGACGCGGCGGGTTGGGAGGCGATGAAGCAGGCGCGCAGTCTGCTGGCGACGGACAAGGTCCTCAGTTCGAACTGGACCCCGCCCGTGCTGAAAGGCGTGGTGCAGGCCGGCGCCACCACCTATCGGGCGGGCTTGGTGATCAAGAACCCGTCCGACCTCGAGAACATCTGCACCTGTCGTCCTTCGCGCGAGTGGGGAACGATCTGCGCCCATTCGGTGGCGGTCGGCCTGCACCATTTGCGGCGGCTCGCGCGGGAGGAATCGCCTGCGATGGGAGATGGGAACGCCCCCCCGGCCCGTCCATCCGCCCTGCCCTTGCGCGAAGGCCGTCGGGTTCGGCGGGCCGCGCCGACGGAACGCGGCGAACCGGCCGGGATCTGCGTGGTCCTGCCGCCAACCCTTGCCCAGGGGATCGAAGCCGGCCGCGTCATGCTCTTCTTCGAGGCAGTGCGGGAGGGCAAGCGCACCCCGCTCAACGCCTTGCCCCCGCAAACCTCGTTCCGTTTCGAGCCGGAAGATGTCGCGTTGCTCGAGGCCATCGAACTCATCGCCGGCGGAGACACCCCGGCAATGTTGCGGTTGGGCCCGGAGGAATTCGCCGATCTGCTGCAAGTGCTGGTGGGCCACCCCCGGATCTGGATCGGGCGGACGACACCGGTGCGGGTGGAACGCGAACCCTGGGCGCCGGCGGTGCGGGCGCATCTGGAAATGGATGGCGGCATCACGCTGAATGCGGCGTTGCGCGGGGAAACGCCGGTTCTCATTGCGGGGCGTTGGGTGTGGCAGTCACCCTGCTTTCGTCCGGCGGCGCTCGCCGGGTTCATCGCTGAACTCGGACGTGGTCCGGTCCGCTTGAAGCGCGCCCAGGTGCCCCTGTTCCTCGGCCGGGATTGGCCGCAACTCGCGGCGGCCGGAGTGATCGAGGCCGACTTCAAACCGGAGGACTTCGTCTGCGAACCGCAGCCGCCGCGGTTCGTCTTGAGCTTGGTGGGCGGACTCGCCCGGCTGCAGGGCTGGCTGCAGTGCGTTTATGGTCCGCGCGTCCTGACGCTCGGGGTCAGTGCGGCGGACGAAGCCGTCTGGCTGCCCGATCCCGAATCCCCGACGCGCTATGCCCTGCGGGACCCGGCTGCCGAGCAGGCCGCTCTGGGCCGTTTGCGCGCGGCGGGTTTCAGCCCGCCGGATCCCGAAGGGCGAATCGAACTTGCGGGTGAAGAACGCGTGCTGAACTTCCTGGCGCGCGACTTCCCCGGGCTGCAGCGGATCTGGGAGGTGACGCTCGACGAACGACTCGAGCGCAGCGTGGCGAAAACGGAGCGCATCGAACCGCGCTTCGAGGTGACGTCCTCCGGGATGCAATGGTTCGATCTGGCCGTTTCCTTCGAGACGGGAAGCGGCCACCGGTTCAGTCCCGCGGACATTCAGCGCCTGCTGTTGGGCGGGCAGAGCCATGCGCGGTTGCCCAATGGCCGGGTGGCGTTGATCGACACGGGGGCGGTGGCGGAGTTCCAGGAGACCCTGCTCGATTGCGCACCCGAGCAGCTTGCGGGCCGGTACCGGGTGCCGCAGTCGCAGGCGGCGTTTCTGAATACGACGCTGAACGAACGTGGCTGGGAACCCAAGGCCCCGCCGGCCTGGCGCCAACGGGCGAGGCAACAGTCCGGCCAGGCTGCGTTGCCGTGTCCGCCGCTCGGGGAACTCGATGATGTATTGCGGCCTTATCAGAAACAGGCCGTGGCGTGGCTGTGGTTTCTGCGCGAGAACGGGTTCGGCGGCATCCTGGCGGACGAGATGGGGCTGGGCAAAACCCTCGAAACGCTGGCCTTTCTCCGCAGCATGCGGACGGGAGGCGAACGGCCCGGCCCGGTGCTGGTCGTCTGTCCCACGAGCCTGGTGTTCAACTGGGCGGCCGAGGCGCGGAAGTTCACCCCGGAGATTCGCGTGCTGGAATTGCAGGGCGCGGACCGCGGAGGGCGCTTCGGACGGATCCCCGAGCACGACCTCGTGGTCACCAGTTACGCGCTGATCCGGCGCGATCTGGAACGCTATCGGGGAATCGAGTTCGACACCGTGGTGCTGGACGAGGCCCAGCACATCAAGAACCGGCAGACCCAGAACGCCCAGGCCGTCAAGGCGGTCCGGGCCCGACACCGACTCGTGCTCACGGGAACCCCGCTCGAGAACTCGGTGCTCGATCTGTGGTCGATCTTCGACTTCCTGATGCCCGGCTACCTCGGCACGGCGAAGGACTTTCGGGAGCGTTACGAGGAGCCGATCACGCGCGCCCGGGATGCGGCGGCCCAAGCGCGGCTGGCGCGCCGATTGCGGCCTTTCCTGCTCCGCCGTTTGAAGCAGGACGTGGCCGCCGAACTGCCGGCCCGGCTCGAACAAGTCGCCTATTGCGAACTCGAACCCGAGCAACGCGCCCTCTACCAACAGATCTTCGAGGCGGGACGCAACGAGATCCTTGAGACCGTATCGGCCCAGGGCGCCGGCAAGGGTCGCGTCGCCGCGCTCAACGCCCTGCTGCGGCTCCGTCAGATTTGCTGCGACCCGCGGCTGCTCAAGACCAGCCCGACCTCGAAACCCGACCCGGACGCCGCGGACCAGGGCCTGCGTTCGGGCAAGGTCGAGTTGTTCGCCGAACTGCTCGAGGAAGTCCTTGATGGCGGGCACCGGGTGCTGGTGTTCAGCCAGTTCGTCAGCATGCTGACTTTGCTACGCCGGCGGCTCGAGGCGGAGGGCGTGGACTACTGCTATCTGGACGGCTCCACGCGCGACCGCGGCGCGGAGGTCGATCGCTTTCAGCGCGGTCAGGCGCCGGTGTTCCTCATCAGTCTCAAGGCGGGCGGCACGGGGCTCAACCTCACGCGAGCGGATACCGTGGTCCATTTCGACCCCTGGTGGAATCCGGCCGTCGAGGACCAGGCCACCGACCGCGCCCATCGCCTCGGGCAGACGCGCGTGGTGACGAGTTACAAGCTCATCACGCGGGATACCGTCGAGGAGAAGATCCTGCAGTTGCAGGCGCGCAAAAGGGAGGTGATCCGGGCCACGCTGGGCGGCGAGGAACAATTCGTCGAGAACCTCTCGTGGGAAGAAATCCAGGAATTGTTCGCGCCCTGAGCCAGCGAGCTTCCGAGCTGGAGCACGTTGCCTTCGGCGCGCACCGGTTCGCCCCTTCGGACGACTGACGTGGGCAAGCGAGGCAGGCTGGCGAGCTGTCCCGCCCAGGATGGACCGGGAACCGTTCATGGTTTCTTTCAATGGGAATCAGCGATAAAACTACTGGCCATGCCAGGAAGAGAACGCCAAGTTCCCCGCGCAATGGCACTTGAACCCCGGTCAACCAGATCTGCATTGAGGACCTCGGCCATTGCCATGCTCCCCATCCTCGCGAGTTTCATTCACGCAACCCACGTCAACGCGCAAGCGATCACCGAGGATCATTGGATCGCGTTGGGGGGGGGAGAGGTTCTGGACAACAGCGTCTATGCGACCGCTGTCGACGGGGCCGGCAACCTGTATGTGGGAGGAACGCTCAGTGAAATCGGTCCCGATTCAGTCCCCGTGGCGCAGATTGCCAAGTGGGACGGGACCGCCTGGTCGGCTTTGCGCGCGGGCCTCACCGGTCAAGCCACGCGGCCCATCGTCTGGGCCCTCGCGGTCTCGGGCCTGAATCTCTATGCGGGCGGCACCTTTCTCGAAGCAGGTGGGCAGGAAGCGTGGCGGCTGGCCCAGTGGGACGGCGTGAGCTGAAGAGGGTGTTGACGCGGGACAGGTAGGTCGCCCGGGATCCCGCGCTGCTGCCGGGCTGGTTGATCCAGGTCTCGATGTCCTGGGAAGAGATGGCCGAGATCGCCTGCTTCTCCCTTCCTTCCGCAAGCCGCGTCAGCATCCCGGAAAGGCTTTGGCCGTATTTGGGTCGCCGGCCCGCGGTTTCCTTCCACGCCAGGCATTCCGTGATGGCCTTGTCCAGGGTGACGGCCGTGTGCGCGTGAGCCGCCAACCGGGGCAGGAGGTCGCGGGCGACCGACAGGCTCACGCCCAGCCGGTTCAGTTCCTCCCGGAACATCAGCAGTTCGGTCTGTTCCTTGGGAGGGAGGCTCATCCAGACCTCGCCGGCTTCACGCTGCTGAAGGCGGAGGTCGGCGAGGTAGGTCTGGGCCGCGGCCTTGGAGCTGAAGAGGCGGCGCACACGTTTGCCTTCCAGGTTGGAATCGACGTTCCAGCGCCTGAGCCGTAACCATGCAGTTGGATTCACCACAGATGGGCGCGGATGGGCACAGATATGGGGGGGGGGAACGGAAGCCGCCCGCCCCGGGTTGAGACTCACCATTCGGTGATTGCGCTGCCCCTCTCTGCCATGCGGCTTTGCCGTGCCCCATCCGCCATCCGCGCCCATCCGCGGTCCATCAACTGAATCTTCACGACTGAACCCCTGACGAATGACGGATCGGAGTGTCAGCATGAGTGCCAAATATTGCCAAATTTTCGGCCGACAACTTCGAGGAAGTCCAGGGAAGCTCCGGACAACTTCGGGAAACTGGCGGGCCTGAAGGGGCGGTC
>JACKPV010000031.1 GCA_024233305.1 Verrucomicrobiales bacterium
GAGAAGATCCCACGGCACCCCGGCGAGCCGGGCCCGAGTCCCCCGGTTCACGGAGGACGACCGCGTGACCCGCGGGCAGGGGCGGGGCTTTCCCGGCTTTGCTGGGTTCGTGTCGATTCCTGTTCATTCGTGGTGGACCGGTCCAAACAAAAACGCCCCGGTCCGGTCGGAGACGAGGCGTCGGCGTCCACGGCTTTTCCGTGGACGCTAGAAAGTGGTCGTCATGCGGCGCACTGCCTGCAACATGGGGGGCACTCTAGGGCGCGACGACGGGCGTTGGCAATGCCGTTTCCGTCACGGGTCAGGGGGGACTGCCGGCCTGGGTTGCGCTTCCCGCGGGCAGGCATGGCCGGCGCAATCGATGGCGGCGCCGAGTGATCCACCCGAGCGCGAAGAACCCCACGGCCAGCATTACGACCATGGCCAGCAAGGGCGCCAGCATCACGAGAACACTGGCGACAACCGAGGCCGCAAACTCGAGCAGCCCGAGCAACGGATTCCCAAGCCCGCCGGTCGTCGCCGTGGAAATTGCTCGCGCCGTGACGCTGGTTCCCTTCACCAGGCCGGCGATTCCGCCCCCGGCGATGATGGCGAGGGTCCAGCGCCAGAGAGGATCGAACTCGACGAATTGCGAGGCCGACACCCCCACGCCCGCGACCACGGCCGCCGGCGCGGCGATCACTTCGAGCAGGTGATCGATCCAGGGAAGGTGATAGGCAAGCACCTCGACCAGCGCAGCCGTGCCGAAGAGGGCGAGGGCAGGGGTGGTGCTCATCCAACCGAACCCCGGGCCCAATTCCAGATGACCGAACCGGGCGGCGGCGCCAGCCAGCAGCAACGGCACGAACACCCGGAACCCGCAGGCGGCGCTCAACCCCAGCCCGAGACAGATGCTGATCAGCAGCTTCAAGTCCATGGTGGCCAGCATAACACGCCAGCGTGCCAAAAGGTCGCGAAAAACTTGGCCGCAGCAATTCAGTCAGCGAACCGCGGATGGGCACGGATTACAGGACATCACCGGCGCGGAAGGGTTCGTCATCGTCGGTAGCCAGGCCAACTCCCTCCAGCGGACTGCTCGCTAACCGGTCCGGCCTGTGGGGAAATGTCCGACGACAGGGAAATCTACTGGACTCGGCGGCGTCCCTGAGGCCCATCATCTCAGATGGCAACGCCTGCGGGACGAGGGACCCGCCAAAGAGTCTGCCCGCTGGCCGGAGCCGGTGACGGGTTCGGCGGCCTCCGCTGCCGCCGGCTCGGACTACTGTGGGACCAGGGCGGCCCCGCGACCTGAATCGCCTTCCCTGGTTTTGGTGAATCGGCATGGAATTGATCGTTTTCGACCTTGAGACAACGGGCCTCTCCCCCGCAGCAAACGACATCATCCAGATCGCGGCCGTACGATTGCGGCTCGGAAGCGTCGTGCATGCGGAGTCCTTCTCGACGTTCGTCAATCCCGGCTGCCGGATCCCGTCCTTCATCGTGTCCTACACGGGCATTTCCGATGCTCAGGTGCGGAACGCCCCGCCGGCGGCGGAGGCTCTGGCGGCGTTCTCGCGTTTTGTCGGTCCTTGCACGCTCCTGGCGCACAACGGCCACCGGTTCGACATGCCGTTCATTCGCGCCGCCTGCATGAAAACCGGCCTCCCGACGCGGGAAGTGGACTACGCGGACTCGATCCACTTCTCCAAACGCCTCTGGGCCGGTCAACGGCGACACGGCCTGGATCAGGTTGTCGAGCGACTCCGGTTGAACGCTGGCAGCTACCGGCGGCACGATGCCCGGGGCGATGTCGGCCTGCTCGCCGAAGCCGTGGCGCAGATGTGGCGGCGCGTCACTCCCGATTGCGCGAGCCTGCCCGTCCCGGTGTACAAGGGCGTCCTCCCGGCCTCGTGACCGGGGCGGCGGAGGGCGACCGCGGCCTCGGAGAATCCGTCCTTCACCTCGGGCGCTCCGCGAACGAGACCTTGCCCTCCCGGTCCACTGCGGATTCGAAGTGCCAGTCGCCGGCGGTTACGCGCAGTTGGCCGGACATCCACTTTTGCTCGATCGGCCCCTCGTCGGTGACGGGTGCATAGAGATCCCTTTCGGCGTCCCAGTCGCGGGACTGTCCGTCGCGCACGACCCGGGGCAGGTCGTTCTCCCGGCTGTATTCGAGTCGCAGTCGACGCCCGTCAGTCCCGGTCAACTCGACGTTCCCCTCGGCCAAACCGGCGATGTTCAGGTGGGCCCGGGAGATGATCGCGGCACGGAAGGCGTCGTAGTCCGGGAAGTCGGGAGCCTCGCCCACTTCCATCGCAAAGCCCGCCAGGTCGCTGCCGAGCATGGCGTTCGACACGTGACGCTCGGCGGCGTAGCGCCCGGCACGCGTGCCGTCGAAAGGCTCCGGCGCGGGGAGGTCGATGTGGATCGGCCAGACGGCGACCCAGGTGCGTTCGAATCCGAAGAAGCCCAGCCCTGCCTCGCCCCGGATCTCGGCGCTGCGCGGGAACAGGAAGCGAAAGCTCCGGTCGGCGGCGGCCGGCGTCAGCCAGAGCAGCAGGTTGCGATGCTGGGCGATCTGATCGCCCGCGTGTTTGCCGGCCTGTTCGAAGAGCGGGCTCGTGTTGATCGCGAGGAAATCGACACCGCGTTTCGAGTTCCACGCCATCAGCTTGAACGGCGACACGTTCCAGGTTTCCTCCGGTTCCGCCGACACGACGCTGCCCATTTGGAACGTGCGCCCAAAGTACGTGGTTTCCCAGAACCGCGGAGCGATGTCCTCGCCCGGTTGCCATCGCCGATAGGGCGGTTTCGTGGCGAACAACTCGACCGGGCGTTCGAACTGCTTTCGCGCCAGCGCCACGACCGCCCGCGGCGGCCGATAGGCACTCGTGATCAGGTGGATTTGGTCCCGCTCGGGCTCAGGGTTCGGGATCACGGTGTCGCCAAAAAACACGTCCATCGTGCGGGCGGCGCCGCTGCCGTAGACCACATTGGCCCCGCCGTAGTCGCGGCAGTTCGGGGCGCCGAAACCGCCCCGCCAATACTTCACGGCGGCCGCGGCGTAAAGCCAGTCGAGGGCCGCCTTGCCGAGGGCCTGCACCTCGCGATCCTTCGCGAAGTCATACAGGTTGTGATACGCGGCGATGGCATGGCCGTGGTAGTTCTCCGAATCCCACTCGCTCATGCCCGCGTGGTACAGCGTTTGCAGGTAGTGGAGGATCCGTTCGCGCGCGATCTGCCGGGTGCTCTCGTTGCCGGTTTCTTCGGCGAAGAGGTAGATGGCAATGTCGCGCATCGCGCGGAGGTTGTCGGTGCCGCGAGCGTCCACCCACCCGCCCCGGTGTTGGGGTAGCCAGCCCGGTTCGCCGCTGCCCTGCCCGAACTGCGGATGCGGCCGGTGCAACGGATCCTGTGCGGTCCATGGCTTTGCCCCGCGAAACATCCGTTCGCGATAATCGGGATCGAGGTGTTGTCCAAAGAGAAAGTACTTCCGCACCTGCCCCTTCAGCGTGAAGCAGGGATAGAAATCGATGCCCTCGGTGTGCGCGTGGTCGGCGCGCATGGCATCCTCCGATTCGAGAAACCGGATGGCGGGCTCGCGGTCCCCGGCGAGAAACGCGAACATCGCATTCGGATAGGAAGCCTTCTCGCTTTCGAACCAGGTCGTGCCATAGCGGCCCTTCTCCACCCGCTCGTGGAACCACGTGATCGTCGCCTCCGCTCGTTGCTCGAAGGCCCTTTCCCATTCCGCCGGCCAAGGATTCCGCAACGCGTCAGGCGCCGGCACCGAGGGGATGCGGAGCCGCCCGTCGATCTCGGTCGTGACAGGTTCCTCCGCGGCAGTGCAGGCCGCGACGGCGAGCAACGCCAGGCGACCCAGGACGGCGGTCCGGAGCCGGTTTCGAAGAGGGCTTCGCATGGATCTCAGTGAAAGCGAAAGGCCCGGAATAATTCAATCCTGCGCCTCTTGGGACCATTCACCCTGCCCGCCATCCCCCCGGACTTCAGGTGTCCGAATTTGGAATCGGCGGCATACTCTTTCCAAATGTTGAAGC
The DNA here is from genome assembly GCA_024233305.1 of Verrucomicrobiales bacterium. Taxonomy (GTDB): domain Bacteria; phylum Verrucomicrobiota; class Verrucomicrobiia; order Limisphaerales; family J093; genus J093. The sequence goes on from JACKPV010000031.1 coordinate 4,038, forward strand.
TGTGCAGCGATCAAGAGTTGTTGACCCGGTACAGCCGCGAGCGGTCGGAAGCTGCTTTCGCCGAGTTGGTACGTCGGCACGCGGGCCGAGTCTACGCGGCGGCCGTCCGGTTGGTGGTCGACGCCCACTTGGCGGAGGACGTTGTCCAACAGGCCTTTGTAGCTCTCTCACGGAACGCCCGTCCGTTGGCTCATCGACCTGTGTTGAGTGCCTGGCTCCAGCGCACGACCAGGAACCTCGCGGTCATGACAATCCGGCGGGAGGAACGGCGGCGCGCCCGCGAGCAGAAGGCAGAACTTCCCGCGGATTCGCAGCCACCCGGTGTTCCCGGCTATGAATCTGCCTGGAACGAAGTCCGCCCCTACCTCGATCACGCGCTCGCGCGGCTCTCGGCAACAGACCGGAACTCCATCGCGCTTCGTTACTTTGATCGCAAGACAGCCGCGGAGATCGGGCAGGCGCTGGGAATTTCCGCCGAGGCGGCACAGAAGCGGGTTCACCGCGCCTTGGAACGTCTGCGCCGTGGCTTGGCAAAGAGCGGCGTTGCGCTGCCCGTCTCGACCTTGGGCGCCGCACTCGACGCTCATCTCAGCGAGGCGGCGCCCGCGTCGGTGGTCGAACCCCTCTCCCGCGCGGTGCTGGCCCGCCTTGCCGGAGCCAACTCGGTCGGGGTGTGGTCCGGATCCGTGCAAGGAATCCTGGTCCAACCGGTCGCCGCAACAATGGTCGGCCTGCTGCTCGTGTCCCTCGGCGTGGGCGGTTATCTGACCGGCCGCGCCGCCGCCCGTGAGCATTGGCAGGCGGTCCACTGGCACAACGCGCTCTCGACCAATCCTCCGCTTGAACGGATGGTCCCGGAGCATGTCCCGGCGCCTGTGAGGTTCGACCGTGCGGGTTTTCCCTCCCTCGCGGCACCGGACGATCGGGGCTCGGTCGACGGTCTCCTGGCGGCGGCGGCCGAGCATTTCCGTCGGCGCGACGAGGATCCGGACGCCTATGCGAAAGGGTTCGTCCTGCTGGACCAGCTGCAACCGGATGACGTCGCGGAAGCGTTGCGCGCGCTCGAGGCCTATCGCTACGAGCCGGAGGTCTTCGCCATGATGGCGCCTTTGGTGGTCAAGGTCTGGGCCCGAACCGATCCGAAGGCAGCGTTGGATTACACCTTGACCCGGCTGGATGAGACCAGCCGCGGCCTGGCGGTTCAGATCCTCGCCGGCTCTTGGGCGCAGCAGGACCCGCAAGCTGCCTGGGATTGGTACCGCGAAACGTCCGCGAGTAGTGATCGGCCCATGCCCGACGGCTCCTGGATGTGGGTCCCCAAGTTCATCTTCGGCGAATGGGCCGTTGGTGATGCGGCTGGGGCCGTCGGCTTTCTGGACCACATCCCCTACGGTGATCGTGACCAGGCCGTGTTCGGCATCGCGGATGCGGCCCGTGATCCGGCAGCCCGTCCGGGAATCCTCGCCGCAATCGAGGCCGTGAACGAGGAGGGCCAAAAGCGCGAGCTCGCCCGACGGGTGGCGGCCAGGTGGGCCGAAACCGAACCCGCGGCCGCCGCCGACTGGGCGGCATCGCTTCACTTCGACAATCCCGCCGCCATGCTCGCGGTCATGGGCGAGGTTGCCGAGGAATGGTGGCCCATCGATCACCACGCCACCGCCCGGTGGCTGTTGGCCAACGCGCCGCAGGAAGTCCTCGGCCAGGTGTGGGCCGGCCTGGCCAGAATGACCCACCGCGAGCCCCAGCCCTGAACCCTGACCTGATACGTTATGACCCGTGCCTGGAGATTGGCTGGGCGATTGCTGCGAGGCAGCGCCCTTGGCGTCACGCTGATCCTGGCGGTGGCCGTCGTTTTTTTCGGCGGTTACTGGCTTGGCTGGCAGTTCGAACCGCGCACCCGGCCGGCCACCGAAACAGGCTCACCGTCGCTCGGCCCGGATGCCTGGACCAACGAGCTTCGTGCGACGAAAGGGGCTGGGATGCCCGCTCTGACCACAGTCCACGCCCCCGCGGAGGACCGCGAACAGTCGACGCGGGACCGGGTGTTGCGGCTGGCCGGCTGGCTTGGCACGGCGCGGGATTCCCGGGCGGCCGACGCGCGAGTGACGGCCGACCTCGCCGCGATGTCCTTGGGGGAGGTCTGGGAAGCGATGATGCAATTGCAGGTTGCGCCCGCCAGCGCGGCGGTCGCGGCGTTGAGGTCGAAGCTGTTGTTGCGTTGGGCGACCCTGGACCCGGCGGCCGCCTTCGATTACTGGCGCAGGAACATCAAGAGCCTGCGCTGGTCGGATTCGCTCGCCTCCCAGGTTCTCGACCGTTGGGCCAGGATGGATGCTGCCGGTGCCTTGGACTGCTGGAAGACCTTGGTGAAGGCGGGGGCGTTGCGGGACCACGAACAGGGCTACCCGCTGCGGCGGATCTTCGCCCGGATGGCCCGGCAAGACTTCGATCAGGCGCTGGCCCAAGCCCGGACGATAGGCAACGAGCATCGAACGGAAGCCCTGCGGGGACTCGGCGATTCGGCATACCGCCCCGGACACCGGACGAGACTCCTTGACGAACTCTCCGCTTGGTCGCCAGACGAAGGGCGCAACGAAGCGCTAGCTGCCACGGTCGTATCCTGGGCGTTGAGCGGGGAGACCGACCAAGCCATGGCCTGGCTTGAACACTCGGAACTGGAGGAGGCCAGCAGGTTCAAGATCGTCGAGGAGATCGGGTTGCGCCGGTTCCACGAAGACCATCAAGCCGGGGCGGACTGGCTGCTGGCCCGAGCCCGGACGGACGAGCAGCGAGCGACTGTCCTGGCCGACATCGTCTCCAACTGGGTGCAATACGACGTCGTCGGGTCGGGTGAATGGCTCCTGGCGCAGGGGCTTGACCGATCCGCTTCCCAGGCCATGCAAGTCTATGCCGCGAAGCTCACGACTGACTTTCCCGAGCAAGCCCTGCTGTGGACGTTGCGGATTCCCGACCCGGCGGTGCGCGAGGCGGCGCTCGCCCGCATTGAGGAACGTCTCCGGCAGCAACATCCCAACCGTGCCGACGAACTCCTCGGTCTGCTGGATGATCCGTCGGCCAGCCTGCCGCCCGGATCGGCTGCGGATTGAGGAGAGGCCGGGGAGGGTGGGGGATTCGGCTTTCGGCTGACGTCCGCTCCTCCGAACCGGGCCGGGACTGCGCCGGGGAGCCGGGTTCCGGGTTCCGGGTTCCGGGTTCCCCGGAGACGCGCGCTGTGCGCGGGAAGGCTCGACAAGCCCGGGCTTCGCGGGTATCAGCTTGGCCGATGCCTGATCGAACGCCCGCCGCTTCGACATCCCCGTCCAAGGGACGGGTGTTCCTCAGTCGTTTGCTCAGCTCGCTCATCCTCTGGACGGTGCTGATCACGGCGCTTTTCTCGCCGAACGCCACGCTCGCCGGCGCGTGTTTCGTGCTGGTCCTGCTGGTGCTGGCCGGCGTCGGGCAGGCGGAGTTCTACGGGTTGATCGAGCGGCGCGGGTTGCCGTGCTTCAAGTGGACGGGGTTGGGCTTCGGACTGGTGCTGGTGGCCAGCACCTTCGTGATGCTCTCGGGACTGATCCGCCCGCAGACCCAGCCCGCCCGCGCGCATGATTTCGAGACCGGCGTCGTGGTGGTCTGTTTCCTCGGCCTGTGTGTCCGGCAGTTCCTCGCGCGCAACAATCCGCAGGGCATCGTCTCCATCGCCACGACCCTCCTCGGCCTGATGTATGTGCCCTGGTTGCTCAACTTCATCCAGAAGATCCATTTCTTTCCGCGCGCCGAGGGCACGTTCTACCTGATCTACTTCATCCTGGTGACCAAGTTCAGCGACATGGGCGCCTATGCGGTCGGCTCGCTGATCGGGAAGCACAAGATGATCCCGCGGATCAGCCCGGGGAAGACCTGGGAGGGCTTTGGGGGGGCGCTGCTGTTTTCGACCGGCGGGAGCCTTTTGTTCGCCCATTTGGCGCGGGGACATCTCGCGGGCATGACCCCGTTGCATGCCGTGGTGCTGGGCATCCTGCTGGGGGCGGCGGCGGTGATGGGTGACCTGATCGAATCACTCTTCAAACGGGAGGCCGGCGCGAAGGACTCGGGGCGTTTGTTCCCGGGCATCGGCGGCATCCTCGATCTGCTCGACAGCCTGCTGTTCAACGCGCCGCTGATGTACCTCTACCTCCGGCACGTGCTTACCCACTGAGCCGTCACCATTCACCAGCTCGGCAATTGGATTCACCACGATGGGCACGGATGGGCACTGATATTGAGGGAAACGAGAATCGCTCGCCCTGGTTTCGGACTCACCATTCAGTGAGTCTTCTCGCGCTCTCGGCCAAGGCGGCAGCGCCGCGCCCCATCCGTGGCATCCGTGCCCATCCGCGGTCCATTGACTGAAGCGATACGGCTGAGCCGCAGTCAACCGGCGGATGACGGGGCAGGGCAGGGGAGGGAACCCAGCCGGTTCCCGCGCGCTCGGTGGCTTTCGTTGATCGGATGCCGCCGGATCGGCACCCCGCTTTCCGGCGGCGCGAGGGCAATGTGCCGCCCCGCCCCGGACGTGCCTGCCGGGTTGCCACCCGGCGCGCGATCGGCGAGACTGGGCGCGTTGATCACCGAACGCTTGATGACCATGCGAACTCTTGCCCCGCTCGGCGCCGCCCTGCTATTGGCGCCGTTTTCCGGTTCTCTCGCCGCGGACCTTCCCGGGGCGGGAGCGGACTTCATTCTCGCCGAGGCCGAGGCTTTTGCCACGCGCGGCGGCTGGGTCGTCGACCCGCAGTTCATGGATCTGATGGGGTCGCCGTATTTGCTCGCGCATGGCCTCGGCGAACCCGTGAGGGATGCGTCCACGTCGATCACCGTCCCGTCCGCCGGGGCCTACCGGCTGTGGGTGCGGACCAAGGACTGGGTGGCGCAATGGAAGGCACCCGGAACCCCCGGCCGGTTCAAGGTGCGGGTGAACGGCCGGTGGATCGAAACGACGTTCGGCACCGAGGGCGCCGCCTGGCATTGGCAGGATGGGGGGATGGTCGAGCTTCCAGCGGGCGACGTGACGCTGACGTTGCACGATCTGACCGGATTCGAGGGACGTTGTGACGCGCTGTTGTTCGCGCGCGAGGCCGGATTCGTTCCACCGAACGAGGATCCGGCGATGGCGGCGTTCCGCCGGGCGTGCCTGGGATACCCGGAAGCGCCCGAACCCGCCGGCGAATTCGATCTCGTGGTCTCGGGGGGAGGCATTGCGGGAACGTGTGCCGCGCTATCGGCCGCGCGCCTGGGTTTGAAAGTGGCCCTGGTGCAGGACCGCCCGGTGCTGGGCGGCAACAACAGTTCGGAAGTTCGCGTCTGGCTGCAAGGCGCCCGCAACGAGGAACCCTGGCCGCACATCGGCGATGTGGTGGCCGAACTCGAACAGGACGACCGGGCCCACTACGGCCCCGATAACACCGCCGAACTTTACGAAGACGACAAGAAGCTCGCGGTAGTCCGCGCGGAGGCGAACATCACCCTGTTGCTCGATCACCGCGTCAACGGCGTCGAACTGGCCGACGGGCGCCTCCGGGCGGTGATCGCGCAGTCCACCACCAGCGGACGCCGACTGCGGCTCGGCGGACGCTGGTTCGCCGACTGCACCGGCGATGCCTCGGTGGGAGCGCTGGCCGGGGCGGACTTCGAGATGGAAGCGGAGGGTCACATGGGACCGTGCAACCTGTGGAATGTGTGCGAATGCAAGGATACCAACGCCATCAACACCGGCACCGAGGTGGCCGAGGGACCCGTGTCGTTCCCGCGCTGTCCGTGGGCCCTCGATCTGTCCGACAAGCCCTTCCCGGGACGCAGCCAGGTTGCCCCGGATCCGAACAAGCTCGGAGGCTGGTACTGGGAAAGTGGCTTCGACCGCAATCCGATCACCGAGATGGAGTATATTCGCGACTGGAATTTCCGCGCCATGTACGGGGCCTGGGATGCGTTGAAGAACGTGGACAAGGTCCTGCCGAATCACCGGCTGAACTGGTCCGCCTACATTCTGGGCAAACGCGAGTCGCGGCGTTTGATGGGCGACGTCGTGCTGAACCTCGAGGACTTGCGAAGTGACCGTCAGTTCCCGGACGGAGCGGCCCCGACCGGTTGGAGCAACGATCTCCATCTGCCGGACCCGCGCTATGTCGGGGGCTTTGATGGGGACGCGTTCATTGCCAAGGCCGATTTCGGACAATTCCCGGCGCACGTGGCGGACCGGCCCTTCTGGATTCCGTATCGCTGCCTTTACTCGCGCAACATCCCGAACCTGCTGATGGCGGGCCGCAACATCAGTGTGAAACACGAGGCACTGGGTGCCGTCCGGGTAATGCGGACCTGCGGCACGGAAGGCGAGATCATCGGGATGGCCGCCAGCCTCTGCCGCAAACACGACACCGACCCCCGCGGCGTTTACGAACGTCATCTCGCGGAACTGCAGGGCTTGATGCGCCACGGCGTGGGGAAGGTGGACGGACGCCGGATTCCCTATATCAACCAGGGGCGCCGGCGCCTCGCAACCGCGGCGCCACCCGCAAGCATCACGGCGCCCGCTTGGTTGCAGGCCGCCGGCCCGAATCTCGCGCGCCAAGCCCGGGTCAGCACCCCCGGCGCGCCGCATTCGGACGTGCGGACCGAACTGCTGCTCACCGACGGCAACGGACTCGTTGAGGACAACGGCACCCGCTGGTTGAACCGCGCGCCGCTGCCGCATTGGATCGAACTGGGCTGGGACGAGCCCGTCCGCATCGGCGCGGCCCGGATCGTATCCGGCTATTCCACGGCGGGAACCGTGGTGGCGCCGGTCCGCGATTTCCGGTTCCAATGGCACGATGGAACCGGATGGCGCGACGTGCCGCACGGAACGGTGGCGGACAACGAATCCCCCGCCTGGTGCGGCCGGTTCGGCCCGGTGAACACCCGTCGTCTCCGGCTTGGGATCACCGCAACCCAGGACGGCATTTCACGAATCTGGGAAATCGAGGTCTACGCTCCCGCCACCGCAAGCGGGATCGAGTGAGGAATCGCGGGCGTGGCCGGGGTGTTCACCGATGGAATCCGTCCGCTTTCTGCTGGTTCTGTGGCTTGCGGGCGCGGCGCTGGGCGGGGAACTGCCGGATCTGCGCAGTGTCCCGGCCGATCTGGTGGTTCCTCCGATCCAGGACGGACCGCCGGCTCCGGGCGTGCGGGTACGCGGTTTTCTGCCCGACTACGAGGGCACGGAGGTCGGCCACGTGCTCTACCTGCCGACGGATTGGAAGCCCGGAACGCACTATCCGGTGCTCGTCGAATACGCCGGCAACGGCGGCTATGCCAACCAATACGGCGATGTGTGCACGGGTTTACCCGAGGACAGCAAACTCGGCTACGGCATCTCCGCCGGCCGTGGCTTTCTCTGGCTTTGCCTTCCGTATGTCGAGCACGGAAGCCGCCGCATCTGCACCCGATGGTGGGGAGACGTCGACGCGACGCTGGACTACTGCCGTCGGGCGATCGAACTGGTCTGCGCCGATTATGGCGGCGACCCGGACGCGCTCATTCTCAGCGGCTTTTCCCGCGGGGCGATTGCCTGCGGTTACCTCGGGCTGCACGACGACGAGACCGCCCGACTCTGGCGGGCCTTCATCGCGTGCAGCCACTACGACGGCGTGACGCCCTGGCCCTATGAAGGTTCGGACGCGGCGTCGGCCATCGAGCGCGGGCGCCGGCTGAATGGGCGTCCGTCATTCGTTTGCCACGAGGGCAGTGTCGAGGGGGCCCGGAAGTTCCTCTTGAGGAGCGGAATCGACGCGCCCTTCACGTTTCAAGCGGTGCCGTTCCGCAACCACAGCGATGCGTGGGTGCTGCGGGATACTCCGGCGCGCCGGGCGCTGCGCGAATGGCTGGCGGGAGTGCCCTGAAAACAAGCATCCCTCCGGGCCGATGACCCGGAGGGATTCCTGGAAGACGGTGAGTGCCGGCACGCCGGACGGTCCGGCAACGGGAGGGGTTACCGGCTGGCGAGCGCTTTATCGATGGCCGCCTTCAACTCGGCCGAGTCCGGTTCAACCTTCGACTCGAAGCGCGCCAGCAGCTGGCCATTGCCGCTGATGAGAAACTTGTTGAAGTTCCACTTCACCGGGCCGGGATAGGGGGAGTCGGCGCCGGTCAGCCACTGATAGAGCGCGTGCTGGGTCGAGCCCGGACGCACACCCACCTTCTCGTAAAGCGGGAAGGTGACGTCGAATTTGCTCGTGCAGAACTCCTTGATCTCGGTCGGCGAACCGGGTTCCTGCCCACCGAAGTCATTGCTCGGGACGCCCACGATGACCAGGCCCTTGTCCTTGTAATCGCGGTGCAACTTCTCCAGTGGAGCGTATTGCCGGGTGTAGCCGCATTGCGAGGCGACGTTCACCACCAGCACCACCTTGCCCTGATAGGGCTTCAGAGAGGAATCCTTGCCCTCGAGGGTCTTGATCGGGATGTCGTAGATGCTCCCCGCGACCGCGCTCAGCCCGGCGACCAGACCGGCGCAACAATAAGATGCGATTTTGCTCACGTTCATGGCGGGCAATATGCGGGAGGTTGCCGGCTTGTCAATTGGCGTCCGAGGGCAGCGGTTCGCCTCCCTGATCCACGTTCTCCGGGGTGAAGAACCGGGACTGCAGGGTGACCTCCTTCGGGATCTCGCCGCCGTTCAGCAGCTCGACCGCGAGGTCCACCGCTTCCCGTCCGCCGGTCGGATACTCGAAGCTGGCGGCGAGGATTCCCTGTTTCACGTAGACCACGCCTTCCTGGGGCAGGGCATCGATCCCGACGAACCGGATGTCCTTGTCCCGCCCGGCGGCCTTCGCCGCCAGCCAGGCGCCGTGGGCCGCGGGATCGTTGTGCGCGTAGACCAGATCGATGTCGTCGAACCGGGCCAGCGCGGATTCCATCTCCTTGCGGGCCTCGGGTTCGAGCCACTTCATGTCCACCTCGAAGATGACTTCGATTTCCGAGCCGGCGAGGCCTTCCCGAAAGCCGGTGTGACGATCCTGACCGGGAGTGCTGGTCATGAGGCCCTCGAGTTCGACCACCTTGCCCTTGCCGCCCAGGGCGTTGACGATCCACTTGCCGGCCGCGCGACCGATGCGTTGGTTGTCCGCGCCGACGAAGCAGGTGTATTTGTCGCCGAGGACGCGACGATCAAGGACGATCACGGGGATGCCCGCATCCATGGCCCGGGCCACGGGTTCGGTCAATGGTTGGGCCTCCTTCGGGCTGATGAGAATCAGATCCACCTTCGCGGCCACAAATTCCTCGAGGTGAGCGCGCTGTTTGAGCGTGTCGTTCTGGGCGTCCTTGAAGATGACCTTCAACTCGGGATGGCTCCCGGCGGCGCGCTTGATGTCGGCGTTCATCTGCACCCGCCAGGGTTCGCCCAGGTTGCACTGGCTCATGCCCACGGTGAAGCGGGCCGGGCCCGACGGACCGGTTTCGTTGCCCGTCGATTCCCGTGCGCCGGAGTCCGGCTGCCGGGGTCCGCATCCGCAGAGGACCGACAACCCCGCCGCGACGACGGCGGCGGCAAAACCCGAACGAAATGAGGAAAAGCGCATGATCCGCATGCTGTTGTCCGTCGCCGCCGAAGGCAACAGCATTCTTCATCCGGGCTGAACGCGGTGCGCACCACAGGCGCTTGCGGCTCCGAGCGGTCTTGCGTGAAGGATCGCGGAACTCATTTCACGTGCCGCGCCTTTTCGGACCGGGTCGCCATCGCCGATCTGGAGGGTCGGAGGCCGCCGGCTGAGAAAGCCGCTTCTCCTGCGTCGCGCTCCCGCATAGACTCCGTGCCATGAAACTCCACTGGCAGCGCCAATCCAATCGATCCGCCGGGTCTGTCCTCCCGATCCTCGGGAGTCTGCTGGCGTTCGCAATCCTCCACACGGACGTGGCGTCCCGGGCGGTCGCGGCGGAACTGCTCGGCGGAGAGGCCCTGGCCAGCCTCCATGAATTGCCGCAATACCGGTCGTCGATCCGGCTGGGGTCGGTGTCGAGCTACGACCGCACCGGCGGCAACGATGACGGGTTCTCAGGGAAATATTCGTATCTGCGGAAGGAGGACGGGGGGTTGGTGCTGGCAGACCTGACGGGACCGGGCATCATCCACCGGATCTGGACGCCCACCCCTTCGGATGACTGGTTGGAGTTCTATCTCGACGGCGAAACCCACCCGCGACTTCGCATCCGTTTCCGGGACCTCTTCCTCGGCCAGCACCCACGCTTTCCGGCGCCGCTGAGCGGATATGGGGCAGGGGGCTTCTATACTTACGTACCCATTCCGTTTGCGAAGTCGTGCAAGATCCTGGCCCGCGCCGAACGAGTGCAGTTCTACCAGATCAACTTCTCCATTTACCCGCCCGCCACGCGCGTGCGGACCTTCGCGGCGGCCCCGGATCCGGAGGTGGTCGGACAACTCGCCCGGGCCGCGGACACCCTGGCGGCAACTGGAACCGACCTTTCCGCCAGGGTGGCGCTGCCAGGGAGCGCCATCGAGATCGCCCGGGCCGATGTCACCGTGGTTCCGGGGGGCGCCGTCACCGTTTTCGACTCGAGGAAGCCGGGCCGCATCACCGGCCTCCGTTTGTCACCGGCGACGGCACTGGCGGACAAGACGCGCGGGTTGGTGTTGCGAATTTCCTTCGACGACGGCCCGCCGACGGTGCTGTGCCCCGCCGGCGATTTCTTCGGTTACGCCTGGGGGGAACCGGCGATGAAGTCGCTGCTTGTCGGCGTCTCGGACGACGTTGCTTACAGTTATTTCCCAATGCCATACAAGCGATCGGCACGGATCGAACTGGTTTCCGAGGGGACCGGTGGATCGCCCTTGAAACTGCACGCCGAGGTGAGCACGACGGTCGGGGCACGGCAGCCGGACGAGGGGCAGTTCCACGCGCTCTGGCGCCGGGAGAACCCCACGAGGGACGGCGAACCGTTCACGTTCGTCGACTTTGCCGGGCGCGGGCATTTGGTGGGGTTCGTGCAGCAGGCGCAAGGCATCGAATCCGGGAAGACGCTGTTTTTCGAAGGCGACGATCAGACGACCATCGACGGTGATTTGGTGGTGCATGGAACGGGGTCCGAGGACTTCTACAACGGCGGCTGGTATGATGTGCCGGATCGCTGGGAGAAACGGCTGTCGTTTGCGTTGAGCGGATGTCTTGGCTATCAGAAGCCGCTCGGTCGGACGGGCGGTTATCGGTTGCTGCTGGGAGATGCGTATGCGTTCCGCGAGCATGTGCGCCAGACCATCGAGCACGGGGGCAACAACAACGACGAAGCCGCCGATTACTGCGGACTCACTTATTTCTACGCCGAGCTGTCGTCGGGACTTGGGATTGGGTTGCCGGCGGTGGCGGAGCGCGGGGTGAACGACCCGCTGGAAATGGCGTTTCCCGCGTGGTGGCAGACCCCGATCCACGCGTGGTGCTTTCAGAACGCCACGTTGAGCCGGGAATCGGCCCGAATCGGGGACACGGATGTCCGCTATCTGTCGCTGCGGGCAGCAGGTCAGGATTGGTTCGGGCCGCCGTTTCTTTCGCTGACGTGCGCCGTGCCGGCAACGGGTGACTACGAAATCCTGCTGGCCGCAGTGCAGGGTCCCGAGCAAGCGCAGGTGCAGTTGTTCCGTGATGAAGAACCCGTTGGCGCGGCGGTCGAACTCTACGCCCCGGAACCGCGGAAATCCGGTCGGTTGGCGCTGGGAACGCTGCGGCTTGAGGCCGGGGGCAACAACCTGATGTTCAAGCTCGTGGGGCGCCACGCCGAGGCGCGCGGATGGGGGCTGGACCTGATCGAGGTGGTGTGTCGGCGGCAGGAATGAACAGGGACGGAAGCGACTCGAGGGACTACAGATCGACTAAATATAACAAACATTGTGCGAAACACGGATGTCCCGGTTCATTCGAAGCCGAATCCCGCGCGCGGGCTCCAGGGCCAGTAAACGCACCATGCGCGTCCCACCACCTGTCGCTCCGGCAAAGCTCCCCAACGCCGGCTGTCCAGGCTGCTGAAGCTGTTGTCGCCCAACAGCAACAAGGCGTCGCCCGGCACCGTTCGCTCCACGTTGCCGTTGCGAAACAGCGGCGCCAGACCACGGGCCGATCGCCGGTAACGGCGCGCCACCGACTCGTTGAGGTGGCCTGAGTAGGCGTTCTCGGCCGGCGCGTTCGTGAACGAATAGAGCTTCCCGAACCCCGGCATCGCCTGGTCGATCGGCTCGCCGTTCACGTGAACCCGCCGGTCGTCGCCGATCCGCACGCGTTCTCCAGGAAGCCCCACCAACCGCTTGATGAAGTAGGTGTCGTCCTCGAGGTCCTCGATGCCTTGCGGCTTGAAGACCACGATTTCACCCCGGCGTGGGCGGCGCCAGTGGTAGGTAAACCGATCCACAAGCAGGTGGTCTCCGCTCGTGACGACCGTGTTGATCATGATCTCGCCGGGTTGGTAGCTCCGCCGTGGATTGACGCCGGCATACGCGAAGAAGACTTGTTCCTCCGGGAGCCCCGCCGAGTTCGGGAGGTTCTCGGGCGCCGGGACCAGCGAATACCATTCTTCACCGACGCGAAAGCGCTGGCGGGTCAGGCCCGGCAGGCGCAACCAGCGCACCAGGGGTTCCGGCGGCAGGATCTCCTCCAGATGGCCCTCGGCCCGGGCGGCCACGAAGTAGTGTTCGCGTCCGAACCACAACCGGTCGATCCCGCGGGCCAGCGATCCGCGCACCGCGTCCACGGAGTTGGTCTTCGGCCGGTTCTCGACCAGGATCCCGTTCAACGTCGGTTGCATTGACCCGGTCGGGATCACCGTGGGCATGAGAAAGAAAGTCCGGATGGCGATCACGACGAGCAGCGTGACCAGGAACACCTCCAACCCCTCGGCGATCCGCTGCTGTGGTCGACGGGGAAAGAACCGGTTGCCGGCTTCGGTGAGTTCCTCCACCGCCGTTCGGACCCCTTCCGCGGAGGGCGCCGAGAGCAAGGACGTCCACAGTCGGTCCAAACCCTGCCGCATTTCCTCCCGGGCCCCGGCTTCGAGCTGATCGGCGCGCCAGCGGAACAAGCGGCGGTGGTGGCGCCAGCTTTCGAAGGCGCGCCGATGCGTGCCCGATTGCACCCAGCGACCCGCCAGTCGAAGCGCGTTCACCACCATTCAACCGGGCCGAACCGGGACGAGAACGGCCAGAACACGAAGAACGCCCGGCCGATCACCTTGTACCGCGGAAAATCACCCCACGCCCGGCCGTCATAGCTGTTCATGGTGTTGTCTCCAAAGGCCAGGTAGTGATCCGGACGCACCGTGAACTCCGCGTTGCCGTCCGGAAAGAACTCACCCACCGGCTGCCCGTTCGCGGTCCGGTTGTTGACGTGTCCCGAATACACGCTGTCCTTCGGCGGACCCTGGAAGTCGTACACCGCCTCGAATCCCGGCGTGGTTTTGTCCAGGCGTTTCCCGTTGATCCGCACGTGGCGGTCGTCCCCGACCTGCACCCGCTCGCCGCCGAGCGCGATGAGGCGCTTGATATAGTGGGTGTTCGCAATCAGCGGTTGCCCGTGATACTTGCGCAGCAACGGCTGGATCGCCACGGAGGAAAATACGATGATCTCGCCACGCGTCGGACGGCGGAAATTATACGTGAACCGGTCGACGAACAGCCGGTCGCCGCTGCGCACCTTGAGGCGCAGCACGGTGTCGCCCTGGTTGAAGTGCTGGCCGGGGCGCACACCGCAGCCCCCGAGCAACTGGTCGGGCGGCCACCAGAAGGTATAGGTATCGGTGCCGACGCGGAAGGTGAGCACCCGCAGGAACCCGAGCAGGCGGCGTTCCGGTCCGATGCTGAGTTCACCTTCCGAATCCGTCTTCCATTCGTGGTAGCTGAACCCCCGGAACCAATCGACGAACCGCCCGAGGCGACCCGGCACCGCGGGATCGGCGGCGGCCTTGAGATCGTAGACGACGTTCCCGAAAAGGGTCGGCTGGGCGGAGCCCGAGGGGATCTTCATCGGCTGGATGAAAAACGTGAACACCGAGAGGATGAACACGCCGGAGACGAGGAATTCCTTGATGTTCTCGCGCGCGCCGGCATGCGGATAGGGCTTCAACCACCTCCCGGCGGTTTCGTCCAGACTTTCGGCCGCGGCGGTGACGGCCGCCCGTCCGGTGGCGCCGGCGTAGGCGACGTCGAAGGCCGCCAGGCCGCCGGTCAACTCCGCGAGCGCCTTCTCGCCCAGGAGGTCGCGCTGCGAATTCAGGAGAAACCACACCTGTTTGCGCACGTCCGCCGCCTGCCGGAACGCGCGCGAGATCCACCATCGCCAGTTGCGCATAAGTCTCATGCCTTGAGCACCGCGATGAACGCCTCCTGCGGAATGTTGACGTTGCCGATCGATTTCATCCGTTTCTTGCCTTCCTTCTGTTTCTCCAGGAGCTTGCGTTTTCGCGTGATGTCACCGCCGTAGCACTTGGCCGTGACATCCTTGCGAAAGGCCTTCACGGTTTCGCGCGCCACCACTTTGCCGCCGACCGCCGCCTGCACGGCGATGGAGAACTGCTGCCGCGGGATCACCTCCTTGAGCTTCGCCGCGAGGGCGCGGCCGCGGATCTCCGCCTTGGACCGGTGCACGATGCAGGAGAAGGCATCGACGCTCTCGCTGTTGACCATCATGTCGAGTTTCACCATGTCCGAAGCGACATAGCCGTCATGTTCGTAATCCATCGAGCCATACCCGCGGGTGATGCTCTTGATACGGTCGTGGAAGTCGATGAGGATCTCGTTCAACGGCACCCGGCAGATCATCATGACCCGGGTGGCATCCAGGGTCTCGGTATGATCGAGGTTGCCCCGTTTTTCAGAAACGAGCGCGAGCATGTCACCGATATATTCGTTCGGACAGATGACGAACGCCTTCACCATCGGTTCCTCGATGACATCAATGAAGGTCGGCTCGGGAAGGAAGGCCGGATTGTCGATCTCCTTCCATTCGCCCTTTGTCAACCGGACCCGGTAGATCACGCTCGGGTAGGTGGCGATGATGTCCATGTCGTACTCGCGCCGGAGCCGTTCCTGGACGATCTCCATATGCAGCAGGCCGAGGAACCCGCAACGGAAACCGAAGCCGAGCGCGACCGAACTCTCCGCCTGGTATTGGAAGGCGGAATCGTTGAGTTGGAGCTTGGCGAGATTGGTCTTGAGATGTTCGTAGTCCGCGGGGTTGATCGGATAGATCCCGCTGAACACCATCGGGTGGATTTCCTGGAATCCGGCCAGCGGACCCGCCGGCCGCCGGGCATCGAGCAGCGTATCGCCCATTTTGACGTCCGTCGGGCTCTTGAGATTGGCCGTGAAATAACCGGTCTCGCCCGCCACCAACCGGTCCCGAACGTAGGGCTTGGGGTTGAAGCTTCCGACCTCCTTGATCTCGATGGTGCGCCCGGAGTGATACAGCTTGGCCTGCACGCCGGCGGTAAGTTCGCCGGTGAACACCCGGATGTAGTTGACGACCCCTTTGTAGCTGTTGAAGACGGAGTCGAACACGAGGGCCTGGAGACTGTCCGCGCCGGTTAGCTTCGGCGCCGGCACCCGCTGCACGATGGCCTCGAGGATCTCCTCGATGCCGAGGCCTTCCTTGGCGCTGGCCGCGATGGCCTCCTCGCCGGGAATGGCCAGGATGTCCTCCAGTTGCCGGCGCACGAGGTCCACGTTGGCGTGGGGCAGATCGATCTTGTTGATGACCGGGATCACCGTGAGGTTCTGCTTCATCGCCAGGTGGACGTTGGCGACGGTCTGGGCCTCGACTCCCTGGGCGGCGTCGATGATGAGCAGGGCGCCCTCGCAGGCGCTGAGGCTGCGGGAGACCTCGTAGGCGAAATCCACGTGACCCGGCGTGTCGATCAGGTTGAGTTCATACCGTTCGCCATCCCGGGCCTGGTAGTACATGGTCACGGGATGCGCCTTGATCGTGATGCCGCGCTCGCGTTCAAGGTCCATCGAATCGAGCAACTGGTTCTGCATCTCCCGGTCCGAAATCGTCCCGGTCCGGTGCAGCAGACGATCCGAGAGGGTCGTCTTCCCGTGGTCGATGTGCGCTATGATGCTGAAATTCCTGATTCGTTCTCTGTCCATCGCATCCTGTCCGGCCGCCCGCTCGCTCCCGCAAGGAACCCCTTGTCGCAAGTCAATCCGGGCGAACCATCTGCCGGGACAACGATAGTCGCGTCCCCGGGGCAGGAAAGCGGAAAGTGCGTCCCCCGGTCCGACGGCGCGTCCTTGGTGGCGGACCCCGGCCCTCCCCTGCCCTCGCGGCGAATCCTGGCATTCCCCTCCCCCCGGATCGGGCGCTAGAATGCCGGCCTGTGACCGAACCCGTCCGTGACCCGGCTGAGAACGCCGTGCCCCGGCGATGGCGCAACCGATTGGACCGGTTGACCCGCCGATGGAGCATCGCGCTGGCGATGGCGGCCGGAGTGGATGATCCCGGCCTGGCGGAGCCGGTCCACGCGATCCTCCAGCGCTACGCCCTCGCCCTGCGCCGGGCCCTGCATGGTGCCGCCCACCCGCCGTCTGCGGGGGAACCCCGGATGCTGGAATTCCCCCAGGAGAACGCGGATCGGATGGCTCGTCGGGATGCCACCGATTCCACCAACCGCACGACCCAGCCACGGCACCTCCCCCCCTCCCCTGCCCTTTGGCTGGCGCTCGGCGTGAATGACGAGGCAATCGTGCCAACGGACGCCGCCGAACCCGCCCGCCTGCTCGCGCGGTTCTGCGCCCTGACCGGCGTTTCGCCGGACCACATCGGCGGGCAGGGCGCGCACCTGGCCGGGATTGCCTTTTACTGGGCGGTGTTCGCCCGCGTGGCCGGAGCCCGGGATCTGTCGCACGAACGGGCCACCGCGCTGTTGCGGGAACTCCGCGAATGCCGGGAACGCCTCGCGGCCTTCGTGAGCGAATCCGCTCCAGGGCTCCGCGCCAATGCAACGTCGTCGGGCAAATCCCGCCCCGCGATCCGGGCCCCGGGCCCGCCGGACGCTAAGCCGTAGCGATGCGGTACTCGTAGCCGACGACGTGCAGTCGGCACATGACTCAGCGGTAACCGTGCAGTTGGATTCACCACGGATGGGCACTGATATTGAGGGAACATGGATTTCGGCGCGGTCTGCACGCCGGCGGCTACCGCATGTTGAATCGACATGGATACGCTTGCTGCGGACAGCATTCCGCGGTGCGAGAAGGCTGGGATTCGCCCAGGGCGGGAGGCGGGCGGTGTTTTCCCTTTGAAGCTTTCGGACCTCCCGCTAACGTGTCCGCCGTGACGCTGGAGTTCACCAAGATGAACGGGGCCGGGAACGACTTTGTGCTCCTGGACAACCGTTCGGGCGGGATCCGGCTGACCCGCGAACAGGTGACCCGAATCTGCCACCGGCAACGCGGCGTCGGCGCGGATGGTCTGTTGCTGCTCGAGCCGTCCCGCAGTGGCGAAGCGGATTGGGCCTGGACCTTCTTCAACAACGACGGGAGTGACGCGGCGATGTGCGGCAACGGGGCGCGGTGTTTTGCGCGGTTTGTGCAGCGGCTCACCGGAACCACGGAGGCGCTGACGTTCGAGACCGGCGCCGGAGTGATCCGGGCGCGCTTCGACGGTCCGCTGGTCACGGTGGGCCTCACGCCACCGCGCGGGCTTCAGCTTGATATCGAAGTGCCGTTGCCGGAGGAGACACTTACCGTGCACAGTGTGGACACGGGCGTGCCTCACGCGGTGCTGATCGTGCCCGACGCCAGCCAAGCCCGCGTGCAGGCACTCGGCGCCGCGATCCGGTTTCATCCGCTGTTTGCCCCCGCCGGCACCAACGTCAACTTCGTCCAGACGCTCGCTCCCGACAGCATCCGCGTCCGCACCTACGAACGCGGTGTCGAGAATGAGACGCTGGCTTGCGGCACCGGGGTGACCGCGTCCGCCTTGATCTGCGCCCGGCGCGAGGGATTCAAATCTCCCGTGCAGGTGCGGGTGGCTGGCGGCGACCTCCTGCACGTGTCCTTCGACGAGCGGGACGGAGATTTCACGGACGTGCGCCTCACCGGTCCGGCCGATTTCGTCTTCACCGGTCGCATGGACTTTTGACCATTCTCATGAGCTCCCGGAAGCCTCAGTTCGCAGGTACGTATACCGCCATCGTTACGCCCTTCGCCCAGGGCAAGGTGGATGAAACCGCCCTTGAGCGGCTCGTCCAGGCCCAGATCCGCGGCGGTGTCGATGGCATCGTCGCGGTCGGCACAACCGGCGAGTCGCCCACGCTGACCATGGACGAACATGTCCGTGTCATCGAGCTGTGCGTCAAACTCGCTCGCGGGCGCATCAAGGTGATCGCGGGGACGGGCGCCAACGCCACCGACGAGGCAATTCACCTCACCAAGGCCGCCGAACAGGTCGGCGCCGATGCCCAGTTGCACGTTGCCCCCTACTACAACAAGCCGACCCAGGAAGGGCTCTTTCAGCACTTTCACGCCGTGGCCCGGGCCACCAAGCTCCCGGTGTTGCTCTACAACATTCCGGGTCGCTGCGGCGTCGACGTGGCCGTCGAAACCGTGGATCGCCTGGCGCATGACAGCGTGAACATCGTGGGGATCAAGGAGGCGGGCGGGAATCCCGACCGGGTCAGCCAACTGCGCGCCAGGTTGGGAGTGAACTTCACGATCCTCAGCGGGGACGATGCCCTGACGCTGCCGTTCATGGCGGTGGGCGCGCACGGGGTCATCAGCGTGGCGTCGAACGTGGTTCCACGGGAAGTGTCGCGCATGGTGCAGGCCTTCGCGATGGGCAAGCCGGCGCTGGCCTTGAAGCTGCACGACAAGCTTCACCCGCTGTTCAAGGCGCTGTTTGTGGAAACCAATCCAGTGCCGGTCAAGGCGGCGCTGGCGATGCTCGGGCGGATGGACGAGAGCGTGCGCTTGCCGTTGGTGGGAATCGGCGCCGCCAGCCGGGCCCAGCTCAAGTCGGCGCTCAAAGTGTGCGGGTTGCTCCGCTGAGCCCGCCGACGATTCGCCGAACAGAGTATGACGCGCGTTCTCATTCATGGCGCCAAGGGCCGTATGGGGCAGGCCTTGATCCGCTGTGCCGCCCCGTTGGACGAGCTCGAAGTCGTGGCCGCCATCGACCAGGGGGACGATCTCGCTGGCGCGTTGCCGGCTGCGGACGTCGTGGTGGACTTCAGCCTGCCGCACACCTGGCCGATGTTGACCGGGCTTTGTGCCCGGCACGGCAAACCGCTCGTTTCCGGCACCACCGGCGCGAGCCCGGAGGAGCGGGCCGCGCTCGAAGCCGCCGGCAGTGTCGTCCCGATCGTTTGGGCGTCGAACTTCTCGACCGGCGTCAACACCCTCTTCTGGCTGACACGCAAAGCGGCGGAGATTCTCGGACCGGCCTTCGACCTCGAGGTGGTCGAGATGCACCATCGCCTCAAGAAGGACGCGCCCAGCGGCACGGCGACCACGTTGGCGGAGATTCTGGCCGAAACCCGCGGCGTGCAGCTCGACCGGGCGGCGCGGCATGGACGGCGCGGGGTCGTGGGCGAGCGCACCGCGTCCGAGATTGGCGTGCATGCCCTCCGCGGAGGCGACGTGGTGGGGGACCACACGGTCATGTTCGCCGCCGCCGGCGAGCGCGTCGAACTGACCCACAAGGCCTCCAGTCGCGATACGTTTGCCAACGGGGCCTTGCGCGCCGCAGGCTGGGTCCTTGGTCGGCCGCCTGGCATTTATGACATGCAGGACGTGCTCGGCCTGCGCGCCGCCTGACCCACACGGAGTTCCCCGGTCATCCGAGGCCCGCGAACCACTTTCCGGATGAATCCGCGAACGGGCGCCGCCCACGGGAAAATCAACCTCGATCGGCACGCCGTCATCGCTCTCGGGGCCAACCTCGGTGATCCCGCGGCCACCGTTCAGGCGGCCTTCGCATCCCTGCGATCCCTTTCGGCGGCGTCCGTGCTGACCTCCTCACTGTGGCGCAGCGAACCCGTGGACTGCCCCCCGGGCTCGCCGCCGTTCATCAATGCGATTGCTGCCGTTGTGCCGCACACCGGGGAGACCCCCGAGTCGCTGCTGCGCCATTTGCAGGCGCTGGAGCGCGCGGCGGGGCGCCGACCGAAGATCGTGATGAACGAGGCCCGTCCGCTCGATCTGGACCTGATTGCCTTCCGTCGGGAAACCCGGAAGACGCCGGTCCTGACGCTGCCGCATCCCCGCGCCCATCAACGGGCGTTCGTGCTGGCGCCGTTGGTGGAGCTGGCGCCGGAACTGGTGATTCCCGGGCGGCAGGAAACCGTGGTGGCGTTACTGGGCGGCCTTCCGGCGGCAGTCCGGGCGGGAATCAGCCGCCTTTGAAGACCACGCCCGGGCTTCGCTCGCCGGTCGGCATGATCACTGTTTTCCCGAAGCGGTGCGCACGGAGTGACTCGACCTACCATCTGGCCCAGGTCGGGCGCGCACTCCCCTGCGCGCCGCATGAGATCCCGCCCTCAGCCCATTGCGTCTTGGGACTTTCGGCCACGTGCGAGTCGTTCGGGATCTGGTGCTCTGAGCCTACTCGTAGCGCAGGGCCTCGATGGGATTCAGTCGGGCGGCCTTGAAGCCGGGGAACAGGCCGGCGATCACGCCGACAGCCGCGCTGAAGATGACGGCCACGATCAGGGCCAACGGCGTGATGACGGGAGCGTTGCCCGTGGGGGTGATGGATTCGAGGATCTTCACCATGCCGTAGGAGGCGCCCACTCCCATGGCGGCGCCGAGCAGGGCGATGGCGAGGCTTTCGACCAGGACCTGCGAGAAGATGGCGAACGCGCTCGCCCCGACGGCCTTTCGGATGCCGATTTCGCGGATGCGCTCGTTGATGCTGGCCAGCATGATGTTCATGATGCCGATGCCGCCGACCAGCAGGCTGATCCCGGCGATCGTCCCGCCGCTGATGCGGGTGTTGCGAATCTGGGCGTTGATCTGGTCGAGGTTGTTTTCCTGGGTTTGGAACGTGAAATCCTCGATGCCACGGTGGGTCACCATCATGACATTGCGGGCCTGTTGCAGCGCCGGCTCCAAAATCGACAGGTCATGCACCTTGATGTCGATGTCCGATAACCGCCAGTCGGGAATGCCGTCGCGATCGCCGGCCGCCCGGAAGCGGATGTAGGCGGTGTTCAGCGGCATGTAGACCGTGTTGTTCTTCCGCCAGAAGGCCCAGTTCCGCCGGCCCCACCCGCGTTGCCGTTGCGGGCCCGCCTGTTGTTGCTGCGGCGCCTTCGCCCGCGCCTCGCGTTCGCGACGCTCTTCCTCGCTCTCGTAGTGGGTCAGCATCCCGACGATGGTGAACGGCTGGCCCCGGATTTGAATGATCTCCCCGAGCGGGATGATCTCGCGCCCGGCCTCCTCCGGAGATCCGAACAACTCGTCGCGAATCCCCGTGCCGATCACGCAAACGGCCCGGGCTTCCTCCTCGTCGATGTCCGAGAAGAAGCGGCCGTGGGCCAGGGTGTGCAGATTCATGTCCAGCACCGCCGGCCAGACGCCCACGCATTCGCCGGGCCAGGTCGCCTTGTCGCCTCGCGAGACCACGGCGTCCACGCGCATTTCCGGCGAGACGACCCGCACGAGGGGGGCGCTTTGCTTGAGGGTGATGACGTCGTACATCGTCCGGCCCGGCGCCTGATCGGCCAGGTGCTCCTGATCGGCGGGCACATCCTCTTCCCGAATGAGCACCTTGTCGGCGCCGCCCATCGCGACCATGGACTCCTTCATCCCGTTTTCCATGCCCTTGATCAAGGCGGACATGCCGACCAGGCTGGCCACGCCGAGGACGATGCCGAGCATGGTCAGCAGCGAACGGGCCTTGTGCGACCAGATCTCCTTCAGTCCCGCGACGATCGTGTTGAGCAGTTGCATCGGCTCGGGAATCAGTCGTATCGGAGCGCTTGAATGGGGTGCAGTCGCGAGGCCTTGAAGGCGGGGAACAGCCCCGCGAGCACGCCCACCACCGCGCTGAAACCGAAGGCGACCGCCATGGCGCCCGCGGTGACGACGGGCGTGTTCTCGGTCGGCGAGAACGAGCCAATCACGCCGAGCAGCGCGAACGAGGTGGCCAGTCCCGCTACGCCGCCAATCAGGGCGATCACGACGCTTTCCACGAGAATCTGCAGGAAGATGTCGCCGTCGGTGGCGCCGATGGATTTGCGGATGCCGATTTCCCGCACGCGTTCCGAGATGCTGGCGAGCATGATGTTCATGATGCCGATGCCGCCCACGACCAGCGCGATGCCGGCGATCAATCCGCCGCTCATCCGGGCGTTGCGCACGAACTGATCGATGTTCTCGGCCCATTCCTCCTGGGTGCGGAAACTGAAGTCCTCGATGCCCTGATGCGTGGTCATGAGGATATTGCGGATCTGCTGGAGGGTGTCGGCCAGGTAATCCACGCTGCTGAGCTTGACCTCAAGGCTCGAAAGGCGTGGGGAACCGGTCGGGCTGTCGGTGATGCCTGCCGGACCGCGCCAGTCGCTTTCGGCGGCGGCCGCCTCGGCGGTGGTGCGGAACTTCATCCACATGGTGTTCAACGGCATGATCACCGTGGCGTTCTTGAGGCGGAACACGAAGTGGCTACCGCCCCCGCGTCCGCGACTGCGGGCCGGGCCGGTCGCCGCCTGCTTCTCGGGCTGTTTCGCGGCGAGTTCCCGCTCCTTGCGCTCCTGCTCGCTCTCGTAATGCTCGAACATCCCGATCACGGTGAACGGCACGTGGTTGATGTAGACCGTGCGGCCGATGGGAATCACCGGTTCGCCGGTTTCTTCGGGCGTGCCCCAGAGTTCGTCGCGGGCGGCGGTGCCGATGACGCAGACGTTGCGCGCCATCTCGTCGTCGATCTCGTTGAACATCCGTCCGTGTTGGATGACGTGCTCGTCCATCTCGAGGACCACCGGCAGGGCGCCGCAGCAGTTGTAGGGGCGGAACCGGCGGCCGTTCGCGGTGAGCGTGGCCCGCATGTAGAGCTCGGGGGAGATGATGCCGGTGTGTGAAGCGCCCGCCTCGATGGCCTCGACGTCGTCCAGCGTCACCCCCTTTGCCTGATCGGCGAGGTGACGTTGTTCGACGGGCACTTCCTGCGGCTCGATGCGGATCTTCTCGAGGCCGCCGATGGCGATCAACGCCTCCTTCGCGCCCCGCTCGATGCCTTTCACCAGCGCCGACATCGCGACCAGGCTCGAGACGCCGAGGATGATTCCGAGCATGGTCAGCATCGATCGGAACTTGTGCGCCCAGATCTCGCGCAGACCGACGCCAACCGTCACCCCGAGGTTCGCGGAGGCCCGGTTCGAAACGGAAGGGCTGGCGGCAGGGGCGCTCACGCTCCGGGTTCCTGATCGTGCACCTCGTGTGGGACCCGTCCGCCGCGGGGGCTGAGGCCGGCCAGGGTGAGGTCCAGTTTCTCCGCGATCTTGCCGTCGCGAATCTCGATGCGCCGCGGGGTAACGGCGGCAATTTCGGGATCGTGGGTGACCAGCACGATGGTGCGGCCTTCCGAACTCAGCTGGCGGAACAGTTCGAGGATGGCTTCGCCGGTATGCGTGTCGAGGTTGCCGGTCGGTTCATCGGCGAAGATGATGCGCGGATTGTTCACCAGGGCGCGGGCGATGGCGGCGCGTTGTTGCTGACCGCCCGAAAGCTGGCTGGGCCGGTGCTGGCTGCGGTTGGCCATGCCGACCTGTTCGAGGGCGGCCATCGCCCGCTGGTGGCGTTCGCGCCCGGAGATGCCGCTGTAGACCATCGGCAGTTCCACGTTCTGCGCGACGTTCAACTTCGGCAGGAGATTGAAGAACTGGAAAACGAAACCGATCTTCCGGTTCCGAATCGCCGCCAGTTCCCGCGCGTTCGCGGACTGGATCATGGTGCCATCCAATCGGATGGACCCGTGCGAGGGTGAGTCGAGGCAGCCGAGGATGTGCATCAAGGTGGACTTGCCGCTGCCCGACGGGCCGATGATCGAGATGAACTCGCCCTCATCGATGTCCAGCGTCACGTCGTCGAGGGCGCGGATTTCCTCGCCACCGAGGTGGTAGATTTTGCTGACGTTGCGGAGTTCAACCAGCGCCATAAGCCGGGTCAATCGGTTCGCGTTCCTGCCCGCCCCGGACGCTGGTCAACCATTGCGGAGCGTCAAGGGCGCTCGTGTCGAGGCGCCCGGGACCCCCGAGCCGCTGCCGGCCTGCGAGGTATCCGGTTTGAGGACGAGCTTCTCGTCCGGCATCTGCAGGGCGACCACTTCGCCCGCCCGCAGGCCCGCCTGGATTTCCGCAAAGAAGTTGTCGGAAACGCCCAACGTGACCAGGCGGCGCTCGTAGTGTTCCCCTTGCTTGACGTAGACGAAGCGCTCCCGTTTCCCGGTCGTTTCGTTCTTCTCGGTAAACACCGCCACGACGGGCACCGCAACGACATTGGCGGCGGAATCGACCGGAATCTTGACGTTGGCGGTCATGCCCGGGCGCACGCGCCGGTCGGGGCTCTTGAGCAACACCCGGGCGGCGAAGCCTTTGAGGTTGTTCTTGAACGTGGCCTGTGGCGCGATCCGCTCGACGATGCCCGTGACGCTGAGGCCCGCCACGGCCTCCACCGCCACCTCGACCGTCTGGCCGACCTTCAACCGCGGGACGTCCGCCTGGTTGACGTGCGCGTTGATCACGAGGTTGTCCAGGTCCGCAATGGTGAGGACCTCGGTGCCGCTGTTGAAACCGCCCGAACCGGACACCGCCTGGCCGACGGAGACGGGCCGCGTCAGCACGGTGCAATCGAAGGGCGCCCGCACCTCGGTTCTCGTCAACCGTTCCTCAAGGATGGCGAGTTCCTTTTGCGCTCGTTCGAGCGCGTTGCGGGCGAGTTCGAAGGAGGTCTGGGTGTTGTCGAACAACTCCTGCGAGATCAGCTTGTCATCCAGCAGATCCTGGGCCCGCTCGAAGTCCCGCTGGCTCTTGTCGAGTTCGAGCCGGGCCCGCTCGACCGAAACGCGGCTCGAATCGTATTGGTTGCGAAGTTCCTTGTCGTCCAGCTTGAACAGCAACGCCCCTTTGTCGACGGAATCGCCGAGGTCCACCGGCAGGATCTCGATGCGCCCATTGATCTCCGGCCGCACGGAAACCTGCTCGGCCGGGCTGATTTCCCCGGCGGCGTTGACCGAGAACTCGATGTTCGTCTGGATCACGGACGCCACGCTGGGGCCGGTCGCGCCACCACCCGCCTCGCCCGTGGCCGACGGCCGGCTGCGCAGGTAGTACCAACCGCCCGCCACGAGGACGACGACCACCACCAAGGACAACAGTTTCTTCATAGGCTTTCGGACCAGCTGCCAGGGCGAACCAAATCTGCATTGGCGTCCGTGCGGTTTCCGTCGGAGGCCCCGCAGAACAACTTATGGACGCAGCGACCGAAGGATGAATTCAGCCTTCCTGCCATCCGCCCCGCCGGCTTGGGGAGGCATCTTAACGACTCTTGCGCGACTCGCAAGCCGCGGCTGCGGCGGACAGCACCTCCCGGACCCCGACTCCCGCCGCTGCGGCCGCGGCGCGCGCGGATTCGAACTCGGGCGCCGCCTGCACCATCCATTCCCCCAGGAAACCCAGTTTGACCCGCACCCTTCCGAAGGGCGTTTCCACCTCATCGAATTCCCGCCGCAGCTTGCGTCGGTCGGCCACGGTCCGGCGCACCCCGAACGCGCTTGTTTCCCGCAGCAACCGTCGGGTGAACTCGTCCGCCCGTCCCGCTTCACAAAGCACCGTAAGCACGACGCCCGGACGGCTCTTCTTCATCTGGACCGCCGTGTGGAAGACATCCAACGCGCCGGCCGCCAGCGCCGTTTCCAGGAAATGGCCCAGCACCTCGGGAGAAACATCGTCGAGGTTCGTCTCCAGCACCGCCACCTGATCCGCCTCCCATTCATCGGAACCGCTTCCCTCATCGCACTCCCCGAGCAGCGCCCGCAGCGCGTTGGGGCGCGTTCGGAGGGTCCGGGTGCCCAGTCCGTAGCCAATCCGCTCCGGGCGCAAGACGGGCATCGGGCCGAACGATTCCGCAAACTCCGCCAGCAACGCCGCGCCCGTGGGGGTGACCAGTTCACCGGGTTCCTCACATTGCGCGAAAGGAATCCCGCGCGCCGCCAGCAGGCCGAGCGTGGCCGGCACGGGAACCGGCAGCCGTCCGTGGGCGCACGGCGCGAACCCGCTTCCGTCGGTCACCGTCGACGCCAGGATGCGCGGCCGTCCCAACTCGTTCAAAGCGACACACGCCCCGACGATGTCGACGATGGAATCCACCGCCCCAACCTCGTGGAAATGCACCCGGTCGGGTGGAACCCCGTGCACTTTCCCCTCCGCCTCCGCCAGGCGGGTGAATACCCCGAGGGCGCGCCGCTTCACCCACTCATCCAGGTCGCTGCCGGAAATCAGGTCGCGGATCTCGGCGAAATCGCGGGCGCCTTCGTGGGGGTGGTCGTGCCGGTGATCCACGGCGTCCGGAAGCAACTCCGCCGGCGGCTCCTCCGGGCGATTCCCGGCTTCAGGATGGGAGTGATGGTGATGGCCGCGCGGGTGGGCGTGAGCCTGGGGCGCCGCCGGTTCCCCACGCTCGGGCCCGGGCCGCGGAGGGTTGTGTGCGTCGCCTTCCTCGGACTCGAGGTGCACATCGAACTTCGTCCCCTGGATGCCGCTCTTGACGGCCTTTGCCGCGTGCAAGTGGTAATGGCCGACCTCCAGCGGAGCGAGCGCCGCCTCGATGATCGCGACGTCCACGCCGAGGTCGATGAGGGCGCCCACCATCATGTCGCCACTGATGCCGCTGGAAAGATCGAGATACAGCGTCTTCATCGGGTTTCTGCCGCAAGGGCGTTGATCTGACTGGCCGCGAAGCCGGCGCCGAAACCGTTGTCGATGTTCACCACCGTCACGCCGCTGCCGCAACTGTTCAGCATGCCCAGCAACGCGGCCACACCGCCGAAGCTCGCCCCGTAGCCAACGCTTGTGGGCACCGCGATGACCGGCCGCGCCACCAACCCGGCCACGACGCTTGGCAGGGCGCCTTCCATTCCGGCCACCACCACGATGGCATTGGCCTGTTGCACCGTGTCGAGGCGGCCGAGCAACCGGTGCAGTCCGGCCACGCCCACATCGTAAAGGCGCTCGACGCGGTTTCCCATGATGTCCGCCGTCACCGCGGCTTCCTCCGCCACGGGCAGGTCACTGGTCCCCGCGCAAACGACCGCGATCGTGCCGGGACGTTTGGGAAGCGGGCTTCGTTCGAGCGTGATGCAGCGCGCGGGTTCGTGGTGGACGGCCTTGCGCAGCTGGCGGCGGACCAGCGCGGCATGTTCCGGGGTGGCGCGGGTGATCAGCACTCGGCCCTCCTGCTTCCACAGGCGCGCCGCGATGCCGGCGACCTGCTCGGGGGTTTTGCCGGCGCCGAAGATGACTTCCGGGAATCCCTGTCGCAGCCCCCGATGCACGTCGACCTGGGCAAATCCCAGATCGGCGACCGGCGCCGCCCGGAACGCCTGCAACACGCGGGCGGCGTCGACCTTGCCGGCACGAAACTCCTCGAGGAGGGCGATGGCCTCAGCGGTAATCACGCGGAAAAACTGCCACGCGCCCCGGTGGCCGGTCACGCGGGAAAAGCACCGGACGGACCACCGGCTTGTTATTCTCCGCCGGATGACTCCGAAGCCCCCGCCGGAGCCGGCACGAACTTCAGCGACACGCCGTTGATGCAATAGCGCTGGTCCGTGGGGGTGGGATACCCCTCCCCTTTGAACACGTGCCCGAGGTGTCCGCCGCAAACGGCGCACAACACTTCGGTGCGGACCATGCCGCCGGAGAAATCGTCCCGCGTCAGCACGTTCTTCGCGTTGGACGGGTCGTAGAACGAGGGCCAGCCACAATGGGAATCGAACTTTTCGTTCGACGAGAACAACTCCGCCTCGCAGCCAGCGCAGAAATAGGTCCCCTGCCCCTGCGCCTTGAACTCCTCGTACGCCCGGCCAAACGGCCGTTCCGTGCCGGCCTGGCGCAGCACGCGGTATTGCTCCGGAGTAAGTTGGGCCCGCCATTCGGCGTCGGTTCGGCTCATTGTGTTGGTTCCGGTCGTTGCGTTCGTGGTGGCCACGGCGTCGGTCGGTGGTGGCGGCGGTTGGCGGGGCGATTCGCGACGGGCGGTGTCCGCCGGCTGGCAGCCGGCAATCCAGACCAACGCCCCCAGGCAGAAGCTCAAACTGTCCAACGGTCGCATGGCGGGGAAACTACCGCGGGCCGCGCCGGACGCAAACCCTGCCCTCGTCCCGCCCCGCCGCCGCCGGTCAGAAGGTGCCGATATCCGAATGCGACAGGATCGTCACGGGCGGCACCGGGCGGCCCTGCAACGCCGGGTAGTGCTTCCAGGGCGTGAACAGCCGCTCCGTAAACCAGTCGTTCTGCAGGAGGCGACTGACCACCTTGTTGTCCGGCAGCACGAGCGTGAACAGCTCCTCGCCGGGCAGATACGGCAGGTAGTAATCGGGCACCCCCGGGCCGGGGACGAAGCCCTTCGCGCCGGGATGATGGACGATGCGCCATTCGCGCTCCTCGACGAACTGGAGGGGCATGCCGAATTTGCGCTTGAACATCTGCGCCTCGACCGCGGCCGGCGGTCGCGGCCGTTTCACCAAACGCGCCGCCGCAGGCGCCCGGTGCTTCGGCGCGGGGCGCGTCGGCTTCGGCGACTTCAAGCGGATCATCTTGGCGAAGTGCAGGAGATACCGCAGTTCCTCGAACGCGGTCGCCGCCGGCCCCGGCGTCCAGACGCCCGCTTCGCCCTCCGCTCCATGGGCGGCCAACAGCTTGAACACCGCGGCAAGAAAGCTCCCCTTCGCATGGTGCCGGAAGTAGGTCACCGACTGGCCGCCCCGTTCGATCACCCAACGCTTGGGAAACCCGAGCCCGATCCGTCCGTATTCCGCGGTGTGCGGCAGGCTTTCCCCCAGCGACCATTCGGTGAAACACGCAATCGGCAGGTCGAGGGCAAAGGCCCGCCCGCGCAGTTCGAAGCGCTCCGGATAACGGGGGCTTTTTACCCACAACCCCTGCTCCAGACTCCCGCGCACCTGCGCCAGGACTTCGTCGACCAACCCATCGCGCAGCAGCTTGCGTCGGCCGTTCCGGTCATCAATCGACCGCCCCATCCAATAGAACAGTTGCTGCCGGTGAATATTCCCGGCCGGCTTGGTTTCCTTCCCGGTCCTCATGGCAATCCTGGTCGACATCGCGCACGATTCACTACCCCGCCGCAGCCCAAAAACCGCCCGGACTCCCGGCTATTCCCGGCGTGACAGCCCACCCCCCGACAGCGCCGCCGTCCGAGCCAGCGTTTCCGGGCTCAGAAACGTTACGCGGCGCGGCAGGAAGTGGTGCACGGCATGGTTCTACGTCAAGGTCCAACGCGCGGACAGAAGGAAAATGGACGTGCTCGGGCGCGAGATCACCCGGGGCCTCGATTCCTGTCGATGCGCTCCGACTTCTTTCCAGTCTCCCTATTCGGTTTAAGCACAAGACATCACGGGACCACCGGGCAGACCCTGCGGCGAGAGTCGAGAGCGCGTGAAAGATCGGGGGCCGGCCGGCCGTATTAACCTGGAAGGGTCGTCGTGCGAGGCTGACTTGGTTTGGAGGGTTGGAGGGAACCAGCGGGTCGGGAGCCCGCCCGGCGGCAGAATCCAGACCCAGAATTCAGAGGAGCCAGCATGAGAATCCCATACCTGCCAGAACGCCACGCCCGATTGGGCCCGCGCAAAACGAACGGCCTGCTGCCCGCGGGCGCGCTCGCCGCCGGCCTGTTGCTCCCGACAACGTTTCTGCTTGCCGAGGACACGCTGCTGGGACCGCCGTCCGGCTGTGGTTATGGATGCGATTACTTCACTTACCCGTCGACCGGCAACCGGATCGACATCACCGGCCAGTTTCCGCCCGAGCCGTGGGACGGGCTGGAAATGCGAACAGGCAGCTGCTATTGGGATGTGAGCCTGCCTTGGCGCACCGGTTGGACGACGGAACTCAAGCTGGACCTGCTTCACGCCGAGTTAGGCGCGAGCGGCTCGGCGGACGAACTCTTCACCGTGGTCCTCGCGGATTCCTGGCCCGAGCCCCAGCAGCAGGGCGGTTATGCCCTCGCCAAGGACCTCAACGAAATCGCCTTGCTGAAATACCACACCGAAAGCCAGCCTTTCACGGTCTTCTTTTGGGAGGAGCGGGAGATCAAGCACGAGAACGTCACCCTGATTCTGAGCCTTACCCGGCAGTCCGGGGGGCGGGTCCTCGTTGGAGCCCGCGTCGAGGATCTCGACCACCCGGGCAAGGTCCTTTACGCGCGCTCATTCCTTGATGGCCCGGGAGTCGACGCGCCGGCGCCCGATCCGGCGCCCAAGAACCTGCCGGTCTGGCGCGCGGACAACGGACCGGCCTATGCACTCCGCAACTGCGTTATCGCCACCTGGGACGCCACCCCGGGCGAGCCGCCACAGGATTTCCAGGTCATCGTCGAGAACTACCGTTACGCTTCGGCCCCGATCCTGAACCTCGACCGGGCAATCTGTCTGAACTGGGCGCCGATCGCGGGATTCCACGTCGAAGTGGCCGAGACCCCCGACGGACCCTGGAACCGGTTGGCAGGCGCG
Source organism: Verrucomicrobiales bacterium (assembly GCA_024233305.1). Classification (GTDB taxonomy): domain Bacteria; phylum Verrucomicrobiota; class Verrucomicrobiia; order Limisphaerales; family J093; genus J093. Next base: position 34,790 of record JACKPV010000031.1, read on the forward strand.
GTCGAGTCGGACAATGCCGCGCTCCGCCGCCGCGAGTTGTGGGTAACCGCCAACGACGGAATGCGATTCTACCGTCTGGCCGAGGACGAAACGCCGTAAGCCCGGGGGCCACGGCGAGGGAAGTAGGAGGCTCCACGCTTCGGGCGCCACTTCGGTCGGGGGCTTTGCGACACGCCTCAGGAACGAGCACGCGGGTTCCTCCCCGCGCATCGATTGGTCGGTAATGGTTGAATCAGTGGGTGGCGTTCGGGATTGCAATGGGATATGCTTCAGCCGGTTGGTGCGAGGAAGATGCCGCCGCCAGGGGGAGACGGACAACGGGCAGCCAGGACCGGAAGGAACCGCAATGCTCAACCGGCCAGACGCTTCCACCATTCGCGACGACCGGCTTGCCGGGCGCGTTCGCGAAACTTGGCGCCGGCCGGGCTTCACGTTGATCGAGTTGCTGGTCGTGATCGCGATCATCGCCATCCTGGCCTCCCTGGTCCTTTCCGCGCTGGCCAGGGCCCGGGCGAGAGCGCAGAGCGTGGCCTGTCTCGGCAATCTCCGTCAGATGGGGATCGCTTGGAAGTCGTACGTGGACGACAACCGGGGCTACCTGCCTCCGAATGACGGTCATCCGCCGGACCAAGCGACGCGGGATGTGACCGAGACGTGGGTGGTGGGGTTCCTCCTGCACAGCGAACGCCGGGGCCGGAAGTCGGACGCCGGCACGGAGGACAACACCAACACCTTCTTGCTCGCCAACAGCCTCCTCGGGCCCCATCTCGACCGGAACACCCGCGTCTGGCGCTGTCCGGCGGACAAATCGACGTCGAAACATGGTGGCCAGACTTTTCGGCGCGTCCGCAGCATCGCCATGAATCAGTTCCTAGGTCCCGATTCATCCCGACGCGAAACGCCCTCAACCTCGGAGGGCTTCCGGAACATGACGCGCGAAGCGGACGTGCTTCGGCCGGGCCACACGTTCGTGCTCATCGAGGAGCATGAAAGGACCATCAACAACGGCTGCTTCACGGTCGTGATGGACGGCTTCGATGCGGTCGCTCCTGGCCTGGAGAAGTGGCACAATTTCCCCGCCGCAAACCACGGTCGGACCAGCAACCTCTCCTTTGCCGACGGTCATGCGGAGGGCAGGACCTGGCGGGATCGGCGAACGCTGGCAGCGCCGGACCGGATCGGGGATCTCGACGGTGGCCAACCGGTGGTCCACAGCCCGAACAACCCGGACGTCCGCTGGCTGCAGGAACGCACGACCTACCGCTGGCCACCGTGAGGCGCAGGCGCGTCCATTCAGCGAGTCGAGAACGAACCTGTCACTTTCTGGCGCGGGGTGGAGTGCAGTCCGCAGGCGGCTGATGCGGCGCCAACTTCTGTACTAGCCGATAGACCTGCGTGCCGTCCGCGCGCGGCCAGGGTTCTTGCGCCGGGGTGTCGATTCGTCGCGCACGGGTGATGGCATCCTCGATTCCCGGCTTCAGCTTCTCGGCGTCGTAGCCGTTCTTCCGGTAGGCGCCCAACTCATCCTCAAGGATGGCTTGGAGCTGGGCGCACGACTTGCCGGAGCTGTCGCGCCGATGCAATACCAGCCAAAGCTCGAAACAAGGGTTGCTCAATGCGAGGTGGTACCTCGGCATCCCGTTCAAAGCCCGAGCCACATCGTCCAAATCGATTTCGGTCCAGGCATCCTTATCGACCACCAACCACAGTTCGTCTTGTGCACTGGAGCCGGCGTCACGGTCGTAGTTCTTCAGGCGCTCCAGCACCTGCCTGGGATGCGACCTCCCTTTCCTGGTCGGCAGCACCTTCAACTGGATGGCTGCATCCCGAGGCGGCTTCAGCGCAGTGAAGTAAATGTCCTCCGTGCATTCTCCTTCCGTGGCGATGATGAAGAACTTCTTCGGGTCTCGGAACCTGTGACGGCGCTGGAATCGGTTCACTGGTCGTTCCCCTTATGAACTCAGTCCGGTCGCTGCTGGTCTCAAAGGCAGCCGCTGAACCCGAGGCACCCCCCCGAAGCGGCCCATCAGGTAGTCCTTCATCAGCCGTTTGTCGCCGCGAAGCCTGAAATCGCCCAGACTGGTCAGTTCGGATTCGCCCCGGTCGTTCTTGTCGAGCATCCAGACTTCATCGCGCCGGAACAACTCCTGGTCGAGCAGCGTGGCATCATGGGTGGTGAACAGAAGCTGGCTGCGAGCGTTGGCTGGGCGACAGCCCAAGTAGCCCTCGATCAGTCCCCGGGTCAACTTGCTGTGAAGGCTGCGGTCAATCTCGTCCACAAAAACAACGACATCCCTGTCTGCATTGGCCAGATCATGGAACGTCGGCAGAAGGTCCACCACCCGCTGGGTCCCGTCGGACTCTTCCCCAATGTCGAACGCCATTTCCTCACCCACACCTTCGGCGCGATGGTAACTGACCAACTTCGCGACCTTCAGTTCTCCATCCTCGCGGCGCAAATTCAACCGGTGCCCGTCACGGCTGCGCAGCAGAACTCCCTGGCCTTCCTTGCAGTCGCTTTCCAACCGCTGCCGCAGCTCCTCCGGTAAATCCAACGAATCCAGGGAGCCCAACTCCGTGCCAAGGCGCTCGATCCCCACGTCAGCACCACGCAGGACCTGCGTGGAGAACTCCTTCAATCCGTCTTCCTGCAGTTGGAACTCCAACCCGGATGCCGTGGACTGCGGATCGACTAACAGCAGGGAGTGCCTGAACCACTTCCAGAGCGGCTCGAAATACTTCAGGTTTCGCCCATGCGCCTCCCGCAGGAACAGCTGGTTCTTCGGCGTGCCCTTGGCTACGAACTGGATGAACCGGAGGTCCTCACCCGTCAGACCGAGACCGTTGAAGTAGCGCAAATCCCACTCCGCCTCGGAGCCGCCCGACGCGTCGCGAGCAAACAGGAGGCGTTCACTACCAGGCCGGAACTCGGTTAGGGATTCCGTCACGACCCTTTCCCGGTCCACGGCAAACCGGTAACCCAGTACCCGGTTCTGAACCAGCACCTCGAAGTAAAAACACGACGGTGCCGACCGGCGGGCAGGATCCAGCCGGAACGGTTGGACGGCGATCGGCGCCTCCAGCTTGACGCCAGAAACCACCAGCTTGCGGGCAAGCTCGACCGCCCGATACAGGTTGGACTTGCCGGAGGCGTTCGCGCCGTAGATCGCGGCCACCGGCAGGAGTCGCAATCCCGGTTGTGGCCCGTTCAGAACCCGCTGACGATGGCTTCGTTCCAGGGTCGCCAGACACGAGAACTCCACCTCCTTCCCGAAGGAACGGTAGTTCTCGACTTTGAATCGTATGAGCATAAAGCCGTCTTTATCGTCAAAAACATCGGCAAATTAGGCATCAGAATCAGAATTGCAATGTTGAACGACGCTGTTTACGTCGTTCGCCTGCAGGCGCGGAGTCAACACCAATCGAGGACTCGGCTCAGTGCTCTACGTCCTCGTCGCGCTGGCAGCCGGCAGCCGGACCTCTTCCCAGCCTCTCCCCGGTCCTCACGTCCCTTCAGCATTCCTGATCCAGCAACGAACCTCTCACTTTGCCTCTATCTGACCCCGTGGGGCGCCGCACGATTGGGCTGGTAGCGCACGTGTCCGTTCGTTCCACGGATCCGCGCATGGGCCTGCTTTCGCAAGAAAGTCAGCTGCCCGATCCGCGCGTGAATCCACTTCGATCATGGATTTCAGCGCGGGCTCGGCGCCGGCCACCGGTTGCTGAATCGTCACCGCCAGGCAACCGGCGGGCCGGCGGTTCCTCGGGTGGCCGGAGGCCGGCGTCTGCGCCACGTTCACCGCAAACGAAAGGCCGCCTTCTCGCAAGAAGGCGGCCCTTGTCGGTCGGTCGCCAGCGGCGATCAGAGTTCCCAGCCGGCGCGGTTGTTGCGCTTCACGAACTGGGCGGCCTGCGGGAGGTTGGTGGACCGCATGTTCGGTCCGTCCCAATCCATGCGATACCCTTCGCCCACGCGCAGCGCGATGCAGCCGAGCAGGATGATCTCGGTCAGGTACGCCGCGATGTCGAAGTTCGAGAAGGCGGGGGTGCCTTCCTTCATCATCCGGAACCACTCGTCCATGTGGCCGGGCGAACGCGGGATCGACTGCGGCACGGCCGTGCAAGCGTCATGCTTGTTGCCGTCCACGTAGTCGTCATCGCCGTTCATCACGACGTAGAACCGGGCGCCGTAATCATCGGGCGAGAAGATCTTGCCTTTTTCACCCACGACGAGGGCGCCGCTGCCGGGCAGCTTGCCCATCATGGTGACGATCTCGCGGGTCGCTTCGGCGGGCGGTCGCAGCGGGCTGAGTTCGCGGCCCGGGTTGCCGTCGTACCACCAGAACTTCAGGGGCGGGAGCCCTTCGCGCTCGGGGAACTCGAAGCGGATGCGCGAGGTCTGCGGGAAGGTCTCGGGGTAGATGCGCGAGGCGACCTCGAGTTCGACCACGTCCGGATAGCCGAGCTTGAGGGCGCGGAAGGGCATGTTGACCGTGTGACAGGCCATGTCGCCCAGGGCGCCGGTGCCGAAGTCGTACCAACCGCGCCAGTTGAAAGTGTGGTAAACGCCCTTCTTGAACGGACGCCAGGCGGCCGGCCCGAGCCAGGCATCCCAGTTCAACGTATCCGGCACGGGATCTTCGCCCGGCGGACGGTCGAGGCCCTGCGGCCAGACGGGGCGGTTGGACCAGACATGCAGTTCCTTCGGCTTGCCGATGACGCCCGCCTGGATGACCTCGACGGCGCGACGCAGACCCGGCTCGGCGCTGCCCTGGTTGCCCATCTGGGTGGCCAGTTTGTTCTCCTTCGCGAGCTGCCGCATCATGCGGGCCTCACTCACGTTCTGGGTGAGCGGCTTCTGGCAGAAGCAGTGCTTGCCCATCCGCATGGCGCGGATCGCGGCGCCGCCGTGGTTGTGGTCCGGCGTCGACACCGTGACCGCGTCGATCTCGCGGCCCATCTGGTCGAGCAGCTTGCGGTAGTCCTGGAACTTCTTCGCGTTCGGGAACTGCTGCCCCTTCTTGTTCAGGGTGTTCATGTCCACGTCGCAGAGCGCGACGATGTTGCCCCCGAGACGCCCGGCATCGCTGCTGTCGCTGTCGCCTTTGCCGCCCGCGCCGATGCAGGCAATGTTGATCCGTTCGTTCGCGCCGAGCACCCGGCCCACGTAGGGGAACGCCACGGAGGCGCCCACCGCGAGTGACGTGCGGCTCAGGAAACTGCGTCGAGTCAGTGAGTTCATTCTGTTGCTGCCTTTCGTTGTTCTATGTTGCTGCTGTGCGCTCAAGAAACCTGGGCGCCCCGACCGGTTGGCCGGCAGGGATTTCCAGGCAGAGTGACGGAATCATCCGACGAAATAAAGCAAACTTCTCTTCAAGCCGGGCCGCTCCGTCCAGGTTTCGGAGTCCCCTCCGCTCACGCGCCGACAGCGGCCCGGGCCCACGCGTCCGCGGCGAGGATTTGTTCCAAGGTCGGATGCGCCACGACCCGGTGGGCGTCCATGGCGCGTTGGACGGACTGCGTGATGCCGGGAAAATCGAGCCGACCGGCGCAGAAGGCCTCGACGGCCACCTCGTTGGCGGCATTGAACACGGCGGGGAGCGTGCCCCCGATGTCTCCGGCGCGGCGGGCCAGTTCGATGGCTGGGAAGCGTTCGCCGTCCGGTTCCTCGAAGGTCAGGTTGCCGATCTGCGCCAGGCTCGTCTGCACCCGCGCGCTCGGCGCCCGGTCCGGATAGGTGAGGGCGTACTGGATCGGCAGGCACATGTCGGGTGTCGAGAGCTGGGCCAGCATCGAACCATCCACAAACTCGACCATCGAATGAATCACACTCTGCGGATGCACCACCACCCGCACGCGATCCATCCCCACGTCGAACAGCCACCGCGCCTCGATCATCTCGAGGCCCTTGTTGAACAACGTGGCCGAATCAATGGTGATCTTCCGGCCCATCACCCACGACGGATGCTGGAGCGCGCGTTCGACCGTGATCCGCGGGAATTCCTCCTTCGGGGTCTGTCGGAAGGGGCCGCCGGAAGCCGTCAGCCAGAGGTTCCGCACCGTCCCCGGATCGCGGCCCTCCAGGCACTGGAAGATCGCCGAATGTTCGCTGTCCACGGCGAGCACCCGCACCCCGTGGCGACGCGCCTCTTCCATCACGATTTCGCCCGCCATGACCAGGATTTCCTTCGACGCCACGGCGATGTCCTTGCCCGCGCGGATGGCAGCCAGGGCGGGAGCGAGCCCCGCCGTGCCGACGATGGCGATGAGCACGATGTCCGCGGAGGGCAGGGTCGCCAGTTCGAGCAGGCCTTCGGCGCCCGAGTGGACCCGGACCCGGGTTCCGAGCAAGTCCCGCAGTTCGGCGGCGCGGGCGGGATCGGTCAGCGAGATGGCGTCGGGTTCGAAGCGCCGGGCCTGTTCGAGCAGCAGGTCGGCGTTCCCGCCCGCCGCCAACCCGACCAACCGGATGCGGTCGGGCAGATCGCCAGCCACCTTGACGGTGCTGGTGCCGATCGAGCCGGTGCTGCCCAACAGGACGACGTTCTTCATGCGGCGGGCGGCGGCGCGGTTCAGGGCTCGCGATCGCGGGTGTCGATGTCGTCGAGGCCGTGCAGGCCATCCACGGGCTTGTGGCCGAGGAGGACCCTGAGAATGCAGGTGAGGAAGAGCCCCACCACGAAGCCCACCGAAAGGATCATTGTCAGCCAGCCACCTTTTGTCATCGCGGTTCCTCCGGCAGGGGATTGGCGGGAGTCGGGACGGTTCTCTTTCCCGCTTGGTTATCCCAACGCCGGCCCGCCGTGGCGCTGAGGATCATGAAGAAGACGATCACGACGGCCACCCAGCAGAGGCTCAGTCGCGCGACCGTGTTGGGCTCGGGCCCGACCAGATCCAGCACGTACGCCGCCGGGGTGAATTTCCCCGTCGTGTAATCCCAGCCAAGCACGTTGAACAGGACCCAGAACACGAAAATGGTCAGCAGATAGAGCGGCGAAAGGTACTTGATGATGAGCTTGAAGAAGCCCGGAATGCGGAGTTCGGCGCCCTTGTGCGCCTCGACCCAGCCCTTCTTCAGGCCGAGAATCCAGCCGAAGCTCACGATGATGACCGAGGCCATCACGAAGATCAGGAACGTGCCCACCCAGAAGTCAATCGTGTCGAGCGCCTTCAGGTCCTTGCTGTGATACACCACGAACAGGCAGCCGGTGCCGGTGAGCAGACCGAGCAGGGCCACCGATTGCTTGCGCCCCAGCCCGAGACCTTCCTCGAGAAACGCGATGCCGGGCTGGAGCATCGACAGCGAACTCGTGACCGCGGCCAGGAAGAGCAGGAAGAAGAACACGCTGCCGAACAGCCACGGCGACGGCATCTTCGAGAAGACCAGCGGCAGCACCTTGAAGCCCAGCGCAAAAGTCCCCTGCCCGGCCACCCCGGCCGCACCGAGGAACACGAAGGCCGCCGGCACGGTGATCATGCCGCCCAGCGCCACCTCGCAAAACTCGTTCGCACTCGAGGCGGTGAGCCCGCTCAGCACGATGTCATCCTTCTCGGACAGGTAGCTGGCGTAAGTGACAATGACGCCGAACCCGACGGATAACGAGAAGAAGATCTGCCCCGCCGCCGCCAGCCAGAGCTGCGGATTGCGCAATTGCGTGCCGACGTCGCCTGGATTCCACATGTACCCGAGCCCGTTGAGCAGGCTCTGCTCCGGTTTGCCCGGATCCGGGGTGCCGAGGGTCAGGACCCGGACGAGGGTGACCAAGGCCAGCACGATCAGGGCCGGCATGGCGAATTTGCAGAAGAACTCGATCCCCTTCACCAACCCGCGGTAGATGATGATGAAGTTGAGCGTGAAAACGATCAGCAGGAACAACACCACCTGGTTCTGGTCGCGGGCGAAGGTCAGCCCGTTCTCGGTCGCCCCGACGTAGCTGGACCAGAAGTTCCCGTACGCCTCGACCTCGCCGCCGAGGTTCATCTGCCCGTTGACGTAATACCACGCGTAACCGAGGCACCAGGCCTCGATGTAGACGTAATACATGTAGATCACCACCGGGATGACCACCCCGAGCACGCCGATGTATTTGCCCAGCGGGCGGCCGAGCAGGGCGTGGAAGATGCCCGGACTCGAATTGTAGCCCCGCTGCCCCGCGTAACGTCCCAGCGTCCACTCCGCCCAGCAGATCGGGATGCCGATCAGGATCAGTGAGATGAAGTAGGCGATCATGAAGGCGCCGCTCCCGTATTGCGCCGCCAGTCCGGGAAACCGGAGGAAATTGCCCAACCCCACCGCGCTGCCCGAGACCGCGAAGATCACCCCCAGTCGGGAGCTCCAGTTTTCGGTTTTGCCGCGCCGGTCCATCGCGCGATTAGTAACGGACCCCCGTCCGCGGCGCCAGCACGAAAACGCCACACCAACCGGCCCGAAACCCCGCCCTCCCCATCGCGCCTCCTCCCGAGCCTCAGCCGTGACCATTCGGCAACTCGCCGCCGCCACCGGATGGCCGGCGCAGGATTCAGCAGGGATGCGGTCGGCTACCGCCGGGCGCGACGATTCAGCCAAACGGGACGACCGGACGGAATCGGCGAGAGCGCCCAAGCCCTCGAAGTCCAGCGCCGACTGCACGTCGGCGGCTACTGCGGGTTGAGCCGCTATGGGTCAGGGGGCGCGCCAGCAACCCGGTCTTCCGCCGGCATCCGCGCCGGCCGGGCAGAGCACCCGATCTCGGCGGAAATCAGGAAGATGCGGTTCGGTGAGTCAGGCGCAGGTGGGTGCCGGAATAGGCGCCAGGTTCTCTGCCGCCCCGGAGGACGCTCGGTCACGTTCTTCCTAAAGCGGCGCGCACGGAGTGACACGCCCTACCACCCGGCCCGGGACAGAGGTAGGGATGGCGGGATTAGCGCCACCCCTCCCTCCGAACCGTACGGGCGGATTTCCCGCATACGGCTCTCCGGTCAGTGGGATCTCGGTGAGACTGACTGTAAGCACGCGAGCCGTGTTCCAGACTCAACAGGCCCTGCGCCGCAAACCAGCGTTGTCGGCCCGCCTTGGGCGAGCCGCGTTAGCATCCGGTCCGTCCATACCGAACGTTCGATCCACCACCCCCCTGGGGCGCGGACCTTTCCGGCTTGTTTAGCCTGGGTTGCCCCAGACCCCATCCCCGGTCGTTCTTCCCGTTCGTCGTTCCTCATGGTCGTTCCGTCTCCACTTCCCTGCGCCCCTTCGCTCCCCGGGCGTTACCCCGCTTCCTCGCTACTATGGACGCTCTCACTCCCGCCGGGCGGCTCTTCGGGCCTCGCGGCCATGAACACCGTTCTGCCCCGAGGGTCTCCCTGCTTGCTTCGCCCATGCTTCCCATTGTTCCGTCCTCAACCACCCCGCCGCGCCAGTCCGGGCATTTGCTTCCATCCACCTTTTGGTCTGCCGGGGACCGCCAGCCAGAGGACCCGGTCGCCTGGTGTCGACCGGGGGAAGTCTTCCCACTTGGGTCTTGGCCTGGACTTCGCACAGCCCTGGCAGGCTCGCCGCTCGGCGTGGCCGAATCAGGTTCACATTGCTTCGTTGTCTCACTTTCGCTTCGTTACGGACCGATGGTTCACCTCCGGCAAGCTCTCCACCCCGGGTTGCCACGACGCAGTAGCCTTCGGTCACAGGCGGGTGAATGAACCGCCTGACGAGGACTCTCACCTCGCAATATGGACGCCCTCACAGGCGCATTAGGGCGCGGCGCTGCCGCCTTGGCCGAGAGCGCGAGAAGACTCACTGAATGGTGAGTCCGAAACCAGGGCAAGCGATTCTCGTTTCCCTCAATATCCGTGCCCATCGTGGTGAATCCACCTGCATGGTCACGGCTGAGCGACCACGGGCCGGCTGACCACAAGCGCCGGCAACAGGGTCATGCTGAGGAGGTAACTCGTCAGCATGGCCAGGCCGATGAGTAGCCCGAATTCTTGCAGCGTTCGGAACTCGGAAAGGCACAGCAGCAGGAAGCCGACGCCGACCACGAAAGCGGCCAGCAACAAGGCCCGACCGGTGGTCGCGAAGGCCCGGGCCACCGCTTCTTCGCCGGTCGCTCCCGGTCGGGCGGATTCCCTTTGCAGCCGGTCCAGCAGGTGGATCGGGAAATTGACTCCCGCGCCGATGGCGATGCTGGCGAACATGGAGGTGCCAATCCCCAAGGGAATGCCGGCCAGACCCATCACCGCGTAGTTGAACAACACCACCAAGCCCACGATCGCCGTGCACAGGAACCCGTCCGCGAGGGAACCGAACATCCAGGCTGTCAGAACCAGCGCCGCGACGGCCGCGAGCAGCACGCTGCGCACGTGGCTACGTTTGATCAGGTCCATCCAGCGACAGTCCAGGTAAACCCGTCCTGCCAGCCTGGCTTGGCCATCCCCCTCCCCGAAGTGGGTCGTGAGGTAGCCTTCCACGGCCTGGACCACCTCCCGCTCGTTGACGTATTCGCTGCTGCGCAGGCGCACAATCAGGTTGGCCGTGGAAGCGTCCGCGTTGACCACTTCGCGCAACAACCGGGCCATCGGACTCGTCGGAGCACCCAACGTGTCGGCGTAGAAGGTGACCTCCCCAGGGTCATCCGGGATCGTGTAGAAGCGCGGATCGTCGCCGTTTAGCTTCTCGTGAGCCCGCTTCACCCATCCAGCCAGGGAATGCGTACCGCCGACGTGCGGCAGCGTTTCGGTGAAGGCCTCGAGCTGCTCGATACGGCGCAGCATGTCCGGTTCGAGCATGGCCCCGGGGCGGGAGCCGTCGAGGACGACGTGAAGCTGGCTGGTGCCCTCGAACCGCGCGTTCAACGCGGCGGTGGCCACGGCAATGGGATGATCCCTTTGGAAGGCGAGGATGCGAGCATCGTTGATGCGGAGCCTGGTCGCGCCCCAGAGCGCCGCGAGCATCACGACGGCGCCGGTTCCCAAGATGAACCGCCGCCGCCGGAAGATGAAGCGCCCGAATCCCGCCAGCATCCGCGCGACCGCGTCGGGCCCGGGACGCCGGGAACGCCGCCAACGCGCCCGCGCCGGCCCGAGCGGAAAGACCGCCAACCCCGCGGGGAGGATCGCGGCCGAGAAGAGGCACGCCCCGAGAACGCCGATGCTGGTGAACAGGGCGAAATAGCGGAGGGGCGGCATTTCGGCCGAGAGATAGATGGCCAGAAAACCCGTGGCGTCGGTGGCGGAGGTAACGAGCATGGGAAACCAGAGCCTGGAACAGGCGGCAACGACGATCTCCTGCCGGTTACGTCCGGCCGCTTCCGTTTGCTCTTCGTCGTAGGCAGCGAGGAGGTTCAGGGAATCGGTCAGGCTCAGAGCGAGGATCACGACGAAGATGCCGTTGCTGACGATGTAGACCGGCACGCCGCACCAGCCCATGGTACCAAGGGCCATCGCAGAGGCGCCTCCGATCACCAGCAACGGCAGGCCCGCGCCTCGCAGCGTCCGGTAAGCGAGGATCAACAGCACTGCCATGACAACCGGCGAGATGAAGTTCATCCGCAGCGCGTCATCGGAAACTGCCCGCCCCATGTGCGCCCGAACGGCCGCTTCTCCGGCCACCACGATCTGTTCGTCGTTCCGGGGGAAGCCCGCGACGAGTCGTTGGAGCTCCTGGTAGGCAGCCTCGGCCCCCTGCTCTCCCGGTAGCCGGATGACCACGCACGCGGCAGAACCGTCCGCGGCCACCAGCGTGCCGCGATAGAGTTCGTAGCTCAGCACCTCGCGCTTGACCGCCTCGCAACCCGCGACCTCAACCGGCGGCTGCGCCATCAGCCGTTCGAAGCCCGGCGCTCCGTCATCGTCGAAGCGGACACTGGATTCGGTGGCGAGACTCAGCACCTCCGCGGTCTCGAAACCGGGCAGGTTCTCAATGGCGGTGGTCAGGTCGGCGATAAGCTTCAGGGTCGGCGGACGGAAGATTCCGTCGGGCGCGTCGCGGATGATCCCGACGGCGATCGGCTCGACGAGTCCGAACCGGCTGTCGTTCTCCCGTTTGCCGGACAGGGCGGGGTGGTCGCGCGGGATGAACGCGTCCGGGCTCGTGTTTCGGGTCAGCCGGAGGATCCCCAGGCCGCAGCCCAGAGTTAGGAGGCCGCCGCAGAGGAGCGGAACCAATGGGCGGTTGGTAACGAGTTTGAACCACCGCCGGGGCACGGGCGCACGAATCAGGTTTGGCTTGACCGGCGAGCGCATGCCGACGAGCATAACGCCAACCAATCGAACCGGTCAATTCAGCCTGCCGGAGGGCGCGGGAGCGGTCAGGATCTCACCCAGGAACGAACATGAGAGCGGCATGGCCAGGTTGTGACTCGCCATTTTCCTCGGCGTGTGGAGCGCATGGGCTGCATTCCACCCGTCGTCTGGTCTGCATCTCCTTGACGCTGGTCGGCGTTTTTGCCGGCTATCGAGCCCCAGCTGCCGCCCCGGCCACACGGCTGTTCACCGACGCCACGGCACAGTCCGGAATCGAGTTCCACCACGAGAAGGTCCGGTTGGACGACCGGATCAGCCGCATCATGCCGTGGATGGCCTCGATTGGCGCCGCGGCCGCCGCCTGCGACTACGATCAGGACGGACACCTCGACGTGTTCCTCACCAGTTCCGCCCTGGGCTCGACCAACCGGCTGTTCCGCAACCGCGGCGACGGCAGCTTCGAAGACGTGGCGGAGCAGGTCGGGTTGGCGGCGGGTAACGTGGACGGTGCCAGCATCGATGCCGTCTGGGCGGATTACGACAACGATGGACGGCGCGACCTGTATCTCGTGCGCTGGGGGGCGAACGTGCTCTACCACAACGAGGGGAACGGGACCTTTCGCGAGGTCACTTCCGTGGCGGGCGTCGGGGACACCGGCAACGGCACGTGCGCCGTCTGGTTTGACTATAACGACGATCACCAGCTCGATCTCTACGTCGGGAACTACTTTCGTCGGGTTGATCTTTTCGCGTTGGAGGACACGCGGATCATGCACGAGGACTTCGAAACGGCCCGCGACGGCGGGGACAACGTTCTTTACCGGAACAACGGGGATGGAACCTTCACGGACGTGTCGCAGGAGCTTGGCGTGGCGGACACGGGCTGGACGCTCGACGTGGGCGCGGCGGACTACGACAACGACGGCGACCAGGATTTGTTTGTGGCGAATGATTTCGGGCAGGACCGCCTGTTCCGGTTGAACGCCGACGCAACGTTCACGGATGTGACCGACACCGCGCTGGGTTGGGACACCTACAAGGGGATGAACATCGATCTCGGAGACTTCAACAACGACGGCTGGCTCGATCTCTACATCTGCAACATTTACGCGAAGGAATACGTCAAGGAGGGCAACCGGCTGCATCGCAACATGGGCGACGGCACCTTCAGCGACATCTCCTTCGAGGCGGGCGTCTACGATGCGGGATGGGCGTGGGCGGGTCGGTTTTGGGACTACGACAACGATGGGTATCTGGATCTGATGGTCGCCAACGGCTACATCAGCGGCGACCCCGACGACGAGTACTTCGCGAAGCTGGCGGTGGCGGTCACGAAGCCGGGCTTCGATCCCACGGACGCGATGAACTGGCCGGTGATGGGGAACGCGACCTTCTCGGGGTACGAACCCAACCGCGTGTTCCACAATCTGGGCAACGAGAGCTTCTCCGAAGTGGCCGGGGACCTCGGCCTGGGCGACCGGCGGGATGCCCGCGGCCTGGCGATTGCGGACTATGACAACGACGGCGACCTGGACGTCTACGTATCGAACCAGGGCCAGGACGGCGCTTTCTATCGCAACGATCTGGCTTCCGGCGCCGCGTGGATCGAACTCGACCTGGCGGGAACAAACTGCAACCGGGACGCGATCGGCACGCGGATCACCGTGCAATGCGGCGACCGCAAGTACATCCGCGAGGTCAACGGCGGCAACGGCGATCACAGCCAAACGCCTTTCCGCCAGCATTTCGGACTGGCGGATGCCACGGAGGTGGACCGGTTGGAAGTCCGGTGGCCGACCGGCTGGACCGAGGTCCACGAGCGCGTGGCAGTAAACCAGATCCTCCGGCTGGTTGAGCGCACCCCACCCGACGCCCTGGCCGAGCGACGGCAATGGAAGGAAGCGCAACTCGAAGCGCGACGGCTCGAGGCGGAGCGGGAAGAACAACTGGCCCGGGCCGCGTCTACGGACCGCGCCGACGGCGAAACGGCTGACTGGGGCAAGCTGGCGGCGTTCAAGCGGGAGTATGTGCAGCGGAAAGCCGCGGTGGAGAAGGACCCGCGCAACCCCCGCTTACGCTTCGAGTTCGCCGTGTTGTTGGACCGCCAGGATCGTCACAGCGCCGCGCTGGGCGAACTCGAACAGGCAATCCGGCTCGATCCGGACCAGCTCCTTTACGCCAACACCTACCGCAATTACGTGCGCCGCTACGGGCACCTCTACTTCGACCGGTCGATCCGGTTCTTCGAGGATCTCGCGGAGGAACAACCCGACCGCCTGATGCCGGCGCTCAACCAGGCCCTGGCTTACGTGGACAAGATGCCCTACCCCAAGCTGGGCATTGTGGCGCAGGGCCGGCTGTCGAACAAATCCATCACCACCCTGGATGCCATCCTGCGGCGGGAACCGGACTGCTGGGCGGCGCGCTTCGTCGTGGCCATGAACCACCTTCACTGGCCCCGCAAGCTGAATCACGCGCCCCTCGCCAGCGAGGCCTTCTCCCAACTGATCGCCCTCCAGAACACCTTTCCGAAGGACCTGCAACGGAGCCACTTCGCACTGGCGTATGTGGGCCTGGGCGACGCCCACATCCAGAACCTCGACCGCGGACGCGACGAGTGTCTCGCGCGCGCCGGCGAGGCGTGGCGTCAGGGGCTCGAGCGCTATCCCGATTCGCCGGAACTCCGCAAGCGCGTGGAATTGCTCGCCAACTCGCCCGACGCGCTCATCGACTTCGTCACGGAACTGCGTTCGCTGAAGAACCCCGTGGACACCGACCTGAACCAGATCTGGGTGGACCAATGAGACTTTATCGGGTGGACGCCACGCAAATCCCCGCGAAGCGCCCGCATCGGCCCGGCCTCGGCCGCAGAGCGGAACGCCGGTGCGCGCAACGCGGTTCGCTCGAACTCTCCGTTCGCAATCCTGGTCCTCATCGCAATCCCCTGCGCCGTCTCCTTGATCGGAAGCAGCGGGAGATGAACCGGGCTGGCCTCGCCATTCTGGACCGGCTCGAATTGATACGGCCGGAGAGGTTGAGGATTAGGATTAAGAGTCGGCTTCACGATGACGCGAGGCGGGGCCTTCGGCAACAGCCCGGATGCCTCCGACGACGCTCGCTCGCCGGCTTCGCGCTCACGCTCCTGTGGGCAGCGGCCACCCTTCTGGCAGCGCCCGCCGACGAAGTCGAACGTCACCGGCAATTGGGCCGCGCCTGCTACGAAAACGAGGAATTCAAGGCCGCCGCCGGGCACTATCGCGCAGCGATCGATCTGGGCGGCGACAGGGCGGCGGACTGGTTCAATCTTGGGCTCACCCTGATGCGCGACACCGATCACGAGGCGGCCCTGGCGGCCCTCGAACGGGCCGGCGAACTGGATCCGAAATTGGTGGGCGTGACCTACGTCCGCGCCATCATTGAGAAGCGGGAAGGCCGCCATCTCGAGGCCATCCACGATTTGACCGAAGTAACGCAGGCGGATCCCGAATGCCTCGGTGCGCTGTACAACTTGGGCATCTGCCACAAGGCGATGGGCGACGATGCCCGGGCCATCAAGACCTTCCTGGCCGCGCTCGAACTCGCCCCGGAAGACCCGGCCTGCCAGTACCAACTGGTCACGCTTTACCGCCGCATCGGCGATGTCGAGAACGCCACGCGGCACGCGGAGATTTTCGATCGCGTTAAGGACACGGTGGACGAAGCCGAGAGGACGGCCGAAGCGCTGGAACGAAGCCGGTATTCGGACCTGCTGGACGCGGCTCCGATGCCCATCGTGCCCTTCCCCGGGTGGAACCCCCCACCAGACTTCGCCCGGGCAACCGCGCATGCCAACTTCGGCGAGTCGGGCCGGGGAAGCGCGCTGGCCTGCGCGGACTACGATGGGGACGGACTGATCGACCTCTATGTAGTGAACTGCAGCACGAACGCGGCCGCTGCCGCGAACCGACTCTATCGAAACCGGGGAGGGTTGCAGTTCCAGGACGTGACCGCCGATGCCAGCGTTGGCGATCAGGGCCGGGGTCGCCACGCGGTATGGGGGGACCTCGACAACGATGGCCATCCCGACCTCTACGTGGTGAACGACGGACCAAACGTGCTGTACCTCAACCGCGGCGACGGGTCTTTCGAGGACGTGTCCGCATCCTCGCGAACCGATGAGCCACAGTCGGGCGCCCGCGCGACCATGGTGGACTACGATCACGACAACGATCTCGACCTTCTTGTCCTGAACCACGCATCGCGAACGGGGGGCGGCGACGATTTCCCGCTCCCCTGCCCCGACGGCGCAGAGGGCCAGGCGAACACGCTGCTTCGGAACAACGGCGATCGCACGTTTTCGGACCGGACCGATGAAGCCGGCCTGCTGGTGGATTTCTCCGCCTCGGTGGACGTGGTGACCGGCGACCTCGACAGCGACCAGGACACCGATGTGTTCGTGGCCAACTGCGATTCTCCCTGCCGGCTCTTCCTGAACGCCCGGCGCGGAGTGCTCAAGGAGGCCGGGAGGTTCGAACCACCCCTGGAGCACGGGAGCCGGGCGGTCGCGGAAGCCGACTTCAACCGCGACGGGCGGCCCGATCTCGCCATTGGCACGGAGACCGCTCTGTGGATGTATCGGAACGAAAACAACGGACGGTTCCGCGGGAGCCAGGTTGCGGGCGCCGCCGCCGGACCTGCCGGGGGCATCGCCCGGATTCGGGTCGCAGACCTGGACAACGACGGCTGGCCGGACTTGGTGGTGGTCTCCTCCGGCAGCCCTGCCCTGCGCCTGCTGCGGGGCGTTGGCGACGGCACGTTCGGACCGCCGGTTCTGCCAGCTGCATTCGGCGCCCTGCCGGGAATCATCACCGATCTGTGGGCCGCGGATCTAGATCGGGACGGCGACGAGGATCTGCTCGTGCAAACCCGGGACCACGGGCCGCAAATCCTGCGCAACGACCTGTCCTCGCCGCGGCGCTGGTTGGCGGTCGACGTCGTCGGGCGGAAGGCGAATCGCAGCGCCTACGGCGCGGCCGTCGAGGTCGTCGGGCCGGGCTACTACCAGCGACAGACCGTGCGTGACGGGCGGCTGCATTTCGGACTGGGTTCGCTGGACCGCGTTTATCTCGCGCGGGTGACCTGGCCGGGCGGGATGGTCCAGAACCTCCTCGAACCGCCGGTGAACTCGACGGTCGAGATCGAGGAATACGTGAAGGTCTCGGCCAGCTGTGCCTTCCTTTGGGCCGAGGGAGAGGACGGGTGGGAGCTGATCAACGAAGTCCTCGGGATCGGTCCGCTGGGAGCGCCGATGAGTGCGACCGAGTGCTTCCCGACGGATTGCACCGAGCTGACCAAGATCGAATCCCACCAACTTCGCGCCCGCGACGGACGCTACGAATTGCGGTTGACAGAAGATCTGCGGGAAGTGGCCTACGTGGACCGGATCGAGTTGCGCGTCATCGATCACCCGGCCGGCTGCGAGATCATCCCGAACGAGATGTTCACCGGACCACCGTTTCCCAAGGACCGCATTTTCGCAGTGGCCGCGCCGTGCCCGCCCCGATCCGCGGTGGATGACCGGGGCAACGACGTCCTCGAGCTGGTGCGAACCCGGGACCACCGGTTTCCGACCTTCCCGCTGACGGCTCATGATGGTCTCGCCGAACCGCATTCGCTGACGCTCGATCTGGGCGACCTCTCGTCCGCCACACGCATCATGCTCTTCCTCGATGGGTGGATCTACTGGGCGGACGCGAGCGTGTGCTGGGGGTTGTTCCAGAACGATGCCCGGAACCTGCAACCGCTGAAGCTCGAGGTCCCGGATGCGCAGGGGGAATGGCGGACCGCGGTCCCGTCGGTGGGGCTGCCCACGAGCAAGGGGGCGGTCGTCCCGGTGGACCTGACCGGCCAGTTCCCGGCCGGCGACTTCCGGATCCGGCTGTCGACCACCCTGTGCGTGTATTTCGACCGCATCTTCGTCGGCACGGAAGACCACGCCGCGGTCTGTCGGGAAGCGCGATTGGGGGTGGTCTCGGGCGCGTTGCGGCAGCGGGGTTTCGCGGCCATGGAGCGGGACGCACAGGGCTACGAACGTTTCGATTACGGACGCGTCAGTCCGACCGGCGCCTGGAATCCACCGGCCGGCCATTTGACCCGCTTTGGCGAAGTGACGGAATTGCTGCAAACCGTCGATGACATGTTCGTCGTCTTCGGTCCGGGCGACGAGTTGCAGATGCAATTCGACGCCACGACGGCGCCGCCGATTCCCCCGGGCTGGCGGCGCAGTTTCGTGTTTTATGCCAACGGCTGGGTGAAGGACGGCGATCCCAACACGCTCTGTTCGGCCACGGTCGAGCCGCTGCCCCATCACGCCATGACCAGCTATCCCTATCCGGCCACCGAACCCTATCCTGACGATGAGGCACACCGAGAATACTTGCGGGCATACCAAACCCGCCCCGCCACCGCGACCGTGGGCGATCTCACGCGTTTTGTCCGGGAGGAATAGGGGGGTGCGGCGCGGCCTGGAGAGCCTGGCTCTGGCCCTGGCCCTGCCAGCGGCGGGCGCGGTTGTTTTCGAGGACGTCACCAGGGCGGCGGGCCTGGACTTCCGGCATACCATTGGCGACGCGCACCTCCATTCGCTCGTCGAGGCCTCCGGCGTTGGCTGCGCCTTCCTGGATTATGACAATGACGGCTGGCTGGACATTTACCTGGTCAACGCCTGTCCCCTGCCCGGCTTGAGCCAGGAGAGCGAAACCGGAGGGGCGTCCGCGGAGCCGCCCACCGACCGGCTCTACCACAACCGGGGCAACGGCACGTTCGAGGACGTCACGGCGCAGGCCGGCATCCTCGCCGGGGGCTACGGTATCGGCGTGACCGTCGGCGACTACGACAACGATGGGTTCCCGGACCTCCACATCACGCACTACGGTCCGAACCGCCTGTATCACAACCAAGGGGACGGGACGTTTCGCGAAATCGCGGAATCCGCGGGAGTGGCGGGAAGCGAATTCTCCACCGGCGCCTGTTTCGCCGACTTCGACGGGGATGGATGGTTGGATCTGTTTGTGGGTTCGTATGTCGATTACAGCGAGGAGTACAACCGCCGCCACGGAAAAGTGGACGCCTTTCCCGGCCCGCTGGCCTACCCCGCGACGGTGAGCCGCCTCTACCGGAACCGGGGCGATGGCACGTTTGAGAACGCGGGAGGCGCGGCGGGAATCACCCGACCGGGACGCGCGATGGGCGTCGGGGCATTCGACTATGACGAGGACGGGCGCCCGGATGTGTTCGTGTCGAATGACGCCATGGTGAACCATCTGTACCACAACGAGGGCGGCGGGCGCTTCGTTGAAGGGGCGTTGCTCGCCGGGGTCGGGCTGGGCGACGTCGGCCAAAGCACGGGGGCCATGGCTGTCGAGACCGGGGATCTGAACGCGGACGGACGCCTGGACCTGTTCGTGCCCGATTTCACCCGCAGCTGCCTTTACCTCAACCTGGGCGGTGGGTTTTTTGACTGCCAGACGGACCGGGCGGGGGTGGCGCAGGTGGTCGGTGGCCACATCCAATGGGGAGCAGCCCTGGCGGACTTCGACCTGGATGGAGATCTGGATATGTATGTGTCCCGCGGCGACGCGAACTCGTTGGCGGGGTATCCGGACTGCTTGCTCATCAACAATGGTGCGGGACATTTCACGGACGGATCGAAGACCGGGGGAAGCTGGTTCGAGGAGCAACGTTCCGGGCGGGGCGTGGTCCGTGGCGATTTCGACAACGACGGACGGATCGACCTGCTCATAACGAATCTGAACGATTCCCCGGCGTTGCTGCGCAATGTCACTCCCCGCGACGGACACCACTGGCTCACCTTGCGTTTGAGCGATCCATCGGGCAACCGGGACGCCCTGGGAGCGCGGGTGTTTTGGGAAGTCGACGGACGGCAGGTGTTCCGCGAGCACGTCAGCGGGGGCAGCTACTGTTCGAGCCACGATCCGAGGATCCATCTCGGGCTTGGGGAGGCCCGCGGACTCGCGCGCCTCGCGGTGCGGTGGCCCGGAGGCCGGGTGACGGAACTGACCGATGTGGCGGCGGATCGTTTCTTGTCTCTTGCCGCGCCGTGCACCGCTCGGAAATGAAGCCCCCCGAGGTGCGGCCTGTCCCACGCATGATGCGATGATCAGAAATCAGCACGTGGCGCAACCAACCCTCGGGCCAGACGACCAGGAAACATGACCGCACCGAAATCCAAGCAGGGCGCCATCGCTGTCGTCGGGATGGGGAGTGTGTTTCCGGGAGCGCATTCCCCCGAAGATCTCTGGCAAAACGTGCTCGCCGGTCGCCGGCACTTCCGCAAGGCCCCCGCCGGACGCATGCCAGCCGACTATTTTCACCCCGATCCCCATACCCCGGACCGCTCGTACTGCGATCTGATGGCGGTGATCACGGGCTGGACGTTCGACCCCGCCGAGTACCGTATCGCGCCGGTGGCGGCCGAATCCTCGGACATCACCCACTGGCTGGCATTGTCCACGGCGAGCGCAGCGATCCGCGATTCGGGAATCGATCTCACGGCAGTGGACGGCGCTCGGGCCGGGGTGATCCTCGGGAACACGTTGGCGGGCGAGTTCAGTCGCAGTCACTATCTCCGGCTGCGCTGGCCCTACGTGGCCCGTAGCCTCCGCCAAACACTCCTCGCCGAGGGTCTCGAAGAGCCTCGCATCGAGCGGATCCTCGCCGGCATGCAGGCCGTGTACAAGGCGCCGCTGCCGGAAAGCACGGAGGATACCCTGGCCGGCAACATGTCGAACACCATTGCCGGACGGATTTCGGCCTTCTTCGATTTCGGCGGCGGCAGCTATACGCTTGACGGTGCCTGCTCCTCTTCCTTGCTGGCCGTTCATCATGCCTGCAACGCCCTGCTCCAGGGCGACCTCGATCTGGTCCTGGCCGGGGGCGTCGATGTCAGTCTGGACCCGTTCGAGATCATCGGCTTCGCCAAAACCCAGGCTCTGGCCCGCGACGACATCCGTCCCTATGACGCCCGCGCCGCCGGCATGTTGACCGGCGAGGGCTGCGGGATTCTGGTGCTCGCCCGCGAGGACCGGGCCCGGGAGCGGGGTTGGCGGATCCGGGCTTGCATCCGCGGCTGGGGCATCTCCTCGGATGGCCGGGGCGCCGTGACGGCGCCGCAAACGGAGGGCCAATACCGGGCTCTGCGCAACGCCTACACTCGGGCGGGCTATCCGATCTCGACCGTGAAGCTGATCGAGGGGCACGGGACCGGCACCGCAGTGGGCGATCGGGTCGAGATCGCGGTGCTGCGCCGGGCATTGGAGGAGGCGGGCGAAACCGCCCCCTGCTGGTTGGGCAGCATCAAGGGCAACATCGGACACTGCAAAGCCGCCGCGGGCGCCGCGGGACTTATCAAGGCCGTCATGGCCCTCGAAAGGAAGGTGCTGCCGCCGACGGTCAACTGCGAAGCGCCCAGTCCGAGTTTCGGGGAGCCGCCAACAATGCTCCGCCCGGTCGTCCGGGGAAGGGCCTGGGAGGCAGGCAACTCGCCGCGGCGCGCCGGGATCAGTTCGATGGGATTCGGCGGGGCCAACGCCCACGTGACAATCGAGGAAGCCGACCCCGACGGAAAACCCAACGCCGATGATCTCCAAGCCCTCACGAGCGCGCAGCCGAGCGAGTTGTTGGTGTTCGCCGCCGATGATCCCGCCGAGCTGGGCCGCCGGATCGCGTCCGCCGCGACCCTGCTGCGGCGCTTGTGCCAGGCAGAGTTGACTGATTTCTCGGCCGCACTGGCGCGGCAGAATCCTTCCGGTCGTTGTCGGGTTGCGCTCGTTGCGGGTTGCCCCTGGACCTCGGCCGTAACCCTGGCCGAGATCGCCGCGGGTCTTGAGGAGGGCACGGCGCCGGCAGCATTCAACGCCCCGGACCGCGGCGTGTTCGCGGGCGAGGCCAAAGCGGAGCCGCGTTGGGTCGCCCTGTTCCCCGGCCAGGGTTCGCAACGGCTGAACATGGGGCAGTGGGCGTTCGATCGCTTCCCGTTCGTTCGACCCCTCCTTTCCGCCCCGGGCGCTGCAGCCGATCTGGTCTTTCGCGAGGAGGCGACGGCTTCCCCCACCACCCTGCAGGAATGGCAATCCGCCCTGCGGGACACCCGCCACGCTCAACCGGGCGTCACGTTGTGTTCGCTGGCGGTGCTGCGCGTGCTCGCCTGCTTCGGACTGCGGCCGGCAATGGCCATCGGACACAGTGTGGGCGAGATCAGCGCGCTGCATTGCGCCGGCGCGTTCGACGAGCGGACGGCCCTGCAAATCGCCAGCCAACGGGGCCGGGCAATCGGCGACCTCCCGCTCAACGATCCGGGCGGCATGCTGGCCATCGGAGCCGGAGCGGCGGACGTGGAGCGACTCCTCGCCGAAGTGGCCAGGGCGGAGCCGACTCATCTGCGGATTGCCAACTACAACGCCCCCCGGCAAACCGTCGTTTCGGGAACAACCGCCGCCGTGCTGCGCGCGCAGGAGGCGTGCGCCATGAACGGCATCCGATGCGTGCGGCTGGCCGTGTCGCATGCCTTCCACTCCGCCCTCGTCGCCCCGGCCGCC
This sequence comes from Verrucomicrobiales bacterium, assembly GCA_024233305.1. Taxonomy (GTDB): domain Bacteria; phylum Verrucomicrobiota; class Verrucomicrobiia; order Limisphaerales; family J093; genus J093. The sequence continues at coordinate 57,595 of JACKPV010000031.1, forward strand.
GAGGTGCTGCGCCGCTCGCTGGAACAAGTCTCGATGAACCCGCTGGAGGGCCGGGTGATCTCGACGGCAACCGGACGCGAACTCGCCCCGGACACGGACTTGAGGACCTTGCTGACCGGGCATGTGGCGGGGCCGGTGCGCTTCGCGCAAGCGGTCGCGACCGCCGCTTCGGAGCGGCCTGACCTGTGGGTGGAGGTCGGTCCGGGAGGGGTGCTCGCGCACCTCGTCGAGGATATCCTCGGCCCCGAGGCCGCGACGACGCGAGCAACGGACCTGCCGGGCAGGAACGGTTACGACCTGCTGAACGAGCTGCTTGCACAGGCTTTTGTCCTGGGCTTTCCGGTGCGGCTGGACGCGCTTTTCGCGCACCGCTTCCACCGACCTTTCGACGCGGAACACTACGAGCCCGGATTCATCGTCAACCCCTGCGAACGGGGCGCGCCGGAGCGCGTTGGAATCTGCGCGACGGAACCGGACGCAGCCCGATCCGACCTGGTCCCGGAAAAGGAACCACGGGCGCCCGCGAACGGAGGGCCCGTTCGGGAAACGCCCACGGAGAATTCGCTCCTGGCCTTCGCGGTCGCCTGGATTGCCCGCCGGGCGGGGTTCTCGACCGCGCAAGTGCGGAAGGAGCAGAGGCTGCGCGACGATCTGGGACTCGACTCCATCAAGGCCGGCGAGTTGGTGCTGCAGTTGAGCCAGGAGGCCGGGCGTCCCTTTGTCGGGGATCCGGCATCCCTGGCGAACTCGCGGTTGAGCGAGGTGGTCGGGACAATTCTAAAGCCGCCGGGAGCGATCGAGGAACCGGCTGCATCCGCCTTCGGCAACCGGATTGCCACGGGCCGGCCCGGGGGCAAAGGCTGGGTCCGGACGTTCGGGATTTCCCTGCGACCCGATCCGGTGGGAATGGGACAACCCGCGCCACTTCCCCGGGAGGGTACGTTTGGGGTGATTGCACCCGCCTCGTGCCCGATGGCGGCGACCTTCGCCAGGACGTTGTCGAGACGCGGATTGCGGGTATTCCAGGCGGACTGGACAGAGATCGCGCAGCCGGCGGCGGACTTGCTTGGGCTCGTCCTGTTCCTGCCCGCCGTCACCCGTGCTTTTCACGAATGCGGAGCCGTCGCCCTCCGCGACCGGGTGGAGGGCACACTCGGTCCCTTGGTGCGCTGGCTTCGCTGGCTGGGGCACGGGCAGGAACGCCCGTGGTCCGGCTTGAGACTCCTGGTGGTTCGTCGCGGCATCCCCCCGGAGGCACGGGAGGGAACTGCGCCGGAGCCTCGGGACCCCGATCTGGACGCGGGCGCCGGTTTGCTGAAATCACTGCGTCTGGAACATCCCGGCGCGGCCCCCAAATGGATCGTCCTCCCGCCCGATTGGTCCGAGGTGCGCGTCGCGGAGGTGTTGCTGCGGGAGTGTCAGACGCGTTCGGATCGGGTGCTGTTCCGGTACGACGAGGACGGCACGCGGTTCGTCGAAACGGCTCGCTTGCTGCCGGCGGAGGCGCTTGAAGCGCCGCCCGTGGGACCTGACGACGTGGTGCTCGTGAGCGGCGGGGCGAAGGGCATCACCGCCGAGATCGCCCTCGCTCTCGGCCGGCGGACGGGTGTGAAACTCGCGCTTCTGGGATCGAGTGCGCCGGCTGCGGAAACGGAAGTCGGCGAAGTGGCCGCAAACCTCAAGCGCTTCGCCGAGGCCGGCCTCACGGCGCGCTACTTTCGCTGCGATGTCACCGACCAGGAGGCGGTGAAGTCGACCGTGACGAAGGTGGAAAGGGAGCTGGGCCCGGTGTCCGGGATCCTGCACGGCGCCGGCGTCAGTCGCCTGAACTTGTTCCGGGACAAGTCCACCGAAGAGTTCATGGCCTGTGTCCGCGTGAAGGCGGCGGGCCTGCATCACCTGCTGCGGGCGGTTGACCCGGCACGCCTGCGGATGGTGCATGCCATCGCCTCGGTCCTCGGACACACGGGCATGCAGGGACAGACGGACTACGCCACCGCAAATGCCTGGTTGGACGGAGCGATAGCCGCACTCAAGCGGGCGCACCCGGAAATCCACTGTCTGACGATGGGCTACTCGGTGTGGGGCGAAACCGGTCTGGGCCGGAAGCTCGGCGCGGTGGCCCGGCTGGCGGTTCAAGGGGTTCAACCCTTGTCGACAGAGGAAGGCGTTGCGGCGTACCTGAACGCGTTGACCCGGCGGAACCGGAGAACCTCGCTAGTGGTGACCGGCCCGCTCGATCCCGCGCTCGAAGCGGAACTTTACCCGCCGCCACCACCCTTCGAGTGGCGCTACCTGGAACGTGTCCGGCAGTGGACACCGGGGGTCGAGCTGATCGCGGAGACGGAGCTGGACCACGATCGCGATCCTTACCTGAGCGAGCACGTCTATGCCGGCACCCCCCTGTTCCCGGGCGTCATGGCCATTGAGGCGATGGTCCAGGGTGCGGCCGCTTGCCTGCAAACCGACGACCCGCCCGTCCTGCGGGAAATCCGTTTCGCCCGCCCGCTCGTCGTTCCCGCGGGCGGGTCGCGGGTCATTCGCATCCAGGCGCTCGCCGATGAGCCCGGACCGGGGGGGCACTGCGTCCGGGTCGAAGTGCGCTCCGATCTCGACGGGTTCCGCGCCGCTCACTTCGCGGCGGAATGCTGGTTCGGCCTTCCGGCCCCGGATGCTGGCGAACCCGGGCCAACCCGACCGTCCGCCGCCCCGCTCGCGGTGGATCCCGAATCGCTTTGGCCTTCGCCGCTCTTTCAAGGGAAGTTCTTCCGCCGAATTGCCCGGGTCCTGACACGGAAAAGGGAGCAGGAGTGCTGCACGCTGATCGAACCGGTCAAAAACGAGCGCTATTTCGGCGCGCCGCTGCCGGGAAGATTGCGCACCGGTCACCCGGTGATCCGGGACAGTTGCCTGCAAACCGGCGCCCTGATACTCCCCCCGGGCTGCCTGCCAACGAGGATCGCGGAGCTGCGACCGGGCCGGAGCGACGACGCCCCGGAAGCGACGTTGAATTGCCGGGCGGTCGTGACCGCGACAAGCGGGCGAACCTATACCGCGGACTGCACGTTGCGGGATGCCGCGGGACGGGTCGTCGAGCAGATGCTCGGCATTGGGCTGGAGTTGCCCGCCGCGGCCGTTCCGAAGCCCGGCCAACCGCCTGCTCCCGGCACTCTCGACACCGTGGGTCCCGAACTGGATGCCCTGCTCGAAGGCTGTCCCCAGGCCTGGCACTGGCTGCGGGAGGGAGATGTCAACCAAGCCACCGAACTTGCCCCCGTCGACCGGACCCGGATCGCTGACGCCGCAGCGCCCGCTCGCCGCCAGGCCGTCCTGGCCCACCTAGTGGCCGTGCGACGGGCTCTGCCGGTTCTCTCGCGACAGGTTGCCGCCCGCCTGCCCGCGCCGGAGAACGTGACCCTGGTTCACGACCCGGATGGCAGGCCGCGGCTGCTGAGCACCGGTCCGGAGGCGTTCCCCTCCGGCCCGGAGATCGATGTTTCATTGGCCGACACGGGCGACCTCTCGGTGGCGTGGCTGGTGCAAGGAGCGGGGGGTGTTGACATCGAATGCGTATCCCGACGGAACGCGGAGGTGTGGACGGGGCTGCTGGGCGCGACCGGGTACCGTCTTGCCCGGAGGATCGGGGAAGCGACGCATGAGGGGTTCGACGTGTGCGCCACCCGGGTCTGGACGATGCTCGAAGCCCTGAAGAAGGCGTTTCCGTCCGCCCCGCTGCCCACCACCCTGGTCGCCCGCGGCGGAAGCTGGCTCAGCGGCATGGGCGGGGAGGACCACGAAGGCTTGCAGGTGTTGAGCAGCGTCATCGAACACGGTGGCTTTCAGTATTGTCTCGCGTTCGCCCTTCGTTCCGGGGGGAGGAAGCCGGCGGACCGCGCCATGCCACCCGCCGGGTCGGGCCTCGAGGGTGCCTTCGAGGCCATCTTGACGGATTTTCGGCGCGGCCTGCGGGAATTGCAGCCGCGGGTCGCAGGGGACCCTGAAGCTCCGGGCTTTGACGAGCGCCATGCTGAGTTCCTCCGCTTGGGCGAGCGGACCGCGGCACGGTTGTTCGAGCTCGAGGAAACCGTTGCGAGCCCCGCGGTGGCGGATCTGCGTCGTCGGTTTCAGGACAGTCTGATCGAGTTTCTGGACGGTTCGGAGAACTTCCGGCATACGCTCGTCAAGCCGCTGGGTTATGCCGGGGATTTCCGGTTGCTCGACATGCTGGTCCGCAACCGTCCGCAGAGCCGGGGACTGGCCCGTCACTTCGACCGCTGGCAGCTCGAGCATCCGGCTTCCCAGGCCTGTCGCGACCGCATCGCCTGGGTGCAGTCGGAAATTGAGCGCCGGCTCGGACGGGAGCCGGAGCGGTGTTGGGTGGTGCTCGATCTCGGGATTGGCTCCGGCATGATCGAGCGCCGCTTGTGGGCGGCACATCCGGACGTAACGATCGAGCTGCTCGCCGTGGATCGCGAACCGGCGGCGTTGGCGTTCGTCACCGAAGCGGGAAGCCGGGCCGGGCGGAGGGTGCAAGTCCAGGCCCTCGACCTGCGACGGCACCCGGACTTGGCCGCCCTGGAGCAACTGGTCGGGAAGGCGGACTTCTGCATCGCGGTCGGCTTGCTCGAGGCCCTGACGGATACCGAGGCCGCGCGCCTGCTGTCCGGTATGCTCGCGAACCTCGCGCCTGGCGCGATGCTGCTTACCGAGAACTTCTGTCCCGACCACACCACCCGCCCGTTCATGGAGTGGTTCATGGACTTCCGCCTCTGCTACCGGTCCCAGCGGGAGTTGCGTGAACTGCTTTTACAGGCCGGCGCGCTTCCCGGCTCCCTGCGTGTCCGTATGGACGACACGCAGAGCCTCGCGAGGGTGGCCTACATCACCCCGCCGGAGCGCCGGAAGAACCGCTCCGAAACATTGCTCCTGAAGGCTTCGCAAAATCCCGCCTCCGCGCCTCCCCGTGCTTGAAATGTCCCCCACGACCACCCCACCGATCCGAATCACGCGTCGCCACGTGGTGACCTTTGCCGACACCAACGTGGCCGGCAACGTCTACTTCGCGCATTATTTTGCCTGGCAGGGGCGATGCCGCGACGAGTTGCTCGCCTCGGTTTACCCGGAATTCCAGCAGGATCTGGCCCGGGGCCTGAGCCTGGTGACCGAGTTCGCCCACATGGACTTCCACCAGGAGGCGCAGTTGTTCGACGTGATCGTCATCGGTTTGACCGTCACCTCATTCTCGCGAACGCGCATCGAATTCGGCTTCGAGTTCCGTCGCGACTCCGACCATGCCTTGTTGGCAAGCGGCAGGCAGGCCGTCGTGCAGGTCAACGAGCGTCACCAACCCTGCCTCATGCCCGAGAAGCTCCACGCACTCTGCGCCGCGGGATTCCAGACGGAGCCGCCGGCAGGAGCGGCGGTGAGAACACGCCCCGAGGATGGTTGACGTCGCCACCAGGTTGATGGCCCGGGACAAGCCCCGCTTCGCGGCCACGGTGCTTGGCGTCGCGTTCGCTGTGGCGCTGGTGCTCATCCAGATGGGGCTGTTTCGCGGCATCCTGCAAAACGCGTCGATCTCCGTGGAGAAGGCCCGGGCCGACCTCTGGGTGACTTCCCGGAACACCGCCAACGTGGACTACGGACAACCCTTCCCCGCCAGTTACGTCAACCGGGTGCGATCGACGCCGGGGGTTCTCCGGGCCGACAACCTGATCGTGTGGATCGTCCGGGTCGGTCTGCCGAGTGGCTCGACGGAACTGGCAATCGCCTACGGGCTGGAGGATTTCTTGCGCTGGGGGCTGCCCTGGAGTCTGAGTGAGGGCGGCGTCGAGGATCTGCGCCGCGGGAACAACGCCGTGCTGGACGAGTCGGCCCAGACCCGCTTCGGCGCGTTCAACGTCGGCGATCATCGCGAATTCCAGGGTCGCCGCCTCAAGATCGTGGGCAAGGCCCGGGGGGCGCTTTCCTTCACCACCACCCCGGTGGCATTCATCGACTATCACCTGCTCCAGTCGCTTGACCCAATGAACCTGAGCGGACGCACGACCTACATCCTGGTCCGCCTGGAGCCGGGCGCCGACCCGTCCGCTGTTCGCGCCGAGATCCAGCGGCGTCTGCCGCATAACGATGTCTACCTCAGCCACGAATGGGCGGAACGCTCCCGCGCCTACTGGCTCGATACGACGGGGCTCGGACTGAACATGTTCGTCACCGTCTTCCTCGGTTGCCTCGTCGGCGTGGTGGTGGTGGCCCAGACGCTGTTCACCTCGACCATGTCGCACCAGCGCGAGTTCGCCGTCGTCAAGGCCATCGGCGGCGGCAACGCCGAGATCTACGGCATCATCGTTCGCCAGGCCACCCTCGCCGCGCTCCTGGGTTTCAGCCTTGGCGGTCTCGCCACCCTGGCCGCCCGCCCGATGGTGTCCGATCTCGGCCTCAAGATGATCCTCGACGGGCAGTTTCTGGCCGTGGTGCTCGCGGGCACCGTGGGCCTTTGTCTCCTGGCCTCGAGCGTCTCGTACCGGCGGATCAGCCGGCTGGACCCCGCGGTGGCTTTTCGCGCATGATCCCCGTCGACCCTCCAGTGCTGCGCGCCGAAGGAATCCACAAGATCTTCCCGCACGGACGCAGCCAGATATGCGCAGTGCGGAACGTCTCCATCGCGCTGGCCCCGGGCGAGATCGTGGTCCTCGAAGGGCCTTCGGGCTCCGGAAAGACCACGTTGCTCTCGATCCTCGGCTGCCTGCTCAGCCCGACCTCCGGGCGCATCCACTTCAACGGACAGGCCCTGGACCCGCGCGATCCGGGGCGGCTTGCCCAGGTGCGCCGCCAGGCGATCGGGTTCGTCTTCCAGCAACACAATCTCTTCGACGCGTTGACGGCCGTCGAGAACGTGGAGTATGCGTTGAACATCCGCGGGCAGCGCGGGCGGGCGGCGCGCCGGGAGGCGGACGCCCTGATCGAAAAGGTCGGGCTGTCACACCGCCGCAATGCGTTTCCGAGTGACCTTTCCGGCGGGGAACAACAGCGCGTCTCGGTGGCTCGCGCCCTTTCCGGTGACCCGCTGTTGGTGCTCGCGGACGAACCCACGGCAAGTCTCGACTGGCAGGCCGGGGAACAGATCCTCGGACTCCTCCAGGCCGTCGCCAGGCAGGGCGGACGAGCGCTGATGATTGTGACGCACGACCCGCGGGTCCGGCTGGTGGCGGACCGGCGGCTGATCCTGTGCGACGGCGAATTGAGCGAAGCAAGCGAACCCGGAGCATGAACAAGGGACTTTGGATGTGGATCACGGCACTGGCCGGCGCCGTCGGGGTGTGGATCCTGCTGCGACAGGCCCTCTCCGGCTCGGACTTCGACCCGGCGCCCGGGGTCGGCACCCGAATCAAGAGCGGCCGCGCGGGCACGAACACTCCCCCGCACCGGGTGATCGCCGAGGGACGCGTGGTTGCCTACCCCGGATCGGAAGTGGCCGTCGGCGCCGAGATTTCGGGGATTCTCGTGTCGGTCTCCGTGGCCGAGAAATCCGCGGTCCAGCAGGGGGAGGTGCTCGCAGTGATCGATTCGCAACTCCTCGAAGCCGAAGTCGCCGAAGCGGAAGCCCTCGCGACCGCAAGGGAGGCCGAGCTTGCCTGGGCGCGGCGAATGCTTGAACGCCGAACGCAACTCGCCGGTCGCAACGCGGCCACCCCCGAGGATCTCGATACCGCCCAGTTGGACCTTGAGCTGGCCCTCGCCCGAACGCGGGCCGCCGAAGCACACGTCGACCTCGTCCGGACGAAGCTCGCCAAGACCTCGATCGCCGCACCCCTCGCGGGCGTCGTCATCCAGCGCCACCGGGATGCCGGCGAAATCGTGTTGCCGGGAGATCCCGTTGTGACCATCGCGGATCTCAACCGACTGCGCATCGAAGCTGAGGTCGACGACTACGACGTGGGTCGGGTTGCGCTGGGTCAGGAAGCGACCATCACCGCCGAGGCGTTTCCGGGGAAGCGTTGGTCGGGCCGGGTGGAGGAGGTGCCGGACCGGCTCGGGGAGAAGCGGCTTCGTCCGATGGACCCGGCCCGCCCCACCGATGCGTGGGTGCTCGCCGTGCGGATCACGCTTCCAGAAGGATCGCCTCTCCGGCTGGGCCAGCGCGTGGAGGTCGAACTCCGCCCCCCGCCTCACCGGCAATGAGGTGTCCGGCCGTTCGCCGGGTCGCCGAGGGAACCTCGCGCATCCCCGCGTGCCCGTCCGGCAAACCAGCGTGCCCGGTTTGCCCGACGCAACGGTTCGGGCATTTTGGTCCGCATGGTTGAAGAGACGGCAATGCAGCTCTGGCGCCGCCGCCACAGCGCGACGTTCACGACGGTCAACGGCGTTCCCCTGCCCGCCGGGTATGGCGAACCGGACGCGGAGTACGAGCGGCTGCGAAAGTCCGCGGCGCTGCTCGATCTGACGGCGCGAGGCCGGCTGTGCGTGCTGGGGACCGATCGGGTGCGCTTCCTGAACGGCCAGGTGACGAACGACGTGAAGGCCCTCGTTCCGGGCGGCGGTTGTTATGCGGCGCTGTGCACCGCCAAGGGCCGCATGGAGGCGGATTTGCACGTATTTCAACTCGGGGACGAACTGCTGCTCGACCTGGAACCGGGGTTGCTGCCGGCGGTCAGGAACCGCCTCGAACGTTTCATCGTCGCCGACGACGTCGAACTGCTCGACGCGTCCGGGGCCTTCGGATTGCTGAGTGTGCAAGGTCCGCGGGCGGGAGCCGTGATGGCGTCGCTGGACCCGGCGCTTTCCCTGCCCGCAGCTCCGTTCACAATCCAATCGGTGCCGGTGGAGGCGTTCGGCGAGGTCCACGTTGCCAACCACCCGCGGCTGGCCGGCACCGGTTTCGAGATTTACTGCCCGATGGCGACCCTGCCGGCGCTCGCCGAGGAACTGCTCCGTCGGGTGAAGGCCGTTGGTGGCGGGTTGGCCGGCTGGGACGCCCTGGAGACGGCACGGATCGAGGACGGCATCCCGCGTTATGGCCAGGACATGGACGCCACAACTCTGCCGCCGGAAGCCGGCCTCGAGGAACGCGCCATCAGCTATCGCAAGGGATGCTACATCGGGCAGGAAACCCTCGCGCGCCTGCATATCCACGGGCGGCCGGTGAGACGGCTGCGGGGGGTGCGTTTCCGAGGCGACCCCGGGGTTCTGCCCGTCACGGGCGACCCGCTGTTCCTGGCAGGCAAACCCGTCGGCCAGGTGACCTCCACCGCGTGGTCGCCGGCGCTGAAAGAACCCGTGGCACTGGCGTACGTGCGGCGCGAAGCGGAGGCGCATCCGGAAGCGGTGCAACTGCGGACGGGGAACGCGGAGCAGCACGTGCGCCTCGTGGACCTGCCCCTGGTGAAGCCCGAATTCTGGTCGTGACACGACCTTCGATTCGCGGCAGGCTCGGCCCGCATGAAAACGTGGAAACTGGCCGTTTCGTTGGCCCTGACAATGGCGCTGGCGGGGGCTGCCAGCGCGGCGGATGCCGCCAAAGACACCGACAAAGTGAGCACTGAAAAAGCAGCCGCCAGCGAAGTGGCGGTCATCAAGACCAGCAAGGGCGTCATGGTGGCGGAGTTCTGGCCGGACGTCGCCCCGAAGACCGTCGAGAACTTCAAGAAACTGGCGAAGCAGGGTTTTTACGACGGGACCTGCTTCCACCGGGTGATCAAGGGCTTCATGATCCAGGGCGGCGATCCGCTCTCCAAAGACGAGGCGAACAAGGCGCGCTGGGGCACCGGTGATCCCGGCTACAAGATCAAGGCCGAGTTCAACAGCAAATCCCACGTGCGGGGCGTCCTCTCGATGGCCCGCTCGCAGCATCCGGATTCGGCCGGGTCGCAGTTCTTCATCTGCCACGGCAGTCCCAGCCACCTCGACGGGCAGTACACGGCTTTCGGTCGCCTCATCAAGGGTGACGAAGTGCTCGAAGCGATCGCGACCGCTCCGACCGGGGCCCGGAACGTTCCCGCGGAACGGATGAACGTCGAGAGCATCAAGATCGTGCCCGCCGACGAGGTCCAGTAGTCCGGTCTTGCAGCCAGCGCGTCGGGCGCCGTCCCCTGCTCGGGACGGTGGCGACGCTTGCGGCACCATGAGCAATACGCCGAAGGAAGTGGCCATCATTCAGACCCGTTTGGGCGAGATGGTCCTCACGCTGTGGCCCGACGTGGCCCCGAACACCGTGGAGAACTTCAAGAGCCTGGCCCGCCGCGGGTTCTTCAACGGCACCTGTTTCCACCGGATCATGAAGGGCTTCATGATTCAGGGCGGTGATCCGCTGACCAAGGAGCCCGACCGGGAGGAACTCTGGGGTACCGGAGATCCCGGCTATCAGCTCAAGGCGGAATTCAACGACCGAGCGCATGTGCGCGGCGTCATCTCGATGGCGCGTGGCGAGGATCCGGATTCCGCGGGCAGCCAGTTCTTCATCTGTCTCGCAGATGCCCGCTTCCTCGACGGGAACTACACCGCTTTCGGCCAACTCGTCCAGGGCGACGAGGCGCTCGACGCCATCGGCAACACGCCGGTGGCGGCGGGACCGGACGGCGAACTCAGCAAACCCGCCGAACGGATCGAAATCGATTCCGTGCGCATTGCGCCCGCCAGCGCGTTTCTCTGAGCGCCATGAACCCCGAGGGCATCCCGGAACAGCTCGGCTGGATCTTCGGCCGACGCAGTGTGCGCGCCTATGGGCCGGGAGCGATCGGCGATGACCAGGTTGAAATCCTCCTGCGCGCGGCAATGGCCGCCCCTTCGGCGGTGGCGAAAGACCCCTGGCGGTTCGTGGTCGTCCGGGACCGCTCATTGCTCGCCCGGCTGGCCGGCAACCTCTCCAACGGCAGCATGCTGGATCAGGCGCCGCTGGGGATCGTCGTGGCCGGCGATTTGCACGCCGCGCACGATCGTCAGCTCAGCTATCTCCTGCAGGACTGTGCGGCCGCCATCGAGAACCTGCTGCTGTCCGCGCATGGCCTCGGCTTGGGCGCGTGCTGGCTGGGCATCCACCCGCGGCAACACCGGATCGACTTCGTCACGAACCTGCTGTGCCTGCCCGAGGCCGTCATCCCGGTGGCCTGCATCGCCCTCGGCCAGCCCGCGGAAACGAAAGAACCGCGATCCCGCTTCAACCCGGCGTGGGTGCATCGCGACCGCTGGTGATCGTCGGGCCGCCTTTCCGGCTACTGGTTGCCCGTCGTGATCGCTGCCGGGGTGGAGGTGACGGTCGGCCCCTGCGACGGATGGTAGCGGGCCACCACCGCGATCCGCGAACTGGCCAGCGTCTTGGGGATCCAGCTCAGCAGAAAATCGTACACGAAGCCCACCGCCGCCTCGGACCGGTGGCCCTCCAGTTGGCCGGCCTCGTAACTCCACTGGTGAAACGGCCGGGGCGGATCCGCCAGCACCCCCTCGCGGTCATACACGAGAAACTCCAGCCAACCCTCGCGGATGGCCACCGATTTCGCGGAAGTGGGACTGAAGGCGTGCAGCTTCACGCCGATGCCGTCCGGTCCGGGAACGACATCGAGGTTCAACACGGCGGGGGCGATCATGACGTTGAGCTGCGTGATCAACGCCGGGCGTCCCTCCGGGGCCGTCGGACCGGCGCAGCCGGCCAGGAGGGCGAGTTCCAGGGCGCCCAACAGTGCGAGAACCACTCTCCCGAAGACGACAGGCGGCTGCTTCATGGGGATGCGGGCGCGTTCGGCGCGTTGGTGCGGCTCCCTTCGAGCCCCTCCGGATAAAGCTCCTCCAGCAGGCGCATTTGCAGGGGATCCCGCTTGATCTGATCCCGCAGAGTTGATTTCCGCAACTCTTCATCGGTGTAAATCTTGGGATCCAGCTGCGACCCCACCCCGTCGCCCTTGGTCAGGATCTGCGGCGTGAGCACGATCAGCAGTTCCTTGCGGTCCTGGATCGATGTCTTGCTGCGGAACAGCAACCCAAGTCCGGGGATGTCCCCAAGGAAGGGGACCTTTTTGGCGCGCTGATCGTCGAGGGTCGAAATCAGGCCGCCGATCAGAACCGACTGACCGCTCTGCACGGTGACCGTGGTGGTGGCGGTGCGCTGGTTGATGATCGGCACACTGACTCCGGGGTTCACCTCGACGTTGGCACTGCTGAGCGCGCTGATCGTCGGACCCACGTCCATCTTCACGAAGCCATCGGGACTGATGCGCGGGGTCACGTTCAGAATCACACCCACGTCCTCGTACTGGAACTGGTTGTTCTGTCCGCCCTGCGGCGTCGTGTTGGCGGAGGTGATGATGGGCACCCGCTGCCCGATGTTGATCGTGGCCTCCTGATTGTCCGCGGTGAGGATCTGCGGGCGGCTGAGGATTTCCAACCGCCCGTCCACGCGCAACGCCCGCAAGAGCACCTGAACATCGCTGCCTGTCAAGGAGGCGTAGTAGCCGCCGAAATTGTTGAACGTGTTGGCCAGGTCGAAGTCCGTCCCCGTGCCGAAGGTGGGATCGCCGTTGCCGACGTAATTCCACTCGACCCCGAGTTCCATCGTCGAGTCGAGGGTGATCTCGGCCAGGAGCACCTGGATGAGCACCTGCGGTTGCGGCTGGTCCAGCTCGGTGAGCAGGGTCTTGACCTCGTCGAAATAGCGGGGGCTTGCCGAGATCAGTAGCGAGTTGCTGTTGGTTTCCGCCACGATGCTGACTTCGCGCTCGAGGAGGTTCTGCGCCGTCCCCACCGCGTTCGGGCCGAGCACCGTGGTGATGCGGTCGAGGTCCTGTTGCAGGAAGGTGCGCAACGGCACCTCGACGTCCTGTGCCCGCGTGTTCCGCAACCGGTAAACCTCCGCCTTCCGCTCCTGTGCCGGGGCCGAATCGAGCGTCTCGATGATCTCCGACGCCAGCGCCACGTAATGCTCCGTGCCGCCCACGAGCAGGCTGTTGGTGCGCAGGTCCACCGTCACCGTCAGGGCGTGTTCCTCCGCCGAACCGATGATCGCCCGCGCGCTTTCCAGGGTCGTGTCCCCAAAGGGCTTCACCAACGTGTATTGCACCGAACGATCATTCGCGTCGGCGGGCCCCACGTCCTCAAGCCGGAAGAGCGAACTGAGCACCAGGGACATCTGGCGCGCATCCGCGTTGGTGAGGTTGAACACCCGGATCTTGGCGATTTGCGGCGCGCTGGTGTCGAGGTAGCTGATGACTTCCTCGATCAGCGGCATGTAGTCCACGGGCGCGGAGACGACCAGGGCGTTGATGCGGGTGTCGGGCACGATCAACACGCCCTCCTTGAGCGCGCTGGCAATGAACTCCTCGCCGCGATCCCGCCGACCGATGAACTGGAGCAGCGATTGCCGGTTCGGGTTCGCCTCGCCCAACGGCTGGGGGTTCGTGTTGAGCACGTCGTCGAGGATGGTCGCCAGAGCCGCCGCCCGGGCGTTCTGCAACGGGAAGACCCGGATTTCCGCCACGCGCGCCACCTGGTCGGTGTCCAGCTGGGCCACGAGTTCGGCGACCCGTTTGAGGTCGTTCTCCCCCGCCGAGACAATCACGGCGTTCAACCGTTCATCGACATTCACCGTCACGGCGGGCGCCGCCCCCCCCCCGCCCGTGCCCCGCAGCAGCGATTCGAGCGTGGTCGAGACCCGGCGCGCATCGGCCTTCTCGAGCGCGAAGACCTGCACCCGCAACCCGGCCTCCTCGGTCTCGCTGTCGAGCTGTTGCACCAGGGATTCCACCATCGCCATGTCATCGTCGGCCGCCCCCACGATCAGGGCGTTGGCCCACGGGTCCGCGATGACCGTGACCGGCTCCGGCGTCTGCCCGGCGCGGGTGGGACGTCCGGCGAACAGGCGTTGGAGCGTGGTTGCCAGTTTGCTTGCCGTGGCCTGCCGGAGGGCGAACACGCGGAAGTTCGTCCGGGCCACGGCGTCGGGCGTGTCGAGCTGTTCGACCATCCGTTCGACGGCCGCGAAGCTCTCCTTGCCGCCGGTGATCAGCAGCAGGTTCGAGCGGTCGTCGGCAGTCACGGTCACGGGCACCGAACGTTGTCCCGGCTGCGCCAGGCTTTCCCCCTGGCGTTTCGCCCGGAAGAACTGTTCGAGCACCGTGGCCAGGTACGAGGCGCGCGCATGCTTGAGCGGATAGGTGCGGATGTCGCTTTGCTCGGTGAACTCGGGGGTGTCGAGCTGGCGGATGAGTTCCTTCACAATCACCAGGTTCTCTGGACTGGCGGAAACGATGAGGGAATTCGACGGCGCATCGGCCGCCACGGCCAGCGCCTCGCGATTCGCCGGGGCGCCGCGCCCGCCGGCGCCGCTCGAAACGCCGGGCCGGTAAACCCCTTGATCGATCAGGGAACGCAACATCGTGGCGACCCGCTGCACATCGGCGTGCTGCAGGGTGAAGGTCTGAACGACGCCGTCCGCCGCGACGGGCTCGATGTCGAGCTTGACCAACAGCCCGCGGAGGATCGCCAGGTTCTCCGGGCTGGCGGTGACAATGAGCGCGTTGCTGAGCGAATCGGCCTGCACATCGACGCGTTCCGCCGGCGCCGGCGTCTGGCCCGTGGGCGTCAGGCTTTGGAGGCGCGCGGCGAACACACTGCGCAACGTCGCGGCCACGCGCGCGGCATCGTTGACCTGCAAACCGAGGACGGTGATTTCGAGCGCGGGATTCTCGGGCTCGCGGTCGAGCTTCCCGAGCAACTGATCGATGGCCTGGTTGTCCTCGACCCCGGCGGCGACGAGCAGGCTGTTGCTGCGCGCGTCGGGCAGGATGACCGGGCGGTTGCGCTGCATTTCAGGCGAACGCATCGCCTGGTAGCGCTGGTTGAACAGCGCGGTCAACGTGTTCGCAAGCGTCTGGGCCGTGGCGTAGTCGAGCGGGATGAGACGCACTTGACCGGTCAGCGAGGGACCGGCGTGATCGAGTTCTTCGGCCAGCCCGCGGACCAATTCGAAACCGTCCGGCGCGCCGGCCACGAGCAGGGTGTTCGTGCGCTCGTCCGCGATAATCACCACCCGCTGCGGATCATAACCGCCCCCGCGCGTCGTGGCGCCGCGCCGCTGGCGGGCCCGTTCGTCCATCAGCCGCTGCAGGGAAGCCGCCACGGTGGCCGCATCGGCGTTCTTGAGCGGAACCAGTTTGACGTTCCGCAACTCCGCGGGCAGTTCCTGGTCAAGCTCGGCCAGCAGTCCTTCGATGAACGCAATGGCCTTTTCGCTGCCGGACACGATCAGCGCGTTGGTCCGTTCGTCGATGGAAATGCCGGGTTGATCCTCGGGACGGAGTTGCTGCCCCCCCTGCCGCCGCGTGAGGTCGGTCAACACGCGCTGCATACCGGCCGCCTCCGCGTGCTGCAATACGAAGACGCGCATCTGATCGAAACTCCCCGCCGCCGGCACGTCGAGCGTCCGGATGACGTCCTCGATCAGCGGCATCAAGTCGCTGCGCGCGGCCACGATCAGCGTGCTGCTGTCGTCGTCGGCCTGGATGGTCACGGCCGCCCGGGCGGTCGCCGTGTCGCTCAGCCTGGCGATGTCGCCCCCGAGGACGAGGCGGAGCCGGCTGACCTGCTCGTTCAAACCGCGTGCGCCCCCGCGCCCGCCGCCCTCGGTGAATACGCTGCGCAGCATGGGCATCAGGCGCGAAGCCAGGGCATGCTCAAGTTTGAACAACCGGATCTCGGTCATGGCCACATCCACGTCCCGATCCAAGTCGGTGATGATCGCCTCCGCGAGGGCGATGGACTCGGGAAGCCCGCTCAAGATCACTGCATTGTTCCGTGGGTCCAGGGCAATATTGGGCGCCACGGCCAATCCGCCGCGGGTCTCGTCCGACGATGGCGGGCGGCGCCGCTCCGACCGGTCTGCCCGCGATCCACCGCCGCCACCGGTCCGCTGCTGGAAGATGGCGTTGAGCGTTTCGAGCACGACCTGGGCATCGACGTTCTCCAGCCGGACGATCCGCGCGGTGAGTCCTTCGATGATGGGCACGGTGTCGAGCAGTTGCACGACGCCTCCCATCGCGACCAGGTTGGGCGGGGTGGAACCGATGATCAACCGCTGGGCCGCGCCGCCCGCGGCGGTGGCCTGCGGCGGATCCGCGATGACCTTGAAGGGCTTCGTCAGGTCGAGCGTCACGGGATTGCCCTGGTCGTCGGTGAAACGCAACCGCTGAACCTGTTCGAGCAGGGCGCGCGCCTCATCGGTCAGCGCCCGTGCGTCCCCTTCCGACGGCGCCAACATTTCGCGGAGCAACGACGCCAGCGGCGCCGCCACGGCGTTTTTCAACGGGTATACGCGGAGTTCGATTTCCGCGTAGTCCGAGGGCACGTCCAGTTCCTCGATCATCGTCACGAGCCGGTCCAGCACCGCCGTGCGCCCGACCAGGAAAAGCGCCCGCTGACGGGCGTCCACACCCACGGCCACCGGGTCGGCGGGCTGGACCTCGTCGACCTGTCTGATCACCTCCTGCAACAACGGCAGGATCTGGTCGGGACGCGCATGTTCGAGCCGGATGATGCGGTGTTCGAGCTGGGAACTCATGCCCGGGGCATCGAGCTGCTTGATCACGGACTCCATCAACGGCATGTCGGCCGGACTCGCGCGTACGATGACGCTGCGGGTGCGCGGTTCCGCGACCACCGCCACGCGCGGAGGCGGTGCCGTCCGTTGTTGGTTTGCGTCCCGTTGATCGCCCCGCTGCCGGCCCGATGGTTCTTCGCGGCCCCGTTCCCGCTCGCGGTCCGCATCCTCATCGCGGGGCGGGGCGGGGCGTCCGTTTTCGGTCTGGGGCGGCGGACTGGCGCCCCGCTGCGGTTGCGGCTGCGGCGTCTGGAAAAGCGCGCTCAGCACCTTCGCCACCGAAACCGGATCGGCCTCCTGAAGCGGAAATTGCCGAATCTCCGTGTCCGCCTCATCGAACGAACTCGTGAGGTTCGAGATGATCCACTGGATCTGGTCCAACTCCGACGGCGGCCCCGAAAGCACCAGCGCGTTGGCCGCTTTGTCAACCGCCAGGAACACCTGGGCAGGCGTGTTCGTCGCCGTAACGGCGGGCGCCGAAGTCGTGGTGGTCAGCGGAGAGGTGGACGGCGCTTGGCCCGGCCCGGATGCCGTCTCGGTCCCGACCGCATCTGCCTGGACAGACCCGGCAGCCGGCGAGACGGCGGCGCCGATGACCGCTGCCGTGGCGCCTCCCGGGGCCGCATTCGTGGCGGTCCCCGTCGGTGCGAGCCTGGCTTCCGGAGGAGCCGGAGCGGCATTGGTCGAGGTCTTCGGGGGCACCGCCGGCGTCGGGAGGCGGTCCATGACCCGGATCGTGGTGGGCGACATCTGCGGGTAGATGTTGGTCAGGATGCCGGCGATTTCCTGGGCGGGCACGGTTCCGAGGGTGATCAAGCGGACCTGCAGCGTGGAATCCTCCGCCAGGACATCCAACCGGTGGATCACCTCCTCGATCTGCGCCAGGTCGGAGGCGGTCGCCACGACGGTCAGCGAGTTGCTGAACAGATCCGGTTCGATGGTCGGCTGGTCCTTTTCCTCGCGGTCCGTGAACATGGCCTCGAGCTTGTAGGCGACATCGAACGAATCCGCGTTGTCGAGCCAGTAGAACTGCACCTGCCGGTTCACGCGCTCGGGCATTTTGTCGAGCATGGGCAGGATTTGTTCGACCACGGCGAAGGCCTCGGGATTGCCGGAGACGACCAGCGAATTCGTGCGCTCGTCGGGCGCCACCGTAAACGTGGACGAATTGTAACGCCCCGACCAGCGCGGCTGGGCGCGTGCGAGTCCCTGCAACAACTGGGACAACGTCCGGGCGAGATCCGCCGCGTCGCCGTTTTCGAGACGGTAAACGCGCGTTTCGAGTCCCGTTCCGCGGCCGGTGCGGTCGAGTTCGTGGATGAGTTCAATGACCCGCTCGACCTCGTCCTCGGGACCGTTGACCAACACACTGCGCGAACCCATCACCGCGGTGACGCGCACTGCGGACGGTTCGCCGTTACGTTCCTTGGGCGCCAGTGAAGCATTGACCGCCTCGGCCACGGCCTCGGGCTCGGCCTTCTCGAGCAGGACCGTCCGGACCTGCGCCGCGCCGGCGAGTTGTTGAACGTCGAGCTTGGTGATCAGGTCCGCTGCTGCCGTCTGCTTGAAGGCCGAGGCCTGCACGACCACGGCGTTCAACCCGGCGGCGGCGGTGACCTTGAAGTCGTTTGCCGAACCGCCCCCGCGATAGCGATACGAATAGGAGTAGCCGCGACCGGACGAGGCAGTGTCCCCGAGCGTGGCCTGCAGCACCTGGACCACCTGGTCGGCATCCGCATAGCGCAGGCGATACACCTGCGTATCGAGGCCGCCATCGCCGCCCGATTCATCCAGGCGCTTCACCAGCTCGGCGACCTTTTCGACCTCGGCGGGAGGCCCGTTCACCAACACGGTCTTGGTGCCGGACACCGTCGTCACGCGGACCGCGGGCGGATTGGCGAGCCAATCGCGGGGGGCAAGCACCTCGTTGACCGCCATGGCCACCGCATCCGCGTTGGCTTTCTCGAGTTCGATCGCCTGCACCATGCCGGCCTCGGCGGACTGCGGGACGTCGAGGGTCTCGATCAGTTCCGCCGCCAGCTTCTGCTTCTCCGGCGGCGCCTGCAGGACCACGGCGTTCAGGGCGGTCGCCGCGGCCACTCGGAACTCCTGATCGGTGGTCTCCCGACCGCGCGAGCCGTAGAAGAAGATGTTCCGGCGAAGAGACGACGAGGAGCTGCCGGTGCTGAGGGCGCCTTGGAGCACTTCGACCACCTGGCTGGCCTGGGCGTGCTGCAGCTTGTAAATCCGCATTTCCAGCCGGGCGTCGCCGCTGGTCTCGTCCAGTCCCCGGATCAACTCGATCACCTTGTCAGTTTCGTCCGTGGGTCCGCTCACGAGCAGGCTTCGGGCCACCGCCACCGGGGTCACCCGGACCTTCGCCGGCTCGCCCCGACGCTCGGGGGAGGCGAGGGCTTGATTCACCGCGGTAGCCACCGCCTCGGCGTCCGCCTTTTCGAGCCGGACGGTCCGGACGGCGCCCGCCTCCGCCGCCTGTTCCACATCCAGCATTCGGATGAGCTGCGCC
This sequence comes from Verrucomicrobiales bacterium, assembly GCA_024233305.1. Lineage (GTDB taxonomy): Bacteria > Verrucomicrobiota > Verrucomicrobiia > Limisphaerales > J093 > J093. The sequence goes on from JACKPV010000031.1 coordinate 76,701, forward strand.
GCCTGCTGTTGGCGCGGCGGCGAGGCCTGCACCACGACCGCGTTCAGGGCCGTCGCGGAGGTCACCCGCACTTCTTCGGAGGATCCGCCGCCACGATAGCGATACGAATAGTAGTAGCTGCGCCCCGAGCCACTCATGCCCCCCAGGGTCTCCTCAAGGACCCGGACGACTTCGGCGGCGTCGGCATGCTGCAAATGATAGACCTGCGTTTCGGTGCCGGTCGCGCCACTCGTGGCGTCCAGTTGTTCGATCAAAGTGACCACGCGCTCGACCTCCGCTTCCGGGCCTTTGACGAGCACCGTCTTCGCACCCGAAACGGCCGTGACGCGCACGTTGGGCGCTTCGCCACGGTAGTCGCGGGGGCTCAGGATCTGGGTCACCGCCGAGGCAATCGAGTCGGGATCCCCCTGCTTCAACAACACCGCCTGCACCATCGCCGCCTCGCCGGCCTGTTCGACATCCAATAACTCGAGCAGGGCCGCGACCCGTTTCTGTTGCTCGGGAACCGCCTGCACCACGATGGCGTTCAACGTGCTCGCCGCGGTCGCCTTGATTTCGTCCGCCGCCGCCGCGCCTCCCCGGTAGCGGTAGTAGTAATAACTGCTGCGACTCGATCCGGCGATCGCGCCAAGCGAGCTTTCGAGCACGCGGACCACTTCCTCGGCGCTGGCGTGCTTGAGGTGATAGACCTCGGTCACGGCGCCTGCCGTGCCGCTGGTCGCGTCGAGCTGTTCGATCAACGTCACCACGCGTTCGACCTCGGCTTTCGGGCCGTTGACCAGGAGGGTCTTCGAGCCGGACACCGCCGTGACCCGGACCGCGGAGGGTTCCCCGCGCCAATCCCGTGGGGCGAGCATCCGGCTGACGGCGGAAGCCACCTCGTCGGCATTGGCCTGCTTGAGGGTGACGGTCCGAACGGCGGCGGTCTCGCTGGATTGGGGAACGTCCAGATTCTGGATCAACTGCGTGGCCAGGGCGAGTTTCTGTGGAGCGGCCTGCATGATGATCGCATTGAGGGCCGGCGCCACACTGATCTTGAACTCGTTGCCCCCACCGCTGCTCCGGTAGCGCGAATACGAATACCAGCTTCGCGAATCGCCCTGGCCCAGCATCGTCTCGAGCACCGTGAGAACATCCTGGGCCTTCGCGTGCTGCAAGTGAAAAGTCCGCATCTGGGTGGCCGCCGACACCGCCGTGCGCAGCGTTTCGAGCAGCTTTTCGATCCCGTCGAATTGCCCCTCGGTGGCGGCGACAATCAAGGTATCGGAACCGCCATCGGCCTCGAACCGGGGTTCGGGTTCCCCGCCTCCACGCCCCCCCCGCGAACCGCGTTGCTCGGCAAACAACCGGGAGAGGGTCGCGGCAATGTCACCCACCCTGCCTTCGGGGACCGCATAGGTGCGGATCTCGAGGCGCGCCGAAACCGGTTCGACATCGAGTGCTTTGACGGTTTCCTCGATTCGTCCCAGCGTTTCAGTGGGCGCCTCGAAAGCGATGGTCCGGTCGTCCGCTGCCGCGCTCATGGCCACGCGCCGCGAGGGGTCGGAAGTCCGGATATCGGCGTAGAAAAGCTGGGAGAGCATCGCCACGACGGCCGTGGCCGAGTTCTTCTCCAGGGTCAGGATGCGCAACTCCCGCCCCGCCGTTTCGGCTCCCTCCTCCAGTCGCTGAATGACCTCCTCGATCAGGCTCATCTGCTCGGGCGCGGCCATCACAATCACGCTGTTGCTGGAATCGTCGGAAATGGCCCGCGCCGGCACGCTCCCGGGACGCTGCAATCCGCCCGAACGCCGGTAATCATACGACCGCCGCGTCTCGCCGCCCATCGCTCCCATGATCATGGCGGCCACGTTCCGGGCGTTCGCCACCTTGAGCTTGAAGACCCGGATGACCCCCTTCGTCTGCTCGCTGGAATCCAATTGCGCAATCAATGCGGCGATCTGATCCAACTCCTCGGCAAGTCCTGACAGAAGCACGCGTCCACCCGAGGGATCCGCAATGATCCGGGCCCGCGAGGTGAAGTCCGATCCGCGCTCGTTCCGCATCTGCTCGAGGAAGGCGTCGCGCAGGATCGGCACCAGCACATCCGCGGAGACGGTCTGCAACTGGACGATGCGCAACTCGCGCGCGGGCGCCTGCCCGGCGTCCGTGGCCGGCGGGGTCTCCTGGGTGGTCGGATCGAGTTGGTGAATCAGGTTCTCGATGGCGTCCAACTGCCCGCTCGCCGGCGCCGTAACGATCAGCCGGTTGCTCGTCGAATCGGCAATGACCCGCGCCTTGATCCCCGCGTCCTGCCCGCTGTCGCGGCCCGAACCCCGCGTCGAGGCGATGCCCGGAATGGCCTCGCGGACCATGCGGGCCAGTTCCTCCGCCGGCATCTGCGGGTAATACACCTTCACCTCGCTGGCCCGCGCGCCGGCCTCGGTCTCGAACCGCGTGATCAACTCCTCCGCCAGCACCATGCGCTCGACCGGACCGAACAACACCAGCGTGTTCGACGCCTCCGCGTAAATCGCCGTGATGTAGTCGTCCGGGTTCGCGGGCAGGACATCCCACGTCTTGCGCTGCTCGTTGAAGACCGTCCGCTTGGGCGCGGTATCGACCCCAAAGGTCCGGTTCAACAGATCGGCCAGGAGCGTTCCGGAGGCGTTCTTGAGCGGCCAGATCTTCATCTGCCGCTGCTGGGGCGCGCCGGCATCGATCTGGGCCAGCAACTGCCGCACGCGCCGGATACTCTCGATCCGGTCGGTCACGATGAGCCCCCGCCCCCGGGACAACGGCGCTACCGAACCCGCCTTCGAGAGCATGCTGGTCAGCGATTCCGCGACCTCCTTCGCCTCAAGATTCTTCAACTCCAGCACCACCGTCACGACCTCCCCATCGCTCAAGCCCTCGGTCTCCTCGATGCCTTGGTAGAGCTTCAAGGGCATCTTCTGCAGGTCGTCGAAGGGGATCAGACGCAGATAACGCCCGGTCTCAACCAGCATCGCCCGCTTGCCCGCGAGGATGAGATTCAACGTGTCGAGCGCCTCCTGGTAGTTGTAGGGCTGCGGATCGGAAAAGCTCAGCGAACCATCGACGTTCACATCACTGATCAGCGGTTTGCCGGTGATCTGCGCAAACCGGCGGATCACATCCATGTAGGGCATGTCGCTGAACTCGAAACGGATGTTGCGACCATCATCGGCGGTGGCGGCGGCGGTCCCCGGTGCGGCGGCGTCCGCGACCGGCTCCATTGAAGCAGGCGCCGCCGTCTCCCCGGTCAGGGTCGTCGAGGGGGGCGGGTTGGTGGCGGGGGCTTCCGCTGCGACGGCGGGGACAGCGTTCGTGACGCCGGAGTTGCCCGCGACTGGCGCCGGAGCGTTGGTCGAAACCGGGGCCGCCACGGGGACGGGCGCATTGCTGGCGCCTTCCGCTTCGGCGGCCCGCGAGCCCGGGGAAACGGCGAGCAACAGCGCGCCGAACGCGCCGGCAACGAGGGATGGAGGAATCATGGACTTCATTCGCGTAAATCAACCGGAAGGTCAGCCGGCTCGATCGGGCGGCGCTCGCCCAAGGTCTGCCCGCATTCGACCGCATAGTAGGTGCCGTTCTGCCGCAGGATTACCCGGCTGTAGGACATCAACCCGGGCTTGTCGGGCCGCGGATGGGCGCGGTAATCGACGGTCACAATTTGCACCCCCGCCAGATCGTCGCCGGGTCGGACCACCCGCGCTTGTCCGGCGGCGGCGTCGCGCAAATGGACTTCGGGCTGTCCGGCCCAGGTGCTCAGCGAGACCACCTTCAAATCGCGCAGGTTCAGGTAGGGATCGGTGGGCCCTGGTTCACCTTCGGAGGGCGGGGGCGGCGGAACCGGGCCGCCCGTTTCCGCCGGCGCACGCGGCACGTAGGGGCGGAGCAGATCGCGGCGGGTGATCGGGACATAGAGCGCGCGTTCAGGCGCATCGAGGCGCGCGAACTCGACCGTTCCCCGGACCGCCCCGGCCGGGGGCGGACGCAACAGCAGGGTGAGAAAGCGAAAGCGCACCCGCACGCGTCCCGGCTCGCCGCCGGCAGAAAGCGCGAGGCTTTCGAGGCGGTGCAGGCGCGGGTCCTGATCCAGCAGAAAGAGCAGATCCACGATGCGATCCAACGGCCCGTCGCCCTGCACAATCCAGCCGATCTCGACGGCGCCCGTCAACCGGCGTTCGCCAACCGGAATTCGCGTGAAATCCGCCTCGCGCAGACCGGCCTCGAGAATCTGCCGGGTCAACAGGGCCATGACCTCCGCCGCCGCCGTATCCGGGGTCGAGCCGAAGGTGCGGGCCGGCACGCCGTTCAAGAAGTCCTGAGCCTGGATGAAGGACGCGCGCTCCTGCTGCGCCGACTTCAGCTTGCCGCGGAGCTGCGTGATCTGCCCGTCGATGGCCTTCAACGGAGCCGCGATGAAGCCCCGCAAACCAAGCCCCACAATCCACGCCCCCGCCACGCCGAGCGCCAGCCACGCGAGGGTTCTTGTCCGCTTATTCATTCCCGGAGGTCCTCCTTGACCCGGGCGGACGGACGCCGCCGCCCGGACGCTCGCCCGCACCGCTGCGGGGTCGGGTGGCGTCATCCGGACGTCCCCCACGCCCGGAAGGCACGCCCGGCGGCCGTTCCCCGTTCCGCATACGCTCGGCCCACTCTTCACGACGGCGCGCCCGGGCCTCGCGGGTGTTGTCCTCCTCGGCGGACCGTTCTGCCACCCGCGCCGGAGCCGGCGCGGTTTCCGGCGGCTTTTCCGGCGGCGGCTCGGGTGCCGCCGATTCCCCTGCGTCCGGCCGGGAGACGGCGACGTCCGTGGGCGCCGCGGCGGCTACCGGGACAGCGGGGAGCGCCCCGGATGGCGCCGATTGGGTCAGCGAAGCGTCGTCCGCCGGACGGTCGGGAACCTGCAAGGCGCGCAGATCCACCTCCATGCCGGCGGGGGCTTCCAATTCGAGGTTGGCCTGGAAGCGGTAACCGTGACGGTCATTGGCCGGCGTGATGGCGGAAGGTCTTACCGCGTAGCCCGCGGCGCGCAGGGCGCCATCGAGCCGGTTGAGGATTTCGCCGCTCCGCACCTTGACGGCCAGATTGAGGGTGTTCTTGCTGCCGGTGGAAATCGAGGTCACGTAAAGCTCGGGGCTCGGCGGGAACAGGCTGCTGAGAAAGGCCAGATGATCCAGCCAGCCCCGCCCCTCCCCTTCCCAGGTGCGCACGGTCGTAGCCTGTCCGCGCGCGAGGCGATAAGACTTCGCGTTGCGCTCGGCCAGATTCAACTGTTCCTGCAGGGCTGCCCGGTCAGCTTGCCGGTTGTTCACCAAACGGGCCCGGACCACCACCACCGCCAGCAGGAGGAAGGCCGCGCCCGCAATCGCGCCCAAGGTCCGCAAACGGCCCGGGTCCCGGGGCGCCGGCGGTCGCTTCGGGCGGAGGAAATCGAAGGGAAGCCCGCCGGGATCGAGGGCTCCGTGCGCCAGGCCGAACGCCGCCTGGGCGCCGGTCGCGCCATTGCCTTCCAGCCGCTGAAGTCCGGTCACCTCGGCCAGGTCCAACCTGGTCCCCGCAATGCCGAACCGCTCCTGCAGGGCAGCGGTCACCGCGGCCTCGGCCCCGGTGCTGCCGGCCACAATGAAGCGCGTGACCCGGCCATGCCCTTCCAGGCCCTCGTAGTTGTGCAATCCGCGCACGGCTTCCAGTACCACGGCGTCCAGGTATTCGCCGGACGTACCCTCCCCGGGGTCCCCCTCGTCACTGCCCGCGCCGGGACGCCGCACGGGGCCCACCCGGCTGAAGACCAGGGTCCGATCCAGCAGGACATCGAAGATCACCTCCTCCGCCCGCAGCGAGATCATCGCCACACAGCGGTCCTCCGGGGCCAACCGGCACAGGTCCAGACAACGCGCATTCGCCAGGGAACGCAATCCCAGGCCAGCCAGTTTGACCCCCGCCGCCCGGGCCAGGTCCTGGTATTCGGCGAGCAATTCCCGTCGGACCACCGCTGCCAGCACCCGGGTGCGCCCCGCCCCGCCCCCCGCGCCCTCCGGCGCGCCCAGGCGGGAGGATTCCGGCAGGACCATGAAATCGATCACCGCCTCCTCCGCCGGAAAGGGCAGATCGCGGGCCACCTGGAAATGCACCATCGATGCCACCTCGCCCGGCCCTGTCGCGGAAGGAAGATCCAGCGTGCGCAGCATCACCTGCGCGCGGGGCAGGCCGATCACCACGGACCGGGAGCGCACCTCGAGCTCCCGCAGGGCGCCGCGGATTGCCTCGCCGCGAGCCCCGGACGTCGGTTCCCCATCGTTCGCCCCCGGGAACTGCAGGTCGGTGGCGGCATAGCGCGTGAACCGGACCCGCCCGCCCTGCCGCACGGCCTGCACCACCCGGAGTTTGTCGCCATCGAGATCGATGGCGGTGACGCGCCGACGCCATGGCGCCCACCGCCTGTCCGTTCCATCCGACGGACGGGAGGCTGGCCGGTTTGACTCTGGTTTCGTGCTGTCCATCGTGCCCTGCATTCACCAACGCCCGGCGAAGAGCTGCGCGTTCGCCGCGGAGGCGGTGGCGCGGTTCCCAAACTTCAGACGCGCTTGAGCCGAATCTGTTTCAACTTCATCCAACGGCAGGGGAAATCCATGGCGCGACAAGTCTCGCACCGAAACCAGTCGGGCCGGTTGCTCGGCGACATCGATGACGGCTTCCACCACCCGGTAATGTCCGCCGGGCAGACCGTAGCCGAGGCAATGGAACCGAAACTGGAAGGCCCGCGTGGTCACCTGGGGAGCGATCTGCCGGAACTGCTCCGCGCTCACCAGACCGCGGGTGTAGACCCACGCCGGCGACGCCTTTTCCTCCGCGCCGAGAACCCGGCGGGTGCTCACAATCGATTCGGCCAGGGTTTCGTCGAGACCGGGCAGCACGGCGAGCGCTTCCGGCGGCGCGGTGTTCAGGTTGAGCAACCCCGGCAATCGCGGATCCGGACGCGTGGTGCATTCCGCAAGCAGCGTGACGATTTCGCCCGCTCCGACGCCGGACTCGAGTTCGACGTTTTCCCCGCGTTCGTTCGGCACGGTCATGCGCGCTTCCAGAAGGTCGGCCACGTGGTTCAGAGACTGACCCGCAGTCCGCATCGCAGCGAGATAGTCCTGCGTCGCCGAAGGCAATCCGAGGGAGGCCAGCGAAACCCCCGGTGCGCTCACATCCACCCGCAGTTCGCCTTGCGGATTCGTGTTCGGTTCGTAGCTCAGGTCGGTCAGGAAGCGCTGCAACCCCGCATCCAGCACCCCGTCGCGGTTGTCCCCGGGCAACGACTCGTCCCCGTCGTCCTCGTTGGGTTCGAGCCGCAGGTTGTAATTGGCATCCTCTCCCCGCAGCGCCGCCGGGCTCAGGCCGGCCTCGCGCAGCGCGGATGCCACGGAACGCGCCGACGTCAGCCCGCCGGTCGGCGCATTGGTCGATGCGTTGGTCACGTCCCCCTCCGACGTCTCCGTCGGCAGGCCGGTCAAATCCGAGCCCGGATCGGCGCCCGGATCCGGGTCGACAGTCCAACCGGGCAGGGCGGCAAGCCACTGCGGGTCCGCCGTGCGCACGTTCAACCGCGAGGCCTCGTCCGAGAGCCCGAACCGGACCGCTGAAGTGTCGTCGGCGCTGGCGGACCAGATCGTGAAATACCAACGGTTCGCGCCGTCGTCGGCCACTTCCTGATGTCGGAACGCCTCGGGATTCTCCTCCCATGCCGCCGCCCCCTGCACGGAGCTTTCGGCCACGCTGATCGCGCGTTGGATGCCGCTCATCACGGCGGCCCAGGCCTGTTCCCCTTGTGCGGTGGCCGCCTGCGCCGTCGCGTCGGCCCGGATCGCGAAGAGCAGGCTGACCGCGGTCATCGCGCTCACCATGACCACGATCAACACGGTGAGCAGCACGAAACCGGCGCGGCACGGCTTCACAAGCGGCCCCTCCCCCGACGCGTTGGCGCCGGCTCGGCTTCGTCGGCGGCTGACGATCCCCCACCCGGCGCCCCCGATCCTGCGGTCTCCCGACCGGGCACCGGCGAACGACCGCCGCCAACGTCCAGCGTCACCGGGCCCGTCGCCAACACCGGAATCAAGCGGCGGAACAACTCCGCGGGATAATCCTCCGCCGTCACCGTCTCGAGCGCCGGCAGGAAACCCAACGACACCTCAACGCCAAGCGGTGGCTCGGGCGCGCCCCAGGTCTCGGTCCAGTCCTCGCCGTTCCAGAAGCGGAATTGGGCGAACCGGATGCCGGCAAGGGACACGCCACCGGACACCCCCCCCGGGTCTTCCGCGCCGTCGGCATCTTCCATGAATGCGTAGACCGAGCCCGACTCCGGCTCCGATTCCACCGACTCCGGCGCGTCCCTTTCGATCGGGGTTTCGTTTCGCCGCAGCGGACCGGTTTCCTCTGTTTCTTCGTCGAGTGCCGACTCATAGCGCACCCGCTGGAGGCCGTCGACGGCGTCCCCCAACCCGTCCGGTGCGGTCCCGGGCGGGCGGCGCCAGACGAATTCGATGGAACGGCTGTCGCCCCGAAACAACCCGGCCTCGGGCGCCAATCCGGCCAGTTCGCGACTCAGCCGGGCCATGATCTGCCGCACGGCGGTCAACTGCGCCGACTCGTCGAGCAGGCCGTTCCGGAGGGCCGCCGATTGCTGGTGAAAGAACAGGGCCACGAGCAGCAAACCCGCCGTGATGCCCGTGGCCAGCAGCACTTCGATGAGCGTGAAACCGCGGATCCTCCCCGCCCGGAGATCGACGGCCACCCGATGGCTTGCCAAGACGAGGTTCATGGCCGTGTTCCCGTCGCCCCCGACAGTCCTCCCGCGACCATCCCCTCCCCGTCCGCGCCGGTCGCCACCCGCAACGGGGTCGCCGGGAGCAACTGCACCAGGCGAAACGACGTGTCGCTCGCTGAGTGCTCGACCAGCACGGTCACCGTTGACAGGCCGGCCACGTCCTCCCAGCCGAACGTGTAAACGCTCGTCTCGATCCGGGCGGTCCAGTCCTCGAAAGGCGGCGGCAGGGGTTCTTCGCCCGAGTTGACGACTTCGCGGATGCCCAGCTGCAACTCGGCCATCACGGAGCATGCCAGATCCACCGCGTGGGCCTCGTTTCGCAGGCGCTCGACCCGGGCCGCGGCCGAGTGCAGTCCGCTGCTGATCACCGCGGCAGCGAAAACGAACAGGGCCAGCGCCAGCACCACTTCGAGCAGGACCGCCCCGCAACGACGCCGGGCGGCGGGAACCCGTCGGGCATGGGCGTCAGGATGGAAACGCAAGCGCATCATTGGCCGCCCTGAAAGGTGATGGCCGCCCTCCCGGCCCCTTGAGATCCCCGCCCGCTCGCACTGCTCACGCCACCCTCCGCGGAAGAACGCTCGCGCTCGGTCCGCTCTTCCTCGTCCAGCTCCCGGTGCGAGACCTCGCCGGTCAGCCCGTTCAAGGAGACCAGCACCCATCGATTATCGTCCGGATCGGTTGCCTGAACGACCAACTCCACGGACTCCGAGCACCCCTCGGCATCGAAGGTGATCGAGGCCGGGGTGGCCCGGTCGTCGCCTTCGGTTGGGAAGTCCGCCGTCGGTCCGTCCGCGTCGGCCGACGCGGCCCCGGCGTTCGCGGGGCGACCGGGGGTTGTGACCTCCCGCACGGTCAGCAGCTCGCGCAAGGGTTGGTCGGCCCAGACGGTGGATCGCAGGTTCTCGAATACGCCGGGCTCCTGCAACGGGTCCGGCTCCCAGGAAAGGCGCACAGGTTCCACCGCAAGCGCGTCGTCGCGGCGGCGTTCTTCGGGCGGGACGGTCGCGAATCCGACCCGCACGCGCTTGCCCCGAAGGGCCGCTTCCGCCCGGGCAAAGCGCAGGAGGGATTCCAACCGGATCACCCCTTCGCTCAAGGCCCCGCCATGGCGCATCGCGTCCAGCTGCACGACGAAGGCACTCAGCAGGCCCAGGAGAATCACCAGCACGAGGAGCAGCTCGAACAGGCTGAACCCCGCCTCGCCCGTCCGCCGTCTGCCAGTCCCTGCTGCCCGATGACAAAGCGCCCCGGCCGCGCGGGAGCGTCTCGATCCGGCCAACGAAATCGGCGTCATTCGAGTGCGGCGCGGCGGGCCGCCGCGAGGTTCCCGCCTACGGATTCTGGTCGAGCACAGTCGTCGAATCCTGGGTGCCGTCCGCCTCCTCCATCAACGTGATGTCATCCTCGGTGTCCGACTGACCGTCGGGGCCCATCGAGTAGAGCCGGTAGGGCAGCTGCGTCGAGTCGGTTTCGTCCGTCGAAACGTCGACCGATTCGTAAACCAGCTGGTTGCCCCAGGCATCCAGCAACTTGGTGCCGGGTTTCAGATAGGGCCCCTGCCAGCGTTCGCCCAGCGTTTCGTTTTCGTATTGGGGCTTCACGAGCAGCGCCCCGAGCCCGCCTTCGTCATCGGTCGGATAGCGCCCGACGTTGAGCCGGTAGGTGTCGAGCGCGTTCTGCACCTGCATCAACAGCAGGCGGGTCGTGTTCCGCTCGGCCCCCTCCCGCTGCGGCAGCACGAAAATAACCAGGGCCGCCGCCAGCATCATGATGATGACGATGACCAGGAGGATCTCGATGAGGGTAAAACCCGCCCGCCGGGACGGGTTCCTGAGCCGGCGCGTAAGTGGCTTGAGCATCATGATATTCAACAGTCTGTGCGTCGTTCTACACGTTCCAGACGGTGCAGGGCGAGCCGAGATTCAATTTTCGCCGGGACACCGGAAACGCCGCCGCATCCAGCGGGTCCGGCCGGTCGGATCGCACCCTCCGTGTCGCCGGCACACATCGCGCTTGAGCGCGCCGCCCGCACTTCCTAGCCTCGGTCCGTGTCGCACAATGTTCGCCCGTTCCGATGGACGGCCCCCTGCCGGGCAGCGCGCCGCCTCCCGGCGCTCCGGTTGGCCGTGATCCCCTTCCTCCTGCTCGGCTCCGGGCCGGGCCGGACCGGAGAACCCCTCCGCCGCGAGCTCCGCGACTCGGGTTTCCGGCTCGCCTACGAATGCTACGTGGACGGCAACTGGGAGATCTTTGTGGTGAACGCGGACGGATCCAGCCGCATCAACCTCACCCGCACCCCGGATCAGCACGAGCATTACCCGCAGGTCGCCCCCGACGGCGCCCGCCTCTGCTTCTCGGTCGACACGGGTGAAGGCCGGGAAGCGGTGCGGAGCCTGTGGGTGATGGATATCGATGGCGGGCGCCGGCGCAAGATCGCCGACCACGCGCGCGAGCCCTTTTGGCGCCGGGACGGACGGGTCATCGGATTCCTGCCGCAGGAGTACCCCAAGTTCAACGTCATCGACTTCTACACCACCGGGATGAGCTTCTACGATCTGGCGACCGGGCAGGTGACCCCCCACCCCAACAGCGCGAATCTGCACCACCTCTACAACCCGAGCTTCGCTCCGAACGGCAAGTGGATCGTTTCGACCGTGCATGCCGGGATGGGCTTTGACCATGCCATCCTCGCCATCGCAGCCGACGGCGACCGGATCGTCAACTTGAACATCCCCGGCTGCCGTCCGTGTCTGAGCCCGGACGGCCGCCAGATTGCCTGGGGACCTGGAGATCACGAAATCGCCCTCGCCTCAATCGACCTCGAATCGGACCCGCCGACCGTCGGCCCCCGGCGACTGCGCCTGCACGATGCGACGAACGAGACCTATCATGTGGACTGGTCGCCCGACAGCCGCTATGTGAGCTTCAGCCGGGGCCCCGCCAGCAAGGGCGACCCGAACAAGCCGGGGACGTTCCTTTCCGCCTGCGAGATCGTGGGCGTCTACGCCGCGGGCTGGGATCTCTACGCGGTGTCCGCCGAGCGCAGCGGAACCCTCGACCTAAATCAAGCCACCGAGGCCGAATTGGTCCGGCTCACGAGCGACGGCCGGAGCAACAAGGAGTCGGCCTGGTTTCGGGCCGGCCCAGACGACGGGGGCGGGCGATGAAACCGGGCGGCCACACGGCGGCGCTGCCGATCCTCGCCGCGCTGCTCTGTGCCTGCGGCGATACGGGAAGTGAACCGGGAGGCCCGGGAGGCTCCGGCGCGGCAGGTGGCCCGGTCGGGATTGTGACCGCGTCCGGGGTGCCGATGATCGCCCTGCCCGGCGGCGAATTCCTCATGGGCAGCGACCGCGGCAACGCCGACGAAGCCCCCGTGCATCGCGTGCGGGTAAGCCCGTTCCTGATGGACAAATTCGAGGTCACCCACGCGCTGTTCAGGCAGGCGCAACTCCCCAATCCGTCACGGTGGCAGAACGATGCGAATCAACCGGTGGAGCGAGTGCGCTGGCGGGATGCCAAGCAGTACTGCAACGAACGCTCCCTGCTCGAAAACCTGACCCCGTGCTACGACGAAAAGACCGCGGACTGGGACTGTGACTACACGGCGAACGGCTATCGCCTGCCCACCGAAGCCGAATGGGAATACGCTTGTCGCGCGGGTTCGGTCGGCGCGTATGACTTCGGAACGCCGGACCGGTTGCGGCAATACGCCTGGTTCGCCGACAACGCGGGACAACAGACGCACGTCGTCGGGATGAAGAAGCCAAATTCATGGGGTCTTTTCGACCTTTACGGAAACGTCTCCGAATGGTGCGAGGACGTCTACGATCCCGCGTACTACGGCGCCAGCCCGGCCGAGGATCCTGTCGGGCCACCGAACACCGGCCAGGACGTGCGGCGGGTGATGCGCGGGGGTTCGTGGCAGGCCAGTGCCGACATGTGCCGGGCCAGCTATCGCCGGGGAGAACGCACCGGGGACAGCGACGCCTGCTTTTACACGGACTATTGCGGCTTCCGCTGCGTGCGGCGGGCCACGGCGGCGGAGTTGGACGCGTTGCCCCACGCCGCCCGGCCATGAGATACCGTCACCGTCCATCCGGTTCATCCCGCCCGCGCCGCTCGCGGGGCGAATCGCCGGTCTGGCGCCGTCGGGACCTGCGAACGCCGCCGGCCTAGCTCACGCCTGTCATGCTGTTCCACACCTGGACCTTCGCGGTCTTCTTTGCGCTGGTGCTGACCGGCTTCCTGGCGTTGCGTTGCACGCGGCTCTGGGTGCCCTGGTTGATGGCGGCCTCCTACCTCTTCTACGGCTGGTGGAACCCGTACTACCTGATCCTCATCCTCTACTCCACGGTCCTGGACTTCGTGCTCGTGGCGCTCATGGATCACTGTCCACCGGGGGGGAAGCCGTTCGATTGGCGCCGCCGCCTGACGCGCCTGGATTTCGATGATCCGGTGTTGAAGCGCGCCTTTGTCATCGCCGGACTGGCCGCGGTGGGAGCGGGGGGCGGGGCAATGGCGGGGCCGGCAACGTTGCGCCCGACATTGATCGCCTGCGCGGTGATACTGGCCCTGGTGGCCGTGGGCGCTTTCTCGGGCCACCGCCGAACCTGGTTGGTGGTGAGCCTGGCGAACAACCTCGCCATCCTCGCTTTCTTCAAGTACGCGCGGTTCTTCGTCGAAAACCTGAATGCGTTGTTCGCCTGGACGCGATGGTCGTTGCGCCTGCCGGATCCAGCCGCCTGGATGCCGTTCGGCGCCGACTATTTGCTGCCGGTCGGCATCTCGTTCTTCACCTTCCAATCCCTGAGCTACAGCATCGATTTCTACCGCGGCCAGATTCACCGCGAACGTAACTTCCTCCGCTTCGCCACCTTCGTCGCGTTTTTCCCGCAACTTGTCGCCGGCCCCATCGAGCGGGCGCGGAACCTCCTGCCCCAATTCAACCAGTTCCCGAGAATTCGCCTCGCCGATGTGACGGACGGCATCTCGTTGTTCCTGGTCGGTCTGTTCAAGAAGCTGGCCCTCGCCAACTACCTTTCGTACTACGTCGAGCGCGTCTACGACAACCCCGCCGTATGCGCCGCGCCCGAGCTGCTGCTGGCCACCTTCGCGTTCGCTTGGCAGATCTTCTTCGACTTCAGCGGCTACACGGACATGGCCCGGGGGGTGGCGAAGGTGATGGGCTTCGATCTGATGCTCAATTTCAACAACCCCTACCTGGCCACCGGCCTAGGGGACTTCTGGTCGCGCTGGCACATCAGTTTGTCGACCTGGTTCCGGGACTACGTCTACATCCCGCTGGGCGGTAACCGGCAGGGACGCTGGCTCACGTATCGCAACCTGTTCCTCACGTTCCTGCTGTCCGGGATCTGGCATGGCGCCGCCTGGACCTTCGTGATCTGGGGCGGCCTGCACGCCGCCGGAACCGTCCTGACGCGCGAACTTGAACGCTCGGCATGGTATCGCGAACAGGTGCCCCGCCCCGTCAAACAACTCGCCACGTTCGCCTTCGTCTGCTTCGCCTGGATCTTCTTCCGCGCCGGGTCAACCACCGAAGCCGGCCTGATCATTGCCCGCATCTGCACCGGGGCCTGGACCACCCCGCAGATGCCCGCCCTCATGCTCCTCCTCGTCGGCGCGGTCTGGCTCTACCAGTTCGCCTTCGAGTCGCGTTTCAGGACGCTGCTCCAAACCAGCTTCGTCCGGGTGGGGACCGCGGCGATGATGATCCTCTACCTCTGCCTGTTCGCCACTGAGGGCGGAGCGTTCATTTACTTCCAATTCTGAAGCGACCGTTGACCGGTGAATACCGCTCCCACCAACCCGCTGCCCCTCGCTCCCGGCGAAACCCGGTTCGTCAACGCCATGCGCCTCGGCGCCCGGCACTGGGTGCTCGTTGCCGCCATTGTGCTTGGAGTCCTGGCGGCCACTCCGTGGGGCTGGACACGCATCGAGCGTTTCGACCCCGGCCCCGACTACCGCATCCCGTACGCTCTCAGCCGCGACTACGCTCTGTATGCCCGCCGGCTGGAACGGCTCGCCTCCACCAACATCGCGGTGGTCGGCGACTCCGTGGTCTGGGGGGAATATGTCCGTCCCGAGGGCACGTTGTCGCACTTCCTCAACCAGGAAACGGGCGTCCCGGGACGCTTCGTCAACGCCGGGGTCAACGGGTTGTTCCCGCTGGCGCTTGAAGGCCTCCTCCGCTACTACGGCGGCGGCCTGCGCGATTCCCGGATTCTCCTGCACTGCAACCTGCTTTGGATGACCAGCCCGAAGGCCGATCTGCACACGCCAAAAGAGGAGCGCTTCAACCACGCCGCCTTGGTGCCACAATTCGTTCCCCGCATCCCGTGCTATCGCGCTGATCTCAACGAACGATTGGGGCTGGTCGTGGAGCGGAACCTCCCCTTCGCCCAGTGGGCCAACCATCTGCAGATCGCCTACTTCGGCCAGCGCAACATCCTCGACTGGACCCTGCAAGAGGACGGCGGCAACCCGCCTCACCTGCCCAACGCTTTCCGAAACCCGCTTGCTCAGATCACCCTCGCGGTCCCGGACGAACCCGCTGATGATCCTGATCGAGGCCCCGACAGTTCCCGTCACAAACCCTGGTCCACGACAGGAAAAGGCTCCACCCGCTTCGATTGGGTGGCCGCGGATGACTCGCTGCAGTGGGCGGCGTTCCGGCGGTTGGTGACGTTGCTGCGGTCCCGGGGCAACGAAGTGTTCGTAGTCGTCGGCCCGTTCAACGAACACCTCATGGCGTCGGAAAACCTCCCCGCCTTCCGCCAACTGCGGTCGGCCATCGAGGAGTGGCTGACGGCCAACGACGTGCCCCATGTCCTGCCGCCCGCGCTGCCAAGCCTGCTGTACGCCGACGCCAGCCACCCGCTCACCGAAGGCTACGCCCTGCTCGCCCGAAATCTCGTCGCCACCCCCGCCCTCCGGACGTGGCTTGCCCCTCGCTGAGCCGTGTCAATTCAGTCAATGGACCGCGGATGGGCACGGATGCCACGGATGGTGTGCGGCGCTGCTGCTTTGGCGGAGACGGCGAGAAGACTCACTAAATGGTGAGCCCGAAACCAGGGCGAGCGATCCTGGTTTCCCTCAATATCAGTGCCCATCAGTGCCCATCCGTGGTGAATCCATCTGCATCGTTACGGCTGAGCGACAACGAGCCGGTCAGCGCGCTCCGTCCTCGATCGCCCGCCGCACGCAACGGAAGCCGTAGATGTCATAACCGAAACAGACATCGGCCTCGCCGGGGTTCTCGTTGTAGCGATAGCCGGATCGGCAGTTGTCCGCACTAAACCGCCACGCCCCACCCCGGAGGACCTTGGTCGTGCCCTCCTCGGGGCCCCGCGGATCACGGGCGGGAGCCGCCGCATAGTAGTCCACCGCGTAGTAGTCGTTGCACCACTCCCACACGTTCCCCGCCATGTCGTAGAGCCCCCAGGGATTGGGCTCCTTCTGGCCGACCGGACGAGGATGGCCGCCGGCATTCTTGTCGTACCAGCCGTAGTCCCCGAGCTTCGCGCCGCTGTCACCGAAGAAGTAGGCCGTCGTGGTCCCGGCCCGGCAGGCATACTCCCACTCGGCTTCCGTGGGCAACCGGTAGCCGCTGGCCTCGAAATCACAATGCCAAGTCTCGGGATCGTAGCACGGCGCCAGACCTTCTCGTTCCGAGCGTTGGTTGCAGAACCGCGCCGCATCCGACCAGCGCAGCTGCTCCACCGGGTTTTTCGGCCCCTTCCAACGGGAAGGGTTGCTCCCCATCAAAGACTCGAACTCCTCCTGGGTCACCGGGTGCGGGTCCACGAAGAAGGCACTGATCGTGACCTCGTGCGGCGGCGCATCGATCTCGTCTGCGTCTCCCATGACGAAAGTCCCACCCGGAATGAAGACCATGCCGTTGCTCCCGGACGGAGAAGGCGGGGCATCGGTCGCATCGATCACCTGCCCGACACCGCCGGGCGCCGACACTGTTTCCGCCGCGGACGGGCTCGGACGATCCGCCGATGAGTCCGGCCCGCAGCCCGCCGACAGCAACATCACTGCGGCCAGCAACGGGGTTGCGGCCGCGAGCGGCGTCCCGGTTCGCAGGGTCTCCGCGCGCAACGGACAGGGTGTTTTCAGTAGTTGGCCCATATCTCGTAACCATCCGGGTTCCGTAGAACCTGCCGGCAACGCTCGCGGACCTCGCGGACCACCGGCAATGCCGCGGCATCCTGCGCCCCCAGGTAACCGGCGTCCTGAGCCACCTTGCGGGCGAGAACATGGCATTGGGCCAGCACATAATCCTGCGCCCCACCCATGGCCCGCCATTCGTTCAGCAGCTCCATGTAGACTGCCAGGTTCCCGGCGCTTTGGCGCTCCGTCAACGCGAGCGTGCGGCGGGTCAGATCCTCCGCGAACACCAGCGATTTCATGTTCTCGCCTTGCGCCGCGCACTCCTCGGGGATTCGCCGGACGGTGGCCTCTAAATCCGCGCAGAGGTTCTTCCATGCGGGCGCCTTGGGCCCGGTCGTCCGGAGATACCCGGTCAATCCCACGGCAAAACGCTGGTACTCCTCGATACGCTCGACATGGCGTCGCACGAAGAAGTTCATGTCTTCAAGGGCTTCCTCGACCACAGCCCTTTCCTCGACCTCGCGTCCCGCCTCGAAGATCGCCTGGATCGCTTCGGTGCAACCACAAGTGCAGGCACGATGCACCCCATCGCCGCCTCGCCGGTGATGCGTGCGCAACTTGCGCCCCGCCACATCCAGCATCGGGCGACAGAGTTCCCGCCCCAGGGTCGCCTTGATGATGTCCACAGGAGAGCGGACTCCGTCGGGAGTGTCCTGACCCTCCAGGGCATAAATCACCGCCTCGCCCCGGGGAGGCACCTTCTTGCTGAGATGCAACATGGCGGTCTCCCCCTCGAACCAGACCGGATAGGCATACGACCCGGACACCCCGCGCCAGATTGGTCCTGCGGCATCCCGGAATGCAAAGGTGGTGGGAACTCCTGATTCGAGCAACTGGGTCTTCCAGCGCGCCGGAAAGGGACGCCGCCACTCCAGACCGACGTCCTTCTCCAAGTATGCCGGCTTAAGTGGTTCCCGATGCCAGATTCCCCGGGCACTCAACAGCGCCAGGTTGAATCCTCGGCCGCTTGGCGCGAACTCCAACGCATCGAAGCTCGCTTCCCCGGAACCCGTGCCGTCTTTGCACAAAGCGAGCCGCTGGGCTTCCGGCGCCCACGTCAGCACCAGTTCGCTGCCCTCTCCCTCGAGCAACCCGACGAACACCCCTTCGACCGGCAGCCAAACTCGATCCGCGCCCCCAACACGCATCGGTCCAAACAACAGGTCATCGCCCCCGAATTCAGGCACCAACCCGTAGGCCCACGCGCCGTTTACCCGGACCCCGCCCAAGGCCGCCGCGGGGAGGACCTCGATGATTTCGTCCCGTCCGAACGAGAACAGCACGGACGCCTCCCCTCCCTGCCCGCCGGGAAACCAGACGCGAAGGACCACTTCATCCCCCGCATTCCGCACGATCTCGCAGCGAACCCGATCCACCGGACGGTGATCCTCCGCGGTGAGAACCAGTTCAAGGCCCCCGCCTGAACCTTCCGCCAAGCCCGCGAGACGGTTGCCCTCCCGCCGCGGAAGGACCAAGAGGCGTCCGCTGCCGGGTTGCAGCACCGCTGTGAGACACGGGTTCTCCACCACCACATCGCCAGCAAACGAGTATTCGCGCCCGTAATACCCCGGATCCGAGGCGGCTTTCAAGGGATCCGCCTCGAACTCGAAGAGTTCGGACGGCACGGACGTCCATCCACCCCGATCTGCGGTCAACACCTCCCCTGCCAGCGGACTGCCCGTGTCCCAGACCTGCACCCGGCTTCCCGCCGTGGATTGGCTGATCGCCAGGAATCCGCACGCCGCTCCCAAAGCCAGCCGCCCCCGGTTGCGCGGCGCACCCTTCACCTTACAAGCCTGCCAGATCCTCATCTGCCTTCGCCTCGAATCAAGTTCCGAACCAATCGTTCGTGCCGTTGCGGTTCAGATGCCGCGCGGACGAGCCCGACCCTGGCAGCCCGCCCCTTCCAAAGCAAGTGAAGCCCGGGCGAGGCGCCACCGCACGATGCCGGGTACGGTCCGGGCAGCGGGTGCTCCTTCCCGGTTCGATCCACCGGCGCTTTCAACCTCCTCCCGGGTTATAGGCGCCCCCATAACCCGGCTCGTAGAGGAGCACGCCGATCACCGGCCTCATCAGCTCGAAGTGCCGGTCCCTCGCGTACACCCGGCATCCCTGCTCGATTGCCAGAGTGGCCACCAAAACATCGTTCCATGGCGGCAGCACCCCCGCGTCTCGCAGCCGCCAGGCATTCCCCACTGCCCGGCGCCACGAGACCGCGGCGACCTCGATCGAAGGCAGCACGCCGAACGCCCGCTCCAGTACCTGCCGTTCCTGCCGCCGCGCACCGCCGAGCACCTCAAGACGAACCGGCGGACAAAGCGTCGCCTCGTATTCTTCGAGCAACGCCTCAAGCCCCACCTTCACCTCGATGTCCCCCGTTCGCCGGGCGGCCTCAATCCAAATTGAGGAGTCAACGAGAACCATGCCTAGCGATCCTGCGCTTCGATCTCCTCATTGGTGAGCGGATAGTCGAAGAAGCCCTCCCGCAGCATCCGCCCGAATTCGCGCGCCTTGCGGCGCTTGACGAACTCCTCCACCGCTTTGGCAACCGCCGGACTCTTCTTCGATTCTCCAGTTATTTTCACCAGATCATCAACAATCTCATCATCAATTTCAACCGTTATCCTCATAGCGACTATGACAATACACCTTTACGCATCTTTCACAACTTAATTCGTACTCTTCTACCATCTTTCAATCGACATCAGATCACAAGTTGCCCCCTCAACGGGCCTCCCGCGACACACCGGGAGCGTGCAGTTCGGGGCGTCATCCTCCGTGGGTGATCCCATGCCGGCGTTGGCCATTGGGCGCCAGTTATTTCCGTCGGATCCGGTTGCCGCCACCGCAGGCTGGGATCGCGAAGCAGTCCTCCACCCCACCGGGACGCGGGGCCGCTCCCGAGGGCTGCAGGTCGCACGGAATGAGGGTGGTCGACGCGCCTTTGGATCGCCTCGTGCCGGGGTTCCCCGGATCCAATCGCGGAACCCGCCGACCGCAGAGGACTCCGCCGCGTACCTCCTCCGTCACGGCACCAAGCGACCCCGCTCCGTCTTGTGGTCAACCTGTTTCGCTCCCGGCGGTTCGGAACATACCATCGGCCGCAGGTCGAGGTTGAGGGTGTCGAAATACGCGATGCGACACGTCATGGTGCGGCGAATCGTGCCTGCCAACGCTGGCGGGATGCGGTCGGAACGACATCGCAGGGCCAGGTACAGGAGAAAGCTCTCGGCCACGTCCTCGCGGTCGGGGTTGTCCCGCGCGTAGGTGGAGATGAAACCCGCGTCGCCTGCCTGGGCGGCACGCCAGTTCGGCGCCCGTGCGTGCGTGGTATCCAGCGAGGTGTGGCTGGCTTCGTGAACGAGCGTTTCTTCGAGGATGCCGTCCCGTTCGTAGCGCCGCGCCTGGCCGGTGTGGATCAGCAGGTTGTGGTTTCCGCCCCCAAACGGCTCCGTCCCCGGGTGGATCCAAACGGTCTCGACGTCCGTCCGCAGGCAATGCGGCAACCGCCCGATGACGGGCGCGTACTCCATTGCCTGCGTCCGCGCTTCGGCACGGTCGCCGAACTCCGGATTCACCTGGATTTCAATCGCCAATCCGTCGGCGTAGCGGGCATCGAACAGGAATGCGTCGAGCGTGACCCATCCGTTCACCCGTCGGTCAAACATGGTCCGCCGCCCGATCCCCGCCTCCGTAAGGCTCTCGAACGTGCTCGGGTCCGTTGCGGTGATGATGTCCCCGTCGAGAAAGATCGTTCCCGAAAAGGGGGGCTCGGCGGCCCGGGACGGCATGCCCACCACCACCACGACCGACACGGCCAGGAGACGTCGAAGATGCAGGTTCATTGGCGTAAAATGCTGACCACCGACGACGACCGCCGGCCAGCCATTTCGGAGGGGGCGCCGCCAAAACCGGTACAGCCGCAAGCCGACCGCAACCGCACCGCCAGACCCTCACCGCCCGCCGCGCTCGCTTTCGGCGGCAACCCGGATCACCGCGTCGAACGCAGACTTGGGTCGGCTCTCCCCGTCGAACAAGAGCGGTCGGCCGTTGCGTCGCCACGAGTTGGCGTCATTGGCGCCCCAGAACGTCACGACCGCCACCGCCTCCCGGTGTTTTGCGAACGCGCGAAAGACCCCTTCGTAGGCACGCGCCAAACGCTCGTCAGCCTCCTCCACCAATCCCCCCTGCGTAACGCCGGCATTGTCCGCGAGGTCGGCCCCGCTGCTCCGCTGGCCACCCTGCGCACTGTTGATGTCCAACTCGGTGACATGGATCGGCAGACCGAGCGTGGCCAGTTCGGTCAGACAATCGTCCATGCTCTCGAAAGTGGCTCCAGAGACATTCAAGTGTGCCTGGGTCCCGATCGCCATGACCGGTACCCCCGCGTTCAGCAGGGAGCGGACCAGGGTGATGAGGTTGCGCCGCTTGGCCGGGTTCTCCAGACCGTAGTCGTTGTAACGCAGAAGGGCTTCCGGATCTGCTTCGTGGGCATACTCGAACGCCTTGGCGATGTAGTCCGGCCCGATGATTTGTCGCCAGAGCGAGTTGCGCAGGATGTCCGGCCCGCCGTCGGCCAGGGCTTCATTCACGACGTCCCAGGCCTTGATCCGTCCGCGGTATCGACCGACCACCGTGCGAATGTGATCCCGCATCCGCGCGAGCAACTCTTCGCGGGAAGCCCTCGGACCTTGGTAGCCAGAGCGACCGGGGCCGCCATCCATACCGCGCCTGAAGCGACCCGCTTCTGGCAGAGTGGTCGCCTCCCTGATCGGACCCGAAGTGGCCGCGGCGCGGACGGCTTCCGGCGGTGGGTTCGTTCCGGCGAAAACCCAGCTCGGCGTCTGCGAATGCCAGACCAGCGTGTGCCCGACGAGATACATCCCCTGATCGAGCCCAAACTGCACAAAGGCATCCGCCGGCCCGAAGTCAAACCCGTCCGCTCCTTCCCGCGGGTGGATCAGGGCCCATTTCAGGTCGTTCTCGGCAGTGATCTGGTTGAACTGCCCGCGGACCAGCGCGAGGTCGGCGTCCAACTGCTCGCGCGTCCGCCAGCGGGAAGGCGAGCCCGTGGCCATGGCGCGGTTGATGGCGGCGCCGACGAGGAAACATCCATCGAAGGCGTCTCTCAGCGCCGGCGCAGCGGCGCCGCAGGCCCCGGCACCTGAGGCAATGAGGGCGGCGAGGATCGTCGCCGGAAGCAAGGTGGAGTGCTGCTTCATGGTGCTGGCGGAAGCGGTAGAACGCTCCCTGGCGGAGGGGTAGCTCTCACTGCCTGAGTCGGACCACCGCCGCCGAATAGGCGGGCAGCTCGAATTGCGCGCGCTTTCCGGTCAACCGGGCGACCCCGGCCACCGGACGCACCGCCGCGGGCTCCGCCAGGGTGTTGCGCGCCCGGAGCGATCCCGGCGCGACAACCTCCAGGGATGCCTCCCGCGGAAGGAACCCGCCCACCACGGTCACTTCGACCGACTTCGGGCCGTCCGTCGGGTTGACCGCCTTGAGCACGACGATGCCGCCGCTTTCCGTACGGGTCCCGACGACGTTGCAACCGCGTTGATCGCCTGTCACGGGAAGAAATTGCGGCGCGAAGTTATCCCACCAGAGCTTCATCACGACGTAATTCGGCGCCGGGAACCAGCCGGTGTGATCGAAGTTGATGAAGGCGTTGTCCCAGGCGCCGGCCGAGGTGTGACGCAGAAAAAGCGCCGGCCCGCCCAACGTGAACTTCTTGCCCTGGCGCTCGTAGGCGTTGAGCAAGCCGCCGGCGTACAACCCGGTCCGCCAGTCCGTTGATTGGGCGTTCCACTCGGAGTTGTAGATGTCCATCTCCGGATTGTCCGAACGCGCGATGTAATCAGCCAGCTCGATGAGCAGGCGCTCATAGCGATCGGGCGCCGTGGCGAAGTTGTCCGGATTCTCGTAGTGGTGAATGCTGATGTAGTCCATCAGCGGGGCGCAGGCATCGATCAAGGACCGGTTCCAGCGCATGTCGAATCCGTTGCCGCCGCACGCCAGGAGCTTGATCGGCGTTCCCAACTCGGCGGCCTTGTCCCGCATCGCCGGGGCGAACTCGCGCACTTTCGCGATGTAGGCCTCGACGCCTGCCGCCCAGGTTTCATTGTCCAGTTCCCAGTAGACGACACCATAGGGTTCCGGATGCCCGTTCGCTGCCCGCAACGCGCCCATCGGCGTGGATATGTCGCCATTGCAATACTCCATCCATTCCAGGGCGTATGGCAGGTAGTCGCCCTCGGCAGGCAGACGGAACTGGGCGGGCGCCCCGCACCCGGCCTGCAGCACGCCGGTGTTGATCACCAGCAGCGGTTCGGCCCCCGTCTGGTGGCAGAGCCGCATGTATTCATCCGTGCCGAACGAGTTGATGTCCTGGTCCTCCCACATGTAGGCGGGATAAATACGCCGTTGGTGCTGCGGCCCGACGGCGTCCTTCCACAGATATACCGACGCAAAACAACCGCCCGGCCAACGGATGATCGGCGGACGCAGACCGCGCACCGCCTCGAGCAGATCGGGCCGCAGACCGTCATTCCCCAGAGCGTCCTGTCCCATCATGTTCACCTGGTCGAGTTTGACCGAGCCGGGTCCCAGCAGCGTAAGCCGGAGCGAACCGTCCAGGGAGCCGCCCCTGGAATCGATCCGAAACGGGTACTCCGCCCAGTCGTCCGTCGGCGGCCCGAGCACCTCCTCGCCGAGAACCGTCCCGGCACCGAGCAATTCCAGCTTGAGGCCCGCCGGGAGTGAACCCTTCATCCACACGGATCCCTCGTAGCGTTGCGGGATGAACCGGAAGCTGCCCTGTTCGATTCCGGTCGAACTGCCGTCGCCCGTCAACCGGAGGCTGTAATCGTTGTTCACCGCATCCTTCACCCGTTCGGCCCCGCCCGAGCCGAAGGGCGTCCAGAAGTCGGCCTCGAATCCGCGCACCGGCAGTCCCGGCAGACCGGAAAAGAGTTCCCCGGAACCATCCAGGCTGGTGACCTTGAGATTGCGGTAGCGCGCCTGCGTGCCCCACGTTCCAAGCCCGATCATCCCCGTCAGATAGGGAGCGTTCTCATCCCGCACGTCGATGATCTGGTCCGGACCCAGCCAGCACTGGATATGGTCGCCCTGGCAACGAACGCGAACGTCATACCAACGACCGGTCTCAATTCGTCCATTGGAACCGCCCCCCAGCCCGCGACGCGCCCCGTCGGATTCCTTTTCGATGGCGTGCCGCGTATTCCCCCAGCCGCCGATGTTCAACCAGTAGAAAGAGTCACTGTCCTGCGCCCGAAACAGCACCAGGAACCCTTCGGCACCCCCATCCTTGCGGGCCTGCAGGGTGAATTCGTAGTCCTTCCAGGAGTCGACCCCGAAGACGAAGTTGACGTCCGTGATGAGCGCCGACTGGAGGATCTCGCCGTCCGCGAGGGACCAGTCACCGATGCCGGTCCGGCTCAGTTCGAAACTGCGGTTCCAAACCATCTCACCCCACAACCCGCCGTTGGCCGAGTGATAGATGTGTTCGAGAAAATGCCCGTACACCTGCGGGTTGATCGCGTGCGAGGGATGGTCGGCGTCCACGGTCAGGCGGACGTCGGGCGCCGCCCCGAGCGCAACCACGGAAGCGACGCCAAGCACGATCCAGGCTCGCAACAGCCGGCGTTTCAGTGAGGGGCTGGCGTTCGGCGTTAGGTTCCACGGCGTGTTCATAGGGCAATCATCAGGATGTCTTCGGGCATCGTTACCGGAACAAGGCAGGGCAAGTGAAGTCCTTCAGCGGCCCGAAATCAACGGGAATCCCCCGACGACACCGTGCCGCCATCAGGAAACGGCAGACCGGGTTTCAGGAGGCGCACGTCATACAGTCCTCCGGCCAGCGACCGTTGCGCCACAAACCCGATGGTCACGCGACCATCTGCACCCGAACTCAGAACCGTCGCGGGGATCGCGTAGCGCTTCTCGATGAACGTCCCCCGCTCTGCCGCGCTGAGTTCCTGGCTGGCGATGATCTGATCGTTCGCGACGATATCGAACGCTCTTCCGGAATCGTCGCCGGAATAGGTCACCGAGAGTTCGGCGGCCTGTGCCCCGCGGATATCGAACGTGTACTGAAGGCGTCTCCCTTCCCGCCAGCGGCGTCCGTCGCGAATCCCTGTCCTGGCGCCCTCGCCCTGGTAGCCGTGTTCGACCTCCGACTGCTGTTCGCCGGGCGCCACCCAATCGAGCGTGGCCGCTTCCCGGTCGGCCTTCCAACGCTCCACCGCCGCCAAACGCGCGCGCCTTTCCTCCAGCGCGCCGGAAGTGGTCAGCTCCCAGTACATTTGATAGCGCTGATGATGCAGGCCGAAGAACGGCTCGAGCAGGACGCCATCGACCTGACCCGGTTCGATCACGTCGGCGAGGCGAAAATGCAGTGCGCCCGCGGCCGGATCGGGATGGAGGTGTTCAGGCAGTTTTGCCGAGGTTGTCAGCAGGCACGGCGCCTGGTCCAGCGGCACCGTCGGGCCGTTCGCCACGTGCGCCATGCGACCGTTGCTGGCGCGTTCGCCCATCAGGTCGCGGGCGCCGGCGGGCGCCGCCAGCACGATCGGTCCATACAGGATTGCCGCCCAATTCGAGCCGTCCGGCAGGGGATCCACCGTTGTTCGCATTGGCAGTTCAACCTCGATCCGATCCCCGTTGTGCCACTGGCGACGGATTTCCGCATAAGAAGACGGCGACGACGAAGCGGGCGTGGTGATGCCGTTCACCCGCAGGCCCAACTTCCCCGCCGGCACCCACCACGGATGACGGATCCGCACCGTGAACGCCGCCGGTCGATCGAGCTGGAGCCGCATTTGCGAACGGGGCTCGAAAGGGAACCGGTTCTCCTGCCGGAGAATCAGGCCATCGCCGGCCCGGAGTTCGGAGGCAATGAACAGGTTGACGTAAAGCCCGTCCCCATCCCGCGCATAGATGAACTGACCGTAGCGGCCGGGGTTCTCCATACCGGTGCCGACACAGCACCAAAAACACTCCTCCGCCTGCGAATACACGCGGTAATGCCCCGGTCGCAGGGGCGTGAAATAGACGTAGCCGGGGTCGTTTGGGTCGATGGACGCGAGAAGATGGTTGTACAGAGCGCGCTCGTAGAAATCCGCATAGCGCGCTCGGGGGTGTGCCGCGAAAAGCGTCTCGGTCAGCCGCAGCATGTTGTATGTATTGCACGTCTCCGGGCCCTCGCGGTGTTCGATCAGGCGGCTGAAGTCCCGGGGATCGTTGAAGTGTTCCGAAACGCTGTTGCCGCCGAAGGCAACGCTGCGGTGGCCGACCACGGTATCCCAGAAGAAGCGGGCGCCGAAATCCGCCCTGGCGTCGTGGGTCAGACTGGCGATTCGGGCCAGACCGACAACCTTGGGAATCTGGGTGTTGGCGTGCAGACCGGTCAGCCTGTCCTCCCCGGCCATCAACGGATCGATGACGGCGTGGTGGTGGAAACGCCCGGCGGCCTCGAGGTACCGGCGATCACCGGAGAGGGTGTAGAGGTCCGCCATCGCTTCATTCATGCCACCATGCTCGGTGGCGAGCATCTCCTGCATTTCCGCCTCGCTCAAACCGGAGATGACTTCCAGGCACCAGTCACCGAGGCGTAGGAGCAAATCGCGCGCCTCGGGGCGCTCCCCGAGAAGGCAGACATCCCGCAGCCCGGCGAAGGTCTTGTGAACGTTGTACCACGGCACCCACTTGGTCCGGATCCGGCCCACGTCACCCGTCGCGATGGCCCGCCAAAGATCCCGGCTGCCGGGCACGCCGCCGAGGTATCCATTGCCATTCGCCTGTTGCACGCGCTCGAGTTCGACCACCATGTGCTCCAGCCGACGACCCAATTCCCCGTCGGGATCATTGCCGCTGGCGATCATGCCGGCGAGGGCGCTCAGGTAATGCCCCGCCGTGTGGCCGTCGAGGCCCATGCTCTCCCAGTTCGGATACGGCGGCTTTGCCGGTTGCAGCCCCGCTTCCCGCAGGAACGGCGCAAGCAAGCGATCCGGATCGTGGGCCAGGAGATACCGCCGGTTCGCCGCGGCAGCATCGGCAAACGGCCCCGGAAGCAGACGCACCCGGCTCAGGGGAAAGAGCTGCGCGACGGTGTCGGGCGCAACCACCAACGCCCCTTCCGCAACGGAGGAAGCACAAATGAGGAAAGCGACCGAGAGGAGGCCGGTGAGAGGGCGGGGGTTGCTCATGAGGCGCGTCGTGGGTTCAGTCAACCGGCTTCCACTTGAAGCAGGCCCCACCCCGGCGGGCAGGTTGCGGCCCGGTGGCGGCAAGCGTCACCGCCCCGGGTTCGCCCGGTCGGATTGTCAGGTAGCGGTGATTGCTCAGCGAAAGCAGCATCGTGTCGCCGCGCATCAAATTGATCCATTGGAAAGACTCAGCCTCCCCTGGCGGCCCGCCGGCAACCTCCTTCAGAAGCACGCTCTCGCCGGACGCTGAAACGAGCCGCCCATCCGCCGTCCGCAAAGCCACCCGCCCCAAGCCCAGATCGACAACCTCGAACCGGGCCCGCTCCGGCGTGGGATCGCTTGCGGCAACGGTGAGGTTCACCAACATGCCGCTCAGAACATCCGCGGCCAATAGGCGGCCGTCGGCGCCACTGGTCAGCGTGACGGTCTTCCCCACGGGAATCTCCCGCTCCACTCCCCGAGCGCGCGGTTCCTCCACGGTGTAGCTGTCGAAGTCCGCCCATCCACCTGCCTTCCCGGACGTGTTGTAGTGGAACAACGCCGGCCGCACGCCCTGAAAAGTCGTCAACTGAAACGTCATCGTGAACGGATCACCCAACGGGGTGAACTCCCGACCGTCGGCACTCCAGCTGAACACCGCCTCGTCCGTGTCAAAGCTGCAATGGACCCGCAGCCAGAGTCGCGCCGGGGGAACCACCGGGCTGAGGACCGGGGGAATGGCGGCGCGCGGAGTCGCGTTTCGTCGTCCGAATCCGCGCTCCATGCCGGAGCTGGTGTAACGCTGCACGCTCGCCCGGTCGTCGGTCTTCACCACGCCGATCCACGCATACGGGGAACTGAGCAGCGCCAACCCCGCCGTATCACCCGCAGCCATCCCCACGGTGTCCAACTCCACGGTCATGATGGACTCGGGCCCCGGCGGGCGTTGACAGAGGCTGTTGCGCGCGCTGTAAAAATCGTCGGCAGGAAGAGAATGAAGCCGCAGCATACCAGGCCGCTCGCGGAGGGACCACCGCGCGTCATCGGGCGCGTGGTTCCATTGCCAGTGCGGATTCAGCCGGCCACCGTCGAAGTTGTCGTCGTGAATGAACGCCGGACGCGGCTCTTGGACGAAGCTGGTGTCCGGCTTGATCCACGTGTTGGGCGCCTTCCGCAGATTGCCCGGCAGACCGATCAACGGGAAGCCGACGTTCCATGTGACCGGGACCAGGGAGACCATGCGCCCGGCGCTGCCGTGGTCCGACATGATGATGCTCCACCACTCGCCCGAGGGGGTATCCACGATGCCTCCCTGGTGCAGCGTCAATCCACGGTCGTCCGATCGAGCGCGGGCCGGCGCCGCGATGGTCACGCCGAGCGACTCGCCCTGCACCATACGCGCCACTTTCCATGGTCCCCGAATCGAGTCCGCAATCGCGACCATTTGGTCGGTGGTCGCGCCGGGGATCGCCGAAACGTCGACGTATCTTCCGTTGATCTTGTACAGGTGGTGCCCCTCGCCCATTGGCGCATCGAGTTCATACCGAACCCCCGGCACAAACGACCGGAGGTCGGGCGTCAGTTCCTCGATCGGGTAAGGACTGCGGTTGCCGGAAATGAGATAGACCTTGCCGTCGTCGTCGAACAATACCGACAAATCGTGGCGCCCGGGCAGTTGGTTCCGTTCCCAAGGGCCATCGATGGATTTCGAGCGGAACACCTGCAGACCGGCGCCATTGACATTCGAGAACACATAGAACATGCCCTGGTGATGCCGGATGCAGGGCGCCCAGATGCCGCGACCGTAGATGTTCCCTCCTTCCAGCCGGAAGGCCGGCCCCAAATCCAAACGGTCCATGCAGTAACCCGCCAGTTCCCAGTTCACCAAATCCTTCGAGCGCATCAACTGCACCGACGGATTCATGTGCATCGTGGTGCCGGCAAGGTAATAGTCGTCCCCGACCCGAATGACGTCCGGATCCTCGAATTCCTCGTAGAACAACGGATTCGAGTACGTGCCGTTCCCGTTGTCCGCGGTCCAGTGCCTTTCCGCCGCAGAAGGCAGACCGGAAGCGGTCGCTGCCCCCGGGCGCAAACCTGGTGCTGTGCCTCCGGCCAGAAGCGCGTACAGGACCCAACGGGTGGAGAATACTCGGCCCATGCCTCAGACCTTCGGCAGCTCGAATCCCTTCCGCCGCGGACGGTCCAGCATCGTGTTGGCCAGGGCGTTGTTGGTGAACTGTTCCTGGACCGGATCCCAGGCCAGCCGGGTACCGACGGTCTGCGTCTGCTGGCTCACCCAGCGGGCGATATTGCCCAAATGACAAACCGTGGCCGACCGGTGCCCGATCTCCACGTCGCACACGCAGCGCTTCCGCTCCTTGATGCCGTCCACGAAGTTCCGGTAGTGGTTGCGGGCGGTGTCGAGCTGGACCGGCAGATTGTCGAGCGGGACATTTTTCCACCCGGGCTCGCTGACCTCGAAGCGCCCGCGGTCGATGCGCACGTGTCCCTTCTCGCCAATGAACAGGGCGCCGCCGTTTGGGTTGGCATCCTCCGACAGCTCCAGGTGGATGCCCCCCGGATACCGCATATGGATGACGGTCTCCTTCGCGCCGAAGAACCGGCCATACTGCGAGTTCTCGTCGGCCACCCAAGGCTTGTAAGGCTCGCCTTCGACCCAGACCTCGGTCGGCCCGCTTTCATCCATGCCGAGCGCCCACTGGACCTGGTCAAGATCATGGGCGCCCCAGCCGCAGATCTCGCCGCCGCAGAAATCCTTGATGGAAAGCCACCCCGGACGCGAACGGCTGGTGCGGATGTTCTCGTTGAACGGTTTGGCCTCCGCCGGCCCCAACCATTGGTCCCAATTCAAACTCTCCGGAACGGCCTGACCGGGCAGGTTGCATTCCCAGGCGCCGGCGAAATTGACGCCGACCACGCGGGTGACCTTGCCGATGAAACCGTTGCGAAC
This sequence comes from Verrucomicrobiales bacterium, assembly GCA_024233305.1. Lineage (GTDB taxonomy): Bacteria > Verrucomicrobiota > Verrucomicrobiia > Limisphaerales > J093 > J093. Next base: position 106,900 of record JACKPV010000031.1, read on the forward strand.
CAGCATGCACGCCCGGTGGAAGCTGGCCTGCGAACGCTGCTGGCTCCCCACCTGAAGCACGCGGTCCTGGCGGCGGATGGCTTTCACCATCGCCCGCCCCTCCGCCACGGTCAGCGTCATGCACTTCTCGACATACACGTCCTTGCCGGCGAGCGCGGCGTCGATGGAGTGCAGGGCATGCCAATGGTCGGGGCTGGCAATGACGACGGCATCGATGTCCTTCCGCTCCAGAAGGCGACGGTAATCCTGGCAGACTCCCTTCTCGTCGAGGCCCAGGCGCTTGGCGCTCTGGCGTGCGCGCCCGAGATCCACGTCGCAAACCGCCGCGAACCGCACATCCGCAAAGCCGGCCAACCCTGCAATATCGGCCGGCCCCCGGCTGCCGGTGCCGATCGCTCCCATGACGACCTGGTTGCCGGGCGCGGCTTCCCCTCCGAGAACGCGGTGGGGCGCCAGGGAAAAGCCAGCCATGCCGACCGCGCCGGTTTTCGCCAGGAACTTGAGCGCCCGTCGCCGGGACATCCGCAGGGGTGTGGGTTCGTGTTTCCGCCGGGGTGTGACGTGATTTGTTTTCATGAGCATTGGGCTTTCGGCTGCATTGGATGAAATCGGATTGAACGGGGATCGCGCTGCCGTCGAGGGGCACGGGGCAAATCAATGGGCCTTCAACCACTCCTCGTGCGCGGCCACCAAGTCCGGCTGCGTCCACGCTTTGGGGCGTACGCAGATGCGGTAGCGAAGCGTGAAGCCGCTCTTGGCCGGCACCGCCCGAGGCTGGGGCGCCAGCAGGGCCTGGCAGATGAAGGGCATCTGCCGCGAGTCAATGATGTACCAGGGCGCGTCCGTCCCCGCGTTCGCCGGGTCGGAAAAGAAGGCGAGGCTGCCAAGGTCCCGGGAACCCTCGGTGAAATTGCAGGCGACCGCGCCGGCGTTGGGGCGGGCGCGATTGCGAACGAACTGCTCGACCGGTCCGGTGGTGGTGACCACCGACATGGTGACGGGCAGCGGCGCCATGCGAGCGCTCAAGCCCGCGTAGCCGCCGTTCACCTGGCCGCCCGGCTCGCCCGGCATCGGCGTCCGATCCAGCACCAGGTCCCGGTCGCCGGCCGTGAAACGCGCCACCCAATCGATGGAAAAGCCGCCGTCCGCCGCCGGGGCCGAGACCCCCAGTTCGCGAATCTCCGTCAGGTCGGTCCCGCCGGACGGATTCACATAGCTCAGTTCGAGCCGGATCGTCGCCCGCCCGTCGGGTTCCGTCGCCATCGTCGGCCGCTCCCAACGCGTCCGGCCCTGCGCATTGCCGGCGCTGTTCTCCTCCCAGTAGTTCACCTGGGTGCCGTCGTCGGGATGGTTGATGTATTTCCAGGAAAACCAGAGCGCGTAGTGCCAGGGATGGTCCGCCGGTCTGAAGTTGGTCAGCGGCGCCTCTCCGCCCGGAGCCAGCGGATGGAAGAACGGTTTGCCCCGGCCCGGATCGTAACTGAAACACCAGAAAACGTTTGGGCCGTCGACCCACGCCAGGCTCGAGTCATCGCGTTGCCACTCCGCGAACGCACCGCTCGGAAACAACGCCAGCGTCAGGAGCGTCACCCCGGCCGGCCGGGCGCGGAACAGGAATCGCGTGGTCTTCATGAGCCGCATCATACCAACCGCCCCGCTCCGTAAAAGCAAGGACTGCCTTGCGCGAAGAGCGCCCCCTCCACGGCGGCGCAACAACGTCCACCGACCAACGCCGACTCCGCGCATGGTTCACTGTGTCGTTGCAGCTGAACCAGCGGAGGCGCCTCCCCCCGGAGGACGGGGTGGGGCAAAAAGGACCTTCGGCGGCCAGATCACTTTCACCGCGGTTTCCCCCAATACCCAGCAGACGCCGAAGTAGAACATCGGGCGCCTGGCGGACAGCGATCCGCGCACCTGGTCCCATTGCCGCCCGGCTTGAACCTCAGCCGTAACGATTCAGTAACTCCTAGCCGCCGACGTGCAGTCGGCGCATGATTCAGCGGGGATAGGGCAGCCTGTTGCCGAGGGCGACGATTCACCCAAAGGTGACTGCTGATCGGAATCGGCGAGCCCGCGTAAGCCCTTGGATTTCAGCGCCGACTACACGTCGGCGGCTACCCCCTGTTGAATCGATACGGCTCAGGCCCTTTCCCGCTCCGCCGGGGTTCCATCCGGCTGTGCTGACCGCCGGGTGCATCGCCTCCGTCGCCGCTACCGAGACCTTATGCGGTCGATGGTGGCAGCAACGCTGTCCGACCCGCTGAGCGTCGATGACGAACTCCGCTGACTCGGAGAAGCGTTGGAGGTTGGCCGAAACCCCGCTCTCCCAGGGGAGGGAACTCCCGCAAAGCGTGATGCCTGGGTTTAACCGGCCGTTCCAGTCGGCTTTGGTGGAAAACTCGAGGTCGGCGCCACGCCGGGGATGACGGAGGGGTTGCCACAAAACGGCAGATTCCCTGTCAACCTCCGGCGCTTTCTTGCGGAGTACCGCATGAGGCAGCGAATCGTTCGCCCCGCCGGACGTCAAGCGTGCCGCGGAATGCGGAATGAACGGCGCGGTCCGGAAGCCGAGATGCGCGCCGTTCCGGCGGGAGCCCGCAACTCCGGTTGCCCGGGACCGGGGATCGGATTATTCTGCCACCGAAATCGCCCAATAAGGGAACTGCATGCCAAGCGCCAAATGCCTGTGGACGCTGTCGCTGATCGCGGCCGCGCGGATGTCGGCCGCCACGATCACCTGGGATGGTGGCGGGGACGGGACTTCCTGGAACGACCCGGCCAACTGGGCCGGGGACGTCCTGCCCGCCGCGGCTGACGATGTCGTCATTCCAGATCCTGCCGGCAATCGCTCGGTTGCCGGCGCCCCCGGCAACATCACGATCCGCAGCCTGCAATGCGATTCCGCGCTCACCCTGGAAACCGGCCACCTCACCCTCACCGGCGGCGCGTCCGTGGTGCGTGGCGCCTTGCATATCGCACCGACAAGGACGCTGACAGCAACGGGCGCCACCACGACGTTCACGGCTTCGGGGGCGACGGATATCAACAGCGCTCTCATCGTTGCCCAGGACGGAGCCACCATCACCCTCCCCGGACCGACGACGGTGGTGGATGATAGCGGCTGCTGCGGGGCGGTATGGAAGGCCCAGGGACCAGGCAGCGTGCTGGCGCTGCCAAACCTCGCCGGGATGCACGGGAATCCGAACCGGAACTGGCCGATGAGCGTGCAGGCCCTCGACGGCGGCGAAGTGCGGCTCCCGCAACTCGCGGCGGTGGCTTCCGGGTATTTGCGGATCGTGGTCAACGGGGCTGACAGCCGGATCGACCTGGGAGCAGTGACGGATTTGTCGGTGATGACTTGCGAGATCGGGAGCGGAGCGACGGTGGTCCTCGACGCGCTGACGAAGATCGACGGTTCGAGTTTCACCGTCAGCGGCGGCGGCACTCTCGAACTGCCCGCGGTGACCCACTACGCGGACACCGGCGGCTGCTGCGGCGCGTTGTGGCAGGCGCAGGGAGCGGGTTCGGTCCTTGATGTTCCAAATCTCGTGGAACTGACCGGCAATCCCACGTGGGCGATGCAGATCCAGGCGCAAAACGGTGGCGCGGTGCACCTGCCGTTGCTGGCGTCCGTTCCGGACAGTCATCTGCGCTGTTACGCCGATGGAACGGACAGTCTCGTGGACCTGCCGTCCCTGCAGGAATTGGGCGACTCGCGTTCGCGCTGGTTGACCCTTGAGGCCCGAAATGCCGGAGTCGTCCGCACGCCCTTGCTCACCGATGGGGGGCGCGTGGCGATTGTGCTGCGTGCGGGGGGCGCGATCACCCTGGACCAGTTCACGAACTTCGACCGCGGCGCCTTTGACGTCGGGGCCGGATACGACCTTGATCTTCCCGCCGTGCAGCGCCTTGATGGAGCGGACCTGGCAGTGAGCGGCGGCGGGAAGCTCGAGTTCCCGAACGTGGCCGGTTTCACCGACACCGACGGCTGCTGCGGCGCGGTCTGGAAGGCGGACGGAGCCGAAAGCGTGCTGTCGCTGCCCGGCTTGGTCGGCATGACCGGCAACCCGGTCTGGACCATGCAGGTCCAGGCGTTGAACGGCGGCGAGGTGCGGCTGGCGAATCTGCCCGGAATCGCCAACAGCCATGTCCGTTTCCATGCCTCAGGGGAGGGCAGCCTCGTGGACCTGCCCGCCCTGCTCCGCTTCGAGCCCGAGGGAGGGAACTGGTTGACCCTGGACGCCCGCGACGGCGGCACGGTCAACGCGCCGGGCCTGACCGACGGCGCGCGGACGTCGATCTATCTGCGCTCCGGGGGGAGCATTCACATCGATCAGATCACGAACCTCGCCGGCGGGGCGCTGGATCTTGGCGAGGGTTACGACATCAGCCTGCCCGCCGTGGCGAGCATCGACGGAGCGGACCTCGTGGTCGGCGGGGGGGCGCGCCTGACGTTGCCCGCGGTGACGACCTATGCGGACACGGACGGCTGCTGCGGCGCCCTGTGGCGGGCGGAGGGTTTGGGCAGCGTGCTTTCGTTGCCGAACCTCGCCGAGCTCACCGGTAACCCGACCTGGGCCATGAAGATGCAGGCGCTGGCCGGCGGAGAGGTCCGGCTGCCGGCCCTGGGCCGCATACCGAACAGCCTGCTCACCCTCCTGGCGCGCGGTTCGGGAAGCCTGATCGACCTGCCAGCGCTGCCGGCGTATGACGCGTCGGGCAATTTCCGAATGTCCCTCACGGCCGAGGACCAGGGGATGATCCACCTGCCCCTGGTCACCGACGCCTCCGGCATGACGTTCGTGCTTCACACGGGCGGAACCGCGCCGCTGGAGCAATTCGAGCGAATGACCCGGGGCGGGTTCGAGCTGGGAGCAGGCTACGAATTGTCGCTCTCCAACTTGGTGAACATCGATGGTTCCGATCTGGTGGTCACCGGCGGTTCCACGCTCGAAATGCCGGGACTCACGGACTACGTCGACACGGCGGGCTGCTGCGGCGCGCTGTGGCGGGCGGACGGGAGCGGGAGCGTGCTCTCGCTGCCGAACCTCACACAGCTGACCGGCAACCCGACGTGGGCCATGCGCGTGCAGGGGCTCAACGCAGGCAGCGTGCGGCTCGCGGCCCTGGCCCGCATCGAGGACAGCCTCATCCATTGCGAAGCCCGCGGTCCGGGCAGCCATGTCGACCTGAGCGCGCTGACGCAGTCCGCGGCGATTGGCCGCACGCTCACCCTGCAGGCGGGCACGGGTGGCGGCATCAGACTGCATCCGCTCTTCACCGATCTGCCTCGCGCGCGGCTCCTGCTGGATGCGGCGGCATGGATCGAGGGCGGCCTTTTGGAACTTGGGCCCGGTTCGGAAATCGAGGCGGCGGGTGAAATCCGGGCGAGTGTCGTCAACCACGGGCTTTTGAATCCGGGAAGTCCGCTCGGTCTCCTGCGCATCACCGGGGACTACACGCAAACCGCCGCCGGCCGGCTGACAATCGAGGTGGCAGGCTCCGAACCCGGGACTGACTTCGACCGCCTGACGGTGGATGGCGTCGCCGCGTTGGACGGCACCCTCACGGGAAGGGTCATCGACAACTTCGCCGCTCCTCCGGACACCGTGTTCACCTTCCTCACCGCCGCCCAAGTGGAGGGCCGGTTTGCCGCCTTGTCGGATCTGGCGGCGGGACCTGGCGTCGAGTTCAACCCGGCCTATGCCGCTGACCGCGTCGACCTGATCACACGCTTTTCAACGGGACCGCGGATCGTCGAGGTGTTGCCGGAAACCGCGGTGACGACGCTGCTCGAGGAATTCACCGTCCGGTTCAGCGAACTCGTCGATCCGGCCTCGTTCACGGAGGCGGACGTGACGCTGAGCGGGCCTTCCGGGAACATTGCGGTCACGCGGCCGACACCGCTTGGCGAAGGCCGCTGGCGGATTGCGTTCGCCGAACAGCACACGGAGGGCAATTACACCCTGCGCATCGGACCGGCGGTGACGGACTATGCCGGCAACGCGATGAACCAGGACGCCGACGAAGTGAACGGCGAGCCGGAGGATACCTTCGAAACGACGGTGTTTCTCGATGACGACGAGGGCCCGCTGGTGGCGGCTTTTGCTCCGGTCGGTGCGGTGGCCGCGAATGTGACGACGCTCAGCATCACCTTCACCGAACCGGTGGCCCCGGCGAGTTTCACCGCGGCGGACATCGCGCTGATCACCCCGGGCGGGCCGCTCGATTCCGCATTGTTCACGTTGAGCAGCGCCGACGGCATCGGGCACACCGTGACGCTGCCGGCCCTTACGGTCGAAGGGCTCTACACGGTGCAGGTGGGCCCCGGGGTGACCGATCTGGCCGGCACCGCGATGCCGGAGGGGTTCACCGCCCGGTTCACCATCGACAAGACCGCGCCCCGGGTGGTGTTGGCGGCGCCCTCCGGCGAGGTTGCCGAGGCCATCGACCACTTGGATGTAACCTTCGACGAGCCGATGAACCCCGCGAGCTTCACGCCGGACGACGCGATCTTCACCGGACCGACGGGAGCGATTCCCATCACGAGCATCGAACTGCGCCCCGGGAATACCCATCGGCTGCACTTCGCAAGCCAGGGCGCCACCGGCGAGTATTCCCTTCTCATCGGACCGGACATTTCGGATCGCGCTGGAAATCCGATGAACGAGGACGGCGATGCCACGTATGGCGAGGCCGTCGAGGACCGGTTCGAGGCCGGCCTGGTGGTTCGCGCCCCCGATCTGGTGGTCTTGAATGTGAGCGTTCCCGCGACCGGACTGCCCGGTGACAGCGTTCCGGTTTCCTGGCTGCTGAAGAACCAGGGCAACGCCGACGTGACTCGTGAGTTCACCGAGGTCACCGGGCTGACCCACGAAGCGCAGGCCGGCGGGGAAACCCGCATCGCAACTTCCGGCGTTCCCGCTCCGCTGCCGGCCGGAGGCGAACTGCCGCGTTCCGGTCAGCTCACCATCCCGTTCACCGGACCCGCGGGCACGTTGCACTTGGTCGTGACGGCCGATGCCAACCGCCAGATCGGCGAAAGCGATGAAACGAACAACACCGGCGTCAGCGCCGCCACGATCGAAGTGCCGCTCGCGTTGTCCCTGCAGACCGGCGGGGACTCCGTCGCGGAAGGGGCCTCGCTCGACGCCCGACTCCTCCGCAACGGGCCGACCACGGCGGCCTTGACCGTGGCCCTGTCCGGAAGCGACGCGACCGAACTGGCCGTGCCCTTGGAAGTCACGATTCCCGCCGGCCAGAGCGAGGTGTCGTTCGCTGTCACCGCGTTGACCGACGGCCTCGCGGACGGACCGCAAACGGCTTCCATCCAGGCCAGCGCCGCCGGCTTCCGCGCCGCCAGCCACCCGCTCACGGTCACCGACGCCGACGTGCCGCACATCGTTTTGGTCGTCGCGGATGCGGTGGTCGCCGAGGGTGAAAGCACGACTGCCACGCTGACCCGTGGAGGCCGCCTCGACACGGCCCTGGCGGTGAGTCTGGGCACGTCGAGTCCCGGCCAGATTTCACTCCCTGGACAGGTCACCATCCCGGCCGGCGAGGCATCCGCTACTTTCGAGATTCTCGCGGTCGACGATCATTACGTTGAGAACACGCGCGGCTACAGTCTCACGGCCGACGCGACCGGATTCGAGCGCGCCAGTGCCACGGTGTCGGTCCTGGACAACGATGCGCCCGGACTTTCGGTCCGCCTGGACCGCGCACAGATCTTCGAAGGCGCCGGGCCGAACGCCGCAACGCTGACCGTGCAACGCAGCGAAGACTCGGTTTACCCCGTGCTGGTCCGCCTCACCGCATCGGAACCGGGGCTCCTGACCTTCGCCGAAGAACTGACCTTCAACCCTGGCGAGTTCGTCCACTACGTGCCGCTCACCCCGCTCGACGACGACGTGATCGAGGACGATGCGGCGATCACGCTCATTGCCCAGCCGCTGGAGACCCTCGCGCTCAATCCTCTCGGCGAAGGCGCGGCCATCGACCTCACCCTCCTGGATGACGACGGCCCCGGACTGCGCCTCGTCTTCTCGCGCGATTGGACATGCGGCGCGGACGCCGAGCGGGCCGATCTGGCCTACGTCACGGCGACCCTGGTTCGTACCGGGGAAACCCAGCAGCCGGCGACGGTGACGCTGACGGCGGATTTGCCCGGCCTGTTTGACTTCCCGGACACACTGCAGTTCGCGGCGGACCAGACGGAAATCACCTTCGAGGTCACGGCCTCGATGATCGATCCCGCGCCGCCGGGAGAAACGGTGACCTTCACGGCCGCCGCCGCAGGCTACTTCAGCGCGCTCGCTACTCTCGAACGCGCGGCCGAATGCGGTCCCGACCTGAAGATTGTCAACCTGGCGGTCCCGGCCAGTGGTCTCACCGATGGGTTCTTTCCGGTCGGGTTCCGCGAGGTGAACGTCGGGGCGGACTTCAGTATCCCGAACGAAAGCACCGGCATCAGCAACATCGTGCAGCGGGTCCTGCTCTCGACCGATCCGGCAATCGGCGACGATGAGCTGCTGGGCGCGACGGTCTTCGATGGCACAGCGAGTCCCTACGTGTTTCTGGACCGGAACGCGACGTTCCGTCTGCCGAGCGTTCCCGGCGATTACTGGGTCATCGTCCAGGCCGACGGCAGCAACCACGTGGACGAAGTCAACGAACTCAACAACTACACCATCGCCGCCGCCCCGCTCCGCGTGGACCCGGCCTACACCGCCACCGTGCAGGCGGGCTCGGATGTCGCGACCGCAGGTACGCCCGTTCTGCTCACCGGATCGGCGAAGCTGGCCGGGGACAATCAACCAGCGCCGTTCGAGCTGGTCAGTCTGCACCTCCGGCTCCGCGACACCGAACGGGTCATCGCCGCCTTGACGGATGAAGCGGGCAACTTCAGCGCGACGTTCACCCCGCTGCCCGGAGAGGCCGGGACCTACACGGTCGCCGCGGCGCATCCTGGCGTCAGCAACCCGCCCGCGCAGGACACCTTCACGCTGCTGGGCATGCGCGCCCGTCCGGCCACCCTCGAACGGACGATCACGGCGCTCGACACCATCGACGAGAATCTCGTCATCGAGAACCTCGGCGACACCACGTTGAGCGGATTGACCGTCTCGGCGATCGGGCTGCCGGCGGAGTTCGCGGTCGAAGCGTCGGTGGACGACACGTTGCTGCCGTTCGATCAGGCCACCCTGGCGCTCCGGCTGGGCGCGATTCGGGATGTCAACGTCACGCGCACCTTCACCGTTCGGGTCAGCAGCGTGGAAGGGGCGGTGGCCGACGTGATCCTCACGCTGACCTCCGAATCCCTGCGCCCGCGGATCGCAGCCGGACCGGCGCTGCTTGCCGGCGTGGTGCCGGGAAGCCAGCGTTTTCTCGAATTCACCGTGACCAACCACGGCGGCGCGGCGAGCGGACCGCTGAATGTCCTCCTGCCCGCGGTGCCGTTCCTTCGGCTGTTGTCCCCGACCCCCGTGCCGGCCCTGGCGCCCGGCGCCTCCGCGGCGATTTCCCTGCAGCTGGCGCCGGCGGCAGACGAGGATTTCGCGGAGTTCCGGGGCAATCTGGTCCTGACCGACGAGACCGTTTCCGCCGCGGTGCCCTACACCTTCCGCATCGTATCCGACCAAATCGGAACCCTCGTGGTCGAGGTGACCGACCAGTTCACCTACTACGCCGAGGGGGCCCCGCGGGTGGCCGGCGCCGCGGTCACCTTGCGGGATCCGTACAACGGGACCCGCCTGCACGAGGGCGTCAGCGATGACCGCGGGCAGGTGACGTTCCCCGACCTCCCCGAGGGCTGGTATGATCTGGAAATCAGCGCCGCGGAACACACGCCGTTCCGCCAGACCGTGTTTGTCGTCGCTGGCGACACCACCTCCTTCGAGGCCCTGATGGCCGCGCAAACGGTGCAGTTCCGCTGGTCGGTCGTTCCGGTGGAAATCGAGGACCGCACGCGGATCACCATCGAGGCGGTGTTCGAGACCGTCGTGCCCGTCCCGGTGGTGACCGTGGAACCCTCGGTGATCGATCTGGCTGACTTTCCCGATGGCGGCAGCATCAACCTGACGATCACCAACCACGGCCTCCTCGCAGCGCAGGACGTGGCGATCTCGTTCTCGGATTTCGATTGCTATCGCATCACGCCATTGATCTCCGACATCGGCACCCTGGCCGCCAAAAGCTCGATCGTGGTGCCGGTGAGCATCTGCCGTGACCCGAGCTGCACGGGCCGCTTTACGGCGTGCGGCGCCGGGAATGGTCGCGTGGTGCAGTCCGCCGACAACCGGACCGTGGCGCTGGCGTTCCGACAGGTGCAGGGTGGCGGGGGCGGCGGCTGCGGCGGCGGCGTGGTCGTCTATCGAGTGCCGTGCGGTACGGGCGGGGTGGGCGGCAGCGCGCCGGTCGGCGTGCAGAACGCCGGCGGCGGCTGCGGCGGTTTCGGCCAAGGCCATTCCGGCGGGGGCTATGGCAGCGGCTCGGTCGTCCTGCATCCGGGCGGCTCGTCCACCTGCAACCCTTGCGGCACCGAGCTGCTGGGCAAAATCGCCAAGTGCCTCTGGGACCTCCTCAATCCCCTGCCTGATCCCGTGAAATGCCTGAAAGGGCTGTCCGACTGCTACTCCGAACCCAATCCCGCCGCGTGCATCTCCGCGATCCTCGACTGCCTGGCGGCCCTCGGCAAGGAAGTGCCTTACCTGGGCACCGGCATCACGCTGTTCTGCTGCGCCGACGATCTCTCCTACGCGTGCGGCGGCGGCGGGCTCGGGGGCCCTTCGCTCTGCGGCAACGGACCCGGCGGCGGCAGCGGCAACGGCCTGTTCAGCGGCAGCGATTCCGCGCGCAAGGTCGGCTTGGCGGCGCCCGGGGTCTTCCCAAATCCACTCGGTCCCAACGCCTTCCCGGGCATGGCCGAAGTGGCGGTCGCCGCGCTCCATGTGCGCGCGGTCCTGGATGTCTTCGCGGAAATCCTCGGCGGACCGCAGTGGTTGCCGCCCATGCAGAGCGGCAACTTCCAGCCGTGGTTCGAGTTGCTCGCAACCGCGGTGGCCGTGCACGGCGAGGACGGGGAGCGCATCTCGGCCAGCGAGGCCACCGCCCTGCGATCCCACCCGTTCGCGGCGGACTTCTCCGCGGAAGAAGTGGCGGACTTCATCGCGCGCTGGAACCGCACGGTGGACTACTATGCCGCCGGCATCCTTGAAAGCTCGGACGTGCCCGCCGGGCAAAGCGCTGACTTCATCGCCCGGGACCGGCTGGAAGCCCTCGTGGCCCGGGCGGACCAGGCCGCGCTCGAAGCCGAGGCGGCCGGCCACTTGTCCGTCTTCGAGGAACTCAAACTCAGCCTCCAACAATTGCGCGACTTCCTCTACCAACCCACGGGCGGCATCTGCGCCCAGGTGCGACTGCGCATCGACCAGGAAGCCGTGATCGCCCGCGACGCCTTCCGCGCCACCCTCGAGGTCCTCAACGGGGCGGACACGCCGCTCACCGACATCGCAGTCGAAGTCACCGTCGCCAACGAAGCCGGCGAGATCGTGACTCCTCAGTTCCTCATTCCCGCGCCGGGCCTCACCGGACTGGGCGCCATCGACGGCAATGGCGAAATCGCCGCCGGCACAACCGGCATCGCCGTTTGGGACATCCTGCCCACCACCGACACCGCCATCACCGGGCCGACGGTCTACCATGTCGGCGGCAGCATCACCTACCGGCAGAACGGCGCGCTGACCATCGTGCCGCTGGCCCCCAGCCCGATCACCGTCCACCCGCTGGCGCAACTGCACCTCACCTACTTCCATGAACGCGATGTGCGGGCGGACGACCCGTTCACCGACGCAGTCGAGCCCAGCGTGCCCTATTCGCTGGCGGTCATGGTGCGGAACACCGGCTTCGGCGCCGCCCGAAACCTGCGCATCACCTCGGCCCAACCCGTCATCGTCGACAACGAGAAGGGGCTCTTCGTCGACTTCCAGATCATCGCCACCGAGGTCGCCGGACTGAACCTCGTGCCGTCCCTCACCGCCGCCTTTGGCGACGTGCTGCCCGGCGCGGTCCGCATCGGACGCTGGCTGTTCAAGTCCACCCTGCAGGGCCAGTTCGTGGAATACACCGCGGAATTCGAGCACCTCGACGGCCTGGGCGAAAAGCGTGCCTCGATCATTCAGAGCGTCGACATCAAGGAACTGATCCGCTTGGTGAACCTGGAGGGCGCATTCGCAGACGGGCTGCCCGACATGCTCGTGAACGACTTCCCCGATCTCGAAGATCTGCCGGACGCCCTCCATCTCAGCGACGGTTCGGTGGCTCCGGTAACCACCCTGATCTCCGGGAGCTTCGACGGAACGGTCGGCCCGGATTCCCTGGTGGTCACCCTGACCACCACGCCCCGGACCGGCTGGACCTATGTCCGCGTTCCCGACCCGGCGAACGGCGGCTACCGGTTGGCCGAAGTGCGGCGCCCGGACGGCCGATTGCTCGGCGTCGGCAACACCGCCTGGACCACCGACCGCACCTTCATCGGCGGCGGCAAACGACCGATCATGGAGCACAACCTCCATCTGCTCGACCACGACAGTCTCGGACGCTACACCCTGACCTTTGAACCGGTGCCGGAACCGGATCTCGAGGCCCCGTCGAGCGCCGTGGTCGCGTTGCCCGCGAGCAGCTTCCCGCAAATCCCGCTTGCCTGGACCGGCACGGACACAGGCGGCAGCGGCCTCGCCACGTTCGACATCCACGTCTCCGTGGACGGCGGACCGTTCACCCTCTGGCTCGAACGAACCCCTCTCTCCGGCGCCGTGTATCCCGGCGAGGCGAACCACGCGTATGCGTTCTACTCCGTGGCCGTCGACGAGGCCGGCAACCGCGAACCGGCCCCGCCCGCCGCGGACGCCACCACCACGACCGACCGCGTGAACACCGCCCCGACCTTGACCGTGGGGGCCGCGCTCACGGTGGACGAGGGCCAGACTGTGCGGATCACGAACACGGCTGCCGATGCCGAGAGCGATGTTCAAACCCTGGTCTTCAGCCTCGGCGCCGGCGCCCCGCCGGGAGCCACAATCAACCCGCAAACCGGTCTGCTGACGTGGTCCACCGGCGAAGGCAACGGACCCTCGATACACGACCTCACGGTGATCGTCACCGACAATGGCGTGCCGCCCCTGAGCGCGAGCGAGGCGATCCAGGTCACGGTCCGTGAAGTCAACGGCGCGCCGCAAATCACAGCGCCACCGGGAATCCAACGGGTCAACGAAGGCCAGCTCCTCACCGTGCAACTCGCCGCCGTCGATCTCGACCTGCCCGCCAACCAGCTGGCGTTCTCGCTCGGAACCGGCGCTCCGGATGGCGTGGCGGTCGATCCCGCCACGGGCACGCTGACTTGGACCCCCACCCCGTTGCAGGGACCCAGCACGAACGACATCACGGTCCGCGTCACCGATGACGGCGAACCCCCGCTCAGCACCCAGACGACCGTCCGGGTGGTGGTTCGCGACCGGCTCGGCGACTTCCTGGTGGCGCTCGGCCGCACCAACATTCTCGCTGGCAACACCGGGTTCATCCCCGTGCGCCTGGCCACCGATGGATTGAGCCGGCTGGATTTCGTGATCCACGCCTCGATGAACACCCTGGCGAACCCCGCCTTCGAGCCCTTGGTCCCCGACCTTTTCGCCTCCTCGCTGACCCCGCAGGCGGACGGCACTTTCGCCGCGCACTTCGAGTTCGATCCGCAACAACTCGTCAGCGGTGATCGCGAGGTCGCCCGGCTGCGGTTCGATGTTCCGGCAGGGGCATCCTCGGGCATCATCCGGCTTGAAATGCCCGCGGTGACGGGCCTGACCGGCAACGGGGCCCTGCTCACCGATCCCCGGGTGCAGGCCGGTCGGGTGATCGTCGTCGGTGACACCCCGGTCCTGGACGCCTGCTGCGCCGATCAGCCCCGCCTCATCTTGTATGGATGGCCGGGCCGGAACTACGAACTGGAAGCCAGCCTCAACCTGGGCCCGGACGCCGAATGGTCTCCAGTGTCCCAACTGCTGCTCCAGAGCGAATTCTCAATCCAGGAGGAGGTCGGACTGCCGGGGGCGAACCTCTACTATCGCGCCCGCCAGACGGCGCCTTGATCAGAGATCACAGGCACGTGCCGCGCCCCCAGCAAGCCTGGATCAGGTGGCTTGGGAAGTTACCCCGCTCACCTCATCAGCCCAGGCCCGGATGGCCTCGCGCATCGACGTGAAGGCGTGCAGCTTCGGTCGGACGAAACGGGGCGTGAACCAGGGATACGTGCCGACCAGATCGTTGAACACCAGGATCTGGCCGTCGCAATCCGGGCCGGAACCAATGCCGATCGTGGGAATCGACACCCTTTGCGTGATCTCGGCGGCCACGGCGGGTTGCACGAGTTCGAGCACCACCGCAAAGGCGCCTGCCGCCTCGAGCAACGCCGCGTCCGCCAACAACGCGTCCCGTTCGGCGCCGGTCCGGCCTTTGATGTGGTAGCCTCCCTCCTCGAGCACATGCTGGGGCAACATGCCCAGGTGACCGAGAAACGGAATGCCGGCCCCGGTGATCGCGCGCACCTGGCCCTCGATGCGGCGCCCTCCCTCCGCCTTTACCGCCTCCGCTCCCGCGGCGATCAGCCGACGGGCGCTGCTCAACGCTGCTTCCGGATCCTCGTAGCTGGCCGCCGGCAGGTCGGCGGCGAGCAAGGCACAGGGCTTTGCCCGGGCGGCGGCCCGGACGTGATGCTCCATCTCCTCCAGCCGAACGTGCGTCGTGTCGGGGTATCCCAAAACCACCATCCCAAGCGAATCGCCCACGAGAATCAGCGGGATCCCGGCCTCGTCCAGCAGACGGGTGGTCGGATGGTCATACGCGGTCAGCGCCGGTATTCGCCGGTGCCCCTTGCTCTCCCGGATGTGCTGCGCGGTGATTTTGGGCTCGCCCATAGGCGCACAAGGTTGGCCGGGACCCCCGCGGGCACAAGTGGAAAGCGCCCGCCTCACGACCGCTTACGCACCTCAGCTTTGTCGATAGGAACAGGAATGGCGGGATTCGCGCCCCCCTCCGAACCGTTCGGGCGGATTTGCCGCATCCGGCTCTCCGCTCAGCGTGGCCGAATTGGGTTCCCATTGCTTCGTTGTCTCCCTGCGCTTCGTTACGGACCGATGGTTCACCTCCGGCAGCTCCCCACCCCGGGTTGGCACGCCGCCGCAGCCTTCGGTCACAGGCGGGGCTTCGCCGCGCCGAAGGGACTCCGGCCCCGCCGGCGGGTGAATGAACCGCCTGACAAGACCTGCCACCTCGCAACATGAACGCCCTCACCGGCGCACGACGCGCCGGGGGCCTGCCCGGAATAACGTCGCACCCTCGAGATCGCACCCCGCGAATCGCCTGCCCCGTAATCGCAGCCCATAAGTCGTAAGCATGCAGTTGGATTCACCACGGTTGGGCACCGATGGGCACTGATATTGAGGGAAACCGGAATCGCGCGTCCTGGGTTCGGGCTCACCATTTAGTGAGTCTTCTCGCCCTCTCCGCCAAGGCGGCAGCGCCGCGCCCCATCCGTGGCATCCGTGCCCATCCGCGGTCCATTGACGGAATCGATACGGATAAGGTGCTTGCGAATCGCCTCAGCGAAATGATCCTCAGCGGTGTGAATCCGTTATCGACCAGGCGGCCAAGCCGCTGGGCAGGGTTGGTTCTCAGGATGCTGCGTGCATGCGTTCTGGTCCCCGCCCTCGCGGCAACCGGATGGGCGCAGCAACCGGTGCTCCGTCTGATCTCACCGTCCTTCGCTATCGTGACGGACGGCGCAGCGGACGACGCCAGGCAGCTACTGACCGAACTTGAGGTCTTCCGCCAGACCGTCTCGCGTTTCTTCAACCTGCCCCACGAACATCGGATGACCGTCAACGTGTACCTCTGGTCGGACGCCACGAAGTTCGAGCAGTTCCGCCCGCCGTCCGTGCCTCGGGAACGGCCGCTGGGCGGATACCACCGCAGCGATGGATTCATGCATGCCCTCGTGGTTCGGTTATCGGACGATCCGCGGGTGACCCGCTCCTCGCTCTTTCACGAATACACGCACCTGCTCACCAACCGCCCTTTTCGCAGCGTCCCCCTGTGGATGACGGAGGGTGTCGCCGATCTCCTTTCGACGTTCCGGATCGAAGGCTCGAAGTTCAGCTTCGGGCATCCCGAGCAAGCGGATATCCGGACCTTGACCGCTGCGGGAATCCTGCCGGCGGCCAAGCTGATCGAGGTCGAGCATGACTCGGAAGCCTATCGCGCCCCGGCGGCGGTGCCGCAGTTCTACGCGTCCGCCTGGCTGCTAAGCCATGTGCTGACGGTTTCCTCCCACGGCTTCAACGCCGCGCCGGTGCGGGACTACATCCTGCAGTCGTCGATGACCACCAACCGCATCGAGGCCTTTCGCCGTGCCTTCGGCATTACTCCCGACGAGGCCGATCGGCGTGCGCGGCGGCAACTCGAGGCGAACGCCTTCCCGCAAGTTGCGGCGCCCTTCGATGGGGCGGCGGTGGCGGCGCCGATTCAGCAACGGCTCGCTCCCCCGGAGATCGCCTTGCAAGAAGGCATGCTGGCGCGCTTGCTCGGGCTGGATGCGCGCGCAGAAGAGCTGCTACGGGAAGCGCGCTCATCCCTGCCGGGGGATTCCCGCCCGGTCGAACAACTCGGCTTCCTTCGCGATCAGCAGGGCCGGTCGGAGGAAGCCCTTCAACTCATCGAAGCGGCCCTCGCGCTGGGGAGCGTCTCCTGCCAGACCCACCAGATCGCGGCCCGGCTGCGATGGAACAAACTGGTGGCGGCATCCCCCGGCGGGCAGGCCGCGACCAGCGAACGTCGCGAGGTGCTGCGGCTGAGCGAGCGGGCCGTGCGGCTGGATCCGTGGCAGGCCGATTGCCAGGCCCTTTACGCGTTCGTATTGCTGCAAGTCGAGCCGCGCAACCCCCGGGCTGCCGAGGCCGTCGCCCGACGCGCGCTGCAACTGGATCCGGACCTCCACGCCGCGCGCCTGACCCTGGCTCGAGCGCTCCTGGCCGGCGGGCAAACCGTTGCCGCCCGACGAACGATCCAGACGCTCATGGACAGCCCGCTCTCCGCGGGACTGCGCCAAAGGGTGGACGAACTGGCGACCCGACTGGGCCTGGACCACCCGGTCCAAACCCGGGCACCGGCAGTCGGACGATAGCCCGCGAGGAAGGGATCCGCGCCCGCGAACATCATCCAGAGCGGGTGCGGCCCCTGGCAACCGCCGGTGCGGGGGATCCGGCCCACGGGACAGAGGTTGCTGGCCGCCCCCCTCGCGCCGCGGTCCGCAGGGACCTTCGCCCTGGCCCGCTTTCGACCGCGCCCCCCGGAGCGCGCGCCGCTCGATTCCCCCTTGCAGCACCAGCCCGGGCGACGAAGAATGGGCCTCCGACATAAGCAACACCGGGTTCAGTCCGTTCCACGCACGCTGCCATGAACACGCAACCGAAAGACCGCCGGATCAGTCGCCGTCGTTTCGTCCAAACCGGCCTGGGAGCCATCGCCGCCGCCACCGTCGTCCCGCGACACGTGCTCGGTGGGCCGCGCTTCGTGCCTCCGAGTGAGAAGGTGAACATCGCCCTCATCGGCGCCGGCGGGCAGGGGCGCACGAACGCCCGCGCACTGTTCCAGGAGGCGGACGCGCAGATCATCGCGATTTGCGACCCCATCGAGTCCCACGATCTCAGCGACTTCTACTACCGCGGCAAGGCGGGTCGCGCGCCGGTGAAAGCGGAGATCGAACAGCATTACGCCGGCAAGGCCGCGAGCTCGCGCTGCGCCGAATACGTCGACTTCCGCGACCTTCTCGAACATGAGAAGGCGATTGATGCGGTGCTCTGCGCCACGCCGGATCACAACCACGCACAAGTCGTGATTCCCGCCATGCGGCTCGGCAAGCACGTCTATTGCGAAAAGCCCCTGACCCATAACATCTGGGAGGCGCGGCTCATGGCGAAGGTGGCCCGGGAGACGGGCGTGGCCACCCAGATGGGCAACCAGGGGCATTCCGGGGAAGGCATCCGCGCCACCTGCGAGTGGATCTGGGACGGCGCCATCGGCCAGGTCCGCGAGGTGCATGCGTGGTCGGGAGCGACCCGCTGGGGCAAGCACATCGCAGGACGGCCCGCGGGCAGCCCGGCAATGCCGAAGACGGTCAACAACTGGGACCTCTGGATCGGCCCACGCGAACCGCGGCCTTATCACCCGGCCTACACGCCGGTAACCTGGCGGGACTTCTGGGACTTCGGCACCGCGCCCATCGGCGACATGGCCTGCCACAACATCGATCCGGCGCTCATGGCCCTGGACCTGCGGGCGCCGCGGACCATCGAGGCGACGGCAGCCGGGGGCGTCGAGGACTACATGGCACCCGTCGGTTCGATGTATACGTATCAGTTTGGCCCGCGCGGCAATCTGCCGCCGGTGAAGCTGGTCTGGTACGACGGAGGGTTGGAACCGGCGCGCCCGGACGAACTCGAGGACGGCATGAACTTCGCCGGCGGCGGCAACGGCATCCTGTTCGTTGGCGACAAGGGGAAGATCACCTGCCCCGGTTGGGCCGGCGATCCGACGATCCTGCCGCTCGAGCTGCAAGACGATTACCGGCGTCCGCCCAAGACCCTGCGCCGGGTGAAAGGGCACCACCGCGACTGGCTCGATGCATGCAAGGGCGGCCAGCCGGCCAGCAGCAATTTCGCGTATGGCGCCGCGCTGACCGAACTGGTGCTGCTCGGCCCCGTGGCCTTGCGCACCGGCAAGAAGATCGAGTGGGACACCGTCAACATGCGTGCCACCAACGCCCCGCAGGCCGACGCGTTCCTGAAGGAGGAGTACCGGGAGGGTTGGGAACTGGCCTGATCCACTACGATTCAAGCGCGGCAGCCATCGACATGTGGTCGGCGCTGGACTCCATCGCTGGAGGCGGACCGGCCCGGAGAAGGCATCATGCGCCAAGCGTACGTCGACAGCTACAGTCGACGGCTACGAATCGACGAGTCGACGAGCGGGTACGGCTGAATTCCATTCCACCGCGTCGCACACCGGGCCACAGGTTCGCCACCCACGGGGGATCACGGGCGTCATTCCCGAGGCGCGGGCGGCTTGACCACCACCCGGCGCCCGGTAACGCTTGACCCGCCGATGATCGCCCGTGTCACCCTCGAAATTGCGTTGCGGCGGGAGTTTGACTACCTCATTCCCGCGGAACTCGAGGGTCGGGTCGAAGTAGGCAGCCGGGTCAAGGTGCCGTTCGGACCCCGGTTTGTGTTGGGGGTTGTCACCGGCCTCGCCACCGAGTCCCCCCACACCAACCTGCGCCCCATCCAGAAGGTCATCGGCGCCCAGAGCCTCGTCACGCCGCGTGTGCTCGAACTTGCCCGCTGGATCGCCGGCTACTACTGCTGCCCGGTCGAGACGGCATTGAAGAGCGTCCTGCCCGAGTCGGTGCGCCGGGAGAAGGCCGGCTGGCGCGAGCGGCTGCACGTCCGCATGCAACCCCCGACCGGCGAATTCCCGAAGCTCACACGCCGCCAGCAGGACGTGTGGAACGTCATCGAAGAGCACCGCGATCTGCCGCTTCAGGAATTGACGCGCCTGACCGGTTGCACGGCGGAAACGGTGCGGCGTCTCGAAGACCGCGGGTTGGTCGTCATCGCGCCGCAGATTGCCGAACGCGATCCCTACGCCGACGAACAAATCGTCCCCACCCGGCCGCTCACCCTGAATCCCGAACAGGCCGTGGCCCTCGAACGCATCAACCACGCCCTCGACCACGCCGCCGCGCGCGGTCCGGACGCCGCCGCTCCCCAAGGCGCCCCCCGTCCCGCCGGCGAGGTTCGCAGCGCCGATCAGAAGGCCGACGACGACACCGGGGAGGGCGTCTTTCTCCTGCACGGAGTAACGGGCAGCGGCAAGACGGAGGTTTACCTGCAAGCCATCGCGCACAGTCTCGAGATGGGGCGCGGCGCCATCGTGCTGGTGCCGGAGATCTCGCTGACCCCGCAGACCATCGAACGGTTCAAGGCCCGCTTCTGTTCGGGCCCGTTGCAGACGCTCGTGGCGGTGTTGCACAGCCACCTGTCCGCGGGCGAACGCCACGATGAATGGCACAAGATCCGGCAGGGCCGCGCCCGCATCGTCATCGGCGCCCGCTCCGCGATATTCGCCCCGGTCGAACCGCTCGGCCTGGTGATCGTGGACGAGGAACACGAGCATTCCTACAAACAGGAGGAGGCGCCCCGCTACAACGCGCGTGACGTCGCCGTGGTGCGTGGCCGGCGCGAACAGGCGGTCGTCGTCCTCGGTTCCGCGACCCCGTCCCTCGAGAGCTACTACAACGCCCAACACCGGAAATACGCCCTGCTGGAACTGAAAGCGCGGGCGGACAACCGGAAGCTGCCGGTGGTGCGGGTGGTCGACATGCGCTACGAAGGCCGGCACGACAAGGGCCCGCCGCTGTTCTCGCAGATGCTGCGCGAGGCCATCACCCACCGACTCGAGGAACACGAACAGGTGATTCTGTTCCTCAACCGGCGCGGCTTCTCAAGTTCGCTGCAATGCCCGAAGTGCGGCTACGTGGCCGGCTGCCCCCACTGCAGCCTGGCGCTGACCTACCACCGGCCGCAACAACGCCTGATGTGCCACATCTGCGGCTACTACGAAAACGCCCCCGAACGCTGCCCCGAAGCCGCCTGTCAGAATCCCGCCATTCGTTACGCCGGCGTCGGCACCCAACGGGTCGAAGAGGGCCTCAACCGCCTCTTTCCCCACGCGCGCGTCCAGCGCATGGACTCGGACGTGCTCAAGCGGAAGGAGGATTACCGGCGCATCCTCGGGGATTTTCGGACCGGCCGGATCGACATCCTGCTGGGCACGCAGATGATCGCCAAGGGGCTCCATTTCCCGAACGTCACCCTGGTCGGCATCATCTATGCGGATCTCAGCCTGCACCGGGCGGACTTCCGGGCGGGCGAACGCACCTTCCAGCTGTTGACCCAGGTTTCCGGCCGCGCCGGTCGGGGAGACGTCGAAGGCGAGGTGATCGTCCAGGCCTTCACCCCGTTTCACCCCGCGATTCAATACGCGCGCCGCCACGATTTCGTGAGTTTCTACGAACAGGAAATCGAGTTCCGGCAGGCGCTCAGTTACCCGCCCTGGAGCCGGGTGGCGCTGCTTACCTTGAAGGGACGCAACGAGGACAAGGTGCGCCTGTTCGCGGAGTATCTGAAGGGCGAGCTGGCGAAGGCGGTTGAAGGCTGGCCCCACCTCGCGCTCGCCGGCCCCGCCCCCGCTCCCCTGCTCCGCGCCGAGACCTATTACCGCTACCAGATCATGTTCCGCACCCGGCAGATGGCCCGCCTCAGCCGGACGCTGGCCACCGTCGAACAGGCCATCAACCTGCCCGATGACGTGGCGTTGACCCTCGACATCGATCCGGTCGACCTGTCGTGAGCCGGGCGCTCCGGCTCATTCCGCCTTCCGTTCCATCCACAGGGGCGTGGCGACGAACCACGCGATGGTCGAGAGGATCAACAGCCACTTCACGCGGTCCAGTTCGACCGAACCGCCGAGGAACAGGAAGCCCGGCACCACGACGCCCGCGAGCGCGATCCACGAAACGACCTGCGCGCCCAGACGGAAAGTCGCCAGTTCATGGATGCCGTTTTGCAGCACGTAGCTGATGGCGATGAAGAGGAACGCGGCCATGAACCAGCCCGGCAGCGAGACGAAGTAGATCTGGAAGTAGGGCTTCCCGGAGGTCACCAACGCCAGGCAGATGACCAGGGTCGCGATCCAGGCCGCGCCCGCCGCCCAATTGAACCTCACGCCGCTGCGCTCGGCGAAATTGCGCTTGAGCCCGAGCTTCTCCATCAGCCAGAAGTCCACGAACACAACGGCGCCCATGGGCATGAGGATGAGCCCGTACAGCGCCACGAAATCCAGCAGCTTCATCGCAATCGCGGGGAACATGCCGGCGATGGTGGCGATCGCGCCGGTGACCAGCGTGACCCTGTAGCGGGACGATTTCGGGGTGATCGCCTGAAACGCCAAGCCCGCCCGGTAGATCGTCGGATTGGCGGTGGTCCAGCCGGCGATGATTACGCAGAGCAAACCGGCGAGCCCGCAGGCGTTGTAGGCCAGCGGCCCGGGCAGCACGGCGGTGTTGCCGGGATCGTTGCGCAGTTGCACCGCGTAGAGGATCGAAGCCGACAACCACGCCATGAAATGCCCGACATACATGCCCGAGGCCGTGGCCACGGCGTACCAGGATTTCCGCGCAAACCGGAATACCGTCAGGTCGGACATGCCGACATGCATCGCAAGGTTGCAGAACCACGCGAAGAACATCACGTGCCAGAAGGTGAACTTGAGCTTGCCGGCCAAGGGTTCGCCCCCGGTCCAGATGACTTCCTTCGCCTTCGGCCAGAAATCCGCCAGTGACTCGACACCCATCTGCCGCAAACCGACCAGTCCGAACGCGAAGAAAACGAGGACCATCCACGGCGCGGCGATGTTCGCCACCCGGGCGACGAAGCGGTACCCATAGGCGGCGACAAACGAGATCAACCCGCCCACCACCAGCACGGCGAGCACCCAACCGATGCTGTTCGGGTAGACGTCGTCAAGTTCGGGCATCGGAAAATCGAACCAGACTCCGATGGCCGTTGCCGAGACGGTGACCATGGCGCCCGCCAGAAAACAGAACATCACGCCGTTCGCCAGGTTGTAGAGGGTGACGAGCTGGCGTCCGCAAATCTTCTCGAGCTGGTAATAGAGCGTGAGCCGGGTCCGGGTCGCGATGGGCGCGGTGAGGAACACCCAGCTCAGGACCGCCAGCGCGTTGCCGACGATCAACCCGAAGACGACATCGAACGCGGAGACGCCGGCGGCCACGAAGAGCGGGCCGATCATCAACTCCGTCCCGGCGCAATGCTCGCCCGCGTACTGGCCGATGAAGCTCTTGAAGCCCAGCCGCGCCTGGGGCGGCACCGGCTCGCGTTCGTATTCATTCACCGGTTCGTGCGCCGCCGGATCCGGCCGACCTTGTTCCGCTGTCATAAACGTGATTCGCCCGTTGCTTGCGAGTAATGAGACGGGCCGCATTTCGACAAACGAGCCCCCCGCCGGCAAGCAAATTGGACGCGGGAACGAAGAGGCGGGGAGAATCGGGCGGGGGCTCAAGGCCGTCCGCCCAGGAGCTTCTTCGCGGCCGCCGTTGCGCTGTGGACGTGCAGCTGCCGGTAGATTCTCTCGAGGTGGGCGCCAACCGTCCGGACGCGGATCCCCAAACGGTCGCCAATCTCCTTCTGCGCCCGGCCTTCAGCCTATGCGGGAGAATCCTCTCCCCCTCCAAGATCTTTGCCCCGGGGGCGCTGCCATGCGTGCTGCCGTTCCCGGCAGTCCGCGGGCGCAAACGGCCTCCGGGCAGGGCGCTGGCCGGGACTTCATCGCCGGCCCCGCACAGTGCGGAGCGGCATTGCCAGCCGGGCCGTCCCGGGCCAAGCTTTCGCGCATGAGAGTTTTCGCGGCCTGGGTTTCTTTCCTCCTGACGCTGTTGGCAGCCATCGGTTGCCAGCCGTCCTCCACGTCGGCGCCCCCCTCGACACCGCCGCAACGCACCCCCGGCCAACTCCACCTCAACCAAGCCCAACCCCGGCTGGCCACGCTTGAACTCTGGGTGGGCGACCAGAGCCTGACCACCGAGATCGCCCGGCAGACTGTTGAAATCGCCACGGGAATGATGTTCCGGACCAACATGGCGGACGGAGAAGCCATGCTCTTTGTGTTCGCGCGCCCTGAGCCGCGCTCGTTCTACATGCGCAACACCAAGGTCCCGTTGTCCATCGCCTACCTCGATCCCGAGGGGGTGATCCTCGAAATCCACGACATGCAACCCCTCGACGAGACCCCGGTCGAATCCGCCAGCGCGCGCGTGCAGTACGCGCTCGAGGTTCCCCAGGGCTGGTTCGCCCGGCGCCAAATCTCCCCGGGAGCGCTGATCCGCACATCGAAGGGCCCCCTCAACGAGATCAACTGGCGCACCCTCCAGGCCAGCGCCGCTGTCCTGCGATGAAGATCGCCCTGGCCCAACTGAACCCCACCGTCGGGGATTTCGATGGCAATCTGGACCGCATCCTCCAGGCCTACCGCACCGCCGTTGCGGCCGGGGCGGACCTGATGCTGACTCCTGAACTCGCGATCCCCGGCTATCCCCCCCGGGACCTCCTCTTGCGGGCGGGCTTCGTGCAACGCAACCTCGAATGCCTCGAACGGCTGGCCGCCAGCGTCGGGGAAACCGGCCTCGTGGTCGGCCATGTGGGACGCCACGACGAGGGCGCCGGGCGCGGGGCCACGAATTCCGTCAGCCTGCTGCACCGCGGGACCATCGTGACGCGGCGCGACAAGACGTTGCTGCCCACGTATGACGTGTTCGACGAGGACCGCTATTTTGAACCCGCCCGCACGAATGCCCCGGTGCCTTTTCGCGGAACCCGCCTCGGCCTGACGGTGTGCGAGGACCTTTGGAACGACGAGGCCTTCTGGAAGGACCGCCGCTACCGTCGCAATCCGGCGGCGGAACTGGTTGCGGCCGGGGCCAACTTGATCCTGAATGCGAGCGCCTCGCCCTGGCACCTGGGCAAGAACCGTGTGCGGCACGCCATGTTGCAGAGCCTGGCCGGGCGGTGCGGCGTGCCCCTGCTCTATTGCAACAGCATTGGGGGCAACGATGAGCTGGTGTTCGACGGCAACAGCCTGGCCTTCGATGCCCGGGGCCGGCTCATTGCCGCCGGAGCCGGTTTTGCCGAGGACTTGGTGGTGGTCGACACCGCTGCCAGCGTGCCGGTGGAACCGACCGACCTGCCGGACGAGGAGAAGCTGCATCGCGCCCTCGTGCTGGGGCTGCGTGACTACCTTCACAAATGCGGCTTTCGCCAGGCGGTGCTCGGTCTGAGCGGTGGCATCGATTCGGCCGTCACCGCCGCGCTCGCGGTGGCCGCGTTGGGAGCGGAAAACGTCCACGGCGTCGCCCTGCCCTCCCAATACTCGTCGTCGGGCAGCCTGGACGACGCCCGCGAACTGGCGGCGAACCTCGGCATCCGGTTTGACGTGATCCCGATCCAACGCGGGTTCGAGGCATTGAAGACCGAACTGGCCCCGGTGTTCGCCGACCGGGCCGAGGACCTGACCGAGGAGAACTTGCAGGCCCGCCTGCGGGGCGTGATCCTCATGGCCTTGTCGAACAAGTTCGGCGCCCTGCTGCTCACGACCGGCAACAAGAGCGAGGTGGCGGTCGGTTACTGCACGCTTTATGGCGACATGTGTGGTGGACTGGCGGTGATCAACGATGTCCCCAAGACGATGGTCTACCGGCTGGCTCGTTGGATCAACCGCGACCGCGTCGTCATTCCTGAATCCTCGATCACCAAGCCACCCTCGGCCGAGTTGCGCCCCGATCAACGCGATCAGGATTCGCTGCCGCCCTACGAGGTCCTCGACGCCATCCTTGAAGCCTATGTCGTCGAAGGTCGCCCGGTTTCCGCCATTCTCGCCTCGGGTTTCGCCGAGGCGGATGTGCGGCAGGTGGTTCGCCTGATTGACCTGAGCGAATACAAGCGCCGCCAGGCCGCCCCGGGCTTGAAGGTCACCAGCAAGGCGTTTGGGGTGGGCCGGCGCATCCCGATTGCGCAACGTTACCGTGAAGGTTGAACCGGCAGATGACATTCAGGCGCCGCTGCCGCTCAAGATCATCTCCGGCGGCCAGACCGGCGCCGACCGGGCGGCCCTCGACTGGGCCATGGACCGGGGGATTCCCCATGGCGGCTGGTGTCCGCGAGGCCGGTTGGCCGAGGACGGCCGGATCCCGGTGGGCTATGACCTGCGCTCGACTCCCGGCAGCGATTACGCCCAACGAACGGCCTGGAACGTGCGCGACGCCGACGTGACGCTCCTCTTCTCGGTGCGCCCGCGACTTACCGGCGGTTCAGCGTTCACGGCCGAGGTGGCGACGAACCTGGGCAAACCCTGGCTGCACCTGCCTCGAAAGCTCGGTCTCGACCAGGCGGCGGCCGCCCTGCGACAGTTCTTATCCCGGCATGCGGCCCGGGTGGTGAACCTCGCCGGGCCCCGGAGCAGCCAGGAACCCGACGTTGCCGACTGGGTCCGCGCAGTGCTGGACCGCACCTTCCCGCGGTCGCAGAACGGACCGGCCGAAGCGCTTGCCGAAACGGCCGCCCCGGCATCACGACGATCATCGTCCGAACAGGCTGACCGCTCGCCTCGCGCCGCCAGGAAGGGCGTGGGCCGCAGACGCACGGACGACGGCCCGAGGTCCGAAGCTGTCCCGGGCAAGGCCTACAACTTGCCGGCCAGCACCTCCAAACCCGCTCGCGAGACCTTGAGGTCGTCCTCGGACGGGCCGCCGCTGAACGCCGCGATCAGGTAACCGGTTCGGCCCTTTTTGATCAGGCCGCCTTGCCAACCCGTTTCGCCTGTCATGGGAGGGCGCCTGGCGTTGCCGCTGTCCTTCAAGGTAACCGCCATTTCCGCCGCCTTCGTGTAGGCGATGGCCAGCAGATTTGCGCCCCGGTTCTCGCCTTTGGGCTCGTTCTGAATCGTGCCCACCACAACCATCTTCGACGTCCAGGCCCGGGTGGTCTCCCCTTCGATCAGCGCCACGACCGCAACCCCGTGGATCTTCAACTCCTCCGCGCGTCGGGTCATCGTCGCCAGGGCCGCGTCCGCCACCTGGTCGAAGGACTGGTCCGAAGCCACCGCCGCCGACAGGCTGGAAGGAGGGTTCTGTCCAAGGGCCGGCCAGGCGAGCAGAAGGAGAATCGAGAGGATGCGTTGCATGGGGCGAGGATAACCGCCCGGCCCGCCTTGGAAACCGAAATCAACCCAAAGCCTGCCGTCCGACAACCCGGCCTTGCGCTTCACTCCGGCATGGCGTGGCGGCTCCCCTCCGCGGTAGCCTTGCCGGACCATATGACTACGGGAACCCATCTCGCAGGAATCGCCCGGGGGCTTGGCCTCCGACGCAGAACAATGCTCTTGGCCTGTGCGACCCTCCTCCTTCCGGTTCTGGCCAACGCCGACGTCCGGTTGCCGCGGGTGTTCGGCGATCACATGGTCCTCCAGCGGGAAAAGCCCCTCACCGTCTGGGGTTGGGCGAATCCGGGGGAAACGGTCACCGTCACGCTGGGCGGCTCGCGTCACACGGCGCGGCCCAACGACCGCGGCGAATGGCAGACGGCCCTGCCGGCGATGAAGGCCGGCGGGCCATATACCCTCAGGGTCAGTGGGACAAACCAGGTGACCTTTGAAGACGTGTTGATCGGTGAAGTGTGGTTGTGCTCGGGCCAGTCGAACATGGAATTCGGCATCGGCCACGGGCCCGCGGCCGCAGCGGAGATCGCCGCCGCCAACCATCCCGGTCTCCGGTTGTTCATGGTGCCCAACCGCTGGACGCCGCGGCCACAGGAGGACCAGGACGGGACCTGGAAGACCTGCACCCCGGAGACCGTGGCCGAAGGCGGCTGGCAGGGTTTCTCGGCGGTCGCCTACTTCTTCGGTCGGGAACTCCACCAGGAACTGGACGTCCCCGTGGGTTTGATCGAGGCCGATTGGGGAGGCACGCGCATCGAATCCTGGACGCCGCCCGCCGGATTCGCGCAGGTTCCGGCCCTGAAGGACGAGTATGAACGCCTCTTGCTGGGCGATCCGACGACCGCACCGCACCGCGAACGATTGAGCGAAACCCTCAACCAATACGCCCAATGGCTGGCGGAAGCGCGCCGGGCGATGGCCGCCAACGAACTGGTTCCCGCGGTTCCGACCTATCCCGCCGAACTGCTCCCGCCCCACGACGTCCAGAACGCGACCGCGCTCTACAACGGCATGATCCACCCCCTCGCACCTTACCCGCTGCGCGGCGCGATCTGGTACCAGGGCGAGTCCAACCAATCCGAGGGCATGCTCTACGCCGAGCGGATGAAGGCGCTCGTCGCCGGCTGGCGCGCGCGATGGGGGGACAACGCGTTTCCGTTCTACTTCGTCCAGATCGCCCCCTTCCGCTACGGGGACGACCCGAAAACTCTGGCCGAACTGTGGGAGGCCCAGACGGTCGCGGCAAACACCATTCCCAACGCCGGCATGGCGGTGGTGAACGACGTCGGCGATCTCCAGGACATCCACCCCGTCAACAAAAAGGACGTCGGACACCGATTGGCCCTGCTTGCCCGTGCGAAGACCTACGGGCAAACCGATCTCGTCTTCAGCGGGCCGACGTTCAAATCGCTGTCTCCCGAAGGCGAAGCCCTGCGGGTCACCTTCGAGCACGTCGGGAGCGGACTCGTCAGCCGGGATGGCAAACCGCTGGACTGGTTCGAGATCATCGACGCGAACGAGGGTGGCTTCGTGAAAGCGGACGCCCGGATCGAGGGGGACAGCGTGCTGCTCACAGCGCCCGGAGTCAAAAGCCCGGTGGCCATGCGCTTCGCCTGGAGCGGCCTGGCCGAACCGAATCTCATGAACCGCGAAGGCCTGCCGGCCGGCGCTTTCCGGGCCGGCGAACGCCCCCGGCGCGACTGGTTGAGCCGGCACGTTCCCGAGGCACGGGACTACGAACTGGTGTACGACCTCGACCTGTCGAGGCTTGGCCCCACGGTCCATTACGACGTGGACAACCACGCCGGGGTTCGTCGTCCGTTCGATCGCGTCGCCTACTTCCTCGAACTGAGCGACGGCGACTGGAAGACGCAGAACCTGTATGTCTCGATGGACGCGTTCACCGATGAGGCCGCGAAGATCGGCGTGCCGGCGTTCGGAACCGGGGCGCACTTCCAGCAGAACGTCGCCAACCTCAACGTATTCTCCAACGTGCAGGGCGTCGTGACCGGCGAGCAACTCGAGGGCGGGAACCTCGAATTCTGGCCCAACAACTACGGCCAGTCCAACAGCGCCAACGTGCCCAACGCCTCCGGAACGGTGTTCGACTTCGGCGACGAACCCGCCTTTCCCCCCGACGGCTACGGTTCGATGCAGGTTCACAACCACGCCGCGCGCCAGACGCTGTTCGCGATCAATCATTGGCGCGAGGGCCGGAGTGCCGACATCGGCATCGGCAATCGACCATCCGACAATCCCGACTGGACCTTCGCGGCGAACGCCGGCCAGTACGAGTCCATGCGGCTCCGCGTGCTCGTGCGTTACCGCTGAACGGGCCGCCGCTGCGGGCTTCGTCCGGAGGACAGCAGCCGGCGCGCACAGCTCCCCGGCGCGATCCGGCCGGCGGCAACTCGGGGTTTGTCGCGGATTTTGCACGTGACCCCCCGGACCACGGACGGGCATAAACAGCACATGGCGAAGCTGACACCCGCAGCAATCAAGGCGGCCCTGGCCGACGTCCCCGACTGGGCACGGAAGGGCGCCTGCCTTCGACGCACCTATGCGTTTACCGACTTCCCGGCGGCGATCCGTTTCGTGAGCGCCGTTGCCCGCATCGCGGAAAAGGCGTGGCATCACCCGGATATCGACATCCGCTGGAACCGGGTCACGCTCACCCTGACCACGCATGACGAAGGCGGGCTCACGGAGAAGGACTTCGATCTGGCGCGGCGCTTCGACCGCAAGGCCGCCTGAGCCGTCGCCCGACCGAACCCCGCCTTCGCGCCCCATCCCTCCCTGCATGAACGACGCCATCCAGGCCTTCGAACGGCACTTCGGGAGTTCCCCCGCCCAGACGGTCCGCGCTCCGGGCCGGGTCGAACTGCTCGGCAACCACACCGATTACAACCAGGGCCTGGTCATGGCCCTGGCGGTCGACCGATACATCTCGCTGGCGGTCGCCCCGCGTCCGGACGACACCGTCGAGTTGATATCGACGGCGTATGAGGAACCCGCACGATTTGCGCTGGACGACCTGGCGAAGGACCCGGCGGCGCCGTGGGCGAATTACACCAAGGGCCTGCTGGTCCAGTTGCGCGAACGCGGCGTGCGGTTCGGCGGTTTCAACGCCGCGATCCACAGCACGGTCCCGCTGGGGGGTGGTTTGAGCAGTTCGGCCGCCTTGCTCGTCAGCAGTGCGCTCGCCGTGCGCAAGCTGTATCCCTACGTGTTGCAGGCCGATGGTTCGGGCGAATCAGTCGAGAGCCCCGCGCCCCCGATGACCGACCCGGAACGCATGGCCCTGGCGAAGGCGTGTCAGGCGGCGGAGAACCGCTTCGTGGGCGTCAACTGCGGTCTGCTCGACCATATTTCCTCCCTGTTCGGCCGGGCGCATCAAGTGATCCGCATCGACTGTCTGCACCTCACCGTGGACTGGGCGCCGCTGCCGGCGGACCTCGAGGTGGTGGTCTGCCATTCGGGCGTCCGGCATGCGTTGGTCGGTGGCGAGTACAATCAGCTGCGCGCCCATTGCGAATCCGCGGCCCGCAGCCTTGGCGTCGAGGCGCTGCGGTTCGTGAGTCCGGAAGCGCTGGAGGCGGGCCGGGGACGGCTGAGCGAGCGCGACTACCAATGCGCCCGCCACATCGTGGGGGAAAACGACCGGGTCCAACGCGGCGCCACTGCGCTGGAGGCGAACGATCTCGCGACATTCGGCGAGTTCCTTTTTGCCAGTCACGCCAGCTCGCGCGACCACTTCCACAACAGCTGTCCGGAACTGGATGTGCTGGTCGAACTCGCCCGCGAACATCCCGGCTGCATCGGCGCCCGGCTCACCGGCGGCGGTTTTGGCGGCGCGACGTTGAACCTCGTTCATGCGACCGAGGCCCGCTCCTTCCGCGAACACATCGCGATGGCTTACGAAGCCCGCACGGGCCAACGGCTGGAATCGTGGATCTGCCAGGTGGTCGACGGCGCGGCTTGACCTGCCGCCGCCCCGGCTCGGACAACACGACGACCGCGCGGCCGCTCGGTACGACCGCCTCCAACACGGTCAATGGGGGCGGCCCCCGATGAGGATCATGAGTTGGCAGGCCTCGAGGGCCAGCGTTTCTCCCGCCGTGACAAGCCGGCCGGCCAGCAGGTCGGTGAGTGTGCGACGGAAACCGAGTTGCCGGAGCCGGGTGGCAGGCAACGTCTGCGGTTGCTCCGAGAAGTTCGCCAGCACCAGCACGCTCTGTTCGAGATGCTGTCGGAAGTAACCCAGCACGTGCCGGTTCCCGGTCTCGATGATCTCCGTCTCCGAACGCGTGAACGCAAGGTTGTTCTGTCGCAGTTGACTGAGCTTCAGCAGGCCCGCGAAGATCCGACCCTCGGGGGTCGTCTGATCTCCCCGCCGTTCCGCCCTGTCCCAGTCAAAGACCGAACGGTGCACCCACCGTGAATCCCCCTCCTTTTCCGCATCGTCACGGAAACGGTAGTCGTTGAGCGCGCCCAATTCGTCGCCGGAATACACCAGGGGAATGCCGCCGATGGTGAAGATGATCCCATGCAGCAGTAACACCCGTCGCACGGCCAGGTCAATCGCGCCGGGATCCCCGGCCTCGATGGCTCGCTCCAGACCGGCCAGCGACGCACACGTCCCGGAGACCCGAGCGTCGCCGGTCACCGGGTTCTCCTGAAATGGCAGGCCGACGGCGAAGCTCGCCGGATGGCGTCCGGTGTAGAAATCGTTGAGAAAGCGCCGGTGGTCGGCCGGATTCATGCCGAGGGCGAGCGCGTCCTCATCGGAGAAGGCCCAGCCGATGTCGTCATGGCAGCGCACATAATTGACCCAGGCCGCGTTGGGCGGCAGGGCGAACCGCTGACGTAGCGAGGCTTCGAGCAGGCTCACTTCGCGCGTGGCGAGGGCGTTCCAGAGGAGCGCCATGAGGTTCGGGTTGTAGGAAAGCTGGCATTCCTCCTCGCCAATGTAGCGGGCGACCTCGTCGGGATGCACGATGGCCTCGGACTTGAACACCATCGCGGGCGCGGCGATGCGCACGAGGGCGTTGAACGCCTGGATCAACTGATGGGCCTCGGGCAGGTTCTCGCAGCTCGTGCCAGCGGCTTTCCAGAGGAACGCGACCGCGTCGAGACGCAGCACCTCGACGCCCTGATTGGCCAGGAACAGCATCTCGTCCGCCATCCGGTTGAACACCACGGGATTCTCGTAGTTCAGGTCCCACTGGTAGTTCTTGAAGGTCGTCCATACCCACTTCCGGATCCGGCTTCGATAGGTGAAACAACCGGGATGCTCGTCCGGAAAAACGGAACGCACCGTCCGTTCGAATTCGTCGGGAACCGCGCGGTCGTCGTACATGCGGTAGTATTCCTGGTGATCCACGCTGCCATCGAGCGCTGCCCGGGCCCACTCGTGCTCGTCCGCGGTGTGGTTGAACACGAAGTCCAGGCAGAGGCTGATGCCATGATTCCGCAGATCGCGCGCCAGGTCCGCCAGCTGCTCCATGGTACCGATCTTCGGATTGACCTCGCGATAGCTGCTGATGGCGTACCCGCCGTCGTTGTCGCCGGCCGGACAACGGAAGAGCGGCATCAAATGCAGGTACGTAACCCCCATTTCCTTCAGGTACGGAATCCGAGCGTGCACGTGGTCCAGGTTTCCCGCGAACAGATCCACATAGAGGATGTAGCCCTGCATGCGATGCGATTGATACCAGGACGGATCGGTTTCCCGCGCCGCATCCAGCGCCTTCAAATCGTCGGGGCGCGCCACCCATCGCTCGACGGCGGTCGAGAGAATGTTCTCGAGGTGGTAGAAGAAATCATAGTGGCGGCCGTAGAGCCCGTAGAGCAGGCTGAAAAGCCGCTCGAAGTGGCTCTCCAACCGCGCGGCGAAGGCCTGCCACTCCGGCTCGGGCACCGCGCTGAAGCGGTGGCGGAGCCGCGGAATGATGCGGCCGAACGAGGTCGCGCTGTGCCGGTTGAACCAGACGGTGTTCGGCGCCCCTTCCATGTTCCGGGTTCCCACCCTGGTCTGCGTCATGCCAGAAAATCGAAGTGCCGGAGTCCCTCAAGGATTCCTGCCGCGCTCACTCCTTGCGCGAAATGCACGCGGCGCATGCTCCGGAGCACCTCCATCTCGGGCGCGTGATTGCCCACCACGATGCCCCGGGTCGCCCCGGTGAACATGTCCAGGTCATTCCCGGCATCGCCGCACGCCACCACCTGATCCAGAGGAACGGACCATTTGTTGCCGAGGTACCGCACGGCCCGCCCCTTGGAGGCGCGCCGCGGCAGGATATCGAGGTAGGCCCCCTGCGTGACGAGCACGTTGACCTGCCGGGCCAGCCGCCCCAGGGCGGCCTGCACCGCCTCGACCCCGATGGTCTTGTCATGGATGTAGTAGGAGATCTTGAAGGGATTCTGGTTCGCGGGCTCCTGCAATTCCAGGCCTTCCTGCGCGCCAAGCGTTTCGCGAATCCGTTCCGGGTCCCATTGATAGTGGATGCGCTGCAGCCAGCCCTTGTCGACCGAAGCCGCATCCAGTCCGTAATGGATATAGGTGCCGACCGAGGAAACGACGATGTCCGGTGTGGGGATCTCGAATTCCTCGAGCACCTTGCGGACCTTCTCCAGCGAGCGACCGCTCGCGATGCCGAAGGCGAACTGGTCGCCCCGGTTCCGAAGCAGCTCCTTGAGTTCCTCCAGCCCCGAGTAGTCGCCCGTCTCGCTGATCAGGGTCCCGTCGATGTCCGAGATGACCATCCGCCGGACGACCTTCAAGCGCTCGTGCAGCTTGGGATTCTTGACCAGGTTCTTTCGCCCTTGTCCGGCCGAGGCCGCGCGATTGTCTTCCACCATTTGCATGTATTTTTCCACGTGCGATTGCCAGCTGTAATGCGTCCGCACCCGCTGCACGCCGTTGCTGGACATCCGGTTCCAGAGCTCGTCATCGGTGACAATTTGTTTGAGTGATCGGCGAATTGCCGCCGTGTCGCGCGGGTCGACGAGCAGGCCGTTCTCGCAGTTGCGGATGATCTCCGGCGGGCCGCCTTCGCGGGTCGCGACCACCGGACACCCGCAGGCGCTGGCCTCCAGGATGGTGAGTCCGAACGGTTCGGTCAGCGCAATGTTGACGAACACGCCCTTCTTGTGGGCGCACAACCGGTAGATCTCGGGCACCTCGCTGCGCGTGTCGTGGCGTTTGGGAATCGCGATGCGCCCGTAGAGGTTGTACTTGTCCATCAACAGCAGAATGTCGGTCAGCACCTCCTTTTCGCCCGGCGGCATGGTCGTGATGTCGCTGCGGATGCCGGCAAAGATCGCCAGGTTCGCCAAGTGCTGCAGTTCCTTGTCCTGCCCGTACGCTTCGATCAACCCCTCGATGTTCTTCTTCCGATCCGGCCGGCAGATCGCGAGCACCAGCGGACGGTCCGGGTGGGTGAGGAATTTCTCGAGGTTCTCCCGCACCTTGTACATCGCCTCCCGCCGCGCCAGGTCCGTCTCCGCGCCCGCCACCAAGTCCTGATAGTACGGGTAGTAGCGGTCGAAGTTCAGGCCGGGCGGAACGACGTGATATTCCGCATGCGAACTGCTGGGATAAGGTTCGTAACTGCGCACCTCGAGTTCCGTCGAGGTGACGATGAACTCGGCGGTGCTCAGGGCGGCATCCTCGGCGGCGAAGCGGCGCTCGAACTGGTAACGCTCCATCGCCTCCGCCTCGGGCATCCCGGTTGCCAGCAGTTTTTCGAGCTTCGGACGACCCAACGAATGGCCGGTATGGACGAACGGCACATTGAGAAAGGAGGAAAGCTCGGTGGTCACGTAAGCCGCATCCGCATAGTGGGAGTGCATCCAGTCGGGCAGGATCCGCTCGGTCTTGATGTGGTTGATCGCGTTGGTGACAAACTCGTCCAGATGCTGCCAGAGCTGTTCCTTGGGCAGATACCGTTTGCCGCCGCACCAGATCCGGCGGATGTCGAACCGCTCCGTGACCGGCTCGATGGCCTGCGCATATTCCGGACCCAGCGATGGATCCTCGATCCGCCGGGTAAACAGATGCACGTGGGTAACGCCGGGATGTTCGCTAAGCGCCCGGGCCAGTTCCATGACGTAGACGATCTGGCCGCCGTTGTCCGCGTCGCGCCCGATCTCCAGATCTCTGGCGCGAAAGAGACCGTGCAGACTGTAGAGGTGAATTCGCATGGCAATGGCTGAAACCGGACACCGAAACACACCGTCAGGACCGGCCCGCAGCTCCAACGGCCCGACTATAGCCGCAACCCGCCCCGGCGGCCAACCCGCAAAACCCGGCGGCCCACGGTTCTTGATTGCCTTGGTCCGGCGGCAGGCCGTTCGGCCGCTGCCGACGACCGCAGTTGCGCAGGCCGCAACCGCCCCTGAAGCCTCCCGGCACCAGCGCGAGCGGCCGGCCCGACCGCGCGACAGCACCCCGCGCGTTACCTCGTGAACGCGTCGATGAACTTCACCAGGGCCCGGACGTCGTGGTAGTTCGCCTTCCAATTGTGGGCCTTGGACGGGCGTTTCGGTGAGCCGTCCTCCGCCACCGTGTCGAACCAGATGCCGTCCGCCGGGTCGATCTGGTACCGGTCGAGGAATCCGATGAGCTTCGCGAGCGCCTCGCGGTAGGTCGCGTTCTTTTGATGGAGCAACGCCTCGGTGAGGGCGGCCATCCATTCGGACTGACTCCACCAGACTTTGTCGCGGTTGCGGGCCGGTTCGTTGCTGGCGCCGGTGTAGAAGAGCCCGCCGCGATCCTGATCGACCCCGTGCGCCAGCGCATGATCGAGGTACGCCTCGAAGTGCGACCAGGAGGGTTCGCGCCCCAGTGTGCGTTCGGCGCGGATCATGAGCCAGGCGAACTCGACATTGTGCCCGTAGGACAATCCGTCGCTGCGCCCGCCCCGCACCGGGGCCCAGTCGAACTCGCGGTGAAACGCCGCGGCGGCCGGGTCGGGCGGATAGAACCATGCGCAGTTGACGCGCAAGGCCTCTTCCAGCGACGCCTTCACTCCCGGATCGCGCGTGGCGTCGTAAAGTTCGGTCAGGGCTTCCATCCAGTGCAGGTGGGCGTTGGCGCTCTTCTTTCCGGCAAGCTCGACCTCGACCCGCTCGTCCTGCGCGCTCACCAACCGCCAGTCCCGCGTGTAATGCTCACCCCAGCCGCCGTGGACGGCGTCGTGCGTGTGACGTTGGATCGCCGAGTAAAGTTCCATTGCATGCTCGAGCGCCTCCTTCTCGCCGCCGGCCCGGAAGTACTCGACCAGCGCGTAAATCACAAACGACTCGCCGTAGAGGTTCTTGCGGTCGTTGACCGGTTTGCCGTCGAGATCGGCCATCCAGAAGTAGCCGCCCCGGTCCGCGTCCCGGAAGTGTTCGAGCAGGAAGCGCACGCCGTGTTGGGCGGCCTTGAGGTAGTCGCGGCGTCCGTCGCTCAGACCGATACGATGCGCGAGCGAGAAGCCCCACACCATGCGGGCCTGACTGACGAGCTGTTTGTCGCGCGCCCCGCCGCGATTGCCCTCCCCGTCGTCGGCCAGGACGTAGCCGCCTCGTTCCCAGTCGATGGCGGTATCGTACCAATAGGGCATCACCTGCCGGGCAAGTTGCTTCCGGTAGGTCGCCGCCTGGTCCGCGAGATCCGGATCCGCTGCGGCTGCCGGGAGGCAAACCGCGCCGGCCAGCAGGGCCGGGCCACACCCCGCGAGAGCGGACCCGAGGAAACGGTGAAGGGAGGAATGTCGCATGGGGGCAGAGTTCCACGGCCCGGGACGGTTTCGCAATGAGAAAGCAAATCCCGGTCCCTCGCGCATTGCTTTCCGCGGAGGTCTGTCCTGAGATGACACGCATGCGTGCGGTCATTCAACGGGTCTCCGAAGCCTCGGTCACCATCGAAGGGACGGTCCGCGGCCGGATCGGCCCCGGGCTGCTGGTGCTGTTGGGCATCGAAACGGCGGACGGACCGGAGGACATCGAGTGGCTCGCCCGCAAGCTCGTGCGGATGCGGATCTTCAGCGACGACGCGGGCTTGATGAACCGCTCGGTGCAGGACTGCGATGGCGGCGTTCTGGTCATCAGCCAGTTCACCTTGCATGCCAGCACGAGGAAGGGGAATCGACCGTCGTTCATCGCCGCCGCCCGCCCCGAGCAGGCGATTCCCCTCTACGAGGCCTTGCTCGCGCAGGTCGAACGGGAACTGGGAAAACCGGTGGCCCGCGGCGAGTTCGGCGCCGACATGCAGGTCGCGCTCGTGAATGACGGGCCGGTGACCATCGTGATCGACAGCAGGAACCGCGAATGACGACCTCCAGCGCGCCCTGCGATGTCGCTGCCTGAATCCAGTGAACCGCCTGCCCCTGCTGCTGCGGAAGCGCGGGCCGCTCGCCGTGCCCAACGCCTGCTACGCTGGGTGGTCCTGTTGCTGGTGTTCGTGAACCTGGCCATCCTCGCCGCCATGCTGCTCTTCACACCCGCCCCGGCGGATTCGAGCGAGGATCCGGCAGCTCGGCCCGCTCGAAGCTCGGAGGCGCCATTCGTCGAGCAGCCCGTTTCCGAGCCGTGACCTCGCAGCCGCGGACGTCGCCCCGGCGCATGACTCACTGATTGACGCCGGATGGAATGGCCCTTCATCGTCATCGCAGCATGAAGACGCTTGCGCAAAGCGGTGGTGACCGCCCGGCCCTTCGATTTCCCCGCGGATATCGGCCGGGACACCCGCCGCGCGCAGGCGAAACCAGCGAAGTGCCTGGCGAGACTTCGTCCGCGGACAGTTCTCCGACGATGACGAGGTGACCTGTACCGCCCCACCACCGCGAAACCCTGTCCGCCATGCCGTCCACGGAACCCGCCAGCCTTGGCCAACGTCTCGGACCGCTCCTCGAGGGTGGGTTCTTCCGTCCGTTGAGCCGGCCGACTGCGGCGGTTTACGTTGATTGCGCCGAGCGCCTCATTGCCGCCGCCGACGAGGGCGGGCAGGTGGCGCATGACGAGGCGAGGTTGCTGATCCGCGAAGTGCTGGTCCTTCATCCCGAAACGCGCCTGGAGGCGGACGAAGGGGGTGAACTGCGTGATCCGAACCAGCGGGCCGGTCAGTTCTTCAACAAGCTGCTCGAAGCGCGCTGGATTGAGGAACGCCGCGCCAGCCTGGATGAACACCACGTGCTGATCTCCCCTCCCCTGCGCCGGTTGATGCGCCTGCTGCGCGAACTGGCGGAGGATCGACCGGCGGAACTCAAGGACTTCGCGGCGACGCTGCGTTCGCTGTACCGGGACCTGTTGCGCGAGGGCGCACTCGATCCCGAGCAGCTTGGTCCCGAGGAAATGCGCCAAACGGTCAAGGAACTGCTCGATCGGGCGGGCCGTGCCGAGGACCAGATGCACGCGGTCGAATCGCTGATCCTGCGACATGAAACGGCGCAACGCGGCAGCCAGTCGCCGCAGGAAACCCTGCAACGGTTCCTGGTCGAATTCCATGCGGGCGAACACATGGTCTGCTATGAAGCATTGCAGGAGGCCGACCTCCTGCCGCGGCTGAGCCAGGCCCGGTCGGTGTTGCAGGAGGCCCTTTACAATCCGTACGTCAAGCAGCGCTTGTCCGAGGGGTTGGCCCGGCATTTGGACCTCGACGAAACCACCGCTTACACGGAAGCCGAGCAGTGGCTGATCCGGCTTGAACGGCACCTCGCCGCCATCCCGGTGAAACAGCGGTTGATCGACGGGCGCATGGCGGACTTCAGCCGGCTCTCGGCGGCCCGTTACCGGTATCAAACCGAAATGCGCGGGAAACGCCCGGAACAGGTCAAGGCCTACATGGACACCGCCGCCGCGACGCACGCCGGCAGTTCTTTCGCCGCGTTGGCCCGCGAGGAAGGCATGCCGCTCCTGGCGCCCGCCGTGGAGGTGTTCTTCGGCGGCGATTCGCTGTCCCGTCCGCGCCGGCAAAGGCCGCCGGTAGACCTCAGCCTGGAGATAGCGTCGCTCGAAGGTGGTTCCGAGGCGGCCACCGAGGAAATCCGTCGCCGGAACCTGAACCTGCTCACCCCCCAGCGCGCCGCGCGGTTCGTTGAAACGCGGCTGGCGGGCAAGGGCGACCGGGTTTCCACCGAGGAACTCGATTTGCTCAACGAGGACGACCTGCTGGATTTGCTGGCCGTGCTGTCTTTCGATCACGGCGCCAACGCGGGTTCCGGGCGGCCGGTCCGTTGGCGGGTCCACGCCACGCGCGCGGACTTCGGCACGGAACCCGAGCGCATCCCGCGGGATCTCAAGGCGGGCCGGCTTCTGGAAAGATTCACACTCGAACGCACCGCCTGACCATGCCCCTGCCCTGGCCTTCGTTCTGGCAGCACATCCGGGTCGAGGATCGACCGGCGATCTCCGACGTGTTGACCGAACTGCTCGCCCACGGCGCGCTCATTGGCGACGCCGGACGCGACCGTGAGTTGTTTCTCCTCGCGCGCGAGCACCAGCAGGAACTGGGCGAATACTTCGCGCCGCTCCACCTGATTCTCCTGGTAGACCCTGACCGTCCGATCCTCCAGTTGCGTCCCGTTCCCGGCGACTGCGGATTGCTGGCGCGCTTCAACAAGGCCGAGACCCTCCTGGTGCTCACGCTCTGGCGCCTGTATCACGACACCCGCCTGGAGCGCCCGGTCGAGACCGTGGTGGTGACGGCCAACGACATCTGGCATCGGTTGAAACTCTACTTCGAGCACATCGAACCCCCGCGGGAGGCGCAGTTGCGGGAGATGCTGATCGC
Source organism: Verrucomicrobiales bacterium (assembly GCA_024233305.1). GTDB lineage: Bacteria > Verrucomicrobiota > Verrucomicrobiia > Limisphaerales > J093 > J093. Next base: position 146,630 of record JACKPV010000031.1, read on the forward strand.
CCTGCGCCGCCGCCGGCTGGTGCGGCTGCAGTGGCACGAGGAAGCCGCCCACTTCGGCGAATCGCAGATCGAAATCCTCCCCACCCTGCCGAGGACGATTCCGTTCGAGAACGCTGCCGCGTGGGAGGAACAGTCGGCACTGTATCAAGCGCCAGCATCGAGCGGAACTGATGGATCGGTCGGATCGGTCGACTCCGACGAATCAGATGAATCCGAGGAAGGCCCGGCATGAGCCAACGGATTTCCCTCACCCGCATCATCGCGCTCGGCTGGTATGGCTTCCGGCAGATCTTCGATGTGAAGGACGACGTCCTCATCTCGGGGGCGTATGGAACCGGCAAATCCGCGCTGCTGGATCTGATGCAATACGTCCTGCTGGGCGAACACTGGCGCGCGAACCGGGCCGCCGCTGGATCCGGCGCGTATCGGGCGGGCGGCGAACGGGCCTCGCGTGGACGCGATCTGGCCGGCTATTGCCTGGGCGACACAAACCAGATGCGCAATGGCGAACGGCATTTCCTCCGCCAGAGCGGTGTCACCCTTGCCGCGCTGGAGTTCACGCGGCCGCAGCCCCGCGGCCGGGGCGAGGCAACCCGGGAGACCTGGGGAATCCGCCTGGAATACTCGAGCCCCGCCGCCGCGCCCAAGCACACGTATTTCGTCATCCCGGACCGCCTGGATCTGCGGGACATCGCGCCGGAAAACCGGATGCTCCCCGACGACGAGTTCCGCGCCTGGCTGCGCCGCGAGTATGGCAACGAGTGCCTGTTCGCGCGCCAGCAGGATTACCTCGAGGAAATGGCGGCGCCCCGCCATCTGAACTTCGATCGGCGCGCCTTCCAGCGAACCTTCCCCAAGGCCATCGCCTTCGAGCCCGAGGAAAACGTCGAACGATTCATCCGCGAGTTCATCCTCGAAGAGAGCCCGATCGATGTGCGGGACGTTCGCACGGCCCTGCAGGCCTACGAGGACACACGCCGTCGGCTGGAAAAGCAGGAGGACGAGGCGGGGTTCCTCCGCCGGATCGGCGCCCAGCACGCGACGTATGCGCAGGCGCAACGCGAGGAAGCCGTCCTGCATCACGTCGGCCACGCGCTCAAGGCGCTGCAAGCGAAGGAACGGCGGGACCGGCACGCGGCAACCTTGCAGCGGCTCGAGACCGAACATGCCGACGACCTCAAGCAACTGGAGCAGGCCCGGCAACAGGCGGTCGAGATCGACAAGCTGCTGGGTGAGGTCCGCTTCGAGATCGAGAAGGATCCCGATCAAGTTCGGTTCGACCAGCTCGACCGGCAGCAGCGGGACCTCCAGGCCAGGGTCAACCGCCTCCTTGAAGCCCGCAAGAGCACCCGCGAGCGCCTGGACGACCGTCATTATCGCTGGCTGAACTGGCTCAAACACGGCGCCGCCCTTTCCCTGGACGGACTCCCGGAAGCCCTGGTTGTGGACGACGCCCTGCTCGCAACCCTCCGCTCCGGCGCTGACGCCGACCGACAGACCGCGATGCAGGCTCTGGCCGCCCGCTTCCACGAATTGTGGACCGTGGTCGGCGACCTGTTGCGACCGCTCGATGAGGCGATTCAATCCGCCCAGGCGCGACTTCGGCAACTGGACGAGGACCTGGAGAATCTTGCCCGGAGCCAGGAACCGGGTTCGTTCCCGCTCTTCCATCGCCTGCGCCAGAAACTCGGCGAACGCGTCGAACAACTGGGCCGGCTGATTGAGGTGAAACCCGAAGCCGAACGCTGGTGGCCCGCGCTCGAACTGTTCCTTGGCCGGCATCGCTGGGTCATCGTCGTCAATGATCAGGCCGACTATCGCGCCGCAATCGAGATTCTCCGCCAAACCCCCGCCGGGCCGAAGCCGGAGTCGCTCCTGAATCCCCGGGAAGCGCGGGACTTCCGCGGCGCCGCGCTCGCGAACTCCCTGTTCAGCAAGATCGAGGTCCTCCATCCCGTCGCCCGTCCGTATCTGGAGCACTTGCTGGGCCCGGTGATCTGCGCGGAAACCTCCGAGGAACTCGAAAGCGGCGAGGCCCTTCAGGCCATCAGCGTCGAGGGCGTTCTCAAACAGACTCCGTTGCGGCGGAGGCTGCGGCCGGCCGGGTCGGTGGAACTGACCCTGGGCCGCGAGGGTTTGGAGCGGATGCGCGCCGCCCGACAGAAGGAACAGAACGAAGTCCGCGCCCGGCGCCAACTCCTGGACCAGCGCCGCCAGGACGTCCATGCCTGGCTCGACCACGGGCGCAAGGCCGGCCTCGGCGACGCGACGCTGCCGGAGTTGGCCTCGGAACTGCCGCGCTTGCCCGAGGTCGAGTCCGAGCTGCGCGGGGTCCGCGCGACCATCGATCTGCTGAAGACCCCGGAACGGGATGCGCGACAGAAGCGGCTGCTGGAGCTGGAGCAGCAAAACCGGGCCACCGTCGAAAAGGTCGCCGTGCTCAACGAGCGAAGGAACCAGTTCGACCTGAAGGCCCGACCCGAGCGCGAAGGCCTGGCCCGCGCGGAAGAGGACGTCCAGAACGCCGCGCTCGCGGTCGAGGACAGTCGGACCGGGCTCAGCCGCATGTTCGACGGCATCCTGAACGCCGAACTGGACGAGCGCCGCGATACGTTCCGCAGGGAGTTTCCGAACTGGCAGACCTGCTTCGACGCCGTGCAGCAACAGGCCGCCCAAGCCGGGCAAGCAGCCGTCGGCGCGCGCGAGAAGCGCAACCACGAACGCTCGTTGCTCATCACCGCCCGCGACGAGCGCGGTGATCTCCGCCACCCGGAGTACCAGCACGATTTCCCGATCGACGACGAAAGCAACGAAGCGTGGACCAGCCGGCTGCGGGTGCTCGAGACCGTCGAATTGGAGAAATCCCGGCAGCTCGCGGCGGACCGCAAAGCCGAATGGGAACGGCGCCTCGAAGACAGTGTGCTGAACGAACTCAACCAGCGCATCACGGACGCCCAACGCACCATCCGCCTGCTCGACAGTTACCTCGGCCAACCCATCGGCAAATACCGCTACCGGATCAGTCAACGACGCGACACCGCCGCCTACGGCAGCGTGTGGGCGTTGCTCGGTTCAGGGCTGGAACCGACCGATCCCCTGATGGCAGCCGTCCCGGATGCCGAAGTCCAGCGGGCGAAGCAGGAATTGATGGCGGCAGTCCACGCGCCCGACAACAGCAACGACCGCGCCCGGGGCCTGCTGGATTACCGCAACTACCACCGCTACGATCTGGAGATGGTCCCGGCCGACCACGCCGATGCCCCGCCGATTTCCTTCGGGCGCAGCGGGCGCAACCTCAGCGGCGGCGAGAACCAGGCGCCCTTCTTCATTTCGATGCTGGCCGCCTTCCGGCGCGTGTATGACCGGGGCAACCGCGATTCCAGCCGCTCGCAACAGCTCGGACTGGTCGTGATGGACGAGGCGTTCTCGAAGCTCTCCGGCGATGGCATCGAGGATTGCCTCGCACTCGCCCGCAACTTCCAACTGCAACTGGTGATGGCCTTTCCGCCCGAACGGCTCGGCGTGATGGCGCCGCACGCGCAGACGGTGGTGATGTGCCAGAAGGAGGTCGAGCGCGACGCCGAGGGGTACGTCACCCGGATCCAGAACATCCCCCTCCTCACCACGATGGCCGAAGCCGTGGAGGCCTTGAGTTGAGGCGATGAACCCTGGACGATTGCCGGTTGCCAGTGAGTTGTTCCGCCAGTGGCAGAGCGCCCGCGGGAACCGGGACGAGCCCGCTTCGCGGCCTTTCTCGCGGGATTGGGAACAACTGCTCGACGCGGCGGGGATCGTCTCCGCCGTGGATCGCAACGACGCCGAACGGGACGTCCGGGCGCTGGAACAGGACCGGTGGCTGCACATCAAGCCGGTGCGTCACCGCCCGCACCTGATCCAACGACTCACCATCCCGCTCGAGCAGGAGGCGCGCTGGCGCGAGGCGTTCGGGTTCGTGCCGCCGTCGGATACGGAGGCCCGGCGGTTGCTCGAGTTTCCGTGGGTCCCGCAGCTGGAATTCGTTCGTTCCGCCCGTTTGCAGGTTCCTTTCGGAGACTTGCAGGCGCTGCATGCCTTTCTCGGCGCCCACCCCGACCCGCTCCCGCTCGTTCCCATCAAGGAACGTTCCCTCCAGATCTTCGGTGACGAGAAACGCCTCGATGCCCTGCTCGGGTCGACGCTGTTCCGCGAGGAGCGCCTGGATCTCCAGCGCGACCTCGGGTGTGAAATCATCGGCGAACCGCTGGCCTGGAAGCGCGGTCCGACCGGAGCCGTCGGCAGGCCGGTGATCGTCATCGAGAACGCCGCCACCTGGCATTCCTACTGCCGCTGGAACCGGGATCGGGCGCGCTTCAGCGCGGTCGTCTACGGCGGGGGCAACCGCTTCGCGGACGGCGTGCGCTACCTGACGGATTTGTTCGAGGAGCTGGATGGATCCCGACGGGTCCTTTACTTTGGCGATCTGGATCCTCCGGGTCTCCAGATTCCCCAACGAGCGTCGCGCAGCGCGGAAGCCCTCGGCCTGCCGTTCGTCGAGCCTCACCTCTGGAGCTATCGACAATTACTCCGCCTCGGCCAGGGCCGGGAAACCGCGTGGACGGGCGATCCGGGCACACCAGAGGAATGCGCCTGGCTGGGCGAACTGGCGGACCCGGTTCTCCAACTCCTCGCCGCGGGGAAGCGGGTCGCTCAGGAGCATCTCGGCTGGGAGTACCTGCAAACCCAGACGCACGACCGATAACCCGCTGCCGGAACCTGGTCATCGCTCGTGGCCCCGGGACCTCGCGGATGTCCGGCCAACGGCGCGGCAACCCGCGCACCGCGCCAGGTCCTCCGTTGTCGCGGGTGGGAAACAACGGTCTCCCCCAAGCGGCGGGCACGGGGTAACGCACCCTACCTCCTGGTTGGGGTAGGGCGGGCAGTCCCCTGCACGCCGGACACCCCCACCCGCGCAGCCGCCGAACCAGTATCGAAGGCAGTTCCGCCGGCTCAATCCGGCTTCGCGTAGAATTCGCGGCGATGGGCTTCCGCCAGGGCCTGCAGGCGCGCGGCGACTTCCGGGTAACTGTCGATCACATTGCGCGTCTCGTAGGGGTCGTTCCGCATGTCGAACAGGGCCGTGCCGATTTCCGCCTGCCGGTACTTGCCCGCCGCGCCGTCGTTGCCGGGAGTCACCAGCGTGCGATAGGCATGCGGGACGTGGAGCTTCCAACGACCGTCGCCGCTGATCACCCCCTCGAAAGTGCCCCCGGTGCAGAACGCGTACGCCTCCTGCGGATTCGTCGCGTCCGGTTTGCCCGTGATCAAATCCCAAACATCCCGGCCGTCGATGGGGTTCGCCGGCAGCGCCGCCCCGGCCAGGTGGGCGACGGTCGGCAGCAAATCGATCGTGCAGAAGGCGCGATGTGAACGGGAGCCCGGCGCGATGTGGCCCGGGTACTTGATGATGCAGGCGCTCCGGATCCCGCCGTCGAACCCCGTGCCCTTCGCCTCGCGGAACGGAGTGCGGCCCGCGTGGTTGCCGTAAGAAACCCACGGCCCATTGTCGGAGGTGAACACAACCAGCGTGCGTTCCTCGACGCCGTTGTGCCGCAGCGCCCCCAGGATTTCGCCGACGGACCAGTCGATTTCCATCATCACGTCGCCGTAGAGTCCGACGCCGGATTTCCCCTTGAACCGCTCGCTGCAAAAGAGCGGGACGTGCGGCATCGAATGCGGCACGTAGAGCAGGAACGGTTCCTCGCGATGGCGACGAATGAAATCCACGGCGTGTTCGGTGTACCACGTCGTCAGGAGCGGTTGATGCTCCTTGGTCACGCGATCGATGGTGACCTTGCCGTTGTCCCAGAATTGCAGCGGCCATTTGCCCCAGTAGTCCGGGTTCTCGGGGTGGAATTCCCACATGTCGTTCGAATACATCAACCCGCAGGATTCATCGAAACCGCGGGCCGGCGGCCGCGTCTCCGGCTGGTCGCCCAGATGCCACTTCCCGAACACCGCCGTGGCATAGCCCCGCGCTTTGAGCACCTCGCCCATGGTCGCGAACTTCGGATCGAGCCCGCGCGCCTTGGGCGGATGCGCTCCGAAAACCTTCGTCCGGCCGGGGTAACACCCGGTCAACAATGCCGCGCGCGAGGCCGAACAGACCGCTTGCGGCACGTAGAATTGGTCGAAGCAGCAACCTTCGTCCGCCAGCCGCTGGACGTTGGGCGTCGGATACGCCGGGATGCCAAACGGCGAAAAGTCCGCCCAGCCGGAATCGTCGAGGAAGATGATGACGACATTCGGGGGGCGGCCGTCTTCCGCAGCGGAGGCAACCGGGAGCAGCCAGCACAAAACGGCGGCAACGAGAACCAGGCCGTGTCGCCGGAGGGAGGAATGGTTCGAGTTCATGCGGATCAGATCGGGTTCGTTTCGGAGCCGGACTCTACCCGCCGCCCCGGCGCCGGCCCAAGCGGAAACGCCACGCTTCGCCCGCCGCCCGCCGGATCATTCAGGACCGCCGAGAGGGCCACGGTTCCGCCAAAGCTCGCGCGGACGGAAGATCCCCGCCGGGGTGATGATCCCGGTCACGAGCCTGGCCGGGGTGACGTCGAAGCCCGGATTCCGCGCGTCGCTGGTCGGATTCGCGATCCGCACATACGCCGGCTCGCCTCCCGCACCCGACCCGCGGCGGCGCCGGCTGGCCGACGCCCGCACGCGTCCCCAGGCTCCGAGCACCTCGTCCGCGGCGCGTTCCTCGATGGGAATCTCGCCGCCCGAGCGCAGGTGCCAGTCGATCGTGGAAAGCGGGATCGCCACGTAAAAAGGGATGCGGTGATGCGCCGCAAGCACAGCCTTCGTGTAGGTGCCGATCTTGTTGGCGACCTCGCCGGTCCGCCCCAGGACGCGGTCACTGCCAACGATGACCAGGTCGATTTCGCCCCGCTGCATCAGGTGCCCGGCGGCGTTGTCGGCGATGACCTGATGGGAAATGCCTTGCTGCGCCAGTTCCCAGGCGGTGAGGCTGGCGCCCTGGCAGCGCGGGCGGGTTTCGTCGCAGAAGACATGGAACTGTCGACCGGCCGCTTGCGCGGCGTAGAGCGGCGCGGTGGCGGAACCGACGTCGACGAAGGCCAGCCAACCGGCGTTGCAGTGCGTGAGCACCCGCATCCCCTCCTGGACCAGCGGTTCGCCATGCTGCCCGATCGCCTCGCAGTGGGCCACGTCTTCGTCGGCAAAGGCGCGGGCGGCCTCCAGGGCCAGGGCTTGCTGTTCGGCGACACTCGTCCCGGAGGCCATGCGCGCGCGGACCATGTCCATGGCGTTCACCGGATCAACCGCCGTGGGCCGCGCGGCCTTGAGGGTGGCGTAGACCCGCTCGACCTGCCGGGCGAAGGCAGCCAATCCCTGCCCTCGAAAGGCCCGCGCACCCTGGGCCAAGCCAAAGGCGGCCGTGGCGCCAATGGCACCCGCCCCGCGCACGACCATGTCGGTGATCGCGCGGGCGGTGGCCCGATAATCGGGCATGGCGACAATGCGGAACTCGTGGGGCAGGAGTCGTTGTTCGATCAACCGAACCGCGTTGGCCCGGACGTCGAAGTCCACTGTCCGATGACTTTGGATACGTCCGCGGGTGTTGACGCGCATGACCGGGTCGGGAGGCGGGAGCGGCTAGTCGACCGGCACCTGCATGGCACGGATGCGTCCGCGCAGCTTGCGATAGAGCGGGTGCTTCCGGAAGGTGGCGAGATCCGGATCCCGGGCCAGCCAGCGGAACTCGCGGTAGCCGCGGTCGATGGCGCGGTTCAGGGACTCGAAGGCGAGTTCGGGCTGGTCGGTCAGCGCGTAGCTGCAGGCGAGGTTGTAGTGGACCAAGGGATTTTCCGGTCGCAGGTTGGCCAATCGTTCGTCCACCTGCAATCCATCGGCATAACGCCCGCGCAGCGTGTAGTCGTGGGCCAGCACTTCGAGCGCCTCCACGTAATCCGGGGCGCGGCGGGTGAGCCGGGCCAGGAAATCGATCTCGATGTCCAGACTCCGGCGTTCCTCCCGATTCAGCTTTTTCCGTTCGCTGTTCGCCATAACAACCGGCCCATGATCGACGCGAAGCCGTTCAAGTCAAGAAACCGCTCCGTCACCAGGTGACGCCTGCGTGGCGCCGCTTCGCCCGAGCCGACCGGAGCGCAAGACCGAAGCGCGCAGTGGAATCCGTCCGCCGCGCCGGGCAGGGATCGCTTGCCCGCCTCATGCCTCCGCCCGGACGGAGGTTTCCGGCGGCGCGACCGGGAGCACGATGGTGAACGTCGTGCCCTTTCCCACGCTCGAGTCCAGTTGGATGCCGAATCCCATCTCGAGCGCGAATTCGTAGACCATGTAGAGCCCGAGGCCCGTGCCGTGGCGGGCGCTGAAGGCCTTGGTCGTGAAGAACGGCTCGAAGATGCGGGGGCGGACGTCGGGCGCAATCCCGGCGCCGTGGTCCTCGACGCTGAGGGCCACGTATGCGGGCGCGGACCGCGGCGCGAGCAGCAGACCGGCCCCGGGTTGCGACCGAAAATCCGTGCGCACCTGGATCAGGCCGGTTCCGGCGGTCGCATCGAGGGCGTTCAGGATCAGGTTCAGGAGCATCTGCTGCGTCAGGTCGCGGACCGCCAGCACCCGGGGCAGTCCTCCCGCCAACCGCGTGCTCACACGCACTTCGCGACGAAACCGATCCCCGAGCAACCGCACCGTTTCCGCCACCAGGGCGTTGATTTCGCAGGGCTGCGCCTCGCGTCGACCTGCCCGGCCGAACCCGAGCATGGCATGAATGACTCCGCTGGCCTGGTCGATGGAGGCCTGGATGCGGTCGAGGCGCGCCCGCACCTTCGCGCGGTCGTCGAGGTTGGCGGCGATGATCTGGGCCGACCCCTTGATGATCGAGAGGATGTTGTTGAAGTCGTGCGCGATGCCGGCGGCAAGCGTGCCGAGGGCGGTCATCTTCTGGCCCTGGACCAAGGCTTCGGTGGCGCGCTTCAACTCCTCGGTACGCTCCGCGACCTGACGGCCCACCTCGGCGCAACTGCGCCGCAGTTGAATGTGTTGACTTACCGCCAGGGCCAGCAGCGCGACGACGAGCAGTACTGCCACGCCGCCGATGGCCACCACGCGCGGATCGTGATACCAGGGCAGCAGGACGGCAAACTCGAAGGCGAACGGCTGCGCCTCGATGTTCCAGTTCCGGTCCATCGCCCGGACCTCCAACCGGTGGGGACCCGCCGTGAGGTCCGCCAGCACCGCCTCGGCCCGCGGATGGAAGGCAGACCATTCGCCTTCGTCGAGCCGGTGCGAAAACAGCAGCCGGTCATCCTCGGTGAACCGCCACTTGTCCCGGCCGCGAAACACCACCCGCAGCCCGTTCACCGAATCCGGCTCGGGGAACGGCGCCGACTCGACGGCCAGGGTGATCGGCGGATCGATGTCGGCGCGGGGATGCAGCAGACTCAGCCCGCGCGAGGTTCCGGCCCACAACCGGCGGCGATGGTCTTCCAGCGCGCAATGCGCCAGCGCTCCGGGCAATCCCTCCGCCGGGTCCACCTGCACCCACTCCCCATTGAAGTGCCGGTGCAACCCGCTCCCGGTGGCCACCCAGACGCTGCCGTCCGTGGTCCGGACCAGGCCATTGACCCGGTCCAACCCCTCCCGCAGCGTGTTCCAGCGTTTGCCATCGAAGGCCGACACCCGGCTCAGGCCGGCGCACCAGATGTGCCCGTCCGGGAGTTCGAGCCAGCACAAGGCCCCTTCGTCGTCGTAACCGTCGGCGTGCGAAAAGACCTGCCACTGGCCTTCCCGCCACCGCGCCGGCCCCGCGCTGCCGCCCAGCCAGAGATCTCCGTTCGACGCCTCCGCGAGAAAGAACAACTCCGCGCCCAGATCGATCGGTGGCGGCGCGTTGGTCCAGGGGAGGAATCCGGCGCCGTCAAACAACTCCAACTGGTAGCCCTCCTCCTCGTCCCCCACTCGCTGCGTTTCGACACACAACAGGCCCGCGCCCGTCTGACGCAGGACCTTTCCGATCCGCCGTTGCCGGGGGTGAACGACAGACGCGAACCGCTGCGTCGCCGGGTCGAACAACCAGAGCTGCTCCTCGACCGCCACCGCCAACCTCCCGTCCGGCAGGAAACGCAGCTGATCGCCGGGACGAAAGCTGAATTCGAAACCGGCGGGCCAGGCCACCAGCGACCAGTCTTCGCCGTCCAGCGACACCAGGCCGTTCCCGGCGGCGAACCACAGCCGGCCCGAGGCGTCCTCCACTCCGGCGGTCACCGGGGTGTTCGCCACGGGCGTAAACAGCGGACGGCGCCAGGCGGCGGGCGCGCAACGGGCCAACCCCTCGGATGTTGCCAGCCAGAACGCCCCTTCGCCCTCCGTGGCGATGTCGAAATATTGTCCGGCCTGAAACGGCACGCTCTCCGCCCCGGATATACCGCCGTCCAGCTCCGCCAGGCGCGTGTAGGTCATCGCCCAGTAGGTCTCCGGTGTCGATCCGGGCCAGGCGAAACGCGGATTCTCACCACCCCAGACCCGCTTGGACCACCCGGCCCCATCGAAGTGCACCACCACCCGTCGGTTCGCATCCGGTTCCTCCGCCACACAGGTCACGCCGCGACGGCCGTCCGGCAACGGCCGCTGCAAATTCCGCACCCCCAGTTCGGGCGGCAGCACGAAGCGCTCCCCGGAACTGTTCTCGTCCAGGCGTCGGAGTGGTCCCGCGAAGAGCAACAAGCCCTGCTCGCCGGCAATCCACAGGCCGTCATCTTCGGTGCGTGCCAGATCCAGAAACGCCCCGATGCCTTCCTCCGCCGCCATCCGCCAGGAAACCGTCTGCTGGGAAAGCGCCCGGTATTCGATGATCCGGTCCGGCAACAACACCAACACGCGATCCTCCCCCGCCGGCATGATCGGGGTCTGCCCGATCAGGCGCAGGGGATTGGTCGCGTATTCATACCGGATCGCCTCCACCGGATGGCGCTGCCATTGCTCGTCGATCAACTGGAGCAAGCCGCGGTCATAGGTCGACCACACCCGCCCCGCGCGACTTTGGTATACCCGCTGGATCCGCCCCTCGGGCGAAGGCACATGGCGGACTTGGTAGCCGTCCAGAACACTAAGCGATTCGGTTTCTCCGTGACGCGCCCAAACGGTGCCGCGCGGACTGACCGTCACCGTGCGCGTCAGGGATTCCGCCAACCCGTCCCCCGCCCGGTAAACCCGCCAGAGGTACTGGGCATGCACCGGACCGTTCACCGTGGCGCCCAAAGCGAGCCCCACCCCGAGCCACGCCCGGAGCCGCGCCCCCCGGATTCGCCGGACGGTCGTCACGGGGGAGGAATCGGCAGATCGATCCGCCGGGCCGCATGGGTTTCCGAATCGTAAAGCACGAACGTCGAGGCGCCGGTCAACCCGCCGTAAATCTCGCCGGGGTTGATCGCCAGCGTCCGCCCGTGCGAGGTCAACTCGAACTGATGGTTGTGCCCGTAGCAAACCACGTCGAAGACCCGCCCCTGCGCAATGGCCCGGCCGATGTTGTCGAAGTGATTGACCGCAAAGCGCCGCCCACCGAGTTCGAGTTCAACGTACTCCCCGTGGAACGTGAGATGCGGGTGTCTGGCCCCGTTCGCCGCGATCCGGAAACGGTCACCGTCGTTGTTGCCAAAGACGACATGCACCGGCCCGGGAAAACCCTGCCCGAGTTCCTTGGCCACGAAGGGGGAACAGAGGTCGCCGCAGCAGATGAGAATCTCCGCTTCGGCGGCCTGGCGCAAGGCATCGCGCAACCGGGGGAGGTTGTCGTGGATGTCGGAGAGGATGGCGATGATCATGAACCGGTGGCGCCTGGCGGCACGACGAACAGGGTTTGGGTGGGATAGGCGAACTCGATGGCCTCCCGCTCGAAGGCCTCGTGAATGCGGAGGTTGATCGCCTGTTGGATATCCATGTAGACAGCGTAGTCGGGCACGCCGACATAATAAACCGTCTCGAAATTCAGGGCGAAACTGCCGTATTCCTTGAAATGGCAGCGATCGAAGCGGGTGTGGGATTGCGATTCGACGGCCGCCCGGATCAGGGCGGGGATTCGTTCCAGTTTGGCCCTCGGCGTCTGGTAGGTCACCCCGAGGGCGAAGGCCACCCGCCGCTCGCGCATCCGGCCGTAGTTGCGGATGCGGCTGTCCAAGAGGTCGGCATTGGCGAAGACCAGTTGTTCGCCCGAAAGGCTCCGCAGGCGCGTGGTCTTGATACCGATGTGCTCCACCGATCCCATCAGGTCGCCCAGAATCAGGAAATCCCCGATGACGAAAGGCTTGTCGAGGAGGATCGAGAACGAGGCGAGCAGGTCCTTCAGGATGGTCTGCACCGCCAGCGCGACGGCGATGCCGCCGACACCGAGGCCGGCGAGCAACGGAGTGATTTCGATGCCCAGATTCGCCAGGATCAGCAGGATCACCGTCGCCCAGGTGCCCAACCGCGCGAGAAACGCGATGGCGTTCACCGTCGTGGCACTCGCCGGATCCTCGCGCAACCGGCGCTCCCGGTATTCCTGCGCGAAGAACCCGATCAGGCACACCACCCAGATGCCGCCCTGGATCACCAGCACCACGGTGACCCCATTGCGGATGACCTCCCGGACCTTCTCCACGAGGTTCAACGCCTGTGACCCGAGCAGGACCGCCACGGCCAGCAGGAGCAGCCAGTGCGTGCGTTCGAGCACCTGCCCCACCGCGTCATCCCAGCGAACCTGTGTGCGCCGGACAAAACTGCCGACATAGCGTCGCAACCCGGCCCGCAACACGAACAGCGCGACCAGCACGAACAGGGTGATGGCGGCCGCGACAAGCCAGTTGCGCACGGTGTTGCCGAGGAATTGGTGGGTCAGGAATTCAGTCATCGTTCTGCCGGATCGGAATGGGGCGCGCATCGGCGGCGGCACCCGGAAATCACTGTCAAGCGCGGCCTACCTAATCGCAGTTGCGGCGCAGGGGCAAGTGCGTTCCCCCCGGCAAGCACCGTCCGATCAGCGCGGGCCCGGACCGTCCTCGCGAACCGCACGCGCCAGAGGAGGAAGACGATGCCCCGCCCCCGGGCGGTGGGGCGTCACCGCAGCCGCCCGGCCATCGATTGACCCAACGCCTCGGGCGCATCCATCGGTCCGTTCAGCGCCGCCGATTTCGCCGGCCCGTCCCGGAAGGAGACGGCCCGCAGCCGCAACCCGCCGTCGACGGCTTCGGCATAAGCGGCGACCGGGCTTTGGCACCCGCCTCCCATCGCGCGGAGGAAGGCGCGTTCGGCCACGACGCATTGCCGCGTTTCGAAGTGGGTCAACCGCTCGCAGACACTCCGCATGCGCGGGTCGTCCGAACGGATCTCGATGCCCAGGGCCGCCTGTCCCACACAGGGCAGCATCTCCTCGACCGGCAGCAAGGAGACGTGAAACTCCGGTTGCACAATCCAGTCCGACGCGGCCCCGGCCTCCCCGGCCGGCCGCAAGGACAGGCTCCCGTCGGCCCCGATCCGGTAGCCCAGACGTCCCAACCCCGCGGCGGCGAGCAAGGTGCCGTCCAGTTCCGCGTTTTGCAGAAGCTTCTGGAGCCGCGTGCCCACGTTGCCGCGAATCTCGACCACGCGCAGATCGGGCCGGACGGCGAGGAGTTGCTCGCGACGCCGCGTGCTGCTGGTGGCGAGGGTGGCGCCTTCCGGGAGCTGCGCGAGCGTCAAACCGGGGGCGAACCAGCGCCGGGCGGGGCCGTTGCCGGACGCGGCTTCTCCAGCGTTGCCGGACGCGGCAGCGGCTCCCCGGCGACTGCGGTAGATGAGCACGTCACGAGGATCGGCCCGCAAGGGAACGGCGCCGAGTTCGAGGCCATCGGGCAGCTCGGTCGGGAGGTCCTTGAGGCTGTGAATCGCCAGATCCGCCCGGCCTTCCAGCAGCGCAATTTCAAGTTCTTTCGTGAAAAGCCCCTTGGGCAACGCCGGGTTGGGCTGCGCCATGGAGGCCTTCTGAAGCTTGTCGCCCGTGGTCTTGACGATCGCGTACTCGAACTGCCATTCGGGAAACAGTGCCCGGCACTCGGCGAGCACCTGGCGGGTCTGGGTCAGGGCGAGCGGGCTGCCCCGGGTGACCGCGATGAGGGGACGTTGCTTTTCGGGCATGAATCAGCTTTCAAAGGCCAGCTTCCGGACCGCTTCCGCCCGGGCCGGCGGACGGACGAGACCCCGGACCCGTTCGCGGATCAGGGCGTCGCAGCGCGCAATCTCCTCCTGGCGCTGCCGCATCGCTTCGCCCGCGATGGCCTGCAAGTCGTCGACGTTGTAAACGAACACGCCGTCCAACTCGTTCACCGCCGGGTCGATGTCCCGCGGCACCGCCAGGTCGATCAGGAGCAACGGCTGGTTGTTGCGCGCCGCGAGGCGGGGTTTGAGCAGGTCCGGCGTGACCACGTAGTGCGGCGCGGAGGTGCTGCTGATGACGACGTCGATCCGCGTCAGCTCGTCCGGCCACGTCTCGAAGGGCACCGCTTCCCCACCAAGTTCCGCGGCGAGTTTTTGGGCCCGTTCGGGAGAACGGTTGGTGACACGCAGGCCCCGCGCGCCGCGGGAAAGCATCGCCTTGGCCGCCTTTTCCCCGGTGTCGCCGGCGCCGATCACGAGCACGCTGCTCCGTTCGAGGGTGTCGAAGATCCGTCCGGCGAGGTCGACAGCAACCGAGCTTACGGACACCGTGCCGCGCTGGATATTGGTCTCGGTGCGAATCTGCTTGGCGACGTTGAACGCGCGCTGGAAGGCCTTGTTGAGGCTCCGGCCGGTGGCACCGCAGCGCAGGGCAAGGTCATAGGCCTTCTTCAACTGGCCCAGGATCTCGGTCTCGCCCAGCACCATCGAATCCAGGCCCGAAGCCACCCGGAACAGATGCACCAGACTTTCCGGCTCCTCGAACACGTAGAGGTCGTCCGGCCCCACTTCGGCGACCGACCGCGAGGCGAGCAGGAACTGGCGGGCCGCAGCCGCCAGACCGGCGCCCTCGCCTTCACCGGCGACGTAGAGTTCCACCCGGTTGCAGGTCGAGAGTATCGCCCCTTCATCCGCCACGCCCTCCCGACGCAACCGCTCGAGACCGGGCGCGATTTCCGACTCGGCGAACGCCAAGCGCTCCCGGACGGCGACCGGGGCAGTGCGATGATTCACGCCGACAACGACAACCGCCATGAGCTACGGGTTATGGATCGGGGAAAGGAGGTTGGTGCCCCAGAAGGTCAGCATCACAAAGGCGAACGTGCCGACCACGCTCCAGGCAAACCGGCGCCCGCCGCGCGCCGCCCGCCACCGGAGCAGGATCATCGCCAGGTAGGCCAGCCAGACGCACGCCGACCAGACCACCTTGGCATCCGGCTGGAAGACGCTGCCCTTTTCGTGCCGCAGCCAGCTGGCGCCCATCATGAGGCCGACGGTCAGCAGACCGAAGCCCGCCAGCAGCAGCCGCCAGCTCACCTTCTCGAGCCGCTGGATCGGCGGGATGAACGCCGCGAAGGCGCGCAGCTTGCGATGCTTGAGATCGTGCTCCTGCATCAGGAACATCGCCGCCGCCAGCGCCGCCAATCCGAACGTCCCGTAGGCCAGCAGCGTCAGCGAGGCATGCAGGCTCGCCAGCCCCTTCCAAAAAGGCGGCTCGGCGATGGTCGCGTCCAAGGGAGGCATCAAACCGAACACCCCGAGGCCGAACAACACCGGCGAAGCCACCACGGGAATGAAGCCGAACCGTGGCGCCAAGCCCGTGCCCACCGCGGCGACCGCCAGCGCCCAGGTCACGAACATGCTGGCCTCAAACAGGTTGTTCACCGGACAGCGGGCGAACGACACGCCGCGAATGAACATCGCCGTGATGTGAAAAGCCAGCCCGCCCAGCACCAGAAAAAGACTCACCCGATCGTCCCGCCGGAAACCGCGGCGCCAGAGAAAGACGGCGTACAAGGTGCTGATGCCGTAGAAGACCACGGCCAGCAGAAAGTAATGACGATCCGTCATCCCGAACACGAGGGCAGCTTACCGAAGCACCGCGCAGCATCAAGACGCAACATGGCCCGGGCGAGAAGCCCACCCCCCTCCGCGGCCCGACCTCGGTCGTCCCCCGACTTTTCGGGCAGCCATCACCCGAGTGTGCTACTCTCCCGAGCATGAAACACCGGCTCATCGCCTCGCTCCTCCCGGCCCTCGCCGCCGGGTGCCTCGCCACCGCCGCCGCCGAACTCGGCATCCCTGCCCCGTCGCTCCAGATCAGCGAATGGGTCAAGGGCACGCCCCAGAACCTCGCCGACGGGAAGGGCAAGGGCCTTTACGTCGTCGAGTTCTGGGCCACCTGGTGCCCGCCATGCCGCACCAGCATCCCCCATCTGACCGACGTGCAGAAGGAGTTCAAGCAGGACCACGTGACGGTGATCGGCATCAGCGACGAGGCCCCGGCAAAGGTGCGTTCCTTCGTCGAATCGCTCGGGGACAAGATGGACTACGTGGTGGCCATTGATGACGCCAGGAAGACCAGCGCCGATTACATGAAAGCGTTCGGCCAGGGCGGCATTCCGCACGCGTTCATCGTCGATCGCGAGGGCCGGATCGCCTGGCACGGTCATCCGATGGCCGGCCTCGACCTCGCCCTCAAACAAATGATCGCGGGCACGTACGACATCGCGGAGACGCGCCGGGCGCTGGCGGCGGAAAGCCGGCTGCGGGACTACCTCGATTTGGTCTCCGCGGAATCCCTGCCGGCGGAGGCCGCCAGCTCGGGCGCCGAACTCGTGCAGGATCTCAAGTCCAATCCCGGCGCCTTGAACACCCTGGCCTGGGCCATCCTGACGCATCCCCGAATCAAGCACCGCGACCTCGCGCTGGCCCGGCAGGCGGCCAAACTGGCCTACGACGCCACCGGTGGCAAGGACGCCGCCATCACCGACACCTACGCCCGCGCGATGTTTGACAGCGGCAACCCGACCGAAGCCATCCGCCTGCAGAAGGAAGCGGTTGCCGCCTGCGCCGACGAGAACCTCCGCGCCCAACTGCAAGCAGTGCTCGCCGGCTACGAGGACCAGGCCAGGTGACGACGACCGCCGCCGGGTCTTTCGGCTTGTCGCGTGCCCGGACCGCCTTACCATCGCGACGTGACGTCACCCGGAAACCCGTGAGCGGGCCGGGTGTTCCTTCAGCGAACGACAGACCGGAATCGAGCCATGAACAATCCCATCTGGGTCATGACCTCCGCCTTCAAGGCCCTGACCCGTCAGCAGATCATCGAAAAGACCCGGATCATCAACGCCCAGGGCATGGAGCTTTGCGTGTTCCGACGCGGCGGCACCCGCGCCGACCACGTCGCCACGCACATCGATTACGAACGGTTCGGCCCCGACGACGCGCGGCGGCTCGTTGACGAATGCAACGCGGCCGGTCTCCGGTTCTCGGTCGGCGCCTATGACAATCTCATCGGCGGCGACCCGGCCAGCCGGGTGGCGAATCAGAACCACATCCTGCAACTCATCCGGATCGCCGCGCTCTGCGGCGGCGGCGCCAACGGCGTGAACGTCGGCACCTTCGTCGGCTACAACCACGAACTTGGCGTCCAGGACAACGGCTTCGAGAAGAACCTCGAGGAATACGCCCGCGTGTTCACGCCCATCGTGAAGTATGCCGAAAGCCTCGGTGTCACGGTCATCTACGAGAACTGCCCGATGGAGGGCTGGATGCCGCCCACCACGCCCACCACCTACAACAACCTGCCCGGGACCCTCGCCGCCCGGAAGCTGATGTACACGCTGATCCCGAGCGCGGCGCACGGCGAGACCTACGATCCTTCGCACGACGTCTGGCAGAACCTCGACCCGGTCGACGTCATCCGGGCCAGCGACATGCAGCGGATCAAGCACGTGCACGTGAAGGGCACGCGCAATCTCGCGACCTCCGCTCGCATCCATTGGGGCGCGCTCTACCCGATGCAGTCCGTGAACGCGGAACTTGCCGCGAAGGCCGGAGTGCCCGTCCCCGCAAACGAGTGGGACCGCCATCATTACGAGCCGATGCTCCCGGGCTTCGGCGGTTACGACAGCATGGACTGGCGGGCGTTCCTGCAGGTGTTGATGGAGCGGGATTTCAACGGGCCGTTCGTGATCGAGAACGAAGGCGCGAACTCCGCGCACACGGGCAATCTCGGCGCCACGGTACAGGGCTTCGCCGCGGCGGTGCTGTGCCTCGCTCCCATCGTCTGGCCGCTCGGACCGGACGGCTACGCCCTCGACCGCACCCAGCATCCGCCCCTGACCGAACCGTCCGGCAAGGACCTGCCCATCGTGACGATGGAGCAACTGGGCTGAGGCGTCCGGCGGATTGGCGGCTGGTCGCGCGACGGCACTTGGCGCCACCCGCTGGCCGAACCGAGCGTCCGCAGGGACCGCAGAGACGGAGCAGCGACTCAAAGATTGCGCCGGGCCCGGGACCGGCACAGTATCCGGGCATGGCTGAACCGATTGTCTTTCAGAAGTCACCCCTGGTGCAGAAGATGGCGCCGGGCACCTACTGGTTTTGCGCCTGCGGACGTTCCGGGTCGCAGCCGACCTGCGACGGTTCGCACAAGGGAACCGGCTTGGGCCCCATCAAAACCGAAATCGCCGCGGAAAAGCAGGTCGCCTGGTGCGGCTGCAAGAAGAGCGAAGACCTGCCCTACTGCGACGGTACCCACCGAACGCTTCCCTGAACCCCCTTTCCCGCCCTCTGTGATGAGAACCACCCGCCGCCATTTCCTCACCACCGCCGCGCTCGCCACGGCGGCTCCCGTCCTTGGCCAGAACGCGCCCCGGCCCGGCCCGGCCCCACGGCGCCGCGTCAAGCTCGGGGTTTCCACTTATTCCTACTGGCATTTCCGCACCGAGCGCGTGCCGATTGAGACCGTCATTGACAAGGCCGCCGCGCTCGGCGTGGAAGGCGTCGACATCCTCCATCGGCAGATGGACATCGGCGAGAAGGAGCCCTTGACCGCGGAGCACCGGGCCTACCTGCGCAAGCTCAAGCGCCACGCCTTCACCCGCGGCACGGACCTGATCGCGCTGTCGATCCACCAGGACTTCGTCGATCCCGATCCCGATTACCGTCGAACCCAGATCGCCCACACCGAGAAGTGCATCGAGATCGCCTACGAACTCGGCGTGCCCTGCATCCGACTGAACTCGGGGCGCTGGAACACCATCCAGTCCTTCGACGACTTGATGGCCGCCCGCGGCGTCGAGCCCATCCTGCCCGGCCACACCGAGGCCGACGGTTTCAACTGGTGCATCGACAGCATCGAGAAATGTCTGCCGAAGGCAGCGGAATGCGGCGTTTTGCTTGCGCTCGAGAACCACTGGGGACTGACCAGCACCCCGCAGGGATTGCTGCGGATCGTCAACGCGATCGAGTCGCCGTGGCTCGGGGTGTTGATGGACACCGGCAACTTCCTCGAGGACCCCTACGAGAAGCTCGAGATGATCGCGCCCAAGACCGTTTTCGTTCAGGCGAAGACCTACCCCGGCGGCGGCGAATGGTACACGCTCGACCTCGACTACCCGCGCATCGCCGGCATCCTGGAGAAGGCGGGCTACCAGGGCTATGTCTCGCTCGAAATGGAGGGCAAAGCCGACCCGGACACCGCGGTGGCGCAAAGCGTGACGGAACTGCGCCGCGCCTTCGGTGGCCGGGGTCGCGGCCCCGGCGGCCGGCAACGCCAGGCCTGAGCGCCGTGGATCACGCACCGGGCGGAGCGCGGGGAAATCGAACCTGCCTCCGTCCCGCGCGTCGACGGACGTTCAGAGGCGGCAGAGCGCGTCCTTGACGATCCAACCGGAGGCCTCGAGTGCCTGGCGGGCCGACCCGGCTTCTGCACCGGTGATTTCCTGCACGATCCGGACAGCCCGGTCGCGGAGCTTCAGGTTCGACGGGTTAAGGTCGATCATCAGGTTGCTCGCCACCTTGCCCAGCCGCACCATCGCGAGCGTCGTGAGGATGTTCAGCACCAGCTTGGTTGCCGTGCCGGCTTTCAACCGCGTCGAGCCGGTGAGGAGTTCGGGACCGGTTTTCGGACAGATGACGAGCGAAGGCCGGATTGCGGCAGGGTAACGAAGCCGCGAATTGAAGCACAAAAGAATCGTCTGCGCGCCGCGGCGGCGCGCCTCCTCCAGCGCCCCCCAAACGAACCGGGTGCGACCGCTGGCCGCAATGCCGACTACTACGTCGCCCGGACGGACGGCACGGAACTCGACTGCCCGGACGCCAGCGTCCAAGTCATCCTCCGCTCCCTCGACCGCCGACCAGAGCGCCCGTTGCCCCCCGGCCATGAGGCCCTGCACCATCTCCGGCTCGGCGCGGAAGGTCGGCGGGCATTCACTCGCGTCCAGCACCCCGAGCCGCCCGCTGGTGCCGGCGCCCACGTAGAAAAGCCGTCCCCCGCGGCGAAAAGCCTGCTCCACCAAACGCACCGCCCGCGCGATCACCTCCGCCTGTCCGGACAGGGCCTCCTCGACAAAGCGTTCCTCAGCGATCATCAACCGGACCGCGGCCGGCAAAGCCATCCGGTCCAGGCGCATCGAACGCGGATTGCGCTCCTCGGTTGAAGCCAGCCCGGTGGCAACCGGCAGGCTTTCGGCGGACGCCACCAGAGGCGGTTTCGCCGCCGACCGTCGACGCGTCGGCGCCGGACGTCCGGCCTCCTCCCAGGCCCGGCGGGCGAGTTCGACCGCGCCCCAGGCTGCCTCCCGTCGTCCGAAGCAGACTTCCGCCCCCGGGATTCCCTCCCGCAGCATCCGGCGCAGAGGGGCGGCCACCGGAAACTCCCGCCGGAGCACACCACCCGAAAGCAGAAACTGCATGCGCTCCCCCTCCCCGACGAGCCGCCGCGCGCACGTCAGGGCGTCCCGGGCAAGAGCCTCCGCCGCCTCCCTTACAATCGCTGCCGCCAGCCGGTCGCGGCGTTGGGCCAGTCGGAAGACCTCGGCGCACAACACCGCGATGTCCGTCTTGGCCGCAGACAGCGACCAGTCGACCAGTTCCTCAGGCTCGTTGAACTGGAGGGACCGGAGCAACGCCGGGCCGAGCGCCGGCCAGCGCCCCGTTTCTTCGAACACTTCGATCACCCGGCGCAACGCCTCCCGCCCGATGGCATAGCCGCTGCCGCGGTCCCCAAGGACATGCCCCCATCCGCCGACGCGGGCGGTCTTTCCTGCCGCGCTTCGCCCGAAGGCGCACGCGCCGGTTCCGCTCAGGACGAGCACCCGCGCCCCCACAGCGGGACGCCCGGTTTCGTCCGCCGTGAGCGCCGTCTCCAGGTCGTTGCCCAGCCAGCAGGGGGTCCCGGGCCAAACCCGTTCCACCGCGGTCTGGATACGCGCCACATCCGCCGCGCCCCGGGCTCCGGCGAATCCCAGTCCGAGCGCCAGCGGACGCGGGCAAAGCCGGGCCAGCTGCCGCAAATGGCCGCGCAGCTGCGTGTCGTTGAGCAGACGCACATTCGCCGGCCCCAGGTCAAAGCGCCGTTGCAGGCGCCCGTCCGCGCCGGCGAGCAACACGACGGAATGCGTCGCGCCGCAATCCGCGCCCAGCAGCACGGCGTGACCGCCCGGGGCAAACTCGTTAACCGGTGGTTTCATCCCGAGGCGGTCAGGGAGCGGTGGACGGAGCCAGGAAGGAAACCCGGACGGGGCGGGCGTTGGTGGCGGACGACGGGGGTGTCAGGGCCACGCTGACGATCCGCCAACCCACGGGCGCCTCCTGCAAACCAACGCGGGCTTCCCCGTCACCCGCGGCCTCGCGCGGTTTGATGGTGATCGAGTAGTGGCGGTTGGTCGTGTGAACCGGAGCGCTCCACTGCCAGTCGTTGGTGGTCGAGCCCTGGAAGGCCATTGAGATTCCAGCCAGATCGTTCGTCACCGTCTCCAGGGCGGCCGCGGGCGTCACCCAACGGGCAGCCCCGAGCAAATCGCCCCGGCCGAGTGCCGCGACGAAGCCGGCCACCGCAGTCTGCATCTGCCCGGCCGCCGCCGGAGCAAGCGTCGGTTCGGACGGGGTCAGTGGGGTCCAGGCAGGCACCGCAGGCGGACGGTTCCGGGCCGGCCCTCCTCCACCCTCCTCCGGGGCCTCCTTCCCTTTTGGCAGCAACAGAACCACGCCCACGATGAGGATCACCAGCGCATTTGCCGCCAGGATGAACACCCCCGTGTGCGGCCCCTGGCGCTCGTCCCCCGTCCGTGACGATTCCGCGGGCGCGGGAGGCGCAAACGGCGACGCCGACCGCGGACGCGCTGCCTCAACAGGAACCCGGACGGCGGGCGTGGTGGAAGGCGCGAGGACTTCGCCGGCGGACGCCCCCCCGGCAGCCCGCGCGGAAGCTTCCTCCGCCGTCGCACCGGGCAGCGCTTCCGCGGAATCCGGTGCTTGATGGTCCACCGGCCCGAACGGACGGACGACGCCGGCGGATGTCGCTGCTGAACCGGCCTCCGCAGTTGGCTGGTGCTCCGGTTCCGGTCCGAAAGCCGACTCCGGAAGAGAATCCAGCGTTGAAGAACTCCCTTCCGCTCCAGCCTCGGAAGCGTCCCCTGTCCTTGCCGCGGGAGGCGGCGCTTCCCCCGCTTCCAGCCCATCTCCGCGGCGGGGTTCATCCGCTGGCTCCGGCATGTCAGCCACGTCCCGAACCTGATCGTCTCCCGTCTCTCCGACGACGGGTCCGGACATTGGCGACGTCCCGAAGGCCCGCGAAAGGTCGCCCGACCCCGCGCCCTGTTCCCCGGAGGTCGGACTGGAATCCCGCTCGTCGGGAGCCGCGTCCTCCCGTCCGGGTAGGCCTCCCGCGGGAGGCTCGTCGGGCGGCGGTTCCTGCATCCGGGGTTCCTCCAGCCCGGACGCCGCGGACGGTGGCGCGACCGGCGCAGGGCGAACGGAGGAATCGGGGGGCGGGGGCGGCGGAGCGAAATCGTAGGCATCCGGTTTGAGGCCGGAAGCAAACGAAGCTGGTGCGGGCTTCGGAGCGGCCGGGGGACGTTTGCCCGGTGGATAGGCCACAGGCAACGGACTGTCCGTGGCCGGCGGTGGCTCGGGAATGACGATCTCCCCTTCGCATACCGGACACGCGATCAGCTCACCGGCATAGATGGTGCGCGTCTGGATGCGATGCTGGCACAGACTGCAAACGAACTTGAAATCCCTCATACCTTCCATATCCCGCAACTCGTCCTGCCGGGAGCTGAACGGCGCGATCCCGCGCGGTCCCCGATCCCGACGGTCCGCCAGTCCACGACGCCGCACGGCGCCGGGTCTTGCTCCCAATCAACCTCCTGCCCCCGCGCCGCCACCGGCCGGGCTTCCGGCCCGGAGGGGCACCTCGCGAAAGACGAACTCAAATCGCTGCCGGGCACCGTCGGAATCCAGCAGCAACGTCGCCGCCGCCACTTTCCCCTGGATCTCGAACGTTACCGTCTGGGTCCCGCCCTCTCCCTGCCACATTCGTCCGGGCACGTCGAGCCGGTTCCCCGCCGCATCCGTCGCGAGCAGCCCAAGAGAGCGCACCTCGAAACCCTTCACCGCCAGGCGCAGGGAGGAAGCCGAGTCCCCGAGCTGCGCCGCCTCAAGGGTGACGTCCACCCCGTGCCCGGAAACGCGCGTTCCTGGAGTCAGTTCTTCCAGGGCAAGAGAACGCGACAACGCCGGCGGCAGCGGCAGGTAAAGGTCCGCCTGCAGCAGCGCGATGCGGTCCACACCCGCTCCCACCCGACGCAAACCAACCTCCTCCTGGTGGGTCAACAACGCGTCTCCCGGCCGCCTGATCGCAACGTCGAAATCACGCAGGCGCCCGAAGTCATGCAGATCCATGCCATCGGAGGCCTCGATCCGGAAGTGATCCAATGAAAGGCCCGCGTCCTCCCAACGCCGCCGCAGGTCCTCCGGCAAGCCCACACCGACGAGTTCAAGTGTCAGTCCGGCCGTGCCGTCGGCCGCGGGCGGCTTCACCCGGACGATGCGGAGCATGAACGGACCGGCAAAGGCGACCGGCTCCTTGCGTTCCCCGCGCTCGAAGGTCAGCTGTCCGCTCGAGTACTGCGGCACCCACCCGATCTGGCGGCCAACCTCCTCGATCAACTCCAGTGGCGTGCCACGCCGCCCGGGCAGCACGACCGTCCTCCCACCGGTCGCCGTAAACACGCTCGGTCCCGGACGCAGCCCCAGCGTCTCCAGCTGCGCGTCGATGATCCCGCGCGCCTCGGGCGGTTGCTGCGCGAAATCCACCTGCCAGGACGCCACGAGCGGAGTGATGGCCTCGAGGTCCCAGGGAGCGTTCCCGGCCCGGCTACCGCCGGTGTACCCCGACGTCGCGTCCCCCATCATCGGCGCACCTCCTTCTCCGAAGGCCCGGGCCATGGCGCCGCTCATCGCCTCCAGCAGGGATTGCATGGGATTGGCGTCCGCCGTGAAATCAATCGGGAGCGACATCGAGGCGGCTCCCGGTTCGGCGTTGTCGCCCTCCTCCAGATACACCTTCCGGATGCGCCACTCGGAACCGTTCTCCCGCCGGACGTCGAAACGCATCGCGCCGGAGTCATCCGTCATGGTCACGTCCACGGTAACCTCCGCGCTGTCGCCCCGCACCTGCGGTTCGCGCATCGCAAACCGTGTCGAATCATCGAACCCGCCGGCTTCCCGCACGAAGGCGAGGAAGTTCTTCACCGCATCCGGTTTCGCCGACGCCGTCACCTCGGCCTGCGCGGCGGCGAGATCCTCCTTCGTCAGCGCCCGGACGAACGCGTCGACCACCCGGCGCACGGCGCCGGCCTCGGCGTCCCCCGGGGGGCGCGACGGCGGGGCGGACGGCGGTTGCTCCCCTCCTGCGACCAAGGCAGGCTGACCTGCCGCGGGCACTTCGCTGGCAGAACGCCCCATGCGCACCCAGGGCTTGGTCAGCCAGAGGGTGATCCCCGCGGCGACCGCGAGCATCGCCAACAATGCGCCAACCAGCGCGAGCCGTCGGCGGGAAGCCCGGTCCGCCGCGCGTGGAAGCGCCGACGCTTGGGAGGCTGCGACCGATTCGGGGACGGGTGTCGACGCCCCGTCCGGTTCGGTGCTTGTCCCGGCTGCGGCGGGCGAGGACTCGCTGGATTCGAAGGCGATCGGCAGCGGGCCATCCGTTGCGGACGCAGGCGCTGGGATGCGGATGCCTGCCTGACAAGCCGGGCAGTGAATCACCAGGTTGACGCAGTCGGCCCCGGCCTTCAGGTGTTGGCCGCAGCTGGCGCAGATAAACTTGAACTCGTTCATGGACAACCTGCAACGATCCGCAGTTCGGAACCGGTAACGCGCCCCACGATAACGCATTCCCCGACGCAGGGCAATGCGCGCGGTCCGCCCCGGGTGCCGCTCGGTCGGGGCCGGACGCAAGTTTTTCTCACCGGGCTTCCTCCCGCGCGGGCTTCTGCTAGAGTCCGCCCATGTCATTTGACACGTTGGAGCTTTCCGGGGCCGTGCGGCAGGCGGTGCAGGCGCTCGGGTTCGAGACGCCCACGCCGATTCAGACCGAAGCGATCCCGCTCATGCTGGCCGGCCGGGACGTGATCGGCAGCGCCCAGACAGGCACCGGCAAGACCGCCGCCTTCGGGCTCCCGATTCTGACGCGCCTGGCCGAACCCGCGGACGGGCCCCGGGCGTTGATCCTTGAGCCCACGCGTGAACTCGCGGCCCAGGTCCATTCCGCGCTCGTCGAGATGGCCCGGTTCACCAAGCTCGAAACCGCGGTGGTCTACGGCGGGGTCGGTTACGCGCGACAAAACGACGCCCTTCGACGCGGTGTGGACATCCTCGTCGCCACTCCGGGCCGGTTGCTGGACCACATGGAGCGTGGACACTGCCGGCTGGATCGGGTGGCGCACCTGGTGCTCGACGAGGCCGACCGCATGCTCGACATGGGGTTCATGCCGGATGTGCGCCGCATTGTCCGTCGCTGTCCGGCCCGGCGCCAGACCGCCTTGTTCTCGGCCACGATCCCCTTCGAGATCGAGAACCTGATCAAGTGGGCGATGCGCAAACCGGTTACCATCGAAATCGGCGCCCGCCGCTCGCCCGCCGAAACCGTAAGGCACGCGCTCTACCCGGTGGCCACCGCCCAGAAGAACGACCTGTTGCTGGCCCTGCTCGAGCAACTCCATTGGGAATCTGTGATTGTTTTTTGCCGCACGAAGCGCGGCGCCGACCTCGTGGCCCACCTGCTCAAGAAGGGCGGTCACGCGGTGGCCGTGCTGCATTCCAGCCGCACCCAGAGCGAACGCGAACACGCCCTGCAAGGCTTCCGCAAGGGACGCTACGAAGTCCTCGTCGCCACCGACATCGCCTCCCGCGGTCTCGACATCCAGGACGTGACGCATGTCATCAATTACGACGTGCCCCAACACCCGGAAGATTACGTACACCGCATTGGCCGCACCGGGCGCGCTCAGGCCGAGGGGGATGCCCTGACCCTGATGACCGTCGAGGACGTGTCGCACGTACGCGCGGTCGAGGGGTATATCAGCCGGCAGATCGATCGGGCGCGCCTGGACGGCTTCGACTATCTCTACACCACCCTGCTGGACACCTCGCGTCCGGCCACGGGCGGTCGCCGCAGCCGCCGGGCCCGCGGCGGTCGCGTGGGGCGGGGATTCCGCTTTTCCCCGGGCTGAACCGCTCGCGCCGGCGCTCCGACCTGTCCGCCTTCCGTGTCCATGACCTATCCGGAAGCGATCGAATTCCTGTACGACCTGCGTTGGCTGGGCATCAAACTCGGGCTCGACCATACGCGCCGCCTGGCCGCCCGGTTCGGCAATCCACAGGACCGGCTGCGTTTCATCCACGTGGCCGGCACCAATGGCAAGGGCTCGACCTGCGCCCTGCTCGAGAGCATCTATCGCGCGGCCGGGTTCCGCGTCGGGCTGTTCACCTCCCCCCACCTGGTCTCGTTCCGTGAACGCATCCAGATCGACCGCCAGTGGATCTCCGAACCCGACGTCGCGCAGCGCGTCACCCGCTTCCGCGAACTGCTCGCGACCTTCCCCCCGGATCACATGCCGACCTTCTTCGAGGTGGTCGCCGTGCTCGCCCTGGATTACTTCGCCGCCGCGGGCTGCGACGTCGTGTTGTGGGAAACGGGCATGGGCGGGAGGCTGGATGCCACCAACATTGTGATGCCGCTCTGCAGCGTGATCACCACCATCAGTTTCGACCACCAGCAATGGCTGGGCGACACCCTGGCGCGGATCGCCGCCGAGAAGGCGGGCATCATCAAGCCCGGCGTCCCGGTCGTCACCGGCGCCGCCGAACCGGAAGCCCTGGAGGTCATCCGGCAAGTGGCCCGTCACTACCGCGCCCCGCTGACGGAAGTGAGCGCCGCCGACGCGCATCACCCCCCGCTGGACACCGTTGCAATGCCCCTGCGCGGCGAGCATCAACGCTTGAACGCCGCCACGGCAAGGGCGGTCGTCGGCCACCTGCAGGCGGCCTTCCCGGTGTCCCCCGCGACCTTCGTCGCCGGCTTACGTTCCGCCCAACTCGCCGGACGCTTCCAACTCCTCGAAGACCGCGATGGGCGCATCACGCTCCTGGACGGCGCCCACAATCCCGCCGGGGCACACGCCTTGCGCGTGGCGCTCGAGACGGAGCGGTTCGCCGCCCGGCGGCCCGTCATGATCTTCGGCGTGCTGCAGGAAAAGGACTGGCCCGCGATGTGCGCGGAACTGCTTCCGCTCGCCGGTCGCGTGCTGCTGACGCCGGTGGCCAGCACGCGCAGCGCGAACCCGAGTGAACTTCTCCCGGTCTGTCACCGCCTCAATCCGCACGTCGAGGCGGGGCTGGCCGGATCCCTGCGCGAGGCGCTCGATCGCACCGCCGGCGAACCGTTGCGCCTCATCACCGGATCGCTTTACCTCGTCGGCGAGGCGCTGGAGTTGCTCCAGCCTGGCGGCACGCTCGCGAGCGAACGGCATCTCAACGAAAAAGGAGCGGTCAACCTCCCCGCCCGCTGAACGAACCACCCGCCATGGCGGGGCGACTCCCTTGGCGGCAGAGGCCGGAAGCTGTCGACCGGGGATTGCCAAGCCCGGGTCCGGCGTGTTAAGCCGGTCGGGGTCGGTGACCCGACATGCACGAGGTTGGCATCATGCAGAACGCCATTCAGATGGCCGAACAACAGGCGCGTGAAAGCGGCGCAAACCGGATTCACGCGTTGCGGCTGCGCGTCGGGTTGATGAGCGGGGTCGTGGCGGAGGCGCTCGAGTTCGCGTTCGAGGCCGTCAGCCGGGGCACGCTGGCGGAGGGCGCCCGCCTGGAAATCGAACGCGTTCCGCCGGCGGCGTGGTGCGCGCATTGCGGCGCGGAGTTCCCGTGCGAGGATTACGATCTCACCTGCCCGCGCTGCCGGGAGTTCAGCCAGGAACTCCGGCGCGGCACCGAAATGCAACTCAGTTCCATCGAGGTTTCCTGAAATGTGCGTCGAATGCGGATGCGGTCTTCCCGGAGCGCCGGGCGAGGTGCAGATCCACCCCGCCGGGCCCGGCCCTGCCCACTCTCACCACCACGGCCACCCGCGCCCGGCGCCTCACGGTCACGAGCACGACCACGCTCACGACCACCCCGGGGCCGCGCCGACGAAGGATCAACCCCGGGCGGAGCGGACGGTTGGGATTCAACGCTCGCTGCTCGAAAAGAACGACCGGATCGCGGAACGCAACCGGGGCTTTTTCCAGGCCAAGCGGCTCCTCGTTCTCAACGTGCTCTCCTCGCCCGGCTCGGGCAAGACGACCCTGATCCAGAAGACCGCCGAAGCCCTCGCCGGGCGGCTGCGGCTCGGGGTCATCGTGGGAGACCTCGCCACCGAGAACGACGCCAACCGGCTCCGCTCCACCGGCATCCCGGTCGTCCAGATCACCACGGGTTCGGTCTGCCATCTCGAGGCGGACATGGTCGCCCGCGCCATGACCGGCCTCGACCTGGATGCCCTCGACGTGCTGGTCATCGAGAACGTCGGCAACCTGGTCTGCCCCGCCTCGTACGACCTCGGCGAGGCGCTGCGCGTGGTGCTCATGTCCGTCACCGAGGGCGAGGACAAGCCGCTCAAATACCCCACGATGTTCCACTCCGCCACGGTCGCGGTAATCACCAAGACCGACCTCGCGGAAGCGGCCGGGTTCGATCGCGAACAAGCCATCGCCAACCTCGGCCGCATCAGCCATCACGCCCGGCGCTTCGAGGTCTCAAGCCGCACCGGTGAAGGCATGCCGGACTGGTGCGATTACCTCGTCGAACGGCGCCGCGAACTTGCGGGCGCCCCGGCTGCGCATTCCTGAACCCCCCGCCACTCGGCTGGTTCTCCCGGCCTTGCCCGACGGCATCCCCGTCCGCTCGTTTCCGTTCCTGTGAACATCCATCATCTCGAACTCTTCTACTACGTCGCCCGGCATGGCGGCGTGACCGAGGCCGCCCGCCGGATGCCGTATGGCATTCAGCAACCGGCGATCAGCGCCCAGGTCATCCAGCTTGAGGAACACCTTGGCGTCACGCTTTTCCACCGGCGTCCGTTCGCGCTGACCCGGCCCGGCGAGGAGCTTTACGCCTTCATCCGACCGTTCTTCGAGGGGCTGGACGACCTGGCGGACCGGTTGCGCGGCTCTGCCGTGGAACGGGTGCGGATCGGGGCTTCGGAGGTTGTGCAGCGGGATCATCTTCCCGAGGTGCTCCAACGGGTGCGCGAGCAGTTCCCCGATTTGAAGCTGAACCTGCGTGAGGGTTATCGCCCGCAACTCGAGGCATGGTTGCTCGCTCAGGAAATCGACCTGGCCATCACGATGCTCGAAGGCCGTCCTCAGGGGGGGATCAAATCCGAGCCGCTGATCCGTCTGCACCTCGCCCTCATCGTCCCGGACGACAGTCCAATCCGCTCTGCTGCGGAACTCTGGGAACAAGACCGGATCGAGCACCCCTTGATCACCCTGCCGGCCGAAGAGGGTATCAGCCGGCACTTCCAGCAGGGGCTCGCCCGGCTGGGCGTGGACTGGTTCACCAGTCTCGAAGTCAGCGGACTGCGACTCGTCGAGACCTACGTCGCGAACGGTCACGGAATCGGTCTCGGTCTGGACGTTCCCCGCATGCAGCGGGTCCCCGGCGTGCGGGCCATCCCCCTGCCGGAATTCCCGGAAATCGTCGTGGGCGCCCTGTGGGTTGGACGCCGGACCAGTGTCATGGACAGCGTGGTCAAGGCCTGCCACGACCGCGCCAAGGCGCTGGGCGGATCCGCCTGAACCGCCCCACCCCGCGGCGTCCGGGCCCTTGCCATCGCCCGGGTTGCCTGCCGTGATCCGGTCAACCGGCGCGCGACACAATGCGCCCGAGAGCGTCTGCAAGGGGAAGCTCGAATTCCTCCCGCGTCGCAAGTGCCTTGAGCCGCACGGCCGCGCCGCCGTTCGCCGCCGCCAGGAGTTGTGCCGTCCAGGTAGCGCCCAGTTCGAGCGCCCGCTTAAACTGCCGGTCCCACTTGGCCGGGGTCATGGGATACTCGACCCGCGACCCGGCTTCCCGCAGTTGCTGAACGAACCCGAGCGACGCCGTCCGTTGTGCTTCGTCCGCCACCAGGACGAAGACGTCGAGCGCACCTTCCCGGGCGGGCAACCGTCCCCGCGCCCGGAGCAGTTCGGTGAGGACCACGTCGCCCATCCCGAAGCCCAGCGCGGGGAGATCGACTTTTCCGCCGGAAATCAGCTTGAGCAGGTTGTCGTAGCGGCCGCCGCCGGCGATGGCCCGGAACTCCCCCTTCCGATCGAAGGCTTCGAACACCGTGCCCGTGTAGTAGGCCAGGCCCCGGATGACGGTATAGTCGAGCTTGACGTAGGCGGCGAGGTTGCGGGCGCTCAGGCTGGACAAGATCGCCTGCAAGTCGGCGGTCGGTTCCGCGCGCTCGATGAATTCCCGCACCTGCGCCAGCGTGAACCCAAGCTCGTCGAGCCGCTGCGCGCTGGTCTCGGGGGCCTCCCGCTCAAGCTTGTCGACCACCTGGAAAAACTCATAGGCCCGCGAGCGATCCGCCGCGCCCCGATCAAAAAACTCCTGCCAGGCGGTGCGACTGCTGAGCCGCACCACGAAATCCTCCCCGGTCAATCCCAGGGCACGAAGACTGTCAATCAACAGGGCGATGAGTTCCGCGTCGGCCGCCGGATCCGCTTCGCCGAGGATGTCGGCGTTGAACTGGAAATGCTCACGCAACCGCCCCTTCTGCTGCCGCTCGTAACGGAAGAGCTGCGGGATCGCGAACCACTTCAGCGGCTTCTTGTACTGCCGCTCCGCCGCCGCGGCCATGCGCGCCAGCGTCGGCGTCATCTCCGGGCGCAGCGAAACGTCGCGTCCCCCCTTGTCGGTGAAGTTGTAGAGCTGGCCAACGATCTCCGCACCACTCTTGACGGTGAACAGTTCGAGAGGTTCCAGCGGAGGGCCGTCGTATTCCCGGAAGCCGTACCGTTCGGCGACGTGGCGCCATTGGGCGAAAAGATGCTGCCGGACGGACGCGCTCCAGGCGTCCCTCGCGGGCACCGGTTCGGGATAGAAATCCCGGAATCCGGGGAGTCGTTCCATGAATAACGTGAGGATCGCCGGAACGCCCGGCCGGAAGCGTCGAGGCGGAATCGGGCGGGGTTCGGCGGAGCGGCTCGGTCTAATCCGCGTCGGCGGGCGTCAGTTTGATAACCTCCTCCCGCATTTCCTTGCCCGGCTTGAACTTGACCACGGCCCGGGGCGGAATGCGCACGTCCGCCGCAGGCGCGTTGGGATTGCGGCCGATCCGCGCTTTGCGGACGTTGACCTCGAATACGCCGAAATTGCGCAGCTCGACGGTTTGTCCCTGGGCCAGCGCCCCGGAGATGTGTTGCAGGGTCAACTGAATCACTTGCAACACCTCCTGCTGTCGGAGTCCGGTTTCCTCACTGATCCGTACCACCAAATCGCGTTTCGTCATGGCTGTAACAGTTGGTTGAGGGCAATGGCTGCCACCTGAACGGGCTTCTATAACATGTTCCCGTCGTGGGTCAAGCGCTGATTCCGCCCGGCGCCGGATTTCCCCCCGAAGCCTGCGCATTCCCCGCCGCTCCACGCCTTCCCCGCACCAGCCCCCACCAGGCCAGCCCCGCCGCCACCAACGCCAGCCCCGCCGCCGCCAGGTAAGCCGAATGCGGCCAGACCGCATAGAGGGCCGTGGCGAACATCGGGCCGAAGATGCGTCCCAGGGTCGCCGCGCTCTGCGCCACCCCGAGCGTGCTCCCCTGCTCCTCCGCCGGCGCGAGGATCGATATCAATCCCATCGTCGGCGCCCGGTTGATCCCCGAACCCGCCGAGACCAGGGCCAGCACGACCAGCAATCCGGCCAGCGTTCCCACATACGGCAGCAGCGCCAGGCTCACGGCGAACAGCACCAGGCTCGCCAGAATCAGCCGCGCCTCGCCCATCCGTTTCACCAACCGCCCCACCCCGCCCTGCACCAATACCGACATCAGACCGCAGAAGGCGAAGATGTAACCCAGCCGCTTCTCGTCGAAATACAGGCTTTGCGACCGGATCATGCCGGGGAACGCCTGCTCGATCGCCAACCGGTTGCCGCGCGCATCCGGTCGCCGTCCCTCCCCGGCGTGGTCGTCTCCACCCGTCGCGGGGGTTTCCCCGGCAGGTCCGGCATTCGGCGGTCTCGTTCGTATCACGCGGTTGAACTCCCGGAACAGCGCCCGACGCGCGGCGGAGTCGCTCCCCCCAAACGGCGTCGCTTCCTCCAGTCGGGTCCGAAAATCCGGTGACAACGCCCCGCGCAATGCCCGCACCTCGCCGTTCCCGCCTTCGCGCAACGCCGCCACGATCCCGCGTGGATCCACGAGGTCATCCGGGTGGAACGCCGGCGAGCCGACCAACAATGGCAGGGTGCTCTCGAAGCAGGCGAAGCAGAAGGTCGCGATCAGATAGAGCCAGATCAACAGCCCCAGCTTCGGTTGCGCCAGGGTATGCGCCCATTGCCGGAGGCCGGGGCGCGCGGCGGTTCGTCGCGCGCTTCCCGGTTCGCGGCTCTCGACCAGAATCACGCAGGCCAGCAGGAAGTTGACCGCACAAAGGACGGCGGCCACGAACCCCGGGCCGGCCAGGCCGAACCACGCCGCACTCAGGGCGCCCAGGGCCGGGCCGAGAATGAAGCCCAGACCAAAGGCCACCCCGATCAGCGCCATTCCTCGGGAACGTTTCTCGGTGGGCGTGACGTCCGCAATGTAGGCCGAGGCCACCGAGATGTTCGCCCCGCAGGCGCCGGCAAAGACCCGCGAGAACAGGATCAGGCCGAGCGCCACATTCGCCGACCAGCCCGGCAGGCTCGCCCACCCGAAGAGGGCATAGGAGACCGCGGAACCCGCGTTGCTCAGCAGCAGCACCGGCCGTCGCCCGATGCGGTCGGAAAGCCGGCCCCACGAAGGAGCGAACAGGAACTGCATCACCGAGAACGAGGCAATGATCAACCCGATCATCAATCCTTCCGCCCCGTACCGCTCGCCGTACCGCGGCAACAGGGGCAGAACGATGCCAAACCCGATCAGGTCGATGAAGACCGTCAGGAAGATGATCAACAATGAAGGCTTGCGTGCGCGCATCAGAAAAACGAAGTCATCCCAAACCGTCGCGGCCCGGTCCCGGACCGCACGCCGGGCAATCTCCCGGCGCCATTCCCGGCCGTCAATGAGGAAATAAGCGGGACTGCGCGTCCCGGCGACCGTCCCCCCCGGCGTGCTGCCACTTGACCGGCGGCTCCGGGCATGCTAGCGAGTGGGACAAGTCAAACCTGAGCCACCCATGATGAACTCATTTCGCCCGCGTGCCGGCGCCCTGGCCCCGGCGGTGGAACGTCGTTCGCAGCCGCCCGGTTTCACGCTGATCGAACTGCTCGTGGTCATCGCCATCATCGCCATCCTGGCCGGGCTGCTCCTCCCGGCCCTCAGCAAGGCGAAGGCCCGCGCGCTGAGGACCCTCTGCACCAGCAACCAGCACCAGTGGGGGGTGGCCCTCCAGATGTATGCGGGCGACAACGAGAACAAGTTCCCCGACAACAGCGACGGCTACGATCTGAGCTGGGTGGGCACGAACATGGCCCGGTTCTGGAGCGATTACCTCATCAAGTCCGAGAAGACCACCGCCCAGAAGGACCGTGGGCATGTCGCCTTCTGTCCGACCGACAAATGGCATCGCCTGGCCGATCTCTGGCGCAACGACGATCCCCAGTCCGAATCCAAACCCATCCTCACCGGCTACTTCTACCTCCCGGGCCGGCAACCCGGAGGATGGAACTATAACGCCAACGGGATCGGCGAATGGCATTACCGGAAGAAGTTCAACACGGAATACGAGCGCGCTCCCATCCTCATCGACCGCCTCCAGGGCGTGGGCTCGTGGAACCTCAGCGGCAACACCGGCGCCATGACCTGGTACACCACGTCCGATGGCAAGACCGTACCCACGGCCAACCACGCGGGCGATGGCGGCGTGCCGGAGGGGGGCAACTTCCTCTTCGAGGATGGCCACGTCGAGTGGCGCGGGTTCAATCTCGCCAACGCCCGCGGCACCATCGACGTGGGCTCGATGACCGGTAACTGGGTGCTCTTCTACAAGATCCCGATCAACTGAGCCGTAACGATTCAGTAACTCGTAGCCGCCGACGTGCAGTCAGCGCAAGATTCAGCGGGGATAGGGCAGCCTGTTGCCGAGGGAGACGATTCACGGAAAAGTGACTGCTGATCGGAATCGGCGAGCCCGCGTAAGCCCTTGGATTTCAGCGCCGACTACACGTCGGCGGCTACCCCGTGTTGAATCGATACGGCTGAGGAGGGGTCACTTGACCCACTCCAATCGCCAACACGCGTTCGATTGTGCGGGCACTGATGTGAATACGGTTTCTCCCGCCGGGAGCGTTTCGTCTGTCGGTGCGCACCATCGCTGTACGGCAGGAAACCGTTCCCGCCTCGATGGAAGATGAGCCGGTTCCGCGTTCGCGCCTGCGGTTCACTGGACGCAAAAGACCGGAGATCGGTCGGTCGGAAACCGGTCGCCAGCCCCTCTCCCGCGACAACGCAACACGGCCTACCTGCCGGGGCCACGACCCCGCCCGAAATGCCGGAAGCCGTTTCCCGGCGTGTCGCCGTATGGATGGAACCGACGCGGACCGGTCCCGGGCGCCAACCGGCGCAACGTGGCGGCCTCCGCCCGGGGTTGCAGATAGTGGCGCTGGAAGTACTCGTAGCTTTCGGGATCAAGCCCCCCGGTCACCGAACGTCGGGCCGCCAACACGCGGGCGATCGCCAGGTTCCGCTGCTGCTGTTGAGAATCCCTTCGCTCGGCCCCCGTCTGCAGCAACAGCGTGACGATGTCGTCGGACACGTCATGCTGCTTGAGCGCGATGACCTCCTGCTCGTTGAGGGGCTCGTCCGGCGGTGTCGATTCAATGAAAGTCCGCATCACTGACGGCGAGATGCCCGCGTCCGCCATTTTGATGACGCCTTCGACCAGCGCCGACAGCGACTTCGCGGGGGCCGTGTTCGTGTTGACCTGGCCGGCCTCGACCGAAGGCCCGGCGGACTGCGCCCCTACGGGAGGTGGATTCGTGACCGGGACGTCGATCGCCCCCAACGCCGGCTCCGGGTCGCCAACGCCCGCGTGAACAACTCCTCCCGAGATCAGCGCGAACAGGATTGCGAACCGGAAAACGGCCCGGCGGGACAAACCCGCCCGGGGCGCGTCCGAACGATGATTCAGCATCTTCATGGTCGGAGTATGCGTGGATATGGGCCGGCCGACTATCCATCGCGATCCAGGCTTTGGCAAGGGCACCCGCGGACGATAGGGTTCGCTTGAGGGGGACCAGACCGAAGTGCCCGCCATGACCATCAGGGATTCCGGCAGGCTTGCTTGTGATCCCAGCCAGGATCGAAGCGGGCGGACCCGGCACAGTTCGGCAGGCCACCGCATGATTCACGGGAAACCAGGCACCGGTTCGACGGCGGCGCCCCCCCCGACGGCGGCGTTCCTCCACCGCGCTCCGACAGGAACTCGTCAGCGCCGTCGCCGGCATGCCGGGGATTTAGGTTTGCCGCACCGGGCTTCCAGCGGGCAGGGTAACCCGCGCATCCTCCCGCGGCCGACCGGGTGGCGGGCGGGGTGGCACAGCAGCGTGAACTCCGAAGAAAGCACCTGATGCAGCAAGAGCAGGCAAACCCGGCCATGGCCGGCGAAACCACCGCGCGTCCCCGGCATCCGCGGGGCCTCTACACCCTCTTCTTCACCGAGATGTGGGAGCGGTTCAGCTACTACGGCATGCGGGCCCTGCTCGTGTTGTTCATGGTCGACACCGTGCGCAAGGGTGGGTTCGGCATGACGGATGAAGTGGCGACCGCGGTTTACGGCCTCTACACAGCGGCAGCGTATTTGGTCGCGCTGCCGGGCGGCTGGGTGGCGGACCGCATTTGGGGGGCGCAACGCTCGGTGTTGGTGGGCGGGATCATCATCGCGCTCGGCCATTTCACGCTGGCGATTCCGGCGGTCGAATCGTTCTATATCGGGCTGATTCTCGTCGTGGCGGGCACCGGCCTGTTGAAACCGAACGTGAGCGCCATCGTCGGGCATCTGTATCCGGAAGGCGGGGCCCGGCGGGACGCGGGGTTCACCATTTTCTACATGGGCATCAACCTGGGCGCCTTCCTGGGCCCGCTCATCTGCAGTTGGCTCGGGGAACATTACAACTGGCATTACGGCTTTGCGGCCGCGGGCGTGGGCATGCTGCTCGGCTTGATTCAGTTCGCCATCACCTCGCGTCACCTCGGTGAAGCCGGACGGCGTCCGGGGCACACCGAAGGCGTTCGTCGGCGGGACAAGGTGGTGCTCGCCGGATTCGCCGTCTTCGTGGTGGCGGTCATCGGCGTGATCGGTGCCGGGTGGGTGCGCATTGGCTCACCCCTGCTGCTGCCCAATGACGTGAAGGATTTCCGGGGCCTGATCACGCAGGTTCAGACCGGGACCGATGCCGTGTCGACCACGATCCGCACCGGGCTTTCGGAGGAAACGCGCCAGTTGCTGGCGGAGGCCGGGAAGCAATCGATGGTCGAACCCGAGTTGAAGAACGCCCTGGTCAGCGAGATCAACGGGCTGATGGAGGAGGGCCGCTTTGCCACCGTCGCCGCCGCGGATCCCGCCACCACCACCGGGCTCGATGAGAAGGCGGCGGCGAAAGCGGCCGAGGCGCACCGGGACTTGGTGCTCGAAGCCAACCGCGCCGCCCTGAACGCCGCCTGTCCCGCGGCGATCCCGGCCAAACCCACGATCAACCCGTTGAGCTTCGCCCAGAGCACGAAGACGATCATCGTGATCGTGGCCGCCCTTTATTTCCTCTGCGTGTTCCTCTTCTTCGGACTGAACCGGACCGAAAAGAAGCGCGTCGGGGTGATCGTGGCGCTGTTCATCGGGGCGGCAATGTTCTGGTCCGGCTTCGAGCAGGCGGGCTCTTCGCTCAACCTGTTCGCCGACCGCTACACCGAACGCGTGCTTCCCGAGACGCTGTTCCGCGCCTTCGAGATCCCGGCGGGCTGGTTCCAGTCGTTGAATCCGTTCTACATCATCACGCTCGCTCCGGTGGTGGCCGCGGTCTGGGTGTCGCTCGCCCGCCGCAATCTGGACCCGTCGTTGCCGGTGAAATTCGGTCTCGGTCTCGTCCTCCTCGGCGCCGGCTTCCTCGCCATGGCGGCGGCGGCCAAGGTCGTGGCGGGTGGCGACAAGGCCTGGCCGACCTGGCTCATCACAACCTATCTGCTCCATTCCGTCGGCGAACTTTGTCTGAGCCCGGTCGGGCTGAGTTCCGTCACGAAGCTCTCGCCGCCGCGGCTGGTCGGCCAGATGATGGGCACCTGGTTCCTGGCGGCCTCGCTCGGCAACCTGATTGCCGGCTTGCTGGCCGGAGAGTTCAACGCCGACGCCGTCGACCAGATGCCCTGGCTCTACCTCCGCATCGTGTTCACCACCGTCGGCGCGGGCATCGTGTTCTTCATCTTCGCCCGGCCCATCAAGTCGCTGATGTCGGGCGTGAAATAGCAGCGGCCAGACAAAACGGACGCGCCGCGGCGTCCTGCGGTAAGGATGGCCGGCCGACAGGACATCGAACGCTGGTATGACGAACACGCCGGGGCGTTGTTTGCCTTGCTGCTCAACCTGACGCGGGACGAGAGCGACGCGCGCGATCTCCTGCAAGCGGTGTTCGTCCGCTTGGCGAGCCAATCCGAGCGCTTCGCCGCAGCCGCAGACCCCCGGGCGTACGCCCTCCGATTGGCCCACAATGCGGCGGTGGACTTGTTCCGCCGACGCAGCCGACGGCACGAACGGGAGGAAACCTGGGAGGCGGAGTGCCGTCCGTTGTTCGCCCCGACCGACGACCCGGATGAAGCGGTTTTCCGGCAGGCATTGAACGGTGCCCTGGCGGAACTGCCCCCCGACCAACGCGCGGTGGTGCATCTCAAGCTGTGGGAAGGGCGCACGTTCGACGACATCGCCGGGCTGCTGGGGATCCCGTTGAACACCGCCGCCAGCCGGTATCGTTACGCAATAGACAAACTGCGGGCGCGGCTGCGTCCCCTTTACGAGGAACTGCAATGAAGACGAGCGACTTCGAGGAACGGCTGCGCCGGCAACCGCGGGCGGAACCGCCGGCCCACTGGCGGAACGCGGTCATCGACGCGGCGGTCGCCGCGCTTCCCTGCCCGGCTCCGGACCGGCCCCATTCGGGCTCACCCGGCTGGCTGGGGTGGTTGCGTCCGGCGCGATTGGGTTGGATCGGCCTCGCCGCGGCCTGGATGTTGATCCTCCTCCTCAACCACGCCGCCCGGCCCGAGCCCCTGCCGGCGGCATTCAGCGACGGAGGCCCTGTCGAAGTGTGGTCCACCTGGGAGTCGCACCAGCGCGTCCTCGCGCGGCAACTGGAGCTGGCGCCGGAGCCGGGTTCCCTGCCGCATCGTTCCGGCCCCGGCCGCCAAAGCGCCCTGCCCCTGACGCTGCCGTTCGCTTGAAATTGAAAACCGTCCGTCGCTCCGCGACACGATTCACCGCCCCCCCATGAAAACGCCCTCCTGGATCTGGAAATGGACCCGCCGGATGCTCTTCACCCTGCTCGGTCTGGTCACCCTGACCGTGTTGATGATCGCCTTCGAGAACTGGCGCGCCAAACGCGACTGGCTCGCCTATCGCGAGGCGTGGACCGGCAAAGGCGAACTCTTCGACCGGATGGCGTTCATGCCCGGAGACATTCCGGATGAGGAGAACCTGGCTGCCACCCCTTTGCTCGCTCCCTTGCGCGATTACGATTTCGACCCGCGCACGGGAGCGGGCGTGGTCTGGAAAGACCCGGACGCAGTCGCCCGCCTCAGCCGGCACTTCGGCTGGCACACCGGGTTGAAGAGCGGTGGTTCGCCGTTCATGGGCGCGGGCTTCGCCGACTTCTCGATCGACACCGACCGGGTAAAGGCGGCAGCAAGCGCGGCGGCCAACGCCAGCGGTACCGGCGCAACCGCGCCGGCTGACGGACCGGACTCCGACGGCGACGGCCTCACCGACTTGCAGGAAAGCTACCTCGGCACCGATCCGCAAAAGCCGGACCAAGCCGCCGCAGAGCTGAGGAGGGCGCTGGAACTGGCGGAGAGGCCCGAACTGCCGGGCGGACGCCCGGAAGGCCGGCTGGCGCCGCTCGCCGGTCTCGAGGGACGAGCGCTGGCGGAAGGCTTGTTGCGCCTGCTGGAAGCAGACCGGCCCGCCTTCGATGAAATCGCCGCGGCCGCCGCCAGCCGGCCCCACCTGGTGTTCAATGCGGGTCGGATGGACCCGACCGGGCCACTGCTGGCCCAACTGAGCCCCGTGAAGAGCATCGCCGCGGCCTTTCGCACCCGGGCCCTGGCGCGCTTGTTGGCCGACGATCCGACCGGCGCCTTGGAGGACATCGAGACCGCGCTGGCCATCGGCGACCGCCTTCAGTCCGAGCCGCTGCTCATTACCGGTCTGGTCCGACTGGCGGTGGCCATGACCGTGGTCCAACCGATCTGGGAAGGGCTCGCCCGCCACCAGTGGTCCCCGGAACAACTGGCCCGGCTGCAGCGTGCGCTGGGACGTTTGAACCTCGTCGAGGAAGGCGCCTTCTACCTGCGCGCCGAACGCGCCTACAGCCTCATGCTCTTCGACTTCATGCTTCGCAGGCCGTCCGAGTTGAGCCAGGTACAGTCGGATCTCGTGCCGCCGGTGGGTAGATTCCTGCCCAGCGCCATCGTCTATCGGAACGAACTCGCGGTGGCCCGCGACTTTCAGGAGAAACTGCTGCCGCTTCTCGATCCGGGCCGGCGCACCGTCGATATGGAACGTCTGCGGCAATTGACCGAGACCGCCGAGGCCGAGGCCGGGCGTTTGAAAGGCGGCTTCCCGCCCTTCAAGGTGTCGCCGTATCGCATCTTCGCCTGGATGCTCCTCCCGGCCATCCAGCGAGTGCCCGAGAAATTCGCGCAGGGCCAGGCCTGGATCACCCTCGCCGAAGTGGCCTGCGCATTGGAACGGCACCGGCTGGAAAAGCACGATCTACCTGGAAATCTCGAGGCTCTCGCTCCCGAGTTCCTTGACCAAGCGCCACTTGATCCTGCCGGCGGGGGGCCTCTCCACTACCGGCGCTTGTCCCCCACCCGCTTCGTCCTCTACTCGGTCGGCCCCGGCGCCACGGACAACGGCGGCGAGGTGGTTCGCCGGGAACGCGACGGCATGGCGCTCCCCGCGGATCCCAAGGGCGACTGGGTCTGGACCTATCCCGAATCCCCGTAGCCTCAACCACCGCGACAATGGCGCGCCGGACCATTCCCCTGCCCCGCCCTGCCGTGGACAACCGCGGACGGCCCGGCGCCTTTGACGGCTTGATGCGTCCTGGGCTACCCTGCGCGGGATGAAAGCCGACCTCGCCGCCGCGCTGATCATGCTCGCGATCGTGACGGCGCCTCCCCGCGTTGCGACAGCCGCCCAGACCGGCAACGCTCCGTCGAACCCGGAGCAAGGCCCGGCGTCCCGTGAACCCCGATCGTATCGCGAAGCTCTCGATCAATGGGAATCGCAGGCCGGTGCGGCCCTTGCCGCGGGGTTGCCGGGCGTCCAACCCGGATTCGACGACTCCGGCTGGCCGGAAATGCGGCTTCCGGCGTATTGGGAAAGCGGGCCGTTGCCGGGCTTCGACGGTCTCGTGTGGTTCCGGAAAACCGTTGAGATCCCGACGAGTTGGACCGGACGGGACGTGCTCCTGGAACTCGGCCCCATCGACGATGCAGACCGGACCTGGGTGAACGGGGTCGAAGTGGGCAGCCATCTCGGGCCCGACCAGTGGAATGTTCCGCGGAATTACGCGGTCGAAGCCGGGATCCTGCGGCCCGGTCGCAACGTGATCGCGGTGCTGGTGCTCGATACACGACGGGACGGCGGGTTCCACGGGCAACCGGACCAGATGCGATTGGGGCCGGTGGGGGTGGGCACGCCGGACGCGATTCCCCTCGCCGGGCCGTGGCGGTACCGTGTGGGCGCCCGGCTCGGCCCCCGCCCCGAACCTCCCGGCCGCCGGGGCAAGGAACAGGACCTGGACATCGTCTACGATGAGGACCGGGTCCCCCGTTACGCACTGCCCCCGCTGCTCGTCACCGCCGAAGGCCGGCCGGTCACGACACCGGAGGAATGGCGGACCGTTCGCCGGCCACAGATCCTCTCGCTGTTCAGCAACCTGATCTACGGGCGCGTGCCGGAACCGGAGATTCCCATCGAAACCACCTTCGAAGTGGTTCGCAGCGATCCCCGGTTCATGGATGGCCGGGCCACCCGCAAGGAGGTACGGATCCGGTTCGCCAGCGACAACGGCGCGGTGGAAATGCTGGTGCTGGTGTTCGTTCCCAACGGGGTCCAGGATCCTGTGCCGGCGTTTCTGATGCACAGCTTCGACGACACCCGATCCGGGAGTTACGATCTCCATCCCGCCGCCCCCGACCGGTTGCGCAATGGCTGCCCGCTGGGGGAGATGTTCCAACGCGGCTACGGATTCGTCGCGGTTTACCAGCAGGCTCTCGTCGGGCACAACGAGGTGGAGTTCCGGAGCGGGATTCACCCGTTGTTCTACCACCGCGGACAGAGCTTCCCGCGAGCGCACGAATGGGGAGTGCTGGCCGCGATGGCCTGGGGCGCCTCGCGGGCGTTGGATTATCTCGCCACGGATCCGGCCATTGATGCCACTCGCGTGGCGGTCATGGGCCATTCCAAGTGCGGCAAGGCGGCCCTTTGGACGGCGGCGCAGGACGAACGCTTCGCAATGGCCATCTCGGCTCAATCGGGCTGCGCCGGCGCGGCCCTCTGGCGACGCAAATCGGGCGAGACGCTTGAGAAGATGGTGACGCGGTTCCCCTACTGGCTGTGCCGCAACGCCGGGAAGTTCACCGGTCAGGAAGACGATCTACCGGTCGACCAGCACATGCTCCTGGCCTGCATTGCGCCACGCCCGGTTTACATCCACAGCGGACAGGGCGACACGTGGGCGGATCCACGGGGCGAGTACCTCTCCGCGTACCACGCGTCGCGGGTCTACGAACTCCTCGGCAAAAAGGGGCTCACCAGCGAAGTGTCACCCCCGGTTGGCACGGTTCTTCAGGACGGCACGGTGGGCTACCACAATCGCCCCGGCGGCCACTCGATCGAACCCTACGACTGGCAGCAGTTCCTCAACTTCGCCGACCGCCATCTGCGCCACCGACCGTAACCGCTGACGTTCGGTCGGCGTTGATTTCGTCCCTTGCCACGCACCCAGCGGACCTCTGTGGAAGATCCTATGAAACGAACGCCTTCAACCAACCACCGTGCCCAAGTCGTCGCAGCCGGAATCGCCTTTCTCCTCGCGGGCTCAAGTCGCGCAGCCGAACCCGCGCCGGACGGACCGGGCTATCAAACCGAACGGAACATTCTCTACCGCCCTGCCCCGGAGACCGACGCCTACGCGCAGGAGCGCTGCCGCCTGGACCTCTACCATCCAAGGGAAACCAACGGTTATGCCACGGTGGTCTGGTTCCACGGCGGCGGCTTGACCGGTGGCAACCGCTTTGTCCCGGAGGCGCTGAAGGAACAGGGAATCGCGGTGGTGGCAGCGGGTTATCGGCTCAGCCCTCGGGTGCGCGCGCCGGCCTGGATCGAGGATGCCGCGGCCGCGGTGGCCTGGACCTTCAAGCACATCGAAACCTACGGTGGCGCGACCAACCGCATCTTCGTGAGCGGACATTCCGCGGGCGGTTACCTCACGAGCATGGTGGGGCTCGACCAACGCTGGCTCGCGGCGGAGGGTCTCGACGCCAATGCCATCGCCGGCCTGATTCCCTTCAGCGGGCATTGCATCACGCATTTCACGGTCCGGGCGGAACGCGGCATTCCCGGCACGCAGGCGGTCGTCGACGATCTCGCCCCGCTCTTCCACGTGCGCGCCGACGCCCCGCCCCTGCTGTTGATCACGGGGGATCGCAATCGCGAGATGCTCGGGCGCTATGAGGAGAACGCCTATCTCTGGCGGATGATGCAGGAGGTGAAGCACCCGGACACCGAGCTCTTCGAACTCGATGGCTATGACCACGGCGGCATGGCCGCCCCGGCGCATCCACTGCTGCTCCGTTTCGTGCGCAGCCACAGCCGGCCGGCGGCCCGCCCCGCAAGCGACACGAAATGAGGGCCGGATATCCGCTCCGGCTTTCGCGGACTCCCCGACCGCCCCACAGTGTGATCCGCTGGGCCCCGGTGGGCCTGGGGAACCGGCAGTTAACCCATCCTCAATCTCCACCGGACGCGGCCTCCACCAGGGCGATCTCCGCCGCGGTGAGTCCGTAGAGTTCGTGGACCAGTCGGTCAATCTGGTTGTTCGTGGCCGCAATCTGCCGCTCCAACGCCGTGCGCTCATGCGGCGTTCGCGCGGCGGCCAACTGCCGGTGCGATTCCAGCATTCGAGTGACGAGTGCGACCAAGCGGTCGTGCAGCGACTCCCGCGGACGCGGTATCGGAGCGGTCGCGATGTACTGCTTGGAGAACTTGATGTAGCCTCCACGCAGCGGCGTGCTCTGGCTTCGAACAACCCAGCCGAACACCTTCGAGTTCAGCAGACCGAGCAGGAACTCGATAGCCAATCCGGCGGACGGCAACGGTCGGATCCCGTAAAATGGCCCGGCACCGCCGCCGCTCATGCACAGGCCGCACCGGTCGAGCAGGACGGTGGGGTGGATGGCGGTGACCTGAATGACCAGCTTGTCCTGCTCCATTTCGGCCAGGTTCTGCGAACGGCCAAACGCGTACCACTGGGCGTGGTCCCACCTCCCCCGATCCCGCGCGCGCAGAACCGCCTCATGCGATTCGAGGTAGGCCCAGGCTTTCGGAAACTCGCGGCGCATCCGGTCGGCGGCGATCAATGTCGCTCTTCCCGCGGAAACCTCGTATGGGAAGATCATCCACGACCCGGTGCGTGGCTCTTGATAGGCCCGCAGCCGACCGGTCGTGAGGAAGGGCCGCAGGACTGCCGCCTCCGCCAAACTCGGGTCGTGAATGACAAAAACCCTGTCCGCGCTTGTCTGCAGCCCGACGAAGA
Organism: Verrucomicrobiales bacterium; assembly: GCA_024233305.1. Classification (GTDB taxonomy): domain Bacteria; phylum Verrucomicrobiota; class Verrucomicrobiia; order Limisphaerales; family J093; genus J093. The sequence goes on from JACKPV010000031.1 coordinate 191,364, forward strand.
TCTGCGCCACGTCCCGGAGACGATCCCCGCTCCGGGCCAGACGGCCGCGCAACTCCCTCCGGGGACCAGCCTCGAGATCCCACTCCCCCGCCCGCAGCGTTCCTGGCGGCAGAATCACCCGTTCCCCTGCGGCCGAGCGCCGCCAGGATTCCAGACTGCTCACTTTGATCACTTCCGTTGAGTGACATCGCGCCCGGCTGAGAAACAACAGGCAGGTATAGGTGGTGGCGCTGGTGAAAACCTGCTGATCACCGAAGTGAACGAGTCGCTCCACGTGCTCTCCTCGGGCCAGCAGATCGCGGAGCGCCTCGCCGTACTGAGCGTTGGTAAACTTGTTCGGAATGATGAAGCCGAGCCTTCCGCCATGACTCAGCAAGTGGAGCCCGCGCTCCACGAAGACCACATAAAGGTCATAATTGCCTCGCCCGGCGGCGGCGTAGGCTCGACCGAAGAACTCGACCTCCTGCGGCTGTGAGCCTCGCATCGTCTGGATTCGCACATACGGTGGATTCCCGATAACCGCATCGAATCCCCCTTCCCACGCGGGCTCGCGAGCCGGAACCGGCGATCCGTCGGAAGGGTGCTTCACCTTCTTGTCCCCGTAGCGTCCATGGAGCGGGATGCCCGGCAGGGTGTAGTCGGCCAAATCCGCCGGCGTTTCGCGCAGCTCGGCGGACGGACGGCAACGGGTGAAGATGCGCGGGAATTCCGCTGCCCAGTCGAAGACGTTGAGTCGCAGCCGGTCGTCCTCGGTGAGCGCAGGCAGGTCCGGCTGGTCGTAGAAATCGGGGCCGATCAGGGAGTTGCCGCACCTGATGTTGGCGCCCAGATCCGGCAGGGCGCGTTCGTGGAGAAAGGTGAACAGCGACTGGACGCTCTGGGTGGTTTCGCCTTCGAGGACTTTGAGCAGGAGGGACAGCTTGGTGACTTCGACCGCCTGGGGATCGATGTCCACCCCGAAGATGTTGTTGAGGAGGATCCGCTTGCGCTCGGCGATGGTGAGCCGCCACCCGCGGGAGGCCTGGATCAGGGCCGGTCTCGCGCCCCTGGCCCAGCGCTCCGGATCATTGGCGAGGTAGAACCGCAGATGCCAGTCGAACAGGAACTGGTAGGCGCAGATCAGGAAGGACCCCGAGCCGCACGCTGGATCAAGCACGCGCAACGCCGCGACCCGGTCGAGCACGCGACGGGCGACCCGAAACGGCAGGCTCGGACTTCCGGCTTCGTCGGGGGAATCGGGCGCCGCTCCCCCATCCGACGACAGCCCGCCGGGGGCCGATTCCCCCCGACTACGGGGTTCCCGCCCTCCATTTTCCTTCTGGAGGATGTCACCGACCAGCCGCCCCAAGGTCTGCTGGACAATGTACTCGGCCACATAAGTCGGGGTGTAGTAGACGCCGCCCGCCTTGCGGACCTCGGGTTTTTCATCGACCACGGCGCGATGACCGCCAGTGAGGCGGATGACCTTGCCGAGGAATTGTTCGTAGACCTGTCCAAGGATGTCGGCGCTGATGACGCTGAATTCGTAGGGGCTGTCAGGGTAATAGAGGCCCTTGATCAGGTTGCGCAACAGGGCGTCGTCCAGGTTCAGATTCGGGGTCAGTGAGTCGGGTGGTTCCGAGCGCCCCTTCTCCGCGTGAAAGTGGAAGAGACCGGAGTTGTAGCGGGTGTCCGCCTGCTCGAAGTGCTCGCAAAGCCGGGGGTAGATCCGGCCGCCGTTCGTGAGGGCGAGCAGCCGTCCGTAGTCTTCGAGTCCACGGTCCTCGCAGATGCGCAGGAAGACGATGCGGTCGAGGGTGCGCTGGACGGCAAAGTTGAGTTCCCGCTGAGAAAGCTGCTGATTGCGGAGCGCGAGGTTTCGGGCCAGATCCTGGCGCCACGCTTCCATGCTGGCGAGAAAGTCCGCGTCGACCTCGGCCGTGCCCCGCTTCGCCTTGTTCGAGCCGGCGTACTTGTCGAACGAACCCTGGAGAACCGCTTCGCGGCTGAAGATCGATACCAGCCAGTTCCATTGCTCCGGCAGTTGGCGAAAAGTGCAGTAGAACACGCGCGCGGCACTGGCCGAATCGTCTTTGCGCGGTTTGACGCGGCAATCGTAGACCGCGATTTCCTCGAAATCACTGAGCAGGCTCAGCGCTAGCTTCGCGCTCCACGCGTAACGGCGCAGCTGGTAAGCCGGACTGATCCCACCGCGGATGTCCACGGCGGGCTTCTTCGCCTCGACGAAGAACTTTCGCGTCCCACCGATCCGGAAGCAGTAGTCGGGCGCCTTGACTCTCGATCCGATCCGGATGGCATCCTCGTGAATGACGTCCCGGTAGGCCTCGGCGTAGCCGGCGACGTTGTCCATGTCCCAACCGAGGGCCTTGAACAGCGGATCCAGAAAATCCCGGCGAAGCTGGGTCTCGTTGTAGTTCCCCGACCGGTAGGTGTCGTACTGCTGCTCGAAGCGGGCGACGAGTTCCAGGATGATGTCCGGCACGCTCATGGTTCGGCTGACTGATCACCGGGATTTCAGCGCAGGTTTCGCGGCCTGTCCAGCGCCGGTCGACAGCCTCCCCGGACCCTCCCAACGGGGACGCGCGATGCGCCGTCCGGGTCAGCTTGTCATCCGCGGTTCGTCAACCGAATCGTCACGGCCTGCTTTCGTCAATGGGCGATTGCCCACGGCGCGGCGTCCCCCTGCACGTCCAGGAGTTGCACGCTCGAAATGGTCTGGAACGCCACGTGATCCGCGAAGCTCCACGCCACGCGCTTGTCAGGCGTCACCTCGACCAAGTGCGGCCCCCGTCCGAGCTGACCGTGTCCCAGCCAGTTGCACATCACTGTGTTTCCGTTGGGCAGGCGCTGCAGTCCGGCCATGAACTTCAGACTGATGCCCGGCAACTCGTCCCCCCGCACCTCCCAGATCATCCGGCCTGCGGCATTCGCCTCGAAGACCCGGTTGCCGCCCGGCAGGTCGCCGCAGGAAATCAGCGTGTGTCCGTTGGGCAGACGAACGACGCTGTGCGGCCCTCCCTCGGCGGGGATTTCAAGCGCCATCGCGCCCGTTGCATCGTATTCGCGAACCACCTGCAGCCCGTAGTGGGCCACCACGTAATGTCCGTTCGCCAAACGTCGCGCATTCCGCATGTAGGTGTGACCGCCGTCCTTTCCCTCGGGCAGCAGGCGGACTTCCTTGACCACCCTGCCGTCCGGGGCGACCTCGAGCAGCCGGCCGGCGTTGCACTCGCCGACGAAGGTGTTGCCGTCCGGCAATCGCTGGCACGCGTAGATCTCGCTCGTTGATTGGTAATCGAAAACCACCTCCTTCGCCCGGGTCACTTCGCGCACCCCGTGGCCGGTGTTGAAAAGCAGGTTGCCGTTGGGCAGTGCCCAGAGGTCGTTGCAGTTCGGCGCCGCGTATTCCCACTCGACCTGACCGGCCGACGTAACGAGGCAGACCTTGCCCGCCGAGTAGTCCGTGCATGCGAACGGATGCCCGATCGGTGTCGGACCCGTCCGTGTCACCGCTTCGGCGATGGCTTCCGGAGTCGTGGCTTCGTCGAAAGCGTTGGCCTTCCAGGTGTGGCCTTCGGGCTGGTTCTGGTTGAACCGCACCGACCGGCCCGAGGTGGCGTAGACGACGTTCGACTCGAACAGGAAGCCCTTGCTGCCTTCGTCGATGAAGAACCCGTTGTTCGGCGCGCCGCCGTGCGCGAAGGCGCTGCGCGGAACGTCGTGAATCAGGTTGCCACGCAGGACGGTGCCCGGTTGATACCCCAGCGTGTAGATCCCGCCGCCATCGGCGAGCTTCTGCATCACGTGATGGATGTGGTTGAACTCCGCCACGCACCGCACCTGCGAGGTGGGCGTCGTGTTCCAGCGATAGCCGATCGAAACCCCGGTGTATGGCAGGTCGCAGACCTCGTTATGCGCGATGCGCGTGTCGGCCGAGAACGCCACGTAGATGCCCACCCCACCGCGACTGTCGGCCCCGCACCGACGCACCACGCAGTCCAACACTTCGTTGCCCGCGGGCGCGTCGGATGGGTCGGCCCAGTCCGCATCCAGCGACCCCTCGGCGCCGGCCTGCAACGCGCCCGTCCCGCGCCAGCCGATCACGATCCCGTTGCCGCCGATGTCCTCGACGGTGCACCGCGACACCACGTTGCGCCGGCAACCGGGTCCGAAACCGACGCCCGAGGCGTTGAGGTGGGCGAACCGGCAGCCTTCAAACCGGACCTCCGCGGCGTGGGCGCATTCGATGGCGACGGGTTGGACGTAGGTCGGTTCCTGCATCGTCGTGCCGTAGTGGGCGGCCTGGAGTTCCGAATAGCCGAACGCCGGCAGCGCGAATCCGGCGTGCTCGAACCGCAGGCCCTCGAAGCGCAGATTGCGCACCGGACGGTCCTTCGTTCCCGCAATCTGAACGAGCCGGCTCAGGACCGGCGCCACGACGCGGGCGTTCCCTGGACGTTCGCCGTCGCGCGCGAGATAAGTCAATTCGCCGGTCCTCCGGTCCAGGAACCATTCGCCCGGCCGGTCCAAGGCGAAGCGGGCATGCTCGATGAACACCGGTTTGCCGGGGCTGGCGGTCGTGGCGGGGCCGTGGCCGATCCAGCCCACCGGGTTGGCCGTTTCGATCCGTCCGTCGCGCACCGCGGTGATGAGCGCGCGCGAAATCGACCAGTTCTCGTAAACCACCAACTCGGCGTCCTGCCCGGCAATATCGTTCGTCGGCCACGCGCGGTCGAAAGTGAACGAGCGAACCTCGGGCGAAACCTCCGCCAGACGCAGCGCTCCGTCCGCCTCCGGCCAACGGGCCCGGATCGCGCGTTCGTCGTCCACCACCAGCAACCGGAAGAACCAACCCCCCGTGCGCACTCCCTCGAGGGTCGCGGTCCAACGCCGTCCGTCGACCTTCCACTCCCGAATTCGGCGGCCCCCACTGAACACCACGTCCTGGCCCGGCGCAGCGGCGTAGGTGATCGAGTGCTCGGCCGTGCCCGAGTCCGCCGGAGTGAAGACCAGGGGCGCAGACAGCTCGTAAGTGCCGCCAGCGAAGGTAACGCGCACGTCCCCGGTCAGGCCGGTCGCCGCCAGTTCCCGCACGGCGGACACCGCCTTTCGAGGCGTCGCGAAGGGCGCGGCGGCCGTGCCCGGATTACGGTCATCGCCTGCGGGCGACACGAACCACTCCCGGGCGAGCGCGTCGCCGGAAGCGCCGAGAATCAGAACCAGCGAGGCCGCGGCAGGCAGGCCGCGGGGAAGGAGGCGTTTCATAAGCTGCATGCGTTGCGTCCGATTGGCCGGTGAACCTGGCGCCGAGCATGCACCCGCCCCGCCCGCCTGTCACGAGCGAGTTGAACGACGTCTGCTCCCGCGAGGGGCGCACGCCCTGCCGGGGTGCGGCGGTCTCAGCGCGAGGGAAGGTTCAGGGGGGCCGGCGACGCACCGGGATTGATCAACCGGAAGAAGCGCGCCGGCGAAAGCACCGGCACACTGACGCCGTTCAGGAGCTGGGTTCCGGTGAAGGACTGCGGCGGACCGAAGGGCTCGGTTCCCAGGGCCGGGCTGCTTTGCATGGTGTAGGTGCTCGCAGGAGCCACTCCGGTGGCCGAAACGACGAACCCGTTTTCCCCCGCCGACCGGATTTGGAGTGCCACGCCGTCCAGCGACCCCGCCCCCCCCAGCGCGCCGTGGGTCGGGAAGTAGCCTGCCTCCACCCCCGGCACCGCCGTGATGCTTCCGTTGTCGGTAGCCACATGGCGGAGGACTGCGGTGGACGCCTGCCCCGAGGGCAGGAAGCCGAATCCCAGCACGGCCTGTCGGGCAATCGACACCACCAACCGCGTCCCATCCGGAGCCCAGGCGAGCCCGAGCGGGTAAAACCCTTCGCTGAACGTCGTCAACACCCGGGCGTTCGATCCATCGGCATTGGCGATCACGACGCTGGCGATGACGCCGCGGCTCATCCCCAACACATCGGGCCAGGCCAGGGAGAAATAGGCCAGCCCGGCCCCCGAAGGAGAGATCGCCGGGAAAATCTGCGTCTCGGCGGCGATGGGAAACAGACCATCAAAATATCGCGGCGCGGACAGCACCCCGACCCGCAGCCAATCCTGGGCGCCGGGGGTCCGGACGAAGCGCACGATCGCCGGGAGTTGCTGGACGCTTCGGTTCTGCGTGGGCACCGAAACATACGACGGCGTGACAAAGGAGTCGCCGGCGGGATCCCAGGCCAGCCCCGCGAATTCCGCCTGGAACGCGTCGGAGACCGGGCCTCGTCCGAAGGTGGGGTTGCTCACGATCACGCCATCGCTCGCCCGGGCGACGTTCAACTCCCGGTTGCTGCGGGGATTGGCCGTCCCCTGTCGGCGGGTCAGCATGACGCCGTAGGCGAGCCATTGGTTGTCCGGGGACAAGGCCGCCGAGACCGGCGTGAATGAATCCACCTCCGCCGGGTTGAAGACAATCGTGTTGTGATCGACGACCCGGCGGGTGCCCCCCACGACACGGTCGAACAGATAGACGTCCGAACTTGGTGGCACTTGCAGCCCCGGTTCCACCGGATCCGGCGAGGAGAAGGCCACGAAGCGTCCGTCGCGAGAGAGCGACGGCCAGTTGTGCTCCACGAACCCGGTGGCCAGTTGCACCACCTGTCCGTTTCCGACCTGGAACAGTCCGCTGCCGGTCACTCCGCCGAACTGAGCGGGAGCGGCATAAACCAATTGCCCCTGAGCGACCGCCGGCAACGCCGCCGCCACCCACCAGGCTGTCAGGGTCAGCTTCTTCATCATCGTCTTGATCAATCCCTCCCGGGGATCCCCCGGGCGGCACGAACACGTTTGACCGCGCGGACGCCAAGAGTAGCACAAATTCTGCAAGACACAATCCAAAGGGGTCAGTCCTCAACATTGACACAAGGCATGCGAGGTCAGGAGGGAGCGCTCACGAATCCCCCTGCTCCACGGTTGGCTCCCGGCCGGGGTCCAGGACGTCAGGAAGGGAAAGACCGGCTCATCCCCTCCCCTTCACCCGGCCCGCCCATCCGGGCCAATCGAAGCCGGCGTTCCCCGGCGGTGCGGCGTTCCGGCTCTTGGTTTGCCAGTTGCCATCCGCGTCCCGCTGCCAATCGATCTCAAACCACGCCAGCGCGCCCCCCGCATACTCGGGTTCCTTCGGCCAGGAGGACGGCGGATCGAATCCGAGGAAAATGTCGAAGTCCAGGGACTCCCGGCGGACCGTCGTGGCTTCCTTCCCCGCGATTGTGGCGCTGAAGTCCTTCATCAACCGCTCGACGGCCGGGCGCATTTCGTCGAAGCGGTAATGGCGCGCGGCCACCCGACCTTCACGGTTGAGCAGGATGAAGTCGGGCGTCCAGGTGGCCTCATACTCCTGCTCGAAGAACTTCCTCCGCGCGTTCGCATCGATCGTCGGCCACGGGTAGCCGCCGGCCCGTAACCAGTCGATGTCTTCCGGGGAACCCACCCCGAGCAGGACGACCGCCGGGCGTTCGGACTTGGGCCGGTCCAGATACCATGCATCGAACCGGGCCAATTCGCCGCGGGTAAGGTTGTATTGATTGGGACAGCCGAAAATCAGCAACACCGGTTGCCCGAGCCAGTCGGCGAGTTGCAGCGGGTTGCCTTCGAGCGTCTTCGCTTGGAAATCGGTCGCCCGGTCACCCACGAAGAGGGGCTTGCGCAGCGTCACCGGGATTTCGCCCAATTCGATCGGCGCTGTGCCTTCGGTCAGATTGGTCGCAACGGATACCACCACAGGGTCCGCCGAACCAACCGGTATCGCGTGCATGGTCGTTGTCGGTCCGGCCGCTGGATAGCCCTCGACGGCGAGATGCAGCTCATGGTCTCCGGGATCCAGGCACGGGATGGTGAAGAAACCGTCCTTGGATACCCAGGCACCCGTCAACCCCTCGAGCGCCTTGGAATCGCGAATCCGCATCGTCAGCCACGAGGCTCTCAAGTCCACGGGCCGCACCGGGTTCGCAACAACCGCCCGGCCCGTAATGATCCGCCCCGTCTTGTGGATGTTCGTTTCCACGGTCGCATCATCGAAGATCTCGACCCGGGCCAGCCGCCGGCCGAACGGATACTCGACCGGCGGTGGGGAGAGTCGACCCGGAATGGCGGCCGGCAGCTCGGCCGAGCGCGGCGTGCGAAGCCAGATATCCCACGGTCCGCGTCCGGCTTCCGGAAAGTGGTAGCGCCCCTGTTCGTCCGTGCGGGTTTCGGCAGTCCACTTGAAGGAAGGGAGGTGAACCGAATTGTCCACGGGTTCAAAGGCAGGGCAGAGCCCGAGCGATTGGTTCGTCCAGGCCTGGCCTCCCAAGGTCAGCCCACCGTGGATGCCGCCCAGGGGTTCGACGACCTTCTCCTCCGAGACGGCTGCTCCTTGCGATGTCGGCGAAGCGTTTCCCTCGCCTTTGGGCGGACGCGGCTTCACCGGGATGATGCCCATTTCCAACGGCGTGGCGCCGTCCGCGGTGTTCGGCGTGATCGTGACGGGGACCGGTCCACCACCGCCGATCAGCTCATGCGTGCTGGGATCGCGATAGAGTTCGAGGATCAGTTGGTAGGAGCCCGGCTGCGCGTAAGGCACCAGAATCGAGCCATCCGGGGCCGGCAACCCGCGGGCCATGATCCACGGGCTTGCGCTGCGATCGACCAGCAGCACTTCCGTCGCCATCCAATCCGGCGGTTCGGCTTCGCCCTCCCAAACCACGCGGGCCTTGACCAACCGGCCCTGCAGCCAGAGATCCAACCGTCTCGGTTGTCCGTGACTCAAATTGACGCTGGCCAACCGCTGCGAAACCGGGCCGTAACCATGCAACACACCGCCGAACTTCGGCGGCGGATTGCGCGTGGCGAAAGGCGGTGTGTCGAGGAGAATCTCCGCCGGACCGGCCGCCAACGCCGGGAACTCGAAATGCCCCTCGGCATCGGTTGTAACCTGGACTGGCGGTCTGATCTCTCCCGGGGGCGCCGGCGCTTCGTAGCGCGGCACGATCCGCAGGTGCTGGTTGGGCCAGGGAGAGCCGCCGATCCGCAAGGTCCCGCTCAGACGGGCCTCTGCTTCGAGTGCGATCACACAGTGGTTCGTCAGGCTTGCGAGAGGGACTTCGACAAACCGATTGCCCTGCCGGATCACCACCGATTCAGCGTTCGCGTCGGGATACACGAACATCCGTCCCTCCGCGTCGGTCCGCGCCACCGCACTCAGTTTCACGCCATCCCCGATTCGGCTCTTCCGCGCCAACTGCACCTCCGCCCCGGCCACCGGCCTGCCTTCATACGTGACCGTGAACCAGACCCGTCCGTCATCGGAAGGAGCCGACGATGCGGGCTGCGAGGCGGCGGCTGTGTTCACCTTGAGATCCTGCTCTGCTTCATCCGCAGGCGGCGGTCTTGGAATCGTCCCTTCCGATTCGCGCCCGGTGCCTGTCGTGCTCTGGGAAACGCCGGTTTCCTCGGAACGCACCGTTGGCCTCATCTGCTCGAAAGAACGGCGGCGGAGCCGGACCGTTCCGAGGTCGAGAGGGTCGGTGCCGTCCGTGAGATTGGTGGGGATCGTCACGGGCACCGTGAGTCCACCCACGCCCGACTCCGGGTCAGTTGCCTCGGAGAGCCCAATGACCAGGTCGTAAGCACCCGGTCCGGCGTAGGGAATGAGGAACGAACCATCGAGACCGCACAGGCCGCCCAGCGAGACGGCCTCCTCGCGATCCCGGCTACGCAAAGTCACCTCCGCCCGAAACCAGTCCACCGGCCTCGGATCACGCTCCAGCATCCACCGCCCGGTGATGCGTCGCCCGGCCAGGCTCAGATCCAGGTCGTTGATTTCGCCCCCGCGCAAACGGAGGGCGGTGAGCCTCTGGGCGCACTCCCGGTAACTGGCGAGTCCGATGCCGTGCGGCGATGAAGGAGGCATTTCGATCTCCACCAGCGGGGATGTGAGTAGCCACACCTCGACCGTTCCGGCCATGATCGCCGGGATCCGAAAACGCCCTTCGTCATCGGTCGTCCGCACAACCGCTTCGCGCCCGCCCGGAGGACGCGGGCCGGCCTCGTGGCGCCGCTGGAACTTGAGGCGTTGATGGCCCCAAGGCTTGCCGCCAATCGACAGCGTTCCCACGACAACCGCCTGGGTTTCGAGTGCGATTTCACACCCGTCGGTCAGGTCCGCCACGCGCACCTCGGCAGCCCGATCGCCGGAAGTGACCACCACCAGGTCGGCCTTGACGTCCGGATAGACGAAGCTGCGCCCGTCGTTATCCGTGAATCCGGGAGCGCTCAGCCGTGGCCGAAATGTGGACAGATCCCCGCTCGCAAACCGCACTTCCGCGTTGGGCACCGGCCGGCCCTCGAACGTCACAGTGAACCAGAGGCGGCTGTCCTCCGACGAGATCAGTAAGGCACCCGGAGCCGGGCCCGCTCCGGCACTGTCGAAAGGAGTTGGCGGTGGATCGCCCCGTGGAGGCGAAGCCTGCCTCGCGACAGCAGACCCGCCCGCTGCCCAGTCTGCTCCCTCGGGAACCACCCCGACGTCCCCGAGGTCCAGAAGCTCACCGTTGGGCGGAAGATCGGTGGGCACGGAGAACGGCACGCGCCCGCTGCTGCCGAAACGGTCCTTCCCGTCAATGCTGGCGAACACCTCCACCACAAGGTCGTATTCGCCCGGTTCCACATACGGGAACAGGAACCGGCCATCCTCGCCAGTCCACCCGCGGACATAGACCCGCTTGCCGCGTTCGCCCAGAGTCGCCTCCACAAGGAACCAGTCGCCCGATCCGTCGTCCTCGCCCAGGCGGTTTTCGGGAGGCCGGAGAAGCGCCCGACCGGTCACGGGCAGGCCGGTTGCCCCGTAAGGCGGACTCACGATCGTCGGTTCACCCGCGTTCACCTCGATGTTGATGGGAAGGCTATGCTCCAAAATCAGTCGGTTCCTGCCGGGCGGAACCAGGTCCAGCACAAACCGGCCATCGGCATCGGTTTGCGTCGAGAGATCATCCCACGAATAGCCAGGCCGAGGCTCCGCCTCCTCCGCCACGTCGACGCGCACCTTCTCGTGACTTCCCACCCAGTCCTTCCAGCGCAGGTGGCCCTCGATCCTCCCCCACGGGCGCAACGGGATTTGCCCTGAACGAACAAGTTCCGCCTGGGACACGTCCCCGTAACCGAGGCTTGGGTGGATCGCAACAAACCGCGGAGCCGGCACGCGCGCGGGCAGAGAGAAGCTCCCGTCCTCCTTGCTTCGCGTCAGGTGCTCCGAGCCGCCCAACCCGTGAAAGAACCCCTTTCCCATCACCACGGAATCCGCTCCTAATTCCGCGACCTCCGCCCCGGCCACCGGCTTGCCTGCTGGATCGACGACGGTCCCTGACCACCCCTCTCCCCGCCGCAATTTGAAAGTGTAATCGTGTGTGCCTTCGCTGGTCAGGACCGGGCCGATCTCTGGCAGATATCCCGGCGCGGTCGCCGCGAAACAAACCTCGTTGGTGGGATTCGGAGGGTAGGTCACTTCGAAATGTCCCCCGCCGTAGAACAGCCTCCATCGCGAGTCCCAGGAAATCGCGCCCCGGCGAAACCAATAGTCCCGCCAACCGCGGAACAGGACGGCGTTGGTGATCGCGCTGCCGGTCCCGGCGTCCACAACCTGCGCCCTGAGACGGAAATCCCGCGCCAATCGGATCTGGACATCAGCAGACTCACCAAGTGCCACCGCTTCGGTCGCAGCGCCAAAACCCGGGGCGGACGCTGTGAGTCTCACGGGGTCCGGCGGCGCCTTCTCCCACACAAATCGTCCGTCCGCATCGGTCGCGGCAGTCCAGTCCAACAGGTCGACCCCGCCCCATTCGGTCACCCGAACCTCCGCGTCCTGCACCGGTTGGCCTCCGTCATCCACGACCCGACCTCGCAGGGTTCGGCCGTCGGTCAACTTGATCGATACCGGTTCCATCCCGAGTCCCGGCTGCAGGTTGCGGACTTGCGGAGCCCAACCCGTCGCCTGAACGAACAACCGCCCCGGTCCGGACGTCCGGCGCGCCAGCTCGAAGCGCCCATCCGCTCCGGTCTCCCCGATAACCCGACTTTGGTGATCCTCGCCGTGAGTCAGGAGCAACCGCGCATCGACAATCCCTCCGCCATCCAGGCCGGTCACTGTGCCCGTGAGGCTCGCCAAGGCCTGCGTCGCGTGTGAGGCGGCCGGTCCGCGCTCGGTTTCCCCGCCCACCTCCTCCGGCGGGGAAGGCGCCCTGCGCGGTAAGAGTAATCGGACCTCGGCGCCCGCATCCGCCGGGACGGCTTCGCTGGGGCTCCGCCGGTAACCGTCCTTCCCAACGAACAACCGGATGGCATCCCGCGGAGCGCGATACCATGTGAAACTGCCATCCGCCCGACTCCGGGTGCTCCATCGGAAGCGAATCCCAGGCGTCGACCGACCGATCCCGCGCCAACTCCACAACGAAACATCGGCCTGCGCCACCGGATCGCCTCGATCATCCACCACGCGCCCGCGGATGGTGCGGCCCCGGTTCAGAGTGATCGCGACCGGCTCCTTCCCGGCGCCCACCTCGAATTCACGCCATTCAGGCGCCCAACCCGGCGCTTGCACGAGCAGTTGCCACACGCCCTCTTCTGACACGGGGACGACGAAATGCCCGGCTTCATCCGTACGAGCTTGCTTCGTACGATCCAGGCCCGAAGCGGTCGCCGCCGCCAGAAGCACCTCCGCACTGGCCACTGGGTTCCCGTCGGCATCAAGGACCCGGCCGCTCGCCGTCGCTCCCCAGGCGTCGTCGACACCTGTTCCATTAGTGTCCACCTCCGCGTCAGTCTCCGCCGGTGCCGTAGCTTGCGGATCGGTCAAGCCCACGACCGACAGAACACCGAGCAAGCCGATGGCGAGCACGGACCAACGCGACGGTTTGCGGAAGCCGGCGATGCGCTCGAGGCGCTCTTTCAGGCGGCGCCTGTCTTCGAGGATCCCGACCAATCCGGGGATGGCGACCGGCCGCCGGACGCTTTCCAGCAGGTGCAGGATGGTCTCGCCGTAGGCGTGGCGTTGTCCCTCGCCGGTGACCGCCAGGGCCAGCTCGTCGCAGGCGAGTTCGCGGTCGGCGCGCATCCGGGCGAAGGCCAGCCAGATCAACGGGTTGAACCAGTGCACGATCTGCAGGACCGTGATCAACCAGTTCAGGAACAGATCGCCCCGCTTGAGATGGGCCAGTTCGTGCAGGAAGACGAAGCGGAGTTCCTGCGACGAAAAGCGGTTGGCGAAACCTTCGGGCAGCAAGATCCGGGGCCGCCACAAGCCGCACAGCGCCGGCGTCGCCAGACCGGGGCTTTCCGCCAACGCGGGACGGGTTCGTAACCCCATTGCCCGGCGGCAGGATTCCAGAATCTCCAGCGGCTCCTCCGCCACGATCGGCCGTGTCCCGACCAATCGCCTTCGGGCGCGAATCACCAGCCAGACAGCCAGGCCGCTGAACCCGGCCATCCCGATCAACCAAAGCCAGAAGGCGAATCCGACCCGGTCGAACGGTCGCGCGGTGGGAACGACCAGGGCGCTCGGAACGGCAGGCAGGGCGGTCTCAGCGACGATATCCGTGCGCGGGGCAGTTTGCTCGTCGAGAACGGTTGGCAAGTCGAACGCCTCACCAGCCGGCTCGGGAGGCAGCACGGCGGTGTTTTCCACAGCGGACGGAAGTGGAACCGTGGCAACCGCGTTGGCGGGCGGCCGCGGCGGCGACACGAAGTTGAGCAGACTGAACGCGCTGGTGAACGTCACCGGGAGGAGCAGTCGTGCCACGACCACCAACCAGAGGGCATGCCGCCAACCGGCGCTCAATCGTCCGCGAAACAACCGTTGGGCCAGCAACACCAGCAACACCAGCACCGCCGATTGCCAGCCGACGCGGAAGAGCCAGTCGAGGATCTTAAATTCAACGGGCATGGAAACCTCCAGGCTTCAGATTCAACGGCGTCGCACCAGAATGCGGCGCAGTTCGGCCAGTTCGGCATCGGTGAGTTGATGGTGTTCGACGAAATGGGAAAGCAGCGGCGCCAACGACCCGCCGAACACCCGCGCCAGGAAGGACTCGCTGGCGGAGGCCACGCATTCGGCCTCGCTCACCTGGGGGGAGTATCGATAGGCGCGCCCTTCGCGACGAAAGCCCAGCGCGCGTTTGCCCACCAGCCGGTTCAGCAGGGTCTTGACTGTGTTCGGATGCCAGGAAGGGTCGGCGGCTTGCAGGGCCTCGACAATGTCGCCGGCCCCGAGCGGCGACTCCTTCCACAACACCTTCATGACCTCCCACTCCTTCTCCGAAATCCGCGGAACCGTTTTCATGCCGTGAATGTTTACAAGTGTGAACGCCGAAACATTTACGCCTGTAAACGGTCGCCGTCAAGCTGACTTCCCGGTCGCAGACGGGCCTGGACATGGTCGGAAGTGGGTGAGGCCCTCGATGGTAGGGCAGGTTTTCCAACCTGCCGGTGCCGGGGACTTTCGAGTCCCCGGCACCGGCGCTGACAGGAATGTCCGCGGAACCGGCAGACAGGAATGTCCGCCCTACTGCCGCCCATCAAGACCCGCTTTCCTCACCCGGTACCAATCAGACCCGACGGGCCTTGTGGAGTGCGGTGGCTGGGACACCGCTTCTCGGGGCTTCGCGGCGCCGGGGGTGTTCGGAAGTCCGTCCCGCCGCGAAGGCGCCGGCGCCGCTGCGCTCCCGTCTTCGCGCTGCTTCGCCGAGGCAGGCTGCCGGCGCGCTCCATGGCGGGAGCGCGCCTTCGATCAGGGCCTTACGGGCTGTCGACCTCGGGGAGGGGTTTTCCGACGCTCGAAGGGGGCGGGCGTTGGGACTGGCGTTGATCGACGAGATCGATCTCCTGTTTCAGGTGAAACACCATCCGCGAACTGGCCGTCAGCAGCGCGACCAGCAGAAAGAGCACGACCAGCACCAGGATCGACGCGATCCCCGACTCGACGCGGCGATGCGCCGGCGGACAACCCGGTTTCAGGCGATGGACAATCATGGTTGAACCTCCGTCCCAGGCACCGCTTGGAAGGTGAAACGCAACGGCGCGGCTCGCCGCGTCGGCCGCCAGGGAGCCAGTTCCAGTTCCCAGCGCCAGGCAACAACCCCGTCGCGCTCCTCGCGCACAAAGCGACTCGAAGTCACCGCCGACAACACCGTCCGCCAGGCGGCGTCGGGTTCGCCACGCCGGAGCAACCGTCCGCCCCGACTCACGTAAGCCACCATGCCGCTGGTGGTGGGCAGGTGGAGTTCGCATGCCTCGTTCGTTTCGATCAACGCGCCGCCGGGGCCGGCGGCGCGCACCTCCGCCCGCCAGCGCTCGCCGAGGCTGAGAACCGCCGTCACCTGGTCGCTTTGATGGCGCACGGCACGCAGGTGATCCAGCACGCGGAACAGGGCCAGGCCGCTCGAATTGATGATCACGAGCAGCACCCCGATGTAGACAATGCACTCGAGGAGTTGCGTCGCCCGGCAACCGCGGCGCCGTCGGATCCCGGGGGTTCGGTTTGATCGCGTTTTCATGGCAGCGCAACCTCCCGCACGACCGCCCCGCCCTGGCCGCGTTCGGACGGGATCCAGGCGAGGCGCAGATGGCGGTTCGTGATGGTGAGTTCGAAGCGGCCGGGAGGAAGGCTGGCGGCGGCATCGGCGTTCACCTCGTAGGCGCGGGTTCCCTCGCCGTAGGCCCGCCACGCGCCCGCCTGCAACACCTCGGTCTCGCCGTCCACGATCTCCAGAGCCACCGCCCGTTGGACGAACGCGCGCGCCATCCGCTGCTCGCGATAGAACGACAGGGACAACGGCGTCAACGCGAGCCCGAGGATGCCCAACGCCACGGTGAGTTCGACCATCAGGGCGGCGCGCTCCCCGCGTCGGGGAAACGCCCCCGGTTCTCTCGAACGCTTTGTCGTTTTCATACGCCGGCGGCCATGATGAGGGTGGTGAAGAAGCGGAACACGCTGATCGCGACCACCGCGACCATCGCGCCATAGGCGATCACGAGCGCCGAGGTCACGATCTGAGCGGTGGCCTGCTCGCCCTGAAACGCCTCGGCCTCGAGGGCCTCCTGCCAGCCGGCGAGCGCGGCGACCAGACTTGTGCGCCCGTGCATGGCGTTCTCGAACCGCCAGCGCAGACCGCCGAAACCGTCGAGGCGAACCAGCGCCTTGACCAATGGGACGCCGGACCCGAGATCGCTCACCACCCGGTGGGCGGCGCGTTCGAAAGCGGTGTTCGCGGTGCAGGCGGCCGCCATCCGGACACTGCGATCCTCGGGCATGCCGGCGTCAAGCAGCGTGCCCAGGATGGTCGAGAAATCGCGCTGCACCCGCTTCCGCTGCCAGGGCAGGCGCAGCAGCAGCGCATCCCACGGGACGGGCAGGGAACGGTTCAGCCACAGCCGAAACCGCGGACCGAGCACGTAGATCGACACCGCGAGCCAGACCCCGGCGAGCAGGAGGCTTTGCAGCCAGATCAGGGTCGGGAAGAAACGCGCCAGCCACGCGATCGAACCGGCGGCCTCCGGGGCCATGTCCACGGCGATCTGTTGCAGCTTCGGCAGGACGAACACCCCGAGCACCAAGGTCACCCCCACCCAGGCGGGCGTGAGCGCGCAGATCAGCAGCACGAGATAGTGATAGGCCTTGCGCACACTCGAAAGCGCATCCGGCGCCAGCCGCCGGCACGCCGGCAACACCTCCGCCAACCGCCCGGCCTCCTCGCCAGCCCGCAACATCGCCACCATCCCGGGAGGCAGAAAACCCGGACAACGTGCAAGCGCCCGTCCCAACGAATCGCCTTCACCGATGGCCTCGACCAACCGGTGAAATGACCGTCCCAACGCAGGGTCGTAACGGCGCCCCAGGGCCAGCACCACCCCTTCCGGGGCCTCGCCCCTCTCGATCCCGGACTCGACCAGGCTGAGGAAGAGGCGCGCCCGCTCACGTCGACGCAGCGGCAGACTGAGCACGAACCAGGCGATCCACGCCACACCGCCCACGAAAGGGAAGACAAGCACGGACACGCCGACGATCTGGAGGACGGTTTCCATGGTTCAATTTCCCAGCAGGTTCAGAAACGCGACCACCGGACGGAGAACGGCGGCGAGTTGCACTGCCACCAGCAGGCCCAGCGCCACCACGGTCACCGGCAGCGCGGCGTAGAGCAGCATTTCGACCTGATGCTGCGCCCGTTGGCGGAACAACTCGGCGGCCTTGTCGAGACCGCCGGCGAGATCCTCCCCACCCTGCTCGACCAACCACAGGAACATCGGGGGGAACGCCCGGCTGCCCGCCGCAAAAGCGGCGAAACGCCCTTCGCCTTCCGCCAACCGTCGACGCCACAGGCGCACGTCCTCCCCGGCGGGGGCGCCCGCTTCGAGGTCCTGCATCAACGCCAGCGCCTCGTCCAGCGGCATGCCGCTTTGCAGCAACATGCGCAACGCGCCCGCGAACTGCGCGAGGTGGCTTTCGCGGAAACCCGGCAGCAGCCAGGCCAGCCGTTGGCGCAACGCCGGCACGAACAACGCCGCCAGCAGGCCGGCCAGGGCCAGCCCCAACCAAACCGGCGGGAGCCAGAGGAACAACGGCAGCTCCCCGACCGGCCGCGCGGTGAAGTCCGCGGCAACGGTCCGGACCAGGTTCTGGTAGATCCAGATGAACAGCCCCGACACCATCATCGCCCCCAGCAGCACGATCAACGGATAGACCAGCAGACCCCGCAGACGGGTCCAGAGATCGTGGGCGCGCTGGTAGTAATCGGCCAGCAGGGTCAGGATGCCGGGCAGGTTCCCGCCTTCGCCCGCCAGCGTGACCAGGCGCCGGTAAAGCTCGGGCAACTGGCGTCGGCCGACGGCGTTCCCGAGGCTTTCGCCACGCGCGAGGTCCTGCTCAAGGGCGGTCAACTCGGTGCGCAACGTGCCGGCGCCGAGGTTGGCGCAAAGCTGGCGCAAGGCCCCTTCGAGCGGGATCCCCTCCTCCAGCATTCCCGCCAGCTGGCGGTTCAGAAAGGCGAATTCATCGGTTTTCATCGTGTGACTTGTCACTCGGGCCCGGCCTGCCAATCAACACCCAGCACCCGGGTCATTTCTTTCTCGTCAGACACGCCCGCCGCCCGAAGCTCACGCGCCGAATCCGCCAGCGATTTCATCGGCGCGCCGGCCGCCGCATCCCCGGTCGCCAGCCGCCCCCGCCGCGCGGCGTCAATCGCCAGCCATTCCACCAACGGCGCGCGGCCGCGATACCCGGTGTCCAGGCAGTCCGCACAGCCCCTCCCGCGACAGCTCCCGCAAAGCCGGCGGACTAATCGCTGGTTGACCACCAGGGCCACGGAGGAAACCACGCTGTGACGCTCGGGACACATCGCGTGCAGACGTTCGAAAACCGCCGCGCACGACCCGGCGTGCAAGGTGGCGATCACCAGATGGCCGGTCAGGGCGGCGCGCACCGCGATGCGAGCCGTCTCCTCGTCACGGATCTCTCCGATCACCAGCACTTCGGGATCCTGCCGGAGCAGATGCCGCGCCGCCGCCGCGAAGGTCAGACCGCGCGCCTCGTTGATCTCGGTTTGCATGATGCCCGGCAGGATTTGCTCGACCGGATCCTCGACCGTGATCACGTGCCGCCCGCCCGCCACGGCCAGTTCCCCGAGACAGGCGTAAATGGTCGTGGTCTTGCCGCTGCCCGCCGGTCCGGTCAACAGCAGCAATCCCGAGGTCCCGCCCAGAAAGCGGCGGAGGCCCGCGAGCAAACCGTCGGGCAATCCGAGTCCGTCGAGTCGTTGCACCTCGCCCGGACGGAAGAGCCGCAGCACGATTTTCTCGCCGGTGACGGTGGGATAGGTGGCCACCCGAAGGTCGTGCTGCGTGCCGACCTCCGCATGGTTGAGCCGGCCCTCCTGCGGCAGCGAATCCTGATAGGTCTTGAGCCGCGCGAGGAACTTGATGCGACCGAACACCCGTTCGGCGAAATCGGCGGACAGGTCGTGAACGGGAGTCAGGACCCCGTCGAGCCGGAAGGCAACCCGCGCCCCGGCGGGCAACTGGTGCAGATGCACATCGCTCGCGCCCGCCTGCTCGGCCTCGGCCAGCAATCGGGTGAGAAACTCGGGGGCGGAAAGGTCAGTATCCATGCCTGCGTGCTTGGATTCGACCGCGCCGAAGCCCCGACGTCACGCGGCAAGATGCGACGCCGGCCTGCCGCGACCGAAGCCAACCCCGACCTCGAGCCGAGGGTTCGCCGCCAGCGGCCGGCCAAGTCGCAACGATTCAGCACCTCGTGCCCGCCGACGTGCAGTCGGCGCATGATTCCGCTGGGATAGAGCCGCCTGCCGCCGAGGGCGACGATTCACCCAAAGGGGACTGCTGATCGGAATCGGCGAGACCGCGTAAGCCCCCGGGATTTCGGCGCGGACTACACGTCGGCGGCTACCGTGGGTTGAATCGTCACGGCTAAGCCGTAACAGCCGTAACCATTCAGTCAATGGACCGCGGATGGGCACGGATGCCACGGATGGGGCGCGGCGCTGCCGCCATGGCGGAGAAGCCGGGAAGCCTCACCAAATGGTGAGCCCGAACCCAGGGCGCGCGATTCTGGTTTCCCTCAATATCCGAGCCCATCCGAGCCCATCCGTGGTGAATCCAACTGCATGGTTACGGCTAAGGATGCCAGTGCGGCACGCGTCCAGGGGTCCACGGCGCACCGGCGGCTTCCAGCCGCGCTTCCAGCGCCCGCAGATCGTCCTCCACCAGCCGCCGGTATTTCTCCAGGACCTCCGCGAATGCCTCGCCCGCGTACTGATAGGCGTCGCGTTCCGTCCGGGTCGGCGCGGAGGTCACGTTCCACTGGCTGCCGACGATGTTCTGCACGCGCTCCACAATCGAAGGCAGCTCGGGCTCGAAGCGCTTCGCCAGACTCGGGTCACCGCGCAACGCGACGAGAAGACCGTCGAGGCGGCGGGTCAGTTCTTCAATGTCGCCGGCCAGCGCCGGCTCCACGCCGGGCGTCACCCGGAGCGAGGCCCGCAGGTGGTCGAGCCGGGACTGCGTTTCCGCCGCCGATTTGAGGGCTCCTTCGACCGCGCGCTGCAAGCCCGCGACCTTTCGCTGGAATTCAAACGTGGCCTCCTTGTCGGCCGCCGCGAAGGTCGCCAGTTCGAGCGGAATCACCCGAAACTCGACGGGCGGCGCCAGTTCGGTGGTCCCGCCATTCGTGACCTGCGTCAGCGTGACCGTGTAATTGCCGGGCAAGGCGAGCGGACCCGAAGGAAGATCCTCCCACGGGGCCGGCTCCTCGCCGCCCTTGAGCTGGACCGGTTCGGACGAAGGCAGCCGCAGATCCCAGGCGACACGATGCAGGCCCCGGTCGCGCGACCCCGGGATTTGGCGCAGGATTTCTCCCTGGTCGTCCCGGACCACCAGCCACACCTCGGGCGCCTGGTCGCGGTCCTCGGCGCGCAAGTCAGCCAGGGCCGGATAGTCCTCCTTCTTCAGACCGGCGCCGGCCTTCTTCTCCGCTTCCTGCCGCAGCTCCCGGCGCGTGCGCAGCTTCTCCTTGAGGTGATACGTGAAGACGGCCCCGAACGGCGGATTCGCGGCGGCATAGAAGCTCGCGCCCTGCGATCCCCGTCCGTCCCGGCCTCCCAGCCGGCTCCGTTCCAGATAGCGCAGCGCGTCCTTGATCGGGAACACCGCCGCGGGCTCCTTCAACAACGCCTCGTCAGCCAGGCGCAACGGCGAGTAATCGTCCAGGATGTAGATGCTCCGTCCGAAGGTGCCGAGCACCAGGTCGTTTTCGCGTCGCTGGATCTCGAGGTCACGCACGGCGATGGTCGGCAGGCCGGCGACCTTCTTCCAGTGCTTCCCGCCATCAAGCGTGAACCACGCCCCGAACTCCGTGCCGGCAAACAGCAGGTCCGGCTTCTCATGGTCCTGCTGAACGGAGTAGACCGTTTCGCGTTCGGGCAAATCGCCCGCCATCGACACCCAGGTCCCGCCCTGGTTCGTGCTGACCAGCAGGTAGGGTTTGAAGTCCCCGTTCTTGTGGTTGTCGAAGGCCGCATACACGGTGTCGGCGTCATGCTGCGAGGCCGTCAGGCAACTGACATAAGTCAGGTCCGGCACGCCGGGGAAGAATTCGATCCTGCGCCAGTTCTCGCCGCCGTCGTCCGTCACGTGCACCAACCCGTCGTCCGTGCCCACATACAACACGCCCTCCCGCACCGGCGACTCGGTCAGGGCCACGGCATTGCCGTACATCGAGGTCGAGTTGTGCTTGGCCACCGCATCGGGGGACTGAATGCGGCCCATCACGGGGAGTTGGTTGCGATCCAATCCGCGCGTCAGATCGCCGCTCACGGCTTTCCAGCTGTCGCCCCGATCGTCCGTGCGAAAGAGCCGGTTCGCCGCGAAATAGAGCCGCTCCGGATGGTGCGGACTGAGGATCAACGGCGAATCCCAGTTCCATTTCAGCGGCGCTTCGCCCGGTGCCTC
Source organism: Verrucomicrobiales bacterium (assembly GCA_024233305.1). Taxonomy (GTDB): domain Bacteria; phylum Verrucomicrobiota; class Verrucomicrobiia; order Limisphaerales; family J093; genus J093. The sequence goes on from JACKPV010000031.1 coordinate 212,894, forward strand.
CCGCGGTTTGATGTCCATGATTTCCCCGCTCGGATGGTCGTAACGCACCAGGCCGCCGTATTGCCAGAGACTGTAGAGGGTGTTCGGATCGGTGGGGTCGGCCAGCGTTTCATAGCCGTCGCCGCCCACCGTCAGGAACCAGTCGGCGGACGTGATCCCGGCCCGGTCCGTGGTGCGTGACGGGCCGCCTTGCGACGAGTTGTCCTGGGTGCCGCCAAACACCCGGTAGAAGGGCCGTGAGTTGTCCGCGCTCACCCGGTAGAACTGCGTGATCGGGAGGTTCGCGAAATAGGCCCAGTGCTCCCCCCGATCGTGCGTCTCGTAAATCCCGCCGTCGCAGCCCACCAGCAAATGGCGGTTGTTCCGGGGATCGATCCAGAGCGCGTGGTCGTCGACGTGCTTGTTCTTGATCGGCACCCGCTGGAAGGTCCGGCCACCGTCGTCGGTCACGCGAAGGAACGTATCGACCGCATAGACGCGGTCGAAGGCGACGGGGTCGGCGAAGATCTCGTTGTAATACTGCGGGCTGGACGTCATGTAATCGCTGCGTTTCTCCCAGGTTTCTCCGCGGTCGGTGGAACGGAAGAACCCGCCCTCGTCATTCGCCGCCTCGACGATGGCGTAGAGGACATCGGGATTCACCGGGGAGATCGCCAGGCCGATCCGGCCCTTGTCGGCCTTCGGCAGCCCGCGGGTGAGTTTGCGCCACGTCTTCCCGGCGTCCGTGGATTTGTAAATGGCGGATTCCGGCCCGCCGTTGATCAGCGTCCAGACGTGGCGCCGCCGTTGATAGGCGGAGGCGTAGAGCACATCCGGATCGCGCGGATCGAGATGGACCTCGTTGACCCCGGTGTCGTCGCTGATGTGCAAAATCCGCTGCCAGGTCACCCCGCCGTCCGGCGTGCGGTAAAGCCCCCGCTCGCCTCCGCTCCGCCAGAGCGGCCCCTGCGCCGCGACGTAGACCAGATCGCTGTTCGCCGGGTGCACCCGGATCATGCCGATATGTTCGGAATCCTCGAGGCCCAGGTGGTCCCAGTGCTGGCCGCCGTCGCGACTGCGGTAAACGCCGTCACCGAAGCCCACGCTGCGCTGGCTGTTGTTTTCCCCGGCGCCGACCCACAACACATGCGGGTTGCCGGGATCGAGGGCCAGACAGCCGATGGAGTAGGAGCCCTGCGAATCGAAAACCGGCGTCCATGTGGCGCCGCCATTCACGGTCTTCCAAACGCCCCCAGAGCAAGCGGCGGCGTAGAACTGCCGCGAATCGTCCGGGTGCACCGCGAAATCACCGATGCGCCCCGACATCAAGGCCGGTCCGACCAGGCGCGCCTTGAGCCCGGCAAAGACCTCGTCGGGTTGATCTTCCTCGGCGGCAAGGGACCGGGCGAGGAAACCGGACGAGGGAGAGATGCCCAGGGCAAGCGCGGCGAGGGACAGGAGGGTTGGCATTCGGTTCATGCGCGAAGATTAGGGGCCGGCCCAACCGCCTTTCAAGGATGGTTCTCGACGGCGCCCACGAGCGGAGGCATTGCCCGGCCCCCGGGCCAGCGTACGCCGCGCTTCGGACTTCGCGGCGCTTCGCCGCGGCAGGTTGCCGGCGCACTCCATAGGGGGCTGCGTCCACGCCGCCTCCGGGCATGGTTACGCCGGTCCGGGCTGCGCGTCCCGGTCCTCCGGCTCCGGCGCTGCCGCGCCTCCCGCCTCCGGCCCAGACGCTCCGCTCCCTAGCTCTTGACCTGCGGCCAGACGGAAACCCTGATCCCCGATCCGGTAGCCGGGCTCGACCGCGAACCGGAACGCCGAACGGCAGTACCTGGCGACGTACCAGCAGCCGCCGCCGCGGACGACCCGCCTGGCACCCTTCCAGTTCATCGGATCCACTGCCCCGTCCACATAGGTGTCGGTCACGACGCCATCCTTCCATTCCGCCCGGTCCGCGCACCACTCCCACAGGTTTCCGTGCAGGTCATACAACCCCCACCCGTTCGGCTCCTTCTCCCCTACCGGATGCGTCTTGTTACCGCTGTTCTCCCCATACCATCCCAGCCGATCCAAGGCCGGCTCCTGCCCGACCGGCTCCGAGCAGTCCGAGCCATCGTTGAATGCGCTCTCCGTCCCCGCCCGGCAGGCATATTCCCATTCCGCCTCGGTCGGCAACCGGAACACCATCCCCTCGCCCATCACCCCGGCCTCCCGTGCCAGCGCCGTCAACCGCTCACAAAACGCCTCCGCCTCATACCAAGTCACGCTGTCCACCGGCCGTTCCTCACCATTGAAATGGTTCGGCGGCTTTCCCATCACCGCCGCATAACACCGCTGCGTCACCGGATACCGCCCCAGCCAGTAACCTCGCGTCAACCGAACCCGATGCCGCCGCTCCCAAGGCAAGCGACCGTTCTCGTTCTCCGGCGAACCCATCCAAAACTCCCGTGAGGAATTGCCACTAGGTCGATCCCGAATCGCCAGCGGAGCCACTGAACAGCCAACTCCAGATCCCGCCCACCCGCCCCGCGGAGGTTGATGCGCGACTTACCAAGGAACCGCATGCCGTCGAGAATCATCAGCAGGTTGGCGGGTGCGGTTGCCTTCATGCGCTCGCGCAAGAAATGAAAAGCCTTCGCGAGAGCGTTCGAACGGGCATCCACCCGCCTACCAGCACGGGTGAGGTACGGAGCGCGGATCTCAGCCGTAACCGTGCAGTAGGATTCACCACTGATGGGCACTGATGGGCACGGATATTGAGGGAAATCAGGATCACCCGCCCTGGGTTCGAACGCACGGTTCCGGGAGTCTTCCCGCCCTCTCCGCCAACGCCGCCGCGCCGCGCCCTATCCGTGTTATCCGTGCCCATCCGCGGTTCGCTAATTGCATTGTCACGGCTCAGTGCTTCCAGCGCCTGATCGCCGTTGCGGGCGGGAATCCAATGGAAGGCAAGTGCCATGTCTTGTCGTGTGTTAATGCGTTGCTACTCGCGTTTCTGTCTGGTGCTCGCCCGGGCCATACGGGCGCCCCCGGGCTCCGCGTCCCGGTCCTCCGGCTTCGGCGCTGCCGCGCCTCCCGCCTCCGGCCCAGACGCTCCGCTCCTGAGCTCTTGACCTGCGGCCAGACGGAAACCCCGACTCCTGTCCCGGTTGCCGGGCACGAGCGCGAACCGGTACGCCGAACGGCAGCTCCTGGCGAAGTACCAGATGCTGCCGCCGCGGACGACCCGCCTGGCACCCTTCCAACTCATCGGATCCACTGCCCCATCCACATACCCTTCGGTCACGACTTCACTCCCCGTCCACTCCGCCCGGTCCGCGCACCACTCCCACACGTTCCCGTGCAGGTCATACAGCCCCCAACCGTTCGGCTCCTTCCCCCCTACAGGATGCGTCTCACCGGCGCTGTTCTTGCCGTACCACCCGAGTTGTTTCAAGGCCGGGTCCTCGCCCCGCGGCTCCGTGCAGTCCGAGCCGTCGTTGAACGCGCTCCCCGTCCCCGCCCGGCAGGCATATTCCCACTCCGCTTCCGTCGGGAGGCGGAACGGAAGCCCTGGCACTCGCTCGCCAAGCCGCTCGCAAAACGCCACGCAGTCGTCCCAGGTGACCGATTCCACCGGTCGCTGTTCTCCCCGAAAGTTGCTTGGTTCGTCGCCCATGACTGCCTTCCATTGCGCCTGCGTGCAAGGGGTCTCGCCCAGCCAGAAGCCCCGGCTGATCGTCACCAAGTGTCGCGGGCTCTCGTCTTCGTAACGCCCTTTCTCGTCCTCCGGCGACCCCATCTGGAAACTGCCGGGGGGAATCCAGCGCAGCCGGAAAGATACGCCGTCCACCGCAAACTCCGCCACCAGCCCGAACGCGTCCTGCGCCAACCGCGTCGCCCAGGCCGGGCGCGTGATCGCCCGGAGATCGAGTTCCGCGCAGTCCGTCAACAGCCGGATCCGCTCCGGATTGCCCAAGCCGAAGGCCAGACGACGGGCATCGGACGTGATGAAACTGTGCGTCGTGGGCGTTTCGTCCACCTCCTTGACGGTGACCTGGATATGAGCGCGGCGCGCCCGCAGTTGGGCGAGTGGCACGCCGATGGAAAGCGGCGTCGGGTTCTGGCGGCTGCGCGGGGCCACCCACGGACGCAGGTGGAGTGCCGCGCCGTGCTGCCGGACTTCCCACAGGGTCTCTACCGCCGGCACCCTTTCGAGAACCCGCAAGACTTGGGCCACGAGTTCGGAGTCGAGATCCTCGGGAACTTCCACGTGTTGACCGCCTTGAAGATGCCGGAACACCGCCCAGCCCACCGCCAAATGCTCCTCGATCGCGCGCGCCTCGACCGGTGAACGGGCATACCCGCGTCGATGCCAATCCCAGTAGCCGTCCCGGATGGCGACGGCACGCCCGGCCTCCCCTTCGCGTCCCAATTCGAGCAAACGCGCCGCCGCCCGCTGCTGAACCCGACGCGCTGCGGCGACCTCGTCCGCCGGCACTGGAGCGCCGAATCTGGAAAACTTGAGCAACTCGTCAGTCCGGATTGTCTCGGCGAGATAGCGATGCCAGCGACGGACCCAATCGAGCCAGGCCGCCTTGACCGGTTCGCTCACTTGGCGGCGGAACGCCTCCTCCAACTCGAGCGACTCGACCGCGCGCACGCCCATCGCAAACACCTCGTCGTTGGCCGCCCGCGGATCGTGCCACGCATCGTATTCCGTCCCGACGTCCGCCGCTCCGCCGAGCAAATGGCGGGCCACGCGCAGCAACCCCGTTTCCACCCGCACGGACGGAGCGAGGAGGGTCAGCAACTGCTGCACCGCCGCCTGTCGGCGCTCGGGAGAAAGCGGTGGACGCGGTCGATGACCGTCCCGTCCCGCGGGCCGGGATTCGCGTCGGTCCCAAACGGCAACGGGCGTTTCGGCGGGCAAGGCGGCGTCCCAGCGATTCCGGGGACCGAGCACCAGGGCGGCGCGCGGATTGCCGGCGCGCTCGAGGGAACGCAGGTAGCTTCGCCAACCGTTCGCAAGTTCGCGGTCTCCGGAAAGAAAGCCCAGATCGCCCAGCACCAACACGGCCTCACCGGTGGCCGGCGGGTCCGGGAGCGCGGCATTCGAGGGCACGTTCACGACTTCGACGCACCCGGTGGCGTGCTGGCGTTCGAGCTGGTCAATCAACGCGTCCAGGTCCTCGCGGAACAACGCGAGGTCGCGGCGGCGGTCGGCCACGATGGTCAGGCGGTCGGGCCAAGCCGGATGCCGGGCGCGGGGCACCCGGGTGATCGGGCGTTGCGCGGCCATCGCCCGGACCAGCCGCCGCAGATCCGGCCGGGAAGACTCCCGCAACCGCCCCAAACTCCGCCGCAAGAAAGGCCAAAGCCGCGCCCAAGGCACGAGCGGCGGCCGGGGCGGCGGCGGTTTCGACGGTTGTTCCTCCAACTCGGCGGGCGTGATGGCGTTACCTTCGTTCAACAACCGCTCGGCCTTCAGCAGCAAATCGTCCTCCGCCGCGGCATCCGCTGGATCGTGACTGGCAGCGGTCATCGCGCAGAGGAACGTCGTCCGGGGCGACTCGGACGAGGCGGGCGCCGGCTCGGGAACGGGCGCAACGGAAACCGGCTCGACAGTCCCGCGTCCTCTTGGCGCGCGGTGATCTGCGCGTTCTTCGCTGGGCGTCCGGGCGTGCGATTCCAGGCCGCAGAGCCGGGCCAGGAACCCAATCGGCGCGTTCGGCATCGCGCTCAGGCAAAGCAGCAAGTCCGACCGACCGACCGGCGGCCGGCGGGTAATCGGGATCGTTGGCTGGACCTGTTCCTGGCTCATGCACGTTCGCCGGTTCGGCGGTGGTTTCTCAGCCGTGATGACTCAGTTGATGGACCGCGGATGGGCACGGATGACACGGATGGGACGCGGCGACGCCGCGTCGGCGGAAAGGGCTGCGAGGATCACTGAACGGTGACCCCAACCCACCGCGGCCGATTTCAGTCCCGCCCAGGTATCCGTGCCCATCCGTGGTGAGTCCTCCTGCATGGTTACGGCTCAGTCCCTGCGACTCAATCCAGCTCCTCGCGCGGGTTCTTGCTGAAGACGAAGGGCCGGACCTGAGCGAGGGCCTCTGCCTGCTTCTTTTTGCCCTGCGGTCGCAGGTCGGCCAGGACCCGCAACAGATCGAGCAACTCCGCCGCGCCGGGCTTGGCCGGGCCCAAATCGCGACCGGCCTTGCGATCCTCGAGCAAGAGGTCGATGGCCCTTTCGAGCAGTTTGTCGTCGATGACCTTCCCGTCGAAATGATCGCGGGCGCGGCGGGCCAGGAAATCGCGGCGCTGGTTGTCGTCCGTGCCGAGCGTCATCTGCAGGACGAGGCAACGACGCAGGAAGGCGGCGGGGAGTTCGCGTTCCTCGTTCGTGGTGATGACCACCAGCGGGGCGTTCTCGCGGTCGTTGCGCGTCACGACCCGCGCAATCGCCGGGATTTGAAACCCGGTGTTACCGAGGCTCTCGAGCAGGCTGTTCGGCAGATCCGACTCGGCCTTGTCGATCTCGTCGATGAGAACGACGCAGCGCCCGCCGGGCTGCCAACCGTCGGGCCGGTCGGGTTCGCCACAGCCTTTGCAGCAGACTTCGGGTTCCTCCGCGCAGAGGGAACTGCGACAGGCGCACTTGGCCTGGCGACGCGCGTCCGCCCAGTCAAAGGCCCACCAGAGGACGCCCGGACGCACGAAGCGTTCCTCGGCCAGTTGCTCGCGCCAATCGGTCGCCTGGCCCGGCGTGCCGAGCACCTGCGCCTGCGCAAGGCGCGCCACGGCGTCGTGGGTGTAGAGCAGATCGGTCGGTTCACAACGGGCATGGATGACGTGGTAGAGAAACGGCAGGCCCATGACGTGGGCGGCGGCCCGGGCCAACTGGCTCTTGCCAATGCCGGCCTCGCCGCGCACCAGCAACGGTCGTCCGGTATGCAACGCCGCCCGGATCGCCCAGACACTCTCCGCGTCAAAGCGATGCCGCGACGGCGACCACGCGTGGATCTCCGGCAGCTCGAGGACCTGATCGGTGGGGGGATTGAAGGTGCGGCTCATGGGAGGTTCAAATCGTGCCTCAGACGCGTTGTTCGAGTTCGCGGAGCTTCTTGAGGAGTTGGCGGAGGACCTCAGGGATGCCGGCCAGCCGATCGATCCGCCGCTCGCCCTTCGGATCGTAGCGGAGCAGGAGGAGCATCTCGCGGATGAGCGGTTGATCGAACAGCGGTTCCTTCTCCTGATAAATGGCGTAAAAGCGCTCCTTGGGATCCCGCTCGTGAAGGAAGTCCTTGAGCGTTTCGAGATTCCGCTCGTGGTCGTCGTCGACGGGGTAGTGGTTCACGCGAAGAATCCGCTGAACAAAATCCCGGAGCCGAACGTGAGGAAGGTCCGAGGGCGAACTCAGGTCCTCGGGGCTGATCAACTCGACGTGGTTGACGCCGCGCCACGCCTGGGGCGGGAGCGAAGCGTCCGGGATGTACTGCGTGGAGCGGTCCTTCACCGCCGCCACGTAGAGTTCGGCGGCGAAGGGCCACGCTTTGCCGGGCACCTCGATCTCCTCGAAGGCGAGTTCGAGCAGCTTCCCGACCCGCGCATCGGAGAGCCGCCCGCGCATCGACTCGAGCCAGTTGATGTCGCGCACGCCGAGCGAAGCCAGGTGCCACACGAGGGCCTCCCAGGCCTTGGGATCGCGCACACTTCGCTGGTCAACCAACCAGTCTCGAATCCGTCGCAACGCCTCGACCAATCCCTCCTGATGCACCAACGCGGCCAGCACCGCCCACGTGTCGCGATCCTCCCCGGCGCCGTGATCCAGCGCGGAGGACACATCGACCGCCAGCTTAGGATCCTGCGCGAACAAGGTGCGGATCTCCTGCCAGACGGAAGGGTGCAGATCGGACTCCGCATCCGCGGGATCAGGCGAGACGGAAGGACGGGCCACGCGGTTGTCCGGCTCGGAGCGGTCCTTGCACGGCCCGCTCGGCCGGCGCGCGGTGCGCCCCTTGGTGGCGGGCTTGCGCCTTGGCGTGGGCTTTCCGGCAGAGTTCTGCGGGTGGCCGCGTTGGTCGAAGGCGGAGGGGGCTGAGGGGAGAGGATCGTCCGGCGGAGGAGTGGAAGCCGAAGGGGGGGAAGGGAGTGCCGGCGCGGCGAGGTGCTGCGACGGCGGCAAGGTTTTGAGCAGGTCGTCGATCTCGGTCGCAATGGCGACCAGGGCGGCATTGGCCCGTTCGGAATCGACCGCGCCCATTGAAGCCAGCGGAACGGCGTCCTTGGGCCGTATTTGGATCGGAGTCAGCCAGGGGATGCGCCTCCAAACACAGGACCCCAGCAGGATCGGGACTACCCGCATGCCGTCCTTCTCCCGGCGGCGCAGAAGGGCTGGGACCTCGCGGGTCTTGATGAACTTGGATTGCAGGAAGTCCGCCGAAACCAGCAGCACCGCCAGTCGGCAACGCTCCATGGCCGCCTCGATCTCGCCCTGCCAGTCATCGCCCGCCGCGATCCGGCGATCTTCCCAAACCTCGAAGCCCGTCTCGCCAGACAGCGGATCCAGATGGGTCATGAGGCGGTCCTTCCAGGCCTCGTCCTGATGGGAGTAGGAAATGAAGATGGAGTTCATTTTCTGGATTACCCGCTGGTCGCTTCGCGTGAACGGATCAAGTCTTGCGGAGGGGCGCCGGAAAGGGAAGCCCGCAGCGCTCGATCGCAGCCATCCGACAGCAGACGAACACCACGGATGAGGAGGTTCACCCTCACCCGCCCCGGTCCTCCGGAGGCACGCCCTACGGAGAGTGCGGTGACCTTGACACCGCTTTTCGGGCTTCGCGGCGCTTCCGGGTTTCGGGTATTTGAATGCCCGTCCGGCCGCGAAAGCGCCGTCGCCGCTGCGCTTTGCCGGCACACTCCATAAGGGGCCGGCCGCGGGGCCGGGAGGCCAGATTTGGCTTGTTTCGGGCGGTCGGCGTCGCCTGACTGGAGCGATGAAAATGAGCGGAATCAAAGTGGTCGGCGTCCTCTCCTGGCTGCTCGCGTTGGCGGGAACGGCGCGCGCACAGGATCCCACCCCGGATGGCGAAGCCCGGTTGCTGCGCTTCCCCGCGATCCACGGGGATCAGGTTGTCTTCGGTTACGCCGGCGACCTTTACACGGTGGGTTCCGAGGGCGGCGTGGCCCGACGGCTCACGAGCGACGTCGGCTACGAGATGTTTCCGCGCTTTTCGCCCGACGGCACCCAACTGGCCTTCACCGCGCAATACGACGGCAACACGGAGGTTTACCTGATGCCGGCGGCAGGGGGACCGCCCCGGCGGCTGACGGTAACCGCGACGCTCGGTCGTGACGACGTGTCGGACCGGATGGGCCCGAACAACATCGTCATGACTTGGCGGGACGCGGATTCGATCATCTACCGCAGCCGCGCCCGCGACTGGAATCCGTTCAAGGGCCAGCTCATGGTGGCGACCCGCGACGGCGCCCTGCCCGAGCAATTGCCGCTGCCGCGCGGCGGCTGGTGTTCCTATTCTCCTGACGGGCGCAAACTCGCCTACAACCGGGTGTTCCGCGAATTCCGCACCTGGAAGCGCTATCGTGGCGGCCAGGCGGACGACATCTGGGTGTACGATTTCGAAACCAAGGAGACCACACCGATCACGAACGATCCCGCGCAGGATGTCTTTCCGATGTGGCACGGTGATCGCATTTACTTCGCTTCGGACCGGGATGAGAACCGGCGGATGAACCTGTTCGTACACGACCTGGCCACCGGGGCCACCCGGCAGCTGACGCACTTCGCGGACTTCGATGTGAAATTCCCGTCCCTCGGCGAGCGGGCGATCGTGTTCGAGAACGGGGGTTGGATCATGCGGTTCGACCTGGAGACCGAAGCGGTCCGGCGCATCCCGGTGCGCATCGAGGAAGATTTCGCCATCGGTCGGGACGTTTGGCGCGAGGTGAGCGGCAGCACGACCTCGTTCGATGTGGCCCCCGATGGCGCGCGCGCGGTGTTCGGCGCTCGCGGGGAGGTGTTCACGGTGCCCGCCGAGCACGGTCCCACCCGCAACCTCACGCAGACCTCCGGCGTCCACGAGCGCAACGCGGTCTGGTCCCCCGACGGCCGCTGGATCGCGTATGTCTCCGACGCCACCGGCGAGGACGAAATCCACGTGCGCCCGCAGGATGGCAGCGGCGAATCCCGGCAGTTGACCGAGGGCGCCGACACCTACAAATACCATCTCGCGTGGTCGCCCGATTCACGGCGCATCCTTTGGTCGGACAAGGAAAACCGGCTGCAATTCGTGGACCTCGAGACGCGGGAGGTGACCCTGGTGGACCGTTCAGAGGCCTGGGAGATCCGGGATTTCACGTGGTCACCCGACAGCCGCTGGATCGCCTACACCCGCCCGGAGCCCCGGCGTTTTCCCGACATCCTGCTCTACTCGCTCAAGGACGGCGTGAAGGTGCGCGTCACGGACGGCTGGTTTGACGTGGGCGATCCCGAGTTCAGCAGCGACGGCAAATATCTGTTCTTCGTGTCCGACCGCACGTTCAATCCGACCTACGGTCAGACCGAGTGGAACCACATCTACCGGGACATGGAACGGATTTACTTCGTGACGCTCGCGGCCGATATCCCGTCGCCGTTTGCACCGAAGAGCGACGAGGTGAAGATCCAGGAACCGCCCGCGGAACCGGACGTCAAGCCGGAGGCGACGCCGAAGGAGAGCCCCGACGAGGACCGCGCCGCGGAGGCGACCGCAGACGATGCGAAAGCCGCTCCCGAGAAGACGGACGAAGCGAAGTCCGGGAAGGCGAAGGCGGCGGAGAAGGTCCGGGTGAAGGTGGACGCCGAAGGGCTTCCGGCCCGCATTGTGGCCCTGCCCGGACCGGCCTCAAGCTACGGCCAGCTCACTTCGGTGGGCAGCAAATTGTTCTACACGCGCAAGGGCGATCTGTTCGCATACGATCTGGAGAAGCAGAAGGAAACCGAACTGGGCGACTTCGGCAGCTACCGCATTTCGGCCGACCGCAAGAAGATGCTCGTGCGGGGCGGCGGCGGGTTTGCTATCGTGGACCTGCCGGGCGGCAAGATCGATACCAAGGACCACACGCTGGACCTCGGCGACCTGCGGGTGCATGTCGACCGGCAGGCCGAATGGAGCCAGATCTACCACGAATGCTGGCGGCAGATGCGGGACTTTGTCTACGACCCGCACCTGCACGGCGTCGACTGGCCGGCGCTGCGCGACCGCTACGCCCCGTTGGTGGCGCATGTGCGGCACCGCGCCGACCTCTCCTACGTCATCGGCGAACTCATCGGCGAGATCAACCTCGGCCACTGCTATGTGGGCGGCGGGGATTACCCGCAAGCGGAACGCGTTCCGCTGGGCCTCCTGGGCGCCCGGCTGTCGAGGGACGCCGGCGGGTTCTTCCGGATCGACGAGATCCTGCCCGGACAAAACTGGGATTCGCGGCTGCGCTCCCCGCTGCGGGATGTCGGCGTGAACGTTCACGAGGGCGATTACATCCTGTCGGTGGATGGTCGACCGGTCGAGGAACTGGCCGACCTGCACGAAGCCCTCATCGGCCGGGCGGGCCGGCAGGTGACGCTGGAAGTGAACGCACAGCCCACGCGCGAAGGCGCCCGGAAAACGGTCGTCATCCCGACCGATGACGAGCAGCCGCTCCATTACCTGAAGTGGGTGCTTGGCAACATCGAGAAGGTGGATCAGCGGTCGGCCGGCCGGGTGGGGTACGTGCACATTCCCGACATGGGCGTCGAGGGGCTGAACGAGTTCGCGAAGTTCTACTACCCGCAACTGCACAAGGAAGCCCTCATCGTCGATGTGCGCGGCAACGGCGGCGGCAACGTTTCGCCGATGATCATCGAGCGGCTGCGGCGGGAGCCGGTCTTCTGGACCATTGCCCGCAACGGGGCCGTCGAGATCAACCCGGACGGCATGATCCCCGGACCGAAGGCGCTGTTGCTGGATGCGTTCAGCGCCTCGGACGGGGACATCGTGGCCTACCGGTTCAAGCACTACCGCCTCGGGCCGGTGATCGGGATGCGCAGCTGGGGCGGCGTGGTGGGCATCCGCGGCACGCTGCCGTTGCTTGATGGCGGCTCCCTCATGCGACCGGAATTCTCGCGCTTCGATCTCGATGCCACCGAGTGGGTGATGGAAGGCAAGGGCGTGGAACCGGACATCGTCGTGGACAACGATCCCGCGCGCGAGTTCGCCGGCATCGACGACCAGCTCAACCGCGCCATCGACGAAATGCTGGAAGCCCTGCGACAGCACCCCGTGCAGGTGCCGGAACCGCCTCCCTACCCCGACAAGAGCCGGTAAGCCGCCGGCGTGCGGTCGGCGCAGGATTTGGTGGGGATACGACCGCCTGCCGCCGGGGGCGACGATTCACCAAAACGTGACTGCCCGTCGAAACCGATGGGACCGCATGAGCCCACGGAGACCACCGCCGACTACACGTCGGCGGCTACCGCGGGTTGAATCGTTGCGGCTCATTCGGTCCCGATGCCGAGGGCTTCCAGCGTGAACCGGGCGAGGGTGATGGTCTCATAAGGACTCTTCACCCCGCGCTCGTAAAGGCACGCCACCCGCCCGTCGCCCAGGTCGGCAAGATCGGAATAGGCGCTCGGGCCGGCATGCAGCACCCGCTGTGCCGGCCACGTCTCGCCCTCGTCGCGACTCAGGCGGACGGTCAGGTTGATCCGCGACTTCGGATCGGCCGGATTGGAAAACAGGAGGAAATCGCCGCAGCGGCGCAGGCTGGCCTGGCAAATCGGTTCGATGAGCGCGGTGTCAAAACCCTGGTCCTGCCACGTCTGCCCGCCGTCCGTGCTGAAGGCGACCTGTCGCTGGCGGCGCGAGCGGTCGTAGTTGCGCATGTTCAGCAGGAGCCGTCCGTCCCGACGCTCCGCCACCATGCACTCGTTGACCTGGTGCTCGGGCGTGCTCCCGCCGAGCTGCCAGGTCCGGCCGTGATCATCGGACCAGATCACGTGCGAATAATAGTGCTTCGACTCCGCCTCGATGTGGTCGCACGGAATCACCAGTCGCCCCGCGTGGGGACCGCGTCGAAGCTGGATGCCGGCGCCCGGGCCGGTCGCGTACCAGGTCCAATCCGAACGCTTCACCGCCGCGGTGATCTCGACGGGCCGGGTCCACGTCACCCCTTGATCCGCCGATGAAGCCACGAAGACCCGGCGCGTGTCGCGGCTTGTCCGGTCGATGATCTGGCGCTCATGGTCGTCGCCCCGATTCCAGGTGAGGAGCAACCAGACCTTGCCGGTCTGCCGGTCCACCACCGGCGCAGGATTGCCGCAGGTGTTGGCGCCATCGTCCCATACGACCTGCGGCGCGGACCACGTTTCGCCGCCATCGGTCGAGCGGCGCAGCAACAGGTCGATGTTCCCGCTGTCCCCCTGCCCTCCTTGCCGGCCTTCGCAAAAGGCCAGGACCACGCCCGGCGCGGGCACCGCCAGGGCGGGAATGCGGTAGGTGTGGTACCCGCCTTCGCCACTCACAAACAGCGGCGTCTCGTGAACCACGGACGCGGGCAAAGGGCCGTCGGCGGCTGCCGCCCCGAAAAAAACAGGGAGAGCGGAGACGACGAGCGTGGACAGGAACCGCGCCAAGCGATGAGAGCGGGCGAAGGAAGGGAGCCAGGATTGCATGGACCGAGTCTTCCCGAGCGGCCACGCGGTTTCAATCCCAAGCCATTCCGGGGAGGAACGAAGGTCCAACCGTTTTCCGTGCCCCATCAGCGGCCCGCCACCGCGCCGCCTTGCGCACTGCCGGTGTGGTTTGGGGAGGCGGTTGAGCGCGCGGGCGGATCAGGCGATCTGGAGTCGTTCGTCGTTCGCCAGCAAATCGTCCAGGTTTTTCCACTGCACCCCGCTGGTGGAACGGACGGTGTTGAGGTAGATGCAGACCTTCTCGGGCGGATGCTTGGCCAGGAGATGGTCGACGGCTTCGGCGAGCTTCGCATCGTCGATCTGGTCCGGAAACTCCTCGACCACCCCGTCCTCGTGCTCGATGCCGAGGTCGTTGAGAAACTCGATGAGCATGGCCTTCTCGGCCTTCAACAACCACTCGCGCAGCAGCGTTGCGGCCGCCTCCTCCATGCGCGGACGGCTCAGGGTGTTGAGCATGTCCGCATGGCGCTTCGCCCGCGGCTTGCGTTGCAGGAAGACGGGTCGCACCCGGTTCGCCTCCGCCACCGCGGCCAGGATCACCTGGTAGGCCGGCCTTTCGTTCGCGAAAAGGTAATCAACAATCTCCTGCGCCAGCCCGGACGGCATGAACCCGATCAATTCGTGACACTTCAGCATGTTCTCAACGCGTTGGTATGTGCATGCGCCCGGCCGGACCGACCGTCGACAGAAACCGCCGCAGGGCCGGTCAGAGTTCGGAAGGAGCGCACTGAAAAAACGCAGCCATGGCGATACCGATCCCCCGCGCGAATCGCAAGATTTTTCTCCGGTCGAGACGGCCCGGGCGCGCCTCGTATCCGTATCGATTCAGTCAATGGACCGCGGATGGGCACGGATGCCACGGATGGGCGCGGCGCTGCCGCCATGGCGGAGAGGCCGGGAAACCTCACTAAATGGTGAGCGCGAGCTCAGGGCGCGCGATTCTGGTTTCCCTCAATATCCGTGCCCATCAGTGCCCATCCGTGGTGAATCCATCTACATGGTTACGGCTCAGCCCTATCGATTCAATGGGCGGTAGCCGCTGACGTGCAGTCGGCGCTGATCTTCATGGGCTTGGCCGGTCCGTCCGGCCCCGACCGGCAGTCACGTTTTGACGAATCGTAACGCCGGGCGGCAGGCGGGCGGATCTCCACTGAATCCTGCGCCGACTGCACGGCGGCGGCTACGGCTTACTGAATCGTTACCGCTGAACTGCGCCCAGCACCCGGCCGGGCGGGGTTTTTGGTTGCCTGTTCCAGGGGCGGTTCCGAGAATTCGCAGCCATGAGCCAAGCCCCTGAAGCGAAGTCCGCGGGTCTGCCCATGACCAGCAAATGGGATCCCGCGCAACTCGAGCGCGACCAGCAAACGCTCATCGACCTGGATCGCCAACCGCTGTTGCCGCGCCTCCGGGGCTACTTCAAGCTCACGGGACCGGCCTGGATGCAAAGTGCCATGACGCTCGGCGCCGGCAGCGCCGCCGCGTCGGTCGTCGCGGGCGCGTTCTACGGTTACCAGCTGCTCTGGGTGCAGCCCATCGCCATGTTCCTCGGGGTTTGCATGATGATGGCCCTCGGCAACATCACGCTTACCAAGGGCGAACGCGCCTACCTCATCGTCGGGCGGGAACTCCATGTTTCCATCGCCTTCCTCTGGGCGCTGGCCACCGTGGTTTCGACGGTGATCTGGCACTTCGGGCAATACGCCCTGCTCGGTGGCGCTGTGTGGGATCTGGCGAACGTCGCGGGCTTCCGCAACCCGGTCGACCCCGCCACCGGCGAACCCACCTCCCGGGCGCTCGAAACCGCGGTACGCTTCGCCGGCGGCTTTCTGATTCTTGGGATCAACATCGTGCTGGTCTGGAGCTACGGATCGAAGCCGCGCGGCATCCGGCTCTACGAGACCTTCCTCCGGTGGATGATCCGCCTGGTTATGCTCGCCTTCCTGGTCGTGGTGATCGCCCAGGTGGCACGCAGCCGCGTCGATTTCAGCGGCATTCTGCGCGGCTTCACGGCGTTTCAAATCCCCGATCAACCCGGCGCCGCCACGACGATTCTCGGGGCCATCGGCGCGGCTGTCGGGATCAACATGACGTTCCTTTACCCCTACTCGATTCTGGCCAAGGGGTGGGGCCCACATCACAAGGGGCTGTCACGCTTCGACCTCGTAATGTCGCTCTTCGTGCCCTACGTGATCCTGACGTCGTTGATCATCGTCGGGATGGCGTCGACGGTTCACGACACGGCGGCCGGCTTCGGCACGACGCTCGCGAACAACCCGGCGATTGCCGCATTCAAGCCGATCGATGCGGCGCAGGCGCTTTCCGGGGTGTGGGGCAGTTCGCTTGGCCGGATCGTGTTCGATCTCGGGTTCATGGGGATGGCGTGCGGCGCGATCAGTGCGCACATGGTCTGCGTGGGGTTCACGGTGTGCGAGATGTTCGGGCTTGAATACACGCCGCGGCGCTACCGGATGTTCACCCTGGTGCCGGCGATTGGCGTGCTCGGGGTGATGATCAAGAGCCCGATCTGGCTGCCGGTCCTCGCATCGGCGATTGCCTTCACCATGCTGCCCATCGCCTATCTCGTGTTCTTCATCCTGAACAACAAGCGCCGTTACCTCGGCGACGCGGTGGGCCGCGGCTGGCGACGGGCGGTCTTCAACGCGATCCTGCTCGTGGCGCTGGCAATGGCCCTGATCGGCTCGGGCATCCAGATCAAAAACAAGGTGCTCAACAAGCTCTTCCCACCGCCGGCGGAACCGGCGGCGCGGACGGTTCAGCAATAGGTCTCCACCGCGAGGCCGGTGCGGGACCGGATCTGTGCCGCCTTGGCTTCAAGCTCCTCGGGCTCGAGGCGCGTGGCCCACGGTTCGGGGGTGGGCCGGGCGATGGTGTAAGCATGCACCGCGAGGATTTGCCCGCCGCTCGCCCGCAGGTCGTTCAACCGCCGGCAGTAAGCCTCCAGTTCCGCCGCGGACATCGCCACCCCGTGCAGTTTGAAAAACAGGGTCTGGATCACGATGGGGCGCCGGCGGGCGGTCTCGAGCAGGTTCGAGAGAATCCGCTCGAAACGGACATGGCTGCGGTTGACCTGGCGATAGTAGTCCTCCGTGCCGGCATCCAGCTTGCCCCAGATTTCACCCTGGTTGCCGTCCATGATTTCGAGCCCGCGCCGGACGCTTGCCTTATCCAGACCGGCGGCGTCGGTGATCAGGACGATCTTGGTTTCCGGCAATCGCTCGGCCTGCTTGACCCGCGCCACGAGCGCCACGCAGTCGTCGAAGTTCGGAATCATCGTCGGTTCGCCGTCGCCGCTGAAGGCGATGTCGCGAACCCGCCGCGTCAGTTCGGCCGCTTCCGCAAACTTGGGATCGGCCCCCAAACTCCCGTCCTTCGCGCTGCGGATCACGGCGGTCAGTTCCGCTTCCAACTGCGGCAGGTCGACGCGGTCGGCGCGCCCGGGGGTGCGGCGGTCGACTTCGCAGTAAACGCAGTCGAAATTGCAGCGTTTGTCGGGGTTCAGGTTGACGCCAATCGACAGGCCGCCCGAACGCCGCGAAATCACCGGGTAGACGAAAACGAAGTCGTGATAGGTGCGGGAATGATCCTTCACGGAAGTCCAGTCACTGGAAACGGTCTGCTTGTCAGCCACGGCAGCAATCTAGCGGATGTCCCGCGGCGGGCAAAGCGCAACGTCGCGCCGGCCGGGCAGGCTTGATCCCATGGGCGCGCCGGTCGCAGGATGCGGCATGCACAAGCCGACGAATCCGCGCCGTGCACGGCCCACCCTCCTGCTGGCGCTCCACCTGTTCGCGCTCCCCTTCGCCGCGGCCGCTCCCGCGGGCAACCGGGCTGTTTCTCCGCGCCCGAATTTCGTCTTCTTTCTCGTCGACGACCTGGGCTGGGCGGATCTGGGCACGTATGGCAGCCGGTTTCACGAGACGCCGAACATCGACGCCCTCGCGGCGTCCGGGATGAAATTCGAGCAGGCCTATGCTGCGGGTTCGGTTTGTTCGCCGACCCGGGCCAGCATCATGACGGGGCGCCATCCAGTGCGGGTGGACATCACCGACTGGATCCCGGGCATGGAAGCCTCCCGCGCGCCCAAGCCGCGCTTCCAGCAAGTCACGGACGCCGATCACCTGGCGCTCGAAGAAGTCACGCTGGCCGAGGCCCTGCGCGAGACCGGTTACCAGACCTTCTTCGCCGGCAAATGGCATCTCGGCGGCGACGGCTTCCTGCCGACCGATCAGGGCTTCGACATCAACATCGGCGGCCACGACAAGGGCTCGCCTCCGGGCGGCTACTACGCGCCCTACAAGAACCCCTACCTGCAGGCCAAACAGGACGGCGAATACCTGACGGAACGGCTCACCGCAGAGAGCGTGCGCTTCCTCGAAAAACGCGATGCCGCCCGCCCCTTCCTGCTCTACCTCGCCTACTACAACGTGCACACCCCGATCCAGGCCTATCGGAAGCGGGTCGGGCATTTCGAGGAAAAGGCGACGGCGATGTTTGACGGCCCCGCGGACGTACTTGCGGAACGCCGCGGCAAATCCCGCACCCGCCAGGACCGGCCGGATTACGCCTCGATGGTGGCCGCTGTAGACGACAGCGTGGGCGCGATCTTGAAATCCCTCGAGGACCTGGAACTTGCGGACAACACCGTGGTCTTCTTCTTCTCGGACAACGGCGGTCTCTGCACGGTGGGCAACCCGGGGCCGACCACGAATCTGCCGTTGCGTTCCGGCAAGGGCTGGCTCTACGAGGGCGGCATTCGCGAACCGCTGCTCGTGCGCGCGCCCGGCTTGACACGTCCCGGAAGCATTTGTCGCGCCCCGGTCGTGAGCATGGATTTCTTCCCCACCATGCTCGAACTGGCCGGCCTCCCACTGCGCCCCGAACTCCATGCCGACGGGCAGAGTCTGGTGCCGTTCCTTCGCGGCCGGGCGCCGGTGGTCGAACGGACCCTTTGCTGGCATTACCCGCATTACCACGGCTCGACGTGGACCCCAGGGGCAGCCATCCGCGACGGCGACTGGAAGCTGATCGAGTTTTACGAGTTCGATGAAGTCGAACTCTACAATCTGCACGACGACCCCGGCGAACGGGACGAGTTGGGCGCAACGAACCCGGCGAAGCGGGACGAACTCCGGGCGAGACTCCGGCGGTGGCAGGAACGCCTGGGGGCGCGGATGCCGGCGCTCAACCCGGGATTCGCTCCGGGGAGCTGACCCGGAATTGCACGGGCGGAAAGCGTTGATCGGCGGTGCCGCTACTTGCGGCGCGTCGAGCGGTCCATGAGCCAGAACATGTCCTGATTGTTCGGCGAGGACACGTTGAGGTTGAGTTCCTGGCCGGGACGCAACGGCGGCGTCGTCCGCGAGTCCGCCCACTTCTTGATCTCGGAATGCCCGTCGGCGAAGGACAACCCCGCGGCGCCGTTGTGGTAGCTGGCAGGATAATCGACGATCCGCCAGGACTGGGGCGCGTCCGGATAACCGGTCATGCCGACCACGAATTCACCGTCGTTGATGCTGTCCTCGCGTTCGTCGAGGAACACCCACGTGCGCGTCGGCCCGGGCTCGGTGAGATCGCTCGTCTTGTAGTAGACGCGGAACCCGCCCCCGAACGCCTCGACGTCGGTCGAGTTGAACCAGGCGTTCATCGCGATGCTCCGCACCCGGGGGCGGGTGGCCCCGTCGACCTTGACGGCGCTCTTGTCGGCAGGGCATTTCCAGATGCCCTCGTTGTTGCCGCAGTAGCTCCAGAGCAGGCTCTTGTGGATGTCCTGTTCCACGTCCCAGTTGCTGCGGTTGTTCGGATTGAAATTGAGATTGCCGTTCACCCACTGGCCCGGCCCGTAGGAGGGCGGCACACGTTCCTGGAAATCGTCGATGTAAAACTGCCACGCCAGCATCATCTGCCGGCCGTTGTTGAGGCAGGCGATCCCCTGGGCCTTCGCCTTGGCGCGCGAAAGCGCCGGCAGCAGCATCCCCGCCAGGATGGCGATGATGGCAATGACGACGAGAAGTTCGATGAGGGTGAAGCCGCCCTTGGACTCAGGGCGGAACCGCCTCCCGCAAGCCGTGTCGGATTTCATGCGAAACATCAGTTGATCAGAGCGAATGCGGCGACCCTACGTCGCCCGTCGGACGGCAGCAAATGGTATTTTCCGGGCTTGGCGCCGGTGCCCGGAGCGCCTGAAGACGCGGTTCACCGGGTCCGCTTCCAGGACGTTCCCGGTCCGCCGCGGTCCAACCTGACGGACGACGGCGCGAACCGGCGGCGGCGCCTCCGGCAGATCGGATGAAAAAGAACCCGGACGGCGGGTTTGTTTCCGTGGAATGCGCAAATGGAGTCAAACGCGATCAACGAACTCGGTCAGTTGTTCGAGCAGGAGGCGGGGGCGCTGGTCCTCTATGCGCGACAATGGCTCGAGTGCCACGCTGCGGAGGATGCCGTGCAGGATGCCTTCATTGATCTCGTAAACTGCCGGCGCCCACCGCCCCACCCGAAGCCCTGGCTCTATCGCGCGGTGCGCTACCGGGCGCTGAAATCGCTGCGCACCGACCGCCGCCGCGGGCGCCGCGAGGCCCGGGTGACCGAAGCAGCCGAATCGCTCATCGAAGGCGGTCCCGCCGACGCCATCGACGCCCACGAGGCCGGGCAGGCGCTCGCCGGACTGCCGCCCGAGGATCGCGAGATCATTACCCTGCGCATCTGGGGAGGTCTCACCCTCGAGCAAATCGCCGGGATCACCGAAAGCTCCGTCGCCACCGTGTTCCGACGATACCGGGCCGGACTCGATCAACTCCGCCAACGACTGGAACCAACATGCAAGACCTCCCCTCATTGAGTCCGAACGAACGGGAACTCGAAGCCCGCCTCGGACGGCTGCATCCCGCGTCCCCCGCAATCCGCCGCGACGCGCTGATGTTCCGGGCAGGCCAGGCCGCCGGCCAGCGGCTGGCCCGGCGGTGGCGGGTTGCGACAATGACCCTGCTGGCCTGTGGTCTGGTCGCTGGATGGCCCCGTCCTGCCTTCCGAAACGGCGCGGACACGCGTCAACGCCTGGTCTCCGCCACGACTTCCTCACCGCCCGCCCCCGCCGTGACTTACCCGGCGCCCGCCGGAACGCTGCCCGTGGTGGCGTCGGTTCCGCTCCCGCGGCGCGCCGTGGCCCACTACTTGTTGCTGCGCGAACAGGTCGTCCGCGAAGGCCTCGAAGCCCTGCCGTCGGTCCGCTGGGCGCCTTTGCCCGAGGCGGCCCTGATGACCGCCGGCGCCTGGCGCCCGCGCGGCGCGGAAGCAGCTCCCCTTTGGCCGGACAATCCCAACGAAAGGAGAAAACGATCATGAAGACTTCACTTCAACCCAAGCCCCACCGGCTGGCCCTCGGCCTGGCGGCTCTGGCGGCGGGCTCCGCGCTGGCAGTCGCCGGTGAGCGCGGCCCGGTCCGCTTCACCGTGGATCCCATGGGCGAACCGGTGCCCGCCCTGCGTTACACCCTGGTGGACGAGAAGATCGACCAGACCCCCGGCAACGCCGCCCTCGCCTATCAACGCGTGGCCCGGATGCTGGCCGCGGACAAGACCTGGACCGAACAGAAGGACCAATGGACGGACTGGCTCGGCATGCCGCTTGCCGATTTCCCCCCCGACGCCGTTCGCCAACTGCTGGACCAGCATCGGAACAACCTCGAGCAACTGCTGAAGGCCACGCGCTACGAGCAATGCGACTGGGGCACACGCATCCGGGAGGAGGGCTTCAGCGCCCTGTTACCCCATCTGGCCGAGTTGCGGGGAACTGCACGGCTGCTGGCGTTGGACATCCGCCGGCTCGTTCGCGAAGGCCGCTATGACGAGGCCGTCGTCCGACTGCGGGCCGGCATGACGCTGGCCCGCCACGCGGCCGCCGGGGACCTGCTGATCGAGGGGCTCGTCGGCGTGGCCATCGCCAACACCATGCTGGACCGCATCGAGGAGATGATCAGCCAGCCGGACGCCCCGAACCTCTATTGGGCGCTCGCCGACCTTCCGCCGGGCTATCTCAGCGCCTGGCAATCCACCCGCTGGGAGCGCAGTTGCGTTTACGTCGAACTCCCCTTGCTCCGGTTCGCTTCCGACCAAGCCGTAACCGCCGACGATTTCCGGCGCGCCATCAGCGACTTCCAAAGCCTCGCCGGCGGCGACGTCCGCCCGGGATGGCTGCCCCCCGAGGAAGCACAGGCCCTGCACGCGGCCGGCATCGGACTCGCCGCCTACCCGCGCGCCTGTCAGCAACTCATCGCCCGCGGAAGATCCGCCGAAGAGGTGCAGCAGATGTCCGTGGCCCGGGTCCTGACCACCTACATCGGCGAATCCTATGCCATCCTGCGCGACGACCTGTTCAAGTGGTTCGCGCTCCCGTACCAGCAGGCGCGCAGGGGCATCGAGCAGGCAGACGCGGATCTCCAAAAGGCGATCGTGAACGATCCCGTGGGATCGATCATTCCCCGCCTCGTGTTGCCCTCGCTGAACCGGGTGTTGGACCGGTTCGTTGATTTGGACCGCCGTCTGGCTGCCCTGCGATGCGTCGAAGCAATCCGGGCCCACGCCGTCGGTTTGGAAGGAGAACTGCCGACGTCCCTTGCGGAGCTGCGACCGTTGCCCGCGCCGCTGGATCCCGTCACCGGCGCGCCGTTCGGTTATCGAATCGAAGCGGCCACCGCTCATCTCGAAAGCCCGAAGGCCCCCGACGGCGAGCGGCCCGGCGCCTTGGAATACCTGATCACCTTGCGGCCATGAAACCCGCTGCTTCCCCCCGCCTCATCGAGGCCATCCGAGGAAAAACCATGAAAACGCTTCCCTTCACCGTTCTGCTTTCGCTCGCGACGGGACTGATTCAGCCGGCCAGCGCCGCGCTCCCTGAACCGATTGCGACCTTCGCCGACGAATACACGGTCTGCGTCTCGCGTATCGATCCGGAAAGGCTCGATCTCCAGGCTTGGACCGACGCGATCCTCGATGCCGCCCCCGACCAGCGAACCGCACTGGCCGAACCGCTGGGACAGTTCGTGCGAGTCGCCCGGACCTGGCTCGACCAATTCCGCGCCGCGGGCGGCCGGAACATCCACGCCCTGCTGAGTTTGAGTTATCTGGGCACCGAACCGCCCGTGCTTCTGATCGCTACCGTCGCTCCCGGCGGTGACGCCGCCCGGCTGCAAGATGTCCTCGCGCCCATTGCCAGGGAACTCCACGCCGAGAGCCGGGTCTTGTCCGGCTGCGTCGCGATAGCCCCGGCGGGGGTCTGGAGGCTGCGCGAATCGTCGTCCCTTCGACCGCCGTCGGCGCGGCTGGCCGAGGCGCTGGCCGATTCGGAGCCGGCGCTGGCGACGGTGACTTTCGCTCCATACGCTGAGGCTTCCCGGGTGCTGGAGGAGTTGATGCCGCGTCTGCCAATGGTGGTCGGCGGGGGTTCGAGCACGATGTTGGGTCAAGGGGTGCATTGGGCGAAACTCACCCTCCAACCGCCGCCCGCTGTCGCCCTCGAAGCGATGGTGCGCTCGCGGGATGGCGCCGCAGCGGCGGCCTTGCAGGAAATCTGCCAACGCGGCCTCAACGCAATCGGTACGATTCCCGAAGTCCGCCACCAGGCCGCTGCGTGGCCGGACATCCAGACCGCCCTGACTCCGGTCGTCGACGGGAATTCGCTCCGGGTCCAACTCGGTCGGGAACAACTCACCACCATCGCGCGCCAACTGCTGGCCCCGGCGCTCACGGACGCGAGGCGGAAGGCCGCGCGGATCATGGTGTTGAACCAGCTCAAACAGCTCGCCCTGGGCCTGATCATGTACGCCGACGATCATCAACAACAGCTCCCGGCCCACTTGGTGGACATCCTGCCGTATATCGGCACGGCCAACGTGCTGCTGGCGCCGAATTCAGCGGTCGAACCCCCCGCCGACCTCCAGCAACAGGATCGCGCGGCTCAGGTGGCCTGGGTGGACGCGCACAGCCCGTTCATCCTCCACCTCCGCGAAGTCGCCATGAAGTCCATCCAATCGCCCTCAACAACGCTCCTGGTCTATCAGAAAACGGACACGGCGATTGACGGCCAAGTGGGCGCCGCGTTCGCCGACGGCCACGCCGAACTCATGTCCGCGCAGAAACTCGCGGAGAAGTTGAAGTAGCGAAGCCGGCAACAGGGCGGACCGGCGCGTTCAAACGGACGGCTCCGCGCTCGCTCGAGCTTCATCCCGCGTCGCCCCCGGGGCTGCCCGGAGCGACGCGGACCGCGCAGAGGCGGCCGGGTTTTGGATTGCTCCCGCCGATGCTGCGGGCGAACTTCGCGGCGGAATCCGGTGGTTCCGGATGTCCCACCACGCATGGAACTGACCATTTTGATGCCCTGTCTGAACGAGGCGGACACCGTGGCCAAATGCGTCCACAAGGCTCGTTCGAGCCTCGCGCGCCTCGGTCTCGAAGGGGAGGTGCTGGTCGCCGACAATGGCAGCACGGATGACTCCGCCGCCCTGGCCGAAGCCGCCGGCGCCCGGGTGGTCCACGTCGACGACCGGGGCTACGGCAGCGCCCTCATGGCAGGCATCGAGGCGGCGCGG
Source organism: Verrucomicrobiales bacterium (assembly GCA_024233305.1). Lineage (GTDB taxonomy): Bacteria > Verrucomicrobiota > Verrucomicrobiia > Limisphaerales > J093 > J093. Next base: position 237,187 of record JACKPV010000031.1, read on the forward strand.
GGCCGGTTTGTCCTGATGGGAGACGCCGATGACAGCTACGACTTCGGCGCCATCGAGCCCTTCCTGACGCAGCTGCGCGAGGGCTGGGACTTGGTGCAGGGTTGCCGCCTGCCCGCCGGCGGTGGCCGGGTGCTGGCCGGGGCCATGCCGTGGCTGCATCGGTGGATCGGCAACCCGCTGTTCACCTGGCTGGCGCGATGGTGGTTTCGGACCCCCGTGCACGACACCAATTGCGGTCTGCGCGCCTTCCGCAAGGATCTGGCGCTGCGGCTCGGTCAGCGGTGCACCGGGATGGAGTTCGCCAACGAGATGCTCATCAAGGCCAGCCTGCTGGGCGCCCGCATCACCGAGGTTCCGATCACCCTGCATCCCGACGGGCGCCAGGGACGCCGTCCCCATCTGCGGACCTTCCGGGACGGCTGGCGCACGCTGCGGTTTTACCTGCTGTTCAGTCCCCGGTGGCTCTTTCTGATGCCGGGAGCACTGCTGATCCTGGGCGGGTTGGCCGGGTGGTTCGCGGCTTCGGGCGGGCCGACAGAAGCCGGCCGCGAACCCGGCGTGAACACCGCCATCGTGGCGAGCGCCCTCCTGCTCTGCGGCTATCAATCGGTGTTGTTCGCGCTCCTGACCAAGGCCTTCGCCATCAACGAAGGGTTGCTGCCCATGGATGCGCGCATGGCGCGGTTCTTCCACTGGATGACCCTGGAACGGGGACTCGTGGCCGGGGGCATCACCCTGATCGGCGGGTTGCTGCTGCTGGCTTGGACGACCGGTCTCGGATGGAGTCCGATCGCGACCGACACGGCATCGCCCGCCTCCCTTGCCCGCCTGACCGCGGCCGCCGGCACCCTGTGCACCCTCGGCTTCCAGACCGTCCTGTTCAGCTTCTTCGCCAGCCTGCTCGGCATGCGCCGTCGATGAAATCCCGGCCCCCTCAGGGAGAGTTCGACGCCTACGCGACCGGCTATGAAGCCGAGCTGAACCGCGGATTGAGCCTCACCGGAGAAGGTCGCGAATTCTACGCCCGCGGTCGGGTGCGTTGGACGGCTCGCTGCCTGGATCGCCGCCAGGCCCGCATCGAAGCCGTCCTTGATTTCGGCTGCGGCACGGGCGACACCCTGCCCTTGCTGCGCGAATACCTGCGACCCCGGCGCCTGGCGGGCATCGATGTGTCGGCCCGTTCGCTGGAACTGGCGCAGCGAAAGTTCAGTGCGCCCGATTGTCGTTTCGTGACCCCGGACGAAATGGAGGCGGCCGCGGAGTCGTTCGATCTGGTCTACACCAACGGCGTCTTTCACCACATCCCGCCGACGGAGCGGCCGGCCGTTCTCGATCGCCTCCATCGCTGGCTGCGTCCCGGCGGTTGGCTGGCCTTCTGGGAGAACAACGCCTGGCATCCCGGCACCCGCTGGATCATGAGCCGCGTGGCCTTCGATCGGGACGCCCGACCCTTCGGCGCCGCCCGCGCCCGGCGCCTTCTCCGCAACGCGGGATTCGAGATCGTGGAAACCGACTTCCTGTTCGTCTTTCCGCGGGCACTGGGCTGGCTGCGACCCGCGGAATCCCTGCTCTGCCGGTTGCCGCTCGGCGGCCAATACCAGGTCCTTGCCCGCCGCCCGGTCTGAGCGGTGACCCTTCCGCAACTCGTCGCCGCCGACGTGTCGTCAGCGCATGATTCAGTGGGGATACGGCCGTCTGCCGCGGAGCGCGACGATTCACCCGAACGTAAGCCCCGGTCGGAACCAGCGAAACCGCACAAGCCCCCGCAGCTCAGCGCCAACTACACGTCGGCGGCCACCGCGTGTTGATTCGATACGGCTGCGCTCCGGCGCCCCGCTCCTACCGCCGATGACCTCGGTACGCCCTGGGGAGGACCATCGCCTGCGGGAGAGCGCCAGGCGGACCTGGATGAGGGGCGACGCGTTGCCCCAAGGTCCCCCGGGGCAACGGAACAGTTACGGACGGGCCCCCAAAGCCTCCCGTATGACAGCCGGCTTGTTGGTCGTGACGGACAGGGCGCCGCGCTCGACAAAGGTCCGCGCCACCGCGGGATCGTCCACGGTCCAGACATGGTATTCGTAGCCGGCGGCCTGCACCCGTTTGATCAACGACGGTTCGACCAGATCGTGACTCGAGCTGAATCCATCGGCGTGGATGCGCTCCAGGGTTGCCATCACCGTGTCCGGCGCGGGCTTGATGGCGCCCGATTTCTCGCGCTTGAAACCCGACAGCCAGCACGTCTTGAACTGCGGCGCCGCCGCCTCGACCGCCTGGATCACGTCCGCATTGAACGAGATCACCACGATCTGGCGGTCCTTGAGCCCGGAACGCTGGATTGCCTCGATCAGCTTGGCCACGATCTCCGGGCCGCACTTGATCTCGATGTAAATCCGCTTCCCTTCGGGCACGGTGGCCAGGACCTCGTCAATCGTCGGGATACGGGTTCCAGCCCATTGCGGCCCCTTCCAGGCCCCCACATCGAGTTGGCGCAACTCCGCAAGGGTCGCTTCAACGACCTTCACGACCGTGCCCGCGACGCGTTTGGTGTCGCCATCGTGGATGCACACGATCTGGCCGTCGCGCGTCAGGTAGAAGTCGCCCTCGATGGCGTCGGCGCCCTGGGCCCAGGCCAGGTTGAAGGCGGGCAGGGTGTTTTCGGGGGCGTCCGCCGAGGCTCCGCGGTGCGCCACGATGAGCGGCGAGGCGTGCATGGAGAGGTGCGCCAGCAACAGGGCGCCGGAGAAAGTCAATGCGCGTTTCATTTCCGATGTTCCATTTGAAGAGCGGCGAAGATGCCTGAACCATCGAATGAAGCCAAGGAACAATCCCAAAACGCACGCGTCCACGCGTCCACTGTTTGCGCGATCGAACGTTCGGTAGGGATGGACCGGATGCTAACGCGGCTCGCTCAAAGCGGGCCGACAACGGTATGGTTCGAACGCTGGGACGAAGTCTCCGCGCTACAGGACTTTCAGGCCGCGTTCCAAGCGGTCTGGAGGAACCGGGGCGCCCCCGCCCGGCGCGCAGGGGACTGCGCGCCCTACCCGGAGCAGGCGGCAGGGGGTACCGATAGGGTGACATAAGGTGACAGGTTCGTAGTCAGGCAGGCGCCTGCGTCTCCGCTTCATCCAGGATTGCCCCGCGTCCCGCGTGTGATAAGCTCACCGCCAACAACCTCGTTTGTCGCATGAAACGCATTGCCCTGCTCGCCCTCCTCGGGACGACATTGTTCGCACCCGGTCCCGCCGCCCTGGCCTCCACCGCCAGCACCCGGACCGAAGACGTCATCTACGGTCGCAAACACGGCGTCGCGCTCACCATGGATATCTTCACGCCGGAGCAACCGAACGGTTGTGGCGTGGTTTTCATGGTCAGCGGTGGCTTCTTCTCGGCCAAGAACATGATCAACACCGCCTTTTTCCAGGCCTTTCTGGACCGCGGCTACGTCGTCTTCGCGGTCGTACACGGCTCGCAGCCCAAGTACGCCATCCCGGAAATCGTCGAGGACATCCATCGCTCGCTCCGCTACATCCGGCATCACGCGGCGGACTACGGGGTCGATCCCGCGCGCCTCGGCATCTGCGGGGCGAGCGCCGGCGGGCATCTGTCCCTCACGATGGGCACCCAGGGCAAACCGGGCGATCCGCAGGCGAAGGACCCCGTGGACCGCGAAAGCAGCGAGGTTGCCGCGGTGGCCTGTTTCTTTCCTCCGACGGATTTCCTGAATTACGGCAAGCCCGGTGAAGACGCCGTCGGGGTCGGGATCCTCGAAGGGTTCCGGGCGGCCTTCGGACCGGAAGCGGAAACCGCCGAGGGGCGCCAGCGGCTCGGTCGGGAGATTTCCCCGGTCAACTTCATTACCGAAAAGACCGTGCCCACGCTGATCATCCACGGCGATGCCGACAAGCTCGTGCCCATCCAACAGGCCCACCTGTTCGTCGACAAGGCGCGCGAGGTCGGCGTGCCTGCCAGACTCATCGTGCGCCCGGGCAAGGAGCACGGGTGGCCGGAGATCTTCATGGATCTGCCGCTCCTGGCCGACTGGTTCGATCGGTATTTGCGCCCCGAGAAGACCTTGGAGCCGGCCACCGGTTTCCTGCCCGAACCGCCGTCCGGCAAGCGCTGGAAACTCGCATGGCACGACGAGTTCGACGGACCGCAACTGGACGAAACCAAATGGAACCGGCTGGGTGACTGGAAGCGCCGGGACGGATTCTGGATTCAGGAGGACGCCTACGTTGACGGCGCCGGGAAACTGCTGTTGCGCACCCGGCAGGACGGCGATCGCTACACGTGCGGCGCGATCAACACCCAGGGCAAATTCGAGCATGCCTTCGGCTATTACGTGGCGCGCTGCAAAATGCCCGCCGAGCCGGGTCATTGGCCCGCGTTCTGGATGATGTGCAGCGGGGTGGGTCAGGTCGGCGACGACGGACGTGACGGCACCGAAATTGACATCGTCGAGCTCCCGTGGCGCGATGGAAGGGTAACCATGAACCTCCACTGGGACGGTTACGGTGAGCACCACCAGTCCGCCGGTCATCGCCTCGCCATCCCCGCCGTGACCGAGGGTTTTCATGATTACGCCCTGTGGTGGTCGCCCGAGGAGTACGTCTTCTACGTCGACGATCAGGAGGTCTGGCGCAGTGCGGCGGGCGGGGTGTCGCAGGTGAAGGAATACCTGAAGCTCACCGAGGAGATCGGGACCTGGGGCGGCAACATCCGGGAGGCAAACCTGCCCGACTACTTCGCCGTGGAATACGTCCGCGTCTACGACCTCATCGACGAATAGCCCGCCCCGAAGAAAGCGTGTCGCGCGGGCCGGCTTGTGGTTCAATCCGCGCGGCACTATGGAATACGAAGCGGTGATCGGGCTCGAGACGCACGTCCAGCTCAAGACCAGGTCCAAGATGTGGTGCGGTTGCGCAAACGCCTTCGGCGCGCCGCCCAATACCAATGTCTGCCCCGTCTGCCTCGGTCTGCCGGGCGTGCTCCCCGTTCCCAACGAGGAAGCCCTGCGCCTCACCGTGCTCACCGGGCTGCTGCTGCACTGCGAAATCCCCCGCCGGGCGAAGTTTGACCGCAAGAACTACTTCTACCCGGACATGCCGAAAAACTACCAGCTCTCGCAATACGACCAGCCGTCGACCCTCGGCGGCCATCTGGATTTCGAGTTCGGCGGCGGCATCCACCGCACCCGGCTGACCCGCGCCCACCTCGAAGAGGACGTCGGCAAGAGCACTCATTTCGACCGCCACAGCGGCGTCGACTTCAACCGCGCCGGGGTGCCCCTGCTCGAAATCGTGTCCGAACCAGACCTCACCAGCGCCGACATGGCCTACGCCTACCTGAACGCCCTCAAGGACGTGCTCGTTCACGGCGGCATCAGCGATTGCGACATGGAAAAGGGCATGGTGCGCTGCGACGTCAATGTCAGCGTCCGTCCCCGGGGCAGCCAGGAACTCGGAGCCAAGATCGAGATCAAGAACATGAACAGCTTCTCCGGGGTCCGGCGCGCCCTCGAATACGAAATCCCGCGCCAGATCCAGGCCGTCGAGCGCGGCGAGAAGCTCATCCAGTCCACCCGCCGCTGGGACGATGTCGCCGGCATCACCGAGGAAATGCGCACCAAGGAAGACGCCCACGACTACCGCTACTTCCCCTGCCCCGACCTCATGCCGCTCGAACCCTCGGACGACTGGCTCGCCGCGGTGCGCGCCCGCATGACCGAGCTGCCCCTGGCCCGCAAGCAGCGGTTCATGCGCGATTACCAACTCCCGGCCGGGGACGCCGAGGTGTTCAAGAACGACGTGCCCCTCGGCGACTATTTCGAGGCGAGTGCGAAGCACGCCCCCAACCCGAAGGCCGTCGCCAACTGGATCATCAACAACCTCCAGGCCCGCTTGTCCGAGGCCAACGAACGGCTCGCCGCCGAACAAGCCGCGATGGGCCTCGAAGCCGGGGAGGTCAAGTCGCTCACCCTGCCGGGGCTCAAGTTCCCTCCCGAAGCCCTCACCGAACTCGTGGCCCTGGTGGACGCCGGCAAAATCAGCAGCAAAATCGCGCAGGACGTTTTCGCCGAGATGTTCGACAGCGGTGAGCGACCGGGTGCCATTGTCGAGCGGAAGGGGTTGCTTCAGGTCAGCGATACCGGCGCCCTCGAGCAATTCTGCGATCAGGCCATCGCCGCCAACCCCGGACCGGCCGCCGATTTCAAGGCCGGCAAGACCGCCGCGCTGAACTTCCTCAAGGGCCAGGTCATGAAGCTCAGCCGCGGCAAGGCGAATCCCGCCCTCGTGGGCGAAATCCTCGAACATAAGCTGAAGGCCTGACACCGCGCCGCCACCGTGCCGTCCGCCGTCCCCCCAACGCCGCTGCTCCGGATGCGTGGTTTGGCGAAAGCCTTTCCCGGGGTGCAGGCCTTGCAGGACGTTGGGCTTGAGGTGTTCCCCGGCGAGGTCCACGCGCTCATGGGCGAGAACGGCGCGGGCAAATCCACATTGATGAGCATCATCGCCGGTCTGCAGCCGCCCGATGCCGGTGAACTTCAGTTGGACGGTCGCCCGGTCACCATCCCGAATCCGCACGCTGCCCTGCGCCTCGGGATCGGCATGATCCACCAGGAACTCCTGCCGTTCCGCGCCCTGAGCGTCGAAGAGAACCTCTTCATGGGCCAGCAGCCAACCCGCGGATTCCCCGGCTGGATCGACCGCCGCGCCCTGCGCCGCCGCGCCCGCCAACTGCTCGACCGGCTCGGGGCGACCTTTCCGCCCACGGCGCGCATGGGCTCGTTGAGCGTCGCGCAGATGCAAACCGTCGAAATCGCCAAGGCGCTCGCCCACCGCGTCCGACTGCTCATCATGGACGAACCCACCTCTGCGATATCCGAGCGCGAGGTCGAAGCCCTGTTCCGCATCATTGGCGAACTGCGCGCGGAAGGCGTCGCCATCATCTACATCTCGCACCGCATGGATGAGGTGTTCCGCATCGCCGACCGCATCACCGTGCTGCGCGACGGCCGACACATCGAGACCCGCCCGGCCGCCGCTTTCGACGAACCGGGCTTGGTCCGCCTGATGGTGGGACGCGAACTGGATGCAGCCGCGCCCCGCGCGCCAACCGTGGCCGGCGAACCGATGATCGAGGTGGATGGCTTGAGTCTGCCGGGCCGCTTTGCCGACCTCGCATTCGCGGTGAATCGTGGCGAAGTGCTCGGGCTGGCGGGGTTGATGGGAGCCGGCCGGACGGAGGTCTTGAATGCCCTTTACGGACTCGTCCCCGCGACCCGCGGACGCATTCGCATCGAGGGACGAGAGGTCCGCATCCGGCAACCCGCCGATGCCCTGCGTCACGGCATCGCGCTGGTGACCGAGGATCGCAAGGTCTCGGGCCTGGTGCCGCAGTTGTCCGTCGAGCAGAACCTCACCCTCGCCAGCCTGCGTCGCTGCTGTCGCGGGCCGTGGATTCTCCGGGCGGGCGAAAGCCGGCTCGCCGAAGACGCCGTCGCCACCTTCGGCATTCGCGCCAGCAACCGGAACCAGCGCGTCAATCAGCTCAGCGGCGGCAACCAGCAAAAGGTCGTCGTGGCCAAGGCGCTGCTGACCCGCCCGAAGGTCCTCCTGCTCGACGAACCCACCCGCGGCATCGATGTCGGGGCGAAGGCCGAGCTCTACACGTTGATCGACCGCCTGGCGCGCGAGGGAATGGCCATTGTGCTCGTCTCCTCCGAGTTGCCGGAATTGATGCGCCTGAGCGACCGCCTGTTGGTCCTGTGCGAAGGGCGGATCACGGCCGAACTCGATCCGCGCCGGACCACCCAGGAGGCAATCCTCCACCACGCCATGCCCGCGGCCGCCGCAGCCTGAACCGTTGTCCATGAACCCGCCAAAGACCTCCCGTCGCCCCATCCCGCGCGACCGTTCGTGGTTGGCCCGTTACGGCCTCCTCCTGGCGTTGGTGGCCATTGCGGTCCCGTTGGCCATCGTCAAGCCCGCCTTCCTCACGGTGCAAAACCTCGTGATCGTGGCGCGGCAAATCTCGATCAACGGGATTCTCGCGGTCGGGGTGACGTTCGTGCTCCTGACCGGCGGCGTGGATCTGTCGCTCGGTTCCGTGCTCGCCCTGGCCGGCGTGGCCGCCGCGACGTTTGCCCATCCGGACAGCGGCCCGCTGATCCTGCCGGTGGCGGTCGGCATCCTGACGGGAACGCTGTGCGGCGCCGTGAACGGCTTCGTCGTGACCCGCGGCAACGTCGCGCCCTTCATTGTGACGCTGGGCATGATGACGGCTGCCCGCGGGCTTGCCTTGTTGTGGAGCGGCGGCCGGCCGGTCTCGAACTTGCGCCCCGAATTCACGTTCCTTGGCAGTGGCAGTCTGGCGGGCATTCCCCTGCCCGTCTGGGCCTTGTTGCTGGTCGCCGCCGCCGCGTGGGTTTTCCTCGTGCGGTTCCGCCCCGGCCGCTACGTCTACGCGGTCGGCGGCAACGAAGCGGCGGCGCGGGCCTCGGGAATCAACGTGCAGGGCGTGAAGCGCCTCGCCTACACCGTCTGCGGCGCGCTCGCCGGTCTGGCCGGCGTGGTGCTCGCCGCGCGCATCACCACCGGCCAGCCCAACGCCGGCATCGGCTACGAACTCGATGCCATCGCCGCGGTCGTCATCGGCGGGACCAGCCTTTCGGGCGGCGTCGGCAGCATCGGCGGCACCCTCCAGGGCGCCCTGCTCATGGGCGTCATCAACAACGGCCTCGACCTCCTCAACGTCTCCTCCTACTATCAGAACATCGTCAAGGGCATCATCATCGTCGGCGCCGTTTGGCTCGACAGCCGCCACAAGAAATGATTCCCCTGCTCCGCGTTTTCCGGCACAACGGAGGCATGATTCACAGCGACCGCAACCACGCGGGCGAAACGAACCGCCCGCCCCGTCCGGCCGCCCGCCAGGGCCGCCGCGCCCGCAAACCCCGCCTGGCCGCCCTGCTCGCCGGCGGCCTCGTGTTCGCCGTCGCCGGGTGCGGCCCCGACCCGGGCGCAGCCGGCGAAACCGCCGCCGACCGGACGGTCATCGGCGTTTCCCTCCTCAACCTATCCTCCGAGTTCATCGTCATGCTCGAAAAGGCCATGACCGCCAGGGCCGCCGCACTCGACGTCAAGCTCCTCATCAACGACGCCCAGCGCAGCCCCGAACGCCAGGTCCAGCAGGTCGAGAGCTTCATCGCCCAAGGCGTCGACGCCATCATCCTCAACCCGTGCGAAGTCGAGGCCAGTTCGCCCGCCGTCGACAAGGCCCTCGCCGCCGGCATCCCGATTGTGAACGTCAATTCCGAGACCCGTTCGGCGCCCACCGCGTTCGTTGGGTCACGCGACGAGGAATCCGGCCGCCTCGCCATGGGGTTTCTCGCCGACCGTCTGGGCGGTCGGGGGAACCTCGTGATGATGCAGGGTTTCATGGGCCAGGCCGCCCAGATCAAACGCGACGCGGGCGCCCGCGAAGTGCTCGATCAGCATCCTGACCTCAAGCTCCTCGCCGTGCAGACCGCCGAATGGGACCGCGCCAAAGCGATGAGCCTGATGGAGAACTGGATTCAATCCTACGGCGACCAAATCAACGCGGTGTTCGCGCAAAACGACGAAATGGCGATGGGCGCCCTCATCGCGCTCGAACAGGCGGGGCTGAAGGACAAGGTGCTCGTGGCCGGCGTCGACGCCATTGCCGACGCCCTCCAGGCCGTGCAGGCCGGCCGGCTGGATGCCACCGTTTTTCAGGACGCCACCGGTCAGGCCGGCACGGCGCTCGAAACGGCGGTCCGGCTCATCCACGGCGAGACGCCGGCGAAGGAACAGTTCATTCCGTTCCGGTTGGTCACCCGAACCAATGTGGCGGAATTCACCCGGTCGCCTGCCAATCGCTGATGGCCCGAACCCCGAGACCGGAGCCTTGCCCGGACCGATCCCGATGAGCGGACTCTTCTACAACCTCGGACGCCGGCTCGGTCGCGCCGCGGTTCCGGCGATCCGCCGGACGAAATGGGCGTGGCAGAGCGCCACCGGTGACGAGGACCAGGTGTTGAAGGCCGAGGCGTCGTTCGGCAGCGCGCTGGCCACCGAACTCCGGGCCTCGACGCCGCCCTCGCCCAACCCGGAATACCGCCGCCAGAGCACCGAAATTGCGCAGAACATCGAGCGGGCGGTCCGGGACAAACGCCGCTCGTTACGGGCGGAAGTCGTGCGCATGGACGCAGTCAACGCGATGGCGTTGCCGGGCGGCTTCGTGTTTCTGAGCGAACCGCTCGTCGCGTTCTGCGGGGCGCAATCGGATGAACTGGCGTTCGTCATCGGGCACGAAATGGCGCACATCATGCGGCGGCACGCCTGGGATCGGATGGTGAACCAGGCGGCCACGCGGGTGGTGTCGCTCGTCGCGCTGCGCACGGGACCGCTCGGACAATGGCTGCGCCACACCGGCATTGGCCTCCTGCAAAGCGCCCACTCGCAGGAAGCGGAAGTCGAGGCGGATCTGCTCGGGGTGCGGCTGGCCCATGCGGCAGGCTACTATCCCGGCGGAGCCATCACCCTCCTGCGCCGCCTCGAACAACTCGAACCGCCCCAACTCACGGCCCTCGGCAAATACTTCGCCTCCCACCCCCCCGCCGCCGACCGCCTCGCCCGCCTCCTCCCCCTCTGCCAGAAGCTGCAGGGCGGATAAACAGTGCCTGACCGGAAACAGCCGCTCACGGCTTCTGGCTGGGGGAAATCAGGCCGGGGCTCAAGGCCGTCCGCCCAGGAGCTTCTTCGCGGCCGCCGTTGCGCTGTGGACGTGCAGCTTCCGATAGATCCTCTGGAGGTGAGCGCCAACCGTCCGGACGCTGATCCCCAAACGGTCGCCAATCTCCTTCTGCGCCTGGCCTTCCGCCAGCAACTCGAGCACCTCCCTCTCCCGCCGGCTGAGGGCTGCCAACTCGCGCTCGTTGGACCTCTGGCGCTGAAACGAACCCAGGACCATGCGCGCGATGGGCCCCGACATCGGCGAATCCCCGGCATGCACCGCGAAGATCGCCGCGGTCAATTCCGCCGGTGACACCGGCTTCACCAGATAACCGGTCGCGCCCGCTTCCAGCGCCGGATAGATCCACTCGGGTTCATCGTGGAGGGTTACCACCACGACTTCGGGCGGCGCGTCGCGTTGGGCACGAAGGGAGGGCAGACACTCAGAACCGCTCATCCCCGGCAGTTCAAGGTCGAGGAGAACGACGTCCGTCTCGTGTTCCCGCAGTTCGCAAATCGCGGCCTTTGCCGAACCCACCGCAGCCACACAGGTCAGCCCGGGAGTCGCGTCGATGATCACCTGGTAGGATCGCCGCAAATCGCTGCTGTCCTCGACCACCATGACCTTCACCGGCCGTTGCGAAAGGGCTGTCATGCTCCCGGCAGAATGGTCACCAACATCCGACGGGCAAGCGGAAAACGACGTCCGCCCGCCAACCTGCGCAGCTCAGCGTTCCCGGAGCGTGGCATTCAATCACCTCCCGCGTGGAATCCCGGCCAGGCCGATGGGATGAAGGCCGTGACGCAATCCGAGGGGGCGTTCGGACCCGCAAGTAACCTCGATTCCAGCCCCCTTCGCATTGCATCATCGCCGGCAGCCTTCCGTTCCCGGTCCGCGGTAGCAGCGGGGTGCCGCCGGGAAACCGCTAGGGATCCAAGTCCAGCACGTTGACCACCCGGAAGAACTCCGCCGTGCCGGACGCCGGCACAACGAAGGTATGAGTCGCGGTTTGAAACCGGACAGTTTCAGCCACCTTTCCCCAGTTGACGAGGTTCCCGGTATGCTCCAACCGATAAGCCTGTCCCACCCGTCCGTCGACAACGACCTCAACGGTGGGCACTGCGTCAGGGGCGACACCCAAGCCCGGAAGCCGGAGCACCGGCAGGATCGGCTGGATGATTCCCTCGCTCGTCACGCCGCCGAGGGCCTCGAGTTCGGAGGCCGAGAGGGTCCGGTCAATCATGGCGAGGCCCATCCAGAGCACCTCGTGAGTGTACTTCCCACCCGAAGGTTCGTTGAAGAACAGCAGATCGGCCCCGGGATCACAGCCTGTAAACAAGGTCCACTTTCCCAACGCAGCAGGAGTGTAGACAGCAGTCAAGACCGTCGCTCCATCCACGGTCCAAAGCACATGTCCGGCGGCGGCATCAAGGGCAAACGCGATGCGGTGCCACTTGTTCGCCGCGATGACGCCGCTCTGCGAGCTGCCGATGCCGGCGGCGGTGAGTTGGCCCTCCGGACCAAGGTAGAGATCCGCGTCCCCGCCGCCGCTCGCCACATTCGTGGGCTCCGTATTGAAGAACGGGAGCCAATCCAATGGCCCGGGAACCAGCAGATCCCAGATGATCGTGTATTGGGACAGATACCGCTGGCGCCCGTTCGGCCCAAGGTGGTCAAGGTAGAGCGATAAACCGTTCGCCCGGTTTTGGAAGGCCGGGACTCGCGCAAAAAACGCCGGCCGTCCGTCCGGTGGATGCGGGATGCCTTCGCCGGTCTGTTGCCATTCGAGAAGCCCGGGGGTCTCCTCGTCAGCGGCTCGGATCTCGCCCCGGCCAAGCAACCGGCCCATCCCGTCGGCGGATGCCTTCCACTCCATGTACTCCTGCCGTTGCTGGGGTCGCAGCAAACGGATGTTGTCGATGCCCACCCGTTCGGAGGAACCCGGTTGCAGACTCGGACGGATCTCCAGCCGCTCGACATTCCGAAGCAACTCGTGCCAATCGGTGCCCTCATCCAGTGACCACCGGCTGGGATCAACTTCAACCAGATAGGTTTGCCAGCCCTCCCGCCTTGGCAACCCGGTGTCCGTGCAGTCCGCCGAGGCACTTCCTCCCGGACCGCTGATCCACACGCTGGGCGCCGCTGTCGCCGGCGTTTCCTCCAGCCACTTCAGTGCAAAGCTCAGCATCGTCGGACAAGTGCCGGACCAGGTCCAGTCGCCGCCGAACTGGAACGGGGCCACGAGTGCCGGTTCGCCATCAGCCGCCGAAGCGCTCGCTCCAACAACGCCGTAGCTGCCGGGATCACCGTCGGCGTTCGGCGACTTCGTCAGCGAGGCAGCCGCGGCGGGCTGCCATCCCCTTTGCCAGTCGTTGCGGTCGAAGTCGTTCTCGTTCACCGTCGATCGTGCGCCCCACCAGCGGTGCCTGGCATCAGTGCTGTAGGTGCCACAGAGCAGTCGCCCGTCCTGACTGAGCATGGCGTAATATGTCGCCTCATCACCAATGCCCTGGACTGTCAACCGACACGTCTCCGGAGCGAAATCCCCTGACACCGGCTGCCGGTAGACCTCGGAATTACCCAGGTTGCGCCATTCGAACCTTCCCACCAGATTCCACCCGCTCGGCCCGGCGGGCTGGAACGAGGCATCGGCCATCTCGACGCTCCCATTTGCCCCGACCCAGACGATCGACCAATCGCCGAAGGGCTCATGAGAACAGCCACCCGCCGCGTCCGCCCGAGCCGCGGAGAACTGCGCCAGCAGGAGGAAACCCGCACCCACCACCAGGCTCCTGAGGACCGCCTTCCAGCGAGGCGGCACCATTGCTGGAACCGTGGCTACCGCCTCCTCCACAAAGCCGAGGTTGGCGGACAGGAACTCCGCATCAGGATGGGTCTTCATGCGCCCATTGTGGGCCACTGAACCCCCCGGGGACAGGTGGGGAAAAGACCTACTCCGGTGTCGCAAGCCCGCCAACGATGGCTTGGATTAGGCAATTCGGCGGCAGTGGGTCCCGAGCCCGCTCGTCAGCTCACCGAAGCACCAACTCCATACGAACGCAGGTGCCATCCCCTGGACGGCTGTCGACAATGCAGCGCCCGCCGCACGCAGCAAGCCGGGCCTGGACGTTCCGGAGACCGTGCCCATGCTGCGCGTCGCGACCGTCAGGCCCACGCTTGGCGTCGGCGAATCCACAACCATCATCCTGAACCGAAGCCAGAAGCTCCGGCGGACGACAAGCGACCCGAATGTGCACTGTGGTCGCATGGGCGTGGCGGATGACGTTGGTCAGAACCTCCTGGAAGGCGCGGAACAGGTTGACGCGCTGGTCGGCCGGGAGGGTCACCGCGGGGATCGGTTCGGGCAAATGCACGCGGAGCTTGAGTTGCGCGGCAGCCAGTCGTTCTTCAGCGTGCCGTTGCATTCGCCAGAGGAGGCTTTGCAGCGTGTCGTTCTGCGGGTGCGTGGCCCAGATCAGGTCCTTGAGCGAAGTCAGCGCCTCGCGACTGGAGCGATTCAGGCCCGCGAAACGCTCCTCGACGGCCAACCCGTCGCGGGGATCGTCCGCGGATTCGCTCAGCAGCGTGATGTGGTGCAGCCGGGCTCCCAGCACATCGTGCAAATCCCGCGCCAGACGATCCCGCTCCTGCGTCAGCATCACCTGTTGCTCCAATCGCTGAACCCGGCGAAGGCCCGCGAGGCGCCATCGCCACCCGCCCGCCGTCACCCCCAGCACAACCAGACCGCACAACACGCCGAACGACGCGGTTTGCCAGAAATACGGCGCCACGTAGAAGTCGAGTGTCGCCGGCACTTGGCTTTCCACTCCGTACTTGTTCCGGGCCTTGACCTGAAATCGGTAGCTCCCCGGCGGCAGGTTGAAATAGGAAGCCTGCCGCCGCTGCGCCGCGTCGATCCAGTCGGCATCGATCCCTTCGAGCCGATGCTGGAACCGGACTTCCTCCGCCGCCACCAGGGTGCCGGGCCGGTAGCGAAACTCGATGGCCCGGGCGCTCCCCGGATCGAGATGCAGCGTGCCGGACGGGGCTGACCGACCACCCTCCCCAGCCTTGTCGCCTCGATTCCCCAAGCCGCCAGCCGGTGGGGCCATTCCAAGATCCAAGCCCGCCCCGGGACTGCCGGCATGGACCGGAACGCCATTCGCCAGCACCGCTTCAATCCCCACCAACGGCGGGCACGTGACGTCGGGCAGGAGCCCGGGATCGAACACCACGGCTCCCTCGACCGTGGGAAACCAGAGGCACCCGTCGGGGGCTTTCACGACCGACGGCTGGCTGACCTGCCCGTGGGTTTCCCGCGCCATTAGTCCCTCCTCCGGGCCGTAGATGGTCGGGGTCAGACGCATCGCCCGCCCCTCGACAACCGCCTCCAGTGCTTCGCGGGGAATCCGGGAAATCCCCCGATCCGTGCCGATCCAGAACCAGCCCTGATCGTCCTCGATCAGGCTGTTGATAATGTCTTCGGCCAATCCATGGCGCTTGGTCACCCGTCCCGCCGCGGCCGGGTGCAGCCGCAGGATGCCCGCGCGAGTCCCGGCCCACAGAGCGCCCTGATCGTCTTCGCACAAGGCGTACACCGAATCGTTGGTCAGTGTCCGGGTCGCCGCCTCGCCCGGGCGCACGCGGAACACGCCGTCCCGCTCGGTCCCCGCCCAGACCACCCCATCTCGCGTCTCGCACAACGCGCGAACGTCATGCCCGCCCAGTCCCTCGACCTCGCCCCTCGGTTCGATGGTCTCCATCGAGAACCTGTAGAGGCCCATGGCGGTTCCGATCCAGACCGACTCGTCGTGTCCGACGTGGATGGCCCGGGTCTTGGCGTTGAACCAATCCCCGTCGAACCGCAACCTCCGTGACCGCTCCCCCGACGCGTCATCGAACACGAAAACTCCGGACCGTCCCCCCACCCAGAGCTTTCCCGCGGGATCGACCGCCATGGCCCGCACATCGGCAGGTTCAAGCCCGGCGGGCATGGCGAGCGATTTCGCGGCGCCGGAGTGCCAGTTCAGCAGGCGGACATCCGTTGCCAGCCACATCCCACCGTTGTTGTCAGCGCAGACGACGCGGACGCTGGCCTTGGGCGATCCCACGATCCCCGGATGCAGTCCGATCCGGCGGGGCCGCATGCGGAAGACGCCGCTCGCCTCGGTTCCCAGCCAGAAGCTGCCCTCCCGGTCCTGGACCAGATCGGTCACATAGTCCGCCTGCAAGGCGCCGGGAAGGGACACCCGCCGGAAGTCCTGATCATCCCAGACCAGCAAACTCCCCTTGCCATCGGGAATCCAAAGACGCCCTCGGTCGTCGGCCATCAGCCATAGCCGGCGTGAACCATTCTCCAGCCGCCGCTCGCTCACCCGCACCCATTGCTCGCCAGTCCAGCGGTGGAGCCAGACCCACTGCGGGGACGGCGAACCGATCAGGGCGAAGAAGCCGCCATCCGGACGGCGGCAGAACGCGCGCGGTCCAACCAGCGGCAGCGCCGGCGCGCGGGCGACGTCGGTGGCCACGAAGGCGGGAATTCCAGGGTCGTACAGCATTGGGCCATAGGCGCAACCAGCCCATATTCCGCCGTCAGCATCCGCCGAGAACGGACCGATACCAATCCGGTAGGACGCCTCGAACCTCCTGCCCTGGGACGAAAACAGGGACATGGGCTGGAAGCTCCCATCCTGCCACAAGAACCCGCCGCGCAAGGTGCCCACCCAAACCCCACCTCCTGGATTCGCGCAGAGGGCGATGATCTCGGCCCGCTGCGGAGGCACCACGGACGGATCCCCCGGCAGGACGATTTGCCCCGGATCGAAGCGGGTGACACCCCGGTCGAAACGCAGTAGCCCGTCCGCCGTGCCCAACCACACCGCGCCGGTCGCGTCCCTGGCAAGCGACCGGCAGTCGCCGCTTCGCATTTCGGCGACATTCGCCGACGAGTAAACGAGAAACCGCTGGCCGTCGAAGCGCGCCAGGCCTTCGCGCGTGGCGACCCAGAGCAGCCCGTCAGCCGCTGCCAGCACATCCCGCACCTCATTGTCCGGCAGGCCCTCGTTCCGGGTCCACCCACGAAAGTCGAATCCGGCGGCCAACTCGCCCGCAAAGGCCCCGGCAACCGGAGGGAGCCCCAGCGAGATCGCCGTCAGCCAAAGACCGGCGATGAGACGCCACTGAATCGCACGCGGCAGGTGGCGCGCTTTGCGCCCCCCACCACGGCGGGTTGTCTTCGGGAAATTGAGCGCACACAGGTGCATCGGCGGCGGACGGGTTGTTTCCCGGGAGGATGGCGTCTCAGCGCCCCATCGACAAGCCCGCGCGAGTCTGATGACTCGGTCGCAACCGATCTGACTTGCATCCAGAGCACCAGACCCCGACCAACCGGCTGGTGGGCGGAAGCCCCGAAACGGAGTCGTTTGAGGTGGAGGGTCGAGGGAGCGGCGGAACCGCTCTCGATGTGGATTCGCGAGGTGAACGGAGGCCGGATCTCGGGCGGCGCGCAGGGGACTGCGCGCCCTACCCAGGCCAGATGGTAGGGCGTGTCACTCCGTGCGCGCCGCTTCGGGAAGACCGTGACCCTGTGCCCTCCGGCGCGACAGAGAAGCCCCGAAACGGAGTGGTTTGAGGTGGAGGGTCGAGGGAGCGAGCGGAACCGCTCTCGATGTGGATTCGGGAGGTGGACGGAGGCTGGATCTCGGGCGGCGCGCAGGGGACTGCGCGCCCTACCCGGACCAGAGGTAGGGCGTGTCACTCCGTGCGCGCCGCTTCGGGAAGACCGTGACCCTGTGCCCTCCGGCGCGACAGAGAAGCCCCGAAACGGAGGTTTGGTGAGCAGCGCGGAACCGCTGATGCGGTTTCGGGAGGTGAACGTCGGCGGACCCCGGGGCCCGCGCCCACTGTCTCGGCACACCCGAACCGGTGGTTTGAGGTGGAGGGCGAGGGAGCGAGCGGAACCGCTCTCGATGTGGATTCGGGAGGTGGACGGAGGCTGGATCTCGGGCGGCGCGCAGGGGACTGCGCGCCCTACCCGGGCCAGATGGTAGGGCGTGTCACTCCGTGCGCGCCGCTTCGGGAAGATCGTGACCCTGTGCCCTCCGGCGCGACAGAGAAGCCCCGAACCGGAGTGGTTTGAGGTGGAGGGCGAGGGCGAGCGGAACCGCTCGATGTGGATTCGGGGTGAACGAGGCCGGATCGGCGGACTGCACGCCCTACCGCCAGATGGTAGCGTGTCACCGTGCGCCGCTTCGGAAGGTTCTGTGCCCTCCGGCGCGACAGAGAAGCCCCGAAACGGAGTGGTTTGAGGTGGAGGGTCGAGGGAGCGAGCGGAACCGCTCTCGATGTGGATTCGGGAGGTGGACGGAGGCTGGATCTCGGGCGGCGCGCAGGGGACTGCGCGCCCTACCCGGACCAAGAGGTAGGGCGTGTCACTCCGTGCGCGCCGCTTCGGGAAGATCGTGACCGTGTGCCCGCCGGCGCGACAGAGAACCTGGCGCCTTTTCCGGCGCCGACCTGCTCCTGATCTGCCGAAGAGGATCCTCCTGATTCCTGTCGAAGTCTCTGTGCGTCCACCTCCCCGCCGGGGCCGAGGGTCCTCTGAGGATCGGAACCTCCTCACGTCGGCTGCTACCAGGCGGACGGCAGGTTCCGAGCGCAGTGTGAGTCCGCGGGACGAAACGTGACTTCCATTCTGGGGATTACGCACCTCGCGGATGAGGTCTCGAGCACAGGCAAGTCAGCCAAACCGCTGCTTGAGCCGGGCTTCGTCGTAGGCCTGGCGTTGGGCGCTGGTCATGGCAGCGAAATCGGGGGAACCGTCGGGTTTGAACGGCCACGCAGGGCCGCCGGTCGGCGCGGGGCGGGACTCGGACGGGGACCTTGAAACGGCGGTCTTGTCGCGGCCGGCCAGCGGGTTGTTCCGCACCGTAACCGTCGTTCGCGAGCCCCCGCCTCCGTAGCTCATGGCTTGGTCGGTGAGTTGCAGGTCCTGTTCGAGCGGCCGTTTCGGCGGGATCTTGAGCCGCGCGAGGACGTCGTGATACGCGCGCACGGCCTCCTCGGGCGACAGCCGTCCGTCGGTGATCAGGCGCAACATCTCGATGAACGCCAGCTGGTGCTCGGCATTGTTGATCTTGCGGCCGAACAGGGCCACCCGCGCCCCGTACTTCTGGGCGTCGTGGATCAGTCGGAACGCGTCGTAGGTCGTCCCGGCGCTCCCGCCGAGCACGCCGACCACGAGGTTGGGATCGAACTGCGCGAGTTCCTCCATCAACCGCGGCCCATGATAAACGATTTTCAGGAACAAGGGCCGCCCCGCCCCGGTGACGCCCGCCAGGCTGCGGACGATGTTGTCGTTGATGTATTCGCCCAGTTTCTCCGGCGGAATGCCGCTGTCGACGTTCGGATCGAAGACCTCGAGGAAGTAGCGGAAACGTTTGCGCTCGGCCTCGATCCGGAACTCTTTGAAGGCCTGGAGGGCGGCGAGGTCCTGTTCGAGTTCGTTGACGAAGGTGATCGAATACAGCCCGAGGTTCGCGCCGGGGAACTCCTCCTGGTCCCGGTCGCACTCGGCCTTGCCGCACTGAATGTGGTCGATGGTCGCGCTGCGGAAAGGGTGCGACGGTTGCTTGAGGTAGCTGCCGTGGCGCACCGCCCACACGTCCGTCGTGTCGTTGGCGCGCGCGGCCGGGGTCACGTGGCTGTCGCGGAAGAGCCCTTCCTGGATGGTCAACTGTTCGTTGACGCTCGCCGACATCAGCATGATGTCCACCAACCCCTGGCGGGTCACCTCGCGGATGATGTCCAGGAACTCGGGGAGGTTGCGGTGGCCAAACTCGTCGCGGGTCCAAACTTCCGGCGAGAACTGCGCCGCCCGCGCCCCGCGGGTTGCCAGGTAATCGCGCGGCCCCGGCGCCCGCACGCCGAAGGCCATGTCCGCGTCCTTCGCATCCGCGATGATGAACGCCCGGGACGATGGATTCGCCCGGATGTCGGCCAACTTGGCGTCGAGGGATTTCATCCGGGCCTCACTTCATGCCCGCCAGGATCTGGTCCGTAATGGCCTGGACCAGCTTCTCGGCCTCGGCGTCGGCCCCGGCGGTTGCGGGCTCCGCGGCTTTCGGCGGGATGGCGCAGGTCACCCCCGGCCGCCACTCGTCGTTGTCACAGAGTTCGCATTCCTTTAACCCGAACCGCGGATCGGGAATGCCGAGGCCCTCCTTGATCTTAAGCAGGTCCTTCAGCTGCGGGCCGGTCATCGTGTTCGGCGCCTTGCCGAGCTGCGTGGTCACCATGACCGTGCGGCAATAGGCCTCGAGGATTTCCATCTTGAAGTAGGCGTCCTCGACGTTGTTATGACTCCACGTCACGACTCCATGGTTGGCCATGAGGATGGTGTTGTGCTTGTCTACCAGATCCGCCACAAGTTGCCCCATCTCCGGCGTGCCCGGCGTGCGGTACGGGGCGATGGCCACCGACGCGAACACTTCGTATTCTGGAATCATGCATGTGGGTGGCGTCACCCCGGCGACAGCAAACGCGGTGGAATAGGGCGGATGACAATGCACCGTCGCCACGGCCTTGGGCTGGCGCTTCATCATCTGCAGGTGCATGAGGATCTCACTGGTCCGCTTCTTGACGCCGGCCAGCTGGTTGCCCTCGAAATCGACCAGGCACAGGTCCGCCGGCTGCATGAAGCCCTTGCTGACCAGCGTCGGCGTGCAGAGCGCGATGTCGTCGCCGACGCGGATGGCGATGTTGCCCCCGTTGCCGTCCACGTAGGCGCGCTGCCACAACCGGCGTCCCACGTCGCAAATCTGTTCCTTGAGCTGCTGGCACCAGGGGGAGTTGAAGAACGCTTCGAGTTCGGCCTTGGAACTCTTCGAGTTGAGCGCCTTCGCCGGCGGGGCGGACGGAGCCGATGCGGCCTTGCCGGGTCCCGTGGCGGCGGCCGGTCCGGCCGGCTGCACGTCCAGATCCCGTAGGAGGTCCCGCGCCGAAGGGGTCAGGATCGAATCGGACGGGATGGCCGCCAGGTCCTGGCCCAGGCGCCGCATTTCTTCCACATCTCGGGCTGAGATTACTTTTTTCATGTCATCGGGGTGTAAAACACGTCGTCAATCAGGGCCACGCAGGTGGCATCCACGGGCGTGGGGGTATCGAACGGCATCGCGGCTTCACGGCCTTCGACGTAGCCCACCGTGTCGCCCACGCCGCCGCCCAGGTTGTCGTAAATCACGGGGGAAGGATCGCGGCTGAGTCCGTCCGGCGGCGAGTGCCGGTGCTGGAAGTGGTCCCGGGTGAACGGGCTGACCAGCAGGAAGCGCCCGCCTTCGTACGACGGAATCGTCCGGCTGAGCGTAACCCGGCCGATGACCGTTCCCAACCTCATACGGGCACCCCCGGTTCCTTCTCGTCAACGATGCCCACCACCATCCAACGGGCCGGACTTTTCGGATCCCCGACCGCGGTGCGGGTCGCAATGCCGTCGGAAGAGAGGAGGACCCGCTGGTGCATGCCGGCTCCGTGCGCATCAATGGCGACTTGCGGAGCGCCCTCGGGATGCCCCGCGCCGCCGATGGGCTGGCAGATGAGCAACCGCCATCCCTCGAAACTCGGATGTTTCCGGGTGGCGATGACACTGCCTTCGACGCGGGCGAGGAGCATGGGGGGAAGGGGGGTCAGGAGCTGGAAGCTGGAAGTTGGAAGTTGGAATGGCGGACGGCGCTGCAGCAGGCCTGCAGCATCCAACCGACCTCATCACACGACGTCAGCAACTGGGCGGGCTCGCCATAGCCGAGGTCGTTGGCCAGGATCAGGTAGTAGTGAACCTCTTCCGGTGAGCCTTGGGAAATGTTGAAGAAGCGCACCTTCTCGCTCTTCCCACGCTTGGAAAAGCCTTCGGCGATGTTGGCTGGGACCGAGACCGCCGCCCTTCGCATTTGTGAGGTCAGCCCAAAGCGCTCCTCGGCAGGAAAACCCTGTGTATACCGGTAGATGTCGAGCACGAACTCATGCGCCATCCGCCAAACGCGCAGGTCCTCGAAGGTTCGTGCCGCCTCACCCATTCCAGCTCCTAACTTCCAGCTTCCAGCTGCTAGAAAATCCTCAACTTGTCCACCATCACGCAGCGGCGCATGCGGGTGAAGGTGCGCGGGTTGCAGATGCCTTCGCCGGTGGTGGTCGCGATCGAGAAGTTGCCGTAGCCTTCGCCGCCGTTGCCGAGGCCGGCGAGGCAGTGGCCGTTCTTGATGAAGATCGTGGTCTCGAGCGCCTTGGCCATGGCGGTCATGTGGGCCACGTCGTGCGAATGAATCATCGCCGAATGCTTGTAGCCACGCTCCGCCTTCTTCGCCTTGGCGATCCCTTCCTCGACGGATTTGACCCGCACCACCGGCAGGAACGGCATCATCTGTTCCTCGTCGACAAACAGGTCGTTGGCCGCGGTTTCCGCGAAGAGCAACTGCGTGCCGCCCGGGATCAAGGCACCCGCCAACCGGGCCAGGACCTCCGGATCGCGCCCGACGAAATCGCGATTCACCGCGGCATGACCGCAGCCCGCCCCCTTGCCCTCAGGAAAGACGAACACGGCGTCGCGCAGCTTGTCGACCTGGGCGTCCGAGAGGCGGAAGGCGCCGTTCTTCTCGAGGGCGTTCATGAACTTGTCGAACACCGCTTCGAGCACGAAGACCTCCTTCTCGCCAATGCAGAGGAGGTTGTTGTCGTAGGCGGCGCCATACACCACGTTCTTCGCCGCGCGATCCAGGCAACTGGTGCCGTCCACCAGCACCGGCGGATTGCCCGGCCCGGCGCAAATGGCCCGCTTGCCGCTCTTCATCGCGGCCGCCACAACCCCGGGACCGCCGGTCACGCAAAGGATGCGGACCCGCTCGTTTTGGGCGATGGCGCTGAACGACTCGAGCGTCGGCGGCTCGATGATGCAGGCCAGGTTCTCGATGCCGAGTTCGTGGTAGATGGCCTCGTTGAAGATCCGGGCCGCCATCACCGCGCACTTGTAGGCTCCGGGATGCGCGTTGAACACCGCCGCGTTGCCCGCTGCCGCCATGCTGATGATGTTGCACGCCATCGTCGGGATGGAATGCGTCGAGGGCGTGACCGCCCCGATGACCCCGAACGGAGCGAACTCCTCAAGCGTGATACCGTGATCCCCGCTCAGGCCGTTCGGATGGAGGAATTCGATGCCCGGGATGCCGCGCTGCCCCTGCAGCTTTTCGATCTTGTGGTCCAAGCGACCGATCTTGGTCTCCTCGAGTTCGATGCGCCCCCACTCCTGGGCGTTTTTCCAACACAGCTCCTTGACGATCTCAATTACCTTCAACCGTCCGGCCACGCCCTTGGCGGACAACTGCTCGTAGGCGCGATGGGCGGCCTCGCAGGCTTCGTCGGCATCCTGGAAGACACCGAATCGCCGCCCTCCCGTCACACCGGAGGACCGGTTCGTCGGAATGGGAGCGGCCGCCGATGAGGCGACCGGCTGCGGCGATTGACCCAAGCGGCCAAGCACCTCAGCCACCACATCGCGGATCAGGGTTTCATTCAAAGTGGACATCGCGTTTTCCTTCTCCGGAACAACTCATCGGCCGCGCCTGTGCGGCCTCAACATCAACTCTTGGCGCTGTAGATTTGTTTGCCAAGGACGTCGACCGAATCGACGATTCCGATCACCACGGCATCGACCGGAGCGTCCTTGAGGCCGGGCGCCAGCCGGGCCGAGCTGCCCTGGCAGAACATCACCAACTCCCCCTCCCCCGCCCCCACACTGTCCACGCCGACAATCGTGTTCGCGCCAGGGCGAAACTTCGTCGGGTCCTTGTCATCCACCAGCATCGGGCGCAGCAGAAGCAGCTTGCGGCCGCTCATGGCGGGGTCCTTCTTGGTGGCCACAACGGCGCCTTCGACCTTGGCGAGGAACATGGGGGGAACCAGGAGCTAGGAGCTAGGAGCTGGAAGGGGGAGATTGGCGCCAGGACTGGCGGATGGAGGCGGACGGCTGGATTCCAGCTTCGAACTTCCAGCTTCCAGCTTCTCCCTCCCCTCCCCTCACTTCTTCTTCGGCAGCACCGCTTCGACGTCCTGGTGGGGGCGCGGGATGACGTGCACGCTGACGAGGTCGCCGCCGATGCTTTTCACGGCTTGGGCGCCGGCGTCGGTGGCCGCCTTGACCGCGGCGACATCACCGACCACGACGGCCGTGACGAGCGCGCTGCCGACCTGTTGCATCGGGCCGGCCAGCTCGACATTGGCGGCTTTGAGCATGGCGTCGGTGCCCTCGACAAGGGCAACCAGTCCGCGGGTTTCGAGCATTCCTATGGCTTGAGGCATAACTGAATGGGGTTTTTGTTTGCTGAGCGTTGTTCGTTGTTGAAAATCAAGACTGCCTACTGCCGGTCAAGCAAACGCCTGACCTCGCGGGCGACCACCAGTTCTTCGTTCGTGGGAATTACCATGAGTTTGACCGGCGAATCATCGGCGCTGATCACGCCCTCCGCGGCGCGCGTCGCCTGGTTCCGGTCCGGGTCGAGCCGGATGCCGAGCTGGTCGAGTTCGGCGCAAATCGCCTCGCGGATCTCGGCCCGATTCTCCCCGATGCCGGCGGTGAACACCAGCGCATCCAGGCCGTTCAATTCCATGAGATAGGCTCCGATCCAGCGCCGGGCTTCGTGCACGAAGACGTCCAGGGCGAGCTGCGCCGCCGCATTCCCCGCCGCGGCCGCGGCCTGGATATCGCGGATGTCGTTCGACACCCCGCTGATCCCGAGCAGGCCGGCCTCCTGGCACAACTGCCGTTCCGCCTCATCAGCGGAAAGACCAAGCGTGCGCATGGCGAAGGGCAAAGCCATGGCGTCGAGATCACCGACCCGGTTGTTGTGGGGCAGCCCGGATTGCGGACTGAGCCCGAGGCTGTTGCCGATGGCGACGCCATTCCGAATGCCGGTGATGCTCGAACTCCCGCCGAGATGGCAGGAAACCACCCGCAACGCCGGCTCGCGCACGGGGGTGCGCCCCTGGTCCACGTAAAGTCGCCGAGCCCGTTCGGCCACATCGTCGCGTCCCAGAAGCTCGGCAGATCGTTCGGCGATGAACTTGTGGCTGGCCCCGTGAAAGCCCCACCGCCGGATGCCGGCCTCGTGCCATCTCGGCGGGACCGCGTAGCGCATCGCCTTTTCGGGGGCCCATTGGTAGAAGGCCGTTTCGAACAACCCGACCAGGGGCGTGCCGGGCATGCGCCGGGCAAACTGGCGCACCCCGTTCACGTAGGCGGTGTTGTGCGCGGGCGCGACGCTGTTCATCGCCTCCATCGCGGCGACCGCCTGCTCGTCCAAACGAACGCAACCACTGAGGTTCTTCGCCAGCACGGTCTTGAACCCGACCGCCGCCAGGTCCGCCTCGCCGGCAATCGCGCCATCCCGCTGCAGCGCGCCGAGACATTCGTCAATCGCGGCGCCGTAATCGGTCACCCGTTCGAGCCCGCCCTTGTGCAGGAGGGTTTCCGCCCCGGCGGCGAAATCGAACAACCGCCACTTGAGCGAGGTGGAACCGAGGTTGGCGACGAGGATTTTCACTAAGGATAGCGCGTGGTTGGGGCGCGCGTCAGAACCGGGAGCCGGCAGGCAAGCGCCCACCGGATCTCTGGATTCCGGCGACTATTGCAGCCACTTGCCCAGCCCGCTCAGGCCTTCGTGCGGGCGCGGGATCACCTGGACGCTCACCACCTGCCCCACCTGGGAAGCCGCGGCGGCGCCGGCATCGGTGGCCGCTTTGACGGCAGCCACGTCGCCCCGGAAGAAGGAGGTGACGAAACCGCCGCCCACCTTTTCCCAGCCGACGAGGGTGACATGGGCCGCTTTGAGCGCGGCATCACTTGCTTCGAGCAGGGCGCAAAGCCCCTTGCACTCGATCATTCCAATCGCTTGTTGAGCCATGGGATTTAGAAAGTTGTCAGGTTTCGGATTGCCCTCATTTCCCGCTCTTCGCGGACGGCTGCCCCATGAAGGCCTTGAGCAGGTCTTCGTGCGGACGAGCGATGATGTGGGAACTGATGAGTTCCCCGACGCGTCCCGCCGCCTTCGCGCCGGCATCCACCGCCGCCTTCACGCTGCCCACGTCCCCCTGGGCCAGCACGGTGATGAACCCGCCGCCGATGGGGATGGTTTTGACCAATTGCACGTTCGCCGCCTTGACCATCGCATCGCTGGCCTCGACGGAGCCGACGTAGCCCTTGGTTTCGATCATTCCGAGTGCTTCGCTCATATCGTATTGCTTGTTTTCAGAGATTTAAGTCATTTCACCAGCTCGCACGGGGTGTCCGGACGGAGATTGCAGGCGTTGCCTTCATCGGTGTCGATGTGGACCTCGAGTTTGAAGCTGGGATCGACGCGCACCAACATCTGCTCGAGGGCGATGCCGCACGGTCCGCCAATCTTGAGCCGCATGGCGTCGCCTTTGTTCACGCCGTAAAATGCCGCGTCGTCAGGGTGCATGTGCACGTGCCGGAGCGCTCGAATGACGCCGTGGGTCATTTCAAAGAAGCCCGCCGGTCCCATCAGCATGCAACCGGGTGTGCCTTCGATGTCGCCCGAGATACGCAGCGGAATGTCAAACCCGAGCGCAATGGCGTCCGTATAGGCCAGCTCGATCTGGTTGATGTTCCGGCACGGCCCCAGAATGCGCAGGTTCGAGATAACGCGGCTGCGCGGGCCGATCAGGGTGATGGCTTCTTTCGCGGCAAACTGGCCGTCCTGGTAAAGCCACTTGTGCACCTGGAGTTGGTGCCCCTTCCCAAACAGCGCCTCGACCGCCTCCTGGGTCAGGTGACAGTGCCGCGCGCTGATGTTCACCACCAGCGGATTCGGCGCGGCGGCCACGCGCGGCATCGGCTTGCCCAGCCGTTCGTAAACGACCTGCCGCACGAGGTGCTCGACCACCGCCCGATGAATGGATGGCTTTGGCGTGCCCATGATTCGCCGCCAACAATGCCGGACCGCAGAAATCCGTCAACAATAATCTTGCAAAATCTTCCAAAATCTCCCACCACTCTTCCAACATGCAGCCCGAGGAACGCCAGAAGCGGATCGAGGATTACCTGCAAAAGGTCGAATTCGCCTCCCTCGAGGAACTCGCCGAGCAGGTCGAAGCCTCCGTGTCGACCGTCCGCCGGGATCTCGGGGTCCTCGAAACCAGCGGCAACATCCGGCGCACCCACGGCGGCGCCCGCCTCGTCAATCCCCGCACGGACGAGTTCGTGTTCAACGCCCGCGACACCCATCAATTGCCCGAGAAGGAAGCCATCGGACGACTCTGCGCGGAACTCATCCTGCCGGGGCAGACAGTCATCATCGACGCCGGAACCACCGCTTACCACGTGGCCCGTTACATCGAGCCAAAGAAGCCGCAAATCATCACGAACTCGCTGCCGGTCGCCAACCAGTTCAGTTCTGCCACGCTGGTCGAAACGATCGTCACCGGTGGCGTGTTGTATCCCCGCTTGGGTGTCCTCGTGGGCCCGCTGGCCGTGGAAACCCTCTCCCACATGCATGCGGATGTGGCCGTGATGGGTGCCGGCGGCATCACCAGCGAGGGGGTCTTCAACTCGCACGCGCTGTTGATCGAGATCCAGCGGGCCATGATGCGCGCTGCTCAGAAGGTCATCTTCTGCCTCGACCACACCAAACTCGGCCGCCGAACCGTGGCCCGCCTTTGCGGCCTCGATGAAGTCGGAGTTCTGGTCACCGATGCCGACGCTGATCGTGAAGTCATCACCAGCTTCCGCGACGCGGGGGTGGAGGTGCACCAACCGGTCCGCGAAGCCGCCGCTGTAGCCCCCTGAAGGCAATGGTTCGCCAGCGCCCCGGCACAGCAACCCGCGGCGCCCTTCGCGGGTAGGCCGTCCCCGGACTTCCCCGAACGTCTTGCCGCCCCCCCCACGGCGGCCCCCGACATGAGCGACGACCGGGCCTGCGGGGACCTTCCACCGGCCATCTGCCGAAGCCGTCGATCAATGCCCCCCTGCGACGGTGTATCCTGCACGGCGCAAATCCTCGGCCAGATCCCGCTCCATCTGGAGAGCCGCCTCGTAGGGCATTGGATTGAGGTGCGCGTAAAGGTCCGGCAGCAGGCGGACGCCATGCTCCCTGACCAACCTGGCGGCCTTGCACCCCTGTCGATGATTGGCAAATCGCTCCTCGGGAGTGAGCCCCGTCATCCCCACGTAGACGCAGGGCAAACCGGGCCGGCGACCCGGGTTGGACCGCACAACCGCGACCACTTGCGCGGCGGCAGGATCGAGCAGCACGACGTAGACATGGTGGTGGTGGGACGCCGGCGCCAGAGGGGCGGCAGTCGCTCGCCCCCGCCGACGAACTGGCTGCTGCTCACGGCCAACCGGCCGGAATTGTCGAAGGGTGCGCCGCTTCATGGCCCGTGGTTGTGCGGGAAGAATGACGCCTCGGACCACCCGGGAGCGAGCTGGTTTTTCGCCGCGTCCCCTGCAACCCTCTCCTCCCCGCCGGAGGAAAGGGAGAAGGTACGCTCGCTTCCGCCGGAGCGTCCAGCGCGGCGATGCCTACGGCGCCTCGACCCGGACTCGGAAGAACAGCGGGCCGGCGGCCTTTTCCGGGCGCACCACAGACTTGGCAAGGGCGGTTGGAAAGACTACCAACGGGCAAAGACCTCACGCCAAATGCAGGCCGGCCTGCCAACACGAATCCGGAACATGCCCTTTGCTAAGCCCGCTCCCGCCTTGGTCGAATGCCTTGATCGAATGGGGCGTTGCGGCTTGGTCGCCACCCTGCTGCTCCTCGCGACCTTGCCTGCTCAATCGGCCGCCCAACCGAACATCGTGTTCCTGATGGCCGATGATCTCGGCTGGACCGATCTGGCGTGCATGGGCTCCGACCTGCACGAGACTCCGAACCTCGACCGGTTGGCGGCGGAAGGCGTGCGCTTCACCGACGCCTACGCAATGTCGGTCTGTTCTCCGACCCGCGCCGCGATCCTGACCGGCAAGCACGCCGCCCGGTTGCATTACACGATCTGGCGGGAAGGCTCCTTTCGTCCGCCGACCGACCGACCGTTGATCCCGCCCGCCACCGTCGGGGATCTCCCGCTGGAGGAACGGACACTCGCCGAGGTGTTGAAAGAAGCGGGTTACCTGACCTTCCACGTGGGCAAATGGCACGTCGGCGACGCGGCTCATTCGCCGGAAACCCAGGGGTTCGATCTGAACATCGGCGGCACCCATTGGGGAGCGCCGAACACCTATTTCTGGCCCTTCAGTGGCGCCGAGTACTACCGCGAGTACCGCTATGTCCCGGGCCTGGGGCTCGGTCAGCCGGGACAGTTCCTTACCGATCGACTCACCGACCAGGCCCTCGAATTGATGGAGGCGGCCGGGGACCGACCGTTCTTCCTCAATCTGTGGTTTCACAACCCGCACACGCCGATCGAGGCCAAACCCGAGTTGGTCGCCCACTACGAGGCCCGGCTCCGGGCGGGAATGCGCCACCGCAACGCGGTCTACGCCGCGATGATCCACACCCTCGACGCGAATGTCGGCCGCATCCTGGAGAGGCTCGACGAACTGGGTGCCGCCGAACGCACCCTGGTCCTTTTCACCTCGGACAACGGCGGGTTCGTGAACGTCTCACGGGGCCGGCAGGTGGCGGACAATCATCCCCTGCGCTCGGGCAAAGGATCGCTTTACGAGGGTGGCATCCGGGTGCCTCTGATCGTCCGCTGGCCGGGAGTCACCGCTCCGGGCTCCATCTGCCGGGAGCCGGTCGTATGCATGGATTTTTTCCCCACGTTCGCCGCCGCCGCCGGGCAGGCCGCGCCGTCCGCTCTCGACGGCCGCAGCCTGCTGCCGTTGCTCCGAAACCCCCGGGCCACCCTCGACCGCGAAGCCCTGTTCTTCCACTACCCGCACTATTATCCCACCACGACGCCAGTCAGTGCCGTGCGGGCAGGGGAATGGAAACTCCTCGAGTATCACGAGGACGGGCGGCAGGAACTCTACAACCTGAACGCCGACCCCGGCGAGTCGGCGAATCTGGCCCTGGCGCTTCCGGCGAAGGTGGCGCAATTGAATTCCTCGCTCCGATCGTGGAAAGGGGCGGTTGAAGCACAAATGCCGCAGCCGAATCCGGCTGCGGCAAACAGGCGCGCTCAGTGATTGCTGGACCGCTCAGAGCGGCGTCCACTTGGTGTGCTTGTAGCGCTGGTAGACCCAGCGGAAATCCGGGTTGTTGGCGGTGCCTCCGCTCCAGTAGAAGCTGCTGATCCCGTTGGCTGAATCGGTCGCCGCCTTGATGGTCCCTTGGTCGACCCAGTTGTGCAGCTCCGCGTGGCCGTCCACAAAACCGATCGTGCTGACGTGCCCGTGGAAGATGGCGAACGGATCCACCCATCCCGCGCCCGGGTTCACGTTGATGACCCACGTCCCGTTGTTGTAGCTGCGCGGGTCGGCCTCCTCGATGAAGAGCATCGCCTCGCTGGGGCCCAGGACCTCGGTCATCTTGACATACGGCGGCTGGTTCTGACTTTGCCAGGTCACGGAACGGTTCGCGTCATTCCAGCCGTTCATTCCGTTGGCCTTGGAGTAGCTGTCGAAGGCCCAGCCACGGCCGGGTTTGAGGCGCTTCGTCCGCAGGTCCCCGGGACAATGGTAGCTGCCGAAACCGTCCACGTACTGGTAGAGCGGACTGGCCCGCAGGCCCTCCTCGACCCGGTCCATGGCCGCTTCGATGGTCATCCCGGCGGTGAGGTTGTTGAAGGCGCCGTTCAGCATGGGGCCCTTCCAGAAGCCGCCGGCGGGATTGCCGTAGGTGCCGATCATTTCGTCGTCATTGTCCCCGGCGTACATGATGAAGCCCAGACCGAGCTGCTTCTGATTGCCGACGCAGACGGAACCGGTAGCCTTGAGTTTGGCGCGGCTCAGGGCGGGGAGGAGCATGCCCGCCAGGATCGCAATGATCGCAATCACCACGAGCAGCTCGATCAGAGTGAACCCGGCGCCGCGGGGGCGCCGCACAGGTGAGAGGTTGCCGGTTTTCATCGTAGGGGCTTCGCTTTTCGTACGGTGCGTTTCGGTTGGTGAGCAATATGTGTTTTGAGAATAAGAGCCCCCTACAAAAAGCGCAAGCGCCACGTGGGGCCGGTCAAGCCGCCTCGTCGGCCGGCAGCCGCCCGCCATTCACCAGGTAAAGCACGGCCATGCGAACCGCCAACCCGTTGGTCACCTGTTCGAGGATGACGGACCGCTCGCCGTCCGCCACCTCCGAGTCCACTTCGACCCCGCGGTTGATGGGGCCGGGATGCATGATGATGGCGTCAGGTTTCGTGCCCGCCAGCCGTTCCCGGTTGATGCCGAACAAGGCGGTGTATTCCGCCAGCCCCGGAAAACGGCTCCGCCGCTGTCGCTCGTGCTGGATGCGCAGCAGGTTGATGACGTCCGCATCCTCGATGGCCGCCTCCAGGTCATGCACCACCCGGCAACCGAGTTCCTCGAAGGTGCGCGGCACCAGCGTCGGCGGGCCGCACAACGTCACGTGCGCCCCGAGTTTCTGCAGGCCCCAGATGTCCGAGCGCGCCACCCGGCTGTAAAGGATGTCGCCGAGAATCGTAACCCGCAGCCCCTCGAACGAGCCCTTCTTCTCGCGGATCGTGAACAGGTCGAGCAACCCCTGTGTCGGATGCTCGTGGGCGCCGTCTCCGGCGTTGATGACGTGGGCGTTCAGCACCCGGGCGAGGAAATGCGGGGCGCCCGCCGCCTGATGACGGATCACGATGAAATCCGCGTTGAGTGCCTCGAGGTTCTTTGCGGTGTCCTTGAGGGATTCGCCCTTCTTCAGGGAGGAGGCTTCGGCGGTGAAGTTGATGAAATCCGCGCTCAATCGGTGTTCTGCCAGCTCGAAACTGATCCGCGTGCGGGTCGATGGCTCGACAAACAGGTTCACCACCGTCTTGCCCCGGAGCGCCGGGACCTTCTTGATCTTCCGCTCCCCGACCGCCTTGAAATGCCGCGCGGTGTCGAGAACCTCGAGAATTTCCCCCGCCGAAAGGGATTGCAGGTCGAGCAGGTGTTTGCGCGTCCAGGTCATGGGAGAATTCCTTTTGTCGGGCCGGGGCTCATCACCACCTGAACCACGCGGTCCGCGTCGCCGAACAGCACATCCACCCGGTCCCCGGGCTGGCTGGTGACGACCTTGCCGACGAAATCCGCCTGGATGGGGAGTTCCCGCAGCCCGCGATCCACGAGCACCGCGAGTTGCACCCGCCGCGGACGCCCGAGGTCCGTCAAGGCGTCCAGGGCCGCGCGCCCGGTCCGACCGCTGCACAGCACATCGTCCACCAGAATCACATCCTTGCCCGAGATGTCGGCGGGCACGGAGGTCGAGTGGATTGCCGGCGCTAGGCGGTGATCGAGGTCGTCGCGATGCATCGAGACATCCAGGTCGCCCGAGAGCACCGTCTGCCCGGAGAGGCGGCCCATTTCCGATGCCAGGTGCCGGGCCACCGGGACCCCACCAGTCTGGATGCCAAGCAGCACCACGCTGGCGGCGGACCCCGGCCGGTCCAGAATCTCCTGCGCGAGCCGCCGGATGGCGGCCTCCGCCTCTGCGGTTTCCATCAGCACGTGCGGCACGGACATGTCAGCGCTCATTCGCAACGTCCCCAACCGCCGGCGCACCCGACGCGCTCCGCCCCTCCGTGCTCATCCCCTGCCCGTCCGGTCTTCATCGTCCGCGGCGACTTGCGCGGCTTCGCAGCCAGCCGTTCCGGTAATGGAACACCCAATCGGTGAGGGCCCAGTCGAAACCCACATCGCGACCCTGCTTTTCCGACTCGATCCACTTGTGACGGTCGATCTCGGCGCGCTCCGCCACGAACTCCCGGTACAACGTCGTTCCCTCGCAAAACTTGCTGGTATGGTTGTGCATCGTCGCGCTCATGGGCCAAACACCCGCGTCAGGCAAATTGCTTCTGGCGAATCTAGCAACCGCGCCCCGCCTGACAACCCCTTTTGCGTCCCAACTGCGCGTCGGAACTCACTCCACGCCGCCGCCCGGCGGGCGCCAGATCGGGGGGGAAATGCCGATCAGCGCGCCACCTCCAGGATCCGGATCATGGTGGCGGGTTGGGGATCCTCGGGACGGCGGTCCCGGTTCGGTCGCGCGGTGGCCTGGGTGAGGTAGTGCTCCTGGCCCGCCGGCAGGGGACCGATGTTCGTGGCGCGGATGTTTGGGGCCACCTGGCGCTCCTCATCGCCCCGCCCGGTGCGCCGCTCCGGACGCCAGCCCGCATCGTTCGTCGACCGCAATGTGAACGCACCGCGGGCCGGATTGATCAGCGCGGAGGCGTATCGCACCTCGAGTTGATCGCCGGAAATCAGGCTCAACCGCGGGATGGGTGGGTATTCAGGAATGGTGCCCCGCCCCTCGAACCAGAACCGCACGGTCCAGTCGGAGATCTGGATCACCGTCCATCGTCCCGCCACGGGCGTTGCCACGAAGAGCTGGTTCCGGCCGTCGGCATCGAAGCGCGTGTAACCGATGAAGGGAATTCCCTGTTCGGAGACCACGAGAGCGCCCCCGTTCATCAATCCGCGGCGTTGCGGAATCGGGTCCACCACCTGGGCGGTTTCCGGACGAATGGGCAGCGCGAGGGCCTCCCCGTTCGAGCGTTCCCATGTCGCGCCCTGATCGCGGCTGCGCGCGTAGCATACGTCGAAGTTGGTTTCCACATCCGGCGTTTCACGCCAGCACCAGGCGATGTGCCAGGACCCGGTCGCATCCTCGACAATCCCGCCGAACGGATACGCGTTGCAGGTCGGCCGGCGATCCCGGCCGCTGATGAACGCCCGCCCGGTCCCGTTCCAGCTGCGGGTTGCCTCGTCGTAGTGCACCAACACCCGCTGGCCGTCGCCGCTGCCGCCGTCGCGGTACATCATGTGGGTCGAACCGTCCCGGGACTGGATCACGCTCGGGTAGGTCACCCGGTCCTCCAACTGGCCGCTCCAGCGGTGAACGGCCTCGAAGGACTGAATATCCCGCGGGTTCGTCGTCCGGTAATAACGGAGCGGAGCGCCATGCATGTTCCCGGTGAGATGCAGGTAGCCGTCCCGATCCTGGAACAGGACCAACCGGTTGTGCGTATCCCACCCGACGCGTTCGGGCAGCGTGGCAAATTCCCATGCATCCGAATCGAGCCGGCGTTTGGCCACCGTCGCCTGATGGTCCGCCGCGTAGAAGGCGAGGTACTGGCAGGCGCCGTCCGAAATGAGGCAACGCCCCCCGTTGACGGGATGGGAAGCGAGCCCCTCCGCCACCTCAACGGTGCGGACCACCGTCTGCGCGCACAACCCGAGGGCGGAGATCGCCGCGAGTCCGAAAGCCAGCCGACCGGTCTTCATGGCGGTCAGCGTCGGGTGGTTGCCCGGTCGTTGATCCAGAGGGTGTCCCGCGGGGCCACGCGGGCGCCGTCGGTGCCCGGCTTGAGCGTTGCGGCGTCCACCCATTTCCGGATTTCGGCGTGGCCGTCGGCGAAGCCCAGCCCGCTGGCGCCATTGTGATAGATCGCCGGGAGATTGCCCCATTGCGGGGGTTGATCGACGAGCACCAGCAGGTAGCCGTCGTCCAGGCTGTCCTCCCGCTCGTCGATGAACACGAATTGCGACGAGGGCCGTTGGATTTCCGCCATTTTGCGGTAGGTCCACCAGTCCTGGTCGATGACCGCCGTATGCCAGCTGTTCCCGTTCATGCAGCCGTTCATCGAGATGCTGCGGGTGCGGAAGTGCTTCGTTCCCCCGATGGTCACCATGAACCGATCGGCCGGGCATTTGTAGATCCCGAACGACTGGTTGTAGGGATAAAGCTTGCCGTGCGGGGGCATGAGCAGATTGACGTTCGTGCAGTTGCTCAGGTTCACGGGACCGCGCGTGGTGTGGATCCAGCCGCCGACCCAGCCGTCTCCGTTTCCGTCGCCGTTCGGGACCAACCGCCCTTCGTAGTCGTCGGCGTACATGATCCAGGCGAGCGTGAGTTGCTTCTCGTTGTTGATGCAGGCGATCCCCATGGCCTTGGTCTTCGCCTTGCCCAGGGCCGGCAACAGCATGCCGGCCAGAATGGCGATGATGGCGATCACCACGAGGAGTTCGATCAGGGTGAAGGCCGCCGTGCGGTCCGGCCGCCGGCCACCCGCCGGGTCAGTGCATCCAAGGGTT
>JACKPV010000032.1 GCA_024233305.1 Verrucomicrobiales bacterium
GGGCGCGCTGATCTGCGTGATCTGCAAGTCGGGCAGGGTCAGGGCCAGGTTGCCGACGAAGGCATCGGCAGGATCCTCGCCGTTGGTGCCGTTGCCGTTCTGGTTCATCGGGTTGCCGGCCAGATCCGTCACCTCGGGGCCGACCTGGATCTGATAGTCACCAATGGCGTTCAGGGCCGGATTGAAGTTGATGCGGAACACGTCGCCGTTGCCACCCAGGTTGGCGACCGAAGCCACCGCGCCTGCCGGGCCGGTAAGTTGCACGTCGGCCACGCCGAAGGAGCCGGGCAGGATGGGCGAGTCGAACGTGAGGTCGACATGATCCACCGCGCCCGGCAAATCGCCGGACGGGGTCATGTCCACGACCGCCGGGCCGGTCTTGTCGATCACGAAGGAGGTGGCAAACGCCCCGCTGGCGCCGCCGGTAAGCAGATGGACCTGTACGTTGTCCACGTCGTGATTCGCCCAGCCACCGCCGGTGCCCGACGTGAAACCGAAGGTGTACTGGCTGGGAATAGCCTCCGGCGGCAGGTCGTAGGAGGCGTCCGTAACCGCTCCACCCGGGCCCGTCAGGGTTAGATCGATCCGGCTTGCTCCGTCGAACCGGATGACCGCGTGGTGCGTCCCTGAGTTCACCATCCAGGAACCGTTCACGACCCGCGCGGTGCTGCGGAACTGGCCGTTCCAGTCGAAGGCAACATGGTTGTTGTTCGGGTCGACACCGCCATTGTTGTAGGTGTCGAACTCCACGGCGAAGGACGTTCCCAGCGCGCCGGAATAGCCGATGCCCCCGCCGCTGCCGCCCAGCACGGGGTTCTCCGCGCAGACAAAAACCAAGCCGTCAGCCCCGCCACCCGAGCCACCGCCGCTGCTGAGGTTGAAATCGAACTCCACGATGAATGGGGCGGGAGTCTGCGCCGTGCCGAAGTAGGCCGCCCCGACGCGATATCCCGCGGCGGGGGTAATCCGGGCAAAACCACCCGCGTTCCAGCTCGCGTCTCCATGGAACACCCACGAAGCCGGCAGCGTGTCGAACGACTGATCATCCACGAGGAAAAGCTCCGTCATCGTGTTGCCCGCCAGGTCGCGGATGGTCGGGCCGACCGTCACGTCGTATTGACCCTCGGCACTCAGCGTGGGGACGGACACCTGGAAGACCCGGCTGTCCACTGGGGTGACGGTCATTTGCGAGGGATCGACCGGCCCGCCGGGCGTCAGCAACGACACGTCGTCCCCCGAAAAGCTGGCCGCATCCATCGCCTCGCTGAACTCGACCTCGAACAACGTGACATCCTGATTCACGACGCCACTAGGCTCGAAGCGCGTGACATAGGGCGAGGTCACATCCGCCAGCAACAGGAAGCTGTCGTGCGGCACGTCAACTCCGGCTTCCCCCGAGGTCCCGTCCTGATCTTGATTGCTCGGGTTGCCGGCCAGGTCCGAAATGTCGAGGTGCCCGTCGATATGGTAATCGCCGGGTAGCGTGATTGCCGCGAACTCCAAGGTGTAGACCGCACCCGAACCGTTCACGGCCAACAGGGGCACATTCGCCCCATTCGGCCCCGTCATGGTCACCTGCAACGGGTCGATGGTGGCCTCGTCGAGGAGTTCACTGAAGGTCAACGTGCGCGCGAACAACGGAGCCTGCTCCTCCGCGGCGCCCGGCAGAACGAACGGCCCCTGGGTGTCGATGGTCAACCCGAGCGAGCTGTTCACCGGAGAACCGACCGCCGGTGTCAGCCAGGCGGTCGCCGTGTAATCACCGTCAGTCAGGGTGGCAGCAGTGAACTCGAAGGTCCCCGGTCCGGTGGCCCAGCTGGTGTGATCGGCCACCAGATCCCCGTCGACGTCCAGTTCAACCCAGCCCGCCTTGTTCACGTCCACCGCGAGCGTAGGGGTCGCATCATTGGTGAGTTCGTCCCTATCGGAAGCCCCCGAATCACTCGTCGCCAACAGGTCCAGAGTTATCACCGCCGGCCCCGTCACCAGTTCGAGATCCGTTTCGTAGTCGCCGCCCGCAAGCTTGTGCCCCGCCAGATCCTGCACACTGGCAGAGCCATCGACGACGAGGTGATAGCGGTCGTCGCCCAACGGGCCGCCCAGATCAAGGGTGGCCGTGGTGGTGGCGCCGACGGTGGACGAAGTCACGCCGGCAACCGTCAGGACCACATCGTTCCCGTTGCCGAGCACCCCATCCCCGCCGCTGGCGGTCACGGTGTAATTGGCCGGATTCTCGACGGTGGTCAGATCAATACCGCCCAGATCGTAGAACTCGACCGCGATGCCCGCGGGCTGGATGCTGGCCTCGGTGACCACTGGATCGCTGTGGTCGATCACCAGCGTGGTGACAAAATCGTCGTCGGCCTGCAGCGTGCCGTCCCCGTTGCCGTCGAGGAAGGTGCCGTCCGTTCCCCGCAGCCCGGGGTTTCCCGAGTAGGCCGTCAGCTGGTAGGCGCCTTCTTCCAGGAAATCGACCTGATTCAGACCGCTGTAGCGAACGAGCGACTGGCTGTAGTTGTAGAACCCCACCTTGCCGACGCCAAGTGGGGAGGGGTCCGTGACGCTGGTGCTCCACAGCAGCGCCTGGTCGGAACTGCGGCGGATCGCCAGGTCGATCTGACCGCTGGACCGGTATCGGACGGAGAAGTCGTATTCGGTGTTGTCCGCCCACCCGACGCTCGAGTCCCGGGCCAGCACCGTGACGGTGCCTCCCGTTTCACCGTTCCACAAGTCGGGCGCCGTGCCATTTGAGTTGGTGATCTTCAGGAGCTTGAAACCTCGCTCCGCCACATCCTGGGTGGCCTGCTTCCAGTCGAAGAGGTAATAGCTGTCCGGCTTGTTCGAGCCGTTGACGGTAAACCCAAACACCAGTCCAATGAAATCATCGTCACCGGTCGTCTCAACCTTGATCCGGCCCACGAATTCCCGGTCGATGAAGTCGAAATCGCTGACGAAGTAGGTCGGGTTCCCGTTGATATACTGCTTCACGCTCGTCCCGCCCGTTTCGATGCGCCAATCGCCCGAGCCGCCGCTGGCGTAGTCCCGTTCCACCCACTGGCTCAGGTCCACCTGCGTGTCCCCGACGAACAACAGGTCGATCTCCGTCCCGCCGCTCACATAGGTCGGCTGGACGAGCATCACCAAATCGTCCCCGCCGCCGGGCTGATGGTCGGCGCCGAGGTCCAGGAACTCGTAAGTCGACGGGCTCTGGGCATCCGCCGCCACCACCGGCGCATCCAGCGTCAGGGTCATGCCGGTGATGTCCGCGGCATCGACATGGCCTGCGGGAGAGTGGGCGACGATCCTGGGGGCGGCGGCGTTGCTGGAGGCGACGCCGCAGATGACGGCGGTCAAACCGATGATGGCGCGGCAGCGGAGGACGGTGGCGGTTGGTTGCATGTGAAAATCCTTTGACGTTCCGACCCGACGGTTACCGAACCAACGCCAGCTCAGCGGCGTTGCGTATTTGCGCAGTAGGTAAACCGAACCAGCCGCCGGCGCAAGCGTTTTTGGGAACGGCTGGATCCGGACGAGGAGCAGCAACATTATTGAAGCGATATGCAACACATTAGACACCCGCATAACATGTGGCGCCGCTATCGGCTTGGCGGGCGGGGCGGGAATGGCTGAAAGCCACGGGCGCGTCCGGCTGCCGGCAGAAACTCGGCGCGATCCGCTCCCCGGACCGCGGACCGACTCAGCCGTAACAATTCAGTAACTCGTGGCCGCCGACGTGCAGTCGGCGCTCCCTCACGAGAGCCGCCTTGCCGCGGACTACGATTACTGCGGTCAGTTTCGTCCATGTTGATTCAGCTGGGATAGGGGTGCCTGTTGCCGAGGGCGACGATTCACCGAAAAGTGACTGCTGATCGGAATCGGCGAGCCCGCGTAAGCTCGTGGATTTCAGCGCCGACTACACGTCGGCGGCTACCTCGTGTTGAATCGATACGGCTCAGGCGGGGGCCGGAAAGATCAACCAATAGCCGATAACGAAGATCGGGACGTCCACGATGGCGTGGCTGACATAGCCGGGCCAGATCGAGCGGTAGCGTCGGAAGAGCCAGGACCAGATCGCGCCCCCCGTGAATACTCCGGCGGACCCGAGCAGCGTCATCGGCCAGGAGAACTGCGACGCCAAAGCCACCACGTGATGCAGGGTAAAAGCCGCGGCGGAAACCACCATGCCGCCCGCGCCGCCCAGCAGCGTCTCCGCCTGTCGAAAGACGAACCAACGCCAGACGTATTCCTCCATCAGGGAGTTCAGCGTGATCCAATAAACCGCCCCGAGCAGATAGAACGGCAGCCGGTCCAATCCTGTCTTCCGCGCCTGCGCGGCGACCATCGCCGGATCCAGCCAGCCCAGATGCCGGGTCGCCGCGTAGACCCCGAACATCGTCAGGGCGATCATCACTCCCAACGCGGCCGCCACTCCGAATCCCCCTCGTCGCGGCGGCGACCAACTCCAGCGCCCCCGCTCGACAAACAGCAGCCAGGCCGCCGGCAGCAGGACGATCCAGAGTTTGCTCGCCGCGAACACCCCGTTACCCAGTCGCGTGCCGGGCCACCAGAACATGGAGGCCGCGGCCCCGAGGGTGGGAACGGGCACCAGCAGCAACAGGGCCAGCAAGGCCCGCCAGCGGGATCGGCAGGCCTCCGTCGGTTTCGTCTGGTCCGGCATCGGGAACAACCGGCCTCACCAAGCCCGCTCGATGGACCGGCGCCGCCAGAGGAACTCGAACATGTTCCCTTCGTGCGGCTGATCCCACGACACCGTCATCGTCGGCACCGGCCCGATGTTCAGCCGCTCAATCGTGGGGGCCGCCATCAACCGGGCGAGCAGGGCCTCGTCCTTCGTAATCGCCGACAGGGCAAGGGTGTAGCCCATGCGCTCGACCGCCTCCGCCGGCGGGATTTCCACGACCGTGGCGTAAGGACACAGAAACTCCCGGTTGAAGAGCGGATGCTGGTCCGACTCGCAAAACACGATCGTTGGCCGCAGGTAAAGCCCGCCTTCAAACGCGACTTTCCGCGGCCCGTCGCGGTGCGCGGCGGTCAGGTCCTCCGCCCCCGGAGTCCGCAATCCCTCCTCGATCTGGGCGTCGATGAACTCCGCCATCTTCGGGTTCGCGAAAGCCGACAGGCGGGCCTCGGGATCATCCGCGGCCCTCGGCGCCAGCGGCCCCAGTTCCCGGGCCAGCGCCGCGGCAATCTCACGCCCGTGGCGCGGCACAATGATGGCGCTGGCGTTGATGCACGAGCGACCGCCGTTCTCGGCGACGCTCCGCACCATGAGGTCGACATAGTCCGGCCATTGGTCGATGCAGTCCTCGCCGATGAGAATCTTGCTCCACCCCGGTCCGTGAACCTGCACCGCGGGATCGCCGGCGTATTTGTCGATGGTCTGCTTGTCGCCGAAGATCAGGGCGCGGCCGCAGGAACGCAGGATTTCGCCGGCCCCTTCGTGGTCGGTCGGGTAAAAACCGAAGGCCTCCGCCGGAACGCCCGCGGCGATGAAGGCCTGGATCAGCCGGTAGGGCGTCCAGGGTTCCTCCCGCCCGGGCTTGATGATCACCGGGGTCTTGAGCGGCAGCGCCGGCAGCCAGAGGGAATTGACCGCGGGCGAATTGCTCGGCATCACCAGGCCCAGGGCGGCTCCTGCAGGGAAATAGGCCAGCCGGGTCCCGTTCTGCTCGCCAAATCCGGTATCCAGGAGGGACAGGTCCAAGCCGCGCGACAACCCGTTGAGCACCGTGCCCATGTGCGTC
This sequence comes from Verrucomicrobiales bacterium, assembly GCA_024233305.1. Lineage (GTDB taxonomy): Bacteria > Verrucomicrobiota > Verrucomicrobiia > Limisphaerales > J093 > J093. The sequence continues at coordinate 5,766 of JACKPV010000032.1, forward strand.
AGCGCGTGATGGATCTTCTCCATGTTGCGGCGGACCATGTTGTGCGGCAGACCGCTGGTGGCGGAGAGGGTCGTGACGTAGTCCTGCGGCGACTGCTGATGGCCGCGATCGCCCAGCGGCAGCGTGCCCCCGCGGAACAACTCCCCCGCCTGCGCCGCGATCTCGACCAAGCGCGCCGCCGGCAACCGGTTGAGCGCGGCCCGGCCTTCGGCGATCCGGCGGACATCCTTCCGAATCATCCCGGCGTTGACACTCGAAACGACCGCCCGGACCTCGCCCGAACGGCAGTCCCGGACCTCGATTTGATCAAGACTCTCGTAAGGACGCCCCAGCCGGAGCACGGGGATGTGGGGGATCTCGCTCATCACGCGGCGGCCCGTTTCGGTTTGCGTCGCATCAGCGGCTTTTCCTCGCCCAGCACCGCCGCGCGGGTCAGGGTCACCGTGGCGATGTCGCCGGCGCCGGGGACTTCGTACATCACATCCAGCATGAGTCGTTCGATGAGGCCACGAAGCGCCCGGGCGCCCGTGCCCTTGCGCTGCGCCTGAACGGCCAGTTCGCGCAGGGCGTCCGGGGTGAATTCAAGTTTCACCCCTTCCATCTCCATCAACCGGGCAAACTGCTTCACCAGCGCATTGCGCGGACGCGTCAGCACGGTCACGAGCTGATCCGCGTCCAGCTCCTGCAAAGCGGTCACCACCGGCAGCCGGCCGATGAACTCGGGAATGAAGCCGAACAACAACAGGTCTTCCGGCTCGACCAGCTGCACGATCTCCTGCGGGCTCAACGATGCGACCTCGGCGCCTTTCGGCGCGGCCCCGAAGCCCATCACCCGATTGCCCAGCCGGCGGTGGATGATCTTCTCGAGCCCGACGAACGCCCCCCCGCAGATGAAGAGGATGTTCGAGGTGTCCACGCGCACGTATTCCTGCTGAGGATGCTTGCGACCGCCCTGCGGCGGCACATTGCAGACCGTTCCCTCGAGGATCTTCAACAACGCCTGCTGCACGCCTTCGCCGGAGACGTCCCGCGTGATGGACACGTTCTCGGTGCGGCGCGCGATCTTGTCGATCTCGTCGATGTAGACAATGCCCATCTGCGCGCGGCGCACGTCGTAATCGGCGTTCTGAAGCAGCCGCAGGATGATGTTCTCGACATCCTCGCCGACGTAACCCGCCTCGGTGATGGTGGTGGCGTCGGCGATGGCGAACGGCACGTCGAGCGCCCGCGCCAGCGAGCGCGCCAGCAACGTCTTCCCGCTGCCGGTGGGACCGATCAGCAGAATGTTGCTCTTCTCCAGTTCGACCGGCTCCTCCGGCTCCTCTCCGTCGGGCGCCTCCGCCGGCATCAACGCCTCCGCCTGGATGCGCTTGTAATGATTGTGAACCGCCACGGCCAGGGTCTTCTTGGCCAGTTCCTGCCCGACGCAGAACTCGTCCAGCCGGTCGTGGATATCGCCCGGCCGGGGAACCTTCCAACGCGGCGGTGGCTTGGTCAGGTCCGGGCGCAGCTCGCGATCAAGGACGCTCTTGCAGAGCAGCACGCAACTGTCGCAGATGTAGACCCCGGGACCCTGGATCAGTTTCTTGACCTCCGCGTGAGACTTCCCACAGAAGCTGCACAGGGTGACTTGAGTGGGACGCGCCATGGCGGGGAGGCTCAGGACTTGGCGGCGTCCGCGGCCTGCAGGCTCGCGACGTCCTTCCGTGATTTCACCACTTCGTCCACCAGCCCGTAAGCGCGGGCCTCCTCGGCCGACATGAACCGGTCGCGGTCCGTGTCGCGGGCGATGGTTTCGACCGGCTGGCCGCAGTGATGGGCGAGGATCTCGTTCAACCGATCCTTCAACCGGAGGATTTCCTGGGCCTGAATGCTGATGTCACTCGCGGCGCCCTGCACCCCGCCCCACGGTTGGTGAATCATGATCCGCGCGTTGGGCAGCGCGAACCGCTTGCCTTTGGTCCCCGCCGCCAGCAGCACCGCCCCCATGCTCGCCGCCTGGCCAATGCAGTAGGTGTTCACGTCGCACGTCATGAACTGCATCGTGTCGTAAATCGCCAGCCCGGCCGTGACACTGCCACCCGGCGAATTGATGTAGAGATGAATGTCCTTCTTCGGATCGCTCATCTGCAGGAACAGGAGCTGGGCGATGATCACGTTCGACACCATGTCGTCAACCGGTGTCCCGAGGAAGATGATGCGGTCCACCAACAGCCGCGAGTAGATGTCGTAGCCGCGTTCGCCGCGACCCGTCTGCTCGACGACCATCGGGACCAGAAAGTTCTGAACGGTATCCATTGTTTCCAAGGCGCGAAGCTAGCGGAGGCACGGGGGGGCGTCAAGAAACCCACCGGCACGGGGAATGGCCGCCCCGCCGGAACCGGAGGGACGGCGGCTCAGGGAGCGTCCGCCGCCGACCGCAGCCGCCGCAGCGCCTCAAGGGCCGCCGCCGATTCCGCCAGGCGTTTGCTGCTGCCGCGGCCGTGCCCCAGCACCCGGCCGCCGTGCTGCACCGAGCACTCGAAAACGCGCTCGTGATCCGGTCCGTGGGCCTGTTCGAGCCGGTACCGCGGCGCCTCGTTCGACGAAGCCTGCAATAACTCCTGGAGGGCCCCCTTCGGATTGACGACCTCCTCGTCCGCGGCGGCTTCCCCGATGGCCTCTGCCAGGCAACGCAGCACGAAGGACCGGGCCGCCTCGAAGCCCTGGTCCAGATACAACGCCCCGACCAGCGCCTCGAACAGGTCGCAGAGGTTCGACTCCCGGTCCCGACCGCCCTGCCGTTCTTCGCCCGGCCCGAGGATGAGGTGGTCCCCGAGGGCCAACTCCCGCGCCCGGCGCGCGAGGGTTTCGCCATTGACGCAACGCGCCCGGGCCTTGGTCAGAGCGCCCTCGGGGCAATCCGGGAACCGCTCGAACAGCGCGTGCGAGAGCACCAATCCGATCACCGAATCCCCCAGAAACTCGAGCCGCTGATTGTGCGGCAACCCCTGGGAACGATGCGGCGCCGCCGACGGATGCGTCAGCGCCTCGCGCAACAGGGTCGGATCACGAAAACGCAGGCCCAGCCGGTCCTCGAGTCCGACCCCGCGCCCGCCCTTCACGATACGTCCCCCGCCCCCGCCGGCCGCGAGGCATCCGCCCCCGAAGGATCACATTCCGCTTCGCCCGCCGCGGCACGCTCCTCGACCTCGTCGTTCGAGGGCCCGGCTTCCGGCGCCTCGGAGGATGGGGCTTGCTCCTCCGGTTCGGCGGGCCTCGCTGCACCGTCGTCCTCCGCCTGGCCGCCCTCGGCAATCGGCGGCGCCGCGGCGGGCTCGGGCAAGCCCTGTTCCAGGAGGTCCGATACCCGCTTCTGCACGGCCTCGAGCTGGTCCAAACGCAGCTCCGCCTCGATCACCGTGAACACGTCGCCGGACTTCGCGTGCTCGTAGTGCAGCCGGCGTTGACCGTCCGCCCGCGATTTGCCCTGCATCTTGAGGATGCGTTTGCGTTCGAGCATGATGGCGAGCACGAAACAGGCCGCGTCATCCTCGCGCTCATTTCGTTCCAGCAGCTTGCGCAGCAGCGTTTCCGCCGACTCCTTTTGAATCACCTCGGTCGGGGGAGGCGGGATCAGGTGGACCGTCTGCCAGTGGGAGACGAACCCGCGCCGGTGGTTGGCCGCCTCGCTGTATTGCCCTTCCCAACAACGGACGCACACGTCCACGCGCTCAAGTCCCTCCGCCCCGCTGAACAGCAGGGTGTGCAGCACCTGCCGGTCCCCGAACGGTTCCGCGCATTCGCGACAGGTGTGCGATCTCGACTGAATGTTCCATTCCATAGGCTCGCGGCGACCGGACCGGGGCCGCCCCCAGACCAGCCGAACGTGGCCGCCACGTTAGACCGTCTCCGACACCAAGCCAAGCGGGTTGCGCGCCCCCCAATCCGCACCACGATGCTTCCCCTGCCGCGCCCCATCAGGCATGTTCGGCGGCGGCCGACGCCGATCCGGACGCATCGCCATGCACCAAATCGCAACCACCCTGGGGCGCCTGACCGCACTGCTCGCGGCCGGCAGCGCATCGCTTGTCGCCACCACCTACTACGCCGACCCCGCGGTCGGCAGTCCGTCCAACCCCGGCACGGCCGACCAACCCTGGCGCACGCTCGCCGAAGTGGCGGCGGCCGGAGGGGCGTTCCGCGCCGGCGACGTCCTCGTCCTCCGCGCCGGCTATCACGGCAGCGCCACCATCCGCGGGCGCAACCCCGGCGAAGTGCTCGTCCAGGTCGAGGCCGGCGCCCGGGCCACCCTGCGCAATCTGATCTTCCGCGCCGCCTCGAACTGGCGCGTCCAGGGCCTCGAAATCTCTCCCGAAGCGGCCCCCGCCTTCGAGCGGGTCACCCTCGTGCGCGTGGAAGCCGGTTGTTCGGGCATCGTCATCGAGGATTGCGCGCTGCACACCACGCTCGACACCACCGGGTGGAGCGCCTCCGACTGGGACACTCGCGCATGCAGCGGCATCGATGTCGCCGGCACGGACAACATCATCCGCCGCAACCACCTGCTCAACGTCAACTTCGGCATCAGCGTCACCGGCGACCGCAATCTGGTCGAAAGGAACGTCGTCGAGAACTTCTCCGGTGACGGTCTGCGGGGGCTCGGCGACTACGGACACTTCGAATACAACACCGTCAAGAACTGCTACGACGTCAACGCCAACCACGACGACGGCTTCCAGTCCTGGAGCGTCGGACCCGGCGGCGTGGGCACGGGAGTCGTGCGGGGGATCGTGTTGCGCGGCAACCGGATCGTGAATTACGAAGACCCCCATCAGCCGCATCGCGGCACGCTGCAGGGCATCGGCTGCTTCGACGGGTTCTTCGAGGATTGGGTGGTCGAGAACAACGAAATCCTCACCGACCACTGGCACGGCATTTCGCTTTACGGCGCACGCAACTGCCGGATCGTGAACAATACGGTCGTCGACCTGAACGCCGCCACGCCGGGGCCGCCGTGGATCCGCATCACCAAACACAAGCACGGCGCCGCCAGCACCGGCAACCTCGTCCGCAACAATCTCGCCACGGACTTCGCCGTGGATGCCGGCGCCGCCACCCGCGACCACAACGTCGTCGTGAACGGCTACGCGCGGTATTTCCTGGATCATCCCCAGGGCGATCTCCGCCTGCGCCCCGGCTCTCCGGCCATCGACGCCGGGCGCGCGGACGACGCCCCGGCCACGGATGCCGCCGGGCTTCCGCGACCGTTGGACGGCAACGCCGACGGAATCGCCGCCTGGGACATCGGCGCCCATGAATACCTCGATCCCGCCGTCGACTCGGATGCCGACGGCATGTCCGATGGAAACGAGCTCGAGGCTGGAACGTCGGCGGTCGATCCCGCGGAGGTGCTGCGCGCAACCGTCGCACGGGAACCGGCTGGAGACCTGGTCATCACCTGGCCCAGCGTGGCAGAGCGCCGGTATGCACTCTCGATACAGAATACGATTCCCGGGGGCGCCACGGTGGAACCACACCCCGAGGAGTGGATGGCGGGCAACAGCGGATCCCTTACGGCGCGCCGGCTGCCGGGCCCCGAACCGGTTCGGTTCTTTCGCGTGATGGCCGTGGGACCGTAAACGCCGGAATCCGGCCTTCGGGCGGTGGCGATTCCCGCGAGCGTGGGAAGGCGATTGATGTAGGGAACGGACGAGCGTAACCTCGGTGTGACACCCGCTGGTGCCTCAGAGTCCGGATCGACAAGATGATCAACGAAGTCCGCGTAAAGTACTTCAAGCGGTTCGAAAACGAGACATTCGAACTTCGGGATCACATCGTCCTGGCCGGCCCGAACAACGCCGGCAAGACGACGTTGATTCAGGCCATCAACACTTGGCATTTCGCGTTGCGACGGTGGATGAAGGCGAAGTACCGAGCCGGCGAGGAAGGGGCGACCGGCAACGGCGGGGAAGACGCCGTGCGTAGCCGGTCCGGTTTGCCAATCACTCGCAAGGAACTCACAGCGGTGCCGCTCCGCTCGCTGGAACTGCTCTGGACCGGGACCTCCACGGGGCTGAGGAGGCGCGATCTGCAAGGGGAACAGAAGTTGGGTCAGAAGAAAGTGCTCACGATTACTCTGGCGGGAGGAAGCGGGACCGCCGGCTGGGAACTCCCGATGGAGTTCGTCCATGCCAACAGCGAGATGCTGTACGTTAAGCCGGCTCCCGAGCAGATGGAAGCCGTGCCCCGGGCCGCGAGAGAACTCAATGTGGTCTACGTGCCTCCCTTCTCCGGGATCGGTCCGGAGGAAACGCGTCGGGACCAACCCTATCAGGAGCTGCTGATCGGCCAGGGCAAGGCCGGAGATGTCCTCCGCAATCTGCTCTGGGAACTCAGTCAGCATTCGGACAAGACCCTCTGGCAGGAGCTGGTCGACTCAATCGAGGCGATCTTCGGCTACCGGCTGCTCCTGCCGGAATACGAGGGACGTCCTTTCATCCTCTGTGAATACCTCCCCGGGATTCCTCCCAGGCGCGGGCTGGGAGGGCTGCCCCGGTTGGATGTCTCCAGCGCCGGAAGCGGCTTCCAACAAGTCCTGCTGCTCCTCAGCTTCTTCCTGGCCCGCCCTTCGACCTTGCTCCTGCTTGATGAACCGGACGCCCATCTGCATGTCGTCCTGCAGAAGCAGGTTTACGATCACCTGCGCCGGGCCGCGGCGGCGCGCCAATGCCAACTCGTCGTGGCCACCCATTCCGAGGTGATCATCGAGGCCACCAGCCCGGGCAAAATCGTCTCCTTCTACGGCGCCCGCCCGCACGTCCTGGTCAACGAGGTCGAGCGAGATCACGTTCGCGAAGCCCTTCGCCGGATCACGGCGATGGACCTGCTGCTGGCCGAGGAATCGCACGGCGTCCTTTACGTGGAGGACGAGACGGACTTCAACCTGCTGCGCGCCTGGGCCAGAGTACTGGAGCATCCCACCAGACGCTGGTTCGAGCAGGGTCCTTTCTACCACCCCATCCGGGGACGCGAAGTCCGCGAGGCCCGCGGGCACTTCTTCGCCCTGCGCGCCGTCCGCCCCGACCTGCCCGGCTACCTGCTGCTGGATGGCGACCACCGTGAACTTCCTGATCGCGAGATCACCGCCGAAGGTCTGGAGATCGGCCGTTGGCGACGCTACGAGGCAGAGGGCTATCTGCTCCATCCCGCCAGTCTGCTGCGGTTTGTGGCCGCCCGCGTGGAGCCTCTGTTCCAGACCGCCGCCCGGAGAGTTCTGGAGGACCAGTTGCCCCCGGCAGTCCTGCACGATCCGCTTGGCGAACACGATATCCTGGAGGCCCTGCGCGCAAGCAAGACACTGCTACCGAAGTTCTTCAAAGCTGCCGGTTGTTTCTTCCCGAAGCGCGATTACTACCTCGTCGCCGAGCAAATGGAGCCCGCGGAGATCCCCTCCGAAGTACGCGAGAAGCTCGACCGTATCGGGGAGCACCTCAACATGGGCTGAGCATCCCTGCCAAGGACGTTCCTCGCCCGCAGCCCGGGGACTTGGTTCCAGCGAAAGGGCGCACCCCTGACGGCACGAGACACGCGCGAGAATGGCAGCGGACGCTGCTTTCAGGTGCTGCTGGCGGGCCCCCGACGCAAACCGCCTGCGAATCCCTCTTCCCAGCACGGCCAATTGTGGTAACAGTCCCGGAGCAATCAGGTTTCGCCGTCGAGGGTGAATTGGGCCCGGGCGGCGGTCCGGCAACTGAATCAGGCAAATGAACTCGCGTTTCGTCAACAGGACCGCGCCCAACCGGCGGCCCTCCTCCCTCTTCGGCCACCGCCGGTCCGCCGGCTTCACCCTCATCGAGCTGCTTGTCGTGATCGCCATCATCGCGATCCTCGCCGGCATGCTGCTGCCCGCGCTTTCCCGCGCCAAGGCCAAGGCCCACGGCATCAAGTGCATGGCCAACCTCAAGCAGCTCCAGCTCGTCTGGCACATGTACGCCGACGACAACGCCGACAAGGTCACCACCTCGGGCTACACCCGGCCCGTGGAACCGACCGCCTGGGTCGACGGCTGGCTCGATTTCAACCCGGCCAACCCCGACAACACCAACAAGGCCGCCCTGCGCGATCCAGCCCGGTCAAAATTCGCCTCCCTGCTCGATTCCGTCGACGTCTACAAATGCCCCGCCGACATGAGCAACGTCCGCGTCAACGGCCAGGCGATCCCGCGCGTCCGCAGCATGGGCATGAGCCAGGCCTTCGGTCCCGGCGACTGGCTCGATCCCGCCGGCTTCCAGGCCAACGTCTCGTCGCAGAAATACCGCACCTACGTGAAGACCGTCGACATCACCGAACCCGGCCCCTCGATGTGCTACGTGATGCTTGATGAACACCCCGACAGCATCAACGCGGGAGGGTTTGCCAACATGATGGTCGAGAGCGCGGGCTCCGCGCGGATCGTGGATTTCCCGGCCAGCTACCATAACGGCGCCGCCGGCATCTCCTTCGCCGACGGTCACGCCGAGATTCGCAAATGGGTCGATGCCCGCACCCGACCCGCGGTCCATTACAACAACTCGCTCCAGCTCAACGTCGCTTCGCCAAACAACCAGGACATGATCTGGCTCTCCGAACGCACCTCGAGCCGCCGCAACTGACTGCCGCATCCGTCGGCGCCGGGAAGCAGTTGCGCCGGCCGTTGACGCGACGGTTTTCGGTGCGGACGAACCGGCGGCTCGACCCATCCGCGCGGCTTCCTTCACGACTCACGCCCGCCCGGTCGGACGTCCGGCGAAGATCCCCTCGACCGGGCCGGGCTCTCCGCCCCTTCGGGCGCTCCTTCATTCAGCCCGGGTTGGCCTTGACGGGGGGCGGGGAAGCCATAAGCTTCGCTTTCTTTGTGGGATTCTGACAACGAGACTATGAGCATCATTCAAGACATCATCGCCCGTGAAGTGCTGGATTCGCGGGGTAATCCGACGGTTGAAGCCGAAGTGATCCTGGAGTCCGGCGCCATCGGCCGGGCCGCGGTGCCCTCGGGCGCCAGCACCGGCGAAAACGAAGCCCTCGAACTGCGCGACACCAAGAGCAAGCGCTACGGCGGCAAAGGCGTGCAGACGGCCGTCAAGAACATCACCGGGAAGATCCTGCCCGAACTCGAGGGCATGGACGCGCTGGACCAACTCGGGGTGGACGAAGCCATGCTGAAGCTGGACGGCACCGCCACCAAGGCGAAGCTCGGCGCCAACGCCATCCTGGCCGTTTCCCTGGCCAACGCCAAGGCCGCCGCCGAGGTGCTGGGCCTGCCCCTCTACCGCTATCTCGGCGGCACCAACGCCAAGGTCCTCCCCGTCCCGATGGCGAACGTCATCAACGGCGGCGCCCACTCGGACGCCCCGATTGATTTCCAGGAGTTCATGATCATGCCGCACGGGCTGCCCACATTCAGCGAAGGCCTGCGCGCGATCACCGAGATCTTCCACGCCCTCAAGGCGGTCTTGAAGAAGAAGGGGCTCAGCACCGCGGTCGGCGACGAGGGCGGGTTCGCACCGAAGCTTGACAGCGTCGAGGACGCCCTCGAGGCCATCCTCGCCGCGACCAAGAACGCCGGTTACAAGGCCGGCAAGCAGATCTTCCTGGCGCTCGATGTGGCCAGCTCCGAGTTCTACAACAAGGGCAAGGGCACCTACACCTTCAAGAAGAGCACCGGCCAGACGGTCTCGGGTGACGAACTCGTCGACCTCTATGTCGACCTCTGCAAGAAGTACCCGATTGTCAGCATCGAGGACGGTTGCGCCGAAGGCGACTGGAAGAACTGGAAGACGCTCACCGACAAGCTGGGCGATTCGGTGCAACTCGTCGGCGACGACCTGTTCGTCACGAACGTGAAGTTCCTTCGGCAAGGCATCGAGAGCAGCACGGCCAACTCGATTCTCGTCAAGGTCAACCAGATCGGTTCGCTCACCGAAACCCTCGACGCCGTCCAACTCGCGCAGATGAACCGTTACACCGCGGTCATCAGCCATCGCTCGGGCGAAACCGAGGATGCCACCATCGCCGACATCGCGGTCGCCACAAACGCGGGCCAGATCAAGACGGGTTCGCTGAGCCGCAGCGACCGGTTGGCGAAATACAACCAGTTGCTCCGCATCGAGCAGGAACTGGGCAAACAGGCCGTCTACGCCGGCGAGAGCGCCCTGCCGCGCGCGCGCCGCTGATCCGGGCCGGCAAAACAAGACTCCTCGAAAGCGCCGGAGCCGCATGGACGGTTCCGGCGCTTTGGCTTTCCACGGCGTGCCGGAGACTCAGACTTGGAAGGGAGGAGGCAGGAGTCAGGAGGCAGCAGAACACCAGGGTCTCCTCACGCCGGCTACCTGGCCCGAGGGTTTTCCTGAGCCGCGACAATTCAGTCGGCGGACCGCGGGTGGGCATGGATCACACGGATAGGGCGCGGCGCTGGGGCGTTGGTGGAGAGGGCGGGCGGACTCCCTGAATGGTGCGTTCGATTCCAGGGCGGGCCATCCTGGTTACCCTCAATATCCGTGCCCATCCGCGCCCATCCGTGGTGAATCCACCTGCATGGTTACGGCTGAGCCGCATCGATTCAGTAACTCGTAGCCGCCGACGTGCAGTCGGCGCGTGATTCAGCGGGAATACCGACGTCTGCCGCCGGGCGCGGCGATCCACCAAAACGTGACTGGCAGTCGGAACCGGCGAGACCGCGTAAGCTCTTGCATTTCAGCGCCGACTACACGTCGGCGGCTACCCCCTGTTGAATCGATACGGCTGAGGGGATCTCAGGGGCTCGCGGACCTCGCCTCTCCAATACACCGAGAACCGGCCCCACGGGGCGAACGAGAATAGCCCAGCGATTCATCGCTGGGGGCGAAAAGGGAACGAGTCCCGCCGGGGACGGAAGGACGTCCGGGCGGGGAATTCAATGGGAACGTTTGGGCGGACGTCGTGAGGATCAGGTGATGGCCGTGGTGCCCGCCAGGTTGCCTGAGTTTCCGGCGCCCCGGACAGGGCTTGGGCGCCGTTGGGCGATCGCGTTTCGGAGTGCGCCGGCAGCCTGCCTCGGCGAAGCGCAGCGAAGACGGGAGCGAAGCGGTGACGGCGCTTTCGTGGCCGGACGGGTGTTCGAACGCCGCTTCCGCCTCGAAGCCCGAAAAGCGGTGTCGCGGGCACCGCATTCCAAAGAAGTTTCTCCTGCATGGTTGAGGGTTTAGAGTGAGGGCGAACCCTGCGGAATGAACCCTTGAACGCACAGGAGGATTGGCCTGATGAAAACGACTGCGCCAAAGGGCGCTAGGGACGGATGCATGGGGGTGGGGAATGCGTGGTCTGAGGCGATGGCGCCGGCTCGGCTGCGGCGAAGGAGGCAGGGGGCGAATCCGCTCGGCCCCGGGAATGCCGGCGAAAGGGGGGACGCCAGGGAGGGGGTCCCGGTCGGGCGAGGGTGGACGGACCCTGCGTGTTCGTCCGCTCTCGTCCGCGGCTTGGCGCTCGGTTTGTTGGCCATTGCTCTCGCGGGGAGGTCGCAGGCCGAGGATCACGGGTTGGCGCTGGCATTTCCGATCGATGACGAGCAGATCACCATCGATGGGGATTTGTCCGACTGGCCCGAGGGGCTGCCGCGCTATTCGGTGCACAAGCACTTTCTGGGCGCCCGAACGTTGAGCCGGGAGGATGGGTCCGGCGAGTTTCGCCTGGCGTATGATGGGGAAACCAACGCCCTCTTCGTTGGCGTCGAAGTGCAAAACGCGCCGCTTGGCGAGTTCGCCCGTGAGCCGTTCGAGCACTGGACTTACTCCTTTGTCATTGTGTGGATGGGAGTGCCTGGCTCGGGCGGGGGACAGAATCAGATGAGGGGCCTCTATAATGTGTCCGGCCTGGGGGGGACCAACAACATTGCCATCTTGAATGCCCTCCACGCGCGGACTTTCAACACCGCCTCCCGCGCGCACTTTGTGTGCGGGGTGCAAACGGACACCAACCGATTGACCTGCGAGTTTCGGATCGATGTCGCGGGGCTGAGCGGAGGCCGGAGGCGACTGATCGCCGATGACACCCTTGAGTTCAACCTCTGGCTGTTTCTGGCGGACCGGCTTCCCGACGGCGTGCAGAGCGAAGGGTTGGCGTGGGTGAACACCGCCTCGGTCCAAGAGCAGGACGGACGAGGCACCGCGTGGATGGTGCCCGCGAACGTAGTTCCGGGCCGCTTGAGCGGGCGGGTCACTCTGTGGGATGGCCAACCTCCGGGAACGGTGAAGCGTGTCCGGATTGCGGCGGAAAGTACCCCTCGTGGCGTCGCTGCTGCGGAAGGGGAATCTCGCGCGGTAGCTGCCGACGGCCAGTCGGCGCTGGATTACGAGGGAGGAGAAGTGCGCGGACTGACGTCCGCGGCTACGGGGAGGGATGAGGGCGTCGCTGCGGGGGAAGGGGCTTACGTCATGACAGACACCGAAGGGAGGTTTGAGGTGGCGTTGCCGGCGGGGAGGTATCGGATCAGCCTCGCCCAGCGGCATGTCGAGCCGTCGACGGGCACGGTTGTCGAAGTGGCTTCGGATGCCGCGGCGAACGTGGCCTTGACGGCGCCACGGGTGACGGGAGAGGAAGTCGTGGCGGGAGAAGGCGCGGTCTTTCCTGCGCGACGGGGCGTGCGGCGTGAGGCGTGGCGGAGTTACGGGGTTAACGAAGGGCTGCCTCGAATGTCCGTGCGCGCCATCCACGCCAGCGCATCGGGAACTCTCTGGCTTGGGGTAGAATGCGGCGGACTGGTGGGATTCGATGGAGCACGGTTCACGAGTTACTCGGAGGCCCAGGGGCTGGGGGCCGTCTCGGTGATCGACATCGCCGAAGACGCCCGGGGTAACCTGTGGTTGACCCCGCCGATTTGGGGCCCGCGAGGGGTGCGTTACTTCGACCGGGAACGCAACTGCTTCATTACTTACGATTCAGCGGACGGCTTGGGATTGGATTACGTGGATCGCGTGAGGTTGGATCGGGAGGGAGACGTTTGGTTGGCCTCCCAGGGAGCGCCGAGCCGGTGGGATCCGAATCGCCTCCAGTTCGTTCACCATTCAAATCGGGAGGGCATGTTCGCTGCGCCGGTCACGGGCATGACCGCGCGCCGGCAGGGAGGGATTTGGTTTGGCCCGATGCATGCAACCGCCGTGTACGCCTGGGACGGCACCACGCTCGAGGAGCATCCGATGCAGGCGGGCGCATGGGACTTCGGCCCGTTGCTTGAGGACAGTCAGGGCCGGTTGTGGGTAAGCGGTTGGACCGTCGGGAATGCCGAAGCAGGCAGTTTCCTCTTCCGGTACCATCCGGAAGCGCGAGTGTGGGATCGTTTTGGGAAGGAAACCGGCTATCACGGGGATCACGTGTGGGCCCTGATCGAAGACCGTCGGGGCACCGTCTGGGCGGGAACCGACCGTGGTTTGCTGCGGTGGGATGGGGCGCGGTTCGAGGACTTCGGCGCCCGGACCGGGCTGGGTGAGCAACGGGTGGACGCGGTCTGCGAGGACCATGACGGACGGCTGTGGGTGGGCATCGAGGACGGCGGGCTCCGCTGCTTTGATCCGGCGTGGGAAACGTACCATGCCGCTGACGGGCTGGCGAGCGAGGGCGTGCTCTCGCTGGTCGAATGGCAGGGTGACCTGATCGCAGGCACGAAGCGGGGCTGGAATCGTATCGAGCTGAAGTCGCCGGCCGTGCTGCACCGACTTCGCGGCGACTCCGTCATCCCGTTGGGGACCGACCGTCAGGGGAGACTCTGGGTCCGCGAGAATCGCCGGATCTCATGGCGCGGCGCCTGGGGCCTCGAGACGCCGGTCTGGACGAATTTCACGAAGTTGTTCGACGGAGGCATGGGCCGCCCCAAGCCCGTCGCTGTTTTGCAGGAGGCCAACGATACGGTGTGGGTGGCGCACGATTACTCGGGGCTGACGCGGGTGCTTGGGCCGGCCGTCGCGAACACCAACGCGTCGGTCGGCGGGCTGGATATGGGGAAGTACACGGATCGCCAATGGACGAACCTGGTGAGGGTATTTGGCACTCTCGACGGTCTCTCCGAGGACGGGCTTCGGTGCCTGTCTTACGGACCCGAGGGTGAGATCTGGATCGGCACCGGCGGTGCTGGCGCCATGCGGTACGACGGACAGCAGTTTCACTGGTATCAGGGAGCGGAGCAGCTCGCCCACGGCACCGTGAACGCTATGGTTCTGGACGCGTCGAACCGACTCTGGTTTGCAACGGCCGGCGGCTTGTCCTGTTATGACGGCCAGACGTGGCGGTCGTTTCGGCGCGAGGATGGGCTCCCCAGCAATGAGCTGCGCGCGCTGTGGGTGGATCATCAGGGCCGGCTTTGGATCGGCACCGCCGGGGCGGGCGTGGCCATCTACGATCCGTCGTTGGACGTCTTCCAGAGTCTGAACTGGGAGGACGGTCTGAGCCACGACACGGTCCATGCCTTCTACGAGGAAGCCTCGGGGGCGATGTGGATCGGTACGGATCGGGGGCTCAACCGGTACTGGCCGCGGACGAATGCTCCGGGCATTCGAATGAGCGACTTGGTGGTCAATGGTCAGTCGCAATCGCTCGAGTCTCCCGAGATCGCCGGCCAACCGAAGAACCTCAAGCTGGAATTCGAGGGGCTGAGCCTGGGAACCCATCCCGACCGCATGGTCTACCTTTGCCAGTTGATCGGCCACGATCCAACCAAGCATCCGATCTACGAACGCCAAGTCATTTACACGACCCTGCCGTATGGCGAGTACGAGTTCCGCGTCCAGGCGGTGGACCGGGACTTGAATGTGTCGGCCGCCGAAACCCTACGGTTCACCGTGCGGCGGGATTATGTTCAGACCGCGATGATCAGCGGTCTGGGCCTGTCGTTGACGGGCGTCTTGATCGCGGCGGGCCTGGCGATCAAGCATCGTCGAGAACGAAACCGCGCGTTGGTCGAAAGGAACCAGTCCCTCGAGCAGGCCAAGGAGGCCGCGGACTCGGCCAACCGGGCCAAGAGCGCGTTCCTGGCCAACATGAGCCACGAGATCCGCACGCCGATGAATGCGATCCTGGGTTATTCGCAACTCCTGAAGGCCGCCTCCGATCTGCCCGCCGAACACCGCTCCGCCGTCGACACCATCGCCCGCAGCGGCGACGACCTGCTGGCCATGATCAACGACGTCCTGGACATCTCGAAGATCGAGGCCGGGCGGGTCGAACTGCACGAGGAGCCCTTCGATCTCAACGCCCTGCTCACCGACCTGGCGGCTCTCTTCCGCATGCGCTGCGAGCAGAAGGGACTTGCCTGGCGCGTGGAAGGGCAGCCGCGCGAAGGACTTCAGGTCCACGGCGACCAGGCCAAGCTGCGGCACGTGCTCATCAACCTGTTGAGTAACGCGGTGAAGTTCACCGACCAGGGCGAAGTGGTCCTGCGGGTCAGTCAACGACCGGCGCCAGGGAGGGAGGGGCGAGTTCCGCAAGCCTCTAAAGCTGATCCAGAGCCTCGCGGAGCTCCGCCCTCCCTGCTGAGCCCGCCGACCGACGAGGCCTGTTTAGACACCGCGCCCACCGAGGGCCGGACCTGGTTCCGTTTCGAAGTCGACGATACCGGCCCCGGCATTGCGCTGGAGGGTCAGGCCCGGATCTTCGAGCCTTTTCAGCAGACGCTGCTCGGACAGCGGACCGAAGGAACGGGACTGGGCCTGGCCATCGCCAAGCGCTATTCGAGGTTGATGGGAGGGGATGTGGGCTTGGAGTCCCGGCCGGGTCAGGGATCGCGCTTCGTCTGCTCGATCCCCTTGTGGCTGGTGACGGCCGGGGCCGCGCCAGTGGTTGCGCCGGCCGGGACTCCCTTTCGTTGCCTGGCCCCGGGGGTTCATGTCAAGGCCCTGGTCGTCGATGACGTTGCCGTAAACCGCGAGGTGCTCGTCCGGATTCTGACCCGCCTGCGCTGCGAGGTTACGCAGGCGGAAAGCGGTGCGGAAGGCGTCGAGAAGGCGGTCGCAACCCACCCGGACATCGTGTTTCTCGATATTCGGATGCCGGGCATGGACGGACTGCAGGCCGCCGCCGAGGTGCGCCGGCTCTTTGCCGATCCCCCGGGCGCCCCGCCTCGTCGCTGTCCCCGCCTGGTCGCGTTGTCCGCCTCGGCCCTGGCCCATGAACGCCAACGCTATCTCGATTCGGGGTTTGACGATTTCCTGGCGAAACCCTTCCGGGTGGAACAACTGTGTGCCTGCCTCCGCGCGCTGTCCGGGGTGCGGTTCGAGGAAGCCCCGCGTCAACCCGGGGAGTCACCACCGCCCAGGTCTGGCGACCGGGGGCCCTTGAGCTTGCCGACGTTCCTGGCGCAACAGCTGCGCCACGCGGCCGCCCTCTACCGCACGAGCGAACTCAAGCAGTGCATTCGCGAAATCGAGACGTTGGGACCCGACGCCGCCGCGCTCGCTGGCCGCCTCGCCGCCCTCAACCAGGCGGGTGACATGGAGGGCATCATGGCGGCGTTGGATCGGCTGGAAACCGAGCCATTGGGAACGCCAAATGAAGCGAAATGAAGCACGGATTGTCGGTAACGTCTGCCCGTCGTTCGCGGCGGCGCCCCGGACGGACAACCGCCCGCGGGGAGGGACACGAACCGCGGACGTCGGGAAAACTCAAGGAGGACGGGAAGATGACCGCTGAGACCGAATCGGATTTGCGGGGGGCGAAGATCCTGGTCGTCGACGATGTCGCCGCGAACCGCGATCTCCTGTGCCAGACGCTCGAAACCGCCGGTTGCAGCATTTCGGCAGCCCCGAGTGGCGAGGTCGCCCTGCAGGTCGCCCGGGCCGACCGACCGGACCTGGTGCTGCTGGACATCCTGTTGCCCGGGCTCGACGGCTTCGAGGTCTGCCGTCGGTTGCAGGCCGACGAACTCACGCGGCGGGTGCCCGTGGTCTTCATCACCGCGCGTGATGAGGCATCGAGCGTGATGGAGGGTTTTCAGGTTGGGGGTGTCGACTACGTCACCAAGCCCTTTCAAACGGGCGAGGTGCTGGCGCGGGTTCGAACCCACCTGCGGCTCAGCCGCCTGGCGCGAATGCTCCGCGAGAAGAACGACGCCCTGAGCGCCGCGAACGAACGATTGCAGACGGAGATCAACCGGCGCCAGGAGGCCGAGCAAGCGCGGGAGGCGTCGCAGGAGCAGCTTTCCGTCTACGCCAGCCGGGAGGCCCGCCGGTGGGGGATCGCCGGTTTTGTCGGCAGGAGCCCGACGCTCAGGCGGATCCTCGACAGCGTGCGTCGCCTGCAGGAGCACGAGCGGACCAGTGTGCTGATCACCGGGGAGAGCGGCACGGGCAAGGAACTCATCGCCCGGGCGATCCACTTTGGCGGGGGCAACGCCGAGGGGCCGTTTATTCCGGTCAACTGCCCGGCCATCCCCGGAGAACTGGCGGAATCGATGTTGTTCGGACATCGGCGCGGCGCGTTCAGTGGGGCGCATTCGGATCACAAGGGCTGCTTCGAGCTGGCCGACGGCGGCACGCTGTTCCTGGATGAAATCAGCGACATGCCCCTGGCGCTGCAATCGAAGTTGTTGCGGGTGCTTGACGACGGCCTCATCACGCCGTTGGGCGCCACCCAGGGCCGGCGCGTCGATGTGCGGGTGCTGGCCGCTTCCAACGCCGATTTCCTGGCGTTGATCGCCGCCGGTCGGTTCCGGCAGGATCTCTATTTTCGGCTGGCCCGGTTCATCGTCGAGGTGCCCCCGTTGCGGGACCGGCGCGAGGACATCCCGCTGCTGGTCGAGCATTTCCTCGACCTGTTTGGCGCGGAGATGGGGTTGGCTCGACCGGGTATCTCGATTGAGGCCCTCGCCCAGCTCGAGGCATATTCCTTTCCCGGCAACGTGCGCGAACTGAAGAACATCCTCGAACGGGCCCTCATCGAAAGCGGCGGCGAGGTCCGGCCCGTGCACTTGCAGCTTCCGGGTCGGAGCCTCTCCACCCGCGCGCGACCGGCGGATGGCGGGGCTTCGGGCAGCGGCAGTCCGCCCATGCCTTCAACCGCCGCGGACGAGGAGCGGATTCTCCAATACGTCGCCGGGCACGGCAGCATCAATAACACGGAATGCCGGCAATTGCTCGACGCCAGCATGCACCATTGCTGGTACCTCCTGCACAAGCTCAACGAAAGTGGCCAGCTCAAACGCCGAAACGACCGTCGCTGGTCCCGCTACACCCTGCCGCCTTGAGGCTGCCGACGTCCGGCAGACGCCCATGCCGATGCGGCCCGCCTCGCTGCGCGCCTGTCGAGCGAAGCGGCGACGGCACCCTCGCGGCCGGCCGGACTTCCGGTTCCCCGAAGCGCCTCGAAACCCGAGAAGCGGTGTCGAAGCCACCGCACTGCAAAAGAGATCGCTCCGCTCAGCCGGATCGATGCAACACGCGGTAGCCGCCGACGTGTAGTCGGCGCTGAAATCCAAGGGCTTACACGGTCTCGCCGGTTCCGACTGGCAGTCACGTTTTGGTGAATCATCGCGCCCGGCGGTCGGCAGCCCTATCCCAACTGAAGCATGCGCCGACTATACGTCGGCGGCTACGACCTACTGAATCGTTACGGCTCAGTGTTGCAGCAGTCGTTCGATGGCGGGCAGGTCGTGGGGGGTGGTGACCTTCGGGTTGGGGGTGTCGCCGGCCACCAAGCGCACGGGTTGTCCGATGAGTTCGCACGCCGCGGTGTCGTCTGTGAAGACCCGGCCCTGTTCGCGCGCCGTGGCGATGGCCCGGCGAATGACCTCGAGACGAAAGGCCTGCGGGGTCTGGACGGCCCAGAGACGGTCGCGTTCGAGGTGCCGGGAAATGTGCCGGCCATCAGCGGATTCCTTGACGGTGTCGGTCAGACGCGAGGCGGCGACTGCGGCGCCGGTTTCGCGGGCCGCCTCGAGCACGGCGGCGATCAGAGCGGGCGTCACACAGGGGCGGGCGCCGTCGTGGATGGCGACCAGCGAGGTCGCGTCCGGCGCGGTCGCGAGTCCGTTCCAGACCGAGTCCTGTCGTTCGGCGCCGCCGTCAGCGAAGTGGAAGGGCTTCCGGAAACCCTGTCCGGCGGCGACGGCGCGAAAGGCCTCGCGGGCGTCGGGGCGGACGACGAAGACCAGTTCGGCGATGGCGGGGCAGCGGTCGAATTGCCGCCAAGTGTGGGCGATGACGGGGGCGCCGGCGAGTTCGAGGAAGAGCTTGTCGACGCCGCCGCCCATCCGGGCGCCCCGGCCCGCGGCCACGATGATGGCGATGTTCACGGCGGGGGAGTGTTGCGGGCGGGACAGCGCGAGGCAAGCCGGACGACGGGCCGGGAGCGGGTTAGAGGTTGAACGGACCCGGCGCGCGGCCCACACTGGCGCGGTCGAAACTGATGAACATTCACGAATATCAGGCGAAGGAGTTGCTGAAGCGGCACGGGGTCACGCTGCCTCCGGGCACGGTGGTGGACAGCCCGACGGAGGCGCGCGCCGCCGCGAAGGCGCTGCTTGACGCCGGGGCGCGGCGCATCGTGTTGAAGGCCCAGATCCACGCCGGAGGGCGGGGCAAGGGCGCCTTTACGAACGGCTTCCAGGGAGGTGTCAAGCTCACGACGTCACCGGACGAGGTCGAGGCCTTTGCCGGTCAGATGCTCGACAACGTGCTGGTCACCAAGCAGACCGGTCCGGCCGGCCGCCAGGTGCGCAAGTTGCTCATTGCCGAGGCGCCGCAGATCGAACGTGAGATTTACCTCGCGGTCCTGCTGGACCGGGCCACGAGCCGGCCCATTGTGATGGCGAGTTCGGAGGGCGGCGTGGACATCGAGGAAGTGGCCGAACATTCGCCCGAGAAGATCATCCGGCAGCCGGTCGATCCGGCGTTTGGCCTGCCCGGGCATGCGGCGCGGCGGATCGCCGGTCGCCTCGGGTTGGGGGGCGCGATGCTCAACCGCGCCGCGTCCCTGATCCAGGGCGTTTACCACACCTGGTGGGAATGCGACGCCTCGATGGTCGAGATCAATCCCCTGTGCGTCATCCGCACGCCCGAGGGCGCGGCCGACCTCTGGGCGGTGGATGCCAAGATCAGCCTCGATGACAATGCCCTTTTCCGGCACCCGGACATCCGGGACATGCGGGACACGGACGAGGAATCGCCGCTCGAAACCGAGGCCAGCCGGCATGACCTGAACTACATCAAGCTGGACGGCAACATCGCCTGCCTGGTGAACGGCGCCGGCCTCGCGATGGCCACGATGGACATCATCAAGCATTGCGGCGGCGAACCGGCGAACTTCCTCGACGTGGGCGGCGGCGCCAGCGTGGAACAGGTGACCGCGGCCTTCCGCATCATCATGAAAGACCCCGGCGTGCAGGCGATTCTGGTGAACATCTTCGGCGGGATCATGGATTGCGACGTGATTGCCCGCGGCATCGTGGCCGCCGTCAAGGAGACGGGGCTGGAACTGCCGCTGGTGGTGCGTCTCGAAGGCAACAACGTCACCGCCGGCAAGCGCACCCTGGCCGATTCCGGCCTGCCGATCATCAGCGGCGATTCGATGGCCGACGCGGCGGCGAAGGTCGTCGCGGCAGTGGTCGGCTGAAGGCCGGCGCCCGGCGTCGACCGGGCGCGTTCCGTGGCGCAACCCGATTTGGAATTCCCGAACCCCGTTAATCCAGTCAGTCATGTCGATTCTTGTTCAAACCGATACGAAGGTCGTGGTGCAGGGCATCACCGGCGGCTTTGGCGGCCGTCATGCCCAGCTCAGCCTTGATTACGGCACGCAGGTGGTGGCCGGGGTGACGCCCGGCAAGGGCGGACAGTTCTTCGCACATCAGGGACACCGGGTGCCGGTGTTCGATACTGTGGCGGAGGCCGCGGCGGAGACGGGGGCGACGGCGTCGGCGGTGTTCGTGCCACCCGCCTTCGCGGGCGACGCCATCCTCGAAGGGGTGGCCGCCGGGCTGGACTTGGTGGTCTGCATCACCGAGGGCATCCCGATCCACGACATGACGCGGGTGAAACGCGCCATGGCGGGTCCGGAGGTGCGGACCCGGCTCATCGGTCCGAACTGTCCCGGCATCGTGACTCCCGGCACGGGCGAGGATTCGCATGGCGGCTGCCGCATCGGCATCGCGCCCGGCTACATCCACCGGTCGGGCCACATTGGCGTGGTTTCGCGCAGCGGCACGCTGACCTACGAGGCGGTGTGGCAGTTGACCTGTCGCGGGGTGGGGCAGTCCACGTGCGTGGGCATCGGCGGCGATCCGGTGAACGGCACGTCCCACCTGGATGTCGTCAAGCTGTTCAACGAGGATCCCGACACGCACGGGATCATCATGATCGGGGAGATTGGCGGTTCGGCGGAGGAGGAGGCGGCGGCGTGGATCAAGCAGCACTGCCGGAAGCCGGTCGCGGGCTTCATTGCGGGCACGACGGCGCCGCCCGGACGCCGGATGGGGCATGCCGGCGCGATTGTCAGCGGCGGCAAGGGAACGGCCGCGGCCAAGATCGAGGCCTTCCGCGAGGCGGGGATCGGCGTGGCGGAAACGCCGTCGGTCATGGCGGAAACGCTTCTCAAGATGATGTAGCGCCCGCGTCTCCGGCGATGCTGCCGGTCGGGCCGCGAGGCCCCTGCCGTGGACTGGGTCGATCATCTGTTGAATCTGGCGGGGCTGCTGTTGTGGCTGGGTTTTCGGGGTGTGGGTTTTGACCGGCCCGGGCTCAGTCTGGCGGCGCGCACGCTGCCGCGGCCCCCGGCGCGGTTCCGGGTTTCGTTCGGACTGCTGCTCGTGTTGCTGCTCACGGTCCGCTCCTGGGTCTACTGGCGGGCGGGCACGCTGCTGGACTGGGTCCCGCAGCTGAACCTCGGGGTGGTGAGCATTCCCTTCAACGGCGCGATGTTGAGCCGGATGGCGTTGTTCTCCCTGGGCAGCTTCGGGGTGGCCTGGGGTGTCTTCCACTGCGGGCTCAGCTACCTGTCCCTGGTCAGCCATGCTGACCGGCAGACGAACCGCTGGGCGGCGGGGATTGCCCGGCAGCTGGGTTGGTACGCCCGGGTTCCGGGGGCCTTCAAGGTGTTGATCCCCTGGTTGCTGGCGGCGGGGGGATGGTATCTGGCGCAACCGGGCCTGGTGGCCTTGAACGTGGCCCTGCCCCGCGAAGCGCCGGCGGTGGTGTGGCAGGAAGGCGCGGTGTTTGGCGCGATGACCCTGCTGGTATGGAAGTTCACCCTCGTGCCGGTCTTGCTCGCACAGTTCCTCCTGCCGCATGCCCATGTGGGTCGGAGCGCATTCCTGGATTTCGTGCAACTCAGCGCCACCCGCACGCTGCGGCCGTTCGCCTGGTTCCCGGGCCGCGTGGGGGAAATCCACTTCACGCCGGCGCTGCTGGCCGCGCTGGTGCTTGTCGGGACTTGGTGGGCGCAACTTCGACTCGAGACCCTGTTTCAGCGGCTTCCCTTATGACCCCGGCCTGGCTGACCGAGACCCCCGGAGGCGTGGTGCTGACCGTCCATGTGCAGCCGCGTGCCAGTCGTTCCGAAGTGGCGGAGGCCACGGGGGTGCGTTGCCGGTTGCGGGTGGCCGCCCCGCCGGTCGACAATGCAGCGAACGAGGCCGTGGTGCGATTTCTGGCCGACCTCTGCGGGCGCCCGCGGTCCGCGATCCGGCTCGTGCGGGGGCGCGCTTCCAAGTCAAAAACCATTGCGATCCAAGGTGTTAAATCTTCTGATCTGCTGGCGAAGCTGGGCTTCGTGTCCTGATCCTGCGGGCGGCGCCGGGGCGCTGGCGGTCACCTGCCCACTTGCCAACCGGCCCGGTGGACACCAAAATGCGCGTTCGGTCTGAACGGACAACAAGTTCTCGAACATGAGCAAAGAAGCCAAACTGGCAGTTGGGGGGCAGGAATACAGCCTGCCCATCGTTGAAGGCACCGAGGGCGAGCTCGGCATTGCGATCGGCAAGCTCCGCGACACCACGGGCCATATCACCTTGGACGACGGTTACGGCAACACCGGCTCGTGCGTCAGCAACATCACGTTCATCGACGGCGAGAAGGGCATTCTGCGCTACCGCGGGTATCCCATCGAACAGCTGGCCGAGCAGTCGACCTTCATCGAGACGGCGCATCTGCTGATCAACGGCGAACTGCCGAGCCGCGACAAGTTGCGGGAGTTTTCGGATCGCCTGACCGACAACGCCTACCTGCACGAGGACATGCGGTATCACTTCGAGAGCTTTCCGGTGACCGCCCACCCGATGGCGATCCTCTCGTCGATGATCAACGCCAGCAGTTGCTTTTATCCCGGGCTGATGGGGCCGGCCAATCGCGAGCGGTTCGACACGCACGCCGCGCGGCTCATCTCCCAGGTGCGCACCATCGCGGCCTACTCCTACCGGAAATCCAAGGGCTTCCCGACCATCTATCCCAAGCGGAACCTGAAATACACCGCGAACTTCCTCCACATGATGTTCTCGCAGCCCTACGAGGACTACGAACTCAAGCCGGAGGTGGTGAAGGCGCTCGACCTGATTTTCCTGCTCCACGCGGACCACGAGCAGAACTGCTCGACGGCCACCGTGCGCATGGTGGCTTCGAGCCAGGCCAACCTCTTCGCCTCGGCCGCTGCCGGGGTGTGCGCCTTGTGGGGGCCCCTCCACGGTGGCGCCAACCAGGCCGTGATCGAGATGCTCCAGGCCATTCATGACTCGGGCGACGACGGTTCCCGGTTCATTCAGGCGGCCAAGGACAAGGACAGCGGGGCGCGCTTGATGGGCTTCGGTCACCGGGTCTACAAGAACTACGATCCGCGGGCCAAGATCATCAAGGCGGCCTGTGATCGCATCCTCTCCGGGCTGCACATCAGCGATCCGCTGCTCGACATCGCCAAACACCTCGAGGAACAGGCGCTCAACGACAGCTATTTCGTCGAACGGCGGCTCTACCCGAACGTCGACTTCTACAGCGGCATCATCATGCGGGCCATCGGGATTCCCGTCGAGATGTTCACCGTGATCTTCGCCATCGGCCGCATGCCCGGCTGGATCGCGAATTTCAAGGAGATCCTCGACAACCCGAAGAGCCGCATCTCCCGGCCGCGCCAGATCTACATGGGCGCGACCGAGCGTCAGTACGTTCCCATCGAAGAGCGCCCCTGAGACGGCCCTCGAAGGGTGCTCCGGCTCCGGGAACCGGCGTCCCGGAGCCGGCGCTGCTTACCGCGGCGCGGCGGGGACTCGGGTTTTTCGGGGCTCAGCCGGTCGCCATCCCGACGGTGGCGGGCGCCGCGCAGCCTGCGTCGAGTTCCCACCAGCCCGGGACGCTCAGCCCCGGCAGGTAGGCGCTTTCGGGGTCCTTGACCACCACCCCCGACTTTCCCCGCGCCAGTGCTTCCCGGAGATAGCTGGCGATCTCGACAGGGGATCGGGCCTGCCTGACCGTCGCTGCCGACAATTCCGCCACCGCATCGGAGCGTGTCGGCGGGGACGTCAGGACGGTTTCGAGCGCCGCCCGCCGCTCGTGGAGCGGGGCTGCTAGCAGGCTGTCGCCGTTCCTCCAGAGCAGGTCGAAGGCGAGGAAGCGCGCTCGGACCCGGGTTGCCGGAAACAAATCGGGACCGCAGTGGCATCGGCGCTTCCGCCAACCCGTCGGCGGCAATATATGTCCTGCCGCTGAGAGCACGATTTCGCCATCCAGGATGACGTCCTCGTCAAGGCCCTGCGCCGCCTCCGCCAACTCGGGGAAGCAATCGGTGACGTTCTCGCGCTCGAACGAATAGAGCGCGACGCGGGCGCCCGCCTTGTGGAGCTGGCACCGGAGGCCTTCAGGTTTGTCTTCGACCCACCAGCCAGCCGTCGGTCCCGGGCCGGTGGTCCCAGCCAGTTTGGCTTGGAAGCTCGCGGCGTTGGGCCCGAACAAGGCCACGGCGAAGGGCAGCGGACGGAACGGTTCCGGGCGGACGGATTCCAGGGCGTTGTTCCTGGCCAGGATCGCCACCTCCCCGAGCCGACCGACCAGCGCATGGGCGTGTCGGACGGCGGCCAACGGCTGCCGGAAGGCGGCTGCCAGCGCTTCCTCGAAGCCGCCCGCGTGGAGCCCGATGCGCAGGCGGTCAGTGACGACCTTGATCAGCCAGCGGGCCTCGAGCGCGTCACAGCGGGCAAGCAGCCGGGCCAGGGCGACCCGCTTCGTTGCGCTTGCCCTGGTCGCGCGGATGGCCTCGAGGCCGTCACGCACCGTCGTCAGGGTCAAGCGGGGACCGTCGGGGGTGCGATCGCCGAACAAGGCGGCGGTGGTCTCGCCGGCATCGCCGTGGGCAAGGTCGAGTTGCCGGAACTCGATCACCGGCGCCTGGCACACGGCACAGGCCGCATCCCGCACCTGC
The DNA here is from genome assembly GCA_024233305.1 of Verrucomicrobiales bacterium. Lineage (GTDB taxonomy): Bacteria > Verrucomicrobiota > Verrucomicrobiia > Limisphaerales > J093 > J093. Next base: position 31,137 of record JACKPV010000032.1, read on the forward strand.
GCCCATCCGATCCCGAGCGGTCCATCGCCGCCCGATCCGCCCGCTGTGCCGCTGACCCATTCCGTGGCCGGGCCGAGTGCTTCGACTGGCAACTCGCGCAGGTAGGCGGCCAGCCATGCGGTCTTTCGTTCCCGGGACGTCTCATTGGCGATGGTGGCGCAGGTTGTTGCGAAGCGCCGGAAGGTCTCCGGGGACGGGGCCGCTTCGGTTTCGCTCACCGCGACGGGCGGGGGGCCTTGCGGCGTGGTGCGCTTGCTGACGGCGCGGCGTTCCGTGCGGCGGTCGCCCAACAGCAGGCCGAGTTGTTCCGGTTCGCTCAACGCGCGGGCGTCGAAACCGAGTTCGCGCAGGGTTTGGGCGAAGTCCGCCGCGAACCCGTGCAGCGTGTAAACCCGGCGGGGCCCGACGCGTTTAACGAATTCGACGAGTTCGGGAAAGTCCGCGTGATCGCTCAGCGCAAACGCGGCGTCGGCGCCGTAGCGAAAGCGGGCGCCGGCATCCACGGCCCAGCCGGTCAGGACCGCCGTGCGGATCCGGCCCGCCTTGCGCAACCGGGCCAGGCCGGCGTTGGGCGGGCAGAGGATCACCCGGCCGGTCGGGCGTTCGGGATCCAGAGCTTCGTAGGCGGGAAACCGGATTCCCAGCGAGGTGTAGACTTCCGTGAGCTTCAAGACCTGCGGATGCAAGGCCACCGGCAGCCCGGCCTCCACCAAGCCGCACAGGATTTCCTGGCTCTTCCCCAGCGAGTAGCCCAGCAGCACCGGGATTTCCTCGTTGTCGAGGGTTTCACGGCAAAACCGGATGACACCCGCGAACACCGCCGCCTCGGGGGGGAACTCGTAGGCCGGACGGCCGAACGTGGTCTCCATGATCAGTACGTCGGCCCGCCGGGGCTGGCAGGGTTCCGCGGCGGGGGTTGGACGCAGTTTGAAATCCCCGGTGTAGAGCAGCGTCTCTCCGCCGCGTTCGATCAGGGACATGGCGCTGCCCAGGATGTGACCGGCGGGCAGGAGAGTCACTCGGAAATCGCCCGCCGGTCCGGCAAACGTCCGGGCTTGGCCCCACGGCAGGACGTGCATGATCCGCTCTCCGCCCAGCCGGGCGGCCATGAGCCGGGCGGTCGGTTCGGACAGGATCACCTCGTGATGCCGGGCGACATGGTCTGCGTGGGCATGGCTCACGAACACCCGATCCGGCGCCGGCCGGGCCTGGTGGGCGTCGAGCCAGAGCTCCGCCCCGGGCAGACAGATGCCGCCGCGTTCATAGCGGAAATCCAGGTTCGCCACGTCCCGAGTCTACCCGGGCGCCCGCCCTGCGCAACCGTCCGCCGTCCGGACGGAGGCGCTCCACTATTGACAGGCTTCGCGCCCAACCGGAATGGTGCGCGCGTGCCGCGGCTCTTGCGCATCGACTTTCCGGGAGCGGTCCATCACCTGGTCAATCGCGGGAACCGGGGCGAACCCATCTTCCGCGACGATGCGGATCGCGCGGCCTTCCTGGCGGCCCTCGGCGAGGTCTGTGGGAAGACCGGCTGGCGGGTGTATGCCTACGTGCTGCTGCCGGACCATTTTCATGTCGTGCTCACGACGCCACAACCGAACCTCGTCGCCGGAATGAAGTGGTGGTTGGGCACGTATACCAATCGCTTCAATCGCCGCCACCGCCTGTCGGGACACCTGTTCGGAGGGCGCTACCGGGCGCTGCTCGTCGATCCTGACGGGTATTACCTCGCGACGGTCTGCGATTATGTCCATTTGAACCCCATCCGGGCGGGGTGCTTGCGGACGGACCAACCCCTGACCGATCATCGCTGGTCCAGTCTGCCGCAGTTGCTGGGCGTCGACGTCGAGGATTCGTTCGCCTGGCTGATTCCCGCGCGCGAGTCGCCCCGGGAACTGGCCGATCGCCTCGAGGCCCTGCGGCGGGGGCGGCCGCCGGAGGTGTGGCGTCGCATCCGACGGGGATGGTGCTTTGGCTCGGCGGGCTTCCGGTCGGAAATCGCCGGGCGTTTGGGGCAGGGAGTCGGATTGACGCATCACGGCGATCTGCCCCCGGAAGCCGTGATGACGAAGGCCGAGGATCTCATTCGCGCCGGTCTGGCGGAACTCGGCTGGACCGAGAGCGATCTGGCGGCCCGGCCCAAAATGGACGAAGCAAAGGCCCGGCTGGCGCTGCGGTTGCGGCGGGAGACCACGCTCGGTCTGGCGTGGATCGCGCGGCGGCTGCACCTGGGCAGCATTCACACGGCCCGCAATGTGCTGGCGCGCCTGCGTCGGGAGGAAAGCGGGATCGGGGCGGCGGCCACCCGCCCGTCGGACGATTCCACGCCGGCGCCGGCGGCGGGCAATCTGACCTTCGACGTGCGCTGGGACTGACGGGCCACCGTTGGTGAGGACGTTAAGTGAAGGGCGGGCAGCATTGGATTCATTCAAACTTTTCTAATACTTTAAGCCAAGGTTAGTAGGCAGGTTGACAATCAAGGCCGCCGGCCTAGAGTAGCGCCGTTGCTATGAATCAGAATCCTCACGTCGCCGTTGTCGGCGCCACGGGTGCGGTGGGCGTCGAAATGATCCGGACTCTCGAACGCCGCGGTTTCCCGACCAGCCGGCTTACGCTGCTGGCCTCGGCCCGCTCGGTGGGGCGCCAATTGACCTACCGGGGGGAGCCGGTGGCGGTTGCCGAATTGACCGCCGACGCCTTCGCGGGGATCGACATTGCGCTGTTCAGCGCGGGGGGCGGCATCTCGAAGGAAATTGCGCCGGCGGCGGTGAAGGCGGGGTGCGTGGTGGTGGACAACTCGAGCGCCTTCCGCATGGATCCGACGGTGCCGCTGGTGGTGCCCGAGATCAATGCGGCGGACATCGCGCAACACCAGGGGATCATTGCGAATCCGAATTGCACGACGGCGATCACGCTGATGGCGCTGCATCCGTTGCACGCCGCGTTCGGTTGTCGGCGGATCTTCGCCTCGACCTACCAGGCGGTGAGCGGGACGGGCGCGAAGGCGATCGAGGAGCTGCGCCAGCAGGTGCAGCAGATCGCGGCCGGCCAGCCCGTGACGCGTTCCGTCTATCCGCATCAGATCGCTTTCAACGTGCTGCCCCACGTGGATTCCTTCCTGCCCACGGGCTACACAAAGGAGGAAATGAAACTCGAGAACGAGGGGCGCAAGATCATGCACCACCCCGCCTTCCGTGCCAGTGTCACGTGCGTCCGGGTGCCGGTCTACCGGGCTCATTCGGTGGCGGTGAGTGCCGAGTTCGAGCAGCCGGTGAGCGTCGAGGCAGCGCTGGAGGTGCTCGGGCGCGCGCCGGGTCTCGACATCGTGGACGATCCGGCAAACGCCGCCTATCCGCTGCCCCTCGCGCAGGCTGAAAAGGACAACTGCGCCGTCGGACGGGTGCGCCTGGACTGCGCCCTGGACAACGGCCTTTGTTTCTGGGTGAGCGGCGACCAGTTGCTCAAGGGCGCCGCCCTGAACGCAGTTCAGATTGCCGAGGCGCTGTTGAAACTCGCGTAGCCACCGGCGGGCCGCCGGTCTTCGGGCGGGCGGTCCTTGACGTCCCCGGCTCGCGGGCTTATCGAAGGCTGGTTGCGGGACATGACCCGGATTGGTCCCGGCAACGCCTGCCATGCCCAGGGTCGTCATTTTGCCGGTCGAACTCGTTGGCGAGATCGGGGCCGGTGAAAGCCTGCTTGATGCCGGCGGCAATGCCGGTGTCGAGATGGAGGCCGGTTGCTTCGATTGTTCCTGTGGCACCTGCGCGGTCGCGGTCGTTCACGGCATGGAGAATCTCCTGCCACCCACGCTGGATGAACTGGCTGTGCTGGCCGCCTGGAATCGCGATCCTGCGCGCTATCGACTCGCCTGTTGCGCCCGTGTGTGTCAGGGCGACGTGACCATCCGCCAACTGGATTGAGTGGCGCCCGACCCGCAGTTCACGCCCGCCGGGGTCAGGTCGTTGAATGAGTCACCAAGGATGCGGCTCCCTTCCGGGGGCGCGGCGAATCCCCCGGGAACGACCGGCGCCCGGAAGTTCCGCGATGGCATCCTGCGCCCGCAGAGCCGTGCAGGCCGGGCCTCCGCGGCCTTCCGGAATTCAGAACGGCCAGTTCCACGGTTCGTTGTTCGACCACCCGGAACTGCTGGCCGGCGGATTGTAGCACTGGCGGAAGACGCGGCCTGAATCATAGGCCTCGAACCGCGCGGCGATGGTCTGGTTCCCCGCCGGGTTGACCACGTGGAAGTGGAGGTGGTTGCCGGTGGAGCAACCGGTGGTTCCAACCTCGGCGATCTTGCTGCCGCGGTAAACCCGCTGACCCGGGCTGACGGTCACGCTGTTCACCCGGAAATGCAGATAGAAACCTGTGGTGCCGTCCTGATGGAGGATGCTTACGAGGTTTGGAGAGGCGGATCCACTGCAGTTCTGGCACGCTTGGGCGGCGGCATTCCAGCAGCTCTGGGTCGAGGTGGACCGGACGCTTACCACGGTGCCGCCCCGGGCGGCGCGCACGTTGGTGCCGGCGGGCGCCGGGAAATCCCAGGCGAACTGCTGCCAGCCGTTGTGTGTGAAGGTCCCGTTGTTGCCCTGGCTGACGTTCCAGCTGCCGCCAACGAACAAGTTCGCCACGATCAACACGGGATCGAAGGGGATGCGGTAGTACGTGTCGGTGCCCGAACAATTCACAAGTCGATCCCGCACGATCTCGGGCAGGCCGGCCCGGTATTGAAACGCGTGGCCGTAGCGGTAACCCCGCACCATCGGCGAATACAGACCGCGCCCGACATCCTCGCTGTAGGCAAAGAAGGCGTCGTCGTTCGGGTCCTTCAAATAGACGCCGAAGGCCTGGCCGGTCGTGATGGGTTGCAGGACCGGATAGGAGGTGTTATTGCCGTTGACCGCGTAGCCGCCCGCCAGGAAGGTCTGGTCCCCCGCCGGCTGAATCGTCAACGGGTAACGCCGGGTCAGCGAGGACACCGAGGCCGACTGCCATTCCGTGGACGAGGGGAGGTCCTCGAGCTCGAAGACGGTCCGGGAATAGTTGGCGGTGGCGTAGTCGCCCCACGGTCGCATGAAGATCATCAGCGTTTCCTCGGCCACCAACTCCGCGGAGCCGAGGTTGCCACCCTCCAGCCTCGGAGCGCGATACTCCCGCACCAGCAGGGGGAAAACCGTCCCGGTCGGGAAATTCGCCGGGGTCATCACCACCGGCAGGGAGTTTTCATCGACGTAGTTGGCCACGGTGCCGAAGCCCCCGTCGTTGTCGGCGTCCTTCATGATTTTCAGCCAGTGGGCGTACTCGCCCGGCTTTTCGTAGGGACAATAGACCTTGGCCGCCGCCAGCCCCATGCCCTGCTCGAAGTAATACCGGCCGCTGGCGAAACTCGCGCCCCACAGATAACCCATGGGGTTGTGGCGCTTGCCGGAATCCCACAGGTGCAGGCCAACTTCCGCCGGCACGATCCGCAACCGCAGACACCGCGGATCGATCTGGTTGACGAGGTCGTCGAGGTTCGGCGCGACCGGCGTCACGCCCTGGCCCAGCAAGGATCCGTCCTCGCTGAGGTGGAACTCCGCCTCAATGATGCTGCCCGGTCCCACGACGACCGGGATACGGGTCAACTCGGGCGCCGCCGGGGCGTCTGGACGGGGCAGGAGCAACCGTCGGCCATCCATCAACTCCGCCACACCGCGTGGCTCGTCGTAGGTCCGGATCTGCACCCGTTCCCGTTTCGGTGCGCCACTGGCGGATTCGTTGAGTCGGACCAGCGCCTGCAGCTGCTCCTCGCTGCCGGCGAGGCTTTGATCCAGCAACGCCTCGAGATCGTCCAGCCACATCACCTCGAAGTCCTGCGGGCGCACGTCGGCGTGTTCGGCATCCAGGCGCGGGGCTCCCGCCATGATCTCGGCCACGCGTCCCGGCTTGTTCTTGCGGAAGTCTTCGAGGGCGGCCCGCAGACCCGCAACCTGCGCGGTCAGGGCGGTGACCGCCGCCCCGAGTTTCCGTTCCAGCAGTGGCGCCACGGGATCCGTCGCCGGCGCGAGCGCCGCGGCCAGTTGACCCCGGGCCCGCTCGAACCCGCCGTCCCGGGTCAGCAACCGCAACGCATCCATCGCCCGGGCCCGCTCAGGCTCGAAGATGCCTTCCGGCGCCCCGAGCACATCAAGCGTCGCGCAGCCGAAACGGTCCACCCGCGCCCCGGCATAGGTCCCCGGACACCGATCCTCACCGTCCGGCACACCGTCGCCATCCTCATCCGCGGGGGGCAGCAGGGGCAGGGGTACGATCCGGAAGAACTGCTGGGTCTCACCGGCCGCGACCCGCATCGTGCGCACGCTCCCGTCCGCCTGGATGTCGCCGGGCTGGAAATCCCACGCCGTTCCCGCGAGGTCCGCCTGCGTTTCCACGTGGGCCTCCCCGATCCAGCGCAATTCGACCTGACGCTCGCCGATGCGATGGGCGGAGAACGGTTCCGGTTCCAGGACTTCGACGTCAAAGACGCACTGCGCGAGGTTCCCGTTCCCGTCGGTGCCTTCGCAGAGCACCCGGGTTCGACCGACCGGGAAGACGCTTCCGCTTGGCGGCGAACAGCGCACGCGCACTTCGTCGCTGCAATCGTCCTTGCCGGAGACCTCGAAGAACACGACCGCCCCGAGCGGGCTTTCGGCCGGCACGATCAGATCCGAGGGACAATCCAGGGTCGGTGGGACCTCGTCGGTTACCTCGATGAGGAAGGAGGCCTGCACGATGGCGGCGCCTTCACCGACCGTGCAGATGATCTGGTTGATGCCGACCGGCAGCAGGCTGTCGGGTGGGGGCTCGCAGACCACCAGCAGTGTGCCGCCGGTGCAGGTGTTCAGGGCCTTTGCCTCGTAAGTCACCCGGGCTCCGCCCGGTTCGGTGCAGGGAACGACCATGTCTTCCGGGACCGTGAGGTCGACACATCGCTGTCCGCCACAACCACCGGCCACGATGACCGTGAATTCGGCCCGGGCCAGGTTGCCTGAGGCATCCGTGGCCACGCAGTGGACGGTGGTCGTGCCGATGGGGAAGACACTGCCGCTGGCCGGTTCGCATTCGACCAGCACCTCCTCGTCGCAATTGTCGACCGCCGCCACCGAGAACCACACCGGCGCACCGTCGGGCCCGACGCACGGGACAATGGTGCGCACGGGCACGACGAGCGACGGCGGCTCGTTGTCGCCTACGAAAACGGGAAACCGGCACACGGCGCGTTCCCCGGCGTCGGTCGTGGCGAGGCATTCCACGAGCGTCGTGCCCCCCGGGAACCGGCTGCCGCTGGGCGGCTCGCAAACCAGCGTCACTTCGTCGCCGCAATTCGAGGTGGCCAGCACTTCGTAGACCACGTCGGCCCCATCGCCGTCGGGGCAGACCGTGAGGCTTTCGGGACAGGTGAGATTGATGCACTGGGACTGTCCCGTGCCGGCCCCGGCGAGGGCCAGCAGGGACGCGCAGAGAAGGACCGAAGGCGTCGTGCGCCCCGGTGTGGTCGTTCGGTTGTTCCGCTTGGTCTTCATCGGTCGGGCTGATCGGCTGACACCATTGCACATCATGTCCATTAATCAAGGAGATGATCGAGGTCAATGCCTGGCGGTACGCAACTCAGCTTCTTCGGACCGCGGAATTGACTCCACAGCAAGCTCGACTTTCGGCGGGGCCCCGGCCAGAGCACCTGATCCCGGCCGACTGACGGTGAGTGGAAGCGCCGAAACGGAGTGGTTTGAGGTGCAGGGTCGAGTGAGCGAGCGGAACCGTGCTTGATACGGTTTCGGGAGGTGAACGGGGGGGCTGGATCTCGGGCGGCGCGCAGGGGACTGCGCGCCCTACCCCGGCCAGGTGGTAGGGCGCGTCACTCCGTGCGCGCCGCTTTGGGAAGAACCTGACCGTGCGTCCTCCGGGGCGAGAGAGAACCTGGCGCCTATTCCGGCGCCGACCTGCGCCCGATCTACCGAAGCGCATCTTCCTGATTTCCGCCGAGATCTGGTGTTCTGCGGTCCGTTGGCGCGGGTTCCTCCCGCAGGGGGCGTCCCGGCGCGCGGAAGAAGGGGCTGTCACCCGATCCGGTGCTCCGGCCCGCGCCCCGGCGTTGCCACGGCCCGCCGCTTGTGTAACCTGCCTGCGCATGCCGGCAAGCGAAGTCTATTTCTCGGAGCTGCGCCTCTTCCTCGAGGATATCTGCTGCGATCTGTGCCTGCTCGACGACCTCGGGCAGGGCGCGCTGCCGGCCGATGCGGTGCGCATCGATCGCGAGTTCCACCTGGGCGCCCCGAGTGTGTTCGCCGACATCCGGGTTCAGCCCGCCGGGGAGCAGCCGTTCTTTCTCGAGGTGAAGTTCGGTCAGCCGCGCTTCGAGTTGGTGCGGCGGCTCCAGCGCAAATACAGCCTGGACACCGAACCCATCCGGCAGGCGGCCCGGCTGGTGCTGGTGGTGGACGTGGCGCGCCGGAACGACTGGCCCGACATCGAGCAGGAGATCCGCGCCGCCATCAATCCGCACCTCCGGCTCGAGGTCTGGGACGAGACGCGGCTGCAATCGATGATCCAGCGCCGGCTTGGCGCCAACACGGGAGCCATCACGGCCAGCCGGTTGCTGACCGTGCGCGACCGGTTCGAGGCGGCGATGGGTTTCCAGGCGTTCGGTGGGGAGAGCATCGAGGAGTATCGCAACGACCCGCTCCACTCCGCCTTGTTGTGGCATCTCGGCGCCACGCAGGTCCGCGCCCTGCGCCAGGCCGAGGGCCGGACGCCGCGGCAGATGCTGCCGCCCCAGCTCTACCGCCGGGTGGCGGTGATGATGGCCGACCTCGCCTGCTTCTCGAGCTACGTCCGTGATACCCGTGATCCGGCCGTGATCCGCGAGAGCCTGACCTCCTTCTACACCAAGTCGCGCTACGAGATCATTCATCGCGGCGGGATGTTGTACCAGTTCGTCGGCGACGCTGTCATCGCCTTCTTCGGCGTTCCCCGCAGTCTGACCCGCGTCGCGGACCGCTGCCTGTCGGTGGCCAAATCCCTGCTCGATATCGGCGATTCGGTGGCCACCCACTGGCAGCGTCGCATCGACCGCGTCCAACCCTCGGGCGGGGCGCACATCGGGTTGACGATTGGCGACGTCGAGATCATGTCGCTGCGGCCCTTCAGCCGGACGCGGGTCGGGGCGGTGAGCGACTCGATCAACCTCGCTTCGCGGCTGGTGTCGGCGGCGCGCGCGGGCGAAATCGTGGTGAGCAACTCCTTCTTCCACGAACTCACCGAGGAGAAGAAGCAGGGTTTTGTCGAGCTGGAACCCCTCGAGGGCCGCAACGTCGGGAAGATCAAGGCGTGGAAGCTCAGCCTCGCCGGCCGCTACACCTCGCCGCACGAACCCGCAGAGGCACCCGCTTCGCCGCCCGAACAAGGCCCGTAGACGGGACCGCGCCAAGACGGGAAACGCCGCGCCATTGGGAACCGGGATTCGGAGCGAGGCAAAGTGCCGGGAGGATCACCCGCACCGCCCCCGGATTCATGGCAGACAGGCGGGACCGAGAGGGTCGAACGACTTGTAGGTCAGGACGAATTCCTGGTGGCCCAGCTGCTCGGAGGCGGTGGGCGCGCCCTTTGCCGTGGCCAGGATCCGGTCCACGATTTCCCCGCCCACGGTGGCCAGGGTCGCTTCGCCATCAAGAATCCGGCCCGCGTTCACATCCATGTCCTCGGGCATGCGGGCGTAAGTGTCCGGATTGGCGCAAATCTTGATGACGGGGGAGATGGCGGATCCGACCACACTGCCGCGGCCGGTGGTGAACAAGGTGAGGTGCGCGCCGCAGGCCATCAACTCGCCGATCTCGGCGGTGTCGTTGATGTTCGCGAAGCCGAACCGCACGTCGCCGTCCGGCACGACATCGAGCAGATACAGGCCCGGTTGAGTCGGGCGGTCGCCGGGTTTCAACAAGCCCAGGATCGGGGCATGGCCGCTCTTGCTGTAGGCCCCGAGCGACTTCTCCTCGATGGTGGTCAGTCCGCCGTCGGCGTTGCCGGGCGCAAAACTCCCATGCCCCAGGCTGGCGTAATGGCGGGCCGCCTTGGTCACGGCGGACTGCAAGATTGGACGCAACCCGGGGCGCGCCGCGCGTTCGGCGAGGAAGGGTTCGCAACCGATCAACTCGCCCGTCTCCTCGAAAATCGTGGTGGCGCCCGCGGCATTCAACCGGTCAAAGGCCTCGCCCACCGCCGGATTCGCCGTCAACCCGCTCGTGGCATCGCTGCCGCCACAGATCGTGCCGACGACCAGTTCCCGCAGTTCCATCGGGACGCGGGGCGCTTCTGCGAGTTGTTCGAGCGCCCCGAGGACCCAATCCCGGCCGCGGGTGATCGACGTCCGCGTGCCGCCGGTTTCCTGGATGACGAGGGTGTCCGTCGGGCGTCCCGAGGCGCGAACGTGCGCCGCCAGGCCGCCGCGGTTGAAACTCTCGCACCCCAGCGAAACCAGCAAAGCGCCGCCCACGTTCGGATGGGTGCACAACGCCCGCAGCATCCGATCCGCGTAAGCGTTGGGAAAGCAACCGCCGAACCCGATCAGGTGCACCGGTTGCCCGCGCAGCGAGAGGACGATCTCGCGCGCCACGTGGTGGGCGCACTCGACGAGGTAGGCGACGACCACGATGTTGCGGATGCCCTTCCGGCCGTCGGCGCGGCGCCAGGCGGGGAAACTCGTGGGTGGGGACGATGAGCGCATGGTCCGAGCGAACGGCCTATGGCTGCGGTGCGACTCCGGCGGGCGGCGCGGCTGGATGGCGGAAGTAGTCGTCCTGGGTCGTGTGGAGGTAGGTGGGCAGGTAGTCGCTGCGGAGGTTGTGCACGTGCACCAGTTCGCCCGGAGCAATGTCACGGGTGGCGACCCCGATGGGTTGACCGTACTTCCGGACTGGCGCCCCGGCCGCGATGGCCTGCGATGCCAGCTTCGCGCCGTGTGGAAGCCGCTCTCCGATCCGGACGGCACGCCCCGCCATCCGCACCGAATCGCCCGCCGCAAGCGGCCGCGCAACGCAGAGGACGTTGTCGCGCGGATCCAACCGGATCAACCGCGGGTCCACGTCCGGATGCGCGTCTTCGATCGATGAAGTCATGGTGCTTCCGCCTGCCCGCCGGGCCCCGGCACCAATGAGGCGGTTACTCGGGGAGGACGAAGTCGGACGGCTTGCGCCCCTTCCGGTAACCGTTGAAACCGAAGTTGCTCGGCTGGTATTCGCTGACGTAGTCCACCTTGCTCATCAACGGTATCTGGTCGGAAAGTCCGGCGCCCCAGTAGCAGGCATTGACGATCAACCGGCGCAGTCCCTCGCTCTGGAGATCGTTGGCGGCGCCCATCGTGGTGGTGAAGATGCGGTTGGTCGTGCCCGCTTCGTTCTTGTGGTAGCGGATCCAGGCCACCGGCATCATGGGATCGTTCTTCGGACCCGACACCGGCGAGTCAAACGAGTTCATCCCCTGGAGCACCTGGCCGAAGACCAGCGTCCGGGCGTCGTCCGGGTAGTTCTGGATGCCGTAGACGTCGGTGGGCCCCCAGATGTCGCGCACGCCGCGGAGGATCGGGTGGTTTTTCGCTTCGGCGTTGACGATGCCGCGCGTGCTTTCCTTGCCGTGGTTGCCGTGGTGGTTGATCCAGGTGTCACCGAGCACCTGGCGGCCAAAGCCTCCGGGCCACTCCTTGCTGCGCCAGTCATACTTCGCATACGGGCTCTTGGGATCCCGGGTGTAGGAGAAGGCGTGGGTCGAAGTGCGCAGCGCCACGAACGGTTTGCCCGCGAGATAGCAGTCGACGAAGTGCTTCATCGCGTCGTCCGGCAGTTCACGAAAACGCCAGAGCATGACGACCAGGTCCGCGGTGTCCAACGCTTCGATCCCCGGAATGTTCGTCTGATTGTTCGGATCAATCTCGCCGGTCTCGGGGTTCATCGAGAACAGCACCGTGCACTTGAAGCCATGATGGACGGCGAGGATCTGCGCCAGCATGGGCAGGCCTTCTTCCGAGCGGTATTCCTCGTCGCCGGCGAGGAACACGATGTGCTTGCCGCCGCCGGGGCCGGTCTTTCCCTCGTAAGTGAGGCCGGGGCCGGCGACCGCGCCCAAGGCCAGACAGGTGGCGGAGGTGAGAGCAAGGAACGTCTTCATGGTATGGTCAGTGGCTGTGATTTGCTTCGGGCGAGCTTAGGAGGCGGCCGGGGCGGCGACAACACAAACGTGAGACACCGGCCCGCCGGGGCGCATGGCGGCGGCTTCGGATCGTGGGACCGGTTCCGCCGCAAGTTCGACATCCGGTGGGGCCAGCGGAGGGAATCCCGAGCGCCGTTCCCCCAGCCGCCTCGAACTCGGGAAAACCCGAGGTGCCACCGCCTGCCGGCTTGAGTCAGGGCGGGGCGGGTCTAAGCTGGGGCCATGCGTGCGGCTCCACCAACCGGATTTACGACCGTGATTCACGCGGCGGGCGGGCTTGTCTGGCGCGCCACGGATGACGGACCTGAACTGATCCTTATCCAACGGCGCCGGTACGGCGAGGAGTGGAGTCTGCCCAAGGGCAAACTGGATCCCGGCGAAAGCTGGGAGGAAGCCGCCTTGCGCGAAATCCGAGAGGAAACAGGTTACGAGGCCACCCTGGCCGGTTTCGCCGGCGGGCAGATCTACCGCGTCAAGGGAGGACCGAAGGTCGTGCTCTACTGGCATATGCAGGCCGTCTGCCAGACGGGCCAGCCTGCGCCCGACGAAATCACCGCCCTGCGCTGGGAAAGCCCCGAGGCCGCCCCGGGCCTGCTGACCCACCCGGCGGAACGCGAACTGCTCGAAACCGCCCTGGCTTCCCGGCCCGCCCTCGAGTAAGCGTCCCCCTTTCGCCGTCCGGCAACCACCGCCCCGAACCGGAGGCCGACCGCCCGGCGCGGCCCTCCGGACGCGGATGCCCCGCCCGGTGCATCAGGTGCGCCCGAAAAACGCGGCCCGTGCATTTGATGCCCTTTTGACGCAGGTCAAGGTTCACGGGTCGGTGGAGGTGTTCAATCGGACGCGTGAACTCAAACCAACAAACGGTTCCCGGCAGACGAGCCTCGTTCCTCGCGCGGACCGCGGTCCGACTGGGCGCCGCGGCGGTTCTCGCCGGCCTGGCTCCTGGTTCCCAAGCTGCCGAAACCGCCGCCGCGACGCCGTCTCCCAACGGTGCAACCAGCGTGGCGGAAGAGCCGGTCAAGGGGGTGGACGATCACCTGCTCGACACCTTCAAGAACGGCAAGTTCAACTTGAACGTGCGCCTCCGCTGGGAGCACGCCGATCAGGAGGGGCTCGACGCCTCCGACGCGGTAACCGTCCGCCCGCGCTTCGGGTTCACCACGGCGCCGCTTTACGGATTTCAGGGAATGATCGAAGGCGAGAACGTGACCAGTCTCGGCGCCCCCTACAACCCCGCCGGCCTGGATCCGAACGAAGCCGGGCGCACTGTGATCGCCGACCCCGAGACCACCGAGATCAACCAGGCTTGGCTGAGTTATTCGCGCTGGGATTCGATGGTGCGCGGCGGACGGCAGCGCATCGTGCTGGATGACCACCGGTTCGTGGGCGACGTCGACTGGCGGCAGAACCAGCAAACCTACGACGGCGCGGTCTTCAGCAGCGAGTTCATCAAGCGGACGACGGTCTTCTACGCCTATCTCGACCGTGTGGACAAGGTTTCGGGCAGCGCGCATCCGCTGGGGCGCTTCGAATCGGACTCTCACTTGGTGGACTTGAGTTACAACGCCTGCGACGCCGCTCATCTGGGCGCCTATGCGTACCTGCTGGACTTCGATAACGCCCCGGCGAACTCGTCGCACACCTTCGGCGGACGTCTCACCGGCAAATGGAAGCCGCACGAGGACTGGGCACTGTCCTACCGCGGGGAATTCGCCTGGCAGACCGGCGCGGGGAACAACCCGGTGGACTACAGCGCCCCGTTCTACCGTGTCGATGTCCAGGCAAACCGGAACCCGATCCTGTTTGGCGTCGGCTACGAGACGCTTGGCAGCGACAGCGGCCGGTTCGGCTTCCAGACGCCGCTCGCGACCTTGCACAAATTCAACGGTTGGGCGGACATGTTCCTGGTGACGCCCACGGCCGGTTTGCGGGATCTGAACGGGCGGATCGGCGTCACGCTTCCCTATGCGACGCCGCTGCAATTCGTCTACCACCACTTCTGGTCGGACAACGGGGACATGGATTTCGGGCAGGAGTACGACGCCGTGATTTCCCACAAGTTCGGGAAGTATTTCACCACGCTGGCCAAAGTGGCCTGGTACGAGGGCGAGAGCGGTTACCCGGACAAGCTGGTCTTCTGGCTGGAAGCGGATTTCAAATACTGAGCCGCAGGCAGATTGCGGTCCCTCCCCGGACCGCGTCGCCGGACGGAGAACAAACCACGCGAAACGAGAGCATGAACACGAAACGCATCTTTTGGGTCCCGCTGGTGCTGCTGGGTTCGGCCCTTCTGTTCGCGCTCAATCCGCTGCCCTACCGGGACGTGCTCGTGCCCCACGCCCCCGTGCCCCGTTCGGTGATTGACCCCTCGCCGGTCCGGCATCCCTCGTTGCAGCCGGCTTACGTCGTCGCCGGGTACACCTACCGCTGCAGCGAATGCCATCGCATCCTGCCCTCGCCCGCCGAAACCACCCGCAAGCTCGGGCAGCACCAGGAAATCACGCTCCGCCACGGTCTGAACACCCGCTGCTTCAACTGCCACCATCGGACGAACCGCGATGCCTTTGTCGATGACCTGGGTGGGGAGATCCCCTGGGAACAGCCGCAGTTGCTGTGCGCCCGCTGCCACGGTCCGGTCTATCGCGACTGGGAAGCCGGCTCGCACGGGCGGGTGAACGGTTACTGGGACACCGCTGCCGGACCACAGACCAAACGGCGCTGCATCGAATGTCATGACCCGCACAACCCGCCCTTCCAGGCCCTGAAGCCGGCGCCCGGCCCGAACACGCTTCGGATGGGCCTTTCCGAACCGGCTCACGAACCGGGTTCCGGCAACCCGCTCCGGCTCTGGAACGAAAGGAAAAACCCGAACTCCCATCCTTGATCATGTCCCAGGTCCCGCCCGCTTCCCCCACTCCGCCCGCCGCCGGCTCCGGCATGAACCGGCGCGATTTCCTCGCCAAGGGCGCCGCGGCCGCCGCCGGGATTTCGGCCCTGGCCGCCGCCATGTCGCCGCTGCGCCACCTGAACCCCGACGACCTGCCCAGTGCCGAGGAATTCCTGCAGAAGCACTACAAGGAGATGACGCCCGCCGACAAGGAACGGGTCCTGGCGCGCATCACCACCGAGGTACAGAAGCGTTTCGGTGTGCCGGCGAAGGTCACCGATCCGCCTCCCATGGACGGCGTCGAGTTCGTCTACGGATTGAACATCAGCCGGTGCATCGGCTGCCGGAAATGCGTGCACGCCTGCGTCGCCGAGAACAACCAGTCGCGCTCGCCCGAAATCCAGTACATCCGGGTGCTCGAGATGCAGAAGGGCAGCATCGACGTCGAGACGGCCAATCACCATTACGACCCCGAACAGGTGCCGCGGCCGGACAAGTGGTACATGCCGGTGCAATGCCATCAGTGCGCCAAGCCGCCCTGTGTGAAGGTCTGCCCCGTCGAGGCCACCTGGCAGGAACCCGACGGGATCACCGTCATCGACTACGACTGGTGCATCGGCTGCCGCTACTGCGAAGCCGCCTGTCCGTACTGGGCGCGCCGGTTCAACTTCACGGCGCCCGGGCTGCCGGCCGACGAGGTGAATCCGAACATGAGCTACCTCTCCAACCGCCCGCGTCCGAAGGGCGTGATGGAGAAATGCACCTTCTGTTTGCACCGAACCCGGAACGGTCAACTGCCCGCCTGCCTCGAGGTGTGTCCGACCGGTTCACGCAAGTTCGGAAACGTCCTGGATCCCGAAAGCGACGTTCACTACATCCTCAAGCACAAGCGGGTATATGTGCTCAAAGAGGATGTGGGCACGCTCCCCCGCTTCTTCTACTACTTTGACGAACGCGGCAGCCGCTATCACGAGACCGGGGCGCCCGCCGATCCAAAGGAGGCCGCATGAAGCGCTATTTTACCTTCCTCTGGGACTGCTTCCGCCTGAGTTTCGTGGGCGACTGGCGCTATCACCTGTGGATGACCGTGCTCACGGTCATTTCTCTCGGCGGAGTCTACGCCTACAGCCAGCAGTTGGTGCACGGCCTGATCACCACCGGGATGACCGATCAGGTTTCCTGGGGTTTGTACATCGCGAACTTCACTTATCTGGTCGGGCTCGCGGCGGCGGCGGCGATGCTGGTCATTCCGGTTTACGTCTATCGCAACCTGCATCTTCACGACGTGGTCATCTTTGGCGAGTTGCTGGCGGTTTCGGTCATCATCATGTGCCTGTTGTTCGTTACCGTGGACCTTGGCCGGCCGGACCGCTTCCTGCACCTGCTGTTGCGGTTCAACTTCCCGATGTCCATGCTGACGTGGGATGTGATCGCGCTGAACGGGTATCTGCTCCTGAATCTGCACATCTGCGGTTACCTGATCTACTGCGCGTATTGCGGGCGGAAGCCGTCGAAGGCGTTTTATATCCCGTTCGTCTTCGTTGCGATCGCCTGGGCGATCAGCATCCACACCGTCACCGCGTTTCTCTATGTCGGACTGGGTGGCCGGCCGTTCTGGAATTCGGCGATCATCGCCCCGCGTTTCCTGGCCAGCGCCTTTGCGGCCGGGCCGGCCTTCATCATCCTCACCCTCCAGATCGTACGCCGGTTCACGCGGCATCGGGTCAATGACGAGGCCCTGTTCACCCTGCGGCGCATCGTTCAGGTGGCGATGATCATCAATCTCTTCCTGCTGATGTGCGAACTGTTCACCGAGTTTTACGCCGACACGGCCCATGGCGCCTCGGCGCACTATTTGTTCCTCGGGCTGCACGGCAAGAGCGCGCTGGTTCCCTGGATCTGGACCGCCATTGCCATGAACGTCCTGGCCACCGCGCTGTTCATGCTGCCGGCCTCCCGTGCGCTGCCCACTTTGAACGCCGCCTGTGTCATGGCCATCGTCGGCATCTGGATCGAGAAGGGAATGGGACTCATCGTGCCCGCGTTCGTGCCGACGCCCCTGGGCGAGATGGTCGAGTATCTGCCAACGCTCCACGAGACGATGATCTGTTTCGGCATCTGGGCGTTCGGTCTGCTGGTTTATACCATTCTCGTTCGTGTCTCCGTGCCCGTTTTGGCCGGCGAAGTGACCTTTGCCCGGCGTTGGGGGCAGGCCGCTCCCGGCGCTCACGATTCCGCCCCGTCCACCGCTTTGAAAACCACCTGAACGCATCATGAAAAGCCAAGCCGCCATCATCCTGTCCCTTGCCCTTGGATCCGTCGGGATCCTGGCCCTCACGCCCGCCGTGCGGGCCCAGGCCTGGGGATTGCCCACGATGTCCGAGCAGACCCGCGCCTGCATCGACTGCCACAAAGTCGACAACACCGGCGTCTACCAGCAGTGGGGCAGCAGCAAACACTACCGGGCCAGCGTCGGTTGCTACGAGTGCCACGGGGCCGCCGAGGGCGAACCCGATGCCTTCCAGCACGAGGGCCAGTGGATCGCCACCATCGTTTCCCCGAAGGACTGCGCGCGCTGCCACGTGCGGGAGGCCGAGGAGTTCGCGAGTTCGCATCACTCGAAGGGCGGACGCATCATGGGGTCCCTCGACAATGTCCTCGCCGAGGTGGTCGAGGGGAACCGGGGCATGGTCACGGCCGGGTTCCAGAAGGGCAACAGCGCCGCGGCGGTCAACGGGTGCTGGCAGTGCCACGGCTCGGAGGTGAAAGTCCTGCCGGGCGGCAAACTCGATCCGGCCACCTGGCCCAACACCGGTATTGGACGCATCAATCCGGACGGTTCCGAGGGTTCCTGTTCCGCCTGCCACAGCCGGCACTCGTTCTCTTCCGAGCAGGCCCGCAACCCCGACAACTGCGGCAAATGCCACATGGGCCCGGACCACCCCCAAATCGAGATCTTCTACGAATCCAAGCACGGCGTTGCCTACCGCGCCTTCAAGGACAAGCTCAACATGGACTCCTCGAAGTGGGTCGTCGGCGAGGACTACAATCTCGCGCCCACGTGCGCGACGTGCCACATGAGCGCCACGCCTTCGCGCCCCGCCACCAAGGATCGTCCCGCCATCGCCGCCATGCCCATCACCCACGATGTCGGGATGCGCATCAGCTGGAACAACCGCCCCGCGATTTCGGTGCGGCCGGAGATCAGCGACAAGAAGATGGGCCTGCCCGGGGCGAATGTGAACTGGGAGACGCGCCGCCACAACATGCAGACCGTGTGCATCAACTGCCACGAACAGCAGTGGGTCGACAATTTCTACGTCCAGTACGACGGTCTCATTGATCTTTACCACAAGAAGTTCGCCGAGCCGGGACTCGAACTCTACAACCTGGCCAAACCGTTGATGCGCCCGGCGGAATTCGCCAACGACCTTGCGTGGACATGGTTCGAGATCTGGCACCATGAAGGCCGTCGCGCCCGCCATGGCGCGGCCATGATGGGACCGGATTACACCCATTGGCACGGCACCTACGAGGTGGCGAAACATTTCTACTCGAAGATGGTCCCCGAGCTGGAGGAACTCATCGAACGGGGTGCGCACTCCGACGATGCCGCCAAGGTGGCCGCCGCCGGAGCCCTGCAGAAGAAGCTCGATGAGGTCCTGGGTTCCGACGATCACCGTTGGTATCTCAATCAGCTCACCCCCGAGGAAATCAAGGAACGCCAGGACCGCGCCGCGGAATTTAAGAAGCGCTACTCCGAATAGGCGGTTCAAAGCGCCTTCCCAGAGCGACATCGCCGGCCCCGCCTTGTGCGGGGCCGTTCGCTTCCGGGACTGGGGAGTGTGCTTGCGACGGGCCGAGGCAGGCTTGTCGAGCTGTGATAGCTGTAGAGCATCTCAAGCGCAGGATCGCAGAAGGGCATGATCTGGCTGAGAAAAGCGTACACCCGCACGAACCCGGCCAGCTTGTCGCGAAACTCACTCCGTCGCTCCTCGTCCGCGAGACCGTTGAAACGATCCACCGCGGGCTGGAGGTGTCGTTGCATTTGGGCATGGTCCTGCGCCGTCTGCTGGTTTGGCGGACGGTAGATCACCGCGCAGAAGGCTTCCACTTCGTTCCAGTGGTAGATCTGTGCCTGATCAAGGTCGTGCTTCAGTTGCTCCAGCTTGTGGGGATCGGATTCCTCCTGGAGGCTGGCCTGAGTGCACGCGAGACCGGCGCAGGGGGGGTTCACCTGCATCGAGAAACGCCCGCGCTTTACCTCCCAATGCTCCGGCACGTCACCAAGCCATTCGACGCCGCTTGGTTTGTAGCGCGGGTAGGGCGGGAACTTCACGCGGTCGCTCCTTCCGACGCCCCAACGGGGCAACCCCACGACAGCCCAGGGCAACGCCCTGGGAACCACGCCCGCATGACGACAAGCCCTGAAAGGGCGACCCACCCGGGGCAACAAACCCCCGGCCGGCCTTCTTTGTCCCGCCCCTTCAGGGCGGATCCCCTTCCTGGCCCACATACCCAGGGCGATGCCCTGGGCTGTGGTGTCGTTGCCCCTTCGGGGCGTAAATGTCCGGCACGCCTCCTCACCGGGCTCACGCCGCGCCGTGGTTTCATGCCCCGACCCTCCGCCACGTCGCCGAGCCATTCGACGCCGCTTGGTTTGTAGCGCGGGTAGGGCGGGAACTTCACGCGGTCGCTCCTTCCGACGCCCCAACGGGGCAACCCCACGACAGCCCAGGGCAACGCCCTGGGGACCACGCCCGCATGACGACAAGCCCTGAAAGGGCGACCCACCCGGGGCAACAAACCCCCGGCCGGCCTTCTTTGTCCCGCCCCTTCAGGGCGGATGCCCTTCCTGGCCCACATACCCAGGGCGATGCCCTGGGCTGTGGTGTCGTTGCCCCTTCGGGGCGTAAATGTCCGGCACGCCTCCTCACCGGGCTCACGCCGCGCCGTGGTTTCATGCCCCGACCCTCCGCCACGTCGCCGAGCCATTCGACGCCGCTTGGTTTGTAGCGCGGGTAGGGCGGGAACTTCACGCGGTCGCTCCTTCCGACGCCCCAACGGGGCAACCCCACGACAGCCCAGGGCAACGCCCTGGGGACCACGCCCGCATGACGACAAGCCCTGAAAGGGCGACCCACCCGGGGCAACAAACCCCCGGCCGGCCTTCTTTGTCCCGCCCCTTCAGGGCGGATCCCCTTCCTGGCCCACATACCCAGGGCGATGCCCTGGGCTGTGGTGTCGTTGCCCCTTCGGGGCGTAAATGTCCGGCACGCCTCCTCACCGGGCTCACGCCGCGCCGTGGTTTCATGCCCCGACCCTCCGGCACGTCGCCAAGCCATTCGACGCCGCTGGGTTTGTACCGCGGGTAGGGTCTGGCCTTCATGGCCGCTTCTGCGTTCTGGCCTGCGTTTCGATCTGTTCGAGCGCCTGGATGTCCTCCGCGTCGGCGGCGAGGGCTTCGGCGGCGCGACGACTGGCATCGAAGGTCTCATAGCGGTCGTGCGCGATTGCCTTCATTTCCTCGTGGCTGACGCGGCCGGCGTGATTCAGTACCGGGCGTTCGTTGAATTGCAGCAACCGGTCCACGTTCGCCCGCCAGTAATCCAGCGTGAGGTCCTTGCGCTCCCTCACCCGTAGTTCCGCCTGCTCCAGGAAGATGACGACCAAACGATTGAGCGTGTCCACCTCCTCCGCTGAGAGGTAGTTCTTGGCAACGACGACATCCCCCTTCCGTACCCGCCCGCCCTTCCAGGAGGTCAAGGCCATGTTGGGCGCACCGGGGTCGGCTCGCTCCACGACGATTTCGGCCGCCGTCTTCCGGGTCACGGCGTAGAGCAGCTTGTTCTGGACCTCGGCGAAGAAGACCGGGGCGTCACGGTCGTCAGTGCGGTAATCGGAGCTGAGGGCGAACAGGTCGCGGACCTTCTGGTAGAACCGCTTCTCGGAAGCGCGGATTTCCCGGATGCGGGCGAGGAGTTCATCGAAGTAATCCCAGCCGCCGGGATTCCTCAGGCGTTCGTCGTTCATGACGAAGCCCTTGACCAGGTATTCGCTCAGGTTCGCCGTGGCCCACTGACGAAACTGCGTGCCCCGCGGGCTCTTCACCCGGTACCCCACGGCCAGGATCATTTCGAGCCGGTAGCGCTTGGTGCGGTAGTTCTTGCCATCGGCGGCAGTTGTCAAGGATTCCTTGACAACTGAACCCTCACGCAACTCACTTTCCTTCAGCACATTCTGGATGTGCAGACTGACGTTCTGTTTCGTGGTGGCGAACAACTCGGCGATCTCCAACTGGGTCAACCACACGGTGTTGCCTTCGATCCGGAGCTGGATCTCCGTTCGTCCATCATCCGTGCGGTACAGGATCATCTCGCTCATGGTGTCACCTCCTTGAAACGAGCAACCCGCCGATTTGGGCATTGTGAAGAGGCCTGGCGGGTATTGTCGGCCCGAGAATGAAGCACCCCGCACTGGTGGTCAAGCAGCCTTCCACCGCGGCACGGATGAGTCACCGTCTCTACGTTGAGCAGGGAGACTGGGTTCACAACACCTTCTTTCCTTCACAGAGGTTGATCAGTTCCGCCAAGGCGAGGACGTGAGGGCGGCGCCCGGCGCCCTCGCGCACGGTTTGGAGAATCCCGTTTCGCCTGAGCTTGCCGAGTAGGTTTGAGACCATTGGCGCGCTGGGCATGTGTTCGAGCTTGGTCAGGTCGCTGCTACGAAAGATCGGGCGCTCAAACACGAAGTCGAGCAAAGGAACCGCGAACTGGGAGTGGGTTAGTTCGAGGACCTGCCGCTTGAGGCGCTCGTAGAGGTCCTGGACGGCTCTGGCTTTCCGCGTGTTTTCCCCAGCTTGAACGGCTACGCCTTCCACGAAGAAGCGGCACCAGCGGGTCCAACTCCCCCGCTCGCCCAGTTCCCGGAGACGGGCGATGTACTCGTCGCGTCGGGCCTCAAAGTACGCCGAGAGGTAGAAGCAGGGACGAGTCAGGATTCCCTTCTCGAACAGGAACAGCGGGATGATCATGCGCCCCAACCGCCCGTTACCGTCAATGAACGGGTGGAGAATCTCGAACTGGGCGTGGACGATGGCCAGTTGCACGAGAACATCTGGGACCTCGGCATGCCAGTAGGCTTCCCACCGGTTCAGGTGCTCCTGCAGGTGCATCGGCGCCGGGGGGATGAAGGCCGCTTCTTCCATGGGGCTGCCCGGCTTCCCAATCCAATTCTGAATGGTTCGGAAACGCCCCCGGCCCTTGTTGTGACCGCGGACGCTGTCCATGAGGACCTCATGCAGCTTCAGCAAGGTATTCAGGCAGAAGGGTCGGTCCTGTAGGAGTTGCTCCGAGAGCCGCAACGCCTTCCGGTAATTCACGATTTCGTGGATGTCCTCGCGGCGAGCGGGCTCGGCTGGAGGCTCTCCTGCCTCGAACTTCAGAACATCCTCCAGGTCGGCCTGGGTCCCTTCGATCTTGGACGAGAGAACGGCTTCCTGGGTGGTGATCGGGGAGAGAAGGACGGTTGGGTTCGGGATGGTAACGGTGCATGATGTTGATGGGCGGGAGGGTAAGGCCCGGACGGCACGGCGCAAGTCATGATCGCTGGCGAGGATGGAGACGCAGCGAAAGCTCATCAGCGCCGGGTGTTTGTTCTTTGGCCTGCCGGGTCGTAGCCCGGAGTTTTCGGCCGGGCTGGGGCCCGCCTTCGCCGGGGGCTTCGACGCGGCAGTCTTCGCCCTCGCTCCGCTCCGGGCGAAGACTGGTGGAGGCGGCGGGAGTTGAACCCGCGTCCCTAACCGACTTGCGCGCAATGACTACATGCTTAGTCGGATGTTTTTTCTCGGCCGAATGGTTACGATCCGACGCGATCCACCCGGCTCAGTCCGCTGTTTTACTTCGGATCGACACGCGCAGACCCCGTGTCTCACCTAACCTGCTGTCGCGTTCATCCCACCCAGCAGGTGTCGGCGGGCGAACGTCACGGCAACTTAGGCCGCGAGAGCTAATTCTTCGTTAGCATTTGATTTTTGGTCCGGTGATTAACGAGGCCAACGAACCATCCTCGGCATGCCACCACGAGCGTATCCATCAGGTCGAAACCAGTACGCCCCCAGTCACGAGCCCGAACATCCGCCATCCGTCGCAGGCGGTCAAGTTCGGCGGCGGACGCCGCAAACCAGACCTCAAACCCAGAAAGCCAAGCCCATCAGGGAACACCCATTTCGGGCACTGCCAATCCCTCTCCCGGGTAACAGTTGCTTCTGGCGCACCGGGACCGGGCGCCCGCACTTCCCGGATCGCAACGGACGGACGAAAGCCCACGCGTTCGACCGCTTGTGCCCCCCTGGCAGATGGGGCAGAATCCCGCATGCAAAACCGTCGCCGCCTCCCGATCCCAGCTGCCCCGACGCCCGCCCGTCCGACAGCGAGGCACGATCAGCCCGTGAATGACTGCTTTTCCGCTGCCGCGTATCGCGCCGGCCTCGCGGGCCGGGCCGCGGTCTTGCTCGTTGCCGCCGCCGGTGTCCTTTCGGGGTTGGGCGCGGGTTTCGAGACGCCGCAACGGCTCGGACGCTGGGCCTTTCCCGTCGCTCAGACGAATTCCCGACCGGTCGGCCTGGCTGCCCGGAGGGCCCCGGAGCCGTCGCGCGGATTGTTCATCTCCGCCACGAACGAAGCCGCCCGCCTCGTGGCCCCGTCGCTGGCGGGCTCTCGTAGCAGCGGGCCGGTGCGCCAGGGAGCCGTGCGGCTGCTCTTCCGTCCCAACTGGGCCAGCAACCAGGGTTACGTGCGCCCCGGCATGCTGCCCGGACGTGGTCCCGGCTCCGGTGCCCGCCTCTTTCAACTCGGCCAATGGAACGACAACGCCAGCGAGCCCTGCCTCGCCGTGCTCTTCGATGCGGCCGGCACCAATCTCCTGGTGGTTTCCCACGACGGACGCGGCCGGGCGGTGACGAACTTCACCATCCCCTTCCTGTCCCAGCTTCCCCAGCCCCTGCCCGGCATTCCCCGGACGCCGCCGCGTTGGTACGAAATTGCGGTCAATTTCTCGGCCGCCCGGACGGAATGCATCTTCGACGGGGCGATCATGAAGGACGCGCGGACGGGCGCCTACGCCGGCCCCGGGGTCCCGGCGATTCCGGTGGCTTCCGAAGCGCCCGCCGTCTCCTTCGGCAGCGACCTCGAAGGCAAACAGTGCGCGGAAGGCTGGCTCGACGAGATCGAACTCTATTCCGCCCCGCTCTCCTTCCTCGAAACCAGGGCCTACCAAGGCCGAACCATCCTCTCCGCCCGCGTGGAAACCAGCCCGCCGTCAGTGGCGCTCGAGTGGGCCCAGGTCGGTGACGCTCGGGTCGAAATCAAACGACGTGACCCGGGCGCCACCAACTGGGTGGTCCTGGCCACCGACCATCCGGGCGAACGCTTCACCGACCGCGATCCGGACCTCCGTCCCGGGGCAACCTATGAATACGATGTGGGCGGCCGCCTCGCCGTCGTGCCGCTGGCCGGAGCGCCCGAGGAACAGCGCGGTCATGTGCTGGTCCTCGTTGACGAAACCCTCGAACGCCGCCTCCGTGAGACCCTCGAAACCTACGCCGGCGACCTCGTTGGCGACGGATGGACCGTGGCGGTAGAGCCGGCGCCCCGGCATGACGACGACGTTTGGAAGCGGGAGGACGCGATGCGGCGCTACCGCGCGGACCTGACCCGCGTGAAGGAGATGGTCCTCGCCGAACAGCGCAGTGCCGGCGGACGATTGCGGGCCGTGGTGCTGGTCGGACACGTGCTGGTTCCCTATTCGGGCGCCGGATCCGAGGACGGTCATCCGGACCACGGCGGGGCCTGGCCGGCGGACAATTATTACGGTGACCTGGACGGGGAATGGACGGATGCCGTCGTGAACACCGGGACGGCGGGGGGAACACCGGCGTTGCGCAACGTCCCGGGGGACGGGAAGTTCGATCCCGGCACCTTCGCCCTGCACATCAAGCCGGAGCGGCCCGGGGAACTGCAGGGCATCGAGGTGGCGGTGGGCCGGATCGACTTCAGCAACCTGCCGGCCTTCGGACGGCGCGCCGAAGTTGACTTGCTGCAGGATTACTTCACGAAGAACCACCGCTATCGACACCGACAGCTCGAGTTCACCCCCGGCGTCGTGGCGGGCGGGTTCTTCCACTCGATCTTCAATGCGAACGGCAACATCATCTACGAGAACGCGCTCTACACCGCGTCCCGCCTGTTCCCCAACGGCGCCGATGCGGCCCGTCTGGGCGATCCGTTCGGCAGCGGCGCTTCCTGCCTGTGGTCGATGCAGGGCGGCTACGGCAGCGCCCTGGCCCTGCACGTCTCCCAGCAATCGAACGGTTTCCTCGGCGTGAAGCGTTATGACAGCGAATACCTCGCCGGCCAGGGCAACCGGTTGCGGATCGGCTTCCACTTGCTGAAGGGGTCTTACTTCGGAGACTGGAATTACTATCACGACAACTTCATGCGCGCCTGCCTGGCCCTGCCCGACTCGGGGCTGGCGGCCTGCTGGACGATGAACACCGTGTGGCGCTTCGAAGCGACCGCGGCCGGGGCGCCCATCGGCGACGCCTGCGTGCGGACGGCGCGGGGAAAGAACAGTGTCCGGACGACTTCTCTGCTGGGGGATCCCACGCTCCGGTTGCAGGTAACCGCCCCGCCCGCCGGCCTGGAGGCCCGTCGCGAAGGCGATGCCGTGCGGTTGACGTGGAAACCCTCTCCCGAACCGGGGGCGAAATACTTCGTCTATCGCTCGCTGAACGCCCTCGAAGGTCCGACGCAAAAACTCGTATCCGCTCCGTTGGCAGACGCCGCCTACGTGGACACCGCGGCGCCCGAGGGAAGGAAGTTTTACCAGGTCCGCGCCCTGGTGCCGGTCACCACCGGTTCGGGCTCCTTCACCAACCTCAGTCAGGGCATCTTCGCGGAAGTCCGACACTGAGGTGGCCGAAGCTCTTGTGCCGCCGATTGAACCGCCCGGTGCAGGCGTCACGGAATCACTTCATCCCGGCCCCGAAATCGGGCTGCGGCGTTTCGACCACCAAGTGGGAGTGGTTGGACACCACGCAAAGCGCCCGGACCTGCCAGCCGGTCTTGTCGCAAGCCTCGCCCAGGGTGTCCAGGAATCGCTGCCGGTCGGTGTCGTCGAGGAAGACGGCCTCCCGACGGTCGCCCCGATTGAGGATCTGATAAGCGGCCCCCGATCCTCCGCTCTCTGCTTTCCGGCCATGCCCCGGAGCCTGGGTGGTTCAGCCGCATATGAGAATATCAAGAACCGACCCCTTTACAGGAGAGGCGCTTCGGGATTCGCGGCGATTACTTCCTGAGCTTCCAAAAGCTCACCCCCTGATGCTCGCCTGGTGTGATCCGCTGCCGCTTGCCCGGCGCTCTGCCGTGGAGCATCAGGTCGTGGATGTCGTGCAGCAGCGCCTCCGCCTGGGCGAAGTAACTGTGGCCGAGCAGATCGAGGTCGAAGTCCGGCACCGCGATGGTGTCCACGCCGGGGGCCACCGTGTAAGGCGTGAAGTAGCCGGCGCGCGGGGCGTCGTGGAGTTTGGCGGACAGATGCACGGGCAGGTCGCCGTCGGAGGCGTAAAGAGTCGTGCGCTCGCTGTGCTCGGGGTAAAGTCGGGCCAAGTCGAGGAAGAGGTCGCGGTCCACGTCTGGCGCGGCGAGGAAGATGTGTCCACACTTCACTTTGCCCCGCGTCTCCGCGTTGGCGGCGATGCGTTGGAGCGCCCGCAGCAGACCGCGGTTGCCCATGCTGTGGGCGATGACATGCACCTTTTCCGCACCGCAGTTCGTGACGAAGTCCACCAGGAAATCCGTGATCGCCCGTTCGCTGGCCTCGATGGTCGCTTCGTCCGCCGGATACGCCGCCACGTTCCCCCGCGAGGGCCAACTGAAGAAGGCCGTGGCCCCCGGCACCTTCAAATCGCAGCCAATCTGCGCGGCGCGGATGGCGGCGTCCTCGAAGGTGACATTGAAGCCATGTAGGAAGAACAGCGCGTGCGGCGTGTCTCCGCTCTCCTTGGCGTCGCGCATCGCCTGCTGGATTTCGCCGAGCCAGGCGTCGCGGTCCTGGGGCGTCACCTGCTGTAGCCGGAGCGTGTCATCGCGCAGATCGAACCGCTTGAGCTTCGTCCAGAAGCTGCTGCCCGTCTCCCCGAACTTGTGCGCCTCCGGAATGAACACCTCCGCCCGCCCCCGCGTGAGGCGGTCGTGGCGCTCGCCGGTGAATCCCCTCCCATCCGGGGTGGGCTTGCGATTCGTGCCGAACCAGACGGGATAGACCACGCCCTCGCCTGCTTCGGCGGCCTTGATGCCGCGCACGGTGCCCAGAAGATCCACACTCCTCATCGCCACGGTGGGAACAGGCCGGTTGAGTTCGGCCAGTAATTCGCGCAACCGACGTTCCACGGCGGCCTGGTCATGGCTTTCGCGGACGAGCCGTTGTTGAATCTGGCCTGCGAGTTCGAGCCCCCGCAGGCGGTCGCCGGCGCGGACGGCGGCTTCGAGTTGGGTGAGGAGGTCGGTCAAAGGAGTCATGGTTGTGTGTTGGTTGAGTCGGGCTTTCAGCCCTTGAGATGTTTTCGGCCGTGGACCTGGGGCGTTGCCCCAGGCTGGAATGGATGCGGGGCTTTGCCCCTCTTCCGCGCCAAAGGCGCAGGGTCATCTCAGCCTGGGGCAACGCCCCAGGTCCCGGAGCACGATGGCCCGAGGGCTGAAAGCCCGTCTCACCTTCAGTCCCAGACATTGACCTGGGGCGTTGCCCCAGGCTGGAATGGATGCGGGGCTTTGCCCCTCTTCCGCGCCAAAGGCGCAGGGTCATCTCAGCCTGGGGCAACGCCCCAGGTCCCGGAGCACGATGGCCCGAGGGCTGAAAGCCCGTCTCACCTTCAGTCCCAGACATTGACCTGGAGCGTTGCCCCAGGCCGGAATGGATGCGGGGCGTTGCCCCTCTTCCGCGCCAAAGGCGCAGGGTTATCTCAGCCTGGGGCAACGCCCCAGGTCCCGGAGCGCGATGGCCAGAGGGCTGAAAGCCCGTCTCACCTTCAGTCCCAGACATAGCGTTCGTCAAAGGCCACCCCGTATTTGGTGAGGAACGCCCGGTATTCCTCCTGGAACGTCCAGGTCCGATGATGTTCCGCCTGGTGGTCGATGTAATTGAGCAGCGCCGCGAGATCCGATGGTCCAACGGAGAACACACCGTAACCGCGTTGCCACGCGAAGCCGGACAGTTCCGGGGATTGCGTCTTTAGCCATTTCGACGACGACGTTTTCAGTTCCTCGACGAGGGCCGCAATGGTGAGGGTCCGCGTGAATTGAACGGCCAGGTGGACATGATCGGCGACGCCCCCGACCCGCGGGCATCCACAACCGGCGTTGCGGACGACCGTGGCAAGATAGGCGTGGAGAGCGGGGCGGATGAGATCGCCCAGGACCGGAGCGCGGTCCTTCGTGCTGAACACGAGATGGAGGAGCACGTTGTCGAGCGATTGCGGCATGGGGAGCGGTTTAGGGGGTGCGATTGGATGAGTTCAAGACGTGATGAATCGGGCTTTCAGCCCTCGACGTGGTGCGGTATGGAACCTGGGGCGTTGCCCCAGGCTGGAATAGATGCGGGGCGTTGCCCCTCTTCCGCGCCAAAGGCGCAGGGCCATGTCAGCCTGGGGCAACGCCCCAGGTGAACGAGAGCCAGGGGCCAAGGGCTGAAAGCCCGTTCGATGCCGAAGGGACACGCGCGGTTCATGCTTCAGGCGGGGCCAGGGCCGCCTGGCGGGCTTGGTCGAGGAATTGGTCCACGGCGGTCTGCAATTGGTCCAGCGGCACCTGGCGCTGGCGGAGCCACAGTTCCAGCGGGGCAAAGGCGGGGTCGGCGAGCAGGGCGGACACGCGCGGGATGACCGGCACGGTGCCGGCGGCGTGAGCGCGGCGGAACAGGATGGCGTAGTTGCGCAGATAGGTCTGGAGCGCTTGCCCAGCTTGGGCAACAAGGCGGTAGATCAGCGCGGCCAGTCGGTGCCGAGTGGATTCGGCGAGGGCGGACGGGGTGCCGCTGCGTCCGAGGTAATTGGCCAGGTTGTTGTGTGAGATGGCGCGGTCGTTGGGATCAGGCAACTGCTCGCACAGGGCAAGCGCGCGGCGTTCCTGGATGATGGCCTGGGCGATGTCACCTTGCTGGTCGAACAGGCTGGCGAGGGAGCCGAGCACCTTGGAACTCCAATCGGGCTTGTTCTGGGAAAGCGTGAGGCAGGCTTCCAACTCGGACTTGGCCTCGCCGAAGCGGCGCAGTTGGCCCAGCACGTTGGCGCGGTTCATCCGTGTGGCGGCGATGTCCTCCGCCGGACGCTCCAGCGCTAGCTTCGCTTTGATAATGGCGTCGAGCCGGCGCAGGGCGGACGGCCAGTCCTCCTGGGCCAAGTGGGCCTTCCGGGCGATGTCGAGCGCGCTGATGAGCGCTCGGGCGAGGAACTCGGCGTCCGGGGCCTCGGGCACGGGCTGGCCGGAACGGTGCTGCTGCCACCAGACCTCCACCTGCGCCAGCCGCGCCTCCACCTCCGGCAACGCCGCCGCTACCTTGCCCTGCATGATGTCAATCCGCAGGGCCTCCAGTTCGCGGCCGATGACGTGGATGGCAGGGTTGCCTGCTTTCTTGTGCGCCTCGGCGGCTTCGAGTTGGCGCTGGCGCGCAGCGTCGAGGTCGCCGTTGATCACGAGAGCAACCGCCCAGTTGCTGGTGATCACGGCAAGGTCGGCCCAGGCTTGGCGTGAGCCGTCACCTCCCGCCTCGGCGACGGCACGGGCCTGGTTGGCGGCCAGCTCATAGAAGGGCAGGCTGGTATCATGGCGGCCAGCATTGTCCAGCGCATCGGCGAGGTAACAGAGGCAGGACCAGCGGGGCTTGCCCTCCGGGGCGGAGTCGGCGGCGGTCTTCAGATGTTCGACCAGCGGCTCCAGCAGGCGTGGATCCTTTGTGCTGGTGACCACGCGGCTGGCGAAACCGCCCAGCCGGTCCCAGCCCCTGGCTTGCACGCAATAGACGAGGGCGCGGCTGCCCGCCTGGAGCGCGGCGGTCATGTTCCGGTGCAGGAGCGCATTGAACGTCCCCTCCAGCCGCTCGGCGTAGGCGAGGCGGATGGCGTTCTCGGTCAGGTCCGCCCGGTCCGGCGGCTGCTGCTCCATCCAGGCGCGGATGCGTTCCCGGACGAGTTCGTGGCAGGTGAGGTTGGGGTTGGAATCCTCCGGTTCCTCGCGCTGCTCGGTGACCAGTCCCACGCTCACAAGCTGGGCCAGGAGCGGGGCCAAATCCGGCTTCGCCGGTCCCTCGGGCGGCAGGGCATCGAGCCGGGCACGGAGTTCTGGCGGCATCGCCTTGAACTTCGCCTGCATCTCCGGCGGCAGCATGTCGAGCATCTTTTTGAGCTGCCGGAGTTGCTCCTGCTGTTGATTCTCCCCACCCCACACGCCCTGCACCAGCCCGAGCGTCTCAGGTTGATTGGCCACGGCGATGATCCATAGCAGCCGGCGGGCGTGCGGGCTGGAGTCGCGGATGAGTTGGTCGAGCGAGGAAGCCAGCGCGTCGTCGAGATAGGCCAGTTCCTTCGCATCGCCCGGCGTGACGGCAAAGAGCGCCGGGAGTTGGGCGAAGTCCTTCTTCTTTTCCAGCGTGTCGAGCGCTTCGAGGAGTTGGTCCCGCAGTTCTGGAGCAGCGGCCAGCTTGGCAAGCCGGTCCATGAGCAGCGGGTGAAAGCGGCTGGCGTTCAGCAACCGGCACGCGAGCGCCTTCTCCGCGGCCTCGCCGCCAAAGACCATGCGGCTCAAGGTGGGCTGTTCCTTCAAATAGAGCGCCGCTTCCGCGCCAGGCAGCGGCCCGAGCAGGATGGAATGGGCCACCCCGCCCGCCAGCACCGCCAGGGGCCGGCGGCAGGTGATGAGCACCCGCGACGGCGAGCCGGCGAGTTCTTTGGCCAGGAACGCGAGGCAGTCGTCCCACGCCGGGTCCTGGCAGGCGGAAAGCTGGGTGGCAGGATCGGCGTCCTTGAGGTTGGTCTCGAAATTGTCGAGCACCAGAAGGATGGGCTCGTCCTTGAGTGCGCGCAGCAGGTTGCGCGTGAGCCGCTGCATACGAACGGGGCCGGTAAACTCGGTGGCAGGGTCGGGATCACAGTAAATTGCGTCGCCACGATACTGCCGAACGTGGTCGCTGTAGCAGCTTGAGTCCCGCAGGAGCTTGAAGTGGGTGTCCCGCAGCGTGGCCTCAAACTCCAGGCGGTTTGGTTTGGCCTGATAGAGCAGCACCCACTCGAAGCGCGACTCCCACAGCGCCAGCGCCTCGGCGGTGAGTGCGGTCTTGCCCATGCCGCCCAGCCCGGTGATGACGGCGACCGGCTTCACCTCCGCTCCCGTGCTGGCGCCGATGAAATCCGCCCCCAGCCCGACCAATTCCCAGGTGCGCCCGACGAAGTGCTCGTGCCCCGCCGTGGTCAACTCGGCGATCTGGTGCAGGCGGGGATTGCGCGGATTGAGGGCCGGGCTGCGGCCTTTCGCCAGCGTCAAACCGGGCTGCTCTTCGCCGTAGAGCACCGGCGTGGCGTGATCGCAGACGCCGAAGCGCGCGGGGTCGTGCCTTTTCGTATCGAGCATCGCCTGCCGCGCCATCGTGAGAGCGGCGGCGACGTGCTTCGGCTGGGCGTGGGCGAGCAGCGCGCGGTAAAACTCCACCGCCGTCTCGCGGGCGTAGTCGTCACCCACGGCGTAACGCATCGCCACGACCGAGGGCACGCCGCCCTGGAGCAGCGCGTGGGCGGTGCCGGTGTAGCCGGGCTGTTCCTTGATATCGAGGTCTTTGGCGTCGGCTTCCTTGGCGCCTGGCTCCTTGCCTTGGGCGACGGCGAGGAAGTCGTTCCAGTCCTTCACGCGCAGGATGTCGCCGGAGTGGCAGGCGCTGAGGAAGAACAGCCGTGGGAGAAACCCGCCGGCGTCGTTGAAAAGTTCGAGCAGTTCCGCGCCGGAGAGGTGGTCGCTTTTACCGCCGGGTTTGCAGAGTTCGAGCAGGTTTCTGTGCCCATGCCCGCTCCAGTGGACGACGTGGTAGCCGCCATTCTCCTGAATCTGCGCCGCCAGGCGTTCGCGGGTGACGCCATGCGTGAGGAAGTGCGCCACGACGCGGCGCTGGGGGTAAATCTCCTGGGCAAAGAGCCGCAACAACTCGCGCCGCTCCTTCCGCGCACCCAGCGGACGCGAACCGCGCGCTTCGGCAAAGACGAACAGCACGCGCAACGCTTCGTCCGCCGTCAGTTCAATCGGCGTCGAGGCCGCAGCCTGCATGTCGTGGACGACGCGGACGAGCAGGTTGCGCTCGCCGAGCGTCTCCGCATTGGCGCTGGGCCGGGCGATTTCCCACGGCACGCGGGCCAGCGCGGCGGCGAGGTGGTTTTCCGTGTCCCCGGCTCCCGGCAACTGGATGCGCAGCGTGCGCGGGGACCTGGCGGCGTAGAGGGCGGTGAAGATCTCCTTCCCCAGCACTTGCTCCGCGATGCACACCCCGATCTCCGCGACGGCGGCGCGTTCCTGGCCCTCCCCGACGTAAAAGCGGAGGTAGTTGCGCAAGTCGAACAGCCCCTGCTGGTGGCTGAGGGAGATGGTCTCGAACTTCGTCTGCCGGAAGGCGATTTGCGTGCCGGCGGCATCGCGCAGGGAGAACTCGGCCGTGCGGTTCGGGTAGTCGGCGGTGATGATGAGGTCGAAGTGGTTTGGCATGGGGAATCAGGCAGGGAGTTCAGACCTCGATGGTTTCGGGGAGGAGGCGGTCGATGCAGGACGGGGTGCAAGATTCGCCGCCTTTCTGGCCCTCGGTGCGGGCGGACTCGCCGAGGAGGTAATCGTAGATGCGCCCGAAGGCGTCGTAGTCCACGGTGGCGGGAATCTCGGAGACCTTTTTGAGCAGTTCCTTGAGGAGGGTGCTGGTGAAGAGGTTGTAGGTCTTGGGCAGGACGCCGGCGAGTTGCGGGTTGTGTTTCTCGATGTCGCGCATGGCGTCGTTGACCTTCGCGCCGATGTTCTGGGCCTCGGGGAGATTGAGCAGGAAATCGAACCGGGCGTTGGGCGCGAGGGAGAGGATGTCCTCGGCGTGGTAGGCGGCTGGGTCATCGACACGGCTGCCCCGGCGGGAGGAGGTCGGGGCGTTCGCAAGCTTGGCGCGCCGTTGCTCGAAGCGAACCTCGGCAAACCGGAGGAAGATCAGGCCGAGGACGGGGCGCGAGTATTGCTGCGAGGTGAGCCCGCTGCTGGCCCGGAACTGGTCAGCCGCCTCCCAAAGACGCTTTTCCAGCGTGTCGGTTGCCTTGTCCTTTTCCGACCGGGCGATCCAGATCATACCAACCCTCCCCGGCCCCCGAGCCTAACTCTGCAACGGTCACGTCCCTTCATGTTGATGACCGCGATCATAAGGTCGGACCGGCACTGCGCAAGCCATGAGTGAAGCGGCGTCGTAAAGTAAAGGGGTCAGTTCTTGATATTGTCATATCCGGGTCTTGCTGATTGGCCGTTGCGGATGCAGCAGCCAAGCCGGGTTGGCCACCGGCAGCCCAACCGCGGTCCCGTTCCTGACGCTTCCAAGGGAGACTTGACTTAGTCCATGACCTAGCTGATCTGGCAACCAATGAACGTGACCATCCATCAGGCCAAAACGAATCTCTCCAAGCTGATTCAGGAAGCCATCCATGGCGAGGAGGTGATCATCTCAAAGGGCAAGACGCCGATGGTCAAGATCACGCCGCTCACCAGCGCCGTCCCCGAGCGGAAGCTCGGTGGAGCCTCCGGTGTGGTTGAGTACATGTCGCCCGACTTCAACGACGAGATCGATGACTTCGACGAGGCATAAGGGTCGGTATCTGATCGACACCCACGTCTTTCTCTGGGCACTCGATTCCGTTGAGAGACTGAGCCAGCGATCCCGGGAAATCCTCGACGACAGATCCAGCGAGATTCTCCTGAGCCGGACCTCGTATTGGGAGATCTGCCTCAGGATTTCGAAGGGCAAACTGCGGCTCAAGCCAGGCTGGGAGAGAACCTTGGAACGTGAGCGGAAGAGAAACCGATTTCACTGGCTTGAAATCTCCTCACAGCACTGTGAGAGCCTCATCAGTCTGCCTGAGATTCACCGGGATCCGTTTGACCGGATGTTGATTTCTCAGGCGACCTGCGAGGGCGTTGTCTTGGTGTCTTGCAACGAGCTGATGTCGCAACACGAGGTGGAGGTCCTCTGGTAGGCGGAAAGGGCGCGGTCGGGGATGGGAGGCGTTGTGCAACTCGCTCGAGCCCGGCGTTGAACCACGTCGGACCGCCGGGCTACAGGCCGAGAGCCTGGACGGCGAAGTCGGCGAGGTTCACGAGGCTGCCCGGGAGCAGGCCGAGCCAGAGCAGGCCGAGGACCGCCGCGTAGAGCGCGAGGCGGCTTGGCCCGTCGATGGGGATCGGCGCTGGCTCTTCGCGGGCTGGCGTCCAGTAAATCGTCCGGACCACGTTCATGTAGAAGTAGAGGGACACCACCACGCCGAACACGGCGATTCCCAGGGCCCACGGAAACAGCGGATACCCGCCGCCCTCCGAGAGCATGGCCCGGAACACCAGGAACTTGCCCATGAATCCGGCCAGGGGAGGAATCCCGGCCAGCGACACCATGGCCAGCGCCAGCGTGGCCGCGAGCAAGGGCGAACGCCGGTGCAGTCCGGCCAGGACGCAGGTCTCGTCGTCCTGGTCGCCGCAGCGCGCCAGGCACATCACGAGGAACGCCGCCACGACGCTGAAGAGATAACCGCCGAGGTAGAACAGCACCCCCGCCACGCCCCGGCCTTCCCCGGTCCCGAGGGCCAGGAGGATGAAACCGGCGTTGGTGATGCTCGAATAGCCCATCAGTCGTCGGAAATTGCGCTGCGGGATGGCGCACAACGCACCGTAAAGGATCGTCAAACAGGCCACCACCACCAGCGCCGGTTTCCACCGGTCCGCCAGCGACCCCAGCGCCGTATGCAACAGGCGGATCAGGAGCACGATCCCTGCGGCCTTCGATCCCACCGCCAGAAAGGCTGCCGACGGCGGCGGCGCTCCCTGGTAGACGTCGGGCGCCCAGATGTGGAAGGGCACGGCGGCAATCTTGAAGCCCAGTCCCACAAACACCATCAGCAAGCCCAGGAGCAGGAGCCGGCTCTCGATGGCGCGGCTCGATTCCGCGGCCAGTTCGGCGAAATCCAGCGTCCCGGCGGTGCCGTAGATCAGGGCAATGCCGTAGACCATGAACCCGCCGGACAACGCCCCGATGATGAGGTATTTCACTCCTGCTTCGAGCGATTGGGACCGGCGCCGCTGGAAACTCGTCAGGATATAGAAGCACACGGTCACCAGCTCGAGCGCGACGAAGAGCAGCGTGAAGTCATGCGCCGACGCGGCGAACATCATGCCCACCAGGGCGAACAGGGTAAGGGCGTAGTACTCGGCGACGCCCGCCTCGAAGCGATCCGCAAACTCGACCGACATCACCAGGATCAATCCGGCCGCCAGGAGAAAGAACCGCTTGAAGAAGAGCGCCAGTTCATCGAGCA
The DNA here is from genome assembly GCA_024233305.1 of Verrucomicrobiales bacterium. Classification (GTDB taxonomy): domain Bacteria; phylum Verrucomicrobiota; class Verrucomicrobiia; order Limisphaerales; family J093; genus J093. Next base: position 66,875 of record JACKPV010000032.1, read on the forward strand.
CGTACATGCCGCCAAAAGCGAACTGCGGCTCGGGCACGAGCAGGGCGAAGCTGCCCACAAAGATCACCCCCACCAGGATTGCCGCCACATACCCGAGATGCCGCTTCTGCGCCGGCGGGGTCCAGAGGTCCAGCAGCAAAAGGGTCAACCCCGCCGCCAGCACGGCGAGTTCGAGGCCCATGAGACTCAAATCGTGCATCGCGCTAATCCGCCGTCCTTCCGTCCGCCGTCACGGTGGTCACGCCGGCCACGGCAACCGCCGATGGCGACGTCGCGTTCCCGCTGTTGACCAGGATTCGCCGCACGGCCGGTTCGGCCTTGTCGGTGATGGCCCGCGGCCAGATCCCGAAACCGATCAAGGCCGCCAGCAGCAGGCCGTATGGCAGGGCCCGCCACGGGTTGCCGATGTCGGTCAGGGCGCGCAGCTTGTCCGGCACGGGACCGTGAAAGACCAGGCGGATCGCCCGCAGCATGTAGACGGCGGCCAGGATCAAGGCGCCCCACGCGGCCAGGGCGGCCAGCCAGCGTGAGTATTCCCAGGCGCCGAACAACACCATCACCTCGCCCGCGAACCCGGCGAAACCCGGCAGCCCGCAGCCCGCGAGCATCGCCGCGATCAGGACCGTTCCCGCGAAGGGCATGGCCGTGAGCAAACCGCCCAGACGGTCCATCTGCAATGAACCCAATCGTTGGTAGAGGAAACCGTTCAACCCGAACACCAGGGCGGCCAGGAAGCCGTGGGCCACCATCACCATCACCGCCCCGGTCACCCCGAGGACGGTCAGGCTGGCGATCCCGAGGAAGGCAAACCCGACGTGCGCCACACTCGAATTGCCGGCCAGCAGGTTCAGGTCCCGCTGGCGCATCGCCACAAGGCTCGCATGGACGATGTTGCCCAGACAAAGCACCGCCAGCACCGGCAGCCAGGATTGCGCGCCCTCCGGCAGCAGGGGCAGCGCAATCCGGATCAACCCGTAAAGCCCCACCTTCTTCAACACCCCCGCATGCAACATCGCCGTCGCGGTCGGGGCTGCCGCATAGCCCATCGGCGCCCAGGTGTGAAAGGGCCACAGCGATACCAGGATGCCGAAGCCGAACAGCAGCAGACCGAACAACGGACCCTGCCAGGCGGCGGCAACCGGATGCGTCAACACCCGCTGCTGCAACTCGACCATGTCGAGCGTCCGGAAGCCGCCGCCCGCATAGATGCCGGTCAACCCGAGCAGCACGAGCATGGCCCCGATGGTGAGGTACAGGGTGATCTTGAAGGTCGCGTATTCGCGTTCGGCCCCCCGCCCCCAGATGCCGATCATGAGGAAGGTCGGGATGAGGGCCAGTTCGTGAAACACGTAGAAGAGCAGCAGGTCCAGCGCCACGAAGGTTCCCAGCACGCCGCCCGTGATCAACATCAACAGGATGTAATACTCCTTCTCCCGATGCTCGATCTCCCACGAGACACAGGCCGCCGCGAAGCCCACCATGGCCGCCATCAGCAGCAACCCCACGTTGAGACCGTCCACCCCGAGGTGGTAGCCGGCTCCCAGCGCCCGGATCCAATCGGCCTGTTCGACGAATTGAAACTCCGCTCCCCCTGCTTCAAAGCCCAGGAACACCCGCGTCGCGCCGACCAGCGCGAGGAAGGTGGCCGCGATGGCGAGCAACCGGAACAACACCCGCAAACCCGCCGGCAGCAACGCGATCACCAGCGCGGCCGCCAGCGGACAGAAGATGATGAAGGAAAGCGAGGCCATGGCTTACCGGGTCAACATCAGGACCAGCAACAAGGCCGCTCCCGCCACGAAGAAGAGGGTGTAGGTCTGGAGGTTGCCGGTTTGCACGAGACGCAACAGCCGTCCGGCCAGTTCCACGGCTCCATGCGTGCCCCGCACGGCCGCGCCGGCGATCACCCAGCGATCGAACCCATCCGCCAGCCGGGCGAGCCCGTCCTGCAGTGCGATCCCGGTGCGCGCGTAGAGTTCATCGAGATAGAAGCGGTCGCGGGCCCAACGGCTCCAGACGCCCAGCCGGGCCGGCAGGGGATCCTGCACCGCGCGGTAATAGAGCCGGTACGCCACCAGGAAGCCGCCCGCGATCGCCGCCAACGTGGTCAATCCCACCACCGGCGCATGCGTGATCGGCGCAAACAGATGACCCACCCACGAGCCATGCGGCGATTCCCCGGGCCCGAGATACTGGCGCGCATAGGCCACGTCGATGTCCCAAAAGCCCGCCAGCACCGTGGGCACCGCCAGCAGCACCAGCGGCCAGCGCATGATTGCCGGGGCTTCGTGCGCGTGATCCGAAGCCTGCGATTTGGCCGGGCCGGTGAACGCCACGAACACGAGCCGGAACATGTAAAGCGTCGTCAGGAAAGCCACGCCCACCCCCAGCAGAAAGAACCCGTACCGTCCGCCCTCCCAGGCCAGCGCGAGGATCGCATCCTTGCTGTAGGCCCCGCTGAAGGGGGGCAACCCGCACAACGCCACGGTGGCCAGGAGGAAGGTGGCGAAGGTCACCGGCATCCGGTGCGCCAGTCCGCCCATCTTCCAGATGTCCTGTTCCTGGTGGTGCAGCGCGTGGATCACCGCGCCCGCCCCGAGAAACAACAGGGCCTTGAACGCCGCATGCGTCGTCAGGTGATACATCGCCGCCGCCGGGTTGCCCGTGCCGCCCGCCAGCCCCACGGCCATGACCATGTAACCCAGTTGGGACAACGTCGAGTAGGCCAGGATGCGTTTGATGTCGCTTTGCTGCACCGCAATCAGCGCCGCCAGCAGGGCCGTGATCGCGCCGATCCACGCGATCACATCCAGCGCCACCGATCCCGGCAGATCGAGCAGGAAAAACGTCCGGCAAAGCAGATACACGCCCGCCGCCACCATCGTCGCCGCGTGGATCAACGCGCTCACTGGCGTCGGGCCCTCCATCGCGTCCGGGAGCCAGACGTGCAGGGGGAACTGCGCGGATTTGCCCAGCGCGCCGCAGAAGATCAGGAGCCCGGCCGCCGAGGCCCAGCCGCCGAGCGCCTGCGGATTCGCGCGCAGGATCGCCTGGATCTCCGCGAAGTTCAGCGTTCCCAGCACCGACCACACGAGCAGGATTCCCAGCAGAAAGCCGAAATCCCCGATCCGGTTCGTCAGAAACGCCTTCTTGCTCGCCTCCGCCGCTGCCGGTCGCTCATGCCAGAACCCGATGAGCAGGTAGCTCGATACCCCGACCAGTTCCCAGAAAACGAACATTTGCAGCAGGTTCACCGACAGCACGATCCCCACCATCGACGCGGTAAACAGGCTGAGCCCGGCGAAGTACCGGCCGTAACCGCGATCCCCCTCCATGTAGCCGAGCGAATAGACATGGATCAACCCGCCCACTCCGGTGACCACAAACAGCATCGGCAGGCTCAGGGCGTCCAGCCGCCAGCCGAACTCGACAGTCAATCCGCCCACCTGCAACCACACGAAGGACGCTTCCCGGTCGAGGCCCGCCCAGCGCAGAATCCACGTCAGGACGAACGCCGCGGCCACCGCCCCCACCGACAGCCGGGCCGCCAGCGCATTCCGGGCCGGCGCCAGCGCGGTGCAGGTGATCCCGAAGGCCGCCAGGAGCGGCAGGAGCAGGATGATCCACGGGATGACGTCCATAACCTCAAACGCCACGATTCGATCTTTCCACAGACCCAGCGAAGGGGGCGGTCCGGCGTCTATTGCGGGTGCTCCCTCCAGCAATCGCGAGGACCGACCCCTGAGCGGCCGCCATGAACCAAGCGCCGGGGTCAGTCCTGCATCTGTTGGTGGTGCTCTCTCCACCAACAGTGAGGACTGACCCCGGATCGGCCCCCGTGAACGGGCGCGCGGGAGGTTGCTGGATTCGACTCACGGGCTTGCGGGGCATGGGAACGACTCAGAGCTTCATGGAGGCCAGGTCCTCGACGTAAGTGCTGCGCCGGACGCGGAACAGGGCCACGATGAGGGCGAGCCCCACGGCCACCTCGGCGGCGGCGACGGTGATGATAAAGAACACGAGCACCTGGCCGTTCAGGTCCCGGTTGAAGCGGGAGAACGCCACGAGGGCCAGGTTGGCGGCGTTGAGCATCACCTCGAGCGACATGTAGATGTTGAGCAGGTTGCGCCGCAGGATGACCCCGAGCAGCCCGAGGCTGAACAGGAGCGCGCTGACCACGAGATAATGCTGGAGCCCGATCGTCGTCATTTCAGGTCCTTTTTGCTCAGCAACACGACGCCCACGAGGGCCACCAGCAGCAGCACCGCCATGATCTCGAAGGGCAGCAGGTATTCCCGAAAAAGCAGCTGCCCGAGCGCCTGCGTCGAGCCTTCCACCGGCGTCCCTTCCCGGCCCGGCCCGCCGCTCACCTGGATGGCCCCCAGCGTGATTGCCGCCACCGCCCCCGCCGCCAGACCGCCGCCAATGAGGGCCGGCCGCCGGAAGCGCTGTCGCTCCTCCACCTGCAAATCGAGCACCATGATGACGAACAGGAACAGCACGATGACCGCCCCGGCGTAGACCATCACCTGGACCGCCGCGAGGAAGAAGGCCTCCAAAAGCACGAACAGGCCGGCCATCGAGAGGATGGTCAGCACCAGAAACATCGCGCTCGTCACCGGGTTGCGGCTGAAGGGGTTCGCCACCACCAAGCAGCCGCAGACCAGGGTCAGAACCGCGAAGATGTAGAAAAGGACATCCTGCATGCTCCGCGCGCCGGCGTCCCGGCAACCGTTCCGCATTGAACCGGACACCCCCCCGACGACGCAAGCCCCGTCTTCCCGCCCCTTCGAGGCCGCTCGCAGGGGCTCCTGCCGCCACCCGCCGCGGGGGGGATGACCTCGGCTGTGGGGCAGGCTTTCCAGCCTGCCGGTTGCGGGGCTTTCCAGTCCCCGGATCCCGTCTGGACAGGAATGTCCGCCCTACGTTTGCGGCCCGATGCCTTGGGCCCTCACCGACTTCCGATCATACGGTGCCGCGGGCGGTCGTGGGATGGGTGGTTGCCTAATATCCATCGTGTGCCATCATAATGACGCAAGCCCCCGGACCCGCTGCGGCGGGGACGCCGGCAAAGAACCTTCAAGCGAAAACCTCCCAACCCAGAAACCAACCCATGACCCTCCCGACCCTCTTCCCTGCCGTTCTGGCCTTCACCTTGATCGAGTTCATCATCGTTCTGGTGATCGTCGGTTTTCTCGTGTTTCTCGGCATCAACATCGCCCGAAGCGTCCGTCGATCCGCCCGGGTGACCGGCCGTTTTGTGAACCCTCCCGCCACCGTTCCCGCGGGTGGGAGTGCCGGGTTCACGTTCCAGGTCACCCAACTGGTCGGGGGCGGGAGCCCGATGGCGGTCGCCGGCCGGGTCGTCCGCTTCACGGTGACGCCAGCGGCGCTCTCAGTTTCGCCGGCCCAGGCCACGACCTCCGGGGACGGCCTCATCCAGGTCACGGTCAGCGCCCCCGAGGATTACCGCGGCCCGGGCACCCTCATGGATACGGATGTTGTGAGTGGCGCCCAGGGGACGCCGGTCACCTTCACGGTCGAATAATCCGGCCTTGTCCCTTGCGGGGAGCGGCCAGACTCGTCCGCGGTCAGGCTGGTCCGGGCCCGAGAAACCGGGCATAACGCCTGCATGCGAACATCGTTTGGACTGACCTGCGGCCTGGGCTGGCTGGCCGGGCTGGCGATTGCCGGTGAACCCGTCGAGCTGGGAACGCGACTCGAACCGATCGTGGACTCGTTCCTGATCGACCGCCTCGAGGGCGTCGGTCTGAAACTGCACGAACCGGTCCCGGCGGGCGTGGCCCTGCGGTTCGATGCGCCCTGGGAGGGAGCCTTCTGCGGGTATGTCACGGTGATCCAGGACACGGACGTTTACCGCATGTATTACCGTGGCAATCCGCAGGCCGGGCGGGACGGCTCCCCGACCGAGGTGACGTGTTACGCGGAGAGCCCCGACGGCATCCACTGGAGCAAACCGTCCCTCGGGTTGTTCGAGGTGCAGGGCGCGCGGGAGAACAACGTGGTCCTGGCGGGGCAGGCGCCGTTCTCGCACAACTTCGCCCCGTTTCTCGACACCCGCCCCGACACTCCGCCGGCGGAACGCTACAAGGCACTCGCCGGCACCTCGGCCAGCGGCCTGTTCGGGTTTGTCTCAGCGGACGGCATCCGGTGGCGCACGCTGCACGACGCGCCGTTGCTGACCAAGGGGGCCTTCGATTCGCAGAACGTCGCCTTCTGGTCCTCCGCCGAGGCCGCCTACGTGGTCTATCTGCGCACCTGGACCGGGGGTGAATTCGCCGGCTACCGGACGATCAGCCGGGCCACCTCCCCCGATTTCCGGCAATGGTCCGACCCGGTCGAGATGGGCTTTGGCGACACGCCGCGCGAGCACCTCTACACCAGCCAGACGCATCCCTATTTCCGGGCGCCGCACATTTACGTCGCCTTGCCTATGCGCTTCCTGCCGGGGCGACAGGTGCTGACGGACGACGAGGCGCGGGCGCTCGGCGTGGCGCGGGGTTATGGCAGCGATTGTGCCGAGGCGGTGTTCATGACCAGCCGGGGCGGCGCCGTGTATGACCGGACGTTCATGCAGGGGTTCATCCGACCGGGGCTGGATCCCGGCAACTGGGCGTCGAGGGCGGGGCTGACCGCGCTCGGGGTGGCGCCCACGGGTCCCGCCGAGATGTCCCTCTACAAACAGGCCCACTATGCGCAACCCACCTGTCACCTGCTGCGGTTCACCCTCCGGACGGACGGCTTTGCCTCGGTCAACGCGCCCTACGCCGGCGGCGAGTGGGTGACGCGCCCCTTGACCTTTGCCGGACGGGAGTTGGTGCTAAACGTGTCCACGAGCGCCGCGGGCGGGGTGCGGGTCGAGCTTCAGGATGCCGACGGCAAACCACTTCCCGGTCATTCGCTCGCGGAGTCGCGGGAGGTGATCGGCGACGCCATCGAACGCGTCGTCGCGTGGTCCGGCGGCAGGGATCTCAGCGCGTTCGCCGGCCGGCCCGTGCGTCTGCGCTTCGTGATGCGCGACGCCGACATCTATTCGCTGCGGTTCCGTGAATAGCGGGTCCTGCCCCCCCGCGGCATCCGGGCTTCGCTGAACCCGCCCCGTCGCGGGTTACTCCCGCCGGCCCCAGCGCCAGGCGGCCCGGAGGATATACAGGTCCAGCATCAAGGCCACGACGCCGGCCATCGGGAGGATGATCCACCACAGCACGGCGCCCGGGGAATTGAAGCCAGCGGCCGGGGGAAGGACGATTCGGGAAAACAGGGACGCGGCGCCGAGGATGGCCGTATCCAGCACGAGCAACGGCATCGGGAGAGCGCCGGCGAGCGCCGCGGGCAGGCCGATCAGGCGCCCGCCGGCAGCGCGAATGTCGCGCAACGCCAGAAAACCGGTCATCGCCGCGGCCAATCCGATCAGCCAGATGATCGGCCATGCCGAGGATGCCATGCCGCCCAGGCCGTCCCACCCACCGCCCAACCCGCCGGGCCAAAGCAGCCGTGGGAAAGCAAGGCGGGGATTCAACTCCAGCGCCATGGGGCTGAAGCCGCTGCGAACCGATTGCGAGAGCGCGAGCAGCACGAACAAGGCTGCCAGGCCGGCGGACACCAGGGCCTTGATCGACAGCCGCGGCGGCGAACCGACGGAAGTGGAAGCGGTCGGGAACCCCGGATCGAGCGTTCCGTCCGCCACGCCCGCGAACACCGCCTTCACCGGCGGCCGGCCCAGCATCACCAGCCCCCAAATGCCCATGGGCAAACCGAGCAACCAGGCCGGACCGGTCGGGATGAGGCCGAGAATGCAGCCCGCGGTTGCCAGGCCGGACGACTTCAGGCGCATCATCGCCTGGCCACCCAGCACCGTGAACACCGCAGCGACCATTGAAACACTCCCCATCCCGGACACGATCCCCAGTTCCCAGATCCCGAACGCCGGCAAGCCGGCCGAACCACGGAACGCCCCGCCCAGAGTTCCCAGCCAGGCCGCCAGCATCGGCAGCAGGCTGGAAGCAACATCAAGCCCGCCGGCCACCATCAACCCGATGGCCGGACCACGAACGGCCTCCTTGACCGCATCCAGGTCGCCGCGTGAATCCTGAGCCGGGGTCGAGGCCCAACCCGCTGCGGGCGCTGTCGCCGTCGCCGACGATCCGCCAGCCGCCGGCCCCGGCAGGGACGGTGCCCGGGTGATGCCCTCCACCTCGGACTTGATTTCGCTGGCGTGCTGGTAGCGGCGGTCGGGTTGGTTTTCCAACGCCCGCAACACCACGTGATCCAGGCGTACATCCACCTGCACCCGTTGCGAGGGCGGATCGAAACGCCCGACCGGCAGATCGCCCGTGAGCATTTCGTAGAACAACACTCCGAGCGAGTAGATGTCCGCGCGATGATCCACCTTCCCCGCCCGACGCAGTTGCTCGGGGGCCATGTAGGCCGGGGTTCCCAGCGCCGCCCCGCTCGCGGTGAGCGTCACGTCCGCCTTGTCGCCACCCACCAGCTTCGCGATGCCGAAGTCCGCGATCTTCACCCGGCCCAGGCTGTCCAGGAGGATGTTCTCGGGCTTGATGTCGCGATGGAGAATGCCCTGCTCGTGGGCGAACTGCAGGGCTTCACACAGCCGCGGCACGATGGCCAGCGCCTGTTCCGGGGTAAACCGGCGGGTGTGCATCGCCTGGCGCAGATTCACGCCGTCGACGTATTCCATCAACAGATAGCTGAACCCGGACGCCTCCCCGAAATCGAACACGGCGACGATGTTCGGGTGGTTGAGCCGGGCCAGGACGCGGGCTTCGCGGTGGAATCGCTCGATGAATGCCGGGTTTTGTCCCGACGGTTGCGCCAGCAGTTTGAGCGCGACCAGGCGGTCGAGTTTCGGCTGCCGGGCCCTGTAGACCGCGCCCATGCCGCCGGCGCCGATCAGTTCGAGCACCTCCAGCTGCGGGAAAGCCGCGCGCACCGCCTCGATTGGGGGCGGTTCCGGACGGCCCTGCGGGCTCGTGGCGGGTTCGGTGGGCGCCGCGGCTCCGTCCAGAAGGCATTTGGGACACAAACCCCGCGGCGCATTGGGCGGCAGGTCCGCCCCGCAGACCGGGCACCCGGACGGCGCCTCATTTGGAACACTCGTATTCATGCCGTCGTGTCCTGATGCAAAACGCCGCCGGGGTTACCAAAAAAAATGGCGGGGTCAGGATTCGCCGGCGAGGGCCTGCACGAGGTGACGCAGTTCCTCTCCCACCGTGGCGGGGTCGCGGAGCGTTTCAGCGATCTCCGCCTTCACGGCTTCGCGGAAGCGTTTGCGCAGCCGGTGGATGGCCACTTTCACCGCCGTTTCGCTCATCCCGAGCGCCTCGGCGAGGCTGGCCTGGCTGGGCGGCGAAGCCCCCTGGAGGCAGGGCTTGAGCAGCTCGAATTGCGCCGAGCGCCCCTCGGCCGCCATCGCCGCCGCCAACCGGTCCAGGGCCCGCGCCAGCATCATCGTGGCCCAATGCCGGTCAAATTCGGCTTCCGGCGACGCGGCCCGTCCGTCAGCGATCTCGATTCCGGGATGGGTGTCCGTGCCGCCTTGCTCGAGCGAAAGGTGCCCGGCATGACCGCCCCGCTTGGCCGCTCCCCGGCGGGCGCGTTCCGAACCCAGGAAGTGCTTCACCGCGCCAAACAGGTAGGAACGGAACCGCCCGCGGACGGGATCCGCGCCCTCGAGTCCGCCGCCCCCCAGCAGCCGCGAGAAGAACTCGTGCGTGAGGTCGCGCGCCGTCTGCGGGTCGCCGGTCTGCCAGCGGATGAACTCCTCGACCACGCCGTAGTAGGCCGCACACAAATCGCCCAGAGCCTGGCGCGCCTCGGGAGTCTCCCCCCGGGCGCGGGCGACCAGCGTCCAACGCGTCGGCGCGGGGCGGACGGAACGCGCGTTTGCGGCAGCAGTGCTCATGGTGTCGCGGGCGCCGCGTGATCGGTTGGCCGCTTGATCGACGCGAGGCCCGGTTGCTTTGCGCGGCGATCATCGTCCGCCTCCCCGCGCGCTGTCGAGCGCTTCGGACGTGACCCTGCGGTAGCGGACTGCCGCCGCCGTCGAGTCGGCGCATGACAAACGGTCCGCCTGCGGAAGGGGGGCACGCGCGCGGCTTGCGCTGGTGCTTTTAGAGTGCGGCGGCAGAGCGAAGCGGCGATGGCGCTTTCGCGGCCGGACAGCCGTCCGAACGATCCCTTCGCCCCGTCCGCCCCACAAAGCGGTGTCAAAGCCACCGCACACCAGAAGGCGCGCTTCCGTTCAGAGGCTGCGCAGCGGTCGGTGGTCCCGCAGCCGTTCGACGAGTTCACTTACGTCGAGGGCCATGTCTTTGATCAACTCCTTCATGGGATCCTCGTATCCCGACCAGGAATCGCCCGCCTCGCGTCCCTCGAAGCCGCGCTTCACCACGAACCGGAACACCGGTTCCCCGCCGTCGCACGGACGCAGGGCGCCGCGGACGAGGATCCAGGGATAGCCTGCACCCGTCGCGCCCAGGAGCGGGATCATGCTGGTCCCGCGGTCCCCGGCCCAGCAGTCCACGATCGTGAGCTCGAGGTTCACCCAGCCGGGCTCCGTGCAGGCGTCCGTGGCGGTGGCGCACCGTGCGCTGGACGGCCCCAGCCGGGCGTTCAAGGCGTCGGCGAAACAGGTCTGCAAATGCCGCTCGATCTCCTCCTGGCCCAGCGAATCCCGGGTGGCCACCACGGTCGACACCGGCAGCGCCACATGCACCCGCGGCGGCGAACCCAGGGAAACCTCGTCGGCGGTCCAGGTCAGGACATGGTGATCCGCCTCCTGATAGGCCACGTGATCGGGATCGTGATAAGTGTCCGGGACGGAAGAACACCCGGCGCCCAGCAGGATCGTGACGGCGAGGCCGGGGAGGAAGATTGATGAAGGAAGGGGCTTCATAACTCACTCGAAATACATCGGGTTGCATCTGTTTGTCAATCCGGATTCAAGCACCGGCTCGGTTCGGTCCGCCACCGGGCATCGTCAGCGTTGCGCTTCGGGCTTGACGCTGAGGAAGGTTGGCAGTTGCATTGCGCGAAATGAAAACGTTCTTATCGGCCATTTTGACCGCAGCCTGCCTCCTGGCGGTCGGGACGGGTTGTTACAGCACCGTTGAAGGCAAGAGCAAGATGGGGATGCCGTTCCTGCGCGACCGGCTGGAAAGCCGCTACGAGCGGACGGTCGAGGACGTGTTCGCCGCCGCCAAGGAAGTGCTCGCCTTTAACGGAACCCTGGTCGGGGAGAACACGATCACGAAGGTCCTCGAGGCCAAGGTGGACAACACCACGGTGTGGGTGAAAGTCGACGAGGTCGAGCCCGGCATCACGCGGGTCCAGACGCAGGCGCGCGGCAAGGGGAGCGGCTCGAAGATCTCGATCGCGAGCGAGATCGACAAGCAGATTGCCCTGCAACTCCAGGCAAATCCGTAACCTTCATTCTTCCGCCGCCGGCGGAGGTTTCGGCGCAGACGAGCCAAACCTGACGGTTTGGCTCGTTTGTGCTTTTCGGGCCTCGTAGCCGAGCAGGCCCAGCCGGCGTTTGGCCGCCGCCGCTCCCGCCGACTCGGGAAACCGGTCGATCAAACGCCTGAGCGCCGCCTGGGCAGCCGGCAGGCCGGTGGGCGATTTCAGAGCGTAGTCGGCCAGCAGATTCAGCCAGCGCACCACGTCCCGTTGCGGCGCATGCGGCTGGTCGATCAACTGCTCCAGTTGTTCGGCGGCGAGGTCGGGACGCTGGAACTCCTCGACATAAAGCAATGCCAGTTCTTCGCGCGCGCGGTTGTCGTGCGGGAACTGGTCGAGTTGCTGCACCAGGCGTTCGGCCTCCGCCGCGGGATCGCGCACCGGACGCAGATGCAGCCCGCCTCCGGCGCGGGTGCCCAGATGCGGATCGGCGCGCGGCGCCTCGAGTCGCACCGGTGGCCGCGCGAGCAGGCCTTCGGTGCCCGCCAACCGGGCCAGGCGTTGTTGCGCCCGGTGGTCCTCGTCGGTGTCGGGAAACCGTTCGATGATGCGCTCGAAACACTCCCGTGCGCCGGCCACGTCCTTGCGGTACTTCAATCGCCAATCTGCAAGACACGTCAGCGCGTAACAGAGGTTGCGGGTCGGGTGGCCTTCCTGCGCGAGGATCGTCTCAATGATCCCCGCCGCTCCATCCAGGTCGTCGAGGTTCCCGGCCAGGATTTCTGCCAGGACCATCTGGGCGCGGAAGTGCGTGGGAAACCGTTCCAGCTGCTCCCGCATCGCATCCGCCGCGGCCGCGTACCGGCCCTGTTTGCGCCGGGCCTCGACGATGGAGAAGAGCGGCTCCGCGTCGGGCGCGACGTCCCCGCCGTCATACAGCCGGCCGAACTTCCGGCCCACCCAGCCCGCCATGTCGGGCACCCACACGATTGCCAGGATCAGACCGACCACCGCGGTCAGGGGGATTCCGACGAACGCCCCGGCGTACCCCCCGCGGCCCACGAGGGGACCGACGAAGAAGGCCAGTACTGCGAACAGCACACCGGTCACCGCCCAGCGACCGGCGAGGGCCGGGCGATCATCACTGCTTTCCCACCAGCGGCGCAGCACCCGGTACACGCACCATCCGGCGGCCAGGGCCAGGGCAACCGTGAACAGGGTCTTGAGGAAAGGCGGCATGGCGGGCAGGGACGGCGGCTTTCAACGCGATTCCTTGGCGATCCGGTCCGGTTGCCGGGCCCGGCTCATGGCCACATCGTAGCTGATCTGGCACCGGCAATAGAGATCGTGCAGGCAGGTGTCGAAGAGCACCATGCCCTCGCGCGCGCCGGTTTGAATGATCGTATCGAGCATGTGCAACTGGCGTTCCCGGATCACGTTGCGGACCGCCATGTTGGCCACGAGCAATTCGTAGGCCAGGGTCCGGCGCGAACTTCCGATGCTGGGCAGCAGTTCCTGGGAGAGGATGCCCTGCAGGCTGCTGGCCAGTTGCAGGATGATCTGTTGCTGGGCGGCGCCCTCGTAGACCCCGACGATCCGTTCCAGCGCGTGCAGCACGCCCGGCGAATGGAGGGTGGCCAGGACGAGATGCCCCGTCTCGGCCGCGGTCAGGGCGGTGGTGATCGCCTCCTTCTCACGTATCTCCCCGATGGCCAGCACGTCGGGATCCTGGCGCAGCACGTGGATGAGCGCCCGGTTGAACGACCGCGTGTCGGTGAGCACCTCCTGCTGGACCACGATGGCGCGCTTGTTCGGATGCACGAACTCGATGGGATCCTCGATGGTGACGATCTTGCAGCGCCGCTCCCGGTTGATCAGATCGACGAGGTAATTCAGCGTCGTGGTCTTGCCCGAGCCCGTGGGGCCGGTGATGAGGAGCAGACCGTTCGGGCGGCGGGCCAGTTCGTCGAGTTTGACCGGCAATCCCAACTCCTCGCGGGGCTCGATGTAGTCGCCGCAGAAGCGCACGCTCAACTCGGGATGTCCGTGGCGACGATAGAGGGTGAGCCGCACGCGGCCGGCGGGCGGTGTTTGCAGGGAGAAACACAGTTCCCAGTCCCGCTCGAAGGCCTCGTGCTGTTCCGGGCCCAGACAGCCGCGGGCCATGGCGGCCAAGTCCGCCGGGGTGAGCGCTTCGGCATCCGCGAGGTGGATTTCTCCGTTGATGCGGAACGCGGGCGGGGCGCCGCCGACAAGATGGAGATCCGAGGCGCCCCGCTCGACCGCCTCTTGCAGCCAGTGTTCGAGCGGTCTCATGGGTGGGGACCTTTCGCCCAATGACGGAGCCGGCCCAGCCAGCGGGACCAGCCCGTGCCATCCCGGAGCAGGCGTTGCACGCGCTCGCCTTCGGGACACCGGGGATTGAGTTCGCGGGCCTGGGCCAGCGAATGCTCGGCGTGCCCGATCAACCCCATGCCGGCCTGACAAACCGCCAGTTGCGCCCACACCACGGCCTCCCCGGAGGCCAGGGTGAGCGCCAGTTGCGCACGCTGCAATCCCTGGCCGAACCGATCATGAAACGCCAGCGCGCGCGACGCCAGCCACGGCCACAACCAGTCCCCCCCGCCGAGGGCGATGGCGCGGTCCAGACAGTAGTCGGATGGTTTCTCCCGCCGGGCCAGAAGCACTTCCCCACGGGCCAGCCAGAGATAGGGGGCTTCCCCGGGAGATTCCATCGCATTGTCCGACCACACCCGGCCGGCCTCGCGATCCCCGAGCCGCGCGACGGCCACGGCCTTGGCGGCCAGCAGCGAGCCCTCCTCGGGAAGTTGCTCCAGCCCTTTCTCGGCCCAGAGTCGGGCTTCCCCCGGTTCGCCGAGTTCGATGAGCATCTGGGCCTGGCCCACCCAGGCCGGCGCACAGCGGGCATCCTCCTCAAGCACGCGGGCATAATGCCGCAAGGCCTGCTCGAAATCGCCCGCCCGAAATGCGCGGTCCGCCGTGGCCAGACAGTCGACTTCGGAAGCCGGCAGCGTCGCCTGCTCGACGACCTGCGCCGCCGTCTCCGTCGCGCCCGTGAATTCCAGGTGGTGAAACCGGCTCATAACCCCTGCCCGGCAGGCTTGCCTCGTTTGATTCCGGTCGACAATACGCCCCGCCCCGCTTTCCGCACCTCTTTTTTGGGCGACCGCGCTACCGCCAGTCCGATGGGATCGGAGGGGTCGTCGGGCGATTTGACACCGCTCAGGGTTCCCCCGGCGGGACGACCGCGACATTCCCGGCAAAGTCCACGCACCACATGCCGCGGAGGTCGCCCAGGGTAAACCCGGTGGCTTCGTCGGTGGGATACAGGCGGGCGAGCAGCGTCACGTTTTCCGGCAGGATCTGGTCTCCGGGCCGACCGTGGCAGTTGAGGCAGAGCGGATTGTTCAGGACGATGGGCGCGTGGAGGCTCAAGCCCCCGGCGTCGTTGGTGGTGAGGACCGGCGGCGGGTTGGTCCGCCCGGCGGCCAGGGCACTCTGGAAGCCGGCCAGGATCCCGAGTTCCGCGGCCGAGGCGCGATTCGCCGGGTTGCGCGGTTTGTGCGTCACCCGGCGAAGCCGGACCCGGTTGGTGTCTCCGACGAGTTGCGTGAGCGGCAGCGCTTTGACCGAGCAGTAGCTCAGCGCGTTGCTGATGCCACCCGTCTGAATGGCGCGGGCCAGATTGCTGCTGAGCATCGTGAAAGCCTGCTGAACGATCAGGACACCCCGCTGGCGGGCGAGTTCCGCCGGGTCCACGGTGGACGCGGTGGTGGCGCCCGCGTCCGGTGGGGCCGGCGAAGGAGGCGGCGGGCTGCTCCGTTCGCCACACGCCGTCAGCAGCAAGGCGATCCCGGTCAGCAAGGCCAGCCGTCTCATGGGCGCTGACGGCCTAGTATTCGTGGTTGCCCTTCTCCCCGGGCATCGGCACGGGGTACCGGCCGGTGTCGGCCTCGACGCGCAGGGGGGCATCCGCGTCCATGGTCAGATCCGCGACGCCGGGCGCGAATTCGTGGTCGTGGTTCAACGCTTCCTCGAATTCGATGATCTGTCCGGTGTGCGCCGCCATCCGGCCCATCGAGGTCACAAGGCTCGCCATCGCGCCCCGCTCGACTTCGTTGTAGGGCTTGTCGTTGCGGATCGCCTCCATCAGATCGTCCCACTCGAGCTGGTACGGGTTCGGCTCGGGCTGCGGGAACGCCCACAGGAGGTCCTGGCGGGTGGCGTTGTGGCCGCTGAACAGGCGCACCTTGCCCGGGGTGTGCGCCGCCGTGGACACGATGCCCGAGCCCTTCGTGCCGTGGACGTAGCTGTCGAACTCGTCATGGCACTTCGGAATGTGCCGGCCGGTGAACCAGAACTTCGTGCCGTCCGCGAAGGTGTACTCGACCGAGTAGCTGTCGAAGTTCTGGTCCACGTATCCGTCGCGGTAATGGCGTCCGCCCACGGCATGGGCGCGGACCGGCCAGGCGTTCTTCATCCAGCAGCATTCGTCGATCTGGTGGATGTTGTAATCGCTGAACAGGCCGCCGCTGGCCCACAGAAAACTGTGGAAACGCTGGATTTGATAGAGCAGCTCGCTGCCATCCGCCGGCGCCGGTCCGGCCGCCGCCGCCCGGCCGCCCGTGCGATAGGCACGCATCAGAACGATGTCGCCGATCTGACCGTCCTTGATGCGCTGGTGCAACTCCTGACGCCCGCGGCAGTGCCGCACCATCAACCCGACCCCCACCTTGAGGTTCTTCGCATCGGCCTGCTTCGCCAGTTCGAGCATGCGCCGCGTCGTCGGTCCATCGACGGTCACCGGCTTCTCCATGAAGACGTTCAACCCCCTGGCAATGGCGTAGGTGAAATGCACCCAACGGAAGGCCGGCGGCGTGGCAAGGATCGCGACATCGCCCGGCTTCAGGCAGTCCATGGCCTTGCAGTAGCCGTCGAACCCGATGAACCGCCGGTCCGCCGGCACGTCCACCTGCCCCTCGCGCCCCTGCCGCAAGCCCGCATAGCTGCGCGACAACTTGGAGTCGAAGACGTCCGCCATGGCGACGAGCTTGACGGGCCCCTGCCGGGTGGCGAGCGCCTGGCCTGCCGCTCCCGTGCCGCGTCCTCCGCAGCCGATGAGCGCGACCTGAATGGTCTCGTCAGTGGCGGCATGCACGTGCGGCAAAACGGTCCCCGCCAGGGCCGAAGCCGCGGCGACGGTGCCGCCAGCCTTGATGAAATCACGTCGGGAAGTCCGGGGAGAAGAATCAGAATAGGGGTTCATCGCCGCGAGCCTCGACCGCTGCTGACGAAGTGTCAATGCGGTTCTCGACGCTGTCGCGACTCTTTGGAAATGTCCCCCTTTGGACTCGTTTAGAATGTCCCCCTCGGCGTCGCGGGCTTCAACGGTGGATGCCCGCCATGAGGTCGTCCGGCCGCAGGGGCAGATCGAAGGGTTCCAGCACCATGGGCTGGTCGTGGTCGAGGAAGTCGCGGCAAACGGCGAAGAACTCGTTCGGCGAGGTGACCCGCCGGATGCGGTGCAGGAAGCAACCGGTGGGTTCAACGCCCAGGCCGAAGTAGTTCATGTGCTTCTTCAGTCGCTGCACGTGGGAATGCTCGGTCATGCCGCGGGCGTGGGTGGCCGCAAACAGGGCCTCAAGGTACGCCAGCACGTCACGACCGGTTGGCACTGCGGGTTCGTGGCCGGCCGCAAGCGCTCGGAATTGCCGGAAGATCCACGGATTGCGGATGGCGCCCCGACCGATCATCAGGCCTCGGGCACCGGTTTGCCGCAACACCTCCCAACCCTGTCGCGCCGAGTGCACGTTGCCGTTCGCGATCACCGGGCAGGAAAGCCTCTGGACCGCCCGCGCGATGAGGTCGTGGTGCACTGCGGTTCGGTACATCTCCTTGACGGTCCGCCCGTGGACGACCAGCAGGTCCAGCGCGTGTTTCGCGAACACCTCGAGCAATCGGTCCCAAAGATCCGGCGACTCGAAGCCCACCCGGGTCTTCACCGTGAAGGGAATGGAAACCGCCTCGCGGAGCGCGCCGAGGATGGCGTCGATACGATCGGGATCCCGGAGCAAACCGCCGCCGGCACACTTGCGATAAACCACCGGGGCCGGGCAACCGAGGTTCAGGTCGATGGCGGCCACGGGATGTTGCTGCAATTCGCGCGCGGTGCGGACCAGTTCCGGGATGTCGTTGCCGATCAGTTGGGCCATGCCGGGGCGGCCGGTCGGGTTGTCGGTGATCGAGCGGAGGATCGTCTTGTCGAGGCAGGAACCGCGATAGACGCGGAAGTACTCGGTGCAATAATAATCGGGGCCGTCGTACCGGCGCATGAGCTGCCAGAATTCGAGGTCCGTCACGTCCTGCATCGGGGCCAGGGCCAGGACCGGCGCCGGACCGGCGAGCAAGGATCGGAAGGTCGAGGCCGGATCCATCGGGGCGTCAGGCTGGCAGTCCGTCACGCGGCGGGGAAGCGGATTCAGCAGGCCGGCAGGACCGGCGAAGCAGCCGCCGGCGCCGACGGTTTGCCGCCTCCGCGCGGTCGGACGAGGGACCGACCACCTCGCTCAGGAAGGCACGGGGACACGGAGAAAACGGGGAGTGCGCCGATCTTGATTGTGCTTCCGGGCCGTCGGTTGCCGGGCGCTTCAGGCCGATGCGGCGTTGCGGCTGGCAGCGAGGTCGCTGCGCCGCTGGGCCATGCTCTTGAAGAACTCGTAGCCTTCACGGCAGCGGCGGACGAAGACGTCCTTGTCCTCAAGCATGGTGCGGATGATCCGGAGGATGGGCTTGGGCCGGAGGTAATAGCGATGGTAGAAGCGCTCGACCGACTCGAAGATGGCCTCCTTGCTGAGGTTCGGATACTCGAGGCTGGAGTCCTGAAATCCGTCGCCGTGGAGGATATCGGTCTTTTCGCGTTTGGCGAACCAGCCGTTCAACCTCGCCTGCTCGTAGAGTTCGGTGCCGGGATAGGGCGCGGCGAGCGAAACCTGGATGCTGAAGACGTCGAGTTCCTGGGCGAACCGGATGGATTCCTCGATGGTCTCCTGCGTTTCCACCGGCAGGCCCAGCACGAACGTGCCGTGAATCATCACCCCGGCCTTGTGACAGGCCTGCGTGAAGCGGAGCATTTCCTCCTTGGTAACCCCCTTCTTGATGTTCTGCAGGATGTTCGCATTGCCGCTTTCGTAACCCACGAGGAAGAGCCGGAGGCCGTTGTCCTTGAAGAACCGGATGGTGTCCTCGTCGAGGTTGGCGCGGCTGTTGCAACTCCACGTCAGCCCGAGCGGACCCAGCTTGCGGGCGATTTCGCGCGCCCGCGGCAGATTGGCCGTGAAGGTGTCATCGTCGAAGAAGAACTCCTTCACCTGGGGAAAGAGCTGCTTCATATAGGCCATTTCATCGGCGACATTTTGCGCGGAGCGGACGCGGTATTTATGCCCGCCGATGGTCTGGGGCCAGAGGCAGAAGGTGCATTGTGCCGGACAACCGCGCCCCGTGTAGAGACTCAGGTACGGATGCAGCAGGTAGCCGATGAAGTACTTCTCGATCTGCAGGTCGCGTTTGTAGACGTCCGCCACCCACGGCAGATCATCCATGTTCGCAATGAGTTCGCGCTCCGGATTGTGGCGGATCCGGCCGTCCGCGTCCCGGTAGGAAAGCCCCTTGACCTCCGCCAGCGGCATCCCTTCGGCGACCTCCTTGCAGGTGAAATCGAATTCCTTCCGGCCCACCCAGTCGATGGCGGTCGAGGCCTTGAGGGTCTCGGTCGGCAGCACGGCCGCGTGGGCGCCGACGAAGCCAATGCGCGCGTCCGGGCGGTTCTGCTTGATGGCCTCGGCGACCTTGCAGTCATTGCGGAGGGACGGGGTCGAGGTATGGATGATGACGTGGTCGTAGGCCTGGGCGAGTTCGAGGCATTCCTTGATCTCGATCTCGTGGGGCGGGCAATCCAGCAGCTTGGCGTTCGGCACCAAGGCCGCGGGTTGCGCGAGCCAGGTCGGATACCAGTAACTGGTCACCTCGCGGCGCGCCTGATAGCGGGAACCGGCGCCGCCATCGAAGCCATCGAAGGACGGAGGGGAAAGAAACAGCGTGCTCATCGGGGCTTCGGGCTCAGCCGTTCTTCCGCGCTCCGGCGGCGTTTTCCACCGCCGGCTCGGTTTCGCAAGTGCCCGCTGAGGCGCAGCTGTCAGCGGTCGTGGTGCCGCCGACGTCGCCGTTCTGCTTGATGGCGGCCCGGGCCTCGGCGAGGTGGCCCTTGCCGGCGCTGCAGCCGTTGAAGGCGTCGATTTGATGCCCCGCCTCGAACCGTGGCGGCCGCGGCCAGAAGTTGTATCGGAAGTTCTTCCAGTTGTCCCCCCGCTGGTAATTCGTGCCCAGCGCGCCGCTCGGATCGTAGCCGCAGTGCGTCATGCAGTTTTCGCAGCGCGGATCCCGCGCCACCCCGTCCACCACGCCATATTTATCCCAGTCCACCTCGTCGAGCATCTGCTGGTAGGTCGGGTAATGCCCGTCGGTCATCAGGTAGCACGGCGCCTTCCAGCCACGGACATTGTAGGTCGGGATGGCCCAGGCGGTGCAGGTAAGTTCGCGTTTGCCGGCCAGGAACTCCTGGTAGACCGGGGTGCCGAAGATGGTGAACTGCCGGCCCCACCGCTCGATGTCCTTGAATTTGTCGCGGGTCATGGCCCGGGTGAGGAAGAACTCCTCCGGATCCTTGCCCAACCGCCGGACCATGTCCTTCTTGGCGGCGTCGTAATCGTAGCCCGGCGAGATCGTGTGTCCGTCGACGCCCAGCCAGGAGAAGAACTTGAACATGTCCTCGATCTCCTGGACGTCGGTTTCGCGGTAGACGGTGGTGTTCGTGGCGACCTGGAAACCGAGGAGCTTGGCCATGCGCACGGCCTCGACGCATTCCTTGAAGACGCCCTCGCGCTCGACAATGAGGTCGTGGGTGTATTCGAGGCCGTCGACATGGACGTTCCAATACATCCATTTGGAGGGCCGGATGACCGGACGGTTGCCGGTGCGGCCCTGGCGGATGGTGTCTGCCTGCTTGGGCGTGATCAACGATTCCCGGAGCAACTCCTGCAATTTCGGTTCGAGGGCGGGAGTGTAGATGGCGGCGAGGTAGTCGACCATCTTGCGGCGCATGAACACGCCGTTGGTGCAGATGTAGACGATCCGGCCCTGTTCGAGGATGCCCTGCACCAACTCCTCGATCTGTGGGTAGATGAGCGGTTCGCCGCCGCAAATGGACACCATCGGGGCCGCACACTCCGTCGCCGCCGCGAGGCAGCGATCCAGCGGGACCATGTCCTTGAGATTCGTCGAATACTCACGAATCCGTCCGCAGCCGGTGCAGCTCAGGTTGCAGGTGTGCAGCGGCTCAAGCTGCAACACCATCGCGAAGCGCGGGGTGCGGCGGGTTTTGTGCTTGATGATGTGGGCGGCGATCTTCGCCGACAACGCGAGGGGAAAACGCATGATGGATCAACGCGCGGACGCCAGCTCCGGCGCCGGTTCCGGCACGGGGACGGGTTCCACCGGATCGCCCTTCGGAGTGTCCCGCACCAGCCCGGGCAACAGGAAGCTGGCCGGCGAAATGCTGGGGGATGCGCTGACGCCACCGCAGCCCGTGGCGACCAGCCCGATCACCAGCGCGGTTGCCAACAGGCTCAGATGCCGATAGCATTTCATTCCAGCCACTATAGGTTCTGCTGAGGTGATGGCAAACCCTAATTCCAGCACGGTCCGGTTCCGGCAGGGAACGTCGCGGCGGCGGCGCCACGCGGGGGTTTGGGCGACGATTCTGGGAGCCGTCCTCGCCCTGACGCCGGCACGGATCCGGGCTGCCGACGCCGTCCGGGAAGCGGCCGAGGCGCGCGCCCGGGCCGCCTGCGAGGTGGGCCGAAAGGCGTGTGCGGCCGCGCCAACCGATCCCGTGGCGGCCTGGGAATTCGCGCGGGCGACGTTCGATTGGGCGGAGTTCGCCACCGCCAAGGAGGATCGCGCCCGCCTCGCCACAGAGGGCATTGCCGCCGGACGACGGGCGGTCGAACTCGGTCCCGCGCTCGCCGCCAGCCACTATTACCTCGCCATGAATCTCGGCCAACTCGCCCGCACCAAGCTGCTGGGCGCGCTCTCCCTGGTCACCGAGATGGAGGATTTGTTCATCCAGGCGCGCTCCCTGGATCCGCGCTTCGATTTTGCCGGCGCCGACCGCTGCCTCGGGCTGCTTTACCGGGACGCCCCCGGCTGGCCGGTCAGTGTCGGCAATCGCAAGAAGGCCCGAAAGCACCTCGAGGCGGCCATCAATCTCGCCCCGGATTACGTCGAGAACCGGCTAAACCTCCTGGAAGCCCTCGTCGAATGGGGGGAGCGGGCCGAGGCCCGGGAGGTCCGGGCGGCGCTGGCCGGACGCCTGCCCCTGGCCCGCGAGGAATTCGCCGGCGAACGCTGGGCCTGGAGCTGGCAGGACTGGGACCGGCGCTGGGAATCGGTCACCCGGCAGATCGACGCGTGGTGACCGCTCTTCGCGCCCCGGCGCTTCGGATCCCCCCGCGCCGGGGTCGCTGCCAATGCCCGCTGGCTTTCCGCCCGGCCGATGCCGTACCCTCCGCGACATGGCAGGCAACCTGTTCAACCAAGTCCAAGCCCTTCTCCACACCCCGCAGCCGCCGCAACTCGGTCCCGGCCCGCGAGCGCATGTCGAATCCGCCGCCTCGATCCGCACCAAAATCGAGGACCTGACCCGCCAGGCCAATCTCCCCGCGCTCCGGATCGATTTGCTCCATGCGCTGGTGTTGCTCTGGCACGACCGCCTGGAAGCCTCCCACCGCATCGTGCAGGAAATCGAAACGCCCGACGGCAGCCTGATCCATGCCATGATGCACCGGCGCGAGCCGGACTACTGGAACTCGAAATACTGGTGGCGCCGCGTGGGGACGCACCCGGTGTTTCCCGCGCTGGCCGACGCGGTGACGCGCGCGCTTCAGGACGAACCGTCGCCGATGCTGGCCCGGATTGTAAATCAGGGGAACTGGGACCCGTTCGCGTTCGTCGACGAGTGCCAGCAGGCAGCACCCTTGCCCGCGACCGAGGAGCCGCACCGGACCGCGGTCGAGGTGCAACGGATCGAGTTCCAATGCGCGCTCGCGCATCTGTGTGCCTGAGCCGTATCGATTCAACAGGCCGTAGCCGCCGACGTGTAGTCGGCGCTGAAATCCAATGGCTTACGCGGTCCCGCTGGTTCCGACTGGCCGTCACGTTTTGGTGGATCGTCGCACCCGGCGGCAGGCGGACGGATCCCCGCCGAATAATGCGCCGACTGCACGTCGGCGGCTACGAGTTACTGAATCGATACGGCTGAGCCGGAACGATTCAATGGGCCGTGGGCGACGGCGGCGGCCCTGCGCTGGTATCGTCGCAGGTTGGGCTTGGGTTTCAGGCCGGGCCGGGTGCATGCTGGCGGACAACGTGAACCCCATGAAACCTCTCACTTGCGTTTGGCGTGCCGGTTGCCTGGCGACCATCCTGTGCCTGCCGGCCCGCTCACTGGCCGCCGATCCGCCGTTGCCCGCTGCCTGCGCGCCAACCTTGGAGGCCGCGGCCCGGTCACTTGCCGACGGCGACCTGGTGGCTGCGCGCGACGGTTTTCAAACCGTGTTGGCCGACGTTGCCGCGCCGGCCTTCGTGCGTGGGTTGGCCTGCACGGGACTGGCCGAAACGGCGCTTGCCGGAGGGGATCGTCCGGGCGCCCTGGCTTGGTGGCAACGCCAGGCGGCGGACACGAGTCTGGCTCCTTTCCAACGCCAACTGGCCATGCGCCGGTTGGAGGAGGCCGGTCGTGCGGCCACCGGTCGGTCGGTTCGCGCGCCCGCCGAGTTCCGGGCGACCCTGCCGTCCCTGCCGCCGCCCGCGGTGACCTTCTTCGTTTCGTCGGACGGGGACGATACGAATGACGGCTCCCGCAACCGTCCGTTTGCGAGCCTGGCGCGGGCGCGCGACGCCATCCGGCAGTTCAAGCAGGCGCAGGGCGGGAAGCTACCCAACGGCGGTGCGCAGGTGCAGGTGGCGGCGGGGGAGTATCCGGTCCGCGAGACCCTCACTCTCGGCGCCGGGGATTCCGGCACGGCGGACGCGCCGATTGTCTACCGGGCGGCCCCCGGGACCACGGTGCGGCTGCAGGGGGGCACGCCCGTTGCGAACTGGCGTCCGGTGGCCGATGCCGCCGCCGAACCGCGCCTGTCACCCGACGTGGCAAACGCGGTCCTCGTCGCCGATCTCAAGACACTCGAGAACCAGGATTGGGGTGATGCCACCGCGTTGCGCGCGCGGCCCGAACTCTTCGTCAACGGGGTGCCGCAAACCCTGGCACGGTGGCCGAACGAGGGCTTCGTGAAGACCGGCGAGATCCGCGGGACGAACACGTTCAAGGTCTGGAACACCATTTCCGGCTGCCGCGACGGACGGTTCGAGTTCGTCGAGGACCGGCCCTTGCGCTGGCTTGATGAACCGGACGTGCGCTTGTATGGCTATTGGTTCTGGGATTGGTTCGAGGAATACCAGACGGTGGCCGCCATTGATGCCGACCGCCGGACCTTCACCCTGGCGCCGCCCTTCTCCAACTACGGCTACCGGAAGGACCAGCGCTATTACGCGGTGAATGTGCTCCGGGAACTCGATCAACCGGGCGAATGGTATCTGGACCGGCCGGCGCAACGGCTCTACTGGCTGCCACCGGACGGAGTGCAACCGAACACCGCCGAGGTCGTCGTGAGCCGGTTTGCCGCGCCCTTCATCCGGTTGGAGAACGTCCGCCATGTGATCCTGCTCGGATTGACCCTCGAGGCCGGCCGCGCCGACGGTATTCACGTGTCCGGGGGGGAGGACTGCCTCGTGGCCGGCTGCACAATCCGCCGGATGGGTGGCGATGGGGTGGTGGTGCAGGGCGGGCGGCGGCACGGAGTCTTCGGGTGCCGTATCGAGACCATGGGCTGCGGGGGCACGCGGGTGGCCGGAGGGAATCGTGAGACGCTCGAGCCCGGCGGGCACTTCGTCGAGAATTGCGTCGTCCGCGACATCTCGCGGATCAAGCGCACCTACACGCCGGCGGTTCACCTCGACGGCTGCGGAAACCGGATCGCCCACAACCGCTTCGAGGACATGCCTTCCTCCGCCATGCGGATCGAGGGCAACGATCAGCTAATCGAGTTGAACGTGATACGCGACGTGGTGAAGGAATCCGATGATCAGGGCGGCGTGGACATGTTTGGCAACCCGCTCTACCGGGGCGTGGTCATCCGTTGGAACCGCTGGAGCGACATCGGCGGGGGCACCCACAACGGCGCCGCCGGGGTGCGGCTGGACGACATGATCTCGGGGGTGGCCGTTCACGGCAACGTGTTCGAGCGGTGCGGCGCCGTGATCTTCGGCGGGGTCCAGATCCACGGTGGCAAGGATAACCTGATCGACAACAACCTGTTCATCGATTGCTTCGCCGGGGTGAGCTTCTCGCGCTGGGGTGAAAAACGATGGCTGGAGGCCATCGAGCGGTTCCGTCCGCAGGCGGCGGCAGCGATCTACGCCGTGCGCTACCCGGAACTGGCGAACCTCACCACCGGCGCCGACGTAAACGATCTGAGCCGGAACGTCTTTGTGCGTTGCGGACGCATTTACCTGCGGAACGCCGGGATCCCGCGCACCGCTCTGGCCCGGGTCATTCCCGAGGCCTTTGAGCTGTCCCGGGTGTCCGACCGGACGGCGCTGCAGGCCGATCCGGAGTTCCGGGCGGCGCTGTTCGAGCCGATCCCACTCGACGAAATCGGCCCTTACGAACATGCGTGGTTTGCCGGCGCCGGCGCATCGGTGCGCTGAACCTGTGGTCCGGGTGTTGCGTGCCACCGCCGGTTCTCCTGGTTCGCGCGGGTTCGGCGACGAGCAGGATTGAAATGCCGTCGCCGGTCTGTTAGGCAGACGGCATACCGTCCGCACTGATCCGCCCATGAAAAAGTCGCTTGCCGTTATCGCCATCCTGCTGGTGTTCGCCGCCACCGGAGGGAGAGTCACCGCTGCCGCCGACTGGACGAGGTCGTTGACGGGGAAATGGCGCTTTCAACTCGACCCGGACGACGCGGGCATTGCCGGACGCTGGTTTGCCAACCCGCTGGCGGACGGTATACGGTTGCCGGGTGGGTTGACAGAACAGGGCGTCGGGGACCCGGTCAGCACGGCCACACCCTGGATCGGCGGGATCGTCGACCAATCCTGGTTCACGGCCCCCGAGTTCGCCCCTTACCGCGAGCCCGGCAACGTCAAGATCCCCTTCTGGCTGCAGCCCGAGCGCTATTACGCGGGAGCGGCGTGGTTCCAACGCGACATCGAGATCCCGGAAAAGTGGTCTGGCCGTCGGGTGGTCCTCTTTCTCGAACGGGCGCACTGGGAAACCCGGGTGTGGGTCGACGAGCAACCGGTCGGAACCTGCAATGCCCTGGCCACGCCGCACGAATACGATCTGGGCCAGTTGCCGGTCGGTCGCCACACGCTGACCGTGCGCGTCGACAACCGTCTGATCGTCGACATCGGCGAGAACTCGCACAGCATCAGCGATCATACCCAAGGCAACTGGAACGGCCTTGTCGGACGGCTGGAACTCGGCGCCACCCCGCCGGTGTGGATCGACGACGTCCAAGTGTTCCCGGACGCGGTGGCGCGCACCGCGACCGTCCGAGTGCGCCTCGGGAATGCCACCGGCAAACCCGGACGAGGCCGGCTGACCCTGCTTGTGAAGCCGGCGCAAAGAGGCGGGGCCACGGTCGACGCCGGTTCGGATGTAGACCGCGAAATCCGGTCACCGATTGCCTGGGAAGCCGACGGGACGACGGCCGGGTTCACCTTGCGCCTGGGCGAAGCGGCGCCGCTCTGGGACGAGTTCAATCCGGCGCTCTTCGTGGTGGCCGTCGCGCTGCAATCCGAATTTGGCGACCACCTTCCCACACCCGTCCGGTTTGGCTTGCGGGACCTGGCAACCGACGGCACGCAGTTTACGATCAACGGTCGCAAGCTCTTTTTCCGGGGCACCCTCGAGTGCGCCATCTTCCCGAGGACCGGTCATCCCCCGACGGATGATGCCGGCTGGCGCAAGGTGATCCGGGCGGCGAAGGCGCATGGGTTGAACATGCTTCGCTTTCATTCCTGGTGTCCGCCGGAAGCCGCATTCCGCGTCGCGGACGAACTCGGCTTCTACCTTCAGGTCGAGTGCTCGTCATGGGCCAATCAGTCGACCAGCCTCGGCGACGGCAAGCCGGTCGACGCGTGGCTATACGCCGAGACGGACCGGATCCTCGAGGCCTATGGCAGCCATCCCTCGTTCGTCCTGTTTCTCTATGGTAATGAACCCGGCGGCGCCCGGCACAAGGCCTGGCTTTCCGAGTGGGTCAGCCACTACCGCGCCCGGGATCCGCGCCACCTGATGAGCGGCGGCGCCGGTTGGCCGCAACTGCCCGAGGACCAGTTCCACGTCACACCCGATCCGCGCGTGCAGGGTTGGGGGCAGGGATTGAACAGCCGCATCAACGGCCGGCCGCCGGAAACCACCACCGATTACCAGGACTACATCCAGCGCCGGAACGTCCCGGTCATCAGCCACGAGATCGGCCAGTGGTGCGTTTATCCCAACTTCGAGGAAACGAGCAAATACACGGGCTACCTGAAGGCGCGCAATTTCGAGATCTTTTACGAACGGCTCGTCGCGGCGGGGCTCGGATCGTTGTCACGGGACTTCCTCATCGCGTCGGGCAAGCTGCAAGCCCTATGCTACAAGGAGGACATCGAATCGGCCCTCCGGACGCCGGGCATGGGAGGGTTCCAACTGCTGGATTTGCACGATTTCCCCGGCCAAGGCACGGCGCTCGTCGGCGTGCTCGATCCGTTCTGGGAGGAGAAGGGCTACATCAAACCCGCCGCCTACCGGCGCTTCTGCAATGCCACCGTGCCCCTCGCGCGGTTGCCCAAGCGCGTCTTCACCACCGCGGAGACACTCGAGGCCGACATTGAGATCGCCCATTTCGGTCCGGCGCCGATCCAGGACGCGGTGATCGAGTGGAGCCTGCGGGATGGTCGTGGACGCATCTTCCGCAGTGTTCAATTGCCGTCGCAAACCGTGGCGGTCGGCAACGGCCGGCGCCTGTGTCAGATCCGCGTCGAGCTGCACGACTTCCCGGCGCCAGCGAAGGGAAACCTGGCCGTGCGCGTGCTCGGGACCGATTTCGCGAACGATTGGGACCTGTGGGTCTATCCCGCCGAAACGCCGTCCACCACGAGCGAGGCTGTCTGGGTGACGTCCGAATTCGACGACGACGCCGAGGCGCGCCTGGCGGAGGGCGGTCGGGTGCTGTTGACGCTGCCCGCGAAGAAGGTGCGCAACTTCGAGACCGCGCCCGTCAAACTCGGCTTCTCGAGCATCTTCTGGAACACCGCCTGGACGGGACGGCAGGCGCCCACCACGCTGGGCATCCTCTGCGATCCGAAACACCCCGCCCTCGAAGGCTTCCCGACCGATTTCCACAGCAACTGGCAATGGTGGTATCTCATTCATCGCGCCGGCGCCCTCCGCCTCGACCTGTTGCCGCTCGACACCGAACCCATCGTGCGCGTGATCGACGACTGGGTCACCGCCCGTCCGCTCGGGCTCCTCGTGGAAGGACAAGTTGGCGAAGGGGGCCTCATCATCTGCGGCTTCGACCTGACTCAACACGCCGACGATCCGGTGTCGCGGCAGATGCGCGCCAGTCTGCTGGACTACCTGGGTTCCGCGAAGTTCAAGCCCCGCAGCCGCTTCACCGTGGCGCAAATCAAGGATCTCATCGCGCTGCCAAAACCGGGAGCATTGAGCGAAGTCTGTTCAATCAAGGCGGACAGCGAGCAACCGGGCTTCGGAGCCGCCAACGCCGTGGATGGCGATCCGACCACGATGTGGCACACCGCCTGGGGCGACGGCGCGCCGGGTTTCCCGCATGAACTGACAATCGAGTTCAGCCGTCCACAACGCGTTGCGGGGATCAGCCTGTTGCCCCGGCAAGACGCCAATCGCAACGGCTGGATCAAGGCATGCGTGGTTCGCGGTTGGTCCCGGTCCGGCGACGCGGCGGTGGACCTGGCCGACGTCGAGTTGCCGGCGGATGACACACGCAAACGGATCGGCTTCAAAGCGCCCGTGACCCTGAGCGGTCTGCGCATCGCGTTCCGGAGCGGGCACGCCCAGGGCCCGTGGGCCTCGATCGCGGAAATCGGCCTTCTTCCCGCCGACGGCCAATGACGTCTCGCAGCCGGCGCCCGCGGTCTGGAACCCCCCCATCAACAAACGGAGACGATATGCCTGAAATGCCCCCCACCGGTTCGCGTCGGCGCGCAAGTTGCGTCGTCGCTGGAAGACGGCTGCTTGCCGCGATGGCCGCTTTCGGACTCGGGAATGCGCCCGGGGGATTCGCCGCGGAAGCCATCGACCCGGAGACGCTGCACACCTGGTCCGCGCCGTACCGCGGCTGGCACTACCAACCCGACCATGTGATTCCCGCGCGCCCGCAGGTCCCCGGGCACGAGACGTTCCACAACACCGATGTGCCGTGCGTCTACCAGCTGCCCGATCAGCCGGACAAGTGGTTCCTGAGCTTCATCGGCTTCAACGGCGAAGGCTACAACTCGTTCGTTGCCGAAAGCACCAACCTCGTGCACTGGACGCAGCCGCGGCTGGCGATGGGTTTTGGCCCGGCGGGTGAGTTCGACCACGGCGGTTGTGTCATCGGGGCGTTCCTCTACGAATCCTACGACATCCGGGCGCCCCGCGTTTTGCAGCGGCGTGCTGGTCGCTACTGGACGCTTTACGGCGCCTACCCACGGCAGGGTGGGTACGAACTGCGCCCGGGCTACGAAGGCCTGGCCGTTAGCGACGACGGCCTAAGGTGGCGCCGGGCCCGGAACGAGCCCATCCTGTCCGTCCACGATCCCGATGCCGACGCTTGGGAGAGGGACTGTGTCTATCAACCGTGGCTGGTCGAGCATCGCGGGCGCTTCTTCGACTTCTACAATGCCGCGAACGGCAGCGTCGAGCAGACCGGCCTCGCGTTCTCGACCGACCTGCTGAACTGGATGCGGTATCCGGTCAACCCGGTCATCCGCAATCGCCCCGGCGGGTTCGATTCCCAGTTCTGCTCGGACCCGAAAGTCTTCCGGGACGGCGACCACTGGACGATGTTCTACTTCGGCGTCGGCCACGGCGGGGCGCACATCATGATCGCCTTTTCGCGCGATCTGGTCCATTGGACCACGGATCCCGAACCGCTCTACCGGGCGGGCGGCAATCCCAGCGGCCTCGACCGAACCTACGCCCACAAGATCTCGCTGGTATATGAACCGCGCAGCGAGACGTTCTATATGTTTTACTGCGCTGTCGGCAACCGCGACCGCGGCATCGGACTGATTACGAGCAAGCCCTTGCCACCGGCGGCCTCGACGTCGACGAAACCGGATTGAACCCTGTGCCGACCGATGAACCCACTCCCTGATCTGCGATTCCGCGCGCGACGCCGCGCCGGCCTGAGGATTTCCCTGCTTGCGACCCTGCTCGCCGGCTTTGGCTTGGAACTCGCCGCGGCGAGCATCACCCCTGTGCGCTTGCGCTGCGAGTCTCTCGACAATCCGCTGGGAATCGACGCGCCACAGCCCCGGTTGAGTTGGCAGCTCGAGGTTGCGGAAAGCGGGCCTTCCGAACGGCGCGGGGTTCGCCAGAGTGCCTATCGTATCCGCGCGGCCTCCACCGCCGTCCGACTCGCACACGAAGACCCGGACCTTTGGGACAGCGGCTGGGTAACCTCCGCCCAGTCGATTCACATTCCCTATGCCGGGCGAGCGCTCGCTTTGCGCGAACGCTGCTTCTGGCAGGTCCGAATCATGGACGAGACGGGCGAACGCAGCGCCTGGAGTGCTCCCGCACAATGGACCATGGGCTGGATCGAACCCGTGGGGTGGCCGGCCCGGTGGATCACCTCGATGGCCACCAACCGCCTGCCGCTGTTCCGCACCTCGTTCCAGGTCACCAAACCTGTGGCGCGCGCCGAACTCGCCATCTGCGGCCTCGGCTTTCACGAAACCCACTTCAACGGCGAACCCCTGGACGATGCGGTGCTCGAACCCGGCTGGACGAACTACCGGAAGACCTGCCTATACCGCGTGCACGACCTGACCGACCGGCTCACGCCCGGCGAAAACGTCCTCGGCGTGATGCTCGGGAACGGGATGTACAACGTCACCGGCGGTCGCTACGTGAAGTTCACCGGCTCGTTCGGCCCCCCCAAACTGACGGCGTCGCTCGATATCGAATACACCGACGGCAGCACCGACCGGGTATCCACCGATGCCCGCTGGCAGACCGCTCCCGGCCCGATCACGTTCTCCTGCATCTTCGGCGGCGAAGACTATGACGCGCGGCGGGAAATCCCCGGCTGGGATCGTCCGGGTTTCGATACGGGGAATTGGTCGCCGGTCGTCGAGTGCGACGGGCCGGGAGGTAGACTGAGCACGCGTTCGTCAACGCCCATCAAGGTGCAGGAGACGTTCACGCCGGTCGCCATCACCGAGCCCAAGCCAGGCATCTGGATCTACGATCTTGGACAAAACTTCTCCGGCTGGCCCCGGATTGAAGTCATCGGACCTTCCGGCTCCACGGTGAAGCTCGTCACCGGCGAGCTGCTTGATGAAAACGGCCTGGTCAGCCAACGCAGCTCGGGCAGCCCCGTCTGGTTCGCTTACACCCTGAAGGGCGATGGAACCGAAACGTGGGAACCGCGCTTCTCATACACGGGCTTTCGTTACGTCCAAGTCGAGGGCGCTGCGCCCGCCGCGGAAGGCCGGGCGGACAGTGCGTTGCCGCGGGTCTCCCGGCTGGAGGGCCGCTTTCTATATCCGGACGCAGAAGTCGTTGGCGCCTTCGCCTGCTCGAACCCGGACGTCAACCGCGTGCACGCCCTGATCCTCTCCGCCATCAAGAGCAACTTCAAAAGCGTCCTGACCGACTGTCCGCACCGGGAGAAACTCGGCTGGCTCGAGTGCTCGCACCTGCTGGCCGGGTGCTTCATGTACAATTTCGACTGTGCCCGCTTCTACGCGAAGATCGCCAACGACATGGCCGAGGCCCAACTCGAGAACGGCCTCGTCCCGGACATCGCCCCGGAGTATGTCGAGTTTCAGGGTGGTTTCCGCGATTCACCCGAGTGGGGCAGCGCCTGCGTCATCGCGCCGTGGCGCGCCTGGCGGATGTATGGCGACCGCAGGGTGCTGGAAAGCCAGTACGAGACCATGCAGCGCTACGTTGACTATCTGGGTTCCCGCGCCACCGATCACATCGTGTCGCACGGGTTGGGCGACTGGTACGACATCGGCCCGCGCGGGCCCGGTCCTTCGCAGCTCACTTCGCTGGGTTTGACCGCCACCGGTGTCTACTATCAGGACCTTGAGATCCTGCGGCGGGTGGCGCAGTTGCTGGGTCGGGAGGATGAGGCACGCGACCATGCGGCGTCGGCGGCGCCGGTCCGCGACGCGTTCAACCGGACCTTCTTTCACGCGGAAACGCAGCGTTACGACCGCGACAGTCAGACCGCCAACGCCACGCCGCTCGTGCTGGGTTTGACGCCGCCGGATTCGCGGGATGCCGTGCGCGACAATCTCGTCCGCAACATCCGCAACGCCGGCAACCGCGTGACCGCCGGTGATGTGGGGTTCTACTACGTCGTGCAAGCGTTGCTCGAGGGCGGTCGAAGCGACGTGCTCTACGACATGCTCTGCCAGACCAACGGCCCGGGCTACCTGATGCAACTCGACCACGGCGCCACCAGCCTGACCGAGGCCTGGGACACCAACCCCGCCTCCTCCCAGAACCACTGCATGCTCGGGCACATCGAAGAATGGTTCTACTCGGGCCTGCTCGGCATCCGTCCCGCCGCACCCGGCTTCAGCGAAATCGTGATTAAACCCGAGATCGTCGGCGACCTGACGTGGGCCCGCGGGCACTACGACAGCCCGCATGGCCTCATCGAATCCCGTTGGACGCGGAACGGCGACCGCGTGACCTTCAACATCCGCATCCCACCCAACACCACCGCCACCGTCCACGTCCCGGCCCGCCCCGAAACCGCCGTCACCGAATCCGGTCGCCCCGCGGAAGCCGGTCCCGCCATCCGCCTCCTCCGCCGCGAGCCCGCCGCCGCCGTCTACTCGCTGGGTTCGGGGCGTTACCGGTTCGAGTCATCCCTGCCCAAGTCCTGAGCCGTATCGATTCAACCCGGGGTAGCCGCCGACGTGTAGTCGGCGCTGAAATCCAAGAGCTTACGCGGGCTCGCCGATTCCGATCAGCAGTCACCTTTCGGTGAATCGTCGCCCTCGGCAACAGGCTGCCCTATCCCTGCTGAATCATGCGCCGACTGCACATCGGCGGCTGCCATCCACTGAATGGTCGCCGATGAGCCGGGCGGCGGGAGGACAGGGCCCGGTCGCTCGCCGCGTTGGCCACGCCGGTTACCATTACGGGCAGCTGCTTGCCGGGAGCAGGAACGCCACCCGCATTGCCGATAGACCGCCCATGTAACAATCAGCTTGCGTCATGGACAAAGCCCTTGTAACAGTCTGGGCTAAATGGCTTCTTCCTCAACCACCTACAGGGGCAAATGGAACTCTGGGGAAACCACGGTCGTCCGGGTACCCCGGCGGCTGGCCCCGGAGATATTGCGCCATGCTCACCGCCTCGATGAAGCGTCGGCGGGTGCCGGACTCGAGGAAACGGCGGCCATCTACCGGACCGCAAGCGACATCCCACCAATGGAACCGGTGAATGTCGCCTCGGTTCCCCAGCGTTCCCCTTTCCGGTATCCCGGTGGCAAAACCTGGCTGGTTCCTTACATCCGGTCGTGGCTGGGCAGCCGGCGCGGGAACGTGTCGATGCTCGTGGAACCGTTCGCCGGTGGCGGCATCGTCGGGTTGACGGCCGGATTCGAGCAACTGGCCGACCATGTGATCCTGGTGGAGAGCGACCCGGACGTGGGCGCGGTCTGGCAGGCCATTCTCGGCGGACACTCGGAATGGCTCGCGAGAAGGATCGCTGAGTTCGACCTCACCCGGGAGAGCGCCGTCGAGCTGCTTGGCCGAGAGCCGACCAGCCTGCGGGAGCGCGCCTTCGCGACGATCCTGCGGAACCGGGTCCAGCGTGGCGGGATCATGGCCCGGGGCGCCGGGCTGGTGAAGTCAGGCGAGAATGGGCGGGGGTTGAGATCGCGGTGGTATCCCGAAACGCTGGCCCGACGGATTCGGGATATCCCCCGGATTCGCCACCGCCTCTCGTTTGTCCCAGGCGATGGCGTCGGGACGATCCGGGCCCACGCGGACGTTCCCGACGCCGCCTTTTTCGTGGATCCGCCCTACACCGTGGCGGCCCGTCGTCTCTATCGCGAGTGGCACGTGGACCACCGGGAGCTGTTTCGCCTCCTGTCGCAGGTGCAAGGCGACGTGCTGCTGACTTACGATCACACCCGGGAGGTCGTCGGGCTGGCTGAGGAATTTGGCTTCGAGTTCGAGCCGGTGGCCATGAAGAACACGCACCACGCCAGGATGACCGAGTTGCTCATCGGCAAGGATCTTTCCTGGCTCCGTCGGAACGACTCGGTTGAGCAGCCGCGGATGAAGCGCGGCGATGGCAGGAAGGGGGGAGACCGTCTCTGAGAGCCGGGTTGCGCGCGGGATTCCGGACGAGGGAGGTTTGCGCTTGCCGACCTTCCATTCATGGGGCTTGAGTAAGCGCATCGAACACTGACAACCCACGGCGACCCCGAGGGTCGCCGACAAGCGCGGCAGCAGACAGAACATGAACCCGACGAAACTCTCCTGGAAACCCGGCGCCGTCCTGGCGCTCGGGCTGGCGGTAGGCGCGGTCCAGGCCCATGACCGGGCCCGCACGCCGGTCAACATCCCCGACATCCCCGGCTACCTGACGCTGAAATGCGACCTGCACATCCACACCGTCTTCTCGGACGGCAGCGTGTGGCCGGATATCCGGGCGGAGGAGGCGTGGCGCGAGGGACTGGATGCGATCGCGATCACCGACCACATCGAGTATCAGCCGCACAAGCGGGATTTGCCGACGGCCCACAACCGTTCCTACGAAATCGCCAAACCGCGGGCGATTCCCTCGAAGTGGCGGTCATCCGGGGTTCGGAAATCACGCGCCAGATGCCACCGGGACATTTGAACGCCGTGTTCATCACGGACGCGGTCTCCCTGGACACCCCGGAATGGCGGGATGCTCTGAAGACCGCCAGCGACCAGGGAGCGTTCATTTTCTGGAATCACCCCGGGTGGACGGGGCAGCAACCCGACGGGGTGGCGCGCTGGTATCCGGAACACGACGAGTTGCTCAACCAGGGGCGGTTGCACGGCATCGAGGTGGTCAACAGCCGCGAGTATTATCCGGAAGCCCACCGCTGGTGCCTCGACAAGAAGCTCACCATGCTGAGCAACTCCGACATCCACAACCCGCTGAACCTCGATTACGACGTGCATGCCGGCGATCATCGCCCGATCACGCTGGTGTTCGCCACGGAGCGCAGTCCCGGCGCCATCAAGGAGGCGCTGTTCGCCCGCCGCACCGCGGTGTACGGTGGCAACCGCCTGGTCGGGGAGGAGACCTGGGTGCGGCCGTTGTTCGAGCGCTCGTTGACGATCCGCAACCCGCAGGTGGCCATCCGCGGCAAGGGCCGCGTTTACGTGCAGATCCACAATCACAGCGACCTGCGCTACGAGCTGCAACGCGCCGGCACGGTCGCCGGACTTTCCTTTCCTGCCACGGTCAGCCTGCCGCCGGGACGCACGGCATTGCTGGAGGTGCGCGGCACGGATGCCGACGCGAACGGTGTCCGTCAGATCGGCCTGCCGTACACCGTGAGCAACGTCCTCGTCGAGCCGGAGCAGGGCTTGCAAGTGACGCTCGATATTCAGGTCAGCTTCAGCCCGTAAACCGCAAGGTTCGCCCAACGAGGCGCGGCGACATGGCGTTCCCACATCGGGCGCGGCGATTCGCGGACGGGTCCCTCAGGCGTCCTTCGGGGACGCACGCCGAATGTCAGAGAACAGCCCGGGGCGCAACCACGAGGAAACCGTACGTTCCAGGATGGGTGACCCACGGACGGCCACTCGCTTCGCTCGCTTCAAATCAGCCAGCCGGGCGTCCCCGGTCCAGAACTCTGTGAGCGCCCGGAGGTCTGCCACGATGGTCAAGTCCACGTGGCTGCAGGGCTTTTCCAGGCAGAGATCCTTCTTGCCGTCGTCCACGATGATCCACCAGAAACGGAAAGTCTCCAGCTCCGGAAACTCGAAGCGGATGACCGACCGGCCGCCGGGCAGCTGCGTCTCATCCAGCAGGCGGTTCAAATCAATGCATGAGCAGTTCAACATCCAATTCGTCGTCCGACATCCGGCCTGGGGCCCAACGCATTCCCCACTTGCCGAGTTCGGTGAGGACGGGAAACAGCTCCTTCGCCGCGGCGGTGGATGGTATTCCGAGCGCCGTTGTTCAGGGATCGACTTCCGCACCACGAGTTCGCTGTCGATCAGTTGATTCAGGCGCTTGGTGAGCAGGGTGGGGAGATCTGTGACAGCGTCCGCTGAAAATCGTTGAACCGCGTGGTGCCCAGGAGCAACTCCCGGATGATCAAGATGGTCCAGCGTTCGCCCAGCACCTCGGCGGCCTTCGCGATCGGGCAGAACTGGTTATGCTCGATGGTCATAACGTCCCCGTCAAGAGCTACATGAATTGTAGCTGATTCCTACATTCAGTGTCGTAGCGGCGCGAATGGTGGCCGTTTACCGTGCTGCCGTTGACCGAAGCAACGGTTGCTTCGATCCGATGACAACAACGAATCATAAGATCAGACTATGCCACTCGTAACCATTGACATCATTGAAAACGTGTTCACCGCCGAGCAGAAGCAGGAAATCATCGAAAAGGTCACCCAGACCATGGTCGACATCGAAGGCGAGGCGCTCCGCAGCGTCACCTGGGTGAAGCTGAACGAGGTCAGGGAGGGCGACTGGGGCATCGGAGGAACCTGCCTCCGCGCCGCGGACGTCCATCGCATGCAGGGCCGGTCGGCCTGAGTCCCGGAATCCGGCTGAACGAGAAGCGCCCGCTCCATCGAGCGGGCCTTTTGTTGCGGGCCGTGCTGGAATCGTGCGGCGACAGCCACCGGATCACGGAAAACGGTGCGGAACGGTTCGACAGGCCGTGCCGGCGGCAGCACGGCTGCCGACCCCATCCTGCCGGGTCGGCGTGCCGGTCCAAGCCTCTTCCGCATCTTTGACGCCCGAAGCGCCGAGTTGCGGGGAACTGCCGCTTGCGCCCCGGCATCTGCCAACCATTTCAGGAGAGACGTCGCTGTTTCCAAACCACAAACGACGGGCAGGACGCCTCCGCAAGCGCCCGGATTGCCGGCGCAGGCAATGCCCTCGCGACACCTTGGCGCCAACCACGCCGTCCCCTGGCGGGAGGCGCGGGAGACGCGGTCCGGTTTGAGGCAAACTTCTGGTGGACATTCGCAGGGCCCGCACTATTATTGAACACACTTCGGCGAAGTGGTCTCCAAACCACTGAATCGAAACGCGCCATGACTCGGCAGAACGGACAGAACAGACTGCTCGGTCCTCCAGAGGCCCTGGCATGGCATTCCCCATCAACTCCAACCCAAGGTCATCGATATGACGAAAGTCCTCGACGTACTCACCGACGCCGTGCATGGCACGAAACCGCAGTTCCGCCAGGTGGACGCCCGGCCTGAAAAGCCGAAGAAGCACCGCTACGAACGCCGCAAGATTCGGGAGTGTCTGCGCAACAGCGACTGGTCGGATGAACCTGTGAGTTGACCATCGAGCCGGACTTTCACCGGGAAGAGGGCCGCAGCCATCTGCGGCCCTCGTTCTTTTCCAGCGGCCCGGTTTCGCTCGACAGAAGACCCGAAACCCGCTATGGCGTGGCGGACACTTTCCGTTCGCTGCCATGAAGCTGCCCGCCATCACCGCGCTCCTGGTGTCGCTTTTTTTCGCCGCCACGGCCTCCACGGCTTCGCCCGATCTCCTGGGGCCGGCCCTCAACGGACCCTTGCGCGGACTGCAGCACCTGGTTTTCTGCACCCGCGGCAGTTTACGACGACCCGCACTGGTACGCCAATATCGGTTACTATTGCGACGACGAGCAGCGCAAGGCCTACCCCGGGCAATGGCAAGCCGGACGAAAGCCGCTTGTTCCGGCTGGACCTGCGGTCGGGGAAGTGACAACGCTGCTGGACGGCCAGGGGGGCACAATCCGCGACCCCCAACTCGACTACGACGGGCGGACCATCCTGTTCTCTCATCGCCCGGCCGGGTCCGAGCATTTCCACCTTTTGAAATCGGTGTCGACGGCACGAACCTGCGGCAGCTGACTGACGGCCCCTACGACGATTACGAGCCGATCCACCTGCCGGACGGCGATCTCCTGTTCGTTTCGACCCGGTGCCGGCGCTGGGTCAATTGCTGGACCACCCAGGTCGGCACCATTCACCGCAGCGACCCGGATGGCGGCCACATCCGCGCCATCTCGGCGAACACCGAACACGACAACACGCCGTGGATGCTGCCCGACGGACGCGTGCTTTACACCCGCTGGGAATACGTCGATCGCAGCCAGGTCGAGTTCCATCACCTCTGGTCGATGAACCCCGACGGCACCGGCCAGACGGTCTATTACGGGAACCTTCGCCCCACATCCTGATGATTGACGCGAAGCCCATCCCGGGCACGCGCGAGGTGCTGGCGAACTTCTCTCCCGGACACGGCGTCAACGAACATGCCGGCGCGCCACCATCGTGTCCGCCAGCCTCGGCCCTGATGACCCGGCCGCGGCGCAAACGCTGCATCAAGGCCCGTTGATCCGGGATCCCTATCCGCTCACGGAGGATCTGTTCCTGGTGGGCGCGCGCAACCGTCAGCTCGTCCTGTTGAACCGCCAGGGCCAGACAGCGGTGCTCTACACGCACCCCGGTGAAAGCCAGGTCCACGAACCGAGACCAGTGGACGCCCGTCCACACGAACCCGTGATCCCCGACCGCGTGCAACCCGCGAGCGCGACCGGCCTCATGGCGCTGGCGGACGTCTACGAGGGCCGCAACATGGAGGGCGTCGAGCGCGGGGACATCAAGCGCCTCCTGGTACTCGAGTCGCTCCCCAAACCGGTCAACTTCAGCGGCGGCCCCGACCTCACGAGCTGGCTCGGGACCTTCACGCTCGAGCGGGTTTTGGGAACCGTCCCGGTCGAAGCCGACGGCTCGGCGTTCTTCGAGGTCCCGGCGGATCGCCAACTCTTCTTCGTGGCGCTCGACGAGCACGATCTCTCGGTGAAACGCATGCAGAGCTTCACGGCGGCGCGCCCCGGTGAAACCCTCAGTTGCGTCGGCTGCCACGAACACCGGACCCGCACCCCGAGAACCGCTTCGCCGCCAACCTCCTCGCGTTGCGTCGGCGCCGAGCCGGATCGAGCCGTTCGCCGGCTTCCCCGACGTCCTGGATTTTCAGCGGGATGTGCAACCCATTCTGGACCGGCACTGCCTCCCCTGCCACGGCTACCGGGAACGCCGGGGCGGCGTGTTGCTGGGGGGCGATCTCGGGCCGGAGTGGTCGCATGCCTACTTCACCCTGCTGGCCACGGAACAGGTCGCCGACGGCCACAACGGACTCGGGAACAAGCCGCCCCGCTCACTCGGCAGTTCCGCCAGCCCGCTCCTGCAGAAGGTGGATGGCAGCCATCACAAGGTCGCTGTGACCCCGGCCGAGTGGCGGACCCTCTGGTTGTGGATCGAGAGCGGGGCGCCCTTCGCCGGCAGTTACGCCGCCTTGCGCAACGAGGAACAACAGCAGCGCGCGGGCGCGGCCATGGGCGAGATCATGCGGGGCGCCTTCCCCGTCATCAACCGGCGTTGCGCCTCGTGCCACCACAGCACCGAACTCGCCGATGGCCGGCCCAAACGGCTTCCCTACGACCCCGCCATGCGCGAGGAACGCCGTCCCATTGCCGGTCGACCCACCGCGGAGCACGAACGCATCGTCTTCCCGAACGACCCGATTGCCCTCTACAGCCGCAACGTGCTGGTCAACCTCTCTCGCCCGGAACTCTCCCCGTTGCTGCTGGCACCGCTGGCGCCGGAAGCCGGCGGACGAGGGGCGTGTGGGCCGGTCTTCGCATCCACGAACGCCCCGGGTTACCAGGCGATTCTGGCGGCGGTCGGGCGGGGCAAGGCCATCATCGAAACCGAACCACGCTATGGCGCCGAGGATTTCCGGCCCAACCGGCAGTATCTGCGCGAGCTGCAACGCTTCGCCGTGTTGCCCGTGGAGACCCCGGCGGAGGCCCCGGCGCCACTGGACGTCTTTGCTCTGGATCAGGCCTACTGGCGGAAGCTCTGGCCCTCGTCCGGGACCCCCCCTTGAAGGACTCCATGAACGACGAAACCCCGCCCCCCGCCGTCCCGGATCCAAGCGCGCCCGGCCCCGATTCCCCGCGGCCCGCCAGTCGTCGACTCGGCTCGATTGACGCCTACCGGGGCCTCGTGATGTTCCTGATGCTGGGGGAAGGACTGCATCTGTGCCGGGTGTCGCGGGCGCTTCCCGAGAGTGGTTTCTGGAGCTTTCTCTGCCATCATCAAAGCCATGTGCCGTGGATTGGCTGTTCGCTGCACGACCTCATCCAGCCTTCCTTCTCGTTCCTTGTCGGAACGGCGATGGTCTTTTCGTTGGCCTCGCGCCAGGCCCGCGGGAGCAATCCGGCCCGCGTCGCCGGCCACGCGCTGTGGCGGTCGCTGGTGCTGGTGTTGATGGGCGTGTTCCTGCGCAGCATCGGCCGGTCCCAGACCTACTGGACGTTCGAGGATACGTTGACCCAGATCGGGTTGGGCTACCCGTTCCTCTTTCTGTTGGGCGGGCGTTCTGCTGCGCGCGCAGTTCGCAGCCCTGGGTTTCATCCTGTTCGGCTACTGGCTCGCCTTCGCGCTGTATCCCGTGCCGGGGCGGGCTTTGACCATGGCGCGGTCGGCGTGTCGCAGGATTTCCTGCGGGAGCACGGCCTCAGTGGCTTTGCCGCCCACTGGCAGAAGAACAGCAATCTCGCCTGGGCCTTCGACACCTGGTGGTTGAACTTGTTCCCCGCGAAGCCCCGTTCACCCACAACGGCGGCGGTTATGCCACGCTCAGTTTCATTCCGACGCTGGGGACCATGATCCTTGGCCTCATTGCCGGGGCTGGCTCAAGGCCGACCTCGGCCCGCGGCAACGCCTTCTCCGGCTGGCGCTGGCCGGGGTCGCAGGTCTCGGGGCGGGGTGGCTCCTGAATGCCACGGGCGTCTGCCCGAACGTGAAGCGCATCTGGACGCCCGCCTGGACGTTGTTCAGTGGCGGCTGGTGCTTTCTCCTGCTGGCCGGTTTCCATCTGCTGATCGACGTGCTGGGCTGGCGGCGCTGGGCGTTCTGGCTGATCGTCATCGGCATGAACTCGATCGTGGCCTACAGCATGGAATGGCTGGCGGCAGGGTTCATCAATGGGGCGCTCGAGACCCACCTCGGGGCGGGCTTCTTCCGCCTGTTCGGCGAGCCCTATGCGCCGCTTTTCCATGGCGCCTGCACCCTGTTCATCCTTTGGTTGATCCTGCTCTGGATGTATCGCAAACGAATCTTCATCAAGATCTGAGGCCGGCTCGCTCCGGCCGCAGTGTTCCCCTCCCACCCGGTTGTCACCATGAAAGCGAATCCGTCCCCACTGCTCCTCGCGCTGGCTCTGTCCCTCCTGCCCGCGGGGCTCACCGCCGAGTCCGATGCCGACCGCGACGCCCGCCTCCAGTGGTGGCGCGAGGCGCGGTTCGGCATGTTCATCCACTGGGGCCCCGTCTCCTTGAAGGGCACCGAGATCGGCTGGTCACGTGGGGCCCAGATCCCCGTTGAGGAATGCGACCAGCTTTACCGGCGGTTCAACCCGACCAACTTCAACGCGCGGGCCTGGGCGGAACTGGCCCGGGCGGCCGGCATGAAATACATGGTGTTCACCACGAAGCACCACGACGGCTTCTGCATGTGGGACACGAAGCAAACCGATTTCAACATCATGCGTTCGCCGTTCGGGCGTGACGTGGTCAAGGAACTCGCCGCGGGTTGCCGGGATCAGGGCCTCCGCTTTGCCACCTACCATTCGGTGTGTGACTGGCATCATCCCGACTTTCCGCTCACCAGTCCGGGGGCCGGGTGCGTCGCGAGACCAGCGATCTGGACCGCTACGAGCAATACCTCCACGCCCAGGTGCGCGAGTTGATCACGAACTACGGCCCGCTCGGCATTCTGTGGTTCGACGTGCCGCAGGAGTTCGATCGTGAACGCGGCCTGCGCCTCGAAGCCCACACCCGCGCCCTGCAACCGGACATCATCATCAACAACCGCAGCGGCGCTTCCGGCGACTATGACACCCCGGAGCAACGCGTCGGCAAATACCAGGATGACCGGCCGTGGGAGACCTGCATGACCATCTGCCGGCAATGGGCCTGGAAACCGGACGACGCGATGAAGTCGCTCGAGGAATGCCTGCAGACCCTCATCCGCTGCGCCGGCGGCGACGGCAACCTGCTGTTCAACGTGGGCCCGATGCCCGACGGCCGGATCGAGCCCCGCCAGGTCGAACGGCTCCGCGAAATGGGCGCCTGGCTCGGGCAGTTCGGCGAAACGATCTACGCCACCCGCGGCGGCCCCTTCAAGCCGGGTCCCTGGGGCGCCAGCACCCGGAAGGACCGCCGCATCTACCTGCACCTCTTCGATCCCGCTGAACCACTGGTCCTACCGCCCATCGGACCGCGGATCGTCGCCAGTTCCACCCTGACCGGCGGCAGCGCCCGCGTGGTCCAAACCGGGGAAGGCATCACCGTCAGCGTGCCCGAAGCCGCCCGCCGGGAGATCGACACCATCGTGGTCCTCGGCTCGATGCGCCCGCCACCACCATTCCCGCCGTCGGCCTTTATCCCGCCAGCCTCACCTCGGGTCGGCCGGCCACGGCCTCGAACGTGTTCATGCGAATGAGCCAGTATGCGGCCGCCAAGGCGGTGGATGAGGATGACGGCACCCGGTGGGCCACCGATTCGGGAACCCCCTCAGCTTGGATCGAGGTGGACCTCAGGCAGCCCACGCTCATCGGCAGGGTCCGAATCGATGAGGCTTTCGCGGGGCGCGTTCGCTCGTTCACCCTCGACTATCGTGACGGCGACGAATGGAAGCCGATCCTCGCGGGCAGCGAACTGGGCGAACACTTCACGCAAGGCTTCCCGCCCGTGACCGCACGTGTCGTTCGGCTGAACATCTTGGAAGCGACGGAAGGTCCGACCCTGAACGAGTTCGCCTTGTATCCGCCGAAGAAGTAGACACTTACCCGCACGCGCAACAAGGCCTCCCCGACGCGTGGCGCCCTGCCGGTTCAGTTCTCATTCCCCTCGGGTCGCCGGGCGAGGCGGAGCGGCGGTCCAGTCTTCCAGATGGATCTGGGATACCGGCACCGTTTCGCCGCTCAGAAACAACACCAACCGCTTGCCGTCGGTAAAGAACGGATCCCCGTGAGATTGCGCTGCGGCGTTTCGCGGGAAGCCTGCCCCACGCCTCCCACCAACGTGACGGTTCCCACCGAGCCGGAGGTCACCATCTCCTGCGCCAGGTAATCCCGCGCCTCATCCACATCGGGGTCGATCTTGTGCGTGACCCAACCCG
This sequence comes from Verrucomicrobiales bacterium, assembly GCA_024233305.1. Taxonomy (GTDB): domain Bacteria; phylum Verrucomicrobiota; class Verrucomicrobiia; order Limisphaerales; family J093; genus J093. The sequence goes on from JACKPV010000032.1 coordinate 110,191, forward strand.
GCGCTTTGAAAGTGAAGCGCAGTCCGATGTCCCGGCTGATCTGGCCCACCAACACCACCTGACCTTCACAAGTAAACGGAGCCAGCCAGAGTCGGAGATGGTTCCGTTCATGGATGGTTGCTCGGGCCTTCTGCAAAGCCATGTCCTGACGTCGCCCAAAGAGGTACAGCGAGCTGATGGGGAGTTCTCCCAGGTCCGGTTGAAAACAAAGCTGCCGATCAGCCTGAACACGTTGCCAAAGGTCAGGACTTCGGTGAGGTCCCACCCCTGCCGGGCAAACGCCAGTCCAATGTCCCCTGGATCCCCCACGACCACCAGGTTGACCGGGTCTCCAGAGCCTCGTCCACGACGATCGCTCACCGCCGCGGGCAGCGATTCCAGGGCCGACCGGACTTCCGACCGGGTGTAGTCCGGGATGGAGTTCGTTGGATACAGGGACTGGAAATCCACCCGTTGGAAGTCAAAACGCCGTTCCGGCGCGTAGGTGAAAAACTCGAAGCGCCGAAAATCCATTTCGCCGAGCAACTCGACCCGCAGATGCTTGGCGCCCCGGTCGAGGGTGGTGAACACGAAGCCGTCGTTGGTGCTGTGGGGCGGTAGCAGCAGCGGGAGGCTCTTGCCTTCCATGAAGTCGCCGACCCGGCGGTTGCGCTTGCTCGCCCAGGTCTTGCGGAACATGTAGGCCACCTCAGCCGGCGAGAAATAATTGGGATCGAGGCTCGCCGGCAGAAAATAATAGGCGTTGGTATAGTTATTCTCCAGTCGCAACCAGACGGGTTGGATGTGCTTCTTGTGGAGCGGCAGGTCGAACATCCGACTGGCCTCCCGTCGGCTGAGCACGGCCACGGAAGCAACGATGGGCCCGTTGGTCTGGATCTGAGTGCGCTCAAGCTGGGGCTGATAGTCTGCCGGCGCGGGCTTGAAGGACGCACACCCGGAAGCCAGGACGAGGGCCAGCCAGCAGACAACCAGGATCGAAAGCCGCCCTGCGACAGGTTCCTGACTAACGGCGCGCGGCGACAACCGAATGAAGTGCTGCGACTGCATTCCGACGGCCAAGGTACCCGTGGCTAGCAGCGTGACAAGGGTAAACCCTGAACTCAACGGGTGGACTACGAACACGACGATCCCGCGTCGAGCCTCGCTCTGGAGACCTCCTTCCAGGGGCCGGGCGTTCTATCCGGCAGGATTGAGCCCTCAAATGCTACCAACCCATGCCTGATCGAAACGACCAAGGAGTCGAACTTCACGTAGCGGCGGAGGAAGTTCAGTCACATCGTTCCGGGAAGTCCGGCCGGAGTTCCACCAGCTTGCCGACCTCACGCCGGGCCTCTTCTCGACGGGCCAGGTGGGCCAGCGCCACGGCTTTCATCAAGGGATCCCAGAAACTGGCCGGCGTCTTGAAACTGAACGCGTGATCGCAGGCCTCCATGAACTCTCCCCGCCGCAAGGCATCCAGCCAAAGACCACCACGGACCACGGGAAGGTGAAACGGGTTCAGGCGCATCGCCTGCAAGGACAACTCGGGCCCGAGTTCCCAAGCCCCGGTCAAGGTCAGAACATACCCCAAGCCGTCCAAAGACAGGAGCGAGTCCGGGTTCAACGCCAACGCATCCATCGCCTCACGCCGCGCTTCCTCGACGTTGTCGCTCAACACGAGCACGTACGCGAGAATCATGCGGACCCGCTGGTCAAACGGCGACAGCCGCACGGCTTGCCGCGCCAACTCAACGGCTCGATCGATGGTCGAGGATTCCCTCAGGACACCGTGGGCGTAGCCGAATCCCAATAATCGGGCGAGGTAACCCCAGCAAGGGGCGCAGTCAGGGGTGGTTCTGGACAGCTTGCTCCAGGGACTCGAGGGCCTCCCCGAAGGCGCCCGGGGCGAGGGACCTCTCGAAATGATGATAACGCATCACCGCTTCGTAGGCGCCATGGCCAGAAGACGCCTGCTGCGGAAGTCGCTCCCGCATGTGCCGGGCCACCACACCGCATTCCCCGCGATCATTGCCGCCAACGAGGAAACCAACTCGCCCAAGAAACTGCCGCGCTCCGGTCCGGGCACCGGCATGGACCAGCTTTGCCCCCATACTACCTGCCTGCGGGCGACGCGCAGGACCTGGACGGATACGCGAACGTCCTTGCCGTTCTGTGTGAAGGTCCCCCTCACCTCATAGCCGGCCGCCGCTTCGCCGTTGCGCGGATCCTCCTCACCGACACCCAACAGGATCTCGGTTTCACGGTGCTGGCTCAATTCGATCGCCAGTTCGGCCGCCAGACCCTGGGCCAGGTAATCACAGGCGGCATCATCCGTGAGATTGCGAAACGGCATCACCAGGATGCGCGGCCAGATCTCCGACGAGTCTTCCGCCGAAGGCTCGCGCCGGTCGGTCGGCGGGACGGGACGCTGGAATCGCGGCCGGTAGGTGCCCTTGGGCAGGACGATCTCCACCGATTCGCCGGCACCACGCGCCAGGAAGTAGCTTCTCAGCGCGCGTCGAACCCGGCTGGCGAGCATCCGCACCGCGGGGTCGGACACCGGGTCAAATTCGGTGCCCCGATTCAGCACCTTCGACGCGATTGCCTGCTGACTGACCTCCTCGTCGCGATCGGCCAGGCCGGCTTCGACGACGTGCTGCAGGAACCGGCGGGACTTCGGGGCGGAGGCAAAATCGGGGCTGGCGAGGATTCGTTCGAGTTGAGCCAGCACCTCCTGCCGGGACACAGTGGTGCCAGGATCACCGTCCGTGATCTGGGAGGCCGGTTTCTCGCCGCAATTGCCCACTGGATCGAAAGCGTTTCACAACAACGCCGTTACCGTAACTTACGGTCACTTACTTCAGCTCGGGATGGCTGTCAAGGCACGGTTCAAGGCACTCACTCGGGTGGGCAGGGCGAGTGACAAAGTAGCTGGAGGGGGTTGAACGGGGGGGCGGAGGGCGGTTGGCGACGGGTCCGAGCGGGGCATGGAGGCGATGAAAGCCCGCATTTGGGCCTGCTTGCGGCTCCGGCGGACACACCGATCCCTCCCCGCGGCAGCGCCACGGGGTGGGGGGGCATTACAGGTGGGTCGGCTACGCCGGTGGCGACATGAATCGACGGATCAGGCCACCAGGATGGCGACAGATGTGCAACTCGTAGTCCGGCAACGATTTCTTGCCTCCGCGTTTGTAGCGCTGCTGTTCGTGCAGGAAGATGGTCAGGGAGCGAAACAGGGACAGCACCCGCGCCGTGTTGGTCTCCGCCACCGGACAGCGATCCTCGTCCTGGGTGCGATCCCGCCGATGATGCTGGCCGTTCTCGATCTTCCAGTGACTGCGCACCAGGGCCAGCAGGGGGGCCGGCCCGGCCTCGTCGGTCCAGAAACTGGTCGCCGCGTAGACGGTCTCCTCGGTGTGTTTGACCACTTGCCCGCCGCGGACATGATCGACCTTGCGGTCCACGCGCAACACCTGGGCCGCGCCGGCCAGTCCCAGGGTCTGGGGCGTGACCGCCACGCACCACAGCGCCCGGTCTTCAACCCGCCCGTGCCCCTTTTCGATGGTGCGGGCCTGAGGGGGGAAAAGCGCCCCCGAGGAGCGATTGGGCTTTGGCGAAGGCCCCGGGTTGATTGCCCTTGAGTATCAGGAGGTAATCGGCCCCGTTGCCCTGGGTGAGTTGCCGCGCGTTGGCCTTGGTGGTGTGGGCGGCATCGGTCGTGACACACACCCGGCCAGTCCATCGAGGGCCAGTGCGCCGCGACCGCCGCCTCCTCGTTGGTGTTGGCTGGCACAGCCACTTGGTCCACCAGTCGCTGCTGGTCGGTGACGAAGTTGACCAGTGTCAGGGGCTTTGTCGGCTTTGGGCTTCTGCAATTCTGCCGGGATCTCCTCGGGCGGTTCCGGGGCCGTGGCCACCGCCGGGGCCGGCGCGGCATTCTTGACCACTGCTTGCCGTCCAGGTGGAGGACCTCTGCCCGGCGGGGATCCTCGCGGGCCATCCAGCCGACCAGCACGCGCTTGAGGTTGCTCGACATCAATCTTTTGAGCAAGCGGCGGAAGGTGCGCCACTGGGCACGTCGCATTGCCGGGGAGCCCCCGGGCGCGGGCGGCAACGCAACTGCCAGCGCTGATGCGTGATTGAGGCTGGCGGCGAATTCGGCAATCGCGTGCGGCCCGTCGGAACCAGCCGCCACCGCCAGGGCGATCAAACTCAGCACCGTGGCCAGCGGATGCCGGAGGCCCTTGGGCCGGCGGGTTCATGCATCTGCTCGGCGAAACACTGCCACAACGAAACAACTGGCCCGTGGCCACCGGATCGAGGCCGGCGGCAGGGGCCGTTCATGGGCGGCCAGATGCGGCGGGAGTTGGGCCGCGCGCAGGTGCGCTGGCAGGCCGCAGGCCCCAGCGCGCCGGACCCAGAGTTGCTTGGGATGGGTGGTGTCGGTGTAGAAGTCCTGCCAGTCGCGCTGGCAGCCCCAGGTGGAGCCGAGCCGTTGCCAGCCGGCGGCTTTGTAGCAGGTGCCCCGGAAGCGTTGCGGATCGACGAAGGTCTCGACCGCGAGCACGGGATGGCCGAAGTGCTGCTGCCAGTCCTGGGCCAGACGTTCACAGCTGAGCTTCAACACGCGCGAGGCCAGATTGGGCCAGCGCCCCAGGGGGCGGCCAGGACCAGGAAGCGCTGGTTTTGGGCCAGCAGATGGCGCCAAGGCCGCCACCTCGCGGGCCGACCAATGCAGCCAGCGGTCCCCAGGGCTTGAGGTGGAAGGCGGGCGAACAGAAGACCAGCAGGGCCAGCCACTGCCCCTGAAACTCGGCCACATAGCGCAGGGCCTGGCCCACGGCGGTGGCGTTCTTGAGGTAGTGCCTGCGGCGGAGAAGGTCGTCGAACCGGGGGCGTTCGGATTCCTTGATGAGACGCACCTGGACCCCTTGGAGCAACTCGGGTTCCGGGGGCAGTCCCTGGCTCACCACGTTGGAAAGATGGACCGACATGCCCGGAGTGAAGCAGGGGGAGGAGGGGGTGCCCAGAGAAATCGAACCAAATCTCTCCCTTCAAACCTCTTCCACGACTCCTTGACAACCGCCCTGCTCGGGTGGGCAGGGCGAGTGACAAAGTAGCTGGAGGGGTTGAACGGGGGGGCGGAGGGCGGTTGGCGACGGGTCCGAGCGGGGCATGGAGGCGATGAAAGCCCGCATTTGGGCCTGCTTGCGGCTCCGGCGGACACACCGATCCCTCCCCGCGGCAGCGCCCCGGGGTGAGCGACTCGGTTTGGGTGGGTCGGCTACACCGGTGGCGACATGAATCGACGGATCAGGCCACCAGGATGGCGACAGATGTGCAACTCGTAGTCGGGCAGCGACTTCTTGCCCCCGCGTTTGTAGCGCTGCTGTTCGTGCAGGAAGATGGTCAGGGAGCGAAACAGGGACAGCACCCGCGCCGTGTTGGTCTCCGCCACCGGACAGCGATCCTCATCCTGGGTGCGATCCCGCCGATGATGCTGGCCGTTCTCGATCTTCCAATGACTGCGCACCAAGGCCAGCAGGGGCGCCGGCCCGGCCTCGTCGGTCCAGAAACTGGTCGCCGCGTAGACGGTCTCCTCGGTGTGTTTGACCACTTGCCCGCGGCGGACATGATCGACCTTGCGGTCCACGCGCAACACCTGGGCCGCGCCGGCCAGTCCCAGGGTCTGGGGCGTGACCGCCACGCACACAGCGCGCCCGGTCTTCAACCCGCCCGTGCCCTTTTCGATGGTGCGGGCCTGAGGGGGAAAAGCGCCCCGAGGAGCGATTGGGCTTTGGCGAAGGCCCCTTGGGTTGATTGCCCTTGAGTATCAGGAGGTAATCGGCCCGTTGCCCTGGGTGAGTTGCCGCGCGTTGGCCTTGGTGGTGTGGGCGGCATCGGTCGTGACACACACCCCGGCCGGCGGTCCATCGAGGACCAGTGCGCCGCGACCGCCGCCTCCTCGTTGGTGTTGGCTGGCACAGCCACTGGTCCACCAGTCGCTGCTGGTCGGTGACGAAGTTGACCAGTGTCAGGGCCTTGTCGGCTTTGGGCTTCTGCAATTCTGCCGGGATCTCCTCGGGCGGTTCCGGGGCCGTTCAACGCCGCCGGGGCCGGCGCGGCATTCTTGACCACCTTGCCGTCCAGGTGGAGGACCTCTGCCCGGCGGGGATCCTCGCGGGCCATCCAGCCGACCAGCACGCCCTTGAGTTGCTCGACATCAATCTTTTGAGCAAGCGGCGGAAGGTGCGCTCTGGACGTCGCATTGCCGGGGAGCCCCGGGCGCGGGCGGCAACGCAACTGCCAGCGCTGACCGTGATTGAGGCTGGCGGCGAATTCGGCAATCGCGTGCGGCCCGTCGGAACCAGCCGCCACCGCCAGGGCGATCAAACGCAGCACCGTGGCCAGCGGATGCCGGAGGCCCTGGGCCGGCGGGGTTCATGCATCTGCTCGGCGAAACACTGCCACAACGAAAAACAACTGGCCCGTGGCCACCGGACGGAAGCCGGCGGCAGGGGCCGTTCATGGGCGGCCAGATGCGGCGGGAGTTGGGCCGCGCGCAGGTGCTTCAAGGCCGCGGGCCCCAGCGCCCGGACCCAGAGTTGCTTGGGATGGGTGGTGTCGGTGTAGAAGTCCTGCCAGTCGCGCTGGCAGCCCCAGGTGGAGCCGAGCCGTTGCCAGCCGGCGGCTTTGTAGCAGGTGCCCCGGAAGCGTTTGCGGATCGACGAAGGTCTCGACCGCGAGCACGGGATGGCGGAAGTGCTGCTGCCAGTCCTGGGCCAGACGTTCACAGCTGAGCTTCAACACGCGCGAGGCCAGATTGGGCCAGCGCGCCCCGGGGCGGCCAGGACCAGGAAGCGCTGGTTTTGGGCCAGCAGATGGCGACGGGCCGCCACCTCGCGGGCCGACCAATGCAGCCAGCGGTCCCAGGGCTTGAGGTGGAAGGCGGGCGAACAGAAGACCATTCAGGGCCAGCCACTGCCCCTGAAACTCGGCCACATAGCGCAGGGCCTGGCCCACGGCGGTGGCGTTCTTGAGGTAGTGCCTGCGGCGGAGAAGGTCGTCGAACCGGGGGCGTTCGGATTCCTTCGATGAGACGCACCTGGACCCCTTGGAGCAACTCGGGTTCCGGGGGCAGTCCCTGGCTCACCACGTTGGAAAGATGGACCGACATGCCCGGAGTGAAGCAGGGGGAGGAGGGGGTGCCCAGAGAAATCGAACCAAATCTCTCCCTTCAAACCTCTTCCACGACTCCTTGACAACCGCCCTGCTCGGGTGGGCGCATCTCAGCCTTGTCCAACCCAGACAACCAGGGGAATTGGGGTGCGGAGCGGATTCCGCCGCCCCAGCGGGAAGTCAACCCTCGAGCGGCCGGATGGGCTACGCGCTCCGAAAATCCTGAGATGCGCTCCACTCGGGTGGGCAAAGTCGGCAATACGCGGCACACGATGCACATGATTCAGATTCACTCCAGCTTGTCCGCACCGAGCCCGTCTCCCCCTGACCGCCTCGGGGGCAGCCTCCCGGAAACGGGTGGGCCGGGCAACGGTCTCCCAGTCCGGCCAGACTCCCGTCGATTTGCCAGGCGAGGTGCCGCCCGGAATCATGCCGCCCGGGCCGGGGTCATGGCTCTGACCCTGCTCCTCCCCCCACCGATGCTTGCCGAGGAGGGCGGCGCCGGACACTACCTTCCCGGAGCGACCGCGTCGTTCATTGACGCGTTTCCCGGTCGGACCGCCCTGGCGGTCGTGCCCTCGTTCGTTTCCTACCAGGGCAGCGCCCGCGCTTCGCGCAACATCCCGATCATCGGCGGATCGGCCCTGGGGCTGGATGCCACCGTTTACTCCGCGACGGTTCCCGTGATCTACCAGACCCCACTGGAATTGTTGGCCGGGCACTACGCCGGGGGGGCAATCTTCCCCTATGTCTGGCTGGAAACGAGTGCCAGCCTCTCGTTCGCGAACCCGGCTCTCCCATCGGGGTTTCGCCGGGACACGGCCAACGGCCTGGGGGACATCGCCCTGCTGCCCTTCATGCTGGGATGGGTGTGGGGCGACGTGAAATCCGACGTCCGGCTGGTGGTCTACGCACCCACGGGCGACTACGACCCAGTTCGACTGGCGAATGTGGGACGCAATTACTGGACCTTCGATCCGGGGGTTTCGGTCAGCTACCTCAGCAGTAAGATCGGTCTCGAGGCCAGCGCCTTCGCCGGCGTCTGCTTCAACACCGTCAACGACGAGACCGATTACCGGACGGGAGAGCAGTTTCACCTCGACGCGACGCTCGCCCAGCACCTGCCCCTCGGTCAACTGGGCGTGTTCGGTCTCGGGGCCAACGCGTTCTATTACCAGCAAATCACCGGCGACTCCGGCTCCGGGGCCATTCTGGGAGGATTCGAGGGGCGAACCGTCGGCATCGGGCCGGTGCTCTCCTGGGCCACCAAGGTGGGCAGGACGGATCTGATCATGGAACTCAAATGGTTGCCGGAACTGAGCGTCGAGAACCGTCTCGAAGGCGATCACGTCTGGCTCAAGGTCGCCTTGCTCTTCTGACCATGGAAACGAGGTTCCGCCCCGATCCAGAGGGTCGACTGGCTTTGAAGCAGGTGGGGCAAACGGGCAAGCCAGTCGGATCCCCCGTTGAGCGCGAAATGTGATGCGTCCGCAGCCTGCTCCCCAGTCAGCACAGCGCTCGCATTCCATCGGCGCCGTCGTCGCATCAACCAGCCTTCTGGCAGCGCTGTTGCTGCGGGAAGGCGAAGAACTGTCTCAGGTCTTACCACCATTATGTCGCCTGCGCTGACAGCTTGTGCCTGCGGGATGGCCTTGCTGGCCGCGACCGGCGTCCATGGCCAGGATGCGTCCCCGCCGCCCCCGAGACTGATTCCTCAGATAACCGTCGATATCGCCCTGACGTTGGCGAAATGCCCGAGGATTGAAGCGCCTTCCGGCACGACCGGAACGCCGCTTGTCAAAGTGCTCAGTCAGTGAGAAATGCAAAGCCCAAAGATGAGGTGACAAAATGAAGGAATTCCCATCAATCCTGCCACTCTTCCTGGCCGCCACCCTGGCGGGCGGGTACGCCGGCGCGGCCGAGCCGATCGAATACGAACCGATCCCGTCGTTCATCCTGACCCCCGATCGCGTCGAGACGCGTCTCGGCGCCCTGGAGTTCTTCGACGGCTATCCGAACGCGGAGACCGTCGCCGCGGTCTACGACAACCTCGACTTCCAGCGCGGCGTGCGCGCGTTTCTGGACGGTCTGCCTATCGCGTCGCTCTACGCCATGCGCGAGGGATTCCGTGAAGTCGGCGCCGTCAACGGCACGGTCGGGATCTTCGAAACCCTGATGGATGCGCGGACGCTGTTCCTGACCGCCAACACCGAGAGCGTCTACGCGGTGACCTGGCTCGACCTGAAGGAAGGGCCGATGGTGGTCGAGAGCGCGCCCAACACCCTCGGGATCCTCGATGATTTCTTCTTCGGCCACGTGACCGACCTGGGCAACGCCGGACCAGACCGGGGCCAGGGCGGCAAGTTCCTGATTCTCCCTCCGGGCTACGAGGACGAGGTGCCCGATGGCTACCATACCTTCGCCTCGCGTACCTTCGGCAACTGGCTCGTCTGGCGCGGTTTCCTGGAAGACGGCGACCCGCAGCCGGCGGTGGCGAACCTCAAGGCGCACACACGGATCTACCCGCTGGCACAGTGCCTCGAGCCCCCCGCCACGGAGTTCATCAACCTCTCGGGGCGGGCCTTCAACACCGTCCACGCCAACGACCTGAGCTTCTACGAGGAGGTGGACGCAGTCATCCAGGAAGAGCCTGTAGATGCCCTCGAGCCGGAGTTCCTGGGCCTGCTGGCCGCCATCGGTATCGAGAAGGGCAAACCCTTCTCGCCGGACGAGCGCATGACCGACATCCTCACGGACGCGGCCGCCGTGGGCAACGCGACGGCGCGCGCCATCGTCTACAGGACCCGCGATCCCGAGGTCTATCTCTTCCCGAACAGCGCCTGGAAGACCGGCTTCATCGGCGGCAGCCACGAGTTCCTGGCCAACGGTGTCCGTCTGCTGGACGGCCGTTCCATGTTCTTCTACTACGCCACGGGCATTACGCCGGCCATGGCCGCCAGGATGGTGGGCATCGGGTCGCAATACGCCGGTGCCATGGTCGACTCAATGGGTCGCGCGCTGGATGGCGGCCACACCTACCGCCTCCGAATGCCTCCGGATGTGCCGGTGAAGGACTTCTGGTCGGTGGTGCTCTACGACAACCAGACCCGGTCCATGCTGCAGAGCGACCAGCCGTTCCCCAGCCTCAACAGCGAGCGCGGCGTCGAGCCGAACGCTGACGGTTCGACCGACGTCTACTTCGGGCCGAACGCTCCGGAAGGGAAGGAGAGCAACTGGATCCAGACCCTCCCGGGCAAAGGCTGGAGCGTGATCCTGCGGCTATACGGACCGCTCGAGCCCTGGTTCGACAAGGAATGGCGGCCCGGGGAGATCGAGCGTCTCGACGACATCCCGGCCGTGGCGGCCTCGGAGGCGCGCCCGCGCATGGCGACGGACATTCCGGCCTCCATCACCACGCCGGATCGCGTCGAGACCCGCCTCGGCACGCTCGAGTTTTTCGACGGGTTCCCGACGCCGGAGACCGTGAAACTCGTGTACGACAACCTCGACTTCCTGCGCGGCGCCGAGGCGTTTCTGTCCGCGTGTCCGGCCGCTTCACTCGATGCGATGCTCGACGGCATCGCAACCTTGGGTGTCGATCGGAACGGCGCCATCTCCATCACCGAGAAGCTGCTGGATGCCCGGGCGCTCTACCTGACACCCAACACCGAGAGTGTCTACATCGGGGGGGCTCGATCTGCGTGACGGCCCGATCGTCGTCGAGAGCCCGCCGAACACGCTGGGAATGGTCAACGACCGCTTCTTCCGCTACGTCGCCGACATGGGCAACGCCGGACCGGATCGCGGCCAGGGCGGCAAGTACCTCTACCTGCCACCGAACTGGGAGGGCGAGGAACCCGACGGCCACTTCACTTACCGTTCGCCAACCTACCGGAACATGATGTTCTGGCGGGGCTTCCTGGTCGACGGCGATCCCGGGCCCGCGATCGAGGCCGCCAAAAAGCTGATCAAGGTCTATCCGCTGGGCGGGTCGTCCGACACGGCGAACATGAAGTTCGCCAACATCTCCGGACGGTTTCACAACACGATTCACGCCAACGATATACACTTCTACGAGGAGGTCCGCGCGGTGATCGATGAAGAGCCCGCGACAGCCTTCAGCTCCGTACTGTTGGGCCTGCTGGCGGCCATCGGCATCGAGAAAGGCAAGCCCTTCGCGCCTGATGCACGCATGACCGAGATCCTCGCGGACGCGGCCGCCGTCGGTAATGCGACCGCACGTGCGATCTCGTTCCGGGCCCGCGACCCGCGGGCGCTCGTTTACGAGGACTCGGTCTGGTTCAACCCCTTCGTTGGCGGCAGCCACGAGTTCCTGCGCGAAAGCGGCGCACGCGATCTCGATGCGAGGACCATGTTCCACTACGGATACACGGCGGTGACTCCTGCGATGGTGGCCAAGATGGTCGGTGTTGGCTCGCAGTACGCGGTCGCCGCCCTCGACGCCAACGGGGACTACCTCGACGGCTCGAAGACCTATTCGCTCACGTTGCCGGCCGGCATCCCGGCCAAGGATTTCTGGTCCTTTGTGAACTACGACCCGCAGACCCGCTCCCTGCTGCAGACGGCAAGCACCCCATTCCCGAGCGTCAGCAGCCAGAGCGGGACGGTGCAGGCCAATGCCGACGGGAGCACCACCATCTGGTTCGGGCCCGAGCCGCCGGACGGGAAGGAATCCAACTGGGTGCCGACCGTTCCCGGCAAGGGCTGGTTCACGGTGCTGCGCCTGTATGGCCCCTTGGAGCCCTGGTTCGACGAGAGCTGGCGGCTGGGCGAACTGAAACCCGCGGATTGAACCACGTAACGACCAAAGCATAACGCCATGAGCAATCATTCCCTCAAGACCCTCCTTCGCGCGGCAGCGGCGGCCGTGGTTCTCACCCCGGTTAACGCCAGGGCCCAGGACTTCCTGCCGTTCCCCGATCCGCCCATGGGCGGCAAGGTCGGCCCGACGATGCAGGAATCTGTCCACCGATGGCGCGAGCAGCCGCGCCACCTGCCCGAGGACGCCCCCAATATTCTGATCGTGATGTTTGACGACGCCGGGTTCGGACAGCCGGACACGTTCGGGGGCGAGATTCACACGCCCACCCTTTCCCGTCTGGCCAGCGAGGGCATTTCCTACAACCGCTTTCACACCACCGCGATGTGCTCGCCAACCCGGGCCTCCCTCATGACCGGGCGGAACCATCATCGGGTCGGTGCCGGCATCATTGCCGAGTTTGCCAACGACTGGGATGGCTACAGCGGCGTGATCCCGAAGTCGTCGGCAACGATTGCCGAGGTGCTGCGCTACTACGGGTATGGCACGGCGGCCTTTGGCAAGGACCACAACACGCCGGTCGAACAGATCGCCAACGGTCCTTATGATCGGACGCCGACGGGGCGGGGCTTCGATTACTTCTACGGTTTCATCGCCGGCGAAACCTCCCAGTGGGAACCCACCCTGTGGAAGAACACGACGCCGATCTCGATGCCCCACGTGGACAACTACGAGGACTTCCACCTGACCGAGGCCATGGCCGAAAAGGCCATCACCTGGATGCGCCGTCACCTCGCCATGAATCCGGATCGGCCATTCCTGATGTGGTGGACCCCGGGCGCCGTGCATGGTCCCCATCACGTGGCCCGCGAGTGGGCGGACAGACAAATGCAGGGCAGGTTCGACGACGGCTGGGACGCGTATCAGAAGCGGGTCTTCGAGCGACAGAAGGCGATGGGCTGGATCCCCGCCGACACCGTACGGGCGCCGCGTCCGGAAGGAATGCCGGCCTGGACCAAGATCCCCGCCAAGGAGCGCGCCTTCCAGGCACGGTTGATGGAGGTGTATGCCGGTTTCCTGGAACATACCGACGCCCAGGTGGGCAAACTGATCGATGAACTGGAGGCCCGGGGATTCGCGACAACACGTTGGTCCTTTACATCGTCTCGGACAACGGCGCCTCGGCCGAGGGCATCGACGGCAGCGTGGCGGAACTGAACTCCCAAAACGGGATCCCAAGCACGGTGGCCGAGCATATTGCCGTGGCGGAGGGGTTGGGAGGGCTCGACGCCATCGGCGGGCCGAAGATGGACAACATACCACGCCGCCTGGGCCTGGGCCGGCGACAGTCCATTCCGTTACACGAAACTGATCGCCGCCGACTGGGGCGGCACCCGCACGCCCATGGTCATCTCCTGGCCAAAGCGGATCACGCCGGACAGGACGCCACGTTCGCAGTTCACCCACGTCAACGATGTGGTGCCGACGATCTACGACATCCTGGGAATCCAGCCCCCAAGGTCGTGGATGGCCACGTGCAGGATCCCATCGACGGGGTCAGCTTTGCCTACACGTTCGACTCGGCCGACGCGCTGGAGCAGAAGGCGACCCAGCATTTTGAGTGCCTGGGCAGCCGCGGCATCTATCACGAGGGCTGGATGGCCAGCACCTTCGGGCCGCGGACCCCGTGGGTGGCCCAAATGCCGGACCTGGCGCAATGGAACCCCATGGACGATAATTGGCAACTGTTCGACACCCGCCGGGACTACTCGCTGATGGACGACCTGGCCTCCGAACACCCCGGCAAGCTGGCGGAGTTGAAGGCCCGGTTCATGTGGGAGGCTGAGGAGAACCAGGTGCTGCCCATCGGCGGTGCCCTGTACACCGGGCTCAACCCGCAGGAGATGAAGCGTAGCTCGAATACCGAGTGGACTTTGTTCGAAGGGATGACTCGGATCCCCGAAAGCCAGGCGCCCAATGTGCGCAACGGCAACCTGCGAGCGGAGATCGAGGCCGAGGTCCCCGACGGCGTCAACGGCGTCCTCTTCGCCATGGGAGGCTATGCCGGTGGCGTGAGCCTCTATGCCCTGGATGGCGTTCTTTACTACGAATACAGCGCGCTGTTGCTGAAACGCGACAAGATCAAGGTCGGCAAGCTGCCGGCCGGTGAGGTCTCCATCGCGTTCGAGATGAGGACTCCGCGGCAACGCGGAGCGCCCGCCGAACTCAAGTTCTCGATCAACGGCGGGGAGGCGGCCACCGGCACCGTCCGGCGCGCCATCCCTCCGTCTTCACCGCCTCGGAGACGTTCGATGTGGGCATGGACACCAGTTCGCCGGTTGCGGACGGCTATTTCAACAAGGCGCCGTTCGAGTTCGAGGGAACTCTGAAGCGACTCCATTTCAAGAACCTCGCAAACAAAGACATGGGTTTCATCCCCTCGCCGGATCATGAATAGGGCCACCACTTCAACCCTTGGACCGCTGATTGTGGCGGTGCTGTTGTCCGCGTTTACGACCGCCGAAGCCATTGCGGCGACGGAAACAGAAACAGGTGAAAAGCCGGCCAAAAGCGCGGTCGGCACCGACGAGTCACTTCGGGCAAAGACGCAGAACCCGGTGAGCGACCTGATCAGTGTGCCGCTGCAGAACAACTTCGACTTCGGCATCGGTCCCAAACACGCCACGCGCTGGGTGCTCAACATCCAACCGGTCGTTCCGTTCGAGTTGACGGAGGACTGGAATCTGATCACGCGTCTCATCACCCCCATCATCAGTCAGGAATCCCCGGCGGCGGGCGTGCCGGGCGTCTCCGGGTTGGGAGACCTGAATCCGACCTGCTTCCTGGCGCCGTCGAGACCTTCGTCGTGGATTTGGGGTGCCGGGCCCACGTTCACCCTGCCGACCGGCACGGATTCCCTGCTGACCTCTGGAAAATGGGCCGCGGGGCCGGCAGCGGTTGTCCTCAAGATGAGCGAACCCTGGGTGTTCGGATTACTCGCCAATCATCAATGGGATTTTGCCGGCTGGCGGGGTCGGCCCTTCAACCGCACGCTGATTCAGCCTTTCATCAACTACAACCTGCCCCACGGCTGGTATCTCAACACGGCGCCGATCATCACCGCTGATTGGGAGAACCGTTCCGGGGACGAATGGCTGGTGCCGGTGGGGGGTGGCGTCGGCAAGATCCACCGGTTGGGCAGGTTGCCGGTCAACTTGCAGCTTGGCGCCTACTACAACGTGGTCACGCCGGACAACGGTCCGGACTGGCAGCTTCGTTTCCAACTCCAGGTCCTGCTCCCAAAATGAAGGTGACCCCGGGAACCGGAGACCTCGAATGGCGTGGACCGGCGATCCGAGATCGAAGAGGCCCTGGAGTCGTTTGGTTTCCTGAATCGGCAACAGGGACGCCGGCCACCGAGCCGCCAGGAGGGCAGCGGGCGATGCTCCCTTCTCGGGGAATCCAGTCCAGATCGGCGCCCGCGCCGGCTTTTGAGCGCATCGGCACGGCGCGCCCGAAGCCGAACAGGAGTTGCGGGGTTCCTGCAAATGGCGTTTCCTGGTGCCGATACAATGTGGGTCGGAGCAGGCTCAATGAGACTGGAACCGAACCGCGAAGCGAACCTGAAGACGATACCTATGGCAACCTTTCTTAAGAACGGCCTCGTCCTGGCGATTCTGGCGCTCGGGCTTGCGACCACGGCCTTTGCCCAGACCCAAAGCGAGGCTCGACAATCGGGTCCGCAAGTTGATGGCCCGGTTTGATACGCTGCAGGCCGATTCCGAGGCGCGCATTCCGGCGGAGAAACTCAAACAGGCGAAGGGCGTGATCCTGATGGAACGGACCAAGGGCGGGTTCATCGTTGGCTACGAACAAGGTTTCGGCGTGGCAATGGTCCGCACCGACGGCGCTTGGAGCCCGCTGGCGTTCATGAGCAGCCACCAGGGCAGTTTCGGCGCCCAAATCGGCGGCAAAAACACCTTCAGCGTGATTCTCCTGATGAACGATTCCGCGCGGAACCGGCTCATCAACCCCAAGGTCAACTTCGGCGGTGAGGCGGGCGGAACCGGAGGTTCAAGCAGTGCGGGGTCGGGGAGAACTTCACCGACCTGCCCCGGTGCTCGTTTTCGGACAGGCGAAGGGACTGTGCGGCGGCGCGGTCGTGAAAGGCGGTTCGGTGTCCGCCAATGACAAGGCGAACGAGCGCTACTACGGGCGGTTCTACTCGACCAAGGAGATCCTCTTTGAGGGCGGGGTGGAGCCGTCAGAGACCGCGCGCGCGCTCGGCAAGAAGCTAGACGAGGCCGCCCGGTGACGGACGATCGGGAGGCGGGGCGCCAAGCGAAAGCCGATCGGGCCGGCCGCGTCACCCCTGGGGGCTTCGGGCTGTTCGACCGGGGACGGAGCGACAGTCCTGACGGGCTACCGGCCGCCCGCCTCGGCGTGGTAGGTCTGGAGGTCCTTCACGGCGTAGCCCGAACGCTGCAGGGCCTCGATGGCCAGGGCCGCCGCCCGGGCGCCTCCCAGCGTCGTCATGATCGGCGTGCCGGTGAGCACCGCCGTCGAGCGGATCTTCACCTCGTCCGCGCGCGGCGCCTGCCCGGAAGGCGTGTTCACGACGAGCTGGATTTCCCGGTTCTTGAGCAGATCAAGGGCGTTGGGCCGGCCTTCCTGCAGCTTGAAGACCGACTCGACTTCGATGCCCGCGTCCCGCAGCACCTCCGCCGTTCCGCTCGTCGAAACGACGGCGAAACCCAGCTCCACGAACCGTCGCGCCACCTGCGCCACATGGGATTTGTGAGCGTCGCTGACACTGATGAACACCCGCCCGGACAACGGCAGCGGACTGCCGGCGGCCATCTGCGACTTGGCATAGGCCACGCCGAGGTCGGCGTCCAGGCCCATCACCTCGCCGGTCGAACGCATTTCCGGGGTCAGCACGATGTCCTGGCCGGGGAACCGGTTGAACGGGAACACGGATTCCTTGACCGCCCAACAGGCAGGCCTGACTTCATCGGTGAAGCCAAGTTCCTTCAACGTGGCGCCGGCCATCACCTTCGCCGCCAGCTTGGCCAACGGCGCGCCGATCGCCTTGCTGACAAAGGGAACCGTGCGTGACGCGCGGGGATTGACCTCAAGCACGTAGACCACGTCGTCCTTCACCGCGTATTGCACGTTCATCAATCCGGACACGCGCAGCTCGCGGGTCATCGCGTGGGTGTGCTCGCGAATGGTCCGGATGATCGCTTCGGAAAGCGTGTGGGGCGGGAGCACCATGGCGGCGTCGCCGGAATGCACCCCGGCGAACTCGATGTGCTCAAGCATGCCGCCGACCACGATGGTGCCGTCTGCCGGGTTCTCGAAGTTCCCCACGTCCGCGATGCAATCCACGTCCACCTCGATGGCGTCTTCGAGGAACTTGTCGACCAGCACGGGCCGTTTCGGAGAGGCCTCGACGGCGAACCGCATGTACCGCTGGAGCTCGGCGTCGGAATAGACGATCTGCATGGCCCGACCGCCGAGGACAAAGGAAGGCCGCACCAGCACGGGATAGCCCAGTTCACGCGCGATGGTGAGCGCCTCTTCTTCATTGGTCGCCGTGCCGTTGGCCGGCTGGGCGATCCCGAGCCGCCGCAACATGGCTGCGAAGAGCTTGCGGTCCTCTGCGACCTCGATGCTTTGCGGCGAGTACCGATGATGTTGACCCCGTTGGCCTGGAGCCCGAGGGCCAGGTTCAACGGCGTCTGGCCGCCGAACTGCGCGATGGCCCCAGCACTTCTCCCGGTGGTAGATGTGAAGAACGTCCTCGAGCGTCAACGGCTCGAAGTAAAGCCGGTCGCTGGTGTCATAGTCGGTGGAGACCGTCTCCGGGTTCGAGTTCACCATGATGGTCTCGAAGCCGGCCTCCTTCAGGGCAAAAGCGGCGTGGACGCAGCAATAATCGAACTCGATGCCCTGCCCGATGCGGTTCGGGCCGCCGCCGAGAATCATCACCTTCCGCCGATCCGAGGGCCGCACCTCGTCATCGTGCCGGTCGTAGGACGAGTAGTAATACGGCGTGAAGGCCTCGAACTCCGCCGCGCAGGTGTCGACCAGCCGGTAGGCGGGAAGCAGCCCCAGTTGATGACGTTCGGCGCGGACGGCGTCTTCCGTGCGCCCGGTCAGGCGGGCGATCTGCCGGTCGGAGAATCCGTGAGATTTGGCTCGGGCAAGTAGTTCTGCGTTCATCGGAGTGCTCAAAACAAGGGGTTCAAGGCGCGGCGTCCGCCGGCGACGGTTCCAGCCAACGGGGGCGATCCGCGAGGAAAAACTGGTCCGGCAGGTAGCGTTGCCAAGCGTGGGTCAGCGGGAATCCCGTGGGCAGCTCCCGGTCCACCAGCACCCGGAACATGAAGCGCCCCCAGTCATCGTCGCCGCCATGATAGATGTCCGTGAGAAACCGGGCGTCCGTGGTCCGCTGCGTGAGATAGATCGCCGCCACCCGTTTCTGGCGGTCGTTCAGCGCGTAAAGCTCTCGTTCGCGTCGGTGGGCGTCCACACGCAGGGCCGGTCTCCATACCACGCCACGGCCCAGGGATGTCGCTCATCATCAGTTCATCCGGCTCGAGCAGCCGGGCGTTCGCCGCAATCCACCGGGGGTAGTAGGGCGGATAGGCGATCGGATTGCCGGCGGGCAGCAACAGGGTCAGGAGCAGCGGCGCCGCCGCCACCCCGACCAGCAGGATGGTGAGCGCGTGGCGCATTTCGGGAATGGGGAAGTCCAGTTGGTCAAGCAGCACGCTCAGGAGACCCGCGCCGAAGACCACGACCAGCGGGGCGATGAGAATCATCAGGTTCTCGGAGTTGATCACCGGCGAATCGTCCGAAAGGTGCGTTCGGCCCGCGGCCTGCGCCACGAAGAACACGATGAACGCCAGGATGACGAACGCCCGCAGCCGGCTGACCGTCGGGTTGCGGAAGCGCAGGATCAGGCCCGCGAGCAGGAAGCCCCGAGCCAGTTTCCCCCATGCGCGGGACATCCTCGCGGGTCACGCGCAACGCGCCCTGGAGGACCTTGCGGACCAGGTAGCCCACCTCGACGCGGGGCGAATCGGGCGCCACGCTCCGTTCCAACCGTTCGCCGGGCCACGGTTCGGTGTCCTGATAGACGGCGTATCCGGTCACGCCGAACGGGGCGCCGCTGAGGTGCTGGTTGCGGAGGATCCAGGGCGCGACCACTCCCGCGGCCACCAGCACACCGACCAGGCCCACCATCAGCTTGTGCCGTGCCCCGAAGCACCACGGGAGCAGGATCCACGGAATCAGCAGCGCGAGCAGTGTGTATCGCGTCAGGCCGGCAAGGCCGATCAACAACCCGCCAAGCGCCGCCCACTGCACCGCCCTTCGGCGCGAGGGTTCCGGGGCGCGTTCGGACTCCGAGACGCGCACGACCACCCAGGCGACGGCGGTCACGAGGAACATGGCCAGGACGGTGGAGAGGCCCGAGGTGGTGAAACGCCAGAGGACATCCGACGCCGCCAGAAGCGCCACACTGACGACCCCCACTTCGGTGTCGAACAGGCGTTGCGCGATCCGGAAAACCAGCCAGAGCGTGGCGAAAAAGAGCAACTGGTTCCAGAGCGCGATCAGCACCTCGGGCTGGTACCGCCAGAGCATCGCCTCCGGGTTGTGGTCGAACGGCAGTCCCTTCATCAGTCCCGCGAGCAGCACCGGATAAAGGGGCGGCGTGACCAGATCGGGGTGCGGGGCGCCGGCCAAACCGGCTTCCAAGCCCTGCTGCTGCTCCACCAAGTGCAGGCTGAATGGGCGGATGCTCCGGGTCGTGAAGCCCTCGCCCCGCGCGAGGTTGCGGGCCAGTTGCGCCGCCTCCATCGCCTCGGCGGTGTTGAAGTTGCGGAATTCCCGCGTGTCATACCACCAGGGCAGCGCCAGCAACGCCAGCAACGCCGCGAGCCGGCGGACCCATCGGGCGCCCTCTCCCAGCTCGAATCGATGTATCAGTTCCTGGAGCATTGCCTTGCGTCACTGCCGGTCGCCGCCCGGCCGGCAACCCGGTCGGCCGCCCCGTTCCGGCCGGTTGCCTTCAGAGGTCTTCAAGCTGGTAGACGTGCAGCTTCCGATGGAGGGTGCGCCGGCTGATGCCGAGCTTCCTGGCAGCGAGAGTGCGGTGGCCCTTCGTTTCCTGCAAGGCGCGAATGATCTGGTCCCGTTCCGTGTCGCGCAGCGTCCCGCCACCGCCCGCCGGCGTCGGTCGGACATCCCCACCCCGCCCGCCGCGTCCCCGCCGCGGACGTTTGCCGGCAGGTCCCGCAGCGTGATGCGTTCTCCGCGGCAGAGGGCCACCGCCCCTCGATCGCGTTGCGCAACTCGCGCACGTTCGCCGGCCACGGATAGGCCAGCAGCGCCTGCATGGCGTCGGCGGTGAAGTCCTTCACCGGCTTCTGATACTCGCCGGAAATCTCTTTCAGAAAATAGGCCGCCAGCACCGGCACGTCGCCCGCGCGCGCGCGCAGCGGAGGCAGCCACAATTCAACCACCCGCAACCGGAAGAACAGGTCTTCGCGGAAGGTCCCGGATCGCACCTGTTCCGCCAGGTTCCGGTTCGTGGCCGCCACCAGCCGCACATCCGCGCTGATCGTCTTGTTCGATCCGACCCGCTCGAAGGTCCGTTCGCCGAGCACCCGCAGCAGCTTCACCTGGGTGCTGGCATCGATCTCGCCGATCTCGTCGAGAAACAACGTCCCGCCATTCGCCTGCTCGAACCGGCCGATCCGCCGCTCGTTGGCCCCGGTGAAGGCGCCTTTCTCATGCCCGAACAGCTCGCTCTCGAGCAACGCCGCCGGCAACGCCGCGCAATGCACCGTGACCAGTGGTCGCCGCGCCCGCGGGCTCAACCGGTGAATCGCCTTCGCGAACATCTCCTTCCCCGTGCCACTCTCGCCCTGGATCAACACCGTCGCCGGCGTCGGCGCCACCTGCCGCACCACATCGAACACCTCCTGCATGGCCGGCGATTGCCCGACGATTTCCTCAAGGCCGAACCGGGCATCGAGCTGGACGTGCAGTTCCCGGTTTTCATCCTCGAGCTTGTGCTGCCGCAGCGCCCGGGCAATCCGCATCTCCAGCTCGTCGATCTGCAACCGCCCTTCGCGATGTAGTCGTCCGCCCCCGACGCATGGCGTCGACGGCCACTTCCTCCGAGCCGTAAGCGGTCATCAGAATGCACACCGGCGGCCTTGAGAGTGATTTCGCCCCGGGTGATCAACCGCATGCCGTCCTCCCCGGCATTCGGAAATCGGTCAGCACCACGTCGAACCGCTCCTGTTCGAGCAGTCGGATCGCCGTCGCCGCGTCCTCGGCCAGATACACGTCAAAACGGTCTTCCAACGCCGCCCGCAACCCTTCCCGGGTGGGTTTCTCGTCATCCACGATCAACAACGTGGGTTTGTCGTCCATAGCCGGCCCCGATCATGGCGCAGGCCCCCGCCCCGATGCACCGAATATCTTCGGCGTGCCGGCGTGTCCATTCGTGGTCTTGCGCCGGAACCCCAACGCTCGGAAGACATGGCCCGCGGCCGTCAGGCGCAGAAGGTTGCCCGCCGTCCCAGAAAGCCCCTTGCCCCGTCCCTGCTGGTCCCTGTGGTCTTTGCCCCCCTCCCCTCGAAAACCCCACCCACCCCACCATGAACATTCTGTAATGCCAACCCCCGCCCCCCGTTCATGTCCCAGGAGTCAGTTTCAAGTGGAAGGCCGCCTTGGGGGCTTCCGGAAAAAACGACGGACGACAAGACGAAACGCAGCAACACGCACAAAGCCATGAAACGAATCATGATCACCCTCACCCTCGGGACCCTCTGCGCCGCCAACGGCTGGCCCAGACCCCCACCGACGCTGACAACCTCCTCTTCCTGAAACAGGAGGAAAAGGTCGCTCGCGACGTGTATCAAACGCTCGGTGAACTCTGGGCCCATCCCACCTTTCTGAACATCGCCCGGTCCGAGCAGCGCCACATGGACGCCGTCGACCGCCTGATCGCCGCCTACGCCCTGACCGACTCCACGCCAGCCGTCGTCGGGGAATTCACCATCCCGGCCCTGCAGGAATTGCACGACCAACTGGTCCTCGCCGGCGCGCAATCCCTTGAGGATGCCTTGGCCGTCGGGGTGCTGGTTGAAGTCACCGACATCGAAGACATTGATGAAATGCTCGCAGCAACTCAGGATCCGCTGGTGATCCGGGTGCTGACGAATCTGCGGAAGGGCTCGGAGAACCACCTGGCCGCCTTCAACCGGGCGCTCGAGAACCCCGAAAGCGCCGACTGCCTCGGAAGCCCTGTTGGTCAGGGACGCCGCGGCGGGCAGGGCGCGCCGGCCGGGACCTGCATCGGCCAGCCGGGCACCGGCCGACAGGGCGGCCAGGCCAACGGGCAAGCCGGGCGCCAGGGAACCGGGAAAGGTCCGCAGGCGGGAAAGGGCCACCGGAAGACTCAGGCTGGCGCACCGGGGAGTGCTCCCAGGAAGAATGCCCCCAGGGCTTCGGCGCCGCACCTGCTCAAAGCCGGGCGGCAAACCGCGGTAACGCAACCACCAGAGCCGCCAGTGTTTGGCAGTGATGCCGGCGGACGCGATGGCGGACCCGGTTCTGCCACCCCGGAAGGACCGGGCGAACCATCCCAATCAGTATCAACGACCGGAAGGTCAGCGGGCGGGCCGGCCTGCTGGCCTTCGCGGGCTTTCTGCCCTTGCGCCTTTTGGGTTGTGCCAGACCGGCCGCCGCCCTGGGCCACGCCCCCGTTGCACCCGCTCCGCGCCCGGAGCGAGCCTCCCTGACCGTCCGGCCATCGGACCCCGAGGACGTTTTCCGGGAACAGCAGAGATCGGCCTCGCCCCGAGCCATGCGTCTGAAACAGCTATTTTGAACCTGTCACCAAGTGTCGGTTGCCACGGATGCCGCTCCGACTTTGAACCTGTCCCTTTTTCTTTAGCCGGCCCCTTGTTCCTCAAGCCGGGGCATGGACGCCGGCTCTGCTGCGCGCCGCAGGAACACTCCAATCATCTTCCGGCGTCGATTCTCGAAACGTGGCGGATCAGCGCATGATTCCCGATGGCCAGGAGAAAAAGCCCCCACTGGATGGGGTTGAACAACACCCCCCACAAACACGCGTGCGCGCTCTGGACGACCACCGCCCATCCGATTCGATTCGGAATGCCGCGCATCCAGTCGGCGAAACCGAGACACAAACCGAACAGGGCGACCCCAAGCAAGGTGCTGACGACCGCTGTCGGGACGAGAAACCACAGGGGCTTTCGATACGTCCAACGGCTGAGCCGGAACACAACGAGGCCAATGACGAGGCCCCCGGGAGCGGTACTCCAAACCTCAGTAAAGTGGCCTGATTCGTGGCCGGAAAACCGCAAGGCCAGTTCCCGCACAACCGCAATGAGTCTTCCAAGTCCTCTGTGCAAACCTTTGGGCCACAGCGGCGATTCGCATGAAAAGGGGAGACCCCTTGCGGTTGTGGCGGAATCCGATCTGGAGGTCTTTGTGGCCAATCCAGGCCGTTTTGCTGAGCCGTATCAATTCAGTCAATGGACCGCGGATGGGCACGGATGCCACGGATGGGGCGCGGCGCTGCTGCTTTGGCGGAGAGGGCGGGAAGACTCACTAAATGGTGAGCCCGAAACCAGGGCGAGCGATTCCGGTTTCCCTCAATATCAGTGCCCATCAGTGCCCATCCGTGGTGAATCCATCTGCATAGTTGCGGCTGAGGTCTGGTACTCCAGGAATGCGGCCCGGCGGCCGGGCGGGTCAGGCAGGCCGCCAGCAGGCCCCAGGCGAGTCCTGAGATCGCCGAGGCGATGGCCGGTTTCACGGTTTTGCCGAGCATTCGATTTCAAAGACGCCCGCGGCGCCCGCGGCTCTCGACTTCAGGTTCCGCGGTGTGCCCGCAACCTGCCACCGGGGCGCGACACGAATACCCAAAACCGTGGCTCACATACAACTCGAACCCCGACCTCGATGACGCCTCCCGCCCTGGTCCCGCCGAACGCGCCACGCGGGCCGGGCGGATGCTCGTCGTCCTCAAGGTGCGGCCCGGAAAACGGTCATGGGCACGGCCGTCAGCCCGTTGACGGTCGCCGAATGGGCGGCGTGGCCCGCCTGGGGCTTCCCTCCGAAATTCACCGTGATCGTGACCTCGCCTCGCCCGGTATGGAACGTCGTGCGCTGGACAAGCCGATCCTCGCTCAGGTACTCGAAACCCGTCAGGGGCGCCGTGGCCAGTTCGCGGTGGAGCGGCCCCCAGAAGGCCAGATGCCGCAGGATGCGCGCGCGTCGGGTCGGCCAGGTCGTCCGGTTCAGGTGGTACATCGGCGGCGCCATGTAGAGGATCTCGAGCAGTCCCCGGGTCGCTTCGAGGTCCTCGAACTTCAAGGAGTCAAAACTCCAGTGATGCGTCGCAATGACCTCGTCTCCCAGCGCCGCTTGATAGAGCGGAAGCCGAACCGTGGGATCGAAGTAGGGCGTCTTCAGCGACGGCGGAACCGGGACGGGTTTGAACGCCTGCTCAGGCGCATCGGGCGGCCAGTGACGCCCGAGGAAATGCGGGCTTCGCCGGTCGCGAAACCCCGGATCGAGGTGGCCGATGTAGGGCGTGTGCACGCCGTGTCCGAAGTGAATCACGTCCGCGAACAGCACCGATCCGCCCTCGCTGCCGACGACCAGCTTGTGTTGCGTTTCCAGCCATGCCAGGCGCTGCCGCCGCAGGACGACATCCTCGATCCGCGTCGCCGGATGCTCCCGGCTGAAATCGTCGAAACACTCGGCCGTGGCGTCGCAGTCGATGAACCAGGCGGAGTAGGGCGCCTGCCGGATGAGGCGCCCCACCCGCTGCTCCACATAGGGCCAGGCCGCCTGCGGTGCGAAGTGATAGCCAACCCCCTTGAATCCGGTGTGGCCCGAACCATCGGCGTTGATGACCCGGCCGCGTTCATAGGCCGCGGCGTCGAACCGGGCAGTCTCCCACGTGCCGTTCGCGCCGGTAGCTGGCGAGTGCACGGAATGGTAGGAGTCATAGGGTCCGAGCAGATAGCCCAGGTCCTCCGCACGAGCGACAATATCTGGACGGAGTGATCGGCCATACAGATCGCTCAGCAGCAGGAGCGCCCGGTCAACGCCCGCTCCGTGCAGCGCATCGAGCAGCGAGTTCGACGGACCGTCACCCCAGGAGGCGGGCGGATTGACGTAACTCCCGAAAGCGCCCGCCAGCGCCTGCTGGTTGAGGCGAATGACTTCCGAATCCGGCAACGCGGGACTCGGTCCGAGCATCGCGCGCCGTGAGAGGGCGGCGTCCAGGGCGCCGGCCACCACGACGGTCAGGTGGTCCATGGGCCATTCCGCCGCTGCCAACTCTTGGAGCGCGCCGCGCGCTTCGTCCGTGAAGGACGCGACCAACCTGCCCCCAGAACTCTCGGGCGCCGCGCCGCGCAGGGCTTTCGCGAACGCCACCCATTGCTTGCGCGGAACGTCATGCCGGCTGAACAGTGCCGGTCCCCAAAGGTAGATGTGTGGCGCCCCAAGCAGCCGGGTTGCCTGGTCCAGATCAGCCAGCTTCCGTTC
The DNA here is from genome assembly GCA_024233305.1 of Verrucomicrobiales bacterium. Taxonomy (GTDB): domain Bacteria; phylum Verrucomicrobiota; class Verrucomicrobiia; order Limisphaerales; family J093; genus J093. Next base: position 135,746 of record JACKPV010000032.1, read on the forward strand.
CAGCGGACGCGGACGGGGAATGGCGCCCGTATCGGCGGCGTTGCGTCGCCACTCGCGAAAAGCCGCGGCGGCTTCCAGGCGCCCGGCACCGCGACGCATCGCGACGATCCCGCACGGCGTGGCTTGGTGACGGCCCTCGGGAAACGCGTAACGAATGCCAATCCGGTTGTCCACGATCAGCTCCGCGTAATGCGGCCAGGGCACGATGACAACCAGCGTTTGATCGCCGTATCGCAGCCCCAAAACCGGCAGTTCCAAGAGGGACCAGGGGGAGCCGTTCCGGAGCCAGCGCATCAGGTCGGAACGTGAGGCATCCACGACGACCCCCGCCGAAATCGGGAGCACATACTCGCTGGCTCCCGCAGGCAGCCACCAGGTGAACTCCCCGGACCTGCCAATTTCCGCCTGAAACGAAACCGGTGTTCCCGTGATCCCGGCCAGCTCGAGCGTCCTCTCCGTGGACGCCGGTTCGCCGCGGGATTGCGCCCGAGCGCCCAGCCAGCAAACCGTGCCGAGCAGCAGCAGCCTGAGCGACCTGTTCAACCAAGCCGGGGCACGGCGCCGGGCGGCGGATGTGTCGGGCCCAGACGGCGACTTCCCGTTCAACAGCATGCCCGCATCCTACCGCCCCACGCAGACGCGGGAACCCAAAAACCGCGCTTCACCCCCAACCAGGCCTCAAGCCCCCCCCATCCCATCCGCGCGCCTCGACGGGCAGCTACCGCCGCACCGGAGCGACTTTCGACAATCCAGGACGCGCCGCCCCGATATGGTGACAGGTTCGTTATTCCCTCTGAACCCACCCCGGGACTGGTAAACGCCGGACCGGGCGTGCCAAGCTGGCGCGTGGCCTTCTGGACCAAAAACCGCCTCAAGAACGTCGTCGGCCTGCTGCTGGCGCCCTTCGTCGCGTATGGCATCCTGCGCTGGTTCGAACAACGGCAGGTCTTCCAACCTTACCGGCCCTTCGCGGCCGAGGGCAACGAGCTGGGCGCCCCGTGGGAGGACGTCTGGTTGACCGCCGCGGACGGCGTTCGCCTCAACGCCTGGCATTTCCGCGCCTCGAATGCGCCGGCGGCGGAGCAGGAGGTGTTCCTGGTCTGCCACGGCAACGGGGGCAACATCAGCCATCGACTCGACATCTACGGCGTCCTGCTGGACCTGGGACGCGATGTGCTGGCATTCGACTACCGGGGCTACGGTCGGAGCGACGGCAAGCCATCGGAGAAGGGCACCTACCTCGACGCGCAGGCCGCCTTCGGCTGGCTGCGGCAACAGGGTTATCGACCGGAACACATCATCGTGCTGGGCGAATCCCTTGGCGGCGGCGTGGCCACCGAACTGGCCGCGCGCGAGGCGCCGGGGGGCCTGATCCTGCAAAGCACCTTCACCAGCATCCCGGACCTCGCGGCGGAGCTCTTTCCCTGGCTGCCCACGCGGATTCTGGGTACGATTCGCTACGACAACTTCGCGAGACTGCCCGATCTGCGCGTTCCCTTGCTGGTGTTGCACAGCCGGGCGGACACGTTGATCTCGTTTGCCCACGGGGAGCGCCTGTTCCGCGCGGCGAACCCGCCGAAGCTGTTCCGGGAGGTGCAGGGCGACCACAACGACACCCTCGACGCCGACCGGGATGCCTACGCGGAGGCGATCCGCGAATTCCTGGATGTGCGGGCGCGGCCGGCCGCTGAATGGCCCGCTTCGTCGGTCAACTCCTGAGCTTTTGGCCATGAGCAACCCCACCACCACCACGGGCTTCCTCTCGGCGCTGGGCCGGCGCACCGAAGCGCCGCCCATCGGCTGGCTGATGGAATACGCCCTCACGCACCCGCACGTCATTTCGCTGGCGGCCGGTTTTACCGACAACCCGAGCCTTCCGGTGGCCGAAACCGAGGCCATCGTGCGGCGCCTGCTCGGCCGCCGGCGGACCGGTGAACCCGCGCTCCAATACGGCAGCACCGCCGGCCTGCCCGCCCTGCGCCAGCTCACCGCGCACCGCCTGAGCGAACAGGACCGCCAGGCCTCCGCAACGGACGCGCCCGCGAACCCCGCCGATGCACCGGCCTGCGATGCGTCCCTCTATCTCCCCGACCGCGCGGTCGTGACGAGCGGTTCGCAGCAACTGCTCTACATGCTCACCGAAATCCTCTGCGACCCGGGCGACATCGTGCTCGTCGAGGATCCGACATACTTCGTCTATCTCGGCATCGCCCAGAGCCACGGACTCGACTGCCGCGGCGTGGCGACGGGACCGGAGGGCATCGATCTCGAACACCTCGAGGCGATCCTGAAGCGCCTGCAGGCGAGCGGAGAAATCCACCGGCTCAAGCTGCTTTACCTGGTCAGCTATCACCAGAATCCCACCGGCCGGACCACGACCTTCGCCCGCAAGGCCGCTGCGCTCCGGTTGCTGCAACGCTACGAACGGGCGGCGGGACATCGGCTGCACCTGCTCGAGGACGCCGCCTATCGGGAACTGCGCTTCGTCGGCGGCGACGTCCCCTCGGCGCTGTGCGTGGCCGGCGCCGCCGAGCGGGTCCTTTACGTCGGCACCTACACGAAGCCCTTCGCGACCGGTTTGCGGGTGGGCTTCGGGCTGTTGCCGGAGCCGATCCGGACGCAGGTGGTTCGGGTGAAGAGCAACCACGATTTCGGCACGTCGAATCTGGCGCAATCGATCCTGGCCACCGCCATTGCGGAAGGCAGCTATGATGCCCACGTGCGGCGATTGCAGCGGCGGTATCGACGGAAAGCCGGCTGGATGACGGACGCCATCAAGGCTTCCTTCCCGGCCTCGATCCGCTGGGACGCGCCCGGCGGCGGCATGTACGTCTGGGCGGCCGCTCCCCGACGGACGCGCACCGGCCTCAAGTCAGCGCTCTTCCAACACGCGCTGGCGCATGACGTCCTCTACGTGCCCGGCCGCCTTTGCTACGCCGACGACCCCCACCGACGAGCGCCCGATCACGAGATGCGCCTCAGCTTCGGCAACGCCGGCCGGGGCGAAATCGAGGCGGGCATCGCCCGGCTGGGAGCGGCGTTGCGGGAATTGGGCTGAACGGCACGCCGCTGCATCGAACCGGCGCGCCGGTCACGAGCGAATCCCGATCCCCAGGCTGCGGCAATAGGTGAGGCTCTTTTCGAGATCTTCGCGCTGGTAGGCCTGTTGCGCCTCGCGGCCTTCCGGACGCACGGCATCGATGGCGTGGCCGCGTTTGGCCAGGGCCAGGAAGTGCGCGAAATCCTGCGCGCGCGCTTCGGGCCAGACCTCCCAGAACTCGGGCTTCAGGTAGGGAAATTCGATGTTGAACCCCGAGATCGTCTCGATCTGCACCGGCACGTGCGGGCAGAGTTCAACGAAGCGCGCGAAATAGGTCTTCCAGTCCACCAGTCCTTCGCCCATCGCCGTCCAAGCCACACGCGCGCCGTTCTCGCTCTCCCAGATCATCGAGTCGCGCAGGCTGGTGCAATGGGCGTAAGGGCCGAGGATCTCCAGCGCGGCGAGGGGATCTTCGAGGGTCCAGGTCGAGTTCCCGGCATCCAGGTTCACCCCCACGTAGTCGGCGCCGGCGGCCTCGACGAGCGTGACCAATTCGCGCGCCTGCATGTCGCCGGCGTGATTCTCGATGGCGATCTTGATGCCCGCATCCAACGCCCGCGAACGGCAGCCCCGGCACACCTTGACCGTATCCTCGATGCGCGCGGCGATGCCTCCGTCGGTCTTGCGATCTTCGCGGCCGCCCAACACCACCCGGATGACCGGCGATCCCAACGCCTTCGCCATGCGGATGCCCAGCGCCAGGTGCTCCTCGGCCGTGCCCCATTTGTCCCGGAACGTGCGCGACGTGGGACAGATGCTCCAGGTCCCCAGATACATCGCCAACCCGCGATCCGCCGCGCGCGACCGCAGCTCGCGCAAATGCCCGTCGTCGTGGCTTTCGAACGCGTCCAGGTCGCTGATGAACAGCGTGTCGAGTTTCAGCGACGCGGCATAGTCGATCAGGGCGGGCGCTTTCCAGCCCATGGCGCGCACGGCGAAGTTGTCGAGACCGAGCTGGAGCCGCGGCGCGGACGACTCCTGCGCCCGGGCGGCCAACCCGGTGGCGAGGCCGGCGCCGGCCAGGGCGAGCGTTTTGCCGAAGTCACGACGGCTGCAGGCGGGGGACGTTTCGTTCATGATGGGATATGTCGTTGATGCGCTGGATTCCGTCGCCGAACGGGGGCCGCGGAAGTCGGTGGTTTGTAGCGCCCGCCCGCCGCCGCTGGCAAGCCGGATCAGCGGCCGTCCGCCGGCAGGGCGGGTCGGTCCGCCCCCGTCTGCTGGCGGCGCCAAGCCTCGGGCACCAGGAGCAGACTGGCGGCCCCGATGAGGCCGGCCGCCAGCCAGCCCAGCGAACTGATCGAAGCCTGATGCGCGAAGTGAAACGCCACCAACGGCGCGAGCACGCCGCGCACCCCGGTGAGGAAGGTGTGCACCGACATGTAATCCGCGGTCTGCGCCGGCGGGGCGAACTTGGTCACCCACAGGCCCCACGCGACGTCCCCGCCCGAGTTACTCGCCCCGAAGATTACGGCGCCCAGGACCAGCCCGGTCAGCGAGTCGCTCAGGAAGAACGTCAGGATCGCCGCGGCAAACCCGATGTTCAGGAAGATGCGCAGCGCCAGAAAATCCACGCGGTCGAACAACCACCCCCAAAGCTGGCTCATCACCAACCGCGCCACGCTCGGGATCACCCCGGTCAGCAGCGCCACCATCTGCACGTCCAACGACAGGCCGTAACGCTCGTTGGCCAGGTACTCCACCCGCATGGGCAACATCATGAGGTTCGCGAAACCCATGAGCATCCAGCAGATCAATACGTGCCGGAACACCCGGTCGCTCCGAAGGAAGCGCATGGCCCGGAACGGATGCGACCCGCCGTCGTCCGCCAGCGGTCGCGAAGGCATCCGGGCCAGGCACGACGCGCCGTAGAAGAGCGCCGCCGCGAAGGCGATCAGAATCCACCGGAACCGCGAGATGTCCGCGGACAACAGGCGGCCGCCGAGTTCGCTGAAGCCGGCGACCGCCGCGATCCGCACCATGACGGTCCGCGAATACAGTTTGCCCCGCCGGCGCGCGGGGTAGTTCTCCTGATAAATCTGCGTCATGAGGGGCACGGCAGCTGTCGCGCACGCCATCCCGACCATCGCCCCGAAGACATACAGCGGCAGCCAGTCCCACAGCGCGGTGACGAGGAACAGGACCCCGCCGCTTAGCGCCAGGGCCATCGCGCCCCGCGCCGCCGGCCAGCCCAGCCGGGCCACGGTCGAGACCACCACCGGACTCAGCAGCAACCCCATGCTGCCGCCGCTGGCCACGAGCGCCTTTGCCGTGGCCCCGGCGCCGAACCAGCGCAACGCGATCAGGAGGAGGAAGGTGGCGCCCCCCGCCTCGAGCACGCCCTGCGCCACCGCCTTGCGCAGTTCAAGGCGGTAGGTCAAAGCGGTGCGATCAGGTTCAGACACCCGCCGAGCTTAGGAACCCCCGCCGCCCGGGGCAAAGCGGAACTCCGCCCCGCCCTGCCGGAAGCGACGCCCGCCGTCCCTATCGTCCGGCGAACCAACGCGGACTTGCGCCGCCCCGCAGCTTAGTTTCCATTATGCCCGTGGTGAAACCGGCTTCACAATTCCTGCCCACCTCGGCCACCGACCTCCAGGCCCGCGGCTGGGCCCAGATCGACGTGCTCCTCGTCACCGGCGATGCCTACGTCGATCACCCGGCGTTCGGCGCCGCCATGATCGGGCGCATTCTCGAAGCCGACGGCTGGCGGGTGGGCATCGTGGCGCAGCCGGACTGGCGGAACGCGGAGGCGTTGAAAGTCATGGGCCGCCCCCGCTTGTTCTGCGGGATCACGGCCGGCAACCTCGATTCGATGGTTTCCAATTACACCGCCGCCCGGCACCGCCGGCAGGAGGACGCCTACAGCGAGGGCGGCCTGCCCGGGCGCCGGCCCAATCACGCCGCCGTGGTCTACGCCCAGCTGTGCCGCGAGGCCTTTCCCGGTATTCCCGTGGTGCTCGGCGGCATCGAGGCCAGCCTGCGCCGCGTGGGCCATTACGATTACTGGGAGGACAAACTCCGCCCGTCGATCCTCGCGTCGGCCAAGGCGGATTTGCTCGTCTACGGGATGGGCGAAACCCAGGCCCGCGAAATCGCCCGTCGCCTGGATGCCGGCCAGGACCTTGCCGGCATCCGGGGCACCGCCCGGTTGCTCGGCGCGAAGGCCGCGGCGGCCACGGACTTCACGGACTGCCTCAAGCTCCCCGACTGGGACCGCCTGCGTCACGACCCGCAATTGCTGCTGCCGCTGACCCGCACCGTCGAAAAGGAGCAAAGCCCCTACAACGGGCGCCGGATGGTTCAGTTCCACGGGGACCGCGCGGTGCTCATCGAATCGCCGGCGTTCCCCCTCGACCAGGCGGCCCTGGATGCCCTCTATGAATTGCCGTTTGCGCGCCGCCCGCATCCGTCCTACCGCGAACGCATCCCCGCGTTCACCATGATCAAGGACTCGATCACGGTGCAGCGCGGTTGTCCGGGCGGCTGCACCTTCTGCGCCATCGGCCTGCATCAGGGGAAGTTCCTCACGAGCCGGAGCGAGGATTCGGTCTTGAAGGAGATCCGGCGGTTGACCGAAACCCCCGAGTTCCGCGGGACGATCTCGGACCTGGGCGGACCGACCGCCAATCTCTACGCCTCGGAGAACGGCGTCGACCCGGCGTGTCACAGTTGTCGCCGCGTAAGCTGCCTGCACCCGACGATCTGCAGCAAGCTCGCGCTCGACGAGGACCGCACGATCAACCTGATGCGCGCCGCGCGCGAAACGCCCGGGGTGAAGCATGTGTTCATCCAGTCGGGCATCCGCATGGACGTCGCGTTGCGCACCCCGGGCTACGTGCGGGAGTTGGTCCGGCATCACGTGTCCGGCCACCTCAAGGTCGCGCCCGAGCACTTGCACCCGGACGTCCTCCGGCGCATGCGCAAGCCGGCCGGCGTCTTCGAGAAGTTCCAGGAAGAGTTCCGCACCGAAAGCCGGGCGGCCAACAAGGAGCAGTACCTGGTCCCCTACTTCATCTCGAGCTTCCCCGGCTGCACGAACGACGAGATGGGCGCGGTCGAACGTTACTTGCGCGAGGCCAACTGGAACCTCCAACAGGTCCAGGACTTCATCCCCCTGCCCATGACGCCTTCCGCCGCGATGTATGTCACCGGGCTCGACTTCGACACCGGCAAACCCATCCCCGTGGTGCGCAATGCCGGCGAGCGGCGCCAGCAAATGCAGGCCTTCCGCCCCAATCCGAAGGGACGGTCGCGGAAACCCCAACGCCAGCCCTCGGCGCCGTTGGACTGCGTGTAGGCGCGCTCCGGCGTGGGCCCGACAGGCATCGCACGGGGGCGCCGATTCGCTCGCGTCACCTCCGGGTCAAGCCGCGGTCGCCGGGTTGTCCGGTTGCCGGTTCAGCCTGCCCGCGACAACCTCCCAACGCTGCAAGCGCCGCCCCAGCTCGCGCGGCCAGTTCTCCTCGGTGCAGGTCATGAACACCTGACCGCTGGCCTGATGGGAGCGTTCGAGCAACGGCAGCAAGCCGGCGCGCCGCCGCGCATCCAGTTCGCCCATCACATCATCGATCAGCAGGATCGGCGGCGTGCCGCGCAGACCGGTGACGTATTCGGCCTGCGCCATCTTGAGCGCGATGGCCAGCGAACGCTTCTGACCTTCGCTGGCAAACTGGGCCGCGGACTGACCGTTCACCAGCAGCGAAAGGTCGTCCCGGTGCGGGCCCACGAGCGTTGTCCGGTAATTCAGTTCCCGGGGCCGCGCGCGCTGCAGTTCGGCGGCGAAGTCCTCGCGGATGGATGGGCGGTATTCGAGCTTCAACTCCTCGGTTTCCCCGGCAATGCGACGATAGGCCAGGCGGGCCAGCGGCGAAATGCGCGGAATCAACTCGTGCCGCCAACGGGTGATCTCCGTGCCGGTGGACACCACCTCGCGGGTGAAGCTGTCCAGGGCCGCGAGGTCCACCGGGCGTTGCTTGAGCAGCGCGTTGCGTGACCGGACGGCCCGCGCGTAACGCTGGAGCATCGGCAGGTAGGAGGCATGGGTCTGGGAGAGCAACAGGTTCAGAAAGCGCCGTCTCTGTCCCGCGGCGCCCTTGATCAACTGCAAATCCTCCGTGCAAAAGACCACCACGCGGAGCACGCCGAGGTAATCGGTGAGCCGCCGCACGGGTTGACCGTTCAAGGCCAGCCGCCGCTCCTTGGGCGCCCAGTAGAGCTTGATCGCCTGGGCCGCCTCCGCGACCACCTCCGCCCCGACGAAATAGCCCTTCTGACCGTGCTCGATCATCTGCGCCCCCCCGACCCCGCGGAACGAGCGCAGAGTGGCGAGCAGGTAGATGGCCTCGAGGATGTTGGTCTTGCCCTGCGCGTTGTTCCCGAGGAGCAGATGGAATCCCGGCGCGAAATCGACGTCCAACCGCGTGTAATTGCGGAAGTTGCGAAGTCTCAGATGCGCCAGATGCACGCGCTACCCATAGCGGGAACCCGCGCCCGATTCACGCCGGAATTCATCGCCCGAACGGGTCTGGTGCTCCGGGGTTCCTCGGAATGGCCTGAAAGGCGGCAACAGGTCCGCCCAGGGCAAGCGAGTCGACCGACAATCGCTGCCCTGGGTCAGGCGGGGCATGAAAACTCAAAGCCTGTGCCCCACCCGCAACCCCCGTCTCAGCCTCGCCGACATCCGCACCTCGCCGCACGAGTATGTCAACCCGGTCGATTACCGCCATCCCTACGCTTCGATGGCCCGTTTCGCCGATCTCTTCGACTTACAACACGGCGCCTGTCTTCCCTGCGGTTGATTTGGCGCCTGGACTCGGCGGGGCGGGATCGCCACACCGGACGAAGCCCCAGCGGGGCGGCAGACGATAGCCCAGGGCAAGCCCGGCTGCCAGGACGGGCACCGCCCGGGGTCAGGCTCAAGTCCGACCAACCCTGAAAGGGCGACACACCGGGTCCGGGTGACTCGCGGTCCCATGCCAGGCTGGAGTGGTTGTCTGACGCGGAAGCCCTCCCGATTGTACCGCCCCTTCAGGGCTTGAATCCAGAAGGAGGCGGCCGACCCAGGGCGGCGCTCGTCGCTGACTCGCTCTGCCCTGGGCTGGCTTGTTGTGGCCTTTCAGGCCATCCGGAGCTCCCTGAGCGCGCCCGGCGCTCCCGTCCCCGGGGCATTTGCGGTCAGTCCAGGGCGCACACGTCTGCTTGCTCCTGAATCCTCGCTTCCCCGTGATCCGTGATTGTGGCCCGTAGCCGCGGGTCAACCCGGTGGGACCTCACTCGCCGCGAACACAAGCGCCATAGAGGCAGCGCTGTTGACCCTTGCCGGGCTGGTTCAACCAAGGGCGTAGTTGCTGGCTCCGCCTCGCTCCGCAGCAACACACCCTTCATTGTTGGACGTTCTACCGTGCTCGGGACGCAAGCCATCGCTCGAGCGACGGCTGAGACTCGGCCGATGATCGCCCAGCCAGCAAACCCTTCAGGCTGACGTCCTCATCCAGAGCCGGCCAGTGGATGCCCGAACCGCGCCCGATCAACTCCCACTGCCCTCTTTCAGCCGGCGTTCCGTGCAACAAACGGGGAAACCAAGCGAGCGGCACTGATAGACTCCGTCCGTCGCTGAGCTCAACGCAAAGGGCATCAGCCGTAACCGCCACGGCGCTGACCACCAAATCCTGCTCACTGACCAAAGTACTTATGCCACGCCTCAATCAACTGCCGGTGATTCTCGGTCACAATTCGCTGAATGTCCAACAGCTCCTGCCGGCCACAACCTGCGCTGCGAGCTAGTATCGTGTAACGGTCAAAAGTTCGGATAAAGGCGCTTGAGCTTGATGCGCGCGTCGGCGGTTGTGAAGCGCCAGTCGATGCGGCTGTTGCGGTTGTTCCGGTCGGCTTCCCAAGCGGCGGCCTCGCGGCGCAACGAGGCGATGTCCGGGATTCTGCGGTCGAGGCACTGGCTTTGCATGGCGCTGAGTTCGATTTCGGCGACGTTGAGCCAACTGCCGTGCTTGGGAGTGTAGTGGATTTCGAGCCGTTCGGCCAGCCGTCTGGCCTCCTGCGGGGCGAACGCCTCGTAGAGGGAGGCGATGCCGTGGGTGTTGAGATTGTCCATTACCAGTCGCACCTTGGTGGCCTGCGGATAGCGCTCGTCGAGCATGCCCTTGACGAACACCGCCCAATCCTTGGCGGTCCGCCGTTCGGTAATCTCCACATGCCTGCGTCCGCCCAGCGGTTCGACCTCCAGGAAGATCTCGGCGACGCCGTTGCGCACATACTCATGGTCCACAATCTGGCCGTGGCCCGGCGCCGCGGCGATGGGAGCATGGACCTCGCCGACCAGTTGCTTGCTGGACTCGTCCATGCACACCAGCGGCCACAGGGGATCGAAGGGCAGGTGGTAAACCTCCAGCACGTCCTCCAGGCACGCGACAAAGGCCGCGTTGGCATCGGGCGGAATCTTCCAATACTCGCTCAGGTGAGGACGCATCTGGTTTTTTTTAGCGCCCGCTGCACGGTCATGGTCGAGACGGCGGGAGCGATCTTAAGTTCCACCACCTTTTCGGCCAGCAGGCGCACCGTCCAGCGCGAGCGCCCCTCGGGTGCGGGCGAGCAGGCCAGTGCCGTCAGGCGCGCGTCAAAGGCCCCGTCAAAGATAATGCGGGGCGGACCGCTCCTTGGCTTGCGGCCGAGCGCGGCCTCCAGTCCCTGCTCGACGAAGCGTTCCTTGAGGTGCTCAACCGTGCGCGCCGAAACCCCGAGAGCCTTGGCAACATCGGCGACTTTCCACGGCTCGCCCTCACCGTGCGGACCGGCGTCACACAAGAGCAGGGCACGGGCGTGAACGAACTTCCGGGCGTTGGTTTTGCCACTGCGGGTGATGCCTTGGAGCATCCCGCGCTCCGCTTCGGTCAGGGTGATTCGATATCGAGGTGCCATGCCCCCGACTAAACCGGAGGCAAGGGCGAGTCAATGCGAAACTAATAATGTTACATGATACTAGCTCGGCTGAGGGATCGGAGGGTTTCATTGCTTCAAGGCCTCCCGCGCATCCGCCCGGAGCGGGTAGACGTAGATCTCTTTCACCGGCACCTGCAAGGTCCGCCGCCGATCCTGACGGCTGCGGCCTTGGGTCGAGCCCAACCCCTGCCAGTTGGCCGCCCGGTAACAAGTGCCGGCGAAGCGTTCCCGCTCCACGAAAGTCTCCAGCAACACGGGCCGGTGCCCATACTTGACCTGCCAATCCGCCGCGATCCGCCGGGCCACCCGGCCCAACACGTGGCTGGCCAGGTGGCGCACGTTGACGAAAGGCAAAATGAGGAACCGCTGGTTGTTGGCGATCCCGCTCAGCCGGGCCTGGCGCCGGGCGGGCGTCCACCCAATCCAGTGGTCTCGGGGGGCGCACTTCCACGCCGCCGCCCCGAACACCAGCACCGCCAGCAGGCGATCCGCGTCGTCTCGGACCACATACTGCAAGTTCTCCCCCACCGGCGTGCGATAACCCAGGTAGTGAAACTGGGCCAACGCTGCCCGCACTTCGGCCCGGCCTTCCGCCTGCCGGCTCACTTCGCTGATCCTCAGGGAACCGAGGTCGGCCAGGGAAGAAGTGATCGGAGTCGTGGGCCAACTCCGGGCCGGGGGCGGGGCCAGTCGATGCCGGTTGGGCGAGGGGCCGCGACGCGCCGGCAACTGGATCCATCCCCGCTGGGCCAGTTTGCGCATCAGGGTCCGGGCGGCCATGTCCTTCCATTGCCCGGTGGCCGTGCGCCAGTTCCACAACACGCACAGCTCCCGCGACAATCGATAGCGGCTCCACTCCGGATGGTTCGCCACCAACGCGCGCAACTGGAGCCACTCGAGGGGCTCGATCCGCCGGCCCTGCATGACACAGCTTTCGGTCACGGGGGGCGAGTTTACGCAGGGGGGCGGTTCAGAGTCCAGAGGAGATAGGATCTTTTTTATCGGCGATACCAACCGGTCCGTTCAGTGACTTCCAGACCGCTGATCAGCGCACTTAACTGCTCGGGCCGCAGCCCCACCGACGCGTCTTCGCCGGCGGGCCAGTGGAGCGTGCCGCCCTCCAACCGTTTGGTCGCCTGCCACAGGCCCGTGCCATCGAACCACAGGAGCCGTAGCCGGTTACGTCGCCGGTTGGTAAAAACAAAAAGTCCGCCGTCGAGGACCCGTTGTTCGAGCACCGTTTCCACGTGGGCGGAGAGACCATTGAAGCCCCGTCGCAAGTCCACCGGCGCCACGGCCACGAAGATCCGCAGGCCCGGGGTCAGTGCGAGCATGGCCCTCCCAAAGCTTGGACCAACGCCACCGCCCATTGCGGGGCCGTGCCTTCCCGCAGCCGCACGCTCGCCCCGCTCGCCAGGAGGACCTCCGCGGCCCAGTTGCCGGGGGAGAACATGCCTCCCCTCAGCCGGACCTCTTGAAACACCGGGGCGTCGACTCCGGTCACCGCCGCGGGGGCAGGAGCATACACCCAGTAATGGAGTTGACCGGGCGGGAGTCGATGCTCCGCCGCGAAGCGTTTCAATCCCATGCCACTGGCGCGGTAGCGCGCCACCCACCGTGCCCGCTGCGCTCGCGAAACCACGCCCTTGCCCTTCGCATCGTCCTTCATCCCCCCACCATACCAACCCGCCCTCGCCCTCCGACAGATGCGGTCTGCTTACCGCTTACAATGGAACAGGGAATACCGACCCGTTCGACGTCCCCCGTACGCACCACGTTGTCGGCGCGCGCCGGCCCGAGGCCGACCTCGCCGGGATGGAATTTTCGCCGCCAAGAGGGGGCGCGCCGGGAACTCCCGGGGAGGATTGACAGACTGTTTTTCCGCCCGTAAGGTGGCGGTCCTGACCGAAACTGAGGCAGGGCGGACCTGGGCAGGTCATTAGAGATGAGGTGAAAGAGCTTTGACAGAGATCAAACTTAAGAAGGGCGAGTCAGTGGAAAAGGCGCTCCGGCGCCTGAAGAAGAAGATCGACCGCGAGGGAACGCTTCGCGAGGTGCGCAACCATCGGCACTTCGAGAAGCCGAGCGAGAAGCGGCGGCGCAAGATGAAGGTGGCCCGTTTCTCAGCGATGCTGAGCGCACGCTACGCGGACTGGTAGAGACCGGACGGCGGGCTTTCGAGGGTCGAGCGCTGTGAGCATGCCACAGCCTCGGCCTTTTTTGTTTATGTTTTCTTTATCAACATGTTGGAATTCCAGGCGCCACATTGACGGACGCGCCATGCTGGAGGAAATCCGGGAGCTGGGCTTCGAGTATTCCGAGCTCAGCCACGGCATCCGTCTCAGCCTGTTGCCGGGGATCATTGAGGCGGTCGAAGGCGGCGTGATCAAGATCAGCACGCTGCACAACTTCTGCCCGCTGCCGATCGGCATCAACCATGCGGCCCCCAACGTCTTCCGTTTCACCTCGAAGGACCGTCGCGAGCGGGAACGCGCCTTCCGCCAGACCCTGCAGACCCTGGATCTGGCCCAACGCCTGGGCGCTCGCTTGGTGGTGCTCCACATGGGCAGCATCGAGATGCGCGAGTACACCGACCGCCTGCTGGAAATGATCGGCGCCGGCCAGGGAGGCTCGCCGCGCTACGAACGGTTGTGTGCCGAACTCGAGGAACGACGCCAGGAGCGCCGCGAGGTGCACGAGAATTTCGCCTACGAAATCCTCGGATTGCTCGAGAAAGAGGCCGCTTCGCGGAACTTGCAGCTTGGCATCGAGAACCGAGAGGCCCTCGAAGAAATCCCGTTCGAGGTGGATTTCGGCTTCATCTTCATGCAGTTCAACGCGGGCGTGGTGCGGTATTGGCATGACACCGGGCATGGGCAGATCAAGGAGAACCTCGGGTTCATCAACCACGCCCAGCACGTGGCCGGCTTGGTGGAGCACCTGGCGGGTTTTCACATCCACGACGTGGCCATGCCCGGACGCGACCACCTGCCGCCCGGGCGCGGGATGATCGACTTCCCCGCCCTCGCGCCATTCGTCAAACCCGGGCACATCAAGGTTCTGGAACTGCATCCGAGCGTTGCCTCCGAGGAGGTTCTGGAAGGTCTGGCCTATGTGAAGTCGGTTTGGGGTGAGGCGTGAGCGCGCGCCGGCCAGGCTGGGGAACGGCGGCGCGCATCACCCTGTGCGGGCTGCTGCTCGGCTTCGCCTTCCACTCGATCTTCCTGAACGAAGGCCGGCTGGCCTGGATTGCCGGCGGCCGCGCCTGGGACGGACTGTCACTGATCGAGCAATGGCGCGTGGCCTGGACGGAGGGGCCGCGCGCACTTTGGGGCACGCTCCTCATCCTGCGGCCCGCCGATGGCCTTTGGTCGTTGGTGTTCATGGGGTTGACCATCGTGCTGGGCCTGCTGCGGTGGCACCTGTTTCTCGCCGGTCAGGGACTCGGTCTGCCGCTCGGAAGGACCGCGGAAATCTCCTTTGTGGCGCATTTCTTCAACTCGTTGCTCCTCGGTTCGGCCGGCGGAGACGTGATGAAGGCCTATTACGCCGCGCGGGAAACGCATCACAAGAAGGCGGAGGCGGTGATGACAGTGGTGGTCGACCGGTTGATCGGCCTGTTCGCCACGCTGTTTTTCGCCGCCGTCCTGATGGCGCCCAATCGGGATCTCCTCGCCGCGCACCACCGACTGGCCGCGGTATCGGGCTTCGTGCTGTCCGCCCTGCTGGTGGTCACGCTGGTGACAGTGCTCTCCCTGTGGGGTGGGCTCGGACGGGTGTGGCCGCGGTTGCGGGGCTGGGTGGGCCGGTTGCCGAAGGCACAACTGATCGAGCGGTCACTCGAGGCGACCCGCAACTACGGCCGCAAACCGGGCATTCTGGGGGGGGCCCTCGCGTTGTCGCTCATGCTGAACGCCGCCTGTTGCCTGCAGATTTGGTCGCTGGCGCGCGGGCTCGGGATCGCGGTGCCGCTCCGCTGGCTGATGTTGATCGTGCCGATCGTCATCTTCCTGTCCTCGATTCCCATCACTCCGAACGGCCTGGGTGTCCGCGAGAATTTGTATGTCTGGATGCTGACGGTGCCCGAAATCGGCGTCCCCGCCACCAGCGCGCTCACCCTCTCCTTGCTGGCCTTCGGCGGCAGCCTCTTGTGGAGCTTGGTGGGCGGGATCGTCTATGTCGGATTTCGGCGGAAACACCGACTCGGCGACGTCCTCCACCACGCCGCCGAATCACCGGTGGAATAGCGAATGCCTGCGACCGGAGCGAACCCCGATGCCCGTCAGGCCGCCCTGGAGGTGGTCCGCGCGTTGCAGGCCGCCGGGCATTGCGCCTATTGGGTGGGCGGCTGCGTCCGCGACATGCTCCTCGGCCGCCCGCCCGTCGACTACGATGTGGCGACCTCGGCGCGCCCGGAGCAGGTCGAGGCATGCTTCCGGCGGACGATCCCGGTGGGGCGGCAGTTCGGCGTCGTGCTGGTGCGACTGGGGGGCCAGGAGACGCAGGTGGCCACCTTCCGGGCCGAAGCGGACTATGCCGACGGGCGGCATCCGGCGCAGGTCCGGTTCGCCGATGCCCGCGCCGACGCCGTGCGGCGGGACTTCACGATCAACGGGTTGTTCTTCGATCCGGTGACGGAAGCGTGCCATGACTGGGTGGGCGGCCGGCCGGACATCGCGGCCCGACGGATCCGAACGATCGGCAACCCGGTTGACCGGTTCGAGGAGGATCATTTGCGCCTGCTCCGAGGCGTGCGGTTCGCCGCGGAACTCGACTTCGCGTTGGAGCCCGGGACGATGACGGCGATCCAGCGCCTGGCGCCATCGATCCGCCGGATCAGCGCCGAGCGGATTCGCGACGAGTTGCTGAAACTGCTGCGACCGCCCCACGCCCAACGGGGTTTGATCCTGCTGCGGGACAGCGGCCTCTTGTCCCACGTGATGCCGGAGGTGGCCGCCTTCAGCGGTTGCGAGCAATCGCCCGATTTCCATCCGGAAGGCGACGTGTTCGAGCATGTGTCCGGGATGCTTGGCCGGCTGGAGAACGGGGCGCCGCCGTTGCTCGCCTGGGCGGTGTTGCTGCACGACGTCGCGAAGCCCGTCACGGCAAGTCGCGATCTGGAAACCGGCCGCATCCGTTTCTTCGGACACGAGCGGATCGGGGCGGAGATGGCCGAGACCCTCCTGCGCCGGCTGCGGTTCCCCAACCGGGCGATCGAACAGATCGTCACGGCGGTGCGGTATCACATGCAGTTCAAGGATGCGCCGCACATGCGGCGGGCCACATTGTCGCGGATGCTCCTGCGGCCCACCTTCGCGCTGGAACTGGAGCTGCATCGCCTCGATTGCCTGGGTTCACACGGCCGATTGGACGTCCACGAGTTCCTCGAAGGGGAGCACGCCCGGCTCGGACAACGCCCGGCCTCCCGCCCCCCCCTGCTCCGGGGGCGCGATTTGCTCGCCATGGGACTCAAACCGGGACCGGAACTGGGCCGGCTGCTGGCGGAAGTGCGCGACCTGCAACTGGGCGATGAACTCGAAACCCGCGATCAGGCGCTGGAATGGGTGAAGCGGCGACGCAAGGAGGGACGCCCGCCGCCGTCCGCATCCGCCTGACCCGCTTTTCAAGCCGGTCCCGGCGCCCCAAGTTCCCCGAGTTCGTCGATTTGGCGCAGGTAATCGAGCGTCTGGCGGGCTTCTTCCTCGTCCACGACACTGAGCGCAAATCCGACGTGGACCACCACGTAATCGCCGACGCGCGCCTCGGGTACATAGGCGAGGTTCACCTCCTTGACGACGCCGCCGAAGCTGACGCGCCCGGAGCGGCGGAGTTCATCGGTTTCGTCGGTGATACTCAGGACCTGACCGGGAACGGCGAGACACATGGCTTATTCGGCGGGGGGCGGTGGGTTCGAGCGGCGTTGTTCGCGGATGGCTCCGAGGACCTGGCCCAGGGCGATGCCGCCGTCGTTGGGCGGCACGCGTTGATGCCAGTACGGGGTGAAACCCTTGCTCTTGAGGCGAATCACCGTGCGTTCAAGCAGGTAGCGGTTCTGGAAACAACCACCGGTCAGCAGGACGCGGGGTTCCCCGAGCCGGTCGGCCACGGCGAGGATCATCTCCGCGAGCGTGTTGTGGAACCGCGCCGACACCGACCACACCGACGCGCCGTCCCGGAGATCGCCCAGAATGGCCTCAAGGGTCGGTCCCCAGTCCACGATGACGGTCTCCTGCGCAAGCGCGAAGGCATGGCAGCGATCGTGTTCGGGACACGGAACCGGAATTCCGTTCGCCCCGGGCCCCACGGTTGGCCGGGTGATCAACTCGAAGGGATACTCGTCGTCGGAATCGTCGGGTTCGATGGCAAATTCGAGTTCCATGGCGGCCTGCCCCTCGAACTGCGAGACATGTCGCAGATCCAGGATCGAGGCGACGCCGTCGAACAGGCGGCCGGCGCTGGTGGTCTTGGGCGCGTTGACACCGGATTCAAGCGCCTGCAACAACAGGTCGCGCTCGGTCTGCGAGAACGCCCGCAACGAAGCCAGTTGGGCCTGGTCGCTCAGCGCGGCACCGTAGCACTCGTGCAAGAGTCCCAGCGCCGAACGGCGCGGCTCGACCGCGGCGGCGTCGCCACCCGGCAGGCGGAACGAGCGCAAACACCCGGCCCGGACGACTGCATCCGGTTTCACCAACAGAAACTCCCCGCCCCAGACCGAGCCATCGGCGCCGAGTCCGGCACCATCCCAGGAGACGCCAAGCAGCGGCGCCGGCACGGAATTCTCGGCCATGCACGCCAGCACATGCGCGTAATGATGCTGCACACAGACGGTCGGCAGGCACGACGTCGCGGCCCTTTGGGAGGAAAGATAGTCGGGATGCATGTCGCTGGCGGCCAGCTGGGGTTGGATATCGAGCAGTTCGGTCAAGTCCCGGATGACCCGGTCGAAGGCGGCCATCGCCGTCGGGCTCTCCAGATCGCCGATGTGCTGGCTCAGGAAAACCTGGTTGTCACGCCCCAGCGCCACCGTGTTCTTCAAGTGCGCCCCGAAGCCGATCGACGGCGGCAGGCACTCGCCGACGAGCACGGGCAACGGGGCCAGACCACGCGCCCGGCGGAGCACCATTTCGCGGCCGAGGACGACGCGCACGATCGAGTCATCCCCATGCCGGACGATGGGCCGGTCGTGGACGAGGTACCAATCCGCAATGCCCTCCAGGCGTTCGCGCGCCTCGTGTTCGTCCACGCAGATGGGTTCATCCGCGAGATTGCCACTGGTGGCCACCAACCAGTCGCCGACATCCGCGAGCAACAGATGATGCAGCGGGGTGTACGGCAGCATCACGCCCAGCCAGGGGTTGCCGGGCGCGAGCGACGCAGCGAGACCTTCACCGGACGCGCCGGGAAGACGACGCAACAGGACGATGGGGGCCTCGGGCGAGCGCAGCAGGCGTTCCTCGGCGGGGTCGACGACACAGACCCGCCGGATCGCCTTGAGCGAAGGAGCCATGACCGCAAACGGTTTTGCGCCGCGGCGCTTGCGGTCGCGCAGGCGGCGGACCGCTTCCTCGCTCGAGGCCAGCGTCATCAGGTGAAAGCCGCCCAGGCCTTTGACGGCGACGATGGCACCCAACCGAAGAGCCTGCACAGCGGCCGCCAGGGCGGCCGCGCCTTCCGCCTGCACACTCCCGTCCGCGTGCCACCAAGCCAGCCGCGGACCACACTCGGGGCAGGCATTGGGTTGGGCGTGAAACCGGCGATCGGCCGGATCGTGGTATTCGGCGGTACAGCGGGCGCACATGCCGAACCGCCGCATCGACGTGTTCTGCCGGTCGTACGGGAGCGATTCGATGATGCTGAAGCGCGGACCGCAGTTCGTGCAGTTGGTGAACGGGTGGCGGAACCGCCGGTTGGCCGGATCGCGAATCTCCGCCAGACAGTCGGCGCAGGTGGCGATGTCCGGCAGGATCAGCGCGTGTTTCGGTCCGGCGGGGTCGCTGGCGCGAATCTCGAAACCGCGCCAGCCCGCAGGATCGAGGTGGGTCGATTCGAGGCTGTGGATGGCGCTGCGGGGAGGACGCTCGGCCTCGAGGCGCCGAAGAAACCCGTCCCGCGCGGCCTCGCTGCCCTCCACCTCGATGATCACGCCCTGGCTTGTATTGCCCACCCAGCCGGCCAGCCCGAGTTCGGTGGCGAGCCGGTGCACGAAAGGACGAAAGCCCACGCCCTGAACCGCCCCGCGGATCACGAGGCGCAGCCGTCCGGTTGCCGGGCTGGGTTCCCGGTCGCACCGCTTCACGGTTGTCATGGCGCAGAGCATTGGGCGGTTCCGGCGCGCCGCTGTGCCCGACGCGTCCGGGGGTTTCTTTCCCCCCCGAGCGTGGACATTCCGGACCGCTTCGTCCAGCCTCAGAAACCGAACGTAACCCCGCGCATAAGCCGCGGCTTTCGTGGTGGCGTCTTTCAGCAACCGGCGTATGGTGCCGGCACAGCTATGAAGCCCACCCCCCAACCCGCAGTCTCCCCCCTGTCGCGCCGCCGTTTCCTGGCCGCCACCGGCCAAACGTCCGCTCTGTTCGCGGCCTCGGGCATCGCCCGACAGATCCTGCCGTCGGCCCGGGCCGCTGCGCCCTCCGACCGGGTCGTCCTCGCTCTGATGGGCGCCGGTGGCCGCGGCAGTCAGCTTGCCCGCAATTTTTCCGCCATCCCCGGGGTCAGGTTCAAATACGTCGCCGAGGTCAACCCGCAGCGGGGCGGTGGGCTGATCGAGGAACTCGAAAGGGCCCAGGGCCGGGCGCCGCGTCGCATCGACGACATCCGGCGGGCCTTCGATGATCCTGAGGTGGACGCCGTGGTGATCGCCACGCCCGAGCACTGGCATGCCCTGGCCACGGTGTGGGCCTGCCAGGCGGGCAAGGACGTCTATGTGGAGAAGACCATTTCGCTGACGGTTTGGGAGGGCCGGCAGATGGTGCGGGCGGCGCGGAAATACGACCGCGTGGTGCAGGCAGGTTTCCAGAACCGCAGCGCGCCCTACGGACTGACCGCGCGCGAGTACCTGCGAAGCGGCCGGTTGGGCAGGGTCACGCTCGTCAAGGTCTACAACCTGCTGCCCGGCGGCCCGTGGACCCCCAAGCCGGATGCGCCGGTACCCGGGGGATTGGATTGGGATGCCTGGCTTGGTCCTGCCCCGAAGGTGCCCTTCAATCCGGGCCGCCTTTACGGATGGGGGGATTTCTGGGATTACGAAGGCGGGGTGCTGGCCGGAGACGCCAGTCATCAGCTGGACCTGACCCGCCTCGCCCTGGGCGATCCCGCCCCGCCACGAAGTGCGCTTTGCCAGGGCGGCCGTCTGGCCTTCCCGGACGAACGCGAAACCCCGGATCTGCAGGTGGTCACCTATGACTACGGCGACTTCGTGATGGTCCTCGAACAGGGCACCTTCGCGCCCTACATGCGGAAGTTCAATCAGGAGGAACGCTACGGGGACCAATGGCCCTACTGGCCCCAGATCGCCACCCGCGCCGAGATCTACGGCACGCGCCAGATGATGCGCCTCGGACGTCACGGCTGCGGCTGGCAGGTCTTCGAGGGCGACGGCAAGGTCGTGGCGGAGGACAAGGGGCATTTCCCGGACCAGTGGCATCAACCGAATTTCATCGACTGCGTGCGTTCACGGAAGCAACCCAACGCCGACGTGGAGCAGGCGCATCAGAGCGCGTTGCTCGTGCATCTGGCGAATGTCTCCTATCGTGTCGGCTGCGAGAAGCTGACGTTCGACGCGGAAGCCGAGCGTTTCGGGGACAACCCGGCCGCCAACCGGTTTCTCCGTCCGGTCTACCGGGACGGCTACCGCCTGCCTGAGCAGGTGTGAAACGCGCCTCGACGGTGCGGTTCCGGTGCCTGATTCCGGAACCGCCGGTCGGTTGCTCCAGTGGTTTTGACTTTGCCACGACGTGAGCGCGGCTCATGATTCGCGCATTCCTTTGGAGCGCTTATGAACAGTCGTGAACGTCTCGCCGCCGCCCTTGAGCACCGCGCGCCCGACCGGGTTCCCATCGATTTTGGCGCCACCTTCGTCACCGGCATCCATGTCTCGGTGGTGCATCGGCTGCGCCGGCGCCTGCTTGGCCAACCCGAGCATCGGGTCAAGGTCATCGAACCCTACCAGATGCTTGGCGAAATCGACGACGAACTGCGCGCGGCCCTGGGCATCGACGTTGTCGGCGCCCTTGGACGCACGTCGATCTTCGGCACCGAGGGCCGGGACTGGAAGGAGTTCACGACCTTCGACGATGTCCCCTGCCTCGTCCCGGGCGCCCTCAACCTGACGCGGGCCCCCGACGGCGGCT
Source organism: Verrucomicrobiales bacterium (assembly GCA_024233305.1). Taxonomy (GTDB): domain Bacteria; phylum Verrucomicrobiota; class Verrucomicrobiia; order Limisphaerales; family J093; genus J093. The sequence continues at coordinate 157,148 of JACKPV010000032.1, forward strand.
GGCACATGCATCCCGAGGGCGATACGACCGTGGCACCGAGCGGACACATGCCCGATGGCGGCTACTTCTTCGATGCGGTCATCCGCCAGGATCCCGTGGACGACGACCGGCTCGACCCGGCGGACAACACCGAAGAATTCGGGCTGTTCACCGCCGAGGACCTGGCATTCTACGAGGCAAAGAAGCGGTGGTTCACGGAACGCGCGGACCTCGGTTCGATCCTGGTCATTCCCGGCACGGCCTTCGGCGACATCGCCCTGGTGCCCGCGCCCTGGCTCAAACATCCTCGCGGCATCCGGGACGTGACCGAATGGTACATCTCGACCAAGACCCGCCGGGACTACGTGCGGGCGGTCTTCGAGCGGCAATGCGAAATCGCGTTGCAGAACCTCGACACCCTCATCGACCTCTTCGGCGACACCATCCAGGTCGGTTTGGTGACCGGGACGGATTTCGGCACGCAGCGCGGGCCATTCGTCGCGCCCGAGACCTACCGGGACCTCTATCAACCCTTCCACCGGCGCATCAACGACCGCATCCACGCGCGCTCGAGTTGGAAGACGTTCATTCACTCGTGCGGTTCGGTGGATCAGTTGATTCCGGACTTCATCGAGGCGGGATTCGATGTGCTGAATCCCGTGCAATGTTCGGCGGCCGGAATGGACGCCGCGCGGCTCAAGCGGGAGTTCGGCCGTGACATCGTCTTCTGGGGCGGGGGCGTGGACACGCAGCAAACGATGGCTTTCGGCACGGCGGACCAAGTCTACCGCGAGGTCCGCGAGCGCATCGAGGTGTTCAACGTCGACGGCGGCTTCGTCTTCAACGCCATCCACAACATCCAGGGCAACACACCGATCGAGAACGTGGAAGCCCTGTTCGAGGCCGTGCGGGACAGCGGAAATTGAATCATGCACCCACCCATTGATCCCGCGCGGGGCCGGCCGGGCTACGTTGCCGGGGTGTGCGGCGTGGCGGCGTTGGGCGGATTGTTGTTCGGCTACGACACCGCCGTCATCAACGGAGCCATCGGCTTCCTCGTCGAACACTTCGCGCTGACGCCCGCCATGAAGGGCTGGGCGGCTTCGAGCGCGCTGCTGGGGTGCGTGCTCGGCGTGTCGTTGGCCGGGACTTTCAGCGATCGCCTGGGACGGAGGAAGACGTTGCTCCTCGCCGCCGTTCTGTTCCTCGTTTCGGCCGTCGGCACCGCTGTTCCGCGGAGCTTCACGGTGTTCGTTGTCTTCCGGATACTCGGCGGCATCGGGGTCGGTATCGCGTCGATGGCTTCGCCCATGTATATCGCTGAGCTCTCGCCCGCCCGGATCCGGGGCCGGATGGTGTCGGTCAACCAACTCGCCATCGTGGGCGGCATGCTGGTCATCTACTTCGTCAACTACGCCATCGCGCGCCAGGGCGATGCCGCCTGGCAGGTCGCCACCTCGTGGCGGTGGATGTTCGGCTCCGAAGCCCTGCCGGCGATGCTGTTTCTCGCCTGCCTGTCCCTGGTCCCCGAAAGCCCGCGCTGGTTGATCGAGCAGGGCCACGACGCGGCGGCGTTACGGGTGCTCGAAAGGGTGGGCGGAAGCGGATTCGCCGCGACCGAAGCCGCCGAAATCCGCGCCACCATCGGGCGGGAAGGAGCACGATTCAGCGAACTCCTCGGTCCGCGCTGGCGCCCGGTGCTCGTCGTCGGCATCGCGCTGGCCGTACTGCAACAGGTCACCGGCATCAACGTCTTCCTTTATTTCGGCGCCGAGATCTTCAAACAGATCGGAGCGAACGTGGACGCCGCCCTGATCCAGCAGGTTGTCGTCGGGGCGGCCAACCTCCTGTTCACCGTGTTTGCCATCGTGACCGTGGACCGACTGGGGCGGAAACCGCTCATGGTCGTGGGGGCCGCGGGAATGGGCGCCTGCCTGGTCGGGATGGGGATCGTGGCCCAGTCCGGCGCGCTCGGCGTGTGGGTGCTCGGCTTCATCCTCGGCTACATCGCGTGCTTCGCTATGTCAGTGGGGCCGGTGACCTGGGTAATTCTCTCCGAGATCTTCCCGACCCGCCTGCGCGGCCGCGCGCTCGGCGTGGCCACCCTGTTCCTTTGGAGCGCGAATTTCGCGGTTTCGCAGACCTTTCCGATGATGGACGAAAACTCCTGGCTGGTGGCCCGGTTCAAGCACGCCTTTCCTTTCTACGTGTACGCCGGCTTTTGCGTGGTGTTGGTCGGTTTGGTCGCGTTCTTCATCCCCGAAACCAAGGGGCGAACCCTGGAGGAAATCGAACGCTCATTGGGCAGCGTCGACCGGAGCCAGCAGGACCGAACGGTGAGCGCCGGCTGAGCGCCCGCCCGCCCCTCGCCCGCCCCGTGGCCGGGCCGCAACCGCGGTCGCCGCGCCATCAATCCGTTTGCCTGTTCCGCGCGACCATGATAAGCCAGTCGCAACTCAGCAAGACATCGCGGAACGCCCAGCGCGCATGAACACCGAAGCACTGTATCAACAACGCCTCAGCCGCTACGTGGCGGCGATGCGAAACGAAAAACCCGACTGCGTGCCGGTCCGGCCCTTCGTGGCCGAGTTCACGGCCAAGCATGCAGGGTACACGTGCCAGGAGGTGGCGCACGATTACCACAAGGCCTTCGAGGCCGCCATTCAGTGCGCGAAGGACTTCGATTGGGATGCCATCGTACCCAACATGGTCTACGTCTGGACCGGCCTGACCGAGGCGCTGGGCCTGCGTTACTACGGCGTGCCGGGCATCAACATCCCGCCCGACATCGGGTTCAACTACATTGAGCCGGCCGAGGACGAGGCATTCATGCGGGCGGACGAATACGACGCGCTGATCGACGATCCCACGGCGTTTCTCTACGAAGTCTGGTTTCCCCGGGTATCGCGCGATGCCGTGCGCACAGGCGAGCCCTGCACCTACCGGCACAGCCTGGCCCTCGTAAAAGGCGCGATGGCGATGCTCAGCTATTTCTACGCGTTCGGGCCGCAGATCGGTCGGATGCGAACCGAGTGCGGCACGGCCTCGGCCATCGCGGGCATCTTCAAGGCGCCGTTCGACATCCTGGCCGACAAGTTGCGCGGTTATGTCGGGTTGACGATGGACATGCACACCCAGCCGGACAAGGTGCTCAAAGCGTGCGAAGCGTTGGCGCCGCACTTGTGTCACGTGGGCCTGACCACCGCCGATCCCACCGGCCAGGTGCCCATCGGCTTCTGGATGCACCGCGGCTGCGTGCCCTTCGTCAACCCGAAGCAGTTCGACTCGCACTACTGGCCCACGCTCAAACCCATCATCGAGGAGTTCTGGAAGCACGGCCACCAGACGCTGTTCTATGCCGAGGGCAAGTGGCATCACCATTTCGACGCGTTCCGCGAACTGCCCGACCGGAGCATCGTTTTCCACTGCGATCAGGACGACGTCTTCGCCGCGCACCGGCGCCTGCACGACAAGTTCGCCATCAGTGGCGGCATCCCGAACGTGCTGCTCAGCTACGGAAAGGAGGCGGAGGTGCGGGAATTCTGCGAGCGCGTGATCCGCGAGGTGGCGGCCGATGGCGGCTACATCATGGACGCCGGCGCCATCATGCAGAACGACACGTCTTCGGAGAACCTGCGCCTCATGACCCGGATCGCCCGCGACCTGGGCGTCTATTCGGGCAGCGCCTACCAGGTCACGCCACCCGACGCGGTGAAGGGACCGCAACCCACCGCGGAGGATTTGGCGCGTCCCGGAATGACCGGCGCGACGACGACCCGGAAGGTGCCCGGGGTTTGCGTGCCGTGGGCGGAGAAGCAAGCCGAACTACCGGAGATCACCGGCGACGCCGACCTGATCCGCCGGGTTTGGGAGGCCAACGACGGCTTCGGCAACATGTTCATCTGGCAGTGCCTGCTGAGCTTCTGAGCCGTATCGATTCAACACGCGGTAGCCGCCGACGTGTAGTCGGCGCTGAAATCCAAGGGCTTACGCGGTCTCGCCGGTTCCGACTGGCAGTCACGTTTTGGTGAATCGTCGCGCCCGGCAGCAGGCGGACGTATCGCGACTGAATCATGCGCCGACTGCACGTCGGCGGCTACGATGTACTGAATGGTCACGACTGAGCCGCAGGCGCTTCAGCGATCGACCTCGCCCAGGACGATGTCCACCGCGCCCAGGATGATGACCGCGTCGGCGAGCGTGCCGCCCAGACACATGTCCTCGAGGATGGTGAGGTTGATCAGACTCGGCGGGCGCACCCGGTAGCGATAGGGCCGGATGCCGCCTTCGCTGATCAGGTAGAAGCCGAGTTCGCCCTTGGGACACTCGATGCGACCGTAGGCTTCGCCCGCCGGCGGACGGAAATTCCGCTGCCGGACCTTGGGGTTCAGCACGGGCCCCTCCGGGATGTCGCGGATGGCCTCCTGCAGGATTCCGACCGATTCGCGCATTTCGAGGATGCGGAGCATGTAGCGGTCGAACACGTCCCCGTGATCGCCCAGCGGCACCCGGAACCGAAAACGATCATAGATGCTGTAACGATCCACCTTGCGGAGGTCGTAGTTGATGCCGCTGGCCCGCAGCCCCGGTCCGGTAATGCCGGCATTGACCGCGAGTTCGGGCGACAGCACCCCCACACCCTGCGTGCGCGCCAGCAGGATTTCGTTCCCAGTCAGCAGGTTTTCGAACTCGTCCAGGAACCGCGGAAACTCCCCCACCACCGCCGAGACGCGGTCGAGCCAGCCGGGTGGCAGGTCATTCCGACAACCGCCGAACCGGTGGAAATTGCACATCATCCGGGCGCCGGTGAGATCCTCGAAGAGATCCAGCAAACGCTCGCGCTCGCGAAACGCGTACATCAGCGGCGTGCCCATCGTGCCCATGTCGTGGCAGAGGAAGCCGACCAGGCAGGCGTGGTTGAGGAGCCGGGTCAATTCGCCCGTGATCACCCGGATGTATTCCGCCCGCTCCGGCACCTCGATCCCCGCCAACTGCTCGACCGCCAGGGCGTAGGCCCAGTTGTTCGTCAGGGAACAGAAATAGTCCAAACGATCCGTGTACGGCATGGAGCCCAGCCAGGTCGTGTGCTCGGCCAGCTTCTCGTGGTTCCGGTGCAGGTAGCCGAACACGGGCTTGAGGCGGACGATCTGCTCGCCATCGAGGACCACGTCCATCCGGAACACACCGTGCGTGGACGGATGATGCGGACCGATGGACACTTCGAGCACCTCGCCTTCGAGACAGCGCGGCGGCTTGCTCTTGGGCCGGACCTCGTAGCGGGGCGCCGGCGCCGGCAGTTCGACCGGCAGATCGTGTTCCAGTTGGTCCGGAACGAGATCCCCGGTGGAAAGCGCCGAAATCAACTGGGTATCTTCGCGGGTATCGCTCATGGCTGGCCGGGCAGAGGATAATGGCGCCGGGACTTGGTCACCACCTCGTCGTGCGGGGTCGGTTCATACTCGTAATCGTCCGGCTCGACGTAGTCCTTCCGCATCGGATGGTCGGCAAATCCCTCCCACATCAGCAACCGGCGGAGGTCCGGGTGGCCCCGGAAACGGACGCCGAACAGGTCGAAGACCTCGCGTTCCTGAAACTCGGCGCTCCGATAGGCCGGGGTGAGCGACGCCACTTCGTTCTGCTCGACCCGGTTGCGAGTGCGCTGCCGCAGAACAACCGGGCCGTGCCGCAGACGCATCGAGTAAAGGTGGTAGACCACCTCGATGAAGCCCGGTTGATGCACCTGCACGGTCTCGACCACTTCGCGATCTGTGCCGTCGACCGCCTCGGTGCGCCGGACTTGCTGGGGCACATCCCGGTCCAACCAGTCCACGCCGGTGACGTTCGAGCAGTAGTCAAACTGCAAGGCGGGCTCGCGTTGGAGGAACCGCGCGACCTCGAGGGCATGGTCCGGGTCCACGACCAGGGAGGCCGGTCCGGACGGCGACGGGTTGTCCACCACCTCAAGCCGGGCATCCGGAACAGCGGCTTGAATGAGGGCCAGCAACTCGGGCGGTTGCGGGAGGCCCTGGGACACGGGGGGGTGGTCGGGGGAGGAGGCGGGAGGGTTCACGACCGGGTGGGCTCCTTTTCGCGGGGCAGCGGGCGGGCTCGCCAGACCTCGGGGTTCTTGGGCGGCTCCAGGTCAAACGCGCCGTAGCCGGGCACGGGATACTCCCCGCCGATTTCCTCGCGCAGGTGCCGCGGGCGCCCGTCACCGGTCAACTTCTGTCCGGCGATCTTCTTCTGCAATGCGATGATGCCGTGCAGGAGCGCTTCGGGCCGGGGCGGACAGCCGGGGATGCTGATGTCCACCGGCAGATACCGGTCGATCCCCTTGAGGACGTTGTAGCCCTGCTTGAAAGGCCCGCCGGAGATCGCGCAGGCGCCCATGGCGATCACGTACTTGGGCTCCGGCATCTGATTGAACAACCGGACGACGAGCGGCGCCATTTTCTTGGTGACCGTGCCCGCCACGATCATGAGGTCCGCCTGTCGCGGGGAGGGCCGGAAGACCTCGGCGCCGAACCGCGCGATGTCGAAACGGGCCATCGACGCGGCGATCATCTCGATCGCGCAGCAGGCCAGGCCGAAATTGAGCGGCCAGACCGAGCTTCGCCGGCCCCAGTTGTAGAGTTCCTGCAGGGTGGTGGTGAACACCCCCTGCTTGCTCAGTTCGCTCCGCAAACCCTCGTCAATCATCGCCGCATCCTCGCTCAACCGCGCGCCCGGCGCCGGTCCATGACCAAACCACATCAGCGCCAGCGCAACATCCCCTTGCGCCAGGCCCAAACCAGCCCTTCGACAAGCAACAAAAGGAACGCCATCATGGCCAGGAACCCTCCGGCCGAAAGGCCCCCGAAAACCACCGCAAACGGCAACAAGAACACCGCTTCGACATCGAAGATCAGAAAGATGATCGCGTAGAGGTAATAGCCCGAGTGAAACTGGATCCACGAATCACCCGTCGCCTCGATGCCGCACTCGTAGGTGGCGTTCTTTTCGCGGCCCGGCTTCTGGGGAGAAACCAGCATGGCCCAGACCCGGGCCAGCACCAGCGGGCCCACGCAGAACCCCACCGCCACGGCGCCCAGCACGCATAAGAACAGGTAAGGATGCTCGTCCATAAATTCAGCCCGGATGCGACTGCCGCCGGTTCGCGCCCGCCACCGCGCTCAGTGGCCCTCCTCTTTTCCCGGGGCCCGGCGCAGCCCGACCGAATGCGCGATGTCGTCGAACTCCTCCCGGCTTACCTCCTCAAGGCGTTTCCCGCGCTCGTTCAGCTTCTCGTTGATGCGGATGGCCTTCTCAGTCATCTCCTCGTGGGTCTCCCGCGAGCCGCCGAGCAGAGCGAAATTCTCGCCGGTCGTGACCCGCTTGTGACCGTCGGAATCCAGGCCCAGACCCAGCATCAGCGCTCGTCCCTTGCCTGCCGCTCGTTCGTTCGACATGCCGACAAGCTAAGACCGGCCCTGCGCAATACCAAGCGAAAATCCTGCCGCCCTTCGCTCGCCTCCGCCGCTCAGCCCTTACGATTCAACAGGCCGAAGGCGCTGGCGTGCAGTCGGCGCTGATCTTCATGGGCTTGAGCGGTCCCGCCGGTTCCGACCGGCAGTCACCTTTCGATGAATCGTCGCGCTCGGCGGCAGGTGGACGGATCCCCACTGAATCATGCGCCGACTATCCGTCGGCGGCTACCAGACACTGCATGGTCACGGCTCAGCGTTTTCGGCGCGCGATCGCCCAGGCCAGCAGGCTCAACGATCCGATCAGTGCCCACGTCTCCGGCTCAGGCACGACGGTCAGCTGGCCGTTGATCACCGTCGAGTGCACTTGCAGGCCGCCCACCGCCGCGTAGTCCGTGCTGCCTGGATACAGGTCCCCATTTGCCTGGCTCATCCCGGCCAGTCGGAAGGACCACGTCCCGCCGTTCAAGCCGGTCGTGTCCAGCGTCACCGTCGCCAGTCGCGTCAGGCTCCCGGCGGGCAGCACGCCCACCTGGTGGTCGTCGAACGGATCGGTCAGCAACCGCACGTCCCGGTATTCCGGGTCGGTCACCGCCGGTTTGACGCCGGGGCTCACGGACTCCCATGGCGTGCCCAGCACGGCTTCGACGGCCTCGAACACCGGCGCGTTCCCGCCTCCTTTCCCGTCGTCGATCTGCATGCGCAGGTTCATGCCCTTCGCCTGGAAATCCTGGCGGTCGCTGTTTTCGATCCACAATTCCACCACCTGGCCCGCCTGGTTGGGCAGCAGTTCGATGGTCCCCACGGTGATCGTCAGATAGGGCGCCTGGCCCCAAGCCCGCAGGCCAAGGAACATTACCCCCAGGATCAACCACCATCGTCTGCTCGCTCGTCTCGTTGTCATGTGCGTTCTGAAAGCCAGGTTGTCTGCGTCGTTGATTCGCCGAGTCACTCGGCACGCAGTCCCCCTCCGGCACCGCCACTTATGGAGTGCGGTGGCCTTGACACCGCCTTTCGGGCTTCGGCGCGCTTCGGGTCTTCGACAGCGCGTCCGGCCGCGAAAGCGCCGTCCGCGCTTCGCTTTGCCGGCGCACTCCATACGGGGAGGTCACGCCTCATCTCGGAAACCGCTTGTGCTTCGATTGCGGCCTGGCAGATCGGTGTCATTGGGCCTGGCTTCTTCCTTCCACCACCCGGAAAAACCGCGCGGTTGTTTCTCCCTCCCGATCCAGCCACCAGCCGCGGCCGGTTGCTTCGAGTTCCCAGTCGCTTTCCACCACTTGCCATTCGTCACCGGCAAGGTCTCCCGTCCATTCGAGGCGCCATTGCCCGGGACCCGCTTCCAACTCCGCCAGCAAATGGCCTTCATCGGTCGAGTGCAGTTTCACCACAGGGCTCCTGCCTCCGGTCGGCAGACCGGTCTCCGGATCCAACCCGTCGATCCGGCCCTCGCTCAGCAACTGGCGCATGCCCGCTTGCGACAGGGGGCGGCCCACCTGCAACGTGGCTGGTCCGCTTCCGCCACCGGCGCCGAGCCGGCCCGCCCCGCTCAGGTTCAACAGCACGAGCGCCGTCGGTCCGCCGGTCTGATGGTAGTAGGGCAGGTAGACATCGATGGCATCCACCGTGCGGTCCCGGTTCACGTCGTAAGGTGAGGTGACCGGGGCCTGGCCGCCCGGGGTTTGGTTGTAGTAAGGCTGGTAGACGTCGATGGCGTCGACGAGGGCGTCGGTGGCGCTGTTGCCCACTTCGCCGACAGCGTTGCCGAAATAGAAGGTGTAGGGGGCGGCCAGGCCGGTGTTGGCGGTGGCCAGCACGGTGACTTCGAGCCAGGCCTTGGCCACGGCTTCGTTGGCATCGGCGGTGGCATCGAGGTTGTTGTCGTTCCAAAGCAAAGTGACTCGATCCGAGTTGTTGGCTCCTGCGCCAACACGCACGGTGACGCTCACCGGATCGGGCGCGAAGGCCCAACCGGCGGGGCGGTGGTTGTTGCCGGTCTTGAGGGTGAAGTCGGCGGCTGTCGGTGTGCCCGCCAGATCGGCGATGTCGACCATGATCCCGTTGAGGCCGCGGGAATAGGAAGTGTAGTTGGCGTAGCTACCAATGCCGCCGGGGAGCAGGACGCTTTTGTCCGGGGCGATGGCACTGTCGTCGTTGGCATCCGGACCCGCGTTGTTCCCGTCCCACTCGGAGTGGTTGTAGAAGACCCATTGCGTCTCGACCTCGGGGTGGGGGATTCGCTCCAGGGTCACGCCGTTCAGGATCGGATTGCGATCCGCCCCGCCGTCGGCCACTGCCTCGCCGTCCAGTAAGATGGCCAGCGTCGAGGCGCCGGCCACGAACTCGTGCACGATCGCCGTCGCCCTCCCCGGCCAAGCCGGAATGCCCTGCCCCGTCGAGGGCCGGAAGTCATCCGCAATCAACTGCCCCTGCACGAACACGTCGAAGCGACGGTCGTGGTCTCCGGACTCCGCAAAGAGCAACTGCAGTTTGTAGGGCCGGCCCGAGGTCAGGCCGGTCAAATCCACCTGCAGCACGCGTCGTTCGGGATCGCTGTGGTCGGCCTCCGCCCAGCGGATCGAGCGGAACACAGTCTCCAACGCATCGTCCGCCGTCGTATTGCCAAACTCCCGCGGCGTCCAGTCCGCAACCTCGCGTGGCGCGGTAACCGTAATGCCGGGGGCGTTGTCCGCGGTGAAGACCGCATCGCCCGCCTGGCCGGCCGCGCCGGGTGTTCCGACGTTGAACGCGTAAATGAAGTTGCCGGCCAGATCGAGACCCCGGGCGGGACCGTAGCCCAGCACCCGCTCGACATGAGTTGTGGGCGGCACACTGCTGTCAAGGGTCGGGTCAGAACCTGACAACACCTCGGTCGCGTCGTTGAAGCCATCATTGTCGCTGTCAATCGCAAGCGGATTGGAACGAAGGACCAGTTCCTGCGCGTTGGTCAGGCCTTCACCGTCGGGATCATCGTCGCCGGTGGAGTCCTCGACGGCGCCAATGTCCGGGGCGGTTCCGACCGTTCGGACGAGTCCGCGCTGGTCGCTCGTGAGGCCGGAAACGACGCTTCCAGCATTGATCACGGGGCTGCCGGCCAGCGGGGCGATGGTCGGCGTAGGGCCGCCGTTGTCCGCCAGGGCGCCGAGGAGAAGCTTGTCCGCCGGCACGCCGGTGAAGTTCCCGTTCGCGCCGTCGACCAAGCCCGCCGAGCCGCCCGGGCCGATGAGGTTGTTGGCGCTCGCGGGACCGGCACTGCCGCCATTGGCCGACCCGATCCCGTCGTTGGGGTTGCCGGCCACCAATGTGTTGGTCAGCAGGGCGGCGTTCTTCCACAGAACCACCGCGTAACCTCCCGGCGCGCTGTTCCCGGTGATCGTCACGTGGCGCAGGGTTATCGCGGCGCTGCCGAGGACCATGGCGCCGCCGATGCCGTCGGAACTATTGCCGCTGAAGGTCGAGTTCTCGATGAGCACCAGCGGCGAATCGCCCCAGCACTGAAGGGCGCCGCCTTCGCTCAGGGCGTTGTTGCCCGAGAAGGTGCAACCGCGGACGACCAGCGAACCGAAGCTCCAGACGCTACCGCCGAAGCCGTAGCCGGCAATGCGCGCGCGTCCGCCGGTCAGCGTGAGATTGCGCAGCGTCAACAACGCCGTGGAATCCACGAGAAAGTGGCGCAACTCGACCGACGGGCTGACCCGCAACGTCACGCCGGAGCTGCCAGTCGGGCCCTGGATGGTGACATCGACGCCAAGGGCATACAGGGCGGAACCGGCTTCGTAGTCGTTGACCGAGGACCAGGCCCGGTCCAGCACGACCGTCTGGCCCGCGAGGCCGGGGGCGAAGGAGATGGTCTGGCTGCCACCGAGCGAGTTCGCATAGGTCAGCGCCTCGCGCAGGCTCGTCTGGCCGTCGCCGGCGTTCACTGTGTCGCTGGCGAGGGTGACGATGAGGCCCGGTGTCTCCGTGGTCTGGAACGTGCCCACGCTGCTGTAACCGATCCCCGCCTCGTTCTCCGCGAAGGCGGTGAGCGAATAGCCGGTCAGCGGCTGCAAGCCGGACGCCGCCGCGCTAAAAATCCCGGTGGTTCCCGCCACCTCAACCACCGTGACCCCGGCGCCCCCGATGGCCGGAGCCGCGTTGTCCACTGTGCGGGCATAGACCACGCCGCGCCGGGCGATCTGGCCGTATCCGTCGTCGGTGACGTCGCCGCCGAGCGTGGCGCCGGTGCTGCTGATCCCGTTCACACTGGGCCCGGCCACCGTTGGGAGGACGACGTATTCGTAGGCGCCGATATCGACGGTGCCATGCACGATGCGGGCCACGCCGCGCTGATCGGTGGGTAGCGGATTGAAACTCGCGTCCACCGCTAGCGAATTGTCACCCCCGCCGATGGCGGGTCCGCCTGGCTTGAGCGCAATGGTCGGCGTGGAACCTCCGTTGTCGGCCGGAAGACCGGTCACGAAGATCGTGGCAGGATCAACACCCAGCAGGCTGTTTGAGGCGTTCGCGATGGCCGGATCGATGTCCGGGTTCGTGGACGCCGTGTTGCCGGAGACAATCGTGTTCCACAGATCCACGCCGCCGTTGCTCAGGACGCCACCGCTGTCGTTGTCCGCCGAGTTCCCGGTGATGGTGCAGCAGACCAGCCGGACGACTCCGCCACCAAACGCGTGGGCGATCGCGCCACCGGCGGCACCGTCGGAGACGGTGTTGTGCGCATGGTTGTCGTGGAAGGTCGAATTGAAGACCAGCAACCGGTTCTCCGAGCCGACCGCCCCGCCATAGCCGCTGTTCCCTCCGTTTGCGTTTACCGAATTGGACAGGAAGGAGCAGTCGTAAATGTCGCACCAGCCACTGTGGTAGACCGCCCCGCCGTGGAAGACGGCGGTGTTCTCGCGGAAGACGCAATCTCGCAGGACCAGCGTCCCCCCGCTGTTGATGGCGCCGCCCTGCGCCTTGCTGCTGCCCCGGTAGAAAGTCATCCCCTCGACCGTCATCGAGCCGTTGTTATGCCGGAGAATCCGGGCGGCGTGGTTGGCATCCACGGTCAGCATGCCGGCACCGGGGCCGTCGAGGGTCAGTACGCCCGCCGGACTGTCGAAGACGAGTTCGCCCAGCGTCAGAGTGATCGTCGCTGGCCCGCCGAGGAACAGGTTCGGCGAGAAGGTCACGGTCCGCATGCCACCCAACGCATTCGCATAGGCCACCGCCTCCCGCAGACTGGTGCCCGCCCCGAGGTTCGGGTCGCTGTCGCCGTCGTCCTCGTCCATGACGGTGGTCACGACCAACGAACCACTGCCCGGCGCTGCCAGCGTCTGAAAATGCACGGGGGACGTATGACTGATCCCCCGGCTGTTCTCGGCGAATCCGGCGAACGAGTAGCCGGCGGCCGGGGACAGACCAAGCACCGTCTCCGCAAAGCCGCCCAGATGGGCGGCGGCATCCTCCACCACCGTCACGCTCGAACCGCCGATCTTCGGATCCGGGTTGACGGCGGTCAGCGCATACACGATGCCGCGACGCGTGAGCGGAAAGCCCCAGTCGTTGGCAGCCTGCGCGCCCATCGTGGCGGAATAGGAGGTGACGCTGCTCAAGAAAGGGAAGTTGACCAGAGGCGCCCGCGAGGGAATCACCGTAAGGGTGAACTGCTGGGTGGCCGCCGGGGGAAGCCCGTTGTCGGCGGTGATGGTGACGACGTAGGCGCCCTCCGTCCCCACCTGCGGTGTCCCGCTCAACCAGCCGGACGCGTTCAGCGACACCCCGGTCGGCAGGGTCCCAGCGGACACGGAATACACCATCGGGGGGTCTCCCCTGGCCAGCAGTTGGAACGAACCCGGGAAGCCCACCTCGAAGGTTTCGCTCGTCGCGCTCAGGAAGGTCGGCGATTGGGGCGTTTCGTTGAACTTGATATACGTAGCGCCGCCGTAGTAGGCGTTCGCCAGAATCAGATCCGTGCGGTCATCCCCATCGATGTCTGCGGCCACGATGCACCCGGCCTGCGGACGGGCATCGCTGAACACCTGCGGCGTCCCCAGGGTGGTTCCGTCAAAGGAACGAAACTCGATCCTGCCATTGTTCGCCCGATCGGAGTTGGCGGAGTCTTGCGCGGACACGATCACGTCGAGGGTTCCGTCGCCATTCAAGTCCGCCAGAACCCCGGCGGCGGCGTGGTGGCTGTTCATCCCCAAAGTCGGGCTCCCGCCAGTCACGTCGGGCACCAGCACAGCGTGGTGGCTGTCTGCGTCCATCAAGAGCACCGAAGCTTTCGTCATACCCGGCTGCCGGGCGACATCCAGGTTCCACAGGCTGGAGATCGCCGAAGTGGAGACCGGTTGGAGTGTCGGGCTCTGTGCCTGGAGGTCCGTCAACCAACCGAGTGTGCTGCCGGCAAAGTGACTGAGGAAGATGTCGCGGGTCTGGTTCCCGTCGAAGTCGCCGATGCCGAAATGCCCGATGATCCCCAGATTCGGCCCGGCAAAGTCGCGCGTGGAGGTGACCACACCGCCGGCATTGAGATAGAATATCCGGATGCCCCCGTCCCAGATCGAGTTGATGACCACGTCCTTGTTCCCATCGTCGTCCAAGTCCGCGACCTGGATGTCGAGACAGTTGTGGCCAAGCGTCGGATAGATGGCCGGCGCCTCAAAGGTGCCGTCGCCGTTTCCCGTATGGATGCGGAGCTCGCCGACGGAATAGCCGGTGAGCAACAAATCGAGTTTTCCGTCCCCGTTGATGTCATCCAACGCCAGTGTGTTCGAGTCAACGACGTCGGCCACTGCCGGGCCGGCGGCAAATGTCCGATTGCCCTGACCCAACGCAATGCTCACCGAGCTGCCATCGATGCCCACCAGATCCAGGATTCCGTCCTTGTTGATGTCTCCCACCGCGATGGTCCGCGCAAAGCCGCCGCCGCCGAGTGGGTAGGCCTGGAAGCCGGTGATGCCCTGCGCGGGACCCAGCACCACGGGTCGCGGCGCAGCGCGGAGGGGCAATCCCGCGGTGAGCAGCAGAGCGAACACGCCGAGCGTCCGCTGTCCGAAACGTCGCCAGCGGGCAGAGAACGCAGGGAGCCGAAACGCGCTCCCGCCGCTGCAGTCGCGTGACCCGTTCCGGGCGCGGGAGGGTCGCCCGGCCCCGGCCTGCGCAGCAAGGCGCCCGTCCGCCCGTCCGGCCTCTCCGCAACCGGGGAAGCGCCTCCCTGTGAACGGCCACCGAGCAACCCTCCGATGACATGACATGAACTGTCCCATTACCCTTGTTTAACCGGTTTCACACCGGCTCTTACATGGATCCGACCGAAAACGTTTAGGAAGGTATTTCGACCCGGATCCCCCCGGACCTTCGCACCCGTTCCGCTTGGCCGGCACGTTCCACCTGGAGGCCACTCGCTTCGCCTGCACGGGCTCAGCACGGCGGCGGGCCATAGCAGTGCGGTGGTCGTGACACCGTTTTTCGGGTTTCGGCGCGCTTCGGCTATTCAGAAGTCCCGCCGTCCGCGGAACCGCCGTCGCCGCTCCGCTCTGCCGGCGCACTTCGTATGGGGCCGGCCCCCATCGTCAGGGCAGCGGCGGGGGGACGGGGGATTGCAGCCGCTCGACGAGGAACCACTTCAGCCAGTGGTCGTGAAAGGTCGCGTCGCCGCCGCCTTCAGCCAGTTGCCGGAGGGCATCAAGACGGTCCGAAGCGACCGGGGCAGTGCGGCCGCCTCCCTCGTCGCGTCGACCCGCCAGCGCTTCCGCCAGGTCCGGCAGCCAGGCGGGCGTCGCGCCGCCATGGGAGACTTCATGCCGCCAAACGTTCCAATCCATCCCGCCGGCGAGAACCCCCCGGCTGTCCGGCAGCCAGAGCAGGCAGTTGACGGCGGCCCCGTGGTCGAACGGTTCGGTCAGGGGAAAGCCCGTGCGGGAATCCCAAATGCGGGCCGTGCCATCCGCCGAGGCGGTGGCCACCCAGCGGTCGTCGGGGCTGAAGGCGGCGACGGTTACACGATCCGCATGCCGCATGGGGGGCGTCAGCGGTTCCGACGTCTCGGCATCGAAGACTTGGGCCGCCTCGAGGGTGTGAATCAGCACGCGCCTGCCGTCGGCGCTGAACGAGGCTCCCAGCAAACCCTGCCCCGCCGCGACGGGGGGCGCGACGGGAGCGCCGGAGGGCACTTCCCAAACTTGAACCGTGCGATCACCGGAGGAGGTGACGAGACGCCGGCTGTCCGGGCTGAAGCGGGCTTCCGAAAGGCCGGCCTGATGTCGCAGCGAGGGGCCGACCGGCTCCCCGGTGGCGGCATCCCATAACCGGGCCGCCGGGTCCAGGCCGGCGCTCGCCAACCACCGGCCGTCCGGGCTGAAACTCACCCACCCCACGGAATCCACATGCCGCAGAGGGGGGAACCGGGCCTCTCCGGTCCCCGTGTCGAACACGCGCACCGTCCCATCCTCACCGGCGCTGGCCACCACACGGTCATCCGGGGAGAAGACCGCACGGAACGCCCGCCGCTCATGGTCCCGATTGATCCAGAGCGTGCGGCCCGTCCCGGCCTCGATCATACGCACCGACCCATCCGTGCAGGAGGCGCAGAGCAGGCGGCCGTCCGAGGAAAACTGCACGTCGTTGAAATGGTCCCTTTCCGTGGTGGCCCAGGTGACGCGGTTTTCGCCGGTTGGGGCGGCGCAGCTCAGCAGCTGCTGATAGCAGCCGGCGACGAGCTGTTCGCCATCCGGACTCAACGCCAGCCGCTGCACCTCGGAACCCGCGGCGATCAGGGGCTGGCCGGCGGTCCGCATGCGCACATCCCAGAGGCTGACGACGCCGTCCTGTGACGCGGTCAGCAGGCGATCCCCCGCCGGGTTGAGGTCGTGACCGAGAATGACGCCGCGTTGCTGGACCGGTTCCTGAAGGGGATGCGAGTCCCGGAGGTCGAACAACACGCCGGACCCGTCATGCGCCGCCCGGAAGCCCACGGTGAAGGCGCCATCCGCGGAGAGGTTGGCCAGGACGGGCGCCCGGGCAAAAACCGGGCTCAGATCAGTGAGGGTATCGGCGTCCTTGATGACGGCGCCGCCGCCCCACCCCGCGATGAACAGGCGCCGGGCATCCGGCGAAATCCGCATCACATGCCAGGCGGCGCCGAGCGGCTGGCGCGCAAGTTCCCGCCCCGTGTCCAGACTGAAGCTGAACACTTGGAAGCGGTTGGCCGGCTCGGTTGCGCAGATGAAGACGCGGCGGTTGGCCCAATCGCAGAGGAAACAACCCAGTTGCGGCCTCGGTTCCCAAAAGGGTTTCAGCGAGTCTTTTTCCGGCTCCCACAGCCAGAAGGTCCGTTCCCCTTCCGAAAACAACGTCTCACCTTGCGGCCCGACACTTGGGGGAAACTCTATCCTCGCCCCACTCGGAAGGGAGGCGTGCGCCAGGAGCTTTCCACCGGCGGTATCCCAGAGTTGGAGTTCCCGATCCGGCGAGACCATCGACAGAAGTCTGCCATCCTCGCTCAGACTCGGCCGCGCCTCGTAAGGCAGGCTGACCCCGAGTTCGCGCTCGATGCGCCAGGATCCGTAGTTCCAGGTCAGCACGCGTCCTGCCTTGGTGCGGACGAGCAGCCAGGGGTGGCCTTCGAGCAGCTCGAACGTCTCCCCCACGAGGTCCAGTCCAGCCCTGTTTTGCAGATCCCCGTTGCTCAAGTCCCAGCTGCGAAGCACGCCATCGTCGGTGAGGGTGAGCGCGTTCCGACCCTCGTGATCAAAGCGAACCCGCGCCACGGGGCGGTCGTGCTTCAGCGGCGGCAACAGGGGCAGCGGGAAGGCTCGGGATTCAAGCAGCGAGGACAGGCGGGAACCAGCGGTGAGGTCGTCCGG
Source organism: Verrucomicrobiales bacterium (assembly GCA_024233305.1). Classification (GTDB taxonomy): domain Bacteria; phylum Verrucomicrobiota; class Verrucomicrobiia; order Limisphaerales; family J093; genus J093. Next base: position 174,438 of record JACKPV010000032.1, read on the forward strand.
CGTCTCGCGCAGGAAACGCGCGAAAGTGGTCAGGGCATCGGGCGTGTGCCCCGCCGCGAGCGCCTCCTCGGCATTCTGCCATTCGAGCCGGCGGACCTGCTCCGTGAGCTGGTGGTTGGCCGCTTCCGTGGCGCGTTGCGCCCCTTGAATCCGATGGTTGTGCCAGAACAGACCGACGATCAGTGCGCCAAGCGCAAGGGCGACGGTCGCCGCCAGCGCGGCATGAACCGGTTTGCGCCGCGCCCATTTGCCCACGCGTTCCCAGGTCGTTGCCGCCTGCGCCTCGATGGGCTCGCCCCGCAGCCAGCGCTCCAGATCATCCGCCACGGCGGCAGCGGACGCGTACCGACGGGACGGCTCTTTTTCGATGCATTTGAGACAGATCGTGGCCAGTTCGGGCGCCACGGTATCCACGGCGGGCGCTGCTTCCTCGACCACCATGCGCGCCGTGTCAAGCGGCGTCCGGCCCGAGAAGGGCGGTTGGCCGCTCAGCAGTTCATAGAGCACTGCGCCCAACCCGTAGACGTCCGTGGCCGTGGTCACCTCACCGTGCCGGGCTCCGGCCTGCTCGGGCGCCATGTAGCCGGGGCTGCCCAACATGGCGGCCGAGTGCGTGAGATCGCTCTCGCGGTCCACCAGCTTGGCCAGACCGAAGTCCGTCACCACAGGCTCGCCCTCTCCATCCATGAGGATGTTGGACGGCTTGAGGTCCCGATGCAACACGCCGCGCTCGTGGGCGTAGGCGACGGCGCGCGCCACCTTGACCATCATTGCGGCGATGGCGCGGGCCCGCTCGATCGGCGGCAGATCCAGCAACCGGGCCCACATCGCGATGTTGCGCCCGCCGGGCACGAGCCGCATCGAGAGGAAATGCTGGTGGTCGCGTTCGCCGAAATCATAGACGGAGACGATGTGGGGGTGGTCCAGGCGGGCCGCGACCTCCGCCTCGTTGCGAAATCGCCGGACGGATTCCACCGTGGCCAGTTCGCCGGCCAGCATCGTCTTCACCGCCACTTCCCGCTGAAGGCTCTTTTGCCAGGCCCGGTAAACCACCCCCATACCGCCCCGGGCAATCTCCTCGATCAGCTCGTAGTCGCCGAAAGAACGCCCACACTGGCCCGCTTCGTCAACGGATGCGCCGGGGGCGGAGCCACGGCCGAGGCTCGCCAGTCCGAGCAGACATCGCGGGCACTGCCCAAACGGCGCACCCGCGGGGATGGTCGCGCCGCACCGGGCGCAATCGGCGCCTTCAACCCGGTCCATGGGCTCGGCAAGGTTCGGTTCGGCATCGCATCACGTCATCCCTTACTCACCCAAACCGGCGCAGACCTTACGGCGCCGCCACCACTTTAAGCAGATGGGCCAGTTCGGATTCGACCTCTTCCGGCGTCGCCACCGTCTGCGCGATCTCCTCCCGCAGCAACTCGCCGTAGCGCTGGCGCATCCGGTGAACGGCCACTCCCACCGCGTTGGCGCTCATGCCGAGGTCCGCCCCCAGGGCGGCGTGACCGGGCTGGCCGGTTGTGCCCGCAACGTAGGGCCGCAGTCGCTCGTAAAGCGCCGCCCGCCCCGCTCTCGCGTAGTCCACGCCCAGCCGCGTGAACACCCGTTCGAGCAGAGCGAACGCCCAGCTCCGCTCGAACTGCGCTTCGGGGGTCCTCAGGTCCGCGAGTTCGGCGGCAAATTTCTCCTCCGCAGCCAGGGCATCGACCGCAATCAAGGTCGCTCCGCCGCCGCGCTTGCGGGCATGATCGCGTCGACGCTGCTTGGCGAGGAAGTTCTGCAGGGAGGCCAGCAGGTAGGAGCGAAAGCGGCCTTTCTCCCGGCGCGCGCGGGCGATCAGATCCACATCAATGGCGTGCAGGAAGAACGACTGAGTGAGATCCTGTGCTTCCTCGGGGCGGCAACCGCGACGTCGCAAGTAGGCGTGCAAGGGATACCAATAGGCCTGGCAGAGCGCTTCGAGCGCCGCCCGTGCCTCCGGTTCATCCCCGTGCCCTCCGCCTGCCCGCAGCACGACACTCCATTGGGTCGTGCGAAACCGGGCGGCGTCTGCGGCGCGGATCGCAGCCTGGTCGTCCTGGTTCGACATGCCTGATGGGCAATCATTTGATGGCGCTCCCATTTCCTCTGTCAAATCCCAAAGCAGCCCCGTAAAGGGGTCGGTTCTTGATATTGACACATGAGGCCGGATCCGGCAGTCATCGGGGCATGGCCAGAAAGCTGAGAGTGGAGTATCCGGGGGCGGTCTATCACGTCCTCAATCGGGGCGAGCAACCGGCAGGCCACGTGCCGGGCATCGGCCTTGCGGTGGCGAGGGAATGCGTGGAATTGCACGGCGGCGAGATCAGCGCGGCGAACCTGCCGGAAGGCGGTTCCTGCCTCCGCGTTCGGTTGAAGACCTCCGCTCCCGCGTCGGAAGTTCTCGAAGCGGAGTGAATTCCGCGCGCCCGAACCGGTCGGAAAGCCAATCATGCCATCCTCCCGTCACTGCTCAGTCAGCTTCCGCAGAGTGGCTACATCCAACTTGTCCTTCTCGCGCCAGGAATCCTGTTTGAGCAGAATCAGATCTCTGGCCCCCAGGTAGGGGATGCGCACGCCGCTGGTTTCCAGATGCTGAAGTCGCGGACGAAACTCGTCGAGGGAATGTCCCCGCATACGGACGAAGACGTCCAATTCGAAGTCCTCGATCACCCGGATCGATCCCTCCTGCGGGGCAAAATCTTCCAGCGCCAACTCCCGAGCCCAGCCCTCGCCCCATCCGGCCAGGCACTCCAGGAGCCGCCGAATGTTCTCCGGGGCCTCATGCACGAGAATGTCAAGGTCATCCGTGGCGCGGATGAACCCGTTCAGGGAAACCGCAACCCCGCCGACCACGGCGTAGTCAACTCCGCTTCGGACGAGGTCGGCCAACAACCTTTCGAACGGGGAAGTAGTGTCCTTCACAGACGGCGTCTCGGGCATGGCGGCGAATGAATGCGCTCAGATGCTCCAACCGACGCAGCGGGTTGTCCCCCGCTCGACGGCGGCCCACCACCTTGAGGAGCGGAGGCGGCATGACAGAGCTGACGTTCACGCTCCGAGGCTAACCCTTGCTCGGCAAGCGGTCAATGCGGCCCACCCATGCGGCTATGCGGGGGGTGTGATTGGAAGTGGGTGAGGGTTGGAGGCAGATTTTCTTCGAAAAAGGTGTACAAATTTAGCCACTTCGCTAAACACCGTTGGGATGAGACCGAAGAAACTCAGGCAAGAGGACCTCACCGAAGCGGATCTGGGGCTGTTGTGCAAACTCCACGCACAACCCGAACTGCGCGCTCGCATCGAGCACATCCTCACCATCGCCGACGCCCATGAAGGTCCGCTCCAGACCGCCGATCAGGTCGAGGAAGACCTCCTGCAGGCCATCCGCCAACTGGGCCATGAGACCCTCACCCACTGGGCCCGGCAGGCCGAGGCCCGCGTCGGCGAGGAACGCCGAGCCGAGGATCCCACGGTGCGGAGTCGCCAAAAACCGCTGAAGTGGTGGTGTGTGTTCGGGCAGATCACGGTCTCGGACCGGGTCTGGCGCAACGCCGCCCAGAGCTATGTGCGGCCCCTGCCCGAGCGGTTGGGAGTGGCTCCCCGCGGTCGCTCCCGGCGGCTGCAACGGGTCCTGAGTGACTTTGGCAGCGAGCAGTCCTTCGGGCGCGCGGCCCGGAGTGTGCGGGAACACTACGGGGCCGGATCCGGCAGTCCCAGCGCGGTGGCCAGACCACGCTGGAGCAGGCCCAGCGGGCGCGGGAAACGCTGGAGGCCCAATACGGGGAGCCGTTCCGGCCTTGCCGGCGGTGGGGGCGGCGCATTTGATCGCCGAGGCCGACGGCACCATGATCTGCACGGTGGAAGCGCGGCGGCGCCAGGATCCACGCCGCCGCAGTGGCAGGAGATGCGTCTGGTGGCGGTGCGCGACGGAAGGCCTCGCAAGCGGAGTGATTTGGCGGCCACTTTCGGTCGGAAAGCCAATGAGGCCATCCTCCCGTCACTGCTCAGTCAGGGGCCACTGAGTGGCCACAGCCGGCTGGGTCCTCAACAGCCAGAATCCACGCGGTTTGAGCAGAATCAGATCTCTGGCCCCCAGGTAGGTCCGGCTGCACGCCGCTGGTTTCCAGATGCTGCAGTCGCGACGAAACTCGTCGCGAATCTCTACCATACGGACGAAGACGTCCTGGGGCGGTCCTCGATCCCCTGCGGCCGATCCCTCCTGACGGGGAAATCTTCCAGCGCGAGAGACCCGAGCCCAGCAACGCCCCATCCGGCCAGGCACTCCAGGAGCCGCCGAATGTTCTCGGGGCGCTGCGAGCGCACCGAGAATGTGAGGTCATCCCGAGCAGGACGAACCCGTTGCGGCACCCCGCCGACCGCGGCGTAGAACAACCGCCGTGACGAGGCTCGGCCAACAACCTTTCTGAACTCGCGCTAGTGGATTACCCATCGGTCTCGGGCATGGCGGCGGATGAATGCGCTCAGATGCTCCAACCGACGCAGCGGGTTGTCCCCCGCTCGACGGCGGCCCACCACCTTGAGGAGCGGAGGCGGCATGACAGAGCTGACGTTCACGCTCCGAGGCTAACCCTTGCTCGGCAAGCGGTCAATGCGGCCCACCTATGCGGCTATGCGGGAGGGGGCTATGCGGCCCACCTATCCCAGCCCACCCGTCCTCCGCGACGCCCATTTCGGCCCGCCCGGGAGGCCCCAATCCCACACCAACCCGCCCCGTAAAGGGGTCAGTTCTTGAGATTGACATATGAGGCCGGATCCGGCAGTCCTCGGGGCATGGCCAGAAAGCTGAGAGTGGAGTATCCGGGGGCGGTCTATCACGTCCTCAATCGGGGCAACCGTCGGGAGGCCATCTTCCGTGACGACACCGACCGGCAGCGTTTCCTGGACACTCTGGCCGAGGCCTGCGCCAAGACCGGCTGGCAGATCCATGCGTTTTGCCTGATGCCCAATCACTTTCACTTGGTCGTCGAAACGCCGCAGCCCAACCTTGTAACCGGGATGAAGTGGTTCCTGGGCGCCTACACCGGGCGGTTCAATCGGCGTCACCAGCTCTTCGGCCACCTCTTCAGCGGGCGCTACAAGTCGCTGGTGGTGGACGGCAGCGGCAGCGGTTATCTCAAGACCGTGTGCGACTACGTGCATCTGAACCCGTCGCGGGCCAAGTTGCTGAGGCTGACAGAGCCGTTGCGAGCGTATGCTTGGAGCAGCTGGCCCCAATACCTGACGGCGCCGTCGAAGCGCTGGTCGTGGCTCCGCGTGGACCGGTTGCTGGGGGAACATGGCATCGGGCGGGAAAGCGCGGCGGGACGACGGGAACTGGAACGGCGAGTTGAGGGACGGCGGGCGGGCGAGGCGGGAGCGGATTACCGGCCCCTGCGGCGAGGATGGTGTTTGGGAGCGGAGCGCTTCCGGGAGGAATTGCTGGAGCAGATGGAGGAGGGCATGGGAGCCGAACACTACGGGGAGGAACGCCGGGAGACGATGCAGGCACGGGCCGAGCGGATGGTGGCGGAAGAACTGCAGGCCCTGGGATGGAGGGAGGAGGACCTGGCGCATCGGCCCAAGGGGGATCCGGGCAAGGTGGCGATGGCGGTGCGATTGAGGGCGCAGAGCACAATGACCGCCAAGTGGATTGCCGCCCGACTGGAGATGGGCACCCCCGGCTACCTGCACCATTTGCTCCATCGGCAGCAGCGCTCCGCCAAGACCTGATATGACAATATCAAGAACTGACCCTTTTACGGATCGGGACGGTTTTCGGGCGGGTTGGCGTCCGGTTTTCCCTGGTGGCCGCCCGGGCCGATTGCCGGCCTGGCTGATGTTGGGCTGGCTCCTGACCGGGCCGTGCGGGATGCGCGTTGCGGTCGTTGGAGCTGACGATGGTCCGGCGCGCGATGCGGTTGTCGGGGTCGGTGTTCCCGAGGATCGCGCCTTGCGGGAAGAGCAGTTGCGGGCGGCCAAGGAACTGGTCGAGCGGTTTCCCACGAATGACGATGCGGTTTACCTGCTTGGGTTGGTGTATGAGACCCAGGGGGACGTCGATGCAGCGATGGCGTGCTGGGAGCAGGCGCTGGCGCTGGATCCGACGCGGGCGGATGCGCATCGGAGTCTTGGTTATGCCCATGAACTGCGCGAGGAACTCGAGCCGGCGGAGACGCATTTCCGAAAGGCGGTGGCGCTGGCGCCACAGGAACCCGAATACCGCATCCGGCTGGCGCATGCGCTGATGCTGAACGGTGATGCGGCAGGGGTACTGGAAACGCTCGCCGCCGTGTCGCCGCCGCTGCCGATGGCCGAACGGCTGCGCGGGCAGGCCTGCCAGCAGTTGGAACGGTTCGAGGACGCCCGGCGGCACTACGAGACGGCGCTGAAGCTGGACCCGGATTTTGCCGAGGCCTGCTACGGCCTCGCCCAGGTCTGTGCGCGGCTCGGGGAGGTGGAGACCGCGACGGCGTATCGTCAACGCTTCGCGGCGCTCAAGAGCGAGAGCCAGACCCGGGGACGCCGGCAACGAAGCGCGTTTGACGCCGTGCAAATCGCCCGAGCGAGCGCCGCGCAGACCCTGGCGGATGTCGGCCGGGTTTATCTGGCCAGGCAACAGCCCGGCGAGGCAGAGCGGCGGTGGCAACGCGCGGCCGCGCTGGATCCGGCGAACGTGCCGGCGCGATTCAACCGGATGATGCTGCTGCAGCAATCCGGTCGGAACGCCGAGGCCGTGGTGCTCTGTCGCGAACTGATCGGGATCGAGCCGGAGAACGGGATTCATCAGCTCGGGCTCGGCAATCTGCTGTTGCGGCTGGACCGGGTGGCTGATGCCGAGGAGGCCTTTCGTGCGGTGGTCCGGCTCGCACCCGAGCGACCCGAGGGCTGTTTCGCCCTGGCCCAGTTGCTGTCCCGGAGGGCGGACGGTTTGGCGGAGGCGGAGCGGATGGCCGAGCGCGCGGTCGCGTTGATGCCGGCGGCCCCCCATTTCTTTGTGCTGGGCCGCATCCAGTTGCGTAACGGTCGTCTGGCCGCGGCGCGCGCGAATCTGGATCGGGCCTGTGCAATGGAACCTGGCAACGCCGAGTTCGCCCGGTGGCGGGCGTCGGTCATGCAGCCGACCGGCGAAGCGCCCTCCAAGCCATGAACCGCGCAGCAACCACCGCCATCCGCGTGGCTTCCGCTGCCCTGGCTGGGGAACTCCGGGTGCCCCGGGGGTTCGGGTTTGCGGCGCGGGGCTGGCTGGTCGCCGGTTGTTCTTTCCTGCTGGGGGCCCGCCTCGCCTCCGGGGCCGCGCCGGCTTCGAGCATTCGGCTTACCGATGTCACCGCGGCGACCGGCATCGATTTCGTCCACACCGACGGCAGTTCCGGGCAGCGCTACATCGTCGAGACGGTCAGTGCCGGTCTGGCCACGTTCGACTACGATCAGGATGGCGATGTCGACATCTACTTTCTGAATGGCGCGCCGCTTCGGGGGGCGACGGCGGACCCGGCGCCCGTCAACCGGCTCTATCGCAACGACGGCAACTGGCGCTTCACCGACGTGACGGCCGCGGCCGGCGTGGGCGACCGGGGTTACGGATTGGGGGTGACGGTGGGCGACTACAACAACGACGGCCATCCCGACCTCTATCTGAACAATTTCGGACCCAACGTGCTTTACCGGAACAACGGCGACGGCACGTTCACCGACGCGACGCGGGAAGCCGGCGTGGCGAACGGCGATCAGGTGGGCGCCGGGGCCTGCTTCCTCGACATGGATGCGGACGGGGACCTCGACCTCTACGTCGCGAACTACGTGGACTTCACTTATGCCCGGCATCGCGTGGCGCGGTTCAACGGCTATCCCGCTTATGTGGGGCCGATGGACTACAACCCCACGCCCGACACGCTCTATCGGAACGAAGGCAATGGCACGTTCAGCGATGTGAGCCGGGCCTCGGGGGTGGCGGCGCATCCGGGCACGGGCATGGGGATGGTGTGCGCCGACTTCGACCGGGACGGTGACACCGACATATTCGTAGGCAACGACGTCGCGGGAAACTTCTTCTGGATCAACGACGGCACGGGGCATTTCGCGGAATCGGCCCTGGCGACCGGAGTGGCCTACAGCTTCAACGGCGTGGCGCAGGGAACGATGGGGGTGGATTGCGGAGACAGTGACAACGACGGTTGGCTGGATTTCTACATGACCTCTTACCAGCAGGACACCGCCACCCTGTACCGCAACCTGGGCAACGGCATGTTCGACGATGTCACGCAATCCACCGGCGCCGGCCAGGGCACCCTGCCGCACGTGACCTGGGGGTGCGCGATGGCGGACCTCGACAACGATGGTTGGCGTGATTTGCTGGTGGCGGCGGGGCACCTGCACGACAACGTCGAGCTGTTCGACAAGGTCACCAGCTATCACGCCCGCAATTTCGTGTTCCAGAACCTGGGCAACGGCCGGTTTGCGAACGTGTCCGACCGGTGCGGCAATGGTCTGGACGTCACGCTCAGCAGCCGCGGGTTGGCCTGCGATGACCTGGACAACGACGGTGACCTGGACGTTGTCATCCTGAACTCGCGTCGCGAACCGACCCTGTTACGGAATGACACACCGTCCGGCAATCACTGGCTGCAGGTGCAATTGCGTGGCGCCCGCACCAACCGCGACGGCGTCGGGGCGCGGGTCACGGTGGTGGCGGGCGACCGGCAATGGGTGGATGAGGTGCATTCAGGCCGCGGTTACCAGGGGCATTTCGGCAGCCGGCTGCATTTCGGACTGGGGAGCCGGTCGCGGGTCGACCGCGTCGAGGTGCGGTGGTTGGGCGGGGGGACGAACGTGGTCGAGAGCCCCGGCCCGGACCGGTTGGTCAGCGTGACCGAGACCCTCCCAGATTCCGCTACGGGAGCGGGGCAAGGACGCGAGCGGAGGGAGGAGATTTCGGTTCAGTGATCGCGGGAGCGAAGGAGTGTGGCTGGCATGGAAACACAGGCGGGCATTCAAGGCGTGTTCGACTTCGAGTCGGGCAACAGCAACGGATTCCAGAACTGGCGGCGCGAACAGGAACGCCGGCTGGAGGCGGTCCGGCGGGAATGGGGTCTGCCGGTCGGTCGGCGGGTGCGGTTGCGTCTGCGGGACATCGACGGCGAGTTCGAGGGAAGACTGTTACTCGTGCATCAGCCCGTGACGTGTGATGCGCGTCTGCCGCTACACCTTCGCATCGACGCGATGGACTTCCGAAGCACGGATATCGAGCAGTGCATCCGGCTGTCGTAGCCGGCGTCATGCGGGCTGCTCGTCCGGTTGAAGGAACCCGGGGAGGGGCACGGACGCCGCCTGCCCGGTGGCGAGAAAGTAGAGCCAGGCTTCGCGCACGGGGCGCCGATGAATCCGGCCAAGCGCCATGGCGTAGAGGGCGAGTTGGGGCGTGTAGGCGCGGAGCTTTGCCTCCAGCGATGCGGCGGTGACGCGGTCGGTCTTGAAATCCACCAGCCAGATGTCCTCCGGTTCGATCACCGCCACGTCAACCACGCCCTGAACGACGATGACTTCGTCGGGCGCGAGTCCCGGCCGCACGGGCAAGCCCAGCCGGGTGGCATCCTCCGGTGTGAGGCGCAAGGTGAACTCGAACTCGCGTCGCACCGCGGCCGCATTGCCCCGCAAGCGCGCGGCGAGTTCGGACTGCCCGAAGGCGGTCAACGCGGCGAAATCCAGGGAATCCACCTCCTCGCGCGGCAGCCTTCCCGCGGCGGCCAGCGCTTCCGCCTGCGCGCGGGTTGCCGCTTCCGTGGCCAGTCCGCCGAGGTCCGCGTATTGCAGGAAGCGATGGTGCGCCGTGCCCCGTTCCGCGGCGGACAGCAAGGTTCCGTCGGGTTCGAGTCGCAAGGGAGGGAAGATCGTGGGAGCGGGCGTCGGCTCGCGAAAGAGCGGTCGAGACTCGTCTCCGTCCGCGATCGCCACCGTGCGCACGCGCAGGCTGGTAACCGAACTCTTTGCCGGTTCGCGGGTGGCATCCGGATGGGGGTAGGGGAGGTCCAGGCGCCGGTGGTGAGCCGCGAGTTCGGCGAGGTCTGGAAGGTCGGGGGTCGGGGGCGGCTCCGGCGCAGCGGCTTCCCGGGGGCGGGGACGCTCGATCCGCCAGGAGAAGCGCTCATTCTGTCCGGACGCGTGTTCGAGCCAATCCGGGCCGGCCCCCCAGAGATTCAATTGCGGTCCCAGCCAGTCCAGGACGGACCGGGCCTGCAACAGACGGCGCGTGGGCCAGCGCCCGGACGGCGCCGCGTCCCAGCGCTCGACCAACGGGCGTCGCGGAGAATCCGTCGCCGATCCCGCCAAAATCAGCTTTGCCTCCGCCCGCGTGCAGGCCACGTAGAGCAGTCGCAGTTCCTCGCCGAGCAGCTCCGCGCGCCGGCGTTCCGAGGCGAGCAGCAGGGGCAGGCTGGGATAGGAGGAACGGGCGCCGGGCGGCTGGATGCGCGGGCACAGTCCGTATTTCTCGTCGATCAGGATCGCGCCGCGCAGGTCCGCTTCGTTGAACTGCTTGCCGAGATCGGCCACGACGACCACGGGAAACTCGAGCCCCTTGCTCTTGTGAATGCTCATCAACTGCACGGCGTCCGCTCCCTCGACCGCGGGCGGTTCCGGATCGAACTCGCTCTCGCGCTGCGCGTCGATGAAGCGCAGAAAACGGTGCAGGCTGTGCCGCTGGAACTGGTCGAATTGGCGCGCCAGCGCGATGAGCTGCCGGACGTTGGCCCGCCGTTGACGGCGCCTCGGCTGGAGGTTCAGCCAGTCTTCGTAGTGGGTCTGCGTGAGGATGGCCTCGAGGCATTCCGACAGCGCGGCGCGGCGCACCCATTCCCGCCATTCGCGATAGCGATCGAAGAAACGCCCGAGCTTTTCGCGTGCGCTCCGGTGAACCGCCGCCAGCGTTACCTCGTCTTCGGCATCATCCAGGGCCGTTCCTTCCGGGTTGGCTTCGGCGGCCAGCGTGGGGTGCGGGCCGGCGTGAAATCGCTGCGCCGCCGTCCAAACCAGTCCGTGACGCTGGTGCACGCGGAGGGCGGCGAGTTCGTCGACCGTCAGCCCCACGAGCGGCGAGCGGAAGACCGCCAGGGCGGGGAGATCCTGGAGCGGGTTGTCCAGCAGGGCGAGGAGGTTCAGCAGATCCTGCACCTCGAGCGATTCATACAGGCCGCGGCGCGCCACCGCCAGCGGCACGCCTTCTTGTTCGAAGACCTTGGCATAGCTTTCGGCGCGGGCGGCCGGCGAGCGCAGCAGGATGACCATGTCGGCCCAGGTCACCGGGCGTCGACCGCCGTCCCGCAGCGGCACCTCGAGGCCCGTCTCCCGCAGTTCGCGAAGCCGCCGGGCCACGGCCGTCGCCTCCGCTTCCACGCGGGAGGAATCCCCGGCGGTCGACGCGTCACCCGGGTCTCCGCCCTCACTTGCGGTCCCGCCACCCTCGACGCAAAGCAGCACTTCGACGGGCCCCGGCGCGACCGGCCAGGAGCGGGCCGGATCGCCGGGATTCAAGCGGGATTCCGAACCGAATTCGACCCCGCCGACCTCGCGCCGCATCAGCGCCGCAAAGAGATCGTTGACGAAATGCAGAAGGCCCGGGTGGCTGCGGAAGTTCTCCTGCAAGTGAAATGTCCGACCCGCCGCCGCGCCATCCGCCCATTCGTCCGCATAGTGGCGGAAGATGGTCGGGTCGGTTCTGCGGAACCGGTAAATGCTCTGCTTGAGATCCCCGACCAGGAACCGGTTGCCCGGGCCATCGGTCCGGCTTACCAGGCGAAGGATGCGGTCCTGGACGGCGTTGATGTCCTGGTATTCGTCGACCAACACCATCTCGTAGCGGGCGCGGATTTCCTCCCCCAGCCGGGTGGGCTCTCCGGTTGGCGGCGCTTGCAGCAACCGGAGGGCGAAGTGTTCGAGGTCGTCGAAATCCAGCGCTCCCGCCTCCCGACGCGCCCCCGCAAAGTCGTTGAGGAAGGCGCGGGTCAGGTCGATCAAGGCCAGCATATGCGGCTGCACAAGCCGCCAGTCCTGCGCCAGCGGGTCGCCGGTTGCGTCCGGCGCGAGCGACCCGTGGAATTCGCCCGCCTGCTCGAAGAGGTCGTCGAACGGTTTCCGCGAGCGGGCCTCCTTGCGCGGCCAAGCGTTTTTTACCGACAGGATGTCCGCCAGCAGCGCCACCTGTTGATCGCGCGAGGCCCGGGATCCGAAGCCGGCCAAAGCCGCCGCCACGGCCGCGAGTCGCGGCTCCCCGGCCTGCGCCCCGGCCACCACCTCGCCCCAGAACGCCGCCCAGCGGTCCAGGCCCTCGACGGCGATCCGGGACCAAGTCGGGAAGCTAGGTTCCAAGGCGTCATCCCCCGGGGGCGGAGCGCCGGTTTCGGGACGCGTCGCCGACCAAAAGGCGCGCAGCCGCTCGAGCCAGGCTTCCGGAGCCGGCAGTGACCGGGCGAAACCGTAGAGGGCGCGGACCAGTTCCTCGACCGTTTCGACGCGTCCCTGGCCGATTGTGGCGACCATGTTCCGGAAGGCTTCCCCGGTGGGCGACCGGTCGGCGAAGCGGCGCTCGAACAGGTCCGTGATGACGCCGCGTGACAGCACGGCGGACTGGGCTTCGTCGAGGATGGCCGGTTGGGGATCGAGGCCGAGTTCGTGGAAATGCTCGCGGACAAGCTGCCCGCAAAAGCCGTGGAGCGTGCCGATGGCGGCGGTGTCGACGAGGGCGATCTGCTCGCCCAGCCAGGCGTCTTCGGGGCGCGCGGCGTGTGCCTGTTCGAGCCGGCTCCGGAGGCGTTCCCGCATTTCGCGGGCGGCCGCCTCGGTGAAGGTCACGACCAGGAGGGCGTCGAGTTCGACCCGTGGCGGCTCACGGAGCAGCGCCTGCGCGCAACGCTCGACCAGGGTCCGCGTCTTGCCGGTTCCGGCGCCGGCCATCACCAGGGTGTTGCCCCTGGCCTCGATGCCGGCCTGCTGGCTGGCCGTAAAGGACGCCATAAGGCGAAGGCTGGCGGCGACCGTGATCAAAGTCAAAGGCTCGCTGCACCGGGTCGCCGCTTCCGCTGAGTTGCCCGCTGATCAACACCGTGACGGGAATGCGCCGCGCGGCCTTTGCCGAGCGCGGGAATCACTCCGCTCGGTGGTGGCTCTCCCGCGCGGCAGGCGGAAAGCAATCGGCGCTCTGATCCGGGGGGGCGGGCGCACTCCGAAGCGGCGTACAGGCGCCCGGGACGGGGTGGTGGGTGAGAAGTTCCTTGGCCCGGTGCGGTATTGGTACTAACGTTATCTCCGAACCCGGGATGGTCGGGATCAATCACGCGCACCATGAAAACCTTGCCCAGCCCTGCGGATCGCGAGTGCGGGCCAGCCGGCCCGTCGCCGCGAGGTTTTACGCTCATTGAACTGCTGGTCGTCATCGCGATCATTGCCATCCTGGCGGCCATGTTGCTGCCGGCCCTCGCCCGGGCCAAGGAGGCCGGTCGCTCCGCGGTGTGCAAGGGGAACCTGCGGCAGCTGGCGCTCGGTCTGCTGATGTACGCCGACTCCAACCGCGACTACCTGCCGTGGACCGGTGGGGTGGACCGGAACGACGATCCCGACTGGGTCTGGGGCGGCCAGAGTGACACCTACCCGGACACGCCGGCGCGCTGGCGGGATCCCGCTTATGGCTTCCATCCCGAGGCCGGGTCGGTCTGGACGGACGTGACCGGGACGCGGCGGGTGACGCGCGCGGAGTATTATCAAGGCGGTTCGGCGTCGGCCTACGAGAGCGCGCACCAGGACGTGGAGCACAAGACCTATCGCTGCCCGAGCACCGGGCGTATCGGCGAAGCGCAACGGGTGAACTACAGCATGAACAGCCGGCTCGATCGGAGCGAAGACCTGAGCAACGGGCGGGAGACCAGCGAGTTGGGGGTGCGGCTGACCTCGGTGGTGGCGCCCTCCCAGAAGCTCCTCCTGGTGAACGAGGACCCGGCCACGATGCGCAACGCCAGCTTTACGCCCGGCGGCACGGCAGCCGGCGGGGAATTCGTCACCCACGGCGGTTACATCAACGTGGGCTTCGTGGACGGACACATCGAGCAGTTGCGGCACCAGAAGGTGTTGGACATCCAGGCCGGCGGGAATGTTGCCTTGTGGTTTGATCCCTTCTGAAATGGGCGAGTTGGAACGAGGAAACGGCTTCGATCACGAGCCCCGGACCCGCGTGGTGTTCGGCGCCGGCGTCGCCGCGCGATTGGGCAAGCTGGCGGCCGGGCTCGGGGCGCGGCGCGTGCTGCTGGTGACGGATCCCGGGGTCGTCCGCGCCGGGCATGCCGGAAGGTTGGAAGCCTCCCTGCGCGCCAGCGTCGGGATTGTGGAGTGCTTCACGGGCGTGCGCGAGAATCCTGACACCGCTTGTGTCGACGCGTGTTTGCAGGTGGCGCGTTCCCTGCGGCCCGACCTGCTGGTGGGGCTGGGGGGAGGCAGCGCGATGGACACGGCCAAGGGCTGCAATTTTCTGCTCACCAACGGGGGCGAGATGCGGGACTACTGGGGGGTGGGCAAGGCCACGCGGCCCATGCTGCCGCTCATCGCGGTGCCCACCACTGCGGGCACCGGCAGCGAGTGCCAGTCAGCCGCTCTCATCGCCGATGCGCAGACCCACCAGAAGATGGCCTGCCTGGACCCGAAGGCCACCGCGCGGATTGCCCTGCTGGATCCCGAGTTGACGCTCTCCCAACCGCCGGCCGTGACTGCCGGCACGGGGATTGATGCGCTCGCGCATGCGGTCGAGACGGCGGTGACCCGCGGACGCAATCCGGTTTCCCTGCTGTACTCCCACGCCGCGTTCCGTCGCCTGGTCACGGCATTTCCGGCGGTGTTGCGGGATCCGGGAGACGTCGAGGCGCGCGGCCAGATGTTGCTGGGCGCGGCCTGGGCGGGCATGGCGATCGAGAACAGCATGCTGGGCGCGGCGCACGCGGCGGCCAACCCGCTCACGGCCCGCTGCGGCGTGGTGCACGGGCTGGCGGTCGGTTCGATGCTGCCGCATGTCATTCGCTTCAACGCCGTGGACCCGGAGGCCTCGCGGGCCTATGCCGAGCTGGCGGGAGTGGCGGGAATTGCCGGCCCCGTCGACACCCCCGCCGAAGCTCTGGAGGCGTTGGTCCGGCGGATCGAAGCGCTGCTCGAGGTCGCCGGTCTGCCGCGTTCCCTGGGCGCCTTCGGCGTGGCGGCATCCATGGTGCCCAGGCTGGCGGAAGAGGCGGCCCGGCAATGGACGGCGGGCTTCAATCCGCGCGCGCTGACGATGGAGGACTTTGCCGCGCTCTACCGGCAGGCGCTGTCGGAACCCGCGGCGGCCGGCGCGGCTTGAAGGGGCACCCGCCCGCCGTCACCGCGTTCAGAAGCTGGTGTCCGGCCCGGCGAGGTCCAGTTCCTTGATCCAGATGTTCCGGTAGCGAACATCGTGGCCCTCGGCCTGGAGCTTCAGCCCGCCCGGCGTGTCCGTGATTCCCTTGCCGCCGTCGTTGCCGCCGTCCAGCCCCGAGTTCGGGCCGCCCCAGACCTGGCTGATCGGGACGTTGTGGTGGACGAGCCGGCCGTTGAAATACATCGAAACAAGCGCCTTCTCGGTCCGCTTCCCGTCGGCGAAACGGGCGGCCCGGAAGACCATGTCGTAAGCGTTCCATTGCCCCGCGCCGTGGTAGGCGTCGTAAGGGGACTCGGTCTCGTTGATCACCGCCCCCATGCCGTGCGAGGTGCGGTCACCGTCGAGGACCTGGATTTCATAGCGGTTCTGAAGATAGACCCCGCTGTTTCCTCCCGGCTTCATCACGAGGAACTCAAGGTGCAGCCGGAAATCACGGAACTGCTCCTTCGTCACGATGTCCGCGGCGCCATACTTGCCGCCGGCCGCCGCCGGATCGTCACTCATCACCACGGTGCCGGCATCGACCGGGTCGTCAACGATCTTCCACTTGATCGGCAGCGACGAGGCGAAGCGGGGGCCCTCCCAGTAGGTCCACTTCTCGTCGAGCATCCGGCGCGAACCGTCGAACAGGATCTCGGCGCCGGGAACCGGTTTGGCGCCCACGCCGATGGCACGGTCGGCGCCGAGGGCCGGCAGACAGAGGAGGGGCAGGAGAACGAGGCGGGAAAGATGGGCTTTCATGGCGAGTGGCGTTGCGGTGCGATTTCGATGCGGCAATCATCAGCGGATCAGGGCGCGAGTCAACCCCCAAGGGGAGGGGCGGGGGATGTCCGGGACGTCCGGCTGGGATCGATCAGCCGGGTGGGTGTCTCAGCCGTGTTGATTCAACCCGCGGTAGCCGCCGACGTGTAGTCGGCGCTGAAATCCAAGGGCTTACGCGGTCCCGCTGACTCCGGTTGGCGGTCCCGTTTTGGTGAATCGTCACCCCCGGCGGCAAGCGGCCGTATCCCCACTGAATCATGCGCCGACTGCACGTCGGCGGCTACGAGTTACTGAATGGTCAAGGCTCAGCGCTCTTCGGGTTCATGGTGGCCGCGGAAGGGTGCGTTGAGCCCGTTCCGCTCGTCCGGCCGGGAGGCACGCTGGTTGCGGGATCAACCCCGCGGTTCCGAACGGCGGAGCGGCGCACATTCGCGCGTTCGATGCGGGTGGTTTCGTTGACTAATGCCTCTCGAACCCCCACTTTGGGGGCCCGGCAAGCGAGGGGCACAGGGAGGCGCACACACGCCGCCTGTCCGCCATCCGTTACCGGACCGACAAACCATCAATGTTATGAAGAGAACCAAGACACAAGCCTGGTCCGCCGGGTTGCTGGCCACCGCTCTGATGGCGGGCGCCTGCGCCGCGGACAAGAAACCGAACGTGCTCGTCATCTGGGGCGATGACATCGGGACCTGGAACATCAGCCACAACAGCCGGGGCATGATGGGCTATCACACCCCCAACATCGACCGCATTGCGCGGGAGGGCCTCGCCTTCACCGACTACTATGGACAGCAAAGCTGCACGGCGGGGCGCGCGGCGTTCATTGGCGGGAACGTGCCGGTGCGCACCGGCATGACCAAGGTCGGACTGCCTGGCGCGGCGGAGGGCTGGCAGAAGACGGATGTCACCATGGCCACGGTGATGAAGAGTCAGGGTTATGCCACGGGGCAGTTCGGCAAGAACCACCAGGGCGACCGCAACGAGCACCTGCCGACCATGCACGGGTTCGACGAGTTCCTGGGCAATCTCTACCACCTGAATGCCGAGGAGGAGCCGGAGAACGAGGATTATCCGGCCGACATGGTGATGGCCGACGGACGGACCTTCCGGGAGGCTTACGGACCCCGCGGCGTCATCCATTCGTTTGCCGACGGTCGGATCGCGGACACCGGCCCGCTCTCGCGGAAGCGCATGGAGACGATCGACGATGAGACCGTGGCGGCGGCCCGGGACTTCATGCAGCGGCAGGCCCGGGCCGGCAAGCCGTTCTTCTGTTGGTGGAACGGCACCCGGATGCATTTCCGCACGCATGTCCGGCCGGAGCACCGGCACCCGGGCAACGACGAATACACCGACGGCATGATCGAGCATGACGCCCATGTGGGTGAGTTGCTGCAGGTCCTGGATGACCTCGGGATCGCGGACGACACGATTGTGATGTACTCGACGGACAACGGACCGCACTACAACACGTGGCCGGATGCGGGGACGATGCCGTTCCGGAGCGAGAAGAACTCGAACTGGGAAGGCGCCTACCGGGTGCCGTGCTTTGTGCGCTGGCCCGGCCATTTTCCGGCGGGGACGACCCTGAACGGCATCGTCTCGCACGAGGACTGGCTGCCCACGCTGGCCGCGGCGGCGGGCGCTCCCGACATCAAGCAGAAGCTCCGGAACGGGGTCGAACTCAACGGGCGTCGTTATCGCAACTACATCGACGGTTACAACATGCTGGACTATTTCAGCGGGCGAACGGCGGAGTCGCCCCGCCGGGAGTTCTTCTACGTGAACGACGACGGCCAGGTGGTGGCCATCCGGTACGACGCCTGGAAGGCGGTCTTTCTGGAGAACCGGGGTGTCGCCTTCGGCGTCTGGCGCGAACCCTTCATCGAGTTGCGGGTGCCGTTGCTGTTCAACCTGCGGCGCGACCCGTTCGAGCGGGCCCAGCACAATTCGAACACCTACAACGACTGGTTCCTGGATCGCGCCTACATCCTGGTGCCGATGCAGCAACTGGCGGGCAGGTTCCTCATGACGATGAAGGACTATCCGCCGAGCCAGAGCCCCGGCTCGTTCAACCTCGAGAAAATACAGAAGCAGGTTGAAGCCGCGGTGGGCGGGCACTGATCTGTCGCCGGTGGGGCGGGGCGGGGCAGTGTCCCGCCCCCCCTCAGTCTTCCAAGGGGGGGGGCGGCGGGGAGAATGGAGGGACGTCAGGGACCTGGGGGACGGAAGGGATCGGGGTCAGGGCTGAGGTTCTTCGGTTGGTGGCAGATCGTCTTCGAGCTGGTTGAGGATCTCGAGGACACGATCTCCCCGGACCACCGAGTCATCGGTCTCGAACCGCAGGCGCGGGGTGTTCTTCAGCACCACGGCCCGGGCCAGTTCATCCTGGATGCGCGACTGGTGCTTGCGCAACAAGGCCCAGCCGCGACGCTGCTGGTCACCGCTGCCGAAGAAGCCGAGGAACACCGTGGCGTTGCGCAGGTCGTTCGAGACGAGCACCTCGTTGACGGTGAACAGGCCTCCGCCTTCGCTGAGGGGGATTTCGCGCTGCAAGATCGCGCTCAACTCCCGTTTGAGGAGTTCACGAACGCGGGTGTGCCGGCGGTTTTGCACGGGGTTCGAGCCGGCGGCCGGCGGCTGCGAGGGGAGCCGGCCGCCACGCGGCTACAGTTGCTGCGCTTCCTTCTCGATGGTGACACACTCGATGATGTCCCCCTCCTGGAACTCGTCAAAGCCATCCAGCCGGATGCCGCACTCCATGCCGGTGCGCACCTCGTTGACCTCGTCCTGGAACCGCCGCAGCGTGGACACCAGCCCCTGATAGAGCAGGTTCTTCCGCCGGATGACCCGGGCCTTGCCGCGGGTGATCCGGCCCTGCGTGACCGCGCATCCGGCGACGTTTCCGCCCTTCGACAGCTCGAAGATCTTGCGCACTTCCGCGGTCCCGATCGTCACCTCCTTGAGCAGGGGATCCAGCAGGCCGGCCATGGCCAGGCGGACTTCGTCAACGAGTTCGTAGATGATTGCGTAGAGCCGGATTTCGACGCCCCGGCGTTTGGCCGCCTCGGCGGCCGCGTGGTCGATCTTCGCGTGGAAACCGAGAATGATCGAACTTGAGGCGGCCGCGAGCTCGACGTCCTTCTCGGTGATGTTGCCCACCCCGTGGGCGATGACCTCGAGAGAGACCTTCTCGGAGTGGATCTGTTCGAGGGAGCTGACGATCGCCTCGACGGAGCCCTGGGTGTCGGCCTTGACCTGCACCTTGAGGACTTTGCCGGCGTCGGACCGCAGCATGTTGATGATCTCGCCCAGATTCGTGGGGGTCGCCGCCTTGGGGCGTTCGAGCTGCGCCTTGCGGATCTCGGCGGCGCGTTCTTCGCAGACCTGGCGGGCCATCCGCTCGTTCTCCGCGACCTCGAACTCGGCGCCGGCTTCGGGCACCCCGTTCAACCCGAGCACCTTCACCGCGTAGGACGGTCCCGCTTCCTTGAGGCGGCGTCCGTCCTCGTTGATGAGCGCGCGCACCCGGCCATAGTGCGGTCCGCAGACTATCACGTCGCCCGGATGCAGCGTTCCCTTCCGCACGAGTACGGTGGCGGTGGGGCCGCCGGGTTCGATGCCGGACTCGACGACGTTCCCACGGGCCCGGCGATCCGGGTTCGCGCGAAGTTCAAGGATCTCCGCTTGCAGGAGGATCATCTCGAGCAGGCGGTCCACGCCTTCGCGGGTGAGGGCCGACAGATCGACGAAGATGGTGTCGCCGCCCCATTCGTCCGGCGCGAGGCCGCGCTCCTGCAACTGCTGCCGGGCCCGCATAGGGTTCGCCGCCGGATGATCGCATTTGTTGACCGCGACGATGATGGGGACGCCCGCGGCGCGCGCGTGATCCAGGGCCTCGAGCGTCTGCGGCTTGACCCCGTCATCGGCCGCCACCACCAGAATCACGATGTCCGTCACGTTGGCCCCGCGGGCGCGCATCGCGCTAAAGGCGGCATGGCCGGGGGTGTCGATGAAGGTGATTTGTTGCAGGTCATCGGGCCGCTCGGGATGCGGGAAGTGGATGGTGTAAGCCCCGATGTGCTGGGTGATCCCGCCGGCCTCGCCGGCGACGACGTTCGACTTCCGGATGGTGTCGAGCAAGGTCGTCTTGCCGTGGTCGACGTGCCCCATGATCGTGATGACCGGGGGGCGCGGTTTGAGATCCTCCGGGCGATCATCCTCGTCCACGAGTTCGGGCTTCTTGGGCTGTTCACGGACCAGAGCGCCTCCCTTGTCCCGCTTCTCCAGACGGAACCGCATCTTGCGCTTGGCGCAAATGCGCTGGGCGATCTCGGGCTCGATGGACTGGTTGACCGTGGCGAAGACCCCCATCTCCATCAGGTCGGCGATGATCTGGTGGGGTTTGCGTCCGAGCTTCTCGGCGAGGTCCCGGATGATGATGGGCGGTTTGATGACGATCTCGCCGGCGGTGAGGCTTTCGGGCGGTGGGAGCGGCGGGAGCTTGCTTCCGCCCCGCGCCGGGCTTTCGACCGGCGTCCCTCCGCCCGGAGCCTGGCGGGCACCCCGATCCGCGCGTCCTTCGCCTCTTCCTTTTGCCTCGCCGCGTTTTCGCCCGTGCTCGCGTTCGCGTTCTCGCCCCTTGGTAAAGGACCACGGCTGGAGGTTGATCCGGCCCACCAGCTGCCCGATTCCCGGCTTGGCGGGCTCGTCGGGCTTCGCCGGTTCCTCCTCCGCCGGGCTTTCGGTCGGGGCAGCGGCGGGAGGAGCGGCAGCGGCGGGAGATTCCGCCTGCTGGGTCCCGTCCGTGACCTCCGGCGGCGAAACCGGGCTTGCGTCCGGGGAAGCGGGTTCAGCCTGCGGGGGCGGGGGTTCGACGGGCGCCTCAGCGGCAGTGGGTTCGGCGTGCGGTTCAGGGATGATTTCGGGCGCGGGCATGTTCTCCGCATCGGGCGGCGGCGCGCCGGTTGGCTGGACGGGCTCGATCGCCGCTTCGGTCGCGGGGGCCTCAGCGGTGGCCGCCGCGGCGATGGGAGAGTCCTCGGGGGCTGGCGCAGGCTCGATCACTGGAGGCTCCGGAGCCGGCTCGGATTCGTCCGCGGCCGGGGGCGCGTCGTCCGTCGCTGGCGCGATTTCGTCCGTCGGTTCGGTTTCGACGGCGGTGGCATGCTGAAGCTCGTCGGCGTATTCCGCGGTTTCGCCTGGCGCGGGTTCCGCGGGCGCGGGGTGGTCCTTGCGCAGCTGCTCAATGAGGTATTCTGCGGTAATCTTGTCGATGCTGCTGGAGGCCACTTTGGCGGCGATCTCCAAATCCTTGGCCTTGGCCAGGACGACCTTGCTTTCGACTCCTACCAGCTTGGCGATCTCGTAGATTCTAACCGGCATACAAAATGATCGATGCGCCCTGCTCCTCCCGGACGCTGCGGGCGGGCGCTGCATTCACCCCCGGGTGAATGGCTAGGCCTCCGGAGCTCCCGGTTCGGCCACCACGCTGCGTCGTTCGGCCTCCGCCCTGGCGGCCTCGATGACGGCTCCTGCCGTCTCCTCGATGCCCGGAATCTCGGCCAGATCCTCCAGGTCCGCGGCCAGCAGGTCCTCGAGTCCGAGGAAGCCATGATGCACGAGCACATCGGCCTGGCTTTCGGTAATGCCGGCGATGCCCGCCATGGACTGCACGGCCTGGGCCACTTTCTCCTCGAACCCGATTTCCTGAACCCGCTCGGCTTCGATGTCGACGTGCCAGCCGGTGAGTTTCGAGGTCAGGCGGGCGTTCTGACCGCGCTTGCCGATGGCCAGGGACAACTGGTCCTCGCTGACCCAGACCCTGGCCCGGCGGTTGTTCTCGTCAATGTCGAAGTCCTTCGGTCGCGCCGGGGCGAGGGCGTTGGTGAGGAAGACGCGAATGTCGGGCGACCACCGGATGATGTCGACCTTCTCGTTGTTGAGTTCGCGGACGATGTTCTTGACGCGTTGTCCGCGCAGGCCGACGCAGGCGCCGACGGGGTCCACTTTGTCATCGCGGGAATGGACGGCCATTTTCGTGCGGAAACCGGGTTCCCGGGCGATGGCCTTGATTTCGATGGTGCCGTCGGCGATCTCGGAGACCTCCAGGGTGAAGAGCTTGATGACGAAGTCGGGAGCGGCGCGAGAGAGGATGATTTCGGGGCCGTGCGGGGTGTTTTCGACGGCCTTGACGTAGCACCGGAGGCGTTCGCCGATCTGGTACTCCTCGGTGGGCACGCGCTCGCGGTTGGGCAGGAGGGCCTCGTACCGTCCCAGGTCGACGCTGACATCGGACTTCTCGAAACGGCGCACCACACCGCTGACGATGTCGCCGGTACGATCCTTGAATTCCTCGAAAATCAAACCCTTTTCCAGCCGTCGCAGCATCTGGAGCATGGACTGCTTGGCATATTGCGACGCAATGCGTCCGAAGTCGGCCGGAGTGACCTCGATCTTCATCTCGTCGCCAATCTGGGCGTCGGCCTTGAGGCGGCGGGCGTCGGCGACGGAAATCTGATCGTGCTTGGAGATGACCTTGTCAGAAACGACGAGTTCGGCCCAGGCGCGGATGTCGCCCGAGGTGGAGATGGTGCAGCTGAGATTGCGCGCCGGTCCCACCGCCTTCTTGGCCGCCGCCACCATCGAGTCCTGGACCACGCGCAAGAGGTCCTCCTTGGGAATGCCTTTCTCGCGCTCCCAATACTCCAGAACCGCCATGAGCTCGCTATTCATATCGCTTTCCCACCGGGGGAACAAAAAAGTCGGCAGCTTGAGCTCTCCGACTTGACCACGCTGGTTGACCAGCAATCAATTTCTTGGGCCAGACCTTAGTGGCGGGCGTCCGCAGCGTCAAGGCGTTTTGCAGGGGCGGACCGGGCACGGGCGCCGCGTGGCGGCAAGGACGGAGGCGGCCCTCCACTCCGTGAGGCTCGCCGGCTTCGGGTTGGCGTCCACGCCGGGGAGGCGAGCCAACCGTGCCGCGCAGCGGCGGGCGGCGGGCCGCGGCGGGCTGCTTATCGATCTCCCGGGGGCGGTGTCTCCGTGAAAGCCTCGACGTCGTAGGTCAGGATTTCCGCGTTGGGAAGCTGCCAGGCGGTCGCCGCCAGGCCCGCCTTCCGGGCTAGACTTGCAAGGAAGTCCGCGGGTTCCGGCAGCTTTCGCCAGACCTGGGGGAGATAGGTTGCCGCCCGGCTCCCAACGCGCAGGATGATCCCCGGACGCTCGCGGCGCAGTTGGTCGCAGAGCGCTTCGCGAGATCGGGCGGCGGCGCGGGCGGGCGGCGAGAGGATACTGATCTCGATGATCAGGGCTTCGACCTCCTCGCTTCGCAGCGGGGGAAAACGCGGGTCCAGCGTGGCGGCGCTCCGGGCGTTCTCCATCACGGCGCGGTAGAGCGGCCGGTCCGGTTCGAGATTGCCCATGCAACCGCGCAGCGCTCCGGCCAGGGTCAGGGTGACAAAACAGGCGCGGGGATCGGCAAACCCCGGAGGAAGGTAATCGCCTTTCACCGCCGGCAGTCGACCGTGCGTCAGCGTCTCAATGATCGACTGGCGGGCGAGTTCGAGCAGGAGGTCTTGCTCGTCAGCGCCGTGGGGTTCGTGGTTCATCGGGCCACCACGACGTAGCGACGACCGGGGCGGGTCGCAAACTCGAGGGCGCCTTCCGGGCCGGCGGTGGTCGCGACCGGTCCGCCCGTGGCCGAATCCCGGCGAACCTCGACCGCGTTCCCGACGCGCACCCGGCACGACGTTCCGACCAGGGAGCGGATGGTGGCCTGTTCGAGACGGCTGGAGCGCCAGCGGATCGACACCTCGAAGCCGCCGCGTGCCCGCAGGCCCTGAACCTCCCCGTCGGGCCAGGCGTTCGGAAGCGCCGGCAGCAGCTCGAGTTCGCCCGCCTGGCTCTGGAGCAACATCTCGGCGATGCCGGCGGCCCCGCCGAAGTTGCCGTCGATCTGGAAGGGCGGGTGGAGATCGAACAGGTTGGCCGCGGTGCTCTGCCGCAGGAGGGCGAGCAGGTTCTCGTGGGCCGCGGCGCCGTCGCCGAGTCGGGCCCAGAAGTTGAGGATCCAGGCCCGGCTCCAGCCGGTGTGACCGCCGCCATTGGCCAGACGGCGTTCGAGCGTGACCCGGGCCGCCTGCGCAAGTTCCGGGGTTCCTTGCCGCGTGATCTGGCTGCCGGGATGCAGCGCGAAGAGGTGGGAAATATGGCGGTGCCCGGGTTCCGGTTCCTCGTAGTCCTCGCTCCATTCCATGATCTGTCCGTGCCGGCCCACGCGCGTGGGGGGCAACCGGTCCAGGGTCGCGCTCAACCGGTCGCGGAAGGCGCCGTCCACCTCGAGGATTTCCGCCGCCTGCCGGCAGTGCTCGAGCAGGTCGCGCACGATCTGGATGTCCATGGACGGCCCCATGCAGAGCACGCCAGTGGCGCCGGTTGGCAGGCGGTAGGAGTTCTCCGGCGACATGGACGGCCCGGTGACGAGACGTCCCTGCGGGTCCGCGGTCAGGTAGTCCAGAAAGAACGCCACCGCCTCCTTCATGACCGGATAGGCGCGGTCGCGGAGGAAGGGCAGGTTCTGGCTGAAGGCATAGTGTTCCCACAGGTGCTGGCACAACCACGCGCCTCCCATCGGCCACAAGCCCCACTGCGGGCCGTCGCCCGGCACGGTGAAGCCCCAGACGTCGGTGATGTGATGGGCCACCCACCCGCCGGCGCCATAGTGGAGCCTGGCGGTCTGGCGCCCCGGCTCGCGGAGGGATTCGATCAACTCGAAGAGCGGCAGATGGCATTCGGCGAGGTTGGCGACCTCGGCCGGCCAGTAGTTCATCTGGAGGTTGATGTTGAGGTGGTAGTCACTGTTCCAGGGCGGGTTGAGCCCCTGGGCCCAGAGTCCTTGGAGGTTGGCCGGCAAATCCCCCGGACGCGAGCTGGCGATGAGGAGGTACCGGCCGAATTGGAAGTAAAGCGCCTCGAGTCCGGGGTCGACGGCCCCCGCTTTCACGCGTTCGAGCCGCTGGTCGGTGGGCTGATCGACGGGCTCGCCGCCGAGGTCGATTTGCACGCGGCGGAACAGGCGTTGATGATCCTGAATGTGCGCCTGGCGCAGGGCGGGGTAGCCTTTTTGCACGGCGGCCGCGACCGGCGATTCGGCGCCCGACTCCGCGTCGCGTTGGCCGAAGCTGGTGGCCGCGCCCAGGACCAGCATCGCCGCGTTGGCGTCCCGCACTTCGAGGCGCCGCACCGGCGCGAACAACGCGCCACCGTCGGCCGACGCATGCAGGACGGCCTGAAAGTCGAGTCCCTCGCCGCGGTCGAGGGCGCCGTGAAGCACGACGGTGTCGGGTTGGCGCGTGGAGGTGGTCGCGTCGGATTCACGATCCAGACTGGCGAACAGGGTCAACCCCCCGGGCTTCGAACAGGTGAAGCGCATGACGATCACCTGGTCGGGATGGCTGGCGAAGATCTCGCGCGTGTAGCGGGTTTCCCCGACGCGGTAGCTGACCCGCACGATGCCGGTGTCCAGGTCCAGTTCCCGCCGGTAATCCACGGCGTCCTCGTGACCGGGCAGGGTCAGGCGGAGATCACCCAGGGTTTGGTAGGGACGGAGCGTCCGTGGGTTGCCCATTGCATACTTGTCGGCGAGGTCGAAGGCTTCACCGGGCTTCCCAGCGAACAGCAGCCGCCGGATTTCCTCCAAGTGTTCGAGCGCGGCGGGGTTGTTGCAGTCGCGGGGGCCGCCGGCCCAGAGGGTGTCCTCGTTGAGTTGGATGCGCTCGGAGGCGATGCCGCCGAACACCATGGCCCCGAGTCGCCCGTTGCCGATCGGGAGCGCCTGGGTTTCCCAGTCGGTGGCGGGATGATCGTACCACAGCCGGGTTTCCTGATGTCGGTCGGAGGGGGCGGTCACCGCCGGCCCCGGGGCCGGATCGGGGGTTGAATGGCAACCGGAGAGAAACAGCGTGAGCAATACGACGGGCAGACTGGCGAAGCGCCTTGCATCACGGGACCGGGAGCATTCCATGCGCGGAGCTTTCGGGAATGCGGCTCGTCGGTCAAGCCCGTCCGCCCCGGCGGCCGGCCCCACGGAGTTTTTCGCCGACTACGCGGCGGCGGCTCCGAGTTGCTGAATGGTCCCGGCTGAGATGCGCAGATGCCGCTATGCCGCTCCGTCGCCGGAATATCTGCTTTCTTTGGCCGGGTGCCTTTGCTATTCCTCGCCGGTCATGCGCAGACTTTCAGGCTTCATGCTCTGTCTGGCCCTTTTGGGGGTCGCGACAGCCGTGTGTTCCGCGGACGAGTACAAGTTGCGGGACGGCACGATGATCTGGGGAACGGTCTCGGACTCCAACGAGAACGGGGTGGTGTTTCGCCTGGATTCGGGGGGCTTTTCTCCGTGGTATTCCTGGAGCAAGTTCTCGGATCCAACCCTCGAGGTGCTGGCCCAGGATCCGCAGATGCGCCAGTTCGCCGAGCCTTTCATTCCGTTGCCTCCCGAAGAGCGACCGAAGCCGAAACCGGTGGTGATCCGGGAGTATCCCAAGGCCACGTTGCCGCTGGGCAGTCCGACCATTTTCAGCTCGCTTACCGGTTCCCTTGGGCTCGGCTTGCTGGCGCTGCTCTACGCCGCGAACCTGCTGGCCGCCTACGAAATCGCGCTGTATCGGCACCGGCCCGTGGCGGTTGTGTGCGGGGTCTCCGCCATCGTGCCCCTGGTGGGGCCGCTGGCCTTCCTGGCGTCACCGTCGCTGGAGCCTCCACCGGCGGAATATGCCGAGGCCGAAGCCCACGACGAGGCCGGTCCGGGGGTGCCCGCCGCGGCGAGCGCCGCCAGCGCGACGTCCCGCAAAGTGGGCAGCCCGCCCCCGATGGCGAGCGGGCTCAAGGTGGCGGCCGGCGCGAAATCGGGCAAGGCGGGAGGCGCCGCGGAGAAACGGGTGTACAACCGTGGCGAGGTCGAGTTCAACCGGCGCTTCATCGAGACCCAGTTTTCCGGGTTCTTCCGGGTGGTGCCAACGGATGCCGAGCGGGATCTGGTGCTGGTCATCAAGACGCCCAAGATGGAGTTCATCGCCCGCCGCGTTTCGCGGATCACCGCCAGCGAGATGTACATCCAGTTGCTGCAGGCCGGCGCGAAGGAGGTGCGCGTCGTGCTCGGCGAAATCGCGCAGATCATCGTCCGTCACAAGGACGACAAGGCCTGATCCACTCCGGTGCGCCGGCGTCCGTTCCTCGCATGAAGTTTCGCACGATCCTGTTGTTTGGCGCTCCCGGAAGCGGCAAGGGCACGCAGGGCAAGGTCCTGGGTGAACTGCCCGGGTTCTTCCACTGTTCCTGCGGCGAGGTCTTCCGCTCGCTCAAGATGGGTTCCCCGCTCGGCAAGGTGTTCGTCGAATACTCGAGCAAGGGCCAACTCGTTCCCGACGAGCCCACCATCGAGCTGTGGCGGCAATACATCGACAGCATGCAGCAGGTGGGGCGGTTCGATCCGGTGCAGGACACCCTGTTGCTCGACGGCATCCCGCGCAACCTCGCACAGGCCCGCCTGATGAGCGAGACCCTGGACGTGGGCGCCCTGATCTACCTGTCCTGCCCCGACCGGGAACGGCTGGTTCAGCGTCTACAACGCCGGGCCTTGAAGGAGAACCGGCTCGACGACGCGAATCTCGAAGTCATCCGCCGTCGTCTGGAGAACTACGAGACCGAATCCCGCCCGGTGCTCGACTTCTACGGCGAAGCGCTGCTGCGCCGGGTGGAGGCCGTGCAGACGCCGCTCGAGGTCCTGCGGGATGTGGTCGGAATTCTGCTCAGCCTGTGACCGGCCGATGCAAGCGCAGTTTGGCGAACTCACGGCGAGCGGACTTTACTGCCCCCGATGCCGGCAGGCGCAACCGGTGCGGGAGCGATTGCTGCTGATTCTGCCCGACGGCGAAATGCACGAGTACGTGTGCCGGCGTTGCGGGAGTTCACTCGGGCAGCGCACGGTGACCGGTCCCGCGGTCCGGCCTCCGGCCATGAACGGAGCGCAGCCGACCGGGGGCATGACCGGGCGAAGACGCGGCCATGGCTGAGTCCGGAGGCAAGCCGCCGGCATCGAAGGTCGTGTTCTTCGGCACGGCTGATTTCGCCTGTCCGGCCCTGGTCGCCCTGGAAGCCGAGCCGGCCTTCGAGGTTGTGGGGGTGGTTACCCAGCCGGATCGGCCCCGGGGACGTGAACTGAAGCTGCAGCCGCCGCCGGTCAAGGAGACCGCGCTTCATCTCGGGTTGCCGGTGTGGCAGCCGGCGCGTTGTCGGGAACCGGATTTCATCGCCCGGCTCGCCGGTTTGCAGGCGGATGTGTTCGTGGTGGCCGCCTACGGTCAGATCCTGCCTCCCGCGCTCCTGGACCTGCCGCGGTGCGGCTGTGTGAACATTCACGGCTCCCTGCTTCCCAAGTACCGGGGCGCGGCGCCGATCCAATGGGCGCTGGCCGATGGCGAGGCCGGGACAGGGGTGACGCTGATGCGGATGGATGCGGGGCTGGACACCGGTCCGATGCTGGCGGCCGAGACCACGCCGATCTGGCCGGAGGACGATGGTCAGAGCTTGCACGACCGGCTCGCGACTTTGGGGGCCGATCTTCTGCTGCGGACGCTTCCGGATTACCTCGAGGGCCGGGTTACCCTCCGTCCGCAACCGGAAACCGGGGCAAGCTATGCCCGGAAGATCACCAAGGCCGACGGCCTGCTCGACTGGTCTCTGGACGCGGAGGTGCTGGCGCGTCGGGTGCGGGCCTTCAACCCGTGGCCGGGCGCTTACACGCGGTTGCCGGTCCAGGACCGCCGACTGCTGAAGATCTGGGCCGGTGAAGCGTTGCGCCGCGAGGGCGGGGCGCCGGGTCAGGTCCTTCGCGCGGACCACGAATCCCTGCTGGTCGCCTGCGGTCGGGGCGCGTTGCAGCTGTTGATCGTTCAGCGGGAGGGAGGACGGCGACTGACGGCGGGCGAGTTCCTCACGGGCTGCCCGCTGGAGCCGGGGGCGCTGCTGGGGTGATCGGTGCGGGTTCAGGCCCCGGTGGTTCAACGGGTCCGGTACGGCCCGGGAGCACCACCTTCTCGACCTGGATCCAGGCCGGATTGCTCGTGCCCAACTCGAGCAGGGCGGCGTTGTTGCAGGGGCCCGGATCCACCTTCTGCGGGGGGCGGCCCGCCAGTTCCCGCTGACGGGCAAGCTCCTGGATCGAGAGGACGTCCAGGGCCACCGGATCGGTGCTGAAACGCAATTGCCCCAGCATCGCGGCGTAATGCAGCAAGCTGTCTTCTTCGCCGTAGTACTGGGCGATCAGGGCATCGACCACCGACAGCACGAAGCGGTCGCCGACGTCGGGGAGCGCATAGATTTCCGGGACCGCGACGGCCAACCGTTCGGGTTCGTTGGCGAAGCGCTGGGTGTTGTCCACGCTGCCGAAGGCCAGGCTGAACAGGTTGCCCGAAACCCCCACCCGGTTGTGGTTGAGCAACGGCGTGACGTTGATGCCGCGGGTGATGGTCTGCGTCAGCAGCCGGGTCACGTGGGAACGGCGCCCCATGCTCTCGCCACCGGGTTGGTATTCGAGATCGCCCCAGACGAGCTGGCCGGGGATCGCGTTGTCGTAGAACGCCGCGGCATCGTAACCCGCCTCCACCGCGCCTTCCACCCGGATGCCCAGCCGGTTGGTCAGCTCGGTGAAGCCCGCCCGTCGCAGATTTGCGAGGTGTTTGTCCCAGACGATGATGTTGGTGGCGGGCTGTCCGACGGCGATCAGGCTGGCCGCCAGCGCTTCCACGACGGCGGGCCGGGTGCCGCTGAGCGGGCCGGGGACGGAAACGACCTTGATGCCGACGACATCCGCGGGCTGGATCCACCGACGCCAGGCCGCCTCGATGGTGTCCACGCGGGCGAGGTTGGTGAGGCCCGCCTCGACCATCTGGCGGATGCGGACCGGGTTGGCGGCGAAGGCGACCACGGAATCCGCGGCTTCGACGGTGACCATGCGCGCACGCGTTTGGGGCAGAGTTACGGTGGCGGGGGGCGGAAAGCCGGCGCCGGTCGCGGCCGCCGCGCCGGTCAGGACAATGATCCCCCGCAGGAGCCGTTTGAGGAGTGTCTGAAGACGTGCCACAAGCCGTTGCAGGTGCCTTGCTTGACTCGACCGACCCCGGATGCTAACACCACCCTTCATGCTGGCCACCAAAAAGTGGTTTCGTTGCCCGGGGCACGCGGGGCGGCGGACACAACCGGAGACTTCCCAAACGCTCCGCTCCGGGCTGGCCATCGGCTGCGCCTGCCTGCTGCTGGGAGGTTGCGGGAAGTCGCCGGGGCAATCCGAGCTGCATCAGGGGGTCCGCTTGATCGAGGCGGGCAAACCCGCCGAGGCGGTCGAGGTCCTGGGGCAGGCCGCCCGAATCCTGGCGACCAACCAACTGGCCTCCGCGCAGGCCTTGAACCATCTTGGCATTGCCCTCCAGCAATCCGGTCGGTCGGTCGAGGCGGCAGAGGCCTACACCGGAGCGTTGAACCGCGATCTGAACCTGTTTGCCGCCCGTTACAACCGGGGCTGTCTTCGGCTCGAACAGGGAAATTACGCCGAGGCCATTCGCGATCTGAGCACGTATGTGACCCATCAACCCAGGGAAGCCCGGGGGTGGTTGCAGCTCGGGTTCGCCCGTTGGCATGCGGGCGATACCGAAGCCGCGGCGGGGGCCTTCCGGCAGGCGGCGCAGCTTGCCGCCTCGCGCAGTCTCCAGGCGCGGGCCTTGAATGGCGCCGGTTTGTGTTGTGCCCGGCAACAGCAGAGCGAGGAGGCCTTGCGGTTCTTCGAAGCGGCCCTCCAGCTCGATCCCTCGTTCGCAGCGGCGGTGCTCAACCAGGCGGTGGTGCTCGAATCCGGCCTCCAGGACCGGCTGCGCGCGGTCGAAAAATACGAGGCTTATCTCGATTCGGGCGCTGCCGGCGCGACCGACCAGGCGGTTCGGGATCACGTCCGGCTGCTCGCCATGTCGCTGCGTCCGCCCCTCCCTTCGGATCAGGAGCTGGCGACCCAAGGCGCCGAGGCTCGCGCCAGAATCACCAATTTGTTCAGCCGCGTCGGCAGTGTCGGGCCTGTCGCTCCGACCGGCGTGCCACCGGCGATCCCCCTGACCGGCGCGCCGCCCGCGTTGTCCGCCACGACGGACGTCCGGTTGGCAGACGTTCCGACCTCCGCCATTCCCGCGCTCGCCCTGACCAGCGCCGCGCCCGCGCTGGTTCTAACGGGAGCCCCCGCGGCATCGGTTACGGGCGCGCTGGCGCAAGTCGTTTCCACTTCCCCGGTTCCGGCGAGTGTCATCCAAACCGGGGCGCCCCCGAAAATCGTCGTGGCTTCCGCTCCTCCGCCGCTGGTCGCAGCAGCGCCTTCAGCCGAAGGCGAGGGGGGCGCGAAACCGCTCGCCGAGGCGTCCACCAACACCGGGCCAGTGGCGGAAGCGGTCGGGTCCGCGCCGGTCCTCGAGGAAGTGAGTGTCGAGTCGCCTCCCGTCCTGATGGCGGCGGGCGGACCTGCTTCCGCCGGCGCCTCCGGGCAGGATTCACGCGTCGGGCTGATGGAGGCGGCCAGCGCCTTCGACGAACCGGATTCGCTGGCCGGGGGACCGACCGGCAGCGAGGCGGGCGCGGTGGCGGAAGGCGTCGGGGAGGCGATAGCCGGAGCCGGAGCCGGAGCCGAAGCCGAAGCCGAAGCGGGAGCGCCAGCGGAAGCGGAAGCGGGAGAGGCGGAGGGGCGTTCCTTTCTGGCGCGCATCAACCCGCTGAATCTGTTCCGTCGTGCGCCGCAGGAAAAGCGCATCACCCCGTTGCCGCCCAAGCCTGGAACGACCCCGATCCGGGGGGCGGCATCCGAGGCCGCCCCGCCGCTGCCGGTCCAGCCAGCGCCACCGGTCGAACTTGCGAGTGATGCTGGTCAGCCGGCCGGAGCGGCGTCCCCCACGACTCCGGCCCAATCCGCCCGGCCGGCTTTTCCGCGCTACCGCTATCAGTCGCCCGAGCGTCCCGCGGTTGGTGATGCCGCCGCCTCGCGCCAGCATTTCTTGCGCGGGGTGCAAGACTACCATCGGGGCGATTTCGAGGCGGCGTCCGCGGCGTACGGAGCGGCGATCAAGGCGGACCCGGCGAACTTCGAGGCCCGCTACAATGCGGCTGCGCTGGCCTACCGGCGGGGGAAGACCGGGGACTGCCTGAAGGAAAGCGAGGTTGCCCTGGCGATTGAGCCGTCCGATGCCGCGGCCCGGTTCAATTTCGCGCTCGCCTTGCAGAAGGCCGGTTTCCCCTTGGATGCCGCCGTCGAATTGGAACGAATCCTGGCCTCCCACCCGGGCAGCGCCGAGGCCCACCTCGCTTTGGGAGCGCTTTACGCCGACACCATCGGGGACCCGGGCCAGGCTCGCGAGCATTACCAGCGGGTGCTTGATCTGCAGCCCGGCCACGCCCAGGCGGCCGCCCTGCGGCGCTGGCTCGCGATCCACCGACCCGTGGCGCCCCGTTGAACCGCTTCCCCGCCGGCTCAGAATTGCCGGAGGAAGCGCAGGTCGTTCTGGTAGAACAGGCGGATGTCGTTGATCCCGTATCGGATCATCGCGATTCGCTCGATCCCGAAACCGAACGCCCAACCGGTCCAGACCTCGGGGTCGTAACCGACGTTCTCGAAGACCTTGGGATGCACCATGCCGCAGCCCGCGATTTCCAACCATTCCCTCCCCATCCGGCGCGTTAACGCGCTCGAGAAGTCGATCTCAAAGCTGGGTTCGGTGTAGCTGAAGTAGTGCGGACGGAAACGGATGCGGGTCTCGGGCCCCATCAGTTCCCGGAAGACGAACTCGACGGTGCCCTTGAGGTCGCCCACGGTCACGCCCCGATCCACGTAGAGGCCCTCCACTTGGTGGAAGGTGGGGTTGTGGGTGGCGTCGGCGTTGTCGCGCCGGTAGACGCGGCCCGGGACGATGATCCGCACCGGGGGCGGTTGCTGCTGCATCACGCGGATCTGCACCGAGGACGTGTGGGTGCGCAGCAGCAGTCGGGGCGTCGTCGGGAGATGAAAAGTGTCCTGCATGTCCCGTGCCGGATGATCCGCCGGGGTGTTCAACGCATCGAAGCAGTGATGGTCATCCTCGATCTCGGGGCCATCTGCCACCACGAACCCGATCTTGCGGAAACTGCGGACGATGTCCTCGGTCACCTGGGTCAGCGGATGGAGGCGTCCGAGCGGACGGCGCCGGCCCGGCAGGGTGAAGTCGGTGGGATTCGCGGGACGGGCGGCCTCGAGTTCGAGCGCGGCACGGCGTTCGGCGAGGGCCGCTTCGAGGGACTGCTTGGCGAGGTTGACCTCCTTGCCGGCGGCCGGCTTCTCCTCCTTGGGCAACTGGCCGAGTTGTTTCAGCAGGCCGGTGAAACGTCCGTTCGCCCCGAGATGGACGACGCGCGCCTGGTCCAGCGTGGCGAGATCCGGGGCGCCGGTGAAGTCGTTCAACGCCGCCTGTTTCAGGGGCTCGATTTGTTCGAGAAAGGCCGACATGACAAACTGCTCAGTTGCGCTGCATCCGGGCGGATTCTCGGCCGCCTCCGGTCTTCCGATCCGGCGGGTCTGCCGGCGCTGGCGGTGGCCGGAAACGACAAAGGGCGACCGTATGCGGGTCGCCCTATCCGAAGCGTGCGGCCTGGGTCAGGCGTGCTTCGCTTGCAGGGCGTTCTGCGCCAGCTTCACCAGTTCACCGAAAGCCTGACCATCGGTCGCGGCGAGGTCGGCCAGCATCTTGCGGTTGACCTCGACCTTGGCGGCGGTCAGGCCCTCGATGAAGCGGCTGTAGGTCAGCCCGGCCGCCCGCGTGGCGGCGTTGATGCGGAGCTGCCACAGCCGGCGAAAATCGCGCTTGCGGGTGCGACGGTGGTTGTAGGCATACACCAACCCGTGATCCACCGCGTCGGAAGCGTAGCGGTAGAGTTTCGAACGGCGCATCCGATAGCCTTTGGCGGCCAGGAGGACGCGTTTCCGTCGTTTGCGTGAGGCGGGACCGTTGGTAACTCGCATGGTGGGTGAAAGGCGTTTCGGTTAACCCGGGCTCAGCGGCTGAAGGGCAGGCATTCGAGAATGCGGGCCGCATCCCCCGGAGGCAGCTCCG
The DNA here is from genome assembly GCA_024233305.1 of Verrucomicrobiales bacterium. Classification (GTDB taxonomy): domain Bacteria; phylum Verrucomicrobiota; class Verrucomicrobiia; order Limisphaerales; family J093; genus J093. Next base: position 208,815 of record JACKPV010000032.1, read on the forward strand.
CTTCCCCGCGCAGGCGACGACGACGGCCCGGCCCCTTGTGCGCCAGCAGGTGGCGTCGGCCGGCGTGGGATCGCATGACTTTGCCGGTGCCGGTCACCTTGAACCGTTTGGCCACGGATTTCTTCGTTTTCTGATTTCTCGCGCGTCGCATAGAACGTTCCAATTCCGTTCAAAAGAGCGCGCAATATAGGAAAATCCCGGATGGGAGGCAAGTCGTATTCTCGGCTTTTTCGGACCGCGCGGGCATCTCAGCTTTTTCGGACCGCGGAATTCACTCCGCAGCAAGCCTGACCTCCGGCGAAGCCGTCGGAAGGAACTCCGGGCGCCATTTTCCCCGTCCGCCTGGAACTCGGAAGGAGCTGAGATGCACACTGGCGTCGCCGCCTCCCAAGCAAAGACGCGGCGCTCGCGTGGGCGCCGCGTCGGCAGATCGGCGGCAGATCCCTCCGGCAGATTTCAACGCGCCGGCCCTGCTGGGCTTCCGCTGTCGGTGTAACCCGTGGCTGCGTCCAGACGTCGAAACCATGGTCAACCGTCTTGGACAGGCGACAGTGTCGGGTGCGCGGGTGCTTCCAACCGGCCTCCGCCCAAGGCTTCACCAAACAGATTCTGACCCGGACCAGACGACAAACACCCATCCCATGCGCCTACGCACCCTCATCCCCCTGATCACCATCACCAGCCTCGGGAACGGCCTGGCCGACTGGCCGCAGTACCTTGGCCCGGAAAGGAACAGCACCTCCCCGGAGAAGGGAATTCGACGCTCGTGGCCGGAAGCAGGGCCCGAAGTGCTTTGGACCGTGTCCGTCGGCAGGGGCTTTGGTGGCCCGGTCATCAAGGACGGGAGGGTTTACCTGCTCGACAGGGATGATGAGGTGGGCGACAGCCTGCGCTGCTGGGACTTCTCCAATGGCGACGAACTTTGGCATTTCGCTTACGACGCCCCTGGCTCGGTGATGTTCCCCGGCTCCCGCGGCGTGCCGACCATCGACGGCGACTACGTCTTTTCCTGTGGTCACAACGGTGACCTCTACTGCATCGACCTGAACACCCACAAACCCGTCTGGAATAGGAACGTCTGGACCGATTTCGGAGGTGACCTGGGCGGTGGCTACCCCCGCGGAGCCGGGCCAGCAAGCCGGTTCCCGATCTGGGCTGTCACGCAGAATCCTCTGGTTTATGACGATCTGCTGATCGTGGCCTCGCAGGCGCCCGAGGCGGGCGTCGTGGCCTACGCCAAGCGAACCGGTGAGGTGAAGTGGAAGACGCCGTCACTCGGCTACGTGGGTTATGTGAGCCCGGCCATCGTGAAGGTGGATGGCAACGACCATCTCGTCATGGTGACGCCGTCGACCAATCCGCTGCGACGGGCCACGCCGGATGAAAACGAATTGGGCAAAGTGGTCGGCATCGAACCGCTGACCGGGAGAATCCTCTGGGAGTATGATCGGTGGCTTTGTCACATCCCGGTGCCCAACGCGGTGGATGCCGGGGAGAACCGGGTGCTCGTGGTCGGCGGATACGAACTCGGCGCAACGATGCTCAAGGTCGGGAAGCAAACGGATGGCAGCTACGGCGCCACCGAACTCTTCACCACCGAGGAGTTCGGCGACCAGACCAAACCCCCGATCCAGCATGACGGCCATTTCTACGCCCAGTACGGCACCAACAGCCGACGGGACGGCATGGTGTGCATGGACATGGATGGCAACATCCAGTGGAAGACCAGGCGATCGCCGGGCTTTGACAAGGGCAGCATGATCCTGGTGGACGGTCTCATCCTCGCGACCGACGGCGCAAAGACCCTGTACCTCATTGACCCGGATCCGTCCGGATTCAAGGCATTGGCCTCGGCCGAGTTGCTGGGCAACGAGCGGTCGGACGGTGGGGAGACCGATCGGATGCGCCGGGGCGCCACCCAGAACTGGGCGCCTTTGGCGCTCTCGGATGGCAAGCTCATGATCCGGGACCAGAGCCAGATGAAGTGTGTGCTCGTCCGGTAGGATCCCGTTGACGCGACCCGGAGCAGGCCCGGTCCAACGGTCCGGTGTTGCCCGCGCCGATCCCTCGGACCGGCAATGGCCGCGCGACGGTTCACCTACTCGGTCGGTTTCACGAGCGTTTTGTAGAACGCGTTCTTGGCCTTGTGGTAGTCGCTGAAACCGGGGAAGAAGGCCTCCCGGTTGCCTTGGTTCCAGGCCTTCCAACGGGCCTGCAAGCCGTCGACCCGGCCGGGTTGTTCCGCGGCCAGATCCCGCGTTTCGGCGAGGTCGCCGGCGAGGTTGTAGAGCGCCGGCGCCAAGTTCGGGCCGGCCTGCAGCAGCTTCCAATCTCCGGACCGGACCGCCCATTGGTCGCCGCCGTTCATCCGCCAGAACAGTGCTTCATGTGGCGGACGGGAATCGTGCCCGAGCAGATGGGGCAGCAGGTCGACCCCGTCAAGCCGGGCCAGCGTGTCGGCGCCGATTCCCGCCGCGGCCAGGGCGGTCGCGGACAGATCGTGCGAGATCACGGGGTGGGCGAACGTGGTTCCGGCGGGCAGCCGCGCCGGCCAGGACATGACGAACGGCACGCGGATGCCGCCCTCGAACACGCTCCCCTTGCCTCCGCGCAGCGGATCGTTGCGCGCGCCGTTGGCGGTGGGCGGACCGCCGTTGTCGCTGAGGAAACAGACCAGCGTGCGCTCGCGCAGACCGAGTTCCTCGAGCGTGCGCAGGAGCAACCCGACGCCGTCGTCCAGCACGCTGACCATGGCCGCGTAGGTCCGGCGCTTCGGGTCGCTGATTCCGGCGAATGTCGCCAGCCGTTCCTGCGGCGCCTGCATCGGGGTGTGCGGCGCGTTGTAGGCCACGTAGAGGAAGAACGGTTCCCCCCGATGGTCCCGGATGAAGCCGGCAGCCGCGCGCGTCAGATCGTCCGTGAGGTAGCCGTCGATCTCGCGGGGCTTGCCGTTGTGGTCGAGCGGCGTCTGGTAACCTTCGCCCATCGGCCGCAGCGCGCTGACCTCGAAGTAATCGTGGCCGCCGCCGAGGAAGCCGTGGAAGAAGTCGAACCCGCGCCGGTTGGGATGGAACAGGTGCGCCGCGCCAAGATGCCATTTGCCGACCATGCCCGTGGCGTAGCCGGCGGCCTGCATCCGCTCGGGCACGGTCTTCTCGGCCACCGGCAGACCCATCAAGGTGTTCTGCGGATCGAAGGCGATGTTGTTCTCGTAGCCGAACCGGTGCTGGTAGCGGCCGGTCATGAACGAAGCCCGCGTCGGGCTGCAGAACGGATGCCCGGCATACCCGCTGGTAAACCGGACGCCCGCTGCCGCCAGCGCGTCCAGTTGCGGCGTGGGGATGTCCCGACACCCTTGAAAACCGACGTCCGCGTAACCGAGATCGTCCGCCAGGATGAACACGACGTTCGGCCGGTCCGCCGCCAGCAGCGTCAGGCCGAGACCGCCCGCCGCTCCCACCAGAGTTCGGAGGAATCGCATGCGGGCATCTTGGCGGCGTCGACCCGCGAAGGAAGTCCTTTCTGCGTTCCTGCGCCCGCTGGTTCCGGGGCGCCACCGGGAGGTCACCTGTTCGCGAAATCCCCTTGTTCCCGACCGCGCCTTCGCCTGAAGCTCGCGGCCCATGAACGACGAGACACCGCGCGTGTTCATCGCGGCCACCCGGCAGAACGAGGGGAAGACCACCACCTCGCTCGGGCTGGCCTCCGCCCTGCTCGAACACTACCCGCGCATCGGTTACATCAAACCGGTCGGACAGCGTTTCGTGCAGGTGGATGAACAGCGCATCGACGAGGACATCATCCTCATGGACCGCGTCTACGGGTTGCAATGTCCGTTGATCGACATGAGCCCGATCGCGATCGATCCCGATTTCACGCGCAAGTACCTCCAGTCGTCGAACTACGACACGCTCGTGCGCAAGATCAACCGCGCCTTCGACCGCGTGGCGTGGGAAAAGGACTTCGTGTTGTGCGAAGGCTCGGGCCACGCCGGGGTGGGCTCGGTGTTCGACCTGTCCAACGCCCGGGTCGCCAAGCTGCTTCGCGCCAAGGTCGTCATCGTCACCCAGGGCGGCATCGGCAAGCCCATCGACGAGGTGTGCGTCAACCATGCCCTCTTCGAGAAGGAGGGCGTCGAGGTGATCGGCGTGATTCTCAACAAGGTACTGCCGGACAAGCTCGCCTTCATCAATGAATTCGCCCGGAAGGGCCTGCGCCGGCAGGGCCTGGAACTGCTCGGCGTGCTCCCGCATCAGGCCATCCTCTCGAGCCCCACCCTCGAGGTCATCCGCGAGGAACTCCCCGCCGAGCCCCTCAACCGAAGCCCGCAGTGGGGCAACCTCGTCGAGGAGGTGGTCGTCGGCGCAATGAGCGTCCAACAGGCGCTGCGGTACTTCCGCAAAGGCGTGCTGGTCATCGCCCCGGGCGACCGCGAGGACATCGTGCTGGCGGCGGCGACGACCCTCTTCGGCCAGGGCACGGACGGCATTGCCGGCATCGTGCTCACCGACGATCAACGGCCTTCGGCCACGGTGCAGCGGTTGATCGAGGCGCTGCCCTTCCCGGTTTTGCTGGCGCGGCAGAACAGCTACAAGGTGGCCTCCCGGGTGCACAATCTCACGGTCAAGACGCGGCCCTCGGACACCGGCAAGATCGGTTTGATCCGCGATCTCATCGCCCGGCACGTCGACGTGCCCAAGCTCTTGCGGCGCCTTTGATCCCCGGTGAGTGGCCGCCCCCCCAAGGCTAACTCACTAAAATGGAGGAAGTAACTATACAACACAAGGCTTGTACTTTTGAATTAGATGTTTAAATAGCGCGCGATGCCAACGCATCCGCGCAAGCATCCCGTCGGGTCCAACGAGGGGCAAAACCTGGCCGAACCGAGCCTCTTGGACCTGGATCTCGTGGCGTGGATGGCAAGACGTTGCGACCGTCCTTGGAACGGGGCGAGCCGTTGAATTACGTGGTCAGGGCCTGGGTCAGCAGCAACCGGCAGGTGCTCGGCCAACTGAAAGTCTCGGAGAACTCCAACGAGTTCACCGCCGTGCCCGAACTGCTGCGGGCCCTGGACCTGGCTGGTTGCATTGTCACCCTGAATGCGATGGGGTGTCTGAAGAAATGTGGCAAGCGCGCTTGGCGCCCTGGTCGGGCATCCCGTGGACGGGGTGCTGGTGACGCCAATCGAGACCTTCGTCGTCCATGAGACTCATGGCATCCGCAACAACGCCCTCCAGGTCATTCGCAGAACACCGTCAGGTCTCACGGGGACACAAACCTGCCAGCTGGTCAGAGATTCACTTGAGACAAGGTCGGAAGTGACCCATGGGGATCATGTCCTGTTGGCGCGTGATCGTGTCGACGGTGAGTTCTCAAGAAATGGGTCGTTGTTCCGCAAGGCGGTGGCGGTGCTCGATGTCGAGGTCCTCCGCGGTGCGACACCAGAGAGCAAAATGTTGAACACTGGTTCTGGCCGGTTTGGTAAGAGCGCAGTCCTCATGGGGCTCCTGCCGAATCAGGCAGCGATGGGCCGGACGGTCCCCCGTGTACAAAACACCGCCCGGCCGGTGTCCCGGCCGGACGGAGCAACCACTTTCCGGCAGCTTCAGGGAACGCAGCGCGAACCGTAGTTGTCGAACATGGACACGATCATATCCATGTCGACGCTGTTCACGCCGAAGTCTCCGTTCAGGTCGTAGCGCGGGTTGGGTGCGCTGTATAGCGTCTGTGTGTAGAGCTTCCAGAGATCCTGGATGTCCACGCATCCGCTGGCGTTGACGTCGCACAGGATCTTGCCGAGCGCCTTTTGGGCGTCGAGGAACCCGTAACCCGAGTCCCAATCGAAGCCGCTCTCCTTCATGTCGATCGTGCTCTTGTGCAAGGCGGCGCGGATCAGGGCCGGGGTGTGCGTATGGGCCTTCTCGAGGGCCAGCGCGACCACGGCGGCCGCGTGCGGCGCGGATGCCGAGGTGCCGGAGAAGTTCGGATAGGTGTCCGTATCCTCCGCAACGTCGCCCCCGAAGAAGGAGGTGTTCCCCCGGTCGGGAGCGACGATGTCCGGGCGGAGGCGAAGGTCGTACATGGCCTCTCCCGCGGCGGTCACGACGATGGGAGTGCCACCCGCCGAGGAGTAGCTGGCGAGGATCGGAGGCGACTGCCCGAAGACCGGCGTGCGAATGTAGTTGGCCGCTCCGACGGCGATGGCGCCAGCGGCGTTCATGTGGCCGAAAAGGGTCGGCGAGTCGGTCTTATGTTCGAGCAAGGTGGGACCGATCCACAGGAGGCGGAACGGCGGCGGCTCACCGCCGGTGAATTTCTGGACCGCGATGCTGACGGTGACCGGCGGCCCGCTGTTGCCCACCGTGAGAATCTCCGTAGGATCCTGGCCCATGTTGCCGTAGAACGCCCCGAAACCCATATAGACATCGTTGGCATCATAGAGCAGCAGATCGAGGTCCACGGTGGTACCGCTGGCGAGGTCGTTCAGCCAGCCGTAGGCGTCCCGCCATTGCAGCACGAAGAAGCTCGTTCCGGTCGGGAGTTGGAATCGCAAGTAGGGATCGTCCCCCGCGCCCGGGTCGAAGTCGTGCATGGGCTTACCCCACTGGCCGGGCTGTCCGCTCTGCTGCCACTCCGATTCGTAGCTCTTTCGGCCGTAGTTACCCGCCGAGGAAAAATAGACCACGCCGCGGCTCACGGCGGTGTCCACGGCCTGCGCAATCTCCCCATCGGCGAACATGGGTTCCTGCAAGTAGAGCAGGTCATCCACGATGACGTTGCAGGGATACAAGCTGCCCGGATCACTCATCTGCAGGATTGCGCTGGCCATGGAACTGACGCCGGAAGCCCCCGTGCGGAAGGCGATCTTCGCCGCCGGCGCGACGTCGTGCACGATCTCGGCCATCGCCCGCCCCTCATCGGTCCCGCTCGATCGGTCCTGCAGAACGGCGACGTTGGCGGCGGTCGGGAGTTCGTTCCCGAGCGAACCTTGCATCCCCCCGAGCGCATTGAACGAATCGGAGATGATCCCCACGCGAACCCCCAGGCCGGTCACCCCGTAGGTGTTGCGGGCGACATCGGCCTTCATCGCCGCATCCCCCTGGGAAGTCACCGTCCCGGCGTTGCGGACCCAGAAGGAAGGACGGGCCGCCCGCACCGTATCCAGCCGGCCCAGCAACGAGAGCGCTGCGACCGGGAACTCGCCCGAGACCATCCGTCCGGCGGCGCCTATGCCGGTCATGCCCAGCGCGGCAAGGTCGCTGGCAAGGAGGGCGGGATCACCAGCCGCCAGCACATCGATCACCACCTTGTCATCGACGATGTCGAGGCCGGGAACGGGGGAGACAAACACCCCACCCGGAGCCGTGGTCAGATGGGCTCCGTAGCTCTGCTGAAGTTCCGTCAGAATGTAGCTCAGCTTGCCGCTCTGCCCGGCCGCCTTCAACAGGAAGGAGTCGTGCGTCTCACCGGCAGCGATCGTCTGCCCGTGCGCCGCCCCCGCAAAGCCCAGCGTTGCGACGGTCAGGCAGACCATCGAAGCGCCACGTATAAAATACCAATTAGTTGCCATAACATCTACAGATACAGGTGTTGCGGACAATTTCCCAGACGTGGCACCGCACGGGTGCTTCGGTCGGATGCATGTGCTGTCAACCAGTGGCTCCACAGGTTTTCACACTTGCCCTCCCAAATACTCGCCCGTGCCCGTGTAGCATGTCGCTTTTCTCAGATGCCCGATCGGAAGTCAAGTTCAAACCAACCAACAGATATCCACCGCGCGTTCGTTTGTTGTTTTGGCCGGCGATACACCCAGCGCAACGTTCAGTTCCGCCGCCTGCAGGGAGGCTTCGCTGCCGTTTCCGGGCGGGGTGTCGCAGCAGCGATGGCGCCGCTGGTCGGGGGCTTGAATATATGAATTCATGGGATTTCAGGTAGGTTCAGTGGTTTGCGGTATGGGTCGGACGATCCGGCGCAGGACAGCGGCGATCAGCATCGTGAGGAGACAACCGATCATGGTGTACCATGGCCAGAAAACTTGATCCCGGAATTGGAGCGTCAGAAAGAGCATCGCGGCGAAGGAACCGACCATTCCGAGCACCACCGGAACGCCCGGCCCCCGGCGCCAGAAAAGCGCGAGCAGCATGGCGCCGAGCATGGCCCCGCTGGTCAATCCGTTGAGCGCGAAGGCGGCGTTCAGCACGGAGGCAACGTGGCGCGTCAACAGGGCGACCACGACCAGCAGAAACGCCCAACCCAGCGTGGAAACCCGGCTTAAACCCAGGTACCAACGTTCCTCCCGCTGCTCCCGCAACAGCGGTTTGAGCACGTCCATCGTCGAGACGGAGGCGAGGGCCGCCAGCGCGGCGCTGACCGAGGACATGGCGGCGGACAGGATGGCCACGATCAGGAGTCCGCGAAAGCCAACCGGCATGGCGGTGATGATGAAGATGGGAAAGACGTAGTCGTTCTTGCCGATGCCCGGACGGGCTTCCGGAAGCGGGATCGGGAACTCGGGGTGCGCCTGGTAATAGACCCAGAGCAGCGTGCCTGCCAGCAGGAAGATCAGCATCATCGGGAGGATGATCACCGCGCTCAGGATCAGGGCCCGACGCCCTTCGCGCACCGAGTTGCAGGCCAGCACCCGCTGGACGATCAACTGGTCCGCCCCGTGGCTGGACATCACCAGGAACGTCGCTCCCACCAACCCCATCCACAGGTTGAACGGCTTCGCCAGGGAAAAGTGGGGATTGAACCAGTGCAGTTTGCCCGCCGCGCCCGCATCGCCCCAAACCCGCTGCCAGCCGCCATCGATCAACCCCGGAATGTAGAAAAGGGTAAACAAGCCGCCGGCCAGGAAGAGGAGAAACTGGACCGCATCCGTCCAAATGACCGCCTTGACGCCACCTATGTATGTATAGGTAAGCGAGAGCGCGACAAACAGCAGAATCGCCCAGAGGATCTGGTCTTCCCGCAGGCCGAACATGAGCTGCACGGGGATGCACGTCACATATACCCGCACGCCGGCGGCGAGGGTGGCCGCCACGAGGAAGATGGCGGCCGCGGTGCGCCGGGCCGCCGGGCCGAACGCCTTTTGCAGCAGCTCGTACGGGGAATAGATCTCGCCCCGGAAATAGTGCGGCACCAGGACCACCGCCAGGATGACACGGGCGATGACGTAACCCAGGATGATCTGGATGAAGGTGTGATCTCCGCCATAGGCCATGGCCGGCACCCCGATGAATGTCAGGGCGCTCGTTTCCGTCGCCACGATGGCCAGCCCCACCCCCCACCACGGGATGTTTCGGCCGCCGAGGAAATAGTCGCGGGTGTCCTTCTGACCGCGCCCCAACCACACGCCGAAGGCGATGATGCCACCGAGGTAGAGAATGATGACGAGCCAGTCTCCGGTTCCCAGACGATGGGCGGCAGCCGTCATCGACAGATCAGCAGGTTCGGAGCACGGCCTCCCCCGCAGGGCGCCTCCAGGTCGGTCCCCAGATCGACCGTTGCCTCCTCAAACAACCGGTCGCACGTCGCGACCCGCAGGCGCAAGGGGCCGGCCGCCCGCTCGATGAAGCCGGCCACCGCCTGCCGGGCATAATGCTGCAATCCCTGGCGCAGCGGCAGGGAAAACAGGCCGAGCACCACGCCATAGACCAGCACGTGCCAGCCGTTCGCGCGACCGCAGTCAACCGCCTCGTAATACCGGCGCACCAAGCGCTGGTCCCGCATCGGCAGCAAGCGGCGCAATTGGGACCGCCCCACGGCGCGACTGGCCGCTGCAAACGGGCGGACGCGCGGATCTTGCGCGAGCCGCAAGTCGAGGTCGATCAACTCCCGCAACTCATAGCGGGCGTGGTGATCCCAGGCCCGTCGAATCGCCGGGAACTCGACGGGAACCAGCAACTCGCGCCGGTACCAGCGCAGGAAGCCAGCGAGGGAGGCGACATCGACCACCCCGGGCGGCGGCGCCACGGCATTCGCCAGTCCCCGGTCGGTCGAGAAGGGCGCACCGATCCGGACCGCCAACGGATGGGGATCACCCACCAACCGTTCAGCGGCCTGGCTGGCCACCTGCATTTCTTCCGACTGAAACATTGTTCTCGGGGCGCCCGGCCGGACGCCGTTTCCTGATAAACGGGGGCGAAACTACACACGGTCGCGGACTCAGGACCAGCGCAATTTGCCCCCCATGCCGCCGTGCCCGGATCGTTTCGCAAGCTCCCCGAAGGGGGTTGTGGTTGCGCCACGAGGGGAAGCGGCTTAGGCTTCGCCGACACGGATGTCATGAACCGTCAGCAAATTCTGGATCTCCATTTCCTCGAAGCCCGCAGCAAGCTCATTGACATTGCGGCGTTTCTTGACCGGGTGGACCGGGGAACCGACGGGGAAACCCCGGAGGACTTCCGCCTGACCGCCTTCCGCAAGGCCCTTGCCGGGTTGGCACAGGCCGACGGCAACCGGGCGGAAGGAGTGTTGCTGGCCTTCAGCGATCCGACCACCGAACCGATTGCCAAGGCGCCGGGCAAGGGCGCCGTCGGGGCCTGGCCGGGCAAGTGACCGGCCCCGCGTCGACATCGCAACCGCCGCTCCCACCCTCTCCCATGCGCTACATCGAACCCCATGCCCACATGGTCAGCCGGACCACGGACGATTACCACGCCATGGTGACGGCCGGGTGCGCGGCGGTCTGCGAACCGGCTTTTTGGGCCGGCTTCGACCGCAGTTCACCCCAGGGTTTCTTCGATTATTTCTGCCAGTTGACCGACCACGAACCACGTCGGGCCGCGCGGTTCGGGCTGCCGCATTATTGCTGGTTGTGCATCAATCCGAAGGAGGCCGAGGACCCGGTCTTTGCCCGCGAAGTGGTGGCGTTGATCCCGCAGTTTCTGGATCGTCCCACCGTGCTGGGAATCGGGGAGATCGGGTTGAACAAGAACAGCCGGAACGAACTCGAGATCCTCGAACTGCAAGTGGACCTCGCCGCGCGGCACAACCGGCTGATCCTCGTGCATACCCCCCACCTCGAGGACAAGCTCAAAGGGACGCGCCTGACGCTGGACGTGCTCCGGGCCGATTCGCGGATCGATCCCGCCCGGGTGATCATCGATCACGTCGAGGAACACACCGTGCGCATGGTGTTGGACGCGGGCTTTTGGGCGGGGATGACACTCTACCCCGAATCCAAGTGCACGCCGGCCCGCGCGGTGGACATTCTCGAGACCTACGGAAGCGAGCGGCTTTGGGTGAACAGCGCCTGCGACTGGGGCGTCAGCGTACCGCTGAACGTGCCCAACACGGGGCTGGAAATGCGCCGTCGGGGCTGGGAAACGGCGGCGATCGACCGGGTGCTCTACCAAAACCCGGTCAGGTTCCTCAACCAATCCGGGCGGTTCCCCCTGACCTGAAGCCGGGGGTTAACCGCCGCCATCGGACCGCCTCAGAGGGTGTGGCCCGCCACGGGACCGAGACTGCAGCTCGGTTTCTCGCCGATGTTGTTATAGGTGTATTCGCCGCCCCCGGGACAGGAAGGCTTGGCCTTGTCCCGGAGGTATTCGTTGACCCCGGTTTCGTCCACCGCCTCGCCGTCGGCCTTCCGGTTTTCCGTGGCCCAGACCTCCTTGGCGCTGTCAATGTTCTGGAGGTTGATGATGCAGGCCTGGCGTTGGGCGCTGCGGCGCACCTTGGCGATGTTGGGGATGGCGATGGCCGCCAGGAGGCCGATGATCGCGACCACGATCATGATCTCGACCAGAGTGAAGCCCGAGCGGGCGGAAGTCTTGATTCTCATAGCGTGTCTGCAACGGTGCGCCAACCGGTCCCGGCCGCTGCCGGACTGCCGTGTCCCGCACCCATCTGGCTTGTTCGTCATTTGACCGGCGGTCGCTTTCCAGATTGATCGCCGAACAGCGCAATCCGGACCAGCCCGCCTTCGGCTGAGTCTAACACCGTCCGCCCGCCTTGGTTGCGCGGGCCTTCCTTCAACCCGGCGCGAGCAACGAGCGCAGCACGAACGGCATGATGCCGCCGTGCCGGTAGTATTCGATCTCGACCGGTGTGTCGATCCGGCAGCGCACGGGCACGTTCTCCACCGAACCGTTGGTCCGGCGCACCCACAGCGTCAACTCCTGCTGCGGCTGCAGAGAGTCGTCCAGGCCGAGCACCGAGCAGGTCTCGGTGCCGTCCAGGCGCAGGGTCTGCGCGCTGACCCCTTCCTGAAACTGGAGCGGCAGGACGCCCATGCCCACGAGATTCGATCGGTGAATCCGCTCGAAGCTCTCGGCAACCACTGCCTTCACCCCCAGCAGGGCGGTGCCCTTGGCGGCCCAGTCGCGTGAGCTGCCCGTGCCGTACTCCTGCCCGGCGATCACGATCAGGGGCGTCCGGGCCTCGGCGTACTTCTGCGCGGCATCATAGATGGACATCCTCTCGCCGTCGGGGTGCAGCAAGGTGTATCCGCCCTCCTCCCCGCCGAGCATGCGGTTCTTGATCCGCACGTTGGCGAAGGTGCCGCGGGTCATCACGCGATCGTTGCCGCGACGCGAGCCGTAGCTGTTGAACTCCTCGACCGAGACGCCGTGTTCGAGCAGGTAGCGACCCGCCGGGGAGTCCTTCTTGATGGCGCCGGCGGGCGAGATGTGGTCGGTGGTCACACTGTTGCCAAACAAGCCCAGGACCCGCGCATTCTGGATTTCGCCAATCGTGCCCGGTTCGCGGGAAAACCCGGTGAAGAACGGCGGCTCCTGGATGTAGGTGCTGCTGGGATCCCACGAGTAAACCGCGCCGGTCGCGGCCTGGACGTCGTTCCATTTCGGGTTGGCTGCCGCCAGCTCCTGGTAAAGGTCGCGGTAGGCTTCCGGCTTGAGGGCGGCGGCGAGCACCTCCTGCAGCTCGGCCGGGGTCGGCCAGAGGTCGCGCAGGTAAACCGGCTGCCCCTGGTCATCGGCGCCCAGCGGTTCGGTGGTCAGGTCGATGTCCACCCGGCCCGCGAGCGCGAAAGCGACGACCAGCGGCGGCGACATGAGGAAGTTGGCCTTGATGCTTTGATGGACCCGGGCCTCGAAGTTGCGGTTGCCCGAAAGGACCGAGGCGGCCACCAGGTCATGCTCGACGATGGCCTCCTCGAGATGCGCCTCGAGCGGGCCGGAATTGCCGATGCACGTGGCGCATCCGTAACCCACGAGATGGAAGCCGAGCTGGTCGAGATACGGCTGCAAGCCCGTCCGGGTGAGGTAGTCCGTGACCACGCGGGAGCCGGGCGCGAGGGAGGTCTTCACCAGGGGATTGACGCGCAGCCCACGCTCGACCGCCTTGCGCGCCAGCAGGCCGGCGGTCAACATCACGCTCGGGTTCGAGGTGTTCGTGCAACTGGTGATCGAGGCGATCATGACCGAGCCGTGGGTCAGTTCGCCGTTGAGGGCCTCCCGGCTGACCGTGATGTTGTCCGGCGCCGGGTGCTGGTCGCGCATCTCGCTCTCGCTCGCCGAGACCTTCGGGTGATGCATGCCCGCCTGCCATTCGGGATGAAAATTCGTCTGGCGATGTCCCTTGACGGTGACCCGCTCGGCCGCGCCGCCGCCCGCCTTGCCGTAGCCGCCCTCGGCAACCGGCCGCGTCAGGAGATCGGCGAAGACCTGCTTCAGCCGGGGCAGTTCGATCCGGTCCTGCGGCCGTTTGGGGCCGGCCAGGCTGGGCTGCACGGAGGCCAGGTCCAGTTCGATGACCTGCGAGTAATCCACCTCGCCCGGCTGCGGAATACCGAACATCCCCTGGGCGCGGTAGTAGTTCTCGTAGGCCTGGCACTGCTCCTCGGAACGCCCGGTCAACCGCAGGAACTTCACGCATTCCTCGTCAATCGGGAAGAAGCCCATCGTGGCGCCGTATTCCGGGGCCATGTTGGCAATGGTGGCCCGGTCCACCACCGGCAGGGCCGCGGCGCCCGGCCCGAAAAACTCGACGAACTTCCCGACCACCTTCGCCTGCCGCAGCAGCTGGGTGACGGTCAGGGCGATGTCCGTGGCCGTGACCCCTTCGCGCACCGCGCCGGTCAGGTGAACGCCCACGACGTCGGGCGTCAGGAAATACACGGGTTGACCGAGCATGCCGGCCTCGGCCTCGATGCCGCCCACGCCCCAGGCCACGATGCCCAGACCATTGATCATGGTGGTGTGCGAATCCGTGCCGACGAGCGTGTCGGGGAACCAAAGACCCTGGTTCTCGACGACGCCCTTGGCGAGGTACTCGAGGTTGACCTGATGAATGATGCCGATCCCTGGGGGAACGACCTTGAAGGTCCGGAACGCCTGCATGCCCCATTTCAGGAACTCGTAGCGCTCCCGGTTGCGCATGAATTCCATTTCGAGGTTGTTGCGGAACGCGTCGGGATTGCCGGCGAAATCGACCTGCACCGAATGATCCACCACCAGATCGACCGGCACCAGCGGCTCGACCACGCCGGGATCGCCGCCCAGCCGCGCCACGCCGGAACGCATGGCGGCCAGGTCGACCAGCAGCGGCACGCCGGTGAAATCTTGGAGCAGAATCCGCGAAACGATGAAGGGAACCTCCGCGGTGCGCGGAGCCCGGGGCTGCCACGAGGCCAGCTCCCGCACGTTTTCCTCGGTGATTTTGCGCCCGTCACAGTTGCGCAACACCGACTCGAGCACGATCCGGAGCGACACCGGAAGGCGCTTGATGTTGGGCAGACCGGCCTCGGCCAGGGCGGGGAGGGAGTGCAGCTGACCCGATCGACCGCCGCCCAGGTCGAAGGGTCGCAAAGTATCCAACGGATTATTCAATTCGCTCATGATTCCAGGATGCCGCCGTGAATTGCGGTAAGCAGGCAAATTGACGACCCCGATTTTCCCTGTCAAGCCGCGGGGAAACCAAATCGGAGCCGGGTGCGCCTCTCAGCTTCTTCGGATCGCGGACTTCACTCCGTAGCAGGCGTGACTTGCGGCGGGACCGGCCGGATGGACCTCGGGCGCCATTTCCCCAGCCGCCTCGGACTCGGGAAATGTCGAGAGGCACACCGCAACCGGACCCCGCCCCGGGGGATGGGCCGCGGGACGGGGAGGCTTCCGGCCCGTCCGCAGGTCAGATCTGCGAGCCCCGCGCGGGACGGAGGACCAGGTTGGTGATGTTCGAGACCGTGTCCTTGTAGGTCTCGTCGTTGCGCAGCGTCAGCCAGCCCGGGTCCTTCCCGAACTTGCCCCAACCCTCCTGCATCGCCTGTTCATCCTTGAAGCTCAGCATGTAGGTGAGGTTCGGCAATTTGCTGCCCACCAGGGCCTGGCCGAAAAAGACCGGATCCATGCCGACGCGGCGGAAGATCTCGATCTCGCCGCCCGTGTTGAACATGGCGATCTTCATGAGGGCCCTTTCGTCATTGTGGCTTTCGTAGATCCGGAGCTGGAGGACCCGGCTTTCCGCCAGGGTGGGCACCTCGACCTGCGGGCAGCCGTCGAAGGCGAGCAGCAGCGAACTCTCGAAGCGCTCGTAGGCAGGCGAATCCTTCGGGGCCATCAACGTCGCCGCGCCGTCCGAAGTGAACCAGGAATCCTGGGCCAGGCGGCCGATCAAGCCGGCCACGGATTCCCCGGACGAATGCGGCAGGAGGACGTAGAGGTCCGTGCTGTCGGCGGCGAGTTCGAGCCGGGGATTGTCCGCCTTGCGAAGCTTGAACACGCCCACGGGTTTGACCCCGGCCCGGTTGAGCGCGGGGATGGCCGACCGGGCCAGGAAATCTTCGAACGCCGCCTGCTTGGCGGTCGAAGCGAAGTGATAGGTGCGCAGCTCGATCAGGTCCTTGCGGCCGGCGCCGCCCGCGGCGTGACCCAGACCGGCGGCGGCCAGCCCGAGGGTGGCGGTTGCGGAGGTGGTGAAGAATTCGCGTCGTTTCATGAGGGAGATGCTGGGAATCGGATTTCAGGGGTGCTCCGGCACCCTCCGAATGGCAACGCCCCGCCGCCCCTGCCGGCTCGACCCCGAGCGGCAGGCCCGGATGAGGGGTGGAACGGCGGACGTGGCATACGCCCCCTGTCTCTACCGCCCCGGAAGACGGCTGACAAGGAATTACCGCCGCCGCGGTCCGAACCGTACGCAACTCAGTTCCTTTGAACCCGTCTCTCGTAATCGTAAGCCTCATCGAACTCTCATGAGCCGGCTCTTTAGGGTCGAATCCGGACTACCGACTGCACGAGGGCAACCTCGAAGGGGGATGAGGATTACGGTGTGCTTCCGGGAGACGTGTGAATCCGAGGGTGAAAGTCCCTCAAGCCGGGCGGGAGGAACCGGTTGGAAGGCGGCGTGAGGGCGAAAAACGCGCAGGTCTAACCGATCACTCAAATCGATCCGCGGGCGCAGGCGGCTCCAGCCGTCGTATTTGAACTCGCTCTTCCACGTCGTGCCGTGGGTGAGGCTCCTGAGCCGGATTGATTCAGTCAATGGACCGCGGA
>JACKPV010000033.1 GCA_024233305.1 Verrucomicrobiales bacterium
AACGTGAAACGTGAAACGTGGGCTGAGCCTGGGTCACCGGGGACAGCCCTCGGTCTCATTGCTACGTCGGGGCTTTGGCGGCCGACGCCAGTCCCTCCGGCAGGCTCTCGATGAAGTTCCGGATCTCATCACGGACCCGGCGATAGACCGCCAGTTTCTCCTCTCCGTCGGGCACATGTTCGGTGAGCTTGGGCGGGTCCTCGAAGCCGACGTGGATGACCTTCGTCGCTGCGGAGAACACCGGACAGTTCTCATCCGCATGGCCGCACACGGTCACGACGTAGTCGAATTCGACCTGGCCGATGTCCGCCGGCGTCTTGGAACGCTGCCCGCTGAGGTCCACTCCTGCCTCCGCCATGACGGCGACAGCGTGAGGATTCATCCCGTGGGTCTCGATGCCTGCGGAGTAGGGCTCGATTACCTCGCTCCTGAGGTGGCGCGTCCATCCTTCGGCCATCTGGCTGCGACAGGAGTTGCCGGTGCAGAGGAACAGCACCTTCAGCTTTGACACTGGCGTTTGCATAATTCACTGGGGTCACGCTTGAGAACCTCAGAAAGGCGGCGCGCGTCCGCGTCGGTCTCCGCCGCGCCTTGGAGGGATTGCCGAACCCAGCGAAGGGCATCGCGGACTTCGGCAGAGGCTTCCCGTCCAGGAAGGGAGTAGTAGACCCAACGGCCTTCCTTGCGGGAATTGACGAGCCGGGCTTGATGCAGAATCGAGAGGTGCTTGGAAACCGTCGACGGTGCCAGGCCGAGGAACTCCACCAAATGGCACACGCAGACCTCGCGCTCGCCGAGGACCATCACCAACCGAACCCGGTTGGGGTCAGCGAGGGCTCGGGCAAGGCTCATGAACTCGCGCAAGGACATATCCGTCATTTCGCCACAGAACGAAACATTGATGCCCCGGTTGGCTGACTGCGTCAAGCCTTCCGGTTAACGCCGGCAAGATCGACCGGCGCCGATCCAGCACCCGGGGCGCGGGATGGCGCACAGCGGTGGGCCGCCGCTGGGAGGGTGGACACGACGGCGGCGCCGTTTCTGCAATTCGCCCTTCGGCTCCCCGCGGGCCATTCACGGCCGGCCCGGCGGGAGCGCCTCCGGGCCGGTGGAAGCGTCCGCCGCGCCGACCACCGCCCGGCTTCGAAGAACCCGACCGACCGACTGCCTGGGACCGACCGGCGCGCCTTGCATTTCGCTGGGCGAACTCGCCCACCCCCGCTAGCATGCGCGCCGATTTTGACATGGCGTTGCGATTCTTCAACACCCTCAGCCGTTCGGTGCAGGACTTCGTGCCGCTCGATCCCGGCGGGAAGCGGGTCGGGATGTATTGTTGCGGCCCGACGGTCTACGATTTCGGTCACATCGGCAACTTCCGCACCTTCGTCTTCGCCGACCTGGTCCGGCGCCATCTCGAGTTTCGCGGTTACCAAGTCACGCACGTGATGAACATCACGGACGTCGAGGACAAGATCATCCGCCGCGTGCGCGAGACCGGGGAAACCCTGGCCGACTACACGGGCCGGTACGAATCCGCCTTCCTGGCGGACTGTGAGACCCTGCGTCTGCGGGCGCCCCACCATCGTCCGCGGGCCACCGATCACATCGGGCCGATCATCGGTTTGATCCGCCGGCTCGAAGCGAACGGATTCGCCTATGTCGTGGACGGTTCGGTGTATTTCAGCATCGACCGCTACCGGGGCGCCGGGCGTTGCTACGGCCAGTTGCTCAACCTGGACCTCGAACAACTGCGGACCGGCGAACGCGTGCGCAACGACGAATACGCCAAGGAAGCCGTCGCCGATTTCGCGCTGTGGAAGGCGCGCAGTCCCGAGGATGGCGACGTCTTCTGGCCGAGTCCCTGGGGTGAGGGCCGGCCGGGCTGGCACATCGAATGCAGCGCCATGAGCATGCAACTGCTCGGCGCCAGCTTCGACCTGCACCTCGGCGGCGAGGACCTCGTCTTCCCGCACCACGAGGATGAGATCGCGCAAAGCGAGGGGGCCGCGCCGGAGGGCGAACGGCGGCCATTCGTGAAATACTGGCTGCACGGTGCCCACCTGCTCGTCGAGGGAAAGAAGATGAGCAAGTCGCTGGGCAATTTCTTCACCCTGCGTGACCTCCTTGAGCGCGGGTTCTCCGGACGGGAAATCCGTTACCTCCTGCTCAGCGCGCATTACCGCGACTCCTTCAACTTCACCCTCGACGGACTCGCGGGCGCCCGCACCGCCCTGGGGCGCATCGACGAGTGCGTCGCCCGGCTGCGGGAAACCGCCGGCAACACGTCGGACGAACCCGCGACCAGCCTGCTGGATCGGTTCACGGAGGCCCTGGACGACGACCTCAATGTCTCCGCGGCGTGGGGGTGCGTGTTCGACTGGGTTCGCGACCTGAACCGCCGCCTGGACGCCGGCGCGCTTTCGTCCGCCGCCGCCGCCGCGGAACTGGCGGCCTGGCAGCGGATCGACACGGTGTTCGATGTCGCCAACCGGAGCGAGGCGATCGCTCCGCCCGAGATCCTCGCGCTGGTCGAGGAACGGCAGGCGGCCCGCAAGGCGCGCGACTTCCCGCAGGCGGATGTGCTGCGGAAACGCCTGTTGGACGCCGGTTGGCTGGTGGAAGACACGCCCAAAGGACCGCGCGTCAAACGCGCTTGAAGCGACCGCAGCCGGCATGAAACCAAGCCTCCGCACCGGCGCCACCGGAACCTCGGACTTCGCCGTCGGCGAGGAACACACCATCCGCTTCGCGCCCGCGTTACCGGCAATGCTCAGCACGCCCGCGCTGTTATGGTTCCTGGAACAGGCGGCCATCCGGGCGCTCGAACCCGGACTCGAGGCGGGCGAAATCTCGTTGGGGACCGAGGTCAACATCCAGCATCTCGCGCCCTCCCCATCGGGCAGTCCGATCCGTTGCGTCGCCCGGCTGCTCCAGGCCGACGGCAACCAGTTCCTTTTTCAGGTCGAGGCCCGCGATGAACGCGGCCTGATCGCGCGCGGCACCCATCGGCGCGTGGTCGTTTCCGCGGACCGCCTGGCCCGAAAGCTGGCCCGTTGACGCGGCACGTTTCGGGGGGCATCGGCGAACGCGGATGGACAAACCGCGCTTCCTTCGCCAGCCTGAAGCCATGCAAGCCCGACGGATTTCAACGCGCGGTCTTCCACGCGTCTTCAAGGCTGCGCTCGCAATGGCGGCCGCGGCGGCGACGACAACGGCCGCCGACCGGTTCGAGCCGCTCGATCTGCGGCAGGTGAAGGTCGGCGGTGAGATCGGACGGCGGATCGAGGTCACGATCACCAACAACCTCCTGGTCCTCGACGCCGACCGCGATTTTCTTGCCCCGTTCGGCGCCAAGGATCGGGACGGCGGCTACATCGGCCTGGGCAAATTGATCGATGCGACCGCGCGTCTTGCCGCCTACTCGCGCGACCCCCGCGTGCTGGCGCTCAAGAAGCACCTCGTCGAGCGCACCCTCGCCAGTCAGGAAGTGGACGGCTACGCGGGGATGCTGGCGCCCGAACACCGGGTGACCCGCCTGTGGGACGTGCACGAAATGGCCTACCTGCTTTGGGGGCTGCTGACCGACTACGAGTGCTTCGAAAACGGTGCTTCCCTGGAGGGGGCGCGTCGGCTTGGGGACTACCTGGTCGCGCATTGGAACCGCTTTCCCGCGGATCGCCCGGACCAGACGGACGTGGCGACACATGTCGCCGTGACGGGCGTCGAGCGGGCGATGCTGGCGCTTTACCGACGGACCGGCGACCCACGGCACCTGGACTTCGTCGTGCGCACGCGCGCCCTGCCCGACTGGGATCTGGGCATTGTGATCGGGCGGCGGCCGCTGATCGAAGGGCACATCTACGCATATCTCTGCCGATGTCTGGCGTTGCTCGAACTGCACCGTCTGCGCCCCGCCACCACGCCGCTTCGGCAACCTGAACGCGCGCTGGATTTCCTGACCTGGAACGACGGCCTGCTGATCACCGGCGCCGCCGGCCAGTGCGAAATCTGGACCAACGACCAGGATGGCCGGGGGGACCTCGGGGAAACGTGCGCGACCGCCTACCAGCTCCGGCTCTACGATGCCTTCCTCCGTTTGCGGGGGGAGGCACCGTTTGGCGATCTCATCGAGCGCACGGTCTGGAACACGCTGTTCGCCGCACAGTCCCCGGACGGACGGCGGCTGCGCTACTTCTCGCCGGTCGAGGGCGCGCGGGTTTACTTCGACGGGGACACCTACTGCTGCCCGTGCAATTACCGCCGGATCATCGCGGAGCTGCCGCAGATGGTTTTCTATCGGACGGACGACGGCGTGGCGGTGAACCTGTTCGCTCCGGCCGAGGGGCAACTCGAGCTTCCGGGCGGACGGGTGTTGCGTCTGCGGCAGGAGACGGCTTATCCGAATGATGGCCGCATCGAACTGCGATTGGAACCGGAGCAACCCGAGCGGTTCGGCGTGCAACTGCGAATCCCGGCCTGGGCCGGGGGAGCCACGGTGCAAATCAACGGGAAAGCCGAACCGGCGCCGGCGACGCCCGGCACTTTTCTGACACTCGAACGTACGTGGCAGGCCGGCGACCGGATCACCCTGGAACTGCCCATGCGCTGGCGGCTGGTGGAGGGGCGCCAACGCCAGGCCGGCCGCGTGGCCGTGATGCGGGGGCCGTTGGTGTTCTGCCTCGATCCCACCCAGAACCCGGAACTGGCCGGTCTCGACGCCGCCGAACTGGGCTATCTGGCCCTGGACCCGGCCTCACTCGGCGAGCCCGAGCCGGACGATTCCGTCCGTCCCGGGGGACTGGCGTGCCGGGCCGGATTCTGGAAGGCGGGCTTCAGTCTGAACCGGCAGCACGCCTTCAAGCTGCGCCTGACCGAGTTTCCGAATCCCTCGGGAACCGCGACCTATTTCCGCCTGCGCGATTACGCCGCCGCGCAAAAGGACGAGTTGCTCGATCCCGCCACATGGACCGGCCGGACCCGCAAGGACACGCCTTGAACCGACCAACAGGACGCGCCGCGGAGGGGGCCTCCCACCCGGCCCGGCACGACCCGGTAACCGCCGTGAACCACGCCATGACTGCCAGAAAAATCCTCGCCTTCGGTGAAATCCTCTGGGACTTGCTGCCGGACGGACCCGTCCTTGGGGGCGCCCCGTTCAACTTCGCCTGCCGCATGGGCAGCCTCGGCCATCACGCGCTGGTCGCCAGCCGCCTCGGTCGTGACGATCTCGGCAGGCGCGCCCGCGGCCGCATCGCCGAGTTGGGAATGGACGCCCGCCTGATCCAATCGCATGACGACAAACCGACCGGAACCGTCCCCATCAAGCTGGGCGCCGACGGCGTGCCGGACTTCACCATTCTCCCCGATGTGGCCTACGACTACATCGAATCGGAGCCCGCGTTGCTCGAAGCGGCGGCGGCGGCGGACTGCGTCTGCTTCGGCACCCTCGCGCAACGAACCGCAACCTCGCGCGAAACGCTTTACCAGGTGCTGGACGCCGCCGAACGGAGCGTGAAGCTCGCGGACATCAACCTGCGTCGGGACTGCTATTCACCGGAAACGGTGCGGGAATCCCTGCGGCGCGCGGACATTCTGAAACTCAACGAGGAAGAAGTGCGCTACGTGGCGGCCCTGCTGGCCCTGCCGCCGGCTTCGTATTCCGAGTTCGCGGCGCGCCTGCTCACCGAGGCGGGCCTGACCCATTGCGTCATCACGCTCGGCCCCAGGGGCGTCTTCGCGGCCTCAGCCGAAGGAGAGATGGCCTACGAGCCGGGACGCGATGTCGCGGTGAAGGACACGACCGGGTCGGGAGACGGCCTGACCGCCGCGTTCGTGCACGCGCTGCTGAACGGGGCAAACCTGCGGGAATGCTGCCGGCTGGGCAACGCGATGGGGTCATTGGTGGCCACCCGGGCGGGTGCCACACACGCGGTGGCTCCGGAGGCCCTGGCCGCCTTCCTTCACGACCCGCCGCCGGCCATCCTCGAACCTTCGCTCCGGGACTACCTGCCCGACTGAGACAACGCGTTCCGTGGAGCCGCGCGCCGGGAAAGCCGGGCGCCTCCGCCCGACTTCCCCGGTCCGAAACCAGCGCGCCGGCTCAGGCGCCGAACTTGTCAAACATGCGGGCGTTGGCCTGCATGAGGCGCATCAGATACTTCGCCGGAAACACCCCCAGCGAGCCGAGATTCGATCCCGTTTCCGTGAAGCGATCCAGTTTGTCGGTGCCGCTGTAACTCGAATGCAGCAATACCGGCTGCGGATGCCAGGAATGCCCCTTGAGGGCGCACGGGGTCGAGTGATCCCCGGTGATCGCGAGCACGTCCGGACGCTTCTTCAGCAGGATGGGCAGCGCCGCGTCGAACTCCTCGATATACGCCCGCTTGGCATCAAAGTTCCCGTCCTCGCCGGCCTTGTCCGTATACTTGAAGTGGATGAAAAAGAAGTCGTAGTTCGCGTGCTCCTCGAGATAGCGGTTGAACTGCTCCTCGATGGTCTGCGGACCTTCGATCTTCGTCATTCCAACCAGCTGCGCGAGCCCTTTGTACATCGGATAGACCGCCAGGCAGGCCGGCTTGAGCTGGTAACGATCCACGAACAACGGGATGTCCGGCTGGTGGGCGATGCCGCGCATGAGGAACCCGTTGGCGCGGACCTCGTCCTGGAGCAGGGGCAGCGCCGCCCGGTAGAAATCGGCGACCAGTTTCGCCACTTTCTTCTGCTTGGCGCTCTTGGCGTCGGCCGGTTTGGCCTCGGCGATGGGCAACCCTTCCCGCCCGGGATCGGTGTCGGACAGGGGGCCTTCAAGACCGGCGCCGCGGAACACGATCACGAACCGGTGCTCCTTGCCCGGTTGGATCATCACCTTGGTGGTCCCCAGCTTCTTGATCTTGTCCGCCAGAATCGCGCAAAGCCGCTCGCATTCCTCGGTGGGAATCCGGCCGGCCCGGCGATCCGTCACGTGCCCTTCGGCGTCCAGGGTGCAAAAGTTCGCCCGCGCGCAAACGTCGCCGGCCTGCAGTTCCACCCCGAGGCCCAGGGCTTCGATCACCCCGCGACCCACCTGGAACTCCAGGGGGTCATAACCGAACAGCGCCAGGTGTCCGGGGCCGCTGCCGGGAGTGATACCCGGCGCGACCGGCGTCATGCGCCCCTGGGCGCACCCGTCACGCACCAGGGCGTCGAGGTTGGGAGTCCGGGCGGCTTCGAGCGGGGTCATGCTGCCCTGTTCGGCGGTGGCGATGTCGCCCAGGCCGTCCAGGACCACGAGCGCCAGCTTGGCCCCGGTGGGAATGGTCAGTTGAGAATAAACTGCGTCGAGGTTCATGGTGTCTTCAATTGCACGTTTCAGATTCAGGGACCGTCCGGACTCCAGAATCCGCGTCCGGACAGCCCGGGAATAGTCCGCCAAAGCCCCGCCGCACGCAATGGGTTTGTCCGCCGCCCCAACCGCCATTTTTGCGCGGAATGACCCCGCGCCATGAAGAACCTGCGGCGCATACCCGCCCAACCGCCAACGCCCGCCGGCAGGTGAGTTTTTGCTTGCGCCAATGCCGGCGGCCGATTCAAATGCGAACGGTTTGCATTCAGCAGCACGCCAACGACCAAGACTCGAGCGTGGCCGGTTACCGGCCCTGGCAGCGGTGTGGCTGCTGCTGGCGCTCTCGTGGCTGGCGGTGGACCGGCACTTGCACGCCTGCCTGCACGAGGACGCCGACCAACCGAACCACCAGTGCGTCCTGACCCTGGTGGCCGCCGGGCAGCTTGAGGCAGCGCCCCCCATGCTGGCGCCGCCACCTCCGCCCGGGGTCACCCGCGAAGGCCTGCCGGTCCGGCTGGCGCCCGCCAAGGGGACCACTGTTCGTCTTCCCCCAGCTTGCGGCCCCCCGGCCGCCTGACTTCCCCTCCACACCGCCGGCGCGCCGGACGAATGCGATTCTCCGCCTTCGCCCCGTGAGACCGGCCCCCGTTCGTCAACGCTTCCGCCCTTGACCGACGGGCAGCACCACCGGCGGATCCCGCGTTGAATCGTTCGGCCTTCTCCGTTGCCTCGACGGTCGCGCCGGAGAGTTGCCGGACACCCCCTTGTCGCGGACCCACCTGCGTCCGCGGCTTGCGGAGCGGCGTCCACGGGCGTCGCCCCACCGACCGCGGCCCGAAGGTCACGCGGTCCCGCCAAACCGGATTCCGCCGTTCGATGGCGGCGCCGGCCTTGAAGCCTGGAAATCTCAACGAACTAAAACTCAACACTGATGACTCAATATGAAAACACTTGTTACCTGTCAGATGCTGCTCGGAGCGCTCGCCGCGGCCGGGACGCCCGATGCCAACGCCCAACCGGTGCTCACCCACGGCCATGTCGATGTGGGAATCGCCTACGAGGCCGGCGCATGGGACTTGCATGTGCATGATGAAGGCGCGGATCTCGAATACGCCCCGGATGCCGTCGTGCTGCGTGCGGGGCACGCCTCCCGGACGGAGGTTCCCGGCGACACCCGCTACCGCTTTCTGGGTCAGCCCGGAAGCCCGCTGTGGATTCTGCCCGAAACCGCGAATGACGACTTGCTGTTCCTCGGACTGGGCGCCGAGGAGATCGAGTCCGGCACGTTTGCTGACGACCAAATCCGCCTGAGCCTGGTCGCGGTGCACGGGCCCGGTAACTTCTTCCTCTACACCACCGATCCCTTCGGCAATCCCGTCGTCGCAATGAACAGCGCCGACGGCATCGACGCCACCGACCGGCACACCCTCCTGGCGGGCAGTCATTCCCACGCCAATTGGGCCTTCACGGCCCCGGGGGCGTATCACGTCGTGGTGCAGGCCTCCGGCGTGCTGGTGGATGGCGGTGCCGAAACCACCAGCGAACCGGCCGAATACCACTTCCGGGTGGCGCCTGAGACGCGGCTGCAAGTGGCGGAAACCGGAGCGTCATCGTTGCGCCTGACCTGGACCTCGGAAGCCGGGGTGCATTACCAACTGCAACAACGCCACGACTCCGGGGAGGGCTGGGAGGACGTAGGATCGGAAGTCGAGGGCACCGGCAGCCCGATGGAAATTCAAGTCCCGACGGATCAAGCCATGAGCTGGTTCCGACTCGAGATTCATGATGACGGCCACGCGACGGAAGGGTTCCTGGGCCGGTTGCTGGTGGCGGACGCTGAAGAGGCCCACCTGTCCGTCATCGATCTGGAAACGGGCGCCGTCCACCAGGACGAATTCGAACTCACCGCCCGCGCCTCGAGCCTGCGCGCCAGCCCTTCCGGACGGTTCGGATTCACCGTGGAAACCGACGGCGACCTGGTGCAGATCTTCGACGGGGGGATCTACGTCGAGGACCACGGAGACCATCTGCACGCGTACGAGAAGCCCCTGAGCAAACTCGCCCTTTCGCTCGCGGGGGCCGGCCCGGTCCACATCGTGTCCCGCGGGGAGTGGATCGCGGTTCATCACGACGGCGTCGGCAAGGTCTCCCTGGTCCACGAACCCCAACTCGCGGCCCTCGGTGATGCTTATGAACCGCGGGAGTTGTTCGCCGGGCTGCAGCATGGAGCGGCGGTGCCGCTGGACGGGGACCGGTTTGCAGTGACCATGGCCAACCCGGACTATCCGGCAACCTCGGGCAATCCCCTGCCCATCGGGGCCGCGGTCCATGACCTCGAAGGCAACATCATCCACGCGGCTCCTGGCTGCCAGTTGCTGCACGGCGAGGCAGGCAACGGACACACGGCGGCCTTCGGTTGCGCCGACGGCGTGCTGGTGATCGAGGCTCACGACGACCATTTCCACGACGCGCTCGTGCCGAATCCGGAGACCCTCGCCGCGCCGCTGCGGATTGGCGAGTTGCGGGGACATGACGCGCATGCGCATTACTTCGGGCACGCCACGGCGGAGGGCGCCAGCGGCGGGCTCTTCCTGATCTCCCCGGAGGCCGGGACGATGACCCCGGTGCCGACCGCCGGCGACAGCCGGCCCGTTGCCTTCGAATTCACCCCGGACGGCCACGAGTTGCTCGTCGTCCTGGCCAGCGGCGACCTGCTCGAACTCGACGCCGTCAGCGGCAGCGTCGTGCGGACGCTGCCGGGGGTGATCACCCCGGTGACCAACCACGCCAATCACGGCCAGCATCATCCCGCTGTGACCGCGGGGATGGGGATGGCCTACGTGTCCGACCCGGCAGGTGAACGGATCGTCGAGATCGATCTGGCCGCCTTCGCGATCGAACGGACGTTTCATGTGCATGGACTGCCCGCCAAGCTGGCGCTGCTGGGAGTGCTCCAGGGCGGGACCGACCACGACCACGACTGACACCCGGCTGCCGCGGAGGAGGTCGCCGTGCCCAACGGCGACCTCCCTCCCGGCGGCTGCGAACCCCCGGTCCTGCCCCATCATGAAGAAATCAATCCGGCTGGCGATCCCGGCCCTCGCCCTCCTCGGGCCACGCTTGTTCATCACCCTCATTTTGGGCGCGGACCTCGCCGCCGCCGGGAGTCCCGCTTCGGGCGGCGAACCCGCTCCCCTGAGGATCTGCGCCACCACCCCCGATCTCCGGAGCCTGGCGGAATCGCTTGGTGGAGAGCGGGTGGAGGTGATCTGCTTCAGCCAGGGATTGGAGGATCCCCACTTGATCGAACTGCGTCCGGGTCAGGTGCGCGCGTTGAATCGCGCGGAGCTGTACCTGCAGGTCGGGTTGGGAATCGAGAACGCGTGGCTCGAACCGCTGATGCAACGCGCGCAAAACGACGCGACCAAGCCGGGCGGTCCGGGGAACCTGAACCTCGGCCAGGGCGTCCGTCCGCTCGCCGGCCCGGCGGCCACCCCGCCTCCCGGCAGCTTTCACGAATCCGGCAACCCGCACTACCTCCTCGATCCCGTGGAAGGCCTGAAGGCCGCGCGGGCGATCTGTGACCGGCTGGTGACGCTGCGTCCCGCCTGGGAGCCATTTTTCGACGACCGACATCGCGCGTTCGTGGACGAGTGGGCGCGCGTGTGGTTCGGGCCCGAGGTCGCCGCCCGCATCGACCTCGGACCGCTTGAGGACTTCGCGTCCCCGGAGGCGCTCGAAGACGATCTGTCCCGGTGGGCCCGCGAATACCGCGCGCAGCTCGGAGGCGTGCTCGGGGAACTCGCCCCCTTCGCCGGCGCGGGCATCGTGGGCGATCACGACCTCTGGCCCTACTTTGCGCGGCGCTTCGGCCTCGAGGTGGTCGCCTACCTCGAACCCAGCCCCGGCGTCCCCCCCACCACGCGTCACCTGCGCGAAGTCATTCGCCGCATGCAGGAACGGGGCGTCAAGGTCGTGCTCACCGCGCCCTATTTCCCCCCGGAACACGCCCGCCTCGTGGCCCGCGAAACCGGGGCCCGGGTGACACCGCTGGCGCATCAGACCGGTGCCGCCGAGGGTGCCGACAGCTACCTGCGCATGATTGCGCACAACGTCGCGCAGTTGCGGGCCGCGCTGACCGCCGGGGAGTGACATGAGCACGCACCCTCTTCTCTCCGGGAGCGACGCCCCGACGGCGGGCGCCCCACCGTCCGAACTTCAACCGGTGGTGGTGGCGGAGCAGGCCACCCTCGCCTACGGCCGCAATGTCGTGCTCCGGGACGTGAATCTCCGAATCGATCCCGGTGACTTCTGGTGCTTCCTCGGCCCCAACGGCGAAGGCAAGACCACGCTCATCCGGGCGATTCTCGGCGCCCTGCGTCCCCGACGGGGGAGACTGGTGTTGCGGCGGGATTTCGCCCGCCGGACCCGCGTCGGTTTCGTTCCCCAGGAATGCGACCTGAACCCGGCCGCCCCCACCACCGTTCGCGAGTTCATCCGGAGTGGCGCGGTCGGTGCCGGTCTGAACCACCGCACCGCCACCCTGCGCTTGCAGCGGCTGCTGGCCTTGGTCGGGCTCGAACCCCAGGCCGCCCGCAGCCTCTGGGAGTTGTCCGGCGGGCAGCGTCAACGGGCGATGGTGGCGCGGGCCTTGATCCGGGATCCCTTGCTCCTGGTGGTTGACGAGCCGACCGCCGGCCTCGACCTGGCCTCGGCCGGCACCGTGCTGGACATCATCCAGGCCCTGAATCGGGAGCACCGCATCACCATCATCTTCGTCACCCATGACCTGCGCATCGCCGGCCGACGCGCCTCGCATGCCGCGCTGTTCCGCAACGGCCGGGTGCAGGCCGGCCCGGTGCATGAAGTGCTGCAACCCACCCACTTGACCGAGACCTTCGGATTGCCGGTCACTGTGCGGATCGAGTCCGATGGCCGCCGCGAAATGGAGGCAGACCGCCCGGATTCCCCCGCGCCCCCACCGACTTGCCCGCCCCCGCCCGACGACGGGGCCGACGAACCGGCCGCGTGCTCGACCGACGATCTGCTCGAGCGTTTGACGCGCAGGGGGGCGCGGCCATGATGCGCGATTTCCTGGCCTCATGGCCTCTCTTCTACCCGTCCTATGTCGCGGCGCTGCTCATCGGCTGCACGCTCGCCCTGCTCGGCGTGCTCGTGGTTGGCCGCCGGCAGGTGTTTGTAGCGGCCGCCATCTCCCAGGCGTCCTTGTTCGGAATCGCCGCGGGTGTGGTGTGGGGCGGTGTCACGGCTTCCTGGTGGGGCGTGGGTGCCGGGATCGCCGCCGCAGTGGGGATCGGTGGCCGGCGCTCCGGACATGATGCCCGCGCCGAGGAACTCACCGGCTGGGTCTTCCTCCTGGCCGCCAGCGGGGCCGTCCTGCTCCTGGCGGACCACCCCGGGGGAACCCGGGTCCTGCAGAGCGCCTCGGCCTCGACCATCATCGGAGCGCGGACGCCGGACCTCTGGATGCTCGGCACGCTGGCCGCCCTCGCCATCGCCGTCACGATACGGACCCATCGCCGGCTGATGCTGCTCATCACCGATCCGGTGATGGCCGCCGCCATCGGGCTTGCCCCGGGCGCCTGGAACCTCGCCACCAGCATCTTTCTGGGACTGGCCGCCGGGCTGGCCATCCGGGTTTCCGGGATGCTGTTCACCTTCGCCTGTCTGGTGCTGCCCGCGCTCGCGGCGCGCAATCTCTGCACCGAAATCCGCTCCATGTTCCTCATTTCCCCCGTCATCGGCGTCGGCGGGGTGCTGACCGGCCTGGCACTCGCCCACGCCCAAGACCTGCCGCCCGGCCAGACAGCGGTGGCGGTCCAGGCCTTCGCCCTGGCGCTCGCGTGGATCGCAGGCGGCGTCCGACGGCGGCTTTCCCCCCCGCCGCGCCGCAGCCCAACACGTTCCCGCCAACCGGGTCCGCCGGAGACGCGCAGGGGCACACCTGACCCGGCGACGTCGCAACCCACGAAGGCGCCGACGTCCGAACCCGTCGGCCGAAGGTCGGCAACACAAGGCCCCGTGGCCGCCGGTCAACTTCGGGTTTGTCTGGCCCGTAGGGGCCGCCTAGCATCCGGTCGTGGCCCGTAAAGAAACAGGCGGCGCGTTCGACCGGAGGGGTGGGAGTGACATCCTCGGGCTGGTTCTGCTGTGCCTTGCCTTCCTGCTGCTCGCGTCGCTGTTCTCCTTCGACAAATTCGACCTGGCCTCCGTCCGAACCCCGCCCAACCGGCCGGCGGCGAACTGGATCGGCCCGTTCGGTGCCAGCCTGGCGGACCGGTTGTTCTTCACCTTCGGCGCCGGCGCCTACCTGCTGCCCATGCTCCTGCTGGGCTTCGGGCTCGCCCAGTTTCTGCCTTTCCTGAGCTACCTTCGTCGTCGCTGGCCCTGGGCCCTCCTGTTGCTGCTCACCTGTTCGGCCGCGCTTGACCTCGGCACGGACACCGCGGCTCTGGACAAGCTCGCCCGGGGCGTCGGTTCGCCCGCCGCGGGCCACCTCGAACGACTCAGCCTGAACATCAACGCCCCCAGTGCCGGAGGGGTCGCCGGTTCGAGCCTGAACCGCTACGTATTCGGGTATTTCGGCACGGTCGGGTCGTCCGTCATCTTCTTCACCCTCTACCTTATCAGCCTCTACGGCCTCACCAATTTCCACCTCGGCGAATGGCTACGCCTGGCCTGGCAGCGTTTCCTCGCCTGGCGCGAACAACGGGGCAACCGCGAGGCCGTCCTCGAACGTAAGGCCCGCCAACTCGAACGCCAGGCCGCCCGCCTCAAACAACAAATCTCCGGCGGCAAGACCCGCAACGGTCGCCCCGCCAAACCCGCCAGCGAGGAGCCTGAAGAAGCTCCCATCGAACCGGTCGCTGCCGACCTGTCGCCGGCCCTCGCCGGTTTTCCCGAACCCCAGGTGCGCGATCTGAGCATGCCCCGGGTCCAGTCCGACGAGGAAGCGGCTGCCGAACCGGACGCGGAATCAACCCCCGTGTTGGAGGCGGCGGACGAAGCACCCGAGGAGATCATCCCGGCCCGCGAGGTGGCCGCCGCGACCACGGACGAAGTGCTCGGCCGCCGCCCTTCCCGCCGGCAGTCCGCCGTGAAAGCCGGGGAGGACGACGAGGACGAAGCGCCGCTTCCGAAACCCCGCGGCGGGAAGAGCCGTGGCGAAACCCTCCGCGTCGCCACCCCGCCCGTCATCGGCGATTACAAGCTCCCCCAAGCAAAGCTCCTCAGCGTGCCCGATGCGCCCGCGAAAACCACCGATTCCCGCGAGGAATTGATGCGCAACGCCCACATCATCCGCCAGACTCTCGCCCAGTTCGGCATCGAAGTGGCCCAGGGCGACATCACCAAGGGCCCCACCATCACCCGCTACGAACTGCACCCCGCCCCCGGTGTGAAGCTCGAGAAAATCACCGCGCTCACCAACAACATCACCGCCGCCCTCAAGGCGGAGCGCATTCACATCCTCGCGCCCGTGCCCGGCAAGAGTTCGGTCGGCGTCGAGGTTCCCAATTCCATCAAATCCAAGGTCATCCTCCGCGAACTCCTCGAATCCGAAGAATGGCGCAACAGTCGTGCCAGCATCCCGCTCGCCCTCGGCAAGGACGTCTACGGCCACCCCATCGTCGGCGACCTCGCTGACATGCCGCACATGCTCATCGCCGGCAGCACCGGTTCCGGCAAATCCGTCTGCATCAATTCCATCGTCGCCTCCCTGCTCTACCGCTTCTCGCCCGAGGACCTCCGGTTCGTGATGATCGATCCCAAGGTCGTGGAACTGCAGCAATACAACAAGCTGCCCCACCTCGTCGTGCCCGTCGTCACCGACCCCAAGAAGGTCATCCTCGCCCTGCGCTGGGTCGTGAACGAAATGGAGAAGCGCTACCAGATCTTTGCCCGCGTCGGGGTCCGCAACGTCAAGGCCTTCAACGAACGCCCCAAGGCGGCCCCGCCAAAACCGGCGCAGCCCGAACTGCCGCTGGGCGCCCGGAAGGACGGCGAAGGTGCCGAGGGGTTCGCCGTGGAAATCGACGAGGCGATCGTGGTCCCGCGCGAGGACGAGTTCCCCATCCCCGAGAAGCTCAGTTACATCGTCGTCATCATCGACGAACTCGCCGACCTCATGCTCGTGGCCCCGGCCGACGTCGAGATGGCCATCGCCCGCATCACCCAGATGGCCCGCGCCGCCGGCATCCACTGCATCGTCGCGACCCAGCGCCCCTCCGTCGACGTCATCACCGGCGTCATCAAGGCCAACATCCCCGCCCGCATCGCCTTCCAGGTCGCCTCGAAGGTGGACTCCCGCACCATCCTCGACGCCATGGGCGCCGAAAAACTCCTCGGCAAGGGTGACATGCTCTATCTCCCGCCGGGCGCGGCCCGCCTCATCCGCGCACAGGGCGCGTTCGTCACGGACAAGGAAATCCAGGACGTCGTCGATTTCATCTCCCTCCAGGGCAATCCCAGCTACGAGGTCGACATCCATCAGCAGCTTTCCCAACCCTCCGCCAACCTCGACACCGACGAACGCAGCAGCGAGGACGAGGAACTCATCGAGAAGTGCATCGACGTCATCCGGAGCGAACAGAAGGCCAGCGTCTCGCTGCTCCAACGCCGCCTGCGCCTGGGCTACACCCGGGCCGCGCGGTTGATGGATGAACTCGAAAACCGCGGCATCGTCGGTCCCAGCAAGGGCGCCGAACCCCGTGACATCCTCATCGACCTCGACGCCATGGACGCCGAGGCGGACGAATAGGCTGCGTGCCACCGAGCGTCGCCGACAACGCCGCGCCAGGCACGGCGGTTCACGACGCGCCACTGTGCTTCCCGACGATGAAGCGGCTCGGCCGTAACAAGTCAGCAACTCGCAGCTGCCGCCGTCCAGTCGGCGCATGATTCACTGGGGATACCGCCGCCTGCCACCCGGCGCGACGATTCACCAAAACGTCACCCCCAGTCGGAATCGGCAAAACCGCGTAAACCCTTGGATTACAGCGCCGACTACACGTCGGCGGCGACCATCCACTGAACGATCACGGCCAAGCTCGATAAGGCACAGCTCCGCCATCGTCACACCCCGGCTTGTGAATCCGGCGGCTTGGACGCCGCTTCATTGCGCACGGGAGTCCACACCGAGGTGACATCGGGTTTGAACGGGTGCGCGAACGCGCTAATCTTGCCCCTTTGATGGTCGCCAGTTGGATAATGAAATCTCGCAACCGACGCGCCGCCCCGGGCGGCGGCCTCATCCTGTCGGTCCTGATGCTGACCGGGGGCGGTGGTTGCGCGAAGGAACCGACGCCGGACCACGGCCTGCGCGCCATCCGAAAGGTGGACCCCTTCGTGCTGACGGAGCGCAGCGGACGGGAGGTCTCGCTGGGTGACCTGCTCGGCGAAATCTGGGTGGTCCATTTGTTCTTCTCGAGCTGCTCGACGGATTGCCAGGAGGTCACGGCGGTCGTCCAGGGGTTGCAGGAAAAGCTGCGGCCGCTTGCTGCGGTCAGGACCGTCTCGTTCACCTGCGATCCCGGCACGGATGATCCGGCCGCGCTGCGACGATACGCGGACGCCCTCGGGGCGGATCCCGAGCGCTGGTGGTTTGTGACCGGCGAACGGAAGGCGCTGTTTGACACCATCCGCTTCAGTTTTCTGCTGCCCTCCGCGCGCAACACCCAGGAACGCGCGCGTCTGCTGGCCGGCCCGCTGCACAGCGATCGACTCGCCCTGGTGGATCGTCGCGGCGTGGTACGGGGGTATTTCAACGCGCTCGCGCCGGCGGAAACCGACCGTCTGTTCGAGGCGATCCAACGCCTGCTCGCCGAGCCGGCAGAAGGCAGAACAAACCCGGCGCCCACCACCCAGCCATGAACCAGCCCCACACCTCCCGCCAGCCTCGTTCATCGACCCGCACGTGGCCCTTCCCCTCCGCCTGGCTCCTGCTTGGCCTGGTTGTGTTGGGTGGCGGCTGCGAGAAGCGGGCGCCGTCCCCGCAGACGGAGGAGGCCCTCGCGCCGTCGATGCCCGGCGTGCGGACCTTCGCGGTGCGCGGCGTTTTCAAGCGGCTTGAGGACGAGGGCCGGACCGCCATCATCTTTCACGAGGAAATCCCGGATTTCATGATGGCGATGACCATGCCCCTGCCATTGAAAAACCCGCCCGACGCCGCGAACCTGGAACCGGGGGACCAGATCACCTTCCGGTTGTCGGTCACCGAGGATGCGGACTGGATCGATCAGATCCTGAAGACGGGGGTGAAGATCGATCTGGCCACGCTGCCACACGATGATCCGGGCGAGTGGGAGGACGTGGTGCAGTTGGAGCCTGGCGATTCCCTGCCGGACCTGGCGCTGACGAACCAGTTCGGCGGGGCGTTGGCGCTGGAGGATTACCGGGGGCGGGCGCTGGCCTTCACGTTCTTCTTCACGCGCTGTCCCCTGCCCGACTACTGCCCCCGCATGTCGCGGCACTTCGCCGCCACGCAGGAATTGCTCAAGGCGCGGACGGACGCGCCGACGAACTGGTCCCTGCTGTCGATCTCGTTCGACCCGGAGTTCGACACGCCGATGGTGCTGAAGGGGTATGCGGCCGCGCAGGGGTGCGACACCAACCACTGGCTGTTCGCCACCGCGGGCGAGGCGGAGATCGAGGCGTTTGGCCGCCAGTTCGACCTGATCCTGGTCCGCGAAAAGGGCAGCATCAGCCACAACCTGCGAACCGTCGTGGTCGATCCCGCCGGGCAGATCACCACGATTCTGCCGGACAACAAGTGGGCGCCCGAGGCACTGGCGGAAGCGCTGATCGAGGCCGCGAAGCCGGCTCATTGAACCGCGGAAGAGGGCTTCTCGTATACCCGCGCCAGTTCGAGCAACAACCGCTCCAGCTCGCGATAATAGTCCGCCTCGGGAACGCTGGCCTTGCGATCCCGCAACCGCAGCACGTCGAGTTCGAGAGCGTCGCGACGGGCGCGGGTCTCCGGTGGGAGGGCCAGTTCGGCCGGGCTCAGGATCAGGTGGATTTGATGGGCGCGATCGCCGTCCACCGCCGCGCCTTCGGTCGCCTGTTTGATCGCCCGCACGCCCCGGAACCAGTCCGCCGCGGTCCCGAGGCCGTCCCCGTTGTCATCGATCAACGCGTGCTCGGTCGCCAACCGCCCCTCGCTTTGGTAGAACTCGGCGACTCGCGCCGCCGCGCTCAGGAAGGCCTCGAGCACGGACGTTTGGCCATCCTTGTCGAGGTCGGCGGCAGGATCGGCAATGGTCCGGGCAAGGTGTTCGCCAAAGCGCGCATAGTTTTGCTCATAGCCGCTTCGGGTGGCAGTGACGATGACCCGGGCCGACCCGGTGAGCCTGGCCATGAACGGGGCGCTGGCCGAGGCGGTGTTCAGGAACACCATCGGGCGGCTTACCGGCGTCAGCCATTCGGCGAACTCCGAGGCGGTGAGATCAGGACCGCGCAGGTTGAAGCGGGCTTCCTTGCCATCGAAGGTCCCATGCCCGATGAGGACGATCCACAGCGGCGCCGGGCCCGTCGGGGACTGCGCGGTCAACCACGCGCGGACCCGGTCGCGATCGTCCGCCTCTTCCGTCGGCCCCCAACCCACCGTCTGGAAGGCAACCCGCGCGGTTTCCGCCGCCTCGCGCCAGAGCGTGGCCTGTTGCAGGAAGTTCGTCGCGTAATCCGGCTCACCCGGCACACCGACCACCACCAGCATGGCCGGTTCGTCCGTCGCCCCCAACGCCGCCGGGACGGACAGCGCGCCGGCGAAAAGCAGCCACCGCAAAGCGCGGGTAAATCGCCTCATGGCAAACCCCTCCGACGACGCAGGCCCCATTCGGTGATGAGCAGTCCGAGGGCCAGGAGGAACAGCCAGGGACTGTGCCAGGCGGGCGCAACCCAGGTTTCCATAACCGGCGCCTGGCGCTGTGGCAATTCGCCCGCCAAGCCGGCCAGGCCCGCGAGGTCCACCACCTTGCCGCCGGTGCGCCGGGCGATGGTCTCGAGCAAAGCGCGGTTCGGTTGCAGCGAACGGAACTCCTCGCCGGCCGGGTTGGCCGTCCAGCCAAGCGTGCTCCGCCCCACTTCGGCCCCCGCTTCATCCGTGACGACAGCGGCGCCGAGAAATCCAATGGCGCCCCGCGGGGCAAAGGTGGCTTCGAAGCGGCCGGCTTCCTGCAACGAGGGTTCCCCGCGCAACCGGACGGACGGCGGATTCGCGGCGGCGGCCTCGAGCGGCACGGACTGAATCTCGAACGCAACGGTGGCTTCGTCGAGCGGCTCGAAGTCCGGGTTGCGCACGCGGGTGACCAGGTCGACCGCACTGTTGCCGCCGGAGCCCGGTTCGACCGCAAGTTCCACCCGCCGCGGCACGTCGGCTACCAGCCAGCGCACGAGTTGCCGCCAGAACTTGTTCATGTCCGCGCGGGATTCCTGGTCCCGCATGCCCCAACGCCACACGTCGCCGGTGGTGAGAGCCGCGGTGCGTCCCCGCCCGAAGCGCTGGGTGACCAGGGCGGGCCACTCGACCCCGTTGTCGTCCAGGGTGGTCGCCATGATGCTGGCGCCCGGCTTGATTTCCGGCGCCAGGTTCTGGACCTCGAAGGCGGGCATCGCGTCGCGGCGGGCCTTTTCAGCGGGCTCATTGTCGTGCAAACGCATCCAGGGCTGGAGCACCCCTTCGCGGGTGAGGCTCCACCGCATCCGGGGCGGCTCCTTCAAATCGGGTATCCGGTCCAAGTAGACCGGCAGCATGTCACCAATGGGATTGCGGTGGTAGTTGCCCTCCCGAAAGGTCTCCGCGCCGCCGAGCATCGCGAAACCACCACCGCGTTCGGCCACGAACCGTTGCAGCAACGAGGCCTGTTCGGCGCTGAAGAAACCCGCCTCGACGTCGTCCAGGATCACCGCATCGTAGGCGAAGAGATCAGCCGGGGTTTGCGGAAAACCGCTGCGCAGTTCGAACTCGTCCCGCGTGTTCAAACGCACGATGACCGGCTGGTCGTAGCGCTCGACCGCCTCCCGCGATTGATCGCCGAACCCGCGGAACAACGGGTTGCCGGTCTCGCCGGCGCGCCCGCGGAAATCGAATTTCGGCTCCCGCAACGCGATGCGAATCAAGGCGACGAGTTGGGTCTGATCGTCCTCGAGGATGGCGCGGTTCAGGAACTTGTATTCCCAGTTCGGCCGGCCGGCCACGTACAGCACCCGGTAGGGACCGCCTCCCCGCTGGACGGCAACGATACGCTCGTTGTTCAGCCAGGTCGCCTCGTCACTGCTCGATGCGGGATCGGCAGCCTCGAGATCGCCGCGTCGCCCGGCGCGGACCCGATAGAACGACCAGCCCGGTTGCGGCGGGCGAAAACGGAACCGGAACGTCAGCGTTTCGTCATCGCGTCGCGCGCGTTGCGTCTGTTCCTCGATCCGCGTCCCGGCGGCGTCCTCGAGCCAGACCGTGAGCGACTCGCCCTGCCAACCGGTCGCCCGCACGTCCGCCTGCACCGCCACGGGAGCATCCTCGAAGGCGCTTTGCGTGACGGCGGTCTGCGTCACCGCCACGTCCCGTACGGCGCCCTCGCGACCGAGCACCACGGGATAAACCGGCGGCAACCCTTCCAGATCGGGCGCGCCTTCCGGCAGATCGGTGGCGTTGCCGTCAGTGAACAAGAGAATCCCGGCCAACGGACGGTCGGCAAAACGACCGCGCACCGATGCGAGCGCCCCGCCCAAAGCGGTTGCCTGCCCGTCAAACGTCAGCCCCTCGAAACCCGCCACCGCGCGCAGCTGCGAGTCAAAGGTGAACCGGCGCAACTCGAAGTCCGCTTCGAGCCGCGTCTGCCAGTCGCCGCCCGCCGGCCCGAGCCGCGCCTGCAATTCCTCCGCCCGCGTGGCCGCCTCGCCACGGTCGCGCACCTGCAAGCCCTGGCTGGTATCGGCCACGATGGCCAGCAGGTTGGCCCCGGGCCGGGCGCGGGGTTGCGACCACAAGGGTTCGAGCAGGCACCATGCCAGCAGTCCCAGGCCGGCGAGCTTGAGCAACGCCCCCGCCGCCCGCCAACCGCCTCCCGGGGCCCGTGAATAGCTCCACCAGATGCCTGCCGCGCCCAACAACGCCAGCACCAGGACCGGCCACAACCAGTCGAGCCCGGAAAGCGTGAGCACGGCCAATCCCGTCACGGCGCGGCCTCCCGGCGACCGTCGCGGCCCAGTTCCTCGTAATAGCGGCGCACCAGTTCGGTGTACCGGCCGGGCACCGGGTCGCGATCAATGGGCGCGAGTTCGTCAGTCGAATCCCGCCGCGCCAGTTCCTCGCGGATGAGGTCGCGCACCTCGACCAGTGGCTTCACAATTTCGAGTTGCACCACCACCCAATCCGGCTTCTTGAGATCATCCCGGAACTCGCGCCGGAGTTCGCCGGCGCGTTCGCGCGTGCGGGCGATCTGGCTCCGCAACGTCGGCAGATCGACCGTCTCCTCGACTTCCCGCAGGCGGTCCGACCAGGGCGCAAAATCGAGCCCCGTGATCGGCCCCGTGCCGCCGCCCGATTGATCGTTGCCGCCCAGCAACCAGTCGAATCCCTCGGGCAACCGACCGCCGCGTCCGCCGCGGTTGCCTTCACGCGGCGTGTCCGGCGCCGGCTCCCGATCGGCTTGCGACGCCACCTGCTCTCCAGTTTGCCCGCCACCCTGGCCGCCGCCCTGTCCGGGCTGTTCGCGACCGTTCTCTCCCCGGGATGCGGGCGGTCGATCGGCATCGTTGCGGGCCAGTTCCGGGGTGGGTTCTCCCTGAGCCTGCTCGTTGTCGCCGGGCGTTCCCTGATCGGAAGATCCCGCCCCAGCCCGGGGAGCTTCACCCGGCTGGCTGGCTTGGCGTTCGGCTTCCCCGGACCGACCACGCGGTCCCTCAGCGCCCGGTTGATCACGTGCTTCGCTGCCCCTTCCGTCGCGTTCGCCTGCTGCCTCCGAGGCGCGGGCCTGATCGATTTCGCGTTCGACCTGGCGGGTCAGCGCATCGATCTCGCTTTGGGCGAAACGCAGCGCCTCGGTGTCGTCGCCCAGCACCTTCTCCGCCGCCGAAGTCACCCCTTCGGCCAGGGTGTCGATGCCGGCGCGCGCCCGTCGCTCGGCTTCATCCGCGTGATCCAGCAATCCCTGACGCAGCATTTCCGAGGTCAGCGTGAGGGACTTCGCCTCGTCGTCGGTGGCGGCTTCCTGCAGCCGGTCGTAGAGGGAACGGGTGAGCATGCCGCGCGCCAGGAGGTCGTCCTGGAACTCCTTGACGTTGCGCGCCTCCTCCTGGCTGAAGCGGCGCAAGGAATCATAGAGGTCCGACGAAACCAACGGTTCGGTTTGCTCGGCTTGTTCGGAAACCGTCCGCACCTGCTCGACGAGGTTGGTGAGACGCTCTCTTTGCTCATCGAGCCGATCGAGCAAGGCTTCCCGGCGCGGCTCATCCGTCAGGCGGCGAGATTGATTCTGGTCCAATCCGTCGAGCGCCTGCCCAAGGGACTCCTGCTCGCGCACCAGTTCGCGGGCCTCGGCGCGCATGCGACGGAGATCCTCCGCGAAAGCCCCGGCGCTTTCCCGGCGCAGGTCTTCGCGCATTTCCTGCATCTGGCGTTGGGCGCGCGAACCCGAAGCCAGCGCCTGCGAGGGCTGCCCCTCGCCCGCCGCTTCGGCGGCCCGGCGCATTTCCTCGCGGGTTTCCTCGAGCTGCTGTCGTTGCTCCGCCATGCGCGACTGGTTTTCGGGCCGGTCCAGGCGCTGCTGGAGTTCGTCGAGGTCGGCCACCAACCGCTGTTCCTCCTCCTGCAAGCGCTTCAACTCCCGCCGGAGTTCCTCGCGTTCCTGCTCGGTGCGCGCCTCCTGCAGGGCGGTCTGCAACTCGCGCAAACGTTGGTTGACGTCCTCCTGTCGCCGGGCCAGTTCGCTCAACCGGTTCAAGACCTGCAACTGCTCGCGGCGTTCGTCGCTTTGCGGCGCCTGGGCCTGGCTTTCGGTCTCGTAGCGGTTCTCGGATTGCGTTAGATCGAGTTGATCCAACTGCCGCTGCATCTGCTGCTGGCGGTTGTTCGCGTTCTGCCCGCGCTGCTGCTGGCGCTGGCTGCGAGCCACTTCGTATTCGCGCTGCTGCAACCGCAACAACGCCTGGTAGGCCGCCTGTTCCGCCGAGAGCGCCGCATCGAGCGGGGCGCCCGACCCGATCGTCTGGTCCAGGGCATCGCGGGCCGCGCCCATTTGCTCGATGGCCGTGGCCCAGAAACCCGCGGTCCGTCCGTCACCCGCCTCCTCGCGCGCCCCTTCCGCCTGGGCCAGGGCGTCCGCCTGGGAATCGCGAATCACGGTCAGATCCTCCGCCTTCGAGCCATCGGCCTGCACCGCCGCTTCGTCCGGCGCGGGGGGCGGGCGACCCGGCGACGCTCGTTGAATATTCCAGGTGGCGCTGATGATCTGCTTCTGCAACTCGGCCAGCCGGGTCGAAGGACTTTGTTGACCGTCCTGCTGCCCGGATTGCTCGGACTGCTGCGATTGCTGTCCGGTCTGCGCCTGCCCTTCACGGAAGACCTCGTCGAAGGGACGGATTTCCGCGAAGTAGAGGTCGCCGGTCGTGCGGCGCAGTTCACCGTCCGGTCCGACATCATCCGCCCACACAAACCAGCAAACCAACTCGTCCGGCGCCACCCGCAACTCCTCGAGCGGCAGCAGATGGTCGAACGGCTGCTTTGCGCGGGCCGGCGTGCCCTCACCAAGCGTCACGTAGGCCGGCGATTCTCCGGCGCGCATATACGCCAACCCGTGTGCCCGGACGCCGAAGTCATCCCACACCGTTCCGTCGAAACGGACTTCCTCAATGGCCGAGGGCCGCAGGTCGCCGCGGGGCGCGGCCAGCCGCAATTCCGGCGGTCGGTTGGTCAGCACGTTCAGAACGAACCGGGTCGGGGACTTGTTCGTGCGCCCGTCGGCATCGGTCAATTGAAGGAAATAGGTCCGGCTCGAGGTGAGCGCGAAGTCGGGCAGCAGGGCCGTGGCCGCGTTCGTGCCGGGGGAGATGACCACCGATTCGGCGACAGGCTTTTCGGGCAGCAGCCGAACATCGGTCACGGGCTTGTTGAATTTCAGTTCGAGCGTGAGCCGCGTGCCCTCCACGGCGGAGATGCGGCGGACATCCTCAATCTTCCGCGGCTCCTGCGCGGTGTAGTCCGGGTAGACCAAGCCGGCGTCGGCACGCGTCAGGGCCGGGTATTCGAACACCGTTACCCGGTAGTCCTCGGTGCGGCGGTCGTCAAATTCCAACCGGTAACTCAGGTCCTCCTCGACGTTCGGGATCGAGCCGCCGAACATCGGGTCGGAGAGGCTCTTGACCAGTGCGACCGACCGGGGTTCACGCCGCGAGGCGCGCGAGATGAGCGTGACCTGGGCGGGGACCGGTTCGCCGAAGCGGGCCATCACGACGAGGCTGGAGCCCTTTTCGAGTTCGATGTTGCCGGGGCTCACCTCGACGGTGGACGGCGGCAAGGACACCACGCGCGCTCCGGGCTGGATCGGCGGCAACCGCCACGTCATCCAAAGCACACCCGCCACGGCGGCGAGGCAAAGGAGCTGGGAGCCGGCCACCTGCCACCATGGAACCGATCTCGTCCAACGATGGATCGCCGCGTGGTCCATCACTTCATCGACCAGCCGCCGGCGCAGGAAACTCGGCTCTCGATCGCTGCTAAAGGCCTGTTCGGAAGCGGTTAACAAGCGTCCATCGAGTTCGGGATGCCGCCGCTCGATGGCGAGGACCAACCGCCGGGCTTCATCGCCGCGGCGGCGTCCCCGCGTCAGCAGCAGCAGGGTCCCCGTGAAACCCACCAACCCGGCGGCCCACGGCAGCAAACCGAAGCGCCAACCGAGCCCGGCCAGAAGGGCGTGAGCGGCGACCGCCAGCAGGCCCACGGCCAGCCAGAGGCCGCTGAGGCGCAGGGCCGTTCGGCGACGGCGCTGCCGCCCGAGCACCGGGCGCAGTCTCGCTTCCAGGAAAGGATCCATCATGCGGTTGCCTCCGTGGGGCCGGCGGAACGGTTCGATCCCCGCCCGGCCAGCCAGGTTTCCACCACCAGAATCACCAGCGTCGCCAGCACGAGCCAACGCCAGAGTTTTTGCCGGTTTTCCATGTCCGCCCGGTGCAATTGCACCTCCCGGGCCGCCGCCACCGCCAGTTCACCGGCCGACCGCGCGGTCGGCACCCCCAACCCCGCGAGGTCCTCCGCCAACATCGGCGTGGTCTGGCTCTCGAGCGGATCGAGGTTCACCGCAAACGACAACTCCTCCTCGCCCAGGCGCGCCACATAGACTCCCGCCAGGTCCGTCCCGCCAAACGTGGGGGCGCCAGCCACCAGCGAAACCACGGCGCCATCGGGCCGGACCACCGTCGCGGTCCCGCCGCCTGACGCCCGGGCAAAGGACAATGGCGCCCGGTCGCCCACGAGGTATTGCGCCGGCGCGGGCGGACGGACACCGCTGTATTCGAGCACCGAGTAGAGCAACGGCACGAATTTGGAGGACAAGGCGAGTTGACTGTCGGCGGGATGCCAGCCGGAGGTAAGCAACAACACGCGACCCGGGCCCGCGGGAATCTCGATCAACGCCGGGTCTCCATCGTCAAAACGAGCCGGCACGCGGGCGCCGGTGATGGCGTCCGCATCAAGGCGCCGGTGCCGCCAGAAATGCACCTTCGTGAAATCGCTGTAACGCACGTCGGCGAACGCCGCAAAGACCGGATGCTGAAAGTCGATTTCCCCGAGGAGCGCATGGCGCGCCGTGGCGACCTCCTCGATGTCCGGGGCGGCCAGGTCAAGAGAAGCCAGCAACCGACCGGCATCCTCGGCCGACCTGGGCGCCGCAAGCACGGTCGCCCCCGCCGCGAGCCGCGCGCGAACCACCGCCCGCAAGCCCTCACCGGGCGGGCCGGTCATCACGAGCAATGACGGCGGTTCCCGTTCCAAGCGGGCCGGCGCGGTGACGGCATCCAGCGCGCGCACCTCGACGGTCTGCCGGGGAGTCGCTTGAAACGCTCGCTGCACGAAGAACAACTCCTCCTTGCCCGCCTCCGCGGTGTCGCCTCCGACGTAGCCCACCGTGCTGTGGAGTTGGGGCGGTGGCAGCAGGTGAACCTCGTTGTCAAAGGGCTCGAGGTCTCCCAGCAACCGCGCCCGCGGCACGCCCGCCGGCAGGTTGGTCAGCGCGAGGGTGAAAATCCGGCTTTGTCCCGGCGGCACATGCACGTCCACCAGCGGACCGGACAGCGTGTTGTCGGGGCCCACCCAGCCGACGCGAAACTGTTCGACCGCCGAGTCCGCCGTGTTCACAACGCGCAACCGGACGCGGTCCTTGGCCGCCCGGGCGGTGGAGCGCACCTCGCCAGCGGCCTGCAATCCGGTGTTGGCGCTGTTGGCCGGCGAAACCGTCTCCACGTCGACCTCCATCCCGCGAGGCCATTCGTGGGCCTGCAGACCGTTCAACCGGCTTCCCTGCTGGAGGTCGGAAATGAGCACGAGCCGCAGCCGGCGCGTTCCGGCCTCGGTTCCTTCCGCCAGGAATTCCGCCGCCCGGATCAGCGCCTGATCGAGATGCGTCCCCGCCTGCGTTGGATTGATCCCCGCCAGTTGTTCGCGGGCCAAGGCCAGCCGCGCATTGGCCTCGACCGCATTCCACGCGGGGAAATCCACCAGCGTGCGGGCCTCGCGATCAAACGTGAGCACCGCGGCTTCGTCGCCGGGTTTGGCCGTCCGCAACGCGACGAGCGCCTTGTCGGTTGCCTGCTTCCAGAGATCCCCGCGCCCCATGCTGGCGCTCGTGTCGAGCAACACCACGAGTCGCGCGCCTTCCGGCGCCGGCAGGACCGTATCGTCGTGGGTGACGAAAAACGGCCGGGCAAAGCCCAGGGCCAACAGGCCAATCGCTGCGCACCGCAGGAGCAGGAGCAGGAGGTTCTCGAGGCGGTTCCGCTGCCGAAGCCGCGGCGGCGCGGGCCGCAGGAACATCAGCGAACCGAACGGGGTGCGCTTCCGGGTGGTCCGCCGCACCAGATGGAAGATCACCGGCAGGGCCACCGACAGCGCGCCCAGCAGAAACAGCGGCGCGAGAAAGCTCATCCGCCCCTCCCCGCAACCCGGGACTGTGCCCGGCGGGTGGTGGGCCCGCGCTGCCGCCGCGCGCCCAGGAAGTCGAACAGGGCCAGTTCGAGGGGTTGATCCGACGTCAACCGGATGCACTCCCCCCCCAGCCGGCGGGCCAGGTCGCGCACCATTTCGCAGTGGCCCTCGAGCCGACGCTGGTAATCCCGTCGGGCGGTGGCCGGATCGACCATCAGCGTCCGACCGCTTTCCGGGTCTTCGAGCACCGCGGGTTCGCCGATCTCGAGCGAAACCTCGACGGGATCGAGCACTTGAAAGAGGATCAAATCGTGCCCTGTCGCCGCCAGTTGTCCGAGGGCCACCTCGAGCCGTTCGAGCGGGGCGAGGAAGTCCGAGATGAGGATGACCAGCCCGCGCTTGCGCACCAGTTCGGCCACGCGCTGGAGCGGCGTCACCAAATCGGTGGCCCGCCCGCCCGTGACTTCCTCGAGGGTCAGCATCAACCGCCGCAAATGGCTCGCCCGATGGCGTGCCGGCAGATAGTCCCGGATCTTCTCGTCAAACGTCATCAGCCCGACACCGTCGCCCTGACCATGCAGGAAATACGCGAGGGCCGCCGCCAGCGTGCGCGTGTATTCCGCCTTGTTCCACGCCAGTGATCCGTAGGCCATCGAGCGGCTTTGGTCCACGACCAGCTGGCAGCGGAGATTTGTCTCGTCCTCGAAGCGCTTGATGAAGAAGCGGTCGCTGCGGGCGTAAACCCGCCAGTCCAGATAGCGGAGTTCGTCTCCCGGGCT
The DNA here is from genome assembly GCA_024233305.1 of Verrucomicrobiales bacterium. GTDB lineage: Bacteria > Verrucomicrobiota > Verrucomicrobiia > Limisphaerales > J093 > J093. Next base: position 28,253 of record JACKPV010000033.1, read on the forward strand.
GTATTGCCGGTATTCCGTGAACTCGACCGAGAAGCCGTGGTAAGGGCTCCGGTGAATGCCGCTCCAAAAACCCTCGACCACGACCCGCGCCCGCAGCTCAAGGTTGCGGATGCGCATCAGCGTCCGCGGATCGATCAACGCCGCGAAAGGCGGGGCGGGAGCAGTCGCGGCGACCGGGCTCATGGCAGCGGCGGCTTGACCGTCTCGAGCAGGCGACGGATGACGTCCTCGACCCGCACCCCGTCGGCTTCGGCGCGGTAGTTCAGCAACATGCGATGGCGCAGGACGGGCGCGGCCAGACTGCGGATGTCATCGAGCGAAACGTGGGCGCCCCCTTTGAGCAGCACCCGCGCCTTGGCGCCGAGCACGAGGAACTGTGCCGCCCGCGTGCCGGCGCCCCAACTGATCCACTGATTGATGAAGTCGGGCGCGGCGCCTTGATGCGGGCGCGAGGCGGCGGCGATCTGCACAGCGTAGCGCACGACTTCATCCGCAATGGGCACGCCCCGGACCAGTTCCTGGAACTGCAGCACGTCCTCCCCGGTAAACAGCCGCTGGATGGGCGCGGGCGCCCCGGCGGTCGTTCGTTTCACGACGTCGACCTCGTCGTCCTCCGGCAAGTAATCCATCACCACGTTGAACATGAACCGGTCGAGTTGCGCCTCGGGCAACGGGTAGGTGCCCTCCATCTCGATGGGGTTCTGGGTCGCAAGCACGAAGAAAGGACGTTCCAATAGATGCCGATGCCCCGCCGCGGTCACCTGGTATTCCTGCATCGCTTCGAGCAACGCGGCCTGTGTTTTCGGCGGCGTGCGGTTGATTTCGTCGGCCAGGATGATGTTGGCGAACACCGGCCCCTTGACGAAGGTCAACTGCCTTCCCTGCCCCGTATCCTGGAGGATCTCGGTGCCGGTGATGTCGGCCGGCATGAGGTCGGGCGTGAACTGGATGCGCTGGAATTGGAGGTGGAAGATCCGGGCGATGGATTTGACCAGCAGGGTTTTCGCCAGTCCGGGCGCACCGGTGATCAGGCAATGGCCCCCGGCGAAAAGCGCCGTCAGAATCTGGTCGATGACCTCCCGCTGGCCAACGATGACTTTGCCGAGTTCGGCTTCGATCTGACGGCGCCCGCCGGTGAGGCGCTCGAAGACCTCGCGCTCGTTGAGGGCCGGGGTTGCGGCAGCCGGACCGGCCGGGTTTTCGACGGGAGAGGGGAAACTCATGATCGAGGCAAGGGAATCGCGCTGCGGTTAATGGGTCATGACGTAGAAAAGCACGTTGATGCCAAGCGGGTAGGCAATCTTCTCCGCGAAGTTGTGAAAGTAATAATCGCTCTCCCCTTCCCGCTCCCAGCCGTCGCCGTTGTCGGTGTTGTGCGTGGCCAGCACCATCAGCCGGCCCTGATCATCGAAGATCGCCCGATGATGCACCTCCCGGGCGTCGGGACGTTCCCAGGTCACACCGCCGTTCCACTGGCTCTCGACGCCCAGCCCGACATTGGGGACCTGCCCCTTGGCCTTGATCTGGAACACGCAGCTGTAGATGGGGTGGTCCAGCGGTAGCTCGACGAAGTTCCGGGTAGGAAACACCTGCCGCAGCACCGCCTCGCAGTTCATCCACTCCGCTTCGCCCCAGAAATCGTCGAGCATCAGGAAACCGCCGTTCAACAGGTAGTTGCGCAGAGCCTCCACCTCGGGCTCGCTCAGTTCCAGGCCGCCGGGCTCGACGATGTAGACGAACGGGAAATCCGCGAGATCGGGATCGGTCAACCGCAGCACCCGCCCGTCCGGATCCACTTTCATCGAGGTCATCTGCTGCAAGCGGAACGAGAGGTTCAAGTCGCTGTCCGGCAAATCGGTCGCCCAACCGGCGCCCCGATAGCCGCCGCGGTCATAGCAGATGCGGGCGAAGGTGAAGACGTCCTTCTGGAAGGCCGGCGCGTTGGTCCAGGTCGGGGTGCCCGTGCTCCGGGAAGGAACCTCCCGGGCCGTGCGGGGAACCGTGCCGGACCAGCCACGAAAGCCGCCCCGAAAGCCACCGCGCGGCCCGCCCCATCGCTGGGCCATGACCAACCCTCCCAGAAGCAGGGCGACCAGCAGCCACCCGGCGCGCCGCCGCATCATGTGCCCGCCTCCCCGGTTTCGACCGGCGCTTCCTCCCGCTCCCATTCGAGCAGGAGTTGGAGGGCTTCGCGGTAGCGCGGCGCCTCCTCGAGGGCCTGGAGGAGATGACGCTTGGCCGAAGGATCGTCCAATCGGCGCAAATGGCGGGCCAGTTTGAAGTGCGCTTCCGCCGGGTTGGCCGTGCCCAACTCGATCAAGGCCCGCCAGGCGCGCACGGCCAACCGGGGATTATCCTGCGCCTCGGCCGCCTGCGCCAGGAACCGGTACGGAAGCGGGACCAGCGGATTGACGGCGAGGTAGCGCCGGGAGTTCGACTCGACCAGCGGCCAATCCCCGGCCTCCGCCCCCAGTTCCATCAACCGCTGATACGCCCCCAACGCCGTGTCGTCGCAGGTGGCGAGCCGCTCCAGGGCGGCCCGTTCCTTCAGGGTGTCGCCCTGCGCCCGGTAAACCCCGGCGAGTTGCAGGTGCACGCTGTCCGGCCCGGCAAACCCCGGATAGGCGGTGGCGATCAGTTCCAGCAACTCCGCCGCCGCATTCCATTCCCCGGCGTCCATGTGCGCCTGCGCCTGACGAAGCAGCACCCAGAAGTTGTTCGGGCGGGTCTTCGCCCAGAGTTCCCACGCCTCCTCACCCAGGCCCGCGAGAATCGAATCCTGGGCGGGTTTCTCCCAGTCCAGGTTCGGCGCCAGCGCGGCCGCGGTCTCCCGGGCGTAGGTCTCGAAGGCCCGGTCCAACTCGGCGATTGGCAGGGTGTGCCGGGCCAGCACCGCGTTGATCTCCTCGCCTCCGCCCAGATCGGCGAGAATCGCCCGCAGCTGGTCGAACCCGAAGCGTTCGACGAGGAACTCGACCACCAGCGAGGACTCGTAATAGGCGAACTGAAGGTGCTTTTCCGACCGCGGCGCAAGAAAGGCCCCGCTGAGTTCCGAAACCGGCGTCAGGTCCTCGCCGAGGATCATCTCGCGGTAATCGGGATCCAGCCGTTCTCCCCAGGCGGGACTGGCCTGGCGTTCCTCGAACACCGAGATCCCCTCGCTCAACCACCGCGGCATCTTGTTCCGCGTCAATTGCAGGGTGATCACGTGCGTGAACTCATGCCAGATCACCGCCTCCCAATTGAACGGATGTCCCGGTCTTGAGGCCGGGCTGTTCGCCGTCACGACCGGCCCGAAGCACACCCCGAGGAACCCATGGTTCTCGGGCATCCCGAAGGTGCGCACCGCAAAGTCCTGCTGTTCCGCGAAAATCTCGAGCAACACCGGCCCCGGAAGTTCGAGTCCGTAACGACCGGTCAGATGCTCGCGGGCCGCGTCCAGCAATTCGAGCACACGGTCCCCGTAAATCGCCGCCTCCCGGGGAACCATGCGAACTACGAAATGCTCGTTCGTGAGCGTGTGGTACTTCGCCATTGCGTCCTTGAGGGTGACCAGGTTCATCGCCGCGACGTCGTAGCCGTCCGCCTGATGCACCTCTTCCGCCAGCCGCCAGCCTTCGGTTTCCTGCCCGAGACGCAACAGGTCCTGCGCCAATTGCTCCTTCGCCGGGAGAAAGTCGGGCTGGAAGGCGAGGGCCTGGCGTTGCCGCTCGGCGCCCTCGGCGAAGCGGTATTTCTGGGAGAGCTTCCTGCCAACCAGGTGCGGCACCGCCGGATTGTTGGTCCAGAACTTGAGCGCCATCTCCATCGCCGCCTGCTCGCGTCCCGGCTGGTTTTGCAGATGCGCCAGCACCGCGCGATAGGCCCAGGTCTCGGGATGATACGGATTCACGGACCGCGCATGATCGGTCAACCGTTCCGCCTCCGGGTAGTCCTCGGCATCAACCGCGTAATCGGCCAGCAGCAGCAGGCTCGGGATATGGTTCGGGTTGACCTTCAACGCCGCCTCGACCGAGGCCATCATCAGCGAGGGGTCGCTCGGGGCAAACGCCCGGGCCAGGCCAAGATGCAGATCCGGATCGCCGGGCAGCCGCTCCAAACCCTCCTGAAACTGCTTTGCCGCGAGAGCGTAATCGCCCTTGTCCAGCGCCAGTTCACCCCCGGCCAGATACGGCCCGCGGGCCTGGGGATCCAGCTGTTTCGCCTTCGCATAGACCCGGTCCAGCACATCCTTCGGATCGGCTCCGCGGGCTAGGGCCGCGCGACCGAAGTACACGAGGTCCGACGCGTCGCGGTAGGACCACGGCCGGGACGCCACCAGATCGATGATCTCGTCCGTCATCCGGTTCGCCGCCGCCTGATCTCCCAATTGCCGGTAAACCTCCCGACCGGACCACCGCAGGGCAATACTCCGGGATTCGCCCGCCAGAGCATTGGTAAGGACGGTGCGGGCCTCGGCATATCGTCCGAGGTTGGAGAGCCCTTCGATCAGGTAAACCGGCCATTGAAGCGAATAGGGTCGCTCCGCCAGCGAGGACTCGGCCATCACCACGGCCCCGGTGTAATCCCCCTGACGCAGCAGCCGCTCGGCATCCTCGAAGTCCGCTCCCCAGACGAAACCGGCACAAAGCGACAGGCAGCAAGCAAAGGCCCTCCCCCCGGCGAGGTTCCGGCGAGGGCGCAGGCGATTGCCGTCGTGATTCAGGCTTATTCGCACCATTCAGACTTCTTCGACCAGCTTCAGACTAGACCATCCCCGAAACGGCCACAAGCGGGCCGGGCCGCTAAATCGCCCCGCGCGTCCGGCGCCGGCGCCGCCCCGGAGTTTCGACGGTTGGAAAGCCCCCGAGGTTACGTCGGGAAGGGTTTCCCCCCGCCCGGGTGCGCGGCGTGCGAAGCGCCCAGACCGCCCTCCGGCTCCGGATCATTTCCCGACCAGCACCCGCCGCCGGTAAACGCGGTCCGCGTTGCAGACGTAGAGCAGGTCGCCCGCCGGTCCGGCAAGGGCGCAGCTGACAATGCCCTTCGCCTGCGGCCGCGCCACCACCCCACCAAGCCGCCCGGTCGCATCGAACACCTGAATGCCCTCGTGGGAAGTGATCCAAGCCCGGCCCAGGCGGTCCGTGGTCATGCCGTCGCCGCCGCTGTCCTCCCGGTCCTGCGGCTTGCGCAACTGCATGTAACGTTCCCCGCCACGCAGACTGCCATCCGGCGCGATGAGGAAGCTCCAGCCGTTGGTCCCGCGGTATTCACTCACCAGCAGAAACCGCCCGTCCGGACTCAGCGCGATCCCGTTCGGCGCGACGATTCCCCCCGCGACCGGCGCCGGTCGGGCCATTCCGCGGGCGCTGACGGGCACCCGCACCACGGCGCCGGCGCCCGTGTCTGTGAAGTAGATGTTGCCGGCCCGGGTCACCACGAGGTCGTTGGGCTCGACGTTCAGCGCGACGGTCTCCACCGCCTTTGTGGCCGGGTCAATCACCACGATTCGTTTGCGGTCATCGTCCCCGCCCCCCTGCGAGCAGGCGTACAGCATCCCGTCAGACCCGAACTTCATGCCGCTGATGCGCAGCCCATTGGACAGCCAGACTTCCGGCCGGGCCGCGCCGGATTCCACCCGGTAGATGATCCCGACAGGGAGGTCGGCAAAGTAGAACTCCCCTTCCGAACCGGGGCACGCCGCATCAGTGAACCGGTAGCCCTCCCCCACGAGTTCCCATTCGTCGCCGTGACCGCCTCCGCCGCGGGGCAGGATCTTCGACAGCGCCTCGTCACCGGAGAAGTTGTCGCGGGTAAGCGGGGCGGGCAGAACGGGAAGCTCCGGTCGCCAGAGCCAACGCAGGGAATCGGGCAGGATCGCCCCGCCATGCCCGCCGTTGTGCGCGCCGTCCCCGAACTCGAAGCGAAAATCATAGCCCGCGAAGGCCAGGGCGCTGGCCAACTGCTGATTCGCCAGCGGCCAGTTGCCATGGAGGTTGTTCAGGTCGTTGCTACCGTCCTGGAGCAGGACGCGGATCGGTTTACGTTCCGTCTTGCGGATCAGCGCCGGATAAACGTGGCCCCCGCGGATGTTCACGAAGCTGCCGATGTGCGACAGCACCTTGCCAAAAGCGTCGGGGCGTTCCCAGGCCGCCGTCCAGGCGCAGATGCCGCCGCTGCTCATCCCGCAAATGGCGCGACGCCGCGGATCGCTGCTGACGTTGAGGTTCCAGTGATTCACCACCCACGGCAGGAGTTCATCCAGCAGGAAGCGGGCGTAGGCGTCCCCGAGCGAGTCGTATTCGAGACTGCGGTTGTTCCGGCTGCCCCACCCGCCGGCCGCCGGACCGTCGTCGCCGCGGTGACCCGGATTGACGAACACGCCGATCGTCACCGGCATCTCCCCCCGCGCAATGAGGTTGTCGAAGACGATGGGCGCCCGCATCTGCCCATCGGTCGAGACGTAGGCGTGGCCGTCCTGGAAGACCATGAGGGCCGCCGGTTCGCGCCCGTCGTATTGCGCCGGGATGTAGACCCAGCCCGCCCGTTCGGTTGCCGGATAAACCTGGGATTGACGGAAACTGAAGGGCTCGACCCGACCCGCGGGAACTCCGGGAGCGCGCGCGCTGGACTCCGAACCGAGCTGGTAGGCATCGGCGCCCAGGACCGTGGCAGCCCCCAGCATCAGAGGAAACCAGAGCAACAGTCCGGAACGGGCCCGGAAACGGCAACGAGGGTGTGACATGGGCGGACTGTGCGGCACGGGCCGCCGGCCTGCAAGACTGGGGAAACACCGCCGGACCGGGCTCCAGTGGACACCATTCGGGAGGTCCGGAGCGCCCGATGCAGTCCGTGATGGTTCTGGCCCGTGACTTGCTAAAAACGGGGTCTGACGACTTTGCCAAACGAGCGTTGACACTCGAACGGCGCCTCATTAGTTTGGCCCGGTTCGCGAACCAAGACACAGAATCATGCTACTCAGAATCAGTTTGATCGTCGCCATCTTGGCGAGCATCGGGACCTTGGTGGTCAGCCACGTGCAGGTGTCCAACAAGATCACCAACCTGGAAACCACGCTGGCCGCCACGCAAAGCCAGCTGGCCCAGACCCAAACGGATCTGAGCCAGGCCCAATCGGAGGCTCAGGAGGCCAAGGATCTGGCCGAAAAGACCGAAAAGGAACTCGAACAGACCAGTCAGCGCTTGGTCGACACGACCAATCGGGCCCAGCAACAGCAGCAACGCGCCGACCGGGCCGAGATCGATCTGAACACCACCCGCACCGAACTCACGGCTTCGAATCGCGAACTGTCGGCGTGGAAAGGCCTGGGCATCCCCGTGGACGGTATTCGCACCCGGCTTGCGGAACTGCAGGATGCGCGGGAGGCTCTGGCGGCTTTGCAGGATGAAAATGCGCTGCTCAACCGCAACCTCCTCTCCACCAAAGCGCGACTCGCCATCTACGAAGGCGATGTCTCGCCGCCGCCACCGATGCCGGGACTCAAGGGTGCCATCGTGGCCGTCGATCCCAAATGGGAGTTCGTGGTCCTGGATGTCGGCGGCAAGCAGGGCGCCCTCGAACGGGGAGAAATGCTGGTGAACCGCGACGGCAAGCTGGTCGCCAAGATCCGCATCACCCGCGTCGAGGATGAACGCAGTTTCGCCAACGTCCTCCCCGAATGGAAGCAGGCCGAGGTGCAGGTTGGCGATCAGGCCCTCTACTAGGCCCGCCCATGAGGCATCGAGGACTCGCTTGGACGCTGCTCGGCGTGTTGTTCGTGTGGTTGGGAGCGGGTTGCGCCGCGCCCGATGCCGAGAATCGCTCCGCCCGGCCCTGGAATTCGCCTGAGGGTTGGGAACACGGCGTCCCCGCCGGGATGATGGAAGGCCGTTGAAGCGCCGTCCCCCGCCGTCTTTCGATTCCCACGACGCTGCCGACCGAAACCCGCAGCCTGCCGGCAACCAAGCGCGTCCGGCAGCGCATTCCCCTTCGCGCTCGCCTTGGGCGGGCCTTCGACGAGCTTGGGAACGCGGTGTCCGCCCCAACATGCTCCTGCTTCCCGGGTTGGCGCAGTGACTTCGGATCCACCCGGCAGTCAGAATCACCGGGCGACCGGAAGCCGTTTGGCATGTCGATCGCGACCCCCGCGGGGTGGGCGGAGTCGAGCCCCGGCCCTTTGTTCGGGATTTTTCAACGGTTGGAAACTCAGTCAGCGATGAACTCACGCGATCTCTCGAAGGCGTTGCGAGCGGCCGAGACGGCGGCCCGCGGGGCTGGCGCGCTGATGCGCCGCAACCTCACCCGTCCGAAAGTCGTGCACGCGGCCACGCGGCATGACCTCAAACTGGAACTTGATGTCCGCTGTCAGCAACTGATTCAACGAACCCTCGCCGCCGCCTTTCCCGAGGTCCCGGTGCTGGGCGAGGAAGGCGGCGACGCCCCGCAAACGGCGCCCCGCCGCTGGGTGGTCGATCCCATCGATGGCACCGTGAACTACGCCTACGGGATTCCGCACGCCTGCGTCTCGATCGCCTTGCAGGAACGAGTCGCACAACCTCAGCGCGACGCCGCCGCCGGGGACGGAGAGTTCCTCACAACCGTGGGCGTGGTGTACGATCCTTTCTGCGACGAACTCTGGACCGGGATGACGGGCCGGGGAGCGCGCCTGAACGGACGCCGGATTCACGTCAGCGAACGGCCGTTGCGCGAGGCGGTGGTGTCGCTGGGATTCGGCAAACAGGCCGAGGTGCTCGAGTATCTGGCGCCCGCGTTCACCGAACTTGTGCATCGGGTCCGGAAGGTGCGGCTCATGGGGGCGGCGGCGCTGGCGCTGTGTTACGTGGCGGCCGGACGGTTCGACGCCTTCCTGGAACCGGGACTCCGACTGTGGGACATCGCCGCGGGGGGATTCATCGTGGAATGCGCGGGCGGTCGTTTCTGGCGCCAACCACTGGACGGTGAACTGCGTTTCGCCGTGCATGCGGACAACGGCCGTCTGGGACGAAGCCTGCGGCGCTTTGCCCTGCCCGGCGGAGGCTGAACGATTCGGGGCGGGTTGCTAACGGGGCAGCAGGGCGACCTGGTCCTTGAGCACCCAGCCGATGCCGCGCGCAGCGCCGCCGACCTGCACCCAGTCGCCCTTGCGATCGAGCACCGCAAGCTCCTGCCCGGCGGCGAGGGACTCCACCTCGGGCGACTCCTCGAGCGGTCCGTGATGGAGGGTGACGTTATGGTCCAGGACGATGGCCTCGACAGCGGGGTGGCGGGTCCAGGCGAGGAGCAACAGGAGGGCAAACAGACCGGTGGCCGCAGCACTGCAGCGAATCGCCAGGTTCAGTCGGGACCGCCATTCGGGCCGGAACTGCCCCGTGATCAGGAGGCCGATCCAAACCCACAAGCCGGTCCCGGCGGCGGCGGTCCATTCGTTGAGCGAAAGCCAGCCGGTCAGCCGGTCGGACAGGGAACGTCTCGTGGGCCCGCCCCCCTGCACGGCCATCCGCGCCAACTCGAGGTTGGCCGCGACGTCGGGATCGCGGGGATCAAGCTTCTCGGCCAGCCGGTAGTGGTGAATCGCCCGTCCGGTTTCCCCCGCTTTGAACCATGCGTTGCCCAGGTTGTAATGGAGGGCCGTCGAGGAGAATCCGTTGGTCCAAAGCCGGTCGTAGGCGTTCGCCGCTTCCCGGGGATGCCCCTGGCCGTAGAGCAGGTTGGCCTCCTCGAAGGCCGCGCCCAGATCGGCCCTGACCGCAGGAAGGAGCAGGCAGAGCAACGGCAGCAGGAGTAAGCGTCGGCGGAACCGACCGGCGGGCTTGCCGGCACTTCCGCGCGCGTCTTCGCGATGGGATGCGGGTCGGCTCATGCCAGGAGCTGTCGCGTGCGATCGAGGGTTTTCTCCACGTGCTGCGCCAAGCCGGGCAGGTCCTTGCTCTCCGCCACGGGCGCGTAACGGGCCTGGTTGCAGGTTTGAAAAAGCTGGTGCAGATCGTTCTGCAGGCCCTGGGGAGCGCCGCGGGGACGCAGTTTTTCCTCGATGACCGCTTCGGTGATGGCGGCGGCGGGCAGATCCAGCCGTTCGCCGATCTGTTCCTGCAGCATCCGGAAGGTGTGGGCAAAGAACGCCTCCGGATCCCCGGTGGCGGCGAGCCGGCGCAGTTCCTCGACCATCTGCCGGCGTTGGCGGCCGAATGCCAGGCGGCGGGCGACGAGCGGATTTCGGGCCAGGTGCTCCCGCCAGCGGCGCCACGCGACCGCGGCGCCCAACCCCAGCAAGGGCAGCACCAGCAGGCCCTGAAACCACCCTCGCACGAGCAGCGGCGGACGAATCACGGCCAGGGCCCCGGGACGTTGTTTGATGGGAACCAGGGCTTGCGGCGGAGGCGGGGCCTCACTGCCACCGTTCGCGGAGGATCCGGCGAGCGGCGCCAGCGTCTGGGTGGAAGCGGCCGGACGCACCAGCAGCCGGGTCGGCGGATGGCTGAGCGTCCGGTAGCCGGCAGCCACGGGATCGAAGTAGCTGAACTCGATTCCGGGCAACTCCGTCTGACTGACGTTGAGCGGCACCACATCCTGCTCGAAGGTCTTGACCCCGCGGGCCGTGCTGGCGTCGGTGACATCCAGCTGTGTGCGGGGGGGGTAGGCCCGGAATCCGTCCCAGCCTTCGCCCAGCGGCAGGGTGACGTTCTCCATCTGCCCCTGGCCGCTGATGCGTACGCGCAACTGGATGGGTTCGCCCACCGCCACGTTGGTCGGGCTGGCCGTGACTTCCAGCGCAAACTGACCCACCGCGCCGCGAAAGCTGGCCGGCACCCCGTCGCCCGGAAGGGGCTTCACCTTGATGGTCCGGGGTTCACTTTGCACCGTGGCCGGTCGCAACTCGACGTTTCGACCGAACGGATCGAAACCGAAAAAACTGTCGAAAGGGTCGTTGCCCCGTTGCCGGGTGCGAGGCAGGCGGAGGGTGACGCGGGCTTCGGCCGGACCGAGCGTGAGGTCCCCGGTCTTGGTGGCAAAGGCGTTCTGAGTATGCCTCAACTGGTAGTAAACCCGGCCTTGAACCTGCACGCGTTGCTGTCCGGCAGCTTCAAGAGGGCTGAAGACAAACCCCTCGCTGGTCAGTGGCTCCGGCGCGTAGTCCTGCCCGTCGACGATGTAGAAATCCAGGCGCAGGGGAAGCATTTCGCCGAGGAACACCTCCTCCTTGTCCGGGATCAGCATCAAGTAGGCCCATCGCTGCTGAGCGGAGGCGATCGGGGCGGAGGAATCCCCCCGCTTCAGCACCTTGAGCGTCGCCGGCAGGGTGCGCAGGCGCTCGCCGGCGGTGGACAGATCGAGGGCGGGAATGACGTATTCGCCCGGTTGCGCGGGCGTCACCTGGTAGTTGAAAGCAACGCTCAGGCGGGTTTCGGCGCCGGTCATGCGCATCGAGGTCGACTGCCCGAGGTACCGGACATCTAGACCGGCAACGGACGGAATGGACGGCTGCTGGACCGCGTTCCGGGGAACGTCGCTGAACGTGATCGAGAGTTTGGCGGACTCGCCGGCCGAGATGGTCGAGGGCTCGAAAGAGGCAATGACACTGGCCGCGTGGCCGGCGGCCGGGCCAACGGTCAGCCCCAGGGCCAGCAACACCGCCGCCAAAAGTCGTTGCCGCGGTTCCATCATGGTTACCAGGGTTTGTCGGTGGGAACCGTCCCCTGAACCCGCGCCCGCTCGGCCTCGTTCCAGTGATGTTCGTCGTTGCGGGCGGCCTCAAGCAGCGACCGGGCCTGTTCGGGAGTCATCTGGCCGGGCGGCGGCGAGTTCTCCGCGTTGCCCGTCCGCCCCTCGGGCGGCGGCGCATCCTGGCCCGCTTCCGGCTGGGGCTGCGGCTTCTCCTCGGACCCGTCCGCGTCCTTCTGCGGCTGGTCGTCCTTCGCGGACTCGGACGGCGGGTTTTCGGACGGATCGTCCGGCGACTCTGGTTGGCCTGGTTGCTGGTCTGGCGCGTTCTGCGTTTGGTCCTGCTGGTCCGGTTCCGACGGCTGTTGGTCGGGGGATTGCTGGTCATCCGGGGACTGGCCGGATTGCTGATCCTGCTGATCCTGGTTTTCCTCCTGGTCCTGATTCTGTTCCTGGTCCTGCTGTTGCTGCTCCTGCTGCTGTTGTTTCAGGAGTTCGAGCCTGGCCTTGACGACGTCGCGGTTGAACTGCGTGTCGGCGTCCTCCGGGGCCAGCTTCACGGCGGCCTCGTAGCTGCGCACCGCCTGCTCCCAGGCCTGCTGCTTTTCCTGCGGATCCGCGGCCTGTTCGCCCGCCCGGAACAGGGCGTTGCCGAGGTTGTGATAGGCGGGGTGGAGCAGGTCCGGATCGGAGGAAAGCACGGCGGCCGAGAACTCGTTGGCGGCCTCCTCGAACCGTCGCATTCGATAGGCGGCGGCGCCCGCGTTGTAGTGCAGGCGGGCGTTGTCGCTGTGCTTGAGGAGCAGATCCTGGTAGGCGTCATGGGCCGCCTGGTAATCGCCACGTTCGTAGGCGTTGAACGCGCGTCGCTCGGAGGCCCGGGCGACCGGCAGGGCCAGCAGCAGCAGGATCAGGGGGGCGAGCCGGCCGAGCGCGCCGGGATTGACTGCCTCGAGTTCCTCGCGCCGCACGCGCCGGCGGTAGGGCAACAGCATTTCGATCATCAACAGGAGGATGCCCGCCCCGAGCGGCCACTGGAAGCGTTCGTGGTACTGCCGTCCGAGGCGGGCGCCATACTCGCTGGCCGGCAGCTGGGCGATGCGGTTTTCGTAGATCTGGCGGACGGCCTCGGTGCCCTTGAGCGGCAGGTATTCGCCCTCCGAGAGCTGCGCCATCTCCCGCAGGATGCCGTCATTGAGCTTGGAAAGCACCGGCCGGCCGTCGGCGTCCTTGATGTAGGTGGTTTCGCCCTTCTCGTTGTGCAGGCGCAACTGGTCGCCTTCCGGTGTCCCGACCCCCAGCGTGTAGATCCGCACCCCGTCATCGCCCGCGCGTTTCGCAGCCGCCCGGGCCCCCGTCTCATGGTCCTCGCCATCCGAGAGGATGACGATCGCCTTGAAGTTGTCGCTGCCCTTCTCGAAGGCGGTGATGGCGGTCTCGATGGCCTCGCTGAGGGCCGTGCCCTGCTGGGCGATGATGCCGGTGTCGAGCGCGTTGACGCTTTCCTGAAAGGCGCCGGCGTCGATGGTCAACGGGCATTGCAGAAAGGCCCGGCCTGCGAAGGCGACCAGGGCCAGGCGATCGTTTTCCGCCAGCTTCATCAGATCCAGGGCGGCCAGCTTCGCACGCGTCAACCGGTCGGGCTGAAGATCCGCCGCCAGCATGCTGCGCGAGACATCGATGGCCACGGCGATGTCAATGCCCCGGCGCCGGAACTCCTGTTCGCTGTAGCCGTAGAGCGGCCGGGCCAGGGCGACGAGCAGCAGGCCCGTGGCGGCCGCCAGCAGGACCATGCGGAGCTTCTGCCGGACGGGCGACACCCCGACGGTGAGCTGGGCGAGCAGCCGCGACTGCACGAAGCAACGGACGAGCTGCTGGCGTTTCCGCCAGGCCCACCACAGAAACAGCGTCAACAACGGCATGACCGCCGCCAGGAGCCACAGCATTTCCGGTTTGGCGAAGAACATGGTCAGTTCGATATCGGCGGGCGGCGCCCGCGGTCCTTACCCTTCATGGGAGCCGCCGCCACACGGTGTTGTTCAAAATGATCTCGAGCAGGAGGAGGACGAAGGCCGGCAACACCACCCACGGAAACACCTCGGCGTAATGCTGGTATTTCTTCACCTCGACGTCGCTCGTTTCCAGTTGATCGATGGCGTCGTAGATCCGCCGCAGGGTGTCCGTGCTGTCGGCGCGGAAATAGCGACCGCCCGTCCGCTCCGAAATCGCCTGCAGGGTCTCCTCGTCGATGTCCACGTCCATCATCCGGTACCCGCGCGGCGTGCCGGCCCGGTCGAAGACGGGCATGGGCGCCTGGCCGCGCTTGCCGACCCCGATGGTGTAAACCTTGATGCCCAGCGCGTGGGCGGCTTCCGCGGCGGTGAGCGGCGGGATCTTCCCGGCGTTGTTCTGGCCGTCGGTCATCAGGATGACAATGCGGGAATGCGCGGTGCTCCGTTCCAACCGGTTCAGGGCGGCGGACAGGGCGGCGCCGACGGCGGTGCCGTCCTCGATGAGCCCCATCTGGAGGCGGTCGAGATTCTGTTCGAGGAACTGCTGGTCGAGGGTGGGCGGCGCGACCACGTAGGCGTTGCGGGCAAAAGCCACCAGGCCGATCCGATCGTTCACCCGCTTCTTGATGAACTCGCGCAACACGCTGCGGGCGGTGTTCAGGCGGTTCACCCGTTGCCCCCCGGCCTCGAAATCCTCCGACGCCATGCTCGTGGAAAGATCGATGGCGACCACGATGTCGATGCCGCTGGTGCGCAGGACGGTTTCACCGGCGCCGCGCTGGGGGCGGGCGAGACCGATGATGAGCAGGGCGAGCGCGACCCAGCGCAGCCGCCGCAGGATGCGTCCGACGGGAGACTGGCTGATGCCCGTGATGCCCTTGACCAGGGCCACCGAGGAATACAGGAAAGCCGGGCGTCCGTGCCGGCGTTTGCGCCACCAAGCCGTCAACGGCAGGAGGAGCAGCAGCAGCAGGAACCATGGATGGGCGAAGCGCATGTCAGGCGGCAGCGTTCGGGACTTGGGGCGCCGGGGGAGCAGCGACCATGGCGGCCCGTTGCGACGGTTCGGTCTGGGCCACGAGACGCAGGGCGCTGGCGTGCAGTTCGCGCAGTTCCGGCTCGCCCGGATGATGCCGGGCGAACTTCACGAGGTCGCACCGGGTCAGAAAGTCGGCCAGCAGACCACGCTGCGCCGCATCCAGCAGGGGACTGCCGCTGATTTCCTCCAGAAACTCCTCGGTGGTTCGCTCGGGCGCCCGCAGGTTCATCTGCTCCTCGAGATACCACCGCAGGGCATCCGTCAGCGCGAAGCAGAACGGCCGCGGGGTGCCGATCAAGGCCAGGGCTTCCTCGAGCCGCTGCCGGGCCCGGACGTGCGGGGGAACCAGGGTTCGCGGATCCACCTCGATCACCGGGGCGGTCCCGCCCAAGCGCCGGCGCCGACGCCACCACCAAGCCAGGACGGCGCCGAGCAGCACCGCGCCCAGCACCCCCCACAGCCAGGTCCAGTCCCGCGTGGGCAGGGGCGGTTTGATGTCGCGAATGTCGCTGGTCGCCAGGGCGTTGGTGGAGACCGCACCCGCCGGCAGCTGGGGCAATGTCGTCGTGTTGCTGGCCATCCTTCGGAACCGGGGGAATCAGCCGCGTCGACGGCGTTTTTCGCGTCGCTCGAAGAACCGCGCCAGGGCGGACGCGTAGGGTTTGTCGGCGCGGAGCTGGATGGCGTCGATGCCAGCCGATTCGAGCAGCCGGCGGAGATCGCGTTGGAAGCCCGCCTGCCGCTCGGCGAACGAGGAGCGCCGGCGTTCGTCGCCCGTGTTGATTTCGACCACCTCGCCGGTCTCGGCGTCTTTGAGCACCAGGTAGCCGAGGTTGGGCAGGCGGAGTTCGTAACGGTCCACGATCTGGACCGCGACCACGTCATGCCGGCGGTTGGCCTGTCGGAGCGCGGCGAGCGAGGTCTGGCGCAGCGTGTGCGAAAGCACCACCTGACGGCGCAGATGCGCGTCGATCTCCCGCCGCGAGGGCGTGCTCTGGCCGAGAAAATCGGAGATCACCACCACGATGGCGCGCTGGTGGATGACGTGCGCCATGAAATCCAGCGCCGCGGTCAGATCCGTGCCGGTGCGGCGCGGTTCGTGGAAGAGGATCTCGCGGATGACCCGCAACACATGGCGCCGGCCCTTGCGCGGAGGGACGTATTTTTCGACGTGATCGGTGAAGAGGAGCAGGCCGACCTTGTCGTTGTTCCGGATGGCGGAGAAGGCCATCACCGAAGCGATCTCGGCGGCGAGTTCGCGCTTGGACCGGTCCCCCGACCCGAACAGCCCGCTGCCGCTCAAGTCCACGAGGATCACCACCGTCAGCTCGCGTTCCTCGACGAACTTCTTGATGAACGGGTGGTTCATCCGGGCGGTGACGTTCCAGTCGATGGCCCGGACGTCGTCGCCGGGCTGGTATTCGCGCACCTCGTCGAAGTTCATTCCCTGGCCCTTGAAGACGCTGTGGTACTGACCCGCCAGCGACTCGGTGACCAGCCGGTTCGTGCGCAGCTCGATGAGCCGGATGTGCTTGAGGATCTCCCGGGGAATCATGGGGCTCAGGGCACGGGCAACTCGTCGAAGATGCGCTGGATGATGTGTTCGGGCGTCTTGTCCTCCGCCTCCGCCTCGTAGGTGACCGCGACGCGGTGGCGGAGCACGTCCATGCCGACGGACTTGACGTCCTGCGGCGTGACATAGCCGCGGCCGCGCAGGAAGGCATGGGCCTTGGCGCAGAGGGTAAGCGCGATGGTGGCCCGCGGGGACGCGCCCAACTGGATGAACTCGCGCACGGCGATCTGGTAGTGCTCGGGATCGCGCGTGCAACAGACCAGGTCGACGATGTAGTCCTTGACCTTGTCGTCGATGTAGACCTCGTTGACGACGTCGCGGGCGGCCAGGATGGTCTTGGCGTCCACGACCGGCTGGGTTTCGGGCGTGCCGCTGGTGCGCGCCATGGTCTCGAGAATCTGCCGTTCCTCGTCGCGGGTCGGGTAACCGATCTTCAGCTTGAGCATGAAACGGTCGACCTGCGCCTCGGGCAGCGGATAGGTGCCCTCCTGTTCGATGGGGTTTTGGGTGGCCAGCACGAGGAAGGGCTCCTCAAGCGGATAGCTGCGCTCCCCGATGGTGACCTGCCGCTCCTGCATGGCCTCGAGCAGCGCGCTCTGCACCTTGGCCGGGGCGCGGTTGATTTCGTCCGCCAGGATGAGGTTCGCAAACACGGGCCCCTTCCGCGTCGTGAAGGCGCCCGACTGGGGATTGTAGATCTGGGTGCCGATGACGTCCGCCGGCAGCATGTCCGGGGTGAACTGCAACCGCGCAAAGCGGGCTTTCAGACAGGCGGCGAGGGACTTGACCGAAAGGGTCTTGGCGAGGCCGGGCACGCCTTCGAGGAGCACGTGGCCGTTGGCCAGCAGGCCGATGACGAGGCGTTCGGTGAGGTATTTCTGCCCGACCACGACGCGGCCGAGCTCGGTCAGGAGCGCCGGCACGAACTGGCTGGCCTCCTGAACTGCGGCATTGATGGCACTGATCCCGGTGTTCATCGGGCCGCATTATAGCGGGTCTTGCCGGCTTGCACCAGCGGGCACTTTCATCCGCCCGCGGGCGCGGCCAGCGCGGCGCGCGCCGCGCGAATATCGGCCTGGATCTGCGCCTGCAAGGCCTCGACGCTGTCAAACCGTTGCTCCGCCCGCAGCCGGCAGTGGAAGCGAACCTCGACCTCCTTTCCGTAAAGGTCTTCGTCCGCATCCAGCAGATGCGCTTCGAGCCGCACCCCGGCGACCCCGGTCGACACCGTGGGGCGCACCCCGAGATTGGCCACCGCCGGCCAAGCGGTTCCTTCGATGATGGCCTGCACCGCATACACCCCGAGCGGGGGCAAGGCCAGACCGTCCACGTTCACATTGGCCGTCGGCGTCCCCAGGCGCCGGCCCAACCGCTCCCCGGCCTCGACGGCGCCGGCCACCGAATACGGACGTCCCAGCAGTTCGGCGACCGTCTGCAATTCACCGCGCCGGATGAGTTCGCGCACGCGCGTGCTACTGACCACGCCACCGTGGGCGCGCACCGGTTCCACGGGGTCGACGGTGAATCCGCCGGCGGCGCCCAGCTGTTGCAGCAGGGCCACGTTGCCCGAACGCCGGTGACCGAAGGTAAACCCGCGGCCGATGTGCACGCTCCGCAACGCGCCGAAGCCCCCGGCAAGCCGGTTGACGAAGGTCTCACCGGACTGGCGGCTGAAGCTCTCGTCGAAGCGGATGAGCCAGGTGGCGTCCACCCCGAGGGCGGCAAGACTCCGGAGGCGTTGGGCAATCCGCTGGATGGCGGGCGGCGCATGCTGGTGGGCGAGCACCGCCGCCGGATGGGGATCGAAGGTGACCGCCACGGCCCGCGCGCCGTGCCGACCGGCCGCCTCGACCATCCGGCGCACGACCGCTTGATGGCCGAGATGGACCCCGTCGAACACCCCGATGGCGACGCTGACCGGGGCCGGCACGCCACCCGGCACGCGGGGTTCGGACAGGATTTCCATGGTCGGAGACACCGCCCGGTTCAAACCCCGGCGGTGCTGGCCTGGAAGAGGCTGAGCCGGGGCATGGGGATCACGCGCTGCTGCACCTCGGCCTGGGTCAATTGGAGAAAGGCGGCGAGGGTGGTGGCGCGCTGGATGGAGAATTGCCCGATTTCGGTCCGGCGCAGCGTGAGCAAGTGGGCCCCGCAACCGAGGTTCTGACCGAGGTCATGGGCGATGCTCCGGACGTAGGTGCCCTTCGTGCAGGCGATGCTGAAGTGCCCCACGGGCGGCTCGTAGGCGCTGAAACGGAAATTGTAGACGTGAATCAGCCGTTCCTTCCGCTCCACCTCGACGCCCTTGCGCGCGAGTTTGTAGAGGGGCACGCCGCCAACCTTGGCCGCGGAGACCATGGGCGGCGCCTGCATCTGGTCCCCCACGAACTCCCGGGCCGCCTCGTTCAGTTCCTCAAGGGTCATGGGCGGCACGGGCAGGCTGTGGGTCAGCTCGCCGTCGGCGTCGTAACTGTTCGTGGCCTCGCCGAACTTGATGGAACCTTCGTAGCTCTTGTCCGCGCCCATCAACTTCTCGGAAAGCTTGGTCGCCTTCCCGAGCACGAGGATGAGCAGGCCGGTGGCGTTGGGATCCAAGGTCCCGCAATGGCCCACTTTCTTGATTTTCAAGCGACGACGCACCTCGGCCACGACATCGTGGGAGGTGATCCCGGACGGTTTGTCGATCAGCAGGGCGCCGTCGAACGGATCTAGTGATGGCATCGGCATCAGGCGGGAGAGTGTAGCGCTTTGCGGAGCGCACTCAAGACGCAGCGTTGCACGGTTGCCGGGGGGCCTTCGAGACGCGCACCGGCCGCCGCCGGATGGCCGCCACCGCCGAACGCCCCCGCCACGCGGTTCACGTCCACGGCCGGGTCCTTCGACCGGAGGCTGATGCGGACGGCCCCCGTTTCCGTTTGCTCGAACAAGCAGGCGACCACCACCGATTCGAGCGCCCGGACGTGCTCGATCAAGCCCTCGGTGTCCGAGCGATCCGCCCCGGCCCGGGTCAAATCCGCCGGTCGCAGCCAAAACCAGGCCACCCGCCCGTCCCGGCTCAAACGGAACGTCCGGTAGACGTGCCGGAGCAGCTTCACCCGCGCCAGCGTTTGCGACTGATAGACGCGCCGGCAGATCGCCGCCAGGTCGGCCCCTTCACGCACCAGGGCCGCGGCCGTTTCGAAGGTCTCCGGCCGCACCGAAGGGTATTGGAAGGAACCCGTATCCGTGGAGATGGCCGTGAAAAGGCAGTCCGCCGCCGCCGGGGAAACCGGCCAGCCCGCCGCCCGGTACAGCCGGTGAATCAACTCCCCGGTCGAGGGCGAAGCGGTCTCCACCCAGTTGAGATCGCCAAAGCGCGTGTTGCTCTCGTGGTGATCGATGTTGATCAGGGTCCGCCGCCTCCCGACGTGCTCCGCGACCGTTCCCAACCGGTCGAGGCTGGCGGCGTCGGTGGCGATCACACAGTCGAAACGCCGGCCCGGCTCGGGCGGCGCCAGCCAACCTTCCGGATCGAGGAAGGCCAGCTTGGCAGGAAGGGGATCCGCGTTCCACACGCACACCTTGCGGCCCACCGCCTTGAGCCCCCGCGCCAGGGCCAGCTGCGAACCGATGCAATCACCGTCCGGCCGCACATGGCCGACGACGCAGAACGTGCGGGCGGCTTCGATGGATTCGAGCAGCCGCGGGAGGATTTCAGGCATGGGTGCCGGACACATCGCGGCATTGAAGCGACGGGACCGCAGGGGCTCAAGCCCCGACGTTGACCATCATCCGATGTGCGGAACGGGTGCGGCCAGGATCCACGCCAGCTCGTTCTCGCGGCTTCACCAGCCGAGCGGGAAAAAAGCGAACCACCCCGGGGCACAACCTCACGCGTGCCGCCGGGGTGGATGAGACGCGTTCCGCGGACCGGGTCAGCGTCGCAAGCGGCGGAAGACACCGAAGCCAAGCAGCCCAAGGCCGCCGAGCAGGGCATAGGTCTGTGGCTCGGGCACCGCGGAGATGCTGCCGCTGAACTGCGAGGAGCCGATGTTCGCCGGGTCACCAATCAGCGCCAGACCACCCAGCTCGTAAGGGCCGCCGGCCAGCGATGCGGTCAGCTTGGTTTCGACGGTGAAACTCTGGCCGCCCGCAAACGTGCCCAGAGAAAGCGCCCCGCTGAAAGGCGAGAAGACGTAGCCGGCCTCGTTTCCGTTGACCAGGTCACCAACGGCCGATTTCACGAGGGCGACCCCGCTGTCCGTGAAGGAGCGAGCGAGCCGCCCACCCTCAAGGGTCGCCGTCGAGTTCCAGATCGAGAGTCCATTGAGTTGGATGTCGATTTCATACGACACCGCCGGGGCCACCGGATCGCCTGCGCCCACGCCCGCGTAGTCCGCAGTCAGCAGGTAAATCGTGGGAATCGAGAAATCATAGGAAAAGGTCTGATCCGGTCCCAACGGCACCGTTACAGTCTGGGAAAGCATCGCCATGGCGGAGCCGTCCCGCACCACGGGACTCGGGGTCGAGGGATCCTGGAAGATCGCCTCCACGCCCAGCGCCGCCTCACCGGAGCTGTTGGCAGCGGAGGTCATGAACGGGGTTCCCGTCGCCGGGGGCTGAACATTCAAGCCAACGTTGCCCCCGAATGGGTTCAACGGATCCGTCACCGAATCCGCCGGCGGGGGGGCTCCCGAAGCGCTCTTGTGAATCGCGTAGTCGGTGCTGTCGACGTTCACTTCGTAGCTCCACTGCGCCAGCAACTGCGGCGCGGCCATCCCCGCCAACAACAATCCGGTAGTAAGCCCTGCTCTTCGCATCGTTAATTCCTCTGCTTCCGGTTAGATCAATATTGGAGTAATCCAAGCACCCCGAACGGGGAGCGCGGCTAATTTCCTCATGAACCCAAGCTTGTCAAGGACTTTGTTTCACCTCTCAGAAATCGGACGTGCAGAGGCGTTTGCGAGGCTGCCACCGCCCGTCAGCGCCACACCCCGAGCGCACGCAGTTGACGGGTGGCGGCACCGGCCCAGTCGCGGTTGGCAGCGGGGCTGGCCGGGCTCGGGTGCAGGATCTGACCGATCCGGATGCCGCGGCCTTCCAAGGCGTTCCGCGCCCGAGTCGCGGCAAAGGCCCCGATCCCGATCACCCACTCCGGCCGCAGCGCCGCCACCATCCGCCGCAGGGCTTCGTCACAGTCGGCGAACAGCGGCTCCCGGGTTGCGGCATCGAGCTTGTCCGGCGTGAGGTTCGCCCCGGTTTCCGTCATGAAAGCCAATGGGCAGTAGTTGGCGACGAAATGGTCGC
Organism: Verrucomicrobiales bacterium; assembly: GCA_024233305.1. Classification (GTDB taxonomy): domain Bacteria; phylum Verrucomicrobiota; class Verrucomicrobiia; order Limisphaerales; family J093; genus J093. Next base: position 49,800 of record JACKPV010000033.1, read on the forward strand.
GAAAGAAGGTCGCGGCCGTCCCGAAGCGCGCAGCGAACAGCCCCCAGAGCCGGCGGCCACTGACCTCCGACCGTGGACAGGCGAACCCCTCGACCGGACGCTTCGGATGTTCGGACTGCGGTTTGCCGACGTTGCCCCGGATGCCCAGCCAATCCCGCACCGCCGCCACCTCGCCGAAGGGCACGCCCGTCTGCGCCATGCCGAACGGGCCCGGGTTCATCCCGAGGAACACGATCCGCTTCAGGTCCGAAGCGTAGCGGCGAAGGTACTGTTCGTGGGTGGACCACGCGTAATCGAGCGGGTTGTAGACGTGGGCAACGGGCGGGCGGAACCGCAACCGCGTCACGCGCTGTTTCAGCCAGGAGGCCGCGTCCACCGCGGACCGGCCTGCGTGAAGCTCGTTCGCGGAGCCAAGCGGAGCAATTGCAGGCGCCGAAGTGAGCCGACTCGCTCTCCCGTCCGAGGCCGGAGGTGACTCGGAAACCGGCGCTTCCTCACGTCGGCTGCTCCCAGCGGGGCGGGGGTTCCCCGGCTCCCTCCCGGACGGGCAGGCGCGCGCCGACGCCCGTCGGCTGCGGTCCAGCGGCGCGCGGTCACGGTTCGGGTCTGTTTTCACGAGGCGCCGGCAAGCCCGTTCCCGGATGGCGTTCCCGAAGACGCCGCCGGAAGCGATTGGAGCAGGGCGACGAGTTGCCGGTGCAGTTCCCTTCCGGCGCCCAGCACGGAGTAGTTGCGCTGCGCCGCCTCGGGACCGAGGTCGAGCCGGATCGGGACGCCGTCCAAGCCGGTGAGCAGGCCGCCCGCCTCCTCGAACAGGAGGATCGGCGCCGCGATGTCCCAGATGCGCGTGGCGTGATTGAGGCAACCGCCAAACCGGCCGTCGATGGTGAACACAAAGTCCAGCATCGAGTTCGTCGAACGCACATTGCGCACCGAACGAGCGAGGCGGGCCAGCGTAAGCGCCTGGGCGTTCGCTCCGGCTTCGTCGAGCGCGGGATCGAAACTGTAACCCAACAGCAACCGGCGGAGGTCGGTTTCGGCGGTGACTTGCACGGGCTGCTCGTTGCGGGTAACGCCGCCCCCGCGGGCGCCGGCATAGGTGATGCCATCGAGCGGAAGGTGAATGGCGCCGGCAAGCGGAACGCTCCCTTCGAGCACGGCCACCATCACGCCAAACCACGGCAGCCCGGCGACGAAATTCGAGGTCCCGTCCAGCGGATCAACGACCCAGGTTCGGTCGGATTCCCCGGGTTGATGGCCGGATTCCTCGGCGAGGATGCCATCGCGCGGATGACGGGCGCGGAGCGCCTCAAGGATGCACGCCTCGGCTTCAAGGTCGGCTTCGCTCACGACACTGGCCCAGCTTTCCTTGGCGCGCACCCGGGTGACACGGCCGAAGTGACGGCGCAGGACCTGACCGGCTTCGCTTGCCAGAGCCACGGCGTCGTCGCGGAGTCGGGTGCGTTCGGTTGTCATGAGGCAATCATCGGGAACGGGTTGTCTGGTGGCCGTCCGGCGCGCCGGAAATCGCTCCGGCGACCGGCCCGGGAGCTTACGCCGGGAGCCGGTGGTGACCAGCGTTTTCCCGTGGGGGATTCCGGGAGGCCGCTGGCTTCCGGGGCTGACTCGTGCGAGTTTGGGCCCGGGTCGCCGCCGACGGCGGCCGTCAGACAAGAGACAACGCATGCCGGTTCACTCGCACAACGCGCCTGCCCGTCCGGGGTGGGTCCCCTTCCTGCGGCGATGGGTGGTCACCACCCTGGCCGTGCTCGTCGCCGCCAACGTCATCCCGGGCATCGACTACCAATCGCCCGGGGCGCTGTTCGTGGCGTCCCTGCTGCTCGGCGTCCTCAACGCCTTCCTCAAGCCGCTGCTGCTGGTTCTCTCGCTGCCGCTCCTGCTGCTCAGCCTCGGGGTGTTCGTCCTGTTTGTGAACGCCTTCCTGCTCTACCTCGTGGGACAACTGGTCGGCGGCTTCGAAGTGGCCGGCTTCGCCTCGGCTTTCTTCGGCGGTCTGGTCATCAGCCTGGTTTCCGTGGCCGTGAACCTGCTCACCGGCAACAGCGCCGGCTGGCGGGTGCAGGGCCGCATCCAACGGCGCCCCGACGAGGACGACGATCATCGGCGCCCCCCGGGAAACGGCCCGCTGATCGACGTTTGAAACCCACCAAACCCCGGGAGGGGAGCGGCGGCGGCGGGCGCTCAACGGTAGATGTCCACCAGGAACACCACGCATTCGCCCTGACCCGCGTTGACGATCGCGTGCGGCACGTCGGCGCGGTAGCTGACCGAATCACCGGGCCCCAACTCCTCGCCGTCCGGGCCGGATTCCAACCGCACCCTCCCCTGGTGCACGGTGAGGAACTCCCGCGTGCCGGCGAAGTGCGGCGCGCTCCGAAGCTCGCCGCCATTCTGGAGGGTGACTTCGTAGAACTCGACGTCCTTCTCGAGGTTCAAAGGCGAGAGGGTCCGGATGGTGACGTCGTGGTCCGAACGGTACAGGTGCGCCCGATCATCGGCGCGGATCACGCTGATCGACGAGGTGGCCGGCCCGGAATCGACCAGTTCCCCCAGTGAAAGCCCGAAGGCCGCGGCGATGCGACACGCCACGGCGAGGGTGGGATTGGCCCGGCCGCGCTCGATTTCGCTGAGCATCGACCGGCTCACACCGGAGGCGTTGGCGAGGGTTTCGAGCGACCAGCCGCGTTCCTGGCGCAGGGCCTTCATCCGCCGGCACAGCTGCCCGCCCGTATCCCCGCCCCCGGCGCCGGGATCGATCGGCTTCGTCTTTTGGCCCGGTCTTGGCATTGTTCGAAATATCGGAAAAACGTCTTGCATAGCGAACACCCGGCTTCCATTATCCCGGACAATCCGTTCGCGATAGCGGATGTTGCGCGGGCGATCCGGGGCTGGCAACCCTTTTTCGCGCGCGGCAGTCTTGAGGAACGAACCGTATGCAAAAGACAATGAAGGCTCTGGTGAAGCGGCGCGCTGAACGCGGCTTGTGGCTCGAAGAAGTCCCCGTGCCCACGATCGGCATCAACGACGTCCTGATCCGCATCCATCGCACGGGAATTTGCGGCACGGACCTGCACATCTACAAGTGGGACGAGTGGGCCAGCAAGACGATCCCGGTGCCCATGACGGTGGGACACGAGTTCGTGGGCGAGATCGTCGAAGTCGGATCGAATGTGGCGGACTTTCACCCCGGCCAGCTCGTGAGCGGCGAGGGACACGTCGTGTGCGGTCGCTGCCGCAACTGCCTGGCCGGGCGGCGCCACCTCTGCGCCAAAACCCTCGGTGTGGGAGTGAACCGGCCCGGCGCGTTCGCGGAATACCTCGCGCTCCCGATGACCAACGTCTGGGTGCATGGTCCGGGAATCGACAAGGACGTGGCGGCCATTTTCGATCCGTTCGGCAACGCGGTCCACACGGCGTTGTCCTTCCCGGTGCTCGGCGAGGACGTGCTCGTCACCGGCGCGGGCCCGATTGGCATCATGGGCGCCGCCATCGCGAAGTATGCCGGGGCACGCTACGTGGTGATCACCGACGTCAATCCGTGGCGGCTCGACCTGGCCCGCCGGCTCGGCGTCACCCTGGCGGTCAACCCGAGGGAGAAATCGCTGGCCGACGTCCAGCAGGAACTCGGCATGCAGGAAGGGTTCGACGTCGGGCTCGAAATGTCCGGCAGCCCGGCGGCGTTTCATCAGATGATCGAGGCCATGTGCCACGGCGGGAAGATCGCCCTGCTGGGCATCCCGAGCGAGAACCCGGCCATCGACTGGAACAAGGTGATTTTCAACATGCTCACGATCAAAGGCATTTACGGACGCGAGATGTACGAGACCTGGTACAAGATGACCGTGATGCTGCAGGGCGGTTTGAACATCGAACCGGTAATCACGCACCGATTGCCGTTCGACCGCTTCGAGGAAGGGTTCCAGGCCATGCTTTCCGGTGATTCCGGCAAGGTGGTGCTGAACTGGGAACCCTGATGCCGGAAAGCGCCGGTCGCGAAAAACAGCTGCCCTGCCCCGAAAATTCGGGTTACATCAACCGGTCATGAAAAGCAGCCTGTCTCGCAACGAGCGTTCCGTCCGGGGCGGTCCGTTCCATACGGGAACTTCCGCCGGTGGCAACGGGTCGCGCCGTGGTCCGTGCCGCGTTCGGGCAAGCCTGGCGACCGGCCTTTCGCTGGGCTTCCTCCTCGGCGCGTCGTTCATCGAACCCCTCCGCGCCGAGGACCGCCCGGAATATGTGATCGTGGCCTCCTCCGCGACGCTCGCCGATCCCGGCTGGCGCCGCGTGGTCGGGACACTTCAGGAAAAGCACGCGGGCGGACTGGTCACCTGCGAGGGCGGCCTCGAAGCGTCGTCCGTGCTGCCCGCCTTGCGGTCGGCGTTTCCGCGGTACGTCTGTTTCGTGGCCCGGCCGGAGGAGGTTTCCCGCGAGTACGTTGCGCGGGTTCACCGACTGACCCGCCAGCTTGACGACGACCCGTACGCCGATTGCTTCTGGGGCATCCTGACCGGCTACAACGCGGCGAATGCGCTGGCCATCGCGCAGGAGAGCGCGCCGTTGACCGTGCGCAAGGTGGCCGGCGGGACCGAGGTGGCCCTCGAAATGTGCGAGGAAGGGCAGTGGTTCTGTGAACTCAAGCCGCATCGCTGGGTGAAGAAGGAAGCCGGCGCGCCACCGAAGGAACTCGCCGGCCCGGCGGACACCACGGCGGCGCTCGTCGGCACGCTCAACGATTACCGCGCGGACCTCTTCGTGACGTCCGGACACGCCACGGAGCGGGACTGGCAGATCGGTTTTGCCTATCGCAACGGCCGCTTCCGCCACCAGGACGGACGGTTGGTTGGCGTGGCCGGCAACGGGGAACGGTTCCCGGTCGATTCGCCGAACCCGAAGGTCTACCTGCCGATTGGCAACTGCCTGATGGGGCACATCGACCGCCCGGACTGCATGGCGACGTCCTGGATGAACAGCGCGGGCGTGCGGCAGATGATCGGCTACACGGTGCCGACCTGGTACGGGTACCCGGGTTGGGGGATGCTGGACTACTACCTCGAGCAACCGGGGCAATACACCTTCGCCGAGGCTTTTCTGGCCACCGAGCATGCGTTGATTCACCGGCTCGGGAGCTTCTTCCCCGATTTGGTCGACGCCGAAATTGCCCCAGGTGGTCGGCCGCCCGGTCGGATCGCGGTGGGAGCGGCGGCGCAGGCGGCGGGCCTGCGGGCGCAGGACGGCTTTGGGCTCCTGCATGATCGCGATGTGGTCGCCTTCTACGGGGATCCCGCATGGGTGGCGACCATGGCGGACGGGCCCCGGGCCTTTGATCTGGAGCTGCGCAACAGTGGCGGGACGTACACCTTCGCGATCCGCCCCCGGCGCGGCGAAAGGAGCTTTGACACCATCAACGTGAACGGCGTCCAGCGCGGTGGACGGCCGTTCATCGCCTTTCTGCCGCACCGCGTGCGGGATGTGAAGATCGTCCTCGGGGCGGACTTGCAGCCGGTGATCACCGACGACTTCATCCTGGTGCCGCGCCCGGAGGCGTGTGACCCGAACCGCGACTACCGGGTCGTGTTCACGGCGGTCCCGACGGCGGGAGGCGAACCGGCCGCCGCGAACTGAGCCCGCTTCCGGGGAGGGACGCGCCGGTCACTCTCGATTTGTTATGTGGAACCAGTTCAAGACCCATCTGGAAACGCAGCTCGCCGGCATCCGCGACGCGGGCACCTACAAGGCGGAGCGGGTGATCATGACCCCACAGGGGGCGACCATTCGCGTGGCGGACGGTCGGCCCGTGCTCAACCTGTGCGCCAACAACTACCTCGGGCTCGCCCAGCATCCGGCGGTGCGCGCGGCGGCGGCCAAGGCGCTGGAACAGTGGGGTTACGGCCTGGCCAGCGTGCGGTTTATCTGCGGCACCCAGGGAGTCCACAAGCAGCTCGAGGCGAAGCTCAGCGAGTTCCTCGGCACGGAGGACACGATCCTCTATTCGTCGTGCTTCGACGCGAACGGCGGATTGTTCGAGACCTTGTTGACGGCGGAGGACGCGATCATTTCCGACGAACTGAACCACGCCAGCATCATCGACGGCGTCCGGCTCTGCAAAGCGCACCGGTTCCGGTATCGGAACAACGACCTGGCAGACCTCGAGGCGCAGCTGCAGACGGCGGCGGACGCGCGGTTCCGGCTGATCGCCACCGACGGCGTGTTCTCGATGGACGGCACGATCGCCCGGCTGCCCGGCATCTGCGACCTGGCGGAGCGGCATGGCGCGTTGGTGATGGTGGACGACTCGCACGCCGTGGGCTTCCTGGGGCGGCACGGTCGGGGGACCCATGAACACCACGAGGTGATGGACCGGATCGACATCCTGACCGGCACGCTGGGCAAGGCGTTGGGCGGGGCCAGCGGAGGTTACACGAGCGGGCGACGCGAGCTGATTGAATTCCTGCGGCAACGTTCGCGCCCCTACCTGTTCTCGAACACGCTCAGTCCGACCATCGCCGGGGCGTCGCTCAAGGTGCTCGAATTGCTGACCGAATCCACGGCATTGCGCGATCAGCTCGAAGCGAACACCCGGTTCTTCCGCGCGGAAATGGAGCGGCTCGGGTTCGCCTTGTTGCCCGGCGAGCATCCCATCGTGCCGGTGATGCTGGGCGATGCCGCGCTGGCCACGCGCTTTGCTGACGCCATGCTGTCGCAGGGCGTCTACGTCATCGGCTTCAGCTACCCGGTGGTGCCCCGGGGCCGGGCGCGCATTCGCACCCAAATGTCCGCCGCGCATTCCCGCGAGGATCTCGAACGTGCCCTCGGGGCCTTCGCCGCCGTGAAGCGCGAACTTGGAATCTGACCGCCCCCCGCCGCCACTGCCGGCACTTGCCGACCGGCCGCTTCAATCCGTCGCCGTGGCGGGCAGCGCTTCGACGGTAACCGGGACCCCGTTCACAATGGCGGCCACCTGGCGAACCTGCGACGACGTGACGCGCTAGCTCCTCACCTTTCCGTCCTTCCGCGTGAAGTCCAACCCGCTGGCCCTGCCGGCAACCAAGCGGGCTGCGGAGTACACTCCGCACTCCGAAAAAGCTGAGCTGGGCGCCAGCGACCGAACGCTCTCCCGGCGGGCTTGACTTTGCGACAGGGGTTGCGCTTAGTCGGACCCATGAAATTCAATCCTCTCACCCGCGATGCCGGACAGCCCGAAGCCACCACTTCCCGCCGTCAGTTCCTGAAGACCTCGAGTGCGGTGACGCTGGGCAGCCTGGCGGCTTCGAGCCTGGTTCTGCCGCGCGGCGCCTTCGCCGCCAACAGCGACACGCTCAAGATCGGGCTGGTCGGTTGCGGAGGACGTGGCACCGGCGCCGCCAGCCAGGCGTTGAACGCCGACGCCAACGTCGTGCTCACCGCCGTGGGTGATCTGTTCCCCGAGAAATGCACCGGAGCCATCAGCAACCTCCGCCGGAACGAGAAGATCGCCGAACGCGTCAAGGTCACCCCCGACGCCACGTTCGCCGGACTCGATGCCTACCAGAAGGTCATCGACAGCGGTGTGGACGTGGTCCTGCTGGCGACGCCTCCGGGTTTCCGCCCGTTGCACTTCGTCGCGGCCGTCAACGCGGGCAAGCACGTGTTCACCGAGAAACCCATGGCCACGGACGCCCCGGGGGTGCGCGCGACGATGGCAGCCGCGAAGCTCGCCCAGGAACGCGGCCAGGCGGTGGTTTCGGGCTTCTGCTGGCGCGCGGAATACGGACGGCGCGAATTCTACCAGCGCGTGCATGACGGCGACATCGGCGAGGTCCGGGCCGTGCATGCCACGTATCTCACCGGTCCGGTGAAACCGATGCCGCCGGCCAGTGAACGCCCGGCCGGCATGGGCGACGTCGAGTGGCAGTTACGGAACTGGTACAACTTCGTCTGGATTTGCGGCGACGGCCTGGTCGAGCAGGCGTGTCACAGCGTGGACAAAATCGCGTGGGCCATGAAGGACGCGCCGCCGCTGCGGGCCGTGGCCACCGGCGGACGCCAGATCCCGAACAACGAAGGCAACATCTTCGACCACATCGACGTCTTCTACGAGTGGGAAGGCGGCGCCCGGGCGACGATGGCGCAGCGGCAGATCAGCAACTGCTACAGCGACAATTCGGATTACGTGCTCGGTGAGAAGGGCTTCGGCACCATCAAGGGTTGGAGCGCGCCAATCATCACCGGCGCCACCTCCTGGCGCTACCGCGGGGCGAAGAACGACATGTACCAGACCGAGCACGACGAACTGTTCGCCTCGATCCGGTCCGGCAAGGTGATCAACCACGGCGAGTGGATGTGCAAGAGCACGCTCATGGCGTTGATGGGCCGCATGGCGGCCTACACCGGACAGGAAGTCACGTGGGAGGACGCGTTGAACTCGCAGGATAAACTCGTGCCGGACAACCTCACCTGGGACACTCCGCTGCCCATCCGTCCGATGGCCGTCCCCGGCCAGACCAAGCTCGGCTGAACCCGGCGAATTGAATCGTCGCTTCCTCCCAAAGCGAAGCGACCGGGCGAGGTGTTGCCATCGCCGGAAGAAATCGCGCCTGAGCCTGGAGACAGGTTCACGGCCCGGGCGAGCGAATGCTCATGGCGGGAAGCTGTCCCCGGACCGCGAAGCCTCTGTGAAACTGCGCCGCCGCGGTGGGATCACCGAAACCAGCCGCCAGCGCACGGGAGCCGCCCGCTGGGTTCTTCGGAAGGGTTGAAGGGATCAAGGTGGAGTTCACCTTCGATCCCACGATTGCGAAAGTACGGACGGGACCGGAGGGCATGGCGCGCCGCGGCAACCAAGCAGCCGCGGCCGCGCGTGTGAACGGCAACTCGGTGCGTCGTGCCGAGATAATCCCGCCGGGTGCGCTCAACACATCGCTGCACCGGGGAGGTGTCCAACACGGCCGGAGGCCAGGGCGGTGCGATTGCAGGCTCGGGACGACCCCGGACCCGCTGCCATTGCCGGAAAGCCAGGTACCCGCCGAGCACTGCGAGGACCATCAACCTCAGCATGACTTCGACACTCGTCATGGCTGTCGCCCATTAAACGCCTGCCGCCCCGGCGGCGCAGATCAGGACCGGACCGGGGCCCCCATGCTTGCGGGCGGCGGTTCCCTCGTGACCGGCGCCGAGGCCCCCTTCATCGGACCGGGCCACGCCCACATTCTCCAGGTCGAGAGGAGATTCTGGCTGCACGGCCACTCTTACGACGGCACGGACCGCGGGCGGTCGAAGCTGGCAATCCTGCTGCTGACGCGGGATCAGGACGGCTGGCCGGTCGTCGGGCGGGCGGAACGGCAGGCGCTTCGTTGAGTCCTCCGCGAACCCGTCCGGCCCGGCCCGGTTAGACCTGCGGCCCGCGCTCCCCGATGACAACGATTGGGACCGAAGGATTGCACTGACGCCGGATGTTCGTTAGGGCTGGGGGGTGCGGTACGCCCGATTTCGCGCGATCCTGCCCAGGCGCTTGCTCACCCCGTGGTTCCTTGCCGCGTCGTTCCTGTCGGGACCGGTCCGTGCGATCGACCCGCTGGATCCATCCACGGTTGCCCGGTTTGCCAGGCAGACCGTCGCCGATGCCGTCGCTCACGGAGCGATCCCGGGGGCGGTCATGGCCGTTGTCAGCGAGGGTCGGATCGTCCTGCTTGACGGTTACGGCATGGCCGACGTTGCCGCCGGGCGGCGGGTCCGCGCCGATCGGACCCTCTTCCGAGTGGCATCAATTTCGAAGCTCCTGACCACCGCCGCGATCCTCCAGGAGGTTGAGGCGGGCCGGCTCGACCTGGGGCGGGACGTCAACCACTACCTGGATCGGTTCCGGATCGCGGAGACCTTCTCCCGACCCGTCACCCTGCACGATCTGCTGACGCATACTGCGGGATTTGCCACGGACGTGCTGCACTATGGGGTCCGGCTGCCGGCGCCCCGCGTTCCGCTGGCCGAATACCTGGACCGCTTCCGTCCGGCCCGGCTGCGGCGGCCGGGAGAGATCCCGAGCTACGACAACTACGGCTTCACTCTGGCGGGCCACCTCTTGCAGAAGGCCTCGGGGACCTCGTTCGGGCGTCGGGTGCGGGACGGGCTGTTGACGCCGCTCGGCATGACCTCGACCCGCTTCTCGCTGGATCGGGACGCGCGCGAGAGGCTGGCGCTTGGCTACTGGCAGGACGGGGAGAAACTCGCTCCCTATCCGCCCGGCCGGGTGAACATTCTGCCGGCAGCAGGCCTTTGCAGCACCGGAGCCGATATGGCCCGCTTCATGATCGCCCTGCTGGGCGGGCGCCCTCCCGAAGCCGCCCGGAGTCTGATCGCCGCGGTCCGGCAACCGATGCTGACCCCCCGGTTCGGCGTCTGCGACCAGCTCCCCGGACGCTGCTACGGCTTCAATCGGATCGTGCTTCGGGGTCGTCCGGTTCTGCGCCAGACCGGGAAATGGCCCGGATACCTGAGCGTGATGATGCTCTTTCCCCGGCAGAACGCCGGGTTCTTCCTCGCCTACAATCTCGCCGATGGCTTCCGCTTCGGACGGGGGGTTTCTCACGACTTCGTGGAACAGTTCATCCCCCGATCGCCGCCTGGCTCGCCCCCCGGAGAAGGCCCGCCTCAGGCCCCGCCGCCGCTCGCGACAACCGGGAGTTACGTGCCCACACGCACGCCACAGCGGATGCCCTGGCCCGCCCTGCCGGGAGAGATCCTCGCGACCGTTGATGAAGGTGTCCTCCGGCTCAACGGACGGTCGTTCCGGCCCCTCGGGGCGGGTGTCTACGCACTGGATCGCGGGCTTTCATCCGAGGAGGGCGGACCGGGCGAGCGGGTCGCCTTCTGGCCGCCGGGCGCCGAGGTTCCGACCCACCTCGTCACCGATCGGGCCAGCTATCGACGGGCGCATTGGTGGGAGATCGGCGCCCGTTTCCGCCTGGTGCTGGGCCTCACCCTGACGGTGCTGGGGTCCGGCTTGGTGTGGTGGCCGCTGGTGGGCCTGGTGAAATGGGGCGGCCGGGCCGCCCGGCGCGATCCTTCCAAATCCCGCGGGCGCCCGCAATGGAGGGAAACCTTGGGCCGGAGCGCCCGAGCCGTTGGCACGCTCGGATGCGCCCTCGCGGCCGGCTATGTCTTTTTCTGGTTTCGCTGGTCGTCCGGGCTGGCGCCGGGCGCAGCTTTCTACGGCCTGCCATCCCCGCTCCAGAAGCTCCTTGCGTGGGGACCATGGCTGCCCGCGTCGTTCGCCCTCACGGTGGTCGGCGCCGTGGCGGGTTGGCGCTTCCGGCTTTGGACCCCCGGCGGACGCCTCCATTACACGCTCGTCTGCCTGGCCCTGGGAACGACCTGCCTGCTCCTCCACCGGCAGGACGCGCTGTTCGGTTCCTGACGCGGCATCGGGCGCTTCCGCCGGCCTGCCGCGGGATGGCCGCGCCGCTAGACGATTTCGGCCACGGCCCGGATACCGGGGATCGCCTGGAAATGCCGGTCAAACGTGAGCACCACCGCGTGGATCCGGCGGGCGCATTCCGCGATCACGACGTCGGGCAGCGGCAGGCGCACCCCCTCCCGGTCCAGCTCCCAAAGCGTGCGCTCAACCCCTTCCCAGACCCGGTTGTCAGTGGGCACATGGAGCATCACGTCCCAGGCCCGCCGGAAGTTCCGCAGGTCGGCCTCGCGCTTGATGCCACGCGCCACCTCGCACCGCACCACGCCACAAACCGCCACATCGCGTTGGGCGGCGATCACCGACAGCGCGCGCAACGGTTGCCGGCCCTGCCGCGCCAGCCCGATGTAGTAGCTGCTGTCAATGAGAACCGGGTTTGCGGCCATAACGCCGGGGGGTTTCCGCCAACCGCATCGCGGCCAGATCGTACTCCGGATCAAACATCGCCTTCAGTTCCGCCGGGCTCCAGTCCGGACTGCCTTCGAGCGCGCGCACCAGTTCGCCCCGCCGCACGAATTCCCGCAGCGCCAGGTCCACCGCCGCCGTCTTGCTGGACACGCCCGCCACGTTCATCGCCGCGGCCAGCAGATTGTCATCAATGTGCATTGTCATCTTCATGCCAGCCAAAGTATGGCAACCCTACCATACCGTCAACGCCTTCCCTTTCGCCGCTCATCCCGCCCTCCGCGGGCGCCGCCGCGAAGCCCGCGGCCACGCACCGGGTCGGGCCGGTTGGGTCACCCGCGGGCAACGCCCCCGCCGCTCAACGTTCCACGCCCACGGGATATACCAGGTACTGCCGGTCGTAATAGGGGCTTCGCTCGTAGAACCAGCGCAGGCGTGCCGCCGGATCGGCGGCGAACTCCGGATCGGTGCGCAAGCGCGTCTCGAATTCCGTCCTGAGCCCGGGATCCCCGGCCATCATCTCCTCCGCGAGCGGCGCGATCACATAGCCTTCGACGTACTCGGTCCGCTGGAGCATCCCCGGAAAGAAGCCCCAAGCCAGGAAGGAATCGGCGCTCTCGGCGGCCAGCAGGACGACCGCCAGATCGCCCAACGGCTGATCGGTGGAGACCCTGGCCGATCCGGCGGCAAACCGGACCGCCCGCTCCTCCCACTGCACCCCCGCGGTCAGACGATGCCGCCCCTCATAGGGCAACGCCGCCGGCTCCGGATCGCTCAAGCGACCCATCTCGACCCGCACCGTCCGCGCCTCGGTGAGGATCTCCAGATCAACGCCATGAAGCCGGAGACGCTCGATCACCTCGGTCTCCGCCGCCGGCACCCAATAGGCGCGCGGACGGGACACCAGAGTGTCGGGTTGCGTGCCCCACACCGGCAGGTTCGGGTAAACCTTCGGCATCCCCGTCCATCGCACTTCCTTCGCCCCCGACACGGGGGAGTCGTATTCCTCGAAAGCGATCCCCAGGAACTCGGGCCAGGCTCCCGGTGCCGGATCCGCGCGCTTCCAGCCCACGGGCACCCGGTTCGGTCGGAAGGCTGCGTCCGCGGCGATGGCCTGCCGGAGGGCCGCTCCCCGGGAGGCCAGCAGTCGCAGTGAGGCCTCCAGGAGCACATAGGTACCCAGCACGCGCTGGCGGTAAGGCTTCAAAGAGTGGTTCTCCACCAGCACCGCCGGGAGATGGCGAAGGTCGCCGTAGCCGTGGGAGAAACGCGGCATGGAGGGGCCCGAACTCAGTCCTTGCGCCAGGTCCCGGTTGTTCACGGCAAAGACCAGGGGGCCGGAGATGTGGCCGGCGGTCCGGAGCGCCCCCTCGATCGCCGGACGGAACGCGCCCGCCAACCAGCCTGCGATTTCCGGCGACCAACACGGTGAGTTCAGGTCTCCATTGAAGCCGAACGTGATGTCGTACTGGTAGTCGATCCCGTCAGTGACGTGAATGTCCAGATAGAGGTCCGGCGCCCACTCGGTCAACAGCCCCAACATCGCCTGCATCTCCGGGGAATCCGCCTTCGTATAGTCCCGGTTGAGGTTCAGATTCTGCGCCGTGGTACGCCAGCCCTGATGGCGCGGTCCGCGCTGGTTCGGACGGTTCCACTCCGACGACCGCTCGTGACCGTCGACGTTGAAAACCGGCACGAACAGGAAATCGACGCCGTCCAGCAACTGGCGTTTGCCGCCGAACGCGATGTCCCGCAGCAGCATCATGCCGGCGTCCTTGCCGTCGATTTCACCGGAATGGATGCCCGCCTGGGCCAGCAAGGCGGGACGACCGCTGCGGCGCCGCGCCACCGGCGATTCGCCCGGGTCGGATCCGGCGATCACCAGCCACAGCTCCCGGCCCTCGGCGCTCCGACCGAACGAACGCATGTCCAGCAGCGGGCTGGCGTCGCAAAGCCGCCGGAGCCAGGCCACCGTCTCGTCGTATCCCGGCGAGTCGGTCAACCCGGTCCGCTCCGCCGGCGTCATCCACGGATGATCCCCCGCAACCACCAGCGCTTCGCTCGCTCCCGACCACGCCGGCGCCGGCGGCAGCGGGCCGGCCCACAGGAGATTGCCCCCGGCCGCCAGCCCCGCGACCAGACCTCGCACAAAACCCGTCGATGCCACATGCATGCCGCAGCCTAGTCGGCGCCGTTCCCCCGCGGCAAGCCGACGCGAAGGGGTCAGTCCTCACTATTTACACTCCCCCGGACGGCGGCTCACAAACGGGGGATGGTCACGGCCGGTTCCGGGTTCGGAAGGTGGTCCGCAGCGTGGTTGCGGGGGGCGACGGCGTTCGCCGAGGTCGTGCTTCTCCACGCCCCCTTCGACCTCGCGCGCCGAACTCAGGGCGTCGTCTCGAGCCGCTTGCGGGCTTCGGACTTGAGATGGTCCGGCACGCTCGCAGCCAGGACGGCTTCGAGAGCGGCGCGGGTCGGCGCCGGCGATCCGGCGGACGTTGTGCGGGCGAGGGCGAGCACGGCGTTCGCGGCTTCGGCCCGCAGGGACTCGGTTTCCAGGAACGGCAACACCAGCGCGTAAGCGCCCGGCCGTCCGCACTGCCCCAACCCGGCCAGGGCAAACTGGCGTTCCTCATCCCGGCGGGCCAGGTCCAGCGCTTCCGCGTACCCTTCGAGGATCGGGGTGCCGGCGTCCGGCTCCAACTGGCCGAGCAACCGGATCGCCCCGCGCAAGGACAACACGTGTTGCCTCATCTGCGCGCTGTCCTGTCCGGGTTCGCGCGCCAGGTTCAGGAGTGCGGGCAGGGCACTGGCCGCCGGCCATTCGGCCAGGGCGCGCAACGCGCTTTCGCGCACCTCGACTGCTCCATCGTGAAGGGCGGCCAACACGCCGGCGAGCGCGGTGCCATTGCCGAGACCGGCAAGGACCTGAATGAAAACCGCGCGAACATCGGCGCGATCCGCCACCGCATACTGCGCGAGCAGCACCGCCGCCGCCCCATCCCCCGAGCCACTTCGTCGGGCGACGCTCAACAGGCTTTCCTGCGCGGGGCCGAACGCCGCTTCCGCCCGGACGAGCGCCACCGACCGGCTGACTGCCGGCAACTGATCGCCGCGCGCCAACCGCCCCAACGCGGCAAACGACGCTCCCGCCACAGCGGCGTCGGGTCCGCGCGCCGAATCGAGCAATTGCGGCACCGCCGCGGTTACGCCGCGATCCGCGAGCACGCCGATCAAACCTGCGAGCACCGCCGGCGCCGTGTCCGCATGTCCAGCCAGCAGCGCCTCGTCCACTCCCGCGCCGGACAACCGCCGCAACGCCGCCAGAGCGGCCGCCGTCCGAACCGCCGACCCGCCCGTCGCCGCCGCGATCAGCACCTCCACGGAACCGGCATCCCCGAGGGCGCCGACGGCTTCCATCGCCGCGACCGCTTCCTCGTCCGATGCGGCGTCGACGTGGCGCGTCACCGCCGGCAAGGCCGCCCAATCGCCACGTTCGCCCAAGGCGCGCAGCAAACCCGCCCGCCGCTCGTGAGCAAGAGAGCCCAGGCGCTCAACGAAGAGTTCGGTCACCGCGTCGCCTTCCAACGCGGGAACCCGGGCCAGGGCGCTCACCGCCAGCAAATCCTCCCCGGAATCGAGGGCGGCGGCGACGCGATTGGCGGCGTCGGGCCCGCCGAGCCGGACCAGGCCAAGGAAGCCCGCCACGCGCAGGCGCGCGGTCGTTCCGCGATCGTTGAGGCGGCGATAGAGCCGTTGCGCCGGACGGCGGCGGCCGGCCTTCTCCAATTGTTGGGCACACTGCAACGCGGCGTTCTGCAGGGCCGGGGACACGTCGCCCCCGGCGGCGGACCACAGCTCGTTCAACGCGCGGGCGGCCGCCGGATGGCCGATGCGCCCGATGGCCGCCAGGGCGGCTTCCGCCTCGCCCGTATCCCCGGCATTCGCGCAGACGCGCAGGGGGATCACTGCCTGCGGATCCCGGCGGCTGCCCAACAGATCGATGATCGTCAGCCGCACCGGGCCGGCGGTCCGGCCCAGCAATTCGCAGAGGGCCGGATCGCACTCCGGCGCCGGGTGGTTGCGCAACGCATACGCCGCCATGCCGGTGGTTTCCTCGTGGCAGAGCAGCTCCAGCAGGACCGGCAACGAGCTTTCCGTACCGATGATCCAGAGCGTTCGACACGCCAACCGCCGGGCCTCGAGGTCCGCCCGGGAACCCGCGAGTTCCGCCAGCTTCGTTTCGAGTTCAAGCCGGAGCGGATCGCCCGGGCGCGTGTCGCGGACGCATTGATCGATGGCGTCGAAGGCCGCCCGGCCGGCCCCGATCTGATCCGCGTGCGCCTGCGCGACGAGATGATCGAGGTCCGGACGGTCCGCGGGAAACGCCGTGCCGCAAAGGAGGATCGCGGCGAGCCAACCGACGGGGGCGAGGGAACGGGAAGTGGTTTTCATCGGGCGCAGTGGCACGGGATTGGACGGAGAGGGGTTCAGGCGTGCCAGGGACTGCGGCGGGCGCGCGAGCGCATGCGGTTGGCATCAGCGTCGTGGAGGAACTCCTCGGTGGTCGGGTTCCATTCGAGCTTGCGGCCCAGGCGCAGGCTGAGGTTCGCGATCTGGCAGATGCTCATGGCGCGGTGGGTGGTTTCCGGATGGCAGGCGGGTTTGGTGCGCCGCCGGATCGCGGTGATCCAATCCTGGATGTGGCCGCCGGTGTCCGCCCACGATTTGTTGACGATGCGCCGCATCTGCAGAATCGACGCCGGCGCCGCGGTGACCACGTTGGTTTCGTCGTCCACCTGGATCCAGCCCTCGTCGCCGACAAACCGGATGAACCGGTCGGTGAAGCCCGCCCGTTGCTGGATGATGCCGGTGACGCCGTTCGCGTACCGGCAACGCACCTCGCCCCGGATGGGGGTTTCGCTGTAGGCATTTTGCGGCCACTCGGCCCACCCCTCGAACTCGACCGGCCCGGTGTCGTCGGTCTCGAAGGTGAACTGCATGAGATCCGTGTAGTGACAGCCCATGTCGGTGATGATGCCCTCGGCGGTGTCCCAGAAGTATTGCCAGGCATTGACGTGCGCCCAGTTGAACGGGCGCCACGGCGTCTGCCCGAGCCACATGTCGTAATCGAAACCCTCGGGCACGGGCTCGACCTTGCCGAAGCCCACCGCCGGCCCTTCCCAACTTTGCATGTGCACCGTATGCACCCGCCCGATCAGCCCGCGCTTCACGACCTCCTTCATGAACCGGTAGGAATCCACGCTGCGCCGCTGATGTCCCGCCTGGTAAACCGTGCCGTGCCGCGTGCACGTGTCGACCAGCTCCCGACCCTCGGCAATGGTCAGCGTGGTCGGCTTCTCGCAGTAAATGTCCTTCCCCGCCCTCGCCGCCAGGATCGAGCCCAGGCCGTGCCAGCGGTTGCCCGTCGCGATGAAGACCGCGTCGACGTCCGGGCGCGCCAGCAATTCGCGGAAGTCGGTCAATCGCTCGCAATCCTGGTTGCCATAAAAGCCGTTGACCCGGTTGATCCCGTTTTCGAGCCGGTCCGCCCGGCAATCGCAAACCACCTTCAGTTGCAGGTCGGGGAATTGCATGAAGTGGTTGATGATCGCCGAAGCGCGGTTGCCGAAACCGAAATTGCCCAGAACGATCCGGCTGTTGGGCGCGACCGAGCCCGCCCGCCCGAGGACGGACGACGGAACGACCAGGGGAACGGAGGTCGCCATGCCGAGGGCGCCAAGAAACCGACGACGGGTAATGCGTGGAAGCTGTGTTTTCATAACCGGGTCCGGCAGGCCACCGCCCGGCGCCGGGCTTCCGCGCGTTTCGGCCGGAAGGCCCCGGTTCGGCCTCGGGTCGGCGGGCTTGCTCGGGCTGTTCTAGGCCACCTGCATGCGGGCGGCAAGGCAATGTTGCAGGCGTTCGCCAGGGCCGACGAAGCAGGAGAAAGCCGACGGCAACCCGGGCCGCTTTCAGCGTTCGTAGCCGCATGCGTCGAGTCGACGCGTATGCCCATCGACTTCAGCGCCGACTCCACGTCGGCGGCTGCCGCGTATTGAATCGATACGCCCGGGCGGCAGGCGGTTGACAGTGTGCCGGGGGCCGGCAGACTGGACCGCATTCATGGCGAAGAAGAACCGAGCAAGCCAGGCCGACGGGAGACCAACCCGACAGATCGCGGTGCGCTGCCTGCTGGGAATTGCCCTGGGCATCTCGGCGTACCTGGCGGCAACGTCCCTTTCAGCCTCCGGGGTGGCGGGTTGCGGCCCGGAATCGGGTTGCAGCCAGGTCCTGCAAAGCCGGTGGGCCTATTGGGCGGGGATCCCGGTGAGCCTCCCGGCCATGGGCCTCTACGCCCTCATGCTCTTCATGACCTTTCGCTCCGGCCACAACGCCGCCGCGAGATCACGGGAACCGGCGCCAATCGTGCTCGCCGCCGGCGCCCTGATGATCCTCGGCGCGGCGCTCTGGTTCCTCGCGTTGCAGGTGGGGGTGATCGGGAAGTTCTGCGCCTACTGCCTGACGGCTCACGCGGCGGGCAGTGTCGCCGCCGTGCTGATTCTCCGCGCGGCGCCTGGTCACGGTTCGGATGGCGAACGAGCGAAACGCGGCGCCCGGGCCCGGGCCACCGCGGTTCCCTTCCCGCGGACGGCGTTCATCGCGCTCGCGGGAATCGCGGTCTTGATCGGCGGGCAGTTGGTCAGCCCATTCCGGACCTTCGTCGTCGGATCGCTGGAAGAGGCGACGTCGCCAACCGGACCAGCCGCGTCGAACAGCGCTGCAAACCAACCCTCGACCGACGTTCCGCAGACCGCCGCCGAAACGAACGCCGCAAACCCGCCAACGACGGCCGCCGCACCGACCGTGCCTTCCGTCAACGAGGCCTCGCCTTCGGGCCGGCGGTATGGGCTCTTTTCGGGCAAGATCCAGTTGAACCTGGACGAGGCGCCGTTGCACGGGCCGCCGACCGCGCCGGTGGTGATCATCAGCCTCCGCGACTACGCCTGTCATTACTGCCGCATCATGCACGGGCGACTGGCCGAGGTCCGTCGGGCCCTCGGCGATCAGGTCGCCATCGTCGGGTTGCCCATGCCCATGAACACCGCCTGCAATTTCGCGGTCCGGCGCACGCCCGACGGGCACGAGAACGCGTGCGACTACGCCCGGCTGGCGCTCGGTGTCTGGCGGGCGGACCGCGCGAAGCTGGAGGGCTTCGAGGACTGGATGTTCGCACCCGAGCAGCCGCCCCCGCCGGCCGAGGCCCGGGCCTTCGCCGAGCAACTGGTCGGCGTCGAGGCGCTGCAACGGGCGCTGGCGGATGCCTGGATCGAACAGCAACTCCACCAGGACATCAGCATCTACGCCACCAACGCGCTGTATTTCAAACAGACGCGCATGCCGCAGACCATCGTCGGCCAGCGGATCATCGTGGGCCACGTGAACAGCGCGAACGACATCTACTCGATGCTGAAGGCACAGCCGGGGCTCCTTCCGCCGGGCTTCACGCTGCCCACGGCCGAGTGACCCCTGCCGCCCCAGTTCGCGCTTCGTGACGCTTCGGGGCTTCGGGTTTTCGCCTGTCCGTCCGGCCGCGAAAACGCCGTCGCCGCTGCGCTTTGCCGGCGCATTCCACACCGACGAGGCGTTCCACGTCAGCGCGGCGGACGGCCCTGCTCCGACGCGCTTCGCCGGAAAGCCAGCAGGCGGGATTCCGTGCGGACGTAAAGGGTGTCGGTATCGATGGCGGGGGTGACAGAGGCGGGTTCTTCGAGGTCGTAGCTGCCGACCGGTTCGAAAGTGTCGCCCGCCTTGACCACCGACAGGTGGCCGCGATTCGAGAGCAGGTAGAGGTGGTCGTTGGCCAGCACGGGGGAGGCGCTGTACTGGCCGGAGCCACCCAGACGTTCGCGATAGAGGATCTCACCGTTCACGGCATTGACAGCCGTGAGGATGCCGCCGTTGCGGACGAGATAGAGCCGGTCCTCATAGAACAAAGGCGAAGGGATTTCCGGGATGCTGCGGTTCAGTTCCCACACGACGTGCGTTCCGGTGACGTCGCCGGTCCCGCCCGGCCGGACCGCCATGAGGATCGGTTTGCCATCGCGAAACGAGAGGTGAGCGGCGAACTCCTCGCGGGTCCAGAAGCCGTCCTGGTCCTTGTCCACCCAGCCGAAGATCCCTTGCAGCCGTTCCTGGCGACGGGCCGGATCATCCGGCAGCGGGATGCCGAAACCCACATGGTCCACGGGCAGTTCAGGCCGCAGCGGAAAGGTAAACGGCCCGGTCATTTCGGCACGTTCCAACTTGCCGTCCCCGTTCGCATCGAAGTGCATCACGGCCTGCCAGAACGGTTCGGGGTCCAGTTTCTCGTCCGGTCCACCGCCGAGCATCGACGCCAGAGCGAACAGCAACCCATTACCGGCAACGGGCACGGCAACGGTCTCGCGGGAGAAGCCGGTCGTGAACCAGTTCTCGGCGCCGGTATGCGGATTGTAGCTCGCCAACCGACCGCTCCCGAGGATCACCAGTTCCGGCCCGCCCTCGTGATTCCAAATCATCGGGGTCGACCAGCCGCTCCGTTGCAACGGGCGCGCGGTTTCCCAGACGGTTTCCCCATCGCTCCGGCGCACCGCAATCATGCGGCTCTGGCTCAACCGGCTGTCCGGCAGGTCGGCATCGCTGTCGAGGACCAGAATCAGGTTCTCCTCGAAGGCGATGGGCGACGTGGCCATGCCGTAGGTGTTCTTCGGGGTGGGAATCGGACGGTTCCATTGCGGGGTTCCGTCGAGGTCGTAGCAGAGCAGCCCGAACGAACCGAAATAGACGTGGACGCGGTCGTCGATCACCAACGGCGTCGAGACCGCGAGACTGTTCGATCGATGCACCTTTTCCAACGGGACACGCGGCGCCTCCCGCCGCCAGAGTTCACGCCCGGAACGGGTATCCAGCGCGAGCACGAGCAAGCGTTCGTTTTCGACGGCGGTGAGGAAGAGGCGCCCCCGCTGAATGACCGGCGAGGACAGACCAGGCGGGACCGGGACGTTCCAGGTGACGGTAGCGGCGTTGAGCAAGACCGGCGGGTGGCAATCCGGCACCACCCCGGAGCCATTGGGGCCGCGGAACTGGTTCCAGCCACCGCCATCGGACACCAGGCGGAGGGCGGTCAACGCCAGGGTGGCAGGCAGCGTGAAGGCCCGAAGGAAGGAACGTCTCATGGCCGCCAGAGTTAGGCATGAACCCGGGGGTGTGCAACCGGGAAACCGGCCCCCGACGCGACCCAGGCCGGGAGGAGAGCGCTGCGGTCCTCCTTGGGGAAACCACCGGCTACTTCGCGCGGTCGGAGTGGGTTCGCCGTCGGGAGAGTGAGGCTCGTCCCGGCCCGATCCGCGGTCATGGAACGTCCGCGGCCTACGTCGCCGATTCCGGTCTCAAGGGCGGACCTGGATGTCACGCCAGTACGACCATACCGGTTTGAGGTCCTCCGCAACGATTGACCCGAAGGAAGCCAGAAGCTGTTGCCGGAGCTGCGCCGCGTCACGCTGCTCACCAATCCACTCCTCAAACACCTCCGCGGCACGTTCCCGCTCATCCGAATTCCAGAACCGAACGCACCGCCGCCGAAGTCGTTCCTCACGCTCCTCGGGAGTGAGTCGAGCGGTTCGTCGATTCACCCTCTCGACAAGCTGCTGGGAGAGTGACTTGACGCTCTGCTCAGCCCACGAACCAATGCCGTCAGGGCCGGCGGAGGTTGGCGGAGCGGTGACAGTCCAGTCGTGTCGCCCCTGCCGGATTGCCGCCAGCACCAACGCCAACCCTCTCGGCCCCTTCACCGCGAAGGCCATCCACGCATGAAAGGGGTACTCCGCTGGCGCCCCCGTCTCCGCGTCATCTGTTCCCTGAAAGCGCTCGGTAATCCGCTGCCAATAGTCTGCCGCACGGCTTACCCAGTCGCGTTTCCATTCCTGGTAGGGATCCTCGTGCCGGTCGCACGGGTCTTCCTGGTCACCAACCGCATCTCTGTCCGACCTCGCCAGTAGTTCCTGGGCGTCAGCCAACGGCAACAACCACAGCCGCTCGGGCCAATCTGCGGGCCTCGAAAAAGTGTCCTTCGGTTGCAGCAACGTCGCCGCCTCCAGCAACTCCACCATGCAGTATTCCGACCTCAGGTATTTGCGCCCCACAAAGGCCACCATGATATCGCTCCGTACCAGGTCGCTCATCAACTGACTGACCGTCTTGCGCTCCTTGTCCGACCGGTAGTAGAGCACATCGAAGCTCCGGTCCGGGACCGCGTTCAGCGCCTTCTCCAGGGCGCGCGGCAGGGCTTCGATGTGAGGGTTTTCCGCATCTTCACCGGCAGCGGAGATTCCCACGATCCCCAGCCGCACCAGACTCCGGGTCGGCTCCCGCGGTGGGGTGGTTCGCTCCGTTTCACGCGAGGCGCGGCGGACATAATCCATCTCCTCTTGCAGATCCGGGGCCAGAGCTCCGGATCGCGTCTCGAAGACGACGCCGGGAGGGAACCCGTGGATTTGCCGAAGCTGATCGAGACAATAGTCCAGCACCTCGGCGTCACCGCCGCTGTCCCCGAAGACGGTCACCACCACGTCGCCTTGATAGGAATCCTTGGTCTCGCGGTACCAGCCCACCTGCACCACAACATCCCGGCTCTTCCTGCTCCGCCGGCCCCGTTCGTAACCGCCCAATCGCACCCGCCCGATCGCTCCATAGTGATACAGCGGGACGCGGCCAAACAGCTTCACCAGCTGACCCACCAGCAGACATCCGAAGCCCTGCCCAAGTGAGCGGTCCCGAACCAGGTAGGAGCGACTCCTTTCGGCAGATCGAGCAGCTGCGACCAAGGGGTCCGCCGCCCGAAGCTCGGCAATGTCCTCAAAAGTCGGGAGCAACTCGGGAAACACCCAACAGGTCTCGTCAGTCTGCTCGGCGAGAGCCACGCGCACCAGCACACCGCACTGCTCCATGAACCGGGGAAATACCCAACGGGCCAGGTTGTCGTAGCGCGGCTTCCCCTCGGAATCCTTTGCCTGATCCCAGAGCCGTGAAAGCTTCAGATCGCTGACCACACCGTGTGCCCGCAACAGCCCTTCGCGGACGATTCCGGGTCGAAAGAGTTCATACACGCCCTCGATCGCCCATCGCTGGTCCACGATCACTGGAAAGGTCCCCTGAAGCACCGAGTCCTTGCGCCACGCCGGAGGACAGTAGAGCGCGCCGCAGTGGTGCAGGTAGTCGAGCAGCATCAGCGCTTCGTTGGGGGACGGCGCCGGCAGGTGGTTGGTCTCGTGGATGTCCTGCACCAAGCGGACGAACTCGCCCAGTCGCATCACCGGCCGCTCTGAATCCGGGGTGGCCGAACCGTCGTCCGGGCTCGCCGGCTGCCATTGCCTGAGCCGGTCGCGAACCGCCCGTCGGCCCTGCCCCAAGGTTACGGCCTGCAGGCTCCGCAGTTCTTGCACCACGGCTTCCCGCAACCCCGCGTGGAGCGACGGCCACTCTCCGAGGGCGCGGTCACTCGAACTGACCTTGAACGCCGGCAGGGTCCGATACTCCTCCCGCACCTGCGTCTTCCAGTCCTCCGGCGGATGGGCGTCGTCCTCGTCCATTCCGGTGCGGACAATCAGAATGGAGGCCTTGGGATTCGCCGCTCGCACCTGATCCAACCAGTAATCCAAAGGGCGAACCGGGTCATCCGGGTGGTTCTCCCGGAACGGCCGACCATCCGCGCGCGGTTGGCGCCAGACCACCAGGAAGATGGCCCGGCTTTCGAGAAACAGCCGGTGCGTGTTGTGGTAGAGGTCCTGACCGCCGAAATCCCAGATGTTGAGCTGCACTCTTTCCGGGCTTGCTTCGGGGAACGGCACGAACCCGTCACCGTCCCATGACCAGAGCCGGATGCCCTCGGTGGCCTCCTCGACCGATGAATGCGGCAGCCCCTTCAGCGCGCGCACCAGCGAGGTCTTGCCCACCCCGCCATTCCCCAGCACCACCACCTTGCACTCCGGCAGCACGGCGGCTCCCTGTGCCTGAATGGCCTCGAAGTGAGCCTGCACCTTGGCGATCACGTTCTCCCCTCGTTCCCCGCACAGGAAGTCGGGCAGGTCGGTGAACTTGCAGCCATGGAGTTCCAGCCGCTCCAACACGGGAAGACCGGCTTCCACGGGCCGAAAACGCCTCAGCCCGGTGCAGCCGTCCAGATACAGCCGTCTCAATCCGGGAGGCACAGGCTCCGGCAGGTGGTTGACGCCACCGCACGCTCCCAGGTCCAGCATCTCCAGCTTTGCCGGCAGCGCCGGCAGTTCCTCCAAGTCCGGGCAATCCCGGCAGTCCAGGCACTCCAGCTTCCCGGGGAGGACGGGGAGCGTCCGGAGGCCTTTCAGGCCCCAGAGGTACAGATGGGTCAGATTGGGGAAACGGATCGCCAGGTCCTCCGGCAGCGCTTTCAACGTCGTGGGCTTGTCCTTCTCCTCGCCGCCGCCGTAGCGCCCCCCGGGCGAGCGACCGAGGACGATCTTCTTCACCCGGGCGTCCCATTCGCCCCAGGGGATGGGGCCTTCCGGCCGCTCGAGGTTGATGACTTCAGGATTGGCCGGGCTCATGCGCTCCACGCAGCTTTCGGGTTGGGGTTCCTGTCTTGCCAAAATCGCGCCGACCGCGCTTCGCGCGGCGGGAGGTGGAATCGGGCGACCGTCTCGAGGAAACCGCTCCGGCGGGTCCTGCCGGGGGCGACTCCGGCCCCTTGCGTGGGCCTCCATCTCCCCCGGCCTGCCCCGCCTCCGCTCGACCGACTGGCTGGCTGCTGTGCTTGCTGGTCGGCACCGGACCGGGAACCAGACAGACCCGCAAACCGAAGTGCCTGTAGCGAGCATCGGGCCAGGGCCAGTTGCGGAGCGCGGAGCGGCAGCCCCAGGCGTCGTAGTACCAGGAGCCGCCCCGCAGGACGCGGGAAGTGTCATCACGCATCAACGCTTCCCATCCGGACAGCCAATCCTGTCGCCGCTCCTCGTCCCCCGGATCCGGCGCTCCATCCGTGCAATCACGATAGGCGAACTCCCGCCATCGGTCATGGCACCACTCCCAGACGTTCCCGTGCATGTCGTGCAGGCCAAAGGCGTTGGGCCGCTTCTGGCCGACCGAATGCGTCGAGCCCTTGCCCCATTCCTCGCCGAACCAACCCGCCTCCTTCAGCGCGGCCTCGCCATCCCCGGTGTGGTAATCCGTATCCGTTCCCGCCCGGCAGGCGTATTCCCACTCCGCCTCGGTCGGCAGGCAGGCCCACCAACCGGTCGGGACCTTCCCGGAGCGGTTCAACCAGCGGCAGAACTCCATCGCTTGCCGCCAGTCCAGGGTCTCCGCCGGGTGATCAGGATGCCCTTTGAATTCGTTCTCGTGCTTGGTCTTCGCCGCTTTCGTCCAAACCGTGAACTGCTGCTGGGTGACGGGGAATGTGCCCAGGTGAAAACCGTGCCGGATCACCACCCGATGGACCGGTTCTTCGTACTGGTAGTATCCTCGCCCCCCCATCCGGAAGCCCTCCGGGCCAGTGGCCGGGATGAACTGAAAGGGCATGACCACCCCCTTCGCGAGCTGAATGGAGAGCCCCTCGGACACGTGGTTCATGGCCGGGGGTCCCTCCACGCAATCGTCTCCAGCAGCGCCGCTGATCCGGACCGGTCAGGCCTGGCATGGGCGAAACACGCGATCGCTTGTAGCGCAGGTTTCCAACCTGCTGTATCGCCGACTTTCAGTCGGCAGACCGTTCGAATACTCCGACGCGCTGCGGGTCGGAACCTCGCGATGGCGTGCAGCACACGTTGCCCAACCTGCCGTACCGCCGACCGGATGTCGGTGAGGCTTCCGGAGGTTCGCACGCGCGGCGGGTTGGAAACCCGCGATACAGCAGATTGGAAATCTGCGCTACGGGAGGCGGCGTGAACGATCCGGGCACGAGCGACGCCTTGCCGCACTGCCCCGCCCCGGGCCTTCCCCGCCGGCTGGCAGGTATCGGCCCGGGGTGGGGACTCCCTGGTTTCGTCCCGGCAAGGCCGGGCCCGGGAAGACGCGTCGTCCGGCGGCGTGCGCCATCGTGCCGGGAACCAGACAGACCCGCATGCCGATGTTCCTGTTGCGATCATCGGGCCTGTTCCTGTTGCGGATCGCGGAGCGGCAGTTCCTGGCGTCGTTGTTCCGATCGAGAGCACCATGTTGTCCATGTACCGCATGTAGCGCCGTATCCCCCTCGTCTGCTTCACCCACCGGTCAAAGGGATCGAGGAAGAAGTTGCCCAGATATTGACTGGTCAACGCGCCGATGGGAAGTCCTGTGGAGAAAGCGACTCCGGCCCCTTGCCAGGGCCTGCGTCTCCCCCGGCCTGCCCCGCCTCCGCTCGACCGGCTGGCTGGCTGCTGCTCTTGCTGGTCGGCACGGGACCGGGAACCAGACAGACCCGCATACCGAAGCTCCAGTAGCGAACACCGGGCCTGTACCTGAAGCGGAACGCGGAACGGCAGTACCCGGCGTCGACGATCCAGGAGCCGCCCCGCAGGACGCGGGTAGCGTTCGCCTCGGTCGCCTTGGCCTCTTCGAAGGTCTCGGCATCGGCGCCGGCATCGGCAAAGGCCCATTTCCTGGCCTTGCATCCGTCCGTGCGCTTGCGGTAGGCCCGGGCATCCCAGACGTCCCGGCACCATTCCCAGACATTCCCGTGCATATCGTGCAAGTGGATCGGGTTAGGTGCCTTCCCGCCGACCTCATGAGTCTCCCGTCCTGAATTGCCGTCGTACCAAGCCGCTTCCGTCAAAGCCGCCTCGCCATCGCCACTGTAGTATTCCGTCTCGGTCCCGGCCCGGCAGGCGTACTCCCATTCCGCCTCGGAGGGCAGTCGGAAGTGCCGGAAACCCTCCGGCAGCGAATCCGCGGTGACGTTCCGGTTGAGCCAGTCGCAGAAGTCGTTGGCGTCATGCCAACTCACCTGCTCCACTGGCCGTCGAGGACCTTTGGAATCGGAAGGCTCAGCGCGGTCCTGCAGCTTGGGGCACTCCCGCGCAACCGAGGCCCACTCCTCCTGCGTGACCGGATATCTGCCGAGATAGAAGTCGTGCGGCACTACGACCCGGTGGATCGGTTCTTCGGCGTCTCCATAGCCCCGGCTGCCCATGCGGAAGTCACCGGCGGGGACGCGGCGGAAGCGCATCCGGAGGCCGCCGGGAAGCGGGATGGCGAGGTCGGGCTCGGCGGCGGCGAGTTCCCAGCGGGAAGAGGGTGGGATGGGCATGGTCACCGGATTGGAGGGAGAGCGGCAGGGTTTCAGCGAATCGGATGTCGGAAGCGGGGGATCGTGCTCCGATCGAGTTCAAGTTCCCGTTCGCGTTGGGCCATGGGTTCAGTGAGGTTCGTGGAAGGAGCGGCGGGAGGCCCAGTTGGCGGTTTCGCCCAGGAGGCGCGTTTCGATTTCGGTGGCGAGGAAATGGAACTCCCGCTCGGAGGTGGCCTGCTCGATGGGACGGCGCACCCCTTCGAGGAACTCGCGCATCTCGGCGAAGGTGTGGGCGCGGCCTTCCCAATCGAAGGAAGCGGCCAGCGAGAGCGCGCCGACCGCCGCGACGGGAAGCACCACGGCAAGAATGCCCAGAGTCGCGGCAACCCCGGGCCCGTGGGGAAGACAGGAAGGCAGCAAACCGCCAGCGGACAGGAGCTTGATCGAAGTGGCCGCCAGGGCCAGCAGCGAAAGCGCGCGGAAGATCCCGTTCGCCAACCGGACCCGGCTTCGGGCCTCGCCAGCTTTGCGCTTGAAGAACTCGATCTGCCCGCGCCGGCTGCCGGTGAGTCGCTCGCGGACATAGTGGGCGCGGTGTTCCTCCCAGGCCTCGCCACGATGCGCGCAGGTGCTCTTGAGATGGAGCACGCTGAACGTGCGAAAGAGCGGCCGGAGCGACTCGGGAAACGGCAGCGTGAAGAGGTATCCCGGATAGAGGTGGAACCCGCCCACGGCGGCGAGCGACTCCTCGACTTCGCGGATGCAACGAACCAGAGCCCAACGGGAGGCGATCCGGCTGACCTGAACGACCACGTGCGTCACGAATCCGCCCAAAAGCACGACCACTTCCAAGGCGAGGAGAGACAGCAGCAGGGTCAGATGCTCGGTCTTGAGGGCCACCACGGCAAACAGGGTCGCCACCAGGTGGGCGAGGATGATGACCACGGCTCCCCGCTCGAACCGGCGGCGGTAGGTCCCGGCCAGTTCCCCGGCCACCCTTCCGACGGTGTCCCGACAGGCCTGCATGGTGGGCGCTCCGCCCTCTTCCCGGGGACAACCCAGAAGCATGGGCTCGAGCCAGCCGGGAAGTTCCGGACGGGAAAACTCCACCGCCTCCCCCTCGGCATTCGTCGGGACATGCCGGATCACCTCGAAATCGGGGTCGGCGCCGTGGACGCTGATCCGGATTTCGAGCACGGGACGCCCCCGGCGAAGCGCCATGTCGCGGAAGTCGGCCGTGCCGCCGCGCTTGCCGGCATCCCGCGGGCCGAAGAGGCAGACCACCACGTCGGACACCCGCACGATCTCGTGATTCACTTCTTCAAACCGGCTGTGACGGGCCGGCGCATCGCCGAGGATGCGGGTGTGAATGCTGTGCTCCGCGTTGAGGCGACGGGCCTCGTCGGCCTGCTCGGGGGTGAAGTCCGGTCCCTGGCTGCCGACCGCCCGGACATAGTCCTCGATGGCCTGGGGCAGGAAATGGCGTTGAGGGATGTTGCCCGCATGACAGGCCCGGGAGAAGATCGTGTCGCCGCCGGTCGCAATCTGGGAGATGCCGCAGAAGAAATACCGGGCCTCCGGAAGACGAAGCCACTCCCGCAGGCCCTCGAGTTCCTCGATCAGTCGCGCTTCGATTCGCGCTTCCCACACAGCGGGATCGAAGCCGTCCGGGAGAGTGGGGGGAAACAGATCGCGCGAGCCGGCGAAGCCGACCTGGACCACGAGCGGAAGCGGGTTCTCGTTTGTGCTCACGACCGGATTTCAACAGTCCGCCGTTACCCGGAGAAGGCGAAACATGACGGGAACCGGGAAGCGGCCTGGCGGGACCTCCGGCCTGCTGCGAAACGAACTCCGCGGTCCGAAAACGCGGCGCTGCGCACCGGGCCGCGCGCGGGGGAGAATCGGGCTTGTCGGATCGGGCAGATCATTGTCTTATCGACAGCATCAATTGAAGCCACTCAGCCGACATCACCGGGCGCCGCGATGGCCGGAAACACTCCTGCTCGGCCTGCTCGGGTTTTCACTTCCCGGGGCGGCCACGGAATCCCGGGCGCCGGCCCCCGGGCTGCCCGCGGCGGTCGTGCGGGGAGTGGATTTCACCCGCGACGTCGAACCGATCCTTGCCGCCCGCTGTGTGCGGTGTCACGGCGCAGAGAAGCGCCGGGGCGGGCTGCGATTGGATCGTCGGGCGGACGCACTGACCGGGGGGGACAGCCACGCGCCGGCCATCGTCCCCGGGGATGGCGCGGCCAGTCCCTTGATCCGGTTCGTCGCGGGCCTGGACCCCGACATGCTCATGCCGCCGCAGGGCGACCGGCTGTCCGCGGAGGAGATTGGGATGCTGCGGGCGTGGATCGACCAGGGGGCGATGTGGCCGGATGACGAATCAGCCGCCACCGAAGAGGCGCCGCCGAAGCACTGGTCGTTTCAACCGGTCGTGCGGCCGCCGGCGCCGGCCACCCAGCGGACGGACTGGGGGCGCAATCCGATTGACGCGTTCGTGCTGGCCCCGCTTGAAGAGGAAGGGCTGGAGCCTTCGCCCGAGGCGAGTCCGCCAACCCTGATGCGCCGCGTGACCTTTGACGTCACCGGGTTGCCGCCGACGCCGGAGGAAGTGGAAGCGTTTGCCGGCGCGTCGGGCGGCGATTCCTATCCGGAGCTGGTCGAACGGTTGCTGGCTTCCCCGCATTACGGCGAGCGCTGGGCCCGGCACTGGCTGGATGTGGTGCGCTATGCCGAGACGCATGGGTTCGAGATGAACCAACCGCGGCCGAACGCCTGGCCATATCGCGACTACGTGATCCGCGCGTTCAACGAGGACAAGCCGTACGACCAGTTCGTGCGCGAACAACTCGTGGGGGACGCCCTGGACGCGGACGCGGCGACGGGCTTTCTGGTGGCGGGTCCATGGGATCAGGTGAAGAGCCCCGACGAAGTGCTCACCCGCAATCAGCGGGCGGATGAACTCCACGACATGATCAACACGACGGGCACGACGTTCCTCGGTCTGACGCTTGGTTGCGCCCGTTGCCACGAACACAAATTCGACCCGATTCCCCAGCGGGATTATTACGCGCTCAAGGCCGTTTTCGAGGGCGTACAGCACGGCGAACGTCCCCTGCGCCGGGAGGACAGCGAAGCCCGCCGGCGCGAGGCGGCGGCCGAGCGGGAAGCGTTGGGCGAAATCGACCGGGCGCTGGCGGCGTTCATTCCGACGGCGTTCGACGGCGAGACTCTGTTGATCGATGAGGAAGGGCCGGAAGCAATCGGCAGCCCGGCGCGGGTTGAAGCGCTGATCCCGCCCACGGCCCGCGGCAGCTACCCGGCGGGCACGGAGCGCGGGGAGAAGGACGATGCCGGCGCGGCGGACCGGCTGCCGAATTTCACGTCCGGCTATTCGGCCTGGCGCGACGTGGCAGGACGCGATGTGCTGGCCTGGGTCCCGGGCGTGAGCGGGCGGTTTGACGTCTTTCTCTCGTGGGGCTGTGGCTGGAACACGCACGCAACAGACGCGGAATACTGGCTGGACGCAGACGGCGACCTGGCCACGCGCGAGGATCAAGTCCGGCTCGCGGTGGTGGATCAGCAGCGTTTTGCGGATGGCTCGGGCGAGGTGCCCAACCGCCCCTTGTGGAGCGGCTTCCGGTCGGCCGGACGCCATGAATTCACCCCGGCAAGCCGGATCGTGTTGCGCGGGGGATCGACGGCGGCGTACGTCAGCGCGGACGTTCTCGCGCTGCAGACCGCTCCGCGCGCGGACGAAGCCCCCACCCACGACGAACCCCGCCTGCGACCGCCGGTCAACGCGCGGGAGAACACCGAGCGCTTCGACCCGGTCGAGGCGACGCGGTTGCGGTTCGAGATCCTGGCAACCACGGGTGGCGAACCGTGCCTCGATGAACTCGAGGTGTTCACCAGCGGCGATCATCCGCGCAACGTGGCGCTCGCCCCGGCCGGCACGCTGACCACGGCTTCCGGCACCTTCGCCAACAACCCGCTGCACCGCCTCGAACATCTCAATGACGGTCAATACGGCAATTCACGAAGCTGGATCTCGAACGAATCCGGTCGCGGCTGGGTGGAACTTGGCTTTGCCGAACCCGTCCGCCTTGACCGCGTGGTCTGGGGCCGGGATCGCGAGGAGAAATTTCGCGACCGCCTCGCCACCGATTACCGGATCCTCGTGGAAACCCGGTCGGGCGAATGGCGGACCGTGGCGTCCTCCGCGGACCGTGCGCCTTACCGCGAAGGCCGGCTCGCCAACGCGCCCGCGCTGCTCGCAGCCTCCGGGGATCCGGCGGCGCGCATGGAAATCGAGCGGTTGACCGGCGCGCGTGCCGAGCATGCCGCGCGCCTGCGCGCACTCACGACCGAGCCGATGGGCTACCTCGGCACGTTCGGGGCGCCCGGCGAAACGCGCCGGTGGCATCGCGGCGATCCCATGCAACCGCGCGAATCGGTTCAACCGGGCACCCTCTCGCGGCTGGCGTTCGGCGCGCCCTTCGACGCGCAGGGTGACGGAGAGCTGGCCCGTCGAAAGGCCCTGGCGACCTGGATTGTGGATCCGCGCAATCCGTTGACCGCGCGGGTGATGGTGAACCGGATCTGGCAGCACCATTTCGGCGAAGGGTTGGTGCGCACGCCCAGCGATTTCGGGGCGAACGGCGCGCGACCGACGCATCCCGGGTTGCTCGACTGGCTGGCGGCCGAGTTCGTCGAGCAGGGTTGGAGCGTCAAGCACCTGCACCGCTTGATCCTCACCTCCGCCACCTACCGTCAGGCGAGCGCCGCCCGTCCCGAAGCCCTCGCCCGCGATGCCGGTTGCCGCTGGCTCTGGCGTTTCCCGCCCCAACGCCTCGAAGCCGAACCCTTGCGCGACGCCATCCTCGCCGTCAGCGGAAACCTCGACCTGCGCCCCGGCGGTCCGGGATGGTCGCCCTTCGTTCCGAACGACAACTACGTCCGGGTCTACGTGCCGCGCGACGAGTTTGGCCCGGACGAATGGCGGCGGATGATCTATGCGACGCCCGTGCGGCAGCGGCCCGACGGGGTGTTCGGAGTGTTCGACTGTCCGGACGGCGGCCAGACCGCCCCGCGGCGCACGCGCTCGACGACGCCCTTGCAGGCCTTCAACCTCTTGAACAGCCGCTTCATGGTCGATCAATCGGAACGGTTCGCCGAAAGGCTGGCGAAGGAGACCGAAGGCGGGACCGTGTCCGAAGTGGACCGGGCCTTCCGCCTGGCCTTTGGCCGCGCTCCGACCGACGGGGAAGCGGAGGCGTCCGCCGCCTTGGTGCGGGAACACGGCCTGGCCCTGTTCTGCCGGGCGCTGTTCAACGCGAACGAGTTCATTCACGTCTACTGAAGCATCATGGCCAAGGCCCTTTCCCATGCCGGGCGGTGGTTGTTGAACCGGCGCGACTTCCTGCGGCTCGGCGGCACCGGGCTCGGGGGCGTGGCCCTGACCGCCCTGCTCGCGGAGACGGGCGCGCTCGGGGGGGAATCCGCAGCGGATGGGCCCCGTTGGTCGCCGGACGCGCCCTATGCCCCGCGGTCGCCACATTTCCCGGCCCGGGCGAAGAACGTGCTGCTGGTCTTCTGTTCGGGCGCGCTGAGCCACGTGGATTCGTGGGACTACAAGCCGGAACTCATCCAGCGGCACGGACAACCGTTGCCGGGCGGCGACAAGCTCGTGACCTTCCAGGGTGAGCAGGGAGACCTCACCCGGCCGCTCTGGGAGTTCAAACCGCGCGGGCAGAGCGGCAAGATGATCTCGGAGCTGCTGCCCCGCCTGGCCGGCCTGGCGGACGACCTGTGCTTCATCCACTCGATGACCGCCAAATCGAACACGCACGGCCCGGCCGAGAACCAGATGAGCACCGGGTTCACCCTCGACGGCTTCCCGAGCGCCGGCGCGTGGGTGAGCTACGCGCTCGGCACGGAAAACCAGGATCTGCCCGCGTTCGTCGCGATCCCGGATCCGCGGGGCGTGCCGCAGGTCGGGCCGAACCACTGGAGCGCCGGATTCCTGCCGGCCATGTTCCAGGGCGTGGCCTTCAACGCCGACCAACCCATTCCGAACCTCGCCACCCCGCCGTCCATCGCGCCGGCCTCCGAAAGTGCGGCCCGCGACTTCCTGCGCTTCCTCAACGATCGCCACCTCGAACAGCATCCGGGCGACACCGATCTCAGCGCGCGCATTGCCAGCTACGAACTGGCCGCGCGAATGCAGCTCAGCGCGGCCGAAGTCACGGACCTTTCCTCCGAAAGCGCCGCCACCCTCGATCAATACGGCGCCACCGATGACACCTCGCTCAAGGCGCGGTTCGCCCGCAACTGCATCCTGGCCCGGCGGCTCATCGAACGCGGCGTCCGGTTCGTGCAACTCTTCAACGGCGCCTACGCCATGGGCGAAGGGGTGGGCAACTGGGACGGCCACAAGACGCTCAAGGAACAATACAGCGTCCATGCCCCCATCCTCGACCAACCCTGCGCGGCGCTCATCGAAGACCTGAAAGCGCGGGGGCTGCTGGCGGACACCCTCGTCGCTTTCGTCACCGAATTTGGCCGCATGCCCACCTTCCAAAAAGGCGCGAACGGCCGCGACCACAATCCCCACGGGTTCACGGTCTGGCTGACCGGCGCCGGAGTGAAACGCGGGTTCAGCCACGGCGCCACGGATGAATTCGGCTACCAGGCCGTCGAGGATGTCTGCACGATCTACGACCTGCACGCGACCTTGCTCCACCTCCTCGGGCTGGATCATCAGCGACTGACCTTCTACCACAACGGCATCGACCGACGGCTGACCGACGTCCACGGGAAAGTGATCCGGGAGGTGCTGACATGAGAAAAGCGAAAGCGCCGTCGCCGCTCCGCTCGCGCCTTCGCTGCGCTCCGCCGCGGCAGGCTGCCGGCGCACTCCAAAGGGCAGACGTTCCCTCCGCCCAGCGCGGCGTCAGTGAAGAGGCGCGCCCTATGGAGTGCGGTGGCTGTGACACCGCTTTCCGGGCTCCGGCGCGCTTCGGGTCTTCGACAGCCCGTCCGCCCTCGAAAGCGCCGTCGCCGCTCCGCTCTGCCGGCGCACTCCAAAGGGCTCTGGCTCGCGCGGGATCAGGTCATGGGCTCGCGGTCCTCGGAACGCGCGCGGTTCCGCGGCTCGTGCTCGGACTGCTGTTCGCTCAGGTCCCTTCAAGCCTCGGGGCCGAGGACGACCTTTCGCCACCGCGGCCGGCGTCCGAAACGGTCGACTTCGAGCGCGACATCCGCCCCATCTTCGAACGGGCCTGCATCGATTGCCACGGGCCGGAAAAGCAAAAGAGCGGTTACCGGCTCGATTCCCGAAACGCCGCCCTCAACGGCGGCGACGTGTCGGCCCCGAACATCCGTCCGGGCGACAGCGCCGGAAGTCCGCTGATCCGCTTCGTCGCCGGCCTGGACACCGACCTGCGCATGCCGGCGCGCGGCGAGGCGTTGTCGACCGAAGAAGTGAACCGGTTGCGGGCCTGGATCGATCAGGGAGCGGTTTGGCCGGAATCCGCTTCGCCACCGACCCCGGACCCGCTGGATTGGTGGTCGTTGAAGCCGCTCGCCCGTCCCGCATGCCCCCCGGTGAGCGAGGCGGGCTGGGTCCGGAATCCCATCGATGCGTTCGTGCTGGCGCGCCTCGAAGAACACGGTTTGTCGCCGGCGCCGGAGGCCGACCGCCGCACGCTGATCCGGCGGCTGAGCTTCGACCTGCTCGGGCTTCCGCCGGCGCCCGCCGAGGTGGAGGACTTCGTGAACGACCCGGCGCCCGACGCCTATGCGCGCCTGGTGGACCGGCTCCTGGCTTCCCCGCGTCATGGCGAACGCTGGGCGCGACACTGGCTGGATGTGGTTCACTACGGCGACACCCACGGTTACGACAAGGACCAGCCGCGGCCGAATGCCTGGCCTTACCGCGACTACGTGATCCGCGCCTTGGACGAGGACAAGCCGTACGGGCGTTTCGTGCGGGAACAACTGGCCGGCGATGTGCTCTACCCGGGCACCGAAGACGGCATCGTGGCGCTCGGCTTCATCGCGGCCGGCCCCTGGGATCTGATCGGCCATGCGGAAGTGCCGGAGACGAAAGTGGACGGTCAGATCGCCCGGATGCTGGACCGCGACGACATGGTGGCCAACACGCTCACCACGTTTTGCAGCACAACGGTCCATTGCGCGCGCTGCCACAACCACAAGTTCGACCCGATCCAGCAGGTGGATTACTACCGGCTGCAAGCGGTCTTCGCCGCCCTC
This sequence comes from Verrucomicrobiales bacterium, assembly GCA_024233305.1. GTDB lineage: Bacteria > Verrucomicrobiota > Verrucomicrobiia > Limisphaerales > J093 > J093. The sequence continues at coordinate 85,232 of JACKPV010000033.1, forward strand.
GATCGCGCCGACAAATCCTACGATCCGGACCCGGCGCTCGCGCAACAGCGGGCGGCGTTGGACCGGCGGCTCCATCGGATCAAGGCTCGAAAGCAGGACCTCGATGCGGTGCTGACGGCGGCCGGCGGCCCGGAATTGAACGCGCTGGATCAGGCAATCGCCGCGGCGCGCGACCGCGCGAAGACCGGGCAACGCGCCGAGTTCGGCTGGCACAGCGCCATCGAAAGCGCGCCAGACACGGTGAAATGGGTCCAGGTGGATCTGGGCGAACCGGTGGCCATCGCCGCGGTGGAATACGTGGGTTGCCACGACGATTTCAACGGGATCGGCGACGGCTTCGGGTTTCCGCCGCGGTTCAAGATCGAGCTTTCTGACGACCCCGAATTCCACGACGACGTTCGCCTGCTGGCCGACCGGACCGAAGCGGACGCGCCAAATCCCGGCGTGAAACCGCAGCGGATCGAGGCGGCGGGCGGGCGCGGTCGTTTCGTGCGAATCACCGCCACCCGGCTGGCGCCCCGGCAGAACGACTTCATCTTCGCGCTGGCCGAGGTGCGCGTCTTCGATCAGGAAGGACGCAACGTCGCGCTAAAGGCCACCGTGACGGCGTCGGATTCCATTGAAGCGCCACCGCGTTGGTCCCGAATCAACCTCGTCGACGGTTACGCTTACGGCGCCGGGGAAAGCGACGCGTCGAAGGAAACCGGGGCGGAACTCGAACGTCGCCGGAGCGAGTGGGTCGCAGCCAATGTCCCCGCCGAACTGCTGGCTTCCCTCGAAACCGTCCGGCGCGAACAGCAAGAAACGGAGGCCGCAATCGCCGCCCTGCCACCGCCAAGGAAAGTATATGCCGGAACCGTCCACAGCGGTTCGGGGAGTTTCCGGGGCACCGGAGCGGAGGGTGGCCGTCCGCGGCCGATCCATGTCCTGGCCCGCGGCGATGTCCGGCAACCGCGCGATGAAGTGCGCCCCGGGACGCTCCCGTTCATCCCGGGCACGCCGGACGAGTTTGGACTCCCGAACCCCCATCCCGAAGGCGCCCGCCGCGCCGCCCTGGCCCGCTGGGTGACGGATCCGCGCAACCCGCTCACCTGGCGCAGCATCGTGAACCGCGTCTGGCAGCATCATTTCGGACGCGGTTTGGTGGATTCGCCGAACGATTTCGGTCGCATGGGGCAGGCGCCGAGTCACCCCGAACTGCTCGATTGGCTGGCATCGGAATTCGTCGCCCGAGGCGGCTCGCTCAAGGACCTCCATCGCCTCATCGTCACCAGCGCCACGTATCGCCAGGCCTCGGTGGTATCCCTCGACGCGCTTGAACAAGGCCGCCGGATCGATGTCGACAACCGCCTGCTCTGGCGGATGAACCGCCGGAAACTCGAGGCCGAGGCGGTCCGCGACGCGATGCTCGCCGTGGCCGGAAAGCTGGACCTCACCATGGGCGGGCCCGGCTTCCAGGACTTCGTCGTCGAAAAGCCCGAGCACTCGCCGCATTACCAGTACCACCTCGCCGATCCCAACGATCCGTCCCTGCACCGGCGCTCGATTTACCGCTTCCTCGTGCGCTCGCAACCGCAACCATTCATGGCGGCCCTCGATTGTGCCGACCCTTCGATGTCCGTGGACCGGCGCAACCAGACGCTCACGGCCCTCCAGGCGCTGGCCCTGCGCAACGACCGTCTGGTAATCGCGCTGGCCGCCGCCTTCGCCGAGCGCCTGACCGCAGAAAGCACGGATGCCGGGTCGCGAATCGAGCGGGCCTTTCGCCTGGCCCTGGGCCGTCCCGCAACCCCCGACGAACGCGAGGCGCTGACCGGCTATGCCCGCCAACACGGACTGCCCAACGCCTGCCGAGTGCTCTTCAACCTGAACGAGTTCACCTTTGTCGACTGACGCCCCCGCATGAACAACTCCCCTTACCACCGTCTGCCTCCCGGTCCGCCGGGGTTTTCGCGACGGGAATTCCTCTGGCGTTCCGGCGGCGGGTTGGGCGGCCTGGCGCTGACCGGGTTGCTGCACTCCCAGGGCCTCCTCGCCGGCGAACCCGACGCAGGCCAGATCCCTGCCAACGACCCGTCACGCGCCTTCGTTTATCCGCCGAAAGCGCGCCGCGTGGTGCAGCTCTTCATGGCCGGCGCGGCCAGCCACATCGATCTGTTCGACCACAAGCCCGCACTGAAGCAACGCGACGGCCAACCCTGGGATCCGGGCGAAACGGTCGAACTGTTCCAGGACGGCCACGGGGCCACGCTGGCGTCCCCGTGGGAGTTCCGCCCGTACGGCCAGTCGGGCAAATGGCTCAGCGAAATCGTGGCGCCCCTCGGCGCCGTGGTGGATGAACTCGCCTTCGTGCACAACCTCGTCGGCAAGACCGGCGTCCACAGCCAGGCCACCCTCCTCCAGGCCACGGGCTTCAACACCCCCGGGTTTCCCGGCATGGGCGCATGGGTCAGCTACGGCCTCGGAAGCATGAATGAAAACCTGCCGACCTTCGTGGTGCTGCCCGACCGGCGCGGCTTTCCCTCGAATGGCGCGAAGAACTGGGACGCCGCCTTCCTGCCCGCGCAACATCAGGGCACCCTGGTGCGGGTCGGCGCCCCCAATCCCATCGAGGCCCTGCACCCGCCCGACACCGGGTTCATCACCGGGGCCGGCGAGGCGGACGGCTTGTCGATCATGCGCGAAATCAACCGCGAACACGCAGCGCAGCGCCCGGGCGATGAGCGACTCGAAGCCCGCATTCGCAGCTACGAACTGGCGGCCCGCATGCAACTGGCGGCGCCGGAAGCCCTCGATCTCAGCGGCGAATCCCCGAAGACCCTCGAACGCTACGGCATCGATCCGACGACCCGGCAATGGCCGAAGGAAATCAACGCCGCCGAGGAGATGGACCGGTTCGGTCGGAAATGCCTGACCGCCCGACGGCTGCTGGAACGTGGCGTGCGGTTCGTCCAGATCTGGTCCGGCTGCGACAACGGCTTTCCCCGGCGCAACTGGGATTCCCACGAGGACATCGAACGCGATCACGGCCCGCTGGCGCTGGGCTTCTCGAAAGGCGCCGCCGCGCTCATCCTGGATTTGAAGGAACGCGGCCTGCTCGAAGACACCATCGTGCTGTGGACCACCGAATTCGGCCGGATGCCCTGCGCCCAATCGGGCCGCGGACGCGACCACAACCCATTCTGTTTCACGAACTGGCTTTGTGGCGGCGGCATCCGCCCCGGTGTGACCCATGGTCCGAGCGACGAATGGGGCTACAAGCCGGCGGACCGTGCGAATCCCACGCAGGTCTACGATATCCACGCGACGATGCTCCGCCTGCTGGGCTTCGATCACACCCGGCTCACCTTCCGCCACAACGGCATCGACCGCCGCCTCACCGACGTACACGGCAAGGTGATCGAACCCCTGCTGGCCTGATCGACGGGGTCCGTTCTGCCTCTGTTGGCGGCGCTCGCTCCTGGATTACTGAGCCCCCCTGAGCCGTATCGATTCAACAGGGGGTAGCCGCCAACGTGTAGTCGGCGCTGAAATCCAAGCGCTTACGCGGGCTCGCCGATTCCGATCAGCAGTCACCTTTCGGTGAATCGTCGCCCTCGGCAACAGGCTGCCCTATCCCCGCTGAATCATGCGCCGACTGCACGTCGGCGGCTACGAGTTACTGAATCGTTACGGCTGAGTCGGTAGCGCCGCTCATTGAAACCCTGACATGACAATATCAAGAACCGACCCCTTTATGGCAGGGCCAAAGAAGCGACCGCTTACAGCGTCCAACCGGCCCGGTATTCGCGGTGCAGGTACTCGTTGGCTTCGGACATGTTCGTGAAGCGCAGCTGGGCCGGATCCCAAAGCAGCTTGCGCCGGGTGAGCAGTTCGCGCAGATGCACGCGCAGGGCCACGTTCCCGAGCAAGACCACCTCGGCCAGCGGCGCCGCCCAGTCCGGGAAGTTCGATCCGGGCGCCTCGCCACCCTTGCAGGCGTTGATCCATTCCTGATGATGTCCCGGCGAACGCGGCAGACTCCGCGGCACGTCGCCGACCTCCCTGCGGCGCGCTTCCGGATAAACCTTGGTCCCAAGAATGAACCCCTCGTCCCCGACGAGCAACCGGCCATTGTCCCCCATCATTTCGCCTTCGGGGAGCCTGTCGGGCCGCGGCGGACGCAGCCCGCCGTCGTACCAGACGAACTTGCATCCCGGTTGGTTCCCGCGCGCCGGGAAGTGGTAGGTCACCATTGAGGCTTCGGGGAAGGTCTCCTCGTTCACCCGTGACGAGGCCGCCTCGACGCTGAGGGGCGCGCCCAACCGCAGCGCGCGGAACACGGGATCGAACGCGTGGCAACCGATGTCGCCGAGGGCTCCAGTGCCGAAATCCCACCAACCGCGCCACTTGAATGGCAGATAGGCGGGATTATAGGGACGCTCGGGAGCCGGACCAAGCCAGAGATCCCAGTCCAGGGTATCGGGGATCGGCGGGGTGTCGGCGGGACGCGGCACGCCCTGGGGCCAATAGACGTCGAACAGCCCGCGCGAGGGGCGGTCGGTCCAGATGTGGGCCTCGCGCACCTTGCCAATGGCCCCGGCCTGCACGATCTCGACCAGCCGCCGGGTATCCTCGGAGGCCTGACCCTGATTGCCCATCTGGGTGGCCACGCCGGCTTCCTTCGCGGCCAGTCCCACCCGGCGCGCCTCGTAGACAGAATGGGTGAGCGGCTTCTCGCAATAGACGTGCTTGCCGAGCTTGATGGCGGCCATTGACGCCGGGGCATGCACGTGGTCCGGGGTGGCCACCATGACGGCGTCGATGTCCTTCACCTCCTCGAGCATTTTGCGAAAGTCCTTGTAGCGTTTCGCCTCGGGCCATTTGCGGAACGACCCGGCGGCCTGCCGCCAGTCGACGTCGCAAAGGGCCACGATGTTCTCGCTGGCCAGTTCGGACATGTCCACGGCCCCGCGGCCGCCGACGCCGATCCCGGCGATGTTGAGCTTGCTGTTCGGGGAGGTGGCGCCGCGGAGGCCCAGCACGGAGCCCGGCACAGCCATGAAGCCGGCGATGGCGGCGCTGCGACCGAGAAAACGGCGACGGGTGAGCGGGTGTGGAGCGGACGGAGTGGATTCGTTCATACGTGGTTCCCGAGAGTTGTCGTTTCGACTGCCGCCCCAAACGGGCGCGCCCGCGTCCTTGCGCCGGAACGCCCCCGTGGGGATGCCTGAGACTAACCGAACTTCCGCGCGGTTGAACAGGCCGGATTGCACCGCCAGAGCACCAGACCCCGGCCGACCGACTGGTGGACGGAAGCCCCGAAACGGAGTGGCTTGAGGTGCAGGGTCGAGTGAGTGAGAGGAACCGCGCTCCATACGGGTTCGAGAGGTGAACGGGGGGCGGGATCTCGGGCCGCGCGCAGGGGACTGCTCGCCCTACCCGGGCCAAGCGGTGGGGCGCGTCACTCCGTGCGCGCCGCTTCGGGAAGATCGTGACCGTGCGGGTTCTCCGGCGGCGCGCAGGGGACTGCGCGCCCTACCCGGGTCAGGCGTTGAGGCGCACAGGACCGCCTTTGGAGAACAACGAACCGAACCGCGGTCCGAGCGATCCTGCGATCCGCGAAACTCGAGAGCGGTGCCGAGGATCGCCGGGATTGGAGGCTTGCCACGCGGCGGGTCTCCCCCAAACTGCCGCGCGATGCGAGCGCTGCCGATCGTCGAGCGTGAACTCCGGGTGATGTCGCGGCGGGCCGGGACATATTGGGGCCGGGTCGGGGCCGCCCTGCTCGCGCTCCTGACGGGCATCGGGTTCGTGGTGGAGTCCGGCGCCCGAAACCCGGCGCAGCTCGGCCTGTATCTGTTTTTCGCCCTGGCCTGGCTGGCCTTTCTCTATTGTCTGCTGGCGGGCACCCGGCTGACCGCCGACTGCATCAGTTCCGAACGGCGCGAGGGGACGCTGGGCTTGCTGTTCCTGACCGACTTGAAGGGCTTCGACATCGTGCTCGGCAAACTGGCGGCGACCTCGCTCCAGTCGTTCTACGGCCTGCTCGCCATCTTCCCCGTGATGTCGCTGCCGTTGATGATGGGCGGGGTGAGTCCGGGCCAGTTGCTGCAAGTGGCGGTGGTGTTGTGCGAGACGCTCCTGCTGTCCCTCGCCGTCGGCGTGTTCGTTTCGTGCTGGTGCGAACAAGGGCGGCGCGCCGCGGCGATCACGTTCCTGCTCGTCGCCCTGATCACCCTGGGGCCCTTTCTGTTGCTGCTGACCCAGCCGCTCAACGCCTCGCAGGGACCGCCGAATTTCACGGTGGCGATTGCCAGCCCGCTGTTCGCGCAGGCCCTGGCCGCGACGGAACCCGCGCGGGGCAAGCCGATGCAACTCTTCTGGCCGAGCGTGGGCCTGGTGTTCGCCCTGGCCCTGACGTTCCTCGGCGCCGCCTGCGCCGCCCTGCCCCGGATCTGGCGCGATCTCCCCACCCTGTTGCCCGGCCTGAACCCGGGTTCCGGGCGGACGGCGCGCATCGCCCCCGACGCGACCGCTCCCGACCGGGCGTTTCGTTCCCGGTTGCTGGACATCAATCCGTTCTACTGGCTCACCGCCCGTGACCGGCGCCGGCCCCTTTACGTCCTCGGCGCCCTCATCGTCCTGGGCCTGCTGTGGCTCTTCGCCAACGAAAAATACCGGCTCCAGAATGACCCGGGCTGGGCCATCGTCACCTCGATCGGGCTGCACGTGATGCTCAAGGTCTGGATCGCGGTCACCGTGGTCCAGCAATTGGGCGAGGAACGCCGGAGCGGCTCCATCGAACTGCTGCTCAGCACGCCCCTGACCATCCGGCAGATGGTCGCCGGGCAGTTTCGCGCGCTCGGACGCCAGTTCGGCTGGGGTTTGCTGGCTGTGGTGCTCGCGGATCTTCTGCTGCTGCGCATGGTGCTCGATCGTGCCGGCGGGGATGTGGACGAATTGCGACTGGTGGGCGTGCTGCACCTGCTCGCCCTGGGCCTGGACGTTCCCGCCATCGCGATCCTGGGCATGTGGCGGGCCCTCGGCGCGCGGCATGCCAACCAGGCGGCCGGCTCGGCTTTCTTTCGCATCGTGGGCCTGCCCTGCGTGGCGGCGGTCGTGGCGGGCATCGCGTTGGAGCTGCTTCAGCAGGCCGGCCGGTTTCGTTTTCAGGCCAACCCCATGCAGGTCATCGTGGGATTCTACGTGGCGTGCGGCGTGAACAACCTCGCCTGGGCCGTCCACGCCTGGACGCGATTGAACCGCGACTTCCGCGAGATCGCCGCCAGCCGCTTCGAGACCGGCCGGGGCGGCTGGCTGCGGGCGCTGTTCGGCGGGAGTTGATGGCTTTCGCCCTGGCAGACCACCCTTCTGCCGGCTTTTCCCTGGTGCGCCGTCCGCTATGCTCTTCCTGCCATGCGCCTCGGCTCGCTTGAACTCGGCTCGAATCTGTTTCTCTCGCCGCTGGCAGGTTACACCAACCTGCCCTTCCGGCTGACCTTGCGCGAGCTGGGCGGGTTGGGCCTGGCCACCACGGACCTCGTCAATGCGCGATCCCTCCTCGAACGCCGCGCGAAGGCGTTCAAGTTGATCGAGACCGTGCCCGCCGATCAACCGTTGGCCGTGCAGCTCTTCGGCGCCGTGCCGGAGGAAATGCGGGACGCCGCGCAGTGTCTCGAAGCCCGGGGCATCGCCTCGGTGGACATCAACATGGGCTGCCCCGTGCGCAAGGTCTGCAAGGTGGGCGGCGGCTCGGCCATGATGAGCGAACTGGCCAAAACCGCGCGCCTCGTGCGCGGCATGGTCGAAGCGGTCCGCGTGCCGGTGACGGCCAAGATGCGGCTCGGCTGGGATGACGCCAATCTGACCGCGCCGGACCTGGCGCGCGCGCTGGAGGACGTGGGCGTGGCCGCGGTGTTCGTGCATGGCCGGACCCGGCAGCAGGGCTTCGGCGGCGCCGTGAACCTGGCGGGCATCCGGGCGGTGGTCGAGGCGGCCCGGTCGATCCCCGTGATCGGCAACGGCGATGTCACCTCCCCCGAGGCCGCCCGTGAGATGATCGAAACCACCGGTTGCGCCGGCGTCAGCATCGGGCGCGGCGCGTTCTACAACCCCTGGATCTTCGCCCAAACCCGCCATTTCCTCGCCACCGGCGAGCGCCTTCCCGAACCCGGCTTCGAGGAACGGGTCACCGTCATGACGCGTCACCTGGATCGCATGGTCGAGGTCTTCGGCGAACCGCTCGGCTGCCGCATGTTCCGCAAGGTCGCCCCGTGGTACTCGCGGCGTTTCGGACCGTCCGTGCGCTTCAACCAACGCGTCGTGCAACTCACCGCCCGCGCGGAGTTCGACGAGATCCTCAGGGATTTTCGCGCCTGGCGGCAGCCCTTCCTCGACGCGCACGGCGACCTCAAACCGGCCTACCGACCGGCCCCGCTCACGGCTTCGTTTCAACGCGGCCCGGACCGCAATCCCGCCGACGGCATCCGCGTGCCACGCGGCCCGGTCGCGGTGTGGTAGTCAACACGCCCGCACCGCTCGGTCCGGCCGGACCGTGCATCGGCAACCGCCCTCTGCCCGTCGGGGAATTCCGCGTCCTTCCCGGGGCAGTTCGCCGACTCACGCGCCGCGTTCCTGAATTCGCCGGATGGCCCATTGCGCATGCCCGGCAACCAGTGGTTCGGGATCCCGCGCGGCGCGCTGCAGGGCCGGCAGGCATTCCGGACCGCCGACGTTGCCCAGGGCGACGCAGACGTTCCGCAGAAAGCCGCGCCGTTTTGTGCGGAGAATGGGCGTGCCGGCGAAGGCGTGCTTGAACCCGGCGCCGTCCAGCGCCAGCCATTCGAGCAGGTCGCCCGTCGCGAGGTCGGAACGCGCGTGCGCCCGCATCAGGCGGCCGGCGCGCGCCCAACGGTTCCAGGGACACACCGCGAGGCAATCGTCGCAACCAAACACCCGCGCACCGATGGCCGGGCGCAGGGCTTCCGGAATGGCGCCCTTGAGTTCGATGGTCAGATACGAGATGCAGCGCCGCGCATCCAACTCGAACGGAGCGACAATGGCCTGCGTGGGGCAGGCGGCCAGGCAACGCGCGCACGAGCCGCAACGATTTCGCGCCGCGGTGTCCGGTTCGAGTTCCAGCGTGGTCAGCACGGCGGCCAGGAAGAACCAGTTGCCGAGGTCGCGGCGAATCAGGTTCGTGTGCTTGCCGATGAATCCCAAACCGGCCCGTTGAGCGAGGTCCCGCTCAAGCACCGGTCCCGTGTCCACGTACCAAAGCGACCTCGTCTCCGCCCCGCCCAGTTGCGCGAGGAAACCGCTCAGCGCGCGCAATGGTCCGGCCAGCACGTCATGGTAGTCCGGATACCGCGCGTACCGGGCAATCACCCCGACCCGACCTCCCGTCCCGGTCGCCGGTTTTCGGTCGACCACCCCGCCCCGGAGGTCCTGCTGATAACCGGCGGCGAGCATCACCACGCTGCGGGCGCCCGGCAAAACGGCGTCCGGATTGACGCGGCGCGCGGCATTCCGTTCGATCCAGGCCATCTCGCCGTGGCGCCCCCCGGCGAGCCAGTTCAGGAAGCGGGAGGCAGTCTCCGGCGCCACGGCGGAGGTCACGCCGCAGGCATCGAACCCCAGCTCGATCGCCTTCGCCACGACCGCTTCCTTGCGCGACGAAGGATTCAAGCGGCCGGCGGCTTTCGGCTGGCGAGGCGGAATTGGTGCGCCACGCTCTGCACCACCTGGCGCATCTGGCGCAACCCGGAGTTCATGAGCACGTCCGCCCGGCAGTAGAACGGCTTGCGCTGGGCGAGCAATTCCCGGATGCGCTCCTGCGGGTTCGGCACCTGCAACAGGGGCCGGTGTTGCTGATGCCGCACCCGCTGCCAGATCACGTCGGGCGTTGCCCAGAGGCACACCACCAACGAATGCTGCTTGAGGCTCGCCAGGTGTTCCGGGTTCGCGCCCACCCCACCGCCCGTGGCGATCACGAGTTGCTCGCGGTCCGCCAGCGATTCGATCACCTGCCGCTCGACGGCCCGGAAACCCGGCTCGCCGTGCCGGGCAAAGATCTCGGGAATCGACAACCCCGCCAGCTCCTCGATGAGTTGATCGGTGTCGACGAAATCGAAGTGCAGCTGCCGGGCGACCGACTGGCCGACGGTGGATTTCCCGACGCCCATGAAACCGATGAGGGCGACGTTGCGAATTCGCCGCGGCGCGATCACGCGAAGGCCCCTTCCTCCCGGTGCGCCAGCCAGACCCGGCGCAAACCGTCCAGCGTCAGATCCGGCGCCACCGCGCGAATCCCTTCCAATCCCCGCGCCACCAACCGCGCGCAACCGCCCGTCACCACCACGGGCAAACGCCGCACCCCAAGTTCCCGCCGCAACTCTCCGAGCAACCCGTTCACCAGACAGCGATAACCCCGGACCGCGCCCACCCGCATGGCCTCCTCGGTGTTCCGCCCGATCACCCGCCGCGGCTCGCGCACCGTCACCCGCGGCAACAGCGCGGTCTTCTCATGCAGGTAATCCGTCATCGCCGACAGCCCCGGCGCGATGATCCCCCCGACATAGTCCCCCGCGCCGTCCACGACATCGAACGTCACCGCGGTTCCGAAATCCACCGCCACCGCAGGCGCCCCGACCGACGCCCTGACGGCCACCGCGTTCGCCAGCCGGTCGGCGCCAATCGTCTCCGGCCGCGGATAGCGAATGCCGATGCCGCGCACGGTGTGATGATTCACTTCGAGAGGCCGCACGCGGAAGAGGCCGGCAACCCGCCGCGCCAACCGCGCATTCACCGCCGGGACCACGCTGCACCAAGCCGCCCCTTCAATCCGCCGCGCGCCGACGAATCGCTTCAACTCGATGACCGCCGCCCCCGAACGCCAGGCAACCGTGGGCAGGCCGCCGCGCCACGCCACCCGACGGTCGTTCGCCAGACCCAGGTGCGTGTGCGTATTCCCGACATCGAGCAAGAGAATCACGGTTGTTTGTCGTTGCGCGACGGATGTTGCCCTGCGCGCGCAAGGGGGTCAATGCACGAGGGTGACCTCGCCGCCCACCACCGCCTCCAAGCGCCCGTGCTCGGTCCGCACCAGCAACGCTCCCGTATCGTCCAGGGCTTCTGCCCGACCGCGAATCAACCGGTCGCCGACCCGAATGCAGACTTCCTTTCCCAGCGTGCCGCACGAGGCGGCCCATTCCGCCGCCAGGCTCTCGAAGTCGCCCGCCGACAGCCGCCGGTAGGCTTGATCAAGCTCACGCAAAATGGTTACTGCCAACGCCGCCCGGTCCACCGGTTGGCCGCCCTCGATGCGCAGCGAAGTGGCATTCGGGCGAACCGCCGCCGGAAAATCGCCCGCCTCGAGGTTCGCGTTCACGCCGATCCCCAGGATGACATGACGCACGAGATCCAGTTCGGCCTGCATTTCGGTCAACACCCCCACCAGCTTGCGCCCCCGGCAGAGGATGTCGTTCGGCCACTTGATCTCGATGGCCGGAACCCGAAATGCGCGCAGGGCCCGCACCATCGCCACCGCCGCCAGGATCACGATCCGCGTCGTCTCGCCGGGCAGCAACCGGGGTCGCAGCAGCACCGAGAACCAAAGCCCCTTCCCCGCCGGCGAAACCCACGACCGGCCCAACCGCCCCCGACCCTGCGTCTGGCTTTCGGCAAACACCACGACGCCTTCCCCCACCCCGTCCCGCGCCAGACGCTCGACCACATCGTTCGTGGACCGCGTTTCCCGGAAGACCTGGATCTGCCGCCCGATGATGGTCCCCCGCCCCAACCGGGCCAGCAAATCGTCACCGACCAGCGCATCGGGACTGCTGACCAAACGGTAACCATGCTGCGGGCTGGCCTCGATGTCGTAGCCCCGTTGCCGCAGTTCCTGCATCCGCGCCCAGATCGCCGACCGCGTCAACCCGAGGCGCTCGGCCAGTTCGGCGCCCGAAACATACCCGGTCGACTGTCCCCGCAGCGCCTGCAGGATCACCAGATCGGTGGAGGCGCCGGCATCCGTCCGCGGTGCGCTCATGCGAACTCGAAATCCAGCCCGATGTCGCACGACCGCGCCGAATGCGTCAGCGCGCCGACCGAAATGAAATCGACCCCCGTGCGCGCCACGGCCGTCACAGTGCGCAGGTTGATCCCGCCGCTGGCTTCCGTAAACGCGCGACCGTCGACCAACCGCACGGCGCGCCGCAGCAGGGCGGGCGGCATGTTGTCGAGCAACACCCCGTCGGCCCCGGCCTCGACCGCTTGCGCGACCTGCTCGAGCGTGTCCGCCTCGACTTCCACGCGCAGCTTCGGAGCCGCCGCCCGCGCGCGCTGCACGGCCGCGGCGATGGCATTGGGACGGGCCTCGCGCAGGGCCACCAGGTGGTTGTCCTTGATCAGCACCATGTCATGCAGGCCGAACCGGTGATTCGTCCCGCCCCCACAGGCCACCGCGTATTTCTCGAAAGCCCGCCAACCCGGAGTGGTCTTGCGCGTGTCGAGAATCCGCGCGCCGGTTCCGGCAATCCGCTCGACAAAAGCCCGGGTCACGGTTGCCACGCCGGAAAGCCGCTGAACAAAATTCAACGCCACCCGTTCGGCCGTCAGCAACGCCCGGGCGCCCCCTTCGACGTGCAGCAGCACATCCCCTTCCCCGGCCCTGGCGCCGTCCTCCACCTTGCGCTCGACGCGCACCCGCGACGAAAGCGCGCGAAACGCCGCCTCGGCGAACTCGAGTCCGCAAACCACGAGCGCCTCCCGCGCCCGCATCACGGCCCTGGCTTGCGCGCGGGCCGGAACCGTGGCGAGGGTCGTGACATCGCCGGAACCCACGTCCTCCGCCAACGCCGCCGCCACCGCCTGTTGCATGCTCTTCCGAGAAACACCCGCCATGCCGACCTAATAACCACTCCCCGCCCCCGAAAGAAGCCAAATCACCAGGCGGCAACGATGCAGCACGCCGTAGCCGCCGATGGGGAATCGACCGAGCGGGCGGAACCGCCATTGCTGCCGGTTTGAGCGGTGCCCCAAGGTCGTGGCTCGCGCCCGGCGCGCAGGGGACTGCGCACCCTACCGGGACCAAACGGTAGGGCGCGTCACTCCGTGCGCGCCGCTTCGGAAAGATCGTGACCGTGCGGGTTCTCGGGCGGCGCGCAGGGGACTGCGAGCCCTACCGGGACCAAGCGGTAGGGCGTGTCACTCCGTGCGCGCCGCTTCGGGAAAACCATGATCGTGCAACCCCCGCCACGACAGCGAACCCCCGCGCAATTCGGCGCCACCACCCTCCGATCCGCCGCGAAGCATCCCCCTGATCCCCGCCGATCTCCGATGCTCCCATGTGGCCTCCCACGCTCCCAACCCGCTACGCTTTCCCGCCTTCTCTTCCCTGCACTTGAGCTCAGATCAAGGCCGAATCCTCAAGGAACCGCAACTAGCACCATACGGAACCCGAGGTAGGAGCTCCTGAGGGACGGGGCGTGCCCGTAGCGGTCCGCGGAACGGCAGATCCGCGCGCCGTTGCTCCAGCCCCCGCCCCGGTACACCCGGTGCGAGCCCGTGTTCGGCCCCTTCGGGTCGATCACAGCGCCCACCGAATAGGTGCCATACCAATCCGAACACCACTCCCACACGTTCCCGTGCATGTCATACAATCCCCACCCATTCGGCTGCTTCCCACCCACCAGATGGGTCCGGCCACCGCCGTTGCCAGTATACCAGCCATACTCACCCAGGCCGGACTCTTCGTTCCCAAAACTGAACCGCGTCGTTGTCCCCGCCCGACATCCATACTCCCACTGCGCCTCGCTCGGCAAAGCAAACCGCAGCCCGGCCGCTCCGCCCAGACTGTCGTTGAGCATGCTCACGAACCCTTGGGCTTCCATCCACGATACGCTCTCCACCGGACGCCTCGCCTCGCCCTTGAAGCGGCTGGGATTGTTCCCCATCACCCGCTCCCACTGCCCCTGCGTCACCTCATACTTGCCCAGGTAAAACGGCCGCTCCAAACGCACCGTATGTACCGGTCCCTCGTTGCTATCCCGGCCTGCTTCGTTCGCCGGACTCCCCATCTCAAACTCCCCCGCCGGGACCAGCACCAAAACCAGTCCGCTGGCCTCATGCACCATCTCCCAGGGCCAGCCACTGGCCGGGTCGGTGGCGCTGCCTTCGCGCTTAACCACCGGATTCCCGAACGCATCACGATCCTGCGAGGGGACTGAAAACATGCTGCTCCAACCGGCAGGCAAGCCCGCGGGGAGAGCAGGCGAACTCGGAGTCGCCTCCCAGCGGTTGACCCGGCCGCGCAGCTCGGCCAACTCAGTGTCCAACTCGGCCTTTCGGGCGGTGAGATTCGCCTGGGCTTCAGATTCGAGACTCTGGCGACGGGACTCAAGTTGGCGGGCGGCCTCCCGTCGGGCTGGTATTTCCGCATAGATCTGCGGGAGGCGCGCTTCAGCATCACGGAACTGTGCCTGGGCGTGCCGGGCAGCCCATTTTGCGGTCCCAATCCAACCCGCCGGCAGCAGGATGCCGAAGAGAAAGGCCCAGACCCAACCGGAGGTGAGCCACGAGGGCTTTCGAGCAGGCGTTGGGCTGGGTGGGGCGGGTCGGGGCGGTTTGGGTGCTGGAGCGGCAGCGCGGGGAGCAGGTTGACCGAGACCGGTCCGCAACTGGCTGACACCGGTCAACGCCTGATGGTGGAGTTGATCGAGATAACGCCAAGTGGCGGGCGAGAGCCTGGCCACGACGCCGGGCGGCGGATTCGCAATGCGAACGATCTTGGGCAACCGGGCTCGGGCGTGGCGAATGGCTTTCTCCGGGCTCACACCCTGCTCCACCAGAAGGTGCAGCAGGTTTTGCTCGAACGTCCGCCGCGCTGCCGAGGAAGGCTCGGGCAGGGCGCGCAGCAGTTGACCGGTGGCCCTCATTTGAAGTGGACAGGGGATCTCCGCATCTCACAAGGCCACTTCGCCATGCCCGGGCCCCGGCGAAACCGGAGGCCGCGCGGAGAACCCCCTGCTCGCAACTGTCGATGGAACCCCAGTTCTTGAGGTCTGGCACTTCCTTCAGCTCCTGATCGCTCGCGCATCATACTCGCCGTTATCGCTCTTCCCACATCGTCGCCGGCGCTCCGCGGCGTCCCGGCATCCCCCACTCCGCCTCCCCGCCTTCTCCGACCAGACTCAGGTTTGAGATCGGATCAAGGCCGCATCCTCAAGGAACTGCAACTAGGCCTAAAACAAGCGAGTAAGTCTCGCTAAAACGCCAAATGCCGCATTCCGGGCGATCTCGCTGGAGGCTTCCCATATCTTGTGGTGTATGTGAGCCATTATGTCTCGCTGTTTCCTGCTGTCATACCGGTTTTCCAATGTTTGTATGGTTTTTCCCAGTTCGTGGGCACACTACTCCTGGGAATGCTATTATTAGAACCGTTTTATCACACTCAGCCGGGCGCCAATCGCATTACCCGCTCGAACGTCGCAAACAAATCCTTCATCCACCGGTTGTAACTCAGCACCCGCCACACGATCCGACGCCCCGTCCGCACAATCTGCGCCGGCACCAACACAATCGCGTGCAGGAACGTCCGGAACTCCATCCGCAGCAGCTCCAGCCCCCGGTCCCGGTCCGGCACCAGCAGCGCAAACCACGCCTTCAGATTCCATGCCAGCGCCGCCATCACCATGTAGGCCCAGTTGCTCACCAGGTCATCCACCGGCATCCGCATCGCGTTCACCCGCCCCTTCAACTGGGCGATCACATTCTCTTGATCGCTGCGGCCGTTGGCCAATCCGACCACCTCCTCCAGGCTCAGCTCCCAGCGGTTGGTCAGATAGAAGAAGTACCTTACCTCGTCAAAAAGCACTCGCTCGCCCCGCTGCACGCTCAGGTTCTTGCGCACGATGACCAGCCGGTACTCCTGGTCGCACGCCGAGGGGCGGTAGCGGATCTCACTGACATCCTCGCCCACCAACTTGATGTTCTCATAGCCCTTCTGCCGCACGATGCCCTCCTTCACCCGCTCGGGCTTGCGTCGTGGCTCGGTCTTGATCTCGTACTTCGGCAACCGCTCCAACGGCTTCCAAGCCTTCGCGGACAAGCCTTCGGCCAATCCCACCACCTTCTGATGGGCGTCGAGCCCAAGGATGAACTTGATCCCGTTCCGGTCCCAGCGGTCCAAATGTCCGGTGTGGGAGAAGTCGGTGTCCCCGCGCAGGGTCACCTGCCCGGCGTGGGGTTCGACCCGGGCGATTGCCCGGTCGATCCACTCGACGCTTTCCTTGTGCGAGGGCACGTTGCCCGGCCGGTTCACCAGATAGAGCACCTCCTTGGTGTTGGCCAGACTCACGATCAACGGATGATAACCCCAGATCCCATTGTACGAACGCCCGATCCCGCCCTTGCATTCGCCCCCGGTGCCGGCGATGGAACCATCCACATCGATGAACGCCTCAGCCAGGAAGCCCTCGGGCTGTTTGCCCCAGACCACCTCTCGGGTACGGTTGATACACTCCTGCAAATCGAGGATGTCGCTGGGGGAAAACCGACGGGTGAAATCCCCGGCGGTCGTTGGGTCGGGAATTCGCTGTGCGCCGAGCCCGTTGAGGAAGTTCTCGTCCTGACGCCGCAACTCGATGTCCTCCATCCGCTCCCCGCCGGCCAGGATGTTGTAGCTCTGAGTCAGGACGTGATCGCTCTCGTGATAGGGCAGGTGCACTTTGAGCAGGTGCAGGTTTTGATCGATCTCCTCTACCAGCCCAAGTCGCACGGCCAGGTTGTGCATGGCCCCGATGCCGCCGCAACCCACCGCACCCGTGCGTCCCGCCATCTCATAGCGAATGCTACCTCCCTTCAGCATCGGCTCCGCTTGGGCCTCCCAGCTCTTGGGGGCCAGGCGCCGCTCGATTCGGCGCTTGCGGTTCCGGAGGTTTCGGCGGTAGGCTGGGTTCACTCGAAAGGTTCGTTTCATGGGCTGCTTTGTCTTTGTGCAACTTCATTTCAGCCCATGTTCACAGGCCTTTCGAGCTTTTCTTTTCAACGGGGGGGAAAAATCACGCTTGTTGCAGGACTAGGGCCACACGGAACCCGAGGTCGTTGCTTGTACAGGACGGGGAGTTCCTGTCGCGATTCGCGGAACGGCAGTCCTGCGCGTCGCAGTACCAACCCCCGCCCCGGAACACCCGGTTCGAGCCCGAACTCGGCCTCTTCGGATCGGTCACATCGCCTCCTGGATAGATGCCATACCAATCCGAACACCACTCCCGCACGTTCCCGTGCATGTCATACAAGCCCCACCCATTCGGCTGCTTCTCGCCAACCCGATGGGGCTGGCCTAAGGCGTTGCCAGTATACCAGCCATACTGACCCAGTCTGGAATCATGGTCACCAGAACTGAACCTCGTCGTCGTCCCCGCACGACACCCATACTCCCACTGCGCCTCGCTCGGCAAAGCGAACCGCAGCCCGGCCGCTCCGCCAAGACTCTCGTTCAGCTTGCTCACGAACCCTTGGGCTCCCGTCCACGAAACGCACTCCACAGGCCGCCTCGACTCGCCTTTGAGGAGGCTGGGATTGCTCCCCATCACTCGCTCCCACTGTTCCTGCGTCACCTCATACTTACCCAGGTAGAACGGCCAGTCGAAACGCACCTTATGCAGCGGCCCCTCGTCATCGTCCCGGCCTGCTTCGCCCGCCGGACTGCCCATCTCAAACTCCCCGGCCGGGGCCAGCACCAACACGATTCCGCTGGCCTCATGCACCATCTCCCAAGGCCAGCCACTGGCCGGGTCGCTGACGCTGCCTTCACGCTTGACCACCGGATTCCCAACCGCATCGCGGTCCTGCGGAGGCACGGACAAGGCTGCGGTGAAAGCATCGAGGAGCGCCATAGCGGCGAGACCTCTCCGGGTTTCGCGGGCACGCCGATCAGTCTCATCCAGCAGTTGGTCAGTCTCCTCGATTAGATCATCGGTCTCCGCGAGGTTTACAGCCGACACAACCCATTGCGTCACCCGCTGCTCCTGGTCCAGCAACCGGCCTTGCCAGGTGTTGATCGTCGAGGCCAGTTGCTGAATCGCGTTGTTACCCTGCACCTGGGAGCGCGAGTCCCCCGGCAGGGATTGGCCCTCCTCTTCGATCTGTTGCCACGTTCGTCGAGCCGCAGCCAAGGCTTGACGTAAGGCGCCTAGGCCTAAAACAAGCGAGTAAGTCTCGCTAAAACGCCAAATGCCGCATTCCGGGCGATCTCGCTGGAAGCTTCCCATATCTTGTGGTGTATGTGAGCCATTATGTCTCGCTGTTTCCTGCTGTCATACCGGTTTTCCAATGTTTGTATGGTTTTTCCCAGTTCGTGGGCACACTACTCCTGGGAATGCTATTATTAGAACCGTTTTATCACACTCAGCCGGGCGCCAATCGCATTACCCGCTCGAACGTCGCAAACAAATCCTTCATCCACCGGTTGTAACTCAGCACCCGCCACACGATCCGACGCCCCGTCCGCACAATCTGCGCCGGCACCAACACAATCGCGTGCAGGAACGTCCGGAACTCCATCCGCAGCAGCTCCAGCCCCCGGTCCCGGTCCGGCACCAGCAGCGCAAACCACGCCTTCAGATTCCATGCCAGCGCCGCCATCACCATGTAGGCCCAGTTGCTCACCAGGTCATCCACCGGCATCCGCATCGCGTTCACCCGCCCCTTCAACTGGGCGATCACATTCTCTTGATCGCTGCGGCCGTTGGCCAATCCGACCACCTCCTCCAGGCTCAGCTCCCAGCGGTTGGTCAGATAGAAGAAGTACCTTACCTCGTCAAAAAGCACTCGCTCGCCCCGCTGCACGCTCAGGTTCTTGCGCACGATGACCAGCCGGTACTCCTGGTCGCACGCCGAGGGGCGGTAGCGGATCTCACTGACATCCTCGCCCACCAACTTGATGTTCTCATAGCCCTTCTGCCGCACGATGCCCTCCTTCACCCGCTCGGGCTTGCGTCGTGGCTCGGTCTTGATCTCGTACTTCGGCAACCGCTCCAACGGCTTCCAAGCCTTCGCGGACAAGCCTTCGGCCAATCCCACCACCTTCTGATGGGCGTCGAGCCCAAGGATGAACTTGATCCCGTTCCGGTCCCAGCGGTCCAAATGTCCGGTGTGGGAGAAGTCGGTGTCCCCGCGCAGGGTCACCTGCCCGGCGTGGGGTTCGACCCGGGCGATTGCCCGGTCGATCCACTCGACGCTTTCCTTGTGCGAGGGCACGTTGCCCGGCCGGTTCACCAGATAGAGCACCTCCTTGGTGTTGGCCAGACTCACGATCAACGGATGATAACCCCAGATCCCATTGTACGAACGCCCGATCCCGCCCTTGCATTCGCCCCCGGTGCCGGCGATGGAACCATCCACATCGATGAACGCCTCAGCCAGGAAGCCCTCGGGCTGTTTGCCCCAGACCACCTCTCGGGTACGGTTGATACACTCCTGCAAATCGAGGATGTCGCTGGGGGAAAACCGACGGGTGAAATCCCCGGCGGTCGTTGGGTCGGGAATTCGCTGTGCGCCGAGCCCGTTGAGGAAGTTCTCGTCCTGACGCCGCAACTCGATGTCCTCCATCCGCTCCCCGCCGGCCAGGATGTTGTAGCTCTGAGTCAGGACGTGATCGCTCTCGTGATAGGGCAGGTGCACTTTGAGCAGGTGCAGGTTTTGATCGATCTCCTCTACCAGCCCAAGTCGCACGGCCAGGTTGTGCATGGCCCCGATGCCGCCGCAACCCACCGCACCCGTGCGTCCCGCCATCTCATAGCGAATGCTACCTCCCTTCAGCATCGGCTCCGCTTGGGCCTCCCAGCTCTTGGGGGCCAGGCGCCGCTCGATTCGGCGCTTGCGGTTCCGGAGGTTTCGGCGGTAGGCTGGGTTCACTCGAAAGGTTCGTTTCATGGGCTGCTTTGTCTTTGTGCAACTTCATTTCAGCCCATGTTCACAGGCCTTTCGAGCTTTTCTTTTCAACGGGGGGGAAAAATCACGCTTGTTGCAGGCCTAGGCGTGCCGGGGCCGCCTGAAAGAACTGCTGTTCGAGTTCGGTGTGCCGTTCCTGGAGGCGGGCGCGTTCGGCAGTTTGCTGCGCGACCAGCGTCTGGAGCTGAACGATCGATGCAGAGCCACCCGGCAGCTCGCTGCCCGCCGTCGACTCGACGCTGGCCGCCGCGTCTTTGCTTTCCCGGGCGAACGGTTCGAGGCGAGCGATTTCGGCCTGCAACTCGGCCTCGAGTTGCCGCGCGTCGGCGAGCGGTACTTGAGCGGTGGCCAACGTGGTTAGGCTGGACGCCGCATCCGCAGAAGCGGTTCGCCAATCACGATGGGTGGTGGACGCCAGCCAGTAGAGGAGGACAGCCAGCGGGGCACCGAATACTCGCGCGCCGAGGATCAAGGCGCGGCGTGCGACTTGCCGGCGTCGGGCCAGGGCCCGTTGTCTGGCCTGGTTGCGGCGATCAGCGACGGCCCGCAGCACTTGCTGGTGAAGGTCAGCCAACTGGGCTGCCAAGCCGGGAGTCAGGTCATGCGTCACGGGAGCTGAAGAACCAGATCGACGAGTGGCGACGGGGCGAACCTGAAGGGCCGGCGCCGGGCGAGGGCAGGTCAACGTCTGGAGGAGTTGAACCGGCTGCGTCCCCGTGCGTTGGGCAGCCTGCACGAGCAGATCGGCCAGCACTTCGTCACGCTCGACCGGACAAAGCCCGGACCAAAGGCCGTTGTCAGTCCTGCTTGGCATGGAAGGAAAGCTCCCAGCCGGCCACGACGATCATCGCGCCCGGGATGACCACCTGGGCGATGTCACGCAGAGGGATATGTTTGCCGGTCTTCGGGTCCTTGAGAATCGCCGGTTTGCCGAGCGCCCGGCGGCTGCCGTTGTGCCGCACTCGATAGGCGCCATCGTCACGCTCGAGTTGCAGGCACACGTCCGGATCCCGGAGAGCCCTCGCCAAGTCTACTTCCGCGGACTTCAACTCGAAACGCAGGCGGCTCCCATTCCTTTCCGCCGTCATGAGCAGTCCGGGTTTGGCATCCGGGGCACCGAGGGCGAGGAAGGCCTCGGTCCACTCCCGGGGCGCCGGACGATCATCGGTTCCGGGCGCGGTGAGCGCACGGACCACCAAACGATAAACATCGTCACCCCAGTACTGCCGGAACCTGGGAGTCGGCCGCGCCCGGCGCCGGTTGAGGTCCTCCTGCTCGAAGAACCGGTGGTCGGGCTCGCCCAGATCCGGGTCCTCGCCCAAAGCGAGGATTTCGTGAATCAAGACGGCCAGGGCGAAGCGGTCGGTCTGAATTATCTTGTTGGCGCCCGCAAATTCCGGGGCTTGATAACCCGGCGTGCCAAGGGTCTGACCGCGCCCGACTGGGAGAACGGGGACTTTCGGGTGATAGAAGGCGTCGAAGTCGATCAAGGACACGCGAGGAAGGCCGTCCGTAGAGCTGAGATCGATGATGAAGTTGCCGGGCGAAAGGTCGCTGTGGCACATGGCGAGCCCGGCTTCGAGCAACGTGATCGCCTCTGCGAGGCTGAACGAAAGCGTCAACCTCTGATCCGAAGTAAGGCGGACATCGTCCGCCTTCCACGAGTCCCAGGTCTTTCCCTCGACGAACGGACAGATTTGGGCGTGCCACGGATCCGGCAAGTGGCGGTAGGGGGCGCCGCGCAGAAGCCACAGGTCACCGCATTCGCACAGCCGCTGGCGGCACAACCACTGCATTCGTTGCGCGCGTTCCTCGCATTGAATGGTGAAGCTCTTGAAGATATAGCGCTTTCCCTGGCTATCCTTGATGGGGTGAGCCAGCCCCTCAGCACCGGTCCAGAATCCCGGCAGATGGGCCCGGGCCGCAGAATAAAGGTCGCCGCCGGCGCAGAAGTAGTAGTCCTCCCCCTCGACAGAATGCCAGCCGCCCTGCCATTTGCGATGCGTATTCAGGTCCATGAGGGTCGGGTCCTTACGGTTGTTTTTCGGAAGGCGAGGCTGGCTGGAGTCCGGCGCAAGTCAGGAACGCCAGCGACAGGTTGTCCGCCACTTCGTCCGGGCATTCTTGCTTGAGCTGCTCGATGATCGCATGGGCGGCGTTGACGCGGCCGTTGGCTTGCTGCTGCTGCTGGAATCGAAGCAGCAGCTCCTGCATCGGAAACGCCCGGCCCACGCCGTCGGTCGCCAGACCGAGGTGGAACTCGGCGCCGAGCCGGGCAAACGAGCACTGCGGAAAACAGGGATGTTCGACCGCGGGGCCCAGCGAGCTGGTGAGGGCGGTCTGGGGATCACAGACCAGCGCGTCGACCACCTGGGGATGGCCGAAGGGGTCCCGACAAAACGACAGGCTTCCGTCGCCTACGTGCGCGAAGAAACCCCAGAACTGGTCTGGGGACTCCCGCAGAATCACGGCGGCGATCAGAGTCGAGTGGAAAACATTCTGCTCCCGCACGGCCCGGTAGAAGATGTCCGGACGCCACCGCGGAGGAAGAAACCCGCCGGGATCGGAATGGAGCCAGCTCCAGAGGACGAACATCTGGCGGCGAACAGCATCGGCTGCCTCCTCGAAGAGCCGCTGCCAGGAAGGGGGCGAGAGCGCATTCGCCGGCGAACTGCGGCGCAATGCCTCCGGCACGTGGCGAATCATCGTCTGGACCGCGAGCCGGGCGCCGAACTCGCTGTAAGGTGAGTTCGAGACACCGTCGGCCAAGGCCACGACCACACCGGGGAAAGGAGTCTCCAAGGGAGCGAAAGCAACCGCGTCCTGATTGCACAGCTTGTCGTCATCCGGCGGACCGAAGTCGGTGCAAAGGTCCAGGCGGAGCGGAAGGCAGCCTTCTCCAAACGGCAGCCACACCGCCTCGACGGGGGTGGTCACCTCTTCGAGCACGTCAGGGGCGAGGCCTTCGAGGGCACGAGTCAGGCCAGCGCCGCGGGTGGGCACGCAGGCCGGCGGACAGACCTGGCCGCGGGTTTGTCGTTCGAACAGGTTTCGGAGGTTCATGCTGGCGGAGCTCGGCGGCTTGCTTGTCGTGCATTTGGAACAACGACGACCGCTGCTCAGGCAGGTTGCCAGGTCTGGCAACCGCCAGACCTGGCAACTGCCCGGAGTTCGGGACTTTAGAGTTCCTTGATCTCCTCGCGGACCTGATCGATCGACTTGCCGGCGGTTGTGACCAGAGTGCCCACATTGCCTAGGAACACCTCCAGCTCCTGTGCGCTCTGAAATGGCTTGAAGTGCTCCGGCGACGTGGCGATGCCTTCCAGCAATTCCCGTTCCGCCTCCCCAAAGCCGCATGTCACCACGAGCGGCGCGCGGCCGCAGGGGCACTGGATGGCCTTGATACGTTGCGCCGCCGGCAGCGGATCGCCGCCCGTGTTCTGGCCGTCGGACCAGAAGATCACCAGCGGCGCCGGGTCCAGTTCGGACTGGAGGCGATGCTGCTCCATCTTCGTCGCCACCATTTCCAGTGCTTCATCCATGTTGGTGCAACCGCTGTCGCCGCTGACCTTGAACCCGTCAGCCGGAATCTGAAGCACATCGGCGAACTCATGCACCACATGCGGCTGGTCACCGAACTTGACGAACAAGATACGGAAGTAACTCTTCTCGCCACGTCCGAAGCTCTGCAATTTGGCGATGAAGTCCTGCAGGCCTTCGGTGACCTGTTGGGCGGGCTGGCCGGACATGGAACCGCTGTCGTCGGCGATCAGGATCACTTGCAGTGGATTCTTGCTGGTTACACGCGGGGCTACTGGCATGGTCGTCTTTCCTTTCTGGTTGGTGCGACACGGCCAGTTTCGCTGACCGCGTCATGGTTTACATGAACTAGTTGGTGACAGTTGCCATCTCAGAAATCATGCCGCTCGGGCCAGCGCTCGGCCGAGACCGAGCCAGACGGCCTCGGTGGGCCGTCCCTCGGTGGTTACGGTACTGACACTGGTGCCGACGATGGTCAAAAACTGCCGAATCTCCGACGGATGGCTCAGTCTCCGGTAGTGGTCGGACGAAGTCGCAAGGGATCGAAGCAGCGTTTCGTCGGCCTCACCGAACCCGCAGGTCACCAGCAACGGGTGTTGGCCCGCGGGGTAGGCCATCGCCTTGATCTCCTGACTGACCGGCAGCGGATCGGCGCCGGTAGGACGCCCGTCGGAATAGAGCAGGACCAAGGGCGGCAGGGCGCCGGCGGCGGAAGCGGAAGTCGAGAAACGCCGTCCGGCCAACTCCAGTGCGCCGGCAATGTCCGTGCCGCCACTTGTGCCGGCGATCTCAATCCGCTGCGGATCGAGGTCCAGAATCGGAAGGCTGTCGGACAAGACGGTGGGGAAGTCACCAAACTTGATCAGCAACAGACGGAAACATGAACCGCGCCCGGCGCACGAGGACTGCAAAAGCGCGACAAAGTCCCGGATGGCCTCGGTCGCCTCCGCGGCGGCCTGCCCGGCCATGGACTGGCTATCGTCGGCCAGGAGGCAGATGGTCATTGGATTAGTGGCCGAGGCGTGCGGCCTGGCGCGGGGATCGGCGGGTTGAGCGGTAGCTGTCTGCCAAATTGCCGCGGCCTGCCGAACGCCACCGGTAAGGGCATGCACTGCGTGGCCCCCGTCCAAGGCCTGGGCAGCTTGGAGGAGGCCTGACAACTCGGCGCGACAGAGGTTGCACCCGGCCAGATGCTTGATCGCGCGCTTCCGCCTCCGTCCAGACAAAGCCCCTTCCGCCAATCCAAGGAGTTCCTGCGGCGCAAGGTGATCAGTTGAAGGCGGTAGCGAAGGAAGCTGGGGTGATTGAGCCCAGAGGACGGCGAGGGCGAGGTCGAGACCGCCGCGGCAGACACCGCAGGTGGCCAGGTGATCCCGGAAACCCGAGGGTTCCGGGCCTCCCGCGGCCACGCGATTCAGTCTCCATTGAGAGAAGCAGCCCATATTTCCGTCTTTCACATGCTCAAACGCGTGGGAAGCCGTTTTCCTCTCAAAACCCACGCAAATACTCGCGCCATCGCGCGACGGCCGCCTCGCAGAGGGACTGCAGAGCGGGCGCCAGGAGTTCGCGCACCTGGGGAACCGTGATCTTCATTCGGTGTGCAATCGCCTTGGCGGAGGCACCTTGCGACAGAAGATCGAGTGCGGCCCGCTGTTGATGGGAGAGGGACGTCGCAAAGCCGTACGGGTCTTCACGATAGGCGCTCAAGGCGATTTCGAGGCGGAGACGCTCCACGGCGCGGTAATACCATGTCTCCACGGTGTCAGCGTTTTCCTCCAGAATCCGCGACACTTCCACGTTCGAAAGGCCATCCACAATGCGAAGGGTCAGAATGAGCTTCTGCTCGTCGCTGAGCAATGCACATTTGCCGATTTGACCAAGGAGCTCGTGACGGATGGTCTCGCTGGCTGGGTCGAGGTAGGGTGGCGGGGCAGAAGTTGGCTCGGCACTGTGGAATCGGAGCATGTGCCGATCCCTGACTTGGCGACGCCGCCAATGATCGACCACGCGTTGGTTCCATACCCGCCTGACCAAGGTGTCCAAGTGGGCAGTGTCCAAGATCTCCTCTCGGTGGGTGTACACCCGAACGAAGACCTCTTGCAAAACGTCGTCGGCCTCCCCCTCCCCCACATATCGCACGCTTAACGGGCGCCACTGTCGGCGAATTTGCTGCGCCAATGCCGCCCATACCCTCTCGTCTCCGGCGATCAGCGCGCGCAGAGAGATTTCCACGTCAACCATTTGCTACCCCACGACGAAGCCATTCGGCCAGAATGCTTTGACCGGTGGCAGGTTCACTGCCAAGTCAGCCGCGGTGGGTCTCGGCTGTCCAGGCAATTCTCCAAACGCCTGCCTGCCAAATCCTGTCGAAGTTCCCGTGCTTCACCTGGGTAAGGACGCGAGGACGAGCATGGGAGAGCAATTCCCCGCGTTCCGGCGCGGTCGGCCCCGAGGGCGCGGAAGCCCGTCGGCGGTGACTGCAGGGATTGCGCACGGCTGGAAGCCCGGGAACGAGACGGTCTGTCGTGCGTCCTGACAGGCGGGTATCGCGGTCAGGCTGAGCAAGGTCTTGCGCTCAACACTCATGCGTAGGCGGTGGGCCGACGGAACTTGATGCGGATTCGCGCTTCAGCAGGCAAGGTCCGATTGAGCGAACTGCGGATACACTCCATCAAGGGCGTAGGCGCGACAAAGTCCCAGGTCAGCGGCCCCTGTCAGGGCCCGGTGGTTCATGGGCTGCAGAAGCGATCGAAGCCCTTGGTCCGCAGACCGGCCTCCAATTCCCTGTCGCCCGTCCACAGCTGTCCCTCCAAGTGCAGAGTTAACGTCACGAAAGGAGTGTCTTTCGGGTCGACTCCGGCGCAGAGGCGGCGGCTTTCCATCCAGGTGCCCAGCGGAATGGTCCCTTCATCCAGGAACCGGATGCGCGCCAATAGCGCGTGGAGACATTCCAGCAGTCCGCCCTCGTCCAGCGTGGCAGCGACGATTCGCTCCTTCTGCTTGAAGATCTCCACCATGATGAAGCGCGGGCTGCAAAAGGTACGCGGCGCGTCAGCAAGCAGGGAGCAGATCCGCGAAGACGATGTCGGTGTCAACGACGATGCCGGTCGGTTCCCGGCAGCGCTTTACCCCCCGAACCGGGCTTGGTTCTGCTCCCACCAGGCGGCCTTGAGGTCCTCCGATAGCTGCCACGCGACCGGCTCCGTCAGCCGGCTCCGCCGGGCGATACCACCCACCCGCAGCCACGTGACGGAATATCCACCTGCTCCGGCGACAGACCGTCCGTGGGGAAGGCCATGCGGACCACGCCGTTGTCGGTTTGCACATCAATCACCCGAACAGGGAATTCCCGCCAAGCGGACCCGCCAAGCACCGGGAGGACAGCAGCGGTTCTCCTCACCCGCCCTCCGGGCACCTACTCCCCATCGGATGCGGTGTGGGACGGGGTGAGGGGTCGGTGCGAACTGCGCAATAAGCCCAGGGATATCAGCGCAGCCGGCGGACGAACCAGTCGAGCATGGCATCCCACATCGGGAGCGCATACTCGTGCCCGACGCCCGCATGCACCTGGCTCTCGAAATTGTCCGCCGCCCCGTACAGCGCGTAGACCTTGCGCGCCTTCCCTTCGAGGTAACGAATGCCGCTCACCGGCGAGCCGGCATCCCGGTCGCCGTTCAGCAGGAGCAGTG
Organism: Verrucomicrobiales bacterium; assembly: GCA_024233305.1. GTDB lineage: Bacteria > Verrucomicrobiota > Verrucomicrobiia > Limisphaerales > J093 > J093. The sequence continues at coordinate 112,396 of JACKPV010000033.1, forward strand.
GTCGCGGCGCGGCCAGCGTCACGACGGCCTCGGTGTCGAAGTGTCTCAGCAGGCCCGGCACAAAGTAGTAGATGCCATGTTCGTTGAGCCCGCCGGCGGCGATGAGGTCCTGGTAGCGCGTCAGGCAGGCCACCGCCACGCCCGCCCGCAAGCGCTCATCGAGCGCCATCAACCACCACGTGCGCGTGGCCCCCATGCTGATGCCCGTAACCCCGATGCGTTGCGCGTCGATCTCGGGTCGGGATACGAGGTAATCGAGGGCAATCAAGTCGTCGCGCAACAGCATGCCCCACAGTGTGCGACCGAACCACAGGTTGAACTTGCTGGCCGCCGCCTCCCCCGCCGGCCCCGGTGCCGCGGCGCCGCCCGGCCCTTTCCCTTCGCGCGCGCCGAAACCGGGGGCATCGATGGCAAGCACCGCGAACCCCCGGCGCGCGAGCGCGGCGCCCGGCGGCTCCGGGGTGTGGCGAGCCTCGAACACCTCGACCTTCCCCTTCCCGTATTCGCCGCCGTGCCAGTGACAATAGAGCACCGCCGGACACGGTCCGCGGCGTTCACGCGGCAGCAACAGCACTCCGGGAATGGACTCGCCGGCGCCGTTGTCGATGGTGAACTTCTCGGTGACGAAGTGTTCCGCCTCGAAGCGCCCGAGGGTGTCCACCCGCAGCCGCCGGGGGAGCGGCGGCAGCGGGCCCAAGAGCCGCCACAAGGTGGATTGCGTTTCCCGGCGTTGGGCGATCCACGCGTCGACGGTTGACGGGATGTTGAACTCCGGCACCGGCGGCACGTGGGCCAGCGCGCCGGTGATCGCCGGATCGACCGCGGAATGCATGTCGTCACGGTGGGAAAGAAGGCGCGGGCTGGCGAGCAGATTCAGCCGCGATCAAGGCCGCGCCAAGCGGAAGAACCCGACGCCATCCGTGGTCACTTCATACGGACTCGCGGCGCCCTCCACCGCCGTCCACGTCCCGTCAGCGGACGACGTGTGTTCGAGCCTTGCGAAGGGTTCCCACCAAAACAGCACCAACCCCTCCGCGGTGGCCGCCCATTCCAAGCGCGGCCAGGCACGCCCGCTGAGACGCAGGTCGAAGCTCACATCCGAGGACGTGGCCGATGCCTGATGCACCTCGACCGCGAGCACGTTGCGCCCCGGCGCCAGCCGCGTGGCCGGCACTTCGGCGGGGTAGAACGTGCTTTCGGACGACGTGGTCTGCCCCGTGTAATCGTCGTAGGCCACGTCGCCTTGCGGCAGGTTCGTCCGGAAGACCTCCTGGCCGTTCAGCCAGACAATCGCTCCATCGTCCCGCTGCAAGCCGAGGTCCAGCATCTCGAAGCGCGCCGGGTCCGCCCCATCGAACGCGTGGCGAAAGTAGGCCGTGGCATGGTGGGCGCCGGCTGGTCCGCCGTTGATGATCGTGGCCTCATCGCCGTCGCCGTAGCCGAGTTGCGCCGGCCCGAAGGCCCAGCCCGAGTCATCAAAACCCGGCTCCCGCCAGGCCGTTCCCTGATCCGATCCGTCATCCAGGTAGCGCCACACCGACCCCGGCCCGACCAGCAGGGTCTCGTCCCCGGAATCCGGGACGACGAGAAGCAACGCCTGGCCCGCAACGTGGACGCCGGGCGTGTCCCGCAAGCGAAGCACCAACGCGCCTTCCCCCTGGGCGAACGACGGCACGGGAATCCGGCCCGTGATTTCGCCGGGCCGAAGCGGGACTTCGCCGGCGTCCAGCAGCCGGTTGCCCGCCCACCACTCGTAGCCGAGGGAGGTTGGCGCCGCCGCCCAACGACTCAGCGCCACCGGCACTCCTCCCGCCAACTGATCGCGCGTCGCCTGCCCGGCCGGCACCGTGATGCCCGCCCCCACCCGGTCGACGGAGGGAAGGAAATCCCCGAGCAACGGCGCGTCGGTGCTCCAATCGAACACCGCATTCTCCGGCTGCCAGGGATCCGCCGCGGTCAAGCGGTTGCCCTGGACGTCCATCTGCTGAGCGCGGTAGGTCCAGTCGTCCCAGTTGAAGCCCCAGACATCCCGCTGATTGTGCAGCAGGAAGGAATTGGTGACGCGCAGGAAGCCGTCGTACGACCAATCGTAATTGTCCCCGAAACGCGCCCCGACACCGTTCGCCAGCAGCAGGCAATGGTCAGCCAGGACGTCCGGCGAACCGGCGGAGTCGCTCCAGCCCGCCTCGATTCCCTGCCCGCAATGGAGCACCACCGTGTCCATCGTGCGGGTGATGCGATTCGCTCCGGACCAGGCGAGTCCCTCGTGGAAGCAGGCTTCGATCCAGCAGCGTTCGACCATGACCGAACCGCCCCCGCCCGAACCCGAGTCGATGCCGTCATCCTTCGCCCAGCCGATGAGCGTGTCGCTGATCTCGTGGGCGCCATCCGTCAGGTAAAGCGCGTCGTTGTCGTCGTCGGCGAACTGGTCGTCGTCCACGGGGAATTCGAGCAACGCACTGTGCCGGATCGCGACCTCCCCGCCGTTGAACTGACCGACGCTGATGCAGCGCTGCACGAGGCAATGATCCAGAGTGAGGAAGGCATCCTCGCCGTGGGACGCCTGTCCCTGATGGTCGAACAAGGCACAGTGTTCGAGCGTGGCGCGGGCGCCGGCGCCCAGGTAGAGGGCGGGTTGTTCGTGTCGATGGCTGCTGCCGCTGCCCGGGTGATTGTCGAACCAGTCAGCGTCGGCCCCGCTGCCCATGAGGAGGACGTGCCGCAGGGAAACCGTGGCCCCGTTGCCGCGACAAGTGATGCCGCCCCACGGCTGGTCGCGGTGGATCGGCACAAAAACCACCGGACGTTCCGCGGCGCCCCCCACCATAAGCCTGCCGTTGACCAGCATCTCAACGCCCGGATCGAGTCTGACGATGCTCCCTGCGCCGATGGTCAGTTCGCCGTTCTCAGGAATGGTGAGATCAGCGGTCACGGCGACGCGGCTGTCCTCGGGCCAGACCGTTGTCGGAGGGAGCGTGCCGCTCACCGGGATCCACGCCGGCGGTTCCTCGATGCGGATCGCCCGTTCGCCGGTGAGTTCGGCGAAGGCCGGCGCCCAGGTCTGCGCGCCGGCTTCGGCGAACGCGGACGAAAGCGCCGCGCCGACCCCGCGCCGCACTTGCACATCCGCAAACCCGGACGAGGAAAGCCGGGCATTGGCCCGCACGGACGCGCCTTCCGCGGTTTCGATCCACGCCACCAACGGAACTTCGAGGCCGGTCGGCCAGACCGCCGGCGCCACGAGCCGAAGCCGCGCACCGGCGAGTTCTTCGGGCGCGGCGTTGATCAACGGCGGCGGTGTCCAGGGACGCAAACCCCATTCGGAATTCCCGCGCGCCGGGTCTCGCACAATGAACTGAATGACCGCTTCGTCGACGGCACCCGTCGCCGCCGTCGTCCGTTGCACGATCAGCTCGTAGTAATCCGCGCGGCTGACCGTCACCCAGTCTTCGAGGAGGAGCGGTTCGCCATTCAGCGTCGCGGCATCGGTGGCGCCCTCGACAGCTGTCACACGAAACCGGACCAGGTCGGTGTACACGGTCCGGGTGGTGAGGCCTTCGACCGCCACCGCGGCTTCGGCCAGCGGAAGGAGGTTCGCTCCCAGACAACCCAGGATCAGCGGGAAAAGACGCTTTGCTGCGGCAGGCATGTCGGGGCCGAGCATGCCCAACGTCCCGCGTGGGGCGCAACAGTGCGGAGGCTCCGGACGCGCCCCGGGCTTCGGGACGCGGACGACGGTGATCCGGGCGGACGCACCGGCTCGGGACTACCGCTGCACCCGGGCGTTACCCTTCCAGATGCTCCAGATCTGCTCCTCGTCGGCGGGTTGGGCGTAGTCCGTTTCGAGCGTGGTCACGAGCGCCCCGGAGGCCCAGCCGAACTGCGCCCACTTCGCCGGCTCCCAACCCCGCAGGACGGCGTAGAGCATGCCGCCGACAAAGCCGTCACCGCCGCCGATCCGGTCCATCACGGTGATCTCGCGCGGCTCGATGACGTGCCAGTTCGCGCCTTCGGCCATGATGGCGCCCCACCGATGGCAGTTGGCATTGACGACCTCGCGCAGCGTCGTCGCGAACACCGTGGTCGCGGGAAAGGCTTCCTTCGCCCGGTTGATCATCCCTTTGAAGCTCTCGATCTTGCCGGCGAGGTCCTGGCCTCCGGCCTCCGGTCCCTTGAGGCCGAGACAGAGTTGGAAGTCCTCCTCGTTGCCCACGAGGATGTCCGCGATGCCGGCGATCTCGAGGAACATCGCACGCAGCTCCTCCTCGCGGTTCTTCCAAAACGAGGCGCGGTGGTTGAGATCGAACGAAATGCGCGTGCCGTGCTTCTTCGCGGCGCGGGCCAGTTCGAGACAAAACCGGCTGGTCTCCGGCGAAAGCGCCCCGATGAGTCCCGAGAGATGCACGATCTGAACGCCGTCCGTCCCGAAGATGCGCTCCAGATCGAAGTCGTTCACGTTGAGGGTCCGGCCGACTTCGCCCGCGCGGTCGTTCCAAACCCGCGGCCCGCGCGACCCGAAGCCGCTATCGGCGATGTTGATCTGATGGCGCACGCCCCACGGCCCGTCCTGCGGCACTTCGGGCCCCTCGAAGTCCAGATGCCGCCCGGCGAGGTTGTCCTTGATCAGGCGCGCGACCGGACTCCCCTTCACGAACGTGGTCAGCACTTTGACAGACAGGCCCAGAAACGAGGACACGCTCGCCACGTTCGTCTCGGCGCTCGTCACCTGCATGGTGAAGGTGCTGCTGCAGTGCACGGGTTGACCGTTCTGCGGCGTGATGCGAAGCCCCATGCTGGTCGGAACCAGCAGGGCATGGCGGCAGTTCTGGCGAAGCTCGATGCTCATGTCGTCGTCGTGTCCTGGATCAAAGGTGTCGTTCGCTCCCGTCCGGACGGGTGAACGCCGTCACTTTACCAGCGCCCGAACCGGCTTCAATCCCCGACTGCCGACCGCTTCACCCTCTGCGACGTCCGGGCGTTACCGAGGGAAAAATGCGGGAAAGGGGCTTGTGCCGGCCGGTCGGTTGTTGCACGATTAGTCACCCAAACCAATCAGAGTAGACAACCAAGCCCATGAAGACCATTCATGAAATCACGGGCCGTCGGTCCTCGCACCGCGGCGGTTTCACCCTCATCGAACTCCTTGTCGTCATCGCGATCATCGCGATCCTCGCCGGGATGCTCCTGCCTGCGCTCTCGAAGGCCAAGGAGAAGGCCAAGGGCATCCTGTGCATGAACAACACGAAGCAGTTGATGCTGGCCAACCACATGTACACCGGGGACAACTCGGAGAGCTTCCCGAAAACCCGCCACGGCGGCGGCAGCGAAGTGAACGAGGGTTCCTGGGTCACCGGGTCGATGACCTGGACCACCTACGAGGCGAACACCAACGTCAACTACCTGCTCGATCCGCGCTACTCGAAGCTGGCGGTCTATTTCTCCGGCGCGAAGAACATCTTCAAATGTCCCTCCGACACCTTCCTCAGCGGCGCACAACGGGCGGCCGGCTGGAAGGAACGCGTCCGCAGCATCTCGGGGAACATCCGGATCGGGGATGATTCCAACGCCTGGGACACCCCCGCCTTCCCCCGTTACACGGCGAAAACCGTCGGCCTGACCGACCCCGGCCCGACGATGACCTGGATCTACATGGATGAACACCCGGACAGCATCAACGATGTCGGCAACTTCACCTATGAGCCGGGCGGCAACGGCTGGGTGGACATTCCGGCGGTTTACCACAACGGCGCCGCGGGCATCGCGTTCGCCGACGGCCATTCCGAGATCCACAAATGGGCGGCCAGCCTCAAGAGCGCGCCCGCGGTCATCCGGCCCGCCGGCAGCGGTGACCTGTCACGCATCCGTTCCTATTGCAAGCAGGACGCGGATGCGTTGTGGTGGGCGTTGCGCACTCAGCGGAAGCCTGAAATCACGGAAGCCTGGATCCGGGCGCAGTTCTGATCCGGGCTCACCGCGCCGGGTGCGGGCCAAGCCCCATCCCGGCGACCAGACCGCCTTTCCCGCCTCCGGTGGCGCGTCGTCACCGGAGGCGGCCTCTTTCCCGCGGGTTACCTGGCGGGGGGGGAATGGCCTCGCGAACCACTTCGGTCCCGCGCTCTCCCTCGATCAGGAGCGGGCGGACCGCCCTTCCGTCCCGTACCAGACGGGCGAAACCGTGACGAGTCAGTAACTTGTGGCCGCCGACGTGTAGTTGGCGCATGATTCAGTGGGGATACGGGCGCCTGCCGCCAGATGCGACGATCCACCAAAACGTGACTGCTGGTCGGGATCGGCGAGACCGCATAAGCCGTAACGATTCAGTAACTCGTAGCCGCCGACGTGCAGTCGGCGCATGATTCAGCTGGGATAGGGCAGCCTGTTGCCGAGGGCGACGATTCACCGAAAGGTGACTGCTGATCGGAATCGGCAAGCCCGCGTAAGCTCTTGGATTTCAGCGCCGACTACACGTCGGCGGCGACAGCGCTTTCGTGGTCGGACCGGCTTCGGAACACCCGAAGCGCCCCGAAGCCCGAAATGCGGTGGTGGTTTTTGATCGTCAGGGGCGGGCGGGGTGATTTAATCCGCCTAAACTCCTGAAGTGAAATCGCGCATCTTTCATCGGTCAGGGCGGCCGGCGGCCGCCGTCCTTCTCGGTTCGGCGACGGCTGCCGCCGCGTTCGGCGCCGAGTTCCGGCTGGGCGAACACACCTTCACCCTGCCCGACGGCTTCGAGATCGAACTTGTGGCCGGGCCGCCGCTCGTCGACCGGCCCATGATGGCGGACTTCGATGACGCCGGACGGCTCTACGTCGCGGATTCCTCCGGCTCGAACGATCCGGTCAATGAGCAACTAGAAGCCAAACCCCATCGCATCGTCCGGCTCGAGGACACGGATGGCGACGGGCGCTTTGATCGCCGCGTGGTATTCGCGGATCGCATGATGTTCCCGGAGGGCGTGCTCTGGCTCGACGGCGCGGTGTATTCGGGGGCGCCGCCGACCATCTGGCGGCTGCGCGACACCGACGGCGACGGCGTGGCGGACGAGCGCCTCGAGTGGCATCAAGGCAAGACCCTGACGGGCTGCGCGAACGATTTGCACGGCCCCTACGCGGGACCGGACGGCTGGGTTTACTGGTGCAAGGGCGCGTTCGCCGAGCAGACCTACGAGCGGCCCGGGCAACGCACGATTTCCGACCGCGCGGCGCATGTGTTCCGCTGCCGCCCGGACGGTTCGGCGTTCGATTCAGTGATGAGCGGCGGGATGGACAATCCCGTCGAAGTGGCGTTCGACGACATGGGCGAGGCCTTCTTCACAACGACCTTCTTCCATCACCCCGAAGCCGGCCGACGCGACGCGGTGGTGCACTGCGTTTACGGGGCGGTCTACCCGAAGGTCCACGGCGTGCTGGACGACCTCCAGCGGACAGGGGAATTGCTGCCGCCTCTGGTCGAGCTGGGGCCGGCGGCCGCCTGCTCGCTTGCGCGCTACGAATCCCCGGCGTGGGGTGAGGAGTTCCGCGGAAACCTCTTCAGCAGCCTCTTCAACCTGCGGAAGGTCATGCGGCACCGGCTTGAACGCGCGGGCAGCACCTTCGTTTCCGTCGACGAGGATTTCCTGGTTTCGGACAACCGCGATTTCCATCCGACCGATGTGATCGAGGACGCGGACGGCAGCCTGCTCGTCATCGACACGGGCGGTTGGTACAAGATCTGTTGTCCCACGTCGCAGCTCGCCAAACCGGACGTGTTGGGCGCGATCTACCGCATCCGCCGCACCGGCCAGGCTTCCGTCGCGGACCCCCGCGGCCAGCGACTGGGCTGGACCGAAGCAAGCCCTGCCGAGCTGGCCGCCCGTCTGGCCGATCCGCGCCCGGCCGTGCAGCGCCGGGCGATCCAAGCCCTCGCCGCCACGGGCGACCGTGCCGTTCCCGTGCTCGAGCGGACCTTGGAGCGGGCAACCGGCCCGCACGTGCGCCGCAGTGCGGTCTGGACATTGACACAAATCGACGCGGACTCGGCGCGGGCGGCGGTGCGGCGCGCGCTCGACGATCCCGATCCGACGGTTCAGCAGGCGGCGCTGCATTCGGTCGGAGTGCACCGGGACGCCACGGCGACCACGCGAGTAATCGGGTTCCTCGACTCGACCAATCTCTTCCTGCAACGAAAGGCGGCCGAAGCCCTCGGACGAATCGGCGATCCCCGCGCGGCGCCGGAGTTGCTGGCGGCGGCCGGTCGGTTCCGGGAACTCCTTGCCCGTGACGGCCGCGCGAGCGCTTCGCCGAAGACCCTTGATGACTGCATCCGGGTTCACGAACATGCGCTGGTCTTTGCGCTCATCGAGATCGCGAACCCGGCCGCCACCGCCGCCGGGCTCGAATCGTCCCATCCCGCGGTGCGACGGGCGGCGTTGATCGCGCTTGATCAGATGGACGGCGGCGGAGTGGCAGTGGACGCGGTGGCGCCGCTGCTTGGCAGCGAGGATGCCTTGTTGCGCGAGACGGCCGACTGGATTGCCGGCCACCATCCCGACTGGGGCGATGCGTTGGCGGGGTTCTTCGCTGGCCGCCTGGAGGAACCCCACGCGGGCGGCCCGGAGGATGCGTTGCTGATCGGGCAGTTGGCGCGCTTCACCGGAAGCGCCGCGGTGCAGGCACTGTTGGCGCGGGTGGCCGGAAACGGAAACGCACCGGCGGCCAACCGGCGGATCGCCGTCCTGGCAATGGGAGCAGCGCCAGCCAAAACGGCGCCGGAATCCTGGTGGCCGGCACTCGAACGGTGTCTGGCAGAGCGGGGAGAACTCGCCGTCGCGGCGCTGCGGGCCGCCCGCGCGCATCCGGAAGCGTCCACCCCGGCGAGTTGGAACCGGGCATTGCTGGACCTTGCCCGGGACGACACACGCTCCGATTCGGAGCGCCTCGAGGGTTTGCGCGTGGCCGCCCAGCTTCCCTCCCCGCTCGATTCCGAGTTGTTTGCGCTCCTGACCACCAACCTCACTCCCGCCGTGGCTCCCGAGCTGCGGAGCGCGGCGGTGAGCGTCGTTGGTCGCAGCCAAGCGGCACCCCACCAATTCCTGCTCCTTGCCCGGAGCTTGCGAGTGGTCGGGCCGATGGAACTGAATCCGCTGCTCGAGACCTTCGAGGGCGTGACGAACGAAAGCGTCGGCATGGCAATGGTGGCTGCGCTCGAGGCTTCGCCGACGCTTTCCGCGGTCCGGGGGGATTTGCTGCAGAAACGACTCGCCCAGTTCCCCCCGACGGTTCAGGAAGCCGGGCAAGCCTTGTTGCGGCGGCTGGACGTCGACCCCGCCGCGCAGGCCGCCCGGATCGAAACGATGTTGTCCGAGCTGGGGCGGATCGAGGGCGACATCCGCCGGGGTCAGGCAATCTTCAACAGCCCGCAGACCGCCTGCGCCACCTGCCACGCCATGGGTTACGTCGGCGGCCGGGTGGGCCCCGACCTGACGCGCATCGGCCAGATCCGGTCGGAACGCGATCTGCTCGAGGCCATCGTCGCGCCGAGCGCCAGCTTCGTCCGCAGTTATGAGCCGGTGCGGGTGTTCACCCGGGAGGACGAGGATTATTCGGGAATCCTGGCGGACGAAACGGCCGCCGAACTGGTCCTGGTGGTCGGGGCCGACACGAGCGTTCGGGTGCCGAAGGACCAGGTCACGGAGATGCGGCCGGGGACGGTGTCGATCATGCCGGCGGGAATGGCCGACCAGTTGAACCGCCAGGAACTGGCCGATCTGCTGGCATTCCTGAAGGCCACGCGCTGGGGCGCCCGCTGACGCGCGGCGGGGGTCCAGCGGACTTGGCATCGCGGGGCTTCGTGCCGGCGGAGGGACCGGAACGACCGAAGGGACGGAAGGGGCGATGACCAGGGGGCTGGTCCGGCAGGGCTCATTCTGGACGCGCGTTTCTCGCGCCGCCGTCGGAAGGCGACCCAACCGACGGCGCCGGGAGCGGATCAAACCGGATGGCGGCAGCGACGCGACGGAAATGGTGGCCGAGGATGGCCAGTTCCATTGCCATGGGAAACTGCCGGGGGCGCCGGAGCAGGGTGCTCCAGAAGAAGCGCCAGTAAGCGAACCGGCCCCGGTGCCACACCCCCAGCACCCAGAAGGACTTCACGAACGCCAGCAAATCCGAGCCCGACCGCCGGAGGCGCGGGCCAACCGGCCGGTGACTGCGCAGCAGCGTCCGGATCCGCCGGTAGTAGGCGCGCGGTTCGTAGAGCCGGCGCATCAGGTCCCGGTAACCGGTCTGCAAATACTCCCGACCGAGCCGCGGGATGAAATTCAACGCGCCATCGGTGTTGTTCCCCGAACTGCCGCCCAGCAACCGGCCTTCCCGTTGCAACCGCTGCCACAGGCGCGTGCGGGGAAGCGCCGTGAGCAACCCGACCATCGCGGTCGCCACGCCCGTCCGCTGGATGAACTCGAACTGTTGCTTGAAGATGTCGGCGGGATCGCTGTCGAACCCCACGATGAATCCCCCCATGACCTCGAGGCCCGCCGCCTGCAACGACTGCACCGAGGCGGCCAGATCGCGACGGCGGTTCTGCCGCTTGCGGCATTCCTCGAGCGATTCCAGCGACGGCGTCTCGATGCCGACGAAGACCTTCTTGAAACCCGCGGCCACCATCAACCGGCAGAGTTCGGGATCGTCCGCCAGATTCAGCGAGGCCTCGGTAAGAAAACCCATCGTCGTGCCGGTTGCGCGACGCCAGTCGATGATCGCCCGCAACAGATCACGGGTGCGGCGCTTGTTCCCGATGAAGTTGTCGTCGACGATGAACACCATATCCCGCCAGCCGTGCCGGCGCAGGGCCTCGAGTTCGGCCACCAACTGCGCCGGCGCCTTCGCGCGCGGGACCCGGCCGTTCATGACGATGATGTCGCAGAATTCGCAATCGTAGGGGCATCCGCGGGAGAACTGCACCGACATCGTCACGTAATGCCGGAGGTTGACGAGATCCCAGCGCGGCACGGGCGAACGTTCCATCGCGGGCCTGACCGCGCCTTCGTAGAGGGGTGCAAGGCGGCCGGCCCGGAGATCCTCGACGAGACGCGGCATGAGATCCTCGGCCTCCCCCAGGACGAAATGATTGATCTCGGGGAACTGCTCGTGCCCGGTGGTGAACAGAGGGCCGCCCGCGATGACCGTCTTCTGCAACGCCCGGCAACGGCGCACGACCTGCCGGACCGAATCCGCCTGCACGAGCATGGCGCCGATGAAGACGTAATCCGCCCAGAGCAGGTCGTCGGTGGTCAGGTGGCCGACGTTGAGGTCCACCAGCCGCAGTTCCCAATCCGCCGGCAGCAGGGACGCCACGGTCAGCAACCCGAGCGGGGGCATCGAAGCCTTCTTCCAAACGAAGCGCAACGCATGCCGGAAACTCCAGAAGGTGTCCGGCGTCTGCGGATTGACCAGCAGGATCTTCATCGCGAAAACCGGTCGGCGGTCCGGGGCAAACCTACTCCGCCACACCCGGTGAAACGAACGGTTTTTCACGCCCGACCGTCATCCACGGGCGGAGGCGATCCGGCGGGTTCCGGCCGTCCGTCGCGTTTCGGTGGATCCTCGCGCCCGGCGGCAGGCGGATGGATCCCCACTGAATCGGCGCCGACGGCACTCGACGGCTGCGAGTTACCGAGTGGTCACGGCTCGGGCGGGTCGGTCACGGCTCGGCCCGCAGGTCCGGACGGTGGTCCTCCGTTCTGAAGCAAGGAGGGAAGCAAGGAGGGGCGGCGCGATCCACCATCCGGAAGGCCCCCTACCCCGCTTCGGGCCAGTAGCGCTCGGTGACGATTTTGGATTCCGTCACGAAATCAACCACGGCCTTACCCTGGGCCTTGTGGTCGGCCCACAGGGACTGCTTCATCCCGCCGAAGGGCAGCGTGGCCACGGGCGCCGGAATGCCGACGTTGACCCCGATCATGCCGCAACGCGTCAGCATCTTGAAACGGCGGGCGTGATAGCCGTTCTGGGTGTAGATCGACGCCCCGTTGCCGTAAGGATGATCGTTGATGATCTCGATGGCATCGTCGAGGTTGGCGGCCTTGAGGAGGACGACCACCGGCCCGAAGATCTCGGTCTGGTGGATCTGCATCCCGGGTTTCACGTTCGTGAAAACGGTCGGGCCGAGGTAGTGGCCGCCCGCGGCGCCGGCCACCCGGACCTGCCGCCCGTCGAGCGCCAGCGTGGCCCCTTCCCGCACGCCCGTCTCGATCATGTCATGAATGAACGACAGCGCCCGGGCCGAAATCACCGGACCAAGGGCGAGCGGGTCGTCACGCAACTCCGGCGACAACGGATCGCCCACGGCGATCTCCCGCGATTGGGCAAGGAAGCGCGCGCAGATTTCTTCGTAGGTCTCATCCCCCACCGCTACGATCGCCGAGGCCGCCATGCAACGCTGGCCGGCGCACCCGTAGCAGGAGGTGGTCATGTTGCGCACCACCTCGTCGACCCGCGCATCCGGCATGACCACGAGGTGGTTCTTGGCCCCACCCATCGCGAGGTGACGCTTGTTCTGCCGGGCACAACGTTCGGCAACCGCGGCGCAGGTACGGCTCGAACCGACAATCGAGAAGCCCGCGACATCGGGATGGTCGATCAGCGCCTCGGAGACCGCCCGGTCGCCGTTGACCAGGTTGAACACCCCGGGCGGGAGACCGGATTCATGCAGCAACGCCGCGATCCGCTGCATGGTCATCGGCACCTGTTCCGACGGTTTCAGCACGAAGGTGTTCCCCGCCGCGAGGACGTAGGGAAGGAACCAGAACGGCACCATCGCGGGGAAGTTGAACGGACAGCTCATCGCGAACACGCCCAGGGGCAGGCGCAGGACCTCGCCATCGATGCCCTCGGCACATCCGACCAGCTTGTCGCCCATCTGCAGGACCGGCATCCCGCACGCGGTTTCGACGTTCTCGAAGGTGCGCTTGAGTTCCGCCCGCGCGTCCCCGAGGGATTTCCCCATCTCGCGGGTGAGAATGACCGCCAGTTCCTCTTCGCATTCACGCAGGCTTGCGGCCAGCCGGAAGAGCGGTTGGACACGGCGGCTTGCCGGGGTGTCGCGCCAACCGGGGAAGGCCCGGACGGCCGCCGTCACTGCCTCGGCCACCTCTTGCGCGCCACCCAACGGACAGCGCGCGAGGGTCTCCCCGGTAGCGGGATTCTCAACGTCCAACCACCCATCGACGGCGGGGGAAACCCACGCACCGTCGAGGTAATTGCGGAGCACCGGAACGCTCATCCCGCGCCTCAAGGCCGTTCGCCGGCCGCGAGCCGTCGGTTGATGTCGTCCAGCACGGGAACTAGGTCCCAGATGCCATCGATGACATAGTGCGCGCCGGTCTGCCGCATCCGGGTGCGGGCCCGGGTGAGGCGGCGCTCGCGCTCTTCCGGGGCCAGGGCATCGATTTCCTGGGCCGTGAGCCCGACCTCGTTGCCGGTCTTCGCGAGTCCCACGCCCCACATGCCGGCGTTAAGTCCCTCCTCGACGCCCGGCAGGGTGTCGTCCACCTTCACCAGGGCCGCCATGGGATAGATGCCCAGGCGCCGCGCGTTTTCGAGGCACATCCAGGGTTCGGGACGGCCGGCAGGAACTTCGGAAGCGCACACGGTGCTGTCGGGTTCGTAGCCGCGTTGGGCGGCCTCCTTGCGCAGCAGGTCCATCATCTCGGTGGTGTAGCCGGTGGTGGACCCGATCTTCAGGCCGCGCTTCCGGATCTCCGCGCAGGTTTCGAGCGTGCCGGGAATCAGATCGGCGTAGTCGGCGAGGCAATCGAGCTGCAACGGCACAAACTCCTGAAACATCTTCTCGACGTCCGCTTCCTCGCAGGGGCGGCCATGCACCTCCTGCCACCGTTTGGCCACCGCCGGGATGCGGGAGATCTGGCGGATGTGGACCTTCTTGTGGGCGCCCATCGGTTCGCGGGCCTGCTCCACCGTGATCTCGACACCCTGCCGCTTGTATACTTCGATGAACACGACCGCGGGGGCGTAGCAGCCGTAGTCCATGGTCGTGCCGGCCCAGTCGAGAAGAACGGCCTGCAACGGGCCGGTGTAGGTGCGCTGATATCTGAAACTCATCTTGCTTCTTGTTCGGTCGGTGTTGGCGCCAGCCCGAGGCTGGATTCAGTTCGGCGGGATGTTGCCCCAAGTGCATTCGGGCAGGCAACGGCAATCTCGCCCCGCGCGCCCCGGCCGGGGGGCTGTCGAAGTGCGCATCTCAGTGTTTTCCGACTCCGTGCGGCCCGAAGAGTTGGAGCGCGGAATTCATTCCGCAGACCCCGCCGGGAGTCAACCTTGCTGCGGAATGAATTCCGCGCTCCGAAAGAGCTGAGATGCGCACGCTGTCGAAGAGCGCGCGGGTTTTCACTTGTCACGGACGGCCGTTTGCGCGAAAAGCCGCTCCATGATCCGTATGCAATCCCTTGTCTTCCCTGGAATCGCCCTGAGCGTGCTCCTCGCCGGCGGGCTCCCGACAATGGCCGCCGAACCCGCCCCGCTTCCCCGGGCGTTCATCAATGGCGAAGGTCCCGGTTGGCGCGCGCTGGGCGCGGAGGATTTCGTCAACGTCAACTGCGACGCCGACACCTGGAGCTGGGACGGCGGCTGGGCGAAATGCACGGGCCAGCCGGTGGGCGTGCTGCGGACGGTCAAGCCACTCACGAACTTCGAGCTGGTGGTTGAGTGGAAGCACCTGAAGCGATCGGGCAACTCGGGCGTGTTCCTCTGGATGCCCGAGGAATCCTGGCGCTCCCTCAAACGCGGCCAGCTTCCCAAGGGCATCGAATGCCAGATCCTCGACCATGGTTACGCCGAGGACTTTGAGAAGAACAACGGGCGCAAATCCGACTGGTTCACCACCAACGGGGACGTGTTCCCCTGTGCCGGCGCGAAGATGACCCCGTTCCCCCCGGCCGCTCCCAACGGTCAGCGCAGCTTTCCGTCGAAGGATCTGACCCGGGGCTACGGCGAGTGGAACCACTATTACATCCGGGCCATCAACGGCGAGGTGCGCCTGTGGGTGAACGGCGAGGAGGTCTCGGGCGGCACGGGCTGCGAACCAGCCACGGGCTGGCTCGCCCTTGAATCTGAAGGTTCGCCCATCGAGTTCCGCAACCTCCGCCTGCGCGAACTTCCGTAGTTCCGCCCGCGCCCGCCATCAGGGTTCCCATCGCGGCTCGACGCCGAGCAGGTGGCGCACGAAGAAGTCCATCCGGCGCCGGTTCGCGTATGGCCCCTCGGCAGCGCCGTGCCCGGTGCCGGTCATGTAGAGCAGGTCGAAATCCTTGTCGGCCTGGATCAACGCGTTCACCACCTGCAGCGTGGATGAAGGATCGACGTTCCGATCGAGTTCCCCCACCACGAGCATCAGCCTGCCCTGCAACCGGTGCGCCTGGGTGACATTCGACTGCTCCGCGTAGTGGTCGCCGACCGGCCAGCCCATCCACAGTTCGTTCCACCAGACCTTGTCCATCCGGTTGTCATGGCAGCCGCAATCGGCGACGCCCACCTGATAGAAATCCCCATGCGCCAGCAGTCCGCGCAAGGCGTTCTGTCCGCCCGCCGATCCGCCATAGATTCCGACGCGTGACAGGTCCAGTTCGGGATGCAGGGCGGCCGCCGCCTTGAGCCAGGCGATCCGGTCCGGAAAACCGGCGTCGCCCAGGTTGCTGGCGCAGACGTCATGGAAGGCCTTCGATCGGTGCGAGGTGCCCATGCCATCGATTTGAACGACGATGAACCCCAGTTCCGCCAGGGCCTGCTGCCCGCGATACACCCCGAAGGACTTCGGAACATAGGCGGATTGCGGACCGGCGTAGATGCACTCGATGACCGGGTATTGGCGGCCGGGATCAAAGTTGGAAGGGCGGTAGATCACGCCGTAAATGTCCGTGACCCCATCCCGCCCGGCGGCCACCAAGCGCTCCGGCGGCCGCCATCCAGTCGCCCACAAAGCCTCGACATCCGCCCGTTCGATCTCGCAGACCAGACCCCCATCCTCGCAGCGCCGAAGTTCGACCACGGGAGGCAAATC
Organism: Verrucomicrobiales bacterium; assembly: GCA_024233305.1. GTDB lineage: Bacteria > Verrucomicrobiota > Verrucomicrobiia > Limisphaerales > J093 > J093. Next base: position 128,449 of record JACKPV010000033.1, read on the forward strand.
CACGCGCGACCAGGTGTCGAGGAAGAGGCGTCGGTCCGGCGAGAATTCCACCGTGTGGTTGCCGTCCCCTGCCGTCAGCACGGCCAGCCCGCTGCCGTCGAAGTTCACGCGGCAGAGATGCAGGTGATAAGGATCCTGCCCCGGCACGATGCCGCCGGCGAAAAACCAGATTTGCCTGCCCTCCTCGTCCACCCGTTCGACGCTGCGCACCACCCATTCGCCCCGGGTGATCTGGTTCTTAACCACCCCTTTCACCGCGTCGTAAAGGTGGAGATGGTTCCAACCGTCCCGCTCGGACATCCAAATCAGTTCGCCGGTGGCGTCCAGGTGATGGAGGAACGCCTTGTGCGCGTAGTCGATGAAGGTCGGGCTGGTTTCTTCGACAACCGGGCGAACCTCGCCGGTCTCCGCGTCCACCGCCAACACCCGCAGGAGCTGGTGACCGCGGCGATTGTAGAGGAAGCTGAACTCGCGGCCATCGGGCGACCAGTGGAAATCCGAGAGGCTCCAGGCGTTCGTGAACAAGGCGTCGGACACGGGGATCTGCCGGCGGCCCTCGGGATCGAACAGGGCCACCCGCGCCACCGGAAGCGGATCCCCCGGCTTCGCGTAATCCAGCGTATGGAGCTTGGGCTGCAGCTGGTCCGTCGGCGACGACTCGATCAGGTGAACCTGACGGGTTTCGGGCCGCGTGGTCCGCAGCACCACGACACGCCGGGAATCGGGCGACCAGTAGACCCGCCCGGAATACTCATCGCCGGCCGACCCGTCATCGGTCAACGGCCACGCGTCCGGGCCGTCGCCGGCTTCGAGCCGGACATTGTGGTTCTCAAAAGCCAGCGCCCACCGGCCATCCGGTGAGCGCCCGGATCTTCGGGGCCGCTCCGGCGACCGGGCGCGCTCGGGCCTTTCGCGGGCGTTTCCATCGACGACCGCCTCCCCTCCCTCCTCCACGGCCTCGAACACGGCCAGGGTCGCCCCGGATTCATCGGTCACGAGCCAGACATGTCCGGCAAAAGTGTGCTGAGCACGGGATGCCCCGGCGGCAATCGTCCCATACGGCTGGCGGGCGCCGGCGCTGTCCACCCAGAAGAGCCCGACCGGCTTTTCGAGGCGGTTGACGAAGGTAAGCGAGGTTTCCTCTCCGGTCTGGGCGCTCGGTCGAATGCGCGTCCCGGCGGGCAGTGATGCCTCGTCGGCAGGCCCGCTCTCGAGCGGCCGCAGCACTCCCTCCCGATCACGCCATTCCCAGCGTCGCCCCTCGCATCCGAAGGCGACCCCTTCGCCGGCGGTGGCGAACTCGAGCCGCTGCAACGGCAACCGGGCCGGATCCACCGGACGTTCCAACGCCTCGCCCAGCGCCCGGGCCAGGCGCTCGTGATCGAAGGCCCGACGGCGCGCACCCTGCCGCGCATCCACCAGGATGAACTCGCGCGTGTCTCCGGCGAGGTCGTTGCGGTACCAGAAACCCGTTCTGTCCGGGAGCCATTGCGGACGCACCCGGGCGCGGAAGAGCTTGCCATTGGTGCGCTCCCGCAGGCTCAGCGCCCGCTCGTAATCCGCGTGTGACCCCTGCGACCAAGCGCCTGGAACAAGGAATGCGAGCGCGAGGATCGGCCCCGGCCACCGGTATGAAGCACGCATGCCTGCCCATACCATCCCCCGTTCCCGGGAGCGAGAGCGGAATGCCCGTGAAGAAAACGAAAACGGCGCGGGACGAACCCGCGCCGGTCACAAGCCGTGGTGGAACCGCGAGCCTATACCGTGGGCACCGAGGGCGGATTGCTGAAGATGTCGTGCATGCTCGGCAGCGGCGGCTGCAGCGTCCGGAAATCGCCGAACTGCATGGCCGCCAGATTGTCGTAGACCGCGTCGGGACCGTAGCGGAACTCGGAATTCAGGATCTGGTCCCAGGTGACCTCGGAACCGCTGTAGGCGGCCTCACGTCCCATGATGGCCGTGAGCGTGCTGTCGGTCACGTTCTCGGTCTCGTTCAGTGGGGTGTCATTGACAATGGCGGTGATCAGGTCGATGTGCTCCTGAACGTAGGGGTCCTCCTGCTGCCCGCGGAAACGCCACTGGCTGCCCTCGGTGGGCCGGATCCAGCCGCCGGGGTTGGAAACGCCCTTCGAGCCGCGGACGAACTCGCTCACCGAAGCCCACTTGCGCTTGACCTGGCCGCAGTAGCTGAACATCGGGGTGCCATCCTCGTATTCGAACTGGCAGGCGAAGTTGTCCCAGATCTCGCCGGACTTGTCGCCCAGCATCTGGCGGGCGCCCATGCCCCAAGCCTTCACCGGATGCGCCTTCTTGATCCAGTTGCAGACGTCGATGTTGTGAACGTGCTGCTCGCAGATGTGGTCACCGCAGGCCCAGATGTAGTGGTACCAGTTGGCGATCTGCCGCTCGAGAACGGTGTCCCCGTTGTCCCCGCGATGCCAGATGGGGCCGCCGTTCACCCAGTAGGCCTGCAACGCGATGATGTCGCCCACGGCACCGTCGTGCAGTCGCTGGATGGTCTCGACGTAGGGCGCCTGATGGCGACGCTGCGTGCCGGCGGCAACCTTGAGGCCCTTCTGTTCGGCGACCTTCCCCGCGGCGTACATGATGCGGGAACCGGGACCGTCCACGGAGACGGGTTTCTCGGTGAAGACGTGCTTGCCCGCTTCGATGCAGGCCTTGAACTGGGCCGGCTTGAATCCGGGCGGCGTGGCGATGATGGAGTAGTTCACGCCCGGGACGTCGAGCGCCTTCATGTAGGCATCGAAACCGCTGAAGCACCGGTCGGCAGGGACATCCCAGCGGTCGCCGGCGCGCCGGGCCTGGCTCGGGAAGAGATCCGCGGTCGCCAGGATCTTGCCCTCCACTCCGGCCTTTCCGCAGGCATTGAGGAAATTGCCCCCGGCGCCGCTGCCGCGTCCGCCGCAACCGATGACGACGGCGTTCATGGCGGGCTTGGCCTGCCCGAGCACCGCGGGCGCCGAGGCGGCGGCCATGGCGCCGGCGGTCAGCACCGTTGATTGTTTCAGGAACTGCCGGCGCGACTGCGCCTGCCCAACAGGAGTCATTGAGTCGTTCATATCAGGTTTTTGCTAACGGGCTTTGGACGCCGTCGGTCCTGAGGCGCCGGGAGGCGTGTTCAAGGCCGGCGAACATACATCGGTTCATTCCTTCTCGACGCCGCTGGTCCAGTATTGCTGGAGCTTCTCCGGACCCGGCACTTCCAACGGGCGCACCAGGCGGAAGCCCACCCAGGGCGCGTCCGAGAACCACCAGATGCTCTTCGGCAGCTGCGGGTCGCGCATCTTCCAGGTCGGATCTGAGCCGCGCCGGGCCGCGCTGCGCAACGAGGAGGCCAGGTCGTCGTAGGAACCGCCCCGCACCGCATGCGGGTACGGCTTCGTGGCCTTGTTCCACGGGCTTTCAACCTGCCCCAGCACGACCTCGTAGCTGTCGGCATACTGGTCCAGGCAATACTCCCAGACATTGCCGTGCATGTCGTAAAGCCCCCAGGGATTCGGCTTCTTCTTCCCGACCTTCTGGTATTTGAAATCGCTGTTCATCTCATACCACGCATAGCTCCCGATCTGGCTCGCATCCGCCCCGAAGGAATAGGGCGTCGTGGTGCCGGCGCGGCAGGCGTATTCCCATTCCGCCTCGGTCGGCAACCGGTAGAAATGGCCGGTCTTGGCGCTCAGCCAGTGGCAGTACTTGTTGGCCGCGTGCTGGGTCATGCAGATGGCGGGATACCCGTCGCGCCCCATCCCGAAGCTCATCTCGGTATACGGCTTTGACGGGCGAGTCACGCCGTCAGAGACCTTGTTGAGCACGTCGTCCGTCGGGTGGAGTTGACGGAGCTTCTTCTCGTCGTCGGGATACATGAAGAGCTCGTATTCGTTCCAGGTCACCTCGAACCGGCCCATCCAAAACGGCGCGATCTTCACCTCGCGCTGCGGCCCTTCATCTTCGGCGCGATCCGCCTCGCCCGCCGGGCTTCCCATCACGTAGGTCCCGCCGGGGATGGGCGTCATGGAGTAGGTCACGGTGGTCCCGGGAATGGTATTCGTGTAGGCCCGCATTTCCGCCGCGGTCCGCACGCCCTCCTGCTCCATCTCCGCGACGATGCGTTTGTGGATCTCGGGCACCGTGGCGTCGTCGCTGTCCGCCAGGCTCGCCAGCTTGCCCAGCGGCCCGTGATCCAGGGAACTGCCATTCCAGCTGAACCGCTGCGCGTGGGTGGAGAACCGGGAGTAGTCGGGGGCCGAAAGCAACCAGAAGTCCTTGCCCGCCGGCGCCGCCCCGAAGAAGTAATCCCCTGCCCGCGCCTCGACCGTTTGCAGCAGATTCAGGGTCGTGCCCTCGAATTCGTAGAGCCCGGCCGTCTCACCGAGACCGTGCAGGATGACCAACCGCCGGCCATCGGCAACGCTCGCCGCAAGCAGTACCGGCTCTTCCAGAGATACCGTCTGCATCGCACCGGCCAGCAGCGCGCCGGGCGCGGGTTGGAGGGATGTGATCCGGAGTTCCTTCGCGCCGGGCACGTAGAAAACCAGGTCGGTCCCGGCCGGCGCGCGGAAGCTTCCCACGGCGTAGGCGGCCCCGGCGGGAAGCCCGCCCAGCTGGAGCACTTTCACCGGCTCGCCGGACGACCAGTCCAGGGCGCGGAAGGTGTCGGCATCTTCGCCGCGCCAGATGCCGGCCATCAGTCGGGGGCCGCCGGACTGCAGGGCCGTGCTGTTGACCCACTGCACGGCCGCATCGTCTTCCAGATCGTCCAGCGGCTCGAAATCCCCGCCGGAACTGCGAAACAGATTCTGCAGATTCGCGGTGGGGTCGTTGTAGATGCTGGTGATGACCAGATCGTCGAGCGGGGTGTTGCCGTCGCCGCCGATGTCGACCGCCGCCGCCTTGCTGGGACCGAGCGAGAGGAACATGATTTCGCCCGCCTTCGCCGGCACGCCGCGGTCGGTGGCCGCGACGAAGGTGATCCGGTTGTCGTCGGCCGCCGTGAACACCAGCGCGTCGTGATCCGCGTCCAGCACGCGGCCGATGGCCAGCCCGGTCACCCCCTTGACATCGCCCAACCGATGGTTCACCCACTGGACCGCGCCGCCGCCATCGCCGTAGCCGACCCGGTATTTGCCGGAAACCCGGTCCACGATAACGATGTCTCCCTGCCCGTCGCCGTCGAAGTCTCCCGTGCCGATCAGCTCATGCTTGGTTTCGTAGACGAAGCCGTGACACACGCTCGAGGCGAGCCCGAGGGCGGCGCCGAGAACCGCCGCGGATTTCATTCCAGTTAATGCAGCTTTAGCCATGTTCAAAACGATGTTACGACCAGCTTTGTGACCGGCGTCCGGTTTGTCAATGCCTTGGACGGCGGAGCCGGGACCGGGGTTCAAACTTGTTGCCGGCGTTGCGGCCGTCCGGCGGGAGGGCGGGCGGAGGCCGGGCGCCGCTTGGATCGCCCGGACCGCCCCGTCACTGCATCTTCATGGGCAGCCCCTGAATGCGCCCCCAGAGTTCGCCCACCACCTCGCTGGTCTTCTGGTCCGTGATCTCGGAGCCCAACCGCACGGTGCGAGCGAACGCGAATTGCTGCAGGACGACACAGTATTCGTCGTTGACCATCAACCCGAGCAACTCGCCCTGTTTGGTGAAGATCAGGTCCCCCCGGCTGGGCAGGCTGCCACTGAAGAGCCCGCCGAGGGCCTGCCGGTCCATCTTGAGGTAGACCGGATTCTCGGGATCCAGGCTGAACGCCACCTCGCCGTAATAGTCCTGCTGGGTGCCGATGGCGATGGCCGTCTGGAACCGGTAGGGATCCTTCGCGAGCGGATAGACCTTGACGTTGAGATTGGTGACCGCGACCTCGGGGAGCGGGACGAGCACCACGCGCGGATCGGCGCCGATGAAGCGGAGTTCCCGGAAGGCGTAGTGGTTGAGCCCGCGACCCAACGAGCCGGTCATGGTTTCCCAATCGGAGCCGCTGCTCCAGAGCCCGAGCGGGGTGTCCTCCAGGTGGAACAGGGCGAAGGTGTTGGTGCCGGACTGGAACAGGACGGTTCGGGTGTCGAGTTCCTTCTTGACGCCCTGGCCGAAGAAGCCGGTGCGCCGGGCCAGGAACCCGCTGTAGACGCGGTTGGTCAGGAGGTCGCGGTAGATGGTGTTTGGAGCGGCGACCTGGGTTTGGGCGATCTCCGCCTTGATCTCGTCCTTGATCTGTTCCGACTTGGCGGTGAGCGACTCCATGCCGCGCACCAGGTTGGTGTTCAGCGCCTCCGATTGCACGGCGAGCGTGTCGACGCCGCGGGCCAGGGTGGTGGCGGTTTCGCGCAGTTCGGCCTTCTCGACGTTCAAGGTCCGGACCTGGTCCCGGCTCTCGGAAAGTTGTTCCCGAACAATGGTGGCCTCGGTCTGCACGCGGGCCAACTCGACGGCGAAACGCTGTTTCTCGGTCTCCGCGCTCTGGCGGACTTCCTCGAGGTTCTCGATCTTCTCCTGCAGCTTCTCAACCTCGGCCCGGCGGGCGGCCAGTTCGGTGCGGATGGTCTCGGCCTGGTTGCGGGTGATCGACGCCTCGGCCGAAGTGACGCGCAGATCCTCGTTCAAGCGCTGAATGCGGGATTGCGCCTCGGACTGCTGCCGTTCGAGGTCCGAAAGCTCCTGCTGGCTGGTCTCGGCCTGCTGTTGGAGACGGGCGCGTTCGTCGGCCAGTTGCCGGGCGCGCGCCTCCATCTCGGCGAGGTTCTCCTCCTGCTCGCGGACCTGGGTCTCGCGGCTCTGCAACAGTTCCTCGCGGTTCTTCAGCGCCTCCTGGGCCTGGGCCAGTTCCTCCATCGTGGCCGAGCGGGCGGTGCGCTCCTGTTCGAGCGCCTGTTGCATGATCTCGATCAGGTTGGTCACCGCCTGGGCGTCCACCCCGCCGGAGGCCGGCGTCGGCTGCGGCCGCGCGGCCTGGTCGAAGTTCGCCATCGACAACAGGCTGATCAGGAGGAAGTCGCAGATGAGAACGAGAGCGGCGCGGCTCATAAGCTTCCGAGGGTGCTGTCCAGAATCAGTCCACGACGGTAGGGCCGCACGTGGCAGATCTTGAGCAGCGAGACGAAGATGATGCCAAACAGGGTGGAGGCGTAGGCGACCATGAGGCTGGGTTGAACCACGTTGAACGTGGGGAGAATCAACCCCAGAACAGTGCCGCCCAGGCCCACATAGAGCCCGGCGTCGAACATGTGCTCCTCATTGTCGAGCAGCCGGAGCTTGAGTTCGCTGGCGGCCGACTGACGCCGGATCTCGCGCAGCTTGATCAGGTTCAGCGCGTACAGCGCCGCCTGCACGACGGCGAACACGAGCAGTGCAATCCAGTTGATGTCTGTCATAATCGGTTTGAGCGCTTCGTTGACTTGTTCCCCGACCGCGGCGTTGAGCACCGGCAGGTTCCACCCCACCGGCGGACGGGTCTCGGCCTCCCCCCGGGCGAGGTGCGGCTCCCAGAAGAGAACGGCGAAAACAACCAGCAAGAGGGCCAGGGTCTGCTGCTGATAGGCCGCCACCGTGGGGCCTTCCACCGACCGCTCGTGCGGCAGGAGGAGGGCGATGCCCCGCACCAGACAGAAGGCGGCGTTGAACCATTGGATGTATTTGAAGATCAGAGCCAGTGCGGGCAGGGAAAGCGCCAACCGGGTCAGCCACCGCGCCAGCGTGCCCAGCAGGGGTTGCTCCGCCAACCGGGACCGCCAGCCCGAATCATGCAGCGGTTTCTGTTGCCGCAACACCAGGCGCACCCCGTCGCTGCCACTCGCCATCGCCAGGGTCAGCCAGCCGGCCGCCTCCTCCGGGTAGTGCCGGAGATACGCCGCCACCGGCCCACCCGCCCCGGCCAGGTAGGCCGCCGTGAAGACAATCGCCAGACGATCCGGGGCCTGGCTGCCAAAATGTGTCAACTCCCGCAGCGTGGCGACCGAATCAGCGAGCCCCACGAACGCCGTGAACTGGGCCCAGTTCAGCTTGCGGGCCAGCGTGAGGATGTCGAGATAGACCGCCTCGACCGGTCCGGGGCTCTTGCCCCGGTTGGCGGCCGACGCGAGCGCGACGACCTCCCCGGCAACGGGCTCGGGCATGAGATCGGTCTGCACCAGCAAGGCCGTGAGCAGAATCGCGGTATCGAGCGCCTGGCCCGAGGCGGAATGGACCGGCGGCAGCACGGTCGTGCGTTGGAGTTCGCGGTTCGCCAACAGCTCCTGCACCCCGCCGCGCGTGGACTGCTTGAGCATGCGCAGGGTCATTTCGCGCGCCGTTTCGGGCAACAGGAGATCAAGCACCGAAGGATGCGGCCCGCCCCCGGCCGCCGCGCCCTGGGCGAACAGGGGATCGAGGTAAGCCGCCGCGGCTCCGTAACGCGCGATCTCCGGCTTGGCGGCATTGAACTGGTCCAGATACCGCGCCAGGTCCTCATGCTGCGGCACTTCCGCTGCGCGGGCTGCGGTCATCACCAGGGCGGCGGGCCCTGGTTTCTCCTCCTTCGCCAACTGGGCTCCTTCGTTGATCAGCGTGGGACCGTCGGCTCCCCGGGCCCGCACCACCGCCACATCCAGGGCCCGCAGGTGCGACGGCACCAACGCGGCCAGCACAAAGGCAATGAGGCCCAGAACAATAAAGAGTATGGCTCGCAGGACGCGCATCTGCAGTTCGCGGTCAATCTAGGACCACAACCCCCGGCGAAAGCAACAGAAATAGTGCCCCGCCATGCTCCCGACCACCCCGCAACCCACTGATCCTCAAGGAACTGACCCGGCTGCGTCAGGGGCGATAATCCAGGACGCTTCACCCACCACCCGCTTCGGCGCGCGGAATCCCCGAGAGCATTCGCTCCGATGTCGGCGCGGGTCGCCGGGCGGCAATCGTCGGCAACGTTCAGTGCGGGCGGGAAAAGGCCTGGTCGAGGAGCCCCTGTTTGAGCTTCCAGACCAGCGTCATGTTCAGGGCCAGGGGCAGCAGCACCATTACCAGGACCCCGAAACCGAGCCGGTAGAACCACGGGGCGAACACGACGACCAACGAGGGGCGCCAGGGGGAGTAACCGACCGCCATCACGGCGCACGCGACCAGCGCCACCGCGCCCAACAAGGGGAGGTTCACCCCCAGAAACAGCCGGGCCTCGTCTTCCAGCGGGCTCTCATCGAGCAGTTCGGCCAACCGCAGCAGAAGCATCGTCAGATGCCCCAGAAACAACAACCCGGCAAGCAGGAAGGCGAACACGGCAAACTGAAAATGGTCCCGTCCGGGAATGACCTTCCACCACTGCAAGAACGGCGTGAGTCCGGCCATCATGATCGCCAGGAACCGCGACCGGAACAAACCCGCCTGCCAACGCGGCGTTCGGCGCCCGCAACGCCCGAGTTCCCACAGCGCATAAACCAGCAGCAGGTTGGCGAACAAGGCGGGACCGAAACCCAGACGGCCGAAGAAGTCCGTCCGGGCGGTCTGGGCGCTGAAGACCAGCGACAGGGGCAACCCCCAGAACAACGCGCCCAGGCCCCGCACCACATGCGCCAGGGACGGCTCAATCCCGGCCCCGCCCGCCCCGCCACCAGGCGCCACCGGGGCGGACTCCTCGGCCACCGGAAACCCGGTCGGGAGCCGCGGCGGCGTGGACGGGTCGGAAGCCATGCAACGGATCAGGCGGACGCCCCGTTCACTGGATTTCCAGATACGTGTACTCGCGCAGACCCCGCTCGTAATCATCCAGCAGGCGCATGCCCTCCGACGGTTTGAGCCGGTCGGATTTGATCGCGAGATCGATCTGGGCCTTCATCTGGCGCTTGAGTTCGTGCTCGTCGTACTGCACCGCCGCAAGCGCCTGGACGACGGTCGTGCCCCGGATCACCTCCTCGACGTAGTAGCCCACCTCCTCGTCAGGATCGAGGAACACGTGCACTTCGTTGACCCGGCCGAAGAGGTTGTGCAGATCCCCCATGATGTCCTGGTAGGCGCCCGTCAGGAAGAAACCCAGCAGGTAGGGATGGACCTCGCCATGCCCGTTGCGATTCAACTGGTGCAACGGAAGGGTGTTCCGCTTTTCGCTGAGTTCGATGAAGTTGCGCACCTGACCATCGGAATCGCAGGTGATGTCGACCAGCTTGGCATCGCGGGTCGGGGCTTCGAGCAGTCCCGAGATCGGCATGATGGGAAACAACTGGCCCAGCGCCCAATGGTCGAGCAACGACTGGAAGACCGAGAAGTTGCAGATGTACTGGTCGCTGAGGCTGTCCTCGAGCCGGTAGATTTCCTCCGGGATGTGGCGCTGGGACTTGAAGCTCCGCACCACCTGCGCGGCAATCTGCCAGTACAGGTGCTCGATCTTCGCCTTGTCCTCGAGGGAAAGCATGCCCAGCGTGAACATCTGCTGGGCGTCGTCCTTGCGTTCGAGGGAATCGTGGTGCGCTTCGAGCTTGTTCAGCCGGGGGAGGTTCTCGCGCATTTCCAGCAACTCCTGCACCAGCGCGTGCTCGTTGTCCCCGAACACCAGCAGATCGCGCGGCACGTCGGTCTTGGCAATCGAACCGAACGCCTCGACCACCAGCACGCAATGGTGCGCCACAATCGCCCGCCCGCTCTCGCTGATGATGTCCGGGTGGGGCACCTGCTCGGCCTTGCAGACATCGGCCACGTAGTAAATGACGTCGTTGGCGTATTCCTGGAGGTTGTAGTTGATCGAACTCTCGGTGGCCTCGAGGCTGCCGACGTAATCCACCCCCAACCCGCCGCCCACATCCAGGTACTGCACCGGAAATCCCATCCGATGCAGCTTCGCGTAGAAGCGCGCGGCCTCCTGCACGGCCTTCTTCACCAGCAGGATGTCCGGCACCTGCGAACCGATGTGGAAATGCACGAGCCGCAGCGCCTTCTCCTGTCCGGCCTGCCGGAGCATCTGCGTGGCGGCCAGCAATTCGGTGGTGTTGAGTCCGAACTTCGCGTCCTCGCCGCCGCTGTTCGCCCAGCGCCCCCCGCCCTTGCTTTGGAGCCGGACCCGGAGCCCGACCTGGGGATTGACGCCGAACTGTTCGGAAAGGGCCAGAATCTGCCGGAGTTCCTCGAGCTTCTCGACCACCAGAATGACTTCCTTGCCGAGCTTGAGCCCCATCAACGCCATCCGGATGAACGCCGCATCCTTGTAGCCGTTGCAGACAATGAGACTCCCGAGGTCGCTCTGCAACGCCAGCCCCGCGAACAGCTCCGGCTTGCTCCCGACCTCGAGCCCGAAGGCGAACGGCTTCCCGGCGTCGAGGATCTCCTCCACCACCTCCCGCAACTGATTCACCTTGACCGGAAACACCCCACGATACCGGCCCTGATAAGCGCATTCGGCAATCGCCGTCTGGAAGGCCCGGTTGATCGCCTCGACCCGGTGCCGCACGATGTCCTGGAAGCGCAGGAGCAGCGGAAAGCGCAACCCCCGCGTGCGGGCCTCCTCGACCACGTCCATCAACCCCACCGGCGCGCCCTCGCCCTGCAACGGGCGCGCAATCACCCGACCGCGCTGGTCGATGTCGAAGTAACCCGCCCCCCAACGTTCGACGTGATAGAGTTCGCGCGCCGCCTGGATGTTCCACTCGGTTTGCGCTGTGGTTTCGCTCATTCTCTCGGGACCGGAACGCTCCGCCGTCCGCGACGGCCGTGCTCGTTGACGCCTGTTTCATCCGCGGGCTGACCGCCAGCCTTTGGAGCGCACTATCAAAAGCCGCTTGGCCGGGGATGCAAGTCTTTGCTTTGCTGCGCGCATGCAGCACCCCTCTCTCGCGGCACTGGTCCGGCACTGCGACCAGCTCCTGGAACCGGCGACCTTCGAGGACTGGCCGGGCGCGGTCAACGGCCTCCAGGTCGCCAACCGCGGTCGCGTCACCCGTCTGGCCGCCGCTGTCGATGCCAGCCTGGCCACGGTCCGCCTCGCCGCCGAAGCCGGCGCCAACCTCCTGCTCGTCCATCACGGACTGTTCTGGAGCCCGAGCCATCCCTGGACCGGAAAACGCTACGAACTGCTCCGCCTGCTGCTCGATTCCGACATCGCGGTCTACAGCTCCCACCTGCCCCTGGACGCCCACCCCGAGCTGGGCAACAACGCCCGCCTCTGCGCCGCGCTCGGCTGGCGGCGCCGGAACCCCTTCTTTCCCACCCGCGGCCGCGAGATCGGTCTGCGGGTCGCCACCCGCATCGCGCGCGAAACCCTCGTCCACCGGCTGCAAACCGTGCTCGGCAGACCGTTGACCGTCCTCCCGGTCGGGCCCTCTGTTTGCCGCCGCATTGGCGTCGTCAGCGGCGGCGCCGGGGCGGAACTGGCGCAGGCGGCAGCCGAAGGGGTGGACACCTTCATCACCGGGGAGGGTCCCCACTGGACCTTCGCGGCGGCCGAGGATCTCGGCATCAACGTGCTGTACGGCGGCCACTACGCCACCGAGACCTTCGGCGTCAAGGCCCTGGCGGAACACCTGGGAAAGCGGTTCGGTCTGCCCTGGGTGTTTCTGGATCACCCGACCGGTCTCTGACCCGTCCGCGGCCGCACCACCCGCGCCGCCACCGCCAGCGCGCCGAACACCAGCAGGGACGCCATGAAAAACGGCGCTCCCGGGAGGTGAACCACGGCCGACGGACGCACGAAATAACCGAACAGGCCCGTCGCCAGCGGGGGCCCCAGGATGCCCGCCACGCTGGCCAGACTCGACAGCGCGCCCTGCACACTCCCCTGCTCGTTCGCCTGCACCAACCGCGAGATCAACCCCTGGGCCGAGGGCGATGCCAGCCCGCCGAACGCGCCGAACACCAGAATCACGTAAATCATCCAACCCTCCGTCGCCAGTCCGTAGCCCGCCATCGCCAGCGCGCTGATGGTCAGCCCGATCAAAATCCCCCGCGCCTCCCCGATGCGCGGGATGATCCACCGCACCAACCCGCCCTGCACGATCATGGCTGACGCGCCGACCACGGCGAGCGACAGCCCCGTCTGGCCCACCGTCCAGTGATAGCGATGGCCGGTGTAGAGCACCCACGTGCTGTGCAGCGAGGTTTGCGCCACGTGCAACAGGAAGAACGTGGCGGCCAGCCCGAGAACCATCGGATAGCGACGCAGCGCGAGGAGAGCGCCCACCGGATTCGACCGCTTCCAGGAGAAGCCGCGGCGATGCTCGGGCGGCAGCGATTCCGGCAGCACCCAAAACCCGTAAAACCAGTTCAGCAACGTCAGGCCCGCCGCCACCAGAAACGGCACCCGCAGACCGATGTCACCGAGCAACCCGCCCAAAGCCGGCCCGGCGATGAAGCCCAGCCCGAATGTGGCCCCGATCAAACCGAAGTTCTGCGCCCGTTTCGCCGGCGGCGTCACGTCCGCCATGTAGGCGGTCGCCGTGGTCATGCTCGCCCCGGTCAACCCCGAGACCGCCCGCGCCAGAAAGAACCACCCCAGGCCGGGCGCCCAGGCCAGCAGCAGATAATCCAGCCCGGACCCCAGCAGCGAGAACAACAACACGGGGCGGCGGCCGAACCGGTCCGCGAGGCTTCCCAACAGCGGGGCAAAGGCGAACTGCATCAGGGAATACAACGCCACCAGCAACCCGAACGTGTGCGAAGCCGCCGACACGTCCCCGCCGGACAGCCGCTCGATCAGCCGCGGCAGGATCGGAATGATCAAGCCCACCCCGAGGACATCGAGGAACAACGTGATCAGAATGAAGACGACGGCGGGCCGACGGTTCATGGCAGCGTGTGCAGGCCCCGGCCGGATCCGTCCCCGGAGGAAGGCATCCCTGGCCCGCGGTGCGCGCCGCACGCTAACATCCCGGCCCGCCCGGTCAATCCGTCGGTCTCAATTCGCCGTGGACCTGCCGCCGCCCCTTCCCTTAGCCTCGTCAGCGTGACACAGCATACGCAACCCGCCGACCGCCTCGCCGCCCGCATCATGTGGGGCATGGTGCTCGGCCTGCTCGCCGGGATCGCCTGCCGCCTCGCGCTGTGGCTGCAACCCACCTTCAAGGAAGAGGCGCAGTGGGTCGCGGAACAGGTGCTCGATCCCTTCGGCCAGATCTTCCTTCGCACGCTCTTCTTCATCGTGGTGCCGCTGGTGTTCGCCTCGCTCACCCTCGGCGTGGTGCAGCTGGGCCGGCTCGACAAACTCGGGCCCCTGGCCGGGAAGACCTTCTTCGTGTTCGGCCTGAACATGGCGGTGGGCGTCGCCCTTGGTCTGGTGATCATGAACACGGTCAAACCGGGACACCGCCTCGACGAAGGCACCCGGCAGGAGCTGGTCGAACGCTATTCCGGCGAGGCCCAAAAAGCCGTGCAGGCCGCCGAGGAACGCCCGAAGCTCACCTTCCGCAACCTCGTCGAGATGTTCATGCCGCGGAACCTCCTCCAGGCGGTCGTTGATTTCCAAATCCTCCCCCTCATCGTCTTCGCCCTGCTGGTCGGCGCGGCGGGCACCCAGCTTGATGACCAGCGCCAGGGCGTCGTCCGCGAAGGCCTCGCCATCATGGTCGACCTGTCCACCCGCATCGTGCGGTTCGCCATGCTGCTCGCCCCCTTCGCCGTCGCCGCCATGATGGCCAGCCTCGTGGTCAAGATGGGCCTGGACATCCTCGGCGCCCTCGGCCTCTTCGTCCTTTGCGTGCTGGGGGGCATCGCGATCCATCTGTTCGGCACCATGACCCTCTGGATCAAGTTCATCGGGCGCCGTCCCCCGGCGGCCTTTTTCAAGGCCATCCGCACCGTGCTCGTCACCGCTTTCTCGACCAGTTCCAGCAGCGCCACCCTGCCGACCACCATCGCCGTGGCGCGGCAGAACCTCGGCGTGTCGGCCAGCACCGCCGGGTTCGTCCTGCCGCTCGGCGCCACGATGAACATGAGCGGCACGGCGCTCTACGAAGGTTGCGTCATCCTGTTCATCGCCCAGGCCTTCGGCGCCGACCTCTCCCTGATGAGCCAGGTCACCCTCCTCGTGCTTACCGTCCTGAGCGCCGTCGCGGTCGCCGGCATCCCCGGCGCCTCCATCCCCGTAATGGTCGGCCTGCTCGCCAGCTTCCAGGTCCCCCCCGACGGCATCCTGCTGATCCTCGGCGTCGACCGCATCCTCGACATGGCGCGCACGGTGCTGAACGTGGGCGCGGATCTCGTGGCCGCTTGCCTCGTGGATCGCTGGACGACATCGGACGACAACGAACTGGTCGCCGGCGCCACCACGTCCTGACCGGTCAGGAGCGCTCCCAGCGCCGGGCTCCCCGGACCCCCGACCTTGCCTCCCGCAACGACCGCCCTCTACGCCGCGTCGCCCGCGGGCCCTTTGAACTCGATGAAACGTCGCCGCAACTGGTCGTCCTCCGCCCGCACCAGCCAGTAGCCTTTCTGCTTCGATCCGTCGTGGTTTCCACGCGAACGGGCGCAGCAGACGTTGGTAACCACGTCCGCCCGCTGGAAACGGTGTTCGGTCAATCCGTGCCAGTGCCCGCTGAACACGCCGCGCAGGTTGAACCCGAGGAACCGCCGCAGAACGTCCTCCGCATTTCGGGGCGCCATCTGCACTCCGGCCGCCAACGGAAAGTGGGTGAACAAAACGGTCGGCCGCGCACGATCCAGGGCCGGCAGGGTTTCATCCAACCATCGCAGCGTCGTCGGCTGCACCTCCGTGTCCTGCCAGTCCGTGCCCTGCGTCGAATCGATGCCCACGAACTGCCATCCCGCATGGGCGAAGGTGTAGTTCAGGCGGTCGGGGAACAGGGCTTCATACGCCTCGCGGTCGATCGCCGAGCGATAATCGTGATTGCCGATCTGCGCGTACACGGGAACGCCAAGGCGCACGAAATGGTCGCGGATGGCCTCGAGATTGTGGCGTTCACCCGTCTCCGCCAGATCGCCCACCAGCAGCGCGAAGCCCACGCCCTCGTGCCCTTTCATCTGACTCACCAGGGCCTCGAACCACGGATCACACTCCGCGCTCAAATGGTGCAAATCGTTCGCCACAAGAAACCGGAACGACTCCTCGCCCCCCATCCCGCGGGCCCCCCGGGCCCCCGGCCAGCAGCCGGCAGCCAGCAACGCGGCCAAGGGAAGACGCCCCAGCATTTCGCGCCGGGAGAGTCGCGCGGATCGGGAGGATGGGTTCATGCCGTCGAACCCAAACGCCGACGGCGCCGCCTGTCAAGCCGGCCCGCGAATCGACCAGGGCCGGAACACAGAAGCGGCGGACCTTGCCGCCGCTCCACGAATCCAGTCGCGCCACACCCGTCGGGGTCAGCCACCCCGCCGACGGCGCGCAAGCGCCACCCCGAGCGCTCCCAGACCGCCCGCCCAGGCCCATTGCCCCGGTTCCGGAACAATCGCGGACGCACCGCCCAACCGGATTTCCTCGACCCGCGCATCGCTCAACACCTCGTCGAAGAAGAACACGTTGTCGATCAGCCCGTCGAAGGGTTGGTCGAAGCCGGGATTCCGCCCGATGGTGGTCGTCGTGCGGGAACTCGAGCCCGGCGTCCCCGCGGTCGAGTATTGGACCCCGTCCACGTTCAACACCACCGTGCCCGCGGCGCTATCGTAGCGCACCGCCACGAAGGTCCAGGCATCGGCCACCACCGGCGAGCCACCCAGGACACCGACCCCGCTGAACGCCGACCACCGCAGACCGCTGCCCCCCCGGGTATCAAGGTCCAGCGTGCGGTCGAACCCGCCGTTATCGTGGGAAATCAACCCACGAACGGAACCACTGGCGCCGATGGTGGAGGCCTTGAACCAAGCGCCGAAGGTTACCTGTGGCAGGGACGCGGGATTCAGGTTGATCGGCACGGTCAGGTAATTGTTGTTGGCCGCCGTGAACTGATAGGCGCTGCCCTCGTATCCGCCGGCCGCAACCGTGGGTGGATTCGGCCCGGGCGTGCCGTCGTTCCCGCTGCCGCTGACATCGTTGGCGTTGCCCTCAAAAGGGTAGAAACCGATCAGCGCCGCCTGACCCGAAACAGTGCCGGCCAGGGCCAGCGCCATACCCCGCAGCCACCATGTCATAACCCCGGACTTCTGCATCACCTGATTCATGGGCATTACGAATAGTGATGGCCGCCACAATGTCAAGCTCACCACAGCCCCCCGCCTCAGAGAGGCCTTCAAGGGCCGGCGCACGAGCGTTCAGCCCTGTCCCCCCGGGCGCCCGAATCCCCCCTGCCGCCGAACGCGTGCTTGACAGGCCCGGCGGAACCGAAGAAAGGTCGCACCAAGGGTGACCAAGGGACAGGCAAATTCGTGGAACAGCCGGCGCGTTGGGAGGCGTTATCTGGCGGTTCGTTCGCCCCGCTGCTCCCACCCCCTCTCCTCCCTCCTGCCTCCGCAACCCGCTCCCATCTCAAACCCATGAGAAACCGATCCGATCGAACTGCCTTCCTCGCCCTGCCGCTCCCCCTGCTGACCGCCCGTCGGCTTCTCAGGCCGATGGCGGCCGGACTGGCGCTGATGGGCGCACCGCTCCACGCGCAATCGGTGATCCTGCACGAGGACTTCGACGGCCCCTTTCCCGGGACCTGGGCCATCGGCGACAACGATGCGACCGACGGCGCCGCGTTTTGGGGAAGCGTGGACGTCGCCTTCGGCGGGCAGGGCAGCCATTCAGGCGGTCACAAGGGCTACTGCGCGGCGACGGGTTTTCGCGGGGAAGCCGCCGCCCCCCGCTATCGGGATTCAATGTCAGCGCACCTGTCGCAGTCCGTCGATCTGTCGGGCTACCTCGGGGCTACGCTGTCGTTCTGGTACAAGATGCCGTCGATCGAGTCCTGTTGTGATGGCGCGGAAGTCTGGATGGACGGCATCGACAGCGTGCGGGTGTGGTCCGCGAGCGATCCGGTTGCCGATTGGACCGAAGTGACGATTGACCTGGCGCCGTTCCTGGGCGGCTCGCCGACGTTGCGATTCCAGTTCACCTCGGACCAAACCGTCACCGCTGAGGGCATCTACCTGGATGACATCACGGTCACCGGGATCAGCCGTCCGCCGAACGACGATTGCGGGGAGGGCCTCCCGCTGCGCAACGAGGTCCCCGTAACGTTGAACACCCTGGGAGCGGAAGATGACGGGCGCGCCCCGGCCTGCCAGGCACAGTTCGGCAAAGGGGTCTGGTTCACCATCTCCCCGGCGTTGAACGGCACGGTCGAGATCGACACCTGCGGCAGTGACTTCGACACCGTGATCCAGGTTTACGAAGGCGCTCTGTGCCGGACGTTGAGCGAGGTCGCGGACGGCTGCAACGATGACAACGGTCCGGTCTGCGCCACCCCGCAGGCCAGCGTGCGGTTCGGAGTGACGGGTGGGACGCCGTATCAGATTCTGGTCGGAGGGTATCGTGGCGCCGGGGGAAACCTGCAGGTGACGGCCCGCTGGGTGGACGATTCCCCGCGCATCACCGCCCAGCCGGATTCGCTGACCGTTGCCATCGGAGCCCCCGCCCGTTTCGACGTCGTGGCCGAGGGGACGGAGCCGTTGAGTTACCAGTGGTTCCTCGATGGGCAGCCGATCGCCGGTGCGACCGGAGCAAGCCTGCGAATCGAACGCGTGCTGCCCGGCGATCTCGGGTCCTACACCGTGGAAGTCAGCAATCCGTCGGGGACGGCTTCGAGCCAGCCGGCCGAACTGGCGCTCCTGGTCGGGGACAAGGTGGATCGATGGGCGGCGGCGGCCATCGGGGCAGCCCTGGAAACCGAGGTTTACACGGCTCTCCGGAGCGCGCTCGCAGCCGAACGCTTCGAGCCCGAGGAATGGAAGGCCGTGGTGGGATGGGGACTCAATCTCGAGGGCAAGGATCCAAAGCCGGTTTGCCAGATCGTGCGGATTCCCTGCCTCGCCCCATCCGGTTCGGAACTCGCGGGCATGATCGGCATCATGCTGGGCATCGGCGACTACGAAGACGGCGACCTGGTGTCGCCGCCGCCGGTCATCGGCGGGGTGGCGCTCGTCGCGGACCTGCGCGGCGGCCAACGGCAGGTATGGCGGATCCTCTGCGACGCGGAAGGTGTCGGACGCCCCATGGAGCTTGTGGACGACGGCTGTCTCGCCGAATGGCTGGCGGCCGCCGCGGCGGGAAGGGAGGCGCCCGGCTACGCGGAGATCGTCGAAGATCTGGTGCAGGCCAGCGTCGATTGCGCCCGCGCGCTGGAGGACGGGGAGGGCCGCGGCAACGCCACCTGTTCGCGCGCCGCGAACGCGATGGGATGGTTTGCGTACTGGGCCATGAGTGTCTGCCTGCCCGCGGATTGGTCGCCGCCGTTCGGAGGCAGCGCCGCGGCCCGCGGTGGCGCACGCCGCGCGATTTCCGCGGCGGACCCGATGTCGACGACGCCGCCGGTGGTGGACGGCACGCGCAGTTGCTGTGGCTACGATCCGAACATCGAAGGCAAACTGGGCGGGCTGCTGGGCGGCGAGGAGGGATTCCCCGCGGAGGCTGCCGACTGGGTGGTCACCAAGGTGGGGCAGTTGGTCGCAGCCATCGATGACACCAAGGAGTGGTGCGACGTCCTTCCCGAATCGTATGCGGTGCTGGAAGGCACGGTCGGCGGCCTGGCGCCCGGCGGTTCGTGGTGGGGAAACGCCGGCGGGCTGCCCACGCACTACTCCGCCGAGGACAGCACCTTCACGCACAGCAGCCTGGACTGGATCATCGACGTGTCGCCGTTTGCTGCGAACGAGGCCTGGCCCGGTTCGCCCAACTACGCGGTTCTGGCCAGCCAGTTCAACAACACCGACGCGAACGGACGACGAAAGCTCGAGTGCGAGTGGGAGGACCTGCACGTGCCGAACTTCGCCCGCACCTTCCCCGGCGACCGGGTGTGGATTCGGGGACAGTTCATCTTCGACTGCGGGCATCCGGTGGGTTTGGGCAACCTCGAGGGCTTCCGGTCGGAAATCCATCCCCCGCACGCCCTGGTGACCATGCGCCGGGAGGGGGCGCCGCTCAACACGGATGGCCTGGCGATGCCGGCCACCGTGGCGCGCGTTTACATCAGCCCCTGGGGCGGTGAGGCCAACAACCCCGACAACATCAACACCGACGGCCGCGTCTGGTCCTCGGGCGCCCAGGGCGAACCGCGCTTCGATGCCGTCAACACGCCGTACCAGTTCCGGATCCCGCTTCCGCGGAAGCCCAATCACACCGACCTGACCGCGCTGCCGGGAGCGGCCCTGGCCGTCCGCGTGGAACCGGCGCCGGAACTGGCGGGGGCGGGGCTGGCCACCAGCTACGGTGGCGGAATGCGTGTCACCCGGCAGGGAACCACCCACCCGTATCTCGATCAGGTCCTCGCGAGCGTCGAGTTGAGCCTCGTGCCGGATCCCACCGATCCGGATTACCTGCTGGTCAAGGTGCCCCTGACCAATGGCCCGATCCCATCCCTGCGTCCCGGAATCAGCCCGATCCAGTTCAAGATCGCCGTGGGCTGGGACGACGCGCCGCTGGCCCTCCAGATCAGCGCCTCCATGCCGGTGATGGACAACCTCGGGGAATTCGAGGTGGCCGCCGGGGATGCGCCGGCCGCCATCGCTCCGGATCATCCCCTCGCCAACGGACGCACCTGGGTTCCCCCGGATCGCCGCACGCGACTGCGTGTCACCGGCCCGGATGCCGCCTGGCAAATCAAGCCCGTCCGACTCGAACTCACCCGCTTCCACGTCGTCGATGACCACGAGGGGCTGACCTCGGCGGAATTCCGCGTCGTTGCCGGAGCCAACGGGGAATGGCGCACCCTGCCCGGTCTCGGCAGCGTCGGTGAGGATGACGATTACTCGATGAACGTCTCCCTCCCTGTGAATGCCTGGACGGATTACACCCCGCATCTGGATTTCATGGTGGTGGGTTATGAGGAGGACGGCATGGACTACAGCCTCGACCAGGACGACACCCTGGGCCGCCTTTACACCCGTCATGATGGCACCGCCCTGGGCGTCTCTCCGTCGCCCTATGCCGCGGTGTCCAGCAGCGGGGGCGATTACTGGGTGGACTACCGGATCCTGGATGACGAGGGCTTGTGCGCCACCGATCCGGCAGATCCGGCGGACGACCTTCCGGAGGGTTCAACGACCATTCTCGCGCCCGGTTCCCGGGCCTTCACCGGGCAGCACGTCGGACCCGCCGACACCGCCGACTGGTTTGCCCTCAACGCCACCGACTACCTGACCTTGAGCGCCACCCTGACCGACCGGACAACCGAATCCGCGGATCGCTGCCGGACCTATGACCTCGCCGTCACCACTGAACGGGCCGTGCTTCCTCCGGATCGGTTCGATGACGGCCTCGTCGCCAACACCCCGTGTGGATCGACTGCGCCGCCGTGGAAGATCGAGGAGTTCGCCGGGCGCAACGAGGACTGGGAGACAAGTCCGATCCTCACCCTCTGCCCGCCGGCGGTCAACGGGGAGGACTTCGATTGCGGCAACGCAGCCCCGATGCAGGAGTTCTTCCCCGACAACCTCTGGCTGGACACGTTGAACTTCCACTTCCCCCATCCAGGGATCGAATCCACCCCTGACGTGGACTACTTCCGAATCCGGCTCCCGCAGGTAAACGAGCAGTGCGACGCCCCGTGTCCGCCCATTCTGAGCGGCAAGTTCTCCCCCGCGGCCCTCAGTATCCTCATCGAAAGCGACCGCGACCGCCCGGTCCTGGTCACGGTGACCAACTTCACCACCGGGTTCGTCCTGGACAACAACCCCGCCACCGCGGTGCCGGATGAGGTCGAACAGAACGGGCGCCGCTACTCGATCACCCGCAGCGGGAACAACACACTGATCCAACTCCAATGCCCCCAGGGCAGCGGCGCCTTCGCGGATGGGTTGGTGGGGCTGGCGCTGTCCGACCCGGAAGGCGGGCGCAACTTCTACAACCTGCGGGCGAGCTACCAGGCGATCGCGTCGTGTGACATCGACAAGCTCCTGGTGAGCCCGGGCATGCAGGAGTTGATCCTGGGCCGCCTGTTCGGCGCGGTGGACCCGCCGCCGGACATCCGTTTCCTGCCCATGATGACCGTGGCCGACCCGGCGAATGCCGCCGCCACCCGCGGTCAGAGCCTGCCCTTCATGGATGAGCCCGCCGACAACGGCAACTGGTCGGATCAGGATCGCTGGTTGGTGCTGCTGCCCCGCGGCCAGACCTCGATGGAGATCGCTGTCGAGGCGCCGCTTGGCGCCGACGCCTTCGAAGTGGGCATCGAATTGCGCAACCTGGATGATCAACCGGTGGCGCAAGCTGTCGAGGTCGGCAACGCACTCGGCAACCCGCCGGGAGTTGCGGTGGCGCTGCTGGCCGAGACAGGCGGACCGTTGGACGCCAGCACCTCGCGAAGGTATCGGCTCCAGACCCAGCAGTTGGAAGGTTGCTTCTATGTCCTGAAAGTCACGCGTCCGCAGCCGGGCGGTCGCTTCTCCTTCCATGCCACGTTCACCAAGACCCCGGAAATCACGATGGCACCCGGCGCGCTGGCCTTTGGCAACCGCTGCCAGGGGACGCCTTCCGCACCGCAGTGGATCGAACTGCGCAACAGCGGCGCCGACGTGCTCACCGTGGCCAATCTCGGCGTCGCCGGCCCGGAGGGACCGGACTTCCGGTTGGCCGCCACGCCGGCGCTGCCCACGGATATTCCTCCGTCCGGCACGCTGCGGTTTGCGCTGTACTTTCAACCGGGGGCCAACGGGCCCCGGACCGCGGAACTTGTCATTGCCAGCAATGATCCCGACGATCCAGAACTCCGGGTTCCGCTCACCGGCACCGGACAGGCGGGCGACCTGGCGCCGCCGCGCTTGGACTGCCCGTCCGATCGCATCGTTTACACCTGTTCGAACAGCGCCACGGTGAACTACACGGTCACCGCCCTGGACGACTGCGACACCGAACTTGAAGTCGTGTGCCTGCCGCCCTCGGGCTCGGAATTCAGTCGGGGCGCCACGGAGGTCCGCTGCGAAGTCACCGACAACGCGGGACGGACCGCGGCATGCGCCTTCACCGTCACCGTGCTGGCCGACACCGAACCGCCCGTCATCAGTTGCCCGGAGCGACGGGTGCTAGAGGCCATGGGACCGGCCGGCGCGCTCGCCTTCTTCAATGTGAACGCCGTCGACAATTCCGGGGGCCCGGTGACGGTCACCTGTTCGCCGCCATCCGGGTCCTGGTTCCCACCGGGTGAAACGACCGTGACCTGCGAGGCCGTGGACGCCTGCGGCAACCGCGCGCGGTGCGCTTTCGCGATCGTGGTGAACGAATTCGCGGACCCCCATTATTTCGCCGACACGTTCGACGGCGTGGATTGGCATGAAGCCTGGGCCTCCCCCGGCGCGGCGTTCACCCTCGTCAACGGCGAGGTCCGCCCAAACGGGCCCCGCGCCTACATCCGCACCGCGGCCACCGACTACAACACCCTCGATTTCCAGGCGGACCTCGTCTACCTGATCGACGGAGGCGGCGGCGCCGGCGGGCTGTTCTTCGGCCTCGGGGCGGCGGAGTTGGATCCCGGCTACTTTAATGAGCCGTTGCATTCGGTCTACGCCCTGGACCACACCCAGGACTTCCCGCTCTACCAGGGCACCATGGTCCGCGCCCTGGCCGCTTCCGGCTCGCCACAGAACTTCCAGGCGTGGCTGGATCCGGCGACGACCGCCGACGGACAGCACGCCCTGCGGCTGATCAAGCAAGGGGATGAACTCACCTGGCAGATGGATCACCTGTTTGATCCCGCCACCGGCTTCGAGCCCGCTTACACGGGCACGATGACCCTCGCGGACGTGCCGTTCCTGGACGCGTCGAACAGTCACTTGTTCTTCGGTTCCGATGCCAGCCCCACGCGCATCCGCGAGTTCCGGGTCACCCGGCTCGCCCCCGCGCTGCGGGCGGAGCTGACGGGAGCCAATGTCATCCTGTCCTGGCCCACAAGCGCAGGAACCGGGTGGCAGCTGGAATCCACTGCTGAACTGCAGCCCGGGGCCGCGTGGACCGCGCATTTGCCACCCTACGCTGGCGACGGCGTGCGGAACCGCGTCGAAGTCCCCGCGCAGGAGGCAAGCCACTACTACCGGCTCCGGCGCAGCGGCCCTCAGCCGTGACCCTCCAGTAACTCGTAGCCACCAACGTCGAGCCGCCGCGGGATTCGCGGGGGATGGGAAGGCCTGCCACTGGGGCGCGAAGAATCACTCAGCCGTAACCATGCAGTTGGATTCACCACGGATGGGCACCGATGGGCACGGATGTTGAGGGAAACCAGAATCGCACGCCCTGGGTTCGGGCTCACCATTTAGTGAGTCTTCTCGCCCTCTCCGCCAAGGCGGCAGCGCCGCGCCCCATCCGTGGCATCCATGCCCATCCGCGGTCCATTGACTGAATCGATACGGCTCAGCCGTAACGATGCAGTATGTCGTAGCCGCTGACGTGCAGTCGGCGCATGACTCAGCAGGGATACGTCCCCCTGCCGCCAGGCGCGATGATCCACCAAAGCGCGAGTGGCAGTCGGAAACGGCGAGACCGCGTAAGCCCGTGGATTTCAGCGCCGACTACCCGTCGGCGGCTACCGCGGGTTGACTCAATCCGGCTCAGCCGTATCGAGTCAATGAGCCGTAGCCGCCAGTAACAGCGGGCGGAAGGTCATGGGATCAACCAGCTTGGATTCGCCTTGCGCGCCCCACCGCTTCCCCCGTCGGAAACCGCCTGCGCCTCGCGGGACGCGCTACAAGCACCACGGCGCCCGGGGGGATCGCGCGAGCAGGCGGTTCGCCGCCGGATCATCTGGAAATCGCTCCCGGACAGGATCCCACTTGAGCGAATGCCCGCTCCAGCAGGCGAGGTTGGTCAAATGACCGATGGTCGCCGTGCGGTGACCCAGTTCGGCGTCGCAGTAAGGGCGTTCACGCGTGTGAATGCAATGCAGCCAGTTCGCATGATGATCGTTGCCCCCCACGCCCACTTCGCGAGTCTTCAACTGCATCTCCGAAAACAACGCCTCCGGCCCGCCTTCGATGGGGCCGCCGTTGGTCAAGGTCGTCAGCCAGCCCCGTTCGCCCACGAACACCCCGCCGAACATGCCGGCCAACCGGGCGTCCGGCAGCGCGTGGTAGCGGGTCTTCACCTCCGACCAGTCCTGCACGAAATGCAGCAACGTCCCGTTCGCATAGCGAAACGTCAGGGTCGGAAACCCGCCGTCATCCGGGTGCAGGATTTCGACGGGACCGCTCTCCTCGACGCCCAGCGCATACTGGATGACATCCGCAGCGTGCGACAGAAACCAGGTCGAAGAGGTCACCCCGAAGGCGTCGCAGAACGACCATGGCACCACGCCCGGGGAAGGGTTCGTGTGATAGAGCGAATGGTAGGAACGCCACGGCGCCGGCCCGACCCACAAATCCCAATCCAGCCCCTCCGGCACGGGTTCGGCGGGCAGCGCAAAATCAGTCGGCGTGTAAAGCGCCCCGCAGCGTTCAGGGCTCAGCACCTGCTGGTAGGGTTGAAACCGCCCGGAACCCAGCCAGCCCGAGAGGTTGAACAACTGCGTGAACACCGCCTGCACCTTCCCCAAGCCGCCTTCCCGGATAAACCGCACCACCGCGCGGATCGTGGGAATCGAGCGATACTGGGTCCCGGTTTGAAAAACCCGCCCGTAACGCTGCACCGCCTCAACGATCCGGCGCCCCTCCTCGACCGTCATCGAGACCGGCTTCTCGCAGTAGACGTCCTTGCCCGCCTTCGCCGCATCGATGGCATGCAGCGCGTGCCAATGGTCCGGCGACGCAATCAGCACCGCGTCGATGTCGTCGCGGACCAGCGCCTCGCGATAGTCGTTGTATGCGGCACAACCCCGGTAACGCCCGGCGGCCGTCTCCGCGGCGTAGTGCGCCTCGACCGCCTCGCGCCCCGCCTCGCGCCGGGTCCGATCCACATCGCAGACGGCCAGCAGTTGAAAGCCCGGATCGCCGACCAGCCGACGCAGGTGACCGGAACCCATCGCGCCCCGCCCGATCAAGGCGACGTTCACCCGGTTGCCGGGCGTGGTTTCGCCCGCCGCGCCAAGCACCCTCCCCGGAACCAGCGCTGGCATGGCCAGGAACCCGGCGGCCGCCATCGTTCGTTGCAGGAAGGCCCGGCGATGCAATTCTCCCTGCACCCAGACGCCCGGCGGTTGCGAACCCGCAGCGGTGGAAGCACCGCCTTCCCGCCCCGCGGGATGGGAGGAAGGTAACCCGGCGGCGGCGGCGTGGTCGGTGGAATGCATGGCCCACTCCTACCCCCTGCTCCAGGGCCGGTCAAGCCCACCGCGGCCGCCGGGCACGGGGTTTACCGGCGCCCCGGCCCCTGCCGCGATCTGGCGGTCAATTCGGTGATCATCCCCTGATCGCCCTGCTGTGCCATCCACGCCTCGAGTTCGCGCCGCAGCCGGTCCTTGATCTCCGACCGGGCCGGGTCCTCGGCGAGGTTGCTGAACTCGTACGGGTCCGCGTCCAGATCGTAGAGTTCCTCGGCGGGGCGTTTGAACAGCCAGGCCAACCGCCGCGCCAGTTTCGGATCGTTGGCCGCGTCCGCCTGCCACGAGCGGATCGGTTCGCCCTGGTGAATGCCCCCGATCCAATAGGTGTTCTGCGGCGCCAGATTCCGGATGTACTTGTATCTCCCGTCGCGCACGGCCCGCATCGGATACGGTTCCCGATAGCCGTTGATCCCGACGGTTGTGTGCTGGGCGAACACGTAATCCCGATGGCGGTCCGTCCGGCCCAGCAGCACCCCGAGGAAACTGAACCCGTCAAACCCGCGCCGTCCGGTGGCATCGGGACAACCCGGGTCCACCGCGTCGGGATCGATCCCCGCCGCCGCAAGGAAGGTGGGCGCCACATCGACGTATTGCATCAACGCCGCGCTTCGGGAACCCGGCGCGATGTGTCCCGGCCAGCGCGCCAGGGTCGCCACCCGGATGCCATTGTCATAGACCGACCATTTCCCGCCGTAGGGAAAACTGCTCCCCTGCTCGCTCAGGAACACCACCAGCGTGTTCCCGACCTGGTCCGTCGCCTCGAGCAAGCCGAGCAACTGCCCCACCTGCCAGTCCAGCTTGTTGATCTCGCCGTAGTAATCCGCCAGCATCCGCCGGGTCACCGGGTTGTCATGCAGGTAAGGCGGCACGGTGAGCTTCGCCGGATCATGCAAGCCGGCGGGACCGCGGTTCCACGGACCATGCGGATCGTTGGAGGCGAAGACCAGGAACCACGGTTGCCCGGCGTCCCGCGTCAGGAATCCACGGGTGGCCTCGAAGTCGTCGGCGTTCTTCGGGCCCAGGTGTTCGTAGGGAAAACTGCGGCGCGGGCTGACGTGTTCCTTGCCCTGCAAGGCCACCCGGTAGCCGGCGTCCTGCAAGTGCGTGAACAGGCTCCGCGTCCCCTCGTAGGCTCGCGTGTGGTTCGGATAGGCGCCGGCCCGAACGCAGTAAAGCCCCGTGTAGAGCGCATGCCGGGAGGGCGAACACGTCGTGGCCGGCGTGAACATTCCCGTCAACTGCATGCCCTCGCGACCCAACCGGTCGAGGTTGGGCGTCTTCACCTCCGCGTTGCCGGTGAAACCGAAGTCCCGCCACGTCGCGTCGTCCGCCACGATCAACAACAGGTTCGGCCGGGCCGCAATCGCCCCGACCACGACCAGCCCCGCAACGAGCCCGGCCAGCAGCCGCACCGTGCCCCGGACTCCGCGCCGCCCTCTCCCCAACGTGCAATCGTTCGCTTTCATCGGTCGCACCGAGACTAAATCACCGGTCTCGTCCCCGCCAGCCTCAGCGCGCGCCGGCGCCCACTCCGGACCCGCCGAATGCCGCCCCAAAGAAATCCCCCAACGAGCCCGGAAACACCGCCCGCTTGAGCCGCGACCACGTCCGCTGGTCCCCCACGCTGTAGTACACATACGTCGCGCCACCGAACTCGATCACGTCCGGATCCGAGGCGTTGATCCCGTCGGCGAAGCCCGGCGAAAGCACCGGGTTGCCCGGCGCACTTTCCCAATGCCGCAGATCGCGCGACCGCGCCAGGCAGGTCTCGAAGAACCAGCGGGGCTGACGATGTTCCAGATACAGCACGTAATACCACCCGCCGACATAACGCAGGCAGGGACAGGCCGCATAGCGATCCGCGCCAAACACGACGTCCGGCAGCTTGGTCCATTCAACGAGATCGGCGGACGTGGCGAACTTGACCGTGAACGCTGGATAGCGGGGGTCGCTGGATTCATAGGCCATCACGTAGCCTTCGGGCCCGCGGCAGACCGAGCTGTTGAACAGTTGCTCGTTTTCCTGCCGGATGGCCACGCGCTGATCCCAATGGCGAAGGTCCTTCGAGCGGAACAGCGTCACGTCGTTCCAGCCGCCCGGCGCGAACCGTGAGGCAAACGCATGGAAGGCGCCGTCCACCACCAGCGCCGAGGCCAGGCCGTACCCCTCGGCGAAGCGGGCCAGTTCCCGGCCGGAATCCGCCGTCTCAAGCGCCAGCCAGTAATCCTCGCGGGCGCCTCCCGAAGCCGGCCGGATGCACTTCATGACCGCCAACTGGTCCTGCCAGACGACCGGCGCCGCTTCGCACCAGGCGCCCAGATCCGGTCGGTCCACCCGGAGCGCCGGGCGCCGCGGCGGCGACGGCGGCGGCAGGAGCGTCTGAAAGATCTCCACCGGCCAGGCCCCCAGCCGCAACATGCCCGGGGGCACCGCCTGCTGGAACTGAACATATGCCTGCACGTCTCCCCGCACCGAATACCCCACTTCACCCTGCCCCGCCCCGAATACCCGACATCCCATCAACACGCAGTCCTCGAGATCCACGTGCAGCAGCTTGCCGTCGATGGTGCTGTGAATGATCCCCGAACCCGGTTTGCCCTGGGGCTGCGAGAAATTCAGACTGACGAGCCGGCAGTCCTTCAACGCCACCCGCGTGCAACCGCTGTAACCTGGGTTGCCGGCCTGCAACGCATTGTCGGGGCCGACCAGGGTGCAGTCCTCGAACACCACATCCGGCTGCTCCGGCATCTCCGGGTGTTCGGCCCGCACGTAGGCACCCGCCGCATCGCCCCACCAGTCGAGACACCAGAGCTGACAACCACGGAACACGCTGGGTTCACCCGGCCGGGACAAGACATTCGCCACACCGCCCCCGAACGCCCGCCCGATGCTGAAGCAATCCTCGACCCGCACCGTGAACGCTTCGGCCCGGTCGACCAGATCGAAGAACAGCCCGCCATCGCCGCCCGCGGCATACAGGCGCCGCAACACCCAGCGATCCCAGCCGATGGCCGAGAACGTCTCCTCCCCGTGCTCCGCCGACCAACCATGCTTGTACGCCCGGATCGGCCCCCACCAATCGTAGCTCTTGAACCCCTGCGCCGGATCGCCCGAATCGATCACCACCCAGCCGCTTGCCCCCGAACCCAGCCGGCCATCGAAGTCCCCGACCAGTTCGTTCAAGGCGCCGGCCGCGCCGGGATGCGCAGGATACAGATTCGCCTCGAGGTAGGTGTCCGGGCGCACCAGAATCCGATGCCCACCCTGCGCATCGGGAACCGCCCGCAACGCGGCTTGGACCGTATGAAAGGCCGTCCGCCACGAGCGGCCCTCCGAGTTGTCCCCCCACTTCGAGACGTGCAACGTCACCCCCGAACGCGGGCTCCCGTCGAGGTCCGGCGCCGGGGCGCCAATCAGCTGTCCGACGCACAGCAATCCGGCGGCGAAACCACCGCGGAGCCGGCGCCAATGGCAACCCGCGCGCCGCGCGGCGCAAGGCAACAGGGACTGCAACATCCCGCAGCTTCCGCCGACGCCACGGCGCGCCGCAAGCCGCAAGTGGACCCCGTGCCCGGCGAAGCGGGAGCGCCGCGCACGACCCGGAACCGCCTACGGGGCAAACAGGCGGTGCAACCGTCGGCGAAGCCTGTCGAACGAGGGCACCGAGGACGCCGCCTCAAAGGAGAAGCGGGCGGTAAACGCGGGCTGGTCGTTGACCGGGTTGTAGCCCACGGGCATCCCGTCGCCCAGCCAGCCCTTGGCGTCACGGATGGACTCGGGGTCCGGCGGCGCCTGCAGATCCGCCGGCAGCCCTCCTGTGCCCCGCAGGGACCGTGCGGCCGCGAGGAACCAGGTCTCGTATTCCCGGTGGGCAAGCGCGATCGTAATCGGGAAATCCCCCGCGACAAACGCCGCCCTGGCCGCCAGATCAGGCCCCATTCGCCCGGGACATTCGTCCTCGCAATCCAGAAGAATGAGCACGGAACTGCGAGGATGTTGGCGGGCTTTGCGAACCGCCAGTTCGACATACCGGGCAAAGTACTGTTCGTCAGCGAAGAAGCTGGACGCCTTGACACGCAGCGGGGGATTGAGCCGGAGGGAGGCCTCCGGCGACACCTCCCACAGAAGCCGTCGCAGCAGCACCGGAACCGCCTCGACCTCGCCGTGACCTTCGACGATGGGAGCCACGAAGAAAGTGCTCATCGCCCCTCGGCTTCAAAGAGACTCAACTGCGGGTCGTCCTGCTCACCGGGACTGAGGGGATCGCGGGAGAGCTGGTTCTGGCGCAAAAGCTCCCCCGGTGTGAAGAGCTTCTCGCGCAGGACGGATCGACCGGCGGCGTCAATGGGACCGATCCGCGTGATCCCCTCCTCGGTATCCACCGCGAGGATCGCTTCGGAGGGGAGGGAGGAATCGTCCAGCAGGTCGGGACTGTGACTGGTGACCAGGATCTGAGTGCGGGCGGAGGCCTCCCGCAGGGCGGCGAGGAGAATCCCCGATGCCGCGGGATGCAGGGCCATCTCGGGTTCCTCGATTCCAATCAACGGCGGGGGATCGCGCCGGTCGAGACTGCCCTGGAAAAGCGCGAGCAGACTGCCGAAGGCCCGCAACGTGCCGTCGGACATGCTCGCCGCCAGGAACCTCCAGGGGTGCTTCTGACCTTTGACGGCTTGGCGGAACTCGATCGTCTCCTGCGCTCCAAGGACCAGCGTCTCAGCGTCCATCACGTCCTTGACGATTCGCGAGAGATAGCTCTTGACCCGGTCTCGCGCCTCCGGGGATAGGCGCTCAAACACGCTGGCGGCATTGCTCCCGTCCCGACGCAGGAATTCGCCGGCATCGGGCTTCTGCATCGCCGAGATTTCCCGGGGATTGAGATTGTAGACCTCCATGCCCGACAAGGCATCATAAACGGGTCGGAACTCCGGGAGCCCGGAGGCCGCCACCAGATAGAGCCGGTCGGGGAAGGCCGCCGGCGCCAGCTGGAGTGAGGACTGGATGACCCGCCCGCGCTCATTGCGATAGAAGTGGTCTCCTGACCCGCAGGCCACACGGCACTCCTCGGCCCGAACCTCGAATCCGCCCCGCTCCCTTGCCGCCACCTCGAAAGCATAGTGTCCCAACGATCCGTCCGGGATCGAGAAGTCCAGCCGGATGGCGAAATGGTTCGGGTGCCCGGCGGACCGGCGTCGCACCTCCTTGATCGTGCCCCGGTCCCGCAGGGCGTGGTCCAGGGAGGTCCGCAGGGAGTCCGCCACCAGGCGCAGGCTGTCGAGGCAATTACTCTTGCCGCCTCCGTTCGGCCCCACCAGAAACGTGAGTTGTCCCAGGTCCAGCCGGCAGAACTCAATGCTCTTGTAGTTGCGCAGCGTCAACCTGGTGATGAAGGCTCGCTTGCTCATTCGGGAATCCAGCGACCAGTGAACGATCCAGTAAGACCGATATCGCCGCCCGCCGTTCCGGCCGCGGCCGCCCGCTGATTCCGTTCCCCGATCCCCGCCACCTCGGGTCGACGCCGGCGCGGGTGATCACTTGGGATGCTGGTCGTCACGCAGCTGACCATAGGCACGAGGGGAGCGCGCGGCAAGGAGACCTTCGAGTTCACGAGAACTCCGTCGGACGGGAAGCAGCAATGCGGATGCCCGGCGGGCGGGCGGCCCGGGGATCCGGTGGCAAGCCAGGACGAAATCAGTGCCGCCCCGCCATCCCGTGCGGGGTGGCCCCGGAAACGAGGCCGCTTCGTTCTCGACACCCTGCGGTTCAGCCGCTAAAGGGGCGCCGTGCTTGCGCCGGACCGGATCCTCGTGGCGGTGGCGGCCGCCTTGTTCATCGGCATCTCGAAGGCCGGATTCGGCGGTGGGCTCGGCATGTTGACCACGCCGCTGTGCGTGCTGGCGTTCGGCGCCAAGGACGCCATCGGCATCCTCCTCCCGCTGCTCTGCGCCGGCGACCTGTTCTCCCTCGTGCACTACTGGGGAAAATGGAAGGTCGAAAACCTGAAATACCTGCTGCCCGGCGTCGTGCTCGGGGTCGTGATCGGCATCTGGCTGATCGCGCGCTTCGCCAACCGCGGCTCCTCGCGCGAGCTGAACCTGGTCATCGGCTTGCTGGCCGTGGCCTTCGTCGCCTTCCAGGTCTTCAAGTCCGCCATCTTCCGGGCCGAGGGAGAATTCGAGCCGAATCACCGGATCGGGCTGCCCTTCGGGCTGGGCACCGGCATCACCTCGACCTTCGCCCATGGCGCCGGCCCGGTGGTCAGCATGTTCCTCATCCCGCAGAATCTGTCGAAGACGCTCTTCGTGGGCACCAACGTGCTGATCTTCACCTGGGTGAACTGGATCAAGGTCCCCTTCTTCTGTCTCGATCAGAGCGTGCTCAATGTCGCCTGGCTGCCCGCGGAATCTCTCATCAACCTGCGGACCTTGAAGACCAGCGCCCTGCTCCTGCCGCTCGTGCCGCTGGGGGTATGGATGGGGGTGCGGCTGAACCGTCGCTTCTCGGAGACGTGGTTCACCCGCTTCATCTTCCTCTCCCTGTTCCTGGCCGGGCTGCAGTTGATCTTCAACTTCGACCTCGCCGGCTGGTTCGGCGCCCACCGGACCCGCTGAGCCGCAGCGATCCCCGCCGGGAAACGTCGCGCCGGCCTCAGCGCAATTCGACCCGGATCACACTGCAAACCGGATCGGGCAGTGCCGCCGGCAGCGAAATGACCGTCCCCGTCGCCATCCGCTCGCAGTTCAATGACTCCGTCGCCCCCAGGAAACGAGCGGATTGAACCGCCCGGGGCAGGTGGATCCGACCGTCCGCGGGCCGATCAAACACGTGGAGGAAGAGCAGCCCGTCCTTCGCGGTGACCCGGCCGTCGAAGCCCGGTTCGGCAAGCGGACTCGCCGTGGTCCCGTAGATCGCCTCGCCGTTGACGCGCATCCACGCGCCGATGGCCGCCATCCGTTCGACGCTTTCCGGCGGGATCGAACCGTCCGCCTTGGGCCCGACGTTCAACAGGTAGTTGCCGCCCTTCGAGGCGATGTCGACCAGATGCCGGATCAGTTGTTCCGCGCTCTTCCAGGCATCGTCGTGATCCGAGTAACCCCAGGAGGTGTTCATGGTCATGCAGGCTTCCCAGTCCACTCCGGGGATGCCGGTCGAAGGCACCGTCTGCTCGGGCGTGGTGAAGTCACCCTCGGTGGGTTTCCAGGTCTTCAACCGGTCGACCGAGTCCTCCTTCTCGATGTGGGGAATCCGGTAGAGGCGGTTGTTCATGATGATGTCGGGTTGGTGGTTCTTCACCATCCGCACGAGGGCGTCCGCCCTCCAGAACTCCCCCTCGGCGCCGGGTTTCGAGTAATCCCACCACAACACATCGACGGTTCCGTAGTTCGAGACCAACTCGCGCACCTGACCGTGCAGGTAGTCGAGATAGAGCGAGTGATCGCGCGGTCCGTTCGGGAACGACCGCCCCGCCAGTGGGTGCGGCAAACCCTCCGCCGCCGCGTAGTCGTACTGCGGATGATGCCAGTCGATCACCGAATGGTAGAAGCCCACCCGCAGCCCCTCCGCGCGCAGGGCATCGACAATCTCCCGAACCAGGTCGCGGCCGGTGACGTCGCCGGCGTCGTAGTCGGTGGTGGCGGATTGGTGCAGGGCGAACCCGTCGTGATGCTTGCTCGTGAACACGACGTATTTGCAGCCGGCCTGCTTCGCCACGCGCGCCCATTCCCGGGCGAAACCGGGTTTTGGCTGAAAGCGCGGGATGGCTTCGTGGGCGTATTCGTAGGTGTCGGCCTTCACCCGCTGCTGAATCCACTCCATCCCGCCGCGGGTCCCCACCGCCTTGCCCTGCCACGTTCCCGCCAGGCCCGAGTAAAGCCCCCAATGCACGAACATCCCGAACCGGGCTTCACGCCACCACGCCATGCGGGCCTCACGCGCCGCCGTGGCTTCCGGCGGCAGGCCGGCAACTGCGGTGAGGGCAAGCAATGCGGAGAGACCCAGCCGGAGGAGTGCCTGTCGTGCGTTCATGCCGCGAGTCTGGGCCGGTCATTCCGCGCCGGCAAGGCGGAGTTTCACCGGCAATCGCGGGGAACTGGTCGTCAGGGGGCATGCTTGGGCAAAAGGGACGATAGGGACGCGCAAGGACGAAAGGGGCGCGGCGTGAGTTCGACTGGACGACCAAGAATCAGGCAAAGCCGTCCCGTGGAACCAACGGGCGGTTTTGTTCATCGGCTTGCATAAACGGTTTTCGGCGGCGGCAATGCGCCTTAGTCTGGACTCATGACGCCGCATGCACGCATCGCCGCCTCCGCGGGCCGGCGAGTTCGCTGGCGCGCGCCCCGGGGGCTCCGCTGTCTCGGAGCCCTCGCGCTGGCCGCGGCATTGCACGCTGCTCCGGTGATCAGTGAGTTCTGCGCCTCCAACCAACGTGCGTTGGCGGACGGTTTCGGAGATTTCCCGGACTGGATCGAGGTCCACAATCCCGATGTCACGCCCGTCTCACTGGCCGGCTTCCACCTCACCGATGACCCGGGGAATCTGACCCGCTGGCGGATCCCGGACATCAGCCTGCCGGCGGGTGGGTTCCTTGTGTTCTTCGCCTCGGGACGCGATGTCCGGGATCCCGCGGGCGACTGGCATACGAGTTTCCGCCTGGATGCCGACGGCGAATACCTGGCCCTGGTGGCCCCGGACGGCGCGACCGTGCTGAGCGCTTTCGGCACGGGGACCGCGGATTATCCGCCGCAATACGAGGACATCAGTTATGGCCGGCGCGAGCGAAGCACGACCACCGATCTCATCCGTGACGATTTTCCGGCGCGTTTATGGGTGCCGGACGATGATCGATGGCAACAGGCCTGGACGGGAGGCACGCCGGCTTTCAACGATTCCACGTGGTTCCGGGTGGAGGCGGCCATCGGCTACGATCTGGGAACGGATCCGGGCATAACGGCGCCCCGGCTTTACTGGCCGCTCGACACCGCGAGCCGCGGTCGCACTCCCGACCTGGCCGGTGACCTGCCTGGTACGGTCATTGATGCCACCCTCACCGCGGGACGAATGGGCAACGCCCTGCATTTCGACGGCGAGGACGACCACGTGTTGCTCGACGCCTTCCTGCCATTGCAGGCGCCGGACGCGTTCACGGTCTCGCTTTGGTTCAACCGTCATGCCGACCACGCGGGCGAGGCCTCGGACAGCAACCACGCCGTGAACAACGTGCTCCTGGCCCACTCCTCGAATGCCGTGAACGACAACCTCGAGATCGGCAGCGAAGGCGGGTTTCTCGAATTCTACTTCGACACGGTCGAACTGGACGGCCCCTCACCCAGCCTCCGGGTCGCCGCGGGATTGCAGAACGATCGCTGGTATCATCTGGCCTTCACCTATGACCGAAACGCCGCGAGTGAAGTCCGGGTCTACCTGGACGGCGAGTTGCTGGCGGAACAGGCCGGTTGGGGCGGCGCCTTCGATGTCAGCACGGCTCCGCTCACGCTTGGCTTGGCGCGGCCGGATCGGGAGTTGTGGGCGGATTTCGAGGGGGACATGGACGAGGTGGCGATCTGGGATCGCGCCCTCCCGCCAGCACACGTGCGGGCGCTGGCCCGGGGCGCCTCACCCCTTTCCCTCAACGGATTCGGAAGCCGGATCCGTTCCGACGTGGAGGCGGTCCTGCACGGCGTGAACAGCAGCGCCTACCTCCGCATTCCGTTCACCGTCGACGATGCAACCGGGTGGGCTCGTCTGGATCTGGAAATGCAATATGACGCGGGTTTCGTCGCTTACCTCAACGGGCTGGAGATCGCGCGGAACAACGCGCCCGCGGCGCCGGGTTGGTCGGGCGTGGCGCCCGCCGAACGTGCGGATCTCGACGCGGTGCAATGGGCACGCTTCCCGCTCGCGCTGCCGCCGAACCTGCTGCGTACCGGCGAGAACCTGCTGGCGATCCACGGATTGAACAGCGCGCCGGACGACGAGGATTTCCTTCTGGCCGTTCGTTTGGTGGCAACCGATGTCGGTGAACCGGAACCGGTCTACT
Organism: Verrucomicrobiales bacterium; assembly: GCA_024233305.1. GTDB lineage: Bacteria > Verrucomicrobiota > Verrucomicrobiia > Limisphaerales > J093 > J093. Next base: position 164,770 of record JACKPV010000033.1, read on the forward strand.
TCGCCCGCCCCACTCCCGGCGGCCCGAACACCGATGGCCTCCTGGGCTTTGTGCGTCCGGTCGGATTCAGCGTGCCGCGGGGATTCTATGAGGAGCCCTTCAGCGTGAGGCTGGCCACCAGCACTCCTGACGCGGAGATCTACTTCACAACGGACGGAAGCGAACCGGGCCCCGCAAACGGGACACGGTACACGGCGCCCGTGACGATCACCACGACCACGGTGCTTCAGGCCGCCGCCTTCAAGCCCGAACACGCGCCCGCCTCTGCGGTGGCGCACACCTACCTTTTCCTCGACGACGTGCTGCGGCAGCCAGCCGATCCCTCGGGCTTTCCCGGCACCTGGACCACCCAGGACGCGGACTATGCGATGGACGCCCGGATCGTGGACGACCCGCGCTACGGTCCGTTGATCAAGGAAGCCCTGCGCAGCCACCCGACCCTTTCCCTGGCGCTCGACGTTGATGATCTGTTCGATCCCGTCACCGGCATCTACTCGAACTCACTCGAACAGGGCGATCTCTGGGAACGTCAGGTGTCGGTCGAACTCTTCGATTTCCCGCACGGACAGACGACCCAGTTGCTGGCGGGTCTGCGCATGCAGGGCAATGCGAGTCGCGCCTACACCCGGCCAAAACACAACATGCGCCTCGCTTTCCGCCGGAGCTACGGCGCTGGCTCGCTCCATTTCCCGGTGTTCCCCGGCCGTCCGGCCAACGACTTCAACAACCTGATCCTGCGCGGTCAAAACGGGGATTCCTGGATCCACCCGAGCGCCAACCAACGGGAACGCGCTCAATATATCCGCGATCAGTGGCACCGCGATGTTCAGGTGGCGATGGGCCACCAAACCCTCAACCAGGGGCACGTCCATCTCTACATCAACGGCCTCTATTGGGGCTTCTACCACATCTTCGACCGGGCCGAGGCCGAGTTCATGGCGGAGAATTACGGCGGCGACGAAACGGACTACGACGTCGTGCAGGACTACAATCGCCTGGCCGGCCAGGTCGAGGCAATCGACGGCGACCTCGAAGCTTGGGACGCCATGATGGTCCTGGCACAATCGGATCCCGCCAACCCGGCGACGTTCGCCGCGCTTGAGGAATACGTGGATTTCGCCAACCTGGTGGATTACCTCCTGCTCAACTTCTACTCGGGCAACACCGACTGGGACGGCAGCAACTGGCGGGCCGGACGCCGCCGGGAACCGGGCGCTGGCTGGCAGTTCTTCGCCTGGGATTCCGAACGCACCATCGGGGATTCCGGCCAGGCCAGCCTCGTCACCGGCACCGACGTCACGGACCGCAACGTCGCCAACCGCGCCACCGGACTGCATCACATCCTCCGCGCCAATCCCGAGTACCGCCTCTTCTTCGCCGACCGCATCCAGCGGCATTGCTTCGAGAAGGGCATCCTCACACCCGAACGGGCGGCCGCGAGTTGGATGGCGCGGGTCGACGAAATCCGGATGCCGCTCATCGCCGAGGCCGCCCGCTGGGGGGATGCCCACCGGCCCTCCGAACCTTACGATCCCGAGGACGAATGGATGACGGAGGTGAACGCGCTGAGGACCCGCTACTTCCCCGTCCGCACTGGCATCGTGGTGCAACAACTCCGGAACGACGGCCTCTTTCCGGACCTCGCCCCGCCGGACGTCGACGATCCGGGCGGTCCAGTGCCGGTCGGTTACCGGCTCACTTTGACGCCTCCCCCGGGCACGCGCGTGGCCGTGTTCTTTACGACCGACGGCTCGGACCCGCGCCTGACGGGCGGGAACGTCGCGCCCACCGCGCATCAGGGCAACGAGTGGATGTTGCTCGGAAGCACCGTGTTGAAAGCGCGGGCCAAGTCTGGCGACACCTGGAGCCCGTTGATCGAACGGACCATCGCGGTGTCGGCCACCGATCGTTTCGATTTCGTCCGCGCCGCCGGCAGTGGGGAACCGCGCGGAGTGCTGTGTTTCTTCACGCGCCCCGTGGATGCGGCCTCCGCTCTCGTCCCTGCCAACTACGTTGCGAGCGGTCAACCGCTGAGCATTCGTGCCGCCCGGCTGTTGGACGAACGCACGGTCTTGCTCGAGGTGGATGAGTATGCGCCGCTTCCTTTCAGCATCCGGATTGATGGCGTGGGCGAACGGGATGGGGAACAGGTGCTCCATGACGCCGAGCAACCGGTGGATCTGGGGACCATTCCGTTGGCGCAGTTCGAGGCGCTGTCATGGCTGAGCGAACCCGTCGATGCCACTCTGGTTGAAGGTCAGCCCTGGCACTGGACGGCAGACGTCGCGGGCACGCCAACGGAGGCCATTCGGATACGCTGGTTCCGGGACGGTGTCGCCTTGCCCGTGAGCGGCAACCCCTGGAATCTCGGGGTGGTTTCTGGCACCGACGATGGCATGTCGGTACACGCGGAGGCGTTCTTTGCCAACGGGGTCTTCGAGCGCCTTCAAAGCCGCATCGCGCGGCTTCGCGTGCTGCCGGACCGCCTGCCGCCGCAGGTCGTCGGACTGCGGGCCAAGCTCGGCCTCGATGAAATCGACCTCGACTTCCACGAACCGGTGGATCCCGCATCGGCCCTCGCTCCGGGCACTTTCCGCGTGCCCGGGCTGGCCCTTCAAGCCATCTCCCTCGGCGCGGACGGACTTTCCGCGAGCCTCCGAACCGGCCCACTTGCCGCCGCGCGCGAGTATCTGCTCGAAATCCGCGGTCTCACCGACCGCGCCGCCGTGCCGAACGCCCTGGATGCCTCCATCCCTTTCCAGGCCGGGCCGCCCGGTTACACCGCCACCGTGCTGGCCGACCAACCTGTGCGCTACTGGCGCTTCGAGGAAACGGACGGTCCCACGGTTTGGTCGGAAGCTTCCGGCCTGGACCCGATCAGCGCGACTGGTGGGCAGATGGTGGGAGCTGTGTCGACGGACCAGCCAAGCTTGCTCACGGCGGATCCCACCGGGGCTTCGCTCCATTTCGATGGCGCGCCGGCCCAACGCATCGATTTGGCCAACGGCGCCGACCTGAACATCACCGCGGCCCCTTGGCCGGAGAAGACGGTCGAAGTCTGGTTCCGGGCGGAACGTCTGCCCGGCATCGTCGGGGGCGTTCCGGAAGTCGCGACGCTTTATGAACAAGGCGCGGAAACCCGCGGGCTCGGTTTGTACCTTTACGGCGCCGAGACAGTCGCCACACCGCAGCGCGCGGTCTTGGTGTGGTTCGCCTACAACAACACCGCCTCGGACGGCCCGGGTGACGGCTGGGGACCGGCCTTCGGCAACGCCGTCCATACCCGCTTCCCGGTGGCCGTCGATACGATCCATCACGTGGTCGCTGTGATGGCGGGCGATCCCACCGATGCCCTGGCGGGTTCCCTGCGGCTCTACCTTGATGGGCAATTGAAGGACACAGCGATCGGCGTGGGGCAGCTTTACGCGCACAGCGGCGACGTGCGCCTCGCCCACGGGAACTTCCTTCGCCACGACAATCGTTCGGGCGACACCGGCTATTTCACCGGTTGGCTCGACGAACTCGCGCTCTACAACACGGCGCTCGAAGCCGACCGCATCGCGGCGCATTGGGCGGCGGGCACACGTGAGCCCGTCGGCTCCCGATTCCGCCCATTCGTCCAAGTTGCCCGGATGAGCGGCCACCTGGTCCTTGAGTTCAACGGAATCTTACAGCACGCCCCGTCGGTTTTGGGGCCCTGGACGGACCTCAGCTCGCAAAGCCCGCGGGTCGAGGTGCTTCCCGGCCAGCCCGCCCGCCCTGCACGGTTCCTGCGCGCACGACTGCCATCCGAACCGTGAGCCCACGCCCCGACGCCACGGGCAAGCGGTGCGCCCTCCCCACGACGGCGCCGACGCCTCCGTGCCACAATCCGCCCGCATCCTGACTGCTTCGGCGCAGCTCGGCGCCGGACGTCTCCTCTCCTTCATTCCCCTCAGCAGACAAGCGCCCGGTAGCCAAAGCCTCAGCCGTATCGATTCAACACGGGGTAGCCGCCGACGTGTAGTCGGCGCTGAAATCCAAGGGCTTACGAGGTCTCGCCGGTTCCGACCGGCAGTCACGTTTTGGTGAATCATCGCGCCAAGCGGCAAGGGACCGTATCCCAGCTGAATCATGCGCCGACTGCACGTCGGCGGCTACGAGTTACTGAATCGTTACGGCTCAGCCGTATCGATTCAGTCAATGGACCGCGGATGGGCACGGATGCCACGGATGGGGCGCGGCGCTGCCGCCATGGCAGAGAAGCCGGGAAACCTCACTAAATGGTGAGCCCGAACCCAGGGCGCGCGATTCTGGTTTCCCTCAATATCAGTGCCCATCCGCGCCCATCCGTGGTGAATCCCACTGCATGGTTACGGCTCAGCCGTAACGATTCAGTGAGTCGTAGCCGCCGGCGTGCAGTCGGCGCATGATTCAGCTGGGATAGGGCTGCCTGCCGCCGAGGGCGACGATTCACCGAAAGGTGACTGCTGATCGGAATCGGCGAGACCGCGTAAGCGCTTGGATTTCAGCGCCGACTACACGTCGGCGGCTACCCCGTGTTGAATCGATACGGCTCAGAGGTACGAGGAGCTGCTCGCTTTGGCCACCAACTCGTTGTGGAACAGTCTGGAAGGGCCGGAGGATTAGCCACCTCGTTTCGCGAGGGTTTTCTTTCCGGTAGCCGCTGCGATGGGGAGGGACTGGACCCGGCGGCGGAGGGCAGCGATGCGGGGCGCGGAAGGCGACCGAAGGTCCCGTATCGAGCCGCCAGGCGGTCATCGTCCGAAACCCCTCAAGTGCTGTTTGTTTCGGGCCAGGTCGCCTGAACTGTTCTGCACACCGCCGCACAGGTCGGCTGCCAAATCGAGTGCCGACTGGCGCTGGCATGGCTGGTGTTCCTGAAGAATCAGCCGGACCAGGGTGGACTTCGGTTGACCGGCCCGCTGGGCCTCGGCCTCGAGCCAACCCAGCAAGCTCTCGGGCAGTTTAATCGTCCGGTCCCGGCCCGCCGCCGGACCACGGGGAATCTGGACGCCCGCCGCGACGATGCTACACTGCTCCGGTCATGGCGTTACCAACCGCGAATGCACCCAAGCGAGTGAACCTCCGCCGACCTGACGTGATGCAGGACGTCGAGGCGCTGGTGGTGTCGCATTACCGCAGCAGTCTCGTCGAGCGCATCCGGGCCAACGGCGGCACCCTCGAAGCCGGCAACCTCAAGGTGAAACTCGCCAAGGAGTTCGGCTTCTGCTACGGCGTCGAGCGGGCCATCGACCTGGCCTATGCCGCCCGGCGCTACTTCCCGCCCCCCACCCGGATTTTCCTGCTCGGCGAGATCATCCACAATCCCGAGGTCAACGAGCAGATCCGCAACATGGGGGTGGTCAGTCTCGCCGCCCGTCCGACCGCTGACGAACTCGCCCGGCTCGCCGCGGACGATGTCGTGATCATCCCGGCCTTCGGCACCGAGGTCGCCACCCGGCGCAAGCTTGAGGAAAAGGGCTGCATCCTCGTGGACACGACCTGCGGCGACGTGATGAGCGTCTGGAAGCGCGTCCGCCAGTATTCCAAGGAGGCGGTCACGAGCATCATTCACGGGAAGGCGAAGCACGAGGAAACCAAGGCCACCACCTCCCAGGCCACGGCCAATGGCACCGGGCACTACCTGGTCGTCTACAACCTCGAGGAAACCGATTATCTCTGCGACTACATCCTGAATGGCGGGGATCGGGAGGTGTTTCTGGCGCGCTTCAAGCGGGCCTGTTCCCCGGGCTTCGATCCCGACCTGCACCTGCGTTCGGTGGGGGTGGCGAACCAAACCACCATGCTGCGCGGCGAGACCGAGGAGGTGCAACGCCGCATCCGGCGGGCCATGGAACAGAAGCACGGCGGAGAGGCATTGGGCGGGCATTTCCGTTACTTCGACACCATCTGTGGCGCGACCCAGGAACGGCAGGACGCGCTGCACCGCCTCCTCCAGGAACCGCTCGACCTGTTGCTCGTCGTCGGCGGTTACAACTCGTCCAACACCTCGCACCTTGCCGAAATGGGCGAAAAGCAGCTTCCCACGTTCTTCATCAAGAACGCGGCAAAAATGGAGTCAGACCACCTGATCCGCCATTGGAACCAGCATCTCGGGCGCGAGGAGGAGACCCGGGACTGGCTGCCGGAACGGCCTCTGATTGTGGGCATCACCGCCGGCGCATCCTGCCCGAACAACCTCATCGAAGACGCCATCCGGCGGCTGTTCGAGTTGCGGGGCGTGGCCCTCCAAACCCTTCTGCCGGATGCAGGCGAACCGCCCGTCTGAGCCGAACCCCGCCCGGCGGATTCCCCCAAGCCGTGGCCCGCAAACCACCGTCTCCCCCGCGCGCCGCCGGTCCGCGTCCGGTGGCCAGGGCTTTGTCTGCCGGGATGGGATCGGTCGGCCGACGAACCGGCCCGATCCGCCTGCGCTCCCGCGAAACGCTCGAACAGGAAGAACACGAGTTCCTGGCGCCCTACGCCCAGTTCAGCCGGGACACCCGCGGTCGGCGGCACTCCGAGACCGCCCCCGAATGGCGCACCCAGTTCCAACGGGACCGCGACCGGATCATCCATTCGCGCGGCTTCCGTCGGCTTGAGTACAAGACGCAGGTTTTCCTCAACGGTTCGGGCGATCACCTCCGCACCCGGCTCACCCACACCATCGAAGTCGCCGCCATCGCCCGGAACATTGCGCGGGCGTTGCGCCTGAACGAGGACCTCACCGAGGCCATCGCCCTGGCCCACGACCTCGGGCACCCGCCGTTCGGCCACACGGGCGAGGAGGTGTTGAACGTCCTCCTCGCGGACCACGGTGGCTTCGAACACAACCTGCAGAGCCTGCGGGTGGTGGATGAACTCGAGCGCAAATACCCCCGGTTCCGCGGCCTCAACCTCTCGTGGGAGGTGCGGGAAGGACTGCTCAAGCACCGGACAGCCATCTCCGATCCCGCCACTCTGGCCGGGTTCCCATTCCCCTGCCGGTCGCTCGAGGCCCAGGTTGCCAACCTCGCGGATGAAATCGCCTATTACAGTCACGACCTCGACGACGGACTCGAGACGGGGCTCTTGCAGGAGGAGAACCTGGCCCGGGAAGTCCGGGCCTGGAAGCGTGCCGCCGATCAGGTCCGGAGCCAGCACGGACGGCTTCCCAACGAATGCCGTCGCTACTTTACCGTCCGCTGCCTCATCGACGATCAGGTGCGCGACGTGGCGGAAACCACGGCACGACGCATCCGACGGGCGGGGGTTCGTTCGGCCGACGACGTCCGCTCGCAGGCGGAGAACTTGGTGCAGTACAGCCCGGAACGCCGCCGGCTCAACCAGCAACTGCGTCGTTATCTCTACGCCCGCCTCTATTACAATCCGGAGGTAAACCAGCCCAACCGCCGTGCCGCCGGCATGCTCGAGGCCCTGTTCGCCCGCTACCTCGCCAACCCACGCGAAATGGGCGATTCCGCCGCCCGTCGCCGGGCCCGCAAAGAACCCTGCCGGGCAGTCGGCGACTACATCTCGGGGATGACCGACCGCTTTGCCACCCTGGAATACGAACGCCTGGTCGGCCCATCGCCCACCGTGAAACACCGGGGCAAGTCGGGCGTCTGAGCCCGCTCCGTGCCGCACGCGGCAGCCGGGAAAATCGGATCGAGGCCGGAGTTCCGAACGACCTTGAAACCTCGACCCATCTTTCCTCCAAATGGCCGCCTCAACCCCACGATTCCAGGAACCGGAATGCACGGTAATCCTGGGCGTCGCCCCCCCGCTCTCGGATGCAGCAAAGCACCGGTTCCGGAGGAAGTCGGGGACCGACAGCGGTCCGGGACGGGCCCCGCTACTCGGCCGGGCGCGGCGTGATCATGAGTCGACCGTCTTCGACGGTGATGCTCTGGAGCCGCTGCAGCGTCATCATCCCCTCCTGATTCTTGTAGAAATCCTTCGCCAGGTTCTGCTCGCTGATCGCTTTCATGGCCTCCTCGGGCACCAACTGCCCCTTGACCTCGAGCGACTGCAGCGCGACCAGGAAGAAGCCGTTGTCAAGCGACACCTTCAAGTCCGCCGAACCATTCAGATAGCGCCCTTTCACCGCGCCTTTGATGGGTGGCGGAAACGGGATGGTTTCGAGCGGAAGGCTGATCGTGCCCCGCAGGCGGTCGCCTTCGATGCCGACGTAGACCTTGTCGCGCACCTCTTTCATGTCCGGCACACTGGCGATCAGGATGTTCAGTTCCCGCTCGTCGAGCACGAGCGGCTCGGTCGGAGTCCCCGCCTTGATCGCGGTGGTGAACGTCTCGACGCGGTCCCGCAAGGCCTGGGCCTCCGCCGGAGCGTAGTCGATGCCGGGCAACGCCATCGGACGGCTGTCGGTAAAGCGCTCGACCTGCTTGCCAACCCACCACTTGGCGCCGAAATACAGGCCCACCGCAGCGAAGATGAGAAGCAGGATGGACGTCAGGCACCCGTAGAAGAAACAGCCCGGCCCGGATTTTCTGGTCGTCGTGGTCATGCGTCGTGAACGTTTCCCGGCACCCTGCCTCAACCACCCCCACCCCTCAAGGGGTTATTCACCCCGCTCGTGGCGGACCGCTCGCCTCCGTCGCCACCGAAAACCAAGGGCCGGGGACCGGAGCGCCGCCTTCGATGTTCGCTTCCCGCCATCGGACCGGCTAGCTTCCCACTCGATGAGTGAACTCACGTCCGTCAGCCCCATGCCCAACCTGATTCGCGCGCGGCAGCGTTTTCCCGTGAATCCGCCCGTCGACATCTCCGCGGCCGTCACCGCGGAACTGAAGCCGCTGCTGGCGGGCGTGCCCCGCGGGGCGGAGATCGCAATCGCCGTCGGCAGCCGGGGAATCACCCGCTTGGCGGAAATCGTTGCCGCCGCCATCCGGGTCGTCCGCGAGCACGGCGCCTTTCCAGTCATCGTGCCGGCGATGGGCAGTCACGGCGGGGGCACCCCGTCCGGACAGACCGAACTTCTGGCCGGCTACGGCGTCTCGGAAGCGCTGCTCGGCGTCCCGCTCCGGTCGGACATGACGGTGCGCTCGGCGGGAGCCACCGCAGAGGGAGATGAGGTGGTCTGCGGCCTGTCGGCCCTCGGCGCAGACCGGGTCCTGCTCATCAACCGGGTCAAACCCCACACAGACTTCCGCGGCGCAATCGGCAGCGGGCTGGTCAAGATGCTGGTGGTCGGGCTCGGCAAGCACGAAGGGGCCCGGCGCTTTCACGCAGCGGCGAGCCGGTCGGGTTACGAGACCGCCCTGCGCCAGTTTGCCGCTGTTCTCAAGCCGGTGGTACCGCTGCTCGGCGGACTCGCCATTCTCGAAGACCAGCGGCATCAACCGGTCCGCCTTTGCGGCGTGCCGCCAGCGGCGTTGGAGGCGCGCGAGGCCGCACTCTGCCAGCAGGCTCACGCCCTCATGCCGCGATTGCCCTTCGACGACGTCGACCTGCTCATCGTGGACCAGATGGGGAAAAACATCAGCGGGACCGGCATGGATCCAGCGATCATCGGGCGCATGATTCACGGCTACTCGACCCAGATCGATCCGCAACAACCGCCGCCCCGGGTCCGCCGCCTCCTGGTTCGTGAACTCACGCCCGAAAGTCACGGGAACGCCATCGGCATCGGCATGGCAGACTTCACCACCGAACGGCTGGTGCGCGCGATGGATTCGGAAGTGACGCGGATCAACGCGTTGACGGCGCTGTCGATCCAGGGGGCAAAGCTCCCGATCTGCTTCCCGAATGACCGCGAAGCCATCGAAACCGGCTTGTGCACCCTGGCCCTCCCGGACCCCACCGCCGCCCGCGTGGTCCGCATCCGGGACACCTTGTCCGTGGAAGTCATCGAGTTTTCGGAAACCCTGCAGGGGCAGGAACGGAAAGACTGCGAACTGGAATTGCTCTCCCCGCCCCGTGCCCCCGTCTTCGATCCAGCCAACAACCTGCCGGCGCTGATCAGCAATCCGTGAAGGGGCCCCTGAGACTCGGGGTGGTGCCAGAGGACGGATTTGAACCGCCGACCAACCCCGACCGCGGTCGGGGCTGCTCTACCGCTGCGCCCTCCGCTCGTTCGCACCATTCCAGCACTTTGCCTGGGCTCTTCCACCGTTTGAACCGCCGCTCCAATTGCCGCGCTTCGACCAGGCTCTCACAGGCGACGCTGGCCACCAATACCCACGGTGCATCCTTGGCGGTGGTGGCGGTATGCCCGCGTGAGTGTTGTTCGAGCCGCCGCTCCAGGTCGGTGGTCGAGCCGTAGTAGTGACGCCCGCTGCTGGATCGAAGCACGTACGCCCAAGCGGCCATGATTCTCGCTCCTTCACTTCGGGGTGGTGCCAGAGGACGGATTTGAACCGCCGACCAACCCCGACCGCGGTCGGGGCTGCTCTACCGCTGCGCCCTCCGCTCGTTCGCACCATTCCAGCACTTTGCCTGGGCTCTTCCACCGTTTGAACCGCCGCTCCAATTGCCGCGCTTCGACCAGGCTCTCACAGGCGACGCTGGCCACCAATACCCACGGTGCATCCTTGGCGGTGGTGGCGGTATGCCCGCGTGAGTGTTGTTCGAGCCGCCGCTCCAGGTCGGTGGTCGAGCCGTAGTAGTGACGCCCGCTGCTGGATCGAAGCACGTACGCCCAAGCGGCCATGATTCTCGCTCCTTCACTTCGGGGTGGTGCCAGAGGACGGATTTGAACCGCCGACCAACCCCGACCGCGGTCGGGGCTGCTCTACCGCTGCGCCCTCCGCTCGTTCGCACCATTCCAGCACTTTGCCTGGGCTCTTCCACCGTTTGAACCGCCGCTCCAATTGCCGCGCTTCGACCAGGCTCTCACAGGCGACGCTGGCCACCAATACCCACGGTGCATCCTTGGCGGTGGTGGCGGTATGCCCGCGTGAGTGTTGTTCGAGCCGCCGCTCCAGGTCGGTGGTCGAGCCGTAGTAGTGACGCCCGCTGCTGGATCGAAGCACGTACGCCCAAGCGGCCATGATTCTCGCTCCTTCACTTCGGGGTGGTGCCAGAGGACGGATTTGAACCGCCGACCAACCCCGACCGCGGTCGGGGCTGCTCTACCGCTGCGCCCTCCGCTCGTTCGCACCATTCCAGCACTTTGCCTGGGCTCTTCCACCGTTTGAACCGCCGCTCCAATTGCCGCGCTTCGACCAGGCTCTCACAGGCGACGCTGGCCACCAATACCCACGGTGCATCCTTGGCGGTGGTGGCGGTATGCCCGCGTGAGTGTTGTTCGAGCCGCCGCTCCAGGTCGGTGGTCGAGCCGTAGTAGTGACGCCCGCTGCTGGATCGAAGCACGTACGCCCAAGCGGCCATGATTCTCGCTCCTTCACTTCGGGGTGGTGCCAGAGGACGGATTTGAACCGCCGACCAACCCCGACCGCGGTCGGGGCTGCTCTACCGCTGCGCCCTCCGCTCGTTCGCACCATTCCAGCACTTTGCCTGGGCTCTTCCACCGTTTGAACCGCCGCTCCAATTGCCGCGCTTCGACCAGGCTCTCACAGGCGACGCTGGCCACCAATACCCACGGTGCATCCTTGGCGGTGGTGGCGGTATGCCCGCGTGAGTGTTGTTCGAGCCGCCGCTCCAGGTCGGTGGTCGAGCCGTAGTAGTGACGCCCGCTGCTGGATCGAAGCACGTACGCCCAAGCGGCCATGATTCTCGCTCCTTCACTTCGGGGTGGTGCCAGAGGACGGATTTGAACCGCCGACCAAGGGCTTATGAGTCCCCTGCTCTACCACTGAGCTACTCTGGCAAAACAAATTGAGACACAACGCTTTGAGCGCTGATTTCAAAGGTCCGAAAACTGGTCTTTTCACCCGGCTTTGCCACCGTGGTACCCAGGAATCCAAACGGATAAGCCGCACCGTTCCGAACCATCGGGGCGCCATTATGCGCTGACCAAAAGGGGTGACAAGCAGTTTCGCCGTAAGCGGATAATGGCGGTTCGGCAGGCTTGCGAAACGAGGCGCTTCCAGAGTTCGGGGTTGGCTTGGAGCGTAAAGGGGGCGAAAGGGGCTCCAAAGGTCGACCGCAAACGCCTGAACCACCGACGCCCTTGCTGGCTGGAAGACCGACGTTACGCGGGATTCGGCAGGATGTAGCCGAGTTGTTTCAGGGCGCGGGTGAAGGCGGCGAGGTTCTTCGCGGGCACGACGACGCGGTTGTCGCCGGCATGGTGACAGTATCTCCGTGTGCCGGTGCTCGTGGCGATGAGGTGGGCCAGGGCCTCGTCCGTCCATTCCAACAACACGGCCTCCTGCCGCGAAGCACAGCCGCCCAGCCGGCTTTCGGTTTCCGCCAGGAAAGTCCGGATGGTTTCGGGGATTCCGCCGACGGCGTGGCTTTCGAGGTACTCAGTCAGCTCCGAGAAGGAGGCCCCGGTTTCCACATGCGCCAACATGCGCCCGGGATCCAGCCGCCAAACCCGGTCACTCTGCTGCACGCTCAGCAACTCGAGCATCGCTTGGTCGGCTGGATTCAACGTCCCGTCGGCAAGCACCAAGTCGTGATTGGGCAGCACCCGGAACAACCCGGGCGCTTCCTCCTGGCTCAGCGCGTAGTCCTCCGCGAACCCCAACGCGTATGCGCCCAGCGGGTTGAGCCGCACAAAGAGCAGGCCGTCGTAGCGTCCGCAAAAAGCCAGGTCATCGGTTCCCCAGCCCCCGCCAAGCTCGGGCCAGAGGTTGTGGGGGAAGACGCAGGCGATGTCCAGCAGGCCGAGGGTTCCCAGCGTCTCCATGAGGAAGGCGCGCAGGTACTGGCGGTTGAGGCCGTTGGCATTGTAGATGCAGCCGTACTGCAACTCGCAGAAGTAGAGCACGCCCGCATTCTCCGGCAGAACATCCCACCCCCCGGACGTGGCTTCCACCACGCGCCTGGCTTCCTCGAACTTCAACCACCGACCGACCGGAAACGCGTTCATCGCCGTGACAATCGCCAGCTTGCGCAGCATCGGTTTCGACACCCACCGCTTCGCCTTGCCGCCCTGGCCGCGGATGTGATTGACGCGGTGGAGTTCGTCGAAGTTGTCGTCCTCCAGGCAACGCCGCACCCCGTTACGATATTTCTCCGGGGTGAACTGTTGGAGGATGTCGCGGCCGGCGTTGGTTAAGGTCAGGGCGCCCGCTTTCGTCCGGGCCCAGCCGCATTGCTGGGCCAGCACCGGCCAGGCATGAGCCCGGACCACCCCCGCGGTCGTGTAGTATTCGGTTTCCCAGGGATCGCGCCTTTGTTCGACCGGCTTTTCGAGGTCGAAATCCGGCACGACGAGAGCCTGCGCCACCAGGCGCGTGGTGGCATCCGTCGGGCGACTGCCCTTCGGTGTGACCTTTACCTTGCCCCCCTGAATCAGGCGCAGCACGCGACCCAACTCCAAGGGAACGACGTTTTCACCCTCGAAGACCTGCAAGGACCGGGCCGGGCTGCCGTCCGCGGCCCTCCCTTCCGGATGCCACTCCGTGGGCAGCGACTCCACGGGGGTCACGGTGAGACCGGGCGGCTCGGGCAGCCGGGCTCGGAGGGGTTCGATCAGCGCGGCGATCACGTCGACGCCGCCATCCGACCAGCGCGCCGGGAAGCTGATGAAAGGGACCAGCAAGGACACGGGCTCGTTCCAGCGCGCGTATTGGGAGATCACCGGGTATTTCAGGCTGTAACGGGCGGAGAATTCCCGCGGGGAAGGCAACCGGCGGAGATGGGCGGCATCGGCCAGCAGTCGGTGCTCGGCCGAGCTCAGGCGGTCGAGCACGGCCGGCAGGTTGAGAGCGATCTGCTGCTCGATGAGCCCGACAAACTGGTCTTTCCGGGTCACGCCCTTGAGCGACACGTCCATCCGTTTGAGCCAGCCCTTGAGGAGGTCGCCATTGAGCGAAAGCAGATGTTCCCGAAGCGAATCGTGCATGGCGCAATCCAGCCAGAGATGGGAAGCGGCGACAAGCTCCCGAGGGAGACCGAAAGCGATTCGGGAGGCTCCGCGGGAACCTGTCCGGGACGCCGAAAACACAGCACGCAAGGGCGGCGGCGCTCCCCGAACGCGGCGCCGGGACACTCCGTGGCCGACCCGCCACATACCGATGCGTGTGCATCCCAGGTTTCCAAAGCACGATCGACCTGCAAGATGGATAGGGGTAGGGATGACGGGATTAGCGCCACCCCTCCCTCCGAACCGTACGGGCGGATTTCCCGCATACGGCTCTCCGGTCAGTGGGGTCTCGGCGAGACTAACTGTAAGCGCGCGAGCCATGTTCCAGACTAAACAAGCCCTGCGCCGCAAACCAGCGGTTCGGCCAGCGTCGGCTGTCGGCTTCACTCAGCCCGTGTCCGGGCCGCTTCTCCCGCTTGCGCAGCATCGCCCGCAAGCGGCGGCGCAGCCACCCATCCGGGCCACTCAGGCCCGTCGGGTAACTGTCCCGGAAGTAGCCGAGCCAACCCCGCAGGATCGGGTTCACTTTCGCGATGATTTCCCCCAGGCTTCGCCCGTTGGTCCGTCGCGTCAGCGGTCGCAACCGCTCCTGCAGCTTCTTGCGGCTCTTCTTCCGCGGCCATTTCTTCCCCCCGCGGAAGTGCCAGCCCAGGAAATCGAATCCCTCGTCGGTGGCGTTCACTATCCGGGTCTTGGTCGGGTGCAGGGTCAGCCCCGCTCCCGTGGTCCACTCCCGCAGATAGTCCAGCACCGTCTCGGCCGCTTCCCGGCTCCGGCACAGCACCACCAAATCATCCGCATAGCGCACCATCGCCCAGCCCCGCCGTTCCATCTCCTGGTCCAACGGGTTGAGATACAGGTTCGCCAGGAGCGGACTGATCACGGCCCCCTGCGGGGTCCCGCGTTCGGTCGGCTGCCAGCCCTTGAGCGTTTCCAGCACGCCGGCCTTCAGGCATTGTTCCACCAGCGCCAGGACCCTGCCATCCACCACTCGCTGTTTGACCAACGCCATCAGTCCCTCATGCGGAATGGTGTCAAAGTAGCTCTTGAGGTCCGCGTCCACGCACCAGACGTAGCCTTGGCTCATCCACTCTTCCACCCTTCCCACCGCTTCCCGACAGCCACGTCCCGGTCGAAACCCATAGCTGCACTCGGCAAAGTCCCGCTCCAAGATCGGCTCCAGAACATTGCGCAAGGCCGCTTCCACGGTCCGGTCCCGCACCGCCGGGATGCCCAGCGGTCGCTTCTCGGTCGTGCCCATTTTCCCGATCCAGACGCGCCGCGCCGGTTGGCGGCGGTAGCTCCCGGTGCGCAATTCTTCCCCCAGGCGGGCCAATTCGCTCGTCCCCTGTTGGTCGAACTGTTGCACCGTTTGTCCATCCACTCCGGGAGCACCCCGGTTCCGCCATACCGCGTGGAAAGCGGCCTGCAGGTTCCGCAGCGCGCAGACTTTGTCCCAGAGTCCGAACCATACCGTTGTCGGCCCGCTTTGGGCGAGCCGCGTTAGCATCCGGTCCGTCCATACCGAACGTTGGATCCACCACCCAGGGGCGCGGACCTCTCCGGCTTGTTTAGCCTGGGTTGCCCCAGACACTATCGCCGGTCGTTCTTGGCGTTCGTCGTTCGTCATGGTCGTTCCGTCTCCACTTCCCTGCGCCCCTTCGCTCCCCGGGCGTTACCCCGCTTCCTCGCTACTATGGACGCTCTGACTCCCGCCGGGCGGCTCTTCGGACCTTGCGGCCATGAACACCGTTCTGTTCCCCGACGGGTCTCCCTGCTTCCTTCGCCCATGCTTCCCATCGTTCCGTCCCCAACCACCCCACCGCGCCAGTCCGGGCATTTGTCTCCATCCACTCTTCCTCTGCCGGGACCGCCAGCCAGAAGACCCGGTCGCCTGGTGCCGACCGAGGGAAGTCCTCCCACTTGGGTCATGGCCTGGGCTTCGCACAGCGCTCGCAGGCTCGCCGCTCGGCGTGGCCGAATCGGGTTCACATGGCTTCGTTGTCTCACTTCGCTTCGTTACGGACCGATGGTTCACCTCCGGCAGCTCTCCACCCCGTGTTGCCACGACGCAGTAGCCTTCGGTCACAGGCGGGTGAATGAACCGCCTGACGAGGACTTTCACCTCGCAATATGGACGCCCTCACAGGCGCACGAGCGCGGAGTTCATTCCGCCGGCCTCGCCGGGAGTCCAGCTTGCTGCGGAATGAATTCCGCGCTCCGAAAGAGCTGACAAGCGCCCAACCGATGCGACCAGCGTCGCTTTCCGGTTTACGCCTCCGCCGGCGGCTGCAAGGCTCTCCGTCCACCCGCGGCAGGGATTCGACGCGGGGCGTCCGACAACGCACAACTGGAATCGTGACACCTGAGCCCACGGCAACGCCGTCCCCGGAACCACACCCGGACAATCCGCTGATCGTGCAGGGCGACCACACCGTCCTGCTCGAAGTGGACAACCCGCGCTACGCTGCCGCCCGGGACGCCCTCGCGCGGTTTGCCGAGTTGGTGAAGTCACCGGAGCACGTCCACACCTACCGGATTACCCCGCTTTCCATCTGGAATGCCTGTGCTGCCGGTGAGACGGGAGACCGCATCGTGGAGACCTTGTGCGGTCTGTCGAAATACCCGTTGCCCGGGCATGTGGCCACGAGCGTGCGGGATTCCTCGGCCCGCTACGGCTGCCTTCAACTGACCCGGCACGACGACGGCGCCCTGCGACTCGCCGCCCGCGACCTGCCGCTGGCGGAGGAACTCGCCCATCAACGGGTGTTGCTGCCCTTGCTCCGGGAGCGGGTGGCGCCGCGGGAATTCCTGGTGGCCCCCGCCGATCGCGGCCGGCTGAAGCAGACGCTGATCAAGCTCGGTTTCCCCACCGAGGATCTGGCGGGTTACGAGGCGGGCGAGGAATTCGCCGTGGCCTTGCGCGCCGTGAGCCGGGGCGGTCAGGCGTTCGCGCCGCGGGACTATCAGCAGGAGGCGGCCGCGGTGTTCCACGCGGGCGGCGATGCGCGCGGGGGATCGGGCGTGATCGTACTGCCGTGCGGCGCGGGCAAGACCATCGTGGGGATGGCCTGCATGGCGGCGGTGCGAGCGTCCACCCTGATCCTGGCGACCAGCGGCACCGCGGCCCGGCAATGGCGGGCCGAGTTGCTCGACAAGACCACGCTTGGCGAGGAGGACATCGGGGAATACACGGGCAACACCAAGGAGGTCCGCCCGGTCACCATCGCCACCTACCAGATTCTCACCCACCGGCGGAACCGGGTCGAGGAGTTCACCCATTTCGCCCTGTTCGACAAACGCAACTGGGGCCTCATCATTTACGACGAAGTGCATCTGCTCCCGGCGCCGGTGTTCCAGGTCACCGCCACGTTGCAGGCCCGCCGTCGATTGGGTCTGACCGCCACGCTGGTGCGCGAGGATGGCAAGGAGGACGATGTGTTCGCCCTGATCGGGCCAAAGAAGTATGACGTGCCGTGGAAGCAGATGGAAAAGCAGGGTTGGATTGCCACGGCCACCTGCACCGAGATCCGGCTGCCCATGACCGAAACGCGCCGGATGGAATACGCCGTGGCGGAGGCGCGAAACAAGTTCCGGATCGCTTCAGAAAACCCGGAGAAGCTCCACCTCGTGCGCCAGTTGCTCGAGCGGCATCGCGACGTGCCGGTGCTGGTGATTGGCATGTACCTCGAGCAGGTGCGGGGATTCGCCGAGGAACTGAACCTGCCGCTGCTCACCGGAGCGACCGCCCAGCGCAAACGCGACGGGTCTTACGAACGCTTCCGACGCGGTGAACTGCGCGCGCTGGTGGTCTCGAAGATCGCGAACTTCTCCGTCGATCTGCCCGACGCGGCAGTGGCCATCCAGGTGTCCGGGATGTTTGGCTCGCGGCAGGAAGAGGCGCAACGGCTGGGACGCATCCTGCGACCGAAGCCGGGTGAGAACCAGGCGCACTTTTACTCCATCGTCTCGCGCGACACCGTGGAACAGGACTTTGCCCTGAAACGCCAGTTGTTCCTCTGCGAACAGGGCTATGAATACCGCATCCTCACCCTGGACCGGCCGGATGATCGGCTCCCGGACGAAGGCCCAACCGCCTTGCCGAATCCATGATTGACGAACAACGTCTCATCGAGAAACTGCGGCGCATCAAAGCGCTGCATGCCGGCGCCGCGACCCTCACCAAGCTGCCGCCACGCGTCCCGAACCGAACCCTTGATCATCAGATTCCGCGGCGCACCCTGCGGCAACACCGTGTCGAACAGGTCCAGAACCCCGTCCCCATCGAAGTCCGCCAGATACTGGTCCCGCAGACGGACGAGTTCCTGCACCTCGCCCTCGGTTGGCCCCGTCAGGCGAGTCGGATCCAGTCCTGAGCCGTATCGATTCAGTCAATGGACCGCGGATGGGCACGGATGCCACGGATGGGGCGCGGCGCTGCCGCCATGGCGGAGAAGCCGGGAAACCTCACCAAATGGTGAGCCCGAACCCAGGGCGCGCGATTCTGGTTTCCGTCAATATCCGTGCCCATCCGCGCCCATCCGTGGTTAATCCCACTGCATGGTTACGGCTGAGGCGGGCGCCGGCCTCGGATTGGACTCCGGCGTATTCATCATGCGTGGCACGGAAGGCGGCGACCAGACCGGCTGGTTTGCCGACGTCGCGGGCGCCAACCCGTTTCCACGGATACAGGCCCGGTTCTTGGCAGGATGTCACAAAGGCCTCGCCGGGCAGGCTGTGCCCGCGCCACGACCGACCGGGCCGTGTGGACGATCCAAACCTGAAGCCATACAGCCAGGAATGCTCCCCACGCTCCGACCGCGCACTTGCTGGCTTTGTTTCGGAGTGAGCTTGGCTTGGGACCGGCGGCCCGGTCGTTCAAGGCGCCGTGGGCTCGACCTTGCGGAAGCGGAGGATGTAGTTGTCCTTCAGGAAGTCCGGTCGTTCGATTTGCTTGAATCCCGCGGCCTCGATCTCGGCTCGCACCGTTTCCTCCCCGGCCCGCACGTGGCGCAGGATCCAATCGGAGCTTTCGCCGGGAACCCGCTTGAACTCCACGAGCATAACCTCCCCACCCGCCTTCAATGCCCGATGCAAGGAACGCAGCGAATCGGCGGGATACTCAAAGTGATGGTAGACGTCGCAGATGAAAGCGAGGTCGATGGAGGCCGCCGGCAGTTCGACCGAGCGCTCGGTGCACACCACGGTCCGGACGTTCGTGATCCCCTCGCCCTTCATGCGGGCCGTGATGTGCTCGAGAAAGTCAGGCACGATGTCGACGGCGTAGACCTTCCCCTCCGCCCCGGTGGCCGCGGACAGGGCCGGCAGGAACATGCCGGTGCCGGTCCCTATGTCGGCCACCACCATCCCCGGCCGAATGCGGGCGGTCTCGACGATTCGGGCCCGCTGATCGTAGACCTCGCGACCTTCGCGTTCGAATCGTTCAACCCACTGGTTCACGTTGAGGTCGGGCTTCTTGTACTCCGCGTTGATGCCGGGAGCCACGCTCTCCGTGCCGGACTGTGCCCAAGCGGCGGGGCCGGCGCCCAAACCGAGAGACATTCCAAGTGCCGCAAGCCCAGCAAATCGTCTTCCGTTCTTCATGCCGCGGAAGATAAGTGGCGGACACCGCCTTGTCGACGACCGACACAACCACGGCCAAAGCTCCTTAGCCGTAACGATTCAGTCAATGGACCGCGGATGGGCACGGATGCCACGGATGGGGCGCGGCGCTGCCGCCATGGCGGAGAAGCCGGGAAACCTCACTAAATGGTGAGCCCGAACCCAGGGCGCGCGATTCTGGTTTCCCTCAATATCCGTGCCCATCCGCGCCCATCCGTGGTTAATCCCTCTGCATGGTTACGGCTTAGAAATGTCCCCTTTGGAACTTAGGAGAGTATGTCCCCTTGGTTCTGGTTCATTCTTGGTTGTCTTTCCCCGGCCGCGCCGCCGCCATCCCCCTCGCCGACCAGGGCCCGTCAAAGCAAACCGCGACGACGAAGGAACTCCTGAGCGACCGCCGCGGGTTCCTGTCCGTCTTCATCCACCTCGAAGTTCAATCGCCGCATCGTCGCGTCATCAAGCTGGTGCGCCAACCGGTTGAGTCGTTCCGCGAGGCCCGCATGCGCTTCGATCACGTCCTCCCGAACAACGGGCGCGGCCTGGTAAGGCGGGAAGAAGCCGCGATCATCCTCCAACACCTGGAGTTCATAGGCCGCGATCCGCCCGTCCGTTGCGAAGGCGCAGATCACGTCCACTTCGCCGCCAGCCGCCGCGGCGTACATGAGTTCGGGACCGAGGTCGCGGACGTCGCCGAACTGGAAGCCATAAGCACGCTGCAACCCGGGATACCCGTCCGCCCGCTCGCGGAATTCGGAAGTGAATCCCGCCCGCAGGTCGCCGGCCGCCGCCTGCAGATCGCTGATGCTCCGCCAGCCGTATTGGTCCGCCAGGGCCCGCGGCACTGTGAGCGCATACGTGTTGTCGAATCCGAAGGGATCAAGCCAGCGACAGTCGAACCGCTCCGCGTAGGCCCGCCGCACCATCCGACCCACGCGCGAAGGCTCGTCGGGAACCGGCTCGTTGAGGAGGGTGGTGAGTGCGGTTCCGGTGTATTCGGGGTAGAGATCGATTTCGCCGTTGAGGAGCGCCTGGTGACAGATGATGGTGCCGCCGAGGTTGAAGACCCGTTCCACCGTGAATCTGCCGTCCGCCTCGAGCAATTGGGCCAGCAATTCGCCCAAGATCAGCTGTTCGGTGAAGTTCTTCGATCCGATGCGAATGGTGGGACGCGCTTCGCCGACGCCCTCCACCACGGTGGTGGCAGGGACCGGTCGGGACCACCAACCCGCACCGGCGAGGAGGACGATGCTCGTGCCGAACAGAGCGGTCTTCCAGCGTAGCCGGGGGGGCGGCTTTCCCGGTGCCAGCCATCCTTCGGCCAGGCCCAACGCGCCGTCCAGTGTCAGCGCGAGGGCCGCCGCCGCACCGGCGCCAAGCACCACCAAC
The DNA here is from genome assembly GCA_024233305.1 of Verrucomicrobiales bacterium. Lineage (GTDB taxonomy): Bacteria > Verrucomicrobiota > Verrucomicrobiia > Limisphaerales > J093 > J093. The sequence goes on from JACKPV010000033.1 coordinate 185,720, forward strand.
CGGACGTTCGATGTCGCGAGGCCACGGTTGATCAGGTCGCCGAGGCCACCCGCCCCGATGAACGTGGAAAGCGTGGCAATGCCGACACAGATGACGGTCGCCGTGCGCACTCCGGCCAGGATAACGGGCAGGGCCAGGGGAAGTTCGACCCACCACAAGCGCTGGCGCCGCGAGAAACCCAGCCCTTCGGCGGCTTCGATCACCGCCCCCGGGACGCCGGCGAGGCCCGTCACGGTGTTGCGAACGATGGGCAGGAGGGCATAGAGGGCGAGCGCGACAATCGCGGGCGGCTTGCCGATGCGCCCGAAGAGGGCCAGCAGCAGGGCCAGCATCGCCAGGCTCGGAACGGTCTGGATCACACCGACGCCAGCAAGCAGCAGGCTGCGCAGACGGGGCATTCGCGCCAACCGGATGCCCAGCGGCACGCCCAGCAACCCCGCAAGCAACATCGGGAGGAAGGTCAGCCACCAGAGGTGCTCGACCAGCTTCGCCCCCAGTTCCGGCGTGCGCGCCGCCAGGAACCCGGTCCAGGAATCGTCATTCATCCCCGTGAGGCGCGAGCCGTCGGAGCCGGGCCGCCGGACGCGCGAAGAGATCCCGCACGAACTCCGTGGCCGGGCGATTCAGCAGATCCTCGGGCGGCCCCTCCTGTTCGACGCGTCCCCGGTGCATGACCGTGATCCGGTCAGCCAGGGTGAGCGCCTCGAACACATCGTGGGTGACAAACACAATGGTCTTTCCCAGCCGGCGTTTGAGCCGGAGCACCTCCTGTTGCAGGCTCTCGCGGGTCACGGCGTCGAGCGCGCCAAAGGGCTCGTCCATCAAAAGCAACGCCGGGTCCGCCGCCAGCGCCCGCGCCACCCCCACCCGCTGTTGCTGGCCACCGGAGAGTTCCGCCGGATACCGGTTCGCGAAGGTGGCGGGCGGGAGCGCGACCAACTCGAGGAGTTCCGCGGCGCGCGCGTTTCGGTCACGCCGCGGACGGCCCCGCAGTCGCAAACCGACCGCGACGTTTTCCTCCACCGTGAGATGCGGAAACAGACCGATCCCTTGAAAGACGTAGCCGATCGAGCGCCGCAGGGTAACCAGGTCCTGTTCATCCACCGGCGTGCCGTCCACGAGGATCCGCCCCGCCGTGGGGGTGACGAGGCGGTTGATCATCTTGAGGGTCGTCGTCTTGCCGCAACCCGAAGACCCCAGGAGAACCATCGTCTGGCCCGCGGGGACACGCAGATCAACGCCGGCAACGGCCATCGTCCGACCGCCATCGAAGCTCTTCGACACGCCCTGGAGTTCGATCATGACGTCCGGGTCGGTCATGGCATCGGCCCGAAAGCGCCGCCCTCCCCCGGAAGCGACGGCGCATCCGGCCCGGACTTTCAGGCAGGACTCGCCTCGGCTGCCGGGCTCCCATCGACCGCCCCGTTCTCCTCGCGGAGGGCGGCCATCCAGGGCTCGGGCACGTCGCGCTCCTTGGTGGCGATCACGGCCACATAGTAGAGCGGTTGCCCACTCACTCCCAACCGGTGCTGGTAGCGCCGACGGTCGCGCATCTCCATGATTCCCTCGTCGAACATCCGGTGGATCAGGCCGCAGAATCCGGTGTCATCGCGGCGGGTCAGGAAGTCCTCCTTGATGTTGAAGGCCACCCAACCCGGCGTCGACACCGCGTTGAACGCCTCGCAAAACGCCAGCGGTGGAATGTCGCCGAACCCCAGCGCGGAAACGGACGCGAGGCAGGTGAAGGGCTCGCGATCCAGGCGGGTGCGGGTGGCGGACGAGGGTTGGGTGAGATCGTCAACGAGGTAATCCTCGTAGAGCCCGGGGCGGTCACGCTTGGTCGCCTGCGCGGCCTCGCGGATGATGTCCACGCCGATGACCGAATCCGCGCCGGCCTCGATGAGAGCCTCGCCCACCATGCCGTTCCCGGCGCCCAGATCGAGGATCTTGAGGTCGCCCATCGAATCGTCCGAGGCATCGACCTGCTTGCTCAGGAGTTCGGCGATGACCTGTGGTGAACTGCACTTGAGCTTCTCGTAGAAGAGGTGTTCGTAGAGGCCGGGGATCAGGTAGATCTGGTCGTAGTCGTGGAAACGAAGACGCCGGCGTTCGCCGTGGATGCGGAGGTGGCACCACTCGCTGTCCTGTTGCAGGTCCCCGTCGACCTCGTGGGGGAATTCCAGACTCCAGTCCGGACGGTTTGGGTGCCCGGCGGCCAGGACGGGTGGTGCGGACGGCCGGGTTTGGTTCCTTTGCATTGTTCGTTGCATCATCGTTTGGTGGGTGCCCTTCCCCGCCTCCGTTTCCACGCGGAGGAGCATTGCGGACCGGACACGCGGTGTTTCTCTTCTGAGCCGGACCGTAGTCCCCGAACAACCCGCAGAACAAGCCGGAAATCCCGCTAATTCGCCCACCGCCCGCGATGCAGGGATTCTTTTGTATAGTTCCCGCTGCAACCACGCCGCCAACGCACCGCGCTCCGCCGCCGTTCAGCAACGCGCCATCCGCCGGGAAACGCGGGAATGTGCTGACGCCCGCCAACCCCGGGGATACGCTCGGCCCGTGACCGGGAAGAAGTCCTACGACTGGCAGACCGCCGGCGGCGCCGATGACCTCATGCGCCTGGTGGACTGCCTCGAACGGAACGATGTCCGGTGGTGCGCGATCAGCGGTGTCGCCGTCAACCACTGGTTTGTTGAGCGGAAGAAACCACCTCGAAAAGCCCGATGAACACCCTATTGCGAAGCCCTGTCCGGCGGCGCCGCCGGCTCTGCGAAACCGTCGTCATCGCGACCACGGCCGCGGTGCTCGCCGCGGCCACTTCGGCCGACCCCGGCGGGGCCGGCTACGGTCCGGAAACCATCGATGCCCTCGCGGCCGGATTCCGCCATCCGCCGGCGTCGGCACGGCCTTCGGCGTACTACCTGATGTTGAACGGCTATCTCAACCGCGACCACGCCCGGCACGAACTGGCCGAACTCGCCCGCGCCGGCATCGGCGGCTTGTGCGTGTTCGACATGGGCGCGCGCGGTCCCGCAGACACGTTGCCCCCGGCCGGACCGGCATTCATGAGCGATGCCTGGCTGGAACAGTTCGCCGTCGTGCTCGAGTCCGCCGCGGACCTCGGGTTGACCCTCCAGTTGTGCGTCTCAAGCAGCTGGGACATGGGGGCCGCGTGGGTCGAGGCGGCGGATGCGAGCAAAGCCCTCTATCACTCCACCCTGGAAGTCGAAGGTCCGGCCAGCGTCCGGCTGCCCCTGGCGCTCCCCGAACTGCCGCCATCCGTGCCGCGCAATGCCGGCGGTGGACCACTTTACCTCGAGGAGGTCGCCACGCTGGCCGTTCCGCTGGAAACGGACGCCACGGGAACGACCCTTCCGTCGGTGAAGGACCGGTATTCCATGGTGGATCTGACCGAAACGCTTTCGCAAAACGGCGAGTGGGTCTGGCGTGCGCCCCCCGGTCGATGGGCGGTGGTCCGGTTCGTCTGCGCGAACACGGGCGAGCGATTGAAAGTCCCCAGCCCGAACTCGGACGGACTGGCCACCGACCACTTCAGCGCCCGCGTCACCACCGCTTACATCCGTCGCCTGACCGACCGGCTCGAAGCCCGCTTCGGCGATCTGCGAGGGACGCCGTTGCGGCAACTCCACCTGCCCAGCTACGAAGTGCGCGGCCGCGTCTGGACCGAGGATCTCCCCGCGCAGTTCCGGCACCGGCGCGGCTACGACTTGCGGCGCTTCCTGCCCGCCCTCGTTGGCTACCGGGTCGAGGGCAAATCGACCACGCAGGATTTCCTCGACGATTTCCAGAAGACGATGGGCGAACTGCTGGTGGACGCCTACTACGCCACGGCCCGCGCGGCGGCACACGCAGCCGGGCTCGGTCTCGAAGCCGAAGGCGGCGGACCCGGACCACCCGTGCATCAGGTCCCCGTCGACGCCCTGCAAGCCCTGAGCGCGGTGGACGAAATGCGCGGCGAGTTCTGGCCGTGGCGCCTCGACAACGATCCGCTCTGGGTGGTCAAGGAAACCGCCTGCGCTGCCCACATCTATGGTCGCCGGTTCGTGCACATGGAGGCCTTCACCGGCTTTCGTCACTGGGAGGACGGACCATTCGATCTGAAGTTTTCCGCCGATCGCGCGTTCTGCGAGGGCATGAACCACGTGGTGTGGCACACGTCGTCGCACCAACCGCCTGAGGCCGGCCAGCCCGGTTGGGTTTACGGCGCGGGCACGCACCTCACACCGAACCTCGTCTGGTGGCCGATGGCGGGCGCCTTTCTCGATTACCTCGCCCGCAATTCGTTCCTGCTGCAACAGGGCCACTTCGTCGCCGACGTCTGCCGCTACTACGGCGATCAGGGCGCGAACTTCGTGCTGCCGAAACACACCGATCCCCTGCCCCGTCTCGGCTTCGACCACGATGTGGCGAACGCGGACGTCATTCGCAACCGCATGAGCGTCCGCGATGGCCGGATCCTGTTGCCGGACGGCATGAGTTATGGACTGCTGGTCCTGCCCGACCGGCCGGACATCGCCCCGGAAGTCCTCGCCAAAATCGCGACCCTGGTGGAACAGGGCGCCACGGTCGTCGGCCCCAAACCCGCCCGCGCGACCGGCTGGCACGATCGCGAGACACGCGACCAGACCGTGCGACGATTGGCGGATAAGTTGTGGGGGCCGGGACAACCGAAAGAACCGCTCAACCGACGGCACGGCAGCGGCGAGGTGGTAGCCGGACAGCCGCTGCCGGAAGTCCTCCGCGACCGCGGCCTTCAACCCGACTTCCAGTTCAACGATGCCGATGGCCAGGCCGATCTGGATTGGATTCACCGGAGCACGTCGGCAGCAGAAATCTACTTCGTCCAAAACCGCCGGCGGGAATGGGCAACGGTCGAGGCCCGCTTCCGGGTGACGAACTGCGCGCCGCAACTCTGGCACCCCCAATCCGGTCGCATCGAACGACCCGCAGTGTTCGTCCGCGAAGCAGCCGGTATCCGGATGCCGCTGCGGCTCGCGCCCTGGGGCTCGGTGTTCGTCGTGTTTCCCGCCGCCGAGGAGCGGCCCCACTTGACCCGAGCCGACGACACCCTGGCACTGCGGTCACTCGACAACGGTCTGGTCGAGGCAGGCGCGAGCCAGGCCGGCGCTTACGAAGTCGAGACCGCGGACGGGCTTTCCGCGACCATCGAGTTCACCGACATCCCCGCGTCGATCCCGCTCGATGGCCCGTGGCAGCTTCATTTCCCCGAAGGTTCGGACGCCCCGGCTGCTGTCGAGCTGCGCGCGCTTGTCTCGTGGACCGCGCTCGAGGATCCCGCCATCCGCTCCTTCTCCGGCATCGCACGCTACGAACTCGTTTTCGATCTGCCACCCGGCGCCCTCGCGGACGGCGTTCGATGGCAACTCGATCTGGGCGACCTTTGGGCGGTGGCGCGCGTCCGCCTGAATGGCCGCGACCTCGGCGTGCTCTGGCAGCCGCCCTACGAAGCCGATGCAACCGACAGCCTGCGCCCGAGGGGAAACTGCCTGGAGATCCAGATCGCCAACACCTGGGCCAACCGCCTCGTGGGCGATGCCGCGCTGCCCGCAGCGGAACGCCGGACGCGCACCAACATCACGCGCAGCCTGGGCAAAACCTGGGCCGACATTCCCCTCCGCGAATCGGGTTTGTTCGGCCCGGTTCGCCTGGTCCCGCTGCGAGTGAAGCAGCTCAGCCTCCCGTAGGGTCCGCTTGCCCCCGCAATCCAGCGCCGACTGCACGTCGGCGGCTACGGGGTGTTGAATCGATACCGCCGGGAGGTGCACGTCGAGCGGTCTGCCGCCGCTTCCCGCTTGCCGCCGGGCGCGCGCGCTTTAGGCTACGCGCATGTTCAAACCGACGGACCTGTTTGACCTCGACCAGACGGCGCACGGCGCCTTGTTCGCCGATTGCGAACAGGCCTGGGAGGCCCTGAAGCGCATCGGGGATTACCTGGCCACCCACCTCGTGCCCGGCCTGCACAATCACTGCAACGGCGTGGCCTGGATCGGGGATCGCGTGTTCATCGGCGAGGGCACCGAAGTCGAGGACGGCGCCATGATCAAAGGGCCCGCCATCATCGGTCGCAACTGCCGCATCCGGCACAACGCCTACATCCGCGAAAACGTCGTCATCGGTGACGGCTGCCTGATCGGCAACGCCTCCGAAGTGAAGAACAGCGTCTTGTTCAACGAATGCGAGGTCCCGCACTTCAACTACGTCGGCGACTCGATCCTCGGCCACAAGGCGCACCTCGGCGCGGGCGTCGTGATCTCGAACCTGCGCGTGCTGCCCGGCAACGTGACGGTCGAGCTGGACGGCAAGCCCTGCGACACCGGCCTGCGGAAGTTCGGCGCGTTGCTCGGCGACCACGCCCAGATCGGCTGCAACGCGGTCCTGAACCCGGGCTCGATCCTCGGCCGCCACGCCGTCGTCTATCCGGGAGTAAACTGGCGGGGCTTCCTCCCGGCGAACATGATCGCCAAAAACCAGGCCGCCACCGAGGTCGTCGTCCGGCGCCCGCGCGAAACCGATTGAGCCGCCGTCACCGCGACCCGCCGCCCCATGATCAGCACCTTCGATCATCCGCCGGCCCAAGCGGACCTGGTGTCGCAGGTCGAACGGTTCTTCTCGCCCGAAGGGGTGCTGTCGCAGGCGAAGAACTTCGAATACCGTCCCGAACAACAGGCCATGGCCGTCGCGGTGGCGCGGGCACTGACCGACCGCGAGCATCTCGTCGTCGAGGCCGGCACCGGCGTCGGCAAGAGCCTGGCCTACCTCGTTCCCGCGATCCTGTTCGCCGTCGCCGAGGGCAAGAAGGCGGTGATCTCGACCCACACGATCAATCTTCAGGAGCAGCTCACCGAGAAGGATCTGCCGTTGCTGGCGAACCTGCTGCCGGTCCCGTTCCGGTTCACGATGCTCAAGGGCCGGCAGAATTACCTCTGCACCCGCCGGCTGCACAAGGCGCTGCAACAAGGCGATTCCCTCTTCACCTCCCCCGAGCAAACCGAGCTGCGGCGCGTCCGCGAGTGGGCCGAAAAGACTGACGACGGCAGCCTCTCGGACTTCGACCACGAACCGGACCCGCGGGTCTGGGCGCAGGTCTGCTCGGAACGCGGCCTCTGCTCGCCGCGGATTTGCGGGCCGCAATCGGACTTCGTGAAGTCCGGCGGCCATCCCTGCTTCTTCCAACAGGTGCGCAGCCGCATCCTCTCCGCCGACGTGCTGGTCCTGAACCACACGCTCTTCTTCATGCACCTCGGCGGCATCGACGAAGACCCGGGCGGCGGTGTGCTGTTCAAAAACGACTTCGTCATCCTCGACGAGGCCCACACCGTCGAGGAAGTGGCCTCGCGCCACATCGGGGTCAGCGTCTCAAGCGGACAACTGCGCTTCTCCCTCCAGCGGCTCTGGAATCCCCGCAGCGAAAAAGGGCTGCTCGCCATGCTGCGCCAGGGCCGCGCGGTGGCGCTCGTGGCCGAGGTGTTTCGCGAGAGCGACCAGTTCTTCGAGGCGGTCGAGACGGCCTGCAACGAGGTCCACCGACGCGCGCGGCCGACCTCCGGCAGCCAGGCGGGCGAAGGCGGCGACAAACACCGGCGCAACTGGTCCGAGCTGCGCATCCGCCGTCCCGATCTGGTGCCCGACACCCTCACCCTGCCGCTGCGGCGGGTCAGCGAGGCGGTGCGCGAACTGGTGGACATGGCCGAGGACAAGGACACGGCGACCGAACTGCTCGAATGCAACCGCCGGCTGGCCGAGCTGCGTGAGGCGGTGGCGGTCTTTCTGGGCCAGAGCGCCGAGGACCACGTTTACTGGGTCGAACGCGGCGGTCGCGCGCATCAAAACCTGACCCTCAACGCCGCGCCGATGGACGTCTCCGCGTTTCTGCGTTACCGCCTTTTCGGAACCGACACATCGGTGATCCTGACCAGCGCCACGTTGGCCACCAAGGTTGCCCCGCCCGGAAGCGCCGTTCGTCCGCCGTCCCGGACGGCGCCGGCGGTTGAGCCGCCTCCCACCGACCGACCCGAGCACCGTGCGAATCCCGTGCTCCACACCGCGGAAGCCGGCGCGAACCCCGGCGATTCACCGTTCCATTACTTCGTCCGCCGCGTCGGGGCGCAGGACGCCGCGCAACTCCAAGTGGGATCCCCGTTCGATTACGCGACGCAGATGCGACTTTACGTCGCGGGCAAGATGCCGGACCCGCGGGACGAGGGGTATCGCGCGGCGCTGACGCATTGGATCCGGCATTTCGTCCGCCAGACGCACGGCAAGGCCTTCGTCCTGTTCACCAACACCCGGCTGATGCAGGAGATCGCCCAGGACCTCGATCCGTTCTTCCACGAACTCGCCATCCAGTGTCTGGTGCAGGGAACCGGCACCCCGCGATCGACCATGCTCGAACAGTTCAAGGAAGACGTCGACTCGGTGCTGTTCGGAACCGCGAGCTTCTGGCAGGGCGTGGACGTGCCGGGCGAGGCGCTCAGCAACGTGATCATCACCCGGCTGCCCTTCGCCGTGCCCGATCACCCGCTTGTCGAGGCCCGCGTCGAACTGATCGAGGCCCACGGCGGAAACGCCTTCCGGGACTTCTCCCTGCCCGAGGCCATCCTGCGGTTCCGCCAGGGCGTGGGCCGGCTGATCCGCACGCGCCGCGACCAGGGCATCGTCGTGGTGCTCGACAACCGCGTGCTCACCAAACGCTACGGCCAGGCCTTCCTGGACGCGCTGCCCGGCTGCCCCGTCGAGATCGTCTGAACCATTCCCCCGACAGCCGGACCGCCGATCGCCACGGACGACACGGCTGAGCTGCCGCAAAGCCTGTGCGCCAAAGCGCGAATCCTCGCGCGGACGAACCGCCTCCCCGAGCACCGCAACTGCGCTCCGTGCGCGACCTCGGTTCGCCAAGCTGCAACGATTCCCTACCCGGTAGCCGCCACGGTAAAGTCGGCGCTGAATGCGTCAGGCGGCCCTTGGCTTCCAACGCACCGCAGGCCAACAGCGGACCACAGGCAATCCCACGCCGCCCGCTCCCTGAGTATGAAACGGCCCGAAGCCAGGGGCGCAATGAGAGGACAAACCGAGTTTGTCCCAATATTCTGTTCGCCACCATGATGCGCCCACGAGTCGGTCAACCCGCAGGGTTGCCCCCCCCAGGTGGCGGTAGGGTTGTTCGTCGCATCCTGCAGAGATGCCAGCGACCTGCGCCCCCTGCGGGGTCGGTCGATGCCCTCTGGATTCCAGCCCTGCCAGATCGGCACAACCGGGCTGCGGTTCAAAGCCGCCGCACTTCGATCCAGGTTTCCGCCCGCGCTCCCCTGCCCTCCCCGACGACCAGCAACCGGTGTCGCCCTTCGCGCAGGTGCAGCCACGCCCCGCCATCCGGCCCTTCATCGATGACGAGCGTGTCACTTTCCCAACGAACCGCCGACGCCCCTTCGGTGCGCAACCGGACGCGTGAGCCGGCCTCGGGCAGATCCGGATCGAGGAAGAACACCGTGCCGGGTGGCGGCCAGGCAATGCGCAACCCGGGGGGCTCGCGGGTGGCGACAGCGGTGCTGCCGAGCCAATTGTCGCCGCTCTCGAGCCAGGCGGCATACTCCGGAGGCAGCTGCAACCGGCCCTGCGCGTCATAATCCGTGGCGCTCGCGGAGGCCGGCAGATTCCCGCGGACAAACCACTCGTCGATCCCGGACGATTCCGCTGCTTCCGCCGGCTTGAGGCTGTCGTCCTCATTCCCGGCCCCGGCCGGCAACCGCCGTCCGGTCACCGGATGGATCCGGGCGCCAACCACGATGGCCGGGCGCGCAAACCCCGTCGTACCCCGCCGTTCATGCAGCCATTCCATGACCTCATGCAGCACCGGGGCGGCGCCGGTCACCCCCGAGACACCGCGCAAAGGGGCGCCGTCGAAGTTGCCGACCCAGACCCCCACCGTGAATTCGGGCGTGAATCCAACCGCCCAGTTGTCCCGGAAATCCGAACTGGTCCCCGTCTTGCACGCCACCGGGAAGGCGAACCGCAGCGGTGAATCCGTCCCGAAGGCCAACTGGCGCGCCGCCTCGTCGTCGAGGATGTCCGCGACCAACCAGGCCGCCCCTTCCGTGAACACCCGGGTGCCTGCGGTCGACGGCCCAAGCGCGGCCAACCGCCAGGGCCGGTGCTCTCCCAGCCGGGCCAGACACGCGTAGGCATTCACCAGTTCGAGCAGCCGGACCTCCGCGTTGCCGAGGGTCAACCCGAGTCCGTAATGCTCGGGCGGCGCCGTCAGGGTGGTAAGCCCGCAGGCCCGCAGACATTCCTGCAGCACGGGAGCGCCACCGATGCCGTCCAGCACGCGGACGGCCGGGACGTTCAGGGAATTGGCGAGGGCCATGCGGTATCGCGTGGGACCGTGGAACCGGCGGTCGTAATTCACCGGGGTGAAGACTCCGGTCCGCGTCGGAAAGGTCGTCGGCACGTCGGCCACCAGGCTGGCAGGCGTGGCGCCCTGTTCGAGGGCGAGCAGGTAGGTGAAGGGTTTCAGCGTCGAACCCGCCGAACGGGCCGCCCACGCGCCGTTGACCTGCCCGGCGCGGGGGGAGAAATAGTCCGGCGAACCGATCATTGCGAGCACGTCTCCCGAACGGTTGTCGAGCACCACCAAGGCGCCGTCATGCGCGCCGTGATCGGCAATCAGCGCCAACTGCCGCCGGAGGCTGCCCTCGGCGGCTTCCTGCACTTCCAGGTCGAGCGTGGTCCGCACCTCGCCCGAGCCGGGCAGCGTCGGCTTCACCTGCTCGCTTTGCACGAGGAAGTCAACGAAGTGCGGGGCCCGGAAGGCGCGTCCGGGTGGGGCGAACTGCAAGATCTCCTCGCCGGCCTGCCGCCGTTCGGCCTCGGTGAGCCAGCCGTTCGCGCGCATGCGGTCGAGCACCCAGCGCTGCCGGGCAAGCGCCGCTTCCCGATGGGTGTGCGGATTCAACCGCGACGGCCCCTGCGGCAACCCCGCCAGCAGAGCGGCCTCCGCCACGCTGAGCAGCCGGAGCGGCTTGTCGAAGTAGAATTCGGCGGCGGCGGCGCAACCGCGGTTGAAGTTGCCGTAATCGATCCGGTTCAGGTAGGCCGCCAGTATCCGCTCCTTCGGCCACACACGTTCCAACCGCAGCGCGCGGGCGGCCTCGAGCAGCTTCGTCGGAATCGTCCGGGGACGCGGGTCGGCGAGCTTCAACAACTGCTGCGTGATCGTCGAGGCCCCCGAGATCACGCGGCGTCGCCGGACATAATCGAATCCGGCCCGCAAGGTCGCCCGCCAATCCGCCCCGGGATGCTCCCAAAACCGCTTGTCTTCGGCGGCCAGCGTCGCGTCGATCAAGTACTGCGGCACGTCGGCCAGCGGCGCCTCCTGCCCCACGAATCCCTGCTCGTCCCGCAGCCACCGCAACGGCTGTCCGCTGCGGTCCTGCAACACCAGCGGCGGCGGCGCGGGCGCGAAAAGGGCGGGCGGCAGCGGCACAAAGCCAATCGCCAACCAAGCCAGCCCGACCCCCAATCCCGTCGCGACCAGCCCAAGGCATAGCGCCACCCACGGCCATCGACGCCTCCAACGCGCCGACCTGCCCCCGGAAGGACTGACCCGGAAACGTCGCTTCATCGCTCGGCGGCGCCGGTCAGTCGCCGGGCCCCGGTCAACCCGCGCACCGCCGGTGCATACATCGCTTCGACCTTTGCGCTGGGCGCCACCGTCTCGCCGGCGCTCCGGACCCGGGCCAGATAACGGATCCAATAACTGCCGGCCCCGAGGTGATCGACGAAGAACAGGACCCGGTCCTGGCGCATCTCCTGGAAGCTCGGGTACAGGCGCCGACCGGGAAGCGCCGGCGCCCTCCGTCCGGCGTCGATCTGCCGCGAGGGCAGGTTCACCGGCTCGAGCACCGCCGGCAACGGATCCTCGAGGGCGACGAAGTGCGCGCCACGCCGCGTCCCGAGAGTCAGCGTGACCAGCACCGAATCGCCGACCTTGAGTTCGTCCGCTCCTCCCAGGGCGCCGTCGGGCGCGATTCGCTCGTAGCTGCGTTTCAGGGTGAACCCCTCGTCCAACGCCTCGACTTGCGGCGACAACGCCCGCGAGCGCAGTTCCAGTTCGACGTGCAGGCGGTGAACTTCCGCCTGTTCGAGCCACAAGCCACCCTCGCGCACGGCCGCCAACCCCACCTCGAAGCGTGCCCCCGGCTGCGCGTCATCCAGGACGTATTCCCGCCGCCCCGCGTCGCTGACCAGCTCCCCGGCCGCCCTGGCCTCCGTTTCCTCGCAACGAAGCCCATATTCCGCCAGCGCCAGCAGGGCCCAGGCGTTCCCTTGCGTGGAAATCCAATGCGCCGCCCGCCGGGAGTCGAGCAACTCGCTGACCAGCCGGTCGACGACATGGGACGGCTGGTCCGAGACCACGGCGGCGAGCAGATGCACCGCGGTCGCCCGTTCCGCTGATCCGTACCAGTCGCCCGGAGCGTCGTCGGTCCTGGTTTCCTCGAGCAGCAGGCGGCTCCGTTCATCGACGCCGAAGGCAAGCGCCAGGGCCACCGCCAGCAAATGCCCTTGTTCCGCCGTCATCCGATGCCGGGCCGCGAACAGGGCTTCGGCAGTGCCGCCGGGCAGGCCGTCCCCGATGGCAAAGGCCAGGGCCGCCAGGCAGGGCGCCGCGAGATCCGGTTCCAAACGCTTCGGATCGATTTGCGAGAGTTCGGCGCGCAGATAATCCATCAACCTCGCGAAGGGCGCTTCGGGAACCGGACACCCTTCGGCCCGGGCCAACGCCAGCACGACGCTTGCATACGCGCTGCCCCAGTACGTGGGCTGGTCATCGTCCGGCCAGTAGGCCAGCCCGCCCGAACGGGTCTGCATGCTGAACAACCGCGCGATCCCCGCCGCCACCGCCTGGTCGGCCCGATCGGCGTCCTTCCCGACCGCCGCCGCCAGGACGGGCGCGTGCTTCAGCACCACCCAGGGCAGCAGGCTCGAACTCGTCTGCTCGAGACAACCGTACGGATAGTGGAGCAACTGCTGGATCGCCTCGCCCAGCTCCATCAGCCGGGAACGCGCCAGGCGGATGACCACCGTTCCTTCGCCGGCGAGAATCCGCGGGTCGGCCCCCTCGAGCAATGCCACCCGGCGGCCCTCGGCCCGAACGTGCAGCACCTGACGCAGCAAGGGCCCCGCCGGTGTGACCTCCAGTTCCGACTGCGCCGCGTCCCGCAACTCCCCGCCGCCGTCCGTGGCCATCGTCCGCACCCGCCAGGCCCACGCCGCGGGTCCCGTCGCCACGAATCGCACCGGGATGTCCACCACCGCGCTCGCGCCCGCCGCGAGGGATAGCGTTCGCACGACGTTGGTGGCGTTGGCGGAGGGATCGGTCGGGATGGCGGTCGCGTCCAGTTCGAGCCGCACCTCGACCGTCCGGGGCGCCGCCGTCTGGTTGTGCACGAGCGCCCGCGCTTGCAGCAGGTCGCCCACCCGCGCGAACTGAGGCAGGCTGGGCGAGATCATCAGCGGCTTGCGCACCTCGAAGCTGGCCGTGCCCGTTCCGAACTGGTTCTGCGCCGTCTGCCCGACCGCGATCAACCGGTAACGCGTGAGACTGTCCGGCGCGACGAACGAGGTCGTGGCGACGCCATCGGCGTCGGTCAGAACGCTCCCGATCCACAACGGACAGGGCTCCCAGTTGCGCCGCAGCACATCGGCGCCCTCCCCGCCACCGCCGGCGATGTAGCCCTTGTTGCCATAGCGCCAGAGGGCCGGATCCTCCCCCAGGAGTTTGAAAAGCGACAGGGCGCTTCGGACCTCGAGCGGCCGCGGCCCGTGAAAGAACGTCAGCGGGTCCGGCATCTCGAAGCCGCCGAGACTCAACACCCCTTCGTCGACGGCGAACCACGTGATTTCCGCCCCCGCCACCGGTGCCTCGTTCGCAGCGGTCACGCGCACCGCGGTGGTGACCGTGGCCCCCGGAGCGTAGTGGTCGGCCCCGGCCTCGAGCGCCAGCGAAAGCCGGTGGATCGAGGCGTCGACGTTCAATTGACAGGCGCCGAAGCGGAAGTCGGGCATGGGCGGGTCCAACGTGCTGTCGGCGCTGCCCCGCAACAGGGTCACGGCGACAAAGACATTCGGGATGTCGGCCGGCTCGATCGGCACCTCGATCAACGGCGCGTTCCCCTCGAGCCGGGTGGTGAACGAACGCCGCACTCCCGAACGCTCGACGCTGACCAGGGCGCGCCCGCTGAACGGCGCTTTCACCAGCACCGTGGCCGTTTCGCCCGGCCGGTAGCTTTCACGGTCCGGCACGAGTTCCAGCAGGGCCGCGTTCCGGTAGTCCCAGGCCAGCCGCGCCGGGGCCGAGACGTAGAACACACGTGCGGTCAGCACCCGGTTCCCGGCCGGATCGGCGGTTTCCACCTCAAGCAGGTATTGCCCCGCCGCTTCCGCCGCGAACTCGAGCGATGCCGGCCCGTTGGTCCCCAGCCCGACGGGTGACCAGGGCCGCACCTCAAGCCCGCGTTCGAGCACCTCGGTCAGGACGGGATCGCTGCGATATTCGGGCCGCCCCCCGGCGCCCTCCACCCGGCTCGTGCGCCATTCGACCCGTTGCACCCGGGCCGTCACCTGCACCGGGTCGGGCCAGGGCGTGCCGTCGCGATGCACGGCGACCATCTCGATGCGCCCCGGCTCACCCGCCCGCAGCACGCCGGTCGGTTCGCGCAAACCCAGATAGAACTCCGAACTGTGGCGGAGCGAGCGGGCGCGGCTCACCAGCGTCTGCTGGTTCAGGTCCGTAAGCTGCAACTCGACCTCGACGGCACGCGGCTGGGGGGCGGCGGGGTTGATCGGAATCTCCGGCGCGATCACCAGATTCGTCGCCGGGGTATGCACGCCGCTGCCCGAAAGAGCCAGTGACGAGGCGCCGCGCCCGAGCCGCTCGAGCGATGCCCAGCCGCAGAACGTCCAGTCGGCATAGCGCGCCGGACCGAAGCCCTGGTCGTAGGCCCGCACCGTCCAGACCGCCTCGGCCCGCGTCAGCGGCGCTCCGAAGAAGTAGCGGGCGCCGACCGGGATCCGGATCGGCGCGTTCGGCGGCAGTTCCGGCGGCAGATCGAGCGTCACCTCGAACGCGTCCGGTTGGTAGTCCTCTACGCGCACCTCGTGCCAGACGTGCGTCGAGTCCGCCTGAAGCTTGAGGACGTAGCTGCCGCGGGGCGTCTCCGGCAAGGCGACATCCAGCGCCGCCGAACCCAGCTCGCCGAAAACGATATTCGTCTCCCACACCTCGTCCCAGCGCGGATTCTGCAGGGACAGACGGGCCACCAGATTGGTCGGAGTCCGCAACGCATCGTCTCCGGTTTCCCGGGCGATGGCCTTGAGATGAAGCGTGTCCCCCGGGCGGTAGACCGAGCGGTCGGTGAACACCAGCACCTTGAGTTTCTCCCACGACCACGGATAGAAGCTCGTGTCCACGCCGGTCTGGTACAGCGTGTGCTCGTAATCCTCGACGCGCACCGCATGCAGGTCCTCCCCGAAACCCGCCACCAGCCAGTCGTCGTCCTGCAACCCGTCCAGCCGGACGAGCCCGGAAGCATCCGTGGTTCCCGCCGCGCGACGTTGATCCTCCTCGCTGACCAGCTCGACCTGCGCGCCGGACACCGGTTCGCCCGTTCGGTACGAGTAGACATGCACCAGGACGTTCGTCTCCCACACCTTCCAGTGCAGGCCGAGATCCGTCCGCTGGATCACCGATTGAACCCCCAGCCGCGCTTCGTCGGACCAGTCGTCCCGTCGTTGCCGGGCGTCGATGAACACCGCTCCCTGCGCCCGGCCGCCCAGCAAATCCTCCCACGGCAACGAAATCAACCGGGTCTCATCAGGACCGGGCTGCGTCTCGATCCGCCGGTCGAACACCGTCTCGCCCGGCACCACATTGTAGTCGAGCCCGGTGTGCGGATCGTGCACTCCCGGCGCAATGCGACGCGACTTGAAGTAGCTCCCGTAGCCCCGCAGCGCCTGCACCAGCTGCGGTCGTTCCAACCGTTTCGCCCGCACCTGCACCGAATCCACGTTCACCGCCAGCAGGCGGAACTCCCCCTGCCCCTGCGCCATCTGTTCGGCACTGGTCGCCGGCGCATAGAGCCTCGGCGCCAGCGGATCGAACCGAAACCTGACCGTCTTCGCCTCCCCCAAAGCAATCCCATCCGCGTCCTCGAGGGTCGCCGGGACCGTGATCGAATAGGTCTCCCCGACGCGAAAATCGCCGCTCACCGTCAGCCCGCGACCGTCCGCGCGAATCTCCCAGTCGGCCGGCGCCGGCGCGAGCCGCCAGGCCTCCTGCGCAATCCCCTGTTCCTCCAGTGGACGCAGGTCCCGCGTAAACCGAATCGACGCCTGAAATCGGTCGCCGATCGCGTGGTCCGTCCGCACTTCGTCAACGGCGAACGGCACGATCTCGCCCAGCTCGAAAACCTGGTCCGCGACCAGTCGCAACCGTCGTTGGGTGGCCGTCAATCCCGCCTCCAGCACCAGACGCCAACCCGCCGCCGCGGGCAGGGGCGCGGACGGGATGACGGTCACCTGATTGTCCGGGAACGCGGCTTCATCGAGCGAGGTTTCCGGATTTCTGAGCGACCGGAACGAGTCCTCCCAACCCCGGCCATCCCCCGTGAAGACCACCCCCTGCCGCGCGGGATAAACGCGCTCAACCACGGGCCGGCACACCACCGCCACCCGCCGCCCGTCCTCCGAGACAAAGGCCATGTGCCGCCCGATGTCCCCGGCGTCCACCGCGGCATTGAACAGCAGATACAGCATCGGACGCGGCTCGCTCGCCTGCCAACGGTTCTCCCACCGACGCGGGGAAAACTGCATCGCCGCCTGCAACCCCGGTGTGCGAATGGTCCGCTGCAGACCCGCCGGCAACGGCCGGCCCTCCGGCCCGCGCAGGCCGCTCCGCAGCATCACCCGGTATTCCGTGTCCAGCCGCAACGGCGCCCACGGCGTGAACACCCCGCTGCGCCGGCTCTGCCACACGAAGCCCCCCTCGACTGGCGGCACGAAAACCAGGGGAGAATCCTCCGCCGCCAAGCCCACCGCCGCCATCGCCACCGCCGGCTCGTCGAACCGCAGCTCGAAGGAAGTGGTCGGTTCGAGTTCCCTCGTGGACAGCAGCAACTGCACGCCCGCGCTGCCCTCGGGGGAAGGCGCGCAACCCGTCGGCAGAAGCACGCCCGCGGCCAGCGCCAAGGCCAGTGAGGCCCGCCGGACAACCGAAGCAAACCCCGGCCCACCAGCCGAGGACCGGGAGGCACGGGCACGCCGTACGCACGGCACGAAGGAACCGGCCGCCGGTTGGGGAAGGAGGAATCGCCGCATGAAACGAGCTTGCTACCGTCGCCAGCGGAGTCAATCGGAACCGCGGACCGAGTTATCCGTCGGTTATTCACAAGCCATCGACGCCGTCGCCAGCATCGCCCCCGCCTGCCACAGCCGCTCCGTCACACCCCGGAAGGACCGTCCTTCCCAGCCGTGACCATGCAGTGTCTGGTAGCCGCCGACGTATACTCGGCGCATGATTCAGTGGGGATCTCTCCACTCGCCGCCGAGCGCGACGATTCATCGAAAGGTGATTGCCGGTCGGAACCGACGGGACCGCTCAAGCCCAGGAAGATCAGCGCCGACTGCACGTCGGCGGCTACGGCGTATCGAATCGATCCGGCTCAGCCGTAACCATGCAGTTGGATTCACCACGGATGGGCACGGATGGGCACTGATATTGAGGGAAACCAGAATCGCTCGTCCTGGGTTCGGGCTCACCATTTAGTGAGGCTTCCCGCCCTCTCCGCCAAAGCAGCAGCGCCGCACGCCATCCGTGGCATCCGTGCCCATCCGCGGTCCGTTGACTGAATCGATCCGACTCAGGAGGGCGGATCTCGGTATCTTCGGACCCCGGACCTTATTCCGCAGCAAGCTCGACTTCCGGCCAGAGCACCAGACCCTGGCCGACTGGCTGGTGAGCGGACGCCCCGAAACGGAGTGGTTTGGGGTGGAGGGTCGAGTGAGTGAGCGGAACCGCCCTCGCTACGGTTTCGGGAAGTGAACGGGGGGGCTGGATCTCGGGCGGCGCGCAGGGGACTGCGCGCCCTACCCGGGCCAGGTGGTAGGGCGTGTCACTCCGTGCGCGCCGCTTCGGGAAGATCGTGACCGCGCGCCCTCCGGGGCGGCAGAGAACCTGGCGCCTATTCCGGCGCCGACCTGCGCCTGATCTACCGCAGCGTATCCTCCTGATTTCTGTCGAGGTCTGGTGCTCGGTCCGGCGGAGCCAGCGGGATGAACTCCGCGCTCCATTCCCCGGCCGCCGCCTCGAACCCGGCGCGAGCCAGGAGGCGCAGGGGCGTTCCAATTCGCAAGCGGCAAAAGGCTTTGACTTCGGGGACACCCTTCAGTCAGGGTTCACCGGTTACCATCAAAGCTATGAGATTCGGCATCAATACATTCCTGTTCACCTCCCCCTTCACCAACGAAAGCACCAAGCTCTTTCCGCAGTTCAAGAAGTGGGGTTTTCAATCCGTCGAGATCGCCGTCGAAGATCCGGCCCATATCGATCCCGCGTTCGTGAAGGCTGAACTCGACCGGCACGGTCTGGTGTGCGGCTCGGTCTGCGGTGCGTTCGGCCCGGACCGCGACCTGCGGGGCGACGCCGCCGCGCAGCAGAACTCGATGGACTATATGACAGCCCTCATCGACCAGATGGTGGTGCTCGATTGTCCCAGCCTCATCGGGCCCGTTTACTCGGCGGTCGGGCGCGCGGACGCCGTCGAGCCCAAGGAATACCAGCGGCAGTGGAAGACGGTGGTGAAGCACCTCAAGAAACTCGGCAAGTACGCCGAGAAGAAGGGCCGCCAGATCTGCCTTGAACCGCTGAACCGTTTCGAGACCGACTTTATTAACACCTGCGACCAGGCCCTGCAGATGCTCGAGGACGTCGGCAGCCCGGCCTTGAAGCTGCACCTCGACACGTTCCACATGAACATCGAGGAAAAGGACCAGCCCAAGGCCATCCGCAAGGCCGGCCACCACCTCGCTCACTTCCACGCCTGCGGGAGCGACCGCGGCACCCCCGGCAAGGATCACATCGACTGGCCCGGCATCGCGAAGGCGCTCAAGGCGGTCAAGTATGACGGCGACGTGGTGATCGAGTCCTTCACCCTGGATGTGAAGGTGATCGCCAAGGCCGCCGCCATCTGGCGCCAGATCGAGCCCACCCGCGAGGAGATCGCCACCAAGGGACTCAAGTTCCTCAAGCGCACCCTCGCCTGAAGTCCCTTCCGCGGGGCAGGGCCGCCGGTCCCCTGCCCCGCCCGCATCCGGTCGAATCCCTCCCGCCTCACTCGCGCGGTCGGACGCGCCCCACTTCCCGACGACTTTCGGTCCGCCCCCCGCCCGTCGGCACCGGAAGCACTCTGCGGCAGGGTTGACTTCCGGCGGCCCGGGCGGAATGCAATGGGCGCAGCCCGGCCACTTCCGGGTTCAAGGCGGCCGGATAATGGGGCACGGCAGGCGCTCCGCCGGTCCCGCCGGAAACCAAGTTGGCGGCGAGATGAACGCCGCGGCCCGAAAACGCTGGGCGCCTCACGGGCGGGATCCGTGGTCTGAAATGCCCTTCCCATGCCTCCCGATGCTCCCTAGAATTCGGCACGCACATCAAAACGAGACCTTATGAGTGACAATCCGCGGAGCGTGAATCCGGACCGGCGCGGTTTCCTAAAAGGAGCCGGCGCCCTGGTGGTCGGGGCAGGAGCCCTGGGAGTCCCGGTGGGAACCGGCCTCGCTGTCTTTCTCGAACCCCGCAGCGGCAGCGAGACCGGCGGCGCGTTCATCAAGGTCGCCTCGACGAACGCCCTCCCGGCGGACGGCGTGCCCCGCAAGTTCAGCGTCCTGGCCGACCGTGTGAATGCCTGGAACCGCCAACCCGCCGCCCCCGTGGGAGCGGTTTACCTGCGCCGGACCGACGAAACGACCATCGAAGCGTTCAACGTCGTCTGCCCCCACGCCGGTTGCCTGGTCGAGTACGCCCCCGACCGCGACAGCTACCTCTGTCCCTGCCATGAAAGCACCTTCGCGCTGGACGGCACCATCAATGACCCGCAGAGCCCGGCGCCGCGCGGGCTGGACGCCCTCGAAGTGAACCTCCGGAACGGCACGGAAATCTGGGTGCGTTTCCGTAATTTCCGAACCGGAAAGTCCGAACAGATCCCGGCATGAAAGCGCTCCTGAACTGGCTCGGCCATCGCAGCGGACTCGGCCGGCCGCTGTCCGCCTTCCTGTTCGACCCGATCCCCGGTGGCGCGCGCTGGCGGCACACGTGGAGCACCCTCGTCGTCTTCGTTTTTCTCGTGCAGGTGATCACCGGGTGTTTCCTGCTCACCGGTTACAGCGCCAGCACCCAGACGGCCTGGGAGAGCGTTCATTTCCTGCAGGACCACACCACCTGGGGCTGGCTGCTCCGGGGCATCCACGCCGTCTCCGCCCAGGCCTTCGTCGTGCTCCTCGCCTTGCACGTCCTCCAGATGGTGATCCACCGGTCCTACGTGGCCCCGCGCGAACTGAATTTCCTGCTCCTCCTCGCGCTGCTCGTGCTCTCGGTCAAAATCTCCGTCGCCGGCTGGTTCCTCCCGTTCGATCAAAAGGGCTACTGGGCCGCCCGCGTTCCGTTGAACCTGATCGGGTTGCTCCCCGTGATCGGCCCCTGGGCCCAGCAGGCGGTCATTGGCGGCGCCGACGTCACCCACCTCACCCTCACCCGCATGGTCGCCTTCCACACCGTCTACCTGCCGGCGACCATCGGACTGTTCCTCGGCCTGTATTTCCTGCTCACCCACCGTCACCGCGACGCCATTCCGGCGCCCGACAACGACCGCGACCAGCCCTGGTGGCCGCATCAGGCGTTGCGCGATGCGGTGGCGTGCGCGGCCGTGCTGGCGGTGGTGCTCTTCGTGGTCTGGCGGCCCTGGTCCGCCGACGGCGGCCGGGGGGTGGAATTGATGGCCCCCGCCGATCCGTCCGAACTCTATCCGGCGGCCCGGCCCGAGTGGTTCATGCTCTGGCTCTTCGAGTTCCTCAAACTGTTTCCGGGCGAACGCGAGTTCATTGGCGCCATCGTCATTCCCAGCCTTGCCCTGCTCCTCCTCGCGGCCATGCCGTGGCTGGGTCGCTGGCGGATGGGGCACGCTTTCAACATCGTCTTCGTGGGCATCGTGTTCGCAGGAGCCGTCGGCCTCGGGTTTCGCGCCTGGAACAAGGACCGCCTGAATCCCGAACATCAGCAGCACCGCGCCCGCGCCCACGCCACCGCCGAGCGCGCCCGGCAACTGGCCGGAGCCCCCGACGGCATTCCCGCCGCGGGTGCCTTGAGCCTCCTCCGCCACGACCCGTTCACGCAGGGACCACGGCTGTTCGCCCAGCACTGTGCCAGTTGCCATCGCTACGCCGGCCAGGACGGCCTGGGCGCAACGCCGGACGATCCGCCGAGCGCTTCCGACCTCAAGGGCTTCGGCAGCCGGGAATGGATCGCCGGCCTGCTGGATCCCGAGCGAATCGCCACGCCGCATTACTTCGGCGGCACCGCTTTCAGCAACCGGAAGATGGTGAAGTACGTCCAGCGCGACCTGGCCGATCTAGACGACGAGGAAAAGCAGCTCATTCCGAAAATCGTGGCCGCACTCTCCGCCGAAGCAGGGCTGAAAACACAGCGCGAGCTGGAGGCGCGGGACGAAGCCGTCATCGCCGAAGGTCGCGAGTTGATCCGCAGCGACACGTTCTTCTGCACCGACTGCCACCAGTTCCGCCAACCCGACGAGGACGCGACGGCTCCCGATCTCACCGGCTACGCCTCGCGGGAGTGGTTGACCGATTTCCTCCGCAACCCGGCTCATCCGCGCTTCTACGGAACCCGCAACGACCGCATGCCGGCCTACGGCGAGGACCAGATCCTGACCGATGCCGAACTCGGCCTCGTGGTCGACTGGTTGCGGGGTGAATGGTACGAAGCGGCATCCGCCACCGGCGAATAGCCCGCGTCCGCGGCCGGATCGCGCCCTTCTCCTCAGCCGCGCTCCGCCGCAGCAAATCCGTCCACCACCGCGCGCACCTGCGCCTCGTCCGTCGCCTTCCAGCTGAACTCGGGCGGCCGCAGCGTGCCGCCCATGGACACCCGGGCGTTTCGATACTGCATTCCGCTCTCCACCGAGGAGCGCGCGCTCAGGTGCACTTCGGTCACCCCCGTCGCCGCAACCACGCGGCCGATGTTGCGCGGGGTCAGCCCACCGCCGGCCAGCAGGATGATCCGGTCGCCGGCCTGCCGTTGCAGCGAACTCAGTAGTTCCATTCCCTCGACGCAGGAGGATTCCTGGCCCGAGGTAAGCACGCGGTCGACCCCCAGTCGGATCAGCGCTTCCAGGCCCGCCGCCGCGTCCCGGCAAACATCGAAGGCCCGGTGGAAGGTCACGTTCATCGGCCGGGCCAGGGCCATGAGTTCCGCCGTTCGCGCCTCATCGATTTCCCCCGCCGCGGTCAACAATCCGAACACCACCCCGTCCGCCCCCAGCTCCTTGGCCATCCGGACGTCCTCCCGCATCACTTCGAGTTCGGTGGCCGAGTACAGGAAATCGCCGCCCCGGGGCCGGATCATCACTTGCAGCCCGAGCTTCAACCGTTGCCGCGCCACGCGAACGCATCCCGCGCTCGGCGTTGTGCCGCCCTCGAACAGGTTGTCGCAGAGTTCCACCCGGTCGGCGCCACCGCGCTCCGCAGCCAGGGCGCTCTCAACCGAATCCACACAGATTTCCACGCGCATCATGCCAGCAGGCTAGCGACGAAGCGGGACGAAGGGAAGCCGGCTTTGCGAGGCGGGAACGCTCCGGAATTCGCGCTTGTCGGAAACCGCGCCGAAGTAAAAACTGCCTCCCATCAAAACCATGAATACCGTCACCGCCCTCAAGACCGTCAAAACCAACACCGCCACCAAGGTCGCCGCCGAACTCGGCCGCACCGGCGGACTCCTGCGCCTCGCCCCGTGCTGGGTCCCCCGCTCCTTCCTGCAACCCGGCCTCCGGCTCAAGCTGCACCCCGACGACACCTATGCCTACGGGGCCAACCGGGGCGGCATCGACGAACGCTGGTTCGCCTCGACCACCGAGGCCGCCAACGAGGGCCGCGTGCCTGACGAAGGCCTGAGCTACGTCGTGGTCGGCAAGGAACGCTTCACCCTGCGGCAGGCCGTGGCCGATTGCGGCGCGACCCTCGTCGGCAAGGCGATCTGGAAGCAATACAAGCGGTGGCCCGTCTATTCGAAGTTCTTCGACAACATGGGCCCGATCCCGCACCACATGCACCAGAACGCGAAGCAGGCGAAACTCGTCGGCCAGGAGGGCAAACCGGAGAGCTACTACTTCCCGCCGCAGCACAACAACGTCGGCAACAACTTCCCCTATACCTTCATGGGCCTCGAACCCGGCACCACCAAGGCCCAGGTCCGCAAGTGTCTCGAGGACTGGAACAAGGGCGACAATGGCATCCTCGACCTCAGCCGCGCCTACCGCCTCAAGCCCGGCACCGGCTGGCTCATCGATCCCTGCATCCTCCACGCCCCCGGCAGCCTTTGCACTTATGAGCCGCAATGGGGTAGCGACGTGTTCGGCATGTACCAGAGCATGGTCGAGGGCCGCTACGTCCCGTGGAGCCTCCTCGTGAAGGACATGCCCAAGAGCAAGCACCAGAACCTCGACTTCATCGTCGACCAGCTCGATTGGGACAAAAACACCGACCCGAACTTCAAGGACAACCACTACCTCGAACCCGTCCCTGTGGCCGACACCCGCAAGGAAGGCTTCGTGGACCGCTGGATCGTTTACGGCAAGGTCGACGGCGATCAGCTCTTCACCGCCAAGGAGCTGACGGTCGAACCGGGCGCGAAATGCACCCTTCGGGACACCGGCGCTTACGGGCTGATTTGCGTCCAAGGCAGCGGCAAGATCAACGGCCAGCCGCTCAACAGCCCGAAGCTCATCCGCTTCACCGAACTGACCGAAGACGAGTACTTCTGCACCGAGGACGGCGCGCGAAACGGCGTCACCTTCGAGAACACCAGCGAGACCGAACCCCTCGTCACCCTCCGCTACTTCGGCCCCGAAGTGAACCCCGACGCCCCCGAAATGGGCGCCTACCGGAAGAACACGTTCTGAGGCAGGCATCTGATCCGCCCGCTGCACCCAACCGCAGCGTCCCCGCCCGAAGCGACCCCAGCCGGTATCCCCGAGGTCGCCGACCTCCGGATACCGGAAACCAGGCACGACCCCGAACGGGGGCCCGGAGGTCCATCCGCGAGAGTAGCCCCTCTCCCATGACCGGCAACTACTAAGCCGCATCGATTCAACCCGCGGTAGCCGCCGACGTGCAGTCGGCGCTGAAATCCAAGGGCTTACGCGGTCCCGCCGATTCCGACTCTCGGTCCCGTTCTGGTGAATCGTCGGGCCCGGCGGCAAGCCGCAGCCCACCCGGGGCTGGACTCACCATTCAGTGATTGCGCCGACTCTCGCTCCGACGCGGCCCATCCGCGGTCCATCAACTGAATCGTCACGGTTAAGACACCTCCGTAGCCGAGCGGCAAGCGAAGCGTCGGGGAAGCCAGGCTGACTCCCTTCCTGGAAATCAGTACCCCTGGCGATCGGTGGCGACCCTGCGAACCTGTCACTTTATCAAGGCGCTGTCCGCGTGGCGGGAGAAGACATCCAATCGATTCGGGCCGTGCGAGACGACGGCGGGCGAACCCAGCAACACCCCGCCCAGACTCTCCCACCCGCCCCATCGCACGCCACCCCACCCGTTGTGCCACAGCTGATCATCCACCGCTCTGGCGAAGACATCCAGCCGGTCGGGACCCCACGCGACGACCGCGGGATCTCCAGAAAGCTGGCCGCCCAGCCGCATCCACTCGCTCCACTGCGTTCCGTCCCACCCCCTGGCACCTGGACTTCCACCACGGCTCGGTGCGCCTGCTCCTGGCCAACGGCCAGTGGGCCTATCCGCTTCTGCTGGGCGTCCTTGACGATCACTCCCGGCTCGGCTGCCACGCCCAGTGGTACCTCGCCGAGGGGGCCGAGCAACTGGTGCATGGCCTGAGCCAGGCCTTTCAGAAACGCGGCCTGCCCCGTGCCCTGATGAGCGACAACGGCTCGGCCATGATCGCCGCCGAGACCCGTCAGGGTCGGGGAGAATCGGATTCAGCCGGAGAGACCAGCTCAGGGGCTGAAAACCGACCCGAAAAAGACGTCTAACGAGCCCCCGGCGAAGCGGATTCGGCGCAAGCCGTTGAACATCAACGCCGCTTCGGGCGACACCACGATCATTGTGGAGGATTGACGATGAACCTTGGGCAGGTATAGTTTCTATACCTAATGGAATTCGAGTTCGACGAAGCCAAGAGCACGAGCAACCGGGCGAAGCATGGGATCGACTTCCGGGCTGCTCAGGCTTTGTGGAACGATGTGGATCGGGTTGAGATTCCTGCCCGGACGCAGGATGAACCACGGTTCATGGTGATCGGGAAGATCGAATCGCGAGTGTGGTCAGCGGTCGTCACTCCTCGCGGAGGCCGGATCCGGATCATCTCGGTTCGACCAGCGAGGCGGGAAGAGATTGAGATTTATGAAAGCGAAGACATTTGATGCCAAGTTCGAGAAGGGAGAGAGCGTGCGTCACGCGCTTGACCTTGCCCGAGCCCGGCGTCCGGGCCAGCAGATCAAACGGGTGAACGTGGATTTTCCTGAGTGGATGATCGGTTCTCTGGATCGCGAGGCGAAACGTCTGGGGGTAACCCGCCAGTCCATCATCAAAATCTGGATCGCGGACCGGTTGGAGAAGGCGCCATCGTAGAAAAGGGAAACCAGTCGGATCAACTGCTGGAGCAAGTTGGCACGGTCGGCGTGGTCGAAGCCGTGCTGGAGGGACTGCGTCACCTCTCACGGCCCCCCATCGCGGGATAGAGCTTATGCCCACGTGCAAACCCGCCCGATTGGCTACTGCCATTTGATACAACCGAGGCGTCTTCGTGCCAATTCAGGCAAATTCGGGGAGACAGCGGTTCGCGTAACCCGTTGGTTTGCAGACTCAGGAGGACTGGTGCAAACTGGGGCTAAACGGGTGTAGGGAATTAGAAGGCAGAGGTTCCATCCGACTGAGCTACGGGCGCAAATGTTTATGATGAAACGCTTACGGATGCAACCGCGATGCAGAACCGACCTTCTGCTACTGGCGTTTCATGCTGCCGTCAGGGCCCAACCCGAAGCGCTGCTTTCCCGCCCGGAGAACCGGTCTCGCTGGCACGGACCCCAGTCTGCTCAACGACAACTAAAACACGTTTCAGCGACAATTATCGGAACCAAGTGTGCTTATTCAGCAACACTGAGCGTTCTTCTTCCCGAACAAGCCCATACGAGCATCTTGTGCATGGGTTTGTTTGGGAAGAAGAACGCGGCAAGGGCACCAGATCCAGTGTCGTTGCTAATCGATAATAATTGTCGCTGTACACCCCAGTCCGCGAATCTGATCCACCACGTTCCATCGGCCACCTTCTTCGCAAGAATCCGCGTCTCGGGCAAGCTCATCCGACGCCGTTTCAAAACCGATGGGCCACAAGGACGGGGGAGCCTTGGCCATGTGGGTCCACGGCCACGCCCGCGACCAGCACACCGCGGCGATGGTGGAGGAAGTCTCGCTCACTGAGCGTCGAGGGAATGTGAGGCAGCGGGCGTGGTTGACTTGGATTGCCACCGAAGTCCGCATCAGATCGGATCATCGGGCGTCCGACGGTCGTCGCCGGTTCCCTACGCGCGTGCGAAATCCGGCTCGCACCACGACTTATCCCACGTCCGACGTTGGCGACTCTGGATGGCAACCTGGACGGGAGATCCTGGGCTGCAGGCATCGCCGACAACCCGCTCTGAAACCTGCCATGAGCACCGAATACGAATGCGAAACCCTCCTGAGCCACAACTCAACGGACACGCCGCGAGGGAGCCGGAGCGGCGGGATTACGCGAGGGGTCACAAGTTGATACCCACTGTGAAAGCCAAGACCCATCGCCGCCGCTGGTGATCACTACGAACCTGGCACCTCGTGTCGCCCCGATTGACCACGAGATAAAGCGCCCCCGAATACTGCACTCTCGGCTTTCTGGCGATGCCCTGTAGCCTGTCGATCCGGCCCCATATGTCAATATCAAGAACCGACCCCTTTACGAACCGAGGGTGTTCCCAGAGATCACCGATCACGGCCACCGGATGGCAGTGATCCCCGGCATTACTTCCACCGAACCCACTATCCCCGTATGGACCTGCGCCTCATCTACCGAGAAGTATCCTCGTGACTTCCACCGAAGTCTCGTGCTCTGGCCTCGGTGGTTTCAGGTTAATCTCCACCATGGAACGGCAGGTGGGCCCAGCCGTGCCACTGTTCTCCGTCCCATTGTCGGAACCAAATGTGATCGTCCACGGCTCGGGCGAAGACAGCGATATGGCCGGCGCCCCACGAGACTGCCGTGGGGTCTCCATGAAGCTGGCCGCCCAGACTCATCCACTCGCTCCATTCGATCCCGTCCCACCCCCGGTGCCACAAGGCGCCGTCGGCGTGGCGGGAGAAGACATCCAACTGATTCGGACCGCGCGAGACGACGGCGGGTGCGCCCAGCAGTGCCCCTCCCAGGCTCTCCCACCCGCCCCATACCACGCCATCCCACCCGTTGTGCCACAACTGATTGTCCACCGCCCTGGCGAAGACATCCAGCCGGTCGGGACCCCACGCGACGACTGCGGGATCTCCAGAAAACTGGCCACCCAGCCGCATCCACTCGCTCCACTGCGTTCCGTCCCACCCCCGGTGCCACAGGGCGCTGTCCGCGTGGCGGGAGAAGACATCCAACCGATCCGCACCGCGCGAGACGACCACCGGGTCTCCGGCGAGCACGCCGCCCAAACTCATCCACGTGCTCCATCCTGCCCCGTCCCATCCCTTGTGCCACAAGGCGCTGTCCGCGTTGCGAGAGAAGACGTCCAACCGATTCGGGCCGCGTGAGACGACGGCGGGCGAACCCAGCAACGTCCCTCCAAGACTCTCCCACCCGCCCCATCGCACGCCACCCCACCCGTTGTGCCACAGTTGATTATCCACCGCTCTTGCGAAGACATCCAGCCGGTCGGGACCCCACGCGGCACCCCCGGGCTCGCCCACAAGCAGGCCCCCGAGATCCTCCCATCCATTCCATTGTTCCTCATCCAGTCGAATGTGCCACAACCCAAGCGCCCGGCCGTCAGTCACGAAACAATCCATCTGACCTGCCCCCCGGGAAATGACCGCCGGTTTGGCCGTCCCCAACCCGTAGTGGATCGAATGGGATTCGATGATATACACATCATTTCCGCCCGTGCTGAACCCGGCTTCGCCCGTGATCTTCGTCATGCGCCCCCGCGGACTGATGTAGAAACCGTGCTCCGCCTGGCTCGCGGCGATGTCAATCTCGTCCACGTCATAGGTCAGATGACCAGGCCCAACCACGACGGTATCCCCACTTGTCGTCACAGGAGAAACCCAGTAATCGTCCGTACCCCCTTTGAACGCCCAGTACGCCACACCGCCATTATCCATGCGGACGGGAATGACACCGTCGCGCCCCTTGGCTCCCTGGCGAAACTCGACACTCACGGGAGCCCAGTCCTGAGGGTTGAGACTCATGGTGCGGGAACGCAGCCAGAGCCCACCGTTGACGACCAGGTAGTAGTAGTCTCCCATTTGAAATGCCGTCAGGTCACTGATCTCGGGTTGGCCAAACGCGCTGACCTTAATCTTTCCCAGATAGGTGGGGGCTTCCGGGTTCGAGACGTCGTAGAACAGGATGGCGTCCGGCCCGCGGTCCGCCGGACCGTTGCCGTAGCGGTGGAGCGGGAACGAGATGCCAAACTGCTCGCCACCCGCCCAGTTCTGTGCCGCGACCAGCAGAACATCACCCACTGAAGCCAAATCGCCGGGATGATTATAGATGCCCTCTTCGGCTTCGAGGTCGTAGCGTTGATACCATACCCCCTCGCCATCCGCTTGTCGGTTCACTTTCCGGGCCAAGCCCCAGACCTCATGCTGGTTCGGCGGGTTCGCTTGCTGTGTCGTCTTCAAGATGAACAGATGCCCGAAGTAGTGCTGACTGTGAGACACAGCGAAGTAGGCGGCTCCGCGGGACCAATCGCCGATCGGTTCGATGTCCTGCGCATGCTCGAACTTGAAGCTGTCCACCAGGACGTCGATATCGGTGTACTTGGGGCCTCCGGCAGCGGCCCCGGGGATGACTCCCCGGGTAAACC
>JACKPV010000034.1 GCA_024233305.1 Verrucomicrobiales bacterium
TCCCTCCGTTCCTGGCGGGACCGGCCCACGCCGCCGAGCAGATCCGCGAGGGAGCTTCAGGGGCGCCGTGGTGTGGGGGAAGCACCGTCGGGCGCGGTTGCCGTGCAACTTGGGATCGACGAGCCGGCGTCGGTTCCTAAGCACGCGTCGCGGATCTCGCGGGCTTGGGGGTCATCCTTGGAGGAGCGCACCAGGCGAGCCTTTGGATCTGATTCAGGGCGTGATTGGTGTGCCGTAATCGTTTCATTCCCGGGATGGGCGGTGGCTGGACCGCACCATTGCCGGTCAGAATCCGGCGTGCTCGGTGCGGTCGATGATTTCGTTCTGCAGCTCGACGGAGAGGTCGCAGAAGTAGTCGCTGTAACCGGCCACGCGCACGATCAGGTCCCGATGGGAGTCCGGATCGGCCTGGGCGCGGCGCAGGGTCTCCGCCTGCACCACGTTGAATTGGAGGTGGTGGCCGTCGAGTTTGAAGTAGCTCCGCACCAGGTGGGCCCAGTTGTCGAGGCCGGCTTCGGTGTCGATCAGGGAAGGCGTGAACTTCATGTTCAACAGCGTTCCGCCGGCCTTGAGGTGATCCATCTTCGCGGCGCTCTTGATCACGGCCGTCGGGCCCTGGCGGTCGGCGCCCTGCACCGGGGAAATGCCTTCGCTGAGGGGTTGGCCCGCGCGACGCCCGTCGGGGGTGGCGCCGAGCACGCTGCCGAAGTAGACGTGGCAGGTGGTCGGCAGCATCTCGATGCGATAACGTCCGCCCTTGGTGTCCGGACGTCCGTCGAGTTCGGCCACGCAGGTGTCGAAAACGCGCACCATCAGCGAGTCGGCGAAGTGGTCGTCGTTGCCGTAGCGGTGCGTGCGATGCAGGGCGCGTTGCCGCAGCAGCTCGTTGTCGGCGAAGTCGCGGTCCAGGGCGGTGATGAAGTCGGCGACCGGCAGATGTCCGTTCCGCGGCGCTGCGTTGCCGGAAGTCCCGGTCTCCGTTTCCGCGGCACGCCCATTGTCCGAGCCCGCCCCGCCCGGGGCGGCGGGGTAGCAGAATTGCTTCAGCGCACTCAGGCTGTCGGTCAGGGTGCCGAGTCCCACGAACTGGACGTAAGTGTTATTGTAGCGGGCGCCGCCGGCGTTGTAGTCGCGGCCTTTGGGGATGCAATCGTCGGTGAGCACGCTGAGGAACGGGGCGGGCATGAGCGTGGCATACATCCGTTCGATCAACTGGTTGCCGCGGAGCTTGAGTTCGAGGAAATGGTGGAATTGCGCGCGGTAGGCGGCGAACAAGTCCTCGAAGTCCGCGAAGGAGGTCGGGTCGCCGGTCTGCGGCCCGAGTTGATGTCCCGTGCGCGGGTCGCGTCCATTGTGCAGCGCGAGTTCGAGACACTTCGGGAGGTTGAAGTAGCCGGTGAGGATGTAGGCCTCCTTGCCGAAGGCCCCGACCTCGACGCAGCCGCTGCAGCCGCCGGCGCGGGCGTCCTCGAGGGTCTTGCCCTGCCGGATTTGCTCCTGCACGACGGCGTCGGCGTTGAAGATGCTGGGGAACCCGTAGCCCTGGCGAAGGACGCGGAGCGCGTGTTTCAGGAACGCATCGGGACTGCGGCGGGAGAGCTGGATGTTGGTGCTTGGCTGGAGGAGATGCATCTCGTCGACGATGTCGAGGAGGAGATGCGAGATTTCGTTCGAGCCGTCCGAGCCGTCGCGGAGGAGACCGCCGATGTTGATGTTGGCGAAGTCGGTGTAGGTGCCGCTTTCGGCGGCGGTGACGCCGACCTTGGGTGGCGCCGGGTGGTTGTTGAACTTGATGAAGAAGCACTCGAGCAACTCGCGGGCCTGCTCCCGGGTCACCGTGCCTTCGGCCAGGCCGCGCTCGTAGAACGGCAGCAGATGCTGATCGAGGTGGCCGGGGTTGAAGGCGTCCCAGCCGTTGAGCTCGGTAATGACCGCCAGATGGCAGAACCAGTAGTATTGCAGCGCCTCGTGAAAATCCCGGGGCGCGTCTTCGGGCACATGGCGGCAGACGTCGGCGATGCGCCGCCACTCGGCGCGGCGCTCGGGTGAGGGGGCGGCTTCCGCAAGTTCATGGGCCCGGTCGGCGTGCCGGCGGGCGAAGAGCAGCACGGCGTCGCACGCGATGGCGAAGGACTTCAGCGTTTCGCGTTTGTCCCAGGCCTGCGGGTCGCCCAGGAAATCGAGGGCGGCGATGGCGGCGGCGATGTCGGCTTTGAATTCGCGCAGCCCCTTTTTGTAGATCTTGTCATCGAGGACGGTGTGGCCGGGGGCGCGCTGTTCCATGAACTCGGTGAAGACCCCGGCCTCATAGGCTGCGTGCCATTCCGGCGGGAGTTCGGCGAAGAGTTTGTCCCGCATCGAGCGGCCCTGCCAATAGGGGATCACCGTTCGCTCGTAGGCTTCGAGGACGTCCGGGGCCACGGCGTAGTGGGTTTTCGGTCGGGCGTTCAGGATGCGCAGGTCCTCGAGGCTGTGGCAGGTCAATTCGGGAAACGTCGGCACCACCTTCGGGGCCGGGCCGCGTTCGCCGACGATCAGTTCGTCATCGCCCAGATGGATGGTCTTGTGGGCGCACAGGTGATGGAAGGCACGGGCGCGCATCACGGGAACCGACCAGCGGCCTTCGTTGGCCTGGTAGAATTCGGTGAGGAGCACGGCGCGTTCGGCCGAGATGGCGGGCCGGGCGGCGAGACTGGCCTGGCGGAGTCGGGCGGTGCGGTTCGTCATGGCATTCCTGATGAGCCGGGAGTCAACCGCAGTCGCGGAGAAAAAGCCATGCTGATTTCAGTTGCGCGCCTCCCAAACGGCGTGACCTCTGCCGTAACCATGCGGTTGCGCGTCGCCACCGACGTGCAGTCGGCGCATGATTCAGCGGGAATACGGCCGCCTGCCGCCGGGTGCGACGATCCACCGAGGCGGGACCGCCAGTCGGAACCGGGGAGACCGCGGAGCCCATGGATTTCAGCGCCGACTACACGTCGGCGGCTACAGCGTGTTGAATCGATACGGCTCGGCAGCAACCATGCAGCTGGATTCACCACGGATGGGTCGATATGGAGAGGTGATGTTGGCGGGGGACGACGAGTCAACCGCCGATGCAGACCCGCAGTCCGGCTTGCTCGAAGATCCGCCGGGCCGCTTCGATCTGCGGCGTCGAGGGCGGCTTGAAGGCGGGAGGGGGATGCGTGGCCAGGCCGTCGCGCTTGTGCGTGCCGATCGCGTGATAGGGGAGCAGGTTGACCTGTTCGACCGCCGGGAGCGAGGCGGCGAGGCGGGCCATGGCAGCCAACTCGCCGGGGTCGCCATTTACTTCCGGGATCAGGGGGATCCGCAACCAGACGCGGGGATGATGGCGGGCCAGCCAGTGGAGGTTCTCCAGGATCAAGCGGTTCGATGCGCCACAGAACCGGGCGTGCCGGTCGGCATCAAGCAGCTTGAGATCGTAGAGCACGAGATCGCAGGCGGCGGCGACGCGTTGAACGAGTTCGCGCGGCGCGTGCCCGCAGGTATCCACCGCGGTGTGGATGCCTTCCTCGCAGCACAGCGCCAGGGCGGCGAGCAGGAATTCCCCCTGACGGAGCGGTTCGCCGCCGGAGAAGGTCACACCCCCGCGGGATTCGTCGAAGAACAGGCGGTCGTGCAGCAGTTCGGCGCGCAGAGCAGCGGGGGTCAGTTCGCGTCCGACGAGGGTGCGGCCATTCACCGGACAGGCCTCGATGCAGGCGGCGCAAACCGAGCATTCCGCCGGGGCACCCGGTTGGGGCGTGACGGAAGGGAAACCGGCTTTCACGGCGGAGGGAAGTCCGACGGGATCGCCCCGGGGGCAGGCGGCGAGGCAGCTGCCGCAACGGATGCACCGGGCCTCGACGCGCATCACGTGCGGGCGGGGGTTGATGGTCTCCGGGTTGTGGCACCAAGCGCAGGCGAGCGGGCAGCCTTTCAGGAACACGGTCGTGCGGATTCCGGGTCCGTCGTGGACGGAGTAGCGTTGGATGTTGGTGATCAGCCCGGCGATCATGAGCGCGGCGCGCCGTGAAGTCTGGGCCAGCGCAGGGGGCTCTGCAAGCCGGGGCGGTGGTCGCTTGCGCGATGACTATCGGGAGCGCGTTTCGGGCGGCGAGGCGAATGGGAGTTCCGGATGCCCGTCCGGCCTCGAAAGCGCCATCGCCGCTTCGCTTTGCCGGCGCACTCCACCATGGGAGTCAAGTCGCGGCAGGTTGCGAGGCGTCCTCGGCGAAGAGGTAGCGGAGGTCGTCGAGGGTCAGGCTCTGGGCGAAGCGTTCCTCGCCAAGCACGTCCTCGGCCAGGGCTTTCTTCTGCTTTTGCAGCACCCGGATTTTTTCCTCGATGCTGTTCTTGATGAGCAGGCGATAGGCGACCACGGTGCTGGTCTGGCCGATGCGATGGGTGCGGTCGATGGCCTGGTTCTCGACGGCGGGATTCCACCACGGATCGAACAGGACGACGTAACTGGCCGCGGTGAGGTTGAGGCCGAAGCCACCGGCCTTGAGCGAGATGAGGAAGCCGGCGGGGCCTTCGGTTTCCTGGAATTCCCGCACGAGTTCACCGCGGTTCTCGGTTTCGCCGGCGAGGTAGAACAGGGGCCATTTGCGTTTCTTGAACTCGGGTTTCAACAACGCGAGCAAGCCGGTGAACTGCGAAAAGACCAGCACCTTCTGGCCTTCCTCCATGAGGGGTTCGAGCAATTCGAGCAAGGCGGCGACCTTGGCGCTTTCGGCTTTCGAGTTCGCGTCGACCAGCTTCGGATGGCAGCAAATCTGGCGCAACCGGAGCAGCGAGGTGAGGAAATGGAACTGCTGTTTGGCGAGCTGTTTCTGGGTCTTCACCTTGAGCAGCATCTGGCGGGCGCGTTTGAGTTCGGCCTGATAGAGCGTTTCCTGGTCGCCTTCGATCTCGCACAGCAGGTCCTCCTCGATGCGGTCGGGGAGGTCGGCGGCCACCTGGGCCTTGGTGCGACGGAGCAGGAACGGGCGCACGCGGGCGGCGAGGCGCTGGCGGGCGAAGGGGTCGTCCTTGGCGTCGTAGAGCTTCGCGAACTGGGCGCGGCTGGAAAGCATGCCCGGCATGGCGAAGGCCATGAGGCTCCAGAGATCCAGTAACCGGTTTTCGATGGGGGTGCCGGTGAGCACCAACCGGTGCGTGGCGCGCAGGGAACGGGCCACCTGGGCGGTCTGCGAGGAGGGGTTCTTGATGTACTGGCCTTCATCGAGCACGACGGCCAGCCAGGGCTGCGTCACCAGGTTCTCGCCGAGCAACCGAAGCTGGTTGTAGTTCAGCACGTGAACATCCGCCTCGCTCAGGCGTTCCTGGAACTGCTCGAGTTCGGCGGCCGGCCACGATTTCACGCGCAGCCCGGGCGCAAACCGCTCCGCCTCGCTCCGCCAGTTGTCCATCACCGATTTGGGACAGACCACCAGCGTCGGTGGCGGGGCTTCTCCGGCGGTCGGGTGGTTCTGGCGCAGCCACACCAACCAGGTGATCGCTTGCAGCGTTTTACCCAAACCCATGTCGTCCGCAAGAATCCCGCCGAAGCGGTTCGCCGTGAGGTAGGCGAGGAAATGGAAGCCGTCCCGTTGGTAGGGGCGCAGTTCGGCCTGGATCACCGACGGCACTTCGGGCGTGACGCGGGCCTTCAAATCCTCGACCCGGCGGTGAATCTGCTCGAACTGGGGTTCCGGCAGGAAGCTGCGAGCCGCCTCGTCGGCGAGTTGGAGGGCGTGGAGTCGCTGGGGTTCGGCGCTGAGTTCGCGGGGGCTGAGTCCGAGCCGGGCCAGGCGGGCGTCATCCTCCTCGCCCAGATCGAACTGGAGCCGGCGCCAGCCCTTGTCCTCGAGGCGCACAAAGCCGCCCTTGGCCGCCAGCAGCAGCTTGAGTTCCTCTTCGCTCAGGGTGGTGTCCGATACCTCGAGCGCAACCTTCAAGTCGAACCAATCGATGTCCGTCTCGGTGACTTCGAGCTTCACCTTGCCGGAGACGGCGCCGTCGCGCAGGGTGGCTAGTTCGCCCTTCAACTCGACCTTCACCTCGGGGGGGAGCGAACGCAGCCAAGTGTCGAACAGTTCGGGGAACTTGCGGGTGATGCGCGTGGATTGCCGGCCGTTGAAGCTGTCGATCCGGAGATCGAGTGGTTGCAGCCACTGCGACACGCCGGCGAGGGCCGAGCGATCGTAGACCCGGATCCCATCGCCTTTCCGCTCGCGGGCCGGTCGCCCGCGAAGTTGCCAGCCCTCTCCGGTCCAGGTTTCCTGCCGCGAACCGTCCTTGGCCCGGGCCTCCGTGCGCACGTAGCAGTAATCGCTGCGGCTCGAGGCATAGGGGCGCCCGATTTCGCATTGAATCTCCACCTCCATCGGGACGGTCTGCAGGCGATCCCGCACTCGCGACGGCAATTCGACCCCGTGGTCCTGCAGAAATCCGACGCCGGCGGAGGTCTCGAGGGCTGGCGCCGGGATGACGTTTTCGCCGGCCGGATTCAGAACGTCCTTGCCTGGCAGCGGTCCCTGATGGATCGCGTTCGGAGTCAGGTAGAGCGTGGGCCGGCCGGGAAAGGTGCAGAGCAGCGCCTGGAGCGGGGCGCCGTCGGGAAGGACCAGCTGAAGCCGGTAGTCGCCGGTCCCGTCGGCGGGCGCGCTCAAGTTCCAGCGCAACGGTTCCGTCGGTCGCCGGAGCGGTTGGCGATCCGCGCTGACGATCAAGGCTTCGAGGTCGGGCGCGCGGAGCAGGCGGCTCAGGAGATCGCGCGTGCCCGGCTCCTCGTAGGGGATCTTCGGATTGCGCCCGTGGGCGACGCGTATCTCGAAGGCGCTGCAAAGGTGTTCGGAGGCCGGGGAGAGTTCGACCTGCCCGTGGGCGCGGTCCAACAGGAGCTGCTGAAAGTTGTTGAGCCGCAGTTGGCGATAACTCGCGTCGCTGTCCTGTTTCCACTCGAGTTCCGCGCCGTCCCAGCCGAGGACGAGGCGAAGGTCGACGCGGCGCGGGGCCGCCGCCAGGCCGTCGGCGGGCGGGGCGGCGGCCAGCAGGTTGCGCCACTGATCGATCTGGCGCTGCCGGCGCCACGCGGCCAGCTCCTCCCGCACGGATGCGAAGTCGGTTACCGGCTCCATGAATCCCGGGATCGAATGGCCGCTCTCGAGTACGGCGTTGGCGAGGTAGTTCCAGAACTGCCGCTCGTCCTTCGGCAGGCGGGGCCAGATGTCGAGGCGATCCCAGCTGTGTCCCCCGGTCTGCAGTCCCAGGTTGTCCAGGTCCCAGTAGGACAGGTGGTGGGTGGCCTGGACGCGGGCGAAAGTCTGGCTCAGCCCTTTGAGAAAGCGCTGCTCCGCCGCGTTCAGGGGGCGACCGAGCGCGGCGGTGAGTTCCCCGGCCATGCTCCCGGCCGGCTTCTGCGCGGCGGGCTTTGACGCCGGAGAGGGAGGGGCGGGTTGCCGGGGTTTCGCGCGTGATTGCCGGGGGCTGATTCCAAGCTTCCTCAGCATGGCCAGCATCACGGCGCAGGCGTGTTCGCAATCGAATTCATCCTCGCAATCGCAGGTACCGCTCCAGCCGAATTCGAAGTCGTGTTCCAGAATCGCCACGTGCTCACCGCCGTCCACTACCACGGCGGCAAAATCCGAAGTGTCCTCCACCGGACCCAGATCCCTCACCCGCCGGGCGGCGAACAACGCCTCGCCTTTCTGGCGCACGCGCGGGTCCAGCCCATCGAGGTAGTCGAGCATCGCCTCCGCGTTGTATTCCTGGTTGTTGCCGTTCATCTCGTGACGCCAACCTCGCCACGAGCGGTTCGGGGCGTCAATCGTTTTGCGGCCGGGGCGCTGTCGCGGGCCGGCGTTGGTTCTCCCGGCTTGCACGCGAGGGGAGCGATGCCTAGAGAAGGGGATGGAAGTGTGCCTTGTCCTGACGTTACTGGGACCGGATCGGCCCGGCGTGGTGAAGCAACTGGCGGCGCTCGTGGGCGCCCATGGGGGCAACTGGCTCGAAAGCCGGATGGGCCGGCTGGGCGGGGAGTTCGCCGGGATCCTCCGCTGCCAGGTGCCCGCCGACCGGCGAGGGGATTTCGAAACGGCGTTGGGCGCCTGGGCGAAGGTTGGTTTTGCGGTGGTGGTTAAGGCGGATCCGGGACACCGGAGCGAAGGCGGCGGGGAGGCCACGATCGAACTGGTGGGACAGGACCGGACGGGCATTGTGCAACAGGTTTCCGCGGCGCTGGCCCGGCACGAGGTCAATCTCGAGGAACTCGAAACCGAGTGTCGTAGCGCGCCCATGTCCGGTGAAATGCTCTTTCACGCGCAGGCCCGCGTGT
Source organism: Verrucomicrobiales bacterium (assembly GCA_024233305.1). Lineage (GTDB taxonomy): Bacteria > Verrucomicrobiota > Verrucomicrobiia > Limisphaerales > J093 > J093. Next base: position 8,321 of record JACKPV010000034.1, read on the forward strand.
GGATCCCCGCGACCTGTGACCTCGCGGCGCTGCAAGTGGAACTTGAACGGATCGCGGCGGACCTCCAGGTCGATCTCGCGCTTCACCCGGCGGGCGGAGCCGGTTAGCCGTTGAGTCGCGGGCCGCGGGTCGCCGATTCGATCGCGCGCTCAGGTCGGTTCTCCTCGACTCCCCGCAGCGACACATCTGAAACGCGCGCCGCGATGGCCGCGGGGTTGGGATCAGTCCTCTCCGCGCCGCCGGCTCATGGTGGACTGGGCGCGGAGGACGTCGTGAAGGGTGACCAGTCCGAGGACGCGGCCGTCCTTGGGGTCGGTGAGGACGACGATGTTCGCGGTGGACTGGATCAGGGACATCTGCAGGTCCTGGATGGTCTGCCCCGGGCGGCAGGTCACGGCCGGTTCGAGGCGAGGTTCCCGTTTTTGGCTCAGCGCCTCTTCGGCTTCGGCGCGTGTGAGCAGGCTGAGGGCGCCGGTTTTGCCGACCACCGGCCAGCGCTGGTAGGGATGTTCCTTCAGGAGCGCTTCGAGCGCTTCGGGACGGAGGTCCGCGACCACCACCGGCTGGAAGTTCGCGATGGCGGACACCGGCAGTTGCTGCCAACTCTGGAGATCGCGCGGAGGGATCACCCGGTCCAGGTGATGACCGTCCTGTTGCAGCAGGGCTTCGTAGAAATTCTCGCGGCACAGCCGGCGGGCGATGGCGCCGCTCACGAGCGCGCCCATCATCAGGGCGGGCACGAGGGCGAACTCGTGCGTCATCTCGAAGACGATCAGAATGCCCGTGACCGGCGCCCGCACGACGGCGTTGAGGCAGGCGCTCATGCCCACGACGGCCAGGGCGAGCCGGTCGCCCGGGCTGAGGGGCAGGACCGTGGCAGCGAGTTCTGCGATCCCCACGCCGGCCATGCCGCCCAGGAACAGGGTCGGGGAGAAGATGCCCCCCGAGCCGCCGAAGCCGTAGCAGGCGACCGTGGCAAGCAGTTTCGCCCCGAGCAGGATCAGGGCGATCTGCCAGACGATCTTGTGGTCCAGCGCGGCGGAGAGATCATCGTAACCGAGGCCAAACACGCCGAGCCGTCCGGTGTGCCAGAACACCGCGCAGCCGATCGCCCAGGTGATCAGTCCGCCGAAAACGGGCCGGATCCAGACGGGAACCGCGGTGAGCCGACGGTTGGCCGAGCGCAGGCCGAGGGTCCACTTCTGGAAGGCGACTCCCACCAAGGCCGCCGCCGCGGCCACCATCGGAGTGAGCAGATAGGCCTGCCAGTGCGGCGCCGCGGCGCCCCGGAGGATGAAGGCCGGCTGGGCGCCGATCAACCCATGCACCACGAAGGCGCCCAGCACCGAGGCCAGCAGTACGCTGCCGAGAAAACGGCTGTTGAGGTCCGCGATGATCTCTTCGAGCACGAAGGTGATCGCGGCCAGCGGCGTGTTGAAGGCCGCCGCCAGTCCGGCGGCGGCGCCCGCCGCGGCGGCCGGCCGGCGGTTCTGCTTCGGTTCGCCGAGCGTGCCCGCCAGATTCGAGGCCAAGCCGCCGGCAATCTGCACCGAGGGGCCCTCGCGCCCGAGACTGCAGCCGCCGCCAACACTGACCACCCCGGCGACGAACTTCACCCAGACCGTGCGCCACGGCACGTAGCCGAAGTCCTTCCAGAAGGCGAGCTTCAGCTGGGGGATGCCGCTACCGGCAGCCTCCTTGCAGTAGGCGTTGAGCAGCCACCCGACGATCAGGGACGCGGCGACCAGGATGCCCAGGCTCCAGAGGGCGAATTCCGTCTTCGAGAGTGCCGCCGCGCGGGCGATGGTGTTTCGATGCGTCGCATGGACCGCAAGTTGGAAGGCGACGGCGGCCAGGCCGGCGAGCAGACCGTAAACGCAGGTTGCCAGGATGCTTCGGGTACGCGCGGGCAACCGGTTGAGGAAGCCGGTCAGCAGACCGTGGATGGACCGCATGACGGGCCTCATTGGACCGGTCGGGGCCGCCGGCACCCTACGCTCTTCGAGGCCCCGGTCTTGATGGTGTCGGTCACAGGCAACACGGCCGCCCAGTCTAGCCCCGGAGCACATCCGGCTGGCAAGCCCTAGTCGTCGCAAAACCCGGAGCGGGACGCACCCCGGCGCTTCCCGAGTTCGAGGCAGCTGGGGAAATCGAGCGCGGGGTTCATTTTGCTGGCTCCGCCGGAAGTCGGGCTTGCTGCGGAATGAACTCCGCGGTCCGAAAAGGCTGAGATGCGCACGGGAGCGCAATCGACAGGCGGAAAAGCTGGCGTGCGCGTCCCCGGTCACGTATCAAGGGGGTTGATCGATTTCCTGCCATGAACACACGCACCAAATCTCCCCTCGACCGGGCGCTGGCCATCGCGACCGGTTGGCTCGTTTCCTCGATTGCGGCGGGCGCCGCCGACCTGAATCCGCCGTGGGCGCCGCTGTTCGACGGACAGAGCCTCCAAGGGCTGACCCAGCGGAACGGGACCGCCACCTACCGGGTCGAGGACGGCTGCCTGGTGGGACGCACGAGCGAAGGCAGTCCGAATTCGTTTCTTTGCACGACGGCGACCTACAGCGACTTCGAGTTGAGCTTCGAGGTGTTGGTTGATGACGCGTTGAACTCCGGCGTGCAGATCCGCTCGGCGAGCACGGCGGCCTTCAAGAACCACCGGGTGCACGGGCCGCAGGTCGAGATTGCGGTGAACGGCAGCGCCGGCTGCGTCTACGGGGAAGGTCTCGACACGGGCTGGTTGTCCGGTCCCGGCGGGGATCCCGTGAAGCGGGGCGCCTTTCGGCGGGGCGAGTGGAATCACTATCTCGTGAGGACCTCCGGGCCGCGGATTCAGACCTGGGTGAACGGCCTTCCCGTGGTGGACTTCGAGGAGACGACCACGAAGATGCCGCGCGGGTTCATCGGCTTCCAGGTGCACGGCATCCGGCGGGGCGACGGTCCCTACGAGGTGCGGTGGCGCAACATCCGGATCCGGGATTTCACGCCGCGGCGCGTGGTGTTCATCGGCGCGGGCGGTGGCCATGGCGGGGACGCCCACCAGCATCTCGCGGGCAACCACCGCTTTGCCGAGGCGCTCAAGGCGGGCGGGTTGAACTTTGAGACCTTCGAGTTCGATGGATATCCCGATGACCCACAGGCCCTGGCCGGGGCGGATGCCGTGGTCTTCTATTGCAACGGTGGTGGCGGACACCTGGTCATGCCTCACCTGGATGCCTTCGATGCGTTGATGCGGCAGGGGGTTGGCTTGGTGTGTCTGCATTACGCGGTCGAGGTGCCCGCCGGCCGGCCCGGCGATCTCATGCTGGACTGGATCGGGGGTTACTTCGAAACCGACTGGTCGGTGAATCCGGTTTGGACCGCGAGCTTCGACGCGATTCCTGTGCACCCGGCGACCCGCGGAGTGGAACCGTTCACGTTGCGCGACGAGTGGTATTACCACATGAAGTTCCGGCCCGGGATGCAGGGGGTGACGCCGCTGCTTTCTGCGCATCCGCCGCGCGAGACTTTGGACCGTCCGGACGGCCCCCACGAGAACAACCCGCATGTGCGGGCGGCCATCCGGCGGGGGGAAATCCAGCACCTGGCCTGGGCGTATGAGCGTCCGGACGAGCGGGGCGGAGGGCGCGGCTTTGGTGCGACCGCCGGTCATTGGCACAAGAACTGGCATGAACCGAGCCTGCGCACCCTGGTGGTGAACGCCATCGCCTGGGCGGCCGGCGCGCCGGTTCCCGAAGCCGGCTTTCGTTGACGGTTTCGCCTCGGCGACGCGGTGAGCCGACACGATTGGGCGGTGACCGCTCCATCGACCTCCGCCCGGCCTTCCGGTTCGTAAAAGTCAAACGCCCATCCCTCAAAAACCTCTCATGAATTTGCCGTGCAGTCCGAACTTGGAAGCATTTTTTGACTAGTGTTTGCATTCGGTTCGTGATAACCTGCCCCCGTTGTGTTAGCTGATAAGGACACCTTTCGGCTGCGGTTGTCGGACGGGACCCTATAGGGTTTTGTGGTCCGTCCGGTGGTCGCGCTGGTGGTGTCGCCGGCGGAAGCGGCAGCGATTGAGTTGGGGACCCCCGCCGGGCAGAACGGGAAAGAAGCTTAAGATGAAGATATCACTCAAATCGACGTGCATAGTCGGTGTGTTGGGTCTGCTCACCTGCCTCACCGCCAACGTCCGCGCACAGATCATCCTCCCCCCGATCACCTTGACGGGGTTGAACGATCCTTGGAACGCCTCGCCCATAAAACTGGACGGAGAACCCCTCATCGGGAGTCTTGCGTATGTTGCCATCTCCTACGTTCCGCAACTTGATCTCTGGACCGAGAGCCTGACCGTGAAGTGGCCCGTCAACGCCGACCCCGCCCCCTTTTACGTGGAGATTGGGCCAGGCTCAGGAAACGAGGTATTCTATCGTGGCGCCCTCAATCCCACCTCCGGGCAGGCCAATCTGGTCCCTGGTATTCCGGGGTTCCTGGCTGCCTTGAATGACGGAAAGGCCTCGGTGTGGCTGGTTGGAGATCCCAATCCCTCGGATCCATCCGCCCCCGCGTTGCCGACCGGGATCTTGGTGGATCCGATAGTCTTCCATGCTCCTGAACCGTTGCCGACGGCCAGTCTCGGCTTCCTCGGGGCTTGCGGAGTGTGGATGGCTATCAAGCGGCGGCGGGACCGCAAGGCAAAGAGCGCTTAGAAGAAGCGCCTGACCCGCCGCACGCATGTAACGGTGGGATGTGCCCGGTAACGGGCATGGGGTGAGTGGTCTGTCGGCCCTAAGATCGACAGCGCGGCGTAGCCCGGCATCTCCTCCGACTACGGGGGCGGTGCCGGCTCGCATTTTGGGAGGCCGCTGTCCGTAGTCGCACTCCGTTATTCGGCGTTCGGATTGCCCCCGCAGCCGGCGGGGCGCAGGCAAGGCGTTCTTCCATCGAGCCGGTCCCCCGTTTCAAACCAGTTGCCCGGGCGACGCTTCGGTAGCCTGTGGCTCACGACCGGTGCGGAAGCCGGCGGGGAAACCCCGCCTGCGTTCGCGAGCTGGTTCCCTCCAGATGCGCGTGGACTCCTGGATGTTGCTGATGACCAGTGGCTCCTCGCCGCAACCGCGTCGGGTCCGATGCACGGTCAGGCCGCTGCTGGTTGACACCGCCGGGCGGGTTCGCAAGACTCGGCGCCGATGACAAAACCCGCACTGGGTCGTGGACTGGGCGCGCTGCTGGGTGGTGGCTCAATTTCGCCATCCCCACCGACCGCCGGGGCCTCCTCGGCGTCACCTGCCCCGGGGGTCCCGTCGTCTTCCGAGGGGCAGATCGAGAGTCTTCCATTGACGCGCGTTCAGCCTTGCGCCTTTCAGCCCCGCCGGCAGTTCGCGACTGAGGAGTTGCAGGAACTGGCGGATTCCATCCGGGAACAGGGCATTCTGCAACCGCTCATCGTGCGTCGGCGGGGCGACGACTATGAACTCATCGCGGGTGAGCGTCGCTGGCGGGCGGCCAAACTCGCCGGACTGAACGAGGTGCCGGCCCTGGTCCGGGAGGCGGATGACCTGAAGGTGCTCGAACTGGCCCTCATCGAGAACCTCCAACGCGAGGATTTGAACCCGATCGAGGAGGCTGAGGGTTACCGCCAGTTGGCCGAGCGCTTTCAACTACGTCAGGAGGACATCGCCGCGCGCGTGGGGCGGAGCCGGGTTTCGGTTGCCAACGCGCTCCGCCTGCTGAAGCTCCCCGATGCACTTCAGGCCCATGTCCGCAACGGACAGCTCTCGGTGGGGCACGCGAAGGTAATCCTCGGACTCGAGGTTGCCGACCGGCAGACGCTTGCTGTCGACCGCGTTCTGCGCGACGGCCTGAACGTGCGCCAAACCGAGGATCTGGTCGCGCGACTGCAAGCCCCGTCGGCCCGTACGGCGGTTGGCGGACGGACTGGTTCGCTCTCGGGCCCGGATCCCCATCTTGGCGTCCTGCAAGAACGTCTTCAGGAACGCTTGGGAACCCGGGTTCGTCTGCGGTACCGCAAGGGCAAGGGCAGCGTTGAAATCCAGTTCTTCAGTGACGACGATCTCGAGCGGGTACTGGAACTGATCGGCATCACACCCGAGTAAGCCGGCGGGCTCCTCGCTTGCGGTAACCAAACCGGTCAGAGCGCCTGAGCCGGTCGACGCTGCTCCATCCGGGTCTCCGGTTTCTCGGTGTCCCGGCGGCCTCCGGCGAGGAAGCGCAGTATCCACTCTGCGGGCCACGGTCGGAGTCAATCCCTGAGTGGAATGAGCCCACGGTTTCGAGGAACCCGAGATGCGCACGGCTGCTGGCTGCTGCCTGGATTGAACCTTCGACTTCCCAAGTCCCTGCCGGTCTGGCATCAATACGGAGTTTGACATTTCTAGGACAGTGAAACGGCGGTTCTTATGACGATTACGCAAGAGCAACGCAACCGATGTGCCGAACAGTTGGCGGCATCCGCGGGCCGGGTGTCCAGCCTCACCGGTTTCATCGGTTTGGACGGGTTCGTGGACGAGATCCTCCACGTGGTGGACAAGCGGGCCAGTGCCACGGAGTTTACCCGGCTCAACACGATTCAGGGCCTGGCCGACCGCATGGCCGCGGCGGCGGGACGCAGTACGAACATCGAACTGGTGCGCCACATGCAGAAGCTGGGAGGGAACGGCCCGATCATGGGAAACGCCCTGGCCTCGCTCGGCTTGCAGGTTACGTACGTCGGCAACCTGGGTTGGCCGGACATCCACGCGGTCTTCCGCGATTTCGCGGTCCGGGCGGAAGTGCACAGCATCGCGCCGCCGGGACTCACCGACGCCTACGAATTCCACGACGGGAAGATCCTTGTGGGCAAGCACGAGTCCCTCAAGGAGGTTACCTGGGCCAACATCCAGGAGCGCTGGTCACGGGAGGAGTTTGGCCGGCACTTCGGAGCCGCTGACTTGGTGGGCTTCGTCAACTGGACCATGCTTCCTTACATGAGCCAGATCTGGGAATCGCTGCTGCAGGAACTCTGTCCGGGCCTGAACGGTGACCGCCGCAAGCTGTTCGTCGACCTTGCCGATCCTGAGAAGCGCACGAATGCCGACATCCAGCATGCGCTCGAACTCGTGGTGCAATTCGGACGGTACTTCGATGTAATCCTCGGTCTGAACGAAAAAGAGGCATTCGAGGTGGGCAAAGCCCTGTCGCTTTCCCTGCCCGAACACACCCCCGCCGGGCTGGAAACCCTGGCCCGCGAAATCCACGCCCGCGTTCCCGTCCGGACGCTCGTTGTTCATCCGGTTTCCTACGCGCTGGCCGTTTCGGCCGACGGAGTGGCCATGACTCCGGGGCCGGTAACCGGCACGCCCCTGATCACCACAGGCGCCGGAGATCATTTCAACTCTGGATTCTGCCTTGGCAAGCTTTTGGGTTTGAACGATTTGGACAGCCTCCTGACCGCCGTTACCACCAGCGGTTTCTATGTCCGGACAGCCAGGAGCCCGAATGTCACGGAATTGGCCAACACCCTGCAGGATGAGACAATCACCTACTAAGCCGGCGTCGGCCCGGCGGGGGAACTCGGCCTCCCGCGCAACCAGCCGTCTGAATCATGGTGCTTGAGATAGTCAAATACGGCCATCCTGCCTTGCGTGAGCGAGGCGAGAAGATCCGGCAGATCGACCAAACCGTCCGGGCCCTGGCGGCGGACATGCTGGAGACCATGCGCGACGCCCAGGGGGTCGGCCTCGCCGCCCAGCAAGTGGGGCGCGCATTACAGCTCTTTGTGGTGGACGTGGGCGAGGTCGAGGACCGGCCCTCCACGCTCGAGATCGGCGGGCAGCTCGTGTCCCTGGAGGCGCACATGCCGATGGTGCTGATCAACACCGAAGTCCAGCCCCTGGGCGAGCCCGAGACCGGCCCGGAAGGCTGCCTGAGTTTCCCGGAAATCTATGCGGACATCACGCGTCCGCGGCAGGTCCAGGTCCAGGCGCTCAACGAGGAGGGCGACCCGGTCCGGTTTTGCTGCGGCGGGTTGCTTGCCCGCGCCATTCAGCACGAGCACGACCACACCCGCGGCATCCTGTTCATTGATCGGATGCCCCGCTCGGTGAAAACCGAACTGCAAGCCGAACTCGACGCTCTGCACGCCGCGACGAAGGCCTCGCTCCGTCCCCGCTGAACACCCTTGTCCTGGCAGAGACGGACGACAGATCCCGTCCGCTGCCCGACCTGCCCGAGTGGTGCGGACCGGCAGGTGCGCAGCGGCATCGAGAACGGTTGTTTCTGGCGACATACGGACATTCTCCGGGCCAATCGGCGGAGGGAATCCCGAAAACCTTCCCTCGACCGGCACCGCTGAGCCGCTCGGGCGACTGTCGATTCCAAAGCCGGACCTTTTTCGCTCGCGTACACCCGGTTCGAGACCGACGTCAACCAGGGTGAGCACCTGGAGTCTTGCCACGCCCGATGCCGACGAAGGACTATGGTCGTCGGGCACCGAATTCGGAAACGAAAGACACGAATGGGCGGCGCGATGCGCGCAATGATGCGCCTGGACCAGGCCTTGGTGGAACGTGGTTTGCTGGCAAGCCGCGAACAGGCGCAACGCGCGGTGATGGCCGGCAACGTGCAGGTGAACGGCCGGCCGGCCACCAAGCCGGGCGCCCGCGTCAAACCGGACGACGAGATCCGACTCGCCGCGCCGGAACGGTTCGTCAGCCGGGGCGGCCAGAAGCTCGAGCATGCACTCGCGTCGTTTGGCTTCGAGATTGCCGGCCGCTGCGGCGTCGACATCGGGGCCTCGACGGGCGGGTTCACCGATTGCCTGCTGCAACGCGGCGCGGCGCAGGTGTTCGCGGTGGACGTTGGGCAGGGTCTGCTGGCGTGGAAACTCCGGCAGGATCCGCGGGTGGTGGTGATGGAACGAGTGAACGCCCGCCACCTGAACTCCGGCCACTTCCCCTCGCCGTTCACACCGCTCGATTTTGCCGTCATCGATTGCTCGTTTATTTCCTTGCGGCTCGTGCTGCCGCCGGTGGTCGGGGTGCTTCGTCGGGGAGGCGATATCGTGGCGTTGGTGAAGCCGCAATTCGAGGCGGGCAAGGCCGAGGCCGACCGCGGTCGGGGGGTCATTCGCGATGCGGAGGTGCATGCGCGGGTGTTGCGCGAACTCGAGGCCTTCGTGGCGGGCAGGGGCGGAATCCGCTGGCAGGGATGCGTCGAGTCCCCCATTCTCGGCGGCGCAGGCAACAAGGAATTCCTCGTGTGGCTTGAGAAAACTGAGTGAAACGATACGGCGCGTCGGGTTGGTCGCCCATCCGGACAAGGCTGGCGTGCTGCGGGTGCTGCGCCGGGCGGCCCGCACATTGGCGGAGCGGGGCATCGCGCTGACGGCGGATGAGGTCACCGCCGGTCTGCTCGGCGGGATGGTTGAACCGCAGCCGAACCTCGCGGCCCTGGCCGCCGGCAGCGATCTGCTGCTCGTGCTTGGCGGCGACGGCACCATGCTGCGTGCGGCCCGGTCCGCGGCGGCCGGCGGGGCGCCGATTCTCGGGGTCAACCTGGGCTCGCTCGGCTTTCTGACCACCTGTTCGGTGCGCGATTTGGACGCGACCCTCGACCTCGTTCTCGGAGGGCGGTGCTGGGTCGAACATCGGAGTCTGATTCAATTGCGGCGACGCGGCGGCGCGAAACCGTCCCTCCAGGTGGCCCTGAACGATTTTGTCATCAGTCGCGGCGCCACTCCCCGCCTGATCGAAATCGCCGTCCGGGTCGACGGCGAGGAACTGACCCGCTATCGCGGGGATGGGCTCGTGGTGAGTTCGCCAACCGGTTCGACCGCCTACTCGCTGGCGGCGGGCGGCGCGGTGGTCAGTCCGAACGCGGACGTCTTCGCCCTGACCCCGATCTGTCCGCACACCCTTTCCAACCGCTCGGTGATCGTCAGCCTGCGGGCCACCATCGAAGTGGAGCTATTGACCGAACGCGTCGCAACATACGTGTCCGCGGACGGACAATTGGGGACGCCGATCGAGACCGGCGAGATACTGGTGATCCGGCGCAGCCGCCACGCCGCAGGTTTGGTCCGGCTACCGGGGGCCTCGTTCTTCAAGACTCTCGGACAGAAGCTGCGATGGGGCGGTTCGTCGGTGTAGCAACGCAGAGCGCGAACCACGGCGAACCCGCACCTCGTCCGCACGAACCGCAAGCTGCCAAGCTGTCCCCGGACGGTGGCCGGACCGTTATCGCGCTTCGAGCGACGGCCAACAGGACCCGGGGCGCGGACAGCTGTCGGAGCGCCGTTGCCGTCCTCTTGGGAAAGCGACCATCAGGGCTTCGTTGCCCGGGCGTATTCCGTCATCGCCCTGACGTTGGCCTCCGGCGTGCCCCGCGGGATTTCGCAGCCGGCCCCGACGATGTAGCGGGACCCGGCGGCGGCGTGACATGCGGCCACGGCCTCCCGAATCGTCTCCGGCGTTCCGTCACGGAGCACTTTCACCGGGTTGACGTTGCCCAGCAGGACCTGGCCCGGGCCCATCTGCGCCCGTCCGTCCGCCATCGGCGAGGGGTAATCGAGGTCCACGATGTCGCATCCGAGCTGCCCCATGCCACCCAGGATGGACCGCGTGTTGCCGCAGATGTGCAGCCGCACTTTCACGCCCATGCCGTGCAATCCATCGACGAGCTGTTGCTCATACGGGCGGACGAACTCCGCGTAGATCTGCGGGCCTACCAGTGAGGCGGCGGCGTCACCCACCCCCATCAAGTCGACGCCCGCCTCGACCTGCGCCCGAGCGAAGCGCAGTTCCATTTCGACGGCGAACGCGAACAGATCGCGCACAAAAGCGGGGTCATCGAAGAAATCGAGCATCAGGGAGTTGATGCCGCGCAGATCCGCTCCCATCGCGCACGGTCCCTCGACCCAGCCCTCGACCAGCTTGTCCCCGGCCACCTGCTCGCGCAGCCGCGCGGCGCCCTGCACGCGGTCGCGCATCCGACCTCCCACCAGAGGGTCCGGCACCTGGAGTCGCGCCAGGGCCACCTTGTCCAGCAGCAAGGCCTCCGCCTCCTCAATGGCCGGAGGTTGATCGGGGAAGAACGCCACCTTCGCGCCGAGGTCCGCGGCCTCCCGCGCCGGGTCGGAAATCACGGACACGTAATCGAAGTCGAATTTCTCCGCCACCTTGAGCTGCGCCTCGACCAGCAGCCGGTGGTCGCCCGCGTAGTCGCCATAGCGGATGCCCGCCGCGTCGCCGGCGAACATCATGGTGATCGGCATCAGCGGCAACCGGTCCACGGTCTCGCCGGCAAGATGTTTCAAAATCCGTTCACGTCCGTTCATGGCAGATCCTTCCAGGTTGGTTGTGCAGCGTGTTTTCAGGACTCCTTCAGGGTGCGAAAACACGGTCTCACGGAACCAATGTCAACACCAGCACCACCCGGAAGCCAAGATACTCCCGGGCATCGTCGTCGAAAATGCCGATGCCATAGCGAAACGCCGAGCGACATTGGGTTTTGTCGGTTCGCCACCCTCCGCCTCGCATCACGCCAAACGCTCCCGAGGCGGGCCCGGTCGGGTCGGATACCGTGCCTCCCGGGTAAAGCTCCCAACGGTTCCGACACCACTCATAAACGTTCCCGTGCAGATCGTGGAGTCCCCAGGGATTGGGCAGCTTCTGCCCGACCTTGCTCGTCTGATAGTAAAAGCCGTCCTCGCTCTCCCAGCTGATTCCCGGCGGGCGCTCGGCGACGCGCGAGTTGCTGGCCGTCCAGGCATGGGCGCCGATCCGGCTGGAGTCCGGGTCATCTCCGAAGCTGTAGCGCGTGGTCGTGCCGGCCCGGCAGGCGTACTCCCACTGCGCCTCCGTGGGCAACCGATAGGCGAAACGGGCAGAGATGCGGCCGGCGGCGATCTCGCGCGCGGTCAACCGTTCGCAGAACCGTTGCGCATCGTTCCAGCTCACTTGCTCGACAGGCCGATCGGGATCATCGCTGAAGAATGAAGGGTTCGTTCCCATCAAGTCCTGATACTGGCGTTGGGTCACCTCGTACCGGCTCATCCAGAACCCCTGGCTCAAGGTGACGACAGTTTGCGGCCCCTCCCATTCGACCCGCGCCGCTTCGTCCTCCGGACTCCCCATCGTGAAGGTGCCCGCCGGGATCCAGACCATGTCCGCCAGGGGTTCAACGGCGGGTTTGGTGACGGCGGTGGACCGGTAGAACCGGCCGCTGCCGCCGACCGGAACCGGATCCAGCCATGCTTCCGTGGACGAAGTCATTTCCAACACGGCCCGCGCCAGCCAGTGGCCTGCTCCCAGTTCGTTTTTGCTCTCGATAACGCACGTGGCGCCGACGTCCGCGTGCACCCGGATCTCCGGACGCAGTCCTGCATCCGGTCTGACTTCAATCGCCAGTTCACCCCTTGCCGTTGCCGCACCGGTCAGAGCCAGCAGTGGCGCCACAATCCAAGGCATGTTTTTCACTGCCCTTTCTTTTACCGATCGCCCGGCCAGCAAGCAAGTCACAAGCTGCCACGCGGGCAGGTCAATGGGGCAAGCGGATGGCGGCGGCTCGCCTGAACCCACACCTTCCGCCACAGGGCCTCCCGCATCCGGTCCATCCTGTTGATCCGGGTCGCGTGAGGAATCTCGCCGCTGCCCTTCGGTCACTGTCCGCTGGTTCCGGCGGGCTCGAAATAATCGTCCTCGGCGATGTCCGGGATGCCGACGACGAGCACGCGCATCCGGCCCCGGGCGCCGTGAACGACACCGGGCGGAATATGAACGAGCGAACCCCTCTTCACCGGATGATCGACGCCGTCCAACTGCACGGCGCCTTCACCTTCGACCACATAATAGAGTTCGGTGGCGCGGCGGTGGTAGTGAGGCCGTGCGCCATCGATGTCCACGGCGTGGGCCCAGGCGGCAGGGTTGCGGGCGGCGTCCTCACGGCTGATGAGGCGGTCCCGCCAGCCGCACGCGCTGCGTTCGCGCGGTGTTTCCCCGGCGTGACGGATCAGGATCGGACCGGCGGGGTTCGCGGGTGCGGTTGGGTTCTCGGTTGTCATGCGGAAGGGTTTACCGTGGTTCGGCCGGCGACTCAACCCTCGCGCAAGGCCGTGACCACCGGCAGTCGCGCCGCGCGAAGGGCTGGAAACAAACCGCCGATCAACCCGATCACCGCCGCACACGCCACGCCTTGAAGCAACAGCGCCGGGGTGACATCGAAGGCGAAGGCGACCTGGCTGAAACTCTGCCAGTTCATGGTGGCGGCCTGAAAGCCATCGAAGGCCAGGTACGCGCCGATGCCTCCGAGCAGCCCGCCGGTGAGCGCCAGCAGCGCGGACTCGAGCACGATCGACAGCACGACCGGACCGCCGTGGAAACCGAGCGCGCGCAGCGTGGCGATTTCACGGGACCGGGCGGCGACCGCCGAGTACATCGTGTTCAGCGCACCGAACACGGCCCCCACGGCCATCAAGGCGGCGATGATCGAGCCCAGGCCGGTGATGAGGTTGCTGACGAGCTGTGATTGCTCGCGGTAGTAATCGTCCTGGCGCAACGCCTTGACGTTGAGCCGGGGGTCCCGTTCGAGGAACTGTTGAAACCCGTCGAACGCGTCCGCGGAGGTCAGGCGGGCCAGCACCGATTGGAAGCTGTTGCCGCGCTGGTAGGCGCCCTGAAACACGCGGGCATCGGTCCAGACCTCCGACTCGGCCAGGCCGCCGTCGGTGGCAAAGAGGCCGACGATCCGCCATTGTTGTTTGCCCACCCGCAAACTGCCGCCGAGTTCGAGCCCGCCGAATTCCCCCGCCGCCGCCCGGCCCGCGATCACCTCGTTCCGGCCCGGCTCGAACCTTCGCCCGGCAATGATCCGGACTCCGTCCCGGACGCGAAAGGCGGCCGGCTGCACCCCGCGCAGCGGCACGTTGGCATCCGTACCGGTCGAGCGTTTGGGCAGGTTGATCACGGCGAACAGCTCCGCGGAGGCCAGCGGACCGCGATCGTCGCGGGCGATGCCCGGGGCGTCCATGATCCAGCGGGTCTGCTCTCCCATGAACATGCTCACCATCTCGGTATCCGAACCGCTGCGCAGCACGATCGCCACTTCCGGCGAACCGGACGCGGTCGTGGCGTAGCGAAATCCCCGGGCAATCGACAGCGTGCCGACGAACACGGCCACGACCCCCGCGATGCCGCAGGTGGCCGCGGCCACCGCGCCGGCGCGGGCGGGCACGGTGGACACGTTGAACCACGTCAACGCGCCCACCTGCAGCAGCCAGTTGAGCAGGGATCGCATCGCTTGCCGGTCGGGCAGTGCGGGGCGCAACCGGGCCCCACCGCCCGCACCCAAGCTGGCATCTGCGGCCTCCGCGAGCAAGCCCGCGCCCCACGCACCGGCGCTCGCGTGACGCAGCGACATCTGGCACGCTGCGCCCGCGATGATCGAACCGGTGGCCACTGCCCACACTCCGGCGAGTCTCGCGGCAGCCTGCCGCCGGGAACCGGGCGTGGTATTGCTGGAAAGCACCGGCGGTGACGTCCACCAGTCCCGGCATTCCTTCGTCGCCGCCCGACCCTTCGCCGTCCTGCGGGCGTGGGGCGCCGCCTGCGAACTCGCGCAGGAAGGCCGACGCCAGTGGCTCTACGGGGATCCCTGGATGGTGCTTGAACGGTTGCTGGCCCGCTACGACCTCGGCAACGCAGATCGCGCCCCCTTCCCGCTGGGTGGTTGTTTTGGTGTTTGGGGCTACGATTTGAAGCACTTCATCGAGCCGCGTCTGCCCCGCACGTCCGCCGCCGACCTCGGCCTGCCGGATCTGCACGTGGGCTTCCACGACAGCCTGGTCGTGTTCGACCATCGCGACCGACGGACCTGGGTCGTGTCCACGGGCCTGCTGCCTGACGGCAGCCGGCAACGGAGCCGGGCCCGGCAGCGACTCGAAGAATGGCGGCGGCGGCTGGATGAGCCGCCGGTTCCCAATGCCGAAACGACCGTCCCGATGCCGGAACACCGTCCAGCCTGCCGCTCCAGCCTGAGCCGGGAGGAGTACCTTCGCCGGGTCGAAAGGGTGCTGGCCTACATCGCGGCGGGGGACATCTATCAGGTGAACCTCTCGCAACGGTTCACGGTGGACGGAGGCGTCGACGGCTGGGTGCTGCATGAGGCCTTGCGGGCTCTTTCGCCGGCTCCGTTTGCCGGCTGGCTGGATGCCGGCGATTTCGCGTTGGTTTCATCGTCGCCCGAGCTCTTCCTGCGTCTCTCGGGAGACCGGATCACAACCTGTCCAATCAAGGGCACTCGTCCGCGCGCGCCGGATCCGGTCCGGGACGCCGCCCTCGCCGCCGAACTGACGGGGAGTCCGAAGGAGCAGGCCGAGTTGGTGATGATCACCGATTTGTTGCGAAACGACCTCGGGCGGGTATGCGAGTTTGGCAGCATCAGGGTGCCGCGGCTGGCCGGCCTCGAGTCGTTTGCACAGGTGCACCACCTGGTGTCCACGGTGACCGGCCGGTTGCGCGACGACGTAACGCACCTGAGCGCGCTGGCCGGCTGTTTTCCCGGGGGGAGCATCACCGGCGCCCCGAAGGTGCGGGCCATGGAGATCATCGAGGAACTCGAACCGGTCACCCGCGGTCCGTTCACCGGTTGCCTCGGCTACCTCGGGTTCAATCGCGAAAGCCAGCTCAGCATCCTGATCCGCATGGCGGTCTGTCTCCCGGACCGCACCTGCTTTCATGCCGGGGCGGGAATCGTCGCGGAATCCGACCCGTCCGCGGAGTATGCCGAGACCCTCACCAAGAGTCTGGGCATCCGCCGGGCGTTGGCGGCGATCGCAACTGGAGAACCTCCGCTTCACCGACAAATCGAGCCGCAGCAAACATGAAACCAGTCCGGAACAACCCCTCGCCCCAGGACGATCGGTACGGCCGACGCCCGGCTGGCTTCCGCCGGCGGCGGCCTGCCGCTTCCTGCGGACGCTGCCGTTTCCTATGAGCAATCAGCAACTGGTCCATCTCGGCGACCGCTTCGTGCCAGCGGCCGAAGCCAGCCTGTCAGTGGACGACCGGGGTTTCCTCTACGGTGACGGCCTCTTCGAAACCATGCGCGTCCGGGCGGGCCACGTTCCCTTCTGGAGGGAACATGTCGAACGGCTTGTGGAAGGGGCGATGCTCCTGCGACTCCGACTGCCGTGGTCAACGGACGACCTCCGGGAGCGCGCGGCAAGCCTGCTGGCAGCAAACGGAGTCAGGGACGGATTGCTTCGCGTGCAGGTGACGCGCGGTCCCGGCCGCCGGGGCTATTCGCCGAAAGGAGCGGACCGCCCCACCGGGCTGCTGACGACGCATCGGCTCGCTCTGCCGGTCGAACTGGCGCCCATGCGCGTGGTGGTCATTGCATCGCCTGCCGTGTGGTCGGGTTCCCCGTTGAACCGCGTGAAGCACTCCAGCAAACTCGCCCACGTGCTGGCCCGCGCGGAGGCGGACGACCGGATGGCGGACGAAGCCCTGCTGTTGAACGAGCGCGGGGAGGTCGTCGAGGCCAGCGCCGCGAACCTGTTCTGGATATCGGACGATCACCTGCTCACGCCGCCGCTGGCTTCGGGCGCGTTGCCGGGAATCACACGGCGGACGGTGATCCGTGCGGCCCGCGCGCTCGATCTCCCGGTCGGAGAGCCCCCCTGCACACTCGGCGCGTTGCGGGAGGCAACGGGGATTTTCCTGACCAACAGCGCCCGGGGTCTGGTGGAACTGGGACGCCTCGACGGCCGGGAGGTTGCCCGGAGTGACCTCGTGGGACGGCTCCGGGCGGCGTGGGAGAAGCGGCTGATGGAGGAGGGCGCGCCGTAATCCGATGCGGCCCTTCCGGACCAGCCTCAGCCGGAACCATTCACTCAGCGAACCGCGGATGGGCACGGATAACACGGATAAGGCGCGGGGCTGCAGCGTTGGCGGAGAGGGCGGGAAGACTCCCTGAATGGTGAGTTCGAACCCAGGGCGGGCAATCCTGGTTTCCCTCAATATCCGTGCCCATCAGTGCCCATCAGTGGTGAATCCTACTGCATGGTTACGGCTCAGGCCTGCAGGGCCGCCAGGGCTTTTTTGGGATTCGAGACCCGCATGATGATGACGCCGCGACGCGTCTTCGGGCTGGTGGCGCAGTAGAGGTATTCGATGTTGATCCGCGCCTTGCTCAGCCGCCGGGCCGCTTCGGCCAGCGAACCGGGTTTGTTGTCCGCGTCGAGCATGAGGACATCACTTTCGACGACCAGCACATGATGTTCCTCGAAGAGGAACAACGCGCGGCGCGGATCGTTCACCACCATTCGCAGCACGGTGTGGTCGACCGTGTCGCTCGTAGCAAGGGCGTGAATGTTGACGCCGGCGGCGCCGAGCGAGTCGCAGACACGGGCCAGGGTGCCCGGGCGGTTTTCCAGGAACACAGCGAGTTGGGTGACGATTTGCATAGGATTCGGGGGGGGTGACGGTGGTTTACGTTGGGGTTAGGAAAGGGGGCGCTGTTTACGACGACGCAAACCGGGCCGGGTCGGGTTTGCGGCGAATTCCCACCCTTGGCGCGGACGACGGCATGGCGCATGTTGCGGTTGGCATGAGCACGCAGGATGCATGGCGTCGCTGGTTCGGCTTGTTGTTTCTGGTCATCGCCGGAGGGATGACCACGTGGGGCTTGCTCGTGCTGGACGCGAGGCTGCGGGGGTGGTGGTTCGTGTTTTACTGGACGGCGTGTCTGGTTTTCGTGTTGCTGGCGATGGGGGTGGCGATCTTGGACTGGCTGATCATGCGCCGACGCGGGCGTGACGCGCGGGCGAACCTGGCGCGCGAGGTGTTTGGAAAAGCCCGGCGGACAAGACGAGACCCCGTGCCGGGTGACCCGGGGAACGGGAGCGACGGTGCGTCACGCTCCGCCGAACGCCCCGCTCCGAAACGGCCACCGGAGGAGGACTAGGGGCGTGGTTCGTGACGGAGCCGTTCCATCTGCTCACGCAACTCCCCCATCGCCCGGTGAAGCTCCTCGATCTGGGCCTGCAATGCGCGGACCGGTTCGGCAGGCTCGCCCGGCGCATGGAACATCCGCTCGAGTTCGCGACGCATCTCCTCCCCCGCCCGGGCCGCATGCTCCGCCAGTTCGGAAAGTCCGGCGGCGCGGAGATTCTCGACCGCCACGTGAATGTGGCGTAGCCGCCGCTCCAGTTCCTCGCCGGCCGGCCGACGGGGTTCCTCGCCCGGACGTGCCCGGGGCTCGCCGGCGGCTGACTCGCGATGGTCGCGGGCTTCCCGCTGGAAGTTGCGGGCCGCTTCGGCCAGTTCGCGCGCCTCATCGAGACGACCCGCCTCGTGCAGCCGTTTGATCTCGCCGCGCATCTCCGCCAACCGCTGCTGCATCATCTGCGCTTCGGGATTCTCCTGCCGCTCACGCATCCGGAGCCGGCGCAATTCCTGTTGCGCGCCTTCCAGGCGGGCCCGCACCTCGCGGGCTTCCTGCTCCTGACCGCCGGCCTTCAACTCACGCAGGTGGGCCTCCATCTCCTGCACGTGCGCGCGCAGCCCGGCCACCGCCGGTTCGTCCGGGGCCGCGACCAACGGTTGGATGGAGCCGGCCAGAAAAACCACGGCCGGAGCGAGTAAAGCCATCAAGGAAGGAAGTCTTTTCATAGGACTTTGCGGTGGAGGTTTCAACGAGCGGAGCTTAGGCCCGCATCCCAAGAGCCGCAAGTCGTGGTTTCGCCGGGGAGGAGTCGCGCGCTGACTCCTACCACACGGACGCCCCCAGTGTGTGCCCGGCCTGACGCAACCCGCGGTGGCCGGCTCGCGCTCTGGAAATGAACAAAGGAACCGGCGGCAACCGGTTCCTTTGCGTCCTGTCGCGGGCGTGGGATCGAGTCCCACCGCCCGGCCCGAAGGAGGGCACTATTCGGCGACCCGGCGGACGAACTGTTCCATGCGGTCCAGGCCCTTCTCGATGTTGGCCATGCTGGTCGCGTAGCTCAGGCGGATGCCGTAGTCCGCGCCAAACGCAATGCCGGGCACGGCGGCCACCTTCTCCTCCTCGAGCAGCCGCGCGCAGAAGTCCGTCGAGGAAAGGCCAAGCTGGCTGATGTTCGGAAAGAGATAGAAGGCCCCGCGGGAGGGAACGCAACTGATCCCCGGCATGGCGTTGAGCCGCTGGCAGGCGTAGCTGCGCCGCTTGTCGTACTCCTCGAGCCAGACCGGCAGATGGTCCTGCGGCCCGACCAGCGCAGCGACACCGCCCTTCTGCGCGAACGAGGTCGGGTTGCTCGTGCTGTGGCTCTGGATGGCGTCCACCGCCTTGGCGATGGGTTCGGGCGCAGCCATGAAACCCAGCCGCCAACCGGTCATCGAGTAGGCCTTCGCCAGTCCGTGCACGATGATCGTGTGGTCGTAATGGGCCGGCGAGAAGCTCGCCACACTGACGTGTCGGGCGCCGTCGTAAGTCAGCTTCTCGTAGATTTCGTCGCTCATCATCAGCACCCCGCGCTCGACGCAGACATCGCCGATGGCCTTCAGTTCCTCGGCGGTGTAGACGGTTCCGGTCGGGTTGCTGGGCGAATTGAGGATCAGCAACCGGGTCTTCGGGGTGATGGCCTCGCGCAACTGTTCGGGTCGGATTTTGAACTCGGTCGCGTCGGTGGTGGGCAGCACCACCGGCGTCGCGCCCGCCAGCTTCACCATCTCGGGATAGCTGACCCAGTAGGGCGCCGGGACCAGGACCTCGTCGCCTTCCTGGCAGGTGGCGAGAATCGCATTGTAACAGGAATGCTTGCCGCCGCAGGAGACGATGATCTGCGACGGCTTGTAGGTGAGCCCGTTGTCCTTGAGGAACTTGTCCGCCACCGCGCGCCGCAATTCGACGGTGCCACTGCTCGGGGTGTACTTCGTAAAGCCGTCCGCCAACGCCTTGACCGCGGCGTCCTTGATGTGTTGGGGCGTGTCAAAGTCCGGCTCGCCCGCGCCAAAACCAACGACGTCCAGGCCGTCCGCCCGCATCTGCTTGGCCTTCGCGTCGATGGCGAGGGTCAGCGAGGGCGAGAGAGCGGCGGCGTTCTTCGAGATCTGGTAGTTCATATTTCGTGTCCCGAGGATAAGCAAGGCTACCGGGCAGGCAAGGGAGAACTTAGGCCGGGTTGCGCGGCGTCGATGCGGTCGGGGGCTGCCGGAAGTGCCTGCGGTCCGTGGCCAGCGACCGGGGACCGCCGGGCGTGTTGGCGGGCGGGACCGGACCGCGCTCATGGCCGCGACCGGACGCCCGCGCGGACCGGCGCCGATGGCGAACGCGTTTTTTGCTTCCTCGGAAACCCGGCACCGGCTTTGCTTTGGCTCTCCGATGGATGCGGCAAAGCCATCTAGCCAACAGGTTGCCCGGCACGTGCGCGCGTTGCCGCGCTCGGGCATTCGCGAGTTCTTCGACCTCGTCCAGGGGGTCCCGGGCGTGATTTCCCTGGGCGTCGGCGAACCGGATTTCGTCACGCCCTGGCACATTCGGGAGGCGGCCATCTACGCCCTCGAACGGGGGCGCACGAGTTACACCTCGAACTTCGGCCTGCTCCGCCTCCGCGAGGCCATCAGCCGCAACGTCGCGGACCATTTCAACGTCGCCTACAATCCCGCCAATGAAATCCTCGTGACCGTCGGTGTGAGCGAGGCGCTCGACATCGCGATCCGGGCGCTGCTCAACCCCGGCGACGAGGTGCTCTACCACGAGCCGTGTTATGTCAGCTATTCGCCGAGCGTCGCGCTCGCCCACGGCGTTGCCCGGGCGGTGCCGTGCCGGGCCGGGGATGGATTCGCGGTGCGGGCCGAAGCGTTGGCGGCGGCCATCACTCCCCGATCCCGGGTGCTGCTGCTCAATTTTCCGACCAATCCGACCGGCGGCACGATGACCTTGGGGGAACTCGAAGCGGTCGCCGCCCTGGCCATCCGCCACGACCTCGTGGTGATCACGGACGAAATCTACTCCGAACTCACCTACGAAGGGGAACACCACAGCATCGCCGCGCTGCCCGGGATGCGGGAACGCACGATTTTTCTCCATGGCTTCTCGAAGGCCTACGCGATGACCGGATTTCGCATCGGGTATGCGTGCGGGCCGGCCGAGCTGGTGGAAGCGATGATGAAGATCCACCAGTATTCGATGCTCTGTGCCAGCATCACGAGCCAGGAAGCGGCGATTGAAGCCCTGCGCAACGGCGAGGCCGCCACGTCCGAGATGCGCGAAGCCTACCGGCTGCGGCGGAACTTCATTGTCCGTGCCTTCAACGAAATGGGGTTGGCCTGCCACCTGCCACGCGGCGCCTTCTACGCCTTCCCCAGCATTCGCGAGACTGGCCTGACCTCGAAGGAGTTCGCCGTGGAGTTGCTCCGCGAGCAGAACGTTGCCTGCGTCCCCGGCAGCGCCTTCGGACCGTCGGGCGAGGGCTTCCTTCGTTGCTGTTACGCCACGGCGCTGGACCGGATCGAGGAAGCGGTGGAACGAATCGCCGGCTTCGTCCGGAAGCGGCGCTGAACGCCGAAAGCCCACCGCCCCGACAGGCTGCCAACCGCGGCACCCGGGACGATGGGCTTCCTGGTCGGGCGGGTCGATCCGCCTTAGCCGTAGCGATTCAATAACTCGTAGCCGCCGATGTGCAGTCGGCGCATGATTCCGCTGGGATAGGGCCGCCTGCCGCCGAGGGCGACGATTCACCCAAAGGGGACTGCTGATCGGAATCGGCGAACCCGCGTAAGCCCGTGGATTTCAGCGCCGACTACACGTCGGCGGCTACCCCGGGTTGAATCGATACGGCTTAGATGAACTCGTTGATCAGGTTCTCGAGGTACTCCTGCCGGCCGCTTTCGTTCGAGCGCACCTCGCCCAGCTTGAGCGCGAAGGCCTCGAGTTCCTTGAAGCCAACCTTGCCCTTCTCGATGTCCCGCCCCAGGCCATCATCCCAGGACCGGTAGCGGTCCTTCACGAAGGCCTCCAGACGTCCGTCCGCACGGATGGCCGCCGCGATCTTGAGGCCGCGCGCAAAGGCGTCCATGCCGCCGATGTGGGCGTGGAACAGGTCGACCGGCTCGAAGCTCTCCCGCCGGCATTTGGCGTCGAAGTTGGTGCCCCCCGTGGTCAGGCCGCCGTACTTGAGGAGGGTCAGCATGATCTGGGTCGTGAGGTAGATGTCGGTGGGGAACTGGTCCGTGTCCCAGCCGAGCAACAGGTCGCCGGTGTTGGCGTCGATGCTCCCGAGCGCCCCGGCGGCGCCGGCCACTTCGAGTTCGTGCTGCATGGTGTGCCCCGCCAGGGTGGCGTGGTTGGTCTCGAGATTCAGCTTGAGGTCGCCCAGCAACCGGTATTGTCGCAGAAAGTTGAGGCAGGCGGCGGCGTCCGAGTCGTACTGGTGCTTCGTCGGCTCCTTCGGCTTGGGCTCGATGTAGAACTGGCCCTTGAATCCGATCTTCTTCTTGTAGTCCACCGCCATGTGCAGAAACGCCGCCAGATGATCGAGATCGCGCTTCATGTCGGTGTTCAGGAGCGTCGAATATCCCTCGCGTCCCCCCCAGAAAACATAGCCTTCACCGTCGAGTTCATGCGTGACCTCGAGACACTTCTTCACCTGCCCGGCCGCATAGGCGAACACCTCGGCGTTCGGGCTCGTGGCGGCACCGTGCGTGAACCGCGGGTTGGCGAACAGGCAGGCGGTGCCCCACAGCAACCCGATACCGGTGTCGCGCTGGCGCTTCTTCAACTCCTTGACCACCTTGTCCAGGTTGCGGTTCGACTCGGCCAGCGTGCGCCCCTCGGGGGCGACATCCCGGTCGTGAAAGGCATAGAACGGCGCGCCGAGCTTCTGGCAGAACTCGAACATGACCCCCACGCGACGGAGGGCAACCTCCATCTCGTTCCCGCCCTTCTCCCACGGGCGCAGCCAGGCCTGGTTCATGCCGAACATGTCGGCGCCCACGCCCCGCATGGTGTGCCAGTAGACCACGGAGAAGCGAAGGTGCTCCTTCATGGGCTTGCCCTCGACCAGTTCGTCGGGGTTGTAGTGCTTGAAGGACAGCGGATTGCGGGAGTCGGGTCCCTCGTAGGCAATCGGTTTGACGCCTTTGAAGAACTCCTTGGTGGTGGTGGCACGTTTCTTCATGCGGAGAATCAGGGACGGGTTGGAGTCAGGTGGATGGGAAGCTGGCGGGCCGACCAGACAGCGGAACGGCCCGGGTGGCGGGAAGGCTGATGAATGAGCGACACACCGCGAGCCCCGTGAATCACTCGGCGCCCGCTGCGCCCGGCTCGGCCACGGCGCGGCTGGCCTGGTTGGCGACGTAGGCCTCGACGTAGACGAGGTTTTGCTCGCCCGCCCGCCTTACGACCTTGAGCAGGTTGTCCATGTTGGCGACCTCTTCGAGTTGTTCGCTGACGAACCAGTTGAGGAAATTCTGCGCGGCAAAGTCCTTTTCCTCAACCGCCAGCGCCATGATCTCGTTGATCTGGCGGGTGACCAGTTTCTCCTGCTCGAGTGAGTGGCTCACCGCGTCGGCGGCCGTGGCGAACTCGCTGCGGGGCGCGGGGATCGCCGGTATCGCGACCCCGCCGCCGGTGTCTTCGATGTATTTGACGAACCGCAGCGCGTGATCGCGCTCCTCGGTGGCCTGCTCCCGGAACCGGGCGGCCAGTTGCATCAAACCCTCGCCGGCAAAGTGGGAGGCGATGGCCACATACTGCAGCGACGCGCCGAATTCGTTGCCGATCTGGCGGTTCATGGCCGCGTTGAGTGCTTCGCTGATCATCATAAGCAAATTCGGCCCCCGGAAAAGCGTCCGCCGATCCGAAGGTCACGGCGAGCCTAGACGGCCCCGCGCCCGGCTGCAAGCAGTTGCGAACCGCGGTCACAACCGGGCTGCGCCCGACCCTCCGGCCCCCGAAGCAAGCCACCGACGCGCCGCCGCCCAGTGCCTCCCGCTTCGCTCATCGGGACCCGCGGCATCCGCCTCGCTTCTCGTCAGGTTCGCGACCGGGATCCCGCGCCGTCGGACGCCTGGTCGAGCGTGTCGATGACCGTCTTGAGCCGAAGCAGCGCCAGGCCGACGCCCTCGTCCACCAGTTCGGGCTCCTCCGTCGCATCCGCCATCAACTGCCCGATGGTGTGCCCGAACAAGGGCATCTGATTGTAGTCGGCGGCGAGGGATTGCAGCGCGGTGTGGTAGTTGATCTCCGAACCTTCGTCCAGCTGCTCGAGGAACCGGATGTTGGCGTCTTCGGCGGCATCGAGCTGTTCGGGAGTGACCATTGGCAACGGACCGGCTTCGCGCGTCATGGCCCACCAGATCAGCGCGCCGATCTCCATCAACCAACCCGCATCTTGTGTCGCTTCGTCCGCCTGTTCGGCCGCGAGCAAATACACCAGGATTGCGGGTTGCTCCTCCTGCATGCGGGCGGCCAAGTCCGCGGCCTGCGTCTGCGTCATCTGGCTCAGCTCCTGCCAGATTGCCGCAACCTTCTCGGGGGAAATTGTTTGCATTGGCGAATCAGTCTGGCCCGACGCGGCTGGTCGCCTCCCGGGCGGGTTCCTGCCCTTCTTGTCGCACGCCGGTTGCCATCCGTCAAAAGGGAAGGCCCGGAGTTGGCCGGCGCGGGAGGCCATGGATGGCGCCCCGGGCGATGCGCCCGCCGGGCTGGGCGCCGCGTCGACGAGCAAGCCCGGTGCGCCAGGCGGGTGACGCAACCCCATTGCGCCGCCCGCGTTGGCTCGATAAGCTCCGCTCCGAAGTCCCCACGGACGCGCACGCATTGTTGATGGCAACCGGATTATGACCATGAGCGATATCCCGGCCCCGGAAACGGCCCAGCCCGACCGCCCGCCGCGCCGCATTCAAGAAGTGGCCCGCGAACTCGGGCTCGATCCCGACCTCATCCTGCCCCACGGCCACTACATCGCGAAGGTGCCGGCCGATGTCCTGACGGCACGGGCGTCGGCCCCCGACGGCCATCTCATTTTGGTGACCGCCATGAGCCCGACCCCGCAGGGCGAGGGCAAGACCACCACCACCGTCGGGCTCGGCGACGCGTTGCGCCGGGCCGGAAGGCGCACGGCCATCTGCCTGCGCGAGCCGTCGCTCGGTCCGTACTTCGGCATCAAGGGCGGCGGCACCGGCGCCGGCCGGGCGCAGGTGACCCCCGCCGAAGCCATCAATCTGCACTTCACCGGCGACATGTACTCCGTCACCAAGGCGAACAACCTCCTGGCCGCCATGGTCGACAACCACATTCACCACAGCAACCGCCTCGAGATCGACCCCCGCCGCATCGTGCTCCGCCGGGTGATGGATCTCAACGACCGCGCCTTGCGCGAGATTTTCGTCGGCCTGGGCGGAGTGAAGAACGGCGTGCCCCGCAAGGACGGGTTCAACATCACCCCCGCCTCCGAGGTCATGGCGATCCTCTGCCTGGCACGCGACTTCCCCGACTTGGGCGAACGACTCGGCAACATGGTGGTGGGGTTCACCTACAAGGGCGAACCCGTGCGGGCCACGGCGGTCGAGGCCGTCGGCGCCATGCAGGTGCTGTTGCGGGACGCGATCCATCCGAACCTGGCGCAGACCCTCGAGGGCACCCCGACGTTTATTCACGGGGGACCGTTCGCCAACATCGCCCAGGGCACCAACACTGCGCTTGCCACGCGCACGGCCCTCAAGCTCGCGGAGTGCGTGGTCACCGAGGCCGGTTTCGCCACGGAGTTGGGGGCGGAGAAGTTCTTCCACATCAAGTGCCGGCTGGCCGGCCTGAAACCCGCCGCCGTGGTGATCGTGGCGACCGCCAAGGCCGTGGCCTGGCACGGGGGCTTCGGCATCCGCGGCGGTCTGGGCAATCTGCTGAAACACATCGAGAACATCCGCTTGTTCGGCATCGAGCCCGTGGTCGCGCTCAACCGTTTCGACGATGACGCCCCCGCCGATCTGAAGCGGATCGTGCGGTTTTGCGCCCGGCAGGAGGTCGAGGCGGTGGTGGCGGAGCATTACCGGCACGGCGGCGCGGGGGCGTCCGATCTGGCGGAGGCGGTGCAGCGGGCCATCCAACGCAATCGCCGGCGCAAGTTCCGCTTTCTCTATCCGCTGTCGGCTCCGTTGGCGGACAAGCTCGAGAAGGTCGCCTGCGAACTCTACGGCGCGGACGGGGTGGATTACGATCGCAGCGCCGAGACCGACCTCGAACTGCTCACCCGGCACGGCTTCGACAAGCTGCCGGTGTGCGTCGCCAAGACGGCCGTGTCCCTCTCGGATCAGGCCTCCCGCCGCGGCCGGCCCGCGGGCTTCCGCATCACGGTGAACGAACTGCGAGTCGCTGCCGGGGCGGGTTTCGTGGTGGCCATCTGCGGCAACATCGTGACCATGCCGGGCCTCCCGCGCGTGCCCGCCGCCGCGCGGATCAAAGTCCTGCCCGACGGCCGGGCCACCGGGTTGAGCTGAACCCGGAAGCGGCTCAGCCGTAACGGCTCAGTCCGCCGGCTTGGCGAAACGCGCGTCTGCGATTTCGACGTTCTGCTTCACCTCGGTGATCCGGAGGTCCAGTTTCAAACCGGACGTGGCAGCGCTGGAGATCTCCAGTGCGATGTGATGCGGGACGGAAAGCCCGTCCACGGGGCGAAAGTCGCCGAACTGACTGACGGTTCGGGTGGCTCCGTTCTGGCCGGTGAACTCCGCCTCGTGTCGGATCAAACGCCCGCTGTCCTGACTGAAGTAGAACAGGTCGTAGCTGCCCCCCGCGGTCTGGGCCTTGGTCTGCCAGGCGGCTTCCCCGTTCACGGTCGCGGCGCCCACGAGTTCCAGGCCCGGATAGAGTTCCTTGAGCTGCAGGTCGCGGTAGAACAACCCGTCACGCCGGGTCCGCTCCGCCTCCTCCCCCTGGCGTTCGACCAGCCCCGCCATCGGACTGTCCGACCAGACCACTTTGCCGTCGCAACCGTCGGTCATGGCGCCGAACCCCGGAATCTCGGTGAGCGTCAGGCGCTTGTCCGGCGCTTTGGCCAACAGTTCCCAACTGGCCGACCCGAACATCGCCGAGCTGAGGGTGCCTTTGATGTGCCGCGAATGCACCTTGCGGATGGCCTCGGCGCCGCCCGAGGCCTCGACAAAACGGGCCAGCACGGAGTCGAGGGTGGGCCGTCCGGCTTCCGCGCCGCGGGTGTCGGGGACCAGGCATCCGGCCATCGCCAGCGCGATGAGCACCGACTTCGAGATGTTGTTCAATCGCATGCTGCGCGGTTATGCGCCCGGCCCGACAGCCTGTCAATCGCCAAGCCGGAAACGCGCCGCGGAAGCGGTTGCCGCCACACGGAAAGCCCTGACGAGTAGCTGTCTCCCGTCCCACCCTGGTAAACAGCGAACCTGTCACCCTGTCTTCCGCCCGGCACGATGCCCGCACTGTGAACCTGTCACCATATCCGTCCGTGTTCGGTGACCCTTTCCCGATCGTGGGGGGGATCGGAAGGATGATAGCGAACCTGTCACTCTGTCACGATCGCTGCGATATCCTCGCGGCCGCGTGGAGTTCGCGGCGGTTGCGCGTAGCCGACGAGCCTGACAGTGAACCTGTCACCTTATTCGCCCTGTCTGACGGTGAACCTGTCACTGCATCGGCTTCCCGGCCTCGGGCGGTTGGACAGCCGCGGTTCTGCGAATCCCCAAACCTGCTTGCCACCAATGCCAACACGTGTATAGTCTTCCCCGGACGGTCGGGCCGGGGGGCGCGGCCGCTGGATTATGCGACGCCGGGGCCCAGGGTTTACGCTAATCGAGATGTTGGTGGTGATCGCCGTGATGGCCATCCTGGCGGGGATGTTGTTGCCGGCGTTGAGCCGCGCCCGGGACAAGGCGCGGGCCGTGGTTTGCCTGAACAACCTCCGGCAATGGGGGCTTGCCACCCAGCTTTACGCCACGGACCACGACGATTTCCTTCCGCCGGAGGGAAGCCCGAACCCGGGCGACGCCGCCACGAACGTCGGTTGGTACATCCAGTTGCCCGCGGTTCTCGACCTCCCGCGTTACCATGCCATGCCCTGGCGGACCAACGCCGCCCTGGAGCCCGGCTGGAGTGTCTGGATTTGCCCGGCGAATCGGCGCCGCAGCAACGGCCGCAATCTCTTTCACTATTGCCTGAACGAACACGTCAATGGCACGGGTGACTTCAACCAACCCGTCCGCCTCGCCGCGCTGCCCGGGCCGGCCTCGTTGGTCTGGCTGTTCGACTCGAAGAACCTCCCCGCCGTCGGGCGCTGGTCCTTCGTCCACACAAACCTCCACGGTGCCGGCGCTCAATTCACCTTCCTCGACGGTCACGCGCGCCGCTTCCCGCGGTCGGCGTACTGGGATACGGCGGCCAATCGCGCCCGCCTCGATCATCCGGAACTCCGCTGGCTGCCCTGACCCGGTTCCGCCGCGGACGGCGACCCCGGTGCAAAGAGCTTGATGGCGCACCGCCATCCCGGCTCTGATGAGTCTCATGATCAGGACGAAAGTCGCGCTGCTCGGCGCCGGGTTCATCGCCGGCATCCACGCCGAATCCTACCGACGCTTTGTGCCCGAGGCCGAGGTGGTCGCGGTCTACACGCGGGATCCGGCGAGGGCGGAGGCGTTCGCCCGCCGGCACGGCATTCCCCGCTGGTTCGACAACCTTGAGGCCGTCATTCGGGATTCCGGGTGCGACGTGGTGGACGTGGGGCTTCCCAATCACCTGCACCATCGCGCCGTGCTCGCCGCCGCAGCCGCCGGCAAGGACGTGATCATCGAAAAGCCGCTCTGTCTCACGCTTGAGGAAGCGGACGAGATGATCCGCGCGATGCGGGCTGCGGGGCGCAAGCTGATGTATGCCGAGGAACTGTGTTTCGCGCCGAAGTACGAGCGGGTCCGCGCGCTGGCCGAGGCCGGCGCGTTCGGGCGGCTCTATTGTGTGAGGCAGACCGAGAAGCACAGCGGTCCGCACAGCGACTGGTTTTACCGCATGGAACAAGCCGGGGGCGGCGTGCTCATGGACATGGGCTGCCACGGCCTCGCCTGGTGCCGGTGGATCCTCGGCGGAAAGCCGAAGGCCCTCAACGTCACGGCCCGGTTGCAGAAAGGCCTGCTCCACGGCGCGCGCACCACCGGCGAGGAGAACTCGCTGGTGACCGTCGAGTTCGAGGGCGGCGTGCTTGGCATCGTCGAGAACAGCTGGGCCAAACCCGGCGGCATGCAGGATGCCATCGAGGTGCATGGGACCGGCGGTGTCTGCTACGCCGACCTGTTCCAGGGCAACGCCGCTCTCACCTACAGCGAGCGCGGTTACGATTACGCGATGGAGAAGGCGGGCTCGACCCGGGGCTGGACCTTCACCGTGTTCGAGGAGGCGTTCAACCAGGGTTACCCGCAGGAACTGAAGCACTTCATCGACTGCGTCCGCGAAGACCGCGAGCCACGGGTCACCGGCGAGGATGGCCGCGCCGTGCTCGAACTGTTGTATGCCGCCTACGCCTCGGCCGGAACCGGGCGCACGATCCCCCTGCCGTTCACCGCGAACGTCGAACGTCCGGTCGACCTCTGGCTGAACGCCCGCTGAACTCCCGGCCATGAAACTCCAGGTTGAATCGTTCGGAAGCGAAACGGAATGGGCGCGCGGCATCGCCGATCGCTGGCAGGAACGCCTGACCGCGAACCCGGCCCTGCGACACTGCCTCGCCGCCGGATTGACCCCGGTTCGCATTTACGCCGAGATGATTCGCCGGGTGCGCGAAGGCAGCGCCCGCTTTGGCGACGCCCGGATTTTTCTGCTCGATGAATACGGCGGGCTCGCCCCGGACGATCCGGGCCGGTGCGCCAACATGCTGCGCCGGTTCCTGGTCGATCACCTCGACCTGCCGCCGTCGGCGTTCTTCACGCCGTCGGTGGATGCCCCGGACCTCGATGCCGCCTGTCGGGAATACGATGCGACGATCGGTGGCGGCTTCGACCTGGTGCTGCTGGGCATCGGGACCAACGGGCATGTGGGGATGAACGAGCCGGGCACGCCGGTGGACATCGACACGCATCGGGCCGGTTTGCACGTCGAGACCGTGACGT
Source organism: Verrucomicrobiales bacterium (assembly GCA_024233305.1). Classification (GTDB taxonomy): domain Bacteria; phylum Verrucomicrobiota; class Verrucomicrobiia; order Limisphaerales; family J093; genus J093. The sequence goes on from JACKPV010000034.1 coordinate 38,401, forward strand.
CTTCGGCGCGGTACATGAATCACGACCGCTTTCCGACCTGGGGCCTGACGATTGGCTTGCGCCCGTTGCTGGCGGCGCGGGAGGTCTGGCTGCTGGCCACGGGGGCGGCCAAGGCGGGAATCGTGGCCCGGTTGCTGGCGGAGGAGGCGCACTCGGATCTGCCGGCCTCCTGGTTCCGCGACCACCCCAATGCCCGCCTGTTTCTCGACCGCGCGGCCGCCGGCGATGTGCTGGCCTGAACCATTGACCCCGGCGGACGGGCGCGGCCGTTCCGGGCGCTCTCCCGTTCGGCGCGCTCCCTTCCAACCGTTGCCGCGGGGATGGCGTAACGGACTGGCCGCGCTGCTGGCAGCCGGACTCCTCGACGGCTGCCGCCCGGAAGCACCGAAACCACCGCCGGATTGGGCAGCGTTGAAACAGGAAATCCGCACGCGCCATCCGGAGGTCCCCGTCGTGTCGACCGCGGAACTCGCCGTCTGGCTGGAACGTGGACCGGGCGGGACGCCTCTGCTGCTCGACGTGCGCGCGCCGGCCGAGTATGCGGTCAGCCATCTGCCCGGCGCGGTGAACGCGGCGGACGTCCCGGCGGCGCGGGCGGCGATCGCGGCAGCGGGAGGAACGCGGCGCGTCGTGCTCTACTGCTCGGTGGGCTACCGGTCCGCCGCTCTGGCGGTGCAGTTGATCGAGCGCGGCTGCACAAATGTGTTCAACCTCGAAGGCTCGGTTTTCCAATGGGCCAACGAAGGCCGCCCGTTGCGTCGCGGCAACGAGGAGGCAACCGTGGTCCACCCCTTTGACGCGGATTGGGGCCGCCTGCTGAACCGTGAGCGATGGTCGACGCCGTCGCCGTAGTCGGGGTTCTCAGCCGTAACGATTCAGTAACTCGTAGCCGCCGACGTGCAGTCGGCGCATGATTCAGCTGGGATAGGACTGCCTGCCGCCGAGGGCGACGATTCACCGAAAAGTGACTGCTGATCGGAATCGGCGAGCCCGCGTAAGCCCTTGGATTTCAGCGCCGACTACACGTCGGCCGCTACCCCGTGTTGAATCGATACGGCTCAGGGGAACCGTCCGGTGGTCCCCGAGGCCATCATCGAAGGGTGCCCACCCGGCTGCGCGGTGAAGGGACTTCCGCCCGTCAGACTCCGTCTGCCCCCGAACCGCCGCAGCAACCGTAGAACGTCAGATAGGGTTCGCCGCGGGCTTCGCGGAGGATGAGAAGCGCCAGTTCCCGGGCGTGGTAATCCCCCCACATCGAACTCTCGCCGTTCGGGACCCGCTGTCCTGGAGCGATGTAATCCCACCCGTTCGGACGATGATAGACCGAGTGCAGCAACAGTCCCTGATGCCGCGAATCCACCGACAGGTAGGGTTCTGAAAAGAGCGTCTCGGCGATCTTCAATCCGGCCAGCCGGTAGCGCGCCGCGGCTTTGGTGTCTCGAAGGCCGGTGTTCGCGCCCGTCCGCTTCCCGGCGCCCAGGTAATTTCCCAACCGGATCAATCCTTGGGCCGCGATCGCCGCTGCCGAACTGTCCACCGGTTCCCAGGCGTTGCCCGGATCCGACCTGCGCTGGAGATAGCCCGCCGGCAACCGGTGCAGGTTTGGCGCGCCCGTATCCCACATCGGAACGCCGTCGGCGCAGCAGTTTTCGAGATGGAAATCGGCGGTCGCCATGGCGGCCTTGCGGAACAAGCGCTCGACCTCTGCCAACGAGCGTCCCGCCGCCTGGAACTCCGGCGCCTCCGGCGTCACGGCGTCGCGCAGGAATTCGAGCTGCTCGGCAAAGCCGCAGATGGCCCACGCCAACCCGCGCGTCCAGGTCGAGAACGGCGAATAACCCTGCTGGCTGTTCGGACAGCGGAACACGCCGCTGACCGTGTTGAACACCGCTTCGTGGGTCGTGCGACCACGGAGATCATACGCATCGCGGCCCTCCCCGTAGTACACGCTGTAGCGCGCCGTGTTGCTGGCATGATCGAGCAGGCGATGCAGCAACGAGATCTTCGCGTCCTGCTCCCCCATCAACACATGCCCAAGCCGGTGCGCCACGGCCAGCGCCCGGCACGACCGGATGGTGTCGACGAACAGCGAATGCGGTCCGTTGAAGCTGTGGATGAAGCCGGTGCCGTCCGCCAGTCGTGTCCAGCGCGCGGCCTGCACCGCCCCGCTGATCTTGAGCGCCAGCTCGTGGAATTCCTGCTCGCGCGGATCCGCCGGAAGCCGCCCTTCCCGCATCAACCGCAGCAGATTGCCGTAGGTCGAGACGTTGTTGAACCCGTGATCGTGCACGCCAATGTGCGACACGTGGCCGGCCATTCGCTCGACCGTGCCGCGCCGGCCGATTTCAAGGAACCGCTCATCCCCTGTCGCGTCGAACTGGAGGACGGCCGAGCCGTATTGGAAGCCCTGCGTCCACTCGGTCCAGCCGCGCGCCGAATACCGCCCCTTGACGGTGAACACGGGCGTGCCCTGCGCGGGTTTCCAGGTCTTTTCGATGCTCAGGATTTTGCGTCCGGAAAGGTCGAACAACCGCTCGATCTTCGGCACGAGTTTCTTCGGGGTCAGTCGGGCGTCGGTCTTGATGGGCATGGTTTGCTTGGGGTCGGGGGGTTGGGATCAACCACGAATGAACTCAATGGCCCACGAATCCAGCCGCGCCCGGCCGAGCGCGCGGCCGTGCGGCTGCGCGGGGCGCGAGCGAAGCTCTCGATCCGTGCCGTCGCGCGCCGGGATCCGCCCGGCGGATTCGTGTCCGTTCCTGTCCATTCCTGGTGCGAGAGAGACGATGGCAAAAGCGGCCTCCGGGGGCCGGCTACAGCCGGCGCAGATGGAAGCCGCCATCCACGTTGATGACTTCGCCCGTGCTGAAGGGCAGCAGGTCCTGCGCAATGGCCGCGACGGCGCGACCGACATCCTCCGGCCGGCCCCAGCGGGGAATCGGCGTGAGACCGTCCGCGATCAGCGCGTCGTACTTCGTCTTCACCGGCCCGGTCATGTCCGTCGCGATCACCCCCGGACGGATTTCGTAGACGTTGATCCCGGCGTCCGCAAGCCGGCTGGCGAAAAGCGGTGTCAGCATCGACAGGGCCGCTTTGGAAACGCAGTAATCGCCGCGATTCACCGACGCCGTGTAGGCGGAGATCGAGGACACGGTGACGATCTTTGGCCGGAGACGTGTCGGTGGTCCGGCGTTCGGGGCGGCTTCGCCCGGGCCGTCCAACTGCTCCGCGAGATGGTCCGCGGTGAGCTGGTCGAGGCTCGGTTCGGGAGCGGTTTCGAGCATCCACTTCGCGACCGCCTGGGTGAGGAAGTAAGGCCCCTTCACGTTGATGGCCATGAGGCGATCAAAGCTCTCTTCGGAAGCCTCGAGGATGTCGGCGCGGACGTTCGGCGCGACGCCGGCGTTGTTCACCAGGAGGTCGATCCGGCCGAAGGTCCGCCGGGTGAATTCCAGCAACCCCTGCCGGTCGGCGGCTTGGGCGATGTCCGCCCGGCAGGGTTCCGCCCGAATGGTCCGACGGGCATCGCGGGCGCGGGCGACGCAGTCGGCGGCCGTCTGCTGCGCCGCGGCTTCGTTGCCGGCGTAGTTCACGACCAAGTCCCAGCCGAGCGGCGCCAGTTCGAGGGCGATCCCCCGACCGATCCCACGCGACGCGCCGGTGATGAGCGCAACCGGATTCATGCGCCGGAGGTTACCGGCCTGACCCCGCTCCGCAAAGCAAAGAGCTTTGACCGCAATGAGCGTCTCATCCGGCGCCGCGCGGGCGACGCGCGCCGGGCAGATTGCCGGCCGGCGGGCCCGCTATGGTCCGGTCGCCGGCGTCAGCGTCACCGATCGGATCGCAAACTCGACCCCTTCCCGCAGCGGCGTGACCGGTTCGATGGAGAGTCCGGTGATCAGCCCGCGGTAGCCGACCGAGGCGCCGGGGCGGACGTCGCGAAGGTGAAATTCGCCGTCGCCCGGCAACTCAAACGTGAGGCTCTTGCTGTCATCGAAACGGGCGTCGTCCGAGCGCTTCCATCGCAGCCGGAAGGTTGCCGCTTCCTGACCGTGCAGCGCGAGGTGCAGCCGGGCCACCGGCGCCTGTTCGGCCCGCCAGGCAAAGGTGGGACCGTCGATGCGCCACGGTTTGCCGCCGGTCGTGATGCGCCATTCGCCGCGCAACGGAAAGCCCTGGTCGGTGGCGTCGTGGAGCGTCCAGTGCTGGCGATCGCGCTCGAAACGCCACGTCGGCGGGGTCTTTGTGGCCATCGCATTGAAGCGTGCCCGGATGTCGGCCAGCGCGCCGACCATCAGGTGGGTTTCGTGTTCGTAGACGAGGTTGTGATCGAAGTTCTCGCGGTGAATGGGCGCCACATAGGCGGTCGAGCCGTGCTTCGGATCAGCGGAACGGACGTCGCCGTGCAGGCCGCCATGGAACTCGCCGCCGTCGTCCTTGAACACCCCGAGACCCCAGCCGCTCTCGTCCACCAGGGCGGCCCAGCGTTCCGTCGCCAGGAAGCGGGTCCAGGGCCAGGGCTGATGCCAATCGTTCGTGACGTGCGTGAGGGCATCACCGGTGAAGGGCTTTTCGCCCGTGTAGGCCATCAGCCGCGAAAGGCGGGAAACGGTGTAGACCGCCGGCAGTTCCTGGGCGCACGGACGATACCGCGCGCGGTCGCTCCGCGCGTTCGTGCAACGAAAGCGCATGTGCGCGACGGGGCCATCGAGCGTGGTCCAGGTTTCGAAAAGGCACTCCGCCGGCACGTCGTCCATCGGCCACAGTTTGGGGCGGCACCGGACGTAGAGTTCACGGCCGTCGTTGCGATGTTCGAGGACTTCCGACGGGTTCAGGAAGCAGTCCCCGGTCTGGATCGGGTTCCAGCCAAGGCCGGCCCAGTGGGGGCTGGGCTGCTTGTCACCGATGACGAACGGCCAGGGACCGGAGTAGTGGGACATCTGGATCTGGCGGCCGAGATCGGCGCTGTTGATGAGATTGCCCGGCCGGTCGTTGGCCGAAAGGAACGTGACCGCGCCCCCGAGGGCGAGGTCGACGCCAACGCGCACGACCCCGTTGTCCAGATAGCTCATGCGCGGTTCGGGGAAGCTCCGACCCGCGGCGAGGCCGGCGGGCGAAGCCGCGAGCCCGATGAGAAACGCGGCCCGCGTGGCGGCCCGGAACCAGCCGCCCGGGGAGCACCGGTGGGACGAGAGAAGCGTGGACATGACGGGGGAAGCTGGGAAGCCCGGTTGCGGACGATTCTACCAATCGGCCAGCGCCGCCTGTTTCACTTCGCTGTCCCCGGGTCTGGTTGCCGTGCCGGGAACGGCGAGGACGGCCAGCCTGAGCCTGCCATCCGCGGGGGCAACAGCCTCGAACTGCGCCATCACGGTGCCCCGGTTCGGCGAATCCCATTCGTTGCGCGGCGTCGCCGAATCGTAGATTTCCCACGCCACGCCTCCGGGCGAAAGGACCGAGAGGTCGAGCGTCCTCCCGTCCTGTTGCAGCCGGATCTCCCCGCGGCCGGGGTCGCCCGGTTGGCCGGGGGTGATCATGCCCCAGCGCACTTTCGCGCCCGGCCGCAGGCCGCTCAGCTCGTCCTGAATGAGCACGCCACGCGAGGGCAACAGGGCAACACCGCGGCGGACCGAGGCCGCCTGTCCTTCGTAAACGCCGGTCAGGTCGATGATGGCATGAGGAAACGCGGGATCCTCGGAGAAGGCGATGAACTTGCCCGTGCCGGCGGCCTTTTGGAGCTGGCCGTCGATGACGAGCGTGTTGTGGCCCAGGTTCATCTGCCGAAAGATGGTCCAGCGATCCGAATCCTGCGCGCTGTTCCAGAGGTTCATGCCGCGCGATTCGATGCCATGATACCCCTCGGCGCCGAGATCCAGCGCCCACCGCACCCCGTCCGCATCCAGCACGAACGAACCGGTGTCCATCTGGCCGTGGTTCGCCGACGGCGAGCCGCCCTTGAAGCCGAGGAAGACGCGGTGGGGATCGGTCCAGGAACTGCGATGCACGCTGACGGGCACCGGCCCGTCACTGTACCAATGCAGCGGCATGGCGATGGGCGACTGCGGCGCGGGCTCCTCCATCCAGAACAGCGTCAGCGGCAGAAACCGTCCGCCCGAAGCCATCCTGCGCCGCAGCAGCTCCGGCTCCTCGTAAATCCAGTCGGGACGCTGGTACCGGCGGGCAAACCAGAACAGGGCCGGTTCCGGGCCGCGTCCCGAGCCGCCGTCGGCGTAGTTGAAGGTGGATCCAGAAGGCCCCGTGACCAGGGCCGGGTATTGGCCGGTAAGCGCGAATCCCGGCGCCTGCGAAAGGCCGAAATCAGAGCCAAGCACCCGTTCGAGCGCGTCGATCAACAGGACGTTGTAGGTCGTGCCGTAGGCCCAGTAACCCGGTCCTTCGGGGTAGCTGCCCTTCGGCGCGAAGGCCGCCATGGACACGGTCACGTTCATCAGCGCGTTGTGCACCGTGCGCGCCGCCAGGGCGGGTTCGTCCTCCAGCACCGCCAGCGCCCCGATGGTCAGGCCGCCGTGGCACACCTGTCCCCAGTTGTTCCGCGCGCGCACCCAGCCGTTGTGACGGGTCTCGAACGGCAGCTTCACCCCCTTCTCGATGATCGCCTCGCGGATCGTCGCCCGGCTCTCCGGGGACAAGGCGTCGAACAACCAGTCATAGCCGAGACCCAACGCCATCGTCATTTCGGCCACGTCGAGGAAGTGGCTCGGGTTCCAGTCGTCGAAAGCTGCCGCGGCCAGCATTTCCTGCTCGGCGCGCCTGGCGAACCGGTCGTCGCCGGTGAGGTGAAACGCCGTCGCGAGCATCAAAACGCGTTCGATACAACGACGGGACTGCCCGAGCAGACGCCGGCCTTCGAGCGTGCGGGTGACCGGCAATGCGCCTTCGAGCTGGCTCGCGGTCTGCACGATGTGATCCGCCAGGGCGCGCTTGAGCGAACCGTCGGGAAACGGCGTCCGCAAGGCCCGCAGATCATTGGCGCTGACAAACAGCCGGGGATGCGTCCGGGAAGCGGCATCGACGGCGGCCCGGACTTCCGCGACTTCGACCTGCGGCGGGTAGACGGGTGCGGCAGCGGGCAGCCGGGTCACGGCAAGCGTGGTGGCGAGGAGGGCGGCGACGGGGATGGGAGACAGCGACGTGGTTTTCATGGAGGACTCCGGCGTTCCGACAGCGGGCAGGGTGAATTCGATCGCGCGCCGTTTGCCGGGAATTGCCATGCGCCAGTGATAACGCGTCGGCGCGGCGGCGGCAATGCCGGCCTGCCCGAATCACCCGGGCGCGCCGGCAGTTGCCGCTTTACAGAATTGTGACGCGCGTGCTACAGGCAAGCTCGGTGTGCCGCAGGCCACCGCCAGCCTAAACAACAACATGAAACACATGCGAATCCTCCGCTGTTCGGCGACGGTTCTCGCCAGCCTTGCGCTGGTTTCCCTCCCCTCCTCGCTCGCGCAGACCGATCTTCCCGCCTCCCTGCGGGTCACGTCCGGGGTCAACCGCGAAGCCCCCGGCGTGCTGATCCGGGTCTACCAGGTGGCCGGCGAGGACAACCTGGGCTCGCTGTCGCTGGCCGAGCAGCAGCTGGCCGGCGCGCTTGGCCCGAACATTGCCGATCTCGGCGATCCTACCTATCCCTACAACGCCGCTACCGGCTACTTCGCGGTGGACGTCCCGGTGAACCTGCGGGGCGACTTCTTCAGCAATTCGGACAACGGGGAGTTCGTCGGACCGGACTACCCGGACGCCGCCTTTCCGGGACTGCCGGGAGCGGCGGATCAGGCGGCTGCCGAGGTCGTCGCATTCATCGACTTCCCGGCGGCAGGGTTGTATGAAATGGCGGTGTCCAGCGACGACTGCTTCCGGCTCACCAGCTGGCACAATCCGCGCGACCGGTTCGCGCTGACCATTGGCGAGTTCGACGGCCCGCGGGACATGGCGGAGAGCCGGGTGCTGCTGTTCCGGATTCCGGAGCCCGGCATCTATCCCTTCCGCTGTCTCTGGGCCAACCAGACCGGCGAGAACGGGCTGGAATGGTACGTGTTCGATCCCGCCGGCGAACGGCTGCTCATCAACGACCCGGCCAACGGCGTGGCGGTGGCCTATCGGGAGGGACCGCTCCGTCCCTACGTCACGAGCGTCTTCCCCGACCTCGACGAGCGCGGTGTTTCGCCGACGGTGGAGGTCGCGGTCGAACTGAAGGACGAGACCTTGAAAGTCGCCTCGGGATCCGTGAGCCTCACGCTTGACGCCGGCGCCACCGCCGGCGCCACCACGGTCTCGGCCAATGCCGGAACGACCACGGTGACCTTCAAACCCGACAGCCCGCTTGAACTGGGCTCGACCCATGCCGCCACCCTGGTCTACGCCGACAACGGTTCGCCGTCGGTGGCCGTCACCAACACCTGGAGCTTCACGGTCAGCAGCACGGTCATCTCCCCGAACGCCGCCGTGGTCGCGGGCGAGGTGGACACGAGCGAACTGGGGTTCCGGATCTTCGCCCACCAGCTGGATGGGGTCGAGTTCGACAACCAGGCCTCGCTGCGTTTCATCCGGTCACAGCTCGAAGGGCTGCTGGGACAGAATCACGCGGATCTGTCGGGCGCGGACGGGCAGGGCTTCTTCTACCTGACCAATCCGCTTGGCGGCGGGGGTAACTGCGTGAATTTCAACAATTTTTACGAGATCCCGGAGAAGGGGAACTTCACCACGGCGAACGGCTTTCCAGACCTCCAGTTCCCGGGCACGCCGGGCGGCGGGGGATTGGACTGGAACTCGGACAACCTCGCCACGGAGGTGTTTTGCTTCGTGCATTTCGAGCAACCCGGCGGCTACACCATGGGCATCCGTTCCTGGGACAGCTTCTCGGTCACCATCGGCGACGAGGCCGGGCGCAGCCCGAAGGACCTGTTCGCCACGGTGCTGGCGGATTACGACGGGGACGCGCCGGGCAATTACCTGTTCTCCTTCTACGTTCCCGAAGCGGGCATCTATCCGGTCCGACTGATCCACAACATCGGCATCCAACAGGGCGACCTCGAATGGTTCACGGTGGCGGGGCCCGAGGCCACGCCAACTCTTGTCAACGCGCCGGGCGGTCTCAAGGCTTACCCCCGCGGACCGTCGATGCCGGCCTACGTCCGCCGCGTGACACCCGGCGTCAACGTCGCCGGGATGCAGGATCTCACCATTGTGGAAGTTGCCCCGGACACGGTCGTCTCCGCGGAAATTGTCGACGATGGGACCACCGTGGTGGCGGCGACTGTCTCTCTCACCCTTGATGACGAAGGGCAATCGACGGCCAGCAAGAGCGGCAACGTGACGACCGTTCAATTGACGCCGGCGGGCGAGCTGGCGCCGGGCTCGGCCCACGTCGCCCGGCTCATCTACACCGACAGCGCCGGGACCTCGTTCACCAACGAATGGAATTTCGTCATCGCCGGGGCGTTCCAGCTGGATCCGGCGCTCTCCTATCCGCCGGGTTCCGGCGACGCCAGCAAGCGGGGCTTCGCCATGAAGGTGGTGCAGCTCCCGTTGACGTTCGTATCCGGCGAGAGTTCTTCCGTGACGAAGTCGGAGGGCATGCTGGCCGGGATCTTCCTTGACGGCGTCAACGCGGCGAACCTTGACGGCGCGGTCGACGGCTGGTTTCAGGTGGATACGGTCAACTTCGGCGCGGATGCCGGGCAGATCACCCCCGACGATCCCGTGCCCGGGTTACCCGGGACCACCGGCCACAGCGACCATTACGCCGCCGAGTTCCGGACCTATGTCGAGTTCCCGGCCGAGGGGGTTTACACGTTTGTCGTCTTCAGTGACGGCTCCCCACGAATGACCCAGGCGGAGGCGCAAAACCAGCACTTCGGCGCCCTCGAGATCGTGTCCCCGTGTGAGGTGGCCGGTCAGCGAATGACCATGGTCGCGACCCGCACCAGCCTGGGGAACGGGTTCGGGGCGGACCTGCCAACCACCCCGCTGATCCTGCCGCTGGTCGTGGCCGACCCGCCGTTGGCCGACGCGGACCTGGTGAACGCCGAGCAGATCAAGGACAGCGCCGCCCTGATCCGGCGTGGTGCGGTGGCGTTCGGGATCAAGGCCGCGCACGCGAAGGCGGCGGGTGCGAAGGCGGTGGTCGTCTACAACGACGATACCGGTGACCGCGCGGACCGCGCTCCCATCACGATGGGAGGCGAGGCTTCGGGAGTGGACATTCCCTGCATCTTCATCGGCCATCGCGACGGAACCAACCTCGTGGAGCTGGTGAATCAGGGCGTCGTGACCGTCAACCTCCAGGACAACCCCGAACCGATGATCATGGTGCCCAACGAAGGGTATTACGGCACCTGGGAACTGCCCCTCTACGTGCCCCAAGCCGGGCTCTACCCCATTCGGTTGGTGACCGGCAACAGCGACGGCGGCCCGGACGCCTCCTACGGCATCGAGTGGAGTGTCGTCAAAGCCGACGAATCCCTGGTCTTGTTGAACGATGCCGCCGACCCGGAAGCCCTGCGCTGCTTCCGGTCGGTCACCCCGCGCCCACAAATGCTGTCGCCGACACTCACCGGTTCCGATTGCGGCCAGGTGGCCGTGTCCTGGCGGGGCTCGGGGCGGTTGCTCGAGGCGACCTCCGTCCGTGGTCCCTATTCGCCTGCGCAAGATCAGAGCATGCCACACATCGACCGGGGCGCGGTCGAGAAGTACTTCAGGGTCGAACCGATGAAGTAACCACCGGCGGCACGCCTGCTCCTCGTTCCTCGTGGCGGACGGCAAAACCGGGGAAGCAGGCGAGCGGTATCCAGTCGGGGCCCGGGCCTGCGTGCCCGGGCCCTTCTGCCGTACGTGCCCCGCCTGCCGCCCCCGGAAAGGGATTCAGCAGGCCGTCACCGCCGCCGTCCATTCGGTGTTGAAACCGGGCGTTGCACGCAGACTGGCAAGTCCCGGCTGCCAGGCTCCGACTGAACCCCGCGCGCCGGCAGCAGGCCGGCACGGCGCGGAGCGATCCCGCGGCCGATACGGAGTCAGCGTCCGTTACCTGCCGGAGGGATTTGCCGGGGCTGGACGAGGCTTCCGTGAGGGCTGGGGCTGCCGGCAGCTGTTTCGCCGGAGGCCATTTGCTTCCCGCGATGGGAAGCGGCGCCGGTTTCCACGGAATGAATGGCCTTGTTACCGGGCATCGTCGTCGGGGCTACCGCACGGGCCGGGTGGCGATGTTCTGCAACCAAGCCACATCAGGGTTGTTCGGACTATCGAGATGGTCCTCCGAAATGGCGCCCTTCTTCACCGGCGGCGTCGTTCGCTCATCAGCCCAGCGTTTCGTTTCCGAGTGACCGTCCGCAAAGGAGAAGCCGCCGCCCCGGTTGTGGTAGAAGCCGGGCAGATCCCAAAAACCGTATTCTGCCGGCGCGTCCGGGTAGCCGGCCATCCGGACGGCGAAGTTGCCCATGTCGACGCTGTCCTCGCGCATGTCCAGAAACACGAAGGTGCCTGAAGGCCCGGGAGCTGTCAGATCATTGTACTTCATGAAAATCCGGTAAGCGCTGAGTTGGGCCCCCCAGCCGCCGTCGGTGCCGCCCCAGCCGCCGAGGAAGATGTTCATGGACATGCTGCGTACGCGGGGCTTTCGCATGCCGGCCACGACCACCTCGGAGCGGTCCGCGGGGCATTTCCAAACGGCCAGGTTCTTGCCGCAGTAATCCCACAGCGGACTCTTCCGGATGCTGACGTCCGGGTCCCAGTTCACCCGGTTGTTCGGGTTGAAATCGAGGATACCGGTGATCCACGCCGCCTGGTAGGTCGAGCGGTTGCCGGTATCCTCGCTGGCGAAGAGCAGCGTGTCATTGTTGTCCTCGGTGTACATCCGCCAAGCGAGACACAACTGACGGTGATTGCCCAGGCACTGAATCCCCTGCGCCTTGCTCTTGGCCTTGCTCAGGGCCGGGAGAAGCATGCCCGCAAGGATGGCGATGATGGCGATCACCACGAGCAGTTCGATGAGCGTGAACCCGCTTGCCCGCCGTGGATGATGGCCGGAGGCCCCGTGTTCAGGTTTCAACATACCAGGTTCCGTTGCGCTCCAGTGAGCGGCTCGGCGGGCCTCCCGCCTCACCCGAGGCAGCGCCGTCGACCAGGGCTCTCCGCAGCATTCCGTGCGCGAGCGCGGTTTCCCGCTGCCATGCCGGAGGCTCGGCCGCCAGCGCACGCCTGCAAGCCCTCTATCACCTTCAGCCCCGCTGTCGAGAACAAACTCCGCCCGAGACGGGCGGCGGCTGCCGGCGGCGGACCAGTGCGCATCTCAGTGTTTTCCGACTCCGTGCGGCCCGAAGAGTCGGAGCGCGGAATTCATTCCGCAGACCCCGCCGGGAGTCAACCTTGCTGCGGAATGAATTCCGCGCTCCGAAAAAGCTGAGATGCGCACGGCGGACCAGCCGCGCGCCTTTGCCGCTTGACCCGGTCTCCGAACCGGAGAAACCTCGCCGGGTTCGCCGTAACAAAAACCATTGTCATGTCCAACGCCGAGTCATTGCTGGAACGGCTCGCGGTTTGCAGCTGGTCGCTGCAGCCCGCCAGCCCGCAGGAACTGGTCGAACAACTGAAGGCCATCGGTCTGACCCGGGTCCAACTGGATCTGGATCCCTTCCGCGAGCAGGCCGCGGTCTGGACCGGCGCGCCGGAGCTGTTCGCCGCCAACGGCATCTCTGTCGTGTCGGGCATGTTCCGCACCGTCGGTGAGGATTACACCACCCTCGAGTCCATCCGGCGCACTGGCGGTCTGGTGCCCGACGCCACCTGGGAACAGAACCTGGCCAACGCCTCCGTGACCGTCGAGACCGCCCGCCGTCTCGGGCTCGACTTCGTCATGTTCCACGCCGGATTTCTTCCCCACGATCCCGCCGACCCCGACTTCGAACGTCTGAGCGATCGGGTCCGACAGGTGGCGCGCCTGTTTGCCGCCGCGGGAATCACGCTGGGATGCGAAACCGGCCAGGAAACCGGTCCGGCGCTCCGCAGCTTCCTCGAACACCTCAACGAGCCCAACGTGGCGGTCAACTTCGATCCCGCCAACATGCTCCTCTACAACAACGGCGATCCGCTCGAAGCCCTGCGCCTGGTCGGTTCGTTCGTCAAGTCCTGCCACCTCAAGGACGCGACGAAGACCCGGGTACCCGGGACCTGGGGCGAGGAGGTCGTGGTCGGGACGGGCGAGGTCGACTGGCCCGGCTTCTTCCACACCCTGGACGAGCTGGGTTTTCCCGGCTGGTGCTGCATCGAACGCGAGGCCGGCGATCAACGCGTGGCCGACATCCGGACTGCGAAGGAGTTTGTAACCGGACTACTCGGCGCCCGCTAACCCGGCGCAGAAGGCCCGCTTCAATCCAACCGTTCACCCTGCCGTCCCAGCCATGCCCCGCAAACCCAGCGCCATCTCCGCCGAATGGTGGGATTACACCACCCTGGATCCCGAACTCACCGAGGCCGTCGCCCGCTTGACGGTCAAGGATGTCGAGCGGTTGTCCCGGCCCGGCTTCAAGGTCGTCATGTACGACACGCACGAGGACTTCTACCTTGCCGAGGCCCTCGAGTACGTCGAAGCCTGGCGCCGCAGCACCGACGACAATCCCGTCGGCATCTGCGGCCCCATCGGTCCGACCGAGCAACTGCCGCTGGTCGCCCGGATCGTCAACGCCCTGGGCATCGACGTGCGCTCGGGGCACTTCTGGGGCATGGACGAGTGGTATGACGAGACCACCGGACGCGAGGTGCCGACCACTCATCCGCTGTCCTTCGAGCGGACGGACCGCGAGCTGTGCTTCGACCGGATTCAGAAGAAGCTGCGGATGCCGGACGCGCAGCTCCACTTCCCGAAGGCCGACCCGACGCCCTATCGGCAGAGTTGGCAGGCCGGGGTGTGTTGCGCGGTCATGCAGGGTGGGCAGGGCGATGTGAAACACTGGGCCTTCAACGATCCCTACCCGCGGAAGGGGCGGCACAAGGACGCCCCGCCAACGCCGGAGGAATACCGCAAATTGGGCACCCGGGTCGTCAAGCTGCACCCCCTGACCGTGGCCCAGAACGCGCGCACCAGCGGCGGCGGCAACATCTCGCTCGTTCCCACGAGTGCCATCACCGTCGGGCCGGTCGAGACCTGGCAGGCGGAGAAGGTGAGCATCTGGCACGCCGGTCACCACGACAACCCGTTCGGCCAACGGTTGACCGCCTACATGATCTCCAAACGCATCGTCGATTCGGCGGTCCCGATGTCCCTGCTGGCCGACCACCCTAACGTCCAATTCAACTACTTCCGTCCGGGCATTGGCACCTGCACGGTGGAGATGCACTAACCCTGCCGGGTCGGATCACGGCTGAGGCAGCCCCGGCGACAGAGCGTTCCCGGCGATTCGCAAGTCTTCGCCTGCTTTGGACCGTTCGCCAGTGTCAGGCAAACTCCCGGGCCACCCGGCCTCCACGGCAGACCTTGGTCCGGCTTCTGGCTGGCGAATCCCAGGGTCACGGGAGTGCCGGTCTGGTGGTCGCTGAGCCGGATCGATTCAACCCGCGGTAGCCGCCGACGTGTAGTCGGCGCTGAAATCCAAGGGCTTACGCGGGCTCGCCGATTCCGATCAGCAGTCACTTTTCGGTGAATCGTCGCCCTCGGCGGCAGGCAGCCCTATCCCAGCTGAATCATGCGCCGACTGCACGTCGGCGGCTACGAGTTACTGAGTGGTTAACGGCGGAGACAGAGGTTCATGGCACGGTCGCGAATCCAATTGCCGTCGAGGGCCAGGGAGCGGGAAGGGAGGTTGGGCCCAGGACCAGGAAGCGACCGTTGAGCACGACCAGAGGCAGGCGCTCGGCGCGTTGACGGGGGGCCACCCGATCCACGCTTCGCGGGCGGCGAGGTTCAAGGTGGCTGTTCCCCAGTCCAGGAGGGCCACCCAGCGGCCGTTGTCTTCGACCGCCGGGAGCAATTAGCGACCCTGGGGCAGGTCGCCCAGGGAGTGCTGCTGTTGAAGGAGTTCGCCCACCCGCTCGTATTCGTGGGGTTCGAGGGTTCGGACGGTAAGGTGTTTGAGCAGCGAGAGGGAGGATCGGCAGTGAAGGTCCCGGAGTGAGTGGCGGTGTCGGCCCATTTCATGCCACGCGTACTACGAGGCGAACCACCAAAAAGCGGTAAGCACTCTTTTCAACTCCAACAACCGCGCGCGCCCCGGAGTCTGAATGAGGTTACCGTGAACGCCCCGCGTCGACTGCTCCTTTCAGGTTGAAATGAGTTGGCTCTCGCAAGTGGTCATCATCGCTGATTGGGCGCCTTCCGCCCCCGCCCAGACACTCCCCCGGGGCTCCTGCCCAACACCCTGTTCCCGGAATTCAGAACCCCGGTTCTCCAGGGGCCCAGAAAGCCCTTTTTGCTGAAGTCTTGGGACGGGACGTGCAGGCGCCTGGATGACAGGACGCCCGGCACCCCGAGGTAAAAGAAAAGGCCGGGCACGCGGCCCGGCCTTGTTGCAGTTGGCTTCTCCGTCGGTGAGGACGTCTAGTTCCTCACCCGATAGAACACGTTGCCGTCGCCGACGGCAATGGTCGCCGGGCTGGTCGCGCCTTCGACTGTCGTCCAGTCGCGGAGGTTGGTCGACTGTTCGAGCGCTCCCTCGGCCGGATCCCAGGAGATGATGACGTTGCCGCCATCACGCGCAATGGCGATCATCTGGGCCGGTTGGAGCATGTATTCCACGGCGTTCAGGAACAACCGCGTTCCCGCGTCGGAGAGGTCGAACATCCCCGCGGCGTCGCCGCCGGTGAAGCCGTCGGCCTCGCGGCTGCCGCTGAGGAACACCAACCGGTGACCGGCCAGGGTGTCGCCGGCGCTGTTGCCCATGGTGGCGCCGGCGAACCACTCGCCGATGACCATGCCGCCGAACGTCGGATCCGCTTCGGTGGCCACCACTGCCAGCACCCGGCCGTCCCCGGCAACGGGATCGGTATTCACCGAGATACCCCGCTGCACAATCACCGTGTCCCCGTCCACGAACGTTACGATGCCGGCATAGGTGTCGGTCATGACGTTGTCGGCATCAAGTGGGACGCCGGCGAAGATCGGATGGTTGGGGGCGTTGACCTTCAGGGTGATGTCCCCGGCTGTGTCGGGAATGGTGGCTCCCGTCGTGTAGCCCATCCGGCTGTTCCGCAACGTGTAGCCGCTCATCACCATCATGGGGGCCGTGATGCCGTTCCACGCGGTGGCGCCGGCATTCTGGTAGTGGCTGCTCGAAACGGGACGGCTGATGACCACCAGGTCGTAGGTGTTCAGCACCGCGGCATCGGGCGTCGCCGAAGTGACGAACCGGTCCACCTGATATCCGGCATCCCGGAGGCGCGATGTGTAGCCGATGTCCGAAGCCTCCGTCAGCCCCACGCCAGCGGCGGTGTCGCTCGGGGTGTCATCCGCCGGATGGAAGCTCACCCACGCGATCTTGGCGCCGGAAACAGGTGTCCCTTCCACGCGGAAGGACCAGGTGGCCGAATCGCTGCCCCCGGCCGTGTCCGACCAGGACAACTCGACGGTGTGGAGCGTGCCCTCGGCCATGCCGCCGGGGTTGTAGGTCACGTCGGCGCCGCCGGCAGTATCCTGTTTCGTCAGCGAAGCCGTCACGTCTGCGCCGTCGAACATCATCGTGATGCTGCTCACCGTCACGGCGTTGTCGCCGTCGGCCAGCGAGACCATGACGACCGCGTCCATCGCCACGCCGGCGGCATTGGCGCCGGGACTGGCCGCGCTGACCCAGGGCAGCGTGGACTCGGCAGCGCCGGCATCGGCGAGGAAGATGAAGTTGTGGTTCACGTCATTCTGCACGTCGGTGGCGGTCAACCGAATGGTCGTTTCGCCGGACAGATTCACGAACCGCGGCCGGCCGAGGGCGTCGGTGAGCGGCACGTACCGGTAGGTGTTTACGGTGCGCGTTTGTCCGGCAACGAAGAGGCCCAGGGGCTTGGTGGCTTGGTTTTCCTGGCCGGAGTCGCCCGTCACGAGGTCCAGCCGGAGTTCGCGGTCCGCCCCGGCGCCCGCGCGCAGGTAGGGCGTGAACACGGTGTTGGGGAAGGTGCGGGTGTAATTCAGCCATTCCCCGGTCTCCACATCCGTGACCTGATAATCCGGAAATGATGCGTCAATAAACTTCTGCCGGGCCACATCGGTGTCGCTGTCCATGTCCACGGAATCGAAGATCCGATACTCGTTGAATGTGTCCGTGGTCAGATCGACAAAGTCGATGTCCGCGAATCCCTCGACGTTGACGTAGTCAATCCCGGGCAGCGGATCGTCGATGAAGAAGCCGCTGAAGAAGTTGTAGTCCTCGGATTCAATGCTGAGCCCGGCTTCGCTGAAGGTGTCGAAATCCGAAATGACCTCGGTGACCAAGCCGGTGGAATCGGTGACCCGCACGACCGCGGAGTACTGCTGGTTGGGCTGCAGGCCGTTGTAGGTCGCGGTGCGGGTGAAGTCTGTCCCGCTGCCGCTGATGGTCATCTGGCCGGTGATGTCCACGCCGTCGAGGATGACTTCGAAGCCACCGTCCGGAATGGTGCTCCCGGGCATCAGGGCCTCGACATCCACTTCGAGACCGCCGTTGGCCTGGTAGAACATGCTGCCGCCCACGGGGGTGACGATCACATCGGGCGGCACCTGGCCGCCTTCCGGCAGCACGAAGCCCTGCTTGTAACCGTACCAGTCGATGTCGATGGCGAAGTTCTGCGGCGTGGCGGAACCGCCCGTGGCGATGAACGAACCGGCATTCAAATCCGAGCCGTCGCCGGCCGTCACCTTGTGGGAGGTCGCGATGAGCTGGCCGTCCCGCCAGACGAACACGTCATGAGTGGCGTCGGCCTTCACGGGATTCCGGGTCTTGCGAATCGCGATCCAGAACTCATGCCAGTCGGTGGGATCCAGCGCGAAGTTGTTCTCGCCCGAGCCTTCACCGAAATCGACGGCACCGTTCGGCGTCGAGCCGTTCCGCTCGTTCATGGTAAGCCCGGAGAAGCCGGCCTGACCGGAGTTCGGGTTGCCGCCCGGGGTGTCCGTCGGCACCGTGAGAGAGAGGGCCACCGCGCCGCCCGGATGTTCCGCCGTGCCGTCGCCGATCTGGCGGATCACGAAGTTGCCCTTGGCGCCGTCGCTCGTGAGATAGCCATCGCCGCCTTCGGGATAGGGAACCACCCCATTGTTCGGGTAGTCGTCACCGCTGTTCTGGCCGTCGCGATGCAGCGGGTCGAGCGGTCCGCCCGCCTTGGCCGCGGTGGGGATGCGCGCGCGGAAGGTCAGGGTCACGCCGTTGTCGAGAATGGCCAGGGTGTCCGCCTCGGGGAGGTCCTGGGAAAGGTAATGGCCAAAGTAGACCTTGCGATTGCTCGGGTCGTCCCAGGCCCCCGGGTTCGCGCCGTCGTAATCCCGGGGATCGCCCGTATCCTGGATCCGCAGGTACTGGGTGTCCCCCTCGCTGAGGAGGTTCGCACCGCCGGGGTTGTTATCCGGGTTGTTGACCGGATCCAGCACCCCGCCGATCTCGTCTTCCCCGAAGGCATCGGAGCCGTTGTCGTGCGTCCAGGTGCCGTCGAATGCGGGTTCGCCGGTCTGCAACTGGTCGCCCGTGTAGAGATAGGTCCAGCCACCCGCGGGGTTCGGAAAGGCCTCCGCGGCCTGGGTGGTTTGGGCCAGCGCCAGAGCCGCGCCGGCCGTAGCCAGGTACAATGATGTTCGTTTCATGTTGTTTCCGTCGTTCGGTTATCTGTGGACCCCGACGTTGTAGCATTGCCGCACGCGCCCCGCGCAAGCCAAAAGGCGCCAAAATCCGGCGGCATGAACTCCGCGCGCCAATTCCTCAGCCGTAACGATTCAGTAACTCGTAGCCGCCGACGTGCAGTCGGCGCTGGAGTCCAGGGGCCGACGGGTCCCGCCGGGCTCGACCGGGAAGACCGATTGCGGGTCACCCTTTCGGGGGATTGCAGCGGTCGACGCGCTATGCGAGTTGTTTCGCGAAAAAGATGGCTCAACGATTCAATCGAATCAGGAACGGCTGCCCGGGGATCGTGCTTCTGGTCGCCCTGTGCCTTCCGGGTTACGGCCGGGGACAGGGCTTCCTGAACCTCGACTTCGAACGGGCGCGGGTGGTTTCCAACGACCCCGACTTCGGCTATCTCGATTGGGCACTGGCCGCGCCGGGCTGGGACCACGACCAGGGGGGCGATGCGGGGATTGTCTATTATGGCCAGGAGCACCTCGGATTGACCGGCTACCATCTGCTGATGGACTCGACCAGTCCGCGTTACGCTCCGGGGACGCAACTCGCCGGGGCCTACTCGATGGCGTTCTCGAGTGGGCACGCCACGTTCGACGGCCAGGGGTGGACGGTGGCCTACCTGGCGCAAACCGGCGTGGTGCCGGCGGACGCGCAGTCCATCCGGCTGCTGGCGACCGGTTCGTTCGCGGTCTTCCTCGACGGCGCGCCCATTGCGATGCATTCGCAAGGGGGCAACGCATATGCCGGGAGCATTGCGGGCTATGCGGGCGCCATGGCCGAACTGCGGATCGCCAACACCTCGCTGCAAATCCACGACCCGGTGGTGGTGGACAACATCCGCTTCTCGCCGGAAGCCGTGCCGGAAACCTCCAACCGGATCGGGATCCCGGCCGGTTTGGCCTTGCTACTGGCCCTGCGCCGGCGTGCGGCGTGGCGTCGACCGCGCATTCGCGAAAGGGGTTGCCGAGGGTCCCGTATTCCCGCGTCCTTCGCCACGATGGCTCGATAGCACCGATGAAATGAGCACGCAGATCCGCAATCGAAGATGGGTGCTTCCCGCATAGGGCTGGCCATCAGCCTGGCGGGATTGCTCCTCGGCATCGTTCGTCCGGCGGCGGCAGTCCCCATCAAGCCAGGGTCCTATCTCGGAATCTGGGGATTGGAGGAAACCCATTCCGCGATCTATCACCTGGAGACGGTGGCGGCGGACGAGTGCGTCGGGACCATCGAAGGTCATCCCGGATTCGACTTGGCTCCAGTGCCGTTCCGGCTGGAGCGTGACCCTTCAGGCGCCTGGGTCATGAGCTGGGACTCGGGTCCCTTCGGGGCGGCCCGAACGCAGCCGCTCGACGAGGTGCAGACCCCGCATGGCCCGGCGCTGCTCGGCAACTTCATTGCGGAGCACGCGGAGGAATCCCGGTGGGGGGTGGTGCTGGCCTACCTGGACAACGACCTTGAGGAAAACCCTGCCACCCGAGTGCTTCCCCGGCCCAGGCACGTCAACGTGGACGAGGGGGACTTTCGGATCTGGACCACCGAAGAGGGACTCGCGGGCAACGGGACGCGGGTCGGCCGCCAAACGTCGGACGGCTTCATCTGGATCGGAACCACGAGCGGGCTCAGCCGATTCGACGGCCATGACTGGGTGAACTTCGGCCCTGACAGCGATCCCCCGTTGCCGGAGACTTATGTCACCTCGCTGGCCGAGGACGGGAAGGGCCGGTTGCTGATTGGCACCAGCACCATCGGCATCCTGCGGTTCGACCGAAGCAGGTTCACCCCGGTCGCGGGCAACGACCAGCTTCGCGACCAGCGTCTCGTCAACCTCGTCGAGGCCGCTGACGGAAGCCTCTGGTTCACCAACGCCGACGCGGACGAGATCTGTCGATTGCATCCTGACGGGACCCTGGAGGCTTACGACATGGACGCGGTCGGGCTGCCCCGGCTTGGCGAGGTGAACGGCCGACAAATGGTGTCCGAACCGGCGCCCCTGCCGGACGGGCGCGTCGGCGTGCAGGGGCCATTTGGCCTGCGCCTGATGGACCTCGGAGACCGAACGAGAGACCGGTTCCTTCCGGGATGGCGTGGGAGGCTGTTTCCCTGTTCCGACGGTTCCTATTGGCACTGCTGTTGGGGGTGGGCGGCCCGTTACCATTCCGACGACCGCCAACTCGTCGGGTTCCCGACACCGGGCCTTGAGATGGGCCTGTGCCTGGACCCCGAGGACCGTGTCTGGCTTGCAGGACCAAGGAGCCTCTTCCGCTGCGGGCCGGGTGTGGCGTGGCGATTCAGCGCGGTCGAACGCGGATTGACTTCCGACATCGGCGGCATCTTCGCCGACCGCGACGGGCACATCTGGGTGCTGTCGTTCGCCAGCGGGGTGGGCCGACTGCGCGTCCCCCCTCTCAGCACGGACGCCCCGGGCGACCTGGCCAACCATCAACCGCTAACCCTCATGCATGACGCCGAGGGTCGATTGCACGTCGCCGCACGGGATTACTTCGCCGTGGTTTCCGGCGAATCGGTGGAACAGATCTGCTTGAGTGAGGAGTTCGTCCGTCAACAAGCTCCGCTGCGGCAGGTAGCGGCACCCTACATGCTCGACCATCAGAGCCTGACGGTGGCCGGCGCGGAGCCCGGGGAGGTCTGGTATGGGCTCCACTCGCACGAGGCTTCACGGCTATTGGCGAGGAAGCTCGGGGTCACCAACTCGCTGCCGATCCTGGCCCGGCGAGCCGGCGAGTCGGTGACCTTCCACGGGTGCGAGTCTTTGCCCGACGGCGTGGAATGGGTTCAGTCCATTGCCTGGACCCGTGATCAGGGCATCTGGGCGGCGACCGAAAAAGGGGTTCTGCACCTGACCAAGGGCGAGCTGCGGAACTGGAACGATGACCAGGGCATCCCCCGGTTTGAGGCCATCTGCGCTTTTCGCGACCATACGGACACCGTTTGGTTGGGCGGCTACGGCTATAGCGGCTTTTACCGGGTCAACGGCACGGAGGTGACGTGGTTCACTGCCGCGTCTGATGGGTTGGCGTCGGACAATGTTCTCTGCGCCTACGAAGACGAAGCGGGCGCGCTGTGGGTTGGCGGGCTTCCGGGCTTGACCCGGATTCGGGGCGACCGAATCGAGGCGGTGCAATCGAGTCACGAGCTGTTTCAACAGGCGATTCACGCCGTCATCGAGGATGGATTGGGCAACCTCTGGTTCGGCACGCCGACGGGGATCTTCTCTGCGCCCATCGCCGCCATCGAGCGGTTCCTCATCGGGGAACTCGATGAATTGCCGGTCGTCCGAATCGGCACTGGCGATGGCCTGCCCACCGATGCCCTCCAGACCGACTACATGCCGGTCGTCTCGCGCAGTCCGGAAGGACGTCTGTTCTTCAGCATGGTGAACGCGCTGGTGTCGTTCGATCCGGCGGAGATGCTCGCTTCCTTCTCCGGGCCGCCGGTGCGGATCACCTCCGTGCTGGGGGACACCGACCTGTTCCACGATGCGGAACGCTCCGGAATGCAACCGGCTGATGGCGCCCTCGTCCTGCCGCCCGCCGCCGGGGATCTTCTCCGGTTCCAGTTCAGCGCCATCGACTTTGCCTATCCGGAACGCGACCGCTTCCATTACCGCCTGCGTGGCGTGTCGGAGGAATGGATCGACATCGGCAACCAGCGGCAGGCGTGGTTCTCCGGGTTGGCGCCGGGCGATTATCGTTTTGAAGTGCGGGCCCGGAATCGCAACGGTGCGTTCAGCCCGGAGGTGGCTGCCCTGGACTTCACCGTCCGTCCGCACTACTACGAAACATGGACGTTCCGGATCGGCATCGGGCTGACGGTGATCCTGCTCGCCTTCGGGCTGCATCGCACGCGCGTGGGGGCCTTCCGTCGGATCGAGCAACTCGAACGCCAGGTGGCCATGGACGCCGAACGCTCCCGCATCGCGCGCGACATGCACGACGAGATCGGCAGCAGCCTCGGGCAAATCCGGTTGCTGGGGGAACTGGCCGACAAGTTCGAGCAACGGCACCCGGATTCCGAAGGGCTCGCCCGCCAGATCGCCAACCTCGCGCATGCCTCCTCGCAATCCCTGCGCCAGATCATCTGGTCGCTCAACCCCAACCGCAGCGGCTACGACGATCTGCTCGATTACCTGCCGGCGGTGGCCGCGGATTTCCTGGCTGGAACGTCGGTCGAATTGACCGTGCAGGCGCCCCGCATCCCCAGCCCGAAACGCTTTTCCCCCGCGTTCAAGCGCGACCTGATTCTGATGACCAAGGGTGTGCTGGCGAACGTCGTCCAGCACGCGAACGCCTCGGAATGCGTGATCGAGATCGCCTTGGACGAGCGCGAGCTGACGCTGAAGGTGAGCGACAATGGATGCGGTTTCGATCCGGGGCAGATTCCTCAAAGTTCATTCGGCCTCCAGTCGCTGAAGGATCGGATCGAGGGTTGGAAGGGTGGTCTGCAGGTCGATTCCGCTCCCGGCAGAGGTACGCGGATCACCATCCGCCTCCCCCTCCCCTGACCCCTTCTGGAGTGCGCCGGCAGCCTGCCTCGGCGAAGCGCAGCGAAGACGGGCCTGCCTCGGCGAAGCGTAGCGAAGACGGGAGCGAAGGGGCGACGACGCTTGCGGACGGACATCCGAACCACCCTTCGCGTCGAGAGGGCCGAAAGGCGGTGTCACGGCCACCGCACTCCAGAAGCCCCACCTCCCGACGGGCGCAGGTGTGCGAGCAGTGCCCCCACTATGGAGTGCGCCGGCAGAGCGAAGCGGCGACGGCGCTTTCGCGGCCGGACGCGCGTCCGAACACCCCTTTCCCCTCGAAGCCCGGAAAGCGGCGTCGAATGCCGCCGCACTCCATATTGCGATTCCCTCCGGCGGGTGCTTCTGGCAGAAAGGCGCCGGCAGAATGACCAACGGTTCCGATCAGATCACGGTGATTGCGGTGGAGGACGATACCGCCTACTCGGCCGTGCTTCGCCGCGTGCTCGAACAGGTGGGCCGGTTCCGCTGGGACGGGTCCTTCGCCAATCCCGTCCGTTTTCTCACCGCGCTGCCCGGACTCCACGCGGACGTCTTCCTCCTGGACATCCACATGCCGCGGCTTTCCGGGCTCGAGTGCATCCGGGAAATCAAGCAGTGCCTGCCCGAGGCCCGGGTTCTGATGATCTCGGTCCACGACGACGATGACTATGTCCTCAAAGCCTTTCTCGACGGCGCCGACGGTTATCTCCTGAAGGATTCGAGCCCGGATCAGATCGTCGAAGCGATCCACGACGCCCGGCGTGGCGGCGCCCCGATGTCACCGTCCATTGCCCGCAAGGTGGTCGGCATCCTGGGCCGGCTCCAACCCGGGGAAACCGCGCCGAAGCCACCAAGCTCTTCCAAGGCCGCTGTGGAAGCTCTCAGCACCCGCGAGACCGAAGTGCTCGAACTCCTCGCCAAAGGCCGGCGCTACACGGAGATCGCCTCGGAGATCAGCGTCTCGCTCGACACCGTAAAGACCCACATCCGGAACATCTACCGGAAACTTGAGGTCCGAAACAAAGCCGAAGCCATCTCCCTGCTGCTGGGTTGATCCGCTTCTGCTCCTGGAGGGGCGAGATCCGGGAGCCCCTGAATGCACCTTTCCCCCCCGGCCACCGCAACCCGCAGACTCACGAAACCCAAGCCCGCGTTCCCAGGTCAGGGCCCTCCCGCGCCTGGCGATCCTCTCCGGATCGAACTCAGGGCTCGCAGCGCTCCGTCCTCCGGATCGCCTCGACCTCGAATTCCCGTGTAAAATCACCCTTTCGGGGGATGGTGGTCCTTGGCGGTTGTCTTCACCTTCATCACGGCAGGCCTGCGAGGCTGTGCGGAAGATCGCCTCGGCCTGTTGTGCCCGCACGGCGGAAGACTGTTGCCACCTCTTTTGCATGAACCACCACTGTGAATTCGCGGCATCGCTCCTGGCCAAAGGCGGCCCTGAGCGGGAGGACTATCCTGAACTCGACGCGTGGGTTGCCGAGCTCGGCGACCACCTGCGGTGTGGTCGGATTTCCCAGGAGGAACTCGCCCGGGTGATCAAGGTCCTGGGCGACGCCTTCTCCGTCCACACGATGCAGGGTCACGCCTTTCAGAAGCCCCATGGATACCCGGGCGACTTTGAGATCATTGACCGGATCTACCAGCGTTACGAATCGAGCCAGCCCCACCTCACGAAATGGGACCGCTACTGGCAAAGCCACCCGGCAGCGGAGGCCGTTCGCAACCGGGTTGACTACTTCGGCGAGCAGCTCCGCTCGCACGAGGAACGCAAAGCTCCCGACGGAATCCGGGTGTTGAATCTCGCCAGCGGCCCGGGGCGCGACATGCTCCACTTCTTCCGAAACAACCCGACGACCCGGGCCGCCATCGATTGCGTTGAACAGGACGCCAACGCCATTCGCCATGCCCGGGCGCTCTGCAAGGACCACCTGCGCAAGGTCAGCTTCTACCAGCGGAACGTCCTCCGCTTCCAGTCCACCAGACCCTACGACCTGATCTGGTCCGCCGGCCTTTTCGATTACTTCAGCGACAAGGCCTTTGTCCTCATGCTGCGCCGACTCAAGTCCATGCTCGCCCCGGGCGGGGAGATCGTGGTGGGGAACTTCTCTCCGATCAACCCGAGCCGTCACTACATGGAAGTCTTCAACTGGGTGCTGCACCACCGGAGCCCGCACACCCTCCGGGATCTAGCGATCCGGGCCGGGTTCCCGGCAGACAGCATCGCCATCGGAAGCGAACCGCTGGGAGTGAACTTGTTTCTGCATGCCGGCCCTCGACGGGCGGGTGACAGTTCCGGCGCGCCGCTCCGTGTGGCGGGCAACCACGGGTGAGTGCCGAAGCCCTTCACGGCAGACAGGGGTTCCTCCGGTCAGGCAGGCCACAGGCCCGGATTCGCCGCTGACCCAGGGGAGCAAGGGGCGCGCCACAAAATCACCCTTTCGGGCGATTCCGCTCTCGTCTGCCTGCAGATACGTTTGGCCGATGCTCGCTCGACAACAGCACGGCCTGCGATTCCGCGCGTCACAACGTGCCGGAGATTGCTGCGACACACCAGCCGCAACCCAGCTGACCACGTCGAGGCGCGCGGCCTCGACTAGCGATGAAACATCCCTCTTCGCGAACCGAACCGAGGTGGTTTCCTCGGGCCGAGGTCATAGCTTGGCTGCTTCACTCACTCTGCCCTTGGTGTGCCTTCTGGCCGGGTGCGCCAGCGCGAACCGGGACCACTGGGATGGGCCGCGCATCTTCTCCATTGGCCGGCAGGCGACCCTCAGTTTCGACCGGAACACCCCGCTGCTGATCCCGGTGGAAGGGCTGGCGCTGGCGAGCGGCTTCCGCTATCGGGTGGATGTGACCCTGTCCGGCACCTACCCGATCGCGCCGGGTCACTTCCAGTTCGACGACAGCCCCTTTCGGACGAACGCCAACGTGCTCAGCATCATGCTGGATACGAACTATCTGGCCAACGTCCACACGGGGGACATTCTGGATGTCGCCGTCCACGTGCATGAACTGGCGCCCGTGGATGCCCTCATGTCTGCCATCGCAGAGGCTGCTACAAGCAACCTGCAGGATGCAGACCCAGCCCTGCGGTTCGCCAAAGTGCGAACGGCAGGGGATTACTTCCTCAAGATCCTCGACTCGACGACCAGCCGGGTCGACCAGGACCGCCGGGAGCAGATCCAATACTTTTCCGAGGATCTCCACACACTGCTCAACGAGCTGAACCAAGGCTACGACACCTGGGCCACCAGGTCGAGATTGAGCCCTAGCAACGTCTCGACCATATATCAGGGCCTGAAACAGACTGAGAAGGAACAGCGCCAGGCGTGGAACCAGCTGGTGGACGCCGATTACGCGCTCTACCGCAGCACGCGGAGCCCCAGAAGCGCGGCGGTGGCGGAGTTGTTGGGCCGAGAATGGACGTTGGATGCCGAGCGCGCTGATGATCTGGTTCGGCAACTGGAGGACTACGGGAAGGAACTGGACACCCTCGCCAGCACCTTGTTCCCGGACGCTGAAAAATCCGCGAAGATCCTCGAACCGCTTCGGGAAAACGTCCGGACGATGGCCGGTCAGGTCGGGGAGCTCAGCGACAAGAAGAAACGCCAAACCGTCCTCGACGCGGGGGCGGACCAGCGCACGATTGAGCGCAGATCCAGGGAAGTCATGGCGCGCATTCAGAGTTCCGTGGTGTTGGTTGGCGATCTGCTTCCGGACCTTCTGCGGGGCAGCACCCGATCCGTTTCCACGGCTTCGCGGACGTTCACCTTCTACGAATTCGAGGACTTCCGCCAGGACTACCATGGAAAGCGGGTCCTGCCGGCGGACATCATGGCCTTCCCGGAACCCGAGGAAGGGGTGGAGAAGCTGTTTGGGAAGTCCATCAGCCGGCGGTATTTCGTGGTCCGGTTGTCGGTGCGAAACACCGAGGATGAGGACCGGCTCATCGCCACCGGCATGATCCGTGCGCGCGGGCGGGCGATGGTGGAGTCGATGGCGGGCAGGAAACGGAACTCGCCCTCGCCGCGGGGCGATGCCGAGCGTTTCACGGTGCCCGTTGAAGTGGCCCCGCACAGCGTTCAGCAGGTGTATGCCGCCCTCACCGACAAGTCGGCCTGGAGCACCCGGGCCGTGGTGTTCCGCAGCCTTGAACTGGCGGGAACGGTGGCGTCCGCCTATGCCCTCACCTTCGGCAGCTCCGAGACGGTGAAGGACGCGATTCAACTGGCCACCGGCGTGGGGATTCCGGCGTTCAGCAAATTCTGGACCGACCAGTTGCCGGGCTACCAGCGAAACATCGTCAACTTCGGGATGCCCGAATTGGTGAAGGTGCCCCGGGGGGGCGTGAGCAGCCACAAGTTCCTGTTCTTCCCCAAGGAAGCGATCGAGGGGATGATCATCGATCACAACTCCTATGGTTCGCTGGAGGGCCCCTGGAAACCAGAGGCGTTCCGGCAGCCGTTTACCGCCGTGGCGTACCTTACTTTCGACAACCTCGAAATACCCTTCGAGAACGTCTTCGAGGCGGGTTCGGATACAGAGCGTCAGGCGCTCCTCGCGCTGCGCGCCGACCTGACCGGGGAGGTCAGTGCCAGAACCCAGATCCGCGAGAACTGGGTGGCCGGGCGGCCGGGAAGCCGCTTCGAGATCACACCGCTCACGATCGAGCGCATCCAGGGCGCCGGTGCGAACGATCCGGGAACTGTGGTCAAAGCGAGTCTCGCTCGCTGGACCGCGTTCGACCCGCACGGAGACGCGCAGCGCTCCACGCTGCGGACCACCCTGACCAACGCCCTCGCCACCGTGGAGGCGATTCGGCTCGCCCTGACGCCCGCAAACGTCAGGGCTGACGGACCGCTCTTGGGCGGGTTGCCGGCACTCGAACTTGCGCGCGGCGACCTCGAGGACATGAGTTCCGCGATGATGGCCGGGAAGCCGCTCGGACCCTACCGCCCGCGCTTCGAGGAGATCGAAGGCCAGACCCGGACGGCCGAACAGGTTCTTGCCTTCTATCGCAAAGCAGCGGCTCTGCTGGCCGATGGTGACCTCCTGGCGCGAATCCCCGCCGCCACCCCGGCCGCTGGAGGCAGTCTCGATGTCAACAAGGCGGACTCCCTCGCGGAGGATCTTCGCGCGAGGTTGGCGGAACTGGCCGGGCTGCGGAACGCGGCACTGCGCGAAGCCCGCATCGTCGAGAGTCTGCAGGCGTTCGCCCCGGCGAAGTGACCAATTGCGGCGCCGGCGCCCCGAGGGCGCGGGCGCGGCGCAGCCATGGCGATGCGCCGGCCCCCTTGCGCAGGCGCGGGCGGGAGCTCGTCGGAGTTGCGGCGGGGGCGGAGGGGGGTAGAGTGGCGCGCGTGATTCGGAACATCATCTTCGACTGGTCCGGCACCCTGGTGGACGACCTGCCCGCGGTGCTCGTCGCCAGCAACGCGGTCTTCCGGCAGGCGGGCGTGGCCGAAATGTCGCTGGACGAGTTCCGCCGCGAATTCTGTCTGCCGTTCAAACGGTTCTACGACCGCTACGTGCCGCATGTGCCGCTGGAACAGTTGGAGCCTTGGTTCCACGCCGCCTTTCGGGAGGCGCAGGATCAGGTGACGGCCCTGCCGCACGCGCGCGCGTTTCTCGAATTCTGCCGCGAACGGCGCGTGCGCACCTTCCTGTTGAGCAGCGTTCATTCGCTGCACTACGACCGGCAGGCGGCAGCGACCGGATTCGCGGAGTTCATCGACTTTTCGTATGTCCAGGTGTGGGACAAGCGCGCCCGCATCGGACGGTTGCTGGCCGAGCACGGGCTCGCCGCGCACGAGACGCTGTTCGTGGGCGACATGGAGCATGACATCGAGACCGCGCACTTCGGCGGCGTGCGCTCGTGCGCCGTGCTCACAGGCTACAACGAGGTCGAACAACTCCGCGCCGCCGGCCCGGATCTCATTGTCGAACATCTCGGGGAACTGCAACAGGTGCTCATCGATGGCGGCATGTCGCTCGCCGAACCGCGGTCGGAGGGGAAGCCGGGCGCCGCAACGGAGACGCCCGGGCACGATGGCGAACCGCCGGTCCCGACGGTCGGGGGGCTGATCTTCAACGCCGCCGGTCGGGTGCTGCTGGTGCGGACCCGGAAGTGGTCGGACCTCTGGGGCATTCCGGGCGGCAAGATCAAACGGGGCGAAACCGCGACAGCGGCCCTGCGCCGCGAGCTGCGGGAGGAAACGGGGCTGGAAATCGACGGCATCCGGTTCGTGCTGGTGCAGGATTGCATCGCCTCGCCCGAATTCTACCGGGACGCCCATTTTCTGCTCTTGAACTACGTTTGCCGCTGCCGGCAGGACGGGCCGGTGGTGTTGAACGACGAGGCACAGGCCCATCAATGGGTGGACCTGGAGGCGGCAACCGGATTGCCGTTGAACACCCCAACCCGCGTTTTGATCGACGCCGTGCGGGCAGCTCCGGAGTTCGCGGCCCCGGCGACCGTCCGCTGAGCCCGGCGGGCTGGATCAGCCAACGACCCGAACCGGACCAGGATGGACACCATTTGCATCGAAGAGCTCGAGGTTCGGTTTCACGTCGGGGTACCCGACGAGGAACGCGCGAGGCCGCAGCGGCTGTTGTTGTCGGTGCGGATGGCACTCGACATGTCGGCGGCGGCGGCCACCGACGACCTGTCCGCCACGATCAACTACTTCGATGTCTGCCAGCGCCTGCAGCGAATGGGCGAGGGGCGAAGCTGGAAGCTGATCGAGACGCTGGCGGTGGAGATCGCGGAACTGGTGCGGCGCGAATTCGAACCGGAGGAAGTGTGGGTCGAGGTCAAGAAGTTCATCATCCCCGAAGCGCGCCACATCGCGGTGCAAGTGACCCGCCTTCGCGAATAGCTCGAGCTGGACGGTGGGCGGCGGCAGCATTTGAAGTGCGGTGGCATGACACCGCTTTTTGGGGCTGCGAAGGCGAGGGGAGCATTCGGTTGTCCGTCCGGCTACGAAAGCGCCGTCGTCGCTGCGCTTTGCAGGCGCACTCCAAAAGTGCGAGTGCACTGTCCGGGCGGAGCGCGCCTTCTGGAGTGCGGTGGCATGACACCGCTTTTCGGGGCTACCGGGGCGAGCGGACCGTTCGGTTGTCCGTCCGGCCGAGAAAGCGCTATCTCCGCTGAGGTTTGCTGGTGTTCATTCCGTGCCCGTGTCACCAATCCGGGCTCACGGGATAATCGTCCGGCACGTTGACCCGATCCGTCCGGAATCGGTAGACGGTCCTGACGCTCGCCGCAGGGGCCGTTCGCTCGAACCAGCGGGCGGAGCACCAGGGGTATTGGTTGGCAACGCTGACCAGCCCATGCTTCACCGCATTCTGGTGCACGTAGCTCAGACGCGCCAGGTAGGAGCGTTCGTAGGTCAGTCGCGTGTCCCAAAAATTGTGCCATACCTTGCGCCCCGGGGCCGCATCCAGGCGGTTGATCCAGGTGGCGGTCGTTCCGTGAAGCCTCCCCAGCACGCGGGAAAGCTCCTTGGCCGTTTCGGAGGCGCCGGGGGAACGGGCGACGAAGTGGTAATGGTTGGAGAAAACCGCCCAAGCCTGCATTACCCAACCCGCCTCCGCGGCAACCTGAAGCAAACCCCGGTGAAGGACCCCGAGTCGGGCGCTTCCCGCAAAGCGATGCTGATGCCCATAGGTCGCCGCGGTGACGAAGTAGGTTCCGCGCGAGGTGAGGCGATGTTCCGGTGCATGAGGCCAGGGAATGGCGGACAGGGGCATGCATCGGATGGGAACAAATGGACAGTTGTAGGTCAATCCAGAAAAGTGCGGAAGAGAGGAGGGATCACCTTCGTGTTCGTCGGGTGGGCTGAAGCGCGCCCCGTTTGGAGTGCGGTGGCATGACACCGCTTTTCGGGGCTGCCGAGGCGCAGGGAGCGTTCGGTTGGCCGTCCGGCCGCGAAAGCGCCGTCGACGCTTCGCTTTGCCGGCGCACTCCACAAAGCCGGGCTTGCAGCTTTCGGGCGACGTCGGGTCAGGGGGCGGTGGCGGGAGGAATGGGCGTGGTGCCGTGTCGGACCGCGGCTTCGAGTTGGGCGCCCTGCAGTCCGTTGAAGGCGGCCAGGGCCGCGGCCTGTCCCGAGACGTAGGCGGTGGCCGCGGAGGTCCCCACCACGTAGTAAGGCCGTCCCTCGAAGGGCACGATGCTCAGCCCGGGCGCGCCGACATCCACGAAGTCTCCGTGGTTGGCATAGGCCGCCACTTGTCCGTTGCGGTCCAGCGCGGTGACCGCGACGACCTCCTGATAAGCGGCGGGATACGTCGGCGTGGTGAGTGGTTCGTTGCCGGCGGCGCCGAGAAAGACCACGCCGGCGGCCCGGCCCGCGGCGATCACCTCGTGGACCAGCGGATTGCTGCCATCGCCGCCCAGACTGAGATTGATGATGTCGGCGCCGGCGTTGATCGCCGACTGAATGCCCCGGGCCACGTCAAAGCTCGAGGTGCTCGGGTTGGCGCCGTAGACGTCCACCGGCAAAATGCGGACCGGGGTATCCCCCGAAACCCCCGTGCCCGCGAGGCTGTTGAGGATGGTCGTGGCCATGCTGGTGCCATGGGACAGCGAGTCGGAGGCGGCGACGGTTGAACCGGTGACATTGATCGCGGGCAACAGGAAATCCTGGATCGCCGTGCCCTCACCCTGGACGGGGGTATCGATGACGGCGACGATGACCTGGCTGTCGCCCTGGGCGTTGCCAGGTCGGAGGTTGAGGGTGGAGAGCCCGGCCTGGGAAAGGGACCCGCCGGCGCCCGGATGATCGATGGCGTAATTGTCCTGCATTCCCGAGGCGCCGCGTTCGGTCAGACGACGGCGCGCGTCGTTGGCGGCCGCCGCATCCTTGAATTTCAACCGGTAGGCCCCGAGTTCGTCCAATCGCCCGATGACCTCCGCCCCGAGTTCGGCGGCCAGCGCATCGATGTCGACCGCCCCGCCGCTGACGCGCACGATCAACTCGTCGTCGAGCTTGTGTGGCCCGCCGGCGGCGGCATCGGAGGCAATCGACACCAATTCGGTGGCTTCCTTGGCGGAACTGTTGAAGATCAGGAGCTGAGCCGGGCCGGAACTCCCGGGAACGTAGGCGAAGTTGAGTGGGCCGAGCAGCCGGCGCAGGCCCTCGCCGACCTTGGCATCGCGGAAGGCGGCGTAGGTCCGGTGCTCGACGCCGGGTTCGTAGAGAATCCGCCAATGGGTCGCCGCGGCGAGCTGGGCCAGCGTCTCTTCCAGCGGGCTGTTGGTGAGCTCGGCGTCCAGCCGCTGCCCGGCGACATGCCAACGGATCGCGCTGGCCGCCCCGGTTTCGGCGGCAAGGCAACGTCCGACCCCGCCGGCCAGCAAGGCCGCGAGCACACCGATTTGTCCCGCCTGAAGACCGTTCATGCGCACAAGGTAACCGAACACCGACCGGCGGCAAAGGTTCCGGTGATCGGACTTGCCGGCAGGTGCGCACCTCGGTTCTTTCGGAACGCGGAGCGTGTTCCGCAGCAAGCTTGACTTCCGGCGAGGCCAGCGAAGTGAATGCCGTGCTCGATTCTCCCGGCCACTTCGAACTCGGGAAGATCTGAGCCGTAACGATTCAGTAACTCGTAGCCACCGACGTGCAGTCGGCGCATGATTCAGCTGGGATAGGGCTGCCTGCCGTCGAGGGCGACGATTCACCGAAAGGTGACTGCTGATCGGAATCGGCGAGCCCGCGTAAGCCCTTGGATTTCAGCGCCGACTACACCTCGGCGGCTACAGCGTGTTGAATTGATCCGGCTGAGATGCGCCCCGACGACGCGGGACGCCGCCGACTCCAGCCTCGACGTTCGGCTGTTCGGGCCTTATGCTTGGATCACCATGCCAGCGATCCTGGAATTGCCGGAAGTCCGCCAGCGCGTCTCGCCGTTGAGTGTCGAGGAGTATCACCGGCTCGGCGAAGTCAGCGAGCGCGGTCGGCGCACCGAGCTCATCCGCGGCATCGTGATCGAGAAGATGTCCAAGTCCCCTTTGCACGCCGCCGTCGCCAAGCGCCTTTACGACCTGTTGCTGGCCAGGCTGCCCGCGGGCTGGATTGTGCGGCGCGAGGATCCGCTCACCTTGAAGGACTCCGAACCGAAGCCGGACATCGCAGTTGTCTGGGGCACCGAGGCGGAGTTCTTTCACGCCCACCCGAGCACGGCCGAACTGGTGGTGGAAGTGGCGGTTTCCAGCGCGGCGCTGGACCGCGAGAACGCTGCGCTGTACGCCGAGGCCGGGGTGAAGGAGTATTGGATCGTGCTGGGTGCGACCCGGGAAGTCGAGGTGTATCGCCAATTGGAAGCGGGAGGCTACCGCGAAACGCAGATCCGCTCGCTGGATGATCTCCTTGCGTGCGGGAGCTTTCCCGAAGTTGGCTTCAAGGTTTCCGATCTGTTTGCCGAAACCCAACGACTCGGGTGAGGCGTCCGGGTTGTCGCGCGCGTCTCGGCTTTTCCCAAGGTGGAGGCCTCTGGGAACACAGAGATCGGATTTGATTCCGCCGACCCCGCCGGAAATCAAGCCTGCTGCGGAGTAAATTCCGCGCTCCGAAAGAACAGGAAGGGCGCTACCGCCGGCGCAACCCGACCAAGAACCCCCCGGCCGTCATGCCCAGCGCCGGAATAGCCCCGGTGAGAAAGCTCTTGAAGGACTGAAGCTGGCTGCTCAGCAGGGTAGTGAACTGGGTGAACTGGTTCTCCATCAGGTTCCAGTGAACCTCGACCCAGCCGAGATACGCCATCATTGTCAACAGCAGGCAGTAAAACCCGACGATCACCATCGCCAGCCGCAGGAAGGCCCGCACCGCAAAACCCATCGCAAAGCCGATGAACAGGCCGAACCCGCCCTTCAACATGAACGGTGACAAATCGTGCAGACCAAGCGCGTCCTCGTTCGCGGGTTCCGCCGTGGCCGAAGGGGTCCCGGCCGAAGCCGGCGCGCCGCCTGGCCGTGATTCGCCGAACGAGTTGCCCAGCAGTCCGCCGCCCGAGGGCGTCGACGCACTCCGCGAAGCGGCGGTTGCCGCCGGCGTTTCCGGACGGTCGACGGTGAACGCGATCACGGCGCCGCCGACCATCATCAGGATGGCGGCCACGAGTGCGACGGCCTTGAGCCCGGTCAGTGGATGGCGATCCAGGCCGAGCGACTGGCGGATGGTCGGGGAGGGAGCGGACGCGGGCGGGTTGCTCATTTCGGTTGGGCGTGGTTCGGAGGCCGGCGAGGCAGCTTCAGCGGGGCGGTAGCGCCGCCGGGTTCAGGCCAGGCGACCCCGCACGGCCTCGGCGCGATAGGCTTCGGCGAGCAGGGTCATGGGATGCACGACGCGGATGGCGGGGTCGGCGTGTTTGAGGCCGTTGACCAACTGGAGCTGACATCCGGTGTTGCCGGTGGCGACGATGGCGGCCCCGGTGGACCGGATGTGGCGGACCTTGCGATCCAGCAGGCGGTTCGCCATTTCGGGCTGGACGATGTTGTAGATGCCGGCGCTGCCACAGCACCAGTTGCTCTCGGGCAGTTCGATCAAGCGGACATTCGGGATGGCCTGCAACAGGGCGCGTGGTTGCTGAACGACCTGCTGGCCGTGGCTGAGGTGGCAGGACTCGTGGTAGGTCACGGTCAGGGTCGGGGCGCCGTTCACCTCGGGCGCACGCAGGCCGATCTCCGCGAGCCACTCGTGGATGTCCTTGACCTTCTGATCCCAGAGACGGGCGCGTTCGCGGTAGGCCGGGTCCTCGGCCAGCAGGCTGCCGTAATGTCGGAGGTGCGAACCGCAGCCGCCGGCGTTGGTGATGATGGCGTCGAAACCGGCGGGCGGGATGCGGTCCAGGTTGATCCGGGCGAGCTTGCGGGCGAGGTCAATTTCGCCGTTGTGCGCGTGCAGCGAACCGCAGCATTCCTGGCGGCGCGGGGTGAGCACTTCGCAGCCGTTTTCGGCGAGCACCTCGACGGTGTCGCGGTTGACGTCGCTGAAGATGAGGTCCTGGGCGCACCCGGTCAGCATGGCCACCCGAAAGCGGCGTTGCCCGCGAGCCGGGGTGATCTCGGGAATGAGTTGTTCCGAAAAGCGGCGCTGGATGTCGGGCGTCATGGCCTCGAGTTCGCGCAGGCGTTTCGGGAGCAACTTGAGAATTCCGCTCTTGCGAATGAAATCCTGCAGGCCGAGCCACTTCCACTGGTAGACCTGCATCAGGCGGCCCAGGAAACGCAGCCGGCGCAGGTCCATGAACAGCCACTTGACCGTGAACCATCGGATCAGGCGGCGGCGGGGGGTGTTGAGCAGGCCAACCCGCTCGACCTCCGCCCGCGCGTGCTCGAAGAGTTCCGCGTAGTTCACCCCGGCCGGACACGCGGTCGTGCAGGCCAGGCAACCGAGGCAGAAGTACATCTCCTCGGCGAACAGCCGCGTCGCGTCCAGGCGGTCGTCGGCAATCGCCCGCATCAGGGAAATCCGGCCGCGCGGGCTGTTACGTTCCAGCTTGGTGAAGTCGTAGGTGGGACAGGTGGGCAGGCACAGGCCGCAATGCATGCACTGCTGCACCACCGAGTAATCGAGGTCTTTGAGATGGCTCGTGTTCATGCCGCCCGCCGGCGCCCGGAATCACACCGCTTCGCGCGCCGGGCACCGAAGTCTGCGGACGGTCCCGGCGGCTCTGCGCCCGACCGCCCGGGACACCCGTCACGCGGTGGCAGCATGCCTGTCATTCGAGGGGCATGGCAAACTGATACGTGCCTGATCCCACCTCGAGCCGAACCCGCATCCCGTCCGTCCCGACGTACTTCACTCCCGGCGCTTCGCCGAGCGGACGGCCCGATTCGGTCAATGCATGCGGATCCGTCGTGGGCAGCAGGACCGTGGCCACGGTGTTGGCCGGCACCCGCGCGGTGAACTCGAATCTCCCGTCCGCACGGCGCCACGAGCTTTCCACCCGGCCACGGACGGTTTCCTGCCGGGCCTTGACCCAACTGACCGGAGCGACCACCGGGTTGCTGTCCGGGGACGGCGGCGCGGGCGCCAGCACGAGGCGGCGAAAACCGGGGCCGTCACTCCGGATGCCCGCCAGGTCCCGGAACATCCACTCGGCAATCGCGCCGAAGGAGTAATGGCTGAAGGAGTTCATCGACGCGTTCTGATTGCCGCTCTGGCCGTTGAACCCGTGCTCGGTGGTGTAGCTGTCCCAGCGTTCCCAGACGGTCGTGGCGCCGTTGATCACCTCGTAACCCCACGACGGAAACCGCCGGCTTTGGAAGAGGCGCACCGCCAGGTCGTGCTGACCGTGCCGGGAAAGAACCGGCAGGAGCGGCTTGGTGCCGAGGAAGCCGGTGGTCATGCGGTGGTCGTTCGCCACGATGCGACCGGCAAGATCCGCGCTGATCCGTTGGGTCTGGGCCTCGGTGAGCAAGGGCATGTCCAGGGCGAGCACGTGCGCCGTTTGCGTGGCGATCTTCAGCGATCCGTCGGCATTGAGGTAGGCGTTGCGAAAGGCGCCCTGGATGGCGGCCAGGCGGCGGCGGTAGTTCTTCGCTTCAACGGTGCGCCCGAGCGCGTCGGCCATCTCCGCCATCATCCGGCAATCCTGCGCGTGATAGCACGTGTCGATGTATTCAATCGGCGTCGGCTCGTCCACGTTGAGCCAGTCGCCCCACGGGTTGCCGATGGAAACCCCGAGACCCTCGGGCGATGTCGTGGCCGCGCGCCAGTCCATGAACCGCGTCATCGAATCCCAGTGCCGGGCGAGGATGCGGGTGTCGCCGTAGACCTGCCAGATGGTCCAGGGACAGATGATCCCGGCGTCGGTCCAGGCCGTGCCGAAGTTCTTGCGCGGCGTGCCGTGCCCCATCGGATAGGGGCAGTAGTCCGGATAGGCGCCGTAGGGCAGCTGGGCTTCCTCGAGGTCGTCCAGCCACTTGGTAAAGAACGCCGCGACGTCGGCATTGCAGGTGGCGGCCCCGACGTAAATCTGCGCATCCCCCATCCAGCCGAGGCGTTCATCGCGTTGCGGGCAGTCGGTGGGCACCTCGATGAAATTGGCGCGCTGCGTCCACTGGGTGTTCTTCCAGAAGCGCGTGAGCACCTCGTCCGAGCAGGCGAACTCGCTGCCGAACGGCGTGTCGTTGTGCAGCACCAACCCGGTCACCGCGTCCAGTTCAGGCCGGGTGTCGAGGCCGGTCAGCTCGACGTAGCGGAAGCCGTGATAGGTGAAGCGCGGCTCCCAGACCTCGCCTTCGGGATCGCCGCGCAAGGTGTAGAAATCGGTGGCGCGGGCGCGGCGGAGGTTCTCGGTCATGAGGCGTCCGTCCGGATGCAACATTTCGCCGTGGCGCAGGCGCACCGTGCGGCCCGCCTCGCCTTTCACTTTCAGACGCACGATGCCGGCGAAGTTCTGACCGAGATCGAAGATCCAGGCGCCCGGTTCCGGCTCCGTCACGGCCTGCGCGGGAAGTGCTTCCGTCACCCGGATGGGAGGCGCGGTGTAGGCCTGAAGCCGGGGCGGGGCATGGAAGCCGAGATCGACTTCGCGCGTGCCGCGGTTGTCGTGAAAGACCGCGGGAATCGGACCGGCGTCCGCGGCCGGGACGGCGAATTCCCATTCCCACTTCGAGGCATGATTCGGATCCGCCCAGGCCGGTTCCGCCAACCTGGCATCGTAGGCCTCGCCCATGATCAGGTCGGCCTCGCGGACCGGACCGCCGGCACTGACCTGCCAGGCGGTGTCCGTCACGATGGTCTGTCGCTTGCCGTCGGCGTATTCGATCTCCAACTGCGCCAGCAAGGCCGGGGTCTTGCCGTAGAAGTACCGGCCCACCTGACCGGGGCCCTGGCCGACCAGCAATCCGTAACCGACGTAACCCGCATACCATCCGTCGGACAGCACCGCCCCGATGCGATTCACCCGGCCACCCACGAGCGCCGTCACGTCGTGCGTGCGGTAATAGGCCCGTTGATGGTAGTCGGCCCAGCCGGTCTCGAAATACGCGTCCCCGACCCGCCGACCGTTCAGATGCATTTCGACCAACCCCAGACTGCTGACATACAGCGTCGCTCGTTTGACCGGCGCCGACAGGGTCGCGAAATCGCGGCGATAATGGCGGGCGGGCGGGAGGAACAGGTCCTTGCGGCTCGCGTGCAGCGGGGTGTCGTCGCGATGCGAAATCCAGGTGGCGGTCCAGTCGGCGGAGTCGAGCAGGCCCATGCTCCAGTGCGCCGACTCGCTCCAGGCGGAGGGCTGGCCGTCCTGGTCCCACACCCGCACCCGCCAATGGCATTCCTGCCGCGAAGCCAGCGGTGCGCCGGCGTAGGCGATCTGGGCTGTTTGATCGCTCGGAACAATCCCGGTGTCCCACAGCAGGTCTCCCGCCCGGTTCAGAGCGGCGGGCGATCCGGCCACGACAATCTGGTAGGCGGTCTGTCGTTGACCGCGTTCCTCGGATTCGACCCGCCAGCTCAACCGCGGCTGAGAGGCATCGAGGCCCAGCGGGTTTGGCAGGTATTCGCAGCGGAGCGTGCTGACGGCCAGTCCGGCCGCGAGGTCGGGAAGCGCGTTCAACAGGACAGCGAGGCAGAGGCCGCGGACGGCAGACGGGAGAGGGCAACGGGTCGAGTTCATCTGAGACGGAGGCCATTCATGAAACAAACCGGTCCACGGCGCAAGCCCGATGGACGGGGAGGTCAATCCCGAAAGGCAGCGCAGCCTCCTCGTATAACAGGATGCAATCCGCAGCGGGCTTTACTCCGTACTCCGCCAAAGCAGCGGTGCGCGATCAAGCCCCGCGGGGGTGGTCCCGATTATCGAAGCACGCCGGCGACCGCCGGAAAGCGATCATTGCCCGGTCGATGGTGGTTCCGCGGGATGTCCCACCGCTTGGGCCAGGACGATCGACTGCTGCTCGCCGAGGGCCATGGCTTTCGCGAGCGGTTCCCGGGACAAGTCATGCACCACAGTCGCGAGTCCTTCCGAGGCGCAGAACAGGGAGATGTTCTGCGAAATGCAGCCGGTGGCGATGGCCGCATAGAACTCCCGCCGTTCGTCCGGCGCCCTGGCCTGCCGTTCCGCGTTGGCCACAAACACGAGAGTGACCGGCGCCACCCGGGCAAAGGCGCCCCCGCCCGTCAACGCCCGCAAATCCTCCCCCGAACAGCGACGGAGGGCGTGCGGGCCGGGCAGGTAGAGGAAGAGCCCACCGGCGGTGGCAACGTAGAGATCGATTTCCTGCGCGTTCATGGCCGAGGGCGCGGTCCGGCCGCCGGTGGCGGGGCGGTTGATGCCAAAGGCGGCCCAGAGCAGGTTCGACAAGGTCGCGGGCTCCAACGCCGTCTCCCGGAACTCGCGCGTGGTCCGCCGTTCGCCCAGGGCGATCATGAGCGCCCGTCCGGCCGCCGTGTCGGGGGCGGGCAGGCGCCATTCCGGGGAATCTCCCGAGAGGAAGGTGGACGGCGCGGCCACCGGGAAGTCCGCGGCCCTCGCCAGGGTCAGGACGCCCAGGAGGATTCCGATCAAACCAGCACGGATTGTCATGCGGTCAAGTGTCGGCGGCGGCATCCCCCGCGTCGAGCCCGCACCCCTCCGCTGCTTCCCCGCGGGCACTCCTCGACTTTTCCCGAGTTCAAGGCGACCGGAGAAATGGAGCGTAGGGTTCATCCCGGTGGCCCGGCCGGCGATCGAGCTTGCTGCGGAACAAACCCCGCGGTCCGAAAAGGCTGAGCCGTATCGATTCAACACGGGGTAGCCGCCGACGTGTAGTCGGCGCTGAAATCCAGGGGCTTACGCGGTCTCACTGGTTCCGACTGGCAGTCACGTTTTGGTGAATCGTCGCGCTCGGCGGTCGGCAGCCTTATCCCAGCTGAAGCATGCGCCGACTGCACGTCGGCGGCTACGAGTTACTGAATCGTTACGGCTGAGAGGCGTACGCTGGGGCGCAAGGGCTGACGCCGTGCGATTCTGACAGACAAGCGGGCGCGGCTTGCTATGCTGCCGACGTTACCGTAAGTCGAACCTTCGGGCCGGGGTTTCCTGCCGACCCGAGCCATAGAGTTGCCATCGATGAAAGCGAATCCGTCTTCCGTTCACGGGCGGCCCGCCGGGATCAACCGCCGTGACTTCCTCCACACCACCGCCCGTTCGGCCGCCGTTCTGGGCGCCGCGCCGTTCGTTGCCTCGAGCCGCGTGCTCGGCGCCAACGAACGGCTGGGCGTGGGCATGATCGGCGTCGGCGGCCGCGGCAGTTATCACCTGGCCACCGTCCTGGGCATGATCAACCAGGGCGAACCCCTGCGGGTGGTCGGCATTTCCGATACCTACGGCCCCCGCCAACGCGCCGCCGCCGAACAGGCCAAGGCAAAGACCTATCCCACCTACCACGATCTGCTCGCCGATCCGGCGGTGGACGTGGTGTGCATTGCGTCGCCCGACCGCTTGCACGTGCCGCAGGCTCTCGAGGCGATTCGCGCCGGCAAGGATGTCTATTGCGAAAAGCCGATGGGGCATTGGAGCCAGTTCGCCCTGAGCAAGCAGTTCTACCAGGAGACCAAACGGCTCGGACGGGTCGTGCAGGTCGGAAACCAGGGCAACTCGAACGTCGCCTGGCAGCAGGTCGCCGACCTGATCAAGACCGGCGCCATCGGCCGGCCGCAGCATGTGCAGGCGGGTTACTACCGTTACGGCGACTGGGGCGAGCGCATGCCCATCGCGGACCCGAATGCGAAGCCGGGCCCGGACCTTGATTGGGAGGGTTTCCTCGGAGACGCCCCGAAGGTGCCGTTCACCGTGGATCGTTTCTTCAGTTGGCGGAAGTATCTCGATTACGCCGGCGGCCCCTGCACCGACCTCTTTCCGCACGTCCTGACTCCGTTCATCAGTTTGCTCGGCTTGAAGTGCCCGTCGCTGGCGGTGGCTTCGGGGGGCATTTTCAAGTGGGACACCTATGATCGCGAGGTGCCCGACACGTTCAACATGTGCCTCGATTATCCCGAGAAGCTCTCGATCACCCTCGTCTGCACGCTGGCCAACGACTACCCGACCGACCCCGCGATTCGCGGCGATGAAGGCACCATCACCATGCAGGGGCCGGCCTTCGAGGGCGGCTTCGAAAGCGTGACGTTGATCCCGCGCAAAGGGGATCGGCAGGTCATCCCGGGTTCGATCCCGAACACCACCCTGCTGCATTGGAAGAACTTCCTGCATTGCGTCCGCACTCGCGAGAAGCCGGTCAGCGACGTCGAGTTCGGCTACCACGTGCAGGTCGCCATGAACATGGCCATGCTCGCTTTTCTGAACCGCAAGGTTGCCACCTATGACACCGTGAAGGAGGAAATCGTCCTGTGAAAAAAACTCCCGTTCTTATCCTCGTCGGCTTGGCCTGGCTTCCGACCGCCCTTGCCGCCGAACCGGCCCTGAGCACGGAAATCGTGCCGGATCAGGAGTGGATTGTCCGCTGGCAGGGGCAACCCGTCTGCGTCTACCACTTCGGCGCCGACCGGAAGAAGCCCTACGTCCGCGAACTCCGCCCGATCAAGGGGCGGAACATCCTCCGCG
Organism: Verrucomicrobiales bacterium; assembly: GCA_024233305.1. Classification (GTDB taxonomy): domain Bacteria; phylum Verrucomicrobiota; class Verrucomicrobiia; order Limisphaerales; family J093; genus J093. The sequence continues at coordinate 80,278 of JACKPV010000034.1, forward strand.
ATTCGCCGGAAGACCATCTGCACCATCACGCCCTCATGTATGGCATCCGGGTCAACGGCGTGAACTTCTGGGAGGAGGCCGGTCGGTACGGGCTGGAGAAACCGGTTGAAGTGCTCGGAGAAAGAGCCGGCGCCGATCGCCAGGGTCGGTCGCGCGCCTCCTTCCGGCAGCGCCTGATCTGGGTGGGCGCCGAACCGGGGGATAAACCGCTGTTGCACGAGGAGCGCGCCCTGACCGTTGCGGTGGACGAAGCAACGCAGGAAGTGGCGCTGGTCTGGCGCTCGCGTTTCGAACCCGCCGCCGGGGTCGACCGCGTGAAGCTCGAAGGCGCGAATTACCACGGTCTGGGGATGCGCTTCCTGCACGAACTCGATCCGCTGGCGGTCCATTGGGTGGGCGGGGAAAAGCCGGATTTGAATGACAACCGGCAGGATGTGCGGGCCGCTCGGTGGGGGGCGGTGGTTTTCAACCGGCCCGAGCACCCGGCCACGGTGGTGCTGGCCGGCAGCCCGCAGAACCGCGGCGCGCCTGCCCACTTCTTCAGCATGCGCACCCCGTTCGCCTACCTCTCCGCCACGCAGAATCTGGACCAGGAACCGCTCGAGTACGCGGCGGGAGAAACCTGGACTTTGACGCACCTCGTCCTACTCTACCCCGAACCTAAAACCTCTGCTTACATCGATGAACGCGTCAGCTCATGGAACCGGACAGCGGGGCGCCGGGCCCGCTCAAACGCCTCCGGCGGCAACTGAACCAACGGGCGAACGGGCCGGTTGTCCGTCGCCTCCCCCGGCCACTCGGAGCCGCAAACCGCCCGCCTCCCGACGGCGGTGGCCCCGGGGATTCACCCTCATCGAACTGCTGGTGGTCATCGCCATCATCGCGATTCTGGCGGGCATGTTGCTGCCCGCCCTGGGCAAGGCGAAGGAAAAGGCGAAGACCACCAGTTGCATGAACAACCTCCGCCAGCTGGGCATCGCGGCGACGCTCTACGCCGATGAACACGAGGGCCGTTACTGCCACACCTTCCAGGTGCGGGGCAACAACGTGATGCGGCGGGCCTGGTTCAACTTCCTCTACCCGTACCAGCAAACGACCAACACGCTCCTCTGCCCGGTGCGCACCATCAAGTTCAAGGAAGTGTTGCAGAACTACCCCAGCGACACCGGGGACCAGGCGATCTCGAACTACGCCATGAACTTCCGCTTTGGCGGCTGCGACTGGCCCGGCATCTGGGACATCTCGAACTGGGGGCCGTTGCGCGACGCGGCGGTGCGGAGTCCTTCCCAGACCGTATACGTCACCGACGGCGGATCGCGGCCGCTGCGCACCGAGGATCCGCAGACCTGTGTCACGCCGCAGTCCCCCGAGAAGCCGGGTTGCTGGATCGTGCATGACCCGATGAACGACGCCCCGTGCACGGGGTGCGTCACCTCGTCCGGCGATCCGAACTGGGGCGGGCCGCACGCCCGGCACAACAACCAGAGCGTGAACCTTTTCGGGGACGGTCACGTGGAAGGCATGCGGCCTTCGGAATGGTATTGGGGCGGCACGCCCTGGTTGAAACCGGACCTCGGCGGCGGCGGCGCTTGACCGCCGGCTTCGGGGAACGGCTCCCTGCCCGGGTTGCGGACAGGCACGAGAAAGGCGCCGGCTGTTGACCGGCGCCTTTTGCTTGCGAGGGGGGTAGGCCGGCCGGATTCAACCGGCCGGCCACCCCCGCGGTTTTGGCGGGCTGCCGCCTTCGCCTATCGCTTGAGCCGGCCGAACAGCTGCGGCTGGTCGGCGGCGAAGGTGTAGGGACTGCTCGCGCCGGGCACGTCCTGCCACGGGCCATTGACGGTGGGGGCCGCCTGCAACACCGCCCCACCCGTCCATTCAATCGTGACGCTCCCGTCCGCATTGCGCTGGATGCCCGAGAATTCCGGCAGACCGCCCACGGGCGTGGTCGGATCATCCTGCGGGTTCGGATGCGAGATCACCGTGTAGAAGTTGAGTTCCCGCGGTGAGTTCGCCCCGTTGTCGGGCTGGTTCTGCAGGTTGATTTCGCCCTTGGCGGCGACCATGATCTGTTTCGTGGTCATCGCCAGGCTCATCTGCAGCGTGCGAATGCCACCGGTTTCGGCGGCGTTGACGAACGGCAGGAAGCTCGAGGTCAGCGGCGTAATGGTCTTGTTCGCGCCGTCCAACACGAGCACCCGGGCGGCCACCTGTTGCTGCTCGTAGCCCGGCGGCTGCGAAACCCAGCTCACGGTGAGGCGGTTCAACGCGTCCACTGCGACGGTGGCCCGGTCGAAGTCCCCCGCGAATCCGGCCTCGCTCACCTCGGCCTGCGCCACGAACTCCCGCGTCCGGGCGTCCCAGGCGGCCACCTTCACCACGTTCGCGCCGCTCACCTTGCCCGCGAGATAGACATACGGGCTGTTGACGTGGCCAGCGATCCGCGTGCCGTCACCGCGCCCGGTATCGAACTGCGACCCCGAAGTGGACTGGGCCACCGAACCGAGCAGGTCGCCCGCGTTGTCGAAGAAATGCAGCGTGTCATGGACCCGGGCGCAGAAGCCGCCCTGGAACGCCGCGAGGTTCGACCAGATGTCCTGGCTCGCCACCACGAAGCTCTCCTTCACAATGCTGCCGTCCGGGGCGATGATCACCGCCGTGGTGATGTTCCCCGCCTCACGCACCTGCGAGCGGTCATCCACCGTGGCCACGAAGTTCCCGTTGTCCAGCACCACCAGATCGCCGCCGAAACGGCCGATCTGATTGCCCGGCGCCACGCCCGTCGTCAGCCGGCCATTGATCGCATCCATCGCCTTGAACAGCGGCGTCGGCGTGAGGCTCGCCACATCAACCGAGAAGGCCTGCACGGTCGCGTAACGTCCGTCGAAGAGACGGTCGAAGCCGAGGTTCCAGCGGTTGTCGCCCTGGAACTCCCCGTAGGCGTGGGGGGAGGCCTCGCCGCCCACCATGTAGTTCACCGCGCCCGGCCGCACGTCTCCGGCGATGCGTCCGGGATTGCCGTTCTGGCGGGACGCATTGATCTGCCCCGCGAAGGGCTGACCGTCGTCCGCGTAAAAACCCTCGACCATCTTCGGTGCGCCGCCGGCCACGGGCTGCAACATGACGACGTAGCGCTGCGCGGCGCCGGCATTCTCGGCGAAGGTGTTCCCTTCGATGACGAAGAAGCTGTTCCCCACGACGCTGGCGTAGGGTTCCCAGTTCCCCAGCGAATCCTGTTCCGGATTGTTGACCGGGGTGTCGGGAACGATGCGGCTCAGGCCGACGGACTCGATGCTGCCCGGCTTGTGCGCCACCCCGAAGAGGCGACCGGCAACGGCCGTCGTGAACAAGGTCGGACCGTTCTGGCTTTCCCAAACCACCGCGAACGAATCCTGATGCACCGTCACCCGCGGGGAGGAGGTCTCGTAGTAGGCGAGTTCGGGGGTCTCGACCTCGCTGACGTAAAACGTGTCACCCACCGGCGTGCCGTCGGATTTGAACACGCGGCCCATGGTGAGCCGGTAGACCGCGAACCCATCGCTCAGATCCCGGCCATCCCAGACGGCAAACACGCGTCCCGTGGCATCGATGGCGGCATCCGCCGAGCCGACCTCGGCCATCGGCACGTCATCACTGGCCGCCCGCGAATAGCGCAGGGTGCCGTCGGCGTTGAGCACCGTGATCCAGGCCTGTCGGTTGCCCTGCTCGTCGTTCCCGGCGGAGGCGACCACATAAGCATCGACGCCGTTGCCGTGGAATCCGGCGCCGTCACCCCGGCCCCCGGCCGCCGCCGCGGTCTTGTTGGCGAGCGTGCCCACATCGATGTTGCCCGTGACCGCCTCACCCGCGTTGTCGAACAAACGGACGATGGTCCGGCCGCCTTGCGCAAAGCGCACGCCGAACCCGTTGGCCGTCACGCCGACGCCGTGCCAGATCTCGTTCGCCGTGGCCACTTCACTGACCAGGCTGGCGGCCTTCACCACTTCGCCCGCGGGGGTGACGATGCGGAAGATGGCGTGCTTGCCGGGCGCCGCGCCCCCGTACCTGTCGACGAGGTCGGCGTCCTGCCGGCTTTCGCCCACGATGACGATGTTGCCGGTGGACAGATAGTCCCAGTCCGCGATGCGGATGTCCCCGCTGGGTGTGGCTTCGGCGACACTCACCCCGCTGACGATGCCGATGGGTTCACTGTTGTTCCCCATCAACTGCACCGCCGGCCAGTCGCCGCTGGAGCCGGCAGCCATTTCGATGTCAGTGACTTCCGGCACCTCCAACCGCAGATCAAAAGCGGTCGCGCCCATGCCGAAGCCATTGCCGAACAGGTTGGCCTTGATCTTCGGTCCCCAGGCCGGGTAGGCGGGCGTGGGCGTGCCGTTGCTGCGGAAGTAGGCGCGGTAACGCGAGGTGATCGCCCCCCCCTGGTTGGAGGTTATTTCCGCGTCCTCAGTCAAGGGCGTGCCACCGGCGCTGTAAAGCGTCCAGACCGCCTCGAAGTCGGACAAGCCGTCGCCGTCGTCCTCCCAGCCGATCACGACATCGCCGCCGGACGTGATCGCCACCCCGAGGCTCTCGGTGCTGCCGTTGTTGGGCGAGTCGGACAGGTCGTTCACGAAGAACGTGTCGGTGCGCGCCGCCAGCCCGTTGCCTTCAACGGTGCCGGTGACGCTTTGGGCGGACCCGCCGGGCGCCATGGACAGCGCCAGCAGGGCGACCCCAGTCAGAGGTGCTCTCATTGGTTTCTCTTGCGGTTATGGAACATTGTTCGCGGATGCGAAAAGCCCCCGGCACATCCCACCCGCGACCACAATGGCACGCGACACCATGGAAAGCTCCGGGAGACTACGCTGGAACAGATAGGCAAAAAGGGGCCGCGGTGCAAGCGGGTCTTGTGGCGATTTTCGGCCGGGTGCGGAGCCCGGTGTTTTCCGAGTTACGCGCGGCGGGCGAAATGACGCACGGAGTTCATTCCGCTGGCCCCGCCGGAGGTCGCGCTGGTGCGGAGCAAACTCCGCAGTCCGAACAAACTCAGCGGCGCCCTTTGGCGGGCAGCCTCCCGACGATGCGCGGCCCCGGCGGCGACTTGCCAGCCCGGTGGGAGGCTGACTAAGCTCGGCGCCCGGCGGACCATGCCGGGACGCCGCCTGATCAAGCCAGTTATGACCGACATCCATCCGCCGCATGCGCTGAAGCCGCTGCCCTTCAACCCCGCCCTGGCCCGCTTGCCGGTGTATCAGCCCGGGCGGCCCATCGACGAGGTCGCCCGCGAGTTGAAGCTCGATCCGACCGCCATCGCCAAGCTCGCGTCGAACGAAAACCCCCTCGGCCCCTCGCCGAAGGCCCTGGCCGCGATCCAGCAGGCGGCGGCGCAGACGCATCTCTACCCCGACGGCAACGCCTACCATCTCAAGGAACGGCTGGCGGCGCGACTCGGCGTCGAGCCGCGCCATCTGATCCTGGGCAACGGATCGAACGAAATCATCGAGTTCATCGGGCACGCCCTGCTCGAACCGGAGGCGGAGGTGGTCGTCTCGCAGTACTGCTTCGCCATCTACCCGATTGTCACGCGGATGTTCGGCGGCCGGCCCGTGGTCGTGCCGGCCCGGGATTACGGCCATGACCTCGCCGCCATGGTCGCCGCCATCACCCCGCGCACCCGGGTGGTTTTCGTGGCCAACCCCAACAATCCAACCGGCACCCTGGCCGACCGCGCGGCGTTGCTGCAATTGATCGACCAGGCGCCCGCCGACGTACTGGTGGTGATCGACGAAGCCTACATCGAATACCTGGACGACCCGCTCGATCTCCTGCCCATCGTGCGTTGCGGTGAACGGCCCAACCTGCTGCTCATGCGCACGTTCTCGAAGATCCATGGACTGGCCGGGCTGCGCGTGGGCTACGGCATCGGCCACCCGTCGGTCGTCGCCACGTTCGAGCGCATCCGCCAGCCCTTCAACGTGAACGCCCTCGCGCAAGCGGCCGCCCTGGCAGCCCTGGGCGACGACGACCACGTCGAGCGGAGCCGCGCGGTGAACCGGGAGGGAATCGAGTTCTGGTCCGGCGCCTTGCGGGAAATGGGCATCGAGTTCGTGCCTTCGGCCGCCAACTTCGTCCTTGTGCATGTCGGCGACGGCGCCAAGGTCTTCAACGACCTCCAGCGTCGCGGCATCATTGTCCGGCCGATGGGCGGTTACGAATTGCCCGAGTGGATCCGGATCTCGATCGGGACGGCGGCCGAGAACGCGCGCTGCCTTGAGGAACTGCGCCGTTGTTGCGGTCGCTGAGAACCCGGCCGCAAGAGATCCCCACACCTGACCGGCTTCCGCCCCGCCCCCTCACCCCATCCGATGGGGCGAGGGCGCACGGAGACGGGTGGGCGGAGCTGGGTGGTCGATCCCGGTGGTTTCACAGCAAGCAACCACCGGCGCAGGCTAGTGCTGGACTGAAACCTCGAGCACAACCTCCAACGGGTAATGGTCCGAATCGTTGAGGAGAGGGTGGGATGCCGGGCCGGGGACGGTGAGGGCGCTGTCCAGGACCACGCGGATGGACTTGACGCGGATCGTCATCGTCCCGTCGCCACTGTTGCCGAAGAAGACGAAATCGATGCGCTCCTCGTCATAGTCGCCCTGTTGGACCTTTACCTGGTTGAAGTACTGCCAAAGGGTATTGGTCCGTCCGTCAATGGTGTTGCCAACCTCCTGCCCTTCGGCGGAGTCCTGCAGGCCGGCCCCGGACAGCAGGTAGGGCTGGATCAGATCGCCGTATTTGGAGGTGTTGGCCGCGGCGTTGAAGTCGCCGGCAACAAGCACCGCCGCATCCGGATGGTGCTTCGGACTGCGGAACTCCGTGACCTTGTCCGCCAGGCTTTGGAAGCAGCTTTGCACACTCTCGCTATATCGACCGTAATTCGTGGGCATATGGGTACCGAAGAAGCCCAGAGAGTGCGTGTGGTTTTCGGCGCACGTGAATTCGCAACGGACTTTGAGGTATCCCTTGCCGGTGGGTAAATCCTGTTTATCCCAACCCGGAGGGGGTGGCGAAATGCAGTTGGTGATGTAGTCGAAGTACTCCTCGTCGTGGAAACTGGCGCCGGGCCCGCCGAAAAGAGCGACGCCCGACCGGTTCAGGAGGGCTGCCTGATGGTAATCGTTGATGAAGTGCCCCGGATAGCCGCCATGATCCTTCAGGTCCTTCGCAAAATCTCCTGCGTAGCCCGCGTCCCACACCTCCTGGAATGCGGCGAGACGGAGCGCCGTGCCGCCGGTGGAAGGGGCTTGGAAGTACTGAATGATGCTGTGCTTGCGCTCGGGATCTTGACAGGCCTGACCGGACAGCTTTCCGAAGAGGTCGCCGAAGAGGTGGGTGTTATAGGTCCAGAGGGTAATGTCCGTTGTACACATGATGGTGTTGCCTTTGTTTTTGGGCGCGGATGATGCTCCGGCTGATGTCGGGCAGCATGGCGGCCGCGGCAGGGCCCGGGGTCGTCGACCGGCTACGGGATGGCTTGCGGGGAGCCCGTCGGGCACGAGGAGGGTATGAAAAGAACCCTATCGAAGGCTTCGCAACCGCCCCCCCGGGGCAGGGGCGACACGCCGGATCAGCGCGTCGCCCCCCCATGATGCCTGGACGAGCGCGTTGCGATTACAGCGGGATCGTCTTGCTGAACTTCTTGGTGCCCACGATGGGAAGCTTGAGCTCGCCGGAAATGGTGAGCGAGTTCGCGCTGACGTCGTAGGAGGCCGTCAGTTTCGCCTCGAACGGCCCGATGTGGCCTCCCAGACTGGCTGAAGGATGGGTGGGGCTCAGCGTGACGTTTCCGAGGCTCACGTCGCCCACCGGGGTATCCAACTCGAGGCCGATGTTGATTCCGCTCGTACTGATGCCGTAGGTAAGCACCAGAGAAACTCCGAACTCGGAGAAGATGGTGATCGAAGAGTCCGCGGCCTTCGCGGCCGCCAGTGCCTGTTTGGCCTGCGCTTTGATCTGTCGCTCGGGGGCGAAATGATGGCTCGTGTCGCTCATAGGATGGTCTTGGTTCTGAGTATTGATATCTATTTTCGATGTTGAGCGTCCCGCGCAATCCGGGCTCCCGGCAGGGGACGGCTCAACGCCGCTTCTTACTAAGTGGGAAAGTCCCGTTCGTTACAGAAAGACTGCGACTCTTCCGCCCGCCATCCTCCCATTGCGCGCTTGAACCGCGCCCCCGCGAGCCGGTTCCCCCCGCACCGGGCCGAAGGCGGGTGAAGCCAGGCAGGAAGGGTTCCCTTTTGGGTGCTCACATCCCGGGCGCCTGCGCGTAGGAGCGACTCCTTCTCCCATGGCGCCGCGGGGGCTCGGCCAATCAGCGGGCGGCATCGAGGAATGAACCGGGCTCGGACCTTGCGGGCGCAGCGCACCGTGTTTCCCGGATCCTCCGAGCAGCGGTTGCTGCCGCCACCGGGTGCTCGATTCGAGGTCCCGGGAAATGTCCCGTCCGGGGCCCCAACGGACTTCGAGGCGAGCTTGGAGTTGCCCTGCGGCGGAGAATGACGTGGTATTGGCGCCATGCATACCATGAGCCGTCCCCGCCGCTCAGTCGTGGCCACCGCCTTCCATTCTCTGGTTTGGGTGATGGCGGCAGTCGCGACCGGTGTCCATCCCCCGCTGCGCGCGGCCGCTCCGCACAAGGACAACCCGGACGGAAGCCGGCCCAACATCCTCCTGATCCTCGCCGACGACCTCGGCTATGGTGACGTGGGCTGCTACAATCCCGCCTCCAAGGTGCCGACGCCCCATCTCGACCGTCTGGCGCGCGAGGGCATGCGGTTCACCGACGCCCACAGCCCGTCGACGGTCTGCACGCCCACGCGCTACAGCCTGCTGACGGGGAGAATGGCATTTCGAACCGGCTACCGCGGCGTGTTCGTGGGGGTTGGCGGACCGTGCCTGATCGAGCCGGGCCGGCTCACGCTGCCGCAGATGTTGCGGGATCAGGGCTATGCCACGGCGCTCATCGGCAAGTGGCACGTTGGCCTGACCTTCCTCGACCGGGACGGCAATCGTATCACCCGCGGCGGGGTCGAAGGGGTGGAGTTGATCGACCACACGCGTCCCATTCCGGACGCGCCGGTGCATCGGGGGTTCGATCGTTTCTTCGGGACGGCGTGCTGTCCGACCACGGACTTTCTCTATGCCTACATCGATGGCGACCGGATTCCGGTTCCACCCGAAACGCCGTTGGACAAGACGCGACTCCCCCAACACGCGTATTCCCGGGACAACCGGCCCGGCCTGGTGGCGCCGGATTTCGATCTCGAGCGGGTGGACCAGGTGTTCCTGGAGAAGAGCCGGGAGTTCCTGGCAGCCCACGTTCGGCGTTCGCCGGACCAACCGTTCTTCCTGCTGCACTCGGCGCAGGCGGTGCATCTGCCGTCGTTTCCGGCGGACGAATTCAAGGGGCGCACCGATGCCGGGCCGCACGGCGACTTCATTTTCGAGTTCGACCACATTGTCGGCGAATTGCTGGGAACCCTCGAACGATTGGGGGTCGCGGACAACACGCTCGTGATCGTGACGAGCGACAACGGACCCGAGACGACCTCGGTGATCCACATGCGGGCTGACCACGCCCACGATGGGGCCCGGCCCTGGCGCGGCATGAAGCGCGACCAATGGGAGGGCGGCCATCGGGTGCCGTTCATCGCGCGGTGGCCGGGGCGCATCCCGGCGGCCAGCGAGTCGGACGAGACGATCTGCCTGACGGACGTGATGGCCACGTGCGCCGCGTTCGCCGGAGCCACCCTGCCGGACGATGCGGCGGAGGACAGCTTCGACGTGTCCGGGGTGCTCCTCGGTCGGACGAACGGGGCGCCGGTGCGCGAGTTCACATTGCACCAGACCATCAGTCTGGCCCTGGCCATCCGGCAAGGCCCCTGGAAATACCTCGACCATCGCGGCTCCGGCGGGAACAACTACGGTCGCGGCGAACTGCAATCGTTCGCGCTGCCCGACACCGCGCCGGGCGCCCCCGGCCAGCTCTACAATCTCGCGCACGATCCGGGCGAAACCCGGAACCTCTACTTCGCGCATCCCGAGATCGCGGCGGATCTCAAAGCCCGCCTCGAAGGCGCGAAAGCGTCGGGGCGAACCGCTCCGTTGCGTCGACCGTCACCAACGGCCGCCATCACCGCTCCAGGCGGCCCGCTCAAGGTCTTCGTCCTGGCCGGGCAATCGAACATGGAAGGCCAGGGCATGATCGCCGCCGATCCGAAGCGCAACGGCGGACAGGGTTCGCTCGAGTTCCTGGTCGGCAACCCTGCCACCGCGCCGGTCTTTGCCCACCTCCGCGACCCTGCCGGCGACTGGCGCGTGCGCGACGACGTGTGGATTCATTACCTCGACCGGAAGGGTCCGTTGACCGTTGGGTATGGGGCGCGTTCCGACCGGATCGGCCCGGAGCTTGGATTCGGCAACGTGGTCGGCGACCGCTTGGGCGAGCGGGTGCTGCTCATCAAACTGGCGTGGGGCGGCAAAAGCCTGGCCGTCGATTTCCGGCCACCCGGCGCCGGCGGTGAGACGGGACCGTTCTACCGCACGTTGATCGGCGAGACGAAGCGCCTCCTCGCGGACCCCGGCACGGAGTTCCCCGAGTTGCGCGGCGCGCAAGCGGAGTTGGTCGGCTTCGGGTGGCATCAAGGTTGGAACGACCGGGTGAACCAGCAGTTCAACGACGCGTATGAAACCAATCTCGCGCACTTCATCCGCGACGTGCGCCGGGATCTCGGGGCGCCCGGCCTGCCGTTCGTGATCGCCGAAACGGGCATGTCCGGCCACGCCGAAACCCACCCCCGCGCTCTTTCGTTGATGAGAGCCCAGGCGGCCGTCGCGGCTTACCCGGAATTCGCCCGCAACGTCGGGTTTGTGGGAACGAAGGACTTCTTCCGCGCGAAGGAAATCTCCCCGAGCGGCCAAGCCTATCATTGGAACTCGAACGCGGAAACCTACTACCTCATTGGCGATGCGATGGGGCGCGCCATGCTGGAACTGCTCGACTTGCCCCGATCCAAGCCAGCGCTCACTCGGCCGGCGCCTGACGCGTGACGATCGGCACATAGCCGGCTTCCAATCCGTCCGGCGGCGTCACGAGGAGGGCCGGATCGATCTCCGCCAGCCGTCCGATTTCCGGCGGCGGCAGGTAGGTTCGTTCGCTGGTCCAATGACGGTGGAGCTTCTCGACCCGCGCTTGCAACACCTCGCGGTCCGCGTCCGTCAGGTCGGCGTTGAGCAGGGCCGGTTGGTCCGCAAAGCGATACCAGTAGTAGGTCACCACGCTGCCATCGCCGGGTCGCACCGTGAAGGGACCCGCCACCGGACCGGGCTTCTTCCAGCAACTCTCCGGATCCTCGGGCGTCACATAGGGCTCGGCAACGTCCTGGTCGGGCCGGCCAAGGCGCGCCGCCGCCAGGCCGGTTTCCGCCGGCACCTCGGCGGGGGACACGGCCGCCCACCGCGCCTTGCCGCCTTCCTCAACGCGGCGGTAGTACTCCGGCAGGGTAACCAGGGAGGCGGCGTTGTCACCGGTAGTGACCTGCGCTCCGTCCCACCGGTAACCAAACGTGTGCGGATCCGGCGCGAAGGGCGTGGCAAAGGAACTCCAGCCGACCGACACCCGGTCTTCCCGGGCCACCGCCGGCGTGTAAATCCGCCAGGTGGCGCCGCCCCGACCGGGGAAGTTATGCACGACGGACGCCGCGGCATCAATCGCGCCACTCACCGCCGGACCGCCCGCGAACCACGCCTGCACCCCATCCCAAAGCGCGGCCTTTGTGTAGGCGGTCACCCGGTGCACCACCACCGAATGGCCGTCCTTCCCGCGCGGAAACCGCGTGGGTGCGATGCGGGCAAAGGTCTGCCCCCCGCCGTCCGTGGCCTGCGCCGCCGGCACGTATTGCGTCTCCATTTGCAGGGCGCGATTGGGATCCGCCGGCCGGCTGTCGAGGAACATGCCCGCCAGGTCCGGACGATCCAGCGTCACGCGGGAGAAGAAGAAGGGGGTGAAGAACGTGACCGGTCCCTTGAAGTTCCCCGTGTTGAGAAAGAGAGTCCAGCACTGGTTGCCGGTGGGCACCGGCTTGCCGGCGGTGGTGGACTTGGCATCGGTAAGCGGCAACGGCAGGTAACCGTAACCGAACAGCTCGCCGCAGGTCCCCTGTTTGAGGTTGAGCCCGTCCGGCGGCCACAACACCCAGGGACTCAGCTGCGCCACGCCATACTTGCCGCTCGGACGATCCCAGTCCCTCCCCTTGCCGGCGCCGGGTCCGTTGGCCCAGGCCGAGAAGTTCAGGGCCACGCCGCCCATGATGAACTTCGGGGTCGTCGTGGCGAAACGCGTATCCCGCCACCATCCCAGTCCGCCCTCGATGTCCGAGTAAACCTTCTCCGGTTTCGGATCGTCGTGACGAGCGTGCATCCAGGTCCCGAACAATCCCGTTTGAAACCGGTTTCCCGGATACTCGGACAGCAACGGCCAGGCCGCCACGTACATCGAAAACCCGCCGCCGTAGGTCTCCGGCACCCGCTCGACCGGCACCAGCAGGTAGCCGGCCATGTCCCCTTCCTGCGCCGGGTTTGCGGCGGCGGACAAGGATGGCAACAGAAGGAGGCCCAGCAGCAGACCGCGGGCCCGGCGGGTGAGCAGTCGTTTGACGATCATAAGCAGGTCGGTCAACCACCGGCCCGTCCACCGCATGCGCGATCCGGGTTGCAGGCCATATCCTGCCGGCCGTTGCCGCCGCCACCATGCCCCCGCATGCGCCGGCCTGTCCAGCCTTGCCGACGACCGGCGTCAAGCACCCCGGTTATCGGCGGCCGCGCGGATTTGTAATTGCGACACCCGGCCCGGGGGACCATCAAGAGGCCGTGAAAAACCGCACCGCTCTGGGGATGCCGCGGGTCCTGACCGTTACATTAGGGATCAGCGGAAGCAATCCGGCTCGGCCCATCCGCCGGGCGCCGGCTGCGTCGGGGATGTCGTCCCGGCTGCGGGCGATGACGACGGCGATTCTGCTGGCGGGAATCGCCACGATCACGCGGCCGCTGCAGGCCGGCGAACCGGCCGCACCCACGCGGGTGAAGCACGCAACCGACATCGTGCAGGCCTGGAAGCCCGGCGGGCATCTGTTTGTGAAAGGCGATCCCGGCGTCGCCGAAGTTCAGCTGGACGCCCTCGCCGTCTGGCTTTCCCAAAACGCCACCAACTGGCTCGTCGCCCTGGTCGAATCGGCCGCCGACGAACGGTTCACCGACGCCGAAGGCGCTTCATTCCAGGGCGTCGAGGCCGTGCATCAGGCGCTCGGAATCGATCTCTTGAACCGGACGGCCTTTGGCGAACAAACCGATCCGCGCACCGGCGAGCGCAACGCCGCCATCTTCGTCCTTTCCCTCAAGGACCGCCGGCTTTCCTACTTCGGCTCGGACGCGCAGGACCGGCGGGGCCTCGGCGAGGAGCAGTGGATCGGCAACCTCGACGCCCCGGCGATTGCCGCCATGCGCGGGGGCGGCCGGGTCGTGGACGCAGTCAAGGACACGATCACGAACATCGACCGGCGTCTCGGTGAGAAGATCACGACCGAAATCGCGCGCCGCGAAGCGGAACAGGCCCGCCGCGAGGCCGAACAGGCCCAGCAACAGCGCGAGGCCCAGGCCGCCATCCAGACCGCGGGCGAAACGCTCGCCCGGTTGCGGAGCGTCACCACGGATCTGCGCCGCGGGAATCCGAAGCAGACTGGCGATCTCGCGAATCCGGATCTGCCGGGCTTCGAGACCGCCCTCACCGAGGCCCGCAGCGTCCTCGCTCTCGGCGACGCCCCCCACGCGACCGCGCTCGCCGGTGGGTTGAAACAACGGTTGGAGGCCCATCTCGAGAGCCTCACCCGCCATGCCCGGGACACCGCAGCGTTCGACGAACCGGGCGGCCGTTACCAGGAACTCGCTCAACTCCCGCTCGCGACCGTTGCCCGCGACACCCTCGCGGCCGCCGCGGACTCCCTCCGGGCCGCCCGCGAAAGTCATGCCCGCGGCGAGTCCCGCTACGTCGCCGACCTGACCGCGGCCACCCAAAGCCTCAATTTGGCCCGCAACCAGATCCTCGCAGCAACGCGCGCGGCCGAATTGCGCCGGAACCTCCGGCTCGCCGTCGGCAGCGGCTCGGTCCTGCTCGTCGTCGGGGTCCTCTTCGCGATGAACCGCCGTCGACGCGCCATCAAGCGCGAGGCGGAAACCCAGCTGCGCGACTGGCGGACCGCCCTCGGCGAAAAGACCGCCGCCCTGTTCGGCCTCCTCGACCGGCGCGCCACGGTGGTCGGTTCTTCGCAAGCCGAGGCCGCCGCGCGGTATCACGACGACACCCTCGAACTCGCGCGTCAGGTCATCGCCGACGTCGACGAGTTGTTCATCATGGCCGCCTGCGTTGACCGCGTGCTGCGCGACGCCGAGACCGCGTTGACGCCCCGCATTCTCTGGACCCAGCTCGCCCACCTGTTTCTCCGGCGGCCCTACCAACGGGCGCTCCGACTGCTGCGCGACGAACCCATCGCCTTCCGTCCCGAGGAAGGCTTGGAGCTGGTGGTCCGCGGACCGCGCACCGAACGCGACCGGTTGATCGGCGACCTCGCCTCGTATCAACCGTTCACCAGCAGCTTCAACGAACTGATCGACGCCTTCAACCGGCATGCCCGCGCCGCCCTGGACGGCCTCGACCGGATCGAATCCTCAGTGGTCGAAGCCGGTCGGTTGCTCGGGCAATTGCGCGAAGGACTCGATGAGATCGAGGCCGGCCGCGCCACCCTGAAGGCGGGCGACGAAACCAATGGCTGGTTCGCCATGCCCGCGTTGTTCGAGCGACTGTTGCCGGCCGCCGAATCGTCGCTCGCGCAGGCGCGCCGCCGCGCCGGGGCGGATCCCGCCGGCATGCTCGAGCACGAAGGCCGCCTGGCCGGCCGGCAGGTCGGAGAAGCCCGCGAACTCCTCCGCATCGCCTCGGTCACCCGATCCGAACGCCTCCCGGCCGCCCGCGAAGCCGCTGCCACCATCGAGGCTGCGGGCTTGAGCGCCACCTGGATCGGCGAGGCCTTCGACCGCTTCTCGATGCAAGCGGATGACCTCGCGACCGCCGCCGTCGACGAATCGGTGGCCGGTTCATTGACCGAACTCGACCACGCTCTGACCACGCTCGTGGCCACGGCGCGGCGCTGCGGGGAACTCGGCAACGAGCGCCACACCCTGCTCGACCAGGCAATCCCCGAGGCGGTCACCAGCATCGCCGGGACGCGGGAGGCCTTGGGGCAGGCCGTGGGCCGGCCGCCGGTGGCGATGTTGCGCGAAACGGACGCCGATCCGGATGAACAAATCCGGGCGGCCTCGGACCAGCTGTCCGCCGCCGCGCCGCTCCTTGAGAAGGGCAACGCGAGTGCCGCCGACGCGGCGATCCGCGGTGCCCGCGAGCAGCTGGACCGGGTCATCGACATCCTCGAGGCCAGCCGGCAGGCGGCCGCCGCGCACGAGCCGAACCAGGCGGAATTGACCGCGGAAGCCGCCCGGCTCGAGGCCCGGTTGCCCGCCGCCCGCACGACCCTCGAGGGCATCCGCGCCCGCTATGCGCCCGCCGTGCTGTTGCTCGGCGCAGGAGATCCGACGCATCCGGAAGCCAACGGCACCACCGACGACAACCTCCGCGAAGCCGAGGAACACCTGGCCGCCGTGCAACGCCTCGTCCAGGAAGCCGGGGCGGACTTCCGCGAAGGCCGCCTGCTCGGCACGGCCGACAAGGAAGCCACCGCCCGGCTTCGCCTGCAGTTGACGTCCGCCCGGTTGACCGAGATCACCGAGAAACAGGCGCGGATCACCGCCGCGGACCGGACCAACGCGGAGACCCTCCAGCAACTGGCCCTGCGCCGCGAACACGCCCGCCGCGAGGTCGACCGCAGCACGACCATGCCCGCGACGCAAACCCGCTGTGGTGAAGTCGACGCCGCGCTGGGTGAAGTCACGCAACGAATCGAGGTCGAAGGCCGCGACCCCTTCCAACTCGCCGATGAGCTCGCTTCTCTCGGCGGGGCCTACGACGAGGTCCTGCATCTGGCCGGCGCCGACCGCGAGCATTTCCAGGACTCCAGGAACGCGTGTGCCAGCGCCCGCAACCAGGTCGATGAGGCCCGGCGCGCGGCGCAGGCGGCAATCGAAGACGGCCTGCCCGACAGCGCGGCCATCACCCATTGTCTGGGCGAAGTGGACCGTCTGCTCGGGGAACTCGACAGGGCCGAGGCGGGCTTGAACCAGCCTCACCAGGACTGGCCTCGGATCGAAGCGGACGCGCGGAAGATCCAGGGCGAAGCGGCCGAGGCGGCGGCGACGTTGCAGGGCGAGGTGGCCGCGGCCCGTCAAGCGGCCGGCACGCTGCAACAGGCGGCGCAGTTGGTCCGGCAGGCAGCCCTTTGGAGCGGCGGATTCGGTGTCTCGATTCTCGGGCGACCAGGAGGCGCCGTACTGACCCAGGCACAGGATCTCCTGGAGCGGGGCCGCTATGATGAAGCGCGCGCCGGTGCCGAGTCTGCGGTCCGGCTCGCCAACGCCGCGATTGCCGAAGCGGAGGCCGAGGTCCGCCGACGGCGCGCCGCCGAGGAAGCCCGGCAGGCCGCCGAACGCCGCCGCCGCGCGGTCGCCCGACAGCGCGCCGCGAGCAGTTTCAGCTCCGGGTTCGGCTCCAGCCGCCCGGGGTCGGCCTTCCGCAGCTCGGGAATCTCGCGCAGCTCCGGCATGCGCAGCTCGGGCTTCTCCCGCAGTTCGGGCTTCAAGTCGTCCCGCTGGTAAACCCGCATCGAGCGATCCCCCAGCCACATCGATTCGATCCAACGCCGCCACGGCCACCCAGTTGGCGCCGAATTCAATGGGTTGGATGCGAGCCTTCGCGTCCTGCTCCCGACTCGCCCGCAGTCGTCGTCCGCAACCCGTGTTGAGGGGGCCTTCAAGCCGGGTGGCACCTGACGCGAGACGGCTGCGATCTCCGGCGCCGGCTTCTGTGCGGGCGCGAATCGACGCTCTTCAAACCGATCGCCATCGTCCCAAGGACTGGATCTGCGGCGTGATGTCCCGGCCCTCCCGCCCACTTGAAGCTTGCCCAACTCGTACCGCTGGACAGAATTCCCTCCACATCATAATGGGCTGCAGAAACGCAAGGAAGGCAGTGGAGAACTCTTCAGGCACGCGAGGTCGCCGCCGGGTCCGCAGGGCGTCGGATCGCAGTGGCCAGGCCGCTCTTCCGATCGCCGATGGCGTCGGGCCCGGACACTTCGAGTCTCCTCCTTGGAAAGCCGCCTGGATTGTGCAGGGGCGGGTGGATGCCGCCGATTATAAGACCTACCTCTTCCCGCTCCGGTTCTTCAAACGCATCTCCGACGTTCACAACGTGGAGCCTGCGGCCGCCCCGCACGAGTTCGGTGGCGATGAGGTAACCGCCCGGTTTCCCGAGAACCACCGATTCCCGGTTCCCGAGGGCTGCCACTGGCGGCACGTCCGGAAAGCGTCCGTGAATGTCGGCCACGCTTCTCAGACCGCCCTGCGCGGCATTGAGCAGGCGAACCCCCACACGCTCCACGGCATCTTCCGCGCCGCCCAATGGACCAACAGGGACCGCTTGCCGGACAAGCACCTGCGCGATCTCATCGAGCACTTCTCCGCGCTGCCGCGGGGGCACCGCGCCGCCGAGGCGGCGTTTGCGGCATGGTTGGAAAGCTCCTCGCAACTCAGAAGGAGCCTCCCTGCGCTGCTTCCACCCCAGATCACTCGTTGAAACGCGTTTCGCTCCTCCGTTACACTCTTGATCATGAGCACGAAGCCCGAAACTGAACCGGCTGCCGCCCCCATCCTCAGATCCGCTTCCATCAAGAAGTTCGGCCTCTTCACGGATGAAACGCTGGAGTTCTCATCAGGGCTCAATGTCTTCATCGGTAGAAACGGCTGCGGGAAATCCCATTTGATCAAGCTGCTCTACACGCTCGTGAAAGTGTGCGGTGAAGCACCGGGCGATGGCAGTGTTCTTGAAGCGGAGAAGCTGGAGAACCGCATCGCCAAGAAGCTGGCGCGTGTTTTCCGACCCCAAAACGATCATATCGGACGCTTGGTCCAGCGAGCGACAGGCCGCCGTGGCGCAATGGTAAGCGGCGAATTCACCAACAAGAAGAGGTGCAGCTTCAGACTCAGCTCGCTCGACAAAGTCAGCGAAGCGAAAAGCAATGTCGGTGCGCTTCAAGAAGCCGCGTTCCTTCCATCACGCGAGGTACTTGCGCTCTTTGAAGGGTTTGTCGCCGCCTACGAAAAGCGGGAGCTTTCCTTCGACGAGACCTTCCGGGACATTTGCTTAGCTTTGAGCGAAAAACAGCTTCGTGGCAAACGCGCTGGAATGCTGGACGCCTTGGTAAGACCTCTGGAAGATGAAATCCGCGGAAAGGTCAGTCTCGAAGGAGGGCGTTTCTACGTTACGGGCGCTGACGGCAGCATTGAGGCGCACCTGGTTTCGGAAGGCTGGCGAAAGCTCGCCGCGCTGGCCCAGCTCATCATCAACGGCACCCTGACCAAAAACGGATTCCTTTTCTGGGACGAACCCGAGGCCAATCTCAATCCGAAGATGGTCGTTCAGCTTTCAGACACCCTGCTGCGTCTCGCCAATCAGGGGATTCAAGTCTTTGTCGTCAGCCACGATTACCTTCTCACCACCCGGCTTTCGCTCGCCTCCGAGTATCCCGAGGCCATCCCGGAGGACCAGCGCTGCCCGGTGAAGTTCTTCGGACTCGTTCGTCGAGGTTCGGACGGGAAGGGAGTCTCCGTGAGCAGTGGCTCAAAGCTCGCAGACCTTCAGGACAATCCCATCTTGGAAGAATATGCCGCCCTATACGATTACGAAGGCAGTCTGTTCCAGAAGAGCCAACCCGAAGCCTGAGCCATGCCCACCCAGCTTGATGTCGAAAATCAGTGCTTTGAATTTGGCGATGAATGGACCATCGCGTTCAAGTACGACGACACCGACTTTTACCGCAGGGAGGCCACCAAGCTTCAGGGTGTGATCCATCCCATTCCCCACTCAACCAAGGCGGTTGATTTGATCGGAGTTCACCGGGTTTCCGGAATGGTTCTGCTGGAGGCCAAGGACTTTCGGGGACGCCGGATTGCGAATAAGCCGCGCCTCGAAGGTGAGGTGTCCGTGGAGGTGGCGGTCAAAGCGCGGGACACCATTGCGGCGCTCATTGGTGCTGCCCGGAAACCCATCGCCGAGTTTCCTTCCGGACAACTCGTGGATGCTCTCAAACCGGGAAAGGACGTTCTCGTTGTCCTTTGGCTTGAGGATGACACCTTCAGGGATGCCGCCAAAGCGAAAGCAACGCTGGGCACCTTGAATCAACGGCTTAAATCTCTGCTATCGTGGCTCAACGTGCGGACATTTGTCCTCGCTTCCTCTGTTCCCAACAGGATCAATCACCTCACCGTGACGAACCTCCCCGGAGCCGGCCGACCGAAGCCGTGAAATCCGGGTCCCACCTCGTGACGACTCTGTCCGATCTCCGACCCAACCCTCCTTGGTCCGAACCCCCTGGCCTTGGTTCGCGAATTCAAAGGCGCGCCGTGGAGCGGCGCTGCCGAGTGGGTTGCCTCGGACAAGGCGTTGATTCTGCTCAACTTGCGCGGCAAGTGGGAAGACAGATTCTGGTTCACTTCTTCCATGGGGCGGGCCACATCCTGAATGACGGCAAGAAGCAGCGGCACGTCGACGACGGGGCATCCTACGCCGATGCCTTGGCCGAACGACAGGCCAGTGCTTTTGCATCTGAAATCCTGATTCCACGCGAGCACGACCGCAGGCTCGCGGCTTCTCTTTCTGCGGCCGACATCGAACGAATTGCCGACGAACTGGAAGTCTGCCCCGGGATCGTTGCCGGGCGGTTCCAACACCTCACCGGCAAGTGATCCCATTTCAACAAGCTGAAGCGCGGGTTCGAGTGGGTGGAGGGAGAGGCTTAGCCGGAACGATTCAGTAACTCGTAGCCGCTGACGTGCAGTCGGCGCATGATTCAGTGGGGATACAGCCGCTTGGCGCGACGATTCACCAAAACGTGACTGCCGGTCGCGATCGGCGAGACCGCATAAGCCCTCGGATTTCAGCGCCGACTACACGTCGGCGGCTACCGCGTGTTGAATTGATCCGGCTTGGTGTATGCGCACACCATCAGCGGCCTTTGCGAGGAAAGCCGGACGGGGCTTCCTGCGCCTCGCGCGGCATTACACTTGGGAGGACATTGTCCTGAGGGCCAGGGTGCGGAACCCAAGCGGCCCGCCTCGCATCATCCCAGCATTGGCTGGCAACACGGTCCGGACGGGAGTCCGCGGGCCTGACAATGCTCACAGAAAGGGTCTCGCCGCGAGGTCGGCGGCGTGGGGGTGGTTGGGGTCGCGGTGCAGCACTTCGCGGAGGAGGGCGTTCGCCTGGGCGAGGTCGCCCAGACCGAAATGAGCCTGGGCCTGGAGGAACCGGGCGGTCGTCTGCTGACGGGCCGGGAGGTCGTCATCGAAGAGCAGCATCGCCGGGAGCGAGGTGGCGAAATAGTCGATCTTCGCGGGCGCCGTCTCCAACTCGAGCGCGTAGGCCAGCAGTCCCTCGAACAGCTTTCGGGCCTGGGTCGCCCGGCCGAGCCGGCGCCAGGCGAGCGCAGAGAAGCAAGTCATCTCGCTGAAGGCCCGGACACTCATTTCCTGGAAATCGCCCTCGAAGGTGGCCGCGGTGCGCCAATGATCGCGCGCCGCCCGCCGATCACCCAGTGCATCCAGCGCGCAGCCCAGCCAGTAATGCGCATCGCTTTGGTTCGCGAGCAGGTGCCGGGCTTCGCCAAGGTTGGGCGGGGCGTTCAGGGCGGCCTCGAAGTGTTCCCTGGCCGAAGCCGCGTCGTTCGCCTCCAGTGCGCGGCGGCCGAGCGTGAGGTGCGCCCGAACCCATTGGCCGAGCGGACCGCCTTCACCGCCCTCCCAGGGTTGGAAACGGCGCGCGGCGACGACTGCGAGTGCACGCTCGGGCCGGCCGGTTTGGTTGTAGAGCGCGGCGAGTTCGACGCTCAGGTCGTCGCGTCGGCGGATGAGGTCTGGAAGGCGTTCCAGGGCGCGCAAGCGTTTGGCGGGCGCTTCGCCGAGGCGTTTCCAGAGCTGGTCGCGTTCGTAAAGAAGCCGCGCATCATCCGGCGCGGCGCGGCAGGCGCGGTCGTAGGCCCGGCGGGCGGCAGCGGGATCGTGGCGGATGTTGAAATGCCCGATGCCGAGGTTGCGCCACGCAACCGGGAAGCCGGGATCGAGCCGGGCGGCGCGTTCCCAAAGCCGGATGGCCTCCTCGTGTCGGCGACGGTCATAGAGCAGGTTGCCCAGGTAATATGGCGCCCGCGGATCGTTCGGATTCATCCTCATTGCCGTTTCGAGAATCGCGATTTCTTCGAGCCGGGCGGGAAAGCAGTAGTCGGGCGAGGCGGCGGCGGCCTGCTTGAACGCGGCCCGGGCGGCCTTGGGATGATCGAGTTGCGTGTGCAGCCAGCCGAGATAGTAGTGGATGAGCGGCTTGGTCCCGAGATTACGCGGGTCGGAATCGCCTCCCGATGACGCCTGCTCACCGCCCCGCTTCCGCACGCGCCGGGTGGCCGGGCCCGCGCGTTGGGTGAGCAACTTGGCGGCCTCGGAGTGAAAACCGGCGCGGGCGAGGTCGAGGACCAGATCCAGCAGGGTCTGGTTGTCGCAAGTGAGTTCTTCACCGTCGAGATGGCGTGCCCACCAGTCGAGCGGGTCCGCGGCGCGGTTCAACTTCGGAAAGGCCTCGGCCGCGATGAAGTTCCCCTGTTCGCGCACAATCATGCCCCACAGGTTCAATGCCCGCGGGTTGTCGCCCATCGCATTGCAGGACCGCTCGATATGTTGCGCGGCGGTGGCCCAATCGCGGCGGCAACAGTCGATCTCGGCCAGCGCGTGAAATGCCGGCCCAGCCCAGGCCTGGTTCCACGTGGCCTTGTAGAGGGCGGCATAGGCCTGCTCGATCAACGTCCTGCGCCGGCTTTCGAGGTGCCTTGCGGGTTTCCGCGACGGGGCCTCATCGGGAAGGGGAGCGGGCCGGGTTTCGGCTTGGTGGCGCAGGCACAGACCGAGGTTGTAGAAGGGCTCGCCGTCGGCCGGGTTTGCGTTGCGCCGGGTAAGCCGGTCGATGGCATGGCGGAAGTGTGTTTCAGCCACACCGAACTCGCCCCGCTTGAGATGCCAGAGGCCCAGCGCGTTGTTGCAGCGCGCATCGAGCGAATCGCGTCGCAGCGCTTCCCGCCAATAGAGCGTCGGGCAACGCGTGGCGTGGCGGTATTGGTCGAGGTGGAGCCCGGTGACAAAGAGTTCATCCGCACTCGGGATTTCTTCCGGGGAAGGCGGCTCGGTGGCCGGCGGCGGGACCTCGCCCCGGGTCCGCGGGCGCGGACGATGGCGGATGACCTCGGCGCCTTCGTTGTCGAGAACCCGCAGGAGCGTTCGCCCGGTTTTCCAGGGAACAGGCGGTTGCGGGCTTTCGAGGATCAACGGTTTTCCCGGGGCGAGATCCGCTTTCCATTCGGTCGCACCGGGGCCGGCCGTTCGTTCCAGGCGCACCACCGCCTTCGGAAAAGCGCGCGTCACCGAAACGCCCACCCGGAAGCACTTGCTCGCGAAATGCAGACTGACGGCGGCGTCGAGGTTCGCCTGTTGCGCCGGACCAATCTGCTGGATCGGGTACCAATGCTGGCTCCACGACTTGGTCTCGCCGGGTTGCAGGAAGCTGAAGTCGGGCTGGTTGTCGGTATAGACACCCGCCATGATCTCGATATAGGGAGCGTGCTCGCCCGCGGCATCCGCGTCGGTGAGATTGCGGTCCCAGGCATAGCCGAACTCGTGGTTGCCCCACGTCCACTGCTTCTTGCCGGGCGCGATATGGTGATTGGCAACGTGGACAATCCCCGCCTGCGCCCGGTGATCGTAGCCCCCAAAAAAGTCCTCCTGCGACCCCATGCACATATACGACGTGGGCACGGGAATGTTGGCGTAGAAGGAGAGATCGTTCGCGGCGTATGCCGGTGGCGTGGGAGCGCCTTGCGGACGCCGGTGATCGGCGTGGCAATGCGGGGGAACATACTGCCGCGGCGCCTCGCCGGCAGGCACGCCTTCCACTCCGCGACGGCCGTAAGGCACTCCATAGTAGCGGCCCCGGGCGAGCGGGTATTCGCTCATGGATCGACGCGCATGATCGGCCACGTAGTAAACGTCCGGCGGAAAGAAGCTCTGATAGGCCTCATGGACGCGGGTGGCGACATTGGCCCACCAGAGGAAGGTTTGGACGAACGGGGTGCGGTTGTGCGCGCGAACCTTGAGTTCGAGGAGGGCCCGGCCGGGATGCAGGCAGATGCCGTGCCTGGCCTTCATGCGGCACAAGGGGTCGTGGTCCGCGCACCAGATGGTTTTCGAGCCGTCGGAATGTTCCTCGATCTCCCAATCGACGGGCATGAACGTGGCGGGCCGGTGATGTTGTGGCCAGTTGAACTCGATGCCCCCGGAAATCCACGGGCCGGCCAGCCCGACCAGCGCCGGCTTGATCACCGGCTGGTTGTAGATCAAATCGCAGCCGTTGGTCTTGTCGAGCAGGGCATGGATGCGACCGCCGATTTCGGGCAGCACGAGCGCGCGCAGGAATTCGTTCTCGATCCAGACCGCCTGCCAGCGGTGCGGCACCGGCGCCTCGGCTATCCGGTCAATAAAGGGCAGCGGATAGACGCGCCCGCTGCTGCCCTGGTAAACCCGCTTTTCCAGGAACATCGGATTGCGGTCCGGCGCGGCGGGGAGATAGGTGGGCAGGGTGAGTTCACCGCTCCAGGCGCGGACCACGCTGCGGGCTGGGAGCCGGTTCTTGCCGGTCGAGGGACGGGCGGCCCGGCTGCGTTTCCCCGCGGCGGCGCGACGGGCTTTAGCCCGGGGTTTGGGATCAAGGCGCTGGCTTGATGCCGTCGGGTTGCTGGCTCGCTTCATTTTCGTGCTGGTTCAAGCGACCGGCGATCCGGCCGGCCACCGCGTCCCCTGAAAGCATCGAATCGGCGAGCGAAATGCCGTCCCGGTAGTGCCCGGCGAAATAGAGTCCCGGCATCCGGCGTTCGAGATCCGCCATGCGGTCCTTGAAGCGGCCGTAGCCCAGTTCGTATTGCGGAATCGCCCGCTCGTACACCATGACGTGCCGAAAAACCGGCGCTCCGGTAATGCCGAGCAATTGCCGCAAATCGCCGTCGGTGAGCGCCACCAGTTCGTCCTCGGGCAGTCGCGCGAGTTCGGGCGCGCGCGTGCCGCCGACGTAGCTGGTCAGGGTCACGTGGCCGGCTGGGGCGCGGTTCGGAAACAACGACGAGGAATACAGCGCGCCCAAGATGCGCAGCCCTTCGGCGGCCGGCACCAGCATGCCGAAGCCGTCGAGCGGATGCGCCACGTCCTGGCGGCGGTACCCGAGCACGACACTGGCCACCGGCGGATACTTGATCTCGCCCAGAAACGCCAACCCGCCCGCGGGATCGTCCGCGAGTTCGAGCGCGGCCAGCCGATGGGCCGGCGCGGCCAACAGCACGGCGGAGTGCCGCCGCTCGCCCGCCGCGCTGCTTACGGTCCAGCCGCCGTTGGAGCGGGCGATGCGTTCGACGGGATTGCGCAGTTCGACGGCCTGCCCGAGCTTCGCGTGCAGGGTGTCGGTGAGGACCTGCAACCCTTCGTCGAACGAGATCTTCTTGGCGTCCTGTTTCGAGACCTCCCCTTTGCGTTTGCGTTCGCGGGCCCCGAGGATCTGCCCCTTGATCAACGAACCGTAGCGCTTCTCAAGGGCCGCCAGTTTGGGGAAACCGTGCTGCACGGAAAGCCGCTCGGGATCGCCGGCGTAGATGCCCGCGATCATCGGGTTGATGGCGTAGTCCAGCCATTCGCGCCCCAAACGGCGGAGCACGAAGCTCGCGACGCTCTCCTCGGTGTCCTCGGTCTTCGCGCGAACGAACGGTTCGCGGAGCAGGGCGAGTTTGGCCTTCCACGAGAAGAGTTCGCAGGTGAGGAAGCGCGGCGGCGAAGCGGGCATCTGCACCGGGCGTTTCCAGCGCACGAGGTAACGGTTCTCGGCGCCGGGATCGGAGTAGAGACGGCGCGATTCGAGCCCGAGATCGCGGATGAGGTCGCGGATGACGGGCGAGATATCGAGCACCGAGTTCGGCCCGAACTCGGCCAGGTAACCGTCCCGACGCAGCGAGCGGATCACGCCGCCGGGCCGGGCTGAAGCCTCGTAAACCGTCACCGGCACGCCGCGTTGCCGGAGCCGGAACGCCGCGGTCAGCCCGGTGATGCCGGCGCCAACAATGGCCACACTGGGATGGGCGGTCGTCATGCGCGCTTCAGATGGTCATCGCGTGCCGGCGCACCGTTTGCTTCGGCAGATAAACGTCGAACCGCATCGCCACGATCCGGACCAGCAACCGCCCGAGTTCGGTGAGCCGGAGCCCGGTGGCCTGGCGCACGACCAGGCCGTCCGCTTCAAGATCATCGAGGGACGCCAACTCGGCCGCGAAGTATTCCTCGAAAGGCACGCCCAGCCGCTGCGACATCGCCGCGTAATCCGCGCCGAGGTTGCACATGATCTGCATGATCGTCTCGCGCCGGATGAGGTCGTCGCGCGTCAGTTGATAGCCGCGGGCATAGGGCAGGTGGCCGGCGTCGATGGCCGCCTCGTAGGCCGGGAGTTCCTTGAGGTTCTGCCAGTAAGTGTCCTCGATTTGCGAAATCGACGACATCCCGAACGAGTAGATGTCCGCCCCGCCGCGGGTGCTGTAGCCCTGGAAGTTGCGCTGCAAGGCGCCCTGCTTCTGCGCCACCGCCAGTTCGTCATCCGGGCGGGCGAAGTGGTCCATGCCGATGTAGACATAGCCGGCCTCGCCCAGCCGCTCGATCGAGAGCTTGAGCAGATCGAGCTTCGTTTCGGCGCTCGGAAGCACGTCGCGATTTTGGAGAATTTTCTGCGCCGGCTTCATCCAGGGCACATGGGCGTAACTGAAAACGGCGAACCGATCGGGCTGCAATTCGATGATCTCGTCCAGCGTCTGCCGGAACGAATCGACCGTCTGATGGGGCAACCCGTAGATCAGGTCGATGTTCAAAGAGGTGAAGCCCAGCTCGCGGATCCAGTCGACGGTCTGCCGCGTCAGGTCGAGCGGCTGGATGCGATGGACCGCCTTTTGCACGACCGGATTGTTGTCCTGCACGCCCATCGAGGTGCGGTTGAACCCGATCTCGCGCAGGGCGACCAAGTGATCCCGGGTGAGCCGACGCGGGTCGACTTCCACGCCGGCCTCGACGTCCGCGGCAAAGGGAAACCGCCGGTGAATGGCCTCGCCCAACCGGCGGAGTTGGTCCGGCGGAGAGAACGTCGGGGTGCCGCCGCCGAAGTGGATCTGGACGACCTGGCGCTCGGGATGCAGCAGCGGTCGCACGAGATCCATCTCCTGTTCGAGCCGGCCGACGTAGGAACGGCTCTTGCCGTGATCGAGGGTGATGACCGTGGTGCAGCCGCAGAACCAGCAGAGCGTCTCGCAAAATGGCAGGTGGAAATAGAGCGAAAGATCGCGCGGGGTCGCGTTGTTCGCCTCGATCCGCTGCCGCACGGTTTCGAGGGGCAGTTGATCGCTGAACTGCGTGGCCGGCGGGTAGGACGTGTACCGCGGGCCGGGCACGTTGTATTTGCGGACCAGATCGAAATCGACGTTGAGCTTGCTCATGACTGCGCGCGCACAGTGTCGACCAGGGCGGCGATGTTTTCCAGTCCGGCCGCCGGAGGAACGCCATGGCCGAGGTTGAAGATGTGACCGGGCCGTCCGCGCATTTCATCCCGGATGGCGCGGGTGGCGGCGGTGACTTGTTCGGGATCGGTGAGGAGGAGGGTGGGATCGAGGTTACCCTGCAACGCCACATTGGCCGGCACCTGACCGGAAACATCCCGCAACCGCACGGCATGGTCCACGCCGAGCACCGTGGCGCCCGTGCCCGCAAGGGCCGGCCACGCGTGATGAACGCCCTTGGCGAAGACGATGACCGGGACGCGATTGCCGAGTTCGGCGACGATGGCGCGGAGCCATTTTCCGGAAGCCGCCTCGAACAGTTCGGCAGGCACCTGGCCCCCGAGGGTGTCGAAAATCTGGACCGCCTCGGCGCCGGCCTCGATCTGGAGCCGCAGATGCCGGGCGACGGCGCGGGCGAGCTTCTCCGCAAGACGGGCGTAGAGATCCGGCTCGTTGCGCACCATCGCGAGGGCCTGATCGAAAGCAGGGCTGCTGCCGCCTTCGATCATGAAGTTGGCGAGGGTCCAGGGGGAACCGGCAAAGCCAATCAAGGCGGTCCGGCCGGCCAGCGCCTGCTTCAAGCGCCGCAGCGCCTCCCACACATAACTCAAGCGCTCGGGCAGGGCCGCATCGTCCAACCGGGCAATATCGGCCGCGGAACGGACCGCGAAGTCCATCCCGATTCCGCCTGTTTCACGGAAGTGATACTTCTGTCCGAGCGCCTCGGCGATGACGAGGATGTCGCTGAACAGGATGGCGGCGTCGAAATCGAACCGGCGGATTGGCTGGAGCGTGACCTCGACCGCGAGTTCGGGAGTTTGCACCAATTCAAGAAAGGTGTGCTGCTCCTTGAGCGCGCGGTATTCGGGCAGGCAACGACCCGCCTGGCGCATCAGCCAGACCGGCGGGCGATCCACCGGCTGGCAGCGGCAGGCGGCCAGAAAGCGTTCACGATTGCCCGGCGGCGGGGCCCCGGTCGTGGCGGCGGCGGTGGAGGCGCGGTTCGGCGATTCCGTCATCGGCCAGAGCTTGCGGGTTTTTCGGCGGCGAGGCGAAAGGATTTCCGCGGGTTTTGCGCTTCCCGTCGCCCGGGCGCCGGGAGGCGTTCGGGCGCAAGGCGGCGTCGCGGGAGCGCGCATCACGCAGCGGGCGCGGGCCGGACTTGGGTTTTTCCCAAACCGCCGCTAGATTGGGCCTCCGATTGAGCGGTCGCAACATGATGCAAGCCTTCCTCAAACGCCGGGTCCGGACCATCCGGGGCGTGCTTTCCGCCCTGGCCCTGGTGGTTTGCGCCATGGCCGGCAACGCGCTGGCCGCCGAGGTGGCGCCGCAGGAGGGCGACGGCATTTACAGCCTGCTGCGCCGGCACGGCTTTGCGCCAACGCATGCGGATGTCGAGGCGTTCATCCAGCTCAACCAGGACCGCCTCGGGGCGGGGAACAGCCTCTTCCTGCGCCACCGCTACCGGTTACCGGGCGATGCGAACTCCCCGGAGAAGCAGGCGGAAGCGCAGGGCAGCCGCAGCCGGTATCCGTTGTTCGGACCGAAATACGAGTGGGTCGAGAAGAAGGAAACCGTGCTTTCCGGCTGCGTTTTCTACCTCGTCAGCGGTCACGGCGGACCGGACCCCGGCGCCATCGGCGAACGTGAAGGACATCGCCTGGCGGAAGACGAATACGCCTATGACATCACGTTGAGGCTGGCCCGGGTGCTCCTCGAACACGGGGCGCAGATTTACCTGATCATCCAGGATCCGAACGACGGCATCCGCGACGGCCAATGGCTGGCGATGGACCGGGACGAGGTCAATTATCCGAAGCTCAAGATTCCGGTCAGCCAGGTGATGCGCTTGCGGCAGCGGGCCAACGCGGTCAACACGCTCTACGGGCAGCGCGCCGACCCCGATGCCTATCACCGGCTGATCGTCATCCACGTCGACTCCCGGAGCCTGGACCATCGGGTGGACGTGTTCTTCTACCACCACGAAGCCAGCCGGTCCGGCAAACGGCTGGCGAACAACCTCCGCGAAGTCTTCGAGGACAACTACGAGGAACACCAGCCGGGACGCGGCTATCGCGGCAGCGTTTCCTCGCGGCGGCTGCACATGCTCACGCAGACCACGCCGCCCGCCGTCTTCATCGAACTGGGCAACATCCGCAACCGGAACAACCAGTATCGCTTCATCGATCCCGCAAACCGGCAGGCCCTCGCCGAGTGGATTTGCGAAGGCATCGTCCGCGATTACCGAAGCGGCAAGTGAGCGGCGACGATTCAGTTGATGGACCGCTGATGGGCACGGATCACGGACAGGGCTCGGCGCTGCGGCGGTGGCGGAGAGGGCGGGAACACTCTCCGAATGGTGAGTTCGATCACAGGGCGGGCAATCTTGGTTTCCCTCAACATCCGCGCCCATCCGTGGTGCGTCCAGCTGCCTGGCTTCCGCTGATGTGGTTGGCGAATGGACCGTTCGGACCACGCGGCGAACGTCAATCCTCGGGATCGATGGGCTTCTTGAACTTGTGCTTCTTGGCAAGCGCCAACGCGGCGTCGAGGGACTTGATACCGGCAGTGCAGGTCGGATCGAGCAACGAGGCCGCAGCAGCGCACACCCCGACCTCGAGACATCGCTGCAAGTCCCATTCCTCGTGCAAACCGAGCAACGCGCCCGCGCAGAACGCGTCCCCGGCGCCGGCCGTTCCCGCGATCTGCTTCGCGGGGAGGTTCACCGACGATTGCCAGAAATCCTCGCCCTTGCGCGTCCGGGCGAAGGCGCCCTCGGGGAAGTGAATGATAACGAGTTCGCGCACGCCCATTTGCAGCAGCGCGCCCGCCGCGTGGCGGAGGAAGACGGTGTTCAGGCCGCCGTCCGCTTCACGAATCCGGAAACCGGCCGTCTTGCCCGCCTCGATCTCGTTCAGGATGCAATAGTCCACGTGCTTCAAGGCCGGCGTGACCACGTCCCGGAAGCGATCACTGTCCTCGCTGACCACATCCACGCTGGTGCGCAGCCCGGCGGCCTGCGCCGCGGCGAGCAGGGCGGCGGCCCGGGTGCCGTGGGTCTTGTCCGGCTTGTCGAGTTCGTCGAGCAACAACAGGTAACCCAGGTGAAAGATGCGGGCCCGGAGCTTCGGGAAATCGATGTCGCCGCCCTTCCACAGCGCGTTGGCGCCGCGCATGTGGAAGAATGTGCGGCGACCGCCGCTGGTCTCCGTCATGACATCCGTGTAGGAGGTCGGCGCGGCGGCGCTTTGCTTGAGATGTTTGGCGTCAATCTTGTGCCGTTTGCAGTCAGCCAGGATTTGCTGCCCGAGGGCGTCCTTCCCCACCAGCCCGGCGGCCAGCAACGGGAAGGGGGCGCCGAGGCGGGCGAGATCCACCAGGACATTGTACGGGGCGCCACCCGTGCCCTCGGCCTGACTGCGGATGTTGGCGAGTTGCTCCGGTTGCGGGTAGACGTCGATCAGCTTGACCTGGTCGATGATCCAGTTGCCACCGGCCAGCAGGCCCTTGCGCGCGGGAGGAGATTTCTTGCTCATCGGGAATCCAACGTTCCATCGATCCCGGCTTGTCGTGTGCCGGGATTCGGCAAGCCTATCCCGCCCAGGCCGGCGTGTCACCTGCAAAAGCTGCCCGCACGCGACCGCGCGCAGCTCCAGGTTTTGAGGGGCTGGTGCATGGGCAGGCGGAGTCCGTTGCGCCCAACCCGCCTGGCGTCACCCTTGCGGCAGAATGATGTCCGCGCTCCGTAAAGACTGAAAGGCGCACCGTTCTTGTGCTCCTCCGTCTGCCCGTGAACCTCGGACGAGACAGAGCTACACGACCGGCCCGGACGGGGTAGCCGCCCCCTCGGTCGGTCCTCGCAACCTGCGGGCCAGGGCCATGTAGGCGGCGAAATAGACGGCGTACATCGTCAGGGTCGCCGTGGAAAAGGTCGCCACGGCAGTCTGGGGACTTGCCCCGAACCGCCAGGGCAAACTCAGCGACAGGACGACGACAATCGCCCGGGCGGCGTCCAGCGCCAACTGGATGCCCTGCCGTTTCATCAGCACGGCCAGGTTCGACACGGGCGAAACGACCACCTGCGCGGCCGCGGGAAGTGACAGCCAGGCCGCCAGCCGGCCGGCCTCGCGCCAGGATTCTCCGAACAGCCAGGGGAACACCAGGGGACTGAGGGCGCCGCCCAGCAGGATTAATCCGGCGAACTTCAGCGTCCGCCGGGTGATGCGTCCCACCAGCGCCGCGACCGCTTCCGGCTGGCGGCGCATGAGCGCGGCGGCTTCGGCGAGGAACACCTGGGAGATGGCCGTGCCCACAACCTGCATCGGCAGGCTGATGAGGCGCACGGCAAACCCCATCCATCCGGCGGGGTCCGGACCATACAACCCCGCGACCAACAACGGGGGCAGCAGCGTGCCCGAGGCGTTGAGAAAACCCGCGAGCGCTCCCGACACGGCAAAGGCGGCGTGCCGGCGCGCCGTGGTGGCGACCTTCTCGAGCCGGGTTCGCCGCTTTCGCCCGGTTTCCTCGTGATCCCGGGCAAGGAGATGCCGCCACAGCCGCCACCCGCCGGCCGCCTGCGCCAACACCAGGCCCAGCAGCAGCCCCAAAGGGCCGCCGACCAGCCACCCAACCACCAGACCGACCGCGGCACTGGACAGGGACTGCCACAGGCGGGTCGCCGCCAGCACCCGGTAGGATTTCGTGCGCAGGGCCCAGTGATACCCGATTTGGTAGGCCGCCTGGGCCAGCACCGTGACCGGGATCGCCCACCAGAAGCCCCCGGCGCCGGGGGCCCCGAACAGCGCAAATATCGGCTGCCGCCAGTGATGGCAGCCGAGCGCGGCCACCCCGGAGAGCAGGAACCCGAGGCCCGCGGCGATCGCGGCCAATTGCCGGGCCTCGACCGCGCCTTCGGGCAGCGGAATGGCCAGCTCATAGCGCACCGTCACGAGGAAAACGAGCAGGCCGGACAGGGCGCTGACCACGAAATAGACGCCGTAGTCGGCCGGGGAATAGAGCCGGCTCAACACCGGCGAGATGCCGATGGCCAGCATCTGCGCCAAGCCGGTGCCGCCCGCCAGGGTGAGCACGCCCTGCTTGAGCGGGGAGCGGGGAAGCCAGTTCGAGAGATTCATCCCGGCCATGCCATCGTCCCCCGGTTCAGCCGGCGGATCGGCCGGTGGCGGGCTTCGCCACCGGTGCCCCGCCTTCCGGGCCGCCTCTGCGCAGCGGTCTTGCGGGGATCCCGCCCACCACCTGACCGGCGGGAACCGACTTCGAAACCACGGCCCCCGCCGCCACGACGACTCCGGCGCCCAGCTCCACGCCCGGGAGGATGACGGCATTGGCCCCGATCCAACAGCCCGGACCGATGCGAATCGGCGGCGCCGGATCCCAGCGGCGGTGATCGTCACGGTTGTGGTTGGCCGAAATCAGCTTCACCCCGGGCGCAAAGAGGGTGTTCTCCTCGATGATGATGCCGTTGATTCCCTGGATGTAGCACCCCCCGCTGAGGGCGAAGCTCGCCCGGGCGCTCGGATGCACCTCCAGGCGTTCGGGAGTGGTCACGGTCGAGGTGAAATGCACGGGCCATCGGCACCCCCGGTTGAGCCCGACCACCCGCTGGAAAACGAAGTTGGTCGCACGCAGGGGGAAAGCCTGCCAGGCGCTCCGGCAGCGGCACGCCAGGTGATAGAAACCCAGCCGCTCCAGGAACCGCCGTCGCCTTCCCGCCCCGGCGGGCCGGGTGGCGTTGCTTGGTGTCGAATCGCCGCTCATCATGCCGCCGCCAGCCCCCCGCGACCGCCGGCTTCACGTCCGGCCGGCATCCGGAGTGGAACCGCCCACTCCCTCGCCCGACCGAGCCTATGGTCTTTGCGGGTTCTGACGAGTGTTTTGTGACCGGTGGAGAGAGGCGAACCCGTGAAGGAACGCCCCCGGCCCCGCCAGGACCGGCTGGCGATTGCGATCCGCTCAACGCACGCAATGCCCCACCCGCTTGACCACCCCGACAACAGTAAATGCGACTTCTTTTCCCGTCGCCAAGCGTTGCCGGCTGTGAATAGGCTTCAGCCATGCATCTGGCGCTGCTGCGTGGGTTGACCGTCGGTTTGGGAACGATCCTCCTGCTCGGAGGATGCGACCAACCCACCGACGGGGGACGCCCGTCCGCGGCCGCGCCCCCCCCCACCCGCCCGGTGCGCCTGAGCACGGTCACCAATCGACCGATGGAACGGACCGTTGTCGCCACGGGCAGCTTCCTCGCCCGCGAACAATCGGTCCTCAGCGCCAAGGTCCCCGGCCGGTTGCAGCGGGTCACGGTCGACATCGGCAGCGTCGTGAAAACGGGCGATCTGCTGGCGCAGGTCGAGCCGCGCGATTACGAACTGCGCGTGCAGGAGGCCGAAGCCGCCCTTTCCCAGGCGCGCGCCGAACTCGGATTGCCTCTCACCGGTGACGATGATCAGGTCGCCCTCGAGGAGGTCAGCGCCGTCCGGCAGGTCAAAGCCGTCCTCGACGAAGCCACCCGCAACCGCGAACGCGTCCGCCAGCTTTCCGAATCCGGCATCGCGTCCGCCGCCGAATCCGACTCGGTCGAAGCCACCTTCGCCGTGGCGAAATCCCGTTACGACGCCGCCCTCGACCAGGCCCGCACCCGCATCGCCGCGCTGGGCCAGCGCCGGGTCGAACTCGAGGTCGCCCGCAAGCAACTCTCCGACACCGGCGTCAAGGCGCCCTTCGATGGCGTCGTCCAGCAACGCGTCGCGGGCGTCGGGGAATACGTCGCCGCCGGCGTGCCGATTCTCCGGCTGGTGGCAACCGACCCCTTGCGGCTCCGGCTCGAAGTCCCCGAGCGCGACGCCCCGCTGGTGCAGGCCGGTCAACGGGTGCTGGCGACCACGGAAGGCGACCCGCGCGTGCATGAAGGCCGCATTGCCCGTATGAGCCCGGCCATCACCGAATCGAACCGGATGCTCATCGTCGAGGCCGACCTGCCCAACAGCGGCGCCCTTCGCCCGGGTCTTTTCGCGCGCGCGCGCATCGTGGTCGATCCCGACGAGCCCGGCTTGAGCATCCCGGACAACGCCCTGGTCACCTTCGCAGGCATCGAGAAGATCGTGACGGTGAAAGACGGCAAGGCGCTTGAGCGCACGGTGACCACCGGGCGGCGGGGTCCCGATTGGATCGAGGTTCTGAGCGGGTTGACCGCCGGCGAGGAGGTCATTCTCGACCCGGCCGGCCTGCGCACCGGTCAACCGGTCTCCCGACTGAGCGCGGACACGCCGACCCCTTCCCCCGCCGGTGAATCCGCCGGCTGAAGGATAGAAAGGAAATCCCGATGCAAAAGCTCGCCGAGATCTGCATCCGCCGGCCGGTCTTCGCCTCGATGATCATCCTGACGCTCGTCGTCGTGGGCGTCGCCGGCTACGTCAACCTTGATGTCGACCGCTTCCCCGCCGTTGACCTCCCGACCGTCCGCATCAGCGCGCGCCTGCCGGGCGCCTCGCCCGAAGAGATCGAGGCCCAGGTGGCCCAGCCCATCGAGGAGGTCGTCAACACCATCGAAGGCATCCAGGAATTGCGCGCGATCAGCGGGGCCGGCTCGTGCTTCATCATCGTCACCTTCAACCTCGATCGCGACATCGACGTCGCCGCGCAGGACGTCCGCGACCGCGTGGCCACGGTGCTGCGCGATCTTCCCCGGGACACCGACCCGCCGATCATCTCGAAGTCGGACGTCGATCAGTCGCCGATTCTCTCGGTGGCCTTGTCGGGGCCGCGTTCGCAGCGCGAGTTGACGGAGATCGCGGACAAGATCGTGAAGACGGCCATCGAACGTTCGCCTGGGGTGGGCGAGGTGAACATCTCGGGCCGGCTGCAACGGGCCATCAACGTCTGGGTGGATGCCGACCGGCTGGCGGCGTATCAGCTTCCGATCACTGCCGTCCGGGCGGCGGTCGAACGCCAGAACGCCAACGTGCCGGGCGGCAACGTGACCGGTCGTTTGCGCGAGGAAACTCT
Source organism: Verrucomicrobiales bacterium (assembly GCA_024233305.1). GTDB lineage: Bacteria > Verrucomicrobiota > Verrucomicrobiia > Limisphaerales > J093 > J093. The sequence continues at coordinate 115,215 of JACKPV010000034.1, forward strand.
GCGCACGATGGGGCGCCTGACCGATCCGCGGGACTTCGACAATCTGGTGATCGCCACCCGCGGCGGCTCGCCGATCCGGGTGCGGGACATCGGATTTGCCGAGGACGGCACGGAGGAACAACGCGCCTTCTCGCGATTGAACGGCGAACCCACCGTCGCGCTCGAGGTGCTCCGTCAATCGGGCGCCAACACCGTCGCGGTGATCGAGGGGGTGAAGGCGCGGCTCGAAGAACTCGGCCCGCAACTGCCCTCCGACATCCGCCTCGAGGTCATTCGCGACCAATCACGTTACATTTACGAGGCGCTGCACGAAATCCAGCGGCACCTCATCCTGGGGAGCATTCTGGCCTGCCTCGTGGTGCTGTTGTTCATGCGGAACTGGCGGGCGATGGTGATCGCTGCGGTGGCGATTCCGGCGTCCGTCATCGCGTCGTTCGGCATGATGAAGGCCCTGGACTTCACGCTCAACAGCGTGACCATGCTCGCCCTGGTGTTGATGGTCGGCATTGTGATCGACGACGCCATCGTGGTGCTCGAAAACATCTTCCGGTTCGTCGAGGAGAAGAAGATGCGGCCCTTCGAGGCGGCGCGGGCGGCCACGGCGGAGATTGGCTTGGCGGTCATGGCCACCACCTTCAGTCTGGTGGTGATCTTCGTTCCGGTCTCGTTCATGTCGAGCATCTCGGGCCGGTTCCTCTACCAGTTCGGCATCACAGCGGCCGTCGCGGTCCTCGTCAGCCTGCTGGTTTCCTTCACGCTCACCCCGATGATGAGCGCCCGACTGCTGCACGTCGGCGCCCGCAACGGTGGCGAAAAGAAGGAGCCCCGGTCCCGCAGCGGGTTCTACCGCGCCATCGACCGCTTCTACACCGGTGTGCTCCGCCGGGCCATGCGCCACCGCTGGGTGGTTGCCGGCGCCGCCCTGATGATCGTCGCCTCGTCGGCGCCGCTCTATCAGATGGTGCGTCAGGAATACCTGCCCAGCGGGGTGGATGAAGGGGAGTTCGATGTGCGGTTGTCCGCTCCCGAAGGCACCGGCCTCGGCCCGATCAACGAGATCGCGCTGCGGGTCGAGGACGAATTGCGAACCATCCCCGGCATTCGCACCGTGCTCACCACCGCCGGCGGCAGCTTCCTCGGCGGCGTCAACAGCGCCAACTTCTTCATCCGTCTCGCCCCCCACGAGGAACGCACCTTCCGCTGGTCCCGGCTTCTTCAATGGCCACCCTGGCGCGCCTTCCAGGGCAACTACACCCAGGCCGACATCCAGCAGGAAATCCGCAAACGCCTCCGCGGCCTCCCCGACGTCCGCACCGCCGTGCGCAACCCGCAGACCTTCATCGGCGGCGGCCCGAACTTCGAGATCGACTTCTCGCTCCTCGGCCCCGACCTCGACACCCTGGCCGATTACGCGAACCGGCTTCGCGAAAAGGCGCCCGAACTCGGACTGCTCGACGCCGACACGACCCTTAAACTCGACAAGCCCGAGTTGCGGGTCCAGATCGACCGCGAACGCGCTGCGAACCTCGGCGTCGACACCGAGGACATCGCCACCGCGCTCCGCATCATGGTGGGCGGCGACACGCGCGTGACGCGTTTCCGCGACGAGCAAATGAACGAGGATTACGACGTCCAGGTGCGACTCAAGGAGGGCGACCGCAACGACGCCGACACCATTGCCCGGTTGTTCGTGCCGCGGCAGGGCGGCGGGCTCGTGCGCCTGGACAATCTGGTGCACCTCGAGCCCCGGCAGACGCCTTCCCGCATCGACCGCCTGGACCGGCAACGACAGGTCAGTCTGCGCGCCGCCGTGGCGCCCGGTTTTGCGCAGGCGGACCGGGTGGCGGCCCTGCGGGCGGAGGTGGCGCGTATGGGATTACCGACCGGCTACTCGACCCGCGTCTCGGGCCGGGCGCGCGAACTCGAGACGACGTTCTCCGAGTTCATCTGGGCCTTCCTGCTGTCGGTCATCCTGATGTACATCATCCTCGCCTCCCAGTTCGAGAGCGTGGTCCATCCGTTCACCATCCTGCTCTCACTGCCTCTCTCGGTGCCGTTCGCGTTCGTATCGCTGCTGGCGGCCGACCAGACCATCAACCTCTACTCCGCATTGGGCTTGCTGGTGCTCTTCGGCGTCGTGAAGAAGAACGCCATCCTGCAAATCGACCACATGAACAAGCTGCGGGAACGCGGGCTCGACCGGGCGGCGGCGGTGCTGCAAGGCAATCGCGAGCGGTTGCGGCCAATCCTCATGACCACCCTCACGTTGATTGCCGGCATGTTGCCGCTCGCGTTGGGCGCCGGTCCCGGCGCCGAGGAACGCCGGGCGGTGGCGGTGGTGGTCATCGGCGGCCAGACGCTGTGTCTCCTGCTCACCCTGGTCGTCACGCCCGTGGCCTACACCCTGCTCGATGACCTCGGCCAAAAGACCTTCCGCCGCCGACCTGCTGCAGGGCCGGACGCACTCGGAAGCACGCTGCCGGAGCCGGAAGCCGGCGTCGGGGGCAAGTAGACCGTCCTTCGCGAGACCGGATACCGCGTCCCATCCCAGCCCCACCGGGGCGGAGGCGTCGTGGCTGGCTCCGCTCCGCAGCGATGCTGCCCTTGGCTGTTCGCCCGAACGCCCAGACTACGACAAGACCAGGCAGCTTTCTCCTCGGGCGGCCATGAAATCGAAGAACGCAGCGACATGACGGTACAGCCGAACTTCGATCTGATCCGTCGAGCAGTTGCCAACCTCCAGGACAGGTCTTGATCGAACAGCAGCCGCATCAGGGAATCACCGCCAGTCGGCGCTCCCGATCAGCGGCGAAGGCGAAACACGCCCGCAGGTCCTCCTCCGTCAATTCCGGAAAGTCCTTCAGGATCTGCTCGGCGGTCATGCCCGAGGCCAAATAATCAAGCACGTCCGAAACCGTGATCCGCAACCCCCGAATGCACGGTTTGCCGCTGCGCTTCCCGGGTTCGATCGTGATGATCTCGCTGTAGTCCACGCCCATCAGCTTCCGCCCGACGCGCGGGCCGTCAACGCCGGCTCTCGCCGATGGCCGCTCACCAGGGAACTTCGCAGACAATCGCCTCCAATCCCGTCCCCAAGGGGGCGGAACAGGACAGCCCGATGTGAATCACGGGAGGGCCGTCCCCGCCTTGCGCGAGATGCGGCCCGAGCTGGCAAGCCGCGTGTCGGTCGAGATCGCGCCCAACGCTGCCCGCGACTGCATGGAACAACGAACCTGTCACCTTATTGTCACTTTATCACGGGGCTCTCTCTCCCTGCCTCCGCTCCTGAGACACCTCGAAAGGGCCACTCTGGACATCCGTCCATTCAAATGTCTCAGCGCTCTTCGGCGGACCGGAGAGTTTCGACAACCTCCGCCACGTGGCAATCCCCCATCGACCGAGGCTGTGAATGACGGACTCTCTGCGTGTCTCCTGCCGAACTTGCAGTTTCAATCTCCATTGCCTCGTCTCCGCGGGCAGCGGGACCCAGAAGTTGGTGCGCCACAATGCAACCGGCTGTCCTGGTTGCAGCACGATGGTGTAGCGTGTGTCCGCCGTGAAGTTCGTCGATCCGCTTTCGCTCTCCACTTCGCAGCGGTAACGCAGCGGCGCCACTATCGAAACGTTCCCCTGGTTGGTGAGTGTCAGGGAAGCGAAAAGGCCGCTTGTCTGACGGACGTAGTTGGCAACCCCTACCGACAGGGCGATCCTCCTCGTTCGCAATCCAAAGAAGCCCACCGCCAGCAACGTCGTTACGATGACCACCAGGCTTCCAACGAGCAACAGACTTCGCCGGCGCACGAATCTCATAGATCAATGATGGGAGCCACCCGCCACGGACACCTGACTGCTCTCCGACCGACTCGGCCCGCTCCCGTTCGCTGGACCGGTAGCGCGCTGCTCGACTGCATTCAATAACACCTTGCGCGCCCAGGCCGCCAGCCTGTCCTCGCCCGCCGTCTCGATGATCCGCGCCTTATCCGACTTCGACGACGAACCTGTCATTTTATTGAGTCGAACAAAGAGCGACTCTCCGCGCCGTTGCTCCGCCGGCTTCGCGAGGAACTAGCTCCTACGACGCGCTGCCATGGGATTCAGGAGCGCCGGAGGCCAGTCCTGTCATCGTGAGCAGTGGGAGCACCACGAATCTCTCCTCATCATCATAAACCGTGACGAATGTCCCCTTGGGAGAGAGCGAGATGTAATCCCGGTGGGGCACTGCGTACTCCCGGCCATCCGCCATCCGCAGGCTGAACGGCGTTCCGGCCTGGATGGCTGATTCGATCTGACTTCGCGTCATGAGACAACGGCTACAATGGCGCCGGTGTTCGCGCAAGCGCCTTCGGTGGCGAATGACCGAACTCAACGCGAACCAGCGGAAACGCCCGGAGCGAGAGTGACCGGCTTGTTATTGGCGTTGTCCAACTACGCACCTGTCACTTTATCGAACGAAGACACCGCAATGTAGCCGGTGCATCTTTCTCCCCGGCGGGCGGGATCGCTGGCGGGCAGGTCCAACTTGGGCTCGCCATTTTCCGGCAGGGGCGGGATGGTGGGGGGGCGTCCAACGGTAAGGGACGGACCTGATCCGACTCGAAGGTTGCCGATCATGAGCCAGGAAACACCCATCGATCCCGAGACCCTGCGCCGTCAGCATCCGGCCGATGTGGCGGATCTGCTGATCCGGTTGCCGCTCGGGGAGGCCGTCGCCGCCTTGCGCGAACTGCCGCCCGAACTCGCAGGCCGCGTGTTGGTCGAGATCGCGCCCGAGGCTGCCGCCGACTACATGGACGCCTTCGAGCCGGGGGCGCTGGCGGCGCTGATGGCCGGGCTTCCTTCGGACGAGGCCACGGACCTGGCGGCCCTGCTCGAGCCCATCCGCCGACGGGACCTCCTGGCGCTCCTGCCCGAGGAACTGGCGCTGCATGTCGAGAGCCTGCTGGCCTATCCCCCGGACACGGCCGGCGGCATCATGAGCGAGGACTTCATCATGCTGCGGGCGGATCGCACGGCGCAGGAGTGCCAGGCGGATCTGCGCCGGCGACCGCGGGCGACCCTGCCCGATGTTTCCTATCTCTACGTGACCGACGGCGCCCGGCGACTGGTCGGGGTGGTGCCGCTGCGGGATCTCGTCTTCGCGCGGCCAGACCAACGGATCGGGGACATCATGAGCCGGGAGGTGCGGACCCTGCCGGTCGACGCGGACCGCGAGGAGATCGCGCTCCAGTTCGAGCGTTACCGCTTTCTCGGGCTGCCGGTCGTGGACGGCCAGGGCCGGTTGCAGGGGATCGTGAAATCGAGCGACGCCCTCGAGATCGCGCAGGCGGAGGCCACCGAGGACATGCAGTTGATGGTTGGTTTGTCGGGTGAGGAACGTTCCTTCACCCCCTGGCAGAAGGCGCTGGGCCGGCGCTTGCCGTGGTTGTATGTCAACCTCGCGACCGCCTTTGCCGCGGCGGGGGTGGTCAGTTTGTTTGAAGCCCAGATCAGCCGGTGGGCCGCGCTGGCCGTGTTCCTGCCGGTGATCGCCGGTCAGGGCGGCAACGCGGGCATGCAGACGTTGACCATCGTCGTGCGCGACATGGCCCTTGGCGAAATGTCTCCGCGGGACGGACGTCGTGTCCTGATGAAGGAACTGGTGCTGGCGGCGATTGTCGGATTGGCAATCGGCCTGACCGTGGGGGCCATCGGCTACTTGTGGAAGGGCAGCATCGAACTCGGTCTGGTGGCGGGCGCCGCGATGCTGCTCAACCAGCTGGCCGCCGCCTTCTCCGGCGTCGCCATCCCGCTCGGGTTGCGGCTCTTGCGGCTGGACCCGGCGCTCGCGTCGAGCATCCTGCTCACCACCGTCACGGACATCGCGGGGTTCTTCTTCTTCCTCGGGCTGGCAGTGCTGGCAATGCGCCAACTGGGCATGTGACTTCCGGGGCCGCCGGTCGCCGGAGGCCGGTGACTCAGGTCGTGGAAACGGGTCGCTTCTCCCGGCGACGGCGCCACAAGTATCCGAGGGGCGCGGCAAGCTTGAGCCCATCGACAGCGTGCCGCAGCCAGGACGGTCGATCACCCCGGCCCCGTCCGCGGCTCAACAGGCGGGCCAGTGGCGCCGCGAGCGTCAGGAGCGATTTGGCGCCGCCGGCCTTGCGGACCAGTTCGGAGGTCCATACCCGGGGCGAGCGCAACTGGCGCAACTCCGCGGCAATCAGCAAGCGGTTCAAATCGCTTTCGAGGATGAGCGCGCGTTTGCGGGCGGCGTCGAGGTTCATGACTCCTTCTCCAACCACTCCCGGTCTTTTTTCAGCTCCTCGATGGTGGCGCTGAAGGCATTGCCGGACTTGAGCAAACGGTTCATCCGCCAGGCCGCCAGACCGGCCGCCAGGATATAGAACCCGATCATCCCCAGCAGCACCGGCATGCGGGCCGTGTTCCAGAACAGCACGACCAGGGCGAACGAGATGAGGATCAACGTCAACAGGCTCAGCACCCCGATGGCCACCGCCAGCAGCAGGAGGCTCAGGATGCGCCCCTGTTCCTCGCGCAACTCGAGCAGGAACAACTCCAGCCGGTTGGTCAGCACGCCCAGGGAGCGTGTGGCCAGCCGTCGCAACGAGGCGCTGATCCCGCGAGACTCGTCCATCGGGGGCGTCAACGGCGCCCGAGAATCACCCCGAGCAACAATCCCACCCCAAACGCGATGCCGATCGATTCGTAGGGGTGCTCGCGGATCTTTCGGTCGGTGGTTTCGGCGCCGGCCAGCGCGCGATTCTCGAGCCGTTCGCAGGCCGAACGTGCCGAACCGAGTGCGCTGTTGAGCCGCTCCCGGAGTTCCGCCGCCTTCTCGCCGGCCTGATCCGCGGTCGCTTTCAGCAGGTCCTCCGTGTCCCGGGCCACCGCCTTCAAGTCGCTGATCAGCTTGTCTGTGTTGACTTCGGTTTCGCTCATAATTGAATCGGTTGGGGGAGCCGTGGTTGATGGCCGACCCGCGACTAAGATTGCAGCAGATCACGCGCTTAGCCAGTCAAAGCTGGCAGAGAATCGGGCCGTCGCCCCGGTGGTCGCTCCAGGCATACGGATGGCCCGGGCCGGAGGATAGCCCGGGCGCCGGCGCGGGTGTCGATGGACGACAACCGGGCCGCCCGGAGGGTCACGGCTTCCCGGCATTGCTCCGGCTGCGTCGCCCGGCGGCCTTCGGATACGGCTTGCCGGGAGTCCCGGTGCGCTCCACGGCTCCGCCTGCGGGATCGAGCCCGTAGGTGCGCTTGAGTTCCTTGATCTGATCCCGCAGGAGAGCGGCCTTCTCGAAAGCCAGGTTGTTCGCCGCCTCGACCATTTCGGACTCGAGTTCGCGCAGGGTCTCGACCACGTCGAAATCCCCCACCGCATCGCGCAGCGCCTGCCCGGCGGTTGCCTCCCGGGCCTTCTCGGAGGAGAGGCTGTGCTCGATGGCCCGGCTCACGCTGCGCGGGGTGATGCCGTGCTCCCGGTTGTAGGCGAGTTGCCGCTCACGGCGGTAGGCGGACACCTTGAGGAAGCGGCGGATGCTGTCCGTCTCGACGTCAGCGTACAGAATGACCTCGCCATGCAGATGCCGCGCCGCCCGTCCGGCGGTCTGAATCAGGCTCGTCTCACTGCGCAGGAAGCCTTCCTTGTCCGCATCCAGGATCGCCACCAGGGAGACCTCGGGCAGATCGAGTCCTTCGCGCAGCAGGTTGATGCCGACCAGCACATCAAAGTCGCCCTTGCGCAGGGAGCGCAGAATCTCGACCCGCTCGATGGCGTCGATTTCGCTGTGCAGATAGCGGACGTTGATGCCGATGTCCCGCAGGTAGTCGGTCAGTTCCTCGGAGGTGCGCTTCGTCAACGTCGTCACCAACGTACGTTCCTTCCGCTCGACCCGCCGGCGGACCTCCTCGATCAGGTCGTCGATCTGCCCTTTGAGCGGCTTGAGCGTGATGGTGGGATCGATCAGGCCGGTCGGACGCACGATGAGTTCGATGACGCGGCCCCCGGCCCAACCGAGTTCCGGCGAACCGGGCGTCGCGCTGACGTAGATCGTCGGACCCTGCAACGACTGGAATTCGGGGAAGCTGAGCGGCCGGTTGTCGAGGGCACTGGGCAGCCGGAAACCGTGATTCACGAGCACCTGTTTGCGCGAGACATCGCCGGCGTGCATGCCGCCGATCTGCGGCACGGTGGCATGCGACTCGTCGATCACCAGCAGGTAATCCTCCGGCAGAAAGTCCAGCAGCGTGCACGGCCGTGATCCCGGCGCGCGGCCGGCGATGTGGCGCGAGTAATTCTCGATGCCCGAGCAGAAGCCCATTTCCTCCATCATCTCGAGGTCGTATTCGGTGCGCATCTTGATGCGCTGCGCCTCGAGGAGCTTGCCCTGTTTCTCGAACCAGGCCACCCGCTCGGTGAGTTCCTCGCGGATGGAGAGGATCGCGCGTTTGATCTTGGCCTCGGGCGTCACGAACTGCGCCCCGGGATAAATCGTGATGGCGGAAAGCGCCTCGAGGGTGTGGCCGGTCAACGGGTCGAAGCGCGTGATCCGCTCGATCTCGTCGCCGAAGTACTCGATCCGGAGCGCATCTTCCGCGTAGCCCGGGATGAGTTCGACGACGTCGCCCCGCGCCCGGAAATAGCCGCGTTGCAGCGAGACATCGTTCCGGCTGTATTGCAGCGACACCAACCGGGCCAGCAGCGCTTCCCGCCCGGTCGGGTCGCGCACCCGGAGCGGGATCACCATCTCCTCGTAATCCTCCTTGCTACCGATGCCGTAGATGCACGAAACGCTGGCCACCACCACCACGTCGCGTCGCGCGAACAGCGCGCTCATCGTCGACAGTCGCAGCCGTTCGATCTCGGCGTTCCGGCTCGAGTCCTTTTCGATGAAGGTGTCGGTGCGGGGAATGTAGGCCTCGGGCTGGTAGTAGTCGAAGTAGCTGACAAAATACTCGACTGCATTGTGCGGGAAGAAGCCCTTGAACTCGGAGTAGAGCTGGGCGGCGAGGGTCTTGTTGTGCGAGATGACCAGCGTGGGGCGGTTCAACCGGGCGATGACGTTCGCCACGGTGAAGGTCTTGCCCGAACCCGTGACGCCGAGCAGGACCTGGCTGCGGATGCCCTCGCGCAGCCCTTCCGCCAACCGGTCGATGGCCTGGGGCTGATCGCCGGCGGGTTCGTACGGAGCCACGAGCTGGAATGCGTCCATGCGCCTTCAGGCTAGGTCAGGAACGCCGGCTGGCAAGCGGCGGTTGCACCCGACCGGGTTTTGCGCCGGAATCGATCCCTACCGAACATCGCCCCTCCCGCCCCGTCTGCCGTCGGCGCCAGCGCTCAAGGAACAGGCAACGCCCGACACCAGCTCCCGGACCGAGGCGCAGCCGGCAAGCAGCACCCACAACACGTCGGCGGCCACGGGCATTCGAAACCTCGCGGCTACCCCGCAAGCCGTTCCCCGACCGCGCGCGCAAGCCCGGGGATGTCGGGTGGCGGGCACGGTATCAGATCCAGGACCACCTGCCGCTGCACGGCGCGTTCGGTTTCGTCCAGGTATTCGAGTGGCGAACGACCATCCACACGCGCGAGCAAGCAGGCGAGGGTGTGCCGGACCGCGCGCGCTTCGAGACCGTCGGCCTTCGCGGGTGAACCCGCCGCGGCGGAGTATTCCTCCCAATAGACCCCGACCGCCTCGAGGAACCGCTCCCGTTGGGCCGGCCGATGCAGCGCCTTGCCGAAGAAATGCGTCAGGGAAAACCCGAGATCGAAAGTCGGGTCGCCGAAATGGATCACCTCGTGGTCGAGCAACACCAAGCGGCCGTCGTGGACGAGGACGTTCTTCGGACTGTAATCGCCATGCACCAGCGTCTCCTGAATCCCCCGCGTTTCGGCAATCAACTCGTCGATGAAACCCCGGGCGCGCGGTTGCCGTTCGGCAGCGCGGCGGTAATAGGGTTCGAGACGGAGGCTTTCGAAGAAGGAACGATCCCCGAACACCTCGCGCAATTCGCCGGCCTCAGCACGGCTGCGGGCGTGGAGGGTTCCGAGCAGGCGTCCGAACTGGCGCACGTGATCCGGGTCCGGCCCCTCGCGAAGCAGCCGCACCTTCCAGTTCTCGTGCGGCTCGGGCACGGCCTCCATGACCAGCAGGTGATGCTCATGATCCTCGTCCACGAAGCGCGGCACACTCCCGGGCGGCGTGAGCTCCGCCAGCCGCCGCAACCCGAGCGCCTCCCGATGCACGCGGCGCGGATCGGCGAACCAGTCGTCCTTCACCCGGAGCCGGGCGAGCGCCTGTTTCACGACCAGGGAACGGTCGGCCTGCGTCACGCGCACCGTGCGGTTCGACACGCCGCCCGCGAGCACAGCGCATTCGACGGGGCCGTTCGCCGCAAGCCGGCCGCGCCCGCGCAGCCAGGCGACGAGATCGGCGGTCCTTTCGATGTTCAATGTTTCGGTCATGCGTTCGAGATGAGGGGCGATGAAAGCGCAACCGCGCCGGGGCGGCAATCCCGGGTTGGCGAGGATTCACCGCTTCCGCAACCCGCCCGGTCGCTCTCCAAGAAGGGGGCGAACGTGCGCCCTTCCCGCCCCCGGATAGCTCGAATCAGGTCAGCCTCAGCCGTGATCATTCAGCAACTCGTAGCCGCTGACGTGCAGTCGGCGCATGATTCGGCGGGGATACGGACGCTTGCCGCCGGACGCGACGGTTCACTAAAACGTGACCGCCCAAGCCCATGAAAATCAGCGCCGACTGCACGTCAGCGGCTACGCCCTATTGAATCGATACGGCTCAGAGACGGATCACGGCAACGGCTCCTCCCGCCAGGCGGATTTCCCAGCCGTCGCGGCCGCCGGACAGGACACGGTCCGAGACCAATTCCCGGACCGTGGGAGCGTCCGCCACACCGGCCATCGGGGTTTCCACGCGGAGCCGTCCGGCCCGGACCTCCTCGCTGTCGTTGAAGACGGTGAAGAACACGTGACCGGAAGGGGCCGGTCCGAAGCGCTCGACGAGCAAGTCCGGGTTGTCCGTGGTCGCGCGGGTCACGGGCTGCCAACCGGCTTCGGCCACCTGCTTGATGAGCGGGATGTACCGGCGGAACAGTTCGCGATCGCGGTTGTACCAGGCGGGATTGCGCCAGTAGGGATCCTCGGCGGCGTTGTGGCTGAACATCGAGGGGAACATCCCGTAGAACAGGCTCCGCTGGAAATAGCGTTCGACCCACGGCGGCCCGAACCGGTCGTAGTCCGTGTTCATCAACAGCAGGTAGGGTTTCCTCCCGGCGAGCGTCCGCCACAGCCCCATTTGCTCGTGCGAAGCGGGGGTGTAGCGGCCGTCCGGCATCCAATTGGTTTCCGTCCCGAGCACGTCAAGCCAGGGGCAAAGAAAACCGAACCGGTAAGGCACCCCATTGGCGAACATCAAGCCGCCCAGCCGCCGCACGTCCTCGCTGATCCAACGCGTGAATTCGTGGACGGCCAGCCCCTTGAAAAGCGCCGGCGCGTGCGTGTCGGTGGCGAAGGTCAGGGGCACCGAGGTGAATCGAAAATGCTCGCGGCGGAAGTTGAGGTTCGCAGTGACGTAACCCTCGAGGGAATCGAGGTATTCGCCATCAAGACGGGGCACGGCCCCGGGGGCGTAAGCGCGGGCTTTGACAGCATCGTTCCAATGGATGGTCGCGGCGTTCGGTGTCGCCGGCAGGGCAGGGTTCGGATTGAGACTCCAGACGGCGCCGTTCGCCCAGGGTTCATTGCGGAAGGTCAGCGTCGGCCGGTCGTCGGACCCGAACATCGCCGCGGCCCGCGACACGGCGGCCATCTCCCGCGGCCTTCCCCCTCCGGACGCCGCGTATTCATCCCGGATGCGCAGCGCCTCGGCCAGCGTGCGCGGCGCCGCCGGATCCATCGACATCCACCAGGTCATCGGCTCGGTGTAACGGAAGCTCAGGATGTCGTGCTCGTCATCCCAGGGAACGTTGTTGTTGCCCTCGTGATAACGAAACCCGAAGTCCTCCCAACCCTCGACAGTGCGGACGTCAGTGAACGGCATCCAGATGCCCTGTCGGGTCGAACGGACGCGATGGTGTTCGGGGAAGATCTCGAGGTGCTTCTCCCAGGCCGCGCGGAAACCCCACGCGGGATCGAACCGGTAGACGACAAACCCGAAGTCCGCCGCGCCGGGGAAGGCCGCCGTTTCCGGCACGAGCCCGAAATCGAAGGCGATGAAGAACTGCCTCGTCCCGGCGTGGTAAACCAGCCGGAACTGCGCCGGACAATCCGGATCCAGCGCCAACGCCAACCCGCTCCGTCGATCATGAATCGCCGCCATCGGATAGGCGGACAACGTCCCGGTGGTGCCGCAGTCCACGGCGTTCGCCACGCAATACTCCTCCTTGCCCGTGATCACGCGTTCGCGCCGAATGTCGTCGCCCCAAAGCCAGCCGTGCGCCGCCACCGGCAGCGCGAACAGCAACAACACGGCCCGGTCGCCGCCACGCAGGTCCTTCAGGCGTCCCCGCACCGCCAGATGATCGTCCCGCGCCACCCAGCGGGTTTCGAGTCCCAGCCCGAGCGCCGGACACGCGCCGGCGTCGAAGCCGAAGAGATCCGAATCCTCGGCCACGTCGCGGGCAAAAAAGCCGCCTGCCGCCCCCGCGGTCCATTCCCGTTCTCCGACGCGCACCCGCTCGACCCGCTGCCCCCGCAGTTCGAGGCCCAAACCATCCTTCGTCTGCCACGTCTCGGTCGGCCCGCCGCCGATCAGCCCGCTGCTGGCCGCCGGTCGCATGGGACGGCCCTGGAACAGGAGCGCCCCCTCCGTGGCCGTGACCTGCGCAACCCGGACGTCATCGAACCAGACGCGCCCGGCGTGGCCCCGGAAGAGGCAATGCAGGGTGAGGGACTTGACCGGTTTCGCCGGCAGGATCAGGACCTCGCGGCGTTCCCAATCGTGGGTCCCCGGCGAGAAGTTGGCGGTCTGTCCCCACAGCGGCGTGTTATCCGCGTAGGTCAAATCCGCATAGAGCGAATAGCCGCTGTCCCGCCCTCCCTCGACCTCCACGGCGCGGCTCCAGCCGCTGATGATGATCGGGCTGCCCGAGGGTTGATCCAGCGTGATGGTCTGGCTGGCGCCCCGCCACCCGCCGGAATCCGGCGCCCCACAGGCAAGCGCCCTGGAATCCCCGCGTCCACCGCGCGGGTCCCACTGAAAGCCCTGCGGTGCGGGGCGCCACGCGGCGGGGCCATCGCCCGACACGGCCTCGAAACCGGCGTTGCGCGCCAGGTTGACCGCCTCGGACGGGTCCTCGACCACGCGCAGGAAGGGATCTGTAACCGCGGCAACCGAACCGCCGAGGAACAGCGCCGACATCAACCAGCGGGTTGTCTTCATGTTTCGCTTTGTCTCGCAGTCTCGGGCGAACGCCCGCCCGGGGAAAGGGCTTCCCAACTCCAACGGATCGCGCGCCGCGTTTCGGAGCGGATTTTTGCGAGCTCGCCGATGCGCAACCCCTCGACCCAGAAGAGGCCGCCGGAGGCCGCTTCGCCAAGCACCCGGCCTGGACGTTCCTCGCGCGGCACTCTCGCGTTGACGAAAAGATCCTGCAACTTGACCGGTGCGGACATGCCAATCGGCTGGAACCGGTCGCCCGGTCGCCAGTGCCGCAAGGTGACCCGCGGCCCAAGCACTCCGGCATCGAACCACTCCACCTGCGCCTCCGCATCCCGCCGGCGGCACCCGACGGGAACCTGTCCGGGGCTGCTCCAGCGAAGCCGGAGTCCGTTGAACTCGACCTGCCCCGCGCCCGCCGCGAGATCCACCATGAGGGACTGGTCACTGAAGGTCCGGACCGTTGGATGATCCGTGGCAAGGCGTCCCGATGCCTCGCGCCACACGCGCAGGGTGCGGTTCACCTGGACCGGGTGACGGGGCCGGGCAATCAGTGACTCCACCAACGCGAAATCCGGCGCCACGCTGATCCGATGCAGTTGCTGGAGGACCACCTGACGCTGCACCGCCCGGTGGAGACCGTCGAAGGCGCCGTCAGCTTCCCCGGCCAACCACGCGCGCGCGGTCAACGCCACAAAGTCGGCGTCGGCGCCCGTTACCTCCATGAACCTCCGGGCCACCTTCTGGAACGCGGGTTGATAGCCGCCTTCGAGGAGGGGAAGCAGCTCGTTTCGAATGCGGTTGCGCAGCGCATCGAGGCGCCGGTTGGTGGCATCCTCCCGCCAGGCAAGCCCCTCACTCAAAGCGAAGTCATGGAGCACCGCGCGCGGACAATCGAGCAGCGGGCGGATGAGGCGGAGGTCGTGGTTGGCCGGCGACGGAGCGATCCAGGCCAGACCGGCCACCCCCACGCCCGCGGCGCCGCGAAGGAGCCGGAGGAAGAGCGTCTCGACCTGATCATCGGCGTGGTGGCCCAAAGCGATTCTGCCCATCCCGCGATCAACGGCGGTGCGCGCCAGGAACTCGTGCCGCAGGACCCGGGCGGCCATTTCAATCGAGCATCCCTCGCGCGCCGCCCACCCACGCACATCCCCCCGTCCGCAGTGGCAGGGAATCCCAAGCCCCTCCGCCAGCCGACGGACCCATCGTTCGTCCCGGGACGCCTCCCGGCCGCGCAGCCCGTGATTGAAGTGGGCCACCTCGAGCGTCCAACCGCGGCTCGCCCGGAACGACTGCAAGAGGTGCAGGAGGACCACACTGTCACAACCACCCGACACCGCCACGAGCACCCGCGCGCCCGACGGCAGCAACTGCTCCCGTTCGATGGCGGCGATCACCCTTTCCACGAGGTCGGACACCCGGGCAGGCTACGCCCTCCACCCCGCCGATGCCACTCCGCGGATTTCCGCTCACTTCAGAGCGCATGAGCGGCGCCCACCACGCTTCCCCCCGAACCCGCAAGGCGCCCGTCCCCGGACGGAACCCGCAAACCGTTCAAGCCCGTTTCCCGCGGAGGTCCGAAACGCCTGCCCCGAGGGGCATCGGCTTCCCGAATCTGCCGAAACCGGACGGCATCCGGGTCCGGGCTGGCGTTGCCGGTGACGGGGTGATACGGTGGCGCGAATCAGATGGCGAAGCTGCCCTGCATTTCCTACCTCAAGGCATTGGCCGACGAGTCCCGCTGGCAGATTGTCCGGGCCGTGCTTGAGCGCCCCCGGACGGTCAATGAACTGGCCGAGGCTCTGGGCGTCAGCCAGTACAATATCTCGAAACACCTGCGCATCTTGCGGGCGGCGGATATCATCGAGTCCGAGCGACAGGGCAAGCACATCGTGTCCCGCATCAACCCGCGCCTGCGGAACGATGTGAAGGAAGGTGAACTCGCCATCAACCTGGGGTGTTGCCGGTTCAGCTTTGACGATTCCCCCGATTTCCGGGCCTTCTCGTTGCCGGGGTAGCGACCGTTCCGACCGCCCCCTGGCGTCTCCGCGTGCCGGCAGTGAGCCGGAGAGACTTCAGGAACCCCCGGCCGGCCCCGCAATGCAGAAGAGATGCTCCTCGCCGCGGAGGAGCAGGCGACCATCCAAAGGCACCGGCGAGGCAATCGCCCGTTCCCCCAGATCGTTTTCGGCGAGCAACTCAAAACCGTCCTCCACGCGCGCCACGAAGACCACGCCGTCCTCGCGGACCGCGTAAAGCAACCCACCGGCAATCGTTGGGGAGGCGTAATAGCTCGAACGGTGCCGCGGCAGCTCACCCTGCCAGAGCACCCGGCCCGAGGCGGGTTCCACGCAGTCCACCTGCCCGCGATCACGCAGCAGATAGACCTTGCCCCGGTAGGCGGCGGGCGTCGGAACGAAGGTGCCCGTTTCCTCGCTGAGCCACAGCCGGTGGGTTTCCGTCACATCGCCGCGGCCTCCGACCCGGATTCCGTGCAGGCGGGGCTGGTTGCGGTCGTTGCGGCCGGTCGGCACCACGAGCACTTCGCCCACGAGCACGGGCGAGGCAACGGCCGGCCAGAAGCTCTGCCGTCCGGGATTGAAGGCGCCGCAGGACCACCGCACGGCGCCGTCTTCCGTGGAATGCGCGGTGACATGTTCTGCGCCCCAGACGAGGACCGTCTCCTTCCCGTCCTGATCGGCAACGAGCGGTGTGGTGTAGGCGTTGTTGCCCTCGACCGGGGTGTCGTAATTGCGGGCCACCTTCCACTGCAGATCCCCCGTGGCCTTGTCGAAAGCGGCCAGCCAGGAATCGCCTCCGTGCATGCGGGCGACGATGACCGCATCCTTCGTCAGGACGGGCGAGGTGCCCTGATCCCAGAACAGTTCGACCTCGCCGTATCGCTTGACGAGATCCGTCTGCCATCGGACGCGGCCGCCCGGCTCGAGCGCGGCCAGTGTGCCGCTCTTGAACAGCACAGCGAGCATGGAGCCGTCGGTGGCGGGCGAGGCGTTGCTGCCCGAACCGTTCCGGTGCTTGCCCGCATTCTCAGGTCCGAAGCTGGTTTGCCAAAGGCCCCGACCCTCCCGATCGAAGGCCAGGACCGTGTCCAGCCCGTTGGTGGGAGCCGTCAGGAAGATCCGTCCGTCCCAGACGACCGGCGTCGAGCATCCCTTCCCGGGCAGAGGCACTTTCCAGGCGACGCTTTCCTGCGTCCACCGGACCGGATAGCCATCGCCCTCAAGGCTGCCGCTGTCGGAAGGCCCCCGCCAGCGGGGCCAGTCGTTGGCGGTGGCCAGGCAACCCAGCGAGACGGACAACGGGAGAAGGATCTGGACCGCCCGTAGCAGGAGCCGGCGGAGGAGCGGCCCGGAGTAACGGTTTTTCATGGGAGACAGCAAATGCAGCGCAACTAGCGGGGTCGCAAGCGATCTCTTTGGGGCTCCAACTGCGGGCCGAGATCCTCCTGATAGAAGTAGGCATCCCGCGAACCGCCGGGACTCCAGCTATGGATGAAGAGCATCTTGTTGAACGCCACCCACCGGGCCGAGCCGTCCATGTAGAGCTGGTTGCCTCCGTCCGGCAGATTACCGCCCGTCTTGTGGGGCGGCATCCCCTTGAACGCCGAGTCGCGACCGCCGCCCCATTCGCCATCGATCTTCATGACCGCGTCGGCGGCCAGCGCCCAACCCGGTTGCGCCTGGCTGGCCTTGATGGGACTGCGGGAGGGAAACGTCCCGGCCGGATTCTTCCACTGCTCAATACCGCCGAAATACTGGAAGCCAATCACCCACTGCGGATATTCGGCCTCGTATTGGGGAAACGTCGGCCGGTTCGGACAGGTCCAGATCTGGGTCGTGTGATTCGTCGTCAGCCGCAAGCCCACCAGCTCGGACGCCGCGCGTTCAGGATCGTTCAGACAAATCTGCACCTCGTTGTTCCGCGCCTTCAGCAGCACGTCCTGAAAATCATCGGCGTACATGAACATCCCGATGCCGATCTGGCGCAGGTTGTTGAGGCAGGAAGCCCGCTTGCCGCTTTCCTTGGCGCGGCTCAAGGCCGGCAGCAGCATGCCGGCCAGGATGGCGATGATCGCGATCACCACCAGCAGTTCGATCAAGGTGAATCCGGCCCGCCCGGCCCCGCCCGGACCACGCTTCCCGGCACTCTCTGAAGGAAGAATCTTGTGCATTGCCTGAGTTGATTGTGAGTCGAATCTATGTCCGCAGAGGAACGCGATCAACCCCGCAGGACAAAAAAGAGGCGGCCCCCTCCGGCGGGCCGCCTCCCGAAACACAGCCAGCGTGCCGGCCCTATTGCCGCGCGCGGTAGAATGCCGCCGCGCTGCCCGGCGTCACCTGGATGGACGGCGGGTTCGCCCCCGCCACATCCGACCACGGACCAGTCACCGCCGGCGCCGATTGCAGCGTTCCGGAATCCCAGCTCACCGTGACCTGCCCGCCGTCCAGCCCAATGCTCAGCGTGACTTCCTCGGGCGTCCCGGTGAAGCCCGGCGGCCGCGGCACAGTGCTGTTAAAGCCGCCCGCGCTCAGATAGAAGTCGTCGAACCAGCCGCTCTCGGTCGCGCTGTTGCTCGACACGAACAGCTTGTCGAGCTGGGCCGCCATGAGCGGCAGCACCGGATCGATGATGGTCTGGTCGCGGTCGCTGAGGTAGCCGCTGAACAGCAGCGTCCGGCCCGCGTCGCCGTCCTTCTGCAGGTAGACCGTGAAGGTGTCCTCGTAGAAGATTTCGTCCTTCGGCACGTTGGTGATATCGATCCAGACGGAATAGAGCGTGTCCGCCGCCAGCGCATTCGGGCTGTATTCGAGCGCTCCGCCGATGGCGGGCCGGGCGCCCATCACCCACTCGGTCGCGACGTTGGAAACACTTACCGATGGCCCAACATTGTCATCGCTGTCGCCAAACCCTCGCAACGGCACGTCGGTCAAACCGGCGATCTGCCGGATGTCCGCCGCCGGATTCCCCCGGGTGACGAAGCGGAAGAAGAGCGTTGCCGTGTCGTTCTCCTCGAGCGTATGGGAGTAGAGGTTCATGAACGCGGCGCAATCGGCGCCCGACGGACGAAGCACGCGGTTGTCGTCCATGGTTTCCACCAGGATTTGCCGGCCACGGGTGTCGAGCAGCCAATCTCCCGCATCGGCCAGGAAGCCGGGGGCGTACGTGTCGAAATTGTCGAGCAGCACCCAGTTGGGCGCGACGCCGTCCACCACCGCCACCCGCGTGGTCTCCGCCAGCGTGTCCACGCCGCGTGAAACCGTGATGGTGTAGGTCGTCGATTGGTCCGGCGACACCGCCACACTGCCGGCGCCGGCCGTCGTAATGCCGGTGACATCGCCCACGTCGGGAGTGATCGTCACTTGCGAGGCGTCCTTGCTCACGTCCCATCGGAGGAGGATCTCCTGGCCCTGGACCACCGCCGGAAAATCCGCCCGGAAACTGTTGATCGCCAGCGGCTGCGTCCGGGGCGGCGGATCGGTGATGGTCACGGTCTGGAGCTGCGTGATTTCCTCCGGTGACAACGCCCGATCCCAGATCGCCACCTCGTCGATCAAGCCCGTATAGTGGGCCGAGTAACCGCTGCGAAGAATTGCGCCGATGGAAGTGGTGTTCAGGGTCAGCGGGTAGACCGGCTGCGGGACGATGGTATCCTCGACGCCATCCACGTAGAACTTCGCGCTCACCACCCCGGCGACCGTTCGCTGCACGTAGATCAACTGGTGCCAGGCATCATCGAAGACGCTCGCCGTTCCGTGCTGATGGTTCGCCGTGCCGCCGGTGTCCGTGCGGATGTAGCTGTCCACCGTCGCGTCCGCGGCCGTATTGTGGGTGCCGATGTTGAACAGCGGGTTGTTGTTGCCCGTGCTCCCCTCCGAGAACACGCGCCGGTCGGTTTGGATCGGCCCTTTGACCCACATCGAGACGCTCCAGTCCGGCTGGTTGTAGATCGGCAGATCTTCGCCCGGGTTGTTGACCCGCGAGAGCCCGGTGCTCTTGTCCGCACTGAACATGAAGGCCTTGCCGAACTTGCCCGGCTGCAGGTCAGCCGCGCTCAGATTGTAGAGCGACATGTCGTATCCGCTCACGAGATCCGGGGTCTTCGTCCCCACAACCTCGTCCAGCGGCCAAAAGGCGATGAGCGACCGCTCGATGTCCGCGGCCGGCCAGTCGCCAACGCTGATCGCCACCGCGTCGCTGGTCACGCTGCCGCCCCCGTTGCTCACCGTGACCGAGTAGGTGCCGGAATCCGCCGCGGTCAGGCCGGTCAAAGTGAGCGTCGCGCCGGTGGCCCCCGGGACATTCGCACCGTTCTTCTTCCACTGGAAGTTGAGCGGACGACTGCCGGTGACCCCCACGGTCAGATTGAAGTCGTCGCCGGCGATGAGATCCGTGCCCCCGACCGGCTGGGCCGTGATTTCGGGAGCAAACGCAGGCACGGGCGTCTGGATGCCGTTGGTCACGACGTCCTGGATTTCGGCCTGGCTCAAGGCGCGCTCCCACATCGCGACGTCGTCGATCATCCCACGAAACAAGGCGGCGATGCTGGCGGCCACCGGAGGCGCCCCTTCGGTCACTTGTCGAACCACCGCGCCAATGGACGTAATGGTCATGGGCGTCGGCCCGCGGGTGTAAGCGATGGTCGAATCCAGCTCGCCGTCGACATAGAGTCGCAACTCCCCGCCCGCATCAACCAGGGCGACATGATGCCAGGTGCCGTCATAGGCGGTGAGGGTGCCGTGCGCGTGGTTGACCTGCGTCCCGCTGTTGCGGACGAACAGGTCCACGTTGCTGTCGCCGCCGCCGTTGTGGGTCCCGATGTTCACCAGGGGATCATCCGTGCTGCCGGAACTGGTCGAAATCGCCCGGCGATCGTTTTCGCTGAGGCCGTTCGGATACGTGGCATTCACCCAGCACATCATGGTCCACGTCGGCGACATGGTCACCGGCAGACCGGTGTCCTCACCCGGCGGGGTGTAATGCCAGAGCCGGGTCGAGAAATCCGGATTGAACGCGAAGGCGTTGCCGCGATGGCCCGGAACCACGTCGGCAGGAATGAAGGTCGAGTCGGTCATCAAGTCGTTCCCGCCGGCCACGTCCGGGGTGGTGAACCAGTCCCCGCTCAGTTCATCGAGCGGCCAGTAGGAAACGAGACCTTGACGCACGTCCTGCGCCTGAAGCGTCAGAGCAGCGCCGAGAAGGGAATTTAGAATCAGCAGTTTCTTGGCTTTCATATCAATCCGATGGTGTTGCTAATCGTGCTGATGCTGCCCCGACGAACAAGCCGCTGTCCAGTTGTCTTTCCAGCGATGCAGCCAGCGGGCGCGTCCCACGTTTCCCCGCCTGCGAACGGGCTGAGGAACCGGCCGGTGGATTCCATTCCGCTGAATCCCCCCCCCGCACTCAGCCGCGCAGCGAAAGGGACTCCACGCTCCAAAGAGCGCCGTTCCCGCTCGCGCCACCCGAGCGGGGCACCCGAACCGGCTCCGGACAAGGAAAAGGACCGGACCGCCACCTGGCGATCCGGTCCCAATCGGAAAGGAATCCCCGGAGCCAAACACCCCGGGGACCGTGACCTGATCCTCAGTCGACGCCGCGGAAGAACATCCCGGCATCGGTCGGCTGCACCCGGTAGGGCGAAACGGCGCCGGCCACCGGACTGTAGGGACCGGTCACCGAGGCGCTCGACTCCAGCGAACCCGAAGTCCATTCAATCAGCAGATCGCCACCGTCGCGCGAGATGCTGAGCACCGGCGGATCATTCGGTTCCACAGGGATGGTGTAACCATAAGGCCGGGGCACCGTGGCGTTGAATCCGTCCTGGCTCAGGTAGATGTCATCCACCCACCACGGAACCACATCGAGGGTCGGATCGGCGTGCCCGGGCAAGGATCCGACGATCAGACGCGTCAGGTCGGGTTGCGTGAAGCCCGTGTCCGCCGCCCCGACCGGGTCCCGCGTCGAGGTGAAGCCGTCGATCACCAGGGTCCGTGTGGCGTCACCCTCCTTTTGCACGTAGATGGAGTAGGTGTCCCCGGTCGAGGTGGGCGCATCTTCCGGACCCTCGAAGGGCCCGTTGGTGATGTCGACCCAGACGTTGTAAACGGTCAGCTTGTCCAAGCCCGTCAACGGATAGGCATTGAAGTCGAAGTAGCGCGTGGATGAGTCGTCGTACGCCCCGACATACAGGTAAAAGGTCGAGGTGAACGTCCGCTCGACGAGGGCGCCGGGGCCGATGTTGGCGCCGACATCACTGCCGAAGCGCACCGGACGATCGGTGATCGCCACCTGGCCAATGACATCCTGAAACTCGTCCGCCCCGGTGTAGAACCGGAAGAACAGCGTCCGCTGAAGCCCTTCGTTCACGGCCAGGCGCCCGAGTTGGAGCACCGCAATCGCATCCCCCCCGACCGTGGGGCAGATCAACCGGTTCTCCGGCGAACCGGATACGACGTCGGTGACGATGCTGAGATCGGAGGCATCCAGGTCCGCCCAGATTCCCGAAGTGACATCCGAGACCAGCCCCGGCTCGTAGCGGTCGAAGTTGTCGAGCAGCGTCCAGCCCTCCGCAACCTGATCGATGGCAGCCACCGTCGTCGTGGCCGTGGTGGTCTCCGCGCCCCGGGTCAGCGTCAGGGTGTAGGTGCGGGAGGCGGTGACAGGGATTTCAATCGCGCCCAACCCGGACACCGTCTGCGCCGTCACGTCGCCCACGCCCGGATCGATGCGGACCTGCACGTTCTTGGTAACGTCCCAAGTAAGGCGGACCGTGTCGCCCACGGCCACCGCGGGCAGGTCGGGTTTGAAGCTGCGAACGGCGAGCGGAAGGGTCTTGCTGTAGGGCGGGGTGGTGCCGTTGGTGTAAAGCTCCGTGATTTCGTCCGGTTCAAGCGCCCGATTGTAAAGGGCAACATCATCCACGTCGCCGGTCAGCCAGTGGGTCGGGTTGGCTCGCAGGATACCTCCGATGGTGGTGGTGGTGACCCGCCAATCGCCCGCCTCCTTGGCGGGAATTGCGACCGGGTCCGGCACGCCATCAATGTAGAAGGCACGGGAACCGTCCTCCTGCTGCACGAGCACGAGGTGATGCCAGGCGCCGTCGAGGGGTTCGCCCTCGGTCTTGAGGTGGTCTACCGTGGTCCAGTCGGTCTGCCGGAGGTAGAAGTCCACCTTGCCGGTTGCGCCGTCGCTGGCGGTGCCGATGTTGAACAGCGGGTTGTTGTCCGTGCGGCTCGATTCCGAGAAGATCCGCAGGTCGTTCAACCCGGTTCCGTTGACCTTGGTCCAGAGGGAGATGCTCAACGCCGGGAACTGATTGATGGGCAGCTGCTCGCCCTCGGCGTTTTCCCGCTTGAGCATGGTCTGGTTGGCGTTCTCGAAGTGCATCCCGTTGCCCCAACGGCCCGGCACCAAATCGGCGTCCGTCAGGTTGACCAGCTCCATGTCGTAGCCGTTCGCGAGGTCGGGGGTCTTGACGCCTGTGACCTCGTCGAGCGGCCAGTAGGCGACCATGCCGCGGGTGATGGGCGGAATCACGCTGTCGAGCCCCTCGGCAACCACCTGTTGCACTTCCGCTTCGGTCAGGGCGCGGCTCCAGGCCATGACTTCGTCCAGTTCGCCGGTCACCCAGTGGGTGGGGTTGGCCCGGAGAATGCCGCCGATGGTGGTGGTGGTCACCCGCCAGTCACCCGCCTCCTTCGCCGGTATTGCCAACGGATCCGGCACGCCGTCGATGTAGAACGTGCGGGTGCCGTCCTCCTGCTGCACGAAGGCGATGTGATGCCAGGTACCGTCCAGCGGCTCGCCCTCGGTCTTGAGGTGGTCGACCGTGGTCCAGTCGGTCTGCCGGAAGAAGAGATCCGCCTTGCCCGTGGCGCCGTCACTCGCCGTGCCGATGTTGAACAGCGGGTTGTTGTCCGTGCGGCTCGACTCCGAGAAGAGGCGCAGGTCGTTCAATCCCGTGCCGGCCACCTTCGCCCACATGGCGATGGTAACGGCCGCGTGCTGATTGACGGGGAGCAGCTCTCCCGGTGTGTTCTCCCGCTTGAGCATGGTCTGGTTGGCGTTCTCGAAATGGAACGCCCGACGCACCTTGCCCGGCACGAGGTCGGCGGCCGAGAGGTTCACGAGTTCCATGTCATAACCGCTGATCAGATCGGGGGTTTTCGTCCCGACCACGTCGTCGAGCGGCCAGTAGGAAATGAGTCCGTCCTCGAGACCCTGGGCGATGGCGGATGCGCACCCCAGCGTCAACGCTGCCAGGCAGACCGCGCGGGCCGGCCCGGGCAACGGCTTCTTGATGGAATGAGGTTTCATGGTCTTCGGTTTAGTCCGGTTGTCTTGTGGTTGTCGGTTCCAAACCGTCTCCCGAAGCCATCCGCGGCAACCTGGCTGGCGAGCCTTATGCGAAACGGAGCACGCCACAACCCGTCACCACGGGTGATTTCAGAAAGCGGCTTGTGACGCGGAAGGCTAAGGCCCGATTCCGGCAAGGCAAGCAGAAACCGAACTGGCGCGAAGGAAGATGTGCAGTTCAGCCTGCTCGGACCGCGGAGTTCATGCCGCAGCAAGCCTGCCTTCCCGCGGAGCCGGCGGAACGAAGCCCCCCCACCCTAATTCACCCGCCGTCTCGAGTCCGGGAACCGTCGGAAAGCGCCCCGAATGAAGACCCGTTGGATGGAACTAGTCGCTGTCCGGGATCGCCAGAAGGTCCTCCGCATTCCAGTAGCCCGAGCGATCCGCCGTGGCATCGCGGATGGTCTTGACCTGGGCCGGCGTGACCGCCGACGCGCTGTGACCCCAGTCCTTGTTGGACCGGATGTAGGTGACGACCGCGGCAATGGACTCATCATCCAGCTGCTGCCGCCAAGGGAGCATCACGTTGTTGTACTGCTGCCCCTTGACGGTGATCGGCCCCTGCAGGCCGTCCAGCACGATGCGGATGATCCGGTTCGGGCCGCCGCCAATGACCCAGTCCGAGTCGACCAGCGGAGGGAACTGCCCGACCAACCCCTGCCCGTTCGGCTGATGGCAGGCCGCGCAGAAGGTGGTGAAGACCTGACGGCCCTTGGCAATCAGCGCGTCCGCCTCGGACTTCGGCACCCGCGCTTCCACATCCGCCAGCATGTCACCGCGATTGAAGACCAGCGCGTTGAAATGGCCGCCGTAAGAATCGACATACATGCCGCCCCAATAGAGCAGCAGCGCGAACACGGTGACGAACCAGATCGGCGTCTGAAACTCCCGGGCCGCGTGCGGTTCCGGGTTCTCTGCCCGCGCCAGTGCATCGGGAGCGGTGCCTCGCCCGCCTCCCACCGAACGGGGTTTGCGCGCGGCCTTCTTGCCGGAACTGGATTTCCGCTTCTGTGTCACGGCGACGGGGGAAGGTTCGTTGCGGTCAGCGTCGAAGGTTCGGCATTCGTTGCCGGCTTCGGCGCCGGCGGCGGAAACACCTCGAAGAACAGGGGATCCGCCCGCAAGCTGAGCAGGTAAGCCACCAGCGCCTCGGCGTCGGGCGTCGGAACAACCTCGAGTCCGGCCCCGGGCCCCTCGCCTTCCGGCAGCGGCAGGGCGTTCAGGGACGAGCCTCCGTCCGGTCCCACCCGACGCAGCTCGAACAGGTAAGGATATCGGGGCATCGGCGAACCGGGCATCACCCAGCGGGGATTGTAGAGCCGCTGCAACAACTTCACGCGGTCATGCTCGCGGATTCCGTGGTTGGTCAGGTCGGGACCGTAGCGGACGGTGCCGATCATTGCCGGCTGATCCCGGAGATAATCCCGCACGACGGTGCGGCGGGCGCCCCACCCACGGGCGAGATCCTGCCCTTCACCCGCGTCGCGCACCTGCTGGGTGTGGCAATACTGACAGCCGTTGGCCCGGTAGACTTCCGCCCCCCGGCGCGCCAGTCCCGCGGGAGCCTGGGGATAGTCCTGGCCGGTTTCCTCGATGCGCACCATTCCCTGGTCCCCCACCTGGAATTGCGGCACCATTACGACGGCCGCCCAGGAACAGACCACCGAGACCAGCAAGCCCAAGAATACCAACGGCCCGTGATTCATGGATTCACCTCCCTCGTTTCCGGTCGCAACCAGGACCGCACTTCCGGCACGCAGGAAGCTCCATGGGTCGTCCAGAGGAGCCAGCCAATCTGGACGGTGAGCAACAGGTTGGCGCCCAGCAGCAACAGCCAGGCGAGGGTACCGGTGGCAGCGAACGGAATGTAGCGCCGCGCCACGTCCACGAAAGGAACGGTGGGATCCCGGAGCGCGCTGCCGTGCAGCCAGCCGCCCAGAAGGTGGGCCCCCACGAGAACCACCACCGCCCCGGCCACCAATCCCAGGTGCATCCGGACCCAGGCCGGCCGCATCCACTCGGCGCCCATCAGTCGCGGCACCAGATAATAGACCGCTCCCAACATGGCCGTTCCGAACCCGCCCCACAGCAAAAGCCAGTCCAGCCCGGGCGTGAACAGCGTGAACTGGGTATGGTGGCGGAAGAAGCCGAGGCTGTTGACGATGTTCAGTCCGAACCAAAGCAGACACGCGGCAAGGCTGAACACCGTGAATCCGAGCGCGTTGCTGCTCTTGACCAAGGTCCGTTGCCCGCGGAGGACGAGCAACAGGTTGACCGCCACGGCAACCAACGGCACCAGCAGCCAGACGTTGCCCACCACGCCCAAACTCGGCAGCCAGGCCGGAAACGGCCCGCCGATGAACCGCGCCGGGCCGCCGATGGGCCCCGCGATAATCAGCATCCAGAAGCCGAACAGAGCGACATTGCGGCTCGGGAGCGGTCGACCCACCAGCTTCGGCACGAAATAGAAAACCACCGCCAGGGCCAAGGCCAGGAACCAGAGAACGAACACCCCGTGGAGGAACCAAGCCCCGGCCATCGCCGGCAGGACGCCCCGCAACGGGAACCACACCGCCACGAGCGTGCCCGCAAGCTGGAACCAGGGAAACGTCACCACCGCGGCCAGGACATACCACTGCGAGACATAGACTTCGCCGGGCTCGCGCTGCGCAAACGTGCGCAGGACCGGCGCGGCCATCAACAGGTAACCCGGCAGCATGATGGGCAGGGCAAAAGCGGGCAGTTCGAGCCCCTCGATGCCCGTTCCGCGTCCCCCCAGAATTCCGACCACCCCCACCAGCAGTCCCAGGCTCCAGGCCTTCACGCCAACCAGCATCATCCCGCGCCAAGCGAGCGGGACCGAACCAAGTCGCGAGGTCAACCACGCGGCAACTCCCAGGCCCATCGGGATGCCAAAGCCCAGCACGAAGAGATTCGCGGCCGCGGGCGCCACCCGTCCGTAGGTCAGCCAAGCCGTATCAGCCAGGAAGCCGGGCGCGTGCAGCTTGATGGCGGCGATCACCTGCAATCCACCGGCGATCACCGCCCAGAAAAGTCCGCTGACCACGAGGGCCAACACCGGCCATCGGGCGACCCGATCCAGCAGGGCCAACCGCTCGAGCGCAGCGGCATCGAGCGGTTCGACCGCGACTCGCTTTTCGGCGGAATGGCGTGGGCGGGAACTCATGCCTGATTCAACGCGGACGCCCACTATTCGTAGGGATTCGCTGCCGGCGGCGGTTTTGCCGTGGCGGCCTCCAGGCGCGCCAACAGGTCGGCGCGTCCCGCGGCGGGATCCTCCCACTTCACCTGCATCAACCGCATCGCATCCTGGATCGGGATCCGGTAAAGCCCCTTCTCGGCATTGATCAACGCCGCGCTGGTCAGGGCCTGCTGATCGGCTCCCTGCAACTCCGCCCGGGTCTGCCGACGCAACGTCGCTCGCTCCTGATCAATGCCCGGCGGTGTGGTGCGCGCGACCATCAGCCAAGCCAGGCCGCCGACAACCAGCAGCGCGCCCGCCACGCCAATGAACCACGCCGTGTTGCGTCCCATTCCGCCCGGCCCGCTCTCCATCGTCATTTCGCACCTCCCGTGGTCTCCGGCATCGCGTCAGCCAGCTCCTCGGTTTCGTCCATATCCCCCCCCGAGATCGGCGAGGCGCACGGCGCCAGCAGGCCCATGGCCTCGCACAGACGAGGATCCTGAACCGGGTAGGGCGCATGCTGCTGGAAGGCGGCGAGAAACGCCCGGGCCAGCAACCCAACCATCAACGCGAGGCAACCCAGGTCCACCCACACCCACCAGATCGGGAATCCTTCCGGATGCAACGAAGGCATGATGTTGAAGGAAAGATCGAAGTAATGCATCAGCCACGTCCAGATGCAGATCGGCGTCATCCACCAGAAGGTCAGTTTCAGGTCGATCCGCAGCAGTGCCAGAAAGGGCAGGAAGAAGTGGCCAAAGATGAGGATCATGCCGACATACCACCACGTGCCCTTTTCCCGCAGCACATACCAAAAGGTCTCCTCGGGAATGTTCGCATTCCAGATGATGAAGTACTGGGAGAAGTGGATATAGGCGTAGAAGACGGTGAACGCGAACAGCAACGAACCGATATAGTAGAACTGGTGCTCGTGCAGGACCTTGGTGAGCGTGCCGTTACGCTTCAGCACCATCGTGATCACGTAAACCGTGCCCAGGGTCATCCAGACGCTCCCCGCGAAGTAGTACACCCCGTACATCGTGGAGAACCAGTGGTACATCATCCCCTTCATCCACAGGATGGCCGCCAGGGTCAACGTGATCGCAAACAGGACAATGCCCCCGGCCGCGTACCGTCGCATCCGATGGGTGCATGCGGCGGCGCCCGTCCGGTCCTGTTCGAGCGAGGCCGCCCGCAGGTTCTTCGCCAGCCACCACCACACGGCGAAACAGGCAATCGAAATCAAATAGAAACCCGGCCAGGTGAAGAGCGGAAACTTCGCGTGCAGGGCATGGTCGGCATGCGGATCCTCGACCTGCATCCAGTGATAGAGTTTCGGGGCGAACAACGCCACCGGAACGAAGAACGCCGCCAGCCAGGGAAACACCAGATTCGCGATGTGCTCACAAAAGCGGCGGATCGGCACCGACCACCCGGCGTCGAACAGGTGATGCACCATCACCAGGAACAGCGCACCGAGCGCGAGGCTCAGGCAGAACATGAAGCCCAGGAGCCAGGAATGGGCGAACTGGGTCGGGTTCACCACCAGCCCGAGCAGCGCCAGCACGGCGCCGGACGCCACCAGGAGGTTGGGCACGTTGCGCCACCGCGTCAGATCGAGCGGTGGGGCTTCGGTGTGGGTCTTGGGCGAACTCATGGTCACTTCGTCAGGCTGGCCCGCAATTCGGCGGGCACTTCGTCCAGCGTCGCCAGCCGGCTGAGCTGCAACGCACGCACATAGGCGATGATCGCCCAGCGGTCTGCGATGTCGATGTTCGGACCGTAGCCCTGCATCAGGTTCTTGCCGTTGGTGATCGTGTTGAACAACTCCCCGTCGGCCAGTTGCACGATCCGCGCGTCATGCAGATTGCCGATGACCGCCATGCCGAATTTGGTCGTGATTCCCTTGGCGTCCCCCTGCCCACCATGGCACGGGGAACAATGAATCGTGTAGCGCTCCTGACCGCGGGCCAGCATTTCCGCCGACACCGCCACCGGCATGGCCGCCACGTAGTTGGTCGTCCCGGGTTCCCGCCCGGTATTCAAGGGCGTATCGGCAAACGGCGCGCCGCGCGCGACCGTACCCGCCACCGGCAATCGCGACCCGAGTCCGTTCGCGAAGAATCCGTCCGCCGTCTGGGGCCGCACCTTGGCCTGCCGGTCCATGTCGGGGAAGATCTCGATCGGCGGTTTGCGGGAGAGGCCGCCGCGGAAACCCGCGACGCTCACCACGAGCACCACCAGGAGGGCAAAACCGGCCAGAAAGTAACGCATCGCTATTCCTCCACGACTTCGATGTTCCGGCCGCCCAGCGACTCGAGCAGCGCCCGGGTCTCGTCGCCGCGGTAGCTGGGATCATGGCATTCGATGACAATGAAGAACCGGTCATGCGACGCCAGCTTGAAGCGGGCATGTTTGAGCAGGGGATGGTGCAGCCGCGGCAACCGGTTCATGATGAACATGCCGAACAGGGCCCCGAAGGCGCCCAGCAGGATGGTCAGCTCGTATGAGGGCGGGAAGGCGGAGAACGGGCTGAACATCGGCTTGCCACCGACCGGGATGGCGTAGTCGAACTTGTTCATGAACCAGATCATCACCATGCCCAACGTGTAGCCGCTCACCCCGCCGATGAAGGTGAACCAGCCCACCTTCGAGTTGCCCAGGCCCATCGCCTTGTCCATGCCGTGAACCGGGTAGGGCGAGTAGACGTCCCAGCGCTTGAACCCCTGGTCGCGAATTTTCTCGGCGGCATGCATCGCGTCCGCCGGGGTGCTGAACTCGGCGATCAGGCCGTAGGGTGTCGCGGATTCACTCATGGCTCACCAGATCCCGACCATCAAGCTCGTCGTTTTCATTCCTCTCATCCTGTTCATCCCCCCGGTTCAATGATGCGCTCCGGGCTTCGCGCCCCCGAGCGGATGATGCGGATCGGCCTGCGGGATCACGCCCTTCACTTCGGCAATCGCGACGATGGGCAGGAACCGCAGGAACAGCAGGAAGAAGGTGAAGAACAGGCCGAACGTGCCGACGTAGGTCATGATGTCCACCCACGTCGGCACATAGTAACCCCAGTTCGCCGGCAGGAAGTCGCGGTTCAACGAGGTCACCACGATCACAAACCGCTCGAACCACATGCCCACGTTCACCAGGATCGAGATGATCCACACCACCTTCAGACTGTGGCGGACCTTCCGGAACCAGAAAAGCTGCGGGAAGATCACGTTGCACGAGATCATGATCCAGTAGGACCACCAGTACGGACCGAACGCCCGATTCCAGAACGCGAACTGCTCGTAAGGGTTCCCCCCGTACCACGCGATGAACACCTCCATGCCGTAGGCGTAACCAACGATCGTGCCCGTGGCCAGCGTCACCTTGCACATCAAGTCCACGTGCCGCATCGTGATCACGTCCTCCAGACCGCACATCTTCCGCAGAGGAATGAGCAGTGTCAGGACCATTCCGAAGCCCGAGAACACCGCGCCCGCGACGAAATACGGCGGGAAAATCGTCGTGTGCCAACCGGGCAACTGGGACACGGAGAAGTCCAAGGAAACGATGGAGTGCACCGAGAGCACCAGCGGCGTCGAAAGACCGGCCAGCAGCAGGTAGGCCTTTTCGTAGTTGCTCCAATGCCGGTTGGCCCCCAGCCAGCCGAGGGAAAACAGCCCGTAAAGGAACTTCCGCAGTTTCGTCTTCGCCCGATCCCGCAGGACCGCCAGGTCCGGTATCAATCCCATGTACCAGAACAACAGCGATACCGTGAAATAGGTCGACACCGCGAACACATCCCACATCAGGGGCGAGCGGAACTGCGGCCAGATGCCGTTGGCATTCGGAATCGGAAACAGCCACCACGCAAACCAGATGCGCCCGACGTGGATCACGGGGAAAATGCCCGCGCACATCACGGCGAAGATCGTCATCGCCTCCGCCGCCCGGTTCACCGCGGTCCGCCAGCGTTGCCGGAGCAGGAACAGAATCGCCGAAATCAGCGTTCCCGCGTGCCCGATGCCGATCCACCAGACGAAATTCACAATGGCCCAGCCCCACATGACCGGATGCCCCAGGCCCCACACGCCCACGCCCGTGGACATGAGGTAGGCGATCATCGCGAAGCAGATGCTCATCGTCCCGACGCTGCCGGCAAGGGCATACCACCACCAACGCGGCGTCGGTTTTTCCGAGATGCCGGCCACGGCGTCCGACAGCCAGCCCAGTCCGCGCCGATTGCTGACGAGCGGGATCCGTTCGAGTTCGCGGGGTGGCGCGATCATCGGGGCTCCCTGGACCGTGTTCGCTGATTCAGCCATTAGTGAGATCCTTTCCCGCCGTGAGCCGCTTCCCCGGCCCCGCCCGTCGCCCCGTCGTGTCCGCCCGCCCCGTGCAGGGCGCCCCCGCCATCGATAAACTCCCGGGTGCTGAAGGGCGTGGCGTGATGGTCGGGCATCCCACTGTTCGGATTGCGAACGCGGGCCTGGTAGGTGACCCGGGGTTTCACCGCGAGATAGTCCAGCACCTCGTAGGTCCGCTCATGGTTCCGCGCCGCGCTGATATGACTGTGCGGGTCCTTCAGGTTGCCGAAGACGATGGCCTCCGCCGGGCACGCCTGCTGGCAGGCGGTCTTGACCCCGCCATCCGCAACCACCACGTCCCCGGAATCCCGCGCCTGCACCTTCCGCGCGATCTTGGCCTGCTCGATGCGCTGGAGGCAGAAGGTGCATTTCTCCATGACGCCCCGCATGCGGACGGTCACGTCGGGATTGCGGGCCAGCTTCAACAGGTCCCATTCGTCCTGCGGCTTGCTCCCCCGGTCCGGGTTCTTGAACCAGCGCTTCATCTCCCACTGGCCGTCCGTCGAACTCACCAGCGGACTCTTGTAGAGGGCGTTCAACGGCCGCCGGTTGTAGTCGAAGAAGTTGAACCGACGGACCTTGTAGGGACAGTTGTTCGAGCAGTAGCGGGTGCCGACACAACGGTTGTAGACCATCAGGTTCAACCCTTCGGCGTCGTGCACGGTCGCATTGACCGGGCACACGCTCTCGCACGGCGCCGCCTCGCAATGCTGACACATCATCGGCTGGTTGATCACCTGTGGATCCTCGACCGGCCCGGTGAAATACCGGTCCACCCGGATCCAGTGCATCTCGCGGTGCCGGCGCACCTGATCCTTGCCGACGATGGGGATGTTGTTCTCGCTCTGACAGGCGATCACGCAGGCGTTGCAGCCGACGCAACGGGAGAGGTCGACCGACAGCCCCCATTGATGGTGGGCTTTCTTCCCCAGCTCATCAAGCGGGTTGGGGTAGATGGGCTTCATGTCGGGCGCCGCCGGGAGGTCCATGGCCCGCGCAAAATGCGGATCCTGACGGTACTCTTCGAGGTTGCCCTCGCGCACCACCGGGCGGCCCATCATGTGCCAGTGGTTTTGCGTGCAGGAGAGAGGATGCGAGCGCCCGAGCAGGGTCAGCTTTGCGCCGGTCCCCTGGTGGCGGGCCCGGCTGGTGCGCAGCGGATAGACATTGAACCCGGCGCCCCGGGCAATCCGTCCGCCCTTGGGCCGGCCATAGCCCAGCGCCAGCGCGACCGTGTTATCGGCCAGCCCCGGCTGAATCCACGCGGGTCCCTCGACGGAGCGCCCGTCGAGTTCGATCCGCACCACTGGCGCGCGGAGGTTGTTCTTGTTGTCGTCCACCACCCGCACCCCGAGGGCCGCCGCGGTCCGCTTGCTGAGCAGGACCACGTTGTCCCAGGTGATCTTGCTCATCGGGTCCGGCAACTCCTGGAGCCAGCCGTTGTTCGCGTGGCGGCCGTCGTCGAGCTTCGGGTCGCGAAAGAACACCAGCTCGAGACTCTGCGGGGTGCTCTCCACCGCCCGGGGGCCGTCGGGCAGCTTCGCCACCAGCCCGTCGGCATTCACTTCGACCGGAACCAGCGCACTATCCGCCAGAAATCCGTCGTGCAGAAACTGGCCCCAAGCGTTCTCAAAATGGCCATCCGGACGCATTTCCCGGAAGGTCTCGCGCACGAGGTCGTAGGGCCGGACCGTTTCCAGGCCCAACAGCCGGGCAAGCACCTCGATCTCGGTAACCCCGCCAAAAAGGGGTTCGATCAACGGTTGCACCGGAACCACCGTGCCGTCCGCGGTGCGGGCATCCCCCCACGATTCGAGGTAGTGCGCCGCCGGCAAATGCCAGTCGCAGTCCGCCGCGGTCTCATCCTCCTGATAGCCCAGGCGGATAACGGCGCCCGCCTTGCGCTGCGTGGCCGCCCAATCCAGGTCCGCCGGGGCGGTGTAAACCGGGTTGGCGCCCAGGATCACCAACGTCTGCACCTCGCCGCGGTTCAGCGCCTGCGCCAGTTCCTCAATGGTCCCCGCGGACGGACGGTCGTCGGGCAGGTAATCGACCACCTTACCGATCCCGCCCAGCGCCGCGTTGAGCAGGATGGCGAGGAAATGCACCGCTTCGGGCTGCCCGCTGCCCGCGACGACCAGGACTTCGCCCTGGTGCGCCACCAAATCCTTCGCGCAAGCCGCCGCCCATTGCCGGGCCTCCTCGCCCAACCCCTCGCCCCGGGGACGAAGGGCCACGGCCCCGGCGCTGTCGCCGCCGGTCTCCAGAACCTCGGCCGCCAGCCAGCAGGCCAGCGGAAAAATCCGGCTCGGCGACAGTCGAAGCCGGTGATCCGCGCAGGCGCCCGTCGAGGTCATCAGGCTCTCGACGGCGTAAAGCCGGGCCGGTTCGTCAGCGGGGGACTGCACTCGACGGGCCTTTGCGAAGCCCCGGATGTGGCGCCAGGATTCGTCTTCCAACGCGACGAAATCGCAATCGAGCGAGACCACCCGCTTGGCCCGATCGAAATGATGGAGGGGACGCAAGGCCTGCCCGAAAGCCCGCTGAATCGCCGCCTGCGCCGCGACGTCCCCGACCGGCTCATCCACGAACCAACGGGCCTGCGGCAGCCGTTCGGCCAACTGCCGTTGCAGACGGGCGCGGGTCGGCGAACTGCTGTCCCCGGTCAGGATGGCGAGACCGCTGCCCCCGCTGGCGAGCCGGACCTTGCCCTCCCGGGCAATCGCATCCAACGCCCGCTCGGCCGACACGGTTTCGCCCTTGAAGGTGCAACGGCGGGCCCGATCCGGATCGTAAAGGTCCAACAGGGACGCCTGCGTCCGGAGATCCGTTCCCCCGTGGGCGGGGCCGTGTTCGCCGCTCAACCGCCGGTTGAGCGGGTGTTCGGCATTTCCCTCGACCTTGACCGGCCGGCCTTCGTGGGCCTTGACCACGAGCGGGACCGCGCTGCCCCGCACCGGCATCGCCGTGGCGTAGTGTTGCGGGACGCCATGCACGTAGCCCTCGGGCACCTTTGTGAAGGGAAGGATGTTCTCCTCGGGCCGACGACAACCCGTCAGGCCGACCCCGGCCAACGCGAGCGAAGCCGACATGAGCTTGACGAAATTGCGCCGCGAGACGGGATCGAAGAACTCGCTGGCCGCGGGCGGGAACTCGCGTTCGGCCCACTCGCGAAAGGCCGGCGAATCGGCGAGTTGCTCGGGACTGCGCCAGTAAACCGGACCTTCGACGGGCCCGCCGTTGGAAGAAGGCACGGGTTTCATCGGTGACAGGCGGAGCAGTTGTCGAGCGATTGAACGTTCCATTCCTGCATCAGCCGTTTGCCCTCGGCAATCTGCTGCGTCTCACTCTCGGCCTGCCAGTTCAGGTCGTAGACCTTGTCAACCGGACGGATCTTCAACTCCGGATGACGGTGGCATTCGAGGCAAAAACTCATGCTGAGCGGCTGGGCATGGCGCACCTCGTCCATCTGGTTGACCTGGCCGTGACAGTGCACGCAACTGATGCCCCGGTTCACATGCACCGAGTGGTTGAAGTAGACGAAATCCGGGACCTTGTGCACCTGCACCCAGGGAATCGGCGTTCCGCTGGCGGCGCTCTCCCGCACCAGGGCCAGACGGGCGTCCTCCTTCAGCACCTGGTTGTGGCAGTTCATGCAGAGGGTGCTCGACGGCACGTTCGAGTACCAGGCTTTTTCCACGCCGTTGTGGCAGTAACGGCAGTCCAGACCGAGCTGGTCCACATGAATGTTGTGGGAAAAGGCCACGGGCTGAATCGGCTGGTAGCCAACGCGCGAATACTTCGGAGTGAAGTAATACCAGGCTCCAGCCACCGCCGCGGTGCCAACCAATGCCGCGCCGGTCAGCACCAGCGCCGGCAAGCGGTTGGTCCACTTGGGAAAAATATCAGACATACGCGTCCGCGCGTCAGCCGTTGTCAGCCATCGTTCAGCGGCAGTGTCCCGCCCAGGGTTGCTTCATCCGGATCGCCCATCCCGAACCCCCGGGCATGGGCACCCGCAAGACCGCGCATGGTTATCGATCCCGGACCGGATCGACAAGCCCTGTTGTGCGCGATCTGACAGTTTTTTGCTGTGGTAATGGCAATAATTAGCCGCCCTGCGCCCCGTCGTCGAAACCGCGCCGCCGTAGTTCCAGTCCGCCGGCCCCGTCCGGCTGCGCCACGAACAACTCGAGTTCCGGACGCCGCCGCCTCAGCCGGGCAAAGCCGTCCTCCCCGAGCACGAGCAGCGCCGTCGACAGCGCATCGGTTTCCGCTGCCGAAACCCCCGCCACCGCCGCCACCTGTGCCCCCTGCACCGGCCGTCCGGAGCGGGGATCCAACACGTGCCCGTAGGTTTGTCCCCCGGCAACAAACGCCTTGCCCCGGACCCCCGAAACCGAGAGGGAACGATCCGTCAGGGTCACGGCTGTCAGCAACCCAGCCCCCAGCACGCCCGCCGCGGGAGTCTCCAGTCGCGCGGCTTCCGCCGGCGCCTCGTCGCTGAGGACCGCCGCCCGCCAGGGCTTCCCGTCGAGCGGCATTCCGAGTCCGAAACTGGTACTGGTCCCGCCGTGGATGAACGCCCGCGACACGCCGGCCTCACGCAGCACGTCCACCGCCAGGTCGATGGCATAGCCCTTTCCCACCGCCCCGAGGTCCAGCATCATCCCCGCACGCCGGAAACGCACGGTCCGGAGCCGGGCGTCAAAGTCCACCTCCTCCATGCCCACGCAGGCGCGCGCCTGCGCGACGGCCTTCGGTTCGGGCGGCCGGCCCGAACCATGCATGAAGCCCCAGGCCCGGACCAATGGCGCCACCGTGATGTCGAAGGCGCCGTCGGACAGTTCCCAGAACTCCCGGCAGCGCCGCAACAGATCGAAGACCGGCGGGGAGACCTTCACGGGCTCCACCGCCGCGCGGGCGTTCAGATGGCTGATCTCGCTCGTGGCGCGGTACAGGCTCAACTGCGCCTCGATCCGGTCGATCTCGTCCAGCGCCTGCTCGCCCGCCGCCCGCAGGCTGACAAGGTCGCCGCCCTCCAGGAGGAGTTCGAAACGCGTGGCCATCGCCTCGCGCGCCAACGCAACGCGCCCGCCGGTTGTTCCGTGTTCGGACATCCTGGATCGTTCGTGTCACGGCCCGGCGGGAAACCACCGGCTCCAAAAACGCGGACAGCGGCGCCCACCGGAGCGCCGCTGCTGCGTGGAATCCACCGGTCGAGCCGGCGGGGCAATCAGGCCTTCGAGCCGTAGGTGATCGGATCGACCGTGCGACCGCAGCCGTCCTTGACGGCCCGCGTGGCAGCGTCGAAATGACAGGTGGTGCCCAGGCGATCGGACATTTCACCGAGCGAAACCACGGTTTGCGTGCGAATGGCCAGTTCGATGTTGCCGTTGGGCTCCTTGCCGGTCCGGATGCAATCCAGCCAGTTCGCCTCGTGCACCGCGACGTCCTCCACCGGAGTGAGCCGGTCGAAGTTCTCCGGGTCCATCTCGTCGGTGAACGGCCGCTCGATCCGGAGATTCACGCTGGAGCCGCCAATGATGAGCGTTCCCATGTGACCGCGGATCACATCCTCGAGGCCGTACTCGTTCACCGTGCTGCTGCAGACCATCAGGCTGTAGCCGCTGGGGAATTCGGCGGTGAGGGTCAGGCACTCCGGCACGTCGCGTTCCGGTGTCCCCGGAGTGTTCTTGTCCGTGTGGATTTTCTTCGTCCCGATGGCGCAAACCCGCACCGGAAACTCGGGGGCACCGGTGGCCAGCAACAGCGGGTGCAGGCGGTGCGGAAAAAGGTCGCCCAACACGCCGGCGCAATAGGGATAGTACTTCCGCCAGCGGAAGAAATGGTCGGCGTTGAAGTCCGCCCGCTGCTTGATGTTGGGGCCGAGCCAGCGTTCCCAACGGATGCCGTTGGCGTTGAGATCGGGATCGATCGTGTAATTCCACTCGCCCTTCGGGGTGTTCCGCATGTAGGAGCCCTGACCGAGCACGAGCGGCCCGATCATCCCTTCGCGGACGAGTTCGGCCGCCTTGTGCCACTTCGCATCCGAACAGCCCTGCGCGCCCACCTGGAAGACCTTGCCGGTCGCCTTGACCGTGTCCCACACCTGGAAGGCCTCCCCGAGGTAACGGCTCATCGGCTTCTCACAGTAGACGTGCTTGCCGGCTTTCATCGTGTCGATCGACACCTGGGCGTGCCAGTGGTCCACCGTGGCGCAAACCACCGCGTCGATGTCCTTCTGGTCCAACAAGGCGCGGTAATCTTCGTAGGCCTTGGCGCCGGTCGCCTCAGCGGCCGCCGCCTCGCGCCGCTTCTCCCACAGATCGCAAACCGCTCCCACCGTGGTGTTGTTCTTGTCCGCATTCGCCAGGATGTTTCGCAGGTGGAACGTGCCCTGCCCGCCCAACCCGATGAAGCCAACCACGATGCGGTCGTTCGCGCCGATCACGCGACCGGTCGAGGGCGCCTGGCTTTGACCGTAAACCGGGGTCTTGAAAACCGCGGGCGTGGCGGCAACCGCAGCGACGGTGGCTGCCTTCTTGATGAAGCTCCGACGCGTCTCGGCGCCGGCCGACGGGGTATTCGTGTTCTTTTCCATGAAAAAGGTCCTGATTAGCAATCAAGCTTTCGACGGAGGCTAAGCGAATTCTGTTCAGGGTCAATTTCAAATGCCGGCACGACCGACGCCCACGCACGCCCCGGCGCAATGGTCATCCCGGATCGGGATCGCCCGCCGGGTAACCCCGTGTTTGTCCCACCCCTCGCCGTAGGCTCTCCGCATGGTCAAGACTCTCGACGCCAACCGCAGTGCGGAAGGACAGGGGACTTTGGTGGCGCAGTTCGGCGAGGCCCGGCTCGTGCGACGCCTGAACGGAGCGATCTCGCTGCGCGGCGGCAGCCTCGACGACCGCGCCGAGGCCCATGCCTGGATCGTGCGCTTCCTGCGCGACGCCTATCACGCAGAGAAGGCCGGCCAACCGGAACCACGCAAGGCAGCCTGACCAACTCCTAAGCCCAATGACTCTTACAAGGCTGGACTGAGTGTCTGGTCCCAAGCGGGTCGGCTGCGAAACCGGAAAGCGTCACTTCGCGGTCATCGGAGGCGGATCGGCGGGACCGATCATCACTACGGACTCCCCTTGGAGTTTGCGCTGCCGGGCCGTCCCGAGGATCTCCGCCGGCCGGCCCCGCAGGAATTCCTCGAATCGCTTCGTCAGTTCACGCGCCACCACCACCAGCCGGTCCGGCAGCCACTCGACCAGTTCCCCCAGCAGTTTCTCGATACGGTAGGGCGACTCGTAGAGCACGATGGCGCCGGGCAGGTCGGCGAGCATGGCCAGGCGCTGGCGGCGGCGACCGGACTTTTGCGGGAGGAAACCGATGAAATGAAACTCCTCTGTCGGCAGGCCGCTCGCGGTCAGCGCAGCCACCAGGGCGCAGGGACCCGGCACCGGTTCGACCCGCAGCCCGGCAGCGATGGCCGCCTGAACCACTCGCTGCCCGGGATCACTGATCCCGGGCGTGCCCGCATCCGTAACCAGCGCCACCTTCGCCCCGCCGCCCAGCCGCTGGATCAACTCCTCGCTGCGACGCGCCTCGTTGAACTTGAAGTAGCTCAACATCGGCTTGCGAATGTCGAAATGCCGCAGCAACTGCCCCGTCCGCCGGGTGTCCTCCGCGGCCACAAGGTCGCACTCGCGCAACACCCGCAAGGCCCGCAATGTGATGTCCTCGAGGTTGCCGATGGGCGTCGCCACGAGATACAGCGTCCCGGCCTGCAACGGCGGCAAAGCATCGCTCATCCCCCAACCCAACCATAGCCCCCGCCCGAAGCAAAGGAACCTGTTGGCAACCCGGAAGAGGCGCACGCGTCGCCCGTCAGCGGCGCGGGGAGGCTTTCACCCCGGGCCCGGGAGCGGAAAGGTCGCCGCCGCATGAACGATGGCAAACCACGCGCCGGCCGGCCCGGGATCTCCGGACGCCCCCGGTTCGCGGGAGGATCGGCGTCACGTTGCCCCGACTCGAATGTGGCGGCGCCGCCCTGCCGCGGAAGTGGGGCGATCCGCTCTCCACCGCGGACCGCGTAAAACTGGTCCGGCACGCGTCGACCGCCGGATCCGCTACTTCGACACCGCCATCAGTCACACCTACGCCGACAGCCAAACCATCATCGGGAAGGCCCTGCGCGAGGTCCGCGACGACATCTTCATCACCACCAAGGTCGACTTCTGGAACCTCGCCCGCCCCGATGGTCGCATCGAGAAGGTCGACCGGAAGGAAGCGGCCCGGCAAGTGGACATGAACCTGTCCGGGTTGCAGTCGGATCACCTCGACGCCCTCCTGATCCACGGCACGCCGGGCGTGGAACAGATGCCCGTCGGGCAGTGCCTCGAGGTGCGGGAGGAACTAGGCCGGGCACGGGACCAGGGCAAGGTCCGGTTCATAGGTTTCTCGGCCCACCACTACTTCGACAAGGCGCTGGCGTTGATCTCCTCGGGGGCTTTCGACCTCTGCATGCTCACCTGCGGCTACCTGCCCCGCGGGCAAAGCCGCCTCCTTTCGCCCGGGACGACCGAACTCCGCAATGCCTGCCTCGCCGAGGCGCACGAACTGACCATGGGCCTCGTCGCCCTGAAGGTGCTGGGCGCCGGCATGCTGGGCGCATCAAGCTGACGCCGACGGAACGACATCGAGGGCGGATCCGGCATCGATTTCAGGCCTTCCCTTCAGCGGGCCTCGCCTCC
Source organism: Verrucomicrobiales bacterium (assembly GCA_024233305.1). Classification (GTDB taxonomy): domain Bacteria; phylum Verrucomicrobiota; class Verrucomicrobiia; order Limisphaerales; family J093; genus J093. The sequence continues at coordinate 155,289 of JACKPV010000034.1, forward strand.
CTTCCCAGGACAAGTTTCGATGCGGTCGTTACTGATTTTTGTCCGGAGTTTTCGGTGGCGGTCGTCCGTTGGGCCTTCGCTTCGGCCTTCGGCAGGTTGCCGCGCTCGACCTGCGGCTTGAGGCGTGCGCCCAGCCCATCCGGTTGCAAGTGACAGGATGCTCGGGCGGGCGCCTTGCGCCACGATTTGAGAACGAATCGACGCCATGACGTGCGTGCGACGCAATCACCGGAGCTTCCAGCAGCAATACGCCGGGAGGGCCGCAGGGCGGTTCACGGTGGTCTTCCCTCAGAGCTGGGCGGCACCGGCAGGTTACCGCCGGGCGAGACCTCCGGAGAAGCGATCGCCTTGCTGCTTCAACCGCACCCGGTCGGATGCTCACGGAACAACGCCATCGTCCTGGTGGACGACACGAACCGGCTGCGCGCCCGCGGCCTGCCGCTGAACGGCGCCATCGTCCGCGCCGGTCGGGTGCGGTGTCAGTTCCGTCCGTCCGGCCCTTCCCGGAACGGACCTCCAGCCTTGCGGGTCCCGGCGAAATTCCCAAACACGGCGTCGCCGTCGATGGTGACTTCCGCTTCCACCGAATAGACCAGTGCGGCGAACCTCAAGCGGAAGGGAGCACCGCGGGGCACGGTCACCAGGCTGGGGTCCCCCTGTCGCATGGCCGCGCGGCCGAACGGATTGGCGACCGTGAGGCCGTAATTGCGATTGTGCCACCAACTGGGCCGGAAGTTCACCGGATCGGCCATCAGCAAAAGGCCGGCGCGTCGGTCGCCCATCCGGCCCGAGTAGTCGCACCAGTCCGCCGGTTGCCCCCACGTGACCTTCGCGGTTTCCAACCCGGCGCTGCTCCGAATCCGCCCGCCGTTCTTCTCGGTGATTGGAGTCGCCACGCGAGCGCCAAAGCCCATCTCCTCCTGGTCCCCAAAGACCAGCGGTCCGGCGTCCGATTGAAAGGTCGCCTCCCACTCGATGAGCCAACCTTCGGTCAACCCGGTCAGCGCGAAGCGGTTCGTTACCGAGCCGATCACCTCGCCGGTGGGCGCAAGCAACCGGCATTCCGTGGCGAACCGAAGCCGCTTTCCCTCGGCCCGCGGAGACTCCACGAAACGCACATGTTCGATGCGTCCCTTGTTTCGCCAGAAGTCCGCCCCGTTGACGTCTCCGAAGGCGAGCCATAGCCCGGGATGCATCGTGTCGTGATCGTCCGGGTCCACGCCCGCGACGGGCGGATGGCGCCGGGTCACCTGAAGTCCGCCCGGGGCATGCACATTCGCAAAGTAGGGCCGCAGGATCCGTTCATCGCGGAAAACGAACTCGGCCACCGGTCGCCCCGCCTGGGTGATGGTCAACCGATCCGGCCCTTCGCTTGTCGCGAAGCCGGCGTCGGCTGCCGCCGCAGGAAGCGAAAGCAGGCCCAGCGCCGCGAGCAGGCCGGAGGGGGGGAAAGGTCTCATGGCAAGGAGGCGGAGTTGTGACTCAGACCGGGAAGGTGAACGGCGCGCGGTGGCTGCCCCGGGCCAATCGTTGCGCCGCCGTCAGGGTGGTCGGATCGCCGCTGTCCAGGCCGGTGATCTCGCCGGTTGTCTCCTCGGTCCTGAGCCATGGCCCCAACAAGAACGGCGTCCTGTCCGGATCCACCCCGATGCCTTCGAGACTCTGTGTCAGTCGTTCAAACGCCACGCCGGCCGGCGGTTGCCCGCCGAGTTCGGCCCGGCAAGCCGCCAGTCCGGCCGGCTGCGCCAGGCGATAGGAGATGTTCCCGAGATGGCAGACTGCGGAGGAAATGTGGCCTTGCTCGATCGGGGCGTGCAGGTCCCCGACCCGTCCGCTTCGTAGTGCTTCGACAAAATTTCGCTGATGCGTGGCCCCGTTGTTCCCCTGGAACCGTTTGATGGCCTTTCCCGCGTGGTCGTAAACCGCCCCCCCCATTCGAAAGCCGGCGAAGTAACCGTCCTCATACTCCAGCACAAACCCCTCCTGCACCCGTCGGAGCCGGTCCATAACCACGGCGTCCGGCACCATGGACAGGTTGCGGTTCTCGATGACCAAGGGTAGCCCGGGATACTCCGCCAGGGTGAACTGCGTGTTCGGCGTTTGCGCTGCGTCGTCGTAGGTGAAGCGTCCACCGAGACTGCGGATGCGCGTGGGAAAGGCCAGTTCCGGGGCGAAAATGCGCAGGGCATCAAAGGCGTGCACCGAGCTGTTGCCGACATCCCCGTCGCCGGTGGACCAGAACCAGTGCCAGTCATAATGCAGCCTGGGACGGGTCAACGGCTCAACCGGAGCCGGCCCGCACCAGAGGTCGTAGTCGAGGTCCTGCGGGATGAACGGAGCGCACTTGCCGATGGGCGGACGGTGTTCGTACCAGACGACCTGCCCCCAGAGCAGTTTGCCAAGGTGCCCCTCCTGGAGCCACGCGGCCGCCTCCCGCAAACCGGGGCAGGAACGGTATTGCAGTCCGCTCTGCACCAATCGCCCCCGCTCGCGGGCTTCCGCCACCATGCGCGCCCCCTCCCAGACACTGTGGGAAACCGGCTTTTCCACATACACATGCTTGCCCGCCCGGAGCGCCCAGACGGTCAGAAGCGCATGCCAGTGGTTTGGGGTGGCGATGACCACGGCATCCACATCGTCACGTTCCAACACGCGACGCGGGTCATTTGCGGCAAAGGGCCGGGTTCCCTCATCCCGGAGCTTGTCGACGTGCTTGGCCAGGCGCTCGGGATCGACTTCGCAAAGCGCGGTGACCCGCACGCCGGGCAGGGAGCTGAACAATTTCACATGCTGTCCGCCCTTGCCGCCGAGGCCGATGACGCCGACGCGAATGTCGCTGTTCGCTCCCAGCACCCGCCCGGAGGACAGGGCGAGCGCGGCGGTGGCCGCACTGGATACTCTCAGAAAGGAGCGGCGCGTCCGGACACCCCCGCATGGATGGTCGGGTTTCATGGTCATGGAGTTCGATGTTGTCATTCCTGCAATTGCTTTCTGGAAGTGTCGGGCGCCCACCAGATCACCACCATCCCGAGGGCATAGATCAACGCGGCGAGGGCCCCGACGGTGGGATAGCTGCCATTGAAGGCGGTGAACAACAAGCCGGCCGCCAGCACTCCGGCGGCGGTGGCGAAACGGCCGACGTTGTACGACAACCCGCTGCCGGCGGCCCGCACGCGGGTGGGAAAGAGTTCCGGCAGGTAGAGCGGCAACCAGCCGAAGAACAGCGTGGCGACGAAGCCCTGGGCGAACACGACCGGATGAAAGGACGGACGCAACGGGGCCGTGAGCTGGAACATCGAAATGGTCAGGACCGTGGCGCCGGCACTGATCAGGAAGTACGCCCGCCGACGGCCCAGCAAACTCGCGATCTGGGCTCCGGTGAAGCTCCCCAGAATCGCGCCAAACGCCCACCACCCCTGGGTCAAGGCCTTGTAGCCGGCCTGGGTCGCCCCGCCCACCTTGTCCGCCCAGGGGATCATCCACTTGCTCGCCGCCCACGCGCCGACCAGCGGGATCGAGCCGATCAAGATGCCGATCACGGTGAGACGCAGGAGGGGCGGGCGGAACAGCTCCTGCAAGGGACCTCCGGCTTTTCGTTTCCCTTCCTCCGCGCCGTCCGAAATGGGGCCCACCGCCCGGGAAGCCAGCCACTTGGGCGATTCGGGAAGGAACGTCAGCACGAGCAATCCCAGCAGGGCCGGCGCCGCCGCGAGCTTGAAGATCCATCGCCAGGAATCGGGGGTGATCGGCCAGAGCCGCGCCACCTGCGACAGCAGCAGAATCCCGGTGTTGATGGCCACCCCCATGAGGCCGGCGACCGTGGGACGCGCCTTGTCCGGCCAGCATTCCGCGACCAGCGCCACCGCGTTGGGCCAGACCCCACCGACCCCCAGGCCGACCAGGAACCGCAGAACCAGCATCTGTTCCTGGGTCCGCACAAAAGCCCCCAACCCCGCGAACAGGGAATAAAACAGGATGCTGATCCCGAGCGCCCGGGTGCGCCCCACGCGATCTCCGAGGCTTCCCAGCACGATGCCACCCAGGGCAGCGCCCAGCATCAAGGCCGCAGTGAACCGGGCGAACCAGTCGCCGCCAATCGTCGGAGTGTAGGCTGTGTCCAGCAGGTCACGGGATACGGAGAGTGAAGCCACCGGCATGAGGCCCAGCTCCACGCCGTCGAAGACCAGTCCGGCAAAGGCGGCGATCAGGACCGCCAGCCGGGCGGCCCGGGACATTGGCGGGATCGGCGCAAGACTCGAGGCGTCCTTCATGAGCGGGGATCGTCCGGTTGGGGCTCGAGGTGCGAGGCCGGTGGAGCCAGGGTCTTGAAGATCGCGCTGTTGTCCAGGCCGCCCCAGCCGGCCGCTTCCGCTTCCTTCAAGAGCGTCCGGTGCGTTTCGCTCAAGGGCAGCCGGGCGCCGGTTTCCCGGCCCAGCTCCAGGATCAACCGCACGTCCTTCAGGTGCTGCGAAAGCCGGGCCTGCGGGCGGAAATCGCCGGTGACCATCTTTGGGCCTTTCGCCTCCATGATGCGTGAGGCGGCGGGGCTGGCCTGGAGGATCGCGAGCGTCTGGGCGGGATCCAGACCGAGCGCCCCGGCAAAGGCCAGGCCTTCCGCCAGGGCCGCGCGATTGAGGCCCAGCACCAGGTTGGTCGCCAGCTTCATCTTCGCCCCACTGCCGACCGGCCCCACGTGAACCACCCGGTCGGCGAGCCTTTCCAACAAGGGCCGGCAAAGCTCGAAGGCCTCCCGGTCTCCTCCCACCATCACCAAGCCCTCCCCTCTCCGGACCTGTTCGCTGCTGCCGGAAACAGTGCTGTCAAGATACGCTGCCCCGACGGCGCCAACCCGTTCTCCCGCTCGGACCGCGTCGTCCGGCGCGCCGGTTGTCGTGTCCAACAGGACGTGCCGGGAGGTCAACCGGGGAATCAGCTCGCCCAACAAGGCGGCAACGATACGACTCGTGGGCAGGCTCAGGACGACGGTGTCGCAATGCGCCACCACATCCTCCGCGCTGACGGCCGACTCTCCGCCCACTTGATCGAGCACCCGCAGTCGTGCCGGGTCGACATCGAAGCCCAGCACCCGTCGCCCCCCCGCGATCAACCGCTCGGCCAGCGCCGCGCCCAGCAAACCCACGCCAACCAGGCCGACCCGCCCGGCGCCCCCCTTACGGCTTCCGTGCGTGGCAGCAGGACTGGATTGGCCAACTGAACCAGGATGCACGCGCCTTGATCTAGCAAACGAGGCCCGATCGGTTAAGCCAAAAGAGCCCCGGAAGGAGAGGCGTCGGGCGATTTCCAGCACGTCTCGGCGTGTTCAAGCCGGAACCTATCATCCGCTGCTTATCTCCGGGCTGCAGGCCGAGGCACGACGGTCCACGTGTTCGCGCGGACCGGTTCGGTTCAAGCGCGCTTCATCGGCGCGCCCGGCGGATACGGGCCAAGCCGGAAACGGAACACGTCGACGGTTCACGGCGTCGCCGGTGTTGCCTTCATGGCAATCCCAATGGAATCGCCCCGGCATTCTACAGCGTCCAGCCCGACCGGTATTCCCGCTGGATGTACTGGTTGGCCGCGTCGTTGTTGGTGACGCGCATGTTGGGGCCGTCCCACGTCAACAGCCCCTCAGTGCGGAGGGCCAGGTTGCCGAGCAGCACGACCTCGGTCATGGGGCCGGCGTATTCGAAATTGGAGCAGGCGGGCGTGCCGCCCTTGCAGGCGTCGATCCAGTTCTGTTCGTGGCTGCCCTTGACGCGCGGCAGCGTCTTGGCCGGCGGCTTGAATCCGCGCATCCGCGACAACGGGAGCAACTCCGGCGTGCCACCGTGCGAACGGTGCATGATCTTGCCCCGGTCGCCCACATAGAGCACTCCGTCCACGAGCCAGTCGTCCTCCGGTGCGAGTTCCGGAGGCCGGGGCGGCTTGATGCCACCGTCGTACCAATACATGCGAACCGGTGGCAGGCCCTCGCGGGCGGGAAAGCTGTAAGTGATGAGCGAGGCCAGCGGCGCGGTCTCGGCGTGGATGTGGGAACTGCTCGCCTCCACGCTCTCGGGGTGTCCCAGCTTCAGGGCCCAGTACGGGTGATCGATGATGTGACAGCCCATATCCCCCAGGGCGCCGGTGCCAAAGTCCCACCAACCGCGCCAGTTGAAGGGCACGTAGCACGGGTGGTAATCCCGATACGGGGCGGGCCCCAGCCACAGGTCCCAGTCCAGGGTCCCGGGTACCGGGGGCTTCTCGCGGGGTCGCTCCGCCAGGCCCTGAGGCCAGTACATCCGGCCCTGAAAACGCGTGCCGCGCAGCGGCCGGTCGCTCCAGCAATGCACCTCGCGCACTTCGCCAATCACGCCCGCGCGAATCCATTCCACGGTCAGGCGCGCTCCTTCGGAGGAATGGCCCTGGTTGCCCATCTGGGTCGCCACCCCGTATTGGCGGGCCGCTTCGGTCAGTTGACGCGCTTCCCAAATACTGTGCGTCAAGGGTTTCTGCGTGTAGACGTGTTTGCCGCGGCGCATGGCCTCCATGGTCGCCACGGCGTGCGTATGATCCGGGGTCGCGACGATGACCGCGTCGATCTCCCCGGCCATCTGGTCGAACATGAGCCGGAAATCCCGGAACCGCCTGGCCTTGGGGAAGGCATTGAAGGTCTCGGCACCGCGCTCGAGGTCCACGTCGCAGAGGGCCACGATATTCTCGCCGGCGCATTTGCGGACGTTGCCCGCGCCCATCCCACCGACGCCGATGGCGGCGATGTTCAGCCGGCTGTTCGCGGACCCCGCCCCCAGTCCTGAGACGGTGAATCCCGTGAAGATCCCGGCCGCCGTGGTTCGTTTGAGAAAAGTCCGCCGATTCATCGGGCCTTGAGAAAGTGAGGTGTCGTTCATGATTAGTTCTTCATCGCCGGTTTGTGGCCGAAGGCAGCACCACCGGCTGGCAGGTGTGGCCCACCCTCGGTGCCCCACCGAGGCCGACGTGGCTCCGGCAAAACGGGCCGTGACGCAGCACGGGCCTCAATGTTGGGTTCAGTCGCACGATGTGGAGATACCAGAGAATTCACCCGGGGCCGTCAAGCTCCCAGCGTCGGCCAAGGGCCTTCCTTCCGGTGCTTATCTCGGCTTGCTCGGACCGCGGAGTCCGTTCCGCCGCAAGCTCGACTCGCGGCGGGGGCAGCGGAACCAACTCCGCTCGCCAAGAAGGCGCAGACGAAACGCGCACCCATCCAACCACGCCCGACCGAGGGCCTCGAAATCCCAACGCAACTTCCACGGCGTCTGCGCCACCATTCTCAACGCGCGCGGCAATTACTTCACCCTCAGGCGCCCGATGAATGCGGACATCCTGGTGGGCGACGGCGGTTTCGCGGCAACCGTTTTTCCGGTGATCAGCGGCTATCACATCCAGGATGCCCGGGTGGAGAATCTGGCGGTGGATGGGAACCGCGCGGAGAATCCGACCCGGGTCGATGGCTGCCGCAATACCATCCAGGACACCCTGGAAGCCAACCGGGTGCAGGCCGAAACCCGGCTGCTGAACGAGAGGAGCACCACGGGGGCACAGGGTAGGCTTCCTAATCCGCCTCGCGAGCCGTTCCTCATCCGCGCCGACCCACGGCAATCGGTAGTGGACAATGGGAGGCTAATGCGTATAGTCAGCGTGCTTAATACAAAGACGATGCACGCCATGCACTCGCGCCGCCGCTTTATCAACACACTGACCGCCGGTTCGGCCCTGCTGGCCGTGCCGGGAGCCTTGGCCGAGGCGCTTACCCTGACTCCGGCCCAAACCGAAGGGCCGTTTTACCCCGATCATCTGCCGCTCGACACCGACAACGATCTGTTGATCGTCAACGACGCCATCCGGCCGGCGGTGGGCGACGTCACGTGGCTGAGCGGGCGTGTGCTGGATCGGCGCGGGGATCCGGTGCGCAACGCCCTGGTCGAGATCTGGCAATGCGACGCGAACGGTGCGTACCTGCACAGCCGAAGCGGAAATGCCGCGCGGCGCGACGGGAACTTTCAGGGGTTCGGCCGGTTTCTCACCGGTTCGAGCGGCGAATACGGTTTTCGCACGATCAAACCGGTGCCCTATCCGGGGCGGACGCCGCATATTCACTTCGCGATCAAGCTCAAGGGGCGCAAGGAACTCGTCACCCAGTGCTACATCGAAGGGCATCCCGGCAACGAACGCGACGGCATCTGGCGCGGCATCCGTTCCGCGGAGGCGCGCCGGTCCGTCACGGTGCCCTTCCAGCCGCTTCCCGGATCGAAGGCTGGTGAACTCGCGGCCAGGTTCGACATCGTTCTCGGGTTGACCCCGGAAGATCCGGCGGGCTGAAAACCGCGCCCGTCGGGGGCCGCTCGCGTCAGATCAGGTGCCCCATCTTTTCGCGTTTGGTCTGGAGATAGCGGGCATTGTGGGGATTGGCCGCGACGCGGATGGGCACTTGCTCGACGATCTCGAGTCCATACCCATCGAGCCCGACGACTTTCTTCGGGTTGTTTGTCAGCAAGCGGATTCGGCGCAGACCGAGATCGGCGAGGATTTGCGCGCCGATGCCGTATTCGCGCAGGTCCATGGCGTAGCCCAGCTTCAGGTTCGCCTCGACCGTGTCGTAGCCGTCTTCCTGGAGCCGGTAAGCCTGGATCTTCGCCGTGAGCCCGATGCCGCGGCCTTCCTGGCGCATGTAGAGAATCACCCCCAATCCGGCGTCCGCCACCTGACGCATGGCCTGCTGCAACTGCGGTCCACAGTCGCACCGGCGCGACCCGAAAACGTCCCCCGTCAAACACTCGCTGTGCACCCGCACCAATACGCCGTCGCGGCCCGCCACCTCGCCGCGGACGAGCGCCACGTGCGTTTGACCGTCCACCTGCGAACGATACAGGTGCAGATCGAAGTCCCCGTAGTCGGTCGGCATCTTCACGGTTTCCACGCGTTCGACGAGGCGTTCGCGGGTGCGCCGATGGTGGATCAATGCCTCGATGGTGCCGAGCTTCAGCTGGTGTTTGCGGGCGAACTTGCGCAGCTCGGGCAGGCGCGCCATCGAGCCGTCGTCGTTCATGATCTCGCAGATCACCGCAATCGGGCGGCAACCGGCCGCGACCGCCAGGTCCACCGCCGCCTCGGTATGGCCCGCGCGCTGCAACACCCCGCCGGGTTTGCTGCGCAGAGGAAAGATGTGACCGGGTTGCACAAGGTCGGTCGGGGTGGCCGTCGGGTCGGCCATCACCCGGATGGTCTCCGCCCGGTCCGCCGCGCTGATGCCCGTGGTCACGCCATGCGCCGCGTCCACGCTCACCTGGAAGTCGGTTTTGAACGACTCCCGGTTCTGCCGCACCATCCGCTCGACGCCGAGTTGTTGCAGCCGTTCGGAGGTCGTCGGCACGCAGATCAATCCGCGGCCGAACCGGGCCATGAAGTTCACGTGTTCCGGAGTGCAATGCTCGGCCGCCATGATGAGGTCGCCCTCGTTTTCGCGGTCGGCATCGTCCACGAGGATCACCATCCGTCCCTGCCGGATGTCCTCGATCACGGATTCGCTCGTATCAAACTTCTGCTTCATCGCCGGCCGCCGAGCGTAGGCTGGAGCCGGTCGCAGCGCAGCAAGAAAACCGGCGGCGCCGGGGCGGACGCGGACCGTCGGCGCGCCGCCTCCGGTCAGACCTCGTCCGTTCCTTCGGGTTTGCCCTCGCGCTGGTTGCGGCGACGGAGCACGGCCTGTTTCAGGAGGAACTCGATTTGCCCGTTGACGCTTCGCATCTCCTGCTGCGCCCAGCCCTCGAGTTCCCGCCACAGCTCGGGATCCATGCGCAATAGGAATGACTTCCGCCCGGCCATTACGACTTCTCCTCCACGCCGTCGGGTGAGAAACCCAGCGCCGCCGCAAAGGCTCCCGGACGGTCGGGGCTGACCACGATCCGGCGGTCGCCGAAATCGAGCACGACGGCCCGGGCGGGGTCGGTCACGAACGCCCGAAACGACCCAAGCCGCTTGTTGCGGAACCAGCCGGTCCAGCAGAAGTAACCGCCGTTGCCCATCGTCTTGAAGGCCCGCTTCATGGCGAGGGGATCGACGGTCACCGATTTGAGCCCCTGCAAGGGAACCCGTGTCTGCCAGACCAACCGTTGGACGAGCAGTTCGTCGCGGCGGAGTTCGTAGCCCCGGACCAGGAAGAACCCCGTGATTACGGGAATCAACCCGCAGAGCGTGGAGGGCAGCCACAACCACGCCGCGCCCGGATCGCTCCGCGGGACCAGCAGCGGCAGCCCGACCGCCATGCCCAGCAGGGTCACGGTGGCCAGGATGCCGACCACCCACGCGCTCCGGGCCAACGGGGCGCCGAAGGAACGGGCTTTGCTGCGGGAACGCGAGCGCATGGGAAGTTCGGTTCGCGGATTTCGTCTGGATTTCGGCGACTACGAATAGAGCGTTCCGGTGTTCACCACCGGCGTTACCTCCGCCTCGCCGCAGAGGACCACGAGCAGGTTGCTCACCATCGTGGCCTTGCGCTCCTCGTCGAGCTTGACCACGTCCTTTTCGGCGAGATCGTGCAGGGCCATCTCGACCATGCTGACGGCCCCATGCACGATCTTCTTGCGGGCCGCGATGATGGCTTCGGCCTGCTGCCGACGCAGCATTGCCTGGGCGATTTCGGGGGCGTAGGCGAGATGCGTGAGCCGCGTTTCCTCGACCTCGACGCCCGCTTTGGCCAGCCGCTCCTGCAGTTCCGTCTTCAGCGTCCCGGAGACCTCATCGGCATCGCTGCGCAACGTGATCTCATCCTCCTCGCCCTGGTCGTAGGCATAGGAGCCCGCCAGATGCCGCACCGCCGACTCGCTCTGCACATCGACGTATTCCTGGTAATCCTCCACGTCGAACATGGCCTGCGCCGTGTCCCGCACGCGCCAGACGACGACCGCAGCGATCTCGATGGGATTCCCGCGCTTGTCGTTCACCTTGAGTTTCTCGGTGTTGAAGTTGTGCGCGCGCAGGGAAACCTTGGTGTTCTTTGCGTAAAACGGGTTCGCCCAATGAAAACCGCTGGTACGCACCGTGCCCTTGTAGGCGCCGAACAGGATCAGCACCCGGGCCTGGTTGGGTTGGAGCGTGAAATGCCCGGTGAGAAACAGGATGGCCAGCAGGAGCAGCAGGATGCTGGCGACGAAACGGAACACCGGAAACTGCTGCGTCTGGGCGGCCTGGACAATCGAGGTGACCAACAGGTAAACGGCGAGCAGCAACGCGCCGAGGTTGATCCCGAGCATCATCCACCCGCTGGGAACGGACACTGCGGACTCCTGGCTGGTCGGAAACTGCGCTTCAGTTTTCATCGTATTTCGGTTGAAGGATCCACTGTCTCGCGCAAGTGCGATAGCAATGTGATATCACATTGAAATCAGATGTCAAGAGATCCGTTCGAGCTGTCAGCGCAGCCCGGACTCGCCACCGCAGTGAGGCGCCCGTATCCTGGCTGCATGTCAGCCCGCGTTCCGCTCGCCCGCCGGTTCCTCGCTTTCGCCGGGGCCTGCCTTGCCGTGGTCCTGCTGAGCCCTCCGAAGGTGGTCGCCGCGCCGCCGAACATCATCCTCCTGATGACCGATGATCAGGGCTACGGCGATCTCTCCGTGCACGGCAATCCCGAGCTGCGCACGCCCCACCTGGACCGGCTCCACGCCGCAAGCCTCCGGTTTACCGACTTCCATGTGGCGCCGATGTGCACGCCCACCCGCGGCCAGTTGCTGACCGGCATTGACGCGCTGCGGAACGGCGCGATGAACGTGAGCAGCGGGCGCACGCTGCTGCGGACGGAGTTCCCCACCCTGGCCACCCTGCTCCGGGCGGGTGGATATCGCACCGGCGTGTTCGGCAAATGGCACCTGGGCGACAACCACCCGTATCGACCCGAGGACCGCGGCTTCGACGAGACCCTCTGGCTGCCCTCGTCCCACACGCCGTCGGCGGCGGACTATTGGAACAACGATTACTTCGACGACGTTTACCGCCACAACGGGGTGCGCGAGGCCTTCTCGGGGTATTGCACGGACGTCTTCTTCGAGGCCGCGAAACAGTGGATGCGGGCCTGCCACGAGCGGGGCCAGCGCTTCTTCTGTTACCTGCCCACCAATGCCCCGCACGGACCGCTATTCGTCCCCGACCGTTACCGCGAACCCTACCGCCATCTGCCGCGGCCCCTTGCGAGCTTCTTCGGCATGATCGCCAACATCGACGAGAACGTCGGTCGGCTCGAAGCGTTCCTGCGCGAAACCGGCCTGCGCGAGGACACCTTGCTGATCTTCCTCACCGACAACGGCACCGCCACGGGCGAGACCGTCTGGAACGTCGGGATGCGCGGCAAGAAGATCAGCCTCTACGACGGCGGCCATCGGGTGCCGTTGTTCGTGCGCTGGCCGGGCGGCGGATTGCGGCCACCGGGCGACCTGCCCGACTTGACCGCAGTCCAGGATGTGGTCCCGACCGTACTCGAACTATGCGGGATTGAACCGCCCGCCGGTACGCGCTTTGACGGCGTCAGCCTGGCCGGTTTGCTGCGCGGGGAGGCGGATCGCCTGCCGGACCGGAAGCTCGTGGTGCAATTCAGTCGCATGAACCGTCCACAGCCCTGGGCCGGCGACGCCACCGTCTTGTGGAACCGGTGGCGGCTGGTGAATCACGCCGAACTGTACCACATCGGCCATGACCCGGGGCAGACCAACGACCTGGCCGCCGCGCATCCCGAGGTCGTGCAGGCCCTGCGGTCGCACTACGCTCAATGGTGGGCCGGGGTCGCCCCGCGGGTGAACGAATTCAGCCCGATCACGGTGGGCGCGGACGCCGAACCGCAGACCATGCTGACCCCCTGCGACTGGCAGGACACCTTCCTCGACCAGCAAGCCCAGATCCGCCGCGGAGAACGCAAGAACGGCGACTGGGCAATCAACGTCGCCCGCCCCGGCGTCTACGAGTTCCAACTCCGCCGCTGGCCATACGAAGCCGACACCGCGATTGCGACCGGCCTCCCTTCGTATCAAGGCGTGGACGGAACCTATCCCGCAGGGGCGACCCTGGCAGTTGCGGCGGCGGGGCTGCGCATCGGCGACATTGAGCGAACCGCGAAGGTGCGGCCGGACGAGAAGACAGTGACCCTGCATGTTCGCCTCCCGGCCGGTAGGACCACGTTGCGCACCTGGTTCGCCGATGAGGAGGGAGAGGAGATCTGCGGCGCCTACTACGTGTATGCGCGTTGGACCGGGCCCTGAATCCGTCCCCGCACGCTGCGGTCGGGAGAAGCCGCCTTCCGGTAAGAATCGGCCCAGCGCGCCGCGGGTGGGGCAAATCGAATGAGAGGTTTACATCGTCGCGAAAGCCCGCAACCGTCCGAACCGATTCACCAGACGGAGGTGGAGTTACAGGCTAGTATCGTGTAACGGTCAAAAGTTCGGATAAAGGCGCTTGAGCTTGATGCGCGCGTCGGCGGTTGTGAAGCGCCAGTCGATGCGGCTGTTGCGGTTGTTCCGGTCGGCTTCCCAAGCGGCGGCCTCGCGGCGCAACGAGGCGATGTCCGGGATTCTGCGGTCGAGGCACTGGCTTTGCATGGCGCTGAGTTCGATTTCGGCGACGTTGAGCCAACTGCCGTGCTTGGGAGTGTAGTGGATTTCGAGCCGTTCGGCCAGCCGTCTGGCCTCCTGCGGGGCGAACGCCTCGTAGAGCGATGTGGGTGTTGAGATTGTCATCAGTCACCTGGTGGCTGCGGATAACGCTCGTCGACGCCTGACGAACATCGCCCAATCGGCGGTCCGCCGTTGGTAATCTCCATGCCTGCGTCCGCCCAGCGGTTCGACCTCAGGAAGATCTCGGCGACGCCGTTGCCCAGGTACAATCGGGTGGCCGCGCCGCGGCGTGGTGGACTCGCCGACCAGTTGCTGACTGTCCATACGCGGCCACAGGACGGGGTGGTAAACCTCAGCGTCCTCGGCAGGCCGCTTCGGGATCTTCAATACTCGCTCAGGTGAGGACGCATCTGGTTTTAGCGCCGCTCGTCATGGTCAGACGGCGGGGCGATCTAAGTTCCACCACCTTTTCGCCAGCAGGCGCCGTCAGCGCAGCGCCCGGGTGCGGGCAGCGGCCAGTGCTCAGGCGCGTCAGGCCAAGTGCGGCGACCGCCCTTGCGGCGAGCGCGGCTCCATCCTGCTCGACGAAGCGTTCCGGTGCTCAACCGTGCGCGCGAACCGAAGCCTTGGCAACATCGGCGACTTCACGCTCGCCCTACCGTGCGGACGGCGTGAGAGCACGGGCGTGAACGAACTTCCGGGCGTTGGTTTTGCCACTGCGGGTGATGCCTTGGAGCATCCCGCGCTCCGCTTGGGTCAGGGTGATTCGATATCGAGGTGCCATGCCCCCGACTAAACCGGAGGCAAGGGCGATCGAAAATGTTACGCTAGTTGTCCGTACCAAAGGTGCCCCCGGGCACCAGTTCGGTGGCCACTCTCTGCCGCCCCGATTCATGCGACAATATCAAGAGATGCCCCCTTCACAGGGAACACGCATCAGCTCCCCCGTGACAACGGGGACTGGTTCCCTCACATCGGCGAGGGAAAAAAGAAGCGCGGGATCGTCGTGCGATCCCGCGCTGCGCAAGGTCTTTCAGACGCCTATGGATGCGCCAATCGGTAGAAACCGGCCGCGCCGGCGGGGGTGAGAGTCACCCGGTTGAAGTCTCCCTCGACGGTGGGGGTCAATCCCGCCGGCTGCCAGTCCGCCGGGACGAGCATGGCGCTGGTCTCGATCTCGAACCCGGTCGCGCTCGCCGGCCAGGTCAGCACCAGGCTGTCCCCTTCGCGGGCGATGGACAACCCGGGCGCGTCGACCGGGCCGAGGTGGGACGAGGTCACCGCGAATGATGTGAGGTACGCAACGCCGTTGCCGCCGCGAAAGGCCACCACGAAGGAGCCGGCGGTCGGCGAATAGCGGATGGCGTGGTAGTTCGCTCCGTTGTCGATACCGCCGGGAACGTCCGCCAGGAAATACGGAGCCCCCAGTTGGCTGGGCAGCGGCTGTCCGTCCGGCCCCAACAGCAAGCACGCATAAGCCATCGGCAGCCCGACGGCGCTGTCGCGGGCATTCATGCCGACCGCGAACACACCCGCCACCGGATCCACGGCCAGCTGCGGATGCTGGTGGCTGAACGGATTGCCGTCCGCGCCATCCAGGTAGGGCACTTCCGGGCGCGCCATGGTGAACGCATACCCGGGCGCGTCACCGATGGCGGTGAAGGACAGATCGCCCATCGAGGTGCCGTTGCCGGCGTCATAGGCGGTGATCAGTTCGCCATTGAACGGATTCACCACGGCGGACGGATGCCCTTCCGCCCGGCCCTCGGGCAGACCGTCGCCCAACGGTTGCTCGGTCCGCACGACGAGCTGCCCCTGCCCATCCGGCGCGGTGTCGACAATCGAGCCCACGATCCGGTTGCTCAGGGTTCCGGTCGATCCATTCGAGTTGTCCGTGTTCGAGATGTAGATGAAGGCATCGCGCACGGGATCGTAAAGGACGTCGGGATCATCCTCGTCGCCGATGGCCTGCAGCAGGTCCAACCGCGTGTGCGGGGGCGTCAGCAAGGTCCCGGTCTGACTGTAGAGAGCGCCCACAGTGCCTTCGCCTTCGCCCGTGGCCTTGCGCTCGCCCGCCACCAGGATGTTCCCGTTGCCCGCGCTGACCGCCACGGCGACATCGTCGTAGGACTCGTCGGAATCGGGTTCGTGTACCCAGGCCTTCGCCAGCGGAGTTTGGCCCCCGGCGCCGGCGGGGTTCACCAGCCCCACCATCATGACGTCCTTGCCCAGCGAGTTGTAGGCGCGGGCGTTGCTGACCACCACGTACTGGCCGGAAACCGGATTGTACTTCGCATCGCACCGGCTCAAGCTGCCAACGTCGCTGCCGAAAATGATGAACGGCTCACCCGTCGGTTCGAGCGTGATCGCGTCGTAGAACCGCCCCATCATCGCCGAAGTCGCGAACTGCTGGCTGATCGGATCGATGAATCCCCCCTGATTCTGGCTGTCGATGTAGGTCACGAGCAACTCGGGCGCGGCCGTGCTGGCCGCCACGGCGACCTCGGCGGCGGGAATACCTTCGCCGGAGACCACGACCGCCGGCAGGCTGCGCAGACGCGGGCCGGCCGGGGGCGCGAGCGGTTCGGCAAAATCCACCCAGGCCACATAGAAATCCACATCGGCCAGCTCGGCATTCGTGTCGGAGACGGTCTTGCGCGCCTGGATGACGAACTTGCCGTTGCTGAACTGGTAGCTGAGAAACGCCCGCGTGGCGACCGGATCGAAGGTGCCGGGTTCGTAGGCGGCCGCTTGCAGGAGCAGGGTGCCGTCCGAAGCCGTCTTGCCGGGGACCGTCAACTCGTAGGTGCCGGTGGTCGTCCGCGCGATGGTGAACTCGCCCGCCGCCTTCCGCTTGGTTCCGTTCGCCCCGTTGATATGGCCTCCGATCAGACCCACGGCATCGAACGGCACATAGACGAACTCGAACTCCGACTGATCGCCACCCACCACCGCCTCGACGAACGGATCGGGAATGGCCGAATCCTCGCGGATGGTCACGAGCCAGCCTGTGCCATCCTCAAACGGCGCCACGCCAACGAGGTTGACGTCGCTGCTGCCGTCGGAAGAGGTGGTGAAGAGCATGCCGTCCTCCAGGGAATCCACCCCCGGCAGACGCAGTTCCGCCTGGCCGCCATACGTGGCGCTGCCCGGCGGAAACTCCGGCCAGCGGATCAGGCCCGCGCTCAACCCGGCCGCGTGCGTGTTGGCGCCCCGCCACGCGGATTCCCCGGCCGAACCCGGACCGGCCACGTCGCCGGCCAACCACCCCTGGTCATAAGGAAACCAGGCAACCGAGTAACTGAAGTTCGCCTCGGGACTGGACCCGTGGGTTCCCGCCCGCCCGGTGTTCACGTCCACATCCCCGCCGCCGAAACTGCCGTCGACCATACTGTAGCCCGGCCCCGAGGAGGAGAGGGAAAGGGCCACGGTCGGATAGAACGGGCCTTCCCCGTCGCCCCAGTCAATCGGGCCGTTTTGCCGGGCGGTCGGGATGATGACGCCCAGCGCGGGCGTGGGCCGCCAGGCCTGGCTTGCCGCGATCCCGGGCGAATTGTCGCCGAATTCGATGAAGCCCTGGTTCAGGTTGCCCAGGGCGGCTGCGGGATCGCCGGGGGAGAGCCGCATGGCGAAGTCGCCCCGGTTGTAACGGTTGCAACTCCAGGCGATGGGCCCCTGACCGTCGAAACCGGTAACCTCGACGCTGCTGTTGAAGACGCTACTGCCCCGGGCCACGACGTTGACCGCTGAAACCGAGGTGTTGGGAAAGGCGCCGGGAGCGCCGCCGCCCTCGGGCACCTGGGGTTCGGGGCCGGAAGGCGCGGCCAATACGACCGGCGCCAGGAACAGCCCCGCCAGCCGGAGCGGCCGGCGGGACCCGAGACAATGAGACAGGATGTTTGTTTTCATACGGGAAGCGCTTGCTGATACCATCATCACGAACATGCGGCTACGCTGCGGACAATGCTTCCCCGCCCGGCGCGGGTCAAGGCGGCTTGCGGTCTTTTCGGGTGTTGGGCCGGGCCGCCCGCCGTCCGGTTCTCCCCCGGAAAGGCGGGCGGACCGGTGGCCGTCCGAACCTGCCGTAATCCGCGAGCCCGCCGCTTTATGAACGACGCCCTGAAATCCGAGACCCGCCGCCTCGAGCAATCGTGGGACCGGCACGACGAGCGTTGGCTGCAAGACTACCTGGTCGGCAGCGTAGAGGATCCGCGGCTGAACGTGCAGAGTGTGCTCACCCGTCACTTCCTGATCGAGGCGGCGACCGGTCTTCGCTGGGCCGGCCTGATGGAAGCGGAACTCCGCTTTGCGATCTGTCTCACCTGGCTCGTCAAACAGATCGAACTGGGCGCCGGCCCGGAGGATTTCGCTGCCATCCGCCATGCGCTCGCCAGGGGCGCGGACAACGCGGAGGGCACCCCGCTGCCGGTCTATCTGACGCCGACCCGCGCCGGCTTGCCCGCCGACCTGCCCGGCCTGCGGGTGCCGGACTACCTCGAGCCGTTGTTGGGCTGGCTGGCCGAACAACCCAATCCCGGCCTTGCCCGGGCTCCCGGCACCGGCGCATTCGCAGCCCTCTGGAGACGGCAGCTGGCTTCCCGTCCGACAGACCGGCTGCGCGTGCTGGAAGCGGCCTGCGGCTCCGCCAACGACTTTCGGGCCATGGTCGATTGCGGTCTCGCGGATTGGCTCGACTATCGCGGCTTCGACCTTTGCGCGAAAAACGTCGCCAATGCCCGCCGCCTTTTCCCGGAGGCCCGGTTCGAGATCGCCAACGTCTTCGCCATCCCGGCGGAAGACCGCGCCCATGACTTCGTGTTCACTCACGACCTCCTCGAACACCTTTCCCCCGAAGGACGGCGGCAGGCGCTCCGCGAGTTGTGCCGGGTCACGCGTCGGGCGCTGAGCATCGGCTGTTTCAACATGCACGAGGAGGCCGCCTCGATCATCCGTCCCGTCGAGAACTACCACTGGAACACGCTCAGCGTGGCGGAGGTGCGCGCCGAAATCGAAGCGCACGGATTGCGCGTTCAGGTCATCAACATCGCCGCGTTTCTCGAGGCGGCCTTTGGCTGCACGGACACCCACAACCGGAAGGCGTATACGCTGCGCGGCTACCGGGATCCGTAGCCCCGCACCGGCCGCGTACACGCAAAAGCCGCCTCCCTTGGTGGAGGCGGCTTTCGCCGGCGGCGGGACTGCGGTTGTCCGGGCTGGACCGCGACGTCCTCGAAGCGCTGTCCCGGTGGCTCAAACGAGGTAGGGCTGGTACTCGGGGACCGCTTCCTTCAACATCATCTTCAACTTGTTGCGCTCGGCGGTATGCAACTGGTCCGCCAGCAGGTCCAGAAACGCCCGCACTTCCTCGATCCGGCGCGGTTGGGAGACGAACCGCATGATCTTCGGGTGATGCGTGTCGGCCATGTTCTCCCCGTGATGGCTGATTTCCTCGAACAGTTTCTCGCCGGGGCGCAGGCCCACGAACTCGATCTCGATGTCAACGTCCGGCCGCAGACCGGAGAGTTCGATGAGCTGACGCGCCAGATCCACGATCTTGACCGGTTTGCCCATGTCGAGGACGAAGATCTCGCCGCCCTCGCCCTGGGCCGCACTCTGGAGCACGAGGCCGACGGCTTCGGGAATGGTCATGAAATACCGCGTCACCTCCGGATGGGTCACCTTGACGGGGCCCCCGGCGGCAATCTGACGGTTGAAGATGGGAATGACGCTGCCGGATGAACCGAGCACATTGCCGAAACGCACGGCCATCAGCTTCGTTTTCGTCGCGTTCGCCGCGTACAACGCCTGCAAGTAGATCTCCGCCAGCCGCTTGGACGCCCCCATGACGTTCGTCGGATTGATGGCCTTGTCCGTCGAGATGAGGACGAAGCGTTCGACCCCGTGTTCGACCGCCAGATCCGCCAGGCCGGCGGTGCCGAAGCTGTTGTTCTTGAGGGCCTCGCTCGGCTGACTTTCCATCATCGGCACATGCTTGTGGGCGGCCGCATGGAAGACCTCCTGCGGTTTGAAGCGATCGAAGATGTACTGCATCCGGGGCCGGTCAAGGATGTCCGCCACCAACGGGAGAATCGTGCCGCCGTGGCCGGATTGCACGAGTTCCTGCTCGATCGCAAAGATCTGCACCTCCGACTGTTCGACGAGCAACAGCCGCTGCGGGCTGAAGGCCGCGATCTGCCGGCACAGCTCGCTGCCGATGCTGCCCCCGGCGCCGGTGACCATCACCACCTTGCCGCGCAGGATTTCGCGGATGTTCTCGGTCTCGATCTCGACCGCTTCGCGCCCCAGGAGGTCCTGAATCTCGATGGGCCGCAACTGACTGACCCGGACCTTGCCCGTGGCGAGCTGGTCCATGGAAGGAACGCTCTGGAACTTCAGGTGGCACTCCTGCAGCAATTGCACCAGCTCCGCCAGGCGCTTCGCGGGCGCCGAGGGCATGGCGATGATCACCTCCTCCACCCGCCACTCGGGTCGCGGACGGCGCAGCAGCTCGGGCGGGCCAAGGACCGGCACGCCATGCACCTGGGAACGCCACTTGCCCGGATCGTCATCGAGAAACACCACCGGATGCAGCCCCAGCCCCCGCTTGGAACGGAGATCGCGCGCCAGGCTGGCGCCGACATCCCCGGCGCCGAGGATCGCCACCCGGCGGGCGCGTTCCCCGTCCCGGATCGAAGGGGCCAGGTATCGCTCCCGCAGGATCCGAAACGCGAGTCGCACGGCGGTGATCCCGGCCGTGGTCAGGATGAAGTTGATCAACAGCACCCCCCGCGGCGGATGCACCACGTTGGTCGGAAGGAACCGGATCAGATACAGGACAACCGACGCCGATCCCATGGCCATCACCACGCGCTGGAAATCCGGGATGCTGAAATAGCCCAGCAGCCCGGCGAACTGCCCGAACAACGCCAGCAAAGCGAAGCGCAGGGGCAGTTCCCAGAGCCAGCCCACGGCCAGCTGCTCCCGCAGCGGATCGGGTACGTCGAAGTCAAAACGCAGTAGGTAGGCCAGGGTATGGCTCGCCCAGAGCACAACCGTGTATGCTCCGCCCAAGGCAACCAACCGGTGCCAGGATACTCGGGGGAATCGACTCATCTCGGACACATTCTGCCCGGTGCCGAACCGGATTGCGAGACCGTCTGTACTGCCGCGGTTGTGCCCGGTCTTCCTAGAAGCGGCTGCCAGTGACTCGCTCTACTTGTGAAGCCGCATATCATTCGACGTACATACCTTGTCCATGCTCACTCCCGCGCCGGCAACACTGTTCACCGGGAGCACCTCGATCAGCGCGCCGCCTGCCGGCCCCCCTTCAAAGATCATCGGTCCTGTGGCGGGCATCCCTGGGTCGTCTTGGCGCCCATGAACTCGGGCATGGTGGCTTCCCCCGGAGCGGAAACCCCCTCCCGTTTGAGCACTTTTAGAATCGTCAGCCCCAGAATGCGTAGATCCAGCCAAACCGTCTGGTGCTGCACATACCAAAGGTCCAGGGCGAATCGCTCCTCCCACGTAATCGCATTGCGCCCCCGAACTTGCGCCCACCCGGTCAAGCCCGGTCGCACCTCGTGTCGCCGCGCCTGTTCCGCTGTGTACCTGCCCAGATACTGCATCAACAACGGGCGCGGTCCGACCAGACTCATTTCGCCCCGCAGGATGTTGATCACTTCGGGCAACTCGTCCAGCGAGCTCGCGCGCAACCAGCAACCGAACGCCGTCAACCGCTGCGCGTCGGGCAGGGGGGTCCCGGTCCCATCCCGCGTGTCCGCCATCGTCCGGAACTTAAGCAACTGGAAGGGCCGACCATATCGCCCCGGACGGGCTTGACGAAAGAGGACGGGCCGCCCCAGCCTCAAGCGAACCACAAGCCCGACGACAACAAGGAGCGGCAGCCAAGCCGGCGCGGTTACCAGCACGAAGGCGACGTCGAACAGACGTTTTACCATGTTACTGCGGTTCGCCCCCGGCAGACGGGGTGGCCTCCGACGACCGCTCTGGCGTCGTGGTTTTCTCCAGGCGGTTCATCAGCCAGGCCAGCGCGACAACGCCGGCCGTCGTGAAAACGAGAATCGACCACCCCGCCGCATCATGTACTCCGGCAATGGCATCGACGCCCTTGGCGTTGGCGGTGAGACTGAGGTAGAGCGAGCGGATGATATTGCCGACCACGGCCAAAGCCACCCCTGACAGGAGCAGGAGCACCTGCCACGTCGCGCGCTTGAGAGTGAGGTAGCCAATGAAGACCGTCGCCATGAGAGTCGACTGAAGACTGCGAATTCCGCTGCACGCCTCGTCGATGCCCACGGTTCCCGCAGGCAGGCGGATCAGGCTCCCGACGCGTTCCGCCGGGATCCCCATGAGGTTCAGCGTCTCGGTGTTAATGGACGCCACCAGTGCCTGGAGGCCGCCGACGACGAACCCATGCACCGCGCTGGGCATGGGCATGGCCACCAGCAGAAAGGCGTAAGCCATGCCGAAGGACCGAACGCCCGGCCAGCCAAAAACCATCACAAGGTTGGAAAACACCACGAGCATCACCCCCAGAGCCAGGCCGACCGTGCTGGCGGCATTGGAGCCCATCGCTGCCTGGTAGATCTGCATCAGGAACAGGAGACCCAGCCCCGCCAGACAAAAGGGCAGAGCCCACCAGGACAGACGGCCGTTGACCGCAGGACGCGTTTCCCAGGCCTCGTAGAAGAGATACGCGCAGAGCAACAGTACGACCCAGCCGAAGTTCAGGTCGGGGTTGTTGCTCCAGAACCATCGCGCGCGCTCAACCAGCCACGCCATTGCCAGAAATGAAGGCAACAGCAAGGCGATCGTCGTTCCGGCTGGCGGCACCGGCACCGCTTTTCCGAGCGAGCCATTCATGACTGGGATTCCCTCCAGGCGGCAAGCTCCTGCTCGAAGTCCACCGGTTGAAGCCACAAAGGCAGGAACGCCAGCAAGGCCGCGTCCGCCTGCCCCAGATCCCCCCCCCGTAAGGTGGTCGAGATTCGCACAAACTGCTTAGGTCCCAGCAGCGCACGACGCGCGACGAAGCTGTCCCAGATCCGCCCCCAGAAGAGCGGATCAAACGCGCGCTGGCCGGCGCCACGCCCGTCTCGACCACTGCCGCTGCGTTCGACCTGATATTTAAGGGCGACCGAGTAATTGTGATCCAGCCGGTAGGGGAGCGGTTGCCCTCCCACCAAGCCGCCGAAGTAGACGAGTTCGCGATGGCCTCCCGAGACGAAAACGCGCCGCTCAAAAACCATCGGCACCCCGTGGACGGTGGCTTCGACAAACGTCGGCTCCACCGCTTGAAGCTTCCATCCCCCTTGGGTCCAGCAGCGGTCGGGCGTATGCACGAAGAGTCCGATGTCGCGGGAGTTTGACGTGAACCGCTTGGCCGTAAAGGCCCGGATAACGGTGCGGTCGGTCTGGTTCGTGAACGCCCCGCTGAACAACTCATCAGCTACGAGCAGTCGTTCCGCGGATTCCGCCACAACCTCCTCGCCAAAGGTCCAGCCATCGATCTGCGTGCGGGAACTCAGCCAGACCCGCCGGCTCTGCGTGTCGCTGGCGGTGTACCAGAAGGAGGGGAACAGCCACAACAGGCCGACCAACGCGGCCAAGCCGCAGGTAACCGGAATGGCCGGTCGCAGCCGGGAGTTCGAGGATGGAGTTGCCTTGCTCATTCGTCTGGTCGTTGGGTGGGATCGGTCGGCTCACCGGCCGGAAAGCTCCGCGGCGTACCGCAGCACCGTTGCCCTCGGGCGTTCTTTCACCGCCACCAAGGGATGGCCCGCATGCACAAGCCAGGGTTTGAGGTCCCGGTGGACAACGCTGCCTGCCGCCACGACCGCCCCCTCCCCCACCGTGACCCCGGGCAGCACAATCACCCCGGTAAACAGCACTGCATGATCGCCGATCTGCACGCTATCCCGCTGCACCGACCGCAATCCGGCAGGCGCCGTGGGGTTCGTCAGGCCGCTGCCATCGGCGAGGTCGGTTCCCGTGAGGATCCGCACACCCGCCCCCACCCCCACGAAATCACCGATCCGACAGCATCCGCCCCCGGAGATCGACGAACCAAAAGCCAGATGCACATGGCGGCCCAGGTCCACACCGCCCCCGCCGAACACATGGACCCCTTCGTCGATCTGGCTGAAATCGCCCACACGGATCCGGTCGGCCCCCACTAACCGGACGCCGCGATACACTTTGACGCCCTCGCCACAGGCGGCCAGACGCAGCCGAAGTACCGCCAGGGGAACCAGTTCCCCCTCGCCGAAAACGTCCTGATACGCGTTGCCGTTATGCTGTGCTTCCACCATCGACCACGATTTCGGTTCCGGTGATGAACCGGCTTTCATCCGAGAGAAGAAAACTCACCGTTCCCATCACGTCGCCGACGGTGCCCAGTCTGCCCAACGGCGCCCGACGTGCAAGCCGTTCCCGCTGATTCCCCGGAAGCGAGGCAGTCATGTCCGTCTCCAGAAAGCCCGGAAGGACGCAGTTGGACCGGATCCCCCTGACGCCGTATTCCCGCGCCAGACTCCGTGAGAAGGCCACCAGCGCCCCCTTGGTCGCGGCATAAACCGACAGCCCGCTGAACCCGGTCCTGGCAGCTACGGAGGAGACGAACACCAAGCTGCCCCCGCGATCGAGCATGCCCTTCACCACCTGCCGGGACAAGAGGATCGTCGATGTCAGGTTGATCTCGATTGTCCCTCGGACGGCCTCCTCGTTGGCCATGGCAAGCAACCCCTCGGTCCCCACCGCGGCGTTGGCAATGAAGGCATCCAGCCCGTCCAAAAGCCGGGCGCTTTCCGTCAGCTGTGAGATGGCGTCGTGGTGCCCCAGGTCCAGGGCGAAATGCTGCAAGCGCCCCCCCGCACCGCTCTGCAGTTCCTGCAAGGCCGGTGTGGACCGCCGGGACACGGCGAGCACCTCCCATCCCTCGGCGAGCATCCGGCCACACAACGCCAGCCCAAGTCCGCGGGAACCGCCGGTTATCAGCACGCGTTTCATGCCAGTGCCCGCTTCGCGTTGCCGGCAAGCCCGACCTCCTCCTCCACCCAGTCACGCGGCCACGCCGCCTTGGGAAGACGGGCACGCAACGACCGCTCCAGTTCGGGCCGGACTTGCTCCGCCTCCGCATCCCGTTCCACCTCGAAATGCAGCACCACGACCTGGCCCGTCACGGAATTCGCCTTCGCCGAAGCGCGGGCGCGTCGCACTCCGGGCACTTCCTCCGCCAGGGCCGCAACGTGGGCCAGGCTCACCTTTGTGCCAGCAACGTTGGCCACCTGGTCCGAGCGGCCTACGATCCGCAACAACCCTGAACGCTGTTCCACTTGATCCCCCGTGCTCGCCCAACCAGCCGGGCCAACCCCAAGTTCGAGGGTTCCGTCCACGATCCGCCAGCGCGGCCAGCGCTTCTCCAGGTCGCCGATCTCATACCATCCATCCAAACGGGAGGTCTTCATCACGACGCCGAATTCCGCGGAGGCGTAGACCGCCGTTCCCCGGGTATCGGGCCAGCGCCGGCGAATCCGGTCGGCGGTCCCAGCACGCAGCGATTCGCCACCCAGGGTCAGTTGCCGGGGCTGCCACCGCGATCCCCCTGCCGGCTCGTTTTGCAGAAGCAGGTCCACGAAGGTGGGGGTGCAGGACAGCGCATCAATGCGTTCCGCTTCAAGCCGGCGCCAGGTTTGTTGCCAATTCGCTGAAAGAGACAGGACCCCGCCCCCACCCACCCACGCCTGCATGGCCACCTGCGCCCCCGCAAAACTCCAAGGATCGTAAGGGGCCGCCCAGCGCCAACCGGCAACCGCAGGATGGCGGCTCGCCGAGCCCTTGAGCGTTTCCCACTCCCTCCAGACGAGCTTCGGCCTCCCGGTGGAACCGGAGGAGGTCACCGCAATCGACGCTCCACTCGCTCCCGGCGTCGCCGCGCCCACGCCAAGTTCCATACCCGCAGGCAACAGAGCGACACAACGGCCGGCCTCCAGCAATGCGAACGCCGCGAATGCCTCGTTCAAGTCACCCGGGTACAGTACCACGACCGGATCAAGTGCCCCCATCGAAGCTCACTCCTGCGCGTGCTTCACTCCTGGGCCGTACGGGAAACCAAGATTGCGCCGTCCGCTTGGCGCGCGCGTACGGCATTTCGGATCAATGCGCGCAAAAGCCTCACTGGCAGCCTCCCTCAAACCGATGCGCAGGCCCCACGGCGGCCTCGAACGGAACCCAGGGTCATGAATCCCCCGTCCCCTCCAGGGTTGCCGCATTGGCCAATTCCATTGTCTCCTCCCCCATCTGCATCGCGTAAATCCGGTGCTTCGTCAACCGGCCCACGACCCCCTCGGGAATCGCCCAACTGCCCAACACGGGAATCAGTCGACGCCCCTCGTACTCGGGGAAGAAGGTGAAGAACGAGGCCACTTTGGCCGACAGCTCATCCGCGTGTTCTGCCGTCGGACTGGACTTCGCCTCGCCCAGGATCACGGCCGCCGGCCCGACCACGAGAGTGTCGAACTCCCCTTCACCCCGCGGTTCCCCCGGGTGCCGCCGGCTGCGCCGGATCATGAAATCCTCGATCATCGCAAACCCGAAATGCTCCCGAGCCAAGCGGCGGAGATTCGGCGCGAGGATGTCCTCGATAATCGTACCCATCTTGTTCGCCAGGGCGCCCCACTTCTTGTCCATCTCCCTCCGCGCGTGGCGCATTTCGTCCTTGAACTCCCCCATCTCGTCTTTGAACGCCCCCATCTCGTCCTTGAATACCCCCATCTCGTCCTTGAATACCCCCATCTCGTCCTTGAATACCCGCATCTCGTCCTTGAATACCCCCATCTCGTCCTTGAACGCCCGCATCTCGTCCTGGAATCGAACGAAGCGGTCCTCCGCCTCCCGTTGGGCTTCCTCGGTCCTCGCCTGATACCGGAGGAACCGTTCCTCCGCCGCCTTCTCGCGTTCCTCGGCCCGCTTGTTGATCAACGCCATTTCGGTCAAGAACTGACCGAAAAGCGCCTCCAACCGGTCGACCCGGTCCTCAATCGTCACGTAAGCCATAACTGTCGGAATCTGGCTTGTCGGCCCGCGTCTGGCAAGCAGGCACTCCGCCGCCCCGCTTCAGCGCACCGCATGTCAGCTCTTTCCAGATCGGGCCGGACCGTTGAATCCGAGCGTAGATTCCATCCCACCAGCCTCGCCGGGCGTCAATCCCACAGTCGAGTGAACCCCGCGCTCCGCAAAAGCCGAGGTATGAGCCTCCTCTGATTCCACATCAGTCCGAAGCCGCGGGCTCGATCAACGTCAGCAGATCTCTCCACGTGCGCGGCGGCGAAGGCGCGTTAAACGGTTCCACACTGAATTCCCGCTCGACCGCGACCATGATCTCCGCGAGATCCATGGAATCCAGGTTGAATTCGGGCGCCTGCAGGGGCCGGTCGAGATCCAACACCGTCAGCTTTCCGCCGTTTCGGCGATGCACCTTCAGCACCAATTGGGTGAGCCGTTCGGCGTGTTCCTTCATGCTGTGTCCTCCGGTCGGGAGACCCCGACGAAACTCACCCGATCCTGCCGCGACACCACCGCCAGCTCATGCGCGGAGCGGACCGTCTCGATGACCCGGTTCTGGTCCTCCTCGGACAGGCTGCTCGAGCTGGGAAGACAGATCCCGCGCCGGTTCAGGTCCTCCGCCACCTCGCCGCCGAGGCACTCGAATCCGCGATAAAGTGGCTGGGTATGCATGGGTTTCCAGACCGGCCGGGCCTCAATGTTCGCCGCCCCCAACGCGCGGATCAGGTTTGCCGCGGACAGGCCAAACGCAGCTTCATCGATGAGGAAGCAACTCAGCCAGCGCGTGTGGCGCGTCCTCCCGGTCACCAGATCTTCCGGACAGCCGAAATCCGCCTCGGGCTGGGGCTCGATTCCGGGCAGCCCCGCAAACGCCCGGCAGTATCTATCGAAAACGGCCCGGCGCTGCTGAACACGCTCCTCAAGCACCTCCAACTGCCCCCGCACGATGCCGGCCAGTACGTTGCTCAAGCGATAATTGTATCCCAATTCGGCGTGGATGTAATTATTCGTCCCGTCCGGATCGGGATCACGCGCCTGGGTGCTCCAGTGCCGCACACGGTTCACCCATTCCTCGTTCGGCGACGTCAGCATGCCGCCGCTGGTGCCGGTGATAATCTTGTTGCCGTTGAAGGAAAACACGCTGATCTCTCCCGCCGTTCCGGGATGTCGTCCCTTGTAGCGGGCCCCGAGACTCTCCGCAGCATCCTCGATCAATGGCACTTCGTATTCCCGGCATATCCGCTCAATGACATCCAGATCGGCACTCTGCCCAAACAGATGCACGAGACACACCGCCCTGGGCAACCGCCCGCGCTCAGCCCGCGTCCGAAGCGCTTTGGCCAGCAGGTTCGGGTCGAGATTCCAGGTCTCCCGCTCGCTGTCGATGAACACCGGACGCCCCCCCTGGTAAAGCACTGGATTGCAACTAGCGGCGAAGGTGCAGGTGGAGGTCAGCACTTCATCGCCCGCCCTCACGCCGACCAACCGGAACGCCAAGTGCAGGCCGGAGGTCCCATTCACCAGCCCCACGGAAGGCCGGCCGATCAATCCCGTGAACTCCCGCTCGAGTGCGTCCAGGTTGGGCCCCACCGTGGACAGCCAGTTGCTGTCAAAGGCTTGGGTCACATAAGCAGCTTCGCCCCCGCCCATGTGGGGGACCGACAGATGAACTCTCTTCCGCGCGGTGCTCGTCATACAAGTCATACAGAAGTCCCTGAACCGGCCGCGGGAATCCCCCGCGCCGGCACTCCCACCACCACGCTGTGATCTGCCACGTCGTGGATCACCGCCGCTCCGGCACCGATGCGACAGTCCTCTCCAATCCGCACCCCCGGAAGCACCGAAGCCCCGGTCCCGACCATCGTCAGCGCCCCCACCTTCACCTGGCCGGCAAGCCGCACCCCTGGACAGACATGAACGTGGTCTCCCAAGACGCAGTCATGATCTACCGAGCACGAGGTGTTGAGGATGCAGTTGTCACCGATGACCGCCCCGGGATTCACCACCGCGGAAGCCGCCACGAAGATCCCGCTGCCGCACAGCGCCCGCGGGGACAACCACGCCCGTGGATGCACCACATTCACCGGACGCCCCCCGGCCTTGACGATCTCCTCGAACAATCGCGCCCGGGTGTGGTCGTCCCCGATGGCGACGAGGAACTCCTTGCCGGCAACCATAGCCGCCCATTCGCCGGTCCTCCTGATAACCGGCACGTCCCACAGCCGCGAAGTCGTCGGATTGTCATCCAGCAGGGCTTCAGGCCCGATCCCGGCCAGCAGGGCGGCGTCCAACACCACCTTTGCATGACCTCCTGCTCCAACGAGAATCATGGTTCATCCGTTCGACGACACCCGCGCCAACAGCGACGCAAACTCCCGCGCCTGATCTTCCCGGTTGAAATGGCGAACGACGTGTTCCCTCCCTGCTCGTCCCATCGCCCGGCTTTTGCCGGTATCCGCCTGCAAGGCCAGCACCGCCTCCGCAAGCCGCTCGTCGTTGCCGGGAGGCACGAACACTCCGGCACCGGCAGCCTCAACCACCTCCCGGATCACGCCGTCGATTCCCAGAATGATCGGGCGACCGGCCGCAAGATAATCGAAGACCTTGTTCGGGTAAGTGGTTCGGAACATCGGGATGTCGCGCAGGGTCGCCAAGCAAGCATCCGACGCCGCCAGCACCTCTTTCATCGACGCCTTGGGTTGGCTTCCAGTGAAACGAACATTGCGCAACCCCATGGAGCCAGCCTCGGCCTCCAGTTGCTTCCGCTGGGCCCCGTCCCCCACCAGCCAGAAGACCACTTGCGGATGCTCCTTGAGCCGGGCGGCTGCCCTCAGGATGGTCGGGATGTCATTCGCCAACCCCAAAGCCCCGGCATAGGCCACCACGAACTGCCCCGGCTCGGACCACCGCGAGCGAAAGGACGCCCCGGTGGCGTCTGGATCGAACCCCGTCGGATCCACGCCGTTGGCGATCAGGGTGACCTTGTCTGCCGGAATCCCCTTTTCGATGACGTACTGCCGGTAGTAGGGGGAGTTGACCACGATGTGATCGGCACGCCGGTAGAGCCACAACTCGAAGGCCCGGGCGACGCTGATGAGCAGAGGGTGCGTGAGAACTCCAATGTCGATTGCAAACTCCGGCCACAAATCCCGCACTTCGAGGACAAATGGGCATCGTTTCAGTCGCGCGATCAGCCAGGCGGAAACGGTCTGGAAAATGGGCGGTGTGGTGCCCATCACCAGATCAACCTTCCCGGCCCTCAGTCCCCGCCAGAAGGCCGTCAGCATGTAGACTACGAAGGCCCAGACCCTCCAGATCATCCCCCGGTGAAGGGTCTGCGGCGTATAAGCCCGTAGCACACGCAGCCCCGAGGGCAGCCGCGCGTCCCCGTCATCATCCTGCCTGCGACGCCCACTGCCATAGTCGACATCACTGGCAACCACGGTGAACCGGTGGCCCTGGGTCACGCACCGGCTGGCCAGTTCGTAGTGCCGCGTGCCGCCCGGCTCATGCGGCAGGCAAAAAACCTGATGGATCAGCAACGTGTGCATGAAGATCTTCTCAACTCTTCCGCCTCCACGTCTCCCGTGCCGGTTCGACTCACGCGCCACCCCCCGCCAGCTTCGCGGCACACCCCAACCGCCTCATCCGCATCCTGCAGGGTCAGCCCCTCCTTCCCCGCGGAAACCGCCGTTTCGGCCGGGCCGAAATGCGTCCAGAAGCGTGCCATGGAACCTGTGACCTCCAGCCGCAGCCCCACCCCTGGATCAAGCCGTTGGTAATACGCCGACCGCCAGCCGAATGACGCATCAGCGGTCCCTTTAGAGACAACCGCGGAGCCCCGCTCCTCAAAAGCCCCGGCACTCACGGCAAGAGCCCGTCCGCCGGCTTCAAACATCACCCGCGCGCCGTCGCCGCCGACCTGCCCGGCCTCGAGCGGGAGTAGCCAGTTCAACTGGATTGACGCAATCCGTGCGGTCGCGACTTCATCAAGCACCACCCATCCCAGGGGGTTCAGCAGAAACACAGAACGTTCATGACGATAGCGCCGCCCGTTGCCGGCGACGACCTCAATCGCTCCCCGCCAACCGGTCATATCCGGATCCGCTGAGGAGATCCGGCCAGCCGGTTTCCCTTCCACCCAAGGCAGCCACAAGAACCGACCCGCTGATTCCATCTGGTCCGCTCCGTCGACCGTGACGGTGTTGTGAAAGCGCGTGTTCCGGAACCCGTGCTTCCATGGAGGCGGTGCGTTGTAGCTGTAGGTTCCCGGATCCGCGGCAACGTTCACGCCCCTCCACCAGAGATCGACGTGCAGCAGATCTGCATGCGCCGGGCGGTGCCGGAAACGGCGGGGGCAGTGAATGACCGCGAAACTCTCCTCACCGCGAAGCGTGTAGTACCCCGCCTGCTCCGCCGCAAAGGACCTCCGCTTCGGGAATTCAGGCTGCCCGGATTCAGCCACCCCAACACCCATCAGCCACAGCGATTCCTCATCCCAAGGACCCGCGGGGTAAAGCCGTCCCCTTCCGAGGACCAAGTTCGCCGCCTGCAACGCCGGGCGAAAGTCCGTGTAGTCACAGGGACTCAGCGGCAGGACCAACGCCCCGTCATTCCCGCCAAAGCAAGGAACCCCTCCGGAGATCCCGTCCTGCAACTGATACAGAAAGTCGACCGCCCCACAGACCCGCCGCTTGAGTGCGTCGCTGAACGGCCGGTCAAGCAAATCCGCCAAGCGTAAGGCCCAGGAGAAATCCTGCAGCATCACCCGGTGATAGTTGGCGGAGTGTTGGGAAAAACCGCCATCGTCGTAGATCAACTCGCGCGCCAGTCGCTCCAGAAGGCTTCGCCCCCGAGCCTCCCATCGCGCGGCCGCCTGCAACTCGGGGAACAACGTGCCCAGTGTCCAAAGCCCCACCGCCTCGCTGATTCCGTGGTTGTTCTCCTGGCTCAGGGCGTAGCCGATGTTCGCCGCAATCCGCTCGCCGCTGCGGGCGAGCATTTCCAGCAGCATCGCCTCGCGCTTGGGCGTGGTGGCCGGCGAATCCGCGAACGCCTGCCAAGAGAAGCACCAGGCCATCACCCGAAACGCCGCCTCCTGCCCACACATCCATTGAGGCCCCCGATTGGGCGGGTTCTTCGCCCGCCAGTCCTCAACCAACTTCCAAAACAATTCCGGCCACCGTTCGTCGCCATCGCGCCAGTAAGCTCGGACCAAGGTGTAAGCAAAGCCAAACCGGCTGAGTTCCCAGATGCACTTGATGTCCCCGCCGGAAAAGGTGTCGATCCGGCTCCAATGCGCGTCCGACTTCAGCCGCCGCCCCATAAACGGATCAAGGAACCAGTCCGGCGGGTTGCCGCAGTCATGCCAGGTCTTCTCGAAGAAACAGAACTCGCCGGCAAGGAAGCGCTCCGCGGCACGGATGGGGTTCGCCTCCGCGGAATCCCACTGCCGCAGGATCGGGCCTAACCTGGCCCGATCAGCCGTCGCGAAAAAGAAGCGCGGAGCGCGGGCGCGACGATATCTCGCGTAGGCGTCCGGGCTCGAAAGGGCCGGATCAGTCAGAACGCCAGCCAGACCATCCACGCGCCACTCACGCACCGGCATCCGGCGCTCGAGCCGGCCGAATCGCCGGGCCAGTGCGTACCAGAACCGGAACCACAGCCAGCCCGGACCAAGGTACCGGATCAAGTACAGCGCTTTCGTGATGTGCTTCATCGTCGAGCGGATGGTTGACAGCTCGCCTACCGTAGGACCGGGTGAAGAAACGCTGACACGCAGCACCGAACGTGGGCTAGGCTTGCCAGCCTGCCGGTTCGGGCAACTCCGCTCGCCCGGCACGGCCCGTGCAGCAGCGCGCCGGCATGGGAATCCCGGCTTGCCAGCAGAAAGGAACCTCTGGCCTACGAGAACACCAACCGCTCCAACACCCCCACAATCCGTTCCCCGGCCTTCCCGTCCCAGAAGGGCGGGATGCCTCCGCGCTTCCAATCGCTGGCAAACAACCGGTCCAAGGCAGGCTTCAGTCGGGCCGGGTCCGTGCCAATCAACTCGTTGGTGCCGATGCTCACCGTCTCCGGCCGCTCGGTGTTGTCGCGCAACGTCAGGCACGGCACTCCCATCACCGTCGTCTCCTCCGTGATCCCACCGGAGTCGGTGATCACCGCCAGCGCGTGACGGACAAGGTGATTGAACTCGAGATACCCCTGCGGCTCGACCAGGTGGAGGCTCGGCGCGAGCGGCAGCCCCGCCACGCCGCCGAGGACCTTCCGCGTCCGCGGGTGGATCGGAAACACCACCGGCAGGCCGCGCGTTCCGGCCGACACCGCCTCGAGCATCCGGGCCAGCCCGGTCGGCGTGTCCACGTTCGCCGGACGGTGCAGCGTCAGCACGAAGTACTTCCGGGGCCGCAGCCCGAGGGACTCCGCAAAGGCCGGCGGCCGCAGCCGCGGCAGTTGCCGGAGCAGCGTGTCGATCATCGTGTTCCCCACGAAGAAGATACGGTCGCCACCCACGCCTGCCCGCCGCAGATTCTCGTTCGCCGTCTCGCTGGTTGTGAAGAACCAGTTCGTGATCGAGTCCGTCACCACCCGGTTGATCTCCTCCGGCATGGTCCAGTCCCCGGACCGGATGCCGCCCTCGACGTGGGCCACGGGGACGCCCAGCTTCCGGGCTACTATTGAGCAGGCCATCGTGGAGGTGACGTCGCCGACCACCACACAGATCTGGGCCGGCCTCTCCGTGAGAAGCTTTTCGTACCGGACCATCATCGCCGCCGTCTGCTCCGCGGCAGTGCCGGAACCCGCATCGAGGTTCACGTCCGGCTCCGGCAGCCCCAGCTGTTCGAAGAAAGCCCCGGACATGGCCCGGTCATAGTGCTGGCCCGTGTGGACCACGCGGTACCGGAGCGCGCCGCCGCGTGCGGCGGCCGCCTTCAGCGCCTCCACGATGGGGGCGATCTTCATGAAGTTCGGCCGCGCCCCAGCAATGAGGTCGATCAGAGGAGATGTATTCAAGTTCACGAAAGACCCCGCAAGGTGTGGAATTGAGGAGGTGCAGCGTGGGCCCTGCGGGGGAGGACAGAACAGCAGGCTAAGCGTTAAACCCGGTCGGGTGGGCTGGCCGGGTGTTCTAGCGCCGTCCTTGTCATGCGCCGTTGTAGCTACGACCCTGTCTGAGGTTTCCCTCCGTCGTGACCTGCGCAGGTCACGACGCCACTCCCGGCCTCCGCTGCGCGGCGAGGGTCCTGCCGCCCATGTGCCTTTGCCCGTCCCCGAGACCAAAGGCAGTAGCCGGCCGCAGCCATGGCCAGCACTGAACTCGCATTCGTTTCCGGCACCGAAACCGACCAGACCATGCCGTAGCCCCGCACCTCATCAAGTTGCGAGGCTCCACCATAGGCCGCTGTGCCGTACAAGACGTTCTCATGCAGCCAAGGCGTGCGCATGGGAGTATCTCCAGCATCGCCACTCGCGAACGTGTGAAGCACAGTAAAGTCCGTTCCGTCGATCCCTAACCGATAGAGTGTCCCGAATTCCTCGCCGCCCCACACCTCCGTCCCGTGGGAAAGACCATAGAGCTGGGTTCCGTCCGGCGAAATCACCACGCCTCCGTTAGGCTTGGCCCCGTTGTCATCAGCGGACGCAAAGTCGTGCAAAACGGTATACTGCTGCCCAGCAAGCTCGTAGCTAAAGACCACTCCTTCGTCAGCGAGATCTGTGTAATAACCAAGCGTCGTGCCGTATAGCGTGCCTGCACCATCATAAACAAGGGAGTCGTACGGGTACCCTCCAGCAGTTCCTCCAGAGAAGCCGTGCACGACCTCGTACTGAGTGCCATCAAACCGCATACGGAATATGACCCCTGAGGAAGTCGAGCTCAGGTGGTCCGATGCCATTCCGTATAGCCAGTCTCCGACCGCGGTCACCGTGCCGAACGGCCTCGTTCCCTGTCCTGCCTGGAAACTGTGCAACACCTGGTAGTCGCCGGACACGGTGTCATACCGGTACACACTTCCCCAACCCCCTGTGCCACCCCCGTAGGTCATACCAAACAGAGCGGTTCCGACTCTTGTAGGTGCCGTGTACGGGTAGGCGCCGTCGCCACCGTCGGACGTCCCTCCAAAGTGATGGACAACCTGGAAGCCACCCCCGCCCGTGTTGACCCGGAAAAGCGTGCCGCCGTTGTGCTGGCCTCCGGCCCAAGCGATGCCATAGGCCGCACCGCCAGCCAGAGCAAGGGAATTGAACACCCTGATACCGTCTTCCGCCTTCCCGAAGTCATGCAATAGCAGAAAGTCGCTTCCATCAGGCTTCACGCGGTATACCACACCCCGGTCTCCAGCCCCGCCATACGCAGTGGTTCCGTAGAGGATGCCATCGGTGTCCATGACAACCGAACCGTACGGCCGCTCACCCCCGCTTCCCGTGAAGAGGTGAACAGGCTCGACCTGCGCCAGCACTACGGGAAGGGCGATCATGGCGGCGCATAGCCATAGTATTTGTCGTAAACCATGAGGAGCGGAACGCGCCTCATGCTGGAACCATCGCGGGCGTATCGACCTTATCATGTGACGTGGTGGTGAGGTGTGGAGACTAGACTTCTACCCCGATTGTCTGAGCCAGGCGCCAGGAACGGAACTGGCGATCGCTGTGAGGGCACCTCGCGAGACGTTCCCCGGTACACCACCCCAGCCGCCAGACGCAAACTGACCACTGCCACCTCGCGCAGCTCCTCCAAAGAGATGGGCGACGGCCCACCTTGTGGCGGACGCCGTCCACCACCGCCCGCATCTCGACCTCGTGACCCTTGTCCTGCGACCACAGCATGTGGCGCGGGAAGCCCGGCCAATCGAAGCCTTGCAGGACGCGGAAGTTGTCGAACTGGAGGACGCGGCCTTGGCAGAACACTTCGAGCCGCTCCTCGGGGAACGACTTCCCGCCGCTGGCCAGGTAATGGACAGTCCCGACGAGCCATCGGCATAGACCAGTTGCAGCGAGGCGGCGTGCCGCAGCCCCCCGCACGGCCGGTCGCATAGGTCGCCGTGGCGCCCGCGACGGGCCCGCCGGGCAGGAACCGGAGGAGCTCGATGAAGTGGCAAGCCTCGCCCACGATGCGGCCGCCGCCGACGGCAGGGTCCTGAGTCCGGTGAGCCGGGGGGAGCGCACCCGCGTTCACCGTCATGAGGAAGGTCTTCGGACCAGGCACGGTTCCGAGCAACTGGCGTGCGCGCGCGACGTGCGGCGCGGAGCGACGATTGAAGCCCACCATGAGGAAGGGGCCGGCGGCGGCGACGTGCGCAGTCCGGATCTCCTCCCACCCCTCGAAGGTCAGACAGAGCGGCTTTTCAACAAACACGCGGCGTCCGGCCAGGAGGCCCCCCACCACGTATCGGGCGTGGCTGTTGTGGCGCCTCGTGACCATCAACAGTTTCACTGCCGTGTCGGCCAGCAGCCCGGGACTGTCGATCATGCAGTTCCCCACCATCACCACGCGCTCGGACGGCACGCCTTCATGGGCCAGATTCTCGTTGCCATCCTCCGAAGGGGTAAGCAGCAGATCGGCCAGGCGGTCGGTCACAATGCGGTTGATCTCCTCCGGCATGGCCTGATCGAATGAGCGCAAGCCCGCCTCCACGTGAGCGATGCGGATACCGAGTTTTGCACTCACCAAGGTGGCCGCGACCGTGGAGTTGACATCGCCGTAAACCACCACCCAATCCGGCCGCTCGCACAGAACCACTTCCTCGAACCGCGTCATGATCTGGGCGGTTTGCGCCGCGTGACTGCCCGATCCGACTTCCAGATTCAGGTCCGGTTCCGGCAGCCCGAGTTGCCGGAAGAAAACCTCGGACATGTTGGCGTCGTAATGCTGCCCGGTGTGCACGATCCGCTGCTGCACCCCGTCCATGTCCCTCAGGGCGAGGATCACAGGGGCTGCCTTCATGAAGTTCGGCCGCGCGCCGACGACGTGGATTATCCTGGGCATTTGGGGTTCGGAATGTCGGAGGACGGAGTTTCTGGGTCTCGGAAGCCAGACGATCGGCGGTCAGAGGCAGGAGTTCTATGGCGATGCACCGCGGAAGGACTGATGCCTTGACATCATGTTTCACCGTGCAAAGATGCGTTGCACGATGAGAACCACGTTGACCATCGATGATGATCTGGCCGGCATCCTGCGAAGTCGTTCACGAGAGTTGGGCAAGCCTTTCAAGGAAGTCGTGAACCAGCTCCTCAGGGCCGGCATCACCGCCAACGGGCAGGCGCCAGAAGCGAGGACACCGGTCATGGTCAGGTCCAAACCACTGGGGCTGAGGACGGGATTCGATCCCGACAAGCTGAACCAGTTGGTGGACGAACTGGCGGCGGAAGATTACCTGCAAACGGCGACGAAAGATGATCCTGCCGGACGTTAATCTGCTGGTCTATGCGCATGACGAAACGGCCAGACACCACGCAAGCGCCCGGGCTTGGTGGTATGAGCAGTTGAACGGTGCCCGAATGGTCGGCTTGGCTTGGGTCGTGGTGCTGGGATTCATCCGCCTGGTGACTAATCGCCAAATCTGCCAGTCGCCTTACGCCCCCTCGGAGGCCCTGGAAATCGTCGGGACTTGGCTGTCGCAGCCGCACGTGCGGATCATTCACCCTTCGGAGGATCATTTTCGGCTGGTCTCGAAGTTGATCGCAGAGATCGGCGCCGCCGGGAACCTGACCACCGATGCGCACCTGGCAGCGCTCGCGATTGAACGGGGCTTGGTTCTGCACACCACCGATGCCGATTTTGCCAGGTTCAAGTCGCTCAAGTGGCGCAATCCGGTGCAATAGTCCCGGCAGCCCTCGAACTCGGTTGGTCCACGAATCGAACTTCGACCCAACTTCCCTTCCGCCTCTCCGTAACTCAGCCGCCCGCGGCCCCGCCCGCCTCCACCGTCGCCCGCGTCACTTCGACGATCTCCTCCCATGGAATGGGGGACTCCGCGCCGTCCCGCAGTGCGTGGACGAATGCCCGCATTTCCGCCGCGTGCCCCTTGTCCTGACGCCACAGATTCAACTTGCGAAAGCCCGGCCAGCCGTAACCGCGCAACCGCCGGTAGTTGTCCAGTTGCAACACCCGACCGGCCGCAAACACTTCCAGCCGCTCCTTGGGACAGGACTTGTGACCAGCCGCAAGGTAATGAACCACGCCATGGGATCCGTCCGCGAACTCCAATCCAATGCTCATGTTGTCCGGACACGGCGGCCCCGACTGCGTCCGCCCCCGGGTCACCTGCACCTGCTCGATCCGCTCTCCGACCAGGAACCGCAGCAGGTCGATGAAGTGGCAACCCTCGCCGAGAATGCGGCCGCCCCCCACGCCAGGATCCTGCGTCCAGTGGTTCGCCGGAATGAACCCGGCGTTCACGGTCATCACGAAGTGCTTGGGTTCGCGCACGGCCCCCAACAGGCGCTTCATTTCGACCACCTGCGGCGCAAAGCGACGGTTGAAGCCGACCATGACGAACGCCTTGCCGGCGTCGCGCACCGCCCCTTCGATCTGCTCCAACTCCTCAAGATCGAGACAAAGGGGTTTCTCCACGAACACCCGCTTGCCGGCCTTCAACGCTGCCAACACCCAGCGCGCGTGGGTGTTGTGCCGCGTCGTGATGACCACGGTGTTCACCTCCGGATCCGCCAGCAAGGCCGCGGTTTCGGTGGTCGTTTGTTCGAACCCGAATTTCCGTCCCAAGTGAGCGCCGCTGAGCCCGGTGGAAGACGCGATGACTCGCAGCCTCGCTCCGGCCTCCTTTAGTGCCGGCAGGAGCACCTGCCCGGTGAAGTTGCCCGCGCCAATGACTCCAACCACCACCTCGGGCACCGCTGCGGGAGCGGAGCCAGCGAGGGCAATCGTCCGTGCGTTCCTCCCCGCAACGCCGCCATGCGCCGACTGGTCGCCATACTCCAGCAGAATCCCCAGCGGCTTCTCTTCCGACAAAGCCTGATAGGCTTTCACCGCCTCCTCGAACGGGAACCGGTGGGTGATCAAAGGGCGCACGTCGAGGCAGCCATCCTCCATCATGGCCAGCACGGCTTCGAAGTTGCGCTGCTCCGTCCACCGCACATAGCCCAGCGGGTAGTCTTGCCCCTTCTCTTCGTAGGCTGGATCGTAACGCCCCGGCCCGTACGAACACGAGACCTGAAACGTCAGCTCCTTCTCGTAGAAATCCGCGCGCGACAGCTCCAGGCCCGTCACCCCAACCAGCACGATGCGACCGCGCTTGCGGCACATCGTGGCCGCCTGGTGTACCGGCTCGTTGCTCTTGGTAGACGCCGTGATCAACACTCCGTCCACCCCACGGCCGCGGGTCCACTGCGCGGCCGCTGCAATTGGATCCTCGCCCCGCGAAAGGTCGACGACCTCAGCGCCAAACTGCCGGGCTAGAGCGCACTTCGCCGGATCCAGATCGACCCCCATCACCCGGCACCCCTGCGCGCGCAGCATCTGCACACACAGCAAACCAATCAGCCCCAGCCCGGTGACCACCACGTATTCCCCCAGGGTCGGCTCCAACAGGCGAATGCCCTGCAAACCAATCGCCCCGACCACCGTGAAGGCCGCAGCTTCATTCGACACCCCCTCGGGAACTCGGGCACAGAGATTCCGTGGCACACA
This sequence comes from Verrucomicrobiales bacterium, assembly GCA_024233305.1. Lineage (GTDB taxonomy): Bacteria > Verrucomicrobiota > Verrucomicrobiia > Limisphaerales > J093 > J093. The sequence continues at coordinate 194,634 of JACKPV010000034.1, forward strand.
AACCACCTGGGCGTGCGGTCCGTTGCTCACCACCCGCTCCCCCGCCTTCAATTCCTCGACTCCAGCGCCTGCCTCCACAATCACGCCAACGTTCGAGTAACCCAACGCGAGGGGCTGATCCAGCTTCGCCTGAACCGAACTCCAGGTTGCCGCCACACCATCCGTGCGCGCCTTTTCTATTACCTGCCGCACCTTGTCCGGCTGTTGTCGCGCCTTATCGATCCAGCCCGCTTTGCCGAATTCCACGAGCATTCGCTCTGTTCCAGCTGACACCAAACTGGCCCGCGAGCGGATCAGCAGCGCCCCGGGCCTCACCCCGGCTGTTGGCACCTCCGCCAACGAGGTCTCCCCCGTCCCTAGGTTCTGGAGTATCTGCAACATGTTTGATGGAAAGCCGCCCCTCAGCCCTGCGGATTCAGCGGAACCGCGAACGCCCCATGTGACACACAGCCCTCGCCGATTTGGCAGCCCGAGGCTCGGATCGCCTTTAGAGGAAACGCCCCTCGAGTCAACTCGACGGCCACGGCATCCGGCCCGCGTCGTGTCGGCATGAACTCCGCTCCCGGACACTTCCCGCACGGCACCCGGGTTTGTCCAAGTTCACCCGACTAACGTCCGTGCGCAGCCGGGTCATTTCGGCAATATGCAACATCAACTCCGTGGAACACTCCACCTCGGACCACGCACGAAGGCTCGAATCCGGTAGAAAAGGCTGCAGTGAAGCAACCCGGTGACCACAGTCCTTGGGCCGATAACACGTGACAATCTCCCCTTGGGGACTGCTCAGCCGAATGCTTCGAAAATCATCGATCTCACACCGCAAGTCGCCGCACCGACACTCGATCATCTCCCACACGCCCTCCAGCAAATCGACCTTGGAGGTAAAATGCAAATCGAGCCGGTCGCGCTGCGGCGAACGTAGCGTAAGCCGGTAGTTGTCGTCCGCCTCCCCCCAATCCTCAGGTTCGAGGAGAACCTCAACCGACGCCGGCAGCTCTTGACATCTCCGGTGAACACAATGCACCCAAAGATCAATCCAATGGCAGGCATTGCCGCAAATCCGGGAACCCTCCTCCCGACGACGATACCAATGATCCGGCGCCAAGACGTGACCCCGTACCCTGCACTTTAGGCTGAGCGGCTCCCTCCGCCCCGCCAGCGCACCGGTCAGGGCAACCACCGCAGGGGCATATGGCCTGTTGCAGCCAGAAAAGACCCTGCCAGCACTCTCCCCCAGCGCCTGCCGCAGGAAGGACCATTGACTCCACGAGGTCGCCAGGGGTTTCTCGACATACACGTCCAATCCCCTCTGCAAAGCCATCACCGCATACGGCGTATGGCTAGCGTGGTTCGACACGACATAAACCGTACGCAAGGAGGAGCTGTCCAGCATCGCTTCAAAGGAAGAGGCCACCGCTCGGAAACCGTAGAAAGCCGCCAGCGATTCCGACTGCCGCAACTCAGTGTCGAAACACTCAAGGAAGACATTGCCGCGTGACTCGAGTATGAAGAAACACAGAGCCGAGAACGCGTGCTGTCCGCATCCCACTACGGAAACGCTGCGTTCACCCACCGCAGCCGGTCCAAGCAACCACCACGGCATACCCCGTGGACGCAGATGCCCCGCGACTTTCACCATTGTCCGTTTCCATCCGTACATGCGGGTGAACGTATAGAGCCGGCGCCACTCGGTGCGTGACAGCAGTTTTGACTTGATGGCCATTTCCCTGACTCATCTGTTGCGCTCTCTCCACGACTTCAGCTCCCGGGGCTCCTGCGACTCCGCAGTAGAAAGACAACCGGATGGCCCGTGGGAGCACAGTTCACGCAGATCTGCCGAAGCCGACCCTCTCGCACCCGGTCAGCCCGTGGGCCTCCAACAGGCGATGTTCAATCGCTTCCCACGTGCACCTGCGCCGCAGCTCCTCCGGCGCCTGAAACCTCCGCCGCACTTCGCGCAGACGACGAAGGACTCCGGCGTAGTCGTTCGCCCCATAACGATCGACCACCAACCCCAAGCCCTGTTCCTCCACGAAGCGGGACACCCGTGCCTCACGGTTGATGATTACCGGCGTCCCGGCCTGGATGGCGTCGTAGACCTTGTTGGGACTGGCGTGGATGTTGTTCCGGTTGCTGGGCTCGTAGAGGCACAGGATGAAATCGGCATCCGCCGCGAGTTTCATGGCCTCCCGCTGGCCGACCGTACCATGAAAGCGAACCTTGGGATGCCGACTGAGGTCGCGCGCCTCCTCGTCATAGAGCCAGCCGGCCATGACAGCCTCAACCGCATCCCCCTCGTCAAGCAGACCCCTGAGGAACGTCAACCCGCGCGCACGATTTAGCGTGCCTCCGGCGAAGATTCGCAGGGGGCCCTCCGAACGAACTCGCTCAACGGGCTCTCGGACTGCGTATGGGAAATTCTCCAGAATCCGCAGCTTCCTTCGCACGCCTTCCGGCATCAGGCCCGCCCGCTCGGCATCCGTGACCAGCACGCAGGACGCCATTCCGTAAACCCATCGTCTCAAGAGTGAAGCCACCGGCTTGGGGAAGCTGCGCCGCAGGAACAACGAGTCGAAGACGTCAACCACCACGTTGCGCTGTCGCCACAGTAGCGGCGTCATCAGCAGGGCCAGATCTTCGTTGACCACATGAACGCTGCGCGGGTGAACACGCCCCGCCACCACGCGCGCCAGTTGTACGAGTCGCACCGCAGTAACCGGAGACCTCCGTCGGCCCCGAACGAACTGGACCGACGCCGCCCGTTCCTTGACGAAATCCCGGTCGCCGGCCTCCTGCTGGACCCCCACGAAATGCACCTGGGCAACCCGGGAGAGGCTGTCCACCTCCTTGTTAATCCGCGTGTCCGACCCGTCATTGACGCTCAGATATACCACCGCGGCCACTTCTTGTTGCTTTCGATCCATCCCGTTCGTCGCTACGCCCCCTGGGCAAAACCGTTGCAGCAACCGTGCGTCGACTGGGGTCGACGGGAACAACCGTATCGCCGCCCCTCGGCTTCCAGCTTTAGGCCCGGTCGCCCGCAGACCGAGATGCGGAACCCTGCGACGGTTGTCCCGTGTGCTCCATTCCTGCCCTTGTCCGCTGAAGATGCCCCCCACCCCGAACCAGCGGCATCGCCGGTCGAACCCGGAATCGCTGGGCACTTCCCAACCGCGACCGAGCAGACGAGACTACCTGTCGTGTCACGGCACCTCTCGCGTCGTAGGCACCGTAGAAAGTCATGTACCATAGTAGCAGCACGAAGAAGCTCGCGGCATCGAACACCGAATAGCTTTCTCCCAGCGCCCGAACATGCAGCACCACCAGATACGTCATGAACAACGCCTTGTCTCGAACCGGGAAACCCCTGTTTCGGAGCACCTTCAGAACCAACGTCGCGTACCACGCAAACAGCAAAATGGTGGATGGAAAACCCAATTGTGCAAGTGTGTCGAGGTAGCCGTTATGCGCTCCCAGACGCATCCCGCCGTACACAATTGTGTAAGTGCGTCCCGCACCCGTGCCCAGCGGATTCGCCAAGGCCTGCTTCCATGCCTCTTCCGTTAGGAATAGGCGCTGCTCGGCCCCCCCGACAAGCGAGGCGTATCCGGTGTCGTACCTCCTCGTTTTCTTGGCAAAGAACGCATCGCGCAGCGAGGGCGTGAGAAACACCGTTCCCACGAGGCCAGTCAGAACTAGCAGCGCGACCGCGTCCTTAACTTGCTTCTTGAGCATCAAATAAACAGCGTATCCTGCCACCGCAGCGGGAAGTGCTAGAAATGCCCCCCGCGAGGCTGAGAAATAGACGCCCACAACCCCTACTACGATCCAAACACATTTCCAGATAAGCCGGGGCGAAAAGAGCCCCGCCACCATGGCAAGGCCCAAGTAGGTCGAGGCCATGTGCCGCATTGCGAATAGTAGGTCCGCATCTTCCGCGCCTTGAAGCAGCATGAAACCACCGACTGAGGCGAGCATGAATGGCATGAACCGCTGTACCCGCCTGTAGTCAAGAGGGGAACTGTGTCGTGCCAGATCTCGGGCAAGCACCACCACCGCGATCCATCCCAGGATCTTCGCCAGCGAAAGGACCGGGCGCGTTGACAGTAACACGTTGAGGGCGCCCAAAACGACCGTGATCGGGACGAGTGCGCCCAATAGCCCGAACGTTGTTCCCCTTGACTTACCAAACGTAAAGAGCACCAACCCAACGCTGTAGACGACAGTGCTTGCCCAGATCGACCCCGGAAGCCACGGGACTATGCGGTAAAGGAAGCTGCTTGAGAACGCGTAAACGAGCGTGGCGAAGCCAAAAAACGTGACTGGTCGCGAGGTCATCATTTATTCGTCTGATGGCTTGCCAGCGCCCTCGTAAGCCACACTGGCAGGGTGCATGGAAGGCAACGGCCTGCACGAACGCAGCCTGCCACCGACGGATAGCAAAGCCAGAACCACGAACACGTATCCCCCGAGCATGTATACCGGCACGGGTGGATAATATGCCACAAATCCCGCCACGCTGGAAAGCGTCGCCAGTACCCACACCTTCCTTCCGTAAATCCATAACAGGATCGCAAACCCCCAACCGGCGACAGCGCAAACGGCCAACGCCAAGTAGGGCAATCCGACGAAATACCCACCCCCGAAGGCAAGTCCTGTGTTGAGGAACGCGTTCCTAAGCAGGAGGACTGGATGCTCTCGCGCGAAATCTAGGAAAGCGTGTTTCAATACCCCGTTTAGGTCCCGTCGCGTCGCCGAATCATAGTAGTTGCCGCCGAAATCAAACTCGAGTTCAGTTCCCCTTGTCTGCTTATACCTCGCGTAGCCCGACTCGTCAGAAAGGCTCAGATTTTCAGGGTTTGGATAGGCTCCAAGCCCGACGTACGCCGTGAAGAAGAACATCTTATTTGCTTTGGGAATAAGCAAGATCACCACAACGGTCGCGACAGCGCATGCCAATGTCACAGCGTTTCGTTTGTGCAGCAGCAGATACGCGACAGTCAACAAGACCACCGGCAAGGTGGAAGGGCGGATCGCAACACCCGCCGCCATCAGGAACAGGGCGATGATGCCCGCACCCCACGTAACTCTGCCGGGGCGCAGTACAAGCCAGGCCAGCGCGAATGACGGGAGGATTTGCCAGAAGTAGTAGTACGGAAAAGTGGCAAGGTAGACGATGACCGGGTTCGCGGCATAAAGGACAATGAACAACCATCGATGGTGGCTGCGATCTAGGAGCAGCAGAATGCCGGCACAACACGCCAAGTGCACCATCCAATTGAGCACCTGGATGGCACGCAGGTCACCCAGGAACGGAAAAATCGTGCGTGCGACCAGACAGACGTAAACGAACCCGACATCATGGGCTCCGTACTGGACCAGTCCTCTCTCCGTCTTGCTGAAGCGATGGCTCCATCGCTCCTTCGTCGGAAGCCGTTTGAAGAGATCCACATCTTTAGGGCTTACCCGCCAACCGGCTCCGAGGCTGTAATTCGCCGCACCCGACAAGTATGGCACGGTCCAGATGGGTGCCTGCATGCCCCGATTGTGGAACAGCGCGGTGGACAGGAGCCCTGTGCAGAAGAGCACACTCAGCCACCACCGCCATCCGTGCTCCTTTCGGAGCAAATACCCACCGAGGCGACTCATCCCAGCACCTTCCGAAAGACGAAATACCTGCCGAGGATATAGTTGCTTACAGGCGGCACCGGCAACGCTACGAGGAACGCCATGGATGGCGTGGTGTGGAACATGTCCAGGGTCAAGGCAAAGACCGCTTGCGCCAGGAGGTAACTTAAGCCGACGGCGATTGCGAAGCGCAGCAGGCTGCCCCAGACCCCCGCCTCGCTCCTAAACGTCCAGTTCCGGTTCAGGACGAATGACACCAGGAATGAAGCCGCAAATCCCACCCCGAACGCTGATTTCGCTGTGCACCAAGACATGCCAAGACATGCGTGCATCACTCCGAAGTGCACGGCGGTGGAGAGAATGCCCACCACAAGGAAGCGCGCCAGCATGTCCCATTCCCAGGAAGTCTTGCGCTTCATCGCTGTCGCCGAACGCGCCGCTCCCGCCTTCATCTCGTTCTCTCAGAGATCAGATACCGCGGTCGACGCTTGACCTCCTCGAACACCTTGCCGACATACTCTCCGAGAATGCCCAACATAATCATGACAATTCCCCCCATGATGACCTGCAATAGAATGACCGTAGTGAAGCCGCTCACCGCGGTCCCGTCGAAATACATCCAAACGGCCCTTGCACCAACCCCCAGCCCAAGCAACAGGAACAGCACTCCAAGGTACAGAATCAAGCGCAGAGGTACCGAGGAGAACGCGACGATCGCGCTGACGGCCAGCGAGACCAGCTGCCACACGGTCCAGCTTGACGTGCCGCCCGCGCGTTCCGGGACAGAGAAGGGGATCGCACGACGGCGGAACCCTACCCAGGTCGACATGCCACGGAAAAACACGCTGCGTTCCGGCATCGAGAGGTATGCGTCCAAAGCAGCCCGATCCAGCAGCCGGTAGTCGGAGGCTTTCTCGAGATCCAACCCGGTCAGGGGACTGGCCAGCCTGTAAAAGAGGTGCGCCGCCCCACGATAGAACAAGCTCTCGGTACCCCTCCTTTCCTTGAATGCCTCCACCACCGAGACTCCTTCCTCCCGCCAGCACCTCACCATCTCCCCAATGAGTTCGGGAGGATGCTGGAGATCGGCGTCCATGAGGATGACTGCTTCGCCTCGGGCCTGCTCCAGTCCGGCGCAGATTGCGCACTCCTTGCCGAAATTCCGGCTTAAACGAAAACCAAGGACCTCCGGTATCGTCTCCCTGGCCCTTCTGATTGCCGACCAAGTGTCGTCGGGTGATCCGTCATCAACGACCACGAGTTCGAAAGACAAGCCAGTCGCCCTCGCATGTTCCGCGATGATTTGCAGAGATCGTCCCAGATGGTCAGCCTCCCGGTAAGCGGGGATCACGACGCTAAGGATGGGCTTACGTTGTGGATTGCATCCTCGTGAGCCCTCGTGTCCCAGCATGCTGGCGGAATCGGTGTCCATCGTCAGTCTTGCCTCGTCTCGGCGTTCATCTCCACCTTGCCCAAATACCGCGATCGCACTCGGGAAAGCATGACCGACTTGGAGAAGGCGTCGTCGAACCCGCTCGCCGATCGGGCATTCCCGTCCCGAGACGATGGGTTTCGCTCATCAAGCAATCTTCGCACGGCGTCCGCGTCCGAGGGGGCCACGCTCGCTGCATTGGGTGTTACCTCGATAACTTCTGGAACACCCCCAACGCCGCATGCAACCACCCATAGGCCTGCAGCCACCGCCTCCAAAATGGCCACGCCAAGCGCTTCCGCGCGGGTGGGCAGAGCGAAGACGTCGGAGTGCCAGAGCAATTCTCGCACCCTTTGGCGTGGCTGACGGCCCATGAATCGGTATGGCCGAGACTGACTCCCCAGTGCCCTGCCCAACTGGCGATATCGTGCGCTGAACTCCTGCTCCTCCACACCGACGATCGTCAGGTCAGCCGGCTGCCGTAGTTGCACGAATGCCCGCACAAGCAGGTCCAGCCCCTTCCTCACGAAGTCGCTTCCCAGGAAGATGATTCGGTTATCGCTCCTGTTCCGTTCGGCCGGATCCGGGGGAAGCGCTGCCGCTAACGGTCGGCGGAAGAAATCCAAATCGACGGCCTTGTAGACGACCGTGACCTGTTCCGAGTGCGGCGGGGCGTAGGCGCTCAGCACTCGCGAACGTGTATACCTGGAATTGCAGATTGTCAGGTCCTGGCGGCACACCAGCCTCGACTCGATCCAGCGTCGCCGGGCAAGCGCCGCGGTGCGACGCAGGCCGTAGTTCCGCAGGTTCCACCAAAACCGCCGGTAGCAGTCCGTGTTTTCGTAGTCGTTGATCTGCCCCCAAAGTTCGTGCCGGGTGGCAAGGAGTTCCCGGCCCATGTGGGAGTTGTTGAGGTGCAGGATCACCCGCCCGCCGGCCGACTCACTCAAACGGTCTCCCACCTCGAGTACCTTCCGGCAAATCGAACGGTAGAGACCACCCGAGCCTGAGGACCGACCGGCAGGATGTGCCTTGGGATGCTCGAATGGGAACGAGGGTGCAACTAGATGGAAGTCCACCTCGGGATCATCGCGAAAACCTTCCCAGAGGTAGTGCGCGTAAGTGCCCGGTCCCGTGGGCGTCGCCCCGAACTCTGTCGTGCCGAAGACGACGTGGACGGCCGGGAGAGAGGAGGAGCGGGGGGGCATGGGTGCAGAAGGGCTGAGGAGCGGCTGGGGAGAATTGATCAGGTATTGCGGGGCAACAGCCACGGATCAGCGTTGGTGATCATGTTGACCAGCTTGCCCAGGAAGTGGTCGTACCGCTGGTGCAGATCCCCACCCATCTCGGCCGTCCAGTACCCACACGGTACAGCAAACCGGACCCACGTCTGCGCTTCCGCCGCCTCGCCCTCCGCATCGTTCAGTTTGCTGACAAACGCCGCCGCGTATCGCCGTTTTCGCCAGGCCTCCGTCAAGTTCGCACAAACTGACCGCGATGACCGACGGACTTGATCCGACAGCGATTGCCTCTCCTCGCGGGGAAACTCCTTCGTCCCTTTGCACACGTCTATCGCCGCGGCAAAAGCGATCTGATACATTTCCAGATCCTCGGGACTTCGGATCATCAGCGGCTCTCGCTCACCCCATCTCCTCCGCTCCCCCGCTCCCCATCTCCCGCTGCAGCACTTCCACAATCCGCTGGGAGGCCCGACCGTCCCCGTAGGGGTTTTTCAACTCGCTTCGGCGGCGATATTCCGATTCGTCTTCCAACAGCACGGTCGCCTCGCCGATGATCCGGTCCGGATCGGTGCCGACCAAGCGGCAGGTCCCAGCAGCAACGCCCTCGGGCCTCTCGGTCGTGTCCCGGGTCACGAGCACCGGTTTGCCCAAGCTGGGGGCCTCCTCCTGGACGCCTCCCGAGTCGCTGATCACAAACCGGCACTGGTCCATGAGCCCGATGAAGTCCTCGTAACCCACCGGCGGGATCAACGCGATGCGTTCGTGCGTCCCCAGAAGTCGCCGCACCGGTTCCTGCACCTTCGGGTTAAGATGAACTGGATACAGGAGTCCAAGTTCCGGGCGTCTCTCAACGAGCCCCCGCAGCCCATGACAAAGGGCCTCGAATCCAGGTCC
>JACKPV010000035.1 GCA_024233305.1 Verrucomicrobiales bacterium
GTTGAAGAGCGGTTCGGCGGCCGTGCGCCGCACCGGTTTGATCTCCAGAGGGCCCAGTTCCCGCAGCGAGCATTGGCGGGGTTGTTCCCAGAGGGGCAGCGTCGGTTCGGGGGTGCGTTTCGCCACCACGTTGTTGGGCGGGGACATCCGTTTGTCCGGCAGCCGGATGTGGCCGGCCCGGTGGAGTTGGAGCATCAGGCTGCGGGCGACCATGTCGCGCCACTGGCCGTTGGCTTGGGTCCAGTTCCACGCCCGACACAGTTCGACCGAGAGCCGACGGCGAGAAAGGCCCGGGTTCTGATCGATGAGTTGCTGGATGAACCGGGTCGCTTCGGCCCCGATCTCCCGACCGCGATAACGCAACAACACCGGCGACATGCCCCCGAGAATAGAGGGGCAGAATCTGGAACGCAAGGTCCGAGGCGAAAAAACTTCACCTCAGCTTCCCTTCGCCAACCGCCGCCACATCGGGGCGGCGTGGGCTTGGGAAGGATCCCCGTTCCAGAGGAGCAGATGGACCTGATGGGCGTCGAGTTCCAGGCCGGCTTTGCCTGAGGCCGACGGCCACCAGTTGAAGCGCCCGGTCGAGAGCCGTTTTTGCGCCAGCCAGTAGCCCTGCCCGTCATAGACAATCATCTTCAAGGCGGTGCCGCGACGGGAACGGAACACGAAGAGGGCCCCACTCATCGGATCAGCGACCAGCGCCTGCCGGCACACCGCGGCCAGCCCGTCGATGCCCTTGCGAAAATCGACCGGTTCGACCGCCAGGAGAATCCGCATCTGCGGGGTGATCTGGATCATGCTCGCTGCGGCCAGAAAGCGCGGGCCAGGTCGCGCCAGGACGACGGTTCGCTCGGTCCCCGCAGAGTTAGCTTGCGGCCTTGGGGATCGGAAAGTTCGAGCGTCCATTCGCTGCTGATGGACGGTGTCGGGCTGAGGTTCAGTTCCACAAACCCGGGCGGGGCACCGCTGACTCCGGCTGCGGCAGGAAGCACGACCGCTCGCCGCTTGAGCTTGTCGTAATCGAGCCCCAGCACCCGGGCCACTCGACTGACTCCATGGTCGCGTGCGGCTCCGCTCGCCTCGTCCCAGACCCACTGCGGAAGCGGTCCTTTGGAACCTCGTCGCGCCCGCCACTGCCTGAGCCGACGGGCCAACCCGTCCAGGTGCCTGCCCCCGTGGATGCCTCTCTGCGCCGCGGCAGATTTCGTCGCCTTCATCTGCGGCCCAGTCTACGCCGCACCCCAAAACCCCCTCACGCACTCTTGCCGAAGCAACACGAAAGACCGGGTAAGGCCCCGGCGGCTTTGTCCGGCGGACGTTGCGCGGAGGTTTGGGCGAGCCCGGCTTCAAATCAGTTCGTCCTCGCGTTTGGCGCGGTTGGTGCGGGGCTTGGGCTTGTTGGCCGCTTGGGCTTCGTCCTCCGCGCGTTCAAGGTTCAGAGCGAGCAGACGTTCGAGGATTTCTTCGTCGGTCAGGGCCGCGGGCCAGCCGTAAGCGGCGGCAACGGCGGCGTCCAGCTTGCGGTGGGCGAGGTCCAGCCAGGCGGGACGTTCGTTGTAGAGGTTGGTGAGGCTTCGCTTCTTCAGCTTGGCCGCGCACTCGGCGTTGCGGGGCTCAAGGCGCGGGTAGCGCACGGTCCCGACTTGGAAGCCGTCGCGGTCTTCGACGGTGGCCCGGTCAATGTAGCGATCCCACGGGCCGCCCACGGTGCCGGGGAATTCGAGCATCCGCGTTTCGGTCCATTCCGGCGGGTTCAGCCAACGCTCACGGAGGTCGTTCAACTCCTTGGCGGCGGCGGCAACAGCGGCATCACGCGCCGGCGCGGGGTGAGGGAAGGGGAAAGTCTCGAAGCAGGTTGTCGGGGTATAGCGGGGCCGTGTTTCCAATCGCGTGCCTTGGCGAAGCGCCCATACCTCGTGAAAGCGCGAGTGGACAATCCCGAAGAACGCATCCTCACTACTCGCGAATGCGAACAACTGGCAGTCCGGCAGCAACGGAGAGTTGAGCCAGGCGAACAGGCGGTGTTTTGCGACCCGCACGGTGGCAAGGAAGCGCGGCAGCGGGGCGAGTGCGGCGAGCATGCCGGGGCGTGCTTCGACATGTCTCCACCAATTGTCCCGGTAGGCCTCCCGTTTGTTGCTGGCGCGTGCGGGCCGAACAAGCGCCCTGACTTTGGCGAAGGGGATTTCATACGAGGAGGCCTCCGCCTCTCCCCGATTTGGCCCGAAGTCGATAATCCACATCCCGCGGCTGCGGCGAGTGATGTCCAGCCCGTTGGCCCACGGCACCAGGACATCCGAGTTCGGCCGTCCGTGGGGGTTCGGCTTGTCCAGCATCGCGACGGCCTCAGCCTCTGGAACATCAAATGAGCCCCCTTTGGTGTCCCCCATGAAGACGAGTCCGGCGTTGGCGGTGAGAGGGCCTGCCGCCGTCACGTCGGCAACCGCGGAGAGGTTGGCATTGATGACGGGAACTTCCCTCCCGTCGAGCTTGCGTTGGTCCTCTGAACCGTTGTCGAAACCAACCATGCTTACATGCACGTTCGCCCCGGCGAGAATCCACTCCCGGTCACTCTCGGCGAAGAAGATGCCGCCGCTTTGTTTGATCCGTTGAAGCGTGTCCCGACTCGCCCCTCCCCTTATGCCTTGAGTAGCCAGCAAGCCGGCACGCTGGCACTGTTGGCGTGTGATCTGGGCGCGGGCCTTCTCGAACCAGTAGCAGCAAAGGTCCGCCTCAGGACGAACGGACTTCCGGTAATTCTCGAACAAGGCGGCAACGTAGGCGTCGCCTAACTCGCGGCGGAGGAATTTCCCCCCAAGGAAAGGGGGATTTCCAATGATGACGCTTGCGTCGGGCCAAGTCCGTTCCGTGTAGAACCTCAGCCCGGCGTTGTCGGCATGCTCGCCGGCTTGGGCTTCCTTCAGGCTCTTCGCCTTGCTCCGGTAGTGGGGGACAAGTAGCGCGTCCTCGTTCTGGAAGCCGTCGAGGTTTTGCAGGACCGGGGTCCGGTCGTTCTCGAAACCGTTGTCCCGTCGCCATTGCAGGAAACCGATTTGCACGGAGACTTGCGCAAGCTCGTAGGCGTAGGGGTTGATTTCGATGGCCTTCAGTTGATCAACGCCTACCCGTGGCAGGAACTTGAAGCCAAGCTGCGTCGCGTGGGTGATGACTTCCTTTTCGAGGTCGAGAAGCAGTTGCAGGGACACGTAGAGGAAGTTGCCGCTCCCGCAGGCCGGGTCCAAGACCGTCGTGGCGGCCAGCTTCTTCTGGAAGCCAGCCAGCTTGTCACGGTCCCGCGCGGTGCCCAACCCCTTCGCGAAGCGGCCCGCAAGGGCTTCCTTGATGCCCGCCCATTCGCGGCGTAACGGGGCCATTAACACGGGTTCAACGAGAGTCTTGATGTCGGCTTCGCTCGTGTAGTGCGCGCCAAGCTGGGAACGCTGCGAGGGCTCAAGAGCGCGCTCGAAGAGGGTCCCCATGATGCTGGGCTGGATGAACTGCCAGTCGGCTTCGGAGGCGTCTGCCAGGATGCGGACTTCCTCCGGGGTCAACTCGAAGACGGTCGAATCCTCGAAGAGGTGGCCGTTGAAATGCCGGATGCGGTGCGTTCCGAAGGTGCCCCCGGTGGCCATGACGGCGAAGAGGTTTTCGAGGGTGACGGCGAAATGGTGGGAATCGTCCAGACCGGCGCGGCACACTTCCCGGAAGATGCCCGAAGGAAGGAGGCGAACGTCTTCGGCGAAGAGGCAGAAGACGATGCGGTTCAGGAAGCGCGCAATGCGGAGGTTCTTCTTCTGGGCAACGCGGAATTCGGCGCGGGTCCTGGTGTCGGCGATTTCCGCGCTCTCGCGGCCTTGCAGCAACCGGGCGACTTCGGCGATCTGGGCGGCGAGGGCTTCGGTGACTTGGGCGGTGGTCCGCTGGGGCTTCAGGAAGTCGGGCGACTCGAAGAGGGCGCGGAGGGTCCGCAGGTTCTCCGGGCGGTCCAGTTGGTCGTGGGTGAATTCGTGGGTTTCCTGAACGGTGCCGTTGAAGTTCGTGCGGATGACCTAGCGGTCGAAATCGCAGACCACCAGCAAGGGCGGGTTGGCGAGGGCCTCGCGATAGCGAAGCAGTTGCTTGTAAGCGTCGTCGAGGTTCTTCTTCCGCCCCTTGTATTCGATGGCGAAGCAACCCTTCTTCCAAACGTCGGCGAAGCCCCGTTCGCCGGGCTCAGGTTCCTCGCCGGCGTCGTTCAAGACGAAGAGTTCGGCATCTTTGACCACGCGCTTTTGAAAGCAGAACCAGTCGGAACCGGACGGGTCCGCTTCGGCGGGCGTGGGATGGCCCAGCATGCGGCAGAGGTCGTTGAAGTGCTCGACGTAGGCGGAGGTTTCCTTCCCCTTGTAACGGGACCATTTCCGTTTGAACTCGGCGGGCGTCATGGCTTCGGCGTGCGCGCATTAGACCGGGCGGGCGGGCGGATGTCGAGGGGCGTTGCCGGCGCTTGCGGGAGGCAACCCGTGTAACAGGGCTATCCCGCGCCACCGGCTGCGTTGTGGGGGGCGGAGCCTGGTCTGCCCTGCGAGGGCCGTCCGGCGCGCCCGGTCGGGCTGCGGCGCGCTCCGAGACCTTCCCCGGAGGTTCAGGGCACCGAGACGGGCCGCCGGCGGGTTGTCTCCTTCGCGAGGGCGGAATGACGCCCCCTGGTGCGGGCTGTGGGGCGTTCGGGGACCATCCCGAGGGTCACGACACCGGGTCGGGCGTTCGACAGCTTGGCGGTCTGGTCCCGGCGCGGGGGCGGCGAGGACCGCAGCGGGGCCGCGGCTTCCCGGCAGGGTTGCGGCTGCCTGTCCGCGCCCTTCGGCTTCGCTCCGACCGCCAGCCGGGGCGGGCGAACCGCGCGGCGGTTGTCTCCTTCGCGAGGGTGGCTTGGCGCGCCCTGGTGCGGGCTGTGGCGCGTTCGGGGGCCATCCCGAGGGTTCAGGATTGCGGGAAGGGCTGCCGGGTGGTTGGCGGTCCGCTCGCGGCCCGGGGTGGCGATGGCGCAAACACCGGTTCCCCGCCGCCCGGACAAAGCTGGACTTCGGCGGAGTTGTTACCACTGGGCGTTACCACTCAGAAGCTAAAACACCCTGAACAAAGCTGAAAAAGGCTGGCAGTGAACGACTTGTGAAAATTGGAGCGGGTGAAGGGAATCGAACCCTCGTTTCGAGCTTGGGAAGCTTGCGTTCTACCATTGAACCACACCCGCTACGACCGGCTTGGAGCCTAGGGCCATGGTGACGCCCGCGCAAGCGGGAATTTCGAACCCCCGCGCGGGGGCGAATTTCATGATTGGAAGTGGGTGACTTTGGAGGCAGATTGTCTTCCAAAAGGTGCGACTGAAATTTAGCCACTTCGCTAAACACGTGGGGATGAGACCGAAGAAACTCACCAGGCGGAGGACCTCACCGAAGCGGATCTGGGGCTGTTGTGCAAACTCGCACCCGAACTGGTCGTCGCGTGCATCGAGCCATCCTTTCACCCATCGACCGACGCCCATGCAGGTCGCTCCAGACCGCCGATGGTGTCGAAACCCCTGCCTGGGACCGCGATCCGCCGACTGGGCGCAGAGACCCGACCTCACCACTGGGCCTTGGCAGGGGCCGAGGCCCCGTCGGCGATCCACTCGAGCCGAGATCCACGGTGCGGAGTCGAAAAAAAACGCTCAAGTGGTGGTGGGTGTTCGGGCAGATCACGGTCCGGACCGGGTCGTGGGGCGAACGCCGACCCAGAGCTTGCGGCCACCCGAGCGGTTGGGGATGGCTCGTTGGTCGCTCCCGGCGGGCTGCAACGGGTCCCTGGGACTTGGCTCAAGCGAGAGTCCTTCGGCGGGCGGTGCCCCGCAGTGTGCGGAACGCGTGACGGCGTTGAGCTCGCAGCGGGTGCCAGACCACGCTGGAGCAGGCCCAGCCGCGCGGAAGGCGCTGGAGGTAATACCAGGGAGCCGTTCCGGGCGCTGGCCTGCGGTGGGGCGACGGCATTTGTCGCCAGGCCGACGGCACCATATCTGCACGGTGAAGCAGGCTGGCGCCCGGATCCACGCCCGCAGCAGTAGCAGGAGATGCGTCTGGTGGCGGTGCGCGACAAGGACCTCGCAGGCGGGGGGGCCCTTTCGAGGTGTGGCCGGGCCAGGGGCGACGGTGGGCCAGCTCGCCAGGCGCTGGGGCTCACGCCGATCCACGCGGTGGGCGAGCCGATTAGGTCCGGCTGAGAGTCGAAGCGTCGGCTCGTAGGTGCGCTTCCGCGATCTCCCAGCCGTTGGCGTAACGAATACCGCTGGGGCGACGCTCCACGCCGAGCACTGCAGCCGGATTGGCGAGAGCCCGGTCAACCTTGCAGCACGCGGGGCGGTGGGGACGGTGCTCGGGCCTGGAGCGCACCTGGAACCTGTGGACCACGCCAGGGCAGGCGCGTCCGGTGCGGCGGGCGCATCCCCCGAACAACGCCGTGACTCGGACTCCGCGCCCGCGCTGGGATTACCCGCACATCAGGCGCTCGGGCGCTGATCGAGAGCGGCCACCGCCACGTGCTGCAGGCCCGACTCAGGGGCGGGCTCGGGCCTGCAGGCTCACACGACCATGCCGACCGGATCGCCCACCTCCGCGTGAGCTCCGAGCTAATAAGTCAATGGGCCGCTTTCTGCGAACTGATCCTCCTACTTCAATCAGCACCGGAATTTCGAACTCCCGCGCGGGGCGGGCGGGTCGTCGTCCGACGCCTTCCGGTTGGGGACCGGGAAGTCCGGACGTTTTGAACCGCCCCCATGGGGGAAGGCCGAAAGGTAGGCTGCCGGTTGCGGCCAACAAACGTCGACGACTTCAGCGCTTCAGAGCCAATCGCCAGCCAGGGAGATCGGCCTGGTCCTGGTAAATCCCATCATTCGACGGCGTGGCAGGCCACCTGATGTCCGGGGCCGATTGATCGGAAGGCAGGGCGCTCACGCTGGCAACGGTCTTCGCCGATCGGGCAGCGGGGATGGAAGGCGCACCCCGACGGCGGATCGAGGGGAGATGGCGGTTCGCCAGGCAACGGCATCCGTTGCTGCCGCTCCTTCGGTCGGACTTGCGGGACGGCTGAGCGCAGGGCCAGCGTGTAGGGATGTCGGGGCGTTCCCAGGACGGCAGACGTCGGGCCGCTCTCGAGGATGCGCCCGAGGTACATGACGGCGACGCGTTGACAGAGGTGCGCGACGACGGCCAGGTCGTGAGCGATGAAGAGGAAGGAAAGCCCGCGGGCGCGTTGGAGGTCGGCTAGGAGGTTGATGACGTGGGCCTGCACCGAAACGTCCAGCGCGCTCACAGGTTCGTCGCAGACGATCAACTCGGGTTCGACGGCCAGGGCGCGGGCCAGTCCGATGCGCTGTCGTTGGCCGCCGCTGAATTCATGGGGATAGCGTTGGGCATGGTCGGGGTCGAGGCCGACCGACCGGAGCAGCTCTGCCACGCGCTCGCGGCGGGCGTTGGCGGTGCGCGTCAGCCGGTGGAGGCGCAGGGGCTCGGCAATCGAGGCGCCCGCGGTCAGCCGCGGGTTGAGGGAGCCGGCCGGGTCCTGGAAGATCATCTGCACGCGTTTGCGGTAGGCGAGGAGTTCGCGGCCTTGCAGCCGGGTGATGTCCTGCCCACGGAAGCGGAGCTGGCCGGTGGTGGGTTGCACCAGCTTGACGAGGGCGCGGCCGAGGGTGGTCTTGCCGCAGCCGCTTTCGCCCACCAGGCCGAGGGTTTCCCCGGGCGCCAGGCGGAGGTCCACGCCATCGACGGCCTTGAGCACGGAAGCCGGGGCGAACGGGGTCGTGCGCCCGACCGGGTAATGGACGTGCAGGTCGTGGATTTCGAGCAAGGGGGAGGAACTCATGCGGGCTCCCGGATTTTCGCGCCGGTTGGAGGGGCCCAGGGACAGCGCACGGTGCGTTTGCCCATCCGCTCGAGGGGCGGCATGGCGCGGCGGCATTCGGCGCGGGCCAGGGCGCAGCGGGGAGCGAAACGGCAGCCGGTGGGCCAATGTCCCGGGGTGGGAACGCTGCCTTCGATGGCCGCCAGCCGATCCCGCGGGGCTTCGAGGCGGGGCATCGATTCCAACAGGGCCCGCGTGTAGGGATGGGCCGGATGGTCAAGCACGTCGTCCACCGGTCCTTCCTCAACCACCTGTCCCGCGTACATGACGATCATGCGGTCGGCGATTTCGGCCACGAGGCCGAGGTTGTGCGTGATCAGCAGGATGCTCATGCCGAGTTCGGCGCGCAGTTCGCGGAGCAGCTCAAGGATGGCGGCCTGGATGGTGACATCGAGCGCGGTGGTAGGTTCATCGGCCACCAACAACCGCGGTCGTGAGGCCAGGGCCATCGCGATCATCACCCGCTGTTGCATGCCGCCCGAGAGCTGGTGCGGGAAATCGCGGGCGCGCTTCTCGGGGGCGGGAATGCCCACCCGCCGGAGCCAGTCGACCACCTCCCGGTCGGTGGCCAGCGCCGGACGGTGCCGGCGCAGCATCTCGCGCACCTGCACGCCCACGCGATGTACGGGGTTCAGCGACGTAGCGGGTTCCTGGAACATATAGCTGATCTGCCCGCCGCGGAGCTGGCTCAGGCGCTTCGTCCCGACCTTCAGCACGTCCTCACCGTCCAGTTCGATCTCGCCGCCCGCGTAACGCGCCGGTGGACAGGGGAGCAACCGGGCGATGGAGAGTGCAGTCACCGTCTTGCCCGAGCCGCTTTCGCCGACCAACCCGACGACCTCGTTCGCCTCGACGCGCAGGGACACGCGGTCGATGGCGCGAACGCGACCGTCGTCGCGCGTGAAATCGACCGAGAGATCGCGGATATCGAGCAGGGCCATGGGCTGAAGCGGGGTCTAGTTCACCCGCTCGTAGAGGCGGTAGGATTCGCTGCGGCTGCGCCGGCCCTCGAAACGCAGCGTCCACTCGCCCGGTTCGGGCGGCCCCATGCGTTCGTTTCGGCGGTGGTCCCCCTGAATCAGCACCCAGTCGGCCTGTTCGATGACCTCCGGGAAGACCTCGACGCGGCGCGTCTTGAGGCCGGCGAGGTAATGGAGCAGGGCGCGCTCGGATTCGCCCACGCCGTAGCTGGCCACCACTTCGCCGGCGGGGGGCAGATGGTCGCGCAACGGAACAAACACCTGGCGGTAGGTCATGCGCCCGTTGGCGACGGGGAGGAACAGCGTCATGCCCAGGGTGTAGACGAGGAGCAGGCCGGCGGCCCAGTTCAACACGGTCACCCGCCCGCTGCTGCGGTCCTGCCGCCGCAACCAGACGGCGAAACCGGCGGTTGGGATCAGCGCGGCCACGAACAGAATCCACTCGAGGCGGGGGGTGTAATCCGGTACCAGCGAAGCCAGTTGTTCGTTCAACAAGGGCACGATTCCGGTCACCATCAGGATCCAGCCGATCCAGGCGGCGGCCACCGCCACGCCGAACAAAACAGTCAGGCCGAGGTTGCTGCGCCGGGCCCAGCGGGGTGGCAGGCGATCCACCATCGCAACGCCGGCAAGGGCCACCGGCACCACCATCGGCGACGCATAGATCGTGCGGGCCTGGCGCGAGATGCTGAACACGACACACATCGTCGCGAAGAGCACGAGCGTGATTTGGTCGGCGGGAGCCAACCCGCCGCGTTTTCGGCGGTCCCACCAGCCCCAGAGGGCCAGCGGCAGTGCGGGCAGGGCGAACCAGGACACGGTGCGCAGACAGAAGAGCAGGTTGTTTTTCGAGTCGATCACGGTGCTCTGCCCGATGAACCGGGCCACGTTCTGGTTCCAGAACCACTCGACGAAGAGGTCGGGGGATCGTTGGTAGACCAGTGCCGGCCAGAGGATCGCCCACGGCAGGAAGGCCAACCCGAGCGCCAGGAGCAGGCGCAGGTAGTCCAGATTGCGCCAGGACTTGAACCACACCGGCAGCAGGGCAACCGTCACGCCGATCAACCCCGGTCCCAGCAGTCCCTTGGCCATGAACGCAATCCCCACCCCGGTGCCCGCGAGAAACCCGCCGCCCAGCGGGTGTTCGCGGCTCAGCACCAGCCCCCACTGCGCGACGGCAAACCCGGTCACGAGGGCCACGTCCGTGATCATCATGTGCTGGGTGTGAATCAATCCGGGAGCCCCGATGAACAGCACCGGGGCCAGCCATCCCCGGCCCGCGCCCCAACAGCGGCGGGCGGTGAGGCCGAGCGCGATCAGCGTGATCAGGTTGAACAACAGCACCGAACCCCGGGCCCCGTCGTGCGGCGGCAGGAAGGAGGCGAACAGGCGGGCGGAAAGCGCGGAGAGATTGAAGAGCAGCGGCGGCTTCTGCATGAACGGTTCCCCGGCAAGGGTCGGGATCACCCAATCCCCGGTCTGCAGGATGTGCAGCACCAGGCCGAACGTGTACCCTTCATCCGCCTTCCAGGGATCCCGGCCCAGTGTTCCCGGGAACAGCCAGGCCACCAGCAGCAGCGCCACCAGCAGCCCCGGCCAACGCGGTCGAGCCGGAGGTTCCGAGTGATGGTCCGGAGGATGTGTTTCGTTGCTTTCCGACACGGTTGGGAGGCTAGCGGGAGCCCGCCGACGCGCCAACCAAAAGCAGCGCCACCCGAAGGGGCGATCACGAGAGGCTCCGCCGCAGCCTGCGATCCGGTCGCGGAACAGACCCCGTCCTGTTCGCCGCCGCCCAGGACCATCCGGCGCCATCCGGTTCGTCCGCGGTCGGCGAACCCGGACCGGAAGACGGGAGCCGGCCGCCGTCGGTCAAGGTCTTTGCATCGAACGGCGGTTCTGCTATGAGCGGTGTGCCGCGGGCGCCGCGGCGTTATGCGGGTCACCATCGAACGAGTCGACAAGCGCTTTGACCGCACGCCGG
Source organism: Verrucomicrobiales bacterium (assembly GCA_024233305.1). Classification (GTDB taxonomy): domain Bacteria; phylum Verrucomicrobiota; class Verrucomicrobiia; order Limisphaerales; family J093; genus J093. Next base: position 10,879 of record JACKPV010000035.1, read on the forward strand.
TGTTGCGGGAGATCTCGCTGGTGGTCGAGGATCACGAGTTGTTCTTCCTGCTCGGGCCTTCCGGGTGCGGGAAGACCACCCTGCTGCGTTTGCTGGCCGGGTTCTACGAACCGGACGCGGGCGAAGTCCGCTTCGGCGACCGCCGAATGAACGGCGTGCCGCCCCATCGCCGCAACACGGGCATGGTGTTTCAGAACTACGCTCTCTGGCCGCATCTGACCGTGGCCGAGAACGTGGTGTACGGCCTGGACGTCCGGCGGTTGCACGGCGCGGAGAAGCGGCGGCGAGTGAGCGAAGCGCTCGAAATGGTGCGCATGGAGGCCTACCGCGACCGTTCACCCAACCAGTTGTCCGGCGGCCAGCAACAACGCGTCGCCCTCGCCCGCGCGCTCGTCGTGCGCCCGGATGTGCTGCTCCTCGACGAGCCGCTGTCCAATCTCGACGCCCAGCTCCGGCTGGAAATGCGGGCCGAAATTCGCCGCATCCACCAGCAGACGCGGATCACCACGGTCTACGTGACCCACGACCAGGACGAGGCGCTGTCGATGGCGGACCGGATCGCGGTGATGCGGGAAGGTCGTCTCGAACAACTCGGCGATCCGCGGACGCTTTATCGGCGCCCCGTCAACCGGTTCGTCGGCGATTTCATCGGCGAATGCAACTGGCTGGAAGGTGAGGTGGCGGCACGCGATCCCGACGGGATGATCGTTCGTACCGCCCGTGGTTTGTGGCGGGCCACGGCGGAATCGAAGTCATCGCCGGGCGAGCCGGTCTGGGTCGGGTTTCGTCCCGAAGCGGTGACACTGGCCCGGGGGACGCCGAACGGGTTCCTGGCTCGCATCGAGGAAATCGCCTACCTCGGGCGGGTCGAGCAGTACCGGCTCAGCGCCGACAGTGAAACGCCGCTGAAGGCCGTGGAATCCAATCCCGTCGCGCCGCGTCATCCCGCGGAGGAAGTGCCGTGTCACGTTGCGCCGACGGACCTCATTGTCGTGCCCCGTTGAGCCCGGGGTGCCCTCCCGGAAGTGCCGGCGTCCCGGCCGTGAAGACGGGTTTTCCGCCCGGTCGTTGCGGTTGCGGATGCGGGGGAGCGTTGCCGGAGGTCCGGTTCCCGGCTCCCCGGTGTTCATGCGGGGGCCGTCCGATGCGGCATTCCACGTCGGTCTGAAGGACGCTCGTGCATGGGCGCGATGACGGCATTTCCGTTGCGTTTCCGCCGCAGGGAACGTGATGATCGCGGCGGCGACCTTTCCCGTCGCGGGACACGACATACCGATGAAGAAAGCAAAGACGAAGCAGCCGGATCGCAGTGTGCTGGTCATCCTCCGCAACCGGTTCAGCCCGGGCACGCCCGCCCGGTACCTGGAACTCGAGGCCAGCGAGGAAGGGGACATCCTGTCGGAGAAGAAGCTCCGGAGCGAACCCAGGGAGGCGCGGTTCGACGAGGTATGGGAGAACGACGAGGGCAAGCAGACGCTCGACGACTGCAACCGCATCAAGCGGATCTACCGCCACGCGCTCGAGAAGCGGCCCGGTTGAGTTGCCCATCGGGGGACGGTCGGGCGAGGGACCAACCTGCCCGTTGACTGCGCGATTGGCGGCGGCGACGGGCTCGGGTAGGGTTCGCGAATGCAACACCGTTCCGTTCTGGCGATCGCTGTCGGGTTGGCGCTCCTGCGAGGGCTTTGCGCCGGAGAACTCTACCGGGCCGCCCCGCCGGGCACCCACACCCGTTGGATCAGTCCGGAGAATCCCACCGGGGCCCGGGGCAACGGCGGGCGGACGAACCGAGGGGCGAAGGGCCGGGCGTTCATCGTGGTGCCGCCGGGGGAGACCGCCGTGCTGGCGGACATTGCGGGGGCGGGGATCATCCAGCGCATCTGGCTCAGCGGGACCATCCCGCGCAGTCCCGAACAGCGGCGGCTCGTCCGTTTGGAGATGTTCTGGGACGGGGCCGCCACGCCGGCGGTGTCCGCGCCGATGGGGGATTTCTTCGGGGTGGGGCTCGGCCTGCTCGTGCCCTTCGAGAGCGCGTTGTTCGCGAGTCCGGAGGGGCGTTCCTACAATGCGACCGTGCCCATGCCCTTCCGCCGCGGCGCGAAGATCCGAATGGTCAACGAGTCCCCGGCCCATGCGCTCGTCTGGTACGACATCAACTACACCGAGGTCGCGGAACATCCCGGCGACGTGCTCTACTTCCATGCCGCCTGGCGAAGGGAACGGCGCACCGAACTCGGACGCGACTTCGAAATTCTGCCCCGCGTGGAGGGGCGGGGGCGCTACCTCGGGACGAACCTCGGGGTCATCGGCGACGAGGCCTGCCGGGGCACGTGGTTTGGCGAAGGCGAGGTCAAGGTGTATCTGGACGGTGACACGACGTTGCCCACGCTGGTCGGCACGGGCACGGAAGACTACATCGGATCGGGCTGGGGCCAGGGGGAATATGACGGACGGCTGCATGGGTCGCTGGTTTCGGACAGCGCCAACGATGTTTACGCCTTTTACCGGTTTCACCTCGATGACCCCGTGTATTTCCACGAGGACTGTCGGGTGACGATCCAGCAGATGGGGAACGCCCCGAGCGCGCGGGTGCGCGAGTTGCTGGCGGGCGGGGCCGGGATCCGACCGGTCTGGGTGCTCGACACCCACGGCGAGAACGTGCTGGACCTGCGCGGACGGGCGCCATCAATCCACCTGTTGCTTGATCGCGAGGACCTGCCGGCGTTTACGGATCCGCGGCATCCGAGTGGCGGGGTGAATTTCTATCGTCGGGATGACGTTTCAGCGGTGGCGTATTTCTATCTGGACCGTCCCGAAAACGGCCTGCCAGCTCTCGCCGCGGCGTCCGAGCGCCTCCAGGACTTGCGGGAAAAGGTGTGGGATCGAGCGAAAGGACAGCCATGACCGCCGAACGCCGGGCGTCGCGGCGGGTGCGGGTGACCGGGTGGTCGGCGGGTTGCCTGGTCGCCGTCGGGATGCTGGCGGCGCCGTCCGGGCCGACGCCGGTTTTTCCGGATCACGAGGCGCTGGCGTCCGGGGTGTGGGCGCCCCGGATGCTGCCCGGTCAGGGTCGGCCGGTGTTCACGCTCTACGGCACGCCCGGCGATCCGGCGGTCCTGCGCGAACTGATCGGGGTGATGCGCGAGCGGGGCCTGGGCAACGGGTTCGATCCCGGCCCCGCTGCGCGCGCGGCTTCAAAGCCGCTCTTCGAGTGCATCGCCGAGGCGGGCTGGCCGGTGGTGGCCTATCCCGGTTGCGCCGACATGCAGATCAACGGAGGGCGTTGTGTCCTCGGTCCGGAGGATGCGGCCGCGCTGGCCCCGCTGGCGGACGCCGGGATCTTCCACGCCATCCAACTGGGAGAATGGGGCTACTACTTCCACAACCTGGCGCCGAACGAAGGCTGGTGGCGCGCGGTGTACGGCGACAAGTTCGAGACGTTCAAACACCTGATGAAGCCGGCGGGACTGAAGGGTTACGAGCAGGCGCCGGCGACCCGCCGTGAGTGCTACGAGCTGGTTCAGGATTATTATCGCAGTCGTTGTCGGGATCTCCTGGGTCGGGTCATCAGCGTGACCGGGCACTCGCATTACGAGGCCTACGCCGCCGAATGGGGGACGCGCTGTGTCGGGCTCGAACTCGGGGAAAACATCGCGTTCACCCAATCGAAGCTGGCGTTTGCCCGGGGCGCCGCGCGGCAATGGGGGCTTCCGTGGTCGGTGCAGGTGAGCCCCTGGTTTGCCGGCGCCTGCACCACGGCGGGTCCGTTGCGCGGCGCGCCGGGCGCCGTTCGCGGGCTCGATGCCGGGCATTCGCTGAGTCTTTACGAGCGCCTCTGGTTGCACGCGTGGTTCGCCGGCGCCGCCATGGTCACACCCGAAAACAGCATCGCAATCTTCTTCGAGGAGGCGGCCTCGCCGTGGACGCTCACGAGTCACGGCGCGAAGGCGGCGGAGGTCTTCCGTTTCATGCAGGATCATTCGCCCGGCGTGCCCTACACTCCGGTGGCCATCGTCCTCGACCAGTTCGCCGGCTACAACGGCTATATGGGCCGGCCGTGGGGAATCCTCGAACCGACCCCCGGCGACCGCGAGATTCAGGATCTGTTCGATCACCAGCTGTTTCCGGGCAGCGACCATATCCATGCCCGCCCGGATCCCGCGAATCCGGAGGCGAGCTATCTCCGTCCGACGCCTTACGGGGAGATGTTCGACGTGCTGCTTTCGACCGCTTCGGGGCGGGTGCTGGCCGCTTACCCCGTCGTGGTGCTCGCCGGCGATCACGCCTTTGCACCGGCCTTCCGCGACGCGATGGATGCCGCGCTTCGGCAGGGAACCCGGGTGCTGTTGAGCGAACGGCATCAAGCTGTGCTCGGGGAGGCGCTGCTGAAATGGCAGGCGCTCGGTGCGGTGGAAGTGCTCGCCCCCTGGACCCATCCCGCCGCCGGTCGATCCGCCGCGATTGCCGGGAGCCGCTTGCGGTCGCTGGCCGAAGCACTGCTGCCGTTGCGGATAAGCGGCGATCCGGTCGGCTACCAGATCAACCGTCTGCCGGACGGTTGGGTGGTCGAGTTGATCAACAACCGCGGGGTGGTGAAGAAGCCGGATGAACCCGCGGCAGTCGATCCGACGGCCGTGGCGCGGGTGGTCCTGGAACCGCGCTTTCCGGCAACCTCCGCGCGGGAGTGGCGTTCGGGGCGACGGCATGCGGGGAAGGGCCCGTGGACCGTCGAGATCGGCCCCGGCGCGAGCGAGTTCGTGGAGATCGGAGCGGCGGATGCGGGTCTCGTTGGCCGCTCTGACTGAATCCCATTGCCTTCCGTCTCCGGCTGCAAGGAGGCACTGTCAGCCGAAGCGGACGCGCCACACCGCCAGGTTCCGTGTCGCCGCTGATGTCGCACGCTCCCAGTTTTTGGAGCGCAGCGCGCAGCGGGTGACGCGCGTTGGCGCATCGCCCGGGCAGGGCACGCAGTCCCCTGCACGCCGCTTGATCGTGTGACTTCTCTTCGTGGCGCGGTATCGGTGGTGCCCCCCTACTGGAGGCGGACGCGGTAAAAGCGGTATTGGCCTGGTGGCGTGGGGTCGGTGAAATCCAGGGTCGGGCCGTCGGCGCGCTTCGTCGTGATGGTCTCCCATTCGCGCAGATTGTTGCCCGCCTCAAGGGCATAGGTGCGGCCATCCTCGGTTTGCACCCGGATCGTCCGGGGGGTTCCGTCATCGCCGGCGAGGAGGGTGAGGCTTGGGGCTGGCGGCCGGACCGTGAGATTGCCGAAGGAGGCCGCGCCCGCTTCGCCGGCGGCCAGGGGGATCTCGACCGGGTTGGGCGTGGTGTTCGAGAAATGTGCCGGCACGGACTGGAGTGCGGTATACGTCCCGGGCGCCAGCCGTGTGAAGGCGAAGCGGCCGTCGCCGGAGGTTTTCGTGGTCAGGACCGTGCCGGAATCCGAGGTGAGCCGGACCGTGATTTGACCGAGCCCTGGTTCGGTCGGGTTCGCCCGGCCATCGGCGTTTTCGTCGTGGAAGACGCGGCCCGAGATGGCGCCCTCGCGGCGGTTCGCGAACGCGATGGTGGCCGCGCCGCCCTCGGGAATGACGACCGCGCGCTCGGGCGCCGTGCGGTGATAGCCCGGCACGGCAGCCTGGATCACGGTGTAGGCGCCGGCGGGCAATCCGGCGAAGGCGAAGCTGCCATCGCCGGTCGTCCCGACTTCCAGCAACGGTTCGGCGCCCGAGGCGGTCCAGACCTGCACGTTGACGCCGGTGAGCACCTGTTCTCCGGCGGTGAAGGCCTCGTTGGCGTCGGCGTCGACGAACACCATTCCGGTGATCGAACCGGTGGCGAGCAGCGCGAAGCTGGCGCTGGCGGCGCCGTCTGCAGTGAGGTCGAGAAGCTGCTCGACCGGACTTGCGTCAGGATTGCCGGACAGGGTGACGCGGGCGAGCAATCCGGTGCGCCAAACCGTCGTGTAGCCCGCAGGCACGATCGGGCGGATGGTGTAGGCGCCGGGGGCGAGGTCCGCGAAGCTGAAACCGCCGTTCGTGGTGGTGGCCGTGGTGGCGAGAGATTCTCCGCTGTCGCCATCGAGCAGTTCGACCTCGACATCGGCGATGCCGGATTCATCCGGATCCTGCAGACCGTTGCCGTTGCGGTCCTCGAAGACGCTGCCGGCGATGGTCTGTTTCGGTTGGTTGCCGAAGCTGGCCGTGGCGGCGCCACCGGGTTCGAGGTTCACCCGACGTTGGTCGGGGGTTGTGCTCGCGAAGCCGGCCGGGGCGCTTTCCTCGACGGTGTAAACGCCGGCCGCGATCCCGCTGAACACGAACACGCCGTCGCTGCTGGTGGTGGTCGTCCAGGCCTCGTCCTCGTTGACAAGCCGGACCGTCACGCCGGGCAGGCCCGGTTCGCCCGGCTCGGAGAACCCGTTGCCGTTGGTGTCCTCGTAGGCGCGCCCCGAGATCGTGCCCGCCTGCTGGTCGCCGAAGTGGGCGGCCGCCGAACTGCCCGCCGGTAGAATGACGTGGCGGAGGTTTGGCGTGGTGCTGGTGAAGCCGATGGGATCGAGTTCCTGGACCTCGTAGGCGCCGGGCTCGACATTGCCGAAGACGTAGACGCCGTCGCTGGAGGTCAGGGCCAGCCGGTTGGAAAGGTCGCCAACCAACCGGACCCGCACGCCGCCCAGCCCCAGTTCGCCGAGGTCGCGCCGGCCATTGCCATTCAGATCGTTGAACACGGCGCCCGCCACCTGGCCGAGTCCCTGATCGGCGAAACTGACGAAGGCGGCCCCGTCGCCGGTGACATTGATTTGCCGGAGGTTCGGGCTGGTGCTGGTGAACCCGACAGGATCGACTTCGATCACGGAGTGCAGGCCGCTGGAGTTCGGCGTGAACTGGTAGGCCCCGGACGGTTCGGTCCGGGTTTCCATGCCGTTCCCATCCGCATCCACCAGGAAGACCGTGACGCCGCCCAGACCGGGTTCGCCGGGATCGCGGACGCCGCTGCCGTTGATGTCGTCGAACACGATGCCGCCGACCATTCCGAGTGGTTGCAGACCGAAGTCCGCCGTGCCGGAGGTGGTTTCGGTGAGGGGAATGCGCCGCTGTGCGGGCGAGGTGGTGAGGTGGCCTTCGGGCGTTTCCAGCCGAACCGTGTAGGCGCCGGCGGGCAGTTCGGTGAAGCCATAGTGGCCTTCGGCGTCGGTTTCGGTGACGAGTTCGTCGGTGGCTCCCGACAGTCGGACCGTGATGCCGGGCAGGCCGGATTCGCCGGCGTCGGGAACCCCGTTGGCCTGGGCATCAATGAACACGACACCGCTGATGCCCCCGGCCGGCCGGTCGCCGAAACTGGCGGACGCCGCGCCGCCCACGAGGCTGATGCTGCGCGTGTTTGGCGTGGTGCTGGTATAGCCGGGCGCATCGGTCTCGCGGAGTTCGTAGGCGCCCGGAGCGACTCCCTCGATGCGGTAACTGCCGTCCGTGCCGCTGGTCGCGCTGGCGATCACATTCCCGGCCGGATCGACGAGCCGGATCTCGACGCCGGCCAGGCCGGGCTCGCCGTCGTCGGGGAGACCGTTGGCATTGTGGTCGTTGAAGACGAGGCCAACCACTGTGCGCAAGCGCTGATCACCAAAACCGACGGCGGCCTGGCTGTGCTCGTCCAGGATGACGGATCGGCGGTTCGGCGTCGTGCTGGCGAAGTCGGCCGGATCGGTTTCCTCGACGACGTAGGTCCCCAGCGCCAGCCCGGCAAAGGTGAACAAGCCGGCTTCGTCGGTCAGGGCTGCGTCGATTTGCGCCGTCCCTTCGGCGTCGAAGAGGCGCACCTGCACCGCCGGCAGGCCGGGTTCGCCCGGAGCGCGGCGGCCATCGCCATCGAGGTCGTCCCACGCGAACCCGGTGATCTCCGCCCGGATCACCATGCTGGCGCTGGCACTGCCGGTGTGGTTCGGGTCGGTGACCGCGGCGGCAACGGCGTAGACGCCCGGTTCAACCGGCGGTTCGGCGAGCCCGTCATAGGTGACGTCGACCGCAAGCCCCGACGGCACGGTGGTCACCACGACGGGCTTGGGCAGTCCGTCGTAGAGTCGATCCAGCCCGGCGAGTTCAACGGTGGCCGCGGCTTTCGCAATCACCAGGCTGTCGTCGACGGCGCCGCTGTAGTTGGTGTCCACGATTTCCGCATGCACGGCGTAAAGGCCGGCGTTCGCCGGGGCTTCCGGGGAGCCGTCGTAGGTGACTTCGACCGTCAGGCCGTCCGGTTCGGTCGTTGCGCCGACGGGTTTGGGCGTGCCGTCGTAAGTGCGCGTCAGGTCGGCAAGGATGATCCGGGCCGCCGCCCGGGCGACGGTGAAACCGGCGGTAGTTTCTGCGGGGTCGTGGTTGTCATCGCCGGGTTGGATTGCCCGGAGCGTCACGGCGCCGGCGCCTTCGATGGTGACCAGGTTGCCGGCGAGGCTGGCCGGGCCGGCGGCCACTTCGAGAGTGACGGGCAGTTCGCTGCTGGCGGTCGCCCCGACGGTGAAAGGGGCGTCGCCGAACGTGCGGTTGGGCAGCGGGTCCAAGGTAATGGTCTGGGTCGCCCGGGCGATCAGCAGGGTGTCGGTGGTGGATCCGCTGTAGTTGGCGTCGGTCACCTCGGCCAGGACCGCGTAGCGCCCGGCGTTGACCGGCGGGTTTGGCGAACCGTCGTAGGTGAGGGAAACCGTCAAGCCGGGGGGGTGGGTCGTGGCGAGGGCGGACTTGGGAGCACCGTCGTAGGTGCGGTTCAGCTCCGCCAGCGTGAGCGTGGCGATGGCCTTGCTGACCACGAAACTGGCTCCGACCTGGGCGGGTTGATAGTTGCCATTGCCCGTCTGGGTGGCGTGAAGCGTCACGATGCCGGCGCCTTCAAGGCTGAGGAGATTGCCGGCGAGGCTGGCCGGGCCGGCGGCCACTTCGAGGGTGACCGGCAATCCGCTGCTAGCGGTGGCGCCGACGGTGAACGGATCGTCGCCAAAAGTGCGGTCGGGCAGGGGATCCAACGTGATCGTCTGGGTGGCCTGCGCGATCTGTAGGGTGCCGTCCGCGGAACCGAAGTAATTGTTGTCCGTGACCTCGGCACTCACGGCGTAGGCGCCGGCGTCGACCGGTGGATTGGGCGAACCGTCGTAGGTGAGGACAACCGAAAGCCCGGTCGGTTGGGTCACCGCGCCGGCGGACTTGGAGGCGCCGTCATAGGTGTGGATCAGATTCGCCAGGGTGATGCTGGCCGGGGCCCGGGCGATGGAGAACCCGGCCTCGATCTGGGCGGGGTTGTGGTTGGCATCGCCCGCCTGGGTGGCGCGGAGAGTTACGGCACCGGCGCCCTGGATGGTGAGGAGATTGCCGGCGAGGCTGGCCGGCCCGGAGACCACTTCGAGCGCGACCGGCAACCCGCTGCTGGCGGTGGCGCCCACCGTTAAGGGGGCGTCGCCGAAGGTGCGATCGGGCAGGGGACCCAGGGTGATCGATTGGGTGACCTTGGCAATCAGCAACGTGTCGCTCATCGAACCGGCGTAATGGTCGTCGATCACGTCCACCCGCACCGTGTAGCTGCCGGCGTTGACCGGCGCGTCCGGGGAACCGTCGTAATTGATCGCCACGGCCAGGCCGGCCGGTTCGGTGAGCGCGGTGACGGCCTTGGGCGTGCCGTCGTAGGTGCCGGTCAGCCCCGTCAGGATGATGGTGGCCGGGGCTTTGGTGACCGAGAAGCCGGCCTCGGCCTGGGTGGGGTTGTGGTTGGCGTCCCCAGCCTGCGTGGCGCGCAGGGTGACCACGCCGGCGCCGGCGAGGGTCAGGACATCACCCGCCAGGCTGGCCGGGCCAGAGATCACTTCGAGAGTGACCGGCAGCCCGCTGCTGGCGGTGGCGCCAACGGTGAAAGGCGCGTCCTCGATGGTGCGGTCGGGCAGTGGGGTGAAGGTGATGGTCTGGGCAGCCTTCGCAATGAGCAGGGTGGCATCCGTGGCGCTGCGGTAGTTGACGTCCACCACCTCCGCGTGGACGGCGTAGCTGCCGGCGTTGACGGGGGCGTTCGGGGCACCGTCGTAGGTGATTGCGATCGTCAGGCCGGCGGGATCGGCCTCGGCGCTGACGGCTTTGGGGGCGCCGTCGTAAGTCCGCGTCAAACCGGCCAGGGTGAGGGTGGCCGGGGCCTTGGCGACGAGGAACGCGGCCTCCGTTTCAGCGGGTTGGTGGTTGGCGTCGCCGGCCTGGGAGGCGCGGAGAGTCACGAGCCCGGCGCTTTCGATGGTGAGGAGATTGCCCGCCAGACTCGCTGGGCCGGACGCCACCTCGATGGTGACCGGCAGCCCGCTGTTCGCGGTGGCGCCGACGGTGAAAGGACCGTCGCCGTAGGTGCGGTCGGGCAGGGGATCGAAGGTGACGATCTGCGTGGCGCGGGCGATCTGCAGGGTGGCTTCGGCGGCGCCGACGTAAAAGCCGTCGAGCACCTCCGCCCGGACGAGGTAACTACCGGCATCGACCGGCGGATTGGGCGAGCCGTCGTAGGTCAGGGCGATTCCCAGGCCGGGGGGAGCGGTGACAACCCCGGCGGACCGCGGCGTGCCGTCGTAGGGCTGTTCCAGGCCGCTGAGCAACACGGTGGCGACGCCCTTGGTCACGACGATGTCCTGAGCCACCGGGTCGGCCGGAAGGAACTGTTCGTTGCCGGGCTGTGAGGCAAGCACGGAGACCACACCAACGCCGGTGATCACGAGGGTTTCGTCCACGATTTCGCCGGGACCGGCGGTGACCGCATACGCGATGGGAAGTCCGAAACTGGACGAGGCGCCCAATGGAACCGGCGGGGTCCCGTAGGCCAGGTTGCCGATGGGGGGGAAGGTGATCGTTTGCGGCAGCCGGATGATCACCGGCAGGATGGTGTCGCTGTCGGCCTGGCCCGCGTCGTTCGCGACCCGGACCCAGTACGGCATGGCCACGACGACCCCGGAGAGCTGGAGCGTGGGGCTGTCCTCGCCGACCGGGTTGCTTTCGTCGCCGCTGACGCCGGCGAACCACTGGTAGTGTCGCGGGGGGCTTCCGGTCGCGGTGACGGTCAACGCCAGATCCGCTCCGTAAAGGACCTCCGGCTGGAGGTCGAGGTCCCTGATGATGGGAGGCACACGAACGCTCAGGGTGGCGTCCGCGCTCCGGGCGGTTCCCCAGGGGCTCGAGACCACGAGGTGATAGACCCCGGCGTCCCGGACCTGCGCGGCGGTCAGGGTGAACTCGGACGTCGTGGCGCCCTCGATTTCAACGTCATCCTTGAACCACCTGGCCGTCAGCGGCGGCGTGCCGTCGAAGGCGGCGTTGAAGGTTGCTGGAAGACCCACAATCACGGTGGTGGACACGGGGTCGAGCACGATCCGCGGCGGAAAGGCGCGGACCAGGTGGAAGGACTCGAGGCCGAGGAGCTCGGCGGGGAAGGTGGGCGGCGTTCCGGCGCCTCCGGTGACGACCGAGAAAACGGTCGAGCGGCCGGTCCGCCCGCCGGCGGCGAGGGCTTCCTCGTAGGATTCGCCGGCCGCGCGCTCCCAGGCCCGCATCTGGACGTGGGCCAACCCGCCGGGAACGACCGGCGGCACCGCGCGCACCGCGCCCTCGATGTAGCCCGCCGCGGCCTCCGAGCGGAACGGCACAGGCGGGCCGGTGGGCTGCAGCGTTTCCGGCGTCGCGCCGCCGTACAGCTGCGCGAGAAATCCTTCCCCCTCGATCCGGGTGGTCTCGTCCTCGTCGAAGACAGGGGCGTCCAGGCCGGCCGAGACGTTCAGGTTGCGGAAGTCCACCGTTCCGTTGACCGGACCAAAGGTCGCCGACACCTCATGATGTCCGTCCATGAGGAACTCAAGCGGCACGGCATCGCCGGCGGCGTCTGCCAACCACTCGACGAAGGCGAACCCATCGTAAGGAACCGGGGCAAGGGTGACCACTGTGTCGGGGGGATAGGAGGGCGGCGCGGGATCGGCCTGCACCCGGCCGCCGGGCGCGGGCGTCAGCGTCAGGAGGAAGTGGACTTCCACCATGGCATCCGCGCTTCGCACCGTGCCGACGGCGTTGGTCACTTCCACGACGTAGCTCCCCGCCTGTGCCGGAGCCGCGCTCTTGAGCCGAAGCGTCGCCTTGTTGGCCCCGGGAATCGGTTCGTCGTTGAAAAACCACTGATAGGCCGGCTCGGTGCCGGTGGCTTCGACGGCGAGTTCCAGGTCGTTGCCGGCGATCACGATCTGCCCGGCCGGTTCCCCGAAGATGGCGGGCGGTTCGAGCACCCGCACCGTGGCCGGCGCACTGCGCGCTTGGGAGAATGAATTGGCCACTTCGACGGCGTAACGTCCCGAATCGCCAAGGCCGGCTCCGACGAGGTTCAGGCTGGATTCGACGGCGCCCTCGATGGGGGCGTCGTCAAAGAACCACTGGTAGGCCAACGGCGGGTCGCCCGTGGCAACGACATTCAGCAGGAGGGTGTCGCCCACCGCGATCGTCCGGTCTGCCGGGCCTTCGAGGATATCGACCGGCACCCCGCGAATGAGGGCGAAGGACTCGAGTCCGGTCAGCTCGGACGGGGGCGATCCGTCGCCGCCGGTGACCACGCTGAACACTGCAGACCGCCCCGCCCTGCCGCCGGCGATGGTCGCCTCCTCGTAGGTGTCGCCCGCCCCGGATTCCCAAGCGCGCAGCTGGACGTAGGCGAGTCCCCCGGGGAGCACCGGCGGCACAGCCCGGAGGGCGGTTTCGACATAGCCCGCCGCGGCCCCGACGCCAAACCGCACCGGCGGCCCCGTTGGCTGCATGGTCTCGGCGGTTGCCCCGCCGTAAAGTCGGGCGGCGAAGGCGTCTCCCGCGAGCCGGGTGACGCCATCTTCGTCGAAAACCGGCGCATCGACCCCGGCGTCCGCGTGGAGGTTGCGCAGGTTGACGGTGCCGTTCACTGCGGCGAAGGAAGCGCTGACGGTGCGGTTGGCGTCCATCGTAAGGCGGAAGGGCGATTCGACTCCCGACCCGTCGCCCAGCCATTCGGCGAACTCGAAACCGTCGATGGCTTCGGGGTGCAGCGTGACCTCCGAACCCGCCGGGTACAGCGCAAGGTCGGGTTCCGCCCGGACCGCGCCGCCGTCGGTGGTCCCGATGGCCAGCAGGAACGCGATGGTCAGTTCGGCCGGATCGCTGGTGACCGATCCCACCGGATTCTCGACAACGACCGTATAAGTACCCGCCTGTTCGGTGGACAGCTCGGCGAGTTCAAGCGTGGGATCGTTGGCGCCTGGGAGGTCCGTTCCGTCGAAGCGCCACTGATAGCTCAGCGGGGCGTCACCGATTGCTTCGACGCGGAAGCTCGCCGACCCGCCGGGCCAGCTGGTTTGCGAAGCCGGCGGGGTCACAATCGCCGGCGGGATCAGCACCGTCAGCCCGGCGGGCTCGCTGGTGGCGGAGGTCCAGGGATTGCTGACGACCACGGTGTAAGCGCCGCTGTCGGCGAGGGTGGCCGCCGGGAAATCGAGGACGGCACCGGTGGCACCGTCGATGGGCAAGCCGTCCTTCCACCATTGATACTCCAGCGGCGGGGTGCCATCGACCTCGACGGCGAAGGACAGTTGACCACCAACCGGCGCGAGCGTGGCCCCGGGCTGACTGAGAATGCGGACCGGAATGATGGTCGCGAGCTGGAAGGAATCGAGCCCGACGAGCTGCGCCGGCGCTTCCGTTGACGGCGTGGGGACGACGGTGAAGGTCGCGGACGCCCCGGCTTTCCCGCCTGCGGTCAGGGCGGCTTCGTAAGTGGCGCCGGCGGTCGTGTCCCAGGCGCGGAGTTCGGCGTAGACCAGGGTGCCCGGCTTGATGCCGGGGAGGGTGATTGTGGTGGGGGTGATGTAACCGGCCGCCCCGCCGGTGCGGAACGGAATGGCTTCGGCCACCGGGCTGAGGCTCGAGGGGGACGTTCCGAGGTAAAGCTGGGCCAGGTAGGTTGCGCCCGCGAGCCGGGTGGCGCCGTCCTCGTCGTAGACAGGGGCGTTGATCCCCGCGACGGGGGAGTAGTTGGCGACCACCAAGGATCCTTGGGCGTGCAGCGAAGAGCCCAGCAGCGCGAAGGCCGCCAGCCGAACAAGGAAATACGCGTGATTCATGATGTCCAGACGCTTGCGAGCCCGTCCGACCGTCCCACTCCATTCCGGAACGCGACTCCGGTGTCCCCAAAAAATGCTCCCCCGGCGGGCAGGCTCATGGGCACGCTCGGGAACCGCCTGCACTATGTCGGCGCATCCCGGAGGCTGCAAGCGAAACCACTTTTCGCCGGCCTCTTCCAGCGCGGCGCGGGTGGCCGGAAGGCGCGCGAATGCCCCTTCCAGAACGGCCTGGTCGAACGGTTCGCAGCGGCGCGGTGACGCCGGCCCGCCGGTCTCAAGCCAGCAGGCGAACGGTCCGTCGCTCCCCTGCGCTGCGCACGGCGGCATCCACGATCTGCTGCCCGATCCGGCTGGTGGCCGGCGAAAGCGGCCCCCCCACCGGGACGCCTTCGGCGAGGCAGTGCAGCGTGTATTGAACGGGATTCTGGAAGGGCGGGTGGAGCGCGTCGACCGGATGATCGGTGGGCTCGGGATGACGCCGGGTCTGCACCCGCACCACGGGTTCGTAATCGTAGCTGCTGATGGTTCCGTCGGCGCCCCGCAGGACGAACCCGCACTTCGGCTGCGGCTGGTGCGTCCAGGGATCGGTGAAGGTGCCCCAACGGGTCTCGAACTTGGACAGGCCGCAGTCGTAACGCGCCACCGTGATGCTGTGTTCGTCGACCTCGAGGCCCGCCGGCTGATCGACCACCGTCGTAACCTCGATTGGCTGGCGGCCCCCGTGGAACCAGGTGCCCAGGGTCACTCCGTAACCGAGGTAATCGAGCAGGGATCCGCCTCCATGCTCCCGGCGGTACCACCAGCTTGCCACCTTGTCCTCCGGTCCCGGCTCGCGTTCGATCTTGTCGGCGGTGTGGTACAGCGGACCGCGGTTGCCGTCGTAGTAGTGGACCTCACGCAGTTCCCCGATCAGGCCCTCCTCGAGCATCCGCTTCGCGGTGACGTGGCTGGCGACCCAACGGAGCGGCCAGTTGATGATGAGTTGCCGTCCGGCGCGGGCCACGGCGCGGATCATGCGGTCGGCGTCGCGCAGGTTGGCGGCAAAGGGCTTCTCGACGAGGATGTGCGCGCCGAACGGCGCGATGCGCTCCGTCCAGTCGGCGTGTTGCGCCGTGGCGGGACAGAGAATGACCAGATCGGGTGCGGCGGCCTCCAGGCAGGCGCGGAAATCGGTGAACACCCGTTCGGGGGGGAGCTGGAATTGCTCGACCGACCACGCCATCCGCTCGGGTTGTTCGTCACAAATGCCGACGATCTCGGCGTGCGGATGCTCGTGGGCCATGCGCAGCAAGTCGCCCATGTGCATGTGGTCGAAGTTGATGCCGGCAATGCGCCACACCCTGCTCATGATCCTCCCTTCGGCAAGCGGTAATCTCGCGCGGTGTCAAACAGCGTCACAATGTTCGCCGCCGGCACGTTGGCCTGGATGTTGTGCACGGAGGCAAACACATGCCCGCTACCGGGCTGCAGCGCGTCCAGATGCGCGCGGACCTCCGCGGCGACCTCCTCCGGCCGGCCCTTCGTCAGCGTCCCCTGGCAATCGCAACTCCCACCCCAGAAGGCCAGACGGTCGCCGTATTCGCGCTTCAGCCAGCGGGGATCCATGCCCGCCGCGGTGGTTTGCACGGGGTTCAGGATGTCCACCCCCATTTCGATCAGGGAGGGTAACAGCGGGCCCAGCGCGCCGTCCGAGTGCAGGAACACCTTCCACTCCGTGTGCTGGTGAATCCAATCCAGCCCCCGCTGGTAGGCGGGCATCACCAGCTCGCGAAAGGAGCGAACCGAAAGGAACGGCGCCCGCTGCGTCCCGAAGTCATCGTTGACCTGCAAGATCTGGATGCGGTTCCCGACCGCCCCGTGCAATGCCTCGAGGTTCTCCAGCCAGGCCGTGACCAGTTCGTCGTACAGCCGCCGCACGTAGTCTGGTTCGCTGGCGAACGTCACCATCCAGTCCTCGAAACCGCCCGTGCCCAGCCCGTAGAACAGTTCATAGGGCGGTCCCAGCGGCGCGATGATCGCCCGGTCCGTCGTTTCCCAAAGCCGCCGCGCTTCCGCCTCCAGAAAGTCCAGGTCGGCGGCCTCCAACCGCGGCGCCTTCCAGCCGTCGAGTTCGGGGTGCAGCGCGCCGGGATACTTCTCCAGCCGGTCGAAATACCAGCCTTCCCGCGGCATCTGCGCGATCAGTTCGTCACCGCGGCGGATCACCCAGTCGCCGTTGGCATCGATGGCGGGATCAAAGCCCCGCGGCACCTCGACCTCGACGCCGTCGTGCAGGGTCCAGGGTTTCCAGCCGTCGTTGGGAATGCCGAAGGCCACTGCCCGCCGGTTCAATCCCACGCAGTCCGCGCCGAACCGCTCCGCAATGGCCGGCTCGATTTCAGCGAGCATCTGGTAGACGTCGTAAACCCTCGGCGCCCGGCCGTTCTCCAGCCCGAGGTGCGCCTTTAACCGCGCGTAGGCGAACACCGAAATCCCGCTTTGCCGCGTGCCGCCCAGATCAACGGGCACCCGGTCGACGGGTTCGTGGCGGACGGCGGCCATGATGCGTTCGCGCGAATTCACGGGCAGTTTCCTTTCGTGCCGCGATGGAACCACGCCCGAGGGGGGATTGGCAACCGCCAGTTGGGCGCGGCCGCGAACGGTTCCGGGTCCGAGTGCCGGCAAAGCGCTTTCCCGGCGGGAGTTGGGCCGAATGGGGCGGAGATCACCGCTCCGCCGGGAGCGTCACGACCACCCCAAATTCTGTTTTGAGGGCATCGAAATAGTCCGGGAGTTTTTGCTCTACCTTCTGGGCCAGCAGCAACTGCCGGATGTCGCTCTCCGCCTCTTCGTAGGGAATCTTGCCGGCCGGTTGACGGTCCTTGATACGGGCCAGGTAGAGGCCGAACCGGGAGTCGATGATGTCACTCCACTGGCCGACCGGCAGAGAGAAGAGCCGGGCCTTCAATTCCGGCGCCATGGGCGCGTTGCGGGCGGCGACGTACTCCCCACCGGTCTGCTCGACATCCGGGTCGTCGGAGTACTGCGTGGCGAGCCGGGTGAAATCCTCGCCGTTCAGCAAGCGTTGGCGGAGTTCGGTGGCAAGTTCCCGCTTGGCCTCCTGCCGGGCGAGGGGCAGGGGTTCGCGGGTGACCCGGTCGACGGTGTAGAGCAACAGGAGTTGCGCGGTGACCCGTTCGGGGCGGTCCAATCGGGCGAGGTTGGCCCGTTTCAGCGCGGCGATCTGCGGTTCCGCGAGCGGTCCATCCGCCGGGTCAGCCGCGGTGATGGACCGCGTGCGGACATCTTCGCCGGCAGCGTAAAAGGCCCGCACTTCCTCCGGGTTGACGTTCAGTTTGTCGCGCAACTCACGATTGATGACCTGCTCGACAAGCGCCTGCTCCATCGCGCGGGCTTCGAACTCCTCGACGCTCATGCCGACCGCCGTCAGCTGCCGGGCGTAGGATTCCTCCGAGGGGGCCTTCTTCTTCGTGGCGGCGATGAAGGTCTCCCCGGCCTTCCGCGCCTGCGTGCGGTCGTCGGCGGTCGCCCGCCGGTCAATCACCCGCGCGAGGATCATCCGGTCGAGGAGGCGCGCCCGCGCGTCGGCCTCACGGTCGGGGGGAATGGCCTGGTCCTGGGTGGCGAGAGTGGCCTTGAGGGCCCGGAAATTGTCGTCCCACTGCTTCTGCCGGATCTCGAAGCCCTGCCCTTTGACGACAACGGGGTTGCCGAACAGGTCCTCGTAGGTCAGCGATTTCGATTCGCCCCCGCCGGCGGGGAGCACGACGGCCAATCCGATGAGCAGGGCCGGGAGCAGGCGGCGGGACATGGGTCAGAGCTGGACGACGTGGAGGTTCGTGATGGCGGGGTCGTTCCGGAGCTCTTCGAGGGCGGCCTTGGGGGGCACGCTGTCGAGGTTGAGCACGCTGAGGGCGCGACCGCCGGCCTCGTCGCGGTGGAGGCTCATGCTGGCAATGTTCACCGAGGCCCGGCCCAGGATCGAGCCGATGTGGCCGACCATGCCCGGGCGGTCGGTGTTGTTGAGGAGCAGGAGGACGCCTTCGGGGACGATCTCGACCGGCTGGCTGTTCATGCGCACGATGCGAGGCAGCATCTGGGCGCTGAAGAATGTGCCGCCGACCGAGCGGCGTTCCTCGCCGGCCCAGGCGGAAACGTGGACCCATTCCTGGAAGTCCGTTTCCTCGTTGGACTTAACCTCCTCGACCAGGAGGCCGAGGCTGTTGGCGAGGTTGCGGACATTCACGGTGTTGACCTCCGTTCCGGCGGCGTTCTGGAGGAAACCCTTGAGCACGGCCCGGCTGATCGGGTCGCCGGGCAGGGCGGTGGCCTTGCCGCCGTAGGTGATCACCAGGCGGTCGTTCCGGCGCGGTGTTATCTGGGCGAGCAGGCGACCGAGCTTTTCGCCGAGGTTGAGATACGGCCGGACCTGCTCGAAGGTGCGCGCGTCCATGCTCGGCAAGTTGACCGCGTTGCGGACCGTGCCGTCGCGGAGGAAATCGGTGATGGCCTCGGCGACCTCGATGCCAACGTTGTCCTGGGCCTCGCTGGTGCTCGCGCCCAGGTGCGGGGTCATGATCAGATTCGGGGCGCTTCGCAGCGGGGAATCGGCGGGCAGCGGCTCGGTGGTGTAGACATCCAATGCCGCGCCGGCGACCTGGCCACTTTCGAGGGCGGCGAGGAGGTCGCTCTCGTGGACGATGCCGCCGCGGGCGCAGTTGACAATGCAGACTCCGCGCTTCATGGAGTTCATGGCGGCGGCGTGGACCATCCCATTGGTTTCCTCGCTCATCGGCAGGTGGACGGTGAGGAAGTCGACCCGCGGGTACAAGTCCTCGGGGCGTTCGACCAGTTCGACCTGCAGGGCCTTGGCCCGGGCATGGCTGAGGTAGGGATCATACGCCAGAACCGTCATGCCGAAGGTCAGGGCGCGCCGACTGACCTCGCTTCCGATCCGACCCAAGCCGAGGATGCCGAGCGTTTTTCCGTTGAGTTCGCTGCCCTTGTAGAGTTTCCGGTCCCACTTGCCGGCTTTCATGGAGGCGTGGGCCATCGGGATCTTGCGGGCCAGCGACATGATCAAGGAAAAGGCCAGTTCCGCCGTGGAGATGGTGTTGCCGCCAGGGGTGTTCATCACCACCACGCCGTGGGCGGTTGCCGCCGCGACGTCGACGTTGTCCACGCCCACTCCCGCGCGCCCCACGACGCGCAGGCTTCCGGCGGCCTCCATGACCTTCCGGGTGATCTTGGTTTCGGAACGAACCACCAGGGCGGCGGCATCCGCCACCAGGGGGAGGAGTTCCTCCTCGCTGTGACGCTTTTCGAGCACGACAACCTCGAACTCGGGTTGTTCCTTGAGCAGGGCGATGCCTTTCGGCGACACGGGGTCGCAAACGATGATCTTCATGTTTCTCCGATGCAGAATATCGTGCCGGCAGCGTAGGGGAAGGCGCTTGCCCTGGTCAAACCCGGTTTCGGGCGCCGTTTCCTGGCTTGCGGCCCGAACCGGCATAGGCCGTGTTCTTGGAGCGACTGGGATTGGAGTCGCCCCTGATCCTGCCCGGCAGCCGGCGACGGGACGCCACCGACAGATTGTTCAAGCGCCGCGCGCGGATCCGATCCCGGCGCGATCTCACCCAGGGGAGCCATGGCCGGGGCGCGGTGGCGAAACCCGCTGATTGCGCGTTGCCGGGCGGGAGCGTAGGCTTCGGCCAAGTCCGAGCCGTGGAACCGGGCAGTCAGCCGTCTCCGGCTCCGACGCGATTGGTCTGACGGGAACACAAGATGCCATCATGAGAATGATCGAACCTGCCTCTGGTCGCCGGAGCCGGATCGGCGCGGGCGCCGGCTTCACCCTCATCGAACTGCTCGTCGTCATCGCCATCATCGCCATCCTGGCGGGCATGCTGCTGCCCGCGTTGGCGAAGGCGAAGGGCAAGGCGCAGCAGATCCAGTGCCTCAGCAACACGAAGACGCTCGTGCTTTCCACCTTCATGTATCTCTCGGACTACGGAAAGCCGGTGCCTTACAACGGGCAGGCCACGGCCTACATGGACGATGCGCTCTGGGTGACAGTCCTGGCCACGAACTATGGCGGCATCAACGAGGCACGCATCTGTCCGTCCGCGCCGCCGGCCCCCACCAAGGCCAAGCGCCGGCATCCCAGCAGCGGCTCCGTGAACCAGACCTGGCTTTGGACCAGTTCCCGGGGCGTGGACTACGAAGGGAGTTACGCTTTCAACGGCTGGTTCTACGGGGATGACGATCCCTACTTCAGCAGCGCCCAGCACAAACCGAAGAAATACCGCAGCGAGATCGATTGTCCCCGACCATCCAACACCCCGGTCATCGCCGACAGCAACTGGATCGACACCTGGCCGCAGCCGCAGGATCCGCCCGCCAGGAACCTGTTCACCGGGGACGACTTCGCCGGCGCCATGGTCCGTCTGACGCTCCCGCGCCACGGGGGGGGGACGTGGCCCCGCAATGCGACTTTCGATCCCAAGGACGACCTGCCCGGGGCGATCAACATCGGTTTCGTCGATGGCCACTCGGGACTCATCAAGCTGGAACGTCTCTGGAGCCTGGACTGGCACAAGGATTGGGTGACGCCGGCGAGGCGTCCCGGAAAGTGACCCATCCGGGCCGTTCGGGAAGGGCGGGGGGCATTCCGGCCTTTTCGGAGCGCGGAGTCCGTCCCGCCGCAGGCTTGCCTTCCGGCGGGTCCAGCGGAATGAAACCCGCACTCTACTTCCCCGGCCGCCTCGAACTCGGGAGAAGTGGAGCTGCGCCCGGCGCGCGGCGGGACGGAGCCGGGGGCTTGGCGGGCGATGCCGGACGTCGTCCGCCGTTGCGTCGGGCCGCCGCATCGAGCGGTTGCGAAAGGAGCCGCTCGGCTTCGGCGACGTAGTCGGGGTTCAGTTCGATGCCAAGGAAGCGTCGATCCAGGAGCCGGGCGGCAAGTCCCACCGTGCCGACCCCGAAAAAGGGGTCCAGCACCAGGTCGCCGGGGCGGGTGGAGGCGAGGAGGCAGGGGGTGACCAGTTCCAGCGGGAACGAGGCGATGTGCGCGCCGGCGGAAGGGGTGGTATGGATGTGCCACACCGAGCGGCGATTCCGGGGACCCCGGCCGCCTGGTTCGCGGATGGCCCCGGCGTCGTAGTGGTAGCGCCCGGACTTGGTGAACATGAACAGATACTCGTGGGCGCGGGTCGGCCGATCCTGGACGCTTTCGGGCATGGCGTTTGGCTTGTGCCAGATGACATCGCTCCGCAGGTACCAGCCGTCCTGCTGCAGCCCGAAGGCCAGCCGCCAGGGCACTCCCAACAGGTCCTTGTCCTTCAGTCCCGGAGGGTTGTCGGGCCGGGTGTTCATGGCGCGGTTCGGGTTCTTCCTGTCCGGCGCCCGCCGGCCCCGGTTGCCGCTGGTGTAGCCATCCCCAAGGTTCAGCCACAGCGTGCCGTCGGGCCTCAGCACCCGGCGGACCTCGGCGAAGACACCCGTCAGCCGGTTGACGAACGCCGCCAGCGTCGGTTCGAGGCCAATCTGTCCGGCCACACCGTAGTCCCGCAAGCCCCAGTAGGGGGGCGACGTGATGACGCACTGCACCGACTCGTCCGGCAACCGTGGCAACACTTCGGTGACGTCCCCTTCAACGAGCAGGGACTCGTCGAGGGCGAGGGGCGAGGCCTTCGTGACGTGGGTTCGCTTCATGCTTCAGACGGCTTCCCGACGGAACCTAATTGAGCGGACGCCGGCGGAGAAGGCGCAACTGCGGCTCGGGCGTCGTCCGTCCGACGTCATTCGCTCTCCACGGTGGCGGCGCCCGCCGGAGTGGCCGTTGAGGCGCGGGCGGGGATTCGAGGCCTGGGCTGGGACGTCGGGCGGGACCGGAACCGGTTGCCAAACGCAACCGGGTGCGCCATGCTGCGCGGATGATTTCAGCGTGCTTGCGCGGCTGGCTCCGCCCCTGGCTGGCGGTGGCGCTTGGTGGGGCGGGAACGTCGCTCGTTGCCGCCGACCTGGTTCACGCCAAGGACGGATCGGGCGTGTACGGCTACAAGGACACCCCGAAACTCCCGTGGTGCGATTACCTCGTGCATGATCCCGATCGGCCGGCCCCTGCACGGGTGGATCCCGGCCCGTCCGGTCCTCCTGCGCCGGTTCCGGCGGACGCGGTCGTGCTGTTCAGCGGCGGCGAAATGGGCGCCTGGCAGCCTTCGTCCTGGCGGGTGATTGACGGTTGTCTGGAGGCCGGCGAGGGGGTCCTGAGCACGAAGGCGCAGTTCGGGGATGCGCAAATCCACCTCGAATTCATGGGGCCGAAGGACTTCGAAGGCCCCTGGTACAACCAGGGCAACAATGGCGTGATGCTGATGGGCCAGTTCGAAATCCAGATTTTCGATTCGTTCAACGAGAAACTCTATCCGGACGGTCAATGCGCCGCGATCTACGGCCAGACGCCGCCGCGGGTGAACGTAACCCGTCCGCCCGGGCAATGGCAGAGCTTCGACATCTTCTTCACGGCACCGCGCTATGACGGGGACCGGCTCGTGGCTCCGGCCCGGGTGACCGTGGTGCACAACGGCGTGCTGGTGCATCTCGACGAGGAGATTCACGGACCGACCGGGCATCGCATCGTGGGCCAGTACAAGCAGCCGGTCACCCACGGTCCGCTGGCCCTGGGCGGGCACGGTTGTCCGGTGCGGTTTCGCAACATCTGGCTACGCAAACTCTGAACCGCCGCGCGGCGGCGACGCCGGGTCTCACGCGGGTTTTCATCAACGCAAATCGAAGGTAACGCAACATGGTCAACGTAGGTGTCATCGGGCTCGGCTTCATGGGGCTGACCCATCTCAAGGCGTATCAGAAGGTCAAGGGCGCGCGGATCGCCGCGATCTGCGACGCGGTGCGGTTGCCCGCGGACGGCAACCTGGGCAGCGTCGCGGGCAACATCGCCAACACGGAGGAGATGCGGCTCGACATGGCGCAGGTGAAAGGCTACCGCGACTACCGGGAAATGCTGGCCAACCCGGAGATCGAGATGGTGGACATCTGCGTGCCGACCTCGCTGCATGCGCCCATGGCGATCGATTCGCTCGCCGCCGGCAAGCACGTGCTCTGTGAAAAACCCCTCGCCCGCGACAGCACCACGGCGCGGCGGATTGTCGAGGCGGCCGGAGGCGCGAAAGGCTTCTTCATGCCGGCGATGTGCTTGCGGTTCTGGCCCGAGTGGGCGTGGTTGAAGGCCGCCATGGACGACAACCGCTTCGGGCGGTTGCTGGCGGCTTCGTTTCTCCGGTTGAGCGAGCCGCCCGGGTGGAGCCAGGGCACCTACCTGAAGGGCGCCGAGTCCGGCGGGGCACTGCTTGACATGCACATCCACGACAGCGATTTCATCCAGTTCTGCTTCGGCCGCCCGAAGTCCGTGTTTGCCACCGGCCAGACCCTGCTCAGTGGCGCCGTGGATCACGTGTGCACCACCTACCAGGTCGCCTCCGGGGCCAGCGTCACCGCGTCGGGCAGCTGGCTGATGCACAAGGGGTCCGGATTCAAGATGGCCTACCTCGCGAACTTCGAGAATGCCACCGTGGACTACGACAGCACCCGGGGCGCCGACTGCCTGCGGGTGTGCGAGCGCGATCACGAACCGCAGACTGTGAAGCTCGAAGGCCACGACGGTTACGTGGGTGAGATTCAGCACTTGGTGGACGCCATCGCGTCGGGCCAAGCCCCCACTGTGGTGACCGCGGCCGACGGGCTGGCGGCTGTGGCTATTTGCGAAGCCGAGGAAAAGTCCGTGCAGACGGGCGCCGTGGTCCCGGTGGCCTGCTGACATCCAACCCCGCCTTCGCATCCGGGAGCCGTTGGGGGGATCCGACTTTCTCTCCCCTGTCGGGACGTGGCTGATCGCCTTCCGGCCGGGGCGTGAGCCGCCTTACCCCGGCTCCCCCGGCTTTTGTACTCTTCGACAACAGAAAGAGCCGTGTGTGTTCGACGAGAATCAAGCCGGTAACTGACAGCAGAGCACCAGATCTCGGCCGAAATCAGGAGGATACTCTTCGGTGGATCAGCGGCAGGTCTGCACCGGAAAGGGAGCCAGGTTCTCTGTCGCCCCGGAGGACGCACGGTCACGTTCTTCCCAAAGCGGGGCGCACGGAGTGACGCGCCCTACCACCTGGCCCGGGTAGGGCGCGCAGTCCCCTGCGCGCCGCCCGAGATCCAGCCTCCCCGTTCGCGTCCCGAACCCGCATCAGGCGCGGTTCCGCTCCCTCACTCGACCCTCCACCTCAAACCACTCCATTTCGGGGCTTCCGCCCACAGTCAGTCGGCCGGGATCAGGTGCTCTGGACGGTCTGAGCTTCGAGAGCATCACCAGGGTCGAAGGCGAAATGCGAGTTGGCGGAAGCTCGCGCGGCATTGGCAGCGACTCGCATCGGGGCGAAATCGGAATCGGAGTCTCTCAGCCGCAGCAATTGGTGTCGCAACCGTTTGGTTCCAATTTCGCAGCTGGCGGGAGAGCGGGTCGGATGGGGTCTCCCGGTATCTTGCTTGCTGCCGCCCTGTTCGTTCCGTCGACGGGAATTGCGGCCACGTGGTGGGGACCGGCCCAGACCAAGACTGATGACCTGCTCCCGAAGTTCATCGAGACCCGGCCGACGACGGATGCCCTGTGCGTTGGCCTGGTGGTAGGAAATGCGGATCCTTCAGGCGGCCGCAAGGCGGTTTGCCGGGAAGAACGAGTCCCTCCTGGCCGGTGATTTCTTTGCGCGATCTGTAACGAACGGCGGTTGCCGGGTTAGTGATGATTCGACGCGATGGCGTCAACCGGCTCCCGGCTCCGGGGCAGGCGCCAGCCTCCTGCGGGGACTCGGGAACGAACCACAACGCATCCGACCTATACGACCATGTCCTCAACAACAGCCAGCGCCGCCCGCGCCGATGGGCAGGCTGCAGTATCGTTCGCCAGTGACATTCTTCCTCTGTTCCGTCAGGTGGATATCCAGCACATGCAGCCACAGGGCGTGCTGCTGAACGATTACACCTGGATGTCAACGCCAGCCAACGCCCAGCAGGTGTACGCCGTCCTTGCGGCCAGGAAGATGCCCATCGGTGGCCCCTATTGGACTGCGGCCCAACTCGGGCTGCTGAACACGTGGATGACCTCTGGTTACAATCCCTGAAGCGCGAAGGTTCCGTATCATGCGCCGTCCTGCCCCCCGGGCGATCAACCGCGTGAATCAGGCCATCGGGAATCTCTCGGACCACCTGGTTGCCGAGATGCAGCTTCGTCGCGGCCGTTTGGTGCTGCGCTTCATCGAACGCCAGGGCCACTACCCGCGTGGTTTTTCCCTCGAGATGGAGCAACTCGTCGGTTTCCGCGACCACGGCACCGTCGGGCAACCACTCACGGCGGGCGTCGTTTGGAGTCCGGTCGCCGGTTTCGGTCGTCATCTCTGTGCCCGCACGCTTCTGGAGCCTTCCGCGTTGGTTGAATTGCGGCTGGATTTCGAGGACGCCGGGGGATTGGTCACTCGATTCAATGCCGTTGCGCGATCCATCCGGATGGTTCGGACGTATACGGACGGTAGGGCGGCGAACGACATCGTCGGATCCGGGACCGATTGGAACTCGCCTGATGCGGTTCGTGGAGGAGGGGAAGCGACCTCTGAGCCGGGGCTTACCATGGGTTGGGGATGCGCCGGCGCATCACCGCGTGCGGGTGCCCGACTCACGAGGCCCGGCCCGGAGGTTGGTTGCCTGGCTGGCAAGCAGTCCCGTCCGGCGCTCGCGGCGAGTCCGGACAGCCCGGAGGTCCCCTGAATTTTGGACACCCGCCCAACTCATCAGAAACCACAAATCCATGATCATGAACTCACGCCAAGACTCGTCAGTCGTCCGATTGCATGCCCCGTGGCTTGCCCTCATCATCGGGGTGATACTTGCCGCGCAACCGGCCGGGGCGGCGCCGGCCCCCGCCCCTGGATGTCCGCCATTTGGATGGGCGGAGGGGCTCGGTCAATACCTCGCCTCGGACGCGCCGTTCCCCACCCAGGACACGGCCAACAACCCGCCGGACTGCCGCTTCCATGAATGGTCGTGGGAGGCGTTCGTCTGGGCAACCGCCCTGGACAGCAATGGCGTCCCTCGCTTTCTCAGTCTGGCCACCGAGGATGAACTGCTCGGGGCGGAGGCCGGCGCCAGCGCACCGCGGCCACGCGACCTGAGACTTGCCGCCCGTTCGCTCGCTGTGCACGGCACGCCCGGCTACACAGAAGGCGCGGGTGCCATCGTCGAGGCAGATGGGAACGTCCTGGTCGCCCCCAACGGGTATCCGGTATACGCCTCGATCCACATGAACCCCTCCTACTTCGATACCGTGAAGGAGAACCTCATCGTCGACGGGGGCTACACCAACCAGCCCGCGAACGCGTATTTCGACCTGGGCGCGGCGGTGTTCAAGGCGACCTGGCTGCGACTTGACGCCGGGGAAAAGCCGCCGGCGGCCGCCTACACAACCCAGGCTCAGGTGCCGGTCTTGACGCAGTCCAAATCCACGACTGCGGCCGGAACCACCATCACCATCTTCCCGGTATCCGGGCAGTTCACGAACGTGACGGTTGCCCTGGTGGGCTTGCACGTGGTCGGCTATACGGTCGATCATCCCGAGTTCCTGTGGGCCACCTTCGAGCACAATCTCAACGCCCCTGCGGTCCCCGACGGCACGTTCACCACCAATCAGAGCAACCCCCACGGGTTCACTTTCTACCAGGCGAACACGTCCTTTGCCCAGGTCAACCAAGCGGAGGTGCCCCCACAGTTGACCTTCGATCCGACCACGCAACGCTTTGCTCCGGCCAACAACGTGGTGCAACAGAACCGGACCGGCGGCGAGAACCATCCGCACGGCCCCGGCAATATCGCCGCGTTGAACCAGCAGGCCGGAGAATACCTGGCGGGACTGAAATCATCGCAGTCGCTGTTTTCAAGCTACCGTCTCGTCGGCACTGTTTGGACCGCGCCCAATACCTACACGGAGGCGAACAGTACCATCGGCGAGCCGTTTGGGTCGGTCTCCCTCGCCAACACCACGGCGGAGACCTTTGTGCAGTTTCCCAACTTCAACTGCTTTGGCTGCCACAGCCAGGCTTCGTACTCGCCGCCTCGGAGAATCGGGATCAGCCACGCGGTGGCCGTGGGATCTTCCGAGGCCGTGGCCAACCAGGTTAGTGGAACCTTCCCGGCCACGAACGCGATTGGCGCAACGCTCAACCGGCTCCTCGGAGGGAACAAATAGGCCTGCGCGGGCACAGCGCCAGGGAGCCAAGTGCACTGCGACCCGGTATGCCGCGGGCCTGTGGGCACTCACGGCTGCGGATATGCGCAGCCGTGAGCGCCCGTCCAGAGTTCGGTTAGGGGCCTCGATCCGCACCACCCCCCGGGGCCGGGTGTCGGAACGCTTGCGCCGGCAGCTTGGGCTGCCGAGGCGTCGACTCGATCGAGGCGAATCGTCCCGGTATCTCAACCGCCGCGATGGTGGGGTGCTGGCGGGTGCGCATCGACGGGGTGGGTGTCCGGGTCCGGGTTCCCCCGGTCGGACCAGGTTCACCAGCTGCTGTTGATGTCATTGGCTACTGGGCATCAACAGGATATACCTCATCGCGACAACTCCAAATGCCGCCAAGCCGGCTCGGGGAGGCGTTCGGAGAAGCCGCAGCAGATGTGGAATTCGCCGTGGAATCGGGCGTTGACAGGTCGGGCCGGCCGGCCTAGTCTCCGCGCCCGATCTTGCCCTTGGCAGGGCAAGATGTGGTTAGTGTGTTGGCTTTTTGGGGACGAGGTTGCCGATTGGGCGGCGGGCGAGGCGGTGTCTTGCAGGCCGGTCGGAACTCCTTGGAATCTACCGTAACATGACGGGACATAACGGCGCAGCAGCAGCGGCTCACGCCGCCCACGGGGCGGGCGGAGCGGCGGGCCATGACGATCACCACGAGCTTGGATTCCTGCGGAAGTACGTCTTCTCGTCGGATCACAAGGTGATCGGTGTTCAATACGGGTTGACGGCGCTCCTGTTCCTGTTTGTCGGCTTCGTCCTGATCGCGTTGATGCGCTGGCAGCTGGCTTATCCTGGTGAGCCCATCCCGGTGTTCGGCCGGTTGCTGGAAGCCATTTTGGGACCGGAGGTGGCCTTCAAGGGCATCATGTCCCCCGACCTGTACAACTCGTTCGGGGCGATGCATGGGACGATCATGGTGTTCCTGGCGGTGGTGCCGCTGGCCTTCGGGGCCTTCGGGAACTACGTGGTCCCGTTGCAGATCGGGGCGCCGGACATGGCGTTTCCCCGGCTGAACATGGCGAGCTACTGGTGCTATTTCCTGGGTGGCGTGCTGATGTTCGCGAGCTTCTTCATTCCGGGCGGGGCCGCCAAGTCGGGGTGGACCTCCTATTCCCCCCTGGCCACCATCGCCGACTTGGCACACCACGTCGACGGGCAGACATTCTGGCTGTTGGGCATGGTGGTGCTGATCACCTCGTCGCTGCTTGGCTCGGTCAATTTCATCGCGACCATCATCCAGCTGCGGGCGCCTGGAATGGGTTGGATGCGGATGCCGTTTTTCGTGTGGGCGCAGCTGGTCACCGCCTTTCTGCTGCTGCTTGCGTTTCCGCCGCTGGAAGCGGCGGGATTGATGCAGTTGATGGACAACATCGCCGGCACCAGCTTCTTTCTCCCCAGCGGCCTGGTGGTGAGCGGACGGCCGCTGGAGGTCAGCGGCGGGGGCAGCCCGCTGCTCTGGCAGCATCTCTTCTGGTTCCTGGGCCACCCGGAGGTGTACGTCCTCATCCTGCCGGCCATGGGGATCGTGGCCGAGATCATCGCCAACAACACGCGGAAGCCGCTGTTCGGTTACCGGTCGATGGTGTATGCCTCCATGGCGATCGGGTTCCTCTCGTTCATCGTTTGGGCCCACCACATGTATCTGACGGGGATGGGGACCAAGATCAGCACGTTCTTCCAGACCACGACGATGATGATTTCGATCCCGTCGGTGATTATTCTGACCTCGCTGTTCATTTCCCTGTGGGGCGGTTCGATCCGGTTCAACACGCCGATGCTCTTCGCGTTGTCGTTTCTCCCGATGTTCGGCATCGGGGGATTGACCGGGCTGCCGCTGGGCTTCAATGCCACCGACATTCAGTTGCACGACACGTATTACGTCATCGGGCATTTTCACTATGTCGTCGCGCCGGGAACCATTTTTGCCCTGCTGGCGGGCGTGTATTTCTGGTACCCCAAAGTGACCGGTCGGCGGATGAACGAATTCTGGGGGCGGGTTCACTGGGCCACGTCCCTGGTGTTCATGAATCTGGTGTTCCTGCCGATGTTCGTGCAGGGGTTGGAGGGGATGTCACGGCGGATGTACGATGGCGGCGCCACCTATGCGGCGCAGGAGGGCATCCACGGCCTGGCGCTGGCGATCAAGCTGAACGTCGGCATATCGCACGCGGCCTGGCTGCTCGGACTGGCCCAAATTCCGTTCGTGATCAATTTCTTCTGGAGCATCCGGCACGGCGAGAAGGTCGTGGGCGACAATCCGTGGGAAGCCACGACGTTGGATTGGGCCACGCCGACGCCCCCACCGCATGGGAATTTCGCCAGTCCGCCGGTGGTCGCCCGGGGCCCGTATGAATACAGCTTCGCGGGTCGCAAGGGCGACTTCACGCCGCAAAACCAGCCTGCCTAGGTCTTCCGATGGATATTCCTTACACGGTTCAAGCGCGTCCTGATACCGGACTGTACAACGCCAAGGTTGGCATCTGGTTGTTTTTGGCGTCGGAAGTGATGCTCTTCGGCGCGCTCTTTTCCTCGTATGTGTTGCTGCGCGTGGGTTCGGAGACTTGGCCGCAGGGTCTGCTCAACGTGCCCCTGGGCACCATCAACACGGTGGTGCTGATTTGTTCGAGCATCACGGTGGTGCTCGCCTGGGCCTCGCTCAAACTCAAGGACTTCGGCAGCTACAAGTTGTACCAGGGCGTGACGGTGCTGCTGGCAGCCACGTTCATGGTGATCAAGAGCTTCGAGTATCGTGACAAGCTCACCCACTACTGGGTGCGGTTGAACGACGGCACCGAGATGACGGGACACATCGAGGGCAAGCCGTTCAACTGGACGAAGGCAACGCTCTCGAAGCCGGAACTGGGACTGACCGAGATTCACTTTCATCCCGATCCCGTGCCGGCCGCGACCGGGGCGCATGCGGATTCCGAGGCGGCGCATGGCCACGAAGGGGCGGCGGCGCACGAGAGCCTGACGATCCCGGTCAGCGAGATCTCGCGGCTCGAGAGTTTCGGTCCGTGGCGGAGCACCTACCTTGCGATCTACTTCACGCTGACCGGACTGCACGCGCTGCACGTGGTCGGGGGAGCGCTGGTGATCGGCTTCCTTTGGGGGCCGGGCAGCCGCATGTGGCGGAGCGATCCGGAGCGCCTGACGAACCGGGTCGAGGTTTCAGGACTGTTCTGGCATTTTGTCGATCTCGTCTGGATATTCCTCTTCCCCGTCCTCTACCTTCTCTGAGCCATGCACGAACAGAACGCACATGATGTCAAGGAGGCGACGAGAAAGTACATCTACGTCTTCGTCGCCCTGCTGTTGGGCACCGTGATCACTGTGATTGCCTCGTTCATTCACTTTGGCAACCACGCGGTCAACATCGGGGTGGCCCTGTTCATCGCCAGCTGCAAGGCGTTCCTGGTCGCGGGCTATTTCATGCATCTGATCTCCGAGCGGAAGCTGATCTACGGGTTGCTCGGTGCCACCGGCATCTTCTTTGTCGGGTTGATGGGGTTGATCATCTTCGCGAACGCCGACCAGTTGTTCACCGGATTCCGCTGATGTCCCTCAAGGCTTTTCACATCCTGTTCGTCACGTTGTCGATCCTGCTCGCCTTCGGCTTCGGGGGGTGGGAACTCGTGACGTACTCCAGGACCGGGGCGGGGATGGACCTGTTCCTTGGCGTGGCCTCGCTCGCCGCCGGAGTGGGACTGGTGTTCTACCTGCGGAAGGTCATCCGGAAGCTGAAGGGAATCAGCCTGCTATGAGAGAACGAGGTTTCTGGTTCGCGGCATTTGCCCTGGCGTTGCTGCTTGTCCCGGGCCCTGCATGCCACGCCTGCGCGGCTTGCTTCGGGCAGTCGGACGGAGCGTTGGCGGAGGGGATGAACATGGGGATTCTCACGCTCTTAGGGGTCGTGGTGGGGGTGCTGGGGACCTTCGTCGTTTTCTTTGTCTCGCTTGGTCGACGGGCGGCCGCCGCCGCCAGGGCCATGGAACCTCCGGGCGCCAACGACCCGGCTTGAAGTGAACGTGTCATGGAAACCCTGATCACCAAATTGCTGCATCTGCCTCCCGTCGCGTCCGAACATGGGCAGGGTCTGGACAACCTGATGCTGTATGTCCACCTGCTGATGTTCGCGTTACTGCTCGGCTGGGGGGCGTTCTTCCTCTACGCCCTCTGGAGATTCCGTCAGTCCCGCTCCGCGAAGGCGAATCCCGAAGGGGTGCGCAGCCACGTCTCGAGCTATCTTGAGGTCGGCGTTGCCGTGGTGGAAGGGATTCTGTTGATCGGCTTCGCCGTTCCCCTATGGGCTCGGGGGGCTTCCTTCGAGAATTTTCCGGACGAAAAAGAAGCCACCGTGGTCAAGGTGATCGGGCGTCAGTTCAACTGGATGGCCTGGTATCCCGGCGCCGACGGGGTTTTCGGAAGATCGGCCCCCGAATTCGTCGGTGATTCCAATCCGCTGGGCGTGGATCCCGACGATGCGAACGGGAAGGACGATGTCGTGGTTGAGAGCAGTGATGTCTATGCGCCGGTGGGCAAACCGGTCGTCGCGCACATCAGTTCGCTGGATGTCATCCACTCATTTTCCGTCAAGTCCATGCGGGTGACCCAGGACGCCATTCCCGGCCTCAGCATTCCGGTCTGGTTTACGCCGACCGTGGAGGGGACCTATCAGATCACCTGTGCCCAGCTCTGTGGCCAGGGCCATTCGAGCATGCGGGGGCTCTTTCATGCGGTCACCCCGGCCGAGTTCACCTCGTGGCTCGGAGAACACACCCGGACCTCCGGGGAGCAGGTGAGCTACGAATAGGACCGCCGCGAGCATCGAGCCGCCGGGACCCGTTTCCACACACGGCGCCGTATGGTCGGGCCGCCCGAGCATTTGCTTGCCCGGCAACCGAAGGCGGACGGCCCGGCAAGCGGGCCGACCCGTTGACGAGTTCGCGGTGGCGTGATGTCGGCGCTGGAATTCTGCTGCGTTTGCTCATGACATCCAGGAAATTGATCGCGCGACTCGCACTTCCCGCCCTGCTTGGGTGCGGGTTGGTCGTGCTCCTGGTGCTCTTGTCCCGGGTTGACGCTCGCCGCCAGTCGGCGCCCCTGCCCGTCCTGGGTTCGGTAGCCGATTTCAGCCTGACCAATCAGTTCGGAAACGCGTTCGACAGTGCTACGCTGCGGGGATCGATCTGGGTGGCGGACGTGTTCTTCACCCGGTGTCCGGGGCCCTGCGTGCGGTTGAACACCAACCTCCGCCGCCTGCAGGATGCGCTGGGGGATGAGGACGAAACCCGGATTGTCTCGCTGACCGCCGATGCGGCTTTTGATACTCCCGAAGTGCTCCGTCGGTACGCCGAGCGTTTCGGTGCGGATTCCAACCGCTGGAGTTTTCTAACCGGACCGCAGCCGGTGATCTACCGGGCGGTCACGGAGCAACTTGGTCTGGCGGTCGCGGAGAATCCGGCCCCCGAGCGCGCCGCACCGCAGGACCTGTTCGTCCACAGCACCCGGTTGGTGCTGGTGGACGCCGCGGGTCGAATCCGCGGCTACTTCGACGGAGAAAACCCCGGTGTCGTCAAGGAGCTTCAGGCGGCGATCCGTCGGCTGGAGTTGGGGGAAGGCGCGGAGGGACTGGGAGGGGAGGAATAGACGTGGAAATTGCTGATCTGCCCGCCCTGAACGCGGCCCTGAACTCGCTTTCCGCCCTTCTGCTGGCAACGGGTTTGGTGATGATCCGGCGTGGCCGCGAGAAAGCCCACCGGGCCTGCATGCTGGGAGCGTTCGTGGCTTCCACGCTCTTTCTGGCCGGCTACCTTTTCTACCACGCCAACGCTGGACGGACCGTGTTTTCCGATCCGGCATGGTTCCGCCCGATCTACCTCGGCATCCTGCTGACGCACACGCTGCTGGCGATGGTGATCGTGCCCTTGGTGCTCGCGACGATCTGGTTCGCGCTCCGGGATCGACGAGCCACCCATCGACGGCTGGCCCGCTGGACCTGGCCGATCTGGATGTACGTGTCCGTGACGGGGGTCGTGATCTACCTCTTGCTTTACCAGATATCCCCGCAGCGTTGAGCGGTGTCCTTCAGTGAATGGCGGCCGCCGCCGTCGAGGCCGCGCAGGGGTTGCCGAGGATACGGTGCCACCCAGAGGGGCACGACGATTCACCCAACGATAATCGCCAGTCGGGACCTGCGAACCCGCGCAAGCCCCAGGATTCCAGCGCCGACTGCACGTCAGCGGCTACGGCGTATTGAATCGATACGGCTGCCGTGCCCGCCCGTTTCCTGCGGAACTGCTCCCGGGGGTGCGGGGAGCGGGTTCGGCAGGGTCATTCCACGGCGGCGACCGCCTGTCTGCCCACGGGGCGAACCGGGGCGGACGCTCGGGCAGCTTTGAGGTCCGCCTCGACGCGATACAGGTGCGTTTTGGTCCGCAGGAAGAATGCCCGTCCGGACGCGGCCGGCGACGCCATGAAGCCGTCTTCGAGGGTGTTCGTGGCGAGCGGTTCGAAGGTGCGGCCCGGCTTGAGGACGGTGGTCGTGCCCTCCTGGCTGAAGAAATACAGGCGTCCGTCGGCGTAGATGGGCGAGGCTGCATACTTGCCGCCGATCCGCTCCGTCCAGACGACCTCGCCGTTGGCCGCGTCCACGCACGAAACGAAGCTCTCCTCGGCGGCGGTGTAGATCAGACCATCCACGAGCAGCGGTGAGGCATATTTGCCGACGCGGGAACGGAGTTTCCAGACGACCGCCGATTCCGTGACGTCCCCCTTGCCGTCGGTCTTGATCGCCCACATCTCGCGCTTGTTCAGCCCCGTGACGATGAAGGCGAGGGTGCCGTCGAACAACGGACGCGGGGCCACCGACCAGTCGGGATACTGAACCATCCACAACTCCCGCCCGTCGCGGGGATCGTAACCGTAAGCGGCCTTCGCGCCCGCGCTGATCATGAGTGGACGGCCGTGGGCGCTGACGATCAAGGGGGTGCTGTGCGCTTTGCGGAGGTCGCCGTCGCGCGCCATCTGTCCGGGGATGTGCTCGTCGTTCCAGATCACCGAACGGTCCGTCTTCCAAACGGTGCGCCCGGTCGGTTTGTCGAGCGCGACGTGGTATTGGAGATCCGCGCCGTCCATGGTGAGGATCAGGAGATTCTCGCAGGACACCACGGAGGAAGCCGGACCGCGGTAATGCCGGCAGGGGAGGTCGTTGCGCTTCCAGATCGTCCGGCCCGTAGCGGTGTCGAGGCACGCGGTGCCGAAGCTCCCAAAGTGGACATAGACCCGCCCGGGCTCGATGAACGACGAGGGGGTGGCGTAGCAGTTCATCGAAGCGCCGTTGCCCAGTGGTTCGGGGTCGTCCGTGTGGAACAGCTTTTCGTCGAAGCGAACCTCCCCGGTCGTGGCATCCAGCCCGACAGCGAAGAAGTCATGGCCATCCTCCGTGGCGGTGGTGACCCAGACTTGATCCCCCAGCACCACCGGCGTGGACCACCCGCGATCATGGATGGCGGTCTTCCAACGGACGTTGTGGGTTTCGCTCCAGCGCACCGGATATCCGGCGGGAGTTCCGGTGGCCGCCGCCGGCGCGTGCCCGTCACCGGCAGGCCCGCGAAAATCGGGCCAGTCGGCCCGGGCCTCGGACTGTCCCAGCCAAACGCCCAGGGTCGCCAGGGTGAGGAGCGGGCGCCAGCGCGTGGCGAGGTTCCCGCTGCCTGGGAAGGGTAAGCCGGTGAGACGTGGCGTGATCGAGTGCATGGCGGCACTCTGCGGGGCGGATTGGACGAAGTCAATCGAACGGCATGCGGGACCCCGTTCGGCGGTCGGGAGGCGCGGCGGACGTGCGCGGGGCCGGACCGCGGACGAACCGGGATTGCCTTCGGGTTTGGGGGGTGTTTGGCTTCGGGGAACATGAAACGATCGCTGACAGGCGGGTTCCCGGTGGTGCTGGCGTTGCTGACCGGGCTGCTGCAGGCTGCCGAAAGGAACATCGTGTTCTTCATCACCGATGATGAAGGGACGACGCTGGGGTGTTACGGGGATCCGGTGGCGGTCACGCCGAACGTCGACCGGTTGGCCGCGGAGGGCACCCTTTTCCGCAACGCTTTCGCGACCACGGCAAGTTGCAGTGCCAGCCGGTCGGTGGTGTTGTCCGGCCTGCACAACCACGCCAACGGTCAGTACGGCCATCAACACGACTTCCACAAGTTTGCCTCTTTTCACAACGTGGTGAGTCTTGCGTTGCCGCGGGTGCTGGCCGACGCCGGTTATCGCACGGCCCGAATCGGCAAATACCACGTGGCACCCGAACCCGTCTACCACTTCGAGACGCAGCTGCCCGGCAACGCGCGCAGCACCGTGCAACTCGCCGAAGCGTGCCGCGGGTTCCTCACCGATGCGACCGATCCCCGGCCCTTCTTCCTCTACCTCGGCACCGCGGATCCGCACCGGGGCGGGGGCACGGACGAGACGTCGGCGCGGGAACTCAAGCCCGATCTCTTCGGCAACCGGCCCCGCCGCGGCGCCTATCCCGGCGTGGAGGAGGTATTCTTCGATCCGGCCACCGTGCCGGTGCCCGCCTTTCTGCCGGATACGCCCGAGACGCGGGAGGAGCTGGCCCAATACTACCAGTCATGCGCCCGCGTGGATCAGGGGGTCGGGCGGCTGATCGAAATCCTCGAGGAAGCCGGACTCCTCGACCAGACGCTGTTCGTGTTTACCTCCGACCACGGCATGGCGTTTTCCGGCGCGAAAACCACGGTCTACGAGCCGGGGCTCAAGGTGCCGTTCGTGGTCCGCAATCCCTATGCGAACCGGCGGGGCGTGGTTTCGGACGCCCTCATCAGCCATGTCGACATCACGCCCTCCCTGTTGGATTTCGCGGGCGGGTTGGATCGCGAGACGAACGCCCCGAAGGCCTGGCAGGATCCCAACGCCTTCTGGCGGGCCCGCGGCGAGGCCTTGGAGGAGAATCGTGCCGGCCGCCACGACTTCCGAAGCTACCACGGCAGGTCCTGGCTGCCGCTTCTCGAGCATCCGGAAGCGTCGCATTGGGAGGCGGTCTTCGCCTCCCACACGTTTCACGAAATCCAAATGTATTACCCCATGCGGGTGGTGCGCGACCGGCATTACAAGCTCATCTGGAACCTCGCCGCGGGTCTGCCCTATCCCTTCGCGTCCGATCTTTGGGCGGCCTCGAGCTGGCAGGCGCAATACCGCCGGGGGATGGACGCCGCGTACGGTCGCAGGACCGTGGGGGACTACATTCACCGTCCGCCGTTCGAACTCTATGA
Source organism: Verrucomicrobiales bacterium (assembly GCA_024233305.1). Lineage (GTDB taxonomy): Bacteria > Verrucomicrobiota > Verrucomicrobiia > Limisphaerales > J093 > J093. The sequence goes on from JACKPV010000035.1 coordinate 47,642, forward strand.
CATCGCCGCCGATCCCGAGGAGACGCGGAACCTGGCGTCCGATCCGGATCATCGCGGGGTGTTGGTCGAGTACCAGGCGAAGCTCCGGGAGTTCCAGAAGCAGACCGAGGATCCGTGGATCCTGAAGTGGGAGTACGAATGAAGGCGGATCCCGCGCGCGGGCGCGATCCCGTCCGGCGCGGGGGAAAAAGGACCCCCGGAGTTTCGCTTCGGTTTGACGGATGGAGTATGCTGGGGCCCGTATGACATGCGTTCGGTTTCGTTGGTTGGTGGGGCTGGTTTTCGCCGGTGTGGTCCTCGGGTGTTCGGCGCCGTTGGCGAAGGCGGCCACCCGCATCAAGCTGGCCACCCTGGCGCCCACGGGCAGCGCCTACCACAAGAGTCTGATGCGTCTCCGGGATGAGTGGCGACAGGCCTCGAACGGCAGTGTGAATCTCGTGGTCTATGCCGACGGCAAGCTCGGCGGGGAGGCGGACACGGTCGGCTTGATGGGGCTCAACTCCATTCAAGCGTCGCTGCTCACGGCCGTCGGGTTGTCCGAAATCGAGCCGGGCGCCGAGGGATTGCAGAGTATCCCGATGGGTTTCCGGGATCTGGCGGAGGTGGACTTCGTGGGCGAACGGCTCCGGCCCCTGCTCGAGCAGCGGCTCGCCGCCAAGGGATTTGTCGTGCTCTTCTGGACCGATGCCGGCTGGGTGCATTTTTTCACCAAATCGCCCGTGAACACGCCGGACGACCTCAAGCGGATGAAGCTGTTCACCTGGGCCGGCAGTCCCGAGACCGTGCGCATCTACAAGTCGGCCGGCTTCAACGTGATTCCTCTCGAAACCGCGGACATCCTGCCCTCCTTGCAGACGGGGATGATCGACGCGGCCCCGGCGCCGCCGGTTTTCGCCCTGGCCGGTCAGGTCGATACGCGGGCGCCCCACATGCTGCAAGTGAACTGGGGTCCCCTCGTCGGCGCGTGCGTCGTCCGTAAGGAGACGTGGGATGCCATCCCGGCGAACCTGCGCGAGGCCATGGCGAAATCCGCCCTCGAGGTGGGCCGGGAAATCAAAGAACTCGGACGCCAGGAAAGCCGGGAGGCCGTGCAGGCGATGGAACGGCGGGGACTCAAGGTGGCCAAACCGACGCCCGAAGTCGAGGCGCAGTGGCGCGCCGCCGCCGAGGCGGTTTACCCGGAAATCCGCGGCTCGATCGTTCCCGCCGATGTGTTCGACCAGGCGATGCAGGCCCTGAAGGAGTACCGGGCGGGCGCGCGCTGATTTCGGTTTCGCGTTTGACCGGTGAGCGTCGAGGTTCCATTCCACGAGGAGGTCGCGCCCGAAAAGCCGCGCTGGCTGCACTGGGGTTGCGGTGTCGAGAACCTCTTTGTCGTCCTGGCCCTCGCGGCCATGGTGCTGCTGCCGGTATCGGAGATCGTCCTCCGCAAGTTCTTTGCGACGGGCGTGCCGGCCTCGGTGCCCCTCGTGCAGCATCTGGTGCTGGCGGTGGGGATGCTCGGGGGGGCGGTGGCGGCAAGGGAAGGCCGGTTGCTGGCGATCTCGACCCTGACGACCTATCTCAAGGGACGGTGGAAGCAGGCGGCCGGAGTGGTGGCGAACAGCGTGGGCGCGGCCATCAGCCTGCTCCTGGGGCTGGCGAGCTGGCAGTTTGTCATGAGCAGTCGCCGGTTGGGGAAGGAACTGGCCCATGGCATTCCGGTCTGGGTCGTTCAGTTGCTGCTGGTTGTCGGCTTCGTGGTGATCGCGGCGAGGTTGGTCTGGCATGCCGGCGCAACCTGGCGGGGACGGGTGGCCGCTCTGGTCATCGGAGGGGCTTTGGTCGGCGTGGGGATTTGGCAACCGGTCGATCCCGAGCGGTTGCGTCTGCCGGCGTTGGTGATCCTGCTGCTCGCCACCTTGTTGGGGGCGCCGATTTTTACGACCATCGGGGGCGCGGCGATCATTCTGCTGGCGGCGTTGGGCGAACCGCCCGCCGCGGTGCCGTTGAATCACTATCGTTTGACAACGGAACCCACCCTGCCGGCGATTCCCCTGTTCACTCTGGCCGGCTACTTCCTGGCGGAAGGGGGGGCGGCAAAGCGGTTGGTGCGCGTTTTTCGCGCGTTGTTCGGCTCGATCCGGGGTGGTCCAGCGGTGGCCACGGTGCTGCTCTGCGCGTTTTTCACCTCGTTCACGGGAGCTTCCGGCGTGACCATTCTCGCCCTGGGCGGGTTGCTGATGCCGGTGCTCGTGGCCGCCGGATACCCGGAGCGCACGGCCCTCGGCCTGCTCACCGCCGCGGGATCGCTCGGCCTGCTGTTTCCTCCCTGTCTGCCGCCGATCCTGTTCTCGATCGTGGCCAGCAGCAGCACCGACGCGCAGGTGAGCATGGAGCAGGTTTTTCAGGGGGGGCTGGCGCCGGGGTTGTTGCTGATGGGGTTGGTGGCGGGTTGGGCGATCTGGCAGGCGCCCGGCGGGGCCCGCGACCGGGAGCCGTTTGTGGGCCGGGAGGTGTGGGGAGCGATCTGGGAGGCGAAGTGGGAGCTGCTGATTCCCGTTGTGGCCCTGACTGCCTTGTTCAGCGGCATCGCGACTCCGGTCGAGGCCGCGGCGATCACGGCGTTCTATGCGTTTGTCACTGAAGTCGTGATTTATCGGGATCTCCATCTGTTCCGTGATGTGCCTCGCGTGATGACCGAATGTGGCCTGCTGGTCGGTGGCGTGCTGCTGATTCTCGGGGTGGCGCTGGGTTTCACCTACTTCCTGATCGACAGCCAGGTGCCCGACCTCGCGGTGGAATGGGTGACCGCGCACATCAGCTCGAAGCTCGTCTTCCTGCTGGTGGTCAACGTCCTGCTGATCCTGGTGGGCTGCCTGATGGACATTTACTCCGCCATCGTCGTCGTCGTGCCGTTGCTGGTGCCGTTGGGGCGGGCTTACGGCATCGACATGGTCCATCTCGGCATCATCTTTCTGGCGAACCTCGAGCTTGGCTATCTGACGCCGCCGGTTGGCATGAACCTCTTCCTCTCCTCGTACCGGTTTCAGAAACCGATTCCCGAGGTCATTCGGGCCAGTTTTCCGATGCTGGTGGTGCTGTTCGTCGGTGTGCTGCTCATCACCTACCTGCCTTTCCTCACCACCGCGCTGCCCGCGTGGCTGGCACGCTAGCGGTGCCTGCCCGGGCGGGTTCCAAGGACAGGTGAGCCCTGTTTCCCGCGCGGGGGCCGTCTTCCTCCGTCGCCGTCTTTGTCCCCGCTGCGGATCGGATAACCCAAGATTCGCCACGTCCTTGGGGGCACCGCGTTGGTCTCCCGATGCCGACATCTCGGGCCTTCCCGTGAGGCGTGGTGGCGGTGAGCTTGAGGCTCGACAGCTTCCGCCACGGTGCGAGAATGGGCGGCCGCAACGCATGAATCGGAAATCAGCCATGAAATCCATGTCTTCCCCCTCCGCCGCCTCCGCATTGAGCCGTCGCCGCTTCCTGGGACGCGCCGCACGTCTGGGTGCAGTCGGGCTTGCCCTGCCCCAGATCGTGCCGACCGGAATCATCGCCGCCCCGGGGCGTCCGGGGCCCAACGAGCAGATTGGCATCGGTGGCATCGGCGTGGGGCGCCAGGGCGGCGGCGATGTGAACTACACCGCCCGCCTGCCGCTCGCCCGAATGGTCGCCATGGCGGATGTCAACCTGCCGCGCGCCCGCGAGATCGCGAAGCCTTTCGAGGCCGCGGTGTATCAGGATTATCGCCAGTTGCTCGAACGTAAGGACGTCGATGCCATCATCACTGCCACGCCGGAGCAATGGCGGGGCCGGATTTGCATCCACGCCTGTCAGGCCGGCAAGGACCTCTACGTCGAGAAACCCATGAGCCTGACCATTCACGAAGGACGCCAGATCGCCCGGGCCGTCCGCAAGTATGGCCGGGTGTTTCAGACAGGCAGTCAACAGCGTTCAATGTCCGAAAACCACAAAGGCTGCACGCTCATCCGCAACGGCCGTCTCGGGCGGATCAAGAAGGTCATCGCTCACAACTACCCCACGCCCTGGGAGTGCCGGCTCCCCGCGCAGTCGCTGCCGGACGAGTTGGATTGGGAAATGTGGTGCGGGCCCGCGCCCTTGGTGCCGTACCATCAGGACCTGCAGGCGCCGCGCGCCAATCCTGGCTGGCTCTCCTTCCGGCCGTTTTCCGGCGGCGAAATGACCGGCTGGGGCAGCCACGGCTTCGACCAGGTGCAGTGGGCGCTCGGGATGGATGAAACGGGTCCTCTCGAAGTCTGGACCGACGGGCCTGCCCTCCAACCGCCGATCTATGACAAGTCCGAACCCAAAACCCGCGGCGACGTGATTTGCAGTGCCCCGAAGGTCTTTTTCCGCTATCCCGGTGACATCATCATGGAACTGGGCGAGGGACCGATGGGCGGCGCCGTCTTCGTCGGGGAAAAGGGCACCCTCACGATCGACCGGGCCAAGGTCGTTTCCGATCCCGAGGAACTCGCCTACGAGAAAACCGACGATCTGCCCGTGCAACTCTACAAGAGCCGAAACCACCAGCAGAACTGGCTCGATTGCATCAAATCGCGCGAGAAGCCCATCGCCGACGTCGAGATCGGCCATCGCTCGGCGACGATCTGTCATCTGGGCAACATCGCCCGCTGGCTGGGCCGCAAGCTCGAATGGGATCCGATCAACGAGGTGTTTGTGAACGATCCCGAGGCCAACGAACTCCTCGACCGTCCGCGGCGCAGGGGTTACGAGCTGCCCGAGGTGTGATGTCCACCCGTCCGATGGCGTGTCACCGTCGACGGTCGGTCGCCCAACAAATCCCGAGGCTGAGACGGGTGGTCCCCCGGCGAGCCCGTGCCGGCTTGCTGGCGCTGATCCTGGGGCGCTGTCGGCGGGCTTTGCCAGGGGACACCCCAGGATCGATACCCTGGGCGCTGGCGCGGTGAAACGGGCACGCGGGTCGTGTGCCGGTGGGACGTCCTGGCTTCCAGCGACGGTCACCGGCGCAGGCGGCAGGCCCTCGCCTGGACCGAAAGGGCCTCCATGATTCTGGTGGCGTGCGACCCCGGCGGAAACCAGGTGGACGCTTCCCAGTGCGTCAGGCACATGTCAACCTCCGGAATTCAGCCGGCGCTCGTTTTGCTGCCGCCGCCGGGTGTCGCGCGATCGCTGCCTTGCCGCCGCGGGCTGTGGCTTCTCGGGAGTCGAACGCGGGATTGAACACCGCACGGGAAAAGGGGCAGGCTGCACGACGATGAATAACCACCTCGCTCCGCCGTCCGCGTTGGTGTCCCGAGCCCCGGACGCGACTTCCACCCCCTGGGCCCGTCCGCCCCGCGCGGGCCATCCGGGCTCTCCTCCCGCGCGCGCGTTGATGCTGGGGTTGGGGCTCCTTTCGCTCACCTGCCTCCATGCCGAGGACCGGCCGCTGCGCGAACCGCACGCGCACGATGATTTCGTCATCCGGGAGGCCGAGGTCCCGATGCGGGATGGGGTCCGTCTTCACACGCTGATTCTCTCTCCGAAGCACTCCTTCGGCCCGCTGCCGATGCTCCTGGAGAGAACCCCCTACAACGCGACGCGCGCTTTGCGTGGCCACGCGTCGACCCGTCTGGAAGCGACCCTGGGGAATGACTTCCTGGGCCACGACTACATCTACGTGGTTCAGGACATCCGCGGGCGCTTTCAGTCGGAGGGCGACGCGGTGCTTTATCGGCCGCCGCGGGGTCCGTTCAACGAAACGGCCACCGACGAAACCACCGATGCCTGGGATACGATTGACTGGCTGGTCCGGGAGATCCCCTCGAACGGGCGGGTCGGCATCTGGGGGACCTCCTATCCCGGCTGGCTGGCCCTGGCCGCCATGCGCGAACCGCATCCTGCCCTCGCGGCGGCCGTGCCCTGCAACCCCGTCGTGGATGTCTGGAAGGCCGACGACTGGTTCCACTGGGGCGCGTTTCGCGCCACCTACGCCTTCGACTACATCTACGACATGGAAACCCGGCAGGACGAATTCACGCCCTACCCCCGGGAAATCCAGGATGTGTACACGTGGGCGCTCGGCCTGGGGGCGGCGGACACCGGCATGGGCGTGCGGCTGGATGACCGCCATCCGATGTGGCAGCGGTTGATGGCTTCGCCCGCCTATGGGCCGTACTGGCAGTCCGTGGCGGCGGATCAGTGGTTTGACGCTCCCGCCCGCCTCGTTCCGGCCTTGCATGTGCATGGTTTCTGGGATCAGGAGGACATCTACGGTGCACCGGCGGCTTACGCGGCCTTGGAGAAACACGACGCCCGTAACGACCGCAACTTCTTCGCTGCCGGTCCGTGGTACCACGGTCAGCACTTCTCCGACGGCAGCCATCTGGGGGCGATCGGGTTCGACGAAGATACCGCCAAGCGCTTTCGCGAGGATGTGCTGCGGCCGTTTCTCCGCCGCTTTTTGCACGCGGACACCACGGGGCTCCCGGCGCCGGTGACGGTCTTTCAAACGGGCCTGAACCGGTGGCGGGAGTGCGATCAGTGGCCACCCGACGGGGAGACCGTTCGCCTCTATCTCGGGGCGGAGGGGAAGGTGGGTTCTTCGCCGCCGACCGGGGAGGTCTTCGCGACGGAATACGTCTCCGACCCGGCGAAACCCGTGCCCTATGCGCCGCGTCCGAACTGGGCCATCGACTACGGCAACCCGACCGCTCTCGCCGCCTGGCGCCGCTGGCTCGTCGAGGATCAACGCTTCGTCGATGGGCGACCGGATGTTGCGACGTGGACCAGCGAACCACTGACGGAAGCGCTGACGGTGCGGGGGCCGATTGTGGCGCACTTGTTCGCCGAAACCACCGGGACGGACGCGGATTGGGTCGTGAAGTTCATCGACGTGTTCCCCGATGATTCGCCGGACTTCGCGATGTCGGGGTACGAACTGATGGTGAGCGGAGACATCTTCCGCGGGCGTTATCGGGAGAGTTATACGGAGCCCGCGGCCATCAAGCCCGATTGCCCCCTCGAATACCGGGTGCCGTTGCCGCCGGTGAACCACACCTTCCAACCCGGGCACCGGCTGATGGTGCAGGTGCAGAGCACGTGGTTTCCACTCTACGACCGCAACCCGCAGACCTTCGTTCCGAACATCATGCGCGCGCCGCCGGCGGCCTATCGGAGTCAGCGGCATCGGGTGCATCACAGCGCGGGCCATCCGACGCACCTCGAGTTGATGGTGGATCGGGGGGCGTCGGTGAGTGTAAAAAGTGAGGACTGACCCCCTGGCTTGACGGCGGGATCGGGGATGTGTAGAGGAAGGGCATGATGCAATCCTCCTCGCGACGGGCGTTTCTCCGGCGTTCGGTCATTTCGGGCGGCAGTTTGCTGCTGCTGTCCTCCAGCCGACTGGCTTTTGCCGCGGCGGCCAACGACCGGCTCAACATCGCCGGTATCGGCGTCGGCGGACGCGGCGCCGACAACCTCAACGAGTTCGCCAACCTCGGCCAGAATCTCGTGGCCTTCAGTGACGTCGACGAGGAACGCGCCGGGGGCATGTTCCAGCGGTATCCCAAGGCGCGCGTATTCCGCGATTACCGGCGCATGCTCGACCAGATGGGGCGCGACATCGATGCCGTCATGGTTGGCACTCCCGACCATACGCATGCCGTCGCCGCGGTTGCTGCCATGCGGCAGGGCAAACACGTCTATTGCGAGAAGCCCCTGACCCGCACCGTCCGGGAAGCCCGGGTGATGCGGGAGACGGCGGCGAAGACCGGTGTCGTGACGCAGATGGGCAACCAGGGATCCGCGACGTCGAACCTTCGGCGGGCCGTCGAGCTGGCCTGGGGCGGGGTGCTGGGGGAGATACGCGAGGCGCACGTCTGGTTCGATGGCGGGAACGGACCGCTCGACAGGCCGTCGGAAACCCCGCCCGTCCCGCCCACGCTCGAATGGGATCTGTGGCTCGGCCCCGCGGCCTGGCGGCCCTACCATCCGTCCTACCTGCCCGGAAGCTGGCGCGGTTGGCGCGCGTTCGGCAGTGGCATCGTCGGGGATTTCGGGTGCCATACCGGCAACATCATGTTCCGCGCCCTCCAGCTCGAACGGCTCTGGGAGCCGTCGGCTTCGCCCACGATCATTGGCGTGCAGGCCTTCCCTTCGGAGGTCAACCCGGAGGGCTACCCGGTTTCGTCCCGGGCGATGTTCGATCTGCCCGCCCGCGGAGATCTGCCGCCGGTCCGGCTCGGGGTCCACGCCAAGCAGAAGCCGTCCGAGGACCTGATGCACGGCTTTCCGCAGGCCGGTTGGGGCGACCTGCTCGTCGGTTCGAAGGGCACCCTCTACTCGGAATGCCCGTGGAACACGCGCTACGTGCTCCTGCCTGAGGAAAAGTTCGACGGTTTCAAGGGCGGCCCCGAGCCCACCATTCCCCGCACCGACAGTCATCACCGCGAGTGGGTCGACGCGTGCAAGGGGCGCGGACGGACGTTCTCCCCATTCGCGATTGGCGGGCCGCTCACCGAGTTGATGCAACTGGCAAACCTCGCCGCGCTGGTCGAGGGCCGCATCGAGTACGACACAATTACCGGACGCATCCGCAACCACGAACAAGCGGACGCCCTGCTCCACCGGACCTACCGGCAGGGTTGGTCGATCTGAGCCGTGACCATTCAGTAACTCGTAGCCGCCGACGTGCAGTCGGCGCATGATTCAGTGGGGATACGGACGCTTGCCGCCGGGGGTGACGATTCACCAAAACGGGACCGCCAGCCGGAGTCAGCGGGACCGCGTAAGCCCTTGGATTTCAGCGCCGACTACACGTCGGCGGCTACCGCGGGTTGAATCAACACGGCTGAGAGCAGCGGCGGGCGCCGATCTGGGGCGGCCCGCTTTTCCTCTCCGCGGGAGTCTGCTATACTCCGCGCCATGCGAAGGATCATGAATGCGATGCTGCGGTTGAGTGGAGTGGCGGGGCTGGCTGGTGGACTGCTGCTGTCGGCGGCCGGGGCCGACTGGCCCGAATGGCGCGGGGTGAACCGCGACGGCCATTCCCCGGACGCTGCGACCTTGAAGTCCTGGCCGGCGGGCGGGCCGAAGCTGGTGTGGAAAGCCGGTTCGCTCGGCGCGGGCTATGCCTCCGTGGCCGTGGTTGGTGATCGTATTTATACCGGTGGTGATCGTGGCGAGGAGAACTTCGTCATCGCGCTCGACCGGAGCACCGGCCGCGAGGTTTGGGCGGTCCCGCTGGGGAAGGCGGGCGCGCCGGGTTGGGGCGGGTTCGCCGGCGTGCGGGCCACGCCCACCATCGACGGCGAACGGCTCTACGCCATCGGCCAATACGGCGAAATCGCCTGCTTCGAGACCGCCAGCGGCAAGGAGGTCTGGCGCCGTCACCTGGTGGAGGATTTCGGCGGCAAACTGCCCGAGTGGGGTTTCAGTGAATCGCCGCTCGTGGACGGCGATCAATTGGTCGGCACGCCGGGCGGGGAGAAGGGTGCCCTGGTCGCGCTCGACAAGCAGTCCGGCCGGCTGCTCTGGCAATCGAAGGACTTCCAGGACGAAGCCCAGTACAGTTCGATCATCAAGGCCGAAATCGACGGCGTGCCCCAGTACATCCAATTGACACAGGAAAGCGTCGTGGGGATCGCTCCGAAGACCGGCGCGGTGCTGTGGCACGCGGAACGGAAAGGGCGCACGGCCGTCATTCCGACGCCGGTTTACCACGACCACCACGTTTATGTGACGTCCGGCTACAATGTGGGCTGCAACCTCTTCAGAATCACCTCGAGCGGCGGCGTCTTCAGCGCCGAGGAGGTGTACGCCGACAAAATCATGAAGAACCAGCACGGAGGCGTCGTACTTGTCGACGGCCACATCTACGGTCACTCCGACGGCGTGGGCTGGGTGTGTCAGGATTTTCTGACGGGCAAAGTGGTGTGGCGGGAGAAGGAGAAGACGGACAAGGGCTCGATTGCCTATGCCGCAGGGATGCTGGTCTTACGCGAGGAAAAGAAGGGAACGAGCAACCTCGTCCTGATCGAGGCCACCCCGGCTGGCTACCGTGAGCGCGGGCGTTTTGAAGCGCCCGAGCAGAGCGGCAAGGACTCGTGGCCGCATCCGGTGATCGTCGACGGACGGCTCTACGTGCGCGACCAGGATCTCCTCCTGTGTTACGACGTTCGCGGTTGAGTCCACCCGCGCCTTCCCGTCCTCGAAAACGCGGCCCGGCCGCACAAGGCCCTGACGTCGTAGCCGCCGACGCGCAGTCGGCGGTGAAATCCATGGGCTTGTGCCCTCCCGCCGGTTGCGTTTGTCAGTCGACTCCGGGGGTATCGTCGCGCGTCGGTGGCAAGCCGCCTTGTACCCGGTGCACCATGCGCCGACCCGACGGCGGCGGCGGCGAATGGCGGCATGGCGGCGGCTCAGCGCGGTGGCGGGCCGCGGTCTGCCTGCTTCCAACTGCGGCGTGCTTCGGATGGCGCGGTTGCTTCCCGGCAGGCGTTTGGCGCGGGATATGCTGGGGACACGGTGGTCCCGGCTTGCTACGCTGCCGGGCGCCGGGGTCCGACGGCTCCGGCCGCGTATCATGATGCACTTGTCGAGAGCTTGTTTTCGGAACGGGTTGCTGGCCCTGGGGCTCGGGTCCCAGATGATGGCCACGGCCCAGTCGCTGCGACCGCTGACTTCTGAATGGCGTTGGCTGAAGGGCACGGCCGAGGCGTCTCCGGCGGATCCCGCGGCCTGGCGCCAGCAGGACTTCCCGGATGCCACCTGGCCCCTGGGGGAGGCGCCCTTCTGGTATGGCGAGACGCAGTCTTCGCCGGGGACGGAACTGAGCGACATGCGCGGTGGCTATACTTGCGTGTTTCTGCGCGGTGCGTTCGAGGTGGAACTACCCGGCGATGTGCAGTCCCTCACGCTTGGGGCGCAGAGCGACGACGGTTTCGTGGCGTGGATCAATGGCGTCGAGGTGGCGCGGTTCAACATGCCCGACGGCGAGCCGACCGCTGGTGGGACCGCCCGGCCGGCCCTGGCGGAGCCGATCCCGTTTCAAGTTTTCGAACTCGATAATGCCCGCGACTACCTGGTTCCCGGCGCGAACGTGCTGGCGGTTCAGGCGTTCAATGCCTCGATCAGTGGCAGCAGTGATTTCGTGATCGATGTCTCGCTCGACGCCACCCTCGATATCTCCGCGCCCCGGGTCGAATCGTTGATCCCGCCGGCCGGAGCCCTGGTTCGGAGCCTGCGGAGTGTGGAGGTGGTGTTCACCGAACCGGTTGCGGGGGTGGATGCAGCGGACCTGCTGGTCAACGGCCAACCAGCCGTCCGTCTGGTGGCCTACACCGAACGGCAGTATGGGTTCGAGTTCGCCGAACCTGGAGCGGGCGAAGTGACCTTCGTTTGGGCGGCGGGGCATGGGATCACCGACCGGTCGGGCACGCCGCATCCGTTTGCCGGCGGGGAGTGGACCTGCACGCTCGATCCGAATGCGCCGCCGCCCGGGGTCCGGATCAGCGAGTTCATGGCCGACAACAACGACACGCTGAACGACGAGGATGGCGATCAGCCGGACTGGATCGAGCTGCACAACCCGACCGACGAACCCATCGATCTGGGCGGCTGGCATCTGACCGACGACCCCGTGGCGCTCACCCGCTGGAGGCTGCCGGCCTTCACGCTGGCCCCGGGCGGCTACCGGGTCGTGTTTGCGTCCGGCAAGAACCGCGTCGCCCCGGCCGGCCCGTTGCACACGGATTTCAAGCTTGCCAGTGACGGCGGCTATCTCGCCTTGACCGACCGCGATGGAGGGATCGTCTCCGAGTTTCGCTACTACCCGGCGCAGCGGGAGGACGTTTCTTATGGCCGGGACCGGTTCAACGCCACGGTTACGGGTTACTTCGTCGAACCGACTCCGGGCCGCGCCAACGCCAGCAGCGGCGCGGGGTTTTCCCCGCCGGTCGAATTCTCGCGTCCCGGTGGCACGTTCACGGCGGGCTTCGCGCTGTCGCTCGCGGCGGACGATCCCCAGGCGCGGATTCACTACACGCTGGACGGTTCGGTTCCGGACGAGGATTCGCCCCTCTATGCGACGCCGATTTCGGTCACTTCGGGGATGCGGGTCCGGGCGCGGGCCTTCGTCACCGGGCTGTTGCCGGGGGATGTGCGCAGCGAAGGCTTCGTGGCGCTGGAGCCGGGCGTGGTGAATTTCAGTTCGGATCTGCCGCTGGCGGTGCTGCACAATTTCGGCGCCGGCACCGTGCCTGCCAACGTGGATCAGCCGGCCTGGTTGCTGGTCTTCGAGCCGACGGCGGACGGGCGCAGTTCGCTGACGAACGCCCCGGACTTCGCGTCCCGCGTCGGGATCAACATCCGCGGTTCGAGCACCCAGGGCTACGCCAAGTCGAGTTACGCGGTGGAGACCTGGGGGGAAGCGAACGACGATTTTGATCGTCCGCTGCTGGGCATGCCGTCCGAATCCGACTGGGTTTTCTACGCGCCGAATTACTTCGAGCCGATCCTCATCCACAACCCGTTCGCGCACGCGCTGAGCCGGCAGATCGGGCGATACTCACCCCGCACCCGGTTCGTCGAACTCTATGTCAACACCCGCGGCACGGCGGTTCGCCCGGCGGATTACATGGGGGTCTATGTCATCGAGGAGAAGATCAAGCGGGCCCCGGGACGCGTGGACATCGACCGGTTGGAACCCGAGCACACGCAGCCTCCGCAGGTTACCGGCGGTTACCTCATGAAGATCGACCGGGCGGATGCGGACGAACGGACCTTCAGCGCCGCCGGTCAGGGCATCGTCTACCAGGATCCGCCCGGTCCCGAAATCCAGCTTCCCGGACGGGACGCCCAGGAGCAGTACCTCATCAGCTACATGAATGCCTTCGGGCAGGCCCTCAACAGCGCGGGCTTCACCGATCCCGTGACCGGCTACCGTGCCTACGTGGATGTGCCTTCGTGGATCGATCATCACCTGCTCAATGTGCTTACCTTCAATGTCGATGCGCTGCGGCTGAGCACCTACTTCTACAAACCGCGTTCGGGCAAACTCGAGTTCGGCCCGCTCTGGGACTTCGATCGCGCGCTCGGCTCGACCGACGGCCGCGATTCCAACCCGCGCGTCTGGCGGGCCACGAGCGGCGACCGCGGCACGGATTTCTTCAACTATCCCTGGTGGGGCCGGATGTTCCAGGATCCCGACTTTTGGCAGGCTTACGTCGATCGCTATCAGGCGCTGCGGCAGGCGGAATTCGCGCTGACGAACCTGTTTGCGTTGGTCGACCGATTGACGGGCGAGCTGCGCGAGGCCCAGCCGCGGGAAATCGCGCGGTGGAGCAATCATCGGCCCCGCGGCGGCTCTTACGACTCGGAGATCGCGCTGCAGAAGACCTGGCTTTCCAACCGCGTGGATTTCATGGACGGCAACTTCCTCGACCGCCCGACCTTCAGCACCCCTCCGGGACCCGTCGTGGCCCGGTCGCGAGTGGTCATCACGCCGGCGACCAAGGCGGGCACCGTGCTTTATTACACACTGGACGGCTCCGATCCCCGGCTCAGCGGAGGCGGGATTTCGCCGACGGCGCAGGTCGGCAACGGGGCGACCGTTGTGACCATCGAGCGCAACGTGCGGATCACCGCGCGTTCGTACAACCGCACCCACGCGAACCTCACCGGGGCGAACAATCCCCCCATTTCCACGCCCTGGTCCGGCGCGAACACCGGCTCGTACATCATCCAGACCCCGCCCGTCGTGGTCAGTGCGTTGATGTATCACCCAGCGGCAACCCCGAACGACGGTCCCTACGATCCCGAGGACTTCGAGTACGTCGAACTCACCAACGTCGGCGAAACCGGGATCAACCTGCTGGGTTTCCGGCTCTCGGGAGCCGTCGCTGCGGAAATCACCGTCGACGCCGTCCTGGCGCCGGGCGGGCGGGCCGTGCTGGTGGCGAACTCGGCGGCTTTCGAGGCGCGATACGGAACTGGCGTCACGGTGGCCGGGGTCTTTTCGGGCCGGCTCGACAACGCCGGCGAGCGTCTCCTGTTGGAAGGACCGCTGCACGAGCCCGTCCAGGATTTCCGCTACGATGATGCCTGGCATCCCATTACCGACGGGCACGGCTTTCCGTTGGTCGCGGTCGACCTGCTCGCCCCGGCCGCGGAGTGGTCGCTGCCGGAACAGTGGCAGGCGGGTGGTCCCTACCTGGGTTCGCCGGGCGCGCCTGCGACGCCGCTTCCCGGGCTTCCCGACGTGCGGATCAACGAGGTCCTGGCCCATACCGATCCTCCGGAAGTGGATTCGATCGAATTGCTGAACGCTTCCGGTGCCCCGGCGGACCTCAGTGGGTGGTGGCTTACGGACGATTTCGGAACGCCGGACAAATTTGGCATCCCCGCGGGCACGGTGCTGCCGCCGGGGGGCTTCGTGGTGTTCACGGAAGCGGATTTTGGCAGCGGGCCGCGTGGCTTCGCGCTGAGTTCGACCGGCGACGAAGTGTGCCTCTTTTCAGCCGACGCCTCCGGGCAACCGACCGGATTCGTGCGTCGGTTCGCGTTTGGCGCCTCGGCGAACGGGGTTTCGCTGGGACGGCAGCGAAGCAGTCAGGGCGAGGAAACGCTGGCGGCGGAATGGTCGCCGAGCCTCGGCGAACCGAACTGGGGCCCCCGCATCGGCCCGGTCGTGATCAGCGAGGTGATGTATCAACCGGCGCCCGTGTTCGGCAGTGAGAACAATGCGCGCGACGAGTATGTCGAACTCTGCAACATCACCACCGCATCGCAGTCGCTTTATGATCCCGCGCATCCCGCGAACACCTGGCATCTGCGCGGCGGTGTGGACTTCGATATGCCGACCCGCGTGGTGCTTCCGCCCGGCGGCCGGTTGCTCATCGTCGGATTTGATCCGAATCTCCGCCCGGTCGATCTGAATGCGTTTCGGGCGGTCTACGGGCTGACGGCGGACGTGCCGGTGATGGGGCCGTTCCAGGGGCATCTGGCCAACGAGGGGGACACCGTCCGCCTGTTGCGGCCCGATCCGCCTCAAACGTTGCCGGGGCCGGACTTCGGCGCCGTGCCTTACGTGCTCGTGGACGAAGTGGACTACCGTCCGGTGGCTCCCTGGCCAGCGGCCGCCAACGGGACCGGGCACTCGATCCAACGATCCCCCGAAACGGCCTATGGCAACGAGCCGTGGTTCTGGCACGCCGCGGCGCCCACGCCCGGGGAAGTCAATGCCCCGAACGACGCCGATGCGGACGAGGACGGCTTGTCCGATCCATGGGAGCGGGCCTTCGGACTGGACCCGACGATTGCCGACGGCGAGGACGGCCCCGAGGGCGATGTCGATCACGACGGGCTGCGCAACCGCGATGAGCACGATGCGGGCACCGATCCGCGGGATGCCGCCAGCGGGCTGCGGATCGAAGCGGTGCAGGTCGTTGGCGGCGAAGTCCGGATCCGGTTCCGGGCCGCCTGGCGGCACCCGTACCGGCTCCAGTCACGGGCGGGCCTTTCGACCGGGAATTGGACCCAGGAGGCGGCGGCGCCCTCCGGGGATCCGCGCTGGGTTGAACTCACCGTTCCCGCGCCTGCCCCGGGAACGGAGCGTTACTACCGGTTGGTAACCCCGTGAGGCTGCGGAATTGCGGCTCGTCAGGCGCCACCGCCCGCTTCTCCCGGACGCTCTGATACGCTGCCTCGACCAGGGCCATGGTGCGGAGGTTGTCCCGTCCGCCGATTGCGGGCGGTTCGCCGCATTCCAGCGCGATCAGCAATTGGGCCATGGCGCCGATGAACGCGTCCGGAAACCAGTTCGCCTCCCAACGCGGCGCCGTGAAATCCGCGTCGCCTTTCGCCGCGTAGCGGATCGTTGAAGGCGAGGTGAACGGGTCGCGGCACCAACCGATGTCCCCGATGGCGAGGCCCTCCGTCCCCTCGATGCGCCACTCGATGCGCAGGTCGGCGGGACAACCCTCCTTCGCCGGGCCGGTCCAGGTGTCGTCCAATCCCACGCAGCGCAGTCCCGAGGCGTATTCCAGGATGTAGGCGGCGATGCCGTCCGCGTGTGGAAACGAGGTCCGCGGGTCGGGCCGGACGCTGCAATAGATGCGCTCGGGATCGCCGAACCAGAGCCGGAAGCAGTCGAGGTGATGGATCGACATGATCCGCAACGTGACCCAGCCGAGTTCCTGTTGCCAGGGCATCCAGTGGGGGATCGCCCGCATGTCGATGGTGGCGAGGACCGGTTCCCCGAGCCGGCCCGAATGCAACAACGTCCGGGCCGCCCGCACGGAGGGGTCGTAGCGCATGTTCTGATTCACCGCCAGGACGATTCCCGCGCGTTCGCAGGCGTTCACGACCGCGCAGGCCTCCGCCAGATCGATGCCGAGCGGCTTCTGCGCGAGAATGCCCTTCACCGTGCCCCGCTGGCACGCGGCTTCGATGATTGCGCGTTGTGCCTGCGGCGGCACGGCGACATCCAGCACTTCGATCGACGGATCGTCCAACAGGGCTTCCACCGAGGGGTGAACGCGGTCGACCGCATGGCGACGGGCGACTTCCGCCGCGCGGTTCGGTGATCGGGAGGCCATCGCCACCGGATTGAAGCCTGCCTTCCGATAGGCGACCAGGTGGCAGTCGTTGACGATGAACCCGCTCCCTACCACCCCGATCCGCCAGTCCCGACGACGCGGCAACGGGGCGTGAACGTCCAGTTCGATTGGTCCGGCCTTCATTCCGCCCGACTCTGCCGCCATCCCCCCCTGCGCACAAGCGGCCCTTGCCGTGGGGCCGGTTCTTGATATCGACACTCCCACCCACTGGACCGGTCCCGGCCCATACGGCGGCGATGCCCGGTGGGGCTGGCCGTAACCCAACGCGGGAGAAACGGCGGGCTGGGCGGTATCCATACGATGCGTCGTCGTTGTCGGGTAGCGGCGGATGAAGGCCGTCGGAGATCTTCGGGCCGGGGTCGTCGTTCTGTAACTGCACCGCCTTAATCCTGCCTTAATTCGGGGTGCGCTATGGTGCGCCCATGAACGAACGGCATCCGGCCCCCGGCGGGATCCGTCAAACCAACTGAATCGATGCAACTGCAACAAACCTTCTCGCAACTGTTCTGGAATCCGACCACCGTCGACACCCTGCCGGGTTTCGTGGTGAGTCTGATCACCGCGGCCATCCTCGGCGCGCTGCTCGGCCAGGCCTACATCTGGTTCGGGACCTCACCCTCCAATCGACGCCTGTTTGCGCGGAACTTCCTGCTCCTGACCGTCACCACGACCCTGATCATCAGCATCGTCAAATCCTCGCTGGCGTTGTCGCTGGGGCTGGTCGGGGCGCTGTCGATCGTGCGGTTCCGGGCCGCAATCAAGGAACCCGAGGAACTGGCCTTCCTGTTCCTCGCCATCTCGATCGGGCTTGGCCTGGGCGCCGGGCAGGGGCTCGTGACGGTCGTGGCGTTGCTGCTCATCCTTGGGTTGATCGCGTTGCGCAGCCTGTCGCGGCCGAAGGCGGATCCGCCGAACCTCTTCCTCACGGTCAGCAGCGCCGCGCCCGCCAAGGTGAGCGCGGGGCAGATCGTCGAAGCGCTGGCGGGGGTTGGGGCGCGGGCCAATCTCAAGCGGTTCGATGACACGCCCGAGCTGTTGCGGGCGTCGTTCCGGGTGGATTTCCAGGATGCCGGCCGGCTGGAAGAGTTCAGCCGCCGCATGCGGGAAATCAGCCAGACGGTCGAGATTTCGTGTCTCGACGAGCGCGGCATCAACAACTGACGAACCGGAGAGGCCCGTCGTGAATCCGGCTCCTGACAACTTTCGTTACGAGCGCAAGCTCCTCCCCGTGGGACGCTCGCTGCCCGAAGTGCTGGCCTTGATCCAGCGGCATCCGGCGGGGTTCCGCGAGGTCTACCAGCCCCGGTGGGTGAACAATCTCTACCTCGATTCGCCCGCCCTGGACGACTACCACGAGCACGTCAACGGCCTGCCCGTGCGGAGCAAGAGCCGCATCCGCTGGTACGGTCCGTTGCGCGGTCCGATCCGCGCGCCCCGGCTTGAACGCAAGTTCAAACAGGGAAGCGTGGGCCGCAAACGCACGCATGCGCTCCCGCCCCTGGCCCTGAACGGCGGCATCGATGAACACGGCCTGCGCGCCATGCTGACCTCGCCCGCGGCGGCGGAAGGCGAAGCTGACAGGGCCGCTTCGGACCCCTGCGGTCTCGCTTCCGGAACCCCGCCTCGGCCCGACGATGCGGCCCGGCTCACGATTGATCATCGGCGGCCCAGCCTGCTGAATCGCTACCGGCGGCATTACTTCCTGAGCGGCGACGGACACGTCCGCCTCACGGTCGATTCCGAGCTGGAATTCCTGCCGCCGAACAACACCGCCCGAAGCGCGGTCTGCCCGCCGCCGTCCGAATGCGGGGTGGTCGTCGAACTGAAATACGCCCCCGAACACGCCGGAGAAGCCGCGGCAATCGCCAGTCACCTCCCGTTCCGGATGGCCCGGTGCTCGAAATACGTCCTCGGCATCGAAGCGCTGCACCGTGCCTTCCACGCCGGGTAAACGAAACCCCCGTCC
The DNA here is from genome assembly GCA_024233305.1 of Verrucomicrobiales bacterium. Classification (GTDB taxonomy): domain Bacteria; phylum Verrucomicrobiota; class Verrucomicrobiia; order Limisphaerales; family J093; genus J093. Next base: position 66,194 of record JACKPV010000035.1, read on the forward strand.
CCTTCGTCCCATGAAACGTCGATTCTCAACGCTGCGCGGCACGCCGCTGACCGGCCTGGCGGTGGGGGCGCTTGCCCTCGGATTGCTCGTGGCCCTGTTCGCGCTGATCCAAAAGACTGGCCCCCGGGAACCCACCGGCAACGAGCGGGCGGATTTCCGCGGCGCCCCCCTGGGCGGCCCGCCGGATGGCGGCGGCTTCCCGTTCGCTCCGGACGGCGGGGGACCGGGCGGGCCGGGCTTCGGGTTTCCCGGCGGCATGGGGAGCCCGGGGGAGATGCGCGGGCCCGGCGGCATGGGGGGGCCTGGCGGGCCGATGGGGCCGAACCGTCAGCCCATCGCGTTGTTGAAGCCGTTCGACGCGGATGGCAACGGCTGGTTGGATGCCGCTGAGCGCAAGGCGGCCCGGGCCCAACGGACGCAGCCGGGTGGGAATCGCGGGCCGGGCGGCGGACGCGGCCCGCGGGGCGGGGGTTTTCCCGGTGGGGGCGGGTTCCCGGGCTTTCCAGGGGGCGGCGATCAGGCGGTGGAAACGGTCGCGGGTCCGCCGCTGACGCCGGACGAAGTGGCGACCTATCCGGCCGTTCCGCTCTATGACGCCTTCACGTTGCGGACCTTGTTCCTCGAGTTCGACAACGCGGATTGGGAAACGGAGCTTGAGGCCTTCCACGGCACGGACGTGGATGTTCCGGCGACGCTCAAAGTGGATGGCCGGACGCTTGAACACGTGGGGGTACGGTTTCGCGGCAACACCTCCTACATGATGGCCGGGACCGGGCGCAAACGCCCGTTGAACCTCACGCTGGACCTCGTGCACCCGCAACAGGAACTCGGCGGCTACCACACGCTCAACCTGCTCAACGCGCATGAAGACCCCAGCTTCCTGCGCTCGGTCCTGTTCTATGAGATTGCCCGTCACTACATCGCGGCGCCGCAGGCGAACTTCGTCCGCCTGGTGATCAACGGCGAGAGCTGGGGCGTCTACGTCAACGCCCAACAGTTCGACTCCGACTTCACCCGCGACTTCTTCGGCACGCCGAAAGGCGCGCGTTGGAAGATCCCCGGCAGCCCGGGGGGACGCGGCAGCCTGGCGTATCTGGGCGACGACCTCGAACCTTACCGGCAGATCTATGAGATCAAATCCGGCGAGGATCCGAAGGCCTGGGTGGGTCTGATCCTGTTGTGCCAGACCTTGACCGAAACCCCGACCGAACGGCTGGTGGACGCCCTCACCCCCATGCTCGACATCGACGGCGCCCTCAAGTTCCTCGCGCTCGACAACGTGCTGGTGAACAACGACGGCTATTGGGTGCGGTCGAGCGATTACTCGCTGTATCAGGATCCCCACGGCCGATTCCATGTCGTGCCCTACGATGCGAACGAGACCTTCGCCATGGGTGGCGGCCCCGGTGGCCCTGGCGGGATGCGGGGTCCGGGCGGCCCCGGCGGTTTCGGGCGCGGCGGGTTCGGGCCGGCGATGTTCCTGGTGCCCCCGCTGCTGGCGGCGGCGGACGGGAACGCGGATCAGCAGCTCGATCTCGAGGAGTTCACCGCGTTGGCCGGACGCTGGTTCGCCCAAGCGTCGGGGCCTGAAGCGGCGATCGATCAAGCGGCCTTCACCGCCACGTTGACCACTCTGCTCGGGTTGCCCGCGACCACGGAAGCCGGGGACGCCGGTGGAGACCCGGCAGCGGACAACCGCGGCCGGATGGGCGGCCGCCGGGGCGGCTTCAACCCGGTGATGCTTGCGGCGCCGGCGCTTTTTGCGGCGGCCGACCGTGATCAGGACCAGTCGCTGACCTCGGCGGAACTCGAGGCCTCGCTGCGGGAGTGGTTTGCGAAATGGGATGCCGGCGCCAAAGGCACGCTCGACTCGGAGACGCTGGCCAACGGCCTGAACACCCTCCTGCAAGCGCGTGGCAACCGACCGAGCGGCATGGCGATGGGCCCGGGCATGCGGGGCGGAATGGGCGGTCCCGGTGGAATGGGCGGTCCTGGTGGCCGCGGAGGACGTGGCGGGGGGCCGGGTGGTCCCGGGATGGGCGGGGTGCAGTTGGATCCGTTGGTATCGGCGAATGACACGAGCCGGCCGCTGGCGTCGAGGCTCCTGGCCGTGCCGGAACTGCGAACGCGTTATCTGGGCTACGTCCGCGACCTGGCGGAGAACTGGCTGGACTGGGAAAAACTGGGACCGCTGGCCCTGCGCTATCAGCGACTCATCGAAGCGGACGTCACGACCGACCCGCGCAAGCTCGATTCCACGGAGGCGTTCTTCGCCGGCATTGCGGGGGGCGAACCCGACGGGAACGCGGCGGGCGGTCGGGAGGGTTCGAGCCTGAAGGGTTTTGCCGAGCAACGCCGCGCCTACCTGCTGCAAATCGACGCCGTCAAGAGCGCGCCCCTGCCCGAACGCGGCCGTTGAGTCCTCCTTCGCGCGCCACGAATCACCTCGCTGTTTGTCCTTATGAACGCCAACCGAATACTCCGAAGCTTCGCCCTCCTCGCGCTCGCGGTTCGGGCGGGGAACGCCGCGGACGCGGAACTTGAACTGAAGCCCACCGCCGCCTGGACCGAAATCCGGGTGTTCGGCAGCGCGAAGGCCGACTGGTGGCTCGAGTCCTCGCTGGACCTCAAGTCCTGGAGCGTGCTGCCGGGCGCCGCCCCGTTGCTGGCGGATCCCGACGACCCGCCGGCCCGGGAACTGCCCGCAGCCGAAGTCCCCGGCCCGGTCTTTTATCGCACCCGGCGGACCGGGGGGCTGTATGACCTCGGCATCCTGCGCACCGTCAGCCTGACCTTCACGCAGGCCAACTGGCCCACGCTGCTTGCCAACGGACGGAACACGGGATCGAACACGCCCGCCCTTCTGGTCATGGACAACGGTGCGCGCATCGACGGCGTCGGCGCGCGTTACAAGGGCAACACGTCGTACAGCGGCGGCCCGGGCGGAGGCACGCCGACCAAGAAGTCCATCAATCTCGAACTCGACTTCACCGATCCCGACGCCCGGCTGCTCGGTTACCGGACGCTCAATCTCAACAACGCTTACGGCGACGAGACCATTCTCCGGGAACCCGTCTATTTCAGCCTCATGCAGCAATACGCCGTCTCGCCCAAGGGCAGTCTCGTCCGGCTGTATATCAACGACGCCTACTGGGGCGTCTACTCGTTCGCCGAACAGGAAAACAACGATCTCCTCGACGAGTGGTTTCCCAGCCACGACGGCGACCGGTGGAGCGCTCCCAACATGCCGGGAGACACGGGGGGCGGTGGGGGGGGCGGCGGACGTCCCCCGGGCGGTGGCGGCGGGGGATTTGGCAGCGGCGTTTCGGCGTTGAGCTATCTGGGCGCCGACGTGGCCAGCTACACGGGGAATTACGAACTCAAGAGCGACCACTCGACCAACGCCTGGGAACGTCTCATCCACGCCTGCCAGGTGTTGAACCAAACCTCCGCGGCGACCTTCCGCGACGAGGTCGAGAACGTCCTGGCGGTCGATCGCTGGCTCTGGTTCCTCGCTCTCGAGAACCTGTTCGCCGACGATGACAGCTATTGGAACAAGGGGGCCGACTACGGGTTTTACTACGAACCCGAGAGCGGGCGGATCCATCCCGTCGAACACGACGGCAACGAAGCCTTCATGACCGCGGACGCCACCCTGTCGCCCGTGCAGGGCGCGACCGATGCGAACCGGCCCGTCTTGCAGAAACTCCTCGGAGTGCCCGAACTGCGGCAGCGGTACCTCGCCCACCTGCGCACCGTGCTGGAGGAGACCTTTCATCCCGACGTGATGACGCCGTTGATTGATGAACTCAGCGCCCTTTCCTACGACGCCGTCGTCGCAGATACCAAGAAGGGCTACACGATGGCGGGCTATGCCAGCGATCTGCTCACGTTGAAACGCTTTGTCACGAACCGCTACAACTACCTGACCACGCACGCCGAGCTGCGGGCCGCCCCGCCGGTCATCACCGCCGTGAACCGCCCGTCGCCGGCGCCCGTGGCGGGCGCGACCGGGTGGATCACTGCCGCGGTCGCGAGCGGCGATACGAGCGGGGTGGGGTCGGTATGGCTTTACCATCGTGGACATGCCTACGGACGCTTCGCGGTGACGGAGATGTTTGATGATGGGGCCCACGGTGATGGGGTGGCCGGGGACGGAGTGTTCGGCGGCGAAACGGGCGGCTACACCGCCGGGACGAAAGTGCGTTTTTACATCGAAGCCCGGGCCGCGAACACCAGCCTGGCCGCGGCGTTTTCCCCGGCTCGGGCCGAGGAGGACACCTACAACTACCGCGTCGGGCTCGCCACGGCGCCGGCCACCGACGTGGTGATCAACGAATTCATGGCCTCGAACGTTGCCGCGCTCGCGGATCCCCAGGGCGAATTCGACGACTGGATCGAACTGCGCAACCTGACCGATGCCCCGGTCGATCTGACCGGTCGATACCTGACCGACAACCCGGACAACCCGCGCAAGTGGTCGTTCCCGGACGGGACCACCATTCCGGCGGACGGCTACCTGCTGGTATGGGCGGACGAGGACGGCAAGGCGGACGGCGGGCTGCACGCGAACTTCAAGCTCTCGGCGGACGGCGAGGAGATTTACCTCATCGACACCGACGGGAACCTCAACGCGGTTCTCGACCACATCCTCTTCGGTTCGCAACAGGCCGACCTATCCTTCGGTCGCACGGCGGCGGATCCCGACGTCTGGGTGGTGCAGATCCCCACCCCGGGCGGGCCGAACCCATAGGTGGGGACTCGGAGCGGAGCGTCCGATGGGGGGCAACCGATGCCGGAGCGCTTTTCGCTTCCGGCGCAACGGGAGGGCCGGCATGCTGCGGCGGATGAGTTTGCTGCCTTTTGGAGAACTGGCCCCGTACGCGCGCCGCAAGTTCGTGCCCGAAACGACCGACCTTGGTGATTGGGCGGCTCTGGAACCGCTGTTCGACCAACTCGAGCAACGCCTGGCGGCCGCGGACGAAGCCGCCGCACTCGAGCGCTGGCTCGGGGATTGGGGCGAGTTGAGCGCCGCGCTCGACGAGGCGATGGCGCGGCGCTATATCGCGATGACCTGCCACACGGAAAACGCGGAGGCCGAGCAGGCCTATCTCGCTTTTGTCGAACAAATCGAGCCGCGTACGAAGCCGCGGCAATTCCGGCTCGAACAGCTTTATCTCGAGCATCCGCTGCGGGAGCAGTTGCCCGCGGACACCTATCGCGTCTTCGACCGGAATGTCCGGGTCAGCGTGGAGTTGTTCCGCGACGAGAACGTGCCGCTCGAAACCGAGGAGGCCAAGCTCGGCCAGCAGTACCAGAAACTGAGCGGTTCGCTGACGGTGGAGTTCGACGGCCGCGAGCAGACGCTCGTGCAGATGGGGCGGTACCAGGAGGAGACCGATCGCGCCCAACGCCAGGCGGCCTGGGAAAAGGTGGTGGCGCGGCGGTTGCAGGAACGCAAGCGATTCGATGAGTTGTTCGACGCGCTCCGTCGTTTGCGCGCGGAAATCGCCCGGAACGCGGGGTTCACCGGCTATCTCGATTACGCTTTTCGCCGCATGCACCGCTTCGATTATACGCCCGCGGATTGCATCGGTTTTCACGCCGCGGTTGAAGCCGAGGTCGTGCCGCTCGTCCGTGAGTTGCAGGAACGGCGCCGCCAACAGATGCGCCTGGACCGGTTGCGCCCCTGGGATCTGGCGGTCGATCCGCAGGGCCGTCCGCCGTTGCAACCGTTCACCACCGCCGCCGAAATGGTCGAGCGCACGCAGCGCGTCTTCGATCAGCTCGATCCCGAACTGGCCGCGGACTTCCGTCGGATGGATGAACTGCATCTGCTCGACCTCGACAACCGCAAGGGCAAGGCGCCGGGCGGTTACCAGTATGGGCTCGCCGAGGCCCGCTTGCCGTTCATCTTCATGAACGCGGTCGGCCTGCAACGGGACGTCGAGACGATCCTCCACGAAGCCGGCCACGCCTTCCACGTGTTCGAGACACAAGACGAACCTCTGTATGCCTACCGCCATGCGCCGATTGAGTTCTGCGAGGTCGCGTCGATGAGCATGGAGCTGCTGGGCAACCGCTTCATCGAGGCCTTCCACGCGCCTGCCGAAGCCCGGCGCGCCCGGCGCAAGCATCTTGAAGGTGTGCTCGAAGTCCTGCCCTGGATCGCCACGGTGGACGCCTTCCAGCACTGGCTTTACACGCACCCGGACCACGACGTTGAAGCGCGGCAGACCGCCTGGTTGGGTTTGATGGACCGGTTCGGCGGGGTGGTGGACTGGAGCGGGCACGAAACGGCCCGGGCGAGTTCGTGGCACCGGCAGCTGCACATCTTCCTCCACCCTTTCTACTACATCGAATACGGCATCGCGCAGTTGGGCGCCCTGCAAGTGTGGGTGAACTACCGCCAGGATCCCGCCGGCGCGCTGGCGGCCTACAAATCCGCCCTCGCGCTCGGGGGCTCGCGCCCGCTGCCGGAGTTGTTCGCCGCCGCAGGCGCCCGGATGTGCTTCAAGCCGGAGGACGTCCGCCCGCTCATGCAACAGGTGCGCGACGAACTGGCGACGTTGGACGACGCCTGAGCGGCCAACGCGCCGCCACCTCATCGGTGACGCGTGCGGGTTCGGCGGGCTTCAACCGCGGTCCAGGAAGTCGTAATCGAACGGCTTGCGCATTTCGCGGGCGACGAAGGCGTTGGCCTCGCCGGCGCCTTCACCGGTGAAGGTCTCCCGCGTCGGATCCCAGCGCAGCGGGCGGCCCAGCCGCAGGGCGATGGCGCCGAGGTGGCAGATCGAAGCGGAGCGATGCCCCACCTCGACGTGCGCGACGGGGTCCCGCCGCGACCGCACGCAGTCGAAGAAGTTGCCCATGTGGTCATTGCTGACTTCGAGGCGGGGGGCGTCGTCCGGGAGCGGCGTCCGCAGCAGCGCTTCGTCGCTGGCCTGGATCTCGCCGCGGTTGACCCAGATCCAGCCCCCGGTCCCCTCGAAACGCAGCCCATTGCGCTGGCCGTCCGGCTTCACCACGCCGCCGAAGATGTTGTCGTCGCGGGTGGTCCTGACCACGTGCCGGACGCCGCCCGCATAAGTGAAAGTGACCTCATACTCGCTGAAAGCGGTGTAGCCGCCCGGAATGGGCTCGGCGAGCGCGCGACCTTCCACGGCCACCGGTCCCTCGGCGCCAATGGCCCAGCGGGCGATGTCGTTGTGGTGTGCGCCCCAGTCGGTCATCGTGCCACCCGAATAATCGAGCCAATAGCGGAACGTCGTGTGGCAGCGTTGCGGGACGTAGTCGACCTTCGGGGCCTGGCCGAGCCAGAAGTCCCAGTTCAGGCCCTCGGGGACGGGCGCGGTGGCGAACGGTCCTTCGCGGAGGCCGGCGGGCAGGAAGACCGTGACCTGTTCGAGCCGTCCGAGGCGGCCGTTGCGCACGAGTTCGCAGGCCAGGCGGAACCGGCGGTCGCTGCGTTGCTGACTGCCGGTTTGGAGCACCGCCTTTCGCTCGCGAACCGCCCGCACCAGACGCCGCCCCTCGTCAATGGTCAGGGTCAGCGGCTTTTCCCCGTAGACGTCCTTGCCGGCCTGAACCGCCGCCAGATTCACGAGCGTGTGCCAGTGGTCGGGCGTGGCCTGGATGACGGCGTGGATGTCGTCGCGTTCAAGCAGCTTGCGGAAGTCGCCGTAGGTGTCGGGCGTGCGTCCTTCAACCGTGAACTGCTTCGCGGCGGCCCGGGCGTGCCCGGCGTCCACGTCGCAGACGGCGACCACGTCGGCGAAGCGCATGGCGTTGCCGGTGTCGCCGCGGCCCATGCCGCCGCAGCCGATGAGGGCGATGGCGGGACGGTCATTCGGGCTGAGGGTGCGGCGGCGGGGGGCGGCGGCCTGCGCGAGTTCGCGTTCGGTGAACCAGAGCGGCAGCCCGGTGGCGGCGGCGGTGGCGGCGCAACGAGTCAGAAACGAGCGACGATTGATCTGAAAGGGGCTTGGCTTCATGGGCCGGATTCAAAGGCGGACGGCGGGAACGGTCAAGAGCCGGCACGCGGAAGACGTCGCCGGGAGCGGGCGCATCCCAGCCGTATCGATTCAACCCGCGGTAGCCGCCGACGTGTAGTCGGCGCTGAAATCCAGGGGCTCACGCGATCTCGCCGGTTCTGACTGGCGGTTACGTGTTGGTGGGTCGTCGCGCCCGGCGGCAGGCGGCCGGATTCCCGCTGAATCATGCGCCGACTCCACGTCGGCGGCGACGCACTACTGAATCGTTACGGCTCAGCTTGTTCCGACCGTGGAGTTCATTCCGCCGCGAGTGTGCCTTCCGGCGGGGCCGGACGAATGCACTCCGCGCGCCATTTTCCCGGCCGCTTTGAACCCGGAAGAAGCCGGGACGCGCCCCCGGGAGCGGGCGGCAGCGGACTTCAGTTGGCGTCCGTGGTTTTTTATGAAACTGTTCGGGCCGGGGTCGTGTCAGTTGGTTTGTGCGACGGTCGCCGGATGGCGACCGTCGTTGTGTGCGCGGAAGTCATTCGATGAATTCACACGTTTCCAGAAAGCTGATCGGGGTCCTCCTCCTGTTGGCGGTTGGCGCCGGCGCGGGATGCGGCCGGCTGGCGGGCGGTAAGGACGAGGCGGCGAAGGACAAGGAACCGCCGCCCGTTCCGGTGGAGGTGGCGGCCATCGAAACCGGCGCGATCCAGGAGGTCATCAGTTCCACGGCGCGGCTGGAAGCCGAGGCGGACGTCAAGGTGTTCGCCCGGACAGCGAACCGGGTCGTGGAATTGCTGGCGGAGGAGGGGGACAAGATCGGGAAGGACCAAGTCCTGCTCCGGTTGGAGGACGACATCCAGACCACGCGGCAGGCGAAGGCGGAGACGGCCCTGGCGAAGTTGCGGGCGGAATTCGAGCGGTTGGAGGCGCTTTACGCCCAGAAGCTGGTCAGCGAACAGGTCTACAGCGACACGAAATTCGAGCTTCGGCAGCTGGAACTAAGTCTCGAAGATGCCGAGCGGGAACTGGAATATACGCGGGTGCGCGCGCCCATTGCCGGCACCGTCACCCAGCGCCTGGTGAAAACCGGCGATCTGGTGAATGTCGGGCAGCACCTGTTCGATCTGGTGGACTTCGACTCGCTCGTGGCCCGCGTCTACGTGCCGGATCGCAACCTGCCGTCCCTGGCGACCAACCAGGTCGTCCGGGTGCGTCCCACCGCTCTTGGACAGCAGGCGTACGAGGGCTACGTCAAGCGCATCGCGCCGACCGTGGACGCCCGCACCGGCACGGTGAAGGTCACGGTGGGTTTCCGCGACATCGGGCCGTTGCGTCCCGGCATGTATGTCGAGGTCGAACTGGTGACGGCGGTGCATCCGGACGCCCTGCTGCTCTCGAAGCGGTCGCTCGTCTATGATCAGGATCTGCGCTTTGTCTATCGGTTGAAGGAGGATCGAACGGTGGAGCGCGTGGCGGTGAAGGTGCGGTTGGAGGACGATTTCAACGTCGAGCCGGACGGTGGATTCACCGCGGGCGACCGGATCGTGGTGGCGGGGCAGACCGGGCTGAAGGACGGGGCGAAGGTGCGCCTGCCCGGGGATCCCGAACCGGACGCGGACGGCGGAAGCGGTCCCCGGCCGGAGGCGGCAAACGTCGCCGAGCAGGGCAGCCCGGACGAAGGCCAGGGATGAAGAACGGCGTCCCGGCTTCGCACTTCACCACCGACCGTCCCGTGGCGGTGCTCATGGTGTTCACCGCGGCGGTGGTGTTCGGCTTCTTTTCCTTCAAGCGGCTGCCGGTCACGTTGATGCCGGAATTGACCTATCCGACGCTCACGGTGCGCACGGAATACGCGGGCGCCGCTCCCGAGGAGGTCGAGAACGAGATCAGCCGGCCGATCGAGGAGGCGCTCGGGGTCATCGGCGGGTTGAACAAGATCAGCAGCATCAGCCGCGCGGGGATCAGTGACGTGGTGATGGAGTTTGTCTGGGGGACGGACATGTCCAAGGCGGCGCAGGAGACGCTCGAGAAACTGGACCTGGTCTTCCTGCCGCGCGAGGCGGAGCGGCCCCTGATTCTGCGCTTCGATCCGGCGCTCGATCCGATTCTCGAACTCAGCCTGTCCGGGCAGGGCGCCGGCTACGAGGGCGAGGCGGGATTGCGGCGGCTGCGGCGGATCGCCGAATTGCAGGTGAAAAGGGCGCTCGAACCCATTCCGGGCGTGGCCGCCGTCCGGGTCCGCGGCGGTTTGGAGGAGGAGTTCCAGGTGCGGCTCGACAAGCCGAGCCTGGTCCGCGTGGGGTTGTCCGTCCAACAGGTGATCGACCGCTTGCGCCAGGAGAACATCAACGTGGCCGGCGGCACCCTCAAGGAAGGCCGGGCCGAATACATGGTCCGCACGCTCAACGAATACGAAAACCTCGAACAGATCGGCGAGACCATCGTCACCCGGATCGACGACCGGGACGTCCGGATCAAGGATCTCGGGCAGGTCGTGCGCGCCCAGCGGGATCGCGAGATCATTACCCGCACCGACGGCCGGGAGAGCGTGCAGATCGACCTCTACAAGGAGGCCGACGCCAACATCGTGGCTGTGGCGAAGGCCGTGCGGGCGGCGGTGGGCGAAGGGCAGACCACGCAGGCGGCCGCGCCGCGCGGGCCGGGACCGGGGCATGGTCGGGGCGGCGGGCCCCGGCGGGATACGCAGATGGCTTTGGGACCGCGGTTGCTGCAGGAGGAATCGGCCCGGATCGAGGTGGTGGCCGACCGCTCCCTTTTCATTGAAAGCAGCATCAACGAGGTCCGGAGCACGGCGGTCCTCGGCGGTCTGCTGGCGGTGGCCGTGCTGTATCTGTTCCTGGCCGACGGACGCACCACGGCGATCATCGGGGTCAGCATTCCGATGTCGCTGTTGATCACCTTCGCGCCGCTGAACCTGCTCGGGCTCTCGCTGAACATCATGTCGCTGGGCGGTCTGGCGCTCGGGGTCGGGATGCTCGTCGACAACTCGATCGTGGTGCTGGAATCGATTTTTCGTTGCCGGGAGGAAGGCGACGATCTGGTACAGGCGGCGATCCGCGGCACGCGGGAGGTGAAGGGCGCGGTGGTGGCCTCAACCCTGACGACCGTGGCGGTCTTCTTTCCGTTGGTCTTCGTGGAGGGCATCGCGGGACAGGCCTTCGGGGATCTGGGAGTCGCTGTGGTCACCTCGCTGCTCGCCTCGCTGATGGTGGCGGTCTACTTCATCCCCATGCTCGCCAGCCGCCGCGGGCTGGCCGCCGCGGGCGGGGCCACTCCCGGAGTGGCGCCATCGGCGGTCCGCGGGCTGTCCGCGTGGCGCGACTTTCAAACGACCTGGCGCGGGGCGGCGGGAAGCTGGCGCCGGATCCTGGCGCCGTGGTGGGGGTTGCGGTTGGTGGTGGGGTTGGTCTTCGAGCTGTTGGGCCGGCTGCTCATGGCGGTGGTCGGCGGCGTGTTCTGGATCCTGTTCCGGGTGCTCGCCCCGCTGGCGGTCCGGGTGGGCCGGATCGGGCTGGCGCCTGTGGCGGGTTGGTTCAAACGGGTGCTGGACGGCTTGAACCGGGCTTACCCGCGGGTGATCGAGTCGGCCATCGACCGGCCGCTCAGCGTTTTTCTGGCGGTGGCGCTCGTGGCGGCGCTGGCGTGGCAGGTGGCGTTTTCGCTCGGGTCGGAACTGCTGCCGGAGGTGCACCAGGGCGAATTCACCTTCGAGGTGAGCCTGCCCGTGGGGACGCCCATCGAGCGCACGAGCGCCGCCCTGGACCGGGTCGAGCGGGCGATCCTGGCGGACAAGCAGGACATCGACAAGCTGCTGGTCACCTTCGGCTATGACATCACCAACATGAAGCGCTCGGACGAGGGCGAGCATTCGGCGCGCTTCAAGGTGTTGCTGAAGCCCACGCGTACGCCGGTGGCGACGGAGGAGCGGGTGTTGCACCGGTTGCGGCGGGATTTCGTGGATCTGCCGGATGTCGAGGTGCGCCTCGTGCGGCCGGTGCTGTTCAGCTCGAAGGCCCCGATCGTGGTCGAGATCGAGGGGGACGATCTGGTCGAGTTGAAGCGTCTTTCGCAGCAGGCGGTCGCGGTGCTCGGGAAGCTGCCCGAGCTGGCGGATGTCGAGGCGACCCTGCGCAGCGGCGCGCCCGAGATCCAGGTGGTTTACGACCGCAACCGGCTCATCACCTACGGGCTGAACATCGGCACGGTGGCGCGACAGGTGCGCGACCTGGTGAAGGGGTATGAGGCAACGCGGTTCAATTTGAAGGACCGGCGCATTCCGATTGTGGTCCGGTTGGAGGAGGCGGACCGCGAGCAGTTGGCGGACATCGCCGGCATCGTGGTGAACCCGGGATCGCCCCAGCCGATCCCGCTCGGGGCGGTGGCGGCGTTGAACATCGGCGAGGGGCCGAGCGAGATCCGGCGGATCGACGGACAACGGGTGGCGCTGATCCAGGCGAACGTCGGGGAGGGCTCGCTCGGGTCGGCGGTGACGGTGATCGACCGGGCTTTGCGGGGCGAAATCGAGTGGCCGGCCACGATGCGTTTCGCGATCACGGGCCAGAACGAGGAATGGGAAAAGAGCGAAGGCAGTCTCTACCTGGCCCTCGCCCTGAGCCTGTTTCTCGTTTACGTGATCATGGCGGCGCAATTCGAGTCGCTGGTGCATCCGCTGGTCATCATGGTGACGATTCCGCTGGCGTTCATCGGCAGCGTTCTCGGGTTGTGGGTGGTGGGCACGAGCGTTTCCATCGTGGTGTTCCTCGGGCTGATCATGCTGGCGGGCATCGTGGTGAACAACGCCATCGTGCTGGTCGATTACGCCAACACCCTGCGGGCCCGCGGGCTGTCCTTGCGCGAGGCAACAGTCACCGCCGGGCGGGTGCGGCTCCGGCCGATCCTGCTGACCACCGCCACCACGGTGCTGGGCCTCCTGCCGATGGCGCTGGGTTTGGGGGACGGCGCCGAGATCCGCACGCCCATGGCGATCACGGTCATCTTCGGGCTGGCCTCCTCCACCGTGCTGACGCTGGTGATCATCCCCACCTTTTACCATCTGGTGGCCGGCTGGCGAGACCGGGTGCTGGGAACGATGGCCACCGAGGGAGCGGAGCCGGCGCCGAATCCGGCGCCCTGAAGCCATGGAACCGCGCCGCGATCACGCCGAGCATCTGGCCAGCGGGCTGACCGAGTTCTCGCTCGGGCGCCGGATCACGATCCTCGTGATGTTCCTGAGCATCCTGGTGGTCGGCGTGGTGGCCATGTTGGGCATCCCGCTCGAGATCTTCCCGCGCGGCTACACGGGGCAGAACCTGTCCGTATACGTTCCCTGGTTCAACGCCCCGTCCCAGGAAGTGCTCGAGAAGATCACCTATCCGCTCGAGGAGGAACTCAGCACCGTTCGCGGTCTCAACAACCTCAACTCCTGGACCTCGGTCGGCTACACCAGCGTGTTCATGAACTTCAAACAGGGCACGGACATGGACGTGGCCTATCGCGAAGTGCGGGACCGGCTGGAACGGGCGCGGGCGCTCTTTCCGGAGGACGCCGACCGCGTCTACATCCGCAAGGAGGAGGCCAGCGGCATCCCGGTCGTGGTGATCGGGGTGGTGATGGATCCCGGTCTGCTCGATTATTACGATCTGCTCAAGCGCGAGGTGATCCAGCCGATCGAGCGGATTGACGGCGTGGCGCGGGTGGGGGCGGACGGGCTCGAGGAAAAGGAGATCCTCATTGAGGTGGACCGGCAACGCGTCGAGGCCAACGGGTTGAACCTCTACCAGCTCACGCAGGAATTGCAGGACGACAACTTCACCCTGGCCAGCGGCCACGTGCGTGACGCCGACCGGAAGCTGTTGTTGCGTTCGGTGGCCACCTACCATTCGCTGGCCGAGGTCGAGAACCGGCGCCTGAGCCCGAATGTCGTACTCAAGGACGTGGCGCGGATCAAGTACGAGGAACCCGAGAAACGCTATTCGGTGCGGGTGAACGGACGGCGGGCGGTGGCGGTGTTCATCCTCAAGGAAAGCCAGGCCAACACCGTCGAGGTCTCGCGCCGGATCCAGGCCGTGCTCGACGAACTGCAGCAGAATCCGCGGCTGGCGAACGTCACGATGGAGACTCTGTTCAACCAGGGCGAGGTGGTCGTGGATTCGCTGATGAACTTGGTCAACGGGGGGTTGCTCGGCGGGTCCTTCGCCGCCGCCGTGTTGTTCCTCTTCCTGCGGCGCTTCCGGTTGACCGGCATCGTCACGCTCTCGATTCCGTTGTCCCTGCTCATCGCGCTGGTCGTGATGTTCTTTCACGGGGAATCCCTCAACATCCTGACCATCCTCGCCCTGTTCATCGGGGTGGGCATGCTGGTGGACAACTCGATCGTGGTGGCCGAGAACATCCACCGGTTGCACGAGGCCGGGATGTCCCGGCGCGACGCCTGCGTGCGCGGGGCGGGGGAGATCGCGCTGGCGATCACCATGGCGACGCTCACCACCATCATCGTGTTCGTGCCGGTGTCGCTGGTCGAAGGGCAGGGGCAGTTCTTCCTGATCCGGCTGGCCCTGCCCATTTCGGTTTCCCTGCTCGGCTCGCTCTTCGTGGCGCTGGCTTTCATTCCGCTCAGCGTCTACCTGACGCTCGGCCGGCGCGGGCCCGGCGAAGGTCGGTTGCAGCAGTGGTCGCACCAACGGCTCGGCGGGCTGCTCGGTCGTTTCTACGCGCTGACCTTTGGGGCGCTCAACCACGTCTACAACCGCTGGCTGGCCTTCTTTCTCCGCCGGCGCGTCGACCTGTTGTTGCTACTGACCGCCGTCTTTGCGCTGACCTACGCCTTTGCCTTCAAGCAGGTCGAGTTCGTCGAGCAACAGGAGGAGGACCGCACGAGCTTCAACATCGCCGTCGAGGCCTCGGACGAATACAGCTTCGAGGATCTGGTGGACTACTTCCACGAGGTCGAGGAGGTGCTGGCGGCGAAGAAGGAGGAATACGAGTTGAAGGGCTACTTCACCTTTCATCGCTCGCGCTTCGGCGAGATCCAGGGGTGGTTCGGCGATGAACGCACTTCGGAACTCACCGCGAAGGAGGTGGGCGAACGCCTGCTGAAGGACCTGCCCAAACGGCCCGGCCTGAAGGTGTACTACGGACGCGAAAACCAGAACGAGGAAGCCAAGGGCGGCGAGGTGTTCACCCTCCGGCTCGAGGGCGACGATGCCCGGGTTCTCGAGGAAGTGGCGCTGAACCTCGAACCGGTCATCCGCAGCGTGCCGGGCGTCCTGGGCATCCGGCGCGGGGAGGACAGTGCGCCGAGCGAGATGGCGCTGGTGCTCGACCGCGACCGCGCGACCGCCAGCGGTGTGAACCCGGAGGTGGTGGCCTTCCTCGTTGGCTACGCGCTGCGTGGGAGTTCCCTGCCCAAGTACAACGACGGCGGCCGGGAGATTCCCGTGCGCATCCGGTTCGAGGAGCAGGACCGCGACAGTCTGTCGGGGCTGGGAGGATTTCAGGTGCCGACAGCCACGGGCGGGTTCATCCAGTTGTCGGCCCTGACCGAGCCGAAGATGCTGCGCACCCCGCGCGGCGTTTTTCGGTCGAACAAGAAGACCTCGCACATGATTACGGTGGAGTTGACGAAGGAAGGGGCGAAGGAAGCCCGCGGCCGGTTGCTCGCGCTCCAGCAATTGATCGACCTGCCGGAGGGCGTTTCGTTCAGCGGTTCGGGCCGGGCGTCGTTCAACGAGGAACTGGCGAACCTGGCGTATGCCGGCTCGATCTCGGTCCTGTTCATCTACCTGCTGATGGGCTTCCTCTTCGAGAGCTTCATCCTCCCGCTGTCGATCATCCTCACCATCCCGCTCGCGGGCCTGGGAGTCACGTGGATGCACTGCCTGGCGGGCAAGGACATCGATTTCCTCGGCGCCGTGGGCGGGGTGCTGCTCGTCGGGGTCGTGGTGAACAACGGGATCGTGCTCATCGACTACGTGAACCGCCTGCGGCACGGGGGAATGGAGCGGACCGAGGCGCTGTTGCTGGCCGCCGACCGCCGCTTCCGGCCCATCGCCATGACGGCCCTGACCACCATCATCGGCATGGTCCCGCTGACCCTGCAGCGTCCGAACGACATCGGGATGAGTTACAAGAGCTTTGGCCTCACGCTGATTGGCGGCATGACCACGGCCACGCTGCTGACCCTGCTGGTGGTGCCGGTGTTCTACACCCTCTTCGACGACGCCCGCAACGCCTTCGGTCGCCGGGTGGTGACGGTCCTCGCGACCCGCCGTCGCCCGGCGGAATCCGTCCGCACCGAGGTCGCCGCCAAGCCGCCGTCGATCTGACTCTCGTCCGGCGGGCTTGCAGTGCCGGCAGGCATGGACGCACGGCCGCCGGACGGGCATTTGCGCTCCTGCCTTCAAGGTGGGTCGGAGTCGGAAGCATTTGAGAGGCGCACGGCGGTGGGGAACGGCTTGCCTTGGCCGGTTCGATGGGCTACAGGAGCGGGTATTGCATTCATGGATGCGGGACTGAAGCAGAGGACGGGGGCAGCGGATTCCCCGGTTGCCTGGCGGATCGTCGGGGGGCGCGCCCTCGGGGTGACCGTGGTGGCCTCCTTGATGGGGCTGGCGTTCAATGCCTCGAATCCCCTGGGTGTTCGCTGGACCGACGGCGCCGCTCCGGAGGCAGCCGCCGAGCCCACGCGGGAGGCGCCGGCCTTGTTGTCGGCGGACGTGCCCCCATCCGGGCCCGCTCCCGTCGTGATTCCCCCGGCCACCAACGCCGTTCCGAACACGAACCCGGTGGCCGTGGCCGTCAGCTCGGGCAATCTGGCCGAGGCGGCGGCCCTGGTGGGTGGGCCGGTGTTCGCCTCGCCGTCGCAGACCTCCTGGGCCGAGGTCAAGCCGCTGGCGGAGCAGGGCAAGGTGGTGCTGGTGGATGCGCGATCCAAGCCGGCCTTCGATGCCGGCCACATACCGGGCGCGATTCTGCTTCCGGAGGACAGCGGTGACGAGGCGATCAAGGCGTTTCGAGACCGGGTCGGCACGGAGGCGCACCTGGTTGTCTATTGTTCGAGCACCAGCTGTTCGCTTTCCTTCAAGCTCGCCCACCGGCTGGCCAAGGATTACGGCTTCACCCACGTGCAGTTCATGACCGGGGGCTATAACGAGTACCAGCGGGCAATGGCGCAGGCCGGTTCGGCAACGCCGTCCGCGCCGACGCCGGCCGCTGCGCCGACACCGGCGGCAAGCGGCGCCGATCCCTTCGCCGTCCGGACCGCGGATTCCGCCCCGGTGGTCACGACGGCCCCGGCGGCCGCGGCGACCAACGCGGCGCCGGCCCCGGAGGTGCGGAAGCTGAACAATCGCAACCCGGCCCCGATCTCCTGGCGGCGCACCGCAGAATGGCGGGAAACCCACGCCGCCCTGCTGGTCGATACCCGCCCGGCGTCGGAGTACATCGCGGGACACGTGCCGGGCGCGGTGTCGCTTCCCGCCGGCGCGGGGGCGGAGCAGGTGGCGGTCTTTGCCGCGGCTCATGCCAAGGAAAAACCGGTGATTCTCTATGGCCGGGCGCGCGGGGATTTGCAGACCTTTCTGCTCGCGCGCAAGCTGCTCCAGGAAACCGGATTCGAGAACGTCAACTTCACCGACGAGGGTTACGCCGAATGGCTCGCAGGACCAAATCCCACGCCCGATCCCACCCCGACACCGGAGCGCCCCACGCACTAGCCGCCCGGCCGGTCACCACCGTCGCCGAGACCACCGGGCACCGCGTGCTGCGGGTGGCGCTGGGCGCGTTGTTCGTCTGGGCGGCGCTTTCCAAGCTGGCCAACGCGACGGAGTTTCTGGGGACCCTCTACGCCTACGAGTTGCCGCTGCCCCGCGGGCTGCTGAAGCTGACCGCGGTCGTGCTGCCCTGGATCGAGTTGCTGGCAGGCCTGATGCTGCTGGCTTCCTGGTGGACGGAGACCGCGCTCGGCCTCGTGGCCTTCCTGCTGGGGGTGTTCCTTCTGGCGACCTTGCAGGCCTGGGGGCGGGGATTGAAGATCAGTTGCGGCTGCTTCGATCTTGCTTTCCTTGGCTTCGAGGAGGGAAGTGGCTTGGCGACGTTTGTCGGGAGTCCGGGCTTTGCGTTCGTTCGGAACCTGGGGCTCGCCGCGGTCACTGTAGTGCTGTTGCGACCTGTGTGGCGCGCCTGGCGTCCGGCGGTCGGCGGTGGCGCGCTTCGTCGGGACCGGACTTGATCTTGTGCCGCCGCCCCCTGCATCCTCGCGCGCGTCATGGCGCATACGGATCTGGATATCAATTACCTGGCCCACCTGGCACGGCTGGCATTGACCCCGGAGGAGGCGGCGGCCTTGAACGGCCAGCTCGCCGGGGTGCTCAGCTACGTCGAGAAGCTGAAGGAGGTGGACGTGACCGGGGTCGAGCCGATGGCCCACGCGCAGCCCCGGGTGAACGTCAGCCGGCCGGATGAAGTGCGCCCGTCGCTGCCGCATAGCGAGGCCCTCCGCAATGCGCCCGCCTCGGCCAACGGGCTGTTTGTCGTGCCCAAGATTGTCGAGTAGCTGCCCCTCGCTGCCATGCCTTCCCTGAATGAACTGTCGCTGACCGATCTGCGGGACCTCCTCGCACGCGGCGAATGCTCTTCCCGCGAGGTGGTCGAGGCCTGTCTCGACCGGGTGGATGCGGTGGAGGCGCAGGTCCGGGCGTTCCTCCATCTGGACCGGGAGGGAGCCCTCCGCCAGGCCGATGCGGCCGATGCGGCGCGGCGCGCGGGGGAGGCCTCCGATCGTCCGTTGCTCGGGTTGCCGCTCGGCCTCAAAGACGTGCTGGCCGAGCAGGGGCAGCAACTGACTTGCGGTTCGCGCATCCTGGCAGACTTCATCTCGCCCTACGATGCCACGGTGGTCGAGCGGTTGCGGCAGGCGGGGGCCGTCCTGTTCGGACGCTTGAACATGGACGAGTTCGCGATGGGAAGTTCCACCGAAAACTCGGCCTACTTTCCGACCCGCAATCCGTGGGATCTCGACCGGACGCCGGGCGGTTCCTCTGGCGGTTGCGCCGCGGCGGTGGCGGCGGCCGAATGCCCCGCCTCGATCGGGTCGGACACCGGCGGCTCGGTGCGTCAACCCGCGGCGTTCTGCGGGGTCGTGGGACTCAAACCCACCTACGGCCGGGTCTCGCGCTACGGCCTGGTGGCCTATGCCTCGTCGCTGGATCAGGTCGGGCCGGTCACGCGTTCGGTGTCGGATGCGGCGTTGCTGCTGGGCGTGATGGCGGGACACGATTCTCGCGACGCCACGAGCCTGCCCGATCCGGCGCCGGACTACGCGGCGGCCCTCGACCGTGGCGTGCGGGGACTGCGGATTGGATTGCCCCGGGAGTACCGTGTTGGCGGGCTTGCCCCGGAGGTTGGCGGGGCGGTGGAAGCGGCGGTGAAGGTCCTCGCCGACCTGGGGGCGGAGGTGCGCGAAATCTCCCTGCCCCATACGGAGCATTCGGTGGCGGCCTACTACATCATCGCCCCGGCGGAAGCGAGCGCGAACCTGGCCCGTTTTGACGGCATCCGTTACGGGCGGCGGGAGGACGGGCCCGATCCGGTGACGCTTTACGCCCGCACCCGCGGCAGCGGTTTCGGGAGGGAGGTCAAACGGCGCATCGTGCTGGGCACCTATGTGCTCAGCAGCGGCTACTACGATGCCTATTACCTGCGGGCGCAGAAGGTGCGGGCGCTCATCCGGCGGGACTTCCTCCGGGCCTTCGAGGAGGTCGACCTGATCCTGACTCCCACCACGCCGACCACCGCGTTTCGCCTGGGCGAGAAGGTCGATGACCCCTTGCAGATGTACCTGATGGATGTGTTTACGCTGGCCTGCAACCTGGCCGGTTTGTGCGGCATCAGTCTGCCCTGCGGGTTTTCCGGCAGCCCGCGTCTGCCGATCGGGCTGCAGCTTCTCGGCCCTCCTCTGGGGGAAACGGTCCTGTTGCAGGCGGCCCAAGCCTACCAGTCCGCGACCGCCTGGCACCGCGAACTTCCCGGGCTCGCGACGGCCCCGGGCGGTTCGGAACCCGCTTCCGGCTGAGTTCGCGCCGGCGCGTCCGGCCGATCTGCCACATCAATTGCCGCACTTATTCCCTGCTTCAGCGGGTAGCATCGCTGGGGAATAAGTCTTGCGTTGTCTGGAAGGGACTTGCTTCAGGAGTTCTGAATTCGCTATGTTCCGCGCAGTTCGGCAACGGGCACTATCACATCAAGCAGTTGGAATACTGAATGAGCGAACGCATTGCAGTGGTCGGAGTCGGCCGAATGGGCGCCAACATGGCGCGCCGGCTCAAGGATTGCGGATTTCGGATGACCGCCGTGTACGACGTGGAACGGCGGCGGGCGATGGCGCTGGCCCGGGAACTGGGCTGCGAGGCGCCGCGGAGTCTGCCGAAGGTGACCGAACTGGCGGACGTGATTTTCACCGTGGTGTCGGATGATGCCGCCATGGAGGAGATCTTCGGTCGAGGGGAGAAGAGCCTGTTGGTCGGGGCCGAAGGGCGGCTGTTCATCAACTGCGCCACCGTTTCACCGGACGCGCAGTCCATGGCCGAGGACCGCGCCCTGGCCGCCGGGGCGGCGACCCTGGAAGCCTGCATGGCGTCGAGTCTCACCCAGGCGCGTGATGGCTCGCTGTATCTCATGTGTGGCGGCCCGGAGGAGGCCATGGAACGGGCGCGGCCATTGCTCGAGCAGCTCGGGAAGATCGTGCGCCACGTGGGGGGAACCGGCGAGGCCGCGCGGCTGAAGCTGGTGGTCAACATGGTGATGAATGCAAACACTGCCGCGCTGGCCGAGGGGCTTGGACTGGCCGCTGCCCTGGGCATGAATCTCACGATGGTTCGCGAGGTGTTCGCCGAGACCGGCGCCGCTTCCCGCGTTCTGCAAACGGACGGAGAGGACATGCAGAACCGGGAGCATGAATGCTATTTCTCCGCGGCACACGCCGCCAAGGACTCCGGGCTCGCCCTCCGGTTGGCCCGGCGGGTCCGGCTCGAGCTGCCTGTCGCGACGGCCACCAAACGGCAGTACGACCGCATGGTGAAGGGCGGGCTGGGCCAGTTGGACAAATCCGGCATTGCGGAGGTCACCTTCCACGACCGCGGCGTGGTCCTCCATCGCTGATTCGCCGGCAGGCCCCCGACCTCGCTTTCGGGCGCACCCGTATGAGACTGTGCCGATTTCGTCGCGCCGATGATGCGGACGCCCGGGCCCGCCTGGGGTTCGTCCACGGCGACCAGGTAAGCGAGATTCCGGAGCCGGTTGCGACCGGCTTGGCGGCCCTGATCGAGGACGCCGAGCCGGCGGCGCGGCTGGCGGACCTTGCCGGGCAGGCGGAGCTCCGGCGGATTTCGCTTGGTTCAGTGACGCTGCTCCCGCCGGTGGATGCGCAGGAGGTGTGGGCCGCCGGGGTGACGTACGAGCGAAGCCGGCAGGCACGGATGGATGAATCCGAGTTCAGTGCCTCGGCCTATGATCGAGTGTATGCCGCCGAACGTCCCGAGATCTTCTTCAAGGCGCTTCCGGCGAAAGTGTCCGGACCGGGCGACCCGATCGGGGTGCGGGCGGACTCGCGCTGGACGGTCCCGGAGCCCGAGTTGGCCCTGCTCATGAACGCCGCCGGACGGGTGGTGGGCTGCACCATCGGGAATGACGTGAGCGCGCGGGACATCGAGGGGGAGAACCTGCTCTACCTGCCCCAGGCCAAAGTCTACCGGCATTCCTGTGCGCTCGGGCCGTGGCTGGTGCTGGGGGCGACCGAGGCGGAAGTCCGCAGCTGGAAGGTGCGGATGGACATCGTTCGGGCCGGGGAGTGCGTCTTCTCGGACGCCACTTCGCTGTCGCGCATCCGCCGTTCATTCGACGAACTGGCGGCCTTCCTGTTTCGCTCGCAGGATCTTCCTTATGGCGCCTGCTTGCTGACGGGGACGGGCATTGTGCCGCCGGATGATTTCACGCTCCGTCCCGGCGACGAGGTGCTCGTTGAGATCGACGGCATCGGGTGCCTGCGCAATCCGGTGGTCACGGTCTAGCCGCCGGGACCGGTTTCGTGATCGACCGGTCCCGCGGCTCGTTCCCCGGGGCGGTTAGTCCGCGGCGGCTTCCAGGTCAAGGCCGCCCGGAGGCGGGGTGGGCGCCGCCGGCTTGGGGCCGGCGTTCACATGGTTCAGGTTCTCGGAAATCATGCGGCTCAGCCGGACGAGCCGGCGGGCCTGGAAGATGTACATCATGATCCCCATCATAAGGGCCGTGGCCCCGATGGGAAAACTCAGCCGGCCGTGGGCAAGGTGCCACAGGTCCTCCACGACCAAGCCCAGCAGCAGGAGAGCCGGCGTCCAATTGAGATAACCGACGATGCTCGTGCCCGGTTGGCGGCCGCGGTTCCGGCGGATGACGCCGTGCATGATCGGCGTGTAATGCAACGGGCCGATGCCCTCCCGGAAAGCGATGGCCGTCTGGCCGAGACGCATGAAACGGAGAGGCAGCGGGTAGACGTGGAGGTGTTGCTGAGTCAGCCAGCGCGAGGACAGGCGGTTCAAATCCGTCCGCGACATGCGGCTCCGGAAGACCGGCAGACCGAAGCGGTAGTAGAAACCGTTCCAGGAACTGCTCAGCAGGATCTCGATCACGGCGACCACGCACACGGCGATGATGAACGGAAGACTCATGGGGTCAGGGTCGGTTCGGGGAGGAGTCCGGGTCAGACGCGGCGCTTCAAGTGGAGGTCGGCGGCCGCGTCATCCACAAACCGCTCCGCCTTCGGGTCCCATCTCAGCTTGCGGTCCATGCGCGTCGCGATGTCGCTGAGGTGGCACAGGATGTCGGCGTGAACGGCGTCCTCAATGGGACAGATCGCAGGCCGGCGCGAGCGGATCGAATCGAGGAAATTGCCGACGTGGTTGGCGCTCTTGACGAGTTGGACGGCGCCCTCGGTCGCGTGGTCCTCGACCAGGTCTTCCGGCGAGGTTCGGATTTGGGTGCGATCCACCATGATCCAGCCGTCGGTTCCTTCGAAGCCGGTCCCGTGGTCGACGATCTTGCCGTATTTCTGCTGCCAGGGAGCGAGGTCGTTCAGGGGGGAAGCCCCGGCGCCGTTGGGGGCGCCGCGGTATTCCATGGTGACCCCGTCGGCAAACCGGAAACGGACGTCCCAGGCCACCGAAGTGTTGCAGGCGCCCTGGGTCGGGATGTCACCGCGCCCCTCGATTTCCATCGGTCCGTTCATCATCGCGGGGTGGCCCCAGCAGGCGATGTCCAGGGGGTGAACTCCCCAGCCCGCGATGAAGCCCAGGGCGTAGTCGTAATTGTACCACCACGTCTTCCAGGCGCCGTCCTCGTCATAGGCCTTGCCCAGGGTGTAGGGCGTCTTCGGCGCGGCGCCGAGCCAGGTCGGGTAATCCAGATCCTTCGGCGGATCCATCGGGGCGGTGGAGCCTCCCGGGCGGCTGGCGGCGCACCAAACCGTGATGTGCTTCAGTTTGCCAATGCGCCCGTTGCGCACCAATTGACAGGCCTGACGGAACTGCGCGCTGGAACGTTGCTGCGTGCCGAACTGAAAGATGCGCTGCCGCGCCTGACACACCCGGCGCAATGCCTGGTCGTCCTCGACCGACAACCCCATCGGTTTCTCGAGGTACATGTCCTTGCCGCTCTCGGCGGCGGCGATGGCGACCGGCACATGCCAGTGGTCGGGGGTGGCGATCAGGACGGCGTCAATGTCCCGGCGCTCCAGCAGATCCTGGAAGAAGTGATGGACGGCGGCGGTTTTCTCCTGGTAGGCGTCGTGGACCATCTTTACGGCCGCCGCAAGATTGCGACCCGAGATGTCCGACAGGGCGATGACCCGGCAGGCGGGGTTGCGCAGGAAATTGCTCATGACGCCGCGCCCCTGCGGCCCGACCCCGATGCATCCGACGGCGATGCGGTTGGACGGGGCGTTTTGCCCGAGGACCGAGGACGGCACCAGGGCCGGCATCGCCGGGGTGACGGCGGCGGCGCCCAGAGTCCGCTTCAAGAAGCTGCGGCGCGATTGTTGCATGCCAGGATAAGAGCATTCCGCGCCGCGGCTGCCAAGCTCGTTCACCGCCTGCGCCGGCGAAAGTCACGCTTGCTGCAGGATGAAATGCGCCGTCCCAAAAAGCTGCGGTGCGCCCGCGGCGCTGCCAACAACCGGGAGTGGCGTGGGGGCTTGCGGCGCGTGGCCGTCGGTGCGGTCAGCCGCCGCCATCCGCCTTCGCGCCGGGGTGGCCGACGGCGAGGCTGCGAACCCCATGGGCCACGGCGGTTTCCGTCCTGCTGCCGTCGGGCCAGTGGACCTCGATGGCGACGGGAGGTTCCGGCACACCGAACACTTGAGTGCTTCCATCCTGCGACCAGTAACCGCTGCCGGCGTGAATTTCCCGAACGGGGCCGGGGTGGTCCTTGAAGCGCAGGCGGAGCGTGGCCCCGACGCCGTGGGGGTTTTCCGGGTGGCCCTCGATGCTTACCCGCAAACCGGGACGCGCCCCACGGTTGTGGAACAGGCGGGTCGCGGCCCCGTTCTGGGTGACCACCAGGTCCAGGCGACCGTCCGCATCGTAGTCGGCGACGGCTGCCCCGCGTTGTTCTCCATAGATCGCAATCCCGCTGCGCTCTGCGCCGAGCGGACGGAATCCGCCCCGGCCATCGCCGAGCAACCACAGTCCCCGACCCGCGTCGTAGCGCGGGGTGCCCGCGCTGGTGGGGAAGAAGTTCTGGGCCAGGAAAAGGTCCTCCGCCCCGTCCCCGTCGGCGTCCCCCACGGCGATTCCGAACACCGGCGCCAGCTGCGCTTCGACCGGCAGCGCCCGCGGCTCGAAATGGTCCCCGCGGTTCAGAAACAGGGTTGATTCGAGCCAGTTCACCTCCCACGTCCGGGCGGCTGCCAGCTGTTCGCCGAGGACCTTCTCGATGGCGGCGGACGCGAAGGCGCGATGGGTGGAGAAGCGTTCCCGCAGGAAGGGCAGCGGAACGCTCAGGGCGTCCAGTTGACGTTCCGGCACAAAGGCCCCCAGCGGCGGATCGTAGTGGGACTCGATGACCTCGACGATTCCGTTCTCGTTCAAGTCGCCGTAGTACACGTGCAAGGGTTGCTGGCGGTGCCGCTCATACTTTGTGTTGCGGCCGAAGTTGCCGGCCACGATGTCCAGTCGGCCGTCCCCGTCGAAATCACCGGTGGTCACGCTGTTCCACCATCCCGTGCAGGCCTCGAGTCCGAGGCGCCGGGTGGCATCGGCCAGCCGCCCTCGATCGTTCAGAAGGACGCGCACGGGTCCCCACTCGCAGGCCAGCACCAGGTCCGCATCGCCGTCGCCATCCACGTCGCTGAAGACCGCCCCGCTGACCAGGCCGATCGACTGGAGGACCGCGGCGTTGGCCGCATCCGGTTCCAACCGGCCGGTCTGGTTGCGGAACAGCCGGGAATCCGCCGCCTCCGGGTAGCGTCCGGGGATCACGCGTCCCCCGACGAACAGGTCCAGGTCCCGGTCGCCGTCAAGGTCGGCCAGCGCGAGTGGCCCGGCACTGGCGCTCCACGCCGGGATCCGGTCCCCGACCTGCTCGGTGGCGGGTTCATGGAGGCGGACGGCGGACCCGGCCTCCAGTCCGTCTTCATAACTGGCCGAGCCCACGAGCAGCGCGGGGGTTCCGGTGGGGCGCGGCCAGCCGAGGGCGGTGGTTTGATCGCGAGTGAGCCGCGGTTCGAGCGCGGCGGTCCCAAGGGGGATGAAGCCGCCCTGGCCGTCGTTGCGCCAGGCGGCAAGCCGACCGCCCTTGCCCCCGGGAATGACGAGGTCTTCGCGGCCATCCTGATCGAGGTCGAACCAGGTGGCGCCCGGACCCGACTGGCTCAGCTTGTTCGGCAGCAAAGGCTGGCGGGCGAAGTCGTCGAACGGGTCGTCGTGGTGCGCATGCCGGATGCGGTCGCTGACATCCTCGAAGAGGGGAGGCTCGGTGGGGGATGGATTCGTCGTGGCCGCGGTCGCGGGCGTCGTGGCCTCCGTTTCGCTGATTTCGTAGAGGTGGTTGGGCTGGACGTTGGGGACCACGCTCACGGCGCCGCTACGCCAGGTGACCTCGAGGTGCAGGCCCGGCTGCCCGCTGCCGGCGGCGAACGAGACGAGCGCCTCGTCCCCGGCGAGGTAACGACCGCCGCCGATGAGTTCGCGCGATTGGGGCGGCACCCCATCCCCGCTCAATCGCAGGCGCGCCCCGATGCCCCGGGTGTTGGGCGCCCGGCCGCGCAGCCGCACGGCGATGCGCGGGGCGGGAGAGTTGTTGCGGAGCAGGAACGGCGCGCCGTTGAGATTGTTGACCACCACGTCGAGGTCGCCGTCGTTGTCGAGATCGGCGAGGGCCATGCTGCTGGAAATGCCTTTCAGCCCGAAGCCCCAGCTCGCACCGGTCTCCTCGAAGGTCAGATCGCCGCGGTTGCGAAACGCGAGGTTCGCCGTGTCCTGGCGGGGAAACATGCGCCGGGCCGAAAAGATCTCCGCGTCGGACATCCGTCGCCGGGCCCGCAGCGCCTGCAAGCGCTCGACCACGTCGAGATCGCGCGCCGCCCGTTCCATGCCGTTGCAGGCAAGCACGTCCTCCCAGCCGTCCAGGTCGACGTCGAGGAAGATGCAGGACCAGGACCATTCGGCCGCTTCGAGACCGCTCAGCTGCGCGATCTCCGCGAAGGTGGTGTCGCCGCGGTTGAGGAACAGGGTGTTCAACTCGTACTGCGGGCGCTCGTCGATCACGCCGGGGATGCCGCTCAGGAGCGGCAGCGTCCGCATGAAGAGCATGCGTTCCCGGTGATCCCGGCTCATCATGTCGAGTACCAGAAAATCCGGATGGCCGTCGCGGTTGATGTCCGCGAAGTCCACGGCCATTGAGGACATGCAGCTCTTGCGCTGGGCCAGCCGGGGCAGCAAGCGGAAGACGCCTTCTCCCTGGTTGATCCAGAAGCGGTCCTCGGTTTCGAAATCGTTGCAGACGTAAAGGTCGGGCAGGGTGTCGCCGTTCACGTCCCGAAACGTCGCCGTGAGGCCCCAGTCGCGTGGCTCGGCGGCCAGCGGGCGTCCGTCCTCGTCGAGGAAGCCGCCGCCGGTGAAGGCGACCGCAACGAAGTTCGTGCCGCCTCGATTGCGATAGAGCCGGTCCGGCTCGCCGAGTTCCTGAATCCGGCCGGCCGCGTCGATGAGGAAGCGATTGGTAAGCGCGGGATCCGTCACGGGGCGTCCATCGAGCGTTTCCAGCGCGGGTCGCCCGTTCACCGTCTGGAAGGTGGCGCGCGCGTTTGGAATGTCCATGAGCGCGGTGGTCCGATAGTTGGCCAGATACAGATCGAGAAAGCCGTCGCCGTCGTAATCCGCCAGGGCGACCGACGTGCCGCCACGGGCGTCGTTCAGCGGGGTGGAGATTTCGCCGAACCGGCCGGCGCCGTCGTTGAAGAGCAGGCGGGTGCCGCCACCCACCGAGTTGACGATCAGGTCGAGGTCGTCATCCCCATCCAGATCCGCGAAGGCCACGCCCGTCGACAGCAGGTCGGGGCAGGCGGCGCCTCCCGCCGCGGGGACGGCTTCGAAGCGCCAGTTCCCGAGGTTCCGATAAAGCGCGTTCGGTCCGTCGAGGCGGGCGAAATAGAGGTCGCAGCGGCCGTCGCCATCGACATCCCCCGCGGTGACGCCCGCTCCGTTCAGGAGGATCTGGTTGGTGAGGTGCCGGCGTTCCGGCAGCGTGTTGGTGAAAGTGATTCCGGTCGTCCGCGGGGCGAGCGCAGTGAATCCCGGCTTGCCGTTCGCCGCCACCGTAAGTGGCTTGCTCCGGCCCGCTGCGAGCGGTTGCCAGCCCATGCTCCAGGCGGCGCCCGCCGAGCAGGCCCAGACGCCGGCAACCATCCCCAACGTGCGGATCGCCACGCCCTTGTGTCGCCTTGTCGCACCCGCCGACATGCGGGTCAGTATGGAAGCCGGGGCAACGAGAGGCAAGGGACATCCCTGGTCAGAGGGCCTGCGGCGGGGGACGGGGGACCCGGCGAGGGGGTGGGGAGCCACCGGCGGGGCGCCTGCCGCATACTCCCCCGGCAGCAACGGGCATCGTTCGCCTTTCCTCAGTGCGCGTCCGGCCGGTGCCTGCGCCACGCCAGGAGGCCCAGGAGGACGAGGCCCGTCAGGGGGACCGTGCCCGCGGGTTCCGGGATGGCCGTGATCTTCCAGATCCTGCCCGATGGGGCTCCCGACAGGCCCCCGGCGCTCGCAAGATCGGCGACGAACAGGGCGTCGTCCGTCGCCAGCAACGAATCCGGGTAGCCCAGTCCGGACTGTTGCCCGCGGAGAAACTCGAAATACTCGCCGGTGTCGGGATCGAAGAACAGGACGCCATTTTCTTCGTTGTCGACGCCCGTGGTGCCGGTGCGGCCATGGAAGGCGATGAAGAGCCCATCATTCAGCCCCGCGGGAAAGCCCATCGGAGAAAAGGCCAGATCGGCCGCGCCCTCGGACTCCTTCCCGTCGGGCGCCGGGATCGGCTGGATGGCAAGCAACGGCGCCGCCGCCGGATCGCCCACTTGGTTGCCCGTCCGATACTCGATGTAACTGTCGGGAAACCCGAAATCCGGCAGGGCGGTTCCGATGTCGGCCGCCGCGATGCGATTGAGTTCGTCAGCGCTCACCGGTTCGGAGGGGTCCAGAAGTCCATCGAAGCCGTTGTCAGTAAGCCAGAGGTCGCCGGTTGAGGGTTCGAACGCAAGTCCGAAGGCGTTGCGCAGCCCGGACGCGATCTGAATCAGATCCGCCGCTGCCACCCCTGCGCCGCCTGGCGCCAGGGTGAACTTGTAGACCGAATCGGCCGCCAGCCCGGAGGCATTCAGCAATCCGGTGGCGCTGATGGTGTCCACCGTCGCGAGGCTGTTGTAGCGGGCGCCCACATTGAAGAACACATCGCGAGCCGCGGGATTGCCGGGAGAGGGTCGCACCCCCAACGTGAGGAACCGATGCGACCAGGGGGCCGGAAAGGAAAAATTGACCGCCCCCACCTGGCTGAAACTCAAACCGGCCCCGGCGTCCCGACCCAGCACCAGGATCGAAGGGCCGGTGGCCACGAGCAGGTGATCGCCGGCGAAACGGATGGCCGTGGCGGGTCCGGGGGCAGGCGCGGAAAACACACTCTGCCCGGGGCCGTCCGCCACGCCGTTGTTATCCGCGTCCACGAACCGCAGGATCTCGACCGTCGAGGAGAACAGGCTGCCGCCCGGGGCGACCGGGGGACTGGTGGCCACCAGCACGGAGCCGTCGGCCATGGACTGCATGGAATAGGGGAAACTCAGTCCCGAGACGAATTCGGTGATCTTGAAGCGTCCTGGGTCGATGGCGGGATCCGCGCCCAGCGAGAGGGCGAGCGCCGCGCCGGGATGGAAGCGAAGGCTCGCGGCGCAGATGCAGAGCGGCAGGATCAGACGCCGGCCGCCTCCTCGTTGCGTTCCCCGTGCGGCAAGTTCAGAATCGTGATCCCGTCGACGGGCCGCAGATTTTGGTACGGTTGCTCCTTGCATTGAATCAGACGTCCGCGCGGCGGACCGGTTTGGATTAGGTTCGTGCGACTTCCTACGGACTGTCCGCGGCGTTGGCAAGAGGAAACCGGCGCTGGTCGGTTCCCCGCGCATGACTTGGTGTGAGGGAGGACTCCGTGACAGCCAGCCGCGAAGGCGGGACGAACAGGAACACCTGCCCCGGAACCCGGGGGGCCCTCACTTCTCATCCTGCTCCGCTTCTGCCGCTACCGCAGCCGCGCCGGGGCGGCGTTTTTTTTTGCGTGCCGCCGTTGCGCAACCCGCGGAGCGTGGCATGGTTGTCGCCGTTGTGTGACTTGCTTATGGCAGACTTGAAGATAATTGCTTATTTGAAGCCGACCTGTGGGTGGAGCCAGGGGGTGCGTGCGGTGCTGCGCAAACACAATCTGGCCTACGAGGATCGCGACATCATCAACGACCCGGCGCAACGCGAGGAGATGATCCGCAAGAGCGGGCAGACTCTCAGTCCGTGTGTCGAGGTCAACGGCAAGATGCTAGCCGATGTAAGCGGCGACGAAGTTGAGGCGTATCTGGTTGCCAGCAAGCTGGTTGCGCCAAACGACCGACCCGCGGACGCCCCCACCAATGCAGGGTGTGCCGACGAATTCTCCCCGCCTGCCGCGATTCGATTCCGGTAGTTGGGGGTGGGTCTCTGTTTGGTTCGGCGGCCGGGACGGATGTCCCGGCCGCTTTTTTTCCGCCTGCCGCTTGCCTTGGGGTTGTCCGGGTCCCCTTCCACTTTGGGGGCTGTCTGGCCCGTCCGGGTCCCCGCGGCCCGTTGCCCCGTCGGTTGGCTGCCCGCCCCGAACCGGCGCCGGCCCGGTTGGCTGCTCCTTCGGCAGCGCCATGCGTCGCAGACTTTCGTTGTCCGAGGGCCGGGCAGACGATAAGTTGGCCCCGTTCCCGGGCTTTCGGTGAGCGCCGTCGCAAATCACCGTCGGCCTGCTGGACCGCATCCGATCGAGCCGGCGGAGTGCGAGCCGTTGGCTGCGTCGGCGGCTGGTCGCGGGACTGACGATCATCGTCTGAATGAAGAAAGCACGATCATGAACGAAGCTCAGCAATCTGGAATGGCGCGCCGACGGTTTATCCGCATCGTTGGGGGCTCCTGCCTCACGGCGGCGGCGCCCTTGCAGTACGGGTTTGGTGCCGGGACTCCGGCCCGTGACGGGGTGTTGCTCGAGGCCTCCGCCTTTGCCGACCCGGGGGGCTGGAAGCTCGATACCCAGCATTACCAGCAGATGGGCGGTTGCTATCTGCTGGCCCACGGCATGGGCCGTCCGGTGGCGCCGGCGCGCACGACCGTCACGTTGCCGCGAGGCGGACATTGGAACGTGTGGGTGCGCACCCGCAACTGGTGTCCGGGCGACTGGGCGGCGCCGGGGCGTTTCAAGGTGCGGGTAAACGGGATGGAACTGCCGGTTGAATTCGGCACCGAGGACGGTTGGGCGTGGCAGGCGGGCGGCGCCGTGGAAATGCGGGCTGCCGGAGAGGCGACGGTGGAGTTGCTCGACCTGACCGGGTTTGACGGCCGATGCGATGCGATCTTCTTCTCCCAGCATGCCGCGCCCCGTCTCCCGGGGGAGGATCTGGTGGAACTGGCGGCGTGGAAGGATCTGCTTGCGGGACGAACGGGACGGGAAATCCCCGAGTCGCAATTTGACCTGGTGGTTGTCGGGGGCGGCATCGCGGGCTGTGCGGCGGCCCTGGCGGCGCGGTCGCAAGGGCTCAAGGTGGCCCTCATTCAGGACCGCCCGGTGTTCGGCGGGAACGCCAGCGACGAGGTGCGCGTGCACACGATCGGGATCCCCGGAAAGGGGGACGCCCTGTTGAAGACCATCGACACCGAGCACTATCCCAACGGCGACGCCCTCGCGATCAAGGATCAGGCCAAGCGCGAGGCCACCATGGCGGCCTCCGGGGTGGATCTGTTCCCGCTGCATCTGTGTTGTGGTTTGGAGAAGGACGGGGACCGCATTGCCAGCGTCGAGGCGCGCGAGGCCACGACCGGCTTGATCCGGCGGTTTCGCGCCCCGGTGTTCATCGATGCGACGGGCGACGGGTGGTTGGGCTTCTGGGGGGGAGCGGAGTGGCGCTACGGGCGCGAGTCGCGTAACGAATTCGGCGAGGAATGGGCGCAGCACGGCGATCTGTGGAGCCCGACGACGCCGGACCAGCGGGTGATGGGGGCGAGCGTGCTTTGGAACTCGGAAACGACAACCGAGCGCTCGACGTTCCGCGCGGTGCCCTGGGCGATGCCGGTTGCGAAGCAGCACTCGGCCATCAACGGAGAATGGTATTGGGAATACTCGGCCAACGATCTCGATCAGGTGCGGGATGCCGAACGCATTCGCGACCACCTCCTCCGGGCGATTTACGGGTCCTTTGCCAATGCGAAGAAGCACCCGAAGAACGCCACCGTGGCGTTGAAATGGGTCGCCCACATCGCCGGTAAACGCGAGTCGCGCCGCATCATGGGAGACTACGTCTACACGATGAAGGACATGGTCGAGCGCCGACAGTTTGCGGATGCGGTGGTCGAGGAGCAGCGGGAAGTCGACGCCCATTATCAACTGGTGGAAACGGGTTCGCCGTCGGACTTCCTGTCCAAGGCGCTGTTCCACAAGACCGGCGGGCTCTACTACATCCCCTTCCGGAGCCTCTATTCGCGGGACATCCCGAACCTCATGCTCGCCGGGCGCTGTTTCTCCTGTTCGCACATCGGCCTGTGCGGACCGCGCGTGATGAAGACGTGCGGTCAGATGGGGATTGCGACGGGATACGCCGCCGCGTTGTGCCAACGGCATTCCGCGACGCCGCGCGAAGTGGGCCGCGAGCACATCGTGGAGTTGCGCCGCCTGATCGGCTATGCGCAGGAGAACACCTGAGCCAGACGGGCTGACGGCGAAGGACGCCGGTCCGCAGGTGGCTCTCCGGCGCGGGCGGGGCGGGAGTCCGTTCGGGGGATCGGGGCCGGTCTGAAGCAAGCCCATGCGGCACCTCGTCAACGTCGGTTTGCTCTTCAGTTTCGGCACCCTGGCGGCGACGGGGGTGGTCGCTTTCATGCGTCCCTTTTCGCTGGCGGCCACGCGGGTGCACATCGTCTTCGGGCTCGTTACGCTGATCCTGGTGGCGTTGCACCTCGTGGCCCGGCTGGCCTATTTCCAAGCCCGGTTTCGTCCGTCCCCGAGCCACCGGGTCCAGTGGCCGGGCGTCGCCGTTGCCTGGATTGCCTGGCTGGTGATTGCGATCCAGGGTTGGGAACCGGCCCGCCTGCTGGTGGAGCAAGGTTACGAGGCCCGGCGCCGGGCCGCCATCGTCCGGACGTCGCCGCTGGCGGGCTTCGCGGACCCGAACTCGCACAGCCGGCTCGTGGCCCGGGCCGGGGCGGAAGGCGCCGATGCCTCGCTCGCCCTGACCCTCCGGTTTGGCCGGGATCTAGTGGGGGCGCCAAGTGTCGTGGTCTGGACGGAGACGACCACCGGCGCCATGATCGAAACGCTGTACCTCGACGACGCTCTGGCCTATTCCGAGACGCCGGTCTGGGGTGGCAGGCCGACCCCGCGGCATCACATCTTCCCGCTGTGGCGGCATCGCCACACCCTGGTTTCGGGAATCGATCCAGCAGGCCGGGTCGACGCGTTTACGGCGGCCACGCCCAAACACAGCTTCACACTGGACGACTACATGAAACTCGGGGAGAACCGCGCGTTCGTACTCTGCGTCGAGGTGAACATTCCCAACGATCCGAACGAACGCTATCCGGACCCGCACGTGGGCCAGCCTTCGTTGCTCTACACGGCGTACATCGAATTGGACGCGGGCCAGCCGTATGCATTGCTGGAGTTGACCGGACATGGCGGCGACGCCCGGGAATCGGGCGCCATTCACTACGATTTGGATGGCTT
Organism: Verrucomicrobiales bacterium; assembly: GCA_024233305.1. GTDB lineage: Bacteria > Verrucomicrobiota > Verrucomicrobiia > Limisphaerales > J093 > J093. Next base: position 99,706 of record JACKPV010000035.1, read on the forward strand.
CACAAGCGCCCGCACGCTGATCGATCTCCTGCTGGCGCGGACCGAACGCCAGCAAGCAGCGGGGATGCGGAGCGAGACCACCGTGTCCGGCCCATGACGACTCCCCGCGAGGCCCCCCTGGCCGTGTCGGTTGTCCTGGCGGCTTGGGCGCTCGTCCTTGGCAGCGGCTGTGCGCCGCGCGAGCACGTGCTTACCGGCGAGGCGATGGGGACAACCTACCGGATCAAGGTCGTCGCCCGGTCCCGCCCCGAAGCTGCCGGGGGCGCCATTCGCGCATTGCTTGAGGAACTGGACCGTTGCCTGTCGACCTGGCGGGAGGACAGCTGGATCTCGGCTTTCAACCGGGATTCCGGTGCGCGGCCGGCGCGGGTTCCCGAACTGGTGTGGCCGTTGTTGGTCGAGGCGCTGGAACTCGCGGACGAGACCGGCGGGTGCTTCGATCCGACCATCGGCGGCCTGGTCGAACTCTGGGGCTTCGGACCGCACGCGAGCGGGGATTTCTGCCCGCCATCCGACGACGAAATCCGCCGGAAGCTGGAGAGTTGCGGATACCGGAAGGTGACGTTGCGGGGCGGAGACCGGACGATTGCGAAACTCCACCCCGAGCTGGCGTTGGATCTCTCGGCCGTTGCCAAGGGCTTCGCCGCGGACCGGATCGGAGAGGCGTTGGAGCGTCAGGGTTACACCCGTTTCCTGGTTGAGTTCGGTGGTGAGATCGTTGCCCGCGGCGCTCCGCCCGGGCGCCGCGCGTGGCGGGTTCGGACGCCGCACTCCAGTGTGCCGGTGCTGCTTGCCGACGCCGCCCTGGCGACCAGCGGTTCCGAACACCAGCAACACGATGGCCTGAGCCACCTCATTGATCCGCGCAGTGGAAAGCCCGTGCGGCCGGGCGTGCCGGTCACCATCCAGGCCCGGACCGGCACCCGGGCCGACGGTCTGGCCACCGCCGAAGCGATCCGGCGGGCGACGACCTCGTGCCGCCCGCCCGAACCGTGACGGAGCCCGTCGATCCCGCCTGGTGTCCAGTGTCCGGTGCCCGGGATCGGTCAGAACAGGATTGAGAACCGGCGGGATTTGCCGGATGCTGCGGCCCATGCAAAAACCGGTCTCCTTGCCCGCGCGCGCCGTTCGCGCATCGACCAGCCGGGTTCCCGATTCGCGCACGGTCGATTCCCTCACGTCCGCCCCGCAGCACTCCGCCACCTGCGCACGGTTCCGCAGGTGGGGCAGGGGCGCCATGACGGTTTGCGGCGCCGCCCTGCTGACGGTGCAGGCCCAACTGCCGGACTGGCAAAACCCCGAGATGCTCGGGCTGCGTCGGGAGGCGCCGCACGCCACGTTCATCCGCTTTCCCGACGCCGCGGCGGCCCGGGCGCACGCCGATGTAACGTCCGCCCTGGCCGAACGTCGCGCGGCTTCGTCCTGGTACCGGTCGTTGAACGGCGAATGGCAGTTCCACTGGTCTCCCAACGTGGACTCGCGGCCCGCCGACTTCTTCCGTCGGGAATTCGACGCGGGCGGCTGGGACACGCTTCCGGTCCCGTCGTGCTGGCAGATGCACGGCTATGACCTGCCGATCTACGTGAACTTCATGCGCACGGACGACCTGTGTCCGTGGGGGAAGATGGATCCACCCCGCATCCCCGCGGATCGCAATCCCGTCGGCTCCTATCGCCGGACCTTTGCGGTGCCGTCCGAGTGGTCCGGCCAGCGGGTGCTGATCCACTTCGACGGGGTCGAGTCGGCGCATTATGTCTGGGTGAACGGCGAGTTGGCGGGTTTCGCGAAGGACGCGCGGACGCCGTCGGAGTTCGACATCACGCCGATGCTGCGCGCGGGGGAGAACCTGCTGGCAGTGGAAGTCTATCGCTATTCGGATGCATCGTATCTCGAGGATCAGGACAAATGGCGGTTGAGCGGGATCTTCCGCGACGTTTACCTCCGGTGCGAACCGGCGCTGGCCATCCGTGATTTCTTCGTCACGCCGGGACTGGACGCCGATGGTCGAACCGGCCGGCTGAAGATCGAAGTGGAGGTGATGAACACCGCGGGTGAGCCCACGCCGGAGGCGACGTTGCAGGTCGCCCTGGAAAACCAGGATGGCGCGCGGCAGATGACCCCGATCGAGAGTCCGGTGCAGGTGCCCGCCAACGACCGCGTGCGCCTTTCCTGGGAGGTCAAAGTGGACAATGTCCGGGCGTGGTCGGCGGAGGATCCGGTGTTGTACCGCCTGTTGCTCACGTTGAAGAGCAAGGACGGGAGCCGGACCGAGGTGATCCCCTGGCAGGTTGGTTTTCGCGATGTGCGGATCGCCGGCGGGCAGTTGCTCGTGAACCATCGTCCCATCTATTTCAAGGGGGTCAACCGCCACGAGATGGACCCGGACGCGGGCTATTCGGTCACGCGTGCGTCGATGATCCGGGATCTCCGCTTGATGAAGCAGAACAACATCAACGCCGTCCGCACCTCGCACTACCCGAACACTCCCGAATGGTACGATCTGTGCGACCTCTACGGGATCTACCTGATCGACGAGGCCAACCTCGAAAGCCACGGCATCGGCTACAACCCGCGTCGCACGCTGGCGGGCAAACCTGAGTGGAAGGCGGCTCATCTGGACCGCACGATCCGCATGGTGGAACGCGACAAGAACCATGCCTCGGTGGTGATCTGGTCCCTCGGCAACGAGGCGGGCGACGGACCGAACTTCGAGGCGACGTCGGGTTGGATCAAGGAACGCGATGCCTCGCGTCCGGTACACTACGAACGGGCGATCCTGGCGCGCCATACGGACATCTTCTGCCCGATGTATCCGGACCTGAACCAATTGAAGACCTATGCCGCGAGTCAGCCCGACCGTCCGTTGATCATGTGCGAATACGCCCACGCGATGGGCAACAGCGTCGGGGGACTGGCCGATTACTGGGAAATCATCGAGCGCTATCCAGCGTTGCAGGGCGGGTTCATCTGGGACTGGGTTGACCAATGCCTGCGCCAGCGGGACGCGCAGGGGCGTGAGTTCTGGGCGTACGGCGGCGACTACGGCCCGCCGGGAACCCCCTCCGACGGCAACTTCCTGGCAAACGGTTTGGTGGCCCCCGACCGTTCCCCGCATCCCTCGTTGACCGAGGTGGCGAAGGTCTACCAATACATCAAGATCGAGCCCGTCGACGTGTCGGTGGGGCGCGTCCGGGTGCGGAACGCCTACGAATTCAGTGACCTGGATGCGTTCGAGGGCACCTTCGAGCTGACGGTCGACGGGCGGGTGGTCGACCGCGGGACCCTTCCGATGCTGGTCCTCGGGCCGGGCGAGGCGCGGGAAATCGTGGCGCCATTGCGTGACTCCCGCGGGGCGCCGGGTCAGGAGCGGTTTCTCACGATCAAGTTCGCGCTGCGGTCGGACACGCTGTGGGCCTCGCGCGGACACGTCGTTGCCTGGGAGCAGTTCGCGCTGCCGGTAATCGGGCGGGTGGCTCCCGCCGTGGCGCAAGGCGACGCTCCGCCGGTGAAGCTCCGCCGGACCGGGGAGACGATCGAGGCCGTCGCTCGGGACGTCGTCGTGCGGTTCAACGCCGGCACGGGATCGTTGACCTCCTTCGAGGCCCGGGGGGACGAGATGCTGGCGGCCCCGCTGGAGCCGAACTTCTGGCGGGCGCAGACCGACAACGACAGCGCCAGCCGGAACATGATGCGGTCCGACCTTGGGGAATGGGAAGGGGCCGCAGCGGGGCGGGTGGTTACCCGGGTGGAGCTTGTCGAGGGGGACTCGGGCGGCGCGGAGGTGCGCTTCACAGGCTCCTTCATCGACGGCAAGGTCCGGTGGGAACAACGCTATGCCATCGCCACGGACGGAGCACTCCAGGTGACGATGCGCATCGAGCCGAACACCGACCTGCCCGAGATCCCGCGTGTTGGCCAGCAACTGGCCCTGGCCGGGCGGTTCGATCGGATGACTTGGTTCGGTCGAGGTCCGCAGGAAAACTACTCGGATCGACAGGCGGGCGCGGCGGTCGGGCTTTACCGCCGGTCGATCGAGGAGTCCGTCCACAACTATGTCCGTCCGCAGGAAAACGGGAACCGGACCGACGTGCGTTGGGCGGTTTGGAGTGATCGTTCGGGGCGCGGGTTGATGGCGGTGGCAGGGGACGGGTTCCTGAACATCAGTGCCTGGCCGTATACCCAGGCGGACCTGCAGGCCGCATGGCACGGGAACGAGCTGCCGCGCCGCGATTTCGTGACGGTCAACATCGACCATGCGCAGCGGGGCCTGGGGAGCATCAACAGCTGGGGCGCAAAGCCGTTTCTCAAATACCGGCTGCAACCACGCATCTACGAATACCGCTTCACCCTGCTCCCGGTCGAAGGGACCGTTGAACAGTGGGCCGGTGTCGCCCGAGCCTGCGAGTGAAGACCGCGCCCTCGCGGCACGTTCGCGGAACGCCGCGCCGCCGGCCTCTCCGGTGGCGCGGTTCCTCAGGGCCGGACGCCATCCACTCCGGCGGGCGCCAGGTAGAGCGCGCCCGTCACCCCCACCAGAGCCAGCCAGCGACCGTCGATGCTCAACTGCAAATCCCGGATTTTCTCGGGGAACAGCGGGTGGCGCAGGACGACGATGCCGGTTGCGGCATCCCATACCATGAGCTGGCCGTCTCGGCCATAGGTAACGAACCGGTCGCCGCCCGGCCCGAACGCAACCGCACTCGCTTCCGCCGCCGCCTCCCCGTAAGCCATCAAGGCCTGGAACGTGGAACCTATTGAATCCCACAAACGCACCTGCCGTGTCCCGTCGACCGTGACCAACCGCCCCCGTCCGCTGATCGCGAAATCCACCACGTCCACCGGCAACTCTGAGGGGTCAGTTCTTATGATTGGCAAGTATTGCAGACGCCGGTCCGCCCCGCTCAGGAGAAGCGCGGTTCCGTCGCGAGTGAATGCCATCCGCCCGATTCGTGCGGAGTGGACCGGCAGCTCTCGCAGGGGTAGGCCGCTCGCCAAGTCCATCAAGCGCGGCACCCGGTCATCGCCCCCGACCGCGATGATCTGCCCTTCGGGATGCACCGCCAAGCAGCGGATGGCCCGCTGACTCACGGGAATGGTCCGAACCAGTTCGCCATGCGACGCGGACCGCACTTCGATCCGTCCGTCCGTCCCGGCGGAAAGCACCAGGGCGTCATCGGGTGTCACGGCCAAGGCGCTCACCCTGCCCTGCTTGCTCTTCACCGACCAAGCGGCTTTTCGAGAGGTGGGATCCCGCCGCCAAAGCGAGCCATCCGCCGTGCCCCCAACCAACCAATTCGTTCGCGAAGCAAAGCGCACGCGGAGCACGCCTTCCAAGGCTGGCATGCGCAACGTCTCTGCGGTCGATTGGGCGGTTGCCGGGGTAATCCCTATCGCCCGATCAGCGCCTCCACTGACGAGTCGAGGCTCTGCGCCCAGGAACCTGACCGCATGGACGGCGCCTTGATGGGATCGAACTACCCGCGGCTCCGAGTTCTCCGTGACGTTCCAAACCTGGAGTGCCCCGCGGTCCGAAGCGGCCACGACGAAGGCGCCATCGACGCTCCAAGCCAGGCAACGAACCGCGCCTCCGTCCGCCTGGAGTGTCCGTTGCAGCTCGCCATTGCGCGGGTTCCAAAGCATCACCTCTCCGCTGGAGGCTCCCGTGGCAAGCCCGTCGCCGGCTGGGCTCCAGGCGACCGCGAACACTTGCCCCCGGTGGGCCTGCCATCCGCGCCGAGGAAAGGCCTCCGCTGACATGGCTCCGTCCGGCCCGGTGGCGGAACCGGCAAACGCCTCCGGGCTTGCTACCCCGTCGTCCCTCAACGCTTGCGGAATGGCTCCCACGTGCACGCGGCCCAAGTCATCCCCGCAAGCAAAGGCGGCGAGTTGCGGATGCGCGTCCAGGGACAGCAAGGCATTGTGGCGCACCAGGAGCAAGGTCGGCGTCGAAGGACGATCTGCCTGCCACAGCTCGAGATTCCCGTGATCGCTGACTGTCAGCAACCGGTCCGAGGCCTTACCGGGGAACGCGACCCCGCCGAGCGCGATCCCCGCGTCGAAGCGCGCCACCAGGTCACCCGACTCCAGCGCCAGCAGACAGGCGGTGCCGTCCGCGCTGCTGGTGGCCAAACGCCGCCCGTCGGCGCTCCACTGAACCCCACTGATCCGCCGTTCATGCAGCCGATGTTGCCAGCGCAGGTGCGCGGAATCGGTTTCCCACAGCCTGAGGACGCCCCGCCAATCCCCGCTCACCAGCAACCGTCCGTCCGCCGCCGAAGCGAGCGCCGCGACCCCGGCGTCGTGGGCGAACCACGCCCGATGTTGCCGCTGGCAAAGGGTCTGCAGAAAACCATACTCCCACCCCCGCTGATCGCGCGGAGTGGCCTCCAAAAGCAACGTCGCCCGCCGTCCGTCAAACGCCCTTAAGGCGTCCTCGACGGCACCAAGCTGTTGCGCATAGGAAAGCAATCGTTCCCGTTGGGCCTGCTGTTCGCTTTCGGCCGCGCGGGCGCGTAGTCGGTCGATTTGCTCCTTGATCTTGAGTGTTCCGAGAGAACCCAGGAGGAGGATGACCAACCCGGCCAACACGCCTGCAACGGACCAACCGGGATTCGCCGATGCCCATTGCCATCCACGCCGGTAATACGATGGCGGCCGTGCGTGCACCTGGTCGTGGTCGAGAAAACGCTGCAAATCCGCCGCCAACTCCTCCGCCGACGCGTAACGCTCATCGGGTCGCTTGCGCAGGCATTTCAGACAGATCGTCGACAGGTCGCGCGGGACGGTCGGATTCAAGCGGGCTGGCGAGGGTGGTTCCGACCACAAGGCCTGCTGCAGGACGCCCTCGATAGAACCGGCCACAAACGGCGGTCTTCCCGTGAGCAAATGGAACAGCACCGCGCCCAGCGAGTAGAGGTCACTGCGGAGGTCCGCCTCGGTGGTCCGTCCGGACAACTGTTCCGGAGCGAGGTAGGCGGGCGTGCCGAGGAACTGGCCGGCATGGGTCAGGTCGGCCCATCCCTCCAATGTGCGCGCCACGCCGAAGTCGGTGATCCTCACCCGATCATCCGAACCCACGAGGATGTTCGAGGGCTTGAGGTCGCGATGCAACACCCCGCCGGCATGCGCCACGGCCACGGCATTGGCGGCGCCTTGAACGTACCGCGCGGCCTTCTCCGGCCTGGTGAGCAGTGCCGGTGCGAGCGCAGCCAGGTTGGGTCCGGCGACGTATTCCATCACCAGATAAGGTTGGTGCTCACTCTCGCCGAAATCGTGGACGGCCACGATGTTGGGATGCTGCAGCCGGGCGACGGCCAGGGCTTCACGGCGAAAACGCTCGCGCGCTTCGCCCGACGCAAAGCTCCCGGGCGGAAGCAACTTGATCGCCACCCACCGCTGCAAGTCGACCTGCCAGGCCTTGTAGACCATGCCCATGCCCCCGGCGCCAAGCGGTTCGTGAAGCTCGTACTTGCCGAAGACCACGCGCTCGTTTTCGCCGAGGGGAACGTCATCCAACAAGAGATGGGCTGGTGGGGTTTCCGCTCCGCCTCCAGAGGCCGCGGCATCCTCCAAGGCACAAACTGGACACAAACCACCCAAGGCCTCGTCCAGGCTGCCGCCGCACCGGTCACACCGATCTGTGTCTGTTTCCTTGCTCACCCAAAGCTCTCCGTGCGTCTGCGCCGCGTGCCTTCCGGCGAGGACCTCAGACCTGCATCGTCATCCCAAGAAAGACGGTTCCGAACGAAATGTTACAGATCCGCCACAAGGCGTGGCGCGTTCGGCCCCAAACGGCGGTGGACCACCCGGTTCTACCGTCGCGCCAGAATGCTCGCCAGTTCCCGCATTTCCGCCTCCGGATCGGCGTGTTCCGGCAAAGTCGCCAACAGCTCCTCACGAATCAACTGCCGCAGCCGCTGCCGGATCCGATGCATGGCCGTCCGCACGGCGCCTTCGCGCATGCCCAGCTTGGCCGCGATCCGACCATGCGCTTCGGCGGGCGCCTGTCCGTAGAGGCAAGGCAGAACCTCGGCCAGCAAGGCCTGTCTCGCCGGCCAGGCAGCCTCCGCCTGCAAACGCTTCAACGCGGCGGAAAGGAGGGTCCTGGCCCAAGCAAAATCGTAGGCCTCATCGGGCCGCAAACCACCACCAGCCACTTGGATTCCGTCCTCGCCCGATGCCTCGTGGAGCGGGAAGTGCCGCATCCCTCCCCCGCGTTTCAAGGTCCCCGCCGCTGCCGCATGTCGGCCAAGGTAATGCCGGAGGGAGGCGAGCAGGAAAGACCGGAAGCGTCCCTTCTCGGGGGCGACCTGTGTCAGGAACCCGGGTTGGAGGACCATCACGAAGAAACCTTGGGCGAGATCCTCGATGTCCTGAGGCGGCACGCCGTGACTGCGCAAGAAGGCATGCACCGGCGGCTGATAGGTCTCGCAGAGCCGGGCCAGTGCCGGCAACGCCTGCTCGCGCGCCGAAAGCACCATGGTCCACAGCGTCGCCGGAAACGTTCCGCCTGCTGGGGCCGCCACGTTCGGTTGCCGGTCTTCCGACCTCACGGTTGGGCATGATTTCGGACGTTTCCTTTCGCTGACAACTCAAAAAAACACGTTCAGCCCCGTAACGTTTTCCGCGGTTTCTGCTTTCTCCTCTCTGAAAACCATGAAACGCCATTCATCCCGAGCTCTCGTCTGCTCCGCCACGCTCGCCATCCTCACGAGCCAAGCCGTCGGCGCCGCCGGCTACACCCGCGGCTGGTTCCATAGCTCACAACCTCCCAAGAACCCCGACAATCCCTACGACGGCACCGGATCCCAATTTTATGAGGATTTCGACCGGGTCTTTTGGGGGACTCCGACGGACCCGTCCGGGCGTTCCTTCTTCGGGTATCCGGACTTCCCGGACCGCAGCCAGGTGGCCATTTTCGCGGACGCCTCCGGGGAAGGCTGGATCTCCGACGCCAGCGGCCAGCCATTTCGCTACCCTCGAGGAAGCCTCACCTCCGACTGGGCGGTCCTCATCGAGCCGGATGTCTTCATCGTCGATGAACCGGAGCTTGGCATCTACGAGGAGATGTTCCTCGGCTACGACACCCTGCCGCTCCAGGAGAACTCGAACCAACTCGCTTTCCGCTCGCGCAACGTGGCCTACGAAGCCGGGGCCACGGTTCAACTCGGCGCGCTGAGCTATCACAATCACACGACCCCGGTATGGAGTCACATCACGGAAGTCATGCTCGAGGTGACCTGGTATGGCACCGTCCCCGACACCGGCGCGACCGGCTATCAGTTGCAGCTGGAGATCAGCATCGTGAACACGCCCAACGTGGACGGCAACCCCGAGGCATCGGCGGACTTCATCTACTTCCCCGACTACCCTGAATTCGGCAGCTTCCGGGTTTACGAAGGCGACACGGCCGAGGTGCCGATCATGGGGACCTTCGGCAGCCTCACCTTTGCCGGTTTCGGCAACACCGTGACCGGCGGCGGTTTCCTCAGCCCGACCATCAACGTCCCGGAGGTGGACGCGGACCTTTGGGTGGCCCTTGGCCTCGCCGTTGGCGGGATGACCATCCACGGCCGCCGTCGGCAAAAAGAAGGCAGAAGGCCGAGCGGATCTCAATAAGTGCGACAGGTCGCAACCGTGCGTCGACGTTCCTCCCAATGACACCAGCCAACAGACGAAAACCATGCATAAGACCATATTCACAACCGGGCGCCTTGGGCGCGGCATTCTGAGCCTGGCAGTGGCTTCGGCCATTCAACTTGTGGGCTTCGCCGCCCTGGACATTCCTTCGGATGGCTCGGACGGCGATCTCGTGGTGGACACGGACACCGTGATCGACCTCGGCTTGGCCCAATCCGGCGCGTGGGACACCGACAACTCGGCCCATGCCGGCAAGGGCATTTACGACCCTGAGAAGTGGGCGGTGGTGTTCAAATACGCGAGCGTGACCATCAACGGTGGCGCGACGTTGACGTTCAAGAACCATTCGAGCCGGGCACCCGTGGTGTGGTTGGTGAGCGGGGATGTGACGATCAACGGCGTCGTCTCGTTGAGCGGCCAGAGTTGGTTGCCCTGGCCGGGTTTGGCGGAACCAGGTCCCGGCGGGTTTCGCGGCGGCAGCGCGTATGGCAGTGCGGGGTTTGGGCCAGGAGGAGGAGTCATGCCATTCTGGACGAGTGGGCATCACTCCGGGAGCCCCGGAAGTCATGGTCTACCCGGATCTGGAGTATCCGGCGCCGTATACGGGAACCCGTCGCTACTGCCGCTGATCGGCGGTTCTGGCGGGGGCGGCCAGAACGAGACCAACTACAACAATGGGGGAGGCGGAGGAGGGGGGGCAATCCTCATCGCGGCGGGCGGCACGATACTCATCAATGGCAGCCTCCACGCCAACGGTGGCTCGGGTGCGACTGAGTACTATGATTCTAATCTTCACTACACAGTTTACTCCAATAGTGGCGGCGGTAGTGGCGGAGCGATCCGCTTGCTGGCCGAGTCGCTTGCCGGAAGCGGACGCCTGAGCGCGGGCGGGGGAGCCGGATCTGGCGGCGCGGGGCGCGTGCGTCTTGAGCGGACCCACTATCTGAGCGAGGCCGGCGAACTGATAATTTCCCCGGACCCATCGGTGGTGACACTGACGGAGGGAGACACCCCGCTCATCTGGCTGCCGTCTGACGGACCTTCAGTGAAGGTGATCGCCGTCAATGAGCAGACCCCACCGCCGGATCCCCGAGCCCAGTTCGGTGCCCACGGAGCCGATGTCACGCTTCCCCAAACATCCACCATCCAGGTGGTGGTCGAGACGACGAACGTGGAGGACGCATCAATCGTGAAGGTTCGCTGCAAACCGCAAATGAGGGGCGCGTACGAGGAGCGGACTGCCACGGTGCAGGAAGTGATCAACGAGGATCCTCTGACCATCCACTGGGTGCCGAAGTTCCGGTGAGCTGGGGGTATTCCGTGCTACAGGCGCGGGTCATTCGTCCCTAAACGGCATGAGTGGCGTGTCCAAGCTATCCGCCACCAAGCCCATGCGCTCCCCATCTGCCGATACCGTAGCGCAGGCTTGCAGTCTGCTCGGCGAGAGCCGGATGCAGGTTGAAAACCTGCGGTACGGCAGACTGCAAGTCTGCGCTACGTGCTGGCGCAGACTCCCCTCGCTTGGGGGATACCCACCGGAGTCCGTTTGAATCCTGTTTACGATCATGAAGCTCTCACCACTGTCGCTGACTCCCGGACTCACGCTACTCCTCTGCCCGGTAACCGACGGACAAGCGGTCGCCCAAGACATGCCGCTGCTGCGCGAGGCGATCTCGCGCGAGTATTCGATCCACGTTGGCGGCCTCCAGACACCGACAACCAAGGAGGTCCTCTCGCGCGAGTTCTCGGTTTTCGTCGGAGCGGAACCGGCCATCCCTCACCAGGAAGCTCTTTCCCGTGAACTGAGCCTCGTGGTCAGCACGGAAGCCGTCCCTTCAGCCGTCGCCCAGTTGACCGTCGCGGTGTCGCCCACCGGCGAAAGAGCAACGCTGGATTGGCGTGGCTACGACGAATTCGCGCAGCACGATCTGCGGCGCTACGACATCTACGTTGCTCGGCACGCCTTCTCATCGGTGGACGGAATGACTCCTTACACCAGCGCGTCGGCGGGGATCTTCGGGGCAACGCTGGAGGATTTGCCGGCCTGGCAAGATCGCTACTTCGCGGTGGTGCCCGTGGACGTGTTGGGAGGATTCAATCCCAACGTCACTTACGCCGCCGCGTATGTCGTTGCCAAGGAAGCAATCTCGCGGGAGGTGTCCCTGTTCGTGGGCGCCGAGCCGGCACCGCCACATCGCGAGGTGGTTTCCCGCGAGTTGAGCATCGTGGTCAGCACCGACGCCGTGCCCTCGCCCGTGGCGCACCTGCGCGCCACTCCCTCGCCCACCGGTGAGACCGCAATATTGGACTGGTCTGGATACGACGAGTGGGCCGAGCACGACGTCAGCGGCTATGACCTCTACGTCTCCGACCGCCCTTTCTCAACGGTCGCGGGGATGACGCCCGACCGACGCATCCAGGCGGGCATGTTTTCGGCGGCCGTGGATGCCTTGACTGCCTGGCGTGATCACTACTTTGCCGTGGTCCCGGTGGACGTCCAGGGCGGCTTCGACGCGAATGTCACCTATGCCGCGGCCTACGTGGTCGCCCCGGAATTGGTGTCGCGCGAGTTCTCGGTCTTCGTGGGTGACGAACCGCCTTCGCCGCAGCGGGAACTGGTGTCGCGCGAAGTGAGTCTGGTGGTTTCAACCGCGGACATCCCCGAGCCGGTGAGCACCATCGAGGTTGGTTTCGCCGCGAAGACGTCCACGAGCGCCTACACGGCCATCGATGTGGATTGGTCCGGCTACAATGAACACGCGCAACACGATGTCTCCGCCTACCGGATCTACTTGGGACCAAGCTTCCTTGACACTGTCACCGGCCTGGAGCCTTATGAGGTGATCCCGGCGGAAGCAACGCAGCACACCGTAGGAGGGCTGATGCCCGGAGGCATCTACTATGTCGCCGTGGTGGCACAAGATGTGCGCGGGCAGTGGAATCCAACGGTGCGCTCGGCCTCTGCCAAAGCCTCGATTGGCGAGCTGGGCGAAGTCGGCGACCTGGCGGTCGTCTCTGGAGAGACGTCGCTGCAAGTCACCTGGACACCTCCTGAGGAGGCTGAGACGTTCCTCTCCGAATATCGGCTCTATTTCGCCGGGGCTGCGGTGCCGGAAGTTGTGCCCCGCACGGAGGACAGCCTCATTATGAACGACTTGCTCCCCGCGCACGGCTACCCCCTCCGGATAACCACCTTGGACACCTTCGGAATCGAGAGTGCCGGGGCGTCGGTGTTGGGCGCCACTTGGCTGGACAACCCGCATGAACTCAGCTTCGAGCCCTTTGACGGCATGGTCCGCCTGCGCTGGCAGCACGTCGAACCCAACGCCTTGGTGAAGCACTATGCGGTTTACCAAGCGACCTCGCCGCTTTCCAGCGTGGCCGGCCTGACGCCGGTGATCACCACCCGAGCTCGACAGATTGACCTGCCCGGCTTAGAGAACGGACTTGCGTATCACTTCGCCGTAACCACGGTGAACATTGCTGAGGGTGAACGACCCACGGTCGCCTCCGTCGAAGCCGTCCCGACCCCTCGCCCGGGGGAATACGCCGACCTCCATCTGGCGGCCGGGGACGCCCCGTCGAGCGCTCTGCAGGGATCCTCCATCGACGTCACCTGGCGCGTGAGGAACGACGGCCTTGCGCCTACGCGTGTCGCGGACGGCACGCCGGCCACGGAATGGGTAGATGAGCTGGTATTGTCCGCCAATGACGTGCTGGGGGATGCCGATGATCTCGTGGTAGGACAGGTCATTCACTTTGGAGCGCTGCTACCACAAGATGAGTATCAGGTCACGACGAAGGCCCAACTCCCGCACGACGCGGAGGGCGAATATCGACTGTTCTTCATCACGGACGCGGCAGACGCGGTTTATGAACACCTCGACTCGTTCCCCAACGAGTTCTCGCCGGCAGAGCGTTTGGCAGTCGGAGCTATCCGACCGCCGGAGATCGCAGAACACCCGGAGGACCGTACTATGACGACCGGTGACACGACCGTGCTGCACGTCGTCGCCCAAGGTGCAGAACCGCTGGCTTATCAATGGTATGCTGGCGACAGCGGTGACACTGCCAACCCAGTCGAAGGAGCCACCGCCGCGGAGTTCGCGACACCGGCTTTGACCGAAAGTGTTGCCTATTGGGTGCGCGTCACAAACCCAGCCGGCCATGCCGACAGTGAAGCCGCGTTGGTCACGGTGCTTCCGCTCCGGCTTGAGTTCACCTTCGAGACGGGACGGTTGCGGCTTGAATGGGCCGGAACCGCAACGCTACAAATGGCAGAGACATTGGACGGCGACTGGACTGCGCTGCCGGAAGCTGTGAGTCCCTATGAAGTGCCCGTCGAGGCGAGTGCCCGGTTCTACAGATTGACGCATGAGTGAGCGCGCGCCGAATCGTTTGCCCTGGTGGCTAAAGGTCGCCTACACCCTCTGGCTGCTGGTGCTCGTTCCTGCGGACCTGCTTTTCTTCGGTCCCTGGCAATACCTCTGGTTTTGCCACCTCGGCAACCTCTTGCTCGCCGTGGCACTTTGGCGGGAAAGTGCGCTGATTTTTTCGTGGCAAGCCGTCTCGCTCCTCTTGCTGGATGGTTACTTCACCCTGGATGTCCTCGGGCGTCTCCTCCTGGGATTTCATCCCATCGGCGGCACGGAGTACATCTTCGATACGGTGAATTACCCGTTCCACATCCGGGCGATGGCGTTCTTTCACATGGGCGTGCCCGTCCTGATGCTGTATGGCATCTGGCAGCTCGGCTATGATCGGCGGGCATTGCGGATCCAGGTGCTTTTTGCCTGGCTGGTCCTGCTCGTTTGCTACCGTTTTTCGCCGCCGGCCTTGGACATCAATTGGGTATTTGGACCGAATGACCGTCCGCAAACGCTGGTACCGTCGGGGGTTTACCTGCTCTTTGTCATGATCATCCTACCGATTACGATCTATCTGCCCACCCACTGGATGCTCGCCGCATGGCAGCGGCGGCGCGACCGCACCGCCGCCGCTCGGGACAATGGCCTCCGCCGGCCCCAAGATGCTTGGACAGTCCCACTTCCCGTCGCTGAACGCCAATCGACCGGCGACGGAAGCCCTCAACCGCGTGAAAACAACCGACGCACGAAGAATTCGGAATCTGCGTTTACCCGAATCACGGGAAACCGCTCAAACTCGGTCTCAACAAAGGAATAACCCATCAGGAAGATCATCCATGAAACGTAGCTCCCTCATTACGGCATTGATGTGCGTGGTCGCGATTCCGGAGTTCTCCGGTCAAGCCCAGAAGCAGGCCGTCCTCATCAAGGAACTGCAACCGGTCCAGTGGCTGGTCGGCACTTGGGAAGCGAAGCTACGCAACGGGTCATCGGCCAGAATGGAGGTCACCCCAGACCTCGGCGGTACGGTGTGCAAACTGCGCTATGAATACCTGGATGCCCAGGGTCGGCCAGGTTGGTCTGGTCTGTACAACATCTTCCACGAGATCGCGTCGGGAACCATCGCCTCGCTACGGCTGGACTCGACTGGCATCCAGAGCCACCAGGTGCTCGCCAAGGCGTCGCCGGATCGGCTGGTCTGGCAGAGTTACCAACACACCCCGGATGGATTTCAGACCGACGCGACCGAAATGACAAAGGTCGACGACGACACGCTGACGGTGCAATTCGTCCACCGGATCTTCGCCGGGGAACGGCAGCCGGACATCCCCGAGTTCACCTTCCGGCGCGTCGCCCCCATCTCTGTCGCGGCCATTCGGGCCCTCGACGAGGGATGGAGCCAGGCATATGTGGACGGCGACGTCGCCGCCCTCGATAAGATGCTGGCGGATGATTACGTCAGCATCGACGAACAGGTGGTCGCGACCAAGAAGCAGGAAATCGAGGCGGTGAGATCCGGCGATTTCAGGCTCCTGTCGTGGGAGTCCGATGCGCCGGCTCAAGTGCGCCTGCTCGGCGACACGGCGATCCTCACGTGGAGCGGAACAGTGACCCAGGAGACCGGCGGCACCGAAGCAACCCGGAAGATGCGAACCACCACGGTTTGGGCAAAGCGCAACGATCTCTGGCAGGTCGTTTCGTGGCACGGGTGCCAGGTTACGGCGGATTGAGCCGCAGGCAGCTCGATGAGCGACCCGGCATCCGTCCGTGCTGGCCGGGCGTAGTTGAGGCTCTCAGAGCGAGACTCACGCGGGGCGAGTCGGGCCATGGTGCTCAAGGCCCGATGCTCGCAGCTTCGCCTTCTGTGGAACGGCCACCGTCGGTGCGGGGGCTGGCTTGGCCCGATTCGAGACCGACGACGGTGCCTCCCCCCGCGCGATGGCGTTCGCTTGCGGGAACGGTCGCGGCGTTTCCGATTCCGGTCCGCGTCGTCCGGGGAGGCGGGCGCCCGCTCCTCCTCTTGTGCCTGCTGCCAAATCATGTTCCCCACTCCGGGCCGGACTCCGATGCTGACGCGAATCGGAGAGGCGCATCTGGCGAGCGATGCCCGGCCCAGATGGGGGCGGGATCGGGGGGCTTCCCTTCGTCCTGGGCGTCGACTGCTCCCGAAATCGGGCGTTCCGCCCCCGTTCACCGAGGGCAATTAATGCTAAAGATTTCACAAATGGGGGAAAGCCGAACTGCAGCGCTTTTTCAATAGTGCTTCATGTTGCGACGCCGGGAATGCGCGCGAACCGGGAAAACCCCGGGTTCCGGTCGACGGTGTCGTGACCACGCCGGCCCGGGCCGGCCAGTGGCATGAGAACGGCAGTCGAGCATCGGGCGGACGACAACGCGCACGAACCACACGGCGGGGGGCGGTGGGAGACGGCGTTTGGCTATTCGCGCAACTTCCTGAACAACCGCTTCGTTTACGTCGTGGTCAGCCCGCGGGCTCGTGGCCTGTCCGTCGGGATCAATCTGAATCCCGACCGGCGTTGCAACTTCGACTGCGTCTATTGCGAGGTGAACCGGGACACGCCGATCCGGGATCGGGAACTCGACGTGCCGCAGATGATCGAGGAACTCCGGCAGACCCTGGCGCTGTCGCGGGACGGGCGGTTGCACACCCTGCCCGGGTTCCAGACCCTGCCCGCCGACCTCCTCCAATTGCGGCATGTGGCCCTGAGCGGCGACGGCGAACCCACCTTGTCGCCGGTCTTCTGCGAAGCGGTTCACGCCGTGGTCCATCTGCGGGCGTTGGGAGAACTGCCGTTCTTCAAGGTCGTGCTGGTCTCGAACGCCACCGCCCTCGAGCAGGCGCGGGTGCAAAGCGGTCTACGCGCCCTCACGCTCGAGGACGAAATCTGGCTGAAACTCGACGGCGGCACGCGGGCCTACCTGGACCGGATCAACCGGCCCTCCGTGCCCCTGGACCGGGTGCTGCGCAATATTCTGCTCGTGGCCCGGCAGCGTCCGGTCGTGATTCAAAGTCTCTTCCCCCGCTTCGCCGGAGAAGAGCCGCCGGCGGAGGAGATCGAAGCGTTCGTGGCGCGGTTGTGCGAACTGCGGGATGGCGGCGCGCAGATTTCGCTTGTGCAGGTCTACTCGGCGATGCGTCCCACCATGCATCCCGAGTGCAAACACCTGCCGTTGAAGACGCTTTCCCGGATCGCCCAAGCCGTGCGCACCCGTGCCGGGCTGCGGGTGGAAGTGTTCTGACCCGGGGAATCGCACCCTTCCCGCCCCCTCCCAACAAGCCACCGCGAGACCGCGTCACCGGCGGCTTGGCGGATGTTCTCTCAAACTGAATTTGCGGCCAGGTGTTGTCCCTCGACGGAATCCGTGGGGGCGGCAGTTGGGGCGACCTGACCCTGTCGGGAGGTTAGGTTATTACGTTTGCTTGATGTGGGTCGTCATTGGATTTCGGGAATCCATGCTTGCTACGGCCGGGAGATAAGCATAATTTGCCTCCGGCTTGACAACATCGGTTGGGTCCGGCGAAATGAGGTCGATGGGCGGTGGTCAAGCGGTGCCGGCGGGGTGGCCCGCCACCGAGGCTGACGATGAACGGCAAGAATGGCAAAAATCTGGTGGACGCGCTGGCCAGCTCGAAGCTGTTCCTGGACTACAGCCGTTCCTTCAGCGACATGACGGGGCTGCCGATCACCCTGCGCGCGGTTGAATCCTGGCAACTTCCCTACCACGGGCGCCGCAACGAGAACGGCTACTGCGCCCTGATGGCCCGCAAGAGCAGTGCCTGCGCCTCCTGCCTGCAGACCCAGCAACGCCTTTCGGAGTGCGCGGCGCATGAGCCGCAGGCGATCACCTGTCCCTCGGGCCTCAGTGAGACGGCCGTCCCCGTGCGACTCGGGGATTACCTCGTGGGTTTTCTCCAGACCGGGCAGGTTTTCCGTCGCAAGCCGTCCCCGGGCCAGTTCGAGCGGGTGGCGCAACAGGTGGCCTCGTGGGGGCTGGAGGTCGAGGCGGACGTGCTCAAGCACGCCTACTTCGGGACCCAAGTCATCTCCAACCGGCAACACGATGCCATCGTCAACATGCTGTCGATCTTCTCGCAGCACCTGTCGATGGTGAGCAACCAGGTGGTGGTGCGGCAGACCCAGCCCGATCCGCCGATGGTCGAGCGCGCCAAGGATTACATCGCCGATCACCAGTCCGAGAATCTGACGCTCAGCCAGGTGGCGCGGGCCGTGAACACCAGCACCTTTTACTTCTGCAAGGTGTTCAAAAAGGCCACCGGCATCAATTTCACCGACTACGTCTCCCGCATCCGCATCGAGAAGGCCAAAAACCTGGCCCTCAATCCGAACCTGCGGATCAGTGAGATCGCCTTCGAGGTCGGGTTCCAGTCGCTCACCCACTTCAACCGGGTGTTCAAGAAGATCACCGGCCACTCGCCGACCGAATACCGGGCGCAACTGCCGATTTCTTGACGGCCCTTCCGGCGACTTCTCCGGACGTCCGGCGACGCTCGTCCTCGTCGGGCTATTCGTGCGCCTTTCCCTCCGCCTCGGCCCGCAGGCGCTGCCGCTCGGCCGCCTTCGCGAACGGGTAGTAAACCAGCATCGCCAGGCCGATCGAGATGACGCCCCACACGGATGCGCGCCAGTCGCCGCCGGTGACGAGGTAATGCCCGATGATGGGCGGCGTCGTCCAGGGCAGGTTCACGAAGGGCCTTTGGATCAGGCCCCACGACATCAGCAGGTAGGTGCCGGTCGTTAGCATCAGGGCGTTGAGCACGTAGGGGACCATGAAGATTGGGTTCAGCACGATGGGGAATCCGAAGAAGATCGGCTCGTTGATCTGGAATATCTGGGTCGGCAGGGACACGCGGCTCACCTTGCGAAAACCAGGTTCCTTCGAGTTGAGCATGATCAACGCGAGCGCCAGGGTGGCGCCGGTTCCACCGACGTTGACGAAGGTCGTGAAGAACCCGTAGGCGGTGATGCTGGGGAGCGGTTGTCCCTGCGTCATGGCCTCGACGTTCGTGGCCAGGAATTGGAGAAAAATCGGCGCCACGATGGCGTCCATGGCGTTGTCACCGTTGATTCCCACCGACCAAAGCATGGTCACCAGGAACGCGTAGACCAGGATGCCGGGGAGGGTGTTCAAGGCGAAGAGGAGCGGGGCGAGCGTGTGTTGCACGACCTGGTTGATGTCGACGCCCGCGACGAATCGCACCAGCCAGAACACCACCACCAGGAAGCACATCGGGGTGAGCGACACGAACGATTCGTAGACGATGGGAGGCACGTTGGGCGGCAGCTTGATGACGACGTTCAGGTCGCTGAAAAGCTTCTGGACCCGCACGGTGATGAGCGCGATGAGGATTGCGGTGAACAGGCCCTGGGATCCCAGTCCGTCCATGCCCAGGGTCTGGTCCTCGCGGCGGATCTGAATCATCAGGAAGATCAGCGTGGCCATGCCGGCGCTCACGACCGCCTCCTGGTTGAAGCGCTTGCCGAGATCGTAGCCGATGGCGAAACAGACGAACACCGCGAGGAGGCCGAACGTGGCCGTGACCGGGATTTCGAGCAGGGAAAGGAACGGCTCGACGATCTGCTCCCAGCCCGGCACCGGCAGGAACGAAACGACCATGAACAGGCCGCCGATGATCGTCAGCGGCACCACGGACACCATGCCCGCCCGGATGGCGGACATGTAGGTGTTCTCGCTCACCGCGGTCAGCGCCGGAACGAGCCGGCGGTTTACGAAGCCGTTTGCCTGGTCCATCGTCGGTTCCTTCCCCGAAGTCAGCTTACGCCCCGGCCGCCGCGGGTCCGAATTGCCGGCCCATGTAGATCACACTGTCCGGGTCGCTGCCCACCCGGATCAGTTCCTTGAAGCCGAGCCGTTCGTAGAAGCCCACCGCCCGGGCGTTCCGCCCGCTGACGCCCAGATGCGCTCCCGGCGAACCGCGTTCCCGCAACCGCTCCATCACCTGTTCCATCATGCGCCGGCCGTAGCCCCGGCCCTGGGCCCGTTCCAGCAGATCGATGTGCAAGTGCGCCGGGTGGAGTGCGTAGGGCTCGGGACAGTAGTAATCGGGCTCGTGATACCAATGGTGAACTTCCTCGACCCGGGTCCACGCCTTCGGGTTCCCTGCCGGATCGGGGAACTCGCGGCAAAGCGCCGGCCGCCATTCGGCCTCGTAACGGGCGTAAAACTCGCGGGAATCGAACGCCCCCAGCGCGTAGCCGCAAATGCCTTCGGCGTCCTCGAGAATCAGGCTCAGGTCCGGCTCGTAGGCGAGATACGGGCCGACGAAGATCCGGCCCAGCGCGTCGGGATCCTCCCGGTAAAAAGGCTCGCCGTCCCGACCATGATCGCCGGTCTTCAGACACACGTGATACGCCCCGGGCTCGTCGCCCGGGCGTGCGGGGCGGATGGTGCAATTGCTCATGCGTTCGTGAAGTCGCGGTCTACGGCGGTTCAGGCTACGGGGCGGAACAAGCCGGTGGCAAGGCTTGACCGCGCCGGGTCGGGCTCGCACTCTGCCACGCGCCACCGGGCCCCGCAGGATGAAACCGTCGCGCAACGCCTTCACCTTGATCGAGCTGCTGGTCGTCATCGCGATCATCGGCCTTCTGGCCGGCCTGCTGCTGCCCGCGCTCTCGGCGGCCAAGGACAAGGCGCGGCGCATCGCCTGCCTGTCGAATCTGCGGCAGATGGGCATCGCCTGGACCGGCTATCTCGGCGACTTCGAGGATCGTTTCCCGGATCGCCGCGATCTCAAGCAAAGCCTCCCCGGTGGGTGGCGTCCGTGGACCGACTGGCCGACTTCCGATCCGCGGGCCGGTTGGGCGGCCATCAGCCTTGCGCGCTGGCTCGAGGCGGACTCGATCTGGGTCTGTCCGGCCGTGCGGCAATCGCGGTTGGGCGCCACCGTCCAGGCCCGCCAACCCGTCGATGCCCGCACCAACGCGCCGGTCGTCAGCTACTGGATGTGGCGGTTCGATCGCGTGGACGAGCCGGTGCCGTTGGACAACTTCTGGGCCAAAAGCCCAAACCAGGCGCTGCTCGATCTGCGGGCCGCCAACCATCCGGTTGCCGGCAACCCAGGCGGTCCGACGGAAGTCGAGTTGATCGTCGATCCTTACTTCCCGGCGACCATTCCCAGCGTTCCCGAGGAATTGCGTGGTCGGGCCGTTCACCGGGGCGGAAAGAACCGGCTTTACCTCGATGGGCACACCGCCTTCGACCGCGACTCCCGCCTGCGCTGAAACACCCGCGCTCACCCGTATCGATTCAACAGGGGGTAGCCGCCGACGTGTAGTCGGCGCTGAAATCCAAGGGCTTACGCGGGCTCGCCGATTCCGATCAGCAGTCACCTTTCGGTGAATCGTCGCCCTCGGCAACAGGCTGCCCTATCCCCGCTGAATCATGCGCCGACTGCACGTCGGCGGCTACGAGTTCCCGAATCGTTACGGCTCAGACGAACTTGCCCGGGTTCAGAATGCCGCGCGGATCCAGCGCCCGTTTGACGGCCCGGTGAAGCGTCCGGAGTTCGGGGGAGACCGCGAGTGGGAACCAGCGCTTCTTGGCGAGGCCGACCCCGTGTTCCCCGGTGATCACGCCGCCCCACGCGATCACCTGGCCGAAGAGATCGTCCAGTGCCGCCTCACTGCGTTCCCGCCAGCCCGGCTGCGTTTCGTCCACCATGACGTTGACGTGGATGTTGCCATCGCCGGCGTGACCGAAGCAGGCTACGGGAAGTCCGTGCCGCTGCTGCAATCCCTGGGCGAACTCGAACAAATCGACGAGCCGGCTGCGCGGTGCGGCGATATCCTCGTTGAGCTTCGTCAGGCCGGTGTCCCGCAGCGAATAGGAGAATTCGCGACGCACCTGCCAGACCCGCTCGCAAGCCTCCGCCCCAAGTGCCCGTTGGACGAAACGGGTGCCCGGCAGCCAGGCGGCCTGCTCGACCGCGCGCAGTTCGGCCCGGACCGAGCGTTCCTGTCCGTCCAACTCGACGATGATCATGGCCTCGCATCCCTCGAGTTGCCGGCTGCCGGTGCGCTTGCGCGCCGCCGCGAGCGTGAAACACGTCGGCGGCTACGAGTTCCCGAATCGTTACGGCTCAGACGAACTTGCCCGGGTTCAGAATGCCGCGCGGATCCAGCGCCCGTTTGACGGCCCGGTGAAGCGTCCGGAGTTCGGGGGAGACCGCGAGTGGGAACCAGCGCTTCTTGGCGAGGCCGACCCCGTGTTCCCCGGTGATCACGCCGCCCCACGCGATCACCTGGCCGAAGAGATCGTCCAGTGCCGCCTCACTGCGTTCCCGCCAGCCCGGCTGCGTTTCGTCCACCATGACGTTGACGTGGATGTTGCCATCGCCGGCGTGACCGAAGCAGGCTACGGGAAGTCCGTGCCGCTGCTGCAATCCCTGGGCGAACTCGAACAAATCGACGAGCCGGCTGCGCGGTACGGCGATATCCTCGTTGAGCTTCGTCAGGCCGGTGTCCCGCAGCGAATAGGAGAATTCGCGACGCACCTGCCAGACCCGCTCGCAAGCCTCCGCCCCAAGTGCCCGTTGGACGAAACGGGTGCCCGGCAGCCGGGCGGCCTGCTCGACCGCGCGCAGTTCGGCCCGGACCGAGCGTTCCTGTCCGTCCAACTCGACGATGATCATGGCCTCGCATCCCTCGAGTTGCCGGCTGCCGGTGCGCTTGCGCGCCGCCGCGAGCGTGAAACCGTCCGCGACCTCGAGCGCGCACGGGAGGATGCCTGCGGCGAAGACGGCGTTGATCGCGGCGGCGGCCACGGGCGCGGCGTCATACCCGACCGCGAGGCAACCCCGATAGGGCGGCAGCGGGAGGAGCTTCAACGTGGCCTCGGTCACCACGCCCAGGAGTCCTTCGCTGCCGACGAACAGGCGCGCCAACTCGAAGCCGGTCTTGTTCTTGTGGGTGCGGCTCCCCGGGCGAACGACGGTGCCGTCCGCAAGCACCGCTTCCAGTCCCAGCACGTAATCCCGGGTGACCCCGTATTTCAGGCAACGCGGGCCGCCGGCATTGGTGGCGATGTTCCCGCCGATGGAACAATCCGCGCGGCTGGCCGGATCCGGCGGATAGAAGAGGTGGCGGGCCTCGACCGCGTCCTGCAGCGCCTGCGTCCGCACCCCGCTCTGCACGACCGCCACGAAGTCCCCTTCGTGCACCTCCTTGATCCGATTCAGCCGCGCCAGGGAAAGCGCGATGCCGCCCTGCTGCGGCACGCACCCGCCCACGTAACCATGCCCGGCGCCGCGGGCGGTCACCGGGATCCGGTTTTCGTGGGCAAACCGGAGAACGGTGCTCACCGCCGCCGTCGAACGCGGCAGCGCCACCGCATCCGGGAGATGGCTGGCGAACCACCGGTCGCCGGCATGCGCCGCGAGGGTGCGGGCATCGAGGCGGAGTTCCCCGGGTTTCAGACGGGACTTAAGGTCCGTCAGTGCGGAAGCCAGGCGATCGGTCCTCATGCGGATTCCCCGGCTGCGGATTCGATCAACGCGCGGGCATCGGCCACGGACTCCTCGGGCACCTGCACCAGGACGCCGCCGGTGGTCCCGCTGTAACCCTCGGTGGTCAGCGTCGCTGTCTCATGCGCGACCGACACCGGAATGCCCGCGGCATCCAGGCGGGAGCGCACCAGCTGTGCCTCAATGGGATTGAACGCACGAAATACCGTCACCAAGCTCATGCCGCAGCCTAGTGGGCCCGCGACGGGACTTCAAGCCAGCGTCCCGGGCGGTTTCAGCGGCGACCGGGGATTGCGATTGGGATGACCGCGGAGTTGCCGGAACAAACCAGTGAGGCGAAGGGGGATGCCAATGACTGGCTCTCTCCCGCGCAAGGAATACGGCTGCCCGACGCAACGCAGGGCGAGCCTTCGCCGCATGCCCTCTGCTGGCAGGGCGGGTCCACCAATGCCTCCATGTTGAAAGGACGGCTCTTCTCGTGGCCGCGGAAGGAACTGGCCCGGCTTGAGGGCCGCATCGTGGGCATTGCCGGGTGCCTCGGGGATTGGCGTGAGGAAGGGATCACGAGCCTCGACGGCGAAAACCGGATCTGCAGCAACCCGATTCCCACCTCGCCGCGGCGGATCTATCTCTTGGCCGTAACGATTCAGTAACTCGTAGCCGCCGACGTGAAGTCGGCGCATGATTCAGCTTGGATAGGGCTGCCTGTTGCCGAGGGCGACGATTCACCGAAAAGTGACTGCTGATCGGAATCGGCGAGCCCGCGCAAGCTCTTGGATTTCAGCGCCGACTACACGTCGGCGGCTGCCCCCTGTTGAATCGATACGGCTTGGAGGATCGCCTCTGCTGCAGGGACGTGGCGGTGCTGACGATGGGCGCCCTAGCCCGGATATTTCACATGCGTCCAGCGGAAGCGGGGTATCGGACGATCGATCGAGGCAAGTAGGATACAGGTGTATAGCAGTCTAGAGCTCCCCCCTCCTCCTCGCCTCCGCGGCACCGGTTTTATCGGCGCCAAAGCCGTTTCGGGGCCGTTTTCGGGCAGACCTCTCCCTCCGCGCCCCGCGCGGGCACGCTGCCAGTCCCAGGTTTCGGGCTTCCTGGTCTATCCGGCCTCGTAATACTTCAACCCCGCCAACCGCTGCGCACACCGCCGGAACACCGCCTGCATCGGAAACGCGCTGCTCAACTGCACATACACCCGCCGCACACTCACCCGCACCGCCGCCGCCACCTTCAGCAGGCGCGTCCGAATCGTCCCCACCGTCGCCTCGGCCAGTTCGGTGCCTTGCAGCGTCAGGGCCCGCAGCCGTTCCATCAGCAGGTAGGCGAAGGCCGCCCACCACAACCGCAGTTGGTTGCTGCCCAAATGGTGCGTGCTGAGCCGGTCCGCCCGCAAATCCAGCGTCTGCTGCTTGAGCACGTTCTCCATGTTCCCCCGCTCGCAATACAGATCCTCATAGAGGCTCTGCGCCGCCCGTTCCTCCGAACTCACGCTGGTCACCACATACCGCGGATTGTTCCCCTGCGCGGTCACTTCCGCCTTGGCCACCACCCGCCGCGACCGGCTCCAGCTCTTCTGGGTCTGGTAGTCAAACTCCGTGTATTCCCGCACGTTGACTCCCCGCACAGACACTGCCGGGCCGCGGCCATCGCCAGGTGCGCTTCGATCTTCCGGTTCAACACCGCGTTCTTCGGCAACCCCAGCACGTAATCGATTGCCTCCGCCTCGCAGAAGGCCATCAGTTCCTCCCGGCAAAACCCGCTGTCGCCCCGCACGAGGATCCGGGCCCGCGGGCAACGCCGCCGAATCACCGGCAGGATGGTTGCGAGCGCCCGCAGCACATCCTCCTTGGGATCGGTGTCGCCCACGCGCAGCTGCGCCCACAACACCACTGAACCACACACCACATAGAGTGGCTGATAACAATACCCATCGTAATAGGCGCTGAAGTGCCGACCCTCCTGCAATCCATGCACCAAGTGGCCCATCGCGTCCAAATCCAGGACGATCTGCTTTCGGTCCCGTCGCAGGCAGCGGGTTGCCACCTTCAGCAGGGTGGCCTCCAGCTTCCGGGGATCATGACTGAGTTTGTGATAGCGGCTTCGGCGGTGGTTGCTCAGTTCCAGGCGGTTGAGGGTGCTGGGAGCGGCGAGGGCCGTGCCCCGGTCCTGCCAGCGATCCAGGCCCAGCGGATCGGCCTTGCCGACGCTGACTGCCAGCAAAGGATCGCGGCGCAGGGTGTCGTGATCGTTGAGATCTTCATATCCCAGAGCTTCGGCGTGGAGGCGCTGGGCGACGAGTTCTTCGAGTTGATGATCGATCCGGCGGGGATCACGGGCGTCGCAGAAGCAGGCGGCGATGCTGCGGGAGACGCCCAGGCCCCGGTCGATCTGGCGCAGGAGCAGGGTGCCCCCGTCGCTGGAGAGGTAGCCGCCGGAGAAGTCGGCGAGGACCTGGCGTCGGGCGAGGTCTTGAAAAAGGAGGGGCTCGGTGGCACAGTCTGTCTTGGCGGCGGGGGCGCTTGCTGATTTTGGAACTGCTTTGTTCACAACAGGTTCTACAGCAAGTTCCCTGCCGTTTTCACTCCGCATGTGAAATATCCGGGCTAGATCCGCCGCCGTTCGGCGGTCGGCTCTGGGAACAGTCGTGCGTGGTCAGCCTGCCTGGAGGACGCTGGAATTCCTAGCGCGATGCAGACGCCAAAGCGGCGCGGTGCATTTCCGCGAGCAGGTCGACCGCCGTTTGGACCAGGAGTTCGCCGGAGCCGGGGGCGCAGCGCGCGCTGACCACCTCGTAGTTCCCCTGCGGATAGGCTCGGCGGTTCGGGATGTAACCGATGCTGCCGTTCGCCAGTTCGGCGATCATGGTCTGGCGGAACGGGGAATCGAGTTTCAGATCGAGCCCCAACTGGACGAAGATCTCGCCGGGCAACGAGACCCAGGCGAGGTCCGTTCCCAACGTCACCACCTGCACTTCGACCTCCCACGGACGGCCTTCGCGCGCCGCCACTTCAAGCACCTGATGAGCCTTCACGAGGCGCATGAAATCGGCGCGGGTACGGTCATTGCCGGTTTGCGCGATCGCGCGCGCTTCGGTGACCTCTTCCGGGCGGATCGGCGCGAGCGGCAGTTGCACGATCTGATGACGAACCTGCAACGGGGCCGGATCGACCGCGGCCAGTTGCGGCCATTGGCGCAGGACTTCGCCGGCCAGCACCAGGCCCATGCGCGCCGCGTTTTCGTGGCCCTTCTGCGGGCGTTTCCAGTGCACGTCGATGTGGTTCAGATCGCCACAGCAACCCGGCGCCCAAAGCGTCACGTGCTTCGGTCCCAGGACCCGGCCCAGTGCCTCCGAAAGGGTGAACGGCAGATCCGCCGAGATCTCCAGTCCGCCGACGTTGTCGAGGTGCACGGCGTAGTTGACGTAAGTGGCAATCGGACAGGCGTCGGCAGTTTCGAAGTGGGCAAACGGCACGGCGGGATCGATGGGGCCGGCCGGCTTGATGATGTCGGGATTCAGTTTGCCCGGATTCCAGCCGACGGATCCGTCGCGCATGTGGAAACGGCGGTTGAACGTCAGGCTTTCCTCGCGCCCGCAAGCCGCCCAAGCCCGGGCGGGACGTTGTTGTTCGCGGGCTTGTCGGACGCTGCGGGCGATGAGTTCGGGCAGGGTTTTGACGTAGGCCAGAGCGGCTTCGGTGGGACGTCCGCGGCCGGTTTCTCCGGGTTCATCGCCGACGAGGATCGGGCCGGTGTGCGCGTGCGTGGCGCCGATCAGGACGTGGGCGCCGGGGATGTCGGTCTGTTGCTCGATGAGCTGCCGGGCTGCCTCGACGAAGCCGCGCCGGGTGCTGATCAAGTCGAGGCTGACCAACGCCGCCCGGACGCCGTCCTCCTCGATCACGATGGCCCGGGCGAACAAATCGTCATGCACGCCTTCGGAGCCGCGTTCGTGGTAGTAGCCTGCCAACGGAACGCCCAATGGCGGGGTGATGCGGACCTTGGCCGCGCCCACGTGCAGGTCCGCGTGGACGGCGAGGGCGGGCAGGGCAATCCACAGCGCCAGGGAAAGCGCCCGGCATGATCGGTGCGGGCGGCGGGTTACCGGAAGGGCGCAACGGTCCGAAGGGAAGGTCGACGGCATGGCCCGGACTATCCGCCGCCGGCCGGGGGCTTTCAAGTCCAGGCAACGTGCCGCACCCGGGGGGATTCCGGGTCCGGCCGACTTGCCGGTTGACGTCGGCGCGGTCGGCCCGAATGCTGGGCGCCTATGGCGAAGATCCAGCGCGCGTTGCTTTCCGTATATGACAAAACCGGTCTGATTCCTCTGGCCCGGGTTCTGGCGACCCGGGGGGTGGAGTTGCTTTCCACGGGTGGCACGGCCCGGGCGCTGCGCGAGGCGGGGTTGGCGGTGACCGAGTTGGGTGATTTCACGGGCTTTCCGGAGATGCTGGACGGGCGGGTCAAGACCCTTCACCCGCGTGTGCACGGGGGCCTGCTTTACGTCCGCGGAAACGAGGCGCATGAGGCGGCGGTGGCGGAACACGGGTTGGCGCCCATCGATCTGGTCGTGGTGAACCTGTATCCGTTCGAGGCCACGGTGGCCCGGCCCGGCGTGACGCTCGAGGAGGCCATCGAGAACATCGATATCGGCGGGCCGTCCATGCTCCGCAGCGCGGCGAAAAACCACGCTTTCGTGACGGTCGTGACGGATCCGTCCGACTATGACGAGGTCGCCGGCCAGATCGAGGCCACGGGCGAAACCACGCTCGCGACGCGACGTCGTCTGGCGGCCAGGGTCTACGCGCGGACGGCGGCTTACGACGGGTTGATCGCGACCCATCTGCCGCGGTTGTTCGCCGCGGTGGAGGGCGCCGGAGAAGCGCGCCAGCCGGCGGGCTTGCATATCAACGCCCCGTTGGCCCAGCCCTTGCGCTACGGCGAGAACCCGCACCAAGCGGCGGCGCTTTACGGCAGTTTCGGCGAGTATTTCCGCCAGCTTCACGGCAAGGAGTTGTCTTACAACAACATCCTGGACCTGACGGCGGCGGCGCAGTTGATCGCCGAGTTCGCCGGGGAACCGCCCACCCTCGCCATTCTCAAGCACACCAATCCGTGCGGGGTGGGGCAGGGAGCATCGTTGCAGGCGGCCTGGGAAAAGGCCTTCGCGACCGATCAGCAGGCGCCGTTTGGCGGGATCATTGCCGTCAATCATCCGTTGGACGGCCCGTGCGCCAACGCCATCGCGGAGATCTTCAGCGAGGTTATCGTGGCGCCCGAGTTCACGCCGGAAGCGCTCGCCACGCTGCAGCAGAAGAAGAACCTCCGTCTCGTGCAGGTGTTGCAGGATCCCCGCCGGTCGGCTCCCTGGGACGTCCGGAGTGTGGGCGCGGCGTCGTTTCTCTGGCAGGAGCGCGATCTCAAATCGACCACCGCCGAGGATCTCAAGAGCGTCGCGCAACGGGCGCCCACCCCGGCTGAGCAGCAGGCCATGCTGTTCGGTTGGCGGATCGTCAAGCACATCAAGAGCAACGCCATTCTCTACGTGGCCGCCGACCGCACCCTGGGAATCGGGGCCGGCCAGATGAGCCGGGTGGACGCCAGCCGGATCGCCGTCTGGAAGGCGGGCGAGGCGGGGTTGTCGCTGGCAGGGAGCGTGGTTTGCAGTGATGCTTTCTTCCCTTTTGCGGACGGTTTGATTGCGGCGGGGGAGGCCGGGGCGACGGCGGCCATCCAGCCGGGCGGTTCGGTCCGGGACGTGGAAGTGATCGCGGCGGCGGATGCGCGCGGGATGGCGATGTGCTTCACCGGTTGCCGCCATTTCCGGCATTAACCCGTTGGCCGCGCGGGGCGGCGCCTTTTGGAAAACGCGACTTGCCGACGCTCGGGGCCGGCCCTACTCTTGCGGCAGCTTATGCTGACTATTCGCGCTGGAACTGCCGCCATTGCGGCAGCGCTGTGGCTCGGCCTGGCCGCCGGGAGCGTTCGGGCGGCGGACCCCGTCGATCCGGGCCTGCCTGTGGGCGCCCGGGCGCCGGTCTTTTCGGCGCCCGACCAGGATGGACGCGAGCGACGGCTGCCCGACGCACGCCAGGAGGGGATGCTCGCGCTGGTCTTTCACCGGTCGGCGGATTGGTGACCGTATTGCCAGCGGCAGCTAGTTGAGCTGCAGAACAACTTGAAGGAGCTGAAGGCAGCGGGCATCGAGGTGGTGGCGGTCAGTTACGACCCGGTGGCAACCTTGAAGCGGTTCGCCACGCGTCGCGACATTACGTTTCCTCTGCTGGCGGACCCGGAAAGCCGGGTGATCGAGTGCTACGGCATTCGAAACCGCGAAGCAGCCGGGAGCCGGATTGATGGCGTCCCGTATCCCGGCACCTATCTCATCGATTCCGCCGGTGTGATTCGCCAGAAGCTCTTCCATGCCGGCTACAAGGAACGCCATACCGCGGCGGATATTCTGGCGGCGGTGAAAGCGCTGGACCGGGCTTCCCCGGCGCCGGTGGCGGAATGAGCCCGTGCGGGTCTGATTGCCGTTGTCTTCGACGGGAGCCTGCGGCACCGTTTCCCGCATGACGCGACCGCTCGCGCTCGTCTTTTACGAGAGCCTCCTTACCGGCAATCAGTTGATGAACCGGTTGGACGAGTTGGGCTACCGGGTGGTCGCCGTTCACGATCTCGCCCTCCTGCCCGCCCAGGTCGCCCGGGAGAAACCGTTGGTGGTATTGCTCGAGTTGGGGGCCATGGCCGACCGGGTATGCGCGGTGACCCGCAGCCTGGGAGCGTCCGAAGCCACGGCCCACGTGCCGGTGATCGCCTACGTGGCCGCCGGCGATGCGGTGCTGGCGGAACGGAACGCCGAAGGGGCCCGACGGGCGGGAGCACGCTTGGTGGCGATGGGTGCGAACGTGGTCATCCAACTGGACGATCTCCTGGACCAAGCGTTGCACGTGGATTGACTACCCGACGGGCCAACGAGCCAGGAGCGCCCAAGCCGTGACCGTTGGGGAAACCGTAGCCGCCGAGGTCGGGGCGGCGCGTGGTTCACCGGAACACCCACTGCTTGCACCAAGGCGCCAGTAGCCGTTCGGAAGCGCCCCACGCCCGGGAGCGGGTCGAGCAGAAGCCAATGGATTTCAGCGCGGGCTGCGGGTTGACGGCTGCAGGGCATCGGGTCGTTCCGGTCGGCAAGACGCCGCGGCGCCGGCCCCGTAGCCGCCAGCATGCTTGAAACAACCCAACATCCCACGCGCGGAGGAACACTCGCACCGCCCCCTGACGCGCTCCCCCGGCCAGCGGTGAGGTTGGAGCCCCTACGCGTCGGCCGCTTAGAGAGAGGTTGCTCTACGCGGCCACCGCCGTCACCTGGTCTTCCTCGATCATCTGGCGGAGCTTCACCAGGGCACCGTTTTGCAACTGGCGAATGCGTTCGCGCGTCAGCCCGAAACTGGCGCCGATCTCCTCGAGCGTCTGCTCTTTGCTGCCGTCGAGACCGAACCGCATCCGGAGAATGCGTCGCTCGCGATCGTCCAACCGCTCGACGAGGTGGTCGAGCATGCCGAGCAGGGATTTTTCCTCGAGCACCTTGTAGGGATCGCAGGCCGAATCGTCCGCCACGCGCTCTGCCAGCATGGTGGTATCATCTTCGCCGACCGGCGCATCCAGGGACGCGGGGCGCAACGCGGCGGTGCGAATTTCATTCAGCCGGCTGGACCGTACGCCCATCGCGTCGGCGAGTTCCTCGGGGGTGGGTTCGCGGCCCATTTCCTCGCGGAATTCGTTCGCCACCTTCTGCGCCCGACTCAACTTGTCCATCGCGTGGATGGGCAGGCGGATGGTGCGGGACTGGTTGGCGATGGCCCGGCGGATGGACTGTTTGATCCACCACGAGGAATAGGTCGAAAGCTTGCCTCCCTTGGCGGGGTCGAAGCGCTCGACGGCCTTCATCAGCCCGATGTTTCCTTCGTTGATGAGATCCAGCAACGGCAGGCCAAAGCCTTCGTATTCCCGGGCGATCTTGACCACCAGGCGCAGGTTCGCCCGGATCATGTGTTCGCGGGCGTCGTCATCCCCGCGTTTGATGCGGGCGGCCAGTTCGTTTTCCTGGTCGATGGTGAGCAAGGCAACTTCGCCGACCTCGCGCATATAGAGCGACAGGATGCTCTCGGTGGGGGACTTGAGGTAGGACGGAATGGTATCCACGGTGTCCCGCGGCACCTGCAGAGCGACCGGGCGCAGGGTCTTTTCCACCCGCCTGGAGGAGGCGGAGGGCCGTTTCTTGGTATTCGCTGCCTTGAGGTTGGACTTCATGATGACTTATTCTCGGCTCCGAACGCGGGTGAAGGTGTCTAACTGTCTCTTGCTTGTCAACTTTTTGTTCAAATTTTCTTTGGCGCGGTTGGCCTTTCCAGGCGGTCCTGCGCGGGGCCGGCACACCCGTCTTGACCCTGTAGACCGGGGCTTATTTGCCAGCGTTCAAAACTTGTCTAAATTCGGCGATGGCAGATTCGATGCATTCGATTCGCATTGTCGCCCGGCGCACCGGTTTGAGCGCCCATGTCATCCGCATCTGGGAGAAGCGCTACCGCGCGGTGGAGCCGGATCGGACGGCGACGAATCGGCGTCTCTACTCGGAATCCGATGTCGAACGGTTGTCGTTGTTGCACGCCGCGACGGCCTCCGGCCACAGTATCGGTCTGATCGCCCAGCTGCCCACGGCGCACTTGCGACAGCTGCTGTCCCGTTCGGCCGCGGTTGCGCCGGCGCCGTGTTCGGAGCCGCCGGCGCCGGAAACGTTACGAAATCAGTGCGTGGCGGCGATCCGCGATCTCGATCAGCACGAACTGGAACGGTTGCTGCGGGGGGCGGCCCTGCAACATGGGACGCAGGGCGTGTTGCAGAAGCTCGTGGCTCCGTTGGCGACGGACGTGGGACGGTTGTGGCAGCAGGGGGAGATCACGGCCGCCCACGAACACTTTGCGAGCGCCGTGATTCGCGGCTTCCTGACCGATCTCGCCCGGCCCTTCGCCCTGACGCCAGCCGCCCCGATGCTGGTGGTCGGAACGCCGGCCGGTCAGATTCATGAGCTGGGGGCGGTGATCGCGGCGGCGGCGGCCACCGCGCACGGTTGGCGGGTGACCTACCTCGGTCCGAGCCTCCCGGCCTGCGAACTCGCCAGTGCCGCCTTGCGGACGGAATCCCGGGCGGTGGCGCTGAGCGTCGTCTATCCGAAGGACGATCCCGATTTGTCCCGCGAACTGGAACAACTTCGTTCGTACCTGCCCGCCCGGACGGCGATCATCGTGGGCGGCCGGGCCGCCGGGGCTTATGCGCGGGTGCTCGATCGCATCGGGGCCCGCATCGCCGTCGGCATCGAGGATTTCTACGCGTTGCTCGACCAAGTCCGCTCCGGGGATGGGGCCCCGGGGCAGCCGGAGCGGAAGCCGGTCTGACGGGCCGGGATTTAGGGTTCCGCCCGCCGCCCTCGCATTTCGTGATGGTCGCCGCCCGTGGCCGGCCGCTACAGTCCGCCTCCGACATGGCTGTTGTAAAACCCTTCGCCGCTCTGCGTCCCCAGCCGGAACTCGCCGCCCGGGTCTGTGCGCCGCCCTATGACGTGATGACCGAGTCCGAGGCGCGCCGGATGGCGGCGGACGAATCCCTGAGTTTCATCCATGTCAGCCGTCCCGAGGTGCAGCTTCCGACGGGATCCTCCGCGTCGAGTCCAGCGGCTTACGCGGCGGCGCGGTCGGCCTTCGAGCGGATGATCGATTCCGGAGCGCTGCGTCGGGATCCCGCGCCGGGGTTTTATCTCTACCGGCAAGCCACCCGGGACCACACGCAGACTGGCTTTGTGGCGCTGGCTTCCTGCGAGGAATACGTCCGCGGCAGGATCCTCAAGCATGAATTGACCCGGGTCGAGAAGGAGGAGGACCGGGTGCGTCATATCGAGTGCCTGTCGGCCCAGACGGGACCGGCCTTTCTGTTTCATCAACCGGACGCGACGTTGGCCGAACTCGCCCGGCGCGCGACCGAACGGGCGCCGGAGATCGACTTCGAGGCGGCGGACGGTGTGCGGCATTCCGCGTGGTCCGTGACGGATGCCGCGGTGAACGGGGCAATCGAACAAGCGTTTGCCCGGCTGCCGCGGTTGTACATCGCGGATGGTCACCATCGCAGTGCCGCCGCCGCCCGGGTTTGGGAAAGGCGGCCGGACGATCCCGCTGCCGCGGGCTTCCTGGCGGTCATTTTTCCGTCCGACACGCTGCGTATTCTGCCGTATCACCGCGTGGTCCGGGATCTCAACGGTCGGTCCTCCGGGGAGTTTCAGGAGCAACTCGGCGGGGTTTGCGCCCGTCTGCCGGGAGACTCACCGACGCCGGCGCGCAAGGGAATGTTCGCCCTTTTCATGGACGGCGCCTGGACGCAATGGCAGTTCCGCGCCGACCCGCCCGACACCGGGGGCGCGGCGGACACGCTGGACGTGGCCATGTTGCAGCGCCGGGTATTGGAACCGCTGCTCGGGATCGAGAATCCCCGGACCAGCGACCGCATCGATTTCGTGGGGGGCATCCGGGGAACCGGCGCCCTCGAATCGTTGGTGCAGGAGGCGGGGTATGCCTGCGCCTTTGCGATGTTTCCGACCCGGATCGACGAGTTGATGGCGGTGGCGGACGCCGGCGGGGTGATGCCGCCCAAGAGCACGTGGTTCGAGCCCAAGCTGCGGGATGCCATGTTCATCCACCGGCTGGGGGAATCGTGAACCCGGTACCGCCATTGCCGGGCGGGTGGCCTTCGCGCGTTCCCGCGGGCCGGGACATACGCCTCCGCCACGCTTCGTCGGCGCGCGGAATTCAATCCGCTCCCCGGCCGCTTGCCGGCGAGGCGGGCGGATTGAGTTTCCCGCATCCATCGGGTGGACCGGACGAATTGGCGGACGCGGGACTCGCACGGGGGGACGCAAACCCCGCAGGCCTGTCTTCGGAGGTGGCAAGAGGCGTACAAGCTGCAGCCCCGGCCGACCGCTTGCCGGAGGCAGGGTGATTCTCTGGTCGACATGCGGAACTTGAATCCTATGCTGAACCCCAACGTATGGAAGCGACGTCTCTAATGCCGGTTACGGCAAGCCCCTGGATAGGGGGAGGAGGCGGATGCCGGCACCGGGCGGGTTGTGTGACAACCCTTCTGTTGGTCGGGTCCGTCCTTTCCGGCGCCGGGTGCCGGAAGGAAACCACGGTTGCCCCGCCGCCCCCGGTGGTTCAGGTGGTCGCAGTCACCGCGACGAATGTGCCGCTTACGGCGGAGTTCATTGGTCAGCTGGACTCGCCGCAAAACGTCGAGGTCCGGGCCCGCGTCGAGGCGTTCGTCGAAGAGGTGCTGTTCGTTGAGGGCACCAATGTCATGGCGGGTGATCCGCTGTTTCTGCTCGATAAGAAGCCTTCGCTCGAACGGTTGGCCGCCGCAGAAGCCTCCCTGGCCGAGGCGCGTGCGGCGCTGAACAAGTACGAGAAGGACGTCGCCCGGCTTACTCCACTGGCCGAAAAACGCGCCATCCCGCAGCAGGATCTCGACAACGCGCTCGCATCCGTCGACGCGGGGAAGGCCGGCGTCCAATCCGCCCTGGCCCGCGTCGAGTCCGCCAAACTGGACCTGGGCTATTGCGACGTGCGGGCGCTGGCAACGGGCCGGATCGGGGCCCGGCAGGTTTCGGTGGGCGATCTGGTCGGGCGGGGGGAGCCCACGCTCCTGGCGACGATTTCGCAGCTCGATCCCATCTGGTTCTACTGCAACATCAGCGAGGTCGACTACCTGCGCGCCGAACGGAAGGCGAAGGAGTCCGGCCGCCGGCTCGGGGATTTGCCCGTGACCCTGATTCTGGCGGACGGTTCGACCCATCCTGAAACGGGGCGATGGGTTTTCCTGGACCGGGCCGTGGATCCCACCACCGGCACGCTCCGGGCGCGCGCCGAGTTTGCCAATCCGGACAAGGTGCTGCGCCCCGGGATGTTCGGCCGGGTTCGCATCACGCTGGCCACGGATCGACCGAGCATCCTCGTGCCCCAGCGCGCGGTGCAGGAGCTGCAAGGGCAGAACTTCGTCTGGGTCGTCGGTGCGGACAACACCGCCTCGCAGCGCCCCGTCGAAATGGGAGCGCGGCTGGGAGGCCAATGGGTGGTCGGCAGCGGTCTTGAGGCCGGCGAACGGCTCGTTGTCGAGGGCCTGCAGAAGATGCGCCAAGGCGCCCCGGTGCAGCCCATGACCGCCGGGCAACTTGCCCAGGCTCAGGCCGCGACTGCGACCGCCGGCGGTCAGCCCCAAGCCAAGGACTAGCCCGCCATGGCCGATTTTTTTATCCGACGCCCCATTGTCGCGATGGTGATTTCCATCGTGACCGTCATCGTCGGTCTCGTTTCGCTTTCCCGGTTGCCCGTTGCTGAATACCCGCCGGTCAGCCCGACACTCATCCAGGTGAGCGCCAACTACCGCGGCGCCGCCGCCGAGGCGGTGATGGATTCGGTGGCAACCCCCGTTGAATCGCAGGTCAACGGCGTGGACAAGATGCTCTACCTGCAGTCGCTCAACGCGAACGACGGCCGCATGACGTTGAACGTCTACTTCGACGTGGGCACCGACGTGGACATCATGCAGGTGAACACCCAGAACCGGGTTTCGCTGGCCGAGCCGCAGCTCCCGGACGCCGTGAAGCGCGAGGGGGTGACCGTCAAGCGTTCGAGTCCGGACATCCTCATGGTCATCGGGTTGTTCTCGCCCGAGGGGACCTGGGACGCCGTGTTCCTCGGGAATTACGCCAACATCAACCTGGTGGATGCGATCAAGCGCGTTGCCGGCGTCGGGGATGTCAACAATTTCACCGCCCAGGACTACGCGATGCGGGTCTGGCTGCGGCCCGACAAACTGGCGGCGCTCGGCCTCACCCCGGAGGACGTAAGCAACGCCATCCGCGAGCAGAACGCGCAGTCACCGGCGGGTGTGATCGGGGCGGAACCGGCGCCGCCTGGCCAGGAGTTGCAGTACAACGTGCGCACGCTCGGGCTGCTGCGGGATGCTTCCGAGTTCGAGGAGATCATCGTCCGGTCGAGTGCCGACGGCTCGCAGGTGAAGGTCAAGGATGTGGCGCGCGTCGAATTGGGCGCCCAGACCTACGGCCTGCGCGCGCGCCTGAACAAGTCGCCGTGCGCCGCGCTCGGTGTCTACTTGGCGCCCGGGGCCAACGCCCTCGCGACCGCCGACGCGATCAACCGGATTCTCGAAGAGCGCAAGGCGCAGTTCCCGCCCGACATGGACTACGAAATCACCCTCGATTCGACGCTGCCCATCAAGGCGTCGATGGAGGAAATCGTGCACACGCTGTTCGAGGCCGTGGTGCTCGTCCTGCTCGTGGTGTTCATCTTCCTGCAGAGCTTCCGCGCGACGGTCATTCCCATGCTCACGGTTCCGGTGTCCCTGCTGGGGGTGTTCATTGCCTTCCCGCTCCTCGGTTTCAGTGTCAACACGCTCACGCTCTTCGGCCTGGTGCTGGCGATCGGGATCGTGGTGGACGACGCCATCGTGGTGGTGGAGGCCGTCCAGCATCACCTCGAGCACGGGCTCACGCCGGTCGAAGCCACCCGCCAGGCGATGAAGGAAGTCTCCGGACCCGTCGTGGCCATCGCCCTGATCCTCTGTGCGGTGTTTGTGCCGGTGGCTTTCATGGGCGGCGTCACCGGGCGGCTCTACCAGCAGTTCGCCATCACCATCGCGGTGGCGGTGGTCTTCTCGGCGATCAACGCCCTCACCTTGAGTCCGGCGTTGAGTGCGATGTTGCTGCGCAAGCCCGAGCCGGGCAGGGGACCGCTCGGCAGGTTCTTCGGCTGGTTCAACCGCACCTTCGATCGCGTGACCGAGGGCTACGGCGGGATCATCCGGTTGCTGGTGCGCAAGGCCGCCCGCTCGATGTTGCTGCTGGTGGTGGCGGTGGCCGGCGTGGGGTTGCTTTCCCGCGTGGTTCCCGGCGGCTTCATTCCGGACGAGGACAAGGGGTATCTGTTCGTCTCGGTCCAGCTGCCCGAAGGGGCGTCGCTGCAGCGGTCGGATGCGGTGCTCCAGCAGGTCGAGGAAGTGGTGCTGGCCACTCACGGGGTGCGTTCGGCCTGCGCCATCAGCGGGTTCAACCTGCTCAACGGCCTCAACACCCCGAACTCGGCGCTGGTCTTCGTCGGGCTGGAGGATTGGGAGGAACGGCAGGCCCCGGAACTCAAGGCGGACGCCATCGCGATGCAATGGAACCGCAAGTTCTTCGGCCTGCCCGCCGCGCAGGTGTTTTCGTTCGGCCCCCCCGCGCTGCCCGGTTACGGCAGCGTCTCGGGCTTCACCCTGCAATTCCAGGATCGCTCCGGGGGATCGGTGGAACAACTCGCCGGGCGCGTGCAGCAGTTCATCGCCGACGCCGCGAAACGCCCCGAGATCGGCCGGTTGTCCACCACGCTCCAGCCGGTCACCCCGCAGGTGCGTGTCGAACTGGACCGCGAGAAGGCGCGCACGCTCGGGGTGAAGGTCGACAGCGTCTTCCAGACCTTGCAGGCCTATCTGAGCGGGCTTTACGTGAACGACTTCGTGCGGTTTGGGCGCGTGTTCAAAGTGTTCCTGGCCGCCGAGCCCGAGTTCGCCAGCCGGCCCGAGCAGATCGGGGATTTCTACGTCCGCAATACCGGCGGAAAAATGGTGCCGCTGGACACCTTGGTCCGTGTGGAGCCGGTTTCCGGACCAAACTTCGCCGCGCGCTTCAACCTCTATCCGGCCGCCGAGGTCATGGGGGCGCCGGCGCCCGGCTACAGTTCCGCGCAGGCGTTGCGGGCCATCGAGGAGGTCGCCCGCGAACTGCCGCGCGAATATGGCTTCGAGTGGTCGGGACTGACGTTGCAGCAGAAGAAATCCGAGGGCGAGGCCGGTGTGATTTTCGGCATGGCCGTCGTGTTCGTGTTCCTGCTGCTGGCCGCCCAATACGAGAGTTGGGCCCTGCCGTTTGCCGTGTTGCTCAGCACGCCGCTGGTGGTGCTCGGCACGTTCCTCGGGCTGCTGCTGCGCCAGTTCGAACTCAACGTCTACGCGCAAATCGGCCTCATCATGCTCATCGGCCTCGCCGCCAAGAACGCCATCCTCATCGTCGAGTTCGCCAAGATGCGGCGGGAGGAGGGCCGGGACCTGCTGGACGCGGCGGTCGAGGGCGCGCGGTTGCGGCTGCGGCCGATTCTGATGACCAGCTTCGCCTTCATCCTCGGCTGCGTGCCGCTCATGCTCGCCAGCGGCTCCGGCGGGGCGGCGCGCAGCACCATGGGCACCGGCGTGGTCTTTGGCATGACTGTGGCGACCGCTTTCGGGGTCTTCCTCATCCCGGTTTGCTACGGCTTTGTACAGGGACTCGCAGACCGTTTCGGGAAACCGCGACCCGCCGGTTCCGCCCCACCACCGGCGCCGACGCCCGCTGGCGAATCCCGGGCAGGAGGGCTGGCTTGATGACGCGGCGAAACCTGAACCGCGGGAAGATCCTGCTGACCGCGCTGGGGCTGACGTTACTGGCCGGTTGCGCGGTCGGACCCGACTACCAACGCCCGGCCACCGAAAGCCCGGACGCCTTCCGCCGCGCCGCCTCCGATACCGCCGCCGCGGAGGGCGCGGTTGGTTTCGGGGACCTTGGCTGGTGGGAGGTTTTCGAGGATCCGCATCTGACCGGGTACATCGCCGAGGCGCTGACCAACAACTGGGACCTCCGCATGGCGGCGGCCCGCGTGTTGCAGGCTGGCGCGGCGCTGGGCATCACGCGGTCGCAATTCCTACCCTCCGTCGCGGCCGGTGGCGATCTCCAAGCTGTGCGCGCTTCCGAGCGGGGACCGACCCCCATTCCGACCGGCATGAACCCCCAGGCGGAATACGGCGACGTCTATGCCACGATGGCCGCTTACGAGGTCGATTTGTGGGGGCGCATCCGCCGGGCCAGCGAGGCCGCGCGGGCGGATTTGTTGGCGAGTCAGGCGGCGCAGGAAACCGTGCGGCAGACCCTCGTGGCGGAGGTTGCGTCCGGCTACTTCGACCTCCTGCGGTTGGACTACGAAGGCGAGATCGCGCAGCGCACGCTGCAGGCACGGACCAACTCGCTCGCCCTGACCACGGCGCGCGAGGAAGGCGGCGTCGCGTCCATGCAGGACGTGGCGCAGGCCCGGATTCTGGTGTCGACCGCCGAGGCCAGCATCGTCGACATCGCCCGGCGCCGGGAGCAACAGGAGAACGCGCTGTGCGTGCTGCTCGGGCGCTACCCCGGACACCTCGAAAGGGGCGGCGCGCTCACCGAACAGCCGGTCCGGTCGGAGGTATCCGCGGGCCTGCCGTCGGCGCTGCTGGAGCGGCGGCCGGACATCCGGGTGGCCGAACAGCAACTGGTGGCGGCGAACGCCGACATCGGGCAGGCGAAGGCCGCCTTCTTCCCCCAGCTGACGTTGACCGGTCTCTACGGCTTCCAGACCGTGGCGCTGTCGGACCTGTTCACGGCGCCGGCGCAGACCTGGCAGTTTGGACCCGCCGTGACACTGCCGTTGTTCACCGGCGGACGGTTGCGAGGCAACCTCGAGCTCGCCCGGGCCCGCTTCGATGAAGCGCTCGCCCGTTACCAGCAAACGGTGCAGGGCGCCTTTCGCGAGGTCTCCGACAGCCTGATCGGCTACCAGCGGGCACGAGAATACCGCGAACTCCAGGTGGTCCGGGCACAGGCCCATCGGGACGCCGCCGAACTCGCCACCATCCGCTACGAGGGCGGCGTCACCAGTTACCTCGAGGTGCTCTACAGCGACCAGGAACTGTTCGCTGCCGAACTGGAACTGGCCCGCGCGCGCCTGAACGAACTCCTGAGCGTGGTCCAGCTCTACCGTGCCTTGGGTGGCGGCTGGCAGGCCCCCGTGGCGAGCGAGGGCCCGACGCCCGGCGCCTGATCCCTCCGCTGCGGTCGCCCGGACCGGCAACGGTCCAAGTGCGCCGTGGCGGCGATGGCCGGACAGCTCCTCATCAGCGCCGTCAATCGAGGCCGCGCGCGGTTTCTCCCGGAGTTGCGAACGCCGTCGGGGGGGCGTCTGTCACCTTGCACAACCTGCATGAGACCTGCAATCCGGGGCGCGGCGCCCGGGGCTTACAGCGGGATCAGGGCGCGATCGGCGACCGGGAGGCGAGGCTCGGGCTTTATCGTTACTACTGTGAGCGGCGGTTGCCGACGAGTCCCGCGGTCGAACACGTGGCGCCCAAGAGTCTCAAACCGGCGCGGGAGACGGATTGGTCGAACTTCCTGCCTGGCTGCGGCAACTGCAACTCCGTCAGATTTCCTCAGCCCACCAACGACACGGATTTCCTCTGGCCGGACAAGAACAACACGCTGCGGGCGTTCTTCCACGAAGCGGGAGGCTTCGCAAAGCCCAGCCCCGGGCTGCCGCTCGATTTCATCCGCAAGACGCAGCAACCGGGGTGGGACAAGAAGTAGCGCTGCACGGCCTGTGTCAGTGGATGGACCCGCTTCACTCAAAGGTGGGGGATCACCTCAGCCCCTGGATTTCAACGCCGACTGCATGTCGGCGTGCTACAGCGGATTGAATTGGTGTGGCTTGGTCTGACGCTGCGGCTGGATGTTCACTTGGCGCCTGCTCGGGGCTACTCGCTGCCTCGCAGTGGTTTTTCCCGGGGTTGTGAATCGCCGTCGGGGGGTTCGCCTTCCTCGCCGTTGTACCGCCACTCGCCGGGCTCGAGGAGGAGGGTGAGGCCGTCGATGTCCTTTTCGACCCGGCCGATCAAACCGCCGTTGAGCCAGTCGAGGCTGCGGTTACGCTTCGAGTATTTGTAACCCTTGATCCGGACGTTGAGGGAGACAGACTCCGTCGGGACGCCGCGGAACGTGAACTGTCCGTCGGGTTCGAGCAGCGCCTCGGCGTGGTCCCAGGCCTGCTCGCGGCTGAGGAGCACGCGGGTGTTGGTCGGGACTGGCTGGCCGTCCGACAGGACCACGCGCCCGGTTACGCGATGGCCGGGTTGCACCGCGAGTTCGCCCAGGTCGGCGGCGCCGCCCGTCTTGCCACTTGCGAACAGGCGCGGGGGCAGGGCGCCGCGGTCGCCGAGGGAGTCCATCTTCGCGTAGAGCACATACTCCCGGTCCGCGGGCAGGTTGGGGATGCTGAATCGACCGTCCTCGTCGGTGGCGAGTTCATCACAGCGAAAGAAGTTGCCGGCCATCCGGTCGGCGGTGACGGCGCCCATGATGGCTCCCGCCAGCGGTTGCCCGTCCCGGACCAGCCGTCCGGTAAGCAGCACGCCTGCCTCCATCCGCACGAGGTGGTCCGCGCCGGGTTCGAGGGAGGTCCAGCGTTTGGCCAGGCCGCGCGCTTCGACCACGGCGTGCACCCGCGCGACGCCGTTGGTGCAGAACAGCCAGAATCGGCCGTGTTCATCGGTCACCGCCAACGGATCCACGAAGGCGTCGGTGCCGCCCCATTGGGTGCCCATTCCGCGCGAGACACCTTCCGGGCTGATGGTCGCGCCGGGGACCGCCTGCCCTTCCGGGTCGAGCACCATGCCGCTGATGCGCGTCGGGGAGGCGAGTTTCGCGGGATTGAGCCGGGCCAGGGTGACGGTGACTTCCCCGGCGGCGGGGTCCGTCTTGGGCACGTAGAGGCTCTCGTGTTCCGCGGCGACGACGAGCAGGCGATAAAGAAGGTCGGGATCAAGCGCGGGAATCTCGAATTTGCCGGTGGCATCCGTCTGCGCCTTCCGTCCGCAATCGGCATAGCAGGACGGACAGAGAATTCCCGGGCCCACCTTCGGACCCGCGGTGTAGATGAACACCGTGGCCTTGGCGACGGGCGAACGGTCGGCGTGCAGCACGCGGCCCGCCAGGTTGGGACGGGCGGCTTCGGCAGCGGACGCGACGCCCGGGACGGTGATCAGGAGCGTCAGGCAGGCAATCAAGGAAGGGGTTCGCATGGGATTCCTTTGGTTTGAATGAACCGGGGGTTCGGAAGGCGCGCAAGACGGTGGCGCGGATGGTTTGCCGCGGGAAGATCGGGTTTGCCGCGCGCGCGGAACGTGTTCGGGGTCGGCGTGGTTCGCGGCGGGCCGTCCGGGGGCGTTGCGGTCGGGAGGCAGGTCATCCGTCGGTTTCGGGGGATGGGGGCTTGGGCGCGGTTGCCTGTTCGAGCAACAGGTCGGCGATGTCGACGATCAGGGTCGCGAGGTTCCGCAGCACGACGACGGCCAGGATTCCGACCAGGCTGTAGACGGCGAGCCACGGATGGCCGGTCATGAACAGCAGCACGGGGTTGCCGATGGCGCCCAGCACGCCAAGCAGGGCGAGCCATTCGATGGCCACCCGCAGCCCGGCGTGGGTGGAGCGGTTGCGGACCTGGTTCCGGTGGGTGCGGAGGATTTCAGTGGTGTTCATGTGAACAGGAGTTATGAACCACGCCGTTCAAGGATGCAACAGCCGTTCAATGGCCGGTTGCAGGCGTTGAACGGGCAGGTCCCGGTTCACAATCCGTCCGGAGGTGCCCAGCAGCATTATGGTGGGCAGTCGGCTGAGATCCAGATTCGCGATGACTTCGCCGCGTTGGCCTGCGTCGAGGCAGATCTGAAGCCAGTCACAACCCGCGTCCCGGGTGGCTTTCGCGGCGGCGTCGCGGTCGTCGTCAAGATTGATGCCGACGAAGGCCAGCCCGGTCTCGTTTCGCGTTTCGTCGCGCAGCGCCTTGAGTTCGTTCAGTGCTTCGCGGCTGCGGTCGGACCAGGCGGCCCAGAAAATCAGCACCCGGGCAGTGGCTGGCACGCTGCTCAGTTGGATGGGCTCCCCGGAGAGTGTGGTCCCGTTCAGTTCCACGGGTGCCGCCGCGGTCAAGCCGGGGTCGGGTTTGAGGGGGACGGCGATGGCTCCCAGGTCCAGCGGGGAATCGCCTTCCGGGATCACGATCTCGCGGGTCAACGAGCCCAACTCCTCCTCGGGACGACCGAATGCGGTGGGCTGCGGGTTGGGGTTGGGTTTGGTGAGGTGGATGCGCAGTTCGTAGGTGCCGGGAGTGACGTCCTCGATGCCGAAACTGCCGTCGGCCTCGAGGTCGAGTTGGTAATTGCGCTCGCGCCGGGCTTTCTCGACTTGGGTGCCCGTGTCGAGGCTCGCTTGGTTCGCCGTCCGGAACGCCTCGAAGGTGGCGAAGTCCTCCGGGTTGGGCCGGGTGGGCACGGACAACGGCGGGAGCTTGCGAGCCAGAATCTGGTCGTCGTATCGCCAATCCACCGCCAGACCGGCGGGTTGGGAGATCAGTTGGCCAATCACCCGGCGGCCGTTGAAGGCGTAGGTGACGTGATTGGTTTCACCAGGCCTGACGATCAGCGGCCACTGCCAGGTCTCGGTGATTGCCCGGCCTCCCATCGGCGCGCTGGCGGACGGTTGCCAGCGCCAGAGCTTGTACTCGCCCGCGGGAACGCCGCTGAAACGGAAGGTCCCGTCGTCCGCGGTGGTGGCGTTGTAATGGACCTGAAAGCCCAAACCCGGCGACCAGGCGAGGGTGTTGAGCACGACGGGCACCCCCGCCTTCGGTTCGCCGGCCACGAACAGGCAGCCTTCAACGGCGCCGTAGGGTTTCAGTCGGACCTCGCTCCGCTTCCGAAGGTCCGTCCACGTGCCATCGAGAAAACCCTCCGCGTGCGTGATCACGACGGCCGATTCCGCCGGTGACGATGGGAGGGTGACCAGGCCGTCTTCGTCCGCCTCCGCCCTGCCCAGGCGATCCGCGTA
This sequence comes from Verrucomicrobiales bacterium, assembly GCA_024233305.1. Taxonomy (GTDB): domain Bacteria; phylum Verrucomicrobiota; class Verrucomicrobiia; order Limisphaerales; family J093; genus J093. The sequence continues at coordinate 144,050 of JACKPV010000035.1, forward strand.
GTACTTCCCTGGCGCCTGCAAATAGAGGCCCATTTCGTTCGGGGACTGTTTGGTCCAGACCTTCGCGCCGGCGGCGGGTTCTCCGCTCGGCAGGGTTACTCGCAGGCGGCTGCCAAGCGACATCGGCGTGAGCGCGATCCGCAAATCCTGATTCCCCTCATCGAAGTCGAAGACGCGGGTTGTGGTGGCTTCGTAGCCGTCCGCCTGGATCTGCAGGGAATAGCTCGGGTGGAAGCCGGGCTCGAACCGGCCTTGCTCCAGGACGATCTGGAAGGCGTTTCCGTTCGATTCGACCGGGGTGTCGAACAGAACCTGGCTGCGGCGGTAGTCGGCCGCCACGCGCCGCAGTTCCACCGGCTCGCCGGTGACGGCATCCACAGCCACGCCCTTGACGGTGATCCGCAGAGCGGCTTCCGGATTCAGCTCGATTGTGTGCTCGGAAGTACCGGGCGTGGTCCGGAACTTCCGGGCGACGCCCAGGGCCTTGGAGCTAGCCAGCAGAACGACCGGCGCCGTGGGGGGATTCTCCCAGACCACGCTGCCTTCGGCGTCCGAGGTGCCGGTCCAATCCAGGAGTTGCGCTTCCGTCCGCGCAGAATCGATCCGGAACTCGACGCCGGAAAGCGGCTGCCCGGCGGTATCAACGACCCGCAAACGCAGGGGTTGCGCCACTGGCAAGACCAGCCGCACCTCGGGCATGCCGGATGCCACCTGCGCCACTACGGACACCGTGGCCCGGTCGGGTCGCGAGGCGGTGTAAATCCACTGCCGTGGTGTGCGGTGCGGTCGCTCGAAACGCCCGTCCGGTCCGGTTGTGGTTTCCGAGACGCGCTCGATGTTGCCGTGCCCATAGCCTTCCTTCAACGTGACGCCACCCAGCGGGTTGCCGTCCTCGTCGACCACGATCCCTCGCACCGTCAGTCCGTCGGGCAAGGTCAGCACCGCGTTCTTCTGACGCAGCGCTTCGAGCGAAACCTCGGGATACCCGGCGAAGCCCCAAGCGTCCGGATTGGTGGCGAACGACGTCCGGGATCCATCCGGACGGATGAGCGTGACTTGCAGGGACTCGAGGTCACCGGGGAAATCCGGGAAGCTCCAACGCCCGTTCGCGTCCGTGACGGCGGCTGCTCCTGCCTTTGTGAAAAGACCGACGAGGGGGTATTCCTGGACTTGATGGTCCTCGGCTTGTGACAACTGGAATCCGCGAGAGCCGCTGCCGGCGAGCGCCACCTCGACGTCGGACAACGCGTTGCCTCGCTCATCGAGCACGGCACCGCCAATCGTGATGCCGGATTCCAGCCGCACCGTGACTTCCGTCGGCAGTCCAGTCAGCACCTCGCCGGACGCCGAGGTCCACATCATCCCGCGATCCGCGAAGCCCGCATGGTGGACGGAGAGAGTCACCGCGGTCATGCCCCGGTCCGCTTCCCCGGTTGGTTCGGTGAACTGCAGCACGAACCGGCCGGCATCATCGGTCAAGCGGCGGACGGAAAACGGAGGGATGCCGAGGCCCAGGGGGCAGGACACTTCGGCCCCGGCGATCGGTTTCTCCGATGCGTCGGCGATCACCCTCACGGTGAGCGATCTCGTCGGCAGTGTGGTTGCGCCGTTGACCGGCAGCGGGTCCGCGCCAATCCGGATCTCTGCGTCTTCGCCGGACTCCTTGCCGAGGGCGTCGTTGGCCTCGGAGTTGGCCGCGGCCGCGGGGCTTGCCGGCGTCGGGGATTGGGCGTCGGTGAGACAGAGGCAGCCCAGGAGCGTCCCGCACACGATCGCCAGACCGGTCTGATTCCGCGTGGGACGATAGCGGGCGATCATGCGCACGCGATGCCGCATCTGGGCGTGATCTTCGAGGATCCCGAGCATCCCAGGCAGGGCGGCGGGACGCGCGACGCCCTGGAGGAGCTTGATGATGGTCTCGCCGTACGCGTGCTGTTCGCCGTCGCCAGCGGCGCGCAAAGCAAGGGCGTCGCAGGCGGGTTCGCAATCGGCCCGCATCCGGCGAAACGCGAACCAGACGAACGGGTTGAACCAGTGGAGGACCTGCAGCAGGGTGGTCAGCCAGTTCACGGCGATGTCATGCCGCTTGAGGTGGGCAAGCTCGTGCAGGAAGACGAAGCGCAGGTCGCGCGCGGCGAACTGGGAGGTGAATCCGGGGGGCAGCAACAGCCGCGGACGCAGCAGACCACAGAGCGCCGGCCCATCCACGGCGGGCGTTTCCCAGACGCTCAGGCGGCTGTGAACCTGCATTTGCTCACGGGCTGCTTCCAGCAGGTCAAGCGTTGCCGCGTCCTCCAGGCGGCGGGCCTGCCGCAAGGTCCGGCGGAGTCGCAGCGACACCATTGCGAGACGCCCGGCCAGGACGACCACGCCGGCCAGCCAGACAAGCGCGAGAATCGTCGGCCAATCCGGCCCGGCCTTGGATGCATCCATTGGCGGCACGAGCAGTGGAGTTTGGCGGACGACCGAAGCCGTGGTCTCGCTTGGGGACGAAGGCCCGGACGTGGCCACAGCCGCCGGGACCGGGACGAACGCGGGTTCGGTCATCTCGGGACGCGCAGGTGGTTTGTGAGCGGCCAGGGAGTGGGCGGATTGGACCAGGAACGCGACGGGGGGAACCACGCTGATCCCCGTGGTCTCGGGCGCCGGCCGCCAGCGGGCCCAATTGAACAAGCTGAACCCGCTTTCTGGGAGCACGGGGAGCAGCAGGCGAATGGCGACCAGCCACCAGAGGGCATGACGCCAGCGTGGCGAAAGCCGGCGGCGTCCGAGCCATTGGATCAACAGGACCACCCCGACCAGCAGGGCGGCTTGCGCGCTGCTCTTGAGCAGCCACAGGTGCAACGGGTGCGAATCCAGCCAGGAGTTCATGTTCAGGGCTCCTTTCCGTCCAGAATTCGTTTCAACGTTTCAATCTCCTGTGGCCGCAGGTTTCGATGGCGCACGAAATGAGCCAGCATCGGGGCCAACGACCCCTCGAACACGCGGTCGAGAAACGAGTTGGTCGCCTCGGTCGCACACTCTGCCGCGGACACGCGCGGCGAGTAGCGATAACGCCGGCCCTCCGCCTCGTAGTCCAGAGCTCCCTTTTGCACGAGGCGGGCGAGGAAGGTGCGGATCGTCTTCGGGTGCCACTTGGGATCCTGCCGGGTCAGGGCGGCAATGACCCCGGCGGCCGTGATCGGGTGCGAGGCCCAAACCACCCGCATGACCTCCCATTCGGCTTCGCTGATACGCGGTGACGTGTTCATGACGGTTTGCCTACACTTGTAAGTGCCGTTAGGACTACGCGTGTAAGCATCATCTGTCAAACGGTTTCTTCGGCCTTCTTCGTCGACCGTGGACCGCTGTGGGGTGTGGACGACGCCGGTGAAGGGAGCGCGCCGTCGGGCAATCCGACCGGTGTTCCGGCGGGGGCGTGTGAAGCGTGTTCGGGGCGCCGGCGCGGCCGCCGGCGAGGCTCAGCGAGCGGGGACGTGCCGGAGTTCGATCACGTTGCCGTCCGCGTCGATGCCAAACTCGTAGCAGCGGTCGCCGAGGTCCACGCGGTCGATGAAGCCCGCGGCATTCCGGCGCAGCCGGGCGAACCGGATCACCTGTCGGCAGGCATCGTCGGTCTCGTAGAACTTCATCTTGTCGAGACCGAGCGACCAGATCTCCAGGAAGAACAGGACCTCGGAGAGGTTGCTGCGGTAGCCGCGTTGCCAGCGGTCGATGGCGACCTCGAGCCGGCCTTCGGTGCTGTTCCAGAACTGGTTGCCCTGGGTGGCAAGGCTTTCCTGTGGGGCGTCGTAGAACCAGGGGATGTTCCCGCGCATGAAGCCGAAACGGCTCCAGCCGAGCCCCGGTTCCTCCGCCCAATAGCGTTTCCAGGCCGCGTCCCAGGTGTCGGCTGCACCGTCCCACAGACCGCGTTCGCGGAAATGGCGGCGCGTCAACTCGCGGCTGAACCAGCCGGTTTCCGGGTCGGCCTGCATGTCGGGTCCGCCCGCCCGCACGAGGACTTGTCCCCAGCGTCGGTGGCGTTCGGGAAATCGACGCACATAAGCGTCGAGGTCATGGCAGGCCTCGTGGTGGACGACGGTCATGAACCAGTTCTCGCTGCCGCGGTCGCCGATGATCGCGCGGGCATCCGGGCCGAAGCCGTATTCGCCGCGGGCTTCGGGCGAGCCGTTGAAAGTGTTCTTGAGGTGTCCGCGCACGAGGAAGCCGCGCCCGCCGCCCAGCCAGTCATTGGCGGTGATGCCGGTGCCGGGATAGACCTCGCGCGGGATGGTGCGCAGCCATTGGTGGATGGCCTCGGCGCCGCGGGGGTTTTGCGCGTTGTCGGCGTAGAGCAGGCCATCCTCCTCGAGCAACCTTCGGTAGCCACCGCTGAACCCGGCGGCTTCCGCCAGGGCGCGGCGGTGTTCGGGGTTCAAGTAGTCGGCGACCAGCGTCGTGAGCCAGACCTGGACCGCGAGCGAGGGGATTCCGGGCCGGGCTTCGGGGTCGTGGGGTTGATGGCGAAAATAGACCGGGAAGCGACGGATCAGCTCGAGCAGGCCGCGCGTGATTTCCCGGATCTGTGACGGGGTCGCGAAGGACGTGACGTAATCGCAAAGCGCGCCTTGCAGGGTCTGCATCCGGTCGCGGGCGGCGGCGTGGGCGGGATCGGCGAGGAAGGCGCCCAAGTCGTCGGGGTGCGCGGCGATCAGGCGGGTGATTGCCGCGAGATAGCCCCGGCCGCTTTCGCCGAAGGCCAGCCGGATCGGGCCGCGCCGTTCCCCGCCCATCACCATGTCGATGACGCCGTCGCCATTGAAATCCGCGAAGTCCACGAGCGGGCCATCGGTCAGCGCGTGCAGATCGGGGGTGATGAAGCCGGGGCCGGTCACGCTGAACCGACCGGGCGGCTGCACGCGAGGGGCGGTCCTTGAACCGACGTTGAGGCGGAAGTTGAGCGTGCCCCAGTTGTAGGAATCCACAAGGTCGGGCCGCCCGTCCTGGTTCAGGTCCGCCACGCGGACGTTCAGGTTGTAGGATCCCTCGATGGTCTGACCCGCGGTGTCGAGGGCGCGACGCGGGAGTTTGAAGGCGGGCGCTTCCGGCGAGCCGGTGTTGAGCGCGAGCAAAACCTCGCCCGAGAACGTCCCGGTGATCAAGTCGGGGAAAGTGTCGCCGTTCCAGTCCGCGAACTCCGCCCGGACGTCCGGCACGACGAATTCTGCGCCATCGGCGGCCTTCAGGAGCACCGGTTCGCCGAGGCGCGGGCGGCTCCCATCGAGGCCGAGGTGGCGTGCCCAGCGTACCCGGCGATCTTCGCCCACCGCCACCAGGTCGGAGCGTCCGTCCCGGTCGAGGTCCACGATGCTGATGCTCACCCGGCCCGGGCCGGCGCGCAGGGGGTGGCCGCCGGCTTCGATGATCTCGCCGGAAGCGAACACCGCCTGCTGCGGGGCGCCGATATTGCGCAGGAGGGTGACGCCGCCGCCGGCGCCGACGAGCACATCAATGCGCCCATCCGCGTCCCAATCCACCGCGCGCGGCACGGCCGCCGTCGGGAAGTTCAGCGGTTTGCCGCCGGCTTGCACCTCCGCGAGTTCGACGAAACTGGTGGTCGACCAGCCGTCCGCGGGTTGGATGACTTGGATGCGCATGGTGGCCCGGCTCGCGGCGCCACGGCGGTCGGCGAGCGTGAAGGCGAACTGATCGTCGCCGACAAAGCCCGCGGCCGGAGTGTAGTCGAACGTGCCGTCGTCATTGGAAACCAGGCGTCCATGTTGGGGCTGGCGGAAGGAGGCCAAGGTGACCGGATCGTTTTCGACGTCGTAGACTCCAAGCAGCACGCTCGGGGTGCGGGACGTCATCCCGGCCTCGAGGATGACCTGCCGATCGGGCGCGCGTGGAGGGAGGTTGGGAAAAGGGTCGGCCAACCACCGCGTGGAGACGCTTTCTGCCGCCGGTTCGGGGGTTTCGGTGGAACGTCCGGGGGCAGGGAGAAACACGGTGGCGAGCAGCGGGAGGAGGAGGATTCGCATCGGGGTGGGGGTGGTTGGCATCGCGCGTTTCATCGGGGTGCGGGGTGGATGGGAACCGTCCTGGTCTTTTCGGGTCTGCTCGGTGGCCATGAACCTGGGGCCGCAGGGGGGGGCAGGCCTCACGGGTGGCGGAGCGGGCGCCGCCAACCGATGCCGGACTGAACCCGTCACCCCGTTCATTCCGATGGGGTCAGTGGTTCTCCGGTGAAGTCGCCAGGGAGGCTTCGTATTCCCGGCGGCCATCGAGGGTCCATTGCCAGATGGAGGTGCGCCACAGCGCGACCCGTTGCTGTTCGAGGTCGCTGCCGGCGCGGGCCTCGGCCTCGTCGATCAACCGGCCGAGTTCTTGGATGCGCTCAGCGGTGCCGAGGGTTTCCCAGGCCGCGCGCTTCCAGTCGATGCCGTTCCCGCGATGATAGGGTGGGGGATAGTTGGCAGGGTCGCACGCGATCGCCTCAAGGCGGCGGTAGAACCGTTCCATCGGCGCGCCGGCCGCTCCGAAATAGAGGGCAAAGAACTCCTTCAGAGCGTCGTCGACATTGGTCTCCGGATCATCCCAAACCCGGGCCATGATGTATTGCTCGACCTGATCCTGTTCGCCGCATTCAAAGATGCCGCGGATGCCATCCCGGATGAAGCCGCGCATGGCGTCGGCGGTCTGGTGGACCATGACGTGGGGGAAGCACTTCCACTTGCCGATCAGCGCCGCTTCCATCGGGTGGTGATAGTAAACCCAGAGGAACATGGGGGCGCGCGCGAGCCCGTGCCATTGCGCGTAGAACCGGCGGTCGTTCGCGCGCATTTCCGGGTGCACCGGGTAATAGCAGGTGTGCAGGCACGGGGCGATCGAGACGTTCGGTTCCAGGCTGCCATCCTGCGGGGGGAAGGCGTAGTTCCAGTAGGCGAGCGTGGCGATGAACTTGTCCGGGTGAGTGCGGCGCACCTCGCGGGCGACGGCGTTGACGAACCCGAACCAGTAATCGCTGATTTCCCCGCCGCTGAAGAACCCGGTGCCGCGGTCGGCGCCGCGGGCCAGGAGGGCGCGGCAGCGCTCGCAGGCGCAGTAGGTCGCGGCGTCCTCGGGAACGATGGCAAAGTAGTCCCCCAGCGCCTTGAAACCTCCGGGCAACGCGCCCTTGCCATCGAAGTAATCCCGCGCCATCTGCGCCAGGGTTTGCACCAGCTTGGGATGGGAGTAGCAGAGATTGAGCCCGCGCGCCGGGCCCCGGGCCTGATATTCGGGGTCGTTCAGCACGGTCTCGATGGTGCGCCGGTGGATGGTGTGGTTCCCCGCCCATTTCTCGCCGCCCAGCCGGAGTCGGCGCCAGTGAAGGTAAACCTGTTGGGGCGTGAATTCGCCCCATTGCCCCCGCAAAAACGGCCAACTGGCGCCGCTCAGGGCGTTCCGGTGCTTGAGGGCGGGGGACCGCCGGATGTCTCGGATCGGCACCGAAAGATCGGACCGGCGGGGGATCACGGTCGTGAGGTCGGTCGGGCCGTACCAGCGCACGCCACAGCAGCGCTCGAGGAAATCGTAAGCGGCATAGCAGGTGCCCTGCTCGTCGAAGACGCCGGGCAACTCGATCTCCAGCGGGCCGCGGTCGGGCAGGCCCACCGTCCGCCAGTAGTCGATGCGTTGGCGCAGGTCCGCCAGGGTGCGGTCGCTGATCGTGCGGCCCGGTTCACGGCGGGCTTCCGGGGTGTCCTTCCAGTCGCGCCCCATCAGGATGAGGGCACCGGGCCGGAATCCGATGAGGTATTCCTGCGGATCGAAGTCGACGCCGCGAGAGCCGAACGCCCGGGTGGCCGCGCTTTCGCCCACCAGGATCCGGTTTCCCGTGACGGGGGCATGCTCGCTGCGGACGGGCAGTTCGACGCCCGTGATCTTGAGCACATGGGACTGCAGTTCAAGGGCGGCGAGCCGCGCAGCGGGCGAGGGCGGGTCGGCGATTACGATGACGCACGCGGGGGCGCCGTCGGCGACAAGATCGAAGGTGCTTCCATCGCGTTCGGTGCGGATTTCGTCGGCAGCCGCCCGGGCCGGCAGGGCGGGGAGGAGCGCCAGCACAACGGCGAGGGCGGTCAGGGATTGGCGGGCGAGTGCCGCCACGGTGCAGGGAGGGAGGCAAGCGAACGGATTCATGAGCGTGGTTTCCGGGGGGCGACAGCGAGGGGGGAAGATCCTGAGCGCGACAGTCTCCAAGGGATTGGCCAACGCGATCAGCGGAGAGAACCCGGGGCGGGCGGGGACACGGGGGCGCGGATGGAAGGGGGCAGCGGTGAAGAGGAAAGGCGGCAGACTGCAGTCTGCCGCCCTGCCCGCCGCGCGGGGTCGTCTTGCGAGCTGGTCAGTAAAGCGGATCGTAGTTCTCGATCTGCCGCGCGTAGTCCGGGGAGACGGCTTCGACGTGGCCATCAGGCATCCCGACCACGCCCTTGCCCCGCTTGTAATAGGACTCGGCGTCAACCACCTGAGGGGAGCCGATGCCGTGCCGGGCGCTCAGGGTGTTGCCGGGAGGCACATAGCGACCATCGTCGAGCATGGACAGCGTGCCGCCACCCGCGCCGGTGAGGCGGGCGTTGTAGCCCACCTCTTCCACGAGCATGAGTTTTTGCGAGGGGCTCTTGATGAAGCTGGTCTTGAAATGCAGGGGCGGCGCCCCGGCGCCGTAGAGGGAGGCCATGCCGTGGTTTTCCCCACCGCTGACGACGCTGGTGAAAGTGTAGCTGTAGAGATAGGGGTTGGCGCCCCCGGTGCGCCGCCATTCCCGTTCGCGCTCCAGGACATCCCGATCCGAAGGACACCGGAAGAGGTTGGTGGTGAAGTTGCCGATATACGGCGAGATGGCGCTGTTCTGAACGTTGGTGTAGAAGCTCGCCGGGACGCTCGGGTCATTGCCGGCCCTCGGGGTGAGGTTCCAGAAAATCCAGTCTTCGCGCATCGGCACATAGGAGCCTTTCGAGGCCGTGCCGGGGAACGTGTCGTCGTAATCCCCGGTGTACATGATCATGGCCAGCCCGAGCTGCTTGAGGTTGCTCCGGCAGGCTGTCATGTTGGCCTTGTCCTTCGCCTTGGAGAGCGCGGGCAGCAGCATGCCCGCCAGGATGGCGATGATGGCAATGACGACGAGCAGCTCAATGAGGGTGAATCCTTTACGTTTCATAAGCCTGGTTTTTCCAACGGCAACTTTCTGAGGCGGTCATCCGAATGTCAAGCGGCAGCCGCCCTGTGCCGCCAGACGCTCACAGGAGAGGGTCCGCACAGCTGTCGGACGGACCCGTCCGCGCTGCCCGAAGCGGCACCCGGCCCTGCACTCATTGCCCTGCCCGGTGGGTATTTCCAGGCTTTGAGCCGACCCTCGGAGGGCGGGCTCCTGCGGATGGCGGCGGGCCGCTTATCGCGGCCATTTCCCGTCGGGCATGGGAATTGCCTCGAGCCGCGGCGGATCGATCACGACGTGTTTGATCTTCTTCCGCTCCCACGTGTAGGTGACGTGGATCATGCCGTCCATGGTCTGGATGATGGCCGGGTAGGAGAACTCGCTGCCGGGCTTGTTTTCCAACTCGCAGGCCGCCTGCCAGAGTTCGCCTGTTTCCGAGGTGGCGAGGTTGAGGACGCCGCGCCCCTTGGCGGTGTGGTTATAGGCCAGAACGGTCTGACCCGCGGCCAGTCGGACGGCGTCGATGCCGCTGTTCGGATTGGGCAGCACGGTGCGTCGCAGGCTGCTCCAGTCAACGGCGCCGTTGGTGGACCAGGATTCGGCGATGTAGCCGCGCTTGGTGCGGCAGAGCAACTGAAGACGCTCGACGTCGTAGGCCAGCAGGGTGGGTTGGATGGCGGGGAGGGCGAACGAGCTGTTCAGGGGCCCGGAGGTGAACCATTGGCCGAAGGGGTTCTCGGTCCATTCGAGGTGTACGCGCCAGCCGGCGTCCTCGCGGCTCGAACCGGAGAGCAGCACGTTGTTGGGCAGGTCGATGGGCTTGTTCTTGATGGGGCCCAGGAAGCTGTCGGGCAGGCGTTTCTCGCGGATCCAGGTCTTGCCGCCGTCGCGCGAAAGCCGCACGTAACTCCACCAGGTGGAAGGGCTCGGTCCCACCCGGTAGAAGAGCAGCAGATCCTCGGCGCCGCGGGCGAACAACACCGGATTCCAGCAGGGATAACGCCGCCTTTCCTTGGGGCTGGCCCCGTTGGCGACTTCTTCGGGGGGCGACCAGGCGAAGCCTTCCTGGCGCGACATCCAGATACCCACGTCGGGCGCCCCTTCCTCGCTGCCGCCAAACCAGGCGGCCACCAGTCCCTGGGGTGTCTCGGCGATGGTTGACGCATGCACGGACGCCACCGCCGGATGGTCGTCAATGAACTCGGAGACGATGATCGCCCGCTCGCCGAGCCCGGCCGCCGAGGCGCTGAGCAGGGCGGCGGCGGTTCCGGTGAGGGCGAGCCGCAGGGTGTGTCGGGATCCACTCTTCATGGGCGTTAGGCTAGCAGGTTTGCGCCGCGGCGTCATCCTCCGTTGGCAGGGCGACGGCGCGGCGCGGACGGGGACTCAGTCGTTGGGATTGGTGACCATGGGCCAGTCGTCGGTCCGGAAGGGCGAAACGGGCAGGCCGGAGGCGCTGAAGAGATTCACCACCGGATGATCCGCCCAGCCAAAGCGGACGGCCACCGGGTGGGGAACCTCCGGACTGAAAACCTCGACCTCGGTTCCCTTGACGCGTGCTTCGGCCCAGACGAATTGACGGTCCGCGCCCGCAATGGCGAAGCCGGTCAGTTGGTCGCCTTCGACCCGCAGCGGCCCCTGGACGTGCTGGAACCGGATCGTGGCCCGGCCCCGGGCGAACTCCGCGGACCGGTATTGCGGGCTCAGGCCGTCGATGGCTTCGCCGTACGCGATCACGCGCGCCGCCAGGGCGAGGCGTTCGCCGACGGGGGCTTTCTTCGTGGGGTGGATGTCGTCCTTGTCGCCGACATCAGTGATGACGGCGATCCCCACGTTGGGCAGCGAGCGGGTGGCCAGGTCCTGGGCTTCGCGCAGCTCGGGCCAGTCGCTTTCGCCGGGTTCAGCGGTGATCTCCTCGAGGGCGCGCTTGCGGTTTTTGTCCCAGGGCGCGAGCTGAACAGCGAGGAAGGGGAAGGCGTCCCGATTCCAGTCGCGCCACCAGTTGCGGATCATGTCGGCGAAGAGCCGGCGGTATTGCCAGGCGCGTCCGGCGTTGGACTCGCCCTGGTACCAGATCGCCCCCTGGATGGCATAGGGGATGAGGGGGGCGATCATGCCGTTGTAAAGCTCGGTGGGTTTCCAGGGGGCACGGGGGCGTCCCTGATTGAACGCCTCTCCGGCGGCCTCCGCCTTCGCCTTGGCCTCTTCCCATTGCTTGACCGCGGCCAGATGCCGGGCCTCGGCCTGCCGATGGGTTTCGAGGATGTCGGTGCGGTATTCCGGGCTGGTTTCGAGCGCGGTGCGGCTCATCCAGACCTCCGCCGGCGAACCGCCCCACGACGTGTGGATCAACCCCACCGGCACGTTCCGGGCCGCCTGCAGGGCGCGACCAAAGTAATAACCGACCGCGCTGAAGCCGGGCACGGTGTCAGGACCGCAAAGCACCCACGAGGCATCAACGTCTTCGACGGGTTCGTCGGCCTTGAGTTTGGGAACCGTGAAGAGTCGAATGGCCGCGTTGGCCGAGCCGGCGATGTCGTCGGCCGGCTCGAAAGCGCGCGACAGCGGCCACTCCATGTTGGATTGGCCGCTGCAAATCCATACCTCGCCGACGAGGACGTTGGTCAGCTCGATCCGGTTCTTGCCGGCGACGACGAGGCGGTCCGGGCCGCCCGCGGCGAGTTGGGTCAGGCGGACCTGCCAGCGGCCGTCCTTGGCGGTGGTTTCGACCCGTTGCCCGCGGAAGGTCACGGTCACCGATTCACCCTCATCAGCCCAACCCCAGATCGGAACGCTGGTCTGCTGCTGGAGCACCATGTTGTCGGAAAACAGGTGGTGCAACCGGACGTCCGCGCGGACTCCGAGGGTGCAAAGGCCCGCCAGAACGGCAAGGGCGACACCGCGCTGCGACAGATGCTGGCGAAGAATGCTTGCTGGCATGGGCTTATGGCAGCGCACCCCGGAATGTTCGTCAATGCAGAAAGCGGTTCGCGGCGACACCGGGCCTCGGAACACGCTTGAGAATGGCCGCCGGGGGGGGGCGGCGCTTGGCGCGAACCGTGTTGCGATGCTACCAAACGAGCGGATCACCCAGCCCAACCTCGGCTCCCGCTCCTCGCCGAAGGGTGGTTGGGGAGAACGGCTTAGCCGCATCAATTCAGTCAATGGACCGCGGATGGGCACGGATGCCACGGATGGGGCGCGGCGCTGCCGCTTTGGCGGAGAGGGCGGGAAGCCTCACTAAATGGTGAACCCGAACCCAGGACGAGCGATCCTGGTTTCCCTCAATATCCGTGCCCATCCGTGCCCATCAGTGGTGAATCCATCTGCATCGTTACGGCTTAGCCGTATGGATTCAACACGGGGCAGCCGTCGACGTGTAGTCGGCGCTGAAATCCAAGCGCTTACGCGGGCTCGGCGATTCCGATCAGCAGTCACTTTTCGGTGAATCGTCGCTCTCGGCAACACGCAGCCCTATCCCAGCTGAATCATGCGCCGACTACACGTCGGCGGCTACGAGTTACTGAATCGTCACGGCTGAGGCCATCCCGATGACTCCCCACTACCGGGGCTGCCTGTCGCTGGCCGACGGTGGCGTTACCCAGCGGTAGTAGCGAGATCCTCCTTCCGGGGGGACAGGCAAGATGAAGGCCTCACTGGTGGGCCATGGCCTTACCTTGCGCCAGACCGGAGCCTTCCCGAACTCGGCCGTTTCCTCCAGCCATCCGTTGCCGGAAGCGGCATTCCGTTCAAGCCGCAGGACGTCGCCATCCCGGCGGATGATCAAACCCGACGTCGCGACGGACAGGCCCTGCGGCTGCTCCGCGGCCCGGAGGAACGAGATTGCTTGCGTCGTTTCCAGCGGGATCGTCACTTGGTCCTCAGACAGGGTGACGCTGGCGAACGGCTCCCAGTTCGCCGGGTGCAGCCGGGTGCTTGATTGCAGCCCATAGGTGCGTTGCGGATGGCCATAGACGACGAGCTGTAGAATTCCGTCCGGTCCGAGTCGCAGATCGACCAACGGCTCCTGGGCGACCAGCCAGACGCGCCCATCGGCGCCCTCGGTGCGGTCGACTGCGTCCCCTGCAACCCGCCAGCCGCGCACGGCCTCAACCGCCATCGGCACCACAGCCGAATGCTCGCCGGTGTCGGCCGCGAATCCCAACCAAGCCAGTGCCGTGTCGCCCATGATCGCCTCCCCCGGCCGGGCCGAGAAGGTGAGGCGCCAACGGTCCGGTTCAGCGAACTCGACGGCAGCTTGTTCGAGAGCGGCCAGCGCAGGGGCCAGTTCCAGATCGAGCAGCCGTAGAACCGGGAAGTGCAGGTCCACCTCAATGGCGCTCAAACCCACTTCACTCCGCACCCAAACCGGCAGCGCATTGGTTCCTCCGGCGAACACGTTTGTCTGGCCGAGTGCCACGCTGAAGTCGGGCAACCAGTCTGCCACCGTGATCGAGAACTCCGCCGCATCGCTGAGCGACGGTTCCCCGTCGTCCTCAACCTCAACCCGGACTCGGTGGACGTGCCCGCCCTGCGTGCCCGAAGGTCGCCAACTGAGCCGACCCGAGTTCGCGTCGATGCTCATTCCCGCCGGCGCGCCGGCCCTGAGGCGGAACCGCAGCGTTTGGGCGGGGAGATCCAGGTCCATGGCGGCCAGGTCAACGGTGAGCATTCGTCCCTCGCGGGCCATGCCGTCCGCCGGCCGCGTCAAGCGAGGCCGCGTGTTCTGCTCGGTCACCTCCACGACAAACTTGGTTTCCGCCGTGCCGGGTGGTTCGTGTCCGTCGCTTACGCGGACGGTGAAGGACTGCTCGGCGGGGCCGGTGGTCTCATCGGTCGCCCAGGAGAGCACACCCGAGGACGCGTTGATGGTGGCGCCCTTGGGGATGGCACCCCTCAAGGAATAGGTGAGGGGATCGCCGTCCGGATCGGAGGCCTGCAAGGCAATTTCCAGGCGGGCTCCCTCGACGATTTCCCGGCGTTCGACGGAGGTGAGAACCGGCGGGCGATTGGGCTCGTCGGTGGCCGTGCGCGCATCGGGCACGGCGGGTGGCGATTCACGGTTGCCGGCGTTGTCCACGGCGACGCTGAAGAAGGCGTAAGTGCGGCCCGCGTTGCCGGGATAGACCGCCGTGGTCAGCCGGGTCTGTCGCAACCACAGCCGGAACGGCTCGTCGTCCTCGGAGACGAACACATCGTAGCCAGCGATGCCGCTGCCGTCGGGTTCATCAGCGCCGTCCCACGCCAGGGGGACTTGAGGCGGGGTTTGCGGAGGGAGCGCGGCTACCGAACTGACCGGCGGGAGCACGTCAGGAGCCGCCGGCGCAGCGTAATACAGCGTGTAGCGGCCGGTGCTGTCCTGATCGAGCAGGTGCAGCCGCCATTCGCTCCGTGGGCGTCGGCCCAGACCGACGAACACGCGGTCCGTCACCCAGAAGTCATTGTCCCGGACCAGTTCCCGTCCGTCGGCACGCACCACGCGCAGCAGTTCGAAGGTGCCGTTCGAAGGCTCTGGGATGCGGAGATAACCCCATCCGGGTGGCATGGCAGCGGTCAGTTCCACGACCCGATGCTCGGTATCGGGCGGTGGGTTCGCGTCGGCGGCCAGCACGACGCGCACCGGGTTCGTCTCGCCGGTGCTCAGGTAGAGCGTATCGGGTAGGTCGTCGGGATCGGGCACGTCGTTCACCAGGAAATCCGCTCGCCCGTCCTCCGCCTCCCCGGGCGCGAGCAGAGTGCGGATCATCTCGTGGATGGTGACCTCTTCGATCAGCGAGAGCTTTAGTTCACCGATGTCATCGAGGTGCTCGAAGGTTGCCTGGTAGTCCACGAACAGACCCTGCAGGGTCGACGTCAGCAGCCAGCGGGCGATCCGGTTTTCGCCGGGGCCGATGTGGCCCAGGTTTACCGTCAACGAGGGGCTGATCCCTTCACCCTCGACCTCGCTTCCGATGATCTGGAAGTCGATCAGCAGGCCCTTGTCGTTCTCGACGATCTCTGGCTGAGCCGAGGTGATGCGCAGGTTGCGCGCGCCGCCGAACCCGTGGTTTTCCACCATGACCGCCAGGCTGAAAGGCAGGGAGGGTTCGATTTCCTCAGTGAACGGGTCGTCCGCGTAGACGTCGCGCTGATGAAAGTACTTCACGTGGAGTCGCGGGTTCGGATGCACGGTGATCCGGACTGCCGTCAAGGGGACGGTGATCTGCACTCCGTCCTGGACATAGCGCATGACGCCGCTGACGTAGTACTCGACGGGTGTCTCGGGCGCGGCGTCGTTGGACGGGATGATCACCCAGACGGCGCTGGCCGTGGTGTGGGGTGCGATTTCCCCCGTGCCATCGACGGCGCCCATGCGGCTCAGTGTTGGTGTCCGCAGCCCGAACCTATCCGTGACGTCCTGCCCGGACTCGTTCATGACGATCACCTCGACGGCGAGACTGCCGAGGGTGTTGTCCGAGGCGTTGTTGACTTCGAGCGTCGCCTCGAAGGCATCGCGCGATATTACCGCCTCTTGATCGAGTTTCAGGGTGACGCGGCCACATATCCCCTCGTTGGCTGGATCGGCGAGTTCCTTGCGCAGGTCTTGCAGGCCCTGGAGGATGGCGTCGACGGGGTCGGTGAACCCATCGGCCTCGGTTGCTTCGATCGCGGTTGACATGAGGTTGACCGCATTCCGGAACACATCGCGGGCGATGAAGTCGGTGCTTTCCCCGACGGGCACGTCGGCGAGGTCGAAGACGTTGGCGACATTGTAGTCGACGGTGCGATTCCAGCGATCGATGAACCGGTGCAACTGGTCGGCGGTGACCCCTTCAGGGAACGGGCGGCTGAGCAGTTCGTTACGTTCCGCCGGCGTCACGCGACGCACCTCGGGTGTCTCGCCGGCCACGTGCACGTCGAACCCTGACATCCACGCGGCGTAGTCCGGACCGGTTCCCGGATGGAACCACGTCGGATCGCCCACGATGACCACCAGCGGCGCCAGGAAGTCGAGCAAGCGCCCGCCGCGTTCGTCGAGCACGACCATGCTCGCCGGCCAGGCGGACGGGTAGATGACCGGATCCCCCGCGGCCAGAGCGCGCTGCGCGAGCCCGCTTGACTGACCTGGTTTGGGCAGCTTGCCGTTGACCAGTCCCTTCAACCCGTCGCCGCCGCAACGGCCGAGCAGGTCATCGAGACAGCCCACTACGGTCAGCACGGTGCCGACAACCGGCACCTCCGCCCCCAGCTTGGCCAGGCAGTCGTTCAACGCCCCGGCACAGCCCAGCACCTCGGGGTTCGTGGCGCACTCGGCGGCACTCTTGCCGCAGCTCACCGTGTCCGGAATGGGATTGACGAAGTCCCAGCCGCAACTGATCAGCGAATCCAGGATGTCCCACATGCACGGATCGCAATACCACGGGATCTTGGTCTCCTTTGGTGCTGGTTCCACGACGTAGGGCGCCGGCTGGTATCCGCTTGGCGTCTTGTTCGGTCCGTCCGGCATGAGATCGATTGGCTCCCAGCCGGACGGCTCCGGCGCCGGGGGCGGTGGATACACCGGATCGGTCCATTGCTTCACCCAGTCCGGCAGGGAGGGCGGTTTGGGCAGCGGTTTGCTCGGCGGGCATTTGTTGGCGTCGTGGATGTGGGAAGACACCTCGCGCCGGGTCTTGTATTTCCAACAGACGAGTTCGTAAATCGCCTTCATCAGGGTCCAGCAGTCCTCGTTCTTTCCGGCGGATGAGAGTCCGCTCGCGGCACGCGGCTCCAGCGGCACGCGCTCGGCCACCACCGGAATGGTCAGCGAACTCATCGCCGGCAACTCGCCCACTTCCGTGATCAACGGGGTGAACCGCCAGCCCGGCATTTCCCCGGCGGCAATCGCGGTGTCCTGCGCTGCGACGAGCCCGTGATTCGACAGCGTCAGATCGAACTGCACGACGTCTCCCGTCTCGTCAGTAAGGTCGATCAGTTCCGGTTCCAGCGTGACCACCGGCATTGGTACATATGCCTCGAAGGTGGTCTCGATCTGGATGCGCGTCCGATCCTCGATCTCCGTGGGGACCACCGTCCAGGTGTAGGTGACCGCCTGCCGCGGGAGGAACGCGTCGACC
Organism: Verrucomicrobiales bacterium; assembly: GCA_024233305.1. Classification (GTDB taxonomy): domain Bacteria; phylum Verrucomicrobiota; class Verrucomicrobiia; order Limisphaerales; family J093; genus J093. The sequence continues at coordinate 161,327 of JACKPV010000035.1, forward strand.
TGCGTCGTCTCGCCCGGTGGCAGGTAGATGATGGCTTGAAACGGCGAATGCTCAGGGGCGGTCACATCCAACACGTAGTAGGACTCGACCAGGTCGTTCACTGCCACCACCCCGTCCGCGTCCGCGGTGTATTCTCCCACCACCGTGTGCGTGATCTGGTCCGTGAGTCGCACGGTGGCGGCCGCCACCATCGGGGCGTTCTCGGCGTAGTAGGTGTATTCGTCCGACACCTCCACGCGAAGATCACCGCGCGCTTCGGACACGACCCGGAAGGAATAAGGCACCGTCACCCAGCTGTCCGGGCAGGCGAGCACGATGGAGCCCTGGTGATCCCCAAGCTCCAGTTCTTCGGAGGGCGTGAGCAGGAACTTGATGCGATTCGTCTCGCCGGGAGGCAACGAGGGCAGGGGATTGGTCACCGCCAGCTGCAGCCACGGTGCGGGCGGCAGGGAGACCGTAATCGGTCCGGAATCAATGGCGCCCAGATTCGCCAGCTCGATGAAGACCGCGCGCTGCGATCCCCGGGCCATTCCGCCCGACAGTTGGGTCGGCTCAGCGATGAGCCGCGCGACCCTCGGTTCCACGCGGATGCCCATGGCCAGTTGAGCAGCAATGTCCTCCGCGCTCTCGATGCGAAGGCGGATCAACCCGGTGGGCGGGGACACGTCCGTGGCGCGGACGGTGTAGCCCAAGGAGATTTCTCCGCCCGCCGCCAGCAGGCCGCCACCGTCGATGGCCGTCTCCACGGTGAGGTTCACGGGTTGCTCGACGATCTGAACCGTGAGTCCGTGCAACGGTGATTCGCCCAGGTTGTGCAGCTTCACGGCGCCGCTGTGCGAACCGTCTTCGGGCACCAGGAAGCTGAGCGATGCCGGTTCCGCGCGGAAGCCGATCAGCTCGAAGGTGTCCTGCACCGCCGTTGTGGATACCCCGGGATGATCCGCCCCCACCGTATAGCGTCCGGCCTCGTTGGGCAGCGGTGAGAAGACGATCGAATAGTCGCCCTGCGCGTCGGAAACCGCCGCAAGGACTCGTGTCGAACCGCGCACGGTGACGTGCACATGCACGGTGGCTGCGGGCACCGGCTGTCCGGAGTCCACGTGCGTCACCCTCCCGCGCAGCGGTACCCGCGTTCCCATCGGCGCCGTCTCCAGGTCCGCGAGCACCGTGGCGCGGTAGGGCGCGGTCACGCGCAAGGGGCTGTCGGTCACGGCGGCGTTGTTGGCTTCCAGCATCTCGACCACCCCCTCCGCGGCGTCCGGGCGCACGACGAGCCAGTAGTCGCCCACCGCCCGGGGCGCCCGCATCTGAAAGGACCGTTCCACGAACCGTCCCGCCGGCAGACTGCCGGTGAAGCCGTGCTGTTCGAGCAGCGCGTCCTCGCCGGCCACGGGGTCGTCGCTGAGCAGGATCATGGTCAGGAAATCGCGGTTCGCCGGCCCGAGGCCCTGGTTGCGCACGCGGTAGGTGACCGTGAAGTAGTTCTCCGCGTTGACACTCTCCGGCACGTCGGTGAACACCGCCACCAAGTCGGGCAGATGCACATCGGAAACCACCAAACGGGCTGCGCCGGCGGAAAAGCCGGCCGCAGCGGCGGTCAGGGTGACGGTCTGATTCCCATCGGAAACCCCGTCATCCACGGTGGCCACGGGGAACGTCACCGACGGCGCGCCGGACGGAATGGTGACGCGGGGCGGGGCATTGGCCTCCCCCGGGTCGCTGCTGGCCAGCGTTACCTCCAGCGGCGCGTCCGGCGGTGTGTTGCGGAAGACGGTTCCGGTCATTGCCGGGTCCAGGCCTTCGGCCGCGACTTCCTGATCCAGCACGAGCTTCAACGCCGGGCCCTCGTCGTCCACCACCGTCAATTCGACGCTGCCGGCCGGCGCCAGCCGGGTGCCGGAACCGGACGCCGTCAGGAACGGCGTGACCCGGACGGTTTGATCGCCGTCCAGTTCGTCGTCGTCCACGACCGCCAGCAGGAACGTGGCCTCTGCCCGGTCCGCTCCGATGATCACGCGGGGCGGAACGCGCAGTTCGGAGACGTCGCTGCTCTCCAGGTCCAGCACCAGCGGTCGTGCGGACACGGGTTCGCGATGGACGGTTCCAACCACGGCGGTCGGCCCTGCATCCTCGGCCACGACAGCGGGCTCGATGATGAGGGTCACGAGTGCCAGGTCGTTGTCCAGGACATCGAGCCGCGCCGCGCCGCTGTGGAAACCTGGCGAGGCCGCCCGGATTTCACCGGGAATCGTGCCCGTGAGCAGGTCGTTTTCGATGGCCTCGACCGCGAACTCCACCGCCGTCGCCTGCGCCGGGATCACGACGACGTCCGGCGCAACCAGGTAGACCGGCTGGGCGTTGGCCAGATGGATCTCGATCGGGCGGTCGAGCCACGCGGTTCGCGACACCCGCCCGACGATGGCCGTGCCCTCCATCACTTCGCCGGCAAGCAGCGTCAGGGTCAGTTGCGGAATGTCCAGGTTCAGCACCGTCACCGTGGTTTCCGCGTCCTCGTGACCGTCAGCGGACGCCTGCAGAGTGACCTCCGCGTCCGCATCCACTTCCTGGTCCGGCAGCGCGCGCCACTCGAAGGTCGTGGAGGTCTCGCCGGCCGGGATGGTCACTTCCGGATCGACTTCCAGCTCTTCGGCGTCGGAATGGGACAGCGTAACGGTTAGGGCTTCGGCGGGATCGCTGTTGCGCACCACGCGTCCCGGCACGCGCGGCGAGCCCTCCGCCAGCCGGGTGGTTGGCAGTTCGATCCGCAGACTGGCCGGCACCATCGCCGCGATGGCGGCAACGCCGGCGTTGTTGGCCTCCGACTCCTCCATGATCACCTCCCCGCTGTCGGTCACCACGTGGAACCACTGTTCTCCCGCCAGCAAGTCAGGCGGCAGAGCCACCGCCGACTCCCGGTTCAGCGCGAGGCCGCTTTCGATCTGTTCCGCGACCGGCACTTCAACCAGCGTACGCGCGCCTTGCAGGGCATTCGAGATGACGAGGCGCTCGTGCCACGTGGCGTCCAATGCCGCCGGGCCGGTGTTCACCGTCTGCCAGACCAGCGTGACTTCCTCGCCAGAACGGACCTCCGCCGGCGCAGTCACGTCCGTCACTGTCAGGTCGGGCAACGGGGGAAGGGAAAGCTGGATGGTGGCGGCGCCAAGGTTGTTCAGCTCGTCGGATTCGGGTTGGGCGCCGTTGCTGTCCGTGGACACCACCAGGGAGTAATCCCCGGCCGACCAAGCGCCATCAAGCGGCAACGTCACCGTGAACGAGTTCGTGTATCGCTCCCCGGCGGTCAGCGGTTCCGGGGCGGCGACCTCGCCCAGCGGAAGCGCCTCTCCGGCTGAGCCCGCCGGTCTTTCCAGGAACAGCCGGTCATGCCAGGCCCCGGCGGCCGGGGCGGTGCCCACATTCCTGACAACCCACTCGACCGGGATGCTCTGCCCGGCAACCGTGGCGCCCGCGGGTAGCCGCACCGAGTCCACGACCAGATCCGGCGCTTGAAGCTCGATTCCCACCGCGGAGACCCGCGTGTTGTTCGATTCATCCGTCTCCGGCACGGCATCGTCGATGTCGGCCGCCACTCCGATATGGAACGTCCCGGCCAGCCCGGTCGGCAGCGACACCCGGGTGGTCAGCACCAACGTCGCGCCCGCTGGAAGGGCTTCGCTCACGGACATCACGGTCAACCGTCGCGCATTGGAGCCGTCCGGCCCATCGGAGAGGAAGAGCCGGCTTCTCCAGGAAGCAAGCGCCGCCGTCGCGCCGACGTTCCCAAGGGTCCATTCGACGGTCACCGACTCACCGGCCACCGCAGTCGGCGGAGCTTGAATCCGGCTCACCGCCAGGTCCGGCAAACTCACCGTGTAAGTCGCCCGGAACCCGTCGTCCTCGGTCTCGCCCGGTTCTCCGTCGCCGTCCTGGTCCATGGCGTTGCCGGCCAAGTCGGCGATGCCCGGACCGACGACCACGGTCAACGGCCCGTTGAGACGCTGTTCGGGAAAACGCACGCGGAAGCGATCAGCGCCCAGCACCTCGACACTTGTCGCCGGTGCCACGCCGCCCGGGCCGGAAAGCTGCACGTCATTCACCGCGAAGGAACTGGGATCGATGGCGCTGTCGAAGGCGGTTTCGAACGAACTCAGCACCCCCACCAGCGGATCGGCCGGATCGGGGCTCAAACCCACCACGCGCGCGCCCCGCGTGTCCACCGTGAATTCCAGCGAAGTCCCGACCGGGATCCCCCGCGCTGGAAGGAAGCCGACCGCCACAGGATGAGCACCGTCGGCGACCGCGGGAGAGACGAACGGATGCGTGCCCGCCGCCAGACCCGCGACCGTTTCGTCCACGACCCCGTCCGCCTGCCAGTCGATTTCGATGGCGCCGCGCTTGTTGATGGTGACCTCGACGGTCGGTGCGGGGGCCGCGGTAAGGTGGTCCGTCGCGGATTGCCCGGTGTCGCTCGCTGCTGTCAAGCGGGCGGACACCGCCGGTTCCACGAAGCGCACCGTCAGGTCCAGATATGCCACGTCCGCCGCGCCGGCGCCGTCCGTCGCCAGCAGGGTGATGTGATGGGCGCCCGGGGTCAGCGTCGCCAGCGAGAGGACCGGCTCGTCCCCGAGCAGCCCGTCGAGGTCCGAGGTCCATTGGTAGGAGAAGTCGGCCACACCTCCCACGGGATGCGCCTCGAACCGGATCATTTCCTCCTCGTTGAAGAAGCTGTTGGGGGCCGGCGAGGCAATCTGCGTTCGGAACCCGGCGCCACCCCGCAGCGTGGACGAAATGCACGGGCGGTTCGTGTCGCCGTTGATCCAGGCCGCGCCGTAGAGAATCAATCCTCCCGGTTGCAGACCGAACGGGACCTGGCCCGGCGTGCAATCGGCAGGAAGGTCGGCGCCCAGGTCGTTCGGTTCCGACATCAGCGGATTGGTGGTGTCCACCGGGGTGCGGTCGACAGCAAAGTCCCCGGAGAAGGGCGCCAGACCGATCATCCCGTTCAACGTGTTGATCCCGCGATGGTGCAGCGCGTCGTCGGAGGTGAGGACCAGGCCGCCACCCTGGATCTTGAGGTTCTCGTAGTAGTTCTCCGTGAGGAGCGCCCCATGCGTGAGATGGCGGTCCGTCCAATACGACGAGATGATGCGTGCGTCACAGATCACCCCCTGACCGGGGCGGTCGGCAAACCAGTCGGCAATCGCCTGCCAGTCCCTGGAAAACAGGTCCTCCCAACCTGAGAGATCGAAAACCCAGATCTGGTCGAAAGCCCCGCCTGCGAGCGCCTCCGCCACCTGACCTTCCGCCTGCAGGTCCGCCCACGTTGCCCGGGCGCCGGCAAGTTCCAGCGTCTCGAATAGGAGGCGCGCGTAGGCTTCGTAGCCGCCCCCATGCACGTTCACAAACAGCACGTCCTGGTGCCGCAGCGTCACCAGCACTTCCAGGGTCGCCTGGTTGTTGGCCGGGTCGGGGTCGGGTTGTCGCGAGCGCACACTCCCCGCGTTCATGAGCCAGCCGCTGGTCGTGGGGCGTACCCGTAGGTCGATCGTCGCCACCGCGTCCACCCCCAACCCGCCCAGCTCGCAATCCACCACCGCGCCCTGCTGCGTGAACGTCCCCTGGCTGAGGATCGCCTCGACAACCTCCACCTCCGACGGCAAGGCGTCGATGACCCGCACATCCGCCGCCGGGCCGGGCCCGAGGTTGGTGACTTCCAGACGGAAGGTCAGATCTTCCCCGACGACCCCCTTCTCCGGCGTGGCCGTCATGCGCAGCCGCAAGTCCCCTGGGTGGCACTTGCCGGAAGCCCCGGCGGCGTACAGCGCGGCGATCACGTCCGGTTCCAACGGGTAATCGTAGATGGCCGCTTCATCCACCAGTCCGGCGAAGGAGTTCGCCGTTGACGCACGATCGCCCCCGATGCGCGTGCCGCGAGCCGTGCCGCTGTAATTGGCGGCAACCGTTGCGCTGCTGTTGCGCAGCTCACCGTCGACGTAGACCCGCGCTGTCGTGCCGTCGTACGTGCCCACCACGTGATGCCATTCGCCGATCTCCGGTCGCACCCCGGAGGGGACCACGCTGGAACATCCGCTTGCTGGACGGGTGATGGTGGCGAACTCCCCTGATTCCATCACGATGCCCCAGTCCAGGCACTGGTCGGTCGCGCCGAGAATCGTGTGTCGGCCGTCCGGCAGGGTGGCGCAGTTGACCCAGGCTTCGACACTCCACGCCACCCCGGGGCTCCACGCGCCAAGATCGACGTAGTCATCCACGCCGTCGAACTGGAACGCCTCCCCGACGACCCCCGGTCCGAAGGTAACGCCGTTCGCCAGGTTGCCGGGATGCGGGCCGGCCAAATCGTCGCCGCTGCCGTCGCCGGGCCACCATCCTACCAGGCTGAAGAGGGGGGGCACGCACCCCTCCGCGCCACCCACGCGCAAAGTCACACTCGCGCGGGCTTGGTCGTACAGCCATTGCACGCCCTCCGGCAACGCCGGGAGGACGACTCTGGCAAACCGTCCGCTTATCAGGTTGCCGGCCAGAAAAGGGAAGGCGTCCCCGGGGCCCGGCTGAAAAGGCGCTTCGATCGTCACGCGCAATTCGCCGTCGAGGGTCACTGTCTGCGAGGCGCTCCAGCGGCCAAACCCCGCTGGCAGGTGGTCCCCAGCCAGCCTTAGCTCCATCGTTCCCGTGCTCGTTTGGACCAGCCGCCAGTCACCGCTCACCGTTCCGTCCGGGGCCCCCAGCAACAGCGCGCCGTCGTTTTGGAAGGTGGCGGGATGGCTCCCATATTGTCGGGAGACCGACCCTTCCCCCTGCGCGATCAGAACTCCGGTAGCGTGGTTCCACAGGGTCGCCGGGCCGTAGCGGCAGTAGCCGTGGAGGCGACCGCCGGTCCAGGTGAGGGTTCCCCGGTTGTTCAGCACGGCGCTGTCGGCGAAGCTCTTGTCGCCTTCGCCGCTGAGCACTCCCCGGCTGCCTTCGCCCAGCGTCAACGTCCCCCCCAGCCAACCGCCGCTCCATTCCCATTCCGCCGCTCCCGCCGTGTTCACCGTGCCGCCCTCGCCCAGCATCCGGAAGGTCCCGCCGCTTTGCCGCCACGCGACACCCTCCAAATCCAGCGCCCCGTCCAGTTGCACTTCACCCCCGGTCAACCGGACCTCTCCCTCGCCGCTCATGCTCACCGGGCCGGTCAGGGTGTGGGTCCCTCCGCCGAAACCCACGCTGGCGCCGGCCAGGTGTCGGTAGGTCCCCCCGGCGGATGACCCGCCCGCATTGCACCACAACTCGCCTCCCGCCAACGTCCATTCGCCGTGGTTGCTGGCCGCCCACGCGGAACTCACCGCGTTCGCATCCGCTTTCTCGAACACCGCTCCGGCATCGACGACGAAGTAGCCCGGATGGCTCGCATACTGCCGGCTCCAACCCGTGCCGCCATTGCCGATGAAGCGGGCGCCGGCCAGATTGCGGAGGGTCGCCGGGCCGTAGCGGCAGTAGCCGTGGAGGCGACCGCCGGTCCAGGTGAGGGTTCCCCGGTTGTTCAGCACGGCGCTGTCGGCGAAGCTCTTGTCGCCTTCGCCGCTGAGCACTCCCCGGCTGCCTTCGCCCAGCGTCAACGTCCCCCCCAGCCAACCGCCGCTCCATTCCCATTCCGCCGCTCCCGCCGTGTTCACCGTGCCGCCCTCGCCCAGCATCCGGAAGGTCCCGCCGCTTTGCCGCCACGCGACACCCTCCAAATCCAGCGCCCCGTCCAGTTGCACTTCACCCCCGGTCAACCGGACCTCTCCCTCGCCGCTCATGCTCACCGGGCCGGTCAGGGTGTGGGTCCCTCCGCCGAAACCCACGCTGGCGCCGGCCAGGTGTCGGTAGGTCCCCCCGGCGGATGACCCGCCCGCATTGCACCACAACTCGCCTCCCGCCAACGTCCATTCGCCGTGGTTGCTGGCCGCCCACGCGGAACTCACCGCGTTCGCATCCGCTTTCTCGAACACCGCTCCGGCATCGACGACGAAGTAGCCCGGATGGCTCGCATACTGCCGGCTCCAACCCGTGCCGCCATTGCCGATGAAGCGGGCGCCGGCCAGATTGCGGAGGGTCGCCGGGCCGTAGCGGCAGTAGCCGTGGAGGCGACCGCCGGTCCAGGTGAGGGTTCCCCGGTTGTTCAGCACGGCGCTGTCGGCGAAGCTCTTGTCGCCTTCGCCGCTGAGCACTCCCCGGCTGCCTTCGCCCAGCGTCAACGTCCCCCCCAGCCAACCGCCGCTCCATTCCCATTCCGCCGCTCCCGCCGTGTTCACCGTGCCGCCCTCGCCCAGCATCCGGAAGGTCCCGCCGCTTTGCCGCCACGCGACACCCTCCAAATCCAGCGCCCCGTCCAGTTGCACTTCACCCCCGGTCAACCGGACCTCTCCCTCGCCGCTCATGCTCACCGGGCCGGTCAGGGTGTGGGTCCCTCCGCCGAAACCCACGCTGGCGCCGGCCAGGTGTCGGTAGGTCCCCCCGGCGGATGACCCGCCCGCATTGCACCACAACTCGCCTCCCGCCAACGTCCATTCGCCGTGGTTGCTGGCCGCCCACGCGGAACTCACCGCGTTCGCATCCGCTTTCTCGAACACCGCTCCGGCATCGACGACGAAGTAGCCCGGATGGCTCGCATACTGCCGGCTCCAACCCGTGCCGCCATTGCCGATGAAGCGGGCGCCGGCCAGATTGCGGAGGGTCGCCGGGCCGTAGCGGCAGTAGCCGTGGAGGCGACCGCCGGTCCAGGTGAGGGTTCCCCGGTTGTTCAGCACGGCGCTGTCGGCGAAGCTCTTGTCGCCTTCGCCGCTGAGCACTCCCCGGCTGCCTTCGCCCAGCGTCAACGTCCCCCCCAGCCAACCGCCGCTCCATTCCCATTCCGCCGCTCCCGCCGTGTTCACCGTGCCGCCCTCGCCCAGCATCCGGAAGGTCCCGCCGCTTTGCCGCCACGCGACACCCTCCAAATCCAGCGCCCCGTCCAGTTGCACTTCACCCCCGGTCAACCGGACCTCTCCCTCGCCGCTCATGCTCACCGGGCCGGTCAGGGTGTGGGTCCCTCCGCCGAAACCCACGCTGGCGCCGGCCAGGTGTCGGTAGGTCCCCCCGGCGGATGACCCGCCCGCATTGCACCACAACTCGCCTCCCGCCAACGTCCATTCGCCGTGGTTGCTGGCCGCCCACGCGGAACTCACCGCGTTCGCATCCGCTTTCTCGAACACCGCTCCGGCATCGACGACGAAGTAGCCCGGATGGCTCGCATACTGCCGGCTCCAACCCGTGCCGCCATTGCCGATGAAGCGGGCGCCGGCCAGATTGCGGAGGGTCGCCGGGCCGTAGCGGCAGTAGCCGTGGAGGCGACCGCCGGTCCAGGTGAGGGTTCCCCGGTTGTTCAGCACGGCGCTGTCGGCGAAGCTCTTGTCGCCTTCGCCGCTGAGCACTCCCCGGCTGCCTTCGCCCAGCGTCAACGTCCCCCCCAGCCAGCCGCCGCTCCATTCCCATTCCGCGCCGTTGCGGGTCGACAGGGTCGCTCCCCCGGCGCCCGCCCGGAACTCGCCGCCGGCCGTAGCCAGGATGGCCTCGTCCAGGCTGAAGGTTCCCGTCAGATCCGTCCGTCCGCCAACGATGCGCAGGCGGCCCGGTCCGGTGAGCCGCGCGCCGTCGAGCACGGTGAGGGGTGCGTTCAGTTCGATACGTCCGATGTCGACGCGGATCTCACCGGCGTTTTGCAGGACGATGTTGGCAATCTCGTTGATCGTGCCGGCGGATTTTCGAAGGACTGCGCCGGGACCCAGGGAAACCTGGAAGTTCCAACTGGTGCGTTCTCTCGTGAAGACCTGCCCATCACCTGCAAGCTCCAGCTCGCCGCCGTCTGCGACGGTAATGGTGACGGCCCCGCTGCGGCATTGCCCCATCAACCGTCCGGTCCCAGCCCAGCGAAGAATTCCCTCAATCCGCAGCAGGCTTTTGTCGGCAAGCCACTTGTCGTCGTCGCCGGCGATGTCCATCGTCGCCCCGGCGGCAACGGTCGCCGCCCCGTGGAGCGGTCCGCGCGTCCAGGTCCAGACGCTGTCGTCCCCGCCGACGATGTGGTTGCCGGCGAGCCCACCGCCAGTCTGATTGAGGATGCGAACGCTGAGGCCGGCCGAAGTGAGCGTGCCGCCTCGAAGATCGACACGTTCCTGGGTGAACATCCCGAGGTTGCGGGCGTCTGGTTGGCCGCCGGGGATAACCACGATGGCTTCGCTGTCCGGTACCCCGATCGGATCCCAGTTCGCTGGGTTTTCCCAGAAATGGTTGTCGTTCTCCTGAATGCCGTCTGAGAAGCTGGCGCCCGTCCAGGTCGAAACCGGCGGCTCCGCGCTCAACGCGTGCGGGACCGGACCGAGGAGGGGAAGGACGAACAGAATCGTGCGCAGGAGGAGGAGGGAGGCTGTAGCTCTCATGGCTCGAAGGGCGAAAACCGGCCTGCCGACACGAACCCCGCTCTCCACACACCCCTGACTTCCAACTCCCACTCCAGACCACGGGCGTGGTCAAATCCCCTGTCCGCGCTCGAAAGACCCGGGTTGACTAATTGCGATGGCTAATAGTATGCCGGTCGTTTCGTAAGTGGTCAACCAGAAACGTGCCCGCCTTTCCGCCGGCCGGGCACCGCGGCCCGCCGCCGCTTCTCGCGGAGGGTCCTACCACCCGATCCGTGACCCCGTACGCCCGAATTCAAGGCCGACGAGCGCCTACCGGGGGGCCATCAGGCGTCCGTCGAGCTTGGCCGACTCGAGGCAGGCTTCCATCACGCGTTGGGTGTTCAGCGCCTGCCGGGGCCAGTCTGGATTGAGGCTTCCGGAGCGAACCTGTTCGGTGAAGTCGCGGAAGAGTCGGGTCTCCTGGGCGGTCGGATCGCCTTGACTCGCTTCCTCCACTTCGAAGGACCGCGCGTTCGAGTGCATCCGAAAGTCGCAGCCGCGCACGTCGTAAACGGGTTGGATTACCTCGAAGCGGAGTTTGTCGCCGTCGAATGGCAGGACGAAATCCTCCAGCCGCAGCGAGCCGCTCTCGCCACCGATCACCGCCCATTGCTGGTTCTCGGTCAGAAACGAACAATAGAACCCGCTCGATGCGCCGTCGGCGAACCGGAGTTCCCCGGAAAACTCCGTCGGCACGGGCGACGGATCGCCCCGGCGGGTGCGGGTCGAAAGCAGCCGTCCGGTCACGCTCGTCGGCATCTCTTCTTTCATCGCCCACAGCGCGAACCGGATGTTGTACCAACCCAGATCTCCGAGGCAGCCGTGCGGTTCCAAATGGGGCTGCATGCGGATGTTCTCTGCAAAGAAGGCGTCGTCGCCGCAGAAACTGAAAGCCGAGTCGATGCGCCGGATGCGCCCCACGGTCGCTTCCGTATCGAGGGCCTCGCGCAGGGCGGCCAGACGCCGGCTGTGCATGAACATCACGCCGTCCATGAACTGCACCCCCGCCCGCTCGCAGGCGCCGACCATTTCGCGCAACGCCTCGAGGTTCGGCGCACAGGGCTTTTCGCAAACGACATGCTTGCCGGCCGCCGCCGCGCGAAGCACCCATTCCCTCCGGTGACCGGTCGGCAGGGGCAGGTAGACGGCGTCGACGTCCGGGGAATCGATCAACTCGGCGTAGCTGCCGAAGGCTCGTGGGACGGAGGGCATCGGCGCCTCGGCCTGGCACTCGTCGATGAAGCGGCGGGCGCGGTCCGCGTCGCGACTGGCCACCGCGGTGACCGTGGCGAGGCCGGTGTTGCGGATGGCGAGCCAGTTCTTCCGGGCGATCTGGGCGGCGCTGAGGATGCCCCAGCGGAGTGGGTTGGGGGCGGTTGGTTCGGCAGTCATCGGTCGAGGTTGCCACGCTGCCTCATGCGGAGGCAGCGAAAAGCGCGACCCAATGCGCGGGGCTTCGCCTGGCTGGGAAGGTGGATGGCGGGGAGCGCGGTCCGCTACGTGGTCAGGCCGTTGAGGCGCCCGGTGCTGTCGCCGAAACGATCCACCGGCGCGTCCATGCGGTCGAGCAGACTCAGAAAAAGGTTGGCCATGGGCGTGTTGCGCGGATAGCGCACGTGGCGTCCGGTCTGGATCGTGCCCCGCCCCCCACCGGCGAGCAGCACGGGCAGGTCGTCGTGGTTGTGGCGGTTGCCGTCACTGATGGCGCCGCCGTAGACGATCATGCAATTATCGAGCAGGGTGCCGTCGCCCTCGGGGACGCTCTTCAACTTCCCGATGAAGTGAGCGAATTGCTCGAGGTGGAACCGGTTGATCTTCGCGATCTTCTCCTTTTTCGCCTCGTCGTTGCCGTGATGCGAGAGGTCGTGGTGGCCTTCGGGCACGCCCAGCCAGGGATAGGGCCGGTTGCTGCCGTCGTGGGCGAGCATGAAACTCGCGATCCGGGTCGTGTCCGTCTGGAAGGCGAGCGTCAGCAGGTCGAACAGGATCCGGAGATGGTCCTGGTACGTGTCCGGAATGCCGGTTGGCTTCTCGACCTCGGGCAGCGCGCGGGCGAAGTGCTCGGCGCGTTCGATGCGCTGTTCGAGTTCCCGCACGGCGGTGAGGTATTCGTCGAGTTTGCGCCGGTCGGTGTAACCCAACCCCGACTGCAAGCGGCGCGCGTCTTCCAGCACCAGGTCGAGGATGCTCTTTTGAAAGAGCTGCCGGCGGGCCACGCTCTCGGCGTTTTCGGCGCGATTGCCATTGCTGAAGAGCCGCTCGAACACCTGCCGCGGATCCACCTCGGGCGGCATCGGGGTCGTGGGGGTCTGCCACGAGATGTTGAACGAATAGGCGCAACTGTAGCCGGAATCGCAGTTGCCCGAGAGCTTCGACCGGTCGGAACCCAGTTCGAGGGAGCGAAACCGGGTGCGATTCCCCACGCGCTGGGCTGCCACTTGGTCGACCGAGGTGCCGACTTCGATATCCGCGCCGTCGGTCTTGCGGGCTTGAGCCGCGGTCAGGAAGGTGGCGGAGGAGCGGGCGTGGTCGCCGGCGCCGTCGCCGTTGGGCCGTGCCTTGTCGTGCGTGAGTCCCGAAAGCACCAGCAGGTCTTCCCGCACGGACTGCAACGGTTCCAGGATGTAGGGCAGCTCGAACTGTGTCCCTTCTGCCTGCGGGGTCCAGTCGGCCATGTTGGCGCCGTTCGGAATGAACACGAAGGCCAGGCGACGCGGGGCCACCGCTCCCGCGCCCCCCGAGGCAGCGCGCAGGGGCAGCGTCGATTCGAGGAACGGCAGGGCCAGGCTGGTGCCCAGGCCGCGCAGGAACGTCCGTCGGGGAATGTGGGTCTGTCTTTTCATTGCGCTCGTTCTCTTAATGGTCGCCAACAGTAACGCTTCAGTTTGCGGGGCACAAGGCCGGTGGGCTCAGCGGCGCGGCCGCTCGAAAATCAACTCGAGATACGTCGCCTTGCCGTACGGGCCCACGCCCGGGGCGAACACCTGCACCAGGCGCCACCCGTCGCGGGCGTGTTCCTCGACCACGCGCGGGTATTCGTCGAGGGCCTGCTTGCGAACCCCAAACCAGCCTTCGCCCATTCGGACGTGCTTATACTCGTAACGCGTTTCCATCGCCTCGAATCTCACTCGACGCGGGCCACGTCGGCGCCGGTCGCCCGCGGTTGTTCGCCCCGTCGAAGCTGGAATGGCGCGCTGTGCGCCACTCCGGAGACAAGGCTCGAGAAGCGATAATCCGCCGCTTCGACCCGCCGGACCAGGGCGTCCACGGCGCATTGGTCGTAGTGTTCGAGCCCGCGGCCCAGGGCGTAGGTCAACAGCTTCGCCGCCAGGCAACGCAGGAATTCCGGACGCTTTTGCTCGAGGAGCAGGCGCTTGAGTTCGCCCGGTCCGGCGAAGGTCTCGCCGCTCACCAGTTGTCCGGAGGGATCGATGGGCGCCCCGCCGTCCTGCTCCCGCCAGGCGCCGATGCCGTCGAAGTTCTCGAAACCGAACCCGATGGGATCCATGCGCTGATGGCAGGAGGCGCAGAGCGGATCGGCGCGGTGTTGCTCCATGCGTTCGCGCAGGGTGCCGGTGAGTTCGGTCTGGTTGTCGAGCGGCGGCACATTGGGCGGAGCTTCGGGCGGCGGCGTTCCGAGAATGTTCTCGAGCACCCATTTACCGCGTTTCACCGGCGAGGTGCGGGTCGGGTTCGAGGTGATGGTCAGAAAACTCGCCTGCGTCAGCAACCCGCCGCGCCCGCTGCCCTCGAGCTTGACTTCGCGAAATTCCTCCCCCTCGATCCCGGTCAGGCCGTAGTGCTTCGCCAGCCGTTCGTTGACAAACGAGTAACCGGCGTCCAGGAATTCGAGCACACTCCGGTCCTCGCGCAGGATGCGATGGAAGAACAGCTCCGTCTCGCGCCGCATGTCCGCCCGAAGCTGGTCGTTGAACGCGGGGAACACCCCGTCGTCCGGCGCCACGACGGTCAACCGCCGCAGTTCGAGCCACTGCCCGGCGAAGTTGTCGACCAGCGCCTGCGACCGCGGATCGCGCAGCATCCGGGCGACCTGTTCGTCCAGTTGCTCGCGCAAACGACCCTCCTCGGCCAGGCGGAACAACGCGTCGTCCGGCATCGTGCTCCACAAGAAATAGGACAGGCGCGAGGCCAGGGCGAATTCGTCCAGCGGATGCACGGCCGCCGGATCGTTCGGGTGCGGATGGGTCTCGGTCCGGAACAGGAACTGCGGCGAAACCAGCACCGCCTCGAGGGCAACCTTCACCGCGGCCTCGAAGTTCTCGCCGTTGGCCTGCGCGATTTCAAACAACGACGCGAGCCGGTCCACTTCGTTGCGGGTGACGGGACGACGAAAAGCGCGCCGGGCGAAGCGTTCGATGAGCAGCCGGGCGGTTTCCATTCGGGCTTCGGGGGAATCGTCCGCGGGCCGGGCGACGAAGAGGTTCCGATGCGTTGCGGGCAGGGCCGGGGGCGCGGTGGGAATGGGGCCGGCGATTTCGAGCCAGGCGACGTGCAGGTTGCGGTCGCGGTTGGCCGGATCGGGATCCTCGGGCTGATAGTAGTCGTTGAGAAAGGCGGCCCCGAAACGGTTTCGGCCTTTCGGCAGCGGGGCGGGCACCTCGACGATCTGCAAGTTGTCGCGTCGGGCTGTGATCTCGAATTCCTGCAGCGTTTTGTTGCCCAGGCGCAATGCCGCGCGCGCCGGTTCGCCGCCCGCCTGATCCGCGGTCAGAGCGGCGCGCAGCCGGTAATCGCCGGCCTCGCTCACGAAGAAATCCGCGGCGATTTCGCCGTTCGAGGGCAGGGAGCGCCATCCGCCTTCGCCGCGGTTGCCGCCCTCCATCCGGGCGCCTTCAGCGCGTTGTGCAGGCAGGGGCGGGGGGCCGGTCACGATGGCGGCATCGAGAATCCGTTCGGCCGCCGCCAGGTATTTCTCGAAGAGAATGGGCGGCATCGAGAGCACGTCGCCGATGTTGTCGAAGCCGTAGCCGATGTCGTCCATCGGGAAATCCGCCGCCGGCTCGAAGTCGATGCCGACCAGGTCGCGGATGGTGTTGTTGTATTCGACGCGGTTGAGCCGGCGCAGGGTGACGCGGCCGGGGTCGGGTTGTGAGCAGTCGATCTTCGCGAGTTCGGCCTGCAACCAGGTCACGACCGCTTCCCGCTCCTCGGCGGACGGCTGCGGCTTGTGCTCGGGCGGCATGGTGCGGTTCTCGATATTTTCGAGCACGAGCCGGAAGGTGGCGCGATGGGCGGTGACGCTCGACGCGTCGGTGTAGATCCGCAGGTCCAGATCCGCCTTCTGCTTTTCGCCGTGGCAGTCCAGGCAATGGGCGGCGAAGAACGGCTTCACGGTTCGCTCGAACCCCGGGGCGTCGGGTTCGCCGGCCCGGGCCCAAGACCCGCCCGGAACCAGGGTGATGACGAGGATCAACCCCAGACGCACCGGCATGCGACACCGGTCACGGGCATTCCTTCCGCTTGGCAAGCTGAGCCCAATCACGCCGGTCAGCATAGGTTCCGCGGCTTCCGAGGGCAATCGTTCGCTGCGCCTTGTTGCGCAACTCAGCTTTCTCGGAGCGCGGAGTTCACTCCGCCGGCGGCCTGACTGCCGGCGGGGCCAGCGGATTGGATTTCGCGCTCCAGGCACCCAGGGGCCTCGAGGTTGGTAAAAGCCGAGAGGCGCACGCTGCTCCTGGTTGCCCGTCGTTCGTGCCCCCGACAGCTTGAAGCGCCCCGGTTCGTGCGCTTCAATGCGCCGGTGAGCAAGAAGACCAAACGCCTGCTGGCGGTGATCGTGGTGCTGCTCCTGCTGCCGGTGTTCTGGCTGATCGCCGAACGGGCGCGCGGCGAATGGCAGTTCGCGGCCTGGACGAAGGCCATGCGGGCCCGGGGCGAAAAGCTGACGCTGGACGAACTCGTGGCAGGGCGCAAGACACCGCCCCAGGCCACGCTGCTGACTCCCGCGGACGTCGAGTTGCTGCTGGCCGGGCTCAGCAGTGCGCGAGAAACCGCGCCACCGCTCGGCCGCATCACGGGCCCCGGCCGGGCCATCGCTTTTTCCCAGCGGACGGGGTGGCGGGGCGGGGACGACAAGGACCGGGGTTGGACGGACTTCGAACGGGCCACCGACGGCGACCGCGCCCGGTTGCCCGGCATTCGCGCGCGTCTGACCAACGAGACGATCCGGGTGCGACTGGACTTCGGGCAGGGCTTCGATCTCATGCTGCCGCATCTGGCCCGGTTCAAGGGGGCGGCGCAGGCCTTCGCCTACGAGGCGATGTACGACCTGCACCAGGGGGATCGGGCCGGCGCCCTGGCGAACCTCCGCGGCGCCACCGCCCTGGTCGATCTGCTCGAGGGCGAAGATCTGCTCATCAGCCAACTCGTCCGCATTGCGGTGGCGGGGATCGCCCCGTCGGCCGTCTGGGAAGCGTTGCAGGACGACGGCTGGTCGGACGCGCAACTCGCCGGTTTGCAGGCCGATTGGGCGCGGCTGCGTTTCCTGGCGGCGACTGGCGAAGCGCTCCGTATGGAACGGGCCGTGGCGGGCACTTACTTCCCCGGCGGACGGCATTCCAGCCGGGCGCAAATGCGACAGCTCGTGGCGTTTGGCGGGGCGGGCGGTGCATGGAGCAGCGGGTGGAATTCGGGGCGGTTTGCTTGGTTGGCGGCTTTCGGTGACGTGATCGATCCGGTGACCACGTTCTTTCGCGCGGAGTTGTGGCGTTACGTGTGGGCCAAACAGGACCAATTGGTGCACCATCGCACCATCCAGGCGAACATCGATTGGACGCGGGACCACGCCGAACGCCGCGATTGTCGCGGAATGGAAGCCCTCTCGGCCGCCGAGGCGACGGCCCTGAACCACGCGCCGGACCGCTTCCTCGTTTCGCGCAGCGGGCTGGCAGCCTACTCCAAGATGATCGAGAAGGCCGCGCTGACGGAGGCTTGGCGGGAGATCATAGTCACCGCGATCGCCCTGAAGCGTTTCCACCTCCGGCACGCCGAATGGCCGGCGTCGCTCGATGAACTCGTGCCGGGCCTGCTGCCCGAAACGCCGGTCGACTGGATGGACGGCCGACCGTTGCGCTATCGCCGCGAGCCGGAGGGCGGTTTTCTCCTCTATTCGGTCGGTTCGGATGGGCGCGACGACGGCGGTGATCCGCGGACCGAAGATGGCCGGGCGACCGTGGTGTGGCAGAGCGGGCGGGACCTGGTCTGGCCCCGCGCGGCGACTACCGAGGAAATCGCTGCCTACGAAGCCGAACTCATCGGCAACCGGACCGGACCGGGGCGGGCGCGCTGGCGTCCCGGCCGCGGCCGTCCGTAGTCATCCGTCGCGGAATCGGCCCGGATCGGCTCGACGCGCACTCCTGTTCCCGAGGCGGCTGGACGGCGTCCCGAAGTGCGTGAACGCAGCCCGGTCGAGTTCGCATCTTGGCTGTCGTTCGGGAGCAGTGCTTCAACGGGGCCGCGCTCTTTGGGGCGCGGAAGTGGGCATCGTCTGCTGGGGGGGTGTGACATATCCGGTTGCTTCAACGGGGCCGCGCTCTTTGGGGCGCGGAAGTGCCATGCGTTGCGAGCCTTCTTGAAGTCCTTGTGGTGCTTCAACGGGGCCGCGCTCTTTGGGGCGCGGAAGTGCCTGCTGCACTGCTGCGATGTCCCGGACCTCATCTCGGCTTCAACGGGGCCGCGCTCTTTGGGGCGCGGAAGTCCGAGCCCGTGTAACAAATGCCACGCCCGAACCGAGTCGCTTCAACGGGGCCGCGCTCTTTGGGGCGCGGAAGTATGAAGACACCCGCACCGTCATGGCCGCCTATCGCGCTTCAACGGGGCCGCGCTCTTTGGGGCGCGGAAGTCGGCACGTCCGGACGGAGCGCGGTGAATTTGATGGCGCTTCAACGGGGCCGCGCTCTTTGGGGCGCGGAAGTGGCCCTCAGCCATGATCGCCAGCATGCAATCGTCTCCGCCGCTTCAACGGGGCCGCGCTCTTTGGGGCGCGGAAGTGAAGCCCCGATAACGAGGCCATTCGCAGGCTTCGTCGCTTCAACGGGGCCGCGCTCTTTGGGGCGCGGAAGTTCGCGGAGGCCTCCGCGCATTCAGTTCTGCCGAGCTTCAACGGGCCGCGCTCTTTGGGGCGCGGAAGTTGCCTCTACCTGGGCGCAGACCCGCCGGTGTGCTTCAACGGGCCGCGCTCTTTGGGGCGCGGAAGTATCAAACGATGGACCGTTCCACCACAAGCGAGCGTAGTCAACGGGGCCGCGCTCTTTGGGCGCGAAGTTAAGCACTAGTAATCGACAGAATCCCCATCCGACGCTTCAACGGGGCCGCGCTCTTTGGGCGCGGAAGTAAACTGGCCAGTTCAACCTGCCGCTCAACACGCGAGCTTCAACGGGGCCGCGCTCTTTGGGGCGCGGAAGTCTGGCACACCGACCGAAGGTTCTGCCCACCCCGCCGGGCTTCAACGGGGCCGCGCTCTTTGGGGCGCGGAAGTCTGCTGGACTCCGTCCGCGTCATGCTGCCATTCGCCCTCGCTTCAACGGGGCGCGCTCTTTGGGGCGCGAAGTCTCGCCGTCGCCAACGCAGCGCTGAACATCATCCAGCTTCAACGGGCCGCGCTCTTTGGGGCGCGGAAGGATCAGGTCCGTGAGAGGCCGGGCGCCGGTAAGCTTCAACGGGGCGCGCTCTTTGGGGCGCGGAAGTGCCCTCAGCGGTGACGAGGTCTGCGGCAATGCCCCCTTCAACGGGGCCGCGCTCTTTGGGGCGCGGAAGCGACATGCCGGAGGCCGGATGATCGCTCTGAAGCTTAACGGGCCGCGCTCTTTGGGCGCGGAAGTGCCGACAAATTCAGGCCGTCGGGACGGCGAGCTTCAACAGGGCCGCGCTCTTTGGGGCGCGGAAGTGGTAGAACTTCCCGTAAGTGGCGCTGTCGTTGTGGTTGCTTCAACGGGGCCGCGCTCTTTGGGGCGCGGAAGTCGTGCCGACCCACCGCGCGGCGATGCGCTCATGATCGCTTCAACGGGGCCGCGCTCTTTGGGGCGCGGAAGTTCGTGAGCCTCTTTAAGTCCTCCTGACCGCACTCAGCCCGCTTCAACGGGGCCGCGCTCTTTGGGGCGGAGTGTATGGTTGCAACGTTTGAAGTCCATCAAAAGTGACGGCTTCAACGGGGCCGCGCTCTTTGGGCGCGGAAGTACCGAGATGGCCGCGGCGGGAGGCCACCCAAAAGCTTCAACGGGGCGCGCTCTTTGGGGCGCGGAAGTAAACATCTGCCATGATGCTGCGCATCTGGGCCGCCGCCGCTTCAACGGGGCCGCGCCTTGGGGCGCGGAAGTGACATCAGACCCGCGCCGCATGGGGCTACGGCGACTGGCTTAACGGGGCCGCGCTCTTTGGGGCGCGGAAGTCGGTGTGCGCACCGGCAGTCCGGCGGCGCGCTTCAACAGGGCCGCGCTCTTTGGGGCGCGGAGTATGGGCGGCAGCAGTCGTCCGCCGATGCGGTCCCTGCTTCAACAGGGCCGCGCTCTTTGGGGCGCGAAGTAAACCCGTCGAATAAATCACTGCCTTTCATCCGCAAGCTTCAACGGGGCCGCGCTCTTTGGGGCGCGGGTATGATCAGAGGATTGGCCGCCGGTGGATAGCTCGAGCTTCAACGGGCCGCGCTCTTTGGGGCGCGGAAGTGGCCGCAGCGGCAGCATCTACAGGGAGACATCCAGCTTAACGGGGCCGCGCTCTTTGGGGGCGCGGAAGTGAGTCCGGTGGTCGGCGTGATCGCTGAACCACGTGCTTCAACGGGGCCGCGCTCTGGGGCGCGGAAGTGTGACCAGCGGCGCCTGGAGGCACCCTTTCGGCCCTGCTTCACGGGGCCGCGCTTTGGGCGCGGAAGTGTTGTCCGCGTCCTCGTCCTCCGTGGCGTAGAGCTGGCTTCAACGGGGCCGCGCTCTTTGGGCGCGGAAGTATCGCCGCCGACACGCTAACCGGTCGGCTTTACCGCTCAACGGGCCGCGCTCTTTGGGGCGCGGAGTAACCTCTCGAACTCTGTCGGGTAAGCCAGGTAGACGCTTCAACGGGGCCGCGCTCTTTGGGGCGCGGAAGTTCGATGCCGTGGACAGCCGGATCGCCATGTCGCGCTTCAACGGGGCCGCGCTCTTTGGGGCGCGGAAGTGGTAGTTATACGGATGACTTTGGCGGGAAGAGTCACGCTTCAACGGGGCCGCGCTCTTTGGGGCGCGGAAGTCAAATGGGAATCAGAGGCCATCCTGCGTATCGCGGGAGCTTCAACGGGGCCGCGCTCTTTGGGGCGCGGAAGTGACCGCTCGCCGGGTGTGACACGTGGGCGCGTTCGCTTCAACGGGGCCGCGCTCTTTGGGGCGCGGAAGTGCAGCTACGGGGCCGCAAGATCCCGCGGGTGAAAATGCTTCAACGGGGCCGCGCTCTTTGGGGCGCGGAAGTGCTCGCGCGCCAATATCGGCCCGTGCTGGTGCCGGTGCTTCAACGGGGCCGCGCTCTTTGGGGCGCGGAAGTGAACCAGGGTGGAGCCCAACAGTCGGACGTCGTGGTGCTTCAACGGGGCCGCGCTCTTTGGGGCGCGGAAGTGCCGTCGTAGGGGCCGACGATCCAGTCGTTGATCGGGCTTCAACGGGGCCGCGCTCTTTGGGGCGCGGAAGTACGCGCTCGGCCTGGTCCACCGGCTCGACATCGCCGGGGCTTCAACGGGGCCGCGCTCTTTGGGGCGCGGAAGTATCGTGATCGGCATCGCTCACCCGGCCATCGCGCAGCTTCAACGGGGCCGCGCTCTTTGGGGCGCGGAAGTATCACCCTGGAACTCGCCGAGCTGTATGAATACCAACCGCTTCAACGGGGCCGCGCTCTTTGGGGCGCGGAAGTTACGCGATCCCGCCAAGCTCCGCCCGCACAAACGCGTGCTTCAACGGGGCCGCGCTCTTTGGGGCGCGGAAGTGACCGTGACCCTCGAGGTGTCGGGTGACTGCGCTCACGGGCCGCGCTCTTTGGGGCGCGGAAGTGCCGCAGCCACTATCGGGAGGTTTGGCCTTCTGGATCTTCAACGGGGCCGCGCTCTTTGGGGCGCGGAAGTCCTCCTGCAACAGCTCGCGCAAGCTCAAGCTCCACTTGCCAACGGGGCCGCGCTCTTTGGGGCGCGGAGTGACAAAACAGAAAAATGAACATCACACAACAGGCTTCAACGGGCCGCGCTCTTTGGGGCGCAAGTCTCCGAGATTGAAGTTCCCTTCCGCGATCGCCTTGCTTCAACGGGGCCGCGCTCTTTGGGGCGCGAAGTCTGACCGAAGCTACCGCACGCGGGCCGTCATCGTGCTTCAACGGGGCCGCGCTCTTTGGGGCGCGGAAGTTGAGATCGTTGCATTGAGGAACGACGTTGAGTTCCGCTTCAACGCGCGCTGGGGCGCTCCTGCAACGACGGGGCCGCGCTCTTTGGGGCGCGGAAGTTCGGCTGTCGGTTCCGCCTCCTGCACAGCGACGCCATGCTTCAACGGGGCCGCGCTCTTTGGGGCGCGGAAGTCAAATCGACCAGCGGCACTACGGCCACGTGGCCCCGGCTTCAACGGGGCCGCGCTCTTTGGGGCGCGGAAGTGATCCCGCTGCATGACGGTGCCGCGGAAGTCGGTGACGCTTCAACGGGGCCGCGCTCTTTGGGGCGCGGAAGTGATGTTGACCGTGCACCCGTGGACCAGCATGTTTTTGGCTTCAACGGGGCCGCGCTCTTTGGGGCGCGGAAGTCTACGAATGTATTCCAGAACTCAGCCAGGCCGCTGACGCTTCAACGGGGCCGCGCTCTTTGGGGCGCGGAAGTGGATCGCCACTGCCGCCCAAGCGCGCGGGTGGAAATGGCTTCAACGGGGCCGCGCTCTTTGGGGCGCGGAAGTCCCCCCGGATGAATCGACGTGTTCGGGAGCCATCTTGCTTCAACGGGGCCGCGCTCTTTGGGGCGCGGAAGTCACGCGCACGATTTGGAAATCGTGCCACATGTCGTCGCTTCAACGGGGCCGCGCTCTTTGGGGCGCGGAAGTGCCGCGTGGCTGGTGGAAGTCGCGCGTCGTTGTATACCGCTTCAACGGGGCCGCGCTCTTTGGGGCGCGGAAGTGCGAGCTGCGATTCTGGATGGGGGAACTGCTGGCTCTGCTTCAACGGGGCCGCGCTCTTTGGGGCGCGGAAGTTCAACATCGAGATGATCCGGGTCATCGGGTCGAATCGCTTCAACGGGGCCGCGCTCTTTGGGGCGCGGAAGTGTTGCTCGCCCCCAGTGGTCCACTTGCGCCAAATCTGCTTCAACGGGGCCGCGCTCTTTGGGGCGCGGAAGTGGCTTCCACCCATTCAATCGCTCGATCCTCGACCAAGTTGCTTCAACGGGGCCGCGCTCTTTGGGGCGCGGAAGTGGAGACATCAGGCCCCATGAGCACGGATGAATGCGCGCTTCAACGGGGCCGCGCTCTTTGGGGCGCGGAAGTGGCAGCTACATGCGCGATGACGGACGCGTCGAGGTGGCGCTTCAACGGGGCCGCGCTCTTTGGGGCGCGGAAGTGGCGATGGGCTTCTGGGGCAGCAACGTGATGGGGGCGGCTTCAACGGGGCCGCGCTCTTTGGGGCGCGGAAGTAGCGACATCGTAAGTTACTGCCGCCGTTCGGGGCAAACACGGATTTGCGAGGGCCGGTTCTCCACTGCCGGCGCTCGACTGCGAGCCAGTCACGGGCGCCGGCTCAACCTGTTGGCTCTTTGATGGTTGCAGCTTGCGAGCGGGGGCGGGGTTTCGCGCGCCATCCCGCCGCTCGCAGGCCGCCTTGTCAAGGATCGCGACGGACGGCGCGCGCCGCGGTCACGCCGGGGAAAGGCTAGTAAACGTAGCAGGGAGCGTCGAGACGGGTGTAAGGCACCCCGAGCGAGGTGATCACGCGATCCCCCCGCCCCTCCGCCGGCCCGAGCGAAACGAAGAGGACCTGGTCGACGTCGTGCTTCAACACGTCCCGCAGCGCCTGCTCAAGCCGCGTCCGCTCGGTCGGGTTGAGGTCGCACTCGAACACCGAATACTGCAGGTGGTTGCCGTAGTCCTTGCAGATCTTGAAGACCCGCCGGAGCCGCTTCGGATCGGTGATGTCGTAGCAGACGAGGTAGGTCGTGCGCATGGGAAATGGTCCCTTCTCCTTTTCCCCTCACCGCGTCATCAGCGGTTGATAGGCCGGGATTTCTCCGGTGAGGCATTTGGCCAGCAAGCGGGCCTGCAATTCGAGGGCTCGCCGGTAACTGACCTTGTAGTCGAAGACCGGGTGCGTCAGCAGGGAGTTCATGCGCTGTTCGTAGAGTTCGAAGAACCGGCGGCGCCCGGCGGTCGCGAGGTTCACGGCGTCGCCGGCCCGCACGAAATCCGCCGGGGTCAGCACGCGGTTGTTGATGCAGCTCAACACGGTGGAATCTGCGACCAGCGGCCGGAACTCCTCCATCAAGTCGAGCGCCAGAGCCGGTCGACCGAAGCGCGGTTGGTGGAAGAAGCCAACGTAGGGATCGAACCCGACGGCATAGGCGGCCAGCAAGCAATCCTTGGTGAGGAGGCTGTAGGCCAGGGAAAGGAGGGCGTTGACGGGATCGGTGGGCGGGCGGCGGTTGCGGCCGTTGAAGTCGAAGGTGAAGGGGGGAGCGGCGGGCGACGGCGTTTCCGGCGGCGTTTCGTCGCCCGGTTCGGCGGCGGTCTTCAGCATGCCGGCGAACTCGCCGAAATAGGCGGCGGCCGCGGCGCCTTCGATGCCGAGGAGTTGTTCGAGGCTCACCGCTTCGAGCGCCCGGTTGGCGGCTTCCTTGAGGCGGAGCAGCAGGGGCGCTGGCGCTTCGACGTGATTGCGCATGAGCATGGTGCGCTGGTTGCGGATCTTGCCGTGGACGAATCCGCGGGCCAACGGGAGGCAACGCGCGGGATCGTCCGCGGCGCGGAACTGCTCGATGCGGAGGAACACGTTCTTGAGTTCGTGTCCGCGGGTGAGGCCGTAGAACCAGCCGCCCATTGAGAACCAAGTGACCGGCACCCCGGCGCTGCAGAGCGTCTGGATCGCCTGGGTGGTCAACTGGATGTTGCCGAAAAGGGCGACGTGAGTGAGGTCGCTGATGCGGACCTCGTCGAGGGTTTCGCGCTCCTGTTTGATCTGGAGGACGTGTTCCTTCCGACCGATCCGCAGGCCCTGCGTGTTGAGGTAAAGGGCGCGCGCGTCGTCGCGGGGCGCCAGGAGCCGACGGACGCTGGGCTGGCTTGCCGACGGGGCCGTGGTCGATTTCCCGACGGCATCGGTCGGTGTCGCGGCTGGTGATTCCGCGGCTTCATCCGCGGGCGCCGCAGCCAGGAGGCGGGTTTCGTCCGGTAGACAAATCCCGACCAGGGAACAGCGCGGGCATTTCGGCGAGTCTTCGAGGGGCGGTGGGATGCTGCCGGCCGCCGCTTCGCGGGCCTCGGCGATGCGGGCGAGGATCCAGGCTTCGAGTTCTGCGGTCACGGCCAGGCGCACCCGTTGTCGGGTGGCGCGGTAGTAGATGAGGCCCTCGCGACAGGCGTAACCGTTGTCCCGCAGGATCAGGCATTGGAGCCCGAGTTGCATGCGGTCGGCGTCCCAGAGGGCGTTGCCCGAATCGGTCCGGCGCGGGGCGCCCGCCTTGTAGTCCACGGGGCTGACCTCGACCTGGGCGAACAGCTCGGCCTGCTGGCCGGCTTCCAACCCCTGCCGGACTTCGACGAGGTCCATTTTCGCGATGACGCCCAAACGCGACGAGCCCATCTGGACGCTGCGCGAGTGGATCACCTCGGGCTCGGCGGGCGTTTCGGAGGCGGCATCCGCGGAGTCCTTGCCTGCGGCGCTGTCCGTGGCCGGTGGCAGACCGCCTTCGCCGGCATCGACGCGTTTGTGGATCGCGGCGCCGCGGACGGTGTCCGCGTTGTGCACAAAGACGCCTTCGACGTACTCGTAGTAGAAGAGTCGCGGACAGTAGACGAACTCGTTGAGCATCCGGGCGGGGATCGGGCCGGTGGGCGCGGCGGTGGAAGCCGGCTTTCGGGAGGCGGCCGACGGAGGTTCCCGGGAAATCGCCGGACGGAGGTTCTCCCGTGGGGGGACCGGACTCGCCGTTCGGGGGCTGGCTGGTGCGGGCTTGAAGTCGCGCCGCAGGATCTCGACCGCCCGCCAGAAGATGGGGTCGCGTTGCGGTTCGCTGCCGTCAGGCTTCGTCGGGCGGATCTGGCGGATCGGGGTGGCTGACGGGCCAACGGGAGGACGCGGGGTGTCAGGCATGGTGCTTGGGTTGTCTCCGTGGTTTCGATTCGCGGACCAAGCCCTCGGGCAACGAGGTCAGTTCGGCTTGGGAGTCATCGGTGCGCCACACGACCCGTCCGTCGGGGAGCAGGCGGACAATGGTGCCGGAGCTTGAGCCGCGCAGGGTCTTGACGCGGTCGCCGGGTTGGAGGTCGGCAGCGGTGGAAAGTTCCTCGACGGCGCCGATCATGCTGTCGCGATCGAGCACGCCGGCAATGTAATGGGCGACGGCGGAGGCGACGGTTCGACGGCGAAGCTGGGGAAGATCGCTAAACAGGACGGCGGCCAGTTCGCGTCCGATGGTCGCGAAGGTGTTGCCGTTGAAGAACAGGAACGGGGCGAGCTGATGGAAGCGGCGGAGGAGATCGAAGGTCTCGAGCAGACTTAGCTCCCGGAATCGGACGGCTTCCCACCGCGTCGCGCACGCCGCTTGAGTTTCCGAATTAGGGCCGTGTTGTGCGCGACCTCGTTCGCACGCTCCTCGGTTGATGCGGACGACAGACTCCCAACCCCAGTTTTCGAGAAAAGCGGCTCGGGCTCGTAGCGCAGGACCGTGTTCCTGGCCGCTTCCTGCAGGTCCTCCTCGCGGAGGTGTTTCAGCAGATCGGTCCGCAGTTTCATGGTCCATAGAATACGCCTCCCCCAGGCCGACCTCAAGCGCGCCTATCGGCCGAAGAGGGCCCGGAACAACTCCCTGGCCCGCTGTTCCCCCTCCGGCGTCAGGGTCACGGACTTCGACT
>JACKPV010000036.1 GCA_024233305.1 Verrucomicrobiales bacterium
GCACTCATCGCCCACGCCCGGCCTGACTGTCCGTTCCTGTTCGTAGGGTCGTCGGTTGGTCCAACAGCTTCCTCCAGCGCCTCCCTCGCGAGAGCCGCCTTGCCACGGACTACGATTACTGCGGTCAGTTTCGATCATCACCGTGCAGATGACTAGCTGAGCGCCATGCCCCGCGCCCTAGCCGCCGACGTGCTGTCGGAGCTGATCTTCATGGGCTTGGCTTGGGCGGTCCCGCCGGCGATGCCCTTGACGCCGGCTGCGCCCCATTGCTAGCAATGGCGCGACGAACCGCGCCCGGACCGTTGGCTGCCGGGCGCTGGATCGGCGGTCGCATCGGAAAATGAAGCTGGTCGTCCTTGCCCACACGCCCCCGCCCCACCATGGCCAGAGCTACATGGTGCAACTCCTGCTCGACGGGCTTCGCAGCGAGGCCGAAGACGCCCCCGAACCCATCGAATGTCGCCACGTCAACGTCCGGCTTTCCTCCGATTCCGCGGATGTCGGCGCCGTGCGCCCCGGCAAACTCCTCCGGCTTTTCGGCTACTGCCTGCAGGCCATCTGGCAACGCTGCCGCACCGGCGCGCCCAACCTCTACTACATCCCGGCACCACCCAAACGCGGCGCCCTTTACCGCGACTGGCTCGTGATGCTGCTGTGCCGGCCGTGGTTCAAACGCGTCGTCTTTCACTGGCATGCCGCCGGACTCGGGGCCTGGCTCGAGCAACAGGCCAAGCCCTGGGAGGCCTGGCTGACACACCGGCTGCTCGGGCGCATCGACCTCGCCATCACCGTCGCCGCGTTCAACCAGGCCGACGCCCGCCGGCTCGAACCGCGGCGCATCCTGGTCGTTGAGAACGGCATCCCCGATCCCTGTCCGGACTTCGAGACATCGCTGAGACCCGGGCGGCAGCGACGCCTCGCCGCCCGGCAACGACTCGCACAGCGTTCCGACCCCGCCGCCGAACCGGGGCCGCAATCCGTCGACGAGGAAGATGAAGCCGTGGTCCGCGTCCTGTTCCTCGCCTACTGCACGCGCGAGAAGGGCCTGTTCGACGCCATCGAAGGGGTCGTCCGGGCAAATGCCGCCCAGGGCTCGGCCGCTTCCCGGCTGCGGCTGCGACTGACGGTGGCCGGCGATTTCACGCAGGCGGCCGAGCGGGTCGAATTCGAGCGGCTGCAGGAGGAACACCGCCCCACCACCCGCATTGAGTGGGCGGGTTTCGCCCGCGGCGAAGCGAAGGACCGCCTCTGGCGCGAGGCGGACATCTTCTGCTTTCCCACCTACTACCGCGCGGAGAGTTTCGGGCTGGTGCTGGTCGAGGCCATGGCCTACGGGCTGCCCATTGTCACGACGCGATGGCGCTCCCTTCCCGATCTGCTGCCGCCCGATTACCCGGGTTTGGTCGAACCCCGGCAGCCGGACCAGATCGCCGACCGGCTCGCACGATGCCTGGTCGCGGACGGCGCCGCGCTGCGGGGCGAGTTCCTCCGCCGTTTTACCCGCGAAACCCACTTGCGCCGGATGCGTGAAGCCCTGCGAAGCATCGAGTCGTGACCCCGTTTGCCCTGCCCGGTCCGGGTTTCCGTCGCCACCGCGGCCGCCCTACAAATGGGCCGGCCAACGACGGAGCGCATAGATCCAGGCCGATGGCGGACGGTCAAGCGGCGCTCCGGGGGGGGCGTGGGCCCGGGGCAGGCGGGCAGCGCGCTC
Organism: Verrucomicrobiales bacterium; assembly: GCA_024233305.1. Classification (GTDB taxonomy): domain Bacteria; phylum Verrucomicrobiota; class Verrucomicrobiia; order Limisphaerales; family J093; genus J093. Next base: position 1,712 of record JACKPV010000036.1, read on the forward strand.
CGCTGCGGGGCGCCTTGCCGCTTGAATTCGCGGTTCAGGATTGCTAGAAGCACCCGCCAGCAAGCTCCTGAATCACACGGCCATCAACCTCGCACCAATCATGCGCAAGATCGTCCTCCTCACCTGTTCGACCGCCCTGCTCCTGGCGGGCCTGGCCCCGGTCCGGGCCGCCTCCACCGTCACCTTGTCCCGCGCTGGGTTGCAGGATCGCATCCGCGGTGGCTGGGCGGGGCAGATGATCGGGGTTTCCTTCGGAGCGCCGACCGAGTTTCGCTATCAACGGCGGTTGATCGAAGGCGACCTCGAGTGGAAGCCGTCGATGATCGACAACACGATTCACCAGGATGATCTCTACGTCGAAATGACCTTCGCCAAGGTCATGGACGACCTTGGTCTCGAGGCCCCCATCGAGGCCTACGGCGCCGCGTTCCGCGACTCGAAGTATCACCTCTGGCACGCCAACGCCGGCGCCCGCCGCGCCCTGAACCGCGGCCTCCAGCCGCCCTGGTCCGGGCATCCGAAATACAACGTCCACGCCGACGACATCGACTTCCAGATCGAGGCGGATTTCATCGGGCTCATGTGTCCCGGACTGCCCCGCGAGTCGAACCGGTTCTGCGATCGCGTGGGCCGGGTGATGAATCACGGCGACGGGCTGTACGGCGGGATGTTCGTGTGCGGGATGTATGCCGCGGGGTATGTCGAAAACGATTTGCGCACGGTGGTGGAAAGCGGCCTCGCCTGCATTCCGGCGAAGAGCGCCTACGCGCGGGTCATCCGCGACGTGCTGGACTGGTCCGCCGAACATCCCGGCAGCTGGGAAACCGTCTGGCGGCTCGTCACCGACAAATGGGATCGCCACGATCCGTGCCCGGACGGCGCGCTGCGGGACTTCAACATCGACGCCAAGATCAACGGCGCCTTCATCGCCCTGGGGTTGTTGTTCGGTGAGGGCGACTTTCGCCGGACCGTCGAGATTTCGACCCGTTGCGGGCAGGATTCCGACTGCAATCCCTCGAACGCGGCGGGCATCCTCGGGGTGATGCTCGGCTACGAGCGGATACCCGAGGAATTCAAGGCGAACCTCCCGTTGCTCGCGGACCAGAAATTCGATTACACCGACTACTCGTTCAATGACATCGTCCGCTCGACTGAGAAGCGCGCCCTCGAACTCATCCGGGCAAACGGCGGAACGGTCACCGACGAAACCGTCACGCTGAAGCCGCAGTCTCCCCGGGCGGCAAAGCTCGAGCAATGGGCGCCCGGCATCCCGTCCGAGATCATCGCCAACACCCATCCCGCCTGGCAATGGGACAATCATTGGCAGGTGAACAAGGGGGCGCGGAGCACGACGGCGGTCGGCGCGGAAGCCACCCTCGAGTTCGTCGGCACGGGCATCGTGTTGATCGGTCCGCTCACCCAGGAAGGCGGTCACGCCGCGGTGTTCCTTGACGGCGAGGCGCAGGATCCGGCGCTCGACGCCTACATCGTGCCGAACACCCACGACAACGCGCTCTGGCACCGGCACGGCCTCAAACCAGGGAAGCACACGCTGCGGATCGCCACCGACGGACCGCCCGATCCGCGTTCGGGCGGAAGCACCGTCGCCATCCAACGGGCCGTGGTTTACCGCTAGCCTTTTCGCGTCGTTTGGTGAACCCTGACGGCTCGTCATGAAATCAACCTCGCATCTGAATCGCCGCCAGTTCCTGGGACGGATTGGCGCCGCCACCCTGGCCGCTCCGTTCTTCACCCGCCACCTGATGTCCGCCGCCCCGGGCGGCCTCGTGCGCCACGCCAGCTTCGGCGCCTCCGGCATGGCCGGCGCGGACCTCTCCTCCCTGACCTCGAACGACTGGGTGCGCCTGGTCGCGGTGGCCGAAGTGGACCTCAACCGCGTCGGCGACCTAAAAAGCCGGTTCCCCGATGTCCGCATCTATCAGGACTGGCGGGAACTGCTGGACAAGGAGGCGAACAACATCGACTCGGTCAACGTCTCGACGCCCGACCACATGCACGGGCCCATCGGGATGTCCTGCCTGCAGCTCGGCAAGGCGGTCTACGGCCAGAAACCGCTGACCCACGACATCTACGAGACACGTCGGCTCACCGAAGTGGCCCGCGAGAAGAACCTGGTGACCCAGATGGGCATCCAGATCCATTCCACGCGGGAGTATCGCCTGGCGGTCAAGCTCATCCAGGACGGCACGATCGGGAAGATCAAGGAGGTCCACACCTTCAGCAACAAGAAGTGGGGCGACACCAGCCCGAAACCCGACCGCGAGGATCCGGTGCCCGCGGGGTTGGACTGGGATCTCTGGCTCGGTGTGACGGAGAAGCGCCCGTTCATCGGCAACGGTTACTACCACCCGGGCAACTGGCGCAAACGGCTCGACTTTGGCACCGGCACCTTCGGCGACATGGGCTGCCACATCTACGACCCGGTCTTTGCCGCCCTTGCGCTGACGGCGCCGCTGTCGGTGCGCTCGGAAGGGCCGACGCCGAATGCGGACAACTGGGCCATGGACGCCGTCATCCATTACGTGTTCCCCGGCACGCCCTACACCGAGGGCGACATGGTGAACGTCACCTGGTACGACGGCGACGCCCGCCCGCCGAAACACATCGAGGCGCTGCTCGAAGGCGACAACGTGCCGGGACAGGGCTCGATCTTCATCGGCACCAAGGGCGTCATGCTGCTGCCGCACATCGCCAGCCCGCAGCTTTATCCCGACGCCGATTACCGCACGTTCCGCATGCCCGAAGTCGAGACCATCGACCACTGGACGCACTTTGCGAAATGCGTGCGCGAGGGGGGCAAGCCGTGGGCGAACTTCGATTATGCCGGCCCGTTGACCGAGGCCGTGCTGTTGGGCGGCGTGGCCACCCGCTTCCCGCACGCCACCCTGGTCTGGGACGCGGCCGCCGTGCAGTTCACCAACCTTCCCGAGGCGAACCAATACGTGAAGCGCCCGTACCGGAAGGGCTGGGAAGTCCGCGGCATGTAGGCCCGGCGGGTTTAGGTGCGCATTACGACGGGTTGACCCAGGGCGGCGCTTGGCTCATGCCGCGCTTGCCTTGGGTCCCCCGTCTCCCGTCCGGCTTCGCTTCCGCCGCCGCCGCCAGCCCCCGTCCTGCGCGGCGAACTCAGCCATGGCCACTCAGCAACTCGTAGCCGCCGCGGTGTAGTCGGCGCATGATTCAGCTGGGATAGGGCTGCGTGTTGCCGAGGGCGACGATTCACCGAAACGTGCCTGCTGGTCGAAACCAGCGGGTCCGCGTAAGCGCTTGGATTTCAGCGCCGGCTACACGTCGGCGGCTACCCCCTGTTGAATCGATACGGCTGAGACGCTCCACGGGCGGATGTCACGTGCGGCTGGGCGCGGCGGTCGCATCAGTCCGTGGGTGACCGTGCTTGCGTCCCGGTCAAGGCGCCGTCGGGCGCCGCAGCAGTTCCACACGGCTGCCAGGACTGCTCCGAATGGCGCCGAGCGAAGCCGTCAGACGATTCCCGATTTCCGGATGCTGCGGCAGCACGTTTGCCGTTTCGCCGGGATCGTGATCGAGATCGAACAGCGCGTAGGGCTCCTGGAACGGACGGCCTGCCGGCTTCTCGCGCCCGCCCGAGCCGTTGCCGAACACCATCTTCCAGCGCCCGTCACGCAGGGCGAACATCCCGTTGGCCGAATGGTTCACGACCGGGGCCCGGGGCCGGGTCGGTTCCTTCCCGCGGAAGAGCGACAACAGGCTGAAGCTGTCTTCACCCGCATTTTTGGGAAGGGCAACGCCCGTGATCTCGGCGCAGGTCGCGAGGAAGTCCACAAGGCAGACGGTCGCGTCGCATCGGCTGCCGGGCCGCACCTCGCCCGGCCAGCGCACCAGGAAGGGCACGCGATGCCCGGCTTCCCAGACGTCCGCCTTCGTCCCGCGCCAGCTCCCGTTGGCCTGGTGCCGGGCCGGCCAGAATCCCTGCACCGATGCGTCTTGCACGTGGTCCGGTTGATCGTTCGGCCAGCGATACATGTAGGAACCGTTGTCACTGCTGAAGATGACCAGGGTGGTTTCGCGCAATCCAGCCACGTCGAGCGCCCCGAGCACGCGACCCACCGCCGCATCGGTCTGGTGCACAAAATCCCCGTAGGGCCCGAGCGCGGTCGTCCCGCGAAACCGTTCCGCCGGCCAGACCGGTTTGTGCGGCGCGGTGAGCGCCAGATACAGGAAGAAGGGATCGCCCGCCACGGCGCGTTGCCGGAGACAGTCGATGGCTTCGTCGGCCAAGCGCTCGAGCACCGCGCCCGGATCGAAGTCCGCCGCCTTCGGCCCGCGGCGCACATACCGCGGAAAGCCCTGCGCCGGTTGCTCGCCGGTGAAGGCGGCCACCGGATCGTGGTCGCGGTAGAACCCGTAGGGCACCATGTCGAGCGAGGCCGCAATGCCGAAGAACGCGTCGAAACCCACATCCGTCGGGCCGAACCGGATGGGTAGGTTGAAGTCCACCTCGCCCGCGGCGTCCCGCGCCCACTCGATCCCAAGGTGCCATTTGCCGATGCACGTGGTGTGGTAGCCCTGCCGACCGAGGAGCCTGGCCACCGTGAGGCGGTCCGGTTCGATCAACGGCTTGTCACCCGGCGGAAACAGCACGCCGCTCTTGAGCCGGGTACGCCAGGCATAGCGACCGGTGATCAGTCCGTAACGGGTCGGCGTGCAGACGGACGATCCGGAATGCGCGTCCGTGAAGCGCATCCCTTCTGCGGCCAACCGGTTCAAGTGGGGCGTGGGGATGCGGGATTTCGGCGCATAGGCCTCGATATCCCCATAGCCCAGGTCATCGGCCAGGATGAACAGGATGTTGGGCGGGGATGCCGGCGGTTCGGGGGCGTCCGCAACGGCATGGGGGTGGAGCAGGAGGAAACCCGCCAGACCAAGCGTCACGACGGCGTTGCAAATGCGTCTCGCTTTCATGGTTCGTCGGGAGGCTACCGCGGCGGCTCACGAACCGGAAGCCTCAACGGGACGGCGATGAGCGTTGGTCTACTTGCTGCCCGGCTTGACGCCCGGCGTGGCCGCGAGGTCCGGCGGGAGGGCATCGGCAGCGAACGTCTCGACGGTGAGCCGGATCAGGCTGACCATCGGCACGCCCAGATCAACGTTCCCTCCCGAACGGTCCACGAGCACCGCCACCGAGAGGATTCGCGCCTGGTTTTGCCGCGCAATTTCAATGGTCTCCTTCACGCGTCCGCCCTGCGTCACCACGTCCTCGACAATCACGACCGGTTCGTCCGGCGCGAGTGTGAACCCGCGACGCAAGACCAGCCGACCCTCCTCCTTCTCGACGAAGATGAACCGGCAGCCAAGCTGACGGGCAACCTCCTGGCCAATCACCAGACCGCCCATGGCAGGAGCAAGGACGGTGGCGGGGGCGAGCGGACGCAGGGATTCGGCGAGGGCGGCGCCGAACCGTTCGACAACGGGCATTCGCTGCAACGCGAGGGCGCACTGGAAGAACTGCCGGCTGTGGCGGCCGCTGCGCAGGATGAAATGGCCTTCAAGCAGGGCGCCGGATTCGCGGAACAATTGCAGGGCTTCGTCGGTTGTCATGCGGCCCCGGACGATGGCCTTCAGACGACCGGAATTCAAACGGGAAATGGGAAGCCGGGAGACGACGCGATACGCAACCCCGTTGCTTCCGACTCCATTCCGCGGACGCGGGTGAGTTGCCCAATCAATCGACCGGGATGACGGAACGGAGAAGCGCCACCCATTGGCCGGGGCCCGGTGTTTTCAGACCGAGCGGCGCGTCGATGCTGACGGTCGTGGGAGGGCTCCACTTCGAGGTCGCGACCTCGAGCCATTCGAGCCGGACGTTGCCGCTCAGGTCGTCCGGTTTCAGGGTCACCTCGCCCGCGGCGGGGAAGTAGACCGCGGTCGCTTCGCCCGGGCGGGACAGGGCGTAGGCTTCGTTCGGATCGCGGGCGCCAAGGAGTTCGGGGGCGGGACGGCAGGTGAAGACCGGGAACCGGTCGGTGAGCAACCGGGCGCTGCGCAGGTTGGCCTGCGCGATCTCCCCGAGGCCGAGGCCGGAATCGGGCCGGTGAAAGCGGGCCGCGGCGCATCCGCCGAAGATGCTGCGCCAGAAACGCTCCTGCCCATCCTGAGTGGCGCCGAACCGTCCGGTGTCGGCGCCGTAGATTTTGACGTTGTTCAAGGGGCGCGGTTGGCCGGCGATCCGGGCGCGTTGTTTCGCAAGGTTGTCCCAATGGGCCTGGCCCTTCTGATGGTTGTTCTGCGAAATGTCGACAAACGAGTAGATCCGCGGGTGATCGAAGGTCGCGTTGTGCATCGCATGCGCGAGATCCCAGGCGTCCCACATCTCGGTGGTCTGCACTTCGAGATCGTCCGCACCGGCCCGGGACCGGATGCGACCGGACCAGTACCAGCCCCACTCGGGCGTCACGGAGGTCTCGTTGTCCATGCAGTAGAGCACGTTTCCGTAGGGCAACGCGTGGTCGAGGAGGCGGTCGACGAAACGCCGCTGGTAGCGCAGCACCGTCGGCTGGTTGCGCTCGGCGGGCACCGACCAGAAGAAGTTGTTCTCGGTGCGCGTCGGATGCGAGTCCACGACCATGGGCAGACCGGTTTCCTCCGCGGTGTAGTTGACGTTGTTTTTCGGATTGAAGGGATTGCGTTCCCAGATGTCGCGGTAGTAGTCAAAGGTGGCCCACAACTCGATCTGGACGATGATGTCGCGCTGGGCGGTGAGGCGGAGAAAACGCTCGAAGCGCTCCCAGAACGCCTCGTTCCACTGGTCGAGATCGTAACGACCGGGCGCCACCTCCTTGAACGGCCAGACGTTGCCGTCGTCGCGGCAGGACATGGTGCAGCGCACATAATTGCCGCCGACAGACTGGAGCAGGTCGAGGTGCGCCTCGAGGTCCGGGATTTGAAACAGGTTGTCCTCGACCGATCCACCGAGCAGCAGGACCGGCTGACCGCGGTAGTTCCAGTAGGCGGGATGGTCGGGGTCGGGGCGAATGCGCGAAGCCGTCCCGCTGGCATCCGCTGCCTGCGGGACCGCCGGGACGACAACGAGCAAGAGGACGGCGGCCAGGGGGAGCGCGGAGACAGGGCGGTGGCGTTTCATGCCGCGAGCATACCATGCCGCCGCGAAATGCCAACGGCGCACACGCGGCCGCCCGGCTTGGCCGCGCCGCCAAAACGGGCTCGCTCCGGCGGGCGGGATGGGTTAAAGCCCCTTGCCCGTGACAACTGACAGCCGCGCAGCCGCGCCCCTGACGACCGGACGGTTCCCGTCGCAGGTGCGCTTCATCCTCGGGAACGAGGCCGCCGAGCGTTACAGCTTCTACGGCGTGAAGGGCATCCTCGCCCTCTACATCACCAACACCCTGTTGATGTCGGAGGATGCGGCGACGAACATCATCCACCTGTTCACCTTCGTGAACTACTTCATGCCGCTCCTTGGCGCGTGGGTGTCGGACCGGCATTGGGGGCGTTACCGGACGATTCTGTGGGTTTCGCTGTCCTACTGCGCGGGACACGGGATGCTGGCGTGCGGCGATGCGTTTGCGAGCATTCCGGGGAAGACGTGGTGTCTGGGAATCGGCCTGGGTTTGATTGCCTTCGGTTCAGGCGGAATCAAGCCCTGCGTCTCCGCGTTCATGGGGGATCAGTTCCCGCCCGAGGGCCGCCACCTGCTGCCCCGGGCGTATGCCGCCTTTTACTGGTGCGTCAACCTGGGCTCGACGGCGGCGTTGTTGTCCATTCCCTGGATCCGCAAGCACCACGGCTATGGCTGGGCCTTCGGCGTGCCGGGCATCGCCATGGCGCTGGCGACGCTCATTTTCTGGCTCGGCACCCGGCATTACGTGATGGTCCCGCCCAGCGCCCGGACGCGAACCGCGGGCTTTTTCTCGGTGTTCCGGCATGCGTTTCGGGAACGCCGGTCGCGGGCCGCCGGCACGGGCTTCTGGGATCCGGCCCGAACGCGTTTTGCCGACGCAGAAGTCGATGCCGCCCGGTCGGTCGGCCCCATCCTGTCCATCTTCGCGTTGATCCCGGTGTTCTGGGCGCTGTTCGATCAGACGTTTTCGACGTGGGTGTTGCAGGGCGCCAGCATGCGGCCCTGTCCGCTGGGACCACTGACGCTGCCGACGCCGGACGGCCTCCTCGCCTGGCTCAAGGGAACGGCGGGGAGTCCGTTGAGCGAGGTGAGCTACACCATCGGCCCCGAGGAGATGCTGGCGGCGAACCCGATCCTGGTGATGATCCTCGTGCCGGTCATGACCTTCGTGGTCTACCCGTTGGCCGGCCGGCTGGCGACCCCGCTGCGGCGGATGGCCACGGGGATGTTCATCGCCGCGACCTCGTATCTCATCGTGGCCTGGATTCAGGTGCAGCTCGAAGCGGGGAGGGAACTGAGCGTGTTGTGGCAGGCGATTCCCTACGTCGTGCTCACGACCGCCGAGGTGTTGATCTCGACCACCGGACTGGAATTCGCCTTCCGCGAGGCCGCCGCGACGATGAAGAGCGCCATCATGGGGTTCTGGAACGTCACCGTCGCGCTCGGCAACCTGATTGTCATCGGCGTTACCTGGACCGCCGGCAGACTCAGCGGGCAGGCGGCCGCCGGACACGATGTGGCGGTCACGTCGAAGATGTTCCTGTTTTATGCCGTGCTCACCTTCGTGGTGGCAATCCTCTTCAGCGTCATCGCGAGCCGTTACCGTTATCGGGACCCGGAGGCGGCGTTGGGAAGGTGACCCGCGAGGGAGGCCGCGGCGTTCGAGGGAACGGCCCCGCGGCTCGCGGCCTGGAGTGCGCGGCGCAACGACAAAGCATTTGCCTCCCGCCGGACGCGGGCGGAGAATGGACGCGCTGTGAACGCTGCGAGCCAAATGAACACCCGCCTGACGCGCCGGCGTTTCCTGGGTCACAGCGGACGGCTGGCCGGCGCGGCGCTGTTGGGAACGGTCGTTCCCGCCGTCGTCCTCGGTCAGGGCAACCGTCCGGCGCCCTCGAACCGCATCGCACTCGGGTGCATCGGCGTCGGGAGCCGGGGCCTGCTGAACCTCGAGGCGTTCCTCAGCCAGCTCGATTGCCAGGTGGTGGCCGTTTGTGATGTGGACAACCATCACGCGTCGCTGGCGCGCAACGTGGTAAACCGGCTCTATGGCAACGAGGATTGCGCGTTGCATGGCGACTTCCGCGAATTGCTCGGGCGGCGGGACATCGACGCGGTGTCCATTGCGCTCCCCCACCACTGGCATGCGGTTCCCGCCATCGAGGCTGCCCGGCAGGGGAAGGACATTTACGCGGAGACACCGCTGGCGCACAGCGTGCGGGAAGGCCGAGCCGTGTGCGACGCGGTCGAGCGCTATGCCCGGGTCTGGCAAACCGGCAGCTGGCAGCGTTCCGCGCCCCGTTTTCAGCAGGCGGTGGAACTGGTGTTGAACCAGCGGATCGGTCGGGTGCGCACCGTCGAAGTGGGTTTTCCATCGGGCCATCCGGATCTGGCCGGAACCGCGGGACAGGAAGCGCCCGCCGACCCGCCCGCCGGACTGGACTATGACCGCTGGCTGGGCCCGGCCTTGTGGGCGCCCTACTGTCCGGCGCGGGTCCACGGGAACTGGCGCTGGCGCCTCGAGTACGGCGGCGGCCAGTTGATGGAATGGGCCGGCCATCATGTGGACATCGCACATCAGGGAATGAACTGCGACCGCAGCGGTCCCCTCGCCATCGAGGGCCAGGGAGAAGACCCGCCGCCCGGCCTTTGGAACACCCCCGTCCGCTGCCGCCTCTCGTTGGAATACCCGAACAACGTCACCATGATTCTCGCCTCCGGATATCCCCACATCCACGATGGAGTCCGCTGGATCGGGGATCAGGGCTGGATCCGCGTCGATCGCGACACGATCGAGGCCAGTCCCCGTTCCCTGCTCGATGAACGGATCGGCCCCTGGGAAACCAACCTGCGGCGCACCTCCGGACATCACCGCGACTTCCTGGATTGCGTGAAGACCCGCCAGCCGACGCTGGCACCCGTGGAAGCGGCCCAGCGCTCCTCGACCGCGGGCCACCTCGCGCAACTCGCCATGCTACTGGGGCGCAAGATCCGGTGGAACCCGCTGCGCGAGGAGGTCCTCGAGGATGCCACCGCCGCCCGCCTGCTGGGCCGGGCGTATCGCGAACCCTGGAGACTATGACGCGGCTCTTGTCCCCGACTCTCCCGCCGTCGACGGTCGCATCGAACGCACGGCGCGAGCGCTGCGGCCATGCGCCGGACGCCCCCTGCTCGGGTGGCCAAAGGGAAACGGAGGAACGGCGCCACGCACCCAGGAGTGCCCCGCGAAGGCCGACCTTCTGGCTTCAAGTCAGCCTGATGTGTCTGGCTTTCCTGCAACCGGCGGGCATCCCGGCAGCGGAGGCGCCGCCCCCGTCCGCCGACGTGGCCCGAAGCGACGCTGCCAGGCTGCGGATGCTGACCGACCAGTTGCGAGGGGCCCTGGCGCGGCCCGATCAAGCATCCGCGCACGAACAGCGGTTGATCGATCTGCTGTCGTCGGAAAGGAGTCCGGAGGTCCGCGAACTCGCCTGCCTCCAGTTGCGGATGATTGGCACCGCGACCGCGGTCCCCTCCCTCGGGGGGCTCCTGTCGGATCCGCAGTTGGCGCCGGCGGCGCGCTTTGCCCTGCAAACCATCCCGGACGCCGCAGCCACCCGCGCGCTGACCAACGCACTCGGCAGCGTCAGTGGCGCCCGGCAACTCGGGATCATCAACTCCCTGGGCGAGCGCCGCGATCCCGGCGCCGTGCCGGCACTCACCGCTCTCCTGGCCACTCCTGAAGCGGCTACGCGGAACGCGGCACTGGCAGCTCTCGGCAAGACAGGAGGCGAACCCGCCCTCCGCTGCCTGCTGGCGGTTGCCACCCGACTCGACCCGGCGTTCGGGGAGATCGAAAACCTGCCGGAAGTGCCCCTGCCAGCGGACGCGACCAACACCATCGACCCCCTGATCCTGACCGATGCGCTGCTGCTCGGCGCGGACGACGTGGCCGGCAGCGGGGCAATCGGCCTCGCCAGCGAGGTTTATCGGCGCGTCTACGTCTCCCCCGCGGCGCCGCGGCATTGCCGGGTGGCAGCCCTGCACGGGGCGCTGCGAGCCGCTCCATCGATTGCGATGCCGGTTGTGCTCGGCACGTTGCAGGTCGAGGATCCCGCGGTGCAAGGGATTGGCTTGAGCCTGGCCCGGCAGTTCACCCCGGAGGCGGTGGGAATGGCGCTGGCGCAACTCGGTGACATGACCCCGACGGGGCAGGCGGCGCTCATCCGCATTCTGGCCGAACGCGAGGATCCGGCGCTTGGTCCCCGTTTCCTCGAATTGACCCGCTCGAAGGCCCCCGCCGTGCGGCAGGCGGCCATCCGGGCGCTGGCCGGCGTCGAGGCCGATGCCGGCGCCGTGCAGCGGTTGGCCGAGATTGCTGCCACCACCGATCCCGCAACGGCTCAGGCAGCCCGGGACACCCTGCCCCGCCTGCACGGGTACGAGGTCGAAACCGCCATCCGCGAAGGCGCCTTGGGAGCTGTCGCGGATCTCCGGGTCGAGCTGATTCACGCCATCGCCGACCGCCGGATGTCCGCCGCGGTGCCAACGCTCCTCGAAGCGGCCACCACCAGCAACGACGCCGTGCGGATTGCCGCCCTCGAGGCCCTGGCGTTCCTCGCCGAACCGGCCCATTACCCGCTGCTGGTGGAGTTCTTGCGCGCGGCGGAATCCACGGAGGAACGCGTGGCTGCGCTGGCCGCCCTGCGAAGGGTGGGTGAACGCATCGAAGATCGCGACCAATGTGCGCGGCTCCTGGCGCCGGTCTACGACGAGGCCGGCACACCGCTGAAGCTCGAGGTGTTGGATTTGCTGGGTGTCCTGGGAGGAAACACAGCGCTGCGCCTGGTGGCCAACACGGCCGCGCAGGAATCGAACCGACGTCTGCGCGGCCGCGCCATCGAGGTGCTGGCCGCTTGGCCGGATGCCGCCGCCATCCAGCACTTGTTCGCCGTGGCCAACAGCGCCGCCGACACCGGATCCCGGGTGCTTGCCCTCCAGGGTTACCTGCGCCTCCTGGGCCTGCCCACCGAGCGGCCGTTGTCCGAGACCGCGCGTCTCCACCGCCTGGCCATCGCCGTGGCGAAGACCCCGGAGGACTACGGTCGCATCCTCGCCGGCCTCGCGCGGTTGCCCAGCGTCGAGGCGCTGGACACGGTCGAGCCCTTCCTGGCGGACGAAGCGGTGCGCGCCGATGCCGTCCGCGCCATCCTGGCCATCGGTCCGGGAACGGTTGGCGATGCTCCCGAAAGAACCGGACAAGCCCTGCGCCGGGCGTCTTCCCGCTGTGATTCGGAAGACTTGAAGAAGACCGTCGACGCACTGCTCGACCGGCTCGCGACCCCGGACGGTGTCATTCGCGCATGGCTGCTGTCCGGACCCTACACGGGCAGCGGCAACCTGCTGGAACAGTCGTTCGTCCCCGAAACCAGACTCAACGAGGTCGCTTGGGAACCTCTCATCGCCGCGGACGGAGAGGTTTCGTTCGAGGGGCGCTTCCCAGAAACGGCCAATGTCGCCTACTTGCGAGTCGTGCTCCGGGTCGCAAAACCGACGAAAGCCCGGCTGCGAGTGGAAACCGGCGGCGCCGCGAAGATCTGGCTGGCGGGCCAGGCCGTTCGCCCGGCCGACCCTCCACCCGAGGCCGCGACGGAGAGTCTCGTCATCGATGTGGATCTGCGCGCCGGCAACAACCCGATGCTGGCGAAGGTGACGCGGGGCGCCAAGCCCTGGCGGTTCACCGCCCGGCTCACGGACCGCGAAGACAAGCCACTGACCGAATTACGCACCGGAGTCGAGTGAAGGCGCGTCCCGGGTCCGTCCGGCGCCCAAACGAAACGCCGGGCACGACTAGTACCCGGCGGCTGGACGCGCGCAAGACGGTGGCCGCCGCAGCGGCGCCAGCTCACGGATCCAGGGCCTCGACATAGTAGAAGCCGGCCTCTCCGTCCGAGGTGTCCACAGGGTGTTCGATTGGACCGCCCGTGCCCGCCAAGGTGGCCTCGGTCGCATAGGGACCTGTGACGGCGTCCGCCCGGCGAACCACGTACTGGATCCCTTCACTGCTGCTGAAAACCAGTGCGAGTCCGTCCCCTCCCGACGCTGCCTGAAGGCTGAGCTGGGGTGGTTCGGGTTCGACCGATCCACCGCAGATCGAGACCCGTTCGATTTCCAGCGCCGCCACCGGCAGCTCGCCGGGCTCGAGAGCGGAGTTGTGATCGACGGTCTGGACCGTGGCCGTTTCGACCGAAAGGCTCAGCGCTTGCGCCGTGAGGCCGCTGGCCGCGACGGCGATTTCCGCCGGATCGAAAAGCTCACAGCCGGCGGCCGCGTTCAGGCCCGGGGTCAGGGACACGACGTCGATCGCATTGTCGGTAAAGCGAAACGCGGAATAGAGCAGTTCGTCCGTGCTCCGGCTGTAGGCGAGGGAGGCAAATCCAATCGGATCGCGATAGCGCCGGGCGTCCACGAACCCGAGGTTCCGATCCAGGGCGACGACGTGCCCGGCCTGGGCGAAGAGGGCGGTCGGGTCCGCGGCGGATTGCAGCCCCACGAACACGCGGTCGGCGCTGATCCCGGCCAGGCTGCCGCTGTCATAGGTGCCCTGATTCAGGATGGCCTGGGCCTCGAGAGCGCCGGTGTCCGGATTGACGCGGAGCACGGCCAGATCGGTGCTGGGCGGGTTGAGGGTGACGGTGCGCGTCCCCGAGAACCAGTAGCCGCCGTCCGTGCTGAAATTCACCGCGACGATCTGCGCGCCGTCGATCGTTCGCGCCCAACCGAGCGCCCCGGTGTTCGAGAGCTTGATCAGGTGCGTCCGGCTGACCGCCTGCAGCGTGCCCAGATCGAACCCGGTTTCGAGGATGCGATACAGAATCGAGTTGTCTTCGGCGGTCCCCAGCAGCACGGAGGCGACCCCGCCGCTGATCAGGTTGAACCGGTTCGCCCAGCGCACGGTGCCGTCACGATTGAGGCACAGCGTGGCGACGTAATTGGCGTTCGCCAGGGTGGGCGGAAAACCGCCGCCGATCGTCTGCTCGGAGGAATGCACACAAACCACGTAGCCGGTGCGATCCGGCAACGGCGCAATGCTCAGCGCCCGCAGGCCGCCCAGACCCGGAATCCCGCCGAACGCGCCGCCTTCGAACGCGGCGGACTGATACTCCCGCTCGAACACCCGGTTGCCGTCCGCGTCCACCACCAGCATGCGAACGCTGGTCCCGGTGTCCTGCAACAGCACGCTCAACAAGTCCGGGAAGATGTGCAGGGAGGCCTGGTCGGGCGGGACCGAAAGGGCTACTTGATGGGCGAAGCGCACGTCGAGCTGCGCTCCATCCACCAACCCCATCACCGCCGCTCCGGCCTCGTTGATGTAGCCCGCAAAAAGGGTGTCGAGTTCATCGCCGGGCCCCGACAACTCCTGCTCCCGCGCGCCGTCGCCCGTGTCCAGATAGGCGGCCCAAAGGAGGTTGGCCTGGGCATCGAACCGGGCCGCGGACGCAATGGGATACGACCCGTTGACGACCTCCATGGGCGAATCGGCGATCAAGGCGAATCCCTGTCCGCCGTCGAGCATCGGGTAGACGGCGCCCGCGTCCCAGGCCGGCGGTTCGCCGCCGTCCTTGACCGACAAGCGGTCCTTCCACGAGGCCCCCAGCGCCGCCGAGGTTCCCACCAACACCGCACTCCAAATAATCAGTCGCGCCATCCTCATTGCTCCCTTTTGCTGATGATCTGCCATGTCCTTGTCTCCAAACGCCCGGTTAGATACACTTTTGCGACGAATTATTCAAGTCCGACGGGGCGCGGATTTCGGACGGGCGGTTGGCGCACGGGCTGCGGCCGGGTTCCACGCTCGGTGGCCGGAGCCGAACGTGATGGTCACCGCGGGCCCGCCCAACGCCACAAGAAGCCAACGTGGACGCGAGCTTATGAACCGGCGGGAACAACCAGAGGACGAAGCGACACCGGTGGCACTTCCCATCGACGGAGTGCTCGACCTGCATACCTTCCAACCCCGGCAGGTCAAGGAGGTCGTTTTGGACTACCTCGAGCTGTGCCGGGAACGCGGCATTCTCGAGGTGCGGGTGATTCACGGCAAGGGACGCAGCGTCTTGCGCGCCACGGTCCAGGCCATCCTGGCTCGCCATCCCGCGGTGCTTTCCTTCGCGGAAGCCAGCCAGGCCTACGGTGGCTGGGGAGCCACCGTCGCTCACCTCGCCCCTCCGGACCCCGGGCCACATTGAGGCGGTCGGAAGCCTGGCGGGTCCGTTCCTGGACACGGCGGCTTACTCCAGATCGTCGTCCGCGAATTCCGGCCCGATCTCATCCGCCGCTCCGACGGTCACCATGTAGTGGAACCCGGTGAGGCCGAGTTTCGCGCGCAGCATCCGAAACACGTGCGCGACGTAGTCCGGGGAATCGTGGGGGCCCTGGACATAGAACGGTTTGCCGTCCCTGCCGAAGGTGAACGACTCGCCGCACGCCGCCGCATCGATGCCGCCGAACACCCGGGCCGCCTTCTTGTAGTCGGAGTGGGGCTCGATCCCGGCGCGCCGCGCATACGCAATCCCGTCTTCGACCAGCTTGCGCGCACACGACGGGGTCATCGCCAACTGATCCCCCTCGGGGAACATCTGCCCCAGAATCCGCGTTTCGTATTCGTGAGCCGAAACCCGCACGAAGAAGGCGTTCTTCACCCCCAGGCAGTACGTGTCCAGCAGGAAGACCCCCGCTTCCGTCTCGCCGCTGCCCTTGAAGCGCGCCACGACGATCTGCCCCATCCCGTCTTCAAACAGCGCCGCGGAACGCCAGGCTTCGGTCGGTCGTTTGCTCATGGCGAAGATGGTTTGAGAACCGTCAGACTGCGTCAATCAACAAGACGGCCCGCGGCGAGCGGTGGTTGGCGGGATCGCGGCTCAGAAGCGGTATTCGACGCCCGCGCTGCCGAAGATGGCGCCGCCGGGTTTCAACGTGGCCGACCGGCTGCCCGCGGTGAGATCGATCTCCGAAAGCGCCTCATACTGGGCTGCGGCATAAATGCCGAACCGCTCGCTGAACCGCAGGGTGAGCTGCCCGCGCACGTAACCCCCCAGCAGCCAGTCCTGTTCCGATGCCGACGCCCGGAAGTTCGTCATCGAGGAATCGGGATACACCACGCGCTCCGTGTAGCTGAACTCGGAGTCGGCATAGGTCAGCAACACCCCACCCATGATCTGCAGACTCAACGGCTCTCCCATCGGCACTTCGAGCATTGGTCCGAGCCGGATGCCATACATCGCGGATTCGATCTTGCGGTCGCCGCTGATGGCCACGCTCTGGACAACCTCGGTGCGCGTCGGAGAATCGCCGATCGTGGGTCCCGGCCCGCCAAAGCCACCGTGGTAGGGCGCCAGGGGCGGCGTGATCCCACCAAGCCCGTAGACATCGGTGATCCGCGTCAGGGAAGCGTTGAAGGCCGTGTCGCTGCCCAGGTCCACGGGCGTCCAGGTCCCCCCCAGGTCGAAACCCCAGTAGGCGCCGCCGAACTCCCCGAGCACCCGCTGAAACGAGATTTCCACGCCCACGTGCGGATCATCCGTCACCCCGCTGATCTCGGGCGTCGTGCCCCCCTGCAGGGCGGTCATCGCAAGGGTGTCGGTCGCCGGGTTGACCTGGGCAGGATGTTCGTATCCCCAATACCACGTTTGCCCTCCCGCGTTCCCGCTGCTGTCGACGCCCACGTACCCATCGTCATACGTGCGGTTGATCCCGCCGCCGGTGGCCGGTCCGGGGCTGGCCCCGCTCAACGCGGGCGCGGCTTGAAAATTGGCCTCGATACTGAAGCCGGCCCGGGGACCGATCGCAATGCGGTTGGGTCGACGGAGCCCCTGCGCCCCGGCGGTGGTAACCAGGGACAAACCCGCCGCGGCGGCCGTCCAGTAAGTCAATCGCGCGTTCATGGTTGGATTTCGGACCGGGGCGCGTCCAATTTCAAGACGCGATAAAGCCGGCTGGCCGTCTCGCCGGGCGGGGCAGGCGTCTTCGGTGGCCCGTCGTCGAACCACTGCACGACGTTGCCGGACGCCTGGATCAGCGGCACGGCGGTCCGCCACGGGATGCCGAGATCGCCTCGAAACTGGATCACGTAGCGTTCGCCCGGCTCGGCCCGGAACTCGATCAAGAACCGCCCCTCGTTCAGTGCGGTTTGCAGAATGGTGGGCCCCCGCTCCGGCGACGTGGGAACCGGTGTGCCTCCGGGATCGCGGGGGTCGGACGGATCCACCGGCTGCGCCATGATCTCCGGCTCCCCGATGGGCTGGCGGTCCGCTTGATAGTACTCGAGGACGAACACCACGCTTCCGCCCGGCGCGATCGGGTGATCGTATTGAACGAACGGACGCTGATCCACGATGCCGCTCGCGTTGTAAAGCACCGCCGTTTCCGGCAGGCCATCGATCACCAGGCGCACGGCGGGCCACGCCGTGAAGTCCAGGTTTACAAACCGCACCGTCTGCTCCTGCAGCCCGGTCTGCGGATTGAAGAACGGACCGGCAAGCGTCTGGACCGGCGGCCCGACCGCCGGGAGCACATCAGTCGCATACACCGCCAAATCGTTGTCCGGCTGCGGGTCGATCTGCTCGACCAACGGCAGACCGACCGGCGGCGCGGCAAGCGCCACACTCGCCCGGTTGGTCACCCCGCCGAGGCGCAGCGTCTCGGCCACCAGTTCACAATGCACCTCCTGGCCGGGATCAATCCCTCCGAGATCGAACTCCACTCCCGTCGTATTCGTCACGACACCCTGCCCGCCGGCGGCGGAGAGGAGTCGCAGGCCCTCCGACAATGCGCTGATGAGCCGCGCCGACACCACCGGGTCCGGGCCGGCGTTCGTGACCACCAGCGCGAAGACCACATTCGAGGCCACCGTCAGCGCCTCGGGCGTCGCGGTGATCGTCAGGCCCAGATCGGCGACGAGGGTGACCGGCGCATCGTCATCCTCGAGGGTCACGCGGGCGGTCCCATTGCCGACGAAGGCCCCGCTGACATTGCTCAACTCCAGGTCGAAATACTCCGTCGCTTCCGCCTCCAAATCCCCGAGGATCTGGAGATGGAGGGTCGCGGTAGTTTCGCCGGGCAGCATGCCGGCCACCCCGTGGGCCGCTTCGTAATCCACCCCGGGAAGGGCGGTCCCGGCCCGGGTACGGTAGTCGAAGGTGACCCGTTCGGCAGCCGGCCCGCTCAGTTCTACGATCACCGGGGCGAGCCACCGGCTAACCCCACCTTCCACAAGGCGCGTGTCCCGGATGCGAAGCACGGGCCGGTCGGCCGGGAGCGCCTCGAAAGCCACCGTCAACCGGTCGTTGGAGCGTCGGGGCCCGCTGTCCTTGATGGCCACCTCCACCGGGTGTGTCCCGGGCGCATCCGCCAGGAGGCCGATCGTTGTCTCCCAAACGCCCGCGGCAGGCACGCTCACGTTCCGCCAAGTTATCAGGCGACCACTGACCTCGCTGCCCTCCGGCGCGGACGCCAGGTCCAAACCCGGAGGCAACCGAACGCTCAAGGTGCCGGGCAGCGCGTCGCCATCCGGGTTCATTGGCACACTCCGATCTGCCACGCGGATCCGGAGGTCGCCCGCTTCGCCGACCGCCACCGGATTGCGCTCCGGTGCCGCCTCGATTCCCAGGTCGGCATAGGCCTCCAGCCCAAGCGCAACCGATGTGCAGGCGGCGAATTCGGAGGTGTTGCCCTGGTCGTCTGTCGCGGTCGCCGTTACGCGCAGCAAATCGTGATAACTCCCCGGCAGCAACCACTCGAAAACCGCCTCCCCCGCGGCATCGGTCAACACGTCGAACCGGAGCACGAAGTCCGCGCCCTCCCCGTAGCCGGAGGCGTCACATGCGTCGTTGGTAAATACCTCGACCGTTTGCCGGCTGTCCGGACGACTGCGCACGATCCCGTCCACGCGCAGGCCGCCGGCCTCGATCACCGCCGCGCGGATGAGCGGCGCGTTGAGGTGTCCGTTGGCGCCGGTGTCCGCATCGAGGTCGTCCGGCGGATCCGGTCCGGCGAAATCGCCCTCGCCGAGTTCGATTCCGAGGCCGCTGTTGTCGTGGATGCGGTTGCCGCGAACACTGTTCTGTTCGCCGGAGGCGATGAACACGCCGTGCCCCTGGTTGAAGGCGAGGTGATTCGGTTCACCCGGCGTCACGCCGCCGAGACGATTGCCGGAACTGCCCGCCACCCAAATCCCGTGCCCTTCGTTTGGCAGTGGTGCCAAGCCGGTCCGATCAGTTCCGCACAGGTTGCCCAGGATCTCGTTTCGCTCGACCGAAGCACCACCCGGCCGGATCAGGATTCCGGCCAACGCGTTCGCCGAGACCAGATTGCGATCCGCCGGCAACACGCCGCCAACACGGTGCCGTGCCCCTCCCCGCAATCGCACACCAAGCCCGTTGCCGTCGGGATTCCCTGTTCGATCCACACCCAGGGAGCAGCCGCGGACAACGCACCCAAAAGCAGCATCAATCACCAGGGCAGCGCCGCCGGCACCGTCGGCCGAAGGCCGAAACCCGGTGACGGCGAGTCCGACCACCTCGGAGTCCGAAGCCAGCAGGACCAAGCCATCCGACCCCGGCGGAAGCGCCGCCCCGTTCACTTCAACCGGGACCCCGGCGTCGAATGCGACGAGTGAGGCGTTCGGTTGGGCCCCCGGTTGGGAATACCCGTCGATCAGGACGGCGTCCGTCACTTCGGGAAGCGGCGACTCGAGCGGGATCACCCCTCCTCCTTCCGGGATGGCAAAGGTGATGTGGTCGCGTCCCGGAGTGTTGTTCGCGAGAGTAATCGCCTGCCGCAGGGATCCCGCTCCCGAATCGCCAAGGGCGGTCACCGGAAAGCTCGCGCTGCGAGCGCCCCCCCCGCAAGCCAACGGCCAGGACAGCAGCCATCCGACCCATCGGCGCCGGCTCCTCCGGGGCCGGTTTGCGGCGGCAGAATCTCCGTGGCACTTCATCGACAACGCCATCATCCAACACCCAAAGCGACCTCCGTGCGAGCCCGATCTTCGACCGACGATCACCGGCGCGCGCGGAGGAAGCGCTCCACCGCCGGACGCTTCGGGGCCGAAGGTTGGGCGCCCGTGACGGTCACGGAAATCGCTGCCGCCGCACTGGCAAAACGCACCGCGTCCAGCAGGTTTCGCCCCTCGCCCAGGGCGACCGCCAGCGCGCCGTTGAACACATCGCCCGCCGCGGTCGTGTCCACGGCCTTGACCCCGAAGGCCGGCACGTGCTCGCAGACATCGGACGAAACCACGACCGCGCCCCGTCCCCCGAGCGTTACGACCACCGCCCCGGCTCCACGCCGCCGCAACCCCTGCGCCGCCCGCACGGCCGAGTCCACGTCCGCGACCTCCATCCCGGACAGTGCCGCCGCTTCGGCCTCGTTGGGGGTCAGCACATCAACTGCACGCAGGAGGCTCCGCGGAATCCGCGTGGCGGGTGCCGGGTTGAGAATGACCTTCCGCCCGCGCGCCTTCGCCGTTTCGATCGCGGCGGAAACCGCGGCCCACGGAATCTCGAGTTGCGTGAGTACGACGTCGGCATGATCGATCGCCTTCTGCGCTCGCCGGACATCCGCCGCACTCAAGCACGCGTTGGCCCCCGGGGCAACGCCGATGGAGTTCTCCCCCGAGCGCGCCACGAAGATCAACGCCACCCCCGAGAGACGCTTCGACTCCCCGCGCACGTGCGTGGTGTCGATGCCTTCCCGCTCGAAGCCGCGGCGCGCTGCCTCCCCGAAAGCGTCGGTTCCAACGCGTGCCACGAACGTCACACGTCCGCCCAAGCGCGCCGCGGCGACGGCCTGATTGGCCCCCTTCCCCCCGGCCGCGCTCAAAAACTCCCCGCCCAGCACGGTCTCCCCCGGCGCCGGCAGCCGCGGCACCCGGAGCACCATGTCCGTATTCGAACTCCCGACAACGACGACCTTTGGGTTCATGCCGAGTACGTACCCATCCTCGCGGGGACCCGCCAAGCTCTCTTTGAGCCCGCACCCAACCGCCGGATGCGGGCGTCACCTGTCGGAGCCCGAATCGACCTGCGGAGCGGAGGCGTTTCTCAGAATGCCAGGCACCTCCTCCCAGCTGATTTGATCCTGCAGTGGTGTCCCTTCGGTCGTAGCGAGAGGAAAGGTGCCGAAGAAGACAGTGGGGTGGACACGCTTGAGTTCCTCAACGAGGGCTGGATTGAATCGAACGTCTATCGTCGACTCGATCCTGCGCACGCGCTCCCGGAAAAGATCGTCCCTCGCCATTTCCACAAACGCTATGGCTTCAGCAGAAGTTCCCGGAGAGTAGCTGAAGTCGTCGTTGAGCCGGTGGAACGTATAAGACAGCTCATACGCGCCGCTGACAGCCCAAACGCCCAGTCCGTGCTTCTGACAGAGCGCTGCGATCTCCCTGCACTCCCTGCTTTCGAGGGCGGGCGACACGAGGAGGTGGTTTACCGCCTTGTGGCGCGCGTACCGGATTGCGTACTCCTGGTCATGCATCAAGCGGGAGGAATCAACCACATCCGGCGACGACCGTTGCGTGGCAGCGCCCGAGTCCTTGCGGAACGCAAGCGGCATTTCGCTGCCGACAAGATCCGTGCGGACTTCCGGCCCGATTTCCTCGTCCAGCACGGCTGAATACACTGGTTCGCCACGGTGCGCTTGCTGACTCGTCCTCAGCAAAGAAAGCAGGGTGATTCCCACCAGTGCTGCCAACGCGCTGACAACTACCACTGAGCGCTTCATGGTTCAACGCGAGAGATGTGGGGTTATCGTGACGGCATCAATTACCATGTCCCTTCCGGGGAACTTCACCGCTTTGTAAGTCCGCCTGGGGGCTTTGAGCTCTTGTTCGCCCGCATATGGGTGGATCGGTAGTTCAGCGCAGGGTTCGGAGTACACCCTGCCTGTCCAATGCACCGTGACCGGCAGTTCACTCGGAGCACAGTGTTGCGCCAGTCTCGCTGATTTTGGAACCTCATAGCCCAGTGCAAGCATCGTGCTCACAGTAGTCTCTACACGATAATAATCAGAATGTACGCACTCCCGATTGCGAGTTTCGTAGTCAAACTTGAAGGGAGTGCTGTTCTTCTGGTTCATCCTCCACACCCCCTGCGAGTCGCGAAATGCCTGGATAGTCAGGTACTGGCTCTCTCCATTCGGATCGACCCAGTAGCTTTCGTAAGGAAGGAACGCTTGACCTCGGTAGAAGACTCGCTGAATATTCACGTGTCCGGGCACAATCAGACGCGTAGTCTGTTCCTCGTAGTCTCCGACATAGTTGGCGATATTCATGACGATAGACACTACGCCGGATGCTGTAGAGACCATGAACGTCGCCGCACTGGCTGCCACGGTGACTGCCGCCGGCACCGTGCAAATCGCGGATGAAAAGCGCGGCACCCGTTTGGACGTTCGAAGCGCAAACCGTAGGCGGGATCATCCACAATCCTCCCGGGATCCACAATCTCGCTCCTCGCCGGCTCCTGAGTTTCGTCGCCACTCGGGGGAACGGGTCGCTGGATCATTCGTGTGCCGGTCGGAACCTCTCCGTTCCACCCCGCCTGAAACGGACTTCCCGCTGAACCATCCGGCGAGCCCATTTTCAACCCAACCGGCCCTCCGTCTCCTGGTGGGCCTCCCGGTGCGATGGGCAACAGCAGGACGAGCGCTGGCAGCAGGACTCCCGCCAGACCGAGGCGTTTGAAGCCGGTGTTCATGACGCGCGGGAGGAGACCGGCAGCGCACGATCGGCCGCGGGCCTCAGCACTGCCCCCCCCCGGTATGCGCGGCGGCTGAGCCACCGTCTTCCCGTTCGCGCATCGGGATCAGGCATGCGCCTTCCCGACCAATGAGTTCGGCGCGCAATGATGATCATTCTCGTGGGCCCTCCAGACCCGGCTGGGATGCGAGCTGGCCCACGGCGGGCTCCAAGGCCTGTTCCCAGGCGAGTTCATCCAGCAGCGGTGCTCCATCCGGAATCGACAGCGGCAGCTGCCCGAAGAACACCGTGGCATCGACCTGCTTCACGCGTTCGATGAACCCAGGATCGAACCGAACAGCCAGCCGGTCCTCAATGCGTCGAATTCGCTGCTCGAACAAATCGTTCGCCGCGATCTCCACCACCGCCCGGACCTCCGGCTCCGTGTCGGGATGCACACGGAACTCCTTTTGGTGAATGGCGTGTTCGTAGGCGATCTCATACGCCCCGCCCACCGCCCAGGCCCCGTAGCCATACTCCTGGCACAGTGTCGCGATGGCCCGGCACTCAGGGGTGGCGCGGGCGGGCGAGTTCAGCAGTTGGACAACAGACTTGTGCCTCAGGAACCGCTTGTTTAGCTCCGCGTCGTGCGCCAGCCGGCTCGAGTCGACAACCGCGACGCCGTCCGCCGCGGCAGGCACGCCGGCTTGACCTCGTCTGAGGCCATCCGGCGTGCCCATCCGCCCTTGCGACGTCACCGTTCGTGCCGTCCGCGCACCACCATCAAGGCCCGCATCTGCCGTCCGTCGGCTGTCGCCGGATCGTCCTGGCCCCAGAACAAACACTGCCACCACCAGGACGACGGCAACCCCAGACAAACCAGCGATCGCAATCCGCTTCATGATGCAGCCCTTTAGCGTATGTGCGGCGTCAAGGTGATTTGATCGACTCTCACGTTGACGCGTGGAAAGTCGACTCCTTCGTAGGATCTGCGGCTTGCGGAGTGCTCCTCATACTTCTCATAAGGATGCGTAGGCAGATCAACGCACGTCCCCTCGAACACACCACCTTTCCAGAAGACAGTGACGGGGAGCGGGTTCGGCGCGCAGTTCTGGGCCAAACGTGCCGACTTCACAACATCATAGCCAAGGGCCAAGGACGTCAGGGCCGCGGTACTTGACCAATAGTCGGGACTATGCCAACACCCGACCGCCTTGGACTCAATGAGAACATGGAAGGGATGCGAGAATTCCGCATCAGGCAGCCAGACATAGCTGTTGATGACTGGAATGCCGTGGAAGGTACGGGTCAGGTACTGGCTTTCCCCGTTCGGATCAACCCAGTAGTCCCGCATGGTCAGGGTGCTAATCCCCCGATAGTGCACCGTTTGAATCTCACGGTATCTGAGGATGACCACCTTCGTCTCCTGTTCCTCGTAGTCGCCCAAGTAGTTGACAATGTTCGAGACGAGACTGACCACGCCGGAGGCTGTCGAGACGATGAACGTCGCCGCACTGGCTGCCACGGTGACTGCCGCGGGCACCGCCAAGCCTGCACCTTGCGCCGGTCGTTCGACTAAGCATATGCTTCCGATCCAGAGCGCAGTCATCATTCCGAAGAGTCCTTTCACTCGTACTGTTTGCATGGTGTTTCCTTTCTGTTAGAGTGTGGCTAACGCGCATACAACTATACGCCCTAGCAGTTCTTGTCAACACAAAACTGTTAGTATGTTTAGTGCGCGCTCGGTCGACAACCCGCCCCCGCAGTGGTGAATCGGGAGCGAAGCCCAAACGCGGACCGTCCGGACGGACTCAGAAGCCCGCTTCGGTCCGCCTGTGGCCCCTACTCGTGCCGCAGGGCTTCGATGGGGTCGAGGTTGGCGGCGGCGCGGGCGGGGTAGATGCCGAAGACGATGCCGACGGCGCCGGAGATGCCGAAGGCGACGAAGACCGACCAGACGGTGACGATGGTCTTCATCGCGGTGAGGTGGGAGACGATGACGGGCACGATGAGGCCGACGGTGACACCGATCAACCCGCCGCCGATGGAGAGCACCACGGTTTCGACCAGGAACTGCGTGACAATGTCCCGCTTCTTGGCGCCGAGGGCGCGGCGCACGCCGATTTCACGCGTCCGTTCAGTGACCGTGGCCAGCATGATGTTCATGATGCCGATGCCGCCCACGAGCAGGGAAATGGCGGCAATCGAGCCGAGCACGATGTTGAACATGCGCTTGGTCTCCTGCGCCTGGCGGAGCAGTTCGAGCGGCACAATCACCTCGTAGTCCTTCCGGTCATGAAAGCGATCCAGGACCAGCTTGATCTGCGGATCCGCGGTTTCGACCGCTTCGAGGGTTTCCATCTGGACGGTGACGCGGTGCAACTCGACCTTTTCCGCCTGGAAGCTCCCGGCCGAGCGGCGAATCAACACCTCGCCGAAGCGCGTGCGGGAGGTCGACAACGGGATGTAGACGTTGTTGTCGATGGGTTCCCCCTCCATCTGGCCGGTTTGCGGGCGCTGATCGGCGGTGCCGGTTTCCCGGATGATGCCGACGACGCGGTAGTAAAACTCGCTGATCTTGACCGCGTGCTGCAGCGGGTCCTGGTAGGGAAAAAGCCGCTGCGCGAGCCCGGTGGTGATGACGCAGACGTTGTTCTGGTGCCGTTCATCAAGGTGACAGAGGAAACGCCCGCGCACCTGATCCACACCGACGACAGTGGGGTAGAAGGGCAGAGTGCCGATCACCTGGCAGGGAACCTCGTTGCGGCTGAACCGGACGTTCTCCCGGATGATGCGCATTGGCAGGACGCGTTTCACGCCGGGAATGGTGGCCTGCAGGCGGGAGGCATCCTGGTAGGTCAGCCCGTAATCGATCTGCATGCCGCGGTTGCCGCTGTTTTGCTGGTTGTCCTCGGCGGGCTTGTAGCTGTTGACGATGACGTTGTTGCTGCCGAGTTTCTTGATCCGTTCCTGGGCCTCGTAGGACGCGCCCTCGCCGATGGCGAGCATGGCGATGACCGAGCAGACGCCGAAGATGATGCCCAGCATGGTCAGCATGGCCCGCAGCTTGTGAAGCATCAGGCTCTTGATGCCGAGGCGGACGGTGCTGACGAACTGGAAGCGCAGCATGATTCAGCGGGGGGTGAGTTCGCGGTTGACGACCTCGCGGTCAATGCGGCCGTCCTTCATGTGGATCACCCGGTGGGCGCGGCGGGCCACCTTGTCATCGTGAGTGACGAGGATGATGGTCTTGCCGTCGCCGTTGAGCCGGTCGATCAGGTCGAGCACCTCGGTGCCGGTCTTCGAGTCGAGGTTTCCGGTGGGCTCGTCGGCGAGGATGATCAACGGGTCGTTCACCAGGGAACGCGCCACGGCGACCCGTTGCTGCTGGCCGCCGGAGAGCTGGCTGGGGCGATGGTCGAGGCGGTCGCCGAGCCCGACGAGCTTGGCCAGATCGACGCACCGTTCCTCGTAATCGCGCAGGTCAACGCCCTGGTAGACGAGGGGCACCTGGATGTTCTCGAGGAC
This sequence comes from Verrucomicrobiales bacterium, assembly GCA_024233305.1. Lineage (GTDB taxonomy): Bacteria > Verrucomicrobiota > Verrucomicrobiia > Limisphaerales > J093 > J093. Next base: position 28,090 of record JACKPV010000036.1, read on the forward strand.
GGTGAGCTGGGCGATGAGGTTGTAGGACTGGAAGATGAAGCCGATCCGGCGCCCGCGCACCTCGGAGAGCTGGTTGTCGTCCATCTGCGAAACGTCCTCGGTGCCGAGGAAATATTGCCCGTCGCTGGGACGGTCGAGGCAGCCGAGCAGGTTCAGGATGGTCGACTTGCCGGAACCCGAGGGCCCCATGATGGCGACGTAGGAACCCTGCGCGACCTGAAAATCGACACCGCGCAAGGCGCGCACGATGTTCTCCTCGCCCAGGACGTAGGTCTTTTGCAGATCCACCGTCCGGATCATGGGCGTTGAATTCGTGCCGGGGAGGCTCATGGCCGGGGATTCGTGCGGGAAGCCATCATGGCGGGCTACTGTTGGGATCGGGGACCGCCCCGATCGCCGCCGAAACCTCCGCCGCCGGCTCCCTGGCCCCCGCCGGACCCCTGACCTCGTCCGCCACCGGGACCCTGGCCGCCGCCGCGGCGTCCGCCGAACTGCTCGCGCATGGCCGCCCGCTCTTCGTCATTCAACTGGCCGTCGCCATCCTTGTCGAACTGCTTCAACATTTCTTCGCGGTTGAACCCGCCGCCGGGACCGCCCTGGCCGCCAGGGCCACCCTGGCCGCCGCCACCGGGACCGCCCATGGCCCCCATGCGCTGCTGGAGTTCGGTGCGCATGGCGTCACGCTCGGACTCGTCGAGTTCGCCGTCGCCGTTCTTGTCGAACTGCCGGATCAAATCCTGCATGTTCGGCATCCCGGCCATTCCACCGCCCGGCCCCGTCCCGCCCCGACCACCACCCTGGTCGCCGGACCCACCGGCGGTTCGTCCGGCACCCCCCGGCCCCTGACCGCCCGGCCCGTCGCCCCCGCCGGTGCGGTTGCTGGTCTGCCGCGGCGCTGGCGGCGGGGTGTTCGTGAGTGACGCCTCGTCGCCCTCGCTCAGCAGGCTGCTGTCGAGTTCCTTCGACTTGGTGTCAAAGGGCGGCGCGAGCAACACCTTGTCGCCTTCCACAAGCCCCTTGGTAATCTCGATGAACTTGGTATTGAACATCCCGACTTCGACGGGCACGGGTTCGACCTCGCTGCCTTTCTGGAGGTAGCACACCTGGCGTCCACCGAGGGTGGTCACCGCCTGAATCGGCACCGACACGGCGTCCTCGATCTTGGAGATGATGACTTCCGCCTTGGCGGAGACGCCGGGTTTGACATCGGGCAACTGGTCGAGGATGAGGACCTCGGTCTTGTAGACCTTGAGATTCGGGTTGCCCCAGCGGCTTTGGGTGTCCGGCAGCAGGCCGACCTTGTCCACCACGGCGCGAAACCGCTGATCGGGCATGGAATCGAGCACGACGAACGCCTGCTGGCCCTTCTCGACCATGTTGATGAAGGACTCGTGGATCTTGATCGAGACCTTCATCTGGGAGGTGTCCGGCAGCTTGATCAACTCCTGCCGGTTGCGCACGGTGGCGCCTTCCTCGATGAGGGACTCGCTGCTGAAGCGGTTGTCGCCGCCGGAGGGATACACCACCAATCCGCCCTGCGGGGCCTCGATGAGACAGCCATTGAGGTTCTTGCGGTCGCGCTCCAGCTTCTTGAGGTTCAGATCGAGGGTGTTCGATTGGGTGATCAGGTCGGCCTCGTACTGGGCGATCATGCGTTCGCTCTGGGCGATCACCCGCTGCAGCTCGTTACTCGCCTCGCGGACCGAGGATTGGAATTCCTCCAGGTTCTTGCGCAGGGTGAACTCACTCAGAATCCAGAGCTGATTGCTGGCCACCGTGAGGGAATTCTCCATGTCCATCAGGTTCAACCGGTCCTGATCGGCGCGCTGCTTGGTTTCGTAACCGCTGGCCGCCAGGTTGGTCGTCCACATGTAGTTTTCGCGGTTGACCGAGAGCTTGGCCTCGGTCTGCACGAGCGTGTTGGTGGCGTTGATGAGCTGCACCACGCGGTCGCCGCGCTTGAATTTATCCAGGTCGAGTTCGGCCAGCTTGAGCTTGAGGGCGGCGGCGTCGATGTCGCTGTTGGTCTGGCTGCGCTGGATATCGAGCTGCGCCTGGGCCTGGATGAAGGCGAACTGGGCCTTCTGGAACGCGATGTCCTGCTGGTTGACCTGGTCCTGGGCCTGCGAGGAATCCAGTTCCACGAGCCGGTCGCCCTTCTGCACATAGCTGCCCTCCGGCACGATGTAAATGATCCGGGCGGTCCCCTCGACCTCGTTCCGGATCACCACCTCGTTCACCGCTTCGATGGTGCCGCCTTCGACCACGGAGACCACGAAGTCGCCACGTTTGACGTCGTAGAAGGCCGTGGGCGGCAGACCGTGTTTGGCCCCGCCCCGGAACGAGAAGAACAGGACCGTCCCGAGCACGATGACGGCGGCGATCAGGACCAGCGGCGACCGGAGCGGACCGGGCAGGCGGTTAATGGCTTTGGCTGAGCTCATGAGTGGCTTCCAGGAAGTGGTCGGGGGGGATCAGGGTGTCATCGGGCATCTTCAGCGGCCCGGGCCCGCGCTGGCTGTCGTCGAGCAGATCCGCCAGCGGATCCTGCAGCCAGAACTTGTCCAGGTCCGTCTGAATCACGCCCAGATCCAACAGCAGCGAAAGCCGCGCCTGGATGTAGTCGACCTTGGTGAAGGTCAACTGGTTCTGGGCGTTGATGAGGTCGTCGTAGGACTGCCGCAGCTCGATGAAGTCGGTCCGGCCCGCCTTGAGCAGGATCTCGTTCATGTCCACGCGCCGTTGGATGACCTCCAACTGCGCGACGCTGTTGAGGTAGTTCAACCGCTGCTGTTCCAGGGTCCGCAAACCGCGGTCGATGCGGTTCTTGAAGTTGTCCAGGGTCAGCGTGAGGCTGCGGATCTGGGACTCGAAGGTCACCAGAGTGGCGCGATAGTTGTTGCGTTCCCGCAGCCGGTTGACCGGCAAATCCAGCTGCAACCCGACGCTGTAGCGGATGTTGTCGGGGTCGAAATTCAGGTAGTCGTAGGGCTCCTCCGACCCGAGGCTGGCGTTGCCGACGACATCCAAACCGGGCTTCAGCTGGTCGGCGGCGATCCGGATCTTCCGTTTGATGTCCTCGAAACGGTCGATCGCATTGAGGATGTCCATGTGTCGCTCGACGGCAATCCGGAAGCCGGCGTCCTTGTCCACGTCCACCTCCGGCAGGCCGGCGGTTTCGAGTTCCTGCAGGTCGGCATCGTCCAGATAGAGCCGTTCGCTGACCGGGATGCCCAGGGTGATCTTGAAGGTGTCGAGCTGGTTCAGATAGGCGGCCAGGGAATTGATGTAGGCCCGTCGGGCGATGAGTTCGGAACTGCGCGAGTTGTCGACGTCCGATTTGCGGGCACGGTCCACGGCGCGCGCCTCGAGGTATTTGGTGGAATCAAGCAGTCGCAGGTAGTTCGTGTAGTTGTTGCGCACGGCCTCCTTCTGGCCCAGCAGGGCGAAGTAGTCGTTCACAATCCCGACGGCGAACTGTTTCTGATACTGGCCGAAAGTCCGGATCGCGTAGACCACATTGCGCTCGGCCTGGGTCAGGGCCTCGACGCGCGGGTCGTTCTTGCCGAACCCGCGCAGGAGGGGTTGGGCAAGGTTCACGCTGATCGTGTTCACCACCGAGTCGTTGCCCGGCCCGAAGGCGTTGCCCACGGAGTTGCCCGTGTACCAGCGCAGCAGGTCGTTGGCCAGGGACACGCTCAGCGAACCGCCGGTCTTCAGCAGCTGGCTGACCCCGATCCGGTTGCGCACCGAGCCGGACTCGATGCGGCCGCCCGTGCCGCTGAGCGTGGCGGTGGAATCGGCGAAGAACTGCGGCGAAAACTCGAAACGCGCCCCCGACAGGCTGAGGGCGGTCAGGTAAAGCTGCTCCTTCTGGGTCTGGTATTCGCGGCTGTGCGTCACCGCCAGATGCAACGCCGCGTCGAGCTTGACGGCATGCTCCTCGGCGGAGAGGCGGTCCTCGATCAGCTCGTCCGGCAGAATCTCATTCGGGTTACGGTCCGAATAAGGCGTATCAATCGTGAATTCATTCGTCTGACCGAAGATCTGCCCCTCGATGTTTTCGATGATCTGATAAACCTCCCGGTCGGCAGACTCGCGGTAATGCCCGCTGGAACAACCCGCCATCAGCAAAACCAACAGCAGGCTGACGCTTGCGAACGTCCGCCTGCCGCACCTGCCACTCGTCGCTGATCCCATGATCGATTCGGTCACATCGGCCTTCACCCTGTTGACGCCCAGAACGCCGTTCTGGTTACACACTCCCGCCAACCCTGACAACAAGGATCAGAAGGGAAACCCGCCCGCGGGCCGGAGCGTGGTCGAAATCCCCCTTGCCCCCCGCCCGACCGCCGCCATAGTGGGCGCGTGCACCACGCCCGATTCGTTCCGTTGCTCAGCCTCCTGGCCGGGGTTCTCCTGTCCCCGATGGCCCGCCTCCAGCCCGCCCCCTCCCCCCAACCGGTCGCGGACCCGGATCCCTCCCGCTTCGAGAAGGACGCGCAGGCGTTTGCCATGGCCGACGCAGCGAATCCGGTCCCGCCGGGCGGCATCCTCTTCCTCGGCAGTTCGAGCATCCGCAAGTGGGATACGCTCGCGCAGGATTTCCCCGGTCTGCCGGTGTTGAACCGCGGCTTCGGCGGATCCCAGATGTCCGATGCCGTCGCCCTGGCGGACCGGCTGGTGTTTCCTTATGCACCCCGTCAGATCGTCCTTTACGAAGGCGACAACGATGTGGGGGCCGGGAAGTCCGCCGCGCAGATCCTCGAGGATTTCCGGGATTTCGCCCGCGAAGTGCATGCCCGGCTTCCCGCGTGCCGCATCTCGCTGCTGGCAATCAAACCCAGCCCGAAACGCAAACCCTTTGCCGTCGCGTTGGGCGAAGCCAACGCTGTGCTCCGGAAGTTCACCGAGACCTCGCCGCTCCTCGAGTACATCGACATTCACACCCCGATGCTCGGCGACGACGGCCAACCCCGTCCCGAGTTGTTCATCGAGGACAACCTGCACATGAACGCCGCCGGTTACGCGATCTGGACCGCGGTCATCCGCCCGTATCTCCGCTGACAACCTGTCGATTCGCCCCCTGCCATGCCCGTCCCCGTTGTCACCATCGAGCAGATGCGCCGCTGGGAGCAAGCCACCTGGGCGACCGGCGGCGCCGAACGGGAGGTCATCGAACAGGTCGGACGGCTGGTGGCCCTGAGGGCTCGCGAGCTGACCCGCCCCCAGGACCGCATTCTCATCCTCGCAGGAAAGGGCCACAACGGCGACGACGCCCGATGCGCGCGACCGCATCTCGAGGACCGGCGCGCCGAACTGCTCGAGATCCAGGATCCGGCCGCCGCCCTCGGCCTCGTCGAGCAAGGGCTGGCCCGGGCTCCGGACCTGATCATCGACGGGCTCTTCGGCATCGGGTTGAACCGGCCTTTGGATGCCGCCTGGACGCGCCTGATTGACACGATCAACCGGGCCCGACGGCGGGTGCTGGCGGTGGATGTGCCCAGCGGTTTGCAGGCCGAAACCGGCGAGGTTCTGGGAGCCGCCATTCAGGCCGAACGCACCCTGACCCTGGCGGCGCCGAAGGTCGGGTTGCTGCGGACCGAAGCGGCGGCCCACGTCGGGCGGCTCGAAGTAGCGCCCGAGATCGGCCTGGCGCCCTGTCCCTTCGACGGAGAATTGCAGTGGGTGTTGCCCGGAGATTTTGCCGGCTGCCCGCCGACCCGACCGGTGGTTTCGCACAAGGGGAGTTACGGGCACGCGGCGATTCTGGCAGGTTGGCCCGGTTACCATGGAGCGGCGGTGCTGGCGGCAAGGGGGGCGCAGCGGGCGCAACCGGGCCTCATCACGTTGCTGGTCGAACGCGAAATCTACGCCCCGGTGGCGGCCCAGTTGCAGGCCGTGATGGTGCGGGCGTTGGCCGGCGCCGTCGAGCTTCCCGAAGGCGCCACCGGCATTCTCGTCGGTCCGGGTCTGGCGGGTCCGGCAGCGGCGGAACGGTTTCGCGCCGCCTTGACGACCCTTTGGCGGGGTGAACGCGCGCCGCTGGTGGTCGACGCCTCGGCCCTGGAATGGCTGACCTCCGGCCCCGGGAAATCCGAAGCGCTGCGCGTGATCACTCCGCACCCTGGCGAGGCGGCCCGGCTGCTGCGAACCAACGCAGAGAAGTTGCAGTCCGACCGGTTGGGGGCGTTGCGCCGCCTTTCCGCCATCTACGGCGATGCCTGGGTCGTGCTCAAGGGGCACCAAACCCTGGTGGGCCGGAGTGAAGGCCCGGTCTGGGTGAACAGTTCGGGAAACCCGCACCTCGCCCAGGGGGGCAGCGGCGACATCCTGGCGGGTTTTCTCGTCGGGTTGCTGGCCCAACCCGAGCGGCAAACCGACCCCGGGCGCACGATCGCCCAGGCCGTCTGGCAGCATGGCGCCGCTGCCGATGCGCTCACCACCCGGCGGCGGAACTGGATCCCCGAGGACTTGATCGAGTCCATCGGGGACGCGGCCTGACGACGGATCGGGGGATCGCCGCGCGGCGGTGTTCGGACGCTACTCGGTGACTTGATACACCACGCCTTCGAGGACGAACTCGACCTGCACCCCCAGCGCCAGCCAGGCCTGCGTCTCCCGATGGCGGCCAAGGAGGTCAAAATAGTCCGCGGACCCGAAGGGAATCGTCCGGCGCGGCGCCGCCGCCGGCTGGCCTTGCACCTGGCTGTCAACCCAACGGGCGCCATGCTGGTAAAAGGTCCGGCCGCCAACGTATCGTCCCGGACCCTGGCCGGCCCCGGCCGCTGTCGGTGCGGGGGAAACACCCGCCGAAGCCGGGGGGCGCACAACCGCCGGCCCCGGGGTGACCGTTGCCCCCGCCGTGACGGGAGCGGCCCGGAGCGCATCCGTCTGCGCCGCCGCAAGCGTGCTTTCCACCTGGTTGGCGGACTTGCTGGCCAGTCCGTAACGCGCCGCCAGAACGGCGTCCAGCCCGGTCTGCTCGCGGGTCAGCGACTCATAGGCGCGCCGGCTCGCCATCTGCGCCCCGCGATCCCCGCTGAGCGCCGGCTGCGTCTGCATCGCCAGCGGCACCGCGCGACGCTGTTCGTCCTCCAGAATCAACCAGGAGGTGTAGGGCGTGACGATGCCGTAGTCCCGCGCCAACCGAACGACCTCCTCCTTCAACTCGGGATTCTCGCCGCGCAACCGGATTTCATCCAACAAGAAGCCGATCTGCCGCATCGCCCAGAGCCGCGGAATAAAGTCGTTGTCCCGTCCCCGCTCCCGAAATCGAACCGGGCGCGCGAACGACCGCGCCTTCCCATCCACCATGCCGGACAGGGTCAACGTCCCGCTGCCCCGGCCCGCGAACCGCCCGACAACGACAAGCTGGTCCCCCTTGAACAGGTCGGGCAACGGCGACGGATGCATCCGCGCCAGCCGCACCGGACTGTCGAGCGTCAACCGCGGTTCCGCGAGCACGGGATCGCTCACCTTGGCGAAGAAGGACGACACCTTCAGCTCGATGTCCTCCTCGGGCAAAACGTACTGGCTGCGCGCGCGGGTGGTTTCCGTGATCCGATCAAGCAGGTGGGTGTTCACATCGTGGCCGAGGCCGAAACAGAACACCCGCGTCAGGCCACCGCCCGCGGACTTCACGGCGTCGACAATCACGTCGTTCTTCACCTCGCCCACGGTGGGCAATCCGTCCGTCAGGAAGATGACCAGGAACGGACGCTCCCCGTCGACGGGGCGTTCGCGTAGGGACGTCAGGAGCGCATCGTGAATGGCGGTGCCGCCGAGGGGGCGCAGCTTCGCGAGGAACGCGGCGGCCTGCTGCCGGCGCCCGGCATCCGGGGGCTGCAGACCGTGGAAGAGCGGTTCGGCCTCGGTCGAGAACCGGATGATGTCGAACCGGTCACGCTCGTTGAGGTTGGCGAGACAGAACTGCAAGGCCTTCCTCGCCTGATCGAGCTTCCCGCCGGCCATCGAGCCCGAGGTGTCCAGCACGAACACCACGTCCTTCGGCGCCACCCGATCCCCGCTCAGTTCGACATCCGGCGCGGCCAGCAGGAGAAAGAAGCCGTCGCCGTCGCCGCTGGCATGCGTCAGCAGCCGCAGATCCACATCGCCTGAATCCCGGCTGAACAGCAACTGAAAGTCCCGGTCGGGCCGGACGTTGACCGCCTCGAACCCAACCGTCGCCTCGCGGCCGCCGTGTCGCGCCACCTCGACCTCATGCGTCGGCGAGAACACCGACTTCAATGGACCGCGCCCTTTCAGCTCCACCTTGACGCTGACCTCCTTGATGGGCGCGGCGGAGAACTTCTCGGTGTTCAATGGATAGCGGTATTCGACCATGCCGGTGTCGGCGGTGAGCAATTGCGTGTAGGACAGGCGGACCCGTTTCGTGCCGAGCGGTTCGATGGGGAAGATGCGCACCTTGAAGAGCGCCTGGCCGGCGTATTCGAGGAGGGCGGGATCACGGTGTTTCCGCACGATGTCCTCGTAAAGGCGCCGGGCCTGGTCGGCATCGAGCAGTTCTGCGGGCAGCATTTCCCCCCCGACCTCCATGCTAATGGCGTCCAGTTGCGTTCCCTTGGGCACCGGAAAAATGTAGTACCCTTCGAGCTGGCGGGCCTCCGGATTGCGGAACGCCTGTTCCACCGAGGTCCGGGCCACCTGATCGCGGATGTCCACCGTCACGCGATGGTAGGCAACCTCGAGCGGCGCAAACGCGTGCGGGGGACGCGGTCCGGGCCCGGGCGGTGCCGGGCGAAAATCAGGAACAACGATCAGTCCGTCCGCCAGGAGGCGGGCGCCAGCCAGCAGGACGGCGGTCCCCAGGAACCGCGACAGGGCGTGGGCAAACCCCAGGATGCGCAACACATTCATACCGGGGTTAGACGGAAATCGCCGCCGCTTCCGACAGAAATCCAGGCCGGCGCTTGATGCGGTGCTTGCCTCGTGTCCGCGGCCCCCGGCCACCATCGCGGATGCGGTTGCCGCCGCAGCGTTCACCCACCAGCCGCAGTGACCGGCGCCCCGATGGCTGGAGTTCCCCGCGGATGCTGGAGGAACCGCTTGTGTGTTGCGGGCGCCCGCCGCAAGCTGCGGACATCATCATGCGACAGTTCTTCGTGCATTCATGGTTGTGCGCCGTCGCCGGGTTGGGCGCGGTCGCCGCCGCAACCAACCAGCCTCTGCTGCCGGGCGACGCGCTGCTGGAACGATATTTTGCCGCCGAAACCGCCGCCCTTGCCGCGCGATCTGATTCGGCCACGGCGCCCGATGCCTGGCTGGCGCATCAGGCAGCACGGCGCGCGGAATTGCGCGACATGCTCGGGCTTGACCCGTGGCCGGAGCGCACGCCGTTGCGCCCCCGGATCACCGGTCGGATTGACCGCGAGGATTTCACGGTCGAACGGCTGCATTTCCAATCCCTGCCCGGGCTGTACGTCACGGGCAACCTCTATCTGCCTGTGACCGTCCGCCGGGCGTGTCCGACCGTGCTCTACGTCTGCGGTCACAGCTTCCAGACCGCGGACGGCATCAGCTACGGCAACAAGACCGGCTACCATCATCACGGCGTCTGGTTTGCCCGGCATGGCTACGTCTGCCTGATCATCGACACGCTGCAACTGGGCGAAATCGAGGGGATTCACCACGGCACCTACCGGCATGATCGCTGGTGGTGGAACAGCCGCGGTTACACGCCGGCGGGCGTCGAGGCGTGGAATTGCGTCCGCGCGCTCGACTACCTGACGACCCGGCCCGAGGTCGACCCCGAGCGCTTCGGCATCACCGGCCGTTCGGGCGGCGGGGCGTATTCGTGGTTTGCGGCGGCCATCGATCCGCGGATCAAGGTCGTGGCCCCCGTGGCCGGCATCACCGACCTCGAAAATCACGTCGTGGACGGCACGGTCGAGGGGCATTGCGACTGCATGTTCTTCGTCAACACGCACCGCTGGGACTACCCGATGCTGGCCGCCTTGATCGCGCCGCGACCGTTGTTGCTGGCCAACAGCGACAAGGACTCGATCTTCCCCCTCGACGGCGTCTTGCGGGTCCACCAGCATCTGCGGCCCATCTACGAAGCGGCCGGGGCGGCCGACCGGCTTGGCCTGCTGATCACCGAGGGGCCGCACCAGGATACCCAGGACCTCCAGGTGCCGGTGTTCCGCTGGTTCAACCGGTTTCTCAAACAGGACGATTTCCTCATCGAACGGGCCGCCGCGAAGGTGCTGGATCGCCGCGAACTCCGGGTCTTCGCGGAGCTGCCGAAAGACGAGGTGAACACGCAGATCGACAAGCAGTTCGTGCCGATGGCGTCGGAGCCGGAAATGCCGGCGAGCGTTGCCGGCTGGCATCGACTTCAGGACGCGTGGCGCGAAGGCCTGCGCCAACGCGTCTTCCGGGGCTGGCCCATTGAGACCCCGGCTCCCGAAACCGCCCTGCGTTTTCGCGCCGAAAACCTCGGGCTGCGGGTCGAAGTGCATACGTTCACCAGCCAGCAGAACGTCGTGCTTCCGCTCGTTTCCCTCGAGCGACTCGCGGCGGCCAACACCCCGGGTCCCGTGACGATGCGGGTCGTGGACGAGGCCGGCTGGGAGACGGTGGTGTCGGCCCTTCGCGAAGGCTTCGCGGGTGTGGCGGCCACGGTGCCCGAAGATCTCCGCCTCGTGTTTGGCGGCCAGGACGCCGGCGAGGGACAGGCGGGAAGGGCGATCGCGGCGTTGCGGACGGAGGTCGTCCGTGCCGGCGGACGCCTGCTCGTGCTGCCGCCCCGAGGCGTCGGGCCCACGGCCTGGACCGGCGATGCCCGACGCATCGTTCAAGTGCGTCGCCGCTTCATGCTGCTGGGTCAGACGCTCGACGGCATGCGGGTGTGGGACATCCGACGCGGGTTGCAGGCCGCGGCCGGGATCGCGGGCCGGGACGCGGCGCGTTCGGTGCTGGAGGCCACGGGTGGCATGGCCATGAACGCGCTCCTGGCAGCGGTGTTCGAGCCGGGCGTGGCCGGGCTGCGATTGACCGCGCTTCCGTCCGACTGGGAACGCGCGCCGGATTACCTGAACATCGCCCGGGTCGCGACGATTCCGGCACTGGTCGCCCTGGCGGGGGATCAATGCGAGGTGGTCTTGACGGACTCGGACCCAACGATGTCCGGCTTTGCCCAAGCGTTGCGGGACCGGTTTCGCCGCGACGAATCCGGCCGGTAATCTCCTTCTCCGCGCCGTCCTCGCCATCCTCCGAATCCAGCGGAGATCACCGGCGGGGGCCGGGTTTACCGCGTTCGTTCGATCAAGTCATCGAGCCGGTAGGTTCCGCCGGCGCGGGTGTCGAAGGCGATTTCGCGGTCGTCCAGCGCCACGCGGCAGACGTTGCCGAGCAACGATTCGACCGACATCGTGGCCAGTCGGCCGTCGTGCCAGGACAGACCGATGACGAAGCCCCCGCGCGCGCGCAGGCCGGTCACGCTGCCCGTGGCCCACGCCTTTGGCAGGGCCGGAAGCGGGCGGATCACCGGCTCGCGTCCGTGACTTTGCAGCAGGGCCTCGGCAATGCCGGCGCAACCGCCAAAATTGCCGTCGATCTGGAAGGGCGGATGCGTGTCGAAGAGGTTCGGGAGCGTCGACTTCGTGAGCAGGGCCAGCAGGTTCTCGTGGACTTTCTCGCCGTCGAGGAGGCGGGCATAGAAGTTGATGATCCAGGCGCGGCTCCAACCGGTGTGGCCGCCGCCGCGGGCAAGCCGTCCCTCGAGCACCTTCCGCGCGGCCCCGGCGAACTCGGGGGTTTCGCGCGGAGTGAACTGAAAGCCGGGATGCAGCCCGTAAAGGTGTGACATGTGCCGGTGGCCGGGCTCGGCCTCCTCGTATTCCTCGGACCACTCGAGAATCCGGCCATCCGAACCGATCCGCGGCATCGCGAGCTTGCCCAGCGCCCCGCGCACCTCGGCGGTAAACGCGTCCTCGATGCCCAGCGCGGCCGCCGCCTCGAGGGCGTTGGTGAAGTTCTCCCAGATGATCATCTGATCCATGGCGTTGCCCATGGCCAGCGTCAACCGACGGCCCTCGAAGCGGTAGCTGTTTTCGGGTGAGGTCGTGGGCCCCGACACCAGCCGGCCGGTGCGCGGATCCGGCGTCAGCCAGTCGAGCAGGAATTCCGCCGACCCCTTGAGCAACGGATAGCCCACGGCCCGGAGGAACTCGATATCGCCCGTGAACCGGTAGTGCTCCATCGCGTGCGCCGTGCACCAGGCCGCGCCCAGCGGCCACATCCCGTAACCCGGCGCGCCGATGAGCGCGGCCCATTGCCAGGCATCGGTCGTGTGCGACGCGGCAAAACCCCGACAGCCCAGCCGCTGCGCCAGCACGCGCCCGTCCTTTCGCAGTCCGCTCAGGAGCCGGAAGAACGGCTCGTGCAACTCGGGCAGGCCGGTGACCTCCGCCGGCCAGTAGTTCATCTGGAGGTTGATGTTGATGTGGTAATCGGCGTTCCAGGGCGCTTCGATGGACTCGTTCCACAGTCCCTGAAGGTTGGCCGGCAGGCTGCCGGGCCGCGAACTTCCGATGAGCAGATACCGCCCGAATTGGAAGTAAGTTTCGATCAGGTCGGGATCGTCGGCCCCCGCGCGCAGGGCCGCCAACCGCTCGGGCATGCTGCGGGCCGCCAGTTCGGGATCGGTGTCGCCAAGGTCCAGCATGCAGCGGTCGAACAGGGACTCATGATCCGCCACCGCCCGGGCTTCCAGTTCGGCGTAGGGCCGTTCGGCCGCGGCCTCCACCACGCGTCGACACCAGGCGGCCAGGTCCAAAGGCAATGGACGCGCCGGATCATGGAAGTTGTAGTCCGTCTTCGCCGCCAGCAACAGAGTTACGGACGTCGCTCCCCGGACCTGCAACCGGTTCCCGACCGCCTCGACCGAACCGCCCTCCGGCAGGGCGCGCAACCAGCCGAGCCAGTGAACGCCGGGCTGCTTCCCGCCCTGTTGCGCCCGGCCCTGAATGGACAGGGCGTCATGGGCGCGCGCCCGCGTCATGAAATCCGCGGCGCGGGTGAGTTCGAGGTCGAGATCCAGCGATCCCGCCTGCGCCGCTTCGATCCGGGTGACGAGGACATCGTCCGGCGCGGAAGCGAAGGTTGTCCGGTGGATCAACTGCCCGTGATGCCGGTAGTGCGTCCGGGCCAGGCCGGTCTGCAAATCGAGTTCGCGCGCGTAGTCCTCGGCCGCGGGATGGTCGGTGGTCGGAGCCGTGCGCGCGGGGTTCCCGGGAACGGCGTTGTCATCGACGGCGTCGCGATGGCGGATCCACAAATCGCCCAGCGGCTGATGGGAGCGGGGCGAAATGCGGGGCCCAAGTATCTCCTGGGCCACGCGTCGTTCGCCCTCGGCGGGGTTCCCCTCGAAATAGAGCCGGCGAATGGCCGCCAGTTTCGGGGCGAGATCGTCGGGGTTCTCCGGGACCGGCGGCCCGGCCCAGATCGAATCCTCGTTGATTTGAATTCGTTCGGCCGCCGGATCCCCGAAGACCATGGCGCCCAGATGCCCGTTCCCCACCGGCAACGCCTCGGTCCAGCGCGCGGCGGGCTCGTCGAAACGGATGCTGTGCTTCGGGGCCGCGGCCAGCGAGGCCGGGGCCGGAATCAGGAAACTGGCGGCAAGACCAGCGACCAGAACGGGATGTTGCATGCCGGCAGCATAGGCTTGGTCGGGGGGGCGTGGGAAGCCGCCGGTTCGCTGCAACTGATCGCGGGGAGCCAACCGACGGTGGCTGCTCAAGGCAGCAACCCGGACGCCGCTTTGGAGGACGCGGCGGGGGAGGCGCTCAACGTCGACGGCAGAGGCCGATGAAGAGGCCGAGAGCGAAGGCGAAACCCGCGACCTGCACCGGCCGTTCCCGCACGATCTCGTCCGCCCGCCGCGCCCCGGCGGCGGCCTGCCGTTCGAGCCGCGCGCAACTCGCCTTGAGCTGGTCCAGGCGGGTGCGGAGATCCCAGCGCGAGGCATCCTTCAATTCGAGGACCGCCGAACCGACCAGCGATTCAGCGTCCCGCAGCAATACCCGCAGATCCTGGACCAGCCTGCGACTGGTCCCTTCCTTGGCGGACAGATTCTCGAAGTAGGTCTCCATACCGTGCCAACGCGTGACGTGAAGCCAAATTCTGTCAGAATCCGGCCGCGTGTCCAATCCTGCATGCGGCAAAGGGACTTTTTCCCGCCGGGGAGTGGCAAAGTGGCTTTACCCGACGCCGGTCCTCATCCGGGGGGGCCGATCCCCGCCGCGCAGTGGCCTGGGTGGTGTGGATCGCGGCGGTCGTGACACCCTGCCAGAGAGGTCCATCCAGAGCCGGTGCGCCGCGGCCACGGCCTGCTCGTTGGGGTCGCCCAACACCACCACCCGGTCCACCGGATGCGGTTCATCGGAAACGAAGTGAACCAGCGTCAGAGCTTGGTACGCTCTTCAGGGCCCGCCCCGCGGCCTATGGCTTGACCAGTTCGAACACCGCGAAGCCACCCGGATTCCAGGCCGTCGCGAGCACGTAGATCTTCTCGCTCTTACCGTCGGCACTGCGGGCCACTTTCCACGTTGCGTTGTGAATGTGGGTGAACAGTTCGAGGCCGAAATCGCGCTTCGGATTCACGGTCGACACGATGTTGCCGTCCTGATCCAGGATGTAGAAGGGCGCCGGACGCTCGCCAGCGGGCCCTTGCAGGCAGCCCACCAGCGTGTAGCCGCGCAGGAAGTCGACGTCGCAGGGAAGCGAGCCCTCGGGCAGTTTCGTGTTGTCGAGGAACGTGCCTTCCAGGTCGAAGTCCTGAATGCGCGAGTTGGCACGGTCGGCGATCACGAGCCGGCGGGTGTCGCCGTTCCAGGTGATGCCGTGCGCTGTGCCGAACCGACCGTATTCACGGGCGCCGGTGGTCTTGCCGCCAAACACGAAGTCGGTCCAGCGCGCGAGCCACGGATCGGCCACGGAGATGAAGTTGCCGGCCGAATAGCCATCGGCCACATAGAGCCGGCCACCGGCATATTCGGTGTCGGTGGGGTTGAACCCGCCCCCCGCGGCGTAATAGCCGTTGACCTCGCGCGGCGCGCCCAGCGTCGCCACCAACCGGCCCTCGTCGGTGGTCAGCAGCACGCGGCCCTTCTCGTTGTCGGGGAACGCCAGAAAGCGCTGCCCGTCCGCCCGACGGAGCAGCGTCGTGTTGTGGAAATTACCCTCGATCAGGGACGGCTCGGTTACCGGCAACACGCGCTTTTCGGTGAGGTCGTTGCTCATCCAGATGATGCCGGCGCCCTTGAGGCCGAAGAAGACTTCACCAGTCTCCGGATCCACCGCAAACCCGCCGTGTGCCTGCGGCAGATTGGCATGGCTCTCCGACGGCAACGCACTCAGCTCGCCTGCGTAACGGAAGACGAACGCCCCCTGACCGGCGGTTGCCGTGGGCGCCTCCGAGGCGGGAGCCGCTTCGGCCGGAGCGGGTTCGGGATGGGCGACCGGATGCGGATGATCGGGATGGGCCAGGGCGGCGAACGGCAGGGCCAGCAGGGCGCCGCCGAGGAACGAACGACTGAGGATCGGTTGCAGTGTCATGGTTCGATTAATCAGACTTCGCGCCACCATAACCAAAGTTGCCGGTTTGACCAGCCCCCGAAGACGCGAATTTGCGACTTCCTGTTCGGACAAGCGTTCCGAGATGCCGGTCGGCAAGTCGCGAAGCTTCGTCAAACAGGAAGAGGCATTGCCTCCCCCCAGCGGGTCGGCCCGGGATGAAGCGCGGCGGCAGCCGGGACGTAGTGAGGCGGACTCACTCGGGGTGCCGTTCGTCCTCCGACCGCCATCGCCTCGGAGGACGCCCGGTTTCTCCTGCTCAATGCGGATCTCAATACCCTGGCCCGCTTCGACGCGCCGCGAACGCTTACCCAACCCGACGCGTTTGTCTTCCGGGCCGCGGATGTCGACGGTGACGGGGTGCTGTAACTGTTGTGGGTCAAGGACGACGTGACCATTCTGATGGCCCGATGAGCGACCGATCCCCCCTTTGTGCCGGAATGTCGACGAGCGTTGCGACCGGCGAACCGGAGTGGCGGCGCCTCGGCGTCCGCGGTCTTCCACCCCGAGCCGGGAAACTCGCCTCCGGCTGACGAAGAACGCGATACCCACTCCCGCGATGGTCACCAGCGAGCGTTGTCTGAAGATCGCGCGCAGCCTGGCTGCCGGACCAAGGTCTCCGGTATCGCCGCCGTGACACAGAGCCGAAGGCAGCCGGACCGCCGACCTTCAGATCCTCCATATTGAATTCCCATCTATTCACTTGCCGAATCGTCGCAATCAACGATGTTCAGCCAAATCCGAAACAGCCCCCGCACACCATGGTTCAGTCAAAGAGCGAATCGGAAGGCGCCTTGCGCTTCCTTGCCCAGTCCCGGCTCCTGGCCGGCACGTTGGGACTCGTCTGCCTGCTTGCCGGCGCCGGTTGTGCGCTGCCTGGACACCCCGTCACGGGACACACCAAGGCCACTTCCGCCTATGCCCAGTCCGAGACGGCGTTGACCACCTCCTTTTCCGGAGGGAAACACCGGGTCGTCGTCGCGTTCAACGACGGCACGAACGGCGAGGCGACGATCCAATACACGGAAACCAGCCGCACCGTGCTGCCCGGGGCGAGTCTGATGGGCTGGGCCTTCTCGGAGGACGGGGGAATGACCTGGGCCTATGGCGGCCGGGTCACCCCCCCGGACGGCTGGGCGGCGATCTGGGGTGACCCGGCGCTGACGACCTCCGGCGCCCATTACAACGTCGTGTTCATGGCCAACCTGGCGATCCCCTCCAGCAAAATGCCGCCGACCGGCGTGGTTGGCGCCGTGAACAACTACATCGGTGGCGCGTGCATCGCGCGTTCAACCGACGGCGGGATCTCGTTCAAAGTGCACCAGATGGTCTCGAATGAAGGCCACTTCTACGACGGCGGCAGCCTGGCCTCGAACAAGAAGGGGAACGTCTTCGCCGCGTTCGTCGACGTCGACGCCGACCGCATCGACGTTTGGCAGGCCCCCAACGACGGCGCCCAGTTCGAACGGCTGTCGAACCCGTTTCCGGGACTGGCGATGTACAGCCACCCGCGCCTCCGCGTGCATGAAGCGAGCGGGGATCTTTACGTCGCCGCGCAGGCATCCGACTGGACCGTCTTCATGGCAAAGTGGAACGGGTCGTCGTGGACCCAGCCGTTGCGGGTCAGCAACCCCGCGCAGCTCTACCCGACGATCCAGTTCGCGTCGGGACGCAAGGTCCGGGCCGGTCCCCAGTTCGCCTTCGACATCGGCGCGCCTTCGGAGGGCGGCAATGACGCCGTGCGTCTGCTCTATACCCAGAAGGAGGAAAAGACCGGCCGGCTTTATGTGACCGGGAGTTATGCCCGTCTCGACCTTACCGGGGCCTGGGCGGCGCCGGAATGGGGCACCACGCCGGGGAACCTCAACACCCCCGGGGACCAGTTCAACCCGAATGTCCGGGCGTGGGACGGTTTCATCGGGATGCCCCCGGTCTGGAAGGCGGCCTACGTCGACCGGCACCCTGCCAAGGGGGACACGCTCCGGCTGAAGCAGGGCAACCTGGCCTACTTCCCGGATGGCACCCGGATCTATCTGCCCTTCAACGCGATGGACTATGACATTCCGATCTGTCCCGACACGCGGGGTTACTGGGGCGATTATGACGACCTTGAGATCAGCGAGTTCTCCGGCGATCCTCCGACGCCCACCTTTATCAGGACGGTGTCCGATTCCGGCGCCGGCTGTGAGTATGAATGGAAGTACACTTCGCACCACGTGCACATCCGCGCGGCAACCTTCAAGTAGGCCCGGCATGATCCGACGACGCCTTTTCATAGTGATGACCGGTGTGGCTTTGTCGACCGGTCTCGCCGGGTGTTCGAGCCCGCGACCGCACCGGGGCGAAGCCAAACATCCCTCGGTTTCGACCACGCCGCCTCGCGACCACGAGCCCATCGCCCAGGGCGCGGCGTTTCCCGAGCGGGAGCGGGTCAGGCACGAGAAGACCCCGCCTCAATAGCGCTGCTTCCGCTGGCAAGGTGCAGGCCCCCGGGACGCAAGCCGCTGAGCCGTAACCATGCAGCAGGATTCACCACTGATGGGCGCGGATGGGCGCGGATGGACACGGATATTGAGGGAAACCAGGATTACCCGCCCTGGGTTCGAAAGCACCATTCAGGGAACCTTCCCGCCCTATCCGCCAACGCCTCAGCGCCGCGCCCTATCCGTGGTATCCGTGCCCATGCGCGGTTCGCTGACTGAATCGATACGGCTGAGTGTGGATTGCCGCGGTAGGGAGCAGGATCGCGTCCTACGAACCTCCCCCGGGGCTTCCGAACCACCAACGGAACCACCGCCAGGAATCCGCCAGGGGACGGATGTGGCTCGGGCGGCACGAAGGCAGGCACCCGACCGGCACAAACCGGACCTGCCGACCGGAAGCGACAAACGCGATGAGCATCTCGGATTCGACCTCGTAGTGGTCCAGCCGCAGCGAGACAACCGACCAGGCGGCGAGGCGTAGCAGCCGGAATCCGCACTGGGAATCCGGGCACGGAAAGCCGACGCGCCGCGAGATCCGCCGGCTCATCCAGCGGTTGACCCAACGACGAACCGGGGACAACGCGACCGGGTTCCCCATCCGGTTGCCTACGATGAGATCGATGTTGTCATCCTCCGCCGCGGCCAGGAAATGCGGAATGTCGTCCGGCGCATGCTGGCCATCGCCGTCCATCAGCAACGCCCGGTCCGCCCCCAACCTCATCGCTGCGGTCAGACCGGTCCGCAGCGCGGCTCCCTTGCCGAGATTGCGCGGGTGGGCTTCCACGGTGGCGCCGGCCGCCCGGGCGAGCGCGGCGGTTGCGTCCGAAGATCCGTCATCCACCACGAGCACCCGGGGCAGATGCCGCCGCACCCCCTGAACCAGCGCGCCGATGCTCGCGGCTTCGTCCAAGCAGGGGATCACGACAATGCAATCCTCGGGACCGATCACGCCCGACAAGTTAGCGAGCCGCCCATCCGATCCAAGCGCGAAGGAACGGCCGGCTCCCGCCGGTGGACCCGGCGCGGGGTGGCCGCCGGGAACGGGCTGCCGGCCTTCGCCGCGCCGGCCGGGAGACCCCTAGAGCGCGCGAAGGAGCGTCCGGATTTCGTTGAGGCGGGCTGCGGGTTCGACGGTCGTCAGGCGTGGGAACCGACCGCCCACCATGAGATAATCGCCGGCGCGCGTGAGTCGGAGTTGATCCTGGCGGACCTCGATGGCGGTGACCTCGCGATCCGCGGCCAGCAAGCGCAGTTCGGCGACCTGGAGCAGGAGTTCGACGGCTTCCGGGAGGGGACCGAACCGATCCCGACATTCCGTCCGCAGCGCGTCGATCTCCGGGGTTTCGCGCGCCAGTGCCAGCCGACGGTAGAGCTCGATGCGCTGCTGCGGTTCGGGCACGTAGGTCGGATGCAGGCAGGCCACGGACGTCCCGCGGGAGGCGTTTGACGGGGTGCCCGACGCCGGATTCCGCGCCCGTCGTCCCCGTCCCGTGCCCGGCGCTGCCGCGGCGCGCTTGACCGCCAACCCCTGGTCGCCCGCCAGCCCGCCCACCTCGAGGAAGTCCAACCGGATGGAGACCTGGGGCGCCGGGCGCAAAGGCTCGCCCTTCAACGCATGCACACTCTCCTTGAGCAGCTGGCAGTAGAGTTCGAAGCCGACCGCCGTGATGTGCCCGCTTTGTTCGCGTCCGAGCAGGTTGCCGGCTCCGCGGATCTCGAGGTCGCGCATGGCAATCTTGAAGCCGCTGCCCGGCGCAGAAAACTGGCGGATGGCGCTGATCCGTTTGCGGGCGTCGGCCAGCAGGCTCGCGTGGCGCGGGAGCAGCAGGTAGGCGTAGGCTTGGTGCCGGTAGCGGCCCACGCGGCCGCGCAGCTGGTAGAGATCGCTCAGCCCGAACCGGTCGGCCCGGTTGATGATGATGGTGTTCGCGTTCGGGATGTCGATGCCGCTCTCGATGATGGTGGTCGACAGCAACACGTCGGTGTCCCCGTTGATGAAACCGGCCATCACCTCCTCGAGTTCGTCGGCCTTCATCTGGCCGTGCCCGACGCCGATGCGGGCCCGCGGCGCGAGCGCTTTCAACCGCAGCGCCACGCTGTCGATGTCGAGCACCCGGTTGTGCAGGAAGAACACCTGACCGCCGCGGGCGAGCTCGCGCTCGATGGCGTCGCGGATGAGGCGCTCGTCGAACGGGGCGACGATGGTCTCCACCGGCAACCGGTCCTGCGGCGGGGTCTCGATGGTACTCATGTCCCGCGCGCCGGTCAGGGCGAGGTACAGCGTCCGCGGGATGGGAGTCGCCGAGAGCGTCAGGACATCGACCGTTTCCCGCACCCGTTTGAGCCGTTCCTTGTGCAACACGCCGAAGCGCTGTTCCTCGTCGATGACGACCAGTCCGAGGTCCTTGAATTGCACGTCGGGCGTGAGCAGCCGGTGGGTTCCGATGACCACGTCCACGGCCCCCACCGCCAGCTCGCGAACCACCTGTTCCTGTTGCCGGACGGTGCGAAACCGGGATAGCAGCTCGACCCGCACGGGGTAATCGGCCATGCGTTCACGGAACGTATTGAAGTGTTGCTGCGCCAGCACGGTGGTGGGCACCAGGACCGCCACCTGCCGTCCTCCCATCACCGCCTTGAACGCCGCCCGGATGGCAACCTCCGTCTTGCCGAAACCGACGTCCCCGCAGATCAGACGGTCCATCGGTCGCGGGGCTTCGAGGTCGCGCTTGGCGGCTTCGATGGCGGTCAGCTGGTCCGGGGTTTCCTCGTAGATGAAGGCGCTCTCGAACTCACGCTGCCAGGGGACGTCCGGCGGGAAGGCGTGGCCCGATTGCGACGACCGGGCGGCTTGCAGGCTCAACAGGTCGGCCGCGAGATCGCGCACGGCTTCGGCGGTCTGGGCCTTCGCCTTGGCCCACCGGCTTCCACCCAGCACGCTCAGCGGCGGACGCGCCTTGCCCGCGCCGACGTATTTGCTGACCAGGTGGGCCTCGGCGATCGGCACGTAGAGCTTGGGCGGCGGCTGATCGGGATCCCGCGGCGCATACTCGATGGCCAGACATTCCTGTTCGGGCGCCGGTTCCTCGTCGGGCCGCCGCCCGCCCGGCGCCGCGAGGAGTTCGATCCCGAGATAGCGGCCGATGCCGTGTTGCAGATGCACCACATGATCCCCGGGCTCGAAATCGGTGAAGCTGATGTCGAACACCGATCGCGTGGCGGCGGCATGCGGCGACTTCATCCGGCGCGGGCGCTGCACCTTGTAACGTCCGAAAATCTCGGCATCGGTGACGATGACGAAGCCCAGGGCCTCGGCAATGAACCCCTGCCCGAGGGGGCCGAGGTGAAGGTCGGGCGACGGCTCCCGGCGGCTGGACGCCGCATCCGCGCCGGGACCGACCTCGGCCCAGATCTCCTCGAAACGCTGCGCTTCGCCGGCGTTGTTGCAGAACACCCCGACCGCCAGCCCCTGTCGCGACCAGCGGTGCATCTGGGCGAAGAAATCGCGGCGTTGGGCCTCGGCCAGATCGGGTTTCGGGAGCTGGAGTTCGACCGGCCGAAAGGCGTCGAGAGTGCGGATGTCGAGTTCAATCCGCGTTGGCGGGTTGCCGCTTCCCGGAGCCAGCAGCCCGGCCTCGGCCGGCCATTGAACTTCGAGTTCGGAGAGCGCCAGCACCGGACCTGCATGCCGGTGCCAGGCACCCACAGCGTCCTGCCAGGATTGATGGAACGGACTTCCCGCGGTGGCAGCTCCGTCGGCGGCGGTGCTTTGTGCCCGGATGGCTTCGGGTTCAGAAAGCACGACAATCGAATCCGGCGGCAGGTGCTCGAGCAGGCTTCCGAAATGGCCGCCTTCCCCGGCGAGAGCGCGACGGAGCAGCCCGAGTTCACCGGCAGGCGAGAGCGTCGTTTCGCCGACTTCCTCCCGCGCGATCTGGGTGTGCGGCTCGAAGCAACGCAGCGATTCGAGTTCGTTGCCGAAGAACTCGAGCCGCACGGGCCAGGGACTGGCAGGCGGAAAGACGTCCACGATGCCGCCACGCAGGGCGAGGGTGCCCTTCTGCGTGACCTGGGCCTCCGGCTCATAACCCTGGTCCTCGAGCCACTCGATCAAGTCCAGGGGATCGATGATGTCACCGCGCTTCAACGGGCGCAGACGCGAGCGCAGATCCGCCGGGGTGAAGGTCCGCTCGAGCAGCGCCGTGCCGTCCGTGACCACGACCGGAACGCCGGCGCCGTTGGCCGGGGGATCCGCCAGGGCAAGCAACGATTCGAGGCGCTCGCTGATCACGTCCACATGCGGCAACCCGCCGCCGTCGGGAGCCACGTCCCAGGCCGGATGGCAGAGCACGCGCGAGCCGCGGCCCGGGAGGGCACCCTTCCTGCCGCGGCGGGCTTTCGCGGTTGGCGCGGGTTCTTTGGAACGGTCGGGCGGCGGGCCAAGCCAGGTCCGCAAATCCTGGTAGAGCGCTTCCTGCGCTTTGGGATTCGGCGCCACGACCAGGATCGGGCGTCCGGGATGCATCGCACGCAGCAGCCCGATCAGAAACGCGTGAGCGGCGGGATGGACCCCTTCGCACGAGACAACCCCACCCTTCCCCAGCCGTTCCCGGAGGGCTTCGACCGAAGGGTGCTTCACCACCGCGGCCAGCATCGCCGTCGGTGTCATCGGTTGCCGCGCAGCCAACCGCGCAAGCATGGCGCGCCGGGTGACAAGGTCAAGCCGGCCGCCCGTGACGGCGCCCGGGGACCGACCTCGGTCTCGGCGACTTCGACCTGCGCTCCCTGCGGGATAAGCTGAAACGCGAGGTGGATTTCCTCATTGTCCGTGATCGCCAGCCCTGGGTGCTGGTCGAAGTGAAGACCGGTGACCGGCGGCTTTCCCCCGGCATTGGTTCATTTCCAACGGCAGCTCAACGCGCCGCATGCCTTTCAGGTGGACTTCTCGCTTCCCTTCGTTGCGGATCCAGTCGAACTCCGCGAGCCCGTCGTGGTCCCGGCGCGCACTTTCCCCAGCCAGCTGCCGTAGGCCCCGCCCCGGTGGTAGCCCGACAAGCTGCGCTCCGGATCGCGCAGAAAGGACTCGCAGTGGCTTCTTCCTACGTCCACTCGCACAACCCGTCGACGTAGGCGGCCGAGCCGTCGCGCAACCAGCCGTCGAGCTGGGCCTGGTCCTTAAGCTGCTGCCCGCGCAAACGGGGCACGACCAGGAAGCGGCACGGCAATTCCGACAGCGTCGTCATGTCGCCCCAGAGCTTCTCGAACTGGGTCACCGGGAAGACGTCCTCCTGGCCATGGCCCCAGCGCTTCTTGACGTCCTTCAACGTGATGTAGGTCGGCATGCGGGCGGCAACGCGGCGGATGCCCTCAATGACCCGCGCTTCGTCCTCCAGGTCGGAACGGCTCAGTTCGAAGACCTCGAGCACCCCATCGAGGTCGATCCAGGTCGTCATCGTGTTGTAATAGCTCAACCCGAACTCGTCCTCCTCGCGCGGCATGGCGAGGCCTTCCACCAACCGGGGGCGCCCGTCGACGCGGGCCAGTCCACCGCCGCGATCCTCAAGGCGCCGGGTAATGACCTCGAAGCTCAGGGCGGCGCCGCTCTCGATGTGTTCGCCGAGCAGCGTGGCAT
Source organism: Verrucomicrobiales bacterium (assembly GCA_024233305.1). Taxonomy (GTDB): domain Bacteria; phylum Verrucomicrobiota; class Verrucomicrobiia; order Limisphaerales; family J093; genus J093. Next base: position 51,808 of record JACKPV010000036.1, read on the forward strand.
CGACGTCGGCGCCGAGGGTGTCGATGTTGTGCAGGAGGAGATGGCGCAACTGCGGGCGTTCCCGGAGCAGATCCCGCAGCACGCCGTTGCGGAGGAGGTTGGGGAATTCGTACCAGTGACCGACCGGATGGAGGCACTGCAACGGGAGGTTGTCGGTGTAGTCGCTCGCTTCGCCGACGCTGCGGGCCCAGTTGATCAGCGCGGCATGCAGGCTTTCGCGGACCTTTTGCTGCTGTTCGTCGAGCACTTGCTGGGGCATTTCCTCCCAAAGAAACCGCAGATCGCGCACGGTGGGCACAAAGCGCAGCCCGACCGACCGGCCCGGGGAAAGCCGGAGCGGTCCTTCGTAACCGTGGTTCGCCTGCCGGTCGAGCCAGGCTTCCATCGGCGGCTGGGTGAGGTAGCTGGTGGTAAAGAGATGCGGCAGCCAGGCGCCGCTGGCCCGGGAGATCCGCCGGCTCTTGGCGAGGTGCGTTTCGATGAAGGTCCGGTGGCGTCCGGCGAATTTGCAGAACGGATGCAACGCCTTCACCACCCCGGCCCCCTGCGTCCAGCGGCTGCCGGCGCCGGCCGCCAGCGACACCACCGCCACCTGTCCGTCGGCGAGGGCTTTGCGGCCCGTTTCCTGCCGCCGCATGACCGCGGCGTCCCGGCTGGTGAACCAACCCCGCGCATCAACGACATCCCCGGGCTGCACGTCCTCGATGACCGCCGTTCCGGCCAGCCGGTTCTGGGCCAGACCGATCCGTCCGTCGCGCAGGTCCCGCCGGATTTGTTCGTGCTGGGCGCGGTCGAAACCGAGTTCGCCCAGCAACCGGGCCAGGTTCCGCTGGCTTTCCTGCACCGATCCGCCCCGCGGCAGCATCACGTCGAACAGGGTCTGCACCATGTGGCCAAGCTCGGGCGTCGAGCGGCAGGCAGCGCCGAACTTGTCCAGTTCGGCGCGTTGCGGCCGCGGCAATTCGCGGCGGTCCTGGCGGAGCAAGCGGGGGATGATGAGGGTGTAATAGCCCGCCGGCATCAGAGCTTCCCCGCCACGCAACAAATCCGCGCGGGTGCCGTGTTCATTGATGGCGAAGTCGTAGACCACCGGCTCCATCGCAAAGGGCAGCGCGTGCTCCAGTTCGCGCTTGGCCCCGCTCATGATCGCCTGCATCCGCTCCTGGGCTTCCGTCCGTCGCTCCGGCGCGAAGATGAAGCCCATGCCGCCGCCGCTCATTCCCCCGAGCATCCAAAAGCCCCAGAAATCCGGTCCGAAGGCGGCGCGCGCCCGCTCGATGAGGGTCTCGGTGAAACCGTTCGAGGCCCAGGGAATGATGGCCTGGATCGGGCCGGCGAAATTGCGGGTGGTGGCGCTCCCGATGGCCGGGATGTCCCCCTGTTTGAGCGCGTCCAGGATCTCGTCCAGGATGCCGAGGGCCCCGAGGCGGGCCTGCCATTCGGTGGCCGAACGGAGCAGGTATTTCTCGGTGACCATTTCGAGGATCGGCCCCACGTTCTGGGCCATGCCGCCGTGAACCAGGACGAGGCTTTCCTGGAGCCGGGCGCGGGTTTCCGGCGAGGCATCCGCCGCTTCGAGCAGGCGGTGCCGGGGCATCAGGCAGCCCCGGCTCACGCCGAACTCAGGATCGCCTTCCGCCGCCAGCACCCCGGTGATGACCTTCATGCCCGGCCACACACCGCCGCTGTCCTGCCAGCCACCGCCGCTGCCCCCGAGCCATTCTCCGAGCAACGCCCGCGCCAGCACGAGCCGGCGTTCCGGTTCGTGCAGTCCACCGGTCAACGCGGCCGCCTGCCGCGTCGCCCGCATGCAAACCGAAATCAGGGCCGCCAGGAGGTTGGTCGAGACCGCGAGCCGCGAGCCCTTCGGAATGTCATTCACCCGGCTCACAAGTTCCAGCCCGCGCCCCGGTCCGCACAGGCGCGCCAGCAGTTCCTCAAGCGAATGCCCGCTTCCCTCGATGCCCGGCGGCACGATCCCCGAGGCAATCACCGCCGCCTTCAACAAACCGAGGTAATCTCGCGCGAAATCGAAGACCTCCGCCAGGGTGGTTACATCCGTCCGCGCCCCGAGATCGACGCTCACCAGGCGCAGCACCGGCTCGTCGATGACCCGCAGGTAGGCCTCGACCGGCGGGCGGGGAGTCTTGTCGCGGCCATGCACGCCAAGGTCGATGGACACGTTCAAAACCCGCGCGCCCTCGGGAAAGTCCATCCCGAGAAAGAAGATGTCGCTCCAGCCGCAGTGGCTCAGGTCCATCCGCACCGGCGTGCGTTCCCGCAACACCGGATACGTGCCGTCCGCGTCGCGTTGGAGCAACTCGGGCCGCAGCCGCAGCGGATGGTCCTGCGGATGGCCCATGCGAAACATCCACTGGTTCCCGCGCACCGAGCGGACGCTGCGCCGCACCTGGTCGGCCAGCGTCTGGAAGGCCAGCCGATGATACGCCGCCGCCAGAGCGCTCGAGAGGCCGTCGCTGGGCCCGTCCGTTTTCTCCGCTGCCAGAAAGCTCTGGATGGCCTCCTCGAAACGCCGGTTGAGCAGGTGCTCGTAGCCGGTGAAAGGAAGCAGCGACCGGCGGTCCATGCCGGGCTGGTTCGGCAGGTGGAAACGGTGCAGCGCGTAGAGGAAGAACAGCGCCCGCACGCGGTCGTAGAGACTGTCGCTCTCCCGGCGAAACCGGTCGAGCGCCGTCGCCTCGGCGAACAACTCCGCGGCGGAGCGGCCCGCGCAGACTGCGGCGAGCGCGCGGTTGCGCACGTCCGGCTCCGGGCTGGTGATGATGGCGATGAGTTCGGAATTCACAGCGTCCTCGGGGCGGGAGATTCGGCAGGGGAAGGTCGGCCGGCTCAGCCGCGCCGCTCCCGGGCCAGCAACTCGACCAGCATGGTCAGCACCTCGTCGCGGTCCCGCCCCTCGAGGGCCAGCGCCAGTTGCGCGGTCAACAACCCGTGCCGGGCCCCGATATCATAGCGACTCCCCTGCACCTCGAAGGCGAGGTAGCGCTCACGCCCCCCCAACATCGCCAGCGCCTCGGATAGATGCGCCCGACGCGCGTCCCCCGCCTCGCGCATGAGGTCGCTGAGAATCCCCATCAGCGTCGGGGTCAGCACGTGCATGCCAAAGAAGCAAAGGTAGTAACCCGCCCGGAGACCCGGCACCATGAGCCGCTGTTCCGCCTCGGTGGGCGTCGGCTTCTCGATCACCGTCTCCACGGAAAAAAGCCCCGGCTTGCCCGGCAGTGGATTGCCGCCCACGACGCCGTAAGCATGCAACAGGCGTTCATGCGTGGCCTGCACCGTGGAGACGGCGCAATCCTCGGCCGCCGCTGCCTGCACCAGCTGGCTGGCGCAGGAGATGGAGGCCCGGCTGATTGCGAGATGGTCGCCCACCAGCAGCATGAACGGCCGGTCACCGACGAAAGGCGCTCCCAGCGAAACCGCATGGCCGTAACCCAGAGGGGCTGGTTGCTCGAGGAACCGCACCCGGCCATCGTGGGCGTCCACAGAGGAACGGTAGTTTTCCGCGTCGCCAGCATGCACAATGACGGCGACCTCCTCGACGCCTGCCGACAACACCTCCTCGACGAGAATGCCGAGCGCGGTCCGTTGCACGCCGTCGCGATCGATGAAGACCTGGAGCGGGAGGGTGCGCTGATTGCGGCCGGCAGCAGTGATGATGGCTTTCTTGATTTCCACGGCTCAAGTGTGTTTGGCCCAGCAAAAGGGTTTGCCAGACTATGAATGCCGGGTTTGGGTGTCAACGCGTCGCAAATCCGGTGGCGCCAGACGACCGCAGGGATTTCCGTCGCGCTCCGCGCTCCGGCGGGACGCTGCAGCCCGCGCGCACAACCAGGAGGCCGAAGAGAACTTGGGCCGCCTTGAAGGACGGCCCGCAGCCACCACAAGCGCCGCAATGCCCGGCCCAGCCTGGCAATTCACTCCCCCGCTCCGCCCTCGAGCAACCGTCCGGCGATGCTCAGGAAGGCTTTGCCCGGGGCGCTCTGCGGGGCGGCGACCACCACCGGCACGCCCCGGTCTCCGCCCTCGCGGATCTCCGTGAAGATCGGCACTTCTCCGAGGAAGGGAATGTTCTGCCGGGCGGCCTCCCCACGGCCGCCGCCGTGCCCGAAGATCTCGACCCTCTCCCCGTTCGGCGCGGTGAAATAGCTCATGTTCTCCACGATGCCCAGCAACGGGACGTTCACCTTTTGGAACATCGCGATGCCCTTGCGGACCACGCCCACCGAGGCTTCCTGGGGCGTGGTGACGACCACGCCGCCATCCAGCGGCACGGTCTGGCAAAGGGACAACTGCGCATCCCCGGTGCCGGGCGGCAGGTCGATCAGCAGATCGTCAATCCCCTCCCACTCGACCGAGAACAGAAACTGCTGGATGGTCTTGGTGATCATCGGGCCCCGCCAGATCACCGGTTGGTCGCCGTCGACCAAAAAACCGATGCTCATCAACTTGACGCCGTGATTCACCGGCGGCACCAGCTTCTCCCGCTCGCTGACCGTCGGGCGCTGGTTCAACCCCATCATCAGCGGGATGCTCGGCCCGTAAATGTCGAGATCGAGCAGGCCGACGTTCCGACCGAGGTGTTTCAGGGCGCAGGCCAGGTTTGCCGAAACGGTGGACTTGCCCACGCCGCCCTTGCCGCTGGCCACCGCGATGATGCGGCCCACGCCGGGCACCCGGTTTTGACCGGCCCACGGATCCGCCCCGCTGGCGGGGGTTGGCCCGCCGCCCGTCGGTTGCGCGACCTCGACGTGCACCATTTCCACCCCGGCCAGGGCGCGGAGCGCCGCTTCGGAGTCGGCCTTGATCTGGCGGGCGGCGTCGGGGTTGGGCGAGGTGAGGCGGAGCTGCACACTGACGGCCCCCTCGTTCACCCGGACTTCCTGGACCAGACCGAAGGAAACGATGTCCCGCGAGTAGCCGGGGTACTTCACGGATTTCAGGGCCTCACGGACGGCTGCTTCGTTGACTGTGCTCATGCAAAAAGGGTCGGAAAATCCACGGGTTTCAGGCCGACCGGCCGGATGGGCCGGCGGCGCGTCCGCTGAACTTGCCACCGGAGCTGCGCGGCGCAATCACCGAATCGATCGTCCCCCGCTGGAATTCATCCCATCGCGGCGACATGCCGCGCAACCGGGGCACGACCTTCCCGGCGAAGATCTCGATGAACCGGTCGATCTGCGCTCCGGTGTTGTCCTTGCCCAGCGAGACAATCAAGTTTGCCTGGGCGAGCCCCGGGTCCAGACCGATGGCGTTCAGGACCGGCGGGATCTTGAGCGACTTGCCGGCACAGCTTGAACCGGTTGCCACCGCAAAGCCGTTCATGTCGCAGAGCAGCGCCTGTCCTTCGCCTTCGATGAACTCCGTGCTCAGGTTCAGACTGGTCGGGATCCGTTCGGGACCGGGCGGCGGGCCGTTCAATTGGATGCAGGACACGCGCGCCTCGAGCCCGGCCCAGAGCCGCCGCTGCAACCGGCCCGTGTGCGCAAGACGGCCTTCCAGCTCCCGCGCCGCCACCTCGGCCGCGACCCCGGCACCCACGATGGCCGGCACATTTTCCGTACCCGCCCGCCGGCCGTGCTCCTGGGCCCCGCCGTGCAGGATGCCGTCCAACCGCGCCCGCCGGTTCCGGTACAGCACCCCAATGCCCTTCGGTCCATAAAACCGGTGCGGGGCCAGCGCCAGCAGATTGACGCCCAGTGTCGCCACATCGATTGGCAGCCAGCCGCCGCTCGTGGTCGCATCGACGAAGCAGGCAATCCCCCGTTCCGCCGCGATTTGCGCCACCGCGGCCACCGGCTGGATCGTGCCAATGTCGTGATTCGCCAGATGTGTCCCGATCAGGATGGTCCGGTCGGTGACGGCAGAACGCACCGCGTCCGGATCCAGCCGGCCTTCGCCATCGACGGCCACGCGCGTGGAGGTGAATCCCTGTTTTTCGAGGAACTCGATGGACTGCAGCACCGCCGGGTGTTCGGTGGCGCCCACCACGAGGTGATGGCCGCGACGCTGGGCGGCGTAGGCCACCCCCTTGAGGGCCAGATTGACGGCCTCGGTGCCGCCCGAGGTAAACAGGATCTCGTCCGGCGATCCGGCCCCGATCAGCGCCGCGAATTGCTCCCGCGCGCGGGTCAACGCGGCCCGGGCTCGCAAACCCTCCTGGTGCAGCGACGAAGGGCTGCCGTAGTGCGCGCGCCAGTAGGGCTCCATCGCCGCCAACGCCTCCGGCAACAAGGGCGTGCTGGCGAGGTGATCCAGGCAGACTCGGTCCATGCGTGGCTTGGCGGCTTCGGGGCGTGCCCCACCCGGTCACCGGCAACCTGCGGTTCAAAGCGAATACTGCGGGATCTTCAACAGCTCGCCACCCTTCATCGCCGAGGTGTGGGCCACGATCCCGGAGACCGTCAGGTTCAACGCCAGCGCGACGTCGATCAGCGGCCGGCGATCCTCGAGAATGGCGGTCACGAACTCGTTCATCAGGTGGCCGTGCGATCCCCCGTGCCCGCCCGCCTGGACCTTTGGCGGCAGCGGCGGACGGCGCGTGTCCGGCAGGCTCTGCTTGAGCCCCTCGAACTTCCCGTGGAACGTCCCCTTCTGCCCGCGCACCCGCCCGCGTTCGCCGCCGTCGCCGGGCGTGTCCCAGCTCACCGCCATCCGCGACATGCCGCCGGCCCGGGTGCGAAACAGGGCGATCTCCGTGCCGAAGGGATTCCCGTAGCGATTGTTCGCCGGTTGGAGATGCGGGAGCACGCTCGGCATGCCCAGGCACGAAACCTCCGTGAAACTCCCGCCGTCGACCCCGAGGTGGTAGGCGTTCGAATGGGTCGGATACCATTGCGGTGGCAGGCCCACGCGCCAGTCCCGAAACGACGGAATGGGCTGCGGCATGTAGTGGTAATACTCGCCTTCCGAATAAACGAGTTCGCCGAACCCGCCGCCCCGGTAGATGGTGCGCATCGCGTGCAGGTCCTCGTGGAAACACGACGTCTCGAAGAGCATGTATTTCAGGCCGCTCCGCTTCACCGCGGCATACAGACGGTCGGCATCCTCGAGTGATCCAAAGACCGCCGGCACCGCCGACGCCACGTGCTTGCCGTGCTCGAGCACTTCGAGGCAGTGCTGCGCGTGGCTCGGCGCGTCGGTGGCGACGAACACCGCCTCGATCCGGTCATCCTTCACCAGCGTCGCGAGGGAAGGATACGTCCGCGCGCAACGGCAGGCCTGCGCCAGGGCGGCGCAACGTTCGGGAACCAGATCGCTCACCGCCACGATTTCGACATTCGGATGATCCTGGAAACTGAAGGCCGCCCCGAACTGGCACACGCCGTAACCGACGATGCCCACCCGGAGGCGGCGGTCCGAAATCGGCCGCCACCCCGCGGAGGCCGACGGATCCTGCGGCGCCGGCTCGAGGCCCTGGATTGGCGGTTCGGCGCCCCGGCCGGGAACGGGCAGACCCAGGACCGCGGCACTGGCGCCCATCGATTGCAGAAAACGGCGGCGGCTTGGACGACTGGCTTTCATGGGTGTCTTCTACACCGCCGGACAGCGTCTGTCACGCGACGACCGGCGCTTCCGTCCGCCGCCCCGAGCCATGCGTCAGCAATCGCTACTCTGAACCTGTCACCCTATCCCTGTCTTCAGCAGCACTGGTGGCCGCGGCAACAACCGCGACTTACCCGACCGACTCTGAACCTGTCACTCTATCGAGCCGTCCGCCCCGTCCACCCTGTCCACCTCCCGGCCGTGAGTCGGAGCCGCGCAGCCGGCGCCAAAAAGGATTGGCAACCGCCGTATCCCCGTTAGCCTTCGCCCCGACTCACGGCCGCCAAGTCGGCCTTGGCTCGGTTGTAATCATGACTGGAATGCTCAGCTTGGATGAACTGGAGCGTCTCATCCGCGATGGCCAGATCGATACGGTGATCGTCGCCTTCCCGGACATGCAGGGACGCTTGATGGGCAAACGCTGCACCGGGACGTTCTTCCTGAACGGCGCCCGGAAAGAAACCCACGCCTGCAACTACCTCCTCACGGCGGACATGGAAATGGAGCCCGTGCCGGGTTATGCGGCGGCGTCCTGGTCGCTCGGCTACGGCGACTTCGTCCTCAAGCCGGATCTGGCCACGCTCCGGCGGGTGCCCTGGCTCGAAGGCACCGCCCTGGTCCTCGCCGATTTGGAGGACGAGCAGGGCAAGGCGCTGGCGCACGCCCCGCGCAACATGCTGAAGCGGCAGTTGGAACGGTTGGCCGAACGCGGCTGGAGCGCCTTCTGCGCCTCCGAACTCGAGTTTTATCTTTACGAGGAATCCTACGAGGAGGCCCGCCGCCGCAATTACCGGGATCTCTCACCCGCCGGCTGGTACATTGAGGACTACCACATCTTCCAGACGACGAAGGAAGAAGGCCTGATCCGCGCCATCCGCAACGGCATGCAGCAGGCCGGCATCCCGGTCGAGGCCTCGAAGGGGGAATGGGGCCCCGGGCAGGAGGAGATCAACTTCGAGTACGCCGGCGCCCTCGACATGGCGGATCGCCACGTCATCTACAAGAACGGCGCCCATGAAATCGCCCACGCCCACGGCCGGGCCTTGACCTTCATGGCCAAACCTTCTGTGGCCACCGCCGGCAGCTCCTGTCATATCCACTGCTCGCTGCGGGAGACCGAATCCGGCCGCGCGTTATTCCACGATCCCGCAGTCGCCGATGGCGTCGGACCGCTGTTCCGGCATTTTCTCGCCGGACAACTCGCCTTGGCGCAGGAATACACCCTGCTGCTCGCGCCGTTCGTGAATTCGTTCAAGCGCTTCCAGGCCCAATCCTTCGCCCCCACCTGCATCACGTGGTCTTGGGACAACCGCACCACCGGCTTTCGCGCCGTCGGCCACGGTGGGAGCCTGCGGGTCGAAAACCGCATTCCCGGCGCCGACTGCAACCCCTACATCGCCTACGCCGCCATGCTCGCCGCCGGTCTGCACGGCATCGACCACGAACTTCCGCTCGAACCGGCCCACCAGGGCAACGCCTACGAATCCAAGGACGTCCCCCGCGTCCCGGGAACCCTGCGCGAGGCCATCGAACGCCTCGAAGGATCGACGGTGCTGCGGACTGCGTTCGGCGATGCGGTGATCGAGCATTACCTCCACGCCGCCCGTCATGAACAGGCCGACTTCGACCGGACGGTAACTGATTACGAGCTGCGACGGATGTTCGAACGAGGATGAGCCCCGAGGGTTATCCCAGAGCGGAACCGACCGTTGGCTTGGACCCCGCCGGCCCGGTGTTTGCTTCCTCGTCGGCTCCGGCCGGCCCCAGCTATGGAGTGCGGTGGCTCCGACGCCGCTCTGGCAGGGCGAAGGCAGCGGATCGGTTCGAACGTCCCGCCGGCCACGCATTCTCCCCGCACTCGACCCTCTGACATGAATCCTCCCTGCCTGCGCACCATCAGTCCCGTCGATGGCGAAGTCGTCGTCGAGCGGCCCCTGCACTCCACGTCGGACATCGACGCCGTCCTGCGGCGCGCCCGGACCGCGCAACGCCATTGGGCCTCCCAACCCCTCGAACAGCGCCAGGTCCTCCTGACCCGCTTCGTTGATGTGCTCGTGGGCTGGAGGGCCGAGCTGGCCCGGGAAATCACCCTGCAGATGGGCCGGCCCCGATCCCAAAGTCCCGGCGAGATCCGCGGCCTCGAGGAGCGCGCGCGCTACATGATTGAGGTTGCTCCCGACGCGCTCCGCCCCCACCAACCGGCGGCCCGGGAAGGGTTCACCCGCTACGTCCAGCGGGCACCACTCGGGATCGTCGCGGTCATTGCGCCCTGGAATTACCCCTACCTGACGTCCATCAACTCGGTCGCGCCGGCCTTGCTCGCCGGAAATGCCGTGGTGATTAAGCATTCTCATCAGACACCACTCTGCGCCGAGCGCTACGCCCAGGCCGCCGACGAGGCCGGGCTTCCGGACGGGGTGCTGCAGTTTCTGCACCTCGACCATGACGGCGTGGCAGCGCTGCTTGCGGACACCCGGACGGCCCACGCCGCGTTCACGGGATCGGTGGCCGGCGGGGTCAGTGTCACCCGCGCCCTCGTCGGACGCTTCGTCGGCAGCACCCTCGAATTGGGCGGCAAGGACCCCGCCTACGTCCGCGCGGATGCCCGCCTGGACCACGCCGTGGAAAACCTCGTCGACGGCGCGTTTTTCAACTCCGGCCAGTCCTGCTGCGGCATCGAGCGCATCTACGTGCATGAATCGATCTGCGCGGAATTCGTCGATCGCTTCGCCGCGCTTACCCGCCAATACCGACTCGGCAACCCCCTGGAAACGGCGACCAATCTCGGCCCCATGGTGCGTGGTCGCAGCGCCGACCTCGTGCGGGAACAAACCGCGGAAGCCGTGCAACAGGGCGCGCGCCCGCTGATCGATGTAAGCGCCTTCCGAGAGGGCGGCCCCGGCAGCCCCTACCTCGCGCCGCAAGTGTTGGTGGACGTGACCCACGAAATGCGCGTGATGCGCGAGGAGACGTTCGGCCCCGTGGTGGGCATCATGCCCGTGGCGGACGACAACGCCGCCATCCGGTTGATGAACGACAGCGATTACGGCCTCACGGCGTCGATCTGGACCCGGGACGAGGCGGCCGCCGTCGCCATCGGCAATGCGCTCGAGACCGGCACGGTGTTCATGAACCGTTGCGACTACCTCGATCCCGCGCTCGCCTGGACCGGGGTCAAGGATTCCGGACGCGGCTGCAGCCTGTCGGCACTCGGTTACGAAAGCCTGACCCGGCCCAAGTCCTTTCACCTTCGGACCACCCTGCCAGCCTGACCATGAACCCGCCTTTCACCGCCAAGTGGAACTACCCGACCACCGTCTGGGTCGGCGCCGGACGCATCGCGCAACTCGCCGAAGCCTGCCAGGCGGCCGGCATTTCCCGGCCGTTGCTGGTCACGGACACCGGGCTGGCCCGGCAGCCGATGATCACGTCGGCCCTCGACCGCCTGCGGGCCACCCTGCCGGCGGCCGCGCTGTTCAGCGAGGTGAAGGGCAATCCTGACGAACACAACGTGACCGCCGGTGTGACCGCGTTTCAGGCCGGCGGGCATGATGGCGTGGTCGCCTTTGGCGGCGGCAGCGCCCTTGACGCCGGCAAGGCCGTCGCTTTCATGGCGGGTCAGGAACGGCCCCTGTGGGACTTCGAGGACGTGGGCGACTGGTGGACCCGGGCGCGGGCGGACGGCATCGCGCCGGTCGTGGCGGTGCCGACGACCGCCGGTACCGGCTCGGAAGTGGGACGCGCCTCGGTCATCACGCGGTCGGACACGCACGAAAAGAAGATCATCTTCCACCCCCGGATGCTGCCGGCCATCGCGCTGCTCGATCCCGAACTCACTGTGGGCCTTCCTCCGGCCCTGACCGCGGCCACCGGCATTGACGCCTTTTCGCACTCCTTCGAGGCGTTTCTTTCGCCCGGCCTGCATCCGTTGGCCGATGGCATCGCGCTGCGTGGCATGGCCCTGGTGCAGGAGTTTCTTCCCCGCGCCTTCCGCCACGGCAGCGACCTCGAAGCGCGCACGCAGATGCTCGCGGCGGCGGCGATGGGGGCGGCGGCGTTTCAGAAGGGCCTGGGCGCCGTGCACGGGCTGGCCCACGCCATCGGGGCGCTTTACGACACGCACCACGGACTGACCATCGGCATTCTGCTGCCCTACGTCCTGGCTTTCAACGCCCCGGCAATCAGCGAACCCATCGCGGTCCTGGCCCGAACCCTGGATCTGCCCGGGCGCGATGCCCGGGCAGTGATCGACTGGCTGATCGCATTCCGGTCGGAACTCGGCATTCCGGCGACGCTTGCCGAACTGCACATCCCGAAAGACGCCGCCGACCGCGTGGGCCAGCTGGCGCTGCGCGATCCCTCAACGGGAGGCAACCCCCGCCCGATCACCGCCGAAGATTATGCCGGGCTCTTCCTGGCCGCTCACGAGGGTCGGCTCACGTTTTGAGCCGATGGTCGGAACGTCCGTCCGAAGCCGGCGGCGAAAGCCCGCTTGCCCCGGGACGGAGGGGGCGCTATTTGAATGGGTCCGCGTCACGCAACGTCCTTGGCTTTGTGTGCCGTCCAAGCTAAACGTAACGACAACATGATCAATTCGCACCTCAAGACCCTGTCCCGCGGGGTTGTGTTCGCCACCCTGCTCGGCGTCGTTTGCAGTGCCGCGGCCGAGCCCAAACGCCTGCTGGTGGTCACCGCCACGAAGGGTTTCCGCCACAGCTCGATCCCGACCGCCGAACGCATCCTCGCCATGCTCGGCAGCGAAAGCGGGGCCTTCACCGTGGAATACGTCCGGGGCGGTCCGGACGGCAAGGACGACGCCGATGTGCGCGAGAAGATGGCGCCCGCTGAGCTGCAGAAATTCGACGGGGTGATCTTCGCCAACACCACCGGCGAGCTGGCCATCCCGGACAAGGAGTTCTTCCTGAACTGGCTCAAGTCCGGCAAGGCGTTCGTCGGCATGCATTCCTGCAGCGACACCTACCACGGCTATCCCGCGTTCATTCAGATGCTCGGCGGCGAGTTTCGCACCCACCACGCACAGGTCGGGATTGCCGCCTGCAACGAGAGCCCCGAACACCCGGCCAACGTGCACCTCGGGGATGCCTACGAGGTGTTCGACGAGATCTACTTGTTCAAGAATTTCGACCGCAATCAGGTCCACGGTCTGCTCAGCCTCGACAAGCACCCGAACGAAGGTACCCCGGGGGATTACCCGGTTTCCTGGTGCAAGGACTACGGCAAGGGCCGCGTGTTCTACACCTCGCTCGGTCACCGCGAAGACGTCTGGGACGCCGATCCGGACATGGGCGGCCGCCGCAACTCGCCCGAGGTCAGCAAGGCCTACCAGCAGCACATCCTGGGCGGCATCAAATGGGCGCTCGGTCTCTTGCCCGGCGATGCGACCCCCCAAAGCCACGTCTATCAGGTAAGCCCCGCGGAAGCCGCCGGAGGTTTCCGGCCCCTGTTCACCGGCGTCGACCTGACCGGCTGGCATCTGCGCCACGCGAACGGGACCGCCAGCTGGAGTGCGCAAAACGGGATGCTCGTCAATGAAATCCCGAAGGACGGCCACGGCACCGACCTGGTCACCGACGCACCGTTCCAGGACTTTACCGTCCGCTACGAGTTCATGGTCCCAAGCGGCAGCAACAGTGGCTTCTACCTGCGGGGCCGGCATGAAATCCAGATCGTGGATGATTACGCCGCGGGGCAAACCTCCCTGGGCGGCAACGGCTCGATCTACAACCACACGATGGCGTCGAAGTTCGTCTCGAAGAAACCCGGCGAATGGCAGACGGCCGAGGCCACCATCCGCGGCAACCGCGTCACGGTGATCCTCAACGGGACCAAGGTCATCGACAACGTGGTGGTGGACCGGCCCACCGGCGGCGAACTCGACGGAAACGTGAACGCCCCGGGGCCGATCTTCCTCCAGGGAGACCACGGCGCAATTGCCTTCCGCAACCTGCGGATCAAGCCGCTGCGGTGAGCTGGAACAAAAGACGAGCGCATTATTCCAGCGGGCAGAATTAAGTTTGCAAATCGCCTGCGCGTTCACAGAATCGAACAACTCCGGCGGCCGAAGGTCTTCCGCGAAAGCCCGGCCGCGCGCAACTGAAACAGGAAAATGAACAACGAGACGACTTCCGACCTGAATCGCCGGGACTTCCTCCGCGGCAGCTCGATGGCCACCGTCATGATGATGATGGGCGGCATCCCGCTCAATGCCGCCGAGGAAAGCGTGCTCAACCCCGACGGCAGCACCAATTACACCGGCGAGGCCAAACCCCTCCCCGTCGGTGTGATCGGTTGCGGCACCTGGGGACGCGAGATCATCAGCACCCTGTCCACCATCCCCTTCGGTCCCGTGGCCGCGGTGTCCGACACCTACCCCGCCTACCTGCGACGCGGCGGGCGCCTGGCTCCCGAAGCCAAACAATACGCCGACTACCGCGAGTTGCTCGCCGACGACAACGTCAAGGGCGTCATCGTCGCCACCCCGACCCACCTGCACAAGGAAGTGGTCCTGGATGCGCTCAAGGCCGGCAAACACGTCTACTGCGAAGCCCCGCTCGCCCATTCCCTGGACGACGCCCGCGCCATCGCCGAGGCCGCCCGCAAACACGCCAAGGTCAATTTTCAATCCGGCCTCCAAAACCGCGCCGACAAGCAGATGTACAACCTGTTCGGTTACCGCATCAAGGCGGGCGTGCTTGGCAAGACCTTGAAGGCCCGCGCCCAGTACCACCAGAAAACCAGCTGGCGTTTCACCTCCCCGAACGCCGATCGCGAGAAAGAGATCAACTGGCGGCTCGACCAGGCCATCTCTCCCGGCATCGTTGGTGAACTCGGCATTCACCAGCTCGATATCGCCAATTGGTACCTCATGCGCCGGCCGACCGCCGTCAGTGGCGTCGGTTCCCTCGTCCAATGGAACGACGGACGGAAAATTGACGACAACGTCCAGGCCCTGGTCGAGTACGGTGAGGGCGTCTTCTTCAACTACGAGGCCACCATCGCCAACTCCTTCAACGCCGAGATGCAGACGTTCTATGGCTCGGACTGCGCCATCATGATGCGCGATCGGCGGGCGTGGATGTTCAAGGAGGCCGACGCGCCCTTGCTGGGCTGGGAAGTCTACGCGAAGAAGGATAGTTTCTACAACGAAAGCGGCATCGTCCTCGGGGCCGGTTCCACCAAGCAAACAGCTCACAAACAGGGCGAAAAAGCCGAGGAGGAACCCGTCGACACCAAGTCCGCCCTGCAATACGCCCTCGAGGCCTTCCTCATCAATTCCTACAACCATGCGGCCGGCGTCGCCGACTTCGTCTCCATGTTCGGCGCCGACGACATGGACGCGTTGCGGGAGTATCTGGTCGATCTCGACAAGACCCGGGTTCTCTGCGCCAGCCTGCAGGACGGCTACGAAGCCACGATCACCGCCATCAAGGCCAACGAAGCCATCGTGGGCCGGAAACGGATCGAACTGCCCGCCGAGCTCTTCGCGCTGGGTTGAAGCCCCGCAAGCGGACGGTTGAATCTCAGTAAATCGGAAATCATCCAATCATTGAGACTATGAAAATGAACCCCTTGAAATGGATCCTCACCGTCGCGGCGGCCGCGGCCATGGCAACCTCCCTGCACGCAGCGGACGACACCGTTCGCTACGTCGCCCGCCCGGGGTCGACCGTCACCATCGACGGCACCTCAAGCATTCACGATTGGACGGTCGAGGGCAAAATCATCGGCGGCTATCTCGAAGTCGAGAAGGCCTTCCAGTCCGACCTCTCCCTCAAATCGGTCAAGAGCCTCACGGCGAAGAACCCGAACCCCAAGGCCGTGATCAGCATCCCTCTCCGCTCCCTCAAGAGTGGCAAGGACTCGATGGATCGTATCATGCTTGAAGCCATGAAGGCCGACGCCAACCCGATGCTCAAATACGAGCTCAAGGAAATGGTCGTCAAGGGCGACGTGCCCGCCAGCGGAACCCCCGTCAAGTTCGACACCAAGGGGGACCTCTCCTTCTCGGGAGAAACCAAAGCCATCGACATGGAGGTCACCATGGAACGGAAGGACGACGGCCTGGTGGTCTTCAAGGGCGAGAAGGAACTCAAGATGACCGATTTCGGCATCACCCCGCCCTCCCCCAAGATCCCCGGTCTCAGCATGATCAAGACCGGCGACGAGGTCATGGTCAAATTCGAGTGGGTCACGAAGGCCCGCTGACGCAAGGCAATCGACTCGCCGGCGGTTTTCTTTTCGCACGGGCGCGGCATCCGACCGCGCCCGTTTTCTTTTGCCCGGACCGATACCCCAGGAACCGACCCCGACCGGATCGCCGCCGGCGGAGGGCCCCAACCCGCAGAGGCTTGAGATGGCGCGTCGAGCAAGCAGACAGGACTGCCTTCGTACCTCGTCCAGGACATGAACGGGGGAGGCGGCGCGCAGGGGAAGGCGCGCCCTGCCCGCGCCAGGTGGGCCGCGTCGCTCCGTACACGCCGCCTCGGGGAGACGGCGACTGTTCCGCACCCGCGACCACCGGGAACCGCGCGCCTTGTCCGGCGCCGATCTGCACCCACGTCCGGTGTGCTGCATCCAGGTTGGTTTGTGTAAATAGTGAGGACTGACCCCTGGGCGTGGGCTTGCTTCCGGGAAGGGGTGTCGCCAGAGTCGGGCATGCGATCTTCGTGGCGTCTGGCCCTGCTCATCTTCATCGGGTTTTCGCTGTACCCGGACTGGTCGTTGCAGGGGGCCGGGGCCTTCCGGGTGGCAACCTACAATGTCGAAAACTACCTCGATGCCACCATTGGCACCCGGGAAGCGAAATCCGAACGCGCCCGCGCGAAGGTCCGCGAAGCCATCCTCGCCCTGCGGCCGGACGTCCTTGCCCTGCAGGAAATGGGCCGGCCCAGCGCGCTCAAGGAACTCCGCACCGCCCTGGCGAAAGAGGGGCTCGACTACCCCCATTGGGAACACGCCGGCGGTTGGGACACCAACATCTTCGTGGCCGTCCTGAGCCGGTTTCCCATCGTGGCCCGTCGCTCGCACACGAACGAAAACTACCTCCTCCAGGGCCGCCGGCTCCAGGTGAGTCGCGCCTTCGTCGAAATCGATGTCGCCGTCACCGACGACTACCGCCTGACCGTCATTTCCGCTCACCTCAAGTCCCGCCGCGAGGTCGCCTTCGCCGACCAGGCCGACATGCGCCTCGCCGAAGCGCGGTTGTTGCGAGAGAAAATCGATGCGGTACTGAAACGCAATCCCAACGCCAACCTCGTGGTTCTGGGCGACTTCAATGACACCAAGGATACGCCCTCGACAAGGGCGGTGATCGGGCGCGGCAAGTCCCGCCTGATCGACACGCGCCCCGCCGAGCGCAACGGGGACAACGAACCGGCGCCCCGGCCCACCTGGGATCCCCGCAACATCACCTGGACCCACTTCTACGGCGTCGAGGATTCTTATCAGCGAATCGATTACCTGCTGATCAGTCCGGGCTTGGCGCGCGAATGGCTGCCCGCGGAGACCTACGTGCTCACGCTGCCCAACTGGGGCATCGGGTCCGACCACCGCCCCATTGTGGCCGGGTTCTCTCCCGCGGACCGTTGAGCCAAATCCTGGCGGCGACGCATCGAGCGCTCACGACCGAGCCTGTCGTTCGGCCACTCGCGCAAGGCGACGTTTGCCGTCGGGCCTCTCAGCCGTATCGATTCAACACGCGGTAGCCGCCGACGTGTAGTCGGCGCTGAAATCCAGGGGCTTCCGCGGTCTCGCCGTTTCGGGCTGCCAATCGCGTTTTGGTGAATCATCGCGCCCGGCGGCAGGCGGACGTATCCCCGCTGAATCGTGCGCCGACTGCACGTCGGCGGCTACGAGTTACCGAATGGTGACGGCTCAGGCCATGTCCAGCACGGCCTGAACCAGCTTGTTGATGCCGGCCTCCGCTTCGGTGATCCGTCCGGCCAGCATGTAGGCGGGGGTGGTGACAATCTTGAGGCGTTGATCGATCACGATGTTGCGGACGTTGCAGTTCAGATGCTGGCCGCCGCCCGCCTCGAGCGCCTGCGCGGTGCCGGCATCCGTTCCGATGGTGAACTCGACCTGCTCGCCACCGAACAGCCGGGCGGCAATGGCCGGGGCAATGCAGACAAAGCCCAACGGTTTGCCGGCGTGATGCGCCGCCTGCATGACGCGGGCCACCTCGGCGTTCACCTCGAAGTCAGCGCCCGCCGTGGCGAAGTTGCAGAGGTTCTTCGCCGCCCCGAATCCGCCCGGTACGATGATGGCATCGATCGCCTCGACCCGGAGCTGCGCCAAAGGAATGATGTTCCCCCGCGCGATGCGGGCTGCTTCGACGAGGACATTTCGCGTTTCGCCCGGCGCGGGCTGCTGCGTGAGATGGTTGACCACGTGCTGCTGCGGCACGTCCGGCGCCGCGCAGGTCACCTGCGCATTCGCCCGGTCCAGGGCCAGGAGTGTCAGCACCGATTCGTAGATCTCCGCGCCGTCGAACACGCCGCATCCGGAGAGAATGACCGCGACCTTCTTCATGCCGTCAGACTACCCCAGCCCGCTGCCACCGAAAAGCGGGGAAACCGGATGGACGGACGCGCCGGGTACGGATCCGCCAGCGGATAAGGCTGGAGTCGAACGGTTCCCGTGGCCAGACTCGCCGTCCGACCACCCCGTTGTGAAAGCGCGAGCATCTGGACATGCGGCCCCACGGCGAGCCCGCAGCAGCCTGGGCCTGGGAGCGGGATTCCTCCTGTTCCTCGGGCTGCTCTTCTGCTTCCATCCCGGCGCCGATGGCGCGCGCATCGGCCGCATGGGAGCGGTCGCCGCCCTGATGGCGGTCTGGTGGATCACGGAGGCCCTGCCGCTGGCCGCCACGTCGTTGCTGCCGTTCGTGCTCTTTCCCCTGCTCGGCATCATGACGAGCAAGGAGATCGCGCCGCTCTACATCAACTCGACCATCTTCCTTTTCCTCGGCGGGTTCCTCATCGCGCTCGCCATGGAACGTTGGAACCTGCACCGCCGGATCGCCCTCAAAACCCTGCTCTGGTTCGGCCGCAGCCCCGCGTTGCTGGTGCTCGGTTTCATGGGCGCGTGCGCCTTCCTTTCCGCCTGGATCTCGAACACCGCCACCGCGGTCGCCATGCTGCCGGTCGGCATGGCCGTCCTGCACGGGCTCGAGGAACGCTGGGGACGCGACCGTACCGCCACGCTTGCGGTCGCCCTCATGCTCGGCATCGCTTACGCCTGTTCCATTGGCGGCGTCGCCACCCTCGTCGGCACGCCGCCCAACCTCGCGCTCAAGACCATCTTCGAGAACACCTTTCCAGAGGCCCCGAAAATCACCTTCGCGCAATGGAGCCTGCTCGGGGTCCCCCTGGCAGTGACGATGCTGATCGCGGCCTGGCTCGTGCTGACCAAGCTCTGGTATCCGCCGGATCCCGGTCTCCGGGTGGACCGCCGGCTGCTCCGCGAGCAATACGCCGCCCTCGGCCCGATGGCGCCGGAAGAGAAGCGGGTCGCGGGAGTGTTCCTGACCACGGCCCTGCTCTGGATGTTCCGGGTGAAGATCGAGATCGGGTCGGTCACCATCCCCGGCTGGAGCCAGCTCTTCAACCGGCCCGGCCTGATCGATGACGGCACCGTCGCGGTCACGATGGCCCTCCTGCTGTTTCTGCTGCCGGCATCGGGCCAGCCAGGGGAGCGGTTGCTGGGGGGACCGGTGTTCGCCCGCGTGCCGTGGGGGATCATCCTGCTCTTTGGCGGCGGATTTGCCCTGGCGGAAGGCTTCAAGGTAAGCGGCCTGTCCGACTGGCTGGGCACCACGCTCTTCGCCGACGTGGGCGGGTTTCCCGCGCTCGGGATCGTCTTCCTGGTCTGTCTGGCCATGACCTTTCTGACCGAACTGACGTCGAACACCGCCAGCACCCAGATGGTGCTGCCGATCCTCGCCGCCATCGCCCTGGCGCAATCGATCCATCCCCTTCTGCTCATGTTGCCGGCCACGTTGTCGGCGTCGATGGCCTTCATGATGCCCGTCGCCACCCCGCCGAACGCCATCGTCTTCGGCAGCCACTGGCTCACGGTTCGCCAGATGGCCCGCGCCGGCCTGGTGCTGAATCTGATCGGGGTGGTCCTCACCACCGCGACACTGTATCTCGTCGGCGTGAAGGTCTTCGACCTGGGCGCCGCCGAACTGCCGGCCTGGGCGCGCTGAGCCGGGTGGCAGACCCCTGGAACCGCGGCCCCAACCAGCCCGGAGGCCGCGACCTCTCCGGGATTCATCCGTCCCGCCAGGGAACGCCACAACCCGCTGAAATGCTTGCGAATGGCGGTGGGTTTTGGTTTAGGCTGCGGACATGGCTGAGACACGCACCGGCGCGGACGGCGCCAATGCCTTCGACCTGGACACCTACCTCAAGGAAGTCACCCGCGAGGTGGATCGTGCCTTGGACCGCTATCTGCCGTCGGCCACCGTGAAGCCCGCCACCCTGCACAAGGCGATGCGGTATTCCATGTTCGCCGGGGGCAAACGGATGCGGCCGGCATTGTGCGTGGCTGCCGCCGAAGCGTGCGGGGCGAACCGGGCCCAGGCGATGCCGCTGGCCTGCGCGGTCGAGTGCATCCATACCTACTCGCTCATCCACGACGACCTGCCCGCGATGGACAACGACGACTTCCGCCGCGGGAAGCCGACCAACCACAAGGTGTTCGGCGAAGGGATCGCGATTCTGGCGGGGGACGCCCTCCTGACCCGGGCCTTCGAGATCGCTGCCCAGTGCCGGGGCTGGCGGCGTTACAGCCACAAGGACGTGATCATCGAGATCGCCGAAGCCGCTGGATCGAAAGAGCTGGTCGGGGGTCAGGTCGCGGACCTTGAGGGCGAGGGAAAGGACCTTACCGCTCCCCAGCTCCGCTACATTCATGAACGCAAGACCTCCGCGCTCATCCGGTGCTCCGTGCGGCTCGGTGGCATCAGCGCCAATTGCAACCGCACCCAGCTCCTCGCCCTCACCGATTTCGGTCACTACGTCGGCCTCGCCTTCCAGGTGATCGATGACATCCTGGATGTCACCCGGAGCACCGAACAGCTCGGCAAGACGGCGGGCAAGGACGCGGCGGCGCGCAAGGCCACCTACCCGGCGATCGTGGGTCTTGAGAAATCCCGCAAGATCGCGCGGGACCTGACGCGGAAGGCCTACGGTGCGCTTGACGCCTTCCACGGACGCGCCACGGCGCTCCAGGCACTGGCCACCTACCTCCTGAACCGCGAGCATTAGATTGGGGCTTGCGCCCTGCCGGGTGGAAGTTGGATAAGGGTTGGACGGGTGCGGCCACCGGGCCTAACCTGACCTCGCATGGCGAAAACCGCGAAAGGAACAGCCGAAACCAGGCCGGCCACTGATCACCTCTCCTATGGGGAGGCTGTGGCCCGGCTGGAGTCCATCGTGGGGGCCATGGAGGAGGAGGATCTCCCCCTCGAACAACTCCTCACGCGGTACGAGGAGGGACGGCGGCTCGTGCAACTCTGCCAGGGCCGCCTCGCGGCCGCCGAGTTGCGCATCCGTCAGCTCGAGGAGGACGCCGCCGGGAACCTCGAAGCCCCGCCGCTGACCCTCGATCCCGAACCCTCCCCCGACGCCTGACCGCCGCTGCCGCCCCACGCCTGCCAACCCCGGACCCATGAGCCGTTATCTCGACATGGTGGATCATCCTTCCCACCTCAAGAAACTGACCCTCGACCAATGCCTCCGTCTGGCGGAGGAAATCCGGCACGAACTGATCACCGTCCTCTCACGGAACGGCGGCCACGTCGGCCCGAACCTGGGCGTCGTCGAACTCACCATCGCGCTGCATCGCGTGTTCGAGACCCCCAAGGACAAGTTCGTCTGGGACGTCAGCCACCAATGCTACGTCCACAAGCTACTGACCGGCCGGAAGCAACGCTTCCACACCATCCGCACCACCGACGGCCTCAACGGTTTCGCCCTGCGCACGGAAAGCGAGCATGATGCCTACGGTGCCGGCCACGCCGGCACCGCCATCTCCGCGGCGCTTGGCATGTGCGCCGCCCGCGACCGCCGGGGCAGCGACGAGAACGTGATCTGCGTCTTCGGCGACGCCGCCCTCACCAACGGGGTTTCCTTCGAGGGGCTCAACAACATCGCCCACACGACCAAGCGCTTCATCGGCATCCTCAACGACAACGAGTGGAGCATCGCCAAGAACGTCGGGGCCATCGCCGGTTACCTGAACCGGCTCATCACCAACCCCCGCTACGCCCGCTTCCAAAAGGACCTGCAAAAGTGGATCCGGCGCATCCCGAAGGGTGAACTCGCCCTCAAGCTCGGCCACAAGGCCGAGGAGGCCCTCAAGGGGGCCGTCGCCGGCGTCACCCTCGAACCCACCGGTCGCCTCGGCGACAACGACGGCCGCGGCGGCTACGGCAGCAGCCTCATCTTCGAGGAACTCGGCCTGCGCTATCTCGGTCCCATCGACGGTCACAACCTCGAATTGCTCGTCGAGTGTCTCGAATATGCGAAGCAGTGCGAGGAACCGATCGTCCTCCACGTCATCACCCAGAAGGGCAAGGGCTACGACGCCGCGCTCAAGCACCCGGAGAAGTTCCACGGCACCGGACCTTACGACGTCGAAACCGGGGATTCACCGCCCGCCAAGGCCGGGGTCGCGCCCGCCTATCAGGACGTCTTCGGTGACGCCATGGTGAAGCTCTGTCGGCGCGACAGCACCGTGGTCGGCATCACCGCCGCCATGCCCACCGGCACCGGGTTGAAAACCCTCGAGAAGGCCATGCCCGAGCGTTACTACGACGTGGGCATCGCCGAGGAACACGCCGTCATCTTCGCGGCCGGCATGGCCACCATGGGGTTCCGCCCGGTCTGCGCCATTTACTCGACCTTTCTGCAACGCGCCTACGATTGCATCGTTCATGACGTCGCCCTGCAGGACCTCCCGGTGATCTTCTGCATGGACCGCGCGGGGCTTTCCGCCAACGACGGCCCGACGCACCACGGTCTGTTCGACATCGCCTACCTCCGGTGCGTGCCCAACATCATCGCCATGGCGCCGAAGGACGAGGACGAACTGGCCGACATGATGTTCACCGCGACGCGCCAGCCGCACGCCACCTTTATCCGGTATCCGCGCGGCGCGGGTGAAGGGGTGGCAATCAAGGAACAACCGGCCCTGCTCGAGATCGGCAAGGCGGAGGTGGTCCGCAACTTCGCCGGCAAGGGCGGCAGGAAGGTGGCCCTGTTCGGACTCGGCAACCTGTTCCCCGTGGCGCGCGAGGCGGCCGACGAGCTGGCCCGCGCGGGATGCGACGTGGCGCTTATCAACCCGCGTTTCACCAAGCCCCTCGACAACGCCACCCACGAGTTCTTTGGCCGCGCCGCCGACGTGGTGGTCACCTTCGAGGACCACGTCCTGCCGGCCGGCTACGGCGCCAGCGTGATGGAAGTCTACGGCGAAAGCGGGGTGACCACCCCCATCGTGCGCATCGGTTGGCCCGATCAATTCATCGAACACGCCAGCAGCGTCGGGTATCTGCGCAAACGCTACGGCCTCACCGCCGCGAAGGCGGTCGAACGGGTGAAGGCGGTTTTGGAGGGCGCCGCCGATCGTGCGGGCGCCGTGTCCTGCGTGGCCTGATCCGGCAATCGTCCGCTCCGCCCGCTTGACCCTGACGCGGCGCGGCCTTAGCAATGGAGGGCGATGAGCGCGGACAAGCAGGCCCTCGACGGGCTCAAGCTGGACCGGTCCGAAGAGACAACCAGCTCCTCCCAACGCGGGCGTCTCAGGTGGGTGATCGCCCTGCTGGTGGTCATCGTGCTGACGGCGCTTTGGTGGCTCAATCCGCGCGAGGCCGAAGTGCGCACCGTGCTCGTGCAACCCACCGATCCCGCCGCCCTGCGCACCCTGCTCAACGCATCCGGCTACGTTACCGCCCGCCGCGAAGCCACCGTTTCCTCGAAGATCACCGGCAAGGTCGTCGAGGTGCTCATCGAAGAAGGCCAGCACGTCAACGAAGGCCAGATGCTCGCCCGCCTGGATGACCTCAATGTGGCCGCCAGTCTCCGGCTCGCCGAAGCGCAGGTAACCGCCGCCCGTTCCGCCCTCGCCGAGACCAAGGTCCGGTTGGACGTTGCCCTGCGCGAGTTGAACCGCATCCGCAGCCTCCAGGCCACCGGCATCACCACCGAGGCCAGCCTCGACCAGGCCCGCGGCGAAGTCGATTCCCTCAAGGCCCGCCTCGATCTCCAGTCCGAACAGATCGAGGTCGCCGACCGCGAACGCGCGGTTTACGCCCAACAGGTCGAGGACACCGTCATCCGGGCGCCGTTCGACGGGGTCGTCACTGCCAAAAACGCCCAGCCCGGCGAAATGATCTCCCCAATCTCCGCCGGCGGCGGCTACACCCGCACCGGGATCTGCACTCTCGTCGACATGACCTCCCTCGAAATCGAGGTGGACGTCAACGAAAGCTACCTCGGCCGCGTCCGCGAGGACCAACCGGTCCAGGCCACGCTCGATGCTTATTCGGAATGGAAGATCCCCGCACACGTCATTGCCATCATCCCCACCGCCGACCGGCAGAAATCCACCGTCAAGGTCCGCGTCGCCTTCGAGCAACGAGATCCCCGCATCCTGCCCGAAATGGCCGTCCGGGTCGCCTTCCTCGGAGCCGCGCCCCAGAGCGCGAACGCCGGACCGGCCCTGTTTGTTCCCTCGCGCGCCGTCCTGCGGCTCGAGGGGAACGTCCGCGGATGGGTGGTGACGGACGGCCAAGCGGTTCCGCGCGATCTGGTGACCGGTGAGGAGTTGGACGGCGAGATCGCGGTGCTCGATGGCCTCGCTCCCGGCGACCGCCTCGTGATCGAAGGTTTCGAGCAACTCCACGACGGCAGCCGCGTGCGCGAAAAGACTCGTTAACGAGCCCGCAAGCCCCCCAGCCCAAGCAACCGGCGGCAGCAGGCTCCCATCTCCCCTCGAAGTCGAGGCCCGGGCAAGCTGAGTGAGCCTCCTCCCTTCGGCGGTCCCGAGGGCCGCCGAGCCCTGGTGCGCGGGCGACAAACGCCTTGCCGCTCCCCGGCGGTCCCCCTACCGTCGCTCCGTCCATACGTGCAGCCCGCGGACCCGGCGAACGGTCCGCCAAACGCCCTCTCACAATGATGCGAAATCGAGCCATTCTCCCGCTGATCCTTGCCGCCTCCCTCCCGTTAACCCCGTCGGCCGGCGCTGCGGACGATCCCTTTCCCGGCCCGCGCGGCCAGGACCTCGACTCGGCCTGCCGGGCGGACATCTGGGAACAGGATGGGAAGGGATTCCTCAAGGAATTCGTCAAGGTGCCCCGCGATGAGGTCGTCGCCTTTGCCCTCTACACGCACGACAACGGCGCTCTGAAACTCTCGGCCCAGCTCTTTCCGCTCAAACCCGACGAAGCCCGCGAAGTCCGGCTCGAACTCAGGCTGGCCGGCGCCTGGCGCGAAGTGGCCCGGGCTTCCGTCGTCTACCCGGGTTGGTCCGCCCACTTCCGCCTCGACCCCTGGGACGGCACCCGGGACGTTGCCTACCGCGTGCGGCACGGCGCGGAGGCAATGTTCGAGGGTTTGATCCGCCGCGATCCCGTGGACAAGGAGGTCATCGTCGTGGGCTCGCTCTCCTGCGACTCGAACGCCGATCGGGGCGACCGCGACGCCATCGTCGGGAAGTTGAAGCAGCAGGATCCCGACCTCCTGTTCTTCGCCGGCGACCAGAGCTACGACCACAAGGAACACACGGCCGCCTGGCTGCTTTGGGGACATCAGTTCCGGGAGGTCATTCGCGATCGGCCGGTGGTCACGATCCCCGACGACCACGACATCGGTCAGGGCAACGTCTGGGGCGAAGGCGGTCTCGTGGCGGACTCGAGTGCGGGCGATTCCGGCGGCTACTTCTATCCGGCGGAATACATCCAGATGGTGCACCGCGCGCAGACCTGGCACCTGCCCGATCCCGCGGATCCCGCGCCCATCGGGCAGGACATTCCCGTCTACTTCACGCGTTTGCGGGTCGGCGGCATCGACTTCGCCATCGTGGCGGACCGGCAGTTCAAGAGCGGCCCGAAGGGCAAGATCCCGCAGATGGGCCCGCGGTCGGATCACATCCGCCAACCAGGCTATGATCCCAAGGCCATCGACCTGCCGGGGCTCACGCTCCTCGGCGACCGGCAGCTCGCCTTCTTGAATGCCTGGGGCCAGGACTGGACCGGCGCGCAAATGAAAGCGGTCCTCTCTCAAACGGCGTTCTGCGGCGCGGTGCACCTGCACGGCTCGACCGAGAATCGCTTGCTCGCGGACCTTGATTGCAACGGCTGGCCGCAAACCGGACGGAACCGGGCCCTGGCCGCGATGCGCCGGGCGTTCGCCTGCCACCTGTGCGGCGACCAGCACCTGGCGGTCGTCGTCAAGCACGGCATCGACGCCTTCCGGGACGGTCCCTACGCCTTCACCAATCCCGCCATGGTGAACAGCTACTACGGACGTTGGTGGTGGCCGGAGGACGAGCAGCCGGGCGCCAATCCGATCGTCGGAAGTCCGCTCCCGTGGACGGGGGACTTCCTCGACGGCCTTTACAACCCCATCACCATGGTGGCGTACGCCAACCCCACCTTTGGCACCATCCGCGATCTGCGGCAAAACCAGCGCAACCCCGACGCCGAGCTGGGGGATGGCTACGGACTGGTCCGCTTCGACAAACGCACGCGCAACATCACCTTCGAGTGCTGGCCGCGCTTTGCCGATCTCGCGCAGGGCGACCAGGCGCAGTACCCGGGCTGGCCGGTGACTTTCAACATGCGCGAGAACGACGGGCGGAAGATCACCGGCCACCTGCCCGAACTGCAATTGCGCTCGGCGCCGGGTTCCGTCGTGCAGGTGGTTCGGGAAGCGGACGGGGAGATTCTCTACACGCTGCGGGTGACCGGCGACCGCTTCCGACCCCCGGTCTACGGCCCGGGCAAATACACGGTGAACGTCGGTCCCGACCGGCCGGATGCCTGGTCCATCAGCGGCGTGGAACCGGACTGAATCCAGGCCGGGCCGCCGGGGTGAACCGGCCGTTCGCTGCAATCAGGGGGCGACATCCGGACGAAGGCGTTCGCAATCCGGACGCGGTGGTCTACAATCACTTGAAGCCCGTATAATTGCCTTGCTTGCGTTGCAAGCGACACTGCATGCAATTCGTCAGAGCCATGAAGACCATTGCCAAGAACGAGCTGTTCGATCATCTCAACGAGTTCCTCCAGGCCCGCGGCATCGCGCTGAAGGATGGCAGCTACGCCAACCGGATCCGCAAGGGCTGCGACCTCCTGGCCGACGCCATCAATGCCACGCAGGGGACCCTCGAGAAGGCCCGCTCCCAGGTGGACACGAAGCTGCAACAACTGCGCGCCTCGCTCCACCGGGCCACGGCGCCGAAACCGCCCGTGATGAAAACCGCCCCCGGCGAAGCCGCAGCCCGCGAATCAGGAGCGAAGCCTGCCTCCGCAGCGCGTCGGAAGGCGAAAAAGACCGCCCGCCCGGTGGCCGCGAAAAGAAGGAGCGCCACTACGGCCAAGCCGAAGAAGAAGGTCGCCGCCCGAGGTCCGACCCGGCGCTGAGGCTGAGGGTCGCCTTCCCGCCAAGCGGTCACGGTGACTCGCGACTCGCTCAGCCGCATCGATTCAACACGGGGTAGCCGCCGACGTGTAGTCGGCGCTGAAATCCAAGAGCTTACGCGGGCTCGTCGATTCCGATCAGCAGTCACCTTTCGGTGAATCGTCGCCCTCGGTAACCGGCAGCCCTATCCCAGCCGAATCATGCGCCGACTGCACGGCGGCGGCTACGAGTTACTGAACCGTTACGGCTCAGGGACCCTAACCTCCGGGCTTGTTCGGAGCATCGAGTTCATTCCCTCTGGTGGTTGACCCCGGGAAGGGCAGGCGGAGTCAATTCCGCACCCCGGTTCCGCGGGCCGACCGAATTCGGGCAGGCCCCGGATGCGCGCTTCGAGACCCCGTCGCTCCGGCCCGCTCTCGACATGCCCGCGCCGCCGCGGAACACTCGGCGCGCATGGCCACCGTTGAGCTTGATCGCGTCAGCAAGCACTTCCCCGGACCAAACGGTTCCCGGGTGGATGCGGTGCGCGACCTCAGCCTGCGCGTTCGGGACGGTGAATTCGTAACGCTGGTCGGCCCTTCGGGCTGCGGCAAGAGCACGACGTTGCGGCTGGTGGCCGGGCTCGAATTCGCAACCACCGGCACCCTCCGCCTCGACGGACGGGACATCACCGCCGCCCCGCCGCAACAGCGCGGCGTCACCATGGTGTTCCAGGGCGGCGCGTTGTATCCGCATCTCACGGTGGCGGGAAATCTGGCCTTCGGCCTGCGCCTGCGTCGCGCCCCCCGGGCGGAAGTGGAACGGCGCGTCCGCGAGACCGCCGACCTCTTTGGATTGCGCGACCTGCTCGATCGGCTCCCTTCCACCCTGTCCGGCGGCCAGCGACAACGCGTGGCCCTCGGACGTGCCTTCATCCGGGAACCCGGCGTGTTCCTGCTCGACGAGCCGCTCTCGGATCTCGATGCGCCGGCGCGGGCCGCGCTGCGACACGAAATCGGCCGGCTGCGTCAGCGGGTTGGTGCGACCTTCCTCCACGTGACCCACGATCAAGCCGAGGCCATGGCCCTCGGTGATCGCGTCGCCGTGCTGCGCGAAGGTGTCCTGCAGCAAATCGCGTCCCCTGGGGAGCTTTACGCCCGGCCGGCCAACCGGTTCGTGGCGGGTTTCATCGGGTCGCCGCCGATGAACCTGCTGCCCGCCCGGATAAGCAACGCGGGCGGAACGCGTGTTCTCACCTTGCCGTCAGCTTCGGGGCGGGCGGACGCCGCCACGCACGCGCTGCCGCCCGGGCTCGTCGCCGCGTTGAATACCCCGGACGGGAACGAGATCGTCCTTGGCTTCCGGCCGGAGCACGCGCGAATTCTCACCGACGCGACCGGCGCCGCCGGATTGCAGTTGGTCGGCCCCCTTGAGACCCGCGAGCCCGCCGGGGCCGAAACCTGGCTGCAACTCACCGTGGGCGGCCACCGGTTGATGTTGCGGACGCCGGGAGATCAAGCCGCGCCGCTGAAGACAATGGTGACTTTCTTCGTGCCCTGGAGCCGGATCTGTTTCTTCGCCGCTCCCGGCGGCGCGTTGCTGCCCCTGGCGGGTGGCGCCGCAGCTTGCGATTGACAATCGGTCGCGGTTTCCGTGACGTGTGCGCCCCGTGAACGCGGTTCTCTTCGGACTCGGCGGGTTCATCCTGCTGCAGCTCGCCATCGGCATCGTGGTGTCGCGGCGCGTCCGCAACACCGACGACTACTGGCTGGCGGGTCGGAGCCTGGGTTTCTGGATGGTGATGACCAGCGTCTTCGCGACCTGGTTCGGCGCGGAAACCTGTGTCAGTTCGGCCGGCGGCATGTATGAACGCGGGCTCGCAGGCGGGGCCGCGGAACCGTTTGGCTACGGGCTTTGCATCATCTTCCTCGGCTCCGTCTTCGCCCTGCCCCTTTACCGCCGCGGTTTGACGACCTTCGCAGATTTCTATCGCGGCCGCTTCTCGCCGGGCGTCGAGCGGGTCGCGGTGGTGATTCTCGCCCCGACCTCCATCCTCTGGGCCGCGGCGCAAATCCGCGCGTTCGGTCAGGTGGTCAGCTCGACCACCGGGATGGGCGTGACGCTCAGCATCGCAATCGCCGCGCTGGTGGCGATGGTTTACACCTCGCTGGGGGGGCTGCGCGCGGACGTCATCACCGACTGCCTCCAGGGCGTCATCATCATCCTGGGCCTGATCACGCTCGCCATCGTCATCGTGCATGATCAAGGCGGACCGGCCGCCACGGTAGCCCTGGTGGACGGCGAGCGCCTCCGGCTTTTCGGCGGGGATATGGGCTTTTGGGAAACGGTCGAAACGTGGGCGGTGCCGGTCTGCGGTTCGGTCGTGGCGCAGGAGATCATCTCGCGCATCCTCGCGGCACGCTCGCCCGGGATTGCCCGCTCGGCCACCGTGACCGGGGGCGTCTTTTACCTCCTGATCGGCATCATTCCCGCATTCACCGGCTTGATCGGCTATGCCCTGCTGCCCGATCTGGACGATCCCGAACAGATTCTCCCTCAACTCGCCCGAACCCACCTGCCGCAGGTCCTCTACATCCTCTTCGTCGGCGCCCTCGTTTCCGCGATCCTTTCCACCGTGGACAGCAGCCTCCTGGCCGCGTCGGCGTTGTTGTCCCAAAACCTCATCCTACCGTTGACGAAGAGCCCGCCGGAAGCGCTGCGCCTCTGGACCGCGCGCGCCGCGGTGGCGGGCTGCGGGCTCATCGCCTTCGGACTGGCCCTCAGCGCCGAGACGATCTACGGGCTGGTGGAAGCCGCCTCCTCGTTCGGCGGGGCAGGCCTCTTCGTCGTCCTGGTTTTCGGCCTCTTCACGCGCCTCGGCGGCGTGCAATCCGCGTTTGCAGCGCTGGTGACGGGCGCGGCGACCTGGATGATCGCCGGTTGGGGACTCGGGCTGGCCTGCCCGTATGTCGCCTCCCTCGGCGTGGCCACCCTGGCCTACCTGGCGACCAGCCTGCGCGACCGAACCGGCCGAACCGGCTTCAGAACACCGGCCGCCATCCAGGTCGACTGACCATCATGGAATGGAAGTGATCGAGCCCGTGGCGGAATCGTGGCTGAAGATGACCCCTGCCCGGACCGCGATGCTTGCGTCGTCCCGGTCGGCGGCTAGGTTTGCCGCGACATGGCTGAGACACGGTTCAAACCACCTGGCCCAATCGACGCGGTGATCATCGGCGGAGGCCCTGCGGGGGCTTCGGCCGCCGCGGTCCTCGCCGAACACGGGCATTCGGTCGTCGTGCTCGAACGCGAACGTTTCCCCCGTTACCACGTCGGGGAATCGTTGCTGCCCTTCACCTTCGAGCCGTTGCGCCGGCTGGGTTTGATCGAGCGCATGCGGGCCTCGGCGTTCGTCAAGAAATACAGCGTCCAGTTCGTTTCCCCCTCGGGCAAGGCCAGTCAGCCGTTCTACTTCTTCGACCGCTACGATCGGGATACGGTGGCGCAAACTTGGCAGGTGCTCCGCTCCGAGTTCGATCAGATGCTCCTCGACCACGCCCGCTCCCGCGGCGCCACCGTGCACGAGGGCCTGAAGGTCACCGGCCTGCTGAAGGAAGAAGGCCGGGTGATTGGCGTCCGTGCGGTCGACGATGCCGCGCAGGCGCACGAGTTTCGCGCGCGGATGACGCTGGATTGCACAGGCAAGGAGGCGTTTGCGGCCGTGCGGGAGAACTGGCGGATCAAGGATCCCCGGCTGAACAAGGTGGCCGTCTGGA
Source organism: Verrucomicrobiales bacterium (assembly GCA_024233305.1). GTDB lineage: Bacteria > Verrucomicrobiota > Verrucomicrobiia > Limisphaerales > J093 > J093. Next base: position 82,799 of record JACKPV010000036.1, read on the forward strand.
CGTACTACGAAGGGGCGCAACGCGACGAGGGGATCGATGCGGGCGCCACCACCGTGGCGATGATCCCCGACAAGGGCTGGTTCTGGTACATCCCGCTGCATGAGGATCGGGTGAGCGTGGGAGTGGTGGCCGAAGGCCGGTATCTGGCCCGCGCCGGAGTGAAGGAGCCACGGCAGATTTTCGAGCGCGAGATCCAGCAGAACCCCTGGATCGCCGGGCACCTGGCGTCGGGCCGGCAGACGGGGCCGCACTATCTCACCAGCGAGTATTCCTTCCATTCACGGTATTGCGCCTCGGAAGGGTTGCTCCTGGTCGGGGATGCGTTCGCCTTTCTCGATCCGGTGTTTTCCTCGGGGCTCATGCTGGCGTTGAAGAGCGGCGTGATGGCGGGAGACGCCGTGCACGAAGGCCTGTTGGCCGGGGACTGTTCGCCCAGTCGCTTCGCCGAATACGCGCGGGTTTTGCGGGAAGGGCTCGAGAACATGCGCAAACTCGTCTACGCCTTCTACAACGAGAACTTCTCCTTCCGGCGGGTGATCGAAAAATACCCCGATCTGGCCGGCGACATCACCGACTGCCTTTCCGGCGATGTGAACAAGGATTTCTCACGGCTTTGGGCGGCCACCCGCGAGTTCGCCGACCTGCCCGAGTCGCTGCCGGTGGGCGGACCGTTGGCGCCAAATGGCGAATGCCGAATGGCGAATGCCGAAGCAGAAGAGCACGCCCAGCTTGGCTGAGCAGGTCGATACGATTCGCCCGGTTCCTGGAATGAACCTCGTCCAACTGACCCCCGGCGCCGGTCGCATGTATTGCGGCAATTGCCTGCGCGACAATGCGCTCGTGCGCATGCTGCGGCAGCAGGGCCACACGGTGACAATGGTGCCGCTCTACCTGCCGCTGACGCTCGACGAAGCCGACGAAAGCGCCGCCACCCCGATCTTCTTCAGCGGAGTGAACGTCTACCTGGACCAGAAGCTCCCCTGGTTTCGGAGCGCCCCGGAGTGGGTGCGGAAGTGGTTTACCGGTCGCGGATTGCTGGGTGGGGTGGGGCGGTTTGCCGCGCGCACGCGGGCCGAGAAGGCGGGCGATCTGGCGCTCTCGATGTTGCGGGGAGAAGCCGGCAACCAGGCGCGCGATCTCGAAGAACTCGTGGGCTGGTTGCGCACGCAACCGGCGCCGGACGCCTTCTGTCTCTCGAACGCCCTGCTGCTCGGCATGGCCCACGGCTTGAAAGCGGCCTTCAACGCGCCGGTGCTCTGCCTGCTGGCCGGCGAGGATGCCTTTCTCGATGCCATGCCCGCCCGGTTGCGCGATCAGGCCTGGCAGCTCATGGCCGAACAAGCCCGCCATGTGGATCGGTTTCTCGCCCCCACGCGCTACTTCGCCGACCGGATGACCGAACGACTGCGCCTCGATCCGGACCGGATCAGCGTGCTCCCCGGCGGCGTCAGCCTGGAGGGTCTTGACGAATCAGCGCCCGTCGCGTTGCCCACGCCCACCATCGGTTTTCTCGCCCGCATGTGTCGCGATAAGGGGCTGGATACGCTCGTAGAAGCCTACATCCTGCTCCGTCGACGCAACCGCGTGCCGGAAGCGCGACTCAAGGTCGGCGGGAGCTGCGGCCCCACCGATGAACCGCTGGTCAACGAGTTGAAAGCGAAGCTGCACGCGGCGGGCTTCCGGGGTGAAACCTCGTTCCATCCGAACCTGAGCCGCGACGACAAGATTGCGTTTCTCCGTTCGTTGAGCGTGTTTTCCGTGCCGGCGCTGTATGGCGAGGCCTTCGGGCTCTATCTCGTCGAAGCGCTCGCTGCGGGGGTCCCCGTGGTGCAACCGCGGCATGCCGCCTTTCCGGAGATCATCGAGATCACCGGCGGCGGCGTGCTCTGCGAGCCAGGTTCGCCCGAATCCCTGGCCGAAGCCCTCGAATCCCTGCTGCTCGATGAACCGCGCCGCCGGGCGATGGCCGCCGCGGCGTCACAAGCCGTCCGCCGTGAATTCTCCAGCGAGCGAACGGCGGCGGGTCTGCTGAGCGTGATCGAAGGACTGCGGCGGTAACCGGCCTCCGGGCTGAAGGCCACCCGGAACATGGGGATCGCTCACCGTGCTGGGCGGGCATGGCTTGAGAGAGGACACCGCGGAAGCCCGGCAAGAGTTCGAGCGGCGGACGGAAGCGCGCCGGGCACCGGAAAACGACGATGCGCAGTGGGAGCCGGTGCGGCGGGGGTGGTGTCTGGGAGGAGAGGATTTCCGGCAGGGATTGTTGGACCGGATCGAGGGGAAGTTGGGGGAGCACCATGCCGGGCACCTGCGAGCGGAGAGCGCGTCGGCCAAGGCCGAGCGGATCATCGGGGAAGAATTGCAACGTCTGGGTTGGACGCGAGCGGAGTTGGAAAAGCGCAATCGCACCGCCCCGGAGAAGCTGGAACTGGCGGCACGTTTGCGCCGGGAAACGACGCTGACGATCAAAGAGATTGCCCAGCGGCTGCACCGGGGCAGTTGGAAGAGCGCCACCCCCCGACTCCACAGCCTGAAACAGAAGCGAGAGCGACAGGGCGTCACGTCATTGTTATAGTGACCCCCTTCTTGGGAAGGTCACGGCAGAAAAGAGACAGAAAAGAGGCTGAGTCCCGTCCTGTTTAGCGGAATGTCACTCATAGTCGATACACTTATAACCGACAATCCTGATATCCTCTCAAGAATGGCAAAGGTCGACCCGGTCCTGACAGCGTTTGGCTTCTCGTTGAAGAAGCAGCGTGAGGCCAGGGGGTTGACCCAGGAGACACTGGCGGAGAAGGCGGAGATAGATCGCACCTACTTGAGCGATGTCGAGCGTGGCACTCGAAACATCGGTATCAAGAACGTCGTCCGCCTCGCCAGGGCGCTTGGAATCAGCGCAGCCCAGCTCATGGAGGGGGTGGACGCATGAAGCAGGCTGCCACCCGGATCAGGGCAATCGATCTCTTCTGCGGAGCTGGCGGCAGCAGTTGGGGGGCGCGCGAGGCAGGGGTTGAAATCGTCGCCGCTTTCGATCGGTGTCCGCTCGCTGGCGAGGTGCACGCAGCGAACTTTCCGGAGTCCCACTTTGTTCTCGGCCACCTGGAAGACCACGACGTTGCTGCACTGGCCAAGGAGTTCGGTCCAATCAACGTGATCCTCGCCTCCCCGGAGTGCACGAACCACAGCCCGGCCAAGGGCGGCAAACCGCGCTGCGAGCAGAGCAGGGAGACGGCTTTCCAGGTCGTCCGGTTCGCAGAGGCCTTCAAGCCGCGGTGGCTGGTCATCGAGAACGTCGTGAACATGCGCAATTGGGCGCGATATGCCGATCTCAAGAACGCTCTTGAGGACCTTGGCTATCAACTGAGGGAGCAGGTTCTGAACGCGGCTGAGTTCGGCGTGCCGCAGTCGCGCCAGCGCCTGTTCCTGCTTGCTGACCGCGAGGGAACCCCGCCCGAGGTAAAGCCCCCCAGAAAGGCCATTGCTGGAGTGCGAGGATTCCTCGAGCTGAACGGCAGGTACCGGTGGGCGCCGTTGCGCAAACCAAACAGGGCAAGGGCCACAATTGAACGCGCGGAGCGTGGATTCGCCGCCCTCGGCAGGAAGGAACCCTTCCTCCTCGTCTACTACGGCACCGACGGAGGTGGCGGTTGGCAGAAACTGGACCGTCCGCTGCGCACGATTACAACCGTGGACCGGTTCGCCATCGTGAAGCCGGATCCGCAACACCGCCACGTCATGCGGATGCTGCAGTTACCAGAACTTCAGGCTGCGATGGGAATGCCAACAAGAATGAGATTTGAATCCGGGACGCGCCGCGACCGCATCAAGATGATTGGCAATGCTGTTTGCCCGCCGGTGATGCGCGGAGTAATCAGAACCTTACTAACTTCCCGATAAAAGAGAAGAAGCGACATGGTCAATTCAAGCTCACCGCACAGAACGGCACTTCGTCCGCGAGCAAGGTTGCTCCGCACGTTGGGTGAGGAGTTGATCAGCAGTGAGGTTGTGGCCCTGATCGAGTTGGTGAAGAACGCCTACGATGCGGATGCAACAAATGTTCTCATCCGTTTTGCCGGACCACTCGAGCCCGGCAAGGGATGCATCGAGGTGATCGACAGCGGACATGGAATGGAACTCGAAACTGTTCAAACGATATGGATGGAGCCCGCGACCTCATCCAAACGCGGAAAGATCCGCAGAACAGAGAAGTTCAAGCGTCGCTTCCTTGGGGAAAAGGGTATTGGCCGTTTTGCCTCATCACGGTTGGCAAGCGAGCTTGAGGTCGTATCGCGCAGGGAAGGCACCTCAGTCGAGGCCTATGGCATATTCGACTGGGACCAATTTGACGACGAGTCAAGATACCTGGACGAGGTTCTCATTCTTTGGGAACAGCGCCAACCGAGGGAGATCAAACCCGGAGGCGCAATTGATCTGCTGTGGAGCGCGGCAGAGATGCCGCCGCCACGAGCGCGAGAAAAGGGAACGATCCTTCGGATGACCCGCCTCAAACAGAAATGGGAGGCCAGCCACTTTGAAGCTCTGCGTCGCGGCTTGGCTCGTCTTGTGTCGCCGAGTCTGACTAAGACGAAAGACGAAGACAACGATCCAGGGTTTGAGGTGGAAATGGCCTTACCACCAGAATTCTCGCAATTCAGCAGTAAAGTCGAGCAGCCTCCAATTCTCAAGCACCCACACTATGTCGTTAGAGGTTCCGTGCAGGCTGACGGTTCCTTTTCCATCACATACAGAGTTCTAGCCGAAGGACTCGAGAAGCAGTCCAACGGGAAGTTCGCCCGCGTCAAGGACGCAAAGGGCAGATTCGAGCTCCGCGACGTGAAAGGGGCAGAGTCCATTGGGGGCGAGACGCCTGTGGAAACGAAGCCTGTCGAGTGTGGCCCCATCAACTTGGAGTTGCGGGTTTGGGACCGGGATGAGTTGGGCAACGTGGTGCAGAAGACTCATTCCACTATCAAGGACATTCGGAGTGATCTGGATTCTCTTGCGGGAATCAACATCTACCGCGACGGCTTCCGCGTGCTTCCCTACGGTGAGCCTAAAGACGATTGGCTGCGGTTGGATCTGCGCCGCGTACAAAACCCGACGCTCCGACTTTCAAATAACCAGCTGTACGGAGTCGTCCAAATCTCTGCCGATACGAACCCGAACTTGCGAGACCAGTCGAATCGCGAAGGCCTCGATGAGAATCAAGCCCTCCGCGATTTGCGTGACGTAATGACGGAAGTCTTGAGCCGTCTTGAAACGATGCGATACGCGGCTCGGCCGAGGGCGACAGGCAAGAGCGGAAGGCCGGTTGGTGGACTGTTTGCGGGCTTCGATTTGAAACCACTTGCGGATTACGTCGCGCAGCACCTTCCCCAAGATAACCAAGCCAAGGAACTGGTCGAGAAGACCGAGCAACTCTTTGGAGGTCAACTGAAAGAAATCCAGAGTGTTCTTGGCAGGTATCAGCGCCTCGCGACCCTGGGCCAGCTTATTGACCACGTCCTTCATGAAGGACGACAGCCAATCGCGTCAATCAACAGCGAGGCGGCTCTCGGCTTGGAGGATGTTCATCGCGCAGAGAGACTTGGAGGAGAATTCGTCTCGAAGGCAGCTGGGCGGTTTACGGTCATACGCAAGCAAGGGGATGTGTTGGCAATTGCCTTCAGGAGAATGGAACCATTTGGCGGCAGACGCCGAGGCCGACCGAAGCAGCTCTATCTCGAGGAGATAATCCGCGATGCCTTTGCCGTCTTTGCCGACGACATCCATCGCCTCCACGTAAGAACGACGTTGCCTCGCTCTCAAACCCTCGTACGGCTGGATCCCGCCGAAATCCAGGAGGTCATCATCAATCTGTTGCAGAACAGCATCTTCTGGCTGGAACAGGTGAACGAGGCAAGACGAGAAGTGGCGGTTGGCGTTGAACGGAAGGGACCGGAGCATGTTGACATTCTCTTCTCGGACAGCGGCCCTGGGGTGCCTCCTGAAAACCACGAACTCATTTTCGAGCCGTACTTTTCAACCAAGCCTGAAGGCGTCGGCTTGGGCCTTTCCATCGTTGGCGAAATTGTCAGCGACTACTACGAGGGTTCGCTTGAACTGCTCAAGAGCGGTCCGCTGAAGGGCGCAAACTTTCTGGTCACCCTGAGGAAACGCGTATGAGCAGCCAACAAGCAGGCATCCGATGGAGATTCCTCATCGTTGAGGACCAGGAAGACAAAGTTCACCAACTTCAGGAAATTGCGCCGGCTTGTGTGGACGAACCCGACGAAGTTGAGGTAGACGTCTGCTCCACGTTTGAGAGAGCCGCAGCACGCTTGCGGACGGAGCGCTTTGATTTGTTGATCCTCGACCTGAAGGACGATAGCGATACCACGTTGGAGGCGGATTCGCATCCGGCCGGCTTGGCAGTTTTCAAGGAGTTGAAGAAGACGCGCTTCATTCCGGTGGTGTTCTACACGGCGCTCGCACACAAGGTCCGCTCTGAACAAACCAGCTTTGTCCGGGTGGTTGAAAAGACCGAGGACGTCACCAGAGTTAAGGAAGAAGTGCGGCGCGTCCTTGCCACACGGTTGCCGACACTGACGCGACACTTGGAAGAAACCCAGCGCAGTTACATGTGGGATTTCGTCAGCACCCATTGGAAGGACTTTCCCCAGCCGACTGACCAAGCCGACGTCGCGTATCTGCTGGCGCGACGTCTTGCAATTGCTCTCGAGGCTGAAGCCGGAGAACTTGCTGCCAGAGTCGGAGGTGATTCCGAAGTTCCCGCTACGCCAAGCAAAGCTCACCCCATGGCGATGTACGTGATTCCCGCTATGGGACCTGTCCGGCGCGCAGGCGACATTGTCTCCGGAGGCAGCGAAGGCGGCGAGACCTACTGGATCATACTCACACCCTCCTGTGATCTTGCCCAAACCAAGGCTGATTATGTAACGCTAGCCAGATGCGAGCGGCTTGTTGACCGAGACGAGTTCAAGAAGTGGGCTGCAAGCTCCGACCAAAGTACGCTCTGCCGTCTTGGCCAACTGATCGAGGATCGGCGGGGGGATCGATTCAAGTTCCTGCCTCGCGCCCTTTCGATACCTGATCTCGTGGTGGATCTCCAGCAACTCCGCTGCGTGCCAGTAGCCGAACTGTCGACCCTGACAACTGTCGCGACCCTGGACAGCCCCTTTGCGGAGTCTGTTCTGGCTAGGTTCTCTCGTTACTTCAATCGGCTGGGAACACCCGATCTCGACAAGGAAGTGGTTCTCAGCCGGCTTCGCACAAGCCCTCCTTCATGAGTCTGCTCACACTGCCAATGAAGCCCATCCGTGTGCACGGATAGCCAGACTCGTTCCCCGGCGGAATCCTGCGACCTTCAAGAGTGACACGGATTCCAGGGATATCCAGGAGTCCGTGTCTCATGGCGGATGTGTTCAATCCAACCAAGCGCTCGGAAGTGATGGCGCGGATTCGGTCGCGGGGGAATCGCGACACGGAGCTGGCGTTGCGGCGGGTGTTTCGCGCGCTGGGCATCAAGGGCTGGAGAAGACAAAGGGAAATCCGAAGCCCGAAATCCGAAATCCGAAATCCACAAGGCGGCGGGCGGGCATTTAGGGTGCGGCCGGACTTCGTGTTTCCGGAGGACCGGATTGCCGTGTTCGTGGATGGGTGTTTCTGGCACGGGTGCCCGGAACATGCCACGAAGCCCCGAAACAACGCGGCTTTCTGGGAGAAGAAGCTCGCGGCCAACCAGGAGCGGGATCGCCGGGTGGATCGTGAACTGCGTCGGGCCGGCTGGCGGGTGCTGCGAGTCTGGGAGCATGAACTCACCCGAAAGCGCGAGGCCCTGCTGAGAACGCGGTTGCGGCGGTGGTTCGGGGATTGATGGAAACCCTACGAGCCGGGGTGGGACACGGAAAGAAGAGGGGTCAGACTATAACAATGGATTGACCTGAAGAAGAGGGGTCAGAAGAGGGGTCAGACTATAACAATGGATTGACCTGGGCTGGTATGGGGTTGGCGGGTTCCGCATGCCACGCCAGCTGCGTATCGAGTATCCGTGGGCGATCTACCACGTCATGAGCCGCGGAGACCGGCGGGAAGACATCTTCCACGACGAGGTGGATCGTCAGGAATTTCTCAAGACGCTGGCTGAGGCCTGCCAAAAGGCGGATTTCCAGGTTCATGCCTACTGCCTGATGCGCAATCACTTCCATTTGGTTGTCGAAACCCCCAATGGCAATCTGGTGGCGGGCATGCGCTGGCTCTTGAGCAGCTACACTCTGCGGCTGAATCATCGAAGCAAGCTCTTCGGGCAGGCGTTCAGCGAGGGGGCGTGTCTCGGAGGAGAGGATCTCCGGCAGGGATTGTTGGACCGGATCGAGGGGAAGTTGGGGAAGCACCATGCCGGGCAACTGCGAGCGGAGAGCGCGGCGGCCAAGGCCGAGCGGATCATCGGGGAAGAACTGCAACGTCTGGGTTGGACGCGAGCGGACTTGGAAAAGCGCAATCGCACCGCCCCGGAGAAGCTGGAACTGGCGGCACGTTTGCGCCGGGAAACGACGCTGACGATCAAAGAGATGGCCCAGCGGCTGCACCTGGGCAGTTGGAAGAGCGCCACCACCCGGCTCCACAGCCTGAAACAGAAGCGAGAGCAACAGGGCACACCGTCATTGTTATAGTCTGACCCCTTTGCGACCCCTTTGCCGATCACCTTTGCCCCCGTTGCTGACCCCTTTGCCGGTCGGCTCCGGGGCAGAATCCGCAAGGAGGATTGTCGTTTCGGACACCCGCCACAGTAGCGCCCGTCAAGCGGGCGGGGAAGCCCCGGAAAACCCAACCCCCCCCAGGGTAGCGCCGGTCAAGAACCCGCCGAATCTGGGGGAATTCAACCCGTCAGTCTTTTCCTCAAACCCACCACATTATTCTGAGGTCTGGGCGAGATCACGCCGGCAGGAGCGCGGCGACCATCGACTTCTCTTCCTTCAGCTCGTTGACAGTGGCATCGATCTTCTGGCGGCTGAAGTCGTCGAGCGAGACGCCCTGGACGATCTCCCATTTCTGTCCGTTGCTGCGCACGGGGAAGGAGCTGATGAGCCCGGGCTCGACGCCGTAGCTGCCGTCCGAACAGACGCATACGCTGTTCCAGTCGCCGGCCGGCGTGGGGGTGATGAGCGAACGCACGGTGTCGATGGCGGCGTTGGCCGCGCTGGCGGCGCTCGAAGCCCCGCGCGCCTTGATGATGGCGGCGCCGCGTTGCTGGACGGTACTGATGAATTCACCCCGCAACCATTCGTGGTGGCCGATCACGTCCGGCGCCGGGCGGCCGTCGATCTTCGTGTTTGTGAAGTCCGGGTACATCGTCGCGCTGTGGTTGCCCCAGACGGCGAGGTTGGTGACGCCCGTCACGTCCACGCCCGCCTTGCGCGCCAGTTGCGTTTTCGCACGGTTCTCGTCGAGGCGGGTCATGGCGAACCAGCGGTCGGCCGGCACGCCGCGGCCGTTGTTCATCGCGATGAGGCAATTGGTGTTGCACGGATTGCCGACTACGAGGATCCGGACATCGGACGCGGCGTTTTTCTCGATGGCCTGGCCCTGGCCGATGAAGATCTTGCCGTTGATCCCGAGCAGGTCGCTTCGTTCCATGCCGGCCTTCCGCGGAACACTGCCGACGAGCAGGGCCCAGTTGACGTCCTTGAAACCGGCGTTCAGATCGGCGGTGGCCACGACGCCTTTCAGCAGCGGGAACGCGCAGTCGTCCAGTTCCATCACCACGCCCTCGAGGGCCTTCATGGCTGGCTCGATTTCGATCAGGTTCAGGATGACCGGCTGCTCCGGCCCGAACAGGCCGCCGGACGCAATCCGGAAGAGGAGGGAATAACCGATCTGACCGGCGGCTCCGGTCACCGCGACGCGAATGGGTGTGGTCTTCATCATCGTAATGCGACGCCGACTCTACGGAGCGCCGGTTCGGCCTGCAAGCTCCGGCCCGAACCGGCGGGGCTGCTTGCGGAAGTTCGCCCGGGCTCAACGGGTGGTTGCCCTGGGCGGCGGTCCGGGTTTACTCTGGCGGCAATCGTCCACGCCATGAAAGCCGCTCATGTTGTCGCGGGGTTGTTGCCGTTGCTCCTTCTCATCGGTGGTCACGCAGAAAACGCCTACCGGCTCCCGGTGCGCCCGGCGCCCGCTCCCGTGCGCGATCCGCTCGCCGAGTGGCCACGGCTCGAACGCGAGATCACCTTCTACCGGACCAACGACCTGCCGGCCCGCCTGGTGCGTGAAACCCGGCGGCCCGCGGCGCTGATCTGGCCCGGCGACCGCGATCCGCTCGAGGTGCTGCTGCGCCGCACGGAAGCCCTGTTGAATCACCTGGAAGCCGCGTTTCCAGAAGCGGAGTGGGCGACGGAGCGGGATGCCCTGGCCGCTTTGGCGCGGCAGGCGCGGGGGATCGACCCTTCGCGAGTGGAGCGCCGGCGCGCGGTGTTCGTTCAAGGCCAATCGCTCCGACGGCGCATCGCCTTCCGGAACCCATTGCTGGACTTCCGCGACATCGTGTTCCTCACGCACCACAAGCAGGGTCGGGGCGAAGTCCACATGGTGGATCAATACGAGGGGCACAATGCCCGTCCGGGGGGCGGACTGTACATCCTGCGAAATGCCTTCTCCGAATCGCCCGAGCGGGTGGATGTTTTGGCCGGACGCAAGGTCGGTAACGGTCGGCTACGGGGGCAACCGTTGGCCGGAGGCTCGTTCATTTCCCTTGAACTTGATTACGACGCGCGGACGGCATACTTCGCCTGGACCCAGGCCCGTGAGGTCCCGCCGGATGCGTCCTGGGCGGATCAGTTCTGGACACAGGAGGAGGCGGTAGCCGACGGGAAAGGGCATTATTACTGGAGCGAGGAAACGTGCTACCACATCTTCCGCGCCGAACTCAATGGCCCCGGTTTGTGGCAATTGACCGACGGCGCGTGGAACGACTTCGATCCGTGCGTGCTCCCCAGCGGGCGGCTGGCCTTCATCTCCGAGCGGCGCGGCGGGTTCCTGCGCTGCGGGGCGCGGCCGAATCCGACCTTCACGCTTCACGGCATGATGCCCAACGGCAGCGACATCATCCCACTGAGCGCGCATGAGACCCATGAGTGGCATCCGAGTGTGACCCATGACGGGATGATCGTTTACACGCGCTGGGACTACGTGGACCGCGACAGCGACATCGCGCATCATCCGTGGGTTTGCCATCCCGACGGCCGGGATCCGCGGGCCTTGCACGGCAACTACCCCGCGGCCCGGGAGAACCGGCCCTGGATGGAACTCTCGATCCGAGCCGTGCCGGACTCGCCGCGCCTGGTTGCCGTGGCGGCGCCGCATCACGGGGAGAACTACGGGTCGGTGGTGCTGGTCGATCCGCGGTTGGAGGATGACGGAGCGGGGCGGCAGTTGCAGCGCGTCACGCCCGAGGTGCATTTCCCGGAATCCGAGATCGCTCCGGGCGTTCCGGGTCCGACGCACCGGAGCGGCCACCGCGGGGGCCAAGTCTGCGGGCAACCCTGGCCCTTGAGCGAGGACTTCTTCCTCGCGGTTTACGATGCGGCAGAACGCCATTACGCGCTGTGCTTGTTGGACAGCTTCGGCAACAAGATCCACCTGTTCACCGATCCCGAGGCGCCCTGTCTGGACCCGATTCCCCTCCGTCCGCGGAAACGTCCGCCGGTGCTGCCGGTGCAAACGACGCAGGCCCTCGCCGACCGCGGTTCAAAGCCGGACGAGGGATGGGCCAGCGTTACCGTGCTGAACGTCTACGACTCGGCGCTGCCCTGGCCGGCCGGGATGGAAATCAAGGCGATCCGCGTGGTGCAGGTGTTCCCGAAAACGACGCGTATCGCGAACGTGCCGAACATCGGCATCGGCAACCAGTCCCTGGGCCGGGGCGTGCTGGGAACGGCGCCGGTCGAGGCGGACGGATCGGCCTGCTTCGAGCTGCCGGCCGACGTGCCGGTTTACTTTCAGGCGCTGGATGCGGAAGGGCGCGCGGTGCAGAGCATGCGGTCGGTGACTTATGCGCATCGCGGGGAGCACCTCGTCTGCCGCGGGTGCCACGAACCGCGGCATGCAACTTCGATGGCGGGACCCGGCACGGTTCAAGCCGGGGGCACGGTGCTGGCCCTGCGACGTCCCCCTTCGCGCCTGACCCCGGAGGTCGAAGGGAGCTGGCCGTTGACCTTTTCGCGACTGGTGCAACCGCTGGTTGAATCGCGGTGCGCGGGGTGTCACGCGCGCGAGCCCGACGCGCCGGGGCTTTCCGCCGCTCGCGGCGAGTTCGGCTGGAGCGAGGCCTACCACACGCTCGGTCGGTTCGCCTGGGCGAAGCACGGAGGCAACGGCTGGCTGGCAAAGAACGGAACCAGCTTTTCCGTGCCGGGCAAGGTCGGCGCCCTGGCCTCCCCTCTCTTTCGTCACCTGCACGCCGGTCATCACGAGCTGCAGCTCGAGCCTGCGGAATGGCGGCGTGTGACGCTCTGGCTGGACCTCAACAGCAATTTCTACGGGGTCTATCACGACCTCGAGGCGCAAGCCGCGGGCGTGGTGGTGCGGCCGGTTTTGGAGTAATCACCGGCGTTCCGCAAAGGGCGCCGCTCACCCGAGCGCCGCCTCGATCCGGCGGAGGATCCCCGCGGGCTCGGCCAGGGCGAGCCTGAGCAGCTGATCGGCGCGGGCCGGGCTGTCGGCCACGGTATAGCAGCGCAGCTGCGGGGCGTTTCCCGAAGGCCGGATGTGCACCACCTCGCCGCTGACGAAGGTGACCCGAATCCCGTCGAGGTAGTTCAGACGCCGCACCTCCCCCAAACCCGGAACTCCGGCGAACAGGTCGCCCATCGACCGGCGAATCTCCTGGAGCGCAGTCTGCATCCCGCCCTCAATCGAGGCCGCTGCGCCGGTCGCCTCAAACGCAACCCCGGCGTCGGTGAAAGTCACGTCGACCAGCCGGGAGTCCGGCGGCGAGAACCGCTCGAGCAGGCGCCGACTGGTGGCGGGCGGGAAATTGTCCAACAAACCCGCGCATCCAAAACGCTGCGGCAGTTCGTCCACCAGGGAGGTGAGCGGCCGGCCCGATTCCCGGATCGCAGCCAGCGCCGCGAGCATTGGCAACGCGGCGTCCCGGGTGGGGAGTGGCTCAAGGCGGCGTCCCTCGCGCAGGAGCACCGATCCGGTGAGGAACCCGCCGTTGGCCTCCCAGCCCGCCACCCGCGCCGACCCCGCCGCCGCCAGGGCGGCCATGGCCTCGATCACGTGCGGTGATCCGATGCGCGTCTTGCGCAGCGTCACACCCGTTTGCCGCGCCCAGACGTCCAATCCGTCATTGGCGCTTACCGGCACCGCCACCGCATCGACGCCCAACCGGGCCGCGACCAGCATCCCCAGGCGGTCACCGGGGAGGAACTCCACCCGCCCCTCCGCCGTGACCCCGGCGACGAGCGGCCGGTCACTGTCCCCATCGGTGGAAACCACCGCGTCAATGGGGCCGTGGGCCTCGACTGCCTCGTCCACCATGACCTGCAAGGCGGCCAGGGTTTCCGCCGAAAGTGCCTCCGTATCGATGGGGACGAATGATTCGCTGCGTCCCATCGGCCAGACTTCGGCTCCGAGCCGGCGGAGCAGCCGGACCATGATGTCCCGTCCCACGGCGGAGTGTTGATAGAAGACGACCCGCAGACCGCCGAGGGCGTCCGAGCCAAGGAACTCCCGGTAGCGGGCCTCGTATTCCTCAACGGCGGTTTGCTCGCCGGTGCGGGCTGCGGGTGGGGGCGGTTGGCGGAAGCGACCGTCATCAGCAAACCGGGATTCGCCGGCGGGTTCTCGATACAGGGCCTCGCGGACGGCCTGCACGGCGGAGAGAATCCCGGGTTCGTCGGCCTTCAGGACTTCGCCGTCCGCCTTGTTGAACTTGATGCCGTTGCGATCAAAGGGGATGTGACTGCCGGTCACCATGATGCTCAGGCGGCGACGGCGCAGTCCGTGCAGGGTAAGAGCCGGCGTCGGGATTTGCCCCAAGAACTCAGACTCAAGGCCGGCCTCGGCGATGGCGGCGAGCACGGCCCGCACGATGCTCCGGTCCGGTCCGTCGGAACTGGGACGGAGATCCGCCGCAACCGAAACCGGCTGTTCGATGGCCGGATCGCCGGTTTGCCGGATGTAGTCCAGGAAGCCCCGGGTGTTCAGGTAGACCTCGAGGTCGGTGATGTCGGCGACGAGACCGCGCAAGCCACTGGTGCCGAAGCGTAGTTCGGCGGGACGACGCCCCCGAAAGAGCGGTTCCGGCGGGGTGGCGTCGGCCGGGGCAGACGAAGACGAAGCATGCATGCGGGGGGAGCTTGTGGGATCGGTCATACAGAGACAAGCGTTTACCCTTCGGTCGACGCGGATGGGGCGGCAGCACGGACGGGCCCGGTGTCGGGAAGATTGTGGATAGATTCATCTTTACATTTTTTACCCGTCGCAATTAAACCTAGATTTATGTACGGCATGGTGAACAAGGCGATTGAGGAGATGATCTGCCGCATGCACGACGAGACCACCTGGGAACGGGTGAAGGCGCGGGCGCAGGTTGACGTCGATGTGTTCATCAGCAACGAGACCTATCCGGACGAGGTCACGCACCGACTGGTTGGCGCGGCGAGTGAACTGACCGGAAGACCGGCCGCGGAAATTCTCGAAGCCTTTGGGGAGCACTGGGTTTTAAAGACCGCTACGGAAGGGTATGGGAGTCTGATGGAAGCGGGGGGCAAGAATCTCCCGGATTTCCTCGCGAACCTGCCGAACTTCCACTCACGCGTCGCCATGATCTTCCCGCAACTCCTTCCGCCGAACTTCAACGTAAGCGATGTAACTGAGCGCTCCCTTAAGCTGCACTACCGTACCCATCGATCCGGACTGGCCTCGTTCGTGGTGGGCTTGTTGCGCGGGCTTGGCCGGCGCTTTGGCACGGCGGTCCGGGTCGGGCTGGAACAGTCCCGCGAGAACGGGGCCAAACACGACGTCTTCCTGGTTGAATGGTGAAATCGAACTCAAACGACGGCATCGGGCTGGAGCCGGCCGCCTTTCAGCGGGCGTTTCCCTTTCATGTGGCGTTCGGAAGGGATTGGCGGGTGGTTCAGTGCGGCGTCTCGCTGAGCCGGATTTGTCCGGCGGTTGAGCCCGGCGTCCGGTTCACCGAGCGGTTTTCGCCGGCGCGACCCGAGGAGCCGTTCGATTTCGACGCCATGGCGGAGTCGGTGAAAACCCTCTACCTGATCCGGGAGAACGCCCGTGGCGTGCTGTTGCGCGGCCAGATGATCCACCAACCGGACCGGGATCGGCTGCTCTTTCTGGGCTCGCCCTGGATGCTGAAGGCGGCCGAGGTCACGGCCCTGGGCCTGCACTTTGACGACTTTGCCATTCACGATCCGGCGCTGGATTTGCTCCAGGCGATGCAGGCCCAGGAGACGGCCCTGGCCGATCTGCGCAGGCTGACCGGCAGGTTGACCGAGCAGCGGAAACAACTCCGCGAGACCAACGCACGGTTGCAGGAGGAGGAAGCCGAGACCCGGAAGCTGGCATTGATCGCCGCCCGCACGGACACCGCGGTGGTGCTGACGGATGCGGCGGGCCAGATCGAATGGGTGAACGAAGGGTTCACGCGGCTTACCGGTTACACCCTCGAGGAGGTGCGCGGCCGAAAGCCCGGCGCCGTGTTGCAGGGGCCCGACACCGATCAGGCCACGATCCGCATGATGAGCGAGCGCCTCCGGGCCGGGGAAGGATTTCGCACCGAGATTCTGAACTACGCCAAGGGCGGACGGGAGTATTGGCTCGCGATGGAGGTCCAGCCGATGCGGGATGAGACGGGCGGATTGACCAACTTCATGGCCATCCAGACCGACATCACCGCACGGAAGATGGCCGAACGCCGGCTCGCGGTGCAGTCGCTCGTCTCGCGCGGCCTGGTCGAGGCGCGCAATCTCGACCAAGCGATTCTCCTCACCCTGCAGCAGGTGTGCATCGCCCTGGGCTGGCAATTCGGGATTCTGTGGGGACGCGCCGAAGGCAACGACGGCTTGGTCGTGATCGCCGACTGGGCGCCGGTCAACTTCCAGGAGAATCCCTTCCGGAAGATGTGCCTGCACATGCGGCTGACGCCGGGACAATGCATCCCGGGCCAGGCCTGGGCGCGACGCCAACCGGTCTGGGTGGGGGATGCGGCGGCCGACGACGCGCTGCCCTGCTCGGTGCCCGCACGGGCGGCGGATTTGCATGGCGCACTGGCGTTTCCGGTCTTCGTCAAGGACGAGGTTTGGGGCGTGATGCAGTTCTTCAGCCGGCGCATCGAGGAGCGCGATCCGGATTTGCTGCGGGTCTTCGGGATCATTGGCGACCAGGTCGGCATGGCGGTGGAACGTCGGCTGGCCGAACAGGAGATGATCGCCACGAAAGAGGGAGCGGAACAGGCGAGCCGGGCCAAGAGCGAGTTTCTGGCCACGATGAGCCATGAGATCCGCACCCCCATGAACGGCATCGTGGGAATGACCGACCTGCTGTTGCAGACACCCTTGCAGGTGCGGCAACGCGAACTGGCGCTGGCGGTCTCCCAAAGCGCTGAAGCCCTGTTGCAAGTCGTCAATGACGTCCTTGATCTGTCGAAGATCGAAGCCGGCCGACTGGAGATCAGCGCGGAAACCTTCGCCCTCCGACCGCTCCTCGACAGCGTGCTCGAGCTCGTGGCCCTGCGGGTGGCCGAAAAGGGTCTGACCCTGGCCGGCATCGTCCGGCATGATGTGCCCCATCGCGTGGTCGGCGATCCCCTCCGGCTCCGGCAAATCCTCCTCAATCTGGTGGGGAACGCCGTCAAGTTCACCGAACAGGGCGAGGTGGTGGTGCGCGTGGGGTTTGCCGCGGGAACCGCCGACGGGACCCGGCTGCGGTTCGAGGTGCACGACACAGGGGTCGGACTTACCGAGGAACAGATCCGCCCCCTGTTCCAGCCGTTTGTGCAGGTCGATGCGTCCGCCGCCCGGCGCCACCCTGGAACGGGGCTGGGGCTGGCCATCAGCCGGCGCCTGGTCGACCTGATGCATGGCGAAATCGGCGTCACGAGCGCGCCGAACGAGGGGTCGACCTTTTGGTTCGAGCTGCCGCTGCCCGTCCCCGCGCAGTCCGAGCAGGATCACAGTCATCCCCGGCTGCGGGATTCCCGGATCCTCGTGGGATCCCCGCGGTCCAGTGTGCTCGAGTCCCTCGACGAACTGCTGCGGAGTTGGGGGATTGCCTGCCTGGCCACCGGCACGCCGGAGCAATTCCTCGCCGTCCTGAACGGATCCGAAACCGGATCTCCAGTGGCCGCCGCGCTGGTGGACACCGATCTGCTGTTGGAGGGGGGGGAAGCCCTGCTCCAGGCCCTGGCCCGGCGAAAGCCGAGATTCCCCTGTGCTCTCCTGGCCGGCGCGAGCGCCAATTTTGCCCTCGACGAGAACGAGGTCGAGGACTTCGGCGAGGTCATTCTCAAACCACCCAAGTGCTCCGCCCTGTTCGACTTCCTGGTGCATGCGGTGGAAGGACCCGACCCGATCGTGCCGGCCGGCGACGTGCCCTACGCGGTCGAGGCGGCGCCGCCCGAGGAATCCGCCATCGGCCGCCTCCGCATTCTGCTGGCCGAGGACCATCCCATCAACCGTCGGCTCTGCGAGCTGGTGCTCAGCGGGCTCGGGGGCCGGGCCGACGTGGCGGCCGACGGCGCCGAGGCCCTCGAACGCGTCCGGTACAAGGCCTACGATGTCATCCTCATGGACTGCAACATGCCGGGATTGGACGGCTACGAAGCGACCCGGGCGATCCGCGACTGGGAAGCATTGCGGCCGGACAGTCGCCGCCCGACCCGGATCATCGCGTTGACGGCCAATGCCCTGGTCGGGGACCGTGAGAAGTGCCTGGAAGCCGGCATGGATGGCTATCTCACGAAGCCCTTTACCGCGCGGCAGCTCCGCGACGCCTTGTTGCAGCGCGCGCCCAACCAGCTCCGGTCCCGGACCGAGCCTTCGGTGGCGACCCGGGAGCGGGCGGCGGACCAGACCTGCCGACGGCTTGATGATCTGGCGCTGCAGCTGGACGGGCCCACCGTGCGCGAGTTGATCGAGGACTTCTTGAAGGAGCTGCCGGTCCGGCTGCGTCGATTGCGCGAGCTGTTCGATTTGGATTCCTGGGCGGACCTCGAGCGCGAAGCCCACAGCTTGGTCGGCGTCAGCGCCTCGTTCGGACTGGATGGCCTGCGTGACACCTGCCGGCTGCTGGAGCAGGCCGCCCGGAGGCAGGATGAGGCGGCCTGTCTCCCGGCCCTGTCCGATCTCGCCATCCAGGCGCGTCGGGGCAGTGCCCTGTTGGAAAACTGGCTTCAAACGCAACCCGCCGGCGTCCCGTCACCATGAAGCTCCTCTACGTGCATGAACGGTTCGGTGCGCTCGCCGGAGCGGAGGCCAATGCCTGCATCACCGCCACCGAGCTCGGGCGTTGCGGCCATGACTTGGGAATCCTGCACGGGTCCCCGACGGGCCGCGGCGAGAATACCTGGAACCAGGCCTTCCCCTTCCGACGCGAGTTGCCGGGCACCGACCCCGCGCCGGTGGTTCGGGAGGCGCTCGGGACCTTTGAGCCCGACGCCGTCTACGTGCACAAAATGGCCGACATGCATGTGCTCGAAGCGCTGGTAAATAGCGGGCGGCCGCTCGTGCGCATGGTGCACGACCACGACATCTACTGCATGCGCAGCTACAAATACGCCTATTTCAGCCGGCGCATTTGCACCCGCCCGGCGTCGCTGCATTGCCTCTTCCCCTGTCTGGCGTCGCTCGTGAAGCGGCCCGGCGGCCGGTTCCCCCTGCGGTGGGTCAGCTACGGGGCCAAGCGTCGGGAGATCGCCTTGAACCGTCGGTTCGACCGCATGGTCGTGGTCACCCGCTACATGCGGGATGAGCTGCTGCGGAACGGGTTCGATCCCGATCGCATCGAAATCCATGCGCCCGTTCCGCGCCCGGGGGACCCATCACTGCGCAGCAGCTTCAGCGACCGCAACCTGATCCTCTACGCGGGCCAGATCATCCGCGGCAAAGGAGTCGACGTGTTGCTCGAGGCGCTGGCCCGGGTGCGAACGAAATTCGAGTGCGTCATCCTGGGCGATGGCAACCACCGGCCCCATTGCGAAGCGCTCAGCCGCCGGCTCGGGTTGACGGACCGCGTGACGTTCAAGGGTTTCGTGCCGCAGGAGGAATTGAAGGACTACTATCGCGAGTGTTCGGTGGTGGCGCTGAGTTCGGTGTGGCCCGAGCCGATTGCGACCATCGGCCTCGAGGTGATGCGCTACGCCCTGCCGGTGGTCGCCTTCGATGCGGGCGGCATCAAGGACTGGCTGATCGACGGCCACAACGGATACCTGGCGCCGTGGATGGATCGCGCCGCCTTTGCCGGCCGGATCGAGCAATTGCTGCAGGACAAGCCGCTGGCCCGGCGGATGGGCGAAGCCGGCCTCGAACTGGTCAGCGAACGGTACGATTTCGACGGGTATATCCGCGACCTTGCGGAGATGTTCCACCAAGTGGCCGCCGCGCGGCGGCCCGCACGCCTGGAGGCCGTATGTTGACCGAGCTGCAGATCCGCGAGCAGATGGGCGAACGCCTGCTCATCGCCCAGTCCCCCTGGGGCCGGGCCCGGCTGCGCTTTCAGGTGCACTGGAAGCGCTGGAGCTGGAACGTCGTCACCGGCGTGGCCCACTTCCTCAAACGCCTCTTCGACATCCTGGTCAGCCTGGCCGCCCTCGTCTTCCTGTCCCCCGTCTACCTCGTGATCGCCGGGCTGGTGAAAATGGACGGTGGACCGGTGTTCTTCCGGCAGACCCGCTATGGCCTGCACGGGCGGGCGTTTCTCATGCTCAAGTTCCGGTCGATGGTCGTGGATGCGGAGTCCCGCCTGAAGGAGCTGCTGGCCCGCAACGAAAAGGCCGAGGGGATTACCTTCAAGATGAAGGATGATCCGCGCATCACCCGGGTCGGGCGGATTCTCCGCAAAACCTCGCTGGATGAGCTGCCGCAGTTCTGGAACGTGCTCAAGGGCGAAATGTCCATTGTCGGCCCCCGCCCACCGGTCCGGCGCGAGGTCGAGCTCTACGAACAACGCCACCGCCGACGGTTCAACGCCAAGCCCGGCATCACCTGCCTCTGGCAGGTCGGCGAACGGCACGGGGGCCTGTTCGAGATCGGAGATCGCAACACGATCGACTTCGAGGAACAGGTCGGGCTCGATGTTCGCTACATCGAGAGCCAGTCCTTCGCCAAGGACCTCTGGCTGCTCCTCAAGACCGTTCCGGCAATCCTCTTCGGCAAGGGAGCATGAAAACCGCGATTCTCTGTCCCGATCCCCGCACGCCGCTCCGGCTGCTGGCCGGCCGCGTCCCGTTGGCGCTTGCTCCGTGCCTCGGTCTCCCGTTGCTCGAGCGCGAGTTGATCCGGCTCGCCGACCGTGGCGCGAAGGACGTGCTCATCCTCGCCTCCGACCGGCCCGACGTCATCCGGCTTGCCGTTGGCAACGGGGACCGCTGGGGGCTGCGTCTCAAGGTGTCGGTCGAACCCCGGGAATGTCCGATCGAGGAGGCCAGGCGACGGTTGCAGCCGGATTCGGATCGTGGCTGGCTGGCGGAACCCGATGCCGTCGTGGCGCTCGGCGGTTCCCCGGGCCTGCCCGGTGTCGGGGTGCTGGCGGATGGCGCGGCGTTTCATGCCGCCCTGCTCGATGGCATGGCGGAGGCGGGGCGCCAGCGGGTCGGCGCCCGCGAGGTGGCTCCCGGGGTGTGGACCGGGCTGCGCAGTCGCATCGACCCCGGCGCGCGCCTCCGGGCGCCGTGCTGGATCGGTGAACGGGTCTGGGTTCGGGCGCGCGCCACCGTGGGACCGGGCGCGGTGGTTGAGGATGATGCCATCGTCGACGAGGACGCCGAAATCGAGGGGAGTTGGGTGGGACCGCGGACTTATGTGGGGGCGATGACGCATCTGGACCATTCGCTGGCCTGGGGCAGCGGGCTGTATGATTGGCGCCGCGACTCGTTGACGGAGGTCGTGGACGCATTTCTGCTCGGTGACCTCGGGGAAGGGGGCGGGGAACGGGTTTCCCGCTCCTGGACCGGCCGGCTTGCCGCGGCAGTGGCAGCGGCGCTCAGCAGTCCGGTGGTTTTGCTGGCTGCGTTCCGCGCCCGGGCACGGCGGGAGCCCGTGTTCATTCGGCGCCGGGCGATCGCGCCCCGGGTCACGGCGGGGGCTGGTTCCGGCCGTGAGGTCGACTACGCCGAGTTGAACGGCCTCGACGGCCTGGCGCGGCGCTGGCCGCAGCTGTGGAGCGTGGCCCGAGGGCATTTTGCGTGGGTGGGCAATCGCCCGCTGACCCGCACGGAGGCGGATGGACTCGAGACCGAGTTCGAGCAACTCTGGCTCAACGCGCCGATCGGTCTGGTTTCCCTGGCCGACCTGTACGGTTGCAGCGATCCCACGGACACCGAAACTCGGGCGCATAGCAGCTTTTACGCCGCGCGCCGCGATGCCCGGCTCAACCGCAGAATTCTGCAATGGCTCCTGCTTCATCCCTTCCGCAAACCGCGGGTCTCCCGCCCCAGCCTCCAGCACCCATGAAAACGCACCAACCCGAACCCCGGACGCTGCGGGTCACCGACCTGCCCGAAATGACGGCCGCGAACGCCACCGACGTTCGCGATGCGGTCCGGAAGGTCATCACGCCGGATTGCCGCACGCTGCAACTTGACCTCTCGCAAACCTCCTTTCTGGACAGCAGCGGTCTGGGCGCGCTCGTGGGATTGCACAAAACGATGCGCTTGCAGGAGGGCATCCTGCAAATCCTCCATCCCACACCCGCCGTGATGCAGTTGCTCGAGCTCACCCGCCTGCACCGGCTGCTCGAGATTGTCGGCACCTGATCAACCCGCAGCCAGCCACCGATGCCAGCCACCGCCGCCATGCCGCCCAGCGAATCTGCTCCCGTCGCGCCCGCCTCTCCGGTCCGGCTGGCCGCCTGGCGGGTCGATGCGGAATGCGCCTACGCCCCGGTGCGGGACGCCACGCGGTCGGCCCGGGCGTTCATGGAGGCACAGGGTCTTTCCAGGGCCGAGACCGCGGCCTGGGAACTGGCCCTGGTCGAGGCGGCGAACAACGCCGTCCAGCATGCCACCGGGCCGGGTCGGCGGCAGCCGGTGAGGTTCGAGGTCCTGTGCGACGAGCGGGGCGTCGAGGTGCGCTTGACGGATCACACGCCCGGGTTCGACTGGCCGGACGATCCGTCACTGCCGGAGCCCGAGTCGGAAAGCGGTCGCGGGCTGTTCTTGATCCGCGCCCTGGTGGACGCCACGGAGTATCTCCGCGGCCCGGGCGCGAATGTGCTGGTGCTGCGCCGCATGCGGGAACTCTCCGAGGCAGGGGAGCGCGGCGGGATGCGGGACGACCCGCAGGAATTGGCGCAACGACTGGCGGAATGCGAGGCGGCGCTCACGAACATGACCAGTGAGCTGGCCTCCAGTTACGAGAGCCTCACCGCGCTGTTTCGCTATTCGGCGGAGCTGGGGGCGGGCGGGGACTTGAAGGACTTTGCCGGACGGCTGGTGTCGGACCTGCTGCTGGTCGCGGGCGCGGATCACGCGGTCGTCCGCCTGTTCCACCCCGAGCCGCCGCGGCTGGAGCTTTTCCTGACGGCGCCGCCGGGGGACCGCTTTGCGGATGACGTCCTGTTGTCGCACGAGCACGGCTGCACGGAGTGCCAGGCTCTGGCGACCCGGCAGGACATCTGGTTCAAGCCGGTCGGGGGTGACGGCGAGGGCGGGAGATCCTGTGGCGGCGCGAGTGGCAGCGGTCTGACCGGGATCTGCCACCCGTTCTTCGCGGACGGCAAACCGGTGGGGACCGTGAGCCTGGTCCGGGAGGGATCCGACCAGTCGTTTACCGCGGCGCAGATCAGTCTCCTCCACACCTTCGTGGATTTCCTCGGCATCCAGATCACAAACGCGCGGTTGCTCGAGGCACGCACCCAGGCGCGGCTGGTCGAGCGGGAACTCGAAATTGCCGCCGAGATCCAGCGGGCCCTGCTGCCGGCGTCGTTGCCGAGCTGCCCGCCGTTCGAATTGGCGGCCTCCGCCGAGGCGGCCCGGCAGGTCGGCGGGGACTTCTACGACGCCCGGCCCGCCGGTCCGGGCGGGCTCTTCGTGGTGATTGCGGACGTGATGGGCAAGGGTGTCCCAGCGGCGTTTTTTGCTTCCATGCTGCGGAACGCGGTCCGCTGCTTGCAGCCGCTTTACGCCCACCCGGGCCGCTTGCTTACCAAGCTCAACCGCGGGCTCTTCGAGGATCTGTCCCGGGTGGACATGTTCGCCACGGTGCAGGTGGCCTACCTCGACGCCGTCAGCGCCGCGGTGGTCACCGCCAGCGCGGGCCATTCCCCCCCGCTGCTCTGCACCGCCGAGGGACGCATGGAACGGGTCGACGCTGCGGGTCTGCCGCTGGGCATCGAACCGGGGACCATCTATGAGGAAACCCGCATGCCACTGGCGCCGGGCTCGTGGGCGTTGCTTTACACCGACGGGCTGACGGAAGCCCGGGCCCCGGACGGCGCGCTCTTCGGTGAAGCCCGCCTCACCGCCTGGTTGAACCGGCGGGAAGGCCTGCGCGCGTCGGCGACGGCGCGGCGGGACGATCTGTTGCGCACCCTGGCCGGCTATCGCAAGGGCACGCCGGCCGCCGACGATGAGACCTTCATTCTTGTTTGCCACCGACCATGAATACGAACCCAAACACCCGAATCCTGGTCGCCGATGACGAGCTCTTCATGCTACGGCTGCTGGAGGCGACCTTCCGCAAGGGCGGCCACGAGGTCATCCTGAGCCGCAATGGCACGGAGGCCCTCGCGGCTGCCGAGGAGGCTTCGCCCGCCTTGATCGTGATGGATGTCATGATGCCTGGCCTTGACGGCCTGGCGGCGATCCGGCAGCTCAAGGAATCTCCCGGCACCCGGCACATCCCGGTGATCGTCCTTTCCTCGAAGGGCCAGGCCCTCACCGAGGTCGAGGCGGTCGAATCCGGCGCCGCGCTGTTCCTGACCAAGCCCTTCAGTCCGACCTACCTCCTCGAGGCAGTCCGGAAGCTGCTGGAACATTCCGCCGACGAGGTTCCGTCCGAGGCCGTCTCCTGCGAAGCGGCCCACTGAAGCGGCCCACCGCCCGCACCCCGGCCACTGCCTGCGATCATGAAGACCACGCTTCCGCTGTTCATCATGATCGACGCCATGGGCTGGGAGATACTGCGGGACGACCCGTTCGGATCCTCCTTCGCGCCCGTGCGCAAGCGGCTCGAGTCGGTCTTCGGCTACAGCTCGACCTGCGTCCCGTCGATCCTCAGCGGTCGCTGGCCGGTGGAGCACCGCAACTGGTGCTACTTCGTCTACGATCCCGCGCGCTCGCCCTTCCGTTCCCTGCGGCCGCTCCGCTGGTTGCCGGCCGCCATCACAAGCCGCCGGATTTTCCGCCGCTGGCTCACGCGGTTCGTGAAGGTGCAGTTGAAATTCCGCGGCTACTTTGACCTGTACAACATCCCGTTCCGGCACATTCACCTGTTCGACTTCACCGAAAAGAAGAGTCCCCTCCAGCCGGGTGGCATGAACCGGGGGCCGAACATCTTCGATCGGCTCACCGAGCGGCGCATTCCCTATTTTGTCACCGACACGACGCAGTCCGAGGAACGCAACCGTGACGACCTGATCGCCGCCATCACGGCGGAACGCATCGACTTCGCCTTCCAGTACTGGGCCGGCCTGGACGGCCTGTTGCACCGCGTGGGCAACCAGTCGCCCGAAATCCCCGCCCGGCTGCGCGTTTACGAGGACTGGATCCAGCAAGTGCTGGCTGCTGCGCGCGGGCACTACCGGGAGGTCCGGTTGCACATTTTCAGCGATCATGGCATGGCGAACTGCGATGAACTGCTCGACCTGAAGGCCATCGTTGAAGCCTTGCCGGTGCGCATGGCGGAGGATTATGCCGTGGTCTACGACTCGACGATGGCGCGGTTCTGGTTCTTCAACGAGCGGGCCCGTGAGCTGATCACCGGCGCGCTGGCGCGGGTGCCGCAGGGGCGGGTTGTGCCGGACGACGAACTCGAGCGGTTGCACGCACGGTTCGAGGACCGCTATTTCGGCGAACTGATCTTTCTGGTGCAGGAGGGGGTGTTGATCGTGCCCAGCCACATGGGCGAACGCCCCATCCGGGCGATGCACGGCTATCATCCGTCGGATCTGCAGAGCTATGCCGCCCTGCTGACCAACCAGCCGTCGATCCCGGACGACGTGACGCACATCCCGCACATCCACCGTCTGATGGAAAACGCCGTTCGCGCCCTGCCGCCGGGCGGTGCGGCGCGCGAACCTGGAGAACCATGAACGACGGTCGACCCTGCAAGATCGTGCACGTGCCCCGGCGGTTTGTCGCCGGCGAGTGGGGGGGCACGGAAACGGTCGTGCTCGAGGTCTCGCGGCAGCAGCAACGCGCCGGAGGAGACCCGTTGATCGTGACCTCGATGGCGCTGGCCGACCGGCGGCGCGAGGAGATTGGCGGCGTGCCCGTGCGGCGTCATCCCTATTGCTATCCCTTCCTCGGGCTCAGCGCGGCCGACCGGGCGGCGCTCGACAAGAAGGGGGGCAACCTGCTTTCCCTCGGCCTGTTTCTCGGTCTGCTGCGCGAACCTGGCGTGCGGCTGTTTCATGCGCACGCCCTCAAACGGCTCGGGGGCGAGGTGCGGACCGCGGCCCGGTGGCGGCGGAAACCCCTGGTCGTTTCACTGCACGGCGGGGTGTTCGACGTGCCCGCCGCCGAGCTGGGAACGATGCTCAAGCCTATCGAGCGCAAGCTGGAATGGGGCCGGCCCTTCGGCGCCTTGTTCGGTTCCCGGCGCGTGCTCGAGGATGCCGACCAGGTGATCTGCGTGGGCCGGAGCGAACTCGAGCGCGCCCGCCAGGAACTCACCCACGACCGCGTCGCCTACCTGCCGAACGGCGTCGACTGCGCGAAGTTCTCGCGGCCCGACGGCGCCGCCTTTCGGGTCCGACACGGGATTCCTCCGGATGCGTTCCTCGTGCTGACCCTCAGCCGCATCGATGCGCAAAAGAACCAGCGGTTGCTGCTCGAGGCGCTGGTCCGGTCGGAGCTTGCGGACGCGGGCGTCCGGCTGTTGTTGATCGGTCCGGAAACGCAACCCGACTACGCCGCGGGTCTGCGGCAGTTCATCCTCGAACACGGGTTGCAGGACCGGGTCCGGATGCTTCCCGGCCTGCGCAACGACAGCCCGGACCTGGTCAATGCCTACGGCGCGGCGGATCTCTTCGTGCTGCCGTCGATCCATGAGCCGTTCGGGATCGTGGTCCTCGAGGCGTGGAGCGCGGGGCTGCCCGTGGTGGCGAGTCGGGTCGGCGGATTGCAGGCATTGATCCGCGACGGCGAGACGGGACGCTTCTTCGACCCGAATGCCGCGGCTGCCGCCGATGATCTGGCCGCGCTCATCGCGCGCCTGGCCACCGATCCCGAAGGGCGACGACGGCTGGGCGAAGCGGGGCGCGAGGAAGCCCGAACGCAGTACGATTGGGTTCGCATCCACGAGCAGCTCGAGGCCCTTTACCGCCGGGCGGAGGAACATGCCCGGTGGCGTCACGGAGGAGGCAGAGGGGGAAAGGGGGCGGCGGCATGAACCGCGAGGAAGTGCGCCGCAACGTGATCCGGAGCACGGTGTCCGGGTATGTCCGCCTGGTGGTCCGCATGGGGCTGGGGCTGGTGACGTTCCGGTTGCTGTACCAGGGGTTGACCCGGGAGCAGTTCGGCTTCTGGTCCTTGCTGTGGGCCATCTTCGGTTACGGGATCCTGCTGGACTTCGGCTTCGGTTACGCGGCGCAGAAGCGCGTGGCGGAGCTGATGGTCCGGCAGGATTGGGAGGCGCTCAGCCGGGTGTTGAGCACGATCTTCTTCTTTTACGCCGGGGCTGCCTTGGTGGCCGTGGTCGCGGGGGTTCTCGGTTCGGATTTTCTGATCGGGCTGTTCAAGGTAAGCGAAGCCTCGCGTGCGAGCTTCCGACTGGTACTGGTGGTCTTTCTGGTGGGGATCGGCCTGGCATTTCCCATGGGGATCTTCCCCGAGGTGCTCCAGGGCCAGCAACGCATCATGGCGGCAAACAACCTGCAAGTGGTCTCGACGGTGGCGAACTTCATTTGCGTGGGGATGGTCGTCTGGTTCCGGCTCGGCTTCCTGGTCCTGGTCGTGTTGTCCCTGCTCTGCATGCTGATTCCCTATGCGTGGGCCGCGGTGCTGGCGTTGCGGGCGATGCCCGGCGTGCGGTTGCGACCGGGCCTGTTTTCGCGGCGGGCGCTGTTCGATACCGGCCGGTTCAGCGTGTTCGCCTACGCCAACACGCTCAGCAACGTGCTGCGCAACAAGACGGATCAGCCGGTGATCGGCTCCGTGCTCGGGGTGGCTGCGGTGGCGCCGTTCCAGGCCGGCAGCAAGGTCGGGGAGATGTTCGGCCAGCTCACCCGGCAAATTGCCGATGTGCTGTCGCCCACCGCGGCCCACCTGCACGCCCGCGGCGACCGCGAGGCCCTGCGGGACATGCTGATCGACGGCATGCGCTTCAGCGTGCTCGCCGCGACGCCGCTCTACATCCTCATGGCGGCGTACCTCGAGGGGTTGATCCGGGTGTTGACCGGGGTGCGGGAACCCGGACCCGAAATGGTGCTGGCCGGGCAGTTGCTGTTGTTCTGGTATTACTCGCTGGTCCTGACGCACTGGGTGTTCAAACGGATGTTCATGATGGCCGGGCAGGAGCGGCGCATGATGTGGCAGGGGGTCGGGGAAGCCGCGTTGAACCTGGCCCTCAGCATCGTCCTGACGATCGCGCTCCACAGCATCGTCGGGGTGGCCCTCGGTTCGGTGATTCCGACCTGCATCCTGGGTTGGACCGTGCTTTGGGGGTGGGCGGCGAAGGAAGCGGGGCTCGGCCGTTGGGCGCTCTTCCGACGGGTGGTGCTGCCCGCGTGGATCGGCTGCCTGCCGATGATCGCCCTGGCGGCGGCGTTCCGACTGCAGCCCTGGTGGGCCAGCGGAGCAACCACCTGGCGGGTGCTGGGCGAGGGCGCGCTGGTTGGTGGTGCGGGGTTGGTCGGACTTTGGTTCTCCGCTTTCACCCCGGACGACCGGGCGCGCGTGATGACGAAACTGGGCGGCCGGTTCACCGCCGCAACCCGGGGGCAAACCGCATGAGCCGCCGGCGCGTCCTTTTCCTCGACACTCCCTTCGCCCACGAGGCCGGGGGCGACAAAAACCGCAGCCGTTTCCTCTGGTCCGCGCTGCAGGCGCAGGGCGGGGTCGACTGGGCCTGCATTCGTCCCCACCCGCCGGGATCGCCATTGGTGCCGAAACCGCTGGAAGGCGGGGTGGTCCCGGTGGTCGAACTGCCGGCGAATCCCGGACGCGGGCTGCAATCGGAATCCGTGCTGGCCTTCACCCCGGCGGCGCAGGCGGCGTTTGACCGCACCCTGGCGGACGGGGGCTACGATCTCGTGCTCGCGCGTTTCCACGCGCCCTGGGAACTCTGCCGTCAGGCGGCAACGCACGCGGCGCGACCGGCGGTGGCTGTCGATCTGGACATGGTTTCCTCCCGCCTTGTCGCTCTCGCGTGGCGGCAGGAGCCAACCTTCCGCCGCCGCTGGTTCCTGTTCGAGAAGTGGAAGCTCGAGCGCCTCGAACGCCGGTTGCTCGAGCAGCCCTGGCTGGTCTGGTTCAGCAACGCCGCCGAACTCGAAGCCGTTGCGGCCCGTGTTCCCGGGCGTCGTCGGCGCGCCGTCACCGCCGAACTGCCGAACGTCATGCCGGCGTCCGCCCCCCTGCGTGACCTCCCGCGCGAGCCCGTCATCCTGTTCTTCGGCAGCCTGAACTCGTCGGCCAATCTCGACGCCTTCCGTTACCTCATGGACGACCTGTTTCCGCGGCTGGAAGCGGATCTCCGGCGCCATGGCGTGACCATCCGCGTCGTGGGCAAGAACCCGCCGGCGTGGTTTGCCGAGCGGGTGCGCGCGGCCGGCGCCGGCCGGATCGAGCTTGCCGGGGCGGTGGATTCGATGGAACGGGCCATTGCCGCTGCCCGGTTCGTGTTCCTCCCCTTGCGCGTGGCCAGCGGCACGCGCACCCGCATTCTCGAGGCGGCCGCCCAGGAGCGGGCGGTGGTCACCACCACCATTGGGGCGGAGGGGATCGACGTGGGTGACGGCGCCCGGGTGCGCGACACGCCCGAGGCGCTGGCGGACGCGGTGCGCGAACTGCTGGCCGAACCGGCGCTGGCCGACCGCCTGGGACAGAAGCTGCACGCCCGTTGCGTCGCGCGGTACACGCCGGACGCGGTCGCGGGCAAGCTGGCGGCCGACCTTGACCGATTTCTGGTCAAGCACGCGCCGGAGGGGGGAGCATGAGCGCGAAGCCGCCGGCCGTCAGCATCATCATGCGGTCCTACAACGAGGGTTGGGCGTTGCGGGAAACGCTTCCCGCCCTGGCGGGGCAGGCCTTTGACCGGTGGGAGCTGATCGTCATCGATTCCGGTTCGACGGATGGTTCTCAGGAGTTGATCCGGGCGGCGTGCCCGGCGCACTTCGTGCAGCTCACCCCGGCGGAATACAACCCCAGCCGGGTGATGAACCAGGGTTTCGAGCTGGCGCGCACCGGCTTTGGGATCTTCCTCAACGCGGACGCGACGCCCCAGGGACCGGCCTGGCTCGGGCCGCTGGTGGAGGCACTGCAGTCGCCGCGCGTGGCGGCCTGTTTCGGCCGGCAGATTCCGCGGCCGGACTGTCAGGCGGTGTTTGCCTGCGACTACGACCGGTGTTTCGGGCCGGAGCGTGAATCGGCCCGTTGGGAGCATTTTTTCAGCATGGTAAGCAGCGGTCTGCGCCGCGACGTCTGGGAACGGCGGGGATTTCGCGAGGATCTGCAATATGCCGAGGACGACGAGTACACCCGGTGGTGCCGGGCCCGGGGTTACGAGGTGGTCTATGTGCCGGAATCAGTCGCCATGCATTCGCACAATTACACCCCGGAACAGGCATACAAGCGCGCTTTCGGGGACGCCCGGGCCCAGGCCGCCTCATGGCGTGGGACACGTGGCGATTTCAACTTTCTCCGCACGGTGCTGATCGGGTGGTTGCAGGACTTCCGCAAGGACGTCCGGTTTTGCGTCCGGGAGGGGCGGCTGGGGGAACTCGCGCAGGCGGCGCGCATCCGGTGGCGGCAGCGCCGTGGCCGGCTGGCGGGATTCGGGCAGGGATGGTCGGACTATCGGGAGAAAGGCACGGCTACGTGACCGCGGCAATACTGGCAGCACACTCGATCGAGGAACGGACGGAGCGCCAATCGCAGGGGAACGAACGGTCACGGCAAGCCGGGACACAGACCGGCGCCCCCCCCCGTCCGGCGGTTCCGGGCAAAGCGTCGCGGCCCGCCTGCGTCCCACCAAGGCGGTTCACGGTCGACGGCAGCGATGAGCTGGAAATCGCGCTGGAGCAGACGTGCGAGAGGGTTCGCGCCGGGGTGGCCGACCTGATCCCCGCGCGGCGGTTCGAGGGGTTGCTGCTGGCGGGCGGCTATGGTCGCGGGGAAGGCGGCGTGCTCCGCACTCCCGAAGGCGACCGGCCGTACAACGATCTCGAGTTCTACGTCTTCGTTCGCGGGAACCGGTTGCTGGCGGAACGGCGGTACCGGGAGCCGCTGCACGAGCTGGGGGAACGCCTGTCGTCGAGCGCGGGGCTGGAGGTCGAGTTCAAGGTGCTCACCGCGGCGCACCTGCGGCACAGCCCGGTGTCCATGTTCTATTACGACCTGGTGAGCGGGCATCAACGGCTGGCGGGCGGGGAGGAGCTGCTGCGCGGTTGTGAGCATCACCGGACCGCCCTGCGCATCCCGCTGCACGAGGCGACGCGGCTGCTGCTGAACCGTTGCTCGGGGTTGCTGTTCGCCCGCGCGCGGCTCGTTCGAACGGGCGACTTCACCGCCGCGGATGCGGACTTCGTCGGTCGCAACCTGGCAAAGGCGAAGCTGGCTTTCGGGGACGTGCTGCTGGCGGCCAAGGGGCAGTATCAGTGGAGCTGTCGCGAACGGCACTGGCGGTTGCGTGGCTGGCAGCTGACCGAGGACCTGGCCTGGGCCGCGCCGCTGGTCGATCTCCACGGGGAAGGTGTGGATTTCAAGCTGCACCCGGTTCGTTCCCCGGCATCACGGGACACGCTCGAGGCGGAACACGCCCGGTTGAGCCATCTCGGCCGCCGGCTGTGGCTGTGGCTCGAAGGGCGGCGGCTCGGGCCGCATTTCGCGTCCGCGCGGGACTACGCCTTGAGCGCGGTGAACAAGTGCCCCGAGTGCCCGGCGCTGCGGAATCGCCTGATCAATGCGCGGACCTTTGGCCTGGCCGCGGCGATCGGTCGGGCTGGCCGACGCTACCCGCGGGAGCGGTTGCTCCAGGCCCTGCCCCTGCTGCTCTGGGAGACCGACGGTCTGGAGGATGCGGGGCTGCGGGAGTGCATTCAGACGGCCCTGGACACCCGGGCGGTCGGGTTCGAGGCCGTTGTGCAGGCCTACCGGCAGTTGTGGGAGAGGTTCAACTGACCACGACAATGTTCGAAACGCTGAGGGCTGATCTTCGACGCAACCTGCAGGACTACGCCCCGCGGGGACGCCTCCGTGCCGTCCTGCTCGGGCTCACCCTGAACAGCGTCCATGCCATCTTGCTGATCCGCCTCCAGTTCTGGTGCGCGCGCCACCGGCTGCCCACGATCTTCGCGGCCAAGCTGCTCTTCTGGCTCTTCAAGATCGAGATCAGTCGCGAGGCCCGGATCGGGCCGGGCCTGCGCCTGCCGCATCCGATGGGGCTCATCATCGCGCCGCAGGTCGTCGTGGGCGCCAACTGCGACCTTTACGCCGATGTGCGTCTGGTGCTGGCCAACGGCCTCCGGGAGGGACCGCGCATCGGGAACCACGTCTTTCTCGGCGACGGGGCCAAGGTGGTTGGGCGGGTGAACGTGGGAGACCACGCCGTGGTGGGAGTCTCGAGCGTGGTGACCCGGGACATCCCACCCCATGCCACGGCGGTGGGCATCCCTGCGCGGATCATCGATGAACACAACGAGCGCGCCCGGGACGCGCGCTGACGCCAACCGTTCCTTGGGAGTTTCATGAAGATCGTCATCACAGGCATCACGAGCTTCCGCAACCGCGGGGTTGAGGCGCTGGTTGTGACCACGCTGGAACAAATGCGATCGCGGCTTCCGGGCGCGCGGTTCCTGGTGCTCGACCGGATGCCCGATTACGACGCCTCCCGGTTGCGCGCTCCGGACGTGGCGTTCAAGCTCGACGAGACGATCCGGCCGCTCTACGCGAGCCGGATGCGGCGGGCCCTGTTGCAGCTCTCGGATCACGTCGAGGCCCTGGGCCGGCAGTACCAGGCCACCATCCGCGACGTCGAGGAAGCGGATGCGGTGATCGCCTCGGGCGGGGATGTGTTCTGCTCGGAGTACGGCCATCAATCGCTCCTCTCGCATCTGCGCCCCCTGCGGATCGCCCAACGGGCGGGCGTGCCAGTCTTCATCCACGCGCAGTCGATCGGTCCCTTCAAGAACGAGCCGGACCGCCGGGCGTTTGTGGTGGCGGCGCGCGGGGTGCGGCACATCACGGTGCGCGAGCGAATGACGCGGCAGTATCTCACGCGGGAACTCGGACTGCCGGAGGACCGGGTCACGCTGACCGCGGATCCCGCGTTCCTGCTGGCCCCCGTCGCAGCGCCGTGGCGGACCCACTACCACGCTCCACCGGACCGTCCGCTTGTCGCTCTCTCGACCAGCCAGGCGATCTGCACGTGGATGGGGTCGGACCATGACGCGCATTTCGAGGCCTGGCGCGGGACCATCCGCTGGTTGCGGGAAACGCTGGACGCGCGCGTGATCCTGATTCCGCACGTGCAGGAACTGTCGAGCCGGAACGACGACCGCATCCTGGCCACGGCGTTGATGCGCGATTTCGGTTTCGATCCGCACGTGCAGTTGGCCGGCGGCGATTTCGGCGCGGCGGATTTCAAGGGCATCATCAGCAGCTGCGAGCTGGTGATTGCCGAGCGGATGCATGCGGCGATCGCCGGGCTTTCCAGCGGGGTGCCCACGGTGGTGATCGGCTATTCGGTGAAGAGCGAGGGGATCCTGGGCGATCTGTTCGAGGCCGGGCAGGTGGAGGACGCGCTCTTGATCCCCCTGCCGGAGTTCCTGGGCGGCGACGGCGGATTGCCGCGAATGAAGCGGGCCTGGGAACAGCGGTCGACGATTGCGGACGCCCTGCAACGCCGGCTGCCCGAGGTCCGCGAGCGGGCCGCGCGGAGTTTCGAGATCATTGCGGAGGCCTTGCGGCCGGCGGCATGAACTGGTCCCCGTCACCCACCGGTGTCTCCCCCAGGAGCCATCTCCAGAAGGACAGTTGAACATGGGATTCGACCGCGCCATCCGGCCAGAGATGCAGGACCACCCGGTAACCGCCGCGGGGTTCCACGTAGGCGCCCTGCCATTGCCAGGGGGGATCGGTGGCGGTCTCGAGCCCGACAGCCCCCGGGCTGCCGGCCGGCGTCAGTTTCCAGCGGACCGAACCGTCGTCATCAAGACGGGTGAACGTGGTGGTCTGGCCGCACGCGGTCACGCGCAGGACGGTCACCGGCGCGCCGGTTTGATTGTAGACCACGATGCTTGAGATGTCCGAACGCAAGCAAGCGATGCCACCGGTCAGAGCCAGCAGAAGGAGGGCAAGCAGGGGAAGCAGGACCCGCTTACGGCGGAGGCATGGCGTGGGGTTCATGCGTATCGGTTGCGGACGGACGTTGGGACACGGCCGCCCGGCGGCGTTCGCGGCGCAGCTGTTCGAGGCGGCCCGTGACGCCCATGAGAATCAACCAGAGCATCAGGTTGCGGGGCTGGGTCAGCACGCGTTCGAGGGTGCTTTGGAGGTAGTTCAGCGCGCAGCCGGCAGCGATCCCAAGACTGAGGGAGCGCTGGAAGGAATGGCCGAAGGCGAGGAAGGCGCGCAGGTTCCGCCACCACGCCAGGCCGATCACCAGCAACCACGCGGCCAGTCCGGGATAGCCGGTTTCGGCCAGCAACAGGTAGTAGTGGCTCTCGACGACCGAATTGGCCTTCGTCTCGTCCACCCGCATGCCCCGACCCCGGATCCAGTCGTAGTAGACCTCCGCGTATCGGTAGGGAGGATTCACCACCAGCGCATAATTGTTCCAGCCGATGCCCAGCGGGTGGTCCCGCACCATCTCCCGGCAGGCGTCCTTCATGACTTCGCGCAGCTCACTGCTGGCCTGATTCCCGTGATCATTGAATCGCGCGACGATCGTGTCGGCGGTCAGGAGCAAACCAACCGCCCCCACCACCCCCATGCCGGCCGCCACCGACCAGCGCCGGACGGTGGGCTTGTCGAGCAGGCTGACGACCATCACGCCGATCGTCCCGAGCGCGAAGGCGGCCAGGGCGGCGCGGGACAGGGTGCACTGCACGACCAGGGCGCAGGCCAGGAATCCGGCAAGACACCGGTTGCCGCCCCGGAACGCGGGCCCCAGCCCGGCCGCCAGCAGGGGCATGCCGACGGCAATCGCATACATCGCGAGCGGGTTCTGGTGCTCGAATGTCCCGCGCACCTGGTACATCCCGTCGGCGTACTTGAGTTTCAAGCAGACCAGGGCCTCCCAGAACATCACCCCCGCCATCACCCGCAGGAAGTACTGCAGGTGCTCCGTCGTGCGGAGCAGGTTGAACGTCGCGATCAACAGCAGGGACGCAAACGCCATCTTGTGCGCGGTCATCAGGACCAGGTGATGATCCGGCGCATTGAGCACGGACAACAGCGAAAGACCGCAATAGGCGAGGTAGGGAAGCAGCAGCGGCGGCGCCCAGCGAAACCCTTCCCGCCCCTCGAGCCGGCGGGCCGTGATGAGCGCCACGGCGAGGGCGTGGTTGAAGTAGAAATGGTAGCCCTTCGTGTGCCCGCGATAGGTTTCGATCGAGGCCACGGTCAACCCCCAGTTGGACGGTCCCATCAGCCCGTTGAGGGTCATGAAGCACATCACCGCGAACACCCCCAACTGCCAGCGTTCGCGTCCCTTCAACCACACCCCGGCCACCGGCGCCACCACCCCGAAGAGCGGCAGCAGGATCCCGAGCTTCACCCAGTCGATGGCGGTCACGGCGGCGCCACTCTAACCCGTCTCCCCGGGCTTCCAAGGGAGAAACATCTGTCTGGAATCGCCAACCACCGCCTCCCATGAGCGCCACCCCGCCCGCCCCGTCGACCAGCCGCCCGCCCATTGCCATCCTCGGCGTGCCCTTCGACAACGTCACCACCGCCGACACCCTCCGCCTCGTCGGCGAGATGATCGCCACGGGCAAGCCGCATTATCTCGTGACCGCGAACGTGGATTTCGTGGTCCAGGCGCAGGCTGACCTCGAGCTGCGCCGCATCCTGCATGACGCCCATCTGGTGGTGGCGGACGGCATGCCGCTGGTCTGGGCCTCCCGTTGGCTGGGCAACCCGCTGCCCGAACGGGTCACAGGTTCCGGGATGACGCCGCTGCTCCTCGC
Organism: Verrucomicrobiales bacterium; assembly: GCA_024233305.1. Taxonomy (GTDB): domain Bacteria; phylum Verrucomicrobiota; class Verrucomicrobiia; order Limisphaerales; family J093; genus J093. The sequence goes on from JACKPV010000036.1 coordinate 118,547, forward strand.
CGAGGCCGAACGACAGGGCTGGCGCGTGTATTTCCTGGGCGGCACGGAGGAGAGCGTGGCCCGGGCGGCGACCGAAACGCGTCGACGTCATCCGCGGCTCGAACTTGTCGGCGCCTATTCACCACCCTTCCGGCCGTTGCTGGAAATGGACCACGACGACATTCTGCGCCGGCTGCGCGAGGCCCGGCCGGACATCCTGCTGGTGGCCTTCGGCTGTCCGAAGCAGGAGAAATGGCTGAACATGCATCACCGGGCTGCCGGGGTTCCCGTGGGAATCGGGGTGGGCGCGACGATCGATTTTCTGGCGGGCACGATGCGCCGGGCTCCCGTGTGGATGCAGCGTGCGGGACTCGAGTGGCTTTACCGGCTGGCCCAGGAACCGCGCCGCTTGTTCCGCCGATATTTCACCGACCTTTGGGTGTTCGGGTGGGCCATCATCCGCCAGCTGCGCGAGTTGCGCGGTCGGCGCCGGGAAAACCGTGGCGCCCGGACCCTCGAAGCGCAATCGTCCGGTACCGGCGAGGACCTTGTCCTGCGGCTGCCTTCGGAGCTGGACGCGGCCACGGTCCGGGGCGACGAGGCCCTCCGGGCCCGCCTGGGCGCGCATCCCGGCAATCTGATCCTGGAATGCGCGGAAGTGACCTTCGCGGACAGCACGGCGTTCGGTCTCTTGATTCGTCTGCAGAAGGAATGCCGCGCTCGCGACCGGCAGTTGGTCCTCGCCGGCCCCTCGCCAGCCCTGCGCCGCGGCATGGAATTGATGAAGTTGACCGACTTCTTCGCCCAGGCCTCCGACCTCGCCGCCGCCCTTGCGCTCGTCGCCGAACGCACCCGCGAGCAGGCCGTGGTGCGGTCCTTCACCCTGGGCGGGAACGCGGAGACCGTGCGGTGGACCGGCGAGATCACCGCCGCGCGAACGGCAGAGATCCGGGCGCTCACGGAGCACCTGCTGGACCGGCCGGAGGCGGACGTCGCCCTGGATCTTTCGCAGGTCCGGTTCATCGACAGTTCGGGGATCGGCCTGCTGGTCTCGTTGCGCAAGCGCGCCGGCCGGACCGGCGCCCGGTTCGCGATCCGCCATCCCTCGCCGGCGGTGCGGGAGGTTGCCCGGTTGCTGCATCTGGAAACCTACCTCCTCGGGAGTCGCTCATGAAGATCGGCCTTTCGACCACCATGATTCAGCGCGGGAAATCCGGCGTCGCCCGGTACGTCCTGGATCTCGTCCAGGCGCTGCTGGACACTCCGGGCGATCATCAGCTCCAGCTGTTCGTGCTCGAGGAGGACCGGGAGTTGTTCGCCTTCGCACGGGATCGGGCGGCCATCCTCACCGTTCCGGAAACCGCGCGGACCCCGGTGGCGAACATCCGCTGGCACCAAACCCGTCTGCCGGCCCTCGCCCGCCAGCAAGACCTCGACGTGCTGCACGTTCCCAGTTACCGCCGTCTCCTCTGGCCCCGGCCCTGCGCCCTCGTCGCCACCATTCACGACCTCGCCCCCTTTCATCTCGCCACCAAATACGACTGGAAACGGATGTTCTACGGGCGTGTCGTCGTGAAACGTCTCGCGCGCCGGCAGCATGAAATCGTGGCGGTGAGCGAACAGACGGCGCGGGATCTCGAGCGCTTCTTCGGCCTCGGCGCCGACCGCGTCACGGTGATTTGGAACGGGATCGATCACAGTCGCTTCCGCGAGGAAAACCCCGCGGCGGACCGGGCGGCCGCGGCGGACCGATGGGGCCTCGACCGTCCCTTTTTCTTGTACGTCTCGCGGCTCGAGCATCCGGCCAAGAACCACGCCCGGTTGATCGAGGGCTTCAACCGGTTCAAGCGCCAGACCGGTTCGGACTGGCTGCTCGCGTTGGCGGGGGGCGACTGGCACGGGGCGGAGGTCATCCGGTCGGCCGCGGCAGCCGCGCCGTTCGCCAGGGACATCCGGTTCCTTGGATTCGTCGATGACGTCGCGCTGCCCGGGCTCTACCGGGCGGCGGCCGTCTTCGTGTATCCGTCGCTGTTCGAGGGGTTCGGTCTGCCGCCGGTCGAGGCGATGGCCTGCGGCACCCCGGTGATCAGCTCGACCCGCGGCGCCCTCCGGGAGGTCGTGGCCGATGCCGCCCGGACTGTGGATCCGGAGAATCCGGGCAGCCTCGAGGAAGCCCTTGCCGCCTTGGCGGGCGAGGCTGCGGAACGCGAGCGGCTGCGGGCCGCCGGGCGGGCGAATGCGAGGCGCTTCGACTGGCGCCTGACGGCCCGGCAGACCCTGGCCCTCTATGCACGCGCGGCCGGCCGCGTGTGCGGAGAGGAAAGCCGTGGTGTTTAGCTCGCATGTTGTTATCCTGCCGGCGATGCCATGCGGTGGTTCAACCAGGGCGTTCGCCATTGATGTCTGATGCAAACCGCCCCCGAAATTCCCAGGCCGTCCGCCCATCCGGCGGCCGCCGGCGGGCCGCGGGACCATGGCGGACCAGGATCGGCGGAGACGGGCCCGGGTCCGTCCCTTCCCTTTGATCCGATCCGGGTCGTGGTGGCCGCGGCGCGGTGGTGGTTGGTGATGCTGGTGAGCGGCGTGGCCCTGGCGGCACTGGCGGCGCTGGCTGGCTGGCTGCGGTTCGACAGCCACTTCACGGCCACCGTCCAGCTGATCCGCCGCGAACTGCCGAACAGCTTCCGGGCCAGCGATCTCGGGGAGTCCTTCAAGCCGCGGCAGTTTTCGACGGCGACCATCACGGCGATGATGCGCTCCCCCGGCCTGCTGGCGAAGGTGAGTGCGCGCGCGCAACCCCGCCTTTCCGGGCGGGAACTGCAGCGTCGGCTGGTGATCACGCCGGAGCGGAACACCGACCTTATCACCATCAGCTTCGAGGGCGACCACGGCCGGGAAGCCTCGGCTGCCGTGATCAACGACTATGCCCACGAGGTGGTTGAACTGACGCGCGCGTTGCAAACCCAGGAAGCGGCCGAACTCAGCCGGTTCCTCGGCGAACAGGTCGTCAAGGTCGAGCGCGAGCTGGCGGAAGCCGCCCAGGACCTGCTCGAATTCAGCCAGCGCACCGGATTCATCAGCGCCGACAAGGAGGCCGAGGCCTATCTGCGAAGCCTCAACGATGCCGATGCGCGGCTGCAAAGCACGCGCCTGGAACGGGAGGCCCTCAATTACCAGATCGCGGCCGCCGAGCGCGAACTCGCCCAGCAAAACCCGTTGAAGGTCCAGTTGACGGAAGCCCGCCAGACCCTCGATGCCCTGCTGGTCCAATACACCGCTGCCAATCCGCTCGTCAGGGCCCAGGAGACCCGCATCGAGGCCCTCGAAACCCGGGTGGCCGCAGCCACCAATGCGGTGCAGGACTTCCAGGCGGGACCCAACACGGTGGCCAACAGCCTCTATCTCGACCTCGTGTCGTTTCGCGCCCGGCGCGATGCCATCGACCAGCAATTGCCCCAGCTCGAGCTCTACCGCACGAACATCCTGATGCGCCTGAAGTCCGTGCCCGAGCAAACCATGAACCACGCCCGGCTCAGGTCCCGGCAGACCTCCCTCGAGGTGGCGCGCGATCTCCTCGCCGGCCGCCGCCGTGAAGCCGACCTGTTCGCAGAGAATTCGCCCGGCTACTACCGGCTCTTCGCGGAGACAACGCCCGCGCAGGTGACCGAAAGCAGCCGGCTGCGCAAGGTGCTGCTGGTCACCGCCGCGGGGGGCGCCCTGGGCGCCGGCGCCGCTCTGCTGGTCGCCCTGGCCCTGGCGTTGCTCGACGACCGGGTGGTCTCGCCGGGAGATGTTCGTCGGCTCACCCGGGTTCCGCTGCTGGCCAGCCTGGGCGATCTCGACAAGCTGGACGCGGCGGAACTGCCGGTGTGGCGGTTCCGGCTCTGGTCTCTTCTGCAGCGAACCCTGGGCCTGACAGAAGACCAGCCCGCCCTCATCGGCCTGCTTTCCACCGCCGCCGGGGAAGGGCGTTCGACCTGGCTGAACCTGATCCAAACGGCGGCCGCGGAACGGGACTGGCGGACCGTCAGCCTGGTAAACCGCCCGAGCGCGGCCCCGGAAGCCTCCCTCGACCTTGCCACGGCGCTTGCCGACCCCGTGCGTGTCGAGCCGATCCTTGCCCGCTGCGGTCACTGCGAGGTCACCTGGGAGGAGGGATTCGGCGCCACCGCCGCCGAACGTTCGGCCTGGCGTGCGGCGTTGCTGGCCTGGGGATGCTACCATCGCTGTGCGATCCTGGTGGAGCTGCCCCCCGGCCGCCGCCTCGAGTCCATCATGCTCGCTGAGCACCTGCCTCAGGTGCTGTGGCTCAGCGACAGCGGCGCGGTCCGGTCCGGGGAGGTTTCCAGCCTGCTGGCAACGCTCCGGCTGGCGGGCGGGCGCCTGGCGGGGGCCGTCCTGAACCGCGTTCCCCCCCTCTATCAACGGCTGCCGGACCTGAGCCGGTTCGGTTTGCTTTTCGCTCTCGGTCTGGGCTTGGCTGCCGCTTCCGCCGCCCGCGCCGAAGAGGAGCTGCCCACTGTTGGAACGGAAGCTCCGGGCCGGCTTTCCGCCGGCCAGACCGGTCCGCAGCTGGCCCCCTGGCAGGAGCGGCTGACCCTCGGCCCCGGTGATCTCGTCAACCTCGTCATCTATGGTCTGCCACAAACCCGGCGAACCCAGGTGCCCGTGGGCCCGGATGGACGACTGAACTATCTCCAGGTGAACGGTCTGCTGGCCGCGGGGTTAACCATCGACGAATTGCGGGACGCGTTAAACCAGGAACTGGCCGCCTACTATCGCCACGCGCGGGTCATCGTCACGCCCGCGGAATGGCGGAGCAAGAAGTACTACCTGCTCGGCACGATCCTCGATCGGGGAACGTACTACCTCGACCAGCCGCTCACCATCATCGAAGCGACCGCGCGCGCCCGCGGGATCGCGACCGGTCTGCTCGAGCAAAACACCGTCGAAATCGCCGATCTGCCGCGGACGTTCCTTATCCGGGACGGGCGCCGCATGCCGGTCGACTTCGTGAAGCTCTTCGAGGAGGGCGATCTGAGCCAGAACATCGTGCTCGAGCCGGGCGACTACATCTACTTCCCCTCGGCCACCTTGAACGAGGTCTTCGTGCTGGGCTCCGTCGACAGCCCCGGAACGGTGGGGGTCACCGAGAAGGCGACCGTGCTCAGCGTCATCACGACGCGCGGCGGCTTCACCCCGAAGGCCTACAAACAGCGTGTGCTGGTGGTCCGGGGTTCGCTGACCCAGCCGGAGACCCACGTGGTCAACCTCGGCGCGATCCTCGCCGGCCAGGAACCGAACTTCATGGTCCGGCCCAAGGACATCGTCTACGTCGCCGACCGCCCCTGGGCCCGGGTCGAGGAACTGGTCGACATGGCCGTGAAGGCCTTCGTGGTCACCGCCACCGCCGAGTGGGTCAACAAGAACGTCGGGCCCCTGATCGTCGAACCCGTGCTCCCCAGTCCATGAGGTGGATACCGTGGATGTCCCGGACGCTCCGGGCCGTCGGGTGTGCCCGCGCCGGAAGCGCCGCCGCGCTGGCACTGCTGAGCCTGCTGTTGGGAATCGGGCCCGGATGCCGGTCAAGCAGTTCGGGCGCGACGCATTTCGATCCCCGCGCCCCCCGGACCCGCTCGCTGACCAACCTTTTCGAGGTGGGTCTCAGCAACCGTTTCGATCCCGGGTGGCTCGATCCGCCGCGCGTGCCTTACCGCCTGGGTCCCGGCGACCGCGTTGACATCGAGGTTCTCGGTGAGGGGGAGGGACCTGCCGAGACCTTCGTGGGGCCGGACGGCCGGATCTACTTCCATTTGCTGCCCGGCCTGCAGGTCTGGGGCCTTTCCCTCGAGGAGACGCGGCGACTGATCGAGGAGCGGGTTGCCGAGTTTGTGCGCGATCCGCAGGTGGCGATTACGCTGCGGGAGGTGCGCAGCAAGCGCGTCTGGGTGCTCGGCCGCGTGAACACCCCGGGGCTCTACCCGTTGACCGCTCCGATGACCATCATCGAGGCCATCACCCGGGCCGGTGGTCTCTTCACATCGCGCTTCTCCGGGACCACGGAGGAACTCGCCGACCTTCACCATTCGTTCCTGATCCGCGATGGGAGAATGCTCCCCATCCGGTTTCACGAACTGCTGCGCGAGGGCGACACTTCGCAGAACATCTACCTTGAGCCGGACGACTTTCTGTATCTGCCGTCCTCGTTGTCTTCCGAGGTCTACGTTCTGGGGGCGGTTTACCAACCGCGGGCCGTTGCCTTCAAAGACCAGGTCACGCTGGTCTCGGCCATCGCCAACGCCCGGGGCACGGTTGAGAACGCCTGGCTGGGCCATGTTGCCATTGTACGCGGTTCCCTCACCGAGCCCCGCATCGCGATTGTCGACTACGATGCCATCGTCAAAGGCCGGGCCACGGACGTCCGGCTCGAGGCGCGCGACATCGTTTACGTGCCGTTGGCTCCCTACCGCTCCCTCGAGAACTACGCGAATCTCATCGTGAACACGTTCGTCCGCACGATTGCCGCCAACGAAGGCGGGCGGGCAGCCAATCCGAACTACCAGCGGCCGGGGGTCACCATTCCCATCTCTCAATAGCCGCGGTCCTGCCGCCGCTCTTCTGCTCGCGCTTCCGGCTCGCGCGGACTGGCGGTGTTCCGGACTGGATGACGGAGCTGGTCGTCAGGCACACTCGCCGCGGCGGGGCGCGGAGCCCCTGGCGGAACAAAGCGCCAGCGACATGATCATTCATCACCTCATCCGGCACCATCTGAGCCACGGAGCCGACGCCGGTTTCTATGCCCTGCAAGCGCGGGACGCGATCCGCTGGCTGCGCGAAGGCGGCGTGCGAATCGGGCCGGGCGTCAACGCGCTGGACCTGGGCTGCGGTTCCGGGGTGCTCGGTCTGGAGCTGCAGCGCGAGGGCTGTGACGTGCTGTTCGCCGATGCGCACAACTGGCTGCCGGATGCCCGGCCGCAGCCGGTGTTCCGGTCCATTGACATCGACCGCGATGACCTCGGCACGCTGGGGACCTTCGATTTGGTGATCTGCTCGAACGTGCTCGAACATCTCCGCGAACCCGCCCGTCTCATCGGCGCCCTCGGTTCGTTGTTACGCGACGGAGGCCACGTCTATTTGAGCTGGACGAACTGGCTCTCCCCCTGGGGCGGCCACGACTTCTCGCCGTTTCATTATCTCGGGCCGCGTCTCGGGCCCCGGCTCTTCGACCGCCTGCATCAACGGCCCCGGCAGCTCAAGCCGGGCGAGAACCTGTTCGTGACGCACATCGGGAGAACCTTGCGGCAGATCCGGCGGCACCGTGGACTGAAGGTGAGGCGCATGGCACCGCGTTACTATACGGGCTTCGCCTGGATCATGCGCCTGCCGCTGGTGCGCGAATTCCTGGCCTGGAATGCCGCGCTGTTGATCGGCCGGGACCCGGCGCAGGACCGTGCTCCAGGGGACTGAGCCGTAACCATGCAGTAGGATTCACCACTGATGGGCGCGGATGGGCACGGATATTGAGGGAAACCAGGATTACCCGCCCTGGGTTCGAACTCACCATTCAGGGAGCTTTTCCGCCCTATCCGCCAACGCCTCAGCGCCGCGCCCTATCCGTGGTATCCGTGCCCATCCGCGGTTCGCTGACTGAATTGTCACGGCTGAGCGGATGGTCCGGAGGACGGCATGCGATTTGGCAGCGAACCGCCGCCGCGCGCTCGGTCAACCGCCTTGCGCCCCGAGTTCAGGAAACCGCGTGTTCCCGCAAGGCGGCCAGCGTGCGGTCGAAGATTTCCTCGGGCGTTCCGTTGGCCTCGATTGAAACCAACAGCCCCTTCTGCCGGAAGTAGTCTGCCAGCGGCGCCGTGCTCTGCTCGTAGGTCTCCATCCGGACCTTCACAGATTCCGGCCGGTCGTCCTCGCGCTGGAACAGGGCGCCACCGCACTGATCGCAAAGGCCCTCCGTCTGCGGTGGCCGGGCTTCCACGTGATACACGGCCTTGCATTGCGAACAGGTGCGACGGCCGCTGAGTCGCGCGACGATCTGCGCGATGGGAAGCTCGTAACTGAGCACTGCATCGAGTTCGAGGGCCTGCGAATCGAGCAGTTCATCGAGCGCCCCGGCCTGGGCCACGGTGCGGGGAAAGCCGTCCAACAAGAAGCCGCCCTGGCAGCGCAGGCACTTGGTGCGTTCCCGGACCATCTCAAGCACGGTTTCATCCGAAACGAGGCGACCCTGGCGCATGCACTCGAGCGCTTCGGTCAACGCCGGCGAACGCTCCGCCTCACCCAGCGTCCGGGCCGCCCGAAAGACGTCGCCGGTCGACAAATGACAGGTGCCCAGCCGCTCGCTGATCAACTCGGCCTGGGTCCCCTTGCCGACGCCGGGCGCGCCGAGCAGGACCAACCGCCAGGGACGGTCGACGTCGCGCGGAGGGAGGTTGCAGCACGCATCGCCACCCTTGAGCCAGGCGGCCCGATCAGACTTCGCTTCCATGATAATCCGGTTTGTTCGATCAGCCGACAGCGCGGGGGCTGCCGCAAGCCGGCGCGCCCGATTCTCGGCACGCAACGCCAACCTCCCGCATTTCGCCCCATCATGACACCAGAACCCACCCGGCGGCGACTACACCGAGCTTGTCCAGCCCTGCCCCTTTTTTGCCGTGATTCGGCTGGCAACGCCCCGGGGCCCACGGCGGTCAGGGGGCCGGCTGGATGCTCCCGTCCGGCCGGGGCGCCGCCGGGCACCCGACCTCGACGGCACTCGGGAGGGTTCTCTTCGTCGGATCGGGCGCCGGTCGGTCGCCGCCCGGCTGTCCCCGCCCGACCATTGGAAGGCGGGAGTAAATCTGCTTGCACTCGCCCGCCTTGAATGGCGTTTTGTGGAGGGACGTCGAATTTCCGTCCGCCGACCGGTCCATCCGACCGGAGCCGGCGTTGGTCACCATTCATCGTACGCATGCGCATTGCCGACCTGCTCGTTCGGAAGGCGCTGATCACCCAGGATCAGCTTGATGAGGCGTTGCGCTTGCAGCGTGAGCAGGGACTGCGGTTTGACGAGGCGTTGCTGCGGCTCGGCTTTGTGCGCGAACGCCAGTTGCTCGACATCCTCGGAGAACATCTCAACCTCAAGGTGGTAGATCTGGCCGGCCTCGCCATCGAACATGACGTGCTCCGTGCGCTGCCGCACAAGCTCGTCTATCGCAAACGTCTCTTGCCCGTCGGCCGGCACAACGGCACGCTCGAAGTCGCCACCGCCGATGCCTTCGATCTCAGTGTCTTCGATGACCTGCGGCTCCTCACGGGCGAGGCCATCCGGCCGGTGCTGGCTCCCCGTGACGAGATCGAGAAGCTGATCAAGGCCTACTACGGGGTCGGCGGCGACACCATCAACGAGATGGTGGGCGCCGACACCGTCGAGGTGACTGATGCCGGGGGCAGCGAGGATTTGCTCGAGATGGCGCAGGAGGCCAGCGTCATCAAGCTCGTCAACGAGATCATCGTCGAGGCCGTCAACGAGCGGGCCAGCGACATCCACGTCGAGCCCTACGAAACCCGGCTGTCGATCCGGTACCGCATCGACGGCGTGTTGCACGAGGCCTCGTTGCCGGCGCAGATTCACCGGTTCCAGGCGGCGATCATCAGCCGCATCAAGATCCTCGCCAACCTGAACATCGCCGAACGGCGGATCCCGCAGGACGGCCGCATCGAGTTCAACGTGGGGGGGCGGCAGATCGACGTCCGGGTCAGCGTGATCCCGATGTTGTTCGGCGAGGGCGTGGTGATGCGGTTGCTGGACAAGGCCAACGTGTTGTTCACGCTGCCGCAGCTCGGCATGGACGAGGACAGCTTCGGGCGGTTCGATGGGTTGATCCAGCGGCCGCACGGGATCATTCTGGTCACGGGCCCGACCGGCAGCGGCAAGACGACGACCCTCTACGCGGCGCTCAACGCGATTGTCAGTTCGGAGATCAAGGTGCTGACGGTCGAGGATCCGGTCGAATACTACCTCGAAGGGGTGAACCAGATTCCGGTGGATGCGCGGGTGGGCATGACCTTCGAGCGCGGGCTGCGCTCGATTCTGCGCCACGACCCGGACGTGGTGATGATCGGAGAGATCCGGGACCTCGAGACGGCGCACGCCGCGACGCAGGCGGCGTTGACGGGTCACTTGGTGCTCTCGACACTGCATACCAACGACGCCGCCTCCGCGCCCATGCGGTTGATCGACATGGGGGTGGAACCGTACCTGGTCAGCAGCACGTTGATTGCCTCGATGGCGCAGCGCCTGGTGCGCCGCATTTGCGGGGCCTGCAAGCAGGCGGGCGATTTGCCCGCCGCCGACGTACCGCCGGACTTCGGCTGGCAGCCCGGTGAGCAGGTTCATCGTGGAGCCGGTTGTGAGGCGTGCCGCAAGACGGGCTTTCGCGGGCGGACCGGACTGTACGAACTGATGTTGATCGACGACGCCATCCGGGAGCGGGTGATGCACCGGGCGCCGGCGAATGAGGTGTTGCAGGTGGCGCGTCGGGCGGGGCTGCGGCTCCTGCGCGAGGACGGCTGGCTGAAGGTGCGGGGCGGGATCACGACGGTCGAGGAGGTTATTACCTGTACGGCTGTCTGACGGGTCCATCGGGATGGGCGATTTCAAATACACCGCCAAGACCAGCGCCGGGCAGACCGTTTCCGGGGTGCTCACCGCCGACACCGAGGCCGCGGCGCTGCGCATTCTGGACGAGCGGGATCTGTTTCCGCTGTCGCTGTCCGGAGGCGGCCCGGCGACCGGTTCGCGCGGGACCCGTCGGCGGGTCCGGACCCGCGATGTGGGCCTCATGTACGGGCAGTTGGCGGACCTGATCGGCTCGGGTGTCCCGTTGTTGCGCGCGCTCGATTCCCTCATCCGGTCCACCGTCAACAAACGCCTGGCCGGTATTCTCAAGGAAGTGCGTGGCGCCGTCGCGGACGGCAAATCGCTCACGGATTCCCTGCGCGACCATCCGGATGTGTTTCCCGGGCTCCACACCGCCATGATCCAGGCGGGCGAACGGGCGAGCTTTCTGGAAGAGGTCTTGCAGAGCCTGTCGACGTTCCTGGAGCGGCTGGACGAGCTGCGCGGCAAGGTCATGGGCTCCCTTGCCTATCCCTTCCTCCTGGCGGGCGTCGGGACGGTCGTGCTGGTGGCAGCGCTTACGCTGTTCGTTCCGAAATTCGAGTCCCTGCTGGGCGACGTGGCCAAGCCGCTCCCCACCGAGATCGTTTTCGGTCTGAGCCGGTTGCTGCGAGACCATTGGCTGCTGCTGGTGCTGGGTGCGGGGGGCATCGGCGCGCTGCTTTGGGCGGCGATCAGCAGCGAGGGCGGCCGGCGAACGTTCGAGACCTGGCGGCTCAAGGTGCCGGTGCTCGGGCACGCCCTCCGGTTACTGTCGATCACCCGGTTCTGTCGTATCCTCGGTACCATGCTGGCGAACGGCGTGCCCATTCTCCAGGCCCTCGCCATCAGCAAGGACGCCACGGGCTCCCGCCTTCTCGCCGACCATATCGCCGCCGCCACCGAGAATGTCCGCGATGGCCGGCCATTGACCGAACCCCTGCGGGACGGCGGCCTCTTTCCCGAGCAGATACTGGCGATGATTGCCGTGGCGGAGGAGTCCAACCGGCTTGAAAAGGTCCTGCTCCACATCGCGGACACCGTCGAGCGACGGACCAACCGCCAGGTCGATCAGGCCGTCCGCCTGCTCGAACCTCTGATCCTCTGCCTGGTCGCCGCCGCCATCGGCTTCCTCGCCCTCGGCCTCCTCCTCCCGATCTTCACCATGGCCGGCACCCTCGGCAAATCCTAGGGGTCAGTCCTCACTATTTACACTCGCCTCCACCGCGACGCCCTGGCTCGGGTGCAGGGCAAGCACCAGCGCCGCCTGGGCGCCGTGGGGTCGAGCGTGAGCGGTGAGGATCCTCTCCAAGTTCGAAGGCAGGCTTCGGTTGAGGCCGAGTCTCGGGAATCCGAAGGAGAGAGGGAAGCCGATGCCAACAACCGGTTTCCGGCGGTACAAGGTGACAACAAGGTGACAGGTTCGTCATCGCGGGACTCGATCTGGTTCGGGGAAGTCGGGGCCCAGCCGGGTGGGTGCCTTGTTCGCCTTGTTCACCGGCGGTGACAGGCTTCGAGCGGGCGGCAGACAGAGGTGGTCTGTGGTGTTGGCCACGCACGTCGCGGCGGGGTATTGCTACCAGCGGCCTCCCGGGGTAGGCACGGTGAAGGCGTGTTGTTCGAGGAGGCTGTAGGAACCGTTCCACGAGAGATACTGGTTGAAGTAGACCGCCAGCACGTACGCCATGGCGATCGTCACCAGTCCCGCTCGCGCGCTCCAACGGAGGAGGCGGTGACAGGGCCGCTCCCGTTTCCCTGCGCGATGCAGAGCCCAGCCGGCGGCCAGCCGGGCGGGCCAGCCCGAAACGATGAACAGCACGCCCGGCAACCATACGAGTTCCCGCGGTGGCAGCTCGATCTTCAGCAGGTAAAGCGGAATCGCCGTGCCCAGGGTCAGGGTCAGGGCCAGCGCGAAGGCCAACGGCGCCCGCCCATACGCCGCGCGCACGGCCCTGATCTCGAACATCGCCCGCCACCGTTTGGTCCGGGCGAACCGCGTCTGCAGGAACGGGAGTTGCACGGCCACCATCATCAGCGAGGCGGCGCCGATCAGGGACAGCACACCCGCGCCCGCGCCCGCCGGCAGTTGGGCCGCCCCGAACAGCGCCAGCACCGGCAGGGCAAGCCATGCCGCGGTCCCGAGGAGCGCCCGGGTTCCCAGCCAGAAATAGCGCGGCAACTGCAACCCACCCGCCAACGTGCCCGCGAGTTCGGAAACCGCCGCCAGCTTGTCCGTCCCTTTCGCCCACCGCACGAAAGCCCGGGGCGCCGGCCACAGGAAATGCCGGAAGCGTCCGCCCCGCAGCACGGCCCACACGACGTGGAACGTCACCACCCCGCCGAGGATCATCGCCCCTGCCCGCCAGCCGTCCGCCGTGGCGCTGCCGGGGGCGATCAACTCGGCGTCCTTCGCGAGATCCACCACGAGACGCACCGGCAGGAGCACGAGCCAGAGGCCCGCGACCATGCCGCCAAGACGCGATGCCGGTCGAATCCCGATGAAACCAGATCGCCAACGCCCGGTCGTGGCGACGCGTCCCCCGGCCTCAACGAGGTAACCCAGCGCGCAAAGATTGAGGAGCGGGAAGGCCGCCAGCCCGGCCAGCCCGGCAACCAGCACCACGAGTCCTCCGTGCCAGGTTACGCCGGCAAGCAGGCCCCGCCAGGCACGGCGCCACCCGGAAACCGGGCGCATCGATTGCTCGGAGACCTCCGGTCGGGGCAGGTCCGTCACCGGCTGCATCGACAGTTCGGACGCGCTCATTGGCTGGCGAGGGGGCTATTTCTATTGAAACAAATCATTCGCGTGGTCCCTCTTAATAGCGGCTGACGGGATGGTTGGTTTCAGAAAGATGCAAAGGCCCGGTGAACATGACGATACCGGCTCGAGCCGGCGGCGGACCGGGGACGGCGGCGCGCGGCACGGGACGCTGGCGTTGCTCACCGCCGCTCTTCTCGCGGCGGGCTGGATGACGCGCGAAGCAGGTTTCCATCGCGGTCACCCGCCCGCATGGAACGCCACCCCCCGCGACCACGAGCCCGCGGATATCGCCGAAACCGTCCGGGCGGTCAATCGCGCGTTGCGCGACGCCTGGATGACCGCCGGGGTGGAAGCGGTCGGGCCGGCGGACGCACGCACCCGGCTGCGACGCCTTTCCCTGGCGCTTACGGGAACCGTTCCTTCGCTCGAAGAATGGCGGCGGTTCGAGGCCGCGGCTCCGGCGGATCCCGAACAATGGTGGCTTGCGCGACTCTTCCGCGATCCGCGGTTCGGAAGCTATTTGGCGGAACGTTTGGCGCGCATGACGGTCGGGGTCGAGGCGGGTCCATTCATCGTGTATCGCCGGCACCGGCTGCTGACCTGGATCGAGGAGGCCCTGCTCGCCAACCGTCCGTACGACGAAATGGTCCGGGCGTTGATCACGGCCGAGGGCGTCTGGACCACCCATCCCGAGGCGAACTTTCTCACCGTCACCATCGATCCCAACAATGAGGCGGAAGGACCCGACGAAATCAAGCTGGCGGGTCGTGTGGCGAAGGCCTTTCTCGGGGTGCGTCTGGATTGCGTGCAATGCCACGACGACTATCTGGGCAAGCGCTGGGAACAGGAGGATTTCCACCAACTGGCCGCGTTCTTCGCCGGCGCGAAGATGGAACTGACCGGCGTGCGCGACGACGAATCGCGGGCCTACCGGTTCCGGCTTTCGGGCAGCGACGAGCCCGAACCCCTGGATCCCGCCGTGCCGTTCCGCCCGGAACTGCTTCCCACCGAAGGCACGCGTCGCACCCGGCTGGCGGCCTGGGTGACCCACCCGGACAACCGCGCCTTCGCCCGCGCGGCGGTCAACCGCGTCTGGGCCTGGTGCTTCAACCGGCCCCTGCATGAACCGGTCGATGACCTCCCGCTCGACGGGCCGTTTCCCCCCGGTCTCGAAGTGCTGGGGGACGACTTCATTGCACACGGGTTCGACCTCCAGCGTTTGATCCGCGTGATTGTGGCGACGGACGCGTTCCGGCACGCCAGCCGGTCGGCGGATCCAGAGCGGCCGGTGACCCCGGAGCAGGAAGCGCTCTGGGCGGCGTTTCCCCTGACCCGCCTGCGGCCCGAGCAGGTGGCGGGGAGCATCTTGCAGGCCTCGAGCCTGAAGACCATCGATGCCCGGTCGCACGTCCTTCGACGGATCACGCGGCTCTTCGGCGAAGGCGAGTTCGTGCGGCGCTACGGCGATCCGGGCGAAAACGAATTGCAGAACGCGGCCGGCACCATCACCCAGCGATTGATCCTCATGAACGGGAAACTGGTGTACGAACGAACCAAGGAGGACCTCGTCGTGAACGCCTCCACCCGCCTCGCCGCGCTGGCGCCCGATCCCGCGCAAGCCGTCGCGACCGCTTTCCTCGTCGTGCTCGGACGGCCCCCGACGCCGACGGAATCCGACTGGTTCGGGAGCCGGCTGGCGGACCGCGGTGACCGCCCGGCCGCCGAAGTGATGGAGGACCTTTTCTGGACCCTGATCAACGCCACAGAGTTTTCCTGGAACCACTGATCCCGCCGGCGCTCCTGCCGGAACCACGCCGCCCCTTGCATGACCGACTTCACTTCCTGCGCCTGCCGCACCCCGGACCATTTCTCACGCCGCACCCTGTTGAAAACGCTGGGCGTCGGTGCGGCGGGCGCCTGGCTGACTTCCCTGGCCGGGATGCTGGCCCGCGCGGCGGAGACGGATCGGAGCGGCGCGCCCGCCAGATCCGTGATCCTGCTGTGGCTCGATGGCGGACCGAGCCAGTTGGAGACGTTCGATCCCCATCCGGGCCGGCCCATTGCTCATGGCACCGCGGCGATCAGGACGGCGGTTCCCGAAATCGAACTCGCCCGCGGGCTGGAAAATGTCGCGGAAGTGATGAACGAGATCGCCCTGATCCGGTCCGTGGTGAGCAAGGAGGCGGACCATGAGCGTGCCGTCTACAACCTGAAGACCGGGAACCGGCCGACGCCCACGGTGGTGCATCCGTCCATCGGGGCGCTCCTGTGCCACCAACTTGCCGACGGGGGCGGTGACCTGCCCCGGCATGTCTCGATCCTGCCGGGACAATGGCCGTCGCGCGGTGGATTTCTGGGGGCGGCTTACGACGCGTTCCAAACCGACGACCCGGCGGGACAGGTTCCCGACGTGACCCCGCGGGTTTCGGCGGAGCGCATGCAGGAGCGACTGGCGGGGCTCGAGGTGGTCGAGGCGACGTTCGCCCGCGGACGTCGCCCCGATCTGGATCCCGCGGTGACGCTGCATCAACGGAACCTGGAGGCGGCCCGCCAGCTCATGGATTCCAGCCAGCTCGCCGCATTCGATGTCACGCAGGCGCCGCGTTCCCAACGGGAGGCCTACGGCGACACGGCCTTCGGGCGGGGTTGCCTGGCAGCGCTGCGATTGATCCAGGCGGGGGTGCGCTGCGTCGAAGTGACGTTGTCCGGCTGGGACACGCATCTCAACAACCACGAACTGCACGCGCATCGCGTGCGAATTCTCGACCCTGCCTTCGCCGCCCTGCTTCGCGACCTGCGGGCGCAGGAGCTGCTCGATTCCACGGTGGTCCTCTGCGGGGGGGAATTCGGCCGGACGCCGCGGCTGAATCCGCTCGAAGGGCGCGATCACTGGCCGCACGGTTTCAGTGTGGCCCTGGCGGGTGGCGGCGTTCGCGGCGGTCAGGTTCTCGGCGCCACCGATCCCGAGGGCCAGGAACGCGAGCCGGCGGACCCGGTGGGTATCGCGGACATCCACGCCACCATCCAGCACACCCTCGGGCTGAATCCCCGCCGCGAGCTGATCACCCCCGTGGGCCGCCCCATCCCCTTGAGCGAAGGCCGCATTCTGCGCTCCCTGCTGAGCCTGCCGGGTTGAGCGTTGTGATTAGCCGGCCCCCTTCACCGGATATCGCATCCGATTGCCCTGTGCCACCGCGATGACGGACCGGAGTTCCCGGCGCGCGGGCAGCAGCGGTCCTCGGGGATCGCTGCGGCGCCGGCCGCCGAACGGTCCGGCTGGCTCTCCAAGTGCCGCCTCGCCGGCGTCATCGACGGATGAGCCGATAATAGCGTTGTCCGTCGAGGGGCGTGACTTTGATCTCCCCCACCGGGCCAACGTAATCCTCCCAATCCCTATTGCTGAGTGAGGGGCTTGTTTGCAGCTGCCATTCGCCGGGCCAACGGATGATCACGTCGCCCCCGCTGAGGTCGATGTCGAGCGGCGCCGGTTGGGTGCTGAACGTCTTCATCCCACTGCCCGATCCATACAGCGTAAACAAGTGATTGCTCGCCGAGTCGCCGTCCTCCCCCGGGGCGGCGATTACCAGATCCGTATAGCCGTCGCCGTTGCGGTCCAGCGCCGCCAGACTCGATCCGAAGAACTCCCCGAACCCCGCCGTTTCCATCAGCCAATCGTCCTCTTCAAAGCGCACGTCCGCCAGACCGCTCACGTAGAACAGCGAACCGAACGCGACATGGACCCGCCCTTCGTCGTCGTCCGCCCCAACCCCCGGCACGCCCACCGCCAGGTCGCCGATACCGTCACCGTCGAAGTCCCCGGCGGCCAGTCCTCCGCCCGCAAGCGCGAACGCCGAGCTGTTTCCCTCTAGATCACGGACGCTGTCAGCCTCGCTCAGTTCGAGGAGCAACCCGTTGGTCGGGTCATCGATATCCACGACCTCAAGCACGGCGCCGCTGGCAAAGAGCCCCGCGTCCCGATAGCCGGGGAGGCCGATGAAGAGCAAGCCCTCGCCGCTCTGCCCGGCAGCGTAGCCGGCGCCCAGCGCTTCGCCCATGCGGGCGTGGGCCAGGTCGCCGAAGACGGTGGCATCATCGGATTGGGCCAGGACCACCGAGCCGCCGATGGCGGTGGCGCTCCCCGGAATGCCGCCACTCGCGCCCTCATACCAAATGACGCGCCCCACGTCCGGGTGACCGTTCTCATCCCAGCCGGGATGTCCGACGACCAATTCGGCCCGGCCGTCCGCGTCCAAATCCCACCCCACCAGCGCGCGGCCGAGGAAGTTGTCGAACCCGGGCGAGGAATGCCGGACATCCTGATCGGCCGTCGAAACGAACCCCTTGGAAGAACCGTAAACGACGTGCAACGCGCCGGAGTTGACCTTCGTGTCGTAGCTCTCCCCGGGCGAACCGATGGCCAGATCGTCATAGCCGTCGCCGTCAAAATCCGCGGCTGCCAGCGCGAATCCCAGCAGGTCGTTGACCTCAACGCTGCCGTCAAGGTCGATTCCCTGATCCTCATGCAGGACGTTGTATGGGCTGGCGTGCAGACCCGACGCCGATCCATAGATGACCAGCACCAAGCCGGCGTTCACCTCTGACCAATCCTCATACGGCGCCCCGATGGCCAGGTCATCAAAGGCGTCTCCGTTGAAATCTCCGCTCGCCAGCGCGAACCCGAAGAAGTCGTTCTCCTCGGGAATTCCGAACAAATCCACGTCCGTGCCGCCCTGCGAGAACTCGGTGTAGGTCCCCAGGCTCAGCGGACCATTGTCGGAGAGAAACACCCGCACGATGCCCGCACCCTGCGCTCCGTCCACCGTGGCCGTCGGATTGCCCAGCGCCAAATCCGCCTGCCCGTCGCCGTTGAAGTCGCCACTCGCCAAGCTCACCCGCAACAACTCGTGAATCGCGTGGCGGATGGACGGCATCGGACCGATGTGCCGCGTGCCGGGAACCTGGCCCGTCCCGGTTTGCGAAAGCAGGGCGCGCATTGACAACGGGTCGAGCGGGGCCCGACCATGCGCCCGCAGATACCCCTGGACCGCCGCCGCCACGCCTGCCACGACAGGTGAAGCGCCCGAGGTTCCGCCGAAGTCGTCCGTGTACCATTCATCGCGTCCGCTCCCCGTGTGCAACGCGCCGTAACCCAGCGTCAAGAGTTCGTCGCCCCAACCGCTGAGATCGACGCGGCTGCCGTAGTTCGTCCAGCAGGCCGGTTCCTTGATGGCAAAGGTGTCCACATCCGCCGCGCCGACGAGGATTGCGCCGGAGTCCCGCACGTTCCGGTTGAAGCGGTCATTGTAGCCGGGGTCATCCAGATCGACGCTGCCATTGCCCGCGGCTTCAACGACCACCACTCCGTTGGCCGTGGCGGTGGCGATGGCGTCGTAGTAGTTCTGCCAGTACTCGACCGGGATGAACTCGCACTGGCTTTCGTTGCAATCGCAGGGGCCCCGCGTGTTCGGTCCGTGCAGGTGCTGCTCGATGACGATGATGTCGCCCGGATCGAGGGCCGCCGCCGTTCGGTCGATCGCCGCGGCCAACGCGTAAGGCCCATGGCTGTTGCCCACCGAACCCACACCTATATCGCTCTCCGGCACGATGCCGGTCATGCCGAAGCCGTTGTCCACGGCGGCCAGGATGCCGAGCACAGCGGTGCCGTGATTGCCGCCCCAGTTGACGCCGTCCTGATAGAACAGCGCCGGCAGATCCTCGTGATCGAGGTTCCATCCGCCCTCGATGTCGACGATCCGGACGCCTGCGCCGCGCCCACCGGGATGTTGCCATGCATAGTCGGCATCCACGCCCTGCGGAGCCGCGTGGCGGTAATGCTGGTCGGCGGTGAAATCCGGAGTCCCTGATTGCAGCGCGCGCGGCAGACTGGCGTCCTGCGGCAAGGGGAGGGGGAAGGCCGCCTCCACCACCGGCAGCGAGTTCAGGTAGGTCAGCGCCTGCAAGACCTCGCCTTCTCGGAGGGTTTCGCTGAGAAAGACGGTCAGGTAGAGGTTCAGGTCTGCCAGCTCCCGGCCGGAACGGTTTTCACCGCGGATGCGCGAGGCTTCGAGCGCGGCCCGAGGACGGTTGAAATGCGGCTCGACTGCGGCCACCCGGGAGGGATCGGCAAGCCACGCGTTGAAGGTCGCCGCCCCGCTGCGAGCCTGGTCCGGCGTCAGGTCCGACCGCGCCAACCGCCGCATCGCATCCGCATCGTGCGGGAGGACGACGGCCTCGACCGTGCGATCCTTCAGCTGCATCCGCGTGCCCTCCTGGAATTTCACCACCAGGACGTGCCGGGCGAAGTGCTCTGGAATCGTCTCGATACGCGGTGTGGGCAGCACGGGTCGCGGCTGCAAATCCCGGTAGCGGTCCGCCAGATCCGTGTCGTCACCGGTCCGTTCGCACTGCCAGCAGACCTGCATGATCGCAAACTGCTCCCCAGTGAGAATCACACGGCGGATGCCATTCGACGAGCGCAGCACGAGAGTTTGCAATCCGCGCCCCGGTTCGGCCACGGCGATTGCCACCGGTGCGCCAGTCACATCCACCGCGGCCAGCTCACACGCTCCCTTGACGAACACCGTGACCGCCACCGAGCGCGGTAAGCCCTCCAGACAGGCTGTCGCGTCCCACTGGATAAGCGCCGGTCGGGCGCTTTCGCGGCCGGCCCACCGCACCCACACATCGAGCGCCTCATCGCCGGAATGATCCGCCACCGCGAGCGGCACGGGTTGGTCTTCGGCGTCATAAGCCTGGAGAATCTGGATCGGTCCGAGCGTTACCGTGGGTGTTTCGGCAACCGGCGCGTCGTAGAAGGAAGGCGGCGCAACGCAGGCGGCCCGGGCGACGACTGCCAAGGTCCCCGTCATTGCCGTGAACAGGAGACAGCGCCCCAACGGCCACGGACGATGCGCCTGCGGCGCGACCGGTAACCGGCGAGAGAGGCGGGCTGAGGACGGCCCCGTGCGGAAGCCCGGGTGACGTCTTGCGCGTGGGAAAACGAAGACGGAGAGCAATGAACAAAGCTGGATCATGGCAACCTCGATTCTCCCTGGCCCCCGCCCTTCCATGCGCAACCCCCCGCCACGTGTCACGGATCGGACCGGACGGCCAAGGTTTGATGTCTCACTAAACGCGCCAAGTCAATGCCTCGCAAGCGCCGATCCAGGTTTTGTTCTCTCGTGCGCCACAACGGTGCAGGCAAAGAACTACTGATCTCCGCATGGGGCGTTTCGCCAGTTGACCGACGGGAGCCTGGAGGACACACGAGAGGGCTGCGGCAACCGGCCACTAGTTGGCCACGTCTCCGGCGCAATCCCTATCGCAAAGGGCCGGTGGAATACGCTGTCGACGGAATCCATGCCTGAGTTTCAAAGGGACTGGGCCCAAGCCCCGCCCCTGCCCGCCGATCAAGGTCCCGCGACCACCGCCGGGACCAGCGCCGTCCAGCAGCGGGCCCCAAACCGCTCCAGAAAGCGGGTTCGCGCAGGCTCCGCCACCTCCCGTGACCCAAACAGGGCGAACGTCGTCGAGCCGCTGCCGGACATCAGGGCGGTCAGCGCTCCCATTTCACGCAGGAAATCCTGGTACAGTCGCAGCACGGGATACTTGGCCAGGACCGGCGCCTCCAGTGAATTGAAGGCCTCCGCCAGCCCGCCGGGCCGATCCCCGCCCGCCAGCAATCCAGCCATCCGCGCCGCCCGCCCCGGGCGCCCGTTTACCATCTCCGGAAAGGCCGCGAGATGCTGATAGGCCCAGGGAGTCGACACGCCGAACCCTGGATGGACGAGCATCAGCCACAGCCCATCGAGCGCGCGCAGCCCTCCGACCGCTTCCAGTCGCTCGCCGCGTCCGCGACCGATGGCCGGCTCGGACTGGAGGAAGAACGGCACATCCGAACCCAGCGACGACGCCAACCCGGCCAAGGCGGCCTCCGCCAGGGGACTCCCGAACCGCTCGTTCAACAACCGCAAAGCCGCGGCCGCATTGCTACTCCCCCCCCCAAGCCCCGCCGCCATGGGAATCCGCTTCGTCAACCGGAACCGCGCTCCCGCCTGGACGCCGGTTGCTGCAAAGAAGGCCGCCGCCGCGCGCAGGACCAAGTTGCGCCCGTCGCAGGGCACCTCCGGATGATCGCACTCCAGGGTCGCCCCGTCGCCGGTCGCTTCCAACTCGAGTTCGTCGGACCAGGCCACCGGCAGCAGCAGAGTCTCAAGCTCGTGAAAGCCGTCCGGCCGACGGCCGAGAGTGTTCAGCAGGAGATTGACCTTGCAGGGGGAGGACCGGACGCGTCGCATGAGCCCAAACAAAAAGGGCGCCAACTGAAGACAGCCGGCGCCCGGGAAAGACCGTTCAAACTAATAGTCGAAAATGTGGAACCGGCTGCCGGGAATGAACGGCGCCACATCCCCGCCACTGAAGCCCAGGGCCGTGTCGGTATCGAAAGTCGACTGCGCCCAGCGCCCGGGGTGATGGCTGTCGGGGAAGGTCGGATCGACGCCCATGTCCGGGGCGACCCGGTTGCCGGGTTTCAGAACCGGATCGTAGCTCGGGATCGGGAAGGTCACGATCTCGTAAGCGCCGACCAGCGTCCGGAGCACGCTGCGGTTGAACCCGTGAATCACCCCGGTGGAATAGGACGAAGGCACGCCGTCGAAGAGGGCCGACTGCTCGACCGAGCGTCGCATTTCACCCATGCGGGCGAACTCCGTGGCGTTGGTGAGGCCACGACCGAGTTTCTTCTCCGGGCCGGAACAACCGGCGGTCAACCAGACCATCCCACCCGCCAACAGCGCCAGTGTAAGCTTGCGTTGCATAAAATTCTTCGTTCGTGCCGAGGTTACGGATTGTCCCCGGCTTGTAAAGTGCCGAATTTGACCCGGCTAATGGCAGCATTTCCCACGCCAGAACCGCAGCTAATCGCGCCGGCGAAATCGGCGCAGCACCGCGACCACGAAGCCGAAGCCGAGGATGAACGGACGCTCGCCCCCCGGATGCGGTTCCTCCGCAAACCAGCCCGCCAGACGGCTCCCGCTGCCCAGCTGCGCCTCGCAGCGTCGCCGGCAGCCTTCCACGACCGCCTGAACCATCTCAAGCTCGTTGTGATCCAGCCAGATGCCGCCGCAGCCGGCACACTTGTCGAGCACGATGCCGGTCGAACCCGCGTAGGTGAAGGGGTTCAGCGTTTGCCCGGCGCACTTCGGGCATTCCAACCGCGGCTCACGCGCCACCCGACGCCCGGGCAGACTCCGGTTCACGGCGTCCAGAACGTCGAGTTCCGCCGGATCGAACCGCTGCTCGACCCGGTCCAAAATCAACTGGAGCTCGCCCTCGTCCAGCCATTCCCCCTGACACACCGGACACGTCTCGATCTCCACTCCCTCGTAGAGCACCGTGCGGAGACCGCTCGTGCATCGTGGGCAACTCAACTTGGCAGGATTCACTTTCATCGTGGAGCGGCGACCGCTTCCCCGCAATCGCCACACCAAATTTGCGGCTGGATGCGTTGTGTCAAGTTCATGATCTCGAGCCGGTGGCGCCGCTCCTGGAAGCAAAGGTGACAGCGCGCAAAGCGGTCCAGATCCCAAAGATCGGCAAACACCCGGCCGCGCCCGAGCGCCAGACCGGCCTCCAGGGCCGCTTCCAGCAAGGAGAGGTCCGGCTCGGCAAACGCGCCCGCAGCCGCCAGGGCCTCAAGGGCGCCGTTGCCCGCCCGCGTTGGAATCAGCGTGACCGCCCCCGCGCCGCAATCAAACGCGAAATCCGCCGACCGCACCGCCCACTCCAACGCCGCCGACGGATCGAGAAACGGTGGCCGGACGAGGACGAACGCCCGTAAATCAACTCCCCTCGCGCGCAACCGGCCCGCCGCGCGCCGGAAACCCTCCAACGTGATCCGCTTGTTCAGGCGTTCAAGAGTATCCCGATGAGCGGTCTCCAGCCCCATCGCCACTTCCAGCCGGGGCGGGCTCCCGTCAATCCCCGCCAGCGCCGCCTGCCACGCCCCCAACCGCGGGCCGATCAAACCCGGATGGCACTCCACGATCACGCGCTCAAAACCCTCGAGCTGCGTCGCGATCTGCGGATAATCGATCGGGGGCACCGCGAGGGGATCGAGAAAACTCCCGCTGTTGTAAAGCTTGATGACCGGGGGCCTGGCCGTCCGCACCGCGGGATCCCGCAAAGCCACCTCGATCTGGGCCGGAATGGCGCCGGGCGGCACCGCGTCCGCAGACGTGTGCCGCCACAGGTCGCACATGAGGCAGCGCCAGGGGCACTCGCGACTCGACAGCAGCACCGTCAGCACCGAAACCTGTCCCGCCGCTCGCCCGGCAGCTTCCGCTTCCACAAACCACCCCTGCGGACGCCACAGATCAATCGGGACGCGCTCCCCGCGCTGTTGGAGAATCCAACGGTCGCGGGCGGCGGCGGTCGCCGGGTAAACGGGACGCACTGGCGGCTTCATCCGATCATTCCCCGACCAGCATGCCGTAAAGAGTACCGCGGCTCAATCCTCACAAGGCCCCAGGCTATCGAAGCGAATGGCCGCTTTCGCCCGCTTTCAGATTCACGGCCCGTCGGGCTCGCGCCAGCCATGCTCCGGAGAATCTGGCCACTTTGCGCCGCCTGGCCCTCAAGCTCCGGCGGCGGGCCCAGACCAAAGAGCGGAGCCTCCGGGGTAGACAACTCAACGCGGGCTGAGACCACCAATACCTTCTCCATTCCTTGAGTGCTTATATGCGTTTGCCCTGCGCCGACCGGCGAGGAAGTTGACTTGGGCGCGCCGGCGGTTCAAACCTTCGGGAATGAGCGGCTTGGATTTGAACGGCCGGGTGGCGCTGGTCACCGGGGGCAGTCGCGGCCTGGGACGCGCCATCGCACGGGCGCTGGCAGACGCGGGCGCCTCGGTAGTGCTGGCGGCGCGCGACGACGACGCCTTGGCGGACGCCGCGCGCGAAATCGAGGAGCGCCGGGGAACGGCGATGCACCACGTCTGCGACGTGGCCCGCGAGGATTCCGTGCAATCCCTTTGCGACGCGGTGCGGCAGCGGTTCGGCCGACTGCATATTCTGGTGAACAACGCAGGCGTCAATCGACGCAAACCGATCACCGAATTCACCCTCGACGAATGGCGTAGCGTGCTGGACACCAACCTGACCGGAGCGTTCCTCGTTGCGCGGGCGTTCATCCCATTGATGCGCGGGCACGGTTACGGACGCCTCATCAATCTGACCTCGATCATGAGCCACGTGGCGCTTCCCGGACGCACGGCCTACGCGGCGAGCAAGGCCGGCTTGCTGGGGTTCACCAAAGCCCTCGCCCTCGAACTCGCGCCGGACGGAATCACGGTCAACGGCATCAGCCCCGGTCCCATCGCCACCGCGATGAACACGCCCATTCTGCAAGACCCCGAGACCAACCAGCAGTTCATCGCGCGCCTGCCGGTGGGGCGCTGGGGACGTGAGGAGGAAGTGGCCCGGCTGGCCCTGCACCTGTGTTCCCCCGAGGCCGGATTCATCACCGGAACCGACCTCGTGATCGACGGCGGATGGACGGCCCAGTGAACCTGCGGTCATGAATCAAGGCAGCATTCAGGGCTTGCACGCAGGCACCGGGCAACCGGTGCGGTTGCGGTGGACCGACGGACGGATCACCGCGATGGAGCCGGGCGACGCGGCGGCAGCAGGCGACGAGTGGCTGGCGCCCGCCCTCTTCGATCCGCAGATCAACGGCTTCGGCGGAGTTGATTTCCAGAGCGATGACCTCGTCGCCGGGGACTTGCAACACAGCGTTCGCGCTTTGCAGCGGGCGGGATGCACGCGTTTCCTGCTAACGCTGATCACCGACGATTGGGAACGCCTGATGGCCCGGCTGGAACGGCTGCGGGGGTGGCTCCTGACCGATCCGGCACTGCGGTCGGCGATTGTCGGATGGCATGTCGAGGGCCCTTTTCTCTCGGACGAGCCGGGCTTCCGGGGCGCGCATCCGGCGGCGGCGATGACCGATCCCACCGCGGCGCACATCGCGACCCTGCGGCGCGTCACCGGCGAGGACCCGGTGCTGCTGACCCTGGCGCCGGAGAGGACGGGTGCCATCGAAGCCATTCGCGCGGCGGTGGGGGCGGGGATGCGGGTCAGCCTGGGACACACCAATGCCTCCGCAGCGGCCATTGCCACGGCCGTTGCCGCGGGGGCCACCGGGTTCACGCATCTCGGGAACGCGTGCCCACAGACACTGGATCGCCACGACAACATCGTGTGGCGGGTCCTCGACACGGAGGGTTTGCGGGTCAGCCTGATCGCGGACGGCAGGCATGTTTCCCCGCCGTTCATGCGCCTGGTCCACCGGGTCCTCGGTCCGGAAAGGGTGCTTCACACGACGGATGCGATGGCGGCGGCGGGCACTCCGCCGGGACGCTATCCGCTGGGTCCCATGTGGTTTGAAGTGGGCACCGACGGCTTGGTGCGGCTGCCCGGGGGCACGCATTTCGCCGGATCCTCCTTGACCCCTGTGGAAGGCGTGTTTCGGTCGGCGGCAATGCTGGGAACATCCTGGCGGCAGACATGGGCCGCCTCCTCGACCACACCCGCGGCGTGGCTCGGAGTGCCGGTCTCGCTGGCGCCGGGCAACCGGGCGGATTTCTGCCTGCTCCGGACCGGCGCCAGCGGGGAACTCGTCGGACTACGCGTCTTTGCCCGCGGCGAGGAGATCGAGTAAGCCGGCCAGAACGCGCTCTTCGGACAGCGTGCCCAGGCCGTGTTCCGGTCGCAGCAGCCGGGCTCCCGATCCACGCGGCGACCAGATGGCGGGGTCCGTTTCTCCCCACATCGCCAGCACCGGAACCCCGAGCGCCGCAGCGAGATGGGTGATGCCCGAGTCGTGTCCGAGAAAGGCCGTGCAGCCCGCCAGCCGGGTGGCCAGTTGCACCAGCGGCTCGTTCCGGGCGATCCGCAGCCGGTCCGCCGGCCAATGCGGGGCCAGCCGCGACAACCGGTCCTGCTCCGCCTCCCCCCCCACCAGCAGCAGGCTCTCCGGCGTGTGGCGCGACAACTCCGCGAGCAACCGCGCCCAGCGCTCCTCGGGCCAGTTCTTCCGCTCACTGCCGCTGCCGGGATGCGCGCCCAGCCAACCGGTTCCCGCCGGCGGATGTTGACCGTTGCCACGGAGCTTCACCCCCGCCGAAGACCGCGGCAGTCGCAGCCGCGGCACAGGGTCCGCATCGAAGATGGCCAGCGCCTGCAACGGCTCCAGAAAGACCTCGGTCGCGTGCCGGCCCAGCCCGGTTCCCGGACGGTGCGGCCCCGCAAAAAACTGCGCCTGCGAAACGCGATGGACGTTCGTTTCAAAGGTCCGGTCCGGATCGAAAAGGTAGCTCACGATCAGGTCGAAACCGGCGAAGAACGCCGCCGGTTCGGCCGGCAGATCCGCCCCCACCTTGGGACTGAAGAACAATGCATAGTCGCGGCCTTCGAGCGCCTGCACCTCGTCCACCAGACGTCCGGCCAGGGCCAGCCCGGCGATCCACGGGTAACCCAAAACGGTGATATGGGCGGACGGAAAGGCGCGGCGCAATGCCGCGAAGACCGGCAGCGTGAGGATGAAGTCGCCGATGGCGCCGCCCCGGATCACCAAGATTCTGCCCTGCCGGCCCGCCATGCCCACTGGGTTGCGGAACGCCGTTTACGGGATGGCGCCTTCGGCCGCGCGGACCGCCGTCACCCCGATGACGGCCACCACCAGACCGAAGGCCAACCGCAGGACGCTGCCGATCCGGGTCCGCGCCTCGCTCCGATGCAGCAGGTCGAGGTAATCGCGCAACCGCCAGGGCGACACGGTGAGCCAGATGGCCGCCACGATGGTGACGTAGGCCCAGGCGGTAACCAGCAGCCGCCAGTTGGTGTCGAGCCACTGGATTTTCCGCAACACGAGGTGAGCCACGAGCAGGGAAACCACCGCCAGCCCGCGCACGGCGAGAAAGTCCCGAACGAACACGCACGTGCCGAAACCGATGACGCTGAATCCCAGGAACATCAGCGGCTTGAACGCGTCAAAATCCGCCACGTTGTCGTGCTTCAGATTCCAAAGAAACCAGATCGTGCCGAGCGGCATGAGGATGTTCCCCCAGAGGTCCGAGCGCGGGAATTTCCGCAGCGCCGCCCCGAAACGGGCGGGGTGCAGAAAACCGAGAATCTGCGGCAGCCCGTAGGCAAGCCCCAACAAGGTGACCAGAATCCAGGCCTTCATCAAACGTGTTCTTCCTCCCGGCGCTCAGGACGCCGACGCATCCGTCCGGTCGCGGCGCGGCGCCCGTCCGGAACTCCCCGACCTCTGCGGGCGGGCCATGGCGCGCGTCCCCTCATGATCGCGCGGACGCCGGGTCCCCCCCGTCCGGCCGGGCTCCGTAAAGCGTGGTCGCCGTGGTCCAGGCAACCCGCAGGTTCACGCAACGCCCGATCTCGGGCGCGGCGCCGGCAAACACCACGATCTTGTTGCACCGGCTCCGGCCCTCGAGACGATCCGGGTTCCGGCGGCTCGGCCCTTCCGCCAGCACCTCGACCATCCGGCCCTGCATCCGCAGGTAACGTTCCCCACTGATCTCGTTGATCACCCCGAGCAGACGCGCGTGCCGTTCCTCGATCACCTCGCGTGGCAACTGGCCCGGCATCGTCGCGGCCGGCGTGTTTCGGCGGGGAGAGTACTTGAACACGAAAGCGCTGTCGAAACGGACGGCCTGCGCCAGCCCGAGGGTGGCCTCGAAATCGTCCTCGGTTTCTCCGGGAAAACCCACGATGAGATCGGTGCTCACACCGAGTTCGGGACACACCGCGCGGAGCCGGGTCACCAGCTCGAGATACCGCTCCCGCGTGTAGCCCCGGTGCATGGCCCGCAGCATGCGATCACTGCCGCTCTGGACGGGTAGATGGGCGTTCTCACAGAGCTTTGGCAGGCGGCCAAACGCCTCGACCAAGTCGGCGCCATAGCCCCGGGGATGCGGTGAAGTGAACCGGATTCGTTCCAGCCCCTCGACCTCGCTGACCGCCTCGAGCAGCTGCACGAAGGCCGATTTCCCGTCGCGCACCCCGATCTCCCGACGGCCGTAACTGGTGACGATCTGCCCGAGCAAGGTGACCTCGCGGACTCCCCGGCCAACGAGTTCGCGACACTCGGCGACGATTTCCGCGATGGGCCGGCTGCGTTCATGGCCGCGCGTCGTCGGAACGATGCAGAAGGTGCAGTGCTGATTGCAGCCCTGCATAATGCTGACGAAGGCGCTCACGGCCCGCGTCTGGCCCGGTTGGTTGAGCACGTGATCGCGGATGGCGCGCTCGCTGCCGGGTTCCTCACCAACATCGCAAACCGGGCCGCGCCGGCCGGCCAGGAGGTCCGCGGCATACTCGGCGGCGCGGTGGAACTTCTGCGTTCCGAGCACCATCCGCACCCCCGGAACGGTCGCCAGCAGTTCTTCCCCGCGGCTCTGCGCCATGCAACCGAGGAAGCCGAGCAGCACCCCCGGACGGTGCCGGCGAACCTCGGCCGCCAGCGTGCCCATCTTGCCCAGCGCCTTGCGTTCCGCCTGGTCCCGCACACTGCACGTGTTCAGCAGGACCACGTCCGCCACGGCTTCGGATGGAGCCAGGGAAAAGCCGCGGTCGACGAAGCTCGCGGCGACCGCTTCCGAGTCGCGCTCGTTCATCTGGCAACCGTAGGTCTTGATGTAGACGCTTGGCATCCCGTCCAAAAGAGCGGCCAACTTACGTGGCCGTACGGCGGTTGAAAAGGCCGAATCCGCCGGCCCGCGAGCGCTGGTGCGCCTCCCGAATGGCCCCGGAAAAGGGCGCGCTCAGGGCTGCGCGGCCTCGACGCGCAACGTATGTCGCACGGGGCCGAACGCTTCGCGAATCGCCGTCGCGAGCGGCGTGCGGACCTTTTCCGTGAGGGTGGCCGTCAGGTCGGCGTCCGTCCGTCCTTCGGGTCCATGGAACAGGTCCTTGATCTGCCGCGTCTCGTAGGCCTGCTTGCGCCCCACGGCTTCGTCCACGCGCCGGAACGCTTCGCTGAACGGATTCACCTCGAAGTCGGCGGCCAGGTTCACGCCCCGGGCGAGTTCGCCCGCGGGGTAGGTGCGCGATTGATCGCCCCACGTCACTTTGCAGGCCGCCGCGCCGGGATTGCGGACGACCAGTGTCAAGCGGTTCAGTTCCTGGTTGAACGGGACCAGTTGCATGCCCGACCGGATGCTCCCATCGTCTTCGGCCGCGCCCGTGGCGCAGAAGGGATAGCGGTGGCTCTCGACCTCGACCTGCCCCGCCGCGGCCGAAATCACGCGATGCCCGCCCGACGCGCTGGCCGCCCCGTCCGCCAGATCCAGGGTGATGACGCCCAGATCGCCGTCCAGGCCAAATGCCTTCAAGAACGCATACGCCATGACGAGCTGCCCGGCCCAACCCGGATGCACGCCATCCTTGCCCGAGACCATGTAGTCGGCGCCCCAGCGCTGCTGCGCCCGATGGCCCTCGACCAGCATTGGCAGGAACACGTCGGCGAAGGCCACGCCCTCCTCCCGGGCAAGCGTCACGTCGATGTTGCGCAACTCGAGCAGCCCGAGGTTGAGATCGGTGACGGTGCCGCTGGCTGAACGCACCCAGGAAGGCATCTTGCCGACCGTCCCCGCCGCGCCCTGCACCACCCGGACGTCATGCGTCTTGAACGAGCGGATGATGGCCTGGGAACTCTCGCGATATTCCTGCCCGATGGCCTCCGTGTACGGCGTGTACCGATGATCGTTCATCCCGTAGCACGTGGTCGCGATGGTCGGCGCGAACCGGAGCACGTCATTGGTCATGCGCGCCAGGAACCCCGGCGCCCGTTCGCCGCTCCAGCCAAACTGCCGCACCGTGAGGTTCAACTCGGGAACGCACACCGTGAGGTAGGTCTCCATGATCCGCGAATACATCTTCTGCTCCGTGATCGAATCGCCGCAGATGGCGAGCCGGTCGCCGCGTTGCAGGATCAACCCCGGGCCCGCGGGCGCTGCCAACGGATGGAAGGGGGCAAAGTACGGATCGTCGGGCAGGGGAACGGTTTGGCCCGCGGCCCGGAACGAAAGCGGCAGGGCGACCAGCAGGAGGAGCCTGATGCAGTGCGTCATGGACCCGCACCGTAGCAGACCCTTCCGGCACAGGGAAGGGGCCAGTTGACCGGAAGAAGCCCACCGCCCGGCAGACCCGCCGCCGCCCGTTGCCCGAGGGACGGGGAGGAGCGGCAAGCGAACCGGGAATGCGTCGACCGGCTACGCTTCCTCGCCGGCAACGTTCCGACGCACGAGGGTGCCGATGAGATCGTTGCTGATTTTGAGGGAACGCAGCGTGATGGTCTTGCCGATCTGGAGGAGAAACGGAGTCGCGAGCGCCGGAGCCTCCGTGGTGATCCGGATGAAGTCCTTCTCGGGCAGCTTGAGCAGCGTGCTGTCCTCGTTGGCCACGACATCCGCCGAGCGCGGTCCGTGGGTCAGCAGCGCCGTCTCCCCGAAGGACTCACCCGCCTCCCAGGTGAAGAGCGTCTTTTCCTGCCCGGGGCCGACCATGCGCCGGGCGCGCAGCTCGCCCTCGACAATCGAGAACATCGAGTCGGCCGGATCGCCTTCTTTGAAGAGCAGGGAAAATTTCGGGATCTTGACCACTTCGAGGTAGTTCAGCAGCGACTCGAGCTGCTGATGGTCCATCTCGGCGAACAGCTTGATCCGGCGGAGATTCTCGGCCTTGAACTGCCCGGAGGCGCCGGGCGGGGCCGCCTCGCCGGCGCCGGCCCGGGAACGGAAGAACATCTTCAGTTCGCTGATGCCCGACGCCCGGGTCCAGGTGCGCGTCTCATCGAGATGCACCCAGGTGTCCGCCTTGACGCGACCCTGTTTGATCCAGGCGATGAAAGCGGGTAATTCGACGGGGCCGTAGGCGATCAGGTCCGGTCCCCAGTAGCGATACATCGGAGCGCTCTGTTCCATGGTTGAATCCGTTTCTGGAAGCGCACCCTAGCGACGCCGGGCGGGCGGGTCCAAGGAAAAACTCGGACGACCGACGGGCCGGACCGGGGGCGGGGGGGCCGGGCGGACGGCCGGGGCCGGCGTCCGGCGCTACTTGGGCAACTGGGTGATCGCGTAGATGATCAGGGCAACGATCACGACCCCGAGCCCGATGCCGCCGAACAGGAAGATCTTGTTGGTCTTGTTGCTCTTCTTCTTGAAGGGCGACTCCATGACGCGGGTCTTGCCTTCGAGGTCATCGAGCTTGAGACCGCCCTGAATCGGCATCGTCTGGCTGATCGACTTCTTCGGCGCCGCTCCGGATCCGGCGCCGTTCTCCAGCCGCATCTCGATCTGGCCCAGCCGCAGCACCTGGCCCGGCTTGAGTTTCTCCTGACTGATCTGCTTGCCGTTGATGAACGTGCCGTTCGTCGAATTGAGATCCTTGACGACGATGCCGTCACTCGAAACCAGTACCTCGCAGTGATGCCCCGAGATGGACGATTCGGCAATCGGGAACAGGTTGTCCTCCAACCGACCAATGGTGGTACGCTCGCTCTTCAGTTCAAAAGAGGTCCCGGCAAATCCTTCGGTCAGAACTACGAGTTTGGCCATAGGTCGGTTTGCTGTGCGGGGAATTATCCCCTGCGCCGGAAGCAAGTCAACCGGTTTCTCCCGGCCGGCCGGCTACCCGCGCTTTTCAATGAGTTCACGAAATTCGCCGAACAACGGCTTCGAGTCGTGCGGCCCCGGCGATGCTTCCGGATGATACTGGACACAGAACGCCGGGCGCGACCGGTGCCGCAACCCCTCCACCGTCTGGTCGTTAAGATTGATGCGGTTTACCACCACGTCGCCCGGCAGACGGTCCGGATCGACGGCGAACCCATGGTTCTGCGAGGTGATCTCAACCACCTCGCGATCCAGGTCCTTCACCGGTTGATTGGCGCCCCGATGACCGAACTTGAGCTTGAACGTGCGCCCGCCCAGCGCCAGCGCCAGAATCTGGTGCCCCAGACAGATCCCGAAGATCGGCACGCCAGCTTGCACCAGTTCCCCCACCGCCCGGATCGCGTAACCCACCGCCGCCGGATCGCCCGGGCCATTCGAAAGAAACACCCCGGCCGGGCGGTGCCGCAACACTTCCTCGGCGGTCGTGTGCGCCGGAACGACGCGGACCTTGAACCCGTGCTGCCGGAGCCGTCGCAGGATGTTGTACTTGATCCCGAAATCGTAAGCCACGATCGGGATCTCCGCCGGTGGCAACGGATGCCGCAGCCCCTTCATCCCGTTCTCGTCCGGGCCAAAAGGCAGCCGGAAATCCCCGCTGCAGCTCTCGTCGTCGTCCCAGGCAAACGCTTCCTTGTGCGTCACCTCGCGCGCGTAATCCGCTCCCACCAGGCCGCTCCATTCACGGGCCCGGGCCACCGCGGCCTCGGGTGACAAATCCTCCGTGGACAGGACTCCCTTCATCGCCCCATCCACCCGGAGCCGGCGGGTCAGCGCCCGGGTGTCCACGCCTTGGATCCCGGGAATCCCGTGCCGATCAAGGTAGGCAGGCAGCGATTCCTCAGCCCGCCAGTTGCTGACGACGGGCGACACTTCGCGCACGACGAACCCACCCACATGCGGCTTCCACGATTCGACATCCAGGGCATTGACGCCGTAGTTGCCGATGTGGGGGTAGGTCATCGTCACGATCTGCCCGAAATACGAGGGATCGGTCAGGATCTCCTGATAGCCGGTCATCGAGGTGTTGAAACACACCTCACCGACGAAGGTGGCCTTCGCGCCAAAACCTTCGCCGTGCCAGACCGATCCGTCTTCCAGGGCCAGAATTGCCTGCATAGCAACAGTCCGGCGAGCATGGGTGCCGGCCTGCTGCGGGGTCAAGGCTTTACCAAGCCTTCCGCCGACAAAGCCGCATCCCGCCAGACCAGCTCGCCGGCGACCACCGTACCCACCGCCCGACCGCGCAGAGGCCAACCGTAGAAGGGACTGTTGCGGGCCCGGCTCGCGGTCTGGTTCGGTTGGAAGTGCCAGACCAGATCCGGATCAATCACCGTCACATCCCCGTCCGCGCCGGGTTTGAGGGTGCCTTTCGATTCGAGCCGCAGGAGGCCCGCCGGCGCCGTGGTGAACCGCGCCACCAGATCCGTCAGCGGCATCCCACGGGCGTGATGCAACTGCATCAGCGACAGCGCGAGTTCCGTTTCGAGGCCGGTGATGCCGAACGGGGCGTAATCGAACTCGACCTCCTTCTCGTAGTTCGTGTGCGGCGCGTGGTCGCTGGCGAGGACCGACAACACACCATCCAGCACCGCCTGGATCACCGCCTCCCGGTCGGCGGCGCTCCGCAACGGGGGGTTCATCTTGAAATTCGTGTCGTAGGCCGGCCACCGCGGCAGGACCGCCGGATTGACCCCCGGATGCAGGTCCTTGCCGTCCTGCCGCCAGAACTCCTCGGAACCCGCCACCGCGGCATCCGTCAGCGTGAAATGATGCGGACAGGCCTCACCGGTGATGGCCACCCCGCGCGCCTGCGCCTCACGCAACAACCGCACGCTGCCCGCCAGACTGATGTGCTGGCAATGCACCCGCGCACCGGTCCGCTCGGCCAGCAGGATGTTCCGCGCCACAATGATCTCCTCGCCCTCGGCCGGCCACCCTTGCAGCCCGAGCATCGTGCTGTAGCGGCCGTCGTGCATCACCCCGTCGCCCGCCAGCGCGTAGTCCTGGCAATGATCCATGACGAGCAGATCGAACATCCGGGAATACTCGAGGGCCCGGCACATCAGCTCGTTGTTCTGAATGCAGCGGCCGTCATCCGTGATCGCCACCACCCCCGCCTTGTGCAGTCCGCCAATGGAAGCCAGTTCCTCCCCCGCGATGCCCTTCGTGATCGCGCCCGCCACGAAGAGGTTGACCGGCCCGCCCCGGGCGCGGTCGAGGATCCAGCGCACCGTGCTCGGGCTGTCGATGGCAGGCGTCGTGTTCGGCATGCAGACGACGCTGGTAAACCCGCCCCGCGCCGCCGCTTTCATTCCGGTCGTGATCGTCTCTTTGGCGGATTGACCGGGCTCGCGAAAATGCACGTGCAGATCAATCAGGCCGGGGCACAGAATCCGCCCGCCCACATCGATGCGCGGGATCTCCGGCAGGGCGCTCCGTGCCGTGTCCGGACCCACGGCAGCCACCTTGCCGTCCACAATCAGAACGTCCCCCGGTCCATCCAGCCCCTGACCGGGGTCCACGATCCGTCCGTGCGCGAGCAACAGCGAGTTCATCTGAACCTCGGGATATAAGCCGTGTGCGCGTTCCTCGCGAGGAAAAACTCGGGCGCCGTCGTGGTGCGAACAAAAGCGGAGAGGTTCGAGCCGACCGGGCCGGACTTGCCAGGATGACCACGACCGCCTAGCCCGGATATTTCACATGCGGAGTGAAAACGGCAGGGAACTTGCTGTAGAACCTGTTGTGAACAAAGCAGTTCCAAAATCAGCAAGCGCCCCCGCCGCCAAGACAGACTGTGCCACCGAGCCCCTCCTTTTTCAAGACCTCGCCCGACGCCAGGTCCTCGCCGACTTCTCCGGCGGCTACCTCTCCAGCGACGGGGGCACCCTGCTCCTGCGCCAGATCGACCGGGGCCTGGGCGTCTCCCGCAGCATCGCCGCCTGCTTCTGCGACGCCCGTGATCCCCGCCGGATCGATCATCAACTCGAAGAACTCGTCGCCCAGCGCCTCCACGCCGAAGCTCTGGGATATGAAGATCTCAACGATCACGACACCCTGCGCCGCGATCCTTTGCTGGCAGTCAGCGTCGGCAAGGCCGATCCGCTGGGCCTGGATCGCTGGCAGGACCGGGGCACGGCCCTCGCCGCTCCCAGCACCCTCAACCGCCTGGAACTGAGCAACCACCGCCGAAGCCGCTATCACAAACTCAGTCATGATCCCCGGAAGCTGGAGGCCACCCTGCTGAAGGTGGCAACCCGCTGCCTGCGACGGGACCGAAAGCAGATCGTCCTGGATTTGGACGCGATGGGCCACTTGGTGCATGGATTGCAGGAGGGTCGGCACTTCAGCGCCTATTACGATGGGTATTGTTATCAGCCACTCTATGTGGTGTGTGGTTCAGTGGTGTTGTGGGCGCAGCTGCGCGTGGGCGACACCGATCCCAAGGAGGATGTGCTGCGGGCGCTCGCAACCATCCTGCCGGTGATTCGGCGGCGTTGCCCGCGGGCCCGGATCCTCGTGCGGGGCGACAGCGGGTTTTGCCGGGAGGAACTGATGGCCTTCTGCGAGGCGGAGGCAATCGATTACGTGCTGGGGTTGCCGAAGAACGCGGTGTTGAACCGGAAGATCGAAGCGCACCTGGCGATGGCCGCGGCCCGGCAGTGTCTGTGCGGGGGAGTCAACGTGCGGGAATACACGGAGTTTGACTACCAGACCCAGAAGAGCTGGAGCCGGTCGCGGCGGGTGGTGGCCAAGGCGGAAGTGACCGCGCAGGGGAACAATCCGCGGTATGTGGTGACCAGCGTGAGTTCGGAGGAACGGGCGGCGCAGAGCCTCTATGAGGATCTGTATTGCGAGCGGGGGAACATGGAGAACGTGCTCAAGCAGCAGACGCTGGATTTGCGGGCGGACCGGCTCAGCACGCACCATTTGGGCAGCAACCAACTGCGGTTGTGGTGGGCGGCCTTCGCCTACCTGCTGATGGAACGGCTGCGGGCCCTGACGCTGCAAGGCACCGAACTGGCCGAGGCGACGGTGGGGACGATTCGGACGCGCCTGCTGAAGGTGGCGGCGGCGGTGCGGGTGAGTGTGCGGCGGGTGTATGTGCAGTTGAGCAGCGCGTTTCCGATGCAGGCGGTGTTCCGGCGGTGTGCGCAGCGGTTGGCGGGGTTGAAGTACGAGGCCGGATAGACCAGGAAGCCCGAAACCTGGGACTGGCAGCGTGCCCGCGCGGGGCGCGGAGGGAGAGGTCTGCCCGAAAACGGCCCCGAAACGGCTTTGGCGCCGATAAAACCGGTGCCGCGGAGGCGAGGAGGAGGGGGGAGCTCTAGACTGCTATACACCTGTATCCTACTTGCCTCGATCGATCGTCCGATACCCCGCTTCCGCTGGACGCATGTGAAATATCCGGGCTAGCGTCCCCGCCCATGCACCTTGCACCCGTCAAACCCGGCATCCCCATGCGTCCGACGCTCGTTCGGCAGCTGGCTCCCGTGCTGCTGCTGTGCTCTCTGCTGGGGGCCGCCCCGTTGTCGCGGAGCCAGACTGCCGCCGTCCGCCAGTCACCGCCGTTGACCGAGGCCCTGCCCGCGGCGGTTGGGATGTCGGCGGAACGCCTCGCCCGCATCGACGTCCTGTGCGAGCAGGCGGTGGGCGAGGGGCGCATTCCCGGAGTGGTTGCGCTGGTTGCCCGGCACGGCCGGATCGTCTATTTCAAGGCCTTCGGAATGGCGGACAACCAGGCGGACCGCGCACTCCGAACCGATGCCATTTTCCGCATCGCCTCCCAATCCAAGGCCATCACTGCCACCGCCGTGATGATGCTCTGGGAGGAAGGACGGTTTCAGCTGGACGACCCGATCGCCAACTGGATCCCTGAATTCAAAGAGGCGGGCGTCTTGCAGACATTCAACGAAACCGACGGCACCTACACAACCGAACCCGTCCGCACCCCGATCACCATCCGCCACCTGCTTACTCATACCTCGGGCATCGGCTACGGCGTCATCGACGGAGACCCGCGCTTCAAGCGGATCTACGCCGAGGCCGGGGTCACGGACCTGTTCACCACCGAACCCGTGACCATCGCCGAAAGCGTGCAAAAGCTGGCCCGCCTGCCGCTGCATCATCATCCGGGCGAGCGGTTCACTTACGGCGAGGGACTCGATGTGCTCGGCCGCTTCATCGAACTTGTGTCCGGCCAGCCGTTCGACGCCTTCCTGCGGGACCGCCTGTTCAAGCCGCTGGGCATGCCGGACACCGGCTTCTATCTGCCCGACGCGAAGGCCGGACGGCTCGTGCCGGTGCAACGACCGGAGAACGGCGGGTGGGCTCGCTATCCGGTCACCTTTTACGATCCGGATTACCCCATCAAAGGAGCCCGAACATTCTTCTCGGGAGGCGCGGGTCTCAGCAGCACAGCCGTCGACTATGCCACGTTCCTGCAGATGTATCTGAACGGCGGCGAACTGAACGGCGTCCGCGTGCTCAGCCACACCACCGTCGAGACGATGATGCAGAATCAGACCGCCGACCTCTGGGGCGGCCCCGACAAGCATTATGGCCTGGCCTTTGGCATCGTCACCGAGCAGGGGCAGGCCCGCGGCGGCCTGGGCAGTCCGGGGACGTTCGACTGGGGCGGGTATTTCAACACCCAGTATTTCGCCGACCCTCAGGAGGGCGTGATCGGCATTCTCATGAAGCAAACCCAGGAGGCCAACGACGACACCGGCTGGAGGTTCCGCCTGCTGGTCGAGGCGGCGGTGGATGATTGATCCCGCGCGGCGCTCCCGAGCGTACCGAGGAATCTCCGGGATCGATCACGAGATTTCCTTCATCCGCCCTCCGGGCAGGCTCCCCCCATCGGGTGGGATGTGTCGGGCGGCGCAGGGTATCCCCGAGTTCCACCGCGATTCGGTCGGAGTCACGGCTTCTGGCAGCCGCGACGGCCCAACCCACACGGGGCGCTTTCGCTTCCCGGAGGAACCTCCGCCCCTGTAGCCTCGCGCGATGAAGATCATCGCTGCCCTCTTGTTTGGCTTGCTGGCAGGCCTGGCGCCCGTGGGGTTGGCCGCGGCGGACCCGAGCCCGCTCCGGCTGGCCGGTTGTCGTGTGGCGCCGCATGTACGCGCCGAAGCAATGCGGTACCGGCGGCCGCGGCCCGATACGGATGGCGCCCTGGTCCGCTTGTTTCTGCTGGCCGAACGCGATGTCCACCTCGGGGAGGTCCGGTGGAACGGGCGCACGGCAACCGAACGGCTGAACGACGGAACCTGGTACTGGCACGATTTTCCCGACCACTGGTCACCGGATGAACGCCGGATCCCGGCGGGCACGGGCTTCGCGCTGACCTTCAATGCCGTCGAATGGCCGGCGGACAGCACCACGGAACTGACCTTTGACATCGACGGCGAAACCGCGCCCCTGAGGCTATCCGTGCCCTGCGTGGAAGCGCCCGCCCGGTTGGAGGCCCTGACCTTTCCCGGTCGCGAGGACGAGGTGCATCCGATCCGGATGATCTTCCACGTGACGAACGGTTCGGACCATCCGATGCGGCTCGTTTCCTGCCGTCTGCATCTGCCGGACGACGGTCGGACGTGGCGACATCTGCGGCCCGGACCCGGGATCGCCCTGCGCGGGAATCCCGGCAACGCCCGGCCCTTTCCGGTGAACGGCATCATCCCGCCGCACGACCAGGGCGGCGCGGTCGTGGAGACGGGCCCCTTGCCGCTCGCCCACGCGGTGGTGGAGGTAACTCTGGAGGACCACGAGGGCCACCGGTTTTCGTTGTGGGCGCACCAGCGGATCAAACGCGAGTGGTTCGATATCAGTGGCGGTTGGGTTTCGAGCAAACTTGGCGGCGGTTCGACGCTGGCCTTCGAGCCCTATCTGAAAACCCTGAAACGCCTCCATGTGAACACCGGACATATTGCGGACACGCCCGGCTTCACGGACCACCCCGACCTCTACACGCGATACCCGTTGAAGTACTTCAACAAGCTGCAGCCGCTCGACCACTACGACAGGGACGCCCTCCTGCCGCGCATCCATGCGGTGGAGTTCCTCGGGGAACCCCAGTACGGCGGCGGCAGGCCCGTGCCGCCGATGGAGGTGTTTCAACAGCTGCTGCCCTACGCCACAAGCCGCCTGACCACAACGGTGACGCACAGCGAGGAACGCATCTGGGCGGCCTACATGGGGCTTTGCGACTACCCCCATTACGACGCCTACCGGGTGACGGCGCCGTCGCCGGATTCGTGGGGTTCCTACGAACGCTGGGGCGAACAGCGCATTCGTTGGGGCGCGCCGCTCGAGACCATTGGGGACATGTGCCGTTCGTTGCGTGAAATGAGCCGGCCGGCGCCCACCGCCATTTGGTCGCAGGGCGCGCATGCCGGTTGGGATCGCTACGGGGGAAGGCTCCGCACCTCACCGACGCCGGATGAACTGCGTCTGCAGGCCTATCACGCGCTGGCCACGCGCATCACCTCGCTCTACTGGTTCAACCTCAGCCTGAAATCCCTCGTGAAATTCCGCGATTTGCTCGACGAAATCACGCGCGTCGGACGCGAGATCCGGTTGCTCGACGAATTCTATGTCTCCGGGGCGCCGTTCGAATACCGGAGGATCAGCGAGAACGGCCACCTGGCGTGGGACCTCAGCTCGGTGGTTTCCCCCCGCGCCGCATTGTTGTTCGCGCTGGACCTCGACTACACCCCCGATCCGGTCGAGAAGGTCTTCCGCTTCGGTCCGGCCCGCCCCGCCCGCTTCGAGTTCCGGCTACCGGCCTACTTGCGCGGGGTCGTCGACGTTTTCCGCATCGACGCGGACGGCGCGCACGAGGTGTCCCACACCATCGACGGCGCGCGGATCACGTTGGAGGATCGCATCCACAAAGTCGCAGTCTACGTGGCCACCCCCGAGGCCGGACTGCGGCTGGAACTCGAGCGGAAGCGGCGCGATTTGCTGGCCGGGGAACGGGCTTGGGGTTTCGATCCGGCCGGCAACGACGCCGATTTCTCGATCCTCGCCGCCGCGGCGGGAAGCGACCGGTAAGGCGAGCGCCGGAGGAGGCGCCGTAACCGCTCCGGGAGAACCGGCGCGGGGAACTCAGCCGTGACCACTCAGTAACTCGTAGCCGCCGACGTGTAGTCGGCGCATGCTTCGCTCGGGATTCGGACGCCTGCCGCCGGGCGCGACGATTCACCGAAGCGTGACTGTCGGTCGGAACGCGCGGGACCGCATAAGCCGGTGGATGTCAGCGCCGACTACACGTCGGCGGCTACCGCGTGTTGAATCGATACGGCTCAGGGCGTCACCGCCAGCCGCTCCTCACTGCGCTCGGGCTTCATGGTGACGCCCTGTTCCTTGTACGGCTTCAGGATGAAGTGGGTGGCGGTCGAGAGCACTCCCTGGATCGTGGCGAGCTTCTCCGAAACGAACATCGCGACCTCTCGCAGACCGGTTCCCTCGACCTCGACCAGGAGATCGTAGGCGCCGGACATGAGGTAGCAGGAACGCACCTCGGCATAACGCGCGATGCGTTCCGCGATCCGGTCGTAACCTCCTTCGCGCTCGGGAGTGATCCGGACCTCGATGATGGCGCGCACGGTGTCGACCCCGAGCTTCTCCTCGTTGAGGACCGCGCGGTAAGCCAGAATGACCTGGTCCTTCTCATAGGCCTCGATCCGCGTCGACACCTCGTCCTCGGTCAGGCCAAGCAGCCGCGCCAAGCGGCTCGGGGAGGAACGGGCCTCGTCCCGGAGCAGTTTCAGCAATGCATCCATGCGCGCCAGCGTACGGAGCCGCCCCGGGTCTTGCACCTCTTTTCGCCCGGCGCTCCCGTGGAGGGAGCTGCGGCGCCGCCGTTCAGGACAAATCGCGCGGCTGACCGGTCGAAGCCAGCACACCGCTCCAGAGACGGCTGTCCGGCTCGACCTGCTTCCGCCCGGCGGTCGCCAGCGGGATGGGCACGTGCGTGAACTCGTTCCGCCAGAAGCCGACCACGGTGTTCGTCCGCCCGCTCATGGCGGCATGGACCGCGTTGTGTCCGAGCAACAGGCAGAAGGCCGAATCGAAGGCATTGGCCGGAACCCCCCGGATCATGTAGCTGGGGTCGATGTACTTCAGGCCGGCGGCGACGCCGACCCGCTTGAAGTGATCCCGAATCCGGTCGCGCAGAAAGACACCGATATCTCCGAGCTTGCTGTTCCCGGAGGCATCCCGTCCAAGATCCGCTTCCATGAGGTCCTGGCCGGCCCCTTCCGCCACGACGATGACGGCATGATGGCGGTGTTCGATCCGGTCCTGGAGAGCCCGCAGGAAGGCCTCGAGCGAAAACCGCGATTCCGGGATGAGGCAGAAGTTCACCTGGCTGCTCGCGAGGGCGGCATGCGCGGCGATGAACCCGGAATGACGCCCCATCAGCTTGACCAGGCCGATGCCGTTGCGGGCGCCCTTGGCCTCGACGTGCGCTGCGGCAATCGCCTTGCCCGCCTCCGCCACCGCGGTCTGAAAACCGAACGACATCTGGATCAGACCAATGTCGTTGTCGATGGTCTTGGGCACGCCGATCACCGCGATGTGCGCGCCGCGCCGGGCGATCTCCTCCGCCATGTCGCGGCCGCCCCGCAGCGTGCCATCGCCGCCCACGACGAACAGCATGCTCACCCCGAGTTGTTCGAGCCGGTCGATCATCCGGCCAACGTCCTGCGGACCGCGTGAGCTGCCCAGAATCGTGCCCCCGAGATCCTCGATGTGATCGACCTCCTCGGTGTCCAGGCGCAGCGGCTCGTGCCCGTATTCCTCGATGAGCCCCTCGTAGCCGTAACGGAAGCCATGAATGACAGGAACGCCATAGTGGTATTCGAGACTGAGGACGATGGCGCGGATGACATCGTTCAGGCCGGGGCACAACCCGCCGCACGTGACGATGCCCGCCCGCACCTTGCCAGGATCGAAGAACAACTGTTCGCGCGGACCGGCGATTTCGAAGGAGAGCGGATCGAGGCCCTGTTCGAGTTCCCGCCGGACCTCCGCCACCTCGGCGTGATACAGCACCCGGCGCGCATCGTCGACGAAGGGGACATTGCGCATGGGCGACGCAAACTGGCCCGGTCCCAGGCGGTGGACGGCGAAATCGGAGATTTGGAGAGGCATGTCGTTTCGTGCGTTTTAGTCCGGCTGCGGCAACCCGCCGCCGGGCGAGCGTAGCGGATCCCGTTTTTGGGCGCAACGGCGCCAAACGCACGGCCAAATGCC
>JACKPV010000037.1 GCA_024233305.1 Verrucomicrobiales bacterium
ACGTGCCAGACCGGCGCGTTCGTTTCGAGTCGATACTCGCAAACGCGCGAAGAAGCCGCCCGTCAACCTTGTCCCCCATGTCCCCAGCGGTGTCCCCAGTATTGGTGACTGGTGGCAATTGCGATCTGGGGTAAGCTGATGGCGTCGTTGGTGCAGAAATGCAGAAGTGACCGTGTGTATGTCAGGGCGTGAGTCTGCGGCGCCGCTACCAGTCGACAAAGCGTCAGGTTCTCGTGTGAGAAAGGCCGGGGTTTCCCCGGCCTTCCTGCTTTTCAGTCCTGAACTGGCACGGCCCGTGCCTCCAAATCACCCCATGCGCCCCCGCCACGCCACCGCCTTCACCCTGATCGAGTTGCTCGTCGTCATCGCGATCATCGGCATCCTGGCCGCCATGCTGCTGCCCGCCTTGTCATCCGCCAAGGAGCGCGCGAAACGGACGGCCTGCCAGAACAACACCCGGCAGTTCATCATGGCGGCGCTGCTTTATGCCGGGGATTACGAGGACCACCTGCCCAGCGGCGCCACCGACAACCGCGAGCCCGCCGACACCCACACGCCGATCCTGTCCACGCCGACGCGGGATCTGTTGTTGCAGTACAGCGGTGGGTTGCAGATCCTGGATTGCCCGAACCTCGCCAATTCGTTCAAACGCCAGGAAGGCTGGCGTGTGCATCCGGATTACGGGATCGCCATCGGCTACCACTATCTCGGCGGCCACACGAACACCCCCTGGCCCACTCTGGGCCCCGCCGAAGCCACCTGGATTTCCCCGCAACGCTCGGCCGAGAATCCCGGCCTGGTACTCGTGGCCGATCTCAATGTGTTCTGCCACAGCTACCAGCGGATCCTCGCCCCCCACGGAGGCAGCGGGCATATCGTCAAGGAAGAGACTTACTTCGAGGAGAACGACAACGCTTGGACCGAGACTCCGGTCGACGTCGGCGGCCGCGGCGGCAACGTTGGATTGCTCGACGGCTCGGTGAGGTGGAAGGACATCCGGCAGATGAAGATCTACCGGGCCTCGCAAATGTGGGACACCGAGGGGGCGTTCGGGCTCTGGTGAACCCGTCGCCCCGGATGGATCGACGTCGCGTGGCGGCGGGGTCACTGCGGATCGAGCCGCCAGATTCCGTTGACCTGGTGCATGGTCACCGACCAGGGAGGCGGGCCGCCACCGACGCCGGAGTCCGCCGAGCCTGGAACCACGGCAAGCTCAAGGCGCACCGAGCCGTCGGCCTGGGGCTCCCTCGCCGTGATCTCGTAACCCGGAAAGAACACCATCCCCTTCCAGAACTCCTCTTCGCCTTCGCGCTGAAGCTGATCCATCAGGTGGGAGGC
This sequence comes from Verrucomicrobiales bacterium, assembly GCA_024233305.1. Lineage (GTDB taxonomy): Bacteria > Verrucomicrobiota > Verrucomicrobiia > Limisphaerales > J093 > J093. Next base: position 1,339 of record JACKPV010000037.1, read on the forward strand.
GTGTTCCTCCAAGAAGACGTTGACGAGTGTCTCGCGGTTCCGATGTTCGACGGCCCAGAACCAGGTTTCGATGGCCGCCTCGGGAGTGCCCTGGCCGGCATTCCTTGCCTTGGATCGCAAGATGTAGCCCGGCGGGACGACGGCGCTGAGGGATCCTGGGTTGGCGCGGGCGGTGGCAAGTTGCCGGCTCAACTGGGCATGCTGCTGTTCGATCCCCGCGAGTTCGCCCGCGCGGCGGTTCAACTCGGTTTGCTCCCGTCGCAGCCGGATCAACTCACTTTGCTCCTCCTTGTTCAGGGGTTCGAGGGGCTCGGTTTCCGGCGGCGGTTCGAGCTGGCGGCCTTCATTGGCCACGAGGTTGCCCTCATGCACGGCGCGCAGGGCGCCCTCCTGCACGTGCAGGTCGCTCAGGGTCTGCAGGTTGAGCAGGGCCACGGCGCTGAAGCCGAGGAGCACACAACCGCTGACGGCGGTCACGACGAGCGGCGGCTTCATCGGGGATCCTCCTGCAAGGGTTCTTCGATGGGCTCCATCTCCTCGGAAGGCGGTTGGAAGTCAGGTGGCAGGAGGCCGTAGCGCTGCATCATGCGAAGGTCCATCCGGGGCTGAGGTGCGGCGTTCGGATCCGCCGCCGTCCCATCGGGATTGACCACAAACGCGCCCGGATCGTCCGGCGGAAGCAGGCCGTAGCGGCGCATCATCTCGGGATCCATGGCGGCGGTCGGTGATGCTGGCTGCGTCGGGGCACCCGCGCCGTGGCTGAAGAGCCACAGCTTGCCTCCTTGCCAGACCAACTCACGCTGGGCGCGTTCGGGCGACAACTGCTGCACGCTGCCGTCGCAGAGCGTCACGCTATTGTGGATCGGGCACTTGAACATCACGCGTTGAGGTTCGGTCTCGGTACCGTTGGCGGCCAGGAACTCGTAGCTCATGTTCGCGGAGCCGAAGGTGTCCCAGGATTCCGCCACCTGCCGTGAGGTGTCGGCCGGGCAAACGAGGACCTTCGGCGTCACGAGTTCATTGGACATGGAGCGGATGTCCGGCGGGAGAACGTCCTGATGGTCGGTGGCATAGATCCGGGCGCCAAGGCCGAGTTGCTTCAGATTGTTGACGCATCGGATGCGCAGGGCCTTCTCGTGCGCCTCGTCGAGCGCCTGGATCTCCTCGGGCATCGCCTGCCGGGCCAGGTTGCCGAGTTCGGTGCGCATCTTCTCCGCCTCGGGGGCGAGGGCTTCGATTCGGGCGACCTCGGCTTGCAGCCGTCCGGTTTCCGCGCGCAACCGTTCGAGTTCGGCCCGTCCTCTCGCCAAGGGGACCTGGGCGGCCTGACTGCCGGAGCTTCCGTTCGGGCTGCTGCCGGAACCCCCGCTGCGGGCGGCGGCCGCCTGTTCCTGCGACCGCACCTCCTGTTTCAGCGCCTCGACGGATTCCTTGAGGGCATTGATCTGGCCGCGCTGGGTGCTCACCACTGCGAGGGCGGCCACCGCCAGTCCGGTGCTGGCCAGGGCCGGCCACCAAATGCGCAGTCCGCCCGGTCGGGAGCCGGAAGCGCCGGGAGTCCGACGTCCGGGCCGGGGGATGGCCTCCTCCAGCTTCCCGCGCAGGTCGGAGGGCGGGGCGGGCTTGGGAGCGTTGTGCAGGACCTTCTCGAGGTCTTGATCCGTGGGTTTCATCGGGGGATGGGGTGGGATGTTCTGGATGGATTCGAAAGCGGCTCGGCGAGGAGCGAACGCAGTTGTTGGACGGCGGCGCGAAGACGGTGTTTGACCGTGCTGGCCGCGATTTCCAGGGCCAGCGCGGTTTCCTGCAAGCTGAGTTCCTGATAGTAATGCAAGTGCACGGTGACGCGCAGGTCCTCGGGCAACCCGTCGACGGCCGCGTAGACCGCCGCGGCCAGATCATCCTGCGCCACGCGCGCGTCGGGACGATCCGCGCCATCCGGTTGCGCTTCCCACCAAGCGTCCCCGGGATGGGTTTCCCGATGGTTGCGCCGCAGCCAGTCGAGCCAGACATGCCGGGCAATGCCGTGGACCCACGAGGCGACCGATGATCGGCCGGCAAAGCGATCAATCGCCTGCCAGGCCCGGACGAAGGCGCGCTGGGTGAGATCCGCGGCGTCCGCCTCACTCCCGCTCAACCGGCGCAGGAAGGCGTAGACCGCGGCGTAGTGGCGGTCCACCAGGGTGGTGGCCGCGGCGCGATCCCCGCCCCGGATTCGGGCGATCAACTGCGTGTCATCGGCGTGCATGGTTCTCTTGATTAGTCGTTCGCAACGTCCCGGTTGGACAACGGAAGTTGCAGAAAGTGTCGTTTCCGCCGGCTCCCGGTGCCGCGGCGTTTTGCGTGGCGCCGTCCGGGCCGGCCCGCCAGACTCGCGGCATGGCTTTCGAGTTCAAGCTGGAACGACGGGTCGAGTTCTCCGAAACCGACGCAGCCGGCATCGTGCATTTCTCGAACTTCTTCCGTTACATGGAGGCCGCCGAGCACGCCTTCTTCCGCTCGCTGGGTCATTCGGTCATGCTCAAGGACTTCGATCCGCCGCTGGGTTTCCCGCGGGTGCATGCCGACTGCGACTACCGGGCGCCGCTGCGCTTCGAGGACCGGTTCGAGATCCACCTGCTGGTGCGCGAGAAGCGCGCCAAGGCCCTGAGCTACCGGTTCACATTTCGCAACCTGTCAATCGAGCCGCCGGTCGAAGTCGCGCGCGGCCATCTGACGGTCGTTTGCGTGACGCATGAGGCGGACGGTCGGCTGGCGTCGACGCGCATCCCGTCCGCGCTGGCCGACCGGATTGAAGTGGCGCCCCCGGAGGCGATCGCCTGAGCCGTAACCATGCAGTAGGATCCACCACGGATGGGCACTGATGGGCACGGATATCGTGCGAAACCAGAATGGTCCGCCGTGGGTTCGGACTCACCATTTAGGGAGTCCTCTCGCCCTCTCCGCCAAGGCGGCAGCGCCGCGTCCCATCCGTGGCATCCGTGCCCATCCGCGGTCCATTGACTGAATCGATACGGCTGAGCCGGCGACCGGGCGGACGGCATCCTGGGGCGCAGCCCGGCGGAGCGATCAGCGGGTGTTTCCGAGCAATCCGTCGACCGGCGCGAAGTCATCTGTGAGCAGGGGGCAGCGTTCGACATTGGCGGGCGGCATAGCGCGAAATGCGCTCACCCTTTGGGCGAACGTCGGCAGCTTCACCAACCCGCGGTTCACCACGGTTTCCGTGCGCTCCTTCAACCACGCCGGGGTTACCTGCACGGGGCGAACGGTTCCGACCAGCACGATGTTCAGGCTTTCCGTGGCCGGGAACAGGTGGACTTCGGGAAACACCGTCTTCATGGTGCGATAAACCGAGCCGACGATGTCCGCGCGGTAGCCGTTCAGCGTGCCGATGACATTGTAGGCCAATACGCCGTCGGCGGTGAGATGCTCGCGGGCCAGGGTGAAAAACTCCCGGGTGGCGAGGTGATGCGGGATGGCCGAGCCGTAGCGCCCGCGCGTGTAGGCATCGAGCAGGATCAGGTCGTAGCGGGCGTTGGAACGACGCAGAAACATGCGGCCGTCCTGCACGAACACCCGTTGCCGGGGACCGGTATTGAAGTTGAAATACTGCCCGGCCACGCGCTGCACCGCGGCGTCCACCTCGACGGTGTCGATGGTGACCGTCGGGCAATGGGCGGCATACAGCCGTTGAATGCTGCCGCCGCCCAGACCGAGCATGAGCACGTTCGAGATGTTCGTGTTCCAGAGCCACGGAGTGAAGAAATACTCGACGTATTCGAAGTGGCCCTGGAGCGGGTTGGCCAGGGACATGCGGGTTTCCTCGCTGCCATCGAAGCTGAGCGTGCGCCGGCCCCGCTGGTCGACCACCAGGATGTGGTGATAGGCGGACGTTGTTTCGTGAACGACCCCGGCGAAGGGCTGGGGCGTGAGGGAGAACGCGGCGAACCCGGCGAGTATGGTTCGGCGGAAACCGGCGCGCCCGCTGGCCCGGGGAGCGACGGGTGACAAGGCATCATTCATGATCGGCGCCACTCTCGTCCCGAACAGGCTCCGGTGCAAAGGCCCGACTCAACGGGTGGCACAACAGCCCCAGCAGAAGGATCGCGATCCCGGCGCTGCGGAAGATGGTGGTCAGCCGCAGCCAGTCGATCAGGAAGTAGCCCGCCACGAACACCCCGGCGATGCTGCCCAGCGTGCTCCAGGCGATGATCCGTCCGCTGAGCCGGCCGAGGTGCGTGATTCCCCGCGCGCTGATACGGATGAGATACGGCGGCAACATGGCGAGCACGAGGCAGGGTGTGAGAAACACCACGGCGCTGCCGAGCGCGGGATCGAGCTTCTGCCAGACCATCGGTATCGGGGCATCCGCCGGATGACGCAGCACAATCGCCTCGAGGAGCGGCGGCGCGTAGTCGGGAACGGTGAGCACCAACCCGCCCGCCGGAACCAGCAGCCAGGCCATCCGGCGCAGGCACTGCCAGCGATCCGCCAGCGCCCCGCCGAGGTAATAGCCGGCCGCCAGCGCGATCATCACCACCCCGATCTGGCTGACCCAGACATAGAACGAACCGCCAAACTCGCTGGCGAGATAACGGGCGCCGATGATCTCGAGGATCATCACGATGAACCCGCCCGCAAACATCAGACCCACTGCCGCGAAGCTCGCCATGAGGCGTCAATGAAGCGCCGGACCAATCACGCGCGCAAGCACGGTCTGCCGCGGGAATCGCTGCTCGCCCCCCCCGTCGTGACGCGGACGGGAGCAAAGGCGGGTTCCGCCGCGACGACTGACGGAGCTGCGCAGGGGGCTGATAGGAACCGGGTCTTGATGGGCGGGAGCGGGGCAGACATTCCTGTCCGCCGGTTTCGCGGACATTCCTGTTCGCGCCGGTGCCGGGGACTCGAAAGTCCCCGGAACCGGCAGGTTGGAAAACCTGCCCTACCGTCGAGGGTATCACCCACTTCCAACCATGCCCGCTGCGCAGAGCGACGGGAAGAATGATTCGATCCGCCGGTCTGGATGCGGTAATCCACTCGGCATGCAGCCCGGCAACCACTCGACTGGACCGACAGCCGCCCACCCGGCAGGCCCCGCACGGGGCCTTCGTCCGGGACCGCCGGCGCATCCGGGCGGTCCTGGCCGCGGCTTGGTCCTCGTGGCGGCGCTGATCGGGATGGCGACTGGATCCGTTGGCCTGCGGGCCGCGGACTGGCGCCAGGGGGAGGGTTTCCGCTTCCGTGAACTCACCCCGGGCGAGCACGCCGGCGGGACGTCCCCCCGGCGGCAGGTCGGGTTCACCGCCATTCCGGGCACGGCCAGCGGCGTGGATTTCCAGAATCCGTTGGCAGTGCGGTCGATGATGGCGAACAACAACCTGATGAACGGCTCGGGGGTGGCGGCCGGTGATTTCGACGGCGACGGGTGGTGCGACCTCTACTTCGCGGCCATCGAAGGGACCAATGCCCTCTATCGAAACCTCGGCAACTGGCGTTTCGAAGACCGCACTTCCGCCGCGGGCGTGGGCCTGCCCGGAGCGCGGTCGACCGGCGCGCTGTTCGTCGATCTCGAAGCCGACGGCGACCTGGATCTGCTCGTCGCGACTCTGGGACACGGAGTCCGCGTGTTCGAGAACGGAGGAGACGGACGGTTCACCGACCGGACGGCCACCTCGGGCCTGGCCGCCGACACCGGCAGCATGAGCCTGGCCATGGGTGATGTGGACGGGGACGGCGATCCGGACCTTTACGTGGCGAACTATGGTTCGCTCTCGATCTTGCGCAGCGGGGGGCGGGCGGAACTGCGCAACGTGGATGGCGAATGGCAGGTCACGGGCCCGCACGCCAAACGGTTGCGCTTCGTCGACGGGCGGCTCGAGGAACTGGGCGAACCGGACGCGCTGTACCGCAACGACGGTCGGGGCCGTTTCGAGGCGGTCCCTTGGGACTCCGTCTCGTTTCTCGACGAATGGGGCAAGCCCAAGCCGGCGCCCTGGGACTTCGGCCTGACCGTGCAGATCCGCGACCTGAACGGGGACCGCGCCCCGGACATTTATGTCTGCAACGACTTCCAGACGGTCGATCGGTTCTGGCTCAACGATGGCGCGGGCCAGTTCCGTCTGTTGCCCCGGCTGGCCATGCGGAAGCAGAGCTTTTCCTCGATGGGCGTCGATTTCGCCGACCTCGACCGGGACGGCGACCTGGACTTCTTCGTGACCGAGATGATGGCCCGTGATCCGCGGCGGTGGATGCGTCAGATCGTCGGGATGCCGCCGCTCATCCCCGAGCCGGGCCGGATCGACAACCGTCCGGAGGTTGCCCGCAACACCCTGTTCCTCAACGAAGGCCGAACCACCTTCGCCGAAATCGCCCTGTACAGCGGCGTGCCTGCGGCGGACTGGGCGTGGCAACCGGAGTTTCTCGACGTGGATCTCGACGGCTTTGAAGACGCGCTGGTGGTCAATGGGATGGCCTTCGACGTGCAGGACCGCGATGTGCTCGACCACGTCCGCTCTCTCGGTCGACAATCACCCGAGCAAAGTCGCCAGAACCTCGCGCTCTACCCTGAGTTTTCCACGGCGGACGTGGCCTGGCGCAACCGCGGGGACCTCACGTTCGAGGACACGAGCGCCGCCTGGGGTTTCGACAACGAGCGGATTTCCCAGGGTCTTGCCCAGGCGGACCTCGACAACGACGGCGATCTGGACCTCGCCATCAACGGCATCCGCGACGGCGCGCTGCTCCTGCGCAACGAAAGCGCCGCGCCGCGCCTGGCCGTGCGCCTGCGGGGGCGCGGCGGGAATCCCCGGGGAATCGGCGGCTCGATCCTCGTGGCGGGCGGCGGCATGCCCCGCCAAATGCAGGAGATTCTCTGCGGCGGCCATTACCTGTCGTGCAGCGACACCATGCGGGTGTTCGCTGCCGGATCGTTGACCAACCGGTTCACCATTGAGGTGCGCTGGCGGGGAGGAGCCACCAGCTTCGTGCGGAACGCCCGGCCCAATTGCCTCTACGAAATCGAGGAACCCGCCAGTGCGCCGCCGGTGAGCGAACCGCCCGCCGATCCCGAACCGGAACCGTGGTTCGCCGACCGCAGCGCCTGGTTGAACCACACCCACCGGGAGACCCTCTTTCCCGATTACGCCCGGCAGCCGCTCCTGACCCGGCAGTTCACCCAGTTGGGACCGGGTGTCGCGTGGTTCGATCTCGACGGCGATGGCCGCGACGAACTGTTCCTCGGCGCGGCCCGCGGCGACCGTCCGGGCGTTTTTCGCTGGAACGGCATCGACCGTTTCGAGGCCATCCCGCTGCCCGAATGGGGAACGCCGGACGATCTCACCGGCATCGTGGGCTGGGTCCGGGCCGACGGGCAGCGCTCGATCCTCGCTGCCCTGTCCCGCTGTGAATCCGACGTCGCTCTCCCCGCGGGCATTGCGCAGTTCTCCGGGATGCAGCCGGCCGGCCTGGGGATTGCGCCCCTCGCCGGCGTGCCCGCCACCAGAGAGTCCATTGGACCGCTTGCCGCCGCCGACTTCGACCGCGACGGCGACCTGGACCTGTTCGTCGGTTCGCGCCTCCGCCCGGGCGCCTACCCCGAACCCGCTCCCTCGCGGCTGTTCCGTCAGCAACCCGGTGGGCTGGGACTCGACGCGGCCAACACGGCGGCGCTGGGCGACGCCGCGCTGGTCAGCGGCGCCGTGTGGAGTGACCTGGATGCCGATGGTTGGACGGACCTCGTCCTCGCGTGCGACTGGGGGCCGGTGCGGATCTTCCGCAACGTCCGGGGAACCCTGCAGGCATGGGATCCGCCGTTGAAATGGACGTCTGTCGGGGGGGCGAACGAACCGTCCGGCATGTCGACGCTGGGCGGGGTGACCGGGTGGTGGAACGGGGTGACCACGGGCGACTTTGACGGTGACGGGCGCCCCGACATCGTGGCGGCCAACTGGGGTTTGAACACCCCGTGGCGCCCGAGCTCGGCGCACCCGCTGCGTTTCTACTACGGCGATCTGCTGGATTCGGGCGTGACCGACATCATCGAATCGGCCTACGTCCCGGAACTCGGCGCCGAGGCCCCGCAACGGAGCCTGAACGCGCTCGCTCAGGCCTTCCCGATGCTCCTCGAGCACTTTCCCACCCATCGCACGTTCGCCAACGTCACCCTGCCCGCCCTCCTCGCCACGCTCCCGAACCAGGCCGAATCCGTCGCTGCCACCTCGCTCGCTTCGATGCTCTTCCTGAATCGCGGCGACCACTTCGAGCCGCAACCGCTGCCCCGCGAGGCGCAGTTCGCCCCGAGTTTCTCCCTGAACGTGGCGGACTTCGACGCCGACGGCGCCGAGGACCTGCTCCTGAGTCAGAACTTCTTCGCCCTGCGACCCGAAATCCCCCGGCTGGACGCCGGCCGCGGCCTGTTGTTGCGCGGCGATGGCCGGGGCGGTTTCACGCCGCTTCCCGCCGACCGCTCCGGCATCAGCGTCGCCGGAGAACAGCGCGGGGCTGCGGTCGCCGACTTCGACGCGGACGGACGCGCGGATCTCGTGGTCACCCAAAACGGCGCGGCGACCTTCCTGTTCCAGAATCAATCCCCCCGGCGCGGCCTGCGGGTGCGGCTCCGCGGAACCCGTGGCAACCCGGACGCCGTGGGCGCGGCCGTGCAATTGGTGGTCGACGGGAAACCGGGGCCGGTCCGGGAAATCCACGCCGGATCGGGCTACTGGTCCCAGGACAGTGCGGTGCTCGTGCTGGCCGCAACGGGAACGGTCGACGCCGTCCGGGTGCGCTGGCCGGACGGCCGCCGGACGACTACCGCGGTGCCCGCCGACGCTGATGCCCTGACATTGAACCGCGACGGGAGCATTGTCGCGGCCAGGGCCAATATCCGCTGAGCCGTATCGATTCAACAGGGGGTAGCCGCCGACGTGTAGTCGGCGCTGAAATGCAAGAGCTTGCGCGGGCTCGCCGATTCCGATCAGCAGTCACTTTTCGGTGAATCGTCGCCCTCGGTAACAGGCAGCCCTATCCCAGCTGAATCATGCGCCGACTGCACGTCGGCGGCTACGAGTTACTGAATCGATACGGCTGAGCCCGCCTTTTCCTTGCGGGCGCAAACGTCGGCAACCTAGGTTCTGCACCATCATGTTGGATGAACACTGGTCAGCCGGAACAGCCAACGAAGAGCCGGGGGCGCTTGCGAGGGGCGCCGGACGCACAAGACGCCGGCGATGAAGCGATCCCTTCCGGCGAACCACGACGCTTCCGGGTCGGCGGGGCCCCCGGTCCGGCCGCCGTCGCCGCGCCGCCGCCTGGCGTTCCGCTTGTTGGCGGCGGTTGCGGTTCCGCAGTTGTTGCTGGCCGCGGTTGAGTTCCTGCTGCGCCTCGCGGGCGTCGGCCATTCCGCGGGTTTTCTCATCCCGCATCCGGCCACCAGCTCCGGTGTGCTGGTGGAGAACCAGCGGTTTCCCTGGAGTTTCTTCCCCCGCACCCTGGCCCGGCATCCGCAGCCGCTCGTGGTCAAACCCGCCAAGCCGCCGGGCGTCTGTCGCCTCGTGATCCTCGGCGAATCGGCGGCGGAAGGCGATCCGGCTCCCGCCTTCGGTTTCGGTCGGATCCTGCAAGTGCTGCTCGAAGCGCGCCATCCGGGAACGCGGTTCGAGGTCGTCAACACGGCGTTCACCGCCATCAACTCGCACGCCATTCTTCCCATCGCCCGGGACTGCCGCCAGCTCGACGCCGATTTCTGGCTGGTCTACATGGGCAACAACGAGGTCATCGGCCCGTTCGGCGCCGGAACCGTCTTCGGTCAACAGGCCGCGCCGTTGCCCCTCGTGCGGGCGGGTCTCGCGCTCAAGAGCACCCGGCTCGGGCAGACCTTCGATGGCCTCCGGGAACGCCTCGCGCCCAACCCCGAGGCCCGGTCGGGCTGGGGCGGGATGACGATGTTCCAACGGCAACAGGTGCGGCACGACGATCCCCGGCTGCCGGGGTTGCGCGCCAATTTCGGGCGCAACCTGGCGGATATCGTCGCGGCGGGACGCGAAAGCGGGGCCCGGGTGTTCGTCGCCACGGTGGCCTCCCGCCTTCGGGACTGGCCGCCCTTCGCCTCCGTGCACCGGCCCGATCTGACCCGGGAGGAACGCGCGGTCTGGGAGGGGCACTATCGCGACGGCAAGGCCGCCGCCGCCAACGATCCGACGGGAGCCATCGAGGCTTTCGCCCGGGCGGCGGCGTTGGATGGGGACTTCGCGGAACTCCATTACCATTGGGGACAATGCGCCCTGGCGCTCGGACAGGACGACGTGGCGCGGGAACATCTGGTCCTGGCCCGCGACCTCGACGCGTTGCGTTTCCGTACCGACACGGTTCTGAACGAAGCGATTCGCGAGTGGGCGGCGGGGCAGAAGGATGATGCCATCCGGTTGGTGGATGCCGAACGGGCCTTTGCCGAGGCCAGCCCGCACGGATTGCCCGGTGATGAGTGGTTTCATGAACATGTGCACTTCACCTTCCCGGGCAATTACCACCTGGCCCGGTTGTTTGCCGCGGAGCTCGAGAGCCGGCTGCCAGCATTCGTGGCCGCCTCCGATCCGGGGAACCCCGACTGGTTGACGGAAGCGGAATGCGCCGCCCGGCTGGCCTACGGGGAGGGACAGCGATTCGAGATCCTGAGGCTGCTGGAGGCGCGGTTCCAGGAGGGCATCTACCGGCAGCAGGAGGGGCATGCCAAACGAACGGCCGGGTTGGTGGCGGCACTGCTCGAACTTCGCGGGCAGGCCAAACCGGCGGGCCGCCGCCAGAGCCTCGCGCTTTGCCGGCAGGCCCTGGAACGGGCGCCGGACGACTGGGTGCTGCACGAGCTGTGCGCGCGGGTGCTGGGCGGTCTCGAAGCGTATCCTGAAGCCGTGCTGGAGTGGGAGGAGGTCCGCCGCCGCATCCCGCATGCCGCCCGGCCCGGAACGGAAATGGGCCGGTTGCTGCAATTACAGGGGCGGACGGAGGAGGCACTGGCGTCGTTCAATCGAGCCCTCGAGGTCAACCCCGATTTCGCCGAAGCCTGGGTCGGACGCGGAATTCTGGAGGCGGATCAGGGGCGCACGGAGGCGGCGGTTCGGGACCTGACCAAGGCGTTGCGAATCGATCCCACCCGCACCGAAGCGCAACGGCGCCTCGAGGAATTGGGCTTCCGCCGGCCTTGATGCCCCGGTCGGTCGCGCGCCGCTCACTGCCGGCTCAGCCGTATCGATTCAGTCGATGGACCGCGGATGGGCACGGATGCGGCGCGGCGCTGCCGCTTTGGCGGGGAGGGCGAGAAGCCTCACTAAATGGTGAGCCCGAACCCAGGGCGCGCGATTCTGGTTTCCCTCAATATCAGTGCCCATCAGCGCCCATCGGTGGTGAATCCAACTGCATGGTCACGGCTCAGGGCGGGTCCTCGCCGGCGGCGTCTGAACTCGGATCGCTCGCGGGCCGGTTGGTTCCCGACAACCTCATCTCGACATCCGCCAAGCCCTGCAGCGCGGGATCGAAGTCCGGCTTGGCCCGGAGCACCTCCCGGTAGTGCGCCGCGGCATTCGTGAACGCCCCCGTTTCCCGCAGCAGGTTGGCCAGGTTGAAGCGCGCTTCCCAAAACTGCGGATCCAGCTCGACCGCCTTGAGAAAGTTGGTGCGCGCGCCTTCGATGTCCCCGCTCATGCGCCGGACGTTGCCCAGGTTGCTGTAGGCGGAGGCATAGTCCGGCAGCGCCGCGACCGCCGCCTGGAAATGCGCCGTCGCCCCTGCCTGATCCCCCCGGCGCAGGAGCAGGTTGCCCAGGTTGTTGTGGACTTCGGCATAATCGGGGAAGATCTCGAGCGCGCGTTCGTATGCCTTGATCGCTTCCTCGATGCGTCCCAGGCGCGCCAAGGCGATGCCCCGGTTGTAATGCACATCCTCGTCTTCCGGCGCCAACGATCCCGCCTGCTCATACCGGGCGAACGCCTCGCCGGTCCGGCCCTCGCGCAACAACTGGTTGCCCTCGCTCAAGAGGGTCGCCGTCTCGGCTGTCGGACCGGGAATCCCGACCGCCGCCGTTGCCGCCGGTGGGGTGGTGGCCGTTGCCTCTCCGGATGCCGGCGACGGCGGCGGCGAGTCCCGCTCACCGGGACGCGGCCAGGCGAGAAGCAACAGCAGCACGAAGACCGCGACCAGGCCCAGCACCAGGTGTTTCCGCCGGCCGGTGGCGCGCGCCGAGACCCGGGGTGGCCCTCCCGAGCGCCCTTTGCGATTGGTCTTCCCGCGATGTGTCACAGCGCTCACGATACGCCTTCCTGCTCCCGACGAAAGCGGGTTTTGGTCGTTCGCCCCGCCCACCGACGGCTTCGTGGGTTGTGGATGGCGGTCCGACACGATTCAGCAACTCCGCTCCGTGCGGACGACGGCCCGCCCGGATCATTGTCGCCGGGGGGCTTCCCCGGGTTCGGTCGGGGGTCGACCGTTCGATCCCCGGCTTCCAGGGAAGAAAACTGCGCGGCGACAAACACACGGAAAAACCTTGCCAATCCCTTCGCGCTGGCTTTCTCTACTCGCTCGTCGGCGCTGGCTGGATAGCTCAGTTGGTAGAGCAGAGGACTGAAAATCCTTGTGTCCCCAGTTCAAATCTGGGTCCAGCCACCACCCTCCCCAAACGCATCGCTTGCGGCGATGTGCCAACCCTGGCATCCGTTCCCCGCGTTTACTTCAAGCCGGCGTAGATCCGATGGACGTCGTCGTGGTCGTCCAGGTCGTTGAGAAACGCCGCGACTTCGGTCCGCTGATCGTCCGCCAGTTCGACCGGGTTCTTGATCAGGTAGGCGAGTTCCGAGGTCACCATGGTCCAGCCGCTCTGGGTCAGCGCCTTCGCCACGGCATCCAGTTCGGTGCGCTCGGTGTAGAATCGCGCCCCCGTCCTTTCCTCGGGCACTTCCTCATCCGCCCAGGCCTCGACGTTTTGCGCCCCGGCCTCGATGGCGGCGGATTCGAGGTCGATGCCGCCGTCGGCATGGTGGGCCTCGATCATGCCCAGATGGTCGAACATCCAGGCGACACTGCCCGGAGATCCAATCGAGCCGGCCCGGAAAAGGCGGCGCATCTCGGGGCCGGTCCGGTTGCGGCTGTCGGTGAGGCACTCGACGATGACCGGCACCTGATGCGGCGCGAAGCCCTCGTAGGTGACGAGTTCGATGACGGTGGCGTCGTCCGACTGGCCGGAGCCCTTTTTCACCGCGCGTTCGATGGTGTCGCGGGTGACGGAGTTCTTGCGCGCCTTCTCGAGGGCGGCGAAGAGGCGCGGGTTGAGTTCGGGGTCGGCGCCGCCGAGCTTGGCGGCGACCATGATTTCGCGGACCAGCTTGCCGACCAGCTGGCCTTTCTTCAGCGCGGCGGCTTCCCGGTGCGTCTGTTTCCATTGGGCGCCCATACGCGCAGCCTTCTAGCGCCCGGCCCGCCGCTCCGCAAGCCGGAAGGGAGCCGCCCGGTTCACGGCGTGGTCCGCACCGGCCGGGCGAGTTGCAGGACGGGCTCGATGCTGCGGATGTGAATGTCGCGTTGCGGGAAGGCGATCTCGATGCCGGCTTCGGCCAGGCCGAGATAGATCGCGCGGTTCAGGTCGTGGATGACGTTGAGGCGGTTGTCGAGGTCGGGCAGGTAACCCCGCAGGGTGAAGTTCAGGGTGCTGTCGCCGAAGCCCGTGAAGTGGGCCATCGGGGCGGGGTCGCTCAGCAGCAACGGGTGCTGGCCGGCAACGCGGAGGAGCACTTCGCGGGTGTGGTCGACGTTGGAGCCGTAGGCCACGCCGACCTCGATGGTGACGCGGTTCACCGGATTGGACAGGGTCCAGTTGAGGATGCGGCCGGTGATGAGTTCCTTGTTCGGGACGATGAACTCCTGGCGTTCCCAGTTGGTGATGGTGGTGGCGCGGATCTGAATGCGGGAGACGACGCCCGAGACGTCGCCGACGGTGACGATGTCGCCGACGCGCACGGGGCGTTCGATGAAGAGGAGGATGCCGCAGACGAAATTGGCCACGACCTCCTGGAGGCCGAAGCCGAGGCCGACGCTGAGGGCGGCGGCGATCCAGCCCAGCTGGCTCCAGCGGAGTCCGAGCGCGCCGAGGGTCAGGGCGATGCCGATGAAGGCCACCAGGTACTGGCTGATGGCGGTGATGGCGTAGCGGCTTCCGGGTTGCAGCGAGAGGTTTTGCAGCACGGAGATTTCGAGCAGGCCGGGGAGGTTGCGGGCGGCGACGGCGGTGAGCAGGGCGATGACGAGGGCTCCGAGCAGATCGGCGAGGGTGACGGGGAGCAGGCGCGGGACGCCTTCCATTTCGACGGTCACGCTCCAGAGGCGGAAGTTGTGGAGGTAATTCAAGGCGGGCAGTTCGCTTTCCCAGATGAGCCAGAGCCCGGCGCCGACCGCGAGGCCGAGGCTGACCCGGAGCAGCTGGCGGGTCTGGGCCTTGATGACGCCCAGGCTGACTTCGGGTTCCTCGACCTGCGGCATGGCCTCGCCGGCGACGGGCTCATCGCCGGCCTTTTGCGCCGCCTGCGCCCGCTTTTCGAGGGCCTGTTCGAGGGCCAGCCGTCGTTCCCGAACGAACAGCCAGCGCAGGACCAGATGGTAGACGAGGCCGAGGCCGAGGAGCATGGCCATGCTCCAGGCGACCCGGAAGTTCAGCTGCATGGCCGTGTAGAAATAGCCGAGCGCGGCGAGCCCGATCAGCCCGAGGGGCGCTCCCTGGAGGGTGGCGAACCAGAGCCACTTCAGGCGCGCCAGCGCCCCGCCGGGGCGTTGCAGAATGGCCTCCGCCAGCACGCCGTGGCGCGGATGCAGCATCCGGTGATTGAAGATCAGGAAAGCCACCATGCCGGCGATGAACACCAGACGTCCGGCGCCGTCGTGGATTTCATCGCGGGACTGGGTGTAGGTCGCCGTGGTGAGGAAAGTCGCGGTGAGCATTACCGGGGCGAACCACAACAGATTCCGGCGTACCAACCGGAGATGCTCCTCCCGCCAGCGGAAATGAACCTCGCCAAGCCCGCGCGGACGGCAGGCCTCGTAAAGCCCCAGGAAGAGGAACGAACCGCCGCTGATGCGCAGACAGGCCAGTCCGATGGCGTAAATGAACTCGGACCCTCCCGGGTTCGGGTCGCTGAGGAAGGCCCAACCCACCACCGCGCTTGCCCAGGCCAGCGGAAGCGCCAGGAGGACCGTGGCGAGCAGGGCTTTGAGGGTCAGGAGAAAGCTGTCCGTGGAAGCCCGCCGGGTGGGCAGTGCCAGGCTTTCCAGGTAGTTCGCCAGCCGCTTGCGGGAGAGCAGAAACAGGAGCAGCACGAGGGTGGGCATCCCTGCGGGCAGGGGCGCCCGGCCCGGCCAGCGGCCGAGCGCTCCGCCCAGGGCGGCCCAGTGGCGAGGGGCCAGCCACCATTCCAGCGCCGCCGGCAGGGCCGCCAGGGCGCGCGGGCCGAGGGGCGCCGAGCTGGGGGTCCACATCAGGTGCTGATCCAGGAAATCGGTGTAGGCCTCCAACTGGTGCAGGTAGACGGATCGTCCGCCCGCGAGGATGCGCAGGTTCTCCAACAGCAGGCCGTAGCTTTCCTGGAGCCCGGCGAGGTATTCCTGCCGCTTCAACAGGAACTCCGTCGCCTGCGCCACCAACGCGGTGCGTTCCGCTTCGTCGACGGGAGCATCCGCTCGCGCGGCGACCAGTTCGCGGGCGCGCTCGGGGATGATCACGAGCTGGCGGAGTTCCTCGTCCACCCGCAGCTGCGCCGGGGCGTTCGTCGAGATGTTCTCCGACAGATCCTCGATCCGCTTTTGCACGGTGCGCGGGGACTCGAGCTGGCGGCGCTGGAGCAACAGGATTTCGGCGAGGGCCTTGTTGAGGCCGGCGGCCGCCAGCTGCTTGCGGGCGTCGCTCTCATAAAGGTCCAGCTTGCGCTGGGTTTCCTCGGCGGCCTTGAGCTGGTCCGAGACCAGGCGGTTGAGCTCGATGACCTGCGCCCGTTGGGCCGCGAAATCGGTGTTCTGCTGGGCGAGATCGCGAATGAGCGGATGGGCTTCGTCGGCCGAGGCCTCCTGCTCGGCTTGTTGAGCCCGGCTGCGCTCGTCTTCCGCCGCGGCGGTCCGGCGGGTCTGAACGTGCGCTTCGATGGCGGCTGCCCGCGCCGTCGCCAGGGCGCTCTCCCGCGTGTGCAGATTCTGGCGCGCGGTGAGGACGGCCACCTGGCCGGGTTGCGCGAGCAAGTCCTGGTCGATCAATTCCAGCCGGGCGTTGGCCGCGATGCGCCGGGCTTCGAGGAGGGTGCGGCGGGCCTGCACGGCCGGGGGCGACAACTCCGCGGGCGGAGGAGCGTTCAGCTGGGTTTCGGCGTCACGCAGCTCGGCCTGGGCCGCCGCCTTTTCGGTGACCGCCGTTTCCGGGCGCTTGCGCCGCTGGTCGAGGGCCTGCTCATCCTGGTTCCGCAGCGTCCGGGCGGCGTCGGCGTCCGCCTTGGCCCGGGTGAGAATCAGCTCCAGCTCGCTCAACGCGGCTCCGGGCGGCAGTCCGGCCAGCAGGTTGGTGCGTTTCAGGGCGTCTTCATCCAGCAGCTTGAGCTGGTCGCGCAGGCGGTTCGCCTCCTCCTGGGCGCCGGTGCTCGCGGCCTTGAGCGCGGCGGTCTGCTGGCGCGACTGTTCCGCGGTCAGCAGCAACTGCCCGGCCGCCCGATACTGCTCGAGCATGAGCTGCTTGACCTTGGCCTCGATGGTCGTGTCCGCCTCGATGCGGGCCACCTCGGCATTGACGCCGGCGATGGTGGGGATCTGAACGCTGACCACCGGAGCCGGGTTGGTCTCCGTGACGGCTGCTGCGACGGGAGCATTCGTCGGCGGTGGCAGGACGGGTGCTTCCCGGACCGGTCCCGGACCCGGTGACATTGCCGCCGCCGGGGCGTTGGTGGCGCTGACCGGGACGGGCTCGGGTTCGGTCACCGCCGGTTCGCCCGCCGCAATCCGCCAGCCAAGCCCCAGGGCAAGCCACCAGACCGGGCAAGACCAGCCGCTGTGGAAACGGGCGCGAGAGAAAGCAGGAAGGGTGTCCGAGCGACGGTTGCGGGCGGCTGGGAGACCTTGGTTCACGGCGTCACTCTAACCGGGGCGGAGGGCGGCTTCAAACGCCGGACGTCGGCGGGGCCGGCGGTCGGGGCCGGTAGAGCACCGCCACGTTGCCCACCCGTTGGATCAAGTGACTGCCCGTCTGCTGCGCGATTTCCGGGACCAGGGCCTTCTTCTGGTCCTTGAACTCATCGAACTTGAGTTTGACCAGTTCGTGGACGTGCAGGGCTCGATCCAGCGCGGCGAGGAAGGCCGGGCTCACTCCGGCCTTGCCGATGCGCACCACCGGGTCCAGGCGCTGGGCGCGCGCCTTGAGTTCGCGGAGGAGCGCTCCGCGCGGGGCTTCGCTTGTGGGACCTGAATCGCCGACCGCACCGTTCATGACGCGAGAATCTCCGTGATCTCGTCCTGCCGGCAAGCCCAACGTTGCCACGACGGCCACCGACCCTTGCGAAAGCGGTGAAACGCCTCGGGCAGGGTGCGCTTGGGCAGCCGGAACTCGCGCACCCCCTCCGCCGCGCAGCCCAGCAGGCGCGCTCCCGCCTTCTCGATTCGCGGACGGCCCAGGACCCGCACCGTGTCCGCCGGGGGAGCCGGGGCCGGGCGGCGGTCCAGCACCAGGTAACTGAGCGGCAGGCTGCGCAGGTCGATTTCGAGGAGGGCGGCGAACCGTCCCCAATCCGGGTCTTGAAACACCGCGGAAGGGGGCGTTGCGAAGTGGTGGCACCAGTGGGCCTCGTTGCCCTTGGCCAGGATGCCGCACCGCCCCTGATGGGGGCAGGGCGACACGCAGTGGAATACGGTTCGCAACCGCTCCCGGATGGCGATCAGTGCCAGGCTGACCTCGAAGCTGCCAGGTTCCACCCAGAGCACGGTTTCCGCCGTCAGCGCGAGTTCAAGCAAAGCTTCAACCTGCTCCGGCGACAGCTCCGTCAGCACGTGGCTGAGCAGGAGTACCGTCGGGGATTCGACGGCGCCCGCGGCCACCTCGAGCCCGGGGTATTTCATCCCGGCCTTGCGGGTGGCGTATTGGACCGCTTGCGCCGAACGATCGGCGTAATGCAACCGGGTGATCTCCGTCCGGCCGAAATGGTCCAGGCAGGCCCTGGCGGCCACGCCGCTGCCGCACCCCCAGTCCAGCACCGTGCCCCGGGGGGGACGCCACCCGCGCGCCTCAAGGTCGGCCAGCACAAAGTCCCATTTCCAGCCGATCCGCTGGGCGAACGTGCGGTCATAGGCTTCGAGATCGGCGTCGGACTGCCAGTAATCCCGGAGGCCCGCCGTGCCTTCGAGATAGGTGCGGCGCAACCGGCGCAGCGTCTGCCAGTCGATC
The DNA here is from genome assembly GCA_024233305.1 of Verrucomicrobiales bacterium. Classification (GTDB taxonomy): domain Bacteria; phylum Verrucomicrobiota; class Verrucomicrobiia; order Limisphaerales; family J093; genus J093. Next base: position 19,778 of record JACKPV010000037.1, read on the forward strand.
CCGTTCATGTTCCCGCCCAGCCTGCGGTTTGCGCCGGGCGCATGCACGCCAATTGCGCGGCGTCCGTCCCGGGCGTTGAATCCGGTCCGGGCTTCCGTATGCTGGCGGGGTGATCGCACTGATCGACTACGGAGCGGGCAACGTGCACAGCGTCTTCAAGGCGCTGCGGTTTGTCGGGGCGTCGGTCGAGCGCGTGGACCGGCCCGAGGCGCTGCGGGACGCTGCGGCGGCAGTGCTCCCCGGCGTGGGGGCCTTCGACGACTGCTTGAACGCGCTGCAACGGCAGGAACTGCTTGGCGCCACTCGCGACTTCATCCGTTCCGGTCGGCCGTTCCTTGGGATTTGTGTCGGTTACCAGGCGTTGTTCGAGGCCAGCGACGAGTTCAACAGCTGCGCCGCGGGGTTGGGCGTTTTTGGCGGGCGGGTGGTGCGGTTTCGCCCGGCGCCAGGGCTGAAGATCCCGCAGATTGGCTGGAACCGGCTCGATATTGCGCGGCCCGACTGCCCCCTGCTGGCAGGGATTCCCGATGGCAGCCACGTCTATTTCGTACACAGCTTCCGGCCCGAGCCCGCCGATCCATCCATTGTGGCCACCTGGACCGAGTATGGCGGACGCTTTGCCTCGGCGGTCTGGCGGGACAACCTCTACGCCACGCAGTTCCATCCCGAGAAGAGCCAGGAGGTTGGCCTCCGGATGCTGCGCAATTTCGTCAGACTGGCCTAGCGCCCGCCCGGGGCGCCGTCGGGCGCGCTTGACAAGCTCGCGCTCGTCGGGTTCCTTGGTCGTCAGTCTGGCCGACCGCGGTCAGATGGCAAAAGCACCGTCGGATCAGCCAATGCGCAACTGGAAGCTCAATATCAGCGTCGCTGTGGTGGCCGTGGCGGCATGCGGGACCCTGCAGGCCGCCATCAAATCGGCCGCTTCGCTGGCGGAGCTGGAGTCGATTTATGAAATGGTCCCGTACCCGAACGCGGACGGGAATCCCATGGGCCCTCCGGGTTTCGAGGTTCTGGTGACCGATGTGATTTCTCCCGTGGGATGGGATGATCTCACGATTGACGGCTCGGGCATGTTCCGCTGGCAGGCGATCCCGGATCATTCGTTCGGGTATGCCCACTGGCTGTTTTGGGACGCCACCACGGTGGACGGGATCTACGACGGTCCGGTCTACTCGAACCAGGATCCGAAGCCGTTGCTCGGCGAGCCGGAGTTCATCGGGACCTCGTTCACCCTGCAACTGCCGGCGAACACCCTGGCCTTCTACCTGCACGCCGGACCCGGAGGAGGGGAGTTGATGTTCGCCGTGTCGGCCGGGGCCGAGGTGGTTGCGGTGAAGGGAGAAGCGGGCAAGCCCGGTTTCTTTGGCTTCTACTCGGACGATCCGGGCGTGTTCCTCCAGTCGGTGGAAGTCGACATCGGAGGGCTTGCCGACACGGGATTTGGCATTGGGCAGTTCGGCATCGGGAATGTGATGGTGCCCGAGCCCGGGGCCTGGGCGGGTCTCGCGGGAACCGGTCTGCTCGGGTTTGCCGCCTGGCGGCGCCGGCGACGCGCCTGATCGCCACCCGTCCTCCCACCGTGCTGCTTCACAGCAGCCGGGGCTGTTCCTCGCTCCGCGCGAACTCCTCCCCCAGGGTCTGCACCCGCGCGCACCGCGACTCGATGATGTTCTTGTCGAGCGCGGGATTGTAAGGCACCGGATAGCAACCGTCGTAACAGGCCATGCAGAAGGCTTCCTGCGGAAAGCCCGTGGCGCGGACCATTCCATCCTGCGAAAGATAGGCCACCGAATCCGCCTTCAGGTAATCCCGGATTTCCTCCATCGAATGCCGGGCGGCCATCAGCTTGCTGGCGTCCGGGAAGTCGATGCCATACACGCACGGATGCCGGTGCGGCGGGCAACTCACCATCACGTGCACTTCCTTTGCGCCGGCCTCCTTGAGGTTGTTCACGCGGGTTCGACTGGTGGTGCCCCGTACGATTGAGTCGTCCACGATGATCACCCGCTTGTCCCGCACCAGGTCCCGAATGAGGTTCAGCTTCACCCGGACATTGAAGTCGCGGATCAACTGCGACGGTTGCAGGAAGCTGCGTCCGACGTAGTGGTTGCGGACGAACGCCATCTCGAAGGGGATGCCGGATTCCAGGGAATAGCCCAGCGCGGCGCAGTTGCCGCTGTCGGGCACGGGCACCACGAGGTCCGCCTCGCGGGGGTGTTCGCGGGCCAGTTGGCGTCCCATCTCGACCCGTGCCTGGTGGACATTCCGTCCGGCCAGCACGCTGTCCGGACGCGAGAAGTAGACGTATTCGAAGATGCAAAAGGCGCGTCGCCGATGCTCGGGAAAGAGCGGCGCTGATCGCAGGCCTTGCTCGTCGATGATGACCACTTCGCCCGGCTCGACATCGCGCACGAACTCGGCCTGGATCAGGTCGAAGGCGCACGTTTCGCTGGCCAGCACCCAGGCGTCGCCGAGCCGGCCGATGGACAAGGGCCGGAAGCCATGCGGATCCCGGACGCCGATGAGTTCGCGGGTGGTCATGAGCAACAGGGAGAAAGCCCCTTCGATCCGGCGGAGGCTGTGCAGCAGGTTGCCGTCCTTGCTGGTCGACGGCTGGGCCAGCAGATGCACGATGATCTCGCTGTCAACGGTGGTCTGGAAGATCGACCCGCCGGCCTCGAGTTCCTCCCGCAGGGTGGCGGCGTTGGTCAGGTTGCCGTTGTGCGCAATCGCAATCTGGCCGCGCGAGCAGTCCACGGCGAGCGGTTGGGCGTTCCGCAAATGGCTCGAACCCGTGGTGGAATACCGGGTGTGCCCGATGGCCATCTCGCCCCCGAGATCGGTCAGGATCTTCGGTGTGAAGACCTGGGGCACCAGGCCCATCCCCCGGTGCGCGCGAAACTGGCCGTCGCGGCAGGTGACGATGCCCGCACTTTCCTGACCGCGATGCTGTAGGGCATAGAGCCCGTAGTAGGTCAGCTCGGCGGCATGCTCGTGGTTGTAAACCCCGAACAGACCGCAATAGTGCCGGGGATAATCCCCCGCATGCTCCGACCCCGATGGGCCGGCGGAGGAAGGTTGACGCTGTTCGCCCATCGCTTGGTTGCTTCGCTGTGCCGCCTCACGGATTGCCCCGGCGCTGCAGCCGGTCGATGAAGCCCGTCGAGTAGTCGCCCCGACGGAAATCGGGATCCAGCAGGATCGTCTGCAGGAAGGGAATGGTCGTCTTGACCCCGGTGATGATGAACTCCGACAGCGCCCGGCTCATGCGGTTGAGGGCGTCCTCGCGGTCCTGGCCGGTGACGATGAGCTTGCCGATCATCGAATCGTAGGCGGCGGGGATGACGTATCCCGAATAGATGTGGCTCTCCACCCGCACCCCGCGGCCGCCGGGCGGGTAGTACATCTCCACCCTTCCCGGCGAGGGGCGGAAGCCATCGTAAGGATCTTCGGCGTTGATGCGGCATTCGATCGAGTGGCCGTGGAAGCGGACCGCGCTCTGGGAGAGCTTCGGGAGTTCGCCGGCGGCCACCAGAATCTGCATGCGGATCAGATCGGTCGCGGTCACTTCCTCGCTGACCGGATGTTCGACCTGGATGCGCTTGTTGACCTCGAGGAAGTAGAATTTCCCGTCATCATCCACGATGAACTCGACGGTGCCGGCATTGGTGTACCGGGCGGCCTCGGCAATCCGGATGGCGGCCTTGCCCATCTTCTTGCGCAGGTCCTTGAACCGGTTCTGCAGCAGGGGCGAGGGGGTCTCCTCGATCAACTTCTGGTGCCGGCGCTGGACCGAGCAGTCGCGCTCGCCGAAGTGGATCACGTTGCCGCGTCCGTCCCCGACGATCTGGAACTCGACGTGGTGCGGATTCTCGAAGTACTTCTCGATGTAGACCCCGGCGTTGCCGAAGGCCTTTTCGGCCTCCGAGCGGGCCATATGGAAGCCCTTCATCAGCGAGATGTCGTTGTGGGCGACCCGCATGCCCCGGCCGCCGCCGCCCGACACCGCCTTGATGAGGACGGGGTAACCGACCTGTTTGGCAACGGCCAGGGCCTCCTGCTCGTTGGCCACCGCGCCGACGGAACCCGGGGGCACCGGCACGCCGGCCTTTTTTGCCAGCTCCCGCGACGCCGCCTTGTCCTTGAGCGCGTTCATCGCCGCGGAACTGGGCCCGATGAACCGGATGTTGCAGCTCTCGCAGATGTCCGCGAACTGGGCGTTCTCGGAAAGGAAACCGTAGCCGGGATGGATGGCATCCACGTCGGTGACCTCGGCCGCGCTGATCAGGCGGTCGACGCGCAGGTAGCTTTCCGAGGCGGGGGGGGGGCCGATGCAGATCGCTTCGTCAGCGAGTTGGACGTGCATCGAATTGGCGTCGGCCTCGGAGTAGACCGCGACCGTCTTGATCCCCATTTCCCGGCAGGTCCGGATGACGCGGATGGCGATCTCGCCGCGGTTGGCAATCAGGATTTTCTCGAACATCGGGCTCCCATTCGGTGGCGACCTCCGCCGTCGGCGCGGTGGCCGCGACGAACAACCGGTCTCACGTCGGACGATTTCAGGCCGGCCGGATCTTGAACAGCGGCTGGCCGAACTCGACCGGTTTGCCGTTTTCGGCCACGATTTCGGTGAGCACGCCGCGGGTCTCCGCCTTGATTTCGTTCATCACCTTCATGGCCTCGATGATGCACACCACCGTGTCCGGTCCGACCTCCGCGCCGATCTCGACGTACGCCGCCGCTTCGGGGGCGGGCGCCCGGTAAAAGGTGCCGATCATCGGTGATTTGATCAGCTCCTCGACGGGAGTGACCGGCGCCGGCGCCGGTGAGGCGCCGGCCCCGCCGGGAGGCGCTGCGGCCGCCGGCAGGGGCGCCGGCAGCGGGGGCGCGATCTCCGGCACAAAAGCCGCGACGCTCCCCGCCCCGCCCCGTTTCAGTTTGATCTTGAAGCCCTCCTTCTCCAACTCGAACTCGGAGAGGGAATTCTTTTTCATCAGGTCGATGATGACCTTGATATCTTTCAGATCCACGGCTTGATCTGGTTTTTGAAAGTGGTCCACTCAGGCGGCCGCCGCCGCCGGCAACAAGCAAAAGAGCAGCAGCCGAACCCCGACCCTGCTCTCACGCTCGTCTCAACTGCGGCAACCGTAACCAAGCTGACACAAAGCGTCAAGCAAAGCCCCGCCCGGCTTCCGGTCCGGTCCGCGCCCCGCCGTCCCCCCCGTCGTCCGCCCGCGTTTCCCGGTCAATCGCCGGACGGCAGCGGGGGGCGCCGCCATTGGACGAGCAGGTTCGCCAGCAGGATCAGTCCGCCTCCCGCCAGCAGGCGCGGGGTCACCGATTCGTTCGGGTAGTCGATCGCGGCAAACCGACCGAGCCACACCGGCAGGACCAGGGCCAGCAGGCTGGCGAACACCGGCTCACAGCAATACACCAAGCCCGCCTCCGTCGCTCCCACCTCCCGCTGCCAGCGGTTCATCAACAGATAGCCGCCCAGCGTGCACACCACGACGAGCACCCCGAGAAACACCAGGGCCGGAACCGAGCTGTAAGCCTGCCGGACCGCCTGGATGGAGGGGGCCGCGAACCCCGCGAAAGGGAGCGCGCAAAGCGCCATCACCGCGAACATCACGAAGGAGAACCGCCGCGTGTCGTTGCCCGCGTAGGCGGGACGCTCGAGCCACAGGATCTGCCCGGTAAACAACACGGAGGCCACCAGGGTCTCGATCTCCCCCCGTCCCAGCGTCATCCGGTTCCACCGAATGCCCGAGAGGATCGCCACGCCGGCGATCACCGCGAGGCAGCCGGCCCAGACCCTTCCCCCCGGTGGACGCCGCTGGACCACCGCCTGCCACAGCGGCAGCAGCAACACGTAGCCCTGCGTGAGAAAGGCGGACGTGGAGGCGCTGGTGTGCGCCAGTCCGTCCATCTGAAACACCATCCCCAGGCTGCCGAACAACCCGAGTCCCAGTCCCTGCGATACCTCCCCCCGCGTCAGTCCCCGCAGGTCCCGACCGGTGAGAACCACCATGCAAAGGGCGGCCAGGCCGAACCGGAAGCCCACGCCGAGGGCGGCGAAGAACCAGGAGTCCGGCCCCGGGATCAGCCGGCTCTGGTGCGCCGCCAGCGCCTTCATGACCGGGAAGCTGACCGCCCAGCAACCCGTCGCCAGCACCAGCATCAGGACGGCTTCCAGCCGGCGCGCGGCGGCGGCGGCCGGGGCCGCCGGGGAGGCGGGGGAAAGCGCAGGTTCCACAGGGCTTTCAGCGGCACAGCCCGCGGGCGCTGGCCCGGCAGAACGCCACCAGGTGCGTCAGTTCGGGCCCCGCCGGCAGCTCGGTTTCGATCCGCTGCAACGCCCGTTCGAGCAGGCTTTCCTCGCGGAAGAGGATCTTGTAGGCCCGTCGGAGGGCCAGTTGGGTCTCCGCGGGCACGCCGCGACGTTCAAGGCCGACCTTGTTGATCGTCCGGGTGGCCGCGGGATGTCCTTCCGCCATCATGTAGGGCGGCACGTCCTGCACCACCCGCGCGAAGCCGGCCACCATCGCGTGGGCTCCCACCCGGCAGAACTGATGCACCACGGACTTGCCGCCCACGATGGCATGGTCCTCGACCAGCACGTGCCCGGCCAGACCGGCGCTCGCCAGAATGGTGTGGTGACCGATCACGGAGTTGTGGCCGATGTGCGAAGCCGAGGTGATATGATTGTGCGAGCCGATTTCGGTGGCTTCGCCGTCCCCGGTGGCGCTGTTGATCGTCACGCATTCCCGGATCGTGTTGTGATCACCGATCCGGGTCCAGGTCACACCGCCCCGCCACTTCAGGTCTTCCGTCTTCGAGCCAACGCTGGCAAACGGGAAGATCTCGTTGTCCGAACCCAGCACGGTGTGGCCGTCGATCACCACGTGCGAATGCAGCCGGCAGCGGTCGCCGAGGAGGACGTCGGACCCGATCACGCAATAGGGCCCGATCTCGCAGTCCGTGCCGAGTTGCGCGCCGGACTGGATGATGGCGGTGGGATGGATCATGGGGGGCGCGGGGAGAATCAGCGATCGATCATCATGAACGTGACCTCCGCCTCGCTGACCGTCTCGCCGTTGACCAGGCACACGCCCTTCGCCTTCCCGATCTTGCCCCGGGATTTCGTCAACGTGACGTCGATGACCAGCGTGTCTCCCGGGCGGACGGGCTTGCGCCACTTCACGGATTCGGCGGACATGAAGTAGGCGAGCTTGTTGGCGCACTCGGCGCGCTGCAACGTCAGGATGCCGGCCACCTGCGCAATGGCCTCGAGCTGGAGCACGCCCGGAAAGATCGGGTGCCCGGGGAAGTGTCCCTGAAAACACGGCTCGTTCGACGTGATGTTCTTCTGCCCCACGATGTGGGCGCCGTCGATCGACAGAACCCGGTCCACCATCAGGAAGGGGTACCGATGCGGCAGGACCTGCATCACCTGAGCGGCCTCCAGGCGGCAGCCGTCGCGGACGATCTCGCTCGGTCGTGTCCCGCCGGTCTCGGCGGCGGGGGGAGGCGGCTCGGGGGGCGGCGTGAAGGCCTGGGCGGCCACGAGGGGTTTCTGCAACCGGGCCTGAATCCGGCGGGCCAGCTCGCAGTTGGCGCCGTGGCTCGGCCGCACCGCCACCACGTGGCCGCGCAACGGCCGCCCCAACAGCGAAAGATCCCCGACGATGTCCAGGATCTTGTGCCGGACAAACTCCTCGGGATAGCGGAGCGGTTCGGTGGTGAGGACCGCGTCATCCCGGATCACCACCGCGTTCTCCAGGGTGCCGCCCTTGATCAGCCCCCCGCGAATCAGGGCCTCGATCTCCTCGTAGAAGCAAAACGTGCGCGCATCCGCCAGGTCGGCGCGCCAGGTTTCCGGCGACAACTCGACGCTGAAGAACTGGGTGTGCCTTCCCTGCCGGTCCGAACTGGTGCAGCTGATCTTGAAGCGGTCGTGCGGAAAGATGGCGATGAGCGTCTCGCCGGCCTGGACTTCGACGGGTTCGCTCACGCCCACCGGCTCACGCACCGCGTCCTGCGCCTCCAGCCCCGCGGTCTCGACCAGGCGCGTGTATTCCCGCGCGCTGCCGTCGCCAATCGGCGGCTCGTTCGCGTCCAGCTCGACAATGGCGTTGTCCACCCCCAGGCCGGCGAACGTGGCCAGCACGTGCTCGACCGTGTGAATCCGGATGTTGCCCTTCGCGAGCGTGGTCGAGCGCGCCGTTTCCCCAACGTGGTCGACCAGCGCCTCGATCTCCGGTTGCCCGTCCAGATCCACCCGGCGGAACCGGATGCCGGTGTTCGCCGGCGCGGGCAGGAAGCGCATGGATACGCGGTTGCCACTGTGCAATCCCACGCCCGAGAAACCGGCCGCTTCCTTGAGAGTCTGCTGCTGCGATTGTAGCACGGCGCGGATTTAAACGGGCGGGCAACGGCTTGGCAAGGCTGTCGGCCCCCGCGGCGGGCCACCGGCACAACGGGGGTGGGCGGCGTCCGCCCCCGCTCCATTGACATCGCCCCCGCCCGGCTTACATTCGCGGCCTCATGGCCAGGGCCGCCAGCCACGCCGCCATCCGCCTGCGCGGGGTGCGGCAGAACAACCTGAAAAACCTCGACCTCGACCTGCCGCTCCACCGGCTGATCGTCATCACCGGTCGGAGCGGTTCGGGGAAAAGTTCGCTGGCCTTCGACACCCTGTTCGCCGAGGGGCAACGGCGCTACATCGAAACCTTCTCGCCTTACGCGCGGCAGTTTTTCGACCGGATGGACAAGCCGCGGGTGGATTCCATCGAGGGCATCCCGCCGGCCATCGCCATCGAGCAGACGAATACCGTCCGGACCACGCGCTCGACGGTCGGCACGATGACCGAGTTGTGCGACCACTTGAAGGTGCTCTGGCCGTGGCTGGCCCGATTGGACTGCCACCAGTGCGGCCAACCCGTTTCGCGCGAGAACCCGCAACGAATCTGGGAGGCGACGTCCACCGGGCGCGCGGGGGGCGACCGGTTGATCACCTTTGACCTGGCCCTGCCCGAGAAGATGTCGCTGGCCGAGGCGCTCGAACTCGTCGAGCGGCAGGGTTACCGGCGGCTGCTGAACGACGGACGGATCGTCCGGCTCGAAGATTGCCGGGAGACCCTCGGCGCCGACCGGATCGCGCGCCTGACGGTGGTGCAGGACCGGCTGGGGGTGACCGCAGCGAAACGGGCGCGGTTTCTCGAAGCCTGCACCCAGGCCTACCACTTCGGGAAGGGGCGGCTCCGCGTGTGGGACCTTGACGACTCGGGACAGCAGCCGGCGGGCGAAGGCCGGGCCTTTTCGCGCGACCTGCATTGCGCCGCGTGCGATCTCGATTACCGCGAGCCCGGTCCGGCGTTGTTCAGCTTCAACCATCCGCTCGGGGCCTGCCCCGATTGCCGCGGGTTCGGCCGGGTGATCGAGATCGACTACCAGCTGGCCGTCCCGGACCGTTCACTTACCCTGGGGGGCGGCGCCGTGAAACCCTGGCAAGGCGGCGTCAGCGCCGAATGCCAGCAGGACCTGCTCAAGTTCTGCCGCCTTCGCCGGGTGCCCGTCGACGTGCCGTTCCATCGGCTGTCGGCGGCGCATCAAGCCTGGGTGATCGACGGGGACCCCGGCTACGGGACCGACCCCGACCACGAATGGCCCAAGGCGTGGTATGGCGTGAAGGGCTACTTCCGCTGGCTCGAGTCGAAGGCCTACAAAATGCACGTGCGCGTGCTGCTCTCGCGCTACCGCACCTACCGCCCGTGCACGGCCTGTGGCGGCCGCCGCTTCCAACCGGAGGCACTCTGGTACCGGCTGCCGGTGGACGCGCTCGACTGGCCGGGCGCGACGGCCCGGGCCGGAGGGCTGACGCTGGCCGACTTCTACGCGTTGCCCATCCGGGAGGCCTTCGCCTTGACGGCAGCGCTTCAAGCCCGCACCGCCGCCGGGGCCGGCAATCCGCTCTCCATCGTGCTCGGCGAAGCGGTGGCGCGACTCGGTTACCTGGTCGAGGCCGGTCTCGGTTACCTCACGCTCGACCGTCCCACCCGCACCCTGTCCGGCGGTGAAACGGAACGGGTCAACCTCACCACCTGCCTCGGCACGCGTCTGGTCAACACCCTGTTCGTGCTCGACGAACCCACGGTCGGCCTCCACCCGCGGGATACCGAACGGCTGGTCAGCATCGTCGAAAGGCTGCGCCGCGCGGGCAATACGGTGGTCGTCGTCGAACACGAAGCCGCCGTGATGCGGGCGGCTGAACACATCATCGACCTCGGTCCCGGCCACGGCGAAACCGGCGGGAACATCGTGTTCCAGGGCGCTTACGGCGAGCTGCTGAAGAGCCCCGCCTCCCTGACCGGCGCCTTCCTCAGCGGCCGACGACGGATCGACGTGCCCGCCCGGCGTCCGGTCGTCCTGGATTCCGGACCCAACCGGGCCCGGACTTCCAAAGCCCGGTCGCAGCGCGATCCGTTGGTCCTCGCGGACGCGACGTCCGCCGAAGTCTACCGGACGAAAGCCCCGCGACGACGCCCGACGCTGGCTTCCTTGATCGAGCACGGACAGGTGCGCCGGGGCAGCGAACTTAGGGGGGCCGGCCCGGAAGCGCCGGTCGACCGGACGCGGGTGTCGCCGGTTTGCGAGACGCTGGTGCTTGCGGCCGCGAAACGCCACAACTTGCAGGACCTGACGGTGGCCATCCCGCTGAACCGCTTCGTCTGCGTGACGGGGGTGAGTGGCTCCGGCAAGAGCACGCTGGTTCGCGAGGTGCTCCATCCGGCGCTGGACGCCCGGCTGCGTCTCGCCGGCCACGCCGGGCCGGAGGGCGCCGCCGACGCCACCGGGGAGGAAGGGGACGAGCGGGAAGCCCTGAGCGATCCGCTGGGCGAGTTGCACGGTTGGGAATGCCTGGCACGCGTGCTGATGGTGGATCAATCCTCCCTCGGTCGCACCCCTCGCTCGAATCCGGCGGTTTACGTCGGCGCGTTCGATCACGTGCGCGAGCTGTTCGCCCGGTCCGAGGAAGCGCGTCAGCAAGGTCTGCCGGCGAGCGCGTTCAGCTTCAACTCGGCCCAGGGTCAGTGCGAGCGGTGTCGCGGCGCCGGCTTCGAGAAGATCGAGATGCAGTTCCTCAGCGACGTTTTCATCCGTTGCCCGGACTGCGAAGGGCGGCGGTATCGCCCGCATATCCTCGAGGTGAAACTCACCCCGCCGCGCGATGGGCAGGCGCCGCCGACCGCGGAGCCGCCGGGCACCCGGGCCACGTGGAGCATTGCCGACCTGCTCGAAGCAACGGTCGAAGACGGCCTCGCCTGGCTGGGCGCCTTTCCGGAGTCCCGGGCCCGCCGGGCGGTCGAAGCCTTGCAGCGGCTCCAGGATGTGGGGCTGGGCTACCTCCGCCTCGGGCAGCCCATCAATACGCTCTCCGGGGGCGAAAGCCAGCGGCTGAAACTCGCGGCGCACCTCGCCGAAGCCGGGCTCGGGACCCGCGCCGTCACCGCTCCGGCGTCACCCGCGCCGGCGCCGCGGCCGACGTTGTTCCTCTTCGACGAACCCACGACCGGCCTGCATTTCGAGGACGTGCGCGTGCTGGTCGACGTGTTCCAACGCGTGGTCGACGCCGGTCATTCGGTGATCGTGATCGAGCACAATCTCGAGTTGTTGAAGTGCGCCGACTGGATCATCGACCTCGGCCCCGAGGCGGGGGCGGACGGCGGACGGCTCGTCGTGGCCGGCTCCCCGGAAGCGGTTGCCGCCTGCCCTGCCAGCCACACCGGCAAAGCCCTCCGCGAGGCCGGCATCATCCCCGGCTGAGCCCATCGCGGGCGCTCCCCGAACGGACGGTGCGCTCGTGTTTTTGGAGTGCGCCGGCAAAGCGAAGCGGCGACGGCGCTTTCGCGGTCGGACGGACGCGCGAAAACCCGAAGACCCGAAGCGTCCCGAAGCCCGAAAAGCGGTGTCACCGCCACCGCACTCCATAAGGCGCGGGGCTCAGCGTGGGGCCGATCGTTCCTCCCAGGCTTGCACGACGCGGTCGCAGAGGGCCTCGATGCGGGGGCTGAGGTTCTGGTGTTCCGGGTGGGCCCGCAGCCATTCGATGGATTCACGCACCCCGACGCGGAAGGGTTTGCGAGCCCGGAACTCCGGCACGAAGCCCTTGATCTTCGTGTTGTCGAACACCGCGGGGTTGGCCTTGTCGCCCTTCCACGGACCGCGCATTTCCGGCGCGATTTCGCTGACGAAGTCCGTCGGAATCCGCGCGACCTTCGGCGAGGAAACACCCAACGCATCGGCAGTTTCCGCGACGATCCGGTTCCACGTCAGCGCTTCGTCGCCGGTGATGTGAAACGCCTCTCCGACGGCCTCCTCGCGCCCCACCAAACCGGCCAACCCCACGGCGAAATCGGTGGTTGCGGTGAGCGTCCAGCGGGACTCGCCGTCGTCCGGGACGATCACCGGTCGCCCCTCGGCGATGCGGGTGGCGAAGGTGAAGCTCGAACTCGAGACCGGATTCGGGACCCAGCGGCGCGAGTAGGTGTGCGAGGGCCGCACGATGGTCACCGGGAATCCCGATTCGCGATGCCGCTCCCGCAGCCATTCCTCGCAGGCGAGCTTCTTCTGCGCGTAATCCCAGAAAGCGTTGCCAAGCGGGGCGGACTCGGTGAGTGGCCTTTGGGGGTGCGGCTTGGCATAAACCGTGGCCGAGCTGATGAAGACATACTGGCGGAGACCGTCGAGGAAAAGGTCGTGGTCGAGTTGCACGTCGGGCCGATCGAATCCCAGGAAGTTCAACACGACTTCCGGGCGCACCCCCGACAGCGCGGCGCGAAGGGCCTCCGCATCGTGGCGGTCCGCAACGACGGGATGGAAGCCCGGCGGCAGGGTGGAGCGCCCGCGGGTGACGACGTGGATTTCGTGGCCGCGGGCCTGCAGAAGTTGGGCACAATCCGCGGAGAGATTGCCGGCGCCGCCGATAAACAGAATTCGCATCGCACCGGCCAACATGCCAGCCCGTGACGAGCCTGGCGAGCCTGCGCGAATCGGGGCGGCAGCTCGAAGTCCCCGAGCCGCCCGATCCGGATTCGTTGCATCCGGTTCACGGCCGCGAGCAGCACGCACGTTTCCCGCGTTTCTGGCAGTTGGTTCATGGGGCCTTGAGATCGGTTCGTTTCCAGCCCGCCGGACGTGACAAAGCGCGGACCGTGGACTAATCATTACCCGCTTTGAGTCTGCAGGAAACCGACAAAACCATGCGCTCCGACATCATCAAGAAAGGGTTTGAACGCGCGCCGCACCGCTCGCTGTTGCGGGCCACCGGCTCGATTGAATCCGAGGCCGACTGGAACAAGCCGTTCATCGCCATCGCCAATTCCTACACCGACTGCATCCCCGGGCACGCCCACCTCAATGAGGTCGGGCAGCTCGTCAAGCGGTTGGTCCGGGCGGCCGGCGGGGTGCCGTTCATTTTCAACACTATCGGCGTCGACGACGGCATCGCGATGGGCCACTCGGGCATGTTGTATTCGCTGCCCTCCCGCGAACTCATCGCCGACTGCGTCGAGACGATGGTGCGGGCGCATTGTTTCGACGGCATGATCTGCATTCCGAACTGCGACAAGATCGTGCCGGGCATGTTGATGGCGACGATGCGGCTGAACATCCCGACCGTGTTCGTCAGCGGCGGCCCGATGGCGGCGGGCATCGCGGATCAGAAGGCGACGCACGAGGACCTGGCGGCGCACCTGCAGCCGGCGGCGGGCAAGTCGGACTTGATCTCGGTGTTCAAGGGCGTGGGCGAACTCAAGACCGGGAAGATCACCGAGGAACAACTGCAGAAGCTCGAACAGACGGCCTGCCCGACCTGCGGTTCCTGCTCGGGCATGTTCACCGCCAACTCGATGAACTGCCTGTGCGAAGCCCTCGGCATCGCCCTGCCCGGCAACGGCACCATCCTCGCCGTGTCGAAGGAACGCGAGGCGCTCTACGAACGCGCCGCCCGCGCCATCCTCAAGCTGGTCGAGCACGACATCAAACCCCGCGACATCGCCACGCTCGAGGCGTTCGACAACGCGCTGATGCTCGATGTTGCGATGGGCGGCTCGACCAACACCATTCTCCACACCCTTGCCATCGCCCGCGAAGCCGGCATCCCGTACGACATCGCCCGCATCGATGCCATCTCGAAGCGCATTCCCCACATCTGCAAGGTGTCGCCCGCGTCGGATTACCACGTGCAGGACGTGCATCGTGCCGGCGGCATCCACACCATCCTGGGCGAGCTCAAGCGGATGGGCGCCTTGAACACGGAGTGCATCACGGTGACGGGAAGGACGATTGGCGACAACATCGACGACTGGGACGTGCGCTCGGAGGCCTGCACCGACTGGGCGCGGGCAGTGCGCGTTTCGGGCGCTTCGGCGCTCGTGGTGGATCCCGAGGACAAGATGGGGCCGGCGGCCCGCACCGCGAGCGGCAACCTGGCGCCCAAGCCGATGCTGTTTTACCCCGCCGACCAGCGGGCGATCACTCTGTGGCGGTTGGCCGCGGCGTTGAACGTGCCGGACGCCGAGGCCGCGGCGTGCCTGTTCGCGGACAATGCCACGTTTCACGTGGACGCAAACACCCGCTGGCAGGGACGCGCCGCCATCGAGAGCGGTTTGCAGGCGAAGCTCAGCGAACACAAGGGACTGCTTCGCGCGGAACTTGCAAGCGTCGACGGGACGCCCGTCCTGCTGATGTGGCGCTACGGCAAGGGCGGCCGCAAGGAGCGCCTGTGCCTGGTCCGCATCACGGACGGGGACTCCTGGGTCATCCGGCAGGCCGCGCACGATGACGCCCCGGCCACGCTCGAACGCGCCGAACCCAGCGGTCTCATGCCGTACGATCCGGCGTTCATGTTCGATGCCCGCGACTGCATTCGCACGCCGGAAACCGCCTACACCCCGGACGGCGGTCTGTCGGTCCTTTACGGGCAACTGGCGCCCGAGGGCAGCGTGGTGAAGACCGCGGGGATCAGCGCCGGATTCAAGGCTTACTGCGGCGAGAACTTCATCTTCGAGGGGCCCTGCGTCATCTTCGAAAGCCAGGACGAGGCCTGCGCCGGAATCCTCAATGGCCAGGTCAAAGAAGGCGACGTCGTCATCATCCGCAACGAAGGGCCGCGCGGCGGTCCCGGAATGCAGGAAATGCTCTCGCCCACCAGCTACATCGTCGGGATGGGGCTCGGCGACAAGGTGGCGTTGATCACCGACGGCCGGTTCAGCGGGGGAACGGCCGGCGCGTGCATCGGACACGTCTCGCCGGAGGCGGCCGAGGGCGGTCCGATTGGCCTGCTCAAGGCCGGCGACCGTCTGCGGATCGACTTCCCGAACCGGCGGATCGACATCCTGGTTGACGAAGCCGAACTGGCCGCGCGCAAGCAAACCTGGCAACCGGTGAAACGCGAACTGCACGGCTGGCTCGCCCGCTACCAAAAGCTCGTGACCAACGCCAGCCAGGGCGCCATTTTGCAGGCGTGACGCGGGGCGCCCGGCGTCCCGCGGCTTCGCCGCCCGCGCATGAGCGATGAGCCACAACTGCTGGCGCTGCTGCAGAGCACCGAGTCCTTTCGGATCGAGAAGACCATCGCGACCGATGACACGAAGAAGGTCTGCGCGGCGGACTTGGCGGTTGAAGGACCGAGCCGATCCCCTCCTGAGCCGTATCGATTCAGTCAATGGACCGCGGGTGGGCCCGGATGCCACGGATGGGGCGCGGCGCTGCCGCCATGGCGGAGAGGGCGAGAAGACTCACTAAGCCGTCACCATTCGGTAACTCGTAGCCGCCAACGTGCAGTCGGCGCATGATTCAGCGGGGATATGTCCGCCGGCCGCCGGGCGCGATGATTCACCAAAACGTGATTGGCAGCCGGAAACGGCGAGACCGCGTAAGCCCCTGGATTTCAGCGCCGACTACACGTCGGCGGCTACCATCCACTGAATGGTTACGTCTAAACGGGATAGTCGAGGGCTTCCCGCGTCATCACGCCCGTCAGGGCCGCGGCGGCCCGGTCCTTGGCGAGGCGCGCGCCGGTGAGGCATCCGTCCAGCTTGGCGCGCAGGCGAAGAAAGCCCTCGCGTCCGGTGAAGCAAACGCACGGTCCGGCCTTTGGCGCGTGGTCGTGGCCTTCCTCGGTCACGTCCGAAAACGCGCGGGCGCTGCCGGCGATGCCGGGCATGATGCCTTCCAGACCGTCGAGGTCGTCGGCGTTGTAACAGGCCCGGCAGCTTTCGTTGGTCCAGGCGGGATGGGCCGCGTAGCCGAAGGTGATCTCGGCGCAAATCCGGCCCACTTCACCCGCGGCCCGCGCGGCCTGCACGTGACAGAGGTCGGTCAGAAACGACCCGGTGCCCGCAAGGCTGTCCGCCCCCACCGGATTCTCCGGGGCGCGGGTGTCCAGTTCGACCACATCCAGGATGAACTGCCGCGCGGCGAGCAACCAGCACAGGGCATCCGCAAGCGGGAAGGTCACCCCCTGGCGCGATTTGTGGTAGAGCTTGTCGCCGTCGGCATCGGTGGCCTGTTGCACAAACTCGAGGGTCCAAAGCCAGAGCTGCATCGCGGTGGCCAGGGTGCAGGCGCCGGAGCCCGGTCGTTCGGAGGCCAGCGCGCGCAGGTCGGTGACCCATTGTTTGAACTGCGCCAGGAAGAGCGCGTTGGTCATGGTGAGCGAGAGCTGAAGCCGCTGCACCGCTTCCGGTCCCTCGTAGGTGGCCTCGAGTTGGGCGTCCATCCACTTCTGCCCGAGGAATCCCGGGCAATCCTCGGTGACGCCGTAACCGCCCATCAGGCTGACCGCCTCGCGCATCATGTTCGCGCCGTGACCGGTGTTCCAGAGCTTGCAGGCCGGGCAGAGCACGTTCGCCACGGAATCCAGCCGGGAGAAGCGTACCAGCGGATCGGCCTCCAGTTCCGCCATCCGACCAGCGTTCCGCTCGACCGGATGGCACGCCGCAAGACTGGTCAGTTCAATCGCGTCCTTCTGCGCTTGCGCCACGGCCTTGAACGCCGCGCGGCCGCTCAATCCACGCTCGGCCAGGAGGCGGTTCTTCTCCTTCTCGATCGGATCCAGTTCGTCGAAAACGCGGGCCGCGACAAATCCGAGCGACGCGCTCGCCTCGCCCGTGGCCCAGATGTCGACCAACCGGTGCAGCACGTCCTCCTTCTGCTGGAGTCCGAGTTCGTAACGCGGCGAACCGGGCATGCCTTGTCCCCCGCGGAACCGGCGGCGTTGGTAGAGGATCACCGGCTCGACGGCGGAGAGCAGCTTGGCGGAGGTCATCAGTCCGACCGTTACGCGGGTGCGCCGGAAGACGGCCTCAATGATCTCCGAGTGCGAGTAGTTCGGGATGATGACGCCGTCCTTGACCGTGTAACCCCCGATGATCCGGTGGGCGGGCACGGTGAGGTTGAAGGCCGGGTCACGCGTCGACGACAGCTGGTGCACGAGCTTCTTCGTGGGGACGCCGCGGTCCCAGGTGCCGGGATCGCCTTCCTCGAGGATGATCATGCAGGTGCCTTTCAGGCGCGGATCATCCGATTCAACCGCCGCGGTCACCACGTTGGCGAAGCCCATGTTCGTGATGAACCGGCCGCGCTTGTCGACCTGCAGCCGGGGTTCGCCGCCTTCGGGCCATTCAGCCACCCGGACCTTGCCGCCCAGCATCCCGGTTTCGACGCCGACGAACGGCAGCGGCTCGGTCAGAGCGAAGGCGGCGCGGATGTGCGGGCGGTCTTCCCCCGGTTGCGGCGGGGCGGCGAGGGCCATGTAATGCGCGCGTTGCTCGGGGGTGCCGCATTCGTGGATGGGGGCCAGGCCGAGATTGCCCGCCAGACTGCATGTGGCGGCGCCGGCATCGACCCAGGCCAGTTCAAAGGCGATCAACGCGAGGGCCAGGTTCTTCGGTCCTTCGATGAAACCACCGTGCTCGGGATCGAGGAAGGCCGCCGTGATGCCGCTTTCATCGAAGGCCGGCAACAGGCTCGCCTTCTCGGGGGTCCACTCGTGCGAATTCCGCGCCCCATCCGCCACCAACCGGGCGACCGGACCGCGGGCCACGGCGCGGGAAGCCTGAACCAGCATCTGCAAGTCGTAACGGTCGGCAAACCGCCAGAGAATCTGGCGCACCTCGTCGCTGGGCAGGGTTTCCAGGCTGGGCCGGGACACGGGTTCGGTCTGAGCTTCCATTGCGTTTTCTCGTGCAGAACGTTTCCCTCTTTTAGCAACCTGATGATCCGGTGTCACTCTCCGGAATGGGAGAAGGGCCCGGAACGTGCGCAGCTCTGGTTTCCCGGAGCGCGCGTGAGCCTGCGCCGCGCCTTGACTCACCCGGCGCCGGGTCCTACGGTGCGACTCGACCTCGGGGAGCCAACCGGACGTCGCGACCGCGGTGGCGGTCGTGATCTCGAAGGCTGAGAGGGAGGCGCCGGAGCGCCTTCGACCCATCGAACCTGATCCGGATAATGCCGGCGAAGGGATCCCTGCTCCGTCAGGCTTCTCCCGCGGTCACGAAGAAGCACCATGATCGCCGACCAGAAATCGATTGCCCCCGCCAGCCGCGACCCGTTGCCCAAGTCCCGCCGCGTCTATGTCGCGGGCCGGCAGCATCCCGACCTGCGGGTGCCCATGCGCGAAATCGAACTCAGCCCGACCCGCACCCTGAGCGGGGAACTCCAGCCCAACGAGCCGGTGCGCGTTTACGATTGCGCGGGGCCATGGGGGGACCCGGCCTTCACGGGCACGGTCGAAAAGGGGTTGCCCCCGCTGCGACGCACCTGGATCCTGGCTCGCGGTGACGTCGAGGAATACGCGGGACGCACGGTTCAACCGGTGGACAACGGTTACCTCAGCGCAGTCCACGAGGCGGGGGCGCGCGCCGCGGCCGATGCCGAAGGCGTCCGGCAGACCCCGCGCTTCCCCGCCCGGCCTCCGCTGCGCGCTCGTTCGGGGCGTCGTCCGACCCAGCTTGAATACGCCCGCGCCGGCATCGTTACCCCCGAAATGGAGTTCATCGCCATCCGCGAAAACCAGGGTCGCGCCCGCATGGCCGACCTCGCCCGGGACGCCGCCCGCAACGAACTCGACAAACAACACGCCGGCAGCGCCCAAGCGCTCCCTTCCGACCCCTTCGTTCCTTCCGTCTTCCGCAAGTTTCCCCAACGCATACCGGCGGAAATCACCCCCGAATTCGTCCGTGCCGAGGTTGCCGCCGGGCGCGCCATCATCCCGGCGAACATCAACCATCCGGAATCCGAACCGATGATCATCGGGCGCAACTTCCTGGTGAAGATCAACGCCAACATCGGCAACAGCGCCGTCGCCTCGAGCATCGAGGAGGAGGTCGAGAAGATGCGCTGGGCCACCAAATGGGGCGCGGACACCGTGATGGACCTCTCGACCGGCCGGAACATCCACGCCACCCGCGAGTGGATTTTGCGCAACTCGCCGGTGCCCATCGGCACCGTCCCCATTTACCAGGCGCTCGAGAAGGTCAACGGCCGCGCCGAGGATCTCACCTGGGAGATTTTCCGCGACACGCTCATCGAGCAGGCCGAACAGGGCGTGGACTACTTCACCATTCACGCCGGCGTGCTGCTCCGTTTCATCCCGATGACCGCCCGGCGCATGACCGGCATCGTCTCGCGCGGCGGCAGCATCCTGGCCAAATGGTGCCTGGCCCATCACCAGGAGAACTTCCTCTACACCCATTGGGATGAGATCTGCGACATCTGCGCCACCTACGACGTCAGCTTCAGCATCGGCGACGGCCTGCGACCCGGCTCGGTCGCCGACGCCAACGACGAAGCGCAGTTCGCCGAACTCAAGGTCCAGGGCGAGTTGACCGAACGCGCCTGGGCCAAGGGCGTCCAGGTCATGAACGAAGGTCCGGGCCACGTCCCGATGCACATGATCGAGGAGAACATGGTCAAGCAGCTCGAATGGTGTCACGAGGCGCCGTTCTACACCCTCGGGCCGTTGACCACCGACATCGCCCCCGGCTACGACCACTTCACCAGCGGCATCGGCGCCGCGATGATCGGTTGGTATGGCTGCGCCATGCTCTGCTACGTCACGCCCAAGGAACACCTCGGTCTCCCCGACAAGGACGACGTCAAGGCCGGCGTGATCACCTACAAGATCGCCGCCCACGCCGCGGACCTGGCGAAGGGCCATCCGGGCGCGCAGTACCGCGACAATGCCCTGAGCAAGGCGCGCTTCGAGTTTCGCTGGGAAGACCAGTTCAACCTCGGCCTCGACCCCGAAACCGCGCGCAACTTCCACGACGAAACCCTCCCCCAGGAAGGCGCCAAGACCGCCCACTTCTGCTCGATGTGCGGCCCCCACTTCTGCTCGATGAAGATCACCGAGGACGTCCGGAAGTTCGCCGAAGAACAAAAGGTCTCCGCAAACGACGCCCTTCAGAAGGGCATGGAAGAGAAGGCCCGAGAATTCCGCGAGCAAGGCTCGGAGCTTTACGCCCAAGCCTGAAGCGTGTTGGATTGGTGACGCAAGGGCGACATTGGGAGACCGTCCAATGGAAACCGCAACCGTCACTGTCGAGGGCGACCGTGAAACCGTTCGTTTGCCAAGCAGCGTTCATTTGCCGTCAACCGTCCTGGTCCGCCAGGACGGCGAAGCCGTTGTGCTTGAGCCAGTGAAGCCAGAGGCTTGGCCAGCCGGTTTCTTCGATTCCATCCACGTCGCCGATCCCTCATTCGAACGTCTGGAGCAAGGTCAACTGTCGCCGAGAAAGAGACGCTGACGAGGTCCGCGCCCCCTCGGCCATCCACTTCCCACCCGACCGGAAAGTGAGATAGCTTCCCTATGCCAAAGCCCCTCACTGTCCCCACGCTGCAGCAGGAGGCGACCCGCTTTGCTAAGCGACAGTCGAACCACGACGAGTCGAGTTTGTTTGGCGTCACGGATGGCAAGGCGGTTGGCACCTACCTGGAGCACAGGTTTTAGGCGCATCTTCAGAAGCGCTATACCTACGTGCGCGGCAACTCGGCCAGGGGAATTGACTTCCCGGCACTGGGCGTGGACATCAAGGTCACGAGTGTTCGGCAGCCGCAGTCCTCGTGTCCGTTCAAAAGCGCCCGGCAGAAGATCTACGGCCTCGGCTATTCCTTGCTCGTTTTCGTCTATGACAAGCGCGACGACGAGAAGACGCGGACCGGACGACTCGACATCCAGCACACCGTCTTCGTGGAGCAGGAGCAGACGGCGGATTTTCAGACCACCACCGGTCTGCGCCGTTTGATCGAAAACAAGGCGAATCGCGACGACATCCTCGCCTTTTTCCAAGAGCGGATGCTGCCGGTTGACGAGATCGAAGCCGAATCGCTGGCTGACGAAGCCCTCCGCCACCTGCCAGCGGTCGGCTACCTCACGGTTTCGAATGCGCTGCAATGGCGGCTGCAATACGGTCGGGTCATCGAGCAGGCGGGACAAGTCGACGGCATCCTCCGGTTGGTATGAAGCCGCGGTCGAAAATTGAGTTTGGGGATTTTCAGACGCCCCTGGTACTGGCGCGTGAGGTGTGTTCGTTCCTGGTCCGGCAGGGAATCGAGGCGGACACAGTGCTCGAACCCACCTGTGGAATCGGCGCTTTCCTCGTCGGTGCGGCAGAGGCCTTCCCCCAAGCCCATCTGCTGGGGTGGGACATCAATCAAGACCACGTCGAGCAGGCTCGATCCGCGACCAGACAGGCGCGCGCGGCCGGGCGAGCGACCCTGGGCGTGCAGGACTTCTTCGCCCACGATTGGGAAGCGGAGCTGGCGGGCATTTCCGGCTCGCTTCTCGTTCTGGGAAACCCGCCGTGGGTGACGAACGCGACCGTGTCCGCCATGAACGGGTCGAACCTCCCCGCCAAGGAGAACTTCCAGGGTTTCCGGGGAATCGAGGCCCGCACGGGGAAATCCAACTTCGACATCTCAGAATGGATGCTCATCCGGTTGGTGCGGGCGTTGCGCGGACGTGCTGCCACTGTCGCCATGCTCTGCAAAGCGGGCACGGCCCGTAAGCTACTGCGGTTTGCGTGGCAGAATGACGGTCGAATCGCAAGCGGGGCGCTTTACCGCATCGACGCCAAGAAGCACTTCGGCGCTTCGGTGGATGCTTGCTTGCTGCTGGTGAGGACCGGGGAAGCCGGCCCAGCCGAAGCGAAGGTCTTCGCAGGACTCCCGGCAAAACGAGCGGAGACGACAATGGGACTTGCCGGGAAGGATCTGGTTTCTGACATCCGCACCTATCGACGACTCAAACACCTTGAGGGATTGTGTCCGTATCAATGGCGCTCCGGCGTGAAGCACGATTGCGCCCCGGTCATGGAACTGCGTCCCGGCAACGGGGCGGCGCTCCAGAACAAGCTCGGCGAGCAGGTGCTCATCGAGCCGGACCACCTTTTCCCCCTGCTCAAGTGCTCTGATCTTGCCAACGGCCGCCTCGATCCAGAGCGATGGGTCATCGTGACGCAACGCAAGGTCGGTGACAACACGGGTACGATCGCCCGGACTGCCCCGCGTACGTGGGACTATCTGAATACCCACCGCAAGCATTTCGCGGCACGCAAGAGTTCCATCTACAAGGGCCGCGGGCCCTTCGCGCTCTTTGGCATCGGGGAATACGCCTTCGCGCCATGGAAGGTGGCCGTTTCGGGATTGCATCGGAACCCGCGGTTCGTCCTGATCGGCCCGGTCAACGGCAAGCCTGTGTTCTTCGATGACACCTGCTATTTCCTTCCGTTCGAGGATGAAGCCGAGGCCCGGGTTGTGGGGGAGATACTCAATTCGGCGGAGTGCAAGGCGTTCCTGGATGCGCTGACGTTCACGGGAGCCAAACGTCCGATCACCGTGGACTTGCTGCAGCGCCTGAGCGTCCGC
This sequence comes from Verrucomicrobiales bacterium, assembly GCA_024233305.1. GTDB lineage: Bacteria > Verrucomicrobiota > Verrucomicrobiia > Limisphaerales > J093 > J093. Next base: position 42,710 of record JACKPV010000037.1, read on the forward strand.
GCGCTGGCCGAGGACGCCGGCTTGGCCAACGTGTGGATCGCGGCTCGGGAGCGCGGCCTGCCCTACGCCGCACAAGCGGCCCCGATCCAGAGTGAGTTCGCGATGGAGCAGCCCTCTTCGCGCCCGCGATGAGCGGGTTCCCGGCCCGCGGCAAATCCCACGGACGCCTACGCCGTCGTCCGTTCCGGGTCGCCGGCGAGGTAGACGTTCGGCCGTTGCATGAGTTCGATCTCGTAGCCCTCGGGAGCGTCGATGAACGCAAATCCCGAGCCGTCGTCCCGCATGGTCGGCCCGTCGGAATAACTGAGCCCATGCCGGTTCAGATGATCGCCGAAGGCGGCCAGGCTCCCGACCTCGAAGGCCAGGTGCGTCAGGTCCGCCTGCACGTTTACCGGGCCGCTGGAGGGGTAGTGGCAGATCTCGATCAACTCCTCGCTTTGCGGCGCCTTGAGAAAGACGAGTTCGGAGCCGCGCGGCGATTTATGGCGGCGGACCTCGTGCAGGCCCAGGATGTCCTTGTAGAACCGGATGGTTCGTTCGAGATCGTCGACGCGGTAGCGGGTGTGAAGGAGCTTGGTGACCATGGCGATTGTCGCTTTCTGCGCGGCATTCTCCGTCAAGGTCCCGATGGAGGCAAGGCCAGGGCTTCAGGCATCGATGCCGCCAACCAGGGCGGGGAAGCGGCAACCGTCACAGCGGGCGTTGGTTTGGTGGCAGAAGTCCCGCAGGATCTGTTGCAACCCCTGTTGATGTGCCGCGCGTCCGGGCCGCGGCATCGGGGCGTCGCGCAGCAGGCGGTCGCGGGCGAGCCGCAATTCGGCGTTGTCCTGCGTGGCCGGCCAGGCATTGAAGCGCGATTCGACGCGGGCCCGGAGGCGGTCATGGGCGCCGATGGTGGCGCGACTGTGGAGCCAGGGGAGCACGGCGTTGACCGCGAGGTCGGTGACGCGGGCGTTGCCAAGCAGGCGCCGGGGTTGCTGCAGGGCCGGCCCGCGCAGATGCCAGTGGTGCGACCAGAGGGCATCTTCTCCCGGACTCAGAATTTCTTGCAGCGAGGCCACCAGTCTGCCCCGGGGGATGTCCCGGGCGAGCCACTGTTCGAGTTGATCGCCGAGTTCGCCCCGGTTCAACCAATGGGCCGCCAGGGCGAGGCGGCGTTGGGGATGATTGGCCGGGCGCACGCCGGCCAGCCGCCAGGCGGAGTCCGGCAGCACCCATTCGGCGAAGACCGCCTGGTCCCGCCACCAAGCGTCCCAAATCCGTCGCAAAGCGGCGTCGGCGCCGGCTTGCTGCCGGGACAACTCGCGCGGCAACAGGCCCGCCACGCCGATCAGGCGGGCCTGGAGGGTGACGAGATCGGGGCGGTCGCCCGCGAGCACGGGCAACAGTTCGGCCATCCGGCGCATGGGCCAGGGATTGTGCTTGTAACCGAGCGCGGCAAACAGGCTTTCCCAGAGTGCGCCGGTCCAACCCGCCTGGCGGGCGCGCGCCTGGAGGCGGACGGACTTCCACGTAAGCCGGATGCGGGCGGCCTGTTCGAGCAACGCCGCCAGCACCGGCGCGGGGAGGCGGCTCAGCGGCTCTGAGCAAAGGCCCGCCAACTCCGGCGCAAGCCCGCCCGGCGAATCGTCGGCCAGCCAGCGCTCGATGTCTTCCAGCGGTGCATCCAGCCGGTCCGCCAACACCAGCGTCGGCAGGTGGGCGGGCGACCCGGGCGCCGCCTGCCACACGACGTGCAGCAGCACGTTCGCATACGCCGGGTTGGTCGCGTGCCGGTGGTGGCTCCAACCGGCCGGATGCAGATCGATTTCCACATCGCCGGTCAACGCCGGATGATCGTCGAATTGCAGCAGCGCGCCCCGGAAATCCGGCCCCGCCTCCCGGTTCCAAAACCCCGGGTGAAGCACGGTCAGCCGCTGCCCATCGACCGTGCGCAAGCCGTCGCGCAGAAGCCGCTGATGGCGCCAGACTTGTTGCAGGACGGATTCCTCTGGCGCCGCCGGCGTCCGTGGTTCGCAGCAGTGCGCCGGACGGAAACGGCCTTCCCGCCATCGTTCATAAAGGTCCGCCGGCAGGGTTCGCATAACTGTACGCATTTACAGTGATTCCGGCCCCGCTGTCAAGCTGGCGCCGGGCTCAGCGGATTGCGCTTCGCGCTCCATGCTCGCAGCGGCCTTCAGCCGGGGAAATGCGGTGCTGCGCTCGCCGGACCATCAAGGCGGTAAAGTGCTTGGGTCCGGAACCGGAACCCCCTACGCTCGTCGTCGCGGATTGCCAGTCTATGAAGCAGCGGAACAAAACCGGCAGCAGCCCAGCCTCGAAATCCGGCCGTTCAAGGCCGCGTGGCCGTACCGTCTACATCGGCGAGCGGCCGAAGATGCCTCTGATCATCGCCGGGGTATTCGTTGCCGGGCTGCTGGCGATGATCCTGGCGACCTTGTTCTCCCGACCCCGCAGCAGCGCGCCGCCGGCGCCGGCGTCCGTCGTCACCAATGCGTCGGGCACGAATGTTCCTTCCGGGGCCACCGGCCCAGCGGGATCGTCCGGGGACTCCCCGGCCCCGGCGGAGTGATCCCGCCCTGGCGCTGCGGCTGCTGGGATGCAGAATGTAACCTGATGGCGGACCCCGCCGTCTAGCCGTCCGTCGCCCGTCGTGACCGACCGGCGTCGACGCGCTGATAACGAACTTCCAGACGAACGATGAAAACTCCGTGGTCCCGCACCGCTCTGCTTGTGGCCGCCGGCCTGTTGGCGGCGGGTTGTTCTGACTCCTCCAACCCCCGCGCGATCAAAGCGGAGCCGGCGAACCCCGCTTGGGCCGACCTGTTCGGACGGGTGGATCTGAAACAGCTGCCGGCGCCGGCCACCCGCAACGGCCTGACCTACGAGAAGGACATCAAACCCATCCTTGAAACTGGCTGTTTCGGCTGTCACGGCGAGGAACGCCAGCGTGGCGGGCTCCGGCTCGACAGTCGCGAGGCGCTGCTGGCCGGCGGCGAGAACGGCGTCGTCTTTTCCCGGGGAGACAGTGCCCACAGCGTGTTGACCGTGGCCGTGGCTCAGCTCGACGATGAGGTTGCCATGCCGCCGAAGCGGCGTCCGGGCGGGCCGGGCGGACGCGGCATGGGTGGGCCAGGCATGGGCGGTCCCGGGATGCGCCCGGCCGGGGAGCGGGGTTTCGGCGGTCCGGGCGGTCCTCCGGTTCCCGGCGCCACTGCGGGAGATCAGCCTCCCGCTCTGCCCACCGGAGATCGGGGAGCAAGCGCTGCCGACGGGCAACCGGGAGGCTTTCCGCCCGGTGCTCCCGGCGGACCGGGGGGCTTCGGTGGTCCGGGCGGGCAGGGTGGTCCGGGCGGCTTTGGCGGGCCCGGTGGCCCGGGTCGTCCGGGTGGTTTTGGCGGGCCGCCCAAGGTGTTGACTGCCGAGGAGGTGGGATTGATCCGCGCCTGGATCGATCAGGGCGCGAACTGAAACCTCCTTTCGTCCGAGCGGCGATCCGGGGAGAGTCTGCTCACCAGCCAAACGGCCCGCGGGTTTCGCCCGTCGGGCCGTTCGACTTGGTCCCCGTGTTGCCACCGTCGGGTCTGGCGACCGGCAAACGGGTGGATGCCGGCGCTTGACGCTCGGTGGGCGGTCCGCAAGGTTGGCGGCGGGCATGAAGTTTGTTGACGAGTTCAGGGATGCTGGACGGGCGCGCGAATGTGCGGCGGCCATCCATCGGCTGGTGACGCGGCCCTGGACACTGATGGAAATCTGCGGGGGGCAAACCCACGCCATCGTCAAATTCGGCATCGACCGGCTGCTCCCGGAGAGCATCCGGCTGGTGCATGGTCCCGGCTGCCCGGTGTGTGTCACTCCGCTGGAGACCATTGACCAGGCGTTGAACATCGCCGCCCGGCCGGAGGTCATTTTCTGTTCGTTCGGCGACATGCTGCGGGTTCCGGGCAGCCGGGAGGACCTCCTGTCGGTGAAGGCGCGGGGCGGCGACGTGCGGATGGTGTATTCGCCGCTGGACGCCGTGAAACTCGCCCGGATGCATCCCGAGCGGGAGGTTGTCTTCTTCGCGGTGGGGTTTGAAACAACCGCCCCGGCGAACGCGATGGCGGTGGTGCAGGCGAAGCGCGCGGGATTGCCGAACTTCTCGGTGCTGGTCTCGCACGTCCTGGTGCCACCGGCGATGGAGGCCATTCTCGGCGCCCCCACCAACCAGGTGCAGGGCTTCCTGGCCGCGGGCCACGTCTGTGCCGTGATGGGCTGCCGGGAATACGAGCCGATTGCCGCCCGCCATCACGTGCCGATTGTGGTGACCGGCTTCGAGCCCGTTGATATCCTCCAGGGGATCCACGATTGCCTGCAGCAGCTTGAAGCCGGCGCGGCCACCGTGCAGAACGCTTATGCCCGGACGGTCCGCGCCGAGGGCAACCCGGCGGCGCGGAAGATGGTGGGAGAGGTGTTCGAGGTCATCGACCGCAAGTGGCGGGGAATCGGTTTGATCCCGCAAAGCGGCTGGGGGTTGGCGCCGGAATACGCCGCCTTTGACGCCGCGGAGCGGTTCGGGGTGGCGGATCAGACTGCGGAAGAGCCGGCCGAGTGCATCAGCGGTCTCGTGCTGCAGGGTGTGAAGACGCCGCTCGAATGTCCCGCGTTCGGTGGGCGCTGCTCGCCCGAGCATCCGCTGGGCGCCACGATGGTCTCCAGCGAGGGCGCCTGCGCGGCGTATCATCGGTACCGCAGAATGCCGGTCGGATCCGGCTGAAGCCCGCCAACCCGGAAGCATTTCATGGCCGACGAAACGAACGATTTCCACCTGAGTTGTCCGGTGCCCATCACCCAGTATCCGCACGTGGTTATGGCGCACGGCGGCGGCGGGCGATTGATGAACCAGCTCATCGACCGGATGTTCGTTGCGGCCTTCGGGAACCCGGCGCTGGAGGAGCGTCATGACGGCGCCCGGCTCGATCCCGAGGGCCGCCAACTGGCTTTCAGCACCGATTCCTACGTGGTGCGGCCGCTTTTCTTTCCTGGCAGCGACATCGGGGCGATGGCCGTGAACGGCACGGTGAACGACCTCGCCATGTGCGGCGCCCGTCCGCGGTGGTTGAGCGCCGGGTTCATCATCGAGGAAGGCCTGCCCATGGAAACGCTGTGGCGGGTGGTGCAATCCATGCGGGAGGCGGCCGCGGCGGCGGGCGTACAAATCGTTACCGGCGACACCAAGGTGGTCGACAAGGGGAAGGGCGACGGCTTGTACATCAATACCGCCGGGGTCGGGGTGATCGAAACCGGGTTCCTCATCCGACCGGCTTCCGTGCGGCCCGGCGATGCCGTGCTGCTCAGCGGCGACGTGGGCCGGCATGGCATGGCGATCATGTCAGTGCGGGAAGGGCTCGACTTCGAAAGTCCGATCACCAGCGATTGCGCTCCGCTGGCGGCGATGGTCCTGGATTTGCTCGGGGCGGGCATCGAGGTCCGCTGTCTGCGCGACCTCACCCGGGGCGGGTTGGCCGCGGCTTTGAACGAGATCGCCACGGTGGCGCGGGTGCAGATTGACATCGAGGAAGCGGCGGTGCCGGTGACCGATCCGGTGCGTGGTGCCTGCGAGATCCTGGGGTTGGATCCGTTCTACGTCGCGAACGAAGGGCGCTTGGTGGCGTTCGTCCCGGCAGAACAGGCGCGGCAGGCCCTCACGGTGATGCAACGGCATGATCCCGGACGAAACGCCTGCCGGATCGGTGTGGTGAAGACCGAGTTTCCTGAACGCGTCACGCTGCGCAGCCGGATCGGGGCCTCGCGCATCCTGGATTTGCTCAGCGGCGAGCAGTTGCCGCGCATTTGTTGACGCGGCCGGCCATGGTCGGGCGAGTGCGCCAAGCTGCGGATCGACGATGTCCGCTCCGCAGGAGGCCGCCGATATGCGGAGCGGCGCTCCACAAAAAAGAAAGCCGTTCCGGAGGCCCGGAACGGCTTTGAAAATCCCTTTCAGTCAGGGAGCGCGCGTGTCTACCAGCGCTCCCGACGCCCGCCGCGATCGCCCCGGTCACCGCCGCGGCGGTCACCGAAATCACGACGCGGACCGCGTCCGCCACCGCCGCCGCCACCGCCACGGTCGCCGCGTTCCTCGCGGGGACGGGCCACATTCACGGTGAGGGCGCGATTGTCCAGGGTCGAGCCGTTGAGGGCCTCAATGGCCGCCTGCGCCTCCTCCGGGGTGCTCATGGTGACAAACCCAAAGCCGCGCGAACGACCGGTGGCCCGGTCCAGCATCACATTGGCTTCGACGACCACACCATGGGTGGCGAAGGCGTCGTGCAGTTGGGTGTCGGTGACATTGTAGGACAGGTTTCCTACAAACAACTTGGTACTCATTCTGATGATCTGCCGTTGGACCTCTGCCGTTAACTCCAGACTGTTCCCGACCGTCGGGTTTCAAATCATCACTGAACGAGGTTCAACTGCTGATTCACCATGCCGTGGAAGGACGCTTGATCCAACGCGGGGCAAAACATACGCATCCCCCGGCGGAATTCAACACGTTTCTTCGGCGGGCAAATTCCAGGGTGCGCATCTCAGTGTTTTCCGACTCCGTGCGGCCCGAAGAGTCGGAGCGCGGAATTCATTCCGCAGACCCCGCCGGGAGTCAACCTTGCTGCGGAATGAATTCCGCGCTCCGAAAAAGCTGAGATGCGCACAATTCCAGGTGCGGTTCGTTCCACCCGATCAGGTGCGTGGCCGCAGTTGCGGGAACAGAATCACGTCCCGGATGCTCTCCTGGCCGAGGAGCATCATGCACAAACGGTCGATCCCCACGCCGATGCCGCCCGCCGGAGGCATCCCGTGTTCGAGGGCCACGAGGAAATCCTCGTCGAGTTTCTGCTGCTCCCCGCCGGCCTGATGTTCCAGGCGTTCCCGCTGTTCAACCGGATCGTTCTGCTCGGTGTAGCCCGGCGAGATCTCCTGGCCGTTGATGCAGCACTCGAAGACTTCGACCGTCGATGGATCGTCGGGCGAGAGTTTGGCCAGGGGGATCAGTTCCTTGGGAGCGTGCGTGACGAAGACGGGGTCGATGAGGGTGGGTTCGATCAGCTTCTCGAACACGGCCTGGGTCACCTCGAAATCGACGTAATCGTCCCCGAGTTCGGCGCCGAGTTCGAGAGCCTTCGTCCGTCGGTCCGCCGGTGAAATCTCGAACCAATCGGCGCCCGCCTTTTCCCGTACGAGTTCCTTGTAGGTGGCCCGTCGCCAGGGACGCTCCAGGTTGATCGTCCGGGTGAGGTTGCCCTCCGGATCCCGGTGTTCGATGCGCAGTGTCCCGAGCACCTGCTGCGCCACGCGGCAGACCATGCTTTCGACCGTCTCCATCATGGTCGCGTAATCGCCGAAGGCCTCGTAGGCCTCGAGCATGGTGAACTCGGGGTTGTGGCGGCGCGACAGTCCCTCGTTGCGGAAGTTGCGACCGATCTCGAACACGCGGTCCAGGCCGCCCACCAACAACCGCTTCAAGGGCAACTCAAGCGCAATGCGCAGGTAGAAATCGCACCCGAGCGCGTTGTGATGCGTCTTGAAGGGGCGGGCTGCCGCCCCGCCGGGGATCGCCTGCATCATCGGCGTCTCGACCTCGACATAGCCGCGCTCGTGGAAAAACTCCCGGATCTCGCGGATGATCGCGCTGCGTTTCAGGAAGGTCTCCCTCACCCCGTCGTTGGCCATCAGGTCGAGGTAGCGCTGGCGGTAGCGCGTTTCCGTGTCCTCGAGGCCATGCCACTTGGCGGGCGGCGGACGCAGCGCCTTGGTGAGCACCACGAACTCCTCAACCTTCACCGACACCTCGCCGGTGCGGGTGGTGAACAGGGCGCCCCGCACCCCGATGAAATCCGCCAGGTCGAGTTGCCGGAAGATCTCGAACTGTTCATCGCCGACCGCCTTCTTCTGCACGTAGATCTGGATGCGGCCGGTACCGTCCTTGAGGTCCATGAACTGGCTCTTGCCCATGTCGCGATGGGCGGTGATGCGGCCGGCAATCCCGACGATGCGGCCCTCGGCGTAGTTGGCGCGGGCCTCGCCGCAGCCTTCGGTCGGCTGGAACTTGTTCCGGAACGGATGGCATCCCCGGGCGGCCAGCGCGGCGAGGTTTGCCTTTCGTTGTTCGATCAGGGCGTTGGTGTCATCCATAGCAGCAGACGCCGCATCAAACACCCTTCACCGTCCGCAGCGCAAGACCGGGCTGCGGTTGCCGTCGAGGCCCGGGAATGGCAGCGTCGGGAAACCACGCCACCGGCTCAACCGTACCGATTCGGTGTGCGGTAGCCGCCGCCGTGCAGTCGGCGCTGAGATCCAGGGGTTGACGCGGTCCCACCGAACCCGACCGCCGGTTGCGTCCAAGTGCGGAGCCCCATGTCTCGGCGGAAATCAGGAAGATACGCTTCGGTAGATCAGGCGCAGATCGGTGCCGGAAAAGGTGCCAGGTTCTCTGTTGCCCCAGAGGACGCACGGTCACGTTCTTTCCAAAGCGGCGCGCACGGAGTGACGCGCCCTACCACCTGGCCCGGGTAGGGCGCGCAGTCCCCTGCGCGCCGCCCGAGAGGCAGCCCCCCGTTCACCTCCCGAACCCGTATCCTGCGCGCCCCCGGTGGCGGGCAGCCGTATTCCAACTGAATCTGCGCCGATTCAACGTCTGCAGCTACGGCAATGGGAGGACGCGGTAGAAGTAGAATCCGTGGTCGGCGGGAGGCCGGTGCAGCACGGTGCTTTGCGCGGCGTTGGTGTCCCTGACGATTGAAGTCCAGTTACGCAGGTCCCAGGAACCCTGCAGTTCATGGATGGTATCCGAAATCCCGTTGTAGACGGTCACCTGAAATCCGATGTTCGTTCTCACTTTGGTGTCCAGCACGCGCAGGTGAACGGGGGGATTGGTGACGCTTCCGGCGGCATCCTGGACCACCAGCCAGTAGCGTCCCGCGTGGTCGGGGGCGATCGCCGGAAGGCTAAGCAGGGCCACCTCGCTCCACGGGGAGATCACCTGCGGCACTTGGCCGGCACGCGCGAACCGCCACTCGTAGGCGAGCCCTTCTCCCCCGGTGGCAGCAGCGCTCCAACTCACGGGTAGACCGACGTAGGCAGTCTTGTTGGTGGGCGGCTGGGTGATGGTGGGTTGAGCCCGGGCGCACAAGAGACTCCCGGACATTGCGGCCAAGCAGACCATGCCGAACCAGCGCGATGAAGTGTTCATTGTCTTCTGGAAGACCCTGGTGGACTGTCATTCGAAGGCTGATAGCGCCGGTTCGGATTGGACGAGACCAGTCGCGCCTGCTCGCAAGCAAGATTGCCTCCGGGTTTTCCGGGTCAAGCACAAGTACAAAAAAAACCAGCCAACCCGTGGCTGGCTGGTGATAAGTCCAAACTGCGGCTCAGGCAAGACCGGAGCGGAAGCGCCGGAAGGCGCCGAACGCGATCAGGCCGAGACCGGCAAAGAGCGCATACTCGTGCGGCTCAGGGACGTCAACGAGACCCACGGCATGGAAGCTTGAGTCATTTCCGTCGAACAAGCCCTCGATGGTGATGACCATGCTCTCGATGCTGGTCAGCACCACCCCGTTGGCGCTGAAGTTGACCAACGGGAAGTCCAGGTTCACGACCGGCCCGAAGTAGCCGATGAAGGGACCGGGATTCTGGGTCTCGGTCCAGGTGTTCACCCCATCGGAGATCGTTACCGACCAGTTGATGGGGCTGTCCGTCTTGATCTCCGCCAACCGTACGGCCTGCCAGCCAGAGATGTCGTATGACAGTCCGGCGCCGTTCGCGTCGTAGGTGATTGTTGACGTGGCCCTCGAGTTCGTGCCGGTGCTTTGCTCGAAGTAGTCGGCGGGGGCGTTGGAGGCTGCCCTTACCTCAGCGGACGTGACGGCATCGCTCACACCCGTTACCTCTATCTCCATACCCCGATGGGTGTTCGCGGCCACTCCGCTGGTAATCGGGGCCACGGAACCCACAGAGGCTCCGACAACCGCGCCAGGAGCGATCGTGAGGGTTTGGCCACCACCCGGATCATTGAAGTGGTCCCATTCCACTACGGCGGCCTGAGTGCTCCATGAGAGCAATCCGGCAGCCCCGGCAACTATTAGTTTAGTTGTTTTGTTCATCATTTGTTCGTTTGATGTGTAGATCGATCTATCGCCTGCAACCGGTGCAGACGAGTAGTAAAGTAGGCACGCGAACGCGAAAGTTCAAGGAATATTTTTCCCAGCCTGAGCGGGTCGGAGGTGGGCGGAGGCGTGGGGGGGTGGGCACCCCAGGACCCCGTTTCCCCGTGATAATCGCTGAAAAACGGTCCTCTGTGCCCTCCGGCAACCGCGGTGGGACCGGTCGCCGCAGCCTGGATGCGGCGTTTGTCTGGGGCTTGAGCAAGGCTGCGTAGGGCGGGGTTCAGGGCGCTTTGGGATTGCGAATCGGAGGGGCGGCGCTAGGCTGAGGACGCATTGGCCATCGCATGCGGAGACCACGTCCAATCGAATGGCTGCGGATTGCCCGGACCGCCCTGCAGGAGGAATCCTTGCTCGGGCGTCCTTGTGCCGCATGGTCGCGAACAGAACGTTTCTTCCATTTCTGGGGCTTGGTGGGCCGGAGTTTCTCGCTCAACCGCGGCAGTCTGCGCGCCGCCGCGCTGGCCTACACCTCGCTCCTGGCCATTGTTCCGCTCTTTGCGGTAATCATTAGTATCTCGGGCAGCTTACTCAAACGACAAGGCGAGCAGCCGGTGATGGAACTGATCGACCGGGTCGTCGAAGGGATCACTCCGGGGTTGAGCACCAACCTGACCATCAGCCTCTTTCCGCACACCCCCGTCCAGGGGACCAATGACCTGCCTGCCACGGCCGAGGCCGGCGGCCCGGAAACCGTCACCCCCGGCGGCGACGCGCTTGCTACCGGCGCGTCCGAGTCACCGGCGGCCTCGGATCGGATCACCCTTTCCCGGCAGGACATCAAGGACCAGATCCGGGGATACATCGAGAACATCCGGACGGAAGCCCTGGGGGTGGGGGGACTGATTGCCTTGCTCGTGCTGGCGTTGGGGTTGATCCACCGGGTCGAGGAGACGTTCAACGATATCTGGAGCGTGCATCGCGGGCGGACGTGGCATGGTCGGATCGCGTATTACACGGCGGCCCTGGTGCTGGGGCCGGTGCTTTTGGCGGCGGCGGTGACGCTGACGAGCACGGACTACGTGCAAAGCGCGCGGCAATTCGTCCGGGAAGCCCTGCCGGGGGGCGTGTGGCTGGAACGGAGCCTGCTGAAGCTGACGCCATATGTGCTTGTCAGCTTGGCGTTTACGTTGATCTACACGGTCATGCCGAACACCCGGGTGAAATGGTGGGCGGCCCTCGGAGGCGGGGTGCTTGCCGGGTGTCTCTGGCAATTGAACAGCGAACTCGGGGTTTTCTACGTCTCGCGGGTGGTCACTTACAGCCGGATTTATGGCGGCATCGGGTTGGTGCTCTTGTTCATGCTTGGGCTTTATCTCTCCTGGATAATTCTCCTGCTCGGGGCGCAGGTGGCCTTCGCGCTCCAGCATCATCGCCGCCACATCGAAGACCGGCAGGCGGAGACGATGAGCCAGCGCGGACGGGAACGCGTGGCGGTGGAAGTGATGGCGCTGGTGGGACGCGCCTTTCTGGACAGCACGGGCGCCCCGACGATCGGGTTGCTGGCCCGGGCGGCCAAAGCCCCCGTGCAACTCGTTTCCGAGGTCATCGCCTCGTTGTCGGCCGCGCGGTTGGTGAATCAGGTGCAGGAAACGGATCCGGCCTATGTGCCGGCGCGGCCACCGGGCCGGATCACGGTTTGCGACGTGCTCGAGGCCCTGCGGAATGCAGGGGGGAAGGAATCCGTTGAGAGCGCGGGGGAAGGCGTTTCGGCCGGGGTTTCGGCCGAGTATGCCCGGCTGGCACGGGACGAGCAGGGTGTGAGCCGTTCGGTGACCATCGAGGATCTGGTTGGAAAGCTGAATGGCCAGCCGGACCAGGCGGCGCTGGCGTTGGCGGAGGATGGTGCGTGAGACCGCCGCGCGAGGCCGAGGCTCGCGGCGTGGGGCGTTGGATCCGGCGCGGTGCAAGGCGGTGGCTTTGGAGGGGGCGGCAATGACCACGCCGACGCCCGGGGCGCGGGAGTTCAACACGACGCGTTGGACGCTGGTGGGCGCGGCGCAAGGGGGTGACGCGGATCAATCGTTGGCGCGGGCGGCGCTTGAGGAGCTTTGCCGGAGCTATTGGTATCCGATTTATGCCTTCGTGCGGCGGCGCGGTCATCCGCCGCACGATGCCCAGGACCTGACGCAGTCCTTTCTGGCGCGCTTCATTGAGACCGGCGGTTTTGCGGGAGCGGACCGGGAGCGCGGCCGCTTCCGAACTTACCTCCTCGGAGCGCTCAAGCACTTCCTCGCCAACGAGTGGCACCGGGCGCGGCGGCAGAAACGCGGCGGCGGGGTGCGGTTTCTGGAATGGGACGCCCTGGCGCCGGAAGCGCGCTACGCCCTGGAGCCCTGCCAGCCCCCCGACGCCGAACGGCATTACGACCGGGAGTGGGCGCGCGAGTTGACCGGGCGCACTTTGGAGACCCTCCGCACCGAGTGGGAAGCCGCCGGCAAGGGGGAACTGTTCGCCGCTTTGCACACCGCCTTGAGCGGTGAGGAGCCTTCCCGCGGAGACACCGCGCGTCGGCTCGGGCTGAGTGAGGGCGCGCTCAAGGTCGCCATCCATCGGCTGCGTCGGCGCTACCGGGACCTGTTGCGGGCGGAGATCGCCGGAACCGTGGCCGATGCCGCGGAGGTCGAGGATGAAATGCGCCACCTGGTCGCGGCCCTCCGGGCGCCGCCGGAAAACCTGTAACCGGCCCGCCGGTTTCTGTCAGGTCAAGGGTGAATGCCGTTTGGAGACCCGGTGATGAAGGCGTCTGAATCCAGTTTTTGCCCCCGTTGCGGCGCGTCGGTTCCGTCCGGTGCGTCCGCTCAACTCTGCCCCGCGTGCCTGCTTTCGGGCGCGTTGGATGAAACCCTCGAAGCGGCGGAAGCCACGGTGACCACCGGTTCGGAAGGCGTACCGATGCCCGAGCGCAGCTTTACGCGGTTCCCGTGCGAGTTCGGTCCCTACCGGTTGCTCGGGTTGCTGGGGCGTGGTGGGATGGGAGCGGTGTACGAGGCGGAGCACGTGGCCACCGGGCGGCGGGTGGCGTTGAAGATGCTCGGGCGGCGGATGGACTCTCCGGAGGTGCGACAGCGGTTCCTGCGCGAGGGCCGCCTTGCGGCGCGCGTCAATCATCCGCACAGCCTCTACGTCTTCGGCAGCGAAGCGGTGGACGGGCAACCGGTGATCACCATGGAGATCGCCAGCGCCGGTACCCTCAAGGACGTCCTGAAACAGCGCGGGCCGTTACCGGTCTCGGAGGCGGTGGATGCCATGCTGGACGTGATCGACGGGCTTGAGGCGGCGGCGGCGGTCGGCGTGCTGCATCGCGACATCAAGCCGTCGAACTGCTTCGTCGGTCCCGACGGTTCGGTCAAGGTGGGCGACTTCGGTCTTTCGGTTTCCACGCTGGAGCAGACGGATTCGTTCGCCACCGCTCACGGGATCATCCTGGGAACGCCCTCGTACGCCTCGCCCGAGCAGTTGCGGGGGGACGAGGTGGACGTGCGGACGGATGTCTACTCGGTGGGCGCCACGCTTTTCACGCTGCTGACGAACCGGGCGCCGTTCGAAGGCGCCAACCCCGTGCAGGTGGTGGCGAACGTGATGAATCAGAAGCCCCGGCCGGCGGGCCATTTCCGTCCGGGGTTGCCGGGCGGCCTCGAGACGGTCATCGCCCGTTGCCTGACGAAGGAGCCGGAAGGGCGCTTTGCCGATTACGCGGCTCTCCGCAAGGCCCTGCTTCCCTTCAGTTCGAGAGAACCGGAACCCGCGTCCATGAAGGCCCGGGTGCTGTCCGGTTGGATCGACTACCTGCTCGCGTTGCTCGTGCCTTACCTGATCCTGATGCTCTGGGTGCGCGGCTCGGATTTCCACCTGCGTCCGCTGGTCGACCGGGATCTGGCCTCGGCGAAATACTACTTCGTCTTCCTCGGGTTCAGCCTCCTCTACTTCACCATCGTGGAAGGGCTGTGGGGCAGGGGGTTGGGGAAACGGTTGCGAGGATTGCGGGTGATCCGGACGAACGGGGGCGTGCCGGGCCCCGGACGGGCGCTGATCCGGATTCTGACGCCGATGCTCGCCATTGAGAGCGTCCGGATCCCGCTGCTGCTGGCCACGATCCACGTTCCGGACATGAACAGCTTCCGCAGTGCCGACATCCTGCTCTACAACCTCGTCACGAATGCCTGCGCCTGGATTCCCGTCCTGCTGACTCTGGGCGCGCGACGGGAGAATCGGTACGCGACGGTCTGGGACCGGCTGTCGGGGACGCGGGTCATCGTCGAACCGACAGGCGTCATCCGTCGCGAGGGACAGGTGGGGGTCGTCGCGGAGCAGCCTCCGGCCCGGGCCGGCTGCATGGGGCCGTTCGCGGTAGTGAACGACATTGTGGCCGGGGAATGGGTGCAGGCCACTGATCCGGTGCTTCGGCGATCGATCTGGTTGTGGCGCGCGTCAGACGACGGCCCTTCCCCGGCCCGCCGGCACGTGGCGCGGCCCGGTCGGCTGCGCTGGTTGCAGTCGGTGCACACGGAGGATGGTGAATGGGATGCTTTCGAGGCGCCTGCCGGCACGCCGTTGACGACCCGCTTGCGGGAGGACGGCCCGGCGCCATGGTCGCGTTTGCGCCATTGGCTGCATGACCTGGCTTCCGAACTCTGGGCGGCCTCGGGCGACCGGACGCTCCCCGCGACGTCCAGTCTGGATCACATCTGGATCACCGCCGACGGGCGGGCCATGCTGCTCGAAAGGGCCTGGCCGGCCGCCGGCGGCACGGCGGCGGAACGTATCCCGGTGCAGGACCTCGCCGGCCAGCAACGCTTGCTACAAGCGGTGGCCCGGCACACGGACGCGGACCGTCTGCCGCTTCATGCCCGACCGGCGCTGCAGAATCTCGCCGAAGGTCGTTTCGAGCGCCTGAGCTTTCTGGCGGGCACTTTGCGGGGACTGCTCGACCGGCCCACGGAGGTCGGGCGGGGGCTGCGCGCAACCTCGTTATTCATGCTGCCCGTCTACATCTGGTTGCTGATCTTCGTGGGCTGCCACGAGGCTCAAGCGGGCGCGGATGAGGGCAGCGTCTGGTGGGGGGCGTTGCTGGCGTCCACGATGATCCTGCTGGCGGCGCTCGCGGTCGCCCAGTTGCTCGAGGTGCCGTTCCGCAGCACGGCCAGCCAGTCGATCTGCCGGCTGGCGGTGGTGGGAGCGGGAGGGCGGAAGGCCGGGCGCGGCATACTTCTGTGGCGCTGGGCTGTCGTATGGCTCCCGCTGCTGCTGCCCCTCGCTGGTATCCGCGTGTTGACGAACCCGGCCGCGGGCGCCTTTCCCTTGTTCGTCTTCGGCTGGCTGGCCATCTGGCTGGGGGCAGTGGCGTGGACAGTGGTCCACCCCGGACGGGGACTGCACGACCTCCTGGCAGGCACCCGGGTGGTGCGGCAATGACCCCGGGCAGCGCTTCTGCGAACGGCGCGTGCGCTGGAGAACGCCCGCCTCGCCCGCCGGGAAGATGCCCTCATCGGACCGGGCCGGGGCTTCCCCTTCGTCGACAACCATTGCCGATCCGGTTTCGGGTGGTGGTGTCCCCATTCTGGGTGTCCACTGGGTGTTGTCCCGCTGATCTCTGATCCACGGTGTCCGATGTGCGGACGGGGGACGCAGCAGGGGGGCAGGGGGCGGCGGACCCTGCTCGGCCAAATCCGGCGCAGCCGTGGACACAGAGTTCGCCCTGATTTGTGCAACGCGCGAAACGACGAGCGCGCCTGACCGCTGGAGGGGCGAGTTCAGCGCACAGGTCGGAGTGCATCTGGCTGGTTGCCCGCGGGGTGCCCCGGTGCAGGGCCCGCCGGCGCCAAATGACCCGTTGCCCTGACCCTTTCTGGCGGCAGCGTCCCTCCTCCCGAAACGGTTTTGGCGGCGGCAAAACCGGTGCCGCGGAGGCGAGGAGGAGGGGGAATGCTGGGGGGCTATACACCTATGTTCCATTCACCCGGATCGATCGTCCGATATCCCGCTTCCGCTGGACGCATGTGAAATATCCGGGTGCGACGCTCGGAGCCTCGTCCGGAGTCGATGCCAGCGGAAGCCGGACGGGTGCTTTCGTCCCCCGGATGGTTCGTCGTCCCGCTCCTTTGGATCGCGGAAACTACTCCGCTCTCCGGCTGCGGCCTGGGCGGGCGGCGCAAGGCGCAGGCCGTGGCCCCGGCTTACTTCCGGATCACGAACTGATCGCGCAACCGGCCTTGCGCATCGTACGAACGGTAGTTCAACCGGTCGCCCTGGATCTGGATGTCGAGCACCTGGTAGGTCGGGACCCTGGTCATGCCGAACTCGGTGTACGGCCGCGCAGCCTGGTCGTACATCTTCGTGCCGGACACCGAAACGATGTAGACCGTGCCATCGGCGGGATCAACGACGCGCTGGTTGTCGCGCAGCGGATAGGTGCGCAGATAGGCGTGATCATGGCCCTGCAGTGCCAGGTCGACGTGGTAGCGGTCGAAAATCGGAACCCAATACTGCCGGATTTCCTCGTTGTCGCGGTTGGGGGCCGAGGAGTAGGCCGGATGATGGTAGGCCACGAACTTCCACGTGGCGCCGCTCGAGGACAACTGATCCTCAAGCCACACGCTCTGTTCCTGGGGGTCGAGGTTTGAATCCAGGATGACGAACAGGGCGTTGCTGTACTCGAAGGCATACGCGCGGCCGGCTTCCAGACCGGAAGGACCGTTCAACGGCAACGCAAACTGCTCAAGATACATCGTCGGATGACCGCCCTGGCATTCGTGATTGCCGATCACCGGCGCCAGTGGTCGCCGCGCGAAGATGCCGTCGGCGAAGTGCAAGAAGGCGTCCCAGTCATCCCGTTGGTTCCCCCGGTTCACCAAGTCGCCCGCCATCAAGTAGAACGCGGCATCCGGACGGGAACGGTAGGCCCGCTGCGCCAGCTGTCCCCAGCGGTCCAGACCGTTTTGCGCGTCCCCCATATAGACGAAGGAGAACGGCGTGGCGCCCTCCGGGGCCGTGGTGAACTCCGCCGGCGCCGACCAGCCCTGCGGGGAACCGTCGCCCACCCGGTAGACATAGGTCGTGCCGGGGGTGAGCCCGTTGAGTTCCGCCGTGTGCCAGTGGATCACCGGATCGTTGCGCAACGCCGGGTCGACGATCAGGCGGGTCACGGCCGGCACCCGCACCACCGACACGGGATCGGGCGGACCACCGGAAGCCGGTTTGGGGTGGAACGTCGCCACGCCGCGCCGAACCGCCGCACTCGTGCGCCACTGCACGGTCTGGCTCCTGGTCGGACTCCCGCTCCAGGTCAGCACGAGATGGTCCGGCAGCGGCCCGGCGGGAAAGGGGGTGACCCGGGACTTTCCGTTCAGGCAGGCGTCGTTGCGGCTGCCATGCAGGGTTCGCAGCAGCGTCTGCCCGAGGAGGACCGGGGGCGCGGCGGTGACCACCGTGCCCCGATCCGCCCAAGGCTGGGCACCGACCATGAACGTAGCGACACGGAGCCTTCCCGGATAGCCCCCGGCAACCTCGAGGGCCGGGGAGGCGACGAGGGGTTGCAGCAGGACGAAATAGTGGCTGTCGCGCTCGCCGAGGCCGTTCACCCCCAGGCCGATCTCGCCGGCGGGGAACTCGCGCGCCCAGGCGGTGAAGGTCGACTCGCCGTCCTGCCATCGGAGCCCCGCATCACGGAAACCGAGATCCGCCAGCCAGAACGGTGTTTCGACCGCCGTGGCGTCTCCCACGACCGTGACCCGAACCGGGACGTTCACGGTAAACCGCACGTGTTCCCGTCCCAGCACCAACCGCTCCTGCGGGGCGAGCCAGGCCAGCAGCTGGTCCGGGGTTGCCGCTGTGAGGCGGGCGGGCGGCACCTCCCGGGCAAGCCGCAGCGCGATGCCGGCCACGGTGTCATGCACCGACGGATGCGACCCGACGTGAGCCCAACTCGTGACCGCCAGCCAAACCGGCAGAAACCCACAGACAACCTTGCGAAACAGCGGCAACATGGGGCGTAAACTGCCACAAAACGGCGGCCTGAAAACACCCTTTGCCGGAAAACGCCCGTCGCTCCCGGAGACCGCCGGCCCATCCCGTCCGTGTCCTTTCGGTGACTCGCAGCCGCCGTGATCGAGTCGGCGCAAGATCCAGCGGGAACACGGCTGGCTGCCACCGGCGGGCGATGACTCACTCGAAGGCAACCGGCAGGCGCAACCTGCACGACTGCGCCTGCGGGTGGATTCCCGCGCCGACCATGCGTCGGCGGCAACGGCGGATTGACTCGTCGCGGCCCAGCCCGGAGGGCGCGCAGAGTGTTTGCGCCCTGCGGTGGAGAATTGGTGAAGCAGGCGGGGTGAATTCCGTGAGCCGATTCGACGGGTCGGACGCAACCGCAAGAGGCGGAGATGCTCGCGGACCGCGATTCCGGGCGATGCCGGACTTGCTCATCAGGGTTCGTTCCGGTAGGATTCCCGCATCATCCACCTACTGCCGATGAAAGCGCCAAGGACACATCATCACCGCGGGAAACGGCGGCATCACCATCCCGATGCGTTGCTGGGTGTGGATCGAACGAACCGGCACACGCTTGCCGGACGGGGCGTCTGCGCCATGGGCGGCGTCCTGTTCTTCCTCAGTCTGCCCTGGGCCTCCCTGCTGGTTTCGCACCTGCTGCTGGGGCCGGACCGGACCTCGCGATGGTTGCACGGCATCGGAGCCGCCTGGCTGATCCCCGGTTTCATGTGACCCCGCATCGGGGCCTCGCCGGGCGGCGCCGAGGCGGTTTATTCCGACTGCGGCAGGACGTCGACGGCCACTTCGAGTTCATGTTCGCCGCTGCCCACGAGCACGCCGCGGATCGGGCTCACATCGCTGTAATCCTGTCCCCAGGCCAACCGCACGTGGCGTTCGCCGGGGATGATGGCATTGGTGGGGTCAAGCTCGAGCCAGCCCAGCCGGGGACAGAACGCCGCCACCCAGGCGTGCGAGGCGTCGGCCCCTTCCAGCTTCGGTTGACCGGGCGGCGGCAGGGTCTCCAGATAGCCGCTGACATAGCGCGCCGGCAGTCCGAGCGAGCGGAGACACGCCAGCATCAGGTGCGCGAAATCCTGGCAAACGCCGCGTCGGCGCTGGAACGTCTCCGAGACCGGGGTCGCCACCGAGCTGGCGCCGGGATCGAACTCGAATTCCCGGTAGATCCGCTGCATCAGGTCGACGGCGCCGGCGAGCACCGGACGCCGCGCCGGGAAGGAGAGGGCTCCGTATTCCGCGTAGGCCTGGGCCCGCGGGACCAGCGGGGAATCGAAGGCAAATTCCATGGCCCGCCCGGCCTCCGTCAACCGGTGCTCGAAAGCCAGCTCGCGCACCTCCTCCCAAGGCGCCGAGTCTTCCGCCGCGAGTGCCGGCGGCGGCGCGAGTTCGACGCGGCTTTCCGAAGTGACCTTCAGCTCGTGGTGCGGTTGCTGCACGGTGAAAAAGGCCACGGTGTTCCCGTAATAATCCTGCTGTTCGCGCCAGACGGTGGGCGCCGGTTCGACGTCGACCCGGTGGGCCAGCAGCTGCTGGAAGGCCAGCTCCCGCGGACGCAACCGGGCGACGTGATGGGACACCGAGGCCGGCGCGTGATACCGGTAGAGCGTGGTGTGGCGGACCTCGTAGATCATGGGGATGCGGCGGTTTGATGCGCGAGGTGCATGAAGTAGCGCTGACTGATCCCGGTGGACACCTGGCGCAAACGGTCGGCCAAGGTGCCCAGTTGATCGGAAAGCTCCCTCCTTGTGGCGCGTTGGACCGCCGCCCAACGCCCGGCGGTCTCGATTCCCTTGAGCTGCGTGAGCGCGCCGTCGGCCTGCTCGATCAACGAGGTCTGGGAGCCGCCGTTCCCGGGCAGATCCCCGACATGCAGGCGGAGGAGTTCGAGCTGGAAGACCAGGGCGCGGGGATTGCGCGCGGTGAAGAGCAGCAGTTCGAGCACCGGACCAAGCACCGGTTGCGCGAAATGCAGCCGGCGATAGGTCATCGTGCTGTCGGCGATCTCGAGCATGGGCTGCAACACGCCGCGGTTGTTCTCCTCGATGAGCAGACCGCCCTGCACGAGGCTGATGATGTTCACCGCCCGTTCGAGCCGCCGCCCGAGTTCCATGAACCGCCAGCCGTGCCCGCGCACCATGTTCTCCATCTCCATGCCGCTGAGCGCCGCCAGGTTCAGCAGCAGGGTGTTCAGGACGGCCAGGGAAAAATGCAGCGGATTGCGCCCGGGGCGCACGCCGGCGTCGGTGTCGATCCGTTCAAGCACCCGCAAGGTATCCGGGGAAAGGCGGTCCCGGACGACGAAGCCGGTCTGGTTGAGCCGATAGCGCAACTCCTGCACGGTGCCCAGGCGGTCCGAACGAAACACCAGCCGCAGCAGCTCGCGCTCGACCGCGCCCGGCCGCCAGTCCTCGCGAAACGCCGCCGGCAGCAGATCGAAATGGACGAGCAGATCGACCAGGCCGAGGAGTTCCGGGGTTTCCTCGATGCCGCTTTCGTCCGCCAGCCGCGACAACGCGCAGCGCAACGTCCGGGCGGTATCCTCGAGCCGCTCCGCGTAGCGACCGAGCCAAAACAGATTGTCCGCCACGCGGCTCGGGATCTCCGCCGGCGTGGGGGGCTTCCCGCGGGATCGCCGCAACGGCCCGAGCGCGGTGCGGGGCGTCGTCCGCTGTCCGGGCCCGGCCAGGATCCAGGTGTCCTTGCTGCTGCCTCCGCTCTGGCTGGAAACGACCGGCGCATCGCGTTCGGGCGCCACCCGCGTCAGCCCGCCCGGCAGCACCTCGAAGCGATCCCCCGAATACGAGACAAACACCCGCAGCACGAGCGGCCGCGGTTCCAGCCGGTCGTCGACCCAGACCGGCGTGGTCGAGAGCGCCACCCGCTCCTGGCCGACGTAGGCCGCGGGATTGAAGCGGACCGCCCGGCGCAACGCCTCGCGCCCGCCCGCATCCAGATCGGCGCCGAAGATCGGTTGCCGGCCCGTCCCCGGGAAGGCCGGCTTCACCACCAGCGCGTCCAGATGGTCGAGGACGTAACTCCGTTCCTTCTCCTGTCCGCACCACCACGTCGCCAACGACGGCAGTAACGGCTCCTCGCCGAGGAACGCGCGGCAGAGGGCCGGGATGAAGGCGAGCAGCGCGCCCACCTCGACCGCTCCTGATCCCAGCGCGTTCAGGATCGCCACCTTGCCGGCCCGGGCCGCCTGGACCAACCCCGGCACCCCCAGGCGCGATTCGGCATCCAGTTCCAGCGGATCGCAGTAATGTTCGTCCACCCGGCGCAGAATGACGTCCACCTGCTGCAGCCCATCGAGCGTCTTTACGTAGACCCGTTCGTCGCGGACGGTGAGATCCTCGCCTTCCACCAGGGCGCAATCGAGGTGCCGCGCCAGAAACGAATGCTCGAAATAGGTCTCATTGCGCGGTCCCGGGGTCAGCAGGACCACGTTCGGTTCGCCGTCCGGCTCGGGGGCCAGTTGCCGGAGACAGTTGCGTTCGGCCTCGAAGAAGGGAGCGATCTGCTCGACCTGGGAGACGTAGAACTCGTTCGGCAGCAACCGGGACAACACGACCCGGTTCTCGAGCGCATAACCCGCCCCGGAAGGCGCCTGGGCGCGATCGGCCAGCACCCACCAGCGACCGTCGGGGGAACGGGCCAGATCCACGGCGTGCCGGTGGAGATAGACCCCGCGGGGCGGCACGATGCCGTGGCAGGGCGGGAGGAAGGCCGGGTTGGCGTGGAGCATGGCGGGCGGCAGCAGGCCCTCCTTGAGCGCGCGTTGCGGGCCGTAAAGATCCGCCAGCAACAGGTTCAACAACCGGCACCGCTGGGTGACCCCGGCGGCAATCCGGCGCCATTCATCGGCGGACAGCAACAGCGGCAGGAGGTCCAGTCGCCACGGACGCGTCTGGCTTTCCCCTTCTGCGTAGACGTTGTAAGTGGCCCCATGCTCGCGCAGGAGCCGGCGGGCACTCTCCTCGCGTTGACTGATCTCCGTGCGGGTCGACTGGGAGAGGGAGCCGAGAAAGGCCCGCCAGTGCGGCCGCAGGTGCCCGTCCGGACTCAACAACTCGTCATACACCTCCCCCCGGGGCTGGTACCCGGCGGCAAGTCGTGGTCTGATCCCTGGCGGTCTCTTCCCGGCCTCGACACTCATGCAATCAACGGGCCGGAACGCTGCCACGCCGGAATCCAAAAGGCGACTGATATTCCCACCGTCCGCGACGGGTGGGCGGCCGGCTATTCTGGCGCCCGCAGCGCCAGGAAGGACTCGAAGATGCCGTTCCCCACCTGGTTGATCTTGGTCTGCAGGCGGTCGATGTATTCGTGCAATCCCACGGAAAGCAGTTCTTCGACCGTCGTGTAGGCCAGTTCGGAACACAGTTGACCGAGCAGTTTCTCGGGCGCGTGCCGGAAGGTCCCGAGCGGCGTGCCGGAGATGGCGTGCAGCGCGTCGCGCGCCGTGGTCAGGCAATAGAGAACCGCCCGCGGGAACTCCCGGTGCAGCATCAGAAAGTCCACAATGTTCGGCACCGCAATGCGTCCGAAGCGCTTCCGATACATCTCGAAGGCGCTTGCAGAGCGCAACACGGCCGCCCATTGGACCTCGTCGAACGCGCTGCCCACATCGGCCACCGACCGCAGCAGGATGAAGTATTTCACGTCGAGCATGCGCGACGTTTTGTCCGCCCGTTCGAGCTGCCGTCCGAGCCGGCACCAGTGCCAGGGCTCCCCGTGAGTCAAGGTCGAGTTGGTGAGGCCGGCAAAGGTCTGGCTGGCCAGCTTGACCTCCCCGAAGAAGTCGTGGCGGTCGAGAATGCCGCCGCCGCGCGCCGCGGCCGAACTGACCATCAGATGGAATTTGTTCAATTGCAGCCACATTTCTGACGAGATGATCTCCCGGACGGTGCGCGCGTTCTCGCGGGCGGCCCGGACACAGCGCACGATGGAGTTCGGGTTCTCGAGATCGAAGGCCAGAAACCGCACCACGCTCTCGGCGTTCGGCGAGCTGTAGCGGCGCTTGAACTCGTCCTGGTCGCCCGTGGTGTAGACCAACGGCAACCATTGCTGATCGAAGCCCGCCGGAGCGTCGATCATCAATTGCAGGTTGACGTCGATAAAGCGCGCCACGTTCTCGGCCCGCTCCACGTAACGGCTGATCCAGTAAATCGATTCGGCAACACGGCTCAGCATGGGCAGGGCTCCGGTTCAGGCGGTCTGGGACTGGGTCTGGCTGGGGCCGGCGGGCGCGGGGGTCGGCGCATCATCGAGCACCCAAGTGTCCTTGCTGCCGCCCCCTTGGGAGGAATTCACCACCAGCGAACCCTTGCGCAACGCCACCCGCGTCAGCCCGCCCGGCAGCACGAAGATCTCCCGCCCGTAGAGGATGTAGGGGCGCAGGTCGACGTGGCGTCCCTCCAGGTCGCCCCCCACGAGCGTCGGCACGCGCGACAGGGCCATCGTCGGCTGGGAGATGTAGTTGCGCGGGTTGGCCTTCACGCGCACGGCAAAATCCGCCCGCTGCTCCGCTGTGGAGTGGGGGCCGACCAGCATGCCGTAACCACCGGCTTCGTTCGCCGCCTTCACCACCAGCTCATCCAGGTGCTCAAGAGTGTAGCGCAATCCCTCTTCCTCGGCGCAGATGTAGGTGGGGACATTCGGGAGAATGACCTCCTGGTCGAGGTAGTATTTCACGATACGCGGCACGTAGGCATAGATCACCTTGTCGTCGGCTACCCCCGTGCCCGGCGCGTTGACCAGGGCCACGTGCCCGCTTTGGTAGGCCCGCATGATGCCCGGCACCCCGAGGAGCGAGTCGGACCGGAAGGTCTCGGGATCCAGAAAATCGTCGTCGATGCGCCGGTAGATCACGTCCACTCGCTCGAATCCGTGCGTCGTCCGCACGTAGACGCGGTCCTGATGCACCACCAGATCGCGCCCCTCGACGAGTTCGATCCCCATCTGCTGCGCCAGGAAGGAATGCTCGAAGTAGGCCGAGTTGTAGATACCGGGACTCAGGAGCACGGCGTGCGGATTGCGGACCGAATCGGGCGCGAGATGTTCGAGGAGGTCGCGCAGCTTGCTGGTGTAGGTGCGCACGGACCGGATGCGCTGCTCGGCGAACACGTGCGGGAAGAGACTTTGCATGATCCGCCGGTTTTCGAGCACGTAGGAGACCCCGGAGGGACAGCGCAGGTTGTCCTCGAGCACGTAGACCTGGCCGTCGCGATGCCGGATCAGGTCGGTGCCGGTGATGTGGCACCAGACCCCGCGCGGCGGATTGAACCCCATGCACTGCGGCCGGTAGGCCTTCGAGCTGTAAACGATCTCCTTGGGAAGGACCCCGTCTCCGATGATCCGCTGGTCATGATAAAGGTCATCGATCAGGAGGTTCAACGCGGTGATCCGTTGCTTCAAACCCTCCTCGATGGCCCGCCATTCATCCGCCGGGATGATCCGCGGAACGATGTCGAACGGAAAAATCTTCTCGGTGCCGGCCTGATCACCGTAGACGCTGAAAGTGACCCCCGAGTAGAAGAAGGCGCTCTCCGCCCCCCGTTGACGGACTTCGAGTTCCCCTTCCGGCAACCGCGAGAGGTTCTGCAACAAGGTCGCCGCATGCGACCTCGGCGTCCCGTCCGCCGCGAACATCTCGTCGAAAAAACCTTCAACCTGATACTCGTTCAGCTTCATCCGATGGTGCATCATCATCCGTCCGCCGTTGCCAAGACAAGTGAATACTGGCTCAGCACCAAGCATGCCATCAGCCGGCGCGGGCGACCGGTAGGAACACTCCCTGGCTGGCGGAAGCACGGAAACGATCAACCTGCGGCGATCTGATCCGGGCGGGCAATTCAACACAGGCGGACGAGCGTCCCCAGCCCCATCGATCCAACACGCGGTAGCTGGTTCGAGGTGCGGAATCGGGTGAGCGGTCGGAACTGCCATCGATACGGGGGCGCGAGCACCTCGCCCGGCGCGCAGAGGACTGCGCGCCCTACCCCTTGCCGGTTGCGATCCCGCAGATCGCGATCACCGGTCCGCGTCAGGCGAACTCTCGCACTGTCACCAGAAGCAGCTGATTTGCCAAGGGACCCTGCGACGAGCCGACGACGGCGGCGGAGGCGTCCGCCGGATTGATGCCCCGCGGGTCATCCTACGGCCCATCGACCGGCTGGTCCCATAGGCGGTAGGGATCATCGAGCCGCTGCATTTCGGTCAGCAGCAGGCGCTCCATTTCGGCGAGCTTGTAGGCATAGCGCGGATCCTTGGCCAGGTTGACCTGATTGGCCTCCGGCTGGATGCCCGTCAGGGCGGCAATTTCCGGCGCCTGATGTTCAGCGAGGAACTCGTGCGGGTTCTCCGCCAGGTTGAAGAGCTGCGTTTCCCGCACCTGGCCGTCGAGCACGTCGTACTTGATCAGTTTCCAGTCGCCGCGACGCACGCTGCGCATGCCGGGTTTCGTCCCTCCGCAGTACACCCCGTAAAGCACGTCGCGAATGGTCGCCCGCGCGCCGGTGAGCACGGGCTTGAAGCTCCGGCCCTCGTTCGAATCGGGCGGTTGAACGCCGGCCAGGTCGCACAGGGTTGCCAGCGTATCAAGCAGGTAGATGTTTCCCTGCACTCGGGCGCCCGCAGTGATCCCCGGTCCCCGGACAATGAAGGGCACCCGCCACGTGTGCTCGTAGAGATTCTGTTTGCCCTGCAATCCGTGCCGTCCGATGGCGATACCGTGATCCGCCGTGTAGAAGATGTAAGTGTTCTCGAGTTCCCCCATCGCCTCGAGCTTGCGCAACACCCGCCCGATCTGGGTGTCGATGTTCTCGCTGCACGCGTATTCCCGACCGAGTTCATTGCGCATGGTGCGTTCATCCCGCCGGTCCCAAACCCCGTTGACACTCACTTCGTCGCGCAACCCCGGATGCCCGTGGGGAAACGGGTGGGCGGCCAGATAATTCACCGGCAGGCCGGGCGCGGCGGGATTGGCGGGCGGCAGCGTATCGCGGTCGGTATGGTTCGCCGCACCATATTTCGCCAGCAGATCGGTCTTGCCGTTCCGGGGATCGTGGGGATGCGAAAAACCGAAGTAGATCAAGAAAGGATCCGCGTCATGGGCGGCCTCCCGCTCTTCGAGGTAGGCGAGCACCTGCTCGGCATGCCAGGCGCTGCCCGTTTCGTCGGTGTCGCCGCGTCGGGTCGCATCGTGCCGGACCGTGAACTGGCGGTTGGCCCGTTCGTAGCTGTTGCCCTGCTTGCATGTCCGCATGGTGTCGTAACCGGCGCGGTTGAACACCGCGGCGAGAGTGTTCGTCTCGAGGTTCGGCGGGCAAAGCCGGTCGGCGTTGGGCGAAATCGGCAGATGCCACACGGTGCGTCCGCTCATGATCATGTGCCGCGACGGCGTACACACCGCCCCCACAAAGGCGCCCATGTGATAGGCCCCGTCGAACACCATGCCCCCCTCGGCAAGCCGGTCGATGTTCGGCGTGGCCAGCGTCGAACGCGGGTTGTAGAGCCGGAGATCGAACGGCGACTGATCGTCCACGAGGATGAACAGAAAATTGGGCCGCGTCGCCGCGGGGCTGGTGAACCCGAGCGCAACGCACGCGCCCAGCAGGATCAGGAAACGCTTCATGGTGTCGGTAACGGCGTGCTGTGCATGAATCGGCGCGACCATAGGCGCGACCGGCGCCCACGGCAACCCCTTCAATCGGCTCCTTTCCCGCGGCGGACTGGGAATCGCAAGCACCCCGTCCGCACTTCCCGCCAATCCAGCCGGCGGCGTGGCGCCTCTTCGTCTCGTGATGCCGGTTGAGCCCGCCGGCTCGATGTGCCACGATGCGCCCATGCAACGCCAGTGGATACGCTTGGTTCGCCTTGATCTCCTTCCCGGCGATCCTTCCGCCCCGGTTGGACCGGGTCCGCAACAGACCCCGCGTTAGCCCGACCCCGTGGATTCGCCCGCTTCGCCAACCCACCCGTGCCCGGTTTGCGGCGCGGTTCTCGTCGGTCGCGACGAGGGATGGTGTCCCGCCTGCGCCCTGCGGGACGCGCTGCAACACGCCGACGATAGCGAAACCCCTTCGACCGCTGGTCTGGCGCTGGCCGACATCCCACCCGCCGGATCGAGCCACAGCCGGATCGGCAAATACCTGGTCGAGGCGTTGATCGGCGGCGGCGGCATGGGCACGGTCTACCGGGCGCGCGATCCCGACCTTGACCGCGTGGTGGTGATCAAGACGCTTACCGGCAGAACCAGCACGCGCGAGGAATTCCGCTTACGCTTCCAGCAGGAAGCCCGCTCCGTCGCCCGCCTCAACCACGGCAACATCGTCAAGGTCCACGACTTCGGCGAACACCAGAACCAGCCCTACCTGGTCATGGAGTTCATCGACGGCGGCACCCTGGCACAGCGGAAGCGCGAATTCCACGGACAGCCACGGAAGGCGGCGGGTTTGGTCAAGCGCCTGGCTGAGGCCGTCGAACACGCGCATCAACGCGGCGTCATCCACCGCGACCTGAAACCCGCCAACGTCCTGCTCGATGCCGACGGGCAGCCGAGGATCACCGACTACGGCCTCGCCGTGTTGCTCGCGGAAGACACGCCGGAGACCGGACGGATGTTATCCCCGGCCGGCTCGCCGGGTTACCTGGCTCCCGAACAGGCCGGGACCGTTTCGACCGAAGTCACGGTCGCCGTGGACATCTGGAGCCTGGGGGTGATCCTTTACGAATTGCTGACCGGCCACCGGCCTTTCGACGCCGGAAGCCGCACCGCCACCTTGGCGCAAATCCGGGACGCTCCGCCCCGCGGTTGGGGCGTCGCCGGCCAGTGGGTCAACGCCGATCTTGCCGCCATCTGTCTGAAATGTCTCAGCAAGACGCCGGCGGGGCGTTACCGCAGCGCGGCGGAACTGGCCGATGACCTCGGTCGCTATCTCGACCGACGGCCCGTCAACGCCCGTCCGGCAACCACGGGCGAACGCCTCTGGAAATGGGCCCGCCGGCATCCCTTGGCGGCGAGCCTGGCCGCAACGACCATGCTCGCACTCATCGCCGGCCTGGTGGGGACCACCTGGCAGGGTCGACGATTGGCCGCCGCCCTCCGCACCCAAAAGGAAACCAGCGCCGAACTCAACCTCACGGTGGCGGGTTATCTCCAGGCCGAAGGGCGCGCCCTGGCATCGCTGGACCGCCTGGCTGACGCCGTCGAGGTGGCGCCGCACGCCGGCCTTCCGGTGCAGCGGTTGCTACACACCCTGACCTACGAGGGGTTTCCGCTCCCTTTGACCACCATTGGCCCCGGAAGTCAGGCCACCAATCGGTTCGTCGGCTGCCGATTCAGTCCCGACGGCGCCCGTCTGCTGACGCTTTCCTTCGGCGGAGCGTTGCAGGTTTGGAACGTCGCAACCGGCGATCCGATCACGCCGCCCTTTCAGGCCGCCGGACGCCTCACGCGGCTGGCGTTCAGCCCTGATGGCGAACGCGTGCTTGCCGTGTCGGCCGAACCGGGGAGTCCAACGCCGCCGGAGGTCCGGGTCTGGCAGGCCGACTCGGGCAAACTCCTGCTCTCGCGGCCCTGGCCGAATCCGGTCTTGGCCGCCGGGTTCGAGGGAAGCGGGGAAAGCGTGTTGATCGCGGACCCGCTCGCCCTGCGTCGGGTTGGGGTTGCGTCCGGTAAATCCGAAACCAGAGTCGATTACGGCCCGGCTTCGCACGTTGCGCTGAACCAGGACGCCACCTTGCTGGCAGTCGCGCCCACCAACACGAATCCACCGAGTGTGCTGGTCTACGATGCCGCGACCGGGCAACCCCTCACCAAACCACTGCCGACCACAAACGCGTTGAGCCATCTGAGCTTCGATCCCGCGGGCCGGTTGCTCATCGGTGTCTCCACCAACGGCGACGTTCAACTGTGGAAGGTCCCCGACGGCATCCTGATCTCTTCCGGACACGTCGTCGAGAAGGGCACCTCGTTTGAGGGCCTGATCAGTCCGAACGGCGATCGCGTCCTGGTCAGTGGCGGGAGTTCGACGTGGCTTTTCGCCGCCACCAACCTCGTCGAGCCCATCGTGCGTTACCCGGTTCACCGCGTGACGACGGAGGCCGCGTTTTCACCGGACGGAACCCGTTTCCTGTTGGTCGACGGCACCGAGTTCCGGCTGTTCCGTGCCGCTGACGGCCGGCCCGCCACCGAGCCCGTCGAGGTCGGATGGTATGTGGAGGATGCCAGCTTTGACGCGACCGGCGTCCGCATCGCCACCGTCGCCTCGCAAGCGCAAGCGTTGATCTACGACCTTCGGGACGGCGCAGCCGCGCCCGAAAAGCTGTCGCTGCCGGCGGGTCAGCGGTTCCAGATGCTCAGCGAGGATGGCGCCTGGGTCACGGCTTCAACCTCCTCGAACACCATCAGCGTCCGCTCGGTCGATGGCTGGCAACCCGTCGGTCCGGAATTGGCGCATCCAGGGGAGGCAAGCACCCTGGCCATCGGCAGCCCGCCGCTGCGAGTCGCCACCCTCTCCGGCCCAAACGAGGACGGCTTGGAACTGCGAATCTGGGAGCCCGCCACCGGCCGGCTCATCGATCAACCCATCCGCCTGAAGTTCAGCCCTCAGCGCGCTAGCTTCAGTCCGATTGGCGGTCATTTGGCTCTCGCCGACCCTGCCGACTCGCTCCTGGTCACCGAGGTCGACGGACGCCTGGAAACCTGGAGCTTCGAAACCGCCGCGGGGCTCCCCTTCGATGCGCAGATCGGCGGAGGGAAGGTCTATGTCCTGCGCTTCAGCTCCGATGGGAAGACGCTTGCCATCGGCACCCACGGCCACGGCGCACAGCTCTGGGATGTGGTTCGCCGCCAGCACCGGCGCCACCTCCCCCATGCGGGCCCGGTGATGGACATCGATTTTACGCCGGACGGTTCCCGGCTGGTGACCGGTTCCCTGGACGGCGCCGCGCGGATCTGGGACCTCACGACCGGGGAACCCATCGGGCTCGCCTTGCGCCACCGTGAGATGGTCGGCGGCGTGCGGTTCACCCGGGCCGGCAACCATCTGGTCGTGGCGACGCTCGACGGTTCCGTTCATTTGTGGGACCTCACGACCGGACGCCGGTTGTTCCAGCGCCAGGAACACAACCAGTTCATCCTGCGGGTGCGCACATCGCCCGCCGCCGGGCTCGTCGGAACGCTGGACCGGTTTGGAAACCTGCTGATTTGGGACACCACGGTCCTTTTCCCCATTGGAGGCCCCGCTGAAGGAGTTCCCACCCGCGGCGGCTTCGTCATCACTCAGGACGGCGGTTCGCTCTTGGCCACGAGCGTGAGCGGTGAGCTACGCCGTTATCAACCGCCCGTGCCGCCACTTCCGCCGCCGGCGTGGTTGCCGCGGCTCGCGCACGCCCTGGCCGGCGACCCGTCGACCGGCAGCATCGACCTGCTCCTCCGCCTGCGAGACGAAGCCGGGCAGCCCACGCGCGACGACGACTTCTACGAAACCTGGCGCCATTGGTTCTTCGCCGACCGCGCCACGCGTCCGCCTTCGCCCTGGCCTGCGACCAAGCGAAAACCCTGAACCCGCCTTGGACGACGGCAATTCGCTGGTTGGGTTCCGGCTTCGCAGGCTTCGTAGGCTCTCCTTGCGGCGGGTCGCCCGAACTCGTAGCCTGGTCGCATGAACGCGGTTGAGATCACCGAGGGTTCCATGAGCCACGAGCTCCAGGACCAGGCAAGCCTCGAGATCGCCCGACGCGTGGCCGAGCGGTTGCGGGCGTCGTCGGCGCCGCTCCTGGTCGCCCAGGCCAATCTGGATCGATGGTCCCGCCGCAACGCCGATGCCCCTTCGCTCCTGAGATGCTACGCGGAATGGCGGCAAATTCTCACCCGACCGACTGAGGAGATCTGCGCAGCGCTCTGCGCCGAGAACGACGAAGGCCGGCGCCGGCGGCAGAACTCCCCCTTCGCCGGCGTGCTGTCTCCCGCGGAAGTCTGGGAAATCAAATCCCGTCTCCGCCATGCAGCGCCTTCAGCTTGAACACATCATCCGGGCCGCCACGGGAATCACCGGCGCGATGGAGTTCGTCATCGTTGGCAGCCAGGCCATTCTGGGCCAGTTTCCCCAAGCGCCGGAGGAACTCCTCGCCTCCATCGAGGCCGATCTCTTTTCCCCTCGCGACCCGGCGGACAGCGACCTGATCGATGGGACGATCGGGGAAGGATCGCCATTCCACCAGACTTTCGGCTACTACGCTCACGGCGTCGGCGCGAACACCGCGGTCCTGCCGTCCGGATGGAAGAATCGCTTGGTCCGTCTAGAAAACGAAAACACGGGCGGCGCCGCCGGCCTCTGTCTCGAGATACACGACCTCGCTGTATCGAAGCTCGTCGCCGGTCGCGAGAAGGACCTGAACTTCCTTGCCGGGTTGCTCCGGCATCGTCTCGTGAACCCGGAAAGCGTGCGCCAGCGGCTTGCCGCCACGCCCTTGGAAGCCTCCCGCCGCGAACTTGGCCTCGCCCGACTTCAACGGCTGTCGCGGACCTGATCGCGAACCCTGCCGCCGAACCCCCGAAGCAGGACGGCCCGGAGCAAGGCCCACGAACGTGTCACTTTGTCCGCCGATTCCCGCCAAACCCAAAGCGCGGGGGTGGTGCCGTTTCGAGCGGCAGTGGCTATGGTTTTGGCGTGATTACGGCGAGACAGATCCGGGAGTTGTTGCAGGCGCGGCCGTTCAAGCCCTTCCGCATCTGCATGGCCGACGGCAAGCACTACGACATCACGAATCACGACATGGCATTCGTGGGCCGGAACACCGTGGAAGTGGGCTTGAACCTCGACGTGGAGGGCTTCGCGGAGTGTTTCGCCCGCTGCTCGATTCTGCACATCACGCGGCTCGAGAATCTGCCGGAACGGGTGGCGCCCTGAGCCGGAGTCGGGGAACTGGATTCACCACGGATGGCGCGGATATCACGGAGGGATGCGGGGGACGAACGGACCGGATGCGCCATGGGTTCCGCCTCGGTGGGGCGTGAGCCTTTCCACGCACCGCGCCAACGCGGCATTGCCGCGCCGGATCGGTCTGCATCCGTGACCATCGGCGGTTCAATTCGGCGTGAGGGCAACGGTGCGTCCGCCCGGGAGGGCGCTTGAAAATAGCCCAGCGATTCATCGCTGGGTTTTGGCGGGCAAGCGGAGCAAGTCCCGTCAGGGACGAAAGAACAGAAGCGGCAGGACCAAGAGGCTTGGTCCGGGGACATCGAAGGCGAGAAGGCCCCGCGTCTTCTGTCGCCCCTCACGGGGCTGACCTCGCGCGGGCGGCTGGGGTCCCACCGTTGCAACGGTGGGCTATTTTCGCGTCGTCCCTGGCGGGACTCTCCCTTCGGCGAAGGTAGAGAGCCGTACCTGTTGGCCCGCGTATAGCGATGAAGCAATGAATCAGTCATTCTATCGCGCCCAGCCGGGGGGGAGCACACGCGCCCCGCGTGTCCTTTTCGGCGCCCTCGCCGAAAAGCCCCAGAAATGTGAACGAAGGCCTTCCCGCCGCGCCTGCACCCGCCAACGCCCCGCCCGCTCGGCGAGGCGCCAACCGATGCACGCGCGGCGCATGCACCCCCCATCGCTGCAGCGCGCTTCCGTGGTCATGGATCATGGTCCGCGTCGCCGCCCACACCGCCGCCATCCCGCCAAGCCCGCGAGCGCGAACGCGGCGATCATCGTGGTTTCCCCCGGTTCTGGCACGACGGTCAAGGTCAGCCCCCAGCTTTCCAGCACCGCCTGGTCGCCGGACTCGGCATCAAGGAGGTAAAGCGTCCATTCCCCATTCGGATCGGTCCCCACCAGCGACGACAATCCCTGGGTGCGCGGATCGGTGTCGAGGGTGTTCGCGGGGTCGGTAGATCGTCCGTCCGGCGCCCAAACGCCCGTGAGCGGACCGTTCAGCGGCGTATTATGGTCGCCGTTTAGTGCTAAGCGGTACTGATGCACATCGCCTTGGGAAGCCCCATCCGCAAAGGTGACGTTCATCCCGGCGTCGTCGTAGCCCAACAAATCGTCGGCGCGCCGACCGACCCGATTAAGCAGGACGCTGTAGCCGGTTCCGTGGGTGAGTTGCACGTAGAGATCGCCGTTCGAGCCCCCGCTAAGCTCCAGGTTGACCCTCAAATCGACGATCTCGTTTTGCGTGGCCGGGAAGCTCAGGTTGGCGGTGTAACTGACGCCCAAGGGATCGCCGTCCGGAATAGTCAAGTACAGGCCCGTGAACTGATGAAACACAAGCACTGGCTGCGCTTGTCCAGCCAACGGGCCGAAGCACGCCACAACGAGCCCAATTGCCGCCCACCGAGGATACTGCCGAGTCTTTCTTGCCATGTTCATTCGTTCTGATGTGTTGAAGTTCAAGCGAGTTATTCGGCCAGGGTCAGTCGATAGAAGTGGCAAGAGCCCTCTGCCGCTCCCGTATCCAGAAACTCAAACATACCGTTGGCTCCTGCCGTAAAATCCGCGCCGCCAGGCAAGGGAATCCAGGTGAGCAGGTCGCCCGAAACCTCGACCCGGTAGGTTCGGCCCGGCACGCCGACCATCCGAACCTGACAGCCGTCGGGTCCCGGAGTGATGGACACCAGGTTCGCGGCCATCTGGTTTCGCGTGCGGACATTGATCGTGACCGTCGCCGTGTCGGTCAAACCACACTGATCGCTCGCGGTGTATTCGAAGCTATCCGGACCGTCGTAGCCGGCGGGCGGTTCGTAGTGGATCCGGCCGTTAACCAAGTTGACCGTGCCCCCCTGAGCCGACGTGCCGCCGGGCAGCCCTAACGTAAGCGAACCGCCTTCCGGATCGACGTCGTTCTTGAGCAGTTTCTGCGGATGGATATCCAGGGCATGCTCCGCCAAACCGCCGAGGCTGTCGTCCTGCGCGACCGGCGGCTGCGTGTTCTCCTCAATCAAGACGACGGTGCCGTCCTGGCCAGACTCCCAGCCCGTTCCACCCGTCGCATGCACCACCAAGGGGCCGATGGAACAGGTGGCGTAAATCGCGATCCGACCGCCGCCGCCACCACCGTATGACGAGGATACGCCAGCGGCGCCTCCGTCTGCGGTGATGGTCCCTGTTCCCCCAAGAGATTCACAGGTGACCCACACACTCCCACCCGAACCGCCTGCACCGCCCTGCACTCCTCCGTCGACCCTCAGGGTTCCGTTCAGCACGAACTGTCCCAGAATGGTCAGCCGGATGGCTCCGCCGCCGGGTCCTCCGTCACCATTCACCTGATAAAGGGAGCTGGCCCCGCCACTTCCCAAGTTGACGGGTTCGAGTTGTGAACCGTATGTCGCACCGATTACCCCGAGCGCTGCCACACTACCTCCACGGCCCCCTTGTCCGCCGTGTCCCGCCCCGCCGACTCGCTCTACGACTTGGAAGGGATCTGGTGGCGGAGGCGTTCCTTGTCCTTGCCCTGCGGGAAAGCCTCGATAGGAGGCATCGATGCGCCCCAGCGCGGCAACTGTCAGATTCCCGTTCACCTGCAGGTGAAGTGGGCTACCTGTTGGATGGGAGACGAAGCCAAAAGGTCCGACCTCAACATCCATGTTGAGGATCGTGTGGCCAGCGAACTCCGTCGCGCTGACTGGCTGACTGCCATGGTCGCGGTTCTGAATCAGCAGATGCCCTGGGGCGCTTCCAGCCAGCTTCGTATAGATCGTCCCCGCCGACCCGAAGCCATACCCACCTCCCCCTACCGCCGTCAGCGAACCGGTATGCAGATTCTCGTCGCAGTAGAGCGCGATTCGTCCACCACCGCCGCCGCCGTAAGAACTGCCCGTGGTTGCCCCGTCGGCACTGATCCGACCCGTGCCTGAAAGTTGACTGCACTCGATCCACAGACTGCCCCCTGAGCCACCGCCAGCGCCGGCCGAGAAACCGTCGGCAGTCAGATCGCCCTCTACAACGAGTTGGCCACCGACCGTGAGTCTGACGGCGCCGCCTCCCGGCCCGCCGTCGTTTCGAATATTCTGCGTGCCCCACGTGTGTCCCCCACCGCTACCCAAGTCATCGGGCTGGGTGATCGAACCGTAGCTCTGGCCGACAATCGGGCAGCTGTTGCCCTGGCCGCCCAATCCGCCATAGCCAGCGCCGCTGTTTCGCTCGCACGTCGAGCCGGGCGACCCCGGCCCGGTCCCCGGCGCATATCCCCGGCCCGACACGTCAATCCGGCTGCCGGTCTCGATGCGGGCATCTCCGACGACATTCACGCATAGGCCCGCGGTGTCGCCTGCGGCGTGGGTGAGCACGGCGCCGTTGCGCAGTTCGAGCGAGGCGAAGTTCAGACAACCGCTGCCGGTGACTTCGGCGCCGTCGATGATGAGTTCAACGCCGTCAAACGCCGGATCATCCCCGCTGATGACGGTATCCTCGTCGATCACGATCGGACCGTCCGGCGGCGGGGGAGTTGCGCCAATCGTGAACTCGACCTCCGTGCGGTAGTTCCAATACTGATGGCCAAAAGCGGCTCCCTCCCATTCAGTATCCGTGCCGAAATAGCCGCTGCTGAAATTCACCGTGGCACGGTAAGTCTCCCCGTCGATGAACGTTCCTGCCGGGACCGTGAACGAAGTGTCCGTGCCAGCCAAAGCACCGCCGGCCACCCACCCTGAAGGCCCGGAAACGTCGAACGGGATGTACCCCGTCGGATTCTGCCAGGCGGCCCACTCGAAGGTGAAATCCGTGGCTGGATCGATGCTCTGGATGGCCTCGAAGTTGGTGAAGACGGGGATCTGCCCCGGTTCCGGAGCGGTGAACGTGATGGTGCCTTGCTCGCCATCGAGCCAACCGCCAAGGACTGTGAAGTCGAAGACTCCATCCGGCGGCCAGTCCGCCAGCAGGTCGGCCCGACTCGGGTAGTTCAGACGCCCCCACCAATCGTGCCGCTCTTCGAAGTACGGTTCTTCATACCCCCCCCATTCGTCTTCCACCCACTCCGACCATTCGTGCCAGTAGTAGTACCCATTCATCGGAATCGACACGACCGGCCCTTCGACGGTAACGTCGTCAACGTAGTCCCACGCTATGCCAACGCCGGCCCCCACCACCCATTCCACCGAGTCGCTGTGGACGAAAGCGGGGTTCGCCGAGGTCTGGCGCCAGAGCGCGTTCTTGTCCGCGAAGAACCAGTTCACCTGGGCATGCGCTCCGATTGGGAGGAGGGTAACCGCGCAGCAGACCACCCATCGCCGGAAACAGTGTCCGAAACACGTTTTCATCAGTCGGGTAAACGGAAAAAGTCCGGATTTGTGTCATGGAAAATGAAGAAAAGTTGATGAGATCCTTGGCCGGATGGCTGCGAGGCATGCCTCAACATACGCAAACCATTGTCCGGGAATTGGTTCGGTGGGGTGCAGAATTCTAGCGAAACCGGTCGTGCTTGGTGCCGGGCTCTTGGAATTGAATTCACTCTGGAACCGCAGATGAACGCGGATGAACGCGGATAAGTGACTTATGCCGAGGTTCTAACGCTTCCGTGGATCCGCCCCCAATCGGTGAAGCACGAAGATGGCGCAAGTCACAGGAGATCCGTCCATCCGTGGTTCAATTCTCCGGGAACGCAACGGTGCGACCGCCCGGCAGGACGCTTGAGAATTCATCGCTGGGCCTTGGCGGGCAAGCGGAACAAGTCCCACCGGGGACGAAACAACGGAAGCGCCAAGACCGGGAAACTCGGTCCGGAGACATCTTGGGTGACAAGGCCCCGTGTCTTCTGTCGCCCCTCGCGGGACTGGCGGCGGTTGGCCGGCGGGGATCCCACCGTTGAAACGTTGGGCGGTTCTCGGGGCGCCCCGGGCAGGACCATCGCTGTGGGGGGCTTTCCGCCGCGGTGAGTTTCGCATTGCCGGGCAGGGGGATTTGGTCATCATCGCCGCATGGGGCGCGGTGTGCCGGATCAGGGAGTTGACGCGCGGTCTTCGCTGTTTCCCACCACTCATTGGTCAGTGGTGCTCGGGGCGGGCGAGCGGGCGGAGGAAGCGTTGTCGCGGCTTTGCGAGGCCTATCGTCCGCCGATCTACGCCTACCTGATGGCCCTTGGCCATGACCATCACGAGACTTCCGATTTCGTTCAGGGCTTCTTTGTTCATCTGCTGCGCCCGGCAACCCTTGCCCGGCTGAACGCCCCGAACGGCCGTTTCCGCGCCTTCCTCCTCACCACGCTCCAGAACTACGTCCGGGACCGCATCGACCACCGGCGCGCCCGGAAACGCGGCGGCGACGCGGCGCACCTGTCCTTGGAAACCCCGGACGGGATGCGCGTCGAAGGCGGCGTGGTCGGGCAGTTGACGCCGGAGCAGTGGTTTGATCGCAAGTGGGGGGAAACCGTGGTGAAGCGGGCCCTGGCCCGGGTGCGCGAGGAGGTGGCGCAGGCCGGTCGCGGCGACCTGTTTGCCGCGCTGCTGCCGTTGCTTTACCGGGACCCGGACGCCCTTCCGTACGACGAACTGGCACGAACGACGGGGCTGACCGCGGGGGCGTTGCGAAATGCCAAAAGCCGCATCTTGCGACGGTTGCGTCAGTTGATTCGCGAAGAGCTTGCGTTGACCCTCCCGCCCGAGGTGGATCTCGATGAAGAACTTCGATACCTGATGACGGTGATGGGCGGGCCGGGGCTCCTCTGAGCCGTAACGATTCAGTGAGTCGTAGCCGCCGACGTGCAGTCGGCGCATGATTCGGCTGGGATAGGGCTGCCGGTTACCGAGGGCGACGATTCACCGAAAGGTGACTGCTGATCGGAATCGGCGAGCCCGCGTAAGCGCTTGGATTTCAGCGCCGACTACACGTCGGCGGCTACCCCGTGTTGAATCGATACGGCTGAGGTTCCGGGATCGGCCGGAAGTCCGCGCCCTCGGATTCGGGGCCGACTACATCCCCAAGCGCGCGAGTTCCTGTTCCAGTGCGCCCTGGAATTCCTGCATGTCAGCGGCGGAGGGCCGGTAGCCCTTCTGGGCGGGTGAGAGCCCCAGGCGTCCGAGCTGGTCGACATACCAGGAGCCCGTCTGGCCGTCACTGAAGGTGACCTGTCCGCTGACCAGGGCGCCGGGCCGGGCGAGTTGGTCCACGGTTACAGAAACTCCTGCGGCGCCTTCGTTTGGCTTTCGAGGGTCATTTCCCGCAGCCGGAGCCTGGGCGGCGGGGGCGGGTGCCGCCGCAGGTTCCACCGCGGCGGGTTCGGGGTCTTTGGGGAGCAGATCCAACTCGCTGACCAGCAGCTTGACCTCCATGTAGGTCAACCGCGCGCCGAACTCCTGTTCGATGCGGGTCTGAATCTCCGCCAGCTTCGAACCAGCAGCCAGCCAGGCGGCAACCTGCCTTTTCTGTGCCTCATCAAGCTCCATAGCGCCGGCCAGCCTAGCGCACGGTTCGGACGGCGTCGAGCCGCTCGCTGCACGATTTCGCGACTCGACGACGCAGGCGGCAACGGCGAAGGTCAGTTCCTGACGGTTGACGGCGGTTGCAGAAACCGCTATATCTAGTTTCAGTTTTAAGCACAATTAGCATGCCACCCAAAGCATCCGATAAAGCGTCGTCCGCCGCGAGCAAGGCCGGGGCTGACGAGTCCAAGGTCGCGGGCGCCCGGCAGCGAGACCTCGACGCCGCGATTTCCACGATCACCAAGGCCTACGGCGAAGGCAGCATCATGCGCCTCGGAGATGCCCGGGCGCAGGTGAAGATCGACGTCATCCCGACCGGCGCCCTGTCGCTGGACCTGGCGCTGGGGGTGGGCGGCATTCCCCGGGGACGGGTGGTCGAGATCTACGGCCCCGAATCCTCGGGCAAAACCACCGTCATGCTCCACGTCATTGCCAACGCGCAGAAGGCGGGCGGTCTGGCGGCGTTCATCGACGCGGAGCACGCGCTTGACCCCGGGTATGCCAAGCGGCTGGGCGTGAACCTCGACGATCTGCTGGTCTCCCAACCCGACAGCGGCGAGGAAGCACTCACCATCTGCGAAACCCTGGCGCGCAGCAACGCGTTGGACGTCATCGTGATCGATTCCGTGGCGGCGTTGGTCCCGAAGGCCGAACTCGAGGGCGAGATGGGCATGGCCACGATGGGCATGCAGGCCCGGTTGATGAGCCAGGCCCTGCGCAAGCTTACTTCGATCCTCGCCAAGGCCCGGACCACCTGCATCTTCACCAACCAGATCCGGGAGAAGGTCGGGGTGATGTTCGGCAATCCCGAGACGACGCCGGGCGGCAAAGCACTCAAGTTCTATGCCAGTGTCCGCATCGACATCCGGCGCCGGGATGTCCTGAAGGACAGCACCGGCAGTTCCATCGGCAACCATGTCCGCGCCAAGATTGTGAAGAACAAGGTTGCGCCGCCGTTTGCCGAAGCCGAGTTCGACATCTTCTTCAACCACGGCATCAACCGCGAAGGCAGCGTGCTCGAAGCCGGCCTTGCCGCGGGTGTCGTGGACAAGAAGGGGGCCTGGATCCAGTTCAACGGCGAGTTGATCGGGCAGGGACGCGAGGCCGCCCAACGCGCCCTGGGCGAGAAGCCGGAGTTGGTCCAGCAAATCACCGACGCCATCATGGCGAAGCGCGCGGAAGCCCAGGGGGCGTAGCGTTCCCGGTCGGCAAGGCGTGCGGGTTCCCTGTCCGACGGCAGTTGCGCCCCGCTTTCCAGCGGAAGTCCGCCGGGTGTTGGAGAGCGTGGGTCGCATCGATTACTTCGACGATCCGGCCAGGGAGCAGGGGTGGATCCCGAGGCGCGTCTGCGCTTCCGCCAACCCCACAGTCGACCATTGATGAAGTCCCTCAAGGAGTGGGCAGAACTCGCGGGCAACCGGGTGGAACCGTACAGCCGCCCGGGCGAAGCCATCGGGTTCATGCGCCGCCATCGACGCGTTGTGGTGGTGGTTCGTAACGAAACAGCCGGGGGATCTGAGGCCGCGGGTGGAGACGATGCCGCTGGACGCGCACCCGGATGTAAGGCAGTCAGCACGTCGCATGTTGGACCGTCTCAACCGCTGAACCGCATCCATCCGGTTGAGTCCCCCTCGACGGCACCGGGGAACCAGGAGCGAAAAGGCAGCCCACAATGGCGGTGGAAGTCTGCCGCGGATGCCCACCGAACGCGGTGTGGCAGCGGGACTCGAGTGGTTCCGTAAACGTGCCCGCTCCCTCACGGCTGGAGCGCCCGAATCAGAGGCCGAAGCGCATCGCCTCGCCATTCACGGTCTGGAAGCCGCCCGCTGCCTGCCCCGGCGCCGTTTGGGAATGCGCCGGGGGGCGTGTGGCATTGCGTCCGCGGGGCGCATAGTGGATAGTCGGCCAACTTATCCGCCATGAACATCGACGGACAACGCCGCGAAGGCCGACGCAACCCTACGCGTTGAGTTTGATGAACGAGGAAGCATCCCGATCGGCAACGTTCGCCACCACCCATTGGAGCGTGGTCATCAGGGCCGGCGAATTGGATCACGAGGCCGCGAAGACCGCCCTGACACACCTTTGTCAGCGGTATTGGTATCCGCTCTACTACTTTGTGCGGCGCAAGGGTCTCGGGGCCGAGGAGGCGCAGGATCTGACGCAGGCCTTTTTCGCGGACTTTCTGGCGCGGAACCAGGTGTCCCATGCGGATCCCGCGCGCGGACGCTTCCGATCCTTCGTGGTGGCCTCGCTCGAGAACTTCCTTCACAACGAATGGCGGCGGCGCACGGCCCTGAAACGCGGCGGTGGCGTTCTCCCCCTCTCCCTGGATGCGGAACGCGCCGAGGCCCGCTTCGCCGCCGAACCCCTCGACACCGAGTCACCGGACATCGCCTGTGCCCGTCAATGGGCCCGGACCCTGCTTCAGCAGACGGGCGAAACCCTGGAAGCCGAGTGGCGTCGCGACGGTCGTCTCGAACTATTCCAGGCGTTGCAGCAGCATCTCTGGGGGGATTCCGACTCTGTTCCCTACGCGGATCTGTGCCGCCGCCATGACCTGACCCCCGTGAATCTCCGGGTGACGTTCCACCGGTTGCGCCAACGTTACCGGGAACTGCTCCGCCAAGCCGTCGCGGAGACCGTCGCCGAGCCCGACGAAATCGACGATGAGCTTCGTTTCCTGATGCAG
The DNA here is from genome assembly GCA_024233305.1 of Verrucomicrobiales bacterium. Classification (GTDB taxonomy): domain Bacteria; phylum Verrucomicrobiota; class Verrucomicrobiia; order Limisphaerales; family J093; genus J093. The sequence continues at coordinate 84,012 of JACKPV010000037.1, forward strand.
GTGGTCAGCCGGTAAGCCGGACCACGCCCGCGGGGCAAGGTCAGGCGTAACATCTCGCGCAGGATCGCGTAGTGCATAACAGGCACGCCCACTCCCGGTTGCCTCGAATTGTGAACCAAGTCTGCGACAAATGCGGTCGGCCCCTTTCCGGAAGCGGAGGCGCCGTCTGTGAGGTCTGCCAGCTCCGGGCGGGTCTGCAAACCGCCGGTGAGGTCTACGCCGGATTTCTCGCCCGGGAAGTCCCGGCGGGCGCCCGCGATTTCGAGGCGCTCTGCGCGGCCCATCCTGACCTCGCCGCGGAACTGCGGCATCTGCACGCCATCGCCTCCGCCGCCAAAGGGGGCGCCGAAAAACCGGACCGGGAGGGCCCGGCAGCGGAGGGCTCGACGTCGGGAACCGCACCCGCCGCATCGGCGCCGGCGTGGTCGCCAGGCGGACGTTACCGCGTCGAGGGCGTCGTTGCGCGCGGCGGCATGGGCGTGGTCTACGCCGTGCGCGACCGCGAACTCGACCGCGTGGTGGCCATGAAAGTCATTGGAACCGGCGCCGGCGCCGACGGTCCGGTCCCGCTCGACGACCTGCCCCCGGCCTGGGTCGATCGCTTCGTCGAGGAAGCCCGTGTCACCGCGCAGCTCGATCATCCCGGCGTCGTGCCGGTCCATGAAATCGGGCTCGATCCCGAGGGCCGGCTCTTTTTCACCATGAAGCTGGTAAGCGGGCAAAGCCTGGGGAAGATCTTCCAACTCGCCCGCGAGCACCGGGATGACTGGAGCCTGACGCGTGCCATCGGCGCGCTGCTGCGGGCGGTCCAGGCCGTCGCGCACGCCCATGAACACGGCGTGATTCACCGTGATCTGAAGCCTGACAACATCATGGTCGGCCGATTGGGCGAGGTGTTCGTCATGGACTGGGGCGTCGCCCGCGCGGCGGACCGACGCGACGTTTACGAAATCCGCCCGGCGAACGCCTCCGCCGCGGCTGCGTCAAGGACGCCCCCCCGGCAGGCGGGCGATTCGCCGCTGCTCACCCGCGACGGCACTGTCCTCGGCACTCCGGCCTACATGTCGCCCGAGCATGCCGCCGGACGCGTCGAGGAACTCGGCCCTGCCTCGGACGTCTACTCCCTGGGCGCGGTGCTCTACGAACTGCTGGCCGGACACGCCCCGCACATGGAACCTGGCGCCCGGCGCTCCGCCCGCGCCGTGCTGGAGGCCATTCGCCACGGGCCGCCACTGGCCATTGAGAAGCTGGCCCGGGCCATGCCGGACGAACTCGTGGCGATCTGCGGCAAGGCTATGCAACGCGATCCGCGGAGGCGCTACGCGAACGCCGGCGAGCTTGCTGAAGATCTTCAAGCCTGGCTCGATGGCCGGGTGGTCCGGGCGCATCGCACCGGGGCGCTGGCCGAATTGCAGGCCTGGATTCTCCGCAACCGCCTTGCGGCCTTCAGTCAGGCCGCCGCCGTCGGCCTCCTCATTGGCGGACTGCTCACAGTTATCACGCTGCAGAACCGGTCGAGCCGCCGCCTCTCGGACATCCGGGATCAGCTCGCCACCAGAAATCAGGAACTCGGCGAGGCCGTCTACGCCGGGGCGGTCGCCAACGCTGCCGCGGCCATGGCCGAGCAGGACTACGCGACGGCGGAAGCCCTCCTCGCCGACTGCGATCCCGCCCTCCGCCACTGGGAATGGCAGCACCTCCAGTGCGCCCTGCCGGTCACCCGTCTGGTTGTCGAGTCCGGCCCCGCCGGCGGCGCGCGCGCCGTTCTCAGCCAGGATTCCGGATGGCTCGCCTTCATCGATCCGGCAGGCTCGCTCGGTTTTCGGGCCGTTCAATCCGGACGATCCGTGCCGGCCCCGGTCCCCCTGCCGGACGCGCCCTATTCTCTCGCGCTCAGCCCGGATGACCGTTGGGTGGCGGTGGGCAGCACCAACGGGACGGTGACCGTTATCGAAGTGGGTTCGGCGGAACCCACCTGGGGCGCGACCAACCACTTCGGACGCGTCAGTTCCCTCGACTTCAGCCCCGACGGCTCCCGGTTCCTGTCCGGCGGAGCCGATGGCGCCCTACAACTCCGCGAATCAGGAACCGGGACCCTCCTCGTCCGAACCAACTTCGGCAAACCAGTCATGAACGTCCGCTTCAACCCCACGGGACGCACCCTGGTCGTCGCGACGGAGGCCAACCCGGCTTCGATTCTGGAGGCGGAAACTCTCCGCACGATCAGGACCATCGGCGACCCCGCGGGCGGGCACTTCGGCGCGGCGTTCAGCCCGGATGGCCGCCGGTTGCTGATCGGAACCACGGACGGACGGGTTCGGGTGTGGGACCTTGCCGGCAGTGCCTGGCTGCCCGTCTTCAGTGAGATCCAGGAGGCAGACGGCGTCCTGAGCACGGCGTGGTCGCCCGACGGACGCTGGGTCGCCTGGACCGTCTATGCCGGCGATATCCGGATCGCGGAGGCGGATTCCGGGCGGGTTCGAGACGTGATTCCCGGCCATGTTCGTGGCTGGATCCCCATGCTCCAGCTCAGCCGCGATGCCTATTGGTTGCTGGCTTCCGGCGGGGCGACTGCGACCGCCACGCGGCTCTGGCGGCTTCCATTGGGGCGCGAAATGACCCCGGCGGCGCACCACACGCCCCGGGCGTGGGCGGTGACGTTCACGGCCGACGGGGATCGCGTGCTCAGTGCCGGTTTCGATGGCGTGATACGGCTCGCGGACGCCGCCGATGGGCACGAAATTCGGGCGTTCAGCGGTCACACCAACTCCGTGATCTGGTCGATCGATGTCGCCCCCGGAGGCCGGGAGTTTGTGTCGGCCGGGCAGGACTGCGCCTTGCGAATATGGGACCTGGAAACCGGCGCCGAACGCCGCACCATACCCGCGCAAACCCATCCCGGCGTGGACAACGATGTCACCCTCAACGTCGCCATCAGCCCGGATGGACGCCGGTTGGCCTCGGCCGGCCACGACGGAAACGTGCAGGTCTGGGACTACGCTTCCGGTCGGCGCCTCTGGGTGGACAACCTCGAGTCCGTCCGGCTTTGGTCCGTGGCATGGAGTCCCGACGGTGGCCTGCTTGCGGCGGCGGGCGCGGGCGGCCACGTGGCGGTCTGGGATGCCCACGATCTGACGCGCCTTTGGGGTGCCCGGGTACCTCCCGACGTGATCGGCACCGTGGCCTTTCACCCGGCGGGAGACCGGTTGCTTACCGCGCACTGGTCGGGTGAACTGCGGCTGTGGGAGGCCCGGACGGGGCGCCCGCTGGGATCGCCGGTGAAGCACCAGGGAATTGTGCGACACGCGACCTTCTCCCCCGACGGCAAACGCATTGCGAGCGCGGGCTTCGACCGCATGGTCCGTCTTTGGGACGATCGCTTGCGACGCACCGTCTTCACCCTCCCGCAGGAACCCGGAACCATCAACGGCGTGGCCTTCAGTCCCGACGGAGAGCGCCTCGCTTCGGCCAACGACGACGGCCACGTGCGCATCTGGCAAACCCGGCTTCCGTCACCGGGCGCAGGCGAGGGCGAAACACGGTGAGCCTTCGGATCGCCACCCGCCAAGCCACGGCATCGGCCCCCGCTCGACGGCCTCCAGGTCCCGCCACCGCGCGCGCAAAAAAAGCATCCATACCCCGTAACGCCGGGCGTCCGGCACACTAGTAACCCGGCGGCCACCCTTGCGGCCATAGGCATAGAATCAGGCTCGATGGGCCGGCCGGGAGAACAAACGAACGAACACCATCACAACCATGAAGCAATACGTCATGTCGGTGCTTACCGGCAAAACCATCGCCATCGAGATCGCCGCCCCGGGGGCATCCCCCACCGCCGCCCTTGATCAGGCGTTCACCAAGGAGGAACTGGCCGGCCCGCTGCTGTTTCGGGACACCCCGCTCCCTCCTGCTCCCCGGCTCGGCTCGGAGCGGATCACCGTCGGCCCGAACAACACCCTTCCTCCGACGCCGAATCTCACGGCCCTCGGCCCGGCGCCGCAGCAGTCCGAGGTGCTGATCCTCAACGACCCGTACGCGCTGACTTACGAGAACATCCCGCCGGGCCAACCCGCCCCGAGCGTCATGGAAACGGGGACGCAGAACTACTACCCCGTCTATGTGCATCCCGGAAGGGACGACCGGCAGTACCTTTCCCCGTCGTTCCCGAACGCGTCGCTGCTGTACCGGCGTTACTGGAACCTCGTCTACGGCGAGATCGTGCAGCCGGGCACGCCCAGCGTCAGCGGCAGCTACGCGGTCACCGAGGGAATGCAGTCCACCGCCTCCCTCGAACTTGCGGCGGAACTCGGTCTGTCCTTCATGGGATTGGGCGTCACCCTGACCGCCACGTTCGGCTTCTCGGTCACCATCTCCCAGTCGACCACTTCCACCACCAACATCCAGTGGACAAACCCCGACCCTACCAAGCACTGGGTGGTGGCCAAGTACCAGTTGGTCGACGACATCGTCATCGCCATCCAGGACGAGAGCGGGGCCTGGCAACCGCTCTCCTGGGATGGGATCTTCCGGCGCCCCGGTCATACCACCAAGCATCCCGTGAGCCTTCCCGATCCGGACTCGATCCTGGGCGGAACCCAGTTCACCCAGATCGTCTGGGGGCCCTTCTGAACCCGCCCCGCTCGTGCGACCACCGGCCTCGGGCCAGATCCCCGAGGCCGGCTTTCATTCGCACCCGCCCCGCGCTATCGTCCGGGCATGGGTCGACGATACTGGCTGGTGAAGGAAGAACCGGAGAGCCTCGCCTGGGAGGCGTTCGTGCGTGATGGCGGCGCGGCGTGGACCGGGGTGCGGAATTATCAGGCCCGGAATCATCTCCGGACCATGCAACCCGGCGACCGCGTCTTCTACTATCACAGCGGCAAACCCCGCGAAATCGTCGGCATCGCCGAGGTGCGGCGGCGCGCCTATCCGGATCCGACCGCCCCCGAGGCTGATTGGTCGGCGGTCGATCTCACGCCCCTCGAAGCCCTCCCCCAAGCGGTCACCCTGGCGGCGATGAAGGCCGATCCGGCACTTGAAAACCTCCCGCTGCTCCGCCAGTCACGCCTCTCGGTGGTCCCCGTGTCCGCGGCGGAATGGCGGCGCATCCTCGAATTGGGCGGGCATTCCCGGTCCGCCGACGTTTGAGGTTGTCTCCGCCGGCACGTCCCTCCAGAGTGGACCGCGACCCGGTTCCCCGCCGGACGCCGGCGCGCAGGGATGAAGAACATCGTCTATTTCGATCTCGAAACCCAGAAGGCCGCCGAGGAAGTCGGCGGCTGGGGCAACATTCGCGACATGCGGATGAGCGTGGGCGTGACCTACAGCACCGCCCGCGACGCTTATCAGATCTACGGCGAGGACGGGGTCAATGACCTGATGGAGGAACTCCGGCGCGCCGACCTCGTGGTGGGCTTCAACGTGCTGCGGTTCGATTACGAGGTTTTGACCGGCTACTCGCCCTTCTTCGACCCGCAACAAATCCCGACCCTCGACATGCTCGTCGAGTTGCAGAAGACCCTGTCGCACCGGTTGTCCCTGGATTCCGTCGCCACGGCAACGCTGGGGGTCGAGAAGACCAGCGAGGGGATGCAGGCCATCTACTGGTTCCGGCAGGGCAAGCTGATGGAAATCGCCGAGTATTGCTGTTTCGACGTCAAGATCACCCACCTCGTCCACGAATACGGCCGGGTCCACGGCCGGTTGCACTATCAAACCCGTTTCGGCGAGAAGGCCACCGTGCCGGTCAACTGGTAACCCGCCTTCCGCCCACCACCCCCTTTCCCGCATTGCATGAGCACCCACGATACCAACGCCATCATGGCGGTTTACCTGGACCTCGAGAACATCGCCCTCGGGGCCCGGGACGCGCATTTTCCGAAGTTCGACATCCGCAAGGTCCTCGAGCGTCTTCTGCTCAAGGGCCACATCGTCGTCAAGAAGGCCTATTGCGACTTCGACCGGTACAAGGAATTCAAGCGCGACCTGCACGAGGCCGCCTTCGAATTGATCGAGATCCCGCACGTCCGGCAGTCGGGCAAGAACTCCGCGGACATTCGCATGGTCGTGGACGCCCTCGACCTCTGCTACACGAAGGGCCACGTCGACACGTTCGTGATCATCAGCGGAGACTCGGATTTCTCGCCCCTGGTCAGCAAGCTGCGCGAGAACGCGAAGACCGTGATCGGAGCGGGCGTGAAGAACTCGACCTCGGACCTGTTCATCGGCAACTGCGACGAGTTCCTCTACTACGACGATCTCGTGCGCGCCGAAGCGGCCAAGGCCAAACAACGTCCACGGGCGAAGAAGACGGCCACTGCGCAGAAACCAGCGAAGGAGGAGGAGGCGCGCAGGGGGCCGGACGTCGAGGACGCGTTCACGCAGGTCGAGCAGACCCTCGATGCCTTGAGCGAGGAGCGCGAGGAGGATGAGCGCATCTGGGGTTCGATGATCAAGCAGGCCATCAAACGCCGGAACCCGGGCTTCAACGAACGCGCCTACGGGTTCCGGTCGTTCAACGACCTGCTGATCGAGGCCGGTCGACGCGGTTACCTCAAGCTGCAGGCGGACGAAAAGTCCGGCGGCTACCTGGTGCAACCGGTCGAGTGAGCGTCATTGGCCGCGGGGAACGAAGGTCCACCCGGAGCGCACCCGCAGCCCTTCCTGCTCGAACTGCAGGCTGACGGCCAGCTCGCGCACGCGCTGCAACACGCCGAAGCCGCCGGCATCGTCCGAGAAAGCCGGTTGCCGTTCCATGCCGGGCTGGCCGAACACCGGACTGCGGACGACGCCCCCGGCCCATTCATAGGCGCCGCCCGCCGGATGAACGGGAGCGAAGCCAAACATCGAGGCGTGCAGCGTCGCGGCCTCTTCCACCGACACGGCGCCGCTCACCATGAACGGTTGGAGCATCCCGATTCCCTCCATGACCGCGCCGCGTTGACGTTCCATCGCCGCCGCGAACAGGGATGGCAGCAGGACCTGCGCCGCTCCGGGGTGGAGCGAGAGTTGCATGCCGTTGTTCGGCGCCGGTTCGACGCCCCGGAGGGTGGGGCGATGGGTCAGCGGCAGGTTCGAGACGACCAGGTAACGCCCCTGGACCCGCAGACCGAAGCGCAGCGTCACGAAACCCTCGACCGAAAGCGTGTAAATCCACTCGTCCTCCCCGGCCACGCGGTAAAGCGAGCTGGCCAGCCCCAGGAACCCCTGGTCGCGCCGCACCGGCCCGGTGGGAAGCCGCGTCATCTCGGCCAGCGCCGCCGCCGGATCCTTGAGTTCGACGAACAGCGTGCACGGGCGGGTCAGCATGGACAGCGCCACGGGCAGGAAGATCATCTCGTTGTTCAGACGGGTATCGCTGCCGAAAACGCCGAGCAAATCCCCGCTGCCCGTGCCGATGATCGGATCCGCGTCGGCGACCGCCAGATGGATCGCCGGACCGAATTGATCGAGCACGGCGGATCGGCGGCCCAGGATCCGCACGAAGATTTGGTCCAGGTTGCGCAGCCAGCGATCCCACGCTTCCTCCCGCAGATTGATCGAAAAGACCGCCACGGGCTGCGGTTCGAGTGACGGCACGTCGAGCGCGACGGGAGCGTCCGCTGAAAGCACGGCTTCGCGGATGCCGCGGTAAACCGTGCTGTCGATGAGCGGCAAGATGAAGGTCTCGAGTTCCATCCGGTCCCCCGCCGTCTGGTCGAGGCGGACGGCGATGGGATCGAAGAACTGCCGCCAGAATTGCTCGTAGTTCCGCCGGTAATCCTCGTAGGCGGCGGCCTCCGCGGCCGTGGCGGTGACGACCGGGGTTTCCAGCAGGCTGGTCATCCCCGCGGCGTGCCCGTACCGGGCCGACCGCGCCACGGATCGCTCGTCCAGCTCGATTCCTGCCAGGTCCACGCTCCGGATGCGGGGGGCGTAGCCGAGGTCGAGCAGTTGTTCGACAGTGGGCCGGTCGCCTGCGTGATCGACGACGTAAAGCAAGGCGCCCGCGCTGAGGGCTTCGAGTTGCGTCCGCACCTGAATCCGCCGGTATTGCCCGATCTTGCAGGCCGGCCCCGTGAGCCGTCGGATGAACGGGTCCGAGAAGTAGACGAACGCGCGGGTTGTCTCGCGCACCGGCAATTGCGTGAGCATGTAACGGAACTCGGCACTCTGACCGAGGCTTCCGGCGCCGCCGGCTTCCGCCAGTTTGACCACCCGCTCCAATTCGGCGCGGTGCGAACTGATGACGATCAGGTCCTCGCGTTGCAACCAGAACGCCGTCCCCCCGCCGGCCACCCGGCGCGCCGTGATGTCCCCGAGGTTCCCCATCCCGACCAACCGCAGCATGCCCCCGAGCAGGGCGGGATTGCGCACCCGGGCAATCACCGTGATATCCGTGCCGTCGATGAGGAACAGGTCGGGCAGGAAAACCGCCACCTCGGCCAGCGCCTCTGAATCGAGCAGCGTGCGCATGAACGCCTCGTTCATCCCGAGGCGCTCGAGGTAACGGTCCAGCAACCCGTAACGCAGACTGCTCCCGGTGATCCCGCCGGACAGGTTGAAGAGGAAGTCCGTGCCCGAATCCAGGAACTGGCCCAGGGCCGCCGGACGCGGGAAATAGGCCAGAAACCGGTCGTGCGGCGTCAGATCCGCCAGCGGCAAGCGCCCCCCTTCCGCGCCCGCCAGCATCTGCTCGTACTCGTGAGCCTTCACCCCGACGCCTTTGAGGGTCTCGATCGGCGCCTCGGCCACGCCGGTGGCCTGGTCGTTCCCCGCGCCGAGATCTTGCATCTGGAGCGTTTCACGAATCGCGGCCCGCCCGCCCAGCACGTTGAAAATGCTCGTCCGATTGCCGGGCCGACGGCGGCCACCCACGAGTGAACGGGGCGGTTCAACGTTGTAAATGTCCGTCGCCCGCGCGAGCCATTGCCCCAGGATCGACCCGCCGCCCGGATCGCTCAGCGCCGCCCAATGCTGGACGCGTAGGGCGGCCCAATCCCGCACCATCGCCTCCCCGCCCGGCGCCGCATCGGCCAACCGCCACGCCACCCCCAACTCGCGTTCGGACAATCGCTCGTGCAGCGTGAGCCGCACCGTGTCCACCGCCGGTTTGCCGCGGCGTCCGAAGATCCGGTAGACCGCCGTCTCGCCCAGACGCGCCAGCTTCTGCTCGCGGGAAAGCCCTTGCGGCACGATGACGAGGCCGTGGGCTGCGACCCGTTCGGGATTGATGGACTCCCGCTCCGTCCGCCCGTCATTGTAGAGCACCCAGTGCTTGCCGTCATCAATCGCCGGATGCACCTCGAACGCCAGCGGCCGACTGTCCGGCGATGGCGGGTCCTCCCCGAACTGCTCGCGGAGGGGCACGTTGGGAAGCAGCACGAGATCCTTGAGGGCGTCCTGTTCGCGCAACCAGCGGGTCTGCGGGTCGGGCAAATCGTCCACGCCCGCCGGCCCGACCCAAGCATGGTTTTCGGCGTACTGCCGGCAGGCCCAGAAAAGCGACGACAGATGCTGCCGGCCCTCCTCGATGGACCGGTTCTCGTTGATCCGGCCCAGGCGATCGCCCTCGGCCAGGGCGAGGATTTCGGTGGGCGGTTCGAGCACCAGTTCACCCAGCGCCCCCTCCGGATGCACACCAACCACCTCCCACACGCCCTCCTTCGGCAGGCTCAAGCGCCCCTCGGTGATGGTGATCCCCAGCCGCGTGTCCGTGAAGATCCGGGTGCCCGAGACGGAAACATCCTGCGCCTGCGCCAGGGCGCCCGCCACCGCACCGAGGAAAAGCAGAAATCGAGTCTTCATGCCGGACACAGTAAGCCGGCAGACCACGCGGGGATAATCGAAAATGGGACGGTCCGCCATTGCCGGCGTCGATGGGGCCGGGCCTTGATTGGCCGCCCGGAAGCCGCCGGGGAAAGGGGGTGGTGCGCACGGCAGGACTTGAACCTGCACCCCGGTAAAAGGACTAGAACCTGAATCTAGCGCGTCTGCCAATTCCGCCACGTGCGCGACGCGTGTGCAAGACACCAAGCCGCGGCCCTGATGTCAAGTGGCATTTCGGAAATGCGCCACCGTCGCCGCCGGCCGCCCGGACGCCGGCCATCCGGACCGGTCGACGCCCCGCCTTGCCGACCACCTCGTCCGCCGCGCCGCCGCCAATCCCACCCGCCCCGGCTCTGCCGGGCACACCCGGCACGGACGGCCACCGGCTCAAGCAAAGCCCCAACGGGGCGAAATCCAACCGCCCAGGGCAAGCCTTGTCCGCCAGGACGGGCGCCGCCCTGGGGCAGGGCCACGAACGGCAACCAGCCCTGAAGGGGTGACACACGGAGATCAGCCCGCCGTAGGGTGTGTATCAAGCCGCGGCAGGTGGGCGTGCGCGGTGCGCTTGGGGCTTGACGGTATCTCTGTCGAGTGTCGGAATGCCTGCATCCTTGCGATAAGAGGCCCTACTTGCCGCGTGGGGTATGCGTCGCGCGGACGGAATCGGGACCGAGAATTCCCGGACGTTCGTCGGACCGCCCGTGAGAACCCGGCAGATCACAATACGATGGAACCAATCAGACCACTCCGCGCCACGTTGCTCGCGGCGATCCTTGCGACCTCGAACCTGTGCGGGGCCCAGATTCCGTTGGAGGTTGTCCGTCGCGACGTGTTCGGCGCCCGGATCGTCGAGGCGCAGGCGGTGACTGATCCCGCGAAGGGCGCTCGCTTTCGCCTGCGGTTCACAGGGTTGCCGGGTGCGGACTACGAGATCTTCGCCACCTCGGACCTGCATGACTGGGAGGCCTTGGGCAGGGCGACTGCGGCGGGGGACAATGCGGTGTTCGAGGAACCGCTCGCCGCGGATGCGCCGCGCTTCTACCGGGTCGTGTTCAACGGAACCGACGACGACGTGCCGCCCACCTGGCCGGCGGACGCGCGTCTGACCGCGCCCGTGTTCGACAACGCGGGGCTGGACATCGACCTGCACTTCGCTGAGGACGATGAGGGGGTGGTGGCGTATGCGCTCTACCTCGACGGACAACATCGCGCGACGCTGGGCCCGGACGAACTCGAAACCTTCGTCGGCGGGCTGATGGCGAACACCGTCTACGAGTTCGACGTCGTGGCCTGTGACCGGGGCGCGAACTGCGCGCAATTGCCGCGGACGCTGACCGTTCGGACGCGGGCGCCGCAGGAGCCGTTTCTCAACCCGGCCCGGATCGGTTCGGTCTGCCTCAACAGCGGTGAGTTCGTGATCCAGCGCACCGACCTCGCCATCCGGGGGCGCGAACTGGATTTCGTGTTCACGCGCACCTATCGGTCCGGGCTGGCGCCGGCCGGACCGCTCGGGCCCGGCTGGACGGCCAACTGCTTCGAGCGCCTTCGCGAGCGGCGGAACGGCGATGTGGTGTGGATTGAGGGCACGGGCCGAAGCGACACGTTCATCCGCCAACCGACCGACGATTATCGCGCTCCGGCCGGGGTGTTCATGGATCTCCGGAAGGGAGCGGACGGCTTCCGGTTGATCGACGCGGCGGGGTTGGTGCGGCATTTCGATCCGACCGGCCGGCTGCGTTCGGTGACGACTCGCAACGGCAACCGGTTGTCCTTCGAGTATGACGCCGGCCAACTGGTGGCGGTGGTGGATGACCTTGGACGGACCAACACGCTTGCCTACGACGCCGCGGGCCGGTTGGAGACCATCACCGATTTCTCCGGACGGACGGTGCGCTACGTCCATGATGACGCCGGCAACCTCGTCGCCGCGCGCTCGCCGGTGATCGCCGGAACGCCGAACGGGAACGACTTCCCCGAAGGCAAGACCGAGCGCTACGTCTACGACCGCGAGAATCCCGATCCGTACCTGGCCCACAATCTGGTAGGAATCGTCGCGCCGAACGAAGTTGCGAACGGGTCGTTGACTCCACGCGAAGTCATCGCCTACGGGCAGGCAGGCTTCGAGCATGGCCGGGTGGTGAGCCACACAGCTGGCGGGGTCAATGCAACCGGGATCCCGGCCGGCGGCACGACCAGCTTCTTCGTGAGCACCACCAGGCCGCACCACGACGGACTCATCGTCGCGGCGATCATGGTCACCGACGCCCGCGGCAACGAGGTGCACTACGAACTCGATTCCACCGGTCACCTGACAACGCAAACCGTCACGCTCGCGCAGCAGGCGGATGCGGTGAGTTCCTTCGTTCACGACGACGAAGGCCGCCTCGTGCGCGTGGTCCGGCCGGAGGGAAATGCCGTGGCGCTGGATTACGACGCCGAGCATCCGAGCCGGCGGTCGCAGGGCAATTTGTTGAGCGTGACCCGCACCCCAGGTCCGCGCGGCGCCGAGCAGCCGGAACGGGTGACGCGTTTCACTTACGAACCGGTTTACAACCAGCCACGTGCCCTCACGACACCGCTTGGAACCACTTGGGCCAACCGTTTTGACTTCGAGGAAAGCCGCGATTTTGCGGCCATCGGTGCTCGCGTGGGGTGGACCGCGGGGGAGGCGGAGGCACGTTTGACCGCCGTCGGCCTGTGCGCAGGCGAGCCGCCTGGCGACCTCAACGGCGACGGCGAAACGGGGCAGGTTGCGGGCAACGTCATTCGCCGGGACGCGCCGGTGGTGAGGCTCGATTCGCAATCGAATCAGGCCCGGCTAACGGGAAGCACGACCCAGGAAGCCGTCGATTGGCTGCGCTACAATGCGTTCGGTCAACTGGTCGCCTGGCGCGATGCCGAACACAACCTTCACCGTCTCCACTACCATCCCGAGGCGGATCCCAACGGCGATGGCGTCGCGGACAATCCCGCGGGCGACACTGGGACGGGCGGTTACCTGGCCTCGGTGACCGTCGATGACGCCCCGGACCCGGCGCGCAATTCGGGCGCCAATCCCCCGCCGGCTTCCATTGCCACCCGGTTTGTGCGGAACGCGCGGGGCGCGCTCACCGCCGTGATCAATCCGCGCGGGATCGAACACCGACGCTTGCTCAACGCCCTGGACCAGCCGGTGCGGACGCTGCGGGCGGCGTCGGTGGGCAACGGGAATCCCGAGCCCGAACCCGCGGACGGGAGCGCCGAATCCTACGTGACCGACTTCCATTACGATGCGAACAACAACCTCGTCCGGCGCGAGGTTGAGGATCGTGACAATACCTCGAACACGGGGGGCGCCATCGGAACGACACTCGCCTACGACATCCTGGATCAACCGCTGGAGGTCACCGACGAAATCGATGCGGAGACCACGCGGATCCAGCGTTGCTTCTACGACGCGAACGGCGATTCGGTGCTGTCGCCGATGGACGCTCTCAACGCCGTGGCCCGGGAATACGAGGAGCGCGGGCTGCCGGTGGCGATCACTCTCGGCGCCACCAACCCGCCGCCCGAGGCGCTGGGCGTCGGTGATCTCACGTTCAACCCGCGCGGCGGGGAGCCGTCGCGGGCCACGTTCGCCTGGGATGGCAACGGCAACCGGATCGCATTCACCGATGCCGCGGACACCGATGGCTCCGCGGGCAACAACGGCCCTTCGGGAGGCGACCGGACCCTCTGCTTCTACGACGGCTATGATCGGCTGGTCCGCCTGGTGGATCCGGCCGGCAACGTCACGCGACTGGGCTATGACGCCAACAGCAATGTGGTGTTGGCGCAGCGCTTCGGTCCGAACGGCGGCCCGACACCGGAAACCGATGATCCGAGCGACAACCTCCTCGAGGAGACCCGCTGGCATTACGACGCGCGAAACCGGGTCACGCAGATCGACCGGAAGCTCTTCGCCAACGCACAGCCCGAGGCGGACATCCAGGAAGGGGCGGACGACCTCGGAAAGGGGAACCTGGTTCCGGACGACGGGGCGGTGAATACACGCTTTGAATACGACGCTCTCGGACGGCGCACGTTCCTCGTCCAGGACGACGGCGATGTCTATGAGACACGTTACGATGGCGCCGGCCGACCGGTCGTCGTGACCGATCCGCTCGGCAATTCCGTGGAGTACGCCCATGATGATTGCGGCAATGTCATCGAGACCCGGGCGACCGACGTGGCCACCGACGAAGGCACTGGGACAGAAGTGGTCCTGACGACGTTTCTTTACGATGCCCTGGACCGCCTCATTGCCCGGGTGAACAACCTCGGTCACACGCGGCGCTTCCGCTACGACTCGCGGGACAACCTGCTGGCCACCTCCGACGGCAACGGGCCGGTGACGGGGGCGACCATCAACCGGCGCGCCTTCCCGGACGCCGCCACCACCGTCAACGCCATCAACGACCACGGCAACGTCACCAGCCCTCAAAAAAGCCGGGGTATGTCGCCGGGAACACTGACCAGTTGAAATCCCCCAAATTGAGCGATTTCCCAGCGGCGCCGCTGGCGGCACCCCTGGTCCCCTGGAGGTCGGAGGGGGACTCGACCTGGCGGCTTCAGGCCTCCACGTTCATCTTCAATTCCATCTCGGAGCGTTGCCCCAGTCGGAACTTCAACTTCCTTCCCGGCAAACACGGATGCTCCAGTTCCAGAGCATTGGTCGCGTCCAGCGTTTGGATGACCGCTTTCCTGAGCCCTCCTCCGTAGTTGGTGCGTGGCATCAGGTGGATCAGTATTTCTTGAGCTCGCACCTCCAGCACTCCGGGGCACTGCGTCAACTTGCGGAAATAATCGTGGTCGTCGCGGTAGTTGTCATAGGCTTTCTTGAAGGGTTGCAGTGCTTGGTAGAAGAGATTGCGGACCGTGATCTTCAACCCATCCATCAGGCGCTTGCACTGCCCCTCCATTTTCACCATGTCGGCCTGGATCATCGCTTCCAACCGCGATTCCTGTACTTGGGTCCCAGCGATTTCCACCTGAATGGCCGCCATTTCTTTGTGGGCTTGCTCGATGCGCTTTCGTCGTTCCACCCGCGTCGTCTGGTAGCGTAGATCGGCGGCCTTGAGCGCCGCTACCTGCCGACTGAGTGCTTTGTATTCGGGCGTGTCCGTCGAAGTCTCCCGGGCCAGCGTGGCGGCCAGTTCGGGCCCTTTGACGGCTCGGAGTTGATGGGCCTGGCAGGCTTGTTCCTCCGCCAAGAGGTCTCGCTTCAAGGGCTCGATCACTTGTTTGAGCTTCCGATCCAGGGCTTTGCGGGCCGTGCTCTTGATCTGGCGATCCTCCACTTGTCCTCGGAGCTTCTCATACTCGATGCTCCGATAGCTGGTGATCTGGTTAATGCCAAAGTGCTTGTCCAGATACTTGAAGTCATTCTCCTGCAGCCAGCGTTGAAACATCAACTGGATGATCTCGATCGCCGCCCGCTTGAGGTCATCGGTCAGGATGGCAACCTGAATCGTTCGCCCCTTGTCGTCGGTGGCTTGCACCACGATTTGCCGCAACCCTGGATGCTGCTCCCAAGGTCGATCAAGGTATTCGAAGTGATAGAGCCGAAGATCGGTCGATGAGTTCCGATAGCGCGTGATCGTGGTGTGGCCCATGACTTTGGCCCGATCCCACCCCTCAACCCTGAAGCCCTTTTGCCAAGTGATGAGATGGAAGGTCGGATCGCCCGTCACTTGCTCAAAAAACTCCAGTCCGTAAATGCCCCGATCCACCACGAAGGTGGGCACGGTGCCGACCGGCCATCCGAGCGCTTGACGGGCGCGCCCGATGACCCCGACGAAGCGCTCGCGCAAGTCGGCGAAGTTGTCCGTCGTCTCAAAATAGATCGGCGCCCCTTGCGCCGTGTGGATGAAATCGCTGTGCAGGACTTTGTCCGCGCCGCGGATCTTCGGACACCACCCTTTGAGCACGTTCTGCTCCCCGGTGTAGTGCTTGGTGTGAGGATCGAAGTAGAAGTCGCTCCCCACCGCCGGGCCCAACTGGGTCTGATTGAAGCGCCAGAGCTGCTCGAGCAATCCCGGGTCGGAGGCCAGCGCCTTGAGTTGCTCCCGCTGCGGGGTGGGAAAGCGCACGACCTTGCCCAGGATCAGTTCCAAGTCTTCCCAGTTCAGATACTTGGTTTGCTCGATGTTCTGAGCGCCCAGCAACAGCGCCGCCATCCATTGAGCCAGGATCTTCTGGGGGGTTGGCGAGACCTGTGAAATGGCGGCCAGGGCGTTGGCAAACACCAAGACCCCAGCATGATCGCACCAGTAAAGGGACTCGGCAGGATCTTTGGGAAAAAAGGGAGAGGGCTGGGCATTGTTCCCGGACCGCGTCCCGGTCTCAACGGCCGGTTGGGCAGCCGAATCAGGCGCTTTATCCGGGGGGCTTGCTCCAAAGACTTCACACTCCTGTCCCTGGTTTCCCGCGGCGCCCCCGCCCATGGCCGGGCGGCAGGGCTCACCTTTAGCCTCCGGACTGCGGACACCGGAGGGTGGCTGCTCTGGGAGGGGCTCCGCCTGGGCGATCAAGGGTTCCTGGGGAGCCGGGCCGCCTTTGAGGGTTCGAACCAGCCCTTGCAAGCCGGAGCGTGAAATCTCCAGGTTGAAAACGCTCCGAATCTCCAGCAGCAACCGGCTGACCGCCCCGTAGCTTCGTTCCGCCACCAAGTCCGGCCAGCGCAAGCGGGCAAAGTTCTCCACCGCTGGAGTCAGCTTGCGGCAGGCGCTTCGACCTTCCAAGACCCGCACCAACTGGGCGGCATCGCCCTCCTGCAAGGCCCTTCCCCAACGCCGGATTGTTTTGGGATCGACTGGGAAAGCGGCGCACAAAGCGCTCAGCTTGACCTTGGCGTTGTAGAGCCGAGCCAACAAGAGTTTGAAGGCCGGATCGGTCGGGTCGTTCCCGACGATTTCGAGGAGTTCAAAACCGTAGAAGACCAGGAGTCGTTCGCCCGAATCATCCTCATAGACCGTGAAGACCGGGTTGCGCTTATCGGTCCCGAGGAGCAACTGAGCGCTCGGCGGCGTCTGGAGCGCCAACTCGGCCAGGGCAAGGGCGATCGGCTCCGCCGGGGATGAGGGGGGCGGCACCGGCTCGGTCGGCTCGGGGGCAGAAGCCGCAAGGAGGATTGTCGTTTCGGCCACGCGCCACAGTAGCGCCCGTCAACCGGGCGGGGAAGCCCCGGAAGACCCACCCCCCCGGGTAGCGCCCGTCATGAAACTGGCGAATCTGAGGGAATTCAACCGGTCAGTCTCTTCCTCAAAAGCAACCCATTATTTTGAGGTCTGGTCACACGCTTTGGCTACGACGGTTTGAACCGGCTCATCCGGACCGAGCAGGTGTTGACCGCCACCGGTCAGGGCGCCGGCGCCTGGGACCCGGCGCCCGATCCCGCCCAGGGCGGCGGCGATGGTCTGATCCGCACCCGGACCTTCTTCGATGGCAACGATCTCATTCTGGCGCACGTCGATGACAACGGGTTCCGCACGAGTTACACCTACGACAACTTGAATCGCCGGGTGACCGAGACCCGCGGCGCCTGCACGCTGCCCGCCCTCGCGGGCAACCGGTGCGATCCCCCGACCACCATCCGCTTCGACTACGATCCGGATCACAACCTCGTGCGGCAGACCGACGAGATGGGAAACGTCTTCGACCGGAAGCACGACGTCCTCAACCGGTTGACCCAGGTGGACATCACGCGCGCGCCGGGGGTGGGAGGCGTCACGCAACAGCGCTTCGAATACGACGGGCTCGGGCGAACCACGCTGGCCTTCGACAATCACGCCCGCGCCGTGACGACCTTCGCGTACGACAGCCTTTCACGCGTGCTCGATGAATCGACGGAGTGGATCGGCGACGCGAACCCTGAACCGCCGACCCGCCGTTCCACACTCAGCGCCTGGCGGGCCGGGAACCTCCGCAGTGGATTGCGTCATCCTGGCGGCACGACGCTTCGCTACGAATTCGACCCGTTGGATCGGATGACCCGCATCGAGGACGCGGACGGTCTGGTGGCGACCTATGATTATCTGGGCGGCCGACTGGCGGGGGAGGCGTTCCCGAACGGGGTCCGGACCGCGGTGCGCTACGATGGCGCCCGGCGCCCGGTCGAGGTCGAAACCCGCGATGGCGCCGACGGCCTCGTCGTGGGTTTGGGCTACGACTGGGATCGCGAGCGCAACCGGCTGCGCGAGACGAAAGCCCACGATCCGGCCAACAGCGAGACTTACCGCTACGATTCCGCCCAACGCCTGGTGCGCTTCCACCGACCGCAACCGGCCGCCGCCCCGGTGCTCCACGCGACCTGGAAACTGGATGGCAGCGGCAACTGGCAGGAAGTGGATGGTGTAGCCCGCGGGGTGACCAGCTTCAACGAAATCGCGAGCATTACGCCGTCGAGCGGGGCGTCCATTGCCCTGACTTCCGATCCGAACGGAAACCTCACGGGTGATCCCACCGCGCCTGCCGGCCCGGCGACCTATGCCTTCGATGCGTTCAACCGGCTCATCTCGGCGGGATCGGACGGCGGACCGACAGTGACGTACACGCACGACGCCTTCGGCCGTCGTCTGAGCGAAACCGCGGGCGAGGGACACCACCTCGTCTTCCTTTACGACGGGGCGAATATCATCGAGGAATGGGATCGCCCGGGGGATATCGTAGGCACGGGAGGCTCGCCGGGCAGGCTGCGGGAACTCGTCTATGGGGCCGCCAGCGGGAACGACGGCAACAGCTCCGTGGGCTGGCCGGCCGGACGTCTGGCCCGCCTCGAGACCTCCGCCGGTGCACGCTACTTCTACCACCACAACCCGCTTGGCTCCGTGGTGGCGCTCACCGCCGCGGGGGGCGACGGGGTCGAGCGCATTCGTTACGAGGCCTATGGAACGGCGGTCGTGACCGGCACGGGACCGGCCGCGCCGACCGCGAACCCTTACCTCTTTGCCGGCCACCGTCAGGACGACTTCGATGGCCACTACGCCATCGGCTCGCGTTCTTATGACGCGCAACTTGGACGATTCCTAAACCGTGGAGTCCTCGGGGTCGGTGGTTGGTGGGGCCACTGTAACGCCTACGTTTACGGCGACGGGAATCCGGTCAACCGGAGCACCTGGGGATCCGACTACCAGATTGGCGTGATCACCACCGAGGCGGACGAGGGCTACCGCGGACGTAATCCCGGCGAACTGTCCGGTGGGCCCCGGCTGCTGCCGGCGGAATCGAACGCGAGCGTGGGAACCGGTTGGCGGGACGGGAAGTTCACCTTCGGAACGGGATTTGGCGCCGCCCTGGGCCTCGGCTTTGGCGCGGGCGGCGCGCGCGGATTTCGGGAAGGCTCCCTGCCCGTCATCTTCTCCTTCGCCGCCGTCTACGGCGACGGCGACGGCGTCGACTCGGGGCCGCTGGGTGTCGCTTCGGGCCGGGCCACGTTCCTGGACGAGTATGTTGAAGGTGGCTTGGAGCAACTGCGCGTGCGCCGCGCGCGAACCGGCGGCGAGGGGATCTTCTACAACGGCCACGCCGCCCTCGGCAACCGGGTCCGAGCCCTCTACGATCCCGGGTTCTTTCCCGACAACAGCGGCTTCGCGATCACGACCTGCACCACACCCGCCGCGCCTTCGCCGCTGCCGTTGCCGTATCCCGTTACGGGCAGCATCCGGGACAGGGGCCGCCGCGCAGGGCCGACCGACGCGTGGTGGGGAGCATTCGGATCGTCCACCCGCCTGGCGGCGGACTACGACGGGGACGTCGTCTACCACGAGTTCGGGCACTATCGGGGCGTCGTGAACCCGGCGGCGCGGCGCCTCGGTGTGATCTGGCAGAGCACGATCGGGCCGCACCGGGATGGATTCCGGGCATTGCCCACCAGCGACCGGATGGCCGCGCGCTCCCGCATCACCCACGAGGCCGGTCACCTCCTGGGCTTGGACCACTCTCCCACGTTTCCCGCGACGCAATAACCCGTCGCGCGAGGCGGCCCCCGGCATCGCCAAGCGCGGGGCGCTCGGGCCCGGAATCCCGCTTGGCCGGCGCGGGAGGAAGGCGCATGATCGACGGCGGTGTTGCGTGAGACTGCAAGAACAGTGGCCGGACGCGTCCTGGTGCGACGCGCCGAGGGCGAAGGCTTTACCGAGGACCTGCTCGACAACGACCCCGGCTTCCGGGCGTTGCCGGACCGGGAACGGCGGTTGGCCCGGGAACTCGTCCTCGGCGTCGTGCGCTGGCAGAGCACCCTCGACTGGTTGATCGACCGGCGCACCGAGGGCCGCCGGCAAAAGCGCGCCTGCCAGGTCCTCCTCCGCCTCGGCCTCTATCAACTCTTCTGGCTCGATCGCATCCCGGACCACGCCGCGGTCAATGAGACCATCGACCTCGCCGACCCCGCCGGGGTGTCGAGCCAGGCCGGTTTCCTCAACGGCGTCCTCCGCGGCATCGCCCGCGAAAAGGAGGCCGTCCGCGAACAACTGGCCGGTCTCAAGACCGAGGACCCGGCCCGCGGCTGGTCGCATCCCGGGTGGCTGGTCGAGCGCTGGGCCGCCCGCCACGGCGCTGCGGACACCCTGCGGTTGCTCGAATGGAACAACACCCCGGCGCGCACCTTCGCCCGGGTCAACCTCGTGCGCACGAAGCCCGGCAAGCTGCTCGAACGCTGGCGCGAGGAAGGGGTCGAGTATGATTTCGGCCGGTGGGATTGGGTGCCGGAAAACCTCGTTTTCGAGCTGAAGAACCACCCGCCGCTCCAGAAACTCGGCACCTTCCGCGAGGGCTGGTTCTACATCCAGGATCCGAGCACCGTGCTCGCCGTCCAGTTGCTCGATCCCCAACCGGAAGAACGCGCCCTCGACGTCTGTGCCGCGCCCGGCGGAAAAACCACCCTCATGGCCCAGCAGATGGACGATGACGGCACCGTCCTGGCCCTCGACATCTCGCCCGAACGCGTCCGGCTCATCGAGCAGAACTGCCGCCGGCTCGGCTTGCGCACGGTGGTGGCGGGCGAATTCCCCTCGGACGAACCGGGCGCCCCCGCCGAGGGCCTGTTCGACCGCGTGTTGGTGGACGCTCCCTGCTCGAACACCGGCGTGATGCGGCGCCGCGTCGACCTCCGCTGGCGGGTGCGGCCCGAAGAAATCGAACGGCTGCGCGAGGTGCAACTCGATCTGCTCCGCCGCTCCGCGCTCGCGGTCAAACCGGGGGGCGTGCTCGTCTACAGCACGTGCAGCCTCGAGCCCGAGGAAAATCGTGCCGTGGTGGACGCCTTCCTCGCCGGGGCCCGCGGCTTCGAACTCGAGCAGGACCGCGAGTTGTTCCCGCCGGAAGCGCGGGCCGACGGCGCGTACGCCGCCCGGTTGCGACGGCGTTGAACGGCGTTGCGCGGGCGTTGACCCGAGGGGGCGAGGAGCGTGCGACGCGCCCTGTCTCCAACATCCGGCGGGTTTTGTATTGGCTTGTTCTCCCGCCATTTGTTAACAGCAAACCAGCCAGTCGCCAGCGTTTCCCGCGCCCGGTGTTCGCCAGTCCGGACGGTTGCGGGACCCCGCCGGCGCCGGCCAATCTGGCAGCGAAGCACAGGCATATGTTGGAAACCATCTTTCTCGTCGTCGGCAGCCTCACGGTCATTCTGATCGTCTCCTTGTTCCTCGTCTGCATCCGGAAGATCCAGCCCGGACGCGCCGGCGTGAAGACCGGTTGGGGCGGCATCAAGGTCTCCTTCGACTGGATGATCCGCATGCCGCTCTTGCAGACCTACCACATCGTCGACATCTCGGTGAAGAAGCTCGAGATCTCGCGCAAGGGCAAGGACGGGTTGGTCTGCAAGGACAACATCCGCGCCGACATCACCGTGGCCTTCTACATCCGCGTCGACGCCACCCCCGAAAGCGTCAAGAAAGTCGCCCAGATGCTCACGCCCGAGCGTGTGTCGGACATGGACAAGCTGCGCGAACTGTTCGAGGCGAAGTTCTCCGAGGCCCTCAAGACCGCCGGCAAACAGATGGAGTTCCACGAACTCTTCACCGAGCGCATCAAGTTTCGCGACCAGATTCAGGACACCATCGGCAAGGATCTCGACGGCTTCCTCCTGCAGGACGTCGCCATCGATTACCTCGAACAATCCCCGCTCGAGGAGCACGACCCCAGCAACGTGCTCGACGCCGAGGGCATCAAGAAAATCACCCAGATCACGCAGCGCGAACGGGTGATCGCGAACGAACATACCCAGCGCGCCGCCGTCCAGATCGAGAAGGAAAACGCCGACGCCGAAATCGCCAAACGCGAGCAGAAACGCCGCAATGACGAGGACGCCGCCAAGCAGCAGCGCGCCGTCACCGAGGTCCAGGCCAACGAGGAGGCCGAGGCCCGCAAGGTCATCGAGGTCCGCCGCATGGAGGTCGAGGGCAAACGGATCGAAACCGATGAGTCCATCCGCCTCCGCACCGAGGACATGAACCGTGCCGTTCAGGAACGCGAATACACCGTCCGCAAGGAGAAGCAACGACTCGAGCAGGAGGCCCAGCAGGAGGGCGAGGAAGCCCGCGTCCGGCGCGAACGCACCGTCTCGCTGGCCGACATGGACAAGGAGGTCAAGGTCGCCGAGGCCGCCGTCGAGGTGGAACGGAAACGCGCCATCGTCGTTGCCGAGCAAAAGGCCGTGGTCCAGCAGGAGGAGGAGAAGCTCAACATCGAAGCCGCGATGACCGCGAACCGCGTGCGCGAAGTGACGCTCATCGAGGCCGACATGAACGCCAAGAAGGCGCAGGTCGAAAAGGTCGTCGCCGCCGAGGCGCAGAAGGACGCGGACCGGCATCTCGCGGAAGCGGAGAAGATCAAATCGGTCGTGGCCGCCGAAGCCGGGCGGGAAGCGGCGTTGCGCGAGTCCGAACGCATTCAGACATTGGCCGACGCGGAGGCCAAAGCCTCGGACAAGAAGCGCCACGCCATGGAGCAGCAGGCCGAGGGACTGGCCGCCCAGGAAGCGGCGCCGGGGCTTGCGGAGGCCCGGGTGATCACGGCGAAGGCGGGCGCCAAAAAGGCGGACGCCGAAGGCGTGCGCGAACTGGGGCTGGCCGAGGCCGCGGTCATCAAGGCCAAGGGCACTTCGACCGCGGAGATCACCGAGCAGCAGGCCGAGGCCGAAGCCGAGGGCGTGAAGGACAAGGAACTGGCCACTGCCGCCGGCATCGAGGCCAAGGGGCTGGCCGAGGCGAAGGGCATCGAGGAGAAGGCGAAGGCCATGAAGTTGCTGCAGGCCGCCAGCCAGCAGCACGAGGAATTCCGCCTCAAGCTCGCCAAGGAACGCGACGTCGACCTGGCCGCGCTCAACGTCCAGCGGGACATCGCCAAGGCGCACTCGACCGTCGTGAGCGAGGCCCTCAAACACGCCAGCATCGACATCGTCGGCGGCGAGAACGACTTCTTCGAGAAGATCGTCCGCTCCGTCGGCAACGGGAAATCCGTGGACCGGTTGCTCGAAAACAGCCGGACGCTCCGCGACGTCAAGGAGACGTTCTTCACCGGCGATCGCGAGCAGTTCAAGGCGCAGTTGCGGCAATGGGCGCAGGATTTCAACCTCGGTTCCGAGGACCTCAAGAACCTCACCGTCGCGGCGTTGCTCGCAAAGCTGATGGCTGCGACGGAGGATTCCGCCGTGAAATCGTTGCTGAAGTCCGCCCGGGCGATGGCGAAGGAAACAGGGCTCGCGAACACCGCCGCCGCCGCGCTCCTGAACGAAGGCGCCGCGGCCACCGTCTCGGAGGTGAAGGCGCAGTGATCCGGGGTATCGCGCGCAGGCAGGCGCCGCCAGGTCGGACAGGGCCTGTCCATGACGAAGCGCCCGGCGGGCGAAGAAGCTGATGGCTGCTGACAGCCCCAAATCGAAGCGCACCGGCACCGGCGCATCCCCGGCCGCCGGCGCCCCGGTGCCACCGCCGGCTTCGACGCCGTCGGCCCTGGGCGACGCCACCTACGAGCTCATCCGGCAGCGGTTGGACGGCCATGCCGCGACGCTGCGCGAGCGGCTCGGCAAGCTCGATGCCCGGCGGCAGGAGGTGTTCGGGGCCATCGAACACAAGCTCCTGCAGGCCGACCGCATCGTGACCGCGAACAACTGCGTGCCCCGGGACATGGTGCCCCTGGCGGGCGGGCGCTTCTTGTTCGGATTCAACGTTCGCTTCGGGCTCAAACAGGAAATCGACCTCGCCGACGTGTTCGCGGTCTACCACCGCGACGAGGCCACCGGCACGTGGAAGGAGGCGGAGCTCGAACCGTTGCGGAACGAGGCGTTTCTCCGCGACTTCAAACGCCTCTACAACGTCTACCAGAAGACCGTCTTCCGGAAGTTCTCGGTCATCGACGGCCACCTCTACATGGTGTTCGGCGTCGGCGCCGGCGTGGAGGACATCGCCGTGTTCAAGTGGGCATACCACGACGGCGAACCGCGGTATCTCGATGGTCGGGCCGAGGCGGACTTTCGCCGGTCCGGGTTTCCGTCCGCGCACGCGTTCCGGTGGCAGACCCCGGATCGCGAGTCCTTCCGCTACGGCGACCATCCGCACCTCTCGATCGAGGATCGGGTGTTCGTCGAATGCATCGGCGGCGACCTGACGATCAAGGTCGAGGACAACACCGCGACCGGTGAAGGCATCTACCAGGAACCAGTCGAGGACCGCTACCAGAAGGTCGATGACGCGGAAGTGGCGTACGCGGCGCTGGACCATTTGATCCTGTTGAAAATCCGCCCCTACAAGGAGGCGACCGCCCGCTTCTTCATCTTCAACGAGAAGCTGCAACAAGTCGTTCGGGTCGATTCGATTGGCGAGTCGTGCGTGCGGCTGCCGGAGGATCAAGGGTTGGTGTTCCCGGACGGCTACTATCTGTCGACGGGTGAGTTGAAGCGGTTCGAGGGACGGACCGGCGGCATGATCATCGAGCGCGTCATCCAGGCGCCGAACGGTGAGGACACGCTGTTCGTCTTCTACCACCGGACCAGCGGCGAGTATGTACTCATGCCCTACCGGCTGATCCAGCAGCGGATCGAGGAGCGTCTCACCTGTCAGGGTTTTTCGCTCTTTCCCAACGGCCATCTCCTTTCGTTTCGCGCTGAGCCGGAGGCGCAGAAGCACCACCTCATCCAGCTTCGCCAGACCCCCTTCCATCAACCCGGCCACGAACCGCCCGGCCAGAAGGAGGCCTTCCTCTATCAGGTGGGCAACAAGGACGTCGTTCGCGCCCTGGCCGACGGCACTGAAATCCTCGCCCTCCTCCGCCAGCCCGATCCCTACGCCGAACTCTACACCGATCTCGTCAAGCGCTGCGAAGTGGTGCTCGATTCCTACCCCTGGCTGGCCAGCCCGGATGGGTTCGGCGTGGATGAGGCCTTGCGTGCCGTGCGCGGGGCGGCGGACAAGGCCGTCGAGGAATTCGACAAGGTACGGCGGCTTCGCTCCGAGGCAGCGCGGCAGGTGAAGGAGATCCGGAAGCGTTGCCACGAACGCTTCGACCTGATCCGGCGCGCCGATTTCAAAACGCTGGATGACTTCGTGCAGCACCTCACGGCGCTCCGTCAGTTGCGGGGCGAGTTGATCACCCTGCGCGAGGTTCGGTACATCGACGTGGCGGCGCTGGAGTCCATCGAGGAGACGGTCACCGCCCAGGGCAACCAGCTCTCGACCGCCTGCGTGAGTTTCCTGCTGCGGCCCGAGGCGCTCGATCCCTACCGGAACGAGGCGGCTTCCCAGCTCCAGTCAGTGGATGGAGTGACGAAGGTGGCCGAGGGCCGCGAGTTGGAAAAGACCGTGGCGAAGACCGGCGGCGAACTTGAAATGCTCATTGAGATCGTCAACGGGCTGAAGATCGAGGATGCCACCGAGACGACCCGCATCATCGACAGCATCACCACGGTTTTTGCGACGTTGAACCAAGTCCGGGCCGCCCTCAAACAGCGGCTCAAGAGCCTGGCAGCCGCGGAAGGGGCGGCCCAGTTCGATGCCCGGATGAAACTGCTCGCGCAGGCGGCGGCCAGTTATCTCGACCTGTGCGACACGCCGGCCCGCTGCGACGATTACCTCAACCGCATCTCGGTCCAGATCGAGGAACTCGAGGGTGCCTTCGCCGATTTCGAGGAATACACCCTCCAACTCGCCGAACGCCGCACTGAGCTTTACGAGGCCTTCGAGCAACGGAAGGTCGCGCTCGTCGAACAGCGCAACAAGCGCGCCAACGCCCTGATGACCGCTGCCGAGCGCGTGCTCAAGGTCATCCGCAACCGGCTCGCCGGCTTCGAGACCCTCGACGACATCAACGCCTACCTGGCCTCCGACCTGATGATCGCCCGGGTCCGGGAGACCATCGAGCAGCTGCTGGTCCTCGAGGATTCGGTCAAGGCGGACGACCTCCAGGGCCGTCTTAAGAGCGCCCGGCAGGACGCCGTCCGCCAGTTGAAGGACCGGCAGGAGCTGTTCGTCGGCGGCCAGGACGTCATCAAACTGGGCCGGCATCATTTCAACCGGAACACCCAGCCGCTCGATTTGACCATCGTCCAGCGCGACGGCGTCCAGCACCTGCACCTGACCAGCACGAAGTTTTTCGAGCCCGTCACGGACGAGACGTTCACCGCCACGCGGGCGGTCTGGGATCAGGAACTCGTTTCCGAGAATGCGGATGTCTACCGGGCCGAATACCTCGCCTGGCAGTTGCTGCGAAGCGTCAGCCGGAACGGGAACCCGCCAGCAACGGAGGCGAAAGCCGGAAGCGCCGCGGCCGGTGAACTCCACCCGGAACCACCCGATCCACTCGCAACCGCGCTGGCCCGGAGCGAGCCGGAGCATCTCGCCTGGGTGCAGGCCTTCGCCGGCGCCCGGTATCAGGAGGGCTACACGAAGGGGGTTCACGACCTGGACGCGGCCTTGATTTCGCGCGCGCTGCTCTCGACCCATGCCGCGCTGGGGCTTGCGCATCATCGGCCCGACGCCCGCGCCTGCGCCACCGTCTTCTGGCACCGCTTCTGTCCCGCCGAAGTGAAGTCGCTCTGGACGCACAAGCTCGCCGCCTTCGCCGAGCGCAACCGGCTCTTCCCCGGCGATCCCACCCAGCGCGATTACATCGCGGCGCTGGCCCACCGGTTGGCGGAGTTCGCGAACCGGACCGGGCTCTTTCCGGCTGCGCTGGCCGGCGAAGCCGGGGATTACCTCTTTCATGAACTCACTTCCGGCGGTCCCTTTGTGGTCAGCCGGGAAGCCGACCGTTGGCTCGCGGCCTTTCGCCGGCATCTGGTGCAGCAGGATCGGGAAACGGCTTTCACCGAAGCCCGCCAGCAGCTGGCCGGCCATCCGGAAAGCGAGCTGGAACTGGTCCGCGACTGGGTGCGCGGTTTCCTGCTGCACCGCCCGGAAGCCCGCCGGTATCAGGAGGAGATCGCCGCCGTCCTCTTCTGCGGCGAGGCCTTCGAGGGGCGTCCGGTCGTCGCGGACACGGACGCGGACCTCGCGGGAATGAAGGGCAGTCACGGGGTGATCCAGGAGGG
Source organism: Verrucomicrobiales bacterium (assembly GCA_024233305.1). Classification (GTDB taxonomy): domain Bacteria; phylum Verrucomicrobiota; class Verrucomicrobiia; order Limisphaerales; family J093; genus J093. Next base: position 111,358 of record JACKPV010000037.1, read on the forward strand.
ACGTTACCATTTCGACTACCTTGAGTTCCGCGAGCGGCTCGAACGATTCGAGTCCGTCGTGCAACCGGCATTCGAGCGCTTTCATCAACTCAAACAACAACTCCTCCAACGCGAGCGCCAACGCCTGCGGCTCGAAGAATTCGCCCCGCGCGTCCTGACCTCCTTCGTACGCAATCAGTTGATCGACGAGGTCTATCTGCCGTTCCTCGGCGACAATCTGGCCAAGCAGATCGGCGCGGCGGGCGACCGCAAGCGCACCGACCTCATGGGCCTGCTGCTGTTGATCTCGCCGCCCGGCTACGGCAAGACGACGTTGATGGAATACCTCGCCAACCGGCTGGGCATCATCTTCGTGAAGATCAACGGCCCCGCGCTCGGCGACCGCGTCACGTCCCTCGATCCCGCCGATGCCCCCAACGCCGCCGCGCGCGAGGAAATCGAGAAACTCAACCTCGCCCTCGAAATGGGCGACAACGCGATGCTCTACGTCGATGACATCCAGCATTGCAGCCCCGAGTTCCTCCAGAAATTCATCTCGCTGTGCGACGCGCAGCGCAAGATCGAGGGCGTCTGGCGCGGACGTTCGCGCACCTACGATCTGCGCGGCCGCAAGGTGGTGGTGGTCATGGCCGGCAATCCGTACACCGAAAGCGGGCAGAAGTTCCGCCTCCCGGACATGCTGGCGAACCGCGCCGACACCTACAACCTCGGCGACATCATCGGCGGCAATCCGGCGTGGTTCAAAGCCAGCTACCTCGAAAATGCCATCACCTCGAACGCCCTCCTCGCGCCCCTGGCCAACCGCAGCCAGAACGACATCCGCCAGTTCATCCAGATGGCGGAGACCGGCGAACGCGACCCGAGCGGCTTCGAGGGCAGTTACTCGGCGCAAGAGGTCGACGAGATTCTGGCCGTGATGAAGCAGCTCACGCAGGTCCGCGAGGTTATCCTGCGGGTCAATCAGGAGTACATCGCGTCCGCCGCGCAGGCCGACGAGTTCCGCACCGAACCGCCGTTCAAACTCCAGGGCTCCTACCGGAACATGAACCGGCTGGCCGAGAAGGTCGTTCCGGTGATGACCGATGACGAGGTGCAGGCGCTGGTGCTCGAACATTACCGCGGCGAGGCCCAGACATTGACCACGGGAGCCGAGGCGAACCTGCTCAAATTCAAGGAACTGGTCGGCGTGTTGAGCGAAACCGAGGCGGCCCGTTGGGAGGAAATCAAACGCACGTTCAACCGCAACCAGCGCACCGGCCGGGTCGATCCCTCGGATTCGGTCGGCCGCGTGGTGGCGCAGTTGGCGGGTTTTCAGGACGGCCTCGAAGCCATCCAGACCACCCTGGCCCAACGCCTCAGCGAAACCCGCCCGCCGGTCACGCTCGACCTGGCGCCGGTGACCGAAGGTCTCGCGGCCCTGCGCGGCGCCTTCGAGCAGCGCCTGACCGCGGAGCCGAATCCGCCTCCGACTGTGCCGGCCGCGGCCGGCGAACTGGCGCGTGAGCTCAGCGAGGGCTTGCACGCTTTGCGTTCGGATCTCAGCCGCGCCATCACGGAGGTCCACACCGGATCGATGGCCGAAAAAGTCACCAGCCTTTCGCACGAGATGGAAATGCTGCACAGCACGCTGGCCACCTTGAAGGACATCGCCGCCCGCCAGCGCGACTACCTCCGCAATGTCGAGGCCATGCTCGTCGAGCAGGCGCGGAAGGGCACGGTCGAGTTCGAGCTGACGCAGGACATGCTCACGAATGAGCAGGCGTTCCTGGAGAAGTTCCACGAGATGCTCGGCCAGCGGGAACCACCGCCGCCGTCCGCCTGATCACCCTTTCAATCCATCGGTGAACGCCACCCTCATCCTCGAGTCGCCCGCGCCATGAAGAAGTTCATCCAGCGAATCCAGAGCCTGGGCCAGAAGGCCGCCGAATTGAAGGAGGCCGTCCAGCAGGTCCCGCCCAAGGTGGCCGGCATCCGCGAGGCCGTCGCCCTGACCACCGGCCAGCTCCAGCAACTCCGTGCCCAGATCAAGTCCAGCATCGCCGGCCTCAAAACCGACCACGAGGACCAACTCCTCGATGCCCTGCGCGAAATCAACGAGAGCAGCGGACTCATCCGCCAGGCCGGCTTCGCGCTGGCCGGGCTCGACCTCGAACTGGACCCCGTCGAACGGCTCATCGTTCACCTCGAACGCCGCGAGGATGTCCGCCGCTCCGTCCTCGAAGCCCTCCGCGATGCCGTCCGCGCGCGCCCCACCGTCCACGCCCTGCTCGACGCCTTGATGCGCGCCGAGGAAACCGCCGACGAGGTGCGTCTCTCGGGACTCGACTACCGCACGCTCGTCATCCACATCGGCCCCGTGCCCACCGTGCGGCTCTGCTGGCGTCCTTCCCGTTCTCTGGCGCAACCCGCGACGACTTCGGTTCTTGCGACCGCGATGCCAGCCCCTCCGCCGCCCGCCACCGAGTGCCCCACCTTCTTCGGCTCAACGCCACCCTCCGCCGCCGACTTCACCGCGGCGGAGACAGCAGATGAAGCCGCGGCCGCCCGATCGCCGTCCACACCGTCCACTGCGTCACCCCCCGAGCCAGAACTCCTGCCCGGGCGCGTTGCGGCCGCCGCCTCGTCCGGGCCGTCAGAAAAGAAGGACACCCCCCCCGTCTGGAACAGCGACGCCCTGCAACGCTTCAAAACCATGCCCAAGGCGTCGAAGTACCGCCGCTGACTTCCCCATGGACCCGGAAAGCATCCGACGCGCCCTCGCCGACATCACGAGCGAGCAGGACCCGACGTTCAAGCATCTGAAGCTGGCCAGCGTGGTCTCGGCAGTGTTCAGAGAAAAGGGCGTCGAACTGGTGGTGGTCGGTGGTTCCGCCATCGAGATTTACACCGAGGGCGCCTACGTTTCCGGCGATTTGGATCTGTGCGTGATTGCGTCGACGGTCGAGCTCTCTGCCCGCACCCGGCAGATCCTCATGGCTCCGTTCGAGGCGAGGGGAGGGCCTCGAAGCTGGCAGGTCGCCGGCGCATACGTGGACCTGCTGGCCGGCTTTGAAAACCTGGCGACCACACCTCTCCGCCGAATCGAGGGCCCCTGGGGCACCGTGGTTCTCTGCCCGATCGAGGAGCTTATTGTCGAGCGGGTGCTGGTTTCGCACTATCCTGGGGACTATCCTCCGGCGCGGGAATGTGCGAGAAAACTCCTGGCCGCCGCGCTGCTGGACGAGGTCGAAACTGACTGGGCAGAAGTCCGGCGACTCGCGAATGCGCCGGCGTATGCAAACTGGCCCGAAGTGAAAGCGCTGATCGATGAACAAGCCGAAGCTCTCCAAATCCGGAGTTCCGGTGATTCCGATGCATGAGCCCATCAGCTGGCAGGACTGGCTCAAGGGACGCCGTACCCGCCGTGAAACGGGGAATCGCGTCGCCTCCGAGATCATCCGTCGTCCCGCGGGCTCAAAGGACCGCCGCTTGCGCGAACTCTTCGACGGCGAACGCGGCCTGCCCTTCCGCCGGACCGAGGACCTCTGAGCCGTATCGATTCAGTCAATGGACCGCGGATGGGCACGGATGCCACGGATGGGGCGCGGCGCTGCCGCCATGGCAGAGAAGCCGGGAGACCTCACCAAATGGTGAGCCCGAACCCAGGGCGCGCGATTCTGGTTTTCCTCAATATCCGTGCCCATCCGCGCCCATCCGTGGTTAATCCCACTGCATGGTTACGGCTCAGCCGTATCGACTCAACAAGCCGTCGCCGCGGACCTACAGTCGGCGCTGAAATCCATGGGCTTACTGTGCCGCTCGCAGGAAACACTGCCGCGCCCCCTCAATCACCGCGGACGAAGGCCGCCAGGGTGCGGATGTTGGCGGCGAAGGTCCGCATGTCGATCCAGCCATCCGTTACCCAACGACCGGCCTCGTCCTGCGCTTCCAGGATCCGGCGCACCCTGGTTTCGGAGGGCCGCGGAACATCCGCGCGATTCTCGCGACGCACCCGCGCGCGTTCGCGACCCTCGCGGCGCACCGTTTCGTAGAGGCGGATCGCCGCCGGGATGCCGTAGCTTCCCTCCCACGAATACCCGCGTCGCCGTTCCTCGCTGATCGCGTCGAGACGGTAGTGCAATCGGCCGTCGCGATCGCCGTACAACGGGCGGTTCGTCCCGAGTTCGTAATAGCGGGCCCAACGATCCGGACCGAGTTGTGACCGCTGCAACCAGTCGATGAACGCGGGCAGTGGCTCCAGGAGACGTTCCTCGCCCGTTTCACCAAACAACTCGATCAGCACCCCCATCGCGCCGACGCTCTCGTTGCTGCACACCGCCGGCGGTTCGAAGGCGCGGGCCCAGGCAGGTTCCATGGCGAAGTTGTATTGCTGCGCCCACGCCGGCTGCGGTTCGGGCAACCGCGCCAGGATGAGGAACTCCCCTCCGCGACGGGCCGCGTCCAGAAAGCGGGGATCCTCCAAACGGCGCGCCGCCTCGAGCATGGTCTCGATGCAGTCGCGCTGCGACTGGTCATTCAAGGTGTAGTAGCCACTGTAATCCGCCTTCGGCCATCGACGCGGCCAGTCGGCGGGCGTGCGGGCGGGGCGGACCGGGAAATCCGCCGGATCCCGCGGGCCGCCGTCGTAGCGCTGCGGCCAGGCGCCATTCGGGTATTGCGCCTCGAGCATCCGGCGCAGTCCGTAATCCAGCGCGTCGCGAACCGGGTCGCGAACGCCGGCCGGGTCCTCCGACGAGGCGGCCAGAAAGGTCATCAAGAATCGCAAGGCCGCCTGCGTCGTGTTGTCGTCGAACGTCGTTACGTTGCGTCGCCCCACCGGGACTGCGGTCGGATCGTCGAGGTCGCTTCGATAGGCCCACTTCCGTCGCGCCTCGGGATCGAACTCGACCAGGTAAGCCCACCCGCCCGAAGCCAGTTGCCCGCGCACGAGCGCCCGCGCCGCCCCGGCCGCCGCCACGAGATACCGCTCGTCGCCGGTGGCCGCATGCGCTTCAAGCAAGGCCATCCCCACCGCCGGCGTGCCGGGCGGTTGCACCCAGATCTGTGTCACCGTGGCTTGGTTTTCTCCCCAACGCTCACCCAGATCCGGGCGATAGCGCCAGAGGTACCCGCCTTCCGTCGCAATGGACGCGAGCTGGTCCGTGGCCTTCGCAAGCCCGGTCCGGGACGCTTCCCGCAACCCCTCGTCCGCCACCAGCGACAGACCCAGGACCCCGGCCAAACCGATCCCGACCAGTGCATTCCGGACGTGCTTCATCCGCTGCTTATCGCAAAACCCGCGCGGCCCCGCCAGCCTGCACCGTGAGGTGGCACAATCCCGGCCGGCGTGACGCTTTTGGCTTTGCTCCGGCCCGCGGCCTCCTACCCTCGGCCCGCGTGACGGTTATTGAAGTCATTCAGCGCAGTGCCGGGTTCCTGGCGCGCAAGGGCGTGGACTCGCCGCGGCTGCAGGTCGAATTGCTGCTGGCGCACGTTCTCGGCATGCCCCGCTTGCAGCTCTATCTGAACTTCGAGCGACCGCTCAGCCCGACCGAAACCGACGCGTTGCGCGAACTGGTCAAACGCCGCGGCCAGCGCGAGCCGCTCCAATACCTGATCGGACAGGCGGCCTTCTGCGGCTTCGACTTCAAGGTCACCCCCGCCGTGTTGGTTCCACGACCCGAAACCGAGGGCTTGGCCGAACGCGCCTGGACCTGGCTCGAGCAAACCGGCGACGGACCGAAAACCGCCCTCGATTTCGGCGCCGGCAGCGGCTGCCTCGCGATCACCCTCGCCTTGAAGATCCCCACCCTCGCGGTGCAGGCGCTGGACGTCTCGCCCGCGGCGCTGGCGGTGGCGCGCGAAAATGCCGTCAAGCACGGGGTGCAGGACCGGGTGCACTTCGTCGAGGGCGAGGGGTTGGGCGCGCTGCCCACGGACGCGCGCTTTGACCTTTTGGTGGCCAATCCGCCGTACATTCCCAGCCGCGAGATCGCCGGCTTGCAGCCCGAAGTGCGCGACCACGAACCTCGTCTTGCGCTTGATGGCGGCCCCGACGGATTGCGATTCATCCGCGAACTGGCCGGCGCTGCGTCCCGGATGCATCGGGGGGGACGCTTGTTTCTCGAGTTTGCCGACGGCCAGGAGGACGCCGCCGCCGCGATTTTCCGGGGCGCCGGCTGGACCATCGAGGCCATCGAGCCCGATCTGTCCGGCACCCCCCGAATCCTCGTTGCCTGCCCGGCGTGATCGTGGAAGTATCGCCGGCTCCCAGCCGGCGGATCGGTCGAGTGCTCCGCCGGGCTGCGGGCTGGAAATCCGTGAACGGCAAACACGGCGGCCAGGATTGCGAAGTGCGGGCTGAAAAGTGCGGGCGCAGGCCCCCGGATTCCGACGAATGCGATGTACAGCTTGATCATCAAAGGCGGCACGCCGCTGCACGGCGCGGTCGAGATCAGCGGCGCCAAAAACGCCGCCCTGCCCATCCTCGCCGCCACCCTGCTCACCCGCGAGAAATGCGTCATCCGCCGGGTCCCCAACCTGAGCGACGTGGCGTTCATGGTGAAGATCCTCAACTCGCTCGGCGCCCGGACGCGCCAGCGCGGCGACACCATCACCGTCGAGGCGGAACGGGTGAAGGGCCTGGGCGATTACGAACTGGTCCGCAAGATGCGCGGTTCGGTGTGCATCCTCGGTCCGTTGCTGGCGCGGCTGCGCGAGGCGCGGGTGTCGCTGCCCGGCGGATGCGTCATCGGTTCCCGTCCGATTGACCTGCATTTGAAGGGGATGCGGGCGCTCGGGGCAACCATCCGCATCGAGGGAGGTTACGTGCATGCCCGGACGCGTCGACTGGTGGGCGCCGAGATGTTCCTCGGGGGGCGCGCCGGCCCGACGGTGCTGGGCACCGCCAACGTCATGATGGCCGCCGCCCTGGCGGAAGGAGTGACCATCATTGAAAGCGCGGCGTGTGAACCCGAGGTGGTCGACCTCGCCAATTTCCTCAACGCAATGGGCGCCCACGTGCAGGGCGCGGGCAGTCCGACCATCACCGTGACCGGCGTGAAGGAGCTGCACGGCGCGGATCACGAGGTCATCCCGGACCGGATCGAGGCAGCCACCTTCGCCATCGCGGCCGTGGCCACCCGCGGGCACGTCACCCTGCGGGGCGCCCGTCCGGATCACCTGAGCGCCGTGCTGGACAAGCTGCAGGAAGCGGGCGCCCGCATCGACCGGAGCGGCGACGGCCTGTCGGTCCGCCGCGGCCGGCAGCTGCTTCCGCTGGATGTCACCACGCAACCCTATGCGGGTTTCCCGACGGACGTGCAGGCGCAGATGATGGTGTTGATGACCCAGGCCCCGGGCATCAGCATCATCACCGAACGGATCTTCGAATCGCGTTTCATGCACGTCAGCGAACTGGCGCGACTGGGCGCCGAAATCCTCATCGAAGGGCCCAGTGCGGTGGTGAAAGGCCGGGTGAGGCTGAGCGGGGCGCCGGTGATGGCCAGCGATCTGCGGGCGTCGGCGGCCCTGGTAGTGGCGGGGCTTGTGGCCCGCGGCGAAACGCGCGTCAAGCGCATCTATCACCTTGACCGCGGCTACGAAAGGCTTGATGAAAAACTCCGCAAGCTGGGCGCGAAAGTCCAGCGGGCAAGAGACTGATGAGACAATTCCTGACTGTCGTGCTTGTGGTGGGGGCCATCTGGCTGGGTCTCCGTTTTTACAACTTCGCCAAGACCGAAGTGCGGGAGGCGGAGAAGAAGGAGACCGTGGACGCCTGGAACAAACCCGCACCCGGCAAACTCCCCGGCATGCCGGCCAGCCTGGAAAGCGGCCTCGAAACCGCCAAACAGGACGGCGCCACCGGGCTCGCCGACTGGCTGGCCAGAAACCGTGCCCAGGTCCGGGATCCGCGCCTCGCCGAAATCGAGTTGGATTACGTCGTGCTCGTCGGCGGTTCCGACCGCGCCGAGGCCAAACGCGCGCTCGAAGCCATCGGCCGGCGCATCCGCTCCGATTCCCCGGTGCACGCCCGCTACGAGCAGCTCAAGAAGGCTTACGAGTAGCGTCGCTCATCCCTCCTCAGCCCGGTTCAGACCACCCCGGCGGTCGAAGGCAGACTCGCCGCAGCAATCGCCTGGCCATGGCGCTTTTCCTTTTCCCCGGGGATCTGGAACTTCACCTGCGGGGAAAGCTCCGGGAATTCCTCGTCCAACACCCGGCGTGCCTCGTCCAAAATGATCTGTCCGCCCGGCCCCGAGGTCACCCGTCCGAGGATCAGGATGTGCCGGTATTCGTAGAAATCGGCGAAATGGACCAGCGTGTAGCCGAGGTACACCCCGATGGTCTCGTAGATCTTGCGCGCCCGGTAGTCCCCGTCCGCCATCAACCCCTGCACGTGCTTCAAGGTCTCCGGCAAAGGCATCTCGGAGGGCACGCCGATCCCGGCCACTCCCACCAACCGGCCCACGCATTGCTGCGAGAAGTACTTCATCGCGCAGCCCGCGTCCCCCGACCACTCGTCCACGGCGGCTTCCTGTTGGTAATCGACAGGTACGAAGGCCAGTTCATTGAGCCAGGTGGTGATGCCCCCCTCGGGCGTGACGTAGCCGCCGGCGGTGCTGGTGCCGAGCGCCACCCCCAGCACGGCATTGTCATCGATCGCCATCGAGCCCGCCAGCGCCGTGACTTCGCCGTCGTTGACCACCTCGAACGGAATGTTGTTCCACGCCTTGCGCAGGTCGATGAACAGGTCCTTCACCCGGCTACGGAAGAGGTCGGGGGGCACGCCCCGGAACAATGACGCCACGCGCACGCGATTGTTGACGTAAACGCCGGCGGCGCTGCCGCCAATGGCATCCACACGCGGCAGATGCGCGGCAGCCTTTTTCAGGCTGTCCTGGATCTGATCGAAGTGCCACTGGGGATCCTTCTGGGGGATCGGATCCCAGACGGTCTCCTCACTGAAGACCACTTCACCTTCCCGGACCGCCGCCACCTTGCGGTCGCTGCCGCCGAGGTCGAACCCGATCCGGCAACCGTCAAGATTGCGGCCCAGCGGCTGGGTGCGACCCTTGGGAGGCGGGAGTTCTTCCGCGGCGCAGTGCAACACCTCGAAAGGCCGGCCATAGATCTTCTCTCCCATCATTTGCGCGTCGAAGCGCCCCGTTGGCCGGAGCGCATAGAAACGTCCCAGTTCGTCGGCCAGGTCATCCGGCCCGGTGAGGTAAATGCGGTGTCCGCCGCGCGACCACAACAGGAACTTGAGCCAGCGTTCGACGAAAAAGACGTTCGCCCCGGCATGCGGATGGTCGGGGGGCAGGATCTCGGTATGAAAGTGGCAGACGGTCCCGTCCGGCTGCTCGATGGCAGCCGTGACCGGCCGGCTCCGTCCGCTTTGCAGGGCGGCATTGTGGAAGGCCCGCCGGGCCAGAGCGGCCGGACGGAACGCCGGATCAAGGACCGGGGTAATGCGCGGGGCAACAAGAAACGGACCGGTATACCGCATGCCTCATTGTTACGAACCTTCACCCGCGCCGCCAACCCGAAACAGCCGGACTTACTGTGCGGCTTCCGGAATCCCGGGCCCGGCGCCTCCGCGCGCCACCCACGCTCCGCTCAAAGCTGCCCCGCGCGCTGCAACGGATCCCAGTATTGCGAATGCGTCAGCCCGACGGTCGCGCTGTTGATCGGGTCGACCGGCGGGTTGATCTGGCTGCTCTTCCGCGCTTCCGCGTGGCCGTCGTTGAACACCGCCACGCCGCCATCCCCATGCCGGTTGTTGTCGATGCCCTCGAATGCGCGGGTGCCGCTCCGCGCCGGATCCATGCAGGAGGTCGGCCACCAGAGGCTGCTGCTCCATTTCAAATCGCTCTTCGGCATGCCGTCGCCCACCACCATGTTCATCGAGGGGCTGCGGATGCCCGACCGCTTGAACCAGGGCGCGGTCTGGTACGTCACCCCGCCGGCCATGATCGAGTGGGCCGTGTAGGGATGCAGACCGAGAAAGAACGCGTTGTAGCCGTAACCCACCCGATGGGCGTCGAAGGCCCACTCCCACGGGATGCCGTTGTCGAGCCGCCGTCCCTTGATCGACGGACACCGGAACAGGTTCGATCGACCGTCGGAATAGCTGACGATGGCCGTGCCCCACCAGTTCGTGACCGATGGCCCCTCGTCCGATGTCGTCAGGCCCTGGTTGCGGTGCGCAGGGAACGTGTCGTCGTTGTCATCGGTGTAAAGCTGCATGAACAACGCCACCTGCCGGAGGTTGTTGAGGCACGAAATCCGGTTCCCTTTCTCCTTCGCCTTGGCCAGGGCGGGGAGCAGCATCCCGGCCAGGATCGCGATGATCGCAATGACGACAAGCAGTTCGATCAGCGTGAACGCCACGCGTGACGACATCCGGCGGGTCTTCATGGAGCCCACAGTAACGGGTCGCACCCCGCAAAGCAAACTGCACGAAAGCCAGGCCAGGGACGTCAGAAGGGGGGGAAGGGACGGGAAGGGACAGCAGGGACACCAGGAACGCAAGCGACTCGCGGGGAGGCGCCGGACGAGGCGAACCACCACCCGAATCGCACCCAAGACCTCATGAAGGATGCCAGGCTGCCGCCCCCGGCGAAAGCACCTCGCCCTGATGTTCCTCTGGTCCCTTTCGTCCCTTCCCCTTGAGTCCCTTCTCCCACCCGCCCACAGAAGCGCCGGTT
>JACKPV010000038.1 GCA_024233305.1 Verrucomicrobiales bacterium
CTACGGCTGAGGAGGCCGGTAGAAGGTGGGAATTCCAGAAACCGGGAACGATGCTCGTCCGAGGGCACAGCCTGCCACTCGGAACCTGTCACCATGCGCCGGCTACCGTCGGTCCCGGCACAGGGCTGGACCCGTCATCCCATCCCGGGGCGGGTACGCGCGCCCCACAGGGCGCTGTTGATCAGAGTTTGACATCCTCCGGCCGCACCTCGAGGCATTCGTCCTGATCCTCCCAAATCACTGCTGGAAAAGCGTCGAGCAGGGCTGCAGCCACTTGGTTGCCCGCGAAAGCCAGGAGGGTCTCGGCGCGTTCCGCCGCTTCCTCAAAGGCCCGGTCGTAGTCACCGGAACGCCGTTGCTGAGCCTCATCCCAATGGGCAACAGCGTGAAGCGGCGCGTATTCCTCAGCCCAGCCACGCAGCATGGGCCGGTAATCCGACGGCAGATCGTCGAAGGCCACCGCGGTATCGTTGCAGTGCAAACACACGAGACCGGACTCGACGACGTCACGGGTTAACAGCGGCAGGAGAGGAGCCCGGCAACAGGCGGACTCGACGTAGACCGAAGGAAAGGAAGCCAGGCGCTTAAGCCATACCGACCGGTCGTGGGCGACCTGGGCGGCCAGCCGGTAAGCGCCCACCAGAGGATGCGAAAGTCGCAGGACGCGTCCCTGAAGCTGGCCGAGGGTTTGGGACATCCAGCGGGCCAGGGTCAGGTCATCGAAGTCGTGGAACACCACGCCGTACTCAGCCAGCAGCCGGTCCAGCGGGTTGTCGGTGTCGTGCGCCATCAGGTCAAATCCGCAAGCGGGGTGCTCCCGGGAGCTGTTTCCAGATAAAGAGACAAAGATGGTCGGAGCGACAGGATTCGAACCTGCGACATCCAGCTCCCAAAGCTGGCGCTCTACCAGGCTGAGCTACGCTCCGACGTGGAGCGGAGCATCCCCCTGCCGCCAGGACTTGGCAACTGCGAATTGCGCCCAATGTCGCGACTCTCGGGAAGTGCCGCCAGCCGAGCGGAGCTGCCGTAGGAGTCCCCCGGCAGGAAGACCATGCTGAACGGGAGTGGAACCTACCGTGAGTGATGGCGGAGAGGAGCGATGAACGACCGCCGTCTGAGGTCCGGTGGGTGGGTGAAACAGCGCGATAACGACGAGAATCGGGGCGGCAGAGAACCCGGGCGAGGGATGCGGGGCGCGTAGCCAACAATAATATTCGGCGGAAAGCCCCGTTTATCGGAGGGGGGTGCTCAAGGCAGCGCTGGATCGGAACCTGCAACGGATGCTTCCGCGCGTGGGATTGATCGCGTCCGGGGTTTTCGTTAGCCTCGTTGCCATGCTGAAGCGTTCACCCCTTTTCGGCGGTTGCCTGGTGCTGGCCGCCCTCCTGCTCACCGGCTGCATCCGCCTGAACGGCGCCTCGCGTCCCCTGCCGCCCACCCCCTACGGTCAGGTGCCCTCGACGCGGCAGCTCCGCTGGCACGCCATGGAGTTCTACGGTTTCCTGCACTTCACGGTGAACACCTTCACCGACAAGGAATGGGGTTACGGGGATGAGAGCGAAACGGTCTTCAACCCGACCGACTTTGACGCCGACCAAATTGTCAGCGTCGCCAAGGAGGCCGGCATGGCGGGGCTCATCCTGACCGCGAAGCACCATGATGGGTTCTGCCTGTGGCCGTCCGCCTACACCGAGCATTCGGTGAAGAACTCGCCGTGGAAGGACGGCAAGGGGGATGTCGTGGCGGAAATCGGCCGGGCGTGCCGGCGGCACGGACTCAAGTTCGGCGTCTATCTTTCCCCCTGGGACCGCAATCATCCGGAGTACGGACGCGAAGCCTACATCACCTACTACCGGAACCAGCTCCGTGAACTGCTCACCAATTACGGCGAGTTGTTCACGGTGTGGTTCGACGGCGCCAACGGCGGCGACGGCTATTACGGCGGCGCCCGCGAAACGCGCCGCATCGACAACCGCACCTACTACGACTGGCACAACACCTGGCAGATCGTGCGCGACCTGCAACCGTTCGCCTGCATGTTCAGTGATGTCGGGCCGGACTTCCGCTGGGTCGGCAACGAGCGCGGCATCGCCGGCGAAACCTGCTGGGCCACCTTGAATCCCGGCGACGGCACCCCCGGCAACACCAAGGCCAACCTGAACCAGGGCGAGCGGCCCGGCACCCACTGGATTCCGGCCGAGTGCGATGTCTCGATCCGCCCGGGCTGGTTCTACCATGCCAGCCAGGACGACCAGGTAAAGACCCCCGCCCAGTTGCTTGACATCTACTACGCCTCGGTGGGGCGGGGCGCCTGCCTCAACCTGAATCTCCCGCCCGACCGCCGGGGGCGCATTCACGAGAACGACGTCCGGTCCCTCCGCGAGTTTCGCCGGCGGCTCGACGCCACCTTCGCGGAGAACCTCGCCGCCGGGGCGACGCTCTCCGCCAGCAACGTGCGGGGGAAGCACCGCAATTTCGGTCCGGGTCGTTTGTTTGACCGCGACCCGAACACCTGTTGGGCGACGGACGATTTCGTGTTCACGCCCGAGCTGACGCTGGAACTCGACGGGATCAGGACCTTCAACGTGATCGATCTGCGGGAACATCTTCCCCTGGGCCAGCGGATCGAGGCGTTCGCCGTGGACGCCCGGGTGGGGGACGAGTGGCAGGAGATCGCACGAGCCACGAGCATCGGAAACCGGCGCCTGCTGCGGATCGATCCGGTGACCACGGATGGCGTGCGGTTGCGGATCACGGGGGCGGCGGCGGCGCCCGCGCTGGCGGAGTTCGGCCTCCACCGGGAGCCATGACCGGCCCGACGGTCCCGCCGATCCTGAGCCTGATCGGCAACACGCCCACCCTCCCGCTCCGCTTCGAGCCGGAGGGCGTCACCCTGTTCGCGAAGTGCGAGTTCCTGAATCCGAGCGGCAGCGTGAAGGACCGGTTTGCCGCGGAGGTTCTCATCGACGCCCGGAAGCGCGGCGTGCTCCGAGCGGATTCGGTGGTGGTCGAATGCACGAGCGGCAACACGGGCATCGCGCTGGCAATGGTAGGCGCCGCGATGGGCTGCCGGGTGCGGATTCTGATGGGCGAAGGGGCGAGCGTGGAGCGGCGCTATTTGATGGAACAACTGGGCGCCGAGGTCCGGCTGTTCAAGGCCGATCGCGGCTACCGCACCGGCATCGAGCTGGCGCAGGAAATGGCGGCGGCCGATCCGCGGGTGTTCTTGCCCGACCAGTTCGCGAATCCCTTGAACAGCGCCGAGCACGAACGGGACACCGCCGCCGAGCTGATCCGGCAGATCGACCGGCCGATCGATGCCTTTGTCGCCGGCTACGGCACGGGCGGCACGCTGGCCGGTGTGGGGCGCGCCCTGAAGGCCCGCCATCCGGGCGCCCGGGTGCTGGCGATGGAACCTGCCGAGGCGGCCATGCTCGGCGGGGAGATGCCTTGCTGCCATTGGATCGAGGGCGTGGCGGGCGGCTTCCTTCCGCCCTTGCTGCAGCGGGCTCCCATCGACGGGGAGATCGCGGTAAAGAGCGCGGAGGCCCTGGCCATGACCCGGCGACTGAACCGCGAGTTCGGCCTGCTGGTCGGCACCTCGTCCGGCGCGAACGTCGCGGCGGCCCTGCGGGTTGCGGGCGATTTGGGCCCGGCGGCCACGGTGGCCACCCTGTTGTGCGACCGTGCCGAGCGCTACTTCAGCACGCGGTTGTTCCGGGCTGCGGCCGCTGCATGAGCACGCGCGGAGGCGCGCCTCGGCTCAGCCCTTTTCGGTCCAGAGCAGCCGGTAGAGATCGTGCCGGCGGTCCTTGAGGTTCTGGACCGTGCCGCTGTTCCGCGCCACCCGCAGGGATTCAATGCGCAGATCGGCGAAGGCCACCATCTCGGCGTTCGGCGTGGTGTCCGCCGCCACCCCGTCCCGCGCGAATGGAAAATCGCAGGGCGTCAGGATGCAGCTCTGGGCATACTGAATGTCCATGTTCGCCACGCGCGGCAGGTTGCCGCAGTTGCCCGCCAGCACCACGAAACACTGGTTCTCGATAGCCCGCGCCTGCCCACAGTAACGCACCCGCAGATAGCTCTGTCGCTCGTCGGTGCAGAAGGGCACGAAGATGATGTTCGCCCCCTGGTCCACCAGGTGCCGGCCCAGCTCGGGAAATTCGCTGTCGTAACAGATCAACACCCCGATCGGGCCGCAGTCCGTCTGGATAACGTCCAGCGTGTCGCCGCCGCTCATGTTCCACCAGTAAACCTCGTTCGGCGTGGCATGGATCTTGGGTTGCCGATGGATCGAGCCATCGCGGAGGAAGACGTAGGCAATGTTCTGCACGTGACCGTTGTCCATGTGGGTCGGGTGGGAGCCCATGATCAGGTTCACGTTGTAGCGAATCGCCATCTCCCGGAACGCGCTTTCCAACTGCGGGGTGTGGCGCGTCAGGGCTTCGATCGACTGCTGCGGGGTGAGTTCCTGGTTTTCTATGGAAAGCAGCTGCAAGGAGAACATCTCCGGGAACAGCGCGAAGTCCGCCTTGTAGTCCGAGACCACGTCCACGAAGTACTCGACGATCCCGAGGAATTCCTCGAAGGACTTGACGGCCCGCTGCATGTATTGCACGGCGGCCACGCGCACGGTATCCGGGAGGCGGCTCCCGTAGTGCTTGCGCTGGCCCGAGGCCGGCTCGTCCGGCACCTGGGGATTGCGCCAGATGAGATGCACGGCGTTGCCCATCGACTCGAAGTCGGACGGCAGGTAGTTGGGCAGGATGCCGAGGACCTCGAAGCCATTGCGGAGTTGGAAGCTGAGGACCGGGTCGTTGGCCTTCTTGGCCTTCACCTGCTCGACGTACTGTTCGATGCTGGTGATGGACTTGATGCGCCGACGCAGGGTCGGGAGGCGTCCGCCGAACACAATGCCCTTCAGCCGCCATTCCTGGCAGAGCTTTTTGCGTTCGTTGTAAAGCCGCTGGCCGATGCGGAAACCGCGGTAGTCCGAGTCGACGCAAACCTCCATGCCGTAAAGGTATTCCCCCTCGGGATCGTGCCGCGACCCGTAGCCGCCCCCGGTGATTTCCGCCCAGGTGTGCGGCGCCAGGGCGATGTCGCCGTCGATCAGGAACGTGGCACAGTACGCGATGATCTTCTCCCCATGCGCGACGATGAACTGGCCATCGGGGAAATGGTGGATCTGACCGCGGACCTGGCTTTCGGTGTAGCCCGGAATGCCCGCCGCCCCGTAGACGCGGTCGGTCAACGCCTTGATGGCCGGGATGTCGGTGTGGGTCGCATTGCGGATTTCTAGGATCTCCTTCCCGTAGGGAAAGGTCCGGAGCGTCTTTGGCATGGTTGGAAACAGGATGGCGCCAGCGGTCACCGCTCAGACCTCCCGGGCACTCACCCGAAGGCCGGTGGCAGCGGGGGCGTTGGCAAAGGAAAGGCGTCCTTCGACGGCTTGAACGCCCTGATAGGGATCGTTCGTGATCAGCAGGTTGCCGTCCAGGTCGAGATAGTCGGTGAGGTCGGCGAGATGAGCGGCGGCGGTGATGAGGACGCTGGTTTCGATCATGCAGCCGAGCATGGTCTTCAATCCGGCAGCCCGAGCGGTCTGGAGGGCGCGCAACCCGGGCGTGATCCCGCCCGTCTTCACGAGCTTCACGTTCACGGCGTGATATGCGGGCACGACCTGCTCGATGGCTTCCGCCCGCTCGTAGCCTTCGTCCGCCATCAGCAAAAGGGGGGAACGCTCCTTCAGCCACGCCAGGTCCGCGGGGGCGGTGCCCGCCGGCATGGGCTGTTCGACGAACTGGACCCGCCGGTCCTCCGCCAGCCATTCGATCTGTCGCAACGCCTCTTCCTTCGTATGCCAGGCCTCGTTGGCGTCGACGCGCACCGGCTTTTCGGGCGCCGCCTCGCGCAGGGCCCGGAACAACAAGCGGTCGTCCGGACTGCCGAGCTTGAGCTTCAGAATCGGAAAAGCAGCCGCCTGGAGCACCTTCTCCCGCACGACCTCGGGACGGTCGATCCCGATGCTGAACGAGGTCTTGTGCCGTCCCTCGGTAAAGCCGACACCGAGAAAATCCGTCACCGGTTTCCCGGCCCGCTTCGCCGCGCCATCCACCAGCGCGATGTCCACGGCGCCCTTCGCCGAGTGATCGCCTCCGCTCAGCGACGCAAGGTAACGGGATGACGCGGCGAGGTCGTCGAAGTGCAAGCGGTCCGGATCGACGCGGCGGAGGAACGCCTCGACGGTTTCGGGCGATTCCCGGTAGCGCGCGCAGGGGGCGGCTTCGCCAACGCCGAAGGAGCCGTCCGGGGCTTCGAGGCGGACGAGGACGATCGTCTGACGCGCGTCCCCGCCGGGACCGTCCGCACGCTGGGTGCGAGCGATGGTCCACCGGTGCTCGAGTTGAAGCTCAAACCGCCGCCACGTCAATTGCACGGGCACGAGCGAAGACCAAACGTCGGCAAGACGCAATGGCGGAGATGCGGCGCGGCGCGGATTTCGGCGGTCAGCCTGTTTCGTCCGCCGGCCCCGCCTTTCGGCGCTGGTCGGCCAGCCAGACCGCCGCGCTCAGGCCGAGGGCGCAGGCCAGGTAGACCAGGGCATGGGGCGTCCGCGTGGTCCAGGGTTGCCAGGGCCAGGGGAACCGGAAGAAGGCGAAGTTCAAACCGAAGTAGGTCCATGTCGTCAACCCGAGCACCGCTGCCAGGATCCGGTCCGCCCGCCCGCCCGGTTCCATTCGGTTCATGCACCAGAACACGGCGGCGGTGGCAACGAGCATCGGGAACACGCCGTAGACCAACCAGCCGTTGACCGGCGCGATGGCGCGGGCCTCGTAGGCCAGATGCGAAATCGTTTTTCCGGCAATGGGCAGGAGCGTTACGGGCAGCATCAGCAACCACGGCCACCAGCGGCCACCGGCCACCGCCACCACGGGGATCAGACCGAGCAGGAAGCTGTATTCGACATAGACGTCGCTGACCGACCAAGTCAGGAATTCGCCCGCGGTCACGAGTCCGGCGTGGATGGCGAGGAGGTACCATTCGACGCCCGTCGGCAGCGGGACATCGCCCGGATCGGTTTCGGGCCAGCGGATGCGCGAGCGGTTGAGCCACACGCCGAGTCCCAGCACGCCACCCCAGACGGCGCCGAACGTGGTTTCCATCAGGTTCCACCAGTTGATGTGCGGAGCGAGCGGGGCGAGCAGTCCCTGATGGAAATACTCCGGATGCCAGGCGTGCAGGGCTTGCAGGGTCTGGCCGGCCGGAAAGCCGAGGGCCCCGCCCAAAATTCCCCAACCGCCGAGACGGGCGGCCAGTGTGTCGCGGCGAACCCACCGGGTGAAGGCGATCAACCCGAGCAGCGCGAGCCAGAGCCCGCCCCAGACTTCCCGCCGGGGACGGAGATCGATGGCGTCCGGACGCCAGCGCCAGTCGGCGGAGAAATAAAGCCAGGGCAGCCGCCGGTGCTCCGGGTCAAACGGCAGGTTGAACAACCAGACCCCGGCAATGAAAAGCACCCCCATCCCGGCCATGATCGCCAGCAGCTGGCGCGGGCGATAGCGAACACCGCCCAGCCCCATTCCCAGGAAGACCCCGCCGAATCCGATCCAGGCGCCGCCCTTGATCGCCAGGCCGAGCATGCCCCAGCGAAGGGACTCCAGGTTGCCCGTGAGGGCGCCGTCGTGGGTCAGACCGAGAGTCTGGCCGTAAGTCATGCAACCGCCGAACCCGATGGCGATGGCGCCCCAGGCCACCGCCCGCGCGGCGGGCAACGCCCGGGCGCCCGGCGCAAGCAACAGCACGAGCGTCAGGGAAACCAGCAGCCCGGCGATCATCGCCCCGGTTTCGTGGCCGTACTGCCCGCGAATGCCCCAACCCATGCCGCCGGCCATCGCGCCGAACAGCACCGGTTGCCACCAACCGACCGCGACCGGCGCCGTGCCGCGTCCGTGCTCATCTTGCGGGGAGATCATTGCGGCGAATGCTGCCTGACAACCCGCGCGCTGGCAACGGAGGTTGCGGGCCGTGAAGACGCCGCCGCCGGTGGAGCCCGCCGCGGCCTACACTTCCTTCACCACGCCCCAATGGACATCGAGACGCTTCGTCAGGTAGAGCCGGACGGCTTTGACGAGGGTCACGGCTTCGAGTCGTTGACCCGCCGCGACGATTTCCTTGAGGGACATCGAGGGGCGGATGGGGAAGCTGGCCTGGGCGATCACCGGGCCTTCGTCGAGGTGCATGCTGACGAAGTGGGCGGTAACGCCGGCGATCTTCACCCCGTGCTCGTAAGCCTGCCGGTAGGCCTGCGGTCCGGGAAAGCTCGGCAGGAGGCTGGGGTGAATGTTGATGATTTTGTTCTTGTACCGCCACACGAAGTTCGGTGACAGAATCTTCATGAACCGGGCCAGGATGACGAAATCGACCTCCCGGGCGTCGAGTTCGGCCAGCGCCCGTTGTTCGGCCGCGTCCCGCTGCTCCCACGGAATCTCGACGAAGGGCCAGCCGTGTTTGGCGGCGAGCGGGGCGAGGTCGGGCCGGTTGCCGATGATGACGGCCGGCTCGGTCTTGAGGCGTCCCTGCTGCAGGGCTTGGGCCAGGGCTTCGAGGCAGTGGGGTTCGCGGGTCACCATGATGGCGCACCGTTGCGGGCGGCGCGGGTCGGTGGGGCGCAGCGTGATTTCCATGCCCAGCGCCGCCGCCAGTCTTTCGAGCCCGGACCGGAGCGCCGGCTCGTGCCAGTCCTGATGCCGCCAGGAGGCCTGGAGGGTCATGCTGAACCGCCCGCGGGTCACCTGCTCCTCGAGCGCCTCGATGTTGGCCCGCTGCTCGAAGAGGAAGTTCGTGACCCGGGCGATCACTCCCGTCTTGTCCCGACCGATCACGGTGATGGTGGCGAACTGCTTCATGGGGCGGCTAATGAAGCCGACCGCGCGGTGGGTGGAAAGGCGAAAAATCTCGCCTGCCGGGCGCGCGGCCTGTCTTCTTTGTGCCGCGACCGTCGCAACTTTTCGGTTGCCGGATTGTATAACGTGACGCGTGAAGCAGGGATGACACAATGTTTGTCGGGTCGATCCAGGAAAGACTGAGCGGGCAGGGTTTGATGGAACCCCGCGAGCTGGAGCTTTGGCGCCGTGAGTCGGCGGAACGCCGCCGGGCGTCCGAAGCGCTCGGCGGCGCCTCGACGGATGACGAGGCCGCCGCTGCCACCGCGCCCGAGACCCCCCGCTCCCTGCTGGAGTTTCTTCGCGCCCGACGGGACCTCGACGAGGACGTCTTCTACGCCCGGCTCGCGCAGGCCGTCGGTTGGGAATACCTCGAACGCCCGCCCGTGCCGGCCGAGGAAAGCGTGAAGGAGCGGCTCGAACTCCAGGCGTTGCTCTCCCCGAAGGTGGCCCGCCAGTACGGCGTGGTTCCCATTCGCGTGGACCCTGACCCGGCCTCCGGCCCGGCGGGCGGCGACACCCAGCCCTTTTATCTGTTCGTCACCAGCGATCCGTTCGATCCCGGCTTGCAGGCGGCCGTCCGGTTCGAAGCGAAGATCGAGCCGCGCTTCGCCCTGGCCTCCCCCGAAGATGTGAACAACGCCCTCGACGGCGTCTACGGGGTCGGCAGCGAAGCGTTGCTGGGCGTGGCGCGCGACGAGCACGAACCGGACGAAAACACCTCCAAGGACGTCGATCTCGAGGACAAGGAGGCCAGCGTCATCAAGTTCGTCAACCAGGTCATCCTTGAAGCCCAGCGCCGGCGCGCCACGGACATCCACTTCGAGCCGCAGGAACGCGAACTGCGCATCCGCTACCGCGTCGACGGCATGCTCGAGCGGGCCAAGGTGCCGGACAACCTCAAGGACTACCAGTCGGCCATCCTCTCCCGCATCAAGGTGATGTCCAAGATGAACATCGCCGAGCGCCGGTTGCCCCAGGACGGCCGCATCAACGTCCGGATCGGCGGCCAGGAAATCGACATCCGCGTCTCCACCGTCCCGACGGTCTACGGCGAGAGCATCTCACTCCGCCTGCTCCAGCGGGACCGCAAGAAGGTCACCCTCGAATCCCTGGGCTACCCGCCTGCCGAGCGCCAGATCGTCGAGAGCATCATCGTCAAGCCGCACGGCATCTTTCTCGTCACCGGCCCGACCGGTTCCGGCAAGTCCACCACGCTGTACGCCTGCCTGCAGACCATCAACCAACCCACCAAACGGATCCTGACGGTCGAGGATCCGGTGGAATACGAAATCGAGGGGATCAACCAGATTGCCATCCGCCCCGAGATCGGACTGACGTTCGCCACCGGACTGCGGCACATTCTGCGGCAGGATCCGAACGTGGTGATGGTGGGTGAGATCCGCGACCTTGAGACGGCGGAGATCGCCATCCGGGCGGCGCTCACCGGCCACCTGGTCTTCAGCACGCTGCACACCAACGACGCGCCCAGCGCCTTCACCCGGCTCATCGACATGGGGATCGAACCGTTCCTCGTCGCCTCCTCCGTCGAAGCCGTGCTGGCCCAACGGTTGGTGCGCCTGATCTGCCCGCATTGCCGCACCGAGGTGGACATGAGCGGACCGCAGGAACGGCAGATGCTCGAGACCAAACAGTTTCCGTTCAGCACGTTTCCCAAACCGGTGTTCCTCCGCGGCGCCGGTTGCGAGGAATGTCGGGACCAGGGCTACCTCGGTCGGACCGGCATCTACGAACTGCTCCAGGTCCAGGACGCCATCCGCCCGCTCATCATGAACCGCGCCGCCTCGACCGAGATCCGGGAAGCCGCCCTGGCCAGCAACATGAAAACCCTCCGGCAGGCCGGCTGGTACCGCACCCAATTCCGCGAGCCAACCCCCGAATACCCCGGCACGCCGCTGCACCTCCAGGGCCAGCCCACCACCATTGAGGAGGTGGTCCGGGTCACCCAGACCGAGGAACACCTCGCCGCCCTCATGGACGACGAACGCGCCATCACCCCGGCGATTCCCCCCGTCGAGGCCACCCCATCCCCCGCGTGAAGGAAACCCGCTGGCATCGGTGCAACGTCCTGGCCCGCACGTCCGACACGTGGGCCGTGTGGTCCTTTGGACACGGCAAGAGCGGTCCGGACTTCGAGACCACGGCCACCGGCAGCGCCGGGGATCCGGTTCCCGCCCGGCTCGCCACCCGCGACGTCCGCCACCTGTGGCGGCCGCTGCTCAACGTGGCCTGGCTGCCCGCGGACAAGGTCTTCCTGCGGGTCGTCGAGGTGCCGGCCGCTGATCCCTCGGAAGTGCCGGCCATGGTCGAGTTCGAACTCGAACGGCTGTCACCCCTGCCGGTCGCCGACATCCTGTGGACCTGCGAGGTCATCCCGGGACCGGAGGAAACCCCCCGGACGGTGGCGGTCGTCATCGCGGCGCGTCCGGCGGTCGAGGAATTCCTTGGGACGCTCGAGACCGGGGGGTTCGTGCCGGACCGCCTGGAGTTACCCCTGCTGCGGGAACTGCTGTGCCTCGAACCTAGCCCCGACAGCGTGTGGGTGTTGCTGCGCCGGGAGGCGGAGCGGATCTCCTGTCTGCACGGCTGGTGGTCCAAGGGCCGGCTCTGCCACCTCGAACTGCGGATCCTGGCGGACGACGAGAACCTCGAAACCGTGCTGGCCGGGAACCTGGCTCACACGGCCTGGGCCGGGGAAATCGGCGGGTGGCACGGGCCGGCCAGCCGCTGCCATCTGGTGGCGGACGACGAACTCGCCGCCCGCTTGCAACCGGCGCTCGGAGAGCAGTTCCCCCATCTCGAACTCCGTCCGAAACTGCCCGACAAGGAACTCGCCGCCCGTTCCGCCGCGGCCACCGCCGGGGCGAACCTCGTGCCGCCGGAAGCCCGCACACGGTATCGACAGCAGTTCGTGGACCGATTGTGGATGCGGGCCGTTGGGGCGGTGGCCCTCGTCTATGTGTTCGGCGTGCTGGGTTTCTTCGCCGCGCTCAACATTCAGGACTTCCGCAAGATGCGCGTCGATGATCAGGTCGGCCTCCTCTATTCGAGCTACACCAACGCCCTCGCCCTGAAGGCCCGGGTCGATGTCCTGAGCGACCAGGTCAACCTCAAGTTCGCGGCCCTGGATTGTCTGAAAGCCGCTTCGGACGCGCTCCCGGCGGACATGACGCTGACCTCGTTCTCGTTCCAACGCGGCAACCGGTTGGGCCTCTTCGGCACCGTTCCCACGGACCTCCAGGCGCGGGTCACGGAGTTTACCGAGACCCTGGCCGACAGCACGGTGAACGGCGAACCGTTGTTCACCACCGTCAGCACCAAGGCCATCCAGGCCATGCCCAACCGGCCGGCGAACTGGACCATCGAATGTGAATTCCGCCGCCCCGACTCGCGATGAGCAGCTTTGTCTCCCAGCTCAACCTGCGTCCGCACGAACGCCGCATTCTGTTCGTGGTGCTGGCCGCCGTGTTCCTGCTCGTCAACGCCGTGTTCGTCTGGCCGCGGTTCGGTGACTGGCACACCGCCCAGCAGACCTTTCAGGAATCCCTCAAGAAGCGGAGCGATTACCAGGCGGAGATCGACCGCATCCCGGGCTACCAGCGCCGCATCCGCGAACTCGAAGGCCAGGGCTCGGCCGTGCTCCCCGAGGAACAGGCCCTGCAGCTCCTGCGCATCGTCCAGGCCAAGGCCCAGGAACACCGGGTCGCGATCACCCAGACCCGCGCCGTGTCCACCACCAGCAGCCTGACCAGCACCAACGTCTTCTTCGATGAGCAGGCCATCACCGTCGGCGTCAACACCGGCGGCGAGGAACTCGTGGCCTTCCTGCATGCCATCGGCTCCGGGGACTCCATGATCCGCGTCCGCGACATGGATCTGCGCCCGGATCAAAGACGTTACAAACTCGTCGGCAACATCACCCTCGTGGCCAGCTACCAGAAGAAGACCCGTCCCGCGTCGGGCGCCCGCCGGCCCCGGGGCGGCAACTGAATCCCATCGTGAGAATCCCTCGATCCATCCCCATTGCCATCGCGACCGCCGGGGTCCTGGCCTGGCTGCATCTCAGCGCCGGTGATCCCGCCCCGGCTACCGCCGCCCCCGCGCCGGCCGCATCCGGCGGCGAAACGGCCGCTCCCGCCGCCGACGAGGCCCCCGCCAGCCCGGCAGCCAATGCCGCATCGCCCGCGCCCGTGGCGCCGCCAACGCCAGGAACGTCGGCGGTTACCCGCCCCACCGGCACGCGTGCCGCGGACGCCGCCGAGGGTGCGCCGGTGCCGACTGTGACCACGCGGCCGGTGCCCCTTCGTCGTCCTGCGAGCAGCGCCCCTCCCGTCGCGCCGCCGGTGCCCGGGACATCCGTTCGCCCCGCGGGAGCCGCCGCTGCGCGAGCCGCCGCGCCGGCCATCAACCCGCCCGTTCCGGCTCCCGGCGCAGCTGGCGCAGCAACCGGCGGCGCCGCGGGCACAGCCGTGCCTCCCGTTGCGTTCGGAGCCCCGGCGGAGCCGGGCGCTGTTCCGGCCGAGGACGGCCAGGCACCCATCCTGCCGGCGATTCCGTCCGAGGGACCGGTGGACATGAGCACGGTCATTCCGGCGGGTTCGATGCGCCTGCCCGCATTGCCGATCGAGCAGGCCCTCACCCTCTACGCCAACCTCACCGGCCGCACCATTCTGCGGCCGTCGACCCTGCCGGCGACGCCCATCACGCTGGACACGCAGTCGGATCTCACGCGGGCCGAGGCCATCCAGGCCCTGGACAGCGTGCTCGCCTTGAACGGCATCACGATGGTGAACATCGGGGAGAAGTTCGTCACCGCGGTCCCCAGCAACCAGGCCCTGCAGGAAGCCCCGACGTTTTCCTCCGGCCCGGTTGACGAACTGCCCGAGGCCAGCCAGTACGTCACCAAGCTGGTCACCCTCAAGCACGCGCTTCCTTCCGAGGTGTCCCAGCTCCTCCAGGGCTTCGGCAAGGTGCAGAACGGCATCGTGGCCCTCGACAGCAGCAAGACCCTCGTCCTGCGCGATTACGCCGGCAACATCAAGCGCATGATGGAGATCATCGAGCGCGTGGACACCGAGCAGGAGATGGAATACACCCTCGAGGTCATCCCCATCAAATATGGCAAAGTCGACGAGATCTACGGCACGATGAGCAGCCTGATCAGCGGGGGGGGCGGCGTGTCCAGCGTCGGGGGCACCGCCGGCGTGGGAACCTCGGGGATGTCGAGCCGTTTGGGCAGCTCCCGCAGCCTCCGGTCCGGCACCGGCAATCAGCGCTTCGGCAGCAGCAGCCGTTACGGCTCCAGCTACGGCGGCTTCAACAATCCCTACCAGTCGGGCGTGTACCGACCGCAGGAGGTCTTCGGCGCGGAGGCCGCCCCCCTGGATGCGACCCCGCTTTACGAGGCCGGATCCTACCGGCCCATGCAGGCAACGACCGGCCCCGCCACTGCCCGCACCGGTTCCACCACCTTCAGCCAGCGTCTGCAACAGATCGTCAACCGCGCCTCCGGCGGCCAGGAGGAGGTCGAGTTGCTCCAGGATGCCCGCATCGTGCCCGACGAACGCTCGAATTCCCTCATCGTCTTCGCCAACCGTGAGGACATGAAGATGATCACCAACATCGTGGCCAAGGTGGACCAGCTGAACGCCCAGGTCCTCATCGAGGCGATCATCATGGACGTGCAGCTCAGCGACGAACTCGAGATGGGCGTGTCCTCGTATCTCCGCAGTCAGTCCGGTGACTTCACCAGCCATACCCTGTCCAATCCGGGCTCGCTGTTCAGCAGCGTCACCAACATCGCCTCCGGCAATCCGAGCGGCCTGACCTGGCTGGGCTCGTACAAGGACGACTTCAACGTCGTGGTGCGCGCGCTGGCCTCGACCGGCAAGGGACAGATCCTCGCCACCCCGCGCATCCAGACCAGCCACGCCATGGAGGCTTCCTTCTCGGTCGGTGAAAGCGTCCCCTACGTGACGGGCACGTTCAACGGCGGCGGCCTCTACGGCGCTTCGCAACAGTTCTCCCAGCTCGATGTCGCCACCGAACTGATGGTCATCCCCTACATCACCCCCGACGGTCTGGTGGTGATGGACATCGACCAGCACATCGAGGAGATCACCGGGTTCAAGAAGTTCGACGTTGGCGAGCTGCCGCAAACCGTCACCCGGGACGCCACGGCCACCGTCTCGGTGCGCGATGGCGATACGATCATTCTGGGCGGCTACGTCCGGGCCAGCCGCAGCCGCAACAACAACGGCGTCCCCATCCTGAAAGACATTCCATTGCTGGGAGCCCTCTTTCGCAGCAAGAGCAACCGGTCGTCCCGCAGCGAGATGGTGGTCTTCATCCGGCCCACCGTTCTGACCACCCCGCAGGAAGCCGCGGCCTTTGCCGAATCCGAGCGGAAGACCATGACCGGCATCAGCCAGATGGAGCGCTTGATGAAGGAGGACCAGGACCGCCTGCGCGAACGCACCGAACGCCTGGACCGCAAACCGTAAGCCGAAAGCGCAGGGGAGCGCGGCCCCGCCCCGCCGATCGGCCGCCCGGCGCTCCCCTCGGGCTCTCCCCCGGATTGCAACGGCGGACCGAAAGCGGCGGGTTCTACGCCTCCTTCGGATCCAGGGCGTCGCGGAGGCCGTCAGCAACGAAGTTGAGGCACAGCAGCGTCGTGACCAGGGTGCCGGCGGGGAAGACGAGGAGCCACCAGTAGACGCGGATCGGATTGATCTGCGAGGCGCCCTCGGCAATCAACGATCCCAGGCTGGCCTGCGGCGGCTGGATGCCAAGGCCCAGATAGCTCAGGAAACTCTCGTAAAGCACCACCGACGGCACGGTCAGAGCCAGGTAAACCAGCACCACGCCCAGCACGTTGGGCAGGATGTGCCGGAAGATCACGTGCGCATGGCCCGCGCCGAGGACGCGGCTTGCCTCGACGAAGGGCCGCCGCCGGAGGGACAGCACCTGGCCCCGCACGATGCGGGCCATCGTGAGCCACGACACCGCCCCGAGGCCGGCGAACATACCGGTCAACTGGAGCGTGCCCGCCAGATCCCCGTCCATCCCGGCGTTCTGCCAGCGGGCCAGCAGGCCGTTCAAGGCGGTCATCAGCACGATGACGAAGATGATCGACGGAAGGGCGTAGAGAACGTCGACCACCCGCATCATGAGGTTGTCGAGCCGGCCACCGGCATAACCGGCGATCAATCCCCAGCACACGCCGATCACCAGGCTGACCGCGGCTCCGACGCAACCGACCAGCAGCGAAACGCGGGTGCCGTGCAGCACCCGGGCCAGCAAATCGCGGCCCAGCAGATCGGTTCCGAACCAGTGTCCGGCGCGAGGCGCGGCGAACTGGAGTTCGGTCATGGCATCGGGTTCGGGCAGGGGCAGCCAGGGAAGCAGCGCCACCAGCGCCACGAGGCTCACCAGGGCCACGGCGCCGAGGCTGGCCGGACGGTTGCGTCGGAAACGCCGCCACGCCCGGCCCGCGGGAGTCCGCGGCGGCCGTCCGGCCGGTTGGAGCGCCGGTTCAGCCATGGCGCGTGCGCGGATCGAGCCAGCCGTAGAGCAGATCCACCAGGAGGTTCAAACCGAGCAGGAGGCCGGCGTAGAGCAACACCAATCCCACCACCATGGTGTAGTCCCGGTTCAGCGAGCTGTTCACCATGAAGACGCCGATGCCTGGAATCTGGAACAGGTTCTCGACCACGAACGAACCCGTCAGCAGATCGGCCAGCATCGGTCCGCTGTAGGAGGCCACCGGCAGCAGGGCGAGCGGCAGCGCATGCCGGACGAGCACCGCGGTCTCCGGCAGGCCCTTCGCCCGGGCGGTCCGGATGAAGTCCTGTTGCGCCGTCTCGAACATGCCCTCCCGCGTCAGCCGCGCGATGCGCCCGGCGAAATAGAGCCCCAGGCTGACCACCGGCAGCACGGCGTGCAGTGGGGAACCCCACAGTCCCACCGGCAGCCAGCCCAGCCGCACCGCGAACACCATCGCCAGCAACGGCCCGACGACAAACGCCGGAATGCAGACCGCCAGCAGGATCAGGAAGCTGACACCGAAATCCTCCCACCGCCCCCTACGCACCGCGCTGTAAAACCCCGCCGGCACACCGAGTCCCAGCGCCAGCAGAAACGCGCCCCCCCCGATGGCCAGCGAGGCAGGCAATCCCTGCCGGATGATGTCCGTGACGGTATGGCTGCGGTACTTCAACGAGGCGCCCAGATCGCCGCGGGCCAGGCCACCCAGAAACCGCAGATACTGCCGCCACCAGGGTTCATCCAGGTGATACCGCTCCTGCAGGGCGCGCTCGATCTCGGGCGAAGCCGGTTTGCGTTCCCGATCGAACGGGCCGCCGGGAGCCAACCGGACCAGGCAAAAGGCCAGCAGGCTGATGACGAGCAACAGCGGCGGCATCCAGACGAGGCGGCGGAGGAGCAGGTTCATGGCGGGGCGGGCGCCGCTTCCTTGCCGATGGCCCACAGCGGGTTTTCGCCCCGCAGATTCAGGTGGATGCCGTGCACCCGCGCGTCGTCGAAGCAGGCCATGCCGACGTAGAAGTAGAGCGGGATGACCGGCAGCGCCTCGGCCACCAGCAGGTGTTCCGCGGCCGCGAGGCGTTCCTGGCGGCGGGCCGCATCCGGTTCCGCGTTCGCCTCCCGCAGCAACGCGTCGTACCGCCCGTTGCGCCAGCCCGTCCGGTTGTTCGGATTGTCGCTCAGGAACAGGTCCAGAAAGGTGTTCGGATCGTCGTAATCGCCGATCCAACTGCTGCGGATCAGGTCGTAATCCAGGGCGCTCTGGGCCGCCAGCCAGGTCTTCCATTCGAGCTGCCGCAGTTCGAGCCGGAGACCGAGTTCGCGCTGCCACATGTCGCGCAGTTCGAGGGCGATGTTCCGGTGGCTGGGCGCCGTGTTGTAGGTGTATTCCACCACCGGAAATCCCTGCCCGCCGGGAAATCCCGCCTCGGCCAGCAGGCGGCGTGCCGCCTCGGGATCGTGGTCCAAACCCGCCGGCGGCCGGTAGGGCACGGAGCCGTTCATGATCCCGGGCGGTGAAAGGCAGGCCGCGATCCGCTCCCCTCCACGCGTGATCCGCCGCACCAACCGCTCCTTGTCCACGGCCAACGCCAACGCCCGTCGCACCCGCGGATCGTTGAAGGGGGCCTTGGTCACGTTGCACCGGATGAAGTAGGTGCCCAGGAAGTTGTAGGTGTGGAAGTCCGCCCGCCGGCGCAGCTCATCCAGCAGGTGGGTCGGGATGAGTTCCTTGTCCCAGACGACATCCACCGCGCCGCTTTCGTAGAGGTTCAGGGCCGTGTTCGGGGAAACGCAGCTCAACAGGTCGACGACCTCGCAACGCACGTTCGCGGCGTCCCAGTAAAAGGCATTGCGCCGCAATCGCACCCGGTCGTTCAACCGCCAGAACTCAAGTGTGTAAGGGCCGCTGGCCGCAAACGGGCGCGCGTGCAGCCACCGGTCCCCGATCGGTTCGATGACGTGCCGGGGCACGACTGTGCATGGCGAATAGGCCAGCAGATCGAGGAAAAACGGGGTGGGCGACTCGAGTTCCACCTGCAATTCCCGCGCGTCCACGGCGCGCACGCCCACCCGGGTGAAATCGTCCAGCTCGCCCAAAGCGAAGGCCCGCGCGTTGCGCAACGGGAACAGCGCGCCCGCGTACTCGTTTGCGGTGGCGGGCGCCAACGCGCGCTGCCAGGACCAGACCACGTCCGCCGTGGTGATCGGCCGCCCATCCGACCAGGCCGCCTCGGGCCGGAGATGGAAGGTGTACACCGTGCCGTCCGTGGAGACCTCCCAACGCGCGGCCAGACCGGGCACCGGCTGCCCGGTTCGGGGATCGTACCGGGTCAGGCCCTCGAACAAGGCCAGCGCAATCCGGCCATCCGCCTGGCCCGTGATCTGGTGTGGATCCAGCGATTCCGGCTCGGGACCGTTGATGATCCGCAGGTCGGCCGGCGGCGGGGTTCGGAAACAGCCCGTCAACAGAACCAGCACGATCCCCGGGGCCGCCGGCGCGCCCCCGATCCGGCGGCAAAAAGAGAACGCGTCCAGGAGGACATCCTGGACGCGTCCGAAGGCCTTCATCGGGCTGTCGGCCCGGGCTACTGTCCACCCTCCGTCGGAGGCGCGTTGGTGGCGGACACCGGGTCGGCGGATTCCCCGGCGCCGGTTTCGGTCGGCTCTCCGGCATCCGTCGCCCCCGGCTGCGCCGCGGGCTCGGCGGCTTCCGCTCCAGCGCCGCTCGTGGCGGCGTCCACGGTGACATTCGAGATCGTGTTGGCCAGCGAGCCCGCATCGGGGGTGGTGGCATCCCCGGCTTCGGCGCCGGTCGCAGCGGCCGGCACCGCGGGTGCGGCGGCGGCGCGGCTGTCGAGTTCCTGCAGCACCGCCTTGCGGCTGGCCTTTGCCTGGTGTGACTGGAGGACCGAGAGCCCCAGGGACAGCGCCAGGAACACCGTGGTCCCGTAGCGGGTTGCCTTGGTGAGCACGGTGCCGGTCCCGGAGCCGAACAAGGCGTCGGTGGTACCGCCTCCGAACGCGACCCCCGCGCCGGCGTCCTTCTTGGGCAACTGCACCAGAATGAGCAGAATGAGGAACAGGCAGTTCAACACCAGAACGATGGTGAGCAGGCCGATGATCAGGTCCATGGCTGGAAAAAAATCAGTGGTTGAGGAGGACGCGGTTCAGATCGAGTTCGTCACGATCTCGCCAAAACTGCGCGCCTCGAGCGAGGCGCCGCCGACCAGCGCGCCGTCCACGTCCGGTTGGCTCATGAGTTCGCGCGCGTTGTTGGGTTTGACGCTGCCGCCGTACTGGATGCGCACCCGGCGCGCCACGGCGTCATCGAAGAGCGCGGCGACCACGCCCCGGATGAACGCATGGGCGGACTGGGCCTGCTCGGTGGAAGCGGTCTTGCCGGTGCCGATGGCCCAGACGGGTTCGTAGGCGAGCACGGTTTCCTCCATTTGATGCGCGCTCAACCCGGCGAGACTGCCCTTGAGCTGGGTCTCGAGGACCTGCTCGGTCCGGTTGCCCTCGCGTTCGTCAAGAGTTTCGCCGATGCAGACGATGGGTTTGAGGGAGGCCCCGTGCGCGGCCAGCGCCTTGCGGGCGATCAGCTCGTTCGATTCCTCCTGGTACTGACGCCGCTCGGAATGGCCGAGGATGACGTAGCGCACCGAGAATTCGCGCAGCATCAGGGCGGAAATCTCGCCGGTATACGCGCCGTTGTTCTGCTCGCTCATGTTCTGGGCGCCGAGGCGCAGGTTCGAGTCGAGGATGACGCGCGAAACGTCGCTCAGGGCGGTGTAGGGCGGGCAGACCACGAGGTCCACCTCCTTGACGTTCGCCAGGTCCCGCTTGAGCTGGGTGACGAGGTCCACCGCCTCGGCAACCGTCTTGTTCATCTTCCAGTTGCCGGCAATGATCAGTTTTCGGTCTTTTGTCATGTGATGTCCAAAGGGGGTCGGATCAAAGCAGAGTCTGCCAATCGCAACAAGTCCGCGTTCACCGTCATTTCTCGCTCAGCGCCGCCACGCCGGGCAGTTCGATGCCCTCGAGGAATTCGAGGCTGGCCCCGCCGCCCGTGCTCATCCAGGTCACCTGGTCGCCGAGCCCGGCCTTCTTCAACGCGCTGACACTGTCCCCACCGCCGATGATGCTGGTGGCGCCGTTGCTTTGGGTGGCCGCCGCCACCGCTTGGCCCACGGCGAGCGTGCCGGCCGCAAAGCGATCGTCCTCGAACAGGCCCATCGGGCCGTTCCACAGGATGGCCCGGGCCGACGCAATCACTTCGGCGTAGAGCTTCGCGGTCTCCGGGCCGATGTCCAGGCCCGCTTCATTGTCGGCGATCCCGGCCCGGGTCACCCGCGGGTTCTCATACTTGAAGATCGTCCGCCCCTTCTTGTCCTTCTCGCCGCTGTCCACCTTGGCCGCCACGATGTCATCCACGGGGATCAACAGCTTGACGCCGCGTTCCTTTGCCTTCGCCAGGGCCGCGCGGGCGTCTTCCACGCGATCCGGCTCGACGAGGGAAGCGCCCACGGGCGCGCCCTGCGCCAGGCGGAACGTGTAGGCCATGGCGCCGCCGATGAGCAGCGCGTCCGCCTTTTCAAGCAGCCGGTTGATGACCTTGATCTTGTCCGAAACCTTCGCGCCGCCAAGGATCACCACAAACGGGCGCGCCGGTTGTTCGAGTTCGTCGCCGAGGAATTTCAACTCCTTCTCCATGAGGAGCCCCGCCGCGCACTGGCCACCCCGGCCCGCCACCAACCGCGCCACCCCCTCGGTCGACGCATGCGCCCGATGCGCCGTTCCGAAGGCATCGTTCACGTAGGCCTCGGCAACCGCCGCCAGTTGATCGGCAAACGCGGGGTCATTCGCTTCTTCCTCCGCGTGATACCGCACGTTCTCGAGCAGCAGTACGTCGCCATTCTGCAACGCATCGACCGCCCGCGAGACGGCGGGGCCCACGCTGTTCTCGACGAAAGCGACCGGTTTTCCGAGGAGTTCCGACAGCTTGCCGGCCACGGGCCGCAACGACATGGAAGGTTCGGGTCGGCCCTTCGGCCGACCGAGATGGGCGGCCAGGATGATCCGCGCGCCCTGGCCGATGAGGTGTTGCAGCGTGGGCAGGGTCGCCTCGATCCGGGTGGTGTCCGTGATCACCATCCGTCCGTCCTTTTCCTTCAGGGGCACATTGTAGTCCACGCGCACGAGTACGCGCCTGCCGCCGAAATCCACATCGTTGATCGTCAATTTGGCCATAACAGCTCCGAAAACCGCGCGCCAACCATATCCGAGCGTCCGGGAGAGTCAAAGTGTTTCCCAATGCGCCCCGCGTGCCCGCCAGGGCGAGTGACAAAGTAGCTGGAGGGGGTTGAACGGGGGGGCGGAGGGCGGTTGGCGACGGGTCCGAGCGGGGCATGGAGGCGATGAAAGCCCGCATTTGGGCCTGCTTGCGGCTCCGGCGGACACACCGATCCCTCCCCGCGGCAGCGCCCCGGGGTGAGCGACTCGGTTTGGGTGGGTCGGCTACGCCGGTGGCGACATGAACCGACGGATCAGGCCACCAGGATGGCGACAGATGTGCAACTCGTAGTCGGGCAGCGACTTCTTGCCCCCGCGTTTGTAGCGCTGCTGTTCGTGCAGGAAGATGGTCAGGGAGCGAAACAGGGACAGCACCCGCGCCGTGTTGGTCTCCGCCACCGGACAGCGATCCTCGTCCTGGGTGCGATCCCGCCGATGATGCTGGCCGTTCTCGATCTTCCAGTGACTGCGCACCAAGGCCAGCAGGGGGGCCGGCCCGGCCTCGTCGGTCCAGAAACTGGTCGCCGCGTAGACGGTCTCCTCGGTGTGTTTGACCACTTGCCCGCCGCGGACATGATCGACCTTGCGGTCCACGCGCAACACCTGGGCCGCGCCGGCCAGTCCCAGGGTCTGGGGCGTGACCGCCACGCACCACAGCGCCCGGTCTTCAACCCGCCCGTGCCCCTTTTCGATGGTGCGGGCCTGAGGGGGGAAAAGCGCCCCCGAGGAGCGATTGGGCTTTGGCGAAGGCCCCGGGTTGATTGCCCTTGAGTATCAGGAGGTAATCGGCCCCGTTGCCCTGGGTGAGTTGCCGCGCGTTGGCCTTGGTGGTGTGGGCGGCATCGGTCGTGACACACACCCCGGCCAGGTCCATCGAGGACCAGTGCGCCGCGACCGCCGCCTCCTCGTTGGTGTTGGCTGGCACAGCCACTTGGTCCACCAGTCGCTGCTGGTCGGTGACGAAGTTGACCAGTGTCAGGGCTTTGTCGGCTTTGGGCTTCTGCAATTCTGCCGGGATCTCCTCGGGCGGTTCCGGGGCCGTGGCCACCGCCGGGGCCGGCGCGGCATTCTTGACCACCTTGCCGTCCAGGTGGAGGACCTCTGCCCGGCGGGGATCCTCGCGGGCCATCCAGCCGACCAGCACGCCCTTGAGTTGCTCGACATCAATCTTTTTGAGCAAGCGGCGGAAGGTGCGCTCGCTGGGCACGTCGCATTGCCGGGGAGCCCCCGGGCGCGGGCGGCAACGCAACTGCCAGCGCTGACCGTGATTGAGGCTGGCGGCGAATTCGGCAATCGCGTGCGGCCCGTCGGAACCAGCCGCCACCGCCAGGGCGATCAAACTCAGCACCGTGGCCAGCGGATGCCGGAGGCCCTTGGGCCGGCGGGGTTCATGCATCTGCTCGGCGAAACACTGCCACAACGAAAACAACTGGCCCGTGGCCACCGGACAGGCCGGCGGCAGGGGCCGTTCATGGGCGGCCAGATGCGGCGGGAGTTGGGCCGCGCGCAGGTGCTTCAAGGCCGCGGGCCCCAGCGCCCGGACCCAGAGTTGCTTGGGATGGGTGGTGTCGGTGTAGAAGTCCTGCCAGTCGCGCTGGCAGCCCCGGGTGGAGCCGAGCCGTTGCCAGCCGGCGGCTTTGTAGCAGGTGCCCCGGAAGCGTTGCGGATCGACGAAGGTCTCGACCGCGAGCACGGGATGGCCGAAGTGCTGCTGCCAGTCCTGGGCCAGACGTTCACAGCTGAGCTTCAACACGCGCGAGGCCAGATTGGGCCAGCGCCCCGGGGCGGCCAGGACCAGGAAGCGCTGGTTTTGGGCCAGCAGATGGCGCCGGGCCGCCACCTCGCGGGCCGACCAATGCAGCCAGCGGTCCCGGGGCTTGAGGTGGAAGGCGGGCGAACAGAAGACCAGCAGGGCCAGCCACTGCCCCTGAAACTCGGCCACATAGCGCAGGGCCTGGCCCACGGCGGTGGCGTTCTTGAGGTAGTGCCTGCGGCGGAGAAGGTCGTCGAACCGGGGGCGTTCGGATTCCTTGATGAGACGCACCTGGACCCCTTGGAGCAACTCGGGTTCCGGGGGCAGTCCCTGGCTCACCACGTTGGAAAGATGGACCGACATGCCCGGAGTGAAGCAGGGGGAGGAGGGGGTGCCCAGAGAAATCGAACCAAATCTCTCCCTTCAAACCTCTTCCACGACTCCTTGACAACCGCCCTGGCGTGCCCGCCGGCGCCGCCCGACGGAATCCCGTGCGTCGCGGGTTGGTTTCTGGTATCCGTTCGGGCGTTGCCTGCGCGGGTCCCGGCTGGGTTGTCGTGGACTTTGCCGGGCGGCATGGAAACGTCCGCACGTATTGAACCGATCATGAAACGCATGCTTCCTGGCGTCGCCCTGCTGGCGGCGCTTTCGTTGGGCTCCACGCTCACCCCGAGCCAGGCCCAGCCGCGCGCCTTCAACGGGCTCGGCTTGAACCTGGGGAATCTCTACCGCCTCTCCGATGCCCAATCGCGCTCGATCAGCCCGGAGAACTTCACCGGCGAAAAGGGCAAAGGCGGCATGGCCACCGAGGGCACCGGCCAGAACGCGGCGCGCGATCTCGGGCAGGGCTGGAAGGTGTCGCCGTCGGTGCGCATCCCGGGCAGGAGCACCTTCACGATGGCCGAGATCGAGGGGCCCGGCTGCATTCAGAGCATCTGGATGACCCCGACCGGCAACTGGCGCTGGTCGATCCTCCGTTTCTATTGGGATGACGAAACCGAGCCGTCCATCGAGTGCCCGGTCGGCGACTTCTTCGCGTGCGGTTGGGGCAAGTATTGTCAGATCAGTTCGCTGGCCGTCTGCGTGAATCCCGGCAGCGCGTTCAACTGCTACTGGCCGATGCCCTTCCGCCGCAAGGCGCGCATCACGATGGAAAACCTCGATGACAACGCGATGACGCTCTATTACCAGATCAACTACACCCTCACCGAGGTGCCGCGCGACGCCGCCTACCTGCACGCGCAATTCCGCCGCGTCGATCCCCTGCCGGAAAAGCAGGACTACACGATCCTCGACGGCGTGAAGGGCAAGGGGCACTACGTCGGGACCTACCTGGCCTGGGAAGTGCACAGCACCGGCTGGTGGGGCGAAGGCGAGATCAAGTTCTTCATGGATGGCGACACCGCGTTCCCCACGATTTGCGGCACCGGCACGGAGGATTACTTCTGCGGTTCGTACAATTTCGATTCCGGCGGGACCTACAAGGAGTTCACCACACCCTACACGGGGCTGCCGCAGGTCATCCGCCCGGATGGGGCCTACCAGTCACAGCAACGCTTCGGCCTTTATCGCTGGCACATTCCCGATCCCGTGCGGTTCAACGAGGACTTGAAGGTGACGATCCAAGCGCTCGGCTGGATGTCGGGCGGACGTTACCAACCGTTGAGGGACGACATCGCCTCGGTGGCTTTCTGGTACCAGAACGAACCGCACGCACCGTTCCCGAAGCTCCCGTCGAAGGACGAGCTGGAACTGAAGTAAACGCACCGCTCCGGGCGCCGGCAAAAATCGGGCGGGCGGTCTTCGGCAGCCGGGGGCGTCGATCGACGCCGGGGGCAGCCGGTTCGGCATGTGGTTCTCCGCCGCGTCGGGCCGGCGGCCCACCGGGGAGAACCCCACTCTCCAGGGTTCCACCCGCCCTCCGCTTCAGGGCCGTAAGGAGCGGACTCCGTCGGCGCTCCCGGTCCTGGTCGATCTCCGATGTTGCCTTCATGCCGCGGCCCGGCGGAGCGTAACGCCGCCGGAACCGCCCGGAGCCCTGCGGAACACGCCGGATGCTCCGCTCTCCGCGGTGGGGGGTGGAGCCCCAGCGGCTACACGAGCCGGTATTCCCCGGGTTTCGCGACGGCCGGGAACGGGAGCGGGCCGAACTCGTATTTCTCCGGGCCGAGCCGGGTGGTCGCGTTCAATGCCTGATCCCATTCGATGCTCTGGCCGCTGTAGCAGGACTCGCGGCCCATGATGCCGGTCAAGGTGCTCTCGGCCACGGCCTGCGCTTCGTTGAGCGGGTTGCCGGCGCGGATGCTGGCGATGAAGTCCTGGTGTTCCTGCTGGTAAGGATTGGTTTCCTCGCGCTTGTTGTAGCGCCAGGGTCGGCCTTCGTTGAACCGGATGAAGTTCTGCGTGAACGACCCGACCGCCCTGCCCTTGGTGCCGATGATATTCTCCTCGACCCGCCCCTCGGTACCGGCCATCTGCCGCGTCTGGCTGAACACCATCACCCCGTTGGGATACTCGAACGCGGTGGCGAAGTGATCGAAGATGTGGCCGTGGATCGGATGCTCGCGGGCCTGCCGGCCGCCCATCCCATAGGCCTTGAGCGGATGCGCCTGGAGGGCCCAGTTGATGACGTCGAGGTTGTGGACGTGCTGCTCGACAATGTGGTCGCCGCCAAGCCAGGTGAAGTAGTTCCAGTTGCGGAGCTGCCATTCCATGTCGGACCAGCCCGGCTCGCGCTCGATGACCCAGATCACCCCGCCGTTCCAGTAACAGTGCGCATACAGAATGTCGCCCAGCGCGCCGTCATGGATGCGTTGCATCTGCTCGACGTACCCGAGTTGATGCCGCCGTTGCGTGCCCGCCACGATGCCGAGGTTCTTCTCGCGCGCCAGCCGGCCCGCTTCCATCAACATCCGCACGCCCGGACCGTCCACCCCGCCCGGCTTTTCGATGAAGATGTGCTTGCCGGCCTTGATGGCGTCGAGGGTGTGTTGCGGCCGAAAATGCGGCGGGGTGGCCTGGATGACGTAGTTGATCTCCGGCACAGCCAGCAGCTGGCGATACCCGTCAAAACCCGTGAAACAGTGGTCGTCGGGAATCCGCATCCCCAGCTTGCGCAGTTGTTCCCGGCAACGGGCGATACGGTCCGGAAAGACATCCGCGAGCGCGATCACCTCGATGTTCCGGCCGGCGAGGCTGGCCCCTTCGGCGACGTCCTCGGTGTGATACCCCGCCGCCGGATAAATGACCTTCGTCGCAGCGCCCAGGGCGTCGAGCACAGCCCCGGTGCCGCGCCCGCCGCAGCCAATCAGGCCGATGCGGATCGGATCGTCATTGGCCGCGTGGCTGGTGACGACGAAGGGCAGCTTGGTCAATGCCGCGCCGGCGGCCAGCGCGGAGGCCTTGAGGAACGAACGTCGGGGTAGCGCGGAGCCCTCCGCCATCGACGGGGTGCGGGTGTGGTTCATGGGCGGAGGCTAGCCCGGACGCCCGGCCGAATCCAGCCCTTCCACCACCGGCTTCCCCGACGGACCCGGCCATCGACAAGCCGGCAATCCGCGCTTGCGCCCGACCCGCCGATTTGAAATCAAGGGCCCACCATGAAAGCCCCGTTCCGATCGCTCGCCGGCGCTGCCACCCTGCTCCTCGGTCTTTCCGTCACCGCCGCCACGCGCCCGAGTTTCGTCCTCGCGATGGCCGACGACCAGGGCTGGGGTGACATGGCCTACAACGGGCATCCGGTCGTGCGGACGCCGGTCTTCGACGAGATGGCCCGCACCGGGCTCCGGCTCGACCGGTTCTACGCGGCCGCCCCGGTCTGTTCGCCGACGCGCGGCAGTGTGCTGACCGGACGCACGCCGAACCGGTTCGGCTGTTTCAAGTGGGGTTACACGCTGCGTCCGGCGGAAGTGACGATTGCCGAGCGCCTGCGCGAAGCCGGCTATCGAACGGGGCATTTCGGCAAATGGCACCTCGGATCGTTGCGACCCGACAGTCCGGTGTCGCCCGGCGCCAGCGGTTTCGACGAATGGGTTTCGAGCCCCAACTTCTTCGACCTCGATCCCTGGATGGCGCGCAACGGCATGGCGCAGAAGACGACGGGCGAAGGGTCGATGGTGACCGTGGATGCGGCCCTGGATTTCATCCGGCGCGCGGCGACGGCGCAGGCGCCGTTTCTGGCGGTGGTGTGGTTCGGTTCGCCCCACAACCCGCACTTAGGCGGCCCGGACGACCTCGCCCTGTACCGGGACCAACCGGCCAGACAGCAACGTTTCCTGGCCGAGATCACGGCCATGGACCGCGCGATGGGCCGGCTGCGCGCCGGTCTGCGCGAGGCGGGCGTCGCGGACAACACCGTGCTCTGGTATTGCAGCGACAACGGCGCCATTCCCGAGGGTTCGACCGGCGGCCTGCGCGGAGGGAAGGCCCGGATCTACGAAGGCGGCCTGCGCGTGCCGGCGTTGATCGAATGGCCGCGCGTGATTCGTAGACCGCGCACTTCGGCCCTGCCGTGCGGCACCGTCGACATCTTCCCCACCGTGCTGGAGCTGGCGGAGCTGGCGCCGGGCGCTAACCGGCCGCTGGACGGCGTCAGCCTGGCACGTTTGCTTGCCGGCGACCTGCCAGAGCGCCCGAAGCCAATGGGCTTTTGGGATTATCCCATTCCCGGACGCGCGGTAAGAAGCTCCGACCTGCTGGCGACGCTGGCCGCTGAACAGGCCTCGGACCAGGTCCGGTCCGCCGCCGAAGTCGAACCGATTCCCCCCGCCCAGTTCCGCCGCGATTATCCCCCGGACCGGTTCCCCGGCCACGCGGCCTGGATCGATGGCGCCTGGAAATTGCACCGCATCGAATCCGACGACGACCCGGTGCGCTGGGAGTTGTATGACCTCAAAGCGGACCCGCGCGAGGCCGACGACCGCTTCCCATCGGAAGCGCCGCGGGCCGCGCGAATGCAGGCGGCGCTGGAGGCCTGGCTGCGGTCCGTGGTGCACAGCCTCAACGGCGGGGACGACGCCTGAGCCGTGACCATTTAGTAACTCGTGGCCGCCGACGTGCAGTCGACGCATGCTTCAGTTGGGATAGGGCTGCCTGCCGCCGAGCGCGACGATTCACCGAAACGTGACCGCTGGTCGGAACCGGCGGCACCGAACAAGCCCGTGGATCTCAGCGCCGACGGCACGTCAGCGGCTACGGGGCGTTGAACCGAGGCGACCGAGGAATCGCGAGTCGGAGACCGGCCCGGGGATTGCGGGCCGGGCACGGGACCCCACGGCGACGTTGGAACAGCGTGCGCTTCCCGCTGAAGGCCCCTTCAGGAAGCGGACTGCCGGCGACCCGTTCAGCCATCAGATAGCACAGTAGCGCAGATTAGCATATCTGCAAACTAGAGTTTAGTCGTGTTACCAACTTGAATGTTTGGCGAGCCGCGGCGAACCTCATGCCGTCATAACTATTTGGTGATATGAAACACTCCCTCCCATCCCGCTTCGGTGTGGCGCCCCGGCTGGCGCGTCACGGTCTGGCTGCTGTCGGTCTGCTGGCACTCGTCGGCACGCTTCCCCTGCGCGCGGCGGCGCCCCTGATGCACCAGTTCATCACCGATTATCTCGGACCGCAGACCTGCGCCGAATGTCATCCCGAGGCGCAGGCGGAGGTGATGCACACCGTCCACTGGACCTGGGAGCACACCGACGCCGAGACCGGCCAGCAGCTGGGGAAGAACAACGTGATCAACAACTACTGCATTGCCGTCCCCTCGAACGAACCGCGGTGCACGAGTTGCCACGTCGGTCTGGGCTACGCGGACAAGACCTTTGATTTCAGTGACTCGACCAAGGTGGATTGCCTGATCTGCCACGACACAACCGGCACCTACAAGAAGTTCCCCACGGGCGCCGGCCATCCGGTCTACGATCAACCCATGGAATTCCCCGCCGGCAGCGGCAACCTGTGGCCGCCGGTCGATCTCGAATACGTCGCGCAGAACGCCGGGAAAACCACCCGCGCGACGTGCGGCGCCTGCCACTTCTACGGGGGCGGCGGCAACGCGGTCAAACACGGCGATCTAGACGCATCCCTGGCGTTTCCCTCGCGAGAACTCGACGTTCACATGGGGAACATCAACCTGAACTTCCGTTGTTCCGACTGCCACAGCCGCGGTGTCGAGGGACACGACATGCGGGGTTCGCGCTACTCGAAAGCGGGGCCGGACAACCAGTTGTGCGAGGATTGCCACACGGCCGCACCGCACGGCGGCCGGGGCGATCTGAACTTCCACACCGCCCGGGTGGCCTGCCAGGCCTGTCACATTCCCACCTTTGCCCGGGGCGGCTACGCCACCAAGATGACCTGGGACTGGACCACCGCCGGCCAGAAGAAGCCCGATGGCAGCAACCTCGTCATCAAGAACGAAAAGGGCGAACCCATCTACGACACCCAGAAGGGCACCTTCACTTGGGAGGAAAACGTCGTGCCGGACTACGTGTGGTTCAACGGTAAGGTGATTTACACGACGCTCGACGACCTCATCGACCCGGCACAGATCGTCACCTTCAACCAGCTCCAGGGATCGGTCGACGATCCGACGGCGCGCATCATGCCGGTCAAGCGTTTCACCGGGCGCCAGCCCTATGACGCCGGGAACCGGACCCTCGCGGTGCCGCATCTGTTCGGCAAGGACGCCGACGCTTACTGGAAATCCTACGATTGGGATCGCGCCCTGACCGCCGGCATGGACTACGTCGGGCGCGAATACAGCGGCGAACTCGGCTACGTCGAGACCGAGATGTTCTGGATGCAAAACCACATGGTCGCCCCTGCGGATCAGGCGCTGTCCTGCGCCGATTGTCACGTTCCCCGCGGACGCCTGGACTTCGCCGCGCTGGGTTATCCGCCCGAGCGGGCGCTGGCGCTGCAAACCATGCGGGGATTCGAGATCGGCGGGGTGCAGTGGACTCCCGGTTCCACCGGTGTCGTGCTGAAGTGGATGGGAACCCCGGGCAACCGTTACCAGGTCCAGCTGGCGAACACCCTCGGCCAATGGACCGACGCCCCCGATGGCGAGCGCCTGGCGGGAGATGTCGCCGGCGAACTGACCTGGAGCGATCCCGCGGCCGGTTCCGCGACGCAAGCTCGCTTCTACCGCATCCTGCGCGAGGCGCAATAGCCGTTCACCAGCACGCGTCGCGGCCGCGATGCCGCGCGTCCCGAGCCGGCCCGGGGACATGCTCCCCGGGCCGTTGTGTTTCCGCAGCGCCGGTGGCCGTCCGGAGAGGCGTGGGGTTTCGGCAGGGGCGGATCCACGCGGGGCCCCGAAGACGGGGCTGGCATTGGAAAAACGGATGCGTATGTTGCAGCCCAAGTGAAGGCAACATCTCCACGACTCCTTTCGCCCAAGGCGCTGTCCATGGTGGCAGCGCGCTTCAAAGCGCTGTCCGACCCGACGCGGCTGCAGCTCGTCCAGGCACTTCACGAACGGGAATTGAACGTAAGCCAGCTCGTGGAAATCTCGGGAACCACGCAGGCCAATGTCTCGAAACACCTCGCCGTCCTGGCGGAGGGTATGATCCTCGGCCGTCGGCGCGCCGGGTCGAATGTCTTCTATTACATCGCCGACGACTCCATCCTGCAAATCTGCGACCTCATGTGCCGCAAACTCCATGAGGAACTGGACCGCCGGGCGGCGGAACTCGACTGACCGCGGGGCCCGGCGTGCAGGCCCTTCCGGCGCCGCGGGCTCCGGCAGGCCCTCCCACCTGCGGGTCGGAACGATATGATGCCCT
Source organism: Verrucomicrobiales bacterium (assembly GCA_024233305.1). GTDB lineage: Bacteria > Verrucomicrobiota > Verrucomicrobiia > Limisphaerales > J093 > J093. The sequence continues at coordinate 31,341 of JACKPV010000038.1, forward strand.
GTAGCTGCCGACGTGACGGCGGCGGTACGGCGCATCGAATCGATACGGCGGAGTGTTCAGGGCCGGGACCGGGACAAACCGTCCCGGCCTTACACGTTACGCTTCGCAACCTGGCTCGGCGCCCTTTGCACTTTTAGCCTCTTCGGCGTTCTACCGCCTCCTTCTTCATTTCGATTCCCAGCGGCGCCGACATGGTGACAGGTTCGCAGTCTCCGCGCCTGCCCTGCCCACAGTCGTTTCGCCTCAGCCGTAACCATTCAGCAACTCGTAGCCGCCGACGTGCAGTCGGCGCAGGATTCACCAGGGATACGGACGCCTGCCGCCGGGCGCGATGATTCACCAAAACGTGACTGCCAGTCGGAACCGGCGAGACCGCGTAAGCCCTTGGATTTCAGCGCCGACTACACGTCGGCGGCTACCGCGTGTTGCATCGATACGGCTCAGAACATGGACATGGTGACAGGTTCATGGTGCGCTGAGCGCGAGAGAGAACCCCGCCCCCTTCGCCGCCGAGGCCCTCGCAGGATAGCGGCGTCGGTGTCAACGTCCGCTTACCGGCAGCTTGACACCGTCCTGCCCCGCCCGCGAAGGTCCGCATGGCCCCGCGAGCGCTGTGCGACGGGGCGGAATCTGCGATCAAGCGCCTGTGAAAAACTGTGGCAAATCCATCCTGAGTGCCGCGGCCGCGGCCGCCTGCGGGCTGTTGGCGACGGCGTGGTCCGAAGCCGCGGATCGCGTGCGATTCAACCGCGACATCCGGCCCATCCTGTCCGACAACTGCTTTGCCTGTCACGGCCCCGACGCCGCCACGCGGAAGGCGCGTTTGCGGCTGGACACGCGCGAAGGTCTCTTTGCCGATCTGTCCGGCGACGCCGTGGTGGCGCCGGGCCGGCCGGCGGCAAGTCTGGTTTTCCAGCGGGTCAGCACGGAGGATGCCGACGACCTGATGCCGCCGCCGAAGTCGGGGAAGATCCTGACCCCGGCGCAGCGGGAGACGATCCGGACCTGGATCGAACAAGGGGCAAAGTGGGAGGGACACTGGGCCTACCTGCCCCTCGAACGACCGGCCCTCCCACCCGTGACGAACGCCGACTGGGGGCACAACCCCATCGACCGTTTCATCCTGGCAAAGATCGAGCAGGAAGGGTTCGCCCCCGCCGCGGAAGCCGACCGGCGCACGCTCATCCGCCGGCTCAGCTTTGACCTTGCGGGCCTGCCGCCCAGCCCGGACGAGACGGAGGCCTTCGTTGCCGATCCCGATCCGGCCGCGTACGAACGCCTGGTCGACCGGTTGCTGGCCTCGCCCCATTTTGGCGAGCGGCTTGCCCTTTACTGGCTCGACTTGGTGCGTTACGCGGACACGGACGGTTTCCACGCCGACAACTATCGCAGTGTGTGGCCCTACCGGGACTACGTCATCCGCGCGTTCAACGAGAACAAACCCTTCGACCAGTTCACGGTGGAGCAACTGGCCGGCGACCTGCTTCCGGACGCGACCGTCGAAACGCGCGTTGCCTCGACCTACAACCGGCTGGGCCGCAGCACGGAGGAGGGCGGGGCGCAGCCGAAGGAGTATTTGTTGAAGTACGCGGCCGACCGGGTGCGTTCCGTGGGCTCGGTCTGGCTGGGATCGACGACCGGTTGCGCTGAGTGCCACGATCACAAGTTCGATCCCTATACGATGAAGGACTTCTACCGGCTGGCGGCCTTCTTTGCGGACGTCCAGGAGCAGGGCGTGGGCAAGCGCGAGGGCAGCCCGGTGCCCACCGCGGCGCAAAGCGCGGAGCTGGCCCGGCTCGACGATCAGTTGAGCCGGGACGAGCAGGCGCTGAAAACGTTTACCCCGGGCCTGCGCGTGGCCTTCGCGGAATGGGAGCAGGCCACACTCGAGCGGCTCGCGGACGAACAGCCGGCGTGGTTGCCCACCGAACCCGCCAGCCTGACCTCGAGCGGCGGCGCCAACCTGGAGCGGCAGGCGGACGGGACGATTCTCAGTTCGGGCGCCAACCCGCCCCGGGACAGTTACACCGTGGTTCTCCCGGCCCGGTTGCCGCACCTCACCGCCCTGCGCCTGGAAGTCCTCACCCACCCCGAGTTCCCCAATCACGGCCTCGGCCGCGGCAACGGCAACATCGTGCTCAGCGAGGTGACCATCGCGCTCCACCGTTCCGGCAGCGACCCGGTTCCCGTCCCGATTGCCCGCGCCATCGCGGACTTCTCGCAAAACGGCTGGCCCATCGAAAACGTGCTCGACGGGAAGCCCGAGACCGGCTGGGCGGTCGCCGGTCACGAGAAGCCTGCGGACCACCAGGCGGCCTTCATCTTCGAGCGCCCGGTCGCCGGTGACCCCGATGCCGAACTGGTGCTCACCCTGCGTCACGAATCGGCGCACGAACGCCACAACATTGGCCGCTTCCGGGTTTCGCTCACCGGGGTCGAGGCGCCCACCCTCGATCCGGACGCGCTGCCGGCCGACATCCTCGCGGCGTTGCAGACCGCTTCCGACGCGCGGCCACCGGAACAGAACGCCGCGCTTGAAAGCCACTTCCTCGCCATCACACCGCAGTTGGACGAAGTCCGGGCGCGTCTCGCCGCCACCCGCCAGGCCCGCAAGGAACTTGAGGCCCGCATCCCGACCACCCTCATGACCGTGGCCGGCGAGCCCCGCATCACGCGGGTACTGCCGCGGGGCAACTGGATGGATGAATCGGGCGAAATCGTGCAGCCGGCGCCCCCCGAGTTTCTGGCCGAGGCACCCCCTGGAGACCGGCGGCAAACCCGGCTCGAGCTCGGCCGATGGCTCGTGTCGGACGACAACCCGCTGACTCCCCGCGTATTCGTGAACCGTTTGTGGCGGCTCTTCCACGGCGTCGGGCTCTCGAAGAACGTGACCGATTTCGGCGCGCAGGGCGAGTGGCCGCGGCATCCGGAATTGCTCGACTGGCTGGCCGTCGAGTTCCGCGATTCCGGCTGGGACGTGAAGCACCTCGTCCGCCTGCTGGTGACCTCGGCCACCTACCGTCAATCCAGCGAAGCCGCGGCGGAGGTGGTCCGGCGCGATCCCTACAACCGCCTGCACGCGCGCCAGTCCCGCTTCCGGTTGGGCGCCGAAATGATCCGCGACAACGCGCTTGCCGTGAGCGGGCTGCTGATCGAAGACATCGGCGGCCCGAGCGTGAAGCCCTATCAGCCGGCGGGCTATTGGGATCAACTCAATTTCCCGAAACGCACGTGGGAGGCGGATCAGGGGCAGGCGCTTTACCGGCGCGGCTTGTACGTATTCTGGTGCCGCACGTTTCTGCACCCGAGCCTGCTCAGCTTCGACGCCTGCACCCGCGAGGAAGGCAGCGCCGAACGCACGCCCTCCAACACCCCGTTGCAGGCCCTGACCCTGCTGAACGACCCGATCTTCGTCGAGGCAGCGCGGGTCTTTGCCGAACGCATCCTCCGCGAGGGAGGCGATCAACCGGAAGCCCGCCTCGCGTGGGCGGTCCGACAAACCCTGGGCCGCGCGCCGCACCCGGCGGAGACGGGAATCCTGATCGACCTGTACCAGTCCGAGCGCGAACGGTACGCGGCGGATCCCGAGGCCGCCAAAGCCCTCTCCTCCGTCGGTCGCGCGCCGGCCTCCGAAGACCTGCCGCCGGTGGAACTGGCCGCCTGGACCGAGGTCGCCCGCACCCTGATCAACCTTGACGAGACCATTGTGCGCAACTAGCCATCCGACCCCCAACCGGCGCCTCCGTATGAACTCCCTCGAACTGCTCCAGCATGAACTGAACCGCCGCGCCTTCCTCGGTCGGACGGCCCGGGGCCTGGGTGGCCTGGCCCTCGCCTCGCTCCTGGATCCCCGACTGCTGCGCGGTGAAACGCCGCCCGCCACCGACGGCCCCTGGCCCGGCGTGGCGCGCCCGTTGCATTTCCCGCCCCGGGCGAAGCGGGCCATCTGGCTCTACATGGCCGGCGGGCCGTCGCACCTCGAGACCTTCGATCCCAAACCGCGCCTGGCGGAACTGCACGGACAACCGATGCCCAAATCGTTCACCGAAGGCCAGCAGGTCGCGCAGCTTCAAGGGCAGGAACTCAAGTGTTTCGCGCCCCAGTTCGCATTCCAGCGCTGCGGGCAATCCGGCCAGCAAATCTCGACCCAGTTCCCGCAGCTCGGACGCATCGCCGACGACATCTGCATCGTGCGCTCGATGCACACCGACCAGATCAACCACGACACCGCCCACACGGTGATGAACACCGGCTCGTCCATCGCGGGTCGGCCGAGCATGGGTTCGTGGCTGCTGTACGGGCTCGGCAGCGAATCGGAGGATCTGCCGGGCTTCGTCGTGCTGATCAGTTCCGGTGGCGGCCAGGATCAACCGGTCGCCCAGCGGCAATGGCACAGCGGCTTCCTGCCCAGCCGCTTTCAGGGCGTGCACTTCCGTTCCACCGGCGAGGCGGTTTCGTATCTCGCGAATCCGCCGGGCGTGGGTGATTCCGGCCAGCGCCGCGTGATCGACGCCGTCAACCGGCTCAACGCTCTCCAGCGGGACCGGATCCACGATCCCGAGATCGCCACCCGCATCAGCCAGTACGAAATGGCCTTTCGGATGCAGACCAGCGTGCCGGAGTTGATGGACCTGTCGCAGGAACCCGACCACATCCTCGACCTCTACGGCACCCGGGGCGCCGACGGTTCCTTCGCCGCGAACTGCCTGCTCGCCCGGCGCATGGCGGAGCGGGGCGTCCGCTTTATCCAGCTTTACCATCGCGGCTGGGACCATCACGGCGGCATCAAGAAAGGGATCGAGATCGTGTCCTCCCACGTCGACCGCGGCTGCGCGGCGCTGCTGACGGACCTGAAGCAGCGCGGAATGCTCGAGGACACCCTGGTCATCTGGGGCGGTGAATTCGGGCGCACGCCGATGGCCCAGGGGGACGGGCGGGACCATCACATCAAAGGCTTCTCGATGTGGCTGGCCGGCGCCGGGATCAAGCCCGGAATGACCTACGGCGCCACCGACGAACTCGGCTACAACGCCGTCGAAAACCCCGTCCATGTGAACGACCTCCACGCCACCGCGCTCCGGCTCTTTGGCATCGATCACCTGCGCCTGACCTACCGGTTCCAGGGCCGCGACTTCCGGCTGACTGACATCGCCGGGCGGGTGGTGGGAGACATCCTGGCCTGAATCCCTGGCCGCAACGACTGTTCAGCTCTCGAGGGCCTGCCGGATCGCGTCGGCCAGCGCGGCGTCCTGATGGGGAAAGACCGTCCGGAGATCGAGCTTGAGGGCGCCGGCCGACAGGTGGCCGATGACCGGCGGTGACGCGGCCCGCAACCGGGCGGCCAGTTCGTCGAGGGCGCCGCTGGCAGGCTGGAGATCGAGCGTCACCGAGTCGATGCTTGTCCGCGGCATCGTGCCTCCGCCCAACCGGGATTTGCCGCGCCCGATCCGGACCTCGAGGGGCAGCCCGCTCAACGCCGCCACCAGGCGCGCGGCCCGTTCCTGAAGCTCGGCGCACGAAACCTGGAGCATGCCGTGCAGGGGCAGTGCGTCCGCCGGCTCCGAAGCGAGGTGCAGGTCCACGGTGGCCTGCATCGCCGCGAGGACCAGCTTGTCACACCGCAACGCGCGGAAGAGCGGATCGCGTTTCAGCGCCCGCACGCGCCGCGCCCGACCCGCAATGATCCCCGCCTGCGGCCCCCCGAACAGCTTGTCGCCACTGAAGCAAACGAGTTCGACCCCGGCCCGCAGGACCTCGGCGGGGGTGGGTTCGTGTTCACCCAGCCCCATGGTTTCGGTGCGGCGGATCGCTCCGCTGCCGAGGTCCTCGATCAGCGGCACGCGCCGGCGCCGGGCGAGAGCGGCGAGTTCCGCGGTGTCGGGCGAGGCGACGAAGCCGCCCATGAAGAAGTTGCTGCGATGCACCTTGAGGATCAGGCCGGTTTGCGGCGAGCAGGCGCGTTCGTAATCGGCGAGTTCGGTGCGGTTGGTCGTGCCGACCTCGCGCAGGCGGGCGCCGCTGGTTTCGAGGATGTCGGGAATCCGGAAACCGCCACCGATCTGGATGAGTTCGCCGCGGGAGATCAGGACTTCCTTGCGCGCGCCGCCGGTGCAATGGCGGAGCAGGAGCACGAGGGCCGCGGCACAGTTGTTCGCGATGGTGGCCGCCTCCGCGCCAAAAAGGAGCGCGAGGTTTTGCTCGAGCCACGCCGCGCGTCCCCCACGTCCGCCGCTGACCAGATCGAATTCGAGGTTGCTGTAACTGCCCGCCGCCTCGGTCAGCGCCTCGATCACCGCGGGGCCGAGCGGCGCGCGTCCGAGGTTGGTGTGGATCAGCACGCCGGTGCCGTTGATGACGGGTTGGAGGCGCGAGCGGCGGAGCCGTTCGAGACGATCCCGCACGCGCGCCAGCGTTTCCGCAAGCCGTTCCGCGGCCACGGTCCCGGCGACATCGTCCGGTCCGGCGTCCGATCCCGCAAGCGAACGGCGCAGGACGGCGATCTCCTCGCGGACCGCCGCCACCACCACCGTGCGGGGCAGATCGATTGCCCCGAGAGCCTGCATTACGCGGTCTACGGCGGGCAGGGCGCGGCGGTTGGCGGCGGGCGTCTTCACCGCACGAGAATGGCGGGCCGGCCGCGCACGATGCAACCGATCACGCGGGCGCCGGCGACCCCGGACGCGCGGAGCAGGGCGAGGGCAACGTCGAGCTTCGAGCGGCGGATGCAGAGGAGCAATCCACCGCTGGTCTGCGCATCGGCGAGCAACAACCGCCGCGCCTCGCCGACCGCCGGATCGAACTCGGTGAAGGCGCTCGCGTGCCGCAGGTTTTCCCGGGTGCCGCCGGGCACGCATCCCGCGCCGATCAGGGCTTCGACCCGTGGGGCGATGGCGGGAACTTCGCCGGCCTGGATTTGGGCCGCCACCCCGCTGGCCCGGCAGAGGGAACCCAGGTGGCCCAGCAGACCGAAACCGGTGATGTCGGTTCCGGCGCGTGTCAACCCCCGTTCCGCCAGCGCGGCGCCGCCGGCATTGAGTTGGGTCATCAGCCGGATTGCCCGGCGTGCCAGCCCGGCCCCGACGATGCCGCGCTTGATGCCGGTGGTGATGATCCCGGTGCCGAGCGGTTTGGTCAGGATCAGCAGATCTCCGGGACGCGCCGCCGCATTGGTGATCAGCCGGCGCGGATGCACGAGTCCGGTGACCGCGAGCCCGTAGATGGGCTCGGGATTCTTGATGCTGTGCCCGCCCACGATGAGGCAACCAGCCTCGGCGGCCTTGGCCTGGCCGCCTTGGAGAATTCGCGCGATCACCTCCGGCGACACCTGCTCCTCCGGCATGCCGACGATGTTCAAAGCCGTCAACGGCCGGCCGCCCATGGCGTAGACATCCGACAGGGCATTGGCGGCCGCGATGCGACCGTAGAGCCCGGGATCGTCGACGATGGGGGTGAAGAAATCCACCGTCTGCACCAGCGCGCGCCGGGCGTCGAGACGAAACACCCCAGCGTCATCGGCCGTGGAGGAACCGACGAGCAGACGCGGGTCTTCGGGTGGAGGGAGCCGGCGCAGAACCTGCGCCAGGGCAGACGGGCCGAGCTTGGACGCTCAGCCGGCACACGAGGCCATGGAAGTCAGTCGGAGAATGTCTTCCCGCGTCATCGTGGCTCACCTCCTTTCGGCCTGGCGCGGGCGCCGGGGCATTCGACCCGACGGCCGATCCGGGCAGTTGCCAGGACGCCCCCCCCGCACCGGAGACCGGCCCCGGCAGCGAACACGGCGTTCAGTCGTTGCTTGCACCGACTGCAGAGTAGGACAAACGACGGTCCGCGCCAAGGAGGCTTTGCCCGGGCATCGGGGTCGATGGCGGCAAGTGAACTCGGCGCGCTGGAAAAGCCGGGGGGCGCACACAGCGAATGGCTGCCTGCAGCAGCGCTTGACTTCCCAAGCGGGGAAGCCATCGTAACGGCCATCAGAAGTGCTGCTGTTCCTGGGACTGAGGTCGTGCGACACGGGGAAGGCAGGGTCTGAACAGCGTCGAGCCTGAGACACAAGCAACCTCTCCATGCGCTGCCGTTGCGGTGGCGGATCCGGTCGGGCCGGGGCGTGTCCTTCCCATGCTCCGAGCATGGCCATCCGTTCCAGCCCGAGCCTCGTCCGCCCGGTTGCGTTGAGCCTGCTCATGAGCACCGTTTCCTTCCTGCGCGGCGAAGTTCGCCGCCCGCTTCCGGCCCTGATTGCCCTGCTGGGGCTCGCGGGCGTGGCCGAGGGCGCCGGTTTTCCCGGCCCCTCGGATACCCAGAACATCGGGTTGCGTTCCGGGTGGAACGCGGTGTTCGTTCACCTGGATCCGGTGGACCCTGCGCCGGCGGCGGTGTTCGCAAACGTCCCCGTGGACAAGGTGGCCGCGTATTTTCCCACCCGGACGCCGGTCGAGTTCATCCAGGATCCGGCCAGTGAACCGTGGAAGCAGCCGGGGTGGCGGGCCTGGTTCGCCCCCGGATTGCCGGAAGCCGCCATCAGCGATCTCCATGCCATTACCGGCGGCGAGGCCTATCTGGTCCATGCCACGGCGGCGGCGACCTGGACTATCGAGGGAACGGTGATTTTCCGGCCCACCCGCTGGCGGGCGGATTCGTTCAACTTCGTCGGATTTCCCGTGGATCCGGCAAACCCGCCCACGATCCAGGGCTGGTTCGCCGGCTGGACCGCCTACCTGTCCACGACCCGAAATCTCGTTTACACCCTGGACACCACCGAACGCTGGGTGCCGGTGGCGCGGCCCACCACCACGGTCATCCAGCCGAACGCCGCCTACTGGGTCTTCTGCCCGGGCGCCTCGGACTACCAGGGACCTCTGTCGGTCGTCCTGCCGCACGGGGTTCAAGGTCGGTTGGATTTCGGAGATGTCGGTGAGAGCCAGATCCTCAAGCTGGCGAACAACCTGCCGCACCCGGTCGACGTCGCCCTGACGTTGTCCCCAGCCACCGCGTTGCCCCTGGCCTACGAGCAACGGCTGCCCGAGCTGGGCGACACCATGCGCGTCGGGCTCACGACGCCTTGGCGCCTCGGCCCCCTCGAGCGAGGCGAGGCGCAATCCCTCCGGTTGGTGCTCGACCGGGCGGCAATGTCGCAGCCCGCGGGCGCTGCGGTGCTCACCCTGAGCGACGATGTCGGAAGCCTGATTCGAATCCCGGTGACCGGGAAACTGCCATGAACCGCGCCACGAGCTCCCTTCCCCTGCCGGCAGCCGTTTCCGACGCCGGTCGGCGTTCGCCGAAACGTCTGGTCCTGTTGCCGATCCTGCTGACGTTGGGGACGACCCCGGTCCAGGCCGAACGCGTGCTGACCTTCGGCGGATCCGGCGCCGCGGTCCTTCCCTCGGCGAATGCCTATCGCTTTGGCGCGTCGAATGACTTCGCCGTCGAACTGTGGCTCAAACCCGGCAACGCGGGCGGTGATCCGGCGGCGGTCTTCACCAACGACAATTTCGACGCCCTGACGGGCACCGGCACGAACGGCGGCTGGGGGCTTTACTGGCAGAGCGGCGGGTTGCGGGTGGCCCGGAAGGCATCCATTTCCTCCGCCACCGCCACCCCTTTGGGCGGGAACCCCGGCGAACTCGTCCCGGTCACCGCCGGCCAGTGGCACCACGTTGTCGTCAACTTCAAGAAGCCGGAGAAGCTGACCTTCCACGTGGACGGCGCCCTGAAGGAAACGAGCACGGACGCGTTCAACAGCTGGGCCTATTTCCAGCGGGTGTTCGACAGTTACAAGGAGTTCCGGCTCGGGGCCGATCCCTCCGGGGGCAACCGTTTCCAGGGCGCTATCGACGAGGTGCGGATCTGGAATCGCGTGCGGACCACCGCCGAGATCGCCAACGCGCACGCGGAGCGCGTGGCCCTGAGCGGCGCCGAACCGGGTTTGCTGGCGTACTACCAATTCAACGAGGCGACCGGCGCGGCGCGGTGCCTCGGCGCGATCGGCCAGGCGGGCAACCTGCCCCTCGGGAGCGATCCCGTCCGGACCGATGACCCCGCGCTGACCCTCACCGCCGCCCTCCCACCCGCAACCGACTTCGCCCTGGCGTTCAACGGGGCGAATCAAACAGTCGAGACCGGCATCCGTGGCGACCGGTTGGCGGGCAACGAACTGACCATCGAATACTGGTTCAAGGGCCCGAAGCTCCAGTCCGCGGTGCGCCTCCAGGCCGGCGATCGGTGGGTGGTGTCGGGATGGGGACCGCAGACCGGGCAGGCGCCCCAGCAGTTGATCAATATCACCGGAACCGATCCGCTCTCGCTCCCCATCACCACCGTGGTACCGGGGGTTCAGGATGGGGCGTGGCATCACGTGGCGCTGACCTGGAAACGGAACACGCCGCAGGGATTCCGGTCCTACCTGGACGGGCGGGGCGGGGCGGGGGTCGACACGCCGGACGAGCCGTTCCCGGCGCTCGACGCCCGGGTGTTTCTGGGCAGCTTCGACGGCACGAGCGAGTTCCTGCAGGGGCAGCTCGACGAGGTCCGGATCTGGAACCGGGCCCTGACCGGGGCGGAAATCCAGGATCACTTCGCCAGCCCCCGGCAGCTCCTCGGGCGGGATCCGGGGCTGGTCGCCTGCTACTCCTTCAACGACGCGGCCACCGACGGCACCCGGAACACAGTCGGGGGGGAACTCGCCCTCTTCCGCAATCTCACCGCCGCCAGCCGGGTCGTGCAGGACGGGGTCGGTTTTGCCGAGCCTTCGCTGATCACCGCCCCCTATCCACCGGGCGCCGGCCTGTGGCTCGGGGAGATTTCACTGCGGAACGTCAGTGAACTCCCGGGCGGATCGGGCGCGCCCGGCAGCTTGGCGCCGGCCGGCGGCCAGTTCGATCTCAACGTCATCCTCCACGCCGACGCGGGCGGCGCGGTGCGGTTGCTCAAGGACGTCACCATCATGCAGAAACGAAGCGCGACCGCCGATCTCACCGATCTGGTGCTGGTGACCGACGACACCCTGCTGGCCAACTTCGAGGGCGTCCTCAAGCGCTCCGGACGGCTGGTGGGGGTTCGCCTCTCCAGCGCTTTCCATCAATTCGAGGGCGGCACGCTGCCCCTGGCGGGAGGCATCGGCTACGGCTATCGCATCACCGGAACCAACACGGTTCCCGCCAGCCTGCCGACGAATCCCTTCCGCCACCGCTATCACCCCCAACACCAGGATCCCGCCGACCTGCAGGGATCCCCTTACACCCTCACCCGCGTGATCGAAATCCGGCTGGATGGAGGCGGCGCTGTGGGGTTGAGCGACGGCCGGGACCGGCTCGTCGGCACCTATCGGGAAACGATCCGGGGTCTGCACAAGCAACCCCTGGTCACCGACGGCGAAATCCGGCTCGAACGCATCAGTCTCGTCAGCAAGCTCAACGACCGCTGAGGCCCATGAACGTCCTGTTTGAGGCTCTTCCCCCGGCTATGGACTCCACGCCCTCCTGCCGTCCGGCCCTTCCGGAGCAATCTCTCCCCCCCGCGCCGTCTCGCCGGCGCCGCCCCGGCCTTCGATGGTGGACACCGGTGCTGCTCGCCGCCTTGCTGCCGGCCGGGGCCCACGCCGCCGAAACCTTCGTCAAGGACCTGGCTTCCGCCGGCGGCGTGGTGGTCAATGCCACGGCGGTCCATCCCGTCGATGGCTCGATGTACGTCGTCGGCACGTTCGCCGGTGACGCGCTCACGATCGGCGCCCGAACCCTCTCCCTGGTCGGCGGTCAATCGACCGGGTTCATTGCCAAGATGGGGAGCGACGGCGGCTGGCGCTGGGCGGGCACATTGGCGGACACGGACGGCCGCGGTTCGCTCGTCCCGCGCGCGCTGGCGGTGACGGCGAACAACGTCTATCTCTGCGGCGACGCCACGAACGGTGTCTCCGTCGTGGTGCAGAACGGCACGGCGACGTTTCCCGGGGAACTGGTCCGGACGAACGTCAGCCGCGCTCCGTTCGTGCTCAAGCTCGACACCGAAGGACGCACGATCTGGGCGCAAATGGCGGCCAACAGCGAAGCGGCCACCGGCGGTTCGGCCGCGTACGGCTACGATCTTGCGGTGGACGGCGTGGGCAGCGTGTTCGTCTGCGGCTCGTTCCGGTCGGACAAGATCACCAACGACACCACCCAGGGGCTCAATTTCGGGGCGCACCACGCGTTCCGCATTCGCGACACCAGCGGGACTTCCGGCAGCACTGACTGGAGCTACCTGACCCGGGACGGATTCGTGGCCAAGCTGGACGGCGCGGGCAACTGGCGTTGGGTGGCCACCGGCGGCGGCCTTGAGGACCTCGAGGGCGGCTTCTTCAGCATTGCGGTCGATGCCGTCAGCACGGTCTACGTCACGGGCAATGCGAAGAACGGCCGCGGCTGCTTTGGCGGGGCCTTGATCAATGCCGGATGCACGGCGGAGAAATGGCATGCCGACCGCCTGGGCGGCGCCGCTTCTTTCGGCCCGGATGTACCCACGGACAACACGGTGGCCTACGTCGCCCGACTGGGCGGGTCCGGCAGTGCCACCGATGGCCGGTGGTTGGGCGACGGCTTCGCCCTCGCGACCGGCAGCAAAGTTGGCTCCGGCTGCCAGACTTGGGGCTCGATCGAAACCCGTGCGCGCAACGTCGTCTGGGTCAACAACCAGGTCTTCGCGGCCTATTACAACCAGGACGCCACGGACCTCCACATCGCACGCCTGACCCAGGACCTCAGCGCCGTCGAAGCCACGGCGGTCGTCAGCGGCAACGCCGTGAACGACATGAGCCCCGGGGTTTCGCTCGCCGCCAATGCCGCCGGGGTGCTCCATCTCACCGGCTGGTTCGGGTTCCCGGGCGCCGACTTCACCCACGGCAGCGCCGGTGAAATCGCGCTCGGCACCTCGCTGCCGCAATGTCCCTTCATCGCCCGGCTCAGTCCCACCCTCGAGTGGCAATGGGTCAGCGCCGCCAACACCCCCGAAATCCCGACGGCGTTGCCGGCATTCGGGACGATGGCCAGCGCGGTCGATTCCCAGAGCGGACGCTTCTTCGTCGCGGGTTCGTTCGCCAATGGCATCCTCGACATCGGCCCGTCGACCTCGAACACGGTGCTGCCGCCCGCCGGCGTTCAAGGCGCGAACCCGCGGTCCTTCGTCGCCACGCTCCTGCCGTCGGGCGAGTTTCTCGAACAGGTTACCTTTGAACTGCTCACCGATCATGGCGCGGATCTGGCGCAGCCGCCCCAGACCCCGCAGACCCTGCTCAAGGGGACGACCGTGGTCGCCGCGGTGCCCCCGTTGCTCTACGAAGACGCCGCGGGGAACAGCATCGATCCCGCCGACAGCGGGGCCATCGAGGGGCGGGCGGTGGTTCGCCACACCTGCATCGGGTTCGAGGTGCCGGGCACGGCCATCACCGGTCAGACCGCCGGATACACCTTCACCATCGGCGCGGACACCCAGGTGCGGTTCAAGTGGCGGACCGAATACGCGCTGGAAATCCGCAACGACCTGTCGGGCAGCCGCGGTGGCCTGACCTCGACCGCGGCGGGCAATCCCGATCCGGTGGTGCAGAAGCACTGGATCGAGGCGGGCACGATCACCACCACGTTCATCGACGGCGTGATTCCGTCGCCGAATCCCAACGAGTTCGGCACGCGCTACCGTTCCACCGGCTACGTGGCGAGCGGGGCGGCCTCGGGGTTCAACCGCGCCATCCAACTCGGCCCGCAACCCGGGGGAGGCTTCGCCTACGCCGTCGCGTCCGACCTGGACCTGGCCGGACGGAGCTTCACGGTTGAAGGCTGGGTCAAGACGGACCTGGACCATGGTTACGTGTTTGCTTACGGCACGGGAGATCCGGCGGAGTGGGCCCTGGGAATCGGAGCGGCCGGTGAGTTCTCGCTGATCCACGGCTATTCCGGGCCGGCGGGATGGCAGTTCCCTCCGCCCCGGCCCGCAGACGGCGAATGGCATCATTGCGCGGTCGTGCTCGACCACCAGGCGCAGGTCGCGCACTTCTACCTGGACGGCGAACTGGCCGGCACCTACCCGGGGCCGCGGGCGCTTACCACGGCGCGCGGCACGTTCTACATGGGCAACTGGCCTTCCGGGTGTTGCCCGCTAAACGGTGGCCTCGATGAAGTCCGCGTTTGGGGAACGGCGCGTTCCGCCGAGGAAATCCGGGCCTTCAAGGACCATCCGGCAACCGGCGCGGAAGCCGGCCTGCTGGCGGCCTGGAACTTCGATGAAGCCAGCGGTCCGGTCTTCGCCAACCTCACCGCCGCCGGACCCGCGGCCTTCCTCGTCAGCGGGGACGCCGCCGCGCTCCGGACCGCCGGCGTGGACGTCTTCATTCCCTGGCCGGGAGTGCAGGCGCGCCAGCAGGTGCCGCAGTTCCTGATGAGCGGCCCGTCGGTCATCGAGTACCGCTGGATCAAGGAGAACCGCATCCAGGTCGGCGTGGCCGCGCCGGCCCTGGCCGCTTCACCCCTCACCGTGAGCGGCAGCCTCACGAACCTGGGCACGGGCGAATTCTGGTTCGAGGACGGCGCCCCGGTGCGCATCAGCGCGCCCGAGACGGCGAGCGCCGGCGGGGAAAGCTATCAGATCAAGGGCTTCCTCGGCGGCACCGGCAACGTCACCCCCGTCACGGGCGGCGGCGCCCGGGGCGATGGCTTTCGCTACTACGACATCCCCACCCTTACCCAGGGCAGCAGCATCACCTGGGATTACAGCGACCGCATCTACAAGGGCCGGGTGGTCATCGGCGAGGCGATTGACTTTGCCGCCGACGGGACCTTCACGGGGAAGGAGGCCATTCCCGAGAGCGATGGTCTCAACCCGGCGAACGCGCCGCTCTCGACCGTGATCGTAGCGGACGTGCCGCCGGGCAGCTCGATTGAGGACATGCGCGTCTGGGATGACGTCGCCGACAAACTCTATCCGCTGCGGCCCGGGGTGATTCTGCTCGAGTGGGGGCGGCGGCCGGGCTCGCCGAGTTCCCGCAGCATCTTCACCGAGATCACCGTCGAATGGCCCGACGATCCCGGCTTCACGCACGTGGCCAACACGCCGCCGGTTCCCCTCGACACCAACAAGACCAACACCGTGGCGTTCGTCGGTTTGAAATACGCCGAGCGCAGCGGCCGGGTTACGGACACCGCCGAGTTCACGGCGGGCGAGGCTGGCTGGAGCGTGTTGCTCTTCTCCGAACGCACCGACGGCACCGCCGCCAACGGCGATCTGACGCGGGAACAACTACGCGTGCGCACGGTGCGGTCGCGGAACTGGAGCGAGGGTTTGCTCACGGAAGACGCCCTGATCGGCGCCCCGTTGGCCAGCCCGCTACACGCTGCCGCCGTGCCCCACAACGGCTACGTCTACTTCGAGAAGGCCCGCTACAATCCAGCCGTCCACGACCGCCTCGCCCGCTCGGGCCCCATCATCCCGGTGAACCGCGAATTCACCGCGGCGGCCGACGATGACCTGGTGGTGGTTTGGTACCAGGTCCGCGAGGAGATTGCCTGGCCGTACCAGGCGGTTCGCTACGACGCGCAATGGCCGGACACCGACCAGCGGATTGTGATCGCGAGCCGGCTCGGTTCGGAGGGGTTGACCGGGGCCCTGGCGCCGCAGCCGGTTTTCACCAGCGACCGTTTTGAGCAGGTCAGCGTCTACCAGCAACCGGACCCGGCGCAGCCCGGCTACAATCCCAACGAGGAACACGCGCTCATTCGGCCGTCGCTGCGATTCGGCCAGGATGCCGCCCCGCCGCCCGCGGCCTTTGCCTTGCGGAACAACCTGAATGTCACCAACCGGACCGAAGCCTACACCTCGGACCCCTACGTCCTCCTCCAGTACCACGACCGGCAGGCCGGCGGGTTCGCGATGAGCGTCTACCGCGTGGAAGTCGCGGATCCGGCCCTACCGGCGCGCCGTCTGGAATTCACCGCCGGCGCCACCGTGGGCGGTGCGTCGCTCGCCCTGGGCGCCGGCAACCGTCTCGAGTTCACGTTCAATGCCCACGGCCTGATGGCGGACGAGGTCGTGGAGCTCGAACAGAACGGCAGTCTGACCGGCGTGGCCTCGGGCCGGTTCTTCGCGCTGCCCCTGGCGGCCAACCGGTTCGCTCTGGCGCGCGAGCCAGGGGGCGACGCGGTCTTGGCCGACGGCATCGAGGCCGGCGCCCCCGACCCGCGGGTCGTCGTGGCGCGCACTTTTCCCTACACGTTCGATTATGCGATGCGCGCCGGCGAACCGGTGATCGCCCCCTACCCCCTGGCGGAGGTGATCGGCGCCACCCCCTGCGACCCGACCAGCGGCCTGGATGCCGACCCGGGCCGGCGGGTCTATTGGGAGGATCACAAACGACAGGCCTGGGCCGTGTCCGGCGACACCGATCCCGCCGAGGACCTGCGAATGTTCTTCCACTACCCGCTCGATCCGTCCTTCTGGCATCCGAACCTCGGTCCCGGCGAATGCGTGCCCTACATCGGTCCCGCCACGCCGCAACCCGTGAACTACAACGTCACCTGGCCGCTGGTCGTGCCGGGTTTGAAGGCGGGAGAAACGCTCACCTTCAGCGGCGGCGAAAACCAGCGAGACAATCCCGGGGCGCCCGGCCTGCCCGGAGTTCTGGCGTGGGCGGCGGGCCAAATCGTCTATGACGACGCCAATCCCGCGCTGGATCCGGCCCGAACGACCACCGCCTTTCTCGGCCGGCTGGCCTCGCCGTTGAGCGCCCTCACGGTTCCCCTCTCCCTGGGCCAGGTGCCGGCCGCGCTGCAACCCGCCGGGGGAGAGGTCACCGTTCGCGATGGCTACTGGGTCTTCACGGCACTGGATGCCTCGCTCCAGCCGCGGTTGTTTTACGATCCGCTCAACCAGGAACTCGGCGTGCGCGGTCTGCTGGATGGCAAGACGCTCGGCGACCCGACCCTGACGGCGGCGCCGGGCTCCGTCTCCGTTCTCCAACCCAACATCCTCACGGCGCGGGACCGGGAGGCGCTCCGGGCGCTGGATGCCTCACCGGATTGGCGGGCAGCGGTCGATGCGTTGGTCACCCTGAGCCGGGACCCGCTCCACGCCACCAACGGGGAATATGGGGTCGGGTTGGAAGCGGTCTCCGGCCAAACCGGCCGCGCCCGGCCCGCCGTACAGTTCGGTCCCGGCCTGGCGCTGCTCCCCAATCCGGCGCTGCTGGATCCCGGAGCGGGACTGTCCGAGGGATACCTCACCCTGGCGGAAAACAACGACCCCAGCCTCGGCGCGGCCCCGGTCGCCCTCCATGTCCTGCGCATGCAGAAACAACCCCTGCTGCGCGGCGCCATCCGCACCATCCTCCCGAGCAACCCGTTCGACGAGAAGATCACCCTCCGCCATTCCGGGGATTTCGGCGCCAACGCCGACGAACTCGTCTTCGAGTGGTCCTACCGTCCCGATGACGGCCAGGTCTTTCCGCCGCCGGACCAGACCCCCGGCGGCGTTTGGACGCTGTTCGGCGATCCCTCGGGCAACAACGGACGCGGCATGCTCGAGATCAATCTTGCCGGCGCCGGCGCCGTGACCCTCTCCGACAACCGCTTCTTCGTCCGCTGGCGGCACGCGGACAACCCCGGCGTCTGGTCCGCCTGGGCCGGCGCCGCCAACAGCCGTCCGCCCGCCGCCGGGGAGCAACCCCAGGACACCTATGTGCCCCAGCTCGCCGAAGGTTGGGTGAAGCGCGTCCTCGGCGGCATCAATCCCTTCGATGCCCGCATCCAGGACTTCCGCAACAACAACACCCCCGCCACCTACGCCAGCATGGTCCAGCAGGCCGGCGCCCCCTATCGCGGACCGGTGGCCCTCAACGCCGACGCCGGCGTGGTCGAGAACGTGGGTCTCATCGAGCTCTACACCACGGTTCTCGAACGCGCCCGCACCCTCAGCATCGATCTGACCACCCCCGTCAGCACGCCCGCGGTCAACAACGCGATCCTCCTCGCGGCGTCGCGCCTGGCCGATCTGTATCTGTTGCTGGGCAACGAGGCCTTCTCGGACGCGCAGGATCCAACCATCGGATTCGGGACGGAGAGCATCGAGTACGGCACGCTGGCGCCGACCATCTTCTGCTTCCAGAACCAGGCGCCCTCACTCCTCGAGGAGGAACTCGCCCTCCTCCGCGGCCGCGGCGCCGAGGGCGCTTATCCCGCCTACAACCGCTTGCTCTGGAACTTCACCCGCGCCGAGGGCGAGGCCGCCTATGCGCTGTCCTACAACGTCACCGATCAGAACAGCGACGGGTTCATCAACGAAGCGGACGGCCGGATCATGTATCCGCAGGGGCACGGCGATGCCTGGGGCCATTACCTCTCCGCCTTGAAGACCTACTACGATCTGCTCCGGCACCCGGCCTACAACTGGCAAACCCGCGCCGAAACCCTCGCGATCGACGGGGTCGTCGTCGACGTCGATTATCTCGACGAACGCAAGTTCGCCCAGGCCGCCGCCGCCCGCGCCCGGACGGGCGCCGAACTCGTCAACCTCACCTACCGCAGCCGGTACGTCGAGGATCCCGACGGGCAATGGCAGGGTTATCAGGACACCGATCCGGGCCGGGCTTGGGGCGTCAGCGAATGGGCGCGTCGCGCCGGTTGCGCCGCCCTCTACGACTGGGTGACAGCCAACGCCCTGCTGCCTGCCGAGGATCCCGGGCACACCGGGATCCAGCGGGTCGACCGCACCACCGTGGGTGAACTCGCCGAGGTGGCGGCGCAGGCGCGCGACATCCGGCGGCATCTGGACGACGCCAATGCCGGTTTGAACCCGCTCGGCCTCGCCACCGACGTGGTGCCCTTCGATATCGATCCTTCGTTCCTCGACACCGGTTCGGTGATCCAGGGACAGTCGCATTTCGACCAGGTTTATCTCCGGGCGATGAAGGCGCTGAACAACGCCCTCGACCTGTTCAACAACGCCAACGATCTGAACCGGATGCTGCGTCAGGGGCAGCAAACCGCCGACCAGTTCGCCGCGGACGCGGTCGCGGCGGACCTGGATTTCCGGAACCGGCTGATCGAGGTCTTCGGCACGCCCTACGAGGGGACCATCGGCGCCGGCAAGGCGTATCCCGCCGGTTACAACGGGCCCGACCTCTACCTCTACATGTACGTGGACGTGACCGGCGTGAGCAGCGACACGGTGCCGCCGCCCAGCGCCTCCTTCACCGCCTTCTTCGAACCGTTCGACCAGGGCCTGGTGAAGCTCAGCGAGGGCGGGACGGACACGATCACCTCCGCCTTCAGCCACTACTTCAACGCCGATGTGAACCTGGCCGGCGTGGCGAGCACGGACTTCAGCGGTTATCTCGAACTCAATCTGCCCCAGACGGCGGCGGGCTATTCCTTCCAGGCCCCGACGGACTGGGGGCAACGGCGCGCTCCCGGCGAACTCCAGCAGGTCCTGTCCGAAATGGTCCAGGCGCAGGCCGATGTGGATCTGGCCATCGCCGATTACGCCGGCAACCTCGCCGCCATCCAGGACGTCGTGAACCTCGTCCGTGCGCAGTCAGACCTCGGGGCCGAGACCATCCGGCTCCTCGAGAAAGGGCGCGACACCGCCATCGGGCTGGACACCGCGATCTTCACCGCCGAATCGGTCGCGGCGAGCTTCAACCTGTCGGCCGATCAGGCGAACCAACAGGGCGACGTCGCTGCCGATGCGCTGCCCAAGGTCGTCGGACTCGCCTCGGACGCCTTCGCGACCATCCGCTCGGTGATCAAGGGCGGCACCGCCGTCGCCGCCACGTCGCTCAAGAGCACCGCGATGGTGGCCGAGCGTTCCGCCGCGTTTCTCGAGGGGACCAAGGAAATCACGCAACTCCAGCAGGACATCGACATCGAGAAGGCCGGCTTCCGGTATGCCGTGCAGGAACAACTGGCCGAACTCAACGGATTGCTCGGCAACGAGGCACCGCTCCGGGTCGAAGTGTTCCGCCGGCAGGAGGCCTTGCGGCAGATCTCGGACAAATACCGCGGCCTTCTCGCCTCCGGCCTGCGTCTGCTGGAGGAACGGGCCTTGCATAACCGCCGCAGCGCCGGCGCCACCCAGGAAAACCGTTACCAGGACTTCACCTTCCGCGTCGCCCGGAACGAGGCCCTCGCCAAGTACCGTGCCGCCTTCGACCTCGCCGCGCGTTACGCCTACCTCGCCGCCAAGGCCTACGATTACGAGACCAACCTCGATCCGTACGACCCCGCGTCCGCCGTGCCGCTGCTCACGCAGATCATCCGCTCGCGCACCCTCGGCGTCGTCGAGAACGAGGAACCACGCATCGGCTCCGGCGGCCTCGCCGATGTGCTGGCCACACTGCACGTGAACTTCGCCGTGCTCCGCACGCAGATGGGCATCGACAATCCCCAGGGCGAGTCCGGGCAGTTCTCGCTGCGCCACGAACTGTTCCGTCTGCGCGCCGACAGCGATGCGCGCTGGCGGGAGGAACTCGAACACCATCGCGTCGCCGACCTCTGGCAGGTGCCCGAGTTCCGCCGGTACTGCCGGCCCTTTGCCCCGCAGGATGCCGGCGCCCAACCGGGCCTCGTCATTCCGTTCAGCACCCGGATCGTGTTCGGTGAGAACTTTTTCGGCTGGCCGCTCGGGCCCGGCGACAGTGCCTACGATCCCACCCTGTTCGCCACGAAGATCGCCCGGGTCGGTGTGTGGTTCGACGACTACGCCGGCGAGGGTCTCGGCACGACGCCGCGCGTGTATCTGGTGCCGGCGGGCCTGGACATCATGTATGTGCCGGGCAGCGCGGATCTGGCCACGCGGGAGTGGAACGTCGTGGACCAACGGATTCCCACCCCGCTTCCCGTCGGACAGACGGCGCTCAACGACCCCGACTGGATCCCGCTGCACGACTCGCTCAACGGCGTCCTCGCGGAAATCCGTCGGTATTCCTCGTTCCGTGCCTTTCACAACGCGGGGTTCAGCGAGGACGAGATGACCCTCGACAGCCGCTTGATCGGCCGTTCCGTCTGGAACACGCGCTGGCTGCTCATCATTCCGGGCGGCACCTTCCTGGCCGACCAGACCGAGGGCCTCGACACCTTCATCTACGGGCTGCGCGCCACCGACGGCGCCGCCATCGACAGCCGGGGCAATCCGCGGGACGGCCACGGGATCAGCGACATCAAACTCTCCTTCCAAACCTATGCGATCTCGGGGAACTGAACGCGATCATCCCATGCGCTCCATGCCTGCCGCCGCCTCGAACCTGAACCCGGCCCTGGCCCTGGCCGCCGCCGTGTGGCTCGCCCCGGTTTCGCCCGCCGCCGCGGGCCTGCCCGAGCCGGACACGATCCTCTACGGAAAGGTCTTTCACCGGAACCACATCTACGAACTCGTCGTCACCGAGGGCGAACTCGAGTGGATCATCCGTCTCGACGACGAGGGAACCCGCACCCTCACGCTCCGCACCGAACTCGAACCGCTCGCGGACGGCGCCTTCTCCTACCGCCTCAAGGTCCCGCACGAGGCGTTCGTCGCCGGCTTCTCGGCGGCCAACTTGAGCCCGGACACCGTGCCGTTGGGGACGGACGACATCCGCTACCGGCACCACGAAATCCGCATCAACGGGACGCCCGCCCGCATCCTGCCACCCGGCCGGGAGTTCTTCGATGCCTCGCAGACCCGGCGGCTTTCGACCCACCGGCTCGATCTCGCGGCGGTGCTGGAGATCCCCGATTCGGACGGCGACGGCATCCCCGACTGGTGGGAAACCAAATTTGGTCTCGACCGTTTCGCCGCCGATGGGACCGGCGACCTGGACGGTGATGGACTCGACAATCGGACCGAGTTCCGGCTCGGCTCGGATCCGACCCTGCCGGACAACGCCCCGCGAATCGCCTGGGAAAACACCGCCCTCGGCGAAGGCGCCACCGAGATCGTGACCTTCCAGGTGGTCGACGCGGACACCCCGCCGGACCAGCTGGTCTACACGCTGCTCGAAGCACCGGTCGGCGCGGAGTTCCACCTGCTGTTCGGCGCCACCTCGCCGGGCCCTGATGGCACGTTCGGCGACCGGCCGCTGCGCGCCGGAGACACGTTCACCCAAACCCAGGTGAACGCCGGTGAACTCGCCCTGCGGCACCAGAACCCGGAGGCCACGCAGATCGATTTCCGGCTCCGGCTCAGTGACGGCGACCCCGGGCATCCGCCGTTCGAAACCACCCTGACCGTGCATGTGCATCGCCCCTCGGCGGACGACGGCACCGGCGCGGCCATCTGGTATGACGCCCCCTTCGAGGCGCTCCAGTCCGGCGCGGCGACCGTCACCCGGATGACTGATCGCTCCGGACCCAAGCCCTGGCTTGACGGGGTCAGCCGGCCGTTCGATGCGCGGGCGGGAGAGGCGCCCATCGACCTGACGAACGGCGGACCGCTGGGACAGCCTGTGCTGGCGTTCAACCTGCCCGGGACGCCTTTGCCGCCGGCGCCCGACGGATTGCCCGCCGGGCAGTTCCTCGCGCCGCCCGCCGCGGATCAGGCGCGCGTCTTTGCGGAGGGTGAACGCACCGTGTTCGCGATCGTGAAGACCATGGCCGACGGTACGCACCGTGGCCAGATCGTCAGCGGCGCCCACTTCGAGGTCGCCTTCACCGGCGCGGAAAACCACGGACGCGACAACCAGATCCGGTTCGCCACCGACAACGTCGGCACCGTCTACGGCAACCACGAAATCCGCGACCGGTGGACGCTGGTCACGGCGTGGGAGGAAGCGGGTTTCATGACCGTGCAGCTCGACAGTGCCTGGGCCGGCGGACCGCACGCCCAGCGGGAAACCACCGATCTGGGCTCCGGACCGCTGCTTGGCGGCAAACAACACGTGAGCTTCGATCCCGAGGCCGGCCGCCAGCGCATGACCGTCGAGGAACCGTTCGAGGGGATGCTCGGCGAAGTCCTCGTGTTCAACCGTGCCCTCGAGGACGCCGAACGCGAGCGCATCAACTTCCAGCTCCTCAGCAAGTGGTTCGGCTGGGTGCTGCTCGACGGGAGCGAGGAATACCGCGACCTCGACTGGCGGGTGGCCAGCAGCCCGCTGACGCTGGAGGCCTACCGCAGCGAGTTCGTCCCGCGCCACGGGCCGGACCGCCACTACATCCTGCTGGGTGGCGCCGGCCACGACGTGCTCCAGGGCGGGCACAACGACGACATTCTGGTGGGGGAAGCCGGTATCGACCACCTGACGGGGCACGGCGGACGCGACCGGTTCGTCTTCAACCACACCGACAACGACCACGGCCAGGATGTCATCACGGACTTCCGTCCGCATCAGGACCACGACGCGATCGATCTCACCGATTTGCTCCGGGGTGACAGCCGGACCCTGCGGGACTATCTGCGTTTACGCACCGACGGTCAGCACTCCTACCTCGACATCGACTTCCAAGGCGAGGGGCGCTACGAAGATCACACCGTGGTCCTGCAACACATCGTGTTGCGCGATGAGGACCTCTACGACCTTTGGGCCCGCACCAATCTCATCACCGGCGACAAGCGGTTTGCTCTGCCGGTCACCATTGCGACGACCGCCCCGGTGGCCACGGAGATCACCGGGGAGCCCGCGGTTTTCAATCTGCACTTCGGCGGCGAAAGCGTGCCCGACGGTTTGGAGATTCCGTTCGAATTGGGAGGCACTGCGATTCGCGATGTCGATTACCGGCTCAGCGTGCGGACCTACCACGCAGAAACCGGCGTCTACTCCTGGGAACCGGTGGTCGGACACGAACTCTTCGTGCAGGAGAAGGTCGGCGATCTGGACTTTGCCATCCGCGTCGAGCCCTTGCCGGACGGACGGGCCGAGGGAACCGAAACCGTGGTGCTGCATCTCACCCCCGTTCCTGAAATGTTCGATCTGGTCACCGCCGAAGCCGGCGTCACCATCATCGACGGCCTGCCCCGGGTCGGCGTCGTGGCGTCGGATCCCGCCGCCAGCGAAGCCGGGGATGCAGGGGCCTTCACGCTGACCCGCGCCGGCAGCCTCGACATCCCGTTCGATGTCGCGGTCCAATTGACCGGTCCTGCGCGGAACGGCGTGGATTACCATTACATCCCCAGCGTCGTGCATTTCGCCGCCGGTCAACCGCAGGCGGTTGTTGCCGTGCAACCCATCCCCGACGACGAGCGGGAGCTGCCCGAGCCGGTCGAGTTGGTGATCCAGCCGGGGAACGGGCACCAGGTGGATCCCGCCGGCCAGGCGGCCACCGTGGTGATCGCGGATGCGGGACCGGTCATCACCGTCGAAACCGTCGAACCGCTCGCCGTCGTGCAGGACAGCCGCCCGGGCGCCTTCCTCGTGCGGCGGCAGGGCATGGTCAACGAGACCCTTACGGTCCGGCTCGGCTTCACGGGGTCGGCGACCATGAACGTCGACTACGAACACTCCAGCCCGTTCGTCACGTTTGCCCCCGGCAACACCACCGTGGTCGTGAGCATCCAGCCGCGGCCGGGCGCCAGCCTCCCGGACGGGGTGGAGACGGTGGATCTGAGCGTGCTTCAAGACGTGAGCTATACCCTCGGCGCCATGGCCACCGCTCGCGTGCGGCTGGTCGGGGCCACCCGGACGTTCGCGCAATGGAAGGACATCCACTTTCCTGGCGAGCCCACGCCGGCGGCCCTGTTCGCCACCCTCGATTTCGATGGCGACCGTCTCTCGAACGGGACCGAGTACGCCTTCGGCTTCGATCCCACCGTGGCGGATCCGCGCCCGGCCGGATCGCCCGTCGCGGTGCGGCAGGCCGGTCGGTTCGGGGTGCGATTCGCACGCCCGGTGGCGGTCGTCGACGTTGTGTATGACCTCGAGGTCTCCCCGGACCTTAAGACCTGGACGCCCGCTGGCGACCGGTTTGAGACGCTGTCCGGGGAGTTGCGGGCCGGAGGGCTCGAGGAAATCACGTGCCTCGAGCGGGAGCCCGCACCGAATGGCGCGTGGTTGTTCGTGCGGGTGCTACCCCGGTTGCCATGACGGGTCGGAACAAGCTACCGCGATGGGTCCGCCGGGTGTTCACTGACCCGAACGCCCGCGTTCCCGGGACTGCCCCCACGCGCGCCACCCGTCCGCCAGCAGTCAATCCGGCCGCCCTTCGCGGGGTCTTGAGTCTGGTGTGCTCCCTGGCCTGGTTCGCCGGCAGCACCGGTTGTTCGCGTCCGCCCGCGCCCGATCCGGATCTGGTCGCCCGCATCGGCGATCGGGAGATCCGCGTGGCCGAGTTCGAGGACTGGATGCGACACCGTGCGGTGGGCGCCAATCAGCGGGCGAAGGAAGCCCTCCTGGAGGAGCTGTTCGATCATTACGCGGCCGTCCAGGAGGCGGTCGATCGCGGGCTCGACCGGGATCCCGCCATCCGCCGCGCCTGGGAAAACCTCCTGGTCAGCCGGTTGCGAGAGCAACAGCTGGAACCGCGACTGACGAACGCCGTGCCCACGCCGTCGCAGGTGGCGGTGCAATACTCAAATCGAATCGCGGCCTTCAACGAACCCGAGTTGCGACGCGGGGCGATGCTGTTCGCCAGCCTGCCGCCCGAAGCCCCGGAAGATCGGCGGATGGCCGTGCGCGAACGGCTTGCCCGGGCGCGGCAGCTGGCCCTGGGCGCAAGCGCCGCTGAACCCGGCACGCGCGGTTTCGGCGCGCTCGCCGTCGAGTTCTCGGAGGACCCGGTCACACGCTACAAGGGAGGGGACCTCGGCTGGCTCGCCGCCAGCCGGTCGGACAACCGCTTCGATCCTGCCGTGCTCGAAGCGCTGTTCGCCCTGCGCCAGACGAATGACGTCAGCGGGGTCATCGAAACGCCCCGCGGCTTCTATGTCGTGAAATGGCTCGATGTCCGGCCCGCCCGCGTGAAGTCACTGGAATCCGTCCGCGCGATGCTCGAACACGAGTTGTTGATCGAGAACCGCCGGCAGGCCGAGGCCGACTGGAGACTGGAAGTGCGCGAGGGCCGCCGGATCGAGGTGTTCCCCGAAGTCCTGAATCGGATCACGGCTCCCGCCGGCCGCGGCGTGGCCGGCCCGCCGGATCCCCCCGCGGTTCCTTGAGCCGGCCCGCACTGTAGGCTTCAAGGGCAGGTCGCCGCATCCCGCAGGCCATCCGCTTCCGCGCGCACCGCCTCCTTTTCGCGGACGGTGTCGAAGAACTCCTCGGCCACCATGAAACCCACGCAGTTCGGAGCGCCGCAGCAACAGGGGTGATCGCGGTAGTCGGCGATGTCGTAGCCGTAGTTGAACGTGAGTTCCTCCCCGGCACGGATGGTGCGCAGAGCGCGAATCCAGATGCGGCTCTCCTCGTTCTCCGCTTCGCAGTTGGGCGCGCAACTGTGGTTGATGAACCGCGCCGGATTCCACTCGACGTTGCCGTCCAGATCGAAGTGCTCGTCGACGTCGAAGATGTACTCGTTCTGGGCCTCAAGCTGGGCGGCGGATTCGGTCTTACTGATCTTGCGGCCGAGGTATTCGATGAGCCGGGTTCCCTTGCGGATCGTTCGACGGGCGAACGCACCCGTGCCGTGAATGCCCGAGCGGCGAAATTCGATCCACTTGTTCTCCGGCGGTGCGGCGGCAACCCGGCCTGGCTGAGCGCGTTTCATGGGTGATGCGGGCGCCCCGGCAAACGACCCGCCGGAAAAGCCTCGCGCCGACTCTGCCCGACCACCCCCGCATGCGCCAAGCTTCCTTCCGGTCTTTTCGCCCGCCGTCAATCGAGCGTCAACGGCTCGCCATAGCCGGGCAGCTCGGCTTCGATCCCGAAGCGTTCCCGCACCGCCTCCCGCAATCCCTCGCGCCCGCGCCCCTCGCCGTGGGTCAACACCAGCCGCGGACCGCCCGACGCCAGGCAGGCGAACCAGTGCAACAGGTCTTTCTGGCCGGCGTGCGCGCTGAATCCGCCCAACGTGCGGATGTTCGCCTGCACGGCGATCTTCTCGCCGTGGATGCGCACCATCGGCTCACCCTCGACCAACCGACGCCCCAGCGAGCCCTCCCCCTGGTAGCCCACGATCAACACCCAGGTCTCGGGGCGCCACAGGTTCTGCTTCAGATGATGCAGGATGCGGCCCGCGTTGCACATCCCGGCGCCCGCCAGCACCAGGCAGGGCCCGGCGACCTCGTTGATCGCCTTCGAGTCGTCGGCGGAGGTGCTGAGGTTCAACGAGCTGAGGTCCGACTGCATCTGGTGGTTCCGCCGCAGCGAGATGGCTTCCTCGTCGTACAGCTCCGGATGCCGCTCGTAAATGCGTGTCGCCTCGATGGCCATCGGGCTGTCCAGGTAGATCGGGAACCGCGGCACCAGGTTGCGCCGGAACATCGAGGCCAGCAGATACAGCATCAACTGGGCGCGACCGACCGCGAACGTCGGCACCAGGATCTTGCCCTTTTCCTCGACGGCGCGCGCGACGATCTGCTCGAACTCCCCGACGGTCTCCGTCAGCGAGCGATGATCGCGGTCGCCATAAGTCGACTCGAGGAACACCATGTCGGCGCGGCGCAGGCATTCGTAGTCCTTGAGGATCGGCACGCCCAACGGGCCGAGATCGCCGGAGAAAACGACGATGCGCTCGTGCCCGTTCTCCTGCACCAGCAACTGGATGCTCGATGAGCCGAGGATGTGGCCCGCTTCGGCAAAGCGCGCCTTGATGCCCGGGGCGACGTCGACGGGTTCGTCATACGCCACCGGGACGATCCGACCGAGGATGGCCTCGACATGCCCGATCGTGTAAAGGGGTTCCTCCGGCGGTTTGGCCTGGCGCTCCAGCTTGCGGTTGAGCCGCTCCGCGTCGTGCGCCTGGATCTTCGCCGAATCGCGCAGAATCAGCGCGGTGAGATCCTGCGTCGCGGGCGTGGCGAAGACGGGGCCTTCGTAACCGCGCCTGGCCAGCAACGGTAGCCGGCCCACATGGTCCAGATGACAGTGGGTCAGCAACACGGCATCCAGGCTGCGGGGGGAAATCCCGCGCGGCAGCGTGTTGCGCCGTTCCGCCATCCGAACGCCCTGAAACATGCCGAAATCGATCAGGACCTGCGCCCGGTCGGTCTGCACCAGATAGGCCGAGCCCGTGACTTCGCCGGCCGCGCCGTAGGGGGTGATTTGCATAGCGTCGTCTCGTCTTTGCTGGAAGCGGGTTCGATCATCGAACCCGAGGGTGTGTTGTCTGCCGCGCAGCCTACCTGCACGCTCCCGCCCCGGGGAGAAAAATGGGGGAAATCCTGCGCGGCCGGCATCGGAAAGAGTCCGCGACGCCAGCCCCGGTGGCGAAGCGCCGGGGGTCGCCAGGCCGGCGCGGGTTCAGGCGGCGCCGTCGGTCAGGCGGGCGCGGACTTTCTCGAGCAGGGCCTTGGTGGCGCGGATGCCGTCGGGCTCGGCGAGCCGGCTGCCCTCGTACTCGATCCCGACGTAGCCGCGGTAGCCCGCCTCAAGCACGATTTTCATCATGCGCTCGTAGTCGGTGTGGAGTTCGCGTCCGTGTTCGTCGAAATCGTGGCTCTTCGCGCTTACAGCACGGGCGAAAGGCATGAGTTCGGCCACGCCACGGTACCGGTCGTAGTCTTCGCCGTCCCGGATCCGAAAGTTGCCGAAGTCCGGCAGGGTGCCGCAGTTGCGCAGACCCACCTGCTTGATGACGGCGGCCAGCCAGGCGCCGTTCGACGACAGGCCGCCGTGGTTCTCGACGAGGACGTTCAACCCATGGCGGGCGGCCTGTTCGGAAAGCCGGCGCAACCCGTCGGCGGCCCGGTCCCGCTGCTCCTCGAAGGTCCCCTGGCCGAGCGTGGCGGCGTTCACGCGGATCGAATGGCATTGCAGCTGTTTGGCGGCCTCGATCCACTTGAAGTGGTTGTCGACCGCCTGCAGCCGCTGGTTGGTGTCGGGGTGGCCCAACTCGCCCTCGCCGTCCACCATGATCAACAGGATCTTGACCCCGAAACCGTCGGCCCGGCGTTTGAAGTCGGACAGGTAGTCCGAATCCCGGGCCTTGTCCTTGAAGAACTGGTTGACCAGTTCGACGGCTTCGATCCCGTATTGCTCGCGGGCGATCTGGGGGAAGTCATCGTGCCGGACGCGCCCGCCGAAAAGCGAGCGGTGTAGGGACCACTCGGCGAGCGAGATCACGTAGGGCAACTTGTCGGTGCCGGCCAGCGGGGACCGGCGACCGGCCTGTCCGAGGACAGAACCGGTCGCGGCCAGGGCGGCTCCCTTGAGGAATGTGCGGCGATCAATCATTCGGCGAAGTCGGCTGGGTGGCGGCCCCGGTCCTGGGCTCGCGATACTGGAAGGCCACGGCGAACAGGATCATGATCACGAACGATCCCACCGCCGGGATGGCCCAGATCTTCTTCCACACCGGCACCGGACGGCTCAGGGCGCTCAGCGGCTGGACCGTGAAGGCGCCGCCCGGCGAGAAGCCCGCGTCCGCCGGCAGGAACACCTCCAGCAACGCGCTGGGCCGCTCCACATCCGACATCAGCGTTTTGACGTCGACCCGGGTGGCGCCATTCACCTCGGTCGGGCTGACGGTCGGGGCGGAATTCGGTCGGGCGATCCACAGGGTTTCCGGAGCGGTTTCGCCCGCGGGGAACAGCTGCAACACCTGCCCGCGCACGGTGGCACCGACGGACTCCCACTGGGCGTAGTTCGCCGGGGCCCAACCTTCCGCCGGAACGGTCTCGGTGTGGGTCGGCGTGGTCTTGGGGAAGCTGTACCGATCCACAATCCAGCCGGAGAGGTTCGCGCCCACGAACATGCCCGCGCCGAGGGTGACGAGGGCAATGAAGCCCTGGGCCTTCGAGCGCATGGCTTCGGGGGCCTTCTTGTCCACGTAGATGTAGGCGGTGACGAAGAAGAAGTCGTAGCAGATGCCGTGCAGAATGATGCCCAGGTAGAGGAGGGCCACCAGCGACGGACCCGCGCCGAACAGGAACAGAACGTAGCGCAATCCCCAACAGAGCATGCCGACCAGGAGCATCCGTTTCACGCCGAGCCGGGCGAAAAACCACGGCATGACCAGCATGAAGAAGATCTCGGACATCTGGCCCATGGTCATCTTGCCCGGGATGTTCGTGATGCCCTGGTTGGCCAGGTAGGCCGGCACAAAGCTGAAGTAGAAGGTCAGCGGAATGCAAATGAGGAACGCCCCGACGACGAAGATCGCGAACGAGCGTTCCTTCAGCAGGCTCAGTGCATCGAGGCCCAGGACGTCGCGCACGGTCACCTTTTCGCCCACCTTCGGCGGCGGGGTGTGCGGCAGGCTGAAGCAGTAGAGGCCCATGAGGAGGGAGACCACGCCGCCGATCAGGAAGGGCTTGGCGGTGGTCGTCGCCTGGGTGCCGAGCAACCCGACCGCCAGGCCGGCCAGAATCCAGCTGATGGTTCCCAGGACCCGGATGCTCGGGAACTCCTTGCCGGGATCCTTCATCTGCGTGAACGAGATCGAGTTCGTCAGCGCAAGGGTCGGCATGTAGCAGAGGGTGTGGGCGAGCAGCAACGGGTAAAACTGACTGAAATTCCCCGCCCGCGCCGCCAGCAGGAGCAGCGCGCCGCCCAGCAGATGCAGGACGCCGAGCACCTTCTCGGTGGCGAAGAACCGGTCCGCCACCATGCCCACGAAGAAGGGCGAGATCATCGCGGCGAGGGCCGTGCAATTGTAGGCGAACCCGATCTGTTGCGGCGTGGCGCCGAGCGGGCCGCCCAAGTAGGGTCCCATGGTCACGTACCACGCGCTCCAGATCCAGTATTGGAGGAACATCATGGCGGACAGCCGCAGACGCATCGAAATGTTCATGTCAGAGGAAGGCAACGGATTGTCGGTGAGAGACGGAACCGCCGGCCGCCGCCGGAACGTCCGGGCAGGCGGGCAGGTCCCATGGAAACGCGCCGGTCATCAGCAGGAAGCAGGGACCCGCCCGCGAGCGCGAGGCTCCGGGCCGCCTTGGTCGAATTGGTGACGCGGTTGCATGTGTCCGGGAAGGCTAGAAAGAAAGCGGTCCGCTTGGCAAGCCGTACGGCGCCCATTGTGACGCCGCCGCCCAGTTCCGGTTCAGCCTGTCCGGAGCGCTGGACTTATCCCGCAGCCGGCGGGGCTCCCGGTGGGGCCGGCGGCGTTGATTCGGCACCCCCTTTCGCCAGCCGCCGCGAACTCGGAAAAAGCCGGGACGCGCACTTTGCTCGGTGCCGGCAATCGGTGAAGCCTCGCGCGCCCATCGCAGGGTGCGGTGGGCAGTCCGTGCGGACTGCTGTCCCCGGGGCGGCAGACGGGTGTTCGTGTTCGGGGCGGGGGTCGCATCGGACACGGGCGGCCGCCGGCAGGAATGCTTTGAATCCGGGACCGAAAGCCGCTAAACAACCCGTCGAATGGGCGTCGCCGGATTGAAGCTCAACCTCGGTTGCGGAGAGAAGTATCTCCCGGGGTATGTGAACTGTGACCTGTTGTCGCACGTTCGCGCCGACCGCCATTTCGATCTGAACCGCGTGCCGTATCCGTTCGCGGCGGGCTGCGCGGCCGAGATCCTGCTCGACAACGTGCTCGAGCACCTCGACGACCTCCTGGCGGTGATGGGGGAACTGCACCGCCTGCTGGCGCCCGGCGGCCGGCTGCGGGTCTGGGTGCCTTATGGCAAGAGCGACTGGGCGTTGCAGGATCCGACGCACAAGCACTACTTCACCGAGCAGAGCATGAACTACTTTTGCGAGGGGTGGGCCTACAGCTATTACGTCCCGTTCCGGTTCCGTTTGATCGAGGCGCGGCTGTTCGCGGATGCCAACAACCGGCGGCAGCGCCTGCGCAATCTCATCCCCTTCCGCAGCGTGCTGCGGTATTTCCTGTTCAACCTGTACGACGGCATCTACTTCGAACTCGAAAAGCCCGCCGGGGGTCCGGCGTCCCCCGCCGTCCCGCCGTCTCCCGCGCCATGAAGCCCCCCGCCCCTTCCGAGTCCCGCGTGCCGCGCTGGTCGAACCCTCCCTGGCTGGGGGTGCTGCTGGCCCTGGCCGCGATTCTCCTGCTGCTCTTCAACCAGAGTTTTCAGGGGGGCAGCATTCTGTTCTCGAGCGACGGACCGCTCGGAGTGAACGCCGCCGCCTACGCGGCGATGCCCGCGGCGTTCACCGGCATGTGGCAGGATTTGAACTGGGTGGGCAGCGCGGTGGGGAGCGCCTTCCCCAGCACCACTTACGGATTGCTCTGGCTGCTGGGACCGCTCTGGTTCGCGAAGCTGTACGCGCCGGCGTCCCTGCTCCTGCTGGGCTTGAGCGCCTGGGTCTTCTTCCGCCAACTCCGCTTCCGGCCCGCGGTCTGCCTGCTCGCGGCGCTGGCGGCGGCACTGAACACGGACTTCTTCAGTTATGCCTGCTGGGGGCTGGGCACGCTGGCGCTGGCGGTGGCCGCGACGTTCCTGGCTCTCGCGGCCCTCGTGACCCCCGTGCCTTCACGCCGCTGGATCAAGGACGCGCTCGCCGGTCTGGCGGTGGGCATGGCGGTCATGGAAGGTTTCGACAGCGGCGCGATCCTCAGCCTCTACGTGGCCGCGTTCGTGCTTTTCCAAGCCTGGCAGGCCGGCCGCTTGGAGGGATTGGGACGGGGCGTCGGGCGGCTGGGAATCGTTGCGGGCATGGCGGTTTTCATTGCGGCCCAGGCGTTGACGGTGTTGATCGGCACGCAGGTCAAGGGCGTGGTGGGGATGGAGCAGGATCAGGCGACCCGCGCGCAACGGTGGGACGAGGCGACGCAGTGGAGTCTGCCGAAGCTCGAGACCTTGCGCACGGTGGTGCCGGGCCTGTTCGGTTACCGGATGGACACGCCCGACGGCGGCGGCTACTGGGGGCGGGTGGGGGAGTCGCCGGTGGATCCGGCGGCCTTCCGACGCCATTCGGGCGCGGGGCATTACGCGGGAGTGCCGGTGGTTTTGCTGGGGGTGTTTGGGTTGGTGCAGTCGATGCGGCGGAAAGGGGGGGCGTTGCGGGATGGGGAGCGCCGATGGGTGTGGTTCTGGGCGGGGGCGGCGATGGTCTCGATTGCCTTCGCGTGGGGCCGGCACGCCCCGTTCTACCGGTTGGTTTACGCGCTGCCGTATTTCTCGACGATCCGGAATCCGATCAAGTTTCTGCATCCATTCAGCCTGGCGCTGGTGGTGTTGTTCGCGTATGGGGCGGAGGCGTTCGCCCGGCTCTACGCGGCGGAAACCGCGCAGCGGCTGCGGGGTTTCCGGGCTGCGCTTGGCGTCTGGTGGGGGCAGGCGGGCGGTTGGGAGAAGCGCTGGTTCACGGCGGTGAACTGGGCCATCGGCGGGATCATTCTCAGCTGGTTGATGTACGGGGCCTCGAAGCGGTCCCTGGAGGCGCAACTCGTGCAGACGGTTCCCACCGATGCGGCCAACGCCGCCTTGATCGCGGGATTCAGTCTGCGCGAGGTCGGCTGGTCGGTGTTGTTCCTGATCCTGACGGTCGCGATCATGGCGTTGATGGCCGCGCGGATTCTGGGCGGCGCCCGGTTGCGCTGGGGCCTGCTCGGGCTCGGCTTGTTGGTGGCGGCGGACCTCGGACGGGCGAACCGGCCCTGGGTGAAGTACTGGGAGTTCGCGGATTACTACGCCCCGGACGCCCTTACCCGGTTGCTCGGCGAGGCGGCCCAGGAGCATCGGGTGGCGATTCTCTCCGGCGGCGTCTGGACCCAGCCGGCCCTCTTGCAGCCGCTCCAGCAGGCGGGGTTCATTCCGCACGTGCAGATGTTGCAGCAGCTCTACCGCGGCCAATGGTTGCAGCACCAGTTCCGCTACTACAACGTCCAGTCACTGGACGTGGTGCAGGAACCGCGGATGCCGGTCGACAAGTCCCGCTACCTGGCGGCCTTCGCGGCGCGCGGCGTCAATGGCGAATTGCGGCTCTGGGAATTGACCAACACGCGGTTCCTCCTCGGGCTCGGCGGCGATGTGGTCACGATTCTCAATGAGCAGATGGACACCGCCCGCCAGCGCCTCCGACAGCACACCGCCTTCACCGTTGCGCAGCCGCCCGGCGGAACCTCCTTCCAGGTCAGGACCAACTCAGCCGGTCCGTTCGCCGTGATCGAGTTCACCGGCGCCCTGCCCCGGGCGGCGCTCTACTCGCGCTGGCAGGTGGAAACGAATGACGACCGGGCCCTCCAGCGCCTCGCCGATCCGTTGTTCGAGCCCGCCGAGAAAGTGCTCGTCTCCGACCCGCTTCCGCCGCCCGCGTCGCCGGGGGGGGAGGCATCCGGGGCTGACGCGCCGTCGAACTCGAAGGTCTCGTTCGTGGATTATGCGCCCAAGCGACTGATCCTCGAGGCCACACCGGATCGGCCGTCGGTGTTGCTGCTCAACGATCATTATGCGCCGGGATGGCGGGTCTTCGTGGACGACCGGGAAGCGCCGCTCCTTCGCTGCAATTACCTCATGCGCGGCGTGTTCCTTGAGCCGGGCCGGCATCGTGTCGAATTCCGCTACCGGGCTTCCGTGGTCCCGTTCCTGATCAGCCTGGCGGCCCTCGGCGCCGGCGCAGCGCTGTGGACGATCATGGTGGTGCGCGGTCGTCGGCCCGGGGATGCCGTCTGAACCCGCATGGCGCCGGGTCCCGCGGCGCCACGCGCGAGTTTCCCGTCCGGTCCGGCGGGACGGCCCGGGCGCCGGTTCAAGGCGGTGGATGGCCGCTTCCACCGGCTCTCGATTCCTCGTGAATCCCGGCGAAGGATTTGTCTTGATTGATCAGTAATCAAAATCCACCGAGCTTCAAAGGTCACCTATGCTTATTAAAGCATGTAGGAGATATGACAAAAAAGGGTGAAGGCGGAGCAATAGGCGTGTAGCGCATTTCCGGCGAAAAAGGGCTAATGAAGCGCAATTCGATGTGCGCCATGGCCAGAAGACGACCGAATCCTGAGAACGCCGAAGCGGTAGCAGCCCTTAGCCGCCCGGCCCCGTCTGCCCTGTCCACCCGTTCCCGCCCGCCCTCCGGCGGCCGTCGTTGGCGGTGGCTGGCGGCAATCACCGTGGGGATTGCCGGGGTGGCGGGATTCGTGGCGTGCAGTTCGCTCGACCGGACGGTGGTGGCCCCGCCGCACATTGCGGGCGCAGAGTATATCGGGGATGAGGATTGCAGCATCTGCCACGAGGACATTACCGCGGGCTTCCATTCTGCCAGTCACGCCCGGTTGCTGGCGCAGAGCGACAATGCCCTGGGTTCCGGGTGCGAAGTCTGCCACGGACCGGGCAGCCTGCACAGCGACGCCGGAGGCGGCCGTGGCAACATCATCAATCCGAAGCAGGACCCCACGATTTGTTTTGACTGTCACCTGGACATCCGGGGCCGGTTCCTGCTGCCGTCGCGGCATCCGGTCACCGATCCGCACCGGGTCGCGCAGGGCGGGATGACCTGCACCGAATGCCATTCGCCGCACAAGGGGGACGCGATGCCGGGCGGGGGCGGGGTTTCGGCGCTGGCTTACAACGAGGAGTGCCTGCGGTGCCACAGCGCCCAACGGGGGCCCTATGTTTTCGAGCACGAGGCCATGCGGGAGGGCTGCAATGTCTGTCATGACGCGCACGGGTCGGTGAATGACAAGTTGCTGGTCGCCCGTAACGCCAGCCTTTGCCTGCGCTGCCATTTCCAGCAGCAGACGGGTCCCGGCGTGGTGCTGATCGGCGGCCAGAACCACGCTGATTTCCTGGGCCGCGGCACGTGCTGGACCTCCGGTTGTCACGAGGCGGTCCACGGTTCCCGGGTTTCCTCCTCGCTGCGTTACTAAGGACCAATGCCCATGAAGCCAACCACTTCCCATCGCCGACGGATCCGCAATTTCACCCGCACCACCTGCGCCCTGCTCGGGGGCGTGCTGGCCGGTTGGGTGGGTTGGGCGCAGGACGAAGAACCGGTCGCCGCGGCCGCCGAAGAGGAGACGGATGTCGCGCTCGAGGAGACCGACGCCGAGGCGACGGATGAAATCGTCGAAGAGGAACCGCTGAATCTGGTCAACTGGGTGGAATTTGGCGCGGGCGGGACGTTCGTCGACGGCAGCCGCGCGGAATACCAGCGCCGACGCCAGACCCCCGAGGTCTTCGGCGGTGTCACGGATTTCCATTACGAACGGGAACTCGGCAAGGGGTGGACCCTGGGCCTGGACGGACGGGGGCTGTTTGACGACCAGGACTATGCCGTCGACCTGGACCTGACGCGGCTGGATCGGGGCTATGTCCGCACCGGCTACCATCAATTCCGGACCTGGTACAACGGCGCGGGCGGTTATCTGCCGCTGGATGGCTCGTGGTATGAGTTGTACGACACCGAGTTGTACACCGACCGCGGCGAGTTCTGGTTCGAGGGGGGGCTGACACTGCCGGATCTGCCTGAATTCGCGGTGACCTACCGTCACCAGTTCCGCGACGGCACGAAGAATTCGACGAGTTGGGGGCCCGTGGGCGTCACCGGGCTGCCGCCGGGCGCCGATCAGCGGGGAATCGTGCCCGGCTTCCTGGGCCTGGATGAGGTGCGGGACATTTTCACCGCCGACGTGAAACATCGTTTCGGGGAGACCAGCATCGATCTGGGCATTCGCTACGAGGCCGGCAAGATTGACGACACGCGGAACATGCGCTGGTCCCCCGGGCAGCCGGGCGATGCGCATGTGACGCAGCGCGACACCGTGGACGACGATCTGTTCAACGTGCATTCGGTCGTGGAATCGCGCCTCAGCGAGAAGGCCGTGCTCACCGTCGGTTACGCTTACACCGACCTGAACACCGACCACAGCGGCTACCGGGTTTACGGCGTTGCCTACGATCCCGATTTGGGACAGCGCCTGCCGAATCCCTCGACCTACGGCAACCTTGCCGGCGGCTCCCTCTCGAGCCAGCACACCGGCAGCGTGAACGTCCTGCTGACCCTCGCCGAGAAGCTCCTCCTGATCCCCTCGGTGCGCATCGAACAACAGGATCTGTCGTCGCAGTCCTTCTACAACCAACCTGCCGACCGCCTGTCGCCGGCCTACGGCGCGAACAGCGATCGCGGGTTCCTGGAACTGTCCGAGAATCTCGAGTTGCGCTACACCGGCCTCGCCAACTGGGTCCTTTACGCGCGCGGCAACTGGATGCAGGGCTCGGGCGATCTTCAGGAGGATTGGAACAACCTGACCACCGGGAGCAACGTGATCCGGCGGGACACCGATGACACGCGATCCACGCAGAAGTATTCCGCCGGCGCCAACTGGTACCCGTGGCGGGCGGTCAGTTTCTCGGGTCAGTACTATCACAAAATCCGGGACAACGATTACGACCACCGGCTGGATTCGACGTCCAATTCTGCCTCGAGTCCGCTGCGCTACCCGGCCTTCCTCAATGCGCAGCACTTCGATACGGACGATGTGAACTTCCGGGTGACGGTGCGGCCCCGGTCCAATTTGAGTTTGATGGGCCGTTACGATTTCCAGCTCACCACGATCGAGAGCCGGCCGGATCAACTGGCCAATCTGCAGACCAGCGACACGACCAGCCACGTGGTCAGCGGCGCGGTCTCCTGGGTGCCGTTCTCCCGGGTTTATCTGATGGCGAACGTGAGCTACGTCTGGGACCGGACCGATACGCGGGCGGATGATTTCACCGCGACGGTCGCGGATGCCCGCAACGATTACTGGACCACGACCTTCGGCATCGGCTACGCGCTTGATGAGAAGACGGACCTCCAGGCCCAGTACGTTCACTACCTGGCGGACAACTACGTAGATGACTCGTCCGTCACCGTGCCCTACGGGGCGGGGTTCCAGGAGCACGGCGTGACCGTGGGGCTCACGCGCCAACTCAACGCCCGCACCCGGCTGGGTTTGAACTACGGCTACTTCAACAACTCCGACGAGATGTCCGGCAACCACCTCGATTACGAAGCCCACCTCGTCTACAGCACTTTGCAGTATCGATTCTGACTGAGACAGAACCTCCCATACAGAGAGGGTAATTACCATGAATGCACTACGCAGATCGTCCGGAACCGTGATGGTGGCGGTGCTGGCGGGGGCGTTGCTCCCCGGCGCACTGGGCCAGGAAGAACCCGCAGAGAAACAGGAAATGTACAAGCCGATGCATGCGGCCGTGGGGGGACTCGATCCCCGCCCGTACCTGCATACGCTGATCAAGGAGGGCGGGAACCTCACCCTGGAATGGCAGGGCCTGACGCCGCCGTACCAGGTCGAGAGCACGGCCTCCTTGAATGATCCCGCCTGGCAGATGGTCGGCGATCCGGTGGCCGGCAACTCGCTGACCGTGCCGGCGGACGGGGACATGGCCTTCTTCCGCGTTGATGGCGGCACGCCCTACTACGTGGGCGCGATGGTCTGCGGCGCCTGCCATCGCGGCACCCATGCCGACTGGACCGAGACGCACCACGCCCACGCGCTCGATACGCTGAAGAACATTGGCATGGACAAGAACCAGCGTTGTCTGGGCTGCCATGTTGTCGGCCTGGGGTTGCCCACGGGCTTCGTCAGCACGGCCCAGACCCCGCATCTGGGCGGCGTGCAGTGTGAGAACTGCCACGGACCCGGCGGGCTGCATCTGAGCAACGTGCGGGATGAGACGCTGCAGCCCAAGGTGACGCTGGCGGCGGAGACCTGTGGCGGCTGCCACACCGACGCGCACCATCCGACGTACGATGAGTGGCTTGACTCCCGCCATGCGACCATGGACGAGCACGTCGGCGAAGGCTTCATCGAACAGGGCGAGGCGCGGATGGCCCAATGCGGCGCGTGCCACTCGGGCGCGGTGCGGATGGCGATGCTCAAGCATTGGGACGAACTGCAAAGCGATCCGAACGCCCAGCTTGCCTATCCCACGGGCGAAGACGCCGCCTATTTCACAATCGAGTGCGCCGTCTGCCACAACGCCCACGAGGCGACCGAGCACGCCCAGTTGCGGAACCCGCGCGCGTCGCTCAAGGACTTCTCCTACAACACTTCGAGCACGACTTCCTTCGCGGAGCAATACGATCCCGAAGTGCAACTCTGCGCCCAGTGCCACAACATGCGCGGCGCCACCTGGAGCAGCAGTTCGCGCCCGCCGCATCACTCGGTGCAATACAACGTGCTCATCGGCCGGGGCGGCGTGGATCCCGAGGATCAGCAGATCCTGCGCGCCCACAGCATGATCGACGAGCAGTGCGCCCATTGTCACACGCACGGTCATGAGGTCGACAGCCCGACCGAGGAAGACCCGAATTACACGGGCCACACGTTCCGTCCGACCTTCGTCGGTTGTGTGGATTGCCACGGTTCGGAAGAGGTCGGCGAATTGCTGGCCGAGGGCGCCAAGCTCGCCACCAAGAGCCGGATGGCCGGGTTGGTGGACCTGCTCAATGAGTGGGCGTTGACGAAGGCTCCAGAGGAACTGCGGACCAAGTACGGCACGCTGGCCTGGGAATACAGCAACGTCGGCCAGATCTCGAATCCGGACGGCACCGTTGGTCCGGGACCGAGCAGCGCCGAGCAGGCGATGATCCCGGACGGCATCAAGCAGGCGCGGTTCAACCTGTATCTGATCGAGCACGATGCCAGCTATGGCATTCACAACGGCGCCTATACGCGGCGACTGATTGACATCGCCAAGGGGATGGTGCAAGCGGAACTGGCCGCGCCCTGAAGCGAAGCCCTGACGCCGGCCCGGCGGGATTGAACATCGCGCCGGGTCCGGGCGTCGAACCAACTGACGGTTAAGAGTAACCAAAACTGAAAGACAAGCAGAAGAGTATGAAGTATATCGCGATCATCGCCGCCCTGGCCTTCGTCGGGGGAACCGCCACCATGCGCGCCGCGGACGAAGCGGCCCTCGCCAAGGCCAAGGTGGTCTACGAGAAGGAATGCGCCAAGTGCCACGGCAAGGAGGGCAAGGGCGACACCAAAATGGGACAGAAGCTGGGCTGCAAGGACTACTCAAAGGCCGAGGTGCAGTCCAAGATGAAGGACGAGGAGGCGTTCAAGGCCATCAAGGAAGGGCTGAAAAAGGACGGCAAGACCCTGATGAAGCCCACCAAGGGCGTCAATGATCAGCAGATCAAGGACCTGGTCGCCTACATGCGCAAGCTGAAGAAGGACTGATTCGACCGCACGATTTTTTCTGCGCATCAAGCCCGGCGGGTGACGCCCGCCGGGTTTTTTGTGCCTCGGGCCGGAAACGGCGGGGCGCTACGGGTTTTCTTCGTCGGTATCGATGTCTCGCGCAGCCAACTTGCTGTAGGCCATGGAGATGGCCCGTAGCCCTGCTGCGATCTCTCAGCTTGATGATGGTGTGTCCGTGGTTATGGGTTTTGCTTTCGCCGCCACGGCATGCCGCCGTGGCTGTTGAGGGCCGCGGATTGTGTTCCCTTCCGGGGGGGGGTGACACTGACCGGCGGAGGGCAGGGCTACCGCAGGCCGTTTTCGATCACCGAAGCCGCTCTCTCCGACCCATCAATGCCATCGCGCGCCGGGACCCGCCGCCTGCTCTCCCTGCTTTCCCTCCGGCGGGGGTGGGCTTATGTTGCCCGCCGGCTATGATGCTGGTCATCGACAACTACGATTCGTTCACCTTCAACCTGGTGCAGTATCTCGGCGAGCTGGGCGCGGCGTTGCAGGTGCATCGCAATGACCAGATCACTCTGGACCAGATCGATTCCCTCAAGCCGGATCGGATCCTGATTTCGCCGGGGCCGTGCAGTCCGCGTGAGGCCGGGCTCTCCAACGACATCATCCGGCGGTATTCGGGAAAAGTGCCCATCCTCGGCGTCTGCCTGGGGCATCAGTGCATCGGGCAGGTGTTTGGCGGCACGGTCGATCGCAACCACCGCATCATGCACGGCAAGACCTCGCAAATCCGCCACAACGGGCAGGGCGTGTTCGCGGGATTGCCCAGTCCGCTCGCCGCCACCCGGTATCACTCGCTGGTGGTGCTGCCCGGCACGGTGCCGGACTGTCTCGAAGTCACGGCCGAGACCGAGGAGGGCGAGGTGATGGGGTTGCGACACCGGGAATGGCCGGTGTTCGGGGTGCAGTTCCATCCCGAGAGCATTCTCAGCGAGCACGGCCACGCGTTGCTCCGCAATTTCCTCGCCGTTTGAACGCCCCGCATGTCGTCCGCACTCGTCAGGCCCTGGCAGTGGAATCACGCTGAGCGGCCGGATCGGGGTGCTGGTGACCGTGCTGGTGGCTCGCGACGGCCCGTTGAGGACGGCGGCCCTGCTGGCCCTGCTGGGCTGACTTGGCGCCGTCGCCTTCTGGGCGGTCGGCGTGCTGCTGCTCATCCGGCTGCGCGGGTCGGCCCTGCGGGTGGTCCCCACACGCACCGAACCCGGGGACCAACCTGCTGCGAGGCCTGGGTTTTGTCCGGACGCAGCCCGCCGCCGAGACGCCTGTGCTTGAGCGGATCTTCGTGAAGCCGCTGAAAACCCGTACCCTGCGCCAGGTGCTCGGGCGTCACGAGCGCCTCCTTGCCGGTCCCGAAGATCGGTCCGCCGCGAGCTGAGGAAAACCGCCGGCGGGCTGTAAGCGGGTGCCGGGCAAGCGAGGACTATCCTTCCGCGCGCCGCCAGGCCCGGATGCCGAGCACCACGGACGAGACTCCCAGGACGAGCAATCCCGCGGCGCCTCCGGCCAGCACGGGATCCGTCAAGAACACCCGGATTTCCTCCTGCCGGATTTCGCGATCCGGGGCCAGCGGAACGGCGTCATCCAGCGGTGGCGCCGAGCCCGCCGCCCCCTCGATCCATGCGCTCATGGGATTCAGATCCCCGGATGCCGTCGCGCCCCCGACCTGGTTGGTTCGCCCGGTTCCGCTCTCCGTGCCTTCCAGAACCGCCGCCCGAACCGCCGTGGAGCACCAGATTAGCACCGTGGCGAGCACCAGCATGAAAGGCGCGCCCTTTGATGCTCTGCCACTGCGAACTGCGATCCCGTTGCTCATCGAAAGGCAATTCCTGCATCCAACCAGCGGGAAGACGCCCTTGAAAGGACTCCCCGGCGAACACCGGGAAGTCTAAGCTCTCCTCCGGCGGTCGGCGAGACAAAACACTGGGCGAATGCGCGGGCGCGGGCCTCCCCCCGCGCGAGGAATGAACGCAACCGGCGATGCGCTGTCCAATTGCGCAAAGACGGATGGCTTTATGAAAACGCATACCACGATGGTGCCCTGGGAGGCCGGGCTGCACGTGCGTCCGGCAAGTGTGCTGGCAAGGGTGGCCCGACGATTCCGGTCCCGGGTGCTGCTGCGCGCCGGCGGCAAGGCGGCGAATGCCGTGAGCATTCTGTCGGTCATGTTGCTCTGCGCCGCCCAGAGCACGCCGCTGGAAATCGAGGTGGACGGCGATGACGAGGAGGCCGCGCTGCAAGCGGTGCTCGCGGTCTTCGCCCCGGAGGGGGTGACCGAGGCCTCGCCGGACTGACGGACGAGGTTGCCTGCGCGTCCAGGCTGCGGACGTCCGGCCTGACGGACGTCCTACGGCGGGGTTGCATTCGGGCTTCGCAGGCGGTCCCGGCGAAAGGGCCGCCACCCTGCCCGAATCCGTCGTAGCGTGCTGATGGCCCGCGAGGGTTCGACGAACCGGGCGAGGCCGTCCCGGCGCCGGAGCACCAGGGCGACCACCGACAACGGCGCCGGCGAACCGGTCGCCTTGCCTTCCAGGCAATCCAGCGCGAGGTGGGCGAGGTCGTCGCCGGTCAGGGTGTAGCGGCCCAGCCGTTTCACCAGCGGAAGATCGAGTCCCGCCCGGCCGTGGTAGGCCCGGTAGACGAGTTCGGTGCAAACCACGCGGGTGGACACGTTGAAGTCGAACTCGAAGTCGTAGGGCTTGTCGAGATGTCCGAAG
This sequence comes from Verrucomicrobiales bacterium, assembly GCA_024233305.1. Taxonomy (GTDB): domain Bacteria; phylum Verrucomicrobiota; class Verrucomicrobiia; order Limisphaerales; family J093; genus J093. The sequence goes on from JACKPV010000038.1 coordinate 74,188, forward strand.
GCCTCGTTCAAGGCGGCCGCGCGCTCGCGGTCCGGCAGTTCCAGTCGCAGCCCCAGGACGTGATCGCCTTCGAGACATTCGGCGAGGGAGGTCAACCGGACGCGGGGGCTGACGGCTTCGATGATCATGCCCGAAGGCCCGCCGTCGGGGGACAGCCGATCGAGGTGACGGCGCAGGTGCGGGCACTCCTCCAGCGGCAGGGCGGCCAGTTCGGCGCGGCTGCCCACGTAGATGGCGGCGTGGGCCCAGAACCCGGGTAGCAGCGCGGACGTGAGCTTGCCCTCGGCGCGCACGAGCAGGATGTCGCCGGCGCGCAACCGGGGCCGCAGTTGGTTGAGCACCGCTTGATCCAGGACGCGCTGCGGTTCGGGGTGCAACCACAGCCCGGCGAAACGGCCTCCGACGAGGGCTCGCAGTTCGTAGCGCGTCTGCCAGACCGGTGAAACGATCGAGCGCACGAACTGCCGCCAGTCGCCGCGGAGGCGCGTCCAAAGAATGTGGAAGAGCCGCCGTCGAACGAGCAGGCGCTGGCGGCGGATCCGGTCGCAGAGCCATGCCACATCAGTCTCGTCGAGCAGCCCCGTCCGGCGCAGGGCGCCACGATGCCGCACCCAATACCAGTCCGCCGCGGCCAGCCGGCGGTAGTGGCGGAGGGAACTGTAGCCGGCCAGCACGTCGTCGAAGAAGCCGGCCTCGAGCCCGAACTTGGCATCCGGCTCGTTCAACTTGGCGCGCAACAGCGGATGGTATTCCGCGACCTGGATCAGCTGTAACGACCGGGCGTACAGGTTCAGGGCCACGGAGTAGACCAGGGCGAAGATCCGCAGCCGGAGGCGCGGCGACGCGATCCGGCGGTAGTCCTCGTAGCGGAAGATCAGGTCGTAGAGGGCGAGCCGGTAGTTGCGATAGGCCAGGAGCGACTGGCGCACACGGTCGTCCTCGGCGGGGGTGAAGTAGCCCCGGCCGGCCGCGGCGTCGAGGATCTCGGAATGCTCCAGGCGGGTTTCCAGCGCATCCAGGCGGGCGACGATTTCGCGGAAGGACTCCATGTCCCGCGCCCATTCGGTGCCAATGGCAGCGGACGGTTGCCGGGCCGGCTCCGTTGACGACGCGCTCCCAAACGGCCGGCGCAGGCGACCGTGATCGCGCAGCCAGCGGCCCAGGTGCGGAAGCCAGGCGGGTTTCATCGCCGGCACGGTAGCACCTGCTGGTCGGTTGCCTCATCGAAAATCCGTGCGCGGCCATTGCCCCCCGGAACGCGTGCGCGAAATCCGTGCGCCGGGGCCGGCGTCCCGATAGGCTCCCCGCCATGGAACGGCGATTGAGCTTTCGGTCGGCGGTCACGGCCAGCTTGGCGACGATGCTGCTGCTGGCGGGCAGCGCTTGCGGGGCCTGGTTCGCGCGGGCGGGCGGGGAACCAGAGCCGGTGGGAGAAACCGGGGGAACGTCGCCGGCATCGGCGGTGCGCCCGGTGCGGTTGACGGGGGTTGAAAACGCCTATCAGCTCACGTCGGACATCTACTCGGGCAGCCAACCGGAGGGCGACGCCGCCTTCGCCGCGCTCGCCGGGGCCGGCGTGCGCACGGTGCTCTCGGTGGACGGGGCGCGGCCCGAGGTCGAGGCGGCGCGGCGGCATGGCTTGCGCTACGTGCATCTGCCGATCGGGTACGATGGGGTTCCGGACGCGGTGGCGCTCCGGTTGGCCCGGGTCATGCGCGAATTGCCGGGACCGGTCTACGTTCACTGTCACCACGGCAAGCACCGCGGGCCAACGGCCGCCGCGTTGTTGTGCGAGTGGAGCGCCGGCTGGAGCCCGGAACAGGCGGTCGCCTGGCTGCGGCAGGCCGGGACTTCATCCGAATACCCCGGGCTCTACCGCAGTGTGGAGCGGACGTCCGCCGCGGCTTCCCCTTCCGCGCCCGATGCCGCGCCGCTGCCCGAGGTGACGCCACCCACCGGACTGGTGGAGACCATGGTGGCCCTGGACCAGCGGCTCGACGAATTGCAGCGGTGCCGGCAGGCCGGGTGGCGGGCCCCGACGGACCATCCGGACCTGGCGCCTCTCGCCGTGGCCACGCTGGCCCATGAACTGTTGGGCGAACTCGGACGAACGGACGAAACGCGTTCCCGTCCGGCAGGCTATCGCGGGCTGCTGGCGCGGAGCGAAGAGGCGGCCCGGGATCTGCACGAGGCCTTGCGGGAAGCAGCCGCGCTGAATCCACGCGCCAACACCGCCTTGGAGGCGCTGGCCGCCTCGTGCAAGGCGTGTCACCGGGAATACCGCCGGTAGCGCCCCGGGTTCGCCGGCGCCCGGTTTGGGGGCGCGCGTCCGGCGACGGTTGACGAGTCGGGCCGTGTTGCAGTTGGCTTATACGGCGGATCAGACCGGCGAAACCACCGTTCCACCCCAGCCCGCTCCCGTTCGGCCACATTTGGCGCTCGCAACGGTCTGACAATTGTAAGCATGCGGCATCATCAAATTAAACCATGCTTACAAATAATTGTGTCGGTGGCCGGTTGCTCGGGGTCTGGCGGCGGTTGGTTCCGGGGGTGTTCGCCCTGGGTTGGATGGCCGGTCAGGGGTTGTGGGGGCAGGGCTGCATCGCGGTGCGCGGCACGGGTTCCTGCATTTTGGGCCTGCATGAATACGGGGGATACCTGGGTCCCGGAGACTGGCAGGCGGGAGTCGCCTATCGCTGGATCCGGTCGGACCGGCATTTTCGGGGGGATCACGAGGAACCCCAGCGGCAGGCCCTGGGCACGGAGGTGATCAACGACCAGCACTTCTTCGACTTGAGCGCGTTGTATGCGCCGGTTGCGCGGGTGAACCTCGGGTTGACCCTGCCGTTTGTCTACTCCACGCGGTCGTCGCTCTATGAACACAAGGGCAATGCCTCCGGGGAGCGCTACACCACCACTGCGGGCGGCCTGGCCGACCTGCGGGCGGCGGCCTATGTATGGCTTTGGGACCCGGCGCCCATGCCGCACGGCAACGTGTCGGTCGGCCTGGGAGCCAAGTTTCCCACCGGCGACTACGGTGCCACCGATACCTTCCAAACCAATGCCGGCCCGGTCGAGCGGCCCGTCGACCAGTCAATTCAGCCCGGCGACGGCGGATGGGGAATGACGCTCGAGATCACGGCCTTCCGCGAACTGTGGTCCCATGCCTCGGCCTACGCCCAGGCCAGCTACCTCTTCAATCCCGGCAACTTCAACACCACCCTTACGAACCGCCGCAATCCTTATGAGGAGTTCAACTCGATCACGGACCAATACTCGGCGCGGGCGGGGCTTTCGTACTTCATCGTGCCGCCGTGGGGTTTGTCCTTGAGCCTGGGCGGACGCATCGATGGGGTGCCGGTCGAGGACGCCATCGGGGACAGCGACGGGTTCCGTCGTCCGGGGTATGCGGTCTATGTGGAGCCTAACCTGCAACTCGCGCGGGGTCCGTGGCTGTTCAGTCTGTCCGCGCCGGTGGCGGTGTATCGCAATCGCGAACAGAGCTTGGCGGACATGCGTTGGGGGGCGGACACGGGCCGTGACATCCACGGCGACGCCGCGTTCGCCGATTTCCTGATCCTGGCGAACATCTCGCGGCAATTCTGAGCCGTGACCACTCAGTAACTCGTAGCCGCCGACGTGCAGTCGGCGCATGATTCAGTGGGGATGCGGCCGCTTGCCGCCGGGCGTGACGATTCACCAAGACGTGACCGCCAGTCGGAGTCGCCGGTGTCGCCCGACGGTCACCTTTTGGTGAGTCGTTTGGCGAATCGTCCCGCCCGGAAGGCCGAGGACGGCTGCCGGACGCAATCGATGGGGGCCGTTGCCCCGGGTGGCCGCGCGGACCCGACCCGGGCACGGAGATTCTTTGTCCGATTTCCGGACCTGCGGCTATCTTGGTTGATGAGTGAAGGCTATGACGGACCAGCGATTGCTTCGGGACTATGCTAGGGAATGCTCCGAAGCGGCCTTTGCCGAATTGGTGCGGCGGCACGTGGACATGGTGTATTCCACCGCGCTTCGGCTCGTGCGCGACACCCATTTGGCAGAGGACGTCACCCAGGCGGTGTTCGTGGCGATGGCGCAGAACGCCGCCCAGCTGCAGGACCATCCCGTTCCGTCCGGGTGGCTTCACCGCGCCGCGCGCAACGTGGCCGCCGAAGCCGTCCGTTCGGCGGTTCGACGCCGGGCCCGCGAGCAGGAGGCCGCCGCGATGACGGAGGAAGTCGCCGACAACCCGGAGCCATCCTGGCACGAGGTTGCCCCGCAGCTCGACGAAGCGTTGGCCGGCCTGGATGACGCGAGCCGCGATGCGGTCCTGCTGCGGTACTTCGAGCGGAAGTCCGCCGGCGAGATGGGGCGCATCCTCGGGATCAGTGCGGAGGCGGCGCAGAAGCGGGTGAGCCGCGCCGTGGAGCAATTGCGCGGGGCGCTCGCGAGGCGCGGCCTGGTCACCGGGGCGGCAGCCTTGACGGTCCTCCTGTCCTCGAAAACCGTGCAGGCCGCCCCGGCGGGCCTGGCCCTGGCGGTTTCCTCCGCGGTTTGCCTGACCGGCAGTGCGGGAGCCTCTTCCTCGGGCGCCCTGGCCGGTCTCTCCTCGGCGGCGCCGCTCGCAGCGAAGGCCGCCGGCGTGGCCATGGTGCGCCGGATCCTGGTCTCAGCCGCGATGGTGACCCTCGCGTCCGTGAGCGTCTACAATGGGCTGCGGGTACGTGACCTGCGCCAGCAGTTGAACGCGCTCGAAACACGGCCGTCCGCACCGAACACCGCGGCGCCCCCGTCGTCGTCCGGGTGGGTTCCAGGGGATGCGCCCGGGGGCGCGGTCGTCGTGAACGATCCTGCGCACGGACGGCTTCCCGTCGGCGATCCCGGCGTGGAGACCCTGGGGGCGACCTCCTCCGTCATGCGTGGCTCGGGGCGGTTCTTCGACCAGGCCGACCGGTTGATTGCGCAAATGCAGGGGGGAAGGAGCGGGCTTCTGGGAGCGAGCGGGAGCCATTCCCCCGGCGCCGGGGCGGGTCTGGCCGGCGGTTCGGTGCTGAGCGCCCAGCGGGTGAACGGCCACACGGTGGTCCGCTTCCGGGGAAGGGAAATCGCGGTCGGTCCGACGCAGGGGGCCGTGACCACCCGGGCGGCGACGGTTCAGGGGCGGGAATATGCCGCGGCGTTCGATGGAGAACGCGTGGTCTGGGAGAACGTGCCCGGCGCCGCACGGTTCCTGCGGTGACCCCGGTCTCCGTTGCCCCGGATCTCTCCGCCGGCGAGCGGTCCTTGAGCCGGGAGCCTGGAAATCGATCCCCTGCCGCCCCGGGGCCAGGAGCGCCGCGGAATGAACCCCGTGCGCCGATACCCGGGAGACAAACATCCGGCTTTTTCCGGCGACTTTATGCAATCGAGAGCGGACAGGGTTCGTTTCGGGGGAGCTGGGCTCCTGATCGTTGGCCTCCTGCTGGGGGTTTGGTTCCGACCGGGAGGGGAAGAGCCGTCAGGAGGCGCGGTGGCGGCTCCCGATGAAGCCCTGCCAGCTTCCGAACGGCCCCCGATCGACGCCCCGTCAGGGGCCTTCGCGCAGAAGGCCCCGGCGAGCAATCCCGGCTCATCGCGCGAATCCCAGGCTGTCGACCTACCCGACCGGCGGTTGGGAGCGGCACATTTCGGCTTGCCAACGCGCGCTCGCCTTGCGGATCGGCTGGCGGCGCGATTCCGGGGGGACGCGCAGTGCCGTGTGCGAGCGCGCCTGATCAAACAGGATTTCAAATACCCCATGCTCCGTCGCGAGGAATGGCGGGAGCCGGACCCGGTGAGCGGCGGGGAACGGGTCGTGGCGACGCGCACCATGGTGGCGGACCACGTGATGGTAAAGGTCCGCGAGGGCGTGGATGAGGGGGCGTTGCGGCGCGCGGCCGCGGGCTGGGGGTTGGAGGTTCGCAAGCGGATGGTCCTGCCGGGGATGTATCTGCTCGCCATTCCGGATGCGGACGTGGCGTCCGTCCCGACCACGCTGGCCCGGCTGGAATCCGCGGGGGACCTGCTGCGAATTGCCGAACCGGACTACGTGGTTCGCGCGATGGACACGTTTCCCGACGACACGCGCTTCGACGAATTGTGGGGGATGCACAACGAGGGACAGACGGGGGGGGCGGCGGACGTGGACATCAATGCCCCGGCGGCCTGGGACCTGTTCACCGGATCCGGGGAGGTGGTGATCGGAGTGATCGACACGGGGGTGGATTACCGGCATCCCGACCTGGCAGCGAACGTCTGGGCCAATCCGGCCGAGATGGCCGGCGTGTCGGGGGTGGACGACGACGGCAACGGCTTCGTGGACGACCGCCATGGATGGGATTTCGCCAACGACGACGCCGATCCCATGGACGACCACGAGCATGGCACGCATTGTGCCGGCACCATCGCGGCTGTGGCGGACAATGGCGAAGGGGTGGCGGGCGTGATCTGGCATGCGAGGATCATGGCTCTCAAGTTTCTCGACGGCACGGGACGCGGGGTGACTTCGGACGCGGCGGACGCCCTGGCCTATGCCAGCCGGATGCGTGAGCGGGGGGTGGACATCCGCCTCACCAGCAACAGTTGGGGCGGGGGTGGATTCTTGCAGTCCATGGCGGAGGCGATTGCCCGATCGCAGTCCTTGAACATGCTGTTCGTGGCCGCTGCGGGCAACAACGGCTCCGACCTCGACCTCGCGCCCATCTACCCGGCCGGCTACACCAACGAGAACCTGATCGTGGTGGCCGCGTGCGATTCGAGGGACAGGCGGGCCGAGTTCTCCAACCACGGGTCGGAGACGGTGGATCTGGCGGCCCCGGGCGTGGGCATTCTCAGCACGGTGCCCGGCGGGGGTTACGACTCGTTCAACGGGACCTCCATGGCCGCGCCGCATGTGGCCGGCGTGACGGCGCTGGCCTGGGACTATGCGGATGAGGCCGACTGGCGGCGCATCCGGGAATCAATCCTGATGTCCGTCGACCCGGTCCCGCACTGGGCGGGCGTCGTGGCTTCCGGGGGGCGGCTCAATGCCTACGCCACCTTGCGCGATCTGGGGATGCGGGTCCGGGGCAGTGACCCGGCGCCAGAGACGGTGTCGGACGCCCGCCCGGTGGACTTCGACATCCGGTTCAGCGCCACCCTTGATCCGGTCACGGTACAGCCGGGGGACTTCACCGTGAACGGGGTGCCAGCTGACACCGTAAGCCTCCCCGAGCCCAACCTTGCGCGGTTCAGCTATCTCCGGTCCCCGGTGACGGCGGAAGGCGTGTACTCCATGAGCCTTCCGTCCGGCGCGGTGGCACGGCTTTCGGACGGCGAGGAGGTGTATGCCTGGTCGGCTGTCTTCTACCACGATCGCGTGCCGTTGATGGTGGCTTCGTTGGAGCCCGCGGACGGCTCGGTGGTCACCCTGCCGCTGACGGCGATTACGATGATCTTCAATCAAGCGCTTGATCCGGCGTCGGTCTCCCCAGGGGCGCTGGCCCTGAGCCAGGGGCGGGTGGTGAGCGCCGAACTCCTCGATCCGAACACCGTGCGATACCGCATCCACAACGCGGCGGCGAAGGCGGAGCTCTCCGGCGAACTGGCGCGCGGGGGGGTCCGGGACACGTTGGGTATTCCCGGAGAAGCGGTGCGATTCACTTTCGAAGCGGACTACGGCGAGGTGGCCTGGCCGAGGTCCTTCTACGAACTCGATCCCGGCGGCGCGCAGGTGTTTGCCACCCCCACGGTTCCCGCGCGAATCAATCCGGCGGGCGATACCGACACTTTCGCTCTGGAACTCGATCCCGGCGAAGGGCTGAGCGCGTGGATCGTGCCCGGACCGGGCCTGGCCCCGACCCTCGAGTTGCGCGACGCCTCCGCGAACCTGGTGGCGCGGGTCGACGGCCTCCCCGGTGTCCGCACCCGTCTGCCCTTCCGCCCCGTGGCCGGCGGCCGGCACACGCTTACCGTGTCGGGCGGGGATTCGACCGGCGGTTACGCCGTGGGCGTGCTGTTGAATGCCGCATCGGCGGCGGGGGCTCGGGATCCAGATGGTCCCGGCGGGGCGGTTCCGGAGGATCTGGCCGGGGCCTGGATCCCGTATCCGGATGGCGTCGGGGCGCACACCGCCGTGGTGGGCGCCCTGGGGTTGGTCCCCCTCCTCGCCGCGGATTTCGAGACCGGCCTGCAGGGCTTCACGGTGGACAATGGCCCGTATGACGAGGGGCTCTGGCATTGGTCGATGGCGCGCCGTGCAGACGGTCTTCCGGGACACTCACCCAACGGTTGTGTTTACTTCGGTCAGAACGAGACTCCCGAGCGCGGAGGGGACTACGACGTGGGTATCGCGCGGGCTCAGGGCGCCCTGATCAGCCCGGAGATTGAGATTCCGACCGAGGGCGCCATTCTCCAGTTCGCCTGCTTCCTGGCCACCGAGGAGGTCTCGGAACGCGACGTGGTGACGGTGGAAATCGACGATGGCATCCGGCTTCACACCCTGCGGGATTCGTCGGCGGGGACTTTTCCCACTGGCTCCGGCGGGTATTGGATCCGGGAAACGGTGGATCTCTCCGCGTTCGCCGACCGGAAGGTGCGCCTCCGGTTCGGGTTCGATGCGCGCGGGTTTCAGGAGAACTTCCACGAGGGTTGGATGATCGATGACGTGGTGGTCGGCGTGCCTTTGTCCGCCGACGCTTACCGGGTGTGGCTTGATGCCGGGACCTTCGTGTCCGCGCTGGCCACGCCGCTGGGCGCCGGGTTCGGCGAGGGGGCGGCGGACCTGACGGGGTTGTGGCCGGGACGAGGCGAGCGTCGGGGCGACGAGACCGTTGGACTCACCCTTCAGGACGGCTCGGGGAACTTCCTCACCCGGGGGTTGCCCGAAGTGGATGGAGCATCGGCGGTGCGCGGTTGGGTCGTCCCGTCCGCCGGGGATTACGTCCTGCGGGTATCCGGTGGGGGTACGGCCTACGTGCTCGCCCTGGCCAAGGAAACGGTGCTCGGGGCCCGGCACGGCGGCGCCCTCCCGGACGCCTGGATCCCCGGCTCGGTCACCACGGCGGTGGGGCGGGTGAATGCGGGGCCCGGCCGGGTTCTGGCCCGCGAAGTCGAGCCCAATGACGACCGGATCGCCGGCCACACCGCCGCCGACCTGGCTCGAGCCAACGACATCTCCGGCGGTTTTTCCCCGGTGGGGCCCGGGCTTTTTCTCACGCACTTGCAGGCCGGGATCGCTCCTGGGACCGACCGCGATTACTATCGGTTGGTGGCCGGGCCCGGAGATCGGCTCGGAATCACGGTCTCGGGTCTGTCGGCGCCGACCCTCGAAATCTATGACGCCGCGAACCGGAGCCTCGCGCTCAAGGAGGGCATTCAACTCACGCGCCTGGAGTTCGACCGGTTCCCGGCATCCGGAGCGTATCTCTTTTCGGTGGCCGAAAGGCTGCCGAACTTCGCCGGCGCGAACGGCGACCATGCCCTGGATGTCAGCCTCAAGACTGGGCGCATCTCCTCGCTCCGGGATGTCGACACGTGGTGGTTCCCGCTGGCAGCCGGCCGGGCCTTTTCCGCAACCACCCTGACCCCCGGCGACGGCCCCGGTCCGGGGCACAATCCGTTGGATCCGAGGTTGACCTTGTACGATCCCGAAGGGCGCCAGATCGCGATGGATGACAACGGCGGGGGCGACGGTCGCAACGCCTCGCTGGCTTTCACCCCGTCCACCGCCGGCCTGTATCGGCTGGAAGTCTCCACGGCACAGCTCGATGGCGGGGCCTACCGGTTGCAGTGGTCGGGCGCGGCCATGGCGAACCCGCCGCCCCGCGTGGTGTTCTCCGATCCAGCCGTCCAGGGATTCGTGCATACGCGGAATCCGCGGGTGACCCTCGCCTTCGACCAGCCCGTCCTGTTGCAGCCCGTTGACCCCGCCGGCTTCCGCTTCGGCGGAGTGGCTGCCAGCCGCGTGGAGGCGGACGATGATCGGACCCTGATCATCGAGTTTGCACAGGTGCCGGAGGGCTTTCACGACTTCGTGGTCGCGCCCGGGGCGGTGCGTTCCCTCGGCGGCACGCCCGCGGCCGGTTACACCAACCGGGTGGCGGTGGGGGAGGCCCTGCCGGTGGCCTTCACGATGGTGGAACCCCGCGGTTCGCAGGCGGCGACTTCGCGGTTTCGGGTGGCGGTGTCGGAGGGACAGGTTCGTCGCTTCGTGGTTCCGCTGGATGCCGGCCAGTTGTTCGCCGCACAGGTGCGCCCCGATCCGGGGTTCATGGCGTCGCTGAACTGGACGGACGCGACCGGCGGGTCGATCCGTTCCGCCGCCGGCACGGCCCCGGGGCGGAGAATGCCGATGGCCGCCGCCCCCGGAGGCGCGGCGGGCGTGCGCCTCCTCGAACTCGAGGGGGTCCGCGGGATGGCCGGGGCGGGTTGGCTCGACCTTGCCTTGAATGCCGAATGGGACAACCCCCCGGCAGGGGGGGCGGACACGCCGCCGCCGGCCATCACCTGGCAGACCCGCAACAAGGGTGGGGCCGGTCCGATCGCCCGGGCGTCCATGCTGGTCGAGCCGGATCGGGCCGATGCGCTCCGGTGGTATGCCGTGGATCTCGCTGCGGATGACGTGTGTCAGCTTGTGGTGGCAACGGAGACCGGAACCGTGCAGGCGGCCGAGTTGTGGACGCCGGACGCCGACCAGATTGTGGGACGCGCCGCCGCCACCTCCGCGGGCGGACTGAGGACCCCGCCCATGCGCATTCAGCGGACCGGCGTCCACCGCGTGCGCCTCCTGGCCGACCCGGGGGCGTATCACGTGCTGCTCCTCCGCAACGCGCAGCTGGAGTGGGAGCCCAATGACGCCACTGACCAAGCGTCCCCGCTCCTGCTGACCGGGAACCTGATCGGCGCCATTCGGGACGAGGCAGTGCGCCCGCTGTCGGCGGAGGTTGAACCCAATGACGACGGCGTGGAAGGGATCACCCCGGCGGATTTCCGCTTCGCCAACGACTTGTCCGGAAGCCTGTCCCGGGTCCCGGGCGGGGCCTGGTTCGGCCGCTTTCCGGGGAGGATCGGCGCCCCCGTTCCCGGAGCTGTCTTCCACACTCCCGAGGACGACCTGTTTGTGGTTCGCGCCGGACCGGGGGACACCCTGACGCTGCATCTGCGGGCTTCCCTGGAAGGGGGTGGTGGGCTGCTTGCTCCGTTGCTGCAACTGCTCGACCGGAACGGGCGGGTGCTGGCCACGGCCTTGCGCAACCCGGGCGCGAACGCCGATCCCCGCATCGTCTTCAACGCGCTGCCTTATGCCGGGATCTACTACGTCCGCGCGTTTTGGGATGGTTCCACCGGTGCCTTCTTCTATTCGAACGCGATGCCCGCCACCTACACGCTGGAGGTGCTGCTGGAGAGCGCGCGGGAGCTGCCCTGGCGGCAGGCCGAGGTGGACCTCTTTCAGGGGGCGATGGAGGCGGGCACCCCGTACGAGATCGCGCTGACCATCCCCGGCGACGGACCATTTCTGCCGGACAATCCGTTGCGGGCCTCGCTGGAGTTGTTCGGCCCCTCCGGCGCCTCCATCGGCCTGGGGGAACCCGTTGACGCTTCCGCGGGACGGGTCGCGCTCTCGGGAGTGGCGGGAGAACGCGGCCTCTACCGGATCCAGGTTCGCGCTGTTTCCCCCGCCGGCGGGGCGTATGAGTTGCAGGTGACGGGACCCTCCTTCGACCCCCGTGTGGACCGCGACCTCCCCCTCCCGCTCTCCGCCATCGGACCCGCCGGCGCGCGGGTGCTGGCCGGCAAGGTTGCCCATACGATTGACCTGTCGGGAATCGAAAGCCGCTACCGCATCCCGGCGCCCGCCGGCCATCTCCTGGGGGTGCGCGTGATTCCCGAACCCGGCTTTCAAACCCGGCTGGCCCTCCTCGCCCCCGGCATCCCGGCTTCCTGGTCGGAGGCGCCCGGGCCCGGACTCTCCGTGGTCGCGAACCTCGTTCCCGAAGCCGACGGGTTGACGGAAATCCTGGTCGGCGGCGGGGCCGGCGCCACCGGGGCCTACACCCTTGAGGTGACTCATCAGGCCGGGTTCGAAACGGAAGCCACATCCGGAGGGAACGACGCGATCTCCGCCGCGGAGCCCCTGCCGGATGCGCCGCCTTCTGCGGGCGAAACCCACCGCCGTTCCGCTGTGCTCGGACGATTGGCCACCGCCGGGGACGTGGACACCTTCCGGTTCCACGGCGCGCAGGACGCTCTGGTGAGTCTCGGAGTGGACTTCCTGCAAGGCACCGGGGGAGGTCTGCGTGTCCTGTCGCCCGAAGGCGGCGTGCTGGCGGCCGGCAGGGCCGCCGCAAACTACGACCGGGTGGTCAACGACCTGGTCCTTCCCCGCAGCGGTCTGTGGTATGCGGAAGTAACCGGCGGCGCCGGCGAGTACCTGCTGGTCCTGGCGCGCGAGGCCGCACTGGACGCGGAGGCGAACGACACGGACCCTGCGGCGCAGATCCTCACCTGGTCCGGCGGTCTGATCGGGGCGGTGGAGGCCTTCCCTCCCCGGCCGCTGCTCAGCGAAAGAGAACCCAATGACGACGGGGTGCCGGGCGTCACCCCTGCCGACCTCGCCTTCGCCCGGGACATCTCCGAGGGCCTGCAACCCACCGGTCCCGATCAATACTCGTGGGAACTGCAGGCCAAGCTCGCCGCCGGCGGAGACGACGACCTTTACTCCTTCGTGGCCCGTCCGGGCGACCGCGTGCGCATCACCATGATCGGCGCGGATTACCCCAACAATCTGTTCGATCCAGTCCTGCGACTGCTGGACCCCAAGGGCAACCAGATCGCGTTCCACGACAGTGCCTACCCCTTCGACTCCGAGATTGTGTTCGACGCGTTCGCTGCCCGCGGCCGTTACACCATCGTGGCCGACGAGATCAACCGTGATCATTCCATCCTCGACACCTACACCCTGCGGGTGGTGCTCGACACGCCGATCCCGCATCCCCTCCACCCCACCGGCGAGGATCGCTTCCGGCTGCACGTCCGCGCGGGCCGTCCGCTCACGGTGGCAACCACCACCCCTGCGTCGGGGCCCCTGGGCGCGGCCAACCTGCTGGTCCCGCGGGTCGAACTCTTCGATGCCTTGGGCCATCTGCGGGTGACCTCGGCCCGCACCGCATCCGATGGGCGCAACGTGCGCTTCACCCACCTCCCGACCCAAACCGGCGCCTGGCTGCTCCGGGTGCTGGCGGATGAGGGGCGGGGAGGGGACTATGCTTTGAGCGTGAGCGGTGTGGACGACGACGTGGACGCCGACAACCTGCCCGACCGCTGGGAACGCGCCCACGGGTTGGATCCCATGGACGATGGCGCCGCCGATCCTCGCATGGGGCCGTCCGGGAATCCGGATGGCGACCGCCTGACCAATCAGGAGGAGTTCATCGTCGGCTCGTCGCCCGCTGATCCGGACTCCGAATTCGCGCTCGCCGCCGTCCACCCGCTCGCGTCCTCCCCCGGCGTCGGCATTCGGATTCCCACCATGCCAGGCCGAACCTACACCATCGAATACTGCGACGAGTCCTCATCCCCGCAGTTCGCCTGGCGGCATTTCGCGACGCGTGACGCCGGGGTTTGGCGCGCGTCCGGAGAGCAGCCGGGCTGGTTCAGCTTCATCGACGATTTTTCGGCGCAAACCAGCGGCGGAACCCCACCTCCGGGCAGCGCCCGATACTATCGCGTGCGGGTCGACTGGTGAGCCTGCCCGAGGCCGGCAACCGCGTGCCGTGCGGGGCTTGCTCGCGCGTGGGCGACGCCGGCGCCGGTGCACTACCCGCGGGTGATCCAGCCGCCGCCGAGGACCTGGTCTCCGGCGTAAAAGACGCTGGCCTGGCCGGGGGTGATGGCCCGTTGCGGTTCGCGCAGTTCCACGCCGGCCCGGCCGCCTTCGAGCGGGGTGACGATGGCGGGTGTTCCGGGGTGATTGTAACGGATCTTGGCGAGGACTTCGATTGGTCCCGGGGGCGACTCGAAGGGGATCCAGTTGCACCGTTCGACCGTATAACGCGCGCAGTTCAACGCCCCGGCGGGGCCGACGATCACGCGGTTGCGTGCGGGGTCCAGGTCGATCACGTAGAGCGGTTCCGGGGCGGTGAGGCGCAACCCGCGACGTTGTCCGATGGTGAACAGTGCGATGCCCTCGTGATGCCCGAGCACGCGGCCCTGCAGATCCACGATTTCGCCGGCGTGCGGTTGGACCAGTCCTGCCGTCGTCAGGAACCGTCCGTAATCGTTGTCGGGCACGAAGCAGATCTCCATGCTTTCCTCCTTTTCCGCGGTTTTCAGGCGGGCCTCGCGGGCGTGTTCGCGGGTCTCCTGCTTCAACAACCCGCCCAGCGGAAAGAGCGTATGCGCGAGCTGTTCCTGGCGCAGGGAGAAGAGGAAGTAACTTTGGTCGCGGCGGGGATCGCGGCCGCGCAGGAGCCGCCAGCGCCCGGTGGCCCGGTCCGGTTCGACGCGGGCGTAATGTCCGGTGGCGATGTGCGTGCCGCCCAGCTTGCGGGCCTGCTTGAGCAGGGTGCCGAACTTCAGCTTCTCGTTGCACATCACGCACGGGTTCGGCGTGCGACCGGCCTGGTACTCCGCGGCGAAGTAGGCGATCACCTCCTCCTGGAAGGCCCCGGCCTCGTCCACCAGATAGAACGGAATGCCCAACCGGTGGCAGACCGCGCGGGCATCGCTCACTGCCTGCGGACCGCAGCACTTGTCCTCGGCTCGCGAAACACAATCCTGCGGCCAGAGCTTCATGGTGATCCCGACCACGTCGTAACCCTCGCGCAGCAGCAGGGCGGCGGCGGTCGAGGAATCCACCCCGCCGCTCATGCCCACAATCACCCGCGTTTTGCCTGGTCCGCCCACGGGCGCGCAACGTAGGGCCGCGCGCCGGGGATGTAAAGGCGGGCCAGTTTGAAGTTGAACGACCGCCCTTCACTGCTAGGCTTCGCGCCACGATCCGATGAACTTGGCCGGGAAACGGCTGCGATCCGCGGGCCAGGCCGCGAACGTCGACCGCCACCCGGCGCGAACAAACCAAGAGCAAGCACGAACAATCCGATGAACAACGCCCCGAAACTGCACAACGCGATGTGGCCCGGTCTGGTCGGCAAAGGCGACGGCGAAGGCCAGGAACCGCCCATCAGCCTCGAACGGATGCTCGACCTCACGGCCGGCGCCGGGGTCGACGGCCAGAAGTTCGAAGGCGTCGACTACTTCCTCTTCCTGCCGCACACCGACCCCAACGCGACCGACGACGAACTGCGGCGGATCGCGGACATGATCGCCGGGAAGGGCTTCAAGGTCGGTTCGCTGGTGGCCCCGGTGTGGCCGGGCACGGTGGGCGATTCCGCGATGGGCGATGCGACGGCGCGCGCGAAGTTCCTGGACGCGGTGAAGGTCGGGTGCCGCATTGCGGGCGTGTTCCGCGCCCATGGCGTGCGCGAGTATGGCTGCATCCGGATCGACTCGGCGGAGTTCGGGGTGAACCACTGGCGCGAGGATTCGGCGGCCAACACGAGGAAGATCGCCGCCACGTTCAAGGAGGCCGCGAAGATCGCCGCCGACCACGGCGAACGCCTGGCCGCCGAAGGCGAGATCTGCTGGGCGGGCATGCACAGCTGGAAGGACATGCTCGACCTGCTCGAGGAGGTGGGCATGCCCGAAACGCTCGGCTTCCAGGCGGACCTCGCCCACACCTATCTCTACCTGCTGGGCTACAACGCGCCCGAACACGCCCTGTTGAAGGAGGGCTACAGCGACGCCGAGTTCTGGGCCGCCTACGAGCAGATGACCGACAAGCTCCGCCCGTGGACCATCGACTTCCACGTGGCGCAGAACGACGGCGAGGTGCATGGCGCCGGCGCGCACGACAAGACCGGCAAGCACTGCCCGGCTGACGATCCGAACGGCAAGCTCGACATCGTGAAGTGCGCGGGCTACTGGCTGAAGGACGCCCCGGCCCGCGGCATCCAGCACATCTGCTGGGACGGCTGCATGTTCCCCAACGCCATGCTCGAAACCCCCGCGACCTGGAACACGATTCTCAAGTCAATGCTCGCCGTCCGCGACGCGCACGGTTGGCAGGCGTGAGCGGTTGCAGCGGCGGCATCATCCCGCCGTCGCGTGGCGGGCGGAGGTGTGGACAGCGGCGTCACGCGACGCCGCTGTTCGATCTTTCAAGGGGAGGGGAAGTCCGGTCTGGTCAAGGCGCCGTCGGCGCTCCTCCTGGCTGGCGCCAACCCGCGTAGCGGTAGTTCCAGCGGCGGTTCGGGGCGCTGTCGCCGTTGACGCCGAGTTCCGAGACGTCGTCGAAGGACTGGAGGTTGTCGGCCCAATGGAAATCGAAGGCCGGCGCGTCGCTTCCGAACCCCAGGACCGGACGCCCGATCTTCAGTTCCATCCGGTTGCCGGCCACGCGGTAGGAAGCGGTTCCCGCCGGTTCCCACTGCCCGTGCCGCCATCGCTTCACCGTGGTCGTCGTGGCATCGGGCACCTCGAGGTTGACCACGAAATCGTAGCCCAGCCAGCCCGTGTCCGCCCGCTGGTCGCAATCGATCAGGAGGAGCATCCAGTGCGGGTCGGTCCGCGGCGTGATCGGCGCCCTCGTCCCGACAAGGAAGCTGACGGCGTCTTGGTCGTGGGCCGCCTTGGCGATCACGAAGTCGTTGCGGCCCGTTGTATTTCGATAATGCAACCCGCCGTAACCGGGATGATCGCGGTGGGTGACGTCACCGATGGTGTCGCGGAATTCGGGCCGCACGTCCTCCCAATCGGCGAACGAACCGTCGATGACAATCGCCGCCGAACCGGACGGCGCGGGCGGTGGGCGGACGCCTTTGAAGCGGCGCACCCAGCTGGCGAGCTGGTAGTAGTAGTTGTCCGTGTGCCCGCCGCGCATCGGCTCGCAATCCCGGCTGTATTCCTGGTTGTATTGGTCAACGAACAGGCCGCCGGGGAAATAGCAGTCGGACTCCCGGTAACGGCTCCATTCCTGGAAGCGCCCGGCGATCCACTCGTTCCAGCCGGTGACGAAGATGAACCGGGGATCGATCTCGAGGGCGCGGGTCCATTGTTCGTCGAAGTTCAGCCCGAGGTTCACGGCGCCTTCGCGGAGGTCCCTTGCCCCGCCGTGCCAGCTGCGGCCCATCGCGCCGGCCCGATGACTCATGGGGGCCGGTCCCGGCGTGTCGGGCAGGGCGTTCTGGGCGACGCCGACGCTCATCTGTTCGGCCTCGCCGCGGGCATTGCGGAAGACGTGTTGGGGGAAGACTTCGAGCCAGCTCCATTGATCGGGTCCGTTTGGGCCAAGCCAGTAATCGGGCATCGGTCGGCGGAAGGTGAAAAACCCGAGCATCGCCGGGTCCTGGATGAACTCGCGGTTGGCGAGCAGAAGCGGTTTGCCTTCCCATCGGAACCACAGCTCGGACCAGCGGCCCGGCTCGTAAAGATCGCGCCAAAGCCGGTCGACCACCGGCCGCGGATCGCCGAAGGGCGCGATGAACCCGATGGCCGGGGTCCGGGCGCCCTCGCTCCGCATCGCGGTGTATTCGCGGCAAAGCGCTTCGTATTCGTCGCGCCAGGTAAACGGCGGGTTCGTCGTATCGAAGAGGATCACATCGATGCCGGCGTCGGCCAGCAGGCTGGCGTGCTTGCGGATGACGAACGGATCGGTCATCCGGTAGTAACCCAGCTCGGGTTCGCCCCAGTGATGTGGCGCGCCGTTGTCCGGCCACTCGACGCGGCCGTCCCGTGCGGTCGCGATCAGCCGGGTGTTGTCGTTCGGACCACCGCGCGGAACGTGCCAGGTCCAGTAGAAGATCCCGACCCACTTGTCCGCTCGCCGGGGACCGCACTCGGCCAGGCCCGGCGCCGGCCGGCCCAACGCATCGGTGGCCACCCACGTATCCGCGAAGACATCGTCCCCGGCGTACGGGCGGGCGCGGTCATCGGGGTTTTCTGCGGCCCGCGGGTGGATGGCGGCCGCAAACGCGATCAGGGCGGCGAGCGGCGCCGCCGGGCAAAGGAGGGACTTCATTGAGCAGAGAACGCTAGCCGATCCGGGGCAGTTCGTAACCCTTGCGTCGCGGTCGCGAAAGCAAGCGGTTGGCTTCCTCGTCGCCGACGAACTGCTCGTTCACCGGATCCCATTCCAGCTTGCGCTGCACCGTGCGGCAAATGTTGACCAGGTGGCACAGCGTCGTGGCGCGATGGCCGGTTTCCACGTCGGCATTGGGTTTGCCGCGGGTGCGCATGCAGGCGAAGAAGTTCGCAATATGCGGGATGGACTCGTGATCGCCCTGTGGCGTCACGGGGGGCGCATTGCGCCGGAGTTCCTCGGGATCCGCCGTGTAGTCGCCGCGCAGGATCTCGATGCGTCCCTGGTCGCCGACGAAGATCGCCCCGAGATCCTCCATGCCGCGATTGGCGCCCTCGAGTTTGAGGGCAACCCCGTTGGCATACCGCAGGGTGACGCGGCACTCCGGGCCGGTGTCCTCGGGGATCACGGCGACCGGGCCGGTGTCGTCCAGGCCGAGGCCGCATTGGGCCTGGTCGAGGCTGTGGGTGCCCCAACCGCTGACTCCCCAAACCTGGCCGCCACCGTCGTAGGCCGCCCATTCCGCCCAGCCGAATTGCAGTTCCCGGTAGTAGGGACGGAGTTCGGTCTGGTTGCACCAGTGATCCCAATCCAGCCCTTCGGGAACCGGCTCGGGATCGGGTTCCTTGGCGCGCCAGACCTTCGGTCCCTTGAAGTTGCAGGTGATCACGGTGTGGACCCGGCCGATGGCGCCTTCGCGAACAAGCCGGCTGGCATGCGCGTTGATCGGCATCGACCGTTGCTGCGAACCGGTCTGGAAGACCTTCTTGTAGTGCTTGACCGCGTTCACGAGCGTCCGTCCCTCGGCCACCGTCAGGGTGATCGGTTTCTCGCCGTAAACGTCGCACCCCGCCTGCATGGCATGGATCATCGCCAGCACCCGGGCGTGACAGGTCGTTTCGACGAACACCGCGTCCAGCTTCTCCCGTTCGAGCATGCGGCGGTAATCCTGATATTTCGCCCACTTGTCCCCGTCCTCCATCTGGGCCGCGGCCTCGTCGCAGCGGGGGCGGTAGCAATCGGCGACGGCGACAATCTGGGCGCCTGGGAGATCCTCGCGTTTCATGATCCAGCGGGCCCGTCCGCCGACGCCGATGAAGGCGATCTGGAGGCGGTCGTTGGCGCCCGGTTGCCCCGGCGCGGCGAGAGCGGACCGGGGGATGAGGGTGGGGATTGCGAGGGCGCCGGCCCCCAGCGCCGAGCGGCGCAGGAATTCACGTCGTTTCATGGTTCGTCTTTCAGGAGTTTGATGCGGAGGTTGCGAAACTGGACCTTCATGGGCGGGCCGGGATGCATCTGCAGGGCGATGACGCCGTCCTTTGCCGCGAGGCCTTCCTGGTGATCGGTGGCGCGGGCCATGACCACGCCGTTGATCTCGAGGGTGAGTTCGGGGCCGCGCGCGACGATGCGATAGCTGTTCCACTCGTGCCGGCGCACCCTGGCCAGCAACGCGGCCGGATCGCCGATCGCCGTGACGGTGCGGGCGCCGTCGGGGGCGATGGTCACGTGCTGGCCGCGCATCGACACCCCGCCGCGCGTGTGCTCGAACAGGCAGCCGGTCCACTGCTCGCCATCCTCGATGTCCGCCTGATAACCCGACGTGTCCCAGTCGGGCAGTTCCCGACTGCGGAACTGAATGCCCGAGTTGCCGCCGACCAGTTTGAATTCGAGGCGCAGATCGAAATCGGCCGGCTTCCCGCCGCGCCACATGAGGTAATGCGCGGTGGGGCAGGGTTTTTCCGGCGTGCTTTCGGAGGTGATTGTCCCGTCCTCGACGCGCCACCACCCGGGCTTGCCCTCCCATCCGGTGAGATCGCGGCCGTTGAACATGGAGACGAAGCCTTCCTCGACGGGCTTCGCCGGCGCCGGTTGAGCAGTGGAAACCGCCGCCAGCCAGAGGGCGGCGCAGGAGATGCAGGACAATCGGTGGAACATGACGTTAAGCGACCCTGCTACCACGCGTTCGGCCCGTCAATCGAGATTATGCCAACCCGACGCCCGGCGGGCAAACCGGCAGCGCCTTCTCCGTCGCCCCGCCTCCTATTCGGTCACGCGGATCGATTCCCAGACGATGGCGGTGCGGCCGGCCAGGTCAACGGTCGACACCCGAAGCCGGTATTCCCCCGGCCGATCCAGCACGAACGTGGTCTCCACTTCGTGGCCTTCCGCGGTGCGGGTCACCCGCGGCTTGAGGCCATCGGGGCGCAGGTCGCGATTGTCCTCCTCCCCGGGACCGTACAATTCCCAGGCCACCACCGCGTTTCGGTAGACTCCCCCGGCATCCGTTCCGAACGTGTAGTAGACCGGCGCCGCGGTTTCGCGCACCGTTGCCCGGGCCGTGATGCGCAGGGGCGCGCGACCGGTGCGGGAGGAAAGCCCGACTGCCAGCGAGGGCGGCCGGCCCTCGGGGCGTTCCGGCACGCGCGCTCCATCCCGGACCTGGCGCCCGGCGGCGGTTTCGATTTCGACCCGCCCATCCTCCCGGATGCGGACCACTTCGCGATACCCTGCGGGCCGGATGTCGGGCAAATCCCAGAGCAGATCGAAAGCGACTCCGAGCCGGAGGCAACGCTCGATTTCCGTGAAGCAGTGGCGCATCACCGCGCGGTAAGGCACGCCGCTTCGGTTGGTTCGCTCGAGGTTCAGTTCGCCCACGCCCCACAGATTCCCCCGACCGAGATGAACGTGGCCGAGGTTGTAGCCGGGCGGCAGCAGGATGGCGACCTCCGCCGCCCGCTTGAGCCGTGCCAGATCGCGGTGCGGCTGATTCTCGACGCGGAGCTTCAAGGCGCGGGCCAGGGCCAGGCATTCGTGGAAGGGCACGCAGGCCAACCGGTGGGAATCCCAAAAAAGGAAACGCGTCGCGCCCAGATCATAAGCCCGCGTCAGATATCCGAAGGCGTCGGCGCGGTCCACCGAACCGTAGATGCTCACGCCCCAGGATTTGTCGGTCAACCGGGCGGCGCCGCGCAGGAAGCCGGTGATGATCGCCAGGAGATGGTCGGAATCGTCGACCGGGATCTGACAGCCATAGCTCATGTTGAGTTCGGGGAGGGTGCGCCGGGTTCCGACGCGGCCGGGCGGCTCGAACACCACCGCGGCCGGGGTCAGCGGATTCCGGGACAGTTGGTAGGCAGCGGAACTCACCATGGTCTCCCAGGTGTGCAGGTTTTCCTGGGGAAACCGCATGGCCCCGGGGTCGACGTCCGGTCGCGCGGCCAATCCCCGCAGCAAGACCCAGGGCGCGTGCTCCAGACTCGTTTCGTTGAAGAAGCGCTCGAACGCGGCCAGGGCGCTCTGCGGGGTGAGGTTCCGGCGGTAGTCCGGATCGTCGCGCAGGCGCGGGCGGAGGACCTGATCCCGGGTGCAAACCGCGGGTTCATCAAGGAACAGAACGGGGCCGAGATACCGACTGCGATACAGACCCTCGGGATAGGGGACGTCGCTTCCGCCGACGCCCCAATAGAAGACCTCCCAGTCCTGCACCCACGCGAGTTGTCCCGCATCCACGCGCAGGCAGTTCATCCCGGCATCGACCATTTCGCGGTAATCCTCGCGGGTCAGCCGCACCAGCTCGTAATCCGAATCGTCGTAGCGGCGGGTTTCGTCGCGCTGCCGCGTGTTGCCGGCCACGCCGACCAGGACGTCCGGCAGCAGGGAAACGACGCGGCACTCCGCGGGAGGCGCCGCGGGGACGGCGGATTTCGTTGCCTCGAACAATGAGTAATCGTGGCCCAGATAGCGCACCGTGCGCGGAAAAGGCGCTCCGCCGGCCGCCTCGTCCGACACCCCGACCCTGGGCAGGAGGTATTGCCAGCCGCCCACCGAGGGAAGCACGGCCCGTCCGGTCTGGCGGTCCCGGAACTCGACCGGCGGCGAGTCACCTTCCTGAAGGACATAGCGCGCCACCGCTTCCCGCGCCGCGGGCAGGGTTGGTGGCGGGTAGCCGTCCGCGAACAGCCAGATGCCGTAGCGCCCGCCGCCCGCTTTGGTGGCGGTCACGTGGAACCACTGGTGCGGGCGCTCGTTCGATTCCTCGAGGGGACCCCAGGCCAGGGTGAACTCCCGGACGACCGATTCGGGCAGCGCGCCGTTGTCTGCGTGCACATAACGGGCCTCCCATCCGGGCAGACCGGCGGGGGTTCCGAGGGCGTCCCCGTTGCCGATCGGCCCATCACCCGGACCGGCGTTCCCGGCCCCGGCGCATCGCGGGGGCGTCGCGCTGAAGACGCTCAGCACGACGATCAACGTCCGGGCGGCGGTTCCGGCGCGCCGGAGTGCGCGGATGCCTGCCGGGATTCGATGGCGGCGGAATGGCTGGTTCATCTTGGCCGGAGTCTGACGCGGCGCGAGGCCGGTTCGCGAGGCGAAACGCGCCCGGCGCGAAACAGGCGCAACCTGGCGACGCGTCCCTCGGCATGGGGCGCCCGGACGGGGTTGTTGACAGGGCCTGCGGTCGTCGTCATGAACAGGCCGTGAAATCGATTCTCGCGGCATGGCCGATTCTCGCCGGGTTGGCGGCAGCTCCGGTGGTTGGTTCCGAAACCTGGGAGGCCGTCGTGCTGCCTTCCGAGCAGGAGGTCCAGATCGATCCGGTCAGCGGCGCCCGGGTTGTCTTCGCGACCACCCATCCCGGCGCGGACAGCAACTTCTATTTCCACGAACGCTGCTTCCTGCACAACAACCGGATGATGCTCTTCAACTCGGACCGTTTCGGACGCACCGAGGTCATGGCGTATCTGCTCGACACCGGCGAACTCGTCCGGTTGACGCGCCCGCAGGAGGCGAGCCTCGGCAGCCGGGTGGCCTCGGTAAAGGGTGATCGCCTGTACGCCGTCAAGCAGGGCGGCCTCCACGAATGGCGCCTGGATGTCACCACCAGCCCGGAAACCCGCGTGCGTGTGACCGGGCGCCGGCTCGTCGATTTGCCGGCCGGGGCGCAGCAACGGTCCTCTCTGGACGAGAACTGCGACGGCAGCCTGCTCACCTTTGCCTACCTGCTCGACGGGGAACACTTCATCGGGTTTTACGACGTGGTCGCCGGGAGATTGCTTCCCCCCGCCCGCATCGGTTTCAAGCTCGACCACCTCCAGTTCCATCGGAACCGTCCGGACCTCGTCTCGTTCAGCCGGACTTACGAAACCGGGGGCGACTGGGCGCCGCTCGATCCGCCTGATCCCACCCGCGCCCGCCTCTGGACCCTGCACCGCCAGGTCCGCCAGCCGTTGCCGGCCTTCTTCCAGGCGCCGGGGGAACTCGCCACCCACGAATGCTGGTGGGTGCGCGACCAGATGACCTTCATTGGCGGCCATCACCACGAAGGCAGCCGCGAGGAAGGCGCGGTCAAGGTCCTGGATTTCAAGACGGGCGAAATCCGCATCATCGGTTCGGGCGCCTGGGTGGAGGGCGTCCCGGCGGAGCAACTGTCGCAGGTGAACTGGTGGCATGCCGCGGGCAGCCCGGACGGGCGCTGGGTGGTGGCGGACAACTGGCACGGCATCGTGGCCTTGTTCGAGGCGCAGACCACCCGCAAACGCATCCTCACCACGGGCCATCGCGTCTACGGCAGCGGCGGCCACCACCCGCACGCCGGCTGGGACACGAAGGGCGAATACGTCGAGTTCACCTCGAACAAACGCGGCAACCCGGATGTCTGCCTCGTGGCCATTCCAACGGGGTGGTGAGCTCCCGGCGGTCGACCTCCGCGGGTGCGGGCGCCGGTCGGCTGCCGAGGGAAGGCCCGCTTTGCCGGGGCGATGGCCGTGACTTCCTGCTGGGCCGAAATGAAGGACGCAACGCCTCGAGCCATCCACCGCCCGGCGGCCCGGGTCCGCGACTTCTCGGGGAGGCGGCGATGAACCCGCCAGATCCGGTCCGGCAACCCGGTTGGCGCGGAACGGCCTATTACGACGCCGAATGCGATTTCTGTACGCGGCTGCTTGCCCGATATGGCGGGCCTTTCCGCCGGGCGGGGTTTGGCTTCGTCCCGCTGCAGCAGGTGCTGCACCAGGAGCACCCACCCTTGCCAGAAGCAGAGTTCCGCCGCGAACTGAAGTTGGAGCGGGCGGACGGAACCTGGCTCGGGGGCGCGGACGCGTGCCTGGCGATGGCAACCGCGGTCTGGTGGCTGCGCCCCTTCGCCTGGTTCGGCCATTTGCCGGGAATCCAGACGGCGCTCCGGGCGGCCTACCGTCGGGTGGCTGCGCGACGTCATTGCCTCGCCGGCCGCTGTGCCGTGTCGCCCGGCGACCGGTCCGACGGATCCCGCGCGCACGAGTCTTGACCCGGTTTCCACCGCGTTACCCCGGTAGGCGGCGGTGACGACTCAGCCGTATCGATTCAGTCAATGGACCGCGGATGGGCACGGATGCCACGGATGGGGCGCGGCGCTGCCGCTTTGGCGGAGAGGGCGAGAAGACTCACTAAATGGTGAGTCCGAAACCAGGGCGAGCGATTCTGGTTTCCCTCAATATCCGTGCCCATCCGCGCCCATCCGTGGTGAATCCAACTGCATGGTTACGGCTCAGGCCGACGCCCGGGGCAATTCCCGGGCCACCCGGCGCCGATACTCTCAGCCCCTGCGATGGCGGGAGGGCGCCCGGAGGGCAGGCGAGGGGGGCTGGGTAGTCCAGCCCGGCGGCTTGCTGGTAAGATGGAATTACACCCGCGATAAGATGACGGAAAAAGTGGGGCGACAGGGCGGATTCATCGGTTGCATCTTGCCCTGTCGAAGCTGCTCTTTTAGGCTCCGCAAGGCGTTTGCCAAGCGAAAGCGAGCAACGCCTGTTCAATGAAGTTCCCGTGCGGTTCATCCGCCCCACGGAACGTGCGGGATAACCGTCGGCGCCCATAAAAACAACCGGTTCACAACGATGACGAAAAACCCAGCCTTTGGTTTCCTCAGGAGCCTGCCAGTGTATGTCGGTGCAGGGCTTGCGCTCGGGCTCTGTTCGGGGCTCGGGACCACCAGCGCCTGCGCGCAGGACGCCGTGCGGTTGCTGCCCTACAAAGGGTTCGTCGCAGGCGAATTGTTGTGCCTCATCGACCCGCTGACTTTTCAAATTGAAGCCTGGGGGCAGTCAGAAGCGCCGACCTGCTCCAACCACCTGGGCGTCGGGGTGCAACGCTACGACGGCGAGGAAGTGACGGTGGCGATCAACGCGGACGGCTTCCTGGTCGCCGAGGGGCGCGCCCGCACGATGGCGGCCAACGGCGACGAACTCGCCACTTGGTTTGTCCTCCGCGCCGCCTTCGATCCGGGCGATCCCTTTCGAGAACTCCAATACGAAGGAACCTACTGGGTCCTCGAGGATGGAACCGGTCGCTTCGACTACCCCAACGGTCTTCCTTTCGGGGCCTTGGGGAGCGGTCGCAGCGTGGACGGCGTCGCCGTGCTCCAGCCGGTTCCCGCTCCCGCCGGCCTGCCACTGTTCTCCCTGAATTTCGCCAATGCCTTCGAGGGCACTCTGGCGGAGATCGAACCGGGGCGGGGAAAACGGAAATAGCCGCTTCGAAAGGCCGCCTGCCTGGGCTTCCCAGGCGGCCTTCAGGGACTCAACGCGCCGCCCTGCTGAACCCGGCTCGGTGGCTCAGCCCGCCAGGCGCAGCCAGAGTTCCCAGGCCTTGCGGAGCGCGAGGATGATCGAGACCCCGGCACAGGCGACAGCGATCCCGAGCAACCACCGTGGAACCAGGCCGGCCCGCTGCACTTCGGGCCGGGTGGCAAGATAAATCATCGCCAAGGCAAGGGCGGGAAGCCCCAGCACGGTGAGGGCCTGCGCCAGCAGGATGATCCCGACGGAACTCGCCCCAGCGGCGGTGAAGCCCACCGCCAGCGCCATGCTCGATCCCAGCACGAGCACCGTCAGCCAGCGCACCGGCCGGCTGCCCATCTGCGCCTCGAGGCCCAGGGCATCCGCCATCACCGAGCCGCCGATCAGGGCATTGACGAGAAACGAGCTGAAGGCGGCGGCGAAAAGTCCGACGTTGAACAGCGTGCTGGCAAACGGACCGAACATCGGTTCGAGCTGGCGCGCCAGGTCGGTCGTCGTGCGCAGCGGCGTCGCGTCGGATTGACCGTGAAACACCGTGGCCGCGGTCATCAGGATCATCCCCGTCACCCCGCCAAGCACCGCGATCCCCGTCAGCGTGTCCACCATCCCCTCGCGCAACCGCTCGCGGTTCCAGTCTTTTTCCTTCACCAGGTAGGCGTAGTAGAAGGCGCCCGCAACGGACATGGTGGTGGCGACCAGGGCGGGAGCGGCGCCGAGCGGGTCGCGGACGGTTGCGCCGTCCCGCAGCGGCAGGAATCCGGAGCGGAGCGCCTCGGGCCACTGCGGCAGAAGCCCCTTCAATGCGGCGATCAGGTCCGGTCGCGCCAGCAGCAGGTTGCCGGCGAAGCCGACGATCATGAGCAACACCAGCAGCGAAAGCAGCCGCTCGACGAGGGCGTAGAGGTTGCGGAACCCGAAGAGGCTGGCGACGGCCAGGCCGTTGAGGGCGAGCAGGCCGGCGATGGTCCTGCCCAGTCCGCTCGCGCCATCAGAACCCGCCGCGGTGGGCACGCGCAGCACGGCCAGCACCGCGGTGTTGTTGCCGACCTGGAAACACGTGACGATCAGGAACACGATCAACCCGATGCCCGCGGCCACGGGACGCCCCAGGCGGGCGGCAAGTTCGGCGCAGGGCGTGCGGGGCAGCGCGATTCCGAGGCGGGCGCCCAGCATCACCATGCCCATCATCAGGAGCGAACTCGCGGCCAGCAGCCAGTTCAGCGCATGGCCGTGATCCGCCCCGAGGCGCGAGGCGGCAAGAATGCTGCCCGGCCCCAGCACCACGCTGACCACGATCAGCGCCGGCCCGATCGAGCGCACCACGCGCCATCCCACGCGCACCGCGACGGGTGCTGGCTCCGGAGTCTCTCCGCTCATCTCATGTTCGCTTTCACTCCGCAGTTTGCCCGCCTGTTCGGACTCCGCGTCCACGGTTCAATCCCGCATCCACTCATCAAGGTGTTCGGCGACAAAGGCGTCGTCATTGAAAGACGGGTACGCGCGGCAAACCCGGTCAATCTCCCGGGCCTGCCCCGGCGACAATCCCTCGGCCGGGTCGAGACACCAGATGCCCTCAAGCAATCCCTGGCGGCGCAACACTTCGTGAATCCCCGCGATGCAGCCCCGAAAACCATTGGCGGCATCGAACAACGCGGCGTTCACGTCGGTGATCCGCGCCGCGCGGGTCAACCAGGCAGGGTCGATCGGGGACGCGTTCCGGCGCCGTTCGCGAATGTCGTCCAGCAAGGCCACCGCGCCCTGCGTCCAGACCGCCCAATGCCCGAGCAACCCACCGACGATCTGCCCCGACGGCGACGCGGGATCCTCGCCGAAGCGAAACGGCGTCAGCAAATCGAGCACGATCTGGTCATCGTTGCCGGTGTACAGGGCGATCTCGTTCTGCCGACCGGCGGCCGCGACTGCACGCACGACGTCGAGGGTTTGGTAGCGGTTGAAGGGCGCGATTTTGATTGCGAGGACGTTTTCAATCTCGACGAAGCGCCGCCAGAACGCGTGCGGCAGGACGCGTCCCCCCACCGCCGGTTGCAGGTAGAAACCCACCACGGGAATCCCGGACGCCACCTCGCGGCAATGATCGACCAGCGCGTCCACCGTCGCCGCGCGCAACGCCGAAAGACTGAGCAGTCCCGCGTGGTAGCCGCGGTCCAGCGCGAGTCGAGCCTCCCGGATCGCCTGTGCTGTGTCCCCGCAAAGGCCCGCGACCTTGAGGATCGGCCCGGCGCCGCGGACCTCCCTGCTGGCCCGGTCGACGGCCTTGCCGGTGGTCGGTGCGGTGGTCGGTTCCGCCGGCGCGGCGCGGCGGTGTTCCCAATCGTCCACCGTTTCGGCAGCGAGGGTGAGCACCGGTTCGAGCAGGCCGACGTTCGGTTTGCGGATGGCGAACTGGGTCGTGTGCACGCCCACGGCGACCCCGCCGGCGCCGGCCTCGAGGTAATAGCGGGTGAGGGCGCGCTGCCGTCGTTCATCCAGCCGGCGGTCCGCCGTCAGGGCCAGCGGGTGCGCGGGAATGACCATTCCTTCCAGCACGCGCCGCCGCAGCAGGGGCGGGATGTCGGCCAGTTTCATGTGAACTCAAAAACGTCCGTCGCGGACCTCGAAGTGCGTGGGCAACCCCAACGAGCGCCCGCCGGTTCGCAACCAGTCGGCGGTCCAGGCGATCAGGCGTTCGACGGCCACGGCTGGCGGGCCGAAGAGCCGGAGTGACTGCGTGGCGTTGTTCAGCCAGGCCGTGGGGTGCTCGGCGCCATTGAAACGCACAGGGCGGTCGAGCGCGTTGCCGAGCCGGCGGGCGACATCGCGCACGCTCAAGATTTCGGGGCCGGTCAGGTTCAGGATCGTGCGCGGCGCGGCGCAATGTTCCAGCGCCAACAGCGCGCGGGCGTTCGCGTCACCCTGCCACAGGCAGTTGAACCACCCCATGCCGAGGTCAACGGGAGCGTCGCGGAGAATCATCGACGCCAGGTCGTGCAGCACGCCGTAGCGCAGGTCGATGGCGTAGTTCAACCGCAGGAGACACAGCGGCGTGCCCCAGCGCCCGCTGGCGTACTCGAACATCCGCTCGCGGCCCAGGCACGATTGCGCGTATTCGCCGACGGGTTCCGGGGCCTCGTCCTCGGTGCAACCGCCGCTGTCCGGCGCCACCAGCGGATAAACGCATCCGGTCGAAAAGGCCACGATCCGGCTCTCGCGGAAATGCGTTGCCACGTTCGCCGGCAGGAGCGTGTTGGCCGCCCAGGTCAACGGGGCGTCACCGCCGGTGCCGAACTTGCGGCCGGCCATGAAAACCACATTCGCCAGCCGGGGCAGACCGGCCACGGCCGCGGCTTCGAGCAGGTCGCAGGCGAGCGTCTCGACCCCCGCGTCCTCCAGGGCCCGACGGGCGGCGGGATTCGAGAAGCGCGCGACGGCGACGACCCGCTTGGTGACCCCGGCTTCCCGGACCGCCCGGACCGCCTGGATGGCGAGGCTGATACCCATCTTGCCGGCGGCGCCGAGAATCGCGAGGTCCCCCGGCAGGCGGCGCATCAAAGCGACCACGGCCGGCGCCGGCTGCGACAGGAAATCGTCCAACGCGGCTTCGTTCTCGAATCGGGCGGGCAACATCGGGGCGGACCATACCGTCATTCCCCGCGTGTCGCCACCTGCTTCTGATGCGGGCGGCGGCCGGTCGCGTCGCCCGGCGGCGGCCGATTCGCGCAGCAAAGTCCGGCGATGAATTTGACTTCACCCGCATCCGGTGGCAATCAGATGCCTTCATGGACGCCCTGCTGCTGTCCCGCATTCAGTTCGCCTTCACCACCGCGGTGCATTACATCTACCCGCCGCTGAGCATCGGGTTGGGGGTGATGCTGGTGCTGATCGAGGGGATGTGGCTCAAGACCGGCAATCCCCTGTATCACCAGATGGCGCGGTTCTGGACGAAGGTGTTCGCGCTGACATTCGCCATCGGGGTGGCGACGGGGATTGTGCTCGAGTTCGAGTTCGGGACCAACTGGTCGACCTACTCGCGCTACGTCGGCGACGTGTTCGGCAGCGCGCTGGCGGCGGAGGGCATTTTCGCGTTCTTCCTCGAATCGGGCTTTCTCGCGATCCTGCTGTTCGGCTGGGACAAAGTGGGGCGGAAAATGCACTTCTTCGCGACCTGCATGGTGTGTCTCGGGGCGCATTTCAGCGCGATCTGGATCATCGTGGCGAACTCATGGATGCAGACGCCGGCGGGTTTTCACATCGCCGGGGAGGGCCTCGCGGCGCGGGCCGAGATCACGGATTTCTGGGCGATGGTCTTCAATCCGTCGTCGGTGGACCGGTTGTTTCATACCTTGTGCGGGGCGTGGCAGGCGGGGGCGTTTCTCGTGGTGAGCGTGAGCGCGTGGTATTTGCTCAAGCGACGGCACGAGGAATTCGCGCAGGCATCGCTGCGGCTGGGGTTGATCGTCGGGTTGATCGCCGCGGGGTTGCAGGTGGTCAGCGGACATCAAAGCGCCGTCGGGGTGGCGGCGAACCAGCCCGCGAAGCTGGCGGCCTTCGAGGGGCGCTACACCACGCGCACGAACGCTCCCCTGGCGCTCTTCGGCTGGGTGGACGAGGAGGCCCAGGCAGTGAGATACAGCGTCGAATTGCCCGGGATGCTGAGTTGGCTGGTGCATGGGGATACGGCGGGAGAGGTGCGGGGGCTCGAGGCGTTCCCCCCGGAAGACCGGCCGCCGGTGAATGTGAACTTCCAGCTCTTTCACCTCATGGTCGGAATCGGATTCGCGCTGCTGGGATTGTCGCTGGTGAGCACGTTCCACCTCTGGCGCGGCACGCTGCTTCGCAAGCGGTGGTTGCTCGGGTTGCTGGTGCTCGCGGTGCTCGGTCCACAGATCGCCAACCAGGCCGGCTGGTTCGCCGCCGAGATCGGCCGGCAACCCTGGATCGTGTACGGTCTGCTCCGCACCTCCGAAGGCCTCTCCAAGGTCGTGCAGGCGGAGATGATCGTCGGGTCCCTGATCCTTTTCGGCTTCGTCTACCTGTTGCTCTTCGCCGTTTTCATCTACCTGCTCAACGACAAGATCCAGCACGGCCCGGACGCCGCGGACCTGCAGCCTTCCGGGAAACTGGCCCTGCCTTTCGGAGACCGCTCATGAACTTCGGCGATCTCGATCTCAATACGGTCTGGTTCATCCTCATCGGGGTGCTGTTCACCGGGTATGCCATGCTCGACGGCTTCGACCTCGGTGTGGGCGCGCTGCACCTGTTCACGCGCACCGATGAGGAACGGCGCATCATGCTCAACGCCATCGGGCCGGTCTGGGACGGGAACGAGGTCTGGCTGGTAACGGGCGGGGGCGCACTGTTCGCCGCCTTTCCGGAGGTCTACGCGACGGTGTTCTCGGGATTCTACCTGGCGTTTGTGCTGCTGCTCGTGGCCTTGATCTTCCGCGCGGTGGCCATCGAGTTTCGGAGCAAGCAGCCCATGCGTTGGTGGCGGCGGATGTGGGACGTCGGGTTCAGCGCCGGCAGCGTCCTGTCGAGCTTCCTCATCGGTGTGGCGATGGGCAACATTGCCTGGGGGATGCCGCTGGATGAACGACACGAATTCAGCGGGACCTTCCTCGGGCTGTTGCATCCCTACGCCCTGCTGCTTGGCGTGACCACGGTGGCCCTGTTCATGATGCACGGGGCCATTTATACGGCGATGAAGACCGAAGGGGACTTGCAGGAGCGGGTCCGGGGCTGGATCAACAACTGCATCATCTTCTTCATCATCTGCTACGCGGTCACCACCATGGCGACCCTCCTCTACGTGCCGCACATGGCAGCCCGGCTCCGGGCGAATCCCTGGTTGTTCAGCATCGCGCTGCTCAACATGCTCGCCATCGCGAACATCCCCCGCGAAATCCACCACCGGCGCGAGGGAAGGGCGTTCCTTTCATCCTGCGTGGCAATGATCGCCCTGATGGGGCTGTTCGGCCTCGAGATGTATCCGAACCTCGTCCTCAGCCATCCCTTCCCCGAACACAGCCTCAACATCGTCAATGCCGCGTCCTCGCCGCGCACGCTCGGCATCATGCTTACCATCGCCCTGATCGGCGTCCCCATTGTCCTGGCCTACACCGTGAGCATTTACTGGATCTTCCGCGGCAAGGTGAAACTCGACCGGATGAGCTACTGAGCCGTATCGATTCAACAGGCCGTAGCCGCCGACGTGTAGTCGGCGCTGAAATCCAATGGCTTACGCGGTCCCGCTGGTTCCGACTGGCCGTCACGTTTTGGTGGATCGTCGCACCCGGCGGCAGGCGGACGGATCCCCGCTGAATAATGCGCCGACCGCACGTCGGCGGCTACGAGTTACTGAATCGATACGGCTGAGCCGTAACCGTTCCGTCAGCGAACCGCGGATGGGCACGGATCACACGGATGGGGCGCGGCGCTGCGGCGTTGGCGGAGAGGTCGGGACGACACACTGAATGGGGATTCCGAACCCCGGAATGGCGATTCTGGTTTCCGTCAGTATCCGTGCCCATACCTGGCCATCTGTGGTGAATCATACTGCATGGTGACGGCTTGGCACCAAAGGCCGGCTTCTGGCGCGGCAACACAACCGATTCGCTCAACTCGGGGAAGCCCGCTGGTGGCGCTTCGGCGCACGGCTCGTGGTGGCTTGGCTGGAGACCGGCCGCGGCAGGTCGTCCAGCACGAGCGGGGTGGCCCCGACCGCATCAGCTTCATGGCCGTGCAACCACGCGTCCCGGAGGGCGCAGCGGGCGCAGATCGGCGTCCCGTTGGCCGGCAACGGTTCGCCGCAGTTGAGGCACGCGATTGGAACTGGAATGGGCTCGGCCATCAGGACGTTTTCGTTGGGCGGTGGCGCGCTCGACGGGCCCTCGTTGGGCAAGGCCTTCGACTCGTGGCGCCGGACGGCCTGGGGCAGGCGGCGCCCGAAAGCCGGACCTCGATGAAGGATCTCCACCGGTCTTTCGGAACACCGCCTGCCCGACCGCCAAACCCTCGCCCCAAGACCTCCCTGGCTTGGAAAAGCTCAGCCGACCTGACGTCACTGCCCACTACCGAGTAAACGGAAAAAGCCGCCATTTGTGTCACGGGAATTTGAACTTTTTTCGCGCCGGCCTGGGGAGCGCCCGCGGAAGGGCGTCCGGGTCCCGGCAAACCATCGGCAACAGCGCGGCAAACAGGTCGCCGCGACCGACCGGCGCCGCCTTCGACGCCGCATCCCTTCCGGGGTTTCCAAGGACAGGTGCGCCCTGTCGCCGCCGCGTTTCCGGGCGCGCCGGTTGGTCGATGCCGTCCCGGCCCTGGTTCTGAAGCGAGGTGAGGAGGAAGGCGCGGAAACGTCCCCCCTGGCGGTCGAGTCTGGCGAGGGTGGCCGGACGCAGCAAATGCACGGAGAAGCCCTGGAGCAAACCGGTGTGGTTGCCGTGCCCGGCGGGGGCAGGGCCTTCACATTGGCCGGTCTTCGTTGAAGGGCGAATGGGGGCGGCTTGAAGGCACATCCGGCAGGCCGGCGAGCAGGATCATGTCGGGCCGGTGGTTCACGTACGCCTCGAACACGTATTCGTTCCAATACTCGGGCGACAGCCCGTATTTCATCAGGTGTTCGTATGCCTGGCCCGCATCGGCCAACCCGGTCTTGGGCATCGATCGCTCGAAGAACGCCACCCAATCCTGCGGATCCGCGCCCAGGTACTGTCCCGCTTCCCGCCGGAGGATGATGTAGGGCGTCGTGAACACCAGCGAATAGCCGAGCCCCAGGCTGTCGAACGGTTCGGGCAGCACCCGGGCATACCAAATCTCGCCGGCGCTCCCCCGGTAGCCCGTGGGCACGGCGCACCGTTGCCTCCGCCCCGTCACGAACTCGCGGAGCATCACGTGCGCGCCGGCGTGGCCCTCGTGCAGGTAGAGCCCCATCCGGGAGTTTTGCAGATGCTCGAACAGGCGGACCAGGCTCGGTTCCGTCCCCAGCCGCCGACAGAGATCGATGGCCACCGTTGCGAAGGTCTCCTCGTGCTTGCCAACGTGCGAATCGAACACCGCCCAGCAGAAGAAATACGACCCGGTGAGGGGGCTCATCGGGGGGCCGGATGGGAGATACTCCTCCTCCGCGTCCATGTAGGCTTCAGCGAGTTCGGCGCACATCGGGAGTTGCGCCAGGTCCTCGACCATCGCCGACAGCTTGTTCTGAGCGTAGCCGTAGACCGCATGCAGCGGGTCCATCCCGCGCATCTGCTCCTCGGAAACGACGCCTCGTTCCAGGTTCGCGGCGCGCTCGGCTCCCATCCGGAACGCGGCGAGATTGATGACCTTCCGTCCGAGGTGCTTGTCCAAAGCCGCGAGGACCTTCCGGGACACCGGGCCACGACAGTTTCTCGAAACGTGCTTCATGGGGTTGCGCTTCTCATTCTTGCTTTTTCAGTTTCCCGTCGGCGAACCGAACCAAGCTGCCAGTATCGGACGCCGGCCGGATGGCAGTCAATTCGCGACCGGCACCGCCAGGAGCGGCCGCCAGCGATCTTCGCCAAGGAGCATCAGCAGCCGAACACCTCGCCGGCGCCACGACTTCGGCGAAGCGCCGACCGAAGTGATCGGAGCCCGATGCCAACCAGCGCGGGTCGGCGGGGAGCGGAAGCCGGAGTCTCATCGCAGTTCGATCCGGACCGGGCCGAGCAGACCCGACACGGTGGCACCTCGGTAGTGGGTCGGGATGGTGACGTAATGGTTCGCCAGCGTGTTGCAGACCAGAACCTCGATCCGGTTTTCCCCGGCTTCTACGAACCTCGTGATGTCGAGCGTCCAGGGAGGCGCGACCTTGATGCCGGCCGCTGTGCCGTTCACGCGCACTTCCGCAGAGGTCGCCACCGAGCCGAGGTCGAGGGTCACAATACCGTGCGCCGCGTCCATCGGGAGGTCGAACGCTTTCCGGTACCAGGCGCCGCCGGAATAGGTCTCCAACACGCCAGCCTTCGACCAGTCGCCCGCCGGCAGTTCACCCGCGCCACAGTCCAGTCGCAGGTAATCACGGAATGCCGCGCCGCCGTACTCGCCACGTCGCTGTTCGACGCGCAAGGCGACGACGACCGGCCTGCGCGATGGCGCCCCGACGACCACCGACGCGTTGTCGCCCGATGGCCGGACCTCCTGCTCCCGTCCGTCCACCCAAACCCGCACCGCTTCGCGGACCGGGATCGTTAGTGCCCTCAACCCCGGCGGGGCAACGAAACGGTACCAACCCGCCGGCTTCGTGGTCTGCGGGCGGGTGTCAAACGGCAGGATGTTCGGATTGCGATACCAACGGGACGACAGATCGCGGTTCCAAGGCAGGCCGGACGTTGCTGCCTCGGCGGATTGCGGGGTCTCGTCCAGCCGCGGCGGACCCAGCGGGTGCTTCGCCCAGAGGCTGCCTGCGAACGGAGCCACGACGTGCGCCGGCGCCCAGTCCGGGTCTTCGCGAGAGGATGCCGCCTGCCACTGCGCGTCGGTGCCCATCCGGATTTCCGTCCCGTGCTCATCACGCACCAGCAAGTCGGCAATCAAGGCGCCTTCACCCCCTTCGTTGCGGGCCTCCACTTCCACGAGAATTGCGCCCGGTTTCAGCAATGCGGTGACGTCGTATTCCTGCACCCGGGCCCAGTTCGACCCGCTCCCGACCTCGCGCCCGTTCACCGACACCCGGTAGCTGTTGTCACAGGTAATCCGCAGACGGGCGGATTCCACGCCGGCGGGCAGTTCGATGGCACGGCGGAAATAACGGGTGGCGACGTCCTCGGTCTCATTGGGCCACCAGATCCAGTTGGCGGCCGTCGGGAAAACGGCGTCTTCCTCAACCTCGTCCGCACCGGCGGGATCGGCGGCGCCAAACACGATCCAGCCGCGCCCGATGTTGTCGTAGCGCAACAGCAGCGGATTCGGGCCTGCCTCCAGCGTTGCCTGACGCTGTTTCAAATCCAGCGGCGCGCCGTTCAGCCAGGCTTGGGCCGGCTGCTGGCCTCCGCGCGAAATCGGAAAAGTGCCCGTGTTCGGGGCTTGGACCGACGTCCACAGGTAGTAACGCGTGCCGCCTTCCTCCGGCGCGCGGCGGCAGGCGGGGTGGCCATGCCGGATGGCGCCCAAGCCGATGAGGTCGTCGGACACCTGTTCCTTCAGTCCATGGTAGCCCTGATGTCCGCAATCGTTCTCGATGCCGTAGCGCCACGAAAACTCGTACGGTTCCCAGCAGTAGTTCCTGCCGGCGATCTCGACCGGCCGCGCCGCATCAATCTCCCGCAGTCCCGCGAGCGCCGCCTCGGCCTCCGCGCCGTCGGGCAGCGGTCCCAGCTTCCAGAAGCGGGGACCGAAGTCGCAGGTGACGGTGCGCCACGTTGAGTCGTCGAACGAAGGAACCTGCCAGCCGGGATCCGCGCGCGTCTCCTCCGCGTAATTCATCCGTCGCGCCTCCGCGCCGACGAGGGTCGGCGTGGGCGGCCAGTGGAAGTCGCCGAAACGGTTGTCCAGCGTGGGCTGCAACTCGAATTCCCACGGGCCGTCGAGGACGATTTGAGATTTGAGGTCTGAAATCGGAGATTCACCGAAGACCGGCTCGCCGGGAGTGAAGACGATCAACTGGATTTCTTCCTCGGTCAGCGGGAGTTTCAGTTTCGTGCCGTGGTCGGTTTGGGAAGTGACGGCCAGCAGGTGCGTCATGCCGGTCCAGGGATCCCACCGTTCAACCCGGCCCGTCGCGCGGAAGAAACACTCGGCGTCTTTCGGCGCGTTGTAGATCGCGTAGAGATCACGGGGGCCGATCCGGCGGTGCTGGATGGCGCCGGGGCCTTCGTAGTCGCGCGGGAAGGCGGCGCCCACAAGGGCCACGACCTGATCGGCGTCGGCCAGCACATGGGCGTTGGATTGCCCCCTCACCCCGGCCCGTGTCCCCGAAACGGGCGAGGGCGTTCCGGCGTGCCGTCCGAAGGTCTGTTCGACGAGCGCCTCCAGTTCGGGGTCGTCGCGGCCCGCCCGGTCACTGGCTTCCGGCAGTGCACCCAGTGCGACCACGACTCCCCCCGCGCGCGCGAAGTTCGCTGCTTTCTGGATCGTGGACCAGCGCACCGCCTTCATCGCGGGCAGGACCAGGACGCGGTAACATTCGCCGGCTACACGAAGTTCCTTCTCCTCGACCCGCGACCGCGCGACTGATTCGAAGTCAATGAAGTCAAAGTCGATTCCGTGTCCGTAGAGCGTCTCACCGAGCTGGAAGGCGGTTCGCACCGCCTCCGGACCGTCCATGCCGGCCGCCATCGGCGCGACCGGATAGAGGATCGCCACGTCGCAACGATGGTGTCCCTGGCTGAGCAGGTAGGCCAGGCGTTGCTGGCATTCCATGAAGCCGCGGAGGTGGCGCCAATAGGGCATGCGGAACGTGTTGTCCGGCGGCGCCCATT
Source organism: Verrucomicrobiales bacterium (assembly GCA_024233305.1). Lineage (GTDB taxonomy): Bacteria > Verrucomicrobiota > Verrucomicrobiia > Limisphaerales > J093 > J093. The sequence continues at coordinate 111,297 of JACKPV010000038.1, forward strand.
CCCACCAACCGCCGTGCGTCGAGTAGTACATGCCGTGGATGCCCAGCAGGTTGTAGCCCATCACGTAGTTGGCGAACGTCGCGTCCACCACCCCCGCCGAGGTCGTGCCCCAACCGCTGCCGTAGAAGCCCTCGAGCCAGACGCGCGGCCGCTCGTAGAGATGCGCGATGGACGCGGCGATCTTGGCCTTGATGAGGTCCTTGCCCAGGTGGGGTTGGTCGGAACCGGGGCCCTGGTTCCAGCGTTGGGTACGGTAGTAATCGCCGAACTCGAGGACATCCCGCCCGCGCCCGCCGTGGTCGCAGCCCATGATCATCCCGCGCTGTTGATGCCAGTCGAACACCGGCTTGAAGAAACTCTCCTCGCTCAACGCCACCAGCACGTCGTTGTAGTCCAGCCGGACCTTCGGCGTCCGCGGACCGATGTCCCGGAACAGGGCCGGCAACTCGGGCGTGAGATCGTAGCCTTTGCGTCTCTGAAACTCCTCCGCGAACTGCGCCGACCAAAGCCGACCGCTTACGCCAAAGCCGAGTTCATCCGAAAAGAAGAAGTTCAGCCCCTGGCCGCCTTCGCCGGGAAAGCGGCGTTCGAACTGGCCGAAGAACTCCTCGCAATACCACTTGCCCGACTGCGGGTGCATCGGGTTCAACGACCACGGGACGGTTTCAGCGGTCACCCTGCCGTCGTTGTCCATCCGCAGCTGCTGGCCCCTGACTTCGGGATGCTTGCGCAGGAGTTCGTCCACGAACCAGCCCTGGCCGAAGCCCAGCGTGTAGTCGCTGAGGCTGATGCCGGCGCCCTGCTGCTTCGCGGCCTGCATGAACCAGCCTGCCAAATCCCACCAGTCGTCCGAAAACAACGGCGGCTCGCTGGGATAGGTCAGGCCGTAGCTGCGCCCGCCTTGGTCGGAGTGGGCATAATTGATCTGGTAGCCGGACACGCCCATGCCGTCCATCTGGTCGAGGATCCAGCCGAGCCGCTCCTTCGTCAGGGGATCGCCGAGCCACCAGAAGAACGGCACCGTGCCAAAACCCGGCGGCGGGTTCCGGAAACCGGGCAGCACGTCAAGGTCCGGGGAGCGATCAGCAAACCCCACCGCGTACGCGGGTGGCAGCGCGGGGTTGGCCGGATCGCTGAAGGACGGATCACCCCCGCGGGCGGCGGCCGTCGCCAGGACCAGCGGGACCAGGAGAAAACGGCAGGTCATGATGGAATCAGGTGGAGGTTTCCGGCACGGCCAGGAGCGCCAACCCGAACGCCGGGAATTGCTGGTGCCATTGAGTCACGCACGGATTCCTTACGCCCTTTTCCAAAAGAGGCGAGCGATTTGGACGAGCCGTCCCCATCATACCGCCGGAGTGGCGGGACTCGGCGGCGTGTGGCGGTCGGGAGCCGGTGAGCTGGCTCAGCCGTAACGATTCAGTCAATGGACCGCGGATGGGACAGGCGTAGCCGCGCTCGGCGTGCGTGGCGGCGAGGAGTTACGGTTGGCCGGTCTGCTCGTTGGCGGGCACGCCGCCGTTGAGCGCCGTGCGGAGGTCGTCGAGCGCGGCTTGCGGCTCGCCGCTCAGCAGGTGCAGCCGGGCGCGTTCGAGCAGCAGGTCAATGTGGAAGAGGCCGAAGCCGCAGTCGCGGGCGATCTTCAAGCCGTCGGCGAGGGCGGTTTCCGCTGACTTGAGGCCCGAAGGGTCGGCAACCCACCAGCCCAGGGCATCGCCCTGGGTCCCGGAGTCCATGACATCTGGATGAGCCCTGAAAGGGCGCGACAGGGTCTCCGCCGGGCGTTTGTTTCGCCCTTTCAGGGCTTGGGGATTGGCTGGGTCCGTTAACCCAGGGCGTTGCCCTGGGCTGGTGGGTTGAGCCCTTTCAGGGCATACCGAGCCGGATGCATCCGCCAGCGCGATGCGGGCCTGGACCAGCGCGGCCCAGCAGAGGACTTCCTTGGCATCGCGCGCCACGGCCCAGTCGTGAGCCGAGGCGAGCAGCGTTTCGGCCTGCGCGAGATCGCCGGCTTCGCGGTGCGGGCCGGAGCGGATGAGGCGGCAAGGCGGTTCAAGGTAGTTACCTTCACATGCCTCCTCGCGAAGCACGTCAATGTTCGCCTCGGTTACCTACCGGGTTTGGGGGGAGCGGGGGGCGGCAGAACCGTTATCAGCCCTCGAAAATGAATGGGCGCAGTTCGCTCCTCCCGCCACCGTGGGTGTTGTGAAGGTCTTCATGGGCCCGGATCGCGGCGCCAGATTGGGCGCTTTGGCGCCGCGTTGCCGGCCTTTTCTGCCAGCGGTGTTTTCTCGGTGCGCATCTCATCTTGCCGCCCGAACCACCGCGCCCCCCCCCCCCGCGGGTCCTAATCGTAATCCTAATCGAAATCGCACCCCATGCTCCTGAAGTAGCGGTAACACCCAAGCCACAAACGCCGACGCTGCCCAGTAAACCTCCACCTTCTCGTGATCGAAGATGCGATCCACGAGATGATGATTACGATTACGATTACGAGACCGAGATCGAAGCACCGGACCAGCCGGAACCAGCAACACGCGGCGGGCACGGCGGTGTGGTTGGCCTGCCGTTTCAATCCTCCGTCTTCAGCGCCCGCGGGCCGAACACCCCGCCGGGCCAAGTGTCCGGGTGCGCCTGCCACTTCACAGGATCCCTTGGTCAAGGAGGATTGAGATGGACTCGCCGGGAGAATCCGACGATACCGAGTCTGCTCATCGTGCTGTTCGAGAGAAGGTCTGAAAACGCGCACCTGAATGAACCGATGACCATTGGACGCAACGCCCCGTGCCCCTGTGGCAGCGGCAAGAAATACAAGAAGTGCTGCCTTGCCAACGACGAGGCCGCCGCCCGTGTCACCGCTCTGGCTGCCGCCCGCGCCGCTGAGGAGGAGCGTGAGGCTGAGGAAGCAGCCCGACTCGCGGAATGGGAAAGGCAACCTCAGGAATGGCAACCGCTGCCCACGGACGAATCGCCGGACGAAGCGACCAAATCGACTGCCCGGGGGCCGGATTGGCCGCCCTTGTCGGATGCCGACCAGCAGTTGGTCGATGCCTGGTGGGAGGAGGTCGGTCCGGTTTACACGGGACGGGGCGGACGAAAACCGCACGGTTGGCTGCTCGAGCGGGTCCTCGCGTTTCTGGACCAGCAGCCCCGGCTGTTCCGCTACCTCTATCTGCACGAGGAGTTCCTGTTCGAATTGGGCGCTGCCCTGGCGCGTGCCGAATGCACGGGCGATTATCTGGCGTTGCTCCGGCGGCTGCGCGACGAACAACCGGAGATGTACTTCGAGTGCTTTGGCTACTACGACGAGGACCTGCTCACCGAGGCGCTGCGAACCGGGCGGCGCGAGGAGATCCCCGCGTGCCTGCGACTTTTCCAGGAGCATCCCGTCAAGCACATCGACCACTTCGCGCGGGTGGTGGACTTGCTGGCCTGGCGCGGTTACGAGCCGGAATTGAAGGCGTTGCTGGAACCGACCGCCCGGAAGATCGACGATTCACCGGAAGTGTTGGCCGGCGAATTTGGACTGGAATGGCTGACCAACCTCGCCATGTTCCCGTTCCTCGAGGCAGGGGACGCCTCGCCCGCGGCGATGGACCGTTTGCGTGAAGCGGCGATGGTTCCGGGCTATTTGAGTGATGATGCCGCGAACCGCCACTGGTTGGCCCGCGCGGTCATCCTGAGTTCCCGCTCTCCCGCCGAGGCGGGCCTGGATCTCAACGCCACCGGGTACAAGTGGCTTCACGACGACGTGGGCTGGGGTTTTGCCGGCTGGTTGCGCCGGACGCGGGGGCTGGCTTGGAGCAGCGCACGCCTGCTGGCCGACGCGCTGCTCCGGTATTGGGCGTGGAAGGAGGAACGGAAGAAACCCACCAGCCCATTCGGCCTGAGCAAAGAAAGGCTCGATCACTACCTGGCGCAGTGCTGCGGAGACTTCATGTGCATCAACGGCGTGCGTGCCTTGTCCACGTTGCAGGCGTTTCATTACTTCACCGATTACCTGGTCGCCAACGACTGCTTCAACCCCGCAGACGCCCTTCGGCTTCAAGCCGCCGCCGCCAGCTTTTACGAGACCATCCGGTCCGCGGTGGATAGCTGCGACTCCGGATATCGGCTTTGCCCCACCTACCAGGCGCTCATTGCCGCAAGAGATTGAGCAAGCGCACGATTTCGCGGTAGCACTTATCGAAGGAAGCGGCGGAGCGGGCCGCGTTCATGTCGAAAGCCGAAGTAAGCGCGGGTTGATCCGACGACTCTGAGTAGGCCTGGCCGCGTGGCATCCGATTGGCCAGCCACTCCTTCGCGCCACGGATGTCCTCAGGTTTGGCCGGTCCAACCAGATCGAGCGGGAGACCGCGTTTCCCGCGCAAGGACTCCGCCGCGGCCAGGAACCAAGCCTCGTATTCGCGTTTAGCGAGCACGACGGAAATGGGGAGGTCGGCGCGGGCGGCTCTGGCACGCTGCAGCAGCTCCGGGGCATCCTGCGCTGGGCAGCCGTCGTCACAATCCAGCAGCAGCAGAATGCCCCCTTGACCGCCGTTCTTGCGAGCGGCCAGCTCGATGGTACGTTCGATCTCGCCCTCCTTGGCGAGACGGGATCCAGGCACGCGGAGGACGGGGTGAACCGAGATGGACAGGGCCGGGTCGAGGGTTTGAGCGATGCGCCGGACAAGGACTGGAACGGCTTCGCACTCGCCATGTCCCTCCACAATGCAAGCGATGCGCAGCATGTCAATCAAGGCACTTTCCAAACAGTTCCATCTGGCTTGCTGGGGTCTTATCAAGCGCCTCCAAGTCCGGGGCCAACTGGTTCAGGCGGAGCAATTCTCCTGCCGTG
>JACKPV010000039.1 GCA_024233305.1 Verrucomicrobiales bacterium
TCGGATCGTGCTCCACGATGCGACGACGATTACGCGGTTGCGGCCGGACGGGCTCGGGGGCGAGGTCTCGGTGCCGCTGTATCACGGGCGCGGTGAACTGGTGTTTGACCCGGTGTGGCGCACGCTGGCGGGGCTCGATCCTGCGGGCGTCACCGACAACGCGCTCGTGATTGATCTGGATGCGCTGTTCGCGGGCGAGCGGTTGAACCTCAGCAGCAGCCTGACGGAACACCTGGCGGATCAACTCGCGCGCATCCGCCTGGTCTCCGGTGACATGGTCCTCGAGCTCATGCCGGAGGATTACGCCCTCGAGATCATCAACGAGGGCACGCCCGAGGCGCCGGATTACCGACATGTGGTAACCCTCGATCCGGTCGATGCCACGGGCCTGGGCGGCCAGGTGTCCATCGAAGTCCTCGTCCTGATTCAACGTGTCTACGAAACTCGCGCGCCGCGCCTGAGCCTGGGCAACGAGCCCTACGTCTACTTCGGCGGCGAGCAGATCTACTACTCGGCGGCCGACAAGGTGCAAGGCACGCGTCCGGTGCAGCGCGTGAGTTTCGTCGGTTCGACCAACGACATCATTTTCAGCAACGCCACGATGCTGCCGGGGGATGTTCCCACGCCGCTCAACAGCGACCGGCTGAACATCACGCTCGGCTCGCTCGACAACCGGTTCACGATCATTGCCGGGCATGCGGGTGAAACCCACCTGGTCGCCGGCGCGGGCGCTGATCAGATTGCCATCCGGGCCACCGAAGGGGCGGTGACCATCGAAGGCGGGTTTGGCACGGACGTCGTTTACGTCGGTTCGGAGGCCGGTTTCTGGCGGACCACCGAGCTTCCTGCCATCCCCGACGACGGCGCGGGGATCAAGTTCCTCAATGTGCTCGGCCACGCCAATGACATTCACGGGACGATCACCGTGCTGGGCCAGGAAGACGACGACCGGTTGGTCATCGACGACACGGCGGACGGCGAGGCGAACACGGGCTCGCTCAGCAGTGACGGCATCACCGGGATCTTCGGCGAGGGCGGCGCCGTGAGTCACGGCGGGGTCGAACATCTCGACGTGTTCCTCGGCTCGGGCAACGACACCTTTACCGTGCGGAGCACGCCGGCCGGCACCGAGACCAGTACCATGGTCGAGGGCCGTGGGGGAGACGACACCCTCAACGTCGAGTCCATTGCGGGGCCGACCTGGATCGAGGGTGACGGCGCCGGCATTGAAGGGAGCACCGCGACCGGGAACGATCTGGTCCGCGTGGGAAGCCGTTCCGGGAGTGCCGATCCCCTGGTTGGCAGCAATCTCGACGGGATCCGGACCGGGTTGCTGCGGCTCGAGGGGGGCGGCGGGTTAAACGGTTTGAAGCTCTACGACAGCGGGGCGTCGACGGACAAGGTTGGCGTGCTGACCGAAGCCTCGGTGAGCGGGCTCGGCATGACCCAGGGGGTGGCCTACACGGGCTTCGTGGAACTGGAGTTGCGGTTGGGCGCCGGGGATGACCAGCTCTTCGTGCAATCGACGCATGCCGGTTCGACCGCCATCCACACCGGCAACGAACTCGCGCGGGGCGACGCCATCAATGACACCGTCAACATCCTTGCCACCCGGGGCGAAACGCTCATCGAAGGCGGGCGCGGCAACGATCGGTTCCAGGTCAACTTCAACCAGACCGGATCCCAGTCATTTGCCGGCGGCGTGGGCGGTTTGCTTACCCTGCGCGGTCAGGGCGACGGCGACGATTACCGGATCGGGTTGAGCCGCGACACGTCGGTTACGATCAATGTCGAGGATCAGTCCCCGCCGGGCGACGCCGGCATCAACACCCTCGAACTCCTCGGCACCAATCAGGCCGACTTCCTGCTGTTCCGCGGCAACCGCTCGACGAGCCGGGGCACGATTGCCTCGATCCAGGTGGATGCCGCCCTGCGCCCCGTGCCCGGCGGCTTCTTCCAGCGCGTCAATTACGACGGCAACATCAACCGCGTTCAGGTGCGCGGTCGCGACGGTGACGACGCCTTTGTGTTCGATGAAACCGTCTCGCCGCTGAACGTCTACGGCGACGCGGGCAACGACCTGTTCCAGGTGGGACAGATTTACGAGTCACCGCGCGACAGCACGAATCCGCTGAACGGGCTGAGCCCCGAGGACTACTTCGAGACGACCCAGATCACCGAGGGCTTCTTGAGCAACGGCGTGAGCGAGGCGGCGGTGTTCTACGGCGGCATTGGCGACGACACGTTCACCGTCTACCACACGAAGGCGCAGCTGGCGCTTTACGGCGAGGAGGATCAGGACCGGTTCATCGTCCGTTCCTTCGTGCGCGTGGATCCGAACGATCCGAAGGCGCCCCTCGAAATCAACGGTGGCGAAGGCGCCGACTTCATCAATTACACCGTGAACGCTCCCGTGCGGATCACGGGCGGCGACGGCTTTGACACGGTGACCGTGGTCGGCACGTCCCTTGGGGAAGACTTCGTCGTCAACCAGGAAGGTGTCTTCGGCGGCGGCCAGTACGTGACCTACCGCGGGGTGGAACGTGTCATCGTCGATGCGAAGGAGGGCAACGACCGCTTCTTCATCATGGGGACCAGCGACCAGGCGGCGGTCGAGATCGTCGGTGGGCTGGGCAGTGACACCTTCAACGTGGGCGGCGCGGATGGGCAGCCGGTGACCGTGGTGAGCAACGGGCTCCAGGGCCACAGCGGACTGATCACCCAGACCATCGAAAGTCCGGACCTGCGCTACGATCAGATCTTCGTGCAGGACCTGGCGGTGCGCATCGTGGACAACGATACCGCGGGCGTGATCATCAGCCAGCCGGGCGGGCCGTTGCGGGTTTTCGAGGAGGCATTCGGTCCGAACGACGCGCGCTACCGGCTCGTGGTAAACCTCTACAGCATCGCGCTGACCCGGGCTCCCGAGGAGACCGTGCGCATCAGCATCGCGCCCGTGAGCCTGAGCGAGCGGGACGAACTGGCCGGGGCCCGGGGCGTCGGGGTAAGCCGCGGGTCGAATGGCGAAATCAGCGAGGAGGGCATCTGGTTGGTGTTCGACCGGGAGAACTGGTTCGAGCCGCAGGCGGTGGCCGTCTGGGCGCTGGCGGATGACGTGGCGGAAGGGCACGTCGTCCATGAAATCCAGCATCAGGTCACGCAGGGATCCCGCAGCGGCGATGGCGGCGCCTACGACGGGTTGACGCTGCCCAACATGACGGTGGACGTCATCGACGACGACGCTGCGGAAGTGGTGGTGGTGCCGGTCGACCGGCAGGGCTTTGCCGATCTTGGAACGTTGGTGGCCGAAAACGCCTCGGGCGACCTGCCGGCCAACGACCAGTACACACTGGTGCTCAGCCGCGAGCCCGTCGGCAACGTCACCATCGCGCTGGCCACCGAGGCCGGACAGCTCGAGGGCTTCGCATCGACCGTCACCTTCACGCCGGACAACTGGGACACGCCGCAGACGGTGACGGTCCGGGCGGCGGAGGATTCGGTGGCCGAGGGCAACCACTACGACCGGGTGGTGCATACCCTGGTCAGCTCGACGGAATCGTTGTTCGGCCTGACCCTGGCGGACGTGGCCGCGGGACTCGCGGCGGTGATTCGCGGCGATGCCGTCGGGGCGTTCACGGCGTCCGTGACGCCGGAGGGCATCCTGGTCCTGACCGGCGTGGCGACCTTTGTCTTCGATGCCACCCATCCGCTCGACGCGTTCGAACTGCTCAGCTTCGATGCTGCCCGGACCGGAGCCACGACCATCACCCTGACCGATCCCGTGGCGCCGGGCGACGTCTGGTCCGTGCTGATCGATGGGACGCGGTTCGACGCGGCAACCGACGACAACAGCACGGCCCGGTCGGTGGCGGAGATCCTGCGCGACGTGATCAACCAACGGGACGACCTGTGGGTGCTGCGTCCGGTCAACGGCGCGACGGGGGGCGCGTTCGAGGTGGGGTCCGCGGGCTCCGGGACGACGAGCATCGCGGCCACGCTGCGCGTGCTCAAGGCATCGACCCTGGAGCTGACCGAGGTTTGGTCGCAAGCCGGGGAAACGGTGACCGTCGATCTTCGGGATTACTCGGGGACCTTCGCTGCGGACGATCGCTGGACGCTCGAACTGAACGGCCGGGTTTACAGCCATCGCGTGGTGGCGGGAGATGATGCGGGCACCGTGGCCGACGGGTTGCGCGACGCGATCCGCCGGGCCCAGACCGGTCCCTACACGGCCAGCGTGGATACCGCCGGGCGTCTGGTGATTGATTCGGGCGCCAACGGGATCACGGTGGACGTGACGCGGACGGTGAGTGCGACTGGTGTGGTGGACCACGACGCGGCGGAACTCAGCGGGACCCAGGATCCGTCCGCGGGCTATTCGCGGGTGGAACTCGCTTTGGTGGATCGACCGGTCACCACGGGGGCCGTCTGGACCCTGGCGCCGAAGCTGGTGGGCAGCGACGGCCCGGTGGAACCCTACCGCTACGTGGCGGGCGGCAACGGGGAGAGCGCGCAGATTGCCCCGGTGGACGTGCGGATCACGGACGACGAGGCTCCGCACGTGCTGGTGACGGAGTCCGGTGGCAGCACCCAGGTGACCGAGGGGACCAATCTGATGGTCCTGGCCAGCGGTTTCGTGGTGAGCACGATTTCCGGCAACAGCTTCACCGGCGGCATCGGTTCCTCGGTGATCGCGGAGTTGACAGGTTTGCATGACTCGCGTTTCAGCGCCCAGGATCTGGACCTCGGCAAATGGGACCGGAGCAGCAACCCGGAAATCGCGCGGTCGAGCGAGCTTCCGCACCTGACAATCCGCGGCAACGGAGACGGGACGAAGGACGTCTACCGGTTCGCCGTGACCGACACGATGCTCACGGCGCAGGGCGGCGCCGACGGCCTGACGGTCATTCTCGATGTCGACGGCGGCTTCGGGGTGGGCGATCCGCTGGTCTGGGCCAGCCGGATTCAGGTGTTCAACGAGGCGGGCGACCTGGTGGCGCGCGGCCCGGGATTCTCGGATCCGTCACGGGACGGCGCCGCGGGCAGCACCACGTGGCTGGACGACTACCTCGAACTGACCCTGCGGAACGAGGGCGTCTACTACATCGAGGTCGACAACTGGCTGGCGGCGGGCGGGCTGCCCGTGGGCGTGGACTACGAGTTGCAGGTGTCGATTGAGAACCATGCCATCGACGGCTTCATCTTCACGACGGATCCCGTGGCGGAAAACGAGAACGGCAATGACGAGTTTCCGGGCCAGGCGCTGACACAAGGGGATTTCTTCACCTTCTTCGATGCCGCCGTGGGCAACGGTGATTACCCGGGCGGCCTGATCAACTTCCTCACGCCTTACGCGCGCATCCAGGGCGGCGGCAATGGTTCCTATGACATCTACTCGTTCACGATCACGCCGGGGATGCTGTCGCCGGTCGCGATCCGCAACGACCAGCCGTCTGCCGGCAGCGTTCCCGACACCTCGGGCTTCTTCACGAGTCTGACGCTGGAAGTGACCGGCAATGTGAAGGCGGGCGACCGCTGGGAACTCGGTCTGCGCTACGTGACCTACGAATACGAGGCGCAGCCCGGCGACGATCCCGCCGACGTGGCCCGCGAACTCGGCAACCGCCTGCCATCGCGTTACGCCGTGGAGGTCGAGGGCGCCCGGCTCACAATCACGGATCCGAACGGCTTCAACCTGATCGGGGACACCGGATCGGTCGGTTTCCGGCAGACGATTGACGGCGCGGGGCTCATCAGCCGCGAGAACACCGCGCGCGATCTGGCCGGACAACCGGTGCGGTTCACGCAGGCGGACGCGGTTTTCCAGGGCGTATTGGCGCCGGGCGACCGCGTCGGACTGACGGTGAACGGGGTGCCCACCGACGTCGAGGTCGGGCTGAACGAAACGGCGGCTGCCGTGTTGGCCCGGCTGGCCCAGCGCCTCAATCAATCCGCCGCGACGGAACTCGACAACCTGACGTTCGCAGCGGAGGCCGATCGCATCCGGATCGTCGCCTCGGGACAGACCGCGTTTACACTGGCCGGTTCCATTGCGGGGGTTGCGCCCCAGGCGGAGGTTGCGATCAGCGGCGCGCCGGTGGCGGCGGTCCCGGGGAATGTCGCCTTCAGTTCGGTCCGCGTGGACATCACCGGCCCGGTGCGTCCCGGGGAACTCTGGACCTTGACCCTGGCCGGGAATCCCTACGCCTATCGCGCGCAACCGGGTGACGGCCCCGAACAGATCGCTGTGGGGCTCGCGGCGCGGATTCCGGGCGCGGAGTTTGCGGTGATCCCCGGCGCGGATCACCTGACCCTCGCCCGCCCGGTGGACTTCGTTGGCCCGACTGAATTCACCGTCGAGTTCGCCCTCAAGGCGTCCGGCAGCGCGACACCCGACCAGAACCCCGATGTTGCGGCCCAGATCGTGACGTTGCAGGGCGAGGTGAAGGCGGGCGATCGCTGGCTCCTCAAGATCGACGACGCGGTGGTCGGCAATTACCTGGTGGCGGCCGATGCCGCGGACCATGCCCTGATCGCCGCCGCGTTCGTGGAAGCGGTCAACCTCCACGCCGGCTACCGGGCGCAGCTTGACGGCGAGCGGGTGGTGGTCGTGCGCCAGGCGACCGACGCCTTCACCCTGGGCGTGGAAGTCGAACTGGCGGGCCAACTCAACACCGCGGCGGTGGCGGCCCTGGTGATCGATCTCGAACCGTTCGGCGGACCGGGCCAGATCGTGCTGGATCTCGGCGACGCCCATTACCTCGCGGCGGGCGGGAATGGGCTGGACCTCGTGGCCGCGTTTCTGGCGCAGATCAACGGTGAACCGTCGGACGGCTACGTCGCCATCGGCAACGGGTCTTCGTTGATCGTGGCCCGGCGTAGTGGAAGCGCTGCGATTAACGCCGCCGTCTTCCCGGCCGCGCCGGCACCCGTCAGCGGCGGGGCCGGGACGAGCGAGGACGGCGCCGAGTGGTCGGCGCACTTCGATGCCGCTGGGCTGGCCGGGCAAAGTTGGTTGGTGCGGCTTATCGATGATCAAGACGGCGTCGTGTTGTTCGAGGAAGCGCTGACCCTGACCGCCGCCCGGAGCGCCGCGGAACTGGTGCTGGATTTCGTCGCGCTCTTCGGAAGCAGCGGCCCGACAGAATTCACCGTCGAGGCGGACGGTGAAACCCTGCGGATCATGCGCGGGAGCCCGGCGGCCTTCACGGCGGAGTTCCTCGTGGGCACTCCGACGGCCGTGGGTGAGCCGCTCAGCGGTCAACGCATCGGGTTCCCGGGCACGCTGGTCGAGGGCGATTCGTGGCAGCTGACCCTTTCCGGTCGGAGCGAACCCTTCACCGTGCCGGTCGATGCCGCGGTGCCGGACCTGGACACCTTGCGAACCCGGTTTGCCGGGGACATCGAAGGCGACCAATCGACGACCTATCGGGCTTTCGATGACGGAACGTCTGTGTTCGTGGTGGAGGAGACCGGGGGCGAAACGCTCACGGCCGCGAGCGTAGTCGTGAGGGCCGGGGCGCCTCCGGCGGCGCCGGCCCGCGTGGAAGTCCTGGGTTTCGATCCCGGGCAGCCGCCGAACGCCGGGGACCAGTGGATCATCAGCGTGGCCGGCCAGGCGCATCCGATTCCGGTGACCGCGGATCGGGCCACGCTCGACGCTCTGCTGGGCGCGTGGGTGGACGACTTCTTCAACCAGGCCGGTTTCGTGGCCCTGGCGGAGGGCGAAGGACTGCAGGTGATCCGGACGGATACGCTCGACGCGTTCTTGCTGGACTTTGACGCCGGGCTTGCCCCAACGCACGCAATGGCGACGGTCTCGGGCAGCATCCCGTCCGACTGGCGGCACGCCATCACCCTGTTGCCGGCGGATCCGGCGCAGCCGTTGAACCGGGGCGATCAATGGCGGATTTCGATTCCCGGCCTGACGGGTTCGCCGTTTGGTGCGACCGGCCGGACCGCGGAGAGCTTGGAGAGCCTGGTGGGCCGCCTGGCCACGGACATCAGGACGGCATTCGGTCCGGATGCCGCGGTTACGAACGATCTGCGGACCCTTCACATCGCGGCCGTCGACGGGCATTTGATGGCGCTGGGTCCGGTGCAGCAAACCCGGCTCCTGAGCGACGCCCGCGGCGTGGGCGCCGCGGTACTGGGCGCCAGCGCGGCGGTCGGCCCGTTCTACACGACGGCCCTGCTGGACCTCGTGGGCGAGTTCAGCCCGGACGAGCCGTGGGAGATCGTTCTGGACGGTCATGTTTACCGCTATGTGGTCGAGGATCTGCCCAAGGAAGAACGTGGTCTCGGCGCCATCGCGGCCAAGCTCGCGGAGAAGATCAACGCCGGCGGTCTGTTCCACGCCGAGGCATCGACCTTCAACGACGGTCAGGTTGTCTACAACCGCCTCAGCATCACGCGGGCCCCGGGCTCCCCGGCGCCGAGTCCTTATCCGTTCCTGGTCAGTGCGACGCGTGGCGGCAACCTGGTCAAGGGCGTGTTCGACATCGACAACGCGAACTTCCTCCGCAGCACCAAGGCCTTCACCAACTACCTGCTCGGGTTTTTCCCGGTGCGAGACCAGGTGGCCTTCACGGCGTCGATATCGCTCGAGTTGTTCGAGGCGAACCCGCAGGGCGGCGCCCCGCGCCTGCTGGCTTCGAGCACCGGCAGCGCGCGTCTGGACCAGGGCAGCCTCACGCTGCTGGATCCGTTCATCGAATACGATTTCTCCAGGGCCGGCGCCTACTACCTGCGCGTGGGATCGCATCTGGCCTATGATCGGACCAGCTTCCTGGGGTTGAAACCGCCGTTCACCGCGGAGGACGCGGGCGTGCTAACCGGCCAGTCCTACGACCTCATCGTCTCGCTCCAGCGGCACCCGAAGAACGACAACACGCTCGAACTCCAGGGCAAGGCGATCACCATCGTCGAGGGCACGGGCGTCGGGCAAATGGCCACGATCCTGGGATACGACCCGGAGGGGAACATCTTCAGCATCGATCGCAACTGGGCGGTCGCTCCCGATGCCACCAGTCGATTCGAGATCTCGGCCACCCGGGATGACTTCACGCCGGTCACCGATTCCTACGACCTGGTGCTCACCGGAGCGCCGTCCGGCCCGGTTGTGATCGACGTGTTGCCAACGCCGACGCCGACCTACAACGCGGCGCTGGCCTTCGATGCGTCGGCGGCCTTCGGACGCCATAACGACGTCCAGGTGCAGGTGGCCACCAAGCGGGTCCGGATTGCGATCGGGGAGAGCGCTGCGGGGACGGAGACGTGGCGGTTTGGATTCAACTTCGATGAATCGGCGGACCCCGAGGCCCACCAGGCGTTGGACTACGTGGCCCAGCCGGGTGAGACCGCGGCGCAACTGGCCTCCCGCCTCGCTCCCGTTCTCCAGCCTCAGGGCTTTACCGTGCGGTTGGAGGGTGCCGACGTGGTGATCACGGCGGCCCGGGTGTTCTACTTCGAGGTCGCGGTGCCGGCGGGCAGCCGGGCCGCGGTGACGGCGACGCCGCAGGTGGAGTTCACCCCGCAGAACTGGATGACGCAGCAGACGGTCCGGGTGGCGGCGATTGATGATGCGCTGGTGGACGGCAGCGACGCGCTGGTGTTCCCGGCCGCCGAGCAGCGGGCGAACGTGATCCGTGGACCGCTCACCATCGAGGGCGGCGTGGAACTCGGGGTGGAGATCTTCCTGAATGCGCCGTTGATGCTGCCCGGCGAGACGAACCTGAAGCTCGCGGACGGCGCGCTGGGCGGGGCCGGCGTGACGGCGGACGGCCGGGCATTCCTGCTGGACCTGGATGCCAGCCACCTGAACGCCCTGACCGGCCTGCGGCCCGGATTCGATCCGCGCATGAACCGCGCCCCCTACTACTTCACCTTCCTCGACGGGGCGGCGCAAGGGCAGCGGTTGATCGTGGATTCGGTCTCGGCGGATATCCTGTCTTTCGCCCGCGCGAGCGGATTCACCGTGGGGATCGATTACTCCGGGGACGACCTGGCGGAGCGGGCGCGGTTCTTCGGAACGCCGTATGTCGAGGCGGGCAGCGGCCAGCAGCCCGGCCTCGAGGCGGTGGCGTGGGAGTCGGTGCAGATCCGCCTCGACGGGCTCGTGGAGAGCGGCGATTCCTGGGTCCTGACCCTGGACGACGGGGAACTCATCGAGCTGGCAGTGGCCAGCGGCGAGGGGCGGAGCACGGCGGCTTTGATGGCGCTCGAGTTGGTGCGGCAAATCAATGCGATCGAGGAAACCCCCTACACGGCCGAAGTGCGCATCGGATTGCGCGGCGATGTGAATCTGCTCCTCCAGGGCGAACGCGCCTTCCGGGTGGCGTTCACCGGCGCCAACAGCATCCGCAACGGCGCCGACCGCCTGCGCCGCACCGTCAGCGGCTTCGTGGCGGCGGCCCCGAGCGACGCGTCCTGGTCAGTGGGCGCCTACTACTTCACCGGCGAACCGGTTGCCGGCGAAACCTGGACCTTGACCATTGATGCCGGCGCCGATGGCGGGCAGTCGGTTGCCTACACCGCTTCCGGGAACGCGGACTTGGCCGAACTGACCGGTGCGCTCGCGGACCTGCTCGATCAACTGGATGCCCAATTGGCGCCCCTGGTTTCCGGCACCGTCGTCACCTTCAAGACCGGCTGGGCGGTTGACGATGCCAGCGGCGACCCGTTGGCGGCGTCGGCCGGGAACAGCTACTTCTACGCCCCGCACAACGCGAATCTGGACGTGGTCGAGGAAGATGCCGTGGACGTCCTGAACGTCTACGACACCGACAACCCCGCGAACGACACCGTCATCCTCGGGCAGGATCGGATCACCGGATTGGGCATGGGCGGGACCGCAATTGTCGGCGGGCGCGTGCTCGATGGCGGGATCACCTATCGCAACCTCGAAGCGACGAACCTGTTCCTCGGCCGGGGCGACAACCTGGCGATCATCGAATCGACCCACGCCGGGTCCACGCGGGTCGAACTCGGCGCCGGCAACGATTCGGTTCAGGTGCGGGCGGCGACCGGGCCCACGGAGATTCTCGGCGGCGACGGCAATGACACCTTCGCGGTGAGCAACGCGCTGGGCCGTTTGGACGAGATCGCCGGGCATGTGCGGTTGGACGGCGGCGCCGGTTTCGACACGGTGAACGCCATCGACGAGGGCGACGCGGATCCCAACGCGGGCATCCTGACCGCCACCACCCTGACTGGCTTCGACATGCCCACGGTGGCGGAGATCCAGAGGATCATCGTCCGGGCGGTCGGGGGCACGTTCCAGCTGCGCGTTCCCACGGCCGACACGGCCGCCGGGCTGCCTGCCACCGAAACGATCCGGCGGGACGACGACTTCGCCGTGCTGACGGTGGCTTTCGACACCGCCGGGCCGGAACTCGCCGCCGCCCTCGCCGAGTTGTACGGCGTTGCCGGCATCAGCGTCTCGGCGGTTCGGACCAGCGCGACCGTGACCTACACCGTCACGTTCGGCGGCGATTCCGCCGGGCGCGACTTCGCCCCGATCGAATGGGCGGAAAGCCGGGAGGCCGGGGAGGACCTGCCGGTGACGGGGTTGGCGCCCGGCGTGGATGCCTCGGTCGATGTCATCATCACCACCTTGCGCGACGGCGCCACCGCCTTCGCCGCGGCGCCCGTGCAGGTGCTGACCGTGGACGCCATTGGCGGCTTCTTCGCGCTGCGTCTGTTGGATCAGGTGACGGTCCCGATTGCCTTCGATGCCGACGCGGAGAGCTTCCTGGCGGCGCTCGATCCGATCCTGAACCCAAACAACCCGGATCCCTACCAACCGCACACCCGGAACGTCGCGGTGCAGCGGGTCGGGAACGTCTTCTACGTGACCTTCCAGGGGGAACACCGCGCGCTCACGCTCGATGCCCTGCAGCTCGACACCACCGGGCTCTTCGGTCGGTTGCATCTGGAAACACGAACCCTCGGGCTGACCTACGGTGACGTGGAGGCCTTCACCCTCGATTTGGGCAGCGGCGGCGACGAAGTGAACATCCGCAGCACGGCCGCCGGCACGGTGACTACCGTGAACGGCAACGCGGGCGGCGACACGTTCAATGTCGGCAGCATTGCTCCGGGAACCGGCGGCGACGTCAACGCCATCGCCGGGGTGCTGGTGCTGAATGGCGGCGGCGCGGATGGGGACACGGACGTGGTGAACGTGGACGACCGGGGCGATGCCTTTGGCAACCCGGCCTGGCTGACCGCGACCACCCTGACCGGCCTGGGGATGGGGCCGGACGGCATCCGCTATGCCACGGTCGAGCGTCTCAACATCGACACCGGCGGAGCGCCGACCTTCCGGCCCACTGACATCCTCGATCTCGGGACGTTTGCCGGGAGGCTCGCAGGGGGTTCGACTCCGTTGGCCGCCTGGGTGCACGGAACCCTGGCGCCCGAAACGGAACGGATGCTCCTCGAGTTCCTCGAGACCGGAGCGAATCCCGCCGGGCTGAAAGAGGCGCTGGCCGGGGAACTCAGCGAGCTGGTCACCGGCCTGTCGATCTACGACGAGGCGCGTTTCGGCGAGGTCGAGCTTTCGCCCGCGACGCTGGCCCTCCTGGCCGATGACCCGCAGGGCGATGATCGGTTGCTGCTGAACCGGCGGCTGCTCGAGGACGCATTTGCCGGCGTCCTGCGGCAAAACGTCACGGGCTTTGGCGACGATGTGATCAACGTCCGGAGCACCTCGACGGTGACCAACCTCACCACGCACGACGGCGACGACCGGGTCTATGTCTCCTCGCAGGCGGATCTCTTCACGTGGGAGGGATCGGTGGAGGACGCGGTCGAGCTTGGCGGCCTGCGCCTGCCGGAGACCCTCTCGTGGGTCGGCAACCTCGAAGTTATCCTGGTCGGCGCCGCGGGCTCGCGCGTGTTGACCGCCGCGGATTTCAGCTTCGATTCTGAATCGGGCGAGCTGACCTTCACGGAGAGCGTTTACGAGGAACTGCTCGAGGCGGTCGGGCTGACGGTGCGCTCGACCACGGACTTCTTGAAGGGCGACCTCGACGGCATCAACGCCCACTTGAACCTCGATGCGGGCAACGGACGGCACCTGCTGATGCTCAGCGACGAGGCGAGCCCGAACGGCGATGAGGCGGTCCTGATCACCCATGAAGTGCTGGCCTGGGAGCCGTCCGGCGCGGAGGCCCGGCCGCCCGAGATTTTCATCAGCGGTCTGGCGACGGGAGTGATCTCCTATCGCGCGGACGATGACCGCGGCAGCTTTGCCGGCGGCATCTCCCTCTGGACCGGATGGGGCAATGACCGCCTGAGCATCATGGCCACGCACCGGCGCGATGGCGTGCGCACGGCGACCTCCGTGAACACCGGTCTCGGCAACGACGAAGTCAGCGTGGCCTTGCAGGCGGGGGTGGACGGGTTCTTCGTGCTGAACACCCAGGGGCCGTACGGGGATCATCCCGAACTCGAGGACAACGACGTCGTGCGCGGCGCCGGATCGACGCTGCCGTTGGTGGTTTTCGGCGGTCAGGGTTCGGACGACATCGTGGGGGGACAGGGAGCGGATGTCCTGTTCGGTGATCGGGGCCGGATCCTCTACTTCGACGAGGCGCTCACCGGCCTTGAAGGCGTGGACTTGACGACTCTCGAGGCGCTGGCCGGGGCCGTCTTCGGTCACGGCGGTCCCGGGGATCGCACGGATGGCGTCGTGCGCCCGGCGGGTTACGTGACCACGGTCGAACCGTCCGTCGGCGCCGCGGACACGGCGACGACCCAGGGCGATCTGGCGGTGTTGTTCGGAGGCGCCGGGGCGGACGAGTTGACGGCTGGCGGGGGTTCGGTCGGCGGCAACCTGATTGTGGGTGATCAGGGCCTCGCCCGGTATCAGGGAGGCCGGCTTGCCGAGGTGCGGACCACGGAACCGGAGACCGGCGCCGACGATGTGATCACCGTGAACAGTGGCGCCAACGTCCTGTTCGGCGGGCCGGGCAGCGACCGGATCACCGTGAACAGCGAGGCCGAAGGTGGCAACCTGATCCTCGGCGACAATGGCCGGGCCACCTTCAACGGCGGTGTCCTCTTCGAGGTCCGCAGCACCGAACCTGCCATCGGGGCCGGCGATACCATCCGCGTGGACAACGGCGGCAACGTGGTCTTCGGCGGGGCCGGCAACGACTCCGTCGAGGCGGGCGGTGGTGCGCTTCCGAACCTCATCCTGGGCGACAACGGTCTGGCGCGATTCCGACCGGAAACGGGGTGGCTCGAAAGCGTCGAGACTTCCGATCCCGGCCTCGGCGCCGCCGATGACCTGCTGGCGCGTGGAGGGGCCAACATCGTCATGGGCGGTTTTGGCGCCGATGTGATCCGGGTTACCGGAACGGCGGCACCGCAGGTGATTCTGGGCGATCACGGCCGGGCGGTTTACGGCGGGCTGCCGCAACCGACCCTCGTGGAAACGCTCGATCCGGAAATGGGCGCCGGGGACTGGATTCAAACCGGGGATGGCGCCGACATCGTGCTGGGCGGCGCCGGGAGTGACGACATCAATGTCAACCCCGCCACCGGCCTGTTCCTCGGCGCGGACGGCGGCGCGGATGTGATCCTCGGCGACAACGGCCTGGCGCGCTTCGATGTGACCGCGCAAGGCAGCGTGGTCCGGGAGGTGCGGACAACGGATCCCGCGACGGGCGCCGGGGACCGCATCTTCGCCGGCGACGGGGCGGACATTGTGCTCGGGGGAACGGGCGACGACCGGATTCACGCCGGGCTGGACGGTTCCGGCGACATCGTGCTGGGCGACCAGGGACAGGCGCTCTTCGACGAAGCGGGGGTGCTGATGCGCATCGCGACCACCGACCCCGGCACCGGCGGACGGGATGAGATCGTCGCGGGCGACGGTCCCGACATCGTGTTCGGTGGCACCGGCGTGGATTACGTCAACCTGGATCCGGCCACCCTCGCCGCCATCGGTTCGGACAACGGCGACGACGTGATTCTGGGCGACAACGGATTCGCGGAGTTTGTGAATGCGGACGGCGCCCGTCGGTTGGAGCGGATCGCGACGAGTGATCCGGGCGCCGGCGCGGGCGATTACATCTTCGCCGGCGATGGCGCCGACGTGGTGCTGGGCGGCGCCGGCGGTGACCGGATCGAAGCGGGCGGACCTGCGGATGCCAGCCGGGACTACGTCATGGGTGACAACGGCGAAATGACCTTCGAGGGCGACGCGTTGACCCGGTTCTGGAGCACCGATCCGGCCCAGGGCGGCGATGACTTCATCCGCACGGGCAGCGGTCCGGACATCGTGTTCGGCGGCTTCGGCAACGACTTCCTGGATACGAGCGGGCGGCCGGATGATTACCTCGACCTGGATGCGGACACGGTCGCCGGCGACAACGCGAATGCCCTCTTCGCCGAGGGCGTGTTGACCCGGCTCGAGACCACCTACCCTGAACTGGGCGGCGGCGATGTCATCATCACGGGTGTGGGCCTCGACGTCGCGTTCGGTGGAGTGGGGAACGACCTGATCGACGGACGCCGCGTCGTTGACGGCGAGCCGGCGGACGAAGAACCGCTGTCGGTGCTGAGCTTCAGCTTCGGCGCAGACCTTCCGGGAGCCGCCGTTACGGGATTGGCCGGGGTGGTGAAATCCGGGTTCTTCAACAACCTGCCAGGGACCGGTTACGCGGTGTTCGGGGATGAAGCCCAGGAGGTGGTCCGCTGGGGTGACGGCACGGTGGCCGCCGGGATCACCGTCGAATTTGGAAGGAACCTCGATGGCGACGATCCGCGGGCCTTGAGCCTCGATTCGCACGATGCCCTGAACCCCGATCCGGCCTCCGGCGAATCCTCGGATGCCAGCCTGTTCGAGGGCTACCTGCACACGCTGGCCTCGCAAACTCTGGGAGTGAATCTCACGGGATTGGCGCGCGAGGAATTCGCCGCGGGCTACGATGTCTATGTCTACCTGGATGCCGACGATGGCCGGTCGGCGGCGGGGTCATCGGTGCGTCGCATCAGCGACGGCGCGACCAGCTACTACCTGGACGATCCGGACGGACACACTTTCACGGGCACGTTTGTCGAGGTCACCGCCGGGGACCCCGGATCCGCTCAGGCCGGTAACTACGTGGTGTTCCGCGGCCTGACCGGCGACGCCTTCCGTCTGCGGGTGACCGCCGCCGATGGCGATCCCGAAACTCATCCCGCCGTTGCTGCCATCCAGGTCGTCAGCGGACAGGTGAGCCTGGAGAGCCTGGATGATCGCAACGTGTTTGTCGGGGACAATGGCTGGGCCCGTTTCGTCTCGGGCCACCTGGTCGAAGTCGCTTCGAGCAACGTGCCGGAGCCGGGTGAGGACTTCCTGTTCGAGGATGTGCTCGAAGGTGGCGAAGGCGGCGATCTGCTGATCGGCGGCAACGGCGCGGACACGCTGCACGGCAACGGCGGGGATGATTTCCTGCTGGGCGACAACGCGCAGTTGGGCCTCGTCGGCGCGTTCGTGGCCTCGGTGACGTTGCTCGACGATGCGGTGGGCGGCAACGACACGCTGGAAGGCGGCGCCGGTTCGGACCTTTTGTACGGGCAGTTCGGCGACGATCGCTATGTCTTCAGCGGCGGCGGGTTGGGCCTGGACATTCTGCGGGAAGCCGGCGATGACGACCCGGCCGGCCGCTACAACGATCCGCACGATACCCTGGACTTCAGCGAGTTCATCGGCCCGGCGCAGGTCGATCTATGGCACACCCGCCAGCAGGTGGTCCTCGATGGCGAACTCCAACTGCGGTTGCTCAGTGAAACTGCCTTCGAGGACATCGTTGGCAGCGCCTTCGACGACGAATTGCAGGGGAACATCCGTGACAACACCTTCCGGGGGTTGGCAGGCGATGATCTGTTGCGGACGTTCGAGGGTGACGACCTGGTGTTTGGCGGGTTGGGCGACGACGTGGTGATCGGGGACACCGGCAACGACGAGATCCACGGCGAGGCGGGCGCCGACATGCTGGCCGGGAATGACGGCGACGACCTGATCTTCGGCGACGAGGGCGACGACACCATCCGGGGCGGACTGGGCAACGACGAAGTGCATGGCGGCGTCGGACGCGACGTGATCCACGGCGACGAGGACCTGGTGACCGGGGAGTTCCTGGACTTCCGAGCGATCACGCGCAGCGTCGGCGCCACGCGCGCCCTGGATGGCGCCTGGCGGGAAACGGCCAGCGAAGCCTTCGGGCTGTTCGATGCGCTGTCCGGCCTCTTCTTCGCGGTGAGCAACCAGCGGTCGTCGCTCGATGCGCACGCCTGGCGGGCCGAGGGCGAGGCGATCATTGACAGCGAGTCCGCGCAACCGGTCGCAGAGAGCCGGCTGGCCGCCACTTTCGACGTGACGGCGGATGTCGAACTGGCCTTGCGCCTGACGCTTTCGACCAATGCCGGAACAGGCGTGGCGACGGTCGAGTTCCGGTTGACCGGCCCGGATGTTGACGTGGTCTTCACTGCGTCGTCCGACCTCGACGTCACGCTGGCGTTGGCGCCGGGACGCTACGATCTGCGGTTGCTGGCGCGGGCGGCGCAGGACGGAGAGGCGCAGGGCGGCCATGCGCGCGCGGCTTTCAGTCTGCGCGCCGAAGTGACCCACGTGCTTTCGCAGGGCGGCGATGACCGGCTCTTTGGCGACGAGGATGAGGACGTGATCGCGGGCGGCCGGGGCAACGACCATCTGGAGGGCGGCGATGGGGACGATCACCTGCAGGGCAACGAAGGAGCCGACACGATGGCGGGCGGCTCCGGTGATGATCATCTGCTGGGCAACGAGGGCGATGACGAAATCAACGGCAACGCCGGCGATGATCTGATCGAGGGCGGCTTCGGCTACGATGTCCTCTACGGTGGCGATGGGGACGACACCATCCGGGGCGGCTCCGAAGCCGATCTCATCGAGGGCGAGGCCGGCAATGATCTCATCCATGGCGACGGCGGCAGCGACCTCATCTATGGCGGCGCGGGCCGTGACACTCTGTGGGGAGACGATGGCGACGATGTGATCGAGGGCAACGCCGATGACGATCTGATCCTCGGTGGCGCCGGCCGCGATGTCCTCGATGGCGGCGCCGGTGATGACCAGGTCGACGGGGGGGATGGCGACGACACGCTGCTGGGTGGTTTGGGCGATGACACGCTGCTCGGCGGGCCGGGCAACGATTCCGTGCTCGGCAACGAGGGCGCCGATGCCATCGACGGCGGGGATGGCGACGACGATCTCGGGGGCGGGGCCGGCAATGACGTGATCGCGGGCGGCGACGGACAGGACTTGCTGGCTGGCGACGACGGGGACGACATCCTGACGGGCAACGCGGGTTCGGATCTGCTGGACGGTGGCAATGGCGACGATGTGATCACCGGCGATGAAGGCGAGGATTGGATCGACGGCAACACGGGCGACGACCAGTTGAACGGTGGCGCCGACGACGACACGATCGACGGCGGCTCCGGCAACGACCTGCTGCAAGGCGAGCAGGGCGACGACAGCCTGAGGGGCGATGAGGGCGACGATCAGCTCGAAGGCGGTCCCGGCGACGACTACCTGCGCGGAGGCGCCGGCAACGACCTGCTCGATGGGGGTGAGGGCGAGGACATTGTGCGCGGCGGCGAAGGCGAGGACACGGTTGCGGGCGGTCCCGGCGATGATCTCCTGTTTGGCGAGGAGGACGCCGATGTCATCGCCGGCGGCACGGGCAACGACAGTGTCCGGGGCGGCGACGGCGATGACGCAATCGCGGGCGGCGAGGGTGACGACATCCTGCGGGGTGAGGCGGGTGACGACGTGATTTCCGGGGAATCGGGCGAGGACATGATCGACGGCGGCGAGGGGCGCGACACGCTGTCGGGCGGCGAGGGGAACGATGTGCTCCTGGGCGGTCCGGATGACGATGCGCTAAACGGCGGTCCCGGTGATGACGATCTGGACGGCGGTGAAGGCGACGACTCGCTGCTTGGCGAGGGCGGCGCGGACACGATCGCCGGTGGGGATGGCAATGATGAACTCGACGGCGGGGACGACGCGGACGTGGTGCTGGGCGGAGCGGGTGATGACGTGCTCACCGGCGGACCGGGAGACGACACGCTGCGCGGCGAGGCCGGCAACGACTCGATGGCCGGCGGGTTGGGACGTGATTCGCTGGACGGAGGCGCCGGTGACGACGCGATGGATGGGGGCGCGGGGGATGATGTCATCCGGGGTGGCGACGGCAACGATGCGATTCAAGGTGGCGAGGGAGACGACACGATTGACGGGGATGCGGGAGACGACGCGATTGCCGGCGGCGCGGATGACGACACCATCCACGGCGGGGCGGGTGATGACACGCTTGCGGGTGACGATGGGGACGACCGGTTGGATGGTGGTGAGGGCAACGACACAATCGACGGCGGTGCCGGCGACGATCTGCTGTTGGGCGAAACGGGCGCGGATGCCCTCAGCGGCGGGGAAGGGGACGACACGATCGAAGGCGGAACAGGCAACGATACGATCTGGGGTGGTGGCGGTGACGACGTGCTGCGAGGAGACGCGGGCGATGACCAGGTCTTCGGTGAGTCCGGCAACGACACGATTGAAGCGGGCGAGGGCAACGACCTGGTCGAGGGCGCGGCGGGGGACGACACGATTTCCGGCGGCGACGGCGATGACGTCCTGCGCGGCGGACCGGGGGCAGATGCGATCCACGGCGGATTCGGTGCCGATTTGCTGACCGGCGATGAGGGGGCGGACTCGTTGCAAGGGGACAGCGGCGACGACGAATTGCGTGGTGGGGATGACGACGATGTGCTGGCGGGCGGTTCGGGAGACGATTTGTTGGGGGGAGGCGACGGCAACGACGTGTTGGACGGGGGCGCGGGCAACGACTCGCTCTCGGGCGACGCGGGTAATGATCTGCTGGCCGGTGGGGCCGGGGACGATCAAATTGTCGGCGGCTCCGGCGACGACACGCTGTCGGGGGAGACCGGCGACGACCGGTTGGACGGCGAGGACGGACACGACGCGTTGGACGGGGGTCCGGGGGATGACGACCTGAGCGGCGGACCGGGCGATGATGAACTGAGTGGCGGCGCGGGGGACGACCGGATTGAGGGCGGCGTGGGCGACGATCAACTGAGCGGCGGCGACGGGGACGACGCGCTGGCCGGTGATGCCGGCGACGATGTCCTCGACGGCGGTCCTGGTGATGACGAACTCCGGGGCGGCGACGGGGACGACGCGATTTCCGGGGGCGATGGCGAGGATCAGCTCGACGGTGGTCCCGGAGATGACATCCTCGACGGCGGCGCGGACGATGACTTCATCATCGGAGATCTTGGCGATGACGTGATCGACGCGGGCGCCGGGGACGACCATGTGGACGCGGGTCGGGGTGACAACACGGTGGTCGGGGGCGAGGGGGATGACTGGATTTGGTCGGGCGACGGGGATGACGTGGTGGACGGCGGCCCCGGTGACGATACCCTCCGTTCCACCGGCGGGCGAAACACGATGCGCGGAGGCGCGGGTGACGACTACATCGCGACGGGCGGCGACAACGATGACATCGAGGATCTCGCCGGGGACAATTACATCCAGTCCGGCGATGGCAACGATCTGGTGCGGACCGGCGGGGGCGACGACACAGTTGACCTTGGCGGCGGCGAGGATCATGCGGATCTCGGCGACGGGTCGAACACCGTGGTCGGTGGGAGCGGGGACGACGTGATCACCACCGGTTCCGGGGAGGATCTGGTGGAAGCGGGCGAAGGCGACGACACCGTGAGCGCGGGGGGTGGCGATGATTTGGTGAACGGTGGTCCTGGCGATGACAACCTGTATGGCGGAGCGGGCAACGACCGTCTCGCGGGTGAGGACGGGGACGACTTCCTGGCCGGTGGGCCGGGGGATGACCGGCTCGAAGGGGGGCGGGGGCGGGATCAGTTCGAGGTTTCGGGGTTGGACTTTGTCGATCCGGGACCGGTCGAGCCGGCCCGGCTGGGCGCATCGGCGCTTTCAACGCCCGGACGCGCTGGTTCGGCCCTGGACCGCCCTGAGTCCGTGGCCCGCACGATGGCATTCCATCCGGACCGCCAGCCGGCCCCGATTGACCATGATTCGCAGGTGCCGGACCGGTTCCTGCAGGCACTGAGCTAGACCGATGCAACGACTTGGCGAGAAACTCCAGTGGTGGTCGGTGGCCGTCGCGGTGACGACGCTGCCGGGCGCCTGGTCACAGAGCGGACCGCAACTGACCGTTCAGCGGCAGGCGGGACAGGTCCGGATCCAGTGGACGCCCGAGGCGCGGGCGATTGGGGAGGGCGTGATGGTCTTTCCCAACTACCGTCTCGAAGGGACCTCCACCTTTGGCGAATGGGAGACGGTTCAATCGGTCGCGGGCAGGACGGGCGAACCGGTCAGCGTGACGCGTGCCTTCAACGAAGCGCCCTGGAGGTTCTTCCGAGTGTTGGTGGACTTCAGCCTGGAAGGCGTCCAACTCGAGGGCGTGGATCTGCGCGGCGCCGATCTGCGGGGGGTGAACCTGCGGGAGGCCAACCTCCGGGGGGCCAACCTCCGGGCAGCGAACCTCGGGGGCGCTGATCTGCGCGGCGCGGATTTGACCGGCGCGTTCCTGCGGGATGCCGACCTGACCGGGGCGCAACTCGAAGGGGCAACGCTTACGTGGGCGGTGTTGCGCGACGCCGTCCTGCAGGAGGCGGATCTGTCGGAGGCCCGGTTGATGGATGCCGATCTGCGCGGCGTGGACCTGCGCGACGGCCGGTTGGTGGCCGCGGACCTTTCCCGCAGCGACCTGCGCGCGGGGGATCTTTCGCGGGCCGATTTTACCGACGCCGTGCTGTTGCAAGCCTCGCTTCGCGATGCCGTCATCCGGGAAGCCACCCTGGTGCGCGCGAACCTGCAGGGTGCCGAGCTGCGCGACACGAGCCTGGTGAACGCGGATCTGTCCGGCGCGAACCTGCTCGACGCGGATCTGACCAATGCCGATCTGACCGGAGCGATTCTGACGGGTGCCGTCTTGAGCGGAACCGGGCCTTGAAGCGCGGACCGTTGCCCGGCGCCGGCGTCTTCATCGCACCGCTTCGGGCCTATCGTCGGTCTTCGGGGTGGCGGTCGGCCGGTTTCTCCGGCAGGGCGAAGGCCACCCAGGCATCGCCGGTTTCTCCGCCCAGTTTTCCTCCGCCGGTCGCCGGAATCACCACGAACTCGCGATCCCCGACCGCGTAGACCGTGGGTGGCGCGGTGCCGTGTCGGGGAAGCGGATGCGACCAGAGTTCCCTGCCGGTGTCAGTGTCGAAGGCCCGGATTCGGTTGTCGCGGGTCCCGGAGGCGAACACCAGCCCGCCGGCGGTGACCGTGGCGCCGCCGAAGTTTTCGGTTCCGGTCAACGGCATCCCCCGTTCTGTCAGCTCCGGGTATTCCCCGAGCGGCGTCTTCCAAACCACGCGTCCGGTTGCGAGGTCCAGGCACGCCAGCGTTCCCCAGGGGGGCGTGCAACCGGGATAGCCCTCGTCATCGAGCAGCTTTACCCAGCCGCCAAAGGTCCAGCGCGCGGGGCCGTCGGCGGGCCGCGCCGCATTCGGGCGGTCGCGCAGGAACAGGAAATCCACCAGCGCCTGCTCCTCCTCCGGCGTGAGATGGGCGAACGACGGCATGCTGCTCTTGCCGTGCTGCATCTGGGTGAAGACCTCGTCCGGCCGTTTGCGATGCCGCACACCGATCAACGGGGGCGCCTGATTGAGGCCGCGCCGGTCGACGCCGTGACAGACCGCGCAGTTCTGCTGGAACAAGGCGCCGCCTGGCGTGAGCGGTTCCCGGGGGTCGTACGGCTTTTCGTCATCGCGGTACACGGTGATGTGCCAGGGGATTTCATTCAACGTGACGAAGAGCCGGGCGGCCTGCGGTTCGAGCGCGGCCCCGGTCCATTCGGCGCCGCCATGCTCGTTGAACAACACTGTGGGCCGGCCCTCCTCGAAGGGAACGAACCAGCCGTGGTTCGCCCGCCCGACCACCTGCATCACCCGTTCCGTCGCCTCCTCGGTCCGCTGCGTGACGTCTTCCCGCCGGAACTGTTGCCGCACGAGCGGCTCGGGCAGTTCGGGATCGGGCTGATAGGGCCACGTGGCTTCTCCGGGCAGTTTCGATTCGGGCGCCCGACGCAGGCGGAAGGGGAACAGTGGCTTTCCGTTCACGCGATCCAGAACCAGGGTGTTGCCGAGTTTCGTTACCGCCACGACGACCTCCACCCCGCGACCCTCCCGTTGCACCGTCGCCAACAACGGCGGCGACGGGATGTCCCAGTCCCAAATGTCGTGCCGCACCTCCTGGAAATGCCAGCGGCGTTCGCCGGTCAGGGCGTCGAGGGCGATCACGCAGTTGGCAAAGAGGTTTTGCCCCCGGTGACCCATGCCGAGGAAATCCGGTTTGGGCGAGCCCGTGGCCACGTAGGCGAGGCCGCGCGAGGCATCGAGCACAAGGCCTCCCCAACAGTTTGCGCCGAGTTCCGGGCCGTCCCAGGTTTCCGCTCCCGGTTCGCCTGGTTGCGGAATCGTGTGAAACCGCCACCGCAACTCACCCGTGCGGACATCGTAGCCAAAGACGTCCCGCTCGAACCCGGCGATGACGAAAATGTGCTGGAACACTGCGCCGGCCACGGTGGCCGCGGTCGGGAGGACCACGCGCCCCTGTTCGCCGAAGCCTTCGAGCGGTTGCCCGGTCAACGCGCTGATCGCGAAGATCCAGCGGCTGACGCCGAAGAGCAGGCGTTCCGGATGCGTCGCGTCTCCCGGCCACCAGACCAGCCCGCGTCGAGCGGGGGCATCGGCCAGCCCCGCTTGAACGCCGCCCAGGTCCGGCCGAAACCGCCAGAGCTCCGTGCCCGTCGCGGCATCCACCGCCACCACGCAACCCCCGGGTGTCGGCGTGATCAGCCGTCCGTCGACCACGATGGGATTGCATTGAATGTTGCCCGGACCATCCCCCGAGTGGTAGGTCCAGGCGACCTTGAGTTCCCCGACATTCGCCCGGTGGATCTGGTCGAGGGACGAGAACCGGGTCCCCGCCGCATCCCCGTGGGACCGGGTCCAGGCGCGGAACATCCCTGGATCATAGGTGGCCACCGCCGGGGTGAGTTCCTCGGGCCGGGCTGCCGGGATGATCCGGAACTCGGGCAGCGCGGTGGCGCTCGCCGCCGGTTCCCGGGAAAGGACACTTCGCAACCGGGCCAATCCCTCGAGGTTGCCCCGCAGGGTCACTTCGGAATCCGTCTCGGGCAGGTGATCGAGGATGCCCACCGGTCCCTGCCACCCGCTGTCGCAGAGCACCCGCAGCATCCCCAGTTCGCGGTCGCCGTCGCCGATCGGGAGGATCTTCTTTCCCGCGGTCTCGCCGCCGTCGACCATTCCGTTGAGGTTGATCGCAAGCAAATGGGGCTGCATGCGGCGGAACAATTCGGGGAAGCGTACGAGGTGTGTGTGGCCGTGGTGGAAGTTGTAGACGAGTCCGACGTTCGGGCGATCGAGGGATTCAAGCACGGCCATCTGGTTCTCCGGTTCGCCGAACCAACCGCCGTGGTTGTAGAGCGCAACGGAACAGCCGATTTCGGCGGCGGCATCCACGATGGGGCCGAGGATGCGGGCCGCGGCCTCGACCTTGGCCGGGGAGACGGGCGCCGGGTCGCCCAGGGTGATCCAGAGCTGGCAATGCACCTTGTGGCGGCGCAATGCCTCCAGGATCTGCCGGCTCACCGGTCCGAGATCCGCCGGAAACCACCATGCCGTGATCTCGATCCCATGCCGCTGCATGACCTCGATCTCCTCGTCGAACGTCGGGATGTGTTCGTCGCGCCAGTCGTAGGCCAGCCGCCGGATTCCCAGACCTTCGAGCATCCGGGCCCGGGCTTCCGGGCCACGTCGGGCCGCATCGAAAGGGACGATGCACCAGGCCACGAGGTTCGTTGGCGCCAGGAGCGCGGCACGCGGCAGCGCGGTTTCGCCCACCGGCGCCGGTTGCTCCGCGGCCGGGGCGGCGGGCAGGGCGGCGGCCAGGAACCACCAGAGGGGCAATCGCATGCCCACCAGAAGCCCTTGCCGGCGCTGGTCGTCAAGCGGGTTTTCGCCGTCGGGGAACCGGTCGGCCGACCGTGAAACCACTTGACAGCCAATGGCCCTTGCCGGGACGCTCGCGCCCATGCGGTTGCACGTGCGCCCGGAGGTCGGGGTCGGCGCGGAACCCTCAACCGCCCAGCTTTGAATGGCCCGCGCGCGTGATGGTTCAGGCGACCGGGCCTTTCATGCATCCAATCGATGAAGCGCGAGGATCCAGTGACTTTGGAGCAGGTTGAAAACCAGTCGGAGCCGGATGCATCCGGCCCCCCTGCACCCGCCGGCCCGGACGGGGCAGCCGTCCGGCGGCGCGGTCCGGCCGCGGGGTTGCCGCTCATGGCGAAGGTGCGGGGCTATACCAGCGCGGATCGGGTGCGCGCCCTCGGGCTTTACCCGTACTTCCGGACGATTGAATCGGCGCAGGATACCGAGGTCATCATCGATGGCCGCACGGTGCTCATGCTGGGCTCGAACAGCTACCTCGGGCTCACCAATCACCCGAGGATCAAGGAGGTGGTCCGCGAGGCCGTCAGCCGTTACGGCACCGGGTGCGCCGGGTCGCGGTTCCTGAACGGCACGCTCGACATCCACTTGCAGCTCGAGGAACGGCTGGCCGCGCTCGTCAAGAAGGAGGCCGTGCTGCTCTACAGCACCGGCTTCCAGGTGAACCTCGGCGTCATCAGCGCGCTGGTGGGCAAGGGCGAGTACGTGCTCGGCGACAAGAGCAATCACGCCAGCATCGTCGAGGGCTGCCAGTTGACGCAGGGCAAGTTCGTGCGGTTCGCCCACAAGGACATGGCCGCGCTTGAGAACCGCCTCGAAATGCTCGAACCCGAGGCCGGCAAGCTCATCGTCGTCGATGGCGTGTTCAGCATGGAGGGCGACATCATCCAGCTCCCCGAGTTGTGCCGCCTGGCGCACAATCATCGGGCGGTGTTGATGGTGGACGACGCCCATGCCATCGGGGTGCTTGGGGAAAAGGGGGCCGGCACGGCCAGCCACTTCGGTCTCACTGACCAAGTGCACCTGATCATGGGGACGTTCAGCAAGTCCCTGGCCAGCCTGGGCGGGTTCATTGCCGCGGATCAGGCGACGGTCGACTATCTCAAGCACAACTCGAAGGCGTTGATTTTCAGCGCCAGCATGAGTCCGGCCAACGCCGCGGCTGCCCTGGCGGCGCTCGACATCATGGAGACCGAGCCGGAGCGCATTTCGCAGCTGTGGCGCAACACCGAGCGCATGAAGCAGGGCTTGCTTTCGCTCGGCTTCGACCTCGGCGCTTCGCAAACCCCGATTCTTCCCGTCTACGTGCGCGAACTCGTGCTGACCTTCCGGTTCTGCAAACGTCTCGAACAGGAGGGCGTTTTCGTGAACCCCGTGGTCTCGCCCGGCGTGCCGCCCGGACAGGAACTCATCCGCATCAGCCTCATGGCCACCCACACCGACGCCCAGATCGACTTCGCGCTCGAGAAGCTGGATCAGGTCGGACGGGAACTCGGCCTGCTCTGACGGCGCGGGGCCTCGCCCGATGAAAGTCCTGCTGACGGGGGCGAACGGATTCGTCGGGAGCCACATCCTGGACCGCCTCCGCCAGGACGGCATGGCGGTGGTTCTCCTCCTGCGCCCCTCGAGTGACACCCGTTTCATCGTTTCCCATCTCGACGCGGTCGAGGTGGTGCGCGGTGACCTGGCGAATCCCGGCGCGCTGGCGCCGGTCATGGCCGGGGTCACCCACGTCATTCATTGCGCCGGCGCCACGAAGGCGCTGCACGAGGAAGGCCTGTTCGCCGCCAACCGCGACGGCACGACCGGACTGATTCACTTGGTGAACGAACACGCCGATCACATCGAGCGAGTGGTCCACATTTCGAGCCTGGCCGCGGGCCGGTCGGGGAGGGCGGAACAACCGGCGCACGAGGACGATTCCCCGGAGCCCCTTTCGGCCTATGGCGAAAGCAAGCGCGCGGCGGAAGAGGTCGTGTGCCGCCACTGCCGGGTCGATCACATGATCCTGCGCCCGGCGGCGGTCTATGGCCCGCGCGACCGCGAGTTCCTTCCCCTTTTCGCCGCGGCGGCGAAGGGATGGGCGCCGGTATTCGGCGGGGGGCGGCAGGAACTCAGCCTGGTCTTTGCGCCGGACCTTGCGGCCGCGGTCCACGCGGCGCTCACCCGTTCCTTTTCGGGCGGCTGGATCGTGAACGCCGCCGCCGCCGAGGTCGTGACCAGCCGGCAATTGGTGCTCGAAGTGGGGAAGGCCGCCGGGCGTCGGGGCCGGCTCCTTCCCATGCCCTGGGCCGCTTTGCGCCTGGTCTGCGGGATCCAGGCGGGCTGGGCTCGCCTCGTGCGGCGGCCAACGGTTCTGGCGCATCGCAAATACCGCGAACTGTCCGCGCCGGGTTGGGTTGCCGACACGACGCGGCTTCGGTCGCTGCTGGGCGATGTCTGTCCGACGCGGCTGGCGGACGGCTTGGAGCGCACCTGGCAATGGTACCGGGAGGCCGGCTGGCTTTGAGGCCCGGGGGGCAGGGGGAAACGTGGTCTGGGGTTGCGGGACCGGCGCGGCTCAGGGAGACTCCGCGCCGATGAAGCACTACCGCTTGGTGGATTGGGCCACCCAGGGCTACCTGGGTGCGGTGGCGCTTTTGATCCTGCTCTTCCACAATCACACGGTGCCCGAATGGAAGGTGCTGTTCGCGGGGCATGTGGCGGGGATCGCCCTGGTTCACGGGCTCATCGAGCTCGCGGTCCGGCGGCCCGAAAACAAGGTGGTCGGCTTCTTCCGGGCCTTCTACCCGATGATGCTCTACACGGCATTCTACCGGGAGACCGAACTGCTCAACCGCCTGTTTGTCGCCGATTGCCTGGATCCATGGTTCATCCGGCTCGAGGAACGGGTGTTCGGGCTGCAGCCCAGCCTGCTGTTCATGGAATGGCTGCCGCAGCGGTGGGTCGCCGAGGTGTTTTACGGCGCCTATTTTTCCTACTACCTGATGATCATCGGCGTGGGAATCGCGCTGTTCGTCCGGGGCCGCGATCAGTTCGCGCATTACCTCACGGTGGTGTCGCTGTTGTTCTACGTCTGCTACTTCACCTACATCCTGCTGCCGGTGTGCGGCCCGCGGGTGTTCTACGAGGACTTTGCCGGCCTGAACCTGCCGCCCGAGATCCGCTCGATGGGCGCCGCTCATCCGTTCCCGGAGACGGTGCAGGCCGGCGTATTCCCGTCGATCATCTTCCTGATCTACCGGCACCTCGAAGCGGCGGGCGCGGCGTTCCCCAGCAGCCATGTCGCGGTGGCCATCTGCACCGCCTGGTTCTCCTTCCTTTATCTGAAACGGATCCGGTATCTGCACGCCTTCGTGACCCTGCTCCTGTGCATCTCGACCGTCTATTGTCGTTATCATTACGTCGTGGATGTGCTCGCCGGGGCGCTGACCGCGGCGGTCATCATCCCGCTGGCACACGCGTTTTACTGGCGGGTGGAACGACGGGTCGCCCGGGCCGGGACGGGGCCACTCACGCTGACCGGTGAAACCGCTGGACTTCCCGAATCGAGATGAGCGCCCTGTCCCGAAATGCGTTGCGCCAGGCCGCCGTCAGCTCGTCGCTGCGGGCCTGCCAGTTGCTTGCCGGACTGCCGGCGGAGGATCTGGATCGCATCGCCGACATCACCGTGCTCAAGCTGGTCGAGAAGGGCGACTACCTGTTCCGCGAAGGCCAGCCGTCGGTTGGCTTTTACGTCGTGCAGCACGGGTCGATCAACGTGCACCGGGTGAGCGCGGGCGGGCGGGAGCAGGTGATTCACGTGTTTCGCGCCGGGGATTCGCTGGCCGAGGCCACCCTCGTCATGCCGGGTGGTTACCCGGCGGACGCCCGCGCCCTGGAAGCCAGCCGCGTGTTGCTGATCCAGCGCAACGAGTTCATCGCCCTCCTGCGCCGGCAACCCGAACTCTCGTTGCGCCTGCTCGCCTCAATGAGCCAGCGGCTTCGGACGCTCGTGGGACAACTCGAGGATCTCACCCTCAAGGACGTCGAGACACGGCTCGCCAACTGGTTGCTCAAGCGTTGCCCCGACCGGTCGGCGACCGCTCCCGTGGCCATCGAACTCCCGATGGCCAAGCGCGTCCTGGCTGCCGAACTCGGCACCGTGAGCGAGACCTTTTCCCGCACCCTCGCCCGTTTCCGTCGCGAACGACTGATTCAAGTCAAGGGCCGCGTCTTGACCGTCGTTTCTCCCGCCGGTCTGCAGCGTTTCCTGGAACAACGGATCGAGGCCTGATCGCCCGTCCGGGGCGCCGAGGCAGCGCGCGCGCGGAGGCGCCGGTTGTCGCCCGCCGACCGTGGCTGGTTCAGGACCAGCGATCTCCTTTACGCCGGCCCTGACTTGCAACCGGTGGGGGCCGGGGAATCACGGCTGTCCCGTCGCTGGCGGAAAAGCCACCTTGACCGGTCCCTGTCCGGATTTGAGTTCGACAATCCGTTCCGCGTCGCCGACCGAGACCCGATGGCGTCCGTGGAAAGCCGGGATCCGGGCGCGCCCGGCAGCGTCCGCGTGGACCGTGACGCGCGTCCACCATTCGCCATGGACCAGGTCCCGATAGGCGTGGGCGGCGGGTGTCGGCGTCCAGTCGCGGCGGTAAAGCGAGGAGGCGGGGATCCAGTTGGCGCCCTCCCAGAAGCCCCACATCAGGATGCCCTGCACCGCCGGATGGGCGAAACAGATGCGGTAGTAGTCCGCCAGCGCGCGGGCCTTGGCGGCCTCTTCCGCGTCCGTGAGCGTGGCGCGCTTCTCCCGGTAAACGGCCGAACGCTGGCCCGGCATGTTGAACTCGGTGACGCGGATCGGCAGGTTGAACTCCGCCAACTGGTCCAACGCCTTCTGCAAGGCCTCCGGATCGAAGGAATCCGCGTGCAGATGGCCCTGAACCCCGATGCCGCCGATGCCCGTCCCGTCGGCCAGCAAGCGGCGGATGTCCGCGCAGTAATCGTCCAGGCGGTTCCCGGTCAGGATGTCGTAGTCGTTCAGATAAAGCACGGCGTCGGGATCTGCTGCATGAACCCAGGCCGCCATGTCCCGGGTGATGCCCGGCCCGAGGCGGTCGGCATAGAAGTTGCCGTGAATCATCTCGTTGTTCAGGTCGTACTCGGCAAACCGCCCCCGGTAGCGGCGCCCGATGTCGAGCGCCCGCGCCCGCACCGTGTCGCGCAACGTGTCGGGGTCCATCGCCTTCTGCCAGTCCGGCACGCGATTGGGGATGCCCCAGAAAATGTTGTGTCCCCGGAGCGGGATCTCGTGCGCCTCCGTCCACCGCAGGATGGCGTCGACCACCGAGTAATCGGGCCGGTCCTGGCGGGGTTCCATGACGTGCCATTTCAACGCGTTCTCGGTCACGGCGGCGTTGAAGTTCGTGAGGAAGGCCTGCTGGTAGGCGGCGGTGTTCGCCGGGTCCAGACGCCCGCCGAACACGTGATTCGCCAGCGCGGCGCCGAACCAGAATTCATGCCGCAGCTGTTCGACGCGGACCTCGGCGCCGGGCGCGGTTTCAACCGCGATGAGCCCCGTTCGGTGCTGGCGGATGCGGGCGTCCAGTTCGCTGCGGGCGACGCCTGCCCGGGCCGGGAATCCGCAGACCAGCGTCAGGAGGCTCGGCGCGACAAGAACCAAGCCCAACCAGCGACGGGAAGGACTGGAGGGGCGGAAAGTGGGGCGGCATGGCATAAGCCAGACCTATCGCCAACTCCCGCTCCTCGCAAGCGGCAAATGCCGCCGTGCTCCGGGGCGAGGCTGGTGATCAACCCCACCACCTCATTGCTCTTGCGTTTGACCTGGCGGCGGATCTGCCCGATCTGGGCGGCGCAGGGAAACCCGATGTCCTCGGGTTGAGTGGCCTTGCTGCCGAGGGTGCGCGACTCCCGCCGGGCACTGAATCGCCCGGACCGTGTCGGGGCTCCTTGCCATCCAGCACGATGAGTTCATCGGCGGGGTGGATCCGTTTGAGGTAATGGTGTTGGTCGAGGAGGTGGTGGCATTCGGGCAGCTCGCAGGGCTCGAGCAAACGCACCCGGGCCTGGGCCAGCAGTGCCTGTTCATCGACCTCCGCGTGAATGGACTGAGCGTTTGGACATGCCCCGGAGGGCAAAAAGTCTGAGAGCAGATGTTCCGCTAAAAACGACTGCTCCTTCTCACTCAGCCGTAACGACTCAGTGAGTCGTAGCCGCCGACGTGCAGTCGGCGCATGATTCAGCTGGGATAGGGCTGTCGGTTACCGAGGGCGACGATTCACCGAAAGGTGACTGCTGATCGGAATCGGCGAGCCCGCGTAAGCGCTTGGATTTCAGCGCCGACTACACGTCGGCGGCTACCCCGTGTTGAATCGATACGGCTCAGCTACGTGCCCTTCCTCACGCAAAGGTCCTGCTCGGACTGTTCGCGCTCCTTCCATGGCTTGAGAACCGGACCTCGCGGCCCCTGGCCACGGTACTGCCGGTTCCAAACCGGGCCGATTCGCCGCCCGGCCTCCGGTTCCCAGGCTTCGTGCCCGCCGTCGAACCGCGCCAGGGAATCAGGCGTAGCTCGTCGGCGCCGCTTCGTGCGGGCTGTCCGGATAGACCGGTCCGCGCAGCGGGCGGAAACCCGCCACCTGATCCTCCTCCCGCTTGAAAACAGACGCCGCGTCATGGGCTCGTTCCCTGAGGATTTCGATGTCCTCCGGGCTGACCGGTTGGAAGACCTTGCCGGCGGCGATGGACTTTTCGACGAGATCAAGCCAGGCAGGCGAGAAGCCGGTCACCACGCCGCGCTGGCTCAGGGAAAAACGGATCGCCCGGTTGACGTCGTCCTGTTCCTCGATCGTGCGATACCACCACTGGCGGGTCCGCTCCATGCCCTCCGGCCAGGTCCCGGCGGACATCGGCTTGATGGCGAGGACCGCCGCTCCCTTGGCCTGGGCGGTCTCGAGCACTTCGCGACCGAACCCGATGGTGAACATCTCGACGTAGTTGATCGGGAACATTACCGTGTCGAACGGAAACCGGTTGAGCGCGAGCACGGCAGCCTTCGTCGTGTGAGCGGAGAAGCCGATCCACCGCAGCTTGCCCTCCTCGCGGGCCTTCAGGATCGCCTCCATGGCCCCGCCCGGTCCGAGCGCCTGTTCAACCTCGGACGGCTGCCGGAGATGGTGCAGTTGGTAGAGGTCGAAATGGTCGGTTTTGTGCCGCTCCAGAGAACGCTCGAGTTCCTCCCGGCAGCCTCTTGCATCCCGCATCTTCGTCTTGCAGGCCAGGAAGAGCCCGTCGCGGTCCACCCCCTGCAAGGCAACGCCCATGCGCTCCTCGCACACGCCGTTGCCATAGGCCGGGGCGTTGTCCACGTAGTTGACCCCGAGGTCCACCGCCTGCTGCAACGCCCGGTTGCAGGTCGCCTGATCGTCGCGCGTCATCGCCAGGCCGGGGAAGCCGATG
Organism: Verrucomicrobiales bacterium; assembly: GCA_024233305.1. Taxonomy (GTDB): domain Bacteria; phylum Verrucomicrobiota; class Verrucomicrobiia; order Limisphaerales; family J093; genus J093. The sequence continues at coordinate 32,587 of JACKPV010000039.1, forward strand.
ATCGAAACCTGGCGTCCCGTGCGGCCGAGCATTCTTCGAGGCATGCCGAGGACGGTGTCCGTGAGCGGGACCGTCGATTCACGGGCCCAGGCGCTGGTGATGCCAAAGGCGCAGCCGCCGGCCGCGCTTCCGAGGACTTTGAGAAACGAACGTCTTTCCATGGTGCTCTGGTTGGTTCGCCGGGGGCCGGGCTGCGCGCGGTCGGGGGCCTTGGTGGTTCCCGACAAATCACGGCGCGCGCATTCCGGCGCCGCGGGCTTTCACGCTCACCCTACCCGCGGACGTCCCCGTCCGGCAAGCCAGGGATGGTGTTCCTCTTCCGCGAGACACGCCTCGTCTCCCCGGAAAGCGGCACGGCCAAAACGCTGGTCCGGCGGGACGGGAGACGGCATATTCCCCGCCAGCACAACAACTCAACCGGACGGCGAAATGAAATTCCAGATCGAAGGCGAACTCGCGCAGGTGGCCCGCCTGACCCTGGCTTATGGCGAGACCTGCTGGGCCAGCAAAGGCGCCCTAATGTCACTCGATCCCGATGTCCAGTGGACCTTGAAGGTGCCCGGCGGGTTGGGCGGCATGGCCCGACGGATGCTCTCGGGCGAAGGCCTGGCCCTCACCTACATCGAGGGGCGGCGCGACGGGCAAAGCGTCGTGCTCTCCGCCAACCAACCCGGAAAGATCGTTCCCTGGGATCTTGCGGAAGGACCGGTGGTCACGACGCGCGGATCGTTCGTGGCGGCCTTCGGCCCCCGGGTGGACATCGACGTGACCATTGCCCGGCGGGCGGGCGCGGCGTTGTTCGGTGGGGCGGGCCTCTTCTTGCAGAAGATCTCCGGCGAAGGGTTGGTGCTGGTCCACGGTTCCGGCGACTTCGTCGAGCGCCGCCTCGCGGCCGGCGAGTCCATCCTGGTCAGCACCGGGAACCTGGCCGCCTTTGCCGACGGGGTGGACTACACCATCCGGCGCACCGGCGGCATCCGGCGCACGTTGTTTTCCGGCGAAGGGTTCTTCATGACGCAGTTGAACGGACCGGGACGGGTGCTCCTCCAGTCGCTCAAGCGTGGCTCGGCCATCCAGACGCTGCCGCGCGGCGGGTAGACGGCCGGGCGGTCGAGGACGGAGCCGGCGACGTGTAGTCGGCGCTGAAATCCAGGGGCTCACACGGTCTCGCCGGTTCCGACAGGAAGTCACGTTTTGGTGCGTCATCGCGCCCGTCGGCAGCCAGCCTTATCCCAGCTGAATCATGCGCCGACTGCACGTCGGCGGCCGTGAGTTACTGAATGGTCACGGCTTGGACCGGCGCCAGACCAGGTCGAAGGAATACTCCACCTCGATGAGGCGCCAGCGATATCCGCCGGGAAAACGCTCCCGCAGGACCGGTACGCACTCCCGGCCCAACCCGTCCAGATCGCGTTTGCGCTGATCGAGGCAGGAGCATTCGGCCTTCGCCCGTTCGGCGCTTTCGACCGGCGCATTGTCCGCCGTCTGGAAGCCCACCCCGTACCCAGTTGAGCATTTGCGCTGCGCTTTACCCCCGAGGGCTTGCCGCGGACCAGAGGGAAGTGACTGGACATCAACCAGCAGGCATGGGCCTGCCCGGCGGGCTTATCGCAGGTCCCGGCCGGGGTGAGCAGGAAACGCTACCGGTCCGTGTCGTCGCGGAAGATGGCCTCCCGACGGTCGCCCCGGTTGAGGACGTGATAAACCGCCCCCGGATACTCCATTCTGACCCTCCTTGCCCAGGCCCGGAGACTGTTCGATCGGGCCTCATCCGTCAATATCAAGAACCGACCCCTTTACGGCGCTTCGAAAACCGCTGGTGGCACACAACCCCTTCCGCACCCCCTCCTCCTTGGCGTCGCCACCGGACATGTCCGTGACTCCGACCATCTGGCAAGCTGCGGCCTCCGGTTCGCTGGCCTCGCGGGCGAAGAACCGGAAGCGGCAAGTGCCGCGTGAGGTTCGGATAGGGTCCCGAGGTAGCTGAAATGCTAACGGGAACGTGTGGTCAGAGATACGAGTCAGACTACGCAAAATGCAGGGCCGGGCCGCGGTGCTTTACGTCATCCGACGGATAGCCCCTGGGTGAGATCAACCCGATTGCGCCGGCCTCTCGCCACGGATTCTACCGCTCTGGCGCAAGGTCCCGGTCTGGTGCCAAGCTGTATCGAAGACCACTTCTGAACCTCGCGTCCGAGAATGGCAAATGCGAAACAACGATCTCCCATTGCGGTGACCTGCAAGCACAAAGCCGCTCAGCCGTTCAACCTGGGACGTTCAGGCCCGGGGCACTGCCCCCAGCGGTCGGATGCAACCAGATCGGCATCCGTCTCACTCGACCTGACGGGCCGAGGGGACCGAGCGGTTGGTGCTCCGCCGATAGGACGCACGAGCTCCCTCCTGCTATGAACCCGCGTCCGACACCTCCCTCCCGTGCCTCCAGACCGCCTTGACCGCCCTTAACCTGCGAGCGCATCTACCCACCGCGCATGGAATACCTACCGGAATCACCATGCGAGTCGGAAGAGTTCCCAAGGTGCAGCCGCAGTCGTGCGATACCGCCACACCCCGTTGTCGATTTCGCCAACCTCGGCCTTATCGAGTTCAGTCCACTCCAGGCGTCCGTTTGCCATTCGCCCGCCACTCAGGTGGAACTTGTCGGAGCTTGACGCCCATGAAACAAGCACGTCCTGTCCATCGCGATCGATGGAGAGTCGTGGCACGTCGATTGTCCGAAGCGCCCGTAGTCCCTCCTGGTCTTGGCCGGTCATGGTGATCCTGATTTCTTCATCGATCACGTTGGCCACCGCAAGGTATACGGTGGCCGCGTCTCCGGTACGGAGGACGGTGCGTGTCGGAACCACAGCCACAGCCTCCAAACCGGCTCGTTCGGTTTCGGGATCGAGGGTGATCGCCTCTGCCAGGAGTTCCGCGACAAGGCTTGCTGGTTCCCCAGGCGAAAGTTCCACTTCATAGCTACGCTCCCTCAGACTCAAGGAGACGCTTCCGGGATTGGCCACTCCTGCTATGCGAATGTAGGTCCACAATGGGCCCGCCCGGGGACCCGGCTGCTGACTGACCGCGAATATTTCCTGCAATACCGACAGATCATCTGGGGCCAAATCGAAGTACGAAGGTGAGGCACAGGACCGGGGACCCACTGGTTTGCCGAACCGGTCCAAGGACTTTACCGAGTGGACGACGCTTAGCAGGCCGGTTTCCGTATAGAACAAGTAATCATCGGTGTCCTCAAAGCCATTGACGAAGCCTTCGCTTTCACAGATCGGATTCCCTGGACGGAAGTCACATTCTGCTTCCTTGTTGCGCATCCACACGTGACTGATTTCGCCAGTCTCGTCGCGCTTGATTTGCGCGTAATTGCCCCCGGGGAGATAAACGCATTGGCCGATGAATACTCGGCCCCCATTCACAGGATGCCAACTAACCGCATAGCCTCCGTCGCTGCACTCCACCACAACGGCGCCGTTCCGAGCCCTGGCGAGCTCGGTCCGGTGGTTTGCATTGGTGGTACAATCCGGAGGTGCTGTATCCATGGGTTCCCACGCGTCGAGTCTGTATGGATCACTGCACAGCGGGCTCCCTGATTGTTTAACGATTATCACGCCGTCACCCACGGTTATCGCGCCGGATCTCTCAGAGCCAGTCTGGTTCGCGGACACGATGTAATCGAAATGGCCTGGGCCGTGCGTGGCAGACGCACCCCACACATTGATCCAGTAGTGCGGCCCACGGCTCGGCGTCCAGTAGCAACCTGTCGCTGCTGTCACGGTGATTGTCCCCTCCATCCCTCCAGCCGGCGCCTCGACGTCGTTCAAGGAGAGGGTGTAAGTGCAACTGCGGCCAGACTGCGTCACCGGGAGGATACGCGTGGGCACGCCGCGCATCGAGATGGACAGGGTGGAGGTTCGAGGCTCCTCAGAGTTATTGTCTGCGACGTTGTAGAGCACGATGCCCGGCCCTGCTCCGCTCAATGTCCAGCCCAAAGCCGGGTCCCCCGCCGCATCGGCCATTCGCACCCAACCCGGGCTGCGAACGGTCCACTCACAATCCCCGATTCCCGCTACCACAAATGAGCGCGTCTCGGCTTTGGGCCCGTGCTCTAGAGCCTCTTCGAGAAGTGTGAAGCCACACGGCTCCTGGGACACAGTGAACGAACGGGGGGGCTGTCCGCGCATTGACACCTTGATCTCGCCAGTCCGCGGTTCTCCGGTGTAGTTCTTCGCGACCTGATAAGCGATAGTCCCGTCTCCTACCCCGCTCACCGACCAGGAGAACAGCTCGTCGCCGCCTCCGCCTTCCAGGCGGATCCAACCGGGGCTGCTGGCGGTCCATCTGCAGACGCCTGGGGAGGTCACGCCAAACGACCCTGCTGCCTGCCCGGGACCATAGAAAGCGCCCTCGGCTTCCACCTCGAACGCACAGGCCTCTTGCGAGATGGTGAATGCGACTGGGGGCTGTCCTCGCATTGAGACCGAGATCTCACCAGTCCGCAGACTACCGCTGTAGTTCTCAGCCACATGGTAGGTGACTGACTGGTCTCCTACACTGCTCACCGACCAAGAGAACAGCTCGTCGCCGCCCCCGCCTTCGAGGCGGAGCCATCCGGGGCTGCTGGCGGTCCATCTGCAAACGCTTGGCGAGGTCACGGCAAACGACCCGTCTGCTCGGCCGGGACCATAGAAGGCGTCCTCGGCTTCTAACTCGAAGGCACATGCCTCCTGTGATACGCTGAACACGAGACGTGGCTGTCCCCGCATTGAGACCGAGATCTCACCAGTGCGCAGACTACCGCTGTAGTTGTCAGCCACGCTATAGGTGACGGTTTGGTCTCCTGCACTGCTCAGCCCCCAGCCGCAGCATTGGTCCCCGCCAGCTCCTTCCAAGCGAATCCAGCCTGGACTCCCGGCGTGCCAGGCGCAGACGCCTGGGGCACTCACGGTGAAGGTCCCTTCTGCCGGGCCGACACCGTACGCCACGTCTTCGGCCTGTAGCTCGAATCCACAGGCATCTTGCGAAATCGAGAAGGAACGTGTTGGTGCGCCGTCCATGGTCACCGTCACACTCCCCAAGCGTAGCTGACCCGTATAGTTGTGCGGCAGATGATACGTGACGGTCGCGCTGGATGAACTGCTCAGCCGCCAGCCGAAGTTCTCGTTCCCACCGGCTTCTTCCAAGTGAATCCAGCCTGGACTCCCGGCGTCCCATTCACAACCGCCGAACGCTGCGACCTCGAAGCTGCCAGTGGCGGGTCCCGGACCGTAGTCTGCCGCAGCCGGTAATAACTCGAAGTCGCAGTCGATAGGATCGACAGTCGAGAACAGTTGCCTCGAGGCTGGATTGGTCTGTTGCGATGGCTCGGCACCCCTCGCAACCGCCGCCAACCCGGTGACCAGGAGAGTCGCCGTCAAGGGCCGCAGCCAGAAGCTGACCTCCGCGTTCGCGCTTAGATCAGTAGATTTCATGACGCGCTGAATGACCGCGACCGTGTCGCGGAAGCGGCTGTGATAGTCGAGACGTATAGCGAAACGGGGAGAGGGAGTCAATCCTGTGCCTACCTGCCACTACCCTGTCTTCCTTACGGCGCTTCTCGCGCAATCCCGCGCGCCAACGCCTCGTTCAATACCTCCGCAGTGCCTGCCATCAATTGGTCATAGGCCTGCTGCCAGGATTTTCGCTCGGCGGTTCCGACGCCGAGGATCTTTGGCCTCACGCTCCCAGTGCCTTCGGCGTTGGCGACCCAGAGGGTTTCCTGCCCGTTGCGGTCCTTTATGGTCCACTCGGCGCGGAGCAGGGTTTCCATGGGGACGGGGCCGCTGATGCTCGACTTCACCATCCGCGGGATCAGGATGACGTCGCCTTTCCCCGCCGCATCGGCCTCGGAGGCGAACTCGTTGACCTGGGTGAAGAGTGCTGCGGCAACCTCGCGGGCGTAGAGAACCATGTGCTCTCCCAGGGGGTAGATGCGTGAGCCACCGACGAGGCGGATCCGGCAGCTGTGATCCCGGAGTTCCGGGGTGATCACCAGCGCCGCGGTGCGCGGGGACCGGGAAGTCCCCGAGAGCGCAGCGGACGGCTCGTGGCTGATCTTGACCTTGGTGGTCTCGACGCAGCCGGCCGCGCAGGCGAGAAGCAGCGCGCCAAGCGGGAGCAGAGTTCGACGGCTACGTTCGGGGCGTCTCATGGTGTCAAGTCGAGCTCGAGAGTGATTTTCTCTTTCGTGGCGACTTCGGTGGCCGTGATCAAGAGCTTGGCGGACAGGTTGCGGTCACCCTTCGGCACCGGGAAATAGACGAAGCCTGCATACGCGCCCCCTCGCGCCAGGGTCTGGCGCAACGGGAGCTCCTTGCGCGCAAATTCATGGGTGACCTTCAGGTCCTTGGACTTCTCCGTTGTGCCCGCAAAGAGCAGGGGTCCGGATAGCAGGATGGAACCTCCCGCTCCGTAGACCTCCGCGGCGCGGTTGCGTTTGTCAATCGAGCGGGGGAGGGCTTCCTCGCCTGCGCGCCTGAGCCGCATGTTCGTCTGCTCGATGAGCCAGGTCCCGTGGTTGTCGAGGTTCCGGATCTCGACATGCACCGGCAGGACACCCCTCTTCGCTGAATCGATACCAAACAGGCGCTTGGATCGTGCAGCGTCCGTGACCGGATCGGCGCAGAGTTCCAGGCCATGAGCGACCGTGCGACACGAGGACGCGGAGCCGGAGGTCGGGGTGTAGTCGACGGTCTGTGGCGCCGAACAACCGCCAAGCATCGCCACCAGCAGCAGCGGCGCAGAAGATCGCGCGATGACGCGCCGCGCTCGCTGGCGGAAATGCCGGCGATCTCTTGCTGCCGAAATCATCTTCCGACCCCTTGGCGCCTTCGTTTTGTGCGACTTCTGGGCCAGACCCGATCTCTCGCCGGTTGGCGCATCGTAGAGGCGACGGCTCCGAACCTCGTCAGGGGTTCCCCACCCCCGTTTGTTTCCGCGGGCGGCACAATGACCGCCCCGGCCTCCCTGATCGTCGTCCCGCGCCATGACTGATGCCTCATCCGGCCTGGCAGTTCCCGTGCTTCGGTCGTCTGCCAGCAAGTTCCCGAGTTATCCGATGCGCTGACAGGAACCACCTGCCGGCCCCGGTTTCTGATTGCCGCTATCGATTAGCACGGAGGCCATGTGCGTGGGTATCCGTTGAAGTACGCAAATGTTGGAAAAAGCGACAATCGACTCCTTCAAGCCAGGTGGCAGCCGGGGCCAATCGGCGCTTCGCCGGCGTGATCTGGGCGGCATGCTCGGCGGGTCTTGGCCTTGACTGTGCAGTTGAATCCACCACGGATGGGCACAGATGCGCGCGGATAATTGGGGTAACCGAAGTTGCCTGCCCCGCGTTTGGCCTCACCAGTCAGTGATCCTCATCGCGCTCCATCCGTGTCATCCGTGCCCATCCGCGGTCCATTCACTGAACCGTGACCATTCAGTGGATGGTAGCCGCCGACGTGTAGTCGGCGCATGATTCAGCGGGGATCCGTCCACCTGCCGCCGAGCGCGACGATGCACCGAAACGTGACTGCCGGTCGGCGCCGGTGGGATCGCTCAAGTCGCTGACGATCAGCGCCGACTAGACGTCAGCGGCTACGGCCTGTTGAATCGATACGGCTGAATCGATACGGCTTGGTAGGGGGGAGGCCCCCCGCGGTCAACTGCGGTGGCGGAAGTAGGCGGCCACGGCGGCGGTGGCGGTGGTGACGTGGAGTTTCTCGTAGATGTGGTGCAGGTGGGAGTTGACGGTGCGGACACCGATGCCGAGGGCTTTCGCGATCTCGGCGTATTTCAACCCCCGGGCCAGCTGCTCCAGCACCCGGCGTTCGGCCGGGCTGAGCTGCGCCAGGCGTTCGGTCGCAACCCGATCGTTCTGGAAGTGGCGGAGGACCAAGCGGGCCACCTGGCTGGACATGAAGGAGCCGCCTTCATGCAGGGTCTTGATGGCTTCCAGAAGTCCCTGCTCGGACTGGTTCTTGAGCACGTAGCCCGTAGCGCCCGCTTCCATGGCACGGTAGATCCAATCGGGGTCGTCGTGGACTGTATAGGCCAGCACTTCGATCCGGGGATGCCGGGCCCGGCAGATTCCCAGGAAATCGAAGCCGTTGGCACCATTGAATCGCAGGTCCAGCACCACCACATGGGGCCGGTCTGCGGCGAGGGAAGCCAGGGCGTGGTCGACGCGGCCATAGGCGCCGGCGAGTTGGAACCCCGGGCTGGTCCGGATCAGCGTGGAGACCTCCCGGCATACCTTCGGGTCATCTTCGACGACCATTACCCGGATGTTGTCCGCGCGGGGCTCCATGGCGGGCAAGTAAAACCATCGTGCGTCGGACAGGCAAGCTCCCGCTTTCGCGCTGGCATCCGCCTCCATCGATGCGGGATGCAGTGTCGGCCCTACTTGAGCGCCACTTCGAAAACCAGGGTTGTTCCCGCACCGGGCGAGGTGTCCCAGTGGCAGCGTCCCCCGAGGGCCGTCAACCGTTCGCGCATGGACGCGAGCCCGAGGTAACGGTCCCCGGCGTTGGCCGCGGAAGTGGCTACAGGGAGAGCGGCAGATTCCTTTTGGACCGGCTCAGAGGCCGTGAACCTGGGGCCGCTCAGGGGTCGGTCCTCACTATTGCAGGAGGGAGCACCTGCACTAGATGCAGGACCGACCCCGGCGCTCGGTTCAGGGAGAGGTCGGAGGCCGAGGCCGTCGTCCGCGATCTCGATTTGGAACCAGGCCCCGTCGAACGACAGCCGGATGTGCACCTCGATCGCGGCGGCGTGGCGGACGATGTTGTTGAAGGCTTCGCTGCAGGCCAGCAGGAGTTCGCGGCGCATGGCCGGGCCCACTTGCACGTCGGGGAACTCGATGGGCACGTCGAACCGGCAGCGAACCCCCGCCGCATCCAACAGCCGCTCGGCATGCTGGCAGATGCGCGCGGCGAGGGCTTCGACGCTGTCCGCTTTCGGATTGGCGGTCCAGATGAGATCGCGCAACGAGTGCAAGGCCCGATGCGTGGTTTCGGTGAGGCGGGCGAAGCGCCGTTGGACCTCGTCGGCGGGCAGGTCCTCCGTGGCGCCGATGCCGCTGAGGAGGGTCAACTCGGTGAGATTGGCCCCGAGGCCGTCGTGCAGATCCTTGGCCAGACGGGCGCGTTCCTGGGAGCGGACGGCCTCGGCTTCGAGCCGATGGATGCGGCGGAGTTCGCCCAACCGCCAGCGCACCACGCCGTAAGCCAGCGCCAGCAAGGCCAGCGCCCCGCCGGCTTGCACGCCCGCCCGTTCGTAGAACCGGGACTCGAGCCGGAAGGCGAGCCGGGCGGGGGCCGGGCTCCAGTAACCGTGCTTGTTCGCCGCCATCACCTCGAAAAGGTAGGAACCGGGCGGCAGGTTGGCGTAGACCGCCTTTTGCAGCGTGCCTGCCTCGACCCAGTCCGCGTTCACACCTGTCAACCGGTAGCGGTAGCGGGTCTTCCCGCCCCCCCGGAAGCTCGTGGCCGTGTAAGTGATCTCGATGAGGCGCCGTTCGGAAGGCGCGATGCGGAGGGGAGGCAACCCCTTCTCAAGGGAATCAGGAGGTCGGATGCCGGGCACGCAGCGGAGGATTTCCCGGCCGGTCGCCAGGCAACCCTCGATGTGCGTCCGGGGGCCGCGCGTGAGATCCGGCGGGTTCTCCGGATCGAACAACGCCACCCCGGCCACCGTCGCGAAGGCCAGCCGCCCGTCCGGCAACCGCGCCGCGGCCGGGCTGCTCTTGATCCCGTTGACCTCGACGTGCGCCAAACCGTCATCCTCGTCGTAGGCCACGCAGTGCACCCGGTCGCGTTTGCCCGTCAGGACCTCGCGCAACGCCGTCAGCGCCATCCGGTAAACGCCGCCGTCGTGGCCCACCCACAGCGAGCCGTGTCCATCCGTGACGAGGGTGTTGACCTGGTTGTCAGGCAGCCCGTGCTCCGTGGTCACCGCGCCGAGGCGCCCGTCGGCCAACCGGTTGATGCCGCGGTCCGTGCCCATCCACAGCGCGCCCTCCTCGTCCTCGCAGAAGGCCCAGACGTTGAGACTCGAAAGCCCTTCCGCCTCGGTGTAGCGACGGAAACCATCCTCCCGTAACTCGGCCAACCCACCCCCCATTGTGCCGACCCAAAGTCGCCCGGCGCGATCTTCGAGGATCGCGCGAACATCCTCGTGGGGGAGGCCGTCGGCCGGTTGCCAGGAGCGCGCCTGCCCTTCGTGAAGCCGGTGGAGACCGGCTGCTGCACCGAGCCAGACTGCCCCGTCCCGACCGACGTGAATAGACCGCACCTTGGCCCACCAGGGCGATTCGCTGTCGATCTCCACGGCCTGCAGCCGGCCGTTGGCCCAATGGTTCAAGCCGCCGCCGGTACCGATCCACACGCGCCCGGACCGTTCCTCCGCCAGCGCCCGGATGTTGTCACTCCCGAGGCCTTCCGCATGGGTGAAGAGGTCGGTCCCGCCGTCGTGCAAGCGCACCACACCCGCCTCGGTCCCCACCCAGAGAGCGCCATCGCGGGCGGGCAGCAAGGCCCAGGTGTTCGTATGCGGCAGTCCGTCGGCCGTGGTCAGCGTTTGGATGCGACGGGGTTCAAGGCAAAGCAGGCCGCTGCCGGTGGCGCCGACCCAGTAATCCCCGTCCGCGTCCTCGCGCATGCAAAGCGCTGTCTCGGTGGCGGCCAAACGGGTGAGGTGGTATCGCGTTTCCTGCGTGCCCTGGCGGCGGACCAGCAACTGCGGGTCCTGCGGATGCCACAGCGCGCCGGACCGGTCGCCCATCAACCAGGGCGGTTCGGTGAAGTTGCGGATGACCTCGTCGGTCACGGGCACCCAGCCGGAAGGACCGTGCCGAAACAGGCGGCCTTGATTCTGCGACCACTCCCCGACGATGGCAAAGGACTCGCCCCCCGCTTGGGCGAGGGCGAACACCATGCGGGAATCGGTTGAGACCGGCGTGCCGAGTTCCTCGTCCCAAACCCCGCCGGGACGTTTCTGTCGGAGCAGTCCCGCGGTGCCCGCGAGCAGGGAGCCGTCTTCCGCGACCGACAACCCCAGGACCGGCCCGATTTCGAGGTTCGACTCGTCGGCGTGCGCCTGGCGTTTCCAGCTGTCGGCGAGATCCCGGATGAACAGCCCCTGGGCCGAGGCCACCATCAACCGTCCGTCCGGTGTCGGCGCCACCCGCCGGATGTCATTGCTGTTCGGCCCCATCGGATACGGGGCGGAGGAGGGCAGATGGTCGAACGTAAACCGCTCGGGCGCGCCATCGATCCGGACGAGTCCCTGATCGGTGCCGGCCCAGATGACGCCGGCGGCATCCTCGGCCAGGGCGGCGGTGCGATCGCTCACGAAGACGGAGGAGTTGGAACGGTTCCAAAGCGCGAAGTGTTGCCCGTCAAACCGCGCCACCCCACGCCGCGTTCCCACCCAGAGAAAGCCGTCCCGGGCCGGCAGCACGGACAGCACCCAGTTGTCGGGCAATCCGTTCTCCTTGCGCCATTGATGCACAATGAAGTCGCGCTCGACGGGCACAATCTCCCCGCCCACGGCCAGCGGGAGCAGGAGGCCCGCGATCCATCCCGGCAGGCCGCGGCCCGCCCGGCGCGCTTTCGCGAGAACATTCAAGGTCGGCCGCGATTGAACACCGCGGCCCGCCGGACTGGCAATCCCGGGTTGGCGGACCGTGGGGCGGTCCCGATGACCGCAACTCCGGGGTTGTCCGGACGCCCCGAACCGGGTTGGCTTGGGGGCCATGAACTGTCCGAAGTGCAGGACCGGGGCGCTGGTTCCCACGCGCGTGCAGGCGGTCGAGGTGGACCAATGCCCGCAGTGTCGCGGCATCTGGTTCGACGAACAGGAACTGGGACACCTGCTGGCCGCCAAACCGGGCGATCTCAAACCCCTGACCCGAGGCAACGATGCGGGAACGGACTGCGTCACCGGGGCCTGCCCCCGCGACGGCAAAGAACTGCTCCGCGTGCGAAGCGCCAGGGACCCGCAGATCGTGGTCGACGTCTGTCCGCAGTGTCGTGGCATCTGGCTCGATGGCGGCGAGTTCGGCCGGCTGCGCCAGGGCAAATGACGGTCACGCTGCGGCGAGGCGCGCGACGCCTCCTCGGGCTTGGCGTCGACTACACGTCGGCGGCTACGGAGGGGACAAGGGCGTCATCGCATCGCTGGATCGCGGGTTGACGCGGTCTGGAAACAGCGAATCATCATCGTCGATGAAACCAAAAATGCTCCCGGGCCGCCGGATGCTTGCCGGGTGGCTGCTCTTCCTCCTCACCCCGCTCCACGCCGATCAAACGCTGCTCGAGTTCGGTCCCGTCCCGGGCGTGGATCGCCTCCGCAAGACCGACGCCCGGGTCGAGCCGGTCCGGACAGCGGACGGGCGGCCGGCGATCCGCATCCGCACCGGCACGGCCCAATCCTGGCCCGGCGTCACGCTTCCCGCCCCGACAGGGCACTGGGATCTTTCGGCGTTCGGCCGCGTGGAAGTGGACGTGCGCAATGTTGGCGATAGTCGGACCACGGTGTACTGCCGCGTGGACAATCCGGGCGCCGACGGCGTTCGGCACTGCCTGACCGGCCACGTGGGCTTGGAACCCGGCGGCAGCCGGACCCTGGTTGTTCCTTTGACGCGCACCAGCGGCGACACGCTCGACGGCAAGCTGTTTGGCCTGCGCGGGTATCCGGTGGCCGCGGCGGGGGATCGCAGCGTTGATCCCGCGAACGTCACCCAGGTCCTGTTGTTCGTGAGCAAGCCCACGGCGCCGCACGTCTTCGAGGTCCGCGCGATCCGGGCCACCGGTTCCTGGACGCCGCCGACCGCCTGGACTTCCGACGCGACGCCCTATTTCCCGCTCATCGACACCTTCGGGCAGTACCGGCACAAGGACTGGCCGGGGAAGGTCCATACGCTGACGGAACTCCGCGAACGTCGGGAAGCGGAGGCGCGGGAACTCGCCGCCACCCCCGGCCCGGAAGGTTGGGATCGATACGGCGGTTGGGCAGCCGGCCCGCAACTTGAGGCCACCGGTTTCTTCCGCGTGCAGAAGCACGCCGGCAAGTGGTGGTTGGTCGATCCGGAGGGCCGGTTGTTCTGGTCGCACGGTATCGATTGCGTGCGGATGCTCGATTCGACGTTCATCGCGGAACGGGAGACTTGGTTCGAGGATTTCCCGGGGGATCAAGCCGGGTTCGCCGAGTTCATCATTCCCCGGGCTCGCGCCTTGAAAGGGCATTACGCCGGGCGTTCGGAACGGGCCTTCTCGTTCGCCGGCGCCAATCTCAAACGCAAGTACGGAGACGATTGGAAGCAGTCGGCGCCGCCGGTGATCCATCAGCGCTTGCGGTCGTGGGGCCTGAACACCATCGCCAACTGGTCCGATGAAGGGGTTCGCCTGCTGCGTCGCACGCCCTACACCGACACCGTCAGCTCGCGCGGCGCGCCGGACATCGAGGGCAGCGAAGGTTATTGGGGCAAGTTCCCGGACGTGTTCGATCCCGCCTTCGCGGAGGGGTTGCGTCGGAGTATGGCCGGTCGCATTGGCCGGAGCGCGAACGATCCGTGGTGTATCGGCTATTTCTCCGACAACGAAATGTCCTGGGGCGATGAGCTGTCGCTGTCGGTGGCGGCGTTGCGCAGCCCGGCCGGGCAGGCGGCCAAGCGGGCCTTCATCGCCGATTTGCAGGCGAGGTATGGCGACGTGACACGGCTGAATGAGGTATGGGGCGTCAGGCATGCGTCGTGGGAAGCCCTGCTGGAATCCCGGGAGGCGCCCGACGTGGCGCGCGCGCGGGAGGACCTGGCCGCTTTTTACACGCAGGCTGCGGAGCGGTATTTCCGGCTGGTGCGCGACGCGATCAAGGCGGTTGCGCCGAACCAGCTTTACCTTGGCTGCCGTTTCGCATGGGTGAACGACCGGGCGGCGATGGCTGCGGCGAAGTACTGCGACATCGTGAGCTACAACCGCTATGAACGAAGCGTGGCGGACTTTCAGTATCCCGGCGGTGACAAGCCGCTGATCATCGGCGAGTTCCACTTCGGCGCGCTCGACCGGGGGCTGTTCCACACCGGCCTCGTGCCGGTCGAAAACCAGGGGGCGCGCGCGCAGGCCTACAGGGACTATGTGAAGGGGGCTCTCGGTCATCCGCAGTTCGTGGGCACTCATTGGTTTCAATATCAGGACGAACCAACGACCGGCCGGGTCTACGACGAGGAGAACTACCAGATCGGGTTCGTCGACATCGCCGACACGCCGTATCCCGAGATCATCGCCGCCAGCCGGCAGATCGGCACGCGGCTCTACGAAATGCGGATGCGACCGTGACGCGTCGTGAAGGAAGGCGATGCCGCGCGGACCAGCAGCCGCTCCCACCCGGTGGCAGCCGTGATGATCCAGGCGATGGACTGCGGATGAGTACGCGGTCACTTCACTGCGGACCTCGCTGATCCCTCACCCCATCCGATGGGGAGAGGGCGCCCGAAGGGCGGGTGAGGGGACGACACGACTACCTTGCAAGGTGCAGAGGGGGGCTTGGTTCAAGGCCCGCGGTTTTCCCCCCAGACGGTCTCCCAGCCGGCCGCGCGCGCCGGCCGCGGGACGGTCCGGATCCCGGCGTGGAGGATGGTCTCGGCCGCCTCGCCATGCGGGCCGCACCGCGCGGTTTGCCCGGCGGGATCGATGAGCAGGGAATTCCCGATGCACTTCCGCCCGCGCCACGGCCCCGCCGTGATGGGTCCGACGTTGCTGACGCCGGCAATCCACAGGCGGAAGTCGCGGGCGACCGGGCCGTAATGCTCGAGCCAGAGTGCGCCATAGGGTTCGCGAGTGTTGTCGTGATCCGCGGGAACGGCCCACGCGCACGGGGACAGAATGACGTCGGCTCCCATGAGGCCGAGCGTGCGTCCCACGGTCTGACCGCGAACGAATGCATCCGAACAGATCATCAAGCCGAACCTGCCAAACGCGGTTTCGACGACCCCGAGCCGGTCGCCCTGGGCGTAGCAGGCGTGACCGATTTCGAGTTCGTTGAGTTTGCGGTGGTGCAGGATGACCTCGCCGGCGGGGCTGATGAGCACGGCGGCATTGTAGACGCGATCCCCGGCCCGCTCCGTGAGACCGGCACAGACCAGCAGCCCGTGCTTGCGGGCGTCCGCCGCCAACCGCCGGCAGGGTTCGCCATCGGGTATCGGCCGGGCTTCCGTCAGCGCCGCTGGATGCGTCCAGCCGAGGTCCACGGCTTCCGGAAGCAACGCCACGTCGGCGCCGGCCGCGCGAGCCGCTTCCAGACGCCGGGATGCGCGATCGAGGTTCGTCTTCACGGCGCCGCCGTCGACCCGCATCTGGATCATCGCGAGCTGAAAGGACCGGGATCGAAGGTCTGCTCCGGCTTCTCCTGCCATCGCCCTCGGCAACGAAGGTTCCATCAACCAACGAACTCCAGCCGGCTTTCTCCGCGCGGCAGATCGAAGCTCGCCGTGACCGTGTCGCCATCGCGGTGCCAGGCGCCGGAACGGAGGGAAAGCAGCCGGCCGGTCTCAACGAAAGCTTGCACGGCTTCCGCGGTTCGAAGCCGCAGCCCCCGGCCGGCGGGCATCGGCAGGCGCACCGTGAACCGCGGACACCCAAAGGGCGCATGGAAGCGCAGCCCCGTCGGATCCGGGGAAATCGCCGTCAATTCTCTGGCGGCCCAGTAGCGCGCCACTTCTCCGAGCTTCATCCAGAGCAGGTGATCGAAGCGGGCGTGGAGGCGGCGAACCACTTCCTGGAACACCCGAAATCCCCGCTCCTCGCCGTTCCAGTAAATCCCTGTCCAATGGCATACCATCAGGGCCGGTTCGCCCCGGGTGATGACGTCCACCATCCGGCCGGAGCCCAGGTCGCTGGTGATGAAGCGGTCCACGCCCTCCGGCTCGACGCAGTCCCAGCCGCCCGTCCAGTCCCCGGTGCAGCCCACAATGCTGACCACGCACCGCGGATCATCGCTGTCCAGGTCCGCGGCATACTCGACCCGGGGAGCCACGCTTTCGCTGCCGCGGTCGTAAAGATCCCGGAAGTAGTGGGGCACGGGCGCGCCGAAGACATCTCTGACCGACTCGAGCGTGGCCTGGGCGAGTTGCGGGCGGGCGCGGTTGCCGAACCCGCCCGGGGTGGTGATCCCCTCGCACGGCAGCCCGACGTTTTTCAGGATGCGGAGCGCATAACCGAGGTAATCGGCGAGTTCGTCGACGGAGCGTCCGGTGGTCCAGTCCCAATTCTCCATGAACCGGGTGGTGGCCTCGGGGTGGGGCTGGCCGGTGCGGGTGTCGATCACGCGCGTATGGGTCACCATCTCCGGGTGAATGTCCCAGTTCGGTGTCATCAGACCGCGCACCAGTTCGAGGCTTTCGTCCAGTTCCCGCCGCGTCCACCCGGGTAACAGGCGATCCACGCGGCCCACGCAGGCCGGATAGGGAACGATGCTGTACTTCCCCTTCACACCCTGGGCCGCGGACCATTCGCCGAACTTCCGGACGAAGGCATCCGGGATCTCGGCTGGCCAGTCGCGCCAGTGGCGTCGGTAGCTTGGATTCTCGCCGCCGAAGGCCTCGTCGAACTGCGGCATGGCAAACCGGTTGAGGTTCACCAGGCACGTCGAGTCGTCGATGATCAGACCAACGGGGACGCGACCCAGCGGATTGAGGACTTCGGCCACGCGCTGGCCCGGGGGACGCGCGCCGGCTTCCTGCCCGGAGAGGGAACCGGGCCACCCGGCCAGCGCCGCCGCGCCAAGTCCGCCTGCGCGCAGAAATTCACGACGATTCATGGATGCACGGGGATCATTGCCAGCGGGGAATAGGGCGCCGGCAACGCTTCATTCTGTGGCCGCATCGCCCGCGGACGGAGTCGGGGCGGGTTTCGCGGGGGTGGACTTCGATGGCGCGCGCCGTTCGGCCAGGGACTTGCCCGAACCGCCGCCGCCGAGCCGGATTGAAAACAACACCAAACCCTCACCGCGGCCTGTGAACGGATCTTGCGTCAGGTTCTGTGTGCCGTCTCCGTAGCCGGCCGGGGCAAACGGATTCACCAGTTGCCAGGGTTGCTCGCGAATCAGCGCCTCTCCCAGCAACCCTCCGTAACGCGCGCGCACGACCGTCAATTCCCGGGCCGCGACCGGATCGAGCACCTTCTGGGAACGGGCCGCTGTCGGCTGCGTCTGGCCCAGCAGCACCGCGTCGGGCAGGGAGGGCATGGGCCACCCCGCTTCGGCAACCACGGTGGGCTCGCTGGTCGGGCCGGGGGTCGGCTTGAGCGGAGGGACCTCCGCGCGGACAGCGGGCTTGGGCGCCGGTTCCGCGCTGACTTCGCCTGCCGGTGCCTGGGCCAGGGTGGCAATCGCGGTCAACGCACTGGAGAAAAGCAGCCTTGAGATCATGGGACGCAGCCGTCGGGATCGAGTGAATCTTCGTTCCGGGAAGACCCTCTGGCATGAACCGGGCCGTGTCAACTCCACCCGGCATGGCCGCCGCCCCGTGGATGGACCATTTCGCCGCCGTCCGGCCCGGTCCGAATTCCCCTGAGCCGTATCGATTCAACCCGCGGTAGCCGCCGACGTGTAGTCGGCGCTGAAATCCACGGGCTTACGCGGGCTCGCCGATTCCGATCAGCAGTCACCTTTGGGTGAATCGTCGCCCTCGGCGGCAGGCGGCCCTATCCCAGCTGAGTCATGCGCCGACGGCACGTCGGCGGCTGCGAGTTACTGAATCGCGACGGCTGAGGCGGACCGCATGTCTGCGGGGTTTCGAGGGACGGCTGTCGGCCGGGCGGCGTGCATCGCACGGGGGTTCGGTCGCCGGGCCACGGCGCAACTCTCGAGCCGGCGCGATGCCCGGCGCGGCCGAGGTTGCGCTGGACTTGTTGGCGGGGATTAACCAATTTCAGGCGCATGAACAGAGTCGAGGACAAGGCCGCGCAGCGGGCCCGATGCCGGATCGCAAGCACACGGCGGATCGTGGCTTCATTGGCCGCTACCGGAGCCCTGCTGTCGGGGCAGGCGTCGCTGATCGACAAGTGGGACGCGGACAGCCTTACCGGCAGTGTCCTTGACGGTGGCGAGATCATTCTCTGGCCGAGTCAGAACGGGGTCAACGCCTGGCCCGATTACACGCTGCCTTCGCTCTCGACCTTCCACGCGAACGGAACGCCAGCCGGCGGCCCGGTGGTGCGGTTGAGCGGTTCGGCTTTCGAGGTGGACGCCGGGGACAGCCCGCTGCAGGGGTTGAGCGAATTCACCCTGTCGGTGGTCGTCAAGTTCAATGCCCCCTCCACCCGCCCTGGTGGCGCGCACTGGGGAAGCAAGACCGGCCTGATCGACGCCAACAACGCGAACGATCGGGCGGACTGGGGAACGGCCCTGACGCGCGAAGGCGATGTCGGCTTCGGGGTGGGCCAGCCGGACACCAGCCTCTACACCACTTCGGGCTCGGCGGTGGACGACCGGTTCCACGTCGTGGTCGTTACCTGGAAAGCGGGCGAAGTGCAGAAGCTCTACCTGGACAACTGGGATCCCATCGCCGCCGAAGATCCCGTTCCGGCCGGTCCCCGCGAGGCCAGCCGGATGACGTTCGGCAGTTCGAGCGTGGGCGGGGACGTGGATCAGCTGCTTTCCGGCGACCTCGTGGAGGTGCGCTTTTACGACACGGTCATGACCGATGCCGAGGCCCTGGCCGAGGCCAACGCGCTGGCGACGACGCATGGCGTGCAGTTCACGCGCCTGATCGACTCCTTTGCCGCAAGCACCACCGAGATCAACGCGGGCGAGAGCCTCACGCTGAGTTGGGAGGTCGCACCCGACGCCGCGATGCAGATCCAACCGGGCATCGGCGATATCACCGGGCAGCCCACCGGCAACCGCGAAGTCACTCCCGCCAAGGACACGCTGTACACCCTGATCGCCACCCGCGATACCGTCACCAACCAGGCGGTTGTCGATATCATCGTGCGGCGCGCGGCAGAGGACGCCCTGGTGGACGTGTGGGACGCGGCAGCGGTCAACGAGGGCGCCATCACCAGCTGGACGAGCGCCAACGGTCGGATCGCCGCGTCCGCCACGCCGGAACCCGCCGTTGCCGTTCCCAGTGCAACCCCCGCCGGCACGCCCGCGGTCGAGTTTGCCCGTTCGTTGCTTTCGGTCGCCGGGCAACAGAACCCGCTGGCCGGCCTGACCGAGGCCACCATTGCTTACGTTTTCAAAGCGAACGAGCCGCCCACCCGCAACGACGGCGTCGAGTGGTCGGGGAAGACCGGCATTCTGGATGCCTCACAGGACGGCGCGACGAACGATTGGGGTTGCGTCCTCGACGAAAACGGCCAGGCCGGGTTCGGGATCGGCAATCCGGACGGGACTCTCTATTCGGCGGGCGAGAGCCTGGCCGACGGACAGTGGCACGTCGCCATCCAGACCTGGAATGCCGGTCGCATGCGTCTCTACGTCGACGAGCGTCCGGTCATTGCTTCCGCCGGACAGGTCAGTCGGTCGCCCCGCGGCAACGGCAACCTGGTCTTCGGGGGCGCTGCCGACCTGAGCGGCGACGGTATGTTCGTCGGGCAACTTGCGGAAGTCCGGTTCTACAACGACGGCCTGGCCGAAACGGAGGTCGCGAAGGTCCGGGACGAACTTGCGGCCAAGCATGGGCTGGGTGGAGGCGCGTCGATCGATCCGTTCCCGATCCTTGCCAGCGGGTTCAACAACGACGGCGACTACTTCGTCACGATTGCCAGTGTCCCGGGCATCACCTACCGCCTGCAGAAAAAGGCGGGCCTGGGGGATGGGGAATGGGCGGACGTCGCTTCGGCCGGAGCGTCGGGCGCGGAGTTGACCCTGACGGACACCGGCGCAGGGAGTGGGGGCGGCTTCTATCGCGTCGTGGCGGATGCCAGCAGTGGCAGCGGGGGCACGCCGTTTCCGATCCTGGGCGCGGGATTCACCGTGGCCAACAGCTTCGCGGTGACTTTCGAGGCGGTGCCAGGCGGCGCCTACGAACTGCTCAAGAAGGATGGACTGGCCGGCGCAACCTGGACTTCGGTGGCCTCGGGCACCGCCACGGCCGCGACACTTACCCTCACCGACACGGAAGCCACGAATCCCAACGCCTTCTACCGGGTGTCGCGCAGCCGGTAACGCGCCCGCGGAACCGTTCAACGCGGCAATGCGGCCAAGGCCAGTGGCGAAGTCAGCGCACCGAGGAGTCACCGGGATGGACTGCAGCGCACCAGACCTCGGCGGAAATCAGGAAGATACGCTTCGGTAGATCAGGCGCAGGTCGTTACCGGAAAAGGCGCCAGGTTCTCGGTCGCCCGGGCGGACGCACGGTCACGATCTACCCAAAGGGGCGCGCACGGAGTGACACGCCCTACCACTTGGCCCGGGTGGGGCGCGCAGTCCCCTGCGCGCCGCCCGAGATCCAGCCCCCCGCTCACCTCCCGAACCCGCATCGAGGGCGGTTCCGCTCGCTCACTCCACCCTGCGCCTCAAACCGCTCGGTTTTGGGGCTTCCGCCCACCAGCCAGTCGGCCGGGGTCTGGTGCTCTGGGCTGCATGCTTCCCCTCACCCGCCCGCACGGTTCGGAGAGCGGGATGGCGCTCATCCCGCCCTCCCCACCCCTCTCCGCTTTCAAAGCCGTTCGGAGTCGGAACAGCCGGAGACGCGCATATCGCGTCGCGTTTGTCACAATTCGTCTCGACATGACGGAATCCCCGTCATCCACTGGTGCATCTTGAACATCTATCGCCATCGCGAGTTGCGACACCTGTTGCGGCAAACGCTCCGTCAGACGCCCGTGACCGTAATCAGCGGATTGCGGCAGGCGGGCAAGAGCACCTTCCTCCAAAACGAGCCGGAGGTCGCCGCGGGGCGGGCCTACGCGACCCTGGATGATCTCGATGCGCTGGAATCCGCCCGGGCTGAGCCCGACCGGTTCCTTGGCCGCGCCGACAAGTTTGCGCTCGACGAGGCCCAACGCCTGCCCGAGCTGTTCCTTCCATTGAAGCGGGTGGTGGATCAGAACCGGCTTCCGGGGAGGTTCGTGCTGACCGGTTCGGCGAATCTGCTGCTGCTGAAACGGGTGGCAGACAGCCTGGCAGGACGGGCGTTCTACGCGGTGATGCACCCCCTGAATCGGCGGGAACTCCTGGGCCGATTGGAGGAACCGCCCGTCCTGGCACACTTCTTCACGACGGGGAAATGGCCCGAGGTCCAGGTCCCATCGTTGGACGAAGTCGAGGTCCTGCGCGGTGGGTTTCCCGAGGTGGCCCTCAATCCCGAGGTGAACCGGCAATTGTGGTTTGACGGCTTTGAACGCAGCTATCTGGAGCGTGATGTGCGCGACCTCCGACGCGTGGAAGACCTGGCCAGCTTTCGGCGCTTGCTCCGGCTTTGTGCGCTGCGGGTGGGTAATGTCCTTAACGCCAGCGGGCTGGCCCGCGACGTCAAATTGAGTGAAGCCACCGTGCGGCGGCACCTGGACCTGCTGGAAACCCTCATGGTCATCCATCGGTTGCCGCCGTTTCTGGGCAATCGCAGCTCCCGGTTGATCAAGTCGCCGAAGCTCTACTTTGCCGACAGCGGCCTGGCGGCGCATCTGGCGGGAGTCACCGAACTGGCGGCGAGTCCGCTGGAGCCGTTGCGCGGGGCGTTGCTCGAGAACTTCGTCCTCCAGAACCTCATGGCGGCGCTGGAACCGCACTTGATCGGCGTGCGGTTTCACTTCTGGCACGAACAAGGTCGTCAGGAAGTGGACTTCGTCGTCGAGCACGGACGCCGGGTGATCGCCATCGAGGTCAAGGCCAAGGGGCGGGTGGAATCCGGTGACACCAAGGGCCTGCAGGACTTCGTCCAACGCACACCGGACTGCCTGGCAGGAGTGCTCACCTACTCCGGACGCGAGCTGCTGCCACTCGGCGAACGGCTTTGGGCGGTGCCGCTGCACATGCTTCTCGGGTAGCCACGCAAGAGGCAAGAGGGGTCAAACTATAACAATGGACTGGCTTGGGCTGGTATGGGGTTGGAGGGTTCCCCATGGCACGTCAACTGCGTATCGAGTATCCGGGGGCGATCTACCAAGTCATGAGCCGCGGAGACTGGCGGGAAGACATCTTCCACGACGAAGTGGATCGTTTGGAATCTCTCAAGACGCTGGCTGAGGCCTGCCAAAAGGCGGATTTCCAGATTCATGCCTACTGCCCCTCTATGACCCCATATTCGGAAGCCACGAATCCCAACGCCTTCGACCGGGTGTCGCGCTCTCCAGCCTCGCCTGCGACCCCGTCTCGCGGCGGCGGACGGGGACGCTTTCGGCATTGCTGGAGCGACGCCGGGTTTTTAGGCTTCGGGGATGGTAGTTGCTGACTCATCGCCCGATGCCTCCACTCCGGGGGCCGAGTTTCCGCGTCCCGACGGACGGTTGCCCGGCGACCTGCGCCCGGTGCGGTTCCAGAACCACATCGCGCCGCACGCCGCCGGCTCGACCCTCATCGAATGGGGGAACACCCGCGTGATCTGCGCTGCCAGCGTTGACGAAGCCGTGCCGCGCTGGATGAAGGAGCAGGGCGTGCAGGGCGGCTGGGCGACCGCCGAATACTCGATGCTTCCCTATTCGACGCTCCAGCGAAAGGCCCGCGAGGTCGCCCGCGGCAAACCGGAGGGACGCACTCAGGAAATCCAGCGGCTCATCGGCCGCTCGATTCGAGCCGCGCTCGACTTGACCCGGTTCGGCTCCCGCACGGTCTGGGTGGATTGCGATGTCCTGCAAGCCGACGGGGGCACGCGCACGGCGGCCATCACCGGCGGCTACGTGGCGCTGGGCCTGGCCTTGCAGAAGCTCCAGCGCGAGGGGTTGCTCAAGGAAAACCCGATCCGGACGCAGGTCGCGGCGGTCAGCGTGGGCATCGTCGCCGGCCGCGTGGTGCTGGACCTCGATTATTGCGAGGATTCCACCGCCGACGTGGACCTGAACGTGGTGATGACCGGCGCCGGGGAGTTCGTCGAGGTGCAGGGGACGGGAGAACGCACGACCTTCGATGACGCCGGCTTGGCGGCAATGCTCGGCAAAGCGCGGGCCGGACTTGATCAGTTGATGGCCCTGCAGCGCGAGGCGCTGGCCGCCGGTTGATGAACCCGTTCACCCGCTTCTATCTGCTCCGGCACGGCGAGGTCGAGAGGGCCTATCAGCGTGTGTTTGCGGGCCGGTTGGACGTCGGGCTTTCCCCGACCGGCGCCCGGCAGGCGGAGATCCTGGCGCATAGCCTGCGGCCGGTGCCTTTCGACGCGGTGTATGTCAGTCCGCTGCGACGCGCGCAGGCCACCGCCAAGCCCCTGCTCGCGTCCAACGGACACCGCGCGGAGACCATCACCGACCTGCAGGAGATGGACTTCGGCGACTGGACCGGACACACGTGGGATGAGGTGCTGGCGCACTTTGGGAAG
This sequence comes from Verrucomicrobiales bacterium, assembly GCA_024233305.1. Lineage (GTDB taxonomy): Bacteria > Verrucomicrobiota > Verrucomicrobiia > Limisphaerales > J093 > J093. The sequence goes on from JACKPV010000039.1 coordinate 56,096, forward strand.
AGCGCCTTCGACTGGCTCGAGGAGATCGAACACGGCCGGGTGCCGAACGGCGAAACCGGCGCGGGGATTCTGGATCGCCTGGGCCGGGTGTTGACGGCGCTGCACGATCGCCACCGTGGTCGCACCGTGGCCGTGATCTGTCACGGAGGCGTCATCCGCGCGGCCCTGGCCTGGTGGCTCGGATTGCCGCTGGCGCGCGCGGGTGGTTTTGAGATCGACTACGCAAGCGTCACCATCGTGGACTGGCACGAGCGCCGACCCGAGGTGCAACTGTTGAACTGGACTCCCTGGAGGAACCCCCAGGAAACCGACCCCAAGGCCGGCCCGGCCGGCTCATGAGCCAAGGGGCCGTGACGAGCAGACCAAGACTCCTTCACTCCCACGTTCTCCACCCCGCACGACGCATGAAAGCAGAACCACTCTGGCAGCTTCGGTTGCGCGTCTGTCCCACCGCCGAGGAAGTCGTTGCAGGACTGATCGAAGACGTTTTCGGTGAAGCGCCCGTGCTCTACACCGACGTCGACCGGAACCGTTCCGAGGTGAGCCTCTACCGGCCAGGGCGGCAAAAGCCATCCCGCGCTGACATGGACTGCGTAGCGGCGGGGTTGCGCGAATTGCGCCGGGCTGGACGCCTGCCCGGACGTCCGCGCGCGACGTTGCGGCCGGTGCCCAATGAGGACTGGGCCGAGAGTTGGAAACGCCACTTCAAGGCGCGCGTCTTCGGTGGCCGGGTGCTGGTGCGGCCTTCCTGGAGCCGCCGTCGGGCGCGGGCCGGGGAAATCGAACTGGTGCTGGATCCCGGTCTGAGCTTTGGCACGGGACAGCACGCCACGACGGCCTTTTGTCTCGAACAGATCGTCCGGGAGCGGGCGGCGAACACCGGCGCTACCCGGGGCCTGCTGGATGCCGGCGCCGGTTCGGGGATCCTCGCCATCGCGGCGGCAAAACTCGGTTATGCCCCCGTGGAGGCCTTCGATCACGATCCCGACGCGGTGCGCATCGCCGCGGAAAACGCCGCGGCGAACGGGGTGGGCGACCGCCTGCAAATCAATCGGCGCGATGTGGCCCGGCTGTCCTTGAAACCCCGACGCCGTTTCGCGGTCGTGGCTGCCAATTTGCTCGCCGACCTGTTGTTGGAGCAGCGCGACCGTCTGATTGCCCCGGTTGCCCCGGGCGGACTGCTCATTCTGGCGGGCATCCTGGAACGACAGTTCGCGGCGGTGCGAAGGGCCTACGAGCAAGCCGGGTTCCGCCTGGAAAGCCACCGGATCGAGCGCGAATGGCAGTCCGGCGCCTTCCGGCGGCGCGGGTAATCATCAGGGAAAACCAGGGTGACGCCGGACTTGCTGCCCCGGTGTCGAATCCGGCTCAAGGCCGAAGCTCGCGCGGTGGCCGGCAGGTTCCTGCTCCCGTCTCCTTCGACGTCTGGTCGTTCGCAACTCACAAGCTCAAGCCTACTGTCGTGGCCGCTGTCCTGGCCCAGAGCGCGCACTTGGATACGAGTTCTCGGGGAAGCCGGTCGGCGTAGTCCAGGACCCTGCACCGGTCGAAGAGGACGCCGGCTTCGATGCCGTGGTGGATGAAGTCTTCGCGAACGCGGTCGGTGAGAAAGAACAGCTTTACCGGTGTCACCGCAGGGGGGGCGTCAAACCATCGCCGGCAAAACGCATCCGGGTTGAGTCGAGGCAGCTCCGGGCCCCACGCCGTCCCTGTCTTGCATTGCCCGAACCCGACCAGCTTGGCCCCGCGACGGTCGGAGAATCCCCTCCACACCACGACGTCCAGCTTATCATCCCTGGCACGCACGCTCCGATCGGTCCGGGGCCGGAAATGACCTCCTTCGCCCAGCCGCTGGCAGAGGTCGTTCACCGCGGCCTCGAAGCGCGTACTGCCGGTGGGAGATTCGTCGCTGTGCACATCTCCGGCACGCGAAGTGCCGAAGACCAATGCGCCGACGCGAGGATCGTCGGGACCGCCGAGATAACGGCGGGCGACCTCGGCAGAAAGGCGCTCGAAGAGTTCCGCGCCGTCCAACTCGGCGTGCCAGCGCTGATCGCGCATGTTGAGAGTCGTGGCGAGCAGCAGGAACAAATACAAACAACCGCCGTCGGGACGCCTCGCCTCGCGGCGCGCACGCAGCTCATCTCCGCCCCGCAACTCGAATGGATAGAGCCCTCGGGCGCTGCCCAAGTGCTCGATCCTCTCCGCCAACTCCTGAAAAGCCTCCGAGACCGGGCGCTCGAAATTCTCCTCCTCCTCGTCCTCTCGCCGGTCGAGATTCGCGATCATGTCCCCGGCCGAAAAGCGCCTTCGCGGTGATCGGAGCGCGCACAACTCGATGTGGTCGGCAAGGCGCACGGGGCCGGCCCGCCAGGACGGAGTTGCGTAAATGTCCTTCATGGACTCAGTCGCCGGTGGCTCTACGGCGGCGTGCGCGGAGAGTGTTCGCCTTGCCCTCCATCACGGAAACCAGGTCATCGGCCATTTCGGCGATCGTGTTGGCAGTCTCCAGGAGGTTCCGTTCGCCCCGGTAGCCAACGGAGACCCGGCCCTGGGCAACCACCAAGGCGTTCTTTGCCTCCTGCAAGGCCTCGGTGAAGACCACGTCATCCCCCTTGCTAACGTCGTACGCCGCCTCCAACCCGAAGCCCCTGCGCAACGTGGCAACCGCTGCTTCGCTGCGCAGCACCTGATCCAGCTGTCTGAGGTGGGGATTCTGCGACCGTATCAGTGGTTCGGTGTCATCCCGCCGATCTCCCCAGAGCCAACGGCAGACTTCGCCAAGCTCCTTCATCCGGTCGGTAGCCACCGGAGTGATGGACTCGTCAGCCTCCTCAGCCAGACCGAGAAACTTGGCAAATCCGTCGTATTCCAGCGCGGTGGTGAGGTGCGAAAAGGCCAGTTGCGAGCGCAGGGCGAAGTCCCTTCGGTAGACTCCGGCCCGTTCGGCCTGCTCGATGACCATCAATGCGCGAAACAGCCTTTGGACCGTCCGGTGACGATCGCCGATCTGCGCCGCAATGGCGGCCAATTTCTCTCCGGTGGAGTTGTGAACAAAGGCGATGTACTGGGCCTTGGCATAGGCACGCCATTTTGCGGGCCCGTTCACGTGCTTGAAACCCAGATACCGCCAGGCGTCTTCGCGTCTGGCAACCCGGATTCCAGGGAGGGACTGCAACTCTTGTTTTCGCGCCGTGGTGATTTCCGGCAGGTCAGGGACCCGGAGCTTCTTCTGCAGCGCCTTGCTGTTCAGCACCTTGACCGCAGCCAGCCGGCGATTTCCCTCGACCACCACCGTGCGTCCGGCTTCTTCGGTAACGATGAGCGGCTCGTAGGGCCAATAGCCGTTCGCCGCGATGGACATCGCGACCTCGTCAACGGCCATCTTGTCCCACAGAATCTCAAGGATCTTGTCCTCCGCTTCCTGTGGCGCGATTCCGTACTCCACCAGCCGCGGGTTCCGGGCATCCAGGTGCAGACTCCCGACGTCGAAGAACTCGGGCTCGTCGCCAGGGACACTCGTTGCCTTCAGGTTCGTCTTGCTCATGTGCGCGGCTCGGATGGAATTGTTAGGGGCTCGGCAGTGCCCGTGCAAATCAAACCGCCCTCCATGGACGAGCGCGCCGAGCGCGGTGGCCGACCAATGCCTCGCTTACGAAGGGGCACCATGGTTGCCGAACGGCATCATGCATCACAGCTGCCGGGGACCTGCCGACATTCTCCAGATGCAGTCACAGGATGCGCCGCGGTTCTACGAGCAAGCCGGGTTCCGCCTGGAAAGCCACCGGATCGAGCGCGAATGGCAGTCCGGCGCCTTCCGGCGGTGCGGGGCGTCCATCATTTGATCCCCGCCAGCCGTTCCTTCCAGATCTTGAACAACTCGACCGTGGCGTGGACGTCGCGGAGGCAGTATTCCGCGATGTCGCGAAACCGCCCCGCCTTGAGCAGGTCGCCCACGTCCATGCCGGTGACCCCTTGGCCCTTGGGCGAGGGGATGCCGAACGCCTTGCAGTAGAAATCCAGGTTGAAGCGCCGCGCGGCGCCGTCGCGGCCGCTGACGTTGTAGAACGTGAGTTGTTCGGCCAGGTCGCAGTGGGGTTCGGTGGCGAAACGGTAACCGAGCCAGTTCTTGCGCGTGATGGGCACGTTCAGCAGGGCGGAACGGAGGTAGAGGAACGGCACATCGAAACTCCGGCCGTTGAACGTGACGACCTGATCGTAGGCCTTCGCGACATCCCAGAAGGCGGTCAGCAACTCCCCTTCATCAAGGCAGGTGACGAACTCGACACCGGCATCATCGGCGGCGGGTTCTTCGAAGTCGCGTGCGATGAAGAGCACTTGTCCGCGTAGGGAATCGGGATTGAGCATCGCGATGCACGCGACCTGGGCGGTCAGCGGCCAGAGGTTCATCATGCGGGCGAGTTCCTCGCGCCGGGCCTCCCGTTCGGCCTCGTCGTCGAGGGTGTTGGCCGCGCGAAACAGATATTCCCACTGGGTTTCATCGAAGTGCTCGCGTCCCAGCGCGGCGGTTTCGATGTCGAAGACAAGGGTGGCCATGGGGTGCAGGGAGGAAGGGAGGTGCTCAGGGGAAAAGAAAACCAGGCGGGACCTTCCGGAGCATCTCCTGAAAGCCCCCGCCTGGCTGCAAGGGGTCTGAAATACGGGGTTACTTCTTCTTCGCAGCTTTCTTCGCCGCTTTCTTTGCGGCCTTCTTCTTCGCGGCAGGTTTCGCGACCTTCTTCGCTGCCACCTTCTTGGCTGCCTTCTTCACCGCGGGCGTCGCCACTTTCTTGGCTGCCTTTTTAGCTGCTTTCTTGGCTGCTTTTTTCTTTGCGACCACTCTTGCTCACCTCCATTCGTTTGTCGTGGGGTTGTTCATCGGCGCATCTAGCTACCGAAGCGGTTATCATGGTCGTAAGTTGAGGGTAAAATGAGGAAATCCGAACTTCATTTCAACCCTGCATTTCAAAAATGTCCGTCCTTCCGTTCTCGCCCGGCAACCTTCGCCCCCCGCTTGCGTCCGCGGGTCGGGCTGGGCTACGTTGCGCGGACGGCAAGGCCCGACGATGTCTCTGCAAGATCAATACGACGAAGCGATGTTCGACTTCAGCCTGGGCGACCACACGGGCTGCATCGAGAAACTTGAGGCCATTCTCGCCACGGATCCCACGCACTTCGACGCGCAGCTGTCGCTGGGGATGGCCTATTGCCGCCTCGGTGACTACGAACGGGCCATCGCCGAGGGGCACAAGGCCGAACAGCTGAATCCACAGGACCAGTTGGTGCACACCAACCTCTCGCTGTTTTACGTGAAGGCAGGCAACAAGACGGCCGCCGAACACCACGGACTGCAATCGCGCATTGCTTCCTGGAAGGGCAACCTCGCGGCGCCCGGCCAGCCGGGCACGACCGAAGGTGAACTGCAACAGGCCGGATCCCCGCCGCCAACGGTGCGGGTGACCGGCGCCAAGTCCGCCTCCGGCACATCGACCGGTTCGAGCGGATCGGAGCCGGAAGCCGAATGACCCCGCCGGCCCAGGCCCTTCCCGGCGAACCGCGGCGCCTCGACGTCACTCAGTTTTCCCTATGAAATCCGCCTACGAACTCGCCATGGAGCGCCTGAACCAGACGTCTCCGATGAAGAAACTCACCGACGACCAGAAGCTGCAGCTGGCTGAGATCGACTCGAAATACAGCGCCAAAATCGCCGAACGCGAGCTGTTCCTGAAAGGCGAGCTGGCCAAGGCCGAAATGAGCGGTGATTTCGAGGCCATCGAGCAGCTGAACCGGCAGATCGCCGGGGAAAAGAAGCGGCTCGAGACCGAGCGCGAGGAGAAGAAGGAACAGGTGCGCAACGCTGCCTCCGAATAGGCTCCCGGCTCATGCGCGCGCTGCAATTGCTCGAACCCGGAGTCCCCGGACGCTTCGAGGTGCGGGAGCTGCCCGACCTGATCGCCGGCCCGGGCGAGGCCGTCGTCCGGGTGCGGGCCTGCGGCTTGAACCACCTCGACTTGTGGCTCGAAGCGGGCGGGCTGCCCATGCCGGTGGCCCTCCCGCGCACGCCGGGCGCGGAGATTGCCGGCGAGGTGCTGGCCACCGGCCCCGGCGTGACCGGATGGCATGCGGGCGATCGCGTCGTGATCCAGTCGAACATCTTCTGCGGCGATTGCGAGTTTTGCCGGCGCGGCGATGAATCCATCTGCTTGCACGGGAAGTTGCTCGGCGTGGACTGCGACGGCGGGTTTGCGACCCGGGTGACGGCACCGGCGCGTTGTCTGGTGCGCTTGCCGGACGCGGTGGATTTTGAAACCGGCGCCGCGCTCACCCTGGCCGCCAGCACCGCGATGCACATGTTGACGAACCGAACCCAGGTTCGTGAGGGCGACTGGGTCCTCGTCATCGGTGGCGCCAGCGGGGTGGGCTCGGCGGCCATTCAGATCGCGCGCGGGCTCGGAGCGCGGGTCCTCACCACGGGGTCGACCCCGGCCAAACGCGAATTCGGACTGGCTCTGGGCGCCGAATTGGCCGTGGATGCCACCGATCCCCACTGGCCGGTCCAGGTCCGCAAACATACCGACCGGCGGGGGGTGGATGTCGTGGTCGAGCACGCAGGGGGCGCGGTGCTGGAACAGGCGTTCGGCTGTCTTGCGCGGGGCGGCACGGTGGTGACGTGCGGGGCAACCACGGGCCGCGAGCCGCGCCTCAACTTGTGGCCCTTCTTCGTGAAGCAACAGCGGTTGATCGGCAGCTACGGACGCAACCGGGCGGATCTTGAAGCCACCCTCGCCTGGGCGGCCGAGGGCCGGCTGCGGGCGGTCGTTTCCGAAGTGCTGCCGCTGGATCGCGCCGCCGAGGGTTTCGCCCGGCTCCGCGCCCGGTCGGTGCAGGGCAAACTGCTGGTCAAGCCCGGTTGACGCGCTACTGTTCGCAGCATGACCGAGAGCCAACTCAACGTCCTGTCGGTGGTGGGCAGCCTCCGGCGCAATTCGGTGACCCGGGTGGTGCTCAATTACGTCACCGACCTCCTGGAAGACCGCGGTTGTGCGGTGGACCTGCTGGACCTCGCCGACGAGGAACTGCCGCTCTACAATCCCGACGCCGCCTACTCGCGCCCGCAATTCCCCGGCCTGCGGGGACGCGTGGAGCAGGCGGACGTCTATCTCCTCGGCACCCCGGACTACCACGGCAGCATCAGCAGCCCGATGAAGAACTTCCTCGACCATTTCTGGCACGAGTTTGCCGGCAAACTGTTCGTGCCGCTGGTGGCCTCGCACGAGAAGGGGTTGACGGCCATCGATCAGTTGCGAACGGTGGCCCGGCAGTGTTACGCGTGGGCGCTTCCCTACGGGCTGTCCTTCGTCGAGAAGGTCGATGTGCAGAGCGGCGTGGTGGCCGAGCAGAAGCTCAAGGACCGGTTGAACCTGCTGGCCCGCGACGTGCAGGTCTACGGCAGCCTGCTGAGCGGCCAGCGAAAGGCCGACCTCGCCGGCAGCGATGCCGGCTTCCTCGCGCAATACCGGCGGTGATTCGCGCCACTTGAAGGCCCCGACCTCGCGTTCCTCCCGCCGCCGCATCACCGGGCAGACCTCGTCGGATTTCGGATTCAGGGCTTCGCGTTTCGGGTTTCGCATCCGGCGCCTTCGCTACCACCAGATGTAACGCGACGGATTGCCGAAGCGGATTTCCATTTCGGGAAAGCGCCGCCAACGGACGCTGGAATCCAGAAAGAGCAGGCTGGCGCCGGCGGGGCGGTCGTGGTCGACATGGCTCGTGCGGATGAAGGGCACCGTCGAGGCGGGCACCTTGGTGAAGTTGTCGCGGCCCTCGGAGATCACCCAATCGAACGCCACCTCGCGCATGGACGGCCGGGGCACGGTGAGCCGGGTGAGGTATTCGCCGGCCTCGGCCGGCAACGGCGGCGGCCCTTCGCGCTGGATCAACCAGATATAACCGGTCACCCGGTTGACCGGGCTGAAATCCCACCACAACTCGACGTCGCGGACACTCGATGAGGGGCAGTAGAGAACCGAGCGGTGCGCGCCGGCATCGGTGAGGATGTCGGCGGTGGGCCGCGGCAAATCCCAGAGCCAGCCGTTGCCACGATCCGGATGACTCGGGAGTTTGTCCTCGTTCTCGGCGGCGTAGGCGAACAGCGCGATGCCGACCTGATGGAGATTGCTCCGGCAGCTGGTTCGCCGGGCCTGTTCCTTGGCCCGGCTCAGCGCCGGCAGGAGCATGGCCGCCAGGATCGCAATGATCGCAATCACCACCAGCAACTCGATCAGGGTGAACGCCCCATCGCGATGCGGCGGGTCGGGGTTGAATTCCGTGGATGGGTGCATGGCTTTTGGCGCAGCCCCGTTCGTCCGGTGGTCCGGTCGGACCGCGAGCGCACGAGGGGTCGCCCGTCATGCTGTGCCACCCGCCGGGACAAGGCAAGCTCCGGGGGCAGCCTCACGGCGGACGGCCGCGCGCCACCGTGGCGTTGCTCCGGCCGGTGCGCTACACTGCGCGCGTGATGACGACGGAACAGCAACTGCTCGCCGCAATCGAAGCGCTGGATGAAGCTGCCGCCCGGGTGCGGCAGGGCGGCGAAGATGTGGATCTCGCGGGTTGTCTGGCCCGCATCGACTCCCTGGCGGCGACGCTGCCGCCGGAAACCGATCCACAACTACGCCACTTCGTGCAGCAACAGAGCTATCAGAAGGCCCGTCGTCTGCTCGAGCGGTCGGTGGCGCGGACGAATCCCGGCGCATGATCCGGCCGGACGATACGATTGCCGCCATTGCCACCCCGTTGGGCGAGGGCGGTCTGGCGGTGGTGCGGGTGTCGGGGCGGGAGGCGTTGCGGGTGGCGGACCATTGCTTTGTGCCGGTCGGCCGGCATTCCCGCAAGCCCGGGGATGCCGCCACCCACACGGTGCACTACGGGCGGATTCAACTCGGGGACCAAGTGGCGGACGAGGTGTTGCTGACCGTGCTGCGCGCCCCGCGGACCTATACGCGCGAGGACACGGTGGAGATGGCGTGTCACGGCGGGATGTTGCCGGCGCGGCTGGTGCTCGAGGCCTGCCTGGCGGCGGGGGCGCGCCTGGCCGAACCGGGAGAGTTCACCCGCAAGGCCTTTCTCAACGGCCGCCTCGACCTGGCCCAGGCGGAGGCCGTTGCCGACCTGATCCACGCCCGCACCGAACTCTCGCTGGCCGCCGCCCATCGACAGCTTGAAGGGCGTCTCTCGGCCCGCATCGATCAACTCCGCAACGAGTTGGTGCAGGTGCTCGCCCACGTCGAGGCCCACATTGATTTTCCGGACGAGGACATCGCGCCGGACGCGCATGACGCCTTGTGCGGGCGGCTGGCGGAAGCGCTGGCCTTCATGGACGGGCTGTTGCGGACCGCCCGTGAGGGGCAGATTCTGCGCCGTGGAATTCGCGCGGCGATCATCGGTCGCACGAACGCGGGCAAATCCAGCCTGTTGAACCAGCTGCTCGGCCGCGACCGCGCGATTGTCTCCGCGATCCCCGGCACGACGCGCGACACCATCGAGGAAACCGCGAACATCCGCGGCATTCCCGTGGTCTTGACCGACACGGCCGGATTGCGCGAATCCGGAGACTTGATCGAACAGGCTGGCATCCGTCGGAGTCACGCAATGATCGCCGAGGCCGAACTGGTGATTCACGTGCTTGACCATTCCGAGCCGTTGCACCGCGAGGACGCAGCGTGGCTCGAGCGGTTGGCGCAGCGCCCGCGCCTCATCGTCTGCAACAAGGCCGACCTGTCCGATGGGCTGGCATGGACCGGCGACCGGCAACTGCCGGTGATCACCACTTCGTGCGTTACGGGCGAGGGCATCGAGGCGCTGAAGGACGCCATCAAGGAGCTGATCTGGGCGGGACAGGTCGCGCCGGAGGCGGTCGAAGTCATGATCAACTCGCGCCATCAAGACGCGTTGCGGCGGGCGCGGGAGGCGGTCGCCCATACGGCGGCGGCATTCGAGGCGGGGTTGACCCTGGAATTGGTGGCCGTGGACCTGCGGATCGCAGTCAATGCCGTCGGAGAGATCGTGGGGAAGACCACGACCGAGGATCTGCTGGATTCGATTTTCAGCCAGTTTTGCATCGGCAAGTAGGGCGGGAGCGGGGGCGCTGCCTCCGGCGTACCTCTCAGCCGTGTTGATTCAACCGGCGGTAGCCGCCGACGTGTAGTCGGCGCTGAAATCCAAGGGCTTACGCGGTCCCGCTGACTCCGGCTGGCGGTCCCGTCTTGGTGAATCGTCACACCCGGCGGCAAGCGGCCGTATCCCCACTGAATCATGCGCCGACTGCACGTCGGCGGCTACGAGTTACTGAACGGTTACGGCTCAGGGCGCCTGGGGACCGGTGATGGAAGACGTTTCGCCGGCGGGCCGGGCGCCGGTGCGCTTGAGGTGCATCCCGCGCCGGTTGAGCCAGGCGAGCAACGTGGGAAGGAAAGTCAGTCCGGCGAGCATGCACGTGGCCGTGCCGACCGCCATTAATTCGCCGAGACTCGCAATGCCCTGATGCTTCGCGATCATCAGACTGCCGAAGCCAAGGATGGTGGTCAGGGCCGAGAGCAGCACCGCCTTGCCTGTGCTGCGGGCCAGGATGCACGGATCCTCCTCCTCCACGCAGCGGTTCAGGATGTGAATCCCGTTGGTCACGCCCACGCCAACCACCAGGGGGAGCGTCATGATGTTGGCGGGGTTGAAGGGCAGCCCCTGCCAGCCCATCCAGCCCCCCAGCCAGATCATTCCCAGCGCGACGGGCACCAGGGCAAGCACCACCGCCGACACGCGGCGGAAGTGGATGAACACCATGACGGCGATCGCCAGCGAGGCGTAACCCGCCGCTTCGATGTAGCTGTCGCGGAGCAGTGTGGTGTATTCGAGCAGCTGCACCGGCGTGCCGGTCACGTTGGGCGCAACGGTCCGCACCTCCGCGAGAAAACGTTCCTGGCCCTCGCGTTCCCAGAGGTCCAGCGTGGAACTGACCATGATCAGGTAGATGTCGCCGCTGCGACTGACAAACCGGTGGCGGAGGGGCCGGGGGATGTCCTCGATCCGCAACGCCGACGAGGCGTCCTGATGTTTGATGGCGGTGAAGGTGTCGCGCAGATCCGCCAACAAGGCCCGCTGGAACTGGCCCAGCTTGAGAGACGCGGACTCGCCCGGACGACCAGCGATGAGCAGGCGGAGGCGTTGCATCGAATTTCGCGCGTCGCGCAGGCCGGCCGAGATTTCGGGTTCGCCTTCGTTGGCGCTGATCGTGGCTCCCAACCCGAGATACGCCTGCAAGCTCTGCAGCGTGCGGCGGAGTTCGCCGAGGTTGACGGGTTCAGGATCCGGCTCGGCGAAATCGATGCCCTCGAGCTGGCGTTTCACCTCGCGGATGGCGGCCAGCTTGGGTTCCTGGTCACTGCCCATGAAGCTGGCCATGGAATCCACCGCCCCCACGGATGGCAGGGCCCGCAGCTTCGGCTCGAGTTCGCGCGCCTCGGCGATCGAGTCGACCATCACCGAGCCGAACAGGACCGACCGGCTGTCGCTGGCGATCAGCTTGTGCTCGTAGACGACCGAGGAGAGTCCCTCGGACTGGAGGTTGAGCAGGTTGTAGTCGAAGAAGACCTTGGGAAACTGCCAGAACGAAAACGCCGTGACCACGATGGCCGCGCCCATCACCCAGCCGGGTCGCTCCATCCACAGGCGCTCGAGGCGGGCCCGGTGTTCGTGGCCCTTCGCCGGCAGGTGATCCAACAGGTTCTGCCGCCCGCGCAGCAGCAGGACCGGCAGCAGGGTGATCATCGGCGCCAAGGACACCAGCAGACCGCAGCCGCTGATGATCCCCATCTCGCGGATGCCCTTGAAATCGGTGATCCCCATCGCCAGAAAGGCCACCGACGTCGTCAGGGCGCCGGTGAAGATGCCCTGCCCGGTGTTGACCATCGCCTTCTCGATGGCTTCCTGCTCCGTATGGCCGTGGCGCAGTTCCTCTTCGTAACGCGTCACCAGGTGGATGCCGAAATCGATCGCCAGCCCGACCAGAATGGGCAGGAACGTGATCGTGAGGATGTTCAAATGACCGATGGTGAGGGTGGTGAAACCCATCGTGTAGGCCAGCCCCACCACCAGGCATGCCATTGCCTTCATCGGCCGGCCCGTCTCCCGGTAGCCGTAAATGAACAGCAACCCGCAAAGCACCAGCGCCACGACGGTCGCGGTGGTCATGTCGCGTTGGGATTGGGCCATCTCGTCGACCTCGAGCACGGGCTCGCCGGTGATTCCCACGTTGACCCCCGGCACCTCGCCGCGCGTGGCCTGGATGAGGTCCCGGAAGCGGTGGACGGCCCGCTCGTTCAACTGCTGGTTGAGCGCCCGCGCCGTAACGAGGTAAATGCGATTCGACGCGAAAGTGATGTAGAGACTGCTTTCGGCTTCCGCGCCGCCATCGAACAGGGCGGTGACCCCCGGCGAAGGCGGCGTGCCGGGGCGGGTCAGGGCGTCGGCCGCCTGGTCGGCGATCCGCGACAGCGCAGGCAACGCCGTCAGGAGGCTCTGTTGGTCCTCCGCATTGGCGTTCTCCGCCGCCCGAAACTCGCCGAGCACCATGCCGAACAGCGAGTTCAGGTTGGTCACCTGGGAAAAACGCTGGAGCACCGGCCGCGCCTGGGCCAGGCGATCCGCCATTTCATGCAGGATGACCTCGTTGGTGACGAACAGCAGCGCCTTCGGGCCCATCATCTTCAGGTCGCCCTTGTAGAAGACGTCGGTGAACAGGTTCGTCTCCCCTTCCAGCCGGGCCCCCAATCGCTCGACAAACTGCCGGTTCTTCTCGATGTCCCCGCTCTCGACGACGGCCACCAGTTCGTTCTGCGCGTTGAACTGGTTCAGAAAACGGAGGTACTCCTGTCGCGACGGCCGGTCGTTGTCCACCAGGTCGTCGCGATTGGTGCTGAACTCGAGGTGCTGGACCGTGAACAGGATCGAGACCAGGAAAAGCACCGCCTGCGGATAGAAAAACCACCGCGGGTGATGATATACCCCCCGGGCCAGGCGCTGCAGCGCGCGGCCGATCCACGAGCCGGACGACGCGCTCATGGCTGTCGGCGGCCGGCGACACGAGCCGTCCCCGGGGGGCGCCGCACGCTTTCAGTCGGCGTCGGATTCGTCCGGGAACTCGGCATTGCTGTAGACTTCCTTGACGTCGTCGTGGTCCTCGAGCGCCTCGATGAGCCGGTTCACGTCCGCGATGTCCGAGCGCGAGGACACCGGGCTGCTCAACGTCGGCAGGTAGGTGACCTCCGCGCTTTCGCAGCGAATTCCCTTCGCTTCGAACGCCTGATGCACCGCCTCAAAGCGGGCCGGTTCGGCCAGGACCTCGTAGACGTCCGCCTCGGCCTTGAAATCCTCGGCGCCCGCCTCGAGGGCCAGCTCCATCACCTTGTCTTCCTCCGCGGATTCCCGCGCGACCAGGATCTGGCCCTTGCGCTGGAACAACCGGGAAACCGCGCCGGTCGTCGCGATGTTCCCGTTGTTCCGGGTAAGAATGGCCCGGATTTCCGAGGCAGCCCGGTTGCGGTTGTCGGTGGTCACCTCGACCAGAATGCCCACGCCGGCCGGTCCGAAAACCTCGTAGGTCAACTCCTCGAAGGCGTCCGCACCGCCCTCGCCCGTGCCCTTCTTGATGGCGCGCTCGATGTTGTCCGCGGGCAGACTGGCCCGGCGGCATTTCAGCAGCACCATGCGCAACCGCGGATTGAGATCGGGATCACTGCCGCCCAAGCGCGCCGCGATCATCAACTCGCGCGCCAGCTTGGCGAAAATCTTCGATCGCTTGGCGTCAATGGCGCCCTTGAAATGCTTGACCTTCGCCCACTTGCTGTGTCCGGCCATAGGCTCAACTGCACACTGTTTCCGACTATAAAAGTCCCTTCCGCATCATTGCGAATGGCCGTGAAGTTAGCATTCCCGCCCGCGCTGTGAACAGGAAATGTCTCGGTCCGCCCCCCGCCCGGCGCCGGCCATGCGTGCGCAACTCAGGTTCGTCGGAGCGCGGATTTCATTCCGTTGCCCCCCGGCGGGAGGCGGGCTTGCTGCGGACCAAGCACCGCGGTGCGAAGAAGCGGAAAGGCGCACCAGCGTGCGCGAGTCCGCAGAGCACGCTGGCGTGGCTGCCCGGCTTGTGGCAGGGTCGCGCCGCTTATGACGTGCGGGCGATTTCTTCCGGCCAGCGCGGCGATGCTCAGCGTCGCCTGCGGGCTCCTGGCGTCCCTCCCGGCGGCCGCCCAGGAGAATGGCATCTACGCGGATTTCCAGACCAGCATGGGAACGTTCACCTGCCGGCTGGATCCCGTCCATGCCCCGCAGGCCACCGCCAACTTCATCGGACTCGCCACCGGCGCCCGCAACTGGATCGAGCCGGGCACCGGCGGCGTGCGCCGGGAACCCTTCTACAACGGCGCTCCCTTCCACCGGGTCATCGACGGGTTCATGATCCAGGGCGGCTCGCCCAACGGCCAGGGCACCGACAATCCCGGTTTCGTCTTCCCGGACGAGTTCGATCCCGCGCAGCGCCATGACGCCCCCGGCGTCCTGTCGATGGCCAACTCCGGTCCCGACTCGAACGGCGCCCAGTTCTTCGTCACGGTCGCGGCAACCCCCTGGCTCAACGACGTCCACACCATCCTGGGCCGGGTCAGCAGTGGGCAGGAAATCGTGAACGCCATCAGCAAAGTCGACACCGACGCCGACGATCATCCGACCACGCCGGTGGTGCTCGAACACGTGACGATCCGCCGTGTCGGCGCCGAGGCGGAAGCGTTTGACATCGACGCGCAGGATCTGCCCGAGGTGGCCGCGGTGGCGTTGGGCATTCAACCGTCCGGGAACGGAGTGGCGTTGCGCTACGAAGGCGCCGTCTTCGCCGAGCACCTGCTGCGTTCCGCCACCGGGCTGGGAACCTGGACGGCCACCTCACTGGGCGTGCACCTGAGCGCCCCGGCTGACTGGACCATCGAGCGGGCCAACGAGGGAACCGCCGGTTTCTATTCCCTGACCCAGGTCCGCTACCCCGCCACCACGCGCGCCCCGCGGGACCTGACGGGCCGGGTGCTCGCCTTCGCATTCGCGGAGGGTCTGGGGGACCTGACGGTGACCTTCGACGCCCAGGGCGGAGGCGCCTTCGACTACAACGGCACGCCGGGGACGCTCCGAGGCTACAGCTGGAAGCAGGCGGTTTATCGGGGCGAATTGTGGCCCATCGAGTTCGATGGTCTGGTCCCGATGACCCTGCGCCTCAGCTTTGCCGACGAACAAACCGGCACCTTCAGCGGGACCGCCTACACGCAGCCAACGATCAGCGTCAGCGGCAGTTTCAGCCTCGGCCAGCCGTAGGTCGACGCGCTGATCGACGGCCGCCGACAGTCGACCCGCCGTGGTTCTTATGCGGGGCGGCGGCGCCGCCGGGTCGCCGGGTCCAGCCCGTGAGATTGTCATTTGCAATACCGCGGTGACGGTGTAGTCGTAGGCAGGTTGCTGAGGCGGGCAAACCGAATCCCACCGTTCCTTCCACCGGCGATTCACGCCCCGGCAGCCCGAAACAACGCATGATGACAGCGAAAAGCGGGTACCTGATCGACATGGACGGGGTGATCTACCGGGGCGGCCAGTTGATCCCCGGCGCGGACACCTTTGTCAACCGCCTCATCGAACAGGGGATTCCCTTCACGTTCCTCACCAACAACAGCCAGCGTTCGCGCCGTGACGTGGCCGCCAAGCTTCGGCAGATGGGCATTCAGGCCGAGCCCGGTCACGTCTACACCTGCGCCGACGCCACGGCCGGCTACCTGGCCCGGCAGAAACCCCACGGCACCGCGTTCGTGATCGGCGAAGGGGGCCTGCTTACCGCCCTCCACGACCACGGGTTTGCGATCGTCGATAAACAGCCGGACTACGTGGTCATCGGGGAATGCCGCACCTACAACGCGGAATCCGTCGAGCAAGCCCTGAACCTGATCCTGCGCGGCGCCAAGTTCGTGGCCACCAACCTTGACCCGAACTGCCCCACGCAATCCGGCACCCGCCCCGGCTGCGGCGCCCTCGTGGCCATGCTCGAGCAGGCCAGCGGAATCAAGGCCTTCAGTGTGGGCAAACCGAGTCCGGTCATGATGCGCGGCGCCCGCAAGACCCTCGGCTTGCGCGCGGGCCAGACCGTCATGATCGGCGACACCATGGACACCGACATCCTCGGCGCCACGCAGCTTGGCTACTACAGCGTGCTGGTGTTGACCGGGGTGACGAACCGCCAGGATCTCGGCCGTTTTGCCTATCAACCCGATGAAGTCGTAGCCTCGATCGAGGAACTCGATCACGAAGCCCTCGCCGCCAAGCTCGCGGCGCGTGATCCGGACGTGGCCTTCGACAGCGAGTTCATCAGCGTGGGTGAACCGGCCGGGGACCGCGGCTGAAAACCGATCCCTGCACGCTCGGCTGTCGCGGTGAGCAGGCTCTGAGGCTTTCCCGCGAGCCGTGGTCCGGACAGCGAGCATGAACCGCCCCGCGTCCACCGCGGTCCGCCGGGAGCCGGTCGGCGAATCCGTTCCCGCCACGCGACGTTCTCCGCCCCTGGCTCCTGGTTGGATCGCGCGAGACTGAAGCACCCCAACCACCGCCCAGGGCGCGGGGTCAAAACCATGACCGACACCAGCCGACTGACACCACTGACCACCCGGTTCATGACAACCGGGCTGCCGGACAACACCCTTTCGACCCTGCTCGACGACAGTCCCGCGCGAGGTGATGCGGCCCCGTCCACGGATCGCGGCCAGTTACGCCGGGTTTTCAACGCGCTCGTCGGCGATCGTTCACTCGCCGAACCCGTGACCTACCGGCTCGACCGGCAGATCGGCAAGGGCCGACAGGGGATCGTGTTCGAGGCGCATCGACATGGCTCGCGAGGCTGTGTCACCCGCCATGCGGTGAAGCTCTTCGACCCGGCCATCTACCGGGATGCGGAATCGTACTGGCAGGACATGGGGCGCATCGCGACGCAGGTCTCGCGACTGCAGTCCTGCGGTTCGCCGCAGATCGTCGGCTGCGATGCCTACCAGGAATCCGGCGGCGTGGGATGTCTGCAGATGGAACTCATCAACGGGCTCAACCTGATGCAACTCCTCGATCCCGTTCGTTTCGGGGGGGTGCGCGCGCGGCGGAACTCGCGCGAATGGCGGCAGTTCCTCGGCGTGGTCTTCAACAGCTACGAAGACCGTCTCTGCGTCCAGCCCGGGGTGGCGGTTTACATCATGCGGCAGATGTTGCACGGTCTCGAGGCCCTGCATTCGGCGCAGTACCTCCACTGCGACATCAAACCGCTGAACGTGATGATCGACCTCTCGGGCTACGTGAAGCTGATCGATCTGGGCCGGGCGCACAGCGTCACCGATCCGTCCGGGCTGCTGCTCGGCACCCCGATGTACATGGCGCCCGAACTTCACGACCGCGCCCTGCCTTCGGTCCAGGCGGACATCTACAGCGTGGGGCTCGTCGGGCTCGAGCTGCTGAGCGGTCGGCGCCTGCTCGAATCCGCGGTCGCCGCCGGCGGCAGCCTGCGCGAGGCGAAGGCCACCCTGCCGCAACGCTTCGAAGCCACGCTGCCGCCCTACGTCCGGTGCAATCGGGAGCTGATCACCATCCTGCGCCGCTTCCTCCATCCCGACCCGCAGGCCCGCTTCCCCAGCGTCCAGGCCGCCGAGACCAGCGCCGAAGGCCTCGCGATGGTGCACCGGCAGCTGACGCGCATGGACATTGACACCGACTACCGCCGCGATCTCGCCGCCTACGTCCAACAAGCGGTCGCCTTCTGAGCGCACGCCGACGGCATCCCCGCCCGCGGCCGGACCGGCCCCGAAACGTGCGCTTTGCCTCAGCCGTATCGATTCAACCCGATCGGCAGTTGGAATCGATGCGGCTCAGCGCCCGGGAAACCGCGGCCGCCGCCAGCACACCAAGGTCCGGACGCCGGCGGTGATGGCTATTTCGGTTGCTGGAGGTAGGCCAGCAGATCGGCGACGTCCTGGAGCGAAAGGCCGGCTTCGAGTCCCTCGGGCATCAACGACAGTCCGCTGGAGGTCAGCTCAGCGATACGCTCCCGCGCGATGGTGTAGTCCACGCCGCCGGCCGCCCGAAGGCTCACGGTGGCTTCCGTTTCGCTGGTGATGATGCCCGAATAGACCTCGTCGTCGGTGTCCTCGATCGTGTAGTTGAGATACTCGAGGTTTACCGCGGCATTGGGATCCAGGATGTCCGACAGGAGTGTTGCGGCGCCTTTGCGCGAAATCTCGGTCAGATCGGGGCCCACGGCGAAACCGGTCGAGCCCATCGTGTGGCAGGTGGCACACAGGTTGTCGTAGTGCTTCCGCCCGCGTTCCGGATCCCCGGCCAGCCGGGTCGCCGGCTGCATCTGCCGCAACACCTCGCCCCGGGTCACGATCCCGGCGTCCGTAAACAACGCCTCGGCGCGACGGCGGACGGTCTCGTCATCGGACCAGAGGAGCCGGCGCCGACGTTCCAGATCGAGGTTCAATTGGCCCATCTGCAGGCGGCCGGTCTCCAGCGCGGTAAGCAGGAGGTCATGGTTTGCGGCCCGGTAGACCAGGTAATCGGAGGCCTGCGACCGGGCTTCCCGGCTCAGGGTCTTCCACTTGGCGATCAGCGTGTCCGCGACGACCGGGTCGAGTTGTTGGACGAGTTGATCCAGAGCGGCGCGTTGGAGTTCGCGCGGCTCGCGGAAATCGAGCCGGGCGAACAGCAGATCCCGTCGCGCGCCAAACGGGCTGAAGCGCAGCAGGCCAAGCCGGGCCAGCCGGTCGTCCACGGAGGCGGAACGGTCTTCGACCACCCTGCGGGCGGCCTCAAGCAGGTGGGCTTGTTCCGCGCCCACCGGCAACCCCAGGTGACTGCGCGTTTCCCATACCTGGGTCAGCAGCCGGATGGAATCGGTCCCTTGTAGCCGGCGCAAACTCAGCTCGATCCGCGCTCGCTGCGCCTCGGGGAATCCACCCGAACGATCGCGCCGCAAACCGGCATTGAATCCGCTCAGCAGCGCGAGGGCATCCGGCTCGGAACGCCCGGCGGCCTGGTCCGTGGATTGCAGGATCGCGGCAACCTCCGGCCATCGCCGCCGCGCGCCCACCAACTCGCCCAGCTCGTTCAGCAGCGCGGTCCGGGCCGACGTCCCCGCGACACCCGAACCGGCGGGCAGTGCCGGTCGGGCGAGGATCGCGTCGATGAGCGGCGTCGGGGCCCGGGCGGCGCACGTGAGAACCGCGAACCGGCTCCACTCGAAGGTCCCATCCTGATCCAGGACGTCGAGCATCGCGCCCAATACGCGGTCACCAAGTCCGGGCGGATCCGCCCACGGCAAGGTTCCCAGGCTCAACACCGCCTGCATGCGCACCCGGGCCACCGGATCGCGGGTCAGCGCCAGCGCGGCGTCGATGCGGGCGGGCGAGGCGTTCAATCCCTGCTCGGCCAGGATCAAGGCGTTTTCCCTCACCCCTTCATGCGGATCATGCAGCGCCGACAACAACAGGTCCTCGGTCAGACAGCCAGCCACGCCTGCGGTGGCCACGGCCGGTTTGAGCCCGTGCAAGGTCCAAAGGGCGTGGACGCGCGCTTTCGGATTGGCGCTCGTGCGGGCGAGGTTGCGAAGCAGCGGCGCCGAACGAGGGTCGTTCCAATCCACGAGCAACCGCTGCGCCGTGTCGCGCCACCACTTGTTGGGATGGGCCAGGTGTCCCACGACTGTTGCCAGGTCGTCGCGTGGGAATTCCGGTTTCACTCGGGGCAGCCCCCCTTGCGGAGCAATCCGGTAGATCCGGCCCTGATTCGTGCCCGCGTAAAGGTCCATGTCCTTTTCGAGTTCGTCAGGGATCCACTCGGGGTGCTCGATGACGGCGCGATACATGTCGACGACGTAGAGGGCGCCGTCCGGACCCACGCGCAGGTTTACCGGGCGGCTGTGGCGGTCCGCGGTGGCCAGGAAATCAACCTTCTCCCGGCCGCGCCCCGCCAGAAAACCCGGGCCGTCCGGGCGCAGCACATCCCGATGCACGAGGTTCATCACGGAGTCGGCAACCAGGAGGTTCCCGTTGAACTCCTCGGGGAACGCGCCGCCGCCGTAGAAGGTGATGCCGCACGAACATGAGAAGTAGCCCGATTGCTCGGGATGATTGAGCCGCGCCTCCTGTTTGCCGATGGGATAGGCGCGGTCGAGGCTGCCGGTCTTGTGGTCCGAGATGTCCGGATTCGTGCGGGGACTGAGCTGCGGGTGGGGATCGAGGTAGCGGTTCGGAAAGACCAGGTGGTTCACGTGCTTGAGATTGTGGGTCGTAAACACGTGCCCCCAATCGTCCAGCGCCACCGCAAACCCCGTCGTGGTCCGGCCGAAGAACTCGAAGCGCTTCCCGCCCAGGTCGAACTTCATGTCGCGATGCAGCAAGGGGAACTTCTCGTCCGGGCGGTCCGGCCAGAAGATGGCGCCCGAATTGCCGCCGTTGCCCGCGTAAATCCAGTTGTCGAGTCCGTGGATGAGGCCGTTGAAGTTGTGCTGCGCATTGCCCACCGTGAAACCCGAAACGAGCACTTCCCGGATGTCGGCGCGGTTATCCCCGTCGCTGTCCTTGACGAACAGCAGATGCGGCGGGGAAGCCACCAGCCAGCCGTCGCGATACGGCAGAATCGAGTTGGCGTACTGAAACCGGTCCGCGAACACCGTGCGGCGGTCGTAGATGCCGTCCTCGTCGGCGTCCTCAAGGAGCACGAGCCGCCCGGGGTATTCCGCCTCGACCTCGGAAGCGAAGGGATACCCGCCCATTTCGATCACGAACGCGCGCCCCCGCTCGTCGAACTGCAGGTCGACCGGGTCCTGCACGATCGGTTCTCCGGCCACCCGTTCGAGTTGGAAGGCCGGATGGATCTCGAACTGATCCACCCCGGTCGCCACGTTGGTCGCGGGAGAACCGGCGGCGGCGAGCGAGGCCGCGAACGCCGCGGCCAGGACGAAAGCGGCGCGGCCGATCAAAGGGCGGCCGCCGAATCTGCGATGGCGCTGCATGGCGCGGACCGTATGCCGAACCCGGGCCACGGGCAATCCCGGCCTCGAAACCGCAGGGCGGCGGGTTGCAGGGTTGACAGCCGGGACGGCCGTGGACTCCCATTCGCTCGATATGCGCAAAGCCCTTTCCCTCCTGTCCGGTCTGCTGGCTTTCGGCTTGGTGCGCGGGAACGCCGCCGATTCCGGGACGCCGGACCCCCGTCCGAACCTCCTGGTGATCCTCGTGGACGACATGGGCTGGTCGGACATCGGGTGTTACGGGAGCGAGATCCCGACCCCTCACCTCGACGCGCTGGCGGCCGGCGGTTTGCGGTTCACCCAGTTCTACAACACGGGCCGATGCAGTCCCACCCGCGCGTCCCTGCTGACCGGCCATTACCCGCATCAAGCCGGCATGGGGCACCTCGACAATCAGGTGAAGCCCGGGCATCCGGGGTTCCAGGGACGGCTCGCGGCCACCAGCGTCACCATCGCCGAAGTGCTGCGCGAGGCCGGCTACTTCACGGCCATGACCGGCAAGTGGCACCTGGGACAGCAGCACGGCACGCCACCCTGGGAACGCGGCTTCATGCGCAGCCTGAACCTGCAGGCCGGCGGCGTGCATTTCGCTCACCAGACCGGCAGCAAGGGCGGCGCGAAGCTCTACTTGAACGGCGCCGAAAAGGAACGCACCGATCCGTTGTTCGGCGACGACTGGTACGGCGCCTTCCTCTGGGCCGAATGGGGGCTGAACTTCATCGACGAAGCCCACGCCGAACAGAAGCCCTTCTTCCTCTACCTCGCCCATTGCGCGCCGCATTTCCCGCTCATGGCGCCCGCCGAGGACATCGCCCGGTACCGCGGCCAATACCGCGTGGGCTGGGACCGGTTGCGCGAGGAACGTCACGCCCGCCAGATCGCGATGGGGTTGGTAGATCCGAAATGGCGGTTGACGCCGCGGGCGGAAGACTCCCCGCCGTGGGACTCGCTCACCATCGGCGAGCAGGATCGCTTCGATCACATCATGGCAATCTACGCGGCGATGATCGATTGCATGGACCGCAGCGTCGGCCTGGTGGTCGAGGGGTTGAAGCGGCGCGGGTTGCTCGACAACACGCTGCTGCTGTTCCTCAGCGACAACGGGGGCAACGCCGAGTCCGGTCCGAACGGCCGCTACGAAGGCGCGTTCCCCGGCGGTCCCGATTCCAACGTCTTCCTCGGCAAGAACTGGGCCACGCTCAACAACACGCCCTTCCGTCGGTGGAAACACTTCGTCCACGAAGGTGGCAGCGCGGCGCCGCTCATCGTCCATTGGCCGGCGGGGATTCCGCACGAACGGCGCGGTCAATTGGTGCATCAACCGGCGCATCTGATCGACGTCATGGCCACCGCGGTGGAGGTCGGGGGCGCGGTCTATCCGGACGAGTTTCGCGGGCATCGCATCGAGCCGATGGAGGGGGTCAGCCTGATGCCGGCGCTGGCGGGCAATCCGCTGGGCCGTTCGCAACCCCTGTTCTTCAACCACGAGGACAACCGCGCCGTACGGGACGGCCGGTGGAAGCTGGTCGCCCTCAAAGGCAAACCGTGGGAACTCTACGATATGGAAACGGACCGCACGGAATTGAACGATCTCGCGGCAGAACAGCCCGAGCGGGTCCGGGCCCTGGCCGCGGCCTATCGCGCCTGGGCGTTGCGAACCCATGTCGTGGTCCGCGGCGTGAACCGCACCGGAGAACCGCAGGAACGGACGGCAGAAGCGTCCGCGGAGTAGCCTCGCAGGGCGCCGCACCATCACCTGTCCGCTGCCGGGCGGGCGGGTTCCAGTGTCACTTCCAGGAGCGAAACCGCCTGGCGCGGCAGCGCGAAGTCGAGGATCAACGTGCCTTCCTTGATGGCCTCCGTGGTTGGCCTGCCGAGCATCGCCAGCCGGCCGGCCCGTTCGAGCCGGGCGTACGGTTCGACCCCGGGCGCCGGCGGCGATCCCATTCGCAGCCACGCGGCGTAGGCATTGCTGTGCCGTTCATCGACCCGGAAATGGCGCACCCGCGCAATGCCCGGATCCGCCAGGAGTCCGTCCAACCTGAGCGTCACTGCCGCATCGGGGCCGGGCAGGTCATCGTCGTGATAGTGCCAGCAGAGGATCCAGAGGTGGTTGCCCTGGGCGCTGGCCAGGGCGGCAACGTCGGGTCGGTCGCGCACCCCATCGGCCAGGATGGCGTCGAGTCCGATCGCGCGGTCGCTTTCGGCCGCCAGTTGTTCACCGCGCATGCGGCTCATCATGCGGAAGACGTTGAGCACCGGTTTGTCGATGCCATTGCTGGCCAGCGAGCGGAAGCCGGCGAAGAAGGGCTGGTTCTCGAAGGTGAAGGCCCAGGTCAACGCGCCGATCAAGTTGATCCCGTGCCGGCGCGCGAGTTCGTGTTTGCGGGCGAAGCTGGCCGCCGTGTAGCTCGAATACATGGTGCCGTTGCGGTAGGCCAGTTGCGGGCCCTGGCACGCCGCGCAGCCTTCAGGATCGGATTCACCAATCACGACCGGAAGGCCGCGCAATTCGGGAAACCGCGCGATCTCCGCAAAGGCGTCGTCGATGTTGCGCAACTGACTCGCAATCCCCATCCGGACGTGCCCATCGACGACCCGGGGCGAGCCTTTCGCGTGGAAGGCCACGAAATCGAGCGGCGTGCCGATGGCGCCGGTGACGTGGTTCGTGCCGCGCAGACAATGCTCCAGGAAATCCCCGAGGAACCGTCCGCCGGGGCCGCCCGCCACATCGGGTCCGCCGACGCGGGCCTCGGGGATGACGCTGCGGACCGCGTGGATCGCGTGGTCATGGAGCCGGTGGAACTCCTCGGGAGTCCCCTGCCAGTAACCGATGTTGGGCTCGTTCCATACTTCCCAAAACCAGCGTTCGACTTCGTCGCGGCCGTAGCGTTCGAGACAATGCGTCGCCCACGCGCGGACCAGTTCCTCCCAGCTTCCGTAGTCCTTCGGCGGATGCGCCCATCCGGTGTAGATCTCGCTGTATTTCGCGCCCGGATGCCAGGCGTGCTGGTAAGGATCTGGCTGGGCCGACAAATCGCGGGGCATGAAACCGATCTGCACGTAGGGCCGGACCCCTCGTTGCAGGCCCGTGTCGAAGATGCGATCCAGAATCGTCCAGTCGTACACCGGCTGCCCTTGGGCATCCTCGCGATAGACCCCCGTCGAACCCCACTTGAGCGCCGGCGTGCCATCGCCCGAGTTGAGCAGGTTGTGGGTGCGGAAGAACACCTCGCCGCGGCGCAACCGGCCCAGTTCCCCGAGCAGCCGGCTGCCATCACGGCCGTAGGTGTAGTTCGGTTCATCCGCCCCGAAGAACCGCCAGATCGGTTCGAGTTCCCCGAGCGGCCGACCTGCATCAACCGTGATCCCGACCGGAAATGCGGCAGCGGTCAGTGGCATCAAGATGCCGAGCGCCAAACCGGCGAGCAGTCCCGGTCCCGGCGGCTTCCGGCGCGAACCAAGCGATATCGCGAACATGGCGCGCACGATGGCACACGGTGAACCCGCGGCCCAGCCAAATGGGATGCGGCGCCGTCCGCCCCGCATTCTCGCGGGTCCTTGGCGGAGAAGTGGAGCCAGTTGTCGGATTCGAACCGACGACCGACGGTTTACAAAACCGTTGCTCTACCACTGAGCTAAACTGGCAACTTGTTGCTGGCTTTGCGTGCAGGCGCGCCGGGCTGCCTCCAGCCAAGGCACGAAAGCCTCCGGTAAGCGCATGGGTCAGCGTGCGCCATCCCAGGACGTGCGTCACTTGGGGGACGACCGACCCCAGCGAGGGAGACCCTGATCGCTCTGGCTCAAGCCTGGCCGGGCCAAAGTGGTCCGCCACGCGCCAAACGAACCCTACTTTGGCTGAGTCGGGCCGAATGGCAAGTCCCTTCGGTCCAGTCCGTTCGGCCCTGCCCATCCGCGACGTAAGACAGTCTGCCACACCTCAGCGGTGTGCCCCAGGCTCAGGGTTCCAGCAACAATCCCCCCACGCTTCTTCGCTCCGATAAGCCCACTCCAGACTGCTGCCATCCCAGACCAGGAAGCTGTCGCTGTGAGGATCCGGGCCGTCGTCGTAGCTTGCGCCGCCGTTGTCATCGTCGCCCACCGCCACGTTACGAGTTACTGAATCGTTACGGCTCAGGTGGAACGGACGGCGGGATTGGGGACTCGCCCGGGGTGCTGAATGCTGGCATAATGGCTCCCATCATGGTCGCTAACGACAAGGATGCCGGCGCGGCGACGCTGGCCCGTGGGAACCGAAGCCGGTCTGAACCTGATTGGTCGCCCCCCGGACGCTCGCAGGGCGGGAGGCTGGCGCGCCGCCTGGCCGGAATCGGCTGGCTGGTCGCGGCGCTGGCGGGCCTGGCTCAGACACCGCCCGATCCCGCCCTCGAGGTGCGCCGAATCGGGGCCGCGCAAGTCGCGATTTCATGGGCGGATTCGGTGACGGGCGCCGTGCTGGAGGCAACCTCCGCGATCGCGCCGGCCCCGGAATGGCGAACCGTCGGCGTGGAGCCCGTGAGCAGCGACGGGCGGTTTCGTGTCACCATCAGCGCTGCGGACACCCGGCGCTTCTTCCGACTCCGCACGGCGCGGGGTTTGACGCGGTTGTTGCGGACGTCGCCCGAGGCCGGGGAGAGCGGCGTCGCCGTGACGCGCGAGACGATTTTCTGGCTCGACCAGCCCCTGGCGCCGATCACGCCGCCGGGAACCAACCAACTCTCGGCCACCTTTGGCGACCGGCAGATTCTGTCGCGGGTGGAAGTCTCGCGCGACGGTCGCAAGGTGACGTTGTTTCCGCAGGAGCCGATGCCGGCGGGCGCACGGGTGCGGGTTCGGTTCGCGGGGGATGATCTGCTGGATGCCCTGGGCCGGGCGCCCGACCTGGACGGAGACGGTCGACCGGGCGGCACCGCAACCCTCGAGTTCGACACGTTGAGCATCGCGCCGGTGGAAGGAACGGCGGTGATCGGCCGGGTGTTCGCCTCGGAACCCGAAGCCGGAGCCACGCCCGGCACCTTCGTGAACCGTGCGCTCGCCGGGGTGCGAATCAGTGTCGCGGGCGCCGAAGAGACGCTGTTTGCCACGACCGACGCGCAGGGCAATTTCCGCCTTGAACCGTGTCCGGTGGGGCGTTTCTTCGTCTTCATCGACGGCCGCACGTCGCCCGAAGGCGAGTGGCCGGACGGGGCCTATTATCCGCTGGTTGGCAAGGCGTGGGAGGCGGTCGCGGGTCGGGCGGACAACCTGGCCGGCGGGAACGGCGAGGTATTCCTGCCGCGGGTCGTGGCGGGCACACTGCAACCGGTGAGTCAAGCTGCGTCGACGCGCATCGGGTTTCCGCCGGCAGTGCTGGACGGCAATCCGCAGTGGGCGGGGGTGGCGGTGACGGTTCCCGCGGGCGCGCTGTACGGCAACGACGGCGTGCGGGGTGGACGGGTGGGGATCGCGCCGGTGCCCCCGGACCGCCTGCCCGAGCCGTTGCCACCGGGGCTGGCCTTTCCGCTGGTGATCACGGTGCAGACGGACGGCCCATTGAACTTCGATCAACCGGTTCCCGTGCGTTTCCCGAACCTGCCCGATCCCGCGACCGGCGAGCCACTGCCGCCCGGCGCGAAAACGGCGCTCTGGGCGTTCAACCACGACGTGGGCCGCTGGGAAATCCAGGGGCCGATGACAGTTACCGCGGACGGCGGTTTCGTGGAATGCGACCCGGGGGTGGGGGTGCTGCAACCGGGCTGGGTGGGCGTGCAACCGGGATCGCAAGGTTCGGGCGGTCCGATGGCCCCCGACCCTGCCGCGGGCCCGAACCCCGAATCACCGCCCGATTGCGACTGTGACGACCCGGTGCAGATGACCAATTACGAGAACGCCCTGTTCGCTGCCGCCGGGGGCATGGGTTTCCTCCCGCCCCTGCTCAGCGACAACTACGCGGGCGACATGCTGCGTCACTTCCTGCTTGGGAACGGAGAGGATCAGGCGTTCGGCCCGGACTCGGACCTGGCGCAGGACATCCTCGGCTCGAATGCCTACCGGCAAGAGCGGCTTTCGGCTGAAACCGATCTCTTCCTGGCGGCGGGCCGGGCCCTGGATGCCGATGCCAACGCCACCACCGCGCCGGACTTCGAGCACGTGGCGCCGGACGGCTTGGACTTCGACGCGGAAAACGATGTGCTGTCCCTGGCGCACAAGCTGGCGGTGACCTTCTACGAGACCAGCGCGAGTGACGTGGACATGCAGATCCGGAACATTCGCATCCGGCGTGAGGGCAACGAGTACGTGGTCACGGCGGAGGTGAATCTGGGTTTCGGCGAGCGCTATGAATTCAACCAGAACGACACCACGGAACTCCTGCAGATGGCGGGGTGCCTGCAAGGGTGTGGTTATGGGACGCCGTTTCAGATCCGGGTGAACGCCACGGATACCTTGACGGTCCGGATTCCGGCGACGGTCCTGGCGGCCGGGCCCGGGTTCGATCCGGCACGCCGGCCGATTCTTCGCGGGGCGCCGGGATCCACGAGTGGCCCGCTGCTCTTCGTGGACACGCCCGTCACGACCGTCACCGAATTGGGGGATCGCTGGCTGGTGAAGCAGCCGGGCGGCCGGTTTGCCTACATCCATGCCAATGCGGAACCGGTCGGTCCGGCCTATTTCCTGATCGAGGAGGCGGCCACAGGGCGGGTGATCCTGCGGGGACGGACGGAAGCCCGGTTGGCCCATGCCGGACTGGTGCTCGCGGCAAACACGCGTTATCGCGAGGTGATGTTCGATCCGGCCACCGGAACCCTCGCTTCGGCGGTCTACGACTCCGGGGACGTGGGTCGGTTCTTCGAGCTGCCGCCCTTCGTGTTCGCGCCGCCGGACGCCACTGCTCCCGACAGCGACGGCGATGGGTTGACGGACGAGGCCGAACGCGTCATCGGCACCGATGCGACGCGGGCCGACACGGACGGCGACGGCATCCAGGACGGCGCCGAGGTGCGCCAGGGACTGGATCCGGCCGATGACCGCATCGTGCGGACGGGCATTCTGGCGTCGGCGCCCACGCCCGGCCCGGCGGTTGACATCAGCGTTTTCAACGACGTGGTGGCCGTGGCGTGCGGCAATTTTGGGGTGGCGCTGTTCAACGTATTCAGCGGGCTCGAACCCTTGCAGATCGCCCAGCTCAGCATCGCGGGAGAAGCCGTCGCCGTGGCCTGCTCCGAGCGCTGGTGCGCCGCGGCGATGAACACGGTCGGGCTGGCCATCATCCGGATCGAAGGCGGCGGCGCCACCCTCGCGCGGCTCGTCGAACTCGGGGGACCGGTGACGGAAGTCGCTGTCGTCGGCGAGGCGGCATACGCCGTCGTGGGCGGCGAGGTCGCCCTGGTGGACCTGCCCACCGGTCTGGTCATCGAGCGGCGGGCCTATCCGGCGTCGGGCACGATCCACGATCTGGCAGTGGCCGGCGACTCGCTTTACCTGTTCGCCTCGGCCGGCGTGCTCGACCACACGGTGTTCAAGGTGCCGTTGCAGGCCGGCCTGGCGGAGCCCGCGGCGACCTTTCCCATCACGGACCATCCCACCTTCGGCCGGCTGCACCTCTTCGCCGGCGACGACCTCGTCTACCTCGGTGCACTGGACGAGAGCAACCGCAACCAGGTGCCCGGGATCGGCATCTTGCGCGACACCGGAACGGGCCTGGAATGGAGCGGGCGTCCCTCGCCGATCACGGCCTTCGATGTCGCGGCCAACGGCTCCGGACTCGTTGTCTTCACCGGCGCAGACCGGAGCCTGTTGTCGAATCCCGCGCTCGGCGTCCTCGACGTGAGCGATCCGCAACAAACCGGCCGGTTCCTCACCTCGTTCGCCACGCCGGGGCGCGCCCTGGCCGTCGCCCTGCACAACGGTCTGGCTTACGTGGCGGACGGCTCCGAAGGATTGCAGGTGATTTCCTACCTCGAGACCGATCGCAACGGCATTCCGCCCGCGATCGAACTCCGGACCTCGTTCGGCGGACAACCGCTTCAGAGCGAGGAAGGCATTCGTGGCCGGATGACTGCGGCGGTCGCCGACGACGTTCAGGTCCGCAACGTCGAATTCTATCTGGACGGCACGCGGCTGGCGACCGATGGCAGCTATCCCTTCGAGCATTTCTTCGTCACGCCGTTGCGGCAGGACGGACGCACCGAATTCCGTTTGCAGGCCCGGGCCGTGGACACCGGAGGCAACGCCACGTGGTCCGAGGAGATCGTCGTGGCGCTGCTGCCCGGGGGCGGCGCAGGCGGCGTTCGTCTGGTTGCGCCGGGTGACGGCAGCGTCACGGCGCAGGTCGAGGCGGTGACCGCGGTTTTCTCCACCCCCATTGACGCGGCCACGCTGCCTCTGGACGCCTTGACGGTGTCCCCCGTTGGCGGCGCCGCGCTCGCCGGAGGGGTCCTGTACCACCGCGCCGGAATCAACGCGCTCATTCTGCTGCTGCCCGATCACCTGCCCGTGGGCGAATACGAAGCGCGCCTGGCGGCGACCCTTCGCGATGCGGCCGGGAACCCGGTTTCCGACGGGCGTACCTGGCGGTTCCGCGTCAACGCGAGCAGCATCCCTTCCATCACCGCGGTTGCGCCGGAGGACGGCGCGGTGCTCGACACCCTTAAGGCGGCGGCGGTGACGTTCAGTGAGCCGCTGGATCCCGCGAGCGTGACCGCGGAGACGATCCGGTTCACGCACGCGGGCGCGGACGGGACCTTCGACACGGCCGATGATTTCGATCTCGAGCCCGGGCGGATCGCCGTGGCGCTCGACGGCGCCGACATTCGGCTGACTTTCGAGTCGCCGCTCCCGCGGGGCTTGTGGCGGGGACGGGTCACGAGCGCATTGACGGACCTCGCCGGCAATCCACCGGCGGCCGAACAGGTCTGGAACTTCGAAGTGCGGGATTTGTACGCGCCGGAAGTGCTCGCCTTCAGCCCTGCCCACGACGCGCGATTGGAGACCGGCCCGACGGCCATCGAGATCTACTTCAGCGAACCGATGAACCCGGCGACCCTGACGCCGGCGGCGCTTTCCCTGGTGGATGCCGGACCCGATTTCCTGTTGGACAACGCCGACGACCGGCCCGTGGTTGCCCAGCGGGTCGACTATCAGCCGGTGCTGCACCGGGCCACCTTCCATTTCGCCGCCCCGTTGTCGCCGCAGTCCTACCAGGCCCGCCTTGGCGACGGCGTGACCGACGAATCCGGGCGACCGCCCGAAGCGGAGACCCGATGGCGGTTTCAGGTGTTGCTGCGCACGGCGGTCATGGGAACGGTCCGGTTGGAGGATGGCGAACCGGTCGTGGACGCGAGCGTGCTCGTGCCGGGCGTCGGACGGCTCACGGATCTCGACAACGGCGTTTTCATGACCGAAGCGATCCTGCTCGATCCCCGGGTGCGCCTGGACGTGAGCGGACGGGCCCAGGTGGACGGGGTGCTGCACGTCGGTGTGGCGCGCCAGGTGATTCCGGTTCACAACGGATTCACCGACGCCGGGGTCATCGTACTGCGGGCCACCTGTGAACCCCGGTTTGCCCCGGACCTGTTCCCGCGGAACGGGGCGCCCGGCGCGGTAAGTGACTTCGTGCAGTTCGACGACGGCACGGGACCGGCAGTGTATGCCGCCTGCAACGGCTCCCAACCCGGCACCCGGACGGGGGTGTTCCGCTGGGCTGGTCGCCGTTGGATCGAAGTGGGCGGGCCCTTCACCGGCCGCTTCCTGTCGGCAACCCTGACCTCACTGCTCGTCTTCGATGACGGGTCCGGGCCGGCGCTGTATGCCGCGGGCCAGTTCGATCAGGTCGGCGCCACGGCGTGCAACAGTATCGCGCGCTGGGATGGGACGGGTTGGACACCGCTTGGCAGCGGACTGCGGACGGACCCCTTCACCGGCCGCGTGAATGCGCTGGCCGCCCACGATGACGGCCGCGGTCCCGCCTTGTTCGCAACGGGCCAGTTCGCGCAAGCCGGTGCAGTCGCCGTGAACAACATCGCCCGCTGGGACGGCGTGACCTGGCAACCGCTCGCCGAAGGGTTGCGTCCCGAACCGGCGTTCGGGGTGGCCGAAGGGGCGGCTCTGACCGTCTACGACGGCGGCGCGGGACCCGTGCTGGTGGCCGGCGGACAGTTCGGACGCGCCGGATCAATCGCGTGCGCGAACATCGCCCGCTGGGACGGAACCGCTTGGAGCGCGCTTGGCGCCGGGACCAGCGACCATGTCTCGGCCCTCGCGGTATTCGATGCCGGCACGGGACCGGAACTGGTCGCTGGCGGTCGGTTCGTACAGGCGGACGGGCAGGACGTGAACTGCGTCGCACGCTGGAA
The DNA here is from genome assembly GCA_024233305.1 of Verrucomicrobiales bacterium. Classification (GTDB taxonomy): domain Bacteria; phylum Verrucomicrobiota; class Verrucomicrobiia; order Limisphaerales; family J093; genus J093. The sequence goes on from JACKPV010000039.1 coordinate 87,575, forward strand.
TGGCGCGACGTGGAACGGTCTGGCGGGTGGGATGGCCGACGGCTCGAGGTCAACCGAGGTTCGCGCTCTCGCCGCCATCATCGAGAACGGAACGGCTTACCTTTTGGCAGGCGGCAGCTTCAGCGAAGCGGGCGACCTCCCCGCCGGGCTCTACGGGGGACGCGGCCTGGCACGCTGGGACGGCGTCGAGTGGAGTTCGCTGGCGGGGAACGCCGATGCCGAAGTCGTCGTGGGCGGCACGGTGCAGGCGATCCTGCCCCTCGGCGACGAGACGCCGACCGCGCTGGTCGTCGGCGGGCAACTCAGTTCCGTGGCGGACCGCAACGGCGTGGTTTCGACGCTCGATGCCGTGCGTTGGGACAGTGGCGGATGGTCGCCGATGAGCGGTGGACTGGACGGGACGGTGAACACACTCGCGCCCTATGCCGACGACGACGGTCCGGCGTTGCTGGTGGGGGGCATGTTCCGGTTCGCCGGCGAGGCCGAGGTCAACGGCGTGGCTCGCTGGAACCGCGACGGCTTCCGACCGCTTGGAACCGGGTTGAAGCAAAATGCCTTCGGGGAGTGGATCACGGGACCGGCGATGGCCGCCGTCGTGCTGCCGGTGAGCGGGGCGCCTGGTCTGTATGTGGGCGGGCGATTCGATCAGGCGGGGGACATCCCGGCCGCAAACGTGGCGCGGTGGACCGGGAGCACCTGGGAGGCCGCCGGGGACGGTTTGAGCGATTCCTTCGGCAGCGGCGAGGTGCGGGCGCTGACCCTCCATGACGACGGACTGGATCTGGCGCTTTATGCCGGGGGACAGTTCAGCGCTTCGGGGGCCCGGCCAGTATCCGCGGTGGCCCGCTGGAGCGGTTGGGAATGGCTGCCGGTTGGCACCGGGCTCAACGGGCAGGTCAATGCGCTGGCAGGCTTCGACGATGGTCGGGGGCCGGCCCTGTTCGCCGCCGGCAGCTTCAGCGGAATCGGAAACGTCGCTGCGGGCATCCGGAACGTCGCGCGCTGGAGCGGGTCGGAATGGCAACCCCTGGGCGCCGGCCTCAACGGGGCCGTCGATTGCCTCGTAGTCCATGATGATGGCCGCGGCCCCGCGCTGTATGCCGGCGGGATCTTCAGCCAAACCGCCGACGGGCAGACGCCGCTGGAACGGGTTGCCCGCTGGAACGGGTTCGCGTGGGCCACCGTGGGGACGCTGGAAACCACAGGGGCCGTCCGTATTCGCGCGTTGCAGGGGTTGGACAACGGCGCGGGTCCGGTGCTGTATGCCGGTGGCCAGTTCTTCCATCCGGGACCGCCCGCCCATTCCCATCTCGCTCAATGGGACGGCGCCGCATGGGACCCCATCGGCGCCGGCCTGGGTAGCGGACAACAAGTTGAGATGCGCGCCATGACCGTTTTCGACGATGGCACGGGTCCGGCGCTGTTCATCGGGGGACGCTTCACCTCCTCCGGCGACGGGGTCGTTTCTCAGCATCTGGCGAAGTGGTTCCGCCCTTCCGCACCGTGCCCATAGCCGTGGGCTGCGAGGCGTTGCGCAAGGCGGAGCTGGGTCAAAGCGCCGCCGCCTGCTGAAGCGCGATCCTCCCGGGGCAGGGAGGCTGGACTCCGTTGCCCCGGGGGAACGAGCGTCTTCCACACGGGCTCAAGGCCGGCGGGCCCGGATGCGGTAGAACGCGCCGTCCTCGCCGGCTCCGGGGTCGGTCAGGGAGTTGGAAACCGGCGTGCCTGGCTGCACCGTGCGCAGGATGACCCAACCCTCCGGGCGGTTGTCCAGCGCCTGCTTGCGCTCGACGTATTGGATGGCCTCGACCCCGCCCTGCCAATCGACCTCCACGCCGGCGCCGAGCACCGTGATCCGGGTGATCCGAAGCACCGAACCGTCATCCCGGGGATCGGTGTCCGCCTCGAACTCGTCGCCGTTCGTCGAGTCGTCCTGATCCGGATCGGCGCCGCGACCGCTTACCGCCGGGTTGTTGCGCTCGGCCTCGGTGAAGTGCTCGCGCAACCAGGCTTCATACGGATCGAGGGCGTCACTGACCTCGATGGTGATCCACTCGGAGTCCGTCCAGGTGCCGTCGGAGACCGAGAACATCACGCCGGGATAAGTCCCGATCTGCCCCGTGGTGGGCGTCCACCGGAAGGTACGCGTGGCCGGATCGAACCCGGCGCCCGAAGGCAGGCTCGCCGCCGCAAAGGTCAGCGCGTCGCCCGAGTCGGGATCGGTCGCCGAGAGCTGGAAGACCAGTTCGGTCTCCGGCTGCACCCACTTGTCGCCAATGGCTGCCAGCACGGGCGCCTGGTCCAGCCGGCGCACCGTCAACGTGATGTCTTCGCTGTCGGTGAACGCGCCGTCACTCACCTCGAAGTGGACCCCCGGATAAACCCCCGCCTGCCCGCGCGCCGGCGTCCACATGAAAGTGCGGGTCATCGGATCGAAGCCGGCCCCCGGCGGCAGGTTGGACGCCGAGAAGACCAGATCCTCCGGGTTGTCCGGATCCTGCGCAAACACCGTGAAGGCGTAGGCGATGGTCTCGTCGATCGTCCGGTCGCCGATGGCCGCCAACCGCGGCGCCAGCGAGAAGTCCGCACCCGTGATACGCAGGGTATAGGTCCCCTCCGCGTAATGGCCGTCCTCATCATTGACCCGGACGTAATAGAAGCCCGGGACGGAGGCGCTTTGGGTGAGGACCTCGTCGCCTCCCACCCCCGGGTTCGTGTTCACGTAGGTGCCGAGATGCCCGCCGTTGGCGTCGTAGATCCGCAACCGCGGCCGGTTCGCCACCGGCACGTCATCCAGGGAGAGGCTCAACGTGCCCGGTTCGCGGACATACACCCGATACCAATCCACATCGCCGCCATCGAAGAGATGCGCGCTGACCGTCGGGCCGCCCAATGGAGCGGCCTGGCCGAGCGTATCATTGGGCTCGTGAGGATCCACCACGGGCACATGCGTGACGCGCAGGTTCCAGGCCGTGTCGGAGGCGTTGTTTTGCCCGTAGTCACGTACCACGATGTAGTAGTAGCCGACCGTGGTGGCGGGCGCCTCGAGCAGGTTGTCCTCCCCCGGATTGGTGGTCCGCCGGTAGCCGACCTCGCTGACGTGCCGGTTGTAAATCCGCATTTCAGAGATGATCTCCGACGGAACGCCCGTGTGCGCCACGCGCAACACGCCCGGGGAATTGACCCAGACCCGGAAGAAGTCGTGGTCGTTGCCCGGGTCCGTCGTGCCCGTGACGAGGGTATCCAGATTGATGTCGCTGGCAGCCGACCAGACCCCGTTAGGTTCCACTTCACTGGTGACGGGATTGAACGGTGGCTCGAAACCGGGGTTTCCACCGCCGATTGCCAGGTGGTATGGAGCAAGATGGGCGCCGCCGTCCGCATCCCGGACCCGCACGAAATACATGCCGTCGGCCGGCGCGGTGTATTCGAGATGGAACAGGTCGCCCGGATTGTTGGCAGTCGAGTACCGGCTCAACCACTCGAGGTTGGGTCCGTACATCGCGAGTTCCCCGCGCATGGCCAACGGGACCTGCGTCATATGCAGGCTCAGAGTGGCGCCCGCGTCCAGATGGATGCGATACCAGTCCTCCTCATTGTTACCGAAGATGTACGCGTCGATTTCGGCGCTGGTAAGCAAGGTGGCGACTCCGCCGGAATCATTGGGCTCGAACGGGTCTGGCACCGGGTCAAAGTCCACGTGCAGCGCGTAGGGTTGGGGCACTGGACTGTAATCGAGGTTCCGCACCCGCACGTAGAGCACCTGCGGACGGCCCACGTTATAGGCCAGCGGCACGTGGTCACCGGGGTTGATCCCGCTGCTGTATACACTGATCCAGCTCAGGTCCTGATTGTAGAGCGCCAGCTCGGGTCGGAAAGTCGACGGCAATCCATCCAGCTCGAGCCGGAGACGTCCGGCTTCCTCGAACTCGATGCGATACCAGTCCTCCTCCCCGTTGGGGCACAGATTGGCGTCGTCGATGGTGACATTCGTGCCGATGGGAGTCGCTTGGGCAAACGAACCATTGGGTTCGTGGACGTCGTAGCCCTGCGCCAGGCCACAGTGCAGCGCATAGGTCGCGCTCTGGCCGCGCTCGTTCGCATCGCGGACACGGATCACATACCAGGCGGGCCCGGCGTAGAATGCCACCGCAACCCACTGGCCGTCGCGCTCAGCGGTCGAGTATTGCGACAGCCATCCTCCGGCCGCGTCGTACACGGTAAGGTCGGGGCGCATGCCTGCCGGCACGGCGTCAACGCGAACCTCGAGCAACCCGCATTGATCGACGTAAACCTTGTAGTAGTCATGATCGCCGCCCGGCCGGGTGCGGCCAACCACCCACGTGTCCAGCGCCAGCGGTATGGCGGACTCGACATTGTTGTTCGGCTCGAGTTCCGTCTCGAGGCGCGTGGCGACGACCAGGCGCTGGTCCACCCGCCCCGAAGCCAGGCCGGAATCGTCCACCGCCTGGAAGCCGATCTCGTGGACGCCTTCGGACAAGGCGGCAACCGTCAGGGAATCCCCGGCGCCGAGCCAGCCGTCGCGGTCGGACGCCCACGAAAAGCTCGCCGGCGTGCCGTCCGGATCCGTGGCTTCGCCCGTGAGTTGGACGAGCGCGCCCGGGGGCGCCGGATTGGGAACGAACGTCAGCGGCATTTCCGCTATCGGATAAAAGGCCCCGAAGGCCCCGCCTTCAATCGTGAGGACGTAGGATTCCGGACTGACGCGGCTCCCGCTCCGATCCCGCAGGAGCAGGTAATATGTGTCGGGCACGGTGGCATTGTAGGTAAGCAGGAGCACCTCGCCCGGGTTGCGGGCGGTGGTGTTCGCCACCCGTGAACGGCTGTCGTCATAGAGTTCCAGCTGCGCCACCCAACCGGTCGTCTGGGAGATCTGAACGCGCACGGGGCCCGCGTCGGTGACGTCAAACCGGTACCAATCGACATCCCCTGCCGGTTGGATCATACCCCGGGCCTGGTTGACAGCGGCCAACGGAGTCGCATCCCGGAACCGGTCGTTCGGCTCGTTGGGATCCCCGGCCGGGAGGAAGGTGGCGGTAAAGGTGTAAGCGGTCGTGCCGTAGGCGTCGTCGCCCCGGTCGTGCAGCATGATCCGGTAGAGGCCCGGATCGCGGAGTTCGTATTCCCGGTGAAACGGGTCGCCACCGTGCATCGAGGTCTGGTTCAACAACAGTGCGAGGTTCTGGTTGTAGAGCCGCACTTCGATCTGGACCGTCGGCGGCAGATCGACCACGTCGAGCAGGAGGCGTCCCGGCTCGACAATCTCGATCTGATACCAATCCTGGTCGCCGGGCGGAAACAGATACCCCTGAGCCGGCGCCCCGGACATCACGGCCACCGCTGTCGCATAACTCCCGTTCGGCTCCTTCGGGTCCGGTACGGGCACCAGATCAAGCGTGAGCTGGTAAGGGGCTTCCGACGCGACACCGGACGCGTCCGCAATCGAAACGTAGTACCTCCCAGGGGTCCCGAGCGGGCGGGTGAACGCGGACGGGTCTCCGGGGTTCTCCGCCTCACGCGAGGCGATCTGGCCGCCGGCAGGGTTATAGAGCCGCACCATCGACCGGTGGGCCGGCGGCACCGTGACGCTGATGGTCAGCTCGGACGGGGCTTCCACATCGAAGGCAAACCAGTCCACGTTCCCGTTGAGGCTGCCGGTGACCGGAGCCGTACCGACCAGCGTCGCCTCTGCGAGATCGTCGTTGGGCTCGATTTCGATCGCGCCCGGTTCGGTGGGGAGCACGTGGTCGAGTTGCGCGCCGTTGACCGTCAGTCGATAGGTCTGCGCCGCCGATCGGTCGTTGTCACGGTCGCGCACCCGGAGATAGTAATAACCGGCGGCGGGTGAATGGGTCAGCGTGACCGGATCGCCCTCCTGCTCGGCGAATCGATAGACGCTCATCCAGCCATAGTTCGCGTTGTAGAGCGCCAGTTCGAGCCGGAGATTGGACGGCGCCTGGTCCGCGATGAACTCCAATGTGCTGCCCGGGGGGGCATAAACGCGATAGAAATCCTCGTCCCCGCCCGGAAAGACGTGGGCCTGCACGGGGCTGCTGGTCAGCAACGGCGCGGCGCTGGGATTTGGGTTCGGTTCGAAGTCGTCCGGCGCCGGCGTAAACACGCTGGTCAGGGTGTACGCCTCGGTCGGGTTGGCCCCGTTGCTTACGTCCCGCACCCGCAGGTAGAGAGTGGTGGCCTGTCCCGCGTCGTATGTGAGAAAGACCTCGTCGCCCGGGTTGTTCGCCGTCCGGTAGACGCTCAGCCACTCGAGGTTCGGGCCGTACACGGCCAGTTCCAGGCGGAGATCAGCCGGCACCGGGCTCAGGGCCAGCGCCAGGCTTCCCGGCGTGTCGACCGCAACGGTATAGAAGTCCTCCTCACCCCGAGGAAACAGATGGGCCTGCACCTGGTCGTTTGGGGCCAGTTGCGCGGCATTGGCGAAGTCCGGATTGTCCTCGAAAGGATCCGGCGGGGACACCAGCGTGGCCGAAACCGTGTATACGCCACCGGCCCGGTTGCCGGCATCGCGCACGCGCAGATAGTAGTAGCCGGCTTGCGTTACATCCCAGGTCAGGGTGACGGGATCGGCATCATTGCTCGCCGTGGTGTAGACACTCGCCCATTCCAGATCCGGCGTGTAGAACTCAAGGTTCAGCCGCATGGCCTCTCCGAGCGGGTTGACGGCCTGGACCGTAAGTCGCCCCGCCTGTTCGACACCAACCCGGTACCAATCCTGGTCGCCCGCGCCGTCCATCAGGCCCTGGTACTGTCGCTCGTACTCCATCGGAGTGGCTGAACCGGCGATGTTGTTCGGCTCGATTTCCGCCGGCGCCGGCACGCCGAAGAACAGCCGCGTACTCACCGCCGGCGACCAGTTCTGGTCGTTGTCCTTCACTCGGTAGTGGATTTCGTGGACTCCGGGGGTCAGCCCCGCGCTCGCCGCCGTCTGCGAGATGCTGAAGACACCGTCGATGGACGAGGACCACTCGTGGCCGATGATCGTGCCGTCGACGTCCTCGCCATGCCCAACGAAGGAAACCGTTTCGCCGGCGTCAGCGGGATTGGGCGTCACCTCGTCGATCAGCGCCAGCGGCACGTACGAGTCGAACACCGCCCCGTCGATGACCACCGTATAGGGCTCGACGGCGAAGCTGTTGTCCGCGACGTCGCGCACCCGGATGCTGTAGTCGGCCGTTTCGGTAATATCGAGGGTGAGGGTGATCGCCTGGCCGTCGTTGCTGGCCAGCTTCGAGGCGATCCGACCCGCGTCGTGGTTGTAAACCTCGAGCTGCGGACGGATGGCGGCGGGCACCTCGCCGAGGGAAATCCGAAGGGTGCTTCCCGCCTCCGAGTGCACGCGATACCAGTCGTGATCTCCCGCGTCAAAGAGGTAGCCCTGGGCGCGGTTCTGTTGGACGAGCGCCACGGCATCCTGGAAACGGTCGTTCGGTTCGAGAGCGTCCACCACGGGGGTCTGCTGCAGCACGAGCGAATAGGGCTGACCGGCGGCATAACTCGAACCCACGCCGTCGACCAGGATGTGGTAGACCCCCGGCCGGGTCACCCGCAATTGAAGCGCGAGGAGATCGCCGGGATTGCTCGCGGCCCGGTAGGCCAGTTGGGCATAGTCATCGCGGTAAATCCGCAGGGCCCCGGTAAGCGCGGCGGGCACGTCTTCCAGCCGCACTTCCACGATGCCGGGCGTGGGCATGAGGAAGTGGTACCAGTCGGCATCGGGCGCGTCCGCCAGTTCACCCTGAACGGGACTGCCCGGGGCGATGGCTTGTCCGTCGGCCAGCGTGTCGTTCGGTTCTACCTCCATCGTCACCGGAAGGAACCCAGGCGCATAACCCGGCCGCGCGCCGCTCACGGCTAGTTGATAGGTGTCGGTCCAGTTGTATCCGGCGACCGGCCGCACACGGATGTAAAAGAAGCCGGCGTTGCCTGCTTCGACGGAGGCGCTGACCGGATCTCCGGCGTTGACCGCGCTTTCGTAGCGGCTCAGCCATTCGCGGTTCCGGCCGTACAAGGCCACCTCGGCCCGCACGTCCGCCGGCACCGGATCAACCGTCGCCACCAGGGTTTCACCCGCCTCCACCCATACCTTGTACCAATCCTCCTCCCCGCCGGGAAAGAGCCGGGCCTGGAGCGTGTCGGACTCCAGCTCCACGGCATCCAGCAACTGGTTGTTTGGTTCGAAGGCGTCGGCCGCCGGCTCGAAGTTCAGCGCCAGCGTGTAGGTAAAGGTCGCATCCGACTGGCCGGCCAGATCCCGGACGCGCAGATAGACAAAGCCCTCCCCGGTGAAATCCCAGGCCACAGACACGTCATCGCCCGGGGTGGTCGCCGAGCTGTAGCGGCTGATCCACTCCCAATAGCGATTGTAGAACGAGAGCTCCATGCGCAGGTTGGTCGGGACGTTCGAGAGTTCGGCCGTGAGGCGTCCGTCGCCCGGAACGTAGACCTTGAAGAAATCCTCATCCCCCGGCGCGTCGATCTTGCCGGTCAGCGGCCGGTTCAAGGCCACCTCGTTGGCAGGGAAGAAGGAACCGTTCGGTTCGATCTCCTCCGAGACCGTGCTGCCGACGTAGACCAGTTCCTTGACCTCGGTCGACCAGACGCCGTCGTTGTCCTGAACGCGGAAGTAAACTGTATGCGTGCCGATGGAGAGTGTGGTTGTGGTGAATTGCGCCGCGGCGCCGACCACCCCGTCGATGTCGGAACGCCATTCATAGCCGGTTACCGATCCGTCCGCATCGGTCCCCGAACCCTCGAACTCGATGGTATCCCCGACGACAATGGCCCCGGGATCGATCCGGTCGATCCGGGCCACCGGGGCGAAGAGGGTGAAATCCGCGCCGAAGATCGTGAGGGTATAGGGCGCGGTGGACTCGCCCCCGCGGGCATCAAGCACCCGGACGATATAGGCGCCTGGCGTGGAGACTGTGCCGATCACCTGGAGGTCGGTCCCGGCGGTCCCGGCCTGCCCGGCCAGATGGCCGAGCGACAGATCGTAGAGGTCGATGCGGGGAACGATGTTCTGGGGAAGATTGCTCAGGGTGGCGGTCACCTGGCCCGGTTCGGTGACTTCAATGCGGTACCAGTCCTGATCCGAGGCGGGAAAAAACCAGCCCTGGATCTGGTTCACGGTTTGAAGCGGGCGGGCATCGCCATAGTCATTGTTGGGCTCGTAAGGATCCTCGACCGGCACCACGGCGGTGTTGAACTGATACGGTTCGGGCGACGATTCCGCTCCCAAGTGGACGACCTGGAAGTAGAGCCGATCCAGTGTTCGAATATCATAGGTCAACGAAAACAAACCGCCAGGGAGCCCGGCTTGGGCGCTCACGAGCGATGCTCCCGAGTCGCTGAACACGCGCAGTCGCAACCGCAGTGTCGACGGGGCGGCGGTCATGGTTACGGTCATCTGCCCCGTCCGGGTGGGCACGAGCGTATACCAGTCCTCATCATGGGCGGCAGCGATGGAGCCGGAAACCAACACGCCGGGATTGATGCGGTTGGCGCGCCCCAGCGAATCGTTGGCCTCGACTTCGGTGGTTACAGGGGTTTCCGGCGGCAGATAGCCTATGGTCCCGCCGGAAACGGTGAGCTGGTAGTCGCTCAGGTGCGCAAGCCCTTGCAGGTCGCGCAACCGGATATGGTACATGCCTGCGGCAGCGGCGTCGTAATCCAGATGCACGGTATCGCCGGGGTTCACCGCGGAGCTGTAGACGCTCATCCACCCGAAGTCGGCGTTGTAGAGTGCGAGTTCCCCGCGCAGCTCCGCCGGTGCGGTCAACTGGCAGGCCAGATGACTGCCGGCGGGCACGAAAACACGGAACCAGTCCTCCTCACCCCGCGGGAAGATCTTGCCGGTGGTCACCGGCGAGGTGATCAACTTCGCCTGGCCGATGCGGTCGTTCGGCTCGCTCGCGTCGGGAGCGGCGGTGAACGTCGAGTCCAGGGAATAGCTGCCGGCGGAGATGCCGTTGTTCAGATCGCGGACTCGCACAAAGTAGGCGCCGGGCGTCACCACGTCGTAAGCCAGAAACGTGTCGTCCCCGCTGTTGATCGCCGACCGGTACACGCTCAACCATTCCGTGTGCCGGCCATAGATCGCAATCTCGGTCCGCATGTTGGCCGGAGGCGAGACGATTGCCAGGTTCAACCGACCGGGACCGGGCACCGTCACCTGGTACCAATCCACGTCGCCGGCGGGGCTGATTACGCCGGGCACGGCTCCACTGGAAGGAGCGACATTGGCCTCCCCTACGCGGTCATTCGGCTCGGTCTCGGCTTGGCCGACGCCGGCCAGGAGGGTGAGGGCAAGCACGCCGGCTGCCGCCCGGCGACCAGCGATGGTCCGGGCAGGGTTGCCCGAACCGGAAGGAAGGATGCTGCTCTGGATTGCGTTCATTAGTGCCTCTCCGGTTTGACGAGTCATCGGCCAGCCATCGAGCTGCCCGGGTGGCAGCATTAGCACACTCCGCCCGACGGAGGGTGAAGCGACCTCCGCGATCAGGCTGGCGTTTCCCCAATACCACAGAATCAGTCGGAAAGGCAATCAAATTGCACTGTATAAGTGTCTCTTTTCTAATGTATGACTGACCGAGACGACCGAAGCCAGCCCGGCGATCATTGCTTGCCCGCCGCGCGGGTCGCACGAGCGCCCGGGACGGGTGCCTGAAACGAAACCGGCCCATTCGCAGCGCACGCCGCGAATGGGCCGGGCAGTCCGTGATTCCCGACTATGGCGTCGACAATCTCCAGAACACCGGGCCCGAGGCCGGCGTTACCCGGTGCGGGCTCGTTGCCCCGGCGACATCGCTCCAGGGTCCGGTGACGCTGGCGGCCTCTTGCAGCGTGGCGGCGCCGTTCCAGGTCAGCACCACTTCCCCGCCGTCCAGGGCAATCCCGATTTCGGGCGCCGCGGGACGTCCGGCCAGGTAGTGCGTCAGGATGCGCGCCGGGGAGAGGGCGATGTCGTAGACCGCCGCCTCGTCCACGGTGCCCTCGAAGAAGTAGTTGCCGGTCGGGCTCTCGGTGGCTCCGGCGCCGATGCGCAACACGTCGAAGTCATTCGGGACGAAGCCGACCTGCGCCGAGCCGACCTGCTGGCCGTTGACGAAGAACCGCTTCGTGGCGCCGTCGTAGGTGCCGGCCAGATGATACCAGACACCGGACTGTATGGCTCCGCCTCCCATGGCGCTCCAACCGGCTCCGGTCCCGTTCCAGAACTCCCAGACATTCGCCGGGGTGGCATAGAAGATGAACCCTTCCTGCGGCCCGTCGCCACGGGAGGTCATGGGCGAACGATAGCTGGTTCCACCCGTGAGCTTGGCCCAGCATTCGAAGGTGAATTCGGGGCTGTTCACATCGGCCGCCCAGGGCACTTCCACGAAGGTCTGGTTGGCCTGAACGAACGCTGCCGCGCCATTGTCGTCATTGGCGATCGCGCCCGGTTCTCCAAGAACCACCCCGTTCATGTAGACGCCGTCGTGGTTGCCCACGTAATCCTCCGCCACGGTTCCCGAGGTCTCGTCCAAGCGCCAGTAGGCCACCGGACCATCCCGCAGGATCGTCGCCAGATAGGTCTCCTCCGGCCCCACGACACCAACGCTGGCCGTTTCGCTGGTGACGCTCCCGGCGGCGTTCGTGATCTCGACGGCATAGGTGCCGGTCGCGCCGGCATCCGCATTGGCAATGGTCAGTGATGCCGCGGTCTCCCCAGGCAGATCGACGCCGTCCTTCCTCCACTGATAGGACGGCGGCGAGCCGCTCACCACACCCACACTCAACGTCACCGAGCCCCCGAGCAACACCTCTGTTGACCGCGGCTGCACGTTGATCACCGGAGCGACACTCGGGCTGAACGCCGCGGCGTAATGGGCGGCGACCTGTGCCGGCGTCAGCGCCTCCCCATAGACCGCCACTTCGTCCACGTCGCCAATGAAGAAGAAGTTGCCGTTGGCATCCTCGGTGGCGCCGCCACCGATGCGGAGGGTGTAGGCCAGCGTCGGATCCGGCGGGACGTAGGCGGTCTCGCGGCGTTCGATCAAGGTCCCGTTCGCGTAAAACGCCATGGCAGTACCATCGTAGGTCCCCACCAATTGAATCCACTCCCCGTTGATGACCGGAGGACCGTCGATGGTTTCCCACGTGTCGGCGTCGTGCCCGATCCAGAACTGCCAGATGTTGGCCGGGTTCGCGTAGAACATCCAGCCCTGCTGCGCCAGCGGATCGCCGCTGGCGTACCGGAACGTGACGGGTGAGCCATACGCGCCGGCGCCGCCGGTCCTCCGCGCCCAGAGCTCCACCGTGAACCTCGGGGTTGCGAACTCGTTGGCGGGCGATTCATAGACTTCCGCCTTGGATTCGACCGTGCCGCGGAAGGCAGTCGACGGGCTGGTGTCGCCCAACAACGCGCCGGGCTGCTGGTTGTCCACCTCGGAGAAGTAAAACCCGTTCAGCAATCCCTGTTCGTCGGTGAGTGTGAACGCCTGCGTCGGATCATCCATCCGGTAGTAAACCGTCGGACTGTCCCCGCCGATCGTGCTCGCGTAGCTCTGCGTCGGCGTGGCCGGAACGATGAGCATGGCCGGTCCCGCCACGGCCGTGTCGGCGCCGAAGCTCACTGCCACGCTGTAGGCCCCCGAGTCCGCGGGCGTGGCGCTGGGAATGACCAGCGCTGACGCCGTCTCGCCGTCGAGGACGGCACCGTCCTTGCTCCATTGGAAGCTGTAGCCGGCAACGTCGGGAACGGTGACGCTGAACGAGGCCGGGAACCCGTTGAGCACGGTCTGGTTGCTGCCCTCGTTGAACGGCGGCGCCACGATGTCGAGCATGGCGTCGGCGCTTGTCTCCGTCCCGCCGCTGTTGGACACAACCACGCTGTAGGCCCCGGCGTCGGCGGAGGTGACGCCCGTGAGGGTCAGGGTCTCGCCGGTGGCGCCTTCGATGGGCGTGCCGTCCCGGCTCCACTGGAACTCCAGGGGCAGGGTGCCGGTAGCCACCACATTGAAGGTCACCTGGGCGTCGGGGCTGCCGATGATGATCGACTGGGACTGCGGTTGGGACGTGATGGTGGGTGGCACGGCCGGCGGGGTGATGCCGGTCGTGGCGAAGTGAGCGGCGATTTGCGCGGCACTCAGGGCACGATCATACACCACGGCCTCGTCGAGCAGGGCGTGAAGTTTGTCCGCCTCGCCGCCGGTATTGGAGCGGCTGACGCTCTGCAATTCGAGGTTCACGACGGCATCCATCGAGCCGCGGTGCACGCCGTTGAGGTAAATGAAGGTCTGGCTGCCGCTGCGCACGAAGACCATGTGCGACCATTCATCCGGGGGAGCCACGGTGCCTTCGAGATAATAGTCCGCCACGCCGTATTGCGTCACGCCGCCGCGGTAGTCACCGTAGACGTTGAACGAGTTCCACTGTTCGAGCCGCACCGAGGTGGCGGCGCCGTTGAAGAGGGCCTGCGAAATGCCCTCCCCGGCCGAGGCCTTGTTCACGATGAACTCCGCCGTCCAATTCCCGCTGATGGTCTGCTCCGCCCAGTTGTCGGCGAAGACCACGCGGTCGTCCACATCCGGTTGGCCGGGGAAGTTTGCGGCCTGCCCCGGGCCGAACAAGCCGGTCTGGTTGATGCCAACCTCGATGTATTCCCCGTTCAAACCGCCCGGCCCGTGATCGATCAGGGTCGTGCCGCTGGTCTCGTCAAACCGATACCAGTTGCGGGGGTTGTCGGCGCTTACGGCCGCCTGCCACTCGGCAAGCCCCGCATGCGCTGCGGAAGCCAGGAGCAAGGGGACCAGGTAGTTGATGATTCGCATGATGGGTGTCCTTTCGTTGATGCCCCGGCCGACCCCAGGGGACTGCGCCCCGACCGTGAATCGGTGGGGAACAGGTCGGAGCCGGATGCGGGCTGTCGGTTTCACATAGCGGTCACTGCAACCGGGGGTCACTAAAGCCTCATTTGCGCGCCAGCGCAAGTGAGCCGGGATTTCCGTTTGTCCAGGGCGCCGCCTTCCCCCTACGCTGCGGTCCGCGGCCCGCGGCGGAAGCCCTCGACCATGTGGCGGTTGTTCAAAGAGTTCCGGCAATTTGTGCGTCAGGAAAAGAAGTGGTGGCTGTTGCCTCTGGCCATCCTTCTCCTGCTGATCGGCGCCCTGGTCGTATTCACCTCCGGTTCCGCCCTGGCGCCCTTCATCTATCCGTTCCTTTGAGGCGGCGTGAACTTCTCCGCGCGGGCGAACCGGGTCCGGGCAACGATCACTACCCGGCCATCCCATCGCTCGCCCCGGTGCTCCGGCGGCGAACCTGCCCTCAGCCGTATCGATTCAACCCGGGGTAGCCGCCGACGTGCAGTCGGCGCTGAAATCCACGGGCTTACGCGGGCTCGCCGACTCCGATCAGCAGTCACCTTTGGGTGAATCGTCGCCCCCGGCGGCAGGCGGCCCCATCCCAGCGGAATCAGGCGCCGACTGCACGTCGGCGGCTACGAGTTATTGAATCGCTACGGCTCAGCGGAGCTTCTGCCGGACGCGCTCCAGATTGCGGCGGTTGCGTTCCGCCGCGACGGTGTCGCCGTGCCGGATGGCAATTTCGAAGTGGCCGGCGGCCTCTTCCAACCGGCCGAGATCCTCCAGGGCCACGCCGAGGTTGCCGTGGGCGAGGGCGGAGGCGGGATCGAGTTCAACCGCCCGACCGTAGTGGGCCACCGCCTGTTCCGGTCGACCCAGGAGTTGCGCACACAGGCCGGCCTGATACTGGATGGCGGCCTGCTCGGGATCCATCCCGACCGCTTGCGCCGCGAGACGGTAGGCGTCCTGGTGCTTCCCGGCCCAACCCAGCACCTTCGAGAGATTCGCCAGCGCGAGGGCGTTCCGGTGCGTGTCGATGCCGGCGATGATGCGGTGCGCGACCTGGTCGAATGTTGCCGCATCGGGCAGCGCCTTGAGCCGGCCCGTTTGTGCCAGGATCCCGGCCAGTTCGAAGGCCAGCGCCCGATGGCTTTCAACCGTCGGGTGGACATGGTCCAGAAAAAGCTCACTGCCGGGGATGCCGTGCGGCGCCCGTCCGTCCTGCAGCGCGGCGAAGTCGACCAGCGGAACGTGGCGTTCCGCGGCCACTTCCCGGACGATTGCCGGCATCGGAGAAAGCGCGCGCAACGGGCAGACGTCCTCGTCGCGGGCGCGTTCGTAAGCGGTCTTCGCTTCCGGGAATCGCGCCAGCGCCTCAAGCGCCTGCCCCCGCAGGAAGTGCGTGTAAGCGTGCCGGTCGTCGATGGCCACGGCGCGGTCCAGGGCGGTCAGGGCTTCACCGGCGAGCTGGTTGGTGAGCGCCCGCGTTCCGGCGCTCAGCGCTGCCTGCCAGCGCGCCAGTTCCTCCGGCGATAGGCCGTGCCGATGGTCGCTCTTGAACGGGGTCATAGAACGCAAACTCGAGGCGGGGGTGACCAGGATGACGTCCGCGCCCACCGACCGGGCGATCTCACAGATGCGGGCGAGGTTGAAGCGGTAGTGGCGCAGGATCTGTTCGCGCTGCGTGTCATCACGGTGAAAGGCCTTCGGTCCGACCGTTTGGTCAAGCCGGGTAACCACTTCGGCTTCGAGGGTGGAAACCGTCGGTTCGCCGGCGGCACGACGCACGTTCCACCGGCTCATTGCGGCCTGCATGAGGGCGCCCGTGCGGGTCTTTGCCGCCAGGAGCCCGAGCCCTTGCAGGCTGTCGGGCAGGTCGCGGATGTTCCCGTAAGTGCGTTCCTCGAGAAACTCGTTATGGCCGGAATACACGATGAACAAATCCGGTTGGTAGCGGATCAATTCCTCCATCAACAACGCCACCCGGTAACTGGCATAACTGATTCCGCCGGCATTGATGACTTCCCACTTCCGCTCGGGCGCCGCGGCCGGCAGGAATTCCCGCAGCCACCCGGCGAACGAAGTGCGGTCGTCGTAGGGGCGACCATAGGTGGTCGAGCCGCCGACGGCAAAGATGCGGAATGTCCCCGGCGCCTTCCGTTTCGGGAAACGCTGTTCGTTGAAGAGCCGGAGTTTGTTCGCCGCCGTGACCATCATGGCGCGGCCATCCGGGCCGCGCTCCTCGACGAACAAGGGAAGGCGGGCGGAAAAACCGACGTAGGGATCGCGGGCATAGGTGATGGGCTTTACGCCCAGCAGGGCGAGGCCGAGTTCGAGCGCCGCGAACACCAATCCGGCGGTGATCACGCCAAAGCCGAGACGCTTGCCGAGCGAAAGGCGTCCGGCGGCGGGCGGAGCGCCCGGGGAAGGCGGCGGCGGTTGCGGGCGACGGTTTCTTCGTTTGCGGCTCATGGAACAGCGGGCTTGGTGTAGCAAAAGCGCGCGACCGAACCAAGTCCGGCCTCTGTGCGCGCACGAACCGCATGTTCCAAACCGGAACTTCCCGTCCACTATGTGCCCGACGAGGGGGGCGCGAGAGAAAAGGCAGGGGTCGGGCAGCGGAGGACAGAGATAAGGTGACAATAAGGTGACAGGTTCATTGTCGGTGGACGGCTGCGAATCCATGAAGGCCGCACACCGGTATTCCTCTCTTCACGTCCCTGCCGAGCCGCCCTGCGAAAACAAAAAAGGCCGGGAGGCTGTCCCGGCCTTTGCTCAGAGGGCCTGTGCTGAAGGCGGT
>JACKPV010000040.1 GCA_024233305.1 Verrucomicrobiales bacterium
GAGAAGACTCTCGCCATCCGACGGGAACTGAAAGCATGGAAGACCGACCCCTCGCTCAGGCGGGTTCGGCGTGAAACCGTGGCGCTGGACCAAGAGGCCGAGCGACTCGCCAACCAGGCCGAGACCGCCATCGAAGCCAATCGCGGGCACGGCAAGGATCTCTTCACTCCCTGCATGGATCTCTGCCGGAGGGCTGAGGAACGTCTAAACCAAACAAAGATCGCGGAGGCCCTCCAGGAGTCGAAGGCCCGTTTCGAGGTCCTTTCACGGGAAACCGACGGCACGGCTGAAGCGCTTCAAGAATCCCAGGAGAAGCTCCACCAGATCGAACGTGAAGCCGGCGCCATCCTGAAACAGACGACTCCAACCGGCGAAACCACCGAGGCCGCACCCGGGACGCTGGAAGCCGAAATCGAAGCTCTGTCGCTCCGATTCGACCCCCTCCGCACCCGCGTCCGCGAATCACTCGACCAAGCCATCCGTATCCGGTCGGACGCCGACCATCTCTCCACGGACTTGGGGCGGGACCGGGAGGGCGCGCTGCGCGCCGCGAACGATGCCCGCCACGAGGCCGGCGCGTTGCTCGATCAAGCCGTGGCCGAATGGCGCCGCGTGCTCACCGTAGCCGAGAAGCTCGCCACGGATGCCGACGCCGGTGAGGAACAAGTCCGCCTGCTGCTCAAAGGGTTACAGACACGCCACGAAAAGCTCCGGGAAACCGTCATCGCGCTGCACCGCGCCGCCAGAGGTCGCCTTTGGAAACGCCTCGCCACGGTCGGGGCCATCGCGCTCATCCTCGGCTCGGCGTGGTGGTGGATTTATCGGAACCGTGCGCACGCGCGACGGGTCGCGAACGTTGCCCAACAGGTCGAGGAGTCGCTGCGATCGGACAACCTCTCTGGAGCGCTGGAACGGGTGCTCGGCTCGGGCCTCGATCCGGCCGACCAGCGGGACTTCACCAATGCGCTCGCGCAAGCTCTTGAATTCCCCGATATCGGCGTCCAGGAGTTGCTCCCCGGGCAGACGAGGAGAGTGAAGCTGGAACCTCAGCCCCCCACCACCAGCCGATTTCGGAAGGCGTTGCGGAATGTCACGTGGACCGTACCGGCCTACCTGTCCCACAACAGTGTAACCGTGGAGGCCACGCGAACGAACTTCACCTGCGCCGACCCGAATGGTCTTGAACTTACGCTGACCGCTGGCCTCAGATCGGAAGTCAGCATCGGGCGAACAAACTCCTTCCAACTCCCGGTCACGAACGCGCTCGTGCCCGACGGCGCACTCACAATCCGATTCCAAGTCACGGAAAACGTGCCCCCCACCATCACCGTCCGCGAGGACGACGCGCGGGACCGGACGGCTCTCACCGACTACCAAACGCTGAAACGAACCGCCCCGGCATCGCTGCGCCTCGCGGTTTCCGTCGAGGACAAGACGCTTCCCAAGGAGACAAACGCCTCGGTGATCGACGGTCGTTGGAGATTGCCGCCACGGCTGACGGCGGACCACATCATGGCGAACACCGCCACGAGCCTCGTGCTCACCAACCTCCCTCCGGGTACTTACTCACTGGAGCTGCAAGCGACCGACGGCGCACTGACCAGCACCTTCCATCTAACCGTCGAGGTCGCCGAGTCGGGCGATCAGCTCGCGGTACGTGCCTTCGATGACGCCAAGGCCGCCGCAGGCCGGGACAGCTTTGACGAAGCACGCGCGAAACTGAGGAACATTTCGGACCTCGACTCACTCCGGGAGGACATCCGATCGAACGTTACCGCGTGGCTCCGCGACCTTGAGAGTCCTCCGGAACTGCTGAACGACACCCTCTCACTCCCTTATGGCGCCACCACCAACCTCATGGAATACATCAGGGACAATCTCCGGGATCAAACAGCGCTGGGGCGCACAAGCTGGTCGATCACTCCGCTGGACCCGCCTGACTCGGACCCCTCCAACTACCGCGCCAGAACGAATGTAGAGCTTAGTTTCCAGCTCCGCTTCGCTCCGAATTGGGCGAAGACAACCAACAGATCACTGAGCATCAAGGTCACGCCGACGGCCACGGAGGAGTCGCTGAAGGAGGCACTGGAGAGACTGCGGGACCCTCGGGAATCAGCTGCGGAGGTGTACCGTGCCCTTCTGGGCCTCACCAGCGACGCCATGCGGGAAGAGGAAGCAGCACGCCTTTCGACCACCCTTGCAGTATTCGCGAATCTTCAGCTGGAAGGTCCTGATAGCGTCGATGTGCTTGCTGGAGAAACGGGCAGCGTTGAATTGGCGGTGTCCCAATGGCCATTCAATGCGCTACCGCCAGCCTGGCGGCTAGCCCTCACCCCCAACACCCCGAGCAATGGGCCGCAGGCAAAGGAAATGACGGTCACCTACACCCCGCCCCCGGAGAGCGGCGATGTCGAGGTCTCGGTGGAAGTAGTCGCGATTGAAGCGGGCGCCGAAGACGTGACGCCCCGGCTCCAGACGCAGCCAAGGCCCCTCCGATTTAAGGTTGGTATGAACCAGCCTCCTGAGATAGAAGACCTGCCGAAATCCGCGGAGACGACGGAGTCAACCTGGACGCGTAAGTTCCGCGCTCATGACCCGGAGGACCACCCGCTGCAATGGCCCGCGATGAGCGCAAACGTCAAGGTCACCAACGCCCCATCTGGAGAGGGATACGAGGTCACCGTCGAGCGTATCCAGCCTGGCACGAACACGGTCTTTCTGACGGCCAGCGACGGCGTGAGAACAAACCGTTTTACCATCGAGATAATGAGGATTCTCGGGGAACCGCTGGGCGGCGACTTCGGCCTGCAATGGGTGCCCGACCTGCCCAACAGCAACGGCGTCTGGCCTGGGGAGAAGGTAAAGGGCGGGTGGATGGCCACGAACTGGATCACCGTATCCCAGTTGGACCGACCTTCCCTGGACAGCCCTGAGGTGCCCCCTGAACCGGCCGAATGCACGAAAGAGAAGGCTGAGGAGTACGTCAAGCAGATCTCCGTGGCTGCGGAGGCCGGCTTGCCGGGAGGCTGGAAGGTCATCATCGCGACCAAAGACCAACTCAAGCAGGAGGAGAACAATCTTCCTCTCGGGAAGTACTTCTGGGCCCGAGACACAACCGAACTCCAAATATTCCATCTGTTTGGGGGAAAGATCATCCCCGGAACAGACCTCACCCAGGCGCAACAACTTGGGCGTTTCCGAATTGCGGTCGTCCACCCCTGAGGCAGCCTCGTTGGCACCGGGTCGCGCTGTCTGGTCAACTGATTGATTATCCGGACTATGACTGCAGGCAAGTTCAGCCCGCGACCAGTTTCCTGGCCATGGCGTCGGAGTGCTCGTTCCGCAGGTGGCTGTAGGTCTTGGCGATCAAGACGCCCCCGTCCCGGTGTCCCTGCCAACTGGCAATGGTCTTGAAATCGATCCCCAACTCGACAGCCCGGGTAATGAAGCAGCGGCGGAGGGAACGTGGCGAGAAGTGCGGGTAGCCTAGCCGGACACATGCATTCGTCAGTGCCTTCTTGGGATCGCGGACCTTGAACACCGGCTGGCCGGTCGCAATTCGACCGGACGCCTGGAATCCCTCAAGCAGCGCCTTGAGTTGGGGAAAGACCGGAATGGAGTACCCCGTGTCCGTCTTGCTGCGGAACAGCCAGATTTTGCCGGCGTCCAAATCGATGTGCTCTCCCCTCAGCCGTAACTATTCAGTAGAGGGGGCCGTTTTTGGGGCATACCCCAGCGGAGCGCTGGGAACTCGGAGGGGTTCTCCAACGCGCGCGGCGCGCTCCGCCGTCCCTCGCTCGGGCGGGCGGGCGCTCTGAACCCCTGGCTCAGGGCGGCTTTGCTTGTCCGGGAACCTCGCTCATCGCCTTGTCCGGCAGGCCTCAGCCCGGACTTTGCGCCACTGCATTGCAGTTGGGCACCAGACTGATCATCTTCTCCAGCAACCGGCGCCACCAGGCCCGTTCCTGCGGATCGCGCACCGCCAGCCGGATCGTCGTCATCCCGCCGGTCTCACTGATAATCCCCCCGGTGGTGAAGAGCCGGAAACGCAACGTCGCCGCCGTCACCCGGTCCAGCCACCCCAGATGCCGCTGGAACAACTGCGTCAGGTTGTAGCTCACAATCGCCAGGGACAGCGCCGCCTCCGTGCTCCAGAACCGCTTCAGGCACAACTTGGGCAGCGCGAAGTCCGCATCCAGTTGCTTGATCACTTCCTCGCACCCGGCCCGTCCGTTGTAGCGCCGCCACACCTCCACCGGGGACACGCTCTGGGAGAGGTTGGTCACCAGCGCCTGGTAGAGATAGCCCGGGCAGTCGATCAACAACTTGCCGCCGGTCCGTTGCCGGGCCGCTCGCTTTTCCGCCACCCGGTGGCGCAGCAGGATCAGGCGGCGGGGCTTGGGCCAGTTGGCTTCCTGATGCCAGACCTCCGCCACCTCGGTGCCGGGCACCGAACTGGCCTGCCAGATCAGGTCCTTCTTCAAGAGCCGTTGCACCGGTTTGAGCAGGCGGGCCACCACGATGTACGAGAGCCGCCGGGCCTCGAGCAGATTGAGCCATTCAGGCAGGCAGAAACCCGAATCGGCGCGCACCAGGCCGATCGCAATCCACTTGGGCAGCCGCGCCAGCAATTCCAGGGTGAAGGCGACCACGTTGTTGGCGCAGCTGGCGTTGCCCGGTCGCAACCAAAAGCCGACCACCAGCTTGACCTCCTCGAGCACCGCCACCAGCGGATGCAGGCACGGTTTGGTGCCCAGGCGGGTGTAGCCGGTGGCCACGCCCTCCTGGTGGCCGTCCTCGTGCAGGAGCCGGGTCGAGTCCAGGTCCAGGCTGTAGCCGCCGGGGCGACTGGGCAGCCGCTCCAGGCACCAGCGCCAGAGGGGACCGAAGGTGGCCAGGTTCTTCCCGGCCGAGGTGAAGCCCTGGAAGAAGCGGGTAAAGGTGGACTGGCTGCCGATGCGTTGGATGGCCAGCAGCGCGGGCAGCATCACGTCGTTGCGCAGATGAGCCAGGTGGGCCAGTTTTTGCGCGCCAGCCAGGATGCCGGCCAGGAACCCCAGGGCCAGATCGGCCACCGGGATGGCCTTTTTGCTGGTGCGCCGATGCGGCAGCACCAGCGCCAGCAAGGCTCCGAAGCGGTGCCAGTGAAGAAATCCGGCGAAGGTGAGCAGCCCGGCCCGCCCGCTGACCTTCTGGTCGGTGAAACCGATTTGGATGGTTTTCTCCGGCGTCTGGAGCTTAATGAACTCGGTCACTGTTTGGTGACCGGTTCTCCCGGTGTGATTGGAGCGTTTATTTCGCACCCCTCCATCACTTCCAAACAGTGACCACCCTTGGCTACTGCATAGTTACGGCTCAGATTGGCACACTCGGCGGTCCCAACCCCGGCGAGTCCCATGAATTCGACGAGGAGCGCGGACTCCTTCGCGTCATCGTTCAGTTTCTGGCGACGGATTTCCTCCACTATCTCGCGGAATTGCGGCCAAGTTGGGGTGTCGCGGATCGGCTCCTCGGGCTTCAGCATGCGCAACCCGGCCGCTGGGGACTCGGCCAGAGCGCGCGCCGAGATGGCAATCTTGAACAGTTGCCGGAGGAACACGATGTAGGCGTTTAGGGAGGTGCGCTTGATCCGGCTGCGGTGCCGGGCAAGCCAAGTCTCCAACTGAGCTGGCGTCACGTCCTTTACCGGAACGTCCAGGCCGTATTTCCAGGTTGTCCGGAAGATGTTCAGGATCGACCTCCGATTCACCTGGGTCCCGGCGTCGAAGCGGGCGAGCTGTTCCTCGTACATCCGGAGGAGCGCTTCCACGGTCAGATCCTCCTGGCGTGGGTCGAGCCGCCGGGCACCCTCGATTTCGTCTTTGAGCTTGCGCTTGGCGAGCTCCCGATCGGTCGTTTTGAGGCTCCGCCAGACCAGTTTGCCGTCCCGGCGGTAGACGGCGTAGTAGGCCTTGCTGCTCGAGTATCGGTAAAGGTTCTCGGCAACACGGACAAACCGGCCGTTGCGTGCGTGCTGTTTCATCGCTCCGCGAGTATAGAAGCGGAGTATAGAAGCAGGACCGCCGGCAGGTCAAGGAATCGTCGTAAGTGGTTGGTAGAGAGTGGAGCGAGCGAAGGGATTCGAACCCTCGACATCAACCTTGGCAAGGTTGCGCTCTACCAGACTGAGCTACGCTCGCTTCAAAAAGCAGGGACGTTATAGCCCCGGACCACCGGCCACGCAAGCCCTGTTTTCCGCAAAATCACAGTTGGCGCGCAGCGCAGCATTCCCGGACCGCGGAATTCATTCCGCAGCGAGCTTGACGCCGGGCGGGGCGAGCGGAATGAACTCCACGCACCATTTCCCCAGACGCCATGAACTCGAACAAAACCGAGCGGCGCACCCACAACTCGCCCCCGGCAATCGGCGCCCGGGGAGACAACCTCATTCCGCCGAGCCACGCCGGCCCGCGCCCGGATGGTCCGCCGGACGCCCGGCGGATGCGAGGCGGCGCCGGAGTTCCTCCGGCCGAGTCGCCGGCGGCAGACAGGACTCCCGCGTGCAGACGTAGGCAGTGGCAGCGGCCTCCCCGAGCGGCTCGAGATCCTGCGCGAACGGATCGACCGGACCGGCATCCCCGAACACCACCCGGTTGGGATCGAAGGTCTGATGGACCGTTCGCAGCAACGCATCCCGCTCCGCTGACGATTCCCCGACGATCACCACCCGGGATCCACCGTGCAGGAAGAAATCGAGTGCGGCGAGCAATCCGGGCATCGCCTGGGGCGCCCGTTCCAACCGGTCTCCGAATAAACGCAGCACCCCCTCCGCAGCGCAACGAAACCCGCTGTCTGCCGTGATCGCGGCCAGCCGCAACAGGCTCAGAGCGGCAACCGAGTTCCCCGCGGGCTCGGCGCCGTCGTAATCGTCCTTCATCCGGAGAATCAGGTCGTCCCCCGGTCCGCCGCTCAGCCAGAAACCGCCATGTTCGGTATCGTGGAACCTCTCGATCATGGTCTTCGCCAGGACGACACCGAAGGCAAGGTATTCGGGATCGAGCGTGGCTTCGTAGAGATCCAGCACCCCGGCCAGCAGGAACGCGTAGTCCGGGAGCAACTGCGCCGCGTCCCGCTCCCCTTCGCGCCAGCGGTGGTGCAAAGTCTGCGACGCCTCGTCCCAAAGTGCGCGTCGGATGAAGCCCAGGTTCTTCTCGGCCGCCGCGAGGTAGCGCGGTTCGCCGAGCACGGCGTAACCCCGCGCGAAGGCGCCGAGCATCAGGCCGTTCCACGAGGTCAGTATCTTGTCATCGAGATGCGGGCGCACCCGCCGCGCGCGCGCCGCCCGCAGCCGGGCCCGGGCCAGCGCCAACAGTTCCCACTCAGCGGCCTCGAGGTTCTCCTCCGCGACGTGCAGGACGTTCTGACCGGGCAACGGATCAGGGTCGCTGTGGTCCACGAAATTACCCCCCGCCGTCACCCCGAAATGGCGCACCGCCACGGCGCATTCCTCGGGGCTCAGCAGCTGTTGGAACTCGGCCAGCGTCCAGCAGTAGAACTTCCCTTCCTTGCCTTCGCTGTCCGCGTCCTCCGCGGAATAGAACCCGCCGTTCCCGTCCGTCATGTCCGCCAGCACGTAGTCCAGCGTGGCGCGCGCCGTCGCGGCAAACGCGGCCCGACCGGTCGCCTGGTGAGTTTCGAGATAGAGGGTGGCCAGCTGCGCATTGTCGTAGAGCATCTTCTCGAAGTGCGGCACCAGCCACCGCTCATCCACCGAGTAGCGCGCGAAGCCGCCGCCGAGCAAATCGTGAATGCCACCCGCCGCCATGCGCTCGCAGGTGTGGGCAACCATCGCCATCACGCCCGCATCCCCAAGGCGATGGCCGTGCCGGAGCAGGAACGCCGGCTGGGTCGGTCGCGGGAACTTCGGAGCCTGCCCGAAACCGCCGTGCCGCGGATCGTATTCGGCCTGCAGCACGGCGGCGGCGTGTTCGAGCCACTCGGGTCTGAGGGATGCGTCCGCCGCGGCGCCGCGATTGACGAAGCCGAGCAACTGCTCATGCAGGCGTGCGGCGGACCGGGTCACCTCGTCCCGCCGTCCCACCCAGACCTCCTGTATCTGCGCAAGCAACTGCCGGAAGCTGGCCCGGCCGGGCGCGGGTTCGGGAGGGAAATAAGTGCCGCCGAAGAACGGTTTCAGATCCGGCGTGAGGAATACGTTCAGCGGCCAGCCACCGCCACCCGTCGTCGCTTGGACGAACGTCATGTAAACCTGGTCCACATCCGGTCGCTCCTCGCGGTCGACCTTGATGCTGACGAAATGCCGGTTCAGCAACTCGGCCACCGCCGCATCCTCGAAGCTCTCGCGCTCCATCACATGGCACCAGTGACACGTCGAATAGCCGATGCTGAGGAAGATCGGCTTGTCCTCGTCACGCGCCCGCCGGAAGGCGGCCGCTCCCCAAGGCTGCCAGTCGACGGGGTTGAACTGGTGTTGCAGCAGGTAGGGTGATTTCTCCCGGGCAAGCCGGTTGGGTTGTCGGGCGGCGGCGGCAGGATTCACTTGGGCGGGTTCCCGTTCGTTTCGGATCAATTTGTGTGTTTCGCGACCGGGCCCGGGCGCCTTCCGCGCCGCAACTCCGGGGAGCGGGACCGTCAGCCGCTCGCGTGAACCGCAAGGTAAGCCCGGTTTATCCGGACGCAAGCGCGGGATCACGACGAGGATTCGCTGCGCAGGTTTGGCGTTCGCGGGCGGCCCTGCTACTCTCCCGCATGAGTTCGAGTTCCGAGACCGCCGATGCGCCGCGTCGCTCCCCGACACGATCCGCGCCTCCGGCAATCCTGGCCGACAAACAGAACGAGCGGGACCATCGCGAGTTGCGCATCGACAAGGTGGGCGTGCGCGGCTTGCGGTTTCCGATCCAGATCCGCGACAAGGCCCACGCGGTGCAAAACACCGTCGCCACGATCGGGCTCTATGTCGATCTGCCGAAGGAGTTCAAGGGCACGCACATGAGCCGCTTCATCGAGGTGCTCAACGCCCATGGCGGCATCGTGCATGTCGAAAACATCCCCGACATCCTCCACGCCATGCGCCGGCGGCTCCATGCCGAAACCGCGCATCTCGAGATGGAGTTCCCCTTCTTTCTCGAGAAACGCGCGCCCGTGACGCGGCAGATGGGAGTCATGGACTACACGGCCCGTTTCGACGCCGCTGCGTGCGGGAAGGAGATCGATTTCGTGCTCACTGTGAAGGCCGCGGTAACCACCCTCTGTCCCTGCTCGAAAGCCATCAGCCGCTACGGCGCGCACAACCAGCGGGGCGAGGTCACGGTCGCGATGCGCAGCCGGCAGGCCGTCTGGATCGAGGACGTGATCAGCATCATCGAAGCGTCGGCCAGCAGCGAACTCTATTCCCTCCTCAAACGGCAGGACGAAAAGGCCGTGACCGAACGCGCCTATGAAAACCCGGTTTTCGTCGAGGATCTCGTGCGCAACGTCGCCCTGCGGCTCAATGCCCACCCCGACGTGACCTGGTACAAGGTCGAGGCGGAAAACCAGGAGAGCATTCACAACCACAACGCCTACGCCTGCATCGAAAAGGGCTGACGCGGTCCAACGGCATCCTCCGACACCGCCCGGTCACTGGCGCGGCACTTCCTTCGGATCGAGCGACAGCATGACCGTGTCCGCCTGGCCGGGAGGAAAACGGCGCGCCGTGATGACGTGATGACGGGCGCGCTGGTCCAGTTGCGGATCCCCGGAACTCCGCCGCAACTCGACGTAAACCGGACGCCCCTCGACGTCATGCACCACGAGAAACAGCATGGTCTGCGGCGTCGCCGGCCCGGGCCGGGCGGCCCCGCCGGCGCCCCGGCGCTCGTTCATGTCCGCAATGCTGCCGCGTTCCGGCATCGAACCGACACTCTCGTTCGAGGGAAGAAAGTAGTCCGATTGATTGCTCTTGCAGGCGCTCAGTCCCAGCACCGCAAGGGCCAGCATCAGCCCCGTCAAGTTCTGCCGCATGCCCTACCCCTACCACGACCCGCCATCGAAGGCCAGCCAGGGATTCCGGGCCCCGAGGAAGACGGCCCGCCCCGCACCTGCCAACGCGTGGTTTCTCCGCAACGGCTCAACCGTACCGTAGCTGAGGGCTGCGGCTGAGCCCTATCGATTCAACACCCGGTAGCCGCCGACGTGCAGCCGGCGCTGATCGCCATAGGCTTATGCGGTCTCCCCGCCCCCGATCCGCAGTCACCTTTCGGTGAATCGTCGCCCTCGGCGGCAGGTGGACACATCTCCGCTGAATCATGCGCCGACTGCACGTCGGCGGCTACGAGTTACTGAATCGTTACGGCTTGGAGGTGACCGACGGCAGGACCGGCGCAGAATCCGCCCCGGCCTACAGTTCGGTCAACCGGATGTTGCGGTAGCGGACGACCGAGTTCTCGTCGTGGTTTTGGAGCCCGATATGGCCTTCCCGCCGGCGGGTGGCTCCGGCGTAGTCCACGACCAGTTCCCCGTTGAGGACGATCTGGATCAGCGAGTCCTCGGCGAGGATGCGCACCTGGTTCCAGGCCCCCGTGGGACGCGAGGCATTCCGGCTCGCCGCGATGACATCATAGAGCGAGCCGGTCGGAAAGCGACCGCCCTCCCGCCCGTAGTCAGACAGCACCTGCATCTCGTAGCCGTTGAAGGTGGGGTTCCGTTCGAGGCCGGAGCGGAGCATGATGCCGCTGTTGCCCTCGATGGCGAACTCGAGTTCGAGGATGAAGTTGCGATACGTCCGTCCGGTCCGGAGCCAGGAGCCGCTGACCTCCGGATTGGTGGACCAGCCGCGTCCGTTGCGCCCCACCAGCGCGCCGTCCTCGACGGTCCATTCGCCGCCGTGTTCGATCACCCACCCGGTGAGATCGACGCCGTTGAACAGGGCCATCGGGGCGTTCCCCGGACGGGTGGAGGAGCAACCGGCCATCAGCAGGCCGAGCAAGGCGGACAGGAGGATTCGCAGTTTCATCGCGCACGTTGTTAGCCTGTCCCGGTCCGGGGTGCCAACCGGAATTTCCCCGCTGCATCGGCAAGGCCGGTTGACGCGCCGGGGGCCGGTTGCTACAAACGGCGCGTGCCGGAGCCAACCACGCCCCCTGAAGTGGCGGCCGTCCCCGACGGTCGCCCGTGGTTCATTTCCGGCCGTACCGCACCCCGACCCGAAACGACTCCTTCGCCCCGCGTCTCATGAGCACCCGACCCGCCCTGAAGTACAAGCGCATCCTGCTGAAATTGACCGGTGAAGCCCTGGGCGACGCCGCCGGGAGCGGGATCGGATCGGAACGCGTGCATCGCGTCGCGGGCGAGATCATGGAGGTCCAGCAAATGGGCGTCCAGGTGTGCGTGGTGGTCGGGGGCGGCAACATCTTCCGGGGCGTGCAAGGCAGCCAGAAGGGCGTTCAGCGGGCCACCGGGGATTACATGGGCATGCTGGCGACGATCATCAACGCGCTGGCGCTGCAGGACGCACTCGAGAAGCAGGGAGTGGCCTGCCGGGTGCAGAGCGCCATCACGGTGGCCCAGGTGGCCGAGGCCTTCATCCGCCGACGCGCCATGCGCCACCTCGAAAAGGGGCGGGTGGTCATCTTCGCGGGCGGCACCGGCAATCCTTACTTCTCCACCGACACCGCCGCCTCCCTGCGCGCCAGCGAGATCGGCGCCGAGATCATTCTCAAGGCCACGAAGGTCGACGGGATCTACGACAGCGATCCGCTCGAGAATCCCGACGCGAAACGTTACGAGCACATCACCTACCAGGAGGCCATCGGCAAACGGCTGCGCGTCATGGACACGACCGCCTTTTCGATGTGCATGGACAACCGGATGCCGATCATCGTGTTCGACGTCTTCAAGCCGCACAATATCCGGCGGCTGGCGTTGGGCGAGACGATTGGCACACTGGTGACCGGTTGACCTTTGCCGGTGGTTTGGCCACTATTGACGCCCGGCACACAACAGCAACCTTTTCAACGCTATGGCAATCCAGGCAATCATCAAGGAAGCCCAGGACAAGATGCACAAGACCGAGCAGGTGGTGCTGCACGAGTTCTCCGGTGTCCGGACCGGGAAGGCATCCCCCACCCTGGTCGAGAGCATCATGGTGGACGTCTACGGTTCCCAGATGCGCGTCCGGGACCTGGCCGCCATCACCACGCCGGAGCCCCGGCTCCTCGCCATCACTCCCTGGGATGCCGCCACCGTGCACCCCATCGAGAAGGCGATCCAGAAGGCCAACCTCGGCCTCAATCCCTGCGTGGACAGCAAGGTCATCCGGATCAACTTCCCCGAACTGAGCACCGAGCGGCGCCAGGAGTTCAGCAAGATCGTCCGCAAAATGGCCGAGGACGGACGGGTGGCCGTACGCCACGTACGCCGCGATGCCATCGAGCACCTGAAACGCGATGCCAAGGCAGGGGGCGTGACCGAGGACGAGGAAAAGCACGCGGAGAAGGAGGTTCAGAAGCTCACCGATCAGTTCATAGCCAAGATCGACGAGCACCTGGAGCATAAGGAAAAGGAGATCATGACCGTCTGAGTTGGGACGGTCGCCCGCCTCTCCGCGTTCGGATCTCCGCCGGTCCACCTTTCCTGAGGGTCCGGGCTTCCCTCTGGAACCACGCGCCGACTCGCAACCGCCCCCGTCGAACCGGCGCAGGCTTCAGTGGAAATACGGCGGCTCGCCACCGGGGCGCGGCGGCTCACTCAGAGCGCCCGATGGTCGGAATGTGGGACGCCCCCCCGAAGCTCACGGGGTTCGGCGCCGACTGCGCATCGCGGGCTGCGAAGCGTTGAACCGACCCGGCTAATCCGCCCGCAACGCCGGCGTATCATCAACCGCCGGCACGAAGTAGATCACTGTTTCCCCCGGACGCGCGTACCCAAGCTTCTGTCGCACCAGGCGCTCGGTGGCCTTCGGGTTGGTCTCGAGTTGGGCGACCTGGAATTTCAACTGCCCCAGCAGGCGCTCGGCCGCCACGCGCTTGGCCTGCAGTTCCAGCTTCCGGCCCTGCAACTCCTGATTGGCCCGGATTTCCGGCAGATACCACAACCCAGCCAAGAGGAGTCCCGCCATGAGAAGCAGGCAAACCACGGCGTAACTGAGGCGATTCCACGTGGTCGGTGAGGCCATGATGGCAGGCAGCCTATCAAAACCGATCCGCCGCTGAAAAGCCCCAAAAACGCGGCCGAACCTCGTCCTGGACCGCCGCGATCTTCGGCGCGCAGGTCCGCCCCGGGCAACACCCGCTCCTTGCCGGGCGCGACAGGACCGGGCTTGACCGTTGCCCGGGGGTCCGTAAGTTGGCCGGCATGGCCCAGTTTGAAATCATCGAGCAGGAAGGCGTGCGCCTGATCAAGGCGACGCTGCAAAATGAGACCATCCGGACGGAAGCCGGCGCCCTTTATTACATGCGCGGCGACCTCACGATGGAATCGAAGGCCCCCGGAGTGGGCGGTTTCCTCAAGTCCCTGGCGAGCGGCGAGAAGATCTTCCGCCCCACCTACACGGGCACCGGCGAGCTCTTTCTTGAACCCACCTTTGGCGGCTACCACATCTACGAATGCGGCGGCGAGACCTGGATCGCAGAGAACGGCGCCTACTGGGCTTCCGAGATGGGGGTCGAAGTTTCCGTCCACCGCGAGAAGGCCCTCACCGCGCTGAAGAGCGGCGAGGGATTCCTCGACTTTCAGACCAAGCTCAGCGGGCACGGCCAGATCGTCCTGCAGGCGCAGGGTCCCGTCGAGACCGTCACCCTGCGCGATGAACGCATGGTCGTCGACGGACGCTACGTACTTGCCCGAAGCGGCAGCATCCACTACTCCGCAAGCCGCGCCACCAAGTCGCTCTTCGCCTCGTTCACCTCCGGCGAAGGGCTCGTTCGCAACTACGAAGGCACCGGAACGCTGTTGATGGCGCCCATCCCCTACTGGCGGCACCGGTTGTTCGATTCCATCGCCGCCCTCACCGCGGCGCGCACCGCCAAGTCCTCGTAAGCGGGGCATCCGGCGGCGGGAAGCGGCGCCTTCGGACCGCGACGGCGGGACGATGCAGGGACGGCGTCCGGCAGCGACGAGGCTCAGGGAATGAGGAGCCGGAAGAACCGGGCGACGGCGTTGGGATCGATCGGCAGGACCACCTCGACGGGCGTCGAGTCGCTGCTCAAAGTCCGCTCGGTCAATGTTTCCCAATCTCCTTCGGTGAGGCTCGCCCGGGCCTGGATTTCAACCACCGCTCCCGCCGGTCCGGCGAGCGACAGCCGGACAGAGGAGCCGCCTTCATCGACCAGCGTCAGCGATTCGATGCGCAGCGGGACGGGTGGTCCGCCGACGGTAACCGTGGTTTCGTCGCTGATCTGGCTGGCGCCATCATCCGCTGTCAGGCGGAGCTCGTAGACGCCGGGCTCGGTGAACGTGGCGGTCGTGATCCAGAGGGTGGGGTTCGCGAACTGGACCTCACCCGGACCGGAAACCCGGCTCCAGGCGAACGTGGTGACGCCGGGGGGCGCCGGCAGCCCGTCATCCTGGAAGACACCGTTCAGCGTGACGGGAACCCCGGCCTCGGCGGCGAGATCCGGGCCGGCATCGACCGTGGGCGGTTGATCGAACGGGAACGCCATGGCGTCGAGTTGCAGATCGAAGCTGATGTCGCTGCTGTTCGGGTTCGCCTGGTGGATCTCGACCGCCAGCAGGTTCATGCCTTCGCGCAACAGCGACGGATCAACGGCGCGCCCGATGAAGGTCGATTCGTCGGCGCCACCCTGCACCGAACTGGCCCATGTATCGTAGGCGACGTCCCCTTCGGGCATGCCGTCCCGCAGGATTTCGTTGCCGTTGAGATAGACGATCGCGCCGTCATCACGGATCACTTGCACCGTCAACTCGGTGATCGAGCGAGCCCCCGGCTGAGTGAACAAGTGGCGGAAATAGGTGGTCTGGTATTTCGATCCGGCGTTCGGTCCGTAGCCGACGGTGGTCACTTCGTCGCCATCGCCGTAACCCAGCTGGGCGCGACCGGAAGACCAGCCGGAGTCGTTGAAGCCCGGCATCCGCCAGGCCGTGCCCTGATCGGATCCGTCGTCGAGATACTTCCAGGTGGCGCCGGCGGCGACAATGCTCTGCCCCTCGGCTGGTCGCGTCACGATGAGCGTCACGTCATCGCTGGCGGCGAGTTCGCCGTCACCGGCGGTCAGGCGAAGCACGTAAGTGCCGAGCCCCGGAATCCGCACCTGCGTGCCCGCCGCATCAGGTTGGACGAACAGCACCGCGCCGGGACCGTCAACCTGGCTCCAGGCAAGACTCACCGTCCCCGGGAATCCGGGCAGGCCGTCGTCCTGAGCGCTGCCCTGCAAGGTAAAGACGGCGGGTAGCACGATGGTCTCCGCGCTCTGCCCCGGACCGGCATCGACGATGGGCGGACGATTCCCGTCGTTGTCGAGCCCGGGCGAAGGCGGCCCGAAACTCGCGCGCCAGTTGGCAGGATCGTTTCCGTATTCAGCCGGCTGGCGGCGTTCGAGCGAGGCCCCCGAACCGGCTGCCTCCACCGGCCACGGGGCTTTGTCGTTGTAGCGGACAGCGTCCACGGTGATCAGGGGAATCACGACGCCACCCTGCAAATCCACGTCCGGTTCGTCCGGTCGCTGTAATTCGAGCAACTCCCCGCTGTTCTGGAGCACGCCGGGAAAGGGGCCGAACACCGGGACCCCGAGCGGCACGCCAAAGCGCGTACGGAAGGCTTCGGGATCCCCACTGACGACGAGCGCCAGCCCCTGGGCCGGCAGAATGGCGTTCTCCGGAAACGCGAACCCCAGACCGGCGAGCTGCCAGGGGTTGGCCGGGTGGGCCGGGTCGTAGAGCGGCACGTCGACATCGGTCAGGTTGCGCAGCTCGACGAACTCCGTCCCACCGGGCGCCGGTTGATAATGGATCTCGCTGAGCACCACCGGACCAACCGCGGGACCGGCATTCGGGGTGCCCAGGGTCCGGGCGCGTTGGGCCGGGTATTGCACCGCGCCCACGCTGTTGGTGAACCTCCCGAAGCTGATGCCGTTCGCGGCTGCGCCGAACGCAAATCCCTGGCTGTAACCGGTCAGCTCGCCGTCCGCATCGGCGGAGTAGAGGTAGACCTCCTCGCCGTGGGAATTCAGGGTGAAACTCGGGGCGACCCCGGGCTCCGGATTGAAATCCGATTCGTCGAACACCAGGTAACCACCGGGCGGGATTGTCGTGTCGGCCGGGAGGCGGAACTTGCGAGGGACGGCGCGATCGTCCGTCAGGTACCAGTTGCCGATTGCCGCCGGGGCATCCGTCGGGTTGTAGAGCTCGATTGAATCGAGTTGCGGCGGGTCGGTGTGGGTCAGGATTTCGTTGATCACCACGCCGGGCAAATCGAGGGCAGGATCATCGCGTCCGGGCGACCCCCCCACGGCCGAGCTGGCCCGCCAATTGACGGGATCGTTCGGGTCGGGATTGAGTTCGGCATTGATCGGCACGAGCGAGAAGCCCTCCCCGTCCGTGGTGGTTGGCCAGGGCGGGACGTCGTCGTAGGTGAGGGCGAGCAGCGGAGTGCCGACGGCGTGTTCGAGGGCGAGTTGCTCCCCGCCATTGGCCAGGCTGCCGGTGTAGACTCCCGCGACGGGCACCCCGGGATATCGTGCCGCGAAGCGCGACTCGTTCCGCACCAGCACGGCGAAGCCGCCCGCGTCGAGGCGCGTGCCACCCGGGAAGCGGTAACCGATTCCGTTGACGAATCGCACCCCGCTGAGGTCGATGGCGAAGGGGTTCGCGTTCTTCAACTCGATGAACTCGAACTCATCGCCGTCGACGTCCGGTTCGGCGGTGGGATGGTACATGATCTCAGTAACCAGGAGGTTCGAGTAGGTCTGGGTGAGTGTGAACGCGGCCTCGTTCAGCGCACTCCAATCCGCGCCATCGAGCACGCGGGCTTTGACGGCAACCGTTTCGGTCAACGGCACGGGGGCACTGTAGGGCTGGGCCGCGGGAGAAATCCCGCCGCCGCGCAAGCGCGGATCGGAGCCATCCAGGGTGAAGTAGATCTGACCGCGAGGCGCCTGGATCGCCAACTGGAAGCCGGGATCAAAGGCGCCGCCGTGCTGCTGGAAGGACGGGGCCACGGTGTTCGGGTAGAGGCTGCGGGCCTTGAGCTGATTCAGGACGACGGTCGTGCGCTGGGCGAGGAAGCTGCTGCGCACGCTGTTGACCGTGTTCCGCCAGTCATCCTGCGTGAAGGGAGTCGTTCGTTTCGCGTCGCCCCAGCGCGCGGATTCCGCGATCACTGCCGACTCGATTTCGCCCGTCCGCTGGTCAAAGCGCGCCGTGCACGCTTCGGGGGTGAGGGCGCCGCCATTGAAGCAGTGCCGGTGCACGTGATCGGCCACCCGGAGGCGGAACTCGGGGTTGTTCCACATCTGCTGCCAGACCCATTGCGGGCTGCTGTAATTCACGGACGAGTTGCCGGCGGAATAGGGACCGAGCCGGTTTTCGCTGACGTTGAGCAGCGTGTGCTCCGCGTCGTGCGCGAAGAACTTGAACCCGCCGGACAACCCCTGCTGATGGCGGATGCCGTACCAGTTGTTCGGGCGATCATTGCCGAGGAAGTTCGAGATCGGCGCGTCGAGGTTGCCCCCGTAGAGGATCACCAGCATGTAGTCGATGAGGTTGTCGACGTCCACCAGGTTGGGGTACTCCGGGTTCGGTGTGCCGTCCGGGTTGTTGCCCTGGACGCGCTCATAGGCGGCGTCGGTGGCCAGCCCCGTGCGGGCGGTGTTGTAAAGCTGGGTCCAGGCGGTCATGTTGCCATCGGTGGCGAAGATCGAATAGGGGCCCGCCTCCACTTTGATCACGTCATAGTCGTCCTTGTCGCCACCGAAATAGGTCTCGCCGTAGGAGGCTTCGGGACGCTCGCAGGTGTTGAAGATCCCCCAATACTGGCCGTTGATGTAAAGGTGGTAGAATTCACCCCGCTCGGCCTGACTCCCCATCGCCAGCTGCGCGTCCCGGCTCCATTGATCCCGGACGAAGATGCCCCGCCCATCGCCTTGAAAGCTCCAGGAGTAGTTCTGAAAAGTCCGCAGGTCGATCCCGTCGAAGGTGTCC
This sequence comes from Verrucomicrobiales bacterium, assembly GCA_024233305.1. GTDB lineage: Bacteria > Verrucomicrobiota > Verrucomicrobiia > Limisphaerales > J093 > J093. The sequence goes on from JACKPV010000040.1 coordinate 18,136, forward strand.
GTGCCGTAGCCGTCAAAGAGGGGATACACGAGCTTGCCCGCCCCGTACTCCTCGCGGAAGAAGAGGCGGAAGGCGTGCTTCGGGTTGCTGGTGCTCCGACTGAATCCGCCGCGAATCCGGATGCCGGCGTCGATCTGGAAACCGTCGCGACCATCGGGATACATCAACTCGACCGAGCACTCCCGCTCCCACGAACGCCCCTGCGCACCGGGGTTGGCGTAGATGCCGCGCGAGGAATCGAACAGGTCGGGCAGGGCCATCACGATCGAGAAGCTGGGAATGGACTCGAGCGCCTCCTTGAGTTGCGGCCCCCAACGCGGATGGTTCACGATGTCGGGGTCCATCCCGTAATCTCGCGTGTTGCTCCCCCAACTGGCCGGCCACCCGGGCGGCGGCTGCCCGTTCGGCGACTGCTCGAGCACGTCGTCGAGGAAGAGGTAGGTCTGGGTGTCCGTGTTCGAGGGCTGGAAGCTGTCCTTGAACGCCGCCGCCCGCAGCACTGTGGTGCCGGCCACCGGGATGGGGCCCGCATAGGTGCGGCCGTTCGTGAGGGTCGGACGGGTGCCGTCCGTCGTGTAACGGATCGTCGCTCCTTCGGTCGCGGTCGTAATGGCCACCTCGAAGGGCCCGGCATAAAAACCCCGGTCGTGGCTGAACTTGGTGTCCGCCACGAAGTCGTTGAAGGCGTCGTTGCTGTTCGCCGCCAACGGCGTGGGCGTGCGGAAGTAATACTGCCGCCCGAGGCGCAGTCCGTAAGAAACATCACTGCTCTGGGGCGGAAAAGCGGGGGCGTATTCCGTCGCGATCTCCCCTTCCGGGCTCAGCAGGGCAAGATACTCGCCCGCGGTCGAGAGGCCGAAGTTCGTATGCAAGTTCCTTCCCGCCACCGTCCGATCCTTGCCCGAGGCAAATACGATGAGGAAACCGCCCGCGGGCACGTTCGTCGAAGGGAACCTCCACTTCTGCGGCTGGTCCGCGCGGTCGGTCAGGAACCACCCCCCGAGGTTGACCGGCGTGTTGCCCGCGTTGTGAACCTCGATCCAATCCGAGGAATCGCGGTCCTCATCGAGATACGTGCGGGTGTTCGCGGCGAGGAACTCGTTCAGCACGACATCGCCCCCTACGGCCCGGCAGGCGAGGGCGATCCACAGTCCCCAGAGGGGGGTGAGACGCAGCATCCGAAACAGCATAAAATGTTACAAGCAGGTTACGGGCCATGATCCTGCGCGTTTTCTCGGCCGACGGGAAGGGAATGTTGAAGTGCTTGTTTCCCACTTGGTTGCGCGCTACTATGCGGAACCTTGAACCGGACCGCGAACCATTCCATCTGGCGGGAGCCATCGGTCATCGCTCTCATGATCGCCAACGCGCTGCCGCTGGGGGGCGTGCTGTTCCTCGGTTGGGAGGTCTTCCCCCTCGTCCTGCTCTTCTGGATGGAGAACGTGATCGTGGGGTTCTTTAGCGCGCTCAAGATTGCCTTTGCCGCCCCGGACGACCGGCACGCCGGCCTGGCCAAGCTGGTCATGGTCCCGTTCTTCTGCGTGCATTACGGCATGTTCTGTTTCGTCCACGGGATCTTCGTTCTGGTCCTGTTCGGCGGAAAGTCGCGGTTTGGCGGGCCGGGGTTGATCCTCGAAACCGTGCGGCAGAGCATCCATGAATGGCATCTCGGTTGGGCTCTGGCGGCGCTCGTTGGAAGCCATGCAGTGTCCTTCGTCCTCAACTACCTCGGCAAGGGTGAAAACCGGCGGTCGTCCCTCGAACGGTTGATGGGCGCGCCCTACGGTCGGATCGTGGTCCTCCACGTGGCGATTCTCCTTGGCGCCTTCGTCATCCTCTCCGTCGGGGCGCCCACATTCGGCTTGGTGCTGCTCGTGTTGGGCAAGATCGCCATCGATCTCAAGGCTCATTTGAGGGAACACGGGCGGCTTGCGGAGGCTGCTTCCGCCCCCGGGACGCCGACCGACTGAAGCCGTTGCCCCCCCGGAACTCACGCCCGGTGGCGGCGGCCCGCCTGATCCGCGCCGCCGGCAGGTTGCCGGACGGCGGACCCAACGACTGAAATCCGGGGTGGCTCGGGCTCGGCGCATGTGTTTTCATCGCCGGGCTTGAACGACCGGAGCGCTGCGCTGCCCGTCCTCAACATCAAAGGCCCATGGCATCAAAGAACCAGAACTACGTCGTCACAGGCGGCGCCGGCTTCGTTGGCTCGCACCTGGTGGAAGCTCTGCTCGGAGGCGGCGGTTCCGTGACCGTGATCGACGATCTCTCGACCGGCGCCTTGGCGAATCTGCGCGGGGTCGAGGGCGAGCCCCGCCTCCGGCTGGTAACCTCGAAGGTGACCGCGTGCCGCGACCTGCCGGAGATGGTGCGCGAAGCGGACGTGGTGTTTCACCTCGCGGCGGCCGTCGGGGTGGAGATGGCGGTGAACGAACCGCGCCGGACCATTGAAACCAACCTGGACGAAACGGAGGCCGTGCTGCGGGCCGCGTCAGAAGCCGGGGTGCCCGTGGTGATCACCTCGAGTTCGGAGGTCTACGGAAAGAGCCAGAAGGAGGAGTTCAGCGAGAGCGACGACCTGCTGATCGGACCGCCCCATCTGGCCCGTTGGAGCTACGCCTGCTCGAAGCTCATGGACGAGTTCCTGGCGCTCGCCTATGCGAAGGAGCGAGGGCTGCCCGTCACAATCACGCGGCTTTTCAACACCGTCGGCGCGCGGCAAAACGGGAGCTACGGGATGGTCCTGCCCCGGTTCATCGGCGCAGCGCGCGAAGGGCGGCGCCTGCGGGTCTATGGCGACGGCGAGCAGACGCGCTGCTTTTGCCATGTTTCGGACACCGTGGAGGCGCTGATCCGTTTGGCTCAAGCTCCCGCGGCGAGGGGGGAAGTCTTCAACATCGGCGGGACGGAGGAAGTGACGATCCGCTGCCTGGCAGAAAGCGTGGTGCGTCTGCTCGGATCCTCGTCCGTGGTGGACCTCGTCCCATACGACGAGGCCTATGCGCCCGGCTTCGAGGACATGCGGCGCCGGCGACCGTCGGTGGAGAAGCTGGCCCGGGTGACCGGTTTTCGCCCGCAGCGCACCCTGGAGGAGATCATCCGACGCACGGCGGAAGGCTGAATCGCCGCCTTTCGCGGAGCGTAACTCGGGTCGGACCGCCTGCCCGCGGAGGGTGGCGAGGCGCCCCCGCGGAGGCGCCAGGGTCAGGAACTGCCGGGGGGAAAAGCAAAACGAGGCACCCGACGGGTGCCTCGTTCTGGATACGTTGAGCGATTGCTCGCTTAGTTGTCCTTGCCGGCCACGGTCGGGAACAGGATGTAGTGGTCCGTGGCGGAGTTGCGAATCTGCTCGCGAACGCGGGAGCCGCTGACCTGCTGGGCGCTGCCGTCGGCGAGAACGACGTTGCCGGCGTTTTGGTGCATGGAGGACGAGAAGCCGAGGTTCACCCACAGGCGGTCGATCTGGGTCGACAGAATGCGGGTTTCCATGTCGTAGCGAATCGCCGGGCTGTTGGTCCAGTTGCGGTCACCGGAGAGGATCGACTGCGGCTGGGTCTCGTCGGCCTGCATGTTGAACAAGTAGCTGATGGCCCCGTTCTGGCCTCCACGTGTGGGCGGCAGATAGGCAACGGCCCAGAAGTTACTCGGGGCGGTGCGCTGGCTGTCAGCCGGACAGACGGTGGTCTTGGGGGTGGCCAGCTCGTTGCTCAGCGAGGCGAACACCCAGAACATGTTCCGGGGAATACCACGTCCGGCCGCATCGGTGAGATACTCGGAAGCGCCGCCTTCATTGGTGCTCACGATGTGCGGAAACCGGTCCTGATTGTCCGTGGCGAACAGGCGGAAGGAGATGCCTATCTGCTTCAGGTTGTTGACGCAGTTGATCCGCTGGGCTTTGGCCTTGGCCTTGGCCAGCGCCGGCAGGAGCATGCCCGCCAGAATGGCGATAATGGCGATCACCACCAGCAGCTCGATCAGGGTGAACGCCTTCTTCGTGTTTTTGCGGAGTTGTCGGCTCATACGATCTGTTTGTTTGTCGTTAAGGGTTACGCTTCGCCGCACTCTAGGTAAACCGCCTCGAGTGTCAACGATTTTTCTCTTCGGAATTGAGCATTGATGATGCCAGCCCGTCAGTTGATTTGTCTCTGGCAACGGGCCGGGAACACTGTCCGGAGGCCATGGTCGCCGCCCGCCGGCCCGCCAACCCGCTCCACCGCCCACCCATCGCGAAGCATCCTGTCGGGGCCGCCCGGACCCTAACCAAACCCAGAGCTCCGCGGCAAGCCCGCGATGTCCCTTGCTCTGCCCCGGTGGCGTGGTTGGCTGTCCGACTAGGATTCGAACCTAGACTAAAGGCTCCAAAGACCTCTGTGCTACCATTACACCATCGGACAACGCGGTGGGAGCGTCGCAGGACGGGGGCGGTCGTGCCAAGGGAAAACCGCCTCGCCGCGTTCATTCAAAGCCCCCAGGGTCTGCCCCGGGGAAGCCCACCCTCGCGGGGAATGACGAGTTCCGGAGAACAGCAGTCGTGAATCGGAGTCGGGAAGCCCACCCTCGCGGGGAATGACGGAGGCCGGACGACCAGACGTGCCGCTCCGGGGCCGGGCGCCGACGCCCACCATCCGCTGACCGGCGCATTGTGGAGGCGGGCCAGGATCCGGCCCTGCCGGAGGCCACGCTTCCCGGCTTGGACGGAGCGAACCGGATCAGACCGGCTGACATTTCGGGCAGAGCCCGAAGAACTCCAGCCGGTGCGTAAGCCCGGTGTAGCCGCTTTGCCGGGCAATCTGGCGCTCCGCCTGCTCGACGAAGCACTCATCGAGTTCGATCACCTCCGCGCACTGCCGGCAGATCAGATGGTGGTGATGCCCGTCGTCGGGTTCGTCCAGCAACACGTATCGCGCCACGCCGTCGCCCAGGTCGAAGCGCCGCACCATCTCCAGATCCTCCAGCAGGTGCAGGCTCCGGTAGATGGTGGCCAGGTCGCTTTCCCCGGGCGGCAGGGCGGACCAGACCTCTTTGCTGCTGAGCGGTTGGCGACGTTCGCGCAGAACGCGCAGGATCGCCAACCGGGGGCCGGTGAGCTTGCGCGACTGCCGGCGCAGGCGTTCGGCAAAATCCCCCAATGGGGGGCGCCCTGCCGGCCTGGATCGGGAGGGCTTCACGGCCTTCGCCCGTTCAATGGATCGCCAGCGTCAAGGCCCCCGCGAGGATCCCAATGACCATGGCGCCGAGCTTCCCAAGGTTGAAACGGTGCGACTCGGTAGTCTCGAACAACACCGTGGTCGAGACGTGCATGAAGATCCCCACAACCAGGGCGGTCAGTTGCGGACTGTAACGCGCCAGCGGGGTCACGTCGCCCAGCAGCACCCCCAGCGGCGCCATCGCGGCGAACACAACCAGCAACCCGTAGGCCTTACGTCGCGGAAGCGAGGTTTGCAGCAAGGTGCCGAGAAAAGCCACAGTGACGGGGTACTTGTGCACCGCAATGCTCCACATCAACAGGTCGCCCGAGCCATGCCCGTGAGCATGATGGCGGCTGCCCACGGCAGTGGCCTCCATGAAGGCGTGCAGGCACAACCCGACCACCATGCCGATCTGCACGGAGTGACCGTGGCCCTCGTGCTGGTGCGCGTGCTCGACCCCGAGGGAAAGACTCTCGAGCAGCACCTGAGCAAAAAACCCGACCAACACGAAAACGCCGATGGTCCAAGCCGGCAGACCGGCGGCAATCTCGTGGTCGTGGTCGGCGGCGTACAACTCGGGCAGCAGATGCAGGAACGCCAGGCACAGCAGATAGGCGCCGGTGAAGGCGTTGAACAGGCGCACGAAGCGGGGGTCGGTCAGGTGCAGTTTGAGCACCGTGACCGCTCCCGCCACGACAGAAAGCAGCAGGACCACATAGTCCATAGATCGACGCCAGTATGGGCCAGCTCAGATTCAAATGCAAATGATTTGCATTCACTGGCCAGCAACATGGCCGCCCTGCCGGGGGCCGGGGCGGCCGTCGGGTTACTTCATCAGCAGCATCTGGCGGGCCCGCTTGATGCTCTTGGTCATCTGCCGCTGGTAGTGCGCTGGCAGGCCCGTGTACTTGCGGGGCAACATGCGGCCGGCGTCGGTGACAAACTGACGCAGCAGAGTCGTGTTGCGGAAGTCGAGGGCGTCGAGGGTGAAGTCCACCTTCGGTCGCGTGCGCTCGCGATACTCGCTGGTGCGCCGACGTCCGCGGCCACGACTCCCGGAGCGGTCGGTATTGGTCTTGCGTCCCATGATGACTACTTGATCTCGCGGTGGAGGGTGTGGCGGCCGAGGAACTTGTTGAATTTCTTCAACTCGATCTTCTCGGTCTGGATTTTCTTGTTGCGCGAGGTGATGTAGCGGGAGGGTGGCTTGCCCTCCTTCCTCGCCTCGGTGCATTCAATGGTGACCAGTTCTCTGGGCATAAAGTCGCGGGTGATCCGGGATCAGTCCTTCTCCTTGCCGGAGGATCGCTCCTCGTCGAAGCTCTCGTCCTCGACCTCGACGGCGCTGCCTCCCTCGATGGTGCCGAGCGAGCCCAGCCGGCGCTGGCGCAGCGCGCCGTCGCGCTCCAATTGGGCCTGGGCTTCCACCGTGAAGCGGGTCCAGGGAATCGCCTCGAGGCGGGCCTTGGGAATGGACTGCCCGGTCAATTCACAGACCCCGTAGGTGCCTTTCAGGATCCGCTTGAGCGCCTCGTCGATCTCGTACAGCGCGTCCTGATCGGAGGACAGCAGACTCAGCGCAAAATCGCGGTCGAAATTGTCGGTGCCGCAGTCGGCCATGTGCAGGCTGTAACCGTCGATCTGCTCGGCGGATTCTCGCGCCAGCCCGCCCATCTGCCGGACCAACCGTTCGCGCAACTCCACGAGGTTCTTGTAGAACTTGCGCCATTCCGGCTTGACCGCGGAGGCATCGGCCGTGGGGGCGAAAGGAGTCGGGGTGCCGAGAATCGACGCCACCGATGCCGTGACCACGCCGCCCCGTTTGGCGGCCGCGGGTCGCGCGCTGCGCTTTGCAGAATTCTCCGGAACCGGCGCTGCCGCCGGCTTCTTCTTTGCCGTCTTGCTCTTTGCCTTAACAGCCATCGTCATGGAAGCGTTGTTCCCGCGCCTGCCGGCAGCTTTCCACCCACCGTTTCCCGGTCCAGCGCAAGGGCGCGAGAATCTAGCAGACCGAGGCAGGGGCGCCACAAAAAAAGCGAAGAAATGCGGGGCGTTTGGTGACACCCCCGGTTGACGCCACCCGGGCCTTTCCCTAGCCTGCGCGCGTGAAGCGTACTCTGGCGCATGTTCTGCTGGCCGCCGTCGGCGTGTTCCTCCTCCCCGTCAGGACGCCGGCGCCATTGATCTACCGGCCGGGCGAGGGTTGGGTCTACGAATCCCCCGGCGGGGCCCAATGGCACCGCTCCCGCGCCGCCGATCAATTGGCAGTCGCCGAGGAGGCCTACGCGAATCAGGACTACAAGCTCGCCACCAAGGCCGCCCGACGGACCGTCGCGCGCTGGCCACAATCGGACTATGCCGCCGACGCCCAGTCCCTGGTCGGACGCAGCTACGAAGCCCGGCACAAGGACGAGAAAGCCTTCAAGGAACTCCAGAAGGTCGTCGACAAGCATCCCAAGTACCGCGGCTTCGACGACGTGGTTGTCCGGCAGTTCGAGATCGCGAACCGGTTCCTGGCGGGTCAGTGGTTCAAACTCTGGGGGGTGATCCCCTTCTTCTCGTCGATGGAAAAGACCGCTGACCTCTACGAGAAACTGATCCGGAACGGGCCCTACAGCCGGGTGGCGCCCTTCGCCCAGTTGAACATCGGCATCGCGCGCGAGAAGCAGAAGGAATACGCCCTCGCCGTCCGGGCCTACGAGAAGGCCGCGGATCTCTACGGGGAAAGTCCGGTCTTCGCCGCCGAGGCACTGCACCGGGCGGGCATGGCCTGGTACCGGCAGGCCCGGACCGCCGAATATGACCAGAGCGCCGCCGGCAATGCCATCGCCACGTTCACGGATTTCATCATCCTTTATCCCGCCGATCCGCGAGTGCCCGAGGCCCGGGCACTGATCGACGCCCTGAAGCGCGAGCAGGCCCGCGGCGCCTACCGCATCGCCCGCTATTACGAGAAGCGCCGCAAGCCCGACGGTGCCCGCGTCTACTACAACGAGGTGGTCCGCACGGCCCCGGATTCGGAGTATGCCGCCGCCGCTCGCGAACGTCTCGCCGCCCTCAAGAAGCGGGCCGAAACGCCCTGAACCGAATCCGCCGTGCAGCTCCCCCGGAACTTCCGCCCCCCCGCAGCCCTGATCCTGCTTCTGGCCCTCAGCGGCTGCGCAGGATATCGCCTGGGCCCCACCACCGGCATCGCCGCCCGTTACCGGACCCTGTGCGTGATGCCCTTCGCGAACGAGACGCTCGAACCGCGCCTGCCCGAGGCAATCCAGTCCGCCCTGCTCCACACCCTCCAGCAGGAGGGCACCTACCGCGTCACCCGACGGGACGAGGCGGACGTCGTCGTTACCGGACGGATTGTGGAGTACGAGCGCGGGGGGATCGCCTACGATCCCAACGACGTGCGGACCATCACCGATTTCCGCGTCGTGCTACGGGCGGAGGTTACGGCCACGGAAACCGCCACCGGACGACGGTTGCTCGAGGAAACCGTCGCCGGACGAACCACCGTCCGGTTGGGCGCCGACCAGCCCAGTGCCGAGCGGCAGGCGCTTCCGCTGGTGGCGGAGAACCTGAGCCGCAACATCACCTCCCGGCTGGTCGACGGCGACTGGTAACTCCGTCCTGGCGCATAAGCTGCCGTGCAGTTGATTTTCTCGGGCTTTTCCGCCTATAATGCTGCCTGTGTCGACGGCCGGGCAAACCAAGCAGGCATCCGCAAGACTCCCCGAGGAGTGGTTGAAGGGCGCGCCGGTGGCGGGCGCGGCGGCGGCCGTGCTGGCCGTGATCCTGTGGCTCCTGCTGACCGGCGCTCCCGCCCTGCCCATGCGGGTCCCGGGCACTGATCGGGCGCCCGGCGCCGAAGCGCCGCCCACGGGCAATCCCGTGCTCGCCGGCAAGGTCGTTGCCGGTCCCGGTCAGCCGGCCGATTTGCCGGGGCTGTGGCCCGGCTTTCGCGGTCGGCAACTCGACGGAATCGCCCATGACTCGCCGCCCCTCGCCCGCTCCTGGCCGGGCGGCCGACCGCCGGAATTGTGGTCCGTATCCCTGGGTGAAGGCTATGCGGGACCGGCGGTCAAGGACGGACGGGTGTACATCCTCGATTACGATCAGGAGGCCAAACGCGACGCCTTGCGCTGCCTTTCCCTCGGCGACGGACGCGAGATCTGGCGCTTCACCTACCCGGTGTCCGTCAAGCGCAACCACGGCATGTCGCGCACCGTGCCCGCCGTGGCCGACGGTATCGTCGTCGCCCTGGGGCCCAAATGCCATGTCGCCGCCGTGGACGCAGTCACCGGCGAACTTCGCTGGGGATTGGACCTCGTGCAGGAGTTCGGCGCGCGCGTGCCGCAGTGGTACGCGGGGCAATGTCCGTTGATCGAGAACGGCCGGGTCATCCTGGCGCCGGGCGGGCCCGAGGCCCTCGTCATGGCGGTGAACCTGCAATCGGGCGAAGTGCTCTGGCAAAGCCCCAACCCGGACGATTGGAAGATGACCCACGCCTCGATCCTGCCGATCGAATTCGGAGGCCAACGCCAGTACGTCTATTGCGCCAGCCACGGGGTGGTGGGCGTGGCCGCCGACACCGGGCAACGCCTGTGGAGCACCACCGACTGGAAGATCAGCATCGCCACCGTGCCGTCGCCCGTCGACGTCGGTGGCGGAAGGATTTTCTTCTCGGGTGGTTACAATGCAGGCAGCCTGATGCTGCAACTCGAGGCGAAGGACGGAGCGGTGGCGCCCCTGACAGAATTCCGGTTGCCGGCGCGAACCTTCGGAGCCACCCAGCAGACGCCGGTGTTCCGGGACGGCCACCTCTACGGCGTGCGCCCCGACGGGGCCCTGGTGTGTCTCGACCGGCAGGGCGCGGTCGTGTGGGACAGCGGCAGCGAGGTCAACCACGGGATCGGCCCGTTCCTGCTCGCGGACGGATTGCTCCTGCTGATGGACGATGACGGGCGTTTGCGGCTGGCCGAAGCGACCCCCTTGGGCTACCGACCGGTGGCCGGGGCCCAGGTTCTGGACGGACGGGAATCCTGGGGCCCGCTGGCCCTGGCGGGAAGCCGCCTGCTCGCGCGGGACCTTACCCGCTTGGTCTGTTTGGAAATCGGTGCCATTGACCATGAACATCCCTGACTTCAGCTGGTTTGACGGGGTGGCGATCCTGTTCTTCGTATCGGGGGCCTGGCGGGGCTGGCGCAACGGGTTTGCCTGGGAATTGCCGCGATTGGTGAAGTGGTTCCTGGTGGCCGGCCTCGGGATCCTGGTCACGAACCCGGCCGCCGAGTTCGCCAGCCGGCTCGGACTTGCCTTCACGTACGCCCGCATCCTCATGTTCGGGTTGCTGACCACCTTGATCGTCTGGACCTTCATCGCCCTGTTGCGCGGCGCCGGCGAAAAACTGCACCAGACTGGAAGCGCCGGACAACTCGAACACGGGGCGGGGCTCACTCTGGGAATCCTCCGCTACGGCCTGATCCTGCTGGTGCTCGTCGGCGTGCTCGCCATGGCTCCCGTGCAGCAGGGACGCTTTGCCATCGCCCGGGAGAACATCCTCAACGGCTCGTTCACCGGCGGGTTCACCCGGCCCTACTGGCGGCAGCTCGCGCCGGAATATGACCTCCCCCCGCTGCGTCCGGGCAGCCCGCCGCCCCTCGTCGTCTCCTTGGGAGAACCGCCGGACGCCGCCTCGACATGGCCGGGTTGATCCCACCCCACAAGCTCGAGGAAATCCGCGCGGCCAGCGACATCGTCGAGGTCGTCCGGGCCTACCTGCCGCTCAAGAAGGCGGGCGCGAACTTCACCGCCCTCTGCCCGTTCCACCACGAAAAGACCCCGAGTTTCCACGTCAATCCGCAACGCCAGATCTTCCATTGCTTCGGCTGCCAGAAAGGGGGCGACGTTTTCACGTTCGTTCAGGAATACGACCGCCTGACCTTCATCGAAGCCGTCCGCCGGCTCGCCGAACGGGCCCACATTGCCCTTGAGTTTCTCGAGGCCGGCAGGGAGGGCGCGGAACGCGGCGTGCGCGAACGGCTGCGCGAGATCCACGAGCAACTCGCCCGCCACTGGCACTCCCTGCTGATCGAAAGTCCCGCCGGCGCTCCGGCCCGCGACTATCTTGCCCGCCGGGCGGTCAGCCCGGAGGCCATCGAAAGATTCCGCCTGGGCTACGCTCCCCCACCCTGGAATGACACCGTCCATTGGGCCCGCCGGTGCGGGTTCGATCCCGCTCTCGTCGAACAGGGCGGCCTCATCCTCCGTCGCGACCACACCGAGGGCTATTACGGACGTTTTCGCGGCCGGCTCATGTTCCCCATTGCCGACGAACAGGGGCGGGTCATCGGCTTCAGCGGGCGGATCATCGAGGGCGACGAGAAATCCGCCAAGTACGTCAACTCACCCGAGACTCCGCTCTTCACCAAGGGCCGCGTCATCTTCGGCCTCGACAAGGCCCGGCGCGCCCTGCTCGACGCCGGTCATGCGGTGATCTGCGAAGGGCAGCTGGACCTCATCACCTGCCATCTCGCCGGCATCGAGAACGTCGTCGCCCCGCAGGGCACCGCCCTCACCGCCGAGCAATGCCGCATCCTCAAACGCTACGTGGACGAGGTCATCCTCTGCTTCGACTCGGACGCCGCCGGACAGCAGGCCGCGATGCGTTCCTTGGCGGACTTGCTCGGCTCCGGGCTGGCCATCCGCGTGGCGACCGTGCCTGCGCCGCACGATCCCGACAGTTACATCAAGGAACAGGGCGCGGCAGCCTTCCAGGCGCGCTTGCAGGAGGCCACGGGCTTCTTCGATTTCCTCCTCGCCCGGTTGTGTGCGAGCAACGACGTGCGCACCGACCGCGGCCGGGTGAACATCGTGCGCGCCATGGCCGGGAACGCCGGGCTGACCGGCAACGCCGTCACCATCGATGCCGTCATCCGGCGCACCGCGGAGCAGCTGGGACTCCAGATGGAGGCCGTGCGTCGCGATTTCCGTCGCTGGTCGAGCCTGCCTTCCCGAGCGGCCCAATCCGCCGAATCCAGTCCCATCGAGGTTCGCGACGAGGTGGCGGTCCCGCGTCCCGGCGTGGCGGAATACTGGCTCCTGCGCATCCTGTTGACCGACGACGACCTCGCCCCCTGGGCAGCCGAGCACCTCGACCCGGAATGGATCGAGCACCCGCAGGTGCGCGAAATCGTGCGTCGCCAGCTGGCCGCCATTCTGGACGACACCTGGCAGGGCGTGCCGCACCTGCTGGCCGAACTCCCGGACCCGGCCACGCGCCGGCTGGTCACGGAAGCGGCGGCGGAACAGAAGGAAATCCAGAACCGGGTCAAGCAATTGATGGACATCGTGGCCCGGCTCGAAACGCGCCATTTGGACGCCGCTCTCCTCGAAGTCAACCGCGGTTTCGCAAACACCGATCCTGGCGACGTGGAAGCCCTGGCCGCGCTGACCCGCCGCGCCGATGCCCTGCGCCAGCGGAAAGCCGAATTGCGAAGCATCTACACCGGGTAACCGACGCCATTCCCCCACCCGACCAATCGCAGCCGCCGGGTTCACCAGGCGCTGGCGGCATTCCTGGCTCATCGCTGAGGCGTATCGGTTACGGCACTCTGCGCGGGGTGATTGCGCCAGACCGAGTCGCCGGGCTCAGTGCGACCGGAGTAACCGCTCGCCGTGATCCTTCCGCCGTCGTCCTGACCGTTTACCCCCACGGAGTAGAGAACGAACCGGTCGGGCGCTTCGCGGCGGTACTTCAGCGGACCGCCGTTGGCCGGGTCGACCGGTGGCTTCGGAAGGAAGCCGGGCACGAGTTCATCGAGCGTCTCCGGGTATCGGCGGTTCGCCAGCCAGTAACGTTCCAGGGCGCAAGCCGTTCGCGCGAGGGTGATGCCGTTCTGGCTCTCGACGGTCTTGCCGATCGTTTGCTCCATTCCGTCCAGCAGGGCCCGGGTTGCGGCGTCCGCATCCGCGTCCAGGAGCGCCCGCTCCGCGGCGAACAATTGCAGGCGGGCACTGGGACCGTCCGGATCCAGCCGCGCGAGGTAGATCGAATGCCAGACGCCATCGCGGGATGGCCGATCCGGACCAGAGTGAACCGGCGGTTCGCCCGCGCGTGGCTGCGGCAGACTGCGCCGGACGTCGGCCACCGGGTTCACACGGCGCAGGCGGTTCTCGATTTGGGCGAGTTCGGCGTCCGGCCATTGATGTTCGACCAGCCCCTGCCAGAGCGGGGAGAGGCTGAGTTCAATGATCGACATCTTCACCAGCGCGCCCGGCAGCACCGGTTGGCTTCCCGCCGCCTCGCCCAGCCTCAGCATGGTTTCCAAATCAGCGAAGGCGGTCGCGGCATCGCCCTCGATCAGGCCCGCGACGCAGGAAGCGCGGAACGGATACACCCAGCCCTTGAGCCGGGCAAGCTGGGCCTGCAGTTCCTCCACACCCAACTCCGCCGAAGACCTCAGTTCCGCCGAGGGACGCCTGGCCGCCCGGCGAATTTCATCGAGCACCGCCCGGTCGTGGTCCAACAGGAAGCGAACATCCTCCAGCGGAGTTCCCGCCGGGCGGGCCCTCAGCGCGGTCCACGCCGGGGAAACACTGGCTTGCGAGGCAACGGCGCCCCCGGCAAGCGCATCCGCCGGCAGTCCGTTTCGACGCGCCATGCGCCGGTCGCCTTCCGAAATCTCCGCGCGCAACGCCTGCTGCCACCGGGAAAGGTCAACGACGATTCCCCGGCGCCAGTCCCCCCCGCCGGGAAGGTGTCCGGCCCACAGGAAGCGATGATTCAGCTCCTGACAGCCATCGGTCTGATCGGTTGTGATCGGGTCGTTCGTCCGGCCCGCCGCGAAACCGAAACACGCGGCAAGCGCCGGCGTGGCCAGGAAGTTCTGCGCTGCGGGCCCGGCTGCGGGGACCAGCGCCGCCACATTCGATTCGCGCTCAACCGGCAGTTTCACGTCGGTGAAGCAGAACCGATGTTGTCCGCCATACGGTCGCCACTCGAAGTGATGTATCTGGTCCGCGACCACCGGGAAGGCAATGACCTGCGTCCGCCCCTGGACCGCGAAATCGACGAAGTGAGGTGTGCTCGGAAACCACCGGCGCCCCCGAAGGTCCACGGCGGCGACCTGACAGCGCCCCCAATCCCACACCCCGGCTTGGTCGAAGACGACCGTCGTTTTCTGCACCTCCGAACCGAGCAGCAAATCGCCCCAGGCAATCGCCGTGGGGTGTTCCAGAGAATTCGTCACCGTGTGCGCCCGCAGCCCGGCCTGGATTTCGCGCACCGCGATCCCGGCATCGGAGAGCTTCGTTGAAGCACCGGCGCGCGCCGGCAGCCGATGCACTTCGCTGCCCACCCCATGGCTCTGCGCCCGGACCCAGAGATCCACCGCCGAAGGCGCGACGTTGGTTCCCGCCCGCCAGACAATCAACCGGCCGTCCGGGTGGATTTCGAGTTGCGGCGCCGGACGCTGCCCGACGGCGTCCCGGCGATCCACGCCCAGGACTGCGTGCGTCGCGTGGTCGAACAGCCTTGCCTCGATCACCTCGACCTTTCCCCGGTCGAGCGGCTCGATGAAGAACAGCTTCGGATTCTCGTGCCCGGCGGGACTGTCGAAGAAGGAACGTCCGAGTCCCATCGCCCTGACCTTCGGGCTCTCGCGGGTCAAGGCGTGCAGCCGGATCGTGTTCGGGCCGATCCTGATCTGATGGGAGGCATCGGCCACCATCGCTCCTTCGTACGCAGGCGGCAGGGCTTCCGGCCGCTCGGTCAGCTTCACCGCCGCCAGCGACGCGGCCATGCCCGCCATGATCGCTCCCCCCCAAAGCCACCAACGCCAGCCCACGCCACGGCGGTTCCGCCGGCCATCGAGCACCGCCAGCACTTTCCCCATCGGCCAGCACAGCATGTCAGCGAACCTCCCCGCTTCGTTGCTCGATCAGTTGCATCAGCCGCCCGGCCTGCTCCGCTGTGAGCGGACCTTCGCTCGGGTCCAGCAGCGCCGTGACGGCATGTTCGAGAGAACCCTGGTAGAAGGACTGAACCACGCGGCGAAGCGCCAGCCGACCGGCCTTCTCCCGCGCGTGGGCGGGACGGTAAATGTAGCGCAACCCATCCTGCCGATGCCGCAGGTGCCCTTTCTGTTCGAGGATCCGAATCAACGCGCGGACGGCGGAATAGCTGGGCGGGTCGGGCAAGGCGGCCTGAACCTCGGAGACCGGGGCCTCACCCGCCTGATAGATGACCTCCATGATCTGCCGTTCGCGCCGACTGAGGGAGGCAAGGACTTCCGGCTTCATGTGCTAAGCAGTTAGCACGCAGGCCCGATCCGGTCAAGCGCTCGTTGCTAATTCGTTAGCAGAAACCGGATCCGTCGGCTCCGGCCGGGACCGCCGCCGCCGCCGGCCCACCTTTGCCGGTTGTCACCCCGCAGGGCCGGTGGCAAAGTGCGCCCTATCATGATGCGGTTTACGTCATTCTCCGCCTTGCTGGCCGCCGCGGCCCTGCTGGGCGCTGGCTGCCGGTCGACCTATTACGCGGCCTACGAGCAGTTCGGCATCCACAAGCGCGACCTGTTGAAGGACCGCGTCGAGGACGCCCGCCAGGAGCAGGCGCAGGCGAGCGAGCAGTTCAAGGATGCCTTGACCCGGCTTCAGGAGATGACCGGCTTCAACGGCGGCGACCTCGAACAGGCCTATCGCAAGTTGCAGTCCGACTACGACCGGTGCGTTGACCAGGCGGACGACGTGCGGAGCCGCATCGGCGCCATGAACCAGGTGGCCGAGGACCTTTTCACGGAGTGGGAAAGCGAGCTCGAGGAGATCACCACGCCGAGCCTGCGGGCCGATAGCCGGCGCAAACTGCAGGATACCCGTTTGCGCTACGCCGCGCTGTACCGCTCCCTGAACCAGGCCGAGCGGAGCATGGAACCGGTGTTGGTCCGGTTCAAAGACTACGTGCTCTACCTCAAACACAATCTGAACGCCCAGGCAGTCGCGTCCTTGCAAGGCGAGGCGGTGGACATCCAGGCGGAAATCCAATCCCTGATCGATCAGATGAACGCGTCCATCGCGGAAGCGGATCGCTTTGTGGCCGACCTCTAACCCCGGCGCCCCGCTTCCGGCATGGAGATCTGGCGTGTCGTTTGGTCCGGAAAGAGCGATGCGGCCTGGAACATGGCCCTGGATGAAGCGCTCCTGCTGTCGACGCCGGCAGCCGACCGTCCGATCCTCCGGTTCTACGAGTGGGCCGAGGCCGCCGCCACTTTCGGCTATTTCCAGACCTACGACGAGATCGCCCGGCTGACGCCGCTCCGGCCCCTGGTCCGCCGACCAACCGGGGGGGGATTGGTTCCGCACGCCGATGATTGGACCTACGCCATCGTCATCCCTGCCGGTCACGCCTGGCATCGCATGCGGGCGGAAGCGAGCTATGAACGGCTGCATCGTTGGTTGCAGCGGGCTTTCGCCCAGGTCGGGGTCGAAACCTCCCTCGCCGCGGCGCCCCGCACCGAAGGCCCCGGCCAGTGCTTTGTGGGGGCGGAGAAAAACGATCTCCTGCACCGGGGACGAAAAATCGCCGGCGCCGCGCAGCGCCGAACCCGACACGGCCTGCTCATTCAGGGTTCCGTGCAACCGCCGCCCGACGGGATCCTCCGCAAGGCCTGGGAAACCGCCCTTTGCCGGACGGCAGAATCCAACTGGGGCATCGTCTGGCAGACTTGTGCCATCGATGCACGGACAGCCACCGCCGCCCAGCATCTGACGACCACCAAGTACGCGCTCCCGGCATTCAACCGCGATCGCCGCCACGCTCCTGCGCCCTGCGCACCGGGACGAGGGCTCAAGATTAGTTGGAAAGCCCGGATGGCCGGATTACCCTTCCACGCGTGAGCACGTTGACGATCCACTTGGATGACGACGCGGCCCGGTTGGTGCAGGCCGCTGCGCAAGTCGTGAACCAACCCTTGGAGCACTGGCTGCGCGAGAACATCCGCCAGATGGCCGAGCGGACGGTGAACGACGCGAAGACAACCACCCGGCGCGTGTACCCTCTGCACCCCGGAGCCATGCAGCCCGCGCAGGACTTCAACGCTCCGCTTGCGGAGTTCGCCCCCTACGTCTGACGGCGCATGGACCTGCTCCTCGACACCTGCGCCTTCATTTGGTGGGACAGTGGTGGTGGCGATTTGAGTGACGCGGCGGCGAGCGCGCTGCAAGACCACGAGAACCGGCTGCACTTCAGCGTCGCGTCCATCTGGGAAATGCAGCTTAAACACCAGAAGGGCAAGTTGCTCCTGAGAAAGCCCCTGACGGACATTATCCAGGAACAATGCGCCCAGAATGGACTTCTCCTGCTGCCAATCGAGCCGGGCGCCATCTACCGCTTGGGACAGCTTCCCAGTCATCACGCGGACCCGTTTGACCGCCTGATCATCTCGCAAGCGAAGCTGCATGGCTACTCGGTGGTCACGGGCGACGGCGATTTCTCGAAGTACGACGTGACCGTTGTTTGGTGAGATGCTCCTCGCCGAGTGGTGCCGAAAACGGATTCAACACGTCCGCTCCTGTGCCCGCCACATCGCCCACGTTGCACGTGTCGAGAACGAGATCGTAGGCCAGCGCCGTCGCCGCAACCAGGCCGTCCACGGTGCGGACTGGCCGGACGGCTGCCAAGTGCCCCCCAGCGGTCCGCAATCGGAGCGGTCACCGGCAGGATTCGGTCGCCGCGAGGTTCTTGGCATTGCATATCAGGGTTCCGCTGAGCGGCGATGCCGATGCAGCAGATGCTGCAGGTAGCCGCGAGTGCCCATCTGCAGTCGGGCGGCAATCCACTTGGCGGTCATTGTGCTCTGCGCCCTCCCTGTCCACCGAATCGGGGGAGATCCAGACCCCGCCAACAAGGTAGCCGCTGGTCAGGACGCGTTGGCCTTCCACCGCCGCTTCTCCCCATTCGTCCCAACCATCGTCGGGAAGCTCGACGCGTGCCTGTCCGCTGTCGTTCGCTTCCGATGCCGACCGGAAGTTCGTCGTGATGTGGACGGCTGTTGTTGGGGTCGGGCAGATCTTGGCCACGCGCGCGACATGCACGGTGATCGTCCCTGTATCGGTGCCGCCTTGACCGTCACTGATCTGGTAGGTCAACCTGTCGTCATTGTCATTGTCGAGATTGTAGAAGATGTGCGTGGCGTCCTTGCTGATCATAGCCCCCTGGAGGCTGGCGCCTACGCTCTCCAGGGAAAGGGAGTCCAGATCCGCATCGACGCATTGAGCCAGTAACTCGGCGATAGAGATCGTCAAACCAAGGCTAGGGCTTCGGGTATAGGTGACATGGGCGGCTACGGGGGCGCTGTTGCTATTCACGCTCGTCGAGAAGACATACGCCGCTCCAGCCCTTTCGGCAGAGTTATCATTCTGGTTGCCGTTAACCCCCATCGTGCTGCTGGCTTCGCCCCATGCCCCGACGACCACCGTGTCCCCCGACATCGCGACGGACCCGCCGAAGTGGTCTTCCATCCCAGTGTTGCTCGGCTTCAGGTAGGCCTGTTGGCTCCACTCCGTCGCGTTCCGCACGAACACGTACGAGGCGCCCGCGTTGTAGGCGTCTTCGTCGGGCGTGCTATCGATCCCCGTCGTGCTGCTCGACTCTCCATTTGCCCCGACGACCACCGTGTCGCCCGATACCCCTACTGAGCCGCCGAAGAACTGACTCGTCGCCGTATTGCCGGCCTTGAGGTAGGCCTGCTGGCTCCAGTTCGTACCGATCCGCACGAACACATAGGCCGCGCCAGCGTTGAAGTAGATTGCACGATCATCGGGCGTGCTGTTGATCCCCGTCGTGGTGCTGTCCTCCAGAGGCGCCCCGACGACCACCGTTCCTCCAGACACAGCCACTGAGCCACCGAAGTGGTCAGTCCTTCCCGTGTTGCTGGCCTTGAGGTAGGCCTGCTGGCTCCACGTTGTCCCGCTCCGCACGAACACATACGCCGCACCAGCATCCGCGTCCCAAGCGGGATCGTCAGGTGTGCTGTTGACCCCGGTCGTGCTGCTGTCTTCGTCCGGAGCCCCGACGACTACCGTGTCCCCATCCACCGCCACCGAGCCGCCGAAGTGGTCCCAGTATCCCGTGTTGCTGGCCTTGAGGTAGGCCTGCTGGCTCCACGTTGTCCCGCTCCGCACAAACACATACGCTGCTCCTGAATTGTCGGCGGAATTGTCATTCTGGTTGCCGTTGACGCCTGTCGCAATACTCCACTCGTGGCTTGCCCCGACGACTAGCGTGTTCCCCGACACCGCGACCGACGCGCCAAACTCGTCACCTATCCCCGTGTTGCTGGCCTTAAGGTAGGCCTGCTGGCTCCAGGAGGTTCCGGTCCGCACGAAGACATAGGCCGCACCAGCCCGAGGGGCCGCGTCATCGGGTGTACTGTTGACCCCTATCGTGCTGCTGCGCTCGTGCCGCGCCCCGATGACAACCGTGTCCCCCGACACCGCGACCGATTCGCCAAACCGGTCATTCTGTCCCGTGTTGCTGGCCTTGAGGTAGGCCTGCTGGTTCCATGTCGTCCCGCTCCGCACGAACACGTAGGCGGCGCCCGAACTTCCGGCGGCCTCATCGGCCGTGCTGTTGACCCCCGTCGTGCCGCTGTCCTCCCCAGGGGCTCCGACGACCACCGTGTCCCCAGACACCGCCACCGAGTTGCCAAAGAGGTCAAGCAGCCCCGTGTTGCTGGCCTTGAGGTACGCCTGCCGGGCGATCGGGTCAATCGTTAGCGGATAGCGCGAGCCCCGTTCGTCCACCTGCAACTTGACCAAGGCCGGAGTGGTTGGAGGGGCATCGAGAGCTGCGAAACGAGAGGGGAGCGTCCGGCCATCAGCATCGCGCACCACCAACCCGGAGTAGTTGATTACGGTGGTCCCTACGGCATCCCGAAACTCCACGCCCTGGCCATCGGGAGCGACCTCGGGCAGGAGTGAGCCGCGCACGACAAGGACAAAGTCGAGAGTGGAGGAGGGCGAGGGCGCGCCGGAACCTGCATCCCGCGCGGGACGTTCCTTCACCGTGAAGCCATGTTCCAGCCCCCGTTGATCGTTCACATACCATTCCGACAGGGTCTCATCCCAAGCGTAAGTGAGGCGTTGACCCTCCGCTTGCACCACGGCCTTCTTGCCCAGGACGCGTTCAGCGCCGGGGAAGCCGTAGCGCTTCAATTCGAGTCCCCACTGCCAGTCACCGTCTCTGGGTTCGGCCAGAAATCCGCGTCCGTCGAACTTCATAAGCCATTCCTGGCCCGGGTTGATCGCCTTCCAGATGCCGTCCTGGGCCGGGACCGGTTCAAATGAATGCCGCCCGGAATCATAAGCCGCCCGAATACGCGTCCAATCGGATTTCGCCAACCCTCGGGGCACCTGTTCAGCTGAGGTGAGATGCTGGGTTCGGCCCGCAGGCGTGGCAGCGTCCGATTGGGCGGTGCCGTCCATCTCGGTGCGACAGAGGGCCGAACTGGACAGCAACAGACCGACGCACAAACCAGTTACCAGGGAACGTCCCTTCGCTCGGTGGGTTGCTCGTGACGTGGGAACTGCTGGCGTTTTGGCTGGAGGTCGGCTGGGAGTGGTGGTCCTCATATGCGTGTGGTCCGTTGGTCCTCTGGTTTGCTGACAGGGTGTTGCTGGCCCAGGCCATCCGTTGGCGCTTTTGGCCGGCGCCATGCATGCCGCACCTGTTCCGCCCCCCTCCTCCTTGGCGTCTGGGCGCTTGCGCCATCGGGGATCGTCCTTCCGTCGCCGGAAGAAGCTGGCGGTGTCCCGTGACTGGATTACCTCCCGTTCCGGTGAGAGAGGGGACAGGAATGTTGAATCGGTTTGTGCGGTTGCGATTTGCGGCGAATGCTCCGCCTGTCGCAGTTCGTAATCCTAATCGTAATCCTAATCCAGATCGCGATCCCTACCCCTGTTCGAGGCTGCCCTCATGCACTCAATCGGCGGAGTTCGACGACTCCACCGAATGTGCCAAAGACGGGGGGAGGCTCCACCAGCGACGCTTGTCGGCGGCTTTTGAGATTAGGATTAGGATTAGGATTAGGATTACGATGGGCGGGGTCGATGTCATTGAGGTGCGCACGTTCTTGAGGCTGCGGGGGCGCGACTGCTCCGTTGGGGTGCAGGCTGGATGCCAGCGGTACGGCAGGTAGGATACCTGCGCTACCCGGGGGATGTCCCTTTTGGGGGCGGCCGGGGAGGTATGCTTTTTGAGGTCAAGATGATGTGCGAGACGGAGAGCGGTCCGGACCTGTCCGAGGGCGTGATGACGCGGTTGCGGGCGGGGGACAGAGAAGCCGCGGAGCAGGTGTTTGCCTTTCATCGGCGGCATCTGCTGCGGACGGCGCGGAGTCATCTGGACGGGCGGATTCAGGGGCGGTTGGACCCTTCGGATGTGGTGCAGAATGCGCTTTGCGAGGCCGCGCGGCGGTTGCCCGATTATCTGGCCAAGGAACCGGTGTCGTTCGCGCTGTGGCTCCGGCAGATCGTGCTCGATGAGGTGCACAAGGCGTGGCGTCGGCACGGGCAGGCGGCGCGCCGCAGCGTGACGAAGGAGATGCCGTTGCCGGATCGATCGAGTCTAATCCTGGCCCGGCAACTGCCCCGCGCGCAGTCGTCGCCCAGCCAGCACTTGAGCCGGAAGGAAACCGCCCGAAGGGTGCGAGCCGCGATGGAACGTCTGCCCGACAGCGACCGGATCGCGCTTGAGTTGCGCCATTTCGAGGAACAGCCGTACGCGGAGATCGGGCTGATCATGGGCATCAGTGAGCAGGCGGCCCGGAAGCGGTGCGTGAGGGCGTTGCTGAGGTTGGGACAAATGCTGGAGGGGGAGGAGTTGGGAGGTGGAAGCTAGGAGCTGGAAGTTGGAAGTTGGGAGGGGGCGGATTGCGGCTTTTCGGGAGGGGGTGGGGAGGGTTTTAATGGGGCAACGGGAGCACGCGCGCGGCAATGAACGGGATCAACGACAACCAGCCGCCGGAGGACGAGTCGCTGCTGGCGTCGGTGGTGGACGACGTGGTGGCGCGCTTGAAGCGCGGTGAGCAGCCGCGGGCCGAGGATTATGCCGCCCGTCTTCCGCAGTTGGTGGCACAGATCCGCACGCTGATCCCCACCCTCCACGCCATGAAGGCCACGCCACCGGTCGGAGATCCCGAGGCGGGAAGCCTGGAGGAATGGCTCGAGGACCGCACTCTCGGGGATTTCCGGATCGGACGGGAAATCGGGCGCGGCGGCATGGGGACAGTTTACGAGGCGGAACAGATCTCCCTGGGACGCCGGGTGGCCTTGAAGGTCCTGCCGCTGGCCGCGTTGCTTGATGCCCGGTTGTTGCAGCGGTTTAAGAACGAGGCGCAGGCGGCCGCCCAACTCCACCACAACCACATCGTGCCCGTGCACGCAGTCGGTTGCGAACGGGGGCTGCACTATTATGCCATGCCCTACATCGAGGGCGCCTCACTGGCGGCCGTCATCGATGAGCTGCGCCGCTCGGCTCCGTCCCCCGAACCGGGCGAATCGTCGCACGCCGCGTCACTTGCGCGTCGCCTGACCGGCAGCCGCGGTGACGAGCCCGCGAACGGCACTCAAGGGCGGGAGTTCCTCCGCTCGGTAGCGCGTCTGGGGCAACAGGCGGCAGAAGCCCTGGATCACGCCCACGCCGTCGGAGTGGTGCATCGGGACATCAAGCCCTCGAATCTCCTGCTGGACCAGCAGGGTCGCCTGTGGGTCACGGATTTCGGGCTGGCCCACTACCAGTTGTCGGGCAAGGACAGCCTGACGCTCCCCGGCGACCTGCTGGGCACGGCGCGCTACATGAGTCCGGAACAGGCGGGCGGGCGATCGGTGCTGATGGATCACCGGACCGACGTCTACTCGCTCGGGGTGACGCTTTACGAACTGCTCTGCCTGCGGCCGGCCTTCGCAGCGGACGAGCGGCAGGAGCTTCTGCGCCAGGTTACGGAAGACGAACCGCCGGTGCCGCGGCGGTTGAATCCGGCCATCCCGCCCGATCTCGAGACCATCGTGCTCAAGGCGATGGCCAAGGAACCGGAGCTGCGTTATGCCTCGGCCGCGGACCTGGCCGCGGACTTCGAGCGCTTCTTGAACGATCGGCCCATCGAGGCCCGGCGTCCCGGCGTGCGGTTGCGTCTGCGGCGCTGGAGCCAGCATCACCTTGGCGCGGTGGCCGCCGGCATGGCCCTGCTGGTGCTGCTGAGCCTGGGCCTGGGAACCACCAACTGGCTGCTGGCGAAGGAACGCGCCGCCACGAAGGAACAACGCGACCTCGCCGTCCGCCAGCAGCAACGTGCGGATGACAACTACCGGCGGGCGCTCGAGATTCTGGACCGCGGGGTGATCGACCTGCTCGAGACCCGCTTACCGCAGCAGGACCGGTTGACCGAGGACGACGCGCAGCGACTGAAGGATGCTCTGGGCTTCTATGAGAGCTTCCTCAAGCAGAACGCCGATCTTGCCGAAGCGCGCGAGGCCCTGGCCGTGGCCGGACAGCGCGTAGGTCGGATCCGCAAGGCGTTGGGACAGTACGCCGCAGCAGCGGACGCCTACGCGCAGAGCGCAAGCATTCTCGAGGCGGAGTTGATGACCACGACGGACGAACGACGCATTCGTCGACTCCTGCTCCGAACGCTCACGGAATGGAGCGAGGCGTTGAAGGACGCCGACAATCTGCAGCGGGCCGAGGAGGTCGGACGGCGCGCGGTGCAGGAAGCCAAACGCCTCACCGATGAGCTGTCCGCCACCGCGACGGACGCCCCCTGGTTGTCCGAGAGCTACGCGGTTTTGGGTCGCGCCTTGAGCGCGGCGGGCCGAGGGCCCGAGGCCATCGGCATCCACGAACACCAACTGGCCGCGGCGGAACAGGTGCGAGAGCGAGCCCCGGACGAAGAGGCGACTTTGCGAGCGCTCGCGGCGGCCCATGAGGCACTGGGCCGGGGCAAGGCTGCCACCGGTGACTGGGATTCCGCAGAAACCCACTATCGGGAGGCGCTCCACGCCGGTCGCGAGTTATGGTGGCGCGAGCCCGGAGACCTGGAGCATCGCGCTCGTTGGGCGGGGGCGCAGGCCGGCTTCGGGGATACCCTTCGTCGGCAGGAGCGTTGGTCCGCAGCGGGGGACTTCATCTGGAGCGGTTTCGCGGAACGCCGGGCCCTGGCACTGGGTTTCCCGGCGCGGGCGGATTTCCGAATGGCGTGGCGCGAGAGTGCCTTGTCGCTGACGTTGCTCCTGCTGGCCACCGGACGCACCAACGAGGCGGCGAGACGCGCGGAGGAGGCGGTCTCATTTCCGGAAGGCCAGAGCGGCGCGCCCGGCGATATCGAAGCGGAACGGCGGCTCGTGGACCGGTTGCGCGAACTCGGTTCCGCGGCCTTCACCAGCCTGAGCAACACGGAGCGGGCGAAGCGGCTGGCCGGGGCCGGGATGGGCACCGGCAAGACGCCCCCGGACGGCGCGTCGCCGGACAACGGCAACACGGATGAGGCGGCAACGGGCGCCGCGAAGTCGGACGCGGACCCAGCAGACGGTGCGGATGGCGACCTGGTGGCATGGTGGCCAATGGAGGCAACCGACACCGATCAAATCCAGGATCACTCGGGCAATGGTCGTCATGGGGAATGCGCTCAGGGAGCAGGCGTCATCCTGGATGACGAGCGGGGGGCGGTGCTTCGGCTGGGCACGATCATCGATCAGCATGTGAACTTCGGCGCCGACCCGGCCTTCAATCTGAGCGATGGCTTCACGCTTGCGGCCTGGATCAGGGACGACGACTACCGCCCCCTGCGAAACCAGGCCGTCATCCTCGGGAAGGGCCGGAATCAGTGGCGATTGCTGTTGAACTCGAAGGGGCAGATCGTGCTGCACCTTACCGGCCTGCGAACGACCTACACGGTCCATCCCGCCAGCCATGCCTTGGGTGTCGAATCGCGCACCCGGCTGTCCCACAAGGTCTGGCACCATGTTGCCGCGACGTCCGACGGACACCGGCTCACTCTCTACGTGGACGGACGAGCGGACGCGCATGAACTCATCATTGCGGGCAAGAGGTCCACGGGCGGCGAGCCGCTGTGCCTGGGGGGAGCGCTTGTGCCGGACACCGGCGAACCTCGCTCCCGGCTGACCGAAGCCCCTTTCATCGGTCTGCTGGATGACCTTCGGATCTACCAAAGGGTGCTCGCGTCGGAGGAGATTGCCGCCTTGGCCACGCCAGGAACGGAGGAGGAACAGGCCGGGCCCACTCGACCCCGAGGGACCGGGGTCATGGCCGCGCCCATCCAGCCCCCACCGCCGAACCCCATGGCGGCGGGCTTGGCTGGATCACGGTCGTCCCGCCTATCGGCATCGCCGGAGCCGGTGGACTTGGCGATGGCCTGTGACGCGCTTGGAACCCGCGGGCACACGCTCCGACGCCTGGGCCGCGCCGCGGAGGCCGAAGACGCGCATGGTCAACAATTGATCCTGGCCGGAGCGCTCGCCGCCCGGGCGCCGGAGAGTCCGGAGTCACACCGGGCGCTCGGCGAGGCCCACGGGGCGCTGGCCGGGTTGAACGTCGCGCGCGCCGCGTGGAACGAAGCCAACGCCCACTTCGCCGAGGCGAGGAACCACTACGAAGCACTCGTCGCGAAGGAACCGGCCAATCTGGATTTCCGAGCCGCGCTGGGACAGCTCCAGACGGCAGCGGGTGATGCGCTGCGTCATCAAGGGCGCTGGGACGAAGCGGAGGAACCGATCAAACAGGGGCTGGCCATTCACATCGGGCTCGTCGAATCGCACCCGGCCGCGGCCCGGTTCGTGGATCGGCTCTGGGAAGGCGCCCGCGTGCAGACCGAGTTGCTCATCGACCTCGGAGAAGAGGATCGGGCGGCAGCCTACATCGGCGGCTGCCTGGAACTGGCGGCCAAGCGGGCCCGGCTTTCCGGCGCGCCGAACAAGCCATCCGCGGCGCTTGCCCGCTTGAAGGATCTCTGGCGCCAGTTGGAAGCGGCAGGGCACGTCCCTCCGGCAACCGGGACCGCCAGAAGCCCGACCGGCAGTCGGCCCGGATCGTCGCAAGTCGGCGCCCGAGTGGCGGACGACCTCGAATCGGAGGCTTGGTTTCCGGCCCAGGGAACCAGCATTGTCCGGGCGGAGACCACCGCGCTGAGTTGGCCGTCGGTCGAGGGAGCGAAGCGCTACCGGGTGTCTCTTGGCCCCGATCCCGACCGCCTCAGCGAGATCGCCCGATTGGATGCCGCCCGCGGCTGCCGGACACGAATGCCCCGGCTGCCTGCGTGCCGGTGGTTCGCCTGGAGGGTGGATGCGGAAACCGCGGACGGGCGAATGATCCGCGGTCCGCTGCGCGCGTTCGCCACAGGTGATCTGGTGGCTTGGTGGCCAATGGGTGGCGACGGTGTCGAACCCGCCCAGGATATCTCGGGTCAGGGACACCATGGCACCCTGGTTAAAGGGGCCCACATCGCCCATGATCCCGAGCGCGGCCCGGTGCTGGAACTGGTCAACGAACCGGTCAGTTACGTGCGCTGCGGGAACGACCCGGCGTTTGACTTAACCAGTGGCTTCACAATTTCCGTCTGGATTCGTCCCGCGTCGTTCAGCGGACGGTTCTTTCCGGCCATCGTAACCAAGGGGGATCGGGCCTGGCGGCTCCAGGGACAGGGAGAGGGACATTCCGTGTCGCTTCATCTCCAGGGCGCCTGCACCTCCGCAGCGGAATTCGGCGACGTGACGGGCACGAATCCGGTGGACGACGAACGATGGCACCATGTCGCCGGCGTCTTCGACGGGCGCTCATTGCGCCTCTACCTGGACGGCCGGCTGGAGGACCAGGCGGTGGTCATCGGTGGCAGGCTGGAAGCCACGGACGACCCGGTCCGCATCGGGAACAACTTCAACGCAAGCCGCGCCCGGCTGCGCTTCTTCGAGGGACGCATCGACGACGTCCGCATCTTCGGCGCGGCGCTGGGCCCCGAGGAATTGGCCCGGGTGCGCGCGGGCGAGGAACTCAGCCTGCCGGCGAAACCCGACTGGGCAAACTAACCGACATCGCATCACGCCGCCGCGGCCACCGACGTACAGTCGTAAGCGGTAAGCGGCCCGCAGCTATCCGGTAACGAGGGCGAGTTGGTATCGTGGCGAAGTGAAGCAGATGAGAAGGGCAACGCAGTGGTTGCGCGAACCGACAGCGAACTCGAGCTGTTTCGGGCCGACCGGGAAGAGCACCGAGAACGTCGGGTTGGTCAATTGTCCGCCGCGGATGACCTCGGCGCGGGTGAAGCCGAGCTGGGCGAGGGCGGCCTGGAATCCGGCGTTGTTCCACAAGGCCACGGCCACGGCGGCGTCGACGGACAATGGCTGGCCCGGGTCGATCCCCGGCGGCAATGCCGTGGCCAGGGGATCGGACTTGGCGATCACGCCGCGACCCGTGCGGGCCTCGAGCGAACGGCTGATCTCTGGCTGATGATCACGCGGGTGGGTGCAGCCGCCAAGCATCAGGATGGTCACCACCACGGCAGGCCAACCAGCCCGCCCGCTTCCGATTGCCGGGACACACCTCGGGATCACTCTCCCCGTAGGCGTCCCCGACCGGGGCGCGGTTACCTCCGAGCCGAGCCCGCTTACGCTCGTCATCTGCGCGTTCGGATCACCGCTTCCGCGAGGCCGGGCGAAGGAGGTCATTGCGAACGCGCGGCGATCAGTTTGCGGGCTTCTTCGACGGACAGTTGTTTGACCGGCAACGGCCAGCCCAACCGGTCGCCGTTCGGCGCAAACCCGCTGCCGTCCACGTCCACGAAGATCGGATTGTTGTAGGCGCACGGGCGGATCGCGGCCTGCGGGCTGGTGCCGTAACCCAGCGACAGATCGGAATGTTCGCCACAGGCCACCACGATCAGGTGCGTGTCCTCCGTCAGCGACACAGGAACGGTGGCGTCGAACTTCACGACCCCGTCGCCGAAACGGTCGGGATGCGTTTGCCGGGTGAAGTTCAAGTCCGGGCGCGGCAACCCGTTGGCGAGAATCTGGACGCGATCAATGTCGATCCACGTCGTGCACTGGACCTTGATCCGCAAGGACACCCCGCCGGCGCCGCGGGCCATTCCGCCCGGCTGGATGCCATCGGTGGTTTCCGCTTGCAGGAAGGGGCCGCTCGTGAGGATCGAACGGCCCGCCTTGGCGTGCCGGGAGTTCTCGCGCCAGTCGATCGCGGACGGTTCATCAGAGGCACTCGGCATGTACATCCGCCAGGCGTCGACGCCATTGCCATGGACGGAATGGGCGTCGTTCACCGCCATGGCGGCGTAGCGGTGGCCCTGGTTGAGCATTTGCAGCCGGATGACCTCGCGCACGTAGACCACGGTTTCGCGGGTCGAAGACGCCCGTTGGATGCGGAACGGTTGCCCGCCGAGGATTTCGCTTCCGCGGTAGTTCTGGGTTTCGATGCCGTCGATCAACTGCGCCAGCCCGGCGAAACCGCCGTCCACCCGGCCGTCGCCGTCGCGGTCGATGAAATCGGCCACCATGTCGGGATGATTGATCTGGATCCAGCGATCCGGTTCGGCGCCCTGCCAGTCGCGCAAGGTGATCGCGCTGATGCGCGGATCGGGATTCCAGACCGGCGCGCCGTTGTCCTGCGTGAAGGGCGCCGGGCGGAAGGGGAACGCGTTGAGGTGGGCCCCACTGCCGGTCAGCTCCAGGCCGGGCACGGTGGTCAGTTCGTCGTGCAAGCCCAACCGGTCAATGTGCGGTTGCCAGTCGTACAGCCGGTTGTGCTCGGTGGTCGGCGCAAACTCGATCTGCTCGGCGGCCAGGTTGATGATCCGGTCGTCGGTCCCGCAGGTGTTGTCGCCGCTCAGGGTCGAGTGATTGTGACAATCCGCGCCGCATAAGCCCGCCGGCCCCCACCGCCGCATACGCGTAACCCGCGGCATCCGCCGGATCGATCGCTTCGGCCCACTGGATCCCGGCCAACTCCCCCGTGTTTTGGAAGACCGTCCAACGATCATCCGTGGAAACGTCGCGGGCCGCATCGCCCTCGTTGATCAACGTCGTTTCGATCAACACCCCCGGCCAGCCGTCGCGCAACCGGTAAAGGTGCCGCCGCGAAAGCCCGTTGCCCTGCGCCGCCGTGACGAACGTCTCGACGACCGCCTCGCCTTCCGCGCCGTTTGCCAGGAGCCGCACCCAGGAGACTTCCCCGCGTTGGTCGGCGGGCGCGAAGATCGTGCTCTGATCGTTGGCCTTCCCGCGCAGAGTCAGGTCATACAGGCAGCCCGGCGTCATCCCGGTCGCACCGTAGAAGGTGCTCATGTTGGCACGGCGCAGCGGGCGGTTTCCGGCGATCACGGCCTCCACGCGGTCGTTGCGCAGCAGGAAATCCCCGACGATGCCATCGGGCTCCTTGCCGCGCGGCAGGGTCCCGGTGTGGTGGTCGGTGACCTCGAAGGCCTCCGTGGCGGCTCGAAGCAACGGGCTTCCCCCGACCAGGCCGAGGGCGAAAAGGACGCGTCCGACAAGGGACACCAGGCTCCCGCGATTGGGCTTCATCATGCGCGCATCCAGCCCGGAACCGTCCGCTCTGAGCAAGGCGGGGTGTTCGAAATCCCGGTTACGGTTCGGCGCATCGGCGGCCCCTGCCGACCGGCCTCCGGGCGCCGGCTCACTCGATCGCCTCAATGTTGAGGTCCAATCCGAACTGCCGGTGTTTCTGATAGAAAAACACAAACCGTGCCTCGGGAAGGTCCGCCGGACGCACTCTCCGGGTCTTCTGCCGGTAAGCCATCCGCAATCCCTCGGCCCGCTCCGGAGGAAAGAGAAAGCTGAACCCGGTGGTCATCGTGATGCCGCGGGCCGTGACCAGCCGGCAGAAGAAATCCGGCCGTTGCGCGAGGACGGCAAGCGAGCGGCTCAAACCGATGTCGGAAAGCCGGACCACCGGCCGTTCCGGATCGAGGAGATCCCGCAGCTCGACCTGATGGCGCGGGAGATCGACCGCCCCCGGACGGAACAGCGACGTATACGTCCGCCGGTGCGCCATCAGCAGTTCGATCTCGAACGCCGTCAACCGCGCCACCGCGGGATCCGCCAGTTCGGGCAGACACCTGCCGTCCAGCCGGTATTCGTGAAACCAGAAGTCCATGAACGCGGCCTGCGCCAATTCGCCGTCGAACAGCAGCGTGCGGCCCGCCACCGGGAGAGTCATTCGGCGGGCCATTCGCGCCGCGTCGAATCCCAGCGACTCGGAAAGCCCGATGACCTTGCCGTGCATCGAGGAGGAGGTGGCGCGGACCTGCCGGTAATCGAGCACCGCCTGGCGCGCGGCTTCGGAGGTCCCAGCCTGACCTCCGGACAAGCGGGGTGCCGCGCCTTCCGGGTAGGCATCCGCGGGCACCACGCCCATGCTCTTGGCCATGCCGAGGTTCACGATCATCCCGTCGGGGAGCCGGACGGTGGCGAACATGTCCAACTGGCTCAACCGGCACAGCCCCGGCTCCGCGTGCGCGCTCAGCCGGAGGGTGCGCTTGATCCAGGTGGCCTTGCCGCCCACGGTGTTCTTGTTCACGTGGAACCAGTCGCAAATCGTGTCGAACGTCAGGTGCACCGGCTGGGAACGGTCGAACAGGAAGTTCATCTGCGCGATGGCATGCACGACCGAGGCCGCCCAGATCGAACTCTGCCCGCGCAGGCAATCCGAAGCCCGCCGCCGGCAGAGGCGCCGCCAGAGTTCCATCGTGAACTCCGTCAGTTCGGCATCCAAATGCGCCTGCCCGAACCGCAGCAACAAGCCCCCCACTTCCTGAAACCGTTCCCGGCGGTCCAGCGGAATACCCGTCGCTTCGGGCCCTGGTGTGGCAACGCTGGATTCCGTTGCCTCGACGCCGGTCACATCCGGTGGCGGGAGTTCGTTCGACTCGTCAATCACGCGGCGAGCCTATCCGGCGTTCCCAACGCTGACAACCGCCGGCCCGTTGCCATCCCCGGTTGCGTTCCGTCCGCCCGGCCATCATGCTGCCGCTCCGAACGACACCACCATCGAATGAAAAACCTCCCGCCCCGTCCCCTCCCCCCATCGCCGTCCCGTCCCGCCAGCGGCCGGGCCCTGGTCATGGTTGCCCTGACCGCTGTGTTGCTGGCGGGCTGCGCCACCCGACCTCGGGACGCGGCCCGCAAGGTCCACCAGGCCGGCGAATCGGTCGTCTTCATCGGGGAAGAGCCCGCCGCCCTGGCTCATGCCCCGGCGCCCGCGACATCGCTTGTCGTCCGCAGCACCTATAAACCGACACCCGACAGCGTCCGCTACGTCGAGGGGCGCGATTACCTTGTCGATCCCGCAGCCGGGACGCTCCGTCGGCTGCCCGGCTCCCGGCTGCCGGATTTCCGCGAGAACGTGCTGTTCGGGCAGGCGACCTTCGACCACACGCGGTTCCCCGGGTTCGGCAACGCGGCCTTCTTCGCCTTCGTGGATTACGATTACGAACCGACGGCCGACTGGCCCGTGCAGGCGTCGCAAGCCGACCGGCTGCCCCGCACCCGCGCCAGGTTGCACTCGGGGCAACGCGTCAAGCTCGTGGCCTACGGCGACAGCATCACCGCCGGCGGCGATGCCTCACGGCCGGACCTGGTGTTCTGGCGGCGTTGGGCCGCGGCCCTGCAAGCGAAGTACCCGCAGGCCGAAGTGGTGGCCATCAACGGCGCCACCGGCGGCGACAGCACGGTGCAGGGATTACAGCGGCTGCAAGCGAAGGTGATCAACGAACGCCCGGACCTCGTCCTCGTCGGGTTCGGGATGAACGATCACAATGTCGGCGGCGTGCCTGTGCCGCAGTTCGAGGCCAACCTCGAGACCCTCATCACCCGCGTCCGCCAGGAAACCGGCGCCGAACTCGTGTTGTTCTCCGCCTTCCCGCCCAATCCCCGCTGGAAATTCGGCTCGCACCACATGGCGGATTACGCCGAAGCCACCCGCCGCGTCGCCGAACGAACCGAGTGTGCCTACGCCGACGTCCTTTCGAACTGGCAGCTCGTCGCCGCGCGCAAGAAGCCGGAGGACATGCTGGCCAACAACATCAATCACCCGAACGACTTCGGACACTGGATCTACTTCCGCGTGCTGCTGACCCTCGGGCTATAAGCCCAAACCATGCCGCAGGATTCACCGCTGATGGGCACAGATGGGTACGGATATTGAGGGGAACCAGGATTGCCCGCCCTGGGTTCGAACGCACCAGTCCGGGAGTCTTCCCGCCCTCTTCGCCAACCCGGCAGCGCCGCGCCCTATCCGCGTTATCCGTGCTCATCCGCGGTCGATCAACTGGATCGTCATGGCTCAGTGCCGGCTGCCCGTCAGCGGCGGCAGCGTGTTGGATCGACGCGGCTCAGCGGCAAACGCCGGACGGAAGGCTGGGAACCTGGGAGCGAAGGTGCCGTCCGAACGCGCGGCCGGCCGGCTGGACTTCCCGGCCTGGCCCGCTATCCTCGACCCCATGCCGAACCACACCGTGCGCCGGCTCGAGCCTGTCGAGTGGCAAGCCGAACTGACGGGTTCCTTTCCCGGCCAGGAAAGCTGGATCGAACTGCGCCCGTCCAAGGTGCGCCTGATCCTCTGCTGGTGTCCGCCACCCTGCGCGGACGAACGGTCTGCCCGTGACACGGCCAGGAATCTCCCCGAAGGCTCCCGCCACGGCTTTTGGATCGCCAAGCACCCGGTCAACCAGCAGCAATGGCAGGCCGTCATGGGTTCGAACCCCAGCCCGAAGAGCAAGGGCGATCACTTCCCCGTGGACAGCGTTTCCTGGCAGGACGCCCAGGAGTTCTGCGGCCAGACCGGTCTCCGCCTCCCCACCGAAGCCGAGTGGGAATACGCCTGCCGGGCCGGCACTGCGACCGATTTCGCCGTGGGAACGGGAGAATACCTGAACTCGCAGCTGGCGAACTTCCGCGGCAATAACCCCGACGGCAAAGCGCCCGGGGCATTCGATTGGCTTTTTCGAGAACGCACGCTTGCGGAAGGCAGCTTTCCCCCGAACGCTTGGGGATTGCACGACATGCACGGTCAACTGTGGGAATGGTGCGAGGACGAAATCGGCTCCGGGGCCCGCGTGCTGCGCGGCGGCAGCTGGTTCAACTTCGGCTGGGACGCCCGGTCCGGCAACCGCTTCGGCTACGCCCCCGGCAACCGCTTCGACTTCTGCGGGTTCCGTCCCTGTCCCAGTTCCACCAGGACCAGCCAGCCAGCTGGCCGGAGGCCAGGAACCAGAACCAGCCGCGGAGCGGGGCAAGGAGTGCAGTGAGGGCACGAGCAAACGACGGCCCCGCGCAGCGGACGATTTTTTTTGAAAACCGACCATGGCCTTCGCCTTCTTTCAACTTCCCGCCAACGCCGGCCCGGAGCTGGCCGCCCCGCTGAATTCCTTCCTGGGCACGCACCGCGTGGTCCGGGTAACTCGTGAATGGTGCCCGGCCGGCACCGACAGTTACTGGGCCTTCTGTGTGGAATATATGGAGGGCGCGCCCGCCGCGGGGACGGTCACCACGAAAGTGGACTACAAGGCAGTGCTGCCACCCGAGCAGTTCGAGGTCTTCGCCCGGCTCCGCACCTTGCGCAAGGCCCTGGCCGAGCGCGAAGGCCAGCCGGTGTTCGCCGTGTTCTCGAACCAGCAACTGGCCGACATCGTCCGGCGGGACTGCCGCACCCTGGATGATCTGAAAGGGGTGCCGGGCATCGGGGAAAGCCGCGTCGAGAAATACGGGACCGAAGTGCTCGCGGTCCTCCAGGAGAACGGCACGAGCGCATGAGAACCGTGGGCGGCCTGCTGGACCGGATGATCGAGCGCGAGAACTTGCTGGCGGCCGTCTGGCAAGCCGCGAGGGGACGTCGCGAGCAACCGGCCGTGCAGACCTGGCTCGCCCGCCTCGATGACGAACTGGACCGGCTCCGCGACGAGATCGGCAGCGGCCGGCCACGTTGCGGTGAATGCATCACCTTCACCATCCACGATCCCAAGGAGCGGCTCATCACCGCGCCGGTGTTTCGCGAGCGCGTGCTGCATCACGCGGTGATGAACCTCTGCGGGCCCGTGCTCGACCGTCGCCTCATCGCGCACACTTACGCCTGCCGGCGCGGCAAGGGCACCGTGGCCGCGCTGCGGACGGCCCAACGGTTTGCCGCCCGAAATCCATGGTTCCTCAAGCTGGATGTCCGGAAGTACTTCGACAGCATCCCGCATGAGCAATTGTTCGCGGCACTCGAAAAGGTCTTTCGCGAGCCCGCAGTGCGTCGGATCCTCGCCACCCTGGTGACCGCCTACCGGCGGGGCACTGACCACGGGCTGGCCATCGGCACGCTGGTGTCCCAGCACCTCGCCAACTTCTATCTGGCGCCGCTCGACACCCTGGTGTTGCAGTCCGTGCGGCCCGCCGGCTATGTCCGTTACATGGACGATCTCGCGCTCTGGACCGCCGATGGGGAAAGCGCACGCGAGGGGCGCGACCGGCTGGTCGAGTTTGCGCGGAGACAGCTCGGACTCGAGTTCAAGACCGCCTTCCTCAATCGAACGCCCCACGGCATGGATTTCCTCGGGCACCGGGTGTTCCCATACCGACTGGCATTGAGCCGGGCCAGCCGGCGTCGCTACGTTCGCAAGGTGCGCCGCCTCCACGTCGACTGGGCAACCGGACGCCTCGCCGAGGACGTGGCCCAAGTCCGGGGCGCCGCCCTGACCGCCTTCACCGGCCATGCCGACTGCCTCGCCTGGCGACGCCGCATCTTACAGGATTTGGGAGACGGGCCGCAGACAGGGACCGCGTGCTGCGCGGCGGCAGCTGGATCAACAACGGCAGGAACGCCCGGTCCGGCAACCGCAACGGCAACGACCCCGGCAACCGCAACGACAACTACGGGTTCCGTCCCTGTCCCAGCTCCAGCAGTCGGCCGGAGCGTCCTGGTGGAACAGGCCCGTCTTCCGGTTCCGTCGCCCTGCGCGATGGACAAAACCCCGAATCCCTGCCGCTGGTCGGTAGCCCCCACGCCGTGGAGCGTGGCGGGCCAGGGCGAGCGGCAGGGCCATTTTTCCTCCAAACCATGAGCCGGGAATCACTCGAACTCGCCCGTAACCGCATCGCCGACTGTCTCCAGCAGGAAGCCGACGGCACATTGGTGCAGCGCCGCGATTATCTGAACCTCGCCGGTCTCGAATTGACCGACGAAGAACTCGTCGCCGAGTT
Source organism: Verrucomicrobiales bacterium (assembly GCA_024233305.1). Classification (GTDB taxonomy): domain Bacteria; phylum Verrucomicrobiota; class Verrucomicrobiia; order Limisphaerales; family J093; genus J093. Next base: position 53,592 of record JACKPV010000040.1, read on the forward strand.
CGATCCGGAAGGCGGCTACCTGCCCCGCATCAGTCTGGCGAACCTGATCCACCTCCGCTACCTCGACCTCACCGGCAACCGCCTCACCGAACTCCCCGAGTGCCTCACCCGCTTCACCGGCCTGGTCTGGCTCGGGCTCAACTTCAACCGGATCACGCAGCTGCCTGACTCGATCGGCAACTTGGTGGAGCTCCAGCGGCTCTATCTGCGCGGGAATGCCCTGGGCGCGCTGCCGCCGGGCGTGGGCAGCCTACGTGCGCTCGTCGAACTTGACGGCCACGGGAATCGCATCACGGAGGCGCCGGTTTCGCTCCTACCCTTGCTCGACGAGAAGCGTCCGGTGGGGCCGCTCCATTTCAACTTCGAAGACAACGGCAGCCAGTGGAGCGAAGCCGTGAGCGCAGCGGAGGGGGCGAAAGCCCAACGGGTCGCGTTGGGCAATTACCTCCGGCAGATGGGGGTCGGGTCGCGAATGCTGCGCCAGGGCAAGTTACTGCTCGTGGGCGAAGGGGGCGCGGGGAAGACCACCCTGCTCGATGTGTTGGAGGGCAAGGATTACAACCCCAACTCGGACAGCACGCATGGACTCGAGCGCCGTCCGCTTCGACTCACCGCCGCCGATGGCTGGGAGGGAACGCTCCACGCCTGGGATTTCAGTGGCCAGGCTGCCATGCGGCCAACGCACCAGCTCTTTTTCACCTCGCCCGCGCTTTATCTCCTCGTCTGGAACCACCGCGACAGCCGCGAGGACAGCAGCAAGGAGATCACCGAATGGCTGACGCTCATCGACCAGCGGACCGAGGGCCGGGGGCGGGTGTTGCTGGTGGCGAAGAAGGCCGAGCACCGGAGCGCCGAGCCGCCGGACTACGACGAGATCCACCATCGGTTCGGTCCGGACGGAAACGGAATCCTGATCGAGGACGGCTGCTTCAAGGTGGACTCGGAGGGACCGGAAGCGGCGGAACAGGTCCGCCGATTGAAGCAGCGCATCGCGCGCTTCGCAGCGGAAGAGGCTCCGGCCTTCAACGAGGAACGCCCTACGAGTTGGATCGAGGCGCAGGCGCACTTCGCGCGCCTGGGAGGTTACCGCGAGGTTCCCGACACCACGCACGAGTTGGATGCCACGGATCCCCTGCCCGCAGTGGCCCCGCCCCAGGGGCCGGCGGAAACTCCGCCCTACATGGAATGGGGGGAGTTTACCAGAACCTGCAGCGAGACCTTCCACATCACCGATCCGGAGGAGTACGCTCGTGCCCAGAACCGCCTCGGCACTCTGGTATGGGTGGACACGGAGCGCCTTCGCTGGCTGGATCTGGCCGACCAGGAGCCCGCCTGTCGGCTCGTCGTGTTGAATCCCGACTGGCTGAGCAAAGCGATCGGCTTCGTTATCGAGCGGGACAGCGCCGACCAGGTCCGCACCAAGGGGAAGGTGCCGGTCCAGCCCGACGACGTCCCCGCCGGACTCGTCTCAAAGCCGCAGATGAACGCGATCTGGTCGAATCCGCCACAACCGAAACACACGCCGCCCCTCGTCTTCCCCGAAGGTCTCTTCGATTTCTTCCGCCAGCTGATGCGCGCGTTCGATATCGCCCGCCCGGTTCGGCATGGCGGCAAGCATGACGGCGAATGGTACCTCGTCCCCAGCCGCCTGCCGACGTTGGCTCCCGCAGCCTGGAAGGAGGAAATCCGTCGAGACGGCTCACCGCGGGTTTTCTGGCGCGCGGAACTGCGGGTGAACCACGACGAACCTCTCAACGCCTGGCTGGGGCTGGCGATCTTCCACCGCTTGATGATCGTCCTGCACGGCGATGCGCAAGGCCGTCAGGATTTCGCGCGCGCGGCCCACTGGCGTCGAGGGTTCATCCTCGCGCCCGCGGGTACCGGACAGGCGCGCATCGAATACAACGGCGCGCATCGGAAGGGATCATCGCGGGGTGTCGGTTTCGACATTCAGGTGGCCGCCCATCAACCACGGGAACTGTGGGCGGTCTTCTCGGAAGCGTTGCGGCATGTCATTCAGGACCTCGAGCGGCACTACGGCTACGCCAGTATTGATGTGCAGCGTTTCGTTTCCTGCCCGGCCGACAAATGCGACCGGGAGTCTCATGAGCGGTTCTTCATGCCGGAGGACACGATCCGTGAATCCGCTCAATCCGGAAGCGAGGACTGGAGGAAGGAGACCACCGTCTGCAACGTCGGCAAATGCGGCAGGCGCATCGAGTTAGGCTGGTTGTGGGACGGGCGGGCAGTGGAAGATCCCGGCCAACAGGACCGGATCGAGAAGAAGATCGATCAACTTACCGAGAGCAGCGAGGAAATGCGCCGCGAGGTCGGCGCCAGCCGGCTGGAGATCGAAGCATCAACCCGCCAGATGGCGGAACTGCGAAGCGAACTCGCCGACATCCATCATCGACTGGAAGCAGGCGCCCTGGCATCCGAGCAGGCCTTGCGCCGGATCCTGGAAGGGCAGGAAGAGCTGGGGCGCAGCCTCCGCGAAGCCTTGACCCGGGCGAGCGAGGAGTTGCGCTCCCGCCTCCGGGCGTACCAGACAACTCTGGCTGGCGAGAGCGATGAACTGCCCCGCCTCTATACTCTCCGCCCGTTAGGCCGGTGGACGCTGCCGCACTTCGGGCGGAAAAAGTGGCGATTGCGGCTCCACTGCGAGAAAACCGCCCATCCGGCGAGGCTGTTTTCCAACGACGGGCAGGGTGAGTTCATCATCCCCGAGACCCAGCAGTTCTTGCGGACGGTCGGCCCTTACGTGAAACGGGTGTCCACGCTGCTGGCCGCCTTGGGACCCGTCACTGCGTTGATCAGCGGCACCGACACCATGGTTGCGGTGACTCCAGCGATCGTTTACGGACTCGTCGAGTGGGCGCGGGCTTACCAAACCCCGATCCGCCGTCTGTCAGCAATGATCGAGGAAGAGTCCGCCGCCGGCGTAGATGGAATGGTCGACACTGGCCAGCGCCCGGTGATCGCCGAGAAGCGAGGTCTGCTCTGGCTTCACAATTATCTTCGCGCTGACCCCAAGCGCCTGAACCGCCTCGGGTTGTTGGCAAAGCGCGACCCCCAGGGCCGGACCTGGTGGGTGCTACCCGAGGTCGACCCGTGAGCTGGACCCGGACAAATGGCGCAGGGGTCGGTTCCTGATGTTTACACAACTGTTGGTCCCGGCTTCTTGGCCCCGACACTCCGGACGACCGCTTTCCCCTACCCGCTTCCGGGCTCGGGAGGCGCCGGAAACCACGGCAGTAATTCCGCGGTGACCAGTTCGTGGCCGGCGCGGTTGGGGTGGTTGACCTGGGACATCAGGTCCGGGAGCGGACGACCCGCGGCAAGGACGCGTTGGAAGGCGGCCAGACTGTCAACGAGCCCCACCGAATGTTCGCGGGCGAGCCGGCGGACCTGTTCGGCGTGGCGGTTGAGCGGGTCGGCGGGATCGTCAAGGCGGGCCCGCTGGTCGGGCGTCGGTGTGAGGAGGAGGACCTTGCTGCCGTGCGCGAGGGCGTTCGTGATCATGGAATGCCAGGCGCTCTCCGCGGCTGCGAGGCCGATGCGGCGGTCGTTCAACGCGTAGTCGATCAGCACCACATCCGGCCGCCGCGCCAGCACGTCCCCCGCGAAACGCCGCGCGCCGCTCGCCGAATCTTCGCCGCCAATCGCGGTCACCGTCACGTTGATGACCGCGCAGGGAAAGCGCTCCTTCAAGGCGCGGTGCAGGAGGTGCGGATAGGCATTGAAGGTGTCGACGACGGGGGTCCGGAAGTAGCCCGCCGGCACGCTGTGTCCGTGGCAAACGATGTTGACCGTGCGATTGGTCGGCCAGCGCCGGCCGAGTGCTTCGACGAGTGCGGCCAGGTACGTCCGCGCATCCGCGCCCTGCGCGGCCGGGGAAGCCGCGTCTCCGGATGGTTGGCCGACAATCGTCTCTCCGGCCCGGCCGGCAGCCGGGACGGACAGGAGCACGACCAGACCAAGGACGAGAGTTGCCGCGGTTCGCTTTGCCTTCATGTTCCCCGGATTGAACCCCGGAACCGCCGCGCGGGCAACCGTGTCGGTCGGGCGAACGGCGCCCGCCGAGGTCGCTGCCGTTCAACCGGCCGGCCGGGCGACGGGCCGTCCGCTCAGCACCAGCTCGGTGGTTGCGAGCAGCTGGCCCGCCATCTCGACCCGCGCCGACGCCTGCACGAGCCCCGCGAGCCGGCCGCGAATCTCGGCCTGGACCCGGACGACGTCGCCGGGACGCGGGGCGCCCAGGATTTTGGCGACGCGCACGGCGGTCAATCGCAGGTCGGCCAGGGGAGGAACGTCCGGATCGCTTTGGGCCACCACGCCGGCCAGTTGCGCCGCAGCTTCGATGAGCAACACACCGGGCAGGAGCGGCTGCCCCGGAAAATGCCCGCGCAGGAAGGGTTCGTCGCCGCGCAAGGTGTATTCGGCGCGCCCCGACCGGCCGGGATCAAGGGCCAGCAAGCGATCGAGGAACCGGAACTCCGGACCGTGCGGCAGCGCGCGCAGGGCTTGGACGAGATCGACGCTCACGGCTGGCCTGGCTCGACGACCTGGAAGTCCGGCGGAAGCGGGTACTCGAACCGGTCGTCTGGGAGCGGCGGATTCACGACGGCGTTGGTGAAGTCGTTGCGCAGGCTCGAGCCGTCGGCGAAGCGCATTTCGTTGGCGCGCATTTCGAAGGTGGCCGGTTCGAGTTCGAGCTGCACACCGGTCATGAAGCGGCTGGCGGCGGCGCTGCGCGGGGTGAGGCGGATGAGCAGGCGACCGTCCTCGACCTGCGGCGGCGCCACCGTGAACCGGGCTTCGAGTTCGGCGCGGTTGGTGGCGAAGCCGGCATCCAACAGGGCCAGCGCGCCCCGCCAGGTTTCGCCCGCGCCTTCCTGCAGCGGATAGCGCTCGACGCGTTTGAGCCGCGGGTAGATCACCAGGAGTTCCTTCGCGTTGCGCAGCGCAATGGTCCGGGCCGGCTCGCCGAGTTCCCACCGGAAACGGTCCGGCGCGGCGAACCACAGGCGCCCCGGCGTGCGGAGCGGTTCTTTCAGCGCCTTGAGGGAACGCGTCTGGGTGAACTCCGCCGACCACGTCCGGACTTCCGCCTGCGCGTGCAGCCATTGATCCAGCAACGGCGTGGCCTCGGCGGCGCGCGCGGGGCCCGCCCAACCGCAAAGCAACAGACCGAGCAGCCCCGGCAAGGCCCGCCGGAGAGGCGTCGAGCAACGCCCGGCGACGGGAACCCCGGAGCGGGAGGCGAAGGAAACCCCGGGGCGACCGGGGGAGGAGGGTGGGTTCGGGTGGCTCATGATTCAGAGGGGATCGGGCGCCGGGGGCCAGAGAGGAACGAAATGGTACCACTGGTCGGCATAGTTCCGGATGACGGGTTCGAAACCGGTCATGATGCGTTGCGCCAACCGGCGCCGTTCTTCGCGCTGGCCGAGCGCCCGGCGGTCGTAGGCAAACTCGGGCAGCACATGCGCCTCGTAGCCGCGGCCTTCCTCGACGATGTAAACGCCGGCCAACGAACAACCCGAGGCGCGCGCGAGTTCCGCGGGAGCGACCGAGGCGTGGAAGGGACGCCCGGCGAGGGTGACGGGCACCGCGCCCGGCGCCGGCGGACGATCGATCAGCATGGCCACGCAGGCGCCGCCTTCGAGCCGCTTGATGATCTCGACGAACGCGAAGGCGTCGCGCCCGACAACGAGGGTTTCGATGCCCCACCGTTCGCGCGAGCGGCGGCGCAATTCGGTGAGATCGCCGGCGGGTTCCTCCTGGGTGATGACGAGGAGGCTGAGGCCGCGCTCGATCAGCAACGGCGCGCCGATCTCCCAATTGCCGAGGTGCGGAGTGAGCATCAACACCCCGCGACCACGCGCATGCATGGCGGCGAAACGCTCCCAATCGTGCAGGGCCACAAAACGCCGGGCGAGCGGCAGGCCGGCCTCGAACCGCATGAGGTCGGTCAGCTTACGGCCAAAGTTGAGGAAAAGCCGGTCGGTGGCGGCTTCGCTTTCGGCCCGGTTCCCGTCGAACCAGGGCAGCAAATTCCCGACCACCACCGCACGTCGCCGCGTGTGCAGGCGCCCGTAACCACGGGCCAGTGCGCCGGTGAAGGCCAGGCTGAAGCCAAGCGGCAGGACGCGCGCCAGACCCAACCCAGCGCGCCAGAGCGTGCCCTGGTAGAAGGCCGAGGGCCGGGGCGCCGGGCCCGCAGGCGACGACCGGACGACTGGCTCTGCGACGGCGCTTTTCATGCGGGTGCGGCGGTTTCGGCGGCCATCGACCGAGGATGGCTCCATGCCGGCAACAGATAAAGCGCGGTGACCAGCAGGCAGGCGATGCCGACGGCACAAACCTGACCGAGGCTGGCCAGGCCGGCGTTGCTCGAAAGCGCCAGCGAACCGAAAGCGGCCATGGTGGTGCTCCCGCAAAGCAGCAGGGCCCGGCCGGTGGTTGCGCGCATCGCCGCCACTGCGCCCGCCCGCCGCCGAAGCGACAGCTGGACGTGGATCGAATAATCGATCCCGGAGCCCAGCAACAGCGGCACCGCCGTGAGGTTCATCAGGTTCCACGACCAACCGAGCATCCGCATCACAGCCAGCATCAGGCCCAGTCCGAAGGCCACCGCGGCCAGGCTCAGGCCCACTTCCTTCCACCGCCCGAAGGTCAGCCGCAGCCCCGCAAACAGCGCCACCAGCATGCCGGCCACCAGCCAGCCGAGCCGGGCCTCGACGTGTTCGAGGAGGACTTCGCCCAGCAACTGCCACCCGCAAAGCGTAACGCCCGCGGGTGGTTGGCGGATGAAGGACGGTGGTTCGCCGGGGCCGGGATGCAGCATCCCGAGCGCCAGCCATCCCGCGGGCGTTTGCGCCGCCACGCGCTCGACCAGCCACCGACTGGATTCCCCCCAGGGCCACACCGGCAGGTCGGAGGATTTCAGGCTTTGCCACGCGGCGAACACCCCGCGGGCCATGGCGGTGCCTTCCGCGGTGAAGCCGGCGTCCTCCGCCAGCCGCGTGAGTTCCTCCGCATTCCCGGCCAACCCGGCCAGCCGCGGCAGGTTCGCAGCTTGCTCCGCGCCGTCTGGCCACAGCGGTAGGGGGAGATCGGCAGTGATTTCCAGGCCCGCCTGCCGGCCGCTCGCGATGGCCGCGTGCAGGGCTTCCAGGCGTTCCCGTGCGCCGGCCACGTCCGGCGCGGCCACGAGGATCCAAAGCGGATCGCCCGGCTGGCCAAACCGCTGGCTGATCGTTCGGGCGGCGGCCTCCGCCCGGCTGCCCCGGGGCGTCAATGGCCGGGTGCTGTGATCCACCTCGGGAAAAGAGCGGGCCAGCACCGCGACCGCCAGCATCAGCAAAACCAGGGTTGGCGCCCAACGCCGCGCGGTGAAAGCGACCCCGGACGAACCCGGCGTCGGCCTTGGCGGTGAATGCTCCGCGGCGTTCGAGTTGGCGGGCGCAACCGCGGTCCCGGTTCCCCCGCGCCCCGCGGCTAGGTTGCGCAGGGCGAGCGGCAGGTAGGCGTAGGCCATGACGAGCGCTGCCACAACAACGCCCATCGCGACCAGCGAACCGAGTTGGGCCAGTCCGGGCAGCCCCGCGAGATTGAGCAGCGCGAAGGCCACCGCCGTGGTCAGGGCCGAACCCCAGATCGCCCGGCCCGCCGCCAGGCGCACGGCGCGGGCATCGGCGTGTTCCCCCGAGGCCGCCTCCTGAAAGAGCACCAGCGCGTAATCCACGCTCAAGCCCATCAGGATCGCCGCGAAACCGAAGCTCACCAGGTTCAGCACTCCGAATGCCAGTCCGCCCAGCGCCGCCGTGACCAGCAGAATCACCTGCAACAACGCCACCAGCCACAGCAACGGCCCCCACCGTCGGTGCGCCAGCCAGAAGAGCACCGCGATGATCGCCACCGTCGCCAGCACCGAAGTCCGCATGTCCCGCGCCATCCCCTCCGCCGCTTCCGCCAGAAACGCCGGCTTGCCGGTGTAGCCCACCTTCACCCCCGCCGGCCAGTCCGCAGCGTCCGCAAGCCCCGCAACCGCCATCCGCACGTCCCGCAACCACCGCGACGCCGTGTGAAAGCCGCCAAGCCCGGCCGCCGGCGACACGAAGATCAACCGGAACGTGCCGTCACCGTTGGCGAAGAGCTTCTCCCCGGCCGTCGGGTCGGCGGAGAATCCCGCGGCGCCTTCCCCGGGAACGGCGGTCAAGCCGAGGGGATCGTAGCTGAACCGCGCGATGTCGGTGGGCGAGAAGGAGGTGGCAAGCTGCTCCCGGATCCCTTCCAGGCGGGCGGGCAGCCGGGCGGGATCCAACCGGTCGGCAAGTTCCTGCACCGCCTCCGGGGTCTGGTTGAGCCAGAGCCACGCGATGAAGTCCGCCGTGTCCTCCGGATGATCCAGCCAGGGGGGCTGCCAGACCGCCCGCTCCACCAGCCCCGGAGCCGCCCGCAGTCGCGTGGCGATGGCCTCGGCGGCGTGCGAGGCGTCCTCCGCGGTCGGGGCCTCGACGGTGACGAGCAACTCGCGATCGTTGGCGAAGTGTTCCTGGTGCAGCTTGAGCCCGTGGACCGCGGGCAATTCGCCGGGCAGGAGGTTCAACACGTCCACGTCGAAACGCAGCCGCCACAAGCCGGCCACCACAGGCAGGCAGATCAGCAACCACCACCAACGGCGGCCCATCCTCATGGCGCGAGATACCCCTCCAGGGTCTCACCGGTCTTCGGATTGGACAGGCTCCAGCCATCCCCGCGGAGCGGGGCAAAGGCGACCGCACCCGGCAACGATCGCCCGCCCAGGGCGTCGGCGAGATGCAGCCACAGCAACCGGTGCGTGCCGCGGCCCCGACCGCCATAACGCCGCCCCTCCGACGGGAACGCCACGGTCCACCGCGGACCCGACCGCTGCGCCACGACCAGATCGAGGGGTGGTTTGGAAAACTGAAGGACGAAATCGCCCGTGGCATTGGTGGCAAGCATCAGTTCCCCGGCCAGCTCGGGCGCCTCGGGACGGGGATGCCACACGGCCTGTCCGAAGCGCACGTTCCAACCGGCGGCGGAGGTGTCCACCGGCGGGAGGTTGGGTGTCGCGCACCCCGCCGCCAGCAGGCCGGCCACGGCAGCCAAACCGATGAAGAACGCGGATTTCATGTGGCAAGCGATGGCGGGGCGAAAGTGATGCGGGGCACGAGCGGCCAGCGCTTCTGGACCCGCACCAGCAGGTAGAAGCACTCGAGCCGCCAGCGGATGGACCAGGAGGGTTCGAGGTCGCCCGCCAGCACGGCGACCACCGCCGCCGGCACCTGCAACCCGTTGCGGGGTTCAAGAAACAGCTCCATGAACGGCTGCGTGTAGAAATGCCCGACCAACCGCCAGTAAACCTGCATTGCCCGGCGCACCCGGCGGTCGTAGGCACGGTATGTGCGCTCCCCGTCATGGCCGGCGCGCAGGGCGCTCGCCGCCGCGTCCGCCGCGAGGCGCCCGGTCCACATGGCCAGATACACTCCCGCCGAAAAGATCGGGTCCATGAACCCGGCGGCATCCCCCACGCGCAACACCCGGGGATCGGCGAGTCGCCGGTTGAAATACGAGAAATCGCTGGTCGCCTTCAACTCCCCCACCCGCGCCGCCTTCGCCAGCCGCTCCTGCATCAGCGGACTCGCCGCCACCGCCCGCTGGAACACCGCCCCGGCATCGCGCCCGTGCGCCGTGTAGTCCGCCGGATCCAACACCAGCCCCACGCTCGTCCGCTCTTCCGAGACCGGGATCAACCAGAACCAATGCCGCGCATCCCGCACGATGACGGTGTCGCCGCCCGCCTCCCCTGCGGAGCGGGCCACCCCGTCGAAATGGGCGAACACCGCCATCTTGCGGTGATCCGGATGCACCGACCGGAGCCCCTGCTGGTTGCCGGTGAGGTTCGCACGCCCGCTGGCGTCGATCAGGTGGGCGGCATTAAACGAGCGGACCTCGCCGTTCGGACTCTGCGCCTGGACGCTCACCCCGCCGGTGCTGGTTTCGAAACCCCGCACCGACCACCCTTCGCGGACCTCCGCGCCGCTGGCGCGCGCGTGTTCGAGCAGGATTTGATCGAAGCGCGCCCGCTCCACCTGGATCGCCTCGGTATGGCGCGTAAACACGCCGTTGCTAAAGGCAAAACGGGTCACCTTCTTCCCGGAGGCCAGATGGAACTGCGCCCCGGTTTTCCGGGGAAACCCCGCCTCCGCCAACGCCGGCCAGACCCCCATTTCCTCGAACAACGGCCGGTTGTAGGGCAGCAAGGATTCCCCCACATGAAAGCGCGGAAAGCGATCCTTCTCCAGCAGCAGCACCCGGTGACCCGCCCGGGCCAGGAAGGTCGCCGCGGTGCTGCCCGCCGGTCCGCCGCCGATGATGATAACGTCCGCGTCCAGTTGCATGTCGCAGCCGCCGACTATGGCCTGCCACAACCCGCGCTGTCCACGCCAACACGCAAAGCGCACCCCCTCCTCCACCTCATCACAAAGCCGCTAAACCGTAACCATGCAGTTGGATCCGCCACGGATGGACGCGCATGGGCACAGATGTTGGGGGGGGGAACGGAAGCCGCCCGCCCGGGATTGGGACTCACCATCCAGTGATTGCGCTGCCCCTCTCGGTAACGCGGCTTCGCCGTGCCCCATCCGGGTCATCCGTGCCCATCCGCGGTCCATCAGCTGAATCGTCACGGCCAGGTGCGCTCATTCAAATCACGGCTGTCGCTGGTAGTCCGCCTTCGGTAGGGCGGCTTGCTGGAGTCGCTCCAAGTCGGCGCGATCAGCCGCATTCTCCACGCGCTTCCAATAGCTCTCTTTTCGGTTGAAGAGCTTGCGCCATTTCCACCTCCACAACTCCGCGTGTCCATCGACGAACGACAGTGTCCCAGTCCGATCATGTCGCCCCGCCGGCAGGTTAACCCAGCGATCGTCCGGTGCCGGCCAAACAAGGAAATGCCCATCATCGATGCTGTCGTCCGCTTCGTCAATGAACACGCAGATCTGCGACGGGCTGAATTGGAAGCTCTCCCGCCATAGGACGGTCTGAACATCCTTTGATCGACCGCCGAAATTCCCGTTCATCGCGTAGCTTCGAGTCCGCAGCACCTCTCCGTCGGCACCGGGCCGCTGTTGGACGCTCGAATCATCGCCGGGGCAGCGATACACCTCTGCGGAAGCCACATACCCGTAACGACCAAATGTCCCCAGCTGAAGTGCTCGCGGGTCAGGATCGTATGGAGCACTGCTGGGACCACACCAGGAATGAAAAGAGCTGCGCCACATCCTGCCGATCAGCTCCGAGTGGTTCTCGGGATAACGTCCATTGTGGTCTCCGGTGTAAGCCTGCCAGGCAACCTGCAATTGCTTCAAGTTGCCAAGGCACACGATGCCGTCGGCGCGAGCCCGGGCGCGGTTGAGCGCCGGAAGCATCATGCCTGCCAACACTCCGATGATCGCAATCACCACCAGCATTTCAATCAGGGTAAACCCGGTCGCTGGACACAGGCGTGACGAGAGATCTGGTTGCCGGGCGGGCTTCATTTGCCCTCCTTTCCCGCATGACCATCCGCGAAGACCGCGTTGCGGCTGTTCCCAGGATGCCACGCGCCACCATCCCGCAGGAGATACACCTCACTGTCGCTCCGGCCCGAATCGGGCTCCCCGAGACGATGCAGCGCCTTCCCGTTGAGAGAGCGATTCCATTCGTAGCTGGAACCGGTCCGCTCAAACCTGCCCTCCTGGTCTGCCGGGCACTGGAACAACTCTCCGCTGCTGACAAGATTCAAGCTCTCTGGTAGCGTCGTGTCCGCTCCCGGATTGGAGAGATCGGCCGGGACACGGGGAAGCCGGCCGTCTTGATCATCAGCATGCAATCGTACCGCAACGCCGATTTGCCTCAAGTTGCTCAAACACTTGCTCGAGCTCGCCTTCCGCTTCGCCGCGCTCAATGCTGGCAGCAGCATTCCCGCCAACAAGGCAATGATTCCGATCACGACAAGAAGCTCGATCAGCGTAAAGCCAATACACAACACATCTGCCGCCCGGTGCAGGTCTTTCCCTGTTGAGTGAGCTGTGAAGGCATTCCGTTTCATGCAACCGTTGGCGCTTAAGCCACCTCGTCCACAATGGCTCGTCCACAACAATGATGCAAACGTTTGGTCATGGTCGTCCCATCCGATTCACACCTCTTCCCCCGGTCCCCGCCTGCCCCACCCCTCACGCCATAATCGCCACATGCCGCATAGATCCCTCCAAATCGTCCACAACAGCCGCACCCGCGTGTCCCGGTCCTCCACCCAGCGTACTGGGATCTCTACGATGCGAAGACCGGCCCGGTGTGCCCGCCAAAGCAGTTCCGTGTCGAAGAACCACCCTTCATCCTCCACCTGTGGCAGCAACTGGGTTGCCGCCGCTCGGCTAATCGCCTTAAAGCCGCACTGTGCGTCCCGAACCGGCAACCGCAATACACCGTGTAGCAACACATTGTAACCCCGGCTAAGAACTTCCCGTTTCCAAGAGCGCTGGGTCTTCGCTCCCACCGACAATCGCGAGCCGATCACCAAATCCGCTTCATCCGCCAGTAACGGCGCCAGCAGGCTCGGGACACTTGCCAGGTCCGTGCTGAGGTCCACATCCATATAGCTGAGGATTTCCCCCTCACTCCTACACCAGGCCTCCTTAAGCGCTCCACCTCGACCCGGCTGCGAGCGATGCCGCAGGAGCACTTTGACCGCCCCCTCGTGCGCGAATTCCTTCACCACGGTTTCCCCGATCTCCTCGGTTGCATCGCTTGACCCGTTCTCCGCGACCACCACCTCCCACGTCACATCCTCCGCGCCTCGGTGCCTTGGGAGCCCGGCCGTCCTCAGTGCCTCCACCACCTTCCGCACGCTAGCCGCCAATTGCGCTTCTTCGTTGTGCACCGGGAGGGTAACATTGATCAGCATCGCTTCGCCTCCATTCCCTCGCGCTCCGTTTTCCCGGCGCTCTTTTGGCCCTTCCACGTGTCCCGCACCAGAAGCACCAGTGCCCCTCCCATCACCACCGCCAACACCGGTCTCGGAAACGGCTCAGAGTTGAACAGGTACGGTAGGTACGTGAAGAAGGACGCCGTCTGAATCAGCACGGTCACAATCCAACCCCGGGCTGCCCAAAACGCGTACGCCACGGACAGCACGTCCGCCGGGAAGAAGTAGCGCTCGTGCATTGCCGGAAGGAGATAGGGCATCAACACGACCGAGAGCAACGCGACTCGCACTAATTCCTGATCCGACCGCCCTTCCCCATGGCCTCGCATCACGAACCACACGAAGGCCACTGCCCCAAAGACCGCTACTCCCAGCGCAATCGGAAATAGTGTTTCGAAATGGGAGGCCGTGACCCACTGGTAGATGTTAGTCGCCCCGAGCGTCAATGCCGGAAACGGCAGAATGCGCTGATGCGCATACAGCAACACCAGCTCCTGCAATGGTCTTCCCGCCAGCCACGCAGGCGTTGCCAGAACGAGGTACACTGCCGAAATAATCGACAGCAACGCGAGAGACAACCGCCGTTGCAGCACCAACACCAGGGTACATGGCCCCAAGAACACGGCTTGTGGCTTGAAGGAGAACGCGACACCAAGTGCCACCATTGCGCCCACGTCTCGCCCCTTCAACAGGTAGTACACGCAGCCGACCATGCCCGACACGTACATCGCATCACATTGACCCCAGCGCGACGCATTCGCCGCCATCGTTGGTAACCACGCTGTTGCCAGAGCCCCCCACCACCAGCTCCGTTCAGTACCAACACCGTGCTGCACGACCCCACCGACAAACCCCGCCACCAGAAAGTCAAAGGCCACGTAAACCAGCTTGACCGAGAAGACCCGTGGCAGTGGAAGCGAGGTGGCGATTGCCAGGACATAAAGGTAGAGCGGCGGGTAGTTGCTGAAGTCCTGTCCCAGCGCCAGCCAACAACCATTATCGTCGATACACTCCCACCACGGGACCATATCCCCTTGCATATCTCCGCTGACAAACCCCAACATGCGTCCGCGTATCGCCACGGCACCCATTAGCAGCAGGAACCATGTGCTACTCTCCTGCCATCGCGTGTTCACGTGCATGTCCTTGCGGAACTCCCGACACGGCGCCAGGCCCAGTGCCAACGCGTGACATGAGTAAACACCGCCACCACTACAATGCCCATTGCGTTGGACGTCCACATGTTGCGCCCCAAGCCACCGACGAGAACCATAAACACGGCCAGGTTCACATCCAGCACCGCTACCTTGACGGCATTGCTGTTGACCACACGCCTCCCCCGAGAATTCTTAGAGGCAGTTGACCGTGGTGCGAGGGTCCACCAGTCGTAGCCAGACCCGGCGCTTTATCCTTAGTCCTCTCACTTCATTAGCACTCTTCACGACTCATTTCCACTTTCTTCAGCATTTTCCCGTCTATCTTTCTCGCCGTGCGCCACAACCAGATGAACCCGACCACCAGCAACACGTAGAACACCGCCACTCCACCCCACGACGGCAGACCCAACACTTCCGTGCCAAGGTTGTAAGAGAATTCCCCCTTGAAAAACTTCGGCAACACCCATTCCGTGAGTGGATTGTGAATATGGTAGGGAGGGCATGCATCAGTAACGGTAGTTGCCGTCATCATTACTATCGACAGTCCGGCCAACGTGGCCCCCAGTTTTGGCCACCTCTCCACCCCAAGACCACAGGGTAGTGCCAACAGCGGCAGGATTGGTGCCATGTACCGCGCACTGATCGTAAAGCCCGCCTGCCAATCCCACGTCCGCCCGGACATCACCAGCACGTGGAGCAACGGCACAGCGTACGTTAACCATAAATCGCGTGGGCTTTCGGCCCCGATACGATACCATCCGAAACCCGCCATAATCAGAAACGGTGTCCAGAACACCAGCCCTCGGGTAGGTCCGAACAATAGCCGCAGCAAGTGCTCTGCATCCGGCCATTTGATGGCATAGAGCCCTTCTCTCATCTCAGGAAAGCTGCCCTGGTGCGAGTACGGCAAGTCAAACGGTGTCCCGATAGTCGCAGCACTGTACAAAGGGATCAGAAGCAACGGTGGAATCATGGAAAACACAAACGCCCATCGTGGCCACTGATGCCGTCGGAGCACATGCACACCCAATCCTAATACCACCAGTCCTGCGGTAAACTCGCTGGCGAGCGCCAACCCCACACTGAACCCTGCAAGTGCGAGCCGCCATTTGGCAGATGCAACCGTCCGACGTCCGCTCTGTTTCCCTGTTCCCGCTTCCTCGTTTCTGCGCGCTTCGCACTGAAGCGCGTCGGTCGCCCACAGCGTAACGCTGATCAGTCCGATTACCTGCGCGTGGCTGAAGAGCAGCGTGCTGTACGGTAACGGCAAGGATCCCATCCATAATCCGAGCACCGTGACAATCGCAGCCCGTGCTGACACAAACCGCCGAAGCCATATTAGCAACAGACAACCTCCCGCAGCGGCGGGCAGCGCCTGTGAGAATGCGCACGCCACCCAGCTCCTGGCCAGCCTTTTCCCCGGTTCTCCAAGAGCACTTCCTTGACCTTGCAACCCTATGGTGCAGGCGTACGCCGGCAACGCGAGCACTGCCGTCCCCGGGGCCTTATCACTGTAGCGCTTTCCTTGGATCCACGCGAAATCCGGTGTGGGTGTACTAGCGATATCAATCTCCATCGTGCCCCGCTGGCATACTGACTCCAATAGGCCAAGCCTGCTCGCGGGCGTTCCGAACCCGAATGCACGTTGATGAACGTAGCAACTCGCCACTAATAGCAGCGCAAAGCAGCCCACCCACAAGTGTGTCACACGTCTTGCCTGAGTTCTACCCACAACAGACACACATCGCACGCGCACATTGCGTCTCAATCCGCGCCTCAGGTCGACTTGCCGGCCCTCCCCGCAGCGAGCAACTCCTCACATCGAAGCCGTGTAGCTGACTAATGTTCATCGTTGTGGAGGCCCACCGTCAGCGGGGGACACACTAACACCCATCGGACTTGTTGACGCCCGTCTTGACCACGACGCCACAGGAGATCGCCATGGGTGGCGCGGGAGTATATGTGCCGCAAAAACAGACCCACAACGCACCCGTACAAGTCGACGCCGTTTGCACGGAGATCATCGTTGCAGTTGGGGTCGTGCTATAAAAACACTGTTTCCAGGGTGCGTATGTCGGCTGGCACAGTTCGCACGTTACGCCTACTGGGATCGTGTATTTCGTGCAGGTGCCTCCGCAACCTGTAGACCAGGTATACGTGCAGTTCTTACTCACATAGTCGCCCGAGAGGGTCTTGTAGCACCTAAAAGGACCTGAGGAAGTATCGGGCTTGACCTCCAAGGCATCAGGCCAAGGGGTTGCGATGAGGAGGCCGCAATGCAAGGCGAGGAGTAAGCTGAGTATTGCTCGGATTATTTTCATTGTGTAGTTATGTTTTGTGGTTGAATCGCACCTTTCTGTCGCGTCCTCGTTACCATCCGGTGACGGAGGAAGATTATGATCGGGAACAACAATGCAGCCGACACAAACCCGAGTCCGATGGCCTTCTTGACTGTCCACACTGGCCGCTCGCCTGGGTATAAAGATGCGAAGAACGCTGGGTAGTCCATTCTCGCTTCGGCAGCTGCGGCAACGAGTTCTGGATCACTCATCGGCCGCCAGCCGGCAATCGCGTTGGTAAGGCGGTACCGGATGTTGAGGAATTCCTGCGCGTCATCCCCAAACCGAAAATCAAACACGGAGGTCGCCTTTGTCAGGGATGGCAGGGTCACCCCGACTGCCGATCTCGTAACGGAGGTTACGAAACCCTCAATCGACTCCATCACGCCTTTACTCTTTCCCTTTGCCGCTAACGCGAAGCGTTGCATCCGAAAGTGGGTTGGCATGGTGAACCCGAACACGTTGGTGGACGTCAACGTATTAAAAACTCCGACGGTCTCTCCATCGCGGAAGATGCTTGGATGTCGTTTCGGCTCCAGGTTTTTGAATTGCAGTTCCTTCTGCCACAGCTCCAGCGAGTTGCGGAAGAGAAGCTCTTGCAGCAGCAGGCCGTTTTCGGTAAACGACGCGGCCACCCGGCAGCTCCGCGCGCCCTCACTGCCCGCCACGCCCCAAGGAACAAACACCAAGTCGTCCAAACACTCCCTTCCGCAAACCGTCGGGACGAAGGCGACCCATGCAACCCGCGTGATCGCATGGCCATCAAGTGGGTACGCTCCTCGGCGAATGATGGCCGGTGAATCGAGTGACCGTCCACTTGGCGTGCCGTCCCACAAGAGCCCGTAGGTGTTCTTGCCATCCCAGGCGTAAGTTTCAAAGAGGTTGGTCGCGAAGTGAGTCGTAATACTCCACGCGCCTCTTTCAAACAGCGCGTCAAAGCGATTGGTGAGCAACTGTTGAGGCTTCCCATCAGGAGTGAATGACGTCAGCACAAGGTTGCCTTCGACATGCACGCATTGTTGAGACCTCGCCGCAGGCGAGCAGAGCATGCAGAGGCTACTGCCTCCCACTAATATGACTAGACCTATAGCAGATGTTGTGGCTCCGAGCATAGGACGATGGAAGAAGAGTGATGCTATGACACTTGTCGCGGCGGGTCGGCAGCACATCCGCCCTCTAGCGGGATCAACGACTTTGT
The DNA here is from genome assembly GCA_024233305.1 of Verrucomicrobiales bacterium. Classification (GTDB taxonomy): domain Bacteria; phylum Verrucomicrobiota; class Verrucomicrobiia; order Limisphaerales; family J093; genus J093. The sequence continues at coordinate 71,277 of JACKPV010000040.1, forward strand.
CCCTGCGGCTTGTCTGCGTTTCAGGGCAAATAGCCCGCTGCCCACCAGCATGCAGGCGAGCAAACCGGTTGCCAAGCTGTTGCCTTGGGTGCCTAGCAACCGTCTTCCCAGGCAGTCGCAACTGCCAGAGACAGCTCCGCCGTCTATCCACGATGCGAGTCGATACGCCGAGAGAACCAAGCCAAACCACCCAATTGCCCATATCTTATGGAGATTGGCGCGTTTTGTCAGCAGATAGAAAGTCAGGAGAATTTCTATCGCAATCACCAGAACCATCAGCCAACGCGACGGTAAGAACACGGATACACTGTCGTATGCTGGATGCCCCCCCCCCCACGCCATACAGGAAGAAGTCGACCGACTTTAGCACCGATGCAGCCAGGAGGCCGATCGCTACAGCCACGGTGAACACGTTCTCTGCCCTTACCCAAGCATGGCAGGAAACGGAAGAGTGCCGTGCGCTGGCCGCTCTACCGCGGCAGCATTGTGCCCGATTTTGCATTTCTGAAGCGTCTGAAACTGCCGATGAGTCTAGTGCTGAGCAAGTCTTGTGTCAAGACCCACATCATCACCCCGCGGTAACTCCAGAGTCGCGAACGGTTTTGTGGAGGTCAACCTCCGAAGGAGATCAGACAACACAGCAGTGCCGCGGCATGGCACCTCACATGCGACCGGTGATCGTCACGCGTCACGGCGGCACGGGGCCCAGAACCTCCTCGATAGAATCGGCCAGGGCGGCGATCATCCGTTGCACTTGGGCAGCGGTGGTGCAGTATGGCGGCATGATGACGATGACGTTGCCAATCGGCCGCGTCAGCACCCCCCGATCCCGCATCGCTTGGCAGACCCGCATGCCCGCCCGTTCCTCCAGGGCGAACGGCCGTCGCGTCCGCCAGTCACGAACCAGTTCAACGCCCGCCACCAAACCCACCTGCCGGATGTCCCCTACCGCCGGCAGTTCCCAGAGCCGGACGAGTTCGCGCGTCAGATCCGCTTCCAAGCGGCAACGGCGCCGCCCGCCGGCGGGATCGGTGAGGAGGGCCAGACTGGCGTTCGCAACGGCTGCCCCGAGTTGGTTGCCCGTGAAGCTGTGACCGTGGAAGAAGGTCTTGAATTCCGCGTACTCGCCCAGAAAGGCATCGAAGACGGCCTGGGTGGTCAAGGTCGCGGCCATGGGCAGGTAGCCGCCGGTAAGGCCCTTGGCCAGCGCCAGGAAATCGGGTTGGACCCCCTCCTGATGACAGGCGAAAAGCGACGGCCTCCCGGGTCGCCCCCGAACCGTGCCCGCCCCGCGGTCCGTCCCGGTCCGCCCGAAACCGGTCATGACCTCGTCGGCCAGGAGAAGCGTGCCGTCGGCCCGCACGATTTCGGCCGCCCGCCGCAACCAGCCATCGGGTTGGGGGATCATGCCGGCGGCGCCCTGCATCCGCGGTTCGAAAACGAACCCGGCATACGGCTCGCCGCGCCGCCGCCGCGCACAACGCTGTTCCAGTTGATCGAGGCATTCCCAGCGGCACATCCGGTAGCCGCGCGCGTCGGCCCGCTCCGGACGCGCCCGATTGAACCGGCATCGGTAGCAGAATGGCGGCGGGACCGCATCGGACGCGAAGAGCAATCCCCGGTAAGCGCGATGGAACAGGTCCACATGCCCGAGGCTCACCGCGCCGACGGTGTCGCCGTGATAAGCCCCGCCCAACGACAGAAACCGCGGCTTCCGCGAGCGGCCGGTGCGGCGCGCAAATTCATAGGCCAGTTTGAGCGCGACCTCCATCGCCGTGGAGCCGTCGTCCGAGAAGAAGACCTTGGGCAGCCGAGGATTCCCCGGCGCGACCGCGGCCCGCAGGACCCGCCCGGGATTGGCCAGGCGGACAAGTTCCCCGGCGAGCAGGCTGGCGGGTTCGTTGGCCAGGCCGAGGGCCGAGGAATGCGCAATCCGTCCCAGTTGCCGGCGGACGGCTTGGTTCAGTCGCGGATGATTGTGGCCGTGAAGATTGGTCCAGATCGAGGCGTTGGCATCGAGATACTCACGGTCATGGGCGTCGCGCAGCACCGCCCCCCGGCCCGCGACGATCACCAGGGGCTCCTCACGAAGCCAGTCCCGCATCTGGGTGAACGGATGCCAGACATGTTGCCGATCAAGCCGGGCGAAGCGGTTCATGAAATGGGATCGTCAGACAAGGTCGTTCGGAGGGCCTGCGCCAGGGCGGCGAGGTCCGCGTCGGTGTGGGCCGCCGAGACAGTGATCCGCAACCGGGCCTGCCCCCGCGGAACGGTTGGAAAGCGCACCGCTGGGACAAAGAAACCGGCCGCGATCATGCGGTTGCCCACCGTCACGGCCCGCGCTTCGTCGCCGACGGTCACCGGCAGGATGGGACTGCGATCCGCCGGGACTTGCAGGCCCATCGCCGCGAAGCGCGCCCGCAAGGTGTCGACGTTCTGCCACAATCGCGCCACGCGCTCGTCCCCGTCGGGGGTGGCAAGCAGGCGGATCGCTGCCGTGGCGGCGGCGGTCATGGCGGGCGGGGGGGCGGTCGAGAAGATGAAGCTGCGGGCCCGGTTCACAAGGAACTCGATCAGTCGCGCCGAGCCGCAGATGGCGCCTCCCGCAGAACCGAGCGCCTTGCCCAACGTCGCCATTTGCACTTCGATGCGCCCCCCCTGACCCGTCGCCTCGACCAGCCCGCGGTGGCATTCGCCGTAGAGCCCGGTTGCGTGCGCCTCGTCCAGCAGCAACCACGCGCCGTAGCGCTCCTTCAACGCCACGATTTCCTCCAACGGAGCCAGGTCGCCATCCATCGAAAACACGCTCTCGGTGGCCACGAGGATTCGTCGGTCGCCGCCCGGCGAAGCGGCCCAGCGCAGGAGGCGTTCGAGATCCGCCGGATCGTTGTGGCGGAAAACGCGCAACGTGGCCCCGGACAACCGGGCGGCATCCACGATGCAGGCATGCGCCTTCTTGTCGACAATCACAACGTCGCCCGGGCCCACCAACGCCGGGATGGCGCCGAGCGCCGCGGCGTAGCCCGACGAGAAAACCAGCGCCGCCGCCGTGCCTTTGAACCGGGCCAGTTCCTGTTCGAGTTCCCGGTGACTCCCGAAGGTTCCGCTCAACAGCCGTGAAGCCCCGGCCCCCCCTCCCCGGCAAGTGACCGCCTCGCTCGCCGCCCGCAACACTTCGGGATGGCGCGCCAGGCCCAGGTAATCGTTCCCGGCGAAATTCCGAACCCGCCGTCCGGCGAACCGCAAACCAGTCGATCCCTCCGGCTCGACATGGCGCAGGAAACGGTGCAGACCCTGCTCCCGGATCCGCGCGAGTTGAGTTTCCAGCCATGAATCGAATCGCGTCACGCGTGGAGCCTAGCGCGCTCGCCAATGCAGTTCACTTCCGAAACCGGCCGACCAGGATCACCGCCTCCAACCTGTCCTCGCACGGGCGGCGGCCACCGGGCGGCGGCATGCGCCGGTTGCAAAACCAACGGTCGCCCTTTACTTTGCGAGCATGGCGCGACGGCTCAATGGCATGCATCGCAGCCAGGGAAGCCCTTCTCCCGCGGAATCGGAATCGGGGCGGGCGGCCTTCCCGGGCCGGCATCCTGGCGCCTCCTTGACAACACTGCCCATACGTTAGACTATGCGCTGTCGCTTAGTTTTCCTCACACATACGACTGCAAGGGTATGACGCATTGGTCGACGACTTTCAAACAAGCATACTGTGAACGCGTGGGGTGTCGGGAACAGGAATTTCGCCACCGCCTGTTTCGGAAGACGCTCTACGGTCACGCCCGCCCGGTGGCTCTCTTCATCCGTCTGTTCCGGCCGACCTTCTTTGCCATGGACTTCGAGTTGATCGATTCGGCCGGCAACGCCCAAAGCTGGAAGGACCTCAGCAACGCGATCGAGGAGTTTTCGTTCAGCAACAAACTGCGGGGCGGACCACTGCGCCGGACCTTCCGGATCCGGATCTCCTGCCGCCGGCTGGGCCGCCTGGCCCGGCGCCTCATGGCCCAACGGGAAACCGCCGCAGATTGAAGCGCCGTTGCGCACCCGGCGCGGATCGCCACGACCCGTCCGCGCCTTACCCGGCTCGCGGCTTCCCCCCACCCTTCGGACGCGCCGGCACGGTGGCCGGATCGGGGGTTTTCCACACGTAACGGAACATGATCACCCGCAGCGCGGCGGTGAACGGAATCGCCAGAATGCCGCCTAGAATCCCCCCGAGCAGCGTCGTCCCCACCATCACCGACACGATGATCGTCAGGGGGTGCAACCCGACCCGATCCCCGAGGATCTTGGGCTGGATGACGTAGCCTTCCAGGGCCTGCACGATGGCGTAGACCAGCAGCGCAAGCAGCGGATGCAGCCAGTCGCCGTACTGGACCACCGCGATCAGCAACGCCCCGCCACAAGTGATGATCGCACCGACAAACGGAATGATGGTGAGGAACGTTGCGACCACCCCGATAAGCACCGCGTACGGCAGGCCGATCAGGGCGAAACCGACCGCGTACAAGACGCCGTCGCAGATGGCCACCAGGACCTGCCCGCGGAAGAAGGCGATGAGGTAGTCGTTGATCGATTTGAGGACGAAGACGAGTTCATCGCGAAAACCGGAGCGCGCCACCGGCAGGTAATCGGTCCACTTGGACTCGATGCCCCGCTTCTCGAGCAGGAAATAGAAGGTGTAGATCGGGATGAGGGCGAGCCCCGCCAGCACGCCAAACCAGGACGCCACCTTCGTCAACTGGCCAAAAAACCACGAGCCGGTCCGGGTCAGGGCCCGGGCCAGGATGCTGGTTGCGGATTGCAGGGTGTCGATGTTCAGGGTCTGTCGCAGCCAGGCCGCGAACGCATCGTTGCCGGCGTCCCCCGCCCCCCCGACGCGGCCCGCCGGCCCCGTCTCTCCACCGCCCGGCCCGGCCGCTGCCGCGTTGGTCGCGCCGCCCTGCGAAGCACCGCCAGCACTTCCCGCACCCCCGGCCGCGCCGGCAGGCCCGGTTGCCTCGATCAAAGCGCGGTTCGTCCCGACGCCATTCGTGCCGAGCGTCGTGGAAGTGAGGGTCAGGTTGGTAAGGCCAGCGTCAACTGCGGCGTTCGTGGCGGGGGCGGCATTGGTGGTATTCGCGGCGACCTGGTTCGTGCCTCCCAGTGACAAACCGAGGGAACGCAGCACCGAGGACGGCGGATTGCGGATCCAGGCTTCCACGCGGTGCGTGATGTTGGTGGCATACTGGGGAATCTCGCCTATCAACTGCCGGGTTTCGACAACCACCTGCGGCACCACGCTGCCGAACACCCCGAGCAGCACCAGCACAGCCAGCGCGAACACGGCGACAATCGCCTGCACCCGCGGCGTCCCGCGGCGCTCGATGCCGTCCACCACCGGGTCAAGCAAATAGGCGATGACGCCCGCCACCGCCAGGGGCCAAAGGACTGGGGACAGCACGTCCAGCACCCGCCCCAGTCCCCAGACCAACGTGACCAGCAAGGCCGCGATCAGGGCGATGCCGGAGCCGGTGACCGCCGCCCAGATGATGCGCGCCTGACGCTCGGTGGGAGGAGGGAAGTTCATCGGCCAAGGCCGCCCGTGGGAGGTCAGTTGCGCCCGAGACGCCGGGATTTGCGGGCGGCCATGCGGACCGCATCCATGAAGGCGCCCCGCACCCCACCCTTCTCCAGGGCGTGCAACCCCTCGATGGTGGTGCCCCCGGGGCTGGTCACCATGTCCTTGAGCACCCCCGGATGCTGCCCCGTTTCGAGCACCATGCGCGCCGCTCCGAGCACCGTTTGCGCCGCCAAGCGCGACGCCACATCCCGGGGCAACCCCGCGGCCACGCCACCGTCGCTCAAGGCCTCGATCACCAGGTACACAAAGGCCGGACCGCTGCCGCTCACCCCGGTGACCGCGTCCAGCAGGGCTTCCTTGACCTCGAACACCAAGCCAACCGCCGACAACAGCCGTTCTGCGAACGCCGCATCCTCGCGCGTGGCCCAGCGGCCGGGAGAGAAAGCCGCCGCGCAAGTACCCACGAGCGCGGGGGTGTTCGGCATCACCCGCACGACCCGGACGCCGTCGAACACGGCGCCCTCAATGCGCCGCAACGGCACGCCGGCGGCAATGGAAATCAGCAGGTGATCCGTGGTGATGCCGCCGCGGAGCGACTCGAGCACCGGCACGATCTGGTCGGGCTTCACGGCCAGGACGAGCACCTGTGCGGCGCGAACCACCTCGGCGCTGTCGCTGGTCACCCGTGCCCCGGTCCGCTGGGCGAACGCCTCCCGCGCCGCCGCAACCGGATCCGCCGCGAGGACCTGGTCCTTTTCGGCAAGGCCGGCGCGCAGCAGACCCTCCGCCAGGGCGGTGGCCATCCGGCCCGCCCCGACAAAGCCAATCGTCATGCCGGCTGTCATGGTGAAAGGCTAACAGGGACCGCCTGCCGGGCAACGCAAATTCCGGCGATCCCACGCTGGCACGCTGGCGGGGAAGATCGGAGGCGGGTGACGTTCCTGCCAACGCTCACTCAAGCCGTCCACGTGCCGCACTCTGATGCGGGCGATGGCGGGCTGATGCTGCGCCGGGCCACCATCCCCGGGCAGACCTACTGACCCGAACGGGCCACAAACCTCGGGGCCGGCCCCTGGAGCACGGTCGAACCAGTCACCCTATCGGGCCCGTGGATGGAGCATGCGATCCCGGCCGCGGAAGTGGGCGCCGAAAGCCGGGTGTTCTTCCGGGTCGCGACGCAGGACGAATAGCTGCCAGCGCCATAAACACACACGACCACCCCCGGCTCCGTTGTGGTGACCGGGGGGGCGTCTGCCGCGAGCCGGCTTGCCTGAGCGTCCGTATCCTCGGAACCGCAGAAAACCGGTTGCCCCGGAGAAAGCCATTGCTTGCGTCGACGCACTCCGGTTAGCTCGGCGCATGTTCTCGCACGTTGTCATCTTCTGGACCAAACCGGACGTCCCGAACGCCGCCGAGGAACTCCTCGCCGGTGCCGAGCAATACCTGCGCCCCATCCCCGGCACACAGCATTTCCATGTCGGAAGGATGGTGGGAAGCCACCGCCCGGTGGTGGACCAGACGTATCAGGTCGCGTTGAATGTGACCTTTGCGGACAAGGCGGCCCAGGACGCCTACCAGGTGCATCCGTTGCATATCGAGTTCATCGAGAAGGTGTTCAAGCGCGTGTGCGAGCGGGTGGTGGTTTACGACTTCGAATAGGATCGGGGGCGGTTCGACCGCCCGGTGGAAATCCCGGAAGCCGACGTGGTGCGCCTCGCAGCTTCCTCCAAGTTCGAGGTCGCCGGAGAACCGGCGCCCGGAGTTCATTCCGCTGGCCCCACCGAAAGGCAGGCTTGCTGCGGAGTGAATTCCGCGGTCCGAAAAAGCCGAGCTGCGCACGGCGGCGCGCTCGGGGCGGATGAAAGCTGTTGCCTTGGGCCAGGGCGGACCGTAAGGTTCGCCTGCATTTGGCGTGCGCGTGTAGCTCAATTGGATAGAGCGTCGGCCTCCGGAGCCGAAGGTTGTGGGTTCGACCCCCGCCGCGCGTACCATCCTTGCCGCTTCCTTGGATCTCTGATTCGCGATGCCTTGATTCGGCTGGTCAACCGGGGCATTCGAGCGTAACAAGCCCCTCATGAAATCACGCATCGTTCCTTCCCTCATCGCGGGCTTGTGGCTGCTGGCCACGGCGGGTTGCGGCTCGGGAGCGCCCCGGATGTCGCTGCAAACGGCAGCCGCCAACGGCCAGATCACCATCGTGAAGCAGCACATCGCCGCCGGAACGAACCTGAACGCCAAGGACGCCGAAGGCCAGACCGCGCTCCACTTGGCGGCCCTGAAGGGTGACGCCGCCATCGTTCAGGCGCTCGTCGCCGGCGGCGCGGATCTCAGCCTCAAGAACAGCAAGGGCCAGACCGCCCAGGACATCGCGCGCCGGGCGGGGAACAATGAAATCGTCGCCCTGCTCACGCCCCAACCCGCCGCCCAGCCACGGGGACGGGGCCTGATCGACGGCGGTCTGGGCGTGTCCGAGGCGATGGAGGGCTTCTGAAAGCTATCCGATGCTCAGCGGTTGTCCCGAGTCCTGCGGGCCCAACCCGAGCAGGAAGGGAACCGCGAGGCGCGCCCACTCGGCGGCCGTGGGATAAGCGCGCGCACTCTCGCCGAAGCAACTTCGGAGCATGTCGGTGTTGATGATCCCCGGGTTGACCGGCACCGCTGCGAGCCCCGATGGCAGTTCCTGCGCCAGGGCCTGGGTGAGCCCCTCGATCCCCCATTTGCTGGCGCAGTAAGGCGCCACCTCGGGCGAGGTCGAGCGTCCCCAACCCGAACTGAAATTGACCACGACCCCACGCCCGGCCGCGATCATGGCGGGGACAAAATGCCGGATGACGTTGGCGACCCCCTTGAGGTTCACGTCCATGACCCGCCCAAAGTCCGCGGCGGACACCTCCCACAACCGGGCGTTGGGGTTGATGACGGCGGCGTTGTTGACCAGCAGGTCCGGGGCGCCGGAGTCGCGCAAGAGCCGCTCCGCCCAGGCGGCCACGGCCGCGTCATCGGTCAATTCGACCGGTTCCCACCGGTGGGGCAGACCGAAGTCCCGCCGCAGTTCCTCCAGGCCCGCCGCGGAGGTGGCACAACCCGCCACCACATGCCCCGCCCGGGCCAGGGCTTCGGCCAGGGCACGACCGCAGCCCCGGCTGACCCCGGTGATCACGATCCGTCGGGATTCTGTTGCGTTCCGCATCGTGTTTCCTTCCCCTCGCGTCGTCGGGCGGGCTACTCCGCGGCTTCGATGGCGGCGGCCCTGGCGGAATCCCGCAGGACGAATCGTTCCCGGTCCAGGGCGTCGAGACGGCTGCTCAGCAGGCGGACGGCGCGAACGGCCCCCAGGCTGACGTAGCGTCCTTCGAGCGTGTCCCGGTATTTCTGGCACAGTTCTGCCGCGTTGGGATGCATGCTGGGTTGCAGCGCGGCCAGCTGACGGGATTTCTGCTGGAACAGGGCATTGGCCTGCTCGGGGGCGAGACGCACCAGCGCTTCCTGCAAGCTGACCCGTTGCCGGGCCGGCAGTTCGCGGGGACTGCCGCGGATCTCGAGCGTCACGCCCACGGCCTCCTCAAGGGCCGCGAGACTCCGCTCCGTCGTCCACGAAAGCGCCGTCTGGCCGACCACGAACTGGAAGGACGCCATGGCCCACCATTTCTCGACGTCGAGGAAGGAACCGAACACGGGGGCGTAGGCCTGCAGGAAAGCGGTTTGCCAGTTGAGGTGGTGCGTCAACCGGCGGAGCATTCCGATCAACATGGCATCCCCGTTGGGCAGGCGCCGCAGCTCCACCAACATCACCTGCGCCGATGCCCGGTAGGGTCCGGCCGCCTCTCCGTCCATCACGTCCTCGGGTGGCAGACTCAATTCGCGGAAGGTCAGCGTCCCGCGATCACGCAGCACCGCCCGGGCGGCGTCGCGGCTGTCGGATAATCGGGTGACGCGGGTGCCCGGTTCGATCCGGCCCCATGCCTCCCCGTACTTGCCCACCACCGGACTGTGTTGCGGCAGGAGATCCGGCCCCACCTGCGACAGCACTTCCGCCGTCATACCCTCCGCCACCCAGAGCGGCACCTCGGCGGGCCGGGGACCGGGAACCCGGTTGCAAAGTTCCATCAAGAGGGCGGTGACCACGGCCTCGACAAACCGCGCAGGCCTGAGTGCGTCGGGGGCCGAAATCGAGTACTGCCAGCCATCGGCGAAACGGGTCGCGCCCACCCGGAGGTGTTGGTCCGGGGCGCCGCCTGGCAACAGCCGGACGTGTACCTTGCCGCGCCATTCGTCCCGCAGCTGCAGGCTTTCGAGCAAGGCCGCCTTGATCCGCTCGCACCCGACCGCCACGAGGTCGGGATCCAGGAGAACGCCGGCGGAATCCCCGGGGCCCGAAATCCGGTTCAGGGTGGGCACGCCGTCCCGCAGGCTGTGAACGACGAACTGGCCCGAGCGACTGAAGGTGGTGGCCGCGTCGAGCCGCCCGACGCCTCCCAGCGCCAGCAGGCCCGCCGTCAACGTCGCCGCCCGCAGTCCGCGCCGCATAGTCAACTGCTCTTGGTCGTGGGGGTGGTGGAGGCCTTGGACTTTCCGGCGTCCGAACCGCTCTTCCCGCCGCTCGAACCGCTGTCGCTCTTCGGTTTCGCGGCCTCGCTGTCCTTCTTCGCCGCCTGTTTGTAGCCTTCGCTGCGATAGTCGGTGGTGTAGAAACCCTGTCCCTTGAAGATGAGTCCCGCGCCACCGCTCAGGACCCGCTTCACGCGACCGCGGCCCCACGTCTTGCGCTGGCAGTGCTGCTTCGGACAGGAGTCCAGCGGTTCGGCTGTGATGGACTGGAACAGCTCGAATTCGTGCCCGCATTTCTCACAAACGTAGTGGTAGGTCGGCATGGTCGTCTCGTATCTACTCGCTTTTCAAAAGGCTGTGGATTTAGCACGCCAGCGGGGTTTTTCAACCCCCGAGTTCACCCTGGCAAGCCGACAAACCGTCCGGGCGCTGGCTGCCGCGGGCGCCGCGCCGGTGGTCGGAGGATTGGAACCCGCGTCACGTCGGAAGGCGGTTCGCCCCCAGCGGGCACGGACCCACCCCGCCAGAACGGGAGGATTATCCCGGCGAACCGACCGGCTCGGAACTCACCTCTGCTCGATCGTCGAGCTGCCGTCGCGGCGGATTTCGACGTCCAGATCCACTTTAGCGGAGGCATCGTCCTGACGGTGGGCGGGAAAGCCGCGCCGGAGCAGTTCCGCGCCCTTCAGGCGACGGCTCTGGGAAAGCCCTTCGCGGATGGCGTCGAGTTGGGAATCGGCGGCCAGTTCGGTCTGGAGCTTGCGCACCTGGGCGCGCAGGACAACGAGGTCATTGAAGCGCCGCTCGATGTCCGCCTTCTCGGTCTGGAGACGCTGCAATTCGCGCATCAGGAAATCCCGATCCCCCTCGGCGGCGGCGAGCTGGCGTTCGGTGTCGGTGATCCGCGCCTCGAGTCCCGCCAGCATCTCGCGCGCTTCGGCAGCCTGGCGGTCGAGGTCCTTGTTCGTGACTTCGAGCTCGGCAATGCGCGCTTCGCGCTGGTTGATTTCGACCTCGGCCAGGCGCGCGGCGGCGGCGGCGGCGGTGCGGGCGTCCGCGAGCCCGGCGGTGGCCACTGAAAGATCATTGCTGGCGTTCTTCAACTGGGTGGTCAACGCCTCGAGCCGGTGACCAAGGTCGGTTTTTTCCTGGGTGGCCTCGCTGGCGTTGGACCTGGCCTGCTGCAGATCGGCGGTCAAGGCCGCCACCTTCGTGAGCAGTTCTTCGCGCTCCGCCCGAAGTTGCTTCACATGCAGAAACCAGCCAAGACCGAGCCCGATCGCCACAATCAGGAATACGCCACTCGCCAGCTTCGCTTTCATCAGTCGGATTTTGTGAACCGGCCCCTCCTTTGGCAAGCCCCAAGCCGGACCACGCCGTCCCCACGCGCCCGGCTCCGAAACCCGCGGCCAGGTCGTCGCCGGCAAGCCCCGTTCGCACCGGGGCTGGTTGCGACGCTCCGAAATCCCCGCTTCCCGAAGTGGAAACTTGCCCATCGCCCTCGCGTTCGCCTAGAACCGCGGCATGAACCGGACTGCTGCAACCTGGATCTCGCCCCGCCTGGCCCTGGCCAGCGGCGCCCTGCTCGCCTTCGTCCTCCCAGCCGTCGCCGCGCTGGGAGCCGACGACCCCCTGCCCTCCTGGAACGACGGCCCCGCGCGTCACGCGCTGGTGCGCTTCATCGAACGCGTCACCGACCGAAATGTGCCCACCTTTGTGCCGGCGGAAGAGCGCATTGCCGTCTTCGACAACGACGGCACGCTCTGGGCGGAGAACCCGCTTCCGTTCCAACTCGCGTTCGTGCTGGACGAACTGAAACGCCGCGTCCCGACCGAGCCCGAACTCGCCAACGATCCCATGGTGCAGGCGGCCCTCACCGGCGACCTCGGCAAGTTGCTCGCCGGCCCCCATCACGACGGTCTCTTGCGGGTGCTCGGTCTCACCCACGCCGGTCTCACCACGACCGAGTACGCGGAACGCGTCCGCGCATGGCTCGCCACGGCCCGGCACCCGCGTCTTGACCGGCGTTACGACGAGGCGGTCTACCAGCCGATGCTCGAACTCCTGGCCTTCCTCCGGGACAACGGATTCAAGACCTTCATCGTCTCGGGCGGCGGCGCGGATTTCATGCGGGTCTTCGCGGAGGAGACCTACGGCATCCCCCCGGAACAGGTCGTCGGCTCGAATGCGCGCACGCGCTACGAACTGCGCGCCAGCGGGCCGGTCCTCGTCAAGACGATGGAACATCTGTTCGTCGACGACAAGGAAGGCAAACCCGCCGGCATCCATCAGTTCATCGGCCGCCGGCCCATCGCCTGTTTCGGCAACAGCGACGGCGACCAGGCCATGCTCGAATACACCACCATCAACAACCCCCGTCCCGCGCTGGGCCTGATCGTTCACCACACGGACGCCGACCGCGAATACGCCTACGACGCCAACCCGAAGAGCAGCGGACGCCTGGTCGAGGCCCTGGCCGACGCGCCCCGGCGCGGCTGGATCGTCGTGGACATGCAGCAGGACTGGAACCGCGTCTTCCCGCCGGCGGGACGTTGACCCGGCGAAGGTTGATGACCGGCGGCGCGGCCGTTTGAGTTCACGCCTCCCGCGTGTCACCTTCCGCCATGACGATTGGCATCCCGCGGGAGGTCAAACGGAAGGAATATCGCGTCGGCCTGCTCCCTTCCGCCGCTTATCAACTCATTCAACGCGGTCACCGGGTGGTGGTCGAGCGCGGCGCCGGGGCCGGCGCGGGCTTCCCCGACGCCGACTACGAGCAGGCGGGAGCCGCGCTGATCGACGATCACGCGGCGATCTTCGCGCAGGCCGACGTGGTGGTGAAGGTCAAGGAACCGCAGCCGGAGGAAATCCCGCTGCTGCGGCCGGGATTGATCCTGTTCACCTACCTCCACCTGGCCGCTGACCGTTCGCTTACGCAGGCGTTGCTGCAATCCGGGGTGACCGGCGTGGCCTACGAGACCATCGAGGTAAACCGTCGCCTGCCCCTGCTCGAACCGATGAGCGAGATCGCGGGTCGGATGTCGGTCCTCGTGGGCGCCTATTTCCTCGCCCGGCACTGCGGCGGCAGCGGCACGCTGCTCGGCGGGGTGCCCGGCGTCCTGCCGGGACGCGTGGTGGTGATCGGCGGGGGAACATCCGGGGTGAATGCGGCCCGCATGGGCACCGGACTGGGCGCCGACGTCACCATCCTTGAGGTCGATCTGGAACGGATGCGGTTCCTCGACATCACCCTGCACACCGCCCACACCCTCTACTCGAGCGAGGCGCACCTGATGGATCTGCTGCCGCAAGTCGACCTGCTTGTCGGGGCGGTACTGGTGCCGGGCGCCCGCGCTCCCCGGCTCATCCGGCGCGAGATGCTGCGACGCATGCGGCCCGGCAGCGTGTTCGTCGACATCGCCATCGACCAGGGCGGTTGCGCGGAAACCTCCCGCCCCACGACCCACGACGACCCGGTTTTCGAGGCGGAGGGCGTGCAACACTACTGCGTCGCCAACATGCCCGCCGCCTTCGCCCGCACCGCCACGCAGGCCCTCACCAACGTGACGTATCCCTACATCGAGGCCATCGCCGACCACGGTCTCGCCGGGGCCTGCGAGCGCAACCCCGCACTGCGCTCGGGAATCAATGTACAGAATGGCCGGCTCACCTGCCCGGCCGTGGGCGCGGCGCATGGCCTGACCGCGGAGGCTCCGGCGTTTTAAGCCCGCCCCGGATCATCCCCGCACCGAACGCCGCGCGGCGTGGTCATCACTGTTCGATGACGCGGAAGAACCTCCGTCCGACGGCCGCTTCCACGGGAAGTTCTCCCCACAGACTGCCACTGTCCCAGGTCCATTCGATCCCGACCGGTTCCCAGTCCGCAAGCGGAAGCTCAGGACGGAGCGAGGTCACCGCCTCGACCCGCTCCGCCCGGTCGGCCGGGATGGCATCCGGCCCCTCGGAGCGGACCTCGATGCGGATGCCGCCGTGCTCGGCAAGGCGCGCGCCCAGGCGGAGCGGCGGTGGAAGAGGCAACGACACATCGAACGCGGCGAGTTCGCGGGTTCCCCGCACATAGAGGCGGCCGTTGCTGATGGCGGGGACGTTCCAGACGACGCCGTTGCGGATGGCCCGAAACCTGGCTCGTTCGTGATAGGCCTCCGGCGAAGCATCCGCCAGGACCAGGTCGCCGCGGTCGGTGGCCGCCAGCAACAGATCACCAACCAGAAGCAACCCCCCGTGGCCGAAGCCGTCCTCGCCCCAGAGAACCTCGCCCGTTTCCACGTCGACGCACTGCAACGGCGCAGTCGTGTATTTGTGCTGGCCGTAAAAGCCGTAGACGTGCCCTGCGTGCGCCACGGGCGTCATCCAGTGGTTCATCAACCGGGCGCTCACCTTGCGCCAGACCGGCGTGGCCTGCCAGGCGGGTCCGCTGCCGCTGATCCGGGCCGCGGCGGCTCCCGTGCCGTAGGCCGCCGAGCAGTAGACCAAATCCCCCACCACCACCGGCGAAGCCCCGACGGACGTATGATTGAAGGCGAGCGGATGACGCCAGACCTCGGCGCCGGTTGCAGGATCCAGCGCCAGCAACCCTTCCCAAGTCGCGAAGATCACCTGGGATCGCCCGGCCAGATTCACCGGCACCGGAGTGGCATGCGTGTAGTTGCCTGAACCACTTCGCCACAACACAGCGCCATCCGCCGGGTTCAATCCCACCATCGCCCGCCCCGCTCGGCCGGTGCTCACCAACAGCACGCCGTCGGCAATCACCGGCGAAGCCGCGCTGTGCCACGGGATCGTGTAGGCCTCGAGATCGTTGCGCAGATGCGTGCTCCAAACCACTTCGCCGGTGGCGGCTTCCAGGCAGGACAACTGCAGGTACGTCGCCAGCACGTAGACCCTGCCGGCATGCCAGACCGGAGTGGACCGCGGCCCGTCACTGCCTCCCGCCTCCGCCTCGGGCCCGCTCTGATAGCCTCCGCCCGGCCCCACGTCCGCCGACCAGAGCGGATCTCCGGTGACCGCATCGAAAGCCACGCACAACTCCCGCGGCCCACCGGCGTCCTCCCCGAGCACCAGGGTGAACAATCGCCCGTCCGCCACGCTCATCGAACCGAACCCCTCCGTCAGCGGTCGGCGCCAGAGCAACGGCGGTCCATCCGCCGGCCACTCGGTGGCGATCCGCTCCGGACAAATGCCGTTGCCGGCGGGTCCGCGGTAGGCCGGCCAGTCCCCGGCGGTGGCGGTGAGGCAGGCGAACGCCAAAACGATGGCGCCCCCGCCCCGTGGGCTCGGCCTTGCAGCGCGCAGGTCCTTCATCATGAGTTCCCACCCTGCAACAGGCGTTACGACGAGTCAAACCCGCCGGCTCACCTGCCACGACCTCACTCCGCTTCCCAGGGCGCCGTCCGGTAACCCGGCGCCGCCTCGCGGCCGAAACGCAGCGGCGGGCGGCCGTTCTCGAAGGCCCCAAGGTCCGGCGCCTCGCCGGCAAAGTCGTCGTTGAAACCAGGCAGGCACGCTCCCCGGTCAATCGCCGGATTCGGGATCTCGACGAGCGGATCGGTGATGCGGATCGTTCGGCCGCTGCGCTCGAAGTCCACCCGGCCCCATTCGATGGAAGGCACGCGGGGCGCGAGAAACCACTCGAGCCGCTCGGAGGGCACGAACATCCCCCGCACGAAACCGCCGCCCAGATAACCACCGGTGAGGTTGTTCCGGAAGTCGTTGGCCGGGCCGCCATCCGACGAGGCGGGAAAGGCGTTTCCCCGCACGCGAAGCAGGTTGTTGCGGACCACGGCATTGCACACGCCGTGGCCGCTGAAGACGTCCAGGGCGCCGTTCGGCTGGAGCGCCGTGTTGTGGAAGAAGTAACGGCGGCCGCGGTCGCAATAGACATCTTCCCCGTCGACGGACAGCGTGCGCCGAACCCCGGCGGTCTTGAAGATGGTGCCGCCGCTGGAATCCTGATGCGTGATGCGACTGCGACCGAAGACGTTCCGGTAAACGTAGAGCGGCCCCTTCGAGGTGACCGCGGTCGCCACGAAGGTGAAGGTCTGATCGATGTAGTTGCCCCAGATCCGGACGTTCATGTTCGCCCCCTCGCTCTCGATGGCGTCGTCCCAGCAGTTCGCAATGAGGTTCCCGTGGATGTCCGAATCCCGGCCCGGGCTGCCGGCGAAACTGAAATTGCTGCCGCCCCCGATGCCGTCGTTGAACCCGTGCTCCTCGGTCGAGCGAATGGTGTTGTAGCGGATGACGTTGCCCCCCGACGAATCGATCAATGTGATGGCCTGCGGGCCGTCGGGATGACCGGACTCCCAATCGTTGGCCCCGCCACGCGGATGCTCGATCAGGTTGCGCTGCAGAATCAACCCGCCCGCGCCCGGCTCCGCGTAGATCGCGCTGTCCGATCCGTGCAACACCCCCCACACCCGCGCGCCGCCCACCGCCCCCCAGCGCACGATGTGACAGTCCTCGACCACGACCTCCCGCACGCCCCGCCGGATGCGCACCGCGTCCGCAGCGGCGTTCTTCAATTCCAACCCACGGACGATCACGTGGTCGGCCGCGATCTCGACGCAGTGATCGTGAAGATTGAAGACATCGATCACGGTCCGCCCCCCGGACGCCACCGTCACCAGATGCCAGCCGTCGGGCGTGCCGGACTCGGTGATCCGAACGGGCCGGTCCAACTCGCCTGCGGGAAGCAACGTCACCTTGCCCACCGGGATGGACTCGCTGCGCGTGCGTGTCTCCAGTTCGACCGCTTGACCGCCGCATTCGAAACGGACCGCATAGGCGGTGTCGGGCTGCAAACCCACCAGACTGCCGCGGTATTCCTTGTCGCGCTCGTCGTATACCAGCGGCAGGGCTTCCCGCCACGCGTCGTCGCCGGCCGCGCGATAGCGCACGTCGCAGCGGCCCGCTTCGCCCCCGGCGGTCAGGTACAGTCCGACGCACTCGAACGTCGGCGCCGCCCGGACCGTGGGCACCGCCGGTGCGCCGAGCGCCGGCCCGCCAATCCACAGCATCAGCAACCCGCATACCGGAAACGCGCGTCCGGGTTCTCCTCGGTCGTCAGTCCGACGTAGTGCTCGCATTGGAACTTCTTTCTCGTGTCGATTGGCTCGCTCCGGCCGGACGCCGTTCGCGTCCGGCGCCACATCTTGCACGCCTGAGCCGGTGCCCCAACGGAACATCTCCGACCGAGCAGGTCAACCCCGCCGGCCCTTGCCGAGCCCCGACCGGTTCGCGTCCGGGAGCAGATCTCAGCGGCCGTCCCACTCCGGAGCTTCCCGTCGCCCGAAGCCCACGGCGAGCCTAACCGGCGGCCATCCGAAGCGCCGTCTCCGCCAGCTTGGTGCCAAGTCGGGCGGCCGTCCTCAGCCCCAGTTCGTCTCCGTCCACACTGTCACTGGCGGACAGGAGCGTCGCGCCCTGGAACGCCGGGGCGTGCCCGCCCACGGGGATCATCCCGAAACAAAGGAGAATCGCCTGGATTTGCTCGATCGTCAGTTCCTGGCCGCCGTTGCGGTAGGCCCCCACGGTGACCACTCCGAACGGCTTGCCGGCCAGCGCCATCGTTGGTTCGCGGAGGGGAGCCAGACGTTCCAGGAAGCACTTGGCCAGCCCGCTGAGGCTTCGGAAGTAGCAGGGCGATCCGATGATCAAACCGGCGACCGCCGGGTCTCGGAACTTGGGCAGCAGCGCGGCCATGTCGTCCGCGGGCGGATTCGGTGACCAGGGGGCGATGTTCAAGCCGCCCAAGTCGATCAGTTCCACGGCGATGCGAGCGTCCACCGCCTTCGCCGCGTCGAGGGCCGCCTGCACGCTCCTGGCCGTGGTCATCCCTTTGCGCGGGCTGCAGGAGACGCCGATGATCTTGGTCAGGTTGCCCTCGCTGTTCTCTGCGCCGCGACCCGGGACCGCGGATGCCGCCAGAGCCGCCGTTCCAGCGGTGCTGATGAAGTGTCGTCGGGTGAGGTTCGTTTCCATGGGATTGCCTTTCTGTGCTGTTGTGGTTTTCAAGCGTGACGGTTCGTGAGGTTCTCGTTTACGGAGCGGTGTAGATGAGCCAGAGGCCCCCGAGCATGACCAGCACACCGCAGGCGACCTTGACTGCTGCGACCCCTTTCGAGTGCTCGTTCCAGTTCAGGAAGCGCTGCACGATTTCGGTGGATGTGCCGGCAAGCACGATCACTGAACAATGCCCGGCTCCGTAAGCCAGGAGCAGGCTGGCGCCGTAGGCCGGAGCGGTCTCCGCCAGCCGGAAGGTGACCGCCAGCATGGGCGCCATGTAGGCAAAGGTGCAAGGTCCCAAGGCAATGCCGAACACCAACCCCAGGAGAAACCCGGCCAGCAGGCCTTTTCGTTGCATCTTCACCTGGCCTGGACCGGCCCAGGGCATGGGCACAACGCCGACCAGGTGGAGTCCGACCAGGAAGAAGACCCCGGCCACCAGGTAGTTTCCCCACTGCCCCACATCCCCCAGCATCCGGCCCAGCAACGCCGTGATCACACCGATGGCGGCGATGGTGATGAGGATGCCAACCGAGAACAGCGTTGCGATGGCGAAAGCGCGCCCGGCAGTCACCCGGCCCTGGCCACTGATGAAGCCGACGATCAGCGGGATGCTGGCCAGGTGACAGGGACTGAGGACGATGCTGAGGATCCCCCAGACGACCGCAGCTCCCAAAGCAATGGCGGGAGTCCCTTCAACGGCGTGGCTGAGCTGGGTGAGGAGGGATTGCACGGGTGAAACGTGAGGCGTGAAACGTGAGGCGTGAGGCGTGAAACGTGCGCTAGGGAATGGGGGCGTTTTCCAGCAAGGCCGGCGACACCATGGCAGGCGCTTGCTGGTCTGAGGACTGGTCTTCCAAGGGGTTGTAGGGAATAGGTTCCTCGCGGAGAATGTGACCGCGTTGTTGAGGGATCATGGTGAGGATCAGACGGATGACCTGGGTCAGGAACTTCATGCGGTGATCTGTGACGACGTCGCCAAGAACATGACGTCCGTTGAAATACCAGGTCCGGGCTTCGCGGGCAGAGCCGAGAGCGTATTCATAGAAACGTGCGCGATCCCTTCCGGTGCCGCGGGAGTAGCCCTCTGACAGATTGGCTCCGATCGAGCCCACGGAGCGATAGAGCTGACTGGCAAGGTCAGGCGTGCGCTTGTCCCGCGTCAATTTCGTCACATCATGCCAACCAACATCAGCGGCAAACAGTGCCAGCCGATACGCCTCCATCTTCCACAACGAATCCCCGGCCAGCATCACCGGCACCGTCCCCAACCACTCAGAGTATTTCATACCACCCTTTCACGTTTCACGTTTCACGCCTCATTCGCCCCCCGCCCCCTCCTCCGCCGTGCCGGTGTCCACTCCCAGTTCCTGCCATTTTGCGAGAATGTCCTCTTTACCGAAGAAGCCGACGTGCCGGAACAACTCCGTGCCCTGGGCGTCATAGAAGATCTGGGTGGGGATCATCTCGACGCCGTGCGTCTTTCCCTCGTCCGGGTTCTTCCAAACGTCGATGAACTCCGTGGTGAACCGATCCGCGTAGCGGTTCTTCAGATCGTCCAGAATCGGGGCCATCATTTTACACGGAATGCACTTGTCCGCTCCCAGGTCCACCAATCGGGGAAGCGGCGCAGAATTCCTCGATTCGACCCGCGTCGTGCTCAGGGGCTCCTGCCGGGCCTCGACCGGTTCTGCCGATGGGTTCCCCGCTTCGGCTACCGGTGCTTCCAGACGTGCTTCCGCTTCTCCATCCTGCTCGAGGGCGACCGTTCCGGCGATCGCCACGGCCAGCGCGACCACGATCAGGACTTTGACGGGTGTCTTCATGGCTCAAGTTGATTTGCGATTTCGACGTCGAGGGGTGGATTCCGTCAGCTTGTTGCTGGAGCTTCCGAATCAGCCGCTTGGCTCAGCAGGCTTTTGAGTTCCCCCACGCTGGGCACCTTGCCGACGACTTTCACGGTGCCGTTGATGGCCAGGGCGGGAGTCATCATGACTCCGAGGGCCATGATCTGATTGAGGTCGGTCACCTTGTTGATCTCGGCGTCCACACCGAGTTCCTGGACCGCCTGTTCGGTGAATTGCGCGAGCGTTTTGCACTTGGTGCAGCCGGGGCCAATAACGAGCAGTTGCATGGTCAGTTTCTTCTTTGGTTCAGGTTGCGAAGGCTCCGTAAATCAGGCCGGTGAGGGTGGCCATGACCACGGTCAGGGCGGCGAACACCAGCATCTTCCGGGTCCCCATCACGCTCCGGAGCACGAGCATGTTGGGCAATGAAACGGCCGGTCCCGCCAACAGCAGGGCCAGCATGGGGCCAGGCGCCATCCCCAGCTTGCCCAGGGCCTCGCAGATCGGGATCTCGGTCAGGGTGGCGAAGTACCAGAACGCGCCGATCACGCTGGCCACCGCGTTGGACTTCAGGGAATTGTCGCCCACCAGAGACGCCACGTAATTCTCCGGGATCAGTGCCCCGATGAAGCCCACCACAAACACCCCGCCAAACAGGAGCGGCACCAGCAGCTTCGCAAAATCCCAGGTGTTGTGCATCCATTCCCGGGTTTCCTCGACGGTCATCCAACGCCGGGTCATCACCACCACGGCCAGGCCCATCGCCCCCGCCAGCCACCACTTCCAGTGATGGACCCCAATCACCCAGGTCTCCGCCTCCTCGACCGACGCCAAATCCCGCTTTGCCAGGGTCACCTTCTCGCCGGCAAGGTGACCTGACCAGTCTTCCTTGAGCTGGAACACCACTTCATCGTGCGTTTCCTGAAGTGACACCGCTGCGAACGAGCCGCCGGACTGCGGGCGGACCAGGACGTCTCCGGGGTTATACCAGTCGCTGAACACGAGGAAGGCCACCAGACACACGAAGAACGTGGCGGTCTTCCACAGGGGACGGGCCGGTGTCTCGGGTTCGGGCAGCACGACCTCCGCGGCGACCCGTTCCGTCTCCTCCTTGCGGAAGATGAAGGCCATCAGCACGCCGATCAGAAAGGCGAACCCCACGGCCCCCACCGCCCGCCAGACTCCGATCTCGAAGCCGAGCACCCGGGAGGTCAGGAAGATGGCCAGGATGTTGATCGCCGGACCGGAGTAGAGGAACGCGCTGGCCGGTCCCAACCCCGCCCCCAGCCGGTAGATGCCGGCGAACACCGGTAGCACACTGCAGGAGCAAACGGCGAGAATGCCGCCCGACACCGACGCCACACTGTAGGCGGCCAGCTTGGGCGATTTCGGTCCGAGATACCGCATGACCGCGGCCTGGGACAGAAAGGTGACGACGGCACCCGCGATAAACAACGCCGGCACAACGCAGGCCAGCGTGTGGTTTCGGGCATACCACTGCTGGAGCTTGAACGCCTCTTGGATGGCAGCGGTGACCTTCGGGTTGGCGAGCGGCAGGAAGTAGGCCAGGAGAAAGACCGCGGCCATCCAGCCGAAGACCTTGAGTTCGCGGGCGAGGTTACCGTTACGGAGATTGAGGGCGATACCGTTCATTCAGGGGAATCTGGAGAGTATCTTAAGGCATTTAGCACAATTGCGAATAATAAGGCAAAAAGGGGAGATCAAACCACCGCCGCAACCGGTTCTCCCCGTCCCTCCCGGACGGCCGTGACGCATTGGAAGAAGTTCATCACGCAGGGTGTCTTGAGACGGTAGAACACCTGCGCGCCGCGTTTCTCGTCCTCGACAATGCCGGCGTGGCGCAGGACGGAGAGATGGCGGGAGACGGTGGCCATCTCGGAGCCGACGAGGGCGGTGAGTTCACAGACGCAGCGTTCCCCGCGGGAGAGTTCATCGACCATGAGCAGGCGCCCCGGATGACCGAGAGCCTTGAAGACTTCGGCCTGGGCGCGGAACTGGGCAGGAGTAGGTTTCTTGGCCATCGACGAGTGCAAGTTAGCTAACTCGCTAAATGTGTCAAGCCGGGAATCTCTGTTCTTCAGAAATGTGGTCACGATGCGATTGGCCGTTATCCGCAACTGCATGTGCAGCCGAAGCCGCCTACCACGTGATCAATCGCTGTTATCGCCGGGCGCCCGTCTTCAGGTAGCGGACAGCCGGTGATGGCGATCACCGAACAGGAAATGCGAAAGTGGTGATGGAGCCAGGTGGAAGTTGTTAGCCGACGCATATTGAAGTATCCGGCCAGCGGCCGAACCAGTGCCTTGTCCTTCGCGCCGTGGCTGAGGAAGACGACGTGTTGAGCGGAGACGGGGTTGGTTTCAGTGGTCCACATCGTCGAAAATGGAACGGGAATCGTCGCTCACAACCCCTGACGAATCGTGTCCGTAGTAGTCGTCTGAATCGGGTTCCCCAGGCTGTTCCTCGCGCAGTTCCTCAACCACCTCGTGGATGGTCGTCAGCGCGGATTCCACCTGAGCCACCGCCTCCGCGTGGTCGGCGAGGTGGTCTTTGTAGTCGGTCAAAGCTCCTACCAGGTAGTCGAAGTGCTCTTCCGGATCGTCATCGCCATCGAAGTTGGAGCGCCAAGTCCAGATTTCGTCGTCGAGGTTCGGCAGCAACTTGGTTCGAACATCGTCCATGATGGCGGCGAATTCCTCAGGTGTGAGGAGGCCCTGGATTCGTTCCTGAAGGAAATCCGAGTCGGGCGTCTGGACCGCCAACTCTCTGATGCGCGCCGCGACCGATGCCCGGTTCTCCTCGGGAAGGAGATTCAGTTCCTGCAGAGTTGCGAGAACGGAAACGTCGGACACTGCGGTGAGGTAGGAACGGACTTGGAGGGAGGGGACGAACCCTGGATACCGCTCGACGTATTGAAGGAGGAACTCCCGGTCACACCGATACGCCAGAAAGTGATGCACCGCCCGATCCTTTTCGCTCATTCCAGTGTCGAACGATTCCATGCGAGCCATGAGCGCTTGGTAGCGGTCGATAGGAACCACAACCTTGACGCCCTCAATGCCAACGTCGCCGCACGACACTTCGCCGAACAGCTTTTCAATGGGTGTCCCCGCAAGGTAGATGTCCATCAACTCCCGATCTTCTGCGACGAGGGCGGCGAAGGCATCACGCACAGTCGGGTGCTTGAACTTCCACACGTAGCTCCCCCTTTGACGAGCCTGGAGCAGGAGGCTGCCGTCCAACGCATTGAGAGAGCTGCGAATCTCCGGGAGCGAGCCGCCGATCAACTGCACCGCGCGCTCCTCGTCGGGTGTCATGTCGACTGGGCTTGGCAGGAAACCGCTCCGCATGAAGACCAATGCCAGGGCTGACCGGCATCCGGCATCAAGGGTCCGAATGATCTCGCAAAGCAGTTCCAGCGGATGCGCGACGAATCCTTCAAGGCCGGGCCTGGAAAGCACCAGCCGCTTGGTGAATAGCGGGTTGCCGAGGCGGCGGGCGATTTCGGGGCTGAATCGCGGTTGGGCCGCGACCTCGGGCAGAAGCGGCTTCACTTTCGTCTTGAACTGTCGAGATTGATTGCCCAGTCGGATGTGGTTGTAGAGGATCTGCTCGCGCTCTTCCTTGGACAGACGTTCCACCTTGATGACAACCTGGGACTCGCGGATGACAGGCAGCGCGGATTCCTTGAGGTGCTGTCTTGCCGCACGATAGATGTAGTCGCGGGAAGTGAAGAGAACCCGTGCCCCACGCCGGATCGCCGCGTGAATATGCGGCAACACGCGATTCCACGCTGCGGCGCTCGACCAGTCGAACTGCGTGGCGCCAAAGGCATCGTCCACCCAGAAGAACTGCTTTGGCTCGTGCGGGTTGGATCGGGCGACGAACTCGTCGGCGTCGCGGACTTTGAGGGTTGAGCACCCCCACTCATCCAGGGCTCCCACGGCAAGGGCGGCTGCGATGGTTGACTTGCCGCAAGCCGGTTCGCCCAGGAGAAGCACGAACCCATGCTTGACCAGCGCCTTCGCGCTACGCTGGTAGGGTTCGGTGATAACGAACTTCGCCAAATCGTCACCGAGCGCACTCAACAACTCGCGTGCCTGGTCGTAGGCCCGTTGGTCAAGAATCTGACTGAGGTCTCCCAGCCCATAAACCCGGGGCACGAGCATGCGGAGGCGTGGCGACTCCCGGATGATCTGCGAAATGCGCTCGCCACCGTAGGCGGCGAAGCGCTTGACGCCCGGGATGTTCTCGAAAGCAAGACGCAGTTCTTCCTCGTTGGAGCCTGAAAGCCGCGCATTCGTCAGCAGGAAGTAGTTGTCAGCAAGCCCGCGACTGGCCAGACGCTTGGCCTTTGCCAGTTCCTCCTTCAGCCCGGAAACCTGGACGTGCTTGTCCTGCTTGGAAGTGAATTTGCATTGGACTGTGAAGGAGCCCTCAAACACCTCTCCGGTCTTGGCTTTCCATGTGCCGTGGAAGGCACCGTCTCGTCCGCCGTCTCGAGAGTCGAAGAAGCTCTGCACGGTCTGCCCCCAGGTCTCCCCGACAATGGCGACACAGAGATTCTGAAACGCTTTCCAGCCCAGCGTGTGGAGTTCGTAGGTCACCTCCGCAGCCTGCGTTGCCGCAGGCGTCGTTTTCGCCGGTTCACGCATGGACAGAGGCTGAATCACGGTTGAATTGCGTCGGTCAGAATCGCATCCCCAAGAGGCAACCGTCGGGCTGGTCGGTCAGGACGGCGCGGACGAGGGATTCATCCCGGAGGTCCAGGCCCTGCATGACCTCGCCTTCGGGTATGTCGTCGGTGTTCACCATGCAGATGTACTGGAAACCGAGCCGCTCGGACTCCGCTTTTGCCCGGGTCCAGGCTGCGGCTTTCTGCCGTTCGTCCACTCCGTCGAACATCGGGCTGTCGTGCAGGAGCAGGCCGGGCTGGTGAGGTTGGGAGGTCCAGAGCTGTGCCAGGGTCAGATCGTAGCAGAACACTTTCATGTTCTCGATGCCGGTGGCCCCCGTCCGCTGAATCTCGACTTCAAACTGATAGCCGTTCTTCCCCACCTCAAGGATGAGATTTCCAGGCGCGTCGTAGAGTGCCTCAGAGTTGGCATTGAACAGCGAAATGGCCTGCTCTTTGGCCGTGGCGCGGTCGTCCAGATCGCGACGCGTCGTTTGCCGCAGGGTCTCAAACTCGATCTTCAGTTGGCTGCGGCCTTCCTCGAGTTCCTTGAGTTGCTGAATTCGGCGACGAACCTGCGCCAGCTTTTCCTGCGCGTTCTGCCTCAGGGCCTGCAGGCGGTTGTATTCTGCCAGTGCGCCGTGGGTTTCGAGCACTCGCATCAGAGCCGCACGCTGTTCATCAAGACCCGTCAAGTCCTGCTTCCGCCCCGCCATGTTTCGCTCCAATCGTTCCGCTTCCGAGGCGAGGAAATCGCGTCGTCCCTGCACCAGCGCACGATGGAACTGTTTCACATCGTCCAGGCGCTTCTTCACCAAGTCCGGCAGGACAACCCCCGCTTCCTCGTAGGTTTCCTCGAGCATCCGTCCGGTGTGCTCGGAGTCGGCGGCGCCGGTTTCGCCGGCCATGCTGCGGCGGTAGTGCTCCAGGAGCCGTCCGTCGGTCACGTTCTGGTTCGTGAGTTCGTGAATCCGGCGGGTCAGTTCCGAGGCCTGCTGTTCGATCCGTTCATATTCCGGGTGGACTTTGAAAACGCGCAGGTTCTCTTCGCTGCGATGGGCCGCCTGCTCCAGGCGAACGCGCTCGGCTTCCAGTTCGCCCAGCGACCCGGACTCCAATTGCGCAACCCCCGCCTCGGAGGCCCTTTTGTACACCTTCAGCAGGGTTTCCTTCTCGCGGAGCAACTGCCACTGGCGAGCGTAGTCCCAACCGAGTCCGAGCAGGAACGCGTTGCAGATCTGCTGCTCGCCAAGCTTGGTCTGACGGTGGTGCCGGAACGGTGACGCAAAGGCGTCGCGCCCGCTGCGAGCAAAGAATGGGAACAGGTTCCGAAACCGTGGCGTAAATGGCTGAGGCTTCTCCTCCCTCGGCAAACCGAACACCACTGAGCCCAAAGCCCGTGCCCATTCGGTAGACTTGATTTGTAAACTCCCGCCCGGCAGAGGCAAGAGCAGGTCTTTGGCAACGAAAGAGGCATCTCCAGCCACTTCAACCTTGCTCGGATGGTGAAGCCCGCGGGTGACCGACAGTTCCCTGCCACCGAGTTGCAGATCGAGTGTGAACCGCCAGTCGTGTAGTTCCTTCTTCTTCAGGCTTGTTCCAGCGCTTCCGCCGAGGCAGAAGTGGATGATCTCAACCAGGAGCGACTTGCCCGCCCCGTTGCGGGAATCCTTGCGGCTCGATTTGTTCGTCTTGTCGGCCAGCACGACGTTGAACCCGGGTTGGAACCTCACCGGCCGGAACGTCGCTTTGTTGGCCCTGACGCAGCGGATCATCGCCCGGCCCTCCGAATAATCCCGCCGTCCAGTTCAACCACCCCCATCATGTAGAGCAAATCCAACCCAAGCACCAGGCGTTCGAATGTCGCCACCTGAGGCAAGTCACGCGTTTCGTCCCAGAGTTGCGTCACCGTCTTTGTCGTCTGCAGCCGCTCCAAGATCAACGCGCCGACACCCAGCAGCGAGTCCAACGGATTGATGTGTTTCGTCGGGAGGATCATGGCTCGAACACCTCGCACTTCTGGAAGAGGTAGCAGAGCACGCCCAATCCGGCTGCCTGGCGCTCGAAGTTCGAGCTGCTGGAACTCGCGAAATCGTGCAGCGCCTCGAACAGCGCATCGCCTTCGATACCTTGTTTCAGGAGCTCATTGTAGCGGCAAACGAATCCCGCCTTCAATTGCTCCGGAAAGTGCCGACTGAGGCGCGCGACGCTCTGGACGAACTGTTCGACCTCACTGAATATGCTCAATCCCAGCGTCAACCTCAGCCTCACTTTTTCCGTGAGCTTGTTCTTCCGCATCTTCTCAGCCGGAGGTGTCGGAGTGGCAAGCTCGCTGGGAGGTTGTGGGCCACCGATGATGCCCTGACACGCGACTTCGAGTTCCGCGAACCCGACGGTCGGAACCACCTGCTGCAAACGGCTGAACACCCATGCCTCATGTTCACGTTTCCATTTGAGCAACGTCTCCCGGGGAAAAGTCCGCTTCTGCTTGTCGATCTCGTCGTGGTGATCGCCGCAGAGCAGGATCAGATTGTCGTAGGCGTTGAGTTGCTGAATTGTGAGCGACGGGTCTGACCGAGGGGAATCCGGGCTCGGGGAGAAGTCGTAGATGTGGGCAATCTTGCCCAAGACCGCGTGAGGGTCGTTTCCCGTAGCCTCCTTGATCAGCGGTTTGCGGCAGTCGGGATTGGAGCACCGGCCCGCCGCGAGGCCCCAAAGCAGTTTGAGGTCTCGACCCAGGTACCGCCTG
>JACKPV010000041.1 GCA_024233305.1 Verrucomicrobiales bacterium
GATCGGTGTTACCTGCGGCAGCGAAGGGGAGGCGATTGGATGGGGCATAGTCGTTGGCAGATGGAGCCTGGGGCGGTCGGCAGTGTTTCGCTGTATAGCGGGTCGGGCGATGTGGTTCCATAGCGTGGGGCGCCCTCAGCGCAGATAGGCCAGCATCAGTGGGCGGAGTTTGGCCACCCCTGCCTGCCACTCCCAACTGTGGACAATGGCATCCTGAAGCCAGCGGGTGAATTGACTGCTCCAGCGGGTGATCCGCCGCAGCGCCCGCACCCAAGCCGAGACGCTCCTTCCCCGCGCCCGCGCCTTTGCCTGGCGCGCCTTGAGCGCCGCCGCATACTTGGCCTCCACTTTTTGGTCCCGGATGCCTTCCTCCGCCTCCAACTGGCCGCTAAGCCGCAGCATCAGGTTGTGGGTCAAGACCAGGAACTCGTTCTGGACCTGGGCGGCCACCGGCCCGGTGCCCCAGGCGCGGGCCTCGGCCAGGAGTTGCTCGCAAACGTCAAAGAACTTCTCGATATCCCACCGCAACCGGTAGAGTTGGGCGATGATCCCCGGGAGCAAGTGGAATTCGGTGGTCAGGAATTCGTAGACCTCCCCGCTCTCGGGGTCCTGGTAGCGAATCCGCCGAAACTCGCCCGGTTCCCCGAAGCGCACCCGCTCGTCGGACAGGACGCCCTGGTTGCAGCGCGCCCGCTGGTCCCAGGCCAGTGGGCGAGCCTCTCGGACGACCAGGTTGGTTTTGGTGCGGGTGATCACGGTGATGCTGGCCTTGCACTTGGCCGCGCGCAAGAAGGCAAAATCCACCGCCACCGGATCGATCACCAGGATGGTGCCCTTGGCGTGGGGCCGCCAGAGGAAGTCGCTCCAGGGGCGGGCCTTGACCGCCGCCCATTCGTGTTGATGGCCTTGGGTTTGGGCGAGCACCCGCGCCGCCCCGGTGCGCAGGTCGCGCAAGAATACTCCCGTCAGGGTGTCGGGCACCTTCTCGCCACCCTGGGCCAGAGAAGCGGGCGGTTCGTGGGTGGCGTGGCGGATGTCGTGGCCGTCCAGGGCGAGGACATCGCGCCCGGCCAGTTGCGGGAAGGCGGCGAAGCGATCGGCTCGGAGCGGGAGGGTGGCGCACAAGGCGGCGTTGAGTTCGTGGAGCATGGCCAAGCGGCGCGGACTGCCCACGGCGCCGAAATAGGCGCGCAGCGAGACGCCGGTCACCTCGCACTGGCGGGCGGACTGGAGGAAGGAGCGGCCGGAGGGGTGGAAGGTGTTGATGCGCCGAACGCCCAAGGCGACAAAGTCCGCGTCGGAGAAAGCGAGGTCGGGGAGGTGGCGCTCCAGGGTGGGGATGAGGTTGAGGGCGAGATCGAGGAACACGTCGCGAACGAGTCTATTCATTGGTGCCCACGAGGATAAGGAGCTGATCTATAGATGCACGCACAAACCGCCGAACAGCGGGCACTAAGTTGAGGTGAGGCCCAGCGCTTGAGATGCCCTATAACGAGCCGGTGGGCGACCCCATCAAAACACTCTACCCGGAAGTGAACAACGCCGTGGCGACCCCTTGGCGGCGCGCCGCAGGGCATTTCTGGAGCTTGGAACAAATTGTTTTTATAGGCCGCCCACCGTTTGGCCCTCCCCGGCGGTGCAGGAGTGTGCTATAGCGCGCCGCGTTGCCCTGTAGGCGGATTCAAAAAACCGGGGGACAAATCCCTATACGAGCAAAATATAGCAGCCGCCTCAGACTGAAGCCTCGCACACCAAGAGCCAACGTAGGCTCCATATATTTTTCATTCACGTAACACCGATCCCTCGGAGCCGAAGGCGACGCTCGGGTCTCGGAAGGGAGGAAAGCGAGCGGGTTGGGCCATCCCAAAATGGGGTAGCGCCGCTGCAGACCGGCCTCCTGAGCCATAGCTCGCGGTCTGCGGCGTGCGCCTGGGTCCCGTTTTGGGGTGGCCCAGCCCGCGGTCGAACGGGCCGGACACCCCGGACTGGCTGGCGCTAATCCGCAGGAGCGGATTTGGGGTCGCGCAGCGATTTGCCGTCCAACTCGATCCGATAGGCGTTGTGAACCAGGCGGTCCAGCAGGGCGTCGGCCACGGTGGCGTCCCCGATGGTGTCGTGCCATTGGCCGACGGGATATTGGCTGGTCAGGAGGGTGGCACCACGACCGATCCGGTCGTCGATGATCTCGAGCAGATGGCGATAGAGCCGGGGCTTGGCCACGGCGAGCCCAAGGTCGTCGATGATGAAGAGGTCCAGGCGGGCCAGGGTCTTGATCAGGTTGACCAGGCTGCCGTCGGCCTGCGCGGCCTCCAGGGCGCGAAAGAGCTTCGGCGCATAGAAGTAGCGCGTGCGCAGTCCATCGCGACAGGCTTGGTGTCCCAGCGCACAGGCCAGATGGCTTTTGCCGATCCCGGTCGGGCCGGTGATGATGCAGTTGCGATGTTCCCGCACCCAGGCCGACGCACGCAGTTGGTCGATGTGGGCGCGTTTGAGTCCGCGAGGATGACGGTAGTTGATGTCCTCCAGGCTGGCGCCTGCGATCTTCAACTGGGCGTTCTTGAGCCGGGTGGCCAGACCGCGGTTTTCGTGCCAGAGCTACTGGCGTTCGACCAACAGCGCGAGGCGTTCCTCGAAGTCGAGTTCGCTGATGTCGCGTTGGCGGCGTTGTTCTTCGAGGGCTTCGAGCATGCCCTCCAGGCGCAGGGTGCGCAGTTTCTCCGAGGTGGGATTCGTGAGCATGGGCACAGGGTCAAGAGGGTTAATTGTAGTAGCTGCGCCCACGCACGTTGGCATGGTCCGGCGGGTTGAGGGGAAGTTCCGGTTCCAAGGGCTGCTGGTCGAGCCGGTGCTTGAGGATCGATTCGACGCTGCGGTAGGTGCAGGTGCCGAAGTGCAGGGCTCGTTGGCAGGCGGCTTCGAGTCGTTGCGAGCCGGCGGCCTTGCCGAGGCGGATGATGCCCAGACAGGAACGAAAGCCCTGCTCGGGATGAGGGCGCTCCTCCAGGATCCGCTGCACCAGCTGGGCGCAGGCCGGACCGGTCTTGCAGGCCCATTGGACGATCCGCCCGGGCGTCCACTCCAGGTGCTTCTGGTGCGCTTTGGGACGGTGTTCGTCGAGGGTGGTGAACCAGCCCGGTCGGAAGCTGCGGCGGTGGACGGCGACGCGTTTGCCGTGTTGGAAGAGTTCCACGGTGGAGGCCGTCAGGCGAACCTCAAGGGTCTGATGGATCAGGGAGTAGGGAACGCTGTAGCGGTGCTTGGCGACGACCACGTGATAATCGATGTTCACCACCGCCTTGCTCCAGGTGGCCAGTTCGAAGGCCGTCGTGGGCAGGGGCTGGAGTGTGGGTTTTTCGTGGGCGTCAAACCAGCTGTCACGCGAGCCCTCCAGCTTCTGAAACGGCTGGGCGTTGAGCCGGGCCAGCAGGGGCGCCAGGGTCTGGTTGAGGCCCGCCACGCTGAAGAAGGTGTGATCGCGCAGGGCCGCCAGGATCTGTCGTTCGGCAATGAGCACCCCGGCTTCGGCTTTCGCCTTGTCCCGCGGCCGCCGGGGACGCGCGGGAATGATCACGGTGCCGTAATGCTCGGCCATCTCCTGGTAGGTGCGATGGATCTGCGGTTCGTAACGGCAGGGCTTGATCACGCCGGTCTTCGGATTGTCGGGAACCGTGACCCTGGCCACCCCGCCAAAAAACCCGTACGCCCGGCAATGGGCACTGATCCAGGAGGCCAGCTTCTGGTCGGCGAACGCGTGCGCGAAGGTCTTGTTGCTCGCCCCCAAGACGGCGATGAACAGGAAGGCTTCCGACACCGAGCCGTCGGTTTCATGGACCGGCACCGTCTGCCCCGCCCAGTCCACGAACAGCTTCTCCCCGGGCGGATGATGGTGGCGCATCACCGGATCGAGCGTCCCGGCCCAGCGGCGGTAATACTCGCAGAACTGGGTGTAGCCGTAGCCGTCGGGGAAGCGCTGACGGTATTCCTGCCAAAGCAGGCGCAGGGTCACCGAGCGACGCCTCAGTTCCCGGTGGATCTCGGGCCAGTCCGGCAAGGGGCGAGCCGGCTGGGGAGGTGGTGCGGCGTCGCTTTGGCCCCGGGTGGGGTTGAGCAGCCGGTGCTGAATCTGCTCTTCGTCCAGTCCTTCGGGCAGGGGCCAGCCCAGGCCCGCGGCTTGCGCCCGCACCACGTAGTCGCTGACGGTGCTGGCAGGCAGCCCGCAACTGCGCGCGATCTCGCGCACCGAGAGCCGGTGTTCGTGTTTGAGTCGGAGGATTTCTTGGATTTGACGCATGGATTTAGGTTTTCGAGCCATTGCTGATGTCGCCTCGTTCTGAGGCGCCACCCTTCTGGCACTTTCTCCAGCGTCACTCCACTCCTCCGCGGCCGTTTCGGACCATTTCGGACACCGATTTCGGACTTCACCAAAACTGTCCGAATTCCCGCCGAAACCCCTGTCCGAATTGGACCGAATTCGGTGTCCGAATTGCCGTCCGAATTCACTGTCCGATTAACTCCGAAATCCCTGTCCGAATAACTCCGAAATACGCAGGGAGGACCTGGAAATCAGGCTGGGTCTCAAAACGATGGCGCATAATGGCGAATCTTCCGCGATGTCGGTCATCCCGGTGGGCAAAACCGGCCCAAACCGCCGAACGACGCTCCGAAACCAAGCAGGATTCACGCCAAACTGCCGCGTTATCCCACTATCAGCCAACTGTTTACATCTTTACGGCCAGACACTAATTAGAACCACCAAGCTTCGCTTGGCGCTTTCCGGATGGCCCGCCAACAGGCTCCCTCCCGCAATCCGGCGTGAGCCGAAGGGCTCGAGACCCACATTTAAAGAACCGTAGCAAAATGCTTCGCGCCTGCCTGTAACGACCTTCCGGATTCCATTCCCCCCGGTCCGATCCCGGTATCCCGCACCCTACCGGTCCAGGCACCCTTGCTGCCGAACACACCGCGGAACGGCGACTTCCCCTTGGTGCAAAACAAACATCATACCCGACCGATGGACACGCATTAACACGTACGTAGTAATACCATAGCAATGAGCATTGGATGATATCGCCACAGTCACCAATCGAGACCCAGCCATCGCTTTCACAGCACTCGCCGCAAAACGAGAGAGTAACCAATGAAGAAGACGAATATCGGCATTGCCTCAGCAATAGTGGTATTGGCGGTATCGGCACCCAACCTGCGAGCTGTGTGCATTCCCACAACCTGGAGCCTGACCGCAGGTCAGACCATTGATGCGGGCACCCTCAGCGTCGTCAATGACGCCAACAACGTCTACGTCACCTACCGGTTGACGTATGACGTCAACATGGACAGCGTCATCGACGCTCGATTCGGCGCCCTGCATGTATGGGTGGGGACCAGCCTGCTCAATGTGCCGGCGAATCCGCAGGGCACCCCCGTGCCCGGCCAGTTCTGCCAAGCCCTCGGCGGCGCCTGCGCCGACGCAACGGGCCTGACGGAGTATACGTTCACGATCCCCTTCTCGGCGATCGGGATAGTGGACGTCAATACTGCGTGCGGCACAATGTTATACGTTGTCGCGCACGCCGAAGTTCAACTGGATCCTGAAGGGGACGGAACGTACGAGGATACCCATGAGACCGCTTTCGGCGGCGACGTACCGGTCAACGTTGGCTCACCGGGCCGATGGTGGTTCTACGGTCTTTACGGCATCTGCTGCGACTTCGGTGAACCGCCGGTGTCGACCTGCCAGACCGCTTACGCGAAGGGCGGTTGGATCTGGTCGACTCAACGGAAATCGAATCCGGAAGGACTGCCCAGTC
Source organism: Verrucomicrobiales bacterium (assembly GCA_024233305.1). Taxonomy (GTDB): domain Bacteria; phylum Verrucomicrobiota; class Verrucomicrobiia; order Limisphaerales; family J093; genus J093. Next base: position 5,808 of record JACKPV010000041.1, read on the forward strand.
TGGGGCTTACGCAGAATCGGTGGGGTTGGGCCATCCAACTCACTCAGCCCGGCATCACCCAATACGACATTTGGGCGGGGGCCGGACTCAACAACACGGCCAACGGGAACTTGGTGGGCACCTTGACCGTGATCTGGGATGGCAGTCAAGTTGCCGTCATATATGACCTCGGCGGCGGCGCGGTCTTGAAGGAGGTCCATGTATACGCGGGCGATGCGGCTCCCACCACCATCGCGCCGGGTCAGTGTGGTTACATTGACTCCTGGGATCCCGGAGTCCCTGGGACCGTCGCGACGCTTCCGTTGACCGCGGAGGACGGGGTTGCCTGGGTGGTTGCCCATGCGGTGGTTTGCTATTAGGCAGTTGACAGGATCGACAGGAGGACCGGCCAGGGGATTCCAACGAAATCCACAACGCGGCAAGTGCTTGCGTTGGAGACCCGGCCGGTCCCTACTCCCTCTCCGAACTCCCCCTCCCAGCGGCCACGCGTCGAAGGGACGCAGCCGTGTCCGCCAAGTCCTGGGTGGACCCGGGGCTTTGAGATTCCCGCCGGCCCGGGTTTGCGATAGTAACCGGGCATGGCTGAGGCGTATCTGGGCATTGAAATTGGCGGGACGAAACTGCAAGTCGTCCTGGGCGACGGTCGGGGACACATCGAGCGGCGGGAACGCTTCCAGGTGGTCGCGGCGGAGGGCGGGGAAGGCATCCGGAACCGGCTCCGTGAAGTGCTGCCGGTCCTCACCAGTGCGCACGCGCCCGTGGCGGTCGGGGTTGGATTCGGTGGCCCCGTGGACTGGCGGTCGGGAACGATCCGGTGCTCGCATCAGATCGCCGGTTGGGCGGATTACCCGTTGGGCGACTGGTTGGCCGAAGTGACGGGGCTGCCGGTTCGGGTGGAGAACGATGCGAATGTGGCGGCCTTCGGCGAGGCGGGCGCGGGCGCGGGGCGGGGCTTCCGGACGGTCTTTTACGTGACCTTGGGCAGCGGGGTCGGGGGCGGGCTGGCGGTGGACGGCGGCATTTACCATGGCGCGGCGCCGGGCGAGGTCGAGATCGGCCATGTCCGGCTGGATCGAAGCGGGGCCACGGTGGAATCCCGGTGCTCGGGATGGGCCGTCGACCGTCGCCTCCGCCAGTTGGTCGAGGAACACCCCGCTGGGATGCTGGCGCAAGTGGCGGGCGACCGCCCGGGGGGCGAGGCCCGCCACCTCGAAAAGGCGCTGACTGCGGGAGACACCGCGGCGGAGGGACTGCTCGCCGAAGTGACCGGCGACCTGGCCTTCGGACTGTCGCACGTGGTTCACCTGTTGCATCCCGAGGTGATCGTGGTTGGCGGGGGGTTGTCACTGCTGGGCGAACCCTTGCGGGCGGCGGTGGCATGCGCTCTCGAACCGCTCATCATGGATGCGTTTCGTCCGGGGCCGGCAGTGCGGCTCGCGGGCCTGGGCGAAGACGCGGTGCCGACCGGAGCCCTGCTGCTCGCGGCCACTTTGCCCCTTGCACCCGCGAATCATCGGTGCGATTGATGGACTCAATCAGCCCGGAAGCCGGATCGCGCCATCCGCTCGGAACCCTGCGCAGCGTCAGGTTGGCGATCCGTGGTGGGGCTGGGTCCGCTCATGATCCACCTGGTGGCAGAACTGGTCCGATCCGGACTGGAAGATTTCCTGCGGCGTAAGGCCGGCACGGGACCGACCACCGACATCGTCACGCTCCGACAGTTCGCCGATGCGCAGGGCGAGGTCGCCATCCCGGCCAATCGCGTCGGGATGTGCCTCTTCAACATCGACGAAGAGCGCATCATGAAGAACCAGGGCTACGTGACCGTCCGGAACGGGGATCGCGTGAGCTATGCGCAGCCGGAGGTGCGGCTGAATCTCTACATGCTGCTGGCCGCTCATTTCGGCACCTACGACGAGGCGCTGAAACACATCGGCTGGACGATCGCGTTCTTCCAGCGCAAGCGGGTGTTTACGCCGGAGAACACCCCGACCATGGCCGCGGGAACCCCGGAGATCGCCATCGACCTCTACCCGATGACCCTCGAGCAGCAGAACTACCTCTGGACGATTCTCGGCATCAAGTATCTCCCCTCGGTCGCGTACCAGCTCCGACCCGTCGTCGTTCAGGAGGACGAACTCGAGCGGGAAGCGCGCCCGGTCTCCCGGCTTGAACTGCAAACCGGCGGCCGCCCGCCCCCTTCCTGATGGATTGCCGCTTCGACAGGCTGCTTGCCTTCCGCGCCACCCACGGCTATTTCGCCGGCACGGACCTGCGGTTTGTCGAATGGTCTCCCACCAGGGCGACGCGCGGAACGCTGGCAGCCCATCGCTTGATCTTCCGACCGGAACCCAACGGGGGGGTGGTCCTGGGCGAGATCGATCCGGAGTCGGCCGCCGGTGCGCCGCGGATTCCGCTCGCCGACAACCTCGGGTTGACCTTTGCCGCCCGGGCGGTTCACCCGGCTTTCGCGGGCGCCACCGAGCCGTCGCCGGCGACCCTCCATCCCTTCCTGCTCAGCAACCGGTCCGGTGCCCTCGTCGACGGCGTTGGCCGCCCCCACCCCGGAGCGACGGTTGCGGCGACCGACCAGGTCCGTCTCATCCGGACGCGCACCACCCTGCGTTTTCCGGACCTGCCTGCGCCCCGGATCCTGCGCATCCGCGACGCGCGCGGGTCCGTGGTGGGGCAGCAAACGGTGTCCCCGATCGACGGCGCCGGCGCGGCATCGGTGGATTTGGGCCCCTGGGCGCCGGGGCGGTTCACCCTGCAACTGGACACCGAACCGGAGGAACGCGTCTACGCGGACGACGGGCTCTACGAATCGCGGCCGGCGGCGATCCTCGAGTTGGTGTTGCGTCCGGAGGGGTCCGACGGATTCGGGATCCTGACCGCGGCGGGCGGGTTGGTGGCCGGCGGGCGGATCGTGCAGGTGGACTGGGCGGGCCGGGCCACGATCTGGCGTTATGCGGTGGTGCCGCGCAGCGAGCCGACCATCGATCCGGCGCATTTGCGCCTCCGGCACGAGCCGGCGGACGGCATGCCCTTTCAATTCGTCGCGGCGGGCACGCAACCGTTGACGGGTTCGCCGGCGCCCGCGGTGCTGTTCGAGTCCACGTTGCCCATTGCGCTCCGGGCCGTGCCGCACCGGGGGCTGCGGATCGAACGGTTCGATCCCGAGGGGGACGTTTTCACGCCGACACTGGACGACCTGCCGAACCCGCCCCCCACGAGCCTGAGCCTGGCGTCGACGCCGGGCCGCCCGGTTTCCGAGACTTTCGTGCATCTTTAGCCAACTGCCCCGGACCTCAATGAACCCCTAACGTTATGCCCACCTACAAAACCCCCGACGTCTACGTGGAGGAGATCTCCGTGCTGCCCCGCTCGGTGGCGGAGGTCGCGACTGCCATCCCGGCGTTCGTCGGCTACACCGAGAAGGACAGCCACCAGCAGGTCTCCCTCGTCAACAAACCGCGGGCCGTCGCGTCGCTGGTCGAATTCGAATCGATCTTCGGGCGTGGCCCGGTCACCGAAGTCACCGAGTTGATTCTCGATTCCGCCCAGAACGTGGTCAGCGCCACCTTCGACAACAAATACTACCTCTACGAGAGCATTCGCCTCTACTTCGCCAACGGCGGCGCCCGGGTCTACATCGTCTCGGCGGGGCGGTACCGCGCGGATGGCAATGTCGAGCGCGACGCCCTCGCGGACGCCCTGGATGCGTTGCGCAAATGCGACGAGCCCACGATGCTCCTGGCGCCCGATGCCATCAGTCTGTCGGCGGCTGATTTCGCGGGGTTGCAGCAGGCGATGCTGAAGCAGTGCGGCGAGCTCAAGGACCGGTTTGCCCTTCTGGACCTGCGCGAGGCGGATGGCTGGGAGGCGGGCAAGGACGCGTTCCGGACGGACATCGGCACCAAGTACCTTTCCTACGGCGCCGCCTACACGCCGCATCTGAAATCCTCGATGGCGCGCGAGATTTCGTACCGCGAAGTAAGCGCGGTCATCGGCAACATCCGCAACCAAGCCGAAAGCAGCATCCAGGAAATCTTCCGGGACCTGGACCGGGCGGTGGCGGATGTCGATGCGGTGGTCACCGCCGACGATGACCTCGAAGCGGCCTACGGCGCCCTGCGCGAGGCCCTGCTGACGGAGTTGAACGCGACTGCGCCGGATCTGGGCGATGCGCAGACCGCCTACCGGGACTTGTTCGAGTTTCTCTACAACCGCAACCGGGCCACCATCGATGCCTGGATCGGCGGGGCGGGTTTGCATGACGACTACGAGGGGGCGGGAGTGAGTTCGGTGCGGCAGGCGGTGCGCGATCTGATCAGCGATTCGCTCGCGGACACATTCGCCGCGCTGAACGGGTTGGCCGCCGCGTCGGACGTGCACACCGACACGACGGACGTGACGGGCATGGCGGCGGATGCGGCCTTCCAACCGCAGGCCGCCGACTGGACGGCCGGCGAATATGCCGCGGGCCTTGCGAGTCCGCCGGCGGCTGGGGTATTCATCGCGTTGACCAACGGTGACGCCGCCGAACGCCTGGCGAACATTCGGCGGGCGGAAGCGCAGATCACGAGGCTGTTCTACGAGTTTGCCCAGGCGGTGGGCGCGGTGATCGCGACGGCGGAGACGCTCGAACAAACGCTCGAACAGAGTCTGGTGGCGCAGTTCCCGCTTTATGCCAGCGTGGTCCGGGGGATCGGCAGCCGGCTGCAAACCGTGCCTCCGGGCGGGGCCGTGGCCGGGTGTTACGCCTACACCGACTTCACGCGGGGCGTCTGGAAGGCCCCGGCCAATGTGAGTGTGGATTCGGTCGGGGACGTGACCGAATTCATCGACGCCGCCGAGCAGGAGGATCTGAATGTCGACACCACGGCGGGCAAGAGCATCAACGCGATCCGCCCGTTCACCGGCCGCGGCATCCTGATCTGGGGCGCCCGCACGCTGGCCGGCAACGACAACGAATGGCGCTACGTGCCCGTCCGCCGGTTCTTCATCATGGTCGAGGAATCACTGCGCAAATCCACCCTCTGGGCCGTCTTCGAGCCCAACGACGCCAACCTCTGGGTGAAGCTCAAGTCGATGATCGAGAACTACCTCATCGAGAAATGGCGCGACGGCGCGCTGGCCGGCGCGAAGCCGGAGGACGCCTTCTTCGTGAATGTCGGGCTGGGCACGACGATGACCTCGGTGGACATCCTCGAGGGCCGCCTGATCATCGAGATCGGGATGGCGGTCGTGCGGCCCGCCGAATTCATCGTGCTGCGCTTCTCCCACAAGATGCAGACTTCCTGAACCTGTAGCCTCCCGAACCCCCAGCGAGAAAGAGATTCCCCATGGCAGATTATCCGCTTCCAGCCTTCCACTTTCAGGTCGAGTGGGGCGGTCAGCGCATCGGCTTCTCCGAGGTCTCCGGCCTCAACGTCGAGGTGCAGGCCATCGAATACCGCGACGGCGCGAGCCCGGTCTATTCGGTGCAGAAGATGCCCGGCATGCCGAAATACGGCAACATCACCTGCAAACGCGGCATCGTGACCAAGGACAACGAGTACGCCGAATGGCTCGCCACCATCCAGCTCAACCAGGCCGAGCGCCGCGACGTCACGATCAGCCTGCTCAACGAGAACCACCAGCCAGTCATGGTCTGGAAGGCCCGCAACGCCTTCCCGGTCAAGATCGAGGGACCCGGCCTCAAATCCACCGGCAACGAAGTGGCCATCGAGTCGCTCGAAATCGCCCACGAAGGTCTGAGCATCGAGACACCGTGACCCCCGGGGGAACGACCGCATGGCGACCTACTACCCGCCAACGGCCTTTCACTTCCGGGTCAACATTCAGGTGGAAGGCGCCGCCGACGAGGACACCCGCTTCCAGGAGGTCGGTGGACTCGCCGTCGAACTCGGGACCGAGGAATTGGTCGAGGGCGGCGAGAACCGCTTCGCGCACCAGCTCCCCTCCGGCGCCCGCCACGGCAACCTGGTCTTGAAACGCGGGCTGCTCACGTCGTCCCAGTTGATCCGTTGGATCCGCGACGCCTTCGAGAACCTCGCCTTCACCCCGGTGAACGTCGTGGTCACCCTGCTCAACGAGAAGCACCAGCCGCTCGCCGCCTGGCAGTTCATCAATGCCTGGCCGGTCAAGTGGACCCTCGGCAACCTGAACGCCACCGACAACAGCGTCCTCGTCGAAACCCTGGAACTGGCCTACCAATGGCAGCGACCCGCGTGACCCCAGGGCGCTGCTCTTTCCCAGGAATGAGACCGCCACCCACAACCCACCCCTCGCGCCATGCCGGTTGAAATCGAGGAACTCGTGGTCCGCGTCGTGGTCGCCCCATCCGGCGGCGGTCAGCCGGCGTCGCGCACCGATTCGGACGCGCGGCGCGACGAACTGGTGGCCGAGGTGGTCGAACAGGTGCTGGCCATCCTGCGCCAGAAGGAGGAACGCTGACATGCCGGGCGAACTCGAGAAACTGCGCGTCGAAGCCTACCGGGACGAGCAACGCCAGGGCGATCCGGTGGCGGTGTTCGAGGTGCAGTTCAATCCCAACGCCTACGCCCGCGCCCAGGAAATCGAGTTCGAAAGCGAATCCGGCGCCGGCAACACCGCGGGCCCCGCCCGGTTCAAACGCTACAAGGCGCAGGATTGCACCCTCGAGTTCACCCTCGACGGCACCGGCGCCTCCGGAACCGTCATCGAGGTCGAGGATCAGGTGCAGGCCTTTCTCAAGGTGGCTGCCGAGATGGACGGCGAGATCCATCGCCCCCCCTTCCTGATCGTGTCCTGGGGGACCCTCGTGCTGAAGTGCGTCCTCAAGTCCGCCAGCGTCAACTACACGCTGTTCAAGCCCGGCGGCCAGCCGTTGCGGGCCAAGGTCAGCGCGGTGTTCTCCGAGTCCATCGATGAACAACTCCGCACCGCCGAGGAGAACAAGTCCTCGCCCGACCGGACCCGTGCCTGGCTGGTTCAACGAGGCGACAATCTGCCGAAGATCGCCTTCGAGCATTACGGCGATCCGGCGCTGTTCACGGCCGTGGCCCGCCACAACGATCTCGATCACCTGCGCGCCTTCGAGCCCGGGCAAAGCCTGCGCCTGCCACCGAAGGATCAACTGCCACTCACCACCGACGCCGATGCCTGAAACCGTCGCCATTCCCGAGGCCCGCCGGTCCGATCTGGTGGCGTTCAAGCTGCTCGCCGACGGCGTCGAGGTGCCGCCCGAGGTCGAGCTGTTGAGCGCCGAGGTGGTGTTCGCGGTCAACCGGGTGCCGCACGCGCGCTTCGTCTTTCGGGACGGCGACGTGGCCACGGGGACGTTTGCGCTGAGTGAATCCGACGCCCTGGCGCCGGGCGTCGAAATCGAGTTCCAGCTCGGCTATCACGAGGAACTCAACCCGGTCTTCAAAGGGCGCGTCACCCGGCACGGTATTTCCCTCCGGAACGGCCGCCCGTCGCAGCTCGTAATCGAGTGCCGACATCCGGCGTTTCAAATGACCCTGACCCGCCGCTGCCGGCAGTTCAACGACCAGACCGACAGCGACATCGCCTCCAGCCTGTTGGGCGAATACGGGCTGGCGGGCGAGGTGGCGTCAGCGACGGTGACGCATTCGCAAATGGTGCAATACGCCGCCACGGACTGGGATTTCCTGCTGCGCCGCGCGCGGGCGAACGGATGGGTGGTTGTTCCGGGGATCGAGACCGTTTCGGTGCGCGAACCCGACTACGACGCGGATCCTTCGTTGGGCCTTGGGCCGGGCGGGGTGATCGAACTGTTCGAGGGCGGGATCGAGGCGCGCGATCAACCCGGCTCGGTCGTCGCCGCCGCCTGGGATCCCGCGGCCCAGGAGCGGATTGAAAGCACCGCCGAGAGCGCCGTCGAACCCGAAGCCGGGCAACCCGATGGCGCCGGACTGGCAGGGGGAATCGGGTTCGAGGCGCAACGCGTGTGGCACGGCGGCGCCCTCGCCAGTGACGAACTCGAACAATGGGCCGCCCGGTCGCTTTTCCGCCATCGCCTGGCGAAGCTCCGCGCCCGCGCCCGCTGTCAGGGCACGGCGGCCATCCGCCCGGGCGGCATGGTCCGACTCGAAGGACTCGGGGCGCGCTTCAATGGCGCAACCTACGTCGCCGCCGTGCGGCATGAAATCACCACCGGCACCTGGCGGACCGATTGTCAGCTCGGGCTTGATCCGTCCTGGTTCCCCTGGGCGGAGGAAGGCGCGCAGCCGGCCGCCGGGCTGTTGCCTTCGCCGCACGGCTTGCAGGTCGGCCGGGTGATCGCTCTCGAAGGAGACCCCGCGTCCGGCGAACGCATCCAGGTCGGGCTGCCCGTCACCCATCCCGAAGGTCTGTGGGCCCGCCTCGCCACCCTGGAAGCTGGCGCTGATCGCGGCCACGTCTTCCGGCCGGAGATCGGCGATGAGGTCGTGGTCGGTTTCCTCGAAGGCGATCCCCGCCATCCGGTCGTGCTCGGCGCGCTTCACAGTGCCGCCAACGCCGCCCCGATCCCGGCCAGCGACGACAACCACGAGAAGGGTTACACGAGCCGGTCGGGGATGAAGGTGCACTTCAACGACGACACCAAGGTGTTGACGCTGTCCACGGAAGCGGGCAACCGGGTCGTGTTGAGCGAGGCAGAGCAAGGGATCACCCTTGAGGATCAAAACGGAAACCGGATCGTCCTTTCTCCGGACGGCATCGTCATCGAGAGCCAGAACGCCATCGAGATCAAGGCCACGGCCGACGGCCGTTTCGAGGCCGTGAACCTGAATCTGAACGCTCAGGCACAAGCCAAAGTAGAAGGCGGCGCCCAAACCGAATTGTCCAGCAGCGGCACCACGACCGTCCGTGGCAGCTTGGTCCAGATCAACTGAAACCGCCATGCCACCTGCAGCCCGAGTCGGCGATCTCAGCAACCACGGCGGAACCCTCACCGGTCCGGGGGTGGCCACCGTGCTCATTGCCGGCCAGCCGGCGGCGGTGGTTGGAGATTTGCACGTTTGTCCGCTGCCGCCACCGGGCCATCTGCCGACCGTCAGCCCCTTTCCGGCGGGCAGCGCGACCGTGATGGTGGGTGGCCGGCCGGTGCTGCGGGTGGGTGACGTCTGCCTGTGCGGCGCGAGCGCCGCGGTGGGCGCACCCACGGTCATGATCAACTGAGGTCCCATGGACGACACAACCGCCAGTGCATTTCTGGGAACCGGCTGGAGTTTTCCGCCGACCTTCCTCGCCCCTTCGGGCGGCGTGCGGATGGTGAGCGGCGTCGACGACATCCAGCAAAGCCTGGGCATCCTGTTCACGACCACGGTGCGCGAGCGGTTGCTGCATCCGACCTACGGCTGTGATTTGCGGCGGTATCTGTTCGAGCCATTGAACGCCTCGGTGACCGCGCGGATTCAGAGCCTCGTGCGCACCGCCATTCTGTATCATGAACCGCGTATCACACCCGAGGCCGTGACGGTCGCCGAGGTGGCGGGCGAGGGAATGCTCCGCATCCAGGTCGACTACACCATCCGCGCCAGCAACGCGCGGCATAACTTCGTCTTCCCGTTCTATCGGGATGAACCTTCGGCGACCGGCCCATGATTCCCACCGCGACGCAACATCCGTTGCCGCGAGACGGCACGAGCCAGGAAGGTCGGGTGCCGCCCGCCCTCGATCCGGCGCGGCGTTTGCTCGACGACCGCGAACTCGAGGCTCTGCTCGGGCAACTGACCGGGTGTTCGCGCCTGTTGATCTACCATGACCTGGGCAATCGGGCGCGCGGCACGTGGGAACCGTTCTTCGCGCCGCACTTCGCCGTCCGGTTGGCAACCCTGGCGAACACCGGTCCGGCGGAATTCCGTGCGGACGTGGCCCGGCTGAGTCCCGCCCTCACCAGCGGGACGGCCACGGATCGGTTGAACGCGACCCGCCGGTTGCTGTTGCTTTGTGCCCGGACCATCGGTGGTCTGGGCCGGGAATGGGAATCGCTGCAACGGACCGCGTTCGGCCCGGTGTTCTCCCGCAGTCTCTACGGGTTGCTTCGGCCGACCCTGGTCCGGGTGCTGGCGCTGGCAAAGGTGGCGCCGGATGACGACGATGCGCGTTGGCTCGAGCCCTGGCACGGGTTGTTGCCGGCCGGTTTGTGGCAGCTCGAAGTGGACGGCGTGCCGCCGGCAACCGATCCGCCTGATGCCGCCCAATTCCAGCCCGCGCTGGCCCGCGCGCTGACTCAGTTGGCAGAGCAGATCGCCGTGCTGCAAGAGCGCGTGGCCGCTGAGGCGGCCGCGATGCTATCCGGGGCGCCCCTGACGGACGGTTCGCAACCCCCGCATCTCGGGTTGTTCCTGGCCTGGCTGCGGCTCTTCCGCCACGGGCAGGCGGCGTTGAACGATCTCGTGCGCCGGCACCTCGAGTTCTACTACCGCTGTGTGCTGCGGATCGCCCCGCGCGCCGCCGTGCCGGACCGCGCCTTTGTGGTGGCCGAACTCGCGAAGAACGCGGCGGAAATGCGGTTGCCGGAGGGCACGCTTCTGCATGCTGGCAAGGACGCGGCGAAGGCGGCCATCCAGTTCAGTACGGTGCGTGACGTGCAGCTGAATCGCGCCCGGGTGATCGAGAAGCGCTCGACCTTTCTCGACCGTGCCGCGCATGGCTGCGTCCGGGCGGCGATGGTGGCGGACAGCGCCGATGGTCTGGGGGAGGCCCTGCCGGATGACAGCCCCGCGTGGCCCGCGTTCGGTCATCCGGGTTTGCCCGCGGGACGATTGGGATTGGCGCTCGCGGCGCCGGTTCTGCGGCTGACGGGCGGCACGAAGACCGTGACGCTGACGCTCGGGCTGTCCAATCCGGCGCGCGACACGCTCCGCGAACGCTGCAACGCCGCGCTTCCGGCCGGCGCGCCGGGCCCGGACGCCACCGGCGAATGGCCGCTGGACGGGTTGTTCACCGTTTCCCTCACCGCGCCGGACGGGTGGTGGACCCCGTCCCCATCGACCGTGCAGGGGCGATTCGCGCCGGACGCCGAGCCGCCCGCCCTGCGGCTCGCGATCAGCGGCATTCCCGTCGAGCAGACCATCGCGGCGCATGTGGCGGAGACCCATCAACGGGCTTATCGGACGCCCTGGCCCGTCCTCGAGCTGACCCGGAACCCGCCCACGGCGGCCCAGCCGGGCAGTCTGCTGGACGGCCTGCAACTCGTCTCGGCCAGCATTGAATGCCAGGTGACGGGCGACACGCACCTGGTGGTGGCCAACGATGCCGGCGCCGTGGATGCGGCCAAACCGTTCCCGGCTTTCGGCGCGGGTCCGTCGGTCAATTCAAGCCTCTACGTCGGCAGCCCTGAAATCTTCGCAAAGCAGCTCACCGCCTTGCGGCTCAAGCCGGAATGGAAGAACCTGCCCACCGACCTCACCGGCCACTTCGCCGATTACGCGACCCACACCAAGCAAGCTGCGACCTTTCGCCTGGACGTGGGCTACCTCGAGGGCGGGGCGTGGAAGCCCCTCGCAAAGACCGGCCAGCTCGCGCTGGAAAGTCCGCTTTGGTCGCTCGATCCGGCCGACCTCGAACGCTTCCCGGCGGCCCCGGATTTGCCGGAGTTCACCGGCCTTGAGAGCGGATTGTCCCGCGGCTTTGTCCGGCTCCGCTTGACGTCCCCGGCATTCGCGTTCGGTCATGCGGAGTACGGAAACCTGGTCGCGTACAAGGTCGCCGAAGCGATCAAGAACAACGCGTTGCCAACCCTGCCGCCGCCGCCGCTGTCGCCCGCGTTGCTCCGGTTGGAGGCGGCCTACACCGCGCGGGAAGGCCGCGACCTGAGCGTGGCCAAACGGACGGCCGACACCCTGGCCTTGTTCCACGTCGAGCCCCACGGGGAATGGGAGGTCGCCGCAAGCGCCCCGACGGTCCTGCCCTCCCCCCCGGCCGACGGGACCTTCCACCTCGGAATCGAGAACCTTGCGGGAGGGCAGGAAGTGGCGTTGTTGTTCCACCTCGCCGACGGCAGCGGGAATCCGTTCGTCGGGTACCCCGCGATCGTCTGGGAATACCTGGCCGACGACACCTGGCTCGAGGTGCCGTCCAACCTGCGGGTCAGCGACAGCACCCACACCTTGCGCCGGACCGGCGTGGCGGTGTTCGGCATTCCGGCGGCCGCAACCACCGATCACACCCGCATGCCCTCCGGACGGATCTGGTTGCGGGCGACGGCGACCGGCGCCATCGATGCCCTCAACCGCGCTTACGCCGTGACCGCGCAAGCCGTCGAAGCCGTATTCGTCCCGCAGCCCGCCAACGACCTGTCCCGGTTGGAGGACCCGTTGCCGGCGGGAAGCGTCGCGCGGCTGGCGGTCGCGCAACCGACGATCAAGAAGGTGCTCCAACCGCTGCCGTCGACGGGCGGACGGACGGCCGAGCAGGGAACCGCCTACTACCGTCGGGTGAGCGAACGCCTGCGGCATCGACGACGCGCCGTGGCCTCGTGGGATTATGAGCGTTTGCTGCTCGAGGCCTTCCCCGCGCTGCACAAGGTCAAATGCATTCCGCACACATCTCCGGACGCCCCGGATTCCGCGCTCGCGCCCGGTCACGTCACGGTGGTGCTGGTGCCCGTCCTTACCGCCGACGCCTTCGATCGCCGCCGCCCCGCCGCCAGTCAGGATCTCCTGGCCGAGGTCCGGAAGTTCCTTGCGAACCTTGTGTCCGCGCACGTCCGGTTGCACGTGGTGAACGCGGCCTACGAGGAAGTGAAAGTGGAGGCTACGCTGGTCTTGCGTGCCGGCCGGACGGACACCGGTTTTTATGAGATGCAGGCGGCTGCCGAGGTTACCGGCTGGCTCACGCCCTGGGTCTCGGGTGTGCAACCGGCTCCATCATTCGATGCCGGTCTTTACCCCTCCGCCATCCTGAACTTCCTCGAGGAACGCGACTACGTGGATTACGTCGCCGGATTCCACGTGCGCCATCTGCGTGGGTCGACGCTGGTGGCCCTGGATCCGGCGAAGCTGGAGCCCACCACCGAGCGATCCTTGCTCACCTCGGCGGCCACTCACGAATTTGCCGTCCTTCCGCCCGCGCCATGAACCCGTCCCGATTCCAGTGTGACTGCGCGTCGAAACCCGGCCTGGATTACGCCGGGCTGCGCGCGGAACTACTGGAGTGGATTCGCGGGTATTCGGGCGGCACGTGGACGGACCACAACCTGCACGATCCCGGCATCACGCTCGGCGAGCACTTGTGCTTCGGCCTGACGGACCTGCAACACGTGGCCGGTCTGCCCATGGCGGATTTACTCAAGCCGCCGGAACACCGCCCGGCCCCGGCGTCCCCGAACTTTCCCGCTCACCGCATCCTGCCCTGCCGCGCGCTCACCCTGCGCGACTACCGCAAGCTGCTGCTCGACGAGGATGGCGTGCGCAACGCGTGGGTGCAGGTGGCCGGCGCCCCCCAACCCTCCGTTTACGTCGATGAGGATCGGGGCGAACTCACGCTGGCGGAGCCGGCGCGCGGATGCCGCCTGCCACTGCGGGGTTTCTACGCCGCGCAGGTCGAGTTCGACGACTCGGTTCCGGCCGCCGAACAACCGGCCCGCCTCGACGTGTTGCGCACGTGCTTGCAGGCCCACCGCAACCTCGCCGAGGAGTTCCTCACCGTCGAGGCGGTGCGCCCCGAGGAGGTCGCGGTTTGCGCGGAAATCCGCGTGACCGGGGACGCCGATCTCGACGAGGTCGCCGCCCGGGCGTTTTATGCCCTGGAACAACATGTGGCGCCGTCCGTGCGATTCCGCTCGCTCGAGGAGGAACTGACCCGGGGCACGCCGACGGAAGCGTTGTTCGAGGGGCCGTTGCTGCGGCACGGCTTCATTGACGATGCCGAGCTGGAAGCGGCGGAACGTCCGACCGAGGTGCGGGCCTCGGACCTGGTACAGGTGCTGATGGATGTGGCGGGGGTGGTCGCGGTGAGCCGGTTGATCCTGACGAGTTACCGCGACGGCGTGGTGGCGCAGGAAGGGGAACGCTGGGTGCTCCCGCTGGATCCGGCCCGTGCCGCCCGGCTGGCCGTTGATCGCAGCCGCTTGCTGTTCTTCAAACGCGAACTCCCCTTCCTGGCCTCCCCGGCCAGGGTCCGGCAGCGCCTTGCGGAACTGCGCGCGGTCAACGGGGGGCAACGCCATCCGCCCGCCGTGGCGCGCCTTCCCGAGCCGCCCGGAAGACGGCGCGAGATCGATGCGTTCGAGACGCTGTTGAACCTGCTCCCGTTGAACTACGGCGTCGGACCGGCGGGGCTTTCCCCGGATGCTCCCGCCGAACGTCAGGCGCAGGCCCGCCAGCTCAAGGCCTTCTTCCTGCTCGCCGAACTCCTGCTGTCCGGCCAGCGCGAGCAAATCGCCCGCCTGCCCGAGTTGCTCGGACTGGGCTTCGACGCGCCGGTGCTTTCGTCCGCGCCGCCTGCGAAGCTGCGCGGCTTTGCGGACGTGGCCGGCCGGGACGAGGCGGGTTTTGCGACGCGGGCCCGCGAAGTGATCGAGCCGGAAAGCGAGCGTGTGCGGCGACGGAGCGCCATCGTCGATCATCTGCTGGCGCGATTGGCGGAACCCTACGATCCCTATGTGCTGCTGACCGCCCGGCGGGCCAATGCGCCGGATCCCGCCGCCTTGCTGGCCGACAAGCTGCGCCTGATCCGGGCTCTGCCCGAACTCGCCCGTGACCGCGCCGCGGCCATCGATCTGACCCGCGATCCCGCCGCGCGCGACAATCTCTCCGGCCTCGAGCACAAGCTGCACACGCTGCTGGGCACGGCGCCTTCGCTCGCAGGCGCGCTCGAAGTCTACGACGAAGCCGATCAGGATGGACGGGTGGAGTGGCGCTTTCGGATCCGGCAACCCGGCGGGAAGATCCTCCTGAGTTCGAGCCGGCATTATCTGACCCGGGACGAGGCGGAGGACGAGATCGAGGCGGTTGCGCGCAACGGCACCCTCGCGGAACGCTACCGGCCGGAAACGGATCGCGGTGGCCGCTTCTATTTCAACCTCGTGGACGAAACCGGCGCGATCATCGCCCGGCGGATCGAGTTCTTCGGCGCTGAAGCCGAACGCGACGAAGCCATCGCCGCGTGTGTCCGGTTCCTTGCTGGGCTGCCGCCGAAGCTCGAGTTCTACGTGCTTGAGCACCTCCTGTTGCGCCCGCGTCCGGGCAGCGTCCGGTTGCTGCCCCTCTGTCATCCGTCGGAGACCGTTTCGGTGACGTGTCCCTGTGACGATCCCTATTCCTTCCGGGTGACGTTGGTGCTGCCGGCCTGGCCAGCGCGGTTGCGGGGGATCTACTTCCGCGCCCATTTCGAGCGGCTCGTGCGCGAACTGCTTCCGGCCCACCTTTTCGCGAAGATCTGCTGGGTCAGCGAGGAACAGATGCGGGCCTTCCGCAGGGCCTGGCGGACCTGGCGGTTGGAACTCGCCGCCGAACTCGCCGAGCGGCCGCACTCGCTGCCCGAAGCCCAGGACGCGCTGGTCGCCGTCTGGCTCGAGCTCCGCAGTCTCTTTCCCCCGGCCACCCTGCACGATTGTGTGGACGGTAATGATGAAAACCCTGTCGTCCTCGACCAAACCACGTTGGGGACGCTCACCGAGGACGTCCCCTCATGACACCCCGTTTCCGTTATCCCCGGTTCGAGGAGAACCAGGTGCTTTCTTATCAGCACCTGAACCAGCTCACCGATTTCCTGGAGGGCGAGGACCGGCTTGCGCGCCGGGCCCTGCTCGGCGCCGGCGTGGCCTGCGGCCTGGATATCGAGCACTTCCCGGTCCAGGGCCTCACCCTCCGGCGCGGCGTGGCGCTGACCACCGCGGGTTTCCTCTGTCAGATTGAGGAAGACCTGCGTTTCATCGGCGCCGCAGACTACCGCGATCCAGCGGCCTATGCGCCCTTCCTCACCGGGGGCGGCGCCGCCCAGATCGCGCTCTGGGAACTGCTTGAAACTGCCTCCGCCGGCTCGCGCGCCGTCGTTTCCCTGACGGACGCCGACAGCGCGGCGTTCCTGGCAGACAAGGCGGCGCTGCTCTACCTCGAACGTACGACCGCTGATCTCGACACCTGCACCGACAATCATTGCATCAACCAGGGACAGGAACGACGCGGCGTCTGGCGGGTGCTGCTCGGTCTTCGGGACGAACTCACCGCCCTGCGCGAGAAGGCCCTGAACGACGATGCGGTGGAGCCGGCGTGGGACCTGGAGGACCTTCGGCCCGAACGGTTGCTGTTGCGCCCGGCCGACACGTTGAGTCACCCGGCCCTGTCCGAGCGCGGCCTGGATTTCATGCGGGATTCCCGGGACCGATTGCTGGCGTCGGTGCAGGCGGCCGGCGCGCTGTTCGGCGGGCGGCTGGGCATTCCGGCCACGACGACGTCCGCGGCCTTGAACGCGTTGGCAGTGGATTTCGATGCCTGGCTCGCCGGCCTGCGCGCGGGCGGGCGCATCGGCTGGCAGCACGGTCTGGATCACCTCCGCCATCTTTACCGGGCCTGGTCGGACTTTGTGGAAGCCGCCTTCGCCTGGGAAAGTGAAGTGCCTCCGCCGGCCGAGCGTTTTCCGTTGCATGCGCTGCTCGGAATGATCCCGACCCGCCGGCGCGGGGAGCCCGACTTCCTGCGTCACCGCTTCGTTCCCACCCCGCTGCCGGCCCATGGGGGACGGGACCGCAGCCTGCTGGAGCATCGTTACCGAAGGCTGCTGACGTTGTGCGCGGCCTTCCAGATTCCGGCCGGGCGCGGCGTGCGCATCACTCCTGGCGGCGCGGTCGCCGGAACCCTCGAGGCACAGGCCGTGCCGTTCTACTACGACCCGGTTCCGGCCCTGACCTGGTGGAACGTGGAAGCCACCCGGCGGCAAAGGGAACGCCGGTTGCCCTGCTATCATCGCGAAGTCCTGTTGAACCGGCCGGAAATCAGGGATCCATTGCGGTTTCCGTCCGATGCGTGGGCGTTCTACCGCATCGAAGGACATCAGGGACGGACGCGACGTCAGGTTGAGCAAAGCCTCGCCGCTCTGCGGCGGCAGTACCAACTCCCGTTCCAAGTGGTCAGTGTGACTCTCGGCGCGGAGGAGGAAGAGGCCACGCATTGCCTTTGCGAGCTGGAGAAGATCAAGGTGCTCCACCGGGTCAGCGCCGACGAAATGCGCTGCCACCTGGCGCGGTTGCTCGGTTTTCTCGGCAGCCTGCTCAAACCCGCCGCCGCCGCCACCTCCGTGTTCGACCGCATCACGCTCGCCGACGGCACGGTCAAGCTGGCGTTCGACCTGCAGAAGGCGGATTTTCTGACCTTCGGCGTCGGGGCGCAGGCCGACCTCGCGGGCGGGTTGCGCGCGGTGGCGCCCGCCGCCTCCGATGCGACCAACACCTTCGCCCGCGCGGCAGCCGCCGCGACCGCAGGGGCGGGCGACCTGCGGACGGTCAAGCTCGACAACCTGGAGCTGAGCTATGCCGTCGTCTCGCAGGCGCTGTATCCGCACCTCACGCCGGAGGTGCTGGTCAACAGCCTGGCGCGCGAATTGATGGGACGGCTCACCGAGGCGGACGGCCGCCTGGACGCTGCCGTCGAGGGGTTCAATGCCGACCTGTTCAACGAGACCATCCAGGCGGCGCGCACCAAGGCCACCGACCTGACCGGCGCCCTGGCGGGTCTTTCGGACGACGTGGAAGCCGAGGTGTTGAAGCAGCGCGGGCAGTTGAGCCAGGAGTTGTTGTTGTTCCTCGCCAACTGTGTGCCCACGCGCATCGCGCAGGTGGCCTCCTTGTTCGCGCAGGCCCTCGAACGGTTGCGGGCGACGCCCACGCTGGCGACGTTCCTGCGCCAGCACCCCGGTCTGGAACACCTCGGCGGGGTGCCGAAAGGAGGCACGTTCGTGCTGGTCTGCGGCCGTCCCGAGTCGAACGCCGCGGAAGCCGACGGAGTGGCCGTTGACGCTTTCGGTGGGTTCGCGGAAACCGGCCGCCTGGACGCCATCCTTACCGGCGCGACCAACAGCGCGACCACGTTCGGGAAAGCCACCTCGCGAATGACGGCTTCGTCCGGGGCGGCGTTCGTCAATCCGGCCACCGAAAACCTGCTGCTCAAAAGCTATGGCTACTATCAGGCGTCACCGGGAGCGAACGTGCTGATCGAGAAACTCACCGGCGGCGCCAACCTTTCGGAGGCCGACAAAACACTGCTCGCCGGCAGCTATACACCGGCCGCCGGCGGCATCGGCGCGGCCTCGATTGACCTCGAAGCCATCTACGATCGCCTCCGCAGGTTCTTCGGCGACACGTTGGAAACGGAACCGGATCTGGTGCTCGCCGACTTCTGTCTGCCCTACCTCTGCTGTGCCGAATGCGCGGGCAACCCGACCGTCGTGCTGCCGTCACCTCCCGCCAGCCTGACGCTGCCGGCCGCGGACTTCTGCGCCGACGATCCCGGGCCCTACCCGTTTACCGCGCAGCCAGCCGGCGGCCTGGTCACGGGGCCGGGCGTGGTGGCCCTGGACGGGGGGGCTTATGGCTTCCGTCCGGCGGACGTTTCCCCGGACGAAATCGTCGACGGACGACTGACGTTCACCTACCGGATCGGCGACGACACCACGGTCCGCTTGACGGTCCGACTGGTGGCGCCGCCCATTGTCCGTTTCGAGGCATCCGGGCCCGACGCCGTCGAAGGGGGGTGGACAGTCGCCTTTCGGAACCTGACGGAACTGATCGCGGGCGACGAATGCGAATGGACTCTCGGCGATGGGGCAACCTCGACGGCGCCTAATCCAACCCATGTCTACACCGCGCCGGGCGACTACGAAGTCGGGCTGCGGGTCATCCGTGGACCTTGCGTCCGTACGGCGGAGGGGGTGACCGTGTCGATCCTCGAGGTCCGGGAACCGCCCGCGCTCACCATCGAACCGCAGGTCTTTTGCGCCGACGACCCGCGGCCCCATGCGGTGCAGGCCACGCCGGACGGGGGAAGATTGCTGGTGAACGGACAGCGCGTGGACGGTTTGTTGTTCGTTCCGGCTGATGCGGGTGGGAGCGGTCCGGTGGAACTCCGCTATCAACTTGCCGACGGACGCAGTGACGCGCTGGAGGTCACCCTGGTGGCGCCGCCGGAACCTCGATTCACCCGGGAAATCCTCGGCCATCGCGGACGCGCGGTGGTGGTTCGCTTTACCAATCAGACGTCCGGCGGACGCGAACGCGTGCTCTGGCGTTTCGGCGACGGGGCGACCGACTCCTCGCCGCTGCCGCAGGTCGTGCATGAGTACGCGCCGGGCGACTATCAGGTCGTACTCGAGGTCGAGCGCCCGCCGTGTCCGGCGGCCACCGTGGAGCAACGCCTGGACCTGCGGGAGTACGTCCCGCCAACGCCCGTCTTCGAGTTCGATGCCGGACGATGGGAGGAACTGGCCGCCGGCCCGTGGCTCGAGGCGGTTGCCGGCGATGCCGCTCCCGGACTGGTGGAGGGCGCTTCCACGCTGCTGAACGCGGCGACCACCGTGACCCAGGACGCGGCGGCCCGGGAAAGCCTCGAGACCGCTGCCGGCGAGAAACGGCTGGGAGCAGCAGCGGGGCCGTTCCTGCAGGAACTGGCGCCCGTGCTGCTCGAGCGCGCCGCCGGGGCGCCTCCCGAAATCGTCGACCAGCTCTGGAACTTCACCCAGATCCCGCTCGCAGCCACGGTGTATCTGGCGGCCGTCAGGCAGAAGGACCTCGCCCGGACCGGGCCGCTCGCCCGCGGGCTGACCTTCGCCGGCGCGGAACTCCTGCCGGAACTCGCCGGTCGCGATCACGGTCGCCGGTTGAAATTCACCCCCGCGCTCGAAGCCCTGTTGACGGCCGCTGGGGCGGACTTCAGCAAACCGGTGGTTCAGGAACTCGCGATCCGGATCCGCGAGGTCTATACGGGATGATCATGCCGTGACCGAACATGCCGACTCGCGTCACCCATCGCATCTTTCGCTGTGTCATCGAGGTGCAGGGCGCGCCGCGCGCCGAGGCGGAGGCGTGGCGGTTGCGCGCCCGGCGGCTTTGGCGCGAGACCCTTGCCACGCCCTTGACGGACTTGTGCGACCGGCTCGCGCCGAACGGCGAACGGTTGCGGATCCGCCGGCTCGAGGTCGAGTTCACCGCCGCTTCCGGCGACCCGGAACCGGAACTGCGCCACCGCTTCGCCGAGGCTTTGCAGGCGCGCCTCGCGATGGCATGTCCGTCCGCCGAGCGCCACCAGGAGTCGAGGGCCACACCGCCGGCGGCGGGCGGGGGGGAACACGACAGGTTGACGGTGTGGCTCGTGACCGGCTCGCTTCCCTGGTGGGCGGACCGGCTTGACGCCCGCTCGCTGTTCGCGGCCTTCGTTGAGCGCCTGCAACGCCCGGACGGGGGAGAATGGTTGCGGGGTATCCTGTGCGAGCATCCGGCGGCCATCCGCCGACTGGCCCTGCAATGGGACATGTCCCGACAGATCCGGGCGCTCGACATCGTCTGGCCGCAAACCTGGCCCGCCGCCGCGCCCTTCCTGAAGGCCATATCCAACGCGACGGGAACCAGCGGGAATCATGAGGACCGAGAAGCCACGCTGGCGGAAGCGGTCTGGCAGCTGTGGGCCGGCGAACGACCGTTTTCCCCACTCGTTGCGGAACTCGCCGGGCACACGGCTCCGGCGCACCACGCCGGGGAAAGGCGATCGGTTCACCGCGTTGCCCATCCGGCAGTCGCGGAAACCGCCGAGTCCGCCCCTGCGTCCTCCGGCGTCCAGTTCCCCGCACTCGCTGGTCCCGACGACCTGCGCGCGAAAAGCGAGCGGTTGTGGGCGCTGTTGCGCGAACCTTCGCCGACCGCGAGGCGACTCGCCACCGTGGCGAAACCAGGCGGCGATCGCGACGCGCTGCGTGAATGGCACGCAAGGGTCCTGCCGGAACTGGCGACCCAGGATGGAGCTGCCACGCCGCCGCCGGAACCCGCTTCGCCGCGCACGGAAACGGTGAAACCGGGGGATGGCCCAACCCCGGTCGGCCCGAAGCCGGAGCGCCTCCTGACGGTCGGGCCAGGCCCGAAGCTCCCGGCGGAGCTGGCCGCCGGCTCCACTGCCACGGACGGGTCGAAAGCAGGCGCTGCCGCCCATCAGGCCGGAAGGCCATCGCCGGCGCCGCTGCCGGTCGACCGGCCGGACCGGCACCTGCTGGAGGTCCGGGACCTGCTCGCCCCCGGCCTGCCGGTGGCGAGTGCGGGCCTCGTCCTGATCGCCCCCTATCTGCCCCCGTTCCTTGCCGCCGTCGACCTGCTGCCAGCGTCGGGGGTGGGCGACCCGGACCCCGGCGCCTCGGGTGTTCCTTTGCTGCTGCACTGGCTGGCCACCGGTTCGGCGGAAGCGGCGGAGCCCGAACTGGCCCTCCCGAAGTTGCTTGCGGGAATGCCCCTTGATGAACCGGTCGTTTGTCGGCGCCAGTTTCCATCCACCACCCTGGCCGAGGCGGAACGATTGCTGCTCGCGGTGATTGCGCATTGGAGCGCCTTGAAGGAGACCTCGGTCGAAGGGTTGCGCGACGCCTTCCTGCAGCGCGCCGGATTGCTGCGTGACGATGGATCGCAGTGGCTGTTGCGCGTCGAGCACCGGGCGTGGGATGTGTTGCTCGAGCGCGTGCCGTGGACGTTCCGGACCCTGCGGCTCCCTTGGATGGAACGAGCGTTGCTGGTCGAATGGGGGGGCCATGCCTGAGCGCGTCCATGCAGCGGTGATCGAGCGCGAACTGGAGTGGTTCTACCGCACGCTTGAGACGCGCCTGCGCCTGCACTTCAACCAGGAGACCTCGCACCGAAGCATCGCGGACCTGCCGCCGCCCGAACTCAACGGGGATCCGGGCGCCTACGCGCGCCTGGTGGCCGAACACGATTTCGGCCCTTCGGAACGCCTGGTCCTGGCCCTCGCGCTGGCGCCCCATCTCCGGCCCGCCTTGCTGGATCCGCTGTTTATCCGGAACGCCGCCTATGATCGTCCGTTCACCGAGTTCGGTGGGCTGCCGGCCGCGCCCGGCGGCTTCCTGCCCACCGTTGAAACCGCCCTCTTCCTGCTGGCCGGCGACTCCCTCGAGGACCGTCTGCTGGCCGGCCGGTTGTTCGGACCGGAGCATCCGTTTCAGCGCGACCGCTTGCTGGATCCAGGGAACGCCGAAGGTGGGGCCACGCCCGGGCAACGACCCCTGCGACCGGCGCCCCCATTGTTGCACGCATTGCTCACCGGCGAAACCTGGCGCCCGCGGTTTGGTTTCGAGTTTCCGGCGCGACGCCTCACCACGCGGCTCGAGTGGGACGACCTGATTCTCCCGCCCGATACCCGTCGCCGGTTGGACGAAATCCTGGCCTGGATGCGGCACGGACGGCAGCTGCTCGACGATCCCGATTTGGGCCGCCGCCTGCGCCCCGGCCTGCGCGCGCTCTTCTGCGGCCCGCCTGGCACCGGCAAAACCCTGACCGCAGGATTGCTGGGCAAGATCAGCGGTCGCGACGTCTATCGCATCGACCTTTCGCTGGTCGTTTCGAAGTACATCGGGGAGACCGAGAAGAACCTGGAACGGGTCTTTGCGCAGGCCGAATGCCAGGACTGGATTCTGTTGTTCGATGAGGCGGATGCGCTCTTCGGCAAGCGCACGCAAGTGAAGGACGCACACGACCGTTTCGCCAACCAGGAGATCTCCTACCTGCTGCAACGCGTCGAGGACTTCGCCGGGGTCGTGATCCTGGCCACCAATCTGCGCGAGAACCTGGACGACGCGTTCACCCGGCGTTTCGAGAGCGTGGTGACTTTCCCAATGCCGGGACCCGAGCAAATGCGCCAGCTTTGGGAAGCCGGGTTTGGCCGCGCATACGAGCTGGAATCCAGCATCGACCTGCGTGAGGTCGCGCAACGCCACCGTCTTTCCGGTGGGTCGATCATGAACGTCGTCCGTTTCTGCGCCTTGCGGGCGGTCACGCGGGACACCCGGATCGTGCGGCTGCGGGACCTCGATGAAGGCATCCGGCGGGAACTGCACAAGGAAGGAAAGACGGCCTGAATCATGCTCGCGCCTCCCCTCCAGCGCACCGCCAAGCCGGTCCCGCCCGAGCGGAAGACCCCCGCGATGGGAGGTCGGGGTGAAGCGGTTCAGCCGGCTCGGGCCGAGCAGGACGAATTGGGGCCGATCATCCAGCGCGCCTGCGCGGCATGTGAGGAGGACGCGCCCCGGTGGCAGGCGAAGTATGCGGTTCATCCTCCGGGGGACCGCTGGGAGAAGGAGGCTGATGGCGTTGCGGAAGCCGTCGTTCGCGGGGGGGCGGTGCCCCGGCTGAGCCCCGTCGACTCAGGCGGGCTGGCCAGTGGGTTGCAACGGTTGGTTAACCGACCCTCCACCAGCGCTCCGCGCGCGGGGATTCAAACGTCCTCGTCGGGGGCGCCGGATCCGGTGGGCAACGCGTTGCGCCGACCGGGTCCCGGTTCGCCGTTGAACCCACGCCAACGGGCCCGGATCGAAACGCCGCTGGGCGCGGATCTGCGGTCTGTTCGCGTCCACACCGGGCCGGAAGCCGAAGCGGCCACCGCCTCGGTCAACGCGCGAGCCTTCACCACCGGCAACCACATCTGGCTGGGACGCGGGGAGTCGGCCGGCGATGAACGGCTGCTGGCCCACGAGGCCACGCATGTCGTGCAACAGGGCGCCGCTGCCCCGGCGCCGCCAGCGCCGTCGCGCCCTCAGTCAACGTCCCGTGTGCAAAGGGAACCGAGTCCGCCCGGGGCAGTGTCCGGGGCGGCGGCCGGTTCACCTGCCTCAACTTCCGCCGGCACAACGTCCCCTTCGGCCCCATCCACCGCCGCTGCTCCAGCCGGGGGTTCCGCCGCGGCGCCGACGCCGGGCCAGGCTCCTCAGTCCGCAGCGGGAGGCGCTGCGGCGGCCGGAGGAACTGCGGCGCCCGCCGCTGCCGTCCCGGCTGGTGTGGCTTCGCCCGTTGACGTTGGCACCGGAGTCGAGCTGCTCATGCCCGAACCGCCGGCAGGCCTTTCTGCGGCGGATGAAGCGCGCCTCGCGCAGTCGCAACAAGCCGCCGGGAGCAACGCATCAGCGCAACAGTCACTGCCGGCCGCTGAGGACAACGTGGCCGGGGCGCGGGCGGCCGTCACCGAGCCGGAGACCGAAACCACCGCGCGAGCCTCGGGCGCCTTGGCGGAGGCCCTTGGCGAACGCCCCGCGCCGAGCCCGGAAATTGAAGCGCTTTGCGAACGCATCCGCGAGGCGATCCGCGCCCGGCGCCCGCCCGACGAGGATTCGTTGCTCGAATCCAATCCGCAGGCGGCCGCGCAGGCGGCCGGCGGTGAACTCGAAGCCTCGGTGCGCGGCGATGCCCAACGCGTGCAGGGCGACTACGACGCGTTGAACCAGCCGGCCCGGGGGACGCCGCAACAGCAAGCGCAACCCCTCGCCCCGCCTCCCGCGGCCGTCCCCGGGCCTCCCATCGCCGCTTCGCAATCCGTTCCCGAAGCCGTGCCGGCGGCGGATGTCTCCCTCGACGCCGATGTGGCGGCCAGCCAGGAACGCGTGGACAGCGCCGGCATGAATTCCCAGCCGGCCCAACTCGTGCAATCCGGTCCCATCGCCGAGGCGCGCGACGCCCAATCCGAACTGACCGAGGCCGCGCAGCGGGATCCGGCGGAAGTCCTGGCCGAACAGACCGCCACGCGGGCCCAGGCGTCCGCGGACATGGCGGCTCTTCAGGAGCAGGCTCTCGCGGCGATGCAGGGCGCCCGCGTGGAGACGGTCACGGGGGTCACCGGGCAGCAGCAGGGCATGGTCGGTTCCGAGGAACAGATGCGCGCCCAGGTCAGCGCCCAGGCCCAGGCGATCTTCGATTCCGCCCAGACCCGCGTCAACGCGCTGCTCGAGCCGTTGCCCGAAACCGCCATGCACCGTTGGGAAACCGGCGTGCAGGTGCTCTCGACGCGCTTCGAGCAGGACCTTTCGCGGATCGAGGAATGGAAGCGCGAACGCTACTCGGGAGTCGGCGGGGCGTTGCTCGAATTGTGGGAGGGCGTGGTCGGGTTGCCCGATGAGTTCATTCGCGCCTACGACAGTGCCGAACGCAACTTCGGCGACGGCGTCTGCGCGTTGATCCGCGAGATTTCGACCGAGGTGAATGGAGTGATCGCGGCGTGCGAACAGATCATCGACGATGCGCGCCGGCAGATCGGCGAGCTGTTCGCGGGACTGCCGGCCGGCCTGCAGGAATGGGCCGCCGGGGAACAGGCTCGTTTCAGCCAGCAACTCGACGCCCTGCAGGAACGCGCCGCCAACGCACGCGATGAGTTCAACCGCAACCTTGCCGAAAGGGCCGCCCAATCCGTCCAGCAGGTGCGCGAACGGATCCACGAACTACGCGAAGCCGCCGGCGGTCTGCTCGGCCGGATTGCGGGCGCGGTCGAGCGGTTCCTCGAGGACCCGGCCCGGTTCATCATCGACGGGTTGCTGGAACTTGTCGGCATTCCGCCGGCGTCCTTCTGGGTGGTGGTCGATCGCATCGGGCAGGTCATCAACGATATTGCCGACGATCCGATGGGCTTTGCGAACAACCTGGTGAGCGCGCTCGGCCAGGGGTTCCAGCGGTTCTTCGACAACTTCGGGCAGCACATCATCGGCGGGTTCTTCGACTGGCTGTTCTCCGGGCTGGGCGCGGTAGGCGTGCAGTTGCCGTCGGACTTCTCGCTCAAGAGCCTCATCACGTTCTTCCTCCAGTTGATGGGGATCACCTGGGCGCGCATCCGCCAGTTGCTTGCGCGCCACATCGGCGAGGAGAACGTGGCCCTGCTAGAACGCGCCTACGAACTGATCGCGACACTCATCGAACAGGGGCCAGCCGGCATCTTCGAGATGATCAAGGAACAGCTCAACCCACAGAACCTCATCGACCAAGTCGTGCGGGCGGCGGTGGATTTCCTGATCGAAACGCTCATCGTGCGGGTCACCGCCCGGATCATCGCGATGTTCAATCCGGCCGGCGCGATCATCCAGGCCATCGAGATCATCTACCGGGTGCTCCGCTGGATCTTCGACAATGCCGCCCGCATCTTCAGCCTCGTCGAAACGGTGGTGAACGGGGCCGCCGACCTGATTGCCGGCAACCTCGCCGGCATGGCCGCCGCGGTGGAGGGCGCCCTGGCCCGATTGATTGCCCCGGTCATCGATTTCCTCGCCGGCTTCCTCGGCCTGGGCGCCCTGCCGGATCGCATCGCCGACACCATCCGGGGTTTCCAGGAATGGGTGATGGGCATCCTCGACCGTGTCATCCGCTGGCTGGCCGAACGGGCGCGCGCCTTGTTGCAGTCCCTTGGACTCGGCCCGGCGCAAACGGAGGACCAGCGTACCGAGGACGACGGGGAGACCATTGCCGAACCGGTGCGCATGGGCGACGAGAACCACACGCTGCGCATCAAAACCGGGGCTCGTGAAGTGACGCTCGCGAGCGATGAAGGCCCGCTGCAGCAGAAGCTCGACGCCGGCCTCGCGAAGCTCCACGAGTACGAAGGGAGTCCGGAAGCCGGAGAGGCATCCACGGCCCTGCGGCGGATGCGAACCCTGCTCGGCCAGATCTTCGCGGCCCTCCAGGCGGGGACCCCGGTGGATCGCGCCCGGTTGCGGGATTTCAGCCGCCAGACCAAGCAGGTGCTCGAGGCGTACGGGGCCGAGTTCCACGTCAGTGATGTCGTGGACGGCCTGCCCGAATTCGGTCCGGTTGTGGTCGGACCGCATCGGGTGGGCGCCGTTGCCCAGCCGGACGGATCGACCCGCGAATCCCACCACGTCCCGCCCAAGGAACTGGCCCAGGCCCTGGCGCGGGAGATGCGCGATACTCAGGCAACGCTGCAATCCTCTTCCCAACCCGCGGCCGCGGCGGCGGCGGCGGATTTGGACCGGCGCGCCGGGATGATCGAAGCCAACGCCGATGGCACGGGTTTGTCCGCCATTTCGGTCCACCGGGTGACGCACCAGAACGCGGGCGGCGTGGGCATCCACGCGGCGGCCATGCGCGAGGAAATCGTGCAGGCAATTGCCGGGATCGACGCCGCAAGCCGTCAGCGCACGATCCAGATTCGCAACCGGGTTTCGGGTGATCTTGCGGTGAATCCCGGTGGCACGACCTTTGCCGAGTGGTTGCGCGACGTGCAAGCGGCCCTCGATGCCGAGGATGCGTCCGCGGCCGAGAAGGCTTCGACCCTGGCAGCCGCCCGGCAGGCGGGAACGTCCGAGGCGGCCGAGAATCAAGCCGCCGCCGCCGCCGGACGGCAGGCCGAACGACAGCGCCTGCCCCGCCTCGTGGATCGCGCCTTCGACAGCAGCCTGAACCAGGGCCAGGCCGCCGTCGCCGCGGCCCTGCGCCATTCCGTGGTGGACGGACCGCAGGAGGACATCAACCGCGAGTTGCCGAAGCTGGATTCGGAGGCTCGATCCACCTGGCGCACCCGTGGCATCCTGCCGACGTGAGATCCCGCGCGGCTTGCTCCTTTCGCGCGTGGCCGCACAAATCACGATCCGGCTCGCCGAACGAACCGAAGCCGAAACAGAACATGGCGGCATCCGAGAGCTTGTGGACCGACGAAGCGCGAACCCGACAGTTCGTGCTTCCCGATGGCGCAACGTTGCCGCGCGGCGAACTGCATTTGCGCACGGCGACCGGGAGACGCATGGCGGTGGACCCGGAAGCGGTCCGGGCCTTCGAGGTGACGCCCGACCAGGCGCGCGTCTGGTTGAAGGGCCGCTTCGCCGGGCTCGCCGAGGATGTGCGCGGCGCACTGGGGAAAGCCTGGCGCCAGTGGCGTGAGAATGCGGACGGCAACGAAGGGCCGGAAACGGAGCCGAACCCGGATGACTCGCGAGCGCCCGGTCGCCCTGGAGCCATCGAGTTGCTGGCCGCCCTCACCGGCATGTCGCCCGAGGCCCTGCGACGCGATCCGTCCGCCATCCGCGGCGCATTCACCGCCTTGAGCCGGGAGATGGGGGCAATCGTTATCGGTGCGACCGCCCGGGAACCCGGCCAACTTGACGCGGCCCGGGACCGGATCAAGGAGCTTCGGGACCGCCTCGCCCGGCGGGGGATCGCCACCAGCAAGGCGTGGGAAGACCTGCCTGCCCGGCTGCACCCCGCGGATGACGCCACCGACCGCCGGGTGACAGCCGCGCAACTGGAAGCGCTTGCCGACGGGGTAACGGCCAGCGCCGAACATCTCGCCGCCTTGCTCCGTCAACTCGCCGTCCGATTGCGGGCTGGCGATCCCGCGGGTTCGCCGACGGGCCAACCGGACCCCGGACCGCCTATCGGGGAGTCACCAGCAGACGGATGAAGCGCGGCCCGGGCATTTCGGACACCGGATCCAGGCTGCGCCACACGGACCGGATCATGCGGGGTGCGACCGGGATTTCATCCAGCAGCTCGAAGGCAATCTCCGCTCTCCGCCAAGGGCCCTCGACCGACGGCGCGACCTCGAAAGTCAGCCTGGCGTCATCCGCCGCCGGATCCCGCGGGCAGGCAAAGGCGAGATAGACATCCTCCACACCGTCGATGGTCAGCGGCAGCAACATCGCGCTCAACGGGGCGACCTCCCCGGCGGCTTCCGGCCCAAGGGCGTAGTCCAGGAAGTCGGGCCGGCCGTTGCCGTTCAGGTCGGCAGCGGGTTCGCCCACGAAATGGTTCGTGTCCGCTTCGCCCGGCTTGCCGCCCGTCTGCATGCTGGCCCGCCAGTTGGCCGGTTGCGCATGGTCCGGGTTTGTTTCCGGCCGGATCAACACCAACGAGAAGCCCTCGCCGTCGGCCGCCTCCGGCCAGGGCTGACGGTCATTGTAGGTGAAGTCCCGCAAGACTTCGCCCGCCGCATCGCGCAGCACGAGTCGTTCCCCATCGTTGCCGAGCCTGCCGTCGAAGGGACCTGTCGGTGTCGGCGCGGCGGGATACCGCACGGCGAACGCCGCCGGGTTGCGCGCCACCACCAGCCGGGCTCCCGGCGCCAGCAAGGTGCCCGGGGCGAACCCGTGGAAGATCCCTTCCACAAACGCGACGCCGCCCAGATCGATCGGGTGCTCCCCGATGTTCAACAGCTCGATGAACTCGAAATCATCGCGGTTGGTCGTGACCGCGGTTTCCGCCGGCTCCACCGGTTCGGCCGGCCGATAGCAGAATTCGCTGATCACGAGATTCGCCGCCGACGCCGGCTCGGTGTCGATGGTGAACGCCGCCTCGTTGAGCGCGCTCCATATCTCTCCCTGCCGGGCCCGGGCCCTCAGCACGGTGGGCGCCGAAAGGAAGAGCGGTTCGGAAACGTGCGTGCCGGTCGATGGCAGACTCGCGGTCAGGCGCAGGTCGAAGCTGATGTCCGAACTCGTCGGCCGCCCTTGATGGATCTCGACCGCGAGTTGGTTCCGCCCGGCCCGGAGCCGCTCCAACGGAATGGCGGCCAGGGTCAGCACCGCATTGTCGCCCGGTTGCGACAGGGCGTAAGTGTCGAAGCCGGGAGTCGGTGGGAGGTTGTTGCTGCGGAGGATCTCGACGCCATTGAGATGCACGATCACGGCGTCGTCGTAGACGACCTCGAGCGCCGCCGCGTCAATCGCCGCGGGATCGTCCAATTGGAAGGTCGCCCGAAAATACGTGGTGGCGTTCTTCTGCACGCCATCGGCATCGGGATCGGCGTCCACGTAACCGACGACCGTGGCCTCGTCGTCGTCGCCGTAGCCCAATGGCGATGCGCCCTTACCCCACCCGCTGTCGTCGAAGTCCGCCGCCCGCCAACCCGGCCCCGGATCCGTGCCGTCATCGAGATACCGCCACAACGCCCCGCTCACCACGAGGTTCGGGTCGAACGGTCCGCCGCCATCGCCACCGCCGAATGACACCCGCACGGCCGACGGATTGGGTTCCCCGCCGGGAAGCCTCGGGTCGGAGCCATCCGTGGTGAAGAACAACTCGGGCGCCTTCACCGTCATCGTCAAGGGCGTGTCCGGCGAGACCGGGCCGCCGTGCCGGCTGAACACCGGGGCGTCGACCGGCGGATACAAGCCGGCGGCGCGGAACTGACCCAGCACCACGTCGCTGCGCTGCGGCAGGTAGGTGTCGAGCAGCCAGTCGCGCTCGCGGCGCCAATCTTCGAGGTCCTGCGGCGGGTTGTGATGATCGTCCCCCCAGCGCGCCGTTTCCGCGATCACCGCCGATTCAATGCTGTCGGCCAGGGCGCGATAGCGGGGAACGAGCCGGCCCGGAGTGAGCACGCCGTCGTTGAAGAACCACCGGTGCACGTGATCGGCAAAGGCAAGCTGATACTCGGGGAAGCTCCGCAGACGGTCATGCGGCCCGGCAACCCAGGACCCGGTGATGCCGCTGCGGGGCGTGACCATGTCGAGCGGGGAACGGCCCCGGTTGTTCCCCATCGTGTTCTCGAAATCCCAGAGATAGAACTTGAAGCCGTCGCTATCGGCGGTGCGCCGGCGGCCGAACCAGAAGTTCTTGTTGGGCCAGTCCCAGTTGCCGCCCCACATGTTCACGATCATGTAGTCGACGTAATTGGACAGATCGAGATGGACGGGCAGGGACGGGTTGCGGGAACCGTCGGCCTCGAGTCCGCGCAAGGCCTGGAAGTCGGCCAGCGTGCGGACGGCGCGCACCTGTCGGTCCATCTCCTGCCACGCCGCCAGGTCGCCGTGCTTCACCTCGCCGGAGTTGATGGCATCCCACTCCTCCGGTTCCCCGCCCAGGTAGGTGGAGGAGAAATCCTCGTTGGGACGCTCGACCAGGTTGTAAAGGCCCCAGTAAAGGCCGTTCAGATAGACGTGCACAAACCGTCCGCGCGGGGACGGCTGGCCCATGGCGAGATGGAGGCGACGACCGAATTCGTCCCGCAGGAACTGTTCGGTGTCCTTCGCCGCGTCCCAGGCATAACCGTCATTGGCGCCCGCCCGCAGCACCAGGGTGTCGAACTCGCGCGCGGCTCCCACCTCGCGAAACAGGTCCTGCCGGAGCTTCCCCGGCCCATACTCGTCCTTGAACAGCAGCCGCAGCGAGTGCTTCTGCGTCACGCTGCGACTGCGGAAATAGCCGCCCTGGATGCGGATCCCGCAATCCACCTGGAACGTTCCCTCACCGGCGGACTCGATCCACTCGATCGAGCACGGACGCTCCCAACCCACACCGGCGGATTCCGGATTCGCATAAATGCCTTTCGAGGCCCCGAAGAGATTGTCGTTCGCGGTAGCGATCGCGATCGAGGGCAGGCTCTGCAACGCCCCGGGCAACGCGTCCGCCCAGCGGGCGTCCTGCGTGATCCGTGGGTCCATCGCATAGTCGGCCGCGATCCCCGCCCATCGATCCGGAAACCCCTCGGGCAGGGACGGCTGGGCCAGAACGTCGGCCGGGAAGAGGTAGGTCTGCGTGTCAATGTTCGTTGGCCGCCAGTCCGTGAGAAACGCCTGGGCCCGGACAACGGTCGTTCGCTCGATGGGGATCGGGGCCTCGTAAAGGAGCCCGGCGGATTCGGTCGGTTCACTGCCGTCCAACGTGTAGCGGATGACGGCGCCGGGCGTTTCCGAAGTGATCGCCAAGTTGAACGGCGCCTCAAAAAAACCGCGGTCCACGCTGAAGCGCGTGTCCGCCACGTGCCCGAGGAACCAGGCGCCTTCGTTCGGCGCCCCCGGGGTCGGCGCCTCGAAATGCGCGAGGAACGGTTCCGTTGCCGCCCCGGCCAGCAAGGCGGCCTGCAACAGGAAATCGCCGTCGTCGGCCGCGCTATTCAATCCCTGGATCGCCAGCAGGTTCCGGCCCGGGCGCAAACCGGGGGTGAATTCCCCGAGGTCGATCAGTTCGGCCAACGCGGCTTCCGTGTCCGAACGCTCGGCGGTGGCCGCGGAATTCCAAGCCAGCGGTTCGGGCGCGTTCCGGCGGAAAACCTCGACCCCGTTCAAGTAAACCACGCACCCGGCATCGTGGCGCAGTCGCAGCAACAGGCGATCCACCTGGGACGGATCGTTGATCAGGAATCGGGCCCGCACGAACAACGAGGCATTCCGACCGGCCATCGCCGCGGTGACGTCGGTGTCGACATATTCGAGAAACGAACTCGCTTCCAACCCGCGCACCTCGACCTCGGCCAGCGACAGGGCGTGCCCGTCGTCGGTGTTCGGGCCGGGGGCCGGCGCGCGTTGCACCTGCACGAAACGGGCCGTCACCGGGCCGACGTTCTCCTCGAACAAATCGAGCCCCAGCGAGGACGGCCCGCCCAGAACGCCATCCGGATTCAACCGGTCGGACAACCAGCGCACCGTTTCGCCGTCGGGCGCCAGCAGGCTCACCGTGATGTCCCGCAGCCGTTCGGGGCAGCAATTCAGCCGGTTGTGCAGAACCACGCGGACGACGGCGATCTCGGCACCGAGGTCGAGCGTCCACGTCGGGTCCTCGTCCGTGGCCGTGGTGTGGGTGAACGTGTTGGGATCACCGTCAATCGCCAGGTCCGCCGGCAGGTTGTAGCCGGTCGTGCTCTGGGTGGCCGTGCCGTTCCGCGCGAGGTTCTCGGAAAGCTCGCCAGGATCGGGAGCCTGCGCGTACCCCAACGCCAGGCTGGGGACGGCCGTCCAACCGGCCGGAGGCGGCGTCTCAACCAGGTTCCAGCCCGCCGGCACTTCATCGGCGGCGCGGGGCGCCTTGAACTCGATCGTGGCCGTCGTCAGCCGATCCGGCAGCGTTTCCGTATCGATCCGCCCGTAGCTGATCCCCGCCTCCTGTGGCGGATAGGCCGGCGCGAAAGCCGCAAGGACGGTCGATCCGTCCGGCGCCACCAGGGCCAGGAATTCGCCGCCGGCATCCAGGCGGAAGTTCGTGTGCAACTCCCGTCCGGCCTGGGCGCGGTCCTTGCCCGAGGCGAACACCACGCGGTAGCCGCCCGGCTCGATGGTGAGTTCCGGGAAACGCCAGCGCGCCGGTTGATCCGGGTTGTCGGTGAGAAAATGACCCGCCAGATTGACCGGGGCCGGGTCCGGATTGTGGATCTCGATCCAGTCGGGGAAATCGCCGTCGACATCCGCCAGCAGGGTTTGTTCGCCCGCCATGAACTCGGAAATCAACGGCAGCGCCCGGCCCGTCAGCGCGCCGCCAAACGCCGCAATCGCCAGCCACCATGCCACCCGGCCACCTTTCAGCTTGCCCATACGCGAGGCCTTGTCAGCAGGTTTCGTGCGCACTGCGGACCGTCCCTCCCGGCGGAACCCGGTCACAACCCGAGCATCTCCTCCTGCGTCAATTCGTGAAGTCCCATCCCCTGCACCACCTGCCGGCCGCCCGCCATCTCGGGCAATTCGAGCAGGACGATGGCGCGGTGGTTGAAGACGAAGCCCGAGCAATTGGTCAGGCTCAATCCCTCGCGCGCCAGCGCTTCGACCACCTCGTGCAGGCTGCCGGGCTGGTCGTCCACCTCGACCGCCAGCACCTCGAGCAACGACACCGTCAGGCCGCTTTCCCGCAGCGTGCGGAAGGCCAGGTCCGCCTTGTCGACCAGGAACCGGATCACGCCGAAGCTGTCCATGCCGCTGATGTCCAGCCAGTGGATGTTCACGCCCGCGGTCTTCAACAACTCGGTGCAACGGCTCAACTGGCCTTTCCGGTTCTCGGAAAAGACCGCCACGAGCTTGACGGGGTTCAGCGTTCGCGGGCTCAAAGGCGCAATGGAATCGAGGTCATCGGTCACGGGACGCGCGCATTGTGGTGGCTTCCCCCGCCGACGCAAGTCCCAACGACGCCAGAAACGCAGCCACACCCTGCGCCTCCGCAAACACATGGAACACCGCCAGCGAGACCCGGGCCGTCGCTGCGTCGTTCAGGCAAATGGCCCCCGCGCGAATCCGCGCCTTCGGTTCCCCCACCTGCTCCACCGGAGCCGCTTCCGCCAGCCAGGCGGCCAGGGAGGAAAAATCCGCCCGGCCAATCCGCCGCAACAGGGCCCGGTTCCACAGCAACAGCAACCCGTGACTTCCCGGCGCAACCTGCCGCATCAGCTCGAGCGTCAGCCGGCCCATCGTGTAGCGCGGGTTGATCTCGACCACCGGCTTCAGCCGGGGAACGCCCTGCGCGTCGCGGAACACGAACGCGTCGATGCCCACCGGCCCGGCATACCCGGCGGCGCGCAGCCTCGCCTCGAGCGCCACCGCCACCTCGTCGAAAACCCGCTGCAACCACGCGAATCGCGCGGGATGCGCGGGCAACGCCTGGGCCACCGTTTCCGGCAGCGAACGCGCGTGGTTCGGCGCGGCGTGGTTGCCCTGAAACTGACCGCGATGATCGTTGATCAACCCCGTGCAACCCCGTCGGCGCAGGCCGTCCGGTCCCATTTCATATTGCAGCGAGAAATCCAGCAACCGATCCCGCCACGGTTCGATGATGAGCGACTGACCACGTTCGAGCACCCCCGCCATCCAGCGCCTCTGGGATTCGAGCAGCTCGGGCTCCCAGAGTCGGATCGCGTTGCTGCCCGCCAACCCCAGCGCCTCCTTGGCCACCAGCCGCGCCGGCCCGCGACCGCGACCCTCAGCGATCACCGCCAGCGCCGCTTCCAGCGACCGCACCTCGCGGCCCACATCCTGCCGGTCGCAAAGCCAGGAGCCGGGCGCGTCGATCACCGGGGCGTCCTCGCCCGGACACCCCGGGCATCGCGCGAGGACTTCGCTCAACAGCGCGGCGCCCGAGGCCTTGGAGTAAAGCGCGGCAATCGCCGGACCGCAGCGAGCCTCCAGGTCGGCTTCACCCAGTGCGGAATGCGCGGCAAATGGTCGCAACAACGCCACGCTGTCCGGGCCCCACGCCCACGGCCGCAGCGCTCCGAACTTTCGTTCCGCCAGCGCGTCCGCGGGAACGGGTGGACCATCGGCCCGTTCGCGCCAGGGCGCCCGGATTGTCTCCCCCAATGCGACGAACTCGGGCAGCACGAAGCCCGCCCGCTTCAGCCCGGCGAGAAACGTCACCGACGGGCGACGCTCCACCAACACGAGATCATCCTGCCGGCAAAGAAACTGCGGCAGGTTGCCGAGATCGGTCTGGAGCTCGCGCTGCCGCTGGTCCGGCGTGAAGGCTCTCCCCTGCGCAAGGTGGCCCTCGGCGAACGGATTGAACAGGAAGACCCCGGGCGTGCGGCCCCGCGACTGTGCATAGACCTCGAGTTCCGCGATGAACGCCGCGTCCAGCCCGGCAAGTCGCCGACCCTCGACGTTCACCGCGAATCCCTTCGCGCGCTGCGGCGACAACGGAAACCGCAGCACCCGGCAAAACGCCGCCCAATCACTTTCGTCCGGTTGTTTCCATCGCCGGAACCAGCGCAACCCATAGGCCACGTGCCGGATCTCGTCGTGGTAAATGCGGTCGAGCAGGCCGGCCGTCGGGGCATCGCCCACGGCCGAGAAGCAGGCGGCGTAGTGCCGAGAAAAATCGAGGTTTGCCTGCTCGAAGGTCAGGCTCAAACCGGCCACGTAGTCGATGGGATTCTCCATGCCCGAGACCACGCGCCAGAAATACCCGCTGACCGGCAGCTCGCCAAACCCCACCCCGCACGCCGCCATCCGCTCGACATAGAGCCGGGTGTGGTCCTGTTCGTCATACAGCGTCTGCAGCACGCCCCGACGAAAAGCCGGCGGGGCGTCCGGGAAGCGGAGCAGCACGAGCGCCATCAACTCCGTGGCCAGCAGTTCGTGGTTCGCGAAGAAGTGCAGCAGCCGTCCGCGCTCGGCTTCACGTTCGATCTGATGCAGCCGCGGGAAATCCGCGTTGCCGCCCCGTTCGGCTTTGAAATGCAGTTCCGGCGGTCGCCCCGGACTGGACGGGGCGGTGATGGCGGGTCCGGGTTGCTCATCGGTGACAACCTCTGGCCGCCACAACTTCTCCTCGAGAGAGGTGGCGAACAGCACCTGTTCGGTAAACGCACGCAGTTCCATCGTCAAGCCCGCAGTCTACGCCACCGAGCCCGCCGGGGCGAGCCGGGTCTGCGCCGGGGTGTATGCCGTGGTGACACGTGCTTCCCCGGGCTGGCGGGCGATGCAGCGAACCCAGATGCCACCCCCCAGCGCTCCAACAGCCTGCCCTCATGGCCAGGAAAACGCCGCCCAACAGCCGACGCCGCGGAATCCCGCGCCCGCGATCCCGCCAGCGCGATTTCGTCTTCGCCTCGCTCTAAAAACTCGGGTGCTTCGAGTAGAGCCTGTACTCCCCACTGACCATGAAACGCACCGGGCAGACGTGCTCATTGTTAGGACAAACTCAAAACTTGACATCTCCTCGCAACCCGTTCACCATGAACGCATCATGAAGCAAATCCCGACAGCCGGGCTCAATGATAGGACAAACTGAGTTTGTCCAATTAAGACTGTTGAACTAAACCGCTTCGCGGGGAGTTTTGCCGAGGCGAGGTGAGGTGGGTGGAGTTGGGGTTGCTGAGAGGAGGGGTTCTTGGAGAGTTGGGGGCGTATGTCCAAACTACGCCAACAACTCATTGAGGAACTGGTCTTGCGCGGCTGCGCCGAGCGGACCCAGGAAGCTTACGTCCAACAGGTGCGGCAACTGGCCGGGCACTTCGGTCAAGCCCCCGACCGACTCTCCGAAGGACAGGTGCGCGAGTATCTGTTGCATCTGGCCCGGGAGCGGCAGCTGGCGGCGAGCACGATCAACCAAGCGGTGTGTGCCATCCGCTTCTTCTACGAGCGGGTGCTGCACCGGGAGGTGTCGGTCCTGCGCCAAGCGTTGCCCTTTACGCGCAAGCCGGTCCTGCGCCCGCAGGTCTATGCCACCGGGGAACTCGAAAAGCTCTTCACCGTCGGCTGCCCGCATCCCAAACACCGCGCCTTCCTGATGACCGTCTACGGCGCGGGGCTGCGCCTCAACGAGGCCTGCCACCTCAAGGCCGAACACCTCGATGCGGCCCGCCAGCAGATTCGCATCGTGCAGGGCAAGGGGCGCAAGGACCGGTACACGCTGCTCTCGCCGCGGTTGCTCGAGGAGTTGCGCGCTTACTGGCGGATGTTCCGCCCCCAACACTGGCTCTTCCCCGCCACCCGCACGCCGGAGCGACCAATGGTGGATGCCACCGGCCAGCGCATTTACTACCAGGCAGTCCAGCGGGCGGGCCTGCGTCGCAAGGGCGGGATCCACGCGTTGCGCCACTCCTTCGCAACGCATCTGCTGGAGGCGGGGGTGGAGATCACGGTGGTGCAACGACTGCTGGGGCACTCCAGCCTGAACACCACCAGCACCTATTTGCATGTGCGTCAGGAACGGCTGGCGCAGATCGCCGGGCCGCTGCAACTGCTCGAACTCTCCCGACTGCCCGCCGCCGCGTGAGCCCGCGCCCCACCCTGGGGCGGCTGTTACGTTGCTTCCTGGCCGATCCGGTGGCCGTGGCGGGCTTGCGCCTTTCGCCTCAGCAAGGAAAGACCCTTCGCGCCCTGGCCCGGTGCCGGACCGGCGCCCTGGGCGGGCAGGCGTACTTCTGCCCCCATTGCCGGCAGGAACATGTCGTGGCGCACAGCTGCCGCAACCGCCATTGCCCCCAGTGTCAGGGAGCCCTGGCGGTGGAGTGGCTTGAAAAGCAGTCCCAGGCGCTGCTGCCGGTCCCCTATTTCCATCTGGTCTTCACCCTGCCGCACGGCCTCAACGGCCTGATCCGGCAGAACCGGGCGGCCCTCTTCAAGCTCCTCTTTGACGCCGCCACCCAGACGTTGCTGGAGTTCGGCGCGGAACGGTTGGAGGCGCAACTGGGGATCACGGCCGTGCTCCACACCTGGAGCCAGACGTTGGGGGATCATTATCACCTCCACTGCATCGTCACCGGCGGCGGTGTCGCCAACGATCAGAGCCGGTGGGTGGCCACCTCCCCGCGCTACCTGTTTCCGGTGCGGGCGTTGAGCCGCCGGTTCCGGGGCAAATACCTGGCCGGACTCGGTTCACTGCACGCGACCGGGAAACTCGAGTTCCACGGCCAACTGCAGGGTCTGGCCGGGCCGGAGCCCTTCGCTGCGTTGCGGCGAAGCGCGGCGCAACGGGAGTGGGTGGTCTATGCCAAACGGCCCTTTGCCGGGCCCGAACAGGTGCTGGCCTACCTGTCCCGCTACACCCACCGGGTGGCCATCAGCCCCCGAAGGCTGCTGGCCGCGGAGGCAACGACCGTCACCTTCGCCTACCGGGATTACGCGGATGGTTCCCGCCAGAAGACGATGACCCTGGCCACCGCGGAGTTCGTGCGCCGGTTCTGCCTGCACGTGTTGCCGCAGGGGTTTGTGAAGACCCGGCACTACGGGCTCTTGAGCAACCGCAACCGGGAACAACGGCTGGCCCGGGCGCGCGCCCTGCTGGGAGCGGCGGTGGTTTCGGAACCCAAGCCGTTGCCGAAACTCCGGTCGAGCCTGAGAAGTGAATCCACGCCGGGAATCTGCCCCTTCTGCCAGCGGGCCGGGCTACTCCGGTTGGGGCGGGTCAAGCCCCTCCCGGTGGCCGGGTTCGATTCCTCATGAAGGCGGTCCGAAACCCCCTGTCCAGCGCCGGAGGCAACGCGCTGAGTGCCGCGAGCCGGTGGGGTGTGGACTCTCGAGGCCCGAAGGCCGCTCCGACCCGGTTAAGCGCGGGTCCGGCGCCCTCCCAAGGGGGCAGGAACACGACCGCCCCGCCCTCGTTGCCACGCGGAAGCTCCCACGGCCCGGCCCAGGGCCCCTACCCGGGGCCGGTGCGGCGATACTCTCCCCAGTAGGCCGGCTGCGGGTTCAGCGGCTCAGTTCAACAGCAGTGTATCCCTCCGCCCGCCGCCCGACCTCCCACCCAAAACGACGCTTGTCGGCGGCGGCCAGAGGGATACACTGCTTGAAGTTGGGCTAAGAAAATGAACCGCAAAAGAGTCGGATGCGTGGCAGCGGTTGTGTCGGTGATAGCCGTTGTCGGGATATTTGTTTGCGCGATCGTCAAGGGACTCACGCCCCGTAAGCTCTCGGAGGAGGATCCTCACGAAGTGTTCGAGGAGTTCGTTTGTAAGCCTACGCCAGCTTCCGTCCGGATCTTGGAGGTCAGCGGAGGAATCGCATTTGCTGGAGGCGGTGTCTACATAAGGTTCGAAATCGATAGGAGCGATTTGGATGCTCTTATTCAGCGTGGAACGTTCAAGGAAGCGCGAGAATCTGATCGGAAGACAATAGGAGAGTGGAGGCCGGAGGGCTATGGTGAGGAATGGCTCCACTATGAACGGGGCCGGGGCTACGGGGAGGACCATGACCTGTTCGTCGCACCGGGTGGGCAGCGATGCTGGTATACTGCGAGCTACAACTAAACCAGCCCAACAAGTCGGAGTAGCCAACCGTTTAACGGCCTGTCACTCATCGTGCTTGCCTCCGCTGCGCTGCGGCCTGCACGCTGAGCGCCAGTCCTACGGTGGCTATCCTTTGGCGTTCGATTCGAGCATGAACCCCATAGGACCAATTGTGGCGATTGCTCCGTTCCGGCTTTCAGAGCAAGAGCAGGAACTTTTTCAAAATGCCTTGATGCTACGCTTTGAGGACATCCGTGTCGTTCACTTCATAAAAGCCGACTACTTTACTGACACGTCTTTAGGATAGACTACAGTACTAAAGGTGCTATGGTTGGGGCATGGCGAAGCAGGACGGACGGAAGCTTGACCACCAATCACTGGAGACGCTGCGGATCATCGCGGTACGACGAGTGCTGGAGGATGGGGAGAAACCCAGTGAAGTCATACGTTCCCTGGGGCTTTGTCGCACCTCGATATATCCCTGGTTGCGAGCGGCCAGAAAGAAGGGCATGGAAGCGCTGCGAATGCGCAAGGCTACCGGCCCCAAGCCCAAGCTCACCCCCAGACAATGCCAGCAAGTGCGCCGTTGGATCATCGGCAAGGACCCCCGGCAATATGGGTTTAGTTTTGGATTGTGGACGCGGCAGATTGTGGCGCAGCTCATCGAGCAGAAGTTCGGCATCGGTCTCCAACTCACCGCGGTGGGACGATTGCTGGCCCGGCTGGAGATCACCCCGCAGAAGCCGTTGCGCCGCGCCTATGAGCGGGACCCCGTCGCCGTGGCAAAATGGGTTGAAGAGGACTATCCGCGCCTGCGCCAAAGAGCCTGTAAACACGGGGCAACGATCTTCTTCCTGGACGAGGCTGGCTTCAGTTCCGAACCCAATCTGGGCCGAACCTACGGACTGAAGGGGCAGACCCCGGTAGTCCGTACCACTGGTCAGCGCCAGAAGGTAAACGCCATCAGTGCGGTGAGCGCGCGGGGCGGGTTCTGGAGCCAGGTCTATACCGGCATGTTCAATGCCGGGCGGTTCGTGACCTTCCTCAAGGATTTCCGACGCGGTGGTCGGGGCAAAGTGTTCCTCGTCGTCGATGGCCACCCGAGCCACCGGGCGAAAGCCGTCGCGGCCTATGTGGCGAGCTGTCGCGGCGACTTGGAACTGCACTTTCTGCCGCCGTACGCCCCAGACCTCAATCCGGACGAGTTTGTCTGGCAGTACGCCAAGACCAACGGAGTGGCCAAACGCCCACTGGCACAGAATGAATCGCTCAAGGAGAGGGTGCTGAGGGACCTCTCTGCCATCAAGGCAAACTCCAAGCTCGTGCGCTCTTTCTTTTGTGCTCCGAGTGTAGTCTATGCTAAGGACTAGTCAGTAGCTGCATTTTGGCATTTTAATCTGCCCGCGACGTGGATTCCAGTTGCGCTGTTTTTATTCGTGGCGCTCGGCGGTGGGTTGATTATTGATTTTCAGAGGCGGCTGCAGCTGCGTCAGTTTTGGGATCGAGCTTGCACCGGCTTTCGCTGGCACCGTCGGTTTCCCGCCGCTCCGAAATCGGAGATTCGTGGTCAACGACAATTGTTCTTCACCACTGACGACAATTGAAAATCACCATTTCACCGGTTCACCTTTTTGTCGTTTGTTGGTCTCTGCCCCTGGGGCCATCGCCTTCGGCGGAGCGGAGTCTCGGGAGCCGGAGGCGACCGAGACGGAGCGGAGCCGAAGGCGATGGCGGGCGCGCCGGGTCAGCCCCCGCCCTTCTCCTTCCCCTTGCCCCCTTCGCCCGTTCGCCCCGTTCGATGGCTCTCACCGTCGAACTCCAAAATCACGGCGTGATGCACCAACCGGTCCACCGCCGCCATCGTCGTCATCGGGTCCTTGAAGATCTGGTCCCACTTCGAGAAGACCAGGTTGCTGCTGATCAAGACGCTGCGCCGCTCATACCGCTCGGCCAGGAAGGTGAAGAGCACTTCCATCTCTTCCCGGCTTTGTTGCACGTAGCCCAAGTCGTCCAGGATGACGGCCTCGTAGCGGTCCAGCTTCTTGAGGGCGGCGTCCAACCGCAGGTCTCTTTTGGCCGCCAACAGGTGCCCCACCAGCTTGAAGGTGGGTGTGAAGTAGACCGCCAGGCCGTGGCGCAGGATCAGTTCCCGCCCCAAGGCGCAGAGGAAGTGGGTCTTGCCCCGACCGGGCAACCCGAAGGCCAGCACGTTCTCGGCCCGTTGGACAAAACCCCCTTCCAGCAGCGTGGGCAACTGCCGGCGCACCTTGGCCGGCAGGGTGCTCTCCTGGAGGGTGCCCAAGGTCTTGCCCGAGGGCAGCCGGGAGTCGCGCAACAGGCGTTGTTGCTTGCGTTCGCGCCGGTCGGCGGCCTCGGCCTCGCAGAGGTGCAGCAGCCATTTGCGGTAGCCCCAGTTGGCGGTCTCCGCGCTCCGGATCATTTCCTCGAAGCGCGCCGCCATGGTCGGCAGGCAGAACTCGCGGAAAAGCATCTCCAGCGTGTCAGCCACAGGCCACCTCGCTTTCCAGCAACTGGTCATAGGCCGCCAGACTCGGGGTCAGCTCCACCAGTTCCACTTGCGTTCGGGCCGCAGGACAAAGGGCTTCGCGCACTTGCAACGCCCGCCATTTGCCCGCGCCAGCGAGGTGTTGTTGGAGCAGCGGCTCCACCGCCTCCACCGTTTGCTCGGCGGCCAGTTTGAGCACTTGCAGGTATTCGATGGTGCCGGGGCGTTCCCCGTGGTCGGCGGTGAGCCGGTCGTAGGCCGCCCGGTAGATGGGGCTGGGATAGAGCGCCTGGCGGTGCCGGTAGTTGCCGAAGGCCCCGGGTTTGCGCAACAAGGGCATGATGACGTGGCGGAAGTCCACCGCCGCCCCACGATCGCCCCGCAGGCGGGGCAGGTCCAAGAGGTGTTCGCGGCCCAAATACACTTTGAGCACCGCTTCGTGCTGTTGGACCCGCAAGGTGTGGCCGATCAGCCGGGAGGGCACCGAATAGGTGTGCCGGTTGACCCGGATCAGACTCTGGGAGCTGACCACCGGCGCGTATTCGCGATACTCGGCCAGGGCGCTGCCCGGCAGCGGGCGCATCACGGCCAACTCCTCGGCCAGGGCGCCTTGCCGCG
The DNA here is from genome assembly GCA_024233305.1 of Verrucomicrobiales bacterium. Taxonomy (GTDB): domain Bacteria; phylum Verrucomicrobiota; class Verrucomicrobiia; order Limisphaerales; family J093; genus J093. The sequence continues at coordinate 48,258 of JACKPV010000041.1, forward strand.
GCGCGTTGGCGCGGCGCAGGACCCCTTCGACAAAGCGGTCGTAGTCCTCCAAGGAACCGAACTCGCGGCTGCCCCGCAGCAGGAGGTGTTGTTCGAGCCGGCGCTTGAGGTGCCGGTTCTGCGACTCGACGTCGCCCTGTTCGTGCGGGCAGCCCACGTGGATGGTCACCGGGGTCAGATCGTAGTGGGTGCACAGTTCCAGGTAATCGCTGTTGTAAGCGCGCGGTCGGCCCGGGAGGGCTTCCAAGTCGTGGGTGGCGGCGCTGGTATTGTCGGTGCCCAGATGCAGCGGGCAGCGGCCCAGTTGCTGCACCGCGGCCTGAAAGCCGGTCACCAGACTCAGGAACGACTCGGAGATGCAGCGGGTGGCCCACTGCCAGTTGGAATGGGGCAGCACGCAATGGCAGAAGAGGTGATCGAGCACTTCCCCGCCGATGGTGACCTGGAGTTCCTTGGCGTAGGTCCAATCCAACTGCAGCAACTGGCCCGGTTGCCGTTCCTGGGCGAAGAACACCTCCTTCTCCGGGCCGTGGGTGGCGCGCCAGTGGCGCACCCGGCGTTGGAAGGTGCGCAGATGCTTTGGCTCCAAACCGCTGTCGGGCCGGGTCAGGAAATGGTCGAAGAGGGCCCGGGCTTCCAGTTCCGGGGCGGCCTCGAGCATGGCCTGCGCCTGGCCCCAGATCGGTTCGAGCGGATCGGACCGGGTGCGCCAGGTGTGGGGGGCCTGAAGTTGGGCCGGGCTTTGGCCGGCGGCGAGGTATTTGCGCGCGGTGTGGCGGTCCACGTCCGCTTTGAGCGCGCTGCGACTGACGTTGTGGGTCTTTTGGTATTCACTCATGAGCCGTCGATACTGTTGTCGGGTGATCATTGGGTCGCGGCTCGAACTTCGCGGACCGCCAAGCCCGCCCGTTCGACCGCCGCCCGAAGCTACCGGCTCACTGGGGAATCCTAATTGTCATCACCGGGGAATTCTAATTGTCGCTATTCAAGCGGCACCGGGGAAGGCGGAACGACGGGGCGGTGAGCGATGAGGTAAGCCTTGTTCTCAATGATCCACTCGACGGTTTCGCCTTTCTGGAACTCGAGGGCTTCGGCGAGGGCGGTGGGGAAGTTGATGTAGTACTGGTCGGCGCCCTTTTTGCGGGAGATGAGCTGGACTTTGGTGGGGTATCCCATGGCTGGAGTTGGGGGGGTAGGGTTGCGGCAGAGTCAATATCTAGCACATATACTAGAGATCATTCTGCAGAGAATCAAGGCAAAAGTGAGCGTTTCAGGTCAAAATCTAGTCCGCCAATCTAGCGAAGAACCAAACTCGAGCCGCCGACGTATAGTCGGCGCATGATGGAGCGGGTTTTCGGACGCCTGCTGCTGGGGGCGACGATTCACTGGAAAGTGGCTGTCGATCGGAGGCGGCGAGACCGCATAAGCCTATGGATATCAACGCCGATTACACGTCGGCGGCTACGAGTTACTGAATCGATACGGCTCAGTCTGTGAGCCCCGAACGGCGCGCAGGGGACTGCACGCCCTACCCGGGGGAGGTGGTGGTGGGTGTCACTCCGGGGGCGCCATCCGGGGGGGGCGGCGCATCGAGGCCAAGGTAGTCAGCGACCGCGGCGGGTTGGATCGAGGGCGGCGGGAGCTGGTTGGGCGCGCGTTTTCAGCCGGACGAAGCGGCGGGCTGGGGTTCGTCGTGTTCCTCGCTTTCCAGGGTGATTTCGCGGCCGAAGCGGCGTTTCACCCAGGCCACGAGGTCCTCGATGATGAGGTAACCCGCGGGCACGAGGAGCAGGCTGGTAAAGGTGCAGTAGAGCACGCCGAAGCCGAGCGAGATCGCCATCGGGATGAGGAACTGCGCCTGCACGCTGCGTTCGAGAATCAGCGGCGTGAGGCCGGCGAACGTCGTCAGGGAGGTCAGCAGGATCGGCCGGAAACGGCTTCGTCCCGCATTGCGCACGGCCTCGCCCAGCGGCACGCCCGCGCGCCGCGCCGAGTTGATCGAGTCGACGAGCACGAGGGTGTCGTTCACCGCCACCCCGGCCAGCGCGACGAAGCCGAACATCGAAAGCACCGTGAGTTCCTTGCCCATCACCAAGTGCCCGACGATGGCGCCGAAGAAGCCGAAGGGGATGGCGGACATGACGACGAACGGATGGATGTAGGACTTCAGCGGCACGGCGATCAGGGCGAAGATCAGGAACATCGCCATGACGAACCCGCGGCCGAGACTCGCCATCGTTTCGCTTTGTTCCCGCTGCTCGCCCTCGAAGCCGTAACGCAGGCCCGGATACTTGTCGCGCAACGCGGGCAGTTCGCCGCCGAGCAGGGAGGCCAGGATGTCGCTGGTGTTGTTCTTGCTCAGGTCGACATCGGCGGTGACGTTGATGGCCCGGCGACGGTCGACGCGGTTGATGCTGGCGTAGCCCTGCCCGGTGCTTGCGGTGGCGACGGAGGAGAAGGGCACTTCGGCGCCGTCCGGCAACCGGACCCGCATCGCTTCGAGGTTCGCCAGCGAGCGGCGCTCGTGTTCGGGATAACGGACCATCACGCGAACGTCGTCGCGACCGCGCTGGATGCGCTGGGCCTCCTCGCCGTAAAAGGCCTGCCGCACCTGTCGGGCGAGGTCCTGCAAGGTGAGGCCCGCCGCTTCGGCCGAGGGTTTGATGTTGAGTTTGATCTCCTGTTTGCCCGAGCGGTAGGAGTCGGCGATGTCGAACACGCCCTCGTAGCGGGACAAGCCGGCCTTCAATTCCTCGGCCGCCATGCGCAACTGGGCCACGCTCGGGCCGGTCAGCTGGATGTTGATGGCGTCGCCAGTGGTGAACAGCGAGGCCATGAAGATGAGTTCGACCGCGCCCGGAATCTCGCCGGTGAGTTCGCGCCAGCGGGCCACGATCTCGCCCGAGGTGGCGCCGGTGCGTTCCTCGGAGGGCGCGAGCTGGATGTGCACCTCGCCGACATTCGGCCGGGCGAACGATTTGGCATTGCCCCCGGCGTTGCGGCTCAGCGCGGTGCGGTAGGGTTGATCCCCGACGGAAGCGAGCGAGTTGTAGAAGATGCTGCCCCCGGACAGGGTGCGGGCTTCCGCGAATTCCGCCTGGAGCTGCTCCGCGGCGGCTTCGATGCGGGCCACCGCCTCCTCGACGACCTCCGGCGGCGATCCCTCGGGCATGGTGACGAACGCCCCGATGTCATCGCCTTCGACCGGCGGGAAGAACTGGAACTTCACAAAGCCGCCGAGGACCAGGCCCACCCCCACCATCAGGCTCGCCACCGCCACGGACAACACGATGTAGCGAAAGCGCAGACAGAGATCGAGGAACGGGCGGTACACATTCTCGATGAAGCGTCCGAGGCCGGTGGCGAAGCCTTGTTGCAGCCGGCGGAACGGGTGGAAGCCGCCGGGCTTCACGGGCGGTTTCTTGCGGAAATGGCTCAAGTGATTGGGCACGCAGAGCATCGATTCGACCAGCGAGAACAGCAGGGTGGGAATGACGATCAACGGGATGGCGCGCATCACCTTGCCGGTGTTCCCCTCGACCATCAACAGCGGGCTGAACGCGGCGATCGTGGTGAGGATGGCGAAAATCACGGGCACCGTCATTTCGCGGGCGCCGTCGATGGCGGACTGCAAACCGGACTTGCCCGACTGGAAGTGGCTGTAGACGTTTTCGCCCACCACGATGGCGTCATCGACCACGATGCCCAGCACGAGCAGGAAGGCGAACAGCGAGATCATGTTCACGGACACGTCGAGGCTGGGCATCAACCACAGCGTGCCGAGGAAGGAAACCGGAATCCCGACGCTGACCCAGAAGGCGAGTCGGAGGCGCAGGAACAGCGCGAGGATCAGAAACACGAGGACGAAGCCCACGCGGGCGTTGCGCAAGAGCAGGTCCATGCGGCTGCGGAGGTATTGGGCGTAATCGGCGTAGGTGGTCAGGGAGACGCCCTCGGGCATGCGGGGCCGGGCCCGCTCCACGTAGTCCCGCACGGCCTGGCTCACTTTGAGCGCGCTTTCCTCCCCGACACGGAAGACCAGCACGACGACGGCGGGCTTGCCGTTGAAGCGCGCCTCGCGCACGTCCTCTTCGAAGCCGTCCACCACCGTGGCCACGTCGCCCAGCAGCAGCCGCGACCCGTTCGGCAACGTGCGCAGGGGGAGCTTCTCGAATTCCGGTGCCCGGTAGGCCTGCGCCTTGACCCGGAGCAAATACTCCCCACCCCCGGTCTTGATCGAGCCGCCGGGCAGATCGAGGGACGACGTCCGCACCGCGCGCGCCACCTCGTCGAAGGTCAGGCCGTAACGCCGCAGCGCCTGTTCGGAGACTTCGATGGAGATCTCGTACGGCCGCGCCACGACGAGTTGCACCTGGGAAATGCCGGGTTCGTTCGAGAGTTCGTCGCGCACCTGCTCGCCGATGCGTTTCAGCGTCAATTCATCGGCGTCGCCCGAGATCGCCACGTTGATCACCTGCGTGCGCATGATCAACTCCTGCACGATGGGCTTCTCGGTTTCCTCGGGGAAGGTGTCGATGGCGTCCACGCGCGCCTTGACGTCGTCCAGCGCCTTGCGGTTGTCGGCGCCGGGCAGGAGTTCGACGGTGACGGTGCCGGCGCCTTCGTTGGCGGTCGACCGGATGCGCTTGATGCCTTCGAGCCCCTGGATCGCCTCCTCGACCCGCACACAGACCGCCTCCTCGACCTCCTCGGGTGACGCGCCACGGTAGGTGACACTCACGGTGATCATGTCCGAGGAAAACTCGGGGAAGATCTCCTTGCGGATGCCGCCGACGGCCAGCAGTCCGCCGACGATGATGACGAGCAGGAGGAGGTTCGCGGCGACGCCGTTGCGCGCGAACCAGGCGACGGGACCCTTGGTCATGGCCGGTTCTCCTGGGCGAGTTGCGGCTCGGGAGCGGCGGCGGCCGGCGCGGGTTCATCGTCGATCACCCGCACCTGCATGCCCTGGGTGATCACTTCGAGCGGCGACCCGCAGACGCGGTCGCCGGTTTGCATTCCGCCGCGGAACACGACGTAGTCCGGCTCGAGCCGCAGCACTTCGATGTGGCGAAAGCGCATCCGGGTTTCCGCGTCGACCACCAGCAGGGTGTCCGGCATGCGGAACGCCGCGCGGGGGGCGACGTAGACGTTCTCGGCCCGGACGCCCTGGATTTCCGCATCCACGAACAGGCCCACGGCGAGCGGCGGCTGCTTCCAGTCGACGCTGCGCGCGTAGGGATCATCCACGCGGGCGACGGCGGTGATCATGCGGGTGCGGGTGTCGATCTCGCCCTCGGTGCGGACGATGCGTCCGGGCCATTCGTGCACCTGCTGTCCGATGCTGGCGGAAAGGCGAACCGCGGCGCCGGGACCGGCATCATTGGCGGGCAGGCCGTCGTAACGGACGGGCAGATCGAGGTAACCGACCTCGTCGAGGGCGAGCGGCAGGCGGACCTCGGCGTAATCGACGGCGTAGATGCGGGCGAGGAGTTCGCCACGATTGACGTACTGGCCGATGTCGGCCTGTTTGCGGCGGATGCACCCGGCGAAGGGCGCCTTGACCTGGCAGCGTTCGAGGTCGCGTTCGGCGATCTGCCGGCTGGCCCGCGCGGACTCGACGATGGCGGCGGCCTCGGCGAGCTGCGGTTCACGGAGCAGCAGCGGGCTGGGTTCGCCCTGGCCGAGGCGTTTCCATTCGTCGCGGGCGATGTCGGCCTCGGCCTGTTCGCGCTGCAACCGGGTTTGCGCCTCGGCCAGGGCGGCGCGGGCGCGGGTGACCGCGAGTTCGTAGTCGCGGGCGTCGATGGCCAGCAGGACTTCGCCGGCGGCAAAGAAGCCGCCCTGGGTGAAGGCGGGCGCGATGGTGACAATGCGGCCGGGCACTTCGGCGATGAGGTTGATCTCGGTGCGCGGCGACACAGTGCCCTGGGTGCGCACACGAAACTGGTGGTTGGTCGGCGTGATCTCGAGGGCGCGGACGAGCGGCAGGACGATCTCCCGCGGCGCGGGTTTGACCTCGGGCTTGAGTTTGATCATGGCCACCAGCGCCACGGCTCCCACGCCGATGATGGCGACCGGCAAGAGTCTTCGGACAACGGTTTTCATCTCATTCTTCGGGGTCGGCCAGGCGGGCGAGCTGCGGCGTTTCCGCGGGGAAACCGCCGCCCAGGGCCAGGTGCAGATCGATGCGGTTTTCGAGGCGCTGCCGCCGGATGGTGATCAGTTCGGCCTCCGTGTTGTAGGCGTTCCGCTGGGTTTCGGTGAGGGTGATGAACTCGATGAGGCCCGCGAAGTAGCGTTCCTCGGCGAGCCGCTGCGCCTCGGCGGACTGGGCCGTGGCATCGGCCAGATCGGCTTCGCGGCGGCGCAACTGGGCTTCCGAATCGAGCGCGACCTCGACTTCGCCGAACGCGCGCAGGACGGTCGAGTGATAGCCCTCGAGGGCTTCCCGGGCGCGGGCCTCGTTGAGTTTCACATTCGCCCGCAAGCGTCCACCCTGGAACAGCGGCTGGGCAAAATTGCCGGCCAGACTCCACACGCTGAAGTTGTTGTCGAGCAGGTCCTCAAGTTCGCTGCTGGTGCGTCCCGCGCCGGCGGTGAGGCTGATGCGCGGCAGCAGGGCGCGTTTCGCCTCCTTGACCCGGGCGATGTTCGCGGCCAGCCGGCGCTCGGCCGCAGCCAGGTCGGGACGCCGTTCGAGCAGTTCGCTGGGCAGGCCCGCGGGCACCGCATCCGGGATTGCCGGCAGCGCGGCGTCACCGGTGATGGCGCCTTGCGGATAGCGGCCCAACAGGACTTCGAGCTGCCGGCGCGCGGTCTGGAGTTCGCGTTCGCGCAAGGCCACCAACGCCCGCGCCACCGAGGCGTTGTTCAGCGCCAGGCGATAGTCGAGCGCACCGCGCAAACCCCGCCGGTAACGCTCCCCCACCTGCGCCGCCGTAATCGTAAAGCTCTCCGCCGTCGCCCGCGCCAGGCGCAGCTGTTGTTCCGCCGCCACCAGGCCGACCCAGCCCCGGCACGTTTGCGCTGCCAGGGACTGAACGGCGCCCCGGAAATCCGCCTCCGAGGCCTGCACATCCGCCAGCGCCGCGCTCTGGGAGGCCCGGATGCGGCCCCAAACATCGAGTTCCCAGCTCAGGTTGAAGCTGCCGGCGAAGCTCGTGAAGCGCGTCTGCAACGGCTGGTTCTCCCGCCCGGGAATCGGCAGACCCACGAACACCTGCTGCTGGCGCGCGGCATCGAAGCCGAACCCAACCTGCGGGTAGGCATCCGCGCCGAAGATCCGCGCCTGGGCCGCGGCCGCATCGATGCGGGCCAGGGCCTGGCGCAGGTCGTGATTGCCCTGTAACGCCTCATCCACCGCGGCGACCAGACCGGTGCTGCCGAGCTGCGACCACCAGGCTTCGACCGGCGGCGCATTGGTGTCGGCGTCCGCTGACCAGACCGCCGGTTGCGGCAGATCGTCCACCGCCGTTCTTTCGGGCGCGGTGGCGCAGGCGGTGAGCAACAGCAGCGGGAGAATCCAGGGGAGGGTCGGTTTCATCGTCGCGTTTCCTTCAGCGTCGCGGCGGGCGCCCGCAGACCCGCGGCCGCATAGCGGACCAGATGTTCCAGCGCCGCGTCCACGTCCGCGGGATCGCACATGCCGTGCGAGACCTTCTTGAAGCCCGGCGGGTCCAGCAGGAGGTGGGCGGCGGCGCCCACGGTGAAGAAGATCCGCCACATCAACTCCGGTTCGGGGACCTCGGGAATCGCCCGGTGGAACGCCGCGGCGAAGCGTTTCACCACCCCGCCGAACTGACGCTTCATCATGTGTTCGAGGGCGTCCGAGGGTTCGGCCACCAGCCGTCCGTAAAGCCGCGTCATCTTCGCCCGGCGCGGCGCCTCGGCCCGGGCGTGCCGGATCATGGGGGCGAGAAAGGCCTCGAGCAGGGCTTCGAGCGGAAGCGGACCCGCGGGATGCGCGGACTCGATGGCATGGAGCAGCTCGAGACGTTCCGCGTTCACGGGCCCGACACAGCGGGTGAACACCGCCTCGACCAACGCCTCCTTCGAACCGAAGTGATAGTGGACGGCCGCCAGATTGACGTCCGCCGCGGCCACGATCTGCCGGATGGACGCCTTCTCGAAACCGACCTCGGCGAAGATGGCCTCGGCGGCGTCCAGAATGGCCTCCTTGGTGTCGGTGACCGTGGTCGCGCTCATGAGTAATACGCTCGTTTGAAACGAACGTTTGAACTCTATGCAGACTGCCCGATCTGTCAAATCCGAGGTCGGGTTTTCTTTCTCCGCGAGGCCGGAGCCCGGCGAGCGTCGGGGAAACCGGCTCCATCGCGTCGCCGTCGACGTGCAGTCGGCGCATGATCCAGCTGGGATGGGGCTGCCTGCCGCCGGGCGCGATGATTCACCAAAACGTGACTGGCAGTCGGAAACGGCGAGACCGCGTAAGCCCTTGGATTTCAGCGCCGACTACACGTCGGCGGCTACCGCGTGTTGAATTGATACGGCTCAGGGCGTGCTTTCCGTCGGGTCGACAGCGGGATCGGCGGGTCTGGATCCGTCGGGGGAGACGGGGGGTTCCGGGCGATGATGCGGCTCGATGTGGACGAGCACATCGGCGACCTCGGGGAGGTTCTCCCGGATGCGATCCTTCACCGCGTGGGCGATTTCGTGGGCGCGGGCGACAGTGAGGCCGGGATCGACTTCGAGGTGAAGATCGACGAACAGCTGCACGCCCATCTTTCGCGCGAGGCACTTTTCGACAGCGCAGACCGCCCGGTGGTCGGCCGCGAGTTCGCGGATGCGCTCATGCAATTCCTCGGTGGGCGCCGCGTCCATCAGTTCGCGCAGGGCGGGCCGGAGCAGGCGAGTGCCGTTCCAGGCGATGATGCCGGCGGCCAGGATGGCGGCGACATCGTCCGCCCCGGCCCAGCGGGGTCCGCCGATCAAGGCCACGGCGATTCCGATGGCCGCCGCCAGCGAGGTGATGGCATCGCTGCGATGATGCCAGGCGTCGCTGCGGACGGCGCTGCTTTCCATCGCGGTGCCCTCCTTCCAGGCGAACCGGAACAGCGCCTCCTTGGTGAGGATCACGCCGAAGAGCACCCAGAGTGTGAACGGTTCGGGCGAATGGTGCCGGGCGAACAGGGCGCCGGCCGATTTGACCGCGATCCCGACGGCGGCGAACAGGAGCAGCATCGCCACTGCCGCGGCGGCCAGAGGTTCCGCCTTGCCGTGACCGTAGGGATGGTCGGCATCGGGTGGGGCCGAGGCCACGGACAACCCGCGCCAGACAATGAGTGAACTGAAGAGGTCGGCGATGGACTCGACGGCGTCGCCGATCAGGGCATTCGAATGGCCCAGGATGCCGGCGGCCAGCTTCGCGCTGGCCAGCGTCAGGTTCACGGCCATTGCGATGACCGTTACCCGGAGGCCGCGTTTCAGGCGGGCGCGGCGGACTGGCGGGACGGAGTTCACGGGCTGATGCCAGCGCGGTCACCGTCGATTGAGGATCGGCGTCCGCCCGGTCGATGACTCTTGCGCATGGTCCGTTTCTCCTCCGGCGGACCCCTGGGCGCCGGGCGGTGTGCAGTGCCCGCGGCCGGCGCGGGTCACGGGTTTCGTCCGAAGTGTCTCAGCCGTAACCATGCAATTGGATTCACCACGGATGGGCACTGATATTGAGGGAAGCCAGAATCGCTCGCCCTGGTTTCGGACTCACCATCCAGTGAGTCTTCTCGCCCTCTCCGCGAAAGCGGCAGCGCCGCGCCCCGTCCGTGGCATCCGGGCCCATCCGCGGTCCATCGACGGAATCGATACGGCTCAGCCCTTTTTCGCGAGTTTGGCCCAGCTGTCGCGCAAGGTGATCGTCCGGTTGAACACCGGTCGGTCGGGGCGCGACTCGCGATCCGGGCAGAAATAGCCGGTCCGTTCCAACTGGAAGCACTCGCCCGGTTGCGCCGCGGCCAGGGAAGGTTCGAGTTGCGCGGTGACGACTTCGAGCGATTCCGGGTTGAGATGCGCCAGGAAATCGCCCTCGCCCCCATCGGGTTCCGGGACGGTGAACAGGCGGTCATAAAGCCGCACCTCGGCCGGGAACGACCGGGCGGCGCTGACCCAGTGGATCGTGCCCTTGACCTTTCGATCCGCCGTGGCCCCGCCGCGTTTGCTGTCGAGATCCGCCGTGCAGCGCAACTCGACCACCCGCCCATCGGCGTCTTTCACGACCTCGTCGCAACGAATGATGTAGGCATACTTCAACCGCACCTCGCCGCCGGGGCGCAATCGGAAGTACTTCGGCGGCGGCGTCTCCATGAAATCGTCCTGATCGATGAACAGCTCCCGGCCAAACGGGATCCGGCGCGTGCCGGCGGCGGGATCCTCGGGATTGTTCACGGCCTCAAGGTCCTCGCTGTGATCGTCGGGCAGGTTCGTGATGACGACCTTCAACGGCCGCAGCACGCCCATCCGCCGCAACGCCCGCCGGTTCAAATCCTCGCGCACCGCGTGCTCGAACAGGGCGACATCCGTGAGCCCGTCGTACTTCGTCACGCCGATGCGGGCGCAAAACTCGCGAATGGCGGCCGCCGGAATCCCGCGTCGGCGCATTCCCGAAAGCGTCGGCATGCGGGGGTCGTCCCAACCGGCCACCTTCTGCTCGCGCACGAGTTGGAGCAGCTTGCGCTTGCTCATGATCGTGTAGCTGAGGTTCAGCCGGGCAAACTCGTACTGGCGCGGTTGCGCCCGGGGCAGGTCGAGGTTGTCGAGCACCCAGTCGTAGAGCGGCCGATGCACCTCGAACTCGAGCGTGCAGATGCTGTGGGTGATCCCCTCGACGTAGTCGCTCAAGCAATGGGCGAAGTCGTACATCGGATAGATGCACCAATCCGCCCCGGTCTGGTGATGGGTCGCGTGCCGGATGCGATAAAGCACCGGGTCGCGCAGCCAGACGTTGGGCGACGCCATGTCGATCTTCGCCCGCAAGGTCCGGGTACCGTTCGGAAATTCCCCCGCCTTCATCCGCGCGAACAGGTCCAGGTTCTCCGCCACGGAGCGATGGCGAAACGGACTTTCAACCCCGGCCCGGTCCGGCGCGCCGCGATACTTGTCAGTGTCCTCGGGCGAAAGGTCGCACACGTAAGCCTGCCCCCGCCGGATCAGTTCGACGGCGTATTCGTAGAGCGGCTGGAAATAGTCCGAGGCGTAGAACGGCTCGACTTCCGCGCTCTCCCCATACGGACCCCCCGCCATCGCGTCGCCCGCCTCGGCTGTCGGGCTTCGGCCTTCGGCCCGCGGATTGGGCACCGGTTCCTGGTGGAAATCCGTACGCCCGTCGGTCTCGACGGTCGCCGGCCCGACGCCCCGGGCCTTCAGGGCCAGACAATGGTCGGCCCAGCCGGCGATCAACCAATGGACGTCGCGCTGGATGGACTCGACGTATTCGACCTCTTCCTTGGTCGGGTTGGTGTCGTCCATGCGCAGGTTGCAGCGGCCGCGGAACTGCCGGGCGATGCCGAAGTTCAGGCAGATCGACTTGGCGTGGCCGATGTGGAGGTAGCCGTTCGGTTCCGGGGGGAACCGGGTCACGATGGTCTGATGGCGCCCGGCGGCCACATCCGCGGCCACGATGTCCCGGATGAAATCCGAAGGGCCTTCCCCGGCAGGGTTGCCGGCGCCGGGGGAATCGCTGTTGTTCGTCGTCATATCGAAACCGGTCGGCAGGCTAAACGCCTCCCCCTGCCGTCTGCAAGCGTCCCCCGAGACCGCATTCCCCCGAGACCGGCTCCGGTCCGCGTGCGACCACTCGGGAAGGCCGGACTGCCGGATTGCCTCCGTCGGCAACCCCAACCGCCGGGGCCGCCGCGGGCGCGAGGACTGCTTCCAACCCGCGCGGCCCGGGCGGATACTCGTGCCAGACAGGTTCGCGGAGGATCCCGTTCGGGTGAGGGCACCGCGCGACCGCTGCATCCGGGGGATGTGCCGCCGCCGGGTGACGAACCTCTTCACCGAGTGGGGTTCCCGTCAAACCCGTCCCGAGCACCCGACCCTCACCGATTGCCGGACCGCGTCGGCGGAGGACAATCCCCGCCCGGCCCTTCGCTTTATGGAACCCCAACTCATTCTCCCCAAAGCTCTTGCTAGGTTCTTCCATACAGGCCATGACCGGGATGGTTTCCGGCCTTGACTCCTTGCCGTAGCCAATCATATTCCGCGCGCCCATCGTGGCAATCATGCTTACTTACTTAGGTCCCGCGCGCATCAAGGCGCGTTCGGCAGCGCCACGGGCGACTCGCAAACCCACCCGCATCCAGCTTCTTTCCGGCCCCTTCCTCCGGCGACTGGCCGCCTTCGGTCTCTCCCTGACCGGGCTGCTTGGGACCGCTGTCCACGCGGCCGAGTTCCGTATCGAGGAAATCCGCCTGAGCGCCGACCAGGAGTTGGAGTTCGATTTCCCGTCCGAGCCGGCGAACTACTACCGCCTCCTCCGCGGCCCGGTGGTGACGGCCGTCGACATCCCGGCGGCGATTTCCCTGGCCGCCCCGGTCCGTGTCGCCGCCCCTGTGCGCCACGAGTTCTTTAGGGTCGAGCAACTCCCGCGCGCTGCGGCCATCGACACGGATGGCGACGGTCGCGACGACGTTGAGGAACTGCTGGCCGCGACTGACCCGCTTGTGCCTGAGGTGATGCCCGGCGGTCTGACGCGGTTTACCAGCTCGCCGGCGGATGGCGAGGGCGATATCGCGGTGACGCGAGAGACGGTGCTGCGGTTCGACCGGGAACTGGCTGAGGATACCGTTCTTGGGTTGAACACCTTCTTCGCGGAGGCGGCTGGCCGACGCGTCCTCACCCGGACAGAGCTGGGTGCGGACCGGCGCACCGCCACCCTCATTTACCTCGAACCGCTCCCCGGCGGCTCCCAGGTGCGGGTCACCTTTGATGGCGACAAGGTCCGCGACACCGACCGCAAGCTCGTGGATGCCGACGCCGACGACACCGAGGGCGGCGTTGGGTTTATCCACTTCACGACCCTCAACAATCAACCCGTGCCGGGCACCGCGGTGATCGGCCGCGTTTTCGCCAGTGAACTCCTCCCCGGCCAGGACACCGGGATCAACGCCATCAACCGCCCCCTCGGCGGCGTCACCATTACCGTGGACGGCATGGAGGAAACCCTCCGGACGGTCACGGACGGCCAGGGGAACTTCAAACTCGCCAACGCGCCGGCGGGGCGTTTCTTCGTGCATGTGGACGGACGGACCGCGGTCGGCAGCCAATGGCCGGAGGGAGACTACTATCCATTCGTAGGCAAAGCGTGGGAGGCGGTGCCGGGACGCGAGGACAATCTCGCCGGGGGCACCGGGCAGATCTATCTCCCGCTGATCAAGACCGGCTCCCTCCAGTCGGTCAGTTCCACGACGCCCACCCCAATCACGTTCCCTGCCTCCGTTCTCGAGGCCAATCCGGCCCTCGCCGGTGTCGAAATCCTGGTGCCTGCGGGTGCCCTCTTCGACGACAATGGCATCCGTGGCGGCCGCATCGGCATCGCCCCCGTGCCTCCCGACCGGCTGCCTGAACCGCTCCCTGAAGATCTGAACTTCCCGCTCGTCATCACCATCCAGACCGACGGCCCGCGGAACTTCGCCCAACCGGTCCCGGTTCGCTTCCCCAACCTGCCCGACCCGGTTACCGGAATCAGGCTTCCCCCGGGAGCCAAGACCGCTCTCTGGAGCTTCGATCACGACAAGGGTTACTGGGAGGTGGTGGGGCCGGCCACGGTGACCGCCGACGGCGAGTTCGTCGAAACGGACCCCGGCGTGGGCGTCCTGCAACCCGGTTGGCATGGCGTGCAGCCCGGCACCAACGTCGAAGGCGGCGACATCGAGGCGGATTGCGAGGAAACCGGCTGCATCATGGGTCCCATACTCGTCACCCGCTTGGGCAAGGGTCGCTTCCGCTTCGAACTCGAACCCGAGGCCCGCACCCCGGGCATCGTCAACTGGTTTGCCCCGGACGCCGGTAACGCCCAGGGCCTGGCCGGCAACCTTGTCGAGTTCGTGTTCTGCACTCCAGGCTCCCATCAGGTCACCGCCCAACTCAGCCCCAAATGCGGCGATCCCTGCTCCAAGACCATCGCCGTCACCGTCGCTGAGGAGGAAATCGGCGGCCAGTGCGACCCCGGCGCCCTGGGCGTGCTCCCACCCGAAACCATCAAGGCAGGCGAACTCGTCAAACTCAATCTTCTCTTTCGCCTCGAGAACGACATCCCCGAGCCGCACGAAATCACCTGGACCGCCACCGGCGCGAACCCGGCCACCGGACGTGGACTCGCTTTCCGCACCAGCTTCTGCACCCCGGGCCCCCAGGTCATCCGCTGGTCCCGCGAAAACCCCTGCGGCACCTCCTGCTCGGACCAGGTCACCCTCCTCGTCACCCCCAATCCCTGTTCGCTTTCCCCGTTTGAATCCGATCGTGGCCAGTTCGGCCCCTTCAACCTCAGCACCACCAACGCCGTGATCCTCTACGCGACCGCTTCCGGCGGCGGTTCCGCCGTCTGGGATTACCCGGGCGGGAAGAACTCGCCCGCGTTCGACGGCGGCCCCGTCCAGATCGTCGACGACCAACTTCCCTACGTCGGTCAACTACTCTCCTACGAGAACCCGGGCACCTACACCGTCACCGTTCGTTTCACCAATCGCTGCGGCGAAACCTGCGAACAATCCACCACCATCCACGTCACCGAACCCCCCTGTTCCATCGAGGACTTCAGTGATCAATTTGCCAACCTCGCGAACCTCAAAGCCGGCGATTTCATCGGTATCGCCACCGAGGTCGGCTGCCCGGGCACCGCCTTCTGGGAAATGCCAGGCTCCGTCATCAACGAAGCCACCATCGGCTTTGGCGGCCCCGCCGAGGACCGCGTGGACACCAGCAGATTCGCAAATGGATTCCCGGCCTATGTCTCCCAGATGCGCCTCCTGCCCAACCCGGGTTCCTACACCCTCACCCTTCACTACGTCACCAACGGCGGACAGGAATGTTCCAAATCCCTCACCGTCAATGTCGCCTCCGCCGGCACCTCAGCTCTGCGCGCGGTGCCGCCGCCCGTGGTCCCCTTCTGGCCGGGCCGTCCGGTCGTCCCCATGGCCGCCAAGCCCGGCTTGCCAACCGCTCAGTCCCTCGAAGGCCCTGACCCGATTCCCAGCGCTGACGTACCCGCGGTTGCCCCTGGTTCGCTTCCACCCGGCGTCCGCCAAACCGGCCTCCACTACTACCTCCTCGTCGACCGTGACACCGGCCGAGTGTTCCGCCGTGGCCGCGCGGGGAGCAATGGCGTCGCTCACCCCCGACCGCTCGTCCTCCCGGCCAACCGCAACTTCCGCGAAACCATCCTCCAGGCGGACACCTTTTGGATGGCCTCATTGGACTTCAGCACCGGCGAAAACGGGAGTCGCCTGGACCTTGGCACGTTCCGTCTCCAACCGCCTCCCCCCACGGACACCGATGGCGACGGTCTGCCCGACGAGGCGGAAGCGGTGCTCAACGGAGATCCGACCCTGGCCGACACCGACGCGGACGGCATTCGGGATGCCGAGGAAGCGCGCGCCGGCACGCCGCTTCGTGGCGCGGCTGCCGAACCGCTCGGCCTCATTCATGTGGCGGACACGCCCGGTTATGCCTGGGACGTCGCGGTGACCGGATCTCTCGCGGCCGTGGCCGATGGCCCGGGCGGGGTCAGCGTCTTCAACATCCTCAACCCTGAAAGCCCCGCCCTGGTGGGTCAACGCGCCCTTCCGGGCGAAGCCACCACCCTGGCCGCCACGGGCTCGTGGCTCCTCGCCGGGCTCGGCGCCAACGGAGCGGCGGTCCTCGATCTCGACAGCCTGCCCACCCTCGGCGCTCCCGCTTTCCGTTCGTTCGACGCGCCGGTGACCGCCGTCACCGCTTTGGGCCAACTGGGTTTCGTGGGGCTTGCCAGCGGACGCATCGTTGCCTTCGACCTCGGTTCAGGCGTCGAAATCTCCCGTGCTTTCACCTCCGGAACCGTCGAAGACCTGACCGTCCAAGGCGACCGGCTGTTCGCCCTCACCTTCGGGAATGGTCAACCCCAGGTGACTGCCTTTCAGGTACAGGCCGGACAGCTGAACACGCTCTCTGGCGCCTCGTTCGAGGGCTCCCGCGGGGCCGGCGGCAGACGTCTCCGGCTGGCCGTCCAAGCGGATCGCCTCTACGCCGTGCATACCGCCGGCGTCGCCGTGTTCGAAATCCTCCCGTTTGAATTGCGCCTGCTCAACAACCATCGCGACGGACAATTCGGCTGGCGGCAAATCGCCCCCGACGCCACCGGCGGCGCCCTCGCCACCAGCGATCCGGTGAGCACCGAGGACGGCGCCCATGACGTGCAGCGCTTCGACCTCCAACCCAACGGGGACGGCCTCCGCTTCGAGGAGCAGTATCCCACCCCGGGCAGCGCCGAATCCCTGAGTCTCAGCGGCAACTTCGCCTTCGTCGCCGACGGCCGCGCCGGCCTGGCTGTCTTGCGCCACGCCGAAAGCGACCGTCTTGGACGCCCCCCCACCGTCTCCCTCCGCAACCCGTTCTTCGAGGCCCAAGCCGAGGAGGGACGCCCCTTCATCCTCGTCGCGGATGCGCTCGACGACGTCGGCGTCGCCCGGGTCGAGTTCTTCGTCGACGGCCTGCCCGCAGGGATCGACGCGGTCGCGCCGTATGAACAGGCGCTCACTCTGCCGCGTCGCACCGCGGACCGCACCCAGGTCCGTCTTCAAGCTCGCGCCACCGACACCGGCGGCAACGTCGGCGCCAGCCCGGTCCTGATCCTGACGCTGGCGGCCGACGCCACCGCACCAAGCGTTCGCCAACTGCTGCCTTCCTCAGGGGCGGTCTTCGAGGGAGGTTCGGTGCCTTTGGTGGGCGCGGTTTTCGACGAACTCCTGAATCCCGCCACTGCCGTCGAGGGGCAACTCACCGTCACCGAAGCCGGTCCCGACGCCCAGTTCGACACGGCGGACGACCAGACCCTCACCCGGGGCACTCAGGCCTACCGCCAGGATCTCCCCGGACTGGTCCTTAGCTTCCACCCCGACTTGCCCGCCGGACGCTACCGGGTCTCGCTCCAACCCGGGCTGGCCGACCCGCTCGGCAATGTCATGAGTCAGGGCCTCACCTGGACCTTCGAAATCCGTGCACCACGGCTGCTCAGCGTGCGTCCGCTCGACGGCGGAAAGTCGGCCGGTCGGCGCGCGGAGCTGACCTTCAGCTCGCCGATGAACGTGGCCTCCGTGGTCGAGGGATGGCGGATCTTTGCCGCCGGCCCCGATGCCCAACTGGGAACCGCGGATGACCTCGACGTCTCCGGCGCCCTGAGCATGGCCACCGGGACTGCGGTCGCGGGGATGGACTTCTCGCCCCCGCTACTTCCGGGCGCCTACCGGGCCCAACTCGCCGCCAGCGTGAGCGACACCGCCGGGAACCCGATCGAAGCCGATCTGAGCTGGGATTTCACCGTCGCCCAAATCACCCTCGGCTCCTCCCCCGTGACCCTTGACGGCAGTCTCTCGGAATCGTTCGCCGCCGACGAATACCTGCTGGAAGTTGACGTCGCCGGTGAGATCGCGGTGTCCAACCCCGGCCGCTTCGAGATCACCCTGCTCACTCTGGACGACGCCGTTGTGTGGCGCGACAGCCGGGACTTCTTCCTGATCCCCTCCGCCAGCCTGCTTCCCCATGTGCTCCGGGTCGCCAAGGGCGACGGTAACTTCACCCAGAATTACACGGTGCAGCTCAGTCTCGTTTCCAGCGCCCGCTTCACCCACGGCCTCGCCGGAACCGCCGCGCAGACCTTCGCCGGGCGCGCCAGCCTCGACTTCGGTGATTCCGATGAATTCGAGTTCCGTAGCGAGGCGAACGCCGCCTACTTCGTGGAGGTGCTGATGTCCACGTTCAACTGCCCCCAGCGCGCGAGCATCTTCGATCCCTCGGGGCAACCAGTCCTGCTCGACGAACTGATCTGCTCCACGAAGGGCGTCGTCGTGCCCACGCCGTTCGGCGGTGTCATCCGCGTGCGCATCGACGCCACCCGCTCCGGAACCCAGGCCCGCCTCCGCATCACCAAGGCCCAGGAACGCGCCTTCGCGGTGACCCTGACCCCCGGCGAATCCTATCAGACCGGCTTCGATCCCCAGTTCTCCGGGCAAGCCGGCGTCCTTAATCCAGGGGACGTCGCCACCATCGCCTTGACCATGCCGCCCGGCCACCGCTTCAGCTTCACCCCGGGCGGCTTCGCCTTTGACACGCTGCCCCTGAGCCTCCTTGGTCCCGGTGGCGAACTGTTGGCGGAGGATCCGTCGGGCCGGCTGCTGTTACCAGACACCACCGCGGGCGGGGTGTTCACGTTGCGCATGCCGAACCCCACCGCACAGGCCCGCAGCGTGTCGCTCCAAATCCAACCGGTGATCGAACAGGAGTTCGGTCCCTTCGACCTGGCCGACGGCGCCCTCTACCGTCACTCGGAAGGGAGCATCAACGGCCCCGGCAGCCGCGATATCCACCGTTTCCAGGTTCCCGGGGGCACGCCGGTCGCATTCGTCACGCCGGACTTCACCGCCTGCCACACCTGGGAATTGATCGGGCCGGCCGGACAATCCGTCTTCGGACCGGAACCCCTCTGCCTCCAGGGCGGTCGTGTGACCGACGTCCTGCCCGCCGGTGAATACCGACTCCTCATCACCGGCACCCCGGACTCCACCAGCTTCAGCCCGGGCTACAACCTCGCGGTTGGCGTCCCCGGTGCCGTACTCACCAGCCACGACCTTCGAGTCGAATCCAAGCTGGAGATCTTTGATGACCTCCCGCTGCCCGGGAGTTTGCGGGTGGCCGAACTCGACCTGAACGCCGGGGAAGTCCTCCACCTCGTTCTCGGCCTCGGCTCGGAAGGCTGCAGCGGCCAGACCCAGGTTCGCCTCCTCACCCCGGCGGGCGTTGACCTGCTTCAACTCGGGGAGGAGAGCCAGGGTTCCTGCCAATGGCGCGGCTTCCGCCAGATCGGACCCGCCGGACGCTACCGGCTCGAGATCCAACAACCTCCCCAGGGCCGGTCCGATCGGATTGGCCTCACCGTTGAACGCGTCCGCCAGGCCGCCGGCCAATGGCTCGCCCTCAACCACGAGCGCAATCCCCTCACCGGACCGGCCACCGCCCTCTTGGTCCGCGACGACGGCAACGAAATCTATGTCGCCGGCGCCTTCGCCGAAGGACTTGGCGTGGCGCGGCGGGTCCAGGAAGGCTGGGAAATCCTGGGTCTTGCCAGCCGCGATGACAGCGAGCCGGTGCGCCTCAACGCGCTTGCCCACGACGGCTCCTCGCTCTATGCCGCCGGCAATTTCACCCGCATCGGGGGCATCGAGGCCAGCGGAGTGGCCCGTTGGAATGGCCAGGCGTGGCAACCGCTCGGAACCGGGATCACCGTGCAGGCCGAGGATTTCCGCAACAGCCTGCTCGAGGTGCGCGACCTCGCCTTCGTGGGAAGCGACCTCTACGCTGGCGGTCTGTTTCGCGAATCGGGTGGCGTCGCCACCTTCAACCTCAGTCGCTGGACCGGTTCCGCCTGGACTCAGGTGACCGGGCCGCTGTTTAACGAGACTCTGGATGGAGTCGGCGGCCAGCGCGGCCAGTTCGATTTTGGCGAATGGGTCGATTCCCTGGCCGTTCTGAACGACACCCTCCTGGTCGCCGGCAGCTACCAGTTCCCCGGCTCCAACGTCGGCGCCTGGCGCAATAACCAGGCGGTCGACACCCTCGGCGGTGGGGTGCAAGCCTCCAGCTTCGACCGGGGGTCCGCCCGCCGCGTCCGGGTCAGTAACGGCAAAGCCTACTTCGAGGGCAACTTCGCCCGCGCCGGTCGCTTCTTCCAAAACCTCCAGGTCCAAGGCTTCGCCGCTTGGACTGGCGCCGAATGGCAGCGCGGTCCCACCGTCTTCCCCTTCTCCGAAACGCGGGACTTCACGTTCGACGGCGACCGCCTCGCCCTTGGCGGCAGCTTCAGTTACGTCATCAACGACACTTTCGACGGGGCGGAAGCCGACGGCACCCCGGCCCAGGGCGCGGCCTGGTGGGACGGCTCCCGCTGGTTCGCCCTCGGACTCGGCGTTGAACAGACCCTCGACGGAAGCTCGGAAGGGCCGCGCTTTCCCGGCCAGGTGAATCGCATTCTGGTCGCCGGCCGGAGAGTGTTCGTCGCCGGGCAGTTCACGCACGCTGGCGGCCAACCCTCGCACGGCTTCGCCATCTGGGAACATGCCCCCTGAGCCGAGGCGCCAGGTCGGGCGTGCAACCGTTTGACGGCCCTCCCTCTGCCAACAGTGTGGACCCCGTCGCTGGGTTCATGGGGAGCCCCCTTTCGTGATCGCCGATGCAACGGGACCAGGAAACAGCAAGCCCCCCCCCCAATGCCGGTTGGTAGGCCGGTGTTGCACGCAGGTTCAGAGCGGGTTGGCTACGCCGACTCGTCGGGCATCTTCCTCGGCTTCGGAAAGTACCGCACGTTCGGAAGACCCTCGAAGTCGGCGTCTCGCGTCCAGAGCGTAGCGCCACACTGAAGCGCGGTAGCGTAGATGATGCTGTCTGCCAGGGGCAGGCGATGCCGGGCGGCATCGAGTGCCAGTGACAATGTGAGATCGACGACTGTACCGCACTGCATCTGCCCGGCAACCTGCAGCGCTTCGTTCTCTCCGCGCTCGCGCAGCACCTTCTTGAACACCTCGTAGATCGTCACCACCGGAACGATCAGACTGTCGGTGTCCTCAAGTGCTCCCGCGAAATGCGCGGCTTGGTCGGAGTCCGCGAGATACTCCAGCCAAGCGGACGAATCCACTACATTGCGATCCGTCACAGGCGGTCCTTCTCCCGCTCAATGCTCGTGTCGATGCCTCTGAGGAACCCCCGCAACGACTTCAGCGGTCGCACTGGGATCATCTCTACGCGATCCTGGTATCGAAGCACCCTCAGCTTCGCACCCGGTCGCAGGCCTAATTCATCCCGCACCGCCAAAGGGATGACGACCTGATACTTCGGAGAAACCGTCACTGTGTCCATATCGATTGAGGTATCGTATTACGCAAAAGCGCTCGATGCAAGTCGAGAGCCAGGTCGTCTGCCCGACGACACAAGCTCCGCGACGGCCTCGGCGGTGGCGGTGGAGCGCACGGCGTGCCCACGAATGCGCGCGACACTCGAACGGAAGGCGGGGACGCCGTTCGAGGCAGTATCCTCGTTGAGCGAAGCCGCTGCGCGGCGGCGGTCGTCAGGCGGGCCGGACACGGAATGTGCCCTCTCATCCTCCTATGCGGACGGGCCGGGAAATCCGGGTCAATCGGTCCGGAGCCGGTAGAAGGTATGGCGCGCCGTGGGGTCGATGGGCAGATCGATCTCGTTGAGGCCTGCTTCAGCATCCCAGGTCAGCACGGCGATCCAGTCGAACCCCTGGCTGCAGCGCTCGATGACCACGGAGCCCCCGGCGGGCGAGCGGAAGCGGAGTCGCCAGAGATTCCCGGCCCGGGGCGTCAGTTCGAGGATTTGGAGATAAGATGAACTCACGCGACCGCTGCGTTGGGGATCGGCGCGATACATCGCCCAACCGGAGGGGGCGGGGCGGAGATCGGTGTCGAAGCAGAGCAGGTCCGTTCGGGAAGCGAGCACGAGCTGGCCGTCCTCGGTGAGGAAGGGGGCGCCGGGCAGGCCGCCGTTGAGCGAGAACCGCCAGTGAACGTCGCCGCTGGCGTCGAAGTGTACCATGATGTTCTGGCTCACCACCAGCATGCCACCGTCGCGATCAGCCAGGAGCGGTGTGGGTGCGGTCAAGGGGGAGACCTGTTCGCCCGCGTAATGCCAGATTTCTGCGCCAAGAGCATCCAGGGCCGTGTGCCGTGAGAAGGGGCCGGTGACGAAGGCTCGTCCTTCCGAGCCCAGTACGGCTTCGCGGTTTGATGTGCCTTGGATTTTGATCTGATAGCGCGGCGTGCCGTCGCGGCCGAAGGCAACGCAAAGGAACTTGCTCGTTGCCGCGTATAGCGAACCGTCCGAGCCCAGGGAAAGGTTCCCTTCGCCGATCAAGAGGTCGAAGCGCCAGGTCTCCGCGCCGCGATCGTCGAGCCGATACAAGGTGCGCCCGTCCGAGTAGCGTAGTTGATTGTCCGGACCGAGCGCGCTGGGGATGGGGCCCATTCCGGGAAGGATGGGGATGGCGTGCTGCCACTCTTCGGAGCCGTCGGGGTTGAGGGCCCACAGGGTGTCGGCATGGGGCAGGTAGATGCGCCCGTCTGCGCCGAGAGTCGGGGGGTTGGGTCTGCCGGAGGCAAGGGGACGGCGCCAGTCGACCGTGCCGGTTGGGGTCAAGCGGACCAATTCCGTTTGGTTGACCACGAGCACCGAGCCATCCGGGCTCACCGCCGGAGGGGCCACCGGGGCGGCCAATTCGGTGAAGGCCCAGTCCGGGGAGCCGTCCGAGT
Organism: Verrucomicrobiales bacterium; assembly: GCA_024233305.1. Lineage (GTDB taxonomy): Bacteria > Verrucomicrobiota > Verrucomicrobiia > Limisphaerales > J093 > J093. Next base: position 70,781 of record JACKPV010000041.1, read on the forward strand.
GGAAGGCGAGCACCGCGCCGTCCTGGGCGGCAGCGAAAATCCGGCCTTCGGCGCCGAGGGCGGGGGTGGAGAGGTCGGCATGGGCCAGCGCCCGCCACCGGAGGGTGGCGCCGGGTTGGGCTTGGCCGCGGACCGGTCCGACGAAATCGCTGGCCCCGGCGTTGTTGCGGGCGCGGACCCAGTAGAATGCGGCCTGAACGGAGGGTGGATTGGGATCGATGTAAGTGAAGTTTCCCGGCAGGACGTCGGCCACCTTGACCGCCGCGACGAGCTGCTCAGTGGTGGCTCGCCAGATTTCGCAAGTGGCCAGGTCTTCCGAGGGGGACCAGGCCAGACGGATTTGGGCGATCCATTCACCTTCGGTGGCGGTGAGGCCACTGACGGGTCGGGGTCCGGGGGCGGGGGTGGCGATGGAACCGGATTGGCGGGCGTCGGCACGGGGGAGAGGCCAGGTGGTGTTGGCGGGCCCCACGATGCCTTGGAGGCAGATGAGGTTGGTTTCCATGGCCAGGTAGATTCGGCCCGTCGGGGTCACCAAGGGCGAAAGCCGGGTTCGGGAGGTTGCATGGTCGTCGCCCGGGATGCCTCGAGCTTCCCAGAGCGGGCGGCCCGCGGGATCGAAGGCCTGGAGATAGCCGTTTTGGAAAAGCAGGATCGTGCCGTCCGCCAACACGCCCGGATTGCCCTCGAACCCTCCTTCCAGCCGCCAACGCTCCTCGCCGGCGGCGTCGAAGGCGTGGAGCGGGCCTTCACCGGAGACCACGTAGATGGCGCCGTCGGGTGCAATCACCGGCGCTCGCGACGTCGTGCTGTCCCCCCCCGCGTATTGCGTGAGCCACTTGAATTGTCCGGTCGGACTCACCGCGATGAACTGTCCTCTTCCCGCTGCGTAAAACGTGCCGTCCCCGCCGATGGCCGGGCGCGCGAAACCGATGAAACCGGTTTTCCACCGAAGGGCGCCGCTTCGTTCCAGGAGCGCGCACCAGTCGCTGCCACAGAGGAAGATGCCGCCGTCCTGCGCCACCGCCAAGGAAGTGAGGGTGCCGAGCGGGCGGCTGGTCCACAGCAGTTGTCCGTCGGTGTCGAAGGCGAACAAATTGCCGCGGTCATCCAGGGTGACAAGCACCTGATCAGGGGTCAGCACCAGCGTGCCCCAGGCATCGGAAGGCATGTTTCGTCCCAAGGGTAGCTCGGTGGTCCATCGCAACTGACCGTCCGCAGCCACGGCGACGAGCTGGTTCAGGCCGGTGAGCATGTAGGATTGTCCGTCGGGAGACACCACGGGCCCGACTTGCGGATACCCGACGCTCTGGCGCCAGAGGATTTCGCCGTCCGGGCTGATTGCGCTCAGTTCATCGCCGAGAGTGATGTTGAGGCAGCGCACCGTGCCGTCGGGAACCCAGGCCGGGCTGTCCCGAAAACCGCCGCTCCAGGAAATCGTCCATCGACGATACTGTTGCTGGGCCAAGACGGGCTCGCTGAACCCGGAGACCCCCTTTTGATTGCGGGCCTGGACCCGGTAGTAGTAGGGCCTGTCGGGAGCGCCCGAGCGGTCGTTCCAATCGGTCCGCCCGGTTACGGCCTCGCGGAGCAGCGTCATGGCCTCCGGCTCGGGCGCGTCGCCCCGCCAGATGTCGTAGCTCTCCGCCCAGGGCACGGATTGCCAGGAGACCGTGACGGCGCCGCGTTCAAACCGTTCTTCCGCCGTCACCCCGAGTGGGATCGGCGGAGGTCCAGCCGGTTGGACGTCGGTGCGAGCCCGTCGCGCCGCGTCGTGCCGGAACATGGGCCAGGGACTTGCCGCCGGAGGCGCGGCACCCTGGAACACGGTGAGGCCCACGTTCTTGGCGGTGATGTAGACGCGTCCGTCGGCGTCAACAGCCGGCGAACCGCTCACCGGTCCGCCCAAGTCCCATTCCCACACCCTGTTGCCCGCTCCATCCAGGACCAGGAACCGTCCATCGTCCGAGCCGCACCAGATCAGGCCGTCAGCCGTGACCGCCGGTGAACTCCATACCGCCGCGCCCACTGCGTACTCCCACACCCGTTGTCCGTCCGCTTCCAGACAAAGCATCCGTCCGTCAAGGGTACCGAACACCAGACGTCCGCTCGGAAGGATGGCCGCCGACGCGACCACGCTGCCGGAGGGATAGCTCCAGGCGATGGAACCGTCGGGACGGACGGCGACGAAGGAGGCGCTTTCGATCGGGCGGTCGTTTGGCGCCGTCTGGCCGTAGTAGAAGGTCCCGTCCACGCCGATCGCCGCGTCCGCCCAGGCCCAGTTCCGCCGGGGGTGCCACAGGACTTCACCGGTGGCGGCGACTGCCCAGTCGCCCGACACATACGCCGTTCCGTCACCTCGCAACGACGGTCCACAAGGACTGGAGAAGAAGTCGGTGTGAGTCCATTCCACGGTTCCGTCGGCCGAGACCGCAGTGAGGGCGGTTTCGCCGGAGCCGGTGAGGATCAACCCGTTATCCGGACCCAGCGCCGCAGCCCACACCCCGAAGATGCTCGGTTCCCAAGCGGCCTCGCCGGTGGGACGCAACGCGAAGAGTTGTCCGCCCCGAGTGGTCGCCATGACGACGCCATCCTCCCGGATCAACAGGTTGCCCGTAAGATCGTCGGCGCTCAGGTCGATGGCCCATTCGATCACGAGCCCCGGGCCGAAGGCATACAACCGCCTTCCCGCCGCCACGTAAGCGCGTCCGTTGGCGTCCACGGCCGCCGACCCCACCGTGCCCGGCAAGGCCCGTTCCCAGAGGATCGACGCAGGAGGGCTCTCCGCGCCCCTTAAGCCGTCGATATTCGCGGGGCCCGCCAGAATCAGAGCCCCCAACAACCACGGGCGATGGCAAGCCGTCGCCCCCGCAGCAGAAGACAAACGATTCATGAGTGGAAACGGATGACGATGAGTCAACGCTCCTTTGGAGCTGTTCTACATCAGCACAACGCATGTTTGTTGGCAAGCGAATTCGCCAGCCCGGAGAGAGCCCTCCCGAAGCGGTTCAAGTGGATATTGGGAGGGACTGGATCGGCCGCGGGCTCCGGCTCAAGGAGCAGGGGGATGAAGTGACAGGTTCATCGCAGGGTTTCGTAAGCACCACCGGTCGGCGCGGGCCAACCGGCGAAATGCAGCAAGGCGAACCGCCCGGTTTGCGGGACGGTTCGCCTTGGTGACGCAGCGTTGCGCGCGACGGCTTATTGGTTCAACCGATAGAACTTCGCCGGCCCGTCGGGAGGCGCCTGATGGGGGCTGGTGGCCCCGGGGACATCCGACCAGGGCCCTGACACGGTGTCCGCGCTCTGGAGCGTGGCGGTGCCGGTCCATTCGATGACCACTTTGCCATCGGCCAGGACGATCGAGTCGATGACGCTCTCGTTCCGCCCTTCGAGTTGCACCACGCGCAGGTTGTCGATCAACGTGTAGTTGCCGGCCTCGGAGCCGATGGAGCTGTAGGTGTCCATGTGGCCCACCATGACATCACCGGCCGTGAACGCCGAATCGTTCGTCCGCTCCAACACTTTCACGCCATTGATCGTGAGCGTGACCTTCGTGCCCACCTGCGCGATTTCGACGTCCACCCACTGACCCGAGGGCGCGCCGCTTGCCAGGAACGGCGGGGCGGTGAAGTAATCGACGAACTGGCTCGCGGGCAGGGCCTCGAAGGCTGGCGCCGCGGACGGATCGCCCGTGTAAGCGGCGTAGCTGCGGCCGCCCGAGGCGCTCCCGTCCGTTTCGATGGCGAACCACAAGCCATCACCGCCGGGCGCGCCGTGCCGGTTGACGACCTCCCCCGAGTGGTTGATCCCGGCGATGCTGTGTTCCGTGGTGCCGCCGACCGAGCTGTCGTAGCTGAGGTAGAGGTTGTAGCGCAGGGCGAAATTGCCGCTGAAGGACTGGCCATTGGGATACGCGTTGATTCCGGCGGTGGCCGCTTCGGCGTCGAATTTGTTCACCCGCAGCCGCAGCCCTTTGGTGGTTTGCCCGGCGCCCGGCGCGGGCGGGATGCCGTCAAAGCCGTAATCGTAGGCGAACTCGGCCGCGAAGTCGTCGAGCCCGGTCGCCGATCCGAATTGCAGGTGCCACTGGCCCGCGGTGTCCGTGTCGAAGTTGTCGCTGAACAACACCGGCGCCTCCGGTTGATCATCGTCGCGCAGGATCGCCGTGACCGTGGCCGGCTCGCCGAGGTTGTAATCCGGACCGGCGACAAGGGACACCTCAATGGTCTCCTCCCCTTCCACTTCCGCGTCGTCAACCGGGGCCAGGATCAGGTCCACTGTCTCGGCGCCGGCGGGGATGGTCACCCCGCGCATCGCTCCGTCGTAGTCGCCGTTCCCCGCGGTGCCCGCATAGGTGAGGTTCACGCTCAGGTCGGCCTCGGTGCTGCCCTCGCGGGTGATCCGAATCGTCATTTCGTCCTCCGGCATCCGCTCGTAGGTTTGCCCGTCCAGCAGCGCCAGACTGACCCCCGTGGTGTCGCCGTCATCTGCGATGGTGACTTCGGCACGGAACAACGGCCCCACTTCGTATTCGCCCGGCCGCCCGACCAGGGAAAGGGTGACCGTTTCGTCGCCTTCGCCCGCCAGATCGTTGCGCGGCTGCACGGTCACGGTCACGCTGTCGGCGCCGGCCGGAATCTCGACCGTGCCCGGCAGGGACTCGAAGTCCGCCCCCGGCGTGGCGGTGCCGCCGAGGCGGTAGTGGACGGTCAGCGCACCGGCGGTGCTGCCCAGCCGCGAGATACGGAAGGACGCGGTGTCGTCGCCGGGTTCCGCCCCCTGGGGATCGGCGGCTTCGACGGCCAGTTCGGTTGGGAGGGCGCCGGCGCTGTAGTCGACCACGCGGAAATTGTCGTAGATGACGAAGTTCTCTTCGCGCGGGTCCGCAATCGAGCTGAAGACGTCCATGTACCCCAGCATCGGGGTCCCGGAGTAGGAGCCGGAGAGGTTTGGGCGCCGGGCGATGATGTAGCCGTTGATGACCCAGGTGACTTCTTCATTGATGGTGCGGAGTTCGACCTGGACCCAGTGCTTGCCGGGCGCTCCGGGGGATTCGTAGTCGGGCGCCGGGAAGAACTCCTTGAGCGGGAAAGTGGCCGCCTGGTTGGGGTTCACCTCGAACTCGTAGAGGCCGTCGCCGTCGCGGTCGAAGAACCCGCCGTCCAGATTCTGGAACTCGAGGGACGGCGTGAACGGAAACCCTTCGTAGGCGCGGTAATCCCGCGAGGCCCCGCCTTCGCCGGTGACGGCGAACCACACACCGTCCGAGTCCACGTAGGTGTCATTGGCCCAGTTCACCCGGGTGCCGGCATGGTTCAGACCGAAGATGCCGAACTCGGTCGAGCCGATGCCGCCGTAGGCACCGCCGTTGTAATTCAGCCACATGTCGAACCGGATCCCGTGATCGCCCGAGCGGTTGTTGTTGCCGGGGTAGGCGTTGACGGCGGCGGTGTCGGTCACGTCGTCGTTGTTGTTGACGGTGAACTTGAGCCCGCGGGTGGTGCCCCCGCTGGTGTTCGGTGCCGGCGGAATGCCCTCGGCGCTGTAGTCATGATGGAAGGCGGCCGTGTAATCCGGCGTGCCGTTGCCCGACCCGTTGAGCACCGACCATTGCGTGGCGGTGTCCGTGTCGAAGTCGTCGGTGAAGACCACGGCGCCCTGTCCGTGGAGGAGGAACGGTGCGCCGCCCAGAGCCAGGCAGAACCAGGCGGCGGACCGGGTGGCGGTTCGGATCTTGGTCATGTTCGAGTTTGCGGATTTCCCTGCGTTGGGCAGCAGTTAAGCGCAGGGCCGGACGGGCTGCAAGTGTGGCCGGGGCGATTTCGCCCGGGGGGCGCCGCCGGCGCGGCTCCAGGTTTCAATTTGCTCCGCCGCACTCCTCGCCTATTTTCCGGACCGTTCGGGAACGGGAATCCCGCAGGAAGCTGCGGGCAGGGTTGTTGGACGACCGCGCCACCAGCAGACAACACCAGCATGACACCATCGGCCGACTCCACGAGCGCCGCGCCTCATCCGGCGCCGCATCGCCGCCTCATCGCCCTGCTTTGGCCCGAACGGGCCGACATCGCGATCATCGTGCTGTTCTCCGTCTTCACCGGCCTGCTCTACCTCGCCTCGCCGCTCGCCGTGGACGCCGTGGTCAACAACATCAGCTTCGGCGGCCAGGAGCCCGTGTACAAGCAAACCCTCCTCGTGCTGGCGCTCGCTTTGCTGGTCTTCCTGGTCGTGCTCTCGCTGGTCAGTGCCGCCCAATACCTCGTCGTCGAATTGATCCAGCAGCGCATCTTCGTCCGGCTGGCCGGCGACCTCACCCACCGGCTGCCCCGGCTGCTCTACGGGGCGCTCGAGCGGACCAAGCGGCCGGAGCTGGTGAACAAGTTCCTCGATGTGGTCACGGTGCAGAAGAGTTGCGCCGTCATCCTCCTGGACGGGGTGAACGTGGTGCTGAGCATGTTGATCGGCCTGCTGGTGGTCGCCTTCTACCATCCCTTCCTGCTCGTCTTCGATCTGTTGCTGATCCTGGGGCTGCTGGCGGTCGTGTATCCGCTCGGGCGCAACGGGGTCCGCACCAGCATCGCGGAATCGTATGCGAAACACGCCGTCGCCGGTTGGTTCGAGCAGGTGGTTCTGTTCCCCGTGTTGTTCAAGTGTCCCGGGGCGGCGGAGTTTTCCAACCGGCGCACCGACAATCTGGTGGGCACTTATCTCACCGCGCGCAAGGCCCATTTCCGGATTCTGCTACGCCAGATTCTCGCGTTGCTCGCCCTGCAGGCCCTGGCCAGCGCAATGCTCCTCGCCATCGGCGGTCTGCTCGTCCTCCAGGGCGAACTCACCCTCGGTCAGCTCGTCGCCAGTGAACTCATTGTCAGCGCCATCGTCGCCTCCCTCGTCAGCCTCGGCAAACATATCGAAAACTGGTACGACGCCCTCGCCGCCACCGACAAGCTCGGCTCGATCGTCGATCTGCCGGTTGAATCCGCCGACGGGGAGGCGACGCCTCCCGCGGAGGGACCGCTCGGGGTCGAGGTGCGCGACCTGGCCTTCGCCTACCAGCGCGGCCGGCCGCTGTTCAACGATCTCCGGTTGAGCGTCGCCGCCGGCGAACGCCTGGCCATCACCGGTCCCACCGGCGCCGGCGCCGGCACGCTGCTCGAGCTCATCTTCCGGCTTCGCCTGCCCTGCGCCGGCATGGTCCTCCTCGACGGCGTCGACGCGCGGCATTGGCAACTCGACGCACTGCGCCGCCAGGTCGCCCTCGTTCGGGAAGCGGAAATCGTCGAGGGCACGCTGCTCGAGAACGTCCGCCTCGGCCGGCCCGACATCAGCGCGGCCGACGTCCAGGAAGCCCTCGAACAGGTCGGCCTCATGCCCGCCGTGCTGCGCCTTCCCGAAGGCATGCACACGCCGTTGCACCCCGGCGGCCGGCCGCTCTCCGATTCGCAGCGCATCCGCCTTTGCCTCGCCCGCGTCATCCTTGGCAGCCCACGCCTGATCCTGGTCGACAAGCTCCTGGACGGCCTCGATCCGGGGGAAGCCGCGCCCCTGCTCCGGGCCCTTTTCGACGGTCCCCGACGTTGGACATTGGTGGTGGCGACCCGCGACGAGGACATTCGCCGCCATTGTGACCGCGTTTTCCGCTTGGGCGTCGATTCCGTCGCCGGCGCGACCGCCGGGCCGGGCGCTGGCCGGGGTCACCCGTCCGCAACTGAAACCTGAACTCCGCGTATGTCCCACGCCCCTGTCATCGAGGCTGCCAACGAGGTGGATCCTCTGCCGTTGCTGGATCGCGAGGCCCCGCTGCCCTGTGCCGCGCGCACCCGGATGCCGGTCCGTCTCCGGAGCCTCAGCTTCCTGCTGCTCGCGTTGTTCCTCGGGCTGGTCCTGGGGGTGATGATCCTCCCGTGGCAGCAGTTCGTGCGCGGCGCCGGACGAGTGATCGCCTACGATCCGCTCGAGCGCAGCGTCACCGTGGAGGCGCCACTTGCCGGCCGGGTCGAGAGGGCCGCCGTGGTCGAGGGCCAACTGGTGAAAGAGGACGAACTGCTTTTCAAACTGACCGACAACGATCCGAACCTGCTGCAGAACCTCGAGCAACAGCGGGAAGCCGCCCGCATCCGCGAGGAGGCCGCCGCGGAGAAGATCCGGTCGCTCACCGCCCAGATCGAAGAGCAGGAACGCGCGTTGCCCCTGGCCATCGAAGCCGCGCAGCAGCGCCTCGAAGTCGCGCAATACGCCGAAGCCACCGCCCGCCTGCAACACGACCGCATCAAGGCCCTCTTCGAGGACGAACGCGGCCTCGTCTCCCGGCGCGATTACGAACTCGCCACCCTCGAACGCGACCGCACCGCCGCCGATACCCTGCAAGCTCGAGCGAACCTCAAGCGCGTCGAGGCCGATCTCCGCGGCTCGATCAACAGCAGCGGCGCCTCGCTGCAAACCGCCCGCTCCGACCTCGCCGCCGCCCAGCAGGCGGTGAGCAGTCTGAACATCCAAATCAACCAGGCCGGCACCCAAAAGGTCCTCGCCCCCCGCGACGGTATCGTCTATCGCGTGCATGCCACCGAGGGCACCTTCCTCAAGGCCGGCTCCCCGCTCTGCACGTTGATCCCGGAAACCGAGAGCCGCATGGTGGAACTCTTCATGGATGGCAACGACATGCCGCTCATCCGGCCGCGGGAAACCGACGCCGAAGGCCGGATCGTTCGCGAGGGCAGCCCGGTGCGGGTGCAGTTCGAGGGCTGGCCGGCCGTCCAGTTCGTCGGTTGGCCAAGCGTTGCCCTGGGCACCTTCGGCGGCGAGGTCGTGCTCGTCGATCCCACCGACAACGGCCGCGGCTTGTTCCGCATCCTGGTGGCCCCGAAGCCGGACCGCGTCGAGCGGCGGGATGGTTCGGTCGAGCTGATCGAATGGCCCGGTCGTCGGTGGCTGCGGCAGGGCGTCCAGGTCAAGGGCTGGGTGCTGCTGCAACAGGTGCCGCTGTGGTTCGAACTGTGGCGGCAGATGAACGGCTTTCCGCCGGCTTTGAACGCTGCAAATGGAGACGCCAATGCCGCCAAGTAGCCGCCACCGGCGCCCGGTCCGCCCGCGTGCCCGCTTGCTGCCGGCGGTCGGTCTGGCGGTCGCGCTTGCCGGCGGGATCGCCGACGACGGGAAACCGCCGGACGATCCCCCCCCGGACCACCCCGCACCGCTCCGGCTCGAAGCGGTCATGGCGTGCGTCACCACCCAATACCCGCCCTACCTGGCCGCCCTGATCGAGCGCGACATCGCCGCGGGCCGCCTGCAAGGCGCCGAGGGCACCTTCGACCTCAAGGCCTTCGCCCGCGTCTTTGGCAACCCGGCGGGCTACTATCAACCCGTCACGCTCGATGCCGGCCTCGAACAGTTCCTCGGCATCTGGGGCGCCACCATTTACGGAGGGTACCGCCTCACCGAGGGCGAGCTGCCGGACTATTACCGTCGCCGCACCGAAGGCGGCGGCAACCCGCGGCTCGGCTTGAAGATCCCGCTCCTGCAGGACGGCTCGATTGATTATCGCCGGGCCGCCGTCCTGAAGGCGCGCCTGGACCAGGAACTCGCCGATCCTGCCATCCAACGCCAGCAACTCGACTTCATCCGCGCCGGCACCGTCGCCTACTTCAAATGGCTCGCCGCGGGTCGTCGCCTCATTCTCGCCGAGGAACTCCTGCGCGTGGCGCGCGACCGGCAGGAAGCCATCGAAAGTCAGGTCGAACGCGGCCTTTCTCCGCGCATTACCCTGACCGAAAACCGGCAGCTCGTGGTCAGTCGCGAACTCAAGGCCGTCAAGGCCCGGCAGGACTTCGCGGGCGCGGCCCTGGCGCTGTCCCTCTTCCACCGGGATCACCGCGATGATCCGGTGGTGCCCACGCGCGACCAGTTGCCGGACACTTTTCCCGAAATCACCCCGGTCGAGGGCGACCTGCCCGAGGCCAGCCTGCAGCGCGCGCTGGAGCAACGCCCCGAAATCCGGCAGCTCGAACTGGCCCTCGAAAAGCTGGGCGTGGACCTCCGTCTGGCCCGCAACCAGCTGCTGCCCCGTCTCGACGCCGGCCTCGAGGCCAACCAGGGGCTGGGCGAGGAGCGCTACCCGGACCGCGGCGAGTTCGAACTCAAGCTCGGCGTCGAGTTCAGCATGCCGCTGCAACGGCGCGAGGCCCGCGGGCAGGTGGCGGAAACCAGCGCCCGGATCGAGCAGTTGACCTACCGCGCCGCCTTCGCCCGGGAACGCATCCTCGCCGAGGTGCGCAACGCCCGGATCAGCCTGGTTGCCGCCTACGAACAACTGGAACGTGCCAACCTCAACGCCCGCCTCGCGCTCGAATTGCAGGCCGTCGAGCAGGACCGCTTCCGCCTCGGCGCCTCCGACCTCCTCGCCCTTCAGCTCCGCGAACAAGCCGCCTTCCAGGCGCGTCTCGACCAGGCCGACGCCAGCGAGCAATACTTCGTCGCCCAGGCGGATCTGGCCGCCGCGCTCGGCGCCCGGCCCGCAACCTCGCCCGACGACGGCCAAGCCCCCCGCGGCGGTCCGTCCGTCGAATAGTCCCTGCGCAGCCCGGCTGCTTCGGACCGCGGAGTTCATTCCGCCGCACACTTGACTTGCGGCGGGGCCGGCGGAATGCACTCCGTGCGCATTTCCCTCAGCCGCCTTGAACACGGGAAGCTCTGAGCCGCGACCATTAAGTCATCCCAGTTCCTTCGGCGCGCGGAATTGATGCCGCGCCTCCATCCAGCGGGCCGGTCCGATTCAGAAGCCCCTGCTACCCGGCCCAGGGTAGGGCGAGCAGTCCCCTGCACGCCGGACATGCCCCGGGTAGGGCAAGCAGTCCCCTGCACGCCGGACATGCCCCGGGTAGGGCGAGCAGTCCCCTGCACGCCGGACATGCCCCGGGTAGAGCGAGCAGTCCCCTGCGCGCCGGACGAAGCCCCACCTACCGAAACCAGTATCGCGGGCCGTTCCGTTCGCTGGCTGAACCCCAGCCCTGAAACCACTA
>JACKPV010000042.1 GCA_024233305.1 Verrucomicrobiales bacterium
GGAAGAAGCGGCGGGTTGCATCCAGCGGCATCGCCGCGCGCAGTCGATACCCGTTCGCTGTCTGGCCAGCGGTTTCGAGCGGCAGGGTCTCCCACGCGTCCGAATCGCCGGATACCCGGGCGAAGCGTCGTGGCACGCGTTCTCACATGGTCGTAACGGGGTTCTCGTACCGGTTGCGGGTGTCGGATGGCAACCGGATCGAGCCCCTTCCGCGAAGGGACCGGCCGTTCCCGGTGGCGGGCGATCAGCGGAGCGTGGCGACCGCCGTCGTCCTCGCGCTTTCAGCGGAGGAACCTCGGGGCCCCAACCAGGCGCGCAACACGTTCGCGGCCCGGGCACCCGCCGTTGGGACGGCGGCGATGGCACGGTCGAGGGGGACCGCATTTGCCCGCGGATCAGGGGCCCCGGCCGCATGCTCCACGGCCCGGGTGGTGTCCGCCAGTTCCGCCAGGCCGAAGGAAAGGCAGACTCCCTTGAGCGAGTGGGCCATTCGCTCGAGATCGGAGAACTGGCGCCGCTCGCGCAACGATCCGAGTTCCTCGATCCGGGCGGGGAGATCCTGCAGAAAGTCCGCCACTAACTGACGCACCATCGCGGGATCGAGTTCTTCGCAGAGTTGATTCAAGCGGGTCAGGGCGGATTCCGGGACGGCCGGGGCCGGCTCCGGTCCGGCCCCGGGCGGCGTGCCGAGCATCGCCGCGAGCCGCGTTGCCGCCAGGGGCTTGGTCAGGTATTCGTCCATGCCGGCCTGCAGGCATCGCTCGCGTTCGCCGACGAGGACGTTGGCGGTAAGGGCGATGATTCGGGCCCGGTTTCCCCCCGCCTCCGGCCGCTGCGCCTCGATGGCGCGCATGGCCCGGCAGGCCTCGTAACCATCCATTTCGGGCATGTTGCAGTCCAGCAGCACCAGGTCGTACGGGGCCGCTTGGAAACGCTCGACCGCTTCCCGTCCGTTGGCCACGGCGGTGACTTCGAGACCCATCCCTTCGACCACCAGGACCGCCAGTTCGCGGCTGATCCGGTCATCCTCGGCAATCAACATCCGTCCGCTGCGGACCGAAGGCACGCCGGCGGCGTCCGTGGACGGCGCCGGAGCGATGGCGGATCGGGGCGCCTCGGGCAGGGGGATTTCGAAGCGAAATTCGGCGCCCTGTCCGGGTTCGCTGCGCACCGTGATGCGGCCGCCCATCATCTCGACCAGCAACCGGGAGATGGCCAGTCCCAGCCCCGTGCCACCGAACCGGCGCGTGGTGGACGAATCGGCCTGCACGAACGGGGTGAACAAGCCGGCCTGGACCGCCGCCGACATCCCGATCCCGGTGTCCCGGACGCTGAAGCCGATCACCGGTCCGGGCGGGACGGTTTCCACCGTGATCCACACGCCGCCCTGCGCGGTGAACTTGACGGCGTTGCCCACCAAGTTGGTCAGCACCTGGGAAAGGCGCGTTGCATCCCCGTGCACGGTGGCCGGCACCCCCGGCGCCAGGGTCACCGCGAGGGTCAGTCCCTTTTCGCGGGCGAGCAGGTCGGAGGCGGATACTGCCTCGCGAAGGGTGGCCGGCAAATCGAAGGCGAACGCGTCGAGTTCCAGCTTGCCCGCCTCGATCTTGGAGAGGTCGAGGATGTCGCCCAGAAGCCGCAGCAGCGTGCGCGAGGATTGCTCGGCTGCCTCGACCAACTGCTCCTGCCGGGGTTCGATCGGCGATTGGCGGAGCAGTTGCAGCGCCACGGACACTCCGTTCAGCGGCGTGCGGATTTCGTGGCTCATGTTGGCCAGGAAGACGCTCTTGGCCCGGTTGGCGGATTCCGCCTGCTCGCGCGCCTGACGCTGGGCCTCCTCCGCCTCGCGCAACCGCCGTTCGAGCGCCTTCTGCGCCGAAACGTCGAGGTGCGTGCCAACCATGCGGTAGGGCCGTCCGTCGGCATCCCGGAGCACCCGTCCGCGACTCTGAATCCAGACGTAGTGCCCCTCGCGATGCTGCATCCGGAAGCACTGTTCGTAGTGGTCCGTCCGTCCGGCGATGTGCGCCTCCAGCGCGGCCAGCACCGTCGGTCGGTCCCCGGGGTGCAGCCGGTCGCGCCACTCGTCGAGCGAGGCGGTCAGTGCACCGGGCGCGTAGCCCAGAATTGCCAGCCACTGATTCGAATACAAGCCGCGCCCCGCGACGATGTCCCAGTCCCACAGCCCGGCCCGACTGGCTTCAAGCGCCAGACTCAGCCGTTCCTCGGAGACCTCGATGCAGTCGTACTGCCGCTGGATGATGATGCGGTCCCGACGGTTCTGAATCAGGGCCGACGCCTGCTGGGCGAAGACCCGGAAGGAGCCGAGATGTTCCGATCGCACCGGGCGGTAGAATTCGGCCTGCTCATCAGTGACGCCGCCGGCCAGCCAGCCGAGGGCCCGACCGGCGGAGTCCCGGCAGCCGGCCACCACCAGCTGGCTGGCCGGCACCCAGGTTCGCAAGCCCTCGAGTTCGGGGCCCGCAATCAGCCGCGGTTCATCCCCGCCCTCCGCGCACTGCCTCCCCAGCCACTCGGTGAAGCCCTTCAGCGCCGCCGGGTCCGCCCGCAATCCGGTGACCCCGACGGGCCGCGCGTGCCAGCCCCCCTCGGCATCCACCAGCCAGAGGCAGCCGAACTCGAGTTCGAAGACGTCCACGATCGCCTCCGCCACGATGTCCGGAAACTCCGCCGCCGAATTCGCCCGAATGGCCCGCGTGTTGAACAGGTGCATCCGGTTGAACCGCTCGAGTTCCCGGTCCAACAGATCCCGGGTGTTGATCAGCCCCTGCTCGACCGCGCTGAAACGCGTTACCCGGCGCTGGAGTTCCTCGTAACGCCGCAGCCACTCCGCTCCGGACGTCGGGGGGGCGGGATCGGGATGCGGATGGTCCTCCATGTCGGCGCGCAATCGCTCAGGCCCGGCGGCGCAGGACGTAGAGCGCCGTGGTGTAGTTGTGATACGTGTTTTTCCCGCCCAACCGGGCGAACTCGCCGAAGCCGTACATGCCGAGCCACGGCGGCACGACCCCGTCGGAGGAGAGGGGGAACTGCATCCGGCTGACCAGTTCGTCCTTCATCACCCGGTTGAACAAAAATCGGCCCCGCGCCAGGCAGTCCGCATGGAAGACCGCGGCCACCGGCCGGCCGCCGCCCCGCCGGGTCATCTCCTCCATCATGCGGTCCATGTCGGCGAAGATCCGCGGTTCATCACGCACCGTGAGCCAGAGGCGTGTGCCTGCGGGACAAAGAGTGGCGTAGTACATGGCCCCCGTGTCGACCTCCCGGCGCGTCACCACCCGCAGAATGTGGTCGTTCCCGTATTCGCGGGCCAGGGCTTCCGGCAGCTTCTCGGCCAGCGCGCCCACCGGGATCGAGTCGCCGCACGTCGCGTTCTCCGGCAGGTCGAGCCGGCTGGTGTACTCCTTCCACGCGGGCCGGCCGTTCAGTTCCAGAATCCGGTGTCCGTCGGAGCGGGTTACGACGAGCGGTTCGCCCACCGCCACAAAACCGTGACTGGCCTGCGTGTCCACTTCCAGCGTCGGATCCGCAAAACCCACCGCGTACGCCGCATGCTCGTAGACCCGGTCGTCCACGATCTGGTAGCTCGCCTGTCCCCGCATGTTGTCCGAGGACGTCGCGCCAAAGATGGTCACTTCCGGCCCCAGCACGGACTCGAGACCGGCGATGCAGCGGTCGTTCGCGATGTCGATGCCGGACGCCAGGAAGCAGACCATGTTCACCGCCGGATTCGCCGCCCTGAGCTGCCGGGCCAGTTCCGCGCTCTTCTCGAAGGAGTTGTCGCCGTAGATGCCGTCGACGTGGGCGATGGCCAGTTCCTCACGCCCTTTCACCGCCATGAGAGCGACGTCCTTCATGGACTCGCTCACGCCCTCGGAGCCCACGATGCCGCAGCACGAAGCGCCCACCACCCGCGCCTTCGGGGCAAGGCGCCGCGCTTGGTCGGCCAGTTCCTGGTAGTTGTGTCCGATGGAGGCATGGATGACGATCAGGTCGCAGCCGGCAATGTTCTCCCCGAGGGCCGCCTCGAGACATTCGGTGATCGCCCGCCGCGAGTTTACCATCCGGGTGCTGGCCGAGTAGAATTCGAGCATGGTTGGTTTGGACGAGATGCAAGGGTCATTCGCTTTTCCAGCGTGAGAAGATGCTGCCGGTTTACCCATACAAATTCAAGCCCAAGTATGAGGGCATGTGAAGTTTCTCCGCGGACCGCCTCCCCGCTGTCGACGGGCGACTGCAACCGACAACCGACGGCAGCCGCCGGGCGGTTTCGCTTCCCGGCCTGCCCTCGTTCCGGAAACCCCGGCGGTGGGGCCGACCGCGACCGAACCGCTTCGCGCCCGGTGGTTCGCGCGTCGGCCCGCCGTGACCACCCGCGCTCCATGGACCGATTTTACCCTTGCCTCCCGCAAGCCGCCTGATTCATGCATAACCCGTGCTCACCACCGCCCGATGGCAGCCGGGGGTCAATCCGCCCGGCGCAAGCACCCCGGCCAGCCGGGGCGGGAGCCGCGTACCTCCCGTTCGCTGATGGCTGTCCCTTCCCTTCTTGCCATGCGCGGCATCGGGAAGTCCTTCCCGGGCGTGCGCGCGCTGGACGGGGTGGACTTCGATCTCCAGCCCGGCGAGGTCCACGTGTTGCTTGGGGAAAACGGCGCCGGCAAGTCCACCCTGATGAAGATCCTCAGCGGGGCCTGCCGCCCGGATGAAGGGGAGATACACCTTGCCGGACAGCCGCAGCGGATCGCCACGCCGCACCACGCGCAATCGCTCGGTATCAGCACCATCTACCAGGAGTTCAACCTCGTCCCCCACCTCCCGGTCAGCGCCAACATCTTCCTCGGTCGCGAACCCCGCCGGGCCGGTTTCCTGCTCGACCGGCGCGCCATGCGCCGCCAGGCCGCCCGGGCGCTCCAGGAACTCGACGTCGCCATCGATCCCGCGGCGCCGGTCAGTACGCTCGGGGTTGCCGAACAGCAGATGATCGAGGTGACCAAGGCGCTCTCGTTGGACGCCCGGATCCTCGTGATGGACGAACCGACCTCCGCGCTCACCGGCGGCGAGATCGAGACCCTGTTCGCCATCGTCCGGCGGTTGCGGGCCCGCGGGGTCGGCATCGTCTACATCTCGCATCGCATGGAGGAGATCTTCCAGATCGGTGACCGCGTTACCGTCCTGCGGGATGGGCGCAAGGTGGCGACGCATCGGCTGGCGGACGTGACCACGGCGGATCTGATCCGGGAAATGGCCGACCGCGAGCTCACCGAACACTTCCCCCGCGAGGCCGTCGAGCCCGGTCCGCCCGTCTTGCAGGTCCGCGATCTGACCACCCGGACGAAGCTGCGCGGGGTGAGTCTCGAGTTGCGGCGCGGCGAGATCCTCGGCATTGCCGGCCTGCTCGGCGCCGGACGCACCGAACTCGCCCGGGCGATTTTCGGGGTCGACCCGATCCGGAGCGGCGAAATCCGGGTGCATGGTTGCCCGGCTTCGTTGCGCAGCCCGCGGGAGGCGATCCGTGCCGGCATCGGTCTGCTGCCCGAGGATCGTCGCCAGTTCGGCCTCGTGCTGCCCCTGTCGATCAAGCACAACGTCAGCCTGCCGAACACGGACCGCGTCTACCCGCGCGGACTGCTCCGGACGGCGGAGGAACGGCGCCTCGCGCAGGAATGCGTCACCGGGCTGCGCATCAAGACACCCCACATCGATCAGGCGTCGGGCAACCTGAGCGGCGGCAACCAGCAAAAGGTCGTCCTCGGCAAATGGCTGGCCCGAAAGTCGGACATCTTCATCTTCGACGAACCGACCCGCGGCATCGACGTGGGCGCCAAGGTCGAGATTTACCGGTTGATGAACCGGCTGACGCGCGACGGCGCGGGGATCCTGATGATTTCGTCCGAGCTGCCCGAGGTGCTCGGTATGAGCGACCGCATCCTGGTGATGCGCGAAGGCCGGATCACGGGCGAATTCACCCGCTCGGAAGCCACGCAGGAAGCGGTGCTCGCCGCCGCCCTGGGAACCACCGCATGAACTTCAAGAAGCTCCTCCTCCACCACGGCCGCCAGCTTGGCACCCTGGCCGGCCTGCTGTTGCTGGTCCTGGCCCTGTCGCTCCGGACCCCATACTTTCTCACCGTTTCGAACCTGCTCACGGTCCTCGAACAGGTCTCCATCAACGCCATCGTCGCCGTGGGCATGACCGTGGTGATCATCACCGCGGGAATCGACCTCTCGGTGGGTTCGATCCTCGCCTTCGCCGGGGTGGTCATGGCCACCGTGCTGCAGAAGGACCTCCCCGTCCCGCTCGGTCTGGCCGTCGGGCTCGGGGTCGGCGTGGGTTGCGGCCTGTTGAACGGCCTGTTGATCACCATCGGCCGCCTGCCCCCGTTCATTGCCACTCTCGGCATGATGAGCATCGCCCGTGGCGGGGCCCTGTTGTTCACCAATGGCCGGCCTGTCTCGGGCTTCAGCGACGGCTTCCGCGCGCTGGCCACCTCGCAGTTTCTCTACATCCCGATGCCCACCCTGATCATGCTCGGGGTCTACGTGGCGTGCCATCTGCTCCTGACCCGCACGCGCTTCGGGCTCTATGCCTACGCGATGGGCGGCAACGAGCAGGCGACGCATCTCTCGGGCATCAACGTCCGGCTGCACAAGACCCTCGTTTACGGCCTGTGCGGTTTGACCAGCGCCATCGCCGCCGTTATTCTCACCGCCCGCCTGAACTCCGCCCAGCCCATCGCCGGGATGACCTACGAACTGGACGCGATTGCCGCGACGGTGATCGGGGGCGCGAGCCTGATGGGCGGGCAGGGCACCTTGGTCGGGACCCTGATTGGCGCGCTCTTGATGGGTGTGCTGCGGAACGGCTTGAACCTGCTGGAAGTGTCGTCCTTCCTCCAGCAGGTGATCATCGGCGCCGTCATCATCGTGGCGGTGCTGCTGGACATGACCTTGAAACAAAACCGGAAGTGAAAACACGAATCCTGCTGCGTCGGGCGGCCCTGCTGGGGCTCGCCCTGGGTATCCTCGCCACCACCGGCTGCAACCGCACCGAACCGGGGGCCAACGACTCACGCCCCCGGGTGGCGCTCGTCGTCAAGACCCTCAACAGCCCGTTCTTCCTCGACATGCAGCGCGGCGCACAGAAGGCCGCTGAACAGCTCGGCGTGGACCTGATCGTGCAGGCCGCCGAACGCGAGGTCGACGTCGAACGCCAGATGCAGATCGTCGAGAACCTCATCCAAACCCGCGTCGACGTCCTGTGCCTCACGCCCAGCGGCTCGAAGGAACTCGTGCCCGTCGTCGGCAAGGCCAACCGGGCCGGCATCCCGGTCCTCATTGTGGACACCCGGCTCGACGAGGCGGCCGTCAAGAACGATGGGGTCGAGTTCGCCTGCTTCATCGGCTCCGACAACTACGAGGGGGGCCGCATCGCGGGGGCGCATTTCGGCCGGGTGTTCACCAACGACACCCGGCTCGTCGTGCTCGAAGGCATCCCCGGTCACGAAACCGCCGACAGCCGCGTGCGCGGATTTCGCGACGGCATCAAGCCCTTTGCCAACCTCCACCTCGCCGCGTCGCAACCGGCCAACAACGAGCGCGACCAGGGCTTCAACGTGATGCAGAACATGCTCCAGGCCCATCGCGACATCCAGGGTGTGTTCGCCAGCAACGACATGATGGCCCTCGGCGCCCTCGAAGCCATTCGCGCCGCCGACCGCGCGGGACAAATCAAGGTCGTGGGCTTCGACGCCGTCGAGGAGGCGCGCAAGGAAATCGCCGCCGGCACGATGGAGGGTTCCGTTGCCCAGAACCCCGAGGCCATGGGCCGGCTCGCCATCGAAAACGCGGTCAAGGTGCTCCAGGGCGAACCGGTCCCCGACTACCTCCCGGTGCCCATCGAACTCGTCACCCGGTAGCCCGGCTCCGCCCGCCACCCGGTGGACCGGTCCGCCGTTCGTCCGTCGCGCGGTCGCCCGTTTTTGGGGCTGACCGCCGGCGACCTTCTGATAAGGTTCGCCCGTGCCGTGCCGGTTCCGGACCAGTTCCCGCCCCTTTGTCGAAACGCCGTCCACCGACGGACGCGCGCCGGCCTGACCCATGCCCACGCCCGCCCGATCGCCCCTGTCCGTCTGCGTCGTTTCCGGCGCTGAAGCGCACCGGATCGGGCGCATGCTCGAAAGCGTCGCGGACTGGGCGGCAGAGATTCTCGTGGTGCTCGATGACCGGGCGCAGGATGACACCGCGGCGATTGTCGAGCGGGTCGGCGGCCGGGTCTTCCGCGAACCGTGGAAGGGATTTGTGGGGCAGAAGAACTCGGCCAGCGATCGCGCCTCGCAGCCCTGGCTCTTGAACCTGGACGCGGACGAGGTCGTCTCGCCGGCGCTTGGCCGGCAGATCCGCGACGCGATCACCACCTCACCGCCGTCCTCGCCCGCGTTCGAGTTTCCGCGTTGCACCTATTATTGCGGACGTTGGATTCGCCACGGGGATTGGTATCCCGACCGGGTGACGCGTCTGTGGCGCCGGGGCCGGGCCCGCTGGGTGGGCGAAGAACCCCATGCCCGGCTCGAGGTCGACGGCGGCATCGGGCGTTTGTCGGCGGATCTGCTCCACTTCAGCAACGATCGCATCGCCGGCCAGATCGCCAAGATCGCACCCTACCACGCGGACTTCGTGAAGCACCGGGTGGCGGCGGGGAAGTCGGCCGGTCTGTTCGAACTGGCCTTGCGCCCCGCCTGGCGGTTTCTCCGCGCCTACTTCTTGCGCCGGGGATTCCTCGACGGCTGGCCGGGCTTCTACATCGCCGCGCTCAGCGCCTTCTCGACCCTCACCCGCTACACCATGGTTCGCGAAGCGGAACTCGACCGCCACCCAACGCCGGTCCCATGAGTTGCAGCGTCGGTCTCATCATCAACACCTACGAACAACCGGACTATCTGGCCCGGGTGCTGCGGGCGGTGTCCGGCCAGTCGACTCCGCCCGCCGAGGTCCTGCTCGCCGACGACGGCTCGGGCGAAGCCACCCGGGCGCTCTTCTCCGCGTGGGGCGAACGGCAAGCCTTTCGCACGCGGCACGTCTGGCAGGCGCACGGCGGCTTCCGACGAAGCCGGATTCTGAACGCGGCGATTGCCGCCGCGTCGGCGGACTTCCTGGTCTTTCTGGACGGCGATACCGTGCCGCATCCGCGGTTCCTGGAGGACCACCGGCGCGCGGCGCGTCCGGAGCGGTTCACGCAGGGGCATCGCGCCCTGATCGGCCGTCGGGGCGCCCGTTGGTTCGGCGTGGGGAACTTCTCCTCGGACCGGTGGCGCGCCTTCTGGACCGGGCAGATCGCGGGCCTCAAGCATGCCTATCGATGGCCGCGCGCCTGGCCGCGCGAGCGTGCCGACCTGCGCGGCATCCGCGGCTGCAACCTCGCCATCTGGCGGACCGACCTCGAGGCGGTAAACGGCTATAACGAGGCCTTCGAGGGCTGGGGGCGCGAGGACTCCGAACTGGCGGTCCGGCTGATGAACACCGGCGTTCGCCGACTCGATCTTCGCGGGCGGGCGCTCTGTTATCACCTCTGGCATCCTCCTGCCAGCCGCGCGGGATTGCCCCGCAACGACACCCTCCTGGCCGCGGCCCTCGCCGACGGACGCCGCCGCTGCGAACAGGGTCTCGATCAGCATCGGGAGTCGCGCGACGACGGGACCCCGGGGATGGCGCAGGGCGTATGAGGGTGCTGCAACTCAACTCGATGCTCACCGGTGGCGGCACGGACGACCAGTGCTTGAAGCTCGCGGTAGCATTGCAGGCGCGCGGGGTGGAGGTCCGCGTGGCGGGTCCAGGGGATCGGGAATTGTCCCCGCAGATCGCCGCCGCCGGCGTGCCGCATTTCGCCACCCCGCCCGAAGGACCGTTGAAGTTGCGCCTGATCCTCGCCGCCGCGCGGCAGATACGACGGGAGCGGTTCGAGGTCGTTCACGGCCACCATGGTCGGGACCTCTGGCCCACCATCCTCGCCGCCCGCCTTTCCGGCCGAAGTCCGCGGATCGTGCTCACCCGCCACCTCGCGAAGAGCCCGAGTTCCGTCGTGAGTCGCTCCTGTCTCCTCGGCCAGTGCCATGCCCTCGTCGCGGTGTCGCAGTTCGTCGCGAAGGTGCTGCGGGAAGGATGTTTCGAGCCCGACTCGCCCGAGCCCGAACGACGGCGCCGACCGCCGCTGCGGGGCGAACACCGAAAGATCCACGTCATCCCCGTCGGCGTCGACACCGCCCGCTTTCGTCCGCTCGATGCCGCGACGCAGCGTGCGGCCTGGGGGTTGGGGTCGGACGACTTCGCCTTTGGGGTCGTGGGCGGCTTCGGGGCGCCGCGCGGCAAGGGGCAACGCGAGTTTCTCCGTGCCGCGGCGGCGATCCACAGCGAGGTGCCTGCTGCGAGGTTCCTGATCGTTGGACGCGGGGATCTCGAACCCGTGCTGCGCGGCGACATCGAATCGTTGGGGCTGACCGGCAAGGCCCGGCTGACCGGATACGCCACGAACATGCCCGAGGTCATGAACGCCTTGGACTGCCTCGTGCATCCGCAGATCGGCACGGAAGCCTTCGGTCTGGTGGTTGCCGAAGCCCAGGCCTGCGGGCGACCGGTGATCGTCACCGAGGTGGATGGCGTCCCGGAGGCAATCGTCAGCGCGAAATGGAGCCGGTGCGTGCCCCGCGAAGACGTGCCGGCCCTGGCCGATGCCATGCGCGCCATGGTCTCGAACCGGGCTCCGGATGCCGCGGAGCGCCAGGCTCTGCATGCCTTGGTCGCCTCGCGGTTCGGTCTGGACAACCTGGGCCGGGCCACCGCCCGTCTCTACGCCACCCTCCTCGAAACAAGCTCCGGCAACCGCGACCCGGCGACGCCGGACACCCGCCTCCGCGCTTGATCTGAGCGGATCCGGCGAGCGAAGCCTCGCGGCCGCCAACCGGAAAACAGGGACCAGCGCGCGGATCGATGCTCACGGCGGATCGAGCAACAGGCGCGCCTGCCAGGGCAGAACGATCCCGTCAACCCCGCCGCTACTGCGCACCGAAAGGGCCAACAGGTCGCTCTTGCTCGCCACGATGGACGGGTCGAGCCTGAGCCGTCGGGCCGCCTCGTCGCGTCGCTCGCGCAGTTGCTCGAAGCGGCGTTTCTGAGCTTCGGTCATCCGCGTGCCGCGCGCCTGCGTGATGACCGGCCATTCCGCCCGCGGCACCCGCAGGCCACGCTCCACGGCTTGAAACACCCCGCGTCGTCGGCTTTGCGAATACCGCCGCGGGATGAGGTCATCGAAACCATTACCGGCGGCCGCGTCCTCCGCGAGCCGCAGCAACCGGTCGTGGTCCAGCACAAAGAAGGGCGGACGGTTCATTCGCACCGCCTCGCTTTCGCGCCATTGCCAGAGTTCCCGCAGCACCGCCAGCGACCGTCCGTGCAGCCGCGCGGCGCCCTTGATATACCAAGCCGGACGTTCAGGTTCCGGCGCGGGCCGGGCGCTGTCCGAAACGAGCTGCCGGCAGCTCTCCCCGTGCCACTCGAGGCGTCCCAGGGACTCCAACCGATGCCGCAAACAATCCACCAGCGGCTTCAGATAGCGGGCGTCGCAGAGCGCATACTCGATCATCACCGGGGTCAGCGGCCGGATCGACCAGTCGGCCTTCTGCGAACTCTTGCTGAGCTGGATGCCGAGAAACTCCTTCACCAGATGGTGCAACCCGAACTCGTGCCGCCCGATCAGCCGGGCCGCATTCAGCGTGTCGAAAACCCGGTCCGGGACGAAGCCGTGCCCACGATACAGCAACCGCAGATCATAGTCGCCGCCGTGCAACAGGATCTCCTTGTCCCGCAATCCCTCGAACAGCGGGCCCAGATCGAATCCCGCCAGCGGATCGATGAGCACCTCGCCCGGGGGCAGGCTGAGCTGGATCAGGCAGAGCTTCTCCGGGTAGCTGTGGAGGCTGTCGGCCTCCGTGTCGATTCCCACCCAGGACGCCCGCTCCAGGGCGGGAAGAAACGCCTGCAGCTTCGCGGAAGTATCGATCATTCGGTCACCATCCCTGCCCTCGTCGTCTGGAAACACCCGCCGGCCCGTTCATTCCTTTTCATACACCACCACCAGCAGCAGATCCGACGGCGAATGGCCGCTCTTGGTCAGCACCGAGGACTGCCCCTGCTTCGGCCCTTGCGGGGCGATGTTCCCGAAGATGTTCACCACCCGGACCTGGTTCTGGGCCAGCCACTCGTTGACCGACCGTTCGACCAGCTCCAGGTCCAGTTCAGTGCTCTTAAAAATCTTGATCTGCTGCATGGGTGTTTTCTAACGCGTCCGGCCCCGCCGCTCAAGCCCCGAGCGATGCGTCGGTTCCCCCGCCCGACCCCGGCGATGCGGTGGGGCGCAGGACCCGCCGATTGGCAGCCCGCGCCGGCCGAGCGCCAACTGTTCATCGGACGCTGAACCGCGCTCCGGGACCCGGAACCGCAGCCCGCGCGGCGACGGCGGCGCCGATTGTGCGGCGGCTGCCACGTATGGGCTCGCTGCGGCTCAGAGCAATCGTCGCAGCGCGGCGAGCAGCGCGTCGATCATGGCGTCGGAATGCGTGGCGCACACGGCGAAACGCAGCACCCCTTCGGGGCCGGCTCCCGGATAGGCCTCGAGGTGGGGCACCAGGAAGCCCTGCGTCTTGAGTGCGGCGTGCAGCCGGATCATGGCCTCCCGCGAGCCGATCGCCAGACCGAGATTGGCCGCCGGGCCCTCCGGAACCGGCAATCCCAGAGCGCGCAATCCACGGCGCAGACGAAGGACGTTCGCGGCGAGTCTCCGGCGCAACTCCGGCCGGGCGCGAACGATGGCCAGTGCCCGGGCGGCCGCGGCGGCGATCGGCGCGGCGGGCGCACTGGCTCCCTCGTAGTAGTGCGTGTTCCGCCGCAGCCGATCGAGGAAGCGCGTCGAGGCCGGGATGAGGCCGCCGAATCCGCCCAGCGCCTTGGACAGGGTGCCGCAAAGCAACAGCCGTTCCCGGTCCGGGCTCCCGGCCCCGTTCACTCCCTCCGCCCACAATCCCCACCATTCCACCGTGCCCCGTCCCTCGTCTCCCAGCACGCCGAATCCATGAGCGTCATCCACCACCAGACGCGCCTCCGGGTGTTCCTGACAGATGGCGAGATAATCCCGGAGCGGGGCCACCGCGCCCGTCACGGGCGAAACCCCGTCCGTCATGACGAACACCGGTTGTGCGGGACGAGCCTTCCGGCGGATCGCGTCCGCCAGACTTCCGGGGTCGCCGGGCTGGAATTCGATCACTTCGGCGGCCACCAGGCGCGCCGCCTCGCGCGCGCTGAAGTGGACGGTCCGCTCCAGGCAGACCCGCGTGCTCCGGTCGGTCCCCGCCACGGCTTGCAGCAGGATGTGATTGCCCGTGAACCCGGAGGCGTAGTGAAAGGCCGTTTCGGTATCGAAGAACGCGGCCGCTTCCCGTTCAACTTCGACCAGCGGTGGGCTGCTGCCGAAGCCGTTCCGCGAGGTCGCGGTATGCACACCGTAGCGGCGGGCCGCGGCGCACGCAGCCTCGATCACCTCCGGGTGCCCGGCCAGACCGAGGTAACCGGTGCCGCCGAAATAGACATACCGACGGCCATCAATGGTCGTCTCGGCGCCCGGCGGGCTTTCCATGAGGGACGGAGGTCGCATCGGCAAGGCCATGACACCCCGCCACCCTGACAGCCCCCCTCGCCCGGAGCAACGGTCAATCGAGCCCGCCCTGAGCCCCCGCCGGCGCCGGCAGCGTTCGCACTACTCGGCCGCGTCTGATCAGACAGTGAACCTGTCACTCTGTTTGTCATTGTCATTGTCTCCGGCGGCCACCGGGCGCGCCGCCTCGCGCGCGCTGAAGTGGACGGTCCGGTCCTGGCAGACCAGCGTGTTCCGGTCGGTCCCCGCAACACAGTGAACCTGTCACCATATCTCCATTGTGACCTTGTCGTCGCGGGTGGCCTTCACTGACCCCATGCCCGAGGATTGAGGTCCGCTCTGCGCCCATCATGAGCCGTCACCTGTGGCCCCCTTGTTTGACCCCCGAGCGGGTCTGGATCTCCGTCTCTGGCCCGGAACGTGTTCCGGCGACGGGCGGTTTTGGTCGGGGGGGACTTGGCAAGCCGGGGACACGATCGAGCGCCGCGACAGGCCGTTGGCAGTTCCAGCGCATCGAATCGATGCGGCCCAGCGGATGCCCGCGGGTGCCTGGGGGGCAGTTGGGTGCCGTCCAGCGGCGGCCGGCTGGAGGCGGGGAAATTCGTCCCCAGCGCGGCGGCTTTTTTGCTGGATGCCGCTCGTGTCCGTGCATAAGGTTGGCTCAGTTCAGAAACCAACCAGCGAGGCCCATATGGATTTGACGTTTCATTGTCCGCATTGCCGGCAGGAACTGGTGGTGGACGCCGCCGGCGCCGGTTCCTCGATCAGTTGCCCCACCTGCGAAGCCGAGATCACCATTCCCGAGCCGGACGTCACCAACATCCACACCGCCAACCCCATCTCCACGTCGGCCGCCGCCCGCGAGGAACGCCACTTCAGCGTCCCCGTCCGCGACGCTCCCTCGGAAGTGCTCGTCGCGCGGAAGGTTCGCGAAGACGAAGGGGAGGGCGATGGCAAGTCGCTGCGCATGAAGGTTATCCGGCACAGCGACTGCATCGAGGTGGGGGTCGACAACTACGAGAAGGAGGTCACCAAGTTCCTCAACAAGGTCGGCGAACCCAACATCATCAGCATCACGCCGCTCTCCTATACGCACCTGGATCTGGGCACGCAGAAGATGCTGACGGACTACGCGATCCAGATTATCTACCGCCGTTGACGTTTTCACCGCCGCTCACCTTGTACGTCCGCGACCGCCGGACCGGGGAACGCGCCGTGCGATCCGCCGGGGCGGGTTTTTCTCCTACGCGCCCATGGGCTTTCACCGACGCCTGATCACCGGCGGGACGGCTGCTGTTCTGGCCTTGGTCGGTCGGGCCGCCGATCGCGTCTTCTACGTGCCGGAGAACCCGGCCTACACGATCACCGATTCCGTCCGCGACTCGCTGCGGTTCACGCTGGACCACACCCTCGAGCGGGACGCGAAGGGGCACTGGGTTTCGATCTCCAGTTTCGTCAACCCGGACGGCGACGTGATGGGCTGGCACGATTTCGGTCATCTCGAGGGACCAGGATGGGCCGCCAACGCCGTCGGCGGCGCCTGGGAAATCTGGCGCTGGGGCCGGTTTCTCGGTCGGAGCGACTGGCAGCAGGACGCTCTCGATATCCTCGATCATGTGCTCGAAGCCGGTTTTCTGGACGAGAAAACGGGCTTCATCCGCGGGTATCGGGAGACCACGACCGGCGAATTCCGTCTGAACTACAAGCACCGGAGCGATTGGTTCTGTCCGGGCTCGATGGCGAAGGTGGCGTTTCAGTTGCTCGAGTTTGGCGCGGATCTCGGGACCGACCCGCGTGCCGCCCGGATGCAGGAAATGGCGCGACGCACGGCGCGCTGGATAGACGAGCGGGTCGAAGCGGTTCCCAACGGCTGGTTTCCCCGCCGGGTGACACCGGATGGCACGGTCTACCGGAAATCCCCCGAAGGCGGCAACGACCCGTTCTGGCAGACCTCGGCGGACGGACTGTTCATCCTCCAGTTGCAGACGGCACTCACGCGGCATGGGCGGGCGGACTTCCGGGCGGACCTGCGACGGCGGGTCCGGGTTTTCATGGAGGCCGGCGGCATCTTCGGCAGCATCAACCACGACACCTACGACGCGCACGAGAACGTCGCCTACTCGGTGGCTTTTCGCACCCTGCTGGCGGCCGCGCGGGTGCTGGGAGATCCCGCCATCCGGGAGTTTGCGTACGCCCGGTGTCTCGCCGGGTTGGACCAGTTCAAGCTGAACGAGGACCGCAACGGGGTGGCCACCACGGGGCTGCTCTACATGGAGAAATCCTGGGACACTTCCTATCTGTGGGAAAACGCCGAGGCGGCCCTGGCGTATTTCGAGGCGGCGGCCGACCTGCTGGCCACCGAGCCGGACCGTGCCCGCGAGTGCCAACTCGACGGACTCACCATTCTGCGGGCGGCGGCCAGGCATCACTACGGGCCGCACGGATTTCTGACGGAAGGGGTGGACTGGAACGATCACGTGGGCCAGCAGCATCACATCGGCCTGGCGAAGTACGGCGCGATCCAGTACACCGAGCCGTTCCTCAACAACCAGCACATCGCCGAACCGACGCTTTTTCTGCTGGAACACCTCGCCCGCACCAGCGACACCGACGGGGGCCGACGCGTCTGGCACGACATCGAAGGGAACGTGGTTCACACGGCGCCCGCGGTTCGTCAGCCTCCGACCGACTGAACCGGCGCGCGCCGGAGGGGGCCGGCCCGTGCGTTGGGTCGCCCGAAGCCCGGGTGCGTATTTCGGCGAAATCGGACACGCATTTCGGAAAATATTCGGACACCCGTTTCGGAGTCATTTCGGACACTTTCCGGAGCGGAGCGACGCTCGGGGGGAAGTGTAGATCGGGGGTCCGAAATGAAGTCAAGTTTTCGACCTGGCAAACGCCCTCGGAGCCAAAGGTGACGCTCGGGTCTCGGGAGGGAGGAAAGCGAGCGGGTTGGGCCATCCCAAAATGGGGTAGCGCCGCTGCAGACCGGCCTCCTGAGCCATAGCTCGCGGTCTGCGGCGTGCGCCTGGGTCCCGTTTTGGGGTGGCCCAGCCCGCGGTCGAACGGGCCGGACACCCCGGACTGGCTGGCGCTAATCCGCAGGAGCGGATTTGGGGTCGCGCAGCGATTTGCCGTCCAACTCGATCCGATAGGCGTTGTGAACCAGGCGGTCCAGCAGGGCGTCGGCCACGGTGGCGTCCCCGATGGTGTCGTGCCATTGGCCGACGGGATATTGGCTGGTCAGGAGGGTGGCACCACGACCGATCCGGTCGTCGATGATCTCGAGCAGATGGCGATAGAGCCGGGGCTTGGCCACGGCGAGCCCAAGGTCGTCGATGATGAAGAGGTCCAGGCGGGCCAGGGTCTTGATCAGGTTGACCAGGCTGCCGTCGGCCTGCGCGGCCTCCAGGGCGCGAAAGAGCTTCGGCGCATAGAAGTAGCGCGTGCGCAGTCCATCGCGACAGGCTTGGTGTCCCAGCGCACAGGCCAGATGGCTTTTGCCGATCCCGGTCGGGCCGGTGATGATGCAGTTGCGATGTTCCCGCACCCAGGCCGACGCACGCAGTTGGTCGATGTGGGCGCGTTTGAGTCCGCGAGGATGACGGTAGTTGATGTCCTCCAGGCTGGCGCCTGCGATCTTCAACTGGGCGTTCTTGAGCCGGGTGGCCAGACCGCGGTTTTCGTGCCAGAGCCACTGGCGTTCGACCAACAGCGCGAGGCGTTCCTCGAAGTCGAGTTCGCTGATGTCGCGTTGGCGGCGTTGTTCTTCGAGGGCTTCGAGCATGCCCTCCAGGCGCAGGTGCAGGTGCCGAAGTGCAGGGCTCGTTGGCAGGCGGCTTCGAGTCGTTGCGAGCCGGCGGCCTTGCCGAGGCGGATGATGCCCAGACAGGAACGAAAGCCCTGCTCGGGATGAGGGCGCTCTTCCATGATCCGTTGCACCAACTGGGCGCAGGCCGGACCGGTCTTCCGGGCCCATATAAAGATAAAGATAAAGTGACAGGTTCATAGTTGACACATACTCGCAGAGCTTCTACGGTCTGGGCGGCGCAGGTGAACCAGAGGTAATCATGCGAATGGCACGGATCAAGGTAGCGGGTCGGGGGGCGGTGTATCACTGCATCTCCCGCGTGGTCGGCGGACAGCGGTTGCTCGGGGACCTCGAGAAGGAGAAGCTCCGCCTCATGCTCTGGCAGCAGGCCGCCTTCTGCGGACTCGAAATCATCACCTACTGCCTCCTGTCCAATCACTTCCACATCCTGGTCCGGGTGCCGTCCGAGGTCGTCGCCAGCGATGCCGAACTGGTCGATCGGACCCTGAAGTTCTACGGGCCCAAGAGCCTCTACGTGCAGAACCTGCAGCGGGTCCTGGGGCAGCAGGGGGAATTGCCCGAGGATCTGCGGGCCGGGGTGCGGCAACGGTTGGGGGATGTGTCGGTGTTCATGAAGGAACTCAAGCAACGGTTCAGCAAGTGGTACAACAAGCAACACGAACGGTTCGGCACGCTGTGGGCCGAACGGTTCAAGAGTGTGTTGGTGGAGGACGTGCCCGGGGTGGTGGAGACGGTGGCGGCGTATGTGGACTTGAATCCGGTGCGGGCGGGATTGGTGAAGGATCCGAAGGAGTATCGGTGGTGTGGGTATGCGGAGGCGGAGGCGGGGCGGGGTGAGGCGCGCTCGGGGTTGGCAAGTATCTCGGGAGCAAAGGAATGGAGTGAGGTAGCCGGGCGGTATCGGGAGGTGCTGATGGTGAAGAGCGGGGTGGCGGGGAGATCGGGGAAGGAGGTGTTGAGTGCGGGGGAGATCCGGCGGGAGTTGCAGCGGGGGAGGGAGTTGGCGATGGGGGAGGCGCTGAGGTTGCGGGTGAGGTATTTCAGCGACGGGGTGTTGTTGGGATCGAGGAACTTCGTGAACGAGATGTTCGCGGAGCACCGGGAGCGATTTGGGCCGCGGCGAAAGACGGGGGCGAGGAAGCTGCGGGGCTTGGCGGTGCTGGGAGGCCTGGCGAGCCTGCGGGACTTGCGGATCGGAGCGATCACGTAGAAGGAAGCGTATCAGCCCACGGACGGCGGCGCATTCAATCGACCGGGGTGGTTGACCGTCGTCCGGTGGGCGCGGCGGGGTTCCGGGCGACGAACTGTGCTGCTCTCGCGCCGGCTTCGCTGGGGATACGAGTTCCGACCTCGCATTAGATAGAGTGACAGTTGCTTGGTCCAGTTGCGAAGGTCGGGTTAGGCTGCCCGTTTCCCGATGATCCGTTCATGGGCCTGCCTTCTGGGCTGGGCTGGGGCAGATGCAGCCACACCGCGTCGATCCAGCCCAGCACTTGTTCGGTTTGCGCTCGGGGCCAGTCGGTTTCTTCCCCGTGCGCATCCAGCCGAAGCGCTCGTTTCAGGAGGTCGCCCGGTTGCTAGGTGGTGTCTATCGGGCCCGCATGATCAGTTCGCGGCCGTCGCGGGTGACTTCGATGTGGTCGCCGGCGTTGAACTCGCCGCCCAGCAGTCTCGTGGCGAGTGGGTCGAGGAGTTGTCCCTGGATGGTCCGCTTGAGGGGGCGGGCGCCGAACTGGGGATCGTACCCCTCGCGCGCCAGGAGTTCTTTCGCGCTCTCGTCCACCGTCAGAGTTAGGTGCTGCGCGGTCAACCGCTGCTGCACGAGGCCCAGTTGGATGTCCACGATCCGGACCAGATCCTCCTGGGTCAACGGATGGAAGAGGATCACGTCGTCCACGCGGTTCAGGAATTCTGGACGGAAATGGCGCTTCAACTCCCCGGTCACCGAACGTTCCAGCGCGCGCCATTCTTCGCCGGCAAGGCGACCGGCCTGGAACGCCTCCTGGATCAGGGGTGACCCGATGTTGCTGGTCATGATGATGAGGGCGTTCCGAAAATCGACGGTCCGGCCCTGGCCGTCGGTCAGGCGCCCGTCATCGAGCACCTGCAACAACACGTTGAACACGTCGTGATGCGCCTTCTCGATTTCGTCGAACAGCACCACGCAATACGGTCGCCGCCGCACTGCTTCGCTGAGCTGGCCGCCTTCTTCATACCCCACGTAACCCGGCGGCGCCCCGATCAAGCGCGCCACCGCGTGTTTCTCCATGTATTCGCTCATGTCGATGCGGACCAGGGCGTGGTCGTCGTCGAACAGGAATTCGGCCAGGGCGCGCGCCAGTTCGGTCTTCCCGACGCCCGTCGGTCCCATGAAGATGAACGAACCGACGGGCCGGTTCGGATCCTGCAAACCACTGCGCGCGCGGCGAACGGCATTGGAAATCGCGGTGATCGCTTCCCGTTGCCCGATCACCCGCCGGCGCAGGCGGTCCTCCATGTGAACGAGCTTCTCGCGTTCGCCTTCGAGCATCCGGGCCACCGGGACGCCCGTCCACGACGCGACCACCTGGGCGATATCCTCCTCGGTAACCTCCTGGGAAAGCAGCCGGCCCGCCGTGCTCCCCGCCTTCTGCTCCGCCTCGACCTTGGCGAGCTTACGTTCCAGGTCGGGAATGGCGCCATGGCGCAGTTCCGCGGCGCGCTGAAGGTCATGGGCGCGTTCGGCTTTTTCGAGCGCCTGTCGCGCCTCGTCCAGTTTCGTGTTGATCACGCTGACGGCGTTGATGGCGTCCTTCTCGTTCTGCCATTGGGCGGCGAGCCGGGTGGACTGTTCCTTCAAGTTCGCCAGGTCCTCCTCGAGTTTCTTCAACCGTTCTTTCGAGGCGTCGTCCTTCTCCTTCTTCAACGCCGTCCGCTCGATCTCGAGCTGCATGATCTGGCGGTCGAGTTGATCGATTTCCGTCGGCTTGGAATCGAGTTCCATCCGGAGGCGCGACGCCGCCTCGTCGACCAGGTCGACCGCCTTGTCCGGCAGGAAGCGGTCGGTGATGTAGCGGTGGGACAGCGTCGCGGCGGCGACCAGGGCGGCGTCCTGGATCCGGATTTGATGGTGGACTTCGTACCGTTCCTTGAGCCCCCGGAGAATGGCGACGGTGGCCTCGACGCCGGGTTCGGCGACGACGGTGGGCTGGAAGCGGCGTTCGAGGGCGGGGTCTTTCTCGATGTATTTCCGGTATTCGTCGAGGGTGGTCGCGCCGATGCAGCGGAGTTCCCCGCGGGCGAGCGGGGGTTTGAGCATGTTGCCGGCATCGACCGCTCCCTCGGCCTTGCCGGCCCCGACGATGGTGTGCAGTTCGTCGATGAAGAGGATGATGCGTCCCTCGCTGGCGGTGACTTCCTTGAGGAAGGCCTTGAGCCGGTCCTCGAATTCGCCCCGGTATTTCGCTCCGGCGATCATCGCGCCGAGGTCCATGGCGATGAGTTGTTTGTTTTTCAACGACTCGGGCACGTCGCCGGCCACGATGCGTCGGGCGAGGCCCTCGACGATGGCGGTCTTGCCCACGCCCGGTTCGCCGATCAGGACCGGGTTGTTCTTCGTGCGCCGGGTGAGCACCTGCATGACCCGACGGATTTCGCCGTCGCGCCCGATCACCGGATCGAGTTTGCCGGCGCGGGCGAGGGCGGTGAGGTCCTTGCCGTATTTTTCCAGGGCCTGGAACTTGTCCTCGGGGTTCTGGTCGGTCACCCGCTGGTTGCCCCGCAACTCGGCCAGCACGCGCAGGAGGGCGTCGAGTTGGAGTCCGTGCTTGCGGGCGAGTGTCGCGAAGGTGCGGTTTGGCTTCTCGACCAGGCCGATCAGGAGATGCTCGGTGCTGACATATTCGTCTTTCAGCTTGCGGGCGGCCTCGGTGGCGGCTTCGAGGGAGGCGTTGAGGTCGCGTCCCGCGTAAAGCTCGCTGCCACCCTGGACCCGGGCGCGCCGGGCGAGTTCCGCCTCGAGGTCGGCGACGAGCGTTGCGACCGGCACGCCGAGGCGTTGGAGGAGATTGGGAATGAGGCTGTCGGCCTGCTGCGCCAGCGCGAGGGCGAGGTGTTCGCAGTCCAGTTCCTGATGCGAGAGGCGCCGGGCGATTTGCTGGGCGGCCTGCAATGCCTCCCCGGCCTTCACGGTATAACGATCCTGTTGCATGTCCTGGTCGCGGGGAGCCGGGTCGTATCCGGTGATTCCGAATCCGCCCGCCACCCCGCGGAGAATTCGTATGGTCCTATGAATAGCGCGCGCCCGGGCCGGGTCAAGCGGACGAGCGGGCATGGTCGTGGGGCGCGCAACTGTCGCTTGAGCCCCGCCTGCCGCCCCGGTAGGGTCTCCGCATGCCGATTTACGAGTTTCATTGTCGGGCCTGCGAGAAGGACTCCGAATTGCTGGTGCGGTCGAGCGACTGGAAGGGGAGCAAGTGCCCGCACTGCGGTTCGGTCAAGCTGGAGAAGAAGTTGTCGGTGTTCGCCTCGTCCACCAGCGGGGCTTCGGAGGCCCCCATGGCCTGTGGCATGCCGGCGGGGGGTGGCGGCGGTTGCGGGGCCTGCTGCGGGGGTGGCCCGCATCGGCACTGAGCGACCGGTTGCGGCCTGCCAAGGGCGCGGCGGCTCACGCCACCGCAAGCATGCAGTTGGATCGACCACGGACGGGCGGATACTGGGGGAAACAGAGGCCGCCCGTCGGGGGTTGGACGCACCATTCAGGGATTGAGGGATTGCGCCGACCCTCGCTTCGCCACGGCCCATCCGCGGTCCAGCAGCTGAAACGTCGCGGCTCAGCCGTATCGATTCAACAGGGGGTAGCCGCCGACGTGTAGTCGGCGCTGAAATCCAAGGGCTTACGCGGGCTCGCCGATTCCGATCAGCAGTCACCTTTCGGTGAATCGTCGCCTTCGGCAACAGGCTGCCCTATCCCAGCTGAATCATGCGCCGACTGCACGTCGGCGGCTACGAGTTACTGAATCGTTACGGCTCAGCGGGTGTGGCGCGCTGAATCGACAGGGCTTCGGTGCTTGCGGTAGCGCTGGGGTTGGAGAACGCTGGCGGCGCCGGAGAGGGCGCGCGGTTTTATCTGGCGAACTCCGTGGCGGAAATCCGGGTGAGGTCCGTGACGAGCCAGTCGGGTTGGGTCCCGGCGAGTTCCTCGTGCGTCGCGCCTCCGGTGGAGACCGCCAGGACTTTCGCCCCCACGGCCCGACCGCATGCCACGTCGTGCGGGGTGTCGCCCACCACGAGCATTTCTTCCGAGCGCAGTGCCGGTCCGAGGAGTCCACGTCCCCGCTCCAGGGCCACGGCGGCCAGTTCGTTGCGGCACTCGTTGTCGTCGCCGAAAGCGCCCATCGCGAACGCGTCCCACAGCCCGTAGTGCCGCAGCTTGATCTCGGCGCCCCGGCGGATGTTGCCGGTGAGCAATCCGATCCGCGGCGGGACGGGCAGCGCGCGCAGTCCGTCGATGAACGCGGTCACGCCGGCGCACACCGCGCCTTCGTGGCGGCCCAGGAGATCCTCGAGCACCGGGAGATAATGGGCGAAGAAGCGCGCGAAATGTCCGGGGGACGCCTCGATGCCATGTCCGGTGAAGAACTCCCGCACGAGCGAGGTGTCGGTGCGCCCGGCGAATTTCATGTGCCCGGTTCCGTTGCGGATGCCGAAGGCCTCCTCTCCGGTGCGGGTGAACGCGGCCACTCCCGCGCCGCCGGTGCGGATCAGGGTGCCGTCGATGTCGAAAACCACGAGGCGAATCATGTCCTTTGTCGTTGCTGGCCGGGGGCTGCCGGAAGCCGGTTCCCGTCCCGGGACACCCGGCATCGAGAGGGGAGGGAAGGTGGTGGTGGGAGCCGGATTCGAACCAGCGAAGGCGTCAGCCAGCAGATTTACAGTCTGCCCCCGTTGACCGCTTGGGTATCCCACCACCCGGTCATCCGCAAGAGCGCAAAGTAAACGCCGACCGGGCGGCGCTTGTCAACCCCGGGTGTTCTGCCTAAGTTCCGCCCATGTTCGATGCCCTGAGCAACAAGCTCCAGAACGCCTTCCGCAACCTCCGCGGGCTGGGACGCATTTCTGAGTCCAACGTCGCCGAATCCCTGCGCGAGGTCCGGCTGGCCCTGCTGGATGCGGACGTCAACTTCCAGGTTGCCCGGGATTTCATTGAGCGCGTCAAGCAGCAGGCCCTCGGCGCCGAGGTCGTCCAGACGGTGCAACCCGGCCAGCAAATCGTGAAGATCATCCACGACGAGCTGGTCGCGTTGCTGGGCGCCGAGAACGCGGCGCTCGAAACCGGCGGCAAACCCACCTGCATCCTGATGGTCGGATTGCACGGCTCGGGCAAGACCACTTCGAGCGGCAAACTGGCCCGGCTCCTCCGCAAGCAGGGACGCTCGCCGTTGCTGGTGGCTGCCGACGTCTACCGGCCTGCCGCCATGGATCAACTCGCCACGCTCGGCCAACAGCTCGAGCTTCCCGTTTTCGTCAAGCCGGGTGAAACGGACGTCCTGCGGATCGGTCGCGAAGCCCTCGCGCAGGCGGCGGCCAACCATCACAACATCCTCATCTTCGACACCGCCGGACGGCTGCAAATCGACGAGCCGTTGGTGCAGGAACTCGTGCGCCTGCGGGATCTGGTCAAGCCGCAGGAGATCCTCCTTGTGCTCGACTCGGCCACCGGGCAGGAAGCGGTGAACGTGGCCACCCATTTCGACGGCGCTCTCGGGATTACCGGCGCCGTGCTCACGAAACTCGACGGCGATGCCCGCGGCGGGGCGGCCCTGAGCTTCAAGGCGGTCGTCGGCAAGCCGATCAAGTTCATGGGCATCGGCGAGAAGCTCGAGGACTTCGAGCCGTTCCACCCGGAACGCATGGCCCAACGCATCCTGGGCATGGGCGACGTCGTCTCCCTGGTCGAGAAGGCGGCCGAGGCGGTCGACCTCGAGGAGGCGCAGAAGCTCGAGGAGAAAATGCGGCGGGGGCAGTTCACCCTCGAGGACTTTCTCGGTCAACTGCGGCAGATGAAGAAAATGGGACCGTTGGATGGGATCATCGGGTTGCTGCCGGGAGGCGCGGAGGCGTTGAAGTCCGCGGACTTGAGCAAGAGCGAGCGGGAGTTCCGTCGCATGGAGGGGATCATTTGCGCGATGACCCTGCAGGAGCGCCGGCAGCCGGCGATCCTCAACGCGAAGCGCCGCATCCGGATTGCCAACGGCAGCGGGGTGAAGGTGGCGGAGGTCAACGGCCTGTTGCAGCGGTTCAACCAGATGCAGCAGATGATGAAGAAGATGGGCAAGTTCCAGAAGATGCTCGGCAAGATGGGGGGGCGCGGAGGAATGGGCGGCATGGGCGGCATGCCCGGCATGGGAGGCCCGGGCGGTTTCCGGGGAAAGTTGCCCAAGATGTTCCGGTAGACTGCAAGCCGGCCCCAGGCTTCACAAGGGATGGGCGCGGATGGGCAAGGATCTCGGGGGACGAGATCGCCCGCCCTGGATTTGAACCCGGTTTTCAGCGGTCCTCCCCGCTCGCTGCGCCGACGCGGCATCGCCGCGGCCCATCTGTGAACTCCACGGTTCATGAGCTGAGCGGTCACGGCCAAACCGCGCCCGGTGTTCGTTGCCGGTCTTCCCGCGCTCCGGGCAGCGGGAATCCGGAAAGCAGGAGTGTTTGTCGCGCGCTTTCCGTCTAAGGATTCAGCGGCGGTCGCGTCAGGAAGAAGGCAGCCCGGCTGACCTCCGGTTCGAGGCGGGCCGGCGCGGCAACCGGGAGGTGCCCTCCGGGCCGGACAAGGCCCTCGGGAAACGGGAGCGGCACGGTTGCCCGGACCGCGCGATGCCGCGACGTTGAACATCGTTTTACGCCATGAATCGAATCGTACTGACCTGGTCCCTGTTACTGGTTATGCAGCTGAACGGAGCGTCCCGCGAGTCCGCGTGGAAATCGGTCGAGGAGGCCGCAGGGCAGGGGTTGCCCCGAACGGCGGTCGAGCGGCTCGAGCCGATCATCAACGGGGCGATTGCCGACCGTGCCTGGGGCGAGGCCGTGAAGGCGATTGCGTTTCGGTTGACCTACGAGGGGCAGATCGAGGGCAACCAACCGGAGGCGAAGATCACCCGCCTCGAAGCGGAACTGGCGCGCGCCCCGGCGGAAATCGTCCCGATGTTGCAGACCGTGCTGGCCCATTGGTACTGGCATTACTACCAGCAGAATCAATGGCGCTTCATGCGGCGCACGGCCACCGCCGAGGCGCCGGGGGAGGATTTCACGACCTGGGATCTCAAACGGCTTTTTGCCGAGATCGACCGGCAGTTCGAGCGGGCCCTCGTCGCGGCGGACGCGCTCAAGCAAATTCCGATCGGGGAGTACGCCGACCTCCTGATCCAGGGCGGTCTGCCGGATCGGTATCGTCCCACCCTGTTTGATTTCATCGCCCAGGAGGCGCTTTCGTTTTACACCGCCGGCGAACAGGCGGGCGCCCGTCCGGAAGGGGCCTTCGAGATCGCGGCCACCGATCCGGCGCTGGGCCCCGTGGCCCGGTTCCTCGCCTGGACACCGCAAACCAGCGAAACCGATGCGCCGGCGCTGAAGGCGATCCGGCTGTACCAGGCGTTGCTCCGGTTTCACGCGGCGGACACCGACCCGACCGCCTTCCTGGACCTGGACCTGGCGCGGTTGAACTGGGCCCGGAACGTGGCGTTCGGGGAGGAAAAGGACGAGCGGTTCGAGGCGGCCTTGACCCGGTTTATTGACGCCAACGCGGACCATGAGATCGCCAGCATGGCCCTGTGGCATCTGGCCCGGTCGAAGCAGGAGCAGGACGACCCGACCGCGGCGCATGCCCTGGCGAGCCGCGGCCGCACGATCCATCCGAACAGCCCGGGCGGTCAGCTTTGTGAGAACCTGGTGCGGCAGATCGAGGCGCCCTCGGCGTCGTTGCGCACGGAACGGGTTTGGACCGCGCCGTGGCCCGATCTGGAGGTGACCTATCGCAATGTGACGACGGTGTGGTTCCGCGCGATCGCGTGGGACTGGCAGGAGGTGGCGTCGGGCGCGATGGGGTTTCCTGACCGGCTCGATGACGCGCAACGCGACCGGTTGCTTGCCCGGGCCCCCGCTCTGGAATGGCAGGAATCGCTGCCGGCAACGACCGATTACCGGGAGCACACGGCATCCCTCGCGGCCCCGGCCACACTGCGCCCGGGCAGCTATGTGATCGTGGCCAGTCACCGCGCGGACTTCCGTCCGGACGGCAACCAGTTGTCGCTCGCGGAAGTGTGGGTCAGCAAGCTGGCGCTGGTGTTGCGGACCGGCGAAGAGGACCTCGGGGGTTTCGTGTTGGAGGCGGAAAGCGGGGAACCGCTGGCGGGCGTGCGGGTCGAGGCCTGGCGCCAGGATTCGAGCGGACGACGCCGGGCGCTGACCCGGGTCGAAACCGTCAGAACCGACGCCCAGGGGCTCTTCGTGTTCAAGCAAAGCGGCGGTCCGCCCTTGTGGGTCCGAGCCGTGCATGAGGAGGGAAGCCTGGCCCGGATGACCGGCTATCGACCTCGCGGCCGGGAACGGGTGGTCCCGGAGGAACGCACGGTGTTCTTCACCGATCGCGCCATTTATCGGCCCGGCCAGACGGTGCAATACAAGGGCATCTGCCTTCGCGCGGATCGGGCGGGCGACGACTACTCGGTTCTGGGAGGCCGCGCCTTGACGGTCACTTTCTTCGATCCGAACGGCAAGGAGATCGTGAAGCGAACGCATCGCTGCAACGACTACGGTTCGTTCAGCGGCAGCTTCACGGCACCCGCGGACCGCGTTGCCGGCCGGATGCGGCTCCAGGCTACGGACGGCCCCGACGGCGTTGGCTGGCTGCAGGTCGAGGAATACAAGCGGCCCAAGTTCCAGGTGACCTTGGAGGCGCCCGCCACGGCGCCGAAGCTCGCGGAAGAGGTCCGCATGATCGGGAAGGCGATGGCCTACACCGGGGCCGCCATTGACGGCGCCAAGGTCAAGTGGCGCGTGACGCGCGAGACGCAGATGCCGTGGTGGTGGGGCGGGTTCGGGCGACGCCTCGGCTGGCCCGTCGGTGAGGCGGCGGAGATTGCCCACGGGACAGCGGAGACCGCGGTCGATGGCACGTTCACCATCGGGTTTGTGGCCAACCCGGACCGTCGCGTGCCAGCGGCGGATCAACCGACCTTCCGCTATCGGATCTCGGCCGATGTGACGGACCTGGCCGGCGAAACCCGCTCGGACGAGCGCTCCGTACGGGTCGGCTACGTGGCTCTCAACGCGCGGATCAATGTGCCGGAATGGCTGCCCGCCGGTGAACCCATTCCGATCGAGGTGCGCACCACGACGCTGGACGGTGAGCCGCAGTTGGCGGAGGGCGCGCTCAAAATCCACGCGCTCCAGGCGCCCGACCGTGTCCAGCGGGCGTCCTTGGTGCGGGGGATCAACGGGGAGCCGGATGGCTCCGATCCGCGCCACTGGCCCCTGGGTCCAGTGGCGCAGGAGACCGGGTTCACCACGGATGCTGAAGGCCGGGCGAAGGTGACGGTGGCCCTGACGTCCGGGGTTTACCGGGCGGTGCTGTCCACGCAGGATCGCTTCGGCAAATCCGTGACGGCGGCACTGGACCTCCGGGTGATCGATCCATCCGCCGGCACGCTGGCGCTGAAGGTGCCTTCGCTGCTCGCGGCGCCGGCCTGGAGCGTCGAGCCGGGGAGCGAGTTCACCGCGATCTGGGGAACCGGCTATCCGACCGGACGGGCCTTCATCGAGATTCTGCATCGCGATCGGCGTTTGCAGGCCTTCTGGACCGAACCGGGTCGCACGCAGGCGACGATCCGACAGCCGGTCTGGGAGAGTTTTCGCGGCGGGTTCACGCTGCGGGTGACGCAGGTTCGCGAAAACCGCGCCTACCTCGAAAGCCGGACGGTGAACGTTCCGTGGAGCAACAAGCAGCTGGCCCTGCGGTGGGAGCACTTCACGTCGAAGCTCGCGCCGGGGCAGAAGGAAACCTGGTCGCTGGTGGTCAGCGGCGCCGACGCCGGCAATCGGGCGGCCGAAATGGTGGCCACGCTCTACGACGCATCGCTCGACGCGTTCCTGCCACATCGATGGTCGGATGGTTTCGACGTGTTCCGGACCGAGCCCTTCCGGTCGCCGGGCTCCTTCGCCAACGCCGCCGAGGGATTCCGCGCCTTCGCCGCCAATTGGTGGCCGGATCAGATCGCCGTTGATTTGAGCTATCGCGCCTTTCCCCCCGAGCTTTCCGCGCCGCCCATGCTTTATCCGCGAAGCATGATGGCGCGCGGGGCGCGCGTGGAGAGCCTCGCCATGCCGGCGATGGCGATGGACGCCGCTCCCATGGCCGCCCAAGGCGTCGCCATGGAAAAGGCTCAGGCGCTGCCGGAGGCGTCGGTGTTCTTTAGCGACGGCTTGGCGCCAGACGGGGACGGAATGGGCGGTGGCGCCGAGGTTGGAGACCGGGAGTCGCCCGCCCCGGATCTCAGCCGGGTGAGCGCCCGACGGAACCTCAACGAAACCGCATTCTTTTTTCCGCACTTGGTGGCGGAACCGAACGGCGAAGTGCGGCTGTCGTTCACCATGCCGGAAGCCCTGACCGAATGGCGCTTCCTCGGATTCGCCCATGATTCTGCACTGCGCGCCGGCCTGCTCGAAGGCACGACGGTCACCGCCAAGGACCTCATGGTGCAGCCCAACCCGCCGCGCTTCCTGCGCGAAGGCGACGTGATCGAATTCACGGTCAAGGTCACCAATCAGGGCGATGCCACCCAGCAGGGCCGCATCCGGCTCGAATGGAAGCACGCCATCAGCGACGTCGCCGTGGACGGGTTGCTGGGGAACCGTGCGCCGGAACAGGCCTTTGCCGTGCCGGCCCGCGAATCCCGCACCTACGCGTGGCGGTTGTCCGTTCCGGATGGACTCCCGCCGGTCACCTACCGCGTGGTGGCCGCTTCATCGACGCTTTCGGACGGCGAGGAAGGCATGCTGCCGGTGGTGGCCCGCCGGGTGTTGGTGACCGAATCGTTGCCGCTGCCGATCCGCGGACCGGCGACGCGCGAGTTTCGCTTTGCCGATCTGCTGGACGCCGGACGGTCGGACACCTTGTCGCACCAGAGCCTCACCGTGCAGATGGTCTCGAACCCGGCGTGGTATGCGGTCATGGCGCTGCCGTTCCTGATGGAGTTCCCGCACGAATGCAACGAGCAGACCTTCAACCGCCTTTACGCGAACGCGCTGGCCCGCTTCATCGCCAACTCGGATCCCAAGATCCGGCGCGTGTTCGATCAATGGCGCAATACGCCGGCGCTGGACAGTCCGCTCGAGAAGAACCAGGACCTGAAGGCGCTCCTCCTCGAGGCCACGCCGTGGTGGCGTCAGGCGCAGAACGAAAGCGAAGCCCGGCGCAACGTCGGCGTGCTTTTTGACGACAACCGCCTGAACAACGAACTCGACCGCGCCTTGCGCAAGCTCATTGATTCCCAGCAACCCGACGGCAGGTGGTCGTGGTTCCCCGGCGGGTCGGCCAACGACTACATCACGCTTTACATCACCACCGGGTTCGGCCGCTTGCGCCATCTCGGCGTGGATCTTGAGGTAAGCCCTGCGCTGCGCGCCCTGGACCGCCTGGACGAGTGGCTGCGCGAGACTCACGACCGTATCCGTCGGGACCAGAAGCTCGACGGAAACCACCTTACTTCCCGCATCGCGCTCCA
This sequence comes from Verrucomicrobiales bacterium, assembly GCA_024233305.1. GTDB lineage: Bacteria > Verrucomicrobiota > Verrucomicrobiia > Limisphaerales > J093 > J093. The sequence continues at coordinate 30,307 of JACKPV010000042.1, forward strand.
ACTCTACGGACGGAGCTTCTTCCTCAAAGACCAGCCGGTCGCCGACGCAAGCCGCGCGGCCTACGACTATTTCCTTGCGCAAGCCCGGCAATACTGGGTGCAACTCGGGGAAAGGCAGTCCCAGGGGCATCTGGCCCTCGCGTTGCTCCGGTTCGGCGATGCGGCAACGCCGGCGGCGATCGTGAAATCGCTGAAGGAGCGGTCGGTCACCGACGACGAACTGGGTCGCTTCTGGCGGGACACGGAGTTGAGTTGGTGGTGGTTCCGCGCGCCCATTGAAACCCAGGCGCTCATGATCGAGGTCTTCGCCGAGGTGGCGCGGGACGAGGCGGCCGTTGACGAGTGCCAGACCTGGCTGTTGAAGCAAAAACAAACGCAGGACTGGAAGACCACCAAGGCCACCGCCGACGCCATCTATGCGCTGCTGTTGCGGGGCCGCAACCTGCTGGCGAGCGACAAGTTGGTCGAGGTGCGACTGGCCGGCACACCGGTCAAACCGGTCCAGGTCGAGGCGGGAACCGGCTTCTACGAACAGCGGTTTGCCGGTTCCGAAGTCCGCCCGGCGATGGGCAACGTGACCGTGGTCAAACCGGACGATGGCGTGGCCTGGGGCGGTGTGCACTGGCAGTACTTCGAGGAAGTCGGCAAGGTCGAGGCCTATCAGGGAACCCCGCTGAAACTCGATCTGCGGTTGTTCACCAAGACGGACACCGCCCGCGGACCGGAGTTGCGCGCGGTGAGCGGCTCGTTGGCCGTCGGTGACGAACTGGTGACCCGCCTCGAACTGCGCGTCGACCGCGACATGGAATACGTCCACCTCCAGCTCCCGCGCGGCAGCGGCACCGAGCCGGTGAACGTGCTGTCGGGCTACCGCTTCCAGGATGGGCTGGCTTACTACGAGACCACGCGCGACACGGCAACGCACTGCTTCATCGATTACCTGCCGAAAGGGACCTACGTCTTCGAGACCTCGGTGCGGGTGCAGCTCCGCGGCGAGTACCAGACCGGGTTCGCGAGCGTCCAGTGCATGTATGCCCCCGAATTCAACAGCCACAGCGCGAGCGTGAAACTCGAAGTGCAGTGAGCCTTCCCGGACGCTGGCCGGCCATCGGTTTCTCGGCGGCCGGCGGCCGGGGGGGAAGGCCTTGGGTGAAACCGCCGGACCGTGTCTGCCCGCCGGGAATCGCTGCCGCCACGATCACCCAACCGAGACGGCTCGGCTGGTGTCAGAGCTCGTCCTCCGACACCGGAATGATCTTCATCAGCGAGCGTTGCAGGCCCAGCTTCAGTGTTTGATTGCCGTGGACCGGTATGACGACCCGCTCTATCCGGCCCGCTTTGACGTAAACGTGATGGCTGCCGCTGATTCTCGCAAGGGCCCACCCTTTCCGCTCGGCCAACCTCGCCATCCTCATGCCAGTGATCGCCTTCACACCGCCACTTCCAGGAGCCTCTGATTGGTCGTCGGTTCGAGACCGCCTTCACCAGCTGCCAGCCATGCCTCGATCGCCTCGCGGACATTCTCCCTGAGTTCCTCCCAGGTCGCGGCTTGTGTGAGGCAGCCGGGCAGGGCGGGAACCTCCGCCCAGTAGCCGCCCTCTTCCGCCTCGTGCACGATCGCCTTGAGCTTCATGGCCTGAAGGTAGCATGGGCTTCAGGCGTGAAAAGCGCCCATTCGTCGCGCCACCGGTTCGCCCGGTCCGCAGCCAGCAATGTGCTCCGGCCTCAGATCGGCGACGAGGGCGCCTCAATCCCGTTGCCCCGGGCGGTCACTCACTCATTCGACCACCCCGAGTTCCTGAACCACTCCGCGTGGCTGCCGGGAGTGAGGGTTCCCTCAATCGGCCGGGGTCGGCGGCGCAGCGGTGTTTACCGTCACCATCCAGCCGAGGCCGAACCGGTCGGTGACCATGCCAAAGCAGGGTGACCAGAAGGTCTTCATCAGGGGCATGTCCACGGTCCCACCTTCGGTCAGGGCGGCGAACGCCCGGCCCGCCGCGGCTTCATCCGGCAGCCCGAGCGAAATCCGGAACCCTTCGAACCGCGCCTTGTCGTCGCAGCCATCGGAGGCCATGAAGCAGGCGTTGCCGACGCGGATCGTCGCGTGCATCACCTTGTTCTCGAAGCCCGGGGCGAGCATGCCCTCCGGGACCGGATCGGGGCTTTCGTGGTAGCGCATGAGGAAGTCCAGCTGCGCCCCAAGCGCTTCCCGGTAGAAGGCGATCGCCTCGTCGCAGCGACCGCCGAAGAAGAGGTACGGCTGAATCTCGGTTCCTGACATTTCAGTTCCTGGTTGTGGGTAATGGCCGAGCGCCCGCCGGACGTGCAATTCGCTCCGGGCAAGCGGCTGACAGTGCACCGGATCGCGAGCGCCAGCAAGTGGGATGGTGATGGCCTGCCTTGCCGAACGGGCCGGTGGCGGGCCTTCGAGGGGGGGCTTCGACGCGGATCGCGGCGCCGTTCCGAGGCTGAACGCAAGGCTCGTTCGGCCCCCGGATATCGGGGGTCACACGCCGTCAAGACTCCGATGGCGAGTCTCAACAAGTTAAAGGACAATGGTTTGGCAAATCCATGGTCCTGTGCATATTTGTCGGACATGTGGGTTGACCGCACATATGAGCGCCTGCTTCGCGAACCGCCTGCGTCGTTGCGGCTCTTTCCGGTGTGGCTTTTCCTTGGGCCGCGGCAGGTCGGCAAGAGTTCGCTCCTGCTGCGCTGCGCGGAACCCGAACGACAGGTGGTGAACCTTGATGACCTCGCCGTGCGGACGCGGGTGACGCGGGACCCCGTCTTGTTCGCCGCCGACCTGCGTCCGCCCCTGCTGCTCGATGAGATTCAGTACGGGCCGGAACTCCTGAGCCGTAACGATTCAGTAACTCGTAGCCGCCGACGTGCAGTCGGCGCATGATTCAGCTGGGATAGGGCAGCCTGTTGCCGAGGGCGACGATTCACCGAAAAGTGACTGCTGATCGGAATCGGCGAGCCCGCGTAAGCCCTTGGATTTCAGCGCCGACTACACGTCGGCGGCTACCCCGTGTTGAATCGATACGGCTGAGCGTGGTGAAGCGCTTTGCGGATCAGCAATCCGACCGGGCGGGGGCGGTATGGTTGACCGGTTCCCAGAGGTTCGAGGTCATGCAGGGGGTGCGTGAAACCCTGGCGGGCCGGATGGCGATTCTGAATCTGTTCGGCCTGTCGGACGAGGAGAAGCGTCTCCCGTCCGGCCCGCCGTCCGCCTACTTCGAGTGCCTGTGGCAGACCTCGTTTCCCAAGATCGCCGGCGCCAACTGGCAGCCGGGCCGTGTGATTTCGCTGGGAGCTTCCCATCCAGACGCTGCGCCGCATGTCTTGGCGCCGGAATGGCGGCTGGCTTCGCCCCTCGATCTCAGCTTCCTGGCCGACTGATCCCTGCCTGTTCAGAATCGGGTAGCTGCCGACGTGCAGTCGGCGCATGATTCAGCGGGCATGCGGACGTCTGCTGCCGCGGGCGACGATTCGCCGAAAGGTCACTCCCGATCGGCGGCGGCGAGACCGCACAAGCCCATTGGGATCAGCGCCGACCAAACGTTGGCGGCTACAGGGTGTTGAGTCGATACGGCTTATCGGAGGCCGCGCGGTTGTTCCAATGAGGCGCATCCTCGTGATGCCTGCGGGTTTCCGCAGCCCTGGCACTTTGTCACTTGGCGTCCGGGGGAATCCCCGATTGAATCGGCGGCATGCAAGACGACCTTGAGGCGCTGGTCGATCTCTCGCACCAGATCGGGGCGCCCGAACACCGGTTGGCGATTCTGGGCGAGGGCAACACCTCGGTGAAGCTCGGCGCCGGGCAGTTTGCGGTGAAGGCGAGCGGCGCCGAACTCGCCGGCATGACCGTCGCCGACGTCACGGTGTGCGATTCCGCCAAGCTGGTTGAACTGCTCGATCACCGGGGCCTGAGTGATACCGTCCTGGAACGTGCCCTCATGGAAGCGCGTGTCGATCCCGAGGCGAAACGGCCCAGCATCGAGGCCGTTTTCCACGCCTGGCTCCTGAGCCTTGAAGGAATCAACTTCATCGGGCATTGCCATCCGCTGTCGGTGAACCAGGTGCTGTGCTCGCCGCGCGCCCGGGATTTTGCCGAGCACCGGATGTTCCCCGACGAAATCGTGTTTTGCGGCGCGGCGTCGGTGTACGTGCCCTACGCCGATCCGGGCCTGCCCCTGGCCTGGCAGATACGCGAGCGCACCAAAGACTTTGTCCGGGACGGCGGCGCTCCGCCCCGGTTGATCCTGCTCCAGAACCATGGCGTCATCGCGCTGGGTTCCTCGGTGAAGGGGGTGATGGCCTGCCTGCTGATGGCGGCCAAGGCGGCGGAGATCTTCAGCGGCGCCGCGGCGATGGGCGGGCCGACCTTCCTGCTGCCCCAGCATGTCGAACGGATTCTGCGGCGGCCGGACGAGGTCTACCGCCAGGGCCGGCTCGGGTTGTGAGCGCCGGGGGGACTCAACCGGCCTGCGGCTTCATTTCCGCCTGCATGCGACGGAGATCGTTTTCGCAGATGCGCAGCGTGGCGAAGGAGGCCAGTTCGCGCCCCGCGGCGCGGTCCTGACGACGCACGCCCAGATGCAGGCGGCAGCCCTCGGCGCCGGGCATGTCGCCCAGGGTCTTCAAGCTCCGCGCCACCAGTTCGATCCGGGCCCGGAACAAGCCCGCACGGAAGGCCACATCGACGAGGTCCTCCCAGAACAGGACCTGGCTTCGCACGCCCGATTTGAGGATCCCCAGAAACCCGTCCTTGGTCTGGAACTCGAGGTGCAGCCCCTCGGCCGCCGCCCGCGCCACTCCGCGACAGTCGGCGAAGCCGCCATAGGCTTCCGAGATGTGAAATGAAACGGTTGGCTCGGTGCTCGCAGTCATGCTCTTGGTCCGCGCGCAATCTCTCCCAACGGCGGGCTCGGAGCAAGTCCCGGTTGCCGGGATGCGCCGGGCGGTGCGCGTCCCAGCGTTTTCACTCCGCTGACGGCTCAGCCCCTTTCGAGCTGGAAGAACCGGAGATGCGCAGGTGGTGATCCGGCGACCTGTGATTTCCTCGCCAACGGAAGTGACCCTGGCATACTTGTTGCGGCACCCGGTTGGAAAGCCGGCCCGGCGGGATGAACCACCGGGCGGGCGGTGCGTTGTGGCATGAAGATTCTCAGCAAAGGCATTGGGATCGGGGCGGTGGCGGTGGTTGGCCTGATGGCGACCGCCGGCGAGGTGTTCCCCGAGGCGTCGTCCTGGAAGTACTTCAAGGGAGTGAGCGAGGCCTCGGCCCCGGACTCCACGGCGTGGCGCGGCGCGGACTTCGACGATTCCGGCTGGCTCGCAGGGGCGGCGCCGTTCTTCTACGACACGGCGGGCGGTTATGTCGGCAACACCGAGTTGGCGGACATGCCGGGGAGCTATGCGGGGGTGTTTCTGCGCCGGACGTTTTCGGTGACGAACCCGGAGGGCATTCAGTTGCTGACCCTCGATCTCCGCACCGACGACGGCTGTGCGGTCTGGCTCAACGGCCGGGAAGTAGCGCGCGTGGGGTTGCCCGAAGGGGAGTTGACCTTCCAGACCACCGCCCTGGACGCCAGCGGCGAGCCCAAACTGGCAAGCGTGACGATCAGCAACACCCCGGGCCTGCTGAACGTCGGGGACAATGTGCTCGCCGTGCAGGCCTGCAACGCGTCGTTGGAAGGCAGCAGTGACTTCCTGTTCGCCGCGGCCCTGGGCTCGGTCGATGACGACGCCCCGCCGGTGGTGATCGAGACGATCCCGGCGGCAGACAGCACGGTGAACGATCTGACGCTGATGGAGGTGGTGTTCGATGAAAACGTCACCGGGGTGGACGCCGCGGATCTTCGGATCAACGGGAGTCCGGCGGTGGCCGTCGAGATGCACTCGCCGCGGGACTACACGTTCAGTTTTCCGGAACCGCCCGAGGGAGTCGTCGCGCTGGCCTGGCGCAGCGACCACGGCATCACGGACCTGGCGCCGGGCCGCAATCCCTTTGCCGGTGGCGCGTGGACCGTCATCCTGGACAAGACGGTCCGGTTGTCGCGGGTGATCATTTCGGAGTTTCTGGCGGACAACGGAAACGGCATTCGGGACGAGGACGCTGATCGCGAGGATTGGATCGAGTTGCTGAACCTCGGGCCCGATCCGCTGGACCTGGACGGGTGGTATTTGACCGACGACGGCGGCAACCTGACCAAGTGGCGGCTGCCGGCGCGGTTGCTCGACGTGAACGCTTATCTGCTGGTCTGGGCTTCGGGCAAGGATCGCGCCCCGGCGGCGGGCGAGCTGCACGCCAACTTCAAGCTCTCGAGCGGCGGCGAATACCTCGCGCTGGTCGATCCGGACGGACGCGTGGTCTCGGCCTTCGGCCCGGCCTTCCCGGAGCAACGGGAGAACATCTCGTACGGGCGCGACCGGTTGGAACCGGACCTCGTGGGCTACTTTCCCACACCAACGCCGGGCTCCCCCAATGTCTCCGGCGGCCCCGGCTTCGCGCCGGATCCGGTGTTTGACCTGGCCAGCGGACTGTATCCCGGCACGAGCCTGGAGGTGAACCTCAGCGCGCCGTCGGGCGAAATCCGCTACACCGTGAACGGCCAGTTTCCAACGGCGGCGGCGACGCTCTACGAGGGCCCCATCCCCATCACCTCCGGAACCGTGGTCATGGCGCGGGTTTTCCAGGATGGACTGCTGCCCGGCCGGGTGGTGGCCCGGGGTTATGGGCTGGTGGACCCGGGCCTGGTCGACTTCGACTCGAACCTGCCATTGCTCGTCATTCAACCATCGCGCACGGGCATCCCGCAGGATTCGCGGATCGTGGCGCACGTGACCGCGATCGAGCCCTTCCGCGGCCGCGCGGCCTTGCTCGGGAAACCTGCGCATCAAGGGTTGGCCCAGATCGAAATTCGCGGGCAGAGTTCGACGGGTTTTCCGAAGAAGCAGTACAACCTCGAACTGACCGACGATGCCGGGCTGGACCTCGAGGTGTCCTTGCTCGGATTGCCGGCGGAGTCGGACTGGGTGCTCAACGGCCCCTATACCGACAAGAGCCTGCTGAACAACTTCCTCGCCTACGAGCTGCACGAACAGATGGGGCACTACGCCGTGCGCCGCCGGTTCGTCGAGGTGTTCATCGACGAGAGCCGCGGGCAACTGCGGTACCCGACGGATTACCGCGGGATCTACGTGTTGCTTGAGAAGATCAAGATCGACAACCAACGCCTGGACCTGGAGCGCCTGGGTCCCACCACCTCCGAGGAGCCCGGGATCTCGGGCGGCTACATCTTCAAGAAGGACAAGGACAGCCCCGGCGACCGCAGCTTCACGTCGAACGGCGGGGCGGGTTTTTCCCGGCAGACGCTCAAGTACCACGATCCGAAACCGGACGAAATCACCCTGCCGCAGCAGCGCTGGCTGCGGGATTATGTCAACGCCTTCGAGTCGGCGCTCTACGCCGCGGACTGGAAGACCCGCGCGGGGGCGGACCATTACTCGGCCTACATCGATGTGGACTCGTTTGTGGACAACCATTGGATCGTCGAATTCGCCAAGCAGATCGACGGCTACCGGCTGAGCAACTACCTGCACAAGGAGCGCGGCGGGAGAATCAACATGGACCCGATCTGGGATTGGAACCTGAGCTTCGGGAACGCGGACTATCTCAACGGGTGGATTGCGAGCGGCTGGTACTACTCGTTGATCAGCGAAAACCAGCATATCTGGTTGCGGCGACTGATCTCCGGGACCACGGGCGCAAACGGCACGACGGGCGATCCGGACTTCAACCAAGCCATCGCCGACCGCTGGAGCGTGTTGCGAACCAACGTGCTGTCCGGGCCGCGGGTGACCGCTCGCGTGGATGCGATCGCCGCCTACCTCGACGAAGCCAAGGATCGCGACTTCAGTCGCTGGCCGCGCCTCAACACCTACGTTTGGCCCAACCCCCGCATCTACATCGTCCCGACCTACGCCCAGATCATCGCCAACAAGAAGCAATGGATCGCGGACCGGTTTGCCTGGATCGACAGCCAGTTCCTGCCGGTTCCGCAACTCAGCCGCCCGGGAGGGCCGGTGCCTCATGGCTTTCCGGTGAGTGTGACCGCGCCGACCGGGAACATCTATTACACCCTCGACGGCAGCGATCCGCGGCGGTCGGGGGGCGGCATCAGCGCGCAGGCGCGGATGTATCAGGGATCGGTGCCGGTCGATCAAAACCGCCGTCTCGTGGCGCGCGCCTTGCAGGGCAACCGTTGGAGCGGCCCCACCGCGGCGACGTTCGTCGTGGATTCGCTGCCCTTGCGCATCACTGAAATCATGTACCATCCGGCGCCGCCTCCGCCGGGAAACACAAACGACGTTTCCAACTTCGAGTTCATCGAACTGCTCAACACCGGAACCACCCCGGTGGCACTGGCCGGCTATCGCTTCGTCGCGGGCATCCAGTTCGATTTCAGCACGGGCACCGTCACCTCGCTGGCTCCCGGAGCCCGGGTGCTGGTCGTGCGCAACCGGGCGTCGTTCGAGGAGCGCTACGGCGCGAATGCCGCGGTTACGGGCGAGTTCACGGGCTCGCTCGACAACGCGGGCGAACGATTGCGGCTGGTCGGTCCAATGCAGGAGGAAGTGCAGGACTTCGCGTTCAACGACCGTTGGTACCCCGCCACCGACGGCCTCGGGTTTGCGCTGACGCCGGTCAATCCGCTGGCGGACCAGGCGGCGTTGGATTCATCCGCCGGCTGGTCAGCGGGGCGGGTTCCGGGCGGCACACCCGGCGGGCCGGAACCCGTGGTCGCACCGTTGCCGGTCGTGGTCGTCAACGAAGTGCTCACCCACACGGACGCGCCGCAGGTGGACGCGATCGAGCTGTTCAATCCGGCCGCCGAAGCGGTGGACGTCAGCGGCTGGTTCCTGTCCGACGATTTCCGCGCCCCGAAATACCGGCTGCCCGCCGGCAGCGTGATCCCCAGTCAGGGCTTCCTGGTGGTCGACGAAACGGACTTCAACCCGGGACTCGGGGGAACCAACGAGTTCAACCTGCGCTCCTCCGGCGATGAGGTTTACCTGTATTCGGCGGATGCGTCGGGTGCATTGACCGGGTATGTGCAGGGGTTCGAGTTCGGCGCGGCCTTGAATGGTGTCTCGTTCGGACGGTATGCGACCACCGATGGCGCCGGGCATTTCGTGGCCCAATCGCAAACGACCCTCGGCGGCCCGAATGCCGGTCCGCGGGTCGGGCCGGTCGTGATCAGCGAGGTCATGTATCATCCGCCGGATGTGCCCGCGAACGGCGCCCTCTGGGACGCGCCCGAGGACGAGTACATCGAACTGCTGAACCTCACCGATGCCATCGTGCCGCTCTACGATCCGAACGCGGACACCAACACCTGGCGCCTGCGGGATGCCGTGGATTTCACGTTTCCCATGGGGCAGCACCTGTCGGCGCGCGAGCGCGTCCTGGTGGTCCGCTTCGATCCGGTGACGGATGCCGCGTCCGCCAGTGCCTTCCGCGCGAAATATCGGGTGCCGGTCGGGGTGCGGATGTTCGGCCCCTGGGACGGCAAGCTGGACAATGGCGGTGAACCCATCGAACTCATCCAGCCGGACCAGGTGCGCTTCTACACGAACGCGCCCGTCACCACGGCGGTGCTGGTGGACCGCGTTCGCTATCGGGACGATCCCCCGTGGCCGTCCGGTGCCGACGGTGTGGGCTTCGCGCTCCAGCGTGTGGACGAGTCGGCTTACGGCGACGAATCCTCGAACTGGATCGCCGCCGCGCCCACCCCCGGGACCGGCGCGCCCTTGCCGGAAGCGCCGCGCATTCTCGCCGGGCCGACGGATGTCGTCACGCAGGCCGCTGAGAACGTGGCCTTGCAGGTGGTGGCGGAGGGGAGCGGGCCGCTGAATTTTCAATGGCGTCTGGACGGCAGCAACCTGCCGGGGGCGACGGCTGCCACGCTCCTGTTGCCGGCGATTCAACAGGCCCAGGCGGGCCGCTATCAGGTGGTCGTCTTCAACGCCGGCGGGGCCACTTCCAGCGGGCTGGCGCAGGTGACGGTGATCGCGCCGGGCCTGGACTCCGATGCCGACGGGATGGACGACCTTTACGAGGTGACTTACCGCCTGGATCCGCTCGATCCGAACGATGTCGGGCTCGACCCGGACGGCGACGGGGTCCGCAACGACGCCGAATGCGTGGCGGGCACCGATCCACGCGACCCGGACAGCTACCTGCGTTTTGAGGGAATCGATACGACCGGGCCGACGCGGATCGAGTTCGCGGCCGCCGCCAACCGTGCCTACGGTGTCTACTACCGCGACGATCTGCACACCGGCGGATGGCTGTTGCTTGAGCGGATCCCGGTTCTTTCGGCGGGCTCACTCGCGCGGCGGACGGTGACGGTCGTGGATCCGGCAAGCCCGGCGCCGCCACGACGTTTCTACCATCTCCAGGCCCGGGTGCGCTGATCAGGGCGGATAAGTTCCGGGACGGCGGTGACGTGGCTGCAGGGAGCGCCATTCGCCCACCCACCAAAGGGGCTGGCGTTCGGCCAGGTCGATCGTCGCGTGAAACACTCCGGTGGCCCCGCCGCTGGTGGCGAGCACGCGGCCCAACGGATCGATCACCAGACTGTCGCCGTCGTAGACAGAGGTCACCAGATACACCCCATTGTCCCGCGCGCGCGTGCGACAAACCGTCCGGCCTTCCACACGCCCGTCCGCATCGGCGAAGGTCGTTCCCCAGGTTGGCGCGAGCACGATTTCCGCGCCGCGCCCGGCCAGAATGCGGGTCGTTTCCGGGAAGAAATAGTCGTAACAGATCTGGATCCCGACCACGCCGAAATCGGTTTGAAACACCGGATAGTCGTCGCCAGGGGTGATGCCCTTCCGCCATTCCTCACGGGGCAGATGCACCTTTCGATAGCGACCGGCAAGTTCTCCGTCCCGGTTCAGGAGCACCGCGGTGTTGTACAACGTCGGCCCGTCGCGCTCCATGACGCCCGCCACGATCCACAGCCGGTTGCGTCGCGCGGCTTCGCCCAGGCGCCGGACGGTGGGGCCGGGAACCGGTTCGGCCACCGCGCTCGTGGTCGCCGGTGTGCCGACGGAGAGAATCGCCTCCGAAAGGCAGACGATGTCCAGCCCCAGCCGGCCCGCGGCGTCGACCTGCTCGCACCATAGCTCGAGGTTCCGCTCGGGCGTCGAGTTGAAGGGACGCAGATACACGGCGCCCACCTTGACCCGTCGCGGAGCCGGCGCCTCCGCCGGTCGAACGCTGGCGGCGCGCCAAACCACGGTCCCTTCGTGCAACCAACGGGTTTCGAGCGAGAGCCGCAGCCGGGTGGCGTCGGCAGGCGCCACCAGGATTTCCGAGAAGCGGCCTTCCCCGTCCTGCAGCCGGGGGCCGTTCACCAGGATTCCGGCGGGGTGCAGCGGGCCGGCATCGGTCATCCACTCCACCCGGACCATGACCGAGGAAAGCGGCTCGGCGACGCCCGCGATCCGGCAGCGCGCGGTTACGGCGTAGGCGCGGCCGCCGTGGATGCCGTCGATGGTTTGCTGCAGCCCGCCCGCTGCGAACGGGCGGTCGGGCGACCCGAAGCGCCAGCCGGCGGGGGTAGCCTCCCCCTTCAAGCGGGCCGTTTCCCACTCGGCCTCCCAGACGAGCCATCCTTCAGCAAGGGCCTGTCCGTCTTCCCGGACGATCCCGGGGTGGCGGATCAGCTCCTTCCCATCCGGACCCGCAGGTCCGGCGCCTTGTCCCGTCGGGATCGTGAGAAGGGCAGGGAGAAACAGTCGGGCGAGCCGGACCACGGCGACGCGCTCGGAGGAACGGGACTTCATGCCGGGCAGCCTCGGAGAATCCCCTCGGTGGGTCAACTCCCCGCCGATTGTCCGACCTTCGTCCGGGGGCGTTGGGGTTGGCGTTGGCCGTGGGTATTCGCGAAGCTTGGACAGGGCCCCGCGGGCCGGCGTATCCTGCCGCCGAACACATGACGGCGGATTCCGAATCAACGCCAGGCGCGCCGGAGGGCCTTCCGACCGAATTCCGGGATCACGCCCTCTTCCTCGACCTCGAAGTCTCGATGCGCGGGCGGTTGCGTCAGGTGGGCGCCGTTCTGGGAGGGCGCACTTTCGCGTCGCTGGAACCACGGCAGGCCCCGGCGGCGCTCGCCGAACTTGCCCGCCTGGCCGGCGAGGCGACCTGTGTCATCGGTCACAACATCGTCCGCCACGACCTGCCCGTGCTTCGCGAGGCCGCCCTCGAACATCCGCTGCTCCGGCTGCCCGCCATCGACACGCTGTTCCTCTCGCCTATCGCCTTTCCCGAGAACCCGTATCACCGGCTGGTCAAGGACTACAAACTGGTGCGCGAAAGCCGGAGTGATCCGGTGGCCGACGCCCGGCAGGCGGCGGTGCTGTTCGGCGACGAATGCCGCTCCCTGGCCGCCCTCCGCACCGCCGAGCCCGGGCTTTTCCGGCTGTTGCACTTCCTCTTCGGAACGCCCGGCGACGACGGAACCGAAGCACGGTTCGCCGCCGGGATGGACCGGTTCTTCCGGAGTCTGGGTGGTGTCCGCCCCTCTCCGACGGTGGCGCTGGCCGAGGGGTGCGTGTGGGTCGCCCGCCGGGCCTGCCGGTCCGCTCCGATCGCGCCGCCGGACCTGGCCACGGTTCCCCAGCGGCAAGCGCTCGCTTTTGCCGCAAACTGGCTGCGCGTGGCGGGGGCGAATTCCGTGCTGCCGCCCTGGGTCCGTCTGGAGCACCCGCTGACCGGCGAACTCATCCGGCGCTGGCGGGAGACGCCCTGCGCCGAAAGCGGCTGCACCTATTGCCGCGAGGTCCATGACGCGCGGCAGCAACTGGCCCGGTTCTTCGGCTTTCCCGCCTTTCGCGAAACGCCGAGGACGCCGGCCGGCGCCAGCCTGCAAGGGGCCGTTGTCGAGGCCGGACTGCAGGACGAATCCCTGCTTGCGATTTTGCCCACCGGCGGCGGCAAATCCCTCTGTTTTCAGCTGCCGGCCCTCGTGCGCAACCATCGCCGCGGCGTCCTGACCATCGTCATCTCGCCACTCCAGGCCCTGATGAAGGATCAGGTCGACGGACTGGTACGCCGCACGGGCACCCCGTTTGCCGCGGCGCTCTACGGGCTCCTGACACCGCCCGAGCGGGGGGATGTGTTGCGCGGGGTCCGCCTTGGCGACGTGGCGCTCCTGTACGTTTCGCCCGAGCAATTGCGGAACCGTTCCTTCCGCGATGCCATTGCGGCGCGCGAGATCGGGTGCTGGGTTTTCGATGAGGCGCATTGCCTGTCGAAGTGGGGCCACGATTTCCGGCCCGACTACCTCTACGCCGGGCGTTTCATCCGTGAATTCTCGGCGAAGCAGGGAGGCGCCATCCCGCCCGTGGCCTGCTTCACCGCGACGGCCAAGCGCGACGTCAGGGACGAAATTGTCGAGTTCTTCCGGCGCGAAACGGGGCGTGAACTGCGCCTGTTCGAGGGCGGCGTCGAGCGGGACAACCTGCTTTTCAAAGTCGACGGCGTCACCGGCCGCGCCAAACTCGAACGCGTCCACGACCTGCTCGCAGACCGCCTGCCAGCCGGGGCCTCCGGCAGTGCGATCGTGTTCCGGGCCACCCGCCGCGATACCGAAGTGACGTCGGAGTTTCTGGCCGCGAAGGGGTGGCCGGCCGCTCACTTCCATGCCGGCCTGACGCCGTCGGAAAAGAAGCGTATCCAGGATGAATTCCTCGCCGGCGAGGTGCAGGTCATCTGCGCCACGAACGCTTTCGGCATGGGCATCGACAAGGAGGATGTCCGGCTGGTCATCCACGCGGACACGCCCGGGTCGCTTGAGAATTACTTGCAGGAAGCGGGCCGCGCCGGTCGGGACGGTGGCCGCGCCGAGTGTGTCTTGCTCTACGATGAGGAGGATTGCGAACAGCAGTTCCGGCTCGAGGCGAGGTCGGAATTGAGCCGGCGCGACATTGCCCAGATCCTGCGCGGATTGCGGAAAGCCGCGCGCGGCGGGCGCGAGGAGGTGGTCATCACCACCGGTGAGATCCTCCGGGATGAGGACGTCGAAACCGGGATCGACCTCGAGGACCGCGGCGCCGATACGAAGGTGCGCACCGCGATTGCCTGGCTGGAACGTGCGGGCTTCGTTCAACGGGACGAGAACCTCACGCAGGTCTTCCAGGCCCGGCCGATGGTGCGCGATCTGGCCGAGGCCGACGCGAAGATCGCCACGCTGGATTTGCCGGACCACGAGCGGGAACTCTGGCTGGCGATTCTCCGCGAACTGATGAACGCCGGGCCGACGGAAAGCCTGACGGTCGATCGGTTGGCGCTGCTTCCGGAATTGGGTGCGGCCATGCCCGGCGGCGCGAATCCGGAGTTTGTCAGCGCCCGCGTGCTGAAAACGCTCGGCAGCATGGCGCGCGCCGGGTTGCTGCGACGCGACACGTTGCTCAACGCCTTCGTGCGATACAAGGTCGCGAACCATTCACGGGGGAAACTCGCCTGGGTGCTGGAATGTGATCGCAAGCTGGTGGACCTACTGGCCACTTCGGCGCCGGACGCGGACCCCGACGAGGCGCAATGGTTGCCGTTGGACCTGCGCCAGTTGAACCAGCGCCTCGTCGACGAACTCCGGGGCGCTGCGGAACCGATGGTTCTGCGGGAGTCTGACGGGCCGCCGCCTGCGGAAAACGTGGCCTGTTCCACGCCGATGGTGCGCGCTCTGCTGAAGAGTCTGAGCGAAGATGGTCGGGGTTTGCTGGCACCCACGGAAGCATCAATCTGCGGTACGCCGGGCGGGATCGATGCCAGGTCTGGTTGAGGCGAAAGTGGACCGATCTCAGCGACCTTGCTGAAAAGCGGCGACGGGTGGCCTCGGTGGTGCTTGGAGCGGTGCTGGGGAAGATCCCGCCAGGCACGCCTGCGAACGCTGACCTGCTGGTGAACTTCTCCCTCCAAGAACTCGAAGAAGCCGTCGATCTCGACTTGGTTCTGCGTTCCGATCTGAAGGACAAGGCCGCCGCGATCGATCGAGCCCTGTCGTACCTGGCGGAGCATGGGGTGATCACCAGGCAGAGGGGGCTTTCGGTATTCCACTCAGCGATGTGCATCCGTTTGACTCCCGAAGGGCGGGGGCGGCGATACCAGAGTGCGGACTTCCAGCCATTGCAGCATCATTACTCCGAGCGCGTTCTCCAGATTCACGTCATGAGCGAGTACGCGCGGCGCGGGATGGAGCGGATTCGGGAGGCGCTCGGGCTTGTGCTCGCCTACTTCACGCTCGGCAAGGACGAGTTCGTGCGCCGCTACCTGGGCAGCCGACCCGAACTCCTGCAACACGCGACCACCGCGCAGTCGTTCCAGCGCATCGTCACCGACCTGGACAACCCGCCGCAGATCCGCATCGTCACCGCGCCCGAGAACCCGAACCTGCTCGTGCTCGCGGGCCCCGGTTCCGGCAAGACCCGTACGGTGGTCCATCGCTGCGCTTATCTGGTGCGCGTCAAACGGGTCCGGCCGCAAAGCGTGCTGGTCTGCTGTTTCAACCGGGGGGCGGCGCTCGAGTTGCGCCGTCGCCTGGCGGACCTGGTGGGCGCCGATGCGCGCGGGGTCACCATCCTCACCTACCACGGCCTGGCGATGCGGTTGCTGGGCCGTTCGTTCGCCCCCTCCGCCGCCGTTTTCGGTGCGGGCCACGGCACGGTTCCGGCGAATGGCGAGCCGGACTTCGATGCCTTGATCACCGACGCGGTCGCGCTGCTGCGCGGCACAAAGGTCCCCGTGGGCCTCGAACCCGACGAGGTCCGCGACCGGTTGCTCGCCGGGTTCCGCCACATCCTGGTGGACGAGTACCAGGACATCGACGCGCCGCAATACGACCTGATCAGCGCGATTGCCGGGCGCACCCTCGAGGACGCCGACCAGCGGCTTTCGATCATGGCGGTCGGAGACGATGACCAGAACATCTATACCTTCCGCGGCGCGAACGTGGAGTTCATCCGGCGGTTCCGGACGGATTACGACGCCACGGTGCATTATCTGGTGGAGAATCACCGCTCGACCCGCGCGATCATCGAGACGGCCAACCGGTGCATCGCCGCGAACACCGACCGGATGAAAACCGACCACCCGATCCAGATCGACCGGCACCGGGCGATGGAGCCCTTCGGTGGAGTGTTCGCGGCGCAGGACCGGCTGACGGGCGGGAAGGTGCAGGTGATCCGGGTCCGCGACGCGGCAAACCAGGCGCCGGCGGTGGTGGCCGAACTGCAGCGGTTGGCGGACGCGGGAGTGGACGATTGGTCCCGTATGGCGGTGCTTTCGGCCACGCATCGCGAACTTGCGGGCGTGCGAGCGGTGGCCGAGGCCGCCGGGATACCGATCCGCTGGATGGCGGACCGGGGCGCGATGCCGCCGCTGCCGCAGGTTCGCGAGGTGCGCCACTTTCTCGGGTTGCTGGCCGACCGACGGTCGACTTTGGCGCGCGCGACGGCTTTGGGCCGTTTGCTGGAGGCGGCGTTTCCGGGCGGAGGAGCGAACCCGTGGGTGGCCTTCCTGGCACGCACTCTGGCGGCCTGGCGGGAGGAATCGGACGATGCCGAGGCATTCGTCGGTGAGGCCATCGAGTTCCTGTACGAAACGTGCGCGGAAACCCGGCGCGATTTCAGTTTTGGCGAGGGGGTCACGCTGAGCACGGTTCACGCCGCCAAGGGAACCGAGCATGACCACGTCCTGCTGATCGGCGGCTGGCCTGCGACGGGAGATCGCGCCAGACAGGAGGAAACCCGGCGCGCCTTTTACGTGGGGATGACGCGTGCCCGCCGCAGTCTGACGGTGTTCGAGCAGGCGGATGTCCACGCATCCCTGCCGGCGGCGCTGGACGGTCCGGGGGTGATGCGGCGCGCGTTCGCTTCTGATCCCGACGTCCCGAGATCACGGGCCACAGGCTACGTAATCCTGGGGTTGGAAGACGTGCATCTCGGCTATCCGGCCTGCTTCCGCGCCGGCCACCTGGTGCATGCGGCGTTGGCGGCCTTGACTCCCGGCGACCGGCTTTCCCTGCGGTCGCGACCGGGCGGTGGCTGGCTCTTGTGTGATCAACGCGGTGGCGCCGTGGCCCGCCTTTCGCGGAAGGCCGAGCAGTCCTGGGGGAAGCGCGCGGATTCCATCGTCGAGATCCGCGTGCTCGCCCTCATCCACCGCCGGGCCGACCAGGACCAGGACCCCGACCGCCGCCAACGCTGCCTGGTCGAGGAATGGGAGGTGCCGTTGGTCGAAGTCGTGACAAGGTGACTTCCTGGCTCCGCGGTGGTCCCGACCCGCAGCGGGTCCCGGGCACCAGATCCCGGCCGACCGGTTGGTGGGCGGAAGCCCCGACACGGAGTGGTCGGAGTGGTTTGAGGTGCAGGGTTGAGTCAGCGAGCCGAAGCGCGCTTGATACGGGTTCGGGAGGCGCGCAGGGGACTGCGCGCCCAACCCGGGCCAGGTGGTAGGGCGCGTCACTCCGTGCGCGCCGCTTTGGGTAGATTGTGACCGTGCGTCTTCCGGGGCGACAGAGTACCTGCCGCCTTTTCCAGCACCGACCTGCGCCTGATCTACCGCAGAGTATCCTCCTGATTTCCGTCGAGGTCTGGTGCTCTCGAGGCGCAGTCTCCCGCGCGCAGCAGCCAAGTTCACCGCGTCGCAAAGGTAGCGCGACAGCGCCTGCCGGTTCTGGCCTCGGCTCTGCTTGACCCGCTCCTTGACCAGCCCCACAGCGTCGGCGCTGGTCGGTCGTGCCCGGATCGTGGTTGTCGCTTGCACGCGCCCGGACGTAGCAACGTCCCCGGCGAAGGTACCGGACCATCCTTGGGGCCAGGCGCAGGTCCAGTCCGACCGTCGATTCCTGATTACGGGGCTTGGCCGGCCCCGGCCTTGCCTTTCACCCAATCCGCGAGCAGGTGGTCAAGGCTCTCCCTGTCGAGCGGGCCGCGATGCACCACGGCGAGGTACCGCAGGCGGATCGTTTCGCCCGGTTTCAAATTCAACCCGCCGTCGGGCAGCCAGTTCATCGGTGTGGGTGAGAAGAAGCCGTAATCGCGCGTGAACCACTGGGGCGGATGCCAGCGATTGGCCGGATGGCTGAGAATCGCCAAACCCTCGCGCACGCCGTCGCGCTCTCCCGAATAGTCCATCCAGGGCGAGACCTTCCCGAAAGTGTCCTGCTCGCCACTGTCGCCGGCCGCGTTCACCAGCGTGCCGCCACCCTTGACGCAGAGGTCCGGCGCCAGGCGCGCCGAGAACAGGGCGTGGTTGTTCCGCTGGATGTTCACGTCGATCAGCGGATTCCAGGTGACGTCGAACTCGATCGTGCGCCGGTCGGGCGCGGGCGCCTTGATCGTGATGCGTCGCGAGTCTTCAAAGGGCGCCGGCGCGCCGGGCCGTTGCCAGCGACAGTGCTGCTCAATCACGACCGCCTCCCCCGCCGCCTGCACCAATCGCGTCTTCAACGGCACGATCTGCCCGCGGTCGTTGCCCTCCTGCCAGTAATTGCCGCCGTTGACGCGGTCGCAGCCGAAGAAAATCGAGCTGTGGTGCGGGTAGGGTTCGGTCTGGTGAACGGTGATCGTCCGCCCGCTGGCGGGCCCGTTGACCGGAAAGAAATACGGATACTTCTGATCGGCCGCGAAGCGGTAGTGCGTGAAGGGCGTTCCGGCAACCTCGACGACGACGGCATCGTTCTCCATCCGGGCCGTCACCTGCTGCGGTTGGGCGTTCGCTGCGAGACCGGAGAGAAGCGCAAGCCCGAACGCGGCCAGCCGCCGCCCGCCAGATGGCACGGTGTTGATCATGGTCCCGAGATTAGTGCGCCGGCCCGCGAAGGCCAGTTCTTTCAATTCGCTGAAACCGTCCGGTCCCGGCGGGTGTCTGAATTCGGGACGGGCCGTAACGTCGGGAATACCCCTTCAGTCGCTCGGCCACTCAGCATGAAAGCACCAGCTTCAGCCCATGAACGCAGCGGACCGGACCGGTTCGGGGCGGTGACTTTCCTGGCCGCCAGCCTGTTGCTCGGCACGCTGTTGATTTGGTGCGTCTGGTCCGCCTGGGGGGCCTGGCAGGCGGTTTCGGCCTTTTCCGAACCGGCCCCTACTGCGAAATCCCATCGGCTCGCCGGGGAACCGCAGGCCCCGGGGGGGCACCTCGAAGCCCCGCCGTGGCCGGGTCACCACCGCGATCCGCTCACGCCGCCGCAGCCTCCCGGCTTCGGCCGGCAACCGCGCGCGCCGCGGCCATCCCCAACCTGAGGCCGCCGGCATGCACCGTGTCCCCGCGGCAAGCGCCGCCTCGCCTGTTTCCCGGCTCCCGACCCGGCGGTCGAAGAACCGGTTCTCCGCATTGACGCCGGCCAAGAAATTCTTGAATCTGAACCCCTCATGCAGATGAAGCACAGCTCCTGGTTGCTCTTATCGGTGGCGTTTGGCTGGGCTCTTGGTGGCCCGGTCCAGGCCGAAACCCGTCGCGTTTCCCTGGAGGATTGCATCGAACTCTCGCTGCAACGGAACCTCGACATCCGCATCCAACGGCTCGGTCCGGAAATCGCCCGCTTCAGCCTGGGCAGCAGCCTGGCGGCCTACGATCCCGAAATCCAGCTCCGGGCCAGCCGACGGTATTCGACCTCGCCGGGAGGTGTGGACGACCAGGGCCGCAAGTACGACGGCAATCAGGAAGATTCAACCGACCTGAGCGCAGGCTTGGCGGGTATCATCCCAACGGGGCTATCCTACTCGCTCTCGGGGTCACTGTCCGACCGCGAGATCCTGAGCGAGGATCCGCGGTTGCCCCCCATCTTGGGCGGCAACGCCATCTTGGGCAACGCCAACGCCTTCAGCGGCATCACGCTGACCCAGCCCCTGCTGCGTAACTTTTGGATCGACGGCCCCCGGCTCAACATCAAGATCGCCCGCAACCAGCTCCGTATTTCCAAGCTCACGCTCCAGGGCCAGTTCATCGACACCATCACCAGCGTCGAACTCGCCTACCTCGAACTGGTCGCCGCGCGCGAAACGGTCAAAGTGCAGGAAAAGGCCCTCCAACTCGCCGAACAACTCTGGCAGGAAAACCAGAAACGGGTCGCCGTCGGGGTCCTTGCCCCGCTCGACGAAAAGCAGGCCGAATCGCAGGTGGCCTCGACCCGCGCGGCTTTGCTCGGTGCCCGCAACACCGTGGTCATCCGTCAGAACGCCCTCAAGTCCCTGCTCGATGACCGGTTCGTCGAGTGGCACAACGACCAGTTGGAGCCCGTCGAAGATCTGCAAGCGGCGCCCCGGACCTTCAGCCTGCAGGACAGCTGGAGCAAGGGCGTGGCCCTGCGCCCCGAGCTGCTCCAGGCGAAAACCGGCCTGGAATCCCGCAACCTCACCCTGGAGTTCCGCAAGAACCAGCTGTTCCCTCAGCTTGATGTGACCGGGTCCTACGGGCGCCTCGGCAATGCCACCGAAATGAGCGGCGCCCTCGACCGCATCGAGGAGGGCGCAGGCCCCGTCTACTCCTTCGGAGCCATCTTCCGCATGCCGCTCACCAACCGCGACGCGCGGAACCAGCACCGGCGCGCGAAGGCGGAGCTGGAGCAGGCGCTGCTGAATCTGAAGAAGCTCGAGCAACAGGTTCTGATCCAGATCCACGACGCGGTTTCCCAGGCCCAGACCAGCTACCAGCAAGTGGAGGCGACCAAGGCCGCCGTCGAGTACGCCCAGGCCGCGCTGGATGCCGAGCAGAAGAAACTCGAAAACGGCAAGAGCACCAGCTTTCAGGTCCTCCAGCTGCAACGGGACCTGACCTCCCGGGAATTCGAGCACATCCGGGCCAAGACCGACTTCAACGCCGCCCTCGCCCGGTTGGCCCAGGCCGAGGGCACGACGCTCGAACGGCGGAACGTCTACATCGACTGGGAGGACTGAGATCCCACCCGTGGCCACTCCCGCCTTGCCGGACACGCCGGGCCGGCCGGGGCGCGGACCGGACCACCACGTTTGCCCCGCCCGAATGCCCCATCCCGGACGGCGCGCCGGGATCAGCCCCGGTCTTGCCCTCGTGCCCCGGGCGGCCTAACACTCGGTTGACACTGCGATGAGCAGCCCGAAAACCATCGTCCTCGGGGTCACCGGTTCCATCGCGGCCCACCGCGCCGTGGACCTGACCAGCCTGCTGACCAAGCGGGGATTCGACGTGCATGTCGTGCTCACCGCCGACGCCCAGCGCTTCATCACCGCCCTGCCCTTCAAATCTTTGTCGCGGAATCCGGTGGTGACGGACCTCTACGACGAGGTGGATGACTGGCAACCGGTGCACATTCGCCTCGCCGACACCGCGGACCTGCTGCTGGTGGCGCCGGCCACGGCGAACAGCCTCGCGCGACTGGCGCACGGACTGGCCAACGACGCGCTCAGTTGCATCGCGCTCGCGCTGCGGCCCGGGGCGCGCGTGCTGCTGGCCCCCGCGATGAACGGCAAGATGTGGCAGCATCCCGCCACCTCCGCCAACGTCGCCGTGCTCCGCGAACGCGGCGCGGAGTTCATCGGTCCGGAAGCCGGTTTGCTCGCCTGCGGCTACGAAGGGCTCGGGCGCCTCTGGAACATCGAAGAAATCGCCGACCGGGCCTCCGAACTGCTGCGGCCATCCGTCGCAGGCCCCCGGTGAACGGAAACGCCGCCAGCGCCAGCAAGGCCGCCGGACGCCAGTCGGCTCTGGCGCGGTTCTTTCGGCCGAGTTCGCCGGATCCCCTGAGCGAGGAGTGGCGGCTGAACTCCTTCGAGCGGGACATCCTGCTCACGGCCAAAGGGGTCATCCTGCTCATCCTCTGCTACTACCTCTTCCTGACCAACTGGATGGAGGACCCTCCAATCGTCCATCAGAAGGTCTTCGGGGAAACTGCCTGGCGGCTCGCGCAGCGCGTCGTGCAGTACTCGTTCATCCTTTACACGGCCGTGACCGTGGCCACCGCCTTCCTGCTGTTCGGCATGCAGCAGGTCCCCGCAGCGGTGTTGCGGTGGATTCTCATGCTGACCGCCACCGTCGACGCCGCCTTCCTCGGCGGTTTGGTCCTGGTGACGGGCGGAATCCAGAGCGCGCTCTACTGGCTCTTCCCCCTCCTGATCGCCCGGATCGCCATCAGTTTTCCCGGTGGCGCATCGCAACTGCTGCTCAACGCCCTGACCTGCGCCGCCTACGCGGCCTCGGTCATCGGCGAGAAGCTGATTGTGCTCGCGGACATGGAGATCGAGGATCCCGCGGCGCTGGCCGGCGTTCAGCTCGGCGCGGCCTTCTACCTGCGCCTGCTCCTCCTGATCACCGTGGCCGTCTGGTTGCTCGGACTGCGCTTCCTGCTGACCCGCCAGCGCCAGGAGGAGGAGGAACAGGCCGAGATGATGCTTCGGAGCGAGCAACTCCACGCCACCGGCCGCCTCGCCGCCGAAATCGCCCACAAACTCAAGAACCCGCTGGCCATCATCAACAACGCCTCCTACACGCTGCAACGGACGGTCAAGGAAGGCAAAGGCACCATCACCCAGCAAATCCAGATCATCCGCGAGGAAGTCGAACGTTCCGACCGGTTGATCACCGAACTGATGGGCTTCTCCCAACTCGCGGAGGGCCGGGTCGAACGCCTCGACATCAAGGAGGAAATCGAGCGGATCATCCGCCAGGTCTTCCCGCCCGCCGTGCGCTTCGAGGTCCAGATTCACCGCGATTACGGCCCCGGCGTCCCGCCCCTCTTGCTGCAGCGCAACCACCTCGGCGAAGCCCTCCTGAACCTGCTCCAGAACGCCCGCGACGTCATGCATGGCCGGGGCAACATCTGGATTCGCACCCGGCAGACCGCCGAACAGACGGTCGAAATCACCGTCACCGACGACGGCCCGGGCATCGCCCCCGAGGTTCTGCCGCGCATCTTCGAGCCCTATTTCACCACCCGCGACAAGGGCAGCGGGCTGGGGCTGGCCATCGTGCAACACAACGTCGAAATGTACGGAGGCCAAGTGCGGGTCGAATCCGAACTTGGAAGAGGAACGAGCTTCACCCTACAGTTCCCCACCAAGTCGATGATGCGACTGCGCAAATGAAGAACCGCCTGCCACCCTTGCTGTTCGTCGATGACGAACGCAATATGCGCCGCTCCTTCGAGGCCATCATGGCCGCGGAGGGCTACGAGGTGGTCGCGGTCGAGTCCGCCGAGGACGCGCTGAAGGAACTCAAGCGCGGCGAGTTCTTCATGGTCATCACCGACGCCCGCCTCGGTGGCATGAGCGGCTATGAACTGCTGCGCGAGATCCGCAGCGCCCATCCCGATCTGGCGGTCGTGATGATCACCGCCTATGCCACCCCCAAGCTCGCCGTCGAGGCCATCAAATCCGGCGCCATCGACTACCTGGCCAAACCCTTCGCCCCCGAGGAACTCCTCCACGCCGTCGCCCGCTGCGCCGAACGCCATTCCCTGCTGCACGAAAACGCCGCCCTCCGCGCCCGCGACGCCGACCTCTACACCCTGGACCAGATCATCGGGGAATCCCCCCGCATGCAGGCCCTGCGCCAGTTGATCAAGACCGTCGCCCCGACCGACGCCACCGTCCTCATCCTCGGCGAGAGCGGCACCGGCAAGGAACTCATCGCCGGCGCCCTTCACGGCCTGAGCAAACGCCGCGACCAGAAATACATCCGGCTCAACTGCGCCGCCATCCCCGAAACCCTGCTCGAAAGCGAACTCTTCGGACACGAGAAGGGCGCCTTCACCGGCGCCGTCCGCCAGAAAATCGGGCGGGTCGAGGAAGCCGACGGGGGCACCATCTTCCTCGACGAAATCGGGGACATGAGCCGGCCGCTCCAGGCAAAACTCCTGCGCTTCCTCGAGGACGGCAGCTTCACGCGCGTCGGAGGCAACGAGGAACTCCGCGTCAAGGTCCGGCTCATCGCCGCCACCAACCGCGACATCGTCACCGCCATCCGTCAGGACGCGTTCCGCGAAGACCTTTTCCACCGCCTGAACGTGGTGCAGTTCCAACCGCCGCCCCTGCGCGAGCGCGGCCGGGACATCATCCTCCTGGCCGAACATTTCCTGCGGCAGTTCGCGGCCGGCATGAACAAGTCCATCCAGAGTCTCACCCTCGAGGCGGAACAAAAACTGCTGGACCACAGCTGGCCCGGCAACGTTCGCGAACTCCGCAACGCCATGGAACGGGCGGTCATTCTCGAGGCCCGCCCCGAAATCCAGGCCGACAGCCTGCCGGACTTCGGCCTCGAAGCCCGGCTCCGTCGGGGTGACACCGAGATCCTCATGTCCGAAAGCTCGCTCGAGGAACACCTCACCGCCTACGAACGGCGCCTCATCCGACGGGTGCTCGAAATGAGCGAATACAACCTCACCCGGACCGCCGCCCAGCTCCGCATTCCCCGGCACGCCCTGCGGCAGAGAATCCAGCGCTTGGGCATCGAAATGACCGAAAGCCTCGAACCCGAGGAGTCGCCTCCCAAAGGCGCCTAGCCCACCATGGACCCGCTCTCCTCCATCGTTCCCCCGGTCCCCCCGGTTCTGCTGGCCGCCTTGGGTGATCCCGTCATCCCGACGGCACCGCGCCTCGGCTTCGAGTTTCTGATCCAGACCGCCGTCGGCCTGGCCCTCTTCGGAGCGCTCCTCTTCTGGGCCAAGTATCTCCGCCGCAAGAAGCACAAACGAAAGCGACGCCATCGATCCCACCGCCAGCAACGCCCCTCCATCGCCGACGCGGCAACCGGATCCGACACCCCGCACCATCCCGGTCCGCCCCCTGAATCCCGCGAGGATTCCCCGGACTCTCCCGCCCCGGTCGCCGACCCCGAACTCGAATCCTCCGGCCACCACCGGCGTCACCGGCGACGACGCCCGCGCCGGGAGCACCGGCCGCGCAATCCGACCCTCGCCGAAACCGGCGGCCTGCCCCCCCGGCGCGAACCCGGTCAGCCCCCCCCGGCGCATTGACCTCGACCGCCGTCAGCGAATCCATCACCCGCCGGAGCGCCTCGAACCTCGCGCTCGCCTTCATCATGTTGCCGGCGGACCGCCGCCGGGACATGGCAGTGCTCTACGCCTTCTGCCGGGAGGTGGACGATGTGGCGGACGAGGAAGCCCACCCCGTGGAGGAACGCCGGCAGCAACTCGCGCGCTGGCGGGAGGACGTGCGCAAGGCCTGCGATGGCGGCCAGCCCGAGTTCCCCGTCAACCAGGAGCTCCAACCGGTCATCCAACGCCGGCGCCTCCCGTTCGCCCTGTTCGACGAACTCATCCAGGGCTGCGAGATGGACCTCGACACCGACCGCTACGAGGATTTCGCCGCGCTGCGCGTCTACTGCCACCGCGTGGCGTCCGTCGTCGGACTGTTGAGCATCGAGATATTCGGCTATCGAGACCCCGGCTGCCGCGACTATGCCATCGCCCTGGGTCAGGCCCTCCAACTCACCAACATCCTGCGGGACGTGGGAAACGATGCGCGCCGCGGACGCATCTATCTGCCGCGCGAAGCGCTGCGCCGGCACGGGGTCGTTGAAGCGGACATCCTCGCGCAGCGCCCGAGCGACGGGTTCCGTGCCCTGGCCGCCGAGGTGGCGATCCAAGCCCGCGAGCACTACCGCGAAGCGCGTGAACAACTCCCGAAAGGCGATCGCCGCGCCATGGTGGCGGCCGAGTTGATGGGGGCGGTCTACTGGCGTCTGTTGCTCCGGATCGAACAGACCGGGTTCGCAGTCCTCGGCCCCGACCCCGTCCGCTTGAGCCGGCCGCGCAAACTCTCGCTGATCCTGTGGTTCTGGTTGCGACACCGGTTCGGCGCCACCCGCCCGGCCTATGGCAGCCCCTGACGCCCCCCGCCGGCTGATCGTCAACGCCGACGACTTCGGCCGGACCACCGCCATCAATGCCGCCGTCCGCGAAGCGCACCGCGAGGGCATCCTGACCACGGCCAGCCTCATGGTGAACGAAGCGGCCGTCGATGAGGCCGTCGCCATCGCCCACGCCCATCGCAGGCTCGGCGTCGGCCTGCACCTGTCCCTCGTGTGCGGCCTCGGCTCGCCGGCGTCCGACCGTCCGGTATCCGGACCCGCGACCCACGGACTGACCGACGCGCACGGTCGTTTCGATGACAACCCCGTGCGCGCCGGGATTCGCTACTTTTTCGTCCGTTCCCTCCGCGCCGCGCTCCAGGACGAAATCGATCGTCAGTTCCGGCGATTCGCCGACACCGGCCTCGAACTCGACCACATCAACGGACACTTGAACATCCACCTCCACCCGGTGGTGTTCGCGATCCTTGCCGGCAGTAACCCGGCGCGGCAACGCACCGGCTTTCGCCTGACGCGGGACCGCTTCCGCCTCAGCGCCCGGCTGGGACGCGGCAATTGGGGTTACCGCATTGGTCACGCGGTCATCTTCGGGCTGCTGTGCGCCCGCACCCGACCAGGCCTGCGGCGCACCGCCTGGCGCCACACCGACACGGTCTTTGGCCTCCTGGAGAATGCGCGCGTCGACGAGGATTACGTCCTGGCCCTGCTGCCCGAACTGCCCCCCGGCGACTCGGAGCTTTACTCCCATCCGACGGTGGCCCAGCCTCGGCATGAATTTGAGGCATTGGTCAGCGCGCGTGTGAGGCGGACGCTCGAAACCCAACACATTGCGCGCATTCGCTACCAGGACCTCTGATCACTCACGATGCAGCCAAGAACCAGTAATGGGCGGTAACGCACACCACCGAGAGGGCTCTCCTGAAGCGTCGCCAGACCGGCGCCGCTCGCGCTCGGACCGGCGCCTGCCCGGCCTTTCGTCGGCGCCGGGAGCCGGGTTTCGCCCGGAACCTCCGTCCGGTCGGGGGTAAGGACCCCGAACCGAAACCCCCGGATGTTCAAACTGCTTGCCATCCTCTTGGTCGGGCTCGTGTTCGAGGCCGTGGGCGTGGTCTTTCTCAGCAAGGGGCTGAAAGAAGTCGGCGAAATGCAGCAGATCAACGTCGCGGAAATCGTTCGCGTGGTGAAAGCGGGCCTCACCAATCCCCGACTGCTGCTGGGCGTCTTCTTCGAGGCGCTCTTCTTCGGATGCCTGCTGGTATTGATGGCCCGCAGTGACATCAGCTTCATTTGGCCGTTGACCTCGCTGGGCTTCGTGCTCACCACGTTGGCCGCCCGCTTCGTGCTGCACGAACGCGTGGTAACCACCCGTTGGCTCGGCGTTTGCTGCATTGTGCTCGGCGCCGGTTTGATCACGTGGACCGAACACCACAAGCCCGCAGCGGCCCCGCAGCCGGCCCCTCTGGATCCCCCTCCCGCCGACTCCGCCCGCTGACCCCGCCCCTCGGACGCCTCCGATTACTCCGCGGCCCACGCTGCGACCATGTCCGCGGATCCCCCCTGCCGCACCTCTCCCAGGCGCACGGACAGGCCTTCGGCACAACGCAGGTACGTCCGCGGTTCGCGCGACCGGCGGTACCGGGCGAACGACCGCCACCCGACCATGGATCTCCCTCCGAAGCGATTATGAACTTGCGCGCCGGTTCGCGGCGTCTAAAGTCGAGGGCCTGCGGCGGAGTAGCCAAGTGGTAAGGCAGGGCTCTGCAAAAGCCCTATGCGTCGGTTCGATTCCGACCTCCGCCTCCATTCGCAAGCGCGAGTGCACCAGTCGTTTAGGAAGAGCTAATTGGGCCGTTGTGCTTGGAACCGGGTCCAAAATGGCTCCTCGGCAAGTCCTCGCGCGTGCTCGCCGTGACCCAGAATATCCGGCCTGGGAGGGCGAGGCTCCCGCCGAGCCAGGGTCCGGTACGCCTCCGGGCTCACGTCCAATCTGCCATCGGCGGTCGCTGCCCCCGGTGACGGGCGCTCTCCGGTCGGCCCGGCCCGGCTGGAAAACCGGCGTTACCGAACGGAACTTCCGAGGTTCATGGTCCCCTTGCCCCAATCACCGCCGGCAACCGCCTCTCCGCTCTGGTTGCCGAACCCAGCACTTGTGGCAATGTTGGCGCCCGGACCTGATCCGGGACCGAATACCGCTACCATGAACGACACTGGACTGACCAACTCCTCCCCGCACCTGCTCTCCCCCTTTGACCTCCACGGCCTGCCGTTGCGCAACCGCGTGGTCATGGCTCCCTTGACTCGCGCCCGCGCCGGCCGGGATCGGGTGCCGAACGACGTGATGGTCGAGTATTACACGCAGCGCGCCTCGGCGGGACTGATCATCGCGGAGGCGACGGTCATATCCGAACAGGGCATCGGCTGGGTGGATTCGCCGGGCATCTACAACGACGCGCAGGTGGCGGGCTGGAAGAAGATCACCACGGCGCTTCATGCCGCCGGCACGCCCTTTTTTCTGCAGCTCTGGCATTGTGGGCGCGCCTCGCACAGCAGCTTTCATGGGGGCGAACCGGCGGTGTCGGCCTCGTCCGTCAAGATCAATGGCGACTCCATCCACACCCCCGACGGCAAACAGCCCTACGAAACGCCCCGCGCCTTGGAAACAGAGGAGGTCGCGGCCGTCGTGGAGGACTATCGGCGCGCGGCACAGCGTGCCAAGGCGGCCGGCTTCGACGGCGTGGAGATTCACGCCGCCAATGGCTACCTGATCAACCAGTTCCTCGACTCGAAGACAAACCAGCGGACGGACCGCTATGGCGGGAGCGTGGAGAATCGCTATCGCTTCCTGAAGGAGGTCGTGGAGGCCGTTCTCAGCGTCTGGCCGGCCAATCGCGCGGCCGTGCGCCTGTCTCCCAACGGGAACTTCAACGACATGGGAGCCCCGGACTTTCGGGAGACCTTCACCTACGTCGCGGGGCAGTTGAACGCGTTTGACTTGGCCTACCTGCACGTGGTGGATGGGCTGGCCTTTGGATTCCACGAACTGGGCACGCCGATGACGCTCCCGGAATTCCGCGCGGTGTTTTCGGGTCCGCTGATGGGCAACTGCGGCTACACGCAGGAATCAGCGGAAGCGGCGATCGCGTCCGGGCAGGCGGACCTCATTGCCTTCGGCCGGCCCTACCTGAGCAATCCGGACCTCGTGGAACGCTTCGCGAACGGCTGGGAGTTGAATCCCCCCGCGGACCTGAAGGTGTGGTCGGCGCCGACGCCGGAGGGTTACACCGACTTTCCTTTCCATCAGCAGTCCTGACGGGAGCAGGGGGCCGAGAAGGAGACTGCAGCCCGCGACTCCAGACCGGGGCAAGCGTGGGGCAAGTGATGGCCATGACGGGGGCGTTGCGGTTGCGACGCGCCGCCCTGTGCCAGCGGCTTCCACTGCTTTCGGACCGAACTCAGGCGCTTCCGCCAGCCCAGCCGCACGGACGACTGGAGCTTCTACACGAACGTCGCGGTGAACGGCCTCGCGAAGGAAGGATACGAAGTCGCCGCCATGACCGAGGACGACATCCTCATGCGGCGCCCCGTGCGTTGATCCCCGCGTGACAGGCCCGCCGGTCGGCATCGTTCCCCGATCACAACGGGAGAAGCGCGGCAACCGTCCTGCCGTCACTCCAGACTTGTCTGGCCTCATTCGAGGCTTATCCTCGCGCCCATCAACATCATGGAACGTTACCACCCAGTTGCCGGGGGAGGAGCAGGGCGAGGTCGCCGATGAACTGGATTGCCCCTTCCGAGAAGGACACCGCCACCGAAACCCTCGAAAAGCGCCTCTGGGAAGCCGCCGACCAGTTCCGCGCCAACAGCGGCCTCACCTCGCAGCAATACTCGCGCCCCATCCTCGGCCTGATCTTCCTGCGGTTCGCCGAGGTCCGCTTCGCGAAGCAACGGGCGAAGCTGCAGAAGGCCGGCGCCTCCTCCCGTCGCGGCTCCCGCGTGGATGAACCCGCCGCCTACCACGCCGAGGGCATCCTCTACCTCGCGTCGGAGGCCCGTTTCGATTTCCTGCTCAACCTTCCGGAGGCGACGGACATTGGCGCGAAGGTCAACGACGCCATGCGCGACATCGAGAAGCACAACCCGCAGCTTGCCGGTGTCTTGCCCAAGACCTTCAACCTCTTCACCAGTACTCTCCTCAAGGAACTGCTGAAAAAGGTCTCCGAGATCCCCGCCACCGTGGACTACGACGCCTTCGGGCGCATCTACGAATACTTCCTCGGCGAGTTCGCCCGCACCGAGGGCCAGAAAGGCGGCGAGTTCTACACCCCGTCCTGCATCGTCCGCCTCCTGACCGAAGTCATCGAGCCCTACCACGGGCGCATCCTCGACCCCGCGTGCGGCTCGGGCGGCATGTTCGTCCAATCGGCGCGATTCGTAGCGGAACACAAGCGGCAACCTGCCGCCGGGCAATCTGCGGGGAATAGGCCGAAGGACTATTCCGGTGAACCAACTCGCGAGTTGTCCATCCACGGCGTCGAGAAGACCGACGAAACCGGCCGTCTCTGCCGCATGAACCTCGCGGTGCATGGCCTCGAAGGCGACATTCGCCACGGGGGGCAGGTCAACAGCTACTACGACGACCCGCACGACGCCACCGGCCGCTTCGACTTCGTCCTCGCCAATCCGCCGTTCAACGTCAACGCCGTGGACAAGGACCGGTTGAAGGACTCCGTCGGGCCGGGGCGGCGCTTCCCGTTCGGCCTGCCGCGCACCGACAACGCGAATTACCTCTGGATTCAACTCTTCCACTCCGCGCTCAAGGCCTCTGCCGGCCAGGCCACGGGGGGAAGAGCCGGATTCGTCATGGCCAATTCCGCCTCCGACGCCCGCGCTTCAGAGCAAGAAATCCGGCGGCAGCTCATCGAAAGCCGCGCCGTGGACGTCATGGTTGCGGTTGGGCCAAACATGTTTTACACGGTGACCCTGCCATGCACGCTATGGTTTCTGGATAAGGGAAAGGTAGGGCGCGTCACTCCGTGCGCGCCGTCGGTTGGCAACGGGAAGCGGCGTGCAGAGGACTGCCCGCCCTACCAACGTCAGGACTCAGTCCTCTTTATTGACGCCCGCCACATTTACCGTCAGGTGGACCGCGCGCACCGCGAATGGACGCCCGCGCAAATCGGCTTCCTCGCCAACCTCGTCCGACTCTATCGCGGCGAAGCGCTCGACCTCACCCTCGGCGGCGACGAAGCCAAAGCGAAGCTGGACGAAGTCTTCGGCGAGGTAGGGCGCGTCACTCCGTGCGCGCCGTCGGGAAAAGGGAAGCGGCCCGCAGAGGACTGCGAGCCCTACCTGGCTTACCGTGACGTTCCCGGCTTGTGCCGCGCCGCCACGATCCAGGAAATCGAAGCGCAAGGTTGGTCGCTCAACCCCGGACGCTACGTGGGCGTCGCTCCGGGCGAAGCCGTGAGCGACGAGGACTTCAAGGAACAACTCGAAACCCTGAACGAGGAACTCGAAACCCTCAACGCCCAGGCGCGGGAGCTTGAGGCCACCATCGCGAGCAACGTCGCTGAAATCCTCGAAGCATGACGAGCCGGCGAAAAACGACGAAGCCGCCAATTGTGCACCAGCCTGCTGCACAATTGTATGAGCGCTTCGTTGCCGACATCAAGACGCGCATCCGCACCGCCCAGGTCAAGGCGGCGCTGGCAGCCAACGCCGAGTTGATCCTCCTCTACTGGGAGATCGGCCGCGACATCCTGGCCAGCCAGCAGAGCGCCGGCTGGGGCGCGAAGGTCATCGACCGGCTCGCGGCGGACCTGCGGCGTGAGTTTCCCAAGCTGGCCGGCTACTCGGCCCGCAACCTCAAATACATGCGCGCTTTTGCCGAAGCGTGGCCCGACCGTTCAATTGTGCAACAGCTTGTTGCACAATTGCCGTGGGGACATCAAACCGTGCTGCTCGACCGCGCCAAAGACCCGGCGATCCGCGAATTCTACATTCGCAAGACCGTCGAGCACGGCTGGTCCCGAAGCGTGCTGGTCCACCAAGGTCGTCGATTTCCAACCCGAGTTCGTCGGCAAGATGAACTTCTACCAGACCGCCGTGGACCGGCAGGTCAAGACGGAGGCCGACGGGCCGACCATCGGCATCATCCTTTGTCGGGGCAGGAACAAGACCGTCGTGGAATACACCCTGCGCGATGCCCGGAAACCGATTGCCGTCGCGGAATACCGCCTCCTGCCGCCCCGATTGAAGGCCGAACTCCCGAATGCGCGGCAACTCAGAAAAGTCGTCACCGAAGTGGAGGTGCCGGATGAACGGTAAGCGTCGAAATCTCCCTTCTACCTCTGGGAGAAGGGCCGGGGATGAGGGTGCGCAGCTTACCCGCCCCTTCCTCTCCCGCTGGGAGAGGACCGCGGTGAGGGCGCGCCGGCGTGTGGCGGAGATTCTGGAGGCGTGAGGATGGCGAAGTGGCGTGACTGCAAACTCGGAGACCTGCTTGAAATCAAGCATGGCTTCGCCTTTCGCAGCGAACACTTCGCCGATGCAGGGACGCACATAGTCCTCACGCCCGGAAACTTCTTCGACGAGGGCGGCTTCAAACACAAAGCCGACAAGGAGAAGTGGTATCGGGGGCCGATCCCAGCCGACTACGTTTTGAACGAGGGCGACCTGATTGTCGCGATGACAGAACAGGCTGAAGGTTTGCTCGGTAGCAGTGCCATCGTTCCGCGCAGTGGGATTTACCTCCACAACCAGCGACTTGGTCTCGTTCAACTTCGCGATTCGAAGCGAGCCGACAGACATTTTGTTTACTACCTCTTCAACTCAAAGCCCGTCCGCCAGCAGATTCGTGCTTCCGCCAGCGGCGTGAAGATTCGTCATACTGCCCCGACCCGCATCGCTGAGGTGAAAGTCAGCGTCCCCCCGCTGCCGGTGCAACGGCGGATTGCGGGCATCCTGTCGGCCTACGACGAGCTGATCGATAACAGCCAGCGGCGCATCCGGGTTTTGGAGGCGATGGCCCGCGCCCTCTACCGCGAGTGGTTCGTCCACTTCCGCTTCCCCGGCAGTCGCGCCGAAGCTGGAGCGAAGGCGGACGGCTACGAGGGAGACTCCTCTCCCTCTGGGAGAGGCAGGGGTGAGGGTCGAACGCAGTTCGTTACCTCCCCCCTCGGCCAGATCCCCAAAGGCTGGGAGGTGAAGAAGCTCGGCGAACTGACTGCGTATCTGAATCGCGGGCTCTCACCGAGCTACGACGACAACGGCGACTCGATGGTGATTAACCAGAAGTGCATCCGCGACCAACGGCTCAGCCTCGAACCAGCACGCCGACAAACGAAACCAATTCCGCCAGACAAGCAGGTTCGATTTGGCGATGTGCTCATCAACTCAACTGGCGTCGGCACACTTGGCCGTGTCGCCCAGGTTTATCAGACGTTGGACGGATGCACCGTGGACACTCACGTCACCATCGCTCGCTCGAACTCGGAAACTGATTTGGATTTCTTCGGCTGCACGTTGCTCGCGCAACAGGAGACATTCGACCGTCTCGGTGTTGGCGCGACTGGGCAGACTGAATTGAGCCGGACATCCATTGCGAACGTAGAGTTGGTCGTTCCACCCGCGGACATCCAGACGCTGTTTGGCGAAGCAGTGCGCCCTATGCGTAAGGCTGCCATTACTCTTGCCACGCAAATCCAAACCCTCCGCCGGACGCGTGACCTGCTGCTGCCGCGTCTGCTGTCGGGGCAGGTGGAACTCGAAACGGAGGTCCCATGAATCCCGCCGCCGTCAATTCTGTGTTTCGCCCAGTTTCACCAACCGGTGAAATGGCCGCTTTGACTGAAAACCGCGTCCAGACAGCCGGACATGGAGCTGGACATGATTTAAGACAGGAATTTGGCACTTTATTCGGAAGTGGTTTGTTATCAACGCGGAATCTGGCTAATGTGCCGGACATTTATGCGGACATTTGAGCGGACACATCCTTGGATTTCCTTCCGCTGCGACCTTGGCAAGGCCGGGGCGGAGCTTTGGCTTTCGCTCGGCGAGGCGGCGTCGAAGTGTGAGCACATCTCGCGCGTGCCGCTGCGTCCGGCCACGGCGCAAGCGTTGCATCAGCTTTATCTCGCCAAGGGCGCGGCGGCTACGACCGCCATCGAGGGCAACACGCTTTCCGAGGAGGAAGTGCTGAAGGCGGTGGAGGGCAAGCTCGTCGTGCCGCCATCGAAGCAATATCTGAAGCAGGAGGTGGAGAACATCATCGCGGCGTGCAACGACATCAGCAAGCAACTGGCGGAAGGCACGCTGCCCGCGCTCTCGACCAAGCTGTTGTGCGACTACAACCGGCAGGTGCTCGAAAAGCTGCCGGTGAAGGAAGACGTGAAGCCGGGTGAGTTGCGGACGCATTCGGTGCTGGTCGGCAACGTGTATCGCGGCGCACCTGCGGAGGATTGCCCGTATCTGGTGGACCGGCTGTGCGAGTGGCTGAACGGCCCGGACTTCCAAGCGCCGGACAGTCCTCCCCCGGACACGGACACGGTGTATGCGATTCTGCGGTCGGTGGTGGCGCACCTGTATCTGGCGTGGATTCACCCGTTCGGCGACGGCAACGGGCGCACGGCGCGGCTGCTGGAGTTTCACATTCTGCTGTCGGCTGGCGTGCCGTCGCCAGCGGCGCACCTTTTCAGCAACCACTACAACCAGACGCGGGCGGAGTATTACCGTCAGCTCGACCACGCGAGCAAATCGGGCGGCGAAATCGTGCCGTTCATCGGTTACGCGGTGCGCGGTTTCGTGGACGGGTTGCGCGAGCAGCTTGAGAAAATCTGGATGCAACAGTGGGATGTCGTCTGGCGGAACTTCGTGCATGAGCGATTCCAGAATCGAAATAGCCCGACGGACACGCGACAGCGGCATCTGGCGCTGGACCTCGGTGACGGCGGTGACTGGATCGAAGTGGGAAAAATCACGGAACTGACGCCGAGGCTGGCGAAGGCTTACGCGGGCAAAACTCCGAAGACGGTGCAGCGGGATTTGAACGCGCTGGTGGAGATGGGACTGATTGCTCGTGCTGGTCGAAAGGTCAGGGCGCGGCGCGAAGTCATCCTCGCATTCCTGCCGCTGCGCCGAAGAACGGGTCAGGCAGCCCAAACGGGTTGACGCATTACTTGACCGAAACTTGACCCAGACTTGACCGAACAATGTCCGCACACGCCTACACCGAAGACCCGGTTGTCGAGCAGCCCGCCAGCGGGGGAAAGGCTGAAGGATGAATGCTGAAGGCTGAAAGGGTATGAGTGAGAAGCCGCGGGATTTGAAACCGAGAACCAAGGCGTTCGCGCTTCGGGTGATCCGCATGTATTCCGAGCTGGCCAGGAACGACACGGTCGCGCAGGTGCTCGGCAAGCAGGTTTTGCGTTCCGCAACATCCGTGGGCGCGAACTACCGCGAGGCGTCGCGTGGTCGGTCCAAGGCGGAGTTCATTTCCAAAGGCGGAGATTGTCTCAAGGAAATCGAAGAAACTGAGTACTGGCTCGAACTCCTGGTGGACAGCGGTTGTGTTTCCGCCACGAGGATGGCCGACTTGCAGGCCGAATGTCCCGGCGTGGGCGTGGACTTGATCCGGCGACTTCTGGCGCGGCTGCAAAAGGAGAAGAAGGTCAAGTCGCTCGGCACCGGCCGGGGTGCGAAATGGGAGAAAACCGAAAACTAGGTATCAACTCGGCAACTAGGTAATAAACTACGCATTGAAGAGTCGACTTGTTCGTGAGCCCCCTCCCGTACAACGAGAACCAGCTCGTCGAACAGCCTGCCATCGGGTTGTTCGCGGAGCTGGGCTGGCAAGTGGCTTTGCCACGCCCTCACCCCGGCCCTCTCCCCGCTGGAGAGGGGGGCATCGCGGATGAGTTTGGATTGCTCGGTCGGGAGACGAAGGGCGAGGTGGTGCTTGTGCTCCGGTTGCGCGCGGCGTTGGAAAGGTTGAATCCCACATTGCCGCCCGAGGCCATCGCTGCCGCCATTGACGAATTGACCCGCGACCGGTCGGCCATGTTGATCGCACAGGCGAACCGTGAGGTTTACCGGTTGTTGAAGGAGGGGATTCCCGTTTCCGTGATGGAGAGGGATTCGACACCTCAGGATCAGGGTGAAGGTAGGGCGCGTCACTCCGTGCGCGCCGAGGAATGGACATCGCCGAGCGACGCGCTGAGGACAGCACGCCCTACCAAGGGAGGACCGACCACTGTCCGGGTGCAGGTGATTGATTGGGAACACCCGGAGCACAATGATTTCCTGCTGGTCAGTCAGTTCAGCGTCACGGGCGCGCTTTACACCTGCCGGCCGGATTTGGTCGGCTACGTCAACGGCCTGCCGCTGGTGGTCATCGAGTTGAAAAAGCCCGGCGTGCCCGCGCGCGCGGCGTTCGACGAGAATCTGACGCACTACAAGGCGGAGATTCCGCAGCTCTTCTGGTTCAACGCGCTGCTCATTGCCTCGAACGGCACGGACAGCCGCGTCGGCTCGCTCACGGCGGATTGGGAACGGTTCTTCGAGTGGAAACGCATCGAGCGCGAGGACGAGCCGCGCCGGGTGTCGCTGGAGGTTATGCTGCGCGGGACGTGCGACCGGACGCGTCTGCTCGACCTGGTGGAGAATTTCACGCTGTTCTCGGAGCACAAGGCCGGGCTGGTGAAGATCATCGGGCAGAACCACCAGTTCCTCGGCGTGAACAACGCCATCGCGGCGCTGTCACGGATACGGGAGAGCCGTTTGGCGGCGGCGGTTCCCACGGAGGATCGCGCGTCACCGGTGTGTTACCTGCCGGAGAGCACGTCCAGCGAGCCCGGGACCATTCCCGCCGCGCTGAGCCGGCTCGGGGTGTTCTGGCATACGCAGGGATCCGGGAAATCGCTGTCGATGGTGTTCTTTGCCCAGAAGGTGCTGCGGAAGCTGCCGGGCAACTGGACGTTCGTGGTCGTGACCGACCGCGTGGAACTCGACGACCAGATCGCCAAGACCTTCAAGGCCACGGATGCGGTGAGCGATGCCGAGGGCGACGCCTGCCATGCGGACACCGGGGCGAACTTGCGGGAGTTGCTGCGAGGGAACCACCGATACGTCTTCACGCTGATCCATAAGTTTCAGCCCGAAAGAGTTCGGGCTGAAACACCCTCATCCCCGGCCCTTCTCCCAGCGGGAGAAGGGAGTGAGCCGAAGCAGTATCGCGGCGGGTTGCCCTATGCCGGGTTGGTGGAGCGGGCAAGGGAACTTCGGAAGAACCAGACGCCCGCCGAGGAGGTTGCGTGGGAATTGCTGCGAGACCGACGGTTCGAAGGTTTGAAGTTCCGCCGCCAGCACCAAATCAACCAGTACATTGCGGACTTCTTCTGCGCAGAACATCGCCTCGACATCGAACTCGACGGCGAGATTCACAAGTCTCCCGAAGTGATGGAGAAGGACTCAGCCCGAGACGCGATGCTGCGTTCACTCGGCTTCAAGGTGCTGCGTTTTGCGAACCAAGTCATCGTTGACCACCCCGCGGAATTCCTGCGCCAAGTCGCCACCACGCTGGATCTCCCCTCTACCTCTGGGAGAGGGGCCGGGGGTGAGGGTCACGGGCAAATGCCCGTGTTATGCGACCGGCCGGACGTGATTGTCCTGACGGACGAGGCTCACCGCAGCCAGTATGACACGCTGGCGTTGAACATGCGGGCGGCGTTACCGAACGCGTTGTTCCTCGCGTTCACGGGGACGCCGTTGATCGCCGGGGAGGAACGGACGAAGGAGGTTTTCGGCGATTACGTGTCCATCTACGACTTCCAGCAATCGGTCGAGGACAAGGCGACCGTGCCGCTGTTCTACGAGAATCGCACGCCGGAGTTGCAGTTGGTGAATCCGGACCTGAACGAGGCCATCTACGACCTGATCGAGGCGGCGGAACTGGACCCTGAACAGGAAGCGAAGCTCGAACGGGAATTGAGCCGGCAATACCACATCCTCACCCGGGACGACCGGCTGGAGACGGTTGCCGCGGACATCGTGCAGCATTTCATCGGACGCGGTTTCGTCGGCAAGGCGATGGTGGTGTCCATCGACAAGGCCACGGCGCTCAAGATGCACGACAAGGTGCGGCAATACTGGGCGGCGGAACGCGAGCGGGTGGAGCGGGAGATTGCGGAGATGGCGCGTTATCCGGTCGGAACCGGCGGAGCGGGGCAGGGATCGCAAGCTGGCGCAAAGTCAGCGTCGGCTCCCGGCGCCGGCGACGATCCGGAGAGGATGCGGGAACTGCACCGGCGCCGGGAGGTGCTGCAGACCACCGACATGGCGTTGATCGTGTCGCCCGGCCAGAACGAGATTGAGCAGATGAGGAAGCTCGGGCTCGACATCCTGCCGCACCGCAAGCGGATCAACGAATCGCAGCCGCCGCTGGACGAGAAGTTCAAGGACCCGGAGGACCCGCTGCGGCTGGTGTTCCTGTGCGCCATGTGGTTGACCGGGTTCGACGTGCCGAGCTGTTCCACGGTTTATCTCGACAAGCCGATGCGGAACCACACGTTGATGCAGACCATCGCGCGCGCCAACCGCGTGTTTCCCGGCAAGCACAGTGGCGTGATCGTGGACTACGCCAACGTGTTCGCGTCGCTGGAGAGGGCGCTCGCCATCTACGGGGCCGGCAAGGGGGGCAAGAACCCGGTGCGGAACAAGGCCACGCTCGTGGCGGACCTGCGCCGAGCCGTCGAGGAAGCGACCGCGTTCTGCGCCGCCCAGCAGGTGAACCTGCCGGCCATCGAGGAATTGCTGGCGGCCAGCATGGAGCGGTTGCAGCGGATCAACGATGCCGTCAATGCACTTATCTCGCCGGACCCGTTGCGGCGGGAGTTCTTTGGCCACGAGCGGTTGGTCACCACCCTCTACCAAGCCGTGAAGCCGGACCCGGCGGCATTGGAGTTCGCCGGTCGTGTCGCCTGCCTCACGGCCATCGCCGAGGCCATTCGCGCGAAGATCAGCCCCGGCAAACCGGACGTCTCCGGGGTGATGTCCGACATCGGCCTGTTGCTGGACGCCTCGATCACCGGCGTGGACGTGCCCGACAAACCTCCGCCCAAGATCGACCTGTCCAAGCTCGATTTCGAGGCGTTGGGGCGTCGCTTCAAGGAGTCCAAGCACAAGAACACCGACCTGGAGGTGCTGAAGGCGGCCATTCGCGCGCACCTGGCGAAGCTCATCCGGTTGAACAAGAGCCGAGCCGATTTCGCCGAGAAGTTCGAGGAACTGATCGAGAGCTATAACGCCGGCAGCCGGAGCATTGAGGAGATCTTCGAGGAACTGCTGAAACTGAGCCGCGAGCTTTCCGAGGAGGAGCGCCGGCACATCCGGGAGAACCTCTCCGAGGAGGAACTGGCCATCTTCGACATCCTGACCCGCCCGGCCCCTGCCCTGAGCGCAGGGGAGCGCACCGAGGTGAAGAAAGTGGCCCGCGACCTCCTCACCCGGCTAAAGGAACTCCTCGTTCTGAACTGGCGGAAGAAGTCGAGCGCCCGTGCTCAACTCAAACTGACCATTGAGGACGTGCTCGACCGGTTGCCGGAAGCCTACGACCGCCCGCTCTACGCGCAGAAATGCACCGCCATCTTCGAGCACGTCTACGAGAGCTACCCGGAACGGGACACGGGTACTTACGCGGCCGCGTAGATCTCCAAGAACGGGGCGAGCCTTGGGCGGTCGGCATGCCGAGAACGCGGGACTGCCCTGCCGCGGCTTTGAAGACGGCCGCGCTGCGTCGCAAATTGTCCTATGACTACTTGATGCACCACGGAGATAACCGGCGGTCGCGCTCGAAAGAACTGGTTTGGGATGTAGAGGGAGTGAACTTATGACGAAAGAAGGAGTCGGTGCCCTGGGCGGTGTGGTGGTGGCCTTCGCAGTTGCAGTCCTCCTGCTCTGGCTGGAACGTCGGAAGCGGAAGGCACGGAAAGAGCGTCCTCCGCAAACCTGCAAGCTCCTGCGGCCGCCAGGGTATCCGCGGCGTTTTGAAAGCCGGAAGACGGGGCGGGCTGGTTACCAACCGGCGTGCGCAAACGAGTGGATTCGTGGCGTCTGCGAAAAGCCCCGCGTCAAGTGCTCCAATTGCCTCCAGCAACGCTGGCTCCCCGTGACGGACGAGGTCATTCGCTGGCATCTTTCCGGTCGGGATGACCGTGACGCCCCGTTCGTCATGGGGGCTTATCCGATGTTGCGCGATGAGTCCTGCCAGTTCCTCGCGGTTGATTTCGATCGAGACCACCGGGATGAAGATGCGTTGGCCTATCTGGAAACGTGTCGGGCATTCCAGGTTCCTGCCGCCTTGGAGCGGTCACGGTCCGGCAACGGCGGGCACGTCTGGTTCTTCTTCGAGGAATCCGTGCCGGCGATCCTGGCACGCAAGCTGAGATCGTTTCTGTTGACGGAGACCATGGAGCGAAGGCCCGAACTCGGGCTGCGTTCCTACGACCGGCTTTTCCCGAACCAGGACACCTTGCCGCAAGGTGGGTTTGGCAACTTGATCGCGCTGCCTTTGCAGCGTGCGCCGAGAAACCGGGACAACAGCGTGTTTGTGCGCGAGGATCTCCGACCTCAACTGCCCCGCGTCCATCTGGAGGCAACGACACAGGGCGGCCTCGGAGTAGTAGCTCAACCCCTGGGCGTCCCCGACGGTGACCAGAAACAGATACAAGGCCCAGGCCGGGTGCGGGCACCCCTCCAGGCGACGGTGAGGGATGAGGCGGTGGTCGACCCAGCTAAAGCCTTTGGGGATCTGGCGGAGCCGCTCAGGACGAATCGGGCGTTTGTCGATCATGGTTCGCGGGCGTTGGTTCCGGGACCGCCGGCCACAGGGCGGATCGTCTGGGACGTTTCGAGCGCCATTGCGAAGCGATGGCGAAACCCCTCGAGTGGAAGTTCACCCGAAACGACCTCGCCCAACTCATGCAGCGCCTGAACCGACACTCACCAACCGGGAGTGCGCTGGCGCCCTGAAAATACGTGGTCGGATTTATGAAACGACCCA
>JACKPV010000043.1 GCA_024233305.1 Verrucomicrobiales bacterium
GGACGGGCGAATTCGAGGCGGTCACGGCGGGCGATTTGGGGAACGAGGAGTCCATCGGTGCCAATGCCGGCGCCTGGGCGGATCACAACAACGATGGCTGGCTCGACCTGGTCTTGTTCCGGGGAGCTTACAGCGATGGCCGAGGCCACGATCCCTCTGATCTGCTGTATCGCAACAACGGAGACGGGACCTTTACCCGTCTGCTAACGGGGCCGATTGTTAATGAGGACGGAGACGCCCGCGCGGGTGCCTGGGGTGACATTGACAACGACGGTGACTTGGATCTCGTCGTGGCAAACTATAACTGGTTCGCTGCGGCTGGCAGCAACAGGTATCCGGTCCTTTATCGAAATGAGGGGAACGAGAACCACTGGCTTACGTTGAACCTGACAGGGACCACGGGAAATCAGGACGCCTTTGGGGCCAAGATTCGAGTGAAGGCCACAATCGGGAGCCAGGAGATTTGGCAACTCCGCGAAGTCCGTTCCATCACTAGTTGGCTTCCTTCGCAGGATGACATGCGTCCCCACTTCGGATTGGGCGATGCCACCGTGGCCGAGGTTGTCCGCATCGAATGGCCCTCCGGCACCGTGCAGGAACTGACCCACGTCGCCGCCGACCAGATTCTCACCGTGGTGGAACCGCCACGGCTGAAACTCGAGTCGGACGGCCAACTCTCCTGGCCGGCCTCCGCGGAAGGTTACGGTCTGGAGAGTGCCGCGGCGGTTGATGGAACTTGGTCCGACGCCGCGGAATCCGTCGAGATCGAGGGGGGCAGTAAACGCGTCACCATCCAGCCCGAGGGCGCGGCGAAGTTCTACCGTCTCAAAGGACAATGAGCCGGGAACCGGCGCGCAGCACGCGTAGGTCCCGCCAGGAACGAAAGCGGACGCTGGTTTGCCGGCCCATCGCGCGGGATGTCATTCGCATGCTTCTTTCGCCCCGACCGGGTCTTGTGGGTCACGGTGACCGGTGCCCACCGTTGGAAACGGTGGGCTATTGTCGGGTGCCCTGACGGAGTTGGGGGGGGATTCGGATCGAGAGCTATCGCCGACGCCAGTGCCACCGGGGCCGCCTTCGCCCGGGATCGGCGTCGAGGCCGCCGCATCTCCGGAAGCCCCCCCCTCCGGATCCAGGCCGTGCCCATGGTGACAGGTTCGCTGTCATCGCCTTCCGGGCTTCCGACTTCGCGCTTCGGATTTCGGCGGTCCGCCCGACGCCAGAACCGTTGCTCGGCGCGGCGTCGGCGGGCGGGCGTCGAAGCCCCGGCTTGCGTTCGCGGCGAGGTTTGCCAAAGTTCGGCCGCGTTTTATGGCACATGTGAAACTGTTCATTCCGGGTCCGGTGGAGGTCAGCCCCAAGACCTTCGAGGCGTTCTGTTCGCCGATGATCGGGCATCGCAGCAAGAGCTTCCAGGAACTCTACGCCGGCATCATGCCGCAGTTGCAGGCTCTGCTCTACACGCGGCGGCCGGTGTTCCTCGGCACTTCCTCCGCCTGGGGCATCATGGAGGGCGCGGTGCGCAACCTGGTGTCCCGGAAGGTTCTGAACTGCATGTGCGGCGCCTTCTCCGACAAGTGGTTCGATGTCTCGCAGCGGTGCGGCAAGGCGGCCGAGGCCCTGCAGGTCGAGTGGGGCGAGCCCATCCGCGGGGAAGCCGTGGCGGCGAAGCTCAAGTCGGGCGAGTTCGACGCGGTGACCTACATCCACAACGAAACGTCGACCGGCGTCATGAGCCCGATCGAGGAGCTGGCCGAGGTCAAACGCCAGTTCCCCGACGTCATGTTCATCATCGACACGGTCAGCTCGATGACGGCCACCCGGCTGGCGTTCGATGAACTCGGTTTCGATGTGATGCTGGCGGGCACGCAGAAGGCGTTTGCGCTGCCGCCGGGATTGTCGGTTTTCGTGTGCTCGGAAGCGGCCCTGGCGAAGGCGAAGACCCAACCGGACCGCGGGTATTACTTCGATCTGCTCGAGTTCGAGAAGAATGCGGAGAAGACGATGACGCCCAGCACGCCGAGCATCAGCCACATCTACGCGCTGAAGTCGAAGCTCGGAGAGATCTTCGCCGAAGGGCTCGACGCGCGCTTCGCCCGGCACGTGAAGCTGGCCGGGATGACCCGGACGTGGGCGGCGAAGCACGGGTTCACTTTGTTCCCCGAGGCGGGCTGTGAATCGGTCACGCTGACCACGGTGAACAACGGCGCGCGACCGGGCGGACGCGTCGTCGACGTGCAGAAGCTGGTGGATCTGACCAAGCAGCGCGGGTTCCTGATCAACGGCGGGTACGGGAAGATCAAGGGAACCACGTTCCGGATCTCGAACATGGGCGACGAGACCGAGGCCACGATGAACGAACTGTTCGCCGCCCTCGACGAGGCGATGCAGGAGCTTTGAGCCGCGCAGGGTCCAGCGTCGGAGCGGCCGGGTTTCGGACGGTTCGGAAGGCGGGGCGGGGGTTGCTCCGGTCGCCTGGGGGATGGGGGTCGCTCGCCATCGCGTGCTGGGTGGGCCTCCCGGGTTTGCAGGCCACGGTTTTCTATACCACCGGCGATGCGGCGCACAACACCAGCGCCCCCACGGGAGCGCTCGAAGGC
This sequence comes from Verrucomicrobiales bacterium, assembly GCA_024233305.1. Taxonomy (GTDB): domain Bacteria; phylum Verrucomicrobiota; class Verrucomicrobiia; order Limisphaerales; family J093; genus J093. The sequence continues at coordinate 2,601 of JACKPV010000043.1, forward strand.
AGCGGATGGCAGTGGCAGGGAGTCTGGAACGGTTTTGCGGCGACGCCGATCGCCGCCAACCTGTTCATCACGGCGCGGCATGTGGGCGGAAGCGTCGGGGACGATTTCGTGCTGAATGGCGTGGCCTACCGGGCGGTGGAACGGTATGCCGACCAACTCAGTGACCTGTCGATATGGCGTGTTTGTCCGGCGTTTCCGTCGTTTGCGCCGCTGTATGAAACAGCGGACGAGGTGGGGCGGGAGTGCGTGGTCTTCGGCCGCGGACTCGGGCGCGGGGAACCGGTCGAGGTCGGGGGTGAAATCCAGGGCTGGAAGTGGGGCGGCAACGGCGGGGTGCTGCGTTGGGGGCGAAACCGAATCGCCGGTGTCACCACGCTGGAGGGCCGCGGTCCGATGGTCGTCTTCACCTTTGACGCCACCGGGGTCGAGGAAGAGGCCGGTTGGGCCAGCGGCGATTCGGGCGGAGCATTGTTCCTGAACGACGCGGGCGTCTGGCGATTGGCCGGGGTGGCATCGGCGGTGGACAGCCCATTTCGGTTGACGGCGGACGGCGCGAGTTTCAACGCCACCCTCACCGACCAGGCGGGCTTGTATCGCTTCGATGGCAGCGCCTGGACCCTCGTTCCACGGCGCCGGTTTCCGCAGCCCACCCAGTCCTACGCCACGCGCATTTCGTCCCGGCTGGCCTGGATCCAATCCGTCATCGATGCCCAGGAGTCGGCGCCGTCGATCCCGGTGCTCGAAGTGACCGCAGCGCCCGGGGGCGGATGGATCGAGGCGTTGGATGCCACGGTGGACCCCGAGCAACAGCTGATCCTGGCGCCCCGGACGGCGTCGCCCCGGTTCTACCGGCTGAAGTACTGCCGGGCGCTGCGGCTGGTGTCGATCGAACCCGCCGGCGACTGGCTCGAACTGCGCTACGAGTAAGGCGGGTGGCAGGCAGCGGGTGGCGGCAGGGCTTGGGCCTTTCCGGGAGAATCGCTTCGGTGTATTAATGGAAACCGGAAACCGGGCGGTGGTGTCCTGACCGGATTGGCGTCCGCCGGCGGCCGGGTGCGCCCCGGTCGAAAGGTATGCCTGTAGCGTTATGCATTGGCCCCGAAGCAAGCGAGCGAAACGATCCTGGCGCGCAGCCGGGTGGCTCCTGCTGTTGGCGGCGGGCTGGTGGCTGGCGGGCGCGGGCCTGGTCCGGGCTCAGACCAATCAAGTCCTGCAACTCGAGGGCAATGGCGGTTACGCCGAGCTGCCGCCGGATGTCTTTGCCGACCTGAAGTCAGCCACGGTCGAGGCATGGTTCCGGCTCGACCACCTGGATCCGGGTGTCACCCAGCGCATTTACAACTACGGCAAGGCGGCGGACGACCTGAGCGTCGGGGTCATCGACGGGGACGCTCTCTGGTTCATCATCGCCGACCCCTCCCGCTCCTTTACCAACGTGTGCGTGCTCCCGCGGGCGGTCGAAGCCGGGAAGTGGTATCACGTGGCAGCGGTGAGCGGGCCGGGCGGGATGCGGCTGCATCTCAACGGGGTCGAGGTGGCGCGGCATCCGTTCCGCGGGAGCTTCGCGTTCCTGGGCCGTGGCGGGCGGCATTTGCTCGGCCAGACGGTGACCCCGAACGATCCGGATGTGCGGTTCAAGGGCCGGATCGACGAGGTGCGGGTCTGGGCGGGAGAGCGCAGTCAGGAGGAAATCCGGGCCGGGATGTTCGCGAAGGTGACGGGCGCCGAACCGGGCTTGCGCGGCGCCTGGGCTTTCGATGACGGCACGGTCGGCGATACCGGACCGGCTGCTGCCCACGGAAGGCTCGTTCGCGGGGCGCGAATCGTGCCGGCACCGTTGCCGGCACCGGCCGAAGCCCGGGCGCCCAGTCTGATCGGCGGACGGGTGGCGCACGAGGGAGGGACGGTGTGCCGTCCGGTCCTCGTGCAGCTGCGGTCGAACGGGCTGCCGGTGGCGAACGCGATCGCCGACGGAGCGGGCCGGTTTCGTCTGCTGTGCAGCCCGGAAGGCGAGCGGACCTTTGAACTCGTGGCGGCGGACGCGCACGGGAGCGTGACGCAGGCGAACGTGCGGTTGGCGCCGGGACAGGGAGCGGCCTACGCACTCACCTTTCCTGAAGCGCATTTCACGGAGGCGGGCACCAACGAGTTCGAGGCGCTGCTGACTGATGCGATCGGGCAGGATCCGCGGCTGTTGCGGGACCTGGATCCGGGCCAGATCCTGCGGTTGATCCCCCGGTTGGGGGAGGCGGCGGTGGCGCTCATTCCGATGCTGCAATCGCCGGTGGCCTCGACGCGCCGCGCGGGCGCCTTTCTGCTGGGCGAGGTCGGGGTGTCGACGTTGGCGATTGTCGAGGCGTTGAGCGAGGCGGTGCGGCGGGACGACAACGACAGCGTGACGCGGGGACTGGCGTTGCTCGGGTTGCGCAGTCTGGCGGTGCCCGGGCCGCTGGCGGGCATTTATGAGAAGCGGAACCTGGCCATTGCCTACCTGTTCGCGGGCCTGCTGTTGCCGTTCGCGCTGCTGCATTTCCTGTTGTTCGTGCTGTTTCCGAGCAACCCGACGAACTTCTATTACTCGATTTTCACGCTGGCAGCGGCGGTGCTGACGTGGCTGATCGGGAGCGGTTTGCTGGGGGTGCCCGGGCTGGCGATCGGCTCGTTGATCTTCCTGCTGCTCGGGTTGCGGTTTCTGCATGCGTTGTTCAGTCCCCGACTGCCGCCGGTGTTCATCGCCGTGCTGGCGGTGGCCTCGCTGGTGGTGGCGGGTCTGTTGCTGACCGGGCGCCAGATCGAGGAATTGTTCGCCGGGGCGTTGCCGACGGGGCACCTCGAGGGGTTCAGCTCGTCGATCCTGCTGGCGAGTCTGATCGGGTTCGGTTTCCTGCTGTTGTTGACACCGCTGGAGATGGTGCGCGTCCTGATGATGAGCATCTACCGGCGGCAGGAAGGCGCGTGGCTGGTGGGCACGGGTTTCCTGGCGTTGCTGGGCAGCGCGTTGATGTGGCCGTTGATGTGGGTGCTCCTGTTCAGCGGACAGGTGTCGGTCGGGAGCTTCAGCCGTTACATCCATTTCTTTCCGCACGGCGGGACGCTGGTGTTCGTCTTCTTCACGTCGATCCAGCTGGCGCGCAATTTCGGGCAGGCCTACTGGCGGTTGAACGCGGCCAAGATCGAGATCGAGCAGAAGAGTGCGCAACTCGCCGCCGCCAAGCTCCAGGCCGACAAGGCGCGCGAAGAGGCCGAGCAGGCGAACCGCGCCAAGAGCCAGTTCCTCGCCAATGTCAGCCACGAGTTGCGCACCCCGCTGAACGCGATCATCGGCTACAGCGAGATGATCGAGGAGGACGTCCAGGTCGGCGCGCATGACGACGTGGTGCCCGATCTGCGCAAGATTCAGACCGCCGCCCGCCATCAGCTCACGTTGATCAACGACATCCTCGACCTGGCCAAGATCGAGGCTGGCAAGATGACCCTCACCCTCGAGGAGTTCGACCTGCACCGCCTGGCCACAGACGTCCTGGCCACGGTCGAAACGCTGGCCGCCAAGAACCACAACCGCCTGAGCCTCGATTGCCCGCCGCCGATCGGCGCCATGCGGGCCGACCCGACCAAGGTGCGGCAAATCCTCTACAACCTGCTGTCGAACGCCTGCAAGTTCACCGAGAACGGCGAGGTCCGACTCGAGGTGTCCGCGCTGACCCCGAGCGAGCCGGCGGCCGGAGGGACGGGTCGTCCGTGGCTGCAGTTCCGCGTCGTGGACACCGGCATCGGGATGACCCCCGAGCAGCTGCAGCGGATCTTCGAGATCTTCACCCAGGCCGATGCGACGACCGCGCGCAAGTATGGCGGCACCGGGCTCGGGCTCGCGATCAGCCGGCGGTTCTGTCGCATGATGGGCGGTGATCTGGCGGTGGTGAGCGAGGCGGGCAAGGGTTCGGTCTTCACCGCCACCCTGCCCCGCGTGGTGAGCGAGGCGCGCCCGACGGAACCGGCGCGGCCGGCCGGCCCAACGCCGCATGCGCCCGGCGAGGCGGTGGTCCTGGTCATCGATGACGATCCCGCGGCGCGCGAACTGCTCCAGAGGCACCTCGCCCGGGCCGGTTACGCGGTCGAAACCGCCGCGAACGGGCATCAAGGGCTCGAGCTGGCCCGGCGGCTGAAGCCCGCGGTGATCACGTTGGATTTGCTGATGCCCGGCATGGACGGATGGACGGTGCTCTCCGCGTTGAAGGCGGACGACGTGTCGCGCGAGATTCCGGTGGTGATTGTCAGTGTGCTCGACGAGGTGAGTCTCGGACAGGCGCTGGGCGCGGCGGATTATCTGGTGAAGCCGGTGGACGGGGAGCGTTTGACCGGGGTCCTGGCCCGCTTCCGGGGCGGGGAGCCCACGGCGCGGGTGCTGGTGATTGACGACGACCCGGCGACCCGCGAGCTGCTCGAACGCCAGTTGAGCCGGGCGGGATGGCTGGTGGACGCGGCGGCGGACGGGCGCGAGGGACTGGAGCGTTTCGCGGCGACGCGGCCCGCGGTTGTCCTGCTGGACTTGTTGATGCCGGGCATGGATGGTTTCGCGTTCCTGGAGCGCCTGCGCGAGATCGAGCGGGAACCGCGGGCGCCGGTGATCATCCTGACCAACCTCGACCTTTCGGCGGAGGAACGCGCGCGCTTGAACGGGGAGGCGGCCCGGATTATGCAGAAAGCATCACTGAGCTTTGACGCGCTGGCGGCCGAGATCCGCGAGGTGCTGTTGCCAAACCCGACCGAGACCGAAGCCCATGCCGAAGATCCTGCTGGTTGAAGACAACGAGATGAACCGGGACATGCTCAGTCGCCGCCTGCAACGGCGCGGCTTCGAGGTCGTGTGCGCCCTTGATGGCGAGCAGGGGCTCGAGCTGGCGCGCGGCGAACAGCCGGATCTGATCTTGATGGACATGAGCCTGCCCGTGCTCGATGGCTGGGAAGCCACCCGCCGGCTGAAGGCCGATCCGGGACTGCGCGCCATTCCGGTCATCGCGCTTACCGCCCACGCGATGGCAGCGGACGAGGAGCAGGCCCTGGCCGCCGGATGCGACGAATACGACACCAAACCGGTGGAACTTCCGCGGCTGCTGCAGAAGATGCAGAAGCTGCTCGCCGCCGGCTCCGCGACATGAGCGATTCCGCCCCAGCCGGGGCGGGCGGCGCCGTCGACCCGCCCACGTCACGGCCCAGCCTGGCGAAGATCCGGCACGAATTGCGCACGCCGGTGAATCACATCATCGGTTACAGCGAGATTCTGCGCGAGGAGGCCGAGGGACTCGCGCCGGCGTCCTTCCTGCAGGATCTCGAACGCATCGATGCCGGCGGGCACCGCCTCCTCGCGCTCATCGGCACGCACCTGGGCGAAGACGCGCCGGCCCCGGCCCGGGCCAACTGGCGCGAACTCCACCACGAACTCCGCACGCCCGTTCATCAGGTGATCGGCTACAGTGAACTGCTCGCCGAGCGTTGCGATGAACTCGGGCTCCTGCGTTTCAAGCCCGATCTCGAACGCATCCGGGCCGCCGCCGCCGAATGGCTCCGGCTCATGGAGACCCGCCTTGGCGAACCGGTCCCGGAAACGCCGCCGGCAACCGCCTCGCGCCATCCGGGGGACACCGAGTTTGCCGAAACGCGGTTCCTGCGGCGGACCGATGAAACCGGGTCTTCCGACGAACCCGCCGCCCGCGTGCTGGTGACCGACGACGATGCGGCGAACCGCGACCTGCTCTGCCGGCGATTGCGCCGTCTCGGCTACGAACCCGTCCCGTGCGAGGACGGCGCCCGACTGCTCGAAGCCCTGCGGCAGGAACCCGCGGATGTGGTGCTGCTGGACATGTTGATGCCGGGCTTGAACGGCGAGGAAGTGTTGTGCCGGCTCAAGGCGGACGAAAACCTGCGGGACATTCCGGTCGTGGTCGTGTCCGCGCTGGACGAGACCGAGGGCATCGCGCGGTGCATCGCCCTGGGCGCCGAGGATTATCTGACCAAACCGGTCGAGCCGGCCTTGCTGCGCGCGCGCTTGAGTGTGGCGCTCGAGAAGAAACGGCTGCGCGATGCGGAGCAGGGTTATCTTCGCCAGATCGAACAGGAACGCGCCCGTTCGGACCGGCTCCTGCTCAACGTCCTTCCGCGTCCGGCCGCCGAGCGGCTCAAGCACGGCGAGACGATGATCGTCGACCGCTTCCCCGAAGTGACCGTGCTGTTCGGCGACCTGGTCGGCTTCACCACCTTTGCCTCACAACACGCGCCCGAACGGGTGGTCGAACTGTTGAACGAGGTCTTCTCGACCTTCGATGACCTCGCGGCGCGGTTCGGACTCGAGAAGATCAAGACCATCGGCGACGCCTACATGGGCGTGGCCGGGCTGCCCGAATCGTGCCCCGATCACGCGGTGGCCGCGGCGCGGATGGCGCTGGGGATGCTCCGGACGCTGGACGCGTTCAACGCCTGTCACCGCACCGCCATGCAGATGCGGATCGGGTTAAACACCGGCTCGGTGATCGCGGGCATCATCGGGCGGCACAAGTTCAGCTACGATCTCTGGGGGGACACGGTGAACATCGCCAGCCGCATGGAATCGCAGGGCGAACCGGGGGTAATCCAGTTGACCGAGTCGACGGCGGCCCTGCTCCAGGGACGCTTCGAGCTGCGGCCACGCGGCCCGGTGTTGATCAAGGGACGGGGGAGGATGGCGACGTTCCTGCTGGGACAGGAGCTAGGAGCTAGGAGCTAGGGGTTGGGAGTTGGGAGTTGGGAGTTGGGAGGGCGGAGTTTTCGTGGATTCCGTCTAAGGGAACGGGGCGGGCGGTGTCTTGAGTGGAGAAAGCCAAATCGCCGGCCCTCGAGGCAGGCAGGGCAAGCAGAGGGGCGGGCCGGTTGCCCGTCCGAATGACGCAAAAGGCCGTGGCGGAAGCCGAAGGCGCCATCCCAGCGTCAGCTCCGGCTGACACGATCGAAGGGCTGTTCGCAGCCCTGGAGGGTCCGTTGTTGGGTTACGCGCGGCGCCTGATGGGAGAGTTGAGTCTGGCCGAGGACATGGTTCAGGAAGCGTTTCTGCGCCTGCACGCCCACTTCGCGGAGGTCCGCGAGCCGAAGCGGTGGCTGTTCCGAACCGTGCATAATCTGGCCCTCAATCAGCACCGGCGCGCGGCCAAAGTGGTCCCGCTGCCCGATCCGGCCGGACCCGGACCGGAGGTCGAACTCGCGACCGAACCCGGGCCGGGCCCGGACGAGGCCCTGGCGCACGCGGAACAGCTCGACCGCCTGCAGCACTGCCTCGAGGGCCTGGACGAACGCAGCCGGAACCTCATCCGGCTGAAGTTCCACGAAGGCCTGTCCTACCAGCAGATCAGCGACCGCACCGGTCTCAAGACCGGGCATGTCGGGTATCTGTTGCACCATGCGATCAAGGGACTGGCCACGGCGATGGCACGAAACGAGGTGCTGACATGAAGCGGCCCATGCCTGATTCCCCGGACGAAGCCCGCGAGGCGCGCTTGACCGCCCTGCTGCTGGGGGAACTCCCCCCCGACGAGGCGTCCGCGTTGCGCGCCGAGATCGAAGCCGATCCCGCGCTGCGGAAACTCCACGCTGAACTCGCGCAGACCGTGAGTCTGCTGCGCGAGGCAGTCGGGTTGAACTCCGCCCCCCAACGACTACCCGCAGCCGCCCGCGCGGACTTACTGGCCCGCCTTCAAGCAACTCCCGCCCCGGCGAAGAAACCGCCGAAGATCGTGCCCGTGTTTGCCTGGCGCTGGCTGGCGCCCGTGGCGGTGGCCGCTTCGTTGACGCTTCTGCTGGGAGCCCAATGGGCCTTCATGCGCATCGGCTCGATGGGGGCCGCCCGTCCGCTGGGGACCCAGTATGCCGCAGCGCGCGAAGAGGCGCGATTGGCGGAGGAGGTCGTACGGGCGGAATCCGGGCGTGAGGAAAGCCTGCGGCGACGCGGACTCACCGTGGCGCCATCCGGCGGCGTGGCCCGGGGGGCTGAGGCGGCGGGCGCGCAACGGCTCGCGGAAGCGGCAAAAACCCCGCCGGACGACGCCTTCGGGGCTGAGGTGGAAGGATGGGACCACCGACAGGAAGTGGAGTTCTTTGCGCTGGACGGCTCCGGACAGAAAGCCGCGCAGAATGCCCCGCAACCCGTCGACTCGGAGGCAGGCGGGGCGCCCGCGTCGCGGGTCCGGTTCTATTACCGAAACCAGGCCGGGAGCGAACGGACCGCGCAGACGCTGGACGAGAGCCGGCGGGGGGATGCCGTGGCGCCCGCGCAACGACTGACAACGGAACTCGCGGGTGAACCCGCCCCGGGTGCGGCCTCCCGGACGCACGCCTATTTCGACGACTTGCACAGCGGGATGGCCACGGCGGGAGATTCCGGAGCCGCCAACGAGTTGACGGATGCCAAGGTTCTGGTTCAGGAGGGTCGGTTGCTCTTCGAGAACGGCCGTTACGTCGAAGCCCAAACCGGACCCGGCACCGTGCCGGCCAGGGACTCGGGCAATGAGGCAGCCAATTACTACGGTCGCTTGATGGAGGAAGGGAAGATGGTCGCCGACGCCCGCCAGACCGGGTTGCTTGCCCGGAACAAGATCGCCGAGATTGACAATGCCTGGATGGAGCCGGCGCAAGCGGAGCGACTCGATACCCGCTATGCCTTCGGCGGCGGGAAGGCGTCCGCGCCGGAGCCCAACTTCGGACGGAGCCTGGCCCGGAAGGATGCGGGTCTGGATGTCGCGGGTCCGGTCTCCGGCATCCAGGCCTCCACCGGTAGCCCGCCCGTGCTGATGACGAACTCCGCGGCTGGGGCTTACGGCGCGTTCGCTGGCGCGGGCGGCGGTTTTGGCGGCGGGGGCATGGGCGGGTTCGGCGATGCTCTTGGGATCGCGGGAGGAACGGCCGCCGGTTTTCCCTTCCAACCCGCCGATACGGACGAAGGAGCCATCGCCTCGAAAACGCCGCCGGAAACGGCACGCCCGGCAAGTGCGAACGGCGCCGTGAGCCGCGGGTTTGCGTCGTTCGGATTGCCGACCGTTACGCCGGCGGAACCGGCCGCCCAGGCCTGGCATTTCCAGGCTCCAACCACGCCGGCGGCGCCATCGGCAGGAACGCAGATCGCCGCCGGCCGCCGGACATCGGGCCGGGCCGGGGGCGCCACTCTGGAAAGCCTCGACCTCAACTACGATACGGATGGGGTCACCGACTTCGTCGCTCCGCCGACCGAAGGCGTCAGCGACCTGGAGTTGCTCGCCTCGACCAAGGAGAAGCGGCTCGCGGATATCGCGACGCTATCTGCCGAATCCGAGCCGGCGCCCGCGGCCACGCCGCCCCCTGCAGACAACGCCGAGGGACTGGATCTCCGGATGATGAGGCGGTACGGCTTGATGCCCCGCCCCGCCCTGACCCGCGCCGAGCCTGAGTCCGCCGCTCGCGGGCGTTCCGCGGGCACAGCCGCCGGCCGCGACATGTCGACCGTCGTTGCGGGACAGGCGACTACGGCTTTCGCAACACTGGACGCACCGGAATCCGCGGCCGCTCCCCGGCCCACCCCCTTCCTGGCTGGTGAGCCCGCGCTTGCGCTGCGCCGTCAGTCTGCCGCGCCATCCGAGCTGGCCGAGGAACGCTACGCCGGACTCGGCGAGGCCCGGGATCGCAAGGACCGATTGAACGAGGACTTCTTCGCTCGCGTGGAGGAGGCTCCCGTGCTCGGGGACGCGCCCATGTTGGGGGCGCTCTTCGCGCAGGTCCCGGCGACCCCCGCGCCAGCCATCGGGCCGGAACCCAGCGCGGAAAGGCCGGCGCTCGCCGAGGCAGAGCTGGCGCCGCTGCCCCTCGATCTGCCCGTTCCGGCCTTCATGGGCACGCCCGTCGATTTCGCCGGCCTCTCCCCGCAGCCGGACACCGCTGGCGAGGTCGAGTCCCGCGAACGGGTAAGCCGCCTCGCGCGCAAAGGCACGACGGTGGTCGGGGACGATCTGGCGGCAGTGCGCCTGCGAAGTGCCCCGGTCGATGGTTGGGCTCGCCAGGAGTCCGAAGTGACGGAGGAACTGAAGCAAGTCCTGGAACGGTCCAAGTCGGAAACGGCGGTTTGGGCGAAGGGGCTGCCACAGGGGACCATGGAGGTCGAGCGGCTGGCCGAAGCGCCGCCGCCCGTGGCCGGCAAACCGCTGGACAAGCTGGCCCTCGCGGACCGGGCCCCGGCGCGCCCTGTGCCCCCGCCAGCCGAGCCCTTGCCCGAAACGCAGGCCGCGGAGACTCCCTTCTCGACCTTCTCGCTGAACGTGGCGGATGTGTCTTTCAAGCTGGCCGCCGCAGCGCTGGACCAGGGGCAGTTGCCCGATCCCGCCGGCGTGCGCAGCGAGGAATTCGTCAACGCCTTCGACTACCGGGATCCCGAACCGCTGCCAGGCCAACCGGTGGCCTTCACGTGGGAACGGGCCCGCTATCCCTTCGCCCATAACCGCGAGGTCATGCGTTTCGCCTTGAAGACCGCCGCCGCCGGACGCGATGGGGGACGCCCGCTCAACCTCGTCCTGTTGCTTGACAGCTCGGGATCCATGGAACGCGCCGACCGCGTCCGCATCCTGCGGAACGCCCTGGATGTTCTGGGCGCCGAATTGAAACCGGAGGACCTGCTCAGCATCGTGACGTTCTCGAGCACGGCCACTTTGCGCGCCAGCGCCGCCACCGGCGTGGAAGCCCGCGAAGCCCTGCAGCGCGCCACGGAGGTTCCGCCCGAAGGCGGCACCAATCTCGAGGACGCCATGCAGGTGGCCTACCAGGCCGCCCGCCAGAACTACCTTCCCAACGGCATCAACCGCGTCGTGGTGCTCACCGACGGCGCCGCCAACCTCGGCAACGTGGTTGCCGAGCCGCTTAAACACCTGGTCGAAACGAACCGCAAACAGGGGATCGCCTTCGACGCGTTCGGCGTGGGTTGGGAGGGTTACAACGATGACCTGCTCGAAGTGCTCACGCGCAACGGCGACGGTCGCTATGGCTTCATGAACACGCCCGAGGAAGCCGCGGACAACTTCGCTCAACAGCTCGCCGGCGCCCTGCAAGTGGCCGCCTCGGACGTCAAGGTGCAGATCGAGTTCAATCCCGCCCGCGTGAACGCCTACCGCCAGATCGGTTACCAGAAGCACCAGCTCACCAAGGAGCAGTTCCGCGACAACACCGTCGATGCCGCCGAGATCGGCGCGGCCGAGGCCGGCAACGCCCTGTACGTCACCGAACTCAAACCGTACGGCCAGGGCCCCATCGGCCAGCTGCGCGTGCGGTTCCGCGTACCCGCCACGGGCGAGTATCAGGAGAAGGAGTGGCGCCTGGATTACGCCGGCCCGGCGCCCGAACTCGAGCAGGCCAGTCCCGCTTTGCGCCTGGCCACGACCGCCGCCGGCTTCGCCGAGTGGCTCGCGCGAAGCCCGTATGCCGCCGGCATCCAGCCCGGCTCGTTGATGAGCCTGCTGGGCAATGTCCCCGAAGTCTACGGCCTCGACCCCCGCCCGCGGCAGTTCCAGCAAATGCTCCAGCAAGCCCGCAGCATCGCCGGCCTGTAAACCACCCGCCCGCTTTCAAGACGACCGCTCATTCATCGAACCCATGCCCGATTTTGCCATGAACGCCACAATCCTGAGCTTGTTCCAACGGCGCCTGCATCCCGCCGCCGGCCGCTGCCCCGCCCGCATGGAGGTCCGCCGGCTCCCCGAACGACCGGCGTCAACACCGCCCGCCCGCCGGGGTCGGGCCGGGGCCCATCGGATTCCGGTGCATCGCTGGGCCGAACGCTCGTGGACCGTCGGGCGCTTGACCGCGTTCCTGCTCGCACTCGGTGTGAGCGCCGCGCTGCTGCGGGCGCAAACCCCGGCCGAGGTCGAACGCCTTTCCGTGAATGGCGAGGCCGGTCCGGAGGGCGCCAGCCTGGTCATCAAGGCGGATCTCAAGGGTCCCGACGCCACGCACCAGAAACTGATTTACGCCACGCGGCTCGAGCACACGATCAACGTGCAGCGCAATCAACTCGCGCACGCGATGCGGGTCGAGGTGGACGTCATCCAGGGACGGGCCGAGGAGCTGAGCTTCCCGCTGCTGGGCAAGGGCACGATCCGGGAGGTCAACGCGGCGGGACTGCGCGACTGGAGCGTGCGCCGCGACGCCGCCGGCGCCTGGGCCCTTGTGCTCCGGCTCGAGGCGACGAAGGAACCGGTGAAGCGCCTCGAAGTGGCGGTGCAAGCCGTGACCGAGTTCCCCGGTGAAACCCTGCCGCGCGGGCTTGATGCCCTGACGCTTGGGACGTCCGATCCGGCGTTGTTCAGCGGCTATGTTCGGATCGAGGCAGCGGCGGATCTCGACGCGACGGTCGCGGCCAGTTCGGGGTTGAGTCCGATTGAAATCGAGTTCGCCCCCGGAAACCTCCGCGGCGCCGTCGATCCCGCCGCTGCCGAGCCGCGGGTGTTCCGGTTCTTCGGCGGGGGCTATACCGTGCAACTGGACGTGCAGGAGGCCGATCCCGAGGCGCGCCAGATCGTGCTGCGGGACTTCCGCCTGGACGGCGAGCTGGGCGAGCAGGGCGCAGGCTTCGTGCTCGAGACGACGGCGCACGTGAAGAACCCGAAAGGCGGCCGGATCGTGCTCCTTGCCGGAGGCTGCGCGTTGACCGAACTGGGAACGAACCCGGACTGGCGGCCTGCGTTCCGTGACGGCGCGCTGTGGATCGAGTTCGAAAAAGCGGGGGAGTATCCGTTGCGGCTGAGGTTTGATGCGGCGGTCACCGAGACCGACGGTTGGAGCGCGGTGGATTTCCGGGTGGCCACCGCCGCGTTGCAGCCCGTGACGTTACGCGGGTTGAAACCGGACACCGAGTTCCGTTTCGAAGGCGCGGCCCGGCCCGAGCGCGCGGGCGATCAATTCGTGAGTCATTTGCCGCCCGGCGGTCAGGTGCAGCTCGCCTGGAAGGAGGCGCGCCCCGAGGCCGAAGGGCGGTTGTTCTACGCGACGGAGGGCTTCCAACAGATCACCATCAGTCCCGGATTGCTGCGGCAAACGATGCTGCTCGAATTCAAGGTCATGCAGGGCGAACTCGAACGCCTGACCCTGCTGGTCGAGGGCGACGGCGAAGTCACGCGCGTGCAAGGAGCGCCCGTGCTGGCATGGAAGGTGGTCGACGGCGGGGCCACCGGCGCACGCCGGCTCGAGGTGCAGTTCAACCAAGCGCAAAAGGACCAGTTCGCCCTGCAGATCCAGACCCAGCATTCGCTCGGCGCCTTTCCGCTCGCGGTCGGCGCCACCCGGATCCACCCGACGGACGCGACGCGGTTTGGCGGCTATGTGCGCATCGTGAACGATGGCGCCGTGCGGCTCGAGGTGGTGCAGTCCCGCGGGCTCTCGCAGATCTCGCCCGAACAACTGCCCCAAACCCCGGTCACCCAGTCCCTCCTGCCCGCCGGCGCCGGTCAGGCGTTTGCCTTTCGGTTCTCGGGCGCGGACTTCGACCTCGAGGTGCAGGCCGACAACATCCTGCCTGAACTCAGCGTTTCCGAAGTGCTCGCGTATCACCTGGGCGAAACGGAATTGAGCATCGACGGTGAACTGGAACTCGACATCCGCGAGGCGCCGATCCGCGAACTCTCGATCCGGGTCCCGAACGGTTTTGCCGTGGCCGGGTTGAACGTCGCCAATCTCGCCGACTACACCGTGAACCCGGAACCGGGTTCGACGAACACCGCCCTGCTGCGCCTGACCTTTGGCGGTCCGGTGGCCGGGCGGCAGATGTTCCAGTTCCGCCTCGAGCGCAACGTGTCGTGGGACCAGCCGGATTGGGATCTGCCGGTGGTCGAGGTGTTGAAAACGAAATCCACGCGGGGACACGTCGGCATTTCGGCGGACGCCGGTTTCCGGTTGACCCCGGCGAGCACTCGCAACCTCACCGAACTCGCAACGGCGTTCTTCCCGAAGAAGGTGACCAACTTGCAGGCCGCTTTCCGGCTCAGTGAACCGGCCTGGCAGGCGGCGGTGCGCATCGACCGTTTGCCGCAGTCCATCCAGGCGGATGTGTTCCATCTCTTTTCCGTCGGCGAAGCCGTGGCCTACGGCAGCAGCGTGATGAACTTCGTGATCTCCGGCGCGCCGGTCTCGACCTTTCGCGTCGATCTGTCGGCCGAGTATTTCAACGTCGAGTTTACGGGCAAGGACATCCGCAACTGGCAGAAGGTGAACGGCGGTTTCGAGATTCATCTGCACACGCCGGTGGCCGGCGACTACACGTTGCTGGCCACCTACGAACGTCCGTTCAAGCCGCAGGGCGAAACCCTCACCTTCACCGGCGCCCGCCCGCTTGATGCGCAAACCGAGCAGGGCTACGCCATCGTGATCAGCACGTTCCAGTTCCAGGTCGAGCCGGCGAATGTCTCCTCGGGCCTGCTGGCCGTCGAACCGGCCGAGGTGCCGGCCGCTTACCAGCTGTTCTTCGATGCCCCGATCCTCGCGGCCTACCGCTACACGGCCCGCCCGTTCAACCTGGCGCTGGCCCTCAAGCCGTTGACCCAGGCCGAAACCCTCCAACAGGTCGTGGATCGCGCCGTCATCAACACCCGCATTTCCGAGGAGGGCCAAGTCCTCACCACCGTGCAGTATTTTGTAAAGAACAAGGGGCAACCGCACCTGCGCATGGTCGTGCCGGAGGATACGGAGCTTTGGGAAGCGACCGTCGACGGCAGCAAGGTGATCCCGGTGCGCGACGGCAAGGCCAACCTCGTGCAGCTCCCGCAAACCACCGATCCCAACACCGTCCACAAGATCCAGCTCCAACTGGCGGCGAAATCGCGGCAGCCCGCGCGGATCACCGTCACCGCGCCTGCCGTCATGGCGCCGGTGTTGCTGACCGAATGGGATCTGACGCCCGACGGCAACCGGCGGCTCGAGTTCCGGGGCGGCAGCCTGACGCCGACCGAAGTGACGGGAGACATTTCCGGCTTTGCCGGTCTGCGCCAGTTCCTCCACGGCCCCCGGGGCGGTGACCGGCAGATGAGCTTGTTGATCGGGCTGGCCTTGTTCGGCATCGCCGCCGTCATCTGGCGCTGGGCGGGCGGTGGCGGCGCCACGCGCTATTCCTTGCGGCAATTGCTCGGCGGGATCGTCGGGCTGGTCGCCGCCGTCATCGGGGCCTTTGTGATCGCGGATCTCTATGACGCGGCGCGGCGCATTTCGCTGTCCTTGCCGACCGCGCTCCGGTTCGTGGCGCCGGTGCAGGATGCGGGCAGCGCGCTCCGTCTCGAGGTCGGCAACCGGCCCGTCGAGGCCTCGTTCTTCTGGTTGGCCTGGCGCGCGTGGCCGGCGGTGATCGGCTTGGCCTGTGGCTTGGCCGGTTTGGCTTCGGGTCCGGGATTCACGCGCCGGGCCGGGTTCGCCGCGGCGTGGGCGGGACTCTTCTGGACCGCCCTGCGGTGGCCGAACGGAGCCGGCGTGCTCTTCTCGCTGCTGCTCGTCTTTCTGTTCGTGCAGGTCGTGCTGCCGTCGCTCTCGGCGCTGTTGCGTGCGCCGCGAAAGAGCGGTCCGGATCAACCGGCAGCCGCCGCGGGCGCGGTCGCCCTGGGACTGGCATTGCTGCTGGGCGGCATCCCGACCGGTGAAGCGGCCGGGACACGGACCTCGCCCGCGAGCGGCCTGGCCGAATCGGTGCTCCAGACGGCCCGGGTCGCCGAGGGCTTCGTGCAGGTGGCGGTCGAAGTCCGGTGGCAGGCGGAGGAAGGGGACGTTCTTCCGTTGCTCAACGCGCCGGGCGTGCTGACGAAGATCGACCTGCCTGCCGCGGGCCTGCGGCTGTTGCCGGCCACCACGCCACAGGGCACGCGCCAGCAGGTGCTCGCCGACCGGGCGGGTCTCTACGAGTTCACCTTCGCCTGTCAGACCCGGGTCGAGGAAGCCGCCGGCGAAAGCGGTTTCCATTTGCCGGTGCAGTTCGGGCTGATCAACCGCCTGACCCTCGAACTCGTCGAGCTCGAGGTCGACGTTCATTCACCCCAGGCGGTGCGGGTGACCCGGATCGAGTCCTCGACGTCCAAGAACACCCGCGTCGAGCTGGTGCTGGGCGCGGTCCCGGACGCGTGGATCGCCTGGAAACCGCTCAGCCGTGACACGCGCAAGGAGAAGGCGGTGTTCTATGCCGAGTCCTTCCAATTGCTGGTCCCGACCGCCGGCATCGTCGAGGGGGTGCATGTGGTGCAGGTGCGCCCGGCGCAGGGCGAACTGGCGGAGATGACGTTCACCGTGCCGGAAGGGGCGACGATCACCGATGTGTTGACCCCGGCATTGTCCTATTGGCGGTTCGATCCGGATCAACGGCTGCTGCGGGTGAGTCTGAACCCGGCGCAATCGCGACCGTTCACGCTCACGATCGGCTCGCAAATCGCCACCACCCCGCTGCCCTACGAGCAGGCAGCCGGCCTGATCGCAGTGAACCAGGCAGCGGGCCAGGTCGGCCTGGTCGGGGTGGCGACCGGCCCCGAGGTGCAGCTCGACGACGTCGTCGCCGGCCCGCTCTCGACCATCAACCTGGATGACTTCCCCGGCTCGGTGCTGGATTCCCTCCGCGGCCGGGTGCCAGGGCTGACCTTGCGGCGGGCCTTCCGTTACGCGGATCCCGCCGCGCGGTTGACCATCGCGGCCAACGCCGTCGAACCCGACATCCGGGTCGTGGCCCAGCAGACCCTTTCGCTCGGCGAAGATCGCAGCCTGCTGGCCGCCGCCCTCGAGGTCACCGTGTCGCGCGCCGGCATCTTCAAACTCAGCTTCGTCCTGCCGGCCGGGCTTGATGTCGAGTCCATCAGCGGGGGGGCGCTCAGTCATTGGACCGAGTTGAAGACCGATGACGAGCGGGTGATCACGCTGCATCTCAAGGGCCGGACCGAGGGGCGTCAGCGGTTCGATGTGAGCCTGACGGGGCCCGGCGTGAAGGGGGCGAACGGCTGGCCGGTCCCGCGCCTGGCGTTGCGCGAGGCGGCCAAGCAACAGGGCCAGTTGGTGGTCGTGCCCGAACAGGGCATGCGCCTCCAGGCAGTGACCCGGGACGGCGTCACGCCGCTCGATCCGGCCGCGGTCGGTACCCGCCAGAAGTCCGCTCTCGCCTTCCGGTTGCTCAACGCCGACTGGCAGCTCACGCTGGATATCGAGCAGCTCGATTCGTGGATACAGGTCAACTCGTTCCAGCAGGTGGCGGTGCAGGAAGGGCAGGCGCGCGTCACGGCGAATCTCGATTACCAGATCGAGAACACCGGCATCCGGGCGTTGCGGTTGCGACTGCCCGCGGCGGCCGAGAACGTGCGGTTCAGCGGACCGCTCATGACGGACTTCCTCCCCGTGACCGGTTCCGTGACCAACGCCACGCAGCTTTGGGAGGTGAAGCTCGAACGACGCGTCATCGGCGGCCAGAGCCTCACCTTGGTCTACACGCTGCGGGTGCCGGAGAACACCGATCGGTTGGTCGTCTCGGGCGTGCAGGCGGAGGAGGTGAATGTGCAGCGCGGCTTCCTGGCGACGCAGGCCGGCGGACGGCTGCAGCTCCGCCTGGATCAGGTGCCGGAGACGCTCTTGCCCGCGGACTGGGAGGCCGTGCCGGCCGCGTTGCGCCGCGATCTCGCCACGACTTCCGCCAGCCACGTGTTCCGGTTGGTCGATTCCGATTTCCAACTCCCGCTGACGATCCTGCGGCACGAGGCGGCGAGCGTGCTGCCGGCGCGGGTGGAACGGCTCGAGCTGACCTCGGTGATCTCGGACGCCGGGGTCATGCTGACGCGCGGGCATCTCGAACTGCTGCCGGGCGACAAGCGGCTCCTGCAATTGCGGGTGCCGAAGGAGGCGGAGTTCTGGTTCGCCTTTGTGAACCAGGGCGGCGTCTGGTTGTGGCGCGAGGGCGAAGACATCCTCATTCCGCTCCAGCAGGCCGCGGTCACGGGCGGTAATTCGGTGGTCGAGTTCTACTACACGACGCGGGCCGGACGGGCTTCGACCCGTCGTCTGGACCTCGATCTGCACGGGCCGCGCCTCGACCTGCCGCTCCAGCAGATCACCTGGAAGGTCTACCTTGATCCCAAGTGGGAACTTGCCGATTGGGGCGGCACCATGCAGTTGCAGGACCAGGGCGCCGCGGTCCAGGTCCAGCAGGTCGATGTGCAGGCCTATCTCGACAACGAGCAGAGCCAGCTGCGCAGCAAATCCGCCGTGGCCCGCCAGAACTTCGAGTTCGGCAATTCGCTCATCCTCAAAGGCGACGTTCAGAACGCCCGCCGTTTCCTCCAGAACGCGTATCAGCTTTCGCAGCACGATGACGCCTTCAACGAGGACGCCCGCGTGCAGCTCAAGAACCTCAAGACCGAGCAGGCGCTGATCGGTTTGAACGTCAATCGCGGACTGGCCCAGGGCGGTCAGGCGGTCGCCCAGCAACCGGCCCAGGTCGAGTTGCAGCAGGTCATCGACAACAACGCGAACTACACCCGCGAACAGGCCCGCGCCATCAACGAGAGCCTGTCCGCCGAGGACCAGGCATCCCTCGGTCGCCTCGCCGAGCGCATCGTCGAACAACAGGACGCCGCCGTCGCCAACCCGACCGCCATCCGCGCCACCATCCCCGAACAAGGTCGGGTGTTGACGTTCACGCGGTCGTTGCAGGTGGACAAAATGAGCGACCTTTCCATCGCCATCGAAGCCACGGCGGTCAGCGCCAGCTCCTGGGGCATGCGCTTCACGACGGTCATCGCCCTGTTCATCGTGGCCCTGGCCTTCACGCTGCTTCCCCGCCCTCGCGATTAGCCCGCGCCCGATCCTCGTGGTCTCCGCCTGTCGGCCGGAGCGATCTCGCCAGGTGGGTCCGGATTGGCTTCATGGTCGCCAACCCGGTCCGAATGCCCCGGGCGGCGCATCCAAGGCGGGCGACGGGAACGGGGCGCACGCCACTGGAGATCGACGTTTGTCTGTGGCGCCCTGGTCCGGGCTGGCTTCATCTGACCCGCGGCGGGTCAGCGCGGCGGAGCGGGATGCGGCTCCGTGACGGTGTGGCAACTGCCGCAGTTCATGAGGGTCCGCACGGTCACCCGCGGTTCGGTCGGTGAGGCGTGGCAGCGCATGCACGCGGCCGAGGCGTCATCGACCGTCAGTTCACGCGGGCCCTCGGTCGTCGAGCGATTGAGGACCGTCACGGTCCTGGCGGCCACGTCTGCACTGAGCCGGCGACAGCGTTCGCCACGGAGCTTGTCATAGGGGCTCGCGGATGCGACACGGCACCAACCGGCGATCGAGGCGTGGCAGAGGATGGAACCTGCCACCGAGGTTGGCACCACGGCCGCCGGGGAACCCCGGGCCGGACGATGCGCAGGGAGTTCGGCGGTCTCGTACCACTTGAAGACCTCGGTGATGAGCAGGTCGCGTGCGCGTTGCCGGGTTTCGAACAGGCCGATGACCGCCGCGGCGGCGTTCAGAGCTCCGCAAAGCGTTCCGTACCCGCCCGCCCCGCCGTGCCCGTAAGCCAGCATGTGGAAAGGGAAGGAGGTAAACGGACGGCCCACCGTGTCCGCCAGGTGCCCCACGATGCTCCGAAACACGGCGTACATGCAGCCGTTCCCCGGATAGAGATCGTAGGCGCGGTCGGCGGCGGCCGGGGCATCCATGATGGGGTACGTCCAGCCCGCGCCCTCTTCCTCCGGCTGATCGGCTCGCGTCACTGCCGGGGCGCCCCCGCCTAGAACGGTGCCCAGACCGAAGGTCCCCAGGTTTCTCAAGGCGCTTCTGCGATCAACCCCGTTCATGCGTGGCAGCCTAGCACGACGGATCATCCCCCGACAACCCTGGCTGCAAAGCCTGTCGCGACTCTTTGGAAATGTCCCTCTTTGGACTCGTTTAGAATGTCCCCCACGGGGCCGCCGCCGGGCGGCGGGCCCGACCTATGGAGACACTGAAGATGAGTCAACGGGAGCGGGAACGATTGAAGGTGATGGCGGGAGTAGCGCGCAAAGAGCTGACGCTGGTCCAAGCCCGAGGGCTGTTGGGACTGAGCTACCGGCAAACCAAGCGGGTGTGGCGGCGGTATCAGGAGCAGGGCGATGCGGGATTGGTGCATCGGTTGCGGGGCCGTGCGGGGCCGCGGCGCAAGCCCGCGGGGGTGCGGCAGGCGGCCTTGGAGTTGGCGGCCGATGAACGCTATGCCGGGTTTGGGCCGACGCTGCTGGCCGAGCATCTGGGACGGCAGAAGATCGAAGTGGACCACGAGACGCTGCGGCGATGGCTGCTGGCGGAGGGGAAGTGGACGGTCCGTCGCCGTCGGCAGAAGCACCGGGAATGGCGGGAGAGGAAGGCGTGCTTCGGAGAGATGGTGCAGTTGGACGGGTCGCACCACGACTGGTTTGAGGGACGAGGGGAACGGTGCGTGCTGATGGTGATGGTGGACGATGCGACGGGCCGGGTGTGGGCGCAGTTCTTTGAGGAGGAGACGACCGAAGCGAGCTACACGGTGTTGGAGGGCTGGGTGAGGAAGCAGGGAATGCCGGGGAGCCTGTATGTGGACCGGGACAGCATCTACCGGTGTGAGGGCCGGGCGACGATTGCGGAGCAACTGGCCGGGAAAGAGCCGCGAACGCAGTTTGGGCGGGCGATGGAGCAGTTGGGGGTGGAGTTGATCCTGGCGCGAAGTCCGCAGGCGAAAGGGCGGGTGGAGCGGATGAACGGGGTGCTGCAGGACCGGTTGGTGAAGGAGATGCGGCTGGAGGGGATCAGCGATCTGGCGAGCGCGAACCGGTTTCTGCGGAAGTATCTGGTGGGATTCAACCGGCGATTCGAGCGGAAGGCGGCCAGCGAGCACGACGCCCATGGACCCGCGCCGAGGAACCTGAAGGAAGTGTTGAGTTGGGAGGAAGAGCGGGTGGTGCAGGCGGACTGGACGGTGGCGTGGGGAGGGAAGTGGTATCAACTGGATCGGCGCCACGAAGGGCTGAGCCTGGTGGGGCGGAAGGTGATTGTGAGGCGGCTGCGGGAGGGGAGGCGACAGATCGAGTATCGGGGTCAGAAGCTGCGCTGGCGGGAGTTGCCGGGAAGGCCGCATCGGGCGGCAAGGAAGCGGACGAGGAGGGAAGCCCAGAAGGCCAAGCCGCCGGCCCAGGAGCATCCATGGCGGCGATTTGGGGCGGCGACAGGAGGGGACTATTGGCGAGGCGTGAAGGCCCAGGGGCGGACGGTGCGTACGGCGGCTCGGCTGGGGCCGGGGGACTCCGGTCGGCCTCCGCTCCGCTCCGGCCTCCCTCCATCCCCCGGCCCCAGCCGAGGAAAGGCAACCAAGATCAAACCAGAACCAAGGGGACATTCTCTCCTGAGTTCCGAAGGGGACATTTCTAAAGAGCTTTGACACCCTGGCTGCAAAGCCTCACGGGCAGGCAACCCGTCGCGGGCATCGGGACCCCGGCCCCGTTGCGTCCCGGCCCAGCGGCGGCAGGCCGTTCGATCAGCCGGCTTCCGCGACGCGGCGACGGATGCCGCCCCGCAACCAGGCGCGCGCCCCGGCGCCGAGCAGCGCATTCCAACCCACGCAAACCGCCGCCCAAGAAGCGAAGATCACGGCGGCAACCTCCTCCTCGTTGAACTGGATGGCGATCAGGAACGTCGCCACGAACCCGAGCCACGGGACCAGCATCGACGCCGCGAAGACCCGGCCGGCGGCGCGCAGGTGGGTGGTTGCCCGCAGCGCTGCGACCGGGCCGATCCAGCGGAGCGTGAAAAAGTCCGAGAGAGTCACCACGAATCCGCCCGTGAAGAACGCGCTGAAGATGGCCCATTCGCCGCCGTGCATGTGCAACTGCCGTCCGAACACGATCACCATCGACTGCAACGCCACGTTCATGAGCAGCAGGCTGCGTCGGGGATTCTGGAGGGCCTGGACGAAGGAGCGTTGGTACCCTTCGAGCAGGCTCGGTTCGCTGAGCGGCGTTACCAGCAGCAACTCCAGCGCGCCGCTGCGGCGGTCTTCGTGCAGGGCCCGGGTGGCGGTGAGAATGGCGTGAATCCGAACCACGAGGTGCAGACCGTAGGCGGCGCCCATCGCGGAGACGAAGCCTTCCTCCCAATGCCGCGTGCCGACCGAGACGAAGAGCATCAGGCCAAAGAAGAGCAGCGTCAGCCAGCGCAACCCTCGCAGCCAGCGCGCCTCCGCCGCGCCCCGCGCGGCGAGCCACAGAGCCGGCGAACCCGCGAGCGCCAGCAACCGTTCATCAGAACGAACCCGTTCCTGCCAGGCCGCCGGCGGCGCCCGGCGTCTTGCGGGGCGGCTTCCCGCGCTTTCTGCCCGGCGCCACAACCGCGGCAGCAACGTCCCGGACAGGAACACCAGCGCCAGACTCAGACCGCCGGCCACCGCGGCCGATCGCCAGTACACAACCGCCCCCGGCGTGGTTCCCAGGAAGGAACGCCACACATGCCGGTAATTGTCCTGGAACGCCTGCACCACCGGCGTCATGGGCGAGCACTCGGCAAATCCTTGCAGCGTGAAGCCGCGTCGTCCGAAGACGGCCACCAGGAACGCCGGCAACCAGGGCAGCAGCGCAAGCAGCAACATGGTCACCACCGTCGCCAGCACGGCCGTTCGCGCTTCGGTGCACACCGTCGACCAGAACATCCCGAAGGCAATCGACAGCGCCATCGTCAGCAACAGCGCCAGCAACAGCCGCCCGACCTCGGTCCAGAGCACGCCGCCCAGCATCACCGGCAGGTAGAACATCGGAAACACCGCCAGCCATCCCACCCCCACTTGCAGCGAGTGGCAGGCCATCTTTCCCAGGACGATGTCCCGTCCGTTCAGCGGGGTGAGGAACAGCAGCCCGAGCGTTCCCTCCCGCTTCTCGGCGCTGAGGGTGTCGGCGGTGAGATAGGCGCCGGTGAACAGGCTGAGGGCGAAGCCCCCGACGGCCAGGCAGACGAGCACCACCTGCCCGCGTTCGTCGAGCCGGACATCAGGAAAAACCAAGCCGGCGCCGAGCGCCAGAACCGCCGCGCACGCGAACGCCACCCGCAAGTGCCAGGTCGCCCCCCGCCGGGAGGCCGCTTGCAGCTCGCGCTGAATGACGGGCAGGACGTTCACTGGATCCGGTGGCCGAGCATCCGGAAAACCGGGGTTGCGGGCAAGCCGACAGGGCGCCCGGCCCCGGACCCGAAGGCGCCCGCGCCCCGCCCGGATCAGGCCGGGGCGGTCCCGGCGAACGAGAGCGACTCGTCCAGCCAGTCGTCCATGCGGAGGACCTTCCCGCGCATTTTGAAGGCCGCCCGCTGCGCGCTCCGCTGGGCCAGTCGGAAGGCGATGCCGCCGAGCCGGCGCCCGGCGGCGGTGTCGCGGCGAAGGACGGTTTCCACCCACCGCCGGCCCTGTCGGTGAAGGTAGCGCTGCAGCAGTTCGTCCTCCGCGCTGACGAAGGCCTGCGCGCTGCCGGGATCTCCCTGCCGGGCGGCGCGACCGAAGAGCTGGCGGTCCACCCGGCCGGACTCGTGGCGTTCGGTGGCGATGACATGCAGCCCGCCCAGGGCCGCCACGCCGCGGCCGAGTTTGATGTCGGTGCCGCGTCCCGCCATGTTCGTGGCAATGGTAATGCGTCCGGGTTCGCCGGCCATGGCGACGACGGTGGCTTCCTCGGCGTGGCGCACGGCGTTGAGGACGCTGCACGTCAGGCCGCGCTCGGCGAGCCGGCCCGCCAGCATTTCGCTCGCGGCGACACTGCGGGTACCGATCAGCAGGGGACGCCCGGTGGCATGGAGTTCGGCAACGTGGTCGGTAATCGCGGTCCACTTGGCTTCGGCGGTGGCAAAGAGCCGGTCCGGGTGCTGGACGCGAAGGCACGGTTTGTTGGGCGGGATGGCGAGGACCGGCAGGCGGTAGATGTGCCAGAGTTCGGAAGCCGCTTCCCGCGCGGTGCCGGTCATCCCGGCCAGGCGCCGGTAGAGCCGGAAGAAACGCTGGAAACTGAGCCGGGCGAGGGTGTCGGTGGGATCGGTGACGGGCAGACGTTCCTTGGCCTCGATGGCCTGGTGCAAACCGGCCCGCCACGTGCGCTGTGGCATCTGCCGGCCGGTGAACTCATCCACGATGACCACCCGGTCGTCATGCAGGATGTACTGGCTTCCGTTGCGATAGAACTCACGCGCCACCAGCGCCTGGCGCACCAGCTCGAACCGCCGCAACGGCCCCTGCCACAAACCGGGCAGCCGCTGGCAGCGCGCCTCAAGCCGGTTGCGCCCCGTTTCCGTCAGCTCGATCTCGCGGTAACGGTGGTTGATCTCGTAATCCACGCCCGGCTGGAACGGTTCGACGATCTCCTGCGCCGTCAGGACCGCGTCGCGCAGCGTCTCGTTGCCGCGCATCGTCGAGATGATCAGCGGCGTCACCGCTTCATCGATCAGAATGCTGTCCGCCTCGTCGACAATCGCCCCGTGCAGCCCGCGCATCACCACCCCTTCCTCCACCCCGGCGGACGGTCGCAGCATCCGCCGGATCAACCGCCGGGTGGGATCGCGCAACGAACCCGTGTGCAGGGCGTCGCGCAGGAAGTCCGCCACGACCTCCTTGCTGGTGGTGTAGGTGATGTCGCAGGCGTAGTTGCGACGCCGTTCCTCCGGGGGCATCTGCGCCGTGACCTGTCCGACCCGGACACCGCAGAAGTGATAGAGCGGCGCGAACCACTTCGCATCGCGGGCGACCAGGTAATCGTTGACGGTGATGATGTGACAGGGATGCCGCGTCCAGCCCCAGAGGACCGCGGTCAGACTGGCGGTCAGCGTCTTGCCTTCGCCGGTGGCCATCTCGGCGAGGCAACCGTCGTAGAGCGCGAGGGCTCCCGTGAGCTGGACGGGAAAAGGGCGCATGCCGGTCTGACGATGGGCGGCCTCCCGGACGGCTGCGAGCGCGGGGCAGAGCCAGCGCTCGCCATCCCGGCCAGCCCGTCGGAAGCGCTCGCGAAACTCGATCAACCGTTCGTGCAACCGGGGATCGGTCAGGTGCGCGAATTCCGCCGCGAATCCCTCCACCGCCTCGGCGCGCGCCTGCAACTGCCGCAATACCGTCCGCCGCCGACGCCACGCCCCCATCGCGCGATGCACCAGGGCGTCCGCTCCGGTGAGCACCCGCTCGGGCTCCCGCAGAGTGGTACGCCGGTGGTCGACGGTGGGAGTCATCTTCAAATCTGGTAGCGGCGCTGGAGCAGCTGCCACAGGGCGCGTCCCCAGCGCGGCAGCAACGGTTCCGCGGGCAGATCGAACCGGAGGATGCCGGAACGCCCGTGCAGCAGGGTGGCGCCGGCGGGTTGCTCGATCCGGCCCCGCACCTCGAAGAACGGTTCGGCAGCGCGTTGTCCCCGGGGATCGTCCACCGCCGTGCGCACCGGGCCGCCCGCCAGCCAGCCGAGCGCGGGCGAAGGCAAATTGCGTTGCTCGGCGGGGACGACCGCCACCTCCCGGACCCGCAACCGGTGGCCGCTTTCGCCCCGGAAACGGAGTTCCGCCCCTTGCAGGGCGCTGGCGAACAACCGGTCGCCGTCCTCCTGCGACACCACCGCCTGGAACTCGAAGTCCGCGGAATCCACAAGGATCCCCAATTCGGCGCCGCGCACGATCCAGCGCCCGACGAGTTCGTTCGCCCGGGGCGCCACCCAGATCCCATCCTGGCCGGCGCGAACGGTGAGCGCCTCCCGGTCGGCCTCGAGCTGCACGATCTTCTCCGCCTTCGACTCGCGCAGGGCCTGGAGGGGTTTGAGATTCGGGATGGCTGCCTGCAGGGCGTTGCGCAGGCGGACATCGACCTCGGTCAGTTCGGCGCGGGCGGCGGCCAGCTGGAGTTCGAGCTCGCGGTTCTCGAGCGTCAGCAGCGGCTGCCCGGCGTGCACCAAACCGCCCGGTTCGGCGGCCAGGCGCCCGACTCGGCCGGCGGTTTGATTGTGGAGTTCGGTCCATTGCCGCCCGCGGACGATACCGGGCGCCCGGAAATGACAGGGCAAGGGGACGAACTGGAGGAACAACAGCAAGCCGGCGGCCAGCCCCGCGGTCACGGCCACGGCGCGCGGGCGCTGGCGTTCGAGCTGCGGGCTCGAGGCCAGGTAAATGACCAGCCGTACCATCGGCACCGCGACCCACGCCACGGCGCAGACCGCCGCCATCAGGATGCCGATGAGCAGGAAGCGGTCGGCCACGAGCAGGAGGATGCCGCCGAAGACGAACACCCGGTAGACGCTGCTGGTGACGCCAAACACGCCCAGCCAGAAAGCCTCGCGGCGGGCGCCGGCGGGCGGTTCGGTCTGTTTCAGGCCGTAGAGAAAACGTTCCGCCCAGTAGCGCAGCTGGCGCAGGGCCTTCTGGCTGAGGTTGGGAATGCCCACCAAGTCCGAGAGGATGTAGTAGCCGTCGAAGCGGAGCAGTGGGTTGAGGTTGAACACCACGGTGGACACCGAGGCCACGATCATCATGTTGAAGGCCACGCTGTGCAGCGCGCCCTGCCCGGTGTTGACCCAGACGAACGTGGCCAGACCGGCCACGAACACCTCGACGAGCACTCCGGCCAGCCCCACCAGCACGCGTTTCCAGCGTTCGCGGAAACTCCAGGCGGACGTTGCGTCGACGTACGGGATGGGCGTGAAGATCATGAACAGGATGCCCATCGTATGCACTTCGCCGCCGAACTTGCGGCAGAAAAACGCATGCCCGAATTCATGCAGGGTCTTCGAGATGACAAGGCCCGCGTAGAGGAGAAGCAGATTGTTCGGATCGAGCACGCCCTCGGCCTGATTGCGCAGGGCGGTGAAATTGTCGGCCACCACCTTCAGCGCTCCGCCCACGACCGCCAGCCACAAGACGGCGCCGGCCCCGCCGAGGAACCATTTCATCACCGGCAGTGTCCGCACCAGGAAGCGGTCGGGATCGAGCAGCGGGATGCGGGCGAACATGATGTTCAACAACCGCGCCCGGACCTCCCGTTGCCGCGTCTTTTCGTAGCGCTTGAACAACTGCGCGGCGTCGGTTGCCGCCTCGTATTGGAGCAGGTTCGCGTGATAGAGTTGCGACAACAGCTGGATCACCGCCTCCTGGCCGGGGGCGTCATCAGGGAAGCGCTCGAGACACTCCTTCCACACCTCCTCGACGGTGCGCCGCGGAGAAAGCCGGGCCACGAACTCGTAGGCCGCGGGGCGGAGCCGGAAAAACTGGTTGCTGAAGGGATTGCGCAACACGATCCAGCGTTCGCCGCGGTAGCTCTGACGCTGCACCTGGACCGAAGGCCGCAGCCCGAGCCGTTCGCGGGCGACGCGGTACCAGGATTCGCTGAACGTGGCCGGGGCTTCGCTCATGCTACCACCAGAGGAAGAGCCGCAGGAAATCGGTCGTGCGATGCGTCAGGATCCAGAGCAGCGTGCGGCGTTCGACATGCAGCTTGCACACGCCGCTCATTCCCGGCCGCCACCACGGCGCCGGCGCGTTCTCGAGCGCGCAACGCACGAGGAACACATTTTCCTTCTCCTTGGGCACCGCCGCCGGTTCGAGCTGCTCGACCTGCACCGGGAACTTGATCCGGGGCTGCGCCAGAAAGGCGATCTCGCCCGCGGACGCCCCGACGATTTCATGCACGTCCCGTTCGTTGATCTCGGCCTCGACGTAGAGCCGGTCGAGCCGGGCCACGCGGAACAACGCTTCGCCCTGGCGCACCGGCGCCCCGATGCGCTCGCGCAGGTTGCCCTCGGCCACCACGCCGTTGAAGGGCGAACGGATGCGGGCCTGTTCGAGCCGGTAACGCACCAGATCCAGCCGCGCCTGCGC
The DNA here is from genome assembly GCA_024233305.1 of Verrucomicrobiales bacterium. Lineage (GTDB taxonomy): Bacteria > Verrucomicrobiota > Verrucomicrobiia > Limisphaerales > J093 > J093. The sequence continues at coordinate 30,441 of JACKPV010000043.1, forward strand.
CTCCTCCGCCAGGGCCTGCGCAATGCGCATTTCGGCCAGCGCACGGTTGGCCCGGGCCTTCTCGACCTCCCGGAGGTAACGCGTTTGATCCGCCAGCGCGGAAGCCTCCTCGAGCACGAGCTGGTCGGTGTTCAACTCGAGCAACAGCCCGCCCTCGGACAGCACATCACCGGGACGCGCCGCCACCGTCCGGATGTAGCCGTCGAAGGGCGCGGTCAGGTAGGAGACCTCGTCGCTGCGCAGGATGAAGTTGCCCTCGACCCGGTAGGGATAAATCGGAAGCAGCAGGGCGACCAGGGCGACGGCGCCGAGCAGGGCCCCCACCTTGGCCCAGGTGTGTTCCGGTCCCACGAGCTTCGCCGCCCGCTCTTTCAACGCCTGCGCCCACCGCGACCCAAACCAGCGATCCGTCCGCTCCAGGTCCGCCAACCGCCGCACCACGGTGTCGCAGGCGAGCCGGAGCTGCTCGATTTCGCCCCGGACAAACGGGCGCGTGGCGCGTTCGCAAGTCAGGACGGCCACCGCCCTCTGCTCGACCCGCAGCGGCAACGAGACCAGATGGGGCGACGGCTCCTTGCCGGCAAAGGCCTGGTGATCGCGGGCTACCACGCCGGCTCCCTCGGGCGCGGGCCAGATCACTTCCTCGTCCTGGTCGAACGCCTCCTCCATGACCACCTCGATGGCCCGCACGGCCTCCATCTGCTTGTCGAACCGCTCGGTACGGCTGATCGCCTTGAGTCGGACGTAGTCGCCGGCGAACCACCCCAGGCTCACGCGTTCACAACCGAACCGCTCGGCAATGCCGTTGCAGAACGCGAGGGCAGCGGCCCGAAAGCGCCTTTCCGCGTTGACCGGCGCCAGTACGTCGAGCACGGAGGCGAACTTCTCGACGTCCCGTTGGGCGCGCTGGGTCGATTGGTGGATCTGGTAGGCCGCGGGGAGGTCGGCGGCGAGTTGGAGACGCATGGCCGCCTGCAACGCCTCGGGCTCGCTGAGGCTGCGCCACAGCAGGGCCGCCGCGCAGTGCTCGCCTTCGCCCGCCAATTGGAGTCGCACGCCGAGCGCGCGCGCGCCGTTGCCGTCGGCAAGACCGTCCTCGAGCGGTGTCAGCCAGGCCGGCTGCCGGGCGCATTCGTCGACCAGCCTCGGAAGGCTGCGGTTGAAGGCCATCACCGCGCCATCGGCCCGCCCGTTGTCGGACCATTCCGCGAGCTTCAGCAACCGCGAAGCGTCCTGCGGATCGCGGCGGATGAGCAGGCAGCGGCTGGCGCCCCCGAGCCGGGCGAGCACCCCGACCAGCGCCGGCCAGAACTCGGCGGGCGGCCCCTCAAACCGGCGCAGCGCCTGCAATTGTTTGAGCGTTTCCTCGAACGCCGCCTGCTCGTCAAAGGAACGAAAAGCAACCATGGGGGATCAGGGAAGCCGCAGGCGACCCAGGACGCCGGGCCGGACGCGGAGGTCGGGATTCTCGAAAAGCACCTTCACCCGGAGCAGGCCGCTGGCGGGATCGACCACGGGCGACACGTAGTCCAGCCGGCCTTCGAAGGCGAGGTGTCCGCTGCCCCCCGCGACTTCGAGTTCCACGGATTGCCCCACCTTGAGGGAGCGGGCGAGCGATTCGTCGAGATTGGCCACCAGATGGCATCGTCGCGTGTCCACCACCCGGACCACCTCGTCGCGTTCCTCAAACGCCTCGCCCACCTCCTTGAAGAACTCGACGACCTGGCCGTCGATGGGCGAGGTCATGATGCGGCGTCGCAGGGCCTCCTTCGCGAGGTCGACCTCCGCCTGGGCGATCAGGTATTCCGCCTGCCGCTGGTCGACCTCCGCCTGGCTGACCGAGATGGTCTGCTTTTCGGCCAGCGCCTTGACCCGGTCGAGTTCGAGCCTGGCCAGATCGGCCACGTGTTGCCGCCGGTTCACTTCCAGTTGCTCGAGGCCCTTGTCGAGTTCGACCAGCACCTCGCCCGCCCGGACGGCATCCCCTTCCTCGAAGTGGCGTTCGGTGATCACCCCGAACACGGGAAAGGCCATCGTGATGTCGCGGTGGGGCTCGGTGACGCCATCGATCCACACCGGACCCGCCGGCTGCGACCAGGCCGCCGCCGGAACACTCAACATACCTCCCAGGAGCACTGCCCGGAGCCAGTCCGGACGGGGCCGCTTCGAACTCAGCTGGAACATAGGCTTTGCATGATCGGACCGAAGGAAACCGAGGGAGCCGGGCTAGGGCCCAGCGGCCGGGGCGGTGGATTCGAGTTCCTGCAGAGCCCGGCGTTGAAGGAGGTCGACGGCCTGCGGCGACAGACGGGCGGAATCGAGGAGATCCTGGGTTTCCCGGCGAAGGTCGTCGCGCGTGAGATCCATGCCGCGGTCCTGCAGGAACGATCCGCGAACCAGTTCGAGTTCGAGATAGGCGCGTCGGTAGAGCACCAGACTCTCGACCACCGCCACGCGGGCATCGGACAGTTTCTCCTCGGTTTCGAGCACCGTCCGGCTGTCCACCACGCCTTCGGCCAGCCGGTCCAGCTGGCTTTGGAGCAGGCTCTCGTGGAAGGTCGCCACGGACCCGTAGTTCCCGACGTTGTCCCGGTGCAACCGGAGCCGCCGCCGCGCGCTGTCGACGCCGTTGAACAACTGCGTCAACGCCTCGCGCACCCCCATGAGGGCCTTCTCCTCCGCCGCCTTCGCCGCGTAATACTCATGCCGTTGCCGCACGCCGCCGGCGATCGGAATGCGCAGCTCGACGCCCACTGACCAAGCGGCATAGCTGGCGTCGTCGATGTCCGCGAACGAATCCCCGGGGGTCTGGCCCAGTCCGTTGAGACCGTAGCCGGTCCGGAGGTTGAGTTCGGGCAACCGCTGGTTGCGGGCGTAGTTGACGCGGATGCCTTCGCGGGCGAGTTCGAGTTCGCGCGCCCGGTAGTCTGGGTTCAGGGTTCGCGCGGCCGTGTAGTTGTCCAGCGGAGTGCGGTTGTCCTCGATCAGTTCCGGAGCATCGGCGGCCTCCGGGAGCGCGGCCTGGTTGCCCCACACCCCGCCCAGCGCGCTGCGCAGGCGGACCGCTGTCTCGCTGACCCGCTGTCGCGCGTCGTTGAAACGCGCCTTGCGCAACGCCACCCCCGCGTCGGCCTGCAGCACTTCGAGTTGCGACGAGTTGCCGACCTCGAACCGCGCCTGGTTGTCCTGACGCAGCTTCTCGCCAAGCCCGAGCGATTCCCGCGCGATCCGGTCGCGTTCCTGCGCAAGGTACAGATCCCAGTAGGCGGCCTCGGCCTCCGCCACGGTCAGCATCAACTGTCGCCGGTACTGCTGGAAGGCGATCTCCGAAGCCATCGCAGCCAGCCGCAACCGGGCGAGGGTGGGGCCGGTGCCGAAGTTCCGCAACAACGGCTGGACCAGCGAGGCCCCGAGGAACGTCTCGTACTCAGGCCCCTTGCCCTGCTGTACGCTGTTGATCAGCTCGCGAAAGGTAAGCCCGGTCTGCAGCTTCGTGCCGATGGGGGAAAGGAACTCGAGGCCGCCGCTGTAAAGCGTGTTGCGTTCGGTGAAAACCGGAGTCGCGTAAAAGCCGAGGTTCGCCTGCTGCTGCGCGTTGTTCGGACGCTGATTGTCGACCCGCTCGACCGACCCGACCACCTGGGGCTCGTAGAGGCCCGCCTCGGCGGCGGCCAGGCGCCGATCGACCTCCGCCTGCAGCATCGCCATCTGGACGGTCTCGCTGTTCTGCCGGACCAACGATCGCAAAACGCCCAGGCGAAGCGGCTCGGTCTTCTCCGCCTGCAAGGGCGCGTCCGCGGCCACGCCCGACAACCGGACCGCCGCCATTACGACCGGAATGAGAACCGCCCGGCGGGCGACCGCGGATTTCGCCGGAGACCGATTTTCCAAGGGCTTTGAACGCATGCGCTGTTGCACTTGCCTCCTGGCCGCTGCCAGCGCCGCCCGGATCAATGCAGGGGCTCTCTTTGGAGGTTCGGGCCCGGCTTGGCAAGCGATATTTGAACCCGGCGCGACCGGCGGGCGACCGCCGGACGACGTCTGTGGCAGCCCGCTCGCCGGTTGGCAAAGGTTCAGCAGACATGATGAGGCGGATAAACTCATCTGCATGGCGCGGTACGCCCGACCGGTCCTCTGCGGAATCCTGCCTCCGCGGCAGACGCGAGCGGCGTCGGGCCGGCGGAGCCAGCGGGGCAGACGCGTGGAGGCGAGAATTTTGCGTGGCCTTGAGCCGTCCGGCGCGGTATGTTCGCGCCATGCTGATTTGGACAACGGCCATCGTGGTCATCGCCTTGTTGGGCGTATCGAGCTACTACAAGGGCGCCATTCGCTCGATGGTTTCCCTGATCGGTCTCTTCGTGGCGATCGCCCTTGCCCTGCCCCTGGCGCCGCACCTGCGCCCGTTGGTGCCGAAGCTCGGCCTGGTGCATCCGGTCTGGCCCTACGTCGTCCCGCCGGTGATCGTGTTCGTCGTGATCGCCTTGATCTTCGTCGGCATCGGCTTCCTGGTGCATCACAAGGTGGCGATGCATTACAAGTACGCCACGGACGACTACACCCGGGTGCGCTGGGAGCGGTTGAACCGCAAGCTGGGTCTCTGCGTGGGCATCCTTGCGGGCGGGATCTACACGGTGCTCATCGGCCTCGGTGTTTATATTTTCGGCTACCCCGCCGTGCAGGTGACCAATGACACCAGCCCCCAGGGCCAGCGCATGCTGAGCCAAGCACGACAGCAACTGACGACCACGGGCCTGGACAAGTCCGTCTCGGCCCTCGACCCAATGCCGGACAACTACTACCTGATCTCCGATCTGGTGGGGCTGGTCTACAACAACAACTCGCTGCATGAGCGCCTGGCCAATTACCCGGCCTTCCTCGAGTTCGGCGAACGGCAGGAATTCAAGGACATTGTGACCGACACCGAGATCATGGGCGGTCTGCAAACCCAGGCGCCCGTCATTCCCATCGCCAACAACCCGAAAATCCTCGGTCTGATCGAGAACGCCGAGATCATGGACAAACTCCGCCAGATCGATCTCAAGGACCTCTATCGTTATCTGGAAACCGGCAATTCCGCCAAGTTTCAGGAGGAACCGATCCTCGGTCGCTGGCGGATCAACGTCGCCGACACCTACATCCTGGCCCGCCGGCAGAATCCCGACATGACCTCGAAGCAGATGGCCGCCATCAAAACGCTGCTCGCGGTCTGGCTGCGGGGTTACACCTTGATGGCCACTCCGGAGAAGAACGTCTACCGCAAGCTGGAACTAGGCCGCGAAGCAAGGGCCTTCGTGGACGCCGCGCGCGCTGCGCGGGAGGCGGCCCGGACAGCCGCCCAGAACAACCCTTACGGGGATGCTTCCTATGCTCAGCGTTACGGTCTCGCCCCGGGCTACGGTCAGGAACAACCCGACGAATCCCAGTCGCGCGGAGACAGCATCGCCGACCTCACCGGCATCCCGCAGCTCGAGATGGGCGAGGGGACCTGGGAACGTCGCGGCCGCGACTATCGCCTGACTTTCAAGACAGGCAACAGCACGCAGCGCGGGTCGGCGACCATTGACGAGGACACGCTCAAGCTCGACCTCGGTGGCATGACCTACGTCTTCCTCCGCACCATGCTCCAATAGCCCGCCGGGCGTCCTCCCACGTTTCCGCCAACTCGACCATGGGACCGGCTCTCGGTCCCGTCAGCGGCACCGCATTCTCGGCCGTACAGAGCACCAGATCTCGGCGGAAATCAGGAAGATAGCCTTCGGTAGATCAGGCGCAGGTCGGCCCCGGAAAAGGCGCCGGGTTCTCTCTCGCCCCGGAGAACGCACAGTCACGTTCTTCCCAAAGCGGCGCGCACAGAGTGACGCGCCCTACCCGGCCCGGGTGGGTTCAGGGGGCGGTCTGCCGGTGAAGGGTCGTCACCCGGGCGGCATTCGAGAGCCCGCTGAACGCGGGGACCGATTCATAGGCGGCCCGATCGATCTGGAGGCGGAACCCAGGCTGGAAGAGCCCCGCCGGCGGCGGTTGATACCCGCGGGCCCGGAGACTCGGGGAGGCGTTGGTGTCGGCAACATACGGATTGGCCTCGGCCAGGAGTCCGGCACCGACCTCCGCCTTGGTCGACGGCAGAACGGAACCGGCCAGGGTCGCCGGGCCGGCTCCGTTTGACGGGGACTGCTCGGCGGAGGGCAGCGTGAAGAAGTACACCCCGCCGGCGGCGATCAGGGCCGCGCCAGCCAGCGCCGGCTTGAGGTCCCATTCGAGACAAAGCCGGCGCCACCACGCGGTCAGCGATGGTCGCGGCCGGCATTCCCGTTCGATCCGCAGCCGGATTTGCCGCGGCAACTGCTCGAAGAACCCGGGCGGCGGGCATTCGTAACGCTTCAGGGAAAGAAGCCGGCGAAGTCGATCCTCGTGATCCGGGGGCTGGAGCATGCTATTTCAGGTAATCCGCCAGGTGGGCCTGCAATTGCTGGCGGGCATAGAACAGACGGGATCTCACGGTGCCCACGTTGCAGCCGGTGAGACGCGCGATCTCCTCGTGGGGCAGGCCTTGTATGTCGTGGAGCGTGACCACCATTCTATGCTCTTCCGACAGCTTCTGCAGGGCTTCGTTCAATCTTGTCTGGAGTTCCGAAAGCCCGGCCTCGCGGAAGGGGGTTTGCTCGGAAAGCAACTCGACCAGCTCGGGGTCCTGCTCCGCGTGGTGGTCGAGATCGTTCAAGCTCAGGTGATGCCGGTTGCGGCGTCGCTTGAGCAGATTGATCGCCTTGTTCACCGCGATCCGGTAAAGCCAGGTGAAGAAGCTGGAATCCCCTTTGAAGGTCTTGAGCGCCCGGTATCCCTTGACGAAGGTCTCCTGGGTCAGATCGGCGGCGTCCTCGTGGTTGGACGTCATGTGGTAGAGCGTGGCGTAAATGCGCTCCTGATGCCGCCGCACCAGCGCATCGTAGGCCTCCAGATTCCCGCGCCGCGCGCTGTCGACCAGGGCGCGCTCTTCCTCGCCCCCTCCCGCACGATGGGACCGCACCTGGTCCTCCTGCAGCTTGGTCGTCATCCAACGAGCTGTTCGTTCGCCGTCAGCGCCCGGGCGTTGTCCGCCAGGCAGGCAGCGGCCCGGTCAAGGGCGTCGCGCGCCGCACTGGCGGGAAGCCCCTGCAGGCGCGTCCGGGCTTCCTGACACATCCCGCTCACCGCCCGCCCGGCTTCCGCCACCGCGTCATAACGCTGCAGCACGGTAAGCAGCAGGCCCAGATTCGAGGGGCGCCAATCGGCCAGGAGTTCCCGCAGCACCTTCGCCTCGGCAGCCCCGGCACGCTCCAGGGCGACGATGACCGGCAGGGTGGGCTTGCCATTGAGCAGATCCGTCCCCAATGACTTGCCCGCCTTGGACTGGCTGCCGATCAGGTCCAGGCAATCGTCGTAAACCTGATAGGCCGTTCCGAGCGTCATGCCGTAATCCGCGAGGATCGCCTCCGTTGCGGGCGCCGCCCCGGTCAAATGCGCCCCCAGACCACACGACAACGCGAAGAGTTCCGCGGTCTTCATTCGCAGGATGCGCAGGTAGCCGCTCCGCGTCAGCTCGAACTGGCAGCGCCGTTCGGTCTGGATGATCTCACCGCTGCACACGACCTTGGTCGCCTGCGCCACCCGCCGGCAGACTTCGGTGGTGGGGAATGACGCCGCCAGCGTCAGGGCGTGCGCAAAAAGGCAGTCGCCCAGCAGGATGGCCGTCGAGTTGCCGCAGTGATGGGCCAGGGTCGGACGTTGCCGGCGAATCTCGGCGTCATCCATGACGTCGTCATGCACGAGGGTGGCCAGATGGACCATCTCGATGATCGCCGCCACCGTGATGTGGGCGTCGCGCACCCCGCCCGCGGCCTCGGCGCTCAACCCCACCAGCGCCGGTCGCAACTGCTTCCCCTGGTTCGCCAGCGCATATCGGGCGTAATCGACCAACTCGGGCTCGAAATCCTCGACCTGCTCCTCGAGCCGCTGCCGCACAGCCGCCAGGAAGGGACGCACCAACCCGATGACATCCTCCCATTCGAGCGGGGAATCAACCGGTTGGGCGACCCCGTCAACATCCGCGGTCACCTTTGCATGCGCTGCCAGCATGGCAGGCCAATCTAGGTTTCGGCTTCCGGCAAGTCAAACCGTTAACCAGACTTCACGGCGTCGCCCGAGGCCCCCGCCAATCCCCGTGCGCGTGCTCGCAAGTGACTGGGAATCAGGAGGCGGATCGATAGCCCCGAGACGCCCGACGCGACGGTGAATCGGGGCGGGCGCCGACCCCGGCCGGGACCGGCGGCCACCCACGATCCGCGGTGGCCGCTTCCCCATCGCCCGGCCGCTGTCGGGCAGAATCCCTTTGACGCGGGTGGCGGGCGGGCGGTCATCATCGGGGGCATGAGTTTCGGGGGCGACTTCTGCCGCTGGCTTGCCGTCATCGCTTTGGCGGTGGGCGATGCCCTTGGCGCCGCCGCTCCCATTCGACGGGAAGCCGTCCGGACGTTGCCCCCGGAAGATCCCGCGCGGCGCGAATGGCGGCTTGCCGAGGTCGCGCGCCGACGGCTCGGCCCGGCGGTGATCGTTCACCGGGGCGCAACGGCCTTCGCCCCGGAAAACACCCTGCACGCCTGCGCCTACGCCATGGATTACGGCGCGGACGGCGTCGAGACCGACCTGCGGCGCGCCGCCGACGGCACGCTGGTCTTGTTCCACGACGAGACCGTCGAACGGTTGCTCATGGGGTTCGGTCGCGTGCGGGACTACGACCTCCCTGGACTGCTGGCGCTCGAACCGGTCCGCTGGCGCGGCCGTCCCCAGGGAGGCGCCGTCGCCACTTTTGCCGACCTGCTCCACTTGGTTCGCGAACGCGCGATGCTCCTGCATCTGGATCTGAAGGAACCGGGTCTCGAGGCCGAGGTGGCCGGGCAGTTGGCCGACGCGGACGTGTGGGCCCACGTGGTAAGCATCAACGAGGCCCACGCGGCGACGTTGCGCCAGGACCCCCGGTTCGAGCCATTGCGCTACAAGGCGCCCGGGCTCCAGGCCGACCGGCTGGATGTGGATCCCGCCGCGGTGCGCGCCGCGTTGGCGGCCGACGGCGACATGATCCTGGTGGACGATCCCCGCGTCGCGACCCACGTGCTCGCCCGCCCCGCGCATGCGCCGGAGCGCTTCACCATCGAGTATCGGCTGGTGCTTCCGTTGCCGGATGTACAAGCGGGCGCGGCCACCACCGGGGTTCCGGCGATGGTGCGACGCTTGCAGGGCGCCTACGGACCGCTTCGTGGGGACGCCTTTCTCCCGTTGTTGGCAGGTGGCATGGGCGATCCCAACCAGGTGGAAAGCGCACCCCCGACTGCGGCCATGATCCGGCGGGCATGGGCTGCCATGGAGTGCGGACGGCAGACCGTGGACACGCGGGCGATCCGCCGCGCTCTCGAACGCATCGTGGCCCGGCCGACCTTCGCAGAAGACCCGTCCTTGCACGCCCTGGACGCGTTGATCGCGGCCCGGGCGCTGGGGCAACTGGGCGCCACCGGGTCCGCGGACAACCTGATCGAGGCTTGGTTGCGATACGACGGCCGGTCCGGGCCCGACACCCCCCCCGCCGACCTGTGGCGGCGATGGCGCGAGCGGATGACCATCCTTCCCGCGCTCGGCGAAATGCCGTGTCGGACGGCCCGCCGGTTTCTGTGGCGGTATGTTGTCCTGCCGCCCGAGGTGGCGGCGCGATTCGGCCCGCTCGAGTACGCCGACGCCACACGCTCGCTCCTGGCCCAGGTGCTGATGTGGGATGAAATCGCCGAGCTCGTCCGCAGTCCGATTCCCGCGGTGCGCGGCACGGCCATTCTTGAATGCCTGGATCATCCCACGGAGGATCGCCGCCGAGCCCTGCAAGCGGGCGCGCCCTGGGCGCTGCAATTGCCGTCCGCCCGGCCTTGACGCGCTGCCGGCTGCCGTCACGCGCCGGTTCCCGCGGGAGCGAATCGCGCTCGCTTCAGGACGGTTTCAGAATCTATGTTGACCGGCATTGCGACGGGCAGACTTTGATCTCATGGACACACAGCAATTCGATCTGGCGGTGATCGGCGCCGGTCCCGGTGGTTACGTGGCGGCGATTCGGGGAGCGCAACTCGGTCTCAAGGTGGCCTGCGTCGAGCGCGAATCACAGCTCGGTGGCACCTGTCTGCGCATCGGTTGCATCCCGAGCAAGGCGCTGCTCGAATCCAGCGAACGCTTCCACGAGGCGCACACCGGTCTCGCCGCCCACGGCATCCGGACGGACCGTGTGGAACTGGATCTCGCGGCGATGCTCCAGCGCAAGGACAAGGTCGTGCAGCTGCTCACGCGCGGTATCGAGGGGTTGTTCAAGAAGAACCACATCACCCGCTTCACCGGAACCGGGAAGATCGCCGCCGGGAACACGGTGGTCGTCGAGGGTGGCGAACAGCCTTCGGAACTGAGGGCCACGCACATCCTCATCGCCACCGGCAGCCGATCTGCGCCCCTGGACGGAGTGGAGTTGGATGGCGACCGGATCGGCACCAGCACCGAGGCCCTGAGTTACCCCGAGGTGCCGGAACACCTGGTCGTGATCGGCGCCGGTTACATCGGTCTCGAACTCGGCTCGGTCTGGCGGCGTCTCGGGGCGAAGGTCACCGTACTCGAATTCCTGGATCGCATCCTGCCGGGCATGGATGCGGAGATCGCCGGGGAGGCGCACAAGATCTTCCAAAAACAGGGGATCGGATTTCACCTCGGCTGCCGGGTCACAGCCGCCCGTGCCAATGACGGACACTGCGTGGTCGAGGCCGAGGGCCTTGCCCCCATCCGGTGCGACCGGGTCCTGCTGGCCGTGGGCCGCGTTCCGAACACGGAGGGGTTGGGCCTGCACGAGGCCGGGGTCGCCATCGATGCGCGCGGTCGGATCGAGGTCGACGAGTATTTCGCCACCAACGTGCCGGGGATTTACGCCATCGGCGACGTCATCCGCGGCCCCATGTTGGCGCACAAGGCCGAGGAGGAAGGCGTGGCGTGTGTCGAGCGCCTGGTCACCGGACACGGGCATGTGGACTACGCGACCATTCCTGGAGTTTGCTACACCCATCCCGAGATCGCCTCCGTGGGCCGGACCGAGGAGCAGTTGCGGGAGGCTGGGATCGAGTATCGCAAGGGCGTCTTTCCCTTCCTGGCGAACGGGCGGGCCCGCAGCCTCGGCGAGACCGCCGGGCGGGTGAAGCTGCTGGCGGACGCTTCGACGGACCGCGTGCTGGGCGTCCACATCCTGGGGCCGCGGGCCGGCGACCTGATCGCCGAGGCGGTGGCGGCGATGGCCTTTGGGGCGAGCAGCGAGGATGTGGCACGGGTGTGCCATGCGCATCCGACGTTGTCCGAGGCACTGAAGGAGGCCGCCCTCGCCGCGGGAACAGGCGCGATCCACGCCTGAGCCGAAACCGGCCCGCCCCGCCCCATGGCGGGATTCTCGGGGCATTCGAGGAGGTTTCCCAAAACTTGGCCTGCGGGACGGGTTGGTTCCCGATGAGATAAGGTGACAGGTTCGTTGTCGGCATGGTGGACCGGAGCCGGAACTCGGGCCTCGGCTGGGTTTTCCAACGCGCTTGATCCGCGGTGGCCTTCCCGTGGACACTCGCGGCGTGCGCATCCTTGCCCTGGATCACGGAACGAAGCGGATCGGCGTCGCGGTCAGTGACGCCACGAAGACCATTGCCACGCCGCTCGAGTACATCCCGGCCCAGCCCTTTGCGGCGTTTCTCGACCGGCTGCGGCAACTGATCGTCGAGCGCGAGGTCGAGCTGATCCTGGTGGGAATGCCCCGCAACATGGATGGCAGCTACGGCCCCGCGGCGCTCAAGGTGCAGGAGTTCGTCGGCGTGCTGAAGGAGAGCGTGGCGGTCCCGCTGGAAACCTGGGATGAACGCCTGACCTCCGCCATGGCAAACCGATTCCTCATCGAGGGCGAGGTTCGGCGGGCCAAACGCAAGGAAAAGGTGGACAAGATGGCCGCGGCGATCCTGCTTCAGAGCTACCTCGACAGCCGGTCACTCTGATCCGACCGATGGCCGGCACACCGGAGCGCCCGCTGGACGATGCCGCGTCGTCGGAGGCGCCGGACCGGGTCCGGGTCCGGATGGTGATTGCCTACGACGGGACGGGTTATCAGGGCTGGCAATGGCAGCGGATCGGGCTTGGCGTGCAGCAGGTGGTCGAGGAAGCCCTGGCCCGCCTCTTTCCGTCGGCGCCCCGCGTGCATGGATCGAGCCGAACGGACACCGGTGTGCATGCGCTCGGGATGGTGGCCCACTTCGATGTCCCACGCGGTGAATGGCGGTTCTCGGGAACGAAGCTGCGTCTCGCGGTCAACGCCTGGCTGCCCGAGGACGTGCGGGTGCTGACCGCCGCCCGCTGCGCGCCGGAGTTCCACGCCCGGTTCGATGCGCTCGGGAAGGAGTACCGTTACCTGATCTGGAACGCTCCCGCCTCGAACCCGCTGCTGCGCGCCCGGGCCTGGCATGTGCCGCGCAAGCTGGATCTTGCCGCCATGCGCGCCGCAGCAGCCCGCCTGGTCGGCACGCACGACTTCCGCGCGTTCAGCACGAATCCGGGCTACGAACGCGCGTCCACCCGACGGACCCTCACCCGCGTCGTCGTGCAGCGGCGGGGCCCGCTCCTGACCGGCATCATCGACGGGGACGGCTTCCTTTACCGCATGTGCCGCGGGATCGCCGGCACGCTCGTGCAGGTTGGGCTGCGCCGTTTCGACCCCGAGCAGATGCTCGAGATCCTGACCCGGCGTGACCGTCGCCTGGCGGGGATGACCGCCCCGCCGCACGGGTTGGTGTTGTGGAAGGTCCGCTACGCCCCGTCTGCCCGGACCAGGAGGAGCGGGGCCTGATGCACGTGGTGCTGGTCGAGCCGGAGATCCCGCCAAACACGGGCAACATCGCCCGGCTGTGCGCGGCCACGCGCACCGTGCTGCACCTCATCGAACCACTCGGCTTTCGCCTCGATGACGCCTCCCTCCGCCGCGCGGGCATGGACTACTGGCGGCACGTCGACTGGCATCGCTGGCCAAACTGGGCCGCCTTTGGCGCGGGTCTTGGCCATCCCCATCCCCACCGGCAGACTTGGTTCGTCGAGGCCGGCGGACCGATCCGCTACGACGCGGTGAAGTTCGGACCGGATGATTGCCTGGTATTCGGGCGCGAGACTGCCGGCCTGCCCCGGGACTGGCTTGAGGCCGATCCCGGGCACTGGCTGCGACTTCCGATGTTCAACCCTGCTGCCCGCTCGCTCAACCTCGCCAGTTGCGTGGCGGTGGTGCTTTTCGAGGCGTTGCGGCAACAGGGGTTTGCGAAGGAAACCGCGCCCTGAGCGCGGTCCGTGCCGCCGTTGCCGGGTGCCGTCGGGTTTCCAAGAAAATGCGCGATGGACAGCCTGCGGGGCTGGTCTCATGGTCGGGCCTTTATGGACTCGTTGAAAGTGGTCGGACCACCGCCGTTTGGTCCCGGCCCGGCGGGACGTCCCCTGACCGGCGCCGCGACCCTGTGGATCGAGGGCAACGTACTGGTAACCACGCCGACGATCCACGCGCTGCAGGTGGACCTGCTCTCGGGAATGGAACCGCCCGCGCCAGCGGAAGGCGGGGCCGGTGCCGACGCGAATGCGCCCCGCACCTGCGCGTTGCTGCACCTGGCGCCGGACCATATCGGCATTCTGCTGCCCCGGAACGACCTGGCGGTGTCGGAGCGGGCGGACACCTTGTTGCAGGCGCGCTTCCCGAAATACCGGATCCGGTTTGTGGGCGTGCGTTCGCCCGGTTTCCTGGACTTCATCAAGCGCCGGGGGGACTTCTGGCGGGTGGCGCCGACGCCGAGCACCGTTGCCGAGCGACGCCGGTTTATCCAGGCGGCGCTGGCGCCGATCGCCTGCGAACCGATCTTCTATTACAACCCGAACACCGGCACCCGATTCCTGACCGTGGACAAACTGGCCGGCCTGAGCGCGCTGGCGCCGCGGCAACGGGTGCTTCAGCTTGAGGAAATCCGCACCTTCCTGGGACGGCCGAATGCGCAGGGCGCCCCCGAGATCGCCTTGTGGCCGCATCCCTGCCCGGCGGCGGAACGGAGCCTGCGGACAACCGAATGGGGAACGCTCGAGGCCGCTGGCGTGGAGGCGGCGCTGGCAGGGATCGTGGCGCTTCACCGCGCGGCGGCGCCCGTCGAACTGCAGACCGACGATGCGCAGATCGAACCCTGGCGCAACGCCATGTTTCACTCCCTGAGCGAGGAGCCCTGCGAAGCCTGCATCGAACATCCGAACACCGTCCTGGGACCGGAGTTTTACCGCCAGGTCGAGTGGGTGCCGGGCGTGCATTTCGATGGGGACGAGTGGGTGTTCGATCCGTTGTTTGATCAGGCGGACGATGCGGAGGCACAACGGCGCTGTGACTGGGTGGCGCGGGCGTTGGTGGCGAACGTGGTGCGGGAGTATGCCGATCTCGATTACATCAACGTCGGCCGCATCATCAGCCCGATAAGCGGCCATCCCGACAAACACGGTCGGCGGGACGTCTTCCTCATGGAGTTCAAGCGCCTGTCGGTCGACCGGGAAATCCTGAAGGTGGTGCGTTTCCACAAGTGGGGCATCCGGGAGCATTTGAACGAAGGGCTGGAACTGCTCGAGGCGATCATGCGCTCGCAGGAATATGCCGATTACATCTTCAACCGCCGCCTGGGTTGCCGGCAGTTGGGGATGAACCTGCCGGATCAGGTGACGCTGCACCATATTCCCGACGAATACCGCGGCTCGAATCGGCGCTTCGTCGGTTCACCGATCTGGGCGAACTACTCGGAACGCGACTTCATCCCCGGCATGGCCACCAACCGGATCCCCGACGGCAAGTACAGTGAAAAACTGTACGCGCTCCAATTCGCCGCCCTGTTCGGTCACGCGGCGGCGATCAATCTCATCGTCGGTCGGGTGCGCGCGGGCACCGCGGACGAGCCGGCGGAGGTCATCTTCGATCAGGGCGATGAACTCGTCCTTCACGACCAGGAAGGCGAGCCCTCGAGCATCCTCGTCTGCGATCACAGCCACTCGTTCGGCGATTACAAGTCGCCCCTCGGGGTCCATCTGCGGGACTACGCGCGGGCGGTCAACCACCGGGCCCACCTGGTGCCGGACCCGATCGCCTTTGCCGAGGAGTTCCTGCTGGCCTTCCGTCGCGCGTTCCGCAGCACCCAGGAGAAATACCGCCGGGTCATCCGCGCCTTCGACAATCTCTTCCTCCCGCAGGTGCCGGATCACAAGGGCAACTTCGCCGACCGCTGGCAGCACGTGCTCCGCCGGCTCAACAGCACCTCGTCCGACCGGCTTGCTGATCAACTGCGCAGCCATCTGGTTCCGCTCGGCGGGAACCCCTGACCGCCCGTCGGTATTTGCTTGCCGGCGGTGCGCCTAGTTTTCACTCTTGCGATCCACTATGGCCGCCAAGGAAAGACCCAAGGCCAACGCCCGCCAACCGGCCGCCAAACGGACCGGCCGGACGGGGCGCGGCCGGCCGCCGGCCGGCCGGGCGGGTCACTCCGATGCCACCCGCCCCGCACTCGCAGAAGCGAAGGAGGACGACGAGCCGGCGGCAGAAGCCCGGCCTCACCGCAGACCGAGCGGGGTCGGCGCCCGCCACGCGGCCGGATCCAGGAACGCCAAGCCGCCGGTACCCGCCGTCGAGAAACCGGTCGTCAGCGACGCGGAGAACGAGATGGAGGACGGCGCCGAAGTCGAGCCGACCGAAGAAGAACTCGCCGCGGCGAAAATCGTGGTCGAGCAGGTTGCGAATGACCCGCAGGTCCATGTGCCGCGGGATGAGGACCTGGTCGCCACTCCCCGGGAGCGGACCCGCTACGACGCGGATTCGGCGATCAAGCTTTACCTGCGCGAGATCGGGCTGGTCAACCTGCTCACGCCGGCCGAGGAGGTGGAACTCGCCGCGCGCATCCAGAAGGGCGACAAAGCGGCGCGCGAGCACATGATCAAGGCCAACCTGCGGCTCGTGGTGAAAATCGCCCACGACTACGACGGGCTCGGTCTGCCCCTGCTCGATCTGATCAACGAGGGAAACATCGGCCTGATGAAGGCGGTCGAACGGTTCGACCCCGCCAAGGGCGGCAAGCTCTCGACGTACGCGGCCTGGTGGATCAAGCAATCGATCAAGCGCGCCCTCGCAAACCAGTCAAAGACCATCCGCCTGCCGGTCCATCTCGTGGACAAGATCTCGCGCATGCGGCGGATCGCCATGAAGCTCCACGAGGTCTTCGGCCGGGAGCCCACCGACGAGGAACTCGGCGAAGAACTCGGGTTGAGCGCCTCGCGCGTGGCCCAGTTGCGGCAGGCGGCGGTGCGGCCGACGTCCCTGGATGCTCCCATCGGTGACGACGATTCGAACACCTACGCCGAGGTCGTGCAGGACGATCGGGCCGAGGATCCGTACGAAAGTCTCGAGGAGAAGACCATCAACGACATGCTCGGTGAACTCGTCGAGCGGTTGGACGAGCGCGAGCAGACCATCCTGCGCTACCGGTTCGGCCTCGATGGCGGCAGCGAAAGAACGCTCGAGGAGGTGGGCGAGCGCTTCGGCGTCACGCGCGAGCGTATCCGGCAAATTCAGAATCTTGCCCTCGCCAAACTGCGTCGCATGATCGAGAAGATCGAAGGACAGAAACGCTAACCCGAAAGCTCACAACCCGAAGCCCGAACCGCCTGCTCATGAGTCTGGCCACGCCCACCCCGGAGGACCTCCGCCACGCGATCCGCAACATCCCGGACTTCCCGCAACCCGGCATTCAGTTCAAGGACATCACCCCGGTCCTCGCCAACCCGCGGTTGTTTGCCGCGGCGGTTGATCTGCTGACCGCGAACTGGCCGGCCGGTTCGGTGGACGCGGTCGCCGGCATCGATGCCCGCGGCTTCATCTTCGCCGCCGCGGCCGCGTTGCGGTTGAATGCCGGTTTCATCCCGATCCGGAAGCAGGGCAAGCTGCCCTTCGACACGCTCGAGGAAAGTTACGCACTCGAGTACGGCACCAACACCCTCGCCGTGCATGCCGATGCGCTCACCCCGGGCAGCAAGGTCCTGCTGGTGGACGATCTGCTGGCCACCGGCGGCACGGCGGTCGCCGCCGCCCGCCTCCTCCAGCGACTCAGCGCCGAGGTGGTCGAGGTGTCGTGTCTGGTCGAACTGGCCTTCCTCAAGGGACGCGAAAAGCTGGGCGGGCTGCCGTTCCGGTCGGTGGTGGTCTTCTAGCCCGTCATGGCCTGGCTCCAGCATCTGGACGAGGCGGTCTTCCGGTTCATCAATCAAGGGCTGACGTGCGGTCCGCTGGACTGGCTGATGCCGTTCCTCAGCGGGAATTCCGTGTTTGGTCCGCTGCTCGCCCTGCTGGCCCTCGGGTTGCTCTGGAAAGGCGGCGCCCGTGGGCGTTTGTGCGTGCTGCTGCTGGTGCTTCTGACCGGCGCCGTGAACAACGCCCTGGTCGACTGGTTGAAGGAATTGTTCGGACGCCCTCGCCCATTCCTGACCATGGACGACGCCCGCGTGCTGCTGGGCCGGGGCGAGAGCGGCAGCCTGCCGTCCGGCCATACCGCGAACTGGTTCTCGGCGGCCTTCGTGGTCTGGTGGTACTACCGCCGGGCCTTTTGGTACGTGCTGGTCCTCGCGGCAGGCGTCGGAATTTCCCGGATCTACAACGGTGTGCATTACCCGGCCGATGTCCTGGCCGGAGCCCTGGTCGGAGCGGCCGTGGGCGGGGGCGGCGTCTGGCTCCTCGACCGGGCCTGGCGCTTCGGCGGGCGGAGCTGGTTTCCGCTCTGGTGGCGCCATCTGCCGTCGCTGACGGAGCCGGTCTGGCATCCCGATGCCTTGTCGCCGCGTCCCGGCGAAAAGCCGCTCAAGAACGTCGAGGCGCTGCGGGAACGCCAGTGGTTGCGGTTGGGGTATGCGCTGACGTTCCTGCTGCTGGCGTTCCGATTGGGATACATCGCGTCGGACACCATCCAGTTGAGCGAGGACGAGGCCTACCAATGGGTTTGGTCCAAGCATCCGGCCCTGTCCTATTTCAGCAAGCCGCCGATGATTGCCTACCTCCAGTTCATCGGCACCGCGCTCTGGGGCGACAGCGAGTTTGGCATCCGGTTCTTCTCCCCGGTCATCACGGCGTTGATCAGCCTCCTGGTGTTGCGCTTCTTCGCCCGCGAGGTGAACGCGCGCGCCGGGTTCTTCCTGGTCCTGATGATCACCACCGCGCCGATGATCTCGGTCGGGTCGGTGTTGATGACCATTGACCCGCCGCTCGTGCTCTTTTGGACCGCCGCCATGCTGGCCGGATGGAAGGCGGTCCAGCCGCATGGTCGCACGCGGGATTGGGCGTGGGTCGGGATCTGGTCGGCGTTGGGCTTCCTGAGCAAGTACTCGTCGCTGTTCCAGTGGGTGTCCTTCTTTCTGTTCCTCGTCGCCTGGCGTCCCGCCCGCCGGCACCTGTTCCGGCCCGGCCCTTACCTCGGCCTGTTGATCAACGCCCTGGCGCTCGTGCCGGTATGGATCTGGAATGCGCAACACGAATGGATCACCCTGACGCATCTCCACGACCGGGCCGGACTCAACCAGGAATGGCATTTCACCCTGCGCTACCTCGGCGATTTCACCGGGGCGGTGGTCGGGTTACTCAACCCCGTCTTCGCCGTGGGCCTCGTTTGGGCGGGCATCCAGTCGTTCCGCAAACGCCGCCACGACGCCCGGCTGATGTACCTGCTCGCCATGGGCGCGCCCCTGATGATCGGCTACTGGCTCTACGCCTTTCGGGCGCGCGTGCATCCCAACTGGATCGCCCCCGCGGTCCTGCCGCTCTTCGCCGTGCTGGTGATCTACGCTGAAACCCGCTGGCGCGAATCCGGGAAGGCGCTACGGCGGTGGCTGGTGGCTGGTCTGGTCGTGGGCGGTTTGCTGGTCGGCTTTCTGCACGAAACCAACTGGGTGGCGGAACTGGCCGGGCGCCCGCTGCCCGCCAAGCTCGATCCCCTGCGCCGGGTCCGTTACTGGTCCGAACTCGCCGAAACGGTCGACCAGCAACGCCGCGAACTCGAACTCGCCGAAGGCAAACCAACATTCGTCATCGCCGCCCACTACGGGCTCACCGGTCAGATCAGCTTCTATCTCCCCGACGGACGGGCCCGCGTGAAGGACGATCCCCTCGTCTTCTACCAGTCCGCCGAGCATCCTGAAAACCAGTTCTGGTTCTGGCCCGGTTACAAGGACCGCCAGGGGCAGAACGCCATCTACGTCATCGAGACGGACGAGGAACGGCCCCCGTTGCCCCGGATCGTCGAGGAGTTCGAAAGCGTGACAAGCCTGGGTCTGCACGACACCCTGGACCGCGGCCGGGTCATGCGACGGGTCCAGTTGTTCGCCTGTCGCGGACTGCGTTGACCGCGCGCTTCGATGCGACCGGGCAGGCCAGATCAGCACCGGACGCCGCGGCCGACGGCGGAGACTTCGGCTGGTCGGTTCGTACAGTTCGGCGTGGTGGACTATTCGTTGGATGAAACCCTCGATTCCGGCCAGGCCTTCCGCTGGCAACGCGGCCCCACCGGATGGGAAGGCGTGGTGGCGCGGCGATGGTTACGGCTGTGGCGGCGGGTCGACTCGTTCATGGCCGAGACGGCCGAACCGCAAACCGACTGGCGATGGCTGATCGATTACCTGCAACTCGAGGACGATCTACCGGTCATTCTCGCGGACTTTCCCGATGACCCCCCGTTGCGGGCGGCGATCCAGGCGGCCCGTGGGCTCCGGTTGTTGCGCCAGGAACCGTGGGAGTGCCTGGCGTCTTTCATCCTCTCCGCCACCAAGCAGATCGTGCAGATCCGCCAGATCGTCGAGTTGCTTTGCGCGCGGTTTGGCGACCCGATCCCGGCGTTGACCGGCGACGGTGTGGTCCGCGCCTTTCCGACCCCGGAGCGGCTGGCCGCATGTTCCGAAGCCGAGCTGCGGGCGTGCAAGGCAGGCTTCCGGGCGCCACGGCTGTTGGCGGCCGCCCGGGCCGTGGCCGGGGGCGGACTGGACCTCGAAACGCTCGCGGCCCTACCGCTCGCTGAAGCGCGTGCCCGGCTGATGGCCCTGGACGGCGTGGGCCGCAAGATCGCGGATTGCGTGCTGCTCTTCGCCGGAGGGTTTCGCGAGGTTTTCCCCATCGACGTCTGGGTCCTCCGCGCGCTGCATGAACTCTACTTTCCCACCCAGCGTCCCAAGCCGGCCGAACTGCGCCGGTTCAGTGAAACCCACTTCGGCCCGCAGGCGGGCTATGCTCAGCAATACCTGTTCCATTACCTCCGCGTGCATCAGCGCAGGAGACCATCGGATAGGACTGCGACGCTCCCGTCCGAAGGCAACGCCGGTCCCCGCCGACAGCGGTCCCCCCGTGAACCGAGCGAAGGGGTCAGTCCTGCATCTGTTGGCAGCGCTCCCTCCGCCGACAGTGAGGACTGACCCCGGAGCGGTCGAACTCGCCCAAAGCCCCGAGGTGTAACAGAGATCTCGTCATCCACACTCCCCACGAACCCCCATGCCGAACCCCAGTTCTCTCGACGTCCTCCTGTCTCCGGCGGAGTTTGACCGACTCCCGCGCCTGGATCTCCGGAGCCACACTTGTGTCGTCTTCGATGTGTTGCGCGCGACCAGCAGCATGGTCACCGCGCTGGCCAACGGAGCCGACGCCATCCTGCCGGTCATCGACATCGAATCGGCCCTGGCTGTCCGTCAGGCCCGTCCCGATGCCCTCCTGGCAGGCGAACGTCACGGCTGGCGGATCGGAGCCAGGCTGACCGGTGGCGTGGAGTTCGACCTGGGGAATTCGCCGCGCGAGTTCACGCCCGAAGCCGTGCGGGGCCGCACGATCATCATGACCACGACCAACGGCACGCGCGCACTCCAGGCCTGCGCCGGGGCACACGCGGTTTACGTCGGAGCGTTCTCGAACCTGTCCGCCCTGGTCGAGGAACTGCGCCGGGTCGCGCCCCGGAAACTCCTGGTGATTTGCAGCGGCACCTTCGAGGAAGCCTCACTGGAGGACACGCTGGCAGCCGGCGCGCTGGTTGACGCGCTGTGGCCTGGCTACGAACAAGGCGCCATCGGCGACGGCGCCCAGATCGCGCGCTGCGTCCATCAGCAACTCGGCACCGATCCGCTCGCCGCGATGCACCGCGCCCGCAACGGCCGGCGTTTGCTCGAACAGCCCGCCCTGAGCGACGATGTCTCGTTCTCCCTCCGCCGCGATTCCCGGTCCATCGTTCCCCGCTTCGAAGCCGGCGCCGTGTCCCTGCCACCCCGAGCCTGCGACTGAGGGATCGGGGCAGCCGACGTGAGGAGGCTCATTCCTCCGGCGGCTATCCGATCACGCCGCGCTTCTGAAGCAAGGCTTCCATGGCCTTGTCCATCATGAGGTCCGCCAGCGGCTGGCTCGCTTCATCCAGCCGCCCCGTCGCCGCCTTCAGTGCCTCCGGGTCCCCGGATTCGTTCTCCCCTGCCGCCGCTGCCAGCAACCCATCGACCGCCTTCAGGGCCGATTCGATGGCGTCGACGCAGGCCGCATCGAGTTCGCCGCGCCATTGACCGAGGCCGTTGCGGGTCGCATTCGCCGCTTCGGTGGCCCGGAGCTTCGCCTCGACCCAACGCCGGGCCCGCAGGTCGCTGAAGGCATGTTTGACCGATTCCTCGACCATCTGCTGCACCGCGGCATCGTCGACGTCCACCGCGGACCGCATTTGAACGACCTTCTCGCGCCCGCTTTTGATGTCGCGGGCGAGGACATGAAGGATGCCATTGGCGTCGATCTCGAACTGCACCCCCACCCGTGGCACTCCTTTCGGCGCCGGTTCGAAGTCGATCTCGAACTTGCCGAGGCTCCAGTTGTCCGCGGCCCTTTCCCGTTCTCCCTGGAGCACGTGGATCAGCATCGAGCGTTGATTCGCGACGGCGGTCGTGAACATCTCGCCGGCCTTGATCGGGATGGTCGAGTTGCGCGGGATGATGACATTCATCAATCCTCCGAACGTCTCGATTCCCAAGGACAACGGCGTCACGTCCAGCAAGAGCAGGTTCTGGAAGCCGCCCGCGAGAATCTCCGCCTGGATCGCGGCGCCGAGCGCCACCGCTTCGTCCGGGTTCTGTCCGGTGTTCAACTGCGGTCCCGCGGCGGTGTGGAACGTGTCGCCCAACCGCACGTCCCCGCGGGTCTCTGCGAACTCCGCACAACCGAACCACTCGGCCACCAGGCGGCGGACCAGCGGCATCCGCGTTTGGCCCCCCACCAGGATGACCTGATCGAGTTCCCCGGCGGCCAGGTTGGCATCGGCGAGCGCCTGCACACAGTGCCGACGCGTCTGTTCGATGAGGGCGCGGGTCAGCGTCTCCAGTTCCGCGCGGGTGACGAAGCGGTTGAAGCTGAATTCCGGTGTCAGAAAGGGCAGCACCACCTCGACTTCGGTCTCGGTCGAAAGCCGGATTTTCGCCTGTTCCGCTGCTTCGCGCACGCGGGCGATCAAGGCCAGGTTTCGCGCCTTGACCGCCGCCTCTTCGGGGGCTGGTTCAATCCGTGGTCCCCCCGCTTCATCGATCGCGCGCACCAGGAAATCCGTGAGCCGCGCATCAAGATCATCGCCGCCCAGCCGCGTGTTGCCGCTCGTTGCCAGGACCTGGAACACGCCCTGGTTCAGTTCGAGGATCGACAGGTCGAAGGTCCCGCCCCCGAGATCGTAGACCGCAATGCGGGACTTGTCCTTCAGCCGGTCCAGACCGTAGGCGAGCGCGGCGGCGGTGGGCTCGTTGACGATGCGTTCGACCGTGAAGCCGGCCAGTTCGCCCGCCAGTTTCGTGGCATTGCGCTGGGCGTCGTTGAAATAGGCCGGCACGGTGATCACCGCGCGCGCGACCGCCTCGCCCAACGCCCGTTCGGCATCCGCCTTGAGCTTCCTGAGAATCTCCGCCGAAACCTGCTCGGGCGTCAGTGCCTCGCCGTGGATCGGGATGGTGACCGCGCCGCCACCGTCCGCGGCCAGCGGATAGGTGACGCGGCGGTCCTCCGAGGGAAGGTCGGTTCCGCGCCGGCCCATGAACCGTTTGACGGAATAGACCGTCTCGGACGGCTTGACCACCCGCACCCGTCCGGCCGCGGCCCCGACCAAAGGCGCCTGCCCGGGCCCCGGAAAATGCGCGACCGACGGCGTCAGACGACGCCCGTCCGCATCCGCGATGACATAAGGAATCCCGGCCTCGACCGCCGCCACCAGCGAGTTTGTCGTCCCGAGATCGATTCCAACAATCTTGCTCACGCGCCGAAACTAGCGGCGGACCCCCTTTGACGCCAATCGGCGTCTGAGGCTCAAGGTGCTGGAGAACAGCTTCCAAAGGGACGGCCAGACCATTCGACGGTGGGGACGAGCGCTGCGCTGTCGCAAGGGCGAGGAGTTGGTCCGGGTGCTGGAAGGCCGGCAGGCAGGCCGGAAGTGCAGCGCCCGAATCCAGGCCTATGTGCGGGTGCGGCGGCCGGAATTGGCGCGAGGGGATCTTCACGGAATCAGGAAACGGCTGCGGGAGGAGATCGGGTCGGTGTTCGGAGTGAAGCTCTCGCGGGAGACGCTACGGCCCTTGATGGAGGGGGTGAAGTGGGGGAGCAGGAAGCCTGCGCCGTCGCCGACTGCCGGACGGATCTCGAGCGGCTTGCGCAACGACTGATTCGATCGACGGGTGGGCGTTGCCAACAACCCTGACAACCCACTCCGTTCAACACGTAGTCGTCGGACACCTCGTCGGCCGTCGGGCGGGGCCGGACCCCGGGGTTGACGGGGTTCCAGCAACAGCCCGGCATCCGTGCTGGGAAGCGCACGTGGGCCGGGTATCCGCTTTGGGCTTGCCTCAGCCGGATCGTCGCGCAGGCTCAGGCTCATGCGCTTGTGGGTTCGGTTGTTCTTGGCAGGGGTCGGTCTGGGCCTCGCTCGCGGGGCAAATCCAGATGGCGATTCCTGCGCGCCGATTCCCACGTTCGCCGACGGGAAGGCGCCGTTGCGCACCCGCTTCGTTTCGCCGGCGGGCGATGACGCGACCGCGGACGGTTCGTTGGCGCGGCCCTTCCGTACCTTGACGCGTGCTGCCGCGGGCATCCGGTCGGGCGACGCCATCCGGTTGCTTCCAGGAACTCATCCGCCCGGAACCCATCTGGCCGACCTGTCAGGAACGGCGGAGCACCCGATCTGGATCGGCGGCCTGCCCGGGCAGCCGCGGCCCGTCATCGCCGGCGGCAACCAAGCCCTGCATCTGGCGCGCGTGCGCCACGTCGTCGTCGAAAACCTCGAAGTGCACGGCGCGGCGCAAAACGGCATCAACTGCGAAGACGGCGGCGCGCGGGCCGACCCGGACGCGACGCGGCACGTCGTGTTCCGCAACCTGGCTTTCCGCGACATCGGCAGCGGGGGCAATCAGGACGCGTTGAAGCTCTCGGGGGTCGACGACTATTGCGTGCTGGATTGCGCCTTCGCGCGCACGAGCGCCGGTGGGAGCGGGATCGATCATGTTGGCTGCCATCACGGCCTGATCGCGCGCTGCGAGTTTCGCGAAATGGGTGGCAATGCCATCCAGTGCAAGGGCGGCAGCGAGGACATCGAAATTCGCTCGAACCGGTTCTTCGAGGGCGGGGAACGCGGAATCAACATCGGCGGCTCGACGGGCTTCGACTTCTTCCGTCCACCGCTTTCGGTCACTGCGCCGAATGCCGAGGCCCGCAACATCCGCGTGCGGGCCAACCTCTTCGTCGGCGGTGAAGCGCCCGTGGCCTTCGTCGGCAGTGTGGATTCGTTGGTGGCCAACAACACCTTCATCACGCCGCATCGCTGGGTCCTGCGCATTCTGCAAGAAACGACCTCGGAGGGCCGCTACACGTTTCTGCGGTGCGGCGACAACCGGTTCGTGAACAACCTGGTGTGGTTCGATCGCGCCGGGCTGAGTGCGTTCGTCAATATTGGACCTCATACCTTGCCGGCCACACACAGCTTTGCGCACAACCTGTGGTACGCATTCGATCAGCCGTCCCGGTCCCGCCCGAACCTGCCCGCCACCGAGACCGACGGCCTCTACCGAAGCGATCCCCGCTTTGTGAATGCGGCCGCCGGTGACTACCGGCTCACTGCCGACAGCCCGGCCGCCGGCGCGGCCGCTCCGGATGCCGCCCCGCCTGCGGATTTGCTGGGCCGTGGCTACGCGTCGCCCCCTTCCATCGGCGCCATCGAGGCCCATCCAGCTCCGCTGCGGGACCCCGAACACCACGGCGCACCGGACCCTTGAGAAGGCAGGCGCGATCCGGACCGTTCGGATCCACCGACGGTTTCCCGGTCGGTCTGCGGCGTGGAGCGGTGAACGCAACGAGGACAGCCGTGCCCGAGCGAAGCGAGCCTCGGAAGCGCACCGGACTCCGAAAACCCGGTGCTGAGCGAGCGCCGTCGGTCTTTGAAAAGGGGCGGGATCGAGGTCGGAAACTGCGTGGGCGCCGGTCCGGCGGCGACGGTCCGTTGCGCCACCGCAACGCAGCCGACCGGAGACCAGTGTGCGCAAGTATCAAGAACCGACCTCTCCGACTCCGGGGGCGTGCTCCACGATTTGCAGGTCGTCAAACCAGGTGACGGCGTCGGCCTTGGTCCAGAGGCCGACATGGCCGGCTTCGGTGAACGTGGCGTCGCGCACCTGGTAAAGGCTCGCGCCATCCAGGAACACGGTGAAGGTGTCGTCGTGCACGTCCACCGACAAGGTGTGCCAGCGACGCCCCAGTTCGGCGACTTTCTGACCATAGGTCCGGCCCCGATCCACGAGCGGCAGATCGGTGCGAACCCCGTTCTGCATCTTGTAGAGCACGACGTTTCGTTCGAGGGGGTTGGCGCGAACCACGTAGTAGTTGCGTTCGTCCTGCGCGCGCCAGATCAGGCCGCCGCCCTGGTCGTGCGCGCCGGACACGGCCTTCAGCCGGACGGACAACGTCGCGTTGCGGACCGTGACGGCTGTCGTCCAGGCGACGTTGAAATGGCGGTTCGGATTCCCGCCCTCGACCTGGGCGAGCACCCCGCCGCTCGGGGTCTGCACGAGGCGCCAGTCGGCCCGCCCTTCGCCCGTGAAACCCTGACGCCAGTCGGGAGGCAACGCGCCGTCGGCAGGCCCATCGAAGTTCCATCGGGTTCGTTGCCCCGGGTGGCGCACCGGATTCCACCAGACCTCGAGTTGGGTGGCGTCGTGGCTGGGCAGGCGGAAAAGGTCCGGGTCGCCGTCGCCGTCCACATCCGCGACCTGTCCGTTGTAGATTCCCCGATCGGTCAACGCGGCGGTCTTCCAACTGGTGTTGTCTCCCTCGTTGACCAGCAGACGCACCGGCCAGGTCTCGAAACCCAGGGCCTGTCCGCGGCCCCGGTTGACGCCCAGCAGCACGTCCTGATCGCCGTCGAGATCGGCGTCAGCCACCTGGAGGGTGTGGACGGCGGGCAGTTCCCCGGGTAACCGGTGCTCCACCCAGTGACCGGACTTGGGATCGGACGCGGCGTACCAGGCCACCGGATAATCCGGACGTTCCGAATGTGACACGAACACCTCCGCCCGCCCGTCACCGTCGACGTCGCAGCAGGCCACCTTGGTGGCGTTCTTCGACCAGTCGCCGGTTTGCTCGTGCCAATCCCCGGCGATTGAGCGGATCGGCCAATCGCCGCGCCAATCCCCGCCAGGGTTCTCCACCCAGTAGCCGTTCGTGGCCACGTCCGGATCGCCGTCGCCGTCCACATCGCCGACATCCATGCCCTCGTGCAGATTGGGGACCGTGATGTCCTGGACCGGCACCCATTCGTCGGCGGCCAATTGACGCAAAACGCGCAACCGGTTGCCCACGTAGGTGATCACCACGAGGTCAAGCCGGTCATCGCCGTCGAAATCAGCCAAATTCGCGTCCTTCACGAACGCCGGCGCCTCACCGATGAAATGCGCCTTCCAGGACGGATTCTCATACCAGAAGATCCGGGTGGGAGCGGCGCCCTCGTCCCACTCGCCAGGGTGAACGAATCCGAGCACGTCGATGTCGCCGTCCCCGTCCAGGTCCCCCGCGTCGAGATCGCCGCTGGCGAAGGCGCCGCCCTCCGGGCCTACGGACGCGATCTTGTGCAACGCCCAGGGACGGTCATCGGCCCGGCCTTCGAGCCAGCCGAGCCAGCCGCCGTGGGCGTTGTTGTCTTGCAGCGCCAGGTCGAGGATGCCGTCGCCGTTGAGGTCCGCGGCGGTGCGGGCCCACCAGAATTGGGCATTTGCGGCGATAGTGGTGCGTTTTGCCGGCTCGGCTGCCGACGCCATCCGCCCGACCAGCAGCAGGCCGACGACCACGCGGGCCAGGATGAATGCGGCGACGCTCGGGGTTCCACGGCATCCACTCACGGCGCGGGGAAGCAGGCGCCGGGGGCGGGGATGATCCGGACCCAACACTCGATGCGAAGCGATGCGGGAACACGGAAGCGCCGGGCGCGCGAGCGACAGGGAGACGTGCATGGGCACATACTGGGACCGCTCTCCTGTCGGGCGCAAGGTCCGAGTCCGGGGCGACGCTTCGTCAGGGGAACCCGTTCGGCCTCGACCGCATGGCCTTCGTCAACCACCCCGCCCTGGGGCGCGCCAGTCCCGACCGATGGCTCGTCTGGAACAACCAGGACGCCCAGGGGCGCGTGCAGGCCACGGCCTCCGTGAACAACTGATCCCTCTCGAGCGAGGTCGGATCCCTCGCCCCGCGGCCTCAACACCCCGGTCCCTGAAAAACCACCCCGGAGGCGTCCTGCGCAGCGTTGCCGAAGCAACGCAGTCTGCTGGCGAAGGCGCATCGGCGCGGTAAACCGACGGTCTGTTTGTCGCGTCCCGCCGCCGGTCCGCGCGGGGCGGGAGGTCAATGGTTCAACGCAATGACGTAGCGCTGAAACCGGGCGCGCTCCTCGGCGAACCCGCTGTCCGCGTAGATCTGGAGCAGGTTCGAACACATCCGCAACAGCGCGCGTCCAGGGGCGATGGGCGCCAGGTGGCCTTCCTCGAAGCCATGACCGCTCTGCTGCAGGTAACGGATGCAGTCCGCCCGGGTCAGGAGTTTCCCGCGGTTGAACGCATCGATGAAGACCGCCTCGGTCGACGACTGGAACCGGCACAGGAAATGGCCGGGCATGCCGATGCCAACGATGGGGAGTCCCAACCGCCGACCCAACAACCAGTAGAGCGCGCTGAGACTGATCGGGTTGCCCATCCGGCGGTCGATCACGCGGTTGAAATAGCTGTTCTCGGGATCGTAATACTCCTCCTCGTTCCCGTGGAAACCGAGTTCGTTGAACAGGTAGTCGTTGATCACCGCCAGACTGCTCAACGGCCGGTCTTCATCCGCCAGCCGTTCCCGAATGTCCGCGGCGAAACTGTCCAGCAGGGCCCGGTAGGCGTCGGCGTTGATTTCGGGATACTGCGTCTGCGCCAGCAGCCAGATGCCCTGTTCGAGGTCCAGGTTCTCGCGATGCCCGAGGCAGAAGCCCAGGAACCGGTGATCCGCCGCCTGCTGCACGACCTGATGCACGATCTCGCGCGCATGCCGCCGCACCACAGGATCGCTGCTCACCAAGTGGGGGCGCAGCCAGCGCGTCGTCTCGGGCCCGCATTCCAGCAGCCGTTCGCGCACCGCCTGGAACACGGTCGGCGTGTCGTCCCCAAGCAGGGACAGCAACGCGCGCTTCTCACGCTCGGAGAGCCGGCGGCGGTCCACGGCTGGAGGGGTGGCACTCATCTCGTTCGACAACCATAAGAAACCTGAATTCCTGCCGGGAATGCAACCCGAAAGCGCGCGCTTGCGAACTTATGCTGGCCGACGGTCAGAAACGCGCGTGTCCGGGCCCTGGCGACGGGGGCGAAGGACCTTCCGCAGCCAGGCGCCCGTGTGCGAGCCGCGGGTTCGCGCGATCTGCTCGGGCGTTCCTTCGGCGACGATCCGTCCCCCGGCGGCGCCGCTTTCGGGGCCCAGGTCGATGACCCAGTCTGCCTCCGCCACCAGCTCGAGGTTGTGCTCGATGACGATCACCGTATGCCCGGCGTCGACCAGGCGTTGAATCACCTCGACCAGGCGTTGCACATCGGTTGCGTGCAAACCGATGGTGGGTTCCTCCAGCAGGAAGAGGTTGCGCGGCGCCCCGGCCGGTGGCGCGGACGCGGCGGGGCGCAAGCCGCTGAGCAGGTGGGAAACCAGTTTCACCCGCTGGGCCTCGCCGCCGCTCAACGTCGGGCTGGTCTGGCCGAGCTTGAGGTAATCCAGCCCCGTGTCGTGCAGGGCGTCGAGCGGGCGGCGGATGCGGGGAACGGCGGCAAAGAACTCCCGGGCCTCGGCCACGCTGAGTTCAAGGACCTGCGCCACGTTGCGCCCGTGGTATTCGATGTCCAGCGTTTCCCGGCTGAACCGCAGGCCCAGGCAGGCTTCGCACCGGAGGAAAGCCGGCGGCAGGAAGTTCATTTCGAGCTTCACCACGCCCGCTCCTTCGCACTCCGGACAGCGGCCCTCCCGGCTGTTGAACGAGAACCGCCCCGGGCCGTAACCGCGCAACCGCGCCTCCGGGGTGCCGGAAAACAACCGCCGGATGTCATCGAAGAAACCAACATAGGTGGCCGGAATCGAACGGGGTGTCCGACCGATGGGCGTCTGGTCCACTTCGTAGACCGCCTTGAGGCCCTCGTGTCCGGAAACCCGGGGGCCCCGGACGCCGCTCTTCGCGCCGCGTTGCAACGCCGCTTCCAGCGCCGGCCGGAGACACTCGCGGATCAGCGTGCTCTTGCCCGATCCGCTCACCCCGGTGACCACCACGAAACGGCCGACCGGGAAGCGTACCGTCAGGTCGTGCAGGTTGTTAGCCGTCGCCCGCTCGAGCACGAGCCAGGCGGCGGGTTTCGGGTGGGCGGGGGCGTCTCCTTCCGGCGGCCGGACCTGCTTCCCGCGCCGGTCAGCTCCCGCCCGCCCGCGCGGCTTTGGGCCGTCACACGCAGCTCCAGCGCGGACCACGGAACGACGTTCCCCCCGTCCGGGATGACCCCGGACTTCCCGCAACGCGCGGCCGGTCAGGGAATCGGGATGGCGCAGCAATTCGTCGAACGTCCCCTCCGCCACCAGTTCGCCGCCGTTCACGCCCGCGCCCGGACCGAGATCGATGATGTGATCGGCGCGCCGCATGGTTTCCTCGTCGTGCTCGACGACCACGACCGTGTTGCCGCGGGAACGGAGCTTTTCGAGGGCGCCGAGGAGGCGTTCATTGTCGCGCGCGTGCAGCCCGATGGTGGGTTCGTCGAGCACGTAGAGCACGCCGCTGAGATTCGACCCGAGCTGGGCCGCCAGGCGGATGCGTTGGGCCTCGCCTCCCGAGAGGGTGGTGACCGACCGACCGAGTTCGAGATAATCGAGCCCGACCTCGCGGAGGAACTTCAGCCGCTCGCTGATCTCGGGCAGGATGTCGCGCGCGATAAGCCCCTCGCGACCCCGTGGCCGCACGTCGCGGAAGAACTGCTCCGCTTCGCTCACCGACCGGCGGGACAGTTCGTCGATCCGGAGGCCTTCCGCCCCGCCGGGCAGCATCAATCGCACGGCCCGGGCCACAGGGTTTAGCCGGGCGCCCTGGCACTCCGGACACGGCTCGCGCTGTCCCTCGGCCCAGCCGAACCAGGATTCCTCGATGGCGTCCTCGCGCGCGCCGCGGTCCACGCCTTCCGGGAGGTAGAACAGTTCCCCGAATCCGCGGCATTTCGGACACCATCCCGCCGAGGAGTTGTAGCTGAAGAACTTGGGGTCCAACGGCGCAAAGGAGCGTCCACATCCGGGGCAGGCGCGCTCGGTGGAATGCACCGTGATGCGCCGGTGGTTGTCCAGGGCGAACAACGTGCCGCGGCCGAGTTCAAGGGTCGTCTCGATGAGTTCCCGTCCCACCCGCCCCGCCGTCGTGGCTTCCTGGCGCGCGGCTTGGCGCCGCGAACGCCCGCCTGCTTCCAGCCGGCCCGTCACGATCTCGACATCATGCTCGCGGAAGCGATCCAGGCGGAACGGCTCATCCGTGCGATAGAGCCGCCCGTCGGCGTGCAATTCCTCGTAGCCATGCCGGGCCGCCCACACCGCGACGTCGCTGTGAAACCCCTTGCGTCCCCGCACCACCGGCGCCAGCAGCAGCAGGTCGCCGCGTTCCCGCATTTCCCGCTCGAGCCGGCGGCCCACTTCATCCCGCGTCTGGGCTTGCACCTGCTGGTCGCAATCCGGACAGAACGGTGTGCCGAGCCGGGCGTACAGCAAGCGAATGAAGTGGAACACCTCCGTCACCGTGGCCACCGTGCTCTTGCCGCCGCCCCGCGAGTTCCGCTGTTCGATGCTGACGGTCGGGGGAATGCCGCTGATCAGGTCCACCTCGGGGCGCGCCATCTGCTCGACGAACTGCCGGGCGTAGGTGTTCATCGAATCGAGAAACCGCCGCTGGCCCTCGGCGAACAGCAGATCGAAGGCCAGGGTGCTCTTGCCCGAACCACTGACCCCGGTGATCACTACGAACCGCCCATGCGGGATCGTCGCGCTGAGGTTCTTGAGATTGTGCTCCCGGGCGCCCTGGATGGTGATGGCGCCGGTGGGAACGGTTTCGGTCTGCGGGTCGAACAGCACCCCGAACTGTTAGCACGCCGGCCCGGGTCAGCAAACGGCAATCAAGGTTCCGCAGCCGGCCGCGACGCTTCCCCCCCGAACGCCGCCGTCGAGGAACCCGCCGCTGGCAGCCAACACCGCCGGGCGGACGCGGCTCAACCGCGCGGACGCTTCTTCTTCCCCTTGGCCGGCGCGCCGGAGGATTTCGCGGGCGCCGGGGCATGCACGGTGGCGCCCACCTTCAACCGGAGCGCGTTGAGCCGGATGAACCCGGTGGCATCGTCCTGATTGTAGGCCTGCGTGGGATCGGCCTCCATCGTGGCGATGTGCGGATTGTAGAGGCTCACGGGAGACTGCCGGCCGGCGACCATCAGGTTGCCCTTGTAGAGCTTCACCCGCACCCGGCCGGTGACGTTTTCCTGGCTCTCCTCCACGAGGGCTTGCAGGGCCAGCCTTTCGGGTGCGTACCAGAAGCCGTAGTAAACGAGTTCGGCGTAGCGGGGTATCAGCGAGTCGCGCAGGTGCATGACCTCGCGGTCCATCGTCAGCGATTCCATCTGCCGGTGGGCAAAATGGAGAATGGCCCCGCCGGGGGTCTCGTAGACGCCGCGGCTCTTCATGCCCACGAACCGGTTCTCGACCATGTCCACGCGCCCGATCCCGTGCTTGCCACCGAGCTTGTTCAGCTTCTGCATGACGCCGAGCGGGCTCAGGGCGCTGCCGTTCACCGCCACGCAATCGCCCTTCTCGAAGTCCAGCGTGACATATTCCGGCTTGTTGGGGGCATCCTCCGGGGCCACCGACAGCTTGAACATCTCCTTGTTCTTCGGGGCGAAGGCGTCCAGCCAGGGATCCTCGAGGATGCCGGCCTCGAACGAGATGTGCAGGAGGTTGCGATCCATCGAATAGGGTTTCTTCGCGCTGGCCTGCACGGGGATCTTGCGTTCATCGCAATAGCGAATCATCTCGGCCCGCCCCGGGAACAACCCGCGGAAGGTGGCGTCGCGCCAAGGGGCGATCACCTGGAGATGCGGCTCCAAAGCGGCGGCCGTGAGCTCGAAGCGTACCTGGTCGTTGCCCTTCCCGGTGGCGCCATGCGCGATGGCATCCGCCTTCTCCCGCCGCGCGATTTCGACCATGGCCTTGGCGATCAGGGGGCGGGCAATGCTGGTGCCCAGGAAATACTGGCCCTCGTAGACGGCGCCGGCGCGCATAATTGGGAAGATGAAATCGCGCGCAAACTCGTCCCGGAGATCCTCGATGTAGATCGACGAAGCGCCGGTCCCGAGGGCCTTGGGCTTGAGCCCCTTGAGTTCCTCCTCCTGCCCAATGTCCGCGCAAAAGGCGACGATCTCGGCGCTGTAGGCCTCCTTGAGCCAGGCCAGGATGACTGACGTGTCCAACCCGCCCGAATAAGCCAGCACAATCTTCATGCCCGCAGCATGCGAAGGAACGAGGCAACCAGCCAAGCTGAAAAGCGACCGGTGACAGCACATCAATCGGGCTCTCGTTTCATCCCCCAGCCTACCGGGCCCACGCGCCGTTCCACCACTTGGAGCCCGCGTGGCGCGTACCGCCTAGGAACATCCCCGGCCCTTCCCCCGGCCTCCTGCCCGCCCCAGCCTGAGCACCGCCCCGCTCCACGGGCACTCATCACCGGGTCAAGCCCGGGAACGTTCCACCTCGCAAGGCCGTCAGCTCTGCGTGAATCAGATCAGCCTCCCGTTGCCAGGGCGAGCAATCCGGAGAAGGAGGTCCGAGCTGATCAAGCGTGTTCTGCGCCTCCTGCAGGAGCAATTCCGCGTTTCTCTTGTCGCCGAGCCGCGAGTCCAACCGGGCGACGCGCAAGCACGAGACGGCGAACTCCCGGGCGAGGGATGGGGTCGTGGGATAGCGTGAGGCCAGTTGTCGCAGAATTCCGGAGGCGCGGCGGAAAGCACTCCTGGCCGCCTGGAAATCCTCGAGTGATTCGAGGACTCCCCCCAACCGCCCGTCGGCCACAGCCAACTCCCGCTGCCACGTCACGTTGCCTGGATCAGATTCCACCAATCTCTGGAAGATGGCCAGATACTCCCGAAATGCGCACAGAGCATCCTGCAAGCGGCCCTTGTTCTTCAACGCCGACCCCCATCGTGCCTTGGCCAGAGCCAGGGCGCTTTGCCGCGCCGTGTTGTCCGGCGCATCGCTCACCAGTCGACTGCAAATCGCCACATCCTTCTCGAAGGCTCCCAACGCCTTCGCAGTCCGGCCTGTGGCCTCCATGATCCCGCCAACGCGATTGCAGGCCGTGGCGAGATTCGCCTGCCACATGGCGTTTTCCGGGTCCCGCTCGACTGCCGCCTGGCACACGGCAAGGGCTTCTTGAAAGGCATGTCCGGCTTCCTCGAGCCGGCCCAGCGCCTGCTGCACCGCTCCCACCCGGACACACGCGGTCACCAACTCGTGGGTCAGCACACCATTCCCCTCATCGTCGCCCAGAAGCCGCCGGCAGATCGATTGGTACTTCTCGAACGAGGCAAGGGCTTCCTTCAACCGTCCCCCCGATTGGAGCACGTCCCCCGAAAGACAATAGGCATGGGCAAGACTCGGGCAGGCAACCTCATCGGCATAAAGGTCCTGAACGCTCCGTGTCAGGCTTACGGTATAGTCAGCAATGCGGTCCGACGGTGGGCGCAGCAACTGTCTGGCCGAGCCCGCGAACTCTCCCAAACCCGGCGTTTCGCCGCGGCTCGATCGTTCGAACGCCGTGCGGAGGAGCACCTCGGCCACCTGCCCGCGGACCTTGGCCGTCGGGAGTTCCTCCGGGGAAAGCTCCACCAATGCCTGGGCGAGCGCGTATCGCTCGCTCCGGTAACCGGAGGGCGCCCATGCATCCATCTGCCCGGCGAGCAATTCGGCGCCACCCTGTGCATCCGAAACCACGGAATGGTATATCCATTCGATGCGTTCCCCGGGTTCCGCGTCCCTCGCAAAAGCCTCCGCCGCGCGGGCCGCAAGCTCCCGGTAGCGCACCGGCGCGCGTCGGGCCAATCGCCGACGCCACGCGAGGCGCGTTACGTCGTGAACCCCCCACACTTCCATGCCGTCGCGCGCCAAGCGCTCCACGAAGGCAAGTGCCGTCAGGACGAGCATCCGCGGGCCAGCCTCCCTGCTCGGGATACCAAGAACGGCAGCCACCAACTCCGCGTTGAACCAGTGGAGGATGCACGCGGCATCCATCATCTCCGCAAGATCATCGTCACCGGGCGGGGTGTGTGCCGCCAGCGCAAAGTCCGCCGACACCACGGCTTGCGCGGCCGGATCTCCCCGGGTGTCGCCCAAGCGCCTCAGCAGGTTGCGAACGGAATCAGACATGGATGGTCTTATCCAGCCGCGTCGTGTTGGAAGGCCTCGATGGTCTGAACGTTCAAGGCCATGCTTCCCGGCACCCCACCGGTCAGCATGAGCAATGTATCGAGATGCCGCACCAGGTCGGGAGAACGTTGTGCCATCCAGGTTTCCCAGTGAGCCCGGTTGGTGATCGGTTGCAGATGGAGGTGCTCCGCCTGCGACGCCCACACGACCTTGGTAATCTCCGGGATATGCTGGCCGGCAACGATGGCCGCCAGGGCGGGTGCGTGCAGTACCTCGGCAAGCAGCTGGCATTCGATCCAGTCCGCCAGGTCCGGGTACGCCGCCGCCCGTTCGTAGGTATCCAGCAGAAGCAGAGTCGGACGACGGAGCGCACGCATATCGCGCCGCAGGAGGTGCGGGTTCTCCGCCGGGGCGGCAGCGAAGCCTGGCAATACCTCCGCCCACTCCAGAGCCAGAGCCGAGAGCACATCGTCCACCGTTCGGATGCCTCCTTTGAAGTCCAGCCGCGCGACACAAATACCCGCTTGCACGGCATACCGGTAGGTGGACTGGATCAAGAACGACTTCCCGTGATTCGCTTCTCCCTCCAGGAGAAGCACTCGTTTGGTCGCTTGACCGGACAGTAGCGCCACAATCATCGGCCATTCCCGCTCTTGACGATCTGCCAGACCATGCTGGAACCGGGTCAGCGGGGCAGGCCATGCAACGGCGGGAGACGCCGGCGTCCGGGGGGCGGCCTCTCCCGCATCAAGCCAGGACACCAACCGCTGGAAGGCGGCCGGGTTTCGCTCTCCCAGGACAAAATGAGGCAAATGGCGGATCTCATCGGGGAGGGAAACCAGCGCATCCGTCGTGAGCGCGACCACGCGATGGATGTCGGATTCCCATTTCGCATCGAAAAGCTGCGTATATATCAACCGGGCCTCACATGCCGCGCCACAGCCCTTGCCGGGATGCTCGATACCCTCGAAACACCGGAACCAGCCGCGGGATGCAACGATGACGATCCGGGACGCTTCCTTCACTTGCAAGGCGGACCACCGGTCCCAACCTTGCCGCGGCCCGCCCGGGTGCAGTTCCAGGAAGAACTCGTCAAGCACAACACGGACGCCGGCAGCCTGGAGCCGTTCCGCGAACTCACGGACTCTCGCCCGGTGGGCGTCGCTCTCGTGCCGGTAACTGATGAAGACGGAGGCCATGTGTCAAGGGGGGGTTGATCGCAGTCCCGTCGAGCCCGCATCCAAGCCCCGCCAGTGGCGGCCCGTTACCAAGGCGAGCAGGAGGCTCATGGGATCTGGAGCGCGCATGTGACCCTCACCAGAAGCAGCCATCAACACCGTAGAGAATTGAAGGCACACTGCCTTCGGCACGCACGAGTTGATGCTTGGGCACTTCGATCCTTGTCTCGACGGCAACGCCGCGACGTTTGGCCTCCAGCGCCGCCCGACGCGCATGGTGGTAGTCATCCAATTCATCGTCGTACACCTGTTTGAGAATGCTATTGAGCGCGTGGGAGCGGATGGGCTCGCGATCTCCTGAAGGTGGCACCAATATGATCCCGAGCGGCATATCCGGGTAATGACGCCGGTAGGCCATCGCGAAGTAACGGATACTCGCCGGAAGTCCGCGATCACCCGAGCCATCTCCCGCCAGCGCCCATCCCTGCACATCCGCCGGAAGGAGAAGCGGGGCCTTCAAATCCCCCCAGTGGGCCTGACCGACGCGGAGCAGCCTCACCGCGTCCGGAAGCGGCCCACCTCCCATCCGCGGGGACGGGCGACCCGCTGGCGAAGCGATCCAGACCTCCCCGGCAAGCAGATTGGTGAACACCCGTGCCGTTCCCCGAACATCGGCGCGCATGAACCGGGGCGTCATCGGGGTGATCGTGAGGCTGAACGGACCGCCCGCCTTTAGTGGCTCTTCAAGATGCCTGGAGGTAAGCCTCCATGACGTGAAACCCCTCCTTCGACCGGGCTCATAGTCGCTGACGGTGAGATCTTTGGAGTGGGTCGAGAACCGGACCGAGACCTTCTGGCCATCCGGCACCCAGCCCCAGAGCAGCAGGCTGTCGGCCGGGTCCCGGGCCGGTGCCACCCTCAGCATCATATTGTCGCCAAAGCACGGCGCAAGCAGCGGAGGCTCGTTTTGGCCGTGAAGCCGCAGGGGCCCGGCAGGACTCAACAGCGCATATCCCAGGAAAGCCGTGTTCAATAACCGGTGGATAGGACGGCCCGGCCGTCCATGCCGCCGTGGCCCCGACAAGGACAGGAGGTTCATTCGTCCGGCTCTCCTTCAAGCACCATGCGGAATCCCGTGCGATCATTTCTTTCTTCCGGCCGGGCGAACCGGCGGAGGGCCAGCAGAAGTTCGATGTGATTACTGTCTCTTTGCAGGTCGTCCCCATCAACCCAGGAACTCCCGCGGATGACGCGGAAAGTCCTCCCGCCACCATCGAACTCCAGGTTGGGATCGTCCTGGAAAACGCCGGGATCAAGACCGGTTAGCATCTCGTTCCTGTTCAAGTCGCTGGAGTACCAGTCCGCACACCATTCGGCAATGTTTCCCCCTAGCCCGAACAGTCCGTATTCGTTCGCTTTTCCGTAGGTCACCGGCGCGGTGCGAGCGTAGTCATCCACGTAGACGGTCATCGCCGGCCAGCCGATGGGATACTCCTCACCCAGGATCTCGCTGCCGGCATAGTTGCCCTCGCCGGGCGTCGGGCGAAAGTCATCTCCCCACGGATACCGGCGCTTCTGATCCTGGGCGATGCGTCCCCATTCCGCGTCGGTCGGCAACCGGTAGTGCTGCTTGTTGCCGAGCCTCTGCGCTCCGCGCTCCCTGTCCGTAAGCCAGGCGCAGAAGTTGGTCGCATCATGCCAGTTCACGCCCACCACCGGATGATCGGCACCGGATTGCCGGAACCCTGTATCCCGCCAGCTGCGGCCCACGTCAGCCCACCCTGAACCGGTCACGGAGATCATTGTGGGCGCGCCGAAGCCCGTGGCGGTGGCGAACTCCCACCATTGGGTGACGGTGGTCTCATGCCGTGCCACCCAGATGTCGCCGACCCAGGCCAATTCGGCCCCGACACTGTTCGTCCAGTCCAGTTCCGGGGCGGGCTGAGCCCTCAGCTTCCCGGACCCTTGCAGGGTTACCAGCGCACGGCTTGATGGCCCATGGAACGTGGTCGTTTGCTGTGGAAGAAAGTAGTCCTTGATCACGGTCAGGTTGAGGGTTCCCTGCCGCAACTTGGGCGTGCCGTAGATGATCATTCCCTCCGACGTCTTCGCCCGATTTCGAGAGAGACGGATGCTGTTTCCCCACATGTCCGCACAGATCACGTTGGCATCGCTGTCAACCTTGAACTCGATTTCCTTTTCGAATCCGAAATCCAGAACCCACCGATTGGCGCCTGGGGTGGCGGTCGCAGGGAAGTTGATCCACTCCAGAAAATGGCGTTTCGTCCCCTTCCGACCGGCGACAACGCGATAATCTCCCGCCGGAAGTTGAAGGTTGAACTCCGGTGGCAGGCTAAGAAATCTCACCGGCAGCACACCGGCTTCATCCACAATTTGCACCTCGACGCCTTCCCATCCCGGCGGCGGATTGGCCACGTGGAGCTGGACGGCTGCTGACGTCGGTGGGGAATCCGGGACCTCAGCCCCCGCCGGGGCCTGCGGCTCCACAGCCGGGCTGGGGTGGTTGACGACTCGGTTGGTTGACGCGGGTGCGCTTGCTACCGGGCCGTCCATCCAACCGATACGCTCGCCCAAGGGCTTCCACAGGAAGAAGCCCCCGGCAATGGCAGCGACGACCAGCGAAACCACCGTCCAATCCCGCGCGTCCCGGCCCGGCGACATTCGCGCCGGCTCGGGTTCCGGCCAGGCAGACTCTTCCGTCACGACAACCGGCCGCACAGGACGTACCGGTGCCTCCATCGGATCCAGTCCATCGGCCACGCCCACTCCAAGACGCCGCGCCAGGTGGAAGACACTCGCAGGGCGCATGGCCGGGTCCTTCGCCAGGCAGGACATTACCGCCTGTTCGACACGGAGCGGGAGGGTCGAGACCAGGCCGAGTTGGGCCAACCGGTGGGAAGGGGTTTCCGGCACATCGTTTTGGAGGCGTTCCGGGAAACCTTCTCCAGGCGCCAGGGGATGCGTACCGGTGAGCAGCTCGTACAGTGTTGCCCCGAAGGCATAGATGTCGTCGCTGATGGTCGGCTGATCACCCTGGAACTGCTGCGGACTCATATAGGGCAGCGTGCCTTCGATGGCCCGCGGGCCGGCGTCCCCGAGTCGGAAAAGGGGCACAAAGCGAGCCAGGCCGAAATCCGCCAGCTTGATCCGCAGGCTTCGATCAAGAAGGATGTTCCGGGGTTTCAAGTCCCGGTGAATGACCCGCTTCGAGTGGGCGTAATGCAGGGCGGAACAAAGCTGGCGGACATAGGGTTCCAATTCGTGCCACTCCAAACGTCCGGTGGGCCGGCGGCGGATCAGTTCCAGCAGGTTCAGCCCGTCCACGAATTCCATCAGGATGAAGGGAGGATCGTCCGGCGAAGTGTGGAGGTCGTGGATGCGCAGGATGTTGTCGTGGCTGAGTTGCAGGCTGTTCTCCAACTCCTCGCGCAGACAGTCCATCATCGCCCGGTTGTGCCGGACCCGCGGCGAGACGAATTTCAGAGCGGCTTGGTGGCGTCCTCCGCGCAAATTCGTGTCGCTGGCCAGCCATACTTCGCCCATTCCTCCCTGCCCCAGGAGACGGATCAAGGTGAAGCGTCCGTTGACCAGTTGCCGGCCCGGTTCGAGACTTCCCTTGTCTTCCACCGGGCGATCATCAGCCGCGGCGAAATCCAGAATTCCG
Source organism: Verrucomicrobiales bacterium (assembly GCA_024233305.1). Classification (GTDB taxonomy): domain Bacteria; phylum Verrucomicrobiota; class Verrucomicrobiia; order Limisphaerales; family J093; genus J093. The sequence goes on from JACKPV010000043.1 coordinate 70,426, forward strand.
CCGGCTGAGGTTGCCAGTCGAGTCGTGCAGGACGCACACAGGACTTGGCCGGTCCCGGTTTCCGCCGAACACACCGCACAATTTGACGCCGCGCTGCCCATCTACCATCTTCGATTTCAACAACTTGCCCTTCGGGCCTGCTCCATCGAGCCTGCCCAAGGGTGAGTTCGTGAACCGGCGCACGCTTTTAACGCAGGAACCCCCACCTGTCGAGTCGGAACTGCTCCCTCGGACGTCGGCCCGC
>JACKPV010000044.1 GCA_024233305.1 Verrucomicrobiales bacterium
GCGAAGCTGGCGAACAGGCGGTGCATGAGGTCGGGCTGCCGCCGTTGCATCCGGAAATCGTGCTGCTCCTGGGCCGTCTGCGATTCCGGCAGAGCTTTTCGCAGAACATTCTCCATCACTCGGTCGAGGTTGCCCAGCTGGCCGGTTTGATGGCGGCCGAACTCCGGGCCAACGTCGTCACCGCCCGCCGCGCCGGTCTGCTCCATGACATCGGCAAGGCCCTCAATCACGAAGTGGAGGGCAGTCACGCGCTGATCGGGGCCGATTTCCTCAAGCGGCACGGGGAAGCGGAGGAGGTCGTCAACGCCGTGGCCGCCCACCACGACGAAGTCGCGCCGATGGGAATCGTCGCGGTGCTGGTCAGCGCCGCCGACGCCCTGAGCGCCGCGCGTCCGGGCGCCCGTTCGGAATCCATGACCAATTACCTCCGTCGCCTGGAGAGCCTCGAGCGGATCGGCGCCTCGTTCGACGGGGTGGAGAAGTGCTACGCGGTGCAGGCGGGCCGCGAACTGCGGGTCATCGTCGAGCCCGAGGCATTGAAAGACGAGGAGGCGGCCGGTTTGGCCCGTCGAATCGCGCGCAAGATCGAGAACGAATTGCAGTATCCGGGTCAGATCCGCGTGACCGTCGTGCGCGAAACGCGGTGCGTCGAGTTTGCCAAGTAGCCCGGCGCGACTTGCCCGAGGTCGCGATGCCGGTTACCCTGCCGCCCAAAACCGCCCATGTCCGCCCCGGGCCACCGCCCGTACGGAAGTCTCCCGGAGGCATCGGGTGGAGACCATCGATGAAACGCAAACCGACCACCCGTCCGGCGGCCCGCGAAGTGTCGCTGCTCACCCACGTCAAAGGCGTCGAGAAGTTCTTTCTCAAGGGCCGGCGTGAGCACAGCGAGGAACTCGAATCCGCGATCCGCATCTTTCTCGAATTCCTGCGCGGGTTCGAGTCCCTCGAATTCGACCGGCCCTGCGTCACGGTCTTCGGTTCGGCCCGCTTCCGCCCGTCGCATCCGTACTACAAACTGGCGCGGTCGGTCGGTCGGGAACTGGCGGGCGCCGGTTATGCCGTCATGACCGGCGGCGGGCCGGGGATCATGGAGGCGGCCAACCGCGGCGCGAAGGAGGCCGGCGGCTTGTCCATCGGGTGCAACATCCAGCTGCCCATGGAGCAGGAGCCCAATCCGTATCTGGACCAGTTCGTCGAGTTCGATCACTTCTTCGTGCGGAAGGTGATGCTCGTGAAATACTCCTGCGCCTTCGTCATCCTGCCGGGGGGATTCGGCACGCTGGACGAGGCCTTCGAGTCGTTGACCCTGATGCAGACCGACAAGATCGAGCGTTTTCCCGTGATCCTCATGGGCCGCAAGTTCTGGGGCAACCTGCGGCCGTTCCTGCAGAAATCGTTGCTCGCGGAAGGCACGATCAGCCCCGGCGACCTGGATCTGTGGGAATTCACCGACTCCCCCGCGAAGGCGGTGCAACTCATCCGGGGCCGCACCGGGCCGGGCAACTGTCCCTGTGCCGAACCCGTCATTCAAACCAAAGGAAAACGCGCATGAAGACCAACCGTCGACTCGATCACAAGCCGTTCCTGGTCCCGCCGGGGAAACGGTTTCGCCTGAAGGATCACCCGCCCGGGTATACCGGGCAGTTCAAGAACAAGGGAGCGGCGAAGGAGGCCCTGATTGAGGATGTGACCGCCCTGGCCGAGGCCCAGCAGTTGCTGTGGGCGAGCGCGGAGTACTCGGTGATCATCATCTTCCAGGCCCTCGATGCCGCCGGCAAGGATGGCACCATCCGGCATGTCATGTCGGGAGTGAACCCGCAGGGGGTCGAGGTGCACAGCTTCAAGGCCCCGACCGAGGAGGAACGTCTGCGGCATTTCCTGTGGCGCCCGATGAAGGCCATGCCCGCGCGCGGTCGCATTGCGATCTTCAACCGCTCCTACTACGAGGAGGTGCTCGTCGTGCGGGTGCATCCCGAGTTGCTGGAGTATCAATACGTCCGTCCGGAACTGCGACGAAAGGGATACGACCGACTCTGGGAGGAGCGCTACGAATCGATCAACCGCCTCGAGCGCACCCTCACGCAAAACGGTTGCTGCGTGATCAAGTTCTTCCTCCACGTATCCCGGGCCGAGCAGAAGGAGCGGTTTCTCGAACGGATCAACAATCCCGAGAAACACTGGAAGTTCTCCGCGGCGGACATCCGGGAGCGCGCCTTCTGGGACGATTACCAACGGGCCTACGAACAGATGCTGCAGGCCACGAGCACCAGTTGGGCGCCCTGGTACGTGGTGCCGGCGGATCACAAGTGGTTCACGCGCGCGGTGGTGGCCGACATCATCGCCAGCCGCATCGGGCGGCTGAAACTGCGCTATCCGAAGCCCACCCCCGAACAGATCGAAGGTCTCGAAGCCGCCCGGCAGCAGCTCGAAGCCGAGAAATGAGCCTCGCCGGGGGGAAAGGCACGACCCGGACAACACCTTCCGGCTCCCGGGATCGGATGGGCCTCAAAGGTATCGATGCGGTGACCGGCAGGAGGTTCCGTCGCCGGCTTCCTGCGACTGGACAATCGCAGCCCGGCCCGGACAACTCTTGATCGGCAGACCGCACGGCGCTGACACGACGTCGCCAGCTGCGACTTCCCGTGCGGGTGCCGGAAATCACGCAAGTCCGGGAACCACGCTGCCGATGGCGTGCCCGAGGGAAATGGCGGCCTGGGCCCGGGGCGAGGCCGGATGGCCCGCAGGACCGCTTGCCCCGAGGCTACCCTCGGAGACTCTCCCTGGCGAAAACGTAACCGTCTTGCGATGGATTCCGTCTCAACAGCGAAAACCATCGAACCCCCCTCTGGAATGAAACCTAACCGTCTGCTCGTGAGTCCCGTCGTCGCCCTGGCGATGCTCCTCCCCGGTTCCCCGTTCGCCTTCGGCTCGGACTGGCCGCACTGGCAGGGCCCCGACCGGAACGCCATTTCCTTGGAAACCGGTCTGCTCCGGCACTGGCCGGAAGCCGGTCCGCCGCTCGCCTGGAAGGTCACCGGCCTCGGGGGCGGCGACAGTGCCCCGGCCATCGCCGACGGTCGCCTCTACGGCATGAGCATCCGCGGCGACGACGAACTCGTCTGGGCGTTGTCCGAAGCGGATGGCACGGAGCTTTGGGCGACGCGCCTCGGCCCGGCGGTCGAACAAGGCATGCCCCAATCGAAGGAAGGTCCGGCCTGCACCCCCACCGTCGATGGCCACCATCTCTACGTTCTGGGCATGGGCGGCGTTCTGGCGTGCCTCCAAGCGGCGGATGGCACGGTGGTCTGGCAGAAAAACCTCGTCACGGATCTCGGCGGTGTCGTCCCCACCTGGAGTTACCGGGAATCGCCCCTGATCGACGGCGACAAGCTCATCTGCACGCCCGGCGGCGCCGATGCCTTGCTGGTGGCCCTCGACAAACAAACGGGCAAGACCCTTTGGAAAAGCACGCTTCCCGGCGGTTCAGATGATGCCAGTGCAGCCCCTGCTGCTCCCGTTGCTCCCGGTGGGCGCGGTGGCTCGGAACGTCGCGGCGCTCCTGGTGGTCGTGGCGGTCGCGGCGGTCTTGGCGGCCCACGTTCCAGCGCGGCCTACGCCTCGGTCATCGCCATCGACTTCGAGGGGCAACGTCAGTACGTGCAATTCACCGCCAACGCGCTCCTCGGCGTCTCGGCGTCCGACGGCAAGTTCTTATGGCGTTACGACCGGCCGGCAAACCGCATGGGCATCAACTGCTCCACGCCGATCTACCACGATGGCATGGTCTTCGCCGCCTCGGCCTATGGGGCTGGTGGCGGGGTGGTGAAACTGACCAGGACCGCCGACGGCGGCGTCAGCGCGGAGGAAGTGTGGTTCACGCGCGACATCGAGAACCACCATGGCGGCGTGGTCCTGCTGGACGGTTGCCTCTACGGGGCCAACGGCGGCAACGGGGGCGGTTACCTGATCTGCCTCGATTTCAAAACCGGCGACGTGCTCTGGAACGAGCGGGAACCGGGCCGGCGGCGCGTGCCCAAGGGCTCGGTGGCCGTGGCGGACGGACGGATCTACTACCGCACCGAGGAGGGAGTCCTGCTGCTCATTGAGCCAAGCGGGAAGGACTATCTGGAGCGCGGTCGCTTCGAACAACCGGATCGCCGCCGACCGCCGGCCTGGGCCCACCCCGTGATCGCCAACGGCAAACTCTACATTCGCGATCAGGATCTGCTCTTCTGTTACGACGTCCACGCCCGATAAGCGCCAGATCAAGCCCGGTCCAACGACCGGTCTCGGCTGCGTGGATATCGAAGGGAATCCCCGGTGGAATACCAAGCGGTCGCCCGGTTTCAACAAGGGCAGCATGATCCTGGTCGATGGCTTGCTTCTCGCCACCGACGGGCAAAAGACCCCGCATCTCATCGAACCCAAGCCGTCCGGCCTCAAGGCGCTTGCTTCGGCGGAACCGCTCGGTGAAGCGGGGACGGACAGTGAAGGGATCGCCCGCAGAGTCGGTGGCGCCACCCAGGACTGGGCGCCGTTGGCTTTCTCAGACGGGAAGTTGCTGATCCGCGATCAGCGACAGAAGAAGTGCGTCGTCGTTGGGGAGTAGTCACGGGGTCGGCCAGGCCGCATTGGTAACGGCAGGAACACCGGTTCAATCAAAGCCCCAACGGGGTGACCTTCGACAGCGCGGGGCAAGCCTACCCGCCAGGACGGGCGCCGCTCTGGGTCCGGGCCGCCGATTCCGACCATGCCTGAAGGGCCGAGTCGCCGGGGCCGTGCCCCTCGTGGCCCCCGGCCCGCCGATGGTGGTTGTGTAGCGCGTCTGTCGCTCCCGGCTGTGTCCCCCTCCAGGGCTTGAACGCGGAGGGCGGCGTTCGACCCAGGGCGGCGCTCGTCGCGTGACTCCTTTTGCCCTGGGCTGGCTTGTTGCGGCCTTTCATTCGTTGCCGGCGGATGCTGGTTCCACCGAGACCGGGGGAACGCTGAAGGCTGCGGCGTTGAGCGTGAACGTCAACACCGTTGCGACCGGATCGGGGCCGCTTGCGGGGGCGGACACGAGAATACCGTCCGGTTGCTGGTCGACTCCAAGTTCCCCGGCGTTCAGGGTCTGGCTGGAGATGATCTTCGGGCCGATGGGCGGCAGGCGCAATGGCCCGCTTGCGGGCCAGTTCATGATGAAGAGGTAGATGGTGTTGCCTTTGCACGTCGACGCGCCCCATGGGCCGGGTTTGAAGGGGCCGCCGCGGGCGCCGTAGACGCCGTCGCCGAAGGTCTTCAACCATGCCCCCATCTCCCGCAACCGCTCGACCTGCCGCGGTTCGATGCGGCCGTCGGGCATGGGGCCGACATTAAAGAGCAGGTTGCCGTCGCCGCCCACGGTACGCAGCAGCGTTTGGATACATTCCGCCCGGGACTTCATGAGGTCGTTGGGTTTCCAGGCCCACTGCCGACAGATGGTCATGCAGGTCTCCCATGGCCGCTCGCGATTGAACCCGCCGATCTGTTGTTCGGGGGTGTCATAGTCTCCGGCGTTCAGGTCGGCCTGTTCAGTGACGCCTTCCATGCCGCGCCGGCCCTTGCTCACCCGGTTGTTGATGACCAACGAGGGTTGGAGTTCCTTGAGACCGGCGTAAAGCGCGTTGCCGTATTCTGTCGTCCACGGGGCTTCCCACTCGCCGTCGAACCACATGATGCCGAGCGGCCCGTAGTTGGCGATGATCTCGGCGGTTTGGTTCTTCAGATACTCGAAATAGCGCGGCATGTTCGGGTGCGGTTTGGCGGTCTTGCCGCCCGGACTGCCGAGGGGGTAATCGGGATGGCGCCAGTCGCAGATGGAATGGTAGGTGCAGAACTGGATGTTCCGCTCCCGACAGGCCGCCGCCAGTTCCTTCATCACGTCGCGTTGGAAGGGCGTGTTGCCGATGTGGTAGTCGGTGTATTTCGAGGGCCACAGGCAGAAGCCGTCGTGGTGCTTCGAGGTCAGCACGAGATATTTCATGCCGGCGTCGTGCGCCACTTGCACCCATTCCGCCGCGTCGAAGGCCGTCGGATTGAACCGGCGATACAGCGCGTCGTATTCCTCGACCGGCACCTCGCGGCCGCGGGACCACCCGATCTCGGTGCCTTTCAGACTCACCGGGCCCCAGTGGATGAACAGGCCGAACTTGAGGTCGCGCCACTGCGACAGGGCGGCGGTCGTCGGGTCGGCGGCGGTTGCCTGCGCCCATGGGGCGACAAGCAGGGTGACGGTCGCGAGGAAGACCGCCGTGGGAGTGGCGATGGGTTTTTTCATGGTGGCAGCAGGAGGTGGCTTTGGCGTTGCGGTGAAGTGGCGAGGACGAGGGGCTGGCTGGTTCGGTGATCGGTGGTCGTTCGCGGCGATGGTTCAGTCCGGCTGTCCGGGGTTGCGGCTTGGCTTCGCTCCGCCATCCAGACAGACGGTGGCGACGGCGCGGGCGGGGATCGTGAGGTTGCGGCCGGATTGGCGGCCGGGCTTCAGGTTCCCGGCGTCGGAGGTGGTGTAGACGGCGGCGGCGCTCTCGATGCCCAGGTCGCAAAGCGCCGGCTCGCGGGAGAGGTTTACCAGCACCGCCACCCGGCTTCCATCGTCCGCGGCATACGCCGAGGCCAGCAAGCCGTCCGCCGGGGAGGGCGCCGGCTCGACCGTGCAGCCGATGCGAACCATGCCGGGCCGGACGAAGCGCGAGTAGTTGCCGAGCACCCAGAGCAGTTTGCTTTCGCGGATGGCGCCGTCGTGCTGGAGGCTTTCGACCTGCGCCCCCATCCTTCCGGTGCCGTCGCCCGAGCCGTCGTCGAGATAAACGAGGCCGTCCTTGTAATCCACTTGTGAAAGCGCGGTCCACCACTGCCACGAGCGCGCGTCGGTGAGGGTGAGGTCGTGGTGGATGATGCGCGCGACGTAGAGCGCGGTGTCCATGCCGAGGTCCCTTCGTCCGCCGCCGCGGATTTCGCCGTTGCGTTGGAGGATGCAGTACTCGCTCATCCAATAGCCCAACCGGGGGTTCGCGGCCTGCAACGCCGCGTGGACCTGCCGCCGGTAGGTCACCTGTTTTTCCACCGGCCAGACCGAATGGTAACTGTGGGCGGAGATGATCCCGGCCACGTTGGGCAGGTTCCCGAGGTAATGCGGCGAAGCCGGGTTGAAGAAGCACTGCGCCTGATCATCGCGCCCCTCGGCGGGTTGCCCGATGGACGCCATCGAGATCGCGGCATGGCCGATGGTGCCGGCCTCGCCGATGACGATTTGGGTATCGAGTCCAGCGGCGGCAAGCCGCGGCGAGAGCTGGCGAACCAGTTCGTGGATCTCCTCGTTCAAGGCCGGCGTTCCTTCCTGGCCCGGGCTGTCCCAGTCCCATTGCGGCTCGTTGACCGGGCTCAGGTAGGCGAACGGCCTGCCCTCCTCCGCGAAGTGCGCCAGAACGGTCACGAAATACTCGGCGTAATCGGCGAGCGCTCCAGACCGCAGGTTGAGACTATGGTCGCCCTTGGTGGCGTAGCCCCTGGCGTTGCGCGTGAGGTGGACGGGCGGGCTGTTGGCGAAGGCGAGGAACCGTTCGACGCCGCGTCGGCGGGCGGCTTCGAGAAACCATCGTTGGCCGGCGAGCTTCGACCAGTCGTAGGATCCGTCGGCGTTCAGAAAGCACTCCGCGCGGCGCCAGGGATTCCGGATGTCGGAGGCCTCGCCTTGCTCGGCGGTGCCGGCCCCGAGGTTGAAGCGCCAGATCGACAGTCCGATCCCGCGCGGGTGGCCCTGCGCGTCCGTTTCGCGGCTGAACAGCAGGTCGGCGATGCGTTCGCGCTTCTCGAGCGGCCAGTTGCGTCCCACGAACTGGCACCGCCAAGCGTCCGAGGCGCCGAATCCATCGATGCTCTGATGGCGAATTGCCGGGTCCACCCGGATACTCAGGGCGGGCGCCGCCTGCAGCAGGCCGACCCCCAACACAAACGTCAGGAACATCAGCAGGCGGGCGGGAACCGAGCGGGGCAGGGGCACGAAAGGGGCGGACGTTCTGGCGACGCCTCGGGACAACGGTCCCTGGGCATGGCGGCAATCGTTCATCGCCCGGGCATTACGCTCCGGCGCCGCGCCAGCGTCAAGCGCGCTTGCCGAAACCGGCGGGCGCAGTGCGCATCTCAGCCTTTTCGGAGCACGGGATCATCCGGCTCCCTGAGTGCTTCGCGGCGGGGCTGACACGGCCGCCGGAGAAGCCAGGCGCGGTCGCATGCTGGTTGCCGCCCTGATCGCTGCCGCCGATCAGCGTGGACGCCGCCCGCCGAGCAGCGCGAGTTCGAGCCATTTCCAGTGGCAGTCGACGTCGGCAAACCCGATGCGGCGCAGCCAGTCAAGCTGCCGCTCGACACTGGCGAGCTGGTTCGATGGGTCCTCGTCGTCGGCACTCATCCTCATGGCCGACAGGAATCGGGCGTGGAGGGCGGGGGTGGGGGAGGCGACATGTTCGAGATTGAGGAAGGCTCCGCCCGGCTCCAGCCGAGCGAAGATTTCCGCGTAGAGAGCCTGCTTCCGCGCATCGGCGCAGTGATGAATGGCGAAGCTCGAAACCACGACATCGAACCGCCCGAGGTCCGGCAGCGGATCGTCCAGGTTGTGCGCCATGACCCGGACGTCAGCCTCTCCCTCGAAGCGCTTTCGAGCGGCTTCCAGCATGACGGGGGAGAAGTCGAGCGCCACGCCCGTGGCGTGCGGACGGGCGAGTCGCACCAACGCCAGCAGGCGCCCGTCCCCGGCTCCGAGATCCAGCACCCGTTTCACGTCGGGCGGCAGGAAATCCAGCAGCACGCCTTCGCCTTCGGCGCGGTGGGGGATGCGGTCGGCCTTTGCCAGGTAGTTGAGGGCGTGTTCGGCGGAGGAGTATTCGTTGGAGCGGGCCATGGATCGTGGTCGGGGCAACGGAGAAGCGCGGGGCTTGCCGCGAGGACCGGGCGGGCGAAGGGTGTTACTGCAGCAGCAGGTCGAGCAGCAGTTCGCCGGTGCGCGTCAGTTTCCACTGGCTTCCGCTGCGGGTGACGAGTTTGCGGCAGGGATGTTCGCGCTGTTCGGCCTCGTTGACGGAGATCAGGCGGATGCGCGACTTGCTGTCCAGCTCGGAGGGTGCGCGCGGGATCACCCGGCAGGGCAGGCCGACGTAGTTGAGCCGGAGTTCGTAGCCGGCCACACCCTCGCGTTCGGCCACGGGATTCCGTTCGAGGAGCGCGGCGTAACGGCGCAACCAGGAGAAGCCCGTGTCCCGGACGACGACGCGGCAGAGTTCCGGTTGTTCGCGGAGGAACCGGACCAGATCGAAGTCCTTTCCGCGCGCGGCTTGTTCGCGGATGATCTCGACGAAGTCCAGGCCGAGGAAATTACGGCCGTTGAACTCGCCGTGGTCGTTGCGCTGGCCGGGATAGTGCTTTTGCTGCCAGGCCACGTAATGGTCGCTGACCCGAAGTCCGATCTCGAAGTGCAGGTGCGCCCGGTCGCGGGTGATCTGCTCGCGGGTGTTGGCGGTGCGGCCCATGATGCCAAGCACCTCGCCGGCCCGGACGGACCGGCCCGCGGAGATGCCGTCGCGGACGCGGCTCAGGTGGGCATAGAGGGAATACACTTCCAGCCCGTCGATCCGGTGGCGGACGATGAGGTAATTGCCGTAGTTGGAGAGGGCGGGGTTGGTGGTGGCGTGGACGACGACGCCGTCGGCGGTCGACAGGATTTCGTCGGCGGGTTCCCCCTGTGAGTCGCGCTCTTTACAGCGGATGTCGAGGCCTTCGTGGAACTGCCCGCCGGAGGAACGGGTGCAGCCGAACATGCCGCTGGTCCAGGGCTTGCCGGTGGTGCCGACGAAGAAGCGTTCCGCGCCGCCGCGCTCGAACAGGGCGCGGTTGCGGGTGGGCATGTAGAAGGGCTGGGCGCCCAGATCCGGAGTTCCGAGCCACAGGGCAAGTCCGCAGCCGATGCCGGGCCACACCCGCTTCAAAACGAATCCTCCGCCTGCTTTTGTTTGCCGGGTTTGGGCTGGTTGCCGAGCTGGACGGCGACGTTGTTCAAGCCGCGCACCAGGCGCTCCGCCTCCTCGCGGGTTGCGTCCGGCGTGAACACCAGCTTGCCGTCCGTGATCCGCTGCCCCAGGCGCGGCGCGGCCAGCCAGCGGCCATCGGTGAAGAGGCAGTAGATCGCGACGCGCCGGCCGCGATAGCTGTTGCTGACGTTTTCGAGGACCAGCGTGCCGTGAAAGTCGAACTGGACCGCGATCGCAAAGCCACCGACGACGTCGACCACCTCGGCGCGGGTGAGGTGGCCTTCGTCGAGGAAGTAATTCTTGTCGATGCGGACCAGGCTCGGGTCGGCGCGGTAGACGGGGACGACGGTGGTCTGGTCGCCGCGGTCGAATTCCTGTTCGAGGTAGAGGCGGAGGCTGCTGGCCTCCTTTTTCTGGCGGCGTTCCTCCTCGCTGGCGCAACCGCCGGCCGCGGCGGCCAGCAGGAGCATGGCCAAATAGAGGTTGATGCGGCTTGGCGCGAACTTCATACTGGCCCAACGAAATCGAATGAACCTTCAGTTGTAAAGAACCTATGGGCAGACAGCACAACAAGAATCTGAAACGGCAGCGGCGGCAGCGGTACCTGAAACGCAAGAAGCAGGCCCTCAAGGCCGGCGCTGAAACGAAACCCGCCGCCAGCGGGACCCCCGGGGACGCCGCCTAGCCCGCCCTAGCCCCGGAACAGGCCACCTGCCCGGGTGGCCTTTTCCTTTGCGCCGGATTGCCCCGCCTCGTCGGGCGTGCTAAGCAGAGCCCGATGAAGTTCCTTTTCCGGTGGCTGTTCCGGATCGTGGTGCTGACCCTCCTTCTGGGGGTCGCGCTGGTCCTGTTCAAGGACGCCATCCTCGAGGAAATCACCGAACAGCGCCTGGCCGCCCGCACGGGACTCGAGATTCGCATCGACCGCCTGGAGGTCGCCCTGCTCTCCCCGGCGATCACCATCGAGGGCTTCCGGATTTACAATCCCGCCGAGTTCGGCGGCACCCCTTTCCTCGACTTCCACGAACTCCATGTCGAATACGATCGCGCCCGGTTGGCTCGCGGCGAACTGGCGCTGCGGCTGTTGCGGATCGATCTCGATGAACTGTCGCTTGTCCGCGACCGCCAGGGACAGTGGAACTTTCAGGAGATCAGCCGTCGGATCAAGGAACACACGCCGCCGGACGAACGGTTCACTCTGGACTTCGCCGGCATCGACATTTTGAACCTGAGCGTTGGCCGGGTGAAGCGGGTGGACCTCGCCGCGCCGGACAATGTCCAGGTCTTCCGGGCGGACCTGCGGGACGAGTTGTTTACCGATCTGCGCGCCCCGGGCGATTACGTCCTGGCCGCCAGCCGCCTGGCGCTCAAGCTGGGATTGAAGCGCCTGACTGCCGGCACCACGAACGTCCCGCCGATCCGTGCCTCCCCCCATTGACCGGCGACAACGGGCTACCGTTCGATAGGTTCCAACGACGGTGCGGCTATTCCTTGGCCGCCAGATCCAGGCAGATCAGGCGGGCCTCGCTGCGCAGGTAGAGGCGCTTCTCCGCGAGCACGGGAGCGGTCCAGCAGGGATAGTGGAGGTCGGGGAGTTGGTGGCGCGCCAGTTCCACCGCGGCTTCGGCCTCCGGTCGGAAAAGCCCCAGCAAACCACCTTCGCCCAGGACGATCAGCCGGTCGTCGGCGAGGATCATTGAACCGCGTCCGTAAACGTCCGGTTGCCGGGTGTTGCGCCGCCAGCGTTCGTCGCGTTCCCAGGCCAGGCGGCCGGTGGCGAACTCGACGCAGCGAAAGCGGGCGTCCGGTTCGTTGCGCCCGCTGAAGGCGTAGAGCAAGCCGTCCCGCAAAATCGGCGTGCTCCAGTGAACCTCAAGCGCCGTGCTCCGCCAGACCGGAGACACCGACCGTCCATCCGGCGCCACGCGCAGCAGCACCGACCCGATGCGGTAGTAGGCGGCCGAGATCAGGATCAGGTCCCCGCTGACCACCGGGGTCATGGCGTTCACCGATTGCGGCACGTCGGACCGGAACCAGTATTTGAAATTCACCGTGCCGTGGTCGGGATCCAGTGAAACCAGACCCTGCCGGGTGACACAGAGCACCTGCCGCCGTCCGTGGATGGTTGCGGCCACGGGCGTCGTGTAGCTCGCCTGTTTGTCCTCCTCCGCCCAGTCCACCGCCGGTTCGCCGCGCCAGCCCGTTTTGGGGGTTCCCTCCCAGGTGCTGCGGCCGACGCTTTCCCAGAGCGTGCGGCCGTCGGCGGGATCAAACGCGACCACGCCGGCGTCCGGCATGCCGCCCACCATGACGATGAGCTTGTCCCCTTCCAGCAGCGGGGTGCTGCCGACGCCGAAGAAGGCCTCCGGCACCTGCCATTCGCGGCCCGTATCACGCGACCACAGCCTCCGGCCCGCAGCCAGTTCCAAACACAACAACCGCCCCTCGGCGCCGAACGTGTAACACCGGTCCGCCGTGAGCAACGGCGTGGATCGCGGGCCGTTGTTGTAGCCGTAAGGATCGGAGAACCGGCTTGGATCCGCGTGCCGCCAGCGGGTGGTCCCCGTGCCGGCATCCATCGCCTCGACGATCTCCTCATCCCCCTCGCGATGGTGCAGCACCAGCAGGTCGCCACGCACCGACGGCGCACTGTAGCCGGCGCCGATCGCTCGCGCCCAAAGTCGCGGCGGTCCCTCCGACGGGAACGAAGCGAGCAGTCCCCGCTCGGATGAGGTGCCGTCGCCGGTCGGGCCCAGAAAGCGTGGCCAATCTCCGGCCCGGCCGGCGAGCAAGGCGGCCAGTCCCAGCCCGCAGACAACGAGGCGAATCGGTTGCATAAGACGGGAGCATGGCGGATCCCTGCGGTGTTGTCGACGGACGAAGCGCCCGGGCGCGGGCCACGGCGCGGGGCGGGAAGGGCGGGGGGCGACGGTGGCTGCTGAGTCTTCTATCTGAAACCTGCCGCGGGTGGAACTGCGGCATCGGTTGCCGGGAAGTCGCCTTCGGCGGGAATCCCGGATCGGAATCGGAGCGAGCCAGAGCGGGGTTGACAGGCCAAAGCGGATGGGAGAGACACAGCCGCTGGACCGATGAGAGCTTTTCCTGCCGACCTTGTTCATTCTGTGGAGACTCCGCGGACGAAAGACCCGCTTGAGAGACAGGTGAACCGGCGCTTTCAATTGAGGTTTCCCCTCCGGGAGATCGATCACTGGGCCGGGCGCTATGACGACGACGACCGTCCGCTGTCCAGGATCAGCGAGGCGGTGAAGGCACGACGGTTCCTCACGAAAGAGGAATTCCTGGTGATTTGTCGCTGGAAATCGCCGCGCACCCGTCCGCGCTGCGACGCCAATCCGGCGCCTTTCGTCCGGGAGGTGACACGATGCGCCCTTCGGGCCGCCTCGGAGCGGTTGCGCATCGAAGTGCTGACGCTGCTCGATGGCGTCGGCTGGCCCACGGCCTCGGTCATCCTGCATTTCTTCCATCGGGAGCCGTACCCGATCCTGGATTTCCGGGCGCTCTGGTCGCTGGGAGCGGAGGCGGAGGCGCCATACCGTTTCGCTTTCTGGTCCGGGTACACGGAACATTGCCGCAAACTGGCCGAGCAGGCGGGGGTATCCATGCGAACGCTGGACCGGGCTTTGTGGCAGTATTCGAGGGAGAACCAGGCATAGCAGGCGAGGGTGGCAAGCGGTGCCGCGAGGGGGGATGGGGCCAGCGTGCGAGAACCGGGCAGCGGGGGGCATTGAAGCGCCATCGGGCGGTGCCCGCTCGGTGTCCGGGCGGAGAAAGAACGCCGGTCCTGGCCCGGAAGAGAGTCCGTTGAACGGGGGCATGCGGGGCGGAAGGAGGGCAGGCGGGCGGCGCCGCAATATCCTTGCAAAGGGGACGGGGTTGCGGGAGTTTCACGCGCTCGAACGAGTTGAACGTAAGTTATGGCGAGTCTACCAGTTTCATCCCTCAGGCGTGGCATGGCGCTCATCAACAACGGTGATGTGTGCGTCGTAATCGAAAACAAGCACAACACGCCCCCGAACATGGCGGCGTCGGTCGTGACGACCATCCGCAACATCGGCACCGGCAAGGTGTCCCATCTGCGCTTCAGCACGGGAGACAAGGTCGAGACCGTGCCCCTCTTCACCAAGACCATGGAGTTCAGCTACATGGACGGTGAAGACTGGGTCTTCGTCGACCCCGAGACTTACGAGCCGGTTACCGTGACCCCCGAGATCGTGGGCGATGCGAAGAACTACATTGTGGCAAACGGCGAAGTCACGATGACCCTGGTGGAGGACCGCGTGGTGATGCTTGAAGTCCCGCCGAGCGTGACGCTCGAAGTCACCGATGCGCCCGAGGGCATCCGGGGCGACACGGCAAGCAACGTGCAGAAGTCGATCACGCTCGAGACCGGCATCACGATCCAAGCGCCGCTGTTCATCAAGACGGGCGAGAAAATCCGCGTCGACACCCGCTCCGGCAAGTACATGGAGCGGGCGTAAGCGCGCATCCGGCGCGGGCCGACCAAGCCCGCGTCGAAGGCCTGCCTGGCAACGCAAGACGGGGCAACGCGCCCCGTCTTTTGCTTGTCCGCTGGGGATTGCGGGCCCGCTTGATCCCGGCGGCCAAAAGAGCGCGCCTCGCGACCAGGAACTGACGGGATCAGGGCGCGCCGGCGCCCGCGGCCGGCGCGGTCAGGAAGCGTCGCAGGTCCGCCAGCCGATCAGTGTTGATCAGGTCGACCCCCGCTTCGCGTTCGATGGTCCAGGTCCCCTCGAAATCCGGCGTGCCCCACAGGCGCACCTTGCGACCTTGAGCGTGCGCGCGACGGACAATGTCCGTCAGTTTCGCCCGTTCGGACTCTGGAAAGGGACCGTTACCACGCCAATCGAAGTGCCGTGACCAAGCATCGCTGATCCATGGCACGAGGTGCGGACTCGGATTGGTTTCGAGATCCGGGAGGCGTCCGTCGATGCCCGCCCGTCGCAGGGGTTCCTTCGCGAGCCACTCGCGCGGGGAGTTCCCGCTCAACACAATCGTCACGGCGCGATCTTCGGTTCCGTCGTCGCGGAAAACGGTCAGCATTTCGCGGTACCGCTCGAGTTCCGGTCGGAGCACGGCCCACGTGGCGGCCCCATCGGACTTGAAATCGATCAACAGATGGAAGCCGGGACCGCCGGGATGCACCCGGCCGCCGTTCTTCCGCACCCGCTCCAGCAGCGGGTCGAGGTAGAGCGCGGCGAGGGTGCGCTCGGGTTTCACCTGGCCCCGGTCGTGCGCGACCAGCAGCGCGCCGTCGACCAGATGGATGTCGGCCTCGACGCTGCAGAATCCCTGGTCGAGGGCGTCCAGCAGCGGGCGCGCATGTTCGTAGTCGTTGTGGGCGTGGGCCTGGGGAAGCGGGGATGGGGCCTCGCCGGCGACCGCGGTCGGGAGCGTTGCCAGCGGGAACAGCAGGGCGGCAAGAACGGATTTCATGGCTGGTTGATGACGGTTTGGTCCCCCCGGGCGCAAGCCTGAAAGCTGGGATCCACTGGCGAAGTCGCGGCCGCTTCGAGGGGAGGGCCGCGTATCGATCCCTGCGCTGGCGGAGGGGGCATCGTCGGGTTGCGGGCCGTTGAATACGGGGCTCCGTCATGCGGTCAATTAGTTGGAGTCACGCGTTGGGCTGGGTGTCCGGGACCCATCGCCCGACGCCAGGCGGACGAGGCCGGGGCGGGCTTGATCGGCAGACCGAAGTGGGCGATTCTCAACCGCTCCGATCAACCGCAAGCATCCCGGCCCGGCCAGACAGAGCAACAACTGAAAAAGGGTTCCGAAAATGAAGACGAACTTCCTGTCACCAACCGGCGTGACGCTGATTGCCGGTCTCACGTTGAGCATCGCGGGTTGCAGCAGCGGTCGTGACGAACCACCGCCGCCCATGACCCGGGTCATCGAAGCGCCCGCCCCGCCGGCGCCGCCGGTCGCGGTCGTCCCGGTGGCCGAGCCGCCGCCGGCTGGTCCGGATCAAGCGCCGCCGGTGGTGCAGGCCGAGCAGCCCATCCTCTCGCCGGGCGTGGCGGAAGTCATCGACCTGGCCCAGTCGCGGGTTGGCGACTCCGTGCTGATCGATTACGTGAGCGTGTCGAGCGTGCCCTACCGGCTGGCTGCCGAGGAGATCGTCTATCTGAAAGATGTCGGGATCAGTGACGAGGTGATCGCGGCGATGATTCGTCGGGGTCAGGAACTGGGCGTTGGCGAAGTGGCGGAAGGGCCCGACGCGGTCGCGATTGGTGACGAGGCGGCGCCGGGCGGGGAGATACTGGTGCAGACCGTCGCCGCGGCGCCGGAGGCGCCCGTGTACACTACCCCGGTGTCGACCAGCGCGGTCGTGACCCTGCCGCCCGCGGGGGAGGCCACGGTGACGCCGCCTGCGACCGTGACCAACAACTATTTTTACGGGGCATTGTCCCCCTATGGTTCGTGGGTGTCGGTGGCGGACTATGGCTGGTGCTGGCAACCCACCTGTGCGGTGGTGGACACCGGTTGGCGCCCATATTGTCACAACGGACGCTGGGTTCACTCGAGTGCCGGCTGGTACTGGCAGTCCTACTATTCCTGGGGGTGGGCGCCATTCCATTATGGCCGCTGGCATCTCAGCCCTGCGCGCGGGTGGGTTTGGGTGCCGGGGCACGTCTGGGGACCAGCATGGGTGACGTGGCGCTACACCGACGCCTTTTGCGGGTGGGCGCCGTTGCCGCCGAGCTGCGGCTGGAGCACCGGGATCGGTCTCACCTTCCACGGCTCCGGCGTGAGCGTCGGGTTCGGCTTCGGGCTCGGCTCCAGCTGCTACACCTTCACGTCCTACCGCAATTTCTGCGATCCGCATCCCTACCGCCATCGCCCGCCGGCGCATGAAACCACGGCGATCTATCAGAACTCGACCGTGATCAACAACGTGATCGTCGGAGACAACAACACCATCATCAACCGCGGCATCGCCCCCGAGAGAGTGCCGGCGGTGGCGCGGGGTGAAGTGCCTCGGATGGAATTGCGGGACGTCAACCCGGGGCGAACGGGTGGACCGCGTCCGAACCAGGCTGTTCCCGGTCGCAACGAACTCGCCGTATATCGTCCCAAGGTGCCGCCGCAATTGACGGCGCCCGCCAGAGGCAATTCGGGCTATGAACCGCCTTATCACGCCCTCGAACGCCAGGCCACCTGGGCCCAGCCGGCGCCCAGCCGGATGACGGCCACACGGTCCTCCCCGTCGGATTCCTCGGTTCGGGCGCCGGGATACCTTCCGGCCCGTCGATCGCTGGGCAGCGTTTCCTCGGTCCCCGCGCGGAGCGGCCCCACCGCCGAGCTTCAGCCGGGCGTCACGCAGACCCCATCGCGGTCCTTGGTGTCGGGCCCATCTCCGTCCAGCGGCAGGTCCGCCGTCGGATCTGTCCCCGCTCGCGGGGTGACTGCTCCCTCGCGGAGTGCGCTCGGCGGCAGCACCCGGTCCACGCCCGGGACCTCGACCTTCACGCGTCCGATACAGCCCAGCGCTCCCGCGCGTGCCCCCGTCCGGATCACACCTTCCGCTCCCTCGCGCTCGCGGACCATAACAGCGCCATCCTCGACGCCGTCGCGGGGTGGCACGCTGCAGCCCGCCGCTCCCGCACGGACGACGACCCCCGGTCTGTCGGCACCCTCAAGTCCGACCCCCACGCGGATCGCGCCCACGCCGGCGCCGCGAAGCAGCGGCAGTCTGTCGGTACCCACGCGCACGGTTCCGGCGCTCACTCCCGCGCCGTCGTCGCGGTTCACCGCGCCAATGCAACCCTCCGGGACTCGGCCAGCGTCGCCGGCCTACGTTCCGCAGCCGCGGACGCCCACGGTCAACCGTTTCACGCCAGCGCCCTCGGCGCCGACGCGATCGACGGTTGCCCCGACGCAGATGCAGTCGCCGTTTCGTTCGTCCCCGACGCCGGTCACGCCGCCCATCCAGCGGTCGACACCGCGGATGAGCAGCCCGCCCGCAACCGTGCCGGGCTTCGGGACGCGGCAAGCCCCGACGATTCAGCGGTCCTTCACGCCGAGTGCTCCGACGCGTTCGGTCGCGCCGCCGGCGCCGCGGATGTCCGTTCCCGCGGTGGCGCCCCGGGCCCCGGCGCCCACCCCGCGCGTTTCCGTGCCTTCGCGGACCGCCCCGACGGCTCCGTCAGCGCGCCCGGCCTCGGGGAGAAACGACCGTTGAGGCAAATCGCCGGCGACCGGAAGCGGGATTACTGGAGGGGGGCATGCGAGTGGGTGGCCTGCACAGCAAAGCGACGGCGATGCGGACGCGTCTGCTGGCGGGTGTGCCGGCGTTGACGTGCCTGGTCTGGGCGGGGCCGCCGCCCGATTCGGAGGTGATTTTCCGGACGGGGTTCGAGGTGGCGGAGGGGTATACGGACGCCGATCTGCTGGAGCCGTTGCGGGGACAGGTGGGCTGGGTGGGGGAAGGTTCCGGCGGCACCGGGCTGGTGTGGGACTTCTTCGCCGGCCACGGGCAGCAGGCCTACATTGGGTTTCTCGCGCCGGCGCCGAAGGATGGCGGCCTCAGTCTGTGGCGGCCGCTCGAGTTGCCGGACCCCGACCCGGCGCGTCCGGTCTGGCGGTTTTCCACCCTGATGCAGGTGGTCGATTCGACGAACGGCGAGTATGACGACTTCCGCTGGAGCGCCTACAACAAGGATGGCGGGCGGTTGTTCACGGTCTCGTTCGACAACGCGACAACGGACATCCGGTTCGCGCTCGACAGCGACGAAGCGTTCACGGCGTCCGGCTTCACGTTCAGCAACGACGCCATCTACTGGCTGGATGTGCTGATGAACTTCGGGCGGAACAACTGGACCGCGATGCTGAACGGCTTCGTGGTGGTGGATTCCCAACCGTTGACGACCGGGGATCTCGCCCTGAACCTCGGTGACTTTGGCCCCGTCTGGACGCTTACCCGGCAGGGCAATGCCGGCGACAACTTCCTGCTGTTCGATGAATACGAAGTGCGGGTCGAGCCCGGGCTCACCATCCCGCCGACGCTCGAGTTGCTGGGGCTGAATGCTGCGCGCGAGTTCGAACTCTATCTGCACGGCGAGCGCGGGCTGGACTATTCGATCGATGTCTCCTCGGATCTGCGCACCTGGACTTCCCTGGGAACCAACCATCTGGCGGACGGCTTTCTCTACTTCGTCGACACGACGGCGTCGGGCTTTCCGGCGAGCTTCTACCGGGCCCGCGAAGTGGCGCCTTGAACGAGGCTGTAGCGCGCAACCCGACGGGCGGGATTTGGGATTTGAAATCCGGTGGTTTCCCGCGCACAACCGGGCATGCACAAAACCACCTCCCGCCGCTCGTTTCTGCAATTGTCCGCTGCCGCGGCCCTCACGCTGCCGTGGCTTCCCCCGGCGAATTCGCAGCCGGTCGGTCCGCGCCGGCGATACCGCGCGGCCATCATCGGGGACACGGGGCACGGTGACTACGGGCACGGCTACGACCAGGTCTTCAACGGGTTGGAGGAGGTCCAGGTGGTGGCCGTGGCGGATCCGGTGACGGAGGGCGCGCGCAAGGCCGCGCAACGCTCGGGCGCGGCGCGAACCTACAACGATTATCGCGAGATGCTCGGGCGCGAGAAACCCGAACTGGTCTGCATCGCCATGCGGCAACCGGCACGCCATCTGGAACTCGCCCGGGCGGCGATGGCCTGCGCCCGCGGTTTGTTCATCGAGAAACCGATCACCGAAACGCTGCCCCAAGCCGACGCCCTTTGCCAGGCGGCCGAGGCGGCGGGAGTGAAAGTGGCCGTCGCGCATCACCGGCGCTACCTCGGCTCCTTCGCCCAGGCCCGGGCGCTTCTCCACGAGGGCTTCTTCGGCGCCATTCGTGAGGTGCAGATCCATGGGAAACAGGACGCGCGGGCCGGCGGCGAAGACCTGATCGTGCTCGGGACGCACGACTTCGACTACTTGCGCTGGTGCTTCGGCGACCCGCAATGGTGCGAGGCCACGGTGATGGTGAAGGGTCGGGACGCAACGCCGGCCGATGCGCGTCCCGGTCGCGAGCCGATGCGGGTCGTCGGCGACACGATCCATGCGCAATTCGGTTTCCCGGGGGGCATGGCTGTCCGGTGGAGTTCGGTGACCACCGACGATGATTGGACCACGCGTTCGTTGCGCGAACGTTGGGCGTTCGAGATGTTCGGCTCGCGCCGTCTGCTGGCCTGGCAGTCGGGCATCGAGTTTCGCTATCGCGATACGCCCTTCCTGCTGCATCCGGAATCCGGCGCGGACTGGCAACCGTTGCCCGCGGCGCAGGCTTCAGACCTCGGCAATGTGCAGCAGATTCGTGATCTGATTCGGGCCATCGAAACGGACACGGCGCCACGGTGCTCGGGAAAGGACGGCGCCTGGGCGATCGAGATGCTCACGGCGGTGTACCAATCCCACTTTAGGCGGCAACGGGTGGACTTTCCGCTGGCGGATCGGCGGGATCCGCTGGCCTGATCGCATCGGGAGCCGGATTGCGCGCGTCGCAAGGGAAGCGACCACCCCGAGTCATTCGGCTCCGACCATCCGGGAGGCGAGCACGCGGCTCGTCGGCACGTAGTGAGCGATGAACTCGCGGCGGAACTCTCCGAAGGTGCCGGCGGCCAGATGGGTTCTGATGTCGGCCATGACCTGCAGGTAGAAGTGGCTGTTGTGGATGCTCACCAATCGCAGCCCGAGGATTTCGTTGACGTTGAGGAGATGGCGGATGTAAGCGCGGGTGAAATGGCGGCAGGCGTAGCAGGAACAACCGTCTTCGATGGGGCGGAACTCCGCCTTGCACGCGCCGCCCTTGATGGCAAAGGTGCCCCGGCTGGTGAACGCTGTTCCGTTGCGCGCGACGCGGGTTGGCAGGACGCAGTCGAACATGTCGACGCCGCGCGCCACCAGCTCGACCAACTGCGCCGGTGTCCCGAGGCCCATGGCGTAGCGCGGTTTGTCGGCGGGCAGGCAGGGCTCGGCGTACTCGACGGCCTTCATCATCTCGGGTTCGGGTTCGCCCACGCTGACGCCGCCAATCGCGTAGCCGTCGAAATCCAGGGCCACCAACTCGCGCGCACAATGCTCGCGGAGCGCCGGGTCGGCGCCGCCCTGGACGATGCCAAACACCGCCTGCCCCTCCAGACGCGGCTGCTCGCGACACTCACGCGCCCAGCGGATCGTCCGGTCCACGGCGAGCTTCTGCTCCTTCGGCGGCGCGTTGTGCGGTGGGCATTCGTCGAAGACCATGGCGATGTCGGAACCCAGCAACCGTTGGATTTCCATCGCCTCCTTCGGGCCGAGGAACAGCGGGCTGCCGTCCAGATGGGAGCGGAACTCGACGCCGTGCGCGCGGATCTTGCGGATTTTGGCGAGGCTGAACACCTGGAAGCCGCCGCTGTCGGTGAGGATCGGTTCGTGCCAGCCCATGAAGCGGTGCAGTCCGCCGGCCGCCTGGATGATCTCGAGTCCCGGGCGGATGCTGAGGTGATAGGTGTTGCCCAGGAGGATCTGGGTGCCCATCTCGCGGAGTTCGCGGGGGTCCAGGGCCTTCACGCTGGCCTGGGTCCCCACGGGCATGAACACCGGGGTGTTGATCGCGCCGCGCGTCGTCGTGAGGCGTCCCAACCGGGCGTGCGATCCGGGATCGGTTTTCAGCAGCTCGAACATGCGGCCCCATTAGGCCTCGCCGCGCGGGGCATGGGAAGCGTCCTGTTCCGATCGGACCGGTCCTCGGTGGCCACGAACCGGCGGGGCCGCTCCGGGGTCGGTCCTTACGATTGCCGGAGGGAGCACCTGCAATAGATGCAGGACCGATCTCGTCGCCCGGTTCAGAGGAAGTCCGGGAGCACGGGGCAACCGGGCGGTTGACGGCGGCGGGAGCTTCCGCGGATAGTCCGCCGGCCCGCGGCGGCGCCATGGAGGCCGGCGCGGCGGGTCGAAACGGTTCGCGTTACGATGAACTTCGCCGAGTTGCGGTTCTGGGGTTATCTGCTCGCCGGCCTCCTGGTGATCGGAGCCGGGCGCGCGGTCGTATTCCACCGGGCGCCGGGCAGCCGGGAGTGGTTCGACCGGGCTGCCCTGGCGGTGTTGGGCGTGTTCCTGCTCCTCTGCGTCAACGCCCTGTCGTGCGCCATCTTCGTGACGGCGGTCCTGATGACCTATTTCGGGCTGCGCTGGATCGTCCGGCGTGACGCGGGCTCGACGGCCCGGTATCTCTGGCTGCTCATTCCCCTCCAACTGGCGCCGCTCTTTTATTACAAGTATGCCAACTTCGCCTTGAACCAGGTGCTGGGAGGCGACTTCAACACCCTGCGCGATCTGGTGATTCCGGTCGGACTTTCGTTCTACCTCTTCCAAATGGTCGGCTTCGTGCTGGACACGCTCGCCTTCAAAACGCCGCTGCCGCGGTTCCTCGATTTCCTGAATTTCGCCGGCTTTTTCCCGCAGATCGTGGCCGGCCCGATCGAGCGCCGAAACGATCTCCTCCCGCAGGTGCAGTCGTTCCGGTTCCGGCTGGACCGGGACGCGATCAACGAAGGCGCCGGCTGGGTGGCGCTCGGGCTCTACTTCAAACTCTGTCTGGCGGACAATCTGGCGCGGTGGATGCCGTCGTTCATGACCTCGACCGACAACGCATGGATGATCTGGGTGGCGAACCTGCTTTTCGGGTTCCGCATTTACTACGACTTCGCCGGCTACAGTCTGGTGGCGCTCGGCTTGGGGCGTTGTCTCGGCGTCCGGTTGACCCTGAACTTCCGCAGCCCGTACGCGGCGCGCAACATCCAGGATTTCTGGCGCCGCTGGCACGTGACCCTGAGCCAGTGGTTTCGCGACTATCTCTATATTCCGCTCGGCGGCAGTCGCACGCCGCGGTGGGCCTGGAATGTCATGCTGGTTTTCGTCGCTTCGGGCGTCTGGCATGGCGCGGGCTGGAATTTCATCCTCTGGGGCGCTCTGCACGGTGGTCTGCTGGTGGCGCTCCGGTTCGGCGGTCGCCCGCTTCCGGGACCGGCGGCCTGGCTCTTGACGATGGGGGGGACCTTCCTGGCGTGGCTGTGTTTCTACGAAACACGCTTCAGCGTGCTCGGGGAGAAGCTCGCCGCGCTGTTCACCCCGTTCGCATACGGTCCGGCGCAGCTGCGAGCCGCCGGTGCCGTGCTCGCTGGCGGCGACGCGATCGTGTTGGGCGCGCTGCTCGCCCTGGCCGGTTTGACGTTGCTCGCCGAGTGGTGGTCGCTGAAGCGCGCGGAAGAACCCTATCACCTGCTCCGCCGCCCGGTTTGTCTCGTTTTCCTGGTGATCCTCACGGTCCTGCTGGCGCCCTCGAGAAACAATGCCTTCCTCTACTTCGCGTTCTAGGCCGCCGCGCGGCGTGGCAATCGGCCTGCTGGCCGCGGCGTGCTTTGCGCTGCTGGTCTCGGCGGCCTACACGCGTTGGTGGAATCCCGAGATCCGGCTCTACTGCCATGCAGTCCGGGTGAAACAGCAGTGGGCGGCGGAACTCGACCGGCGCTTCACGAACAAGACCATCATCTGTGGCGGGTCGAGCACCTCGTTCGCGGTCGATCCGGCGCGAATGCTCGACCGGAACGGTATCGCGGTGGCCAACTACGGGCTGCACGCCGGGATGCAGCCGTGGTTCCTGGTGGCGTTCGCGGCCGCCGCGGCCCGGCCCGGGGACCTGTTGCTTGTCGCCCTCGAGCCCGAGTTGCTCCTCGCCACCGATACCGGCTCGGATCTTGCCGCTCAGATGGCTTTTGCGCTCGACCGGCCCCGTTGGGCGCAGGCTTCCGACCTCACCGGGGAACCGGTGCATTGGGTCGAGAATTTGGTCAGTCTGCGCCCCGGGGCCTACCATTTCTTCACCCTGCTCGGCAAGCTGACGCTCGGCCGCCCGCTGTATCGCTACCACCCGTCGGACTTCAGCCCGGCCGGCTGGCAGCAAACCGCGGAACGCCGGCCCGTTTCCGAACCCGGCCGATGGTCCGGGGAACTGTCCCCCGGGGCCGCGCGTCTGCTGCAATCGCTCGACGCCTGGGGCCGGCAACAAGGGGTGCGCGTGGGGTATCTCCTTCCCTGGCGCTATGCCGGGGAGGAGCACGCCCGTCCCTTCCAGTTCGACAACCTGGCGTTTCTCGAACAAGTTGCCCGCTATCTTCCCGTGCTCGCGGATGAACGCCTCGGCGCCTACGGCGTCCGCGGGCAATTCGCCGACACCCCTTTCCACCTTACCTCGGAGGGCGCCGCGATCCGTTCGGACGAACTTGCGGACGATTTGCTGGCCGGCCGGTTTTGGTCGGTGAGCGACCTCGGGCGCCTGCGGGCCGGATGGTCGCGGGATTACCTTTCCGATTGAAAGAACCCTGCTGGCTGTTAGGCTCGGACGCATGTCTGAGATCGTGGAATTCGTGAAGCATGGCGCGATGCGGGTCACTCCGGCGACGCTGGAGGAGACGGTTCGCAAGCTGCCGCTGTGGAAGGCGGGCTTCACGCAGATCGATGCTCCGGACTTTCCGCACCTCAACGTCCAACTCGAACTGCTTGTCGACGCGGTCGAGGACGTTTACGGCGGGGCCTACCGGCGCCTGCCCTACTGCGCGCTGGCCGCCGCGGTGTTCGCCTTGAAATACGCGGCCCAGGAATATGATCTCATCCCGGACAGCAATGCCCGGATCGGCCGGGCGGATGATTCCAGCGTGGTGCGCGCCGCCCTGATTCTGTTTGAACGGGCCTTCGCCGAATACGCGGAATCTCAGGGGCGGGCCTGGGGAAACATCACGACCAAACCGTGATTCGTGCCGCCTGAGCCGGGCGCCTGCGGACGGCTTCCCTGATTCGCTCTCCGGTCTCCCGCCTCCTGCCATGTCCCGGCCGTTTCTCAGCACCCACGAGAAGGCCTTCAAGATCAACCTGGATCGTGGCACGTACGGCGCCTTTGCCGAGATCGGCGCCGGCCAGGAGGTCGCTCGATGGTTCTTCCGCGTGGGCGGCGCCTCGGGCACGGTGGCCAAGACGATTTCCGCCTACGACATGACGGTCAGCGACGCCATCTATGGCGCCAGCGACCGGTACGTCAGCCGACAGCGGCTGCACGGAATGCTCGTCTACGAGTACGATTTGCAGGCCGGGCGGCTCGCCACGCAACGGGGCGCTTCAACCCGGTTCTTTGTCTTCGCAGACACGGTGGCCGCGCGGAGCTACTCGCGGCACGAGGACTGGCACGGTTGGATGGGGGTCCGGTTCCAGACGCGTCCCCTGGCTGAGCCCTGCGAGATCATCATCCACGTGCGGATGCACGACCGGGAAAATGTTCAGCAGCAGGAGGCCCTGGGCATCATGGGGGTCAACCTGGTCTACGCCGCCCTCCATCTGCATGCCGACCCCGGGGAACTGCTGGCCTCCCTGCTCGATAATCTGGGATCCGACCGGGTCGAGGTGGACATGGTGCGGTTTGCGGGCCCGGACTTTGCCGGGGTGGACAACCGGCTCATGGCCCTCGGTTTGGTGCAGCGCGGGTTGACGAGCGCGGCGATGTTCCAGGCGGACGGCGAGGTGGTGCAGGCGGCGGAGGTGCTCTACAAGAAGCCGATCCTCGTGGCTCGCGGGCGGTTCCGGCCGGTGACGCGGGCCGCGGTGGACCTGCTCGAACGCGGGCGTCAGGCGTTCCTGCGGGACGAGCCGGGAGTGCCCCGGGAACACCTGGTTACCGTGCTCGAGATCACGCTGAAGAACCTCGCCCAGGGCGGCGTGATCGATCCGCAGGACTTCCTGGACCGAGTGGATGTCATTGGCGCGCTCGGGCATCCGGTGCTGGTCTCCGACTACGGGGAATTCCACCGGCTGGCCGCCTATCTCTTCGCCCATTCGCGGCAGCCCATTGCGATTGTGATGGGAGCGCCCACGCTGCACGAGTTGTTCGAGGAACACTACTACGCAGACCTTGACGGTGGCATCCTCGAGTCGTTCGGGCGGCTCTTCAAGAACGACCTGCGACTCTACGTCTACCCGTATCAGCGACCCGACACCGACCCGGTACTGACGCTCGACACGGTGGAAGTCGCGCCGCACCTCATCCATCTGATGCGCTATCTTCGGGAGAATGGCTTCATCCGGCCCTTGCGCGAATACGATGCCGGATGTTTGCCGCTTTACTCGGATGTGGTGCTCGAACGATTGCAGGCGGGAGATCCGTCCTGGGAGCAAATGGTGCCGCCGGCGGTGGGCCGGTTGATCAAGGAACGGCGCTTCTTCGGTTATCGTCCGGAGTGAACACCGCCGCGCGGCACCCGCCTTCCTGGGTTCGAGCCGGGACCGTCCGGCACCTCGCAGCCGGCTTGCCTCGGGAGATCAACCGCGGCATGTTGCGCGGACGGCATGGAACGAAAGCGCATCCTGGTGATCGAGGACGATGACCTCCACTACGAGTTGTACGAGGAGGCGTTGGCGGACTACGATCTCGTCCGGGCGCGGACCGCGTCGGAGGCCCTGGCGAAAATGGCCCGGTCCCGTCCCGACGTGATCCTGCTGGACCACGTGCTGGATCGCGGGGAGGAAGGACTGGATTTCCTGCCGGAGATGAAGGACCTCCTGCCGTACGTGCCGGTGATCGTCGTTTCGGGGGCGCTTGAAGCGCACCAGCAGTTGGAGGCCCTGCAGGGACCGCGACGGGCGCACTATTGCCTGACCAAGCCGGTGGATTTGGACGAACTGCGGCGCACCCTGGTGACGGCGTTGAAGGAATGCGGTGAGGTGGAGATCGTGCGGCAGTTCGAGGCGCTGGAACGATCGAAACGGGCGGACATCGAGGATCTGCTGAGCCGGTCCACCGATCGGTTGACGCGCCAGACCGCGATTCGCAAGCGGCTGCAGGATTCGACCGAACGTCCGAACATCTCGGCGCTGGCCCGCGAATACCGCGTGGCGCGGCGCACCATCATCCGCGATCTCAACGAATTGATCCGCCGTGGTGAACTGCCCGAGGAGATCTATCCGCGGTGGGAGCGGACGGAGGAAGGCGAGGAGGACGCGGGGGATGCATCCGAGCGGGAGGGCCGGGCATGATCCGTCACGATTACCTGCTGGGATGGATCCGGCGCTACATCCAGTGGATCGCCGAGATCACCGGTTTGATCCGACGCGAGGACTGGGAGGCGGCGATGCGCCGCGCGGACATGGCGTTGCGGGGGTTGCTGGATTTGGGCACGGATTCGGTGCAATCGCTCAGCGAGGGTGAAATCCTCGCGCGGTTGACGGTGGGTGATCCGCCCCCGGTGGTGCAGGAAAAGTGCTTCGTGCTTGCGGCTTTGCTCCACCAATTGGGCCGGATTGCCGCCGGAAAGGGGCGTCCCGAGGAGGCGCGCGACGGTCACCTCAAGGCCCTGCACATCCTGCTGGGCCTGCAGATCCGGGCGGAGCGCGCGGGGCTTCCGGAATTCGTGCCGGCCATCGCCGACCTCGAGGAAGCGTTGAGCGGGGAGGAAATGCCGCCCCGCACCCATGCGGCGCTGATGATTCACCACGAGCAGGCTGGTCGCTTCGCCAAAGCGGAGGATGCCTTGTTCAAGTTGCTGCGGTTGGAGCCCGACAACCCGGACACCTTTGAGATGGGCGAGGGGTTCTACCGCCGCCTGCTGGTGCTTAGTGACGAGGCCCTGGCCACCGGCGGCCTTCCCCGCGCCGAGGTCGAGGCGGGGCTGGCGGACCTGCGTGCGGCGCGCGGTTGAGCGGGTTCGCGCAGGCCGGACCAAGGAGCGGCGGCGGGCGGCGCTAACCTCGACATCCCTGCCCCTATCGAGAAAGCCGAGACGCGCCCCTCCCTGACGGAGCGGTCGATGCGGGCTGGATCCTCGGGATGGCGGTGGCGAAAGAGCGTGCCCGGCACGGGGCCGGGCACGGTGAACAAGAACTGGATGGATCGGGGTTGCCCGGCGGGGGTTCGCGGTCAGGCCGCCTGGCCAAGGCAGGCCTGGAGGTCGGCATCGACGTCGCCGATGGGCATCAGGTTGAACTTGTCGACCAGTACCTTGAGCACGTCGGGACTGACGAAAGCGGGCAGGGTCGGGCCGAGGCGGATGTTGCGGATGCCGAGATGCAGGAGCGTCAGCAGGATGGCCACCGCTTTTTGCTCGAACCACGAGAGGATGAGCGAGAGCGGCAGGTCGTTGACACCGCACTTGAACGCGTCGGCGAGCGCCACGGCGATCTTGATGGCGGAGTAAGCATCGTTGCACTGGCCGACATCCAGCAGGCGCGGGATGCCGCCGATGGCGCCGAAGTCGAGTTTGTTGAAGCGGAACTTCCCGCAGGCCAGAGTCAGGATCAGACAGTCGGAAGGCACTTTCTCGGCGAACTCGGTGTAGTAATCGCGGCCGGTCCGGGCGCCGTCGCAGCCGCCAATGAGGAAGAAGCGTTTGATCGCGCCGCTCTTGACCGCCTCGATCACCTGGTCGGCCACGCCCAGCACGGCATTGTGCCCGAAGCCGACGAGGATGGTCTGGTCGGAGCCGTCCTGGGTGAATCCGGGGGCGGCGAGAGCGGTTTCGATGACGGGGGTGAAGTCGCGGTTGTGGATGTGCTGCACGTCGGGCCAGGCCACCATGCCGGAGGTGAAGATGCGTTTCTGGTAGCCGTCCTGTGGTTCCATGATGCAATTGGTGGTCATCAGAATGGCTCCGGGGAAGTCGCGGAACTCGTTTTTCTGATCCTGCCAGGCGCCCCCGTAGTTGCCGACCAGGTGGGGGTATTTGCGCAAACCGGGATAGCCGTGAGCGGGCAGCATTTCACCGTGGGTGTAGACGTTGATTCCCTTGCCTTCGGTCTGTTTGAGGAGTTCCTCGAGGTCCTTGAGATCGTGACCCGAAACGACGATGGCCTTGCCCTTGCGGGGCTCGACGCGGACGGCGGTGGGGGTCGGGTGCCCATAGGTGCTCGTGTGGGCTCCGTCGAGCATTTCCATCACTTCGAGGTTGATGGCGCCGCAGCGGAGATTGAGTTCGAAGAGGCGTTCGACGGTGGGTGGCTCTTCTGCGAGAGAGGCGAGGGCCTCCGTGAAGTAGTCGTAAACGGAATCGGACTCGCGGTCGAGGACGAGGGCATGATCGGCGTAGGCGGCCGCGCCTTTGATCCCGTAGAGGAGCAGATCCTGCAGGCCGCAGAGGTCCGGCCCGAGTTCGTCGCGGCGTTGCAGGATCGAAACCATCCCGCCCTGCGCCAGCAACCCGTCCTGATCCGCGGCGGGCTGCCAGGTGCAGGGGCCGCGCGGCGTCTCGGGTTCCTGCCCGGCGCGGCGGGCGGCCTCTTCGTAGAGGGCCCGGGCGTGATCCCGGACGGTGGCGGCCTGTCGGACCATGGTGGCGATGCGGGCCGAGTCGAAATTCACATTGGTCACCGTGGTGAAGAGCGCTTCAAGGAGGAAACGGTCAATCGCACGGTCGCGGGCGCCCAAGCGGTGGGCGCGGTGGTTATATTGGGCGATGCCTTCGGCGGCGTGCACCAGCAGGTCCTGCAGGATGGCGCTGTCCGGATCCTTGCCGCAGGTGGAGAAATCCGTGCAGCCGACGCCCTTCGAGGTTTGTTCGCACTGATAACAAAACATGTCCTTCGTCCTTTCCGTGTCGATTCCCGATTGCTGTTCCGGCCGGACCTTCCGGCCGTCCTCAGGAAGTAAAGACTGCATCGTTCGGGAGGGAATTGACCGTGGTCAATGGAACGTCAGTTCGGCGGGAATCAGGCGGTTCCGAGGGGAATCCAGGCGGTGGCTAATGGACGCGCACGAGGAGGTAGAACCAATTGAGCAGCATCGCGGCCATCAGGAGGCGCATCCAGGGGAGGCATTGGATGCGTTGGATGAGAGTGATGCGGAGACGGGAGCCGGTCAACCCATCGCAGACGAGGGCTCCGCCCCACGCGGCGGTTGCCATGACGGAGAGGGCAACGAACGGGTTCATGCCCAGGGCCCGGAGCGGGTGAGCGCTGCCCAGCAGGGCGAGCGTGCGGCACCCTCCGCAAAACGCGCAGGGGTGGCCGGTCAGGTTCTCAAACGGGCAACCGGGCAGGGGCCAAGTGTGAGCGAGCGCGAAATCGAAGGCCAGTACGGCAATCGCCACCAGGGACAAGATGAGCAGCCCGCTCCGCAGGATACGCCATCGATCCGGTTGCAGGCCCCCGGCGCTCCGGGGGGCGGTGTCCATGGCCGGTCGAAGGACCGGCGGGGTCGGCGAAGCCTGTTCCACGCGGCCATCCTCGTTCATTTCCCATGATTTAGCAAATCAGGGACACGTCGGTCCGGATCGGCGCGGGCGGGGAGCGCGGACGCCACCTCCTGACCGCGGAGAACATTTGCGTGCGTCGGTCCCTCCGGAAGGGCATTCTGACCGGAACATGTTGCCGATGAATGCTGGCTTTTCGGGGTCCCTGCGAACCATTCCCCGTATGTTGCGGCGAGGTCTGCCGACGGGCGCTGGACTTGCCCTCGTGGCTGCCCTCGTGGCCGCGGACGAACCGGTCGCCCGTCCGCGGGCGGCCCGCTCCGTGCATCTGGGCTGGCAGGCGCCCGAGGGCCGCGCGTTCTACAACGAATTGACGGTGCGGGAATCCACGCCGGGCAGCTACTTCATGGCCTGCGGCTGGAACACCGGGTACTTCGGGATCCAGGAGTTGAACTCGCCCACCAACAAGGTCGTGATCTTCTCGGTCTGGGATCCGACCCGGGGCGATGATCCGAACGCCGTGCCGGACGCGCAACGGGTCGAGGTGTTGCACAGCGATCCGGACGTGCGCATCCGGCGCTTCGGCGGGGAGGGGACGGGCGGGCAGTGCATGTGGCCGTATCCGTGGGAGGTCGGTGATACGTGCCGGTTTCTGCTCCGGGCCACGACCACGAGCGAAAAGACCGCCTACGCCGCTTTCTTTTACCTGCCGGGGGAAAAGCGGTGGAAGCACCTGGCGACATTCCGTACGCGGACGGGCGGATTGCCGCTGCGAGGCTACTACTCCTTCGTCGAAGATTTCCGACGGGACTACCGCAGCGCGGACGAAGTGCGGCGCGCGGATTTCGGCAACGCCTGGGTCTTGGCGTTGGACGGGGTGTGGCATTCGGTGGGGACCGCCCGGTTCACCGCCTCGGGTGCCGTGTGGGAGGCGAAAGAGACCATCAATGCCGGTGTGACCGGCGACCGGTTCTTTCTGGCGACCGGCGGGGCGACGACGCGCGAACGCGAGTTGCGGAGCTTGATCGAGAACCCGGCGGTTGCCAGCGTGCGCCCCGCCGACCTGGAGGCGATGGCGGTGGATCGGGCGTACCACTTGCCGTTGATCGATCTGGCGCCCGAGCGGGACCGGCAGGTGGTGGTCGACTGCGAGCCGGGGCAGTATCTCGGACATCCGACCACCTGTTTGCTTGAGGATGGTCGCACAATCCTGTGCGTGTATCCGAAGGGCCATGGCCGGGGGGCGATCGTCTACAAGCGAAGCCCGGACGGCGGGCTGACCTGGAGTGATCGTCTCGCCGTGCCGGAGTCCTGGGCGACCAGCAAGGAGACCCCGACCATTCATCGCGTCGTCGATGCCGGGGGTCGGAAGCGGCTCATCGTGTGGTCCGGGTTGTATCCGGCCAGGCTGGCGGTCAGTGAAGACGACGGACGGACATGGAGCGAGTTGAAGGCGGCGGGCGACTGGGGGGGCATTGTTGTGATGGGCAGTGTCGTCGGCCTGCGCGACCGTCCGGGGCGTTACCTCGCCATGTTCCACGATGATGGACGGTTCATTGCGGCGCAGGACACCCGGCAGGAACCGCGGGTCATGACCCTGTACCAGACTTTCTCCGACGACGGCGGGCGGACGTGGTCGGCGCCGGAGACAATCTGGAGCAGCGCGGCGGTGCACCTGTGCGAGCCGGGCATCATTCGCTCACCGGATGGAAGGCAACTTGTGGCGCTGTTGCGGGAGAACCGACGGGTGCGGAACTCGCACGCCATTTTCTCGAATGATGAGGGCCGGACGTGGTCGGAGCCTGTCGAGTTGCCGGCGGCCTTGACCGGCGACCGGCACACGGGGGTCTACGCGCCCGACGGGCGGCTGTTCGTTACGTTTCGTGACACAACGCTCGATTCCCCGACGAAGGGCGACTGGGTGGCCTGGGTGGGCACTTATGAGGACATCGTGCGGGGGCGGGAGGGGCAGTACCGGGTGCGTTTGATGGACAACCAGGATGCCTGGGACTGTGCCTATCCCGGCGTGGTGATCCTGCCGGACGGGACGATTGTGACGACGACTTACGGACACTGGGTTCGGGGCGAGGAGCCCTTCATTGTCACGGTGCGGCTGAAGCTTGATGAACTGGACGCGCGGGCCGGCGAGGCCGGAGGCGGGGTGGCCTGGGTGGATCACCGGAACCTGATGCGTGGGTTGCCGTGAGGCGACGGTGTGCGGGTGGCGGCCCGGGAAGGGAAGAACGCGGGTTGGCGCGGACGGCGGGCGGTTCAAAGGAATCCCGCTTCCGGTGTCCCTGGACGGCTTGACTTGCCGGCTGGCTCCCCGGAGGCTCCGGCGATGGATGCACCGGCAATGCCCCGCAGCTTCCTGCGCAATGCGCTCCTGGCGTTCGGCGTCACCCTGGCGCTGTATGCGCTGGGTTTTTGGGGTTCGGAGCGCTACCGGGCGCGGCGGGGGCCCTGGGAGGTGACCTTTTCCAGCGGGACAGGCGGGGTGGCAGTGCTTCGGATCGACCAGCCGCACCTCGGAATCCGCGGGGTGGAATTGCGCTTTCCCGGAGCCGGCATCGAGGGGGTGGAGGGGCGGGATCCCGTCCGGTTCGACTCCCCCCGGGCGCTGGATCAGGTTCCGTTCGGACGGGTGGTCTTTCTCGACACCACGGTGTTGCCGGGGACCGTGACCTTCGAGGTTTTCGGACACGAAGTCGAGTTGTTGCCGCGGGTCCTGCTTCTCGACAAGCAGGAACACCCCTGGGCGGCGACCCGCGTGGTGGACCTGCCGGCCCGGGAGGCGTCCGAGGAGCCGGACTGATGTGCCCTGCAAAGCACGCTTGTTGAATCTGCCGGGGCAAGGTATTCTGCGCACCGGTTTGAGAAGCGAACCGTAAACTGCGCGCCAGTCGCGCTGCCGAAATGAAGACGCAAATGAATCATACCACCGTGGTTCGGGCTTCCCGCCGGACGGGGCGAGGGGCATTCACCCTGATCGAGTTGCTGGTAGTGATCGCCATCATCGCGATCCTGGCCGGCATGCTGCTGCCGGCGTTGTCCAAGGCGAAGACCAAGGCCCAGGGCATCCTGTGCATGGGGAACACCAAGCAGCTGATGCTGGCGTGGTCGATGTATGTCGGCGATTCCAACGAGCGGTTGCCGTTCGCGTACGCGCAGGAAGGCAATCCCAGCCATGCGAACTACAAGTATGCCTGGGTGCATGGCATCATCAACTACACGGCCTCCAATTCGGACAACTGGAACATCACGAACACCCTTGCTGCCGGCTGTATCTGGCCCTACACGGGCGGTTCCGCCGCCATTTACAAGTGCCCGGCGGACCGCAGCCAGGTCCGGACTCCGACCGGGCAGATGGTCCCGCGCGTCCGCAGCCTTTCGATGAACTCCTGGTGCGGCATGAACGAGGGTCAGCACACGTGGTTCGGCGGACCGGAGTTTCGTGCGTATCTGAAGTCGACGGACTTCGTGGACCCGGGTCCGTCGATGACCTGGGTGTTGATCGACGAGCACCCGGACAGCATCAACGACGGGTTCTTCTGCATCGACATGAAGGGCTATCCGAACCCGGCCTCGACGGCGCTGCCGGACGTGCCTTCGAGCACGCACAACAAGGCGTGTGGGATGTCCTTTGCGGACGGCCACTCGGAGATCAAGAAGTGGCTCGACCCCCGCACTGCCCCGCCGGTCACTTACAGTGCCAGCAACCCGGGGATGGGATCGGCGGTTCAGCCCAACAATCCGGACGTGGTGTGGCTGTGGGAGCACACCACGCGGTTTGTGAATTGAGTTGATCGCACGGCACACGACTTGCGGCAGGGCGGCGTCTCGGCGTCGCCTTTTCTTTTGCGATCTCCCCTCCGCGCTGCCGGCGCGAGCCCTGAGCCGCAACGATTCAGTCAATGGACCGCGGATGGGCACGGATGCCACGGATGGGGCGCGGCGTTGCCGCCTTGGCGGAGAGGGCGAGAAGCCTCACTAAATGGTGAGTCCGAAACCAGGGCGAGCGATTCTGGTTTCCCTCAATATCAGTGCCCATCAGTGCCCATCAGTGGTGAATCCATCTGCATCGTTACGGTTTAGATTCCCGCGCCGACTACACGTCGGCGGCCACGGCGTGTTGAATCGTTACGGCTGAGGGGTACGCTTATCGGTTCTTTCCGAGTTCAAGGTGGCTGGCGAAATGGGGCACGGAGTTCATACCGCTGGCCCCGCTGGACTTCGATCTGCTGCGGAGTGAATTCCGCGATCCGAAAAAGCGGAAAGGCGCACATTGCGGGCGCGCCGGGTATGCAGCATTGACGCGATCGCGCTGGTGCAACAGATTGTGCGCGGTAACCCATGAAGCCTCTCCTGCCTGCACTGCGCCGGCTGTTCGCCACCGGATCCCCGCCGGTTGCGGGTCGGTGGACAGCGCTCGGGTTGGCGGTGGTGTTTCTGCTGCCGCTGGGCGGCATCTTCGACCTGATCGGATGCCTGCCCCCTTATTTGCGGCTGGCGCTGGTGTACGGGTTGTTGTTGCTGCCTTTGGCATGGCGTCCGATCCCCCGCGCGGCGGTCGGGGCGCTGGCCGTCCTGTTGGCAATGGGTCTGGAAGCCGGCTTCTCTCCCGGCCCGGTCGCCCAACTCGTGGCGCTCCTGCTCGCCCATCAGGCCGTCTGGTGGGCTGTCGGGCCGGTATCGCTTCGCCTCAGCGCAGGGGTCGCCGTTTACGGTTTTCTGCACGTGGGCTTGTTTCTGAGCCCGTGGGGCTACCCGATCGCCGAAGGGCTGGCGGACGCGCTGGGCCGGATTGCGGGTTGGCTGACGGGCAACGCCTACCACCTCGGTCCCACCTACCAGGGACTCGGGGGGATGCTGCTGTTCCTCTGCCTGAGTGTGGCGGGCTGGGACCGCGGTCGGTTGGCCTTCGGGCGCACCGCCAGTTTCGCCGGGATCGCGCTCTTGCTCGACGGGTTGCTGTCGCTGGTCCTGATCCGGAAGGTCGATTTCGGCGCGGACTTGGTATGGGAACTGAAGTATCAGGAAGTGTTCGGTTACCCGCAGTTGTTCGAGCACGCGCGGGGCCTTGCCCTGCTTTTGTTCCCGGCGTTGATCTTCGTGGTCCAGTTGGCCGCCTATCTGGTTCTGCACTACGAGGGACACCGGAAGGGTGGGGGGGCGACCGGGGCGACTGCTGGGCCGCCGTGGCTGGGGTGGAGCCTGCCGCATCCCGCCTGGGCGGGGGCGCTGGGAGCCGTGGCGGTGATCGTCGCGTTCCTGCTCCTGCCGCCGACTGCGTGGCGGGATCCCACGCCGCCCGAGGTCGTGTTTGTCGAGAAGGGGGTGGTCAGCTACACCAAGCCGGACTACACGCGGTACGGGCGTTCGGCCGGGGGCATGTTCGGGTTGCTGCCGGAGTATGCCCGGCTGTTCGGGTGTCGGGCCACGGTGGTGAAGGACATTCCCGAGAGCCTGCCGGAAAACGGCGTGCTGGTGCTCACGAATCTGGACGCGCCCGAGCCGGCGGAGGTCCGGGAGCGGATCTGGGAATTTGTTCGCAACGGTGGCGGGCTTTGGGTGCTTGGCGATCACACCTTCATCAAGAACGGGCGCAATCACATCAACGATCTGCTCGAACCCTGCGGCATCTCGTTGCGACATGACTCGGCCCAGTTCTTCCCACAGGGCTGGTTCAATTCCTACGATTTCCGTCAGGGCACGCCGTTTGGCCTGTTGCGTGACCCGGCGGAGAACCGTCCGGCGATCCTCGTGGGGGCCTCGTTGGAACTTGCCGCGCCCGCCGAGCCGTTTGTGCTCGGTCGCTACGGGTATTCCGACTGGGGCACGACCGAAACCGACGAGCAACGGGGTTACATCGGGGATTTTGTGTACCAGGCGCAGGAACGTCTGGGGGACCTCGTGCTGGTGGCGGGGCAGACCTTTGGCGCGGGGCGGGTGCTGGTGTTCGGCGACACCACGAGTTTTTTCTGCAACAACATGCCGCGTTCGTTCGAGATCCTGCGGTCCTCGTTGTCGTGGTTTGGCGAAGGCCGGGGATGGATGGCGTTCAGCGGAACAGCGGCGCGGTGGCTGACCGGCTTGGTGCTGGTGGCGGGCCTGGCGCTGCTTCTGCTGACACCCCGTCGGGGGGCGGTGGCGGGCGCTCTGGGGATGCTTGGGCTGGTGGCGTGGATTGGACAGCGGCCCGGCGGTTTGCTGCCGTTCGCCCGGGACTACAGCCGGCAACGCCTGGCCATCGTGGATTTTTCGCACCAACCGGAGGCCTCGAAGCATTCGAGCATGGACAACGGGTTGCACGGGTTGACGATCAACCTGATGCGGTACGGGTTGCTGCCGG
Source organism: Verrucomicrobiales bacterium (assembly GCA_024233305.1). Lineage (GTDB taxonomy): Bacteria > Verrucomicrobiota > Verrucomicrobiia > Limisphaerales > J093 > J093. The sequence continues at coordinate 36,632 of JACKPV010000044.1, forward strand.
TGATCATGGACGAATGGGACCGGGAACTGCTGGACGCCTCGCGGTTGCTGGTCGTGAACGCGCCGCGCCGCACCATCGACCGCGCCGAACGCCGCGCGCTCGATGCGTTTTTCGCCCGGGGCGGGACTTTTCTGCTGGGCTGCGGGTTTCCGCACCTGGAGTTCTGCCGTGACTTTCTCGAGCCCCTGCACATCGGGGTCGAGGGGGTGCCCCTGGGGCGCTTCTTTGATCGCCCGGTTTTCGGTCGGCCGGTTTCGTTCTTCAGCGCCTGGCCTCTCCGGGTGGCGAATCCCCAGGTGGCGGTTATCTGCCTGTATGACACCTGGCCGCTGATCGGAGTGCTGCCGATCGGGCCGGGCCGGCTGGCGGTGATCGGGGACTCGGAAATGCTCCTGAACCGGAACGTCGAGAGCATGGACAACTACGATCCGAACAACATCCAGTTCATCAAATCGATCCTGGATTACACGGTGGGACCCCCGGGTTCATGAGGGCGCTTTCCCTGCTGGCGAAAGTCTGTGCCGCGGCGCTCTGGTCCGGGCGCCCCGGGACGTCCGTGATCCTCTGGCTGGTGGGCGGCGTATTGGATGGGTGGCTGGCCTGGCGCGAGACGTCGGCGGCCGGGCGCCGGTGGGCAACGCTGCTGCGGGACGTGCTGGGATTCAACCTCAGTGCCCTGGTGGTGGCGATGGCGGTGCGGGGTGCCTGCGAGTACGCCGCCGTTCGCTGGAAGGAGGGTTTGCCGGGGGTGGGGATGGCGCTTGCGGCGGCCGCCCACGCGGTGGGATTGCCGGTCTCGGAGCGGGCCGGCGAGCTGTACCTCACCACGATGGCCGGCGCCCTGCGTTTCACGGGGTCGCTGGACCACCTCGGCGCCATGATTCCTGCCTTGACGATGGCGCTGAGCGGGGTCGTGTTGCTGTGGCAGGGCGTGAATTTGAAGCAGGTCTTCCGGCGGTTGGCCGGGGTGACGGGATTGGTGGCGGTGGTGGTGATCGGGCAGTGGTTGCTGGCGACCGGGCTGTTCCTCGCGCTCTGCGATCAGGTCGGTTACGAGACGGAGGAACTGCCCGTCGCGCCCTTCTTCAAGCCGGAAACGGCTCTGGTGCTCTACGCGTTCCTGTTCCTGGCGGTGGCGCCTCTCTGGGCCGCCCTGCTGGGGGTGCCGCGGTCGGAGCGCACCGTGGCGGCGGGCCGGTGGGTGATGCATCCGGTCCTCGCGACGTCCGGTTTGTTGCTGCTCGGCCTCGGAGTTTGCTGGCGGCCCGAAGGCCGGTTGAAGGACGGCGAGGTACTGATCAACACGTTCCACACCGAGTGGTCCCGCACCGACCGGCCCTATGACCGCGACTGGTACGGCGCCGATTCCGGTTACAACTATGCGGTGCTCAAGCGGTGGTACCGCCTGTTTGGCAACGTGCGGGAGTTGCAGGCGAGAATCACCGCCGCCGATCTCGAACGGGCCAGCGTGCTGATCATCTACCTGCCGAACCAACCCTTGAGCGAGGAGGAACGGCGCTTGGTGGTCGAGTTCGTGCGGCGCGGTGGCGGCCTGCTTCTGATCGGCGATCACACCAATGTGTTCGGGTCGGCGTCCCACTTGAACGAGATCGCCGAGCCCTTCGGGTTTCGTTTCCGGGACGATGTCCTGTTCGATCTCGACCGCGATTTTTTCCAGCTCATCGACCTGCCCGGCTGGCATTCGGCGTTCACGCACGGAATGACCTTCTTCAAGTTCCGGGGACCGGCCTCGATCCAGCCAACCTCGCTGTTCACCCGCGTGGGCCTGACCGTGGGGCATTCGAAATCGTTGCGGGCCATCTACTCGGTGAACAACTTTTATCCGCCGCCGCGCGATCATCCCAAGATGATGACCGGGACGTTTGCAGTGGCGGTGAGTTCGCACTTCGGCCGGGGCCGGGTCGCGGCCTTCGCGGACAGCACGATCTTCTCGAACTTCGAGATCTTCTATCCGGGCAAGTACGAGTACTTGCTGAACACGCTGCACTGGTTGAACCACGAGGATGACACGCTCGGCGCTTTCCGGCAGCGCACGAGCCTGCTGGGTCTGCTCGGATTTCTGGCGTTCCTGCTGGCCCGGATGAGGCAGCCCCGGCGCTGGCTGGAGGTCATCGCGCTGACCCTGGTGGCGTGGGGGGGCGCGCGCCTTGTGGTCGCCGGCATCGAGCATCATCGGGGTCGTTTCCCCGAGCCCGTCCGTCCCGCGCAGGCGCTCTTCTTTGCCGCCGGGTCGGAGGATCCGGCGTGGGGTCTGCGCACCTTCAGCTCGGAGGCCGATTACCACGACCGGTTCGAGGTGTTTACGCAATGGGTGTTGCGGACCGGGGCGTTTTCCGGTTTTCACCTGCTGGATGAGGGGGCGTCGAATCTCCTTTACGAGCACTTACGGCGGTCCGGGCAGGTGCAGACGGCCGTGGCTGTCGTGGTGCGCCAGCCTGAGGAACTCGGCCGGTTGCGGGCGTTGGCCAACGGTCCGCTGAAGGGCTCCTCGCGCGTCCTGCTGATGTTCGCGTCCGGGGTGAGTTGGGAGATGGCGGGCAAGACCCTGCGGGAAACCGGCCTGCTGGACGACCCCGCGCTCGTCTCGGCGGGACAGGCCTGGCCGAACCGTGAAGCGCTCGTCGAAAGCAATGGCCGCCGGATTCTGGTGGTGGCCGACGCGGCGCGGTTCAGCGACCAGGCGATGGGTTTCAGCGAGAAGGTCGTGCCGACACCGGCCCAGCGGGCGCTGTTTGACGAGGCGTTCCGCCTGGTGGACCGTCTGTTCGATGCCACACCGGGGACGATGCAGCCCGGCGCCGCGGCGTTGTCCGGGGCCGGTCGGTAGACGTCGGACCAACAGGACCATGAACAGTCTTTGCAGCATGAGAAACCAAGAGAGACGGCGGGCGTTGCTGGCGTGCTGTGGGTGGCTGTTGGGCCTCTCGCTGGCGGGGGTGGGCGGGCTGATGGCGCAGCCGATTGCGCGCGGGGGTTCGCCGCTTTACCTGCTGGCGGTCCGGGAATCCGTGGCCGGGCTGCAGAGCCGGGCGAATCCCGCTGCCCCGGCCGCCGCGGGCAATGGCGCGGGCGCCGTTCCGTTGAACACCAATCAGCTGGCCCGGGCCCGAACGGCTCCCGTCGCGGCGCTGCCGGAGGCGCTCAGCAAGTACTATTATTACTGCACCAACTGCGCCGCTTACCATCTGCGGTCGAGCCCGTTGACCAATGCGGTTTCTCCCCTGCCGGTTCAGGCACCCCTGGCCGCGCCCACGAACGCGCCTGCCTCGGCCGCCGCTCCGCCGCGCGTCGCGTCTCCGGCTGAGCCAGGGCGCGGCGACGCCGGCTCCGGCGGTGGTTGACAGGCTGCTTGCGGTGGGGATTAATCGCGCTGATGCGAGTCGCGCTCCGTCTGACCACGGTGGTCCTGCTGGTCCTGTCCCTGGGCCTGCACTGGGCGTTGCTCCAGACGGTGGCCTGGACGGGCATGGTGATCGCCTATTCGCGTGACGGATCGGTGCGTCAGGCGGTTGCCCGGACCTTCGACGGCGAGCATCCCTGCCCGTTGTGCAAGGTCATTCAGCAGGGGCGCGAGGAGGAACGTCAGCAGCAACAGGACGCACCCGTCAAATCCGCCAAACCGCTCCTGATGGCCGTGGTGTGGCAGGCGCCGGAGTTTGATTTCCGTTGCCCGGGCGTCCCGGTCCGTCCCCCTGCGCGCAGCCTCTCGCCCCGCGTCGAACCTCCTCCCAAGCCGCATCCCCGGAGCGCCTCGCTGGTGGCCTCAGCCGTAGCCTGAGCGGGTGAATCCCCCGGACCGTGGTGGTTCCGGTGGGCTAATCAGCTCCGGCTTTTGGCGGCGGCGGCCGTCCCCCGACGATTTCGAATGCTCCCTTTCCGCGCCGGCATGCCGGGTGGCAGGCGGGGGAGACGCCCATCGCGGCCGGTGGCCGGGCGGGTGTGAGGTGTGTGTTTCCTGACTCAACGAAGACAGTTTTCCTGGAAGAAATCCCATGAAGCAATCTCAGTTCCTGATCCAGGGCCTGGCCGCCGTCGCGGTGACGTGCGGAACCGCCAGGGCCCTTTCCGCCACGCTGACCATGGTGCCGATGCAAGGTGGCATGGTGATGCCGATGGTCTCGTATCGGAGCGTCGACAGCCGCCTGCACGTCATGGTGCCCGGCGAGGCGCCTCAGCTTACCCCGCTGCTGGTCAGCCATCCCGGCGATGCCTTCGATCCGGTGGACCCGTGGTATGACGCCCTGGATCCGGCGCGTGGCGGGCTGTCCTTCAGTCGTCGTTACGGTTTCGTGATGGACGCGACGACGGAACCGCTGCCGGCCGACAGCGCCATGTGGATCCGCAGGCTGGAAGGCTCCCCGGAGCTGGGTTTCTACCGCTATTCGGCCTCGGACCCGAAGGCCTGGGAGCCCATCTTCGGCACGGACGGCTCACCCACCGCCTGGCAGTGGAACGGCATGATGTTCCATCCGGGGGTGACGGCCATGCCGGGCGCCGAATCGCTGAGTGCGACCTTCGAGGTCTACCTGGCCAACGCCACGACCGGGGAGGAACTGCCGGGAACGGGCACCGGTCCCATGCTTCTGAACTGGACCAACGTAAGCGATGGGCGTCCCGTTTTGGGCATCGCCATGCGCGTGGTCATCGATTGGCCCGAGGACGGTCAGAGCTATGTGTTGGAAAGCGCCGATGCCCTGCCGTCCGCGAACTGGACGACCGTGGCGACGGAACCGGTTCGGATCGGAGATCGTCCGTCGGTCGTGCTGGAAGCCGCCGCGGCAACGCGGTTCTTCCGTTTGCGTCCGGTCCCGTGAAGGCTGTCCGGCGTCGGTTGAGCGCCGTCCCCCGGACCATGCGTCCGGGAGGCGGCGCCTTCACACTGATCGAACTGCTGGTCGTCATCGCGATCATTGCGGTGCTCGCGGGATTGCTGCTCCCGGCCCTCGGTCGGGCCAAGGGCGCGGCCCAACGCATCCAATGCCTCGGGCGGATGCGGCAGCTCGGGTTGGCCCTCCGCCTGCATGCCGACGATCACGGGGACGAGTTCCCGCGCAGCCAGCACTCCGCGTTTGCGCACGGCGCGACGCCCTGGGGACGAACCCTGGCCGGCTATCTGGGAGCTGGAGAGGTGGAATGGACGAACCTGCTGGCAGGCATCTACCACTGCCCGGCTGACCGGCGGAAAGGCCAGTTCAGTTACGGGCTCAACGTCTATTTCGAGCTGGGGCCCGAGGATGACTACGAGGGGAAACCCCGGACCTGGCGCCGGATGGCGGACGTCCCGCGACCGGTCGGAACGGTGGTGTTCGCCGAGAACGCATCAGCCGCCGACCACATCATGCCGAACTTCTGGTTGCGGCCCGAGGACGCCGTCGACGTGGCGGCGGCGCGGCATGCCGGGCGGGCGAACTACACCTTTGCAGACGGGCACGCGGAGGGACGCGATTTTCAGACCATTTACGATCCCGAGCAGGACGTGGATGCCTGGAACCCGGGCAAGGCGCGCTGAGGGCGGCCGCGATGGTCGTGGATTTCCACGCGCATCCGGGGGCGGGAGAACGGAAGGGTGCGGGGGGAGCGCTGCCTTGACCGCAAGGAGGGGCAGTGCGACGGTCCTTCGCCCCGGCGGTCAGCGTCCTCGGACGGAGGCGGGTTGATGGTTCCGGATCGTGAGTTCGCCGGGTCGGACGGGCGGCGGCATGGAATGGAAGAAGGCAACGAAGTTCAGCCCCTCCCAGATGCGGGTGCTGAAACGGCAGGGAATCACCGTGCTGGTGATCCTCATTTTTTTTGGCAGTTACTTCCTGATCCGGGTGCCTTCGCAGCGGGCGTTTTACGTGGATCGCAGTTTCGCCGCCCTCGCGCGGATGAGCGAGCGGATCGAGAGCGCGATTGAAAACGCCGTTCGCAACGGGCGCAACGCCGTCAACGACGCTTCCGTCGGCGGCGCGGGGCCGGTCGCGGCAGGGGCGGAAGGGGCGGAAGGGGCGGAAGGGGTGGTTGATCCGGCGCTTGCCTACCGCGCGCGGCTCGACCGGGTTCTGCAGCTGATTCCCGGGCTGCAGCTCGTGTCGGTGCGGCGGTGGACGAACGGGGTGCCGGACGGACCGCCGCCACCGCGGGCGAGCCTGCGGGTGGCGGGCCGGAGCGCTTTCCTGGACCTGGCGTACGTCACCACGAACGAGCCGGCCTGGGAGGCGCATCTGGAGGCCAACCTGGGGGATCTGGTGGCGCCGGTGCTGGACCGGCGTCTTTTTGATGATCTGGCCGTGGTGGACGAAGAGGGGACGTGTCTGTTCCAGTTGGAGGGCCAGGTGCTGCGGGTGGCGGGGTTGGCCCTGCCGTCCGGCTCCTCTTTCCGCACCAACATGGCCGACCTGGCCGGCGCCGACCAGATGGTCTTCGTGCAACCGGTTTCGCTGGCGCTCGGCGGGGGCGCGCCGGCGGCGGACAACGCGGATCCGGCAACCGGCGGTTGGCGCCTTTGCGGCATCATCTCGGCGGAGCGTTTCCGGGATCAGACGCTCAAGATGAGCTACGAGGTGATCGTCCAGGTGGTCTCGCTCGCGTTGTTGCTCGTGGTGAGCTGGCCGTTGCTGGACTGGTCGTCGATTGCGCCCGGAGGCAGTGTGAGCCGGGTGCGCCTGGCCGGGGTGGCATGGGCCTCGGTGTTGCTGTTCGGATTGCTGACCACGTTCCTGTTGGACCAGCTCGCCAGCGCGCAGTTGCGTCGGGAGCTGGATCGACAGCTGGCCGGGTTGGCGGGCGAGATTCAGTCTCATTTCGGGCGGGAACTCGACGCCGTCCTCGCGCAGTTGAAGGACTTCCACGAACGCTATCGACCGGACGATGCGCCGGCGGGCATTCCCGACGGCGACCGGTTGCTGACCGGGTTGCTGGGCGCGGACGATTGCCTCGAGTGGGCGGCTCCCGAGACCATCGCCTATCCGTTCTTCGAGATGGTTTTCTGGGCCGATCCTCAGGGGCGGCAGCAGGCCAAGTGGACGGTGCGCCAGCGGACCACGCCGTTGATCGATGTGAGCCGCCGGGACTACTTCAAGGCCATTGCCAACGGCGTCCCGTGGAAGCGCTCGCACCCGTCCGGCCTGGACCTCCACGGCCGGGCCGCGATCCCCAACGAGCAAGCGGCTGCCCCGACGGAGTATGCGATCCAGTCGATCTATTCGTGGAACACCGGTGAAAACCTCGCGATTCTGTCGCTGCCGTGGGAAGGGGCGATGGGACGGGGCATCGCGGCGATCGACGTGCGGTTTCTTTCGTTGTTCAACCCGGTGATTGCCGGCGGCTTCGGGTTCTGTGTGGTGGATGCGGCGGGCGGCGTCGCGTTCCATTCCGATGCCCGCCGCAACCTGCGCGAGAATTTCATCGAGGCGTGCAACCGGGACGCGCGGCTGCGGGCGGCGATTTCCGGGCAGACGACCGACACGTTCAGCGCCTCCTACCTGCTGGCGCCGCACCGGCTCCATGTCACCCCGGTTCGGGACACGCCATGGACGCTGGTCGTGTTCCGAGATGAGCGCATGCCGGACACGGCGCGCCTGCAGATTGCCTCGGTCACGGGCGGCTGGGTACTCATCCTCGTCTTGTGGATCGGTTGTGTGGTGGCGCTGCTGCCGTGGGTCGGAGGGGCGCGGTCGGGGGCTGCCTGGGGATGGGTCTGGCCCGACCGGCGGCGGGCGGGGGATTATGCGGTGGTCGCGAAAGCCAGCCTGGGGGCCCTGGCCGTGGCGTTGTTTTTCCTGGGCTTCGTGGCCTCGCGCGGATGGTTGGTAGGAGCGGCCTTCCTGCTGCCGGCGCTGGCCCTGGGTTTGACCGCGCGGTTTCTAATCCGCAGCGGCTCACGACCGTTGTCCGGGCCCGCCCCGATCCGACCGCCGTGGAGCGGCTGCTTCGGCGGCCGGTCGTGTTACCTCGTCGCGGCCACCACCCTCTTCCTCCTGGCCGCCGTCTTCCCGGCGATGGCCTGCTTCAAGGCGGCTTACAACGCCGAGTTGACCCTGACCCTGCGGGACCACCAGCTCGATCTGGCGCGCGACCTGCGGAGCCGTCGCGAGGCCGTCGAGCAATACGTGCGCGGACTGGGGTTCGGAACCGACGCGGTCGTGCCCGCCAATCGCGTGACCAGTGGGCCCGCTACCCCGGGGGCCGCGGTGATGGACGCCGGCCGGCGCCGGCAGGCCTTTCTGGATTTGCGCCGCGCGACTGATCTCGACTGCTACACGAAGTTCTTTTTCACGACGCAGGCCCGGGCCGAGACCAACGTGACCCGCCTCCCGGTGGCGCGCGAGTCGCGGCTGTTCGCCTGGCTGGACGGCTTGCGGGCGCCGTACGGCGATGCGGGCGCGCTGCGTCGACGGGTGGCGGCAAGCCGGAGTCCCGGGCGGCCCTGGGTGTGGGCGCACGATGGGGACGTGGAGACGATGGTCTGGGAAGGCTGGAACCTCGCTTCGGGCGCTCCCTCCGCCCTGGTCGTCCGTTCGGAGCGGCACGGCTGGCCGCAGCCTCCCTTTGCTTCGGCGGGCGGGCTCCTGCCCTGGCTGGGGCTGGCGGCGCTGCCGCTGCTGGCGTGGGGCGTGCTGGCATTGCTGGCGCGGCGCTACCTGTTGCTGGCGGGGACCGTGACGCCGCCGGTCGAGCCGTTGCAGCCCGGCGGCTGGTATCTGTTGCTTGGGCCGCCCGCCGCGGGCAAGACCGCCTGGCTCGCGGCCGGAGACTCGGTTTTCGCCGGTCCGGAGACGCAGCATCTGGACCTGCGGCGTCCGGCGGACCGGTCCCGTCTGGGACCGCGGGCGGCCCGCAACCTGCATGCGGATCCCGATCGCCCGATGGTGATCGATCACTTCGAGTTCGGCAGCGACGATCCCGAATTGACGCGGCGGAAGCTCGCCCTGCTGCGCGATCTCGTGGCCACGAACCGGCGGGGGGTGGTGGTGGTCTCGAACCTGCATCCCCTCCACTTTCTCCGGGTGACGCCGGACGGTGACCCGCAGGCCAACGCCCGGTTGGACGCCGAGCGTCGCGCCGTATGGGGGGAGACTCTGGGGCTGCTGCGGCGGGTGGACAAAACGGCGCCGGGGGATGCCTCGGCGGAGCAGCGTCTGGACACCGTGATGTTGCGCCGGCAGCGGTTCAAACCGCTCTGGGATCTTTGCACGGATGCCGAGCGGGAGGTTCTTCATCAACTCGCCTGCGGACGGGTGGTGCGCTCGGATTGTCCCGAGGTCGCGGCGCTGCTCGGTCGCGGTTTGCTGATCGCCGACCCGGTGCTGGCCTTGCAGGAGCCCCGGTTCGCGGCGTTCGTCGAGCGGAACTACCGGCCAGCGTCCGGCGGCCCGGGAGCCGCCGCGCACGCCGCGGGATGGTGGCATGCCTTGCGCGGGCCGATCCTCACGCTCGTGGCGTTTGGCGCGTTGTTCTTCCTGCTGACCCAGCCGGAACGCTGGAATCAAATGCTCGCCCTGGCGGCGGCGTTCGTTTCCGGTTTGGGGGTCCTCAAAGACCTGAGCACACGGGGCACGCAGTTCACCGGTGGCAAGTTTCTCTCCTGACGCCCGGAGACCTTCCCGTGACTCAGACGAGTGCGGCGCGCAGCGGCTGTCCGGGCGCGAGGGTGAGGGGTTCGGAGAAGATGATCGTGGCGCCGTTCTCCTTGTTCACGAGCCGGGCAGGAACCGGTTGACCGGCGAGGGTCACGTGCACGCCGGCTATCCCGGCGCTGGCGAGCGTCCCCAGGCCCACCGAGCGCAGCCGGAGCGTCCCGTGCTGGATTTCGAGCGAGGCATCGAGGCGATCCCGGACCTTCCGCTGGGCGAAAGTGCCCCAACCCTCTGCCGTGACGAAGGCCGCGCGGAAGTCATGCGGCGTCAGCCGGGGTGCGAACTCGACGTGCCCATGCGGGCCGTGACAATTGAAGCCGCAGACCGCCTGATACGCGCCGTAGCTGGCCATCGCGCGGGCGTAGTGATCCGAGCATTCGATCTCGTTGTAGGGGTTGCGGAGCCGGGCGTCGTAACGGTCATGGATGGCGCGGGCGACGGCGAGACCGTCCTGCAGCAGATCGGCCTGGTCACGGCCCTCCCAGATCATGTGGGCTGCCGCCTGCCACTCGAAGCCGGTCATGCACTCGTTGAAATACATGTACTGCCAGTGATCCTTGAAGGCCGGGTTCTGTCCGCCCTTCGGCCAGGAACACATGATCAGGCCGGCATCGCCCGCGGTGGCATACCAGCGACCCCGGGGGAACTGCTTCCGGAAGGCGCCGATGTCCGGCACGAAGTTGTACTTCCACAAGGCGCGCAACGCGCTGAGCGTGCGCCGCCGGTCGAACAGCGCGCCCAGTCCGAGCCAGTGGGCCCAAGTCTGCCCGAACACCTGGTCGATGTAACACCCCGGTCCCACGCCGACTTCCTTCGCATGGGCGGGGTCTTCGCGCTGGATGAAGTACTCACCGTTGTCGAGGTCGAGAATGGATTTGGCGCCGCGCGTGGCGATGGCGGCGCAGTGTTCGGCAAAGGCCTCATCGCCGACCTCGCGCGCCATCGCTTCGCCCGCCTTCAGAGTGGCCAGGTAGAGCGAGGCCAGGAACGAGATCCGGCCATACCACGCGGCGTCCAGCGTGTTGGGCTGATCGCCTTCGATCATGCCGTCGGCGTTCCCGTCCTTGCGGATCAGATATTCGATCGCGCGCTTCACCCGCGGCCAAAGCCGGCGCAGAAACCGGTCGTCGGCGCTCATCTGGTGTTCCCGCAACACGCCCAGAATCCGACCGCACTGGCCGTCGTCGGCCGCGTGACTCGAACCGTTCAAATCCGCCCGATGGCCGATCTGCCCGTCCTCGTGCAACGCCACTCCGAAGTCCACGCGCTCGCGCTGCAGCCGTTCGAGTTCGGGAAACAACCGTCCGGGGGCCTGGGCGTAGTGCCATACGTGGGTGCAGGTGCCGTGACAGCAACCGATCCCTTCCCAGGCCCAGAACCGGCCGTCCCGGAACCGGTAGCAGGTGGCCGTTGCGAGCGTCGACGTGTTCGCCATCGTGCGATCGAGGAACCACCACGGAAGGGTCGAGTCATACCACGTCGCGACCCATTGCCGGGTCCCGCCGGCCAGTCGCTCGAAGTGCCGGACGAGATACCGGGCGACGGCCAGCGCCGAGCCGAACCGCGCGGCGTAGTAGTGTCCGACCAGGGCGTTGCCGCAGCCCTTGCTCCGGAAATTCGGGAAATGCCAGGTGATCGCGAAGTGGACCGTGGCGGACGCTCCCGGCGCCAGGCGGACCCGGCGTCCCACCTCGCCCACCAGGGATTCGCCGAACGGCACGTCCGCCGACGCCGGATTGCCGGCGTCGGTCTGGCGCGCTGTGGCGAGTTCGGTCTCCTCCAGCAGCGCGAGGGTCATCGTGCCGAAGTCGGCCTGATCCACGAGGGTCCCGGCGGCGGCCGGTGCGTCCGAAAACACGATCCGGTCGACGCCGATGTTGCCCCACCCGCCGCTGAAATCATCGACGATCTGCAAGCGGGCCGTCCGGCCCTCATGCTCCCGGACGTTCAGCGACTGCGGGCTCATGCGGTTGTTGTCCTGGCCCGTGACCGTGGCCGCGACCCGTCCGTCGACCAGCACGTTGACGCAGGTGCGCCCCGTGTGCGAGCCGCCGCCCACGAGCAGATTGATGAAGCGGCGCTCGATCTTGAACTCCCGGCTCGTCAGCCGTCCGGTTTTTGCGTCCTTCGACCCGACATCGTTGCCGGGCGCGCTGGCATGACTGTTGATCACGCGCTTGCCTTCTCCCCCGACGTCGCCCTGGTAGTCGGGGATTCGCGCGATCTCGACGGGCCCGCTGCCGAACGCCTCCCCTTCGGCCGTCCAATCTTCGTAACGGTCCCGTTCGAAGTCATCGAAGGGAATGTCCGGCCTCGAGGTTTCCTCGGCGATGGCCTCGGCCGAGCAGACGAGCGCGGTCAATCCGGCCTCGCGCCGCACGCGGTTCTGCAACCGCCCAGGCAATCGTTCCCGGCTGTCGATGCCGACGGCGTTTTCGAGGACGCCGACGACATCCAGTTCGACCGGTTGGTCGCTGCGGTTGGCCAGTTCAAAGCGCATCACCGTGGCCGGCAATGAGGAGTCATCGAGGTTCCCGGGGATGAACGGCGAGAAGGCCTCGAGCCGGACCTCGACCGGGCAGGCGTCATCCCGGTAACTCACCCGCCCGATCGGATAGCGCCCGTCGAAGGTGACATGCTTGAAACCCGTTCGGTCGAGCGGTCTTTCGTGTCCGGCGATGCGGAGGCTGAACCCTTGCTTGAAAGGCTGGGTGATCGGGGCCGGGTAGAGGTAGTTCAGCCCACCGGAAAGGAAACTCCCGGAGAAGCCGCCCGGTTGCTGCGTGTCGCGGGGCAGGATGGCGAGCTGGTCCCGGTTGAAGATGTCCCAGAGCCACAATCGCCCGTCGCCGGCGAGGTAGACCGTCCCGGCGAAGAACCCGCCGACGGGCATGCCGATGTGGTCGAGCGCTCCCGCTTCCGACCAGGTCTGTTTCTCGCCCCGCGCGAACAGCGAACGCACCCAGTCGGGATCCAGCTTCTTATCGAGAGGAATGGTTCGGAGATAATCGTTGTCCTCGAACGGTCCGGCCATGAGGGGCATCAGCGGCGCGCGGATCAAAGCGGCGCTGCCGGCGGCCAGCGAGCCCAGCTTGAGGAAATCCCGGCGGGGCAGCCCTCCGGTTGGCGGTTCAGCATCGGACGGGGTTGCCGGGGGCATTGACGCGGAGCGGGACCGGTGATTCATGGTCGGCATTCTGCCACCGCCAGGGAACCTTGAAAATGGGCAATCCGTCGGGTGCCCGCGACGATCCGGGCGCGGGGCGGGGGCCGGCATTTACGGGGCCGGCGGTTGCCAGGGAACCTCCCCGGCGCGCTGGACGTGGCGCATGAGCCGGCGGATCAGGTCCTGATGGATGTTCTTGCGCGCGGCGCTCACGTCGGTCCGTTCCTCGGGATCGTCGGCGAGGTTGAACAGTTGATACGGCTCGAACGGGGAGTTCTGGACGAGCTTCCATTGGCCGCGCCGCAGCGCGTAATAATCGCGGCCCTGATAGCGCAGGTTGCCCTCGCGGCGCATCCACACAAATTCGCGTTCGGGCAGCGCCGGCTGTGCGCCGGTGAGCACGGGGAGCAGCGACAGTCCGTCCAGACCCTCTGGCACGGCCTCCCCGGCCGCCTCCAGACAGGTCGGCAGGAGGTCCATCGTCAGAGCGACCGATTCCGTGCGGCTACCGGGGGCGATGTGTCCCGGCCAGACGGCCACCATGGGGACGCGGATGCCGCCTTCGTACATGTCTTGTTTGCCACCACGCAGGGGGCCGTTGCGGGCGCCGACGCTCAGTTGCCCGCCGTTGTCGCTGGTGAAGATGACGAGGGTGCGCTCCTGGAGCCCGTTCCGCTCGAGCGCCTCCAAGACCTCGCCGATGCCTGCGTCCAGATGTTCGATGAGGGCCACGAGCTTCGCCCGGTTCGCCGGCAGCTCCGGTTCCCGCCGGTGCACACGTTCCAGCCAGTCGGCGGGCGGTTGAATGGGGGTGTGCGGTGCGTTGTAGGCAAGGTAGAGCAGAAAGGGGGATGCCTGGGCGCGCCGTGTGTTGAGGTATTCCACCGCCCATGCGGTGAACAGGTCGGTGGCATGTCCGGCCGGATCGATGGCGCAGGTGTCCCGGCGCATCAGGTTGTCTCCGAACCGCCGGTGCGTCTGGTAATCGTCCATCATGTCGCCAAGGAAGCCGTGGAAGTGGTCGAAGCCGCGATCGTTTGGTGTGTTGGGCGACTGCAAGCCGAGGTGCCACTTCCCGACGAGAGCGGTGTGATAGCCCGCCGGCTTGAGGAGAGAGGGGAGCAACCGCGCTTCGGGCGAGAGCCAGCCCCAGCTGTCTTCGGGATGCGTCCGGATGACGCCCGGCACTCCGACCCGGTCGGGATAACGCCCGGTCAACAAGGCCGCCCGGGTGGGCGAACAGACCGGACAGTTCGCGTAGAACCGGTCCCATCGCATGCCGCGGGCGAACAGTTGGTCAAGGTTCGGCGTTTGCAGATCCGCGGCGCCGCAAGTGCCCAGATCCCCGTTCCCGAGGTCGTCCGCCAGGATCAGGAGGATGTTCGGCGGCATTTCTCCCGCACTCACCGGGAGAGCCGGGAGCAGTCCCAGGGCTGGGAGGGCGATGAGCAGGGGGAGTTGCAGATGGCAACGGCGTTGCAGCATGGCGCGAGCGTAGGGGACGGGGCGGGATTCGCCAATCATGATTGCCCCGGCCGGAAACGCTTTCGCCGGCGCTGTTGCGGGGAGCGCGAGGCCCGCCGCCCACGGGCGAAGGTCGGCGGGCGACGCGGCGAGGAAAACCCGGGCTTGGCAGAAGGATTCGCGATTCGTATATTGCGGCCATCATGAAAGCCCAGCAACCACCGTTGCCGGTCCGGCGCGCCGTCGCGGGATCCGGCTTCACGCTGATCGAACTGCTGGTGGTCATCGCCATCATCGGCATCCTGGCCGGCATGCTGCTCCCGGCGCTGAGCAAGGCCAAGGAACAGGGCCAGCGGACCAAATGTCTCGGCAACGTGAAACAAATCCTCCTCGCCACACACATGTATGTGCTCGATTACGAGGATTACCTTCCCTACACCTCGTGGAGTTCGGGCACGTTCGATGTGCCCAACTGGATGTACATGCGGGTGCGCGGGAACACCCCGGACCACACGGTCGAGCAGGGCCTCCTCTGGCCCTATCACAACTCGGCGCAGATTTATCGCTGCCCCCTCGACCGCACCAACACCGCCCTGTTCCGGCAGCGGGAGATGCCGGTCGGCAGCTACGTGATGAACGGCGCGGTCTCGAGCTATTCCACCGGCCCGAACGGGTCCTGGACGACGCACAAGATGGCGGCGTTCAAGCCCGACTACATGCTGTACTGGGAGGCCGACGAGAAGCTGCCTTCAAATTGGGACAACGTCGCCAGCCGTCCCGACGAGGGCGTGACCGAGCGGCACAACACCGGGACCGTGATGGGGATGTTCGGCGGCCAGACGGAGTACATGCAGTTTCGCAAGTACTACCAGGAGGCCGGGATCGGTGGCTTTCCCGGCCAACGCCCGGGGCGGTTCTGGTGCGATCCTAACTCGCGGACCGGCGGCTGAATCACGCCCCGAGCCCGAAGCCCGAAAACAAGATCTTGTCCATGTCTCCTCATCGATCAGTCATCAGTCTCGTCGCCATCGCCCTGGGGCTGGCAGTTGTCACCGCCGGTTGTGGACGGAGCGGCAGCGAACACAGCGGTCTGGCCCGAACGCCGGGAGAGGCGGCCTCGCAGTTGGATCAGGCCTTCGCCGATGCGGACGCCGAGGCGCGCGAAGCGGCCGCGGCCGCGTCCGAGGCCCTGCGGCGTCAGCAATACGAAACCGCCCTGCGCAACCTCGTCGCCATTGAGACACGGCCCAACGTCAGTCTCGATCAGGGCATGGCGGTGTACAGCTCGATGCGCACCCTCGAAGCGGACCTCGTCGCGGCCATGCAGGCCGGGGACGAGAACGCGAAGCGCACCTACCTGATGCTCAAGGCGATGAAGCGCAACTGAGCGCAAGACCCCGGCGTCCGTTGGCCTGTGCGCTGGATCCTGGCTTTGACGCGACGGGCCCAGGTCGGGCATGGTGCCGACATGATACGTGCCCTGCTTTCGTGCCTCCTCGGCGTCGCGGCCTCGGCCGGCCCGCTGGACGACTTCATCGCCACCGCCAAGTCCGACCATGGCGAGGCCGGAGCGCGGGCGGCCTGCTTCCTCGTCGCGAACATGCCCGAGGCCGACCGCAATGCGTTGTCGGTCGCGTTTCTCACCGAGAACCTGAACCTGGCGTTTCAGGCGCGCCGTGAATTCCCGTGGGCGGCGCAGGTGCCCGAAGATATTTTCCTCAACGATGTGCTGCCCTACGCCGTGTTCGACGAGTCCCGCGATCCGTGGCGGGCAGAGTTGCTGGCGACAAGCCGGGAACTGGTGAAGGAGGCCCGGACGGCTGCGGAGGCGGCGCAGGCGTTGAATCGCCAGCTCTTCAAGGTCATCAACGTCCACTACAACACCGGTCGAAAACGGCCGAACCAGAGCCTCAAGGAATCGCAGGCCCTGGGCATGGCCACCTGCACCGGGTTGTCCATCATTCTCGTCGAAGCCTGCCGGGCCGTCGGAGTGCCGGCCCGCGCCGTGGGCACGCCGCTCTGGAGCAACCTGCGCGGGAACCACACCTGGGTCGAGATCTGGGATGGCGACTGGCATTTCACCGGCGCCGACGAATACGATGCACGGGGATTGGATCGAGGCTGGTTCGTCGGGGATGCGGCGAAGGCGCAGGCCGACGTCCCGCGGCACGCGATTTACGCCACGTCCTGGAAACAGGCCGGGTTGTCCTTCCCCATGGTCTGGTCGCGCCGGGACGACTCGGTGGC
>JACKPV010000045.1 GCA_024233305.1 Verrucomicrobiales bacterium
GACCGGGAAGGTCAGCACGCGGTTCACCCGCGTCGCGGTGGTGTTCACCAGGAACGTGGCCCGGCCGGAAACCTCCATGCCATCGAGCCCGAGCAGCGCGAGATCGCCGGTGGCGTAGACGGCGAATCCGCCGGTCAACCGCACGACGCCGATCTCCGCGTTCGTCAGCAGCACGCCGATGGCCTCCGGATTCTCGGCGCCGTCCGGCAACAGCGAAGGACCCGAACCGACGAAGATCTCGAGCCCCTGGCCGGCAAAGCTGTCGCCGCCGAAGGTGAAGTCGCCCCGGATTTCGAGAATGCCGCCGAAGTCGATGTCGACGTCCTTCAGGAAGAACTGGAACTCCTGATCCGCGGCGAGCCGGAGGTGGATCTCCTTCCCGTTCACGTCGAGGGTCTCGTTGACTTCGCGGCGCGGGTTGGTGCGGTTGATCGCGAAGCCGATCTCCGCCCCGCCGGAGAACGGCACGCCACCAATCTCGAAGTCGCCTTCCGCCCGGCCCGAGATCACTCCGGCCATGCCTTCCGGCAGCATCACCAACACTCCCGTGCCGTCTTTCAACGCGCCGCCCAAGCCCTCCACCCGGACGTTCGCCAAGGCCACCCGCGTCACTTTGCGGCCATCCGACTGCCGGGTCGCCTGATCGAAGAAGAAGTCGCCATGCAGACTGACGTTGCTCAACTGCACGGTGATGTTGAAGGCGGACACCCGGACGTACGGTCCCGCGGGCAGGACCAGATTGTCTGTGACCGTGGAACCGTCGGTGTCGACGAAGGAGATCGTCTCATTCACCGCGACCGGCAGGTTGTTGATCTGCACCTTCAGGTCGGCCGTGATCGAGAAATTCGGGATCGAGAACGTCGGCGTGCCCTGCAACTCGCCCGCCATTCCCTGCGGGGTGATCAGCAGCGCCCCGGCATAACCCGCCTTGACGATCCGCACCCCTTGATCATCGGCAGTGGTGGCATCGCTGCCCGCATCGCCGAAGAAGACGTCGATGTCGGCGAGGCCCAACCGCACGACCTTCGCGCCGCTGCGGGTGGCGGTCTGCTCGAAGGAGAACACACCCGAAATGAGCTGGCCGCCCACCGTGAGCGTGAGGCGGTTCGACGGCGTCCCGCCCTGCACCCGCAGGAACGGCCCCTTCGGCAGGTTCAACGTCACTGGCGCGCCATCCACGGTGAAGGACCGGGCGACCGCCTGCATCGTGTTGTTGAGTTGGAGCACCACGGCGCCGCTCAGGGCGACGTCGGGGATGTTCCGGATCTCCGCTGTCGCGACCAGGCTGCCGGCCAGTCCGCCCGGAGTGATCAAGAGGACGCCGGCGGGAATCGCGACATGCACGAACTCGCGGCTGCCGTCGCCCAGGCTCAGGGCGGCATTTGCCAGCGCCACCGCGACTTCGCCCCCGGCGGTCTTGCGGAAGACGAAGCTGCCGGTGAGTTCCTGGCCAAGGATTCCCAAGGTGACATCCGCGCCGCGCACCGTGACGCTCCCGGCCGGGAGGTCCACGAGTTCGATCACGGTGTCCTCGTCGACCCGGAAGGTCTCCGTGACCGCGTTGGCCGTGTTGTTGATCGCGACGCCAAACTCGCCGCTGAAAGTGACGCCCGGCACGTCGATCCGGACGGCGGCGGTGAATTCGCCGACGAAACCCGCATCGGTGAGCAGGATCGCGCCCTGTCCGCCGCTCACAACGACCACGTCCCTGGTTGGACTGCCCAGCCGCAAACCGGCGTTGGCCACCGCGACCCGCACCACCTTGCTGACCGCCTGGGTCCGCGTATTCGTGACCTCCAGCTGCTCGAAGGCGAAGTCGCCGGTGAGCGTCTGGCCCATGACCGTCAATTGAACGTCCTGGCCGCTGACCTTGACGAACTTGCCGGCCGGAAGATCCAGCGTCAGCGTCCGGCCCGCCAGCGTGAGTGTTTCCTGCACGGCGGCCGTGGTCTGGTTGATCTCGACGGAGAAGGTGCCGCTGAAGCCCACGCCGGGCACGCCGGCCAGTTCGACCGTGCCGCCGAGCCGCCCCGCCAGGCCACCCTGAGCCGCGCCGCTTCGGATCACGAAGAAGCCCTCCCCGTCCTTGACCCGAACGCCGACATCATCCGTCGGACCGTCACCCTTCGGATCGCCAAGGAACAGACCCACCTGGGTCGCAGCGACCCGCAAGACGCGCGCTCCGCCCTGCGCCGTGGCGCTCTCGAAGACAAATCGTCCGGTCAACTGCTGCCCCGCAATCCCGAGCACCAGCGGCTCCGGATCGCCCACGACCACTTGCAGGTAGGGCCCCGCGGGCAGCCACTCGGGGGACGTGGCGTCGCCGAGATTCACCGCCGCGCCGGTGTTGTTCAGCCGCACCGTCGCCGAGCCGCCCAGGGTCACGCCATCGATGTTTTCCAGGTTCGCCGTCGCCGACACCGTCCCGGCCAGCCCCGCCGGGGTAATGAGGAAGTCGGCCGACCCGCCGCTCACGCGGATGCCCTGGTCATCGCTGGCGTCGGCCGTCCGGCGGTCATCGCCCAGGAACAGACCCACGTTTTCGGCGGTGATCCGAACGATGCGTTCCGTCGTGCCGTTGGCGCCCGGGCGGGTGGTCTGGCGGAAGCGGAAATTGCCGCTCAGCTTCTGACCCATCACGTCGACCAGCACCTCGCTCCCGCCCACCTGCAGGAACTGCTGTGCCGGGTTGGTATTGAAGGACAGCGCGAAAGTCCCGGTGATCAACACCCCGGGGATATCGAAGGTCGCCCTGCCGCTGAGCGCTCCCGCCAGCCCGGTCGAGGTCTTCAACAGTTCGCCTTCCCCATCCTCGAACACCACGAACGCGTTCCGTCCGTCCCCCAGCCGGAGAGACACCCCGGAGGCCGCGACGCGTACGTCTCCGTTCGACAGTCTCTCGAAGGCAAAACTCCCGCTCAGACTTTGGCCGAGCACGGTCAGGGTGACCCCTTCGCCCGACACCCGCACGTAGGGTCCGGTGGGCAGGTCGAGGCTCAGCGTGCGATCCCCGAGGCGCACTTCCTGGCGAATGGCTCGCGCGGTGTTGTTGATCGCGATGCCGAACGTCCCCGCCACGCTGACTTCGGGCGGCAACAATCCGCTGACATCGACGCGGGCGCTCAGGCGGCCGGCGAGTCCGTCGGGAGCAAGAAGGAACACCCCTTCTCCCCCGGTGATCCCGATCCCGGCGATGGTGGCGCCCACGTCGCTCATTGCGATCAGCGTCCGCGATTCGCCCTGGGCATTGGTGGTCCGTTCGAGCAGGAAACGGCCCTGCAAATCGACATCCAACACCGTCAACGTGGCCGGCCCTTGGCCGCCGGCGCCCGTAACTTCCACCCGGAAATAGGGACCACCCGGCAGTCGCGTGCCGTCCGGCAGACGAACCGGCGCGGTCAGGCTGCTGACGACCAGTTGGAACTCGCCCGCAAAGGTCAGGACCGGATCGTTCGGATCGCCGATCACCACGTCGGCCCCGGCGCTGAGGCGTCCTGCCACGCCGCCATTGGCAATCACCAGACTCCCGTCGAGATCCAGGGTCAGGAACTCCGAACTTCCATTGCGAAACACGAGTTGCGCATCGGTGACCCCGAGTTCGACCCGCCGTGTGCCGTCCGGCGCCGTCCGTTGTTCAAAGTAGAAGCTGCCGGTCAGGCTCTGGCCGGCGATGGTGAGCACCACGTTCTCGCCGGCCACCCGCAGGTAGCCACCGGCGCCCCCTGCCGGAAGCGACAGGCTGAGCACCCCGAGGTCGACCCCGGCATCCTGGCGGTTGACATACACGCGGTTGACCTCATCGGGATCCCCGTCGCGTCCCACGACCAGGTCCAACGTGCCGTCGCCGTTCACGTGGCCCAGGGCCAGCGAGGTCGAAGCGCCGCTGCCCGATAGATCGGTCGCCTCACCGAACCCAAGCCACACCCCCTGCTCGTCGGCACCGAGGTTCAGATAAACCTGATCGGGCGCCCCGTTGTTCGCCACGATCAGATCCCGCTCGCCGTCGCCGTTCACATCGCGCAAGGCCACCGCCGTGGTCGCCCGTTGGTCGTCGGACAGGCGGGCAGCGTCTGCGGCAAACCCGGTAAATGCGGGATCGTCGTTGTGCACGGCCAGGAACAACCGGTTGGCCCCGCCCTCGAGGCCGAAGACCAGGTCGTCCCAGCCATCCCCGTCGACGTCGCCCGTGGCAACGGAAGTCACCAGACCGCCGGCGAGGTCGAGCGGCGTGCCGGCGCCGAAACCCGTCCAGGTGTCACCGGAGGTTTCACTCAGGAGATAAACCGCGTCGGCGCCGCGGTTGGCCACCACCAGATCCAGATGGCCGTCGCGATCAAGGTCGGCCAGTGCCAGGCCCGCGGTCGCGGCGGTGTCCACGGGCAACTCCGTGATCGCGGCCGTGAAGGAACCGTCGCCGTCATTCACGAAGAGCGTGTTGGGAGTGCCGTCATTGCCGAAGATGACTTCCGGCGCCCCGTCCAGATCCAGGTCGCCAACCACGACCGAGGTGGTCATCGCGCTCCCGTGAAACGCTCCCGCGACCTCGCTGAATCCGCCGGCGCCGTCGTTCAGGTAGAGCTGATTCTCCAACCCGTTGTTGGCCACCACCAGGTCCAGGTCGCCGTCCCCGTCCACGTCCGTCAGCGCCAGGGCCGCGGTTCGGGAACTCGATCCGTCGAGGGCCTGTCCGAGCGCGTTATCGAAAGGAGCCCCGACGCCGTCATTGATGTAGACCAGGTTCGCCCCGCCGAAATTGCCCACGACCAGATCGGCGAACCCATCTCCGTTGAGATCACCAAGGGCCACGGCGCGGGTGGCCGCCGCGGTGTTCGGCCCCGTTGACATGGTCTGGCTCACTTCGCCCGTGGTGGTGTTCAGCGCCAGGCGGAAATCGCCGGTCAATTCCACGCCGGGAACGTTCAGGTTCACCTCGCCGCTTACTTCGCCCGCCATCCCCGCATCGGTGACGACGAAGAAGCCCAGCCCGTTGCTCAGGCGGACGTAGTCCGTTGTGCCATCCCCCAGGCCCACCCCCACGTCGGTGGCCGCGACCTTCACCAGGGTGGCGCCCGTTGCGCTGCGGCTCGACTCGAAGAAGAAGTTGCCGGTAACCCGCTGGCCCAGCAGGGAGAGCGCCAGGTTTGTCCCCTCGACGCGGAAGTAGGGACCGGCCGGGAGGTTCAGATTGACGGTCGTGGCGCCGATCTCGAACGCCGCGTTGACCGGCGCCGCGGTGGTGTTGACCGCCACCCGGAAATCGCCCTCGAACCCGGCGTCACCCCCCGGGATGTTGATGGTGATTTCGCCCCCCAGGGTGCCCGCCACGCCGGCCCCGGTCAGCAGGAGGAACCCGCTGCCTCGTTCGAGGCTCACGACGGGTTGCGCCGCTCCCGTGTCGATCTGAAAGGCCACGTTCGCCGCGCCGATCCGGATCAGTTTCTGCGGCGGCTCGGTCGATTGCCCGCCGCCGTCGGCGAGGAACTGCTCGAAGCCGAAGTCACCGCTCAACGTCTGGCCCAGCAGCGTGAGGTTCGTGCTTGCGAAAACGCTGAGCGAACCCGGCGCCACCTCGATCGCCGCGGTGGTTGAATTGTGATCATGATCGACCGCAACCGCGCCGGTCGTCGTGTTCAATTTCACCTGCACTGGATCCAGGCCGGCGGCAAACCCCGGGACGGTCAACACCGCCGATCCGTTCAGCACCGCCACCAAGCCCGCGCTCGAACTCGTGATGTCGCTGTCGGTCACCGTGACCATCACCGGATACTCGTCCGGTTGCCCGTCGTCGTCCGTGTCACGGCCCTGGCCGAGGTTTAGCGCAGCGCTGTTGACGTGCAGGTTGAAGCCGTCCGCGGTCCGTGAGAATTCGATGTCCCCTTCGAGGACCTGCCCGAGGATGTTGAGCGAAAGATCGCCGCCGAATCGGGCGTAGGCGGCCTGGGCCGTCCCGGCGGGCACCAACTGATCGCCGCTGAATTGTTCGACCGTGGTCTCGTTGTACCACACCGAAACCTCGCCACCGACGGTCAGGCCCGGGATGCCCACCGCGCGGAGGGTTCCCTTCGCGTAGAACGCCTTCTTGCCGGCCACGTCCACCGCGCTGAACTCGCCATCCTCGAGCAGGAACCCCCGGGCATTCGGATTGAGCGTACCGTCGTCGAGATAAGCCGGCCCCTGGCCCAGGAACACCGAGATGTCGCTGCCCGTCGTCGGCGCCCCGGTGCCGAAGGTGACGGATCCGCGGAGCTCGACAAAGTCGCCGAGCCGGATGACGCCGGACCCCGCAAACTCGACGAAGGGACCGTCAACCGGCGAGGCCACCTCCGCCGGCCCGAAGACCACCGACAACGTGGTGCCGCCAACCTGGATCGTCTCGTCCACCACCGAGGTGGAGGAGTTCAACCGCACGGCGATGCTCGCTGATCCCTCGAACCCGCCGGCAGCAGCGATCACGCTCCCCGAGAAGGCCCCCGCCACTCCGTCCGCCAGAATGATCAACGCCCCTTCGGCATCCGCCACCTGGACCAGGTCGCTGCCGCCACTGGCGGCCAGTTCGACCGACACGCCCGCCAGCGCAATCCGCGTCAGCGCAAACGGCTCGTTGCGCAGAATGAGATTGGGAGCGGCCACCGGCAGGGTGGCTTCAACGAGATCCAGATCGCGGTCATGGTCAAGGTTGCCGAGGACGACCCGCGAGGTCTCGTTCGCCGCCGAGCCCACGTCGCGTCCGTTCTTCATTCCAAGCCAGACGTAGGCGGGCGGATTGGTTGTCGAGCCCGGATCCGGCGCCACCCCGCGGTTCAGGTAAAGCCGGTTCACGCCACCGGCCACCCCCACGACGAGGTCCAGGTTCCCGTCACCATCGATGTCCCCGACGGCGAGTGAACTGGAATTCAGCGTGTCGCCGGCATCCACCAACTGCGCATCGAGGAAGCCTTTCCAAACCGGCGGGTCGGCCTCGTTGGCGCCAGCCTCGAATTGTGCGTTGACGAACACGTGGTCGGGAGCGCCGCGATTCGTGGCGACGACTTCCAGCAAGCCATCCCCATTCAGGTCCGCCAGCGCCACCGCCGACGTGATTTCCGAAGCGGCGCCCAGCGCGTGACCCGCCGCAAACAAGGAGGTCGCTCCCGCACCGTTGTTCAAATAGTACCGGTTCGGGACGGTGGTCGCGGCCACACCCTCGACCAAATCGAGGTCCCCGTCCTGATCCAGATCGCCCAGCGCCAGCGAACTCGTGGGCAGCGCCGTCGGGGCAACCTCCGTGGCAGGCAGGAACCGGATCGCTCCATCCCGCGCGGCTTCGAGTCGTTCGGCAACGTCCGCCGGGTCGGCCACACGCTGGGTCCCCCCGGGAACAAACGCGAACGTGCCATCGTCGGCCAACTCCACCACGAGATCGCCCGCGCCCGTTTCATCGTTGCCGTCCAATTCGAGCGCGTCATCGAGGGCGTCCTGGATGTCGGCCAGCAACTCCGCCACGGTGACATTGCCGGCGGTGTCAGCCGGATCAAGGTGCGCCACCAGCGGCCGGTCATCGAGGGTGAAAGCCAAATCCAGGACCGGACCGGCCACCAGCCGCGCCCCCGACGCCACGCCCAGGCGCACAGTGTTCGGCTGGTTCAGATTCCCCGCCAGAATGTCCGGCGTGCCGTCGCCATTCACATCCCCAACCGCGACCGCAACCGTGGCCGAATGGGTGTCCCCCAGCAACTCGACCGGCGCCGCAAAGCCCTTCCATACCGGGGCCCCGCCGCCGCTGGTGTCAGCCCCCCGGTTCAGGAAATAGCGGTTCGGTTCGTAGAAGTTGCCCTCGACGAGGTCCAGGTAGCCGTCGAGGTTCAGGTCGACCAACGCCAGCGAAGTGGTGTGCCGCGCCGCGCCCGTCAGCGCCCCGGCGGTATCCAGCGCAAACCCGCCGTCGCCGTCGTTCAGATAGAGCCGGTTGACCGCCGCGCTGGACGTGCCGCCATTGCCGGTGATGACATCCAGATCGCCGTCCCGATCGACGTCCCCCAACACCAGCGCCGCGCTGGCCTCCGCCGTCCCGAGATCGGCGCCGGTCGTGAAGTCGGGGCGCGTGCTCTGATCGAAGACGAAGCTCCCCGCGAGCGTGAAGGCGTTCGCCACCGTCAGTTCGAGGTTGTCGACCGCCACCCGCACAAAGGGCCCGGCCGGCACGTCCAGGACCACCGTCGTTTCCGTGTCCGGGACGTTCGGATCCAGCAAGCCGTTGGTGATGGTGAAGCTCCGCTCGACCGGCTGCGACAGCGTGTTGATTCCGAGAGTCAGGGTGGTCGCCGGCCCGCCCACCGCGATCCCCGGCAGATTCAACGTGCCCGCCTCGATGGTGTCCGTGAACGTGGCCGCCACCCCCTCGCGAGTGATCAGAATCGCTCCGGAAGCCTCGGTGATATAAACCAACGGCGAGGAGGGATCTCCGAGCCTCAGGTCAAGCCCGTCCACCGCCATGCCAATCTCGCCCTCCGGCGTTCGCTCGATGACGAAGTCCGCCGCCAGCCGTTGCCCGGCGATCTCGAGGGTCACACCGTCGCCCAGCAACCGAAAGCCCGGCGCCAGCACCACGTCGGCGTTGTTGACCCGGATGGTGCGGGCGGCATTCGTCCCGTTCAACTGCACGAGGAAGCCGCCTTCCAGCGTGACGTTCGGCACATCAATCGCAACCGCGCCCCCGAACTGCCCGTAGACCGCCTGGTTGGCCAGGACGAGCACCCCGTGGCCGTCGGTCAGGCGCACGAAATCGGTCGTGCCATCGCCGAGCCCGACCGCGACATTCGCGAGGCTCAGCTCGACGACGGCTCCGTCATCCGCCGTCCCCGGCACCCCATCGGATCCGGCCTGGCTCTGCCTGAAAGCGAAATCTCCCTTCAGGCGCTGACCGGCCACGCCGAGGACGATGTCCGTGCCCGCCACCTTGAGGTAGGTGCCCGCTTCGAGATCCAGCTCCACCGCCGCGCCCGCCACATTGAAGGTGGCGTTGAGTGCTTCTCCGGTCTGGTTGATCTCCACCGACAGGTCCCCGCTCAGGGTCACGTCCGGAAGGTTGAGGCGGACCGATGCGCCCACGCGGCCGGCGAGCTTTTGGACGCCGTTGACGGTGCGTAACAGGAACTGACCCTGCCCGCCATGGACCTCGACCAAAGCCTGATTGGCATCGCCAAGACGCAGGCCGAGGTTCGCCACGGCAATCTTCACGGCCGTCTCGCTCTCGACCACGGCGCCGTCCGCATCGCGCAACTGGATCGTCTGCCGCTCGACGGCGAAATCGCCGGTCAGCACCTGACCCGCAACCGTCAGACGGGCGTTCTTCGCGGCGACGCGCAAATAGGGTCCCGCCGGCAGGTTCAGCGTTCGCGTGGCATTGCCGATCCGGAGCGATTGGCTGACCGCGGCAGCCGTGGAGTTGATCTCGAGCTCGAAGGCGCCGTCGAAACGGATCCCCTCGACCGTCGCTCCGAGGGCCACTTGCGCCGACAAGCGCCCCGCGATCCCGGCCGGCGCAAGCACGAGCAAGCCCGCGCCCCGGCTGACCGTCACCGCGCCGCCTGCCAGGCTTAGGGCGCCGTCCGCCACGGCCACCTGCACAACCCGCTGCCCCGCGGCATTGGTGGTCTGCTGGAACACGAAGGTCCCGGCCAGCATCTGGCCGAGCACGTTCAGGCTGCCCGCCACTTCGACGCGCAGCAGCGGACCGGCCGGGAGTCCGTTCAGCGCCTGGCTCGCCGTGTTGAGCTGGAGGCCGATGCTCCCGGCGAGCGACACGCCCGGCACTTCGATCCGCGCCTGCGCCGCCAGCACCCCTGCCATTCCCGCGGGCGAAATCAAGAAATCACCGTTGACCTCCGAAAGAGCGAGCAGCGGGGTGGCGCCACCCAGGCCGAGGGCGCCGTCGCGGACGGCAATTCGGGTCACGCGTTGCCCGCTCGCATCCGGGCGGCTTTCGAGGCTGAAGTCACCCGACAACGTCTGGCCGAGCACCTCCAGCGCGACCGCACTGCCCGCCAGCTTCAGGTAGGGCCCCTCGGGCACCCGGACCTGCACCGGCAACGAAGCGACCGCGAACGTCGCGTCCACCGCGGTGCCGGTGGTGTTCAGCAGCAGATCGAAGTTCCCGCGGAAGCTGGCGTCCGGGATCTCGAGCGCGACCGCAACGCTGAGCTGTCCGGCAAGTCCGGCGGGCGTGATGACGAACATCCCCGTGCCATCCGTCACCTTCACCGCTCCCCCGAACGCCAGGTTCACGTTGGTGGCCGCAACCCGCGTCAACTTCGTCGGGGCGGCCCCGACCGTGGAGACCTGTTCAAAGGCGAAGTCGCCCGTCAACGTCTGCCCCAAGACCTCCAGCCGGATCTCGCGCCCCTCAATCCGCACATAGGGACCCGCCGGGAGCACCAGCGACTGGGTGGTTCCGCCCAGGGTCACCGTCTCGTTCACCGCGCGGGTCGTGCTGTTGATTGCCAGGGCAAAACTGCCGCTGAACTGCGCGGCGCCAGGTATCTCCAAGCTCACCGTGCCGCTGACCCGACCCGCCAGCCCGGTCGCGGTCACCAGCAGCAAACCCCGGCCGTTCGTCAGCGAGGCCACCACGCGGTCCCCGGTGCGGAGCTGCACCGACACGTTGCTCAGGCTCACCGTGGTCACCCCCTGACCGGTCTTGCCGATCGCCCGCTCGAACCCGAAATCACCGCTCAGCGTCTGGCCGGCCACGATCAACTGCGTGCCGACGGATTCGACCCGCAAATACGGCCCGGCAGGAAGTTCGAGTCGCAGCGGCACTCCGGCGACTTCCACATTCGCGCTCACGGGATTCGGCCCTGTGTTGATGGCCAGTTGGAAGGCATCGCTGGCCAGCGTGACCCCCGGGAGGCGATTCGCGAGGCTCACTTCCAGCCGCCCGGCCAGCCCGGCGGAAGTCAGCAGGAACAGGCCCGCCCCTTCCGTCACCGCGATGCCACCGCCGGCTCCGCCCAACTCCATTTCCACCCCGCTCGCAGCCACCAGCAATCCGCCGCCCGGTCCCTCGGCGTGCGCGAAGGCGAAATTGCCGCGCAGCGTCTGTCCCAGAACGGCGAGTTCGGCGTCCAGCACCTCGAAAGCCGGCGGCTCGTTCGCGCCGAAGGCCATGGTCACTGTCGGCCCTCCCGCAATCGTCAGCTCCTCGGCGAATTCCTGGCCCGTGTTGTTGAATCGCACCCGCGTCGTGCCACTCAACGCGACTCCTTCAACCCCGATGACGGTCACCGTGCCGGTCGCTTCGAGCGCGTAGGTCGCGGCGGCGCCGTCGCCGACCTTGATCAGGCCGATGGTGGCTTCCGACAGGAGCACGCCGGTCGCCAGCGGGTTGATTTCGCCGCTTCCAAGTCGCGCCGGCCCGGTGCCAAGGAATACTTCCAGACCCTGGCCGGCGAAAGAGGTCAAACCGCCGACCGTTCGGAAGCTGACATTGCCCTCGATCGTGACGAAGTCCCCGATCCGCAGCGAGAGGTCGCTCAGGGAGACGTTGAAGAAATCCACCGCTTCCTCCGCCGCGAACCGGATGGCCACGGCGCGCCCGGCCAGGAGGACCGTTTCGTTCACTGCCCCCGCGGTGGAA
Organism: Verrucomicrobiales bacterium; assembly: GCA_024233305.1. GTDB lineage: Bacteria > Verrucomicrobiota > Verrucomicrobiia > Limisphaerales > J093 > J093. The sequence goes on from JACKPV010000045.1 coordinate 11,615, forward strand.
TTGAAACGCACCGTCACCGTGCCGCCGCCCGCCACGGGCCCGAGTTGCCCCTGCACTTCCCCCGAGAACATGCCGGCCACGCCGTCCGCCTGGACCACGAAGCCTCCTTCGCCATGCACGAGCGTGGCCTGGTCGGTCCCCAGGCTGACGGCCACCGTCACCTCGGAGAGCGCCACCACGGTGACGCCGGTCCGCGACTCGAAGAAGAAATTGCCGGTGAGGGTGTTCCCGAGGATGCTCGCTTGTGCGTTCTCGATGGCCACCCGCACGAACGGTCCCGCCGGCAGTTCCAACGGGATGGCGGCCCCGCCCACTTCGAAAGTTTCACTGGTCGGCGTCCGCCGCGTGCTGACCTGAACCTGCAGGGCGAAGGTGCCGCTGAAGACGTCCCCGGGGACCGCGATCGCGACGCTGTCCACGGTCAGCAGTCCAGCCATCCCCTGCGGGTCGAGGAGCAACTGTCCCGCGGCGCCGTCCACCGTGATAATGCCGCTGCCGATATCGAGCCCCACCCCGGCGGCGGCCAGTTTCACTTGGGAAGCCCCGCCCGGAAGGTCCGACTGGGACAACGTGAAGTCACCCGTCAACCGCTGGCCGGCCACGATCAGATCGATTCGGTTGCCCGCCACGAAGAACCCGGGCTCCAGGTCTCCCTGCACGGATCCGGTCGTGTTCAACCGAACCGCCAGATCGCCCTCGAAGGCAACCTCCGGCACTTCGAGACGGACGTCGGCATCCAACGTGCCGTACGCGCCGCCCGCGGTCAGGTTGATCGTTCCCGCCACGGCCCGCGCAGCGACCACCCCGCCACCCAGCAGGATCTCCCCGTTGGCCACGCTCAAGCTCAGGGCGCCGGCATCGGTGATCACGAAGTCGCCGCTCAACCGCTGGCCCAGGAAGTCCAGCGTCACGCCGTCGCCGGCCACCTCGATGAAATCGCCGGCGGGAAGCTCGAGCAGATACCCGGCGCCGTGCACGGTGAACCGTTCGCTGACCGGGGCCGGATCCTGATTGAAGCGCAAGCCAAACCGGCCGCCGAACCCGATACCGGGCACTTCGGCGGTAAGATTGCCCTCCAGTTCGCCCGCGAGGAACCCGTCGCGCAGCACGAACACCCCCTGCCCTTCGGTGAGACTCACCCGTCCCCCGGCGAGTTGCAGGGCAACATCCGTCGCCGCGACCTTGACGACGCTCGCCGCCGTTTCACTGTTCACCGCCGACTCGAAGGCGAAATCGCCCTCAAGGGTTTGCCCCAGAATCGACAGCGCGAGATCGCTGCCTTCCACCCGCAGATAGGGACCCGCCGGCAATTCCAGCACCACGTTCTCAAGCCCCCGTCCGCCGGTGTCCGGGTCTTCGATCGCAAACTCGAGGGTCTCATCCACCTCGACCCCCGTGGTGTTGATCGCGACGGTGAAGGCGCCGCTGAACCTCGTCCCGGCATCGGCCAGATCCAGTTCCACTTCCACTGCGAACCGTCCCGCCAGACCCGCGGCGCCAAGCACCATCTGCCCTTCGCCCGCCCGCGCAGTGACCGCTCCGCCGGCCAGAACGACGACGCCGTTGCGAACCCCGAGCCGCGTGATCGTCTCCCCCGAATCGCGAACCAGCTGCTCGATCTGAAACTCGCCCAGGACTTCCTGGTCCAGCACCCGCAGCGCAAAGGGTGTCGTCGAGGTGCCGGCCACCAGCCGGAAGTAAGGTCCCCGCGCCAGGTTCACCTGTCCCCCGCCATCCGCCGGATGGAACCGGACGGCTTCTGCCAGCGTGTTGACCTCCACCCGAACGTCACCGCCGGCGTTTACTCCCGGCAACGCCAAATCCAGCCGCGCGCCGAACCATCCCGCGGCGCCGGCGCTGGTGACCAGGAAATCACCCTGTCCCTCGGTGACTTGCACCACGGGCGTGCTGCCGTCGCTGAGGGTCAGCTCGACGTTGTCGACGCTGATCAGCACGCCGTCGGGATCTCCGGGTTCGGTCGTTTCCGTGAAGCTGAAATCGCCGCGCAGCCGCTGCCCGCCCACCGTAAGCTCGGCCCCGATTGCCGCAAAGCTGCTGAAGGGGTTGGCCCCGTTGCCGAACTCGTTCACATCGAATCCGACCACCACCACGCGGTCGGTCCCCGGTATCGTGATGGTCTCACTGAAGGCGCTCGAATTGTCGGCAAAGCTGTTGAACCGGACCGTCGCCGTGCCGGCCAGACTCAATCCTTCGACCCCCAGCAGTTGGAGGTTTCCTGTACCGTAGAAAGCGATCTCGCCGGTGACCGTGTCGCGGATGTAGCCAATCGTCGCGTCGGTCAGCAGAACGCCGGTCGCCCCGGGGTTGGTCGCCCCGCCGGGGAGGGTTGCCGGACCGGCTCCCAGAAACACGCCCATCCCGTCCCCGGCGAAGATCTGACGAGCCCCCTCGTCCCGCACCACGAAACTGCCTTCGATGCTGACGAAGTCCCCGATGCGCGCTTGCGCGTGGGCGACGAAGAACTCGGTGAAGGTCCCTCCGGCCACCGCCTCGGCTTCCGCAAATTGAATCGCCAGGTCGCGCCCAGCGACCGTGATCAGCTCGTCCACGGGACCGCCGGTGCTGTTGATCCGTAACCCCACCCGCCCGTCCACGCTCGCCCCGCCCACCGAAAGGTCGATGTCCCCCGTCACGAAGCCCGCCAATCCCGTCGTTGCCTGGCGGGTCACCACGACCAGCCCGCCCTCACCGTTGAGGAGGCCGTTGCTGCCGTCGTCGATGGTCAGCCCCGAAACCCCGATCCGGACCCGATCGTCCGCCTGCTCGAAGGTGAAATCACCCCGGGCGCCCAAGCCCCCGAGTTCCAGTTCGAGATCGGTGACGCTCACCCGCACGAAGACCCCCGCCGGCAGCGTCAGTTCGAGGGGCGAAACCAGACCACCAAACGCGATCGTCTCGTCGACGCCGACCGGCCGGGTGTTGATATCCACCCGGAAGCTCGGCGTCCCCAGCGGGCTGAATCCGCCAATGCTCAGGTTGACCGTTCCTCCGAGGCTCGCCGCCAGCCCGTCCCGCGAAAGCAGCATCCCGCCCGAATTCACCGACGCCACCAACGCCGGCTGCGTTTCACTCCCGAGCGACAGCGTAAGTCCCTGGACCCCAATGTATACAACCTGTCTTCCAGAAACCGTGTTCAGCGCGCGAAAGGCGAAGAAATCGGCTTCAAGTCGCTGGCCTGCAACAACAAGCGCGCCCGAACCGGCAAGTTGCAGGGCCGCGGCCGCGGTGTTGATATCGAGGGCGAGCGTCCCCTCATAGCTGATCCCGGGCAACCCGACGCGCACAGCGGCCCCGGTCACCGTGGCGATCAAACCGGTTGCCTCCAGCGTGAAGCTCGCCGAAGCCACGGTGGCCACCAGCAAGTCCTGCGCGCCGTCCCGGACCGCCAGTTCCAAATTCTCGACTGTTACCCCCAGCGCATCGATCTCTGCCACAACGGTGAAATCCCCGCGCAACGTCTGGCCGACCACCTCCAGGGCAAGCTCCGCTCCACCGATCTGCGAGGCGCCCGCCTCCACCGCCATCCGCGCAGACCGTTCTCCGATCACGATCGCGTCGGCCAAGTCCTCGCCCAGGGTGCTCCGACTGAAGGCGAGCGTCCCGGAAGCCACCACCTCCGCCACCCCGCTCAACTCCGCCCGGCCCCGAGCCTGGACCGCATAGGCCCCGTTTCCGCGGAGCACGAGGGCCATCTCTCCGCCGGTGATCCCGACCCGCAACCCCCCGCTCTCGAGCCCGAAGGTCACCTCGTTCGCGGCCACCAGGAGTTCCGTCCCATCGTCCGCCGTGCCGGAAATGCCGTCCTCGCCCGCCCAGGCGCGCTGGGCCACCCCGAGGTCGGCCACCACCGAAAGGCCCAGGGGCACGATCTCCAAGGTCAACCCCGTGGCCTCCAAACGGCTGACCCCGGCCCCAAGCTCGAGTTCGAAAGTCAGGTCCCGACCGGGAACGCTCATCGCCCGGCGGTAGTCCAGCTCCTGGCCGGTCGAGTTGTGCGCCCCGCTGACGCGGCCGCCGGCCACCAAGTCCGGTAGGTTCCGCAGGACCGCCGTGCCCGCCGCCTCGAAGGCGAACGTCCCGTCCGGGCGGAGCAGGAGGGCGAAGCCAGCCTCGTCGACCAGCAACCCGACATCATCCTCCGGGCCGGCTTCCCGACGGTCGCCCGCGAACAAATGCATCCCCTGACCGACCACGAACACCTCGCCCGTGGTCCCGTCGCGCTCGAAGGCCAACTCGCCCTCGATCTCTCCCACCGGCGTGCTCAGGCGAACGGCCCCGCTGGACACCCCGAAGCTCGATCCGCCCAGACCGCCGGCGAGGATCCGCAGAAACGCGTCGGCATCCGGCAAATTATCGAAGCTAATTCCAAGCCCGCCTGGCATCGCGGCCACCACCAAGCGGTAACCGTTCGCGGTCTGGACCGGTTTGAAGTACCGCCCCCCATCAATCTGCAGCCCGGTGAAGCTTGCGAAGTCGCCCGTGGCGGAACCGAAGGTCAGGAAGGTGTAGGAGTCCCCGATCTCGGGAACGAAGCCATCAAGCAACCGGATCTCCAGCGTGCCGTCCAAAGTGGCCAACCCGGCCACCTTCACCTGGTCGTGCCCGCCTGCCCCCGGACCGGCGCCGCCCGCAATCTCAATCGTCAGCGTGGCCGTGGGCTCTTGAGTGAGGCTGTCGACTTCGATCACCCCCGGAGAGTTGCCAGGGTCAAGATGTCCCGCCACGACCAACTGCCCGGCCACCACCCCGGTGCCGTTGATCTCGCCGTCGGCCGGTATCCGGATGACCCCGCCGGACTCACCGACGGGCTCGCCCGGCTCGAGCTGAGTCGCGGATTCGCCAGCCCCGGCGCCGCCGGCATCCGCAGTCGCCACGCCGTCGACTGCCTGGTCGGACAAAGGCCCGCGGCTTGGCGCGGCCACGGTGTTCGACCCGGTGGAAGCGATGAGCGAACTGGCCTCATCAGTCACGGGATTCCCAGCGACCGACCCGGTGGAAGCGGCAACCTCCACGAGATCAGAAAACGAAAAAGCCACCGTTTCCGCGTGAACAGAAGGTGACTCAAATGTATCAAACTGAATGCCATCAATGACATCCGATGGCGGGCCGTTGGCGGAACGCAGGGTGTTCACCAACGTATCCGTCCAAAACCCAACGCTCCCCGATGTGCTGGTCGGCCCCCCGCCCAGAACGTCCCCCGGCGGCAGCATGCCCGCCGAAGCGGCGCTGTTCCCCACCGTCTCTACGGCGGACGCGCGCTCGGTGCCCGCCTCCGCGGCGCCGGGATCATTGTCCTGGCTCGCCGGTGCGGGATCCGTCTCTCCCGAGTCCCCCACCGCGATGGCTTCGTCGGAGGCGCCTGCTTGCTCCCCAGGGGTGCGGTCTACAGACGCCGGACTCTGCGCCAAGGTGGCACTCGGATCATCGACCTCGGGGGTCCCTTCCAGAACCAATTCATCGTCCCCGACGCCAGCGAAGATGTCTTCGAGTTGCCGGGCCGGATCGTAACCGGCGGGCGCCTGGTCGAGGGCTTCCACCGCCATGGACTCCTCAATCGCCGCTGGAGCAAAACCGGCCTCCGGATCAAGATCCGGCGCCGGGGCGCCCGCCGCGAGCCCGTCTCCCGAAAGCAGAATCCGCGGCTCCAGCGCTTCGAGCGCAAAGAGACTTCGCCGCGGTTGGGAGGAGTGTTTCAAGGATTCGGAATGAGGCGCGGACGGAGGTTTGAGGCCCGGGCCTCCCAGCCCACCGGGACACCGACGAGGCTCGGGAGCATCAGCATCCGGGCTAATGAAAAAGCGGGCTCGCGGCGCGTCACGCGTCGCCTGTCTAACCCGGTTTTCTGCCCGCTCATCATGTTCGCCGACAAGGTTCCCGATCCACACAGACCACCACCCCGCACGACGTTACACCGGCGGGGGCACCGTGATCTAAGATTGATGATCAGGCTCTGTAAGATAACCGCCAGCGCTTCGCAATCTCATTTTTCAAGTTTCTACCGGAGGCGGCAGGGGGCAGGCCGGACCCAGGGAGTTCAGACGGACCGCTCCCGTTCTTGCCCGGCTCGACTGGTCGCCCCGCGGCCCTGATCGATCGGGGACGCGGGGCAGTCTTCGACCACCCCGTTCGCGCCGAAACCGAGCCCCGAAAGCCCCTCTCGATCCCCGTCGGGCAGCAACGGGAACCGGGACGTTGGCCCGGATTTGGGGGTGGATTCCGGACCGGTTTTGACGATACTCGCGCCGGCATCCATGTTCACGACCATGACTTTTCCGTGCTCCCGAACCACCGCAGCCAGAGGCCTCGCCGCGCATCTGCTGGCCGGCCTGACGACAATCGGCCTGACCGCCGGTCCGGGTGCTTCCAGCGCCCTCTCCGCCGATTCGCGGCCGAACATCGTGCTCGTCTACGCGGATGATCTCGGCTACGGCGACGTGGGGTGCTACGGCGCCACCGCCGTTGCCACGCCCGCCATCGACCGCCTGGCGCAGGAGGGGATCCGCTTCACCGACGCCTATGCCGCCGCCGCGACCTGTACGCCGTCGCGCTATGCCCTGCTGACCGGGGAATACGCTTTTCGGAAACGAGGTACGGGCGTTCTTTCGGGGGCAGCCGGGATGATCATCGAGCCGGGTCGAACCACGGTGCCTTCGGTCCTGCAACAGGCCGGCTACCGGACCGCCGTGGTGGGCAAATGGCACCTCGGGCTCGGCGATGGGAGCCTCGACTGGAACGTCGAGATCAAACCCGGCCCGCGGGAAATCGGCTTCGACTATTCGTTTCTCGTCCCGGCGACCGGCGACCGCGTGCCCTGCGTGTACGTCGAGAATAGCGGGGTTGTCGGGCTGGACCCGACCGATCCCATCGCGGTGAGCTACGGACGGAAAGTGGGCACGGATCCCATTGGAGCAGAACACCCGGAGCTGCTCAAGATGCACCCCAGCCACGGCCACGACCGGACCATCGTGAATGGCGTCAGCCGGATCGGGTACATGACCGGAGGCAACGCCGCCCGTTGGGTGGACGAGGACATGGCGGACGTGCTCACCGAACGCGCCGTTCGCTTCATCGAGCAGAACCGCGAGCAGCCCTTTTTCCTTTATTTCGCCTTCCATGACATTCATGTCCCCCGCCTCCCGAACCGGCGATTCGTGGGGAGCACGGCGATGGGGCCGCGGGGAGATGCCATCGTCCAGGCGGATTGGTGCGTGGGCGAAATCCTGGCCGCCCTCGACCGGCTCGGCCTGGCGGGACAGACCCTGATCATCTTCACGAGCGACAACGGGCCGGTGGTCGATGACGGCTATCAGGATCAAGCGGTGGAGCGGCTCGGGGCGCACCGGCCGGCGGGTGTGCTACGTGGGGGGAAATACAGCCGTTTCGAGGGGGGAACCCGGGTGCCTTTCCTGGTCCGCTGGCCCAACCGCGTCCGGCCAGGGACGTCCGCTGCCCTCGTCGGTCAGGTGGACCTGCTGGCGAGTCTGGCGCGCTTGTCGGGGCAATCGCTGCCGCCGGACGCCGGCCCCGACAGCCAGGACCTCCTCGCCGCCCTGCTGGGCGATTCAGCCATCGGACGGGACCACCTGATCGAACATGCGGGGGCACTGGCGCTGCGCGAAGGCGATTGGAAATACCTGCCCCCGGCCGCCGGCGCGACCGTCATTCGCAACGTCAACATCGAGACGGGCGCCGGCAACTTCCCGCAACTCTACGACCTGCATCGCGACCCCGGGGAAACCGCCAACCTGGCCGCCGATTACCCCGACCGCGTCCTGGCCATGCACGCTCGTTTGGAACAACTCCGGACACAAGGGAGCAGCCGCAGGACGCCCTGAAGCGCCGCCCGCATCGACCGATTCCCACCGCACTTCAGCCCATGCCAGCCAAAACTCACCCCTCCGGCTCACCCGCCAACCGCGAGTTGGAGCAGCGCATCCAGGACCTCATCGAGTGGCGGGGAGGCGGACGCAACAGCGACCTCGTCAGCGACATCATTGAGAACGCCCTGAAGCTCCTCCGGGATGTCGATCATCGGGGGGACGTGCGGGTCATCCAGACCGCGGTGCGCGAACTGCGCCACGCCTTTCGCGTCTTCGCCCCCTACGCCAGCCGGCGAAAGGTCTCGGTCTTCGGCTCCGCCCGTCTCAAGCCGGGCCGGCCCGAATACGCGCAGGCGGTCGAATTCGGACGCCTCATGGCCGAAAGCGGCTTCATGGTGATCACGGGCGCCGGTCCGGGCATCATGCAAGCCGGTCATGAAGGCGCCGGCCCCGAACACAGCTTCGGGGCCAACATCCGGCTGCCTTGGGAGCAAACGGCGAATCCGGTGATCGAACGCGACAAGAAACTCATCAACTTCAAGTACTTCTTTACCCGGAAACTGACCTTCATCCGGCATTCGGACGCCATCGCGCTGTTCCCCGGCGGGTTCGGCACCATGGACGAGGGGTTCGAGGCGTTGACCTTGATGCAGACGGGCAAGAGCCAGGTGATGCCCCTGGTTCTGGTCGACCGCCCGGGGGGGACGTTCTGGAAAACCTGGGACCAGAACATCCGCGACCATTTGCTGCGCAACGAGTTGATCTCACCGGACGACCTCCATCTTTACCAGATCACGGACCGCGTCGAGCAAGCGGTGCGTTGGATTGCCCGGTTCTATCGCAACTACCACTCGAGCCGGTTCGTGCGCGACGAACTCGTCCTGCGCCTGCACCATCCCCCGACGCCCACCGCACTCGAGGCCCTGAACGATGACTTCGCGGATATCATCGACGGACGGCCGATCCGGGTGGTTGAGCCGTTCCCCGAAGAAGTGGAGGACCATGACGAGCTGGAACGCGCCCGGGTGGCGTTCGGCTTTGACCGCCGTTCCATCGGCCGGTTGCGCCAACTGATCGACCGGCTGAACACCCTCTGACCCCGCCCGGGGGCTCCCCGGGCCGCATGCGATGATCCCGGACGAGGTTCTCCAGTGCATGGAAGACGCCGTTCTGTGCTGGGTTTCAACCATCTCCGAAGATGGCTACCCGAACGTCTCGCCAAAGGAGGCTTACACCCACGACGGCGCCGGCAGGATCCTCGTCGCGAACATCGCTTCCCCTGAAACGGCAGGGAACCTCGACCGCAACGCGCGGGTTTGCGTGAGTTTCATCAACGTGTTCATCCAGAAGGGGTACAAGATCAAGGGCCGGGCGAGAGTCGTACGCCCCGACAGCCCGGGTTACGCCGATCGCCAGCGTCGGCTGACGGCCAGGATCGGATCGAAATTTCCGGTGGTTTCCGTGATTGAGATCGAACCGGAGCGGATCGAGGAAATCATCGCGCCCAGCTACCGGCTGTATCCGGAAACCGGCCCGTTGGACCGAATCAGGGAGTCCGTGCAGACGTATCGGGCAGCGGCTTACGTCAGGCAGGCGGAGGGGCCCGCCTCGACGGACTGACCGTCGGGATTGCGGCGCCAGCCAACCCTCCGTCCGGGGACCCGAAAGAGGCGGGCCGCTCGGGTCACTGGGCGTGCCCGGTAAGTTCCTGACGCGTTTTCGGCTTCGGCGCCGCAAACGGCAGCGTATCGGGTGTCACCCAAACCTGGGTCGTCACCTTCAGCGGCACCGGGGCGCCGAGGTCGTAGGTCAGTTCTAGCATGAAGGCCGTCCAACCTTTGGCGGGCGCGGCGGGTCCCGCCCGGTAGTGGCCGGCGGCGGCGGGCTCGAGCACGGTGCTGGTCCAGACCGGACCGAGGGTTTCGAGGCGAAAATCGCGGGCGTCGGGATTGGTGGCCTGCCACAGGCGCACTTCCTTGGGCACATCGGTAACGTGGAGGTCCACGGCGCCGTCGTCTCCCTGAAGCCAGGTGAATCGCGGCAGCGGGGTCCGGTTCAGAATGGCGTGGTCCCAAGCCACCAGAGTCTCCCAGGCGTCGCTGTCCTTGAGCGAGTGATCGGCGTTCGGCACGTAGCGCCAATACTTCGGGCCGGGCAGATCGTCCCGGTAAAACCGCGCGGAATCGGGCAGAAAAAACTGATCGCCGCAGGCATTGACCATCAGCTTCGGAAGGCTCAGCCGGTCCCGATATTCATACGGTTCGACGATCTTCATCAACCGCTCGAATTCCGGGGTGTCCATCCAGTCCATGATGCCCTGGTTGACGTAGTCCTGAACCGCCGGCGCGTAAAACCCGTAGGTGCGGTAGTGATGAATGAACGACGGCACCAGGTTCAGCATGTCGATGACAATCGGACAGATCGCGACGACCCGCGGGTCCACGATTGCCGTGGTCCAGGTGGTCCAGCCGCGTTTCGATCCTCCCGCCACAATGAACCGGTCGACCTTGAGGGAGCCGCCCTTCGGCGTCGCGGCGAAATCCGTGACCGTATCCATCGCCCGCACGGCCGCCTTGGTCATCGGCAGGCGCGCCGGCCAGCGATCGTCGCCCGTGCGCAGGAATTTGTCCCAAGTGTACGCGATCAGGTCATCCTCGACGCGTTCCTTGCCGTCGTTCCCAAAAATCAGCGGTTGGTTCGGCACCATGCGCAGTTCGGCCGCGACGGCCTGGGTGGCCTTCGCCGCCTGCGCCAGTTCGGCGCTGGGTTTGGGCAGCCGGCCATCGCGGTTACTGCCGCCCGAGATGAACAGCAGGGCCGTGGAATGGTCGACCTGCTCCGGCGTGTAGATCACCAGCCAGTGTTGCCACAGCGTGCGGTTCACCTCGTTGGTGGTCAGCCATGATTGCGAGGTCAGGTCGACGAAACTGATGCGCACCCCTTCCACGATCTGTTGATCGACCAGTTGCCAGGAATAGGCCGGATCAGGCCTGGCCACATAGCGGTCAAGCGCGGTCGACGCGCGGTGGGTTGAAACCTCGGGATGGCAGCAACCGCCCGCCAGCAGGGCGGAGACGGCCGCGAGTCCAAGCAGGGAAGCCAGGCGAAGCATCGGGCGATTCATATCGAGCCGCTATGAATCCCGACCCTCCCGGTGATGTCAATCGCGCGCGCGCCGGAATCGGCCGACGGGCGATGAGTGACAAACCGAAATCGCGAACCGCGCCGGAGGTTCCCGGCCCCGCACCGACGTGGCCTGTCGTGGCCGGTCACCCCGCTGGATCGGTCGGGCGGCGGCGGACATTTCGCTTGCGAAAGCCCAGGCGACGGTGGGTCATTGTCGTCCGTGAATGTTGGCTTGAGCAGCTTCGGGCAAGGCAGGGAAGCCTCCCGGTTGGATCGAAACGCCGCCGCTTGCGGACAACCCCGGCCGACTCGCCGGGAACGGCCGACCCTGCGCGCAGCGGTGCGCCGACGGCCGGGCCTGACCGCGGCGGGCGCCGGGCTCGCCCTCGCGGTCACCGGATGGGCCGAACCATGGCCGGGCTGGCGCGGACCGCGCGGCGACGGCACCAGCCGCGAGACCGCCGTGCCGGTTCACTGGACCGCCACCTCGAATGTCCTCTGGAAGGTGGCGGTACCCGGCGTGGGACATGCCTCGCCCATCGTCTGGGACAACCACGTGTTCACGGTCGCGTGCCTGCCCGAGACCGGCGATCGGGTGCTGCTGGCATTGGACCGCGATTCCGGCCGCACGCTCTGGCAGCGCACCGTGGTCCAGACCCCGCTCGAACGAAAACACCCGCTCAACAGCCACGCCTCGAGCACACCCGCCACCGACGGCGAATCGGTCTATGCGGCCTTCCTTGACGGGGAAAGGATGCTGGTGGCGGCCTACGATTTCGCGGGCCATCAGCACTGGTTGGTGCGTCCGGGCGAGTTTCACAGCATGCATGGATTCTGCAGTTCGCCGGTGCTCTTCGAGGACAAGGTCATTGTGAACGGCGACCACGATGGCGACGGTTATATCGTGGCGCTGGCGCGGTCGGATGGGCGCGAGTTGTGGCGTATCGACCGGCCCAACAAGACGCGCAGCTATTGCGCGCCGACCATTTTCGAGATCGCCGGGCGGACGCAGATGGTGCTTTCGGGGACCGAGTGCGTCACCAGCTACGATCCCCACGACGGCCGCCTGCATTGGATCATCGACGGCCCCACCGAACAGTTCGTGGCCTCGATTGTCTACCACGCCAGCGCCGGGCTCTTCTTCGTCACCGGCGGGTATCCCGCGCACCATCTGCTGGCGGTGCGCCCCGACGGCAACGGCAACATCACCGACACCCACATCGCCTGGCGCCATCGCAAGGCCTCCTACGTGGCCTACGTACCCTCCCCGATTGCCGCGGGCGATTACTTCCTCGTGGTCTCGGACCTCGGCGACGGGTGCTGCTTCGCGGCGAAGTCCGGCGAATTGATGTGGCAGGAGGACTTCGGCGAAGAGCACGCCTCGCTGGTGTCGGCCAACGGGCTGGTCTACTTTCTCAACGATGCCGGCGTGACCCGCGTGGTGCGTCCCGGTCCCCGCCTCGAGGTCGTGGCGGTCAATGAACTCGGGGAAAGATGTTATGCCTCGCCCGCGATCAGCGACGGCAGGATCTACCTGCGCAGCTTCCAGCACCTTTATGCCATCGGCACAACGCCCTGATCCGGTGGCTGAAGACCGGCCTGCGCCGGGACCTCAGGCAAGCTGCTTCCCAAATCGCCCGGGCTCTCCGCGTTGAGCCGTGACGATTCCGCAACTGGTAGCCGCCGACGTGTAGTCGGCGCACGATTCCTAGGGGGATAAGGCTGCCTGCTGCCGGACGCGACGGTTCACCAAAACGTGACTGCCGGTTGGAACCGGCAGGACCGCACAAGCCACTGGATTTCAGCGCCGACTACACGTCGGCGGCTACAGCGTGCTGGCTCGATACCGCTGAGGGCTGTCTTCCCCGGCGGACGGGGATCGGCGCACCGGGTCAGGCCGTGGTCGGAAGCTGGAACCGGGCGGCGACGTCGGCCAGCCAAGCGTCGTCAGGGAGCGCGTAGGGACGGAAGGTCTCGGTGATGCCTTCCTGACCGTTGTGGTAAATGGCGCGGTGCAGGCCCAGGTTGTTCGCGTGCGGGGTGTCGATCAACGCGGCGGAATCGTTCGCGCTCATCTGGAACAGCACGCGCAGCTCGAATTCACTGATCGCCTTGCGGCTGAGGAAGCGATGCAGGTTGTTCGCCGAATCGCAGGTACAGATCACGTGCAGACCGTGTCCGGGGCCCTCGGTGATCAGCCGGTTCAGCTGAGCGCCGGGCCCGGGTTCTTCGGAACCGGTCTCGAGCGAGAAGCCGAAATCCTCCTCGTGGCGGAGTTCCTTGAATTTCTGGAGGTCATGCACCAGGACGAACACCGGGGCCGCATCCCCACCCGCCGCAGGATCGGCGCGCCGGTCCAGCTCTTCAAGCAGCCCTCGCAGGACCGCCGGCACTTCGGCCGGCGCGGGCACGTCGACGGGGTGCGGCAATCCGCGGAGCACCGTGCCGAAGAAACGCGCCCCCGCCGCCTCCGCCGGCCCGCGGGTCAACAGCACGAAGCGCACGCCGGCCGTCGGGTATTGCGCCGCCAGCGAGATCATGGCGACGCCCAGCAGGGCCACCGACGCCTCGTCGCGCTGCCCGACGATGAGCAGGTTGTGCCCGCCCTGCCGGTGGAAAACGGCCTCGGTCGGGCCCTTGATGGAATTGGGCGCCCCGAGCCAGACGCGCCCCGCCGCCGGCGGCTCCACCGGCCGAACGGCGAGCGCCCGCGTCAGCCGCTCGTTGTCGCGCACCTGTGCGGGCGCGTTCCCCTCGAACACCACGGGGGCCGGCATGGACAACGCCGCTTCATCGGCCAGCCTCCGCACCCGCCGCAGCACCGTATCCCGCTCCGTATCGTCAAGCCAGACCACCTGGAACGGGTTGTTGCCCTCGATCATTCCTGAAGCGTCGTTGTAGATCGCTTCGCCCGGTCGCGAAAGCAATCGCGGCGCCGGATTGTCCTCGTCCATGATCAGGTACGCATCGGCCTCGTTGCACTGCAGGGCAATCCGCACCACCATCTGCCCGAGCGTCGTCCGCGCCAGCGTATACGCGCCCCCCAAGGTCTGCGAACCGAGCAATACATGGATGCCGAAGGCGCGCCCCTGACGCACGATCCGGTCCAACAGCATCGCCGCCGCCTGGGAAACCCGGTCGTCCTCGACGAAGAACTCCTGAAACTCATCGATGATCAACAGCGTGCGCGGCAGGGTGGCGCCGCCCGAAGCCCGCTGGTAGCCCGGCAGATCCTGGATGCCCAGGTCGCGGAACAGCTCGCCGCGCCGACGCATTTCCTCGTCGACGCGCTGCAAGACACTCAGCCCGAACTCGCGGTCGCTCTCGATGGCCACCACCCGCGCATGCGGCAACCGATGGGTGGCGTAACACTTGAATTCGACGCCCTTCTTGAAGTCGACGAGGTAGAACTCGACCCGGTCCGGTCGGCACCAGAGGGCGAGGTTGGTGACGATGACATGGAAGAGGTTCGACTTGCCGGAGCCCGTCTTGCCCGCAATGAGGACGTGCTGCCGGGTGCCGCGACCAATCGCCAGATGCTGTCGCTTCGTGGCGCCCGTCAGCCCGATGGGCACCCGCAATTCGGCGGTCGTCTCGAGCGACCACGTCCCGCGCTCGTCCGGCAGGATTTCGGTGAAGGGCACCTCGACGCGCCCGGCATCGACGCTGCCCTGGCCGACCTGCCGCAGGAACCGGGTGGTGAACGCGGCGTCGGGAGCCGGTTCGAGTGTCAGCTCAATCCCCGCGGCGGGAAGCCCGCCCAACCGCCAGTGTCCGTCCTCACATATCACACCGCCGCACGCCCGTTCGAGATCTTCGGCCACCAGGTCCGGCGGTGCCGGACGACGGCGATCCCAGTGCAGCAGCAGGAACACCCCGCACCGCGGTCCGCTCGCGGCCAGACTGAGCAGCTTGCGCACGGCGAGGTCCGTGAAGCCCTCGGGGAAATCCGCCACCACCAGGAACCGGTATTTCTCTGCCATCCGGCCGGCCTGGGCGTTGTAGGCGGCGAGGTCCTCGTATTCGTTGCGCAGATACATCTGCGTGACCTTCTCAACGTGCCCGCCCAGATCGGTCAACTGCTCCTCGATCTGGCCCGGCTGCGTCCAGATGCGGCTCCGAATCACCCGTTCCTCGTAATCGGCCAGGTGCATCAGCCCCGCGAAATTCTGCCCGAGTTCGACCGGATCGATGATCGTGAAGTCAATCCGGCCCGGCGGAGTCATCGCCAGCAAGCGGAGCACCGTGGCATTCAACGCGGCGATGGCCTGCTCCCGACCCGCGCCTTGCGTGGACAACAACAGCGAACCCTGGCGCGGGAACGAGAGCAACAGCGGGATGCCGATTCGGGAGGAGCCCCCGAACGCCAGCCGGGGATCCGCCGGCAACGCGTCGCAGAAGCCGGCCAAATCCACGCGCACCTCCCCCACGCGCACCGCCTCGACGGGTTCCGTGGCCGGTTGCCAGCGCGCCCATTCGGGCGAATCCCAGGCGGGAAAGCGGGTCCGGACCGCGGTCCGGGCGGATTCGATCTGCTGCTCCCAGCCGGGGAACAACCGGGCGTGGTCTTCCAGCAACGCCCGCCAGCCCGCCGTATGGGCAGCCGCCATCCGGTCGACCTCGGCCTGCTGGGTGTCACTCCACTGCCGCCCCAAATCCTGCGCCTCGCGACGAAGGGCCTCGGTGCGCAGGCAACATTCCCGCTCGATGCGCGCCAGGATCTCGCGGCGTTGACGGTCGTTCGACGCGAGCGCGCGTCGGCGTTGGTCATCGAGCCGACGGCGCCATTCCTCCGCGGCTTCGGCGGCGTGGTCCACCGCCTGTTCCCAAGCGAGGTTCAAGGCCTGGGTCCGGTGGTCATGCTCGGCCCGGATGGATTGCTGTTCGCCTTCGTGGCGTTGCTGCGCGACCGCTGCACAGGCGGCATGCAGGTCGCGGCAACGACCGAGCCGTTCGGCCAGGAGCGCCACCCGGCCCGCCGCCAATTGTCCCCCCAGCACATGCAGCAGGCCAAAACCGAGCACGGCGGCCCCGGCCGCCAGGCCCGCGGTGCGCCGGTCCAGGGGTGGCCACCCGAGTTCCGGCGCCAGCCAGACACCGCCGGCCAGCAGCAGCACCACCACCCCCGCCAGCAGCCACCACGGCAGAACGCGGGCCAGCAGCGGAAAGAACGTCCGGCGCACCGCCCGCAACGCCGCCGCCGCCTCGTCGGTCAGCGCCGCACAGTCGGCGAGTTGCTGGCCGGGATCGGGATGCAGCGAAACCTCGCGACCACCGCCGTCCCCGCCGAGCCGGCGGAGCAACCGGGGATATCCACGCAGGGTGTCCGCCGCCCGGGCCTCGACCCCTGACATTCCCGCCTCCGCGTCCGCCAAGCGCGCCGCATGGTCCCGATGGGCCTCCTCCTCCGCCTGCAGCCGGCCGTCCCGGTTCCGGGTCGTCTGCAACAAATCCCGCTGGATCTCGAACTTCCGCCGGCTTTCCTCTTCCTCGACCTGCTTGAGTTGCAGCCGCTGCGCCGATTGATGGGCGCGGGCGATCCGCTCCGCGCGCGCGGCATGCCGCTGTTCCGCCCGTTCCCGCGCGGCCTCGCACGCCACCTCCGCCTGCCGGATGGCCGCCGCCGTGCTCTCGTCCCGGCGACCTGCTGCTGCCCGCTCGCGCTCGCGCAGGCGGCCGTCCTGGGTGCGGCGGACCTCCTCGACCGCGCGCTCGCGCTGCGCGAAGTCGGCGAGGGTCGCACGCAGACGACGCAACAAGTCGACCGTATCCGGGATGCCCGGAAGCCTACTCACAATCGTGGCGGATTTGGTGGATGACGCGTTCAAGTTGTTCGATCTGGCCGAGTGCGCGGTTGACGCTCGCGGAGAGCTCGGTGAGATAACGCTCCTCGAAGTCGTGGGCCCGCCCATCCTGCCAGGCGGTCTTGGTCACATCCCAACGACCCAGCAGATCCTTGGTGAGCGCGGCCAACCGGGCGCGGCTTCCGCTCAGGCTCACGGGCCGCGCTCCTTTCCGGCGGCCGCGGCGTCCGTTGGTTCGACCTCCGCCTCGGCGGCGCGGCCACCCGATGTCACCGGACGTAACGGGACCCCGGCGTAGGCATCGAGGATCCGGACGGTCTCCCGCAGCACGATCTCTGCCTGCCTCATCTCCTGACCGAGCACTCCCCGCAGCTTTTCGACCTCCCGGGCGAGCGGATCGACGCGGCTGTCGTACTGCCGCACCCAACGCCGCACCTGCCGCAACCGATCCTCGGCGGCCTGTAACTCGCGGCGGGCCTTCTGGACCGCCATCTGCTGAACCTGCGTGGCCTCGGCCAGCCCCGAGATGCGGGCGCTGAACAGCTCCTGCTGCCGCTGTTCGAGCACCTTCGCCCGCCGCACCGTCTCGCGCTGCCAAAAGTCCCGTCGGTCGTGATCCAGCCACCCCTTCGTGCGCCGCACCTCCTCACTAATCTCGTCCAGCGCGTTCCCCGCCTTTTCGAGATAGACGAGCAGTCTCGTCCGGAAGGACTCGACGGCTTCGATCGACGTGACTTTGGCGCGGTCGGCCATGAGTTTCAGCGTTGGTCCAGGTACTCCTCGATCCGGGCCGCCTTGCGCAGCAGGAACGGCGTGTGCTGGTTCGAGATTTCGACGAAACGCTTGAGCGCTTTGAGGGTCTGGCGAAATTCCTCGGCGAACTTCGCGTGTTCCTGATCCTGCCACGTGTCGCTCAACGCCGCAAACCGCGCGTGCAGCAGCGCCATGCGATTCTGCAAATCGAGGTTGAAACGCTTCAACTCCTCGGCGAAGCGCCGCACCTCCTCGGGATCCATGATGGCCTGTGGCATCGTCAGCCTTCCGTTCTCGCCGCCCGCCCGTTCTGCCCGCCTGCGCCACCCGCGACAGGGCCGCGTTCGGTGGGTGGCGCGACCCTAGCAACGCCCCGGCGGGCAAGCCAAAGCAAATCCCCGGCCACGCCGAAGAACTGGGGGTCAGTCCTCACTATTTACACTCGATCCACTGCGTCGAATCCCGCGTCCGCTCCGTTGGTCGGCCGAAGGGCCCCGGCCCCGCCGGCGGGTGAATGAAGTGCCGGAGAAGGACTTTCACCTCCCAGCTGGATGCCTTCACAGGCGCACCAGCGCGCCCGCCCGGCGCCGGACGGGCTAAACCGCCCCGTTTGGCAAGGCACTGAAACGACTTATGAACTTGGGCCTCGCTCAACAAGGCGCTTGATGTTTGCCCGGATTCTCATGAGCCAGACTCAACTCTCATCTCCCCCGTTTGCCATGAAATCTGTTCAGTCCGTCGCGGAGGGTTTGCTGCGGTCGATGTGTTTCCCGGGTTCGCTGGCCTTGGCCGGGCTGTTTGGCCACGCAGGGGAGGTGACCTCATTGGTGAGGGTCGGGCCGGAAAGTCGGGTCCTGCGCGAGAACGCGACGCCCATCGGGCCGGACGAAACCGTGGTCGAGGTGGTGTGACTGGGGATCGATGAAACCGGGGCGGCTGTCGAGGTGCCCTCCCGGTATGTCACCCTGGCAACGGGGTTGAACCGTTGGGACGAACGCTAGCGGGGATGGCTGGCTGCGGTGCCGGAGTTCGAGGCAACAGCCGAGGGCTACTTCGTCGCCCGACAGACGCGGACCAAGTTGATTCTGCCTCCGGACCTTGCGACCGAGCCGGTGGACATGCTCGGTCCGGATGGCGTCCGGCTCATCAGCGCTCCCTTCGGGCTGGGGGGAGAAGGGGTCACACTATAACAATGGATTGACTTGGGCTCTTATGGGGTTGGAGGGTTCCGCATGCCCCGCCAACTGCGTATCGAGTATCCGGGGGCGATCTGCCATGTCATGAGCGGCGGAGACCGGCGGGAAGACATCTTCCACGACGAGGAGGATCGTCAGGAGTTTCTCAAGACGCTGGCTGAGGCCTGCCAAAAGGCGGATTTCCAGCTTCACGCCTACTGCCTGATGCACAATCACTTCCATTTGGTTGTGGAAACTCCCAATGGCAATCTGGTGGCGGGCATGCGCTGGCTGTTGAGCAGCTACACTCTGCGGCTGAATCACCGACGCAAGTTCTTCGGGCAGGTGTTCAGCGGGGGGCGCGTCTCGGAGGCGAGGATTTCCGGCCTGGATTGTTGGAGCGGATCATCGGGGAAGAACTGCAACGTCTGGGTTGGACGGGAGCGGACGTGGAAAGGCGCCAGCGCACGGCCCCGGAGAAGTTGGAACTGGCGGCACGTTTGCGCCGGGAAACGACGCTGACCATCAAAGAGCTTGCCCAGCGGCTCCACCCGGCCAGTTGGAAGAGCGCGACCACCCAACTCCACAGCCTGAACCTGAACCAACAGCAACAGTGCCACGTCATTGTTATAGTCTGACCCCCGTTCTGCGTTTAGCTTTGCTCATGTTCTGCTGGTCTCTCACGACCAGCAGAACCCCGAAAGTCTCACTTCCACCCTGGTCCAAATTTTGGGGACCACTTCTATCCCGGTGGCCCCGACGTACGCGAAGGCCCCATTGAGCCGGAAGCCTCCGGCCTGTTCGATGATCGCTTGAATCGGGTCTGGTAACTCACTTGCTTTCATGGCGGCTGGCCTCGTAAAGGGCGCGCCGTCGCGAAGTCCAGTGGCGATCCATCTGCGCCGATGTGATTCTCGCCCGCTTCACGGCCGCGTTCCGTGGGGATTTGCGAGCTTCCACTCGACGCCGAGCTTGTGATCCAAGGCTTGATAGTGGCACGGGAGGGAGATCACCTATGACAACGCCCAGAACCCAAACCGCACTGAAGGCAGGCTTTCGGTTCCATCATCTTTGTGGCTTGGGGAGACGAGAGCGAAT
>JACKPV010000046.1 GCA_024233305.1 Verrucomicrobiales bacterium
ATCATCCTTGAACGACCCGACGTGGTGCGCGAACTGGCGCAAAAACACGGCGCCCGCGACACCACTTTGCGCGGCACGGCGCTCGCGGAACTGGCCGCCATGACGCCGCGTTTCAGCCAGTGGTTGCCCGGCGAGGAAGTGCCCGAGCGCCACTGGGTTTACCGGCTGGCCAAGCGCTACTGGTTCCATGACTTCGGCGCCTATCGCAACGCCCGGCCGGACGCCGAAGCCCGGGCCAGGAAGCTCCGCCAGGAACTCGACCAGGGCGACCGCTCACCCGAACTCGAACCGAACGCCGCCCATGATTGAACCGCTGCCACGTCTGACGCCTGCGCCGACGTTCCGGCTGCCGAAGCTGGTGCCGCTCCAGAAATGGCGCCCTGCGGCAGCTAACATCCCCCAGACGCCGGCGGAGCGACAACGCATCCTCCGCGCCGCCCGCAACTACGTGGCCGAATTCAATCCCGTGCCACCGTTGCCAATCGCCGATCTCCAGACGCACGCCGACCGGTTGGTGGCCCAACTCCATTGCAGTCCGGAGTTCCGCGATTACGTGGGCGTCTTGCTGAACAACGAACTGTGGCGCGAACAACTGGCCGGGGTTCCCTTCGAGCGCCGGCTTCTCCTCCTGCCCAAGTGCCTGCGGGTCGAGGCCAAATGCCCGGCCACCTTCGACGAGTTCGGTCTGCTCTGCAAACACTGCGGCCTGTGCTCGATCCAGGATCTCAGTGTCGAAGCCGAACGGCTGGGTTATGCCGTGCTTGTGGCCGAGGGTTCGGCGGTCGTCATGAGCCTCATCCAGACCGGCAAGATCGAGGCCGTGGTTGGCGTCAGCTGCCTGAGCGTTCTCGAACGCGCCTTCCCCTACATGGAAGCCGCCGCCGTCCCGGGCGTGGCCATTCCGCTGCTCCAGGACGATTGCGCCGACACCAACGTCGACCTCGAATGGGTCTGGGAATACATCCACCTCACCGCCGCTGATCGCACCCGCCGGCTGGATCTGGGAAGCCTGCGCGAGGAAGTGGAGTCCTGGTTCACGCCCGCCGCGCTCGACGAGATCGCCGGCCCGGCGCGCAGCGAAACCGAGGTCCTTGCCCGCGAATGGCTGATGCGTGCCGGCAAGCGGTGGCGCCCGTTCCTCACCGTCGCCACCTACCGCGCCCTCAGCGGCTCGCCGGACGCCGAACTGCCGCTGGATCTTCGCAAGGTCGCCGTCGCCGTCGAGTGCTTCCACAAGGCCTCGCTCGTTCACGACGACATCGAGGACAACGACGCCGAACGCTACGGCGAACAGACCTTGCACGAGGCGCACGGGGTGCCGCTCGCGTTGAATGTCGGCGACCTGCTCATCGGCGAAGGCTACCGGCTACTGGCCGCCTGCGACGCCGACCCGACGGCCCGGGTGGAGATGTTCCGGGTGGCCGCCGAGGGGCAGCGCGAACTGTGCTGCGGCCAGGGCGCCGAGCTGCTCTGGACGCGCCAACCCGATGTCCTGACCCCGCTGCAGGTCGTGGACATCTTCCGCAGCAAGACCGCCCCGGCCTTCGAGGTGGCCTTGCGGCTGGGCGCCCTCTACGCGGGGAAACACGATGAATGCGCCGACGTGCTCGGGGCCTACAGCCGCGCCCTCGGCATCGCTTACCAGATCCGCGACGACCTGAGTGACCTCGGGGCCGACGGCGAAAGCGACGACATTGCCGGAATGCGCCCGAGCCTGCTGCTGGCCATCGCGCGGGATCGGGCCAAGGGCGAAAACCGTGAACTTCTCGACCGCCTCTGGCGCCGGCAGGTGCGTCCCGACTCCGCGAAGGTCGAGGCGCTTTACCGCGAACTCAAGGCCGATCAGCGCTGCGAACATCTGCTCGAAAGCTACAAGGAAGCGGCGGTGCGGGAGTTGGCAAAGCTCGATCACGCCAGCCTCAAGGGCCTGCTCCGGCGGGTCGTGGGGAAGATCTTCAACGACCTCGAAATCAAGGGCTGGTGCCGCGAACAGGAACAGGAGAACGCGGCCCGCCGGCTGGCGGAACCACCGCCGGTCGCCGCCGCGTGAGTCTGCGTCTTCAACTGCTCCAGATCGCCCGGCTGGCGCCCCGTTTGCTCGGGGATTCCACCGATCGCGTGCGTGACTTCTACCGTCTCCAGTTCAACGCGGACGGGGCGGCCGGTGACCGGGCGGGCAAGCCGGACCTCTACTACACCATCTTCGCCCTGGCCGGGGCGCAGGCGCTCGAGGCGCCCATTCCCGCGGATCGGACACGCGCCTGGTTGGCCGCGCACGGCGAAGGGGCGGAGCTGGACCTGGTTCATCTCGGCGCACTCATTCGGTGTTGGGGCGCGTTGGGCGTCGAGCAAATGTCGTCCGGTCTGGCGGATGCCTTGCTCGCCCGGCTCGAGACGTTCCGCAAACCGGATGGCGGCTATGAAGGCGATCCGAACCTCCCGCATGGCACGGCCTACGGGGCGTTTGTGGCCCTCGGCGCGTATCAGGATCTGGGCCGCACCCCGCCGCGTCCGCTGCAATTGGTCCGCAGCCTGCAACGCCTGCGAACCGCCGACGGTGCCTGGAGCAACGCCCCGGGGCTGCCCGTCGGCTCGCTCAACGCCACCGCCGGCGCCGTCACGTTGATCCGCCATCTCGGCGTGCCCGCCCCGACCGAGGCCGGCGACTGGCTGCTCGCGCAGTTGCATGCGCAGGGAGGTTTTCTCGCCGTGCCGCAGGCGCCGTTGCCCGATCTGCTGTCGACGGCGTCGGCCTTGCACGCGCTGTCCTGCCTGGATCGCCGCCTGTCTGCTGAACAACACGAACGGTGCCTGGATTTCATCGACACCTTGTGGTCCGCCGAAGGGGGCTTTCACGGCCATTGGGCGGATGATCATCTCGACGGGGAATACACCTTCTACGGGCTCCTCGCCCTGGGCCATCTGAGCCTGTGACGCCTGACCTGCATCAACGGATTCGCGCCGCCCATCGCAAGGTGGCCGACGCGCTGTTGGCGGAGTTGTCCCCCGCGGGCCACTGGGTGGGCGAACTCAGCAGCAGCGCCCTTTCGACCGCCACGGCGGTGACCGCCCTGGCCACCGTCGGCCGGACCGGCGACGCCGACCACGTCCGAAAGGGACTCGAATGGCTGGCCGCGCACGCCAATCCCGACGGCGGTTGGGGCGACACCGTGCGCAGCCGCAGCAACCTCAGCACCACGGCGCTGGCTTGGGCGGCGTTTGGGGCCGCCGGAGCCGATGAGACTTTCGCGTCAACGGTCACCAATACCGCCCGCTACATCAGCGAAAAGGCCGGGGCCATCGAACGCCTCGTGCCGGCAATCGAGGCGCTGTACGGAAAGGACCGCACGTTTAGTGTCCCGATCACCATGACCCTTGCCCTCAGCGGCCGGTTGGGACCGGATGGCTGGCGGGAGGTGCGTCCGCTACCGTTCGAACTAGCGGCGCTGCCCCGCGGGTTGTTTGGCGCGCTGCGACTCCCGGTCGTCAGCTATGCGCTGCCGGCCTTGATCGCCATCGGCCAGGTGATTCACCAACGCTCGGGCCGCTTTCACCCGCTGCGTTCTTTCACCCGAGAACGCACGCTGGATGTCCTCACCACGCTGCAACCGGCGAACGGCGGTTTCCTCGAAGCCACGCCGCTTACGAGCTTCGTCACCATGAGCCTGGCCGGGATGGGGCTCGCCGAACATCCGGTGGCGCAGCGCGGCGCGGCTTTCCTCCGCCAATCCGTGCGCCCGGACGGAAGCTGGCCCATCGACACCAACCTCGCCACTTGGGGAACCACGCTTGCCATCAAGGCCCTGCGCCACACGTGCGAAACCCTCGCGGACGGACAGCGCGCCACCCTGCGGGCCTGGTTGTTGGGGCAGCAGTATCGTGCGGTCCATCCCTATACCGGCGCTGCTCCCGGCGGCTGGGCCTGGACCGATCTGCCCGGCGGCGTCCCCGATGCGGACGACACCGCCGGCGCGCTGCTGGCCTTGCGGTGCCTGAGCGAGCCCGACGACGAGACCCGGGCCGCCGCCGCACGAGGGGTGAAGTGGTTGTTGGACCTGCAGAACCGCGACGGCGGCATGCCCACGTTCTGTCGCGGCTGGGGCGCCTTGCCGTTCGACCGCAGCACGCCCGAATTGACCGCGCACGCCCTGCGTGCCTGGGCGGCATGGTTGTCGGAATTGCCATCGGAACTGGCGGCCCGCATCCAATCCGCGCGCAGCCGGGCGACGGCGTATTTGCGCACGGCGCAGCGGCCCGACGGCGCCTGGCTGCCGTTGTGGTTCGGCAACGAAGCGGCGCCCCGCCAGGAAAACCCGGTCTACGGGACCGCCCAAGTCCTGCTCGGCACGGCTTCCGAACGCGCACTGGCCGCCGCTCGGGATCGCGGACGGACCTTCGTGGTGGCCCAACAGAACGAGGACGGCGGCTGGGGCGGCGCGCGGGACACCCCTTCCACGATGGAAGAAACCGCCCTGAGCCTCGAAGCCCTGACCGATGGCCCGGAGCACCAAGCGGCGATCGACGCGGGAACCCGCTGGCTGCTGCAAGCCGTCGAAGCAGGCGCCTGGCACGCCCCCGCGCCCATCGGCCTCTACTTCGCCCGCCTCTGGTATTTCGAACGCCTCTACCCGCTCGTCTTCACCACCAGCGCCTTCGGCCAGCTGGCCTCGATCGTGTGCCAGGCCGCGTCCGGTTGACCCGTAGCCGCCGACGTATAGTCGGCGCTGACATAGGGCCTACACGGTCTCGCCGATCCCGACCGGCAGTCACGTTTTGGTGCATCATCGCGCCCAGCCGCAAGGGGCCGTATCCCAGCTGAATCATGCGCCGACTGCACGTCGGCGGCTACGAGTTACTGAATGGTCACGGCTAAGTTGGGGCATGAAGCGCGAGGCGTGGCGGGCGGCGCTCGACGATGAGGGGAGCCGGGCGGGCCTGCGGTGGGGCCGGCAACGAAAACGCCCCGGCGAACCGGGGCGTTGGGGCCAGGGAAATGGTCTTTCCGGCCGGATCAGTACCGGTAGTGCTCCGGCTTGTAGGGTCCGTTCATGGGCACGCCGATATAGGCGGCCTGTTTGTCCGAGAGTTGCGTCAAGCGCACGCCAAGCTTGCCGAGGTGAAGCCGCGCGACCTCCTCATCCAGTTGCTTCGAGAGGACGTAGACGCCCGGTTTGTAGCTTGCCCGGTTGTCCCAAAGATCAAGCTGGGCCAGCACCTGGTTGGTGAAGCTGTTCGACATCACGAAGCTCGGATGTCCCGTGGCGCAACCCAGGTTCACCAGGCGTCCCTTCGCCAGGAGATAGATGCAGTGACCGTCCGCGAAGGTGTACTTGTCCACCGCGCCGACGTGTTCGGGTTTGATTTCCTCGACCGCCACCCCCGCCAGCTTGTTCAAGGCATCGACCTGGATCTCGTTGTCGAAGTGACCGATGTTGCAGACGATCGCCTGATCCTTCATCCGCTCCATATGGGCGGCGGTGATCACATCGCAGTTGCCCGTCGTGGTCACGTAGATGTCGGCGCGACCCAGGGTGTCCTCGACCGTCGCGACTTCGAAACCTTCCATCGCCGCCTGCAAGGCGCAGATGGGATCGATCTCGGTGATGATGACCCGGGCGCCGAAGCCCCGCATCGACTGCGCGCAGCCCTTGCCGACGTCGCCGTAACCGCACACCACGACCACCTTGCCCGCCACCATCACGTCGGTGGCACGCTTGATGCCGTCGGCGAGGGATTCGCGGCAGCCGTAGAGGTTGTCGAACTTCGACTTGGTGACGGAGTCGTTGACGTTGATGGCCGGGACCAGGAGTTTGCCTTCCTGGTGCATCTTGTAGAGCCGGTGAACGCCGGTGGTGGTTTCCTCGGAAACGCCCTTCCAATCCTTGACCAGCTCGTGCCAGCGGTAGGGATTCTCCTGATGAATCTTCTTGAGGAGATCCTTGATGACCTGTTCCTCGTGGTTGCCGGACGGGGTGTTCACCCAGCCGTCGCCCTCCTCGAGTTCATAGCCTTTGTGAATCAGGAGCGTGGCGTCACCGCCGTCGTCGACGATGAGTTGAGGCCCGTTACTGCCGGGATGATCGATGGCCTGGTAGGTGCACCACCAGTATTCTTCGAGCGTCTCGCCCTTCCAGGCGAAGACCGGGATGTCCCGCGCGGCAATGGCGGCGGCGGCGTGGTCCTGGGTCGAGAAAATGTTGCAGCTGGCCCAGCGCACCGAGGCGCCAAGTTCAGCGAGAGTCTCGATCAGGACCGCCGTTTCGACGGTCATGTGGAGCGAACCGGTGATCCGGACGCCGGCCAGCGGTTTGTCCGCGGCGTGCTTCTCGCGCACGGACATCAAGCCGGGCATTTCATGCTCGGCGATCTGGATGGCCTTGCGGCCGGAGGGCGCGAGCGCGAGGTCGCGGACCTTGTAGTCGGTGTGGGTCGGGGTGGTGGTCGTTGCTGTAGACATGATTCTTGACTGAAATCGGAGTGGTCGTTGGCGTGAACGTCCTACTTGAGCGCCCGTTGGAGAGCCTTGACCTTGTCGACGCATTCCCAGGTGATCTCGGGATCGTCCTTGCCGAAATGACCGTAGTTGGTGGTCCGTCCGTAAATGGGCCGCAGCAGGTCGAGACCCTTCACGATGTCGGCCGGCTTGAAGCTGAACACCTGCTGGACGGCGCCGGTGATCGCCTCGTCGTCGATCGCGCCGGTGCCGAAGGTGTCCACGCAAACGGACACCGGATCCGGATAGCCAATGGCGTAGGCAAACTGGATCTCACACCGCCGGGCCAGGCCGGCCGCGACGATGTTCTTGGCGACGTAACGACCCATGTAGGCGGCGCTGCGGTCGACCTTCGACGGGTCCTTGCCGCTGAACGCCCCACCGCCGTGGCGGCCCATGCCACCGTAGGTGTCGACGATGATCTTGCGCCCCGTCAAACCGGAGTCGCCCTGCGGCCCGCCCACGACGAAGCGCCCGGTCGGGTTGATCAGGAACTGGGTCTGGCGGTCGAGCATCTTCTTCGGCAGCACCTTCCGGACGACCCGATCGATGATGAACTGCTCGATCTGCGCGTGCTCGACGTCCGCAGTGTGCTGCGTCGAAACCACGACGCTCGTGATCCGCACGGGCCGGTCATCGACGTATTCGACGGACACCTGGCTCTTGGCGTCGGGCCGGAGCCACTTGACCTTGCCGGTCTTGCGAATGCGCGTGAGTTCGCGCCCGATGCGGTGGGCGAACATGATCGGCGCCGGCATGAGTTCCGGCGTTTCATCGCAGGCGTAACCGAACATCAGGCCCTGGTCGCCGGCGCCCTGCTCGGACGTCTTCTTGCCCTTCGCCTTCCGGGCGTCAACCCCCTGCGCGATGTCGGGCGACTGGCGGGTGAGCAGGTTGGTGATGAAGACCTTGTCGGCGTGGAAGAGGTCGTCCTCGTTGACGTAGCCGATGCCGCGAATGGCGCCGCGGATGACGTCGTTGTAGTTGAAGTCGGCCCGGGTGGTGATCTCGCCGCCGACGACGACCACGTTCGACTTCACGAACGTTTCGCAGGCGACCCGGCTGGTCTTGTCCTGACTCAGACAAGCGTCGAGGATGGCGTCGGAAATCGTGTCACAGACCTTGTCGGGATGACCTTCGCCGACCGATTCCGAAGAGAAGATGTATCGTTTACTCATGAGCGTGGCGCCGCCGGCAGGGCGACATATTCACATATCAGGATGCGAAGATACGAGGCCGGCGGCCAGCGTCAATCCGGTTTTTTAGTCGGATTGACGGGGTAAGTGATAAAGTCGGGGCGCAGGTTGCCAAATCTGCCGCATCGCCGACTGTCAAGTCGGCTGGGTTGACGTCGGGGACAGGCGAATGGTGGGGGGGCAGGGATGGTCAGCGGGTTGGGCAACCCGGGATACGGCAGACTCGGCGATCTGCGCTACGCACCAGCGACTGACGCTGGCATGGTCGCTGGCCCTGGTCGGGTGGATCGCCGGTCTGTTCACCGCCCATTCCACCCGGTGCGTTCGGCGGCCGGAAGCCTGCCCAGCATTCAGCGCCGACGGATGTAGACCCAGGCAAGCAACCCCACCGCGAGGGTCGCCGCACCGGTCGCCGGTTCGGGAACCAGGACGATTTCGAGACTCCAGCCGTCGAGTTGGTAGGAGCCTCCCGAGCTCACATCCGCCAGGAAGAGCGCCCACGAACCATTGGCGTTCAGGCCTGCCAGGTTGCCAAGCCCGGACGGACGCGCGTCGGTGTCAAGGACCAGCAACGGGTCGGTGGTTCTGCCCGTGGGCGCCCAAACGCCGGTCAAGGCGCCCGCCAACGGACTCCCGACTCCTCCCCCGGCAAGTTCGCTGCGGTAGTTGTGAACATCACGGAGGGCGTCGTCGGCGAAGACGATCTCAACCGGCCCGCCGTCGCTGTAGCCAAAGGGATTTGCCGAGGTTCGGCCCGGGCGATTGAGCAGCACGGTGTAGCCGGTGTCGTGCAGCAGCGTGACGTAGAGGTCGCCAAGGAAGCCGTCGTTCCCCGGAGCGCTCAGTTCCAGACCGACCCGAACGGAGGCGATCGGTTGGCTGGGGGCGCCGGTGATCGACAGGGAGTGGACCAAGCCAGCCAACGAGCCGTCGGGGATCTCAAGACCAAGCCCGACCGCGTCGCGAAACAGGATGCCCGCCGTAGCCGGAGAGGTCGCCAGCCACAGGATCGAGATTGCCGCGGAGGCCCAGCGTCTCGCGGGCATGGCGGGAAGCAATGTTGTGGCGCAGTGGTTCATTGGCCAACGGTGCGATAAAAGCGTTGTCCGGTCCCGGGGTAAAGATCAATCACCTCAATGACTCCGTCGGGCGCGGCGGCTTGGGGCGGCTGTCCCGGAAACAGAGGCTGCCAGGGTTGCGCAACGTCCGCGGTGAACTCGATCACGTACTGCCGTCCGGCAATCCCCAAAAACCGCAATAGCAGGCTGCCGTCGGGCAGAAGCACCGGCGGTCCGAAGTGATTCATCGACGGACGCGCGCCGGGATCTTCCTCGACAATGTAGACCGTGCCAATGGTCCAGCCGCCTTCGGCATCGACGACCTCAAAAGGAAAGCTGTCCGGTGCGGTCACTGGACCGGTGGGCAGGTAGAGAATCCAACCATTGTCGACGATCAACGCGCCACCGGCGGCGGTCGCGCCCACCGCCAACAGCGAGACGGCGTCGTTCTCGGGATCCGTCACCCCGGCGAGCAGGTCGGCAGAACTGATTTTGCCCGTCAGCCCCGGACTGCGCCGCAACACCCTGGCCGTGGCGGAAGGGGCCTCGTTAAGCCGTCCGACAAAACCGCTGCGCAGAGTGATGCCCTGATCGGACGAATGCCAAAGGGCACCCGAGCCCCCCAAAGTAACGTCGATACTCGTCGTGCCGGCCCGGCCGCGGCCCCCGCCCGCGTCCGTGGTCGACTGGACCAATTCGATTCCGGCGAAGGCGAATCCACCTCTCCACATGCATGCGAGCAACGCAAGCAGAACGACTCTGCGCGCGCGAGCCCGGCACGAAGGTGGCCTGCCGGATGACGCGGGCTTAACGGATGCAACGCAGCGTGGCATTCCAGGCATCCAGCGCGAGTTCAGCCCTGGGTTTCCCCGTCGGACCAGGTGGTGCGGTCGACGACTTCCCCCTTCGAGGTCCGCGCACGCACCTTGAGGAAGCCGCTGGGGTAATAGATGCTGGCCTGACCATCCGGCTGGTTGTGCCGCATTTCGATTTCCTCGGCCAGGACCCCGTTTTCATACCAACGACGAAAGAGGCCGTGCAGTTGGCCGTCGCGGATCACGGCTTCCGAAGCCTTGACGCCGTTGGGATGCCACTTGATACGGGCGCCATGGGACACCCCCTCGACGAACATCTCCTGAACCTGCACCTCGCCGTCGGGATAGAAGCCGGTGGATGGCCCTTCCAAACGGCCCTCTCGCAGGCGGGAGCGGGTCTTCGGTGAACCGTCGGGATACACCTCGATCATGACGCCGGTGAACGGGACATCGGCGTTCCGAAGGCAGAGCCGCCCGTCCAGTTGCACCAACTCGCTCCGCAGGACCTCCACGGGCTCGCTCGGGCTATGGGGTCGGAGCGACAAGGCGATCCAGCCCGCAGCAGGCAGGAGCAGGGAGGCAGCCAGGAAGCCTACGGCCTGGCGCGAACGCGGCCTCCGCGGACGACTTGTGGGCGCTTCAGTCGGAGACGGCGAGTTCATTGGACCATCAATTTGAAGAACCGCATCGCCGTGGCGCCGGGAGCCACCTGGACGTGCACCAAGGCCGTGTCTGTCGGGCGGTATTGCTGGCGTTCGGCCGAGCCCTCGTCCGCCGGCAACACGCGAAACGGCACCGGTTGCCACTGGGTCAGGTCTGAAGATCCAAAGACGGCATAAGTCCGATGGCGTAATCCCAAGAATTCCAGGGTGGCTGCCGCGCCATCCGAGCCGGTGAGGGTTAGAGCAAAGCCATCCGCTGGATCGAAGGCGTAGGTGCCGGCCAGGTATTCGTCGAGGTTGCTCAAACCGTCCCCGTCGAAGTCGTCGTCGCCGTGGATGTCCTCCAAGCCTTGCTCCCCTCCGGCCGCGGCGAGGAGCGCCCTTTCCCAGGCGTCGGGCAGGCCATCGCCATCAAGATCCTCACCGAGGGTCAGGTCGATCCGGGTACGTCCCGCCGGTTCGCCGAGGTTGGCATAGTCGCCCTGCATCTCGATGGGCAGATAGGTGGTGTTGCCGAGGCGCACACTGATTTTGAAGGCGACGGTCGGCCGCAGCGCGGTGGGTTTGTAGGGTTCGGCGGTCAAGCCGGCATCCATCGGGAGGCGGAGCTCGTAGTTGTAGCCGGTGGCGAGGAGCGGCGAGATGGGACTGGTGACCCGCACCCCGGAAAGGGTTTCGAGGATGACTTGGGCGGAAGCGAGGGTGAGCGGATTGCCGAGTTCATCCCGGATCTGGCCGTAGAGGGTGTGGTGGGGGGCGGGCGGGAAGGCGTGCAACGGCTGGTTGCCTGCCCACGCCAGCCCCAGGGCCAACGCGCCCGTCAGGGTGCGGAGCTTGCGCATGCAGTTCGGTGTCATGGTCGAATGGATCAGGGATGCGGCCTAGTTGCCCGCGTAGGAGTAAGTCACGAGATGGAGACGAATGTCCTTCACGGAGCGCACGAAGCGTTCGAGTCCTTCCTTCGGATCGTTCAACAGGGTATGACCGGGAATGACGAGCTTCCATCGGCTGTTCCAGGCTGACCGGCCGATCAGGCGGTTGTTGGTGAATTGGGAGGGCGCCAGTCCACCCGAGGCGGTGAACAGGTCCAGTTCGAACCGCGTTGCGCTCGACACCGGTCGGAAGGCCTGGTGCTTCCGGACGCTGAAGAGCGGCTCGGTGAGGAAATCCGCCGACTGCCAACGCCCGCCCGCGGAGAACTCCGATTGGCCCACGTTGAAAGGCAGCGGCACGGTCACATCGTCGACCCGCCACGTCCGGACCACGC
The DNA here is from genome assembly GCA_024233305.1 of Verrucomicrobiales bacterium. Lineage (GTDB taxonomy): Bacteria > Verrucomicrobiota > Verrucomicrobiia > Limisphaerales > J093 > J093. The sequence goes on from JACKPV010000046.1 coordinate 11,492, forward strand.
TGGCGTCGCCCAAGGGCGGGCTGCGCATCGAGTCGAGCCCCACCGGAATCAGGTAGATGTAGGGGGTGGCGGCCAGGGCATCCGGATCGAGGAACGACAGGGACGGATCGCCGGGGGAGGCGCCACCGGCAAAGCCGACCGCGCCGCTCAGCGCGGAGGGATCCTCCATGCCCTGGTAACCCTCGAGCGCGACCCCGGCGGCGAAGACCTTGGTCGCGAAGGCGGTCGGACTGAACGCGTGATCTCCGGCGGCCAGGGCCTGGCCGAAGAAGTTGCGCCCGTTGGCGATGGTGGTGCCGAACTCGACCACGATGCCCGGTACTGGCAATCCATCCTCGCGCCCGATCTGCATGCAATGCCGCCGCACGTCGGGGTCATCCAGCAAGTTGACCAGGCGCGCCCGCTCGAGCAGATCGCGCCAGGCCTCGTCCCCTTCGGCGCCAGGCAGAATCCGGAAGTTCTCGGTGCGCAGGGAAAAGGTGGTGCCGTACGCGTCGGGGTTGTTGAACCCGAGGCGACCTTTCAGGACGTCCCAGTCCGCCTTCATCTCGGCGAGCACGCTCGAGAGGCCGGGATCGCCGGTGTTGCTTCCGGCGAACTGGGGCTGGCCATCGCGCACCACACCCAGGGCCCGCGCGCCGAGAATCCGACGGACGAACGCGCGGCCGGCGTCGGTGTGCAGAAGCCCGGTCTCGTAATCATAGGCGTTCGCCGCCAGCAAGGTGTAGCGGGCGGCGAGCTCGAATAGCGTCTTGTACCTTTCGAGCTTCTCATTTCGGAAGATGCGGAAGGCGGCGTCGCGGGTGCGATAACCTTGGATGACCCCCGCGGCTCGACGCCGGAAGATTTCGCGCTCCTCCTGGATCCGTTCCCCCTCGGTGAGCAGCGCCGAATGTTTGCGGGCGGCATCATCGAGCTCCCGGAGCCGGAGATTGATCGCTTCGAGGGCGGCCTGGACCTGCTCGAAAGTCTGGAAGAGGTCGTAGACCCCCTGCCGGTACGCCTGCTGCAATTGCAGGTCCTGGATCGACTGGGCGTTCGCCAGCATGGCTTCCCGTTCCACATTCACGTCGTTCTGCTGCACGCGAAAGGCGATGGCATCAGCGGAGAGAAGGCCCAGTTTGGACACCGCGTAAAGCGCGCCGATAATCGCGCGAACCGGGAACATCAGGTCGCCGCCAAACGCCACGCCGAAGATGCTGGTGTCCGGGAGATCCTGCAGCATGACATCCTTGACCATGTCGGCCACGCTGATGGCGGTCTCGAGGTCCTTGCTCAGCACGGCGTAGCGGGACTCCGAATCGGCGATGGCCTCCGCCGAAACCAGGTTGGTCTTCTCGAGATTGGACACCGCGCGGAGCAGACGCATCTGGTCGTTAAACTGGCGGATGGCCTTGTCGAGGTCCGCCTTGCCCCCGGCGTTGTCGTAGAGCGCCTGCTTCAAGCGCCGATGCGCAACGATGATCTCGGAAATGCTCTGTTGGAGGCGGCCGGGGGAGGCGCGCTGGCCGGTCCAGGCGGAGGGTTTGCCGGCAAAGCCATGCGGGCCGAGCTCATACTCGAGGTAAAGCTCACGGTCGGGCGAGTTCGCGTAACCGGGATCATCCGACGGCACCACGAAATCGAAGTTCTCGTAGATGCTGGTCACCCAATCCGACGGAAGATCCTGCAGGTCGATCTTGAACGTCGTGGTTTCGGTGTGGTTCCAAAGCTCGGGAAAGATGATCTCCGGCAGGTCCACGTACATATAGTGGACGAGGTCCGGGCCGGCGTAGCCTTGCACCCAAGTCCGGCCCGGTCCGATGTCATCGGTGTAGGGGGTGCCGTAGAGCTCGATCAACTGGTTGCGGTAAGCCAGCTCCTGTTGGTCCACCTGCGTCTGCAATTCCACCAGCGAATCCTGCTCGGAACGCATCAGGCGGGTGACGTCCTTGGCATCGTCGAAGGCGGCCACGGCATTGTTGAGCGCCCGCGTGGCACGCTCGTAGATCTGCTCGAAGTGCGTGCGGTTCTGGGGGCCGACGACCTCGTTCGGGTTGATGTCGAACGCGAGGCCCTCCTCGGGAAGGCCCAAGGGGGAAAGGCGACCTTCGGCGTTGTCGAGCGACGCCTGCAGGGCCCCGGCTTCGGCCACCAACTCGGCCAGTTCGGGCACGGTGGTGCGGTCAATCTTCTGAATGCCCTCGTGGGTCGGGTCCCGGTCCTGGTCCGGCAGGATGGCATTGCCGACGACCCAATGCAGGTAAGCGCCCTGGCCGGTTCGCGAGGCCCAATGATCCGCCCCCCAATAGCGGGTGGTATCCACCTTCCGGGAGGTGTTCGACCGGGTTTCGCCCAGATACTCCCAGCCGTGGTTCTTGTCCGGTTGATAGTCCCGACGCCAGGTCAGGTCGAAGACCTGGCGGCCCGCCCGGACCGTGGCGGCGGCGGCAGCGGCGAATTTGCGTTCGTCGAGGTAATCGACCTGGACGGGTTTCCCGAGAATGCTGACCGCCTCGGTGCGCGGCATCCAGTCGAAGTCGGTGTCCATCAGCAGGGCGTAATAACCCTTGAGCGCGGTAAGGAAGTGGCCGTAAGCGTCGCCGTGGCCCTGCGGATAGAGGCGCAGCGCGTCCTCGGCGTTCACGGTGCCGTCCACCCCTTCGTTCTGGTCTTCCTGGATGTTGTAGTTGAGGGCGTAGATCACCTCGCCGGCGTCGATGCCGCGGGTGTAGTTCCAGAAGAGCCGATTGTAGACCGGCCGCGTCTCGACGCCGGGTTGCAGGAAGTCATCGCGACCCCGGAGCAGCGCGAGTTCCTCTTCGAGCAGGGACGCGACCTGCCCCTTGAAGGCGAACAGGGCGGTCGAGATCTCGCCGTACGTGCGGTCCTTGGTGCCGATGCCGATGGTGGGGTTGCTGGCATCCGCCCACGCCTCGTTGCCGACCATCAAGTAGAGATCGTTGAGGTAGCCGGCGGCGAGCAGCAAGGCGTCGTTGGCCGGGCCATAGTTGATGCCGGCGCCGACGCTGAGCATTTTGCCGCGGCGCAACACGGTTTCGTAGATCTCGATCAACCCGTAATCGTCAATGTTCTGCAGGTTCAGCGCCACGTCCCCTTCCCACCGGCCGCCGGCCTGAGTGAGGATGCTGACGTCGGTGTTGACTTCGTTGTTGAACAGGTCGGTGACCCGTTGGTTGAAGGGGTTGATGCCGGCGAGCACCCGCTTGATCCAACCTTCCGCGAGCTGCGGCACGGTCCAATCGGACCACTCATCGAACGCCGGGTGGGCCGGATCCTTGGCGCGGTAGCGGAGCACAATGTAATTGTCGGTGAGCACCTGGATGCCGGCGCCGCCCAAGGTGAACCGCGGCCGGTTCAACCCTTGCGTCAGCACCGTCCAACCGGCCATCGCCGCGTCCACCGGCGGCGGTGTGCCATCCACCGGCGGCGCAATGCGCCAGTCATACTCGAAATCCGCGAAGCGTCCGGCGAGATCCGGGGTGTGTTGAAAGGTCAGTTGCTCGCTCAGCGGATTCGCCGCAGCGATGACTTTGATTTCGCCCGGATGAATCGGGGCAGCAACCTTGATCACATACATCGACACCGGTTCGGCCTCGGGCGTGAACGCGCGGCCGTTGCCGGCAATCAGGGTCAGGTAACCCGTGCCGGGACCGCTGGCGCTCAGGGCGTACGCAGCCACGGCGGTCTCATCGTCCACGATGCGCGCCAACTCCCCGACGCCGATGACCACCTCCCGGGCCTCGTCGGGCACGTACGCGCCGGGGACGTCGGGGAGGTTCTCGCGGAAGGTCTCGAGCGTCGTGGCCAGACCGGCGACCAGCTCGTCCCAAGCCGTCTTGTCCGGATCCCCCGTGGGACACAACCCCTGCACCGCCGCCAGGTCGGTGTCGCGAAGAACATTCAAGAGGAGATACCGCTCGCCCACCAGTTCGTCGCGGAATTCGCCGCGCAACACCAGGTGTCCCTGGCTCCCGCGGTTGGGATCGAAGAATACGCGCTCGGCCAGGTGCGGCGGCAGATTGGGGAAGTAGGTCTTGCCCTGGAAGGCCTCGGTGCGCACCCCGGCAGGCAGACGTTCCAAACCTCGCGCGGCAAGGTCGGCGGACTTCTCCCGGGTCGGATCGTGCAACACCGCGCTCTCCCGGGCCGCGGTGAGGTCGGCCGCGATGGACTGCTGATAGAGGATCTGCAGGCTGGTTTGGTTGCCAACATCGGGCAGCCCTTTGTCGGCCCGCACGACGGTCTGGCTTAGCCGCAGCTCCGGAAGTTTCGTGGATCTGAAGGGCCAGTAGGGGCGGTACACGATGTCCAACGACGCGGTATCGGGCGAATCGGCGATCCCGACGGGCTCCCCGCCGGCGTCCAACGGACGGAGATAAGGCACGATGCTGTCCACCGGCGGAGGGGTGGGATTTCCCGGCCAGGCAAAGCCCGGTTGCGTTTTGTAGTAGAAACGCATCGTGAAGCTGTTGGCTGGCGCCGGCGACGCCGCGAGGTACGGCGGCCGGTCCACGTAGGTTACGGACGTGCCGGCGTAAGCATTGAAGCTGGTGATGGCGAGGGGAGCCTGGCTCACCACGGCCCCGCTGTCGCGAACCTCCAACACCAGGTTCACCGTCGCGGTGCTGTCATCGTCCACCGCCTGGACGACAAGCTCGAGGGCCAGCGTCCCCAGGTCCGCCTCTGTCGGGCGCCCAACGAGCTGGAATCCATCGATGCGCAACCAGTCAGGCAGCGTGGTGTCCGTCGCCGCAGCCAGGGTCAGCGAGGCGGGCAATCGGGATGCATGCAGAGTGTAAGCAAAATCGCTCCCCGCAACGGCAATGGCGGCAGTCGGGGGATCGAAGCTTTCGGTGGCGGGATTGTAGGTTCCCACGGTCAGGGCGGGCAGGCCGGCGTGGGCGGCGCGATAGACCCAGAACTCGTTCTTCCGGTCTTGGTAGGTGAATCGTTGGTAGTGCCCGAATGGTCCCTGCCCGTGGGTGGCCTCGTCCCAGTTCCCCGGCAGATCGCCGCCGGTTGCCGGCGGTTCGGTATTGTAATTGACCGCCGCCTCGCCGCTGCCGATCACGGGCTTGGGCAGGAGGGGAAGCGGCATGGGCGCCTGCAGGATCGTGCCGGCCTCGACGAGGTAGTCAAAGAGGATCCCGGCCTCCGGTTTCTCGCGACGCACCTTGAACACCGCCATCGCGGGGCGTTCGTCCGCCGCAAGGTAATGCAACAGCACGAAGGGCTCGGAGGAGAAACCCGGTTGGGTGGTGACGTTCAAGTCGTCGCGCAGCGCATACGCCTGGCCGCCCAGCAGCAGGGCATGTTCTTCGTTTGGATTGTAGCCCTGCTCGCCTGGGTCATTCTGAAAATAGATCGTGCCCTTTGCCTCGAGGCTGTCGAGCGCCCCGCTACCGTCGTTACTGGCCAGGATGATTTCCCGCGCATCGGTTGGCCATCCGAGGGAATAACGGGCCACGACCGAAGGCCAGTAAACGGCGCCGAACCCCCGGGCGCGATCGGTGTCATTCTCCCGAAACCACCAGACTTCCAAGGTGTTCCGTCCGGGAATGGCGTTCACCGGAAGGATGGCGCCGCGATTGGCAGCCGCGAAGCCTGCCTGGAAAGGATCCAGGTACGCACCGGGATGGAAGGTATCCCCTTCTCCGACCCGGATGTGCCCCGCCCAGTAATCCGCCCCGGGCGTGCTTTCGGCTTCGCCGGGCGGGGGCGAGATCCGGCGTCCCACCTCGGCCGTCGTCTCGACATACCGCGGGGCTTCGATCTCGCTGACCGCCGACCAGTCCATGGTCCCGGTGTCCGCATCCCATGCGGACAACGTGGTAGCCACGCTGCCGGTCAGGCGGGTGGCATCCTTGATCCCGGCGGCCAGCCAGGAGAACACCCGCTCGAACGCGACGAAATCCTGTGAACCGTAACGGATAAGGGTGCGGTGGGCCGGGTGGTCGACATCGAGGAACGTGTAGAAGCGGGAGTCCCCCGTGATCTTGGCCCGCGGAAAGTCCAGCGGATCCTGGTATTCGATGAGCGGCGCGTTGCCGGCCGGCAGGGGCACCGCGGTTTCCATGGCCTCGGCCTCCGTGGCCACCTCCGGGCGCAGGTAGTGACTGTAATTCTCCGCCGCCGCGGGCCAGTGAAGGTCGTAGCGCACCAGTCGGTAGGGCCAGCGCAATCCCAGTTCGCCGGCCTCCAGCCAGTGAACCAGGAGATCGTTGAGGTTTCTCGTCTCCTGGGTCGCATAAAACTGCGGCTGGGCGCTCCCCGTGGGTTCATGCCGGTAAGTGAAGTCCACGGATTCCTGACTTAAAATCGGTTCCGGCAGCAAGTAACTGTCGTCCCGGCCGTCCTGCCACGCGGTGAGCAGTTCTCCCAGTTCGATCCCGACGTCGCTCGGCGTGGGTTGCTTGACGACATCCACGATCTCGAACCCGAGGTGTTGCCGGGTGATCCCGTCCTCGCGCAGATCCCCCAGAAGCTCCAGAAAGACACGTCCTTCCCGGTTGTAGGCGAGGATCTGTCCGTCGCCATTATACCAAAGCGTCCGGGGCTCCGTGGCAGTCTGCACTCCATCGGCCACCGGCAAGCGACCCGGTGTGACATAGGGATCGGGCACCGTGCGTGGGAAGCTCTCATTGTAGACGACCTTGACATCGCCCACCGTGTTGCGAGGCACCGTCACGGGTTTGCCCAGGTCGGCAAAAACGTCATGGGTCCAGTAGATGCGGCGGGGTGGCTTGACCGCGCTGCCGGAGACGACATGGCTGGCGCGGAACAGCCGGTAATAGGCGCCGGATTCCTCCGAGTAGTTTGCGGGGTTTTGGGCGTAGTCGGGGGGCTCGGTGAGGCTGGGTTGCATCCGCTTCCACGTGATGGTGATCGGTCCCGGTTGCACGGCAAACACCGCGCGGGCGTGCGGGCTCCAGTAATAAGGAGCGCCCTGATGGCTGCCATCCAACTCTCTTTGCCCCGCCGGCCAATGCGGCTCAGCAAACCAGTAATCCTCCGGACGGACCGGCGGATTGCGGTTCGCCAACAGCTTGCCGTCCTCGTCCGTCTCGGGCACCGCCACCAAGGAGCCGAAGAGAAACGAGACTTGGCGACTGAGATACGGGGCCCCGACGCGAGCCGACTGCAGCACGGCGACCACCTGGCCCCCCTCGCGCCCGACCGGCAGGCCGGTCTGGACCGCGTTATCGGCGTAGCTCCCGTTCGGCACGCGGTTTTGCGGGCTCAAGGGCGCCGCCAGGGCGCCGAAGCCCACCCAGCTACGGAACTGTCCCAAGGTGGGCTGCGTAGTCGTCAGGCCCGCCGCGGATTGCTGGGCCACGCTCGGAGCCCGGCCGTCGGAGCCGGGAGGATTGCCCGGCGTCTCGGACAGCGGATAGCCCGCGAGGGACTGGCTGTTGACCAGACCGCTTTGCGGGTCGAGTTGCAGGGGGAGCGTCTGGGGGAAGCCTGTGGCTGCGGCGCCTGCGAGCAGGACACCGCAGATCCGGATGAGCCCGCTGATCCTGACCAGGTCGAACATGATGATTCCTTTCGGTGCCTTGGCCATCGTTGCCGTGGTGGCCGCCTGCCAAGAGGGCCGGGGCGGCCTCTCAGGAAGATGGTTAATCGACGCGCACCAGCAATACCCGGAAGGTGTAGGTGCCCAGTCCGACCGTCAGCGGAAAATCCTGAATCTCAAAGTTGTTGCCGGCATAGGCGATGCCGTATTCGTCCGGCACTTCGAGCCACGCGCCTAACAGTGTGCTCGTGGTGTACTTTGCCGCGACGACGTAGGTGTTGCCGGCGTTGAACCCGTTCGGATAGGAGAACGTGATGTCGCGGGTTTGAACAATCGACGACGTGCTGGCGGTGGCGGAACGGACGACGAGGCCGCCCAGGTCGTCCCCGTTCCGAATGCTGAGTGAGCCGGCGAAATTCTGCGTGCCGGTCGCGTTCAGCTTGGCGACATTGCCGCTCAACCGGGCGTCCGAGAGGGTGCCCGTGGTGATCTTCGAGGCGTCGAGATTCGGGATGCGCGCCGGGTTGAACGTGCCGGTGGTGGTCTTCGAGGCGTCGAGATCGGGAAGGCGCGCACTGCCAATGACGCCGCTGACAATCTGGGACCCGCTCAGACCCGGAATCCGCGCGGTCGAGAGCGTGCCGCTCGTGATCTTCGAGGCGTCCAGATTAGGGATTTGCGGGATCGGCACCGTGCCGCTGGTCAGATTGCCCGCGTTGATCCCGGTCAGACCGGCGCCGTTGCCCACGAAAGCACTCGCCCGCGCGGTGCCGTTGACGTCCAAGTCAGCCTGCGGCGTTTCCGTCTTGATGCCCACCGAACCGCTGGCCGCGGTGACCACCAGGCCGCCGGCGTTGCTGACCAGCGCCCCAGCATTCTGCGCAAGAAAGCTGTAGGGCGAGGTCAACAACCGAAGCCGCGGGGCGATCTCCAGGTCCGTCGCTCCCAAACCCTTCACCGTGATCCCAATGAACCGATCCGAAGCGGTCGGGCCGCCGAAGACCGAGGCCAGCGTCGGTTTGGGAATGATGTCCACGGCGCCTCCTTCGCCCAGCATCACGCTGAAGTAACCCTTGTCGACGGTGACCGTCTGCTGCTCAGCCCACAACAGGTTGCTCACGTCGCCCCCCTGCGAGACGTCGTAGATGCGGAAGACGATGTCGTAGTTCGTGGGGGAGTTGTTCCCCAAGGGTTGGGCGTTCGCGTCGGTCAGGTAACCTTGATAGGACAAACGGTCCGGCGGATTGGCATCGGCGGCGCGACTCAGCGGGCTTGCGGGGGTCAGACCAAGGGCCAAAACAAGGCCGGCCCGCAGGAGCGTCAGGGAACGGATGGGGATGGTCATGGTGCGTTTCACGGTGGATTGCATGGAAAGCGGATGGGACGAGAACGAATGGGCGGCAAGGGCGGTTCGCGGGCGCGGGTGATTGGGGAGGACGGGGTTCATGGTGAGTGAGGTCCGGGGTCGGGGCGCACGGGAATCAGTGGTGGACGAGGGTGCCCAGTTCGCTGACCCGGTTCAGGAGGAACCGTCCCCGCGTCTCGAAGGTGCGGGTCTCACTACCTTGGCCGCCAAAACGAATGGTCTCAGCATAGTCGCCCTGCAGGGCCTCGCCACTCAGCGTCAGGCTGACGAAATCGTCCGCGGGCGGCGCGAAGCTGAGCTGAATCTCGCGAGTAATCGAGAAGGACTCCTCGCCGCGAGGCAGCACCTGCTCGAAGCGGGCGTCGAGGTTGTCGTGGTCGGGATGATAGGTATGCAGGAACGGATTCGTGGCGTGATCGTTCTCGTTCACGGCAATCGTCGCGGCCAGATCACCGCCTTCGGCGAAAACCCCGGTGCAGGGCCAGGGAACGTTGGCCTCGGACCAGGGAAGATGACTGGCACTGATGCGGCGGGCACCGCCCAGTTGCGCGGGGTCCAAGGCCTGCTCCTGCGTAGCGAGGATCGTGCCGGCACCCTGCGCGCCCAAACCGTAATAAACGCGCTGCAGAAGCACGACATCGCCGCTGGCTTCATCATGGTGGAGGATCAACCGGAGCGGAAACGGGCGCAGCACCTCGCCGAGGGTGGTGTCCTCTTGTGCGACCTGATAGCTGCCATCGGGGTTGGAGAGCGGGGCCCCCTCGCCGTCGCGAGCGTAGGTGCGCAAATAGTGCCGCACCTGGTTCACGGAGGCGTCCCCAATCCACAACCCCGCGCGCGAAGCGGCCACCGCCGAGACCGGCACGTCGACCTGGGCCAGGCCGAGAGAATCGGTGAGCCGCAGGATGCCCGCGAAAAGGTCGCCGGGATTGCCGCTCAGCGCGGTTCGATTGAGCCCAAGCACCACCTCGATATCCGATCCGGCCTGTCCCCGGGGTGCGAGGGTCATGGACCGGGCCTGGGCATTGAGCCCCGCGTAGGCGTAGGTCAGGGTGGTGAGGTCGAGATCGCCGCGCAGCAGGAGCGGAGGCGTCCCGGCAATGTTCGCCTGGCCGGTCGGGGCCGCCTCGGAGGCCAACAAGGTAAAGGTCACCTGAATCTCCGAAGCGACCAGATTCCGGAGCCGGAATCGATATTGGCCCATGGCGGTGTTGAAGTGCGCCCCGTCGCTGGATTGGAGTTCGATCTCGAACGGGCCGTAATACCGGTTGTAGAGATCGCCCGCTCGCAACCAGAAGGCCTGACCTCGCACGACGGGCGTGGTGCGCAGGGCGTAGAGTCGTTGGGGATTGCCCGCGCCGAGGGCGCCGCCAACGTAGCGGTAGATTTCCGCGTTTTGAAGCAGGGCCGGTTCGCGCGACAGAAAAGACTCGAACGAGGGAGGATCGACCGTCGGTGTCGGAAAGCCCAAGAAATTGAGCCCCGAAGTCCGCCAATCATAGGCCGGCGGGGCTGGATGTCCTTTGAGGTTCCATTGGTAGGTGGCCACGGCATCGTCGATCCGGACGAGATAGCCGGCGTTGGCCTGCAACCGATGCAGTTCGGAGCTGCCCCCGAGCGAGCGGTTCCAACTGGCCCACTGACTGCTGGATCCAGTGGGGAGTTGCGGACTGTCTATGAACTGGTGGGTGCCGGGTGCCGGCTGCCAAAGCCAGATCTCTTGGATGGGATTCGCGGGGTCACCGCCGATCAGCTCGTCCAACGTGGCGTAGGACGCGTCCACCTGCAGGTAGACCGCCGTCCAGCCGGCCTTCAACTCCACCACCTGGGTCGCCCACTGCGCCTGGCCCGCCGGCGAACCGAATCCGAGCAAGGCACCAAGTAGAAGGCATTTGCCGGACGCGAGGAGCGAATTGCCGAAGCCAAACCGCGGGCGCGCGGGGGTTCCGCGTTCGGCCCGCGAGAAACACCGGCGCAGGCAATCGAATGGCGGCGGGAGGGGGATCGTCATGAGCAGGGAATTCACGGCTTGCGATGGAAATACCAGGTCGGTTGGGGCGTCAGACGCTCCAAGGAGCCGATGGCTTGGGTGGCATTGCGTCCGCCGAACACCAGGATTTCAGTGCCGGTCCAGACGGCGGTTGGGTTCCGGCGGGCCAGCGGATTTCCGGCAGTACTCAGCGCGCGCCAACGACGCGCGACAGGATCGTAGGCATGCCCCTCGGCGGTCGGTCCGGCGGCCGTTTCCCCGGCCACCACCAGCATTTCCTGACCAGTCCAGACCGCCGCATGGCCGCGCCGTGCCGTAGGCGCTCCATCTGTCGGCAGGGCCTCCCACACATCCGTGGCCGGATCGTACGCCGCGCCGTCGCCAACGAGTTCCCCGGCTGCGTTGCGTCCGCCCCAGATAACCATCTGCTGTCCCGTCCACACCGCCGCGTGTCCACTGCGAGCGGAAGGCGCGCCACTCAGGCTCAACGGGCTCCAAGCCGACGGGACGCCACCGGAGTTCAGCTCCAAACGAGCCCCATCGCCGACCGGGCCGGCTTCGCCTTCCCCGCCCCAAAAGAGCAACTTATCCCCGGCCAGCACTCCCGTGGCGAGGTGGCGGGCCGCCGGCGCACCGGGCAAGGAAAGCTCGGTCCACTGCGCGGCTCCCGGCTCCCAAAAGGCGCCCTCCGCCAGCAACCCGGTGGCATTGCGTCCCCCCCAAACCAGAAACCGGCTCCCGGTCCAGGCAGCCACATGCCCGACCCGACCCACCGGGCCCTCCGGGAGCGGTCGCCAAGCTTGCGCGACGGGATCGTACGCGCCTCCGCTGGCCAGAAAACTCCCGCCGGCAGAGCCCCCCCACACGATGGCCTCGGTTCCGGTCCAGGCCGTGCCATGCCCGCTACGGGCCACCGGAGCGTCGAGGGGAGAAATCTCACGCCAAGCCTCGGGCTCCGGCCGGTAAAGCGCACCGCTCCCCGAAAGCACCCCCGAAGCCAGTTCGCCGCCCCAAACAAAAAGCTCCCCGGACGTCCACACGCCCGTCTGACCGAAACGCGGCAACGGTTCTCCCACAGGGGTTCCGTCGCTCCAACCGGGAGCGGGAACGGTCATGAACAGCGCGAAACCCTGCGCCACCAAGGCAGGATCGTTCGGCGTGGCGGAGACCGCCGTCATCCCCGCGAACGAACCACCCCCGACCGCCCCGGACAGCGCCGACAACTGATCGCTGAGGTCCGCCATCCTTTGCTCGAGCGCGGCCACCTGGCCGTTCAAACCGGCCAGAACGCTCGGTGCCAGTTTGGCCGCGTCGATGGCCCCGTCCGGCACGGCCGCCGCCATCACCGCATACGGCGCCGCCGCCAACCGATGATCCGGTTGGAGCAGGCGGAAACCGCTGACGCCGTCATCGAACCAGATGCGTAGATAGACGGCTTCGTTAGCGAATACGGCCGGCGTGAGCGGGGCCATGTGGGAGACCGAGGCATCCCCGAGCAGCACGGAATACAGGCCCCGGCTGACCGGCAGGGTGACCGCGGCGTCGGGTTCGCCATCCAGGTCGAGGTCGGAGGCATTGGCCCAGAAGATCTCCCCAGCGCCCGCATCAACGAGGGCAAACTTGAAATCCCCTTCGCCCTCGAACACCCGTGAATCGACCAGAATCCGCCCTTGATGATGCAATACCAGCGGAACATCTCCCACGGTAGAAACGCAGGCCAGTAACGCGAGGAACAGTCGTCGTTTGCCAGTCCAGGTCGCCAAAGCGCTGGAAGATTCGTAGGACTCATCCCCGGTGTCAAGTGCCCTGATTCAGGGACTATTTCCTCGGCCGCGAAATAAGCTGGGCTGGTGAGGGACTCGCAAAGGCGCGGGGCCGGCTCCCAGGCGGTCAAGTTCGTGACAGGCGCGATCTCCCGGCCTACGCTATGCGGATTGCAAGGGCATCGCATTATGACCATAACGCAGACCGATAAGCGAATCGTCGGAACGGGTCGCCGGGGAGGGACTTGGCGCGCATGGAAGACCGCCCGGATCGGGCTCGCGTTCGCCTTCAGCATGGCGGTTTCGGCGCGGGCGGAGTTGATCGAGGTGCCGGCGGCGGCGGACACGGCCTTGTTCGAGTTGACGCCCGATTTCAATTTCGGAGCTCAAACCGATTTGCCCGCGGGGACTTTGGGCCCCTCCGCCGACCTGAGCCGCGCCCGAGTGCTGCTGCGGTTCGACGTTGCCGCGGCGTTGCCGGCGGATGCGGTCGTGCAGGCGGCGTTCGTGCGGGTAACGGTAACCCACGTTCCACTCGGCGGCGTCGCGTCCACATTTGGCCTGCATCCGGTTCGGGTGTCATGGATCGAAGGGGGGCAGCAGGGCGCAACCCCGGGCGGCGCTCCGGCGGCGGCCCTGGAGCCTACGTGGAATTCACGATCCCACCCGGACGGAGCTTGGGCGGAGCCGGGCGGCGGCGCGGGGGCGGATTACGACGAGACTCCCGTGGCGATCGAGGGCATCGACGCCCGCGGGACCTACGAGTTTGAGGTGGGCGCCGAAGGCGTGGCGGTCATCCAGGGGTGGCTGGCGGATCAGGCGTCGAACCACGGCTGGCTGCTGCGCTCGCAGGACGAAGCAACGGCCAAGACGGCGCGGCGTTTCGCGGCGCGCGAAGCCGCAGCAAGCGGACCGATGCTGGTGATTCGTTACGAGCGCGGACCGGTTCTGCCGCGGATCGACCGCCTCACGATCCGGGATGGAGAGATGATTCTGGAGTACGGAGGCGAGTCGGGGGCGGTCTACATCTGGGAAGCGAGTCCGGAGCCCGCGGGCGGGACATGGGAAACCCTGCGCCTGCTGCCCCCGCTTTCAACGTCCGGAAAAGGCACGGCGACCAACGCCTGGGCGGACCTGAACCGCCAGTTCTTCCGGCTGCGGGCGGAAGCGCCTTAACGAAGGAGCGATTCGCGCTCCGCCGGTCAGCGAAGGCGGGGAATCCCGCGGAAACCCGGCGGCGCTGTTTCGCACTCAGCCGCGCTACGCCGGTGCGGTGCGCTGGCATCGGACCGGCCGGCCGTTGCCGCAGTGACTCCCCTGGCTTTGCGTCGCTCCTGAACCCGGTTCTGCCCTTGGCGGGTGAAGCGGGCAGGACTGCTCGCCGGTTGGCTAGGCGCTGACTCGCGACCACCACCCGTGAAGCCAGCCAACATGGCGGCGGATCGCGGCGGCGTCGCTTCCGTGCAGGGCGCGCAACGCGGCGGCGGAGCCGAGCGACTTGTCCGGCCAGAGGTGCAAACGGTCTGAGACTCCAAGCTCCCTCGCCAGCCGTTCCACCGTTTGCAGGGCTTGCATCGCATAAGCAAGCCACCGCGAACGCTCGGCGAAAACCCCGGTCTTGATCTGCACCCCGAGGCGTTGCGCGAAACGCTCAATCCGAACGACATTGGCAGCCCGCACGTTGATGGGTTCGTGGAAAATGGTGATCGGATCCAACGCCGCCACGGCCGCCAGCGTGTGCCGCAGATCGTCTTCGTCGCACTCGGGGTATGTCGGGGCGATGGCAACAAAAACATGGAGTCCCGCGGCGCGGGCGGCGCGCAGGGTGGCGAGCCGCTGGGACGGCGCCGGGGCGCGCGGTTCGTAAACGCGCGCGAGGTCGTTGCGAAGCGTCGGCAGACTCATCCCGAACACCAGCCGGGGCCCGAAACTGCGAAACAACTCGAAGTCCGCGCGCGCCAGCGGGCTCCGCGTCAGAATGCGCACGTTCAGCGTCGAGCGATCGCGGATCAGTTCGAGGGAACGCCGCACCAACCAGCGCGCGTGGGCGGCGAGTTCCCGTTGCCGGGCGGGATCGGGATCGTGGATGGCCTGGTAGGGGTCCGTCGTGCTGCAGTAGATCACCGCCCGGTTGCCGTCAGGTTTCAGGTCGACCGCTGGGGTCCGCTCCGCCGCGTGCATCGAGGCCAGGAAGCGGGCCTCGTCCCAGGGGCGCAGGAAAAGGTAATCCCCCCAGGCGCCATCCGGGTCGGTCACACCCGCAGCCCGGAGGAAAGGCGCCAGCTTGTTCGTGGCGGCGCCGGGCACATAGCAGAAACGGCAGGCATGGGCGCAGCCGACGGCCAGGTTGAAGGCCCAGTTCGACAGGCTCTTGTAGACAAAGTTGTTCGGGCTGATGACCGCCGGCGCCCGCCAGTAGTCCAGGAGCCGGTGCTTGGTCTCGATCCATGGTCCGCTATCCCGGATGGGAAGACCGTCGGTTTCGGCCACGGCATCGGTCCATGCGCTGGTGTCCGCTGTGGGGAGGCAGTGGATGGGAGGCTTCACGAGTCCAGGGTGAACAACGTATGACGAGTTGTGCAAGTCGTTCCCGCCTCTGATCCTCTGATCCGTCATCCGCTCCACAAGTCCGGGAGACCGGGATCGACCTGCGTCCTCATGGCCCGCCTTCGCATCGATGCGGCGCTGACGTTGGGAAACGCCCTGTTTTGGTGAGTCTCGGTGAGGCTGGCAAGTTCTCGCCCTTTTCCCTTTGTCCCTTTACCTCGGCAACGCGGCCTGCCGCGTTGCGAGCGGCTGGAGAATTTCGGGTGGGCCCGGGTGGCTGGCCCGGAAGTGGTGGATGGAGACTTACCGCCGGGTGTTGCGCGGGGGTGGGTGGAACAACAACGACACCGGCAATCTGCTGTCGTCGAACCGCAACAACGATCATCCCGACAATCGTAACGCGAACAACGGGTTTCGGTTGGTGGTGGTGGGTGAGTCTCGGAAGGCGGCGTATGCAACGCAGACGACGATTTGGCGTGGTGTCCGGTGGGCACAAGGTCTGCCGGACCGGAGCCAAGATGCCAGCCTAACTCCATCCCCCACGCCCCGCATTCGCGGGGAAAAGACGCGGCGGGCGCCGTGGCCGGTAGGCACCGTCCGAAAGTCACGGCGACCCAACGTCTCCCAGCGTGTCGAGCCCCGGCGGTTCGGGCTCCGGGATTGC
>JACKPV010000047.1 GCA_024233305.1 Verrucomicrobiales bacterium
GGACCGTAGACACCCTGCGAGTATATGTCAACTGTGAACCTGTCACTTTATCTTTATTGTATCAACTGTGAACCTGTCACTTTGTTCACTTTATTAAAGTCACAGGTTGCTTGTAGACCGCGCGAGCGCTGGTGAGCCTCTCAGCTGTAACCATGCAGTAGGATCCAGCACCGATGGGCACTGATGCGCGCGGATATTGCGGGAAACCGGAATCGCCCGCCCTGGGTTCGGACTGACCATTCAGTGAGTCTGCGTGCCCTTTCCGCCAGCGCGGCAGAGCCGCGCCCTGTCCGTGTTATCCGTGCCCCTCCGCGGTTCGTTGACTGAATGGTTACGGCTGAGAGGCAGACCGACAGAGGCGGCGGCCAAATTTCCCCTCGATTCCGGCCGGGCTCTCGGGCAGAGTTCGCAGCCTATGAATAACCGCAGTTCTGCCTCTTCCCTGCTCAGTCGTCGTCGGTTTCTCGCCACCACCGGGACCGCGACCCTGGCGCCGATGATCGTGCCTTCGAGTGTGTTCGGGGCCGATGGCCGGCCGGCGCCGTCGGAGCGCATCGTGCTCGGTTCGGTCGGTTGGGGCATGCAGGGCCCGGGGAACACGCACGCCTTCATGGCCCAGCCGGATTGCCAGGTGGTGGCGGTCTGCGACCTCGATCAGCAGCATCTGGACAGCGCCGTCAACACGGTCAACGGCCATTACAAGAACAAGGATTGCAAGGCCTACCACGATTACGCGGAGATGTTCGCGCGGAAGGACATCGACGCCGTCATGCTGGCGGTGCCGGACAACTGGCACGCGCTCACGGCCACGGCGGCGGCCGATGCGGGCAAGGACATCTACGGTGAGAAACCGCTGGCCCGCACGATCGCCGAGCAACAGGCCATCGTGAAGGCGGTGCAGAAGAACCACCGCATCTGGCAGACCGGTTCGTGGCAGCGGTCGCAGGAGAATTTCCACAAGGCCGTCGAGATTGTCCGGAACGGGCTCATCGGCAAGGTGTCCCGGGTCGAGGTGGGCCTGCCTTCCGGTCATCACGATTTTGCCGGCACCGGCGACAAACGGTCGATCACCGCCCCGCCCGCCTGGCTCGATTACGAACGCTGGATCGGTCCGGCGCAGATGAAGCCCTACATCGAGTGCCGCGTGCACATGAACTGGCGCTGGGATTACAACATCGGCGGCGGCCAGTTGCTCGACTGGGTCGGTCACCATTGCGACATCGCCCACTGGGGCATGGATTGGGACAACAGCGGCCCGTCCGAGATCGAGGGAGCGGGCGAGTTCCCTTCCACCGATGCCATCTGGAACACCTGCACGAAATACCGCATCAACCTCCGGTATCCCGGCGGCGTCGAAATGGTGATGGCGGGCGGGCACGGCGACATTCGCGGTGGGACCAAGTGGATCGGCGATCAGGGCTGGGTGTGGGTGGATCGCGGCGGGTTCCAGGCGTCCGACGAGAAGTTCAACGACATGAGCCGCCTGCCGGAGAACTTGCGCCAAGTGCCCGTCTACCATTCGCGCAACCATCAACGGAACTTCCTCGACTGCGTGAAGTCCCGGAAGCCCACGATCACGCCGGTCGAGACCGCCCATCATTCGTCCGTTCCCGGGCATCTCGGGCTCATCTCGATGCTGGTCGGCCGTAAGATCCGCTGGGACGCGGCGCAGGAGCAGATCATCGGTGATCCCGAAGCCACACGGTTGCTGACGCGCCCCTACCGCGCGCCGTGGAAGCCGGCCTGAGCTTTCGTCCGAACGTATGAAAGTCGCCGTTACCGGAGCCTTCGGTTATTCGGGCCGCTACATTGCCCGGCGTTTGCTCGACGCCGGGCATGAGGTGATCACGTTGACGGGGTCCCCTGCGCGGCAGAATCCGTTCGGTGATGCGGTCAGCGTTCATCCGTTTCACTTCGAGGAACCGGAGAAACTGACCGCCACGTTGCGGGGTGTGGAGGTGCTGATCAACACCTACTGGGTGCGGTTCGATCACCCGCTGTTTACCCATGCGCAGGCGGTGCAAAACACGCGGGTCCTGTTTGCCGCTGCCCGGGATGCGCGGGTGGGACGGGTGGTCCACGTGAGCATCACGCGCCCGGACGCCGGGTCGGACTTGCCCTATTTCCGGGGCAAGGCGGAACTCGAAGCCGCCCTGCAGGCGTCGGGGCTGCCCCACACGATCCTGCGTCCGACGGTGTTGTTCGGAAAGGAGGACGTCCTGATCAACAACATCGCTTGGTCCCTGCGCCACTTCCCGGTGGTGGGCGTGTTCGGCCGGGGCGATTACGGCATCCAACCGATTCACGTGGACGACCTGGCGGCGGCGGCGGTCGAGGAGGCGGCGGGCGAGGGCAACCGCATCCTTCAAGCCATCGGGCCCGAGACCTTCACCTACCGCGAACTGGTCACCACCGTGCGGGACCTCCTGGGACTGCGCCGGGCCGTGGTGTCCGTGCCGCCCGCGCTGGGTTATTGGGCCGGACGGCTGGTCGGCTGGTGGGTGGGCGACGTCGTCATCACGCGCGAGGAAATCCGGGGCTTGATGGAAGGCCGCCTGTGCGTCGACGCTCCGCCGCTCGGACAGACGCGGTTGACGGACTGGATCGTCCGGCACAAGGAAACCCTGGGGCGTCGCTACAGCAGCGAGATGACGCGCCGGCTGGATCGATCGGCGGCTTATCGCTCGAATTGAGATCCGCGTCGACCGGGCGCCCGTCCGACGTTCGCCGGATTCGGATTTTCGGGGGATTGCACCGCGCGAGGGCCTGCCGGATACTCGCGGCCATGACGCGATTACGAATCGTCTTTGGCGGCAGTGCTGCGGTTGGCCTGGCGGTGGTGGGGCTCCTGGCTGCCGCCGAAACCCCGCCGGCGCCCCAGGCCTTTCGACAGGAGATCGCCCTGCACCATCGGTGGCCTTCCGGTGCGGTGGCCGCCGGTCCGCGACTGGTGACGATCACCGCCAACGGGGTGTTTGGCTTCGAGGGGACGGGGTGGCACCGGTTGACGTCGGAAGCAGTTGAACCGGTGATTCCGCCGGCGGGAATCACCGTGGATCGCGGCCTGCCATGGAAAGACGGATGGTGGCAACTGCCGGTCCCCACCGCGACCGTCCGCCAGGTGTTGCACCAGGATGAAACCTCGTGGTTGCTGGCGGGGCAACGGGAAGTCCGGCGCTTGGAGGCGGGCCGCATCGATCGGTTCGAGGCCCCGGTCGAATCCGTGCGTCAGATCGCCGCGCGGCGGGACGGTTCCCTGCTCGCGGCGGCCAATCCGGGGCTGTGGGCGTTTCATCCGGACGAGGGGGCGTGGGAACGGGTGACCGTGCTCGACGAGGCCGGACGCGACTGGGCGGCCGGTCCGGTGCTGGGCGTTGCGGTGGGCGCGGACGGCGCCGAGTGGGTGGCCACGCCGGCCGGTTTGGTGCAGCGGCAATCCGGCCGGACGACCTGTTACACGCCGGCGGAGGGCCTGCCGTTGCTCGACTGCAACTGTCTGGCGACCGGTCCGGCGGGCGCGCTTTGGATCGGAACGTCGCACGGCGCGATCAAGTTCGACGGACAGCGTTGGGCCTATCGCGAAGGGCCGCGCTGGTTGCCGGGGGAGGCCGTGCGGAACATCGTTGTGGACGCACGCGGTACGGCGTGGTTCGCGACGGACGCCGGCTTCGGCTGCATCCAGTACAGCCCGATGAGGCTTGCCGAGAAGGCGGACTTTTTCGAAGGAGAGATCGAGCGCTACATCAAGCGCACGCCGCTGGGTTACCTTTCGGAGGTCCGGTTGGGAGCGCCTGGAGACCGGTCCGAAATCACGTATCACGACAGCGACAACGACGGCTTGTGGACGGCGATGTACGGCGCCGGCGAGTGCTTTGCCTACGGCGCGACGAAGCAGCTGGAATTTCGTCAACGCGCCCGGCAGGCCTTCGAGGCGCTCAGTTTCCTGCAGAAGGTCACGCAAGGCGGCCCGCACAGCCCGCCGAAGGGTTTCGTGGCGCGCACGATCCGGCCGGCGGCCTGGCCCGACCCGAACCTCGGGCGGCTCGAGGAAGACAAACGCTCGCAGCGAGAACACGACCATCTCTGGAAAGTATATGAACCACGGTGGCCCCGGAGCGCCGACGGTCGTTGGTATTGGAAGAGTGACACCAGCTCGGACGAACTCGACGGTCACTATTTCTTTTACGCCGCCTATTACGACCACGTGGCGGAGAGCGACGCGGAACGCGGCCGGGTTCGGGAAGTGGTGCGGGATCTGACCGACCACCTGGTCGACCACGATTTCTGCCTGGTGGACCACGACGGCACTCCGACGCGTTGGGCCCGCTTTGGTCCGCAGTATTTGAATGACGATCCCCGCTGGTGGGTGGAGCGCGGGCTCAATTCCCTGAGCATTCTTTCCTACCTTGCGGTGGCGGAGCACATCACCGGCGATCCGAAATACGGCGAGGCGGCCCGCATGCTGATTGACGAGCACGGGTATGGAGTCAACGTCATGAATCCGAAGGCGCAGATGGGAATCGGCTCGGGCAACCAGTCGGATGACGAGATGGCCTTCATGTGCTTCTACAATTTGCTGCGCTATGCGAAAAACGAGCCGTGGCGGAACAACTGGCGCTTCGCCTTTCACGCGGCCTGGGCGCTCGAGCAGCCGGAGCGGAACCCCTTCTTCAATTTCGCCTTCGCGTCCGCGGGCGCCGGCGCCACGTATACGAACGCCTATGGCGAGACCGCCATCGACCCGTGGCAGGGATGGCTGGCGGATTCGTTGGAGACCCTCCGGGGCTTTCCGTTGGACCGCGTGAACTGGCCGCATCGGAACAGCCACCGGCTCGACCTGCGTCGGCTCCCGCCGCAGCAATCAAGGGATCTGGCCGACCCGGACCCCGAGCCGCGGGGCGGTCGACTGGATGGAGGGGTGCTGCCGGTCGAGGAACGGCATTTCAACCACTGGAACACCGATCCGTGGGAACTCGACTACGGCGGCGACGGGCGCACGCTGGCAAGCGGCACGGTGTTTCTGCTGCCTTACTATATGGGGCTCTACCACGGCTACATCGCGCTGCCATGAGTTGGATGAAGGGACTTGACGAGGCCCGGCTCTATGGCTTCGTCGACACGGGCTACCTCCAGGGCCGTCCGGCGGCGGAGGTGGCGGGGCATTTGTGCGCAGGCGGCGCCGACGTGGTGCAACTGCGGGCGAAAGACCGGTCGAAGCAGGAGGTGACCCGCCTGGCCCGCGAGATCCTGCCAGTGACGCGGGCGGCGGGTGTGCCGTTGGTGGTGAACGACCACCTGGACGTCGCGCTCGAAGTCGGGGCAGACATCTGCCACCTTGGGCAGGAGGACTTTTTCGACGCCGGGTTCACGCATGTCTCGCAGCTTCCCACCGGCGGTCGGGCCATCCGCCTCGGGCTCAGCTCGCATGCGCCCGAGCAAGCCCGACGCGCCGTGGCGGCCGGAGCGGACTACGTGGCGATCGGGCCGGTGTTTCCCACGCCAACCAAACCGGGACGGCCGGCGGTCACCCTGGAATACGTCCGTTGGGCGGCGGCGCACATCGCGATGCCGTGGTTCGCGATTGGCGGCATCCATCTGGGCAACCTGGACCAGGTGCTGGCCGCAGGCGCGCGCCGGATTTGTGTGGTGTCGGCGATTCTGGGCACGGCTGATGTGGCCGGGGCTTGTCAGGCGTTCCGCCAGCGCCTAGGTTCGGCCCCTTTGCGAAGTGAGTCAGGTGGGTAGTACAAGCGAGACACGAGACGAATGAGCGTTCTGGTAGTGGGGTCGACGGCCCTGGATTCGATCAAAACTCCGAAGGCGGAGAACCCCCGGTTGCTGGGCGGTTCAGCGAGTCATGCGGCAGTCGCCGCCAGTTTCTTCGCGCCGGTCAAACTGGTGGGCGTGGTGGGCGACGATTTTCCCCGCCCTTACGTGCAGCTCTACGAACGGCACGGCATCGACCTCGCCGGTCTCCAGCGCGTCACCGGCCAGACCTTTCATTGGGCGGGGGAATACGAGGTCAACATGAACAACCGGCGCACGCTCACCACCGAACTGGGCGTGTTCGCGGATTTCAACCCGGTCCTGCCGGACGCTTACCGACGGACGCCCTACGTGCTGCTGGCGAACATCGCGCCATCCCTCCAGAGCCACGTGCTGGACCAGATGCAACGCCCGCGTTTTGTCATCGCGGACACGATGGATCTGTGGCTGAACATCGCCCTGGATGACCTGCTCGAGCTGTTGAAGCGGGTCGATGCCCTGGTGTTGAACGACAGCGAGGCCCGCCAACTGACCGGTGAGGACAATGTGGTGGTGGCGGCCCGCCGCATTCACCAACTCGGTCCCCGCTACGTGATCGTGAAGAAGGGCGAACACGGCTCGCTGCTCTCGGGTCCGGAAGGCCGGTTCATCTGTCCGGCCTATCCGCTGGAGAAGGTCGTCGATCCCACCGGTGCGGGAGACTCGTTTGTCGGGGGGTTGATCGGCTGTCTGGCGACGGCACGGGGTTCGGTCGAGAAGGCGCTCCGTCGCGGCATGGTCCACGGCAGCGTGGTGGCGTCCTTCTGCTGCGAGGGGTTCGGACTCAAGCGGACCACGAAGGTGACGCGCGATGAGATCGAGGACCGCGTGGCGCGGCTGCAGGCCATGGCCCGGATCTGAGCCGGACGGGTGGCGGCGCGTTTTCGCGGGCCCTTTCCGATGCCGGCCAACCACGGTTGCTCCCGGTTTCGGGACGGCGCCCGGAACGGTCCCCGGGGCATCCGCTCGGGCGGACGACACCCCCGCCGGGTGCCGGCAGGGATCGGTTGCAACCGCGATAATGGACAGTAGAATGGGCTGAGCACCCGGGTCGGCCGGGACGCTGTCATGGAAAAACTTCTGCAATACCTGGTGGTCGCCGCAGCGGTTCTGCTGCTGTTCGGCGCCTCGATCTTCGTCCACGAACTGGGCCACTTCCTGGTGGCGCTGTGGCGGGGCATGAAAGTTGAGGCCTTCGCCATCGGTCTCGGGCCGAAGGTCTGGGGACGGAAGTGGAGGGGCATCGAGTATTCCATCCGGTGGATCCCCGCCGGCGGTTTCGTGAAGCTGCCTCAGATGATCACCTCCGAGACCCTCGAAGGCGGCAGCGAATCTGCGAAGCACATCCCGCCCGCGCCGCCGGGCTCCAAGATTCTCGTAGCCGTGGCGGGACCGCTGATGAACGTCGTCTTCGCCTTCTTCGTCGCAACCGTGATCTACGTTGTCGGGCTGCCGGTGCTGGTCAACCCGTCGCTCGTTGGTCGGGTGGATCCGGATTCGGAGGAAGGGAAGCTCGGCATCCGCGAAGGCGACCGCATCGTGGCGGTCAGTGGCCGGCCCGTGAAGTCCTGGGAGGAGATCAATGACATCACCGTGTTGGCGCCAACCAACGTGTTCGAGGTGACCATCGACCGGGCGGGGGTCCGGACGAACTTCACCTTGCGGGCCCGGGTGAGCGAGAACGTCGGCCTGAAATGGCTGGGACTCGAGCCGCTCGAACATCCGGTGGCCGGTTACGTCGAGCCGGAGATGCCCGCTGCGGCGGCCGGGTTGAAATCGGGGGACCAGTTCGTGGCGTTCAACGACGTGCCGGTGCTGGGGCGCGAGCACCTGATCGACTTGGTGGCCAAGGCCGAGGGCAAGCCCAGCCGGGTCCGCGTCCTGCGCGACAGTGAGGAAATCGGTTTCGAGGTGACGCCGCGTTACGATCCCGAGACCAAACGCGGACGCATCGGGGTGGCCTTCGCCGGAGGAGTCTACGAGGTGCTGCGCCCCGGACCCACCCCATGGGCCCAGGTGAAGAAGGTCTGGAATCAGACGTTCGCCGTACTGGGCGCCCTGCTGAATTCCCGGAACACCGGCATCAAACCCAGCGATCTGAGCGGCCCCATCGGCATCCTGTCGGTGATGGCCATCCAGACCCAGACCGACTTCCGCCTCGCGCTCAGCTTCCTGGTCCTGTTGAACATCAACCTCGCGATCCTCAACCTGCTGCCGGTCCCCGTCCTCGATGGCGGACATGTGCTCATGGCAATCATCGAGAAACTCCGGGGACGCCCCCTGAGTCTGCGGTTCGTCGAATACACCACAACCGCTTTCGCGGTGATGCTCATTGGCTTCATGCTTTACGTGAGCTTCTTCGACGTCCGCAAGTTCCCCCTCTTCAAAGCGCTGCTGGAATCCACTTCGCAGACCGAGCAGGTCATCCGGCCCGCCTCGACCAACGAGCCCGCATCCGTCCCGTAGCCCGCCCCATGAGCGCCAAACCCCTGACGGAAACCCTCTACACCTTCCGTCGCCGTTCCACCCGTGAAGTCGTCGTGGGCGATCCCGCTCGCGGCGGCGTCATCATCGGTGGCGACCATCCCGTCGTGAAGCAGTCCATGCTGACCTGCGACACGATGGACACGGCGGCCTGCGTGCAGCAAACCCTCGACTTGGTGGCGGTCGGCTGTCAGCTCGTGCGCATCACCGCCCCGACGGTGAAGGATGCGGCCAACCTCGAAGTCATCGTGCGCGAACTGCGTGCCCGGGACTGCCTGGTCCCAATCGTGGCCGACATCCACTTCAAGCCGGAAGCCGCGATGGAGGCGGCGAAATGGGTCGAGAAGGTGCGTATCAACCCGGGCAACTTCGCCGACACCAAGAAGTTCGCGATCAAGGAGTATACGGACGAGCAGTACGTCGAGGAACTCGGGCGGATCGAGGAGCGGTTTACCCCGCTGGCGCAGCTTTGCCAGGAACTCGGCCGGGCGCTGCGGATCGGCACGAATCACGGTTCGTTGAGCGACCGGATCATGAACCGCTACGGCGACACGCCGATGGGCATGGTCGAAAGCGCGCTCGAGTTTGCCCGGATCTGCCGGCGGCAGGGTTTCCACAACTTCCTCTTCTCGATGAAGGCCTCGAATCCGAAGGTCATGATCGAGTGCTACCGGTTGCTGACCTGGAAGCTGGACCGGCTCGGTCCGGACTGGAACTACCCGGTGCACCTCGGCGTCACCGAGGCCGGCGAGGGCGAGGATGGCCGGATCAAGAGCGCCATTGGGATCGGTTCGTTGCTCACCGACGGCATCGGCGACACGATCCGCGTGTCCCTGACCGAGGATTCTCCGCACGAAATCCCGGTCTGCGACGATTTGATCGACCAGACGCCGGAGCTGGCGAACCGGCGACCGTTGCTGGAGATGCCGCCCCTTCCGTTCGATCCGTTCACCTACCAGCGGCGTCACAGTGCGGTGATCGACCTCGACGAAGGACTGGGTTGCGGGGGCGAAGAGACCATCCGGGTGATCGTGACGCAGGCGGCGTGGGAGACGTTGGCCCCCCGGATTCGTCCGGGAGCGGACGTTCGACCCGAGGGCGTTTACGAGGCCCTGCCGTTGGTCGAGGTCGATCCCCGGGGCCCGTTCACCCTGCCGGCCGAGTCCGCGTTTGTGACCGTCAAGGACGGTCTGGACCTGCCGGCGATCACTGCTTTCCGGCTGCTCGCCGCGCGCCTGGCCGGCGTGGGCAGCCCGCATCCGATCCTGCTCAAGGACTGTCTCGGAGCCCCGGCCCAGCCGCTGGCCTCCCACCTCGCGCTGCTGCGCGCGGCCACCGTGATCGGGTCGCTGCTTGCGGACGGGATCGGCGATGCGATTCTGGTGCGCCTGGAGGCGGGACATGGCCGGGCCTTGCAGCTTGCCTACAGCATTCTCCAAGCGGTGGGCTCGCGGTCCTTCAAGACCGATTACGTCGCCTGTCCGAGTTGCGGCCGGACGTTGTTCAACTTGCAGACCGTGACCGCGCGCATCAAGATCCGGACCGAACATCTGAAAGGCGTGAAGATCGCCATCATGGGCTGCATCGTGAACGGTCCGGGCGAAATGGCAGACGCGGATTTCGGCTACGTGGGCGGCGCCCCGGGGAAGATCAATCTCTACGTAGGGAAAAAGCCGGTGAAGTTCAACATCCCCGAAACCGAAGCCGTCGACCGCCTCGTCGATCTGATCCGCGAACACGGCAAATGGGTCGAGCCGGAGCCGGAGGCAAAGACGATATCCGTCTAGCCCCCCACCGCGGCGTGCGCTGGGTTCTCCCGCATGAGCACGGCACTTGAAGCTCCGAAGGTGAAGGTCCACCAAGCGGTGAGAACCGCGCTCAAGTTCTTTGCCGACTCGTTCAAGTCGCAGTCGCCCCAGGACATTCAGTTGGAGGAGATCGAGATGTCGGACGATGGGAGCCGCTGGTTGATTACGGTCGGCTACGAGAACCCCACGTTGACCCGGCAGGTCCTGACCCCCTTGCGCCAGCTCGTTGACGCCCGAGTTGCGCCTCGTCGCTACAAGGTCGTCACCATCGATGCCCGGACGGGACACCCCGTGGCCATAAAGATCCGGCCGGGTCTGTGAGCGGGATCGAGCCGGTATGGTCGAACCACCCACCGCCCCCGGTGAGACAGCGAAACAAACGCTGTTCCCCAAAACCATGGTCTCCGTTTCCATCCGTCCCGCCAACGCCGCCGACCTTTCCGGCATCAACGAGATCTACGCGGCAGCCGTCCGGGACACGGTGACCACCTGGGATTACGAGCCCATGAGCAGGGAACAGCGCGCGGCCTGGTTTGCCGCGCATCGCGAGCAGGGGCTCCCGGTTTTCGTGGCCACCGACGACGCGGACACGGTTCTCGGTTGGGGATGTCTAAGCCGCTACAACCACCGTCCCGGGTATCGCTTCACGGTGGAAAACTCGATTTATGTTGGCCGGGCTCATCAGGGGCGCGGAATCGGGCGCCGGTTGCTGGCGGTGCTGATTGACACGGCGCGCGAACTCGGGATGCACAGCATCGTCGCCGCCATCGACGGGGAGAACGAAGCGAGCCTGCGGTTGCATCGCGCGTTCGGTTTCGAGCCGGCGGGTCGCGTTCGCGAAGCCGGCTTCAAATTCGACCGCTGGCTCGACGTCGCTTACCTGCAGCTCCTGCTATGAATCACCCCACCCACCCGGCCGCAATCGATGTCCTGGGGCTCGGTTGCACCGCCGTCGATGAACTGCTGTTCGTGCCGCGGTATCCCGGCCGCGACGCCCGCCAGCCCTTGCAGGACCGAACCCGGCAGTGCGGCGGCATCACCGCGACGGCGCTGGTGGCAGCCGCCCGCCTGGGAGTGCACGCGGCATACGCCGGGGCGCTCGGCAGCGACGAGGATTCGCGCTTTGTGCGCGACGCCCTGGAGCGGGAGGAAGTCGATCTCGCGCATCTGGTGATCCGTCCCCGCGCCCGCCCGGTCCACTCATACGTGATCGTCGAGGAAGAAACGCACACCCGGACAATTCTGTATGATGTGACCGGCGCGGATGGAGCGGATCCGCGCCGTCCGGCGCGTCCGGTGATCGAGTCCGCCCGGGTCCTGCTGGTGGATCGCTGGGGCATGGCGGGGATGTTGCGGGCGGCGCGGATCGCGCGGGCGGCGGGCCGGGCGGTCGTCGGCGATCTGGAGACATTCGACGTGCCGGGTTTCGAGGAACTGCTTGCCCTGGCGGACCATCTGATTGTCCCCGAGGCCTTCGTCCGCAAGTACTGCCGGTCCAAATCGCTGGCCGACGGGTTGCGGGAACTCTGGCGGAGCGATCGCCAGGTGGTGATCGTCACCCGCGGAAGCCAGGGCTGCCTGGTGCTTGAGGCGGCCGATGCCACGCCGAGGCGTGTGCCCGCCTTTGCCGTGCCGGTGATGGACACCACCGGATGCGGGGATGTGTTTCATGGCGCGTACGCCGCGGCGCTGGCCCGGGGCCTTGCGTTGGCCGAGCGGGTCGAGGTGGCTTCCGCGGCGGCAGCCCTCAAGGCCACGCGGCCCGGCGGTCAAAGCGGCATCCCGCGCTGGGCCGAACTGCGACGCTTCCTGCGCGGGAAGCCGGCTCGGGCGGATCACGGCTGACGCGCTTCGGACAGCGCCCCGGCCACGTGTCGGGCGTGACCGCGCCTCAGCCGTAGCGTCCCTCGATATACTCCGCGGTGCGGGAATCGCCGGGGTTGAGGAAGAGGTCCTCGGTGCGGCGGCGTTCGATGAGTTCGCCGAGCAGCATGAAGATGCACTCGTCACTCGCACGGCGGGCCTGGGCCATGTTGTGCGTGACGATGACGATCGTGTAACGGCCCTTCAATTCGAACATCAGCTCCTCGATGGCCCGGGTCCCTTCGACGTCCAGGGCGGAGCAGGGTTCGTCCATCAGGATGATGTCGGGCTTCAGCGGCAGGAGCCGCGCGATGCACAGTTTCTGCTGCTGTTCGAGTTGCAGCTCCGTGGCCCGCTGCTTCAACCGGTCCTTCAAATCCGTCCACAGCCCGACTTCCGTGAGCGCCTTCTCGACCGCGGCGTCGAGGACCCCGCGTCCGAGTTGGCGACGGGGGGTGTGGATGCGCAGCCCGAAAACCACGTTTTCATAGACCGAAATGGGCAGCGGATTGGGCCGCTGGAAGACCATGCCGACGGCCCGGCGCAACTCGATCAGCGAGACGTCGGGATCGTAGATGTTCTTTCCCAGCAGCCGGATCTCGCCCTTCGTGGTGACGTAGCCGTAGCGTTCATTGACGCGGTTGAAACACCGCAGCAACGTGGTCTTGCCGCACCCCGATGGCCCGATGAGGGAGGTGATCAACCCGTGCCGGATATCGACCGTGACGTTCTTCAGCGCCTGGAAATCCCCGTACCACAGGTTCAGGTCCCGCGTCTGGATGCTGTATTTGACCGGGGCGCTCATCCGAATATCCCGTGCACGTACTCGTAGGTCTGGCGGTTTCCGGGATCCTCCGAGAAAATGACGTCGCTGGCATCAAGCTGAACGATCCGGCCGTTCCACAGAAACATCGTCCGGCGGGCGAGTCGGCGGGCCTGCTGGACGAGGTTGGTCACCAGAATGATCGTCATGCTGCTTTGCAGCTCCTTCAACACCCCCTCGATCCGCATGGTGGTCACCGGATCAATGGCAATGGAAAACTCGTCGAGGCAGAGGATTTCCGGTTGGTGGGAAAGCGCCCGGGCAATGGTCAGGCGCTGTTGCTGGCCGCCCGAGAGTTTCGTGCCCAGCGTGTGCAAGCGGTCCTTTACCTCGTCCCAGAGGGCTGCCTGCCGCAGACAATGCTCCACCAGGCCGTCCAGTTCACTGCGCGCCTTCACCCCGGCGCAGCGCGGCGCGAAGGCGACGTTGTCGTAGATCGACAGCGGCAGGCCCACCGGCAGGGGCGCCACCATGCCGATTTTGCGCCGCAGCCCGAACACATCACGGATCTGCCGGACATCCTCGCCGTCCACGCGGATGGCGCCCTCGAGGCGGACGCCTGGGGTGAAATCGATGGTCCGGTTGAGGCAGCGCAACAGCGAGGTCTTGCCGGACTGCGCCGGGCCGATGATGCCGAAAATCTCGTGGCGACGGATGTCAAAGGAGATGCCGTGAATGACCTCCTTCGTCCCGTAGGCCAGGCGCAGATCCTGCACTTGAATGGTCGGCTTGGGGCTCACCATTTCTTGCGTGACCGCATGTACACGCGCACCGCAATGGCGGTCGCGTTCACCAGGAGCACGGCGCCGAGCAACACCACGGCGGTGGCGTAGGGCACGGCCTCGGGAACGCCGGGCACCTGGGTGGCGATGACATAGAGGTGCATGGACAGGGCCATACATTGTTCGAGCAGCCCGTAGGCGAACAGGTCGCCCCGGTCGACCGCCTTGAAGAACAGCGCCCCGGTGAACATGATCGGCGCGGTCTCGCCGGCGGCGCGGGAGACCTGGAGAATCACCCCGGTCAGAATGCCGCTGATGGAGTTCGGGAGGACCACGGCGCGGATCGTCTGCCAGCGGGTGGCGCCGACATTCCAACAGGCCTCGCGGAACGAGCGGGGCACCGAAGCCAGCGCCTCCCGCGTGCTGGCGATGATCACCGGCAGGGTCATGACCGCCAGGGTGAGCGAAGCCGCCAGGATCGACTTGCCGATGCCGGCGGCGAGTACGAACGCGCCCAGCCCGAACAGGGCATGCACGATGCTGGGCACCCCGGCCAGGTTGATCACCGCGAGATTGATGAGCCGGTTGAACCAGTTGTCGCGGGCGTATTCGTTCAGATAGACCGCCGCGAGGATCCCGATGGGAGCCGCCACCGCCAGGGAGATCACGACGAGATAGATCGTGCCCAGCAAGGCCGGCCAGATGCCCCCGGCGCGCATTCCCCGCACGGGCGGATCGAGCAGGAAATCCAACGACAAGGCCGGCCATGCCCGCGCCACGAGGAACCCGAGGATGAGCAACAGCGGCACCACCATCGCGAACGACATCGCGAGAAACACCCACTTGGCCAGACTCTCCGCCCGGCGCTTCCTCCGGACGAAGGGCGTTTCGATGAAGTTGGTCGGGCCGTCCGTCATGGTCTATTTGCGCCGGATGCCCCGGATCACCAGATCCGCCGCGAGGTTGATGACGAAGGTGATCGTGAACAACAGCACGCCGATCAGAAACAGGACCCGGTAATGGTTCGATCCCTCCGGGGCTTCGCCGAGCTCCGCGGCGATGGTCGCGGTCAGCGTCCGGACCGGGTCGAGAACGCTCGTGGGGACGTTCACCGCATGCCCGGTCGCCATCAACACCGCCATGGTCTCTCCGATGGCCCGGCCCACGCCCAGCAGCACCGCCGCCAGCAACCCGGTTTTCGCCGCCGGCAACAGCACCTTGTACACCAGCTGCCAGCGCGTGGCTCCCAGGGCGATCCCCGCTTCCCGGTAGGAATCCGGCACCGCTTTCAGCGCGTCCTCACTGATCGAGACGATGATGGGCACGCTCATCAACGCCAGGATGATGCCGCCGTTCAGCACGTTCACGCCGACCGGCGCGCCGGTGGTCTTTTCGATGACGGTCTTCATCACGGAGAGCCCGATGAAACCCCAGACGACGGAGGGAATCGCCGCCAGCAACTCGATGACGATCTTCAACGTCTCCTTGAGCCGCGGCCCGCAGAATTCCGAGACGAAGATCGCCGCCCCCAGCCCGAACGGCACCGCGATGAGCATCGCCAGGAGCGTCACCGCCAGCGTCCCCACGGTCAAAGCCAGCGTGCCATAGCGGACGTTGATTTCTGACGTCGGGTACCACTTGGTGCTGAACAGGAACTCGGTGAGGCTGAATTCCTTGTCCAACAGGATCGGGGCGGCCTTGGCAAAGACGAAGTAGAAGATGCCGAGCACGAACAGGATCGCGCTGATCCCGCACAACCGGATGATCCACTCCAGCAACCGCTCCCCGACGACCGCCCAACGCGGTCGTCCGGGCGCGCGGGGCACGGGCGCCGCGACGTTGCCGGCGGCGGGCATCGGGGGGATTTCGGTCATGGGAGCGACGTTGGTCCGCCAGCGCCGCGGAACCGGAAACTGGATTCCGGTTCAGGCGCCGGCGAGGGAACTCATGGCGCCGCTTTCGCCGGCAGAGGTACGTAGCCGCTTTCCGCCACGATCTTCTGTCCGGCGGGACCGAGGATCCAGTCGATGTATTGCTTCACGGCCCCCTCGGGCTGCCCCAGCGTGTAAAGGTAGAGCGGGCGGGCGATCGGGTATTTCTTGCTGAGCGCATTGTCCACGCTGGGAACGTAGGCGGGTTCGCCGGCCTTGAGGGCGATCCTCAGCATCTTCACCTTGTCGGTTGCATAGCCCATGCCGCTGTAGCCGATGGCGCACGGGGTGTTGCCCACCATCTCGACCACTTCCTTCGAGCCGTTCAGATCGGTCGAGCCGAGTTTGAAATCGTGCTTGGCCAGGACGTGTTCGCGGAAGAACTCGTAGGTGCCGGAGTTGGACTGGCGGCTGACCCGCAGGATCTCGCCCGCGCATCCCGGCACGGTGACGCCAAGGTCGGCCCATTTCGTGGTCGTCCCGCTCTCGGCGTAGATGGCGGCCAGTTGCTCCAGGGTGATCTCCTCGAGCGGATTGTCACGATGCACATAGACCGCGAGCGCGTCATAGCCGACCACGAATTCGACCGCGTCCCGACCGGTGTTGGCCTTTGCCTTGGCCCGCTCGGAATCCTTCATGTCACGGCTCGCATTCGCGATGTCGATGGTGCCGGCAATCAGCGCGGCGATGCCGACCCCCGATCCGCCGCCTCCCACCTCGACGCTGACCTCGGGCGCGACCGCGGCGTAAGCCTCCGCCCAGGCCTGGGCTTCGTTCACCATGGTGTCCGACCCCTGCACCGAAACGACCGTCTTGCCGGGGCCGCTTTCGCCACCGCTACCGCGGTCGCCAGACGGCCCGCAGCCGCTCAGCGCGACGAGGACCATGGCCGCGGGAAGGATGGACAGGAGGCGATGGAGGGCGGATTGGTTCAGTCGGTTCTTCATCGGATGCGTGGCCTGCTACCCCCCGAGAATGGCGGCGGCAAGGTCCTTGATATGGGTGCTCAGGAACTGAAAGGCGTCTTCGTAGGCGGAACGGGTCTGGTCGAGCGTCCCGGACAGACGGCTCGGATCGGGCACGGACCAGAGGAAGGTGGCCGTCTTCGTCGGGCGCCCCGGGAAGGCCACCTTGGCCGGTTCATCCAGCGCCACGATCACCTGCTGATGTTCGAGGTTCGGCACCTGTTCGATCGAGCGCGTGCCGCGGCCCCCCAGGCTCAGACCCTTCTCCGCCAGAAACGGTTCCAGCCGCGGATCAACCTCTCCCGGGGTGACGCCGGCGCTGCCAAAAACCAGACGGTCGAGGTCCAGCGATTCCGCTATGGCCTCCGCCATCCGGCTCAGACAATCATGCCGGCCATCGACAAACAGCAGTCGGAAGACCTCGGCGCCCTGGTGCCGGGTGTATTCGCCCGTGCACATGTAGATTACGTGACCGCAGATGTTCTTCGCCTGATCCGACGCGCGTTCGTAGCGCCGGGAAATGGTCATCAAGGGCGTCAGCGCCTCGACCGGCAGGCGGCCCTCCTGGCTTTGACGCACCAGGTTGCCGTCAATCTGCCGGCGCAGCTGGTCGATCCGCTCTTCGACCGCCATGGTCGACCGGGCCAGTTCGACGTTCGCCTCCGTAAAGGCCCTTACGGCATCGTGCACCATCCGGATCGAAAGGTCGGCCTCCTCCTGGAACGGCTCGAACGACAGGTGCAGGTCGCCGTAGTTCAGCTTCAGCACCTGGCGGGCGATGCTCTCCGCGTAATCGCCGACGCGTTCGAGTTCGCCGTTGATCTTCAGCGCCGAGTAGGCCATGCGGAGGTGTTGGGCGACCGGTTGCTGGCGGACGAGGAACTCGAGACACAGCCGGTCCACCTCGCGCTCGAGTTCGTCGATATGCTGGTCCCG
Organism: Verrucomicrobiales bacterium; assembly: GCA_024233305.1. Taxonomy (GTDB): domain Bacteria; phylum Verrucomicrobiota; class Verrucomicrobiia; order Limisphaerales; family J093; genus J093. The sequence goes on from JACKPV010000047.1 coordinate 17,338, forward strand.
CAGGATTACCAGATAGGCCAGTTGGCGCCGTCCTTCGACGAAGGCATCGAGCACCTCGCGGAGGGCGCTCTCGCAGCGCCCGGACATCTCGAGAATCTTTCCGCGGATCAGCGCGATGTCCCGCTGCAGACTGGCTTCCAGATGCGTGCCCATTGACAGTGGTTCCTCGTACCGCCGGTCCCGGATGCGGGCGCGGGGCGGAACCGGGAAATGCAAATCAAGGTGGAGCGGTGCCGCCCGCCGGCCGTTCGTTCGGCCCAAAATCTGTCAGGCAACGCGCGCTGGCAAGGAAAACCAAACCCACGACGGACGCCCGGCGCATATGTCACACGGCTGTAACATTCCTCCCCTCGCGCAGGTCCCTTCCAACCCCCGGTGGGGGCCCGAAAACCCCTCGTTCCGTTGACCTCTGTCAAAGCAGTCCCGCCGGAATGGCCGTAGACTGGTGCCATGAGCGAACAACCTCTGCTGCGGGCCGACGCGTCGGCCATGATCTCCCTGGAACCAGAGACCAATTACGCCCCGAATGGCATTGTCAGCCGGACCCTGCTGGCGACCCCGTCGGTGCGCTTGGTGCTGTTCGGATTCGACGCGGGGCAGGAGCTGACGGAGCACACCTCCCCGCACCACGCCCTCGTCCAGGTGCTGAGCGGAGGCTGCGACTTCACGGTGGACGGCGTCGTGCATGCCATGCAGGCCGGCGACCTGCTGCACATGGCGCCGGGCGCGCCCCACGCGGTGCGGGCGCGGGAGCGGTTCTCAATGCTGTTGACCCTCGGACGGACCGCCAAGCCCTGACCGCCGGTTGGTCCCGGGGAAGAACTGTGGGGCATCGGCTGAAACGGCCCGAGGCGGAAGCCGCCGAGCTGCCACACAACTGCCATTGACGCGTAACGAAAGCCCGCCAATCCTCACCGGCAATGAATCGAAAGTCCGGTGCGTTGCCCGGGTGGCGGACGCGGCTGCTGGCGAGTGCCGCCGTGGTGGTTTCGGGCCTCACCCTGCTGGCGCAATCCAATGACGCGCTGCTGGATAAACTGGTGCAGAAGGGAATCCTGACCAGGAAGGAGGCCGATGAACTGCGCCTGGAGGAGACCCCGCCGCCGTCCTCCAGGATGAGCCTCGCCCAATGGGTGGAGAAGGTGAGTTTTTCGGGCGACCTGCGGGTGCGCTTGGACAGCATTCATAGCGCCGCCCCGGGATTCGTCGTCCGGGACCGCTACCGGTTCCGGGCACGCTTCGGCGTCACGCTGGATCTGGCGCAGGATCTCGAAATCGGACTGCGACTCACCACCGGCGACGACAACCCCATTTCGCAAAACGTCACCTTCGCCGACAATGCCAGCAAGAAAGAGGTCCGGTTGAACGAGGCCTACCTGAAGTACACCCCGCTGCACGATGGTGTTTGGACCGGCTACGTCGAAGCGGGGAAGATGCGCAATCCCGTCGAGTTTCCGTCCTCCATCCTTTACGACCGGGACTACACGCCCGAGGGCTTCGCCCAATCGCTCACCCGTGAAGTTGCCCCGGGCCAGGATCTGAACCTGGTGCTGGCCCAGTACGTCCTGGATGAGATCGGCGGGAGCAACCGGAACCCCTGGATGTTCGGGGGCGAACTGCGCTGGGACAGCGAATGGTCGGACCGCGTGACCTCCTCGCTGGGCGCGGCCGGCTTCACGATCATGAATCCCGACTCTCTCACGGTCGATCGCGTGCCCTATGTGGGCCAGGGGAACTCGCGCACACCCGGCGGGGTGTTGATCGAGGATTACGACATTGTCTACGGCGAGGCCGAGTGGACTTATACCTTCGATTCCGGGCCGCTTTACTCGGGGCGCTTCCCCGTTTACCTGTTCGGGAACGCGCTCTACAACCTCGGCGCCGCCGAGGAGAATCTCGGCTACGGGCTGGGATTCCGCGTTGGTCGGGCGCGCCGGGCGAGGCAATGGGAACTAGCCTATGTCTGGACCCACCTCGAGGCGGATGCCTGGTGGGATCAGGTTGTCGAGTCGGATTTCGGAGCCGTTTGGTCTGCCGCCCCGCCAGCCGGCAGGACCGGCTACTTCTCCGGCACGAACATCGAAGGCCACTGGATCCGGGGAACGTACGCGATCTTCGACCAGTGGTCAGTCAGCGTGGCCTGTTTCGTCACTTCGCTGATCGACAATCCGATGCCGGAAGCCGCCACGGATACCACACGCCTCTTCGTCGAAACCTCGTTGCACTACTGAGGTCACCGGCAGGACCGATCGAGACCTTCCAGTCGCGGTCTGAGAATGCCTGGTCGACTGCTTCGCTAACCGGCTGCCTTCCCGGCAAACCCTGACCCAACGCCGGAATCCTGAGGAAATGGAGACGGCGACAGGCTCAAAGTGTGAGCGTGACAAATGGTGGCAGGAAATGG
>JACKPV010000048.1 GCA_024233305.1 Verrucomicrobiales bacterium
CTACACGTCGGCGGCTACCGCCTGTTGAATCGATACGGCTTGGCCGTTGAGCAGGTCCGCAAGGAACAGGACACTTCCCTGCAACCGAAACGCGCGGTCAACCCTCCGCCTTGCCTTTCAGTTGCGGCCATCGCGCCGGTCCGAAGGCGACGTTGAACGCCGCGTCGACGAAGACTTCATCCCCCGCGAACCGCAGCCGCACCGTCAGGAGGTGTGGTGTCTCGCGCGCGCAGAGGGTCGCCTCGAACGTGTCGGGGCCCACCCAGGCCCCGGCGGCGGCCAGCGGTTCGTCGGGAATAACGCCGCCCGCCCTGGCCGGGCTTCGCTTCCACGCACGGAAGCCGCACGGAATCCGACTCTCCCCTTTCGCCGACCGTGTCACCAGCACCCAACCGCCGCCGTCGTCGGCGGCTTCGAGCCGGAGGGATTCGAGCTTCTGCTCGTTCTCCGCCAGTTCGTAGGTCCGACCGAGCACAGCCGCCGCCCCCGGCGAGTCCTCCGGGCCCTGGGGAAACGGGAGCGACAACCGCTGCAACCTGGCCTGCAACCGTTCGCGCGCGCCGCTCTCCTCCGGCCGAGCCGCCGCCTGGAAAGCCGGCAGCAACCGGTCCCAGATCAGGTTCAACACCGCCTGCATATCGCGCACGCCGCTGGTAATCGCGACCACCGCGTCCTGCTCCGGCATCACGATGCAATACTGCCCAAAAGCGCCGTCGCCCCGGTAGGCCCCGTGACGGCAGCGCCAGAACTGGAAGCCGTAGCCCTGGTTCCAGTCGCTGTCGGGATTGTCCCCGTTTGCGATCTGTCGGCTCGTGGCCATCCCGATCCACCACGCCGGCAGCAGTTGCCGCCCTTCCCAGGAACCCTCTTGCAGGTAAAGCTGACCGAACCGCGCGATGTCTTCCGTTCGCACCCGCAACCCGTAGCCGCCCAAGCTGATCCCCTGCCAGTTCGTCGCCCAGGACGCCGGCTCGATCCCCAACGGCGCGAACAGCCGCGGCCCCAGGTAGTCGCACACGGTCTGGCCCGTCCGCTGCTGGACAATCGCCGACAACATGAACGTCGCCGGCGTGTTGTAGCGAAAATGCGTCCCGGGCGCGTGCGGCACCGGATGCGCCAGGAAGGTCTTCGCGCAAATCGCGTCCGCCGCGGACGAGGTCTCATCGGCGTGCCCGGCCGACATCGTCAACAGGTCGCGCACCCGCATCGCGCGCAGGTTCGCGGACGGATCCGCCGGGGCGTCGTCCGGGAAGAACTTGAGCACCGGATCGTCCAGCGAGAAGCGTCCCTCGGCAATCGCCATCCCCACCGCCGTCGAGGTGAAGCTCTTGCTCAGCGAGTACAACCGGTGCGGCGTCGCGGCGTCATACGGCGCCCACCAACCTTCCGCCACCACGTGGCCATGGCGCACCAGCATGAGGCTGTGCAGGCTGTCGATCTCCCGATCCGCCGCGTCGATGAACTCGAGCAGGCCCGCCGCCGATACGCCCTGCGCCTCGGGTGTGCTGCGCGGCAGGTCCGCGGCGGCGAGAGAGGCGAGGGCCAGCGAAAGAAGGACCGGGGCAAGCCGGTGCGAAGCGGTCCCCCGGCGAAGGTGGGGCAGGCGGAGTGTCTTCATGTATGCTCCGCAGCCTGAGCTACCGGAGCAGAAAGAGCAACAGTCCGCCGCCGAGCGCAATCCGATACCAGCCGAAACCCTTGAAGGTGTGCGTCTGCACGAAACCAAGCAGCCACTTCACCACCGCAAACGAAACGACCGCCGACACCAAAGTGGCCAGCAGCAGCAACCCCCAGTTCTCCGGCGCGGCGTCCGCCGGCGGGGAAACGAACGCCTTCACGATCTTCAATCCCCCCGCGGCCAGCATCGTCGGGATCCCCACCAGAAAGGAAAACTCGGTCGCCGCGGGCCGGCCCAACCCCAGCGCCAGCATCACCAGAATCGTGGTCCCCGACCGTGATGCCCCCGGGAAGACCGCCGCGACCAACTGCCCCACCCCGACCGCCGCCGCGATCGCCCAGGTGATTTCGCTGCGGGTCTCCCGCCCCTTCAACCAAGCCTCGACCGCCAGAAACAGGATGCCCCCGATGATCAACGCCAGCGCCACCGGCAGGATCTCCTCCGGCAGTTCGAACCCCCCGGCCTCCAGCGCCACGCCGCCGACACCGGTGAGAAAGAACGCGCCGAAGGCCTTCAAGACGAAATCCCGCGCCACCGGATCCCGATGCGCCCGGAACACCTGCCGCACCCGCTCGGGAAACAGAGGGATCACCGCCACCACTGCCCCGCTCTGGATCACGATGTTGAACAGGTCGCTCTGCCGCGCCAGCCACTGTTCGGCCAGCAGCAGATGTCCCGTCGAAGAAACGGGCAGGAACTCCGTGATCCCTTCGATCACGGCCAGGATGATCACCGTCAGCCAGTCTGGCATGCGCCGTTTAGACGGGAAAACCGCGCTCGCAGCAAGCGGCAAATCCGCCGCCACGCCCTCCCCGCGCAACCTCCGGGCCGAGCACGCATGACTTCCGGCGGGGCCAGCGGAATGAACCCCGCGCTCCATTTCCCCAGCCGCCTCGAACCCGGGAAAAGCCGAGATGCTCCCTTTGCCTTTGTTGCCCGGCCCCGGCCCCAGCCCAGCCTCGACGCGCCGGACCACCGGGGCTACCCTGCCGGCGATGATAACGCGCTATTCCCGCCCGGAAATGCGGGCGATCTGGACCGACGAGAACAAGCTGCGCCAGTGGCTGCAGATCGAATTGCTCGCCAGCGAGGCGCTCGTCGCCGAAGGCATCGTGCCCGCGGCGGATTTCGCCCGCATCAAGGCGGGTTGCCGCAAGTGGCTCGCGGACCTGCCCGGCCTCGTCGCCCGTCAGCGCGAACTCGAGCGGACCCTCAACCACGACGTCATCGCCTTCACCACCGCCGTCGCCGAGAAGATCAACCACAAGGCCAGCCGCTGGTTCCACTTCGGCCTGACCAGCAGTGACGTTGGCGACACCGCCTACGCCGTGCAGATGACGCAAAGCGCGGACCTGCTCGTCCGCGACGTAAAGGAGGTCCGCAAGGCCATCGCCAAACAGGCCCGCAAACACCGCTTCACCCCGTGCATCGGGCGCAGTCACGGGATCCACGCGGAGCCCACCACGTTCGGGTTGAAACTGGCGCTCATGCACGACGAGTTCGGACGCGCTCTCGAACGCCTCGAACGGGCCCGCGCCGTGGCCGCGGTGGGCAAGCTGTCCGGCGCCGTGGGCACCAACGCCCATCTGCCGGCCCGGGTCGAGAGTATCGTCTGCAAGCAGCTCGGGCTCCATCCCGCGCCCCTCGCCACCCAGGTCGTGCAGCGGGACATCCACGCCGAGTTTCAGACCATGCTCGCCCTGGTGGGCGCCAGCATCGAGCGTTGGGCCGTCGAATTCCGCCACCTTCAGCGCACCGAGGTGCTCGAGGCCGAGGAACCCTTCACCAAGGGCCAGAAGGGCAGCAGCGCCATGCCGCACAAACGCAACCCCATCACCTGGGAACGCCTCACCGGCCTCGCCCGCGTGCTCCGCGGCAACGCGCTCGTCGCCCTCGAAAACGTCGCCCTCTGGCACGAACGCGACATCAGCCACAGCTCGACCGAACGCATCATCTTCCCCGATTCCTGCTGTCTCCTGGACTACATGTTCGGCCTCCTGACCCGGCTCATGGAAGGCCTCCAGGTCTACCCCGGCAACATGCAGAAGAACCTCGGCCTGAGCCTCGGCATGTGGAACAGCCAGACCGTGCTCCTCGCCCTCATCCGCAAGGGACTCACCCGCGAACAGGCTTACGACCTCGTCCAGCGCAATGCCATGGAAACCTGGGCCGTCAAACACGCCGGTCGCGACGACGCCGACTTCCTCGAACAACTCAAACGGGATCCGGCCATCGCAAAACACCTCACCCCCGCCGAACTCGATCAGCTCTGCTCTCTCGATTTCCATTTCAAGGAGGTCAGCAACCGCTTCAAGAAGCTGGGACTCTGAACTCCGGCGACACGGCGGTTCCGGGTCGCACACCTCCGGAACCGCCGGCCGGCACTCGGCAGCGCGCCCCGAAACGCTCCCTCCTTCGAGCCCAAACGCGACCGCACAGGACCGCCATTGCCCATGAAACGACGCCTCGCCCCCCTGCTCGCCTCGCTGGCCCTTGTGGCTGCCGCCGATCCCGCGGCTGCCGCAACACTGCCGCACGTGGTCATCATCCTCGTCGACGACATGGGCTACGGAGATCCGGGCTGCTTCAATCCGGCTTCCCGAATCCCGACGCCGAACATCGACCGGATCGCGTCCGAAGGCTTGCGGTTCACCGACGCCCACGCGCCGGGCGCCCTCTGCCATCCATCCCGCTACGGCTTGTTGACGGGACGTTATCCCTTCCGCACTGACGTCGGCCAATGGCCGCGGCAGGCGGTGATCGAACCGGATCGCATGACCGTGGCCTCGCTGCTGCGCTCCCGCGGATACCGCACGGCCATGGTCGGCAAATGGCACCTCGGGTTCGACGAACGGGGCTACGATCAGCCCCTCGTGGGCGGCCCGGTCGACCGCGGATTCGACACCTTCTTCGGCATCCGCGCCTCGACGGACATCCCGCCCTACTTCTACATCCGCAACAACCGCGCCGTGGAGCCGCCGACCGCGGCGATCGCGGCGAGCCGGAGCGAGGGCTGGTCGCCCATCCAGGGCGCCTTCTGGCGTGCGGGGGGCATCGCGCCCGGCCTGCATCTCGCCGACGTGTTGCCGCGTTTCACCGACGAAGCGGTCACGCTCATCCGCGACCACGGGCCGAAGCGTTCCGAGCAGCCCCTCTTCCTCTACCTGGCCTTCCCGGCGCCGCACACGCCCTGGCTGCCGGGGCCCGGGTTTGCCGGTCGCAGCGGCGCCGGTTTGTATGGCGATTTCACAATGATGGTCGACGCCATGATCGGTCGGGTATTGCAGGCGCTCGAGGACGCCCGAATGCAGGAGAACACGCTGCTGGTCTTCACCTCGGACAACGGCCCGGTTTGGTATCCCGAGGATGCGCAGCGCCTCGGGCACGATTCGTCCGGCGGCTGGCGCGGCATGAAGGCCGACGCCTGGGAAGCCGGACACCGGATGCCGTTCATCGTTCGTTGGCCGGGCCAGGTCAAGACGGGCACGACCACCCGGCAGACCGTCTGCTTTACCGACCTCTTCGCTACGCTGGCGGCCGTCACGGGCGCCGAATTGCCCGAGGATGCCGCCCCCGACAGCTTCAACTTCCTGCCCGTCCTGCGCGGCGAACAACCCGAAAGCAAACCGATCCGCGGCCCCGTTGTGATCCCTTCCGGCAACGGCACCATGACCATCCGGTCCGGACCGTGGAAGTACATCGACGGCCTTGGCTCGGGCGGTTTCACCAAACCGGCGCGCATTGCCCCGGAACCCGGCGGCCCGTCCGGCCAGCTCTACAACCTCGAAACCGATCCGGGCGAAACCAACAACCGTTTCGCCGCCGAACCCGCCATCGTGGCACGGCTGCGCACGGAATTGGAACGGATCCGCAGCGCAACACGCACCCGTCCCTGAGCCGGCACGACCACTGCCCGACGCCGCCCATTGCACGACGCCAACCGATCCCCCGCCTCCGCCATGCTGGTCAGCATCTTTAACGACGTCATCGGTCCCGTGATGCGCGGGCCTTCGAGTTCCCATTGCGCCGCGGCGCTGCGGATCGGGCGCCTGGCCCGGGATCTCATGGGCGGCGAGATCCGCGAAGTGCTCGTCGAGTTCGATCGCGCGGGTTCGCTGCCAACGACGCATGAAAGCCAGGGCTCGGACATGGGGCTGTTCGGCGGTCTGCTCGGTTGGGAAGCCACCGACGAACGGCTGCCCAACTCGGCGCAGGCCTTGCGGGAAGCCGGGGTGCGCGTTCGTATCGAAACCGTCGACACCGGCGATCCGCATCCCAATACCTACCGCCTGACCTGCCGCAACCCCCACGGCGAGCATTCGCTCATTGCGGTGTCCACCGGCGGCGGCATGATCGAAGTGATCGGCATCGATGGATTCGAGGTTTCATTGTTCGGCGACCGTCACGAGACGCTGATCCCGTTGGCGGCCCCGGATGCAGCACTGCGTGACCGGTTGCAGGCGGCGCATCCCGAGGGCGAGATCCGGCTGCACGAAAACCCGCGCGGCTGTCTGCTCCAGCTAAGCGACTCGCGGTTCGCCAGGGCGGACGCGCCGCGAGAGGGAACCGCCGGCATTGCCCGTCTGGCCCCGGTGCTCCCCGTCCCAACGCGACCCGGAATCAGGCTCCCCTTCACAACTTGCGCGGCCATGCTCCAATACGCCGGTCCCGCACCCGCGCGAACACTCTGGGAACTCGCCCTCGAATACGAGCGGGCTCGCAGCGGATTCAGCGATCAGGAAATCCTCCGGCGGATGGTCGACATCGTGCGGGTGTTGCGACGATCCATTGCCCAGGGGATCGCGGGAACCCACTACGAAGACCGGGTGCTCGGGCATCAGTCGGGACGGTTCCGCGAACGCCTCGAAGCCGGCCGCTTGCTCGATGCCGGCGCCCTGAACCGGATGGTCCTTTACGTCACCGCTTTGATGGAGGTGAAGAGCGCGATGGGGGTCATCGTCGCCGCGCCCACCGCCGGGGCCTGCGCGGCATTGCCGGGAGCCGTTATCGGCATGGCAGAACGCATGGGGCTGGAGGAGGAGGCGATGGCCCGGGCAATGCTGGCGGCCGGATTGATCGGCGTCTTCATCGCCACCGAATGGTCGTTCGCGGCCGAGGTCGGCGGCTGTCAGGCCGAGGGTGGCTCCGCTGCCGCAGTGGCTGCCGCCGCCCTGGTCACCCTCGCCGACGGCGCCCTTTCCCAGGCCACTGCCGCCGCGTCGCTCGCATTACAGGGTATGCTCGGACTCATCTGCGATCCCGTGGCCAACCGCGTCGAAGTGCCGTGCCTGTCGAAGAACGTCCTGGCCGCGAGCCAGGCCCTTTCGTCCGCGAACCTCGCCCTCGCCGATTTCGATCCAGTGATTCCGTTCGATGAAGTCGTGGCCGCCGCCCGGCAGGTCGCGAACCAGATGCCGCGTGAACTCCGCTGCACCGCCCTCGGCGGCCTCTCGATCACGCCGACCTCACTCGCCCTCGAGAAACAGCTCGCCTCGCGCCGAGCCCGCGCGTGCGACGCCTGCTCCTGCTCGTGACGGAAGCCCCCCCAGAACCGAACGAGCCACTCGCCGCAACGAATCCTGCTCCACCGCGCGCACCTGCCCCGAGCGCTCCGCCCCAGCGCATCCCCCTGTCCCAAGGGCCAACGGCCCGCCTCAAACCAGCCCAGGGCAGAGCGAGGAACGAGCGCCGCCCTGGGTCCGAACGGGCAAATCGCCAAAGCCCTGAAGGGGCGACACATCAATCCCACGCATACCGTCCGTCAATGGCCATCCCGTGTTTCCGGCACAACGCCCCGTATTCCGACCGAAACGAAACCTGCCGGTGAGGTTCCTCCTGCCGGACGACTTGCTCCCTCACTCTCGCGGCCTGCGACTGGCTGACCGTGAACGCGCCGAAGCCGGCCTTCAGGGCTTTCGTCGTTGGTGGCCGCGTGCCCAAGGCGGCGCTCGTTCCTCGCTCTGCCCTGGGCTGGCTTGGAGGCGGGCCTTTGGCCCGGGGGGTAAGGGGGATCTCTTACGACCCCTTTTGCGCAGCGGGTTGTCGGCCCTGTGAGCCCCGGCTAAGGGAGCGGTTTCAGGTAGATGTTCTTGAATTGAAGGAGGCTCGGGGGGCTGACCCATTCGCCGTTGCGCTTGCCGCCGTGGTGCTGGAGAGCGATTGCGCCTTTCGCCGGCAGGTCCGGCAGTCTTGCCCCGGGAAGGACAGTGATGCCGTTGAGCACCACTTTCACGGTGTCGCCCTGGACCGTGATCTCGTAGCGGTTCCATTCCCCGACCGGCTTGTCCGCCTGATGCCGGGGCGTCACCGCGGCGCGGACTTCCGGCGGCATCGTGCGGTCCATCCGGACCCCGTACATCTCGCCGGAACCGATGGGCCAGCACCAAATATTGATCTGATGCCGCCCACTCCCACGAATGAAGATCCCCGAATCGGAGTCGGGCAGCGCCAGTTTCATTTCCTTTCCGGTGGTGTCCCGGGCATGGGTCCCGTCAGGCAGGATGTAAGGGACGTTCGGATTGGTGTAAGGCGTGGCCTTGATCCGCCAGTCGACGCGCAGCACAAAGTCCGTGAACTCGCGGCGGGTCCAGAGGTTCTTGTCCTCGGCCGCCTCGCTCTCGGCATCGTAGTCGATGACGCCATCGATGACCTTCCAGTGGCCGTTGTCGCCTTCAGGCGCCTTCCAACCCGCAAAGTCGCGGCCGTTGAACAGGGCGATCCAACCGTCGGGCGCGACGTTGTCGGCGGCGAGCAATGAACTCGTAACCAGACAAAGCGCGGGCAGGATCCGGCGGATGCTGCGGGACAGGGGCAGGGTCTTCATAGGCACAGGGCGGTGAGCATGGTCAGACGTCGCACAGACTGACGGCCTGACGCAGACCGTCGAGAGGGCAGCAGGTCGGTATGTATTCCTGCCCCACGAATCCGGTGTAACCGATGTCCAGAAGGGCCTGCATCACGGGGCGGTAGTTGATTTCCTGACGATCGTTCAGTTCGTTCCGCCCCGGACAGCCGGCGGTGTGGACGTGGCCGATGTAGTCCTTGAGCTGATGGATCCGGCGGATGACATCCCCGTCCATCACCTGCACGTGGTAAACGTCGAAGAGGAGCTTCAGCCGCGGCGATCCGACCGCCTCGATGATGTCGATGCAGTAGTCGGTGTGGTTCCCCTGATAGCCGGGATGCCCCTTCATCGGGTGGGTGTCATCCCGCGTGTTGAGCATCTCGAGACAGAGAGTGACCTGTTTTTGCTCGGCGTAGCGGGTCATTTCCTTGAGGCCACGCACGCAGTTCCGGGCGCCTTCCTCAAGGGACAGGTGCGGGCTGGCGGGGTCATCCGGATTGCGAGCGCTGAAACCGGTGAAGCAAATCACGTTCGGAAAGCCATGTTCTGCGGCGGCGTCGATGGCCGCACGCGTGGCCTGAGTGAGGCGCGGCCAATGGTCGGGGTTGTTCCAACCCTTCACGAACGGCGCGTCCGGACTCATGTCAATCTGGCAGATGGCGCAGGTCAGACCGTGCTGCTTGAGGATGGGATAAACGTCCGTGGCGACCAGTTCAACGCTCTGACAACCAAGCTCGTGCGCGATCCGGCAGATCTGTTCCCCGTTCCATTTCTCCCCGAAGGCCTCGAACGGCCAGTGAACGATGGACTGCCGGATCCGCCCGCGCACAACCGCCGGACCTTCCGCAGCCCGGGCCGGTTGCAGGGCGAGCGCGCCCAGGGTAGCGGTGGCGGTGCGGCCGATCATCTGCCGCCGGTTGAATCCGGCTGGAGACGGCCCGGGACGGCGGGTTTGGGGCTTGTTCATGCGCTTTGCTCGTGATGTGGTTTCTGCCGCGTGACTGGTGCGGGCAGCCTAGAAGCCGCTGGGCCGAACAGCAAGGCCATTTCCGAGCCGAAGAACGGCGCGCTCAACCGCGGCCTGCACAGGCCCGCTGACCGAACGAATCCCCCTGTCCGAACGATCATCCCACCCGGAAGGAGATCGCGCGGATGGTCTCCCGACCGAACGCGTGCTGGAGGCGGTCGAGGATTTCGCGGCGACGGTAACGCACGATTTCATCGAGCCACGCGCTGCTGTCGACGATCACGAACAGGGTGCCGTTGCGCAGCCCGCCCGGCTTCGCGTGCGACGTGAGCGTGGGATCGAGGAGTTGACTCCAAACGCGTACCACCTCGGCGTGGGTGCGCTTCCGCTCGATGGCATAACGCTGGAGCGTGGCCGGCACGAGGTCCGCCACCGACCGGGCAACATTGGCCGCCTCGATCTCCAACGGCGTCAGGTCAACCCGACGCCACGCCGCCAGAACCGACCGGCGATCGTCCGGTGGCGGCGGTCCGGATATCCGGCGCGGGCGGAAGGGACCGGGGGTGTGGGACATCGCGGTGGGGGTGTCGACCGTGGAGCAACGGAGTTGACGCGAAGAAGCCGGGGTAAATCAGTCAATGACGATCGCAGCGCACGCTTCCGAGGGATGCTTCGAGAATCGGATGCCGCCCGAGAACTGCAACGGCGATCCGCGGGTGCCCCGGGTTGGCGAGGTTCCGCCGAGGACCTCGCGCTCCTCGATCAACTGCCCCGCGCCGTGCGCGGCGCCCACAACGAATGCCGCTTTCGCCGGCCTCGGAAAGCCGATACGGACAGCCGCTTCGCTGGAGAACTCATCGAAGCCCGCGCCTGCCTTCTTGGACGCCGCCACGGCCTCCTTCCCCTCGCCCGTGAGCTTGTCCGCCCGGGCCACGGGAACAGCCGGCGCGAGCACCGCCACGCTGGTAGGCGTCATTTGCGGATCCACTTTCATGGCGCTGCGAAGCTGGGCGCTTTCGAGCGGGGTGTCAATCGCCGGCCCGCCATCGCCGCCGCCCCGCGGCAGGAGCTTGCCGGACCGAATGGAGGCCACCCCGGCGGGGTCTTCAAAGGACCTCTTCGCGCCCGGCTTTGCGGAGTTTGGTGACCAATGCCTTGAGTTGCTGGGCGTGAGATTTCGGAGCGACGAGCGTTGCGTCATCCGTGAGCACGAGCACGCAATCGGTCAATCCCACCGCCGCCACCAGAGTTCGGTGCTTCGTGCGCGCGTCGAAGATCAGATTGCGCGCGGCGTCGACGTGCACGAAATCGGCCGCGGCGCCGTTACCCTCCGCATCGTGTTTGAGATGCCGCGCGAGGGCCGGCCAGGCGCCGAGGTCATCCCAGGCGAAATTGCCTTCGGCGACCACGACATTGTGCGCCTGTTCGAGCAATGCGTAGTCGATGGAGATGCGTTTGATCTCCGGGTAATCCGCCGCCAGGACCTTGGTCAACCGGGGCGTGGCGCCGACCCGAAACCACCGCTCGCAGGCCGCCGCGAAATCCGGCTGATGGCGGGCCAACCCCTCGGTTACGGTGGCGAACGACCAGACGAACATCCCGGCATTCCAACGGTGTCGACCGCTGTTCTGGTACTCGACCGCCCGCGCCAGGTCGGGCTTCTCCACGAAACGCTTCGCCACGTGAAACACGGTCCGGGTCGGTTGGGCGCCACGGGGGGGCGGCAGCGGATCCCCCATCTCGATGTAGCCGTAACCGGTGGCCGGCTCGGTGGGTCGGATGCCGATGGTCACGATCACCTGACCGCGCCCCGCCAGATCGAAAGCGTCCTTCAGCACGCGTTGGAAACCGCGCGTATCCGGGATGAGGTGATCCGCCGGCAGCACGGCCATCACCCCGGTCACCGAACGCGCCCCCACCAGGGCCGCTCCCAGCGTCACAGCCGCGCACGTGTCGCGACCGCAGGGTTCCCCGACGATGTTCGACTTCGGCAACTCCGGCAACTGCCGGCGCGTGGCGGCCACATGCGCTTCGTTGGTGATCACGAAGACGTTCTCGGGCGGAACGACTCCCGCCACGCGATCCACCGCCTGCTGCAGCAGGGAACGCCCCCCCACGAGGGTCAGGAACTGCTTCGGATGTTTTTCGCGGCTGAGCGGCCAGAATCGCTCGCCGCGTCCGCCCGCCATGATGATCACGAACCGCTCTGCGGCCCTCGTCGTTGCCTTGTTCTTCGCGTTCACGTTGCCTCCCGTACTGCTTTCACCAGCGTTTCCACAAAACCGGCCACCCTGGCCGCCAGGCCGGGCGCGCTGCCGTGTTCCGCAATCTGGTTCACCACCGCGCTGCCCACCACCACCGCCTCGGCGTTGCGGGCCACTTCCCGCGCCTGCTCCGGCGTCGAGATGCCAAACCCCACCGCGACGGGCAGGTCGGTATGCCGGCGGATCAACTGCGTCATCGGACCGATGGTGTCCGAAACCTGTTGCTGCATGCCGGTCACGCCTTCGCGCGAGACGTAATATACGAATCCGCGCGCCCGACGCACGATGGCTTCGATCCGGTCCTCCGGTGTGGTGGGCGCGATGAGGAAGATCGGGCAGAGATCCGCAGCCCGCATGAACTCGCTGTACGCGCCGGCTTCTTCGGGCGGCAGATCAAGCACCAGCAATCCATCCACACCCGCCGCGGCCGCCGCGCCAATGAAGGCCTCGGGACCCTGGCGATGGATGAGGTTGTAATAGATGTAGAGAACCACCGGGATCTGAGATTGCCGCCGGATCTCGGCAACCGCCGCCAGAACCTTCGTCGGCGTTGTCCCGGATTCAAGCCCGCGTTGGGCCGCCAGTTGATTCACGAGGCCGTCCGCCAGCGGATCGCTGAACGGCACCCCCAACTCGAGAACGTCCACGCCCACCCGGTCGAAGGCGAGCGCCAGTTCGACCGTCGCCGCCAGGTCGGGATCGCCGGCGCCAATGTAAACCACAAACCCCTTTTCGCCCGTGGCGCGCAACCTGGAAAAACGTTCATCCAACCGGTTCATCAACGGTTATGTACGGGACGGAGCGCCATTCCCTCAAGCCCCTTCTTCGCCCGCCGTCGATGCCGGCCCTGAAGATCTGGGCGGCCGGCTTGATGTCGCCGACCATGGGTCCACGCGACACGGTGGTGATGTTCGCAGGGAGCATCGTCTTCCCCCGCTTTCGCCGGCGGCCGATCCGTGCGAAGCGCCAGAATGCCCGGCATGCCCCACGCCGGGATCCGGGCGCGGGCGCCAGACCCGGGTCCTTGCGATCCCATGCTTCGTGAGCGTCCGGCCCGCAGGCCGCCGCCCGGCTCCCGCCGGCTTCCCATCAACTGCGGCAATGTCCCCGCCTCGCTTTTCGATTATCGCGATCCGGACCCACCGGCGTATGTTGCTCGCAGCCTCCCGCCTGTCACGTCCGGCACGAAGCCGGCGAACGACCGAGACTGGAGCTGCCCGATGCCATGGAAGCCCTGCTCGTTTTCCTCATCCTCACGACGGCGGTCGGCGTGCTCGCCCGCCAACTGAGCGTCCTGCGCCGCGAACTTAGGGAAATGAAGGAGCAGGTCGCGCGTTTGCGGCACGAAATGGACGGCTGGCGCCAAGTTCCTGTTCAGGAATCCGCCGTACCGCCCCCGGCGCCGGACGCGACCGGCGGGAAACCGGCGACGCCCCCGATCAAGCGCGCCACGATCCCTCCAGACCGATCCCCCACGACTCCCCCGAGGATACCCCCGATGGCAGCGCCGCCAGCCTTCGTCCCCGCCCCCGCTCAAGTCCAGGCCCGAAGCGCATCCCCGGTAGCAGCGAACGCCGCCCCTCCCCCGCCCTTCCCCTCGCCGAAGGCGCCCCGCGCACTCCGGCAAATCGACTGGGAACGCTTCCTGGGCGTTCGCTTGTTCGCATGGATCGGAGGGTTCGCGCTATTCCTCGCCCTCGCGTTCTTCATCAAGTACTCCTTCGACAACAACCTGATCTCCCCGGCAATGCGCATAACCCTCGGGTTCCTCAGCGGGCTCGGGCTGCTCGGCGGAGGCATCACGCTCCGACGGAAGGCGTACGAAGTGACCGCGCAAACCCTGGCCGCGACAGGTATCGTCACTCTGTACACCACCTGCTTCGCCTGCCACGGCATCTACCGATTCACCGGCCTGACGACGACGTTTGCCATGATGATCCTGGTGACCGTCGCCGCCCTTATTCTCGCCGTTCGGATGGAGGCTCGCGTGGTGGCCGTGCTCGGCTTGGTCGGCGGTTTCCTTACCCCGTTCCTCCTCTCCAGCGGGGAGGATCGGCCGTTGGCCCTGTTCGGCTACGTGCTTCTCCTCGATGCGGGTCTGCTGGCGGTGGCCTTCCGGCAGCGGTGGCCCTTCCTGGCGATGCTCGGCGCACTGGGCACGGGCTTGATGGAGATTGCCTGGCAGATCGAGTTCTTCCATGACGGAAAGGAACTGACGCTGTGGTTGATCCTCGCGAGCTTCAACGCCCTATTCCTGGGAGCCCTGTGGTTTGCCCGACGTTGGAGATGCGCAAGTGCGTTCGTCACCGCCGCCCCAGTGGGACTGGCGCTGCTGACCTTCCTCTTCGCCGCCTGGCAGTTGCCCCGTGCCTGGGTGTGGGACCGGCCCGTCCTGTTCCTGGCCTTCGTCTTTCTCGCCGACGCATGCTGTCTCGTGGCGGCCTTCCGTGAGCCGCCTCTCCGCCGGCTCATACCCGTGGCGGGCGGGCTTTCCTTCGCAATCCTGGCAGGTTGGACCAACAGCCGCCTCGCCGAAACCAGCCTCGGCTGGGCGCTTCTGGCCTTCCTGCTCTACGGGTTGCTGCACGGCGCCCTGCCGCTGATGCTGTCCAGCGAACCTCGCGACCGTCAGCCCCCACGGTGGTTGAACGTCTTCCCCTCCCTCGCCCTCGCCTTGTTTGCCATTCCCCTGTTCAACGAAATGGCCGTCGGCGCCGGACTCTGGATCAGCTTGCTGTTTGGCGCCCTGCTGGCAACGGCAGTCGGTCTGGCGACCGGAACCCGCACGCCGGTGGTGATCGCCTGCGGCCTTGTCACCTTCGTTCTCGGTCTGGACGTGGGGAGCCTGCCGCGCGAGGCCGGATTGGTCCTTGGATCCGTCTTTCGAATCGGCCTCTTCGGCGGGTTGTTCTTGTTGGCGGCGACGTTCACCGCCTGGTGGGGCGACTCCCTGTCGGATGCGCCCGATCCTGCCGACCGCGATCCGGCCACCACCCTGGCACTTCCGGGAGTGCTGCCCTTTGTGCTGCTCTCGATGGTCATTCTCCGCTTGCCCCTCTCGACCCCCCACTGGGTGTTCCTGGGCACGCTGGTCCTGGGCGTGATGCTCCTCGCCCTGGCGCGACTGCTCCACAGTCACCGGCTCGTTCCCCTGGCGTTGGGCGGCATTCTGCTCGTCCAACTTGCCTGGCACGTCGCCCGGTTCCGGGAAACCGCCGCCGCCGCGCCCCTGGTTTGGAATCTCCTGTTCCTCGTGATCTTTGTCGCCTTTCCCATGGTTGCATGGCGGTCCAACCGTCCGCCCGTGGTGCCATGGGCCACGGCGGCGCTGGCCCCGATCCCCCATTTCTTCCTGATCTACAACACCATCGAACGCGCCTGGAACCCGGACCATCCCGGGTGGATCCCTCTGACGCTGGCCCTCCCCGCCGCAGCGCTGCTATGGCAACTCCTCCGCACCGTCGAACGCCAGGCGCCGCAACGGAACACCCTGCTGGCCTGGGCCGGTGGCAGCCTTCTCTTCTTCCTGACGCTCGTCTTCCCGATCCAGT
Source organism: Verrucomicrobiales bacterium (assembly GCA_024233305.1). Lineage (GTDB taxonomy): Bacteria > Verrucomicrobiota > Verrucomicrobiia > Limisphaerales > J093 > J093. The sequence continues at coordinate 15,305 of JACKPV010000048.1, forward strand.
TCGAAAGACAATGGCTCACCATCGGGTGGGCACTCGAAGGGCTCGCGCTCCTCTGGCTGTTCCGTCGGATCCCCCATCCCGGCCTGCGGACCACCGGTTTCGGCCTGCTTGTCGCCGCCTTCGTCCGCTTGTCGATGAACCCCGCCGTGCTCGAATACGGCGCGCAAACCGGCGCCGCCGTTTTCAACTGGTTCCTCTACACCTACGGGCTCGTTGCCCTGGCTGCCTTCCTCGCAGCCCGGCTCTCCGCCCCCGACTGGCGCATCTCGCAAGTCACCGTGCGGGCTTGGCTCAACACCCTCGGCGCGATCTTGGCCTTCCTGCTGCTGAACCTCGAGATCGCGAACTACTTCTCCCCCGGCCCCACCGTCGAACTGCGTTTCACCGGCAGCTTTGCCCGAGACATGAGTTACTCCATCGCATGGGGACTATTCGCCTTCGGTCTCCTGATTATCGGCGTGGTAAAGCGCCAGGGCCCTGTGCGATACGCCGGCGCCGGACTGTTGGTGGCAACCCTGGGGAAGTTGTTCCTGCACGATCTGCTCATGCTCACGGCCCCCTACCGAATCGGAGCGTTCTTCGGCGTGGCGGTTCTGGCAATTCTCGCTTCCGCTGTCTACCAACGATTCTTCGCGAGCGAAGGCAGGTAGCGGCACACCGCACGACGCCCGGCGTGAGACTCGCGGGTGGCGCGGTGGTTGCCGGGGTGTTCGCCTTTTTTCTGGTCTTCTGGTAGGTCTCCTCCGGCGCCGGGCGCCCGGGCCGGTCCCAAGCAAAAAGCCCGCCCGGGCGCCGGTGGCTCCCGGAACGGGCTTGGTTGGGTGGGCCGGTCTCTTCAGCCGCGCCGGCGGACGCTGGCCCACAGGCCCAGGCCCAGCGCGGCAAACAGGGTCACCGTGCCCGGCTCGGGGATGATCACCTGGTTGATGTTCAACGTCCACGAGTCCAGTTGCGCCTCGCCGCCCGATTCCAGGTCCGCCGCATACAGCACCCAGTCCCCGTTGGGGTTGATCCCCAGGAAGTCGTTCAACGAGGTCGTCCGTGGGCTGGTGTCCAGCACGCTGGCCGGGTCCGCGCTCCGTCCGTCCGCCGCCCACGTCCCCAGCAGTTCGCCCGATGCCCCATAGCTCGGCGCCGGGCTGCTGGTCTGGTAGGTGTGAATGTCGTTCCCTCCCGCTTCCAGCGTCACGGTCATCCCGTTGTCCAGGTAGCCCAGGTCGTTCCCCGCGTCCCGCCCGGGCCGGTTCACCAGCACCACCCACGTCGAGCTGGGCACGTGCAGCAGCGTCACATACAGGTCCCCGTTGAACGCCCCGAAGCCGGTCCCGCTGATCGCCAATCCCACCGACAGGCTCGTCACCACGCTCTCCCCGCTCACCGTCTGGAAGTCCGCCAGTCCGGGATCGATCCCGTCGGGGATTGCCGCCCCCACGTTGAAGGTCAGCACCCCCGCCTGGCCCACTCCCCACAGCCCCGCCAGGCCCATCAGCATCATTCTTCGCTTGTTCATAGTCGTTGTCTCCCTTCGTTTCACGGCGCGCTCACCCCCACTGTCCGGTAGTAGGCCATCACTCCCGGCGGATCGTCGTCCACGAACTCGATCAGCCCCGTCGGCCCCGCCACCGCCGTCCCCAACCGGGTCCACACCGGGTTGGCTCCCACGTCGGTCGTCCGTTCCAGCGCGTATTCCCGCCCCGGAATCCCCACATACCGCAGGGTCACCTGGCCCCCGCCCACCACCGGGTTGCCCAACCGGTTCCGGCTCCCTTCGCTCCCCGCGCCTTCCACCGTGATGGCCACCGTTGCGGGCACCGTGCTTTCCCCGTCGGTCAGGTCATACACAAACCCGCCCGCCGCGTCCGGCTGGTCCGTCGCCGGCGTGTAGATCACCCATTGGCCCGCCAGCCGCACGCTCGCTCCCGCCGGCGTCGCCCCCGACACCCCGCTGATCGCCAGCAGGGAGTGGTCGGTGTCCGGGTCCTGATCGTTGGCCAGCAGTTCGGCCACCGCCATCTTCACACCCTTCCCCGACTGCCGCACGAAGCTGTCCGCTCCGGGCACCGGCGGGTCGTTCTCCGCGCTCACGTTCACCACGAACGTCTCCACATCGCTCCCGTGCCCGTCGCTCACCGTCACGGTCACTTCCGCCTGCCCGAAGCGTTGCGCCACCGGCGTCAGGTTCAGCGTCCGCGCTCCGGCCGCGCCTCCCAGCACGATGTTGTCCTCCGGCAGCAGCGTCCGGTTCGACGTGCTGATCTGGAAGCTCAAGCCCCCCGGCGCGGTGTCCGGGTCGGTCACGTTCAACGCCAGCCCCAGGATCGGCACCCCTTCCCCGGTATGCTGCGCCGCAATCGGCGCCAGGTCCGGATCGGTGTCCGTGTAAAGCACCGTCGTCTGCGCGTCCGCGCTCCCCGGCGCTGCCTCGGTGTTGCCTGCCAGGTCGGTCGCCCGGCTGTAGAACCCATACTGGTGGCCCACCTGGCCACTATACAGGCTCCCGGTCTGCTTGGTCTTGCTCCGCCACAAGCTGAACGGCCCGCCGTCCTCCGACACATACACATCGAAGAACGCCACCCCCGATCCGCCCGGGTCGCTGCCACTCCAGTTGACCGCAAACTCCGCCGCCGATTCCGCCGGCAGCGCCGCCACCTGGCTCATCGGCGCGGTCGTGTCCAGCGGCGGCAGTTCGCCGTAGAAGAGGGTGTAGGTCACCGGGCCCGCGCTCCCCGCTCCGTTCAGATCGAAGAGGTGCAGCACGTGCTCGTTGACCGGGCGTTTCCCTTCGCCAACGAACGTCCGGTCGGTCGTCCACACGTTGACTCCCAGCGGTATCTCCCGCCCGTTCTGTTCCACCCGCGAGAGTTCCATCGCCCCGTTCGCGGGCTCGGGCACCCGCACATACACAAAGCCCGGCGGCAGTTCCACCGTCAGCTCGACGGTCGGATCCCCTGCACTCGGCGCTCCGTCGGGGCTCCCTTCGGTCACCACGCTCACCGGCTCCACGCTCCCGTCGCTCAGGTGCACCACGTCCGGGTAATCGGTCGGCGGGTCCGGTTCGTCGTTGGCCAGGAAGTCCGGTCGCCCGTCGTCAAACGGACCGGGCGCCTCGACGATGTGGGTCAGCTCGTGGATCGTCACTTCCTCGATCAACGCCGTCTTCTTGCCCGCTATCGCGTCCACGTGCTCGAAGGTCACCGTGTAGTCGATGAACAACCCCTGCAGGGTCGAGGTCAAGAGCCACCGCGCGATCTTGGTCGTGTCCGGCGGGATGTTGCCCAGGTTCACCGTCAGCGAGGGCGAGAGGTTGTCGTTCTCGACCTGGGTCCCGATGATCTGGAAGTCGATCAACAGGCCCTTCTCGTTCTCGATGATCTGCGGTTGGGCCGAGGTGATCCGGAAGCTCTTGGCCTCGCCCTTGCCCCGGTTCTCGACCATCACCGCCAGCGAGTAGGGTATTGAGGGCTCGATCACGCTCGTAAACGGATCGTCCGCATACACGTCCCGTTGGTGGAAGTACTTCACATACAGCAACGGGTCCGGATACACCGTGATCGGCACCCCGGTCAGCGGCACCAGCACCTGCAACCCGTCCTGCTTGTATTGCAGCGTGCCCCCGACCAGATACACCTGTTCGGTCTCCGGCGCCGCCTCCCGCGTCGGGATCAGGATCCACGAGGCGGTCCCCGTCGAGCCCGTCCCCACCATCCCGGTCCCGTCCACCGCTCCGATCCCCGAAAGCTCCGGATCCCGGATCGCGAACACCTCATCGGCCGGGTTGCCGTCCGCATCGGTGATGTCGATCAGGACCAGCACATCCTCCAACGGGGTGCTCTGGTCGTTGTTGATCAGTTCCAACGTCGCGTTGAACGCGTTGCGCGTCAGCACCGCCTCCTGTTCCAGGCGCAGTTTCACCGTCGCGCACACTCCCTCGCCGGCCTTCGTGCCCACCGAACGGGCCGCCGCCTT
>JACKPV010000049.1 GCA_024233305.1 Verrucomicrobiales bacterium
CGAGTTACTGAATGGTCAAGGCTCAGCGCTCTTCGGGTTCATGGTGGCCGCGGAAGGGTGCGTTGAGCCCGTTCCGCTCGTCCGGCCGGGAGGCACGCTGGTTGCGGGATCAACCCCGCGGTTCCGAACGGCGGAGCGGCGCACATTCGCGCGTTCGATGCGGGTGGTTTCGTTGACTAATGCCTCTCGAACCCCCACTTTGGGGGCCCGGCAAGCGAGGGGCACAGGGAGGCGCACACACGCCGCCTGTCCGCCATCCGTTACCGGACCGACAAACCATCAATGTTATGAAGAGAACCAAGACACAAGCCTGGTCCGCCGGGTTGCTGGCCACCGCTCTGATGGCGGGCGCCTGCGCCGCGGACAAGAAACCGAACGTGCTCGTCATCTGGGGCGATGACATCGGGACCTGGAACATCAGCCACAACAGCCGGGGCATGATGGGCTATCACACCCCCAACATCGACCGCATTGCGCGGGAGGGCCTCGCCTTCACCGACTACTATGGACAGCAAAGCTGCACGGCGGGGCGCGCGGCGTTCATTGGCGGGAACGTGCCGGTGCGCACCGGCATGACCAAGGTCGGACTGCCTGGCGCGGCGGAGGGCTGGCAGAAGACGGATGTCACCATGGCCACGGTGATGAAGAGTCAGGGTTATGCCACGGGGCAGTTCGGCAAGAACCACCAGGGCGACCGCAACGAGCACCTGCCGACCATGCACGGGTTCGACGAGTTCCTGGGCAATCTCTACCACCTGAATGCCGAGGAGGAGCCGGAGAACGAGGATTATCCGGCCGACATGGTGATGGCCGACGGACGGACCTTCCGGGAGGCTTACGGACCCCGCGGCGTCATCCATTCGTTTGCCGACGGTCGGATCGCGGACACCGGCCCGCTCTCGCGGAAGCGCATGGAGACGATCGACGATGAGACCGTGGCGGCGGCCCGGGACTTCATGCAGCGGCAGGCCCGGGCCGGCAAGCCGTTCTTCTGTTGGTGGAACGGCACCCGGATGCATTTCCGCACGCATGTCCGGCCGGAGCACCGGCACCCGGGCAACGACGAATACACCGACGGCATGATCGAGCATGACGCCCATGTGGGTGAGTTGCTGCAGGTCCTGGATGACCTCGGGATCGCGGACGACACGATTGTGATGTACTCGACGGACAACGGACCGCACTACAACACGTGGCCGGATGCGGGGACGATGCCGTTCCGGAGCGAGAAGAACTCGAACTGGGAAGGCGCCTACCGGGTGCCGTGCTTTGTGCGCTGGCCCGGCCATTTTCCGGCGGGGACGACCCTGAACGGCATCGTCTCGCACGAGGACTGGCTGCCCACGCTGGCCGCGGCGGCGGGCGCTCCCGACATCAAGCAGAAGCTCCGGAACGGGGTCGAACTCAACGGGCGTCGTTATCGCAACTACATCGACGGTTACAACATGCTGGACTATTTCAGCGGGCGAACGGCGGAGTCGCCCCGCCGGGAGTTCTTCTACGTGAACGACGACGGCCAGGTGGTGGCCATCCGGTACGACGCCTGGAAGGCGGTCTTTCTGGAGAACCGGGGTGTCGCCTTCGGCGTCTGGCGCGAACCCTTCATCGAGTTGCGGGTGCCGTTGCTGTTCAACCTGCGGCGCGACCCGTTCGAGCGGGCCCAGCACAATTCGAACACCTACAACGACTGGTTCCTGGATCGCGCCTACATCCTGGTGCCGATGCAGCAACTGGCGGGCAGGTTCCTCATGACGATGAAGGACTATCCGCCGAGCCAGAGCCCCGGCTCGTTCAACCTCGAGAAAATACAGAAGCAGGTTGAGGCCGCGGTGGGCGGGCACTGATCTGTCGCCGGTGGGGCGGGGCGGGGCAGTGTCCCGCCCCCCCCCTCAGTCTTCCAAGGGGGGCGGCGGGGAGAATGGAGGGACGTCAGGGACCTGGGGGACGGAAGGGATCGGGGTCAGGGCTGAGGTTCTTCGGTTGGTGGCAGATCGTCTTCGAGCTGGTTGAGGATCTCGAGGACACGATCTCCCCGGACCACCGAGTCATCGGTCTCGAACCGCAGGCGCGGGGTGTTCTTCAGCACCACGGCCCGGGCCAGTTCATCCTGGATGCGCGACTGGTGCTTGCGCAACAAGGCCCAGCCGCGACGCTGCTGGTCACCGCTGCCGAAGAAGCCGAGGAACACCGTGGCGTTGCGCAGGTCGTTCGAGACGAGCACCTCGTTGACGGTGAACAGGCCTCCGCCTTCGCTGAGGGGGATTTCGCGCTGCAAGATCGCGCTCAACTCCCGTTTGAGGAGTTCACGAACGCGGGTGTGCCGGCGGTTTTGCACGGGGTTCGAGCCGGCGGCCGGCGGCTGCGAGGGGAGCCGGCCGCCACGCGGCTACAGTTGCTGCGCTTCCTTCTCGATGGTGACACACTCGATGATGTCCCCCTCCTGGAACTCGTCAAAGCCATCCAGCCGGATGCCGCACTCCATGCCGGTGCGCACCTCGTTGACCTCGTCCTGGAACCGCCGCAGCGTGGACACCAGCCCCTGATAGAGCAGGTTCTTCCGCCGGATGACCCGGGCCTTGCCGCGGGTGATCCGGCCCTGCGTGACCGCGCATCCGGCGACGTTTCCGCCCTTCGACAGCTCGAAGATCTTGCGCACTTCCGCGGTCCCGATCGTCACCTCCTTGAGCAGGGGATCCAGCAGGCCGGCCATGGCCAGGCGGACTTCGTCAACGAGTTCGTAGATGATTGCGTAGAGCCGGATTTCGACGCCCCGGCGTTTGGCCGCCTCGGCGGCCGCGTGGTCGATCTTCGCGTGGAAACCGAGAATGATCGAACTTGAGGCGGCCGCGAGCTCGACGTCCTTCTCGGTGATGTTGCCCACCCCGTGGGCGATGACCTCGAGAGAGACCTTCTCGGAGTGGATCTGTTCGAGGGAGCTGACGATCGCCTCGACGGAGCCCTGGGTGTCGGCCTTGACCTGCACCTTGAGGACTTTGCCGGCGTCGGACCGCAGCATGTTGATGATCTCGCCCAGATTCGTGGGGGTCGCCGCCTTGGGGCGTTCGAGCTGCGCCTTGCGGATCTCGGCGGCGCGTTCTTCGCAGACCTGGCGGGCCATCCGCTCGTTCTCCGCGACCTCGAACTCGGCGCCGGCTTCGGGCACCCCGTTCAACCCGAGCACCTTCACCGCGTAGGACGGTCCCGCTTCCTTGAGGCGGCGTCCGTCCTCGTTGATGAGCGCGCGCACCCGGCCATAGTGCGGTCCGCAGACTATCACGTCGCCCGGATGCAGCGTTCCCTTCCGCACGAGTACGGTGGCGGTGGGGCCGCCGGGTTCGATGCCGGACTCGACGACGTTCCCACGGGCCCGGCGATCCGGGTTCGCGCGAAGTTCAAGGATCTCCGCTTGCAGGAGGATCATCTCGAGCAGGCGGTCCACGCCTTCGCGGGTGAGGGCCGACAGATCGACGAAGATGGTGTCGCCGCCCCATTCGTCCGGCGCGAGGCCGCGCTCCTGCAACTGCTGCCGGGCCCGCATAGGGTTCGCCGCCGGATGATCGCATTTGTTGACCGCGACGATGATGGGGACGCCCGCGGCGCGCGCGTGATCCAGGGCCTCGAGCGTCTGCGGCTTGACCCCGTCATCGGCCGCCACCACCAGAATCACGATGTCCGTCACGTTGGCCCCGCGGGCGCGCATCGCGCTAAAGGCGGCATGGCCGGGGGTGTCGATGAAGGTGATTTGTTGCAGGTCATCGGGCCGCTCGGGATGCGGGAAGTGGATGGTGTAAGCCCCGATGTGCTGGGTGATCCCGCCGGCCTCGCCGGCGACGACGTTCGACTTCCGGATGGTGTCGAGCAAGGTCGTCTTGCCGTGGTCGACGTGCCCCATGATCGTGATGACCGGGGGGCGCGGTTTGAGATCCTCCGGGCGATCATCCTCGTCCACGAGTTCGGGCTTCTTGGGCTGTTCACGGACCAGAGCGCCTCCCTTGTCCCGCTTCTCCAGACGGAACCGCATCTTGCGCTTGGCGCAAATGCGCTGGGCGATCTCGGGCTCGATGGACTGGTTGACCGTGGCGAAGACCCCCATCTCCATCAGGTCGGCGATGATCTGGTGGGGTTTGCGTCCGAGCTTCTCGGCGAGGTCCCGGATGATGATGGGCGGTTTGATGACGATCTCGCCGGCGGTGAGGCTTTCGGGCGGTGGGAGCGGCGGGAGCTTGCTTCCGCCCCGCGCCGGGCTTTCGACCGGCGTCCCTCCGCCCTGAGCCTGGCGGGCACCCCGATCCGCGCGTCCTTCGCCTCTTCCTTTTGCCTCGCCGCGTTTTCGCCCGTGCTCGCGTTCGCGTTCTCGCCCCTTGGTGAAGGACCACGGCTGGAGGTTGATCCGGCCCACCAGCTGCCCGATTCCCGGCTTGGCGGGCTCGTCGGGCTTCGCCGGTTCCTCCTCCGCCGGGCTTTCGGTCGGGGCAGCGGCGGGAGGAGCGGCAGCGGCGGGAGATTCCGCCTGGTGGGTCCCGTCCGTGACCTCCGGCGGCGAAACCGGGCTTGCGTCCGGGGAAGCGGGTTCAGCCTGCGGGGGCGGTGGTTCGACGGGCGCCTCGGCGGCAGTGGGTTCGGCGTGCCGTTCAGGGGTGATTTCGGGCGCGGGCATGATCTCCGCATCGGGCGGCGGCGCGCCGGTTGCCTGGACGGGCTCGATCGCCGCTTCGGTCGCGGGGGCCTCAGCGGTGGCCGCCGCGGCGATGGGAGAGTCCTCGGGGGCTGGCGCAGGCTCGATCACTGGAGGCTCCGGAGCCGGCTCGGATTCGTCCGCGGCCGGGGGCGCGTCGTCCGTCGCTGGCGCGATTTCGTCCGTCGGTTCGGTTTCGACGGCGGTGGCATGCTGAAGCTCGTCGGCGTATTCCGCGGTTTCGCCTGGCGCGGGTTCCGCGGGCGCGGGGTGGTCCTTGCGCAGCTGCTCAATGAGGTATTCTGCGGTAATCTTGTCGATGCTGCTGGAGGCCACTTTGGCGGCGATCTCCAAATCCTTGGCCTTGGCCAGGACGACCTTGCTTTCGACTCCTACCAGCTTGGCGATCTCGTAGATTCTAACCGGCATACAAAATGATCGATGCGCCCTGCTCCTCCCGGACGCTGCGGGCGGGCGCTGCATTCACCCCCGGGTGAATGGCTAGGCCTCCGGAGCTCCCGGTTCGGCCACCACGCTGCGTCGTTCGGCCTCCGCCCTGGCGGCCTCGATGACGGCTCCTGCCGTCTCCTCGATGCCCGGAATCTCGGCCAGATCCTCCAGGTCCGCGGCCAGCAGGTCCTCGAGTCCGAGGAAGCCATGATGCACGAGCACATCGGCCTGGCTTTCGGTAATGCCGGCGATGCCCGCCATGGACTGCACGGCCTGGGCCACTTTCTCCTCGAACCCGATTTCCTGAACCCGCTCGGCTTCGATGTCGACGTGCCAGCCGGTGAGTTTCGAGGTCAGGCGGGCGTTCTGACCGCGCTTGCCGATGGCCAGGGACAACTGGTCCTCGCTGACCCAGACCCTGGCCCGGCGGTTGTTCTCGTCAATGTCGAAGTCCTTCGGTCGCGCCGGGGCGAGGGCGTTGGTGAGGAAGACGCGAATGTCGGGCGACCACCGGATGATGTCGACCTTCTCGTTGTTGAGTTCGCGGACGATGTTCTTGACGCGTTGTCCGCGCAGGCCGACGCAGGCGCCGACGGGGTCCACTTTGTCATCGCGGGAATGGACGGCCATTTTCGTGCGGAAACCGGGTTCCCGGGCGATGGCCTTGATTTCGATGGTGCCGTCGGCGATCTCGGAGACCTCCAGGGTGAAGAGCTTGATGACGAAGTCGGGAGCGGCGCGAGAGAGGATGATTTCGGGGCCGTGCGGGGTGTTTTCGACGGCCTTGACGTAGCACCGGAGGCGTTCGCCGATCTGGTACTCCTCGGTGGGCACGCGCTCGCGGTTGGGCAGGAGGGCCTCGTACCGTCCCAGGTCGACGCTGACATCGGACTTCTCGAAACGGCGCACCACACCGCTGACGATGTCGCCGGTACGATCCTTGAATTCCTCGAAAATCAAACCCTTTTCCAGCCGTCGCAGCATCTGGAGCATGGACTGCTTGGCATATTGCGACGCAATGCGTCCGAAGTCGGCCGGAGTGACCTCGATCTTCATCTCGTCGCCAATCTGGGCGTCGGCCTTGAGGCGGCGGGCGTCGGCGACGGAAATCTGATCGTGCTTGGAGATGACCTTGTCAGAAACGACGAGTTCGGCCCAGGCGCGGATGTCGCCCGAGGTGGAGATGGTGCAGCTGAGATTGCGCGCCGGTCCCACCGCCTTCTTGGCCGCCGCCACCATCGAGTCCTGGACCACGCGCAAGAGGTCCTCCTTGGGAATGCCTTTCTCGCGCTCCCAATACTCCAGAACCGCCATGAGCTCGCTATTCATATCGCTTTCCCACCGGGGGAACAAAAAAGTCGGCAGCTTGAGCTCTCCGACTTGACCACGCTGGTTGACCAGCAATCAATTTCTTGGGGCAGACCTTAGTGGCGGGCGTCCGCAGCGTCAAGGCGTTTTGCAGGGACGGACCGGGCGCTGCTCCGGTTGGCCGGGGCCGGATCCTCGCTCGGGGCGGGGGGAGGCGGTCGGAGCATCCGATCCAGGGACAGCGGCGTGCCAGTCCGGCGACACGCCGCGTCTCGCGTCTTCCCGGACCGGGCCGGTTCCATGAGGCGGAGGCGCCGCGATTGCGGCGGCGCTTTTTTTCCCAGAATCGAACCAAGCGCCCGCGGGTCCCGGCAGATCACCCGACGGTGACCAGCCCGCGCGTGCGCGACCGCCGTTCGCCCATCAAAGTTCAGCGCCGGCCAAACGCCGGGAACTGCCGCCGGCCGGAACGGGCCGGACGAGGTTTCCACTACCGGGTGTTCCCTGACCTCGAGAGCCGGAAGAAGCGCTGTCCCGCGGTCGCGGGCACCGACATCAGCGACCGCCCTTCGACCACCCGGACGGGCTCCGCAAGGACCTCCCAGGCCGTTGGATCTTCCAGCACGGGCGCGGACTCGAGCACCACACCCGATGCCACCGGCCAGCTTACGACCAGGCCGGCGTCCGTCGGTCGGATGCTCAACACGAGTCCGTCGGTCGTCGAGGTGGTCATCTCGGTGACCGCCACCGTTTTTGGAGTAACGTCCACATGCACCTCGGCGAGGGCGGAGTCGATCGAGCCGTCCCAGGCGGCGAAGGTGAACACATCCGGCCCCACGTAACCGGGTTCGGAACGGTAATAGGCGCGGTTATCGATCAACGCGACGGTGCCGTGTGCCGGCTGCGAGACGATGCGCAATTCGAGCGGATTGCCCTCCGGATCCCGGGCGGCCAGCACCACTCGGGCCTTTCTCCCGCTGATGGAAGTCAGTTCCGCGCCGCTCACCACCGGCGGCTGGTTTCGGTTGCGCGAGTCGTTGAACGGTCCGCGATGGCAGGTGTAGCATCCGATGGTGGCCCCCTGGAAGAAGGTCTTCGTGCCCCACTCCGTGCGGAGCGAGCGCGGTCCGAGCGTGCGGGACAGCACGGTGCCGCGGTAGTCGAGGCCGTGGCAATCGCGGCAACCGGCGGTGTTGCGCTCGGCGGCGTCCCGGTGCTTGTCGACCCAGTAGTCGCCGATGGGATGCATGCCGTGGGGACCGCCGTCAAACGTCTCGGGCATCTCCGTGTGGCAGGCGGTGCAGTCGGACAGCGTCCCGGCGTGTCCCTGCAACCGGAGGTTCTGAAGGTTGTCGTTCTCGTGGGTGCTGGGGAAGATGGCGTGAGTCGAGCCGTGGCAGGCTTCGCACTGCAATCCTCCGTGCCCGCGCGAGAACCGGAAAAGGGAAACGCCCGGGGCCGGCGTGTCCGGTTGGGTGGCGAAGCGGTCATCGGCCGGAACACGCAGTTCCCCGGCGTCGTCATAGGCGGATTCGAACCGAATCTCGCCGCTGTTCCTGACCGCCGTGCCCGTATGGCAGGCCTGGCAGTTCGGTTGTTCAAGCCAGCCGACCCGCGCGGCATTCCCCACCGTGGACATGGTGCCGTGACAACTCTGGCATTGCATCGCCATCGTGCCGTCGGGGGCCACGGCCGCCCCCATCGCGCCTCGCAGACATCGGGTCTCCGCCCCCGGATGGCAGCGGTAGCACGCACCCCGGTTGTCGGCATCGTTCAGCGGGAGCCTCGTGGTCCGGTCGATCACGTGCGCGTGGTAGCCGTGAATCGCGCTGGTCAGCATCGAAATCCCCGGCAGCCCCGTTCCCGGCAGGGCGTTCGAGCCGTGACAGCGGGCGCAGAGCACCGGTGTTTGCGCGTCGGTGGCGGTGGCAAACAACCCCGCCGACGAGTAACCGGCCGCCTGGAGGGCCTCCTGGTAGACGGGGGTTCCCAAATGGCGATCGTCATGCAACCGGAGGATGTTCAGCTTGTAGTCCTTGGCCGGGTCCGGGTGCTTCGCCCAACCCTGCGACGGGCGGGCCGCCGGCCCCGTCCACGAGCCGTGACACACGCGGCAATCCATTTCGTCAGAGACCGGGAGCACAATGTCCGTTTGGGCCAGTTCCTGACCGCGGCGGTTCAGGGCCCGCAGCCGCATCATCGGGTAGTAGTTCTTCCGTCCGGCGTCGTCGTAAGGCGTGAGGGGGATGCCTTCGGCGGTGAACCAGTTGAAGTCCGGGCTGAAGTGCATCTCCTGCCGCAGGTTCGCCGGCCCGGGCATGGCGTAACCCGCCAACCCCTGGTCGGGCTCCAGCGCCGCTCCGAAGAGCGGTTCCACGTAATCGTAGAAATTCCCCTTGCCGGCGGAGGTCCGGTTGACCGAGCCGGCGGGATCCATCACCGCCTCGTAGGTCACCGTGATCCCCGTTCCCGCCGGGTTGCGGATCAACCCGTCCTTGCCGATCAGGTGCGCGTGGATGGTGTTGTAGTGCGGCAGGATGGAAAACACCGAGAAATCGCTGCCATCGGTGCAGTGCATACCGAGGTCGTTCCACCCGACGAGGGTGTATTCATCGGCATTCCCGGCCACCGGTGGCGCGGCTTCGGCCAGCGCGACGTCGGCGGTCCCGCCGGATTGCGGTGGCGGACTCCCAACCGGCGTGGCCCCGGTCGCCGTGCTCCCGGGGACCGGGGACTGCCGGGCGGGGGATTCCGGACCCGCCTCCGGGTCGGCATACCGGAACAGCCGCTGTAATGAGGTGCCCCCCCGCACGGAGGCGGCATCCGGATGCGAGGCGCGGGCATCCTCCCCCTGGAGCATCGAGGGCAGCAAGAGGACCGGGGCCAGCAGGAAGCTGATCGCCGCCGGTCCGGGGCGTCGTGTTCGGCACTTGGGTTTCATAGGCGGGCTAATTGTGAACCAACGCAGCGCTGATGGCTGCACATGGATTGCCTTATTCTCATGACAAGATATGGTCATTTGCTCACATCGAAGACCGGTAGCGTCGCCCACGGACGGGGCCGACCGCCGGGGGCGACTCTGCTTCGGGGCCCGTGGGTCCACCCGGACGTGGACCGGGCGCTTCGGACGCGCGCAGGCATGGCCGGCGCATCCGCCGGCGGGCGACGGCACGACGGCGGCAAGGCCGCCCATTGCACGCTTGCTCCATGATGTTGTTCCGGTCCGGTCTCGGCGGGCCGGTCACTGTTCGGTTGTCGGGGCCCCCGCACAGCGCCCTGAAAGCGGGCGCACCGCACGGACCGCCGTTGGTTGCGGAACACAATGTGGCGGGGAGGAATGAACTTATGGTGAACAGAGCATGAAGTTTCGTTCATTATTCGAACCGCTCCTAGCGGTCGCAAACAACACGCGATACTCCATTGGAATCACACAATGGTCGCACGCGGGATGGGGCCGACTCAGACCGCTACCCTGTCCGCACCAAGCGCTTGGGATCCCGGTCCATTTGTATGTGGCGGACGGCGGACGCCTGGTAGAGTGGCCCTGACGCCGTACCGCGGAGATCCCGGTTTGTTGACGCTTTATTGATCGCGAGCTGGGCCGTTGCTTTGCTTGGAGAGTTCGCGCGTTGCATTCTGCACCAAGTGCTTGCGAATGTTGCCGGTGGTAAGTTGCACATGCGCCGGGTCTTGAGTGGAAAGGCTTGGGAGTATTATTCGGGGGTGTCCGATTGTGAAGTCTTCCAGGTATTGCTGCGGTGGAGACGGCGAATACAGCTGACAGCGGCGCGCTCTCGAATTCTATTTCGACGGAGCCGTATTCGCGCAGCGTCTGAGCGCCGTGCTATCGCGGTTGACAACTGCTTCTGTGCGATGTAGGGGTTGCGATCGTCTGGCGGTGACGCGATTGCTTCCATTTGGCCAAACCCGGCATGTGCAGCTCAGGTATGCCAACCGTATGGGAGAAGGCGGGAGTTCAGGACGACGCGTCAAGCCGGGCGACCCTTCTGATATCCGAAATGAAATCCATAGCCATTATTGGGTCCATATACGCCTGCTCACTCGTGACCTACGGGTCAGCCTACGGTTCACTCAGCAATTTTGATGTCGTGAATGACACCGGTGACCGGTGCTACGGCTTCGAAATCGAACTCGAGGACATTCATAGCACAGACATCACATACACGTACAATTATAACCACTACGGCGCTCCTCGCATCACTGAGGATTCCTCGGATCCATCCCATCCAAGGACGTTCGTCCGGTATGAAGCGCGGCGGAATGCCGATGGCAGTTACGCTTCGTTCACCAACCCGCAGGATCCCCTCAATCCGCTCGCCCCGACCAACGGTCATGCCTTTACCAACCCGAACGTGAATCTGGGAGGCGAGCATTTTGGCTTGGGCTACCGGACGGCACCGACGCTCGTGAGGTACCACTGGTTGGTGGATGATCCCGTCAATCCGGGCAGCTTGGTTCTGGGGCCGGCGGTCAACGTCGCGACTCCCAGCTTCACGTATGTGCCCCCTCCGGCGCCGGCGATGCCTGCGGTTGTGCGGGTGGTCATTGTCCCTCCACCACCGGAGGTGCCGGAGGTTGAGCCCCCCGTGCCCCAGTTCGGCGTGCCGGTATGGGTCAAGGTGCTGACCACCGTTCAGCCGTCAGGGCGGAAAATCGAGTTGGATGAGCTGCTGCCGCTGGATGAGGTTGACAATCCGGGGGGGGTGGCACCGTGGCAGGGGGAGGTCGAGCAGCCAGAGACGGAAATCGAGTGGATGGTCTTCCAGCGGCGCCCGGCGGGGGACCCTGACGGCGAGGGCGAGGTGGAGGGCGCCGACGAGCTTCCGAACGCGGACGAGACGATTACCCGGCGCTACGAATTCTACGAATACCAGGGCCCGACGAACCCGGAGGACGGCGAAGCCCAGTGCGATAACCCAGACAACTGCGATGGCGCAGTGGGCAAGTTCATCGGAGCCCAGATGGCGGGATTCAATGTGGACACTCCTCTCGGTCTGATCGAACAGGTTCAGGACGGCGAAATCCTCGTGCCGTACGTCGACCGTACGTTGGTTGTCGGCGGCACTCCGCCTTACTTGGTCTCGGTAACCACCGGGGACCTGCCGGACGGCCTGACGCTCGATCCTGTGGAGGGAGTCCTGTCGGGCGTCCCGGCAGCTGGCGGCTCGTTTCCTTTCAGTGTGGAAGCGGTGGATGTCGCCGGGGTAAGCGTGGTCATGGACTACACCCTGAAGATTGTCGACCCCTTGCGGATCCTGCCCGCTGCTCTTCCTTTGGGAACAGAACTTGAGCCCTACGCTTTCGCGCTGGCGGCCGAGGGAGGAGTGGCGCCGTATGCTTGGGCCGCGGAGCCGCTCCCGCAGGGCCTCGATCTCAACGCCGACGGGACGATTTCAGGGGTGCCCGCCGCAGGCACTGCCGGGGACTACGACATCATGTTCCTCGTGACGGACAGTCAGCTGGAAACCGCCGCCGTTTCCCTTTCCCTGTCCATCGAGTCTGCGCCTCCGCAGCCCGGGGACCTCAACGGCGACAGCGTCGTTGACCGGGCGGATCTGGCGGTCATCGTAGCCGGCAGGAATACTCCGGCCACCGGCCCGGACGATCCCCGCGACCTTGATCACGATGGTTGGATCACGGCGCTCGACGCACGAAAGTGTGTGACGCTGTTCAGCAGTCCCGGTGGTCGGTAAGACCGGGAAAGGCCGCGGGCTTAAGGCATCCATCAGGGGTGGCCGAGGCCCGACTCCTCGGATCAAGCTCAAACATAATTCTCTGTAATACTAATCATGAAGCTAAATGTTCCTATTCTGACGGGAGTCATTCTTGCCCAAACCCTGTCCACGGTGAACGGCGCGGTCCTGGGCTTTCAGCCGTCCGCGACGGTTGTGCCGGCGGTGGGGGGCTTCCAAGTAAGCCTTACAGTCTCCGGCTTGGGCGCGGGGACGGCGCCCTCCCTGGGAGTGTTCGATCTCGATGTCGCCTACGATCCGGGAATCGTCGGACTCGCCTCGGTTGGATTTGGCGATCCAGGCCTGGGGGATCAGCTGGACTTGTCAGGATTCGGAAGCATCACCAGTTTCGATGGTTCCGTTCCTGGTCAGCTTAACCTCTTCGAGTTGTCGCTCGACACGGTGGCTGATCTGGACACCCTTCAGGCGGACAGCTTTGCGCTTTGCGTGCTGTCATTTACGCCACTAGCCACCGGCGTGTCGGCGCTGACGGTCTCGGTCAACTTGATTGGGGACTCTAACGGAGATCCGCTTGCTGTCGATGTGTCGCCCGGTTCGATAACTGTGGTGCCCGAGCCTGGGGCCTGGGGAGTGGCTCTGGCGATCGGGCTGTTGTTGTGGGTCCGGGTTTCCCGCGTGAAACCTCGGTCGCTGCGCACATAGGATCCTAAGCCGTAACGATTCAGTAACGCGTAGCCGCCGACGTGCAGTCGGCGCATGATTCAGCTGGGATAGGGCAGCCTGCCGCCAAGGGCGACGATTCACCGAGAAGTGACTGCTGATCGGAATCGGCGAGCCCGCGTAAGCCCTTGGATTTCAGCGCCGACTACACGCCGGCGGCTACCCCGTGTTGAATCGATACGGCTAAGCGAGAGCAATAGCCCGGGGGGGGCGCACCCTCCGCGAAAGGCGGTGGGAAAGTCTGGCCAAAGTGCATTCCGCCGGACGGCTAGGCGAGGCGGCCGCGGCGGCGGTGCCTTGATTCCCGCTGAGCCTCCACGCAAGATGGCTGTCGAGCGGCCAAGACATCGGTCTTGCTCGCTGCCCGGGAACCGTCCTCTGGTGCATTAACTGCACACTTGAGCGGACTGAGCGCCACGGTCTTTGGTGCCCGGTCAGGCCGGGGGATGTTTGGAAGTTACCATTCGGGCTGTGTTCCTCTCGGACCGGAGTATTGGCAGACACACGGCCAACCTTCCGGCCCGCCTCGCGGGTCAAGCGTCAAGGCGGACAGCGCCCATTTGTGAGCGCGTTGGTCGGGTTGGCCCGACGGGGAGGAGTGGAGGATCCGGGCTCAGGATGCGCGGCAGGGCAGGTGTACCAACGCGGTGGTCAGCCCGGCGGGATCGGTGAAGATCCGGATGGAGCCTGCGTGCGAATGCGCGATCCAGCGGCATAGGGGAAGTCCCAGGCCGCAGCCGTCCGTGGTTTGGTGGCGGGAGCCGGGGTTGCGAACGAATCGTTCAAACACTTTGTTCTCCTCGTCACGAGGGATTCCGGGGCCGGTGTTTTGGACGCTGATCTCCGCGAACCCCGGTTTTCGGCGGACGGCGAGGGTGATGCTTCCACCGGGGTGGTTGTACTTGGCCGCGTTGTCGGCGAGGTTCAGGAGCAACTGCCGGAGCCGGTGGCGGTCGCCGATGACCTCGACGTCCTCACAGGCCGCCAGTGAAACCGCCAGGCCGGACATTTCACCCAGGATCCGGGCGTCTTCGAAGCACTCCCGTACGAGGGCCGCCAGCGGGACCGGCTGTCGCTCGAGTTCGACCAGGCCGGTATCGGCCCGCGTGAGCAGGGCCAGGGCGTCGACGATGTCCGCCAGCCGCTGGACTTCGTCCAGCTGGCTTCGCAGCCAATCCTGACGCGCTGTCGAGAGGCCGGGGTCGTCGCGCAGGAGCGACTCGATCTGGCCCCGCATGACAGTGAGCGGGGTCTTGAGTTCGTGGGAGGCGTGAAGGGTGAATTCCTGGACCTGGCGGAAGGAGCGTTCGACCCGGCCCAGGAGATCCTCGAACGCTTTGGCGAGGCGGTCCACTTCGTCGTCCTTGGTGGAGCGGGGCAGCGGCTCGGGGGGATCGCCGGGATGGATGCGGGCCAGGGCCAGGGTGAGTTCATTGAGGGGATTCAAAGTGCGCCGCATCATCCACCAGCCGATGCCGAGCACGATGGGAATGCCGCCGTGGAAGACCATTTCCGCGTATTCTCCCCAGTCCGATCCCGACGGCTTCGTCTGTCCCAGTTCGCGACGCACGCGGGGTTCGACGACGAATTCGTGATGGGCCAGCCCGGCCAGCAGGAGCAGACAGGCGCCCGCCACGCAGGCGTAGCGCAGGTCGAGTTTGCGGCGCAGGGTCATGAGGTTGCCTTCAGCACGTAGCCGGCCCCGCGCACGCTGTGGAGCAGCTTGGTCGCGTGGCCGTGGTCGATCTTCTCGCGGAGTTTGCGGATGTAGACGTCCACGATGTTCGAGCCCGGGTCGAACTGGTAGTCCCAGGCCTTTTCGATGATCGACATGCGGGTGCAAACGCGGCCGGGACGGCGCATGAGGCACTCGAGCACGCGGAACTCACGGGAGGTCAGTTCGATGGCGCGGCCCTCGCGCTCCGCGCGACGGGTGGTCAAGTCCAGCGAGAGTCCGCTCGTTTCGAGGATCATTGCCGGGGTTTCCGTTCCCCGCCGCATCAGGGCGTGCACGCGGGCCAGGAGTTCATCAAGCACGAACGGTTTCGGAAGGTAATCGTCCGCGCCGGCATTCAGCCCCTCGATGCGCTCGTTCACCGCGCCCCGGGCGGAGAGCAGCAGCAAGGGGGTGCGATTCCCCGAGGCGCGCAGTTGGCGCACCACGCTCAGTCCGTCGCGGCCCGCCAGCATGATGTCCAGCACCACGGCGTCGAACGCGTTCGCCCGGAGGGCGGCAAGCGCATCGTCCCCGTTGTCCAGCACGTCCACGGCGAATCCCTCGCTCTTCAGGGCTTGGGCCACGAATCGCGCGGTCTTGCCGTCATCTTCCACCACGAGGATCCGCATGGGGAGAGGGTCGCATGAGGCCGGCTTCGCGACAACATCCGCCATCGTTCAGGTCGGTCCGACCGCGAGGTACGGACGTCCCGACGGCGGTCCGCAGCCCGTTGCCTACTGATCTCCCGGAGGTCTCGTTTCGGCGAACGCCTCGACGTCGTAGGTCAGAATTTCGGCGTTGGGCAGTTGCCAGGCGGTCGCGGTCAGGCCCGCCTTCCGGGCCAGACTTGCAAGGAAGTCCGG
>JACKPV010000050.1 GCA_024233305.1 Verrucomicrobiales bacterium
GCCGACTGCACATCGGCGGCTGCCATCCACTGAATGGTCACCGATGAGCCGGGCGGCGGGAGGACAGGGCCCGGTCGCTCGCCGCGTTGGCCACGCCGGTTACCATTACGGGCAGCTGCTTGCCGGGAGCAGGAACGCCACCCGCATTGCCGATAGACCGCCCATGTAACAATCAGCTTGCGCTACAGACAAAGCCCTTGTAACAGTCTGGGCTAAATGGCTTCTTCCTCAACCACCTACAGGGGCAAATGGAACTCTGGGGAAACCACGGTCGTCCGGGTACCCCGGCGGCTGGCCCCGGAGATATTGCGCCATGCTCACCGCCTCGATGAAGCGTCGGCGGGTGCCGGACTCGAGGAAACGGCGGCCATCTACCGGACCGCGAGCGACATCCCACCAATGGAACCGGTGAATGTCGCCTCGGTTCCCCAGCGTTCCCCTTTCCGGTATCCCGGTGGCAAAACCTGGCTGGTTCCTTACATCCGGTCGTGGCTGGGCAGCCGGCGCGGGAACGTGTCGATGCTCGTGGAACCGTTCGCCGGTGGCGGCATCGTCGGGTTGACGGCCGGACTCGAGCAACTGGCCGACCATGTGATCCTGGTGGAGAGCGACCCGGACGTGGGCGCGGTCTGGCAGGCCATTCTCGGCGGACACTCGGAATGGCTCGCGAGAAGGATCGCTGAGTTCGACCTCACCCGGGAGAGCGCCGTCGAGATGCTTGGTCGTGAGCCGACCAGCCTGCGGGAGCGCGCCTTCGCGACGATCCTGCGGAACCGGGTCCAGCGTGGCGGGATCATGGCCCGGGGCGCCGGGCTGGTGAAGTCAGGCGAGAATGGGCGGGGTTTGAGATCGCGGTGGTATCCCGAGACGCTGGCCCGACGGATTCGGGATATCGCCCGGATTCGCCACCGCCTCTCGTTTGTCCCAGGCGATGGCGTCGGGACGATCCGGGCCCACGCGGACGTTCCCGACGCCGCCTTTTTCGTGGATCCGCCCTACACCGTGGCGGCCCGTCGTCTCTATCGCGAGTGGCACGTGGACCACCGGGAGCTGTTACGCCTCCTGTCGCAGGTGCAAGGCGACGTGCTACTGACTTACGATCACACCCGGGAGGTCGTCGGACTGGCTGAGGAATTTGGCTTCGAGTTCGAGCCGGTGGCCATGAAGAACACGCACCACGCCAGGATGACCGAGTTGCTCATCGGCAAGGATCTTTCCTGGCTCCGTCGGAACGACTCGGTTGAGCAGCCGCGGATGAAGCGCGGCGATGGCAGGAAGGGGGGAGACCGTCTCTGAAAGCCGGGTTGCGCGCGGCATACCGGACGAGGGAGGTTTGCGCTTGCCGACCTTCCTTTCATGGGGCTTGAGTAGGTGCATCGAACACTGACAACCCACGGCGACCCCGAGGGTCGCCGACAAGCGCGGCAGCAGACAGAACATGAACCCGACGAAACTCTCCTGGAAACCCGGCGCCGTCCTGGCGCTTGGGCTGGCGGTAGGCGCGGTCCAGGCCCATGACCGGGCCCGCACGCCGGTCAACATCCCCGACATCCCCGGCTACCTGACGCTGAAATGCGACCTGCACATCCACACCGTCTTCTCGGACGGCAGCGTGTGGCCGGATATCCGGGCGGAGGAGGCGTGGCGCGAGGGACTGGATGCGATCGCGATCACCGACCACATCGAGTATCAGCCGCACAAGCGGGATCTGCCGACGGCCCACAACCGTTCCTACGAAATCGCCAAACCGCGGGGCGATTCCCTCGAAGTGGCGGTCATCCGGGGTTCGGAAATCACGCGCCAGATGCCACCGGGACATTTGAACGCCGTGTTCATCACGGACGCGGTCTCCCTGGACACCCCGGAATGGCGGGATGCTCTGAAGACCGCCAGCGACCAGGGAGCGTTCATTTTCTGGAATCACCCCGGGTGGACGGGGCAGCAACCCGACGGGGTGGCGCGCTGGTATCCGGAACACGACGAGTTGCTCAACCAGGGGCGGTTGCACGGCATCGAGGTGGTCAACAGCCGCGAGTATTATCCGGAAGCCCACCGCTGGTGCCTCGACAAGAAGCTCACCATGCTGAGCAACTCCGACATCCACAACCCGCTGAACCTCGATTACGACGTGCATGCCGGCGATCATCGCCCGATCACGCTGGTGTTCGCCACGGAGCGCAGTCCCGGCGCCATCAAGGAGGCGCTGTTCGCCCGCCGCACCGCGGTGTACGGTGGCAACCGCCTGGTCGGGGAGGAGACCTGGGTGCGGCCGTTGTTCGAGCGCTCGTTGACGATCCGCAACCCGCAGGTGGCCATCCGCGGCAAGGGCCGCGTTTACGTGCAGATCCACAATCACAGCGACCTGCGCTACGAGCTGCAACGCGCCGGCACGGTCGCCGGACTTTCCTTTCCTGCCACGGTCAGCCTGCCGCCGGGACGCACGGCATTGCTGGAGGTGCGCGGCACGGATGCCGACGCGAACGGTGTCCGTCAGATCGGCCTGCCGTACACCGTGAGCAACGTCCTCGTCGAGCCGGAGCAGGGCTTGCAAGTGACGCTCGATATTCAGGTCACCTTCAGTCCGTGAACCAAGGGGTTCGCCCAATGGTGCGCGGAGGCATGCCTTTCCCGCGTTGAGCTCGCGACGCTCCGACCGCCACCTCCGCCCCCGGGATCCCCTCGGCCCGCGCCGGCCTGTTCCGTGATGAGCGACGCCTGCAAGGCCCGCCGCTGCCCGCTCGCGCCCCCCGCTGCCCCGCGGTGGAGGGCGCGGGAGAGGCGGTCGGTTTGAGGCAAACTTCTGGTGGACATTCGCAGGGCCCGCACTATTATTGAACACACTTCGGCGAAGTGGTCTCCAAACCACTGAATCGAAACGCGCCATGACTCGGCAGAACGGACAGAACAGACTGCTCGGTCCTCCAGAGGCCCTGGCATGGCATTCCCCATCAACTCCAACCCAAGGTCATCGATATGACGAAAGTCCTCGACGTACTCACCGACGCCGTGCATGGCACGAAACCGCAGTTCCGCCAGGTGGACGCCCGGCCTGAAAAGCCGAAGAAGCACCGCTACGAACGCCGCAAGATTCGGGAGTGTCTGCGCAACAGCGACTGGTCGGATGAACCTGTGAGTTGACCATCGAGCCGGACTTTCACCGGGGAAGAGGGCCGCAGCCATCTGCGGCCCTCGTTCTTTTCCAGCGGCCCGGTTTCGCTCGACAGAAGACCCGAAACCCGCTATGGCGTGGCGGACACTTTCCGTTCGCTGCCATGAAGCTGCCCGCCATCACCGCGCTCCTGGTGTCGCTTTTTTTCGCCGCCACGGCCTCCACGGCTTCGCCCGATCTCCTGGGGCCGGCCCTCAACGGACCCTTGCGCGGACTGCAGCACCTGGTTTTCTGCACCCGCGGCAGTTACGACGACCCGCACTGGTACGCCAATATCGGTTACTATTGCGACGACGAGCAGCGCAAGGCCTACCCGGGCAATGGCAAGCCGGACGAAAGCCGCTTGTTCCGGCTGGACCTGCGGTCGGGGGAAGTGACAACGCTGCTGGACGGCCAGGGGGGCACAATCCGCGACCCCCAACTCGACTACGACGGGCGGACCATCCTGTTCTCTCATCGCCCGGCCGGGTCCGAGCATTTCCACCTTTTTGAAATCGGTGTCGACGGCACGAACCTGCGGCAGCTGACTGACGGCCCCTACGACGATTACGAGCCGATCCACCTGCCGGACGGCGATCTCCTGTTCGTTTCGACCCGGTGCCGGCGCTGGGTCAATTGCTGGACCACCCAGGTCGGCACCATTCACCGCAGCGACCCGGATGGCGGCCACATCCGCGCCATCTCGGCGAACACCGAACACGACAACACGCCGTGGATGCTGCCCGACGGACGCGTGCTTTACACCCGCTGGGAATACGTCGATCGCAGCCAGGTCGAGTTCCATCACCTCTGGTCGATGAACCCCGACGGCACCGGCCAGACGGTCTATTACGGGAACCTTCGCCCCCACATCCTGATGATTGACGCGAAGCCCATCCCGGGCACGCGCGAGGTGCTGGCGAACTTCTCTCCCGGACACGGCGTCAACGAACATGCCGGCCGCGCCACCATCGTGTCCGCCAGCCTCGGCCCTGATGACCCGGCCGCGGCGCAAACGCTGCATCAAGGCCCGTTGATCCGGGATCCCTATCCGCTCACGGAGGATCTGTTCCTGGTGGCGCGCAACCGTCAGCTCGTCCTGTTGAACCGCCAGGGCCAGACAGCGGTGCTCTACACGCACCCCGGTGAAAGCCAGGTCCACGAACCGAGACCAGTGGCCGCCCGTCCACACGAACCCGTGATCCCCGACCGCGTGCAACCCGCGAGCGCGACCGGCCTCATGGCGCTGGCGGACGTCTACGAGGGCCGCAACATGGAGGGCGTCGAGCGCGGGGACATCAAGCGCCTCCTGGTACTCGAGTCGCTCCCCAAACCGGTCAACTTCAGCGGCGGCCCCGACCTCACGAGCTGGCTCGGGACCTTCACGCTCGAGCGGGTTTTGGGAACCGTCCCGGTCGAAGCCGACGGCTCGGCGTTCTTCGAGGTCCCGGCGGATCGCCAACTCTTCTTCGTGGCGCTCGACGAGCACGATCTCTCGGTGAAACGCATGCAGAGCTTCACGGCGGTGCGCCCCGGTGAAACCCTCAGTTGCGTCGGCTGCCACGAACACCGGACCCGCACCCCCGAGAACCGCTTCGCCGCCAACCTCCTCGCGTTGCGTCGGCCGCCGAGCCGGATCGAGCCGTTCGCCGGCTTCCCCGACGTCCTGGATTTTCAGCGGGATGTGCAACCCATTCTGGACCGGCACTGCCTCCCCTGCCACGGCTACCGGGAACGCCGGGGCGGCGTGTTGCTGGGGGGCGATCTCGGGCCGGAGTGGTCGCATGCCTACTTCACCCTGCTGGCCACGGAACAGGTCGCCGACGGCCACAACGGACTCGGGAACAAGCCGCCCCGCTCACTCGGCAGTTCCGCCAGCCCGCTCCTGCAGAAGGTGGATGGCAGCCATCACAAGGTCGCTGTGACCCCGGCCGAGTGGCGGACCCTCTGGTTGTGGATCGAGAGCGGGGCGCCCTTCGCCGGCAGTTACGCCGCCTTGCGCAACGAGGAACAACAGCAGCGCGCGGGCGCGGCCATGGGCGAGATCATGCGGGGCGCCTTCCCCGTCATCAACCGGCGTTGCGCCTCGTGCCACCACAGCACCGAACTCGCCGATGGCCGCCCCAAGCGGCTTCCCTACGACCCCGCCATGCGCGAGGAACGCCGTCCCATTGCCGGTCGCCCCACCGCGGAGCACGAGCGCATCGTCTTCCCGAACGACCCGATTGCCCTCTACAGCCGCAACGTGCTGGTCAACCTCTCTCGCCCGGAACTCTCCCCGTTGCTGCTGGCACCGCTGGCGCCGGAAGCCGGCGGACGAGGGGCGTGTGGGCCGGTCTTCGAATCCACGAGCGACCCGGGTTACCAGGCGATTCTGGCGGCCATCGGTCGGGGCAAGGCCATCATCGAGACCGAACCACGCTACGGCGCCGAGGGGTTCCGGCCCAACCGGCAGTACCTGCGCGAGCTGCAACGCTTCGCCGTGTTGCCCGTGGAGACCCCGGCGGAAGCCCCGGCGCCACCGGACGTTTTTGCTCTGGATCAGGCCTACTGGCGGAAGCTCTGGCCCTCGTCCGGGCCCCCCCCTTGAAGGACTCCATGAACGACGAAACCCCGCCCCCCGCCGTCCCGGATCCAAGCGCGCCCGGCCCCGATTCCCCGCGGCCCGCCAGTCGTCGACTCGGCTCGATTGACGCCTACCGGGGCCTCGTGATGTTCCTGATGCTGGGCGAAGGACTGCATTTGTGCCGGGTGTCGCGGGCGCTTCCCGAGAGTGGTTTCTGGAGCTTTCTCTGCCATCATCAAAGCCATGTGCCGTGGATTGGCTGTTCGCTGCACGACCTCATCCAGCCTTCCTTCTCGTTCCTTGTCGGAACGGCGATGGTCTTTTCGTTGGCCTCGCGCCAGGCCCGCGGGAGCAATCCGGCCCGCGTCGCCGGGCACGCGCTGTGGCGGTCGCTGGTGCTGGTGTTGATGGGCGTGTTCCTGCGCAGCATCGGCCGGTCCCAGACCTACTGGACGTTCGAGGATACGTTGACCCAGATCGGGTTGGGCTACCCGTTCCTCTTTCTGTTGGGCGGGCGTTCGCTGCGCGCGCAGTTCGCAGCCCTGGGTTTCATCCTGTTCGGCTACTGGCTCGCCTTCGCGCTGTATCCCGTGCCGGGGGCGGGCTTTGACCATGGCGCGGTCGGCGTGTCGCAGGATTTCCTGCGGGAGCACGGCCTCAGTGGCTTTGCCGCCCACTGGCAGAAGAACAGCAATCTCGCCTGGGCCTTCGACACCTGGTGGTTGAACTTGTTCCCCCGCGAAGCCCCGTTCACCCACAACGGCGGCGGTTATGCCACGCTCAGTTTCATTCCGACGCTGGGGACCATGATCCTTGGCCTCATTGCCGGGGGCTGGCTCAAGGCCGACCTCGGCCCGCGGCAACGCCTTCTCCGGCTGGCGCTGGCCGGGGTCGCAGGTCTCGGGGCGGGGTGGCTCCTGAATGCCACGGGCGTCTGCCCGAACGTGAAGCGCATCTGGACGCCCGCCTGGACGTTGTTCAGTGGCGGCTGGTGCTTTCTCCTGCTGGCCGGTTTCCATCTGCTGATCGACGTGCTGGGCTGGCGGCGCTGGGCGTTCTGGCTGATCGTCATCGGCATGAACTCGATCGTGGCCTACAGCATGGAATGGCTGGCGGCAGGGTTCATCAATGGGGCGCTCGAGACCCACCTCGGGGCGGGCTTCTTCCGCCTGTTCGGCGAGCCCTATGCGCCGCTTTTCCATGGCGCCTGCACCCTGTTCATCCTTTGGTTGATCCTGCTCTGGATGTATCGCAAACGAATCTTCATCAAGATCTGAGGCCGGCTCGCTCCGGCCGCAGTGTTCCCCTCCCACCCGGTTGTCACCATGAAAGCGAATCCGTCCCCACTGCTCCTCGCGCTGGCTCTGTCCCTCCTGCCCGCGGGGCTCACCGCCGAGTCCGATGCCGACCGCGACGCCCGCCTCCAGTGGTGGCGCGAGGCGCGGTTCGGCATGTTCATCCACTGGGGCCCCGTCTCCTTGAAGGGCACCGAGATCGGCTGGTCACGTGGGGCCCAGATCCCCGTTGAGGAGTACGACCAGCTTTACCGGCGGTTCAACCCGACCAACTTCAACGCGCGGGCCTGGGCGGAACTGGCCCGGGCGGCCGGCATGAAATACATGGTGTTCACCACGAAGCACCACGACGGCTTCTGCATGTGGGACACGAAGCAAACCGATTTCAACATCATGCGTTCGCCGTTCGGGCGTGACGTGGTCAAGGAACTCGCCGCGGGTTGCCGGGATCAGGGCCTCCGCTTTGCCACCTACCATTCGGTGTGTGACTGGCATCATCCCGACTTTCCGCTCACCAGTCCGGGGGGCCGGGTGCGTCGCGAGACCAGCGATCTGGACCGCTACGAGCAATACCTCCACGCCCAGGTGCGCGAGTTGATCACGAACTACGGCCCGCTCGGCATTCTGTGGTTCGACGTGCCGCAGGAGTTCGATCGTGAACGCGGCCTGCGCCTCGAAGCCCACACCCGCGCCCTGCAACCGGACATCATCATCAACAACCGCAGCGGCGCTTCCGGCGACTATGACACCCCGGAGCAACGCGTCGGCAAATACCAGGATGACCGGCCGTGGGAGACCTGCATGACCATCTGCCGGCAATGGGCCTGGAAACCGGACGACGCGATGAAGTCGCTCGAAGAATGCCTGCAAACCCTCATCCGCTGCGCCGGCGGCGACGGCAACCTGCTGTTCAACGTGGGTCCGATGCCCGACGGACGGATCGAACCCCGCCAGGTCGAACGGCTCCGCGAAATGGGCACCTGGCTCGGCCAGTTCGGCGAGACGATCTACGCCACCCGCGGCGGCCCCTTCAAGCCGGGTCCCTGGGGCGCCAGCACCCGGAAGGACCGCCGCATCTACCTGCACCTCTTCGATCCCGCTGAACCACTGGTCCTACCGCCCATCGGACCGCGGATCGTCGCCAGTTCCACCCTGACCGGCGGCAGCGCCCGCGTGGTCCAAACCGGGGAAGGCATCACCGTCAGCGTGCCCGAAGCCGCCCGCCGGGAGATCGACACCATCGTGGTCCTCGAGCTCGATGGGCCCGCCACCACCATTCCCGCCGTCGGCCTTTATCCCGCCAGCCTCACCTCGGGTCGGCCGGCCACGGCCTCGAACGTGTTCATGCGAATGAGCCAGTATGCGGCCGCCAAGGCGGTGGATGAGGATGACGGCACCCGGTGGGCCACCGATTCGGGAACCCCCTCAGCTTGGATCGAGGTGGACCTCGGGCAGCCCACGCTCATCGGCAGGGTCCGAATCGATGAGGCTTTCGCGGGGCGCGTTCGCTCGTTCACCCTCGACTATCGTGACGGCGACGAATGGAAGCCGATCCTCGCGGGCAGCGAACTGGGCGAACACTTCACGCAAGGCTTCCCGCCCGTGACCGCACGTGTCGTTCGGCTGAGCATCTTGGAAGCGACGGAAGGTCCGACCCTGAACGAGTTCGCCTTGTATCCGCCGAAGTAGACACTTACCCGCACGCGCAACAAGGCCTCCCCGACGCGTGGCGCCCTGCCGGTTCAGTTCTCATTCCCCTCGGGTCGCCGGGCGAGGCGGAGCGGCGGTCCAGTCTTCCAGATGGATCTGGGATACCGGCACCGTTTCGCCGCTCAGAAACAACACCAACCGCTTGCCGTCGGTAAAGAACGGATCCCCCGTGAGATTGCGCTGCGGCGTTTCGCGGGAAGCCTGCCCCACGCCTCCCACCAACGTGACGGTTCCCACCGAGCCGGAGGTCACCATCTCCTGCGCCAGGTAATCCCGCGCCTCATCCACATCGGGGTCGATCTTGTGCGTGACCCAACCCGGCGCTTTGAAAGTGAAGCGCAGTCCGATGTCCCGGCTGATCTGGCCCACCAACACCACCTGACCTTCACAAGTAAACGGAGCCAGCCAGAGTCGGAGATGGTTCCGTTCATGGATGGTTGCTCGGGCCTTCTGCAAAGCCATGTCCTGACGTCGCCCAAAGAGGTACAGCGAGCTGATGGGGGAGTTCTCCCAGGTCCGGTTGAAAACAAAGCTGCCGATCAGCCTGAACACGTTGCCAAAGGTCAGGACTTCGGTGAGGTCCCACCCCTGCCGGGCAAACGCCAGTCCAATGTCCCCTGGATCCCCCACGACCACCAGGTTGACCGGGTCTCCAGAGCCTCGTCCACGACGATCGCTCACCGCCGCGGGCAGCGATTCCAGGGCCGACCGGACTTCCGACCGGGTGTAGTCCGGGATGGAGTTCGTTGGATACAGGGACTGGAAATCCACCCGTTGGAAGTCAAAACGCCGTTCCGGCGCGTAGGTGAAAAACTCGAAGCGCCGAAAATCCATTTCGCCGAGCAACTCGACCCGCAGATGCTTGGCGCCCCGGTCGAGGGTGGTGAACACGAAGCCGTCGTTGGTGCTGTGGGGCGGTAGCAGCAGCGGGAGGCTCTTGCCTTCCATGAAGTCGCCGACCCGGCGGTTGCGCTTGCTCGCCCAGGTCTTGCGGAACATGTAGGCCACCTCAGCCGGCGAGAAATAATTGGGATCGAGGCTCGCCGGCAGAAAATAATAGGCGTTGGTATAGTTATTCTCCAGTCGCAACCAGACGGGTTGGATGTGCTTCTTGTGGAGCGGCAGGTCGAACATCCGACTGGCCTCCCGTCGGCTGAGCACGGCCACGGAAGCAACGATGGGCCCGTTGGTCTGGATCTGAGTGCGCTCAAGCTGGGGCTGATAGTCTGCCGGCGCGGGCTTGAAGGACGCACACCCGGAAGCCAGGACGAGGGCCAGCCAGCAGACAACCAGGATTGAAAGCCGCCCTGCGACAGGTTCCTGACTAGCGGCGCGCGGCGACAACCGAATGAAGTGCTGCGACTGCATTCCGACGGCCAAGGTACCCGTGGCTAGCAGCGTGACAAGGGTAAACCCTGAACTCAACGGGTGGACTACGAACACGACGATCCCGCGTCGAGCCTCGCTCTGGAGACCTCCTTCCAGGGGCCGGGCGTTCTATCCGGCAGGATTGAGCCCTCCAAGTACCAACCCATGCCTGATCGAAACGACCAAGGAGTCGAACTTCACGTAGCGGCGGAGGTACCAGTCACATCGTTCCGGAAAGTCCGGCCGGAGTTCCACCAGCTTGCCGACCTCACGCCGGGCCTCTTCTCGACGGGCCAGGTGGGCCAGCGCCACGGCTTTCATCAAGGGATCCCAGAAACTGGCCGGCGTCTTGAAACTGAACGCGTGATCGCAGGCCTCCATGAACTCTCCCCGCCGCAAGGCATCCAGCCAAAGACCACCACGGACCACGGGAAGGTGAAACGGGTTCAGGCGCATCGCCTGCAAGGACAACTCGGGCCCGAGTTCCCAAGCCCCGGTCAAGGTCAGAACATACCCCAAGCCGTCCAAAGACAGGAGCGAGTCCGGGTTCAACGCCAACGCATCCATCGCCTCACGCCGCGCTTCCTCGACGTTGTCGCTCAACACGAGCACGTACGCGAGAATCGTACGGACCCGCTGGTCAAACGGCGACAGCCGCACGGCTTGCCGCGCCAACTCAACGGCTCGATCGATGGTCGAGGATTCCCTCAGGACACCGTGGGCGTAGCCGAATCCCAATAATCGGGCGAGGTAACCCCAGCAAGGGGCACAGTCAGGGTGGTTCTGGACAGCTTGCTCCAGGGACTCGAGGGCCTCCCCGAAGGCGCCCGGGGCGAGGGACCTCTCGAAATGATGATAACGCATCACCGCTTCGTAGGCGCCATGGCCAGAAGACGCCTGCTGCGGAAGTCGCTCCCGCATGTGCCGGGCCACCACACCGCATTCCCCCGCAATCATTGCCGCCAACGAGGAAACCAACTCGCCCAAGAAACTGCCGCGCTCCGGTCCGGGCACCGGCATGGACCAGCTTTGCCCCCATACTACCTGCCTGCGGGCGACGCGCAGGACCTGGACGGATACGCGAACGTCCTTGCCGTTCTGTGTGAAGGTCCCCCTCACCTCATAGCCGGCCGCCGCTTCGCCGTTGCGCGGATCCTCCTCACCGACACCCAACAGGATCTCGGTTTCACGGTACTGGCTCAATTCGATCGCCAGTTCGGCCGCCAGACCCTGGGCCAGGTAATCACAGGCGGCATCATCCGTGAGATTGCGAAACGGCATCACCAGGATGCGCGGCCAGATCTCCGACGAGTCTTCCGCCGAAGGCTCGCGCCGGTCGGTCGGCGGGACGGGACGCTGGAATCGCGGCCGGTAGGTGCCCTTGGGCAGGACGATCTCCACCGAATCGCCGGCACCACGCGCCAGGAAGTAGCTTCTCAGCGCGCGTCGAACCCGGCTGGCGAGCATCCGCACCGCGGGGTCGGACACCGGGTCAAATTCGGTGCCCCGATTCAGCACCTTCGACGCGATTGCCTGCTGACTGACCTCCTCGTCGCGATCGGCCAGGCCGGCTTCGACGACGTGCTGCAGGAACCGGCGGGACTTCGGGGCGGAGGCAAAATCGGGGCTGGCGAGGATTCGTTCGAGTTGAGCCAGCACCTCCTGCCGGGACACAGTGGTGCCAGGATCACCGTCCGTGACCTGGGAGGCCGGTTTCTCGCCGCAATTGCCCACTGGATCGAAAGCGTTTCACAACAACGCCGTTACCGTAACTTACGGTCACTTACTTCAGCTCGGGATGGCTGTCAAGGCACGGTTCAAGGCACTCACTCGGGTGGGCGCATCTCAGCCTTGTCCAACCCAGACAACCAGGGGAATTGGGGTGCGGAGCGGATTCCGCCGCCCCAGCGGGAAGTCAACCCTCGAGCGGCCGGATGGGCTACGCGCTCCGAAAATCCTGAGATGCGCTCCACTCGGGTGGGCAAAGTCGGCAATACGCGGCACACGATGCACATGATTCAGATTCACTCCAGCTTGTCCGCACCGAGCCCGTCTCCCCCTGACCGCCTCGGGGGCAGCCTCCCGGAAACGGGTGGGCCGGGCAACGGTCTCCCAGTCCAGCCAGACTCCCGTCGATCTGCCAGGCGAGGTGCCGCCCGGGCTCATGCCACCCGGGCCGGGGTCATGGCTCTGACCCTGCTCCTCCCCCCACCGATGCTTGCCGAGGAGGGCGGCGCCGGACACTACCTTCCCGGGGCCACCGCGTCGTTCATTGACGCGTTTCCCGGTCGGACCGCCCTGGCGGTTGTGCCCTCGTTCGTTTCCTACCAGGGCAGCGCCCGCGCTTCGCGCAACATCCCGATCATCGGCGGATCGGCCCTGGGGCTGGATGCCACCGTTTACTCCGCGACGGTTCCCGTGATCTACCAGACCCCACTGGAATTGTTGGGCGGGCACTACGCCGGGGGGGCAATCTTCCCCTATGTCTGGCTGGAAACGAGTGCCAGCCTCTCGTTCGCGAACCCGGCTCTCCCATCGGGGTTTCGCCGGGACACGGCCAACGGCCTGGGGGACATCGCCCTGCTGCCCTTCATGCTGGGATGGGTGTGGGGCGACGTGAAATCCGACGTCCGGCTGGTGGTCTACGCACCCACGGGCGACTACGACCCAGTTCGACTGGCGAATGTGGGACGCAATTACTGGACCTTCGATCCGGGGGTCTCGGTCAGCTACCTCAGCAGTAAGATCGGTCTCGAGGCCAGCGCCTTCGCCGGCGTCTGCTTCAACACCGTCAACGACGAGACCGACTACCGGACGGGAGAACCGTTTCACCTCGACGCGACGCTCGCCCAGCACCTGCCCCTCGGTCAACTGGGCGTGTTCGGTCTCGGGGCCAACGCGTTCTATTACCAGCAGATCACCGGCGACTCCGGCTCCGGGGCCATACTGGGAGATTTCAAGGGGCGAACCGTCGGCATCGGGCCGGTGCTCTCCTGGGCCACCAAGGTGGGCAGGACGGATCTGATCATGGAGCTCAAATGGTTGCCGGAACTGAGCGTCGAGAACCGTCTCGAAGGCGATCACGTCTGGCTCAAGGTCGCCTTGCTCTTCTGACCATGGAAACGAGGTTCCGCCCCGATCCAGAGGGTCGACTGGCTTTGAAGCAGGTGGGGCAAACGGGCAAGCCAGTCGGATCCCCCGTTGAGCGCGAAATGTGATGCGTCCGCAGCCTGCTCCCCAGTCAGCACAGCGCTCGCATTCCATCGGCGCCGTCGTCGCATCAACCAGCCTTCTGGCAGCGCTGTTGCTGCGGGAAGGCGAAGAACTGTCTCAGGTCTTACCACCATTATGTCGCCTGCGCTGACAGCTTGTGCCTGCGGGATGGCCTTGCTGGCCGCGACCGGCGTCCATGGCCAGGATGCGTCCCCGCCGCCCCCGAGACTGATTCCTCAGATAACCGTCGATATCGCCCTGACGTTGGCGAAATGCCCGAGGATTGAAGCGCCTTCCGGCACGACCGGAACGCCGCTTGTCAAAGTGCTCAGTCAGTGAGAAATGCAAAGCCCAAAGATGAGGTGACAAAATGAAGGAATTCCCATCAATCCTGCCACTCTTCCTGGCCGCCACCCTGGCGGGCGGGTACGCCGGCGCGGCCGAGCCGATCGAATACGAACCGATCCCGTCGT
>JACKPV010000051.1 GCA_024233305.1 Verrucomicrobiales bacterium
CGGCCCCCTCTACTGAATGGTTACGGCTTAGTCGGCGTCCAGCGAGAGCAGGGTCACGCTGCAGGGAGCGAGTTCGAGCTGTCGGCCAAGGGCACGCACCGGCGTTTCCGCGATCACGACGCGCGGGGGTTGTTCGGGATCGTTGCAGGCCTGCGGATCGGTTCCGGCAATTTCCCAGCGGGTGCCGGTTCCCCGCAGTTTCGCGCCGGTCAGATTCAGCGGCACGGCCACCGGTTTCAGGCTCGCGTTCACGACACCGATGGTGAGCCTGCGGCGATCCTGGCTCCACGCCGCCTGCGCATCGATCAACCCCGTGGCTTCGGTGGTGGCCGGCAGGGTGCCGAAATGGCGCCGGTAGAGTTTCAGGACCAGCCCGGTGGTCTCGAACGCGGCGTTGCGCCGGCTCGTCTTGATGCAGCCGATGACGTTCACGGTCTGGGCGTAGAAGGCCGAAGCGACGATGTCGCTCTGGCGGGCGTATTCGTGCAGCCCGGCGGCGATGCCCAGGGCGTCCTTGAGGAAGTAGCGGGTGCCCAGTTCGCCGAACTCATGCGGCCCGTACCAGTAGTTCCACTCGGTCATCGCAATGCGAATGTCCTTCCCCGCGAGATTCGGAAGCTCGCGCCGCGCCTCGCGATGGAACTCCGCCTTGCGCCGGATGTTGTCCGGAATCTGGCGGATATGCGCCATCAAGCCCGAACGCTCCTGGCTGTAGAAATGTTCGGCGATGGAATCCATGTGATCGGCGCAGTCCTTCAACAAACCGAGACTCCAGGGACCGGCGTTGCCCGACGAAATGCAGATGATGTCCGGATCCACCTCGCGCATCTTGTCCACCACCCAGTTTTGCTTGAGCACGTAATGGTTGAGAGCCATGTAACCAAGCTGCCACGTGCCCCACATCTCGTTGCCGATGCCCCAGTACTTCACGCCAAAGGGCTCGGGAGAACCGTTCGCGGCCCGTTGACGGCCCTGGAGCGTGTCGGGCGCCCCGTTGGCGTATTCGAGTTCGGCAGCGGCGGAATAGGCGTCCCCGAAGCCGGTGTTGACCGTGATCCAGGGTTCGGCGCCCACCAACCGGCAGAACCGGATGAACTCGTGCATGCCAAAGTCGTTGTGCTCGACGCCGGTCCAGGCAGGGTTCGTGCGCGGCGGACGCCGGTCGCGGTCCCCGACACCATCCCGCCAGTCATAGCCGCTGACAAAATTGCCGCCGGGCCAGCGATAGATGGGCGCCTGGAGTTCCTTCAGCAGCGCGAGGGTGTCGGCGCGCAAGCCCTCGATGTTGTCCGCCGGCATGAGCGAGGCCGTCCCGATGAAGGCGGCGCCGCGATTGACGGTGAGTTCGACCCAGGCCCGGTCGGTGGTCTTCACCCCGGTAAACTCGAACGGAACCCGGCGATAATCGCCGGCGAGCAGTTCGACCGGCATGGATTCGCGGGCCCCCTGCTCATCGCCCCAGGTCAACGTAATCGCGGCGCCGCCCGTCCCCTCGGGTCGAAGCCAGACGTAGCCGGTGTACCCCTTGCCGGCGGTAACCCCGAGATCGAGCTGGCGCAACCCGGCGCCCGCCCCGACACGCGGGGAATGTTGCCCAACGAACGGCCTTTCCGTGCTCATCGTGACGACCGCGGCGTCCCCGACGATCTGCCAGGGCGAGGCGCCCACGACCGGAAAATCCGAGTTGCGCAGTGAGCGATACGGGGCGTAGTCGGCGGTGATCGGGTGGTAGAACTTCCGGTCTTCCAGCATCTCCGCCCAGATGCCGCCGTAGATGCAGCGCCCGAGATGTTCGATGAACTGGCTGTAGATCTCGACCGGCATCGGCTCGCCCACTTCACCCGCGTTGACAGTAATCGAGGGCGCGGGAGCGGGCAGGTCGCGGACCTTCACCAATTCGAGGTCGTCAAACCACGCCTTGCCCGTCGCCTGCCCCCAGCCGCCGAACAGACAGTTGATCTGGAGCGAATCGACATCGTCCACGTCGAACTCGACGCTCACCTGCTTCCAATCGCTGGAGCCCGTCACCGCTTCAGTCGCGACCCCTTGCAGGTTGTGGAGATTCAACAAAGCCCCCCGTCCGGTGCCGGCCGCCACCGCTTCCGTCTTGATCCAGCCGGAAAGGCGGTAACGACTGAAGGGCTCGACCGACGCGTTGGCGCTCCAACTGATGTCGGCGCCGTCGGCCGAGGCGAGCTGGACGCTGTGGTCCCCAGTGCGGCCGATGGCCGCATACGTGCTCGTGCCGGCGCCGCCCCAGGTCTGGGAGCGCCAGCCTCGGGGGCGATCTCCCTGCGCTGACTCGAAGGAGCCATTGCGCAGGGCGTTCTCGGCCGCGGCCAGCGTGGCCGTGGTGATGCTTCCAACCGCGAGGGCGGCCAACAGGAGGCCGTGCCACGGGCTGGCTTGGTTCTGGATTCGTCGGGTTCTCATCTGGAAATCGTCAATCATCGGCAAGGTTTGAATCAGGCCAAGACTCCTCCGGTGGATGGTCAGGGTTCTTCGCGCACCATGCGGCAACCGAACAGGCCGCCCGCCCAGGCTTCCGGATGCGCCTGAAATCGGACGACCACCCGGTCGCGATCATGCGTCAATTCAGGGTCGATGGAGTAGCGGACATCGAAGAACCGGTCGGGCTCGTTGCGCAGCAGCTTTTGGGTCGCGATGCGTTGGCCGTCGACCAGGATATCGAACTCGCGAGCACCCGTTTCGCCGCCCCAGTAGGTGCAAAGCAGGGCGTTCGGACGCTGCGGATCGACCGCGAGGGTGAACTCAAACCAGCCGCCGTCCGTGGCATGGCGCCATTTCCGTCCGAAGGCTTCGCCGGCCGCGGTCCGTTCGCCGCGCACTTCGTGATCGCGCTCGGGTTGCATTTCGCCGATGCGCAGCCGATCGACCGTGAGCGCCTCCAGACGCGCCTGTCGCTCCCGTTCCGCCCGAAGTTCGGCTTCGCGCGCGGCCCAATCCGCCGGGGTGAACCGGTCGAGGAACACCGTGTAGCGCCGGTCATGCAGGCTGTGGAACGGCGCCAACCGCACATCGCGGGGGTGCCCGACCCCTTCGGTCCGGAAGACCTGGCGTTCGAGCGACAGCGCCCGGACCCACCCGGTCACCGGGCGATTCCCGGCCACGATGACCGGGACGTAGTCCGCGGCGGCCGCCGCGGGATCCTCCACCGGGCCGAGGTCCGCGGCCAGCAGGGTGGGACCGTAGAACACCCCCACACGATTCGGATTGTCGGGCATGGACTCGGTGCGCAGGGACATCGGGAAACGGTACTCGACGCGGTCGCCCGAATGCCATTCGCGCCGGAGGACAACGTAGCCCGCCGCCTCCTCGTCCGGGCTCACGGGATTGCCGTTCACGGCAACGAACACGCCCTCCTCCGCCCAGGACGGACGCCGCAGGCGCAGCGCGAACTCCTGCGGCCGCCCGCTCGTGATCCGCAGGGTGGTCGCATCCCCGAATGGCCAGCGGGTTTCCTGCCGGATCCGGAGTTCGCGATCCCGCCAGTGCAATTCGGAGGCGATAAAGAGGTTCACCCACAGGCTGTCTTCGTCACGAAAGTAAATGCCGTCGCCGTAGCGAACGTGGTTTTCCATCCCCGTGCCCATGCAACAGGTGAAGCCGTCGTACTTCATCTGGTAGTGCTTCGTGCCGCCGGGCTTGAGCGTGAGGTTGTAAATCACACGGCCGTCCGGATGCTGGGAGGCGCGGATGTGGTTCAACAGGGCACGCTCGTAGAAATCGGCAACGTCGGCGTCTGGACGCCAGCCAAACACATGCCGGGTCAGGCGCAGCATGTTGTAGACATTGCAGGTCTCCGTGGTGTCGTCGGTGAGCCGGTCGTTCAACCGGTCGGGCTCGCCGAAGTGTTCGTGATCGCAGTGGCCCCCGGTGATGTAGGTGTGATGATGGACCACGCGATCCCAGAAGAAATCCGCCGCCGCACGGTCCCTCGGATCCCCGGCAAGTTCGTAGCGGGTGGCCAGACCGGTCAGCTTCGGAATCTGGGTGTTGGCATGCTTCCCCGGCAGGATGTCCTGCCCGTCGGCCAACGGTTCGAGAATGGCGCGGTGATGGAACCGCCGCGACAACCCGAGGTAGCGCGCATCCCCGGTGTCGGCGTAAAGGTCGGCGAAGGTCTCGTTGAGGCCGCCGTGTTCGGCCACCATGATGCGCTGCATCTGCTCGTCGGTGAGGTTGCCATGGATGCGCTCGAACCAGTCGGCCAAGCCGCGGGCCACGGCGAGCGCCTGCCCGTTGCCCGCCAGGCGCCAGGCATCGCGCAGGCCGGCAAACAGCTTGTGCATCGTGTAGTTCGGCACCCAGCACCCGTTCAAATCGAAGCCGGCGGAACGGATGTTCCCCGCCGCAACCTCGGCGTAAACCCGGCGGCCGTCCGGAATGGCCGCCACATACCCGTCGCCGCCCGCCTGCTGGCAGGCCGCAAGTTCGGCGACGATGTAGTTCACGCGCCGCAGAAACTCGTCCTGCCCGGTGGCCGCATAGGCCAGGGCGCAGGCGCTCAGGTAATGCCCGCCCGAATGCCCCGAGATGCCCTGCCGCTCCCAGCCGGGGTATTGCTCGGCTTTCGGCGGAAGCCCCGCTTCGCGACGGAAGTTGGCCAGAAATCGATCCGGTTCGAGGCTCAACAGATAGGCCACCCCGGCGTCCTGACCGTCCTTGAACATCCCGTCCAGCAGGCGGACATCGTGCGGACTGAAGGGAAGGGCGCGCGGGGGCGATACCGGGTCGACCCGCACACCAGCGGGGTTCGCCGTCAACGTGTCCGCGCGCAGTCCGGCCGGCCGGCCGGCCGCGGCGAGAGTCAGGACCAGGATCCACCGGGAAGGGAAAACAGGAAGCCGTCGCATAAGATCAGGAGAACGGGGACAGGTCGGGGATGGAAGCGGAGGCGGTGGACGGACGGGCAACCACGGCCTCGCACTCGTGACACGGCAGCCGGTCCGGCCGGCCGCCGCCCGATTGCCGGCGGCGGATATCCCGAGGAGATCGCCCCTACCACCAGAACGCAGGAGTGCCGGTGGTCCGCACCACCATCCGGTTGAAAGCGCGCCATTCGGTGTGCCCGTCCAGCATCAGCAGGTTGCCCCCCGCCGGGATGTTCCCGCTGCCAAGGTGCGGTGCCTGATGCCCGCGCCAACCACCGTCGACCCCCTTGTACTGGTTCCTGGTGCGATCCACCATGTTGTCGCCGTTGGACAGCGTCGCGTCCGCGGCGACCACCCGCTCGGTCGGCCCCGGGTGGTACGTGCTGCGGTCGGCCATGACCCACGGCGCGGGGTTCATCGATTCGGTGATGTTGGTGGCGGCCACGCGACCCGAACCCTTGAAGGCCACGGCGTAGCCGATGACGCGGTAGCCTCCGACCTCGCCGGCGATTTCATTGGTGACCCCGGTGGTGAAGCTCCAGAGTTCGTCGTTGTTCTGCTTGGAAAAGCCCGGGCAATAAAGGATGCCGCGGGTGCCGCCGTTGACCACGAAGGCGTCGGCGGCCTTGGCGGGCAAATCCCACGGCCAGATGGCGCCGGTGCAATCGGGGAACTTCCCGTCGTTGTCATGCGCATACATGCTGATGGCGATGCCCAACTGCCGCATGTTGCTGTTACACTTCACCTGGATCGCCTTCATCTTCGCCTTGCTCAGGGCCGGCAGCAGCATGCCGGCGAGAATCGCGATGATCGCGATGACGACGAGCAACTCGATCAGGGTGAAGGCCCGGCGAGAGGCGCGGAATGTCGAGAGGTGGGTCATTTGGGTCGGGGAGTGCGCCGGCCGGCCCCACCGTCCCGACGGGGCCGACCGGCGCGTTGATTCAACGGCCGATGGTCATCAGCACTATTGCTGTCGGATCCGGTAGTACCGCTGCCCCGCGGTGGGCACGATGGTCTGCGGGTTCGCCTGGTTGGCACTGTTGGTCCAGCCGCCCGGCGCCAGAGTGCTCGATTCCTGCAGGGTCCCGCCGCCGGTCCAGGAGAGGCTCACCTGGCCACCGGAAAGCGAGATCGAGAGCACGGCGACGGGCTCCGGGAGGTCGTCCGGCCCCGCCGCGCGGCTCGCCACCACCTCGGCAGCGGTCATGACCCCGTTCCAGATGCGGAACTCGTTCAGGGACCCTTGATAGTACGCGTCCGCCGCGTAGTTGGATCGCCCCAGCCAGTTGTTGACGTCGTCGATCACACTCAACGCATAGGTCACCGGCCCCGCGGCCACCTGCACCCCGTCGACATAGAGCCGGGCGAGCCGGGCGGTGTAGTTGTAGGTCAGGACCACGTGTTGTTCTGCGTTGGGGGTCATGGTCGCGCCGCTCTCGAGGATGGGAGTCTCTCCGCCCGTCGCCGACTTGATCGCGAACCGGATCGGCCCGCCGGTGCCCGTCCGCGGGCAAAGGAACAGGTATCCCAATCCGCTGCCGGCTCCGTCCTCACCGTCGGTCATGGTGCCGAAATCCCACACGCGCTGCCAGGCGCCACCCTGCCCGCTGAAAGTGCCCCACACCTCGAAGGTGGCGTCTCCCAGGGCGGAGATCATGCCGTTCGGCAGGTCGACGTAGCCGTCGACGCCGTCCATCACAATCTGCCCCGCGCCATCGAAGACCGCGCCCAGTCCCATCAGCGTGCCGTCCGCCCCGCCGGCGGAGTCTTCGGCGACGAACTGGCTGGCTCCCTCGGAGAAGCTGTAGCGGTGGGCGAGGGTCGGGTTCCCCTCGGGAATGGGCGCCACCGTGAGGTCGAACAGGGCGATCAACCCGCCATACGAGGCCCTGATCTGCACCGTGCCCGGCGCCACGCCCACCGCCTGCTTCAGGTCGTTGATGGTGGCGATGGCGGAATCCATCGACTCGATGACGCAGCTGTCGAACGCGGTGGCGTTCACTCCCTGGGCCTGCTCGAAGTCGGCGATAACCGACAGGGAAAGCCCGCCGGATCCGGCGTAAGCGATGCCGGACGCCGGGTCGAACCGAAGCGCCGTCAGGGCGCCCAGATCACCGCTCGTGGCGTCCGGACCGGCCAGATAATGGATGTAGGCCTCCTCGGCGGTGAGCGGGCCGTCCCAGATGCGCACCTCGTCGATGCTGCCGATCAGGTTCGCGTCCGCAGAATACTGCGAGCGGCCGAGCCAGTTGTTGACGTCGTTGAGAGCGCTCAACGGGTAGATGACATTCGAGGCGGTGGCCCGGAGGACCCCGTTCACGTAAACCGACATCCGGCGCTGGCTGTAGTTGTAGACACACGCCACGTAAACGTCCTCGCCTTCCGGCAGCGAGGGTGAGGAATCGAGCTGGGGCTGTTCCGAGGGGCCGCCATCCATCGCGAAGCGGAAGGCGCCATTGTCGCCCATCCCCGGCGCCAGGAACATACTGGTGAGGGCGGTGCCATCGGTGGGATCCTCGCTCCCCGTGGAGTTGTCCCCGAAATCGAACGCCCGCTGCCAGCCGGAGTGGGTGCGGTTCAACCACAGTTCCACGGTGAGGTTTTCCAGGGCGGAGATGATGCCGTTTGGCAGATCGACATAGGTCTGCGGCGCCTTCGAGCCGTCCAGATGCACGCGCCCTCCCTCCAGGTAGGCGTTGCCCATCAACTGGCCGTCCGCGCCACCGACCGAATCGTCGGCCACCAGCGAGCCGGGCGCGTCATTGAAGCTCCAGCGATGCGCGAGCTGCGCCGGCGGCAGCGGCTGCACGGTGATCTCGACGGTGGCCTCGCTGGCGCCATAGGTCCCGGTGATGGTGGCCGTGCCCACATCGACGCCGCGCACCACGCCGTTGGCATCGACGGTGGCAACCTCCGGATTGCTGGAAGCATACGTCGTTTGCCCACCCGGCAAGGGCGTCTCACCGATGGTGGCATACACCCCGACGGGAAGCAGGTCGGCGACGCCACCCACCACGAGTTCGCTCGTACTGGCGTTGAGCTTGATTCCCTGCATCACCCCGGCGCCGTCATTGAAGCCCTGCGCAATCTGCACGTCGGTCAGCGCGTAGTCACGGATCTTGACCGAGGCAATCGAGAGGCTGCCGGAAAGGGCGGCTTGCGGCGCGCCGGCAGCGTCGTTCTGGGCACCGATGTTGATCGGGTTGAGCGGATGGATGGCGAGGACCATGTCCTCCCGATATTTCTCCAACCCGTTGTCATACACGATCGCGGTCGTCCCGTTGTAGGTATAGACCAGATAATGCCAGTAACCGGGGGCCGGGTTGCTGCCACCCCAACCCATGTCCGGAGCGCCCCAATGGCCCACGGCGCCCCACGTGGCATTGCCGCCGTAGTTGAAGGACATGTTCGAGCCGTCGGGCCCGCCGCGCTTGCCCCACGCCACCACGGTTTCCTCGTCGGAAAGCGACGGATTGTACACCCACACCTCGATGGTGCAGGGACTGGCCCCCTCCAGTTCGGCCGGCGTGATGGGCCCCGAGTAGGCCTCACCACCGCCCTTCAGCGTCACGCAGGGCACGCCATTGATGGATTCAATCGTCGGAAAGTCCACCGCCAGGCCAACCTCCGCGAACTCACCGCCCAAGGTGCCGTGGTTCGGCCAGAAAAACTGCCCCGCATCGGCCGCATCCAGGTCGACGAGGACGCTCTGCGCCCAGGCCGACGAGGCCAAGCCCGAGGCCAGCAGCAATGCGCCCCAGCCAATCCGCCGCCGCCCGCGCGCGCCGCCACCTGGAGATGAATGTGTCTTGATCATAAGGCAAACAAGGTTATCTGAAGCACTGTTGTAATCGGACCACATCACCGGGCCGCCCGCAGCGCGACGGAATGACCGTTCGCCCGACCGGCATGGATCGTCGTTACCCGTCCTTCGACAGAACGGCACCCGACGTCTTTCGACCCGTGCGTGAACATGCGGCACAGTTGCTTAACTTTGTTTATTTTGTCAAGGGAAACCTCCGCCCGCGCCAGGGCGCTTTCCCCAGCTGGATCGGGCCGGCGAATTCTTCGTGTTCCCCCTCCCCCGGAAGCCTATGATCGCGGCATGCGACGCCTGCTGTTGACTGCGTTGATTGCGGTGCGGGCCGGCCTCCCGGCGACGGCGGCGGAGGCGGCGATGCCCCCCGGCGTGCGCACCAACCTGGCGGCGGCAGTGGTGTTCATACCCGAAGGCGCGAACGCAACCCCAACGACCACGTTCGACCTCACCCTTCACCTCCACGGGGCGCCGGCGGTAGTCGAGCGCAACTTCATCGCGGCCCGCAGCCCGGGCATCCTGGCCAACGTGACCCTTCCCGGACTGAGCGCGGTGTATGCGCGTCACTTCGCGACCACCAATGCATTCTGGGAGATCGTCCGTGACGCCGCCGACCGGCTGCGATCTGAAGGGGGGCCGCCACCGTTGCTGCGACGCTTGACGGTGACCTCGTTCAGCGCGGGGTTCGGTGGCGTTCGGGAACTGCTCAAGGATGAGGCGATCTTCGAGCGCATCGACACCCTGGTGATGGCCGACTCGATCTACGCCGGCTTCGCGGGCGATCCCGCCGAACGCCGGGTGGATCCCGCAAACATGGCGGGCTTCCTGCGGTTTGCGCGCGAGGCCGTCGCCGGACGGAAGCGGCTGCTGATTACGCACACGCAACTCGCCACCCCCACCTACGCCAGCACGGTCGAAACCGCGAATCACCTCATCGCCCGGCTGGGCGGAGAACGCACGCCCGCGAACGAGGATTGGGGGAACGGGTTGCGCCTGCTGAACCGCTTCCAGCGCGGTCAGTGCGAGATCCTGGGCTTTGCCGGAGCGACCGGCGAAGACCACCTTCAGCACCTCCGGCAACTCGCCCGGTGGCTTCGACGCGCTTCGGAGGATCCCGCGGACTGAACCCGCGCCCGCCCCGCCGGCGGAGTCGCGGGACGGTCATCAACAAACGCGGACCACCTCCATACCCAGAAGCGCGCCGAGTTTGTCCAGCTTTGCCGCAACATGACCCACACCGACGGCGCAGTGATGCGCGGGCCCATGGACGTTCCACGTTTCGACGAACCGTCGCGCGCCCAGGGAAAACCGGTAGCGGCTGTTGGTGTTGCCGATCTCGAGGATCGGACCGGGCACCGATTCGCCTTCGGCCACCAGCAGCTTCAACCGTCCGTCCACCGTCTGCACCACCGAGAGCAACGTGACCGGACCATGCTTCACGGACATTTCGACCGACACCCCTCGTCCCACCTTGCCGTGATAGACGCGCAGTGGACGCACCTTCGTCCTCCCCTCCGCGATGGCGATGTGCCCCGGCCCATCGTGCCCCATCAGGACCAGGTCCGACGGAAAGTCCATGGCGTAATACTCGGTGAACGAACCGCCCACCCCGAACGCATCCATGATCTTCATCGCCTGCGCATTCTTGATTTCGAGTTCCCCGGCCACCGGGATGCCCCGCCCGGTCAGCAGTGACGTGCCCAGGATGATCGAGCTGATCGTCTCCTCGTTGGCGGGATTCCCGGTGCCCATGTAGTAATAGGCCATCGAGCCAAGCCGGTGCCGGTCCGCCAGCCGGTCCAGTGCGACCGAGGTCCGGGCAGCCCGCTCCAATTCCTCCCCCGGACAGTCCGATTGCACATCGAACGTCTCGTGAAAGAGCGCGACGCGCGCCTTGATCTCGTCCGCCACCACCTCCGCCCGCAACGCCGTCAGCTCATCCACCTCGACGATTTCGACGTGCCCGCCGAAGCAGGCGCACTGCTGGGTAAGGTCGGAGTAGATGTCGAGCATGCCGCAATAGTAATGCCCCATGACCCCAAGCCGGTTGTGCTCCATGACGTGGGCGACCCGCGCGGCCTCGACCCATTCGTCGACCTCGCGCCAGCAGTCCGGATCGTCCTCGAGCATCCCGGTGACCTGGTGGAACGGAATGCGGGCCCGGTTGAAAACGTTGGCGATCTCGGGCACGGGACAGGCGGCGCAGTGGGCCAGCCATTCCCCGGTCATTCGGGTGCGATCCCCGAGCCGGTTGAAGCGCGCATAGTCAATTGCGGGCGCCGGTTGCAGATTCAGAATGATCACGGGCACCTTCGCCCGCCGGACCACGGGCAGAACGGTGGACGAGAGGGCGTAGGTGGTGACGTGCAGGAAGATCAAGTCGACATCCGCCTGGCGGAAGGTGTGGCCCGCGGTCATGGCCTTCTCCGGCGTGTCCACGAGTCCGAGGTTCACCACCTCGACGCCGGGCCGTTCCAGTCGGGCCGCCGTCCGGCCAAGGTAGCCTTCGAGCCGGGACTTCAAACCCTCGAACTGGGGCCAGTAAGCATCGAGGCCGATGCCGAACAAACCGAGCTTGAGGGACGGGGCGGTCGTGAACGTCTTCATGGGCACGCGGGGAGTCTAG
Source organism: Verrucomicrobiales bacterium (assembly GCA_024233305.1). Taxonomy (GTDB): domain Bacteria; phylum Verrucomicrobiota; class Verrucomicrobiia; order Limisphaerales; family J093; genus J093. Next base: position 11,342 of record JACKPV010000051.1, read on the forward strand.
GTCGGAACGTCTTCGTTGAGAAGCAGGCACCGCTTGGAAATCGCTCGGCCCGGGAGAAAGGACCATCAACCGGGCAGCCGTCAGCGGGCTCCTCCCCCCACTACGCTGCCCACGGGGCGACCGGACAGGAAGCAGGACCAAAGCACCCCGGTTTCAGAGCTTTCGAAGCCCCCCCGGCAAGGCCACCTCCCGCGTCTCGATGCACCGCAGCAAAGGACCTAATAATGAGAGGGATAGTGGGACATGGAGGGACAGGTTCAAAGTCCGCCGGACTCCGGTAGAAACCTATGCGCGGAGGTAGTGACAGGTTCAGGATATTGGACATCGAAAGCCCGCCACTCATCGTGGCTCGTGATTGAGGTCCTCAGCCGGTGCCGATGGTCTGGACTACCAACGATCAGCGGCAGCCCGTTCGAGGGGTTCCAGACAGAGTGACAGGTTCAGAGAGACAGCCCGCGACCTCCTCCGATGATCATCGTTCGCTGCTCCTGGAATTCCCACCTTCTACCGGCCTCCTCAGTGCGTTTCACACACCTTCAGGGTGTTCTCCCCGCCCCGCAGGTTCGGTTCAACCGCCTTCCGGAGCCGCGTTCAGCCACCACAGGAGGTCGCTCATCCCGCCCGTGCCCCGCGCGCCCCCCTCGCAATGTGATCCCCCCTCGCCTGATCACCACCGGCGCCGACTACTCCACCGCCCGCACCCGCAGGTCGCGCAGCGTCGCCAATCCCTCGAACCCCGCCAGCCCCCGCAAACCCCTCGCCCCGCTCCGCCGCCCCGGCCCAAACCGGTCTCGGAACTCCCCCAACAACCCCTCCACATACCCCCGCGTCCCCAACACCAAGCCGTCGCTCAGATACCTCACCCGCAACCGCAGCACCTGCCCCAATCCCAGCCTCGCCCCCTGCGCCAAACCCCGCCGGATTGTCGCTCCGTCCAACGCCACCTTCCCGCTCCTCCCCGCCCATCCGCTCTTGACCAGCAACACCGCCCGGTAACCCGCCTGCATCCGCCCCCACTCCCCACCCGCCGCCATCCCTGCCAGACCTCTCTGCGCCAGTCGATTGCCTCCCATTGCCTCCCCGTACCCGCTCCACCGGTAGTCCTTCGGATCCCTCACTCTCCCCGCCCGCACCGGGTTCAAGTCAATGTAGGCCGCCACCTTCTCCACCACCTCAGGCGTATCCTCCACCAGCAGGCTCTTGAACCGCTCCGCCCACAAGGTTCCAAAGCGCTTGTGGCGCCGGTTGTACCACCGGCTGAATCGTTGCTTGAACTCCTTCATGAATGCCGACACATCCCCCAACCGTCGCCCCAGCCCTTCCCGGAGATCGTCCGGCAGCCGACCCTGCGCCGCCAGCGCCTCCTGCAGGGCCATTGCCTGCGGGCTCTTGGGGCCGTAGAAACCGACGGCGCGCCCGACCAGTTCCTGGTCGGTGCAGGCCAGTTGCGCCGGTACCCGGAGCAGGAGGTGGAAGTGATTGTCCAGGAAGCAGTAGGTGATGACCTCGAGGCCACAGAAGGCGGCCTGCCTTCGAAGCAGGAGGCGGAGCTGTTCCTTTTCGAGATCGCCCAGGAGGCGTTGACCGCCGACAATCCGGGAGATGCAGTGATAGACGGCAGGGCGACCGGCGAGTTTGAGGCGGGGAAAGCGCATTGGGAGAGGGGAACTTGTATGACTG
>JACKPV010000052.1 GCA_024233305.1 Verrucomicrobiales bacterium
CTCAGCAAAACGGCCTGGATTGGCCACAAAGACCTCCAGATCGGATTCCGCCACAACCGCAAGGGGTCTCCCCTTTTCATGCGAATCGCCGCTGTGGCCCAAAGGTTTGCACAGAGGACTTGGAAGACTCATTGCGGTTGTGCGGGAACTGGCCTTGCGGTTTTCCGGCCACGAATCAGGCCACTTTACTGAGGTTTGGAGTACCGCTCCCGGGGGCCTCGTCATTGGCCTCGTTGTGTTCCGGCTCAGCCGTTGGACGTATCGAAAGCCCCTGTGGTTTCTCGTCCCGACAGCGGTCGTCAGCACCTTGCTTGGGGTCGCCCTCTTCGGCTTGTGTCTCGGTTTCGCCGACTGGATGCGCGGCATCCCGAATCGAATCGGATGGGCGGTGGTCGTCCAGAGCGTGCACGCGTGTTTGTGGGGGGTGTTGTTCAACCCCATCCAGTGGGGGCTTTTTCTCCTGGCCATCGGGAATCATGCGCTGATCCGCCACGTTTCGAGAATCGACGCCGGAAGATGATTGGAGTGTTCCTGCGGCGCGCAGCAGAGCCGGCGTCCATGCCCCGGCTTGAGGAACAAGGGGCCGGCTAAAGAAACAGGGACAGGTTCAAAGTCGGAGCGGCATCCGTGGCAACCGACACTTGGTGACAGGTTCAAAATAGCTGTTTCAGACGCATGGCTCGGGGCGAGGCCGATCTCTGCTGTTCCCGGAAAACGTCCTCGGGGTCCGATGGCCGGACGGTCAGGGAGGCTCGCTCCGGGCGCGGAGCGGGTGCAACGGGGGCGTGGCCCAGGGCGGCGGCCGGTCTGGCACAACCCAAAAGCGGCGCAAGGGCAGAAAGCCCGCGAAGGCCAGCAGGCCGGCCCGCCCGCTGACCTTCCGGTCGTTGATACTGATTGGGATGGTTCGCCCGGTCCTTCCGGGGTGGCAGAACCGGGTCCGCCATCGCGTCCGCCGGCATCACTGCCAAACACTGGCGGCTCTGGTGGTTGCGTTACCGCGGTTTGCCGCCCGGCTTTGAGCAGGTGCGGCGCCGAAGCCCTGGGGGCATTCTTCCTGGGAGCACTCCCCCGGTGCGCCAGCCTGAGTCTTCCGGTGGCCCTTTCCCGCCTGCGGACCTTTCCCGGTTCCCTGGCGCCCGGCTTGCCCGTTGGCCTGGCCGCCCTGTCGGCCGGTGCCCGGCTGGCCGATGCAGGTCCCGGCCGGCGCGCCCTGCCCGCCGCGGCGTCCCTGACCAACAGGGCTTCCGAGGCAGTCGGCGCTTTCGGGGTTCTCGAGCGCCCGGTTGAAGGCGGCCAGGTGGTTCTCCGAGCCCTTCCGCAGATTCGTCAGCACCCGGATCACCAGCGGATCCTGAGTTGCTGCGAGCATTTCATCAATGTCTTCGATGTCGGTGACTTCAACCAGCACCCCGACGGCCAAGGCATCCTCAAGGGATTGCGCGCCGGCGAGGACCAGTTGGTCGTGCAATTCCTGCAGGGCCGGGATGGTGAATTCCCCGACGACGGCTGGCGTGGAGTCGGTCAGGGCGTAGGCGGCGATCAGGCGGTCGACGGCGTCCATGTGGCGCTGCTCGGACCGGGCGATGTTCAGAAAGGTGGGATGGGCCCAGAGTTCACCGAGCGTTTGATACACGTCGCGAGCGACCTTTTCCTCCTGTTTCAGGAAGAGGAGGTTGTCAGCGTCGGTGGGGGTCTGGGCCAGGCCGTTGGCGGCGCAGAGGGTCCCGAGGGTGAGGGTGATCATGATTCGTTTCATGGCTTTGTGCGTGTTGCTGCGTTTCGTCTTGTCGTCCGTCGTTTTTTTCCGGAAGCGCCCCAAGGCGGCCTTCCACTTGAAACTGACTCCTGGGACATGAACGGGGGGTGGGGGTTGGCATTACAGAATGTTCATGGTGGGGTGGGTGGGTTGTAGGGGGGAGGGACGGCAAAAACCACAGGGACCAGCAGGGAAGGGACAAGGGGCTTTCTGGGACGGCGGGCAACCTTCTGCGCCTGGCGGCCGCGGGCCATGTCTTCCGAGCGTTGGGGTTCCGGCGCAAGACCACGAATGGACACGCCGGCACGCCGAAGATATTCGGTGCATCGGGGCGGGGGCCTGCGCCATGATTGGGGCCGGCTATGGACGACAAACCCACGTTGTTGATCGTGGATGACGAGAAACCCACCCGGGAAGGGTTGCGGGCGGCGTTGGAAGACCGTTTTGACGTGTATCTGGCCGAGGACGCGGCGACGGCGATCCAACTGCTCGAACAGGAGCGGTTCGACGTGGTGCTGACCGATTTCCGAATGCCGGGGGAGGACGGCATGCGGTTGATCACCCGGGCGAAATCACTCTCAAGGCCGCCGGTGTGCATTCTGATGACCGCTTACGGTTCGGAGGAAGTGGCCGTCGACGCCATGCGTCGGGGGGCGGACGACTACATCGCGAAGGGGCGGTTGCAGATCGACGAGCTGGAGATGCGGATTGCCCGGGCGCTGCGGCAGCACAAGCTCGAGGATGAAAACCGGGAACTGCACGTCCAGCTCGATGCCCGGTTCGGCCTTGAGGAAATCGTCGGGCAATCGCCGGCCATGCAGGAGGTGTTCGATGTGGTGCGGCAGGTGGCGCCGACGCCGGCGACGGTGTTGATCCAGGGCGAGAGTGGCACGGGGAAGGAGATGTTCGCGAAGGCGATTCACCGGTTGAGCCCGCGGGCGCGGCGACCACTGGTCACGGTGCATTGCGCGGCGTTGCCGGCGGCGTTGCTCGAGAGCGAGCTGTTCGGGCATGAGAAAGGCGCCTTCACCGGGGCCAACGAGCGGCGGATCGGCCGGTTCGAGCAGGCGAATGGCGGGACGTTGTTTCTCGACGAGATCGGCGAGATCGATGCCAGCACCCAGGTGAAGTTGCTGCGGGTGCTCGGCGAACGGACCTTCGAGCGGGTCGGATCGAACAAGACGATCAGCGCGGATGTGCGGCTGGTGGCGGCCACGAACCGGAACCTGGCGGAACAGGTGCGATCCGGGACCTTCCGCGAAGACCTGTTCTTCCGGTTGCGGGTGGTTGAATTGTGGCTGCCTCCGCTGCGCGCGCGGGCGGGCGACGTACCGGTGCTGGCGGCCTATTTTCTGAAAGAGATTTCCGGCGAGTATCAGAAGCCGGTGAAGGACTTCACCGCCGACGCCATGCAGGCGCTGCTGGCCTATCCGTGGCCGGCGAACGTGCGCGAGTTGCGCAACGCGATCGAGGGGGCGGTGGCCCTCTGCCGCGGAGAACGCATCACGCTGCGGGACCTGCCGGCAAACGTCCGCGGCGGGGACGCGGCGGGCGGGGGTGGGGATGTCCGACCGACGCCGGCGGGCGGTGGCGGGACGCTGCGCGACACGGAACGGGACCAGATCATTCGCGCCTTGCAGGAAACGAAGGGCCACCGCACTCTCGCTGCCAGGAAGCTCGGCATCAGCCGGCGCACCCTCCATCGGAAGCTGCACGTCTACCAGCTTGAAGACCTCTGAAGGCAACCGGCCGGAACGGGGCGGCCGACCGGGTTGCCGGCCGGGCGGCGACCGGCAGTGACGCAAGGCAATGCTCCAGGAACTGATACATCGATTCGAGCTGGGAGAGGGCGCCCGATGGGTCCGCCGGCTCGCGGCGTTGCTGGCGTTGCTGGCGCTGCCCTGGTGGTATGACACGCGGGAATTCCGCAACTTCAACACCGCCGAGGCGATGGAGGCGGCGCAACTGGCCCGCAACCTCGCGCGGGGCGAGGGCTTCACGACCCGGAGCATCCGCCCATTCAGCCTGCACTTGGTGGAGCAGCAGCAGGGCTTGGAAGCCGGTTTGGCCGGCGCCCCGCACCCCGATCTGGTCACGCCGCCCCTTTATCCGGTGCTGCTCGCGGGACTGATGAAGGGACTGCCGTTCGACCACAACCCGGAGGCGATGCTCTGGCGGTACCAGCCCGAGGTGCTGATCGCGCTCTGGAACCAGTTGCTCTTTTTCGCCACGCTCTGGCTGGTTTTCCGGATCGCGCAACGCCTGTTCGACACCGAAGTGGGGGTCGTCAGTGTGGCGCTTCTGGCGGCGTCGGATGTCCTCTGGCGTTTCACCACCTCGGGCCTCTCCACCGTCCTGGCCATGTTCCTCGTGACCGCCGTCGCCTGGGTGGTCGTGCGCGTCTCGGAGTCCGAACGCGCCCCGGAACCCTCGCGCCGAAGGGCGGTGCAGTGGGCGGCGCTTGGCGGGTTGTTGATCGGCCTTGCCGGCCTGACGCGATACACACTGCTCGCGCTGCTGATTCCGTGGATCCTGCTCCCGTGGTGCTTCGGGGCACGGCACAAGCTGATGGTGGGCCTGGTCGGTGTGCTGGTGGCCGCGGGAGTGGTCGCGCCCTGGATCCTCCGCAACCAGCACCTCAGCGGCGCCCCGTTCGGCGTGACCGGATACGCCGTCTATCAGGACACCGAACCGTGGCCCGGCGAACGGTTGGAACGGAGCGTGGCGCCCGATTCGCCCCGCGTCGAGGTGGGCTACCTGGTCCGCAAGGTCCTCCAGGGCGCGTTGCGCGTGACCCGCGAGGATGTCCCGCGCATGGGGGGAAACTGGCTCGGGGGCTTCCTGCTCGCGGGGCTGATCCTGCGCTTCCGCAACCCGACGGTCAGCCGGCTGCGGGCGTTCGTCATCCTGGCGTTCATCGTGTTCTTCGTGGCGCAGGCCGCGGGCCGAACGCACCTTTCGGACGATTCGCCGGTGATCAACTCCGAGAACCTGATGATTCTCATCGCCCCGCTGGTCGTGGTCTTCGGCGCGGGTCTCCTGAGCGTGCTGCTTGACCAACTGGACTTCCCCATTCCCGAAATGCGCCACGCGCTCACCATCCTGCTGGTCGGGGTGGCGGCGGCGCCGCTGCTCCTGACCCTGTTGCTGCCCGCCGGCAATCCGATCGCCTATCCGCCCTACTACCCCCGGTGGATTGCGGCGAACGCCCGGCTGCTCGAGCCGGATGAACTGATGATGAGCGACATCCCCTGGGCCGTGGCGTGGTACGGAGACCGGCCCTGCGTGTGGACGCCCACCGACGCGAACGAGAGCTTTTACGCGCTGAACGACCGCCAGAAACGGGTGGCGGCGATCTATCTCACGCAGCGGACCACGGACGCCCGGTTTCTCACGGACATCTATCATGGCGGCGACGATGACTGGGGGCGCTTCATGTTCCGGGTGCTGGTGGACCGGGAGCTGCCCACGGGATTCCCGCTGACCCACGCCTGGCAACGCTACCTGCCGGACCAGTTTTTCCTCGCGGATCGCCCCCGTTGGCTGGAACCGTCGCCGGCGGACGCCGCGCCTTGAACCCCTTGTTTTGAGCACTCCGATGAACGCAGAACTACTTGCCCGAGCCAAATCTCACGGATTCTCCGACCGGCAGATCGCCCGCCTGACCGGGCGCACGGAAGACGCCGTCCGCGCTGAACGTCATCAACTGGGGCTGTTTCCCGCCTACCGGCTGGTCGACACCTGCGCGGCGGAGTTCGAGGCCTTCACGCCGTATTACTACTCGTCCTACGACCGGCACGATGACGAGGTGCGGCCCTCGGATCGGCGGAAGGTGATGATTCTCGGCGGCGGCCCGAACCGCATCGGGCAGGGCATCGAGTTCGATTATTGCTGCGTCCACGCCGCTTTTGCCCTGAAGGAGGCCGGCTTCGAGACCATCATGGTGAACTCGAACCCGGAGACGGTCTCCACCGACTATGACACCAGCGACCGGCTTTACTTCGAGCCGTTGACGCTCGAGGACGTTCTTCACATCTACCACCGGGAGAAGTGCTGGGGGGCCATCGCGCAGTTCGGCGGCCAGACGCCGTTGAACCTGGCCCTCGGGCTCCAGGCCAACGGGGTCAACATCATCGGTACCTCGCCGCAAAGCATCGAGGTCGCAGAGGACCGCAAGCTCTTCGCAGCCATGTTGCGGCGGCTCGGGATCGCCCAGCCGGCCAACGGCACGGCGACCAATGAAGAAGAGGCGCTCACCATCGCGCGTGAACTGGGCTATCCCGTGCTGGTGCGGCCTTCCTTTGTCCTCGGCGGTCGGGCCATGCAGATCGTCTATTCCGACGCCGAGCTCCAGCGGTACATGCGGTTCGCCGTCGAGGCCTCTCCGAAACGGCCCGTGCTGGTCGACAAGTTCCTCGAAGACGCCATCGAGGTGGACGTGGATTGCATCGCGGACGTGGGGAACTTCGAGAACCCGGCAGACGGCACCATCGTGGTCGGCGGCATGCTTGAGCACATCGAGTTCGCCGGGGTGCATTCCGGCGACGCCGCCATGGTGCTCCCGCCCCACACGCTTTCCGAAGCGATCATCCGGACCATTCGCGAGCACACCCACGCGATGACCCGTGAGTTGCGCGTGTCGGGGCTTATGAACGTCCAGTACGCCGTGAAGGACGACGTGGTCTACGTGCTCGAGGTCAATCCCCGGGCGTCACGCACGGTTCCCTTTGTCAGCAAGGCGATCGGCGCGCCGTTGGCCAAGCTGGCGGCGAAGGTGATGGCCGGCGCCACGTTGAAGGAACTGGGCTTCACCGATGAAGTCAGGCCTGCCTGTTGGGCGGTCAAGGAATCCGTGTTCCCGTTCAACCGGTTCCCCGGCCAGGACATCGTGCTGACCCCGGAAATGCGTTCGACCGGCGAGGTGATGGGCCTGGACGCCGACCTCGGCGTGGCCTATGCCAAGTCGCAGATGGCCGCCGGCAGTCCGCTGCCGTTGTCCGGGCGGGTGTTCATCAGTGTCAGCGACGCTCACAAATCCCATGTGGCGCAGGTGGCGCGACGGTTCGTGGAGCTGGGTTTCGCCGTCGTTTCGACGAGCGGAACGGCGGAGGTGCTGCGGGACGCGGGCATCGAAGTCGAGTCGGTCTTCAAGCTGCAGGAAGGCCGGCCCAACGCCCTTGATCTGCTCAAGAACCGGGAAATCCAGCTCGTCGTGAACACGCCTTCCGGGCAGGCGCCGCGCGCGGACGAGGTGAAGATCCGCTCGACGGCGGTGCTCACCGGCACGCCGATCATGACGACGCTGGGAGGCGCCCGGGCGGCGGCCCTGGCCATCGAGGCCCTGCAGCGTTCGGGCTACGCCGTGAAGGACCTCCAGACCTACCACGCCGAGGCGGGCGGCCGGTAGCCCGTCAGGACTGTCGCTCCGTCCCCGGTCGAACAGCCCGAAGCCCCCGGGGTGACGCGGCCGGCCCGATCGGCTTTCGCTTGGCGCCCCGCCTCCCGATCGTCCGTCACCGGGCGGCCTCGTCTAGCTTCTTGCCGAGCGCGCGCGCGGTCTCTGACGGCTCCACCCCGCCCTCAAAGAGGATCTCCTTGGTCGAGTAGAACCGCCCGTAGTAGCGCTCGTTCGCCTTGTCATTGGCGGACACCGAACCGCCTTTCACGACCGCGCCGCCGTACAGTCCCTTCGCCTGTCCGAAAACGAGCACCGGGGGCAGGTCGGTGAAGTTCTCCCCGACCCCGCCACTGCTTGAACCTCCGGTTCCGCCCGCCTCACCGCCGAAGTTGACCTTGGGGTTGATGAGCCGGTTCCGCGCGGAATCGTTCATCAGGAGAATCACGCTGAAGGTGTTTTTGCCGCCGATTTGGGCGCCGAAACTGCCCTGGTGGCTGCTCATGAACGCCAGCGGGCTCCAAGCGCCGTCGGTGCGGACCATTGCCACGCCGAAACCTTGTTCGTAGCCAACGATGAACCCGCCCTTGGTCCGTTCCATCAGGATCACGCCCTTCGCCTGTTTGAGTTTCTCCGCCGGAATGCGCGCCTCGGAATCGGCCTGCAGCGTATCAAACCGGGCCATCAACTTGCGGACCCGATTGTCGAGCTCGCTTTGGGTCTGGGCAAAGGCCGTGGTCGCAAGCCCGAGCGCCAGAATCGCCAGGACGAGGCCGTTCTTAAGAAAGGTTGCCATAGGTATCGTCTTCAGGTTCGCTTCGCGGTTCGGTTCCAGTCTCATTGAGCCTGCTCCGACCCACATTGTATCGGCACCAGGAAACGCCATTTGCAGGAACCCCGCAACTCCTGTTCGGCTTCGGGCGCGCCGTGCCGATGCGCTCAAAGCCGGCCGCGGGCGCCGATCTGGACTGGATTCCCCGAGAAGGGAGCATCGCCCGCTGCCCTCCTGGCGGCTCGGTGGCCGGCGTCCCTGTTGCCGATTCAGGAAACCAAACGACTCCAGGGCCTCTTCGATCTCGGATCGCCGGTCCACGCCATTCGAGGTCTCCGGTTCCCGGGTCACCTTCATTTTGGGAGCAGGACCTGGAGTTGGAAACGAAGCTGCCAGTCCGGACCGTTGTCCGGCGTGACCACGTTGTAGTAGGCGCCAAGCTGCAAGTTGACCGGCAACCTGCCCAACCGGTGGATCTTGCCGACGCCACCCCCCACCGGCACCAGCCATTCGTCCCCGGAACGGTTCTCCCAATCAGCGGTGATGATCGGCGCCGTGTTGAGATACCAGCCGTGGGGCAGGTTGTAGTTGATGAAAGGCTGAATCAGCGTGCGGTTGAAGGGCCGACCCCGCCAGCCGGCAAAATCCCATTGATGATTGGCGAGTAATCCGAACACCCAGGGTTCGCTCATCTTGAGGACAACCGCTGCCGGCCCCGCGGCCCATTTTCCAGAGGTCAGCAGGGAATCCGTGCCGGTCGGCAGGGTGAACGTGGGCCCGGCACCCCAAATCCACGACGAAGGTCTCGACGGCGCCAGGAAGCAGGTCGGATTCAGGTCTCCCAACCCGGAGACGCCCGGCACGCCCGCCGCCGGGGATTCCTGACTGATGATGGGGGTGATGAGACGCGTGATCAGATTCCAGTCCTCCGTCAACTCGAACGGAACGACCGGTTGGATGTTGAGCACCCAGCGCGTGGCGTGTTTGGGACCGATGCCGAAGTCGAAGTTGTTCTGCAGCGGCACACTGATCAGGTCGCTCACCGGGTTCTGCGTCTTTGCCCGAAGTGACTCGTCGGTGCCGACCGCGCTTTTGGCCGGCTTTTCACCTGTTTCTGTTTCCGTCGCCGCAATGGCTTCGGCGGTCGTAAACGCGGACAACAGCACCGCCACAATCAGCGGTCCAAGGGTTGAAGTGGTGGCCCTATTCATGATCCGGCGAGGGGATGAAACCCATGTCTTTGTTTGCGAGGTTCTTGAAATGGAGTCGCTTCAGAGTTCCCTCGAACTCGAACGGCGCCTTGTTGAAATAGCCGTCCGCAACCGGCGAACTGGTGTCCATGCCCACATCGAACGTCTCCGAGGCGGTGAAGACGGAGGGGATGGCGCGCCGGACGGTGCCGGTGGCCGCCTCCCCGCCGTTGATCGAGAACTTGAGTTCGGCGGGCGCTCCGCGTTGCCGCGGAGTCCTCATCTCGAACGCGATGGAGACCTCACCGGCCGGCAGCTTGCCGACCTTGATCTTGTCGCGTTTCAGCAACAGCGCGCTGTATTCGTAGTAAAGAACGCCATCCACGGCATAGAGGCTCACGCCACCGGCATAGCCTCCCATGGCGAAGAGGACGCCGTTGACGCCGTCGGGGACCTCGGCCTCGATCTCCGCTCGCAGGTTGCCGTTGCGCACATTGGGCGCCTGGCTTTCGGGGATCCGCGTCATCCCCTCGAACAAAGTCCACTCGGTATTCGAGCTACGCTTCATCTCCTGCGGGTTGAGCCCGGTGTACAGGGCACCGCCGATGGGCAGCACCTGGTTCTCCTCAGCCTCCCACATGAACCGGGCCTTCAACTCCGCCAGCTTGCCGGGGTGTTCGGAGGCCAGGTCGTCCATCAGCGAGTAGTCCCGGCGGGTGTCGAACAGTTGCCAATTATCGTCCATGGGGTTCCATTGCGCCAGGTCCGGCATTTGGGCCACCCACGGGGTCCGCGGCCCGAAGGTGCTGGCCATCCAGCCCTCGTGATAGATGCCGCGGCTGCCCAGGCACTCGAAGTACTGGGTCGCCTTCTGCTCCAGCGCGTCGGCCGAGTCGAACGTGTAGGCAAAGCTGACCCCGTCGATGGGATCCTGCACGTGGCCATCCACGACCTTGGGGGGCTGGATTCCCAGGATGTCGTAGATCGTCGGCACCACATCGTTGACGTGGGTGAACTGCGAACGTGGCGTCCTGTCCGGCGTGATCCGCTTTGGCCAGGAGATGACCATGGGCGTGCGGGTGCCGCCCCAGTCGGCGGCGATCAGTTTCGTGTAACGGAATGGACTGTCGCCGGCCCAGGCCCAGGCGGCGTGGTACATGTTGTCCATCTTCGGCCCGCCGATGGCGTCGAGCCCTCCCAACCCCTCCGCCACGGCAATATGCTCGGCCACCGTGCTTGGGATCCCGTTTTGGGAGTTCAGTTCCGCCACGCTGCCGTCGATGCCCTCGGCCGAGGCGCCGTTGTCCGAGACGATGTAAAGGACCAACGTGTTGTCGCGAATCCCCCGGGCCTCCAGTTCATCGATCAGTTTGCCCACCTGGGCGTCGGTATGTTCCAGGAAACCGGCATACACCTCCATCAACCGTGCCTGGAAGGCGCGCTCCTTGGCGGGGATCTTGGTCCAGGCCGGCATTCCTTCCGGACGCGGCGCCCGTACGGTGTCGGCGGGGATCCAGCCCATCGCCTTCTGTCGCTCGAAGACCCGCTTCTGATACGCGTCCCAGCCGTCGTCGAACCTGCCCTGGTACTTGTCCGCCCACTCGCGGGCCACGTGATGGGGACCATGCACGGCGCCCGGGGTCCACCACATCAGGAATGGCCGATCCGGATTCATGGCGAGGTGACGGCGCATCCAGGTGATGGCCTTTTCGGCCATGGCCTCGGTCAGGTGGAAGTCCTCGTAGTTGTCCACGTGGGGCATCGAGATCGGCGTCGTGTTCTCCCACAGGGTGGGTTCCCACTGGGAGGTTTCGCCGGCGATGAAACCGTAGAAGTAATCGAAGCCCCGCCCCGTCGGCGTCCGATCATAAGGACCGTTGGCGATCTGTTCGACCGGCGTGTTGTGGTCCTTGCCAAAGGCCGCCGTGCCATACCCGTAGTAGCGCAGCACCTCGGCAATCGTTGCCGACGACTTCGGGATCACGCCGCTGTAGCCATCCCAGTCGTTGGCAAACTCGGCAATGATGCCGGCACCGACCCGATGATGGTTCCGGCCGGTCATGAGGGAGGCCCGGGTTGGCGAGCACATCGCGGTGGTGTGAAAGCGGTTGTAGGAAATGCCCTCGCTGGCCAGACGGGAAAGGGTGGGCGTGTGAATCTCGCCCCCGAACGTGTCCGGCTGTCCGAACCCGGCGTCGTCAAACATCACGATCAGAATATTGGGGGCGTCCTCGGGCAGGTGGCGCGGCTGCTCGCGCCATCGGTGGACAGATTCCTGCATCGTCGGGCCGACCTTGCCGCCCATGGGCGGATCGGGGAACGGCAGGAAGTCCTGGGCCCTGGCGTTAACCGGGGTGAGAACCACGGCCGCCGCTGCCGCGCGAAGGAGGGTCTTGAGGGAATGATTGCTCATGGCGTTATGCTTTGGTCGTTACGTGGTTCAATCCGCGGGTTTCAGTTCGCCCAGCCGCCAGCTCTCGTCGAACCAGGGCTCCAAGGGGCCATACAGGCGCAGCACCGTGAACCAGCCCTTGCCGGGAACGGTCGGCACCCAGTTGGATTCCTTCTCGTCCGGCGGCTCGGGCCCGAACCAGATGGTGGTGCTCCCGTCGGCATTGGCCTGCACCGTCCCGCTCTGGCTGCTGACGCTTGGGAATGGGGTGCTTGCCGTCTGCAGCAGGGAGCGGGTCTGCGGGTCGTAGTTCACAAAGGACCAGGAATCCTTGGCCGGGATGCCGGCCGGCAACGTGAGCGAATAGGTCTTCGAGCCGTCGAGGTAGTCCCCGTTGGCGTCGAGGGCGGCGACCGCGTACTGCGAGCCAACACCGACCATCTTGGCCACCATCGCAGGAGTCACCGCCGTGTATCCGTAGTGGAACATGGTCCTCGCATCGAGATCGCGTGCGCCGCTTTCGCGCAGGAACTCGTGGCTGCCGCCAACGAAGGGGTTGAACCAGACCGAGTCCTCGTAAACGAGCGCCCGCGGGTCGCGGGCCCGGAACGAGATCGCACGTGCGGTCGCATTACCGACGGCGGCCGCGTCCGCGAGGATCTCGGTCATGCGTGCATCAGGCGCGAAGGGCTTGCCTTTCTCGATGCCGATGGCCGCCAGCAGGCCCAACAGTTCGGGGCTGAAGGCCGTCGCGGGCTCTTCATCGATCACCGCGCGGACTTCCTCGTAGAAGTGTATATCGTTGGCGTGAATCGTGTTGTGAAACCGTCCGGAGATGTTGACGAACTTCATGTTCGCCGTGTCGGACGACCCGCCCAGCGGATAGACCTTGATCAGCTTTTTGGCGGCCTCGATCGCGGGCCCGGGATCGCCGTCGACCAGGAAGCCCCGCCAGAACATCATGTTCCGGTAGGTTGGCGAACGGTAAGTGAAGTGGCCGTCGGGTTCCTCGCCCTCCCAGTTCGGTGGCAGGTAGAGGTACTTGCCGCCCTGGCCGCGATCCGGTCCGGCGTTGCCCATGTCGGCGACGTAGCGGAAGAAGCGGTCGTTGACCATTCCCAGCGTGTTCGGCGGGCTCTCGACGACGATCGGGCCGTCACGCAGATCGAGCACCCCCCCGATGTAGACACTCTCGGTGTTGGGTGTCAGGTAGAGCGCCCGGGCATCCAGCAGCTTCTCGGTGATGGAGATGGCGCCGTTCCGATCGACACCCAAGGTTGCGATGCCGTCGAGCAT
>JACKPV010000053.1 GCA_024233305.1 Verrucomicrobiales bacterium
TGCCGTTTGTCGCGGCAGCGTTGGATCCAATGCACCGCCAAGCTCATGACCGCACGACGCATCATCGCCAGGTTCGAGGCGCCGCGAGTTCCGCGAACGCGACTGAGGTCCTCCCCAGCGGTGACATCCAGTCGCAGGTGCAGGCCATTCTCGATCCCCCAGTATTGCCGGTCGGCCGCGAGCATGGCTTGGGCTGGCAGGTCCGCTCCGTCGCGGGAACTGAGCAGCCACTCGGTCTCCACCGCCTTGGGCGGCTTGTCCTTGCGATCCACGAAGCGGGTCAGGCGCGCCCCCGACACTGCCCCTGGGAAACACACCTGCTCGGGGGGCAGGTCAAACCGGACCAGACAGCGGGCCTCGGGCCGCCCGCGGTTGATCTCATAGGTCTGGACCAGGTCCGCCGCCCTGACCGGAGGAGGAAAAGGCGCCCCGCAGCAGGGGCGCCAGATCGGCGACGTTCTTCTTAATTCTACTTTGTTATGAGTTTGTCTCGCCGCTGGCGGCGTTCCGCGTGGTTCTTTGCGGCCTGCCGTCTTTGCTCGTGGCGGCGCTCTAACTCGTCGAGCACCTCCTGCTCCGTCCCGCCCTTCCGCGGCAAATAGTAGTTGAGCAGTTCCACGACGTCGCGGGCACTCAGCAGCGGCGCGGTCTGGGCGTGGGCGACCCGTTCCTTCAATACAAACAGCATCCCCAATGCCACCAGCGCCATATGGTGGTGCCACCCCCGCCACTTGCGCACCTGATACTGCGCCATCCCCAGTTCGCTCTTCCCATCCTCCAGACTCCGCTCGATCCAGTAGCGCTGCGCCTGCATGTAACCCAACTCCTCCGCGCTCGTGTCCACCGGCGCGTTGGTCCAGGAGATCTTGATCTTACCCTCCTCGTACTGCCGCGCCACCACGGTGCGCCGCTCCGCCTCTGCGCTTCCCTCCTCCCACAACCACACCTCTAGGATCAACACTTTCGCCCGCAATGGACCCTGCGTCGTTTGGCGGATGGTGATCTCCCGGGCCTCGCTGGCGAAGCGTTCCTTCACCAGCGTTTCCAGTCGCCGCCGTTTGGCGTTCGGATTGCCCGCCCGCCAACGGGTCCGGGTCCGACCGCCCCGTCCCGTCTGGTCCGGCGGAAGCGGCTCCGGCGCCCCATCCCACACACTGGTGCTCCCGGCGGCGTCGAGCATGTAATAGTAACCAAGCGATGCCACTTCCCGCGCGAATTCCACGCTGCCCCCATACGCCGCATCCGCCAACACCCACCGGAACCGGAGTTCGCGCTCCCTGGCGACCCGCACCATTTCCAGCGCCAGTTCCTGCTTGGAGCGATGCCGGCGCTCCGACTCCGGCACCCCGGCCTGCTCGCAACGGGCGGCATCGCTGGCCCAGGACTCGGGCAGGAACAGCCGGAAATCCACGATGGCCGAGCGCTCGCCCCGGCCCAGGCAGGCGAAGACACCCAGTTGACAGTTCTCGGTCTTGCCCAAGCGACCGCAGTACTGCCGCTGCACGCCCACCGAGCGGTCGCCCTTCTTGACGAAGGCGGACTCGTCGAGGATCAGGGCCGAGTGGCGATGCCCACCGAGCAGACCGTCGACTTCGCCGGCGACCTGCGCCATCAGGGCCTCCTGCTTCCAGGGCGAATCGCTGAGGAATTGCTGCATCCCCTGGTAATTGCTCTCGGGGATGTCGCCGTAAATGCGCTCGATGTTCTTGCGTCGCTGGGTTCCGAGCAGGCCGGAGAGGTAGTTGGAGGCGTGCCCGCCAAGGTCCCGGCCCCACACCTGGAAGTGCTGTGAGTAATCGGACATGAACCGGTGCAGGCGTCGGCCGATCGCCCGCAAGCTACGGCGTGCTCAACGACAACTAAAACACGTTTCAGCGACAATTATCGGAACCAAGTGTGCTTATTCAGCAACACTGAGCGTTCTTCTTTCCAAACAAGCCCATACGAGCATCTTGTGCATGGGTTTGTTTGGAAAGAAGAACGCGGCAAGGGTACCAGATCCAGTGTCGTTGCTAATCGATAATAATTGTCGCTGTACAACGGCGGGCATTTTTAGTTGGCGCGGTGTGCTTCGCGCCTTGCGGTTGTTGGTTTGGATTTTTGTGTTTCGGCGTTTTGCTCCGCCCGATCAACGGAGCGGTTTCTACACCGCGAGGGCGCGCCTGGCGAGCAAAAAGCGTAACAAAGTAGAACTAAACCTCGGTCGCGCTTCCGGGTTCGGGCCGCTTTCTTCCGCCGCCGGGACGCAACGCCTCTCCGGTGTCGTCATGGTGCGATGCCCCCCTTCTGGTAGCGCAACTACGACTTCTCGACAGAAGGCCAGTCAAACAGGATTCGGCGCCCGCCGGGCACTCGGATGTGGGGGATGACCCCGTTGGCAAGGAGGTTCCGCAGCGTTCTTTCAGATAGTGGGACCCTCGTCCGCAGTCCGGCGAAGTCCAGGAACCCGTCCGGGAGGTCGTTGCCGCCATTCGCCGCGATCGCGTGTCGAATGGGCGCCTCGTTGAGGCCGTGCATTCTTTTCATCGCTTTTCCGCCGGCGTCTCTCGGGGAGGAGGCGGAACGCGTGAATCACTGAATGTAACTGCTTGTAGACAAGCAGGATAAACTCAGGAACGGCTATCTCAAATTCGTCTCACATCGGACCTGCAACGAAGGGCGTTGAGAAGCGCCAACATGCCCATCGTGGCAGCTTCAGGGCTCGGAGTCGTCTCGTTCTGCGTCGGATTCGTAAGGACTCGCGGCGGTGAAATCCCCGCAGGTCTCGATGTCAACGTGTTCAACGCGACGGCGGAGAAGATCGTCGCTTTTCGTCGCACGCCGCTTCCTGCCACTTGCCAGTCCATTCCGAGCCATCGACCTGTCGATGATCTCCAGCATCGACCAACCGTAGCGTGACTCCGACGCTGGTCGCCTCTCAGGGGGCACTCCCTGTACGCAACATTGACGGATGGGAACCCGCTCGCGTGGTAGCGATGCAGCACAAAATCGACGAAGACATCGGGCACGCTCGTTCAGGCCAGTTCCTGACGGACAGCCTTCATGGTCGGCTCCTTGTACAGGTCCCGCAATGGCTTGGTAGTCTCCTCGATCTTCCGTCTCTGGGCCTCGAACTCGGCTCCCACGCGTGCCAGCAGTTCTTCACTGGTTGCTGCCAGCTTCGCTTGAGCGGCCTCCAGGCGGGCCGCTTCGTCTGCCTGGACCGGGCGAGCCTCGACGCGGGCCACCAGGTAGCGCCAGGCTGGCGGGCCGGCCCCCTGGAACGCCGCGCGGTGGGTTGCCGAGGCCAGCACCGCCGCGGCGGCTTCTTTGGACCGGCCCTGGAACACCGTGTCGCGCTCCGGCTGAGTTAACCAGCCCGGCTGGTTGTCTGCTGGAGGGCGGTAGCCGCACAGCAGGCCCGCGGCGACGGTCTGGGCACTTTCCTCGATGGAAGGCTCCTTCGAGCCCGGCGGGAGATCTTCGATCAGCTTCGGGTACACCTTCTGTGCTGCATCAGAATTTGCGTCGATGATGGCCTTGGCCTCCGGCAGAGGTGGGAGCGGCGTGATTTCAACGCTAGCCGCGGGGGGCGGTGTCTTCGGAAGACGCCAGGGCAGGTTGTGCAGTTCGTGCCCGTCATCGAAGGTAGCCTCGCGATGCAAGGCGGCGCATGGGACGATGAGGAACTCGACGCGAGGGCACCGAATGATCCAAACCGGCCGTGTTTCGCCGCTGACTTCGGCTGCCTCGCCGGCGACGAGTTCGAGTATCTCGTGCGTTTCGGGCGGGGAGCCCGGATTCCGAACGATCTTCAATACGGCGTTCATGGGTTCGCGACGACGGTTGCCAAAGCCACCAGATTGTCCGCCATTTTGGGCGGCTGGATTGCGAACCACGCTTCCGCTTCCTCCCGGCGGGCCAGGCCCCGGTAGTTCTCGTGGAGAATCTGCGGGCTGGTCCCCGCGAGCGCGGCGGTCTCGATTTCGCCTTGCAGCACATAGCTGAAGCTCGCGAAGCCGTGGCGGACACCGTTGCGGCGGCTGGGCACCCCGACGGCCTCCCGTAACCGCGCCCACTCGGTGATGAAGGAGTTCACCGGCTGGCTCCAGATGCGGCCCGTCCATCCCTTGAACTGGACCAGCCATTCCGCAAGCCCGGGGCCGACTTCCAGGAGCCGCCGCTTCCGGGTCTTGGCGTGCTGACCGCTGATTTCAACGTAACCGGGCGTCCGATGGAGGGCTTCCCAATCCAGCCGCAGAGCTTCCTCCAGGCGAGCGCCGCCGAAGGTTTGCAGGGCGGTCACGGCGATGAGAGCCGGGCGGCTGGCCTCGTTGGTGGCCGCGAGAACCCTTTCATCTCCGATGCCCATCTCACCGGCCATTATCTTCTCCAGCTCGCCCGGAGCGTAAAACTCGATCCGGCGATCCGGGGAAAGCTCCCGGCGCAAGGCGTCGCAGTCGATCAGCCGTGCCAGTTCGGGGGCGGCGATGAAGTCCTATCGCCCACACCAGCGCAGCCACAGGTCGGACTCGCTTCGGCCACTTGCTCACGTCTGCCTCGCAGGAACCGGCCCTTTTTTGTGTCCAAACTGTGTCAGGGTTTTGGGAGTCCTCGTTTTTATTGGGGAATTTGGCTCCAGAGGTAGGACTCGAACCTACAACCCCACGGTTAACAGCCGCGTGCTCTACCATTGAGCTACTCTGGAATTCCAAAGCGGACGAGAACGCTAGCGATCCTGATCCTGGCCGTCAAACCCTTTGGTGGTTTGCCACGACTTTTTGTCGGCGGCCGCCAGGCCGGCCCGGGGGCAGGGCCGCTGGTCACCGGTCGGTCCGGCGGGAGGGTTGGGGCGCGCCAGCGCTTTTCTGCTGTTCGGGTCGGGGCGCTTGAGGGTATGAAGCCCGCATCACGCCATGCCACCGACCCAGCCAAACCGCCAATACATCCTCGCCCTGGACCAGGGCACGACCAGTTCGCGCGCCATCCTCTTCGACCGGCAGGGCCGGCAGCAGGCCTCGGCGCAGCGCGAATTTCGGCAGCATTTTCCCCAACCCGGATGGGTCGAGCACGACCCGATGGATCTCTGGCGCACTCAACTTGCGGTGGCCCGGCAGGCCCTGCGTCGGGGGGGCGTCGGGCCCGGCGAGGTGGCCGCCATCGGGATCACCAACCAGCGCGAGACCACGCTGGCCTGGGACCGGACGACCGGGCGACCGGTGCATCCGGCCATTGTCTGGCAGGACCGCCGCACGACCGGCATTTGCGACCGGCTTCGACGCGACGGGGCCGCCGCGATGATCCAGGAGAAGACGGGCTTGATCATCGATGCCTATTTTTCCGCCACCAAGTTGCAGTGGATGCTCAAGCAGGTGCCGGAGGCGAGGTCGCTGGCCCGGGCCGGCAAGCTGGCTTTCGGCACAGTGGATTCCTGGCTCCTGTGGCATCTCACCGGAGGCCGGCGCCACCTTACCGATGTCAGCAACGCGGCGCGCACGATGCTGTTCAACATCCACCGTCTCGAATGGGATGAAGAGTTGCTGCGCCTGTTCGGCATCCCGCGCAGTGTGCTGCCGGAGGTCGTGCCGACGGCGGGGGAACTGGCCGAAACGTCGGTTCTGGGTGGCGCGATTCCCGTCGGCGGCGTGGCCGGGGATCAGCAGGCGGCTTTGTTCGGGCAAGCCTGTTTTCGTCCGGGCATGGCGAAGAACACCTACGGGACGGGGTGCTTCCTCGTGCTGAACACGGGCGCCAAACCCATGACCTCGCGCAACCGGTTGCTGACCACCATCGCCTGGAAGATCGGGGACCGGGTCGAGTATGCGCTCGAGGGGAGCGTGTTCATTGCGGGCGCGGTCGTGCAGTGGCTGCGGGATGGTCTGGGATTGATCCGCCGGGCGGCTGATATCGAGGCGCTCGCTGCCAGCGTTCCGGACAATGGTGGCGTGTTTCTGGTCCCGGCGTTTTCCGGATTGGGTGCGCCGCACTGGGACTCCCACGCCCGGGGACTGGTCAGCGGTCTGACCCGCGGCGCCACGGCGGCTCATCTGGCGCGGGCGGCGCTGGAAGGGATCGCCTTTCAGGTTCGCGATGTGGTCGCCGCGATGGAGGCCGATACGGGACTGCGGCTCAAGGAACTGCGCGTGGATGGCGGCGCCTGTGCGAACAACCTCCTGATGCAAACGCAGGCCGATCTCCTCGGCCGCACGGTGGTCCGCCCGCAGTTCATCGAAACCACCGCCCAAGGGGCCGCCCTGCTGGCGGGGTTGGCCGTGGGGTTGTGGCCCGCCAGGGATGCCATCGCCGCGCAGTGGCAGGTCGACCGCACGTTCGCTCCGGCCCTGCAGCCGTCCGCCCGCCGCCGAATGCTGGCGGGCTGGGAGTTGGCGCGGCGCCGGGCCTGCGAGCCGGTTTCCCGGTGATCAACCCTGCCGACGTTTCCCCGTTGATGAGCGAATTCCCCGTCCCCGTCGACCGCGCCTCGCAGATCGCCCGGCGGATGGCCCGCTTGGGCGTGGGCGAGGAGGACCTCCGGGAGAGCTTCGTCCGTTCCTCGGGACCCGGCGGTCAGAACGTCAACAAGACCGCGACCTGCGTCCTCCTGGTTCACGTCAGGAGTGGATTGCAGGTCAAATGTCAGACCTCCCGCCAGCAAGGCGCGAACCGGCTGCACGCCCGGGAGATGCTGCTCGACAAACTCGAGGAACTGGCCCGCGTCCGACGGGCCGAGCGCCAGGCCGAAGCCGCCCGGCGCCGCTACCAGAAACGCAAGCGCAGTCGGGCCGCCAAGGAGCGAATGCTGGCGGACAAGGCCCGGCGCTCGATCAAGAAGGAACAACGGCGTCAGGTCCGGCCCGAGTGACCGCTGCCTTGCTTGCGGGGAGCAGGCCGAGTAGCGAACGGAGCCACCCGGCCCGGCGCTGAGCCTGGCGAAGCGCGGTCCGCCGCCAAAGCCTCTGCCCGACTCGAAGCCGGAAAGTCGTCGGCCCGCCAGCGTCCGGAAAACCCGTGCCCTCCGGTGATTTCAAGAACGACGAGGCGGCGGTTTGGGACCGTTGCGATGGGCACTGTCCGTGGGCGCCGACGCGGGCGCTCGTCCCGGATGGATGGGGTGCCGATTTGCCGACGACTTGACGCGGAACCGGCACTTTGGGAGCGTCAGAGCTGCCATGAACAACATGCCCTCTGTCGCAAGAACCGTGGTTTCCGTCCGATGCCCCTCGATTGTCTTGCCGGCCCTTCTTCTCGCCGCGCTGTGCGTCGGCGAGGCATGCGCCGGGGTGCTGATCACGATTCGGGAGAACGGGCCGAACCTCGACATCACCGCGAAGGGAACGCTGGACCTGACGGGCTGGACGCTGGACGCCACCGATTCCTATGGGGTGAACACGATCCAAATCGCGCCGGATCCCGAGCAGAACATCGTGGTTTCCGCGTCGACCAGCCATGCCCGCTATTCCCTGCTCAACGGATTGAGTTCCTTCGGGACGCCCCCGATCGAGAAGCGCTTTCCCGATCTCCGAGCCGATCCGGGGGCGAACCTCGGCTTTTCTCAGCAGCCTTTGGGGAACCTCGATTACGTCCGGGTACCCGCCGGGTTCCCTTCTGGCGGCAGCATCGATTTCGCTACGGGGGTGGACGGCGCAGGTCTGGCGGACCTGCTGTTGGTTCCCTACCAATCGTGGGGAGTGATCCTAGCCGGCTCGGGGGACACGATCACCTTCCTGGCGATCCCGGAACCGCCTGCCACCGCGCTCCTCGCCGCCCTGGCAATGCTTTCTCTGGCCGTCATCCGGTACCGGTCAAGGTGATGGGCGTGCCCTTCGCGCGCGGACCTTCGATCGCTGCCGCCTTGTTTCGCCTCCGGCGGACGCTGTTCACGGGGGCAGGTTTGTGGAGGTCGGTTTTCGTCGCGCAAGGCGAGACAGCCGTTCGATCCCACGCGTAGTCGTCGAGGAGGCCCGCTTTCGCGCGGAGTGTGGGCGTCGGGTTGCTACTCCCACTCGATGGTGCCGGGCGGTTTGCTGGTGATGTCGTAGACGCAGCGATTGACGCCCTTTACCTCGTTGACGATGCGGCCCGCGACCTTTTCCAGAAGGTCGTGGGGGAGTCGTACCCAGTCGGCGGTCATGCCGTCCTGCGATTCCACGGCGCGGAACGCGAGGGTGTAGTCGTAGGTGCGTTCGTCGCCCATGACGCCGACACTTCGGACCGGCAGCAATACGGCGAAGCTCTGCCAGACGCGATAGTACCAGTCGGCGGCCTTCATCTCCTCGATCACGATGGCGTCCGCCTGGCGGAGGATGTCGAGCCGGCGCGGGGTGACTTCACCCAGGATGCGCACCGCGAGACCGGGGCCCGGGAAGGGTTGTCGGTAGACGATTTCGTCGGGCAACCCGAGTTCGCGTCCCACGAGGCGGACCTCGTCCTTGAACAGGCGTTTGACCGGTTCGAGCAACACGAATTTCATGCGCTTCGGCAGGCCGCCCACGTTGTGGTGGCTCTTGATGAGCGCCGCGGGGTTGCCGGCGATGGGGACGGACTCGATGACGTCCGGATACAGCGTGCCTTGGGCCAGGAACTTTGCCTTGCCGGCGCGCTTGGTGCCGGCTTCGAAGACCTGGATGAACGTGCGTCCGATGATCTTGCGTTTCCGCTCCGGATCCGTGACGCCCTTCAAGCGTTGGAGAAAGAGCCGGGTGGCGTCTTCGTAGACGAGCTTGATGTGGAAGTTCTGGCCGAACACGCGGCGGACCACCTCGGCTTCCCGCGCCCGGAGGAGGCCGTTGTTGACGAAGATGCAGGTGAGTTGATCCCCGATGGCCTGGTGGATGAGGGCGGCGACCACGCTCGAATCCACGCCGCCGCTCAGGCCGAGGATCACCCGTTCGTCTCCGACCTCGCCGCGGATCTCCTCGACCGCCTGGCTGATGAAATGCCGCATGGTCCATTCACTGCCGCAGCCGCAGACCCGATGGACGAAGTTGGCGATGACCTCGCGGCCTTGCGGGGTGTGGGCGACTTCGGGATGGAACTGCAGACCGAAGAACCGGCGTTTCCGATCCTCGATGGCGGCGAAGTCCGAGTTCTCGGTGACGGCCACCGTCCGAAAACCGCGCGGGAGCCGCGTGAGCTTGTCCGCGTGGGAGTTCCAAACCTGCATCGAGGCGGGCAGGCCGTTGAACAGGGCACACTCCGGATCCTGCACCTGGAGCGTTCCCTTGCCGTATTCTCGTTTGAGACCACGCTCGACGCGTCCGCCGAGAAAGTGGCCGAGGAGTTGGACGCCGAAGCAAATGCCGAGGATCGGGACCCGCAATTTGAAGATGCCGGGATCGGGCAGGGGGGCCTCGTCGTCGTAGACGCTCGACGGTCCGCCAGACAGTATGATGCCCTTCGGCTTGAGGCGGGCGATCTCGGCGGGGGGCGTGTGGTAGGGGAGGATCAGGGAATAGACCCGGCATTCCCGGACACGGCGGGCGATGACCTGCGTGTACTGGGACCCGAAATCGAGAATGACGATGCTCTCGTTCATGGACGGAGGCGGGAGAATTGCGGGGAGGCAGGAAAGGGAGCGAACCGAAAACGACTCGGGCCGGGGTGCGTCACCCCGGCCCGCCATCGTCAGTTACCGGCGAGGCGTGCGGACGTTCAGTCCTTCTTTTCCTTCGCCTTCTGTTCCTCCTTGTACTTCTCGAGTTCGGAGGCCTTGATGATCTCGACCTTGGCGCCCTTTTCCATCTCCTCGCGTGACGGGACCTTGATGATGTCACTGGTCACGGGCTGCGGGGTGGGCGCCGGGGGGGCGACCTGGGGCAGCACTTCGAGCAGGTCGACCTCGAAGATCAGCGTGGCGTTCGGACCGATGGCCGGTCGGGAACCGCGGTCCCCGTAGGCCAGCTCGGAGGGGATGTAGAGCTTCCATTTGGCGCCCGGCTGCATCAGTTGGAGGGCTTCGGTCCAGCCCTTGATGACGCCGCCAACGCCGAACTGCGCCGGTTTGCCGCGCTTGAAGGAACTGTCAAACTCGGTGCCGTCGAGCAGGGTGCCGCGGTAGTTCACGGACACGCGGTCGGTGGCCTTCGGGGAGGCGCCGCTGCCGGCCTCGAGGACTTCGTATTGGAGGCCGCTGGCCAGGGTGACGACGCCTTCGCGGGTCTTGTTCTTCGCCAGGAACTCCTCGCCCGCCTGCTGGTTCTGGCCCGCCAGGGCGGTCCAAGCCTGCTGTTGGAAGTCGCGCATGGCCGCGCTGACCTCGTCGTCGGTGAGCAGCGGGGTTCCGGCGCTCTTGTCCTTGATCCCGCGCAGGATGAGCTGCAGGTCGGTATCGCTCAGACTGATGCCGAGACGTTCGAGGTTGCCGCCGATGCTCAACCCGATGCCGTAGCTGAACTTCTCGTTCAGTTCCTTCAGTTCCGTCTGTTCGGCCGCGGAAACCGTCAGGCCCAGCAGGCCGACCGTCAAGACCACCATTCCTTGCTTCATTGTCGTGTTCATCGATTCAAGCGCCCGAACATTCCAAGCCGGCGCGATTCCTTCAATGGAATTCTGTCCTGAAAAACAGACGGCGGGCCGTGAGCCACACACGGAAAGGGTTCCTGCCCACGACCCGCCAGTGACGTCTCCCTTGTCAGGGGAGACTCAGCTTCGTCCGGCAGACAATCCATCGGAAGCTGACGTGTGTGGTGGAGGTTGGTCCGGGTGGGGCCGGTTGTCAAGTGCGGCGACCCGGTCGGGGTGGTTCCGAAAAAACATGGCCTTCTTGACAACATCAAGCCTCCTTGAGGAAGGCTGTTCCCGTGCCGGGGGGCGGGGCTGTCAGATCCGAAAAGGTGAGAATAAGGTGACAGGTTTGTTCTCCACCCGGTGCGACTTGCTGGCCGAACTGAGCGCCACCGAAAACGAGCCCTGCCTTGCGGACCAATGCCGAGGACGGCAAGCTGTCCCACCGCGGACCGCCCGGGAGGCGCCTGGCGATCCGGGTAGGGCATCGCGGTCAGCCGGTGCGGTTCCGATCCCGCGTGCGCCGGAATCACTCCCTCTCTTACGGGGCGGGGAAGGTGTTTCCCACGCCCGGCAAAGCAAGCGGCTGAAAGCGCTGAGCCGTAACGATTCAGTGAGTCGTAGCCGCCGACGCGCAGTCGGCGCATGAT
>JACKPV010000054.1 GCA_024233305.1 Verrucomicrobiales bacterium
CAGATTCACTCCCGCAAGCCTGATGGAGGTGTAGCTGCGGTCGCCTGGACCTCCGCGGCGAAGGACCGGACGGAATCCCACACCCGGCGCAGCGTGTCCTGCCGATTGCTGGTCAGGAGCCGGCGGAGGTTGGTGCGCTCGAGAAAGTCGTCCGGAAGGCTGAGGATCGCCGCCGGGGTGGCCCCCTCGAAAAGTCCGCAAAGGGTGACGGCAAGGGCCTTGACCACCAGCGAATCCGAATCGCAGCGAAACGAACAGCGCCCTTCCTCCCAACGCTTCTGCAGCCAGAGCCGCGAGAGGCAGCCCGGCACGAGGTTCTCCTCGGTTCGGGCACTGGCGGGGAGCACCGGGGAGCGCCGCGCCTCGGCAATCAACCAGTTCAATCGTTCCGGAGCACCGACCAGTGATCGCAGTCGTGCGGCCAGGGTGACTTCCCGAGTGGCGATCAGGTCGGCGGCGACGAAGCCCGGTCCGGGCGCCAAGGCTGCCGGGCCCGGCGCCTGTGTCCCTGATTGCTGCTCGTGCGAGACCATCGTTCCAGTTGCCGGAGGAGGTTGAACCCGACCGATGAGCGGGTCAACGACGCGCTCGCCCCCTTGTCGCGTCGCCATGAGCACGGAAGGCCGGTTTCGCGGTCGGCGGAGCGACAGTGGAACTGGCTCCTGCCATGGTCGTCCATTGTGGGGCAACAGCGACATCGCTCCGATGGCCGTGCCCGGAGCCGTCCCTTACGGGGGGGGGGCTTTCGTAGTCGGCGGATGAAAAAGGAGAGGAAACAAGGGTGCCGGGCGAACTTACGCCTGCAACAGCGAAGGGAGTCCACATGATCAGCCGTCCAAGTCCTCGGTCCCCCCAAAACTCAGCCCAGGCGATGCCGAGGCGAACACCTTGCGAGACTGCTGACGTTCCGGCATTTGGCTTGACGCCACAATATTTTGTATGCTAGTTGACGCCCTGCCACATTTGGCTGTAGGTGTCTCTGGACTATGCGATGTCCCAAATGCGAATGCCGGGATGACAAGGTGATCGACTCGCGGGCCTCCCGCGAGGGTGCGACGATCCGGCGGCGGCGCGAGTGCCTGGCTTGCGGACATCGGTTCACCACCTACGAAGCCATCGAACAGCAGCCGCTAATGGTCATTAAGCGCGACGGGCGACGGGAGGAGTTCAACCGGGAAAAGCTCCTGGGGGGGATTCGGCGCGCCTGTGAAAAGCGGCCGATCAGTCCGAAGACCATTGAGGAAGCCGTCGAGCGCATCATCGCCGAACTGCACGATCAATATGACGGCGAGGTGCCCGGGCAGGAGATCGGGGCCCGGGTGAGCGAGGCGCTGCGGGGTTTGGACGGGGTGGCTTTCGTGCGGTTTGCCAGCGTTTACCGCCGGTTCGAGGAGGCCGACGAGTTCGTGGATGCGGTGAAGAAACTGGAGGTGCGCCGTGATTCAGCTACATTCCGACTACCTGGTTTTTAAGACCGCGTCCGGCGCCGTGCCCTGCTCGGCGGAATTTGTCGCCATCGAATTGATGGGCGATTCCGCCCAGTTGCTGGATCCCGAGGTGCTCCAGCACGTGACCGAAGGGGTGCTGCACCACTTTCGCGTCGAACTGGGGAAGGACTCCGTTTCGGTCGACGAATTCTCCTCCGCGCTGGCCCGGGTGTTGCGGGGTTTTGGCTTCGAGGTCACGGTGGCCGAGATGCCCGAAGGCTTGCCCACGGGTGCGCCCGAACCGACCGGACCCGCGCTCGTGACCGAGTCGGATCTCCACCGGCTGGCCAGCGAATCCGGAAAGTCCTTCGAGCTGGGCTTCTTCCCGCGGCTACGGACGGAGGTGCAGGAACGACTCCGCGAGGCGCCGCGCATGATGCGGTTCACCGGGCTGCGGTCGTGCGTCAAGCAGCTCGCGGGCGCGCGGCGATGGTCGGGGCGTTGCCAGCGGCTGAATGACCAGATCGTCGAGTTCCTCCGCCAGTGCCTTTCGGAGGAGCACCCCGGGGGCAACTGCGCGCTCCTCGTTGTCTGACCCGTCCCGCACTGATCGACGCGAGGCCTCTCCGGTCCTCTCGCACCCATCCCGGTTCGGAGATTCCAGCCAGCGGAGTTTCCCCTTGCCCGCCGGACGTTTGATCAGGACCCTCTACGCCACACTGCCATGGAAAAAACGCTGTTTCAGAAGATCTGTGACAAGGAGTTGTCCGCCCAGGTCGTCTACGAGGATGCCGATGTGGTGGCGTTCCGGGACATCAACCCGCAGGCGCCGACGCACGTGCTGATCGTTCCCCGCAAGCCCATCGCGCGCATCGCCGAGGCGGACGCCGGG
This sequence comes from Verrucomicrobiales bacterium, assembly GCA_024233305.1. Taxonomy (GTDB): domain Bacteria; phylum Verrucomicrobiota; class Verrucomicrobiia; order Limisphaerales; family J093; genus J093. The sequence continues at coordinate 2,320 of JACKPV010000054.1, forward strand.
GACGCCGGTTTGCTGGGGCGACTGCTACTCAAGGCTGCCGAAGTGGCACGCACCCTTGGTCTCGAACGTGGATTCCGTCTGGTCGTGAACAATGGCCCCGACGGGGGCGAAGCCGTGCCGCATCTGCATGTCCACATCCTCGGGGGCCGACCGATGCAGTGGCCGCCCGGTTGATCGGACGCCGCTGGACCGCCAATTTCCGACCGCCGCCCGCAGGGCCGCGCACCGACCAAACGCCCGGGGGAAGGAGCGCCGAAAGGAGGCTCGCGTCCGGACATTGCCGCCCCGGCATACTCCGGGAAGCCGCGCGCCGTTCGGCGGCCTCATCCCGCCGTCACCGCGTCGAACATGGCAATCGTGTTCTCGGGCGGCACGTCCGCCAGGATGTTGTGGACCTGTTGGAACACGTAACCCCCGCCAGGACGCCAAATGTCCAGCAATCGCCGGACGTGATCGCGTACGTCACCGGGCGTCGCGTGGGACAGGATGTGGCGCGTGTCGCAGCCGCCTCCCCAGAACGTCAGGCGATTGCCGAAATCCCGTTTCAATCCTTCAGGTTCCATGCCGCGGCACGTGATTTGCACCGGGTTGATGGCTTCGAGGCCGGCGTCAATGAGGCCCGGCAACAGTTCGCGCACCCCGCCGCAGCAGTGCAGTTGGATCTTCACCGCCGGCGCGAGTTCCTTGACCCGCTGCCACATCAGCCGTTCCCGGGGCTGAAAGAACTCCCGGTACATCCGCGGCGAGATCTGCGGTCCGTTCTGCATGCCCAAATCGTCGCCGAACAGAATGATGTCGATGTGCGCTCCCACCGCGCCAAGGAACGCGTCGAGGTTCCGCAGGTGGATTTCCACCACGCGGTCCAGAAAACGATGGGCCCGGGCGGGGTCGGCGGCCAGGAGGAGCAGGAAGTTGTCATTCCGATAGAAGAACTGGCCCATCTCGAGCAGGTTCCCGCCGAAGAGACCGATGATGGCCCGGTCGGTTTCGGCGCGCAGCATCCGGGCGCCTTCCGCCAGGAGTTGGCCACCGTCCGGACCGTCCACAATCGGGCCGGGCGGCGATTTCACTCCCGTCCACATGCCTTCGTCGAAATACTCCTCCAGATGCGGGATGTCGTCCTCGTCGGCGAAGGGATACGAAGCCTGCTCGAAATAGAGCACCCCTTCCGGCATGCGGGCGATGATCCGGTTCGAGGGGGACCGCAGCACCCATTCGCCCGCGACCTTCTCGGGTCGCACCCATGCGGGCACGAGACAGGGGCTTCCGTCCGGCAACACCCATTCCGTCCACCAACGGTCGTCGCGGGCAAACGCCCGACCGAGTTCGATGGTGTCCACGCGGAACCGTTGCAGCACATCTTCGTCCACGATGGCGAGTTGCTGGACGGGGTCATAGACCCGGATGGGCCGGCGGGGCAACCCGAGGCATTCGCGCAAGCGGGCGTAGGCGATGGCGCTGATGCCTGACGAGCGATGACCGGAGAGATCGATGGGAACCCGGTCCGGTTCCTGGTGGTCCAGCGCGCAGAGCACTCGCTCACGGGGTGTCATGAAGCGATGACACGGCGAATCAGCCGGTTTGTCAATTCGACGGTCCCCGCATCAGCGAAAATGCTTCACCGCTCCGGGCACCCGCGGCACTATCCCCGCCCATGAAGCTGACGTTCTGCCTTCTTCCGCTGTTGGCCTTCGCCGTCCCGGCGGGCGCCGCCATCCCGTTGCCCGAACATCCGCGCCCGGATTTCGAGCGCGCGGACTGGGTCAATCTGAACGGTCGCTGGGCCTTCCAGTTTGATGCGGAGGACGTGGGTGAGCAGCAGGGCTGGCCCGCTGGCGCGACCGGGTTTTCGCGGCAGATCACCGTTCCGTATTCCTGGGGATCGAACCTCTCGGGGATCGCGAACGAAGCGGATCTCGGCTGGTACCTACGGGAAATCAACGTGCCGGCGGACTGGCAGGGGCGGCGGGTCCACTTGGTGGTCGGGGCCAGCGACTGGCACACGACCGCCTGGCTGGATGGCGAACTGCTGGGGAAACACCGCGGTGGCTACACCCCGTTCGAGTTCGACCTGACCCCGCACGTCAAGTGGGGCCAAAGCCAGAAGCTGGTGCTGCGGGTGGACGATCGTCCCCATCCGTTCAAACTCGAAGGCAAGCAGGGTTATGGCGCCGCCAAGGGAATCTGGCAGACGATTTACCTCGAAGCCCGACCGGAGTTCCACCTTGAGACATTGCATTTCGTGCCGGACATCGATGCCGGCCGGGTGCGGGTGCGGGGTTCGGTGAGCGTGCCGCCGCCGTCCGGTTCGACGCTGGCCCTGCACTTCCGGACCGGGGACCTGGATGGCATCCGACGTTCCATCGACCGCATTTCACGGGATTTCGAGTTCGACGTGGCGGTGCCTGACGCCCGGCTCTGGTCGTTGGAGGATCCGTTCCTGTACGAGGTCGACGCCACCCTGTCGGCGGGGGAACAGACCGATCGGGTGAGCACCTATTTCGGGATGCGGAAGATCAGTGTGGTGGACCTGCCGGGGACCACGTTCCCCTATATCGCGCTCAACAACGAGCCTGTGTACATCCGGTGCACGCTGGATCAGGCTTATCATCCGGACGGGTTCTACACGTGGCCCAGCGACGCGTTCATGCGGGACGAGATTCTCCGGACCAAACGGATCGGGCTGAACTCGCAGCGGATTCACGTGAAGATCGACCTGCCCCGCAAGCTCTACTGGGCCGACCGGCTCGGGGTCCTGCTGATGTGCGATGTGCCGAACAGCTGGGGGCAGCCGGACAACGAAATGCGGTTCGAGATCGAGACCGCCCTGCGGGGGATGATCCGGCGGGACTTCAACCATCCCTCGATCTTCTCCTGGGTGCCCTTCAACGAGACCTGGGGCTTGTTCACCCGACAGGGCGAGGGGAAGCGCGCCTATCTGCCGGACACCCAGGATTGGGTCGCCTCGGTCTACCAACTGGCCAAACAGCTCGATCCTACCCGCCTCGTCGAGGACAACTCGCCGTGCAACCTGGACCACGTCGCGACCGACATCAACTCGTGGCATGCCTACCTGCCTGGGTATGCATGGGCCGAGCACCTGACGCAGGTGACCGGCGACACGTTCGCGGGTTCGGAATGGAACTTCATCGGGGGGAACTCGCAGGGCCGGCAGCCCTTGTTCAACAGCGAGTGTGGCAACGTCTGGGGGTATGAAGGCAGCACGGGCGACTGCGACTGGAGCTGGGATTACCACATCATGATGAACGAATTCCGCCGGCATCCCCAGGTGTGCGGCTGGCTTTATACCGAGCACCATGATGTGATCAACGAGTGGAACGGGTATTATCGGTTCGATCGGACCGACAAGGTGACCGGTCTCGAGGATCTGGTCAGCGGGATGACCCTGCGCGACCTGCACGGGCCCTTCTATATCTCGACCGGCAGCGATCTGTGCCTGGACGCCACGCCGGGTTCGCGGATCGAGATTCCCCTCTGGGCCTCGTTCCTGACCGGCAGCGCACCTGACCGCGACCTGGTCCTGCGGGTGCAGCAATACGGCTGGGATTCGCTGGGCCGCACCTGGGCGCTCGGGCACGAGCTGATGGACGTGCCGTTCAAGCCGTGGATGTCCGGCGCGTTGAAGCCGCTCAAGCTCAAGCTGCCCGAGGGGCGCGGCCTGATGATCGTGGCGATGCAACTCGAAACCCGGGCCGGCCTCGCACTGCACCGGAACTTTACCACCATCCGCCTGACGGACGGGCCGTTGCCGCGCGATGCGACCTTGAAATTCGGCAAGGCACGCCAGCGCGTGCTGCGGTTCGCTCCGGCGGGTTTCGCGGCGTCCGAATGGTCCCTGAAGCAGTGGCAGGTGCTGGATGGACGCAAGGTCAACGGCGCGGGACACGGCTTCTTCGAGTATCGCATTCCGTGGCCGGCGGACCAGGACCTCGGGAAGGTGGCCGGCGCGTCGCTGGTGTTCGAGGCTTCGGCGAAACAGCTTTTCGGCAAGGACCGCGAAGGCGCGGGCCAGCAGGAGGGCGATTTCATGCGTGGTCGGGGAACGCATGACCCGAGCTTGAACCCGAATGCCTACCCGATGACCGACACAGTCGCCACTCCGAGCGAGGTCCGGGTGCGCGTGAACGGGCAGACGGTGGCGGTGGCGGCGTTGCCCGACGATCCAGCCGACCATCGCGGCATTCTCTCGTGGCATGCCCAGTTGCGCGACCGCCGCCTGCGGGAGGCGGGCTCCTACGGGTACCTCATCAACGCCTCGATTCCCGCCGAAGCCCTCCAGGCCAGCGCGGACACGGGGGAGATCGTGGTGCGCTTCGAGGTCGATGCCGCCTTGCCCGGAGGGCTCGCTCTTTACGGCGAGGACTTCGGACGTTATCCGGTCGAGCCGGCGATCGTTCTGAACCTGCGCTGAACCCGCTGAAGCCGGTCGCCCCGTAGCATGAACGCCCTGCCCCGAATGGTGTTGGCGGCCGTGGCGACGGTCACGCTTGGTGCCGCCGAATTGCACGTGGCGCCGTCTGGACCGGAGGCTGCGGGGGCGGATGGTTCCTCTGTGCGTCCGTTTGGCTCGTTGCAGCGGGCCGTCGAGGCCGCGCGGCGCGTTCCTCGCGGGGAACTCCGCCGCATCGTGGTGCATGGCGGGTCCTATTACGACGTGTCGGTGGCCCTCACCGCCGCGGATTCGGGTCTGGTTCTCGAAGCGAACCCCGGCGAGCAACCGGTGCTTCACGGAGGCCGCCGCATCCGGGGTTGGCAACCGGCCGGCAACGGACAATTCGCCGCTGCCTTGCCGGCAATCGACGCGTCGGGCGGGGCCGGTGGACGGTCGGGGCGGGCCTCGCCCAGCGACGGCGAGGTGCGGTTGCTGCTCGTGAACGGCGCCAGCCGACCGCGCGCCCGCTTCCCGGCGACCGGTCGCCTGCCTCATGAATCGCGTTTTGACGTGCCGTGGATGAGCAGCACCGGGGGCGGTTGGCAGCGCCATCCCACGGACGAGGAGTTGTCCACGCTCCGGTACCGACGCGGCGAACTGCCCCCGACGTTCGACCATCGCCTGGCGGAGGTGACGATCTATCACATGTGGGACGAATCCGTTGTCGGGCTGGCGTCCCACGAACCGGCGGACGGCGTTCTGCGTTTCAGCAATCCGTCCGGCCATCCGCCGGGGGCGTTCGGCGTGCGCGAGTTCGTCGTGTGGAACACGCCCGAAGGCATGACCCGGCCGGGCCAATGGTATCACGACCGGGTGGGCCGGCGCCTGGTTTACTGGCCGCTTCCCGGTGAGGACCCCAACCGGCTCGAGATCATTGCTCCGACGCAAACCACCATTCTCCGGATTGAAGGAACCCGCAGCGATCCGGCGAAGTCGATAACCGTCCGCGGGCTGACCCTGGCGGCGACCACGGTGCCGCTGGTTGCCGGCGGATTCGCCGCGGCCCGCTTCGATGGCGCGGTCTCCCTCCGAAACGTCGAGGGCTGCCAGTTCGGCGGGTTGACCGTTAGGGGCGTGGCCGGCCACGGCATCAACAGCCTGGGCGGCGTGCGCGACGTCGTCATCGAGGACTGCGAAATCACCGATTGCGGCGCCGGCGGTATCTACGTGGGAGGAGACCGCATCACGATTCGCAACAACCACGTCCACGGCGTGGGCCGGAGTTTTCCCAGCGCAATCGGGATCTTCCGCGGGGGCCGGGATTCCCTGGTGGCGCACAACGAAGTCCACGAATGCACCTATTCCGCGATCAACTACGGCGGCACCGGCAATGTCATCGTGAGCAACCTCCTCTATCGCTGCATGACCGAACTGCACGACGGCGCCGCCATTTACATGTTTGCGGCGACCAACTGCGTGCTGCGCGGCAACGTGGCGCGGGACGTTCCCGACACCGGAGGCTACGGGTCGTCGGCCTACTACCTCGACGAACGCAGCCAGCACAGCGTGGTCGAGGGCAACCTGTCGGTGGGGGTGGCCAGGCCGTTGCACATGCACATGGCCACCAACAACATTGTGCGGGACAATGTGTTCATCGTCGAGGGCGACGCCCGCCTGACGTTCCCGCGCTGCGAACAGTTCACCCTGGAGCGCAACCTCCTTCACGCCACCGGCGACATCCGGATCGAGAACGTCGGCGCGATCACGACCTGGAAGGACAACTTGTTCTTCTCCGGCACGGGGGGCTTCACGCAGGTGTATCAGACGAACTACCAGAACCGGCGCACGGTGGAGGCGGCGCCGCCGGGGACCACGACCGACGATCCACTTTTCGTCGACCGGGCGGGCGGGGACTTTCGTTATCGTCCCGATTCTCCGGCGGCCAGGTTGGGGCTCAAGCCTGTGGTGGCTGCGGGCGCCGGACGTTCCCGGGGGCCTTGAGGCGGGGGACGCGTCCGGCGTTTGCGGACCGTTTCCAGCGGGGGCAGGTTGGCCTCGCCGTCGGGACGGTCCGGCGGTGACTGTTGTCAGCATTTCGATCAAGCCATGGCGAAACTCGAACTGAAACTCAAGGTGGGGGATGCGGCCCCCGATTTCCTGGCCACCACCCAGAACGGGGAGGAGATATCCCTCAAGCAGTTCCGGGGGCGGATGGTGGTGCTCTACTTCTATCCGAAGGACAACACCCCCGGCTGCACCGCCGAGGCCTGTAGTTTCCGCGACAACTGGGCGGCGGTGCAGGCGCTTGGAGCGGTGGTGCTCGGGGTCAGCACCGATTCGGTGAAGACCCACGGCAACTTCGCCCGCAAGTTCGAGCTGCCGTTCCCGCTGGTGGCCGATCCCGACCGGCAGGTCGTGAACGCCTACGGGGTGTATGCCGAGAAGAGCTTCATGGGCCGGCTGTCCCTGGGGACGCATCGGGTCACCTTTCTCATCGGCCCCGACGGACGGATCCGGCGCCTCTGGCCCAAGGTCAGTGTCAAAGGCCACGTCGAGGACGTGCTGGCAGCGATCCGCGGGGAGCAGGGCGCCGGCTGACCGCGGGGCCGGGAGACGCCTCGGCGGCCGGGCCTGTCCGGTGCGCCGCTCAGCTTCCCGGAGCGTGGGCTTCATTCTGCAGCAGGTTTGGCCGCCGGCGGGGCCTGCCGAGCGCAGTTCACGCTCCATATTCCCGGGGGCCCTGGTTCAGACTAAGGCTAAGTCGTAACGATTCAGTAACTCGTAGCCGCCG
>JACKPV010000055.1 GCA_024233305.1 Verrucomicrobiales bacterium
CCGCGGTCCATCGACTGAATCGTTACGGCTCAGGGCTGATTTCGCTGCAGGAGCAGGGAGACGGCCTCCTCGACCGAGAAGCCGTAATCCGCGGCCAGGCGTTCCTCCACCGGCTTCCGGAGCGCGTCCGGGAACAGCTCCGCGCCGTGCAGCGCGCCCACAAAGGCCCCGAGGAGTGCCGCGTACGAATCCGTGTCGTGGCCCCACTCAAGGGTCAGTTCCAGCGCGGCCAGCGGATGGTAGCGAGCCAGGCGCAGGCAGGTGAACGCCACCACAAAGGGCACTTGCGCTTCCCACTTGATCGTGCTCGCAAACTCCGTCTCCAACGACGCAAACGCTGCCGCGGGTTCGCCGGCCGCCTGCTCCGCGAGGTCGAGGGCGCGGTCCAACCATCGGTCCACGGGGCGTTGCACCCAGGGGACTTTCCCGTAGGCGTAGGGATCGGTGGCCCGCATCGCGGTGAAGACCGCTTCCCAGGCTTCCGCGGCGTTGTCGCTCCCGACCGGTTGGACCAGGGCGGTGGACAGCCCCGCCACCAAGGCGGCGTTAAGATCCTTGCCGAAGCCGTTGTCGAAGAAGCCGAGTTCGTAGGCGAGTCGATACGCGGCCTCCGGGCGGCCGGGCAGGAGGGCGGCAAGTGGAAGCAGTGACATCTGGCCGCAGCAAGTGGGCAAGCCCGCCCACATCCGTTCTGGCGGCAGGGCGTGGGCGGGCTTCCGTTCGCCGAGCACCCAGCGGGCTCCCTGCTCCCATTCACGCAGCCATTCTCGACAGAGTTCCCGGTAGTCGGGGCGGGACTGAACCGGCGCGATTTGGGGCCATTCGAGATGCGCCCGGGCGAAGTGGTGCCGACCAAGAAGAAGGTCGTCCGCCGGGTCGGCTGAGCGAAGGGCGTGCAGGAGGATCAGCTTGTGGCGGGTGTCGTCGGTGACGGTCCCCGCGGCCGCGTTGGGTTCCCAGTGGGCGTAGGGCTCCGGCTCGGGGCGGAGTTCACGGTAGGACCGCAGCCGCAGCCGGTCCGCCGCCGCGGCCCGCCCAACGGCATCGAGCGTCTCGCCATTCCGCCAGCGCTTCGGAGGCTCCGGCAGTCCCTGGACGCGGTCCGGATCCTGGAACTCAATCGGCCCGCCAAGCGCGTCGCCGATGAACGAGCCGAGCAACAGCCCGCGTACCCGCGCTTGCCGGCGCGGTTCGATGGCGTCGGAGCCGCGCCCGCGGAACAGGGCGCACGCGCTGCCGGCGGTCAGGGTCTTGAGAAAGCGACGACGCGCCAGGGGGGGGCTGGCCGTCGGCGGAGGCGAGGGGTTCCCGGGTTTCATGGCGGCGGTTGGGGGTCAGTCGTTCAACAAGGGCGCGCGATTCGGCGCAAGGACGAGGCTTCGGGACAGAGCCAGCAGGCGCTCGCGATGCGGCAGACCGCCCGCGAGCGGCAACTGTGCGTAACCGATCACCCGGCGCATGATCTCCACCCCGGCCAGCCGGCACATCAGCCGTTCGTCGAATCCGTCGTGCGGTTCGTAACGTTCGAGGAACCGTTGCGCAAGGTCCGCCGGTTGCCGCGCCAGCCGCAGGTGGGCCAGGAACACAGCCACGTCGAACTCCGGCGGGCCGAAGAACGCAAACTCGGGGTCGATCACGCGCAGCCCGCGTTCGGTTCGGAGCAGGCTTCCCGGAAAGACATCCCCGTGCAACAGGCAGGGGCCGTCCGCGAGATACACGCGCGCCATTTCATGCACGGCGCCGACATAGACCCGGTCCTGCTGCAGCGCCGCCGCTGCGTCCCGCAGTCCGGGAGCGAGGCGGTCCAGGTCCAGGCCATTGTCCGGCGCGAGCGGGATGAAGAAGAGGTGCCGGCTGTTGAGTTCGCGCATTTCGCGATTGCTCAGGCGCGGGTGTTCGCCTCGACCCGCAAACGCTCCATGCAATTCGCCCAGCCATCCGGCGAGGCGGTTGATGTCGTCCGCGGTGAACCGGCCCTCACCGTAGACGAAGCTGTAATCCGTGCCGGCGCCGAGGTCTTCGAGGACCAGCACGCGGTGAACCTCATCCGCGTGCAGCAGGCGGGGCAGCAGATCGGCGATCCCGGGGGAGGTGGCGGTGAGGGCATAGAATTCCGCCTCCCGGATCGCCCGGTCCCAGGGCGCGGCGAAGGCGGGGTATTTCTCCACCCAGGGACGGGCCTGTTTCACGATGAGCGTCCGGTCCGCGAGAGCCCGTTGCGCGCTGCCGGCCTCGTTGCCGGTCGGACGGATCTGCGCCCGCACGACGCAATTCATGTTCCCTTCACCGGCGGGCGCGGTCGCGACCAGCCGCTCGTCCCTCGCCAGCATCCCGCAACGGCTAAGGTACGCCTCCAGCCCTTCCCGATCACGGGGATCAAGGAAGAAGAGTTCCGGGTGCGCACGCCGCCATTCATCGGGCTGCATGGGGCGAGCATGGCACGTCAGTCCCGGAAAGTGAACCGTCAAGCGGGGAGCCGCGCTGTCCCGACCGGGTTTCCATCCGGGGGTCGGAGCCGGGGGGCAGAGCGGGATGGCCGGGCCGGGGATCGGGCGGGCGCATCATTCCGGGAGGTGTTTGACTGTGCGACACCGAAAAGAAGCCGTAATCGTGATTGAGTTTTGCGACTTCCCTTCATAGCTTCTCCTTCAGCGCCGTTTACCGCCAGGGTGTTCGCCGGAGCGCATGTCCGGCGGAAAGCCGGCGCCGGCAGGCTGAGACACGGATTATGTACAAGATCACTGAAGCCAGATTCCTGGCGCCGCAGGTCAAGCGGTTCCGCATCACGGCGCCCGACATCGCCCGACGACGCAAGGCCGGGCAGTTTGTGATTCTTCGCGTGCAGGAGGGGGGAGAACGGATTCCCCTGACCATCGCGGATTCGGATCCCGGGGAGGGCACGATCACCTTGATCGTGCAAGGCGTCGGGAAGACCACGCGGATGTTGAACCAGAAAGAAGCGGGCGACGCGATTCTGGATCTGGTGGGGCCGCTGGGAAAACCCTCGGACATCGAGCCCTACGGCACGGCCGTGGTCATCGGCGGCGGCCTGGGCACCGCCATTGCCTATCCAACCGCCAAGGCACTCAAGCAGGCGGGCAACCATGTGATTTCGATCATCGGCGGGCGCAGCCGGGAGTTCGTGATCCTCGAGGACGAAATGCGGGCGATCAGCGACGAGGTCTTTGTCACGACCGACGACGGTTCCTACGCGGAGAAGGGCTTTGTCACTGATCGGTTGAATGCGTTGATCGAGGGCGGTCGGAAGCTCGACTTCGTTCTCGCTATCGGCCCCATTCCGATGATGCGGGCGGTGGCGGAAGTCACCCGTCCGCATGGCATCCACACGGTGGTGAGTTTGAACCCGATCATGGTGGACGGCACGGGGATGTGCGGTGGATGCCGCGTGTTGGTGGGTGGCGAAAGCCAGTTTGCCTGCGTGGACGGCCCGGAGTTCGACGCGCATCAGGTGGATTTCCGAACCCTGTCGACCCGGAATGCGATGTATCGCGAGCGGGAGAAGGCGTCGCTGGACGCGTTCGAGGATCATGAGTGCAAGATGATGAAGATGGCGGAGGCGGCGGAGAAAGGAGCCGGCGTATGAGCAATCCCCTGAGTCCCAAGGCGCGAATGCAGATTCCCCGCCAGGCCATGCCCGAGCAGGAGGCGGCGGAGCGGAGCCACAACTTCGAGGAAGTCAACCTGGGCCTGGATGACGCCATCGCACGGCAGGAGGCCCTGCGCTGTCTGCAATGCACCAGCCAGCACTGCTTCAACGGCTGTCCGGTCGGCGTCAAGGTGCGCGAGTTCATCGATCTCGTGGTCGAGGGGGATTACCTGGCCGCCGCGGCCAAGATCCGCGAGGACAACGTCCTGCCCGCCATCACTGGCCGTGTCTGCCCGCAGGAGGAGCAATGCGAAGGTCGTTGCGTCCTGGCGAAGAAAGGCGAACCGGTGGCTGTCGGCTACCTGGAACGCTTCGTGGCCGATTACGAGCGGACCCACGGGCAGGTCGGCCTGCCCCCCCGTGCCGCGCCCACCGGACGCAAGGTCGCCATCATCGGCAGCGGTCCGGCGGGACTCAGCGCCGCCGGCGACTTGGTGCAAAAAGGGCACGAGGTCGTGGTCATGGAAGCCCTGCACGAGATCGGTGGCGTGTTGGTCTACGGCATCCCGCAGTTTCGCCTCCCCAAGGAAATCGTCCGGCAGGAGGTCGACAACATGCGGAAGATGGGCGTCGAGTTCCGCACGAATGTCGTCGTCGGCAAATCGGTCACCGTCGACGAGTTGATGAACGAGGAAGGCTACCACGCCGTCTTCGTGGCCACCGGCGCCGGCCTGCCCATCTTCCTCAACATCCCCGGCGAACACCTCTGCGGCGTCTATTCGGCCAACGAGTTTCTCACCCGCGTCAACTTGATGAAGGCCTACCGCGAGGACCATGACCAACCGGTCTTCGACTGTCGCGGCAAGGACGTCGTCGTGGTGGGCGGCGGCAACACCGCCTTGGATGCCGTCCGCACTTCCCTGCGCATCGGCGCCCGCACCGCCTCGATTCTCTACCGCCGTTCCGCGGCTGAAATGCCGGCGCGCGCCGAGGAGGTCAAACACGCCCGGGAAGAGGGCGTGCAGATGCTGATGCTTACGAATCCGGTCGAGTTCATCGACGACGGCAAGGGTTGGCTGGACGGCGTGCGCTGTCAGAAGATGGAACTGGGCGAGCCGGACGCCTCGGGCCGCCGCCGACCGATGCCGGTGGCGGGCTCCGAGTTCGTCGTGCCCGCGAGCATGGCCATCATCGCCGTCGGGAACCGGGGAAACCCGCTGGTCCAGGCGACCACGCCCGACCTCGCGACGAACAAGAAGGGCTACATCACGGCCGATGACGACACGCTCAAGACCTCGAAACGCGGGGTGTTTGCCGGCGGTGACATCGTTACGGGCGGCGCCACGGTCATCCTGGCCATGGGCGCCGGACGCAAGGCGGCCAGGGCAATCCATCACTTCCTGGAAACCGGCGAATGGTAGCCGGATTATGACGGAACCCTCCTTCATCCGTCCGCGCAGCCCGCGCGAGGTGATGTGCGGCTGGGTGCATCTGCCGCGGTTTGTGGACAAACTGCGGCTGCACCTGGCCGGGCGGCTCCATCCGGACTACCACGACAACCTTACCCGCGGTTTCGACGGACGCTGGCTAGCGACGGCCGGCGTCGATGCCGCCGGATTCACCGAGGTGGTCCGTCGTTCGATCACGGACGGCGAGGTGGCGGAATGGGTGCGCGAGCACGTGCGCGTGGACGAGGCGACGAAGCAGGCTTTCAATGCGGCGCTGCGGCACTATCCACCGGCGGAAGACGGCGCCGCCCAGGACCGCTTGCGGTTGCGCAAGCAACAGTGCGGCCTCGCCGACCGGGACGACATCCGCTGCATGTTCGATGTGATCGACGCGGACGAGGGCCGCCTCTGAACCATCGGGGAACGTGATTGGCCAGCCTGCGCCCTGGCCTCAAATGCCGGGCGGGAGCCCAGCACACGCAAGCATGCCTCCTTCGTCGCGCGCAATCCGTGCGGAGCGGCCTGTGCGTGGGCCGTGGCTGCGCCGCGGCCCTGAGGGACGAGGGCTTCTGCCGGGCCTGCGGCACCTGCGCCCCGGCAATGTCAGGCGATCAAGTCATGGTACCCGGCCCCGTAGGCCGGTTGCGTGGTCAGGCGATGGGAATCCACCGGCGGCGAGGATCTTCAACCGTTTCCATCCCTTGACGCGACCGTTCCAGGTGCAGACGGTGGGCTTGATACCAGCGAAATTTGGACGGCCTTTACTTAAGGGCAAAAGTCTGTTGACTACTAGAGGTTCCGATTGTAGTAGTCTGACCGCACCTCGGATTTGCGCCTCGTGGGCGAGGCATTTGAGAAGGGGTGCACGGTAAAACAAGCCGCGGTGCAGTGCAGCGTCCGGGTGATTCGGCCGTGGAAGCGCAGTGGTTGACGGCCGCCGTAACCGGACCGCTCTGAGCCGCGGGCGGCAGACAACCAAATCAGAAGCTCCATGAAGACATCAATGGGAACGGCACGACGGATACGTTGGAACTGTGCGGCGCTGTTTGGTGCGGCGCTCCTACTCTCGGCCCCGATCCACGCCTACTGGGCGCTGGATGTTTCCAGTCAATGGACCGGGAGTTCGGCAACGACCCCGGGTTCGGGCAACACCAGCCAGGGCGGTGGATTCTACAGCTGGTATTTCTACGGCTCGTGGTCTGGTTCGGCGTACATCTCGAGCAATGCGGTCAACGTGGATGTTTCCGCTGAGACCTATGCGAGCACGTCGTTTTACCGATGCAGCGTCACCAACCTCGTTGCGTACAGCGGCGCTGGCGGCTATGCGTACGCGTATTGGCGTTGGTATGGGACACCCGGAGCCTCCACGGCCATCAACGCCCACATGCGGATCGATATTGACGGATATACGGAGACCTACGGGAGTGTCAGCGCTTCCCAAGGAGGCTCGGCCTCAACGACATCCTATGGGCAGAGCAACAATTCGAATCAGGCGTGGCACGGAAATGGGAGCCAGTACGCGTACGGGTATGCGAGTGCCTGGGGGACGGCCAGTGCCTGGAGCCAGGGCAACGCCACGTTGAACGGCTCCGGCGCGACCTGGAGCGGCAACAACGTCTCCCACGGAGTCGGCTATTACGGTGCCTACGGCTATTTCACCGTGTGGATGGATAGTTGGTACTACGGTCCTACAGGTCTACCGTTCATGTACGCGTACGCGAGCGGGAATGTGACTACGCGTTCCACCTCAAACAGCTACAGTCCGCCCGGCGGGAATTTGAACATGGGTGGTTCCGACGCGTGGGCCTACGCTGATGGCGTGTCGTGGGTCTCCCTCAGTTGGTAGTCCGCGTTCCGAGGAAACCAGCAAGGTGCGGAGAGCCTGCCCGGGATTCTGCCCGGGCGGGCTCTCTCCCGCGAAACAGCCGCGAGCAGCAAATCATGGTGAGGCTCAGATTCCAACCACGGGGCGCCGGATGGCGTTTCTCGCCCGCAGCATTGCCTTCGGGTTGCCGCAAAATGCGGGTGCCAGCCGCATCTTCCCGAGAAGGGGACCCTGGCGAAATGGTCATGTTTCCGTCGCGGCTTCGCATCCTGGCTCTGGGTATGGGATTAATGGCTGCCTTGGCTGGAGATCCGCCCCCGGCTGCCGGCGATGGCGGCAGCGCGTTACTTGAGGATACGGGAGGGCGGGCTGAGGCCATTGCCCGGGATCATGTCGCGGGGAATGTGCGCCCGTCGCTCGAGATGAAGGAGTGTGTGGACTTCCTGCTTACCCCGGCGCTGCTCATCCAGCAGTCGTTGTCGGAGGGCGTGATTCCCATTTATCCGACGGAGTAACCACGGATCCCGGGCAAGCACCTATGCTCGTCGCGAACAGAGGCCGGAGTTCGGTTGCCGTCCCTACTGCCCTGCTGGCGTCCGTGGCGCTGCTAACCGTGGCGCAGGCGATGCCTCCCGACCGGGGCGCCGGGGGGGTTCAGGCCGATGCTGTGATCCGTTTGGAACCGGCATTCGCGTTCGGACCGGTGACCTTGTTCGCGCGGTACTGGGTCGCGACGAACTACTACCATCTGGGTGTGGTGTGGGCCGAGCCTCACGGGACGGGGCTGTGGTTCCCGCTCTACCCGCCGACCCTCGTGATCGGAAGCGACGACGGGCAGTTCGTGATCTCGCACGGTATCTACCCGGCCCACAACGCGGAGTACTCGAAGCCCGTGGGCGAACCGGGGCCGTTCCGGAGTTTTTTCGGCGCCTATCCCGTCGGCGAGGCACGCTATGCGGATCGGGAAGCGCGCTTGACGCGGCTGTTCGCAGCCGCCATGGCGGATTTCCCTGCGGGAAGAACCACCAACGAGTTCGCGGGATTTGCAGACGCGGTAGCTGGAAAAGCGTCTCCGGAGCGGGTGCGCCTGTGCGCAAGCGATGGCCGTGTGGAATGGGTGGAGTTCCTTGATGCCGAGGATGGGGTGCGAAAGCGCTTGGACTACGAGTGGGTCACCCGCGGTGGGCGAACCGTGCTGGGGCACCAATTTGTCTCGCTCGCCGAGGAAAAGGTATTGGTGGAACTGCCCGGGGAGGGGGTTCGCATTACGCTGGACGACGAGGCGTTTGCCTATGACCAGCTGCAGGTTGTGCATCGTTCGGGTGGCCGGAAAGGCGCGGTCCACTATGAACCCGTAGCGCTGGGAGGCAGCGTCGTATCTCTGCCGTTCCACGCGGAAATCCTCGGCGCTACCAACAACACTCCGCTTCGTTCGGTGACACTGACCAATTACCAGCGGACGAATTTCGACAGTGAAGCGGCGAGGAGCGCGGCGGTGGCCTTCGCGGGGTTCAGCCCCGAACTCACCGGCTACCGACGTCTGCTCGAGAAGTACTGGCAGCAGTCGGCGCAACACGTGCTGCCGGATGATGTTGCCGAGCTGCGACGACTTCGCAGTCACTTCGAGGCGGAGGGCGGAGGGCATCGGTCGTCTCTTGGCGAGGATCTGCGGCGACTCAACGTGCTCATGGAGATCAATCGTCTCCTGGGGGACGTCCGGGAACTGGACCGGTGGTACGAGGCGTATCTTGCCAGGCTCGTGGCGGAGGGGCTGTTTGAGACGGTGCTGGTGGGTGGAGGGGGTGTTATCGAGACGGCCATGCTTTGGGGGCGGACCGAGGAGGCCACGAGTCTGCTCCACCGCTGGGCTGACGTCGCCCGCGGGATTCCGACTCTGGCGGTCGTCAAGAAGTACCTGGCCAGGGAACTGCTTCGAGGCCAGTTCTGGCCGGCGATCCGCGTCATTGAGCGGCTGGCGGAGAATCCGGTATGCGCGGACGGCGATCTGTTCGAGCTGGCTTGCATGAAATGCGTTGGGTGGAATGGCTTGGTCCTCATGTTGCGAGACCGGCGGGAACTGCATGACCTCCCGCGCACCAGCCAGTCAGCCTGGGTACTCTCCTCGGTCACTCTTCAGGAGGCTGAGGCCCGTCTCATGGACAGTGTGGCCGCAGCGCGGTCCATCGGCGAGCGGTTGGTGGAGATGACTCCGGTGCAGCGGTCCTGGAAGGCCCAACTCGACTCGATAGGCGGACTTCCGTGACGATAGGTGAGCCGACGAGTGCCTGAAACGGCACGGCAATCGGCAGCCTGATCGGGCCTGAAAGCACCAAGTCGCGGTCCCGGCCGCCAGATCTCGTGGCGCAGCGGACATGTTGGGTCGCGGGGGCCAACCATTGTGCCATGGTGGGCGGGCTCCGCCATCCATCCGCGGGGCCTGTTCTGGC
>JACKPV010000056.1 GCA_024233305.1 Verrucomicrobiales bacterium
GCGCACGGTCAGCGGCCGCAGCACTGTTTGTACTTCTTGCCGCTGCCGCACGGGCACGGATCGTTGCGACCGACCTTTTCGGCGGTGCGGATCGGGCGGGCCTTGGAGACGGCCTCGGTCGCCTCGGAGACCATGTCCGAGGCGGCTTTCCGCGCCTTGGGATCGGGGGCGGGGGCACTGGGTTGGCCAAGCGCCTGCACCTGACCATGCACGGTCTGCTTGGGCAGGTTGCGCAGGAAGTTCTCGAACGCCATCATGCTCGAGGCGCTGCGGAAGACGTTGTGGCAGATCTCGCTCTTGATGTTGATCATCAAGTCGTCGAAGAGCTTGAACGCTTCGATCTTGTATTCGATGAGCGGATCCCGCTGCCCGTGGGCGCGGAGGCCGATGCTGTAGCGGAGGCTGTCGATGCTGTAAAGGTGTTCCTGCCACAAGCGGTCGATGGCGCTCAGAATGGTGTAGCGCTCGACCGTCCGGAGAGCGTCCGGGTTCTCGAACTGAACCTTGAGCTGGTAGGCCTGCGTGATCCGCTCGATGACGAAACGGGCAAGGGCGAACTGGGCGGCGCTCAAGCCCTCGAAAAGCGAGCCGACCACCGGTTCGGCGCCCCCTTCGTTGGCCGCCTTCGTCAGTTCGGACTCCGGCATGCCGAGCGGGAAGTTCAGGTTGATCCAGTCGGCCAGTGGCCGCTTGTCCCATTCGGTCGGATCGGCGGTTGGCGACGTGGTCTGCCGCACCTTCTCGACCACGACCTCCTCGATGATGTCCATCAACCGGTCCCGCACGTCTTCGGCGTGGATGATCTCGTTGCGGAAACCGTAGACGATCTCGCGCTGACGGTTCATCACGTCGTCGTACTCGAGGGTTCGTTTGCGGATCTGGAAGTTGTGTTGTTCGACGCGTTTCTGAGCCTGGCCGATCGAGCGGTTGAGGAAGGGATGTTCGAGTTCCTGACCCTCCTCGAGCCCGACCCGTTCCATGATCTTCACGATCCGGTCCGAGCCGAACAGCCGCATCAGATCGTCCTCGAGGGAAATGAAGAAGTGCGATGAACCCGGATCCCCCTGCCGCGCGCAACGCCCCCGCAGCTGGCGGTCGATGCGGCGGGCCTCGTGCCGTTCGGTGCCGAGAACATGCAGACCGCCAATACCGGCGACCCCCTCGCCCAGCTTGATGTCGGTGCCGCGGCCGGCCATGTTCGTGGCAATGGTCACCCCGCCGCGATGCCCCGCGCGGGCCACGATTTCGGCCTCCTGCTCGTGGTACTTGGCGTTGAGGACGGAATGCACGATTCCGACCTTCTTGAGCAGGCGCGACAGGTGCTCGCTGACCTCGACCGAGATGGTGCCGACCAGGATCGGGCGGCCCTGGGCGTGAATCTCCTGAATCTCCTGGACGACGGCGTTGTATTTCTCGCGACGCGTCTTGTAGACCGTGTCGTTCGAGTCCGTCCGGACGCAGGGTTTGTTGGTCGGGATGACGAGCACCCCGAGCTTGTAGATGTCGCTGAACTCCGCCGCCTCGGTCTCGGCAGTGCCGGTCATGCCCGCCAGTTTGGCGTACAACCGGAAGTAATTCTGAATGGTGATGGTGGCCAGCGTCTGGGTTTCCCGCTCGATCTCGACGCCCTCCTTGGCCTCGACCGCCTGGTGCAGGCCATCGCTCCAACGCCGCCCCGACATGAGCCGGCCGGTGTTCTCGTCGACGATGACGACCTTGCCGTTCTGGACCACGTATTGGACGTCGCGCTGGAACACGCAGAAGGCCTTGAGCAGCTGCGAAATGGCATGGATGCGCTTGGCCTTGGCCTCGAAGTTGGCCTGGACCTTCTGCTTCATTTCCATGCGCTTCACCACGTCCGGCTCGGGGCCGTTGTCGATCTCGTGGATCGCCGTGATCAAGTCCGGCATGACGAACGCGTCGGGATCGTCCGGCTGGAGGAAGTTGCGGCCCTTCTCGGTGAGATCCGATTCGTGGCCCTTTTCGTCGATGGCGAAGAACAGTTCCTCCTTCTCGGCGTAAAGGGATTTCTTGGTCTGGTCGGCGTGGAGTTCGAGTTCGGCGGCCTGGGTCAACCCCTGATTTTCGGGATCCTCCATGAGCTGGAGGAACTCGGGCATCCTGGGGGAACCCATCTTGACGCGGTAGAGCAGCAGGCCGATCTCGCGCTCGAGGGACTCTCCGTTCGGGGGATTCGAGCCGTCCTCGGGATGGAGTTGCTTGATGAGCTGCCGGGCCTCGCTCAGGAAGCGCCGGCAGAGTTTCTCCTGCACCTGGACCAGGGAGGCGATCCGCGGCTTGAAGTCCACGTACAGCGAGTTGTCCGTGTTCACCACCGCCGGGCCGCTGATGATCAACGGCGTCCGGGCCTCGTCGATGAGGATCGAGTCCACCTCGTCGACGATGGCGAAGTAGTGGCCGCGCTGGACCTGTTCCTCCGCGCGCACCGCCATGCCGTTGTCCCGCAGGTAGTCGAAGCCGAACTCGGCATTCGTGCCGTAGGTGATGTCGCAATGGTACTGCTCCCGACGCAGCGGGGGCGGCTGGTCATGGAGGATGCAGCCGACCGTCAGGCCGAGAAAGCGGTAGACGGCGCCCATCCATTCGCTGTCGCGGGCGGCGAGGTAGTCGTTGACGGTCACGACATGCACCCCCCGGCCGCTGAGGGCGTTGAGGTAGACGGGCATGGTGGCCACCAGGGTTTTGCCCTCGCCGGTGGCCATTTCGGCGATGCGCCCCTTGTGCAGTGCCCAGCCGCCGATGAGCTGCACGTCAAACGGGATCATGTCCCAGGCGATTTCGTGCCCGCGAACGACGATCTTCTCCTTGCGCCCGGCCATCCGGCGGCAGGCGTTCTTGACCACCGCGAACGCGTCCGGCAGGAGTTCGTCGAGCCGGCGTTGCAGTTCCGTGTTGTCCTGGATCTGCGCCAGCTCCGCTTTCCAGGCCGCGGTCTTTTCCCGCAACGCCTCATCGGAGAGCGACTGGAGCGACTGCTCGATCTCGTTGATCCGCGCCACAAACGGCCGCAACCGTTTCACCTCGCGGTCGTTCTTGGTACCGATGACCTTCTTGATTATCCAACCCAGCATGCGAATCGCCTTAAACCGCGCAAGCTACGGGATGGGGTGGGCACCGTCAAAGCAATTGCGCCCCCCGGCCGGCTCCGCGAATTGCGCCAAAACTATTGTTACCCGGGCGGTTGTCAGGCGGCTGTCTGACGCCTTGTCACACCCGGGGCGGCCCGCTACCTTGCCTTCATGAGCACCGGCGAGATTCTGGAGATGCTCCCCAAGCTGGAGCCGGCTGAGCGCCGTGAGATCCTGGAACGTCTGTGCGCGCTGGAAGAGGCGGATTCCACCGGCACGCACCAGCGGTGGATCGATGAAGCGCTTGCGCGCGGAACTGCCCGTGCTGCCGACGCCCAGGATTGGGAAGACGCGCTTGAGCGCGGGCTCCAACGCGGCAAGCAGTCGTGAGGGCGCTTTTCCGCCCCCGGTTCTGGCTCGACCTGGAGGACGGAGTCACCTACCTGACGGCGAACGCATCCGAAGAAACCGCGGGGCGGTGGCATGAGGAGGTAATGCCTGCCGTGGCGCGGGTGCAGAGGTAGCCGGACCTCGGGCGCCTGCGACGCGATCTGCTCCCGCTGACATCCGGACACCCAGGCTCCGAAGATTCACCCGTTACCCGCTCTTCTGTCACTGGACTGCCGATGCCCTTGAAGTCCTCGGAGCCAAGCACGGCATGTTCGCCTGTTTAATCATGTCAGGGCGCGTAGCCACGAACCCTTCAGGTTCGGGGTGCTGGTCGTATTCCGGGCCGACGTAGTGGATCCGCTTTGACTCCACACCTGCGCTATCCCGAGCTGGACAGGCCGGATGAAGCAGGCACCCGGGCGGCGCTGCCGAGCTAACGGACCGGGGGCGCGGCGAAGCGGACCGGCCGGCCGTTGCTCAGGCGATAGACGCCAAAGTCGCGCCGGTCGAAGGTTAGGATCTCGGCCTCGGGATGTTGTTCCGCCATGACCAGGAGGCAGGCGTCGGCAAAGTCCATCGGCAGGTCGGCATATTTGCGGACCAGACGCTCCAAGCGGACAGCGTTGACCTGGCTGTCGAACTGGGTGACCAAGAGGTGATCGTTCATCATCCGCAGCAACGGCGCCGGACCGCCCAACAGGTGAGCGGCCTCGGCGAGCACGGCGTCGCAGGTGAACAACGGTACCGGACGACTCGTGAGCTGATTGACCGCCCACGCCTGCCAGTCAGTGGCCTGGCCGGTCAAGAGCGCGACCAATGGGCCGGCATCCACCAAAGCGCGTCGATTCACCTCTTGCTCCCCTGCATGGCGAGCCGAATGGCGGCGTTGGTGATGCGCTTGGGGACGGGGCAATCGACGGATCCGACGTGTTTCTCCCAGCGAGCTTGCGGATCGGCATCCGCACGTTGCCGCACAGCGGTCCGCACAAACTCCGCCACGGTCTCGCCGGCATCCTTCGCCTTCGCCTGCCAGCGTGCCTTCTCCGCAGCGGATAATCGAATGGTCAGTGTGTCACTCACGCGCAGAATGTCATACAGGAAACGTTGCCCCGTCAAGGAGGTGCCCGGACCACGGGGACATTTGGCCTTCCCCCGGCAATCGGCGTCGGCAGAATGGGGTGCATCCGATGAGAGATACTGCAACTGGTTTCGGATCGGGCGCCATGAGACCCAGCCGGCGGGAGTTCCTGGGGCGCTGTGGGGCCGTGGTCGCATCCGCGGTGACGTTCGCCGGCTGTCGTGGCATGGCGCGGCCCCGATCCCCGGCGGCAGATCCGGAGCGGCTCTTTTTCACCTCGCAGGGCAGGACGGCCGTCATCAATGCCGACGGCTCCGGCTTGCGTTACTTCGAGTTCGATGTGCCGGATCAGGTGACCTGGCAGCCGGGGCCCTTCCTTTCGGACGGACGCCGGGTCATCTTCCTCAGCATGGAAGCGCGCCGGGACGGCCCCGGCCGGCCCTTCGACCGTTACTACCACCAAACCCCGACGCATCTCTGGCTCTATGACCTGGCTCGCGATGCGCTGACGGAGATCTGCACGCGTGAGCGGCTGTCCGTCTTTTACACACCGGCCTTGTTGGTGTCCGACGAGAGGCTGCTGGTGCAGGTGGTGCGCGATTCGGGCGGCCAGGTTTTCAGCATGAACCTCGACGGCTCGGATGCCCGTGAGTTCACCCGGTTGGGCGAGGGTTTGCCTTACGGCCTCAGCCTTCATCCGGAGGGTCAACGCGTCGCGTATCATCTGGCCAGCCCGGAGGGCTACCAGATCTGGACCAGCAACGTTGACGGTTCGGAGCGAGTGCGAGTGGCGGCACATCGCGACCACCTTTACTTCGGCCCGAGTTGGTCGCCGGACGGCGCTTGGCTGGTCTTTCAAGACTGTCACTTCAAGGCCGATCCCGGCCACGACTGGAGCGATCTCTGTTTGGCCCGCCCCGACGGCAGCGATTTCCGGGTGCTGACGGAAGGCCAGGCCATGTGGTTTGGCGCGACCTACGGAAATCCCGGGAACCGCGGTGGCGGATCCAACCTCGCCGCGTGGACTCGGGACGGGCAGATCCTTTTTCCGCGCCGGCTGCGCGACTCGAAGGTGGCGTGGGAGTTCCAGGCGCAACGGCCCGACACCGACCACTTCAACCGCGACTTCAGACCCGAACTCGCCCGTGGCGGCACGCAAATCTGCCGGTTGAACCCCGTCGACAGCTCGTCGCGGCTCCTCACCCAAAGCGATCCGCCCGGTTGGGATTTTCGCGCCAGCGAATCGCCCTCGGGACGGCAGATCATCTTCTGCCGCGCCGGGACTGGGGACGTGCCGGGGCTGCACGTGATGGCTGCGGAGGGAGGTCGTCCCCGTTTGCTGACCCGCGGATGGGACGGACAAGGAGCGGATCATCCGCGCTGGCTGCCAACGGGGAACCGCGAATCCCAGAAGAGACCATGTTGAATCGAAACCTGATGCCTCTGCTTGCCGCCCGCGCGCTCGGGCTGCTTGCCGCAACGAATGCTCCGCCGACTTTCGGGGCCGACACCGACGAGACCGGAGTGGCCCGGGTCCGGTTGGTGGGCGCCCCCACGCGCTATGCGGTGGATGTGGAACGATATCGCTTCGGCGCCAATCCGGATGTGCGCAACCGCGCCTTCTACCCGATTCCACAGGACGTTGTTACCCTCGAGACCTACCTCCACTGTATCGATGCGATGGAACCGGCCGCCATTGCACAGAATCCAAACCGCGGCATGGACGGTCCTCGCGCCTTTATGCCGGTATTGGTGAAATACGCGCAAACGGGCGAAGCGCAATGGGGCGACGCCTGCATCGCCATGTTGAAGGCCTTTCACGACGGAATGCGGCGTCAGGTTGCCGAACGGAAGTGGTTCTGGCAGTTCGAGCATCCGGCGGCGCTGATACCGCTCTATCGCCGGCATCTGGTTCGGGGCGGGGTAATGGAGCCGGAGGCCCCCTGGTTCCGCGAAATGTGGCTTTGTTATTGCCGCAACCTCCACGTTTGGGATTCCGAACCCGTCGAATGGCGGGGTGGTTGTCATCGTTCGATGCCGGAGGCTTACGCCAAAGGCCGCGCGGCGGACTGGTATCCGGACATCCCGGAGGCAGCGCATTGGAAGCGGTATTCCGAACTCGTGTTCCGGGATTTCTGGCGGGCCCGGGATGTGCCGCAAAACGACACCGGCTATATGATGGGGCCGCTCATCATCCTCGCTTGCGGCGGCGACCAGTGGACCGGCGACGACCGGGTCTACAACGATCCCGCCATGAAACGGCTCTGGGATCGGCTCCTCGTGGAAGTGTCGCCCGATGGCGCGATCAATCCCTACGGACCGAACGGCGGTTGGAACAGCACGGCCGATTACCGCATCGCCATGCTTGAGCGCATCGCCGCCAAGACCCGTGACGGTCGTTATCGTTTCGGGGCACACAAGCTCCTCAATTACCTGCGCTACCAAAGTCGTGAAGCCGACCCGAAGACGTATCGTCTCGACGCCGGAAGTCCCTGGCTCATTTCGCTGGCCTGGCTGTTTGCCGATGACGCGGTGAAGCCGAGCATGCCCGAGGCCGGTTCGCTCTGTAGCCAACGCCGCGAAGCCATCCGGGTTCCGCACACGGACAAGGATCTGACCGAACGCCTCCTGGGCGATGCCGATGCGCGCGAGAACTTCGGCCACATTTGCTGCAGTTGGCACATGACCGAACAGGTTTGGCCGGACAAGCTCGTTCTGCGCAGCGGTTGGAATCCCGGTGACTTCTTCGCCTTGGTGGAGTTGCATCCCACCAGTTTTCCGGCGAATCCCGGCGGCATCATGGGCCTGAACCGTTGGGGCGCGCCGTTCACCCAGATCGTCACCAGCAAGGGGGCATCGGTCGAGAACCGCGCGTTGATCGAGGATCTGGGCGGAACCGCCAAACGGCGTTACCACGGAGACAAGCTGCGGATCGACGAGTTCTGGCACACCGGCACGATGCCGGACATTCGCTCGGCGCTGACGTATTTCCGGGACACGACCGAGGCCACCTTCGCCCGGGTGCAGGTCGACAACATGGACGGTCTGCCCGTGGTGTACGAACGTGAGTTCATCTTCGTGAAAAACCGCTTCCTCGCCACGAGGGAGCTCGTGACCTTCGAAGACAGCTTCCATGCTCGCGTCGCGCCTCTCTGGAACACGCACAACATCGGGCCGCAAATCGGCAGTCACTGGGCGAACACCTTCATCCACCAACCCGTCGCGGACAACGGCACTCGGAGCGCAAAGGCGCCGCCGGTGGATTTGTTGGTCTGGTTTGCCCCGCGTGCCGACTGCCGGATGGAGGTCGTGGACCGGCTCCAGGACGATCCGCGAGCCGAGGCCTGTCCCAACCAAGTGCGCTACATGTGGGAGGGCACACCTGCGGTGGGGGAAACCCTCGTCTTCACCCAGCTCTACTATCCGCACGCCCCCTATCGCGCCCGGGCGACAACAAACAATCCCAACCCCGGGGCGAAAGCCGCTTATGCCGACGGACTCCAAGCCACCGCCCACGCCTCCGGCATCACGGTGATTCGCGATGATCCGGAAACCACCATCCTGCGACTGGAGCTGGAGTCGGGCCGCGTCGAGTGGGTCCTGTTCAATCCCGATGCGAAGCCCATGGAGATCGGTGACGATCAAACCACTGAACCGATGGCTTACATCGAAGAAAACGAATGACCCCGGCACGAACACCCGGAACAACGATGGCGGCCACGTTCTTGCTCGCCACGGGGACTGCGTCGTTCGCTGGCGGTGCCTCGCATCCAAATAACCCGGGAGGGGTCGATGGCGACACGCGTGGGCGGTATGCAGGCAATTGTCGAAGGCGAGGTAGCTGGAGAGGAAGTCAGTCATCAGCCAGTCGGCATACCGGGGAATGATCCCGATGGCTTCAATGGCCTCCTTGCCGCGCGCCCAGTGCACGGCAAAGAACGTCAGGAGCGGCGTGCACACGACGTGCAGCCAATGCTTGGCCTGGTTGATCGGCAGGCTCGTTTCATCGGCATGCAGCACCGGTTGCTGAGGTAAGATCTCAACCAAGCGCTCCTCGAACGGCTCCAGCGCCTGGTAGTGTTCCCCGCGGGCGCTTTGCAGGGTCGCCTCGCTAACGGCATACCCGAACATCTCGGCGCACATTTCGCGGATTCGCAGACTGGCCCCCTGCTGGGCGTCGTAGAGATAGGCCAGTAGAGCCCGAAAGCTCCGGCCGTATTGCACGGGGGCGTAGACCCCCGGGGGAAACGCCGCCCTCACCGTCCGGTGGCAACCGGGACATTCCTTGATCGGAGCGCGATGCTCGGTGCATTCGAGTTTCAAGGACGGGAGGTCGAAGACTTGTCGGCGTTGATAATCCAACACCGGTTCTTGGGAGAGGTCGGTGCCACACTCGCATGGC
>JACKPV010000057.1 GCA_024233305.1 Verrucomicrobiales bacterium
CGAGATCGCGTTGTAGCCGTCGAGGCTCTGGCCTTCCGGCAGGCTGACCGTGACGCTGTCGCCGGAATGCGCCGTCCCGGTCAGCAGATCACCGGTCCGAATGCCATTCTCGTACGCCTGCTGGGCATCAATAACGCTCGAAAGTTAGGTTCACACCTTCCAGGATGCAACCTGAGTGGAGCGTTTACCTCCCCTGTTCCAGGGACAGCCACCCGTGTGGCGTGGAGCAGACGGTCCGACGTCGCCGCGGCGTTACGGGTGGGACAACCACTGCACCGCGTCGATGACGACGTATCCGTTCGCGCCCTGGTTGGAGACGGTTACCGAAACCGGCTTTCCGGCGGGGAACTCGAACGTGCCCAAGGAAGCCCAAAGCCCCTCGATGGGGGGAGCCTTCTTCTGGTTCAACCGGCGAACCGTGATGGACGAGCCGTTGTCGACTGTCACCCGGACTGCACTGCTGCGATTGTCGTGGGCAGAATAGGCCAGGCGGACTTCGTAGAGGGCGGCCTTGGGCAGCTTGGTAGCAAAGGCAGCGGTGGCTTGCGGATCGTGCTGGTTGCCATCGTGCCGGTAGCCATTCCCAACCCAACTGCCGACAGATCGGCTGATCTGCCAATCGCCCGTGAGAACCGCCTGGTCGTCGTCCACCACAATGCCCGGCAATTTGGCGGGATCGATCGCGGCCCCCGCGGTCCTTTCCGCGGGAGTGTCGGCTTCCAGCACCTGCCCGTCGCGCAAGAGCCGTTGCCGCAGTCGGGCGTAAGGCACGTCCTGGACGGAAAGATCCGCGTCGAGGGCGAGGGAAGCGGCCGTCGCAGCGGACTGGCCCAGAATCATGAAGACCGGCTCCATCCGGATCGATCCAAACGCGATGTGCGACGCCGAGACACAAACCGGCACCAGCAGGTTATCCGCCTGGCCCTTCTTCGGCACCAGCGCGCCATAGGCAATCTCATACGGCCCCGGCGTGCCCACCCCGATGTCGCCCTCGTTCTGCACGGAGCCGTCCGGTGTGATGTAACGCTGCACGTTGTGGGAATCGATGGTGTACGAACCCATGCCCACGGATTCCGGCGTGGGACGGCGTCGGAGCAGTTCGTTCTCCGTCATGACGAACCGCCCGATCATCCGGCGGGCTTCGCGCACGTAGATCTGATGCGGCCAGTTGCCGTTGTCGGTGAATTCATCCTTCGCCAGGCCCCATTGGTTCATGCGCTCGCGGAACCTGGCCGGCACGCGGAGATCGTGCGCGATGAACCACAGCCAACCTTGCTGGTAGCGCGCGTGCGCCTGAATGATCTCGCGGCGCCGTGCATAGGAGGCCTCGGGATAGTCATAGTTGGCGCCGATGTAATCGGTGCTCATCGGGCCGTGGTTGTTCGTGTCGGTCTTGTGGTTCGGAATGGGATCGAACTTCTGGAAGACCTCGTCCCAGCCGGCGTCGAAGATGCGCAACAACAGCTCGTACTGACCGGCGTCGTAACCCTCGGGCTTCGGAAACGGGACCCGGTTTTCCGGCCGATCCGTCAGGCACATGCGGAAGCAGTAGGCTTGGAGGCGGCGGTCGCCGGAACCGTACTCCCCGGGCGGTTCGGCGCTGACGTTGGGCAACACGCCGCTGGCGGGATCGCCCGGCACGACGTAGGGATCGATCTTCTGCTTCAGTACGCCGAAGTGATGGCGGTGATGCAACACGCCCGTCTGGACCCCGTTCCATTTCTCATCATAAACGCTCTGTGCCTCGCGCCCGACCGTGTAATCGACGCCGGCGGCCGCCAGCAGATCGCCCTCGTAAGTGGCGTCGATGAACATCCTGCCGCGAACCGACATACCGGTGAAGGATTCGCCGTCGAGCAGGGTGATCTCAACAATGCGGCCGTTCTCCTTGACGACGCCGTGTTCGCGGTCGAGCCAGAGGTTTCGCTGCACCGGAATGTCGTTCTCACGGATAAAATCCTCGAAGACCTGCTCCGCCACGTGCGGCTCGAAGATCCACATGGTCCGCTCCGCGCCGTCGATGGCCGGCGTGCCCTGGCCACGGTTGCCGTATTCCTCGCGCGCCTGCCATTTCCAGGCGTCCGGTCCCTGATAATGCTGCCAGACCCGGTGATAGAACTGACGCGCCAGCCCCCCAATAACGGCCTTGTTACCGGTGTCAGTCCAACCGAGCCCGCCGCTGGACAGGCCGCCGAGATGCTGGTCCGGGCAGACGAGAATGACGGATCGACCCATCCGCTTCGCCTGCACGGCGGCCATCACCCCGGCCGAGGTGCCGCCGTAGACCACGACGTCGTAGGTTGCGGCGCCAAGACTCGAACTCAGCAGTGCCCAGGCAACCGCGGCGGCAATGAGGTTGCGGTAATTCATGGGCCGCATTTAGCGGCAACCGACCGTTGGAGGGAATCTTCAAATGCCCGGCAGCACCGCGCGGGCCCGCGCGAGTTCATCGGGGGTGAGGACCACCACGGTGGAGCCACACTTCGCCGGACAACGGACCCGTGCCAGCGTGAGGCCCCCGATTGCCAGCAGGGACGACAGGGACAGCGACAGCCAGAGGCGCCGGGCGGGGTGTGACAGACGACGATGCGTTTTCATGGCGCATCAGGTAAGCCACGCTTTGAGCCGTCGCTAATCGATAACCTCAATGCGGCTATTGACTGTCGGTCCCGAGCCGTGGCGGCTTGTGAAAGCCCGGGGGATTCTGGGAAGATCGGGCGGATGAAAGTGCTGTTGATTCTGGCGCATCCCACCCCGGGGAGCTTCAACCACGCCATCGCTGAAACCGTGGTCACCACCGCCACCGAGCTCGGCCACACCGTGACGTTGCGCGATCTGTACCAGGAACCGTTCGATCCCTGCCTGCGCACCGCCGAACTGGCCCGTGACGCGGCCCTGCCCGATTCCCTGGCTGCCGCAGTGGACGAGGTGTGCACCACGGACGCGCTGGTGTTCGTGCATCCCAATTACTGGAGTCGACCGCCGGCGATCCTGTGCGGTTGGGTGGACCGCGTGTTGCGGGCCGGGCGCGCCTACAACTTCGTCCCCGACGGCCAGGGTGGCGCCAAGCCGGTGGGGCTGCTCAAGGCCCGGGTGGGAATGGTGTTCAACACCGCCAACACGCCGCAGGAAAAGGAGGAGGCCTTGTTCGGCGATCCGTTGGAAGTGCACTGGCGGAAGGTCGTGTTCGGCCTGTGCGGCGTCACGAATGTCTTCCGTCGCAACTTCTCCCCGGTCATCGTGAGCACACCCGAACAGCGCGCGCAGTGGCTGGCCGAGGTGGCCGAGGCCGTGACGGCGAACCTGCCGTCGGCGGAATGAGCCCAACCGGCTCGGACGGTGGCCGCGAAGGTCAGTCCGCGCATTCGTGTCCGGGACGGTGGAAGGTTATTGCGCCGACTAACGTCGGCGGCTACCCCGTGGAATGATGAAATACACTTACGAAGAACTCGCCGGGATGATCGACCACTCGCTGCTGCATCCCACGATGACCGACGGCGACCTGGAGGAAGGCTGTCGACTGGCGGCGAAGTACCGCGTGGTCTCGGTCTGCATCAAGCCGTATGCCGTGAAGCGTGCGGTGGAGTTGCTGGCGGGAACCGGGGTGGCGGTCGGCACGGTGGTCGGGTTTCCGCACGGCGGTTCCAGCCCCGAGGTCAAGCGGTTTGAAACCGCAATCGCCTGTCGCGATGGCGCCGTCGAGATCGACATGGTCATCAACCTCGGCAAGGCCCTGTCCGGCGACTGGGAGTTCGTGGAAGCGGATGTGCGGGCGGTTTGCGAGGAAGCACATTCAAACGGCGCGCTCGTGAAGGTGATCCTGGAAAACGATTTCCTGCCGTCGGACGACCTGAAGGTGAAGCTGTGTGAAATCTGTGAACGGGCCGGGGCGGAGTTCGTGAAGACCTCGACCGGTTACGGCTTCGTGAAGCAGCCGGACGGAAGCTACAACTACCGGGGCGCGACCGAGGCCGACCTGCGCCTGATGCGTGCGAGCTGTTCCCCCAAGGTCCAAGTGAAGGCGGCCGGCGGTGTGCGCGACCTCGATGGGTTGATCAAGGTACGGGATTTGGGCGGCACCCGTTGCGGGGCTACCGCGACCGCCGCGATGCTGGACGAATACCGCCGGCGCGAAGCGGCGGCGGAGAGGCCTTCGCCGGATTCTGCGGGAGACGGTGAGATCGGTCGGGGCGGCTACTGAAACTGCGCGGAAAACCGAAAGGCGCCCGCCGGGTTTCCCCAAGGGCGCCTTGCGGGCTCAGCCGTAACCATTCAGCAGAGAACCACGAATGAACACGAATGGACACGAACAGGACGGCATTTCGCGGGAAAGCAGGTTCCGAGCTCTGTCACCACCTGGTTGCCCCCATGCGGCGGCCGTACCGGTCCTGAAAGCCGCATCTTCATTCGTGCGGATTGGTGTCTATTCGTGGTTGGATTGCTTGGAGACGGCTGAGTGGCGCCTGGTCGTGCGGCCCTATTGATTGCCGGTCGCCGCGCCGGTAACCGCGTCCACCGCGCCTTGCACCGCGCCTTCAACCGCCTCCTTGGCGTCCGCCCCGGCGGAGTCGGCAGCTTCCTTCATGGCTTCGAGCTTCTTCATGCCCTCTTCCATGGCGGCATCAGCGTCGTCGCCCAGCTTGGTCCGGATCTGCTGCGCCAGGTCCATCAGGCTGGCCTGCTGATCCACCGTGATATCGACTTCCGGAACCAGTTCGAAGGACAGATCGTCCAGGATCGCCAGCGCGAGGCCGAGGTCATCCGCTTTGATGGCGTCGAAGGCTTTTTGGACCTTGGCCTTGACCTCGGGCGAGGCGGAGTCAAAGCGTTTCTCCGCCGGACCGGGCTCCACCCTGGCAATGCTGCCGAAATAGCCGTCCTTGTAAAACTTGTAGCCAACGCCCCCGGCCACGACCAGCGCGAGCAGGACCACAATCAGAATCACCTTTTTCATAATGCTCTCGATTTCTTTGCGAATCTAATGCGGGCACGACCATCTGTCACGCCCGCGGCAGGGGAATCCAACCCCGTCCCGGTGTCAACGCCAAAGGGCCTCGCCGGCATCACGCGGGGAGCGCGGACAGCCTTGTCTGCGAGTGAGAAGGCCGGGCCGGAAGGCGCCAAATCCACCCTGTTGACATAACCCAGCAACGGGAGGACGGTTCGCTTCGTCCAGCGAGCGATCCGAGCAGAAACGGTTGGGAAGCACACATGAGGGAGCGGCAGCAATCTGAAGCGACGCGGCCAGCCAGGCTGGTTGAGAACAGCCTTCTGGTTCTGGGCGGCTGCCTTGCCCTGTCCGTCCTTGGCCACCAGCTTCAACGGATGGCGGTGGGACTGGATCCCATGTTCTTCCACTCCAAGTGGCTGGAGACGTCGCCTGTTCCGTTCCTGCTGCAACTGGTCAACGTCCATCCCGCGATATGGCTCGCAGTGATCATCGGCAGTTTCTATCGGATTTGCCGCAACTACGGCTGGCAACTTGCATGGTAATCGGGATGGCGCCGTCGGATCCTGCCGTCGCTTGCAGTGGTTTCCTCGGCTGAAATATGCTTCCGCCATGCAACTCAGCCCGTCCGTCCTCGTCGGCGTCCTCGCCCTGTTTTGGGCCAATGCTCCTGCCACGCAGGCGCAGCCGCGCCGTGCCCCCTCCCTCCCCGAAGGCACCACCGTGCTCCGCAATGCGGCTTACGTGCCCGACGGCCATGAGCGCCAGAAGCTCGACCTCTTCGTGCCCGAAGGCGACGGGCCCTTTCCGGTGCTGATCTGGATTCACGGCGGCGCGTGGCTGGGCGGAAGCAAGGAAAACTGCCCGGCGCTGCCTTACCTGAACCGGGGATTCGCCGTCGCGTCGCTGAACTACCGGCTGAGCCAGCACGCCATCTTCCCGGCCCAGATCGAGGACTGCAAGGCGGCCATCCGCTGGTTGCGGGCCAACGCCACCACCCACCACCTCGATCCCGCCCGCTTCGCCGTTTGGGGTTCCTCCGCGGGCGGCCACCTCGTCGCCCTGCTCGGGACCACCGGTGACCTTCGCACCTTCGACACCGGGCCGAACCTGGACCAGTCCAGCGCCGTGCAGGCCGTGGTGGATTTCTTCGGGCCGACGGATTTTCTCCAGATGGACGCGCATCGCCGCCCGAACGGCATGGTCCATAACCTCCCGGATTCGCCGGAGTCGAAACTCATCGGCGGGGACATTCGCCATCACGCCGACCCGGTTGCCCGCGCGAACCCGATTACCTACGTCAGCGCCGGTGATCCCCCGTTCCTGATCGTGCACGGCGACTCGGACCCGCTGGTGCCGCACCATCAAAGCGAGTTGCTGGAGGCGGCGTTGGAGGAGGCCGGCGTGCCGGTGACGTTCCATACGGTGAAGGACGGCGGGCACGGAGGCTTTCAGGACCCGGAAGTACCACGCGCGGTTGAGGCATTCCTGGAACAACACCTGAAGCAGGCAAAGCCGACTCAGCCACGCGAGACGTCCGAGGTCTATCGCAATACGACTGAGACGAACCTTGCGATGCACCTGCACTTCCCGGCGGGGTGGCAGGCCACCGACCGGCGACCGGCCATCGTGTTCTTCTTTGGGGGCGGGTGGCGGGCAGGGACGATCGAGCAATTTCGGTTTCAGGCGGAACACTTCGCCCGGCGCGGCTTGGTGACGGCGCGGGCGGATTACCGGGTGCGCTCACGGCATGGCGTGGCGCCCGACAAATGTGTGGACGATGCCCGGGCAGCGGTGAACTGGCTGCGGGAGAACGCGGCCAGACTGGGCATCGACCCCGATCGCATCATCGCTGGCGGAGGT
Organism: Verrucomicrobiales bacterium; assembly: GCA_024233305.1. GTDB lineage: Bacteria > Verrucomicrobiota > Verrucomicrobiia > Limisphaerales > J093 > J093. Next base: position 6,812 of record JACKPV010000057.1, read on the forward strand.
TCGGCGGGGGGTCACCTCGCAGCCTGCACAGCGTTGGGTGACCGCCCGCTCAAATCTCCCGCGGCACTGCTGCTCTACAATCCGGTGCTCGACCTGCGTGATGTGGCGGAATCCGGTTCCTCGGCACTGCTGGAGGGCCTCACGTCGGTTCAGATCGAAGCGCTTTCGCCGGTGCGGTTCCTGGACGCCAAGTTGCCACCGACGCTGCTGTTCTATGGAACCAACGACCGGTTGATGGCGCAGGGCGAGGTGTTTTGCCGGCGGGGTGGGGAACTGGGATTGCGGATTCCGCTGTGGCAGGCGC
>JACKPV010000058.1 GCA_024233305.1 Verrucomicrobiales bacterium
GCGGCTCAGTCCGTTTCGAGGACGGCGACTGCCACCGCGTGGGTTTGGGTGTGGCTGAGGGTGAGGTGGATCTGGCCGGCGCCGCGCTGGTCCATCGCCGTCCGGCCTTTCTCGTGCAGGATCACGTACGGCTGGCCGGAAGGCCGGTTGGCCACTTCCATGTCGTGCCAGCCGAGGTCGGCGCCGATCCCGGTGCCGAAGGCCTTCGAGATGGCTTCCTTGGCCGCGAACCGGGCGGCGATGTGCGGACCGGGTCGCCGGAAACTGCGGCAGTATTCGATCTCGCCCGCTCGCAGAATCCGCGCGAGGAAGCGGTCGCCATGCCGCTCGCAGGCCGACTCGATCCGTTCGACCTCGATGATGTCCACGCCCACGCCGAGGATCATGATCGGGTGGTTCCGCCGGGGTAATCCGCCATCAATTTCAGCATTTCGCGGACGGCCTCGGGCAACCCGGCGAACACCGCCCGACTGACGATGCTGTGGCCGATGTTGAGTTCGACCAGGTGCGGCACCGCCAGGATCGCCGTCAGGTTCTCGTAGTTCAGTCCGTGACCGGCGTTGACGCGCAGGCCCAGAGCATGCGCCTGGCGGGCGCCTTCGGTCAGGCGGCGGAGTTCCTCCTCGCGCCGGGCGGGATCCGGCCAGGCCTCGGCGAAAGCGCCGGTATGGAGTTCGACGAACTGGCTGCCGGTGCGGGCCGCGGCGTCGAGTTGGGTCGGCCCCGGCGCGACGAACAGGCTGACCTCGATGCCGGCGTCGTTGAGCCGATGCCGGGTTTCGCTGATGGCCGCCTCGGCGCCGATCACGTCCAGCCCGCCCTCGGTCGTCACTTCCTGCCGGCGTTCGGGCACCAGGCAGACGATTTCAGGCTTCAGGCGGAGGGCGAGGTCCACAATCTCGGGCGTGTTCGCCATCTCGAAGTTCAACCGGGTCTGCACGGCTTCGCGCAACCGCCAGATATCCCGGTCCTGGATGTGGCGGCGGTCCTCGCGAAGATGGGCGGTGATGCCGTGGGCGCCGGACGCCTCGCAGGCGCGGGCCGCGGCGACCGGATCGGGTTCTCCGGTCGCGTGCCCGCGGTAGCGGGCCTCGCGCAGGGTGGCGACGTGGTCGATGTTGACGCCGAGTTTGAGGCTCATGAGCAGCGGGTCACCGGGCGTCGCGCAACCGGCGCAGCACGGGTTGACGTTCGGTCCAGCAGGGGAAATCTTCGCCATCGATCCACCGGGCAAGTTGCACCAACTCGAAGCCGGTGAGCCCCACCGAGGAGCGCCGGTTCAAGGCCAGGGTCCGGGGTCCGGTGAGGCGGATTTCGGTGACGGCGTTGCCGAGGCATTTGGTCAGTTCGGGGTCGCGCAGCCAGCGGTTGACGGCGCTCTCGGGCGAGGGCGGCGGGTAGGTTCGGACCATGCTGTAGAACAGGTTGACATTCCACCAATGGTCCAGCCTTGGCTGGGTGAGTTCCCAATGGTAGGCCACGAGGTCGGGCGTTCCGGTCAACTGCTCGAGCAGGGCCGGTGGCGGCGGTTCGCCGGTGGCAATCAAGGGAAGCGAAACGCCCCCCACCAGGAAACCGGGCTCCGCCTCGGGCCGGGCTTCAAGGAACGGAACCGTCATGATCACGTCCCGCAGCACGGTCCGGTTCGTCTCCGCTTGATACTCAAAATGCCCGGGGGCGAGATACGGCATGCTCGCGTCCGCCAGCTTTTGCAGTCGGGGCGTAACCTCCCGCAGAACGTTCGCCGCGTCCGGCATCGGAAACGCAAAGTAGCTGAGCATCGAAATCAGGCCCAGCGACCAGGCGCAGTACTGGTTGGGCGCCGGGCCCGGGGCCAACTGCTGCCAGAGCGGACAGCGGGCCAGATGCCTGCCGAAACCGCGCACGGCCAGAAAGCCCACCAACGGGTCGCGGATGGTGTTCATCGGCAGCTTCCAGGGGGTCAGGTCGAGATTCAGGTCGGCCGGGAAATCGAACCGGGCCTGCGTCCGAAGCCGCTGCCCCTCGCCCACCACGGTCAGCCGGAAGGCCGGCAGACTTTCGTCCCGCAACAGGGCCGCCAGATCGCCCCGGCATTCGAACCACTCGGAGCCGGCGTCGCGACGCTGGGCGGTGGCATGTTCGCGCAGCGCGGCCAGATGCTGCAGCGGTTCCGCCCCGATGGCCATCCCGACCCAATCGTCGAGGGCGGCATACGCCGTGGACAGCGAACCTTCGGGCCAGCGGGCCAGGCGCACTTTCGCCCCGGTGGTCTCGACCGGCTCGGGCGACCCGGCCCCGAGCGCCCGGGCCACCTCGGCCCAGCCCCGTTCCCAATCCGCCGCGGCGGACGCTCCGACCCGGATCCCGACAGCGAAAGCCGGTGCGGATCCGGCGCCCAGCCGGTAGTCTCCGTAGGATTCGCGCCTGACCAACTCGGTCATTCCCTCGCGCAACCACCCGGCAAGGTCCGCGTTCGGATCCTTGATGCGCTCGGCGGCGAGGCGTTGAGGGGCGTCCGCCAGGCGTTCCCGAACGCGCTCGAGCACCTGGACCGTGGCCGGGGCCGTCAGGGCCCGCCGCAGCAGGACGGCGTTCGTGTCGCCTTCAAGGGAGGCGGCGCCGACGAAATGCCAGGCCAGGCGCGGGGCTCCGCCGGACTCCGCGCCGAAGGCCGTCGCCATCATCAACGCCGCCCCCGCGAGGGCGCTGGTCGCAAGGAATCGTTTCATACTCGTGACCGTCTGATTGCCAGAGATGCCCGGTTTAGGCAAACCGAAAGCGGACGCGGGCGGGCATTTCCACGGCCGGAGCCTCGTCGGTTCCGACCAGCCCGGGGGGCAATGCCAGCGACGGCTTGCCTCGGGGGCGGTTCTGGCTTCTGCTGGGACGATGGCATGCGCCCAACAACGCTGGATCCCGTGGATCGCGGTGCTGGTCTGGATGGCCCTGATCTTCGCCGGCTCGACCGATCTGCTTGCCGACCACCGGACCTCGCGGTTTCTGGGGCCGTTCTTGCGGTGGCTTATTCCGGACATTTCGGATGCCACGATTGATCTGCTGCGTTTTCCAATCCGCAAGGCGGGGCACCTCACCGAGTACGCCGTGCTGGCCGGCCTGGTCTTCAGCGCCCTGCAAGGGACGTTCGATCCGCGTCGCTGGGTCTGGCAACCGCGGTGGGTGTGCCTGACGTTGGGGATCTGCGCCGGCTATGCCATGTCGGACGAGTGGCACCAATCGTGGGAACCCACCCGGCAGGCCAGCCCTGTGGATGTCGGCATCGACGTGACAGGAGCGACGCTGGGATTGGTCTGCCTGTGGTGGCTCGGTCGGTGGTGGGCGGCGCGCCGCCGACGGCGGTCCGGGGACGGCCCCGAGGTTGACGCGGCCGTGGGCGGGTGACCACGCGGACGGGCGGGCGTTCCGGCCGCGGGTTCCCACGCGGATCAAGGACTCTGGGTCACGTAGATCAGCACGCCGAACAGAATCGAGACAACGATGCCAAAGGCGACCGCTGCGATGTGGGTCTTCTGTCGGTGACGGCGGTTGCTCCGCCCCATTCCCGGCAGGAGGTAGTAGCGGTGCTCTTCACGGTTCTTCTTTGATCCGAACAACGGCATCGGTTGCGGCCAAAGTCTGGCCCGGGCAACCGGCGTGGCGCAATGCAATTTCCGGCAGGAAAGCGGGGGGCGTGCGCCGCTCAGCCGTAACCATGCAGTTGGATCCACCACGGATGGGCGCGGATGGGCACAGATATTGGGGGGAAACGGAAGCTGCCCGCCCGGGATCGGGGCCCACCATCCCGTGATTGCGCCGCCCCTCTCTGCAACGCGGCTTTGCCGTGCCCCATCCGTGTCATCGGTGCCCATCCGCGGTCCATTGACTGAATCGATACGGCTGAGCGGATCAGGGTTGCCGCTTCGCGGCGGGCGCTTCGCTGACGGCCACCCCGATTGCGCGGAGTTGCTGCATCTGTCTGGGCGATATCGCGCCGATCGGGCCTTCCTTGCCATCCCAGTTCGGCCCCGCGTCCAGAGTGAGCACGCCTTCCCCCGCGACCACCGCGCGCGCCCAATCGACCCATTGGGATGTGGCGAAGCGCGTGTCGCGCCGTCCCCAAGCGGATCCGAGGTAGGTCAGGGCATGCCACTGTGACCCCTCGACCCGCCGCGAACGCGGAAGGACTTCCAAGGGCTCGTTCAATTCCCCCGCCGTGTAGTCTTCGGCGACGGTGTACCGGATCAGGCGAACGCCGGGATTGAAGGTCACGATGGCCTCCGGGTTGCCGCGCTTCACAGCGGCAGCGTAGGTCGCGGCGATCGCTTCGTTGAAGTCGATGTGGGCATAACCGCCGTCGAACCACCAACCGGCGACCTTGGGTCCGTAACGCGCCGACCATTCGTGGATGACGGCGGCCCATTTGCCAGCAAACTCGAGATCGAGCGGCTGATCCGCGCTTCCCTCGGGCAGGCCGAAGGCCCGCTGGGCGCGCGGGTCGCGATTGGGGACCTGGCAGGGAAGGTAGAGCATCAGCTTGATGCCGCGCGGTTCCAGCGCCGCGAACAGGTCTGCCGGCAGATCGCGTCGCGCGCAACGTTCGCCCGCCGCGTAACCGGTTTGACGGTCGTAGGCCGCGTTGGGCGAGATGAACCAGCCGGAGTTCTGGCCGAGGGTGATGACGAGGTAACCGGCGCGCGCCTGGTGGAGTTGTTCCGCAACGAAGTCGACATCAAAGTCGTTCACCGTGGAGAACTGGCGCTCGTCGCCCGGAAGAAAGTGCATGAAGACACCGTAGCGCGCGGCGCGGAACCAGTCCGTGTGCGGATTCTCGGGCTCGGCGTGGATGCTGCCGGACAGCAGCACGAGCAGCAACGGCGGCGCGGCGAGCCGCCTCAGGCTCGCAAGGGAGCGGGAGAGAAAGTCCCGGAGGCGCAGATGTCGTGCGGGAACCCCCGGGCAGGCCGGACGCAGTGGAGTCTTCATCTTTCGCAGGCTGACAAGTTCCGCCCGACCTGGCAATCCGGCATCCACGTTCCGTTCCGGCTCGGGCGCGTTCCCGCTTTTTCGGACCGCAGAATTTGTTCCGCCGCAAGCTCGATTTCCGGCGGGGCCGGCGGCATGAACTCCGCGCACCATTTCTCGAGCCGCCATGAACTCGGAACAG
>JACKPV010000059.1 GCA_024233305.1 Verrucomicrobiales bacterium
GGGCGCGCTCGCCGCCAGGCTCTGGTCAGGCTGCGGCGCATCCGCCAGCGCCAGGGCCACCAGCCGCGGATCCCCGATGGCGTGCACCCCGTCGCTGTCCAGCAGGCACTGTTTCGAGGTCAGCTCCTTCGAGGCCGAGATCTCCCCGCTGTAGACTCCGGGGATGTTCAACGACGCCTTGCAGCTGGCCACCAACGGTTCGATGCACAGGTTGCCCGAGGTCCCGCCCTTGAGGCACTTCTCCACGTTGCCCGTGAAGCTGATCGACAGGCTCGCGCTGGCGCTGGCCCCGATCGTCTGGCTGAACCCGTCCGGCCCCGTCACCGTCCCCTCGATCCCCGCCGTCGCGTTCAGGCTCGGGCTCAGGCTCGCGTTGGCAAATGCGCACACGTCGTAGTCCGAGCCCCGGCACTCCATCTTCGCCGTGCCCCCGACGCTGATGTTGAAGTCGATGGTCGTGTCCACCGTCCCCAGCGAGAAGAATCCCTTGGCCGTGTAGCCACCGCCCAGGTCCTGCTCGAAGTCGATCTTCGGCGCCCCGGCAATCGGGATCGTGAACTTCGCCCCCACGCTTGCCGAACCGCTCGCCTCGCCCCGCAGCGAGGTGCCCCCCTCGTAACAGCACGGGCACACCTTCGCCTTGGCCTCGATCTTCGCGCTGCCCTCCACGTCCACGCCGGGCACCGCGCTGAACAACGACGTCAACGCGTCGGCCACCGAGGAGATGTCCACCCCGAAGTCCTTCTCGAAGCAGTCATCCTCGCTGTAGTCCTCCTCCTTGCACGGTTTGCACGTGTTGGGTGAGCCAAAGCCCGAGGGTGGCGTGTAGTAACTGCCCCCGCCGGGACCGCTGCCACCGCTGCTGGGACCGCCCCAGCCGCCCCAACCGCCCCAGCCCCAGCCGCCGCTGCCGCCGCTGCCGAAGCAGTCGCCCTTCACGTTGATCACCGGGAAGGGCACCCAGTAATACTTGTTGTCCGGCCCGCACACCAGGAACCACTCCAGCCCCGCGGTGATCGTGCACGGCACCCCGCCCTTGGTCCCCACCGCCCGGGTCTGCGCCAGCGCCGCCACCCCCTTGGGCGCGTTGTTCCGGATGAGCACCGGCACCTTCACCTCGCCCATCGCCGGCACCAGCCCCACATCCTCCACCAACGGGATGATCTCGTAATACGGGTGGCTCCCAAACTGCAGCTTCGCCCCCTGCGCCGCGATCAACCCCGTGTTCTTCACCGTCACCAGAATCTGCTGCTCCGGCAGCGGATAATCGTTCATGTCCAACGACGAGGGTTCCAGCGTCACCACCGGCATCGGCACGAAGGTCTCGAACGTCGTCTCAATCGTGATCTTGTACCGATCCTCGATCTCCACCGGCACCACCGTCCAGTTGTACTCCACCGTCTGCCGATACAGGAACGCCTCCACATACGTCACCGTCCCCGGGTTCAGGAAGTGCACCTCCGAATACGTGCTGTGCTTGTCCGCGCTCACCCGCACCGAGTAATACCCTTCGGGCAGCTGCAGGAACTGCGCCACCCCGTTCTCGTCGGTCGTCCCGCTGGCCACCAGCGCGTTGTTATACGCATCCCGCACCTGCACGCTCGCCCCCGCCACCTTCGGCGAGCCCTCCGCGTAATACGTATACTCGTCCACTGCCACCACCCGCAGGTCCCCCTTCGCCTCCGAAATGCTCCGGAACTCGAAGGGCACACTGATCCCGTAGGTCGTGTTGCCAAACCCGATGCTCCCCGTATACGGGCCCAACGGCAGGTCCTCCGGCGGCGTCAGCACCAGCATCAACGAGGTCGACTCGCCCGGCGCCAGCGACCCAATCTGCCCCACCGTCGCCGACAACCACGCCAACGGCGGCAACTGCACCTCCAGCGCTCCCGTCGCCTCGCCCCCCTCGTTCTTCAACCCCAGCTCCACCGTCACCTGGCTGCCCCGCTTCATCCCCGCCACCAGCCGGCCCGGTGTGGCCACCAGCTTCGGTCGCAGGTCCGTCACCCCGATCCGCACCGGCACCAGCAACTCCGCCCCTTCGACCGAGCGCACCGTCACCGTGCCCCCGCCCCCGACAAAGCTCGCGTCCGCCGCGGTCGCCCGCAACGTCAGGGTCCGCGTCCCCAACCCCGCCAGGAACGTATCATCCAGCTCCGCGCTGAACTCCACGTTGGGCAGGTTGTCGCTCACCTCCAGCGTCAGCCCGTTCAACGCCACATCGCTCAGGTTGCGCAACGTCGCCGTCGTCTCCGCCGACTCTCCCTCCACCACCTGCAACGAAGGTTGCTTCGGTTCCGACGCCATCCCCAGCAGCTTGAAGGTGTCCTGCACCCCCGTGCTCGACACTCCCGGATGATCCGCCCCCACCCCGTAGTTGCCCGCCTCCCCGGCCAGCGGCGTGAACGTCGTCGTGTAGTTGCCCTCCGCATCGCACAGCGCCGAGAACACCCGCGTCGTGCCCCGCACGCTCACGTGCAGGTTCACCAGCGCGTAGGGCACACCCGTCCCGTCGGGCTTGTAGGCCCGGCCCCGCAAGGGCACCGGCGTCCCCGCCAGCGCCGTCTCCACATCGGTCGACACCGTGGCCGCATACGCCGCGTTGACCTGGATCGGCGCCGACACCGCCGCGTTGTTGTTCTCCAGCAACTCCCCGATCACCCCGTCCTCGTCGGTCTTGACCACCAGCCAGAACTGCCCCGTGCTCCGCGGCAGGTAGAACGAGTGCACCACGTCGAAAAACTCGCCCGCAGGCAGCTCCGCCGGCCAGATGTATTGCGAGAGGAACTTGTCATTGCCCACCACCGCGTCGGTCGACAGATACAACCGTTGCACAAAACTCGTCCCCGCTCCCGTCCCTGAGGGACCCTGGTTGCGGATCCGGTAGGTCACCGTCGCCAGCGACTCCGACGCCCCCGATCCCGGCGGGGTGATCGACTCCACCCGCAGATCCGGCAGGTTCACATCGCTCACCACCACCGTGTCGGTTCCCGGCGTGAAGCCGCCCGCCTCCGCGCTCACCGCCACCGTCACGTTCCCGTCGCTGATCCCGTCATCCAGGCTCGCCACATCGAAGCTCACCGAGGTCTCTCCCGCCGGGATCTCCACCGTCAAGGGCAGGGACACCTCGCCCGGCGCATCGCTGCTCAACGTCACCGCCAGCGCATCGGTTACATCGGTGTTCCGGCTCACCGTCCCGGTCGTCGCCGGGTCCAGCCCCTCGGGCACCAGGTCATCGGCCAGCACCAGGCGCAGCGTCGGCCCGTCATCGTCGGTCACCGTCACCGTCGCGCTGCCCCCCATCGCAAACTCCGCCCCGTTGACCATGATCACCGTCTCCAACAGCGCCTGTTGCGCCCCGTCCACCACGTCATCATCCACCGCCGCCACCGGGAACGACACCGAGGGTTGGTTGGCTGGAATCGTCACCAGCCCGGGCACCAGCACCGCCGTCGGATCGCTGTTCTCCACCATCAACGTCAACGACCGGCTGCTCACAATCGAGCGGGTCAACGTCGCCGTCGTCGCGCTCGCCCCATCCCCTTCGCTCACCGTCTCCTGCGCCAGCGTCAGCGACACAAACGGCAGATCATCGTCCACCACCTCCAGCGTCGCGCTGTCCCCCACCGCTCCAGCCGCGCTCGCGTTGACCGTGTAGGTCGTGTCCGGCTCGATCGCCGTGTCCTGCACCGGACGCACCACGAACTCCACCAGCACCGAATTGGCCGGAATCTCCACGCTCGCCGGCAACTCCAGTTGCCCGGGCACCGACGCGCTCAGGTTCACCGTCAGCGCCGTGTCCCGCGCCGCATCCCGGCTCACCGACCCCGCCACCGCGTCCGCCTCGCTGGTCGAACCCGGCGTCAGCGTCAGCGTCAACACCGGCAGGTCCACGTCCCGCACCACCACACTCGCCGTTCCCGTCGGCACATAGCCGGTCGCGCTCACCCCCACGCTCACCGTCTGGTCCCCGTCCGGGATCCCGTCAGTCTGCGGCGTGCCCGAGAAGCCCGCGGAAGTTGCCCCGCCCGGGATCTCCACACTCGGCGGCAACGTCAGCTCGGTCGTGTCGCTGCTGCTCAAGTTCACCGTCAACGCCGCCCCCTTCGGCCCGTTGCGGCTCACCGTGAAGCCCAGCGGCGCCCCGTTCTCCGCCACCGACGGTCCCCCCGCCACCAGTTGCAGCAACAACGGCACCGCGACACTGCCCGCTCCCATCGTCGCGTTGTTCCCCTCGTTCTCCTCGACGATCCCCCCGCCGATGTCCGTCGCCACCACCGCCCGCAGCGTCCCGCCCAGGCCGTTGGGCGCAATCGTCACCTGCGCGCTTCGCGCCACAAACGCTCCCGGATCGATCGTCCCGGCGAAGTTCACCGTCGCCATCGTCTGATCCCCGCCGATCACCCCGTCCTCCGACAGATACACCCGCTCGCTCCACGACCCGCTCACCGGCGCCGCCCCGGCATTGCGCGTCTTCCACGTCACAAAGAACGGCACCCCCGGCTGCGCCGTCCCCGGCGCCACCACCTCTTCGACCACCAGATCCGGGCGCGGCGGCGGGCTCAGCGTCAACGCCGCGGCGCTGCTCCAGTTGTTGCCCTCATCCGCCTCGCCCTGCTCCCCGTAAGTGTCCGCCCGCACCAGCAGGTAATAGGTCCCGGGCGCATAGCCGGTGACCGGCAGCGTCACGTTCACCCACACGTCCGCGTCCGCCCCCGCGCCCAACGGCGCCGCATCTCCCGAGGGCCGCGTCTGCAACGCCACATCGTTCCCGTTGCCCCCGACCGCGTCCGGCGACAAATACACCACGTCCCGCCACGGCCCCGCCGCCGCCGAACTCCCCCCGTTGTGCAGCCGGTAATCCACCCGCACCACGCCCCCAAACAACCCCACCCC
>JACKPV010000060.1 GCA_024233305.1 Verrucomicrobiales bacterium
TTCGGGGCGCGGCATTGGTTCGCCCGCAAGTGGGACTTCCGGTGGGACCGGCCGAATGAACGCCGCGCGGCATTTTCCCGGCTTCCTCGAACGCGGGGGAAGCTGAGCGGTGCCCCCGCGGCCGAACCTGCTCCGACCTGAGGGCAACTCTTCGCCCGCGTCCGGCGCGCGTGACGAGCGGTGCGGTTACCGGCGGCGCAATTGGACGAAGGCCAGGGCTTCGCTCCGGACCCGGTGGCACGGGACAAGCCACCCGGAGCCCCTCGACGACGCTTGACAAGCCGGGCGGGCCCCTGTCTATTTGCAAAGGATTTGCAATTGCGCATGCGAGCCTTGATGGACATTGGCGAACTCCGGCGGTGGGCCCTGGGCCTGGCGCTGGTCGCGTGCCTCCTGCTCGCGCATGTCGCGACCGTCTCTGGCGCCCTCCATGCGTTGATCTGTGATGAAGCGGGTTCGCCGGGGCACCAATGCCTGGTCGGTTTGGTGGCGCAGGGCCTTTTGGAAGTCGCGGCCACCGCGGTGACGCCGGCGCCCGCGCCGGACATTCCATTCGGGTCCGGTCTTCCGGCTCCCGCAGTCGGCCCGTTCGCGCCGCCCTTTCCCCATCCTCCAGGCCGGGCCCCTCCGGTCGCCGTTTCCTGATCCAGCCGCCCTGGCTTCGGCGGGTGGGGCGTCCGCGGCGACGTCCCCTCTGCGGGCTTGGCGGAACCCGCCGCCTGGAACCCCGCGTCAGCCGGAAGGCTGACCTCGCGGGGGTGATTGGGAATCGACAAGATGACATGAAACGAAAGCGACCTGCCCGGGAAATGCCGGGCTTTACGTTGATCGAATTGCTGGTGGTGATCGCCATCATCGCCATTCTGGCGGGCCTGCTCCTGCCCGCTCTTTCGGCGGCGAAGGCGAAGGCACAGCAGGCCTCCTGCCGCTCGAACCTCCACCAGATTGGGCTGGGCCTGGCCATGTATGCGGACGACCACCGCGGGTTCCTCCCGCTCACGACGCACGGCTCCTCCGAGACCAACCGTTCCTGGATCTTCACCCTCGAACCGTTCGTCGGGAACGTCGACCGCATCCGGGCCTGTCCGTCGGATCCCCACCGGACCGCCCGCCTGACCAACAACGCCTCAAGCTACGTGCCCAACGAGTATGTGTTCGTCGATCGCCTGGATCCGTTCGGCGGCGTGGTCGAATCGTTCCGCAATCTCGACCGGCTGCGGCGTCCGACCGGGACCGTCACGCTCTTCGAGGTCGCCGATTCGGTGGCCCCGAGCATCTTCGCCGATCACACCCATTCGCGCAGCTGGCATCAGGGTTGGGAGTCGGTCTTGTTCGACATCCAGCCCGACCGGCACGGGGGCGCGCGGAACTCCCCGGACCACACCCGGGGAAGCGCGAACTACCTCTTCGCCGACAGCCACGTCGAGACCATTGCCGCCACCACCTTGAAAGCCCGGATCGACCGCGGCGAGAACGTCGCCCGGCCGCCGGAATAACGTCATTGCCCCCTGAACCGAAGCCGCCATCCGGGCCGCCGGGAGGTGCCCGCGCGGTTGCGCCCCATGCGCCGCCGGTTCGCCGACCACCGGTCCGGCCGGGCGCGGCGCCCCGTTGTTCAACCCCGTACCTGGACTTTTTGCTCAAACCGTAACCGATCATGAACTTCCGCTTCCTTCCGTTTTCCCGTGCGGCGCTTGCGGCGTCCGCCGCCAGCCTGTCCCTTCATTCCCAGCCTGCCCTGAGCACGGGCCACGCCGACCTCGGCCTCGCCTTTGAGGATGGCGTCTGGGACCTGCATGTCCACGATGAGGAAACCGATACCGAGTTCGAACCCGAGCGGGTTGTGCTCGAGGTAGGTTCCGCCGGGCATGCCACGGTGCCCGACGATCCGCGCTACGCCTGGCTCGGGGCGCCGGGGGATTCCTACTGGGCGCTGCCGGCCACCGCCCATCCGGACCTGCTCTTTCTGGGGCTGGGCACGGAGGAGATCGAACCGGGCATTTTTGCGAACAACCGGGTTGACCTCACGCTCGAACACCTGGTCGGTCCGGGGCAGGTGTTCCTGTTCCGCACCGATGCCTTCGGGAATCCGGAGGTCTTCTTCAACAGCGTGGACGGGATTGACGAAGCCGACCTTTACCCGGCCGCCACGGGGGCTCACGCGCATCTGGTCTGGGCCTTCAGCACGGCCGGCACCTACCGCGTGGCGGTGCGCGCCGCCGGCGTTCTGGTCGCGAACGGCAGCCGCAGCCGCAGTGCACCCGCCGAATACGTGTTCCAGGTTCGCCCGGCGGCGTTGGAGCGGGGCCACGTTGACATCCACCTCGCGTGGAATGCCGAGGCCGGCGGCACGCTCGACCTGGCCGTGCGCGATTCGGCCAGGGGACAACGCTTCGCCACCAACGAAGTCCTGCTGGTGGCCGGGGAAGCGGCCCAGCTCACGCTGCCCGATGGCACCCCGTTCGGGGCGGGGGGCGACCCGCTTTGGGTCCTCCCGCAAAGCGAAGATCCCGGACTGCCCTACCTGGGCTTCAGCACGGACGGCGTTCCGGTCGGGGTGTTCAACGGCTCGTTGCGCTACCAACTCGAGGTTGTCGAGGGGCCGGGCGATTTCTTCCTGTGGCAGGCGGAGGTCGGGGGTTTTGCCGTGCAGATGAACACCACCGATGGGATCGATGCCTCGGATGTCCTCGAGCTGACGGCGGGCGGCCACTCGCACCACAACTGGGGATTCACGCAGCCCGGGGTCTACCACGTGCTGTTGCGCGCCGAGGGCGTTCTGGCCGGAAGCGGGACGGAGGCGGGCAGCAATCTTCTCGGGCTCACGTTCGAATTGGCGCCGTTGCCTGACCCGCTCAACTTCGCTCAATGGCAGCACCGCTTCTGGCCCACCTGGGTGCCCGACAGCATCAAGGGGCGAACCGCCGATCCCGATGGCAACGGCCTGGTGAACGCGATGGCGTACGCCCTGAATCTCCATCCGCTCGTGCCGGTTTCCGGGGGACGGCCCGAGGCGGTTCTCATCGACGTCGGCGGGGCGCTGTATCCGGGCCTCGCCTTCACGAGGGTCAAGGCCGCCGGCGACATCGTCTACGAGGTGGTGGCGGACGACGGATTGCCCTGGAACGCGCCCACCCCGGTCGACACAGTGGTGTCGGTGGCAGACCACGGAGCCACTGAAACGGTCACAATGCGGGATGCCGCGTCGCTGCCGGTGGGCGGGGCGCGTTTCCTCCAGTTGCGTGTGCGCTGGCCGTGAGCCTTCGGGAAATCTGGTCGCTGCGAGCGGTCAGACCCCGAGGACCGCCGGGACCGTCCACGCCGCCGTTCAGACCGGGCGGCGAACCGCCCGTCCGGACAGCCGCCCTCCTTTGAGGCACCGTCCCCCGATCAGCCCTGCCGGCGTACCTTGCACGCTTCTTGCCGCGTCCGAAAACGGTGGGGACGAGCGCTGCGCCGCCGCAATGGCAAGGAGTGGATCCGGGTGCTGGAAGGTCGGCAGGCGAGCGGGAAGTTCAGCGCCCAAATCCAGGCCTATGTGGGGGTGCGGTGACTGGAGTTGGCGCGAGCGGGGCTCCGGTCTTGGAGGGGATCAACGCACACGACCCGGTGCTGCCCGATGGCAGTGGGCGACGTTTGCGGTTGCGGTTGGCGCAACGCAGCGAGATGCGCCTCTCGATCCACCCCGCTGGATGAAGCCGGTCAGTCCTCGCCCACGGGGAGCGAAACGCCGGAAATGAACCTGCGACTCTCCAAGCGCCGTTGACGGGGTTCT
>JACKPV010000061.1 GCA_024233305.1 Verrucomicrobiales bacterium
CTACCGGGTCACGGTCGCCCCGGCGGAGTGACGGCGGAGGAGCCCCCCGTGCCTTCCATCGATACTCGAATGGCGGGGTGGCTCGTGAATCCCGTTGGGCTCAAGCCATTGGCGGTTGGGTTCCTCCGGATGGTTCGCACGCCTTGGGCGGAGGGGTGCTGGCGCAAGTTCGTTTCTTCAGAGCCGTGGGGTTCGCTCCGCGCCGGGGTTGCTGCCCGGCGAGGCTGTCGGGGCGAGCCTGCCTCCACTTCCGCCTCGCGCCGTGGCCACCCCGGTCAGGGACGGCCAGGCAACGAGCCTTCCGGCGATCGCTTGCCTGACGGCACTCAGCCCGCGCGGAGCCGGCTGCGGGGACGGCGAATCAGGCGGTGAGGATCGCCAGGGCGCGGTCGTGCCCGGCCTCCAGCATTTCCGGAAGTCCGGTGATCCGGGCGGTCTCCTGGTTGGCAGCCATCAGGTCGCTGCGGTCGAGTTCGCTCAACCGGAACTTCCGCGCGCCGGCCATGAACTGCTGAAGGCCGCAGGCCAGCTTGTCGGCATATCCCTGCATGGCCACCGCGCCGAAAGGGATGTGCTGCATCTCGTCGGCGCCCACCTTGCGCTTGATCGTCTCCCAACCGGCGAAGATTTGTTCGGGCGTGCTACCCAGTTCCCGGATCGCGGCCGGCAGGTCATCCCACTGCCCGTTTACGGCGGCCCGTCGCTCCGGCCGGAGCACGCCTTCGACGTTCGATCCGACAAAGCCGGCGATCATCGGGGCGCGCCCCATGCAGACGAGTTTCACGAAGGGGGCGCCAAGGGCAATCGCCTTGAAGATGTGGTCTTCGCGAGCGAGGCCGCCGGCGAAGGAGATGTCGGGGACCTTCACACCGCGATCCGCCAGGATTTTGCAGTATTCGTAGGCGCGGCTGTGCAGGGGCAGCGACGGCACCCCCCAGTGGTCCATCATGTTCCAGGGGCTCATGCCTGTGCCGCCACCGGCGCCGTCGATGGTCAGCAGGTCGAGCCGGGCGTCCGCCGCGCAACGAATGGACAAGGCCAGCGCCTCCATGCCGTAGGCTCCCGTTTTGAGACTCAGGCGTTTGAAGCCCATCCGGCGCAAACCTGCGATCGCGGCCAGGAAGTCCTCGGCGACCGCTTCGGACGAGCCGAGATCCACCGCCCCCAAGCGGCTGTGCCGCGCGAAGGATCTCAGCGCTCCTTGCCGGTACGCCGCCATGGCCGCTTCGTCGCAGGGGTCGGGATCGACGATGTAACCGCGATCCTTGAGGAACCGGGCGTATTCGAGGTCCTCCACCTGGATCTCCCCGCCGATGTCCTTGGCTCCCTGCCCCCACTTCAACTCGAGCACCACCTGGTCTCCGTAGCGGTCGAGGATGTAACGGGCCACCCCGTTGCGGGTATCCTCCACGTTCATCTGCACGATGATCGCTCCGTGGCCGTCGAAATAGCGCAGGTAGGTTTCGATGCGGCGGTCCAGTTCCGGGGCGGTCCGGATCCGGCCGTCCTCGAGCACCGACTCCCGGTCCACCCCGACAACATTCTCGCCGATGACGATGGGGAAGCCGCACAGTGCGGCGCCGATGGCGAACGAGTCCCAGTACTTGGCGGCGATGAAGGTGGAGCCGAGAGCGCCGGTCATGATGGGCAAGCGGCACTGCGTCTCGATCTCGCTGCCGAACGAGGTGGTGACATCCACCTGGGGAAAACTGCTGTCGGCCGGGGCCACGCCGGCGTCGGGGGTGAGCCCGCGGGCGCCATAGGCATAGCCCTGAATGCGCAGGGCGTGGTACCCCGCCCCTTCGGAGCAGACGTTTGCCGAGCCCGAGGTGCTGCCGCCGAACTCGCGGGGGTACAGCAGCTTCCGTCCCACGAGGCTGCTGACCCAGGTTTCACATCGCCCCTTGCAGTTGGCAAGGCACAGGGTACACAAGCCGGACTCGCAGGGATTGCCCCGGTTTGCGGTGCCCAGGGCGTCGTTCTGTTTTGGCCACTGATTCATGATTCGGATTCCTTGAAACAACGGTTTTTCAGCCTGTCCATAGTGGCATCTCAATGCCGATCATGTCGAAAGCGCTCAGCCACCGTGGGTTCATTGGTTTTCTATCAGAATCCATAAATATCGTCAAGCAAATGACTTTGATACAGATGTCTTCTTCGCGCGGCGCATCAAAGCATCGGCATATTTGCCGATATTGAAGCCGAAGATGTCGATTTAGCTGGCGTTGATCGGCATGACTGCCGATACCGTTGGCTTCGCGTGCCCCCGCCTTTCGGCGGCAGGTTCTGCGGGGCGGACGGGTCCGCGCCGCGTGCTGGCCATGAACAAGACCCAACGCAACCGGATTGCCGTGCTGAGCCTGCTCGGACGAACACGGCGACTGACCACCTCGCGGCAGATCGTCGAGCACCTGGCAGGGACCGGCCAACCGTTGAGCGAGCGCACCGTCCGGCTTTATCTGAGCGCGCTGCAGCGCGAAGGGTTGGTGGAGGCGCACGGGCGGCGGGGGCATACAATCAGCGACGCCGGGTTGACAGAGGTGCAGGCGGCGCGCACGCCCGAACGCGTGGGCTACCTTTCGGGGCGCATTGATCAGATGACCTACCGCATGTCCTTCGATTTGCAGGCCCGCAGCGGCACGGTGGTCATCAACACCAGCCTCGCCCGCATCGACCACTTGCAACAATGCCTAGAGCCAGTCTGCCGGGTGTTCGAACTGGGCTATGCGATGGGGCACCTCGTCTGTCTGCTCAAGCCGGGCGAGACGATCGGCAACCTCCGGGTACCGCCAGGACACGTCGGCTTCTGCACCGTCTGTTCCATCACGCTGAACGGGGTGCTCCTGAAGCACGGAGTTCCCGTGCGATCCCCCTTCGGCGGCCTGCTCGAACTGCAATCCGGCCAACCGGTCCGGTTCGTGGAGATCATCCGCTACGACGGCACCAGCATCGATCCGCTCGAGGTCTTCATCCGCAGCGGGATGACCGACTACCACGGCGCCATCCGGGACGGATGCGGCCTGATTGGGGCCAGCTTCCGGGAGGTGCCGGCGGACAGCCGGGACCTTGTGGCGGATCTGGCGGAACGCCTGGCGGGGGTGGGGTTGGGGGCGTTCCTGCGCATCGGCGCCCCCGGGCAACCGGTGCTGGAATGGCCCGTCGGCGAGGGATGTGCAGGGGCGGTGGTCGTGGGCGGTCTGAATCCCATGGCGATCCTGGTGGAAGCCGGCTGCCCGGTCGAGTCCTTTGCCCTGTCCGAATTGCTTGAATACCGTCGCCTCATACACTACCGCCAACTGCCCGAGGCCCTCGAAAGGGTGGTCCGCGAGGGGGATTCGTCAGCGACGGGGCGGCCGCCGCGGGTTGACGTTTGACCTTTCCCGGGGATGACCGAAGACTGGCGCCTGCAAAGTCATGAAATCCTCGCTGCTCAACCTCCTGGTGTTCGCGGTTGTATCGACGGCTCCCGCGGATTCAGCTGCCGGGCCACTCCTCCTCAATCTCCGGGACCGCGTGGAAGCGCCCGGGGGCAGCGGCTCCTTCGAGGTCCGGGAACGCCGGGCCGAATGGGATCCCGCCCGCACCGCGGTGGTCATCTGCGACATGTGGGATCAGCACTGGTGCCGCAGTGCAACCGCCCGCGTGGCGGAAATGGCGCCGCGCATGAAC
>JACKPV010000062.1 GCA_024233305.1 Verrucomicrobiales bacterium
CAAGACGCTCCGCGAGGTTTTGGAGTGCGGTGAAAAGCGCCAGCCTTCACCGCTTTCCCCGCCGCACACCGAATCCGAAAACACCGGCATCGATTTTCCGCCCGCGCCGGTTCTGAGCGTTTTCGAACGGGGGTTGCCATTTGGTCCGGAAAGCGGCGATTGAGATCGCGCGCACTCCACGACGCTCCGCGAATCCGGCCCGGCTCACCGACAGTCCCCGCTTTCCCCCTCATCCCCTTTGCGTCTTCGCGCCTTCGCGCGACTCCTCCCCCTTTCTTCCGGCGCGGCACCGTCAACTTTCAGTTGAGATTCTCGCGGATACAGGTATCACGTTCTTTTGTCGTCAACATGAAGAACGCTTTCATTCTGACCCTTGCGTTGGGGCTGATGGGCACGGCACCCGCCCTGGCGCGGCTGACGCCCGAGCAGGTCGCGGCGCTGCCGCCGCCGGCGGAGGTGACGGTCGATTTCGCCCGGGACATCAAGCCGGTGTTCGATGCCAGTTGCGTCAAGTGCCACGGCCGCGGCGCCGCCAAGGGCGGGTTCAGCCTCGATTCCCGCGAGACGTTCCTGCAGGGCGGCGATTCCGGCCCGGCTGCCGAACCGGGCCGGAGCGCCGAGAGTCTGCTGATCGAACTGGTCTCCGGTCTCGACCCGGACAACGTCATGCCGGTGAAAGGCTCGCGGTTGACGGCGGGGCAGGTGGGGCTGTTCCGGGCCTGGATCGACCAGGGTCTCGCCTGGCCGGCGGAAGTCAGCTTCGTCAAGCCGCCCGCGTTGAACCTGCATCCGCGGGAAGTCTCCCTGCCTCCGGTCTCCGAAATCGCCGGCAACCACCCGGTAGACCGACTGCTCCAGCCGTATTTCAAGGAACACGGCATCCGGCCTGCGGCTCCGGTGGAGGACCGAGTGTTCGCCCGGCGCGTTTACTTGGACACCATCGGCCTGTTGCCTCCTCCCGAGGAACTCGCGGCGTTCGAGGCCGATTCGCGTCCGGACAAGCGGGAACGGCTCGTGGAGCGGCTGCTCGCCGAGAACCAACGCTACGCGGAGCATTGGTTGACCTTCTGGAATGATCTCCTGCGAAACGATTACGAGGGCACCGGCTACATCGACGGCGGACGCAAGCAGATCACCGGCTGGCTGCACGCGGCGCTGGCGGAGAACAAGCCCTTCGACCGGTTCGTGGCGGAGTTGGTGAACCCCACTGAAGGAACCGAGGGCTTCGTCAAAGGCATCGTCTGGCGCGGCCGGATCAACTCCAGCCAAACGCCTCCCATGCAGGCCGCCCAGAACATCTCCCAGGTCTTCATGGGCGTGAACCTCAAGTGCGCCAGCTGTCACGACAGTCTGATCAACGACTGGAAACTCGCCGACGCCTACGGCATGGCCGGCATCTACACGGATGAACCGCTCGAAATGGTGCGCTGCGACAAGCCCACCGGCCGGAAGGCGGAAACCCGCTTCCTCTACCCGGAACTGGGCGAGATTCCCACCGACGCGCCGCAGGCGGAGAAGCGCCGTCGCCTGGCGGAGATTCTGACGTCGAAACAAAACGGCCGGCTCACCCGGACCCTCGTGAACCGGCTGTGGGAGAAGTTCATGGGCCGGGGCCTGGTGGAACCGGTCGACGACATGGAACAACCGGCATGGTGTCCGGACCTGCTGGACTGGCTGGCGGAGGACCTGGCCGCGCACGGTTACGATCTCAAGCACACCATGCAGGTGATCCTCACCTCGCGCGCCTACCAGATGCCGGCGGTGAGTCTGGGCGAACAGAAGCAGTCGGACTTCGTGTTCAACGGCCCCGGGGTACGCCGCATGAGCGCCGAGCAATTCCGGGACGCGTTTGGAACCGTGGCGGGAGTCTGGTTCGAGAGTCCGGCGGCCCAGTTCGACCTTACTGCGGGCCGTTCCGGGGAGGAGGTGGACGCCGAGCTGCTGCCGCGCCCCGTGAAGTGGATCTGGAGCGACGCCGGTGCCGCCCAAAAGGCGTTGGCGGAAACCGTCTACCTGTGGAAACGGTTCTCGCTCGAAGCGGTGCCCGAGGAGGCATTCGTGGCCGCCACCTGCGACAACAGCTTCACGCTGTATGTCAACGGCAGCAAGGTGCTGACCGGAAGCGACTTCAACCAGCCGCGCTTCGCGGACATCCGGTCCAGGCTTCGCCCGGGCGAGAATGTGTTCGCCGTTGCGGCGGTCAATCACACACCGGGCAACCAGCCGCCCGCCGAGGACCAGCCTGCGGTCGAGGCCGACGCCAATCCCGCCGGGTTCCTGCTTTACGCCCGGTTGCGCCAGGGCCGGCAGGTGCTGGACCTCGGAACCGACGCCACGTGGGTGTGCTCGAAGACGAAGGCGGATCATTGGGAACAGCGGGATTTCACGCCTGCCAACGCGACCGCGGCGGTCGAGGTCGGAGAGCGATCCGCCGCTCCCTGGAATCTCGGGGACGGGCTCGCCGGCGCGTTGAGCGTGGC
>JACKPV010000063.1 GCA_024233305.1 Verrucomicrobiales bacterium
CTTCCCGCCTTCTCCGCGGTCCATTGACTGAATCGTTACGGCTAAGGACGCAACCGGCGGGACCGCTTGGGTCCGTGGGCTCCGGCACCGACGGCGCGCCGGCGGCAGCAGCGTGTCGCGTCGCTCCGGCTGAGCAAACAGTCAGCGCACCTGGTGACGCTCCCCCGTCAACCAGACCCAACCCTTGGCCGCCAGGCTGCGCGGTTCCCCGTCCGGGCGGAAACGGATCGGTACGTCGTGGAAGTTGTAGACGCAGCGGTCGCTTCCGAACAGATGCAGCGCCACCCCGGACGGCGCCTCGAAACGCACTCCGAGCGGTGCCAGGCACAGGGCACGCACCTCGTTGGCCACAGGGTCCGCAAGCTGCGACCAGCCCAACGCCCGCGGTGCCAGCAGCCATTCCCCGGCCTGCCGGAAATCGTCCTCGGAGAACGTGCGGATGTTCAAGCACACGACGTGCCCCCCCGCAACCGGACGTGTGGCGAGCAACGGAATCCGCCGGTCGCCGACAGCGGCCATGATCCGGACGGTGGCGTCGAGCTGCCGCACGGCCCCGTCTGCATCCAGCGGCATCGGGAGGGTTACGATCCGCCCGCGCACCTCGCACTGCGTCGCCGCAACCGGTTCGCTGGCGGCGCCCACCTCGAGGCCTGCGAGTTCGTCCGCCGCCCCGCCGGCCGCCCGCAGGAAAGCCGGAGTCACGATCACGGTGCCACCGCCCTGAAGCACCGCCCTGGCGCGGGTCAGGACGGCGGGATCAGCCGCGGCCTGGGCGCCGAGAAACACCACGCCCGCCCCCGAAGGAAAGCTCGCCTCCGGCAGTATCGGCAACCCCAGCATCCCCAGATAGTCCGCAAGGTACAGATTGTCGCGCGGGTCGCTGTTGACCGGCTTGTAGAACACCACCCCCTCCCGGGTCGCGTGCCGGACGCGGCCCGCCAGGACCAACAACTCGCCCCACTTCTGCGCCAGCAGCGAATCCCCCGGATGCCCCTCCATCACGTCCCCGAAACGAAACAGCGTCAGTTCACGGGCGCCCGCCAGCACGCTCTGAAAGGCCTGATCCACGAAGTGCGTCGCGCCGCATTCGATGTGGTCGAACCACGCCCCCGTGACCTTGTCGCCCGCCACCGAGGTCAACCAGCGGAAGTTCATGTAGCCTTCGGTCGGTTGCACAAAACCCATACGCCGCGTCGCCGGGTCGCGCACCTCGGTCCCGACCCAGATCTGATCGAAGGGAACGGACATCCGCTCCGGATCGTAGCCGAACAGATGGAACCGGTCGTACCATTGCGGGTATTTCAGGATCAGCCGGATGTCCGGGTTGGCCGCGCGCGCCGGTCGGAGCATTATCGGGTCGATCAGCGACACCAGCAGGTCGCGCCGGTATTCGCCCCAGGAACGCGTCCCCCGGGCGGCGCCGGATTCCGGCGAGGTGTCGCCCGTGCAGAAAAAGTCGTCGACGATCAACTCCTCGAACAACGGCGCGTTCTCGGTGAAGAAGGCGGCGACGTCCGCCCGGGTTTCCGGGTTCTGCCAGTTGAGCCAGCCAAGACCCTCGTTTTGCCGGACGCCGAACTGTGAACCGGGCACTGTGGCGATGCCGCCCGCCGTTTCGATTCCGTGTTCCTCCAGAAACCCGCGCACCGTGCGCAGCAATGCCGGGGGGACGTATTCGTCGCCGCGCCGTCCTTCGAGGAAGATGCGGGAAACGGGCAGCGGCCCCAGCTGACGCAGGGCCCGGGCGCGTTGCTCGTCGGTGGCCAGATGGCGCAGGATGTCCCCGGCGGTTGCGTAGAGACTCAGGCGCAAATCGCCCGGTGCGGCCTGCAAGCCCGGTTGCGCAATGAGCAAAGCCGTCCAGAGCCACCAGAGACGAGAGGGTTTCATGCCTCGAAAAGTAGGTCCGAAGGCAGTTTCGGCGCCAGCCTTTCCCGCCGCGCGACGGCGCG
>JACKPV010000064.1 GCA_024233305.1 Verrucomicrobiales bacterium
CGAGTTACTGAATGGTCACGGCTTAGGGTGTGCCGCCCTTTCAGGGCTGGTGGGACTTTGGTGGGCTGGCCCCAGGGCGGCGCCCGTCCTGACGCCCGGGCTTGCCCTGGGCTGTCGTCTGCCGCCCCGTTGGGGCTTTGCTGGACCAGGCGATTCCACTCTCGAGTGTAGCATCCGGACATGCCGCGGACGCCGAAGTCGCCATCCGCCTCAACCGTGCCGCTTGACCTCCGTCGCGCGGCGGTTTTGTTCACCGATCATGAAGGGGTCGGTCCCGGGTATTGGTAAGTATTGCCTGGTTCAGACGATTTCCGGCGTCCGCCGAGACTCCGCGCAATCGTTGCACCGTCCACTCCAGTGTCCGCAAGGTTTCGCTTTGCAGCCGCGGCGCGATCTTCACCTTCATCGCGTCGGCTTTCCCGGGCCCCCTTCCGGGTGGGTGTTTCAGACCTGCTCAACCTCCAACCCTCCCACCAAGTCGTTGAAGTCGTTGCGGTCGCACGTCAACAGCTTGTGGGAGTGATCGACTGCCGCCACAGCATGCAGATAATCGTGAACCCGGGCACCGCGCACACCACGCCTCTGTGCCGCTGTGAAGGCCTTCAACACGCCGGTTGAATCGAGGGACACGAACTCCAGATGCTGGCTGATGTCCTCCAAGATCGCTGCAGCATCATCCGCCGTCAGCCGAATGCTCAGGTTGCCTCCCGTGAGCGCAGAGAACATCTCCGCCAGCGAATGGGTGCGAGTGATTCCACCTTCCTGTTCCAGTCGATCCCGCAGTCCGGCATCGGCCAGCGCCTTGATCAGCGCCGACGTGTCCCAATAGGCCTTCACCGCGCGTCCCTGTCCCGGCGCACCGCCTGGGCGATTTCCGCTCCGTCCAGCATCCGGGGCAGCATCAAACGACCCTGGCGGCGTACCGGAGTGACGGGGAGAGACTCTGAAGTTTCCAACCGGCGCCCGATGATGCGTCCCCCTTCGCAGCTCCAGTCCACCAGGTCGGTCACCGAGAGCCCGATCGCCTCGCACACATCGGCGGGCAGGGTGATTTGCCGTCTGCTTCTTAGCTCCGTAGCATTCACGGTTGGAAATTCCGACTGCGCCGAAGACAAGTCAAGCCGGACGAGAAGCCGCGTTCCTCGAAACGCCAGCACCTCCAGTGCGCTGCCGCCCAGGCTCAGGTGGACCGCTACGATGTGGCGCGCGAGGTGTGGGAAGCCTTGGCTCCGATGGCCGCGGCGCGGTCGAGTCACGATGCCACGGTGGTCGGGCATACCCTCTACGTGGCAGGCGGCTGGCAATTGGCCGGCACGGAGCGCGGCGGCACATGGCACGACACCATGCTGGCCTTTGATCGCGCGCGGCACGGGGCCGGGACCGCGGACCGCAACCCGTCCAACGTCGTCGTCAATGGCGGGCCGCACTACCAGGGTTTGCTGCCCGGTCGGGACGAAGACGCGCTCGCGGTGGGCTGCATCTACGTCGCAGCGAGCGAGGATCGACGGCGGCAGGAGCGGGATGATCGCGATTTCAACGGCGCCCCGATCACGCATCTGTCGGACCACGAGTTGGTGCTGGAACTCACCTATGCCGCCTGGATCACGCCGTGGTGGTACGTGCAGCCCGATGTGCAATGGGTGGTGCATCCGGGCGGATCGGCAGCGAACGAGGACGCCTGGATCATCGGCCTGCGGACCGGGCTCACCTTCTGACCGGACAGCCCGTGGCTGCGGGGCGTGGCGCCAACCGAGGTAACCACAAGTCCAACGGGATTCCGACCCAAACAAAGCCCGCGTTCGTCCCCCAGCCGCGGGGCAACCCTGGGTGGGCAAAACAACCTGATCGCAACGCCGACGGAGTTACGACCGGCAGCGTCCACCCCGGAGCCCCTTTCGCAACCCCAGACTTGCGCACGAAGTTCTC
>JACKPV010000065.1 GCA_024233305.1 Verrucomicrobiales bacterium
TCTTTCCCGGAGCCGGGCATGTTTACATGCGGAGCGCGTGGGACGATCCGAATGCTACATGGGCCTTCTTTGGCTGCGGCCCGCAGTTCGCCGGCCATTCGCGCGACGACGAGGGGCATTTCCTCATCTGCAAACAGGGCGCGCTGGTTTCACGGCAGGGCGGGCAGGGCCACAACGACAGCGACTACTACGCGGGCGGGTCGCTGATCTTCAACCTCGTGACGGTGTTCGATCCGAAAGAGAAGTATCGGCGCGACCGGGGCAACGAGAACGACGGCGGCCTGCTGCGGCACGTGTATGAAGGTGGTCCTTTCCCGCGCGAACGGGGTCACATCGTGGCCTTTGAAACCACCCCGGAATACACCTACGCCGCGGCCGACATCACCGCCGGCTACAGCGCCGACAAGGTCCGCGAGGTCACGCGGCAATTCCTGTATCTGCGCGGCGCGCGGGAATACTTCGTGGTGTTCGACCGTGTGGAAGCCACGCGCCCGGAGTTTCGACGGCATTTCTTCCTGCACGTTCCCGACGAACCCCGAGGCGTCGGGAACCGGCTTTCCTGGCTGAGCCAACCGGACGCCGACGGTCAGGGCGAGGTGCTGTCCACCGGCCGTTCGCGGATGTTCCTGAGCACGTTGCTCCCGAAGGACGCGGAGGTGGTGCGGCGAGGTGGCGAAGGAGAGGAAGCCTGGGGGCATCCGCTGGAGCCGACGGCGCAGTACAACCACACCGCAGAAGGCCGGAACCGGCCGCCGCGATGCCCGTGGCGAATCGAGGTGGCCGATCCGAACCCCGGTGCGCGGACGCGGTTTCTGCACGTCTTCGAAATCAGTGGCGAGACGGAGCAGACCCCGACCGAAGTGAGGCTCCTGCCGGCGGCGGGTGTGCAGATCGGAGACCTCTGGCGGGTTCGGTTCAACGACGATGGCGCGCTGGGGGGCACTGTGAACCAACAGGCGCTCGCCACGACCGTGCACACCGAAACGCAATATCCTGACGACGGTCGCTGACCCGCGTCCTCCGGGGAGCACACCCCTCCCGGGTGTGGCGGGCGGCGCTTTCCGGACTTGGCGGCAACCCCGGTTCCGCTAGCCTTGGCCCATGTTTCGTCCCGCGCTCTTGCCCCTCCTGCTGGCCGCAGGACACGTTGTGCCGTTGGTGGCTCAACCCGCCGGCACCGTCGCCGTTCCGGTCGGCGATTTCCTCGGCAGCCTCGGCGTCAATTCCGCGGTGTCCCGACGCGGCGAACGCCTCGAAGACACCGCCAGGTCCATTGAATACACCGGCCTGCGCTGGATCCGCTGCGGCTACGAGGGTCGGGTGCCGGTTGCCGACTTGATCGAGCTTCATCGGCAAACCGGGGTTCGTTTCAGCTACGGCTTGCTGAGCGGCGGCACCGATATTGAACGCCTGCTGACGGGCGCGCGGGAACTCGCCAAGGCCGGCGCGCTGCTCGCGATCGAGGGTAACAACGAACCGAACAACTGGGGCGTCACGTATCAGGGCGAGCACGGTGGTCGCAACGAAAGCTGGCTGCCGGTGGCGAAGCTTCACCGCGATCTCTATCAAGCCGCCAAAGCCGATCCCGTCCTGAAGGACTTCCCCGTGTGGAGTCTCACCGAGAACGGTGCCCAGACGGACAATGTCGGATTGCAGTTCCTGACCGTTCCGGCCGACGCGGGAACGTTGATGCCGGACGGCACGCGCTACGCCGACTTTGCCAACT
>JACKPV010000066.1 GCA_024233305.1 Verrucomicrobiales bacterium
GAACCCGCCGAGCCGGTGGCGTGGACGCGGCTGTATGGACCGAAGCAGGCCCGGGTGTTCTACACCTCGCTGGGGCATCCGGACGACTTCAAGGAAGCGGGTTTCCGTCGGTTGCTTCTGAACGGGGTGTTATGGGCGATGCACGAACGGGTGCCGCCGGTGAAGGGGGTTGCCGAAAACTGAGATGGCTCCGCCGTGCGGCCGGGATATGCGGCTCAACGGGAGACGACCACGAATGACCCACGAAGCACCATGATGAAGACCCTCGCTCGCTTGATTCGCATTCGGCTCGAACCGCGCCGCGCCGAGTGCCGGCGACCCCAATGTGGATTCCTCCAGCTTTTCGCGGCCGTCGCAGCGATCAGTCCCGGCATCCTCACGGCGCAATCGCCGGCCTCTCCGGTTCCGCCTCGTCAAGGCGACGGCGACGGCGGTGTGACGATCACTGGGGAACTGAAGCAGTGGCATAACGTGGTTCTCACCCTGGACGGGCCCTACGCGCAGGAACTGGACGACGACCCGAACCCGTTCACGGACTACGCTTTGACCGTGACCTTCACGCACGAGTCCGGAACGCCCCGTTATCCGGTGCCCGGGTATTTTGCCGCGGACGGCGACGCGGCGAATACCTCGGCGTCGGCGGGGACGAAATGGCGGGCTCATCTGGCCCCGGACAAAGCCGGGCAATGGTCCTACGCAGTTTCCTTCCGGCGGGGTGAGAACGCGGCGTTGGATGGGAGCGGGGTGCCGGTGAGACCGTATGACGGCAAGGCCGGCAGCTTCAACATCGAGGTCACCGACAAGGTAGGGCGGGACTTCCGGGCGAAAGGGCGGTTGGACTATGTTGGCGGGCACTTTCTGCGGTTCGCCGGGACGGGTGACTATTTCCTGAAGGCCGGTCCGGATGCCCCGGAGACGCTGCTGGCGTATGCGGACTTCGATGGTACATCGCCAAGTCCGACCGATGTTCAGCGACCCGGGGAGGCCAAACCGCGCAAGGTCTTGCACCGATACGAGCCGCACCTGCGGGACTGGCGTCCCGGTGACCCCACCTGGCAGGGCGACAAGGGCAGGGGATTGATCGGTGCCCTGAACTACCTGGCCGGCAAGGGCCTCAATTCCTTCTCCTTCCTGCCCTACAACGCGGGGGGCGACGGCGACAACGTCTGGCCGTTCGTTGCCCGGAACGACAAGCTCCACTACGACGTCTCGAAGCTCGCGCAATGGGGCCTGGTGTTCGATCACGCAACGCGGCTCGGCCTGCACCTGCATTTCAAGCTGCAGGAGAACGAAATGGACGACGACCGGTTGGGGCACGACTCCCGACCGGGTCGGGTTCCGGAGTCGCTGGATGGTGGCAGGCTCGGTCCGGAGCGGAAGCTGTACTGCCGGGAGTTGGTGGCGCGGTTCGGCCACAACCTGGCCTTGAACTGGAACATCGGCGAGGAGAACACACAGTCCACCGAGGAGGTCAACGCCATGATCGACTATCTTCGCCGGATTGATCCCCACCCGCACAACATCGTCATCCACACGTTTC
>JACKPV010000067.1 GCA_024233305.1 Verrucomicrobiales bacterium
TCGGGATCTTCGAAACCCTGATGGATGCGCGGACGCTGTTCCTGACCGCCAACACCGAGAGCGTCTACGCGGTGACCTGGCTCGACCTGAAGGAAGGGCCGATGGTGGTCGAGAGCGCGCCCAACACCCTCGGGATCCTCGATGATTTCTTCTTCGGCCACGTGACCGACCTGGGCAACGCCGGACCGGACCGGGGCCAGGGCGGCAAGTTCCTGATTCTCCCTCCGGGCTACGAGGACGAGGTGCCCGATGGCTACCATACCTTCGCCTCGCGTACCTTCGGCAACTGGCTCGTCTGGCGCGGTTTCCTGGAAGACGGCGACCCGCAGCCGGCGGTGGCGAACCTCAAGGCGCACACACGGATCTACCCGCTGGCACAGTGCCTCGAGCCCCCCGCCACGGAGTTCATCAACCTCTCGGGGCGGGCCTTCAACACCGTCCACGCCAACGACCTGAGCTTCTACGAGGAGGTGGACGCAGTCATCCAGGAAGAGCCTGTAGATGCCCTCGAGCCGGAGTTCCTGGGCCTGCTGGCCGCCATCGGTATCGAGAAGGGCAAACCCTTCTCGCCGGACGAGCGCATGACCGACATCCTCACGGACGCGGCCGCCGTGGGCAACGCGACGGCGCGCGCCATCGTCTACAGGACCCGCGATCCCGAGGTCTATCTCTTCCCGAACAGCGCCTGGAAGACCGGCTTCATCGGCGGCAGCCACGAGTTCCTGGCCAACGGTGTCCGTCTGCTGGACGGCCGTTCCATGTTCTTCTACTACGCCACGGGCATTACGCCGGCCATGGCCGCCAGGATGGTGGGCATCGGGTCGCAATACGCCGGTGCCATGGTCGACTCAATGGGTCGCGCGCTGGATGGCGGCCACACCTACCGCCTCCGAATGCCTCCGGATGTGCCGGTGAAGGACTTCTGGTCGGTGGTGCTCTACGACAACCAGACCCGGTCCATGCTGCAGAGCGACCAGCCGTTCCCCAGCCTCAACAGCGAGCGCGGCGTCGAGCCGAACGCTGACGGTTCGACCGACGTCTACTTCGGGCCGAACGCTCCGGAAGGGAAGGAGAGCAACTGGATCCAGACCCTCCCGGGCAAAGGCTGGAGCGTGATCCTGCGGCTATACGGACCGCTCGAGCCCTGGTTCGACAAGGAATGGCGGCCCGGGGAGATCGAGCGTCTCGACGACATCCCGGCCGTGGCGGCCTCGGAGGCGCGCCCGCGCATGGCGACGGACATTCCGGCC
>JACKPV010000068.1 GCA_024233305.1 Verrucomicrobiales bacterium
TAGTATCGTGTAACGGTCAAAAGTTCGGATAAAGGCGCTTGAGCTTGATGCGCGCGTCGGCGGTTGTGAAGCGCCAGTCGATGCGGCTGTTGCGGTTGTTCCGGTCGGCTTCCCAAGCGGCGGCCTCGCGGCGCAACGAGGCGATGTCCGGGATTCTGCGGTCGAGGCACTGGCTTTGCATGGCGCTGAGTTCGATTTCGGCGACGTTGAGCCAACTGCCGTGCTTGGGAGTGTAGTGGATTTCGAGCCGTTCGGCCAGCCGTCTGGCCTCCTGCGGGGCGAACGCCTCGTAGAGGGAGGCGATGCCGTGGGTGTTGAGATTGTCCATTACCAGTCGCACCTTGGTGGCCTGCGGATAGCGCTCGTCGAGCATGCCCTTGACGAACACCGCCCAATCCTTGGCGGTCCGCCGTTCGGTAATCTCCACATGCCTGCGTCCGCCCAGCGGTTCGACCTCCAGGAAGATCTCGGCGACGCCGTTGCGCACATACTCATGGTCCACAATCTGGCCGTGGCCCGGCGCCGCGGCGATGGGAGCATGGACCTCGCCGACCAGTTGCTTGCTGGACTCGTCCATGCACACCAGCGGCCACAGGGGATCGAAGGGCAGGTGGTAAACCTCCAGCACGTCCTCCAGGCACGCGACAAAGGCCGCGTTGGCATCGGGCGGAATCTTCCAATACTCGCTCAGGTGAGGACGCATCTGGTTTTTTTTAGCGCCCGCTGCACGGTCATGGTCGAGACGGCGGGAGCGATCTTAAGTTCCACCACCTTTTCGGCCAGCAGGCGCACCGTCCAGCGCGAGCGCCCCTCGGGTGCGGGCGAGCAGGCCAGTGCCGTCAGGCGCGCGTCAAAGGCCCCGTCAAAGATAATGCGGGGCGGACCGCTCCTTGGCTTGCGGCCGAGCGCGGCCTCCAGTCCCTGCTCGACGAAGCGTTCCTTGAGGTGCTCAACCGTGCGCGCCGAAACCCCGAGAGCCTTGGCAACATCGGCGACTTTCCACGGCTCGCCCTCACCGTGCGGACCGGCGTCACACAAGAGCAGGGCACGGGCGTGAACGAACTTCCGGGCGTTGGTTTTGCCACTGCGGGTGATGCCTTGGAGCATCCCGCGCTCCGCTTCGGTCAGGGTGATTCGATATCGAGGTGCCATGCCCCCGACTAAACCGGAGGCAAGGGCGAGTCAATGCGAAACTAATAATGTTACATGATA